>CAWBJU010000001.1:0-273105 GCA_963789185.1 uncultured Acidobacteriota bacterium
TCCTGGAAGTCGCGGCAGCGGTCGGTCAGCTCGAAGTCCATGGCGGCACTCTGTCACTGCGGCGCGCGCGAGGCGCGGCTACCTCTGGCTGCGCGCGCGCAGGGACTGAAGCGCGCCGCCGGCGGTCAGCGCGGCCGTCGGCCAGCGCACGCTTGTGCGTGGCGAGCCAGAGCTGCGGTGAGCGCCCCATGGGCCTGCTCGTCGAAGCGGGCCGTGCGCGCCGTGGTCGCCGGGCAGCGGCGCGTAGAGGTTGTCCGGGCGGTCGCGGGCGAGCGGCTCGTCGCGTCTGCTGCGCCTCGAAGCCGGTGCGGCGCGAGGTAGCGGTCGGCGACGCCGGGCGCAGCTGTCGCCGAGGATCGCGAGATGGTCGGGAGCGCCGACCCACAGCTCGCGGCGCGGATGCTCGGCCGCCCAGACGATCGCGTCGCGCCGCGACCTCGGGCTGGTAGATCGGCGGCGACGGGCTGCGGCTGGCGCGGAGGCGCGTGCGCACCCAGTCGAACTGCGGCGTGTTGACGCCGGGGAGCTGGACCATCGCGACCCGCACGTTCGCTGCCGTCGTGCAGCAGCTCGGAGCGCAGCGAGTCGGTGAAGCCCTGGATCGGCGTACTTGGCGCCGCAGTAGGCGACTGCAGCGGGATGCCGCGATACGCGAGCGCCGAGCCGACCTGCACGATCGACCCCGCGGTCGCGCGGGCGCATGCGCCGCAGCGCCGCCAGCGTGCCGTGCACGTAGCCGAGGTAGGTCACCTCGGTGACGCGGCGGAACTCCTCCGGCGTGCGTGTCCCTGAGCGGCGCGAGGACAGCGACCATGGCGTCGTTGACCCACACGTCGATCGGCCCGAGCTCCGCCTCGATGCGCGCCGCGGCGGCCTCGACCGCGTCGGCGTCGGCGACGTCGGCGGGCAGCGACGAGCGCGCGCCGCCCGGCCGCTCGTACCTCGGCGGCAGCGGCCTCGAGCCGTCCTCGCCGCGGGCGATCAGCCCGACGTCGTCGCCGCGCGCGCGAACGCGCGCACCGTGGCGCGCCCGACGCCCGCCGATGCGCCGGTGACCGCGATGACCTTGCCCTCGAGCCCCATTGCCGTGGGCCTGCCCGCAGCCGTGCTCCTCTACTCGTCGGCCGGCGGCGCCGGCGCGGCCGCTGCCGCCGCGGCGACCGCCGCCTCGGGTGGCGTGGGGGATGACGCGGCGCGCGTGATCGCCCTCGAAGCTGATGAGGAGATGGAGCGGCCGCGGGCCGCTCGCCTCGTCGGCGTGGTGAGATGGCCGAGATCACCAGGGCGTCGAACGTCTCGGCCAGCGATCGCGCACGTCGTCGAGCCGTTCGTCCCGTGGAGCTGCCCGCAATAGCTGCGCGCGTCGGCCTCGAAGAACTCGACGAAGCGGGCCCGGTCGCCGCGGTTGAACGCGAGCACGGCGCGGCACGCGACCTCGAGCTTGACGTCGCCGGTCGTCGAGCGCAGCACGGCGAGGCCGTCCTCGAGCGGGTAGCCGCGGTAGTGGTCGGCCTTGCCGCCGCGCACCGTCCAGACCTCGAGCCGCTCCGCCTCGGCCGCGCCCACGTGGCCGCGGCGCCGGCTGAAGGCGATGACGTGCTCGCCGACGCCCACGAGCAGGTCGATCGCGACCGGCGAGAGCCGCCACGTGCCGCCCGACCCGCCGGCGACGGTCGCCTCCTGCAGCCCGTGCGGCGTCGCCCCGAACGGCTCCCACGTCACCGTCGGTGACAACAGCGCGGCGGCGCGCGCGACGTCCCCGGCGTTCCACGCCTCATAGAGGCGGCGGATCTCCGTCAGCGGGTCGTGCGCGGGGGCGTCGCGAATGGGGGTTGCACGCTAGAGAGCTAGTTCCGGGCCGGACCGCCAGCACCGCGGCCAGCGTGTCGGCCTCCTCGGCGCGCTTGTCGGGCCGGTGGCGCAGCACGCGCGCGAAGCGCAGCGCGACGCCGCCGGGGTAGCGGGTGCTCCTCTGGATGCCGTCGAAGGCGATCTCGACAACGAGCTCGGGGCGGACGTGGACGACCCAGTCGCCGCGTCCCGTAGCCAGCGCGAGAAGGTGCTCGGTCTGCCATGTGAGCATCGCGTCCGTGAGGCCCTTGAAGGTCTTTCCGAGCATCACGAGGCGCCTGGCCGCTGTCGTGGCGCGCGCCGAGGTGCAGGTTGCTCAGCCACCCGCGACGGCGGCCGTGGCCCCACTCGGCCGCGAGCACGACGAGGTCCAGCGTGTGCACCGGCTTGACCTTCAGCCAGCCGGCGCCGCGACGGCCCGCCGCGTAGGGTGCGTCGAGCGACTTCACGAGAGTCCCTCGTGGCCCACGCCAGCGCCTCGTCCAGGAAGCCGCGCCCGTCGGCGGCGTCGGCGCGACCCCGCGGGATCCGCAGGGCCTCCGGTACACCGCCGCGAGCACGGCGGCGCGCGCGGCGCCCGGCGGGTCCAGGAGGTCGTCGCCGTCGGCGTGCAGCAGGTCGAAGAACTGCGGCCGCACGCCGCCATTGCGCGGGCTTCGCGGTGACCTGGAACAGGTGCGGCCGGCCGTCGTCGCGCAGCGCGATCGCCTCGCCGTCGAGGACCGAGCTCGTACCGGCAGCGCCGGCGCCGCCGCACCATCGCGGGAACGCGCGCGGTGATGTCGTCGAGCGAGCGGCTGAAGACGGGCGACGTCGTCGCCGTCGCGGTGCACCTGGACCCTGATCCCGTCGAGCTTCCACTCCACGGCGGCTGGGCTGAGCCTTCCCCACCTTCGCCGCGACGTCGGCCGCCGGCGAGGCGAGCATCGGCCGGACCGGGCGGCCGACCTCGAGCCGGAACGCGCCCAGCGCCTCGGCCCCGCCGGCGAGCGCGGCCTGCGGCCACCGCGCCGAGGTCGCCGCGCAGCATCAGCGCGCGCCGCAGGGTGGCGGCGGGAACGCCCGCGGCGCGGGGCCGCCGCCTCGGCCATCACGCCCTCGAGCGCCCCCTGGCGCAGGTCGCCCGCCAAGCAGCGCGCGCTATATGCGCGGCTCGCCGCGGAGTTGGAAGCCCGCGTGGGCGAGTTACCGAAAGGTGACGTCGCGACCCGTTTTCGCGCAGCGATGAGGGCCAAGATTGAACTGGTTGCTCCGCATCGTGAAGCGTTGGCGGCGCTGATCGCGACGTTGCTCGATCCTCGTCATGAGCTCGCTGCGTTGGGCCAACAAACCGAGGTCATACGCAGCCGGGTCATGGGTGTCTTTTCCGTGGTCGTGTTGGGCGCGACGGATGCTCGCAAGACCAGCAAACCGGAACTCGTCCGCAGTCTCTACGCTGCGCACCTCGCTCTAATGCTTTTGTGGAGTCAGGATCGCTCACCCGGCGCGGTTGCGACAAACACGGCGATCGATTTCGTCTGTGACATGCTTTCGTTGTCCCATAGCCTGTCGTGGTTACCGAACCTTAAAAAACGATTGGGCCAGTTGGAACTCGTGGCCGCCCAATTCGTCGAGCCTGCGCCTGACCCGGAACAAAATCAACTCGCGATCGCTATTCTCAAACAACTGTTTCGTCACCGGCGGCTGCAACCAGATGCCGGAACCTGCGCTGAAAGTCCATGCGACCACTGCCTCGCAATGCATCTTCCAAAAGTACGCCGGTGGATTGCAGCAGACGAACCAATCCATTTCCTGTTGCCGTCTTTTCCTGCGAAGTCTCCCAACACGAAGAAGGTGCTCGGACGACTTCCGGACATGGCCGAAGAACTGGCCCTAAAATATCTGCAGAACGTTTGCGCTGAGTTGAGGCAACTGTATGCGCCCGGAGCTCGTATTTCTATTTGTTCAGATGGCCGCGTTTTCAGCGACCTCGTTGGTGTTATGGATGTGGATGTTACGAACTATGCGACCGAACTCCAGCGATTGATGGACCGTGTCGATGCCCAATCGCTTGACTTCTTCAGTATGGAACACCTATTCGACATTGCGGATCACGAAGCGATGCGGCAGCAGTTGATCTCGAACTACTGCGATCTGCTCACCGCAATCGAAGAACGCATTCACGCTTTCGAGCATCATCGCACACTCTTCAACGGCATCCAGCGCTTCCTGTTTGAGGATCGCGTTGCGATGGACACCGGCAAGACTCGCAACCAGCTGCGGCAAGACTGCAAAGCATTGGCCCATGAAGTGATTCAGCGCAGCGACGGCTGGGGCCGGCTGCTAAACGACTGCTTTCCGATGTCGCTTCGACTTTCGATTCATCCGCAAGGTCCGCATTCGGAAAAGATCGGAATTCTACTCGGGGAAGCAAACGACAGGTGGCTGACTCCGTGGCATGGAGTTGCAGTCAGAGACGCCCACACGTTTCGCATGATGCGTCGACATGAAGCCGAGAAACTCGGCGCGCGAGTTGTTGAGCGCGACGGACGGCCGAGTTATTTCCAACTTTGAACCGACATATGAGCGACGAGAAGGTAAGAGTTGGGCGCGATCGTTACCTGGCGCGGAACAAACTCAGCCTCAGCAGTTATTCGGCCAAAAAGTTTCCGGTCTATTTCTTCAAGTGGCCCATCTGGTTGCCGAATCCAGGCTATCTGCCCGCACACGACCTGCATCATGTAATTACCGGCTACGGAACGGGATTGGTGGGCGAAGCGGAGATCAGTGCGTACGAACTTCGCGGCGGGTGCGGCTCAATCATGATATTCATACTCTGCGTGGGAGCGATTCTCTTTGGCGGGTTCGTCGCACCAACGAGAATCTGGAGAGCCTGGCGCAACTCGCGCGGCGCGCACAATCTCTATCGCTCAGAAATACCGTACGATGCTTTGTTGGAAATGAGCATCGGTGATTTACGGCAACATCTCGGCCTGCCAAGAAACGGATTGCAGCTTGAACTTTGAACAGCTACAACCGCTTTCGCCTTTTGGATTGACGGTGCGAGCCGTCGAGCCTGGCGCCGACGCCAAGCTCGTTGCGTCGCGCTTAAAAGAATGGGTCGACGAGCATCGCTTCGTCGTGTTGAAAGGTTTCGCACCACTCAACGGTCCAGCACTGCCCGACTTTTGCCGAAGCCTGGGAGAGTTGCTCGAGTGGGAGTTTGGCGCCGTTAATGATCTCCGAGTCGATCCGGACACTCAGGAATTATCTCTACACTAATCGTGCGGTTCCCTTTCATTGGGACGGCGCATTTCTGCCTCGCAGTCCACACTACATCTTCTTTCATTGCGACGATGCTCCGGACCCACAGTCGGGCGGTGAAACGCTATTTTGCGATACGGTGCGTTTGTTGGACGAGGCTCCGCTTGATCTACAAAAACTCTGGAACGATGTAGTTATCACTTACACCACAGAAAAGATCGTGCACTACGGAGGCACTTTCAGTTCGCCGCTGCTGGCTTCGCATCCGACCTTAGGCATTCGAGTGGTCCGCTATGCCGAACCAGTTGAAGATCTAAATCCGGTCCAACTAAACATCGTCGGCATCAGCGAGAATGAACAGCCGGCGTTTCTCGAAGACATGCGTCATCGACTAAACGACGAAACCTGTTGTCACGCTTACCAGTGGGAAAGCGGCGACATCGTTATCGCCGACAACTTCGCTCTCCTTCACGGACGACGAGCCTTCGCAAAAGAAACCAAGCGACACATTCGGCGTGTTAACATCCTCTGAAAGATTTTGTCAGTGGTCCCTTGTCCGTGGTCAGTTGTCCGTGGTCAGTTGTCCCTAACATCTGTCAGTAACGCACAACGGACCACTGACTACTGACCACTGACAAGCCTCTAAACTATGCTGCGTTATCTCGTATACATGCTCCGCATCCGGCGCGTTGAGTTTCGGATAGCAGAGATACCGATCCTCGCCATTCCGCTGTTAATCCTGCTCCGTGACACGGCGCCGCTAAAAACCTTTCAACTCTGGGAAGGCGTCTTTATCTTCTTCCTTCTCTTTGCGTTTGGAGACATGATCAACTGCCTCGCCGATCGCGACCTGGATGCCGTCTACAAACCTCATCTATCTGAAGCCGTGTACGGCCTGGGTGTCGGGTTCGTAACTTTTCAGGTGATCGCAACCGCCGTACTCGCCCTGGTTTTGTCGTTCCACCTTTCGTGGTCCATGAACCGGTGGTTGCTGTTTGTGCTGGTTGCGATTGGGCTTCTGCTCGGCGCGGCATACTCGGTAAAGCCGGTCCAACTAAAAGGGCGCGGACTCGCGCAGCTCATTTGTTTGTGGCTCATCATCTTTGTAGGGCCAATGTTGTTCGCAGGTCTGCTGGTGGATGCTGTTCCATCTCTCTCAGTGTTGATATTTGCAGCAGCGTACGGAACGCTCCAAATGGGCATCATTCTCGTAAACACAGCTGAAGATTACCCGGAAGATCTCAAGGCAAACATCACGACGAGTGTCGTCGCGTTGGGACTGCATCGCGGAGTAACGCTCGCGTTCTGGCTCGTAGTAATTGGAGCAGTTGGCGTGCTGACCAGCTTGATCTGGATGTTGTGGAAACGAGGATCGGACTTGATCTGGGTGTTAACAACGCTTCCGGCTATCGCCGCCTGCATTTACGTTATCGCCAGCGTTGGCGGACTGCGGAATTTGATCCGCGGCGCCAGTCTCGATGACAGTATTCGCACCGTTAAGCATGCTGCTAAACGAGTACCGTTGTGGGTGACGTTCGTCGCTTGGTCATTGCTCGGCGCGAGTTATGCGCTCTTTTATGTAGGTCACAAATGAGGACAATTAGAATCGACTCAGGTGGTATTTGACGCTTTGTTGTAGTCAGCCAACGCGCTGCGATAATCCTTCCACGGGACAATCATAAAACTGTCCCACGAGCACGCAATCTTGAGCAGGTCGTGAAGGCGCGAGGCAGCACGTCGCCGGGATGTAGTCCTAAGCAAGAAGCAACTTCAAGTTCTTTTCCAATTGATCAACATCGACGAGGAGGTGGGCCATATGCGGATCTGCTGTTGGATCCTGTGGTGCGCAAGTCTGGTAGAAGTAGTTGAAGTCGAGAGCCGAGGATAGCGTGAAATAGCAGTTGTTGATGCAGTCGGATTCGTGGCGAAGCTCCAGTACGCTGCCGCCGTCTTGCATGAACAGTATGTTTGTCAATCCGGCGCCGTGGTTGGAGACGATGTAACGCGCTCGCGAACAGATCCGGACTTGCTCCGCAAACGACAACTCTTCCGCGAACATCGTTTCAAATCCGAATCTGCGCACGATCGATGTCACGTCGTCTTCGTTGACGATCCGTCGTTTTTCTGCGCGTCTGCGACTGATGTAGATCCTTTCCTGTGAATCGCCCGCGTCTCCATAAGCCGACAAGAGCACGTCGCGTACACCGCGAATCGCTTCATCTTTGAAGTGACCTGACGGCGCCGTGTGCGATGGCATCACAAGATTTCGGCATTCGACGAATTCTTCCGGTCGGATGAAAGTCGACATTAACAACGCCGAACGCCGACAACGAAGAACTTACTGCGTCAAGCGTTTCAAACTTACCGGGCAGGACCAACAGCGGATCGCTCAGCCGCTCTCGCACCACGAAGAGTCGCGTCAACACATCAGTCAACCAGTGGAAATGTCCGGTGCTCCAGTAATCGGTGATCCACAGCACTTCGCGTTCGATCTTTCGGCGTCGTCGAAGCACATAATTCTTGGTCAAAAACTTAAGCACACTGCGGAGCCGCCACTCGTCGAGATGGTAAGGAAACGCAAACGATTCCGGCAGTATGCTCGTGCCTTTGAACAGCAAACCTTCCGGGCTTGCCAACACATCGCGAAACCTCAATAAGCGGCGTTTCGGGAATCACGCGTTCCAGTTCGCCCTCAAACAGCGGCAAATGGTCCTGGTTAAAATTGACCGGGAGCTTTCGTTTGGCGAGGGTCTCAGCGTAGATCGTGGCGAGGACTTCGGGTTTCATCGCTGGACCGGCAACTGTTTGTTCGTTCTGTCTAGCAGAAAATATTCATTGATCTTGTCGAGGATGATCACGTTCTGCGCACACAGCTCGTAACCGTGATCGTTCAACATCCGAACGATCTTTGACTGGCGCGGATCGAGCCCTTCGTCTTCGACAACGACGATTCGCGGTCTGAACCGCTTCCAGTCGTTCGATTCGAGCACCTCAAAGTCGTGCCCTTCGACGTCTACGTTCATGAAATCGATCGTCTGTCCGGGCGGCACGTGCTGCTCCAGGATCTCCGCTAACGGCTGCGTCGACACTGGAATCTCGGAGCGCACCTGGTCCAGCATCTTAATCTCGCGCAGAAAATCCCGCGAGAAACTGTTCATCGTCGAATCCTCTGCGATGAAGTAATAGGTCATCGAACCGCGTTCTCGCGACACACCGACCTCCAGGTTAATGTCGCGCGGCCTGACTTTATCAAACAGTTCTTTACTGCCGGGGCGCGCTTCGACATTAATTCCGTTCCACCCGTTCAGATAGAAAAAGTAGGTGTTGGAAAAGAGCGTGGGATGAAAGGCCCCGACATCCACGTAGAACCCGCTCATCTTGTCTGAGCCGAGGATGTGACGAAGGATCATGTCTTCGCCGGCCGACGAAAACGACGGCGCATACGAGTCGTATCCCAGAATCGCGTGCTGAAATGATCGCTTAAGGCTGAGAGGCAACCACCGTCGCGTCAGGGTTCGCAAACTTGGCATACCCGGAGATTAAGCCAAAATAACTGCGCTGCGGTCAAAATGGTTTGCCGGGCCGTTAAACTGACCGCCTAACTGCTCACGAAACAACGATAAGACCAGTAACCACGATGGCACGGCAGTAGCTTAATCCAGGGTGCGGGCCGTGCGACCCCAGCAGAGCTCTTGCCCCCTTTCAGTACTTCGCTAGATCTCAGCCCAGCACGTCCCGCCTAAAAAAATGTTTCTGAACAGCGACAATTCAATCTCCCACATTACACGCCGGCTGTGGCCGCTTCCCGTCTTTGTGATCCCAATCGCACTCGCTGTCTCTCTACTCACCCCCGGACTACTCGGATCCGCTCTAACCGAGGTTGTAGTTCTTTTATCAGTCCTCCAAATCGTGACTACCGGTGCCGTGTGGATGTCGTGGAGAAACAGTCACGAACAACTCACCGGCGTAAAGTTCGAACTCTCAAGTCTGCAAGGCATCGTCGACGTTTCACGCGACGGCATCATCGGCGTCACCACCGAAGGCGTCATCATGAGTTGGAACCGCGGCGCGCGCGGCATTTACGGTTACTCCGCGAAAGAAGCGCTGGGCTCGCCCATCTCGATGCTCTTCGATAACCGCCGCGGACTCGAGGCCACCTCGCTGTTCGACAAAGTCGCACAAGGCGAAAACGTTACCCAGCATGAGATGGTCCATCTCAAGAAGGGCCGCACGCCAATCGATATTTCGTTGACGATCTCGCCGATCATGGACGGCAAATCGATCACGGGCGCTTCCGTCGTAGCTCGCGACATCACGGAACGCAAGCGTGCCGCTGGTTCAATGGCCCAACAGGCCGCCGCCATGAAAGCCTCGATGGACGGCATGGCGATCATCGATCACACTGGCGTCTGCATTTACTTAAACGACGCCTACGCAAAAATTTTTGGTTACGCCGATACGTCGCGATTGGTCGGTTCAACCTGGGAGATGTTCTTCTTTGAAGAGGAACTGAATCGTCTCAAAGAACAGATCATGCCCGCCGTTTGGCGCGACGGCTCTTGGCGCGGTGAAGCCATCGGACTCAAACTCAACGGCAGCAGTCTGCCGTTGGAAATCTCGATCTCGAGTGTAGACGGCGGCGGACTGGTCCAAGTCGTGCGCGACATCACGGAACGTAAGAAGATCGAAGAAACGTTGCGCAACTCTTCGCTGAAAGACGATCTGACGGGTTTGTTCAATCGTCGCGGTCTACTCAAACAAGCCGCGCCCTACTTCGACTTCGCGCGCCGTCAAAAAGAAAGCCTGCTGCTCCTCTTCATCGACCTCGACGGCATGAAGAAGATCAACGACGAGTTTGGACATAACGAAGGCGACGCCGCCCTCGTCAGCACCGCTAACATACTCAATCGCAGCTTCCGCAGCTCCGACATCATCGCCCGACTTGGCGGCGACGAGTTTACCGTGCTCGTCACCGATCGCAACGCAAACAAAGACGATGCGATCAACCGTCTCAACGCAAATCTTAAAGCCTACAACGAGACCGAAACACGCGGCTTCAAGCTCGCTTTCAGTATCGGCGTGGCCCAACTCGAATCAGAACGCATGACGTGCTTCGAAGAGCTGCTCGAACAAGCCGACCAGGCGATGTACGAACAGAAACGCATGAAGCGTCACCGCGCCACCGAGCGCGACCACAGCAAGCGATTGCGTGAGGCAGAAGCACCGGCGACCGAATCCGCATCGGTGCTCGCACCTAACTCGATCCCGTTCGCACTCTCGCCGACGTCAAAGACCAACGGCGCGAGTCACGGCACGTTCGACAACGCAGCGATCGGCATGGCCGTAGTTTCGGTTGACGGCAGTTGGCTGCAAGTTAACGAAGCGCTTTGCAAGCTGCTCGGTTACTCGGAGCAGGAGTTAAGAGCCACCAGTTTTCAACGACTCACGCACCTCGAAGATATTCGTCACGTGCAGTCGTACATCCAGCGCGTGCTCGAGGGCTACATTCCGAGTCACGAGCAGGAAAAACGTTACATTCACGAGCAGGGCCATACAGTTTGGGTGCTGTGGCACGTCTCGCTTTTGAAAGACTCGGAGACCGGCGCCAAGCGGCTGTTCTTCCAGGTCCAGGACATCAGCGACCGCAAGAAAGCCGAAGAGAAACTGACGCAGGACACGCTCACCGGCATGCCAAATCGCGCCCGTTTTCACGATCTGATCAAGTTGCGCGTCGCTCGTAGACAGCCGACCAAAGATGGGCATTACGCAGTGCTGCTGCTCGACGTCGATCGATTCAAGCTGGTCAACGACAGTCTCGGCAACGCGAGCGGCGATCAACTGTTGGTCCAGGTCGCGCAACGCATCAAGACCTGCCTGCGCCAGGACGACGTGCTCGGCCGTGTTGGTGGAGATGAGTTTGCCGTTTTACTCGACGACGTGACTGGTGAAGAAGAAGCATGCTCCGTTGCGTCGCGCATTCAACAGGCACTCGCGATTTCGTTCAATCTGTTGGGCCAGGAAGTCTATACGACGATGAGCATCGGCATCGCTGTGGGCGCCGATCATGGTGGCGACACGGTTTCAGATATTCTGCGCGACGCGGAAACAGCGATGCATCGCGCGAAAGACTGCGGTAAGGCGCGCTATGAAGTGTTTGGACGCGACATGCAGGGCGAGTCGATGAGTCGATTGAAGATGGAAACCGACCTGCGTAATGCGTGCGAACGCGGCGAACTGTTCGTCGATTATCAGCCGATCGTTTCGCTTCAGAGTCGCACGTTGATTGGATTTGAAGCGCTCGTGCGTTGGCGACATCCGGAGTTTGGCCTCGTGCCGCCGAAGGATTTTATTCCCGTGGCTGAAGAGACGGGACAGATCTTGACGATCGGACAGGTCGTGCTCGAATCAGCGTGCCGTCAGGCGCGTTACTGGCAGGAGAATTATCCCGCTGTGCCGCCGTTGTTCGTGAGCGTCAATCTCTCGGTGAAGCAGTTCAATCAACCGGGGCTTGTAGAAAACATCGCGCAATTGTTGCAGGATTTTGAGTTACCGCCGCGGTGTTTGAAGCTCGAAATTACGGAATCTGTATTCACTGACAACATCGAAGCCGCGGTTGGACTGTTGACGCAACTGCGAGATCTCGGCGTGCAGTTGAGTATTGACGACTTCGGTACGGGTTATTCGAGTTTGAGTTACTTGCAACGCTTCCCGATCGACACGTTGAAGATCGATCGATCGTTTGTGATGCAGATGATGGAAAACGAAGAGAACCTGGCGATTGTGCGCACGATCGTCGCGTTGGCCCAGAACCTCGGGATGGACGTGGTCGCCGAAGGTGTTGAGACTGAAGACCAGTTGATGTTGCTGCGAAAGTTGGAATGCGAAAACGGGCAGGGTTTCCTGTTCTCGACGCCGTTGCGTGATGTGCAGGTCGATCAGTTCATCGCAAGTTGTAACTTCGAGGCTTATGTCTCAAACGGCCAGCTCAGGCTTGTCGAAAGCGAAGCCACGGCGCTCGTCGCTTAGTTCATTTGACTTTGTAGAGGTCGCGCCCGGCGTCATTCACGATCAAAGTATCGGGATCGGAACGGTTGGTTTCATAGTCGAAGGTGCGGTAGTCGAGGTAGCCAAGGTTCACGCGTTTACAGGTCTGTTCGTCAATACCAGTCGCCATCGTGATTCGGTAACGCGGCACAATGTTACCGTCATCATCAATTCTCCCCGCATAGGCCACATGGGCCAGGTGGGCTGCAATACAAAGGTTTTCCCGAAGCTCTTGTGAAACTCCAAGCATGTCGCGCACGCTTTCAAGTGGCGCATAGCCATATTTTTCGATCAACGCGCCATGTGTCTCTGAAAGCTTACTAAGATGTGGAGCAAAAATAATCAACTCGCCGCCGTCCTCGACGACCGCGCCGAGTTTGTAACTCGCCTTTCCTCCGACCCACAGTTCGTCGTAGTGGGGATCGAGAAGTGCGATCACTCGCCGGTACTTTCGTCCGGTGTAACGAATGTGAACCTCGCGGCTGACAGCGGCGGCACGCCGGAACGCCTCGCGAATATCGCCAGTGAAAAGGGCGTGAGTGATCAACTGTCCGTCACTTCCCCGCGAAACGACCGAGTTCAAAGAGATGATGCGAGCAGGCACGAGATTCGTAGCCGCTTCAATCAACTTGCGGGTCGGTGTCTCGACCTGGCCGATCGTGTTTTCGATTCCGGCGAGTGCGCCGAGCCAGTGAGTGGTGTGAGTTAACTCCGGTCCCGCCACGCCGGGAAAGAAATACTTCGCTCCACCAGCAAACCCGGCGACTTCGTGCGGCACCGTCGCGCCAAAAACAATCACCGTGTCGTAAACTCGCGCGCCTACCAACCGGTTGATCGTCACCGGAACTGAGTAATCAATCAGACCATCCGTCAGCGAAATCAGCGTCTCAGCGCTCAGCTCCCCCAGCGTGACGATGTCATCCGGGTTATTCCATTTATGATCGAAGATGCGTCCCGCAAAGTGATCGTCGCCGATCTTTGCCCGCTTTTGCGCTTCAGTCATGGGCGGATGCGTGCCTTGCGCAACTAGCGCATCAAAACAAGCAACCCCACGCTCTCTCAAAAATCGATCTGCGATAGGAAACAATAAATCCGTGTTGTCGTCGCGGGTTTTATCAGGAATGATGGCGAGTACGCGTTCGCCTCGTTGGACCACAGCGAGCGCGTCGTGAATGATTTCGGTGGTCCCCATCGCGCCTCATCTCCCCATCCACCCACCATCGACGACCAGCACATGCCCGTTAACGTAATCACTTGCCGGTGAGGAAAGAAACACTGCCGCGCCCGCTAGATCTTCGGGTTCGCCCCACCTACCCGCCGGAATCCTTTCGAGAATCTGCCGGTTGCGCGTCTCGTCTGCTTGAAGCGCCGCCGTGTTCGCAGTGCGCATGTACCCCGGCGCGATCGCGTTGACGTTGATTCGATGTTTGGCCCACTCGTTCGCCAGGGCCTTCGTGAGTTGGGCCACGCCACCTTTCGCCGCTGCATAAGCAGGAACTGTGATGCCACCCTGAAACGATAGCAACGACGCGATGTTGACGATCTTCCCGCCGCGCGCGCTTTCGATCATGTGTCGTCCGGCCATCTGACAGAGGCGAAACACACTCGTCAGATTCACCTCCAACACTGCCGCCCAGTCTTCGTCTGCAAAATCGACCGCGGGAGCGCGACGAATAATGCCGGCGTTATTGATCAATATGTCGAGACGTCCAAAGTGATCGATCGTTTCTTCGACGAGATGTTTGGCAGTGTGTGGTTGGCCCAGATCGCCGGTTAACGCATGGGCTTGCTTGATCTTTTCGCAGGTTGCGTGAGGTGAATGAGTGTTGCCGTGAACGGCTACGCGAGCGCCGGCTTCGCCAAGCGCGATGGCGATAGCAGCGCCGAGACCGGTTGAGGCCCCTGTTACAAGCGCGACGCGATCGTCAAGTCTAAACACAGATCACAAGAAATCTTCCCGCACGGGCGTAAAAAAGTCGATCAGTACCACCTCTTCATCCATCATCGTCGCACCGTGCCAGCACTGCGACGGAAAATGTAGCACATCGCCCGCCTTCGCGATCTGTTCCTTGCCTTCGATGAAAAACCGCACCTTGCCTTGTTCGACGATCGTCATCTGCTCGTGCGGATGATCGTGCTCCGGGGTCACCAGAAACGGCTTGAAACGAAAGCGACAGATCATCATCTGATCGCCCACCAGCATCTGACGCTCGATTCCGTCTGCGACCCGCTCGACCGGAATGTTGGACCAGTTCAGGTGGCGCGCAAAACCATTGGGACCGCCGTTCGAACTATTGCCGTTTCCGTTTGAATTGTCAGACATTTCGATATCTCTATTTTTTGTCACTGACTGCTTCGAGCCCCGATCCACCGGCGGCGTACTCCGGCTGCACATTCACCACGCCGTAAAGTCGATCTTCGCCTTCTCTGATCGCCGCCATCATCCACAGAAAGTTGATCTGTCCGCCGGGCGCGGCAACGTTCGGATGATAGCCCTGCGGCATCAACACACAATCGCCTTCACGCACGACCTGAACCAACTCGGGATTCTGCGGATCTGTGTAGACAAACTGCACGCCGAACGACGGCGCGGGCATGTCGATAAACAGATACGCCTCTTCCAGAAGTTTCGAGTGCTCGTGCGGCGGCCACGACGTCCAGTTGCCGGGAGTTGAGAAAGTGACGCCCGCCATGATCCTTCCGGCTTCGACGTTCGCGCCGATCAGCACGTTGAGATCTCTTTCCGCGGGAGGCTTGCCGGCGATCAAATGGAGCCGTGGGTTCTCGCGCACTTCTTTGTACGAAACAAACTTGAGGTCGTACCGCTTCGCGACGGGAGCGGAAACTTCAGCGAGATCGCAGCCGGCGTCCCCCGCCGGTTCGACTTCAATCTGCGAATCGCGCGGAACGTAAACCGCGTCGTACTGGTTCAGTTGAAACGATTCACCGCCGGTTGTGACCTTCGCGCTGCCCCTGAGACAAATCAAACCTGTTTCGTGATCGTTGTTCGAAAACTTCTCCGCCGCGTCGCCGGCGTTAATCGTTATGCGGCCGTAGTGCAGGAAGCGCGCGGCTGTGTCGCCCGGCTTCACGGCGGTCCGGCGGCCTTTTCCTTCATGCGTCTTCGGCACGAAACAAGTGTCGGGTGTGATTGGGTTCTGCGTTAGGACTTCTTCCGTCTGGCTCATTAAAAACTCCTCGGCCTTAAGCTCAATTTGTAAGTCAGTGGCTTCTGCGGACTCACGACAATATTCTGCGCTTGAAACACAAGATGCAAGGGGATCGCGCCCTTTACGCCGCGCCCCAATGGCCCATTGCCGGTAGCCTCGAGCGAAGAACGCGGATTGAAGTTCGTTGCGTACATCTGTATGTCCAGCGATCCGGTTTTCGAAGCGAATTGGAAAACTCCATCCGTGATTTCAAACCTATCATGAGTGCTCGGCACAGCCATACGCCAGCTCTTGATTGTAACCGGCTGTTTTGAACTCAATGTTTCATCGCGTACCAGCGTGCCGTTTTCAATCCGCCAGACCACTTCACTCGCGAGACCCACGTCGTGCAACTGACCTGACTTTGTTCCCACCACCGCCCATCGATTCCAGCGAACCCGCAAGCTGCGACCATCCGCTCCCGGCTCAATCTCATCAGCACCATCCGTTGCCACAACGACGCGACTATCTACAAGCTCGATATAAGGTGTGACGACCGGATAACTTTGTTCGACCGGCGCCGCAAATCCCGGCAGTCCATATGGCGCGGGCAAGTAGTCGGAAATTCCCGGCCTTGGACCAGTCGTAATCGGCAACGCAAACCGCAAATCCCCCTGTCGCACAACCCAAACACCCGCGGCCCGCTCAGGCGCTTTGCGAAAGAACTCAAACCGCGCAACCGGACGCAACAGCGGCACAACCGGAAACGTCGTTACACCTTCCTTCTCGAGCGCGTTTACGATCGGCGTGTGCGAGTTTGCCAGTTTACCGAAGAACCCGGTCGTCTGTTGCCACTCGCGCTCGCGCGAAATGTACGCATAGTTTCCGCGTCCAAAAGCAAAGATCGAAAGCAGATGCCGCTCGCGGTTGTAATCATGCAGCAAATAATTCCACGCCTGGTAATAAAGCGCGGCGATGTCCGCAAGCGACGCTGGTCGGAACTCCGGATGCGACGCAAGAAAACCGACGATCTCCGGCGTGTCGAGATAACTGACGACGCCCTGGCTGCGACCCCAGTTGTAACCATAGCCGTCTTCGGAAACGAGGTCCCACCACAAACGCATCTGCGCAATCAGCGAGGGCCGCACGCGATCGAGAATGTCTTTGCGTCCGGACATCTCCGCGGCCTCCCAAATGTAGCGAGCGTATTCGTTGGAATAACGATCGTAACGTCCGGTCGGCGGCGAATCGTCTGCGTAAATTACGCCGTTGCTGAACTGAATCGCAGCGCGATCGAGTAGCTTGTCAAGAAACCCGCGATCGGTCGAGATGCCGAGCTCGTAGTTGATGCTAGCTATGCGCGCGGCAACTCCGAGATAGTTCTCCGGCAAATTGATTACCTTGTTCGTCTTCGGATCGTAAAACCGCTCCGGATTGAGTAGCGCCAGCCACGCCTTCTGTTCGTCGGGCGACAAGCTCTGCCAGAGCGGATTCGTTTTCAAGTCACGACCGAAGTGACGCAACGCCAGCGCTGCGTACATTTGCGAGAATGCTTTGCTGCCCGCACGCGATTCGATCAAACCGATCTGGCCCACCCACTTGGCGAGATCGCGTCCTGCGAGTTCGCGCTTGCCCGTCGTGTCGGCGTACGCGGCGAGGGAACGCATGAACGTTCCCCAGGAAAACTCGCCCGTCGTCGGCACACTTAACACTCGTTCCGGCGGCGGATTGAGTGTGCTGATCGCACTGAGATGAGCGGCGAGCTCACGCCCGAGAAAATCGTTCACCTCGTCGCGCAGCGCAGCCGTCTTGATCGTGTTCGCCTGCGCTGTCGCCACGAACAGCAGAACGCCGATCAAAGAGAATTTGATTGCCTGTCTCAAAACGTTAGCTTCAAACCAAACTGAATATTCCTCGGCGGTCCTGACGTCGAGATCGTGCCAAATGCCGCGCTGCTGAGATTGTTCTCCAGGTCGCGGAAGTTGGTGCGATTGAACGCGTTAAAGATATCAGCCTGGAACTGCAACTTGAACTTCTCCGTCAACGCAAAGCGCCGCCGCAACGAGAAATCCCACGTCTGCGCGCCCGGTCCCTGCATCGTACCGACGCCACACGTACCGCGTCGGGTATCGGGAGCGGCCGCGAATGCCGCGCGGTTGCCCCAATTGTTTGGACCACGCTCGCCGTTCGGGAAAAGCGCGTCAGGACTGATGCAATCAGCGCGACGGTTGCCGAAGATCGAGTTTCCGGTCGCCGTGACCGTCAGATACGGGCCTGACTGGAATCGCGTGATGCCGCTAACTTCATAGCCGTCGAGAATCGCCCTCACGAAGCCTTGTGTCCGGCTAAACATCTTTACCGTGTAAGTGTAAGTCACGGCAAACACATGACGGCGATCGAATGTCGCTGGTCCATAGTTGAATTTCTTGTTGAACGGATCTTCGGGGTTGTCGTTGAAACCACTCGCGTCCGTCAGAACCTTGGACCACGTGTACGAAGTCGTCATCAGCAAATCGCCTTTGCGTTTCGCCGCGTAGAGCTGCATGCCGTGATAGTTTGACGTCGAGTCGCTCAGTCGCATTCTGATCGCTGTGAAACCCTTGAAGGGTCGCAAGGCGTTCGCGTTAAGGTTTGGCCCTGGAGGAGCATTCAGCCGAATCTGCTCGAACGTCGGTTGATTGATGTCGGGTTGACGAATCAGGTGACGGCCGAGATTGCCCACGTACGACGCTTCCGCAAAGATCCCCCGCGGCAACTCGCGTTGAATACCGATGCTGTAACTCATGGTGTAAGGCGTGTCGAGATCCGGATTGACCGCGTTGATCTGCGCCCACGGCGCGAGTGTCGTCGAACCACCAGTGATGTTGCTCAGGTTCGCGTTCTGAAACTGCGCGCTTGTCGCGTACGGCGGATTGCTCAGCGAGGGGAAGATTAAGTTTCCCTCGATGCGGTCGTAGTACATGCCGAAGCCGCCGCGAATGGAAGTCTTGTTGTCGTCAAAAGGAGAATAGGCGAAGCCGACACGCGGCATGAAGTAATGATGTCCTTCGTAGAGTCCGCGCGGCGCACCCACCGGCACGGCGAGCACCTGCGCACTGTCACCGCCGGGAACGCGACCGAGCTCTTCAGGAGGCACTCCGTTTCCAGCGCGGACGAGACCATTGAAACGATTGCCGCCTTTCGTCGGATCGATGTTTCCATTCGCCAGGATTGTTACTGCCTGGGCGGGGTTATACAGCGAAGGATCGAAGTTCGCGAGGTTGTTAGCCTGCGTGTAGATCGGCTGCCCAAACTGCCAGCGCAAACCGAGTTCAAGACTCAGCTTGCGGCCCACCTTCCAACTGTCGGCCACGAACGCTTCCGATTGCGTGAAGCGGAAGAAGCCCATTGGATCGAGCGCCTGCTCGCTGTAAGTACGGAAGTTGCCGAGCAGCGCATCGGCAAAAGAGTTGTTCGTCGTGCGCGTGTTGCCGCCCGTGTTGAAATCAACCTGGCCGGCGTAGGTCGTGCGCGCGTTTTGATCGATTCGATTGCGCGTGATCGACATTCCGGTCTTCAGCGTGTGATTACCTTTCACCCATGTGATCGTGTCGCTTACGTTGATGTCAGTCGTCGGCGAAAGAAGCGAACGCGCGGCGCCGAAGAAACTCGCAAAACCAGTAATCGTCGTGTCAGGGATCGAGTTCTCAAACCTGCCGCCGCCCGTAAAGAGCTGTTGAAACTGGAAGCCGTAAGTCTCGCGCTTCCACAGTTCGCCGTCGGGCGGAATCCGTTGGGCCACCCACGCACCGGTCATCTTTGCCTCGTTGATGAACGTCGGAGTGACGAGCCACGTGTGTGAAAGTTGAATCGACGTGCCTGGACGCAGACGGAGACTGGGAATCGTCGGCAGTTGCGTGGTGATGAACGTGCCAAACGGATCGATCAACTCATTCTTGTCTTTGATGTAACGTCCGTAAAGCGTGTGTTTATCGTTGATTTTATAGTCAATGCGCAGCAGGTCTTCGCGATAGTCCAACGGATTCGGCTGCTGGAACGTGACGTTGTTGCCGACTGGACTGTTGATGAACGCAGTCGACAGACCGATGGCGTTTCGAAATACGTTGGCGATTGCCAGCCCGTCAGGTGTGATTCGATTCGTCGGAATAATGTTTCGCAGGGCGACGTTTGTCCCACCGAAACAGCCGGCACGATTCGCGGTCGTGCACGGCGACGCGCTGTTTGGATCGCGCAGTAGACCATCGTCGTTGGTGCCCACAATTCCGTCAGCCCCCCGCAGACGGAAAGAGAAGTCACCATTCAACTCAGCCAGCGTCGGCACCGTGCGACGTTGTGCCGCCGAAAGACGGCGAATGTATTTCCACTCCTGACCGCCGAAGAAAAACAGCTTGTTCTTGAAGATTGGTCCACCGATGCTGTAGCCGAAATTGTTGAAGCGCAACGTGGGACGAATCGGAGCGAAGAAGGAGCGCGCGTCCAATTTGTCGTTTCGTATGAATTCAAACGCGCTGCCGTGAAAGTCGTTGCCGCCACTACGCGTCACGAGACTGACTTGCCCGCCGGAGTTGCGCCCGTACTCGGCAGAGAAATTCGAAGTCTGGATTTTGACTTCCTGAATGTAGTCGATGCCGAGGTTGTTGATCTGGCTTGCGTTGCTGCCAGACTGGAGATTGAAACCACCGTCTATTGTGACGTTGTTTGTCTGACCGCGATTGCCGTTGATCGATTGGTTACCGGTCGCAAGACTCGTCGTCAACTCCAATTGATCGTCATTCAGCAGCGCGACGCCGGGAACGAGCGACAGGAGTTGAATGTAGTTGCGGCCGTTGAGTGCGAGATTCTGAACCTGTTGCTGATCGATAACGCGCGCGACTTCGCCGGACGTCGTGTTGACCGTTTCGCCGGCGATGCTCGTTATCTCGACGGTTTCTGAAACTTCACCGACTTCGAGTTTTAGATCGACGGTGAGTCGCGCGTCCGCGGTCACGCTCTTGCCGGAGACGAGCGCTTTCTTGTAACCCTTCGCTTCAGCTTCGACGGTGTACGTGCCGGCCGGCAGGTTGGTAACTGTGTAGAAACCGCTGTCGTCGCTCGTCGCAGTGCGTTCCGAGTTGTTTGCAGTGTTAATGACTTTGATTGAGGCGTTGGGAACGCCCGCGCCATTCGCGTCCTGCACCGTTCCGGAAATGCGACCAACGACAGTTTGTCCATGAGCGCCTTGACCGGCGACGATGGTCAGCATCAGTACGCAGCAAAGCTGCAAAGTCCACAAAAGCAGGCGCCGGGGTTCTCTTGTGCGTCGCATCGATCAGACCTCCAAAAGGTTAAGTTTTGTTTTTGAAAAACCTGATCGCGTGCGAGAAAAACTCACGCGACCATCGGAGCCGCAAACGCAGGCGCGGCGACCAGGGCCACGGCGCCGCGCAGACGCGGATGCTCTTCGGCGGGCACAATGTGAATCTCGGTTGCGCCGCCAAAGTCAGTCAAAGTTCTTTCGCGCAGGGCACTGCGCACGATTGGCTCGATCAAATTCCACGCGGTCGTTATTTCGCCGCCGATGTAGATCCGTGCCGGATCGACAGAGTTGACGATCGACGCGAGCCCGAGTCCGAGATAACGTGCGGTTGAATTCACCGCCGCGAGTGCTTTCGCGTCACCCGCACGCGCGCGGGCGATCAAATCCTCGACGGTGAAAGTCGCTTCTTCGGCTTCTCGCGGCCGGCCGTCGGACAGATCGCGTCCGAAGTAACGCGAGAGGGTGGCGAGGTTCGAAATGTAAGCTTCCCAACAACCCGTCGCGCCGCACGAGCAACGTGGTCCATCGATGCTCAACGGCACGTGACCAAACTCGCCTGCCGTGTTATGACGCCCGCGCATCACTTCGCCATTCACGACGACACCTACGCCAACGCCGTCAGAGATACTCACGAATACGGAATTTCCAGAAGCGACCACGTCGCTGCGCGTGGCCCATAGTTGGGCCAGGGCACATGCCTTACCGGAGTTTTCGATGTGGACCGGAATTCCGAGAGCGGCAGCCAGTGGATCGCGGAGGTTAACGTCGCGCCACGCGAGTGTCGGCGCATGCAGCACGCGACCCAACGCCGGATCGACCATGCCCGGCACCACCACGCCCACGCCTTCACACCCGCTCACTTCGCTGAAGTCAGCGAGCACCTGCTTGATGCGACGCGCGAGCTCTTTCGTCAACACGTCAATCTCTTTGCTGGTTTGAAAACTGTTGACGACGCCCAACTGCTTGCCCATCAGATCGGTGAGCAGGATGTAAGTGCGCGAAGCACGAATGTCGACACCGACGACGCATCGTTGACGCGAGTCGATGTACAGGAACGTGGGTCGTCGTCCGCGTCCGACGGCTTCGCCGACAGCACCTTCGAAGATCAGCGATTCGCCGAGAAGTTCGCTGACGAGCAGGCTCGCGACACCGCGGCGTACGCTCATCAGGCGCGCCAGATCGGCGCGGGAGATGGGCTGATGCGCGCGAATCAGGTTCAGGGCAATTTGCCGGTTAATTTCGCGGCTCGTGCCGCGGCGGGCCACCTTGAAATCGTGTGGATTGATCTTTCGCATCCGAAATGTACCTAATTAAGACTTATTAGGGAAACCTCGAAGAAAAGGAGAGCTTCCCGAGCAAAAACTGTGAACATTGGAATAAAACGGAATTTGTCTAAACGCGGAACATATACTCCTGTGCCCGCGGGGCTGTCAAGAGTTTTGTTGTTTTACCGCACCGCATGAGCGGCGAATGACCAGTTCGGGCGGGATGGTTATCTTGCGCGATTCGGCCGGCTTGGCGTTGCTATCAATCAGTTCCAACAGCAGTTCGGCCGCTGCCTGGCCCATCGCCGCCGTCGACCACGAAACCGTCGTCAATGGCACGCGCAGCATGTCGCCGTAATGAATGTTTCCCGCGCCGACAATGGCAACGTCATTCGGTACGTCGAGGCCGGCGTCGTTCAAAGCTTCTATCGCGCCAATCGCCGCGGGATCGTTTGCGGCGAAGATCGCCGTCGGCAGATTTCCTTTTGCGATCCAGCGTTTCATCGCCGCGCGGCCGTCAGACTCGGTGAAGCCGCAGTCATGGACCAGCCACTTATCAACACGAAGCCGCGCTTTCGACATCGCTCGTTTGTAACCTTCATGACGGCCTTGTGAAGTTGACGCTGTCGTACCGCGAAGGTGACCAATCTTTTTATGGCCCAACTTGATCAGATGTTCCGTGGCTAACACTCCCACCTGCACATCGTCGGTGGTGACAGCCGGACAACTGAGCCCGTCGAGCAAACGATCGATCAAGACAATCTTGCCGCCTTCGTTGATCAACTTGCGATACGACTTCGCCTCATTCGCCGTGAACGCTGATGCGACAATTAGTCCGTCGGTCCTGGTCCATAACGCTTCAATCTCGTCCAACTCTTTGCGTGCTTCTTCATCAGTGCTGCAAATCAGGTTTTGATAACCCGCGGGACGCGCCTGCGACTCCACACCACGACAGATCTCGGCGAAGTACGAGTGCATTAGATCAGGAACAACGATGCCGATGAGATATGAATGTTTCGACGTGAGCGCGCGCGCAAACTGGTTTGGGCGGTAATTCATTTTCCGCGCCGCAGCGAGAACGCGTGCGCGAGTCTCAGCGTTGATTTCCGGATGATTGT
The DNA here is from genome assembly GCA_963789185.1 of uncultured Acidobacteriota bacterium. GTDB lineage: Bacteria > Acidobacteriota > Blastocatellia > Pyrinomonadales > Pyrinomonadaceae > PSRF01. The sequence goes on from CAWBJU010000001.1 coordinate 22,967, forward strand.
TGATCGCACGCGAGACCGTCATCTTCGAGACGTTCAATGCGCGCGCGATGTCTCCCAGGGTCGTTGGCATGAGAGAAGGCAGGCTACTTGCTGCGTTTCAGACTAGCTTTAATCGCCGCTTCCGCGAGGGGAACCATCACGGAGTAGCCTTGCGAGTTTGGGTGAAGGCCGTCGTAACTCAGTTCTTGTTTCAGGAAGCCCTTTTCGTCAACCGTCGCAGAGAAGTAGTCAAGGTAAGTGTGATGATTCGCGCGCGCAAACTCCTGAAGCCACTTATTGAGGGCAAGGATCCTTTCGGGTGGGCGACGGACTGTTTGAACCAATGGTTTACCGTCGCGGGTGTGGTAATCGCTAACCGGCATGACTGAAGCGAACACGACACGGATGCGGTTCGCGCTCGCGAGTTCAGCCATCGACTTGAGATTGTCCTGAATGGCTTCGAGCGTCGTTGGACCAGTGTTGCCGGCGATGTCGTTTGTACCGGCGAGGATCACGACAACTCTCGGCTTGAGCTCGATCACGTCGCGGCGAAAGCGAATGAGCATCTGCGGAGTCGTTTGCCCGCTGATACCGCGATTGACGTAAGGCTTGCCGGGAAAGAAGCCACCGTTTGCGGGATTGTCCCACGAGTCGGTGATCGAATCGCCCATGAAGACGACGCGCTGCTCGTTCTTCGCGGGTTGCGCCGTAGTCTTATTTTCTTTGTCGTAGCGGGCGAGGTTGGGCCAGTCGTTCTTACAATCCGTGACCTGAGCTTGAACGACGGATAAGAACAACAAGGAACATAGAATCAGTTTCACCATAATTAACTCCGAGAACGCCAGCGATCGACCGCAACTGCGACGACGATGATCATGCCGATGATGATCTCCTGCACGTAGTTGGGCCAACCGACCTGCTGGCAACCGTTGCGCAGAAACGCCATGATCAGCGCACCGATCATCGATCCGAGAATGCTTCCCTCGCCGCCGTTCAAACTGCCGCCGCCGATCACCACGGCGGCGATGATGTCCAACTCCGAACCTGCCGCCACGGTGGGATCACCTTGCCGTAAACGCGACATCTGCATCACGCCCGCGAGACCGAAGAGCAGACCTGCCAGGCCGTAGATCCAGATCTTCAAACGATCCGTCGCGATTCCACACGCACGCGCCGCAGCTTCGTTCGAGCCGAGCGCAAACACGCGACGCCCGAATACCGTCTGGCGCAACACGATCGCCGCCAACACCGCGAGCACGATTGTGATCCAAACTCCGGGCGCTACCAGCAACCACGACGGGTTCGGAAACATCACCAGCAACTCGTTCAACCACGTCGCCGGCATATTCACGGTCTGTTGACTAGCCAGCCACTTCGCGACGCCGCGTCCGATACCCAGCATCCCCAGCGTCGCGATGAAAGGCACGACCTTCAAGCGCGTGATCACCACGCCGTTTACAACGCCGACGAGTCCGCCGACCAAAATTCCCGTCGCGAGCGCAACGGAAGGCGACATGCCCGCGTTAATTCCGAGCGCCGTCACCACGCCGGTCAACGCGATCGTCGACCCTACCGCAAGATCGATGCCACCGCTGATGATGATCAACGTCATACCGATCGCACCGATCGCCACAATCACGGTTTGCGAAAGAACGATGCGCAGGTTGTTTGGTGAAAGAAACCGTGCGGGGCTATCCATCAGGAGGGTGAAGATGCCGATGACGAGCAGCAAACCGAGCGCTGGCCCAACGCGGTTCAGCCAGTTTTGCAGAACGCCGGCAGTCAGGAACCCGCGGTTTTGTTTTACTTCAGCGACCATTAGCCACAAAGAGGCACAAGAAGCACAAAAGGCACAAAGCTTTACTTCAAATATTGATCGAGCGGTGGACGCAGCAACGTCTGCACTTCCGGCGTCTGCATGTTCTCTTTCGTCACCAGCATCACGCCGGTATCGATCTTCTTCTCAACTGTGCGCCCAAGAAGATTGTCGACCATCGTCTTCACACCGAGGTAACCCATGTTGAACGGGTTTTGGACCACGATGCCGTGCAACTGCCCGGCGTTAAGCGCGTCGATAAACCTTTGACTGACGTCGAAGCCGACGAACGAAACCTTACCTGCCTTCCCGATGTCCTCGAGTGCCAGCAACATCCCCGCCGTCGACGATTCATTCGGAGTGAAGATCCCCTGCACTTGATCGCCAAACCTGTTCAGCAGGTTTTCCGACGCGCGTTTTGCAGTGTCGCGTGTCGCACCCGCGTATTGATCGGTGGAAACGAGCTCAATTTCAGGAAACTTCTGTTTTATGGTTTCAATAAAACCCGCTTCGCGTTCAGTTGTGCTCGCGGACCCTTCCGCGTAACGCAACACAAGCACCTTGCCCTTGCCGCCGAGCAGTTGGCCCATCCGATCCGCCGCGAGCGATCCGCCTTTGCGATTGTCCGTGGCGACGAAGCTCACAAACTCATCCGACTGCAGCCCCGAGTCGATGATCACCGTCGGCACACCGGCGCGTCGCGCATCAGCAACTGGCCGGACGAGTGCACGATCATCGAGTGGCGCCAGTACGATGCCGCTCACCCCTTGCGCGGCAAAACCTTCGACGACCTGGATCTGTTGCTCGCGATCGTCTTCGCGCAGCGGCCCTTTCCAGATCACTTCAATGTCAGTGCCCTGGGCCTTCAGTTCCTCCGCCGCTTTATTGCTGCCGGCGTGAATGCTTTTCCAGAATTCGTGTGTCGTGCCTTTCGGAATGACGGCGATCGTGAGCTTCTTCTTGTCGTTCGCTGCTGTGCAACCGATCAGGAACGCGGACAACACGATTAGGAACAGGAGTCTATGCATCTTTTTCCTCGACGACTGGATTGTTCATGCCACCAACAACTTCGATATTGACTTCCATCTCGTCACCCGGTTTCAAAAACACCGGCGGGTTTCGCGCAAAGCCGACGCCCGAAGGCGTGCCGGTTGCGATCACGTCGCCGGGTTCGAGCGTGATGGTCTCGGATAGAAACTCAATCAAGCGCGCTACGCCGAAGATCATCTGGTCGGTATTTGAGTCCTGCATGGTTTGACCATTCAGCGTCAGTTTGATCCAAAGCTTCTGTGGATCGGGGACCACATCGGTGGTGACGATCGTCTGTCCCATCGGCGCAAAGGTGTCGCATGATTTTCCGCGTTGCCACTGTCCGTCGGCAAATTGAAAATCGCGCGCGCTGACGTCGTTGAAGGCGGTGTAGCCGAGAACGTAATCGTAGGCGCGATCCGCTGAGACGTTTTTTGCGCGACGGCCAATCACCACCGCCAGCTCTGCTTCGTAGTCGACCTGTTTGCTCGTGGCCGGTAGCACAACTGGTTCGCCCGGCGCGATCACCGCACTCGAAAATTTCGAGAACACGACGGGCTTTTCCGGAATCGCCATTTTGCTTTCGGCGGCGTGGTCCTTGTAGTTCAGACCGATACAGATCAGTTTTCCCGGACGAGGAACCGGAGCAAACCAATAAGCGTCGCTCGCCGGAACCAACCAACCTTTTTCATTCGCGTCTGCTAGTGCTTTGTCATCGCGCACGAGCGCTTCCGCAGTCGCGCGTGCTGTTTGAAACCACTCGGCGTCCATGTCGAACCATGCGAGTGGATTCGCCGGATGGTCGGCGGGGGTGAAGAGCTTTTCGCAATCGAGTCGATAGCCGGTGTCGCGATCGCCGTGTTTCAAAAGGATGCCGAGGCGTGGTTTGCGCCAGTCGGATTCTTGGGTTGCAAACGAGATGATGTTCATCGTGACTTAGCGTGTTAGCGCGGGAGTTGCCCCCTCGTTGACGATGACGTAAAGCTCCTGCGGGCCGTGCACTCCGATCGCCAGCGTTAATTCAATGTCGGCCGTGCGCGATGGTCCAGTTATGAATGTCACCGCGGGGCTGATGTTTCCGTCCTGGTGAATAAAAGCAAGTGCCTCGCCGAGCGTTTGAAAGATGGACGATCCATCGACGATGGCGATGTGAACCGGAGGCACAAGCGAAACGAGTCGATTACGCTCGCGTGACGAGTCGAGTACGAGTGTGCCCGTTTCCGCGATCGCCGCCTGCGCCGTCGTAATCCCGACATCGATATCAAATATGTTGTCGCTACTTGGCTCAATTCCCAGTCGATTCAGCAGTGGAGCATCCGAAATCGCGATTCGTCCTCCGAAGTTCTTTAAAACCTGTCTTAGTTCTTCCTCAGTTTGTACGACAACACAGTGGCCATCAACAGCCTCGACACTTTCTTTGAACACGTCTACAACTGATGTTGTTAGAGGCGGGGGTTCCGGTAAAAACACGGATTGAACCAGCTCAGACGGCGGGCTCGCCGCCAGGTGCGATCGAATCGAACCCAAAATCACTTCTCTGCTACTCATGCGACAACTTCGTTTTCCACAGGCTACGAAAACTCTGCTGCTCGATGGGACGTAAGTCGCGTCCCCTTGTCCATGCCGGCGCGAGCGGCACGATCTTCTGGATCAGTCGTCCCGCCAGCGCACCCAGGTTGTATAACGCCGGGCTCATCATCACTTTCGCCCATAACTTGAAGGCTATCCGTTCGGCCGTATTCCGTTTACGGCTATTGCTCGTGATCTCACTTCGCAGATGCAACAACAACTGCGGAATGTCGATCTTCACTGGACAGACTTCGCGGCACGCGCCACACAGACTTGACGCGTACGGAAGCTGCGCCGTCTTTTCGAAACCGATCAACTGCGGCGTGATCACCGCGCCAATTGGACCGGGATACACGGATCCATACGCATGACCACCAATCTGCTGGTAAACCGGACAAGCATTCAGACACGCACCGCAGCGGATGCACGCGAGCGACTGCCGCGTCACAGGATGCGCCAGCATTCGCGAACGGCCGTTGTCGAGAATGACGATGTGCAGCTCGTCGGGTCCTTCGTCATTCGAGTTGCGCTTGGTGCCGGTGATGAACGATTGATACGTCGTTAATCGTTGTCCCGTACCCGACCGCGGCAGCAGTTTCAAAAACAGATCGAGATCGGCAAAACGCGGAATCACTTTCTCGATTCCCATCACTGCGACGTGAATGCGCGGCACACTCGTCGTCAGGCGAATGTTGCCTTCGTTCTCGACAATCACGATCGTGCCGGTCTCCGCTATACCGAAATTCACACCGCTGACGCCCATGTCGGCGGCGGCGAAACGATCGCGCAGCGTCGCTCGTGCGGTGCGGGTTAACTGGGCCACGTCGTCGGTCGGCGGCATACCCAACGTCGACGTAAAAAGTTCTGCAACCTGTCGCTTTGTTTTGTGAATCGCGGGCGCGATGATGTGTGACGGTGTCTCGTGCGCGAGTTGAATGATGTACTCGCCGAGATCTGTTTCGACCACCTGCAAGCCGGCCGCTTCCAACGCATCGTTGAGGTGCGTCTCCTCCGTCGTCATGCTCTTGCTCTTGACGATCGTGCGCGCATTGCGATCGTGTGCGAGTTTGCAGATGATGGCATTTGCCTCGGCCCCATCGTTGGCCCAATGGACCACCGCGCCACGCTTCTCGGCGTTGGCAACGAACGTCTCGAGATAGCGATCGAGGTGCAACAGCACTTCATCTTTCACCGCGCGCGCGTGGGTACGCAGTTCTTCCCAATTGTTCAGGCTTCTCGCAGCTTCGAGCCTACGTTTGCCAAACAACGACGTCGCGTGACGCAGTGCGCCGCGGAGTTGCACGTCCGCGAGGGCGGCTTTCGCGTTTTCATCAAACGTTTCGCTGCTCAGGTGATTCATAAAGATTGAGAAGCCAACAGTTCGGCCAAATGCATCACGCGTACATTCGATCGATTGCGTGAAAGCCGGCCGCCGATCTGCATCAAACAACTCGCGTCGCCCGACACGACCGCGTGGACGCCTGAACGCTCGATCGCTTCTATTTTCTGATCGAGGATCGCCACCGAGATCTCCGGATACTTCACGGAGAAAGTCCCGCCGAAACCGCAACACGCTTCGGCATTCTCGAGTTCGACAAACTCTGCGCCACGCACGTTGCGAATCAACGTTCGCGGCTCGCTCTTGAGATTCAGATCACGCAGACCGTGACAGGCGTCATGCCATGTCAATTTTCCTGACCAGCTCGCGCCAACATCGTCGATCTTCAACACGCGAACAAGAAAAGCGCTCAGTTCGTGTGTCCGCGCCGCCATCGCTTTCGCGCGCGGCTCCCATTCCTTATCACCGGCAAACAGTTCGGGATAATGATGGACCATCGCGGTACACGATCCTGAAGGGCTCACGATCGCGTCCGCCTTGCTCTCTTCGAAAATGCGGATGAAGTGTTGGGCCACCTGTCGTGCCTCGTCACGATAACCGGTGTTGAATGCCGGTTGACCGCAGCAGGTTTGCCGATCGTCAAACTCAACTTCACAACCAACGCGCCGCAACACCGCCACAGTGCTGGCGCCAACGCTGGTCCACATCTGATCGACCAGGCAAGTGACGAAGAGGGAAACTCTCATGAGTTTATTGCCAATTGGCAATTGCCGATTGCCAATTTCGGTTAACCAGTGAACCTTCCGAGCCAAACAATGGCCTGACAACGGCGCCAATCGGCAATTGGCAATCGTCAATCGGCAATGTCATAGCACCACAACGCCCTTAACGTAGTCGGGCGCGTGAATGTCATTCGAGAGTGCCGCCTGTACGTCATGAAGCGATCCATATTCGTGTGTGATCAATGCTGCTGCGTCGATCTGTTGCTGCTCAATCAGGTTCAAAGCACGTGCGTAAACGCTCGGACGTCCATCCGCTTCAAAACCACCCGACGCTCCGACGCTGCTTACGAGCACTGGCTCGCGAAAGAGAATGTTGTTGAGCACGCTCAAATCAGTGCCTGCGTGTCCATGACCGTAGAGCAACACGGTAGCCTGTTTACAGATGAGACCCGGTATCGCGTTGAACACCTCGCCCGACCCTGACGCCTCGATCAGATACTCGACGCCTTTGCCTCCGGTGTGCTCGCGAACCACTTCCACCAGATCGCAAACGGCCGGATCGATCACCTCGTCCGCGCCCAGCCGCTTCGCGAGCTCTCGCTTGCGCGCATTGGGATCGCTGACGAAGAGCGCGCCCTCGTATCGCAACACCTTTCGCAAATACTGAGTGAACAACAATCCCGCAGGTCCGGCGCCGCATATTAACACGCTGCGAACGCGGCGCTCCGGTGTTTCCGCGTTGATCGCGTAGCGCACGTGCGCCCTGGCGACGAAATCTGACGAGTGAAGCACGCAACCAAGCGGTTCGACGAGGGCCGCAACCGACGCTTTTACTGGGGCGCTGATTCGCAGAGCATTCACGGCCGGCACCGCGATGAACTCCGCCAGTCCACCCGGAAGTCCGGTAATGCCGTGCTCGCGATAAAACTCGCATTGATGAGAATTGTCGGTGCCACAGTATTCGCACAGCACATCGCGCCGCCGGCTGACGCAGTTCAGTCCCTGATCGACGACGACACGATCGCCGGCTCGTAGATCCTCAACCGCATTTCCGACCTCCTCCACCACGCCCGTGATCTCGTGGCCAAGGATCTGCGGTTGCAACGCGAGTGGAATCTGTTGGCCGTAATCGTTGGTGTTGTAGTTTGCGTGACCGGCGAAGATGTGGGAGTCAGTGCCGCAGAGTCCAACGGCGGCGACGCGGACGAGCACTTCATACGGCGAGACGACCGGACGAGGCACATTGCGCACTTCGATCCGACCCACGTCGCACAACACACTCGCTTTCATCGAACCGTTCATCTGGCTTGCAATCCGTTTTATCCGTGGTTCAAGTCCGTGGTGTCGAGTACGCCCGCGTCGCGCAAGGCAGCAAAACGGTCCATCGTCTCGCGCATGCCTGTCTCGAGCGGCGTCGAGGGTAAGTCGCCGATGAGTTTTCTAATGGCTGCGTCGTCCAGCGCCGGCGCGATCGGAATCGGTGGCCCACCAAACGTGATCAAGGAAGCATTAGAAACTGCATTAATGAAATCTGTGATCCGTTTTACTGTCACAGTCTCGCCGTGCAGGTTGAAAACTTGCGCACCGTCCAGAGTCTTGTCAGCACACGCGATGAACGCTGCCGCGGTATCCGCGACATATTGGAAATCGGTCGCGCCGCCAAACCGAATGTGAAATGGCCGTCCAAGAACTGCCGCCTTCATCGCCTTAGTCGGATCGCTCGTCAGACCCGAGTCGCGATTTACGCCGTAAACGGTCAAAGGCCTCAGACCGACGCTGCAGAGTCCATGATCGAGATAATAGATGCGTGCGTTTCCTTCGTTCGCACGTTTGAAGACGCCGTAGTGAGTTGAGGGTTCACACGCGGCTGTTTCGTCGAGCACCGCGTCGTCGTCGTTCAGCCCGTAAACGGCAGCTGAACTTGCGTAGACCACATTCTTGACGCCGATCGCGCGGGCCGCTTGAAACACGTTCAGCGTTCCGACGACATTCACGAGCGCCCCGCCAACCGGATCGGCTTTGCAAACGGGAACCTGCAAGCCCGCGAGATGGATCACTCTGGTTGCGTGCGACTGGTCCAGTGCGCGCTGCACCGCGGGACCGTCGGTGATGTCACCCAAAATGAAGCGCACGGTTGCGATCTGATCCGGTTCCATGATGGCGCGGAGGCGGCGGGGATCGTCGCTGCGATCGAAAACATCCGCGCTATCGCCTCGCTCGACGAGTGATTTGACAATCCACGATCCGATGCAACCGTGCGCTCCCGTGATGAAGTACGTTTCAGCCATTTCTTAGGACGGAGAGCCGAGCCGGTAAAAGTCTCGCGCGTTCTCCGCGAATATCAGTTTGCTGTGCTCGTCGCTAATGATTTGCTGGAACGATTCCAAAACGCGCGCGTATGAAGCGGCCAGCAAACACACGGGGTGATCGCTTCCGAACATCAGTCGCCTCGGACCAAACGACTCCAACGCATAGTCGACGTATGGACGCAAGTCATCAGTGGTCCATGAATTCCAGTTTGCTTCCGTAACCAGCCCGGAGAGTTTGCAGTGCATGTTGGGGTACTCAGCCAATGGCCTGAATTCCCGTGCCCATTCATCGAAACCGTTTCTTGCAATGGGAGGCTTAGCCAGGTGGTCGATCACCAAGCGCAGATCCGGGCACTTTTCAGCGACGGCTCTCGCGTGTGGCAAGTGTCGAGTATGAACGAGCAGATCGCATGACAGACCATACGTCGCTAGTCTTTGCAGACCCGCAAGCACGACGGGTTGGACCAACCAATCGTCCGCCGGTTCACTTTCAACCAGATGTCGGACGCCTTTGAACTTCGGGTGCGCAGTTAATTCATCTAACTGCCCATCGACATCGGGGCTCTTCAAATCAACCCAACCCACAACGCCCGCAATGAAATCATTTTCATCCGCTAAATTCAGCAACCAACGCGACTCCTCAACACTATTACTCGCCTGGACAACTACTATCTGATCGACTCCATTCTGCGGCCCCGACGGCAGATAGTCGCGATACAGCACCCTGAGATCGCTCGTCATCCACGGGTAATCAAACCTACCCACCTGCCAAAAGTGTTGATGCGCATCGACGATCATTAACCTATGCCGTTACGTCCCTCGGTTTTTCAGCGCGCTTGCCTTCGTGACTCTGTCGCGGCTCACCATCACATTCGAGTTCAAACGTCGTCACCAGTTCCGGCGCGCGTTTCGGCAGACCGGTGATGCGGATCCGGAAATCATCCTGCACAAACTTCACCGCGGTGTTGCTCCCGTGCATCTTCACTGAGCTAACTTTGTTCAGCAAGTTTGCAATCACCACCGTCTCTCCCGGCCAGTAGAAAACATGTGCGTACAACGTGTTTCCCTTGCGCGTGTAGGACACGTAATTCCCACGACGCGGCTGGCAATTGTCGGAAAAACGAATCGTGTCGCCGTGCTTCGCCATCCATTCGCCCACCGTCGACATGATCTGCGCGGACTGCAACGGGATCGAGCCGTCCTCGGTTGGACCAATATTGAGCAAGTAGTTGCCGCCATCACGCGCGCATGTGATCAGATTGCGAATAACTGTCGTCGGAGCTTTCCAGTTTCGATCGTTAATGTGATAACCCCAACTGTCGTTCAGCGTCATGCACGACTCCCAAGGGCGATTCGCCGACGCTTCAATGCGCTGCTCGGGAGTGTCGAAGTTTTCCGGAATACGCGAACGGTTGTTGATGATGACGTCCGGCTGAAGTTTCCGCACCATCGTATTCATCTTCACCGACTCCCAACCCTGAGCATCGAGCGGCCACGGCACGTCATACCAGAGAATGTCGATCGTGCCGTAGTTGGTCATCAGTTCGCGCACCTGGCCGTGGATGTAGTCGACGAAGCGACGTCGCGCGGCCTCGTCTTTCGCACAACGCGCACCGTCCGGGTGATGCCAGTCCATCAACGAATAATAGAACCCGACGCGCAGGCCTTCCGCGCGCGCTGCCTCAACGTACTCCTTTACAAGATCGCGACCTGGACCACGCTTGGTCGCGCAGTAGTTAGTAAGCTTCGTATCAAAATTGCAGAAGCCTTCGTGATGCTTGGTTGTCATCACCATGTACTTCATGCCGGTGCGTTTCGCGAGCTGAGCCCAGGCGCGCGCGCAATTCGGTTTCGGTTTGAAGTTCGCGGCGAGCGATTCGTATTCGGCGGCGGGAATGCCTTCGTTCTCCATCACCCACTCGTGACGGCCGAGGGTGCTGTAGAGCCCCCAGTGAATGAACATGCCAAACTTCGCTTCGTGCCACCATTTCATCCGACGCTTGCGATCCTCGACGGTCGACGTGGTCGGCGCGCCGGTATCGGCGGGGCGGGCTTCCTGGGCCGCAACCATATCGAGCTTCGACGCGGTCGCGAGAGTTCCTGCGGCAGCACCCATCAGGGCCAGATAGTTTCGCCTGTTCATCACGTGGAGTTCTCCTGACTGGATTTTGATTTTGGAGCGTTTTATTTAGATTGTTAACGGTAACGGAGTTTATGCGGACTGGCGGCGAGGTGTCAAGAAATTGATAGCAGTTAGTTGATTTTATTAGGACGCCGGGTCCATGCCCTGCGATTTAATCACGCGGCGCGCGGTCGGCCCGGTGAGAAATTTAATTAGCTGCCTCGCAGCGTCTGACGCTTTGGAATTCGTACTAACTCCCGCAGTAAACATCAGATAACTCTGTATCTCATTCGGCAGAGGACCGACGAAATCAACTCCGTCGGAAGTAAGAATCTGAGTTGTTACCACAATGCCCAGCTCGATCTCACCTTTAGCAACAAGCTCGCAAACAATGTCGGAATCTGGTCGTGTAACTTTTGGCTCAACGACGTCCGCTATACCGAGGCGTTTGATCAGGTTGGCCATATAGATTCCGCTGCCGACTCTTAGATAGGCAATGGACTTCGCCTCGAGCAGTGCGCGCTTGAATGCTTCGACCGAACTGATGTCTGGCTTGCGCGTGCCGGCACGTACTGCGACACCGATACCGGAGCGGGCAATATCAGTGCGAGTTTGCGGAATGATCTTGCCGGCCTTGATCCATTCGTCTACCGGCGCGGTTGCGCTGATGACGAGATCGAACTGCTCGCCTGCGTTTGCACGGCGGGTGAAGCCGGTTGACAGATCGCTGGTTATAACGAGCTTGTGGCCTGTCGTGCGTTCGAATTCTGGACCGATCTCCTTGAGCACTGTGGCTAACGCCCGTGCAGTCCAGACTCTGATCTCCACGGCAGTCGCGTTCACCGGTTGAGCAACCATGAACGTGAGTGTCAGGAACGTTGTTGAGATGATGCGTTTCATGCCTTCAAACCAGATGTTACCGCCTCACCTGCTTCAAACGGATTCTTTTTCTATTGCGGCGAAGAGATTTCGAAGTCGCCTTTCAGGCGGATGTCCTCGGATGACGAGCCGAGCATGACGCGGAACGTGCCGGGTTCGACGATGAACTTCATGTTTCGGTCCCAGAGGGCGAGGTCGGAGGGTTTTAGGGTGAAGGTGATGGTGCGCTTTTCCTGAGGGGCGAGGTCGACGCGGGCGAAGCCGCGCAGGTTCTTTTCGTAAGTTGTGACGCTGCTGACAAGATCGCGCACGTAGAGTTGGACCACCTCTGTGCCTGCACGCGTGCCGGTGTTTTGAATATCGACGTTGAGTGTGACTTCACCGGTCGTGGTTTGCTTTAAGGGAGTGATTTTCAGATTGCTGTACGCGAACGTTGTATAACTGAGACCGTGACCGAAGTAGTAGAGCGCACCGTTGACGCGTGACTTCTCGCCTTCCCATTGCGCGTTTGGCTTGGTGGGGAAGTTGAATGGTATTTGACCCGCCGTTTTCGGAAACGTGACGGTGAGTTTACCGCTCGGGTTGTAATCGCCGAACAACACCTCCGCGATCGCTGTGCCACCTTGCGCGCCGGGAAACCATCCTTCCACGATCGCGGGCATGAATTTGTTCACCCAGTTGATACTCAAAGGACGTCCATTCAACAGCACAACAATCACCGGCTTGCCCGTCGCATGAACGGCTTTCACGAGATCGAGTTGACGACCTGGAAGATCCAGACTAGTGCGGCTCAAGCTCTCCCCTACCGTGCGCCGCGAGTCACCCAGCACAATCACTACGACCTCGGATCTTTTCGCAGCCTCGACAGCAGCAGCGATGCCGGCTTGCTCGGTAGCGGACAACGGCTCGGGCAACACCTCGGACTCCGGCCAGCGTTCGTCGACAACTTCGCAACCTTTCGCATAGTTGACCTGCACATCCGATCCTAACAAGTTCTTGATTCCCTGAAGCACCGTCACGCTCTCGACAGCCGATGGACCATAGCGGTACCGCGCCAGACTCGGATCGTCAGCGTTTGGACCAACGACGGCGATCGACTTGATCTGTTTGCTGAGTGGAAGAACGTTCTGGTAGTTCTTCAGCAGCACGATGCTCTCGCGCGCCGCTCGCAACGCAACGCTCTGATGCGCTGCGGAATTCACAACCGCAAGCGTTTGCTTCGCATCCTCGATGTACGGTCGATCAAACAACCCGATCAGAAACTTCACCCGCAACACGTCGCGCACGCGATCGTCGAGCGTTTTCATCGACACCTTTCCTTCGCGCACGAGTTCGCGCAACGGGAGGATGAAGTCTTCAGGGCGCGTGAAATTGGTCTTTACGTTCAACCCTGCTTCGATTGATTGCCTGACCGCCTCTTTCATGTCCGCAGCCACGCCGTGTTTGTTGTAGAGATACTCAACCGCGGCGCTGTCTGACACGACATAGCCTTTGAACCTGAGATCCTTTCGCAGACGATCTGTTAGCCAGTACTTACTGCCGGTGATCGGCACGCCGTCGAAGTCGTTGTACGAACTCATGACGCCCAGCAGTCCGCCCTCTTTGATCGCCGCGGCAAACGGCGGCAGAAAAATGTTCTCGACTTCTCGCGGAGAAGTTTGCGGATCTGTTCGCGCCTCGCCACCGCGTGCGCCTTTCGTCGCGCTGTAAACGACGTAATGTTTCGCTGTCGCGGCGACGGTGTAGTTTTCCTGCAACCCCTTCACCATTTCGACGCCCAGACGTGACGCGAGAAACGGATCTTCGCCGTAGGTGTTTTCAACCCGGCCCCAACGTTGATCGCGCGTAACGTCGAGTGTCGGCGCGTAGATATTGGTGTAACCAAGTGCTCGCGCCTCACGCGCTGTGATGCGTCCGACCTCACGTACGAGCTCCGGATCCCACGTATGGCCCATGCCTAATTGCGACGGGAACCCGGTCGCATTCGTAAAAGCAACGCCACGCAAACCCTCGTTGGTGAAATCCACCGGAATGCCGAGCCTCGTTTGCTCGACGAAGAAGCGCTGCACTTCGTTCATGGCCCAGACGTGCTTCTCGATATCTGTTGCATAAACGCTTTTCGCGCCAGGACCCCAGCCGTTGTTGTGCTCGTCAATATTGGCGATGCCGTCTTTCCATATCTCATTTTTCCAGTTGGCGGTCGGCAGTTCGTCCTGGAGTACTCGCTTGTAGCCGTAGAGTGTCGCGGTCTGGCACGTTTTCTCTTCGAGCGTCATCTGCGAGAGCAGAGCCTCGACACGCGCATCGATCGGCGCCTTCGGATCCTCGTAAACGTCCATGCGGCCGTTCTTGTTTAGATCGCGATAAGTGCTCTTCTGCGGAAACCACAGCAAGAAGACGGATAGAACTAGAATCAGTATTCTCACAGGAATTTTTCCCACGTCGCGAGAATTGTGCGGAGCTCATCTTCTTCTTCGGGCGTGACATTCACGAGCGGCGGCCGTACTGGACCAGCATTTAAACCGACCATCTCCATCATCGCTTTCATCGTCGAGACTTCGTAACCCTTGCGTCGCGCACGGATCGCGAAGAGCGGCACCACGCAGCGATCGAGCAATTCCATCAGCGTTTCGTTGTCACCGGCTTCGCCCAGCTCATGAAGCCGTAACGAAAGGCGCGGTGCAACGGTCGCGATGCTCGACGAAAAAGTGCGAAGACCGATGCTGTAGTAAGCGGCGACCATGTCGTCGCCCGCGCCGCCAATCCAATGCAATCGCTCGCCGACGTGATTGATGATCGCCTGCAAACGCCGGATGTCTCCGTGACCGTCTTTCCACGCAACGAGCGTCGGGATTGAGGTCAAACGCTCGACCGTCTCCGGCGTGAAAGTGGCCCAGTCGCGACTGTAAACCATCATGCCAAGCGACGTCGCCGCGCCGATCGCGCGATAGTATTCAAACAGTCCGTCTTCTTCTGCGTTCGGATAGTAAGGCGGGAACGCAAGGATGCCGTCAGCACCAGCTTTTTCGGCCGCCTGGGCCATCTCGATCGCGAGTCGTTGGCCGAAACCGACGCCCGCGATCACCGGAACGCGATCTTCGATCGCATGGGCAGTCAGTTCGATTACGCGCGAGTATTCCGCCGGTGTCAGTGAATACATCTCGCCGGTGCCACCCGCGGCGACGACAGCCGAGATCGGATGTTCGAGCAGTTTTGTGAGGTTGTTATGCAGCCCGGGAAGATCCAGTGCCAGATTGTCTTTGAAAGGTGTGACAGGAAAGGCGATCACGCCGTAGAGCTTTTCACGGAGTGTGTTCGGATGCATTTTTTGGTGCTTTGTACTTTGAACTTTGTTCTTTGTTAGGAACACTAAATCAACGGCCAACAAAGTACCAAGTACAAAGCACAAAGTACAAAGTCTCAATCGCAGATCAACAGCTGTCCCGAACGCGGTGGCATTTCGATTACGAATCGATCAGTGTGCATTCCCACTGGCGCGTCACTCCAAAAGTCAGTAATACGACAACGTCGCTTAAGACCGAACGAAATGATCTGTGGTGTATCTTCGAAATTGAGCAGCGAAACAACCTGTCGACCCTTAGATAGATTGATTCGCCCAACACGAAACGAATCGTCGTCAAACCGTGCTGCAACGCCAGTCGGCGGTTGCAGCTTGCGCAGCATCGCGAGTTTCTTTTCGTTGATCTTCGTCAGGTCGTCGCCCGACAAGATCATCCCGCCCGACGCGTAGATTGCCGTCGCGTGAAACTGAAACTCGTTGTCGGGCAAGTCGCCTGTGAGAACGATCGCATCCGAATCGTTCCACCACAAGCGCCCATTCTGCCAGTTGCGACTCAAATTCTGACGCGCGGTCGTCGCGATGCGTTCCCACGTGCGCTTGATGTCGTTCGAACTGCGTGACCCATGAATCAATCCGAGCGACGGCCAGATCGGATGGTTGCATCCGAGAACAAAACTATCGCCGGCGCCCCGAAGAATCGCCTTCATGCCACGCCGGTAAGCCTCGACACGCGTCGCGCGCGGATCGTCAAAGTGTCCACCGTGAATCGCGCCCCAGAAGTTCGCATCGAGTTTGAAGTACGTGCAACCCCATTCACGGTTCATTGTGCGAAAGAACTTTTCGAAGTGCTGTTGTACCTGCGGGTGGGTACCGTCGAGCACGTACCATGGACCACGACGCCAGCCGCCAAACGTCACGCGATCTGAGCGCAATGGTTTGCCGTCGCCGTCTTTCACAAACCAATCCGGATGCTGCTGAAAGACGTGCGACTTTTCTTCGGCGACAAAAGGCGCGACCCATATGGCGGGGTTAAAGCCGCGAGCGCGAATCTGTTTGAGCACGCCCTGCACGTCGCCGCCGAATGCGGCGCCCGTCTCGAGCCAGTCGCCCATCGCCGGCTGGTAGCCGTCGTCGATCTGCACGTATCGCAAGCCAGGCGTGTGTTTCGCGATGAAGTCGAGATTGTCGAGAACTTGCTGCGCCGTAACGCGTGGACCAAAGCAGTACCACGAACACCAGCCGGTCGGTGGCGTAGCAAAACGCAGCGGCGGATGGTTCGCGACGAGTTGGGAAGCGAGTGTTTCGAGTAATCGTTCGCGATCGGCTCCTGAGTCACGCATGAACGATTCGAGCTGCCATGTTTCGCCAGGCCGGAGTTCGCGTCCTTCGGTGTCGACAACGACCTTCAGCGACTGGCCTTTCAAGTAAAACTGACCGGTGAAGCGCCGGCACGATGTGAATGCAAATAAGTGGTTGTCGGTTGGTGAAGGGGAAAGCATCATCATGCCGTAGAGAGTTTTGGAACCCTCGGGCGCGGGCATTTTGTAGTGTTTGGCGTCAGTGTAATTGCCGAGGTCGGAAGGTTGGCCAAGCGTGCCGCCCGTTTGTGAAAGCATTTGAAAGCCTTCGCCGTAAAGACGCGTCGAGAGTGGGAATGGCAGTTGCAAATCGAAGAGCACGACTTCGGGAATTCGTTTGATCTGCGTGGTTTGATTCGTTAGCTGCGATTCACAAATCCGCCCGCGCCAACGCTGCGTGAGTTTCACGCCGTCGATCACGAAGTTTAGCGCCGTCGCAAATGGAGCAACGACTGCTAACCGAAGAAGCTCTCTACGAGAAATCATTTTGAACCACGGATTTAACGGACCAACTTTGCATCGAGCCAATCGGCATGAATCCGGCCGCCTTCACCAACGCGCCTGACCCGCAGCATTAAACGTTTCACATTCTTGACGTTCACCTTCACGGCCTTCGTGCCGTCAGCCTTCTTCATCTCGCCGCTGGACCACAACTCTTTCCCATCTCCCAACACAAAAAACTGGGCCTTCGCATCCTGGTTGTTGAACTCGTCGTCAATCCCCACGAGCGCGACGAAATCGTCGTAAGCTCCATTCAACTCAAACTCGATCTCGGAATTGGTCGGCATGCCGATGCCTTTTGCAAAATGTCGCCCGCCGACAATCAAGCCGCCGCTGTTGAAATTCCGGTTCAGCTCGGGTTGACGCCACCCGGGCGTCAAACGAACAGGATCGAGATCGGAAACAAAAACCTCAAGCGATTGGATCTTTTGCAACGTAAACGAGAGTTGCGCTTTCTTCTCGCTTAACTTTCCGTCCTGCCAAACGGTTCTGACTTCGGCGGTGTACGCAGTGTTTGCGTCGAGACCACGTAGAGCAAAGACCTGCGTTGGGGTGAAACCAACTACGGATCCGTTCAGCGAGATTTGATATCCAGCCGCTGGTTGATGGGGCACAGTCCAACGAAGATTCGCGCCATCCAATCCTGCTCGTTCCGCCCAAAGGTTCCCCGGCTCACGCACCGGGAAACGGTATGCAGTTGTGGGTTCAAACACGACGCTCCATGAGATCTCTTCAGTTTGTGACGATGTGATCTCAACAGTGGACCAACCTTGGTGATTCACGATTCGAACAGGTAGTCGTCCCGTGCGGCTGCGAGCAGTCGCGGTCTTGACCGCGAAATATTTCCCGCGTGGAAAAGCGAAACGCAACTCGTAGGGATCGTTTTTCACGACCTTGCTCCGCCCCGAATAGCTATTCCGCGCCGCATCAAACGAATGCGAAACAAGATCGATCCATCCCTGCGTAATGTGACGGCTCGTGGAAACCAACTGAATCTGATCGCTCGCGGGCAACAGTGTCAGCACTCGTGTGCTGGCGGGCGGAAGCTCAACACTGATTCCCTTCTCCCAGGCGCCAAGGTATTCCTTGTTCCAGAAGTCAAACACATGGACCAACCTGTCTGCCGGCAGCCCGAGATCACGAAAGTTCACAAACATCGGCGTCGACTTGCTCTCGTCGAAGTTAAATACGCCGACGACATCATACTCGCGTCCGAGATGATTGATCTTCAGATCCCAGATACGCTTGTTGCGATCCGACGAGAACAGATCCAACGGTCGAATATCAACCGCCGGGTACACACGTTTGATTAACTCAACGCGTTCGGGGGACAGATCGGTCAACCGGTCGCTCATCAACGCCGCTTGTCCAGTCAAACCCTGCAACGTGGCCCATGCCCGTGCCTGTTCCAGCGGCAACGGCTGACGCACGATGAACACGTCCGGATCCGCGTACCACGCGATGTTGTGCAAAAAGTAGTACTGCATCGTCGCGCGCATCGCGAATTTGA
This sequence comes from uncultured Acidobacteriota bacterium, assembly GCA_963789185.1. Taxonomy (GTDB): domain Bacteria; phylum Acidobacteriota; class Blastocatellia; order Pyrinomonadales; family Pyrinomonadaceae; genus PSRF01. The sequence continues at coordinate 41,401 of CAWBJU010000001.1, forward strand.
ACCCGTCCCAGTTTGGCAACACATCGGCGCCGATGCGCGATCCGTTCATCAAACCGACGCCCTCGAGCGGAATGACCCAACAACCGAGCAGGTAACGATCTGGACCAATCGCTTCGCGAATACTCTCCAACGTATCGCGATAAAGCTCGTCCGAATCAGCCGCCGGCGACTTCATGAAGTCTTTCTTGTTGCGGTACTCGCGCACGACGATCGGCTGCCCGTCGATCTTGAAATACTCGTACCCCCAACCAGAAAGCTTCGCGAACAGTTCTTTCAAGTACTTTTGCGACTCGGGTGCGGATGGATCGACGAGATACGTCCCTTCCCAGGTGCTCGAGGCCGACGTTCCGTCCGGTTTCATCATGAAAACACCCGGGTGGTTCTTCACGACCGTCGCATTGCTCTGCCCGTGCGGCGCGAGCCAGATGCCTGGCTTCAATCCGAGTGATTTGATGTAACGTGCAAGGCCGTCCATCCCGCCGGGAAAACGGTTGTTGATGGTGGACCAGTCGCGATTTTCACCCAGGCCGCGGCCAGTGCCTTGCCAGCCGTCGTCGATCTGCACGTAGTGAACGCCGTAGTCTTTCAAGTTGTCGGCAATCCACTTCGCCGTCTGCTTGATCTCGTTTTCGTCGATCTCCTGGTAGAAGAAGTACCACGAGCACCAACCAGACGGCGGCAGCGGGAAACGCGATTTATCGAGTGCGTGGAAGTATTTGATCTTGAGCGTCTCGCGAAAGTAGTTTCTGAGTACTGTGCCGTCGTGAAGACGCACTTCATCCTTGACGGGATCGAATATGCCATCCGCGATCGATGGATTAACGGCGCCGAGTGTCATCACCATCAGCTCTTTGTTGTTGCTATCGCGAATGCGGGCGGGAATCGGATGCGGCCAGGTTTGCGCAGTGTAGTGCTTTTTAGCGCGCTCAATCAGTGGAAAAAGGATCTGCGGTTGCCATTCTCCCAATTGCTGGTACGTCCACTTTTTATCTCCGCGGGCGAAGGGGACCAGAAATTCCAGTGCTTTGCGAATACTGCGTCCATCGCTCGTTTCGTAGTTCCAAAGATCAACTCCTACATTTTCACCGAGACGCGCGAGCTTCATTAACCCGTCGAGATTACCGACGCTGTAACTCCACGCTCTCGTACGCGCAAGCTCCAATGGTTGACTGCCGTCGGGTTCGATCTGCGCAGCGATCCGTTTGGTCCGCGACTCGCGCAACACGCGCCTGCCGAAATCGTTCTTACGGAGAAACAAAGCGAATGAAACGACCTGCACGTCGTAATAGGTACCGTGATTGTTCTTCGCCGCTGCTTCGTCGCGACCAAACTTGCTCTCGAGCATCCATTGCAGAAACTCGCCAAACCACGTCCGCATCCCGCGCTGATCAGCGTTGGTCCAAGCTTTCGAGCCGGCGAGCAGTCCAATCGCGTCGATCACCCGCGTGAGCCCGCGCGTCTCGATCAATCCGATCCCACGTCCCGTATTGATTCCCGGAATTCCCTGGCCAAACTGCAAATTCGGGTTCATCCGTGTTTCCGGGTTCAGGAAGAACACGCGCAACAACTCGGCCGCCCGCGCGGCAAACTCTTCGCGACGCGTGAAGTAGTAAGCCAGCGCTAACGTTTCGACTGCGGCCTCCATCTGATCCTTCACACGATGGTCGGTGATCTTGTCGATCTCGGGATTGCGTTCGCCGTCGCGGCGAATGTAAGGCAGACCGGTTGGACTTTTTGGATCGGGCCAGAAGTACGGCGCCTGGCTCATGTAGTCGCGCTTGTCGCCACTCGGAGGCGCGACCGATTTACTTGTGACGGTAAATGGTCCAGCGGTGAGGGCTTTGCGTGCGTCAGCTTCGAGTTTAACGAGCGGAGGTTTTTGTTTCGCGTCCAGAATAAAGACGCGCGGAAGTGAGTTTTGCTGCTGCGCGGCGGGCGCAAGGCCCACCACGATCAATAGCGCACATAAAAACGCCATTAGAAGTTCAGTCTTATTCCAAACTGTATCTGCCGTGGGTTTGTACCCGCGGCCAGAGTTGAAATGCGTCCCACGTTCGTCGCGAGCGTCGTCGCGTTCGTGTTCAGAACCAGATTCGCGGCGGCCGGCGTGTCCCAGTTTTGAATATTGAACACGTTGAAGGTCTCAACTCTCAACTGCAACTGCCAGTTTTCGCGAATCGGAAAACTCTTGAACAACGAAAGGTCGGTGTTGAAGACCGACTTGCCGCGAAACGCGTTCCGACCGAGACTGCCAAATGATCCCGACGGGATACCGAACGCACATGGATTGAACCAACTCGCGATCGTGCGCACCTGGTCCGCCGCTTTTCCGCCCTGCGAAATCGTTCGCTGACACGCGGGATCCGGATTGGCCGCAACAGGACCAGGCACAAACGGATCGGCGATCAGGTTCGGACGAAGATAATTTCCTGGAGCAGTCGGTGCGCTGCCGCGAAGATTCGCAAGATCTCCCGTCACTTGCAAGTTAAACGGCGCGCCTGATCGAGCCTGCATGATGAAGTTTGTTTGCCAGTTACCGAGTATCCACGAAGCTGGGCCATCGCGGAACCATCGCTTGCCATTCCCAAGCGGCAACTCATAAACAGTGGCCCACGAAAGGAAATGCGGAATGTCGTAACCCGACACGCCGCGCGCAGTGCTCGGATCGAAGTAGTTCTGGATCGTTGAGCCGCCGCCTGGTCCATTCTCGACGTTGAAGTAACCGCTGCTGACGTCGATCGACTTGCTCCACGTATACGAAATCAACGTACTCAAACCTCTCGAGAAGCGCCGTTGAAATTTCGACTCGAGCGCGTTGTAGTTGGAGTAACCAGTGTTGGTTGTGTAAGTGATGCCCGCGCTCACCCACGGCATCAAACGCAGAGCGTCGATCACGGAGTTTGGTGTGCCGTTTGGCGATGCCTGACGTGCTGCGTTCGCAAAGCCTGCATAAGGAAGCCGGCCATTCTTACTGCCAACGTAAGCAATCGAAACCATCGAGGTCGTCGTCAGCTCTCGTTGCACTTCGACGTGCCACTGCTGCGAGTACGGATCCTTGTAGTTCGGATTGTTTGGAAAACCGCCGAGACTCCACGGATTCGTCGTCGGCAAAGGTGTCGCGAATCCCTGTCCTTGAATCTGAATAATGTTAGCCGCGGTGCCGTTGGTGAAGGCGGCGCTTGCGTTCGCGGTTCCGGCGAAAGCTGTTGCATCGGGCCAAACGGTCGCCTCGAGATCATTCTGTGCATACTGACTCCGCGCCGGAAGTGCGTCCCAGTACAAGCCATAGCCCGCACGAATGACGGTGCGCGGGTTCAGTGTCCACGCGATACCGATTCGCGGTCCCCAGTTGTCCTTGATCGGCGGCGGTGCAAAGAACTTCTTTCCCGCCAGGACGACGTTTGCGAAGTGCGCGTCGTTCCTGAACGCGTCCGGAATGCACGGCGCAGATTGGACCACGCTACAAAGCCCTGGCATCTCAGTGGCGCCGATGATCCACTTCTGGTTTTCGAGATCGAGTGAGTTCCACAATCTGCCGTCGGTCGTTTTTGGTTGCGTGAGATAGTCATAGCGTAGACCGAGTGTGAGGGAGAAGTTTCGGCGCACTCGCCATTCGTCCTGAATAAACGCGGCCCACGATCCATACTTGAACTGCACTGGGCCACCATGCAACACAGGTAACTGTGCGTTGAAGTTGTTTGGAAAGCCCAGAAGTGCTGACGCCAGCGACAACCCGGATGTTCCGGTCGCGAGGGTTGGGTTTCGCGTTTGTTCGTCGTTGAAAACGTACGTTTGAAATGTATTCAACTGGACGCGTTTAGCTTCGAGATACCAACCGCCCATCTTCAAACTGTGGTTGCCTCGAAGCCACGTCAAGCTGGGTGTGACGCTCCAGTTCGGGTTCTCGCGTAGTGCCGCGCCGCGGACACCGAAATTGTTGTTTCCTCCCGCGGTCCAATTCGCAAGTGTGACCAGCAGACCATCGTATTTGTCGACGTCAAGAAAACCATTCTGAGTCAACGTATCAACGCCCGCCTCGTGCTGGTTCTGCTGGCTCGAATCGACGCCCGGTCGACCGGCATAGCCGGCGCGAATGTCGAACATCAAATTCGGACTGAACGTGTGGGTCCACGCGCCGCCATAGTTGCGGCCTTTGCCGCTGCCACCTGTCGATCCTTCGTTTCCGATCGGATTGAAAACAGTGACGTTCTGCTGCGTGTAGCGGAAGAAAACATTGTCGCTGTCGCTGAAACGATGATCGATCCTGACCTGGAAACTATTCGAGTTGTTGGTTGATGGACGAATCTGAGCGAAGTTGTTCGTTGGATCGCCCGATAAATTTGGCGTCGGCGAATAGGTGCGGAAGAAGTTCTGCATAGGCGCAAAGATCAATGCCTGGGGAATCTTGAAACACGGAGCGCCGATCGCCTGGTTCTGTCGCCTCTGCGCGTCCACCGGCAATGGAACGCCCGACGCGTCGCAGCGAAACTCATCACGCACGAACGCGTTGCCGACGAGTCGCGTCGAATACGGATTGAAGATGCGACGACGAAACGGTGTGTTCGTGAAGTCGCCGTTTATTTCAGCCGCCGTGGGAACGTAAGCGAGCGCAAGCGTCGGTTGACTGTAGCGCCAGCCGTCGTAACCAACGGAGAAGAAGGTGTGGTTTCGGAATATTGGACCAGTGAGCGTCGCGCCAAATTGATTTTGACGAAAAGGCAACGGCTTATCAGGCACACCTTGTCCCGGTTTACATCTCGCGGTGGTACAAACATCAAACGGATTGCGCGCGTCGAACGCGTCGTTGCGCACGTACTCAAACGCCGAACCGTGAAAATCCTTTCCACCAGCTTTGGAAACCATATTCACAACGCCGCCCATCGCGCCTCCATAATCGGCGCGCGCGTCGTGGCCCACTACCTTGAACTCCTGGACCAGATCGATATTCGGTATGACGATGTACGTCGGTCCACGAACGTTGGTGTTGATGATGCCGTCGAAGAAATAAAGCTTCGAGCGGTTTGGCTGTCCATGGAACGAGGGATCGGCAAAACCGGAACCGGGAATTCCGACATTGCCTTCGACGCCGCCAACGTTTCTGTTCTGCGAGGTTGAAACTGGCGTCACTCCGGGCGTGAGCGTCAGCAACTGCGTAAAGTTGCGGCCATTCAAGGGAAGATCCTGGACCACCTTCTCCGGAATTACCGTGCCGAGATCTGAAGACGCCTGCTGGATCAACTCCGCGCCCGCCGTTATCTCGACAGTTTCTGATACCGCTCCCACCGTCAAAGCGATGTCCTGAACGACGGCTTCGTTCACACCAACGTTGAAAGGAGCACTGTGCACGCCTTTGAATCCCTGCAATTCGACTCTCAACGAGTACATTGCGGGATTCACATTCACGAAGTTGAAATAACCGCTTTCGTTTGTCGTGGTTTCAACTTCGATCTTCGTCGCCTGGTTCAGTAGTTTTACAACCGCGCCAGGCACCGCCGCGCCATTCGGATCGGTGATCGTACCGCTGACTTTTGCGTTCGCCTGCGCAAGCGCAACTGAAACCGAAGCCAGAACCAGTAACGAAGCGATTGCGAGTGATCTGAACGATCGCATGTCGGAGCCCTCCCTAAACGGAGTCATAACGCGAGAGTTAGAAGCTGAACCTGATCCCCGCCTGCATCACACGCGGAGTGCGCGCCGCAATAGGCGCTCCGAAGCGCGTGTTGGTTTGACGGCCATTGACGTCGAATACGAGCCCCGCATCGATGTCTCTAAAGTTTGTGTGATTGAAAACGTTGTAGACCTCCCAGCGAAGCTGCAACGAGCGTTTCTCGCCGAGTGGAATGTTCTTGAAGAGCGCCACGTCGCTGTTGAAGATCGACGGCATGCGTAACGAGTTTCGCGGCGTGTTGCCGATGTCGCCGAGACTCGTCGGTCGAGCGAAACAGTTGACGTTGACGACGTAAGGCGTTCCGGTCGGATCGGCGCCACTGATATTGCGCATTGGATCGCAGATCGTGTTCGCACGCGCGTTGTCCTGGCCGCCGGTGATGTCGGTTACGCCACCGTTGTAAGTGACTGTGATGTTCTTCGGTTTGCCGCTCGCGTACGAAGTCGTGCCTGAGAGTTGCCAGTTGTCGAAGATCGCTTTTACAAAACCGTTGTTGACCTTACGGCCCACGCCCGGGATGTCGTAGATGTAGTTGACGGTCAGGATGTGCGTTTGATCGAAGTCGGACGTCGCGTAGTTGAAGTCCTTGAAAGGACGGCCAAACATAACATCCGACGAATCGTCGTTCGCATAGTCAAACGATTTCGAATAGGTGTAAGCGACGCCGTACAGCAATCCCGTTGCGTAACGACGTCCGATCTGAACCTGAAGCGAGTTGTAATTCGATGTGCCGGCCCACGTCACCATATTGATGTCCGCGTAACCGCGAAACGGGCGGAGAAAATCGTTGCCGAGACGCTGGCCCGTTACCGGATCGATGTTGTTTGTTCCCAGTCGCGCGCCATCCGGCACGCCATTGATGTTGATTCGCTGGCCCAGGTGCCGCGCAAACGATCCCACGTAACTGACTTCCATGATCGTTTTGAAGCCGATGTCCTGTTGCAGACCAAACGTGAAGTTGTAGATCGAGGGCGTGTGCGATTGTTCCTCGACCGCATTTATCGCCGACGGCCGAGTGATCGCGGTGCCGGTGAGGCTGGCGAGATTGTCGATGTTGCCGAAGTCAATGCTGAACGCCCGGTTCGCCGGTTGATTGTTGACGAGATTGCCGCCAGTTGTGCCACCACCAACGCGAGGCGCGTGATATATGCCGGCGTGAACACGGATCACCGATTTGCCTTGACCAGTCACGTCCCACGCAAAGCCGAGACGCGGTTCAAAGTCGATTGGTGTTGTTCTTCTATAACCGGGAGTCGTCGATGGATCGATCCCGAGCGCGAGACCGTTGTTGGGATTACCACTGCCGGGAACGATCGCGCCGACGAGGCCAGCGTTCGCACCCACCAAAGGAATCAGTGCACCGGTGATCGGGTTGCGCGCGCGACGTTGGGCCGCCGGGCACGTTGCGGGAGGCGTGAAAGCGACCGCGCATGCGCTGGTAAACAACGCGACCGCCTGCGAGGGATTGAAAAGCGCGGGAACAAAGTTGGAGCCCTGGCCGTCGATTTGTTGGAACGGCGAGTGGTAGCCAAATCGCATGCCGTAATTCACCGTTAGCTTGCGATTAAGCTTCCACTGGTCCGCCGCGTACCATTGGACTTGGGTGAGTCGGAGATTTGTAAACGGCCGTGCTGTTGATTCCTGATAGTTACGGAAGTTGCCGATGAGCGCGTTCGCGTATGCGTAACCGGTGTTGCCGAGCGCTGCGGTGAAGTTGCTGTCGTTGCCGGCAAAGTTGAAAACGCCGGACCACTGTCCGCCGGGTGCCTCACCGTTCTTCAGTCGCTCGTAATAGACGCCAAACTTCAGACTGTGATCGCCTTTGGTGACGGTGAGATTGTTCGCGAACGACGGCTTGATGTAATCGTTTCCGACTTCTCCCCAGCGATCGAGCCAGTTGATATTCGCGACACCGTTCGTTGGACCACGAACACCGCCCCAGTTGGTAACGCGCGGGATCGTGCCGAGATGATTATTTTGTGGGAAGAGTTGCGGTGCAGTGTAGTTCAGCGAGGCTCTTTGCAAACGTTCGATCTCGCCGTCGCCCGGAATAAAACCTTCTGAGTCGTGACGCATGCCGAAATTGAATTCGTTCACGACGCTGGCATTGATCACCCTGGTCCAATTCGCGGACCAGCCGTCGTCTTTGTAGAGGTAATGCGAATTAATACCCCAGCGATTGTTGTCGTTACCCGGCCAGCCTGACGTGCCGGTGCCGAGATTGTCTGAGGTCCACCATTGATACTTCCAATAGATCGTGTCGTTGTTTGTCGGTCTGACGTCGAAGCGCAGGACCATGCTTCGCTTCGGCACGTCAGTCGGGCTTTGCGCGACGTAGTTGAAAGCGGCGCCGCCCGATCCGCCGAGAGTGTTCGGGAGCGGAAAGTAGTTGAGCAGCGCGAGTCCGCTAGCGTTGAAGCGCGCTAAGGGAATGATGTTGAGACCCAGCGGGTTCCCCGGCGTTGCGCGCGAGGGATCGCGGAAACAGCCACTCGTGTCGGCGGCGGTGCAATTGCCCGGCAGCGTGGGATCGCGAACGAAGACTTTCGCGTTCGTCGAATTGATCGACTGTGAAAAGTCGCCGGCGCGTTCGAGCGCGGTCGGTACCGTCACGAAGCGCGGATCGTTTGGCGTGATCTGGTGCGGCTTCTCATACGCGAAGAAGAAGAACGCTTTGTCTTTCAACCAGAACTTTCCACCCTCGCCAAATCGCGGAAGCGGCAATGGACCACTGAAGTTGCCGCCGGGATAAAGGTGCCGATAGAGCGGTTTGCGCAGACCTTGTTTGTTGTTGAAGAACGGTGTCGCGTTGAGCGACTCATTGCGCAGGAAGTAATAAGCGCTGCCTGCATACTTCTGGCCGCCGCCCTTCGAAACGATATTGATGATCGCGCCGCCGTTGTTCCCGTACTCAGCGCCGTAGTTGTTACGCAACACTTTCACTTCAGCAACGGCGTCCTGGTTGATCGTCATGCTCAGCTTGTTTGAGCCGCTTGGTTCGCCGGCGAATAGACCATCAATCGTGGGCACAGTTGAACGTCCGCGTTGACCGGAGATATTTGGAAGATCGGTACCGAAACCATCGCCGGCGCCTTCGATGTCGTCGTTGTTGGAAGTTCCGGGAAGTAATCGCAGCAGCGAAGTGATGTCGCGTCCCTTGGTCGAGATCAGGTTGATTTGATCCGCGGTCAGGCGCGCGGTCAGATCGCTGCTTTCACGCTCGATGACCGCGCCTTCGCTCATGATGCTTACTGTTTCGCTGACCTGTCCGGGTTGGAGCTTGAGATCTCCAAGCGCGAGGTTTTCGTTTGCGCTCAGGATGATGTTTCGTTGTTCGAAAGCCTGGAATCCCTGGTGCTCGATCTTCAGCGAGTAAGCGCCGGGCTGTAACGCGGCAAAATTAAAGCGGCCTTCACCGTTGGTGGCCGCTGTTCGCGTTTGACCCGTTTTATCGCTGACGAGTGTTACGGTTGCCGACGGGATCATGCCGCCGGTCGAATCCGCGACGGCGCCCGAGATCGATCCCGTAATTGTTTGGGCGCTAGCGGGCACGGCAAGAGCGAGCAAAGCGATGGTAATCAGGAGAATTGAGCAGTTACGCAGCGGGCTGAACATTGGGACTCCTCCTTCGAAAGAAATTGTCCTCAGTTGGGACAATTTGAATAAACCGAAACGCAGATCGCTTGCTTAGAGAGAATGATGCCGAGTTTTCTGGTTAAGCCCTGTCTTGTTCGCGTTTTGTTTGTTGCTGCTCTTCGAGAGCGAATGCTCGCTGCGCCCGCACGATGTGCTCGCGCATCGCTTCACGCGCTTCCTCCGGTTTGCGCGCGCGAATCGCGCGGTAAACCTGACGGTGCAGCTCGAGTGCTTCGTTGAAATCGTGCGCTCGTTCGATCGTGTCTCGCCGTCGTTCGTAAAGAACTGTCGACACCATCTCGACGAGCGTCGCCAAGGTCGGATTGCCGGATGCTGCCGCGACTGCCCGGTGAAACGCGACGTCGTGGACGAGAAACTGCTGCGGATCCTTCAACGCCGCAAACATTTCCGCGATCTCTTCCGACATCGTCGCCAGTTGTTCCCCCGTGGCGCGTTCGGCCGCCAAACCCGCCGCGCCAACCTCCAAAATCGATCGCGTCTCAAACATGTGCTCGAAACTGAAACCGTGGAGCTGGGCGAGCAGGCGCAGGGGTTCACTGTCGAGCGCCGGCGGTCCATCGACCAGGAACGTGCCGGAGCCTTGGCGCGAATGGAGAACGCCCATTGATATGAGCGAACTCAACGCGGCGCGTAACGAAGGACGGCTGATTCCAAGTTGTTTTGACAACTCGCGCTCGGGCGGCAGCCGATCGCCGGGCTTCAGATCTTCGGCTTTAATGAGCTCATAGACCCGGGCGACCACGGTTTCGGAAGCCTGTCCCGAACGAACCGGTCGAATGATTTTCAACCGTGGCGACTTGAAATTGGTCATAACAATTTGAACGAAGCGCGGGAACTTATAATACCAATCTGACGGCGCGTCAAGCGATTTTCGTTTTTATCGCGTTCAGGATCGGTGGTTCGTTTTAGCGGGCTGCCACAGACTCCGGCTGCTGCCTTTCAACGTTTTGTTCATAAACTTCTCGTTCATGATCAGAAACGCGCCGAGCCCGTGAAAGTCGTTCGTGTTTCGTTTGCGCGCGAAGTAGTAGGCGAGATCCGCGACGTTCGTGCCTTCACAGATTTCGACGATGTTGGTGTCGCCCTTTTCGTCGACCGAAAGTTTCGTCAGCACTCCGGAGTAACCGCGACTGACCATGTCGCGATAATTCTTGTTGACGTATCCGCGATCGATCGCCATGGCGGTGACGTAGGTGTACATGCTCGAGCTGGACGTTTCGTGCCAGTTATTCGGGTTGTCACCTTTGTCAACCACCTGGTACCAGAGACCTGACTTTTTGTCCTGATAGTTGGACCATGCTTTGACGAGTTGGCTGACCTGCGCGATCAGCTGCGGCCGCTTCGGATGGTTCGCCGGCAACAGTTCGAGCACCTCGATCAGCGTCATCCCAAACCATCCCATTGCCCGGCACCAGATCTCCGGCGAGACCTTTGTTTCCTTGTTTGACCACGGTGTTTGGCCGCTTTCGTCGTAGGCGTGAAACATGAGTCCGGTCTTCGGATCATTCAGGTGACTGGCATAGATCAGCAGCTGTTTAGTGGCCTCATCAGTCGCATATTTGCTGTCGCCAAAGAGGTTTCCATACCTCACCAGGAACGGCATGGACATGAACACGCCATCTCCCCACAACTGCCATTCACGGCTCTTCGTATTCGCGTGCCAGAAGCCGCCGTCTTTCGTGCGGGGATAAGTGTTCAATCGTTTGCGAATGCGATCCGCGGCAAGCTTGTATTTTGGTTCGCCCGTTTCCTGGTGGAGGATCAGCAACAGATTGCCGGGCAACATACTGTCGAGATTTTCAAAAGTGATCTCGCGGATCTGGCCCTGCGCGTTCGCACTCCGGACGATGCCCTCGGAGTCGACGTGGTAGTCGACCCAGTCTTTGATGTACTTGAGATAACGGGGTTCGCGCGTACGTTTGTAAACGAGATATTGACCGTAGAGATAAAGCGACTTCGCGTAACCCCACGAGCCGAGGTCCTTCGCCGTTGGATAACGCTTCATCGTCGATTCGACCATGCCGACTGACCAATCGGTGCCATTTATAGATGCGCCTTTCGGCTGAGCACTCACGAAAAAGCAACAGAGATGCAACGCAAGCAAGAGCGCAACAGTTCTGGGAATCATTTGTTTTAGCCTTTCGCCGATTTGTGTTAATTTAGGCCGACCACCCAACACGGATTGATTGAAGAACATAAGACGGGCACGCCGGAATGGTTTTACCATTCTTCATTCGTGTTCTCAACTGGAGACGAGTATGGCGAAACACGATTCGAGTAGACGCAAGTTTCTGAAAGGCGTCGGTATCGCCGGCGCAGGCGCGGCTATCACCGACCATTTATGGACGGAAGCTGAAGCTAAAGAACAACAGGCGAAGCCAAACGGCATGTCCGGCGCAGGCAAAGTCGTTCTCAACGTGAACGGTGAGGAACGAACCGTCGAGGTCGAACCGCGCACGACGCTGCTGAACGCGATGCGCAATCATCTCGATCCTGCTGTTACCGGACCGAAGCTCGTTTGCGACATGGGAACTTGCGGCGCGTGCACCGTGCTGATCGACGACAAGCCTGTCTACTCGTGTCTCGTACTCGCAGTCGACGCTGCCAATAAGAAGATCACAACTGCTGAAGGCCTCGGTACTCCGGAAAAACCAAACGCTGTCCAGGCCGCGTTCGTCGAACACGACGCGTTGATGTGCGGCTTCTGCACGCCGGGATTCGTGACCACAATATCGGCATACCTGAAGAAGAACCCCAACCCGTCGCTCGCAGAAGTGAAGGAAGCGTGCAAGGGAAACTTCTGCCGGTGTGGAACCTATCCGCGCGTTTTTGAAGCAGCACTCGCAGCGGCTAAAGGATCGCAGGCGTAAAGAGACACAGGAAACAAGTTCATGCCACAACAAGCACAACCATCGCCATCGCCAAAGCCGAAAAAGAAGATTCGAGTCCCGCGCGTCGTTAACGGCGTCGAGCAAATGGTCGAGATTGAAGTCGACGAGGACTCTGGTCCGGGCTGGGGACCTAACGACAAGCATATCCTCCTCAACAAGCGCATGACGCGCGTTGATGGTCCATTGAAGGCCGCGGGCGCCGCGCGTTACACATACGACCAACGACTGCCGGGCATGCTCTACGGCCGGATTCTTCGTTGCCCGCATGCGCACGCGCGCGTCACAAAGATCGACAGCAACGCGGCGTCTGCAATTCCCGGAGTCAAAGCCATCATCCAGGCGCCGCTGACCGAGTTGCGTTATGCCGGCGCTGCCGTTGCGGCTGTCGCCGCGACCAGTCCCGAAATCGCTGCCGATGCTTTACGCGCACTCAAGGTCACGTACGAAGTTCTGCCGCACGTGGTCCATGCACCGGACGCCATCAAGCCCGGCGCGCCGAAGGTCATCGAACAGGAAAACAACCTTCAGCAAAAAGCCAAGAACGGCGATCCACAAAAAGCGGAAGCGGCTTTTGCCGGCGCCGACGAAATCGTCGAAGCCGAATACATCTGCGCTCGTATTCACCACGCCTGTCTCGAGACGCACGGCATGGTGGTCGACTATCGAGGCGGCACCGAAGCCACGATCTACGCTTCGACACAGGGCACGTTTACGATTCCCGCCGACGCCGCGAAAGAACTCGGTCTGCCGCAAAGCGCTGTGACTGCGAGTGTCGAACACATGGGCGGCGGTTTCGGATCCAAGTTCGGCATCGGCATTGAGGGAATGCTCGCGTGCCGCCTCTCGAAACAGACCAAAGCACCCGTGAAGTTGATGTTGACACGTTACGACGAGTTCGTGATGGCGGGTAATCGATCGGGCGCGTGGCAGAAGCTGAAAGCCGGCGTGAAAAAGGACGGCACGATCGTCGCCATGCAGGCGCGGCAATATCGTCTGGGTGGCATCGGCCAGGGTTCGCAAGCGGGCCAACCGTACATCTACACGATGGGTGAGGCGTATCGCGAGATCTACGCGCTGCACACCAACGAAGACTCCGCAATCGCGATGCGCGCGCCGGGCCACCCGCAGGCGTCTTTCGCAGCCGAATCGCTCGTCGACGAACTGGCTTACAAGATCAAGATGGACCCAGTGGCGTTTCGCAAGAAGAACCTACGGGATCCCGTTTATCACCGGCAGTTGGACCGCGCCGCACAGGAGATCGGTTGGTCCAGACGCAATCCGGTCGCGGGCGGGAATCCTGGTCCATTGAAACGCGGCATGGGTTGCGCCGTCGGAATCTGGGGTGGCGCGGGAAACGATCAATGCAAAGTTGACGTGACAGTCTCGCGCGATGGCGCGGTTCTGGTCGCGGTCGGCACGCAGGACCTCGGCACAGGCACCCGTACTTACATGCGCGCGATCGTCGCCGAGGAATTCGGGCTCGGTGTCAAAGACGTACAAGAACGTATTGGCAATTCAAAACTCGGTGGCGCCAATCCTTCAGGTGGATCGACCACGTCGCCTTCCCTCGCGCCGTCAGTGAAAGACGCCGCAATCAAGACGCGCGTTTTGCTGGCACAACGCGTCGCGTCACTCCTTGGTGATGCGAAGCCGGAAGAGATCGTCTTTGCGGACAAGAAAGTGAGTGTTGGCGGACGTTCTATTACCTGGCAGGAAGCGTGCGCTTCACTTCCCGCGGCCGGGATCACTGGCCACGGTGTGTGGCGTTCGGATCTTTCTTCACGTGGCGTTCACGGTGTGTGTTTCGCGGAGGTGGAAGTAGACGTCGAAACCGGCTACATCAAACCGATCAAGATGGTCCACATCCAGGATGGTGGATTGCCGTTGAACCGTCTCACGTTTGAAAGCCAAATCAACGGCGGCATGATCCAGTCGCTCGGTCAGGCGTTTTGGGAAGGGCGTGTGATGGATGCGCAACTTGGCATTCAGCTCAATCCCGGCCTGGGTGACTACAAAATACCCGGCACCCTCGAGATGCCGGAGATGGTCCCGATTATCGACGACGACGACAAACGCGAAGCAGTGATCGGAATCGCCGAAGGCTGCAACATTCCCTCGCTCGGTGCGCTCGCTAACGCAGTATTCAATGCGACAGGCCTGCGTGTACGCGAGCTGCCGATAACACCGGACAAAATCCTGATGGGCCTGCTAAGCGACGGATCACTGTCGAGGAAACAAGCATGAAATCCTTTGAATGGACCAACCCGGCGACGCTTAACGAAGCAGTGAAGCTGCTTGGCGCGGCCTCGCCTTCGACCGATATTGACGAAGCACCGCGGCCGATCGCGGGCGGTCAGGATCTGCTGACGACGATGAAAGATTACACGTCGCGGCCGGCGCGCATCGTCAATCTCAAAAACATTCCCGGCCTTAACAAAATCACGCTCAACGCGCGCGGACTAACTATCGGGGCACTCGTAACGCTGACGGAACTCGAAGAGCACGCAGGCGTGCGCAAAAGCTTTCCCGGACTCGCGGAGGCGGCCCACTCGATCGCCACGCCGCAGATCCGAAACCTTGGCACTGTCGGCGGCAATCTTTGTCAGCGACCGCGCTGCTGGTACTTCCGTCTCGAAGAAGTGATCTGTTTGAAAAAAGGCGGATCCGAATGTTACGCCGCGTCGGGTGAGAACAAGTACAACGCGATCATTGCAGGTGGTCCATCGTACATCGTTCATCCCTCGGACCTCGCGCCGATGTTGTTGGCGCTGGGTGCGCGTGTCACCGCCGTAGGCGCTAGTGGCCGTCGCGTGATTCCGCTCGAAAAGTTTTTTACGTTGCCAGGCGAGGGCAATATTCGCCGGGAGAATGTTTTGCAGAATAACGAGATCATTACTGAGATCTTCGTGCCTGCGTCACCGCTGGCAACACGATCGACGTACCTGAAATTCAAGGAGCGTGAATCGCTCGATTTCGCGCTCGCGTCCGTGGCTGCGGCCGTGCAACTCGCGCCGAATAAAACCGTGCGAGCTGCGCGCATCGTCCTCGGCGGCGTGGCGCCCATTCCGTGGCGCGTTCCTGATGCTGAGAAATATCTCGTGGGGAAAGCTTTGAATGCGGAAGTGCTTTCTGAGGCTGGGAAGATCGCGCTCGCCGGAGCAAAGCCGCTCGAAAAGAATGCGTACAAAGTGCCGCTGACGCAAACGCTCGTGCGCCGCGCCTTGGCTAAAGCAGCCGGTGTTTGATTTTGTTTGGGAGAACGATCATGGCAGACGAATCAACCGAAACAACCGTTAACGCTGTCCCTTTTCAGTCGACCTTTTGCGGTTCGCTGCGTTCTAAGAAGTTTTTCATGCTCGATCGGCTGGCGACGAGCGCTGACGAGTATCTCGATGCCGCGAATCACGTCTGGTGTTGTGAAACTCAGGAAGTAATCGGGCCCGACAACGGGCGCGTGGATCCACACACCTGCGGACCGGGGCGGGCGTGCTACAGTTCGGCCCTTTGAGCCACAAAAAGGCACAAAAGGCACAAAAAGAAGTTGGTCGAATGGACGAGTGCACTGCTTAATGGTTAGTATCTTTTGTGCCTTTTGTGTTTTTTGTGCCTTTTGTGGCTAAGTGGTTGGAGGTAAGTTATGCGAAAAGGTTTATTAACAGCGTTGGCAATGATCGTAGCGGTGAGTGCGCTCGTTTTCAGTTCACAGGCTGAGAACGTGAGCGTGCGTGGCGAATACGTTGAGGTCAGGACGGCGAGCGTGTTTGCGGGTGCCTGTCACTACAACGGCGAAGTGGTCACCACCGGCCGCGATGCGCTAATGGCGTGGAATGTCACCTCCGGAAAATGGCAGAACGTCGATCTTAGCGGCGTTCGCGCGATGGCAATCGTTAACTCCAAATCCAACCTCTCCGAACCAAATGCGGCACGCCAATCTGAAGTAATCATCGACGCCGCGGCTTCTCGCGAACAGGCCAACGCGATGTTGAGCGCGCTGAAAGAAAAGTATGCGCCTTCACTCGGCGAAATCGTCGAGGTTCGTAACGCGCCGATCAGTTTCGAACACAAAGATCGCACCTACACAGTGAAAGCCGACGACGCAACGATCAACGTCGAAGCGATGCCCAACGATCTCTGCTGCAAGATGCCAAACCTCGTTTGGTACAAACCGCTGGTGGGCCTCGAAAACCGGAAAGTCGGTTACACGATTAATGCCACTTACGCCGGTCGCAAGGTAACCGAACCGTGGAGTCGCTCAGGCGAGAACAGCGCTTTCTACGGCTTGTTTGCGTTGTAGAAACTTAGGCAGCGCGATAAATTTCCGATCCCTGGACCCGTTCAAAACTTTTGCGGAGCGGTTTGTAGTTCTGCTCGAACGGGATGATTAAAATAAATTCGGGGAAGTTCAACTGCTGGGCCAACTCGTTGACCAATTTCCCATCTTGCGCATTGCTTTTCCACCTATACCACGCGCCCTTGCTTGTGATTCCCAAAACATAACTCGGCTCTTGCGGAAAATGGTGGAGCACTTTCTGGACCAGATGGGCCGTCGCAAGGTTCGGAAACGTCTTGAGCTGTTCGCGTAAGTCGTGAAGCAGCTCGGGCGCGATTTCGTGATACTTGAAACTGTCGTTAATACTTACGTTATTGCGCTCAATCTTCGCCATTTCTAGTTCCTTGAAGTAGTCGACGACACAACGTCGATATCTTTCCGCCTCTTCTTCTTGTTTACGGCTGTTCAGAAAGTTGTAGATCAACTCACAGCCCGCCGGAATCGCATGGACCCTCCTTTCCATCGCCAGCTCGATATGTTTGATACCCGCTTCGTCCCCCTGTTCGAGCAGCGCTTCGCCGAGGTCGAAATTGGCGCCGGGATGCTCCGGTTCGACCGCCACAATCTCCTGGAGCAATGGCAGCGCCGCCGCGGGTCCCTTTGTTCCACGTATTAGTCGCGCGCGCTCCCAACGATCCTCCAGCGACAATTCTTCGGTCTTTGCTTTTTCTTCGAGTGCGGCCAGCGTCTTGTCGGCCTCGACTACAAACTTGTACCGCTCGCGCCAACTCTCCACCACACCTTCGCGCCATGCCCGGTTCTTGCTGGCAAGAAACTCAGCCGGCACCGATTGCAGGAAATATTCATCGCCATAATGATCGTCAGTCGTCAAAAACGGCTTTAGATCTTCGGGGGTGCCAATAGCGGGGTAACCGAACGCTTTCAAACGATCGACAGGTGCGGGATGTGCATCGTCATAACTGCGCTTCTCTGATAACACCTGCGATAACCACATGTTCGCCTTCTCGGGCGCGATCGGTTGCCGCAGGGCAGCCAGCATTTCATCGAAGGTTTGCTTCGGCGGCTCGGCTTCCGTGCTCGCGCGATCGAAAAACGCAGGCCAGAATTCTTCGCTCAACGCTTTGCTTCTCACGTTCGCTTTGACCAGCGCTCGGGCCGCCGTTTCTTTGCCACACAACTGGACCGACATGCGATCCGCTTCATACTCTTTCGCCCGCGCAAGCGCGAACGAGTAGGCGGCGAAGTAAGGCGCATACCAGTTGAAGAAGCGTTCGTAGATGCCTGATCCGAAATGCTGTTCCTCGCGCATCCTCTCGAGCACCTGGTCCCAGGTCTGCCGCACTCGATAAATCCATGCGGAAAAGACGCCATGCCTGCCCGAAAGATGCCCGAATTCGTGTGAGATCACTGCCTGCACTTCGTCAGCAGATAATCCGCGCAGCAACGGCAAACCCACGACTAGATAGTTTTCGTGCCAACCGAACACTCCGAGACGCGGATGCTGCACGATCGCGGCATTGAATTCGTCGGTGAGAAGAATCTTGTGGAGCGCTGGCCCATTCGTCGCCGCTCGCGTGCTCTTCGCGAGATCAAACAATCGCGGGGCGTCGTCGTAACGCAACTCATGGCCTTCGGGAACAGGAAACTTCACCCACAGCGATCGCAACACAATCAACGCCAGGCCAAGCGGAATGAGCACAACTTTGATGACTAGCCAATTGAACCTGCCGAGGTAAACGACAACGCCAACGAGCAGCAGAACGATGATGACGCTGCCGATCAGAAAAACGTAACCAAGCGCCGCTAACAACGCGACCCGCAGCTTGTACTCGCCCGGATTCCGTTGCGCGAAGTCCTCCAGTTCATCAACCAGGGCTACAAATTCTTTTTCTTCCATGCTATAAGCCGTCCGCTCGTGAGAATTAATGCCGAACCAATCTGAACCAATCGAGGTAATGATGCGACGTCAATCGCTTGTCATCATCATTTTCATCCTTATAACCACCCAGGTCATCGTGGCGCAAACGAAGTTGCCCGATCTACGCAAGACCGCGTTGAAGTCCGCCACACCGTCCGACGAGATCGTGCGCGTGGACATCAACGGCGACGGCAAACCCGACATCCTCGAACGCTGGTGGAACGGCAAACGCGTGCGCTGGCTGGACGAAAACGGCGACCTGCTGCCGACCGATACTCGTGGCGATCAAGTCGCCGACGTCCTGCAAATTGATAAAAACGGCGACGGCATCTACGACTCCGCACTCGACATAAGCATCAAGTGGGCCGACAACGACGGAGACGGCCGCGCCGATCTTCAGGCGTTCGTCACGCAGGGCCGCGAATGGTCCAACGGCAAATTCAACGCCAGTGAGTCGCATTGGATGGTCTATATCGACGTCGAAAAAGACGGCGTGCTGGGCTGGCTCGATTGGGAAAAGTACGACTTCGGAAACGACAACTGGGGCTACACCGGACTGACCGACTGGCTGCCTGATTACAACGGCGACTCCGTTTTTCTCAAGGTGCATCGTCCGCCGCAGTCGCTTCCCGATCCGCGCCTCAACTGGGAAAACCCGTTTGCTTTCTTTGATTTCGACAACGACGGCGCAACCGAGATGGCCATGCGCTGGCTCGATCCGGTTCCTGCCCTGGACGCCAAAGGTATGACGAACCTGACCGGCGTGCTCAGTGAAGCGTTCACCACTTTCGATCTCGACAACGATTCGACGCAGGGAAATGAAACCGATTACGACATGTCGTTGCGCGGCGTCGGTGGTCCGGGGATTCCGTATCGCTCCATGGTCCATAAATATCCGGCGATGAAAGGCAATCCAAAGTTTGACGCCTGCTTCGAATGGAACAACTGGCGGCAGATAGACGAGCTCATGTACATGCCGCACGACAAGAGTTACGACGCGTTTTTCACCGCCGGTTGGACCACGATGTATTTTGTGTTTGACGAAGACGACGACGATCATCGTTGGGAGCGAGTGGAGATGTATTACCCGATGCACGGCTTCGGTGGTCCAAAGGAGATCGATCTCTATTCGACGAAGCGCTGGCGACGCAGCAACTACGCCGAGCTGGACATGGTCGCGCCGGATCAGCGTCCGGGAATCAATGGTCATCCGCAGGCGGACTCGCTGGGTGACCGCGGCGAGTTTGACGAAGACAATTCGGGTGGCGGGAAGCTTTACGTTGGCGTATTCGATCGCAAACTGCATCTGGCGGGCGCCGAGTGGGGCGCGTGGACCGTCGATAAGAACGCTGAGTATCACGGCGGGAATAAGACGCCTTCGCCGAAGCCGATCGCACCGCGGGTTGAGGAAGTTGTTAAGTACACGGACACCAACAAGAACGGTTTTCTCGATACTATCGAATACGACTACGATGGTGATCGCACAATCGACTTGCGTGTTTCGTTACTCGATTACCGCAGCCCGCAGAACCCACATCCGGATGTCGTACCGCTGGCTGATACTCACAAGCAGGGTTGGAAGGGGCTGAATCAACTGTTTACATCGATCGCGAACCAGTCGTTTCAGGAGGCTCTCGTGGTTTATCGCGCAGCGTGGCGGCGAGGACTGACGACGCCTGAGATCGATAGGCTCGCGAATGCGTCGTCCATTGGCGAGCGTCATCGCAACGGGTACTGGATCAAGGAAAAAATATTCCGCGAGATTCGTGGGCGTGTTAAGCAGAATCCGGCACTCGAAAAAGATCTGATCCGCCTCTACTATCTTGGGATGTTCGATCAGTACGCGAAGCGAATCGCGGACGTGCCGGCCAATTGAAATCATTGGTTAAGCCCTTGCTACTCTCAAGAACGCTTTTGCGGCATGTGACAGCGTTGCTCCGCGACGATAGATCAACTGTAAACGCCGCTCGAGTCGCATCTCTTTAACGGTAAGGGCCGCGAGTTGTCCGCGTTCTATCTCAATCTGCGCCGTCAAACGCGGCACGAGCGCCACACCCATTTCCTGTTCCACTAACCGCTTGATCGATTCCAGCGTCGGCATCTCCATCGAGATGTTGAGCGGCGTTTTGTACTTCTCAAAAGTCTTTACCACGCGCTCGCGATAAGGCGACGGCACGTTGTGCGCGATGAATGACTCTGCTCCAAGTTCCCGCACGGACACGACCTGCTTAGCCGCGAGGGGATGCGACGGCGAGACAATCAACGCCAGCTCATCGCTGATCGCGGGCACGGACGCGATCGCCTGGTCCGTCGGCTTGAACGAAACAACACCGATCTCAACGCCCCGGCCTAACACGTCGGAAGCGATCCGGCTCGCCAGACTCCGCTTCACTTCAACCTTGATGTGCGGGTGACGCGCGCGAAAGACAGTCAGGACCGGCAGCAAGTACATCACGGTGTACTCGTTCGCGCTGAGTGCCAGTTTGCCGTGTTGGAGGTCTTTTAGTTCTTTGATCGCGCGATGCGCGCCCTGCCGCAGGTTCAACATCTGCTCCGCAAAATCGAACAACACGCGACCGGCGGCTGTGAGCGTTCCGTCCTTCGACGAGCGGTCAAACAAGGGCTCGCCAAGCTCCAGTTCGAGCCGCCGAATTGCCTGACTAACTGCCGGCTGGGTTCTATGAAGCGACTGCGCCGCCCGCGAAAAACTTTGCTCGCGAGCGACTGCGATCAGGACTTCGAGCTGGTTGACGTCCACTGGTCCTCCCTGCGGTGTGGCTTATTCACGGTCCAAGGCGGCGTTATGGTATCACAACTCGTTATCTTTCTATAAAGATAATAACTTTGACTTTCATCCTCCTCGGCAATAGCATCTGGGCTTCGTTTACTTCACAGGAGGAAACCTATGCCGCAAAACCGGATCAGCATCTTCGACACGACCTTGCGTGACGGCGAACAATCGCCGGGCTGCTCGATGGATCTTGACGAGAAGTTACGCATGGCCGAGAAGCTCGAAGAGCTTGGCGTCGATATCATCGAGGCCGGATTCCCGATCGCCTCCGAAGGCGATTTTGCGGCCGTAAAAGCTGTGGCTGCCCGTTGCCGCGGGGTCAAAGTCGCAGCCCTTTGTCGTACAGCTGACCAGGACGTGGCGCGCGCCGCCGAAGCTTTAGCTAATGCAGCGTCTCCCCGAATTCATACCTTCTGCGCCACGTCCGATATTCATCTCGAACACAAACTAAAGAAATCGCGCGCCGAGGTGATCGAGATGACTCGCCGCGCTGTGGCCCAGGCGCGCAACTACGCCGACGACGTCGAGTTTTCCGCGGAAGACGCGACGAGAAGTGACGTCGATTACCTGTGTGAAGTTTTGGATATGGCAGTCGAAGCGGGCGCGTCGGTGTTGAATGTGCCTGATACAGTCGGATACACCACGCCGACCGAGTTCAAACATCTAGTCGAGCAAGTGCAGACACGCGTCGTGCGAGATCGCGACGTGATCATCAGTGTTCACTGCCACAATGATCTCGGGCTCGCAGTGGCAAACAGCCTCGCGGCGATTGAGGCAGGCGCGCGGCAGGTTGAATGCACCATCAACGGCATCGGCGAGCGGGCGGGCAACGCGTCGCTCGAAGAGATCGTGATGGCGCTGCACATACGCGCTGATCGACTGCCGTTCGAAACAGGCATCGTGACGCACCAGCTTTATCCTGCCAGCCAACTACTGTCGAGCATCGTCGGATTTCAAGTGCAACCAAACAAGGCGATTGTTGGCCGCAACGCTTTTGCTCATGAAGCCGGCATTCATCAACACGGCGTCATCAACAATCCGTTGTGTTACGAGATCATGACCCCCGAATCTGTCGGTGTACCGGCGAACTCGCTGGTGCTCGGCAAACATTCCGGACGGCATGCGCTGTCGCTCCGCTACATGGAACTGGGTTATGACATCGGCGGTAACGATCTCGACGCCGCCTACAGGAGATTTACTGAACTCGCCGATCGCAAGAAGCGAATTTACGATCAGGATCTGATTTCGTTGCTCAACGCGACGGTGAGCGCAGCAGCTTAAAGAGGTAAAGATGAGATTAAGGGTGACGATTCTTCCGGGCGACGGGATTGGACCAGAGGTGACGGCCGAAGCAGTGCGGGTGCTGGAGGCTGTCGCGGGGATTCACGGATACAAGTTCGACTTTGAAGAGCATGCGATTGGTGGCGTGGCGATTCGCGAGTTTGGGTCGCCGCTACCACCCGTGACGCTCGACGCGTGTCTCGCGAGTGATGCGGTGTTGCTCGGCGCCGTAGGCGCGCCCGAGTACGATCGGTTGCCGTCAAATCAACGACCGGAAGCGGGCCTGCTGCTTTTGCGACGCGCGCTTGGTGGTTACGCAAACCTGCGACCGGTGATCTCGTACGCGTCGATCGAAGACTGTTCTCCGTTGCGCAGTGACGTCGTTCGCGGCGCGGAGATTCTATTTGTACGAGAACTACTCGGCGGCCTCTATTTCGGTGAACCGAGAGGTTTCACTACGACAACAAATGGCAGCACCGTCGCCCACAACACGATGCAGTATTCGGTCGAAGAGATCGAACGCGTTGCGCGTGTTGCTTTCGAAGCCGCACAGAAACGCCGCGGCAAAGTAACATCGGTCGATAAAGCAAACGTGCTCGAGACGTCGCAACTGTGGCGACAGACCGTCACGCGCATCGCTGAAGATTATCCGGAAGTTACGCTCAATCACCTGTACGTCGACGCCTGCGCGATGCATTTGATCACGAACCCGCGCTTGTTTGACGTAGTGTTAACTGAAAACCTGTTTGGCGATATTCTGACGGACGAAGCGGCGGTGATTACGGGTTCGCTCGGAATGCTGGCGTCGGCAACAGTCGGCGGCGAGGTCGGACTTTACGAGCCGGTCCATGGATCCGCGCCTGATATCGCGGGACGCGGCGTGGCAAACCCCTGCGGCGCAATCGCGTCGGCGGCGATGCTGCTGCGGCATTCGGCGGGCCTCGAGCGCGATGCCGGCGACATCGAATCGGCAATCGAGCATGTGCTCGACGCAGGATATCGCACCGCCGACATCGCAATGGGTGGTCACGTCTCACGCACCTCGGAGATCGGTGAATTGATCTGCGAAGCAGTTACAGAGATCGCCGACATGCGTTACGCTTATCACGCCGTTTAATCCGCAATGAGTCAAACTCTGCTGGACAAACTCTGGGATGCGCACGTAGTCCGCGCTGCGGACGGCGAGCCGTCGCTGATCTACATCGACCTGCACCTGATTCACGAAGTCACATCGCCGCAGGCGTTTGATGGTCTACGCCAGGCCGAACGCAGCGTGCGCCGGCCGGATCTGACATTCGGCACAGTGGACCACAACGTTCCCACCACCGATCGCAGTGTCCCGATCGCTGACGCAACTGCCGCGAAACAAGTCGATGCGCTGCGCCGGAACTGCCGTGAGTTTGGCATTCAGTTGTTCGACATTCACTCGCCCGAACAGGGGATCGTTCACGTCATTGGACCAGAGCTTGGTTTGACGCAACCCGGAATGACGATCGTCTGTGGCGACAGTCATACCAGCACGCATGGCGCGTTCGGTGCGCTCGCTTTCGGCATCGGCACGAGCGAAGTCGAGCACGTGCTGGCGACGCAGTGCCTGCCGCAGAACAAGCCACGGGCGATGAAAGTCGAAACGCGCGGACGGCTGCCGGAAGGCGTCACCGCGAAAGACCTGGCGCTTGGAATCATCGGGCAGATCGGAACTGACGGTGCGACAGGTTACGCGATCGAATACGCCGGCGAGGCGGTGCGCGCACTGACAATGGAAGGCCGGATGACGCTTTGCAACATGAGTATCGAAGCGGGTGCACGAGCCGGAATGATTGCGCCTGACGAGACGACGTTTGCCTACTTGAAGGGACGCAGGTTTGCGCCGTCAGGTGCGGCATGGGACCAGGCTGTGGATCACTGGCGAACGCTGAAGAGCGATGACGGTGCTGTTTTCAATCGCATCGTTGAGATTGACGCGGCGAAGTTGGAACCGTTTGTCACCTGGGGGACGAGCCCGGGGATGGTGGTTCCGGTGACGAGTTACGTGCCCGATCCCGCTGACGCCCGAAGTGCAACCGATCGTCAGGCTGCGGAGCGCGCGCTCGAGTACATGGCGCTGACGCCGCGCACGAGCATTCAACAAATTACGATCGATCGCGCGTTCATCGGCTCGTGTACGAATGCGCGGATTGAAGATCTGCGCGCGGCGGCGCGGGTGGTGAAGGGTTATCGGATCAACGCGTCGGTTAGCGCGATGGTGGTTCCTGGATCGCAGGAAATTAAAAGAACTGCCGAGCGCGAAGGTCTCGATCAAATCTTCAGCGAAGCGGGTTTTGAATGGCGCGAGGCGGGATGTTCGATGTGTCTGG
This sequence comes from uncultured Acidobacteriota bacterium, assembly GCA_963789185.1. Taxonomy (GTDB): domain Bacteria; phylum Acidobacteriota; class Blastocatellia; order Pyrinomonadales; family Pyrinomonadaceae; genus PSRF01. The sequence continues at coordinate 66,255 of CAWBJU010000001.1, forward strand.
GGATGAACGCCGACATACTGCAACCAGGCGAACGTTGCGCGTCGACAAGCAATCGAAACTTCGAAGGCCGGCAGGGTCGCGGTGGACGCACACATCTCGTGAGTCCGATGATGGCTGCTGCAGCCGCGATCAAGGGTCATTTTACTGACGTCAGAAACTGGGAGTTCAAATAAGAAACCGTGGTTCCTTTTCGTCAACATACAGGTTTGGTAGCGCCGCTCGATCGTGCGAACGTCGATACGGACCAGATCATTCCAAAGCAGTTTCTCAAACGCATCGAACGAACCGGCTTCGGTGAGTTTCTCTTTTACGACTGGCGCTACAGCGCTGATGGCGTTCCCAATCCGGCTTTCGTTTTGAACGAGCCGCGCTATCACGGCGCATCAATCCTGATCGCCGACAAAAACTTCGGTTGCGGGTCATCGCGCGAGCACGCGCCGTGGGCGCTTGGCGAGTACGGCTTCCGTACCATCATCGCACCATCATTCGCCGACATCTTCGCCAACAACTGTTTCAAAAACGGCATGCTTCCGATTGTTTTGAGTGACGATCAGGTGCGGGCGATTATGCGTCACACACAAGAGGAGATCGGCTACAAGCTGACGGTGAATCTCGAACGGCTGATCATCGAAGACCCGAACGGGTTATCGATTCCGTTTTCAGTCGGCGAGTTTCAACGTTACTGCTTGCTGGAGGGTTTGGACGACATTGGCCTCACGCTCCAACATGAAGATCTGATCCAGAAGTATGAAGCGACGCACGCAAGCCGGTGGTGCGCGGCTCGCTAGTCGGTAGTGAATTTGTAAATCGTCGTTTCGTTGTAAGTCTCGCCTGCCCGCAACACCGTGGAAGGAAAATTAGGCTGGTTTGGTGAGTCGGGGAAGTGCTGGGTCTCAAGACACAACGCCGCATACTTTTCATAAGCAACGCCGCCCTTACCGATCAAACTTCCATCGAGAAAGTTTCCCGAATAGACCTGCATGCCTGGTTGTGTTGTAAACACCTCCATCACACGACCCGAGACGGGTTCACGTAATCGTGCTACCCACCTTAGCGAGCCATCCTGATCCCTCAATGAGAACGTATGATCGTAACCCTGGCTGTAGCTGATCTCCGGGATGAGCTGGTCCAGTCGCGACCCGATCGCCCGGCTGGTCCTGAAATCCATCGGCGTCCCTTCAACCAGGTGAATCTCGCCATAGGGGACCAGGTCGTCCCTCTGAGGAATGTAACTTTCGGAATACAACGTCAATTCGTGGTCCAAAATCGTTCCGTGGCCATGCCCCCCGAGGTTGAAGTACGAATGATTAGTGAGATTGATGATCGTGTCTTTGTCGGTAGTCGCGTGGTACTCGATGCGTAGTTCGTTTTCGTCGCTTAACGAGTAATCGACGGCGACATTGAGGTTTCCCGGGTAGTTCTCTTCGCCGTCCTGGCTGAAATACTCCAGATGCAGACCAGCCGGAGTCTCCGAAGCATTCCAGACGCGCTTGTCGAAGCCTTTCGGCCCACCGTGCAGGTGGTTCTCGCCGTTGTTCTGCGCGAGCTGGTACTGGACTCCGTCGAGGGAAAACCTCCCGCGATCGATGCGGTTTGCAAAACGGCCAATGAGCGCGCCAAGGTAACGCGGGTTCTTCATGTAATCGTCGAGCGAGTCGTAACCCAGCACAACGTCGCCGAACACGCCGTTTCGATCCGGCGCGAGGATCGACGTGATTGCGCCACCATAGTTCGTGATCGACACCTCGACGCCTTGATTGTTCCTGAGCGTGTAGAGATGGACCTCTTCACCGTTTGGACCAGTGCCGAAAACTTTTTTCGTGACAGTCACTTCTTTAGCTCACTAAACACGTGATTGGCTTCCTCGAGCGTCTCGATCGATCCGACATCGAACCACAGACCCGGCACGCGCCACGTGTAAAACGAAGTGCGCGGATATAGCCATTGCACTAAGCGTCCCGGCTGGTCGGGATTATTTCCTTCGGCGATGTACTGGTAAATCAGCGGCAACGCCGATTGCGGATAGTAATAAAGCGCGATGCCCGTCAACGTGCTTCTTGGCTGCGTGGGTTTTTCTTCGAAGAAAAGGATGCGGCCTTCTTCGTCAATGTCGATCGCGTTGTATTTCTTGATCGCTTCGAGATCGCCGACGTCGTAAACGCCCGTCACAGGCGCGTTTTTGCGTGAACAATAATCGCCAAACTCTTGCAGGTCGTCGCTGAAAAGGTTGTCACCGCCGACGACGATGATGTCGTCGTCGATCGCATGTTTCGTCATGACGAGGTGCATGTCGCCGATGGCGCCGAGTTTGTTCGAATCGTCCGTGCTGGCGTCGTTGACGATGGTGAAACCAAACTTGAGATTCGTACGGCTGTAGCTCGCAGCCCAATCTTCGAAGTGCGTTACAAACTTTGCATTCGTGACGATGTAGGCGTGATCGATGGCGTCGATGGTCTTGACGTTGTCGATGACCCATTCCAGCATCGGCTTGCCCGCGACCGGCAAGAGCGGCTTGGGTTGATTAAGCGTCAACGGATAAAGACGTGTTGCATAACCCGCGGCAAGAATGATTAGTTTCATGATGTGATCTGTTCTGCCCCCTTCGAAGCCTCGCAGACGTAGATTTCGGGCTTCAAACTTGTACTTTGCTCGTATCCCTCGGCGACTGTGCGCGCGAACTTGTCAACATGATCAGCATCGACGAGATTAATCGTGCAACCACCGAAGCCGCCGCCCGTCATTCTTGCACCGTACACACCTTCAACATCACCGGCAAGTTCGACCATCAAATCCAATTCGCGGGAGCTCACTTCGTAATCGTCGCGCAAGCTTACGTGCGACTCAGCCATCAACTCACCAAAGCGATGCAAATCGTGTTGTTCGAGCGCTTCCGCGGCGCCGAGCACGCGCGCATTCTCCTTGATCACGTGCAGGCACCGGCGATAAATCACCTCCGGCAGAACCCATCCGTATTGTTCGAGATCTCCCAGCGTGACGTCGCGCAGCGTCTTCACATCAAGCAAAAACCTGGCGAGATGTTTGACTCCAGCCTCACACTGCGCCCGGCGATCGTTATATTCGTTTGACGCCAATTCGTGTTTGACCATCGTGTTGCAAACAACGAGGCGAACAGTTTCCGGAACAGGCAACAGCTTGTAATCGAGTGAACGACAATCCAGCATCAACGCTTTTCGCTCCTCGCCAAACAGAGCAACAAACTGGTCCATGATGCCGACGCGCGCGCCAACAAACTCGTTCTCAGCTCTCTGACAAAGCAGCGCAAGCTCCTTGCGATCGATCATATGATCGGAATTCGCTGCAAGCGCACACGCAGTGGACACCTCGACCGCAGCAGACGAACTAAGTCCCGAACCCATGGGCACTTCGCTTTTAATTTCGAGATTCGCACCGCGCAAGCGATAACCTGCTCGTTCCAGCGTCACCGCGACGCCGATAGGATAGTCAGTCCAATCGCCGCGGGCCTTCAGCGTCGCCCCATCAAGTTCGCCGAGATCGACTTCGATCTCGTCATCAAAGTTTGTCGAACGAATTTTGAGTTTGCGATCTTCGCGCGGCGTGACGGAGGTGTACGCGGAGACATTGATCGCGGCAGGCATCACGAAACCTGCGTTGTAGTCGGTGTGCTCGCCGATAAGATTGACGCGCCCTGGCGCGCGAAAGGTGATCAATCTCTACCCCCTGCCCTTGCCCCCGCACGGAATTAAAGCGCTGATGCGATTACCTTCGCCAATCGCTCGCTTTCGCGCCTCGCTGTGGCCCGCGTCTCCTCTTTTGGTGCTTGTTCAGCATGATACAGGGGATGGTAGGTAATAACGACTTTGCCGGTGCGCGGAAAGCGCCAGCCGCGCGGCCAGATGCGGTTTCCGCCTTTTATCGTCACTGGCAGTATCGGCACGTTTGCTTCTAAAGCGAGACGCACCGCGCCGCCCTTGAATCGTTCGAGTGCGCCTTCAGACGTGGCGCGACCACCTTCGGGAAATATCACGACAGCGCCACCCGTCCGCAACCACTGAAGCGAGCGCCGGATCGGGGCAGGATCGGTACCTTCGAGCGCGAGCGGCCACGCGCCAAACCACGTCAGGGCTGGACCAACGACCGGCCAACGAAAGGCTGCGCTCCAGGCGAGGTAACGTGTCGGACGTTTTATCTGCAACGAGATCCAGAACGGATCGAGATAGGTTTGATGGTTGGCGGCAACGATCAAACCGCCGTGCTTAGGTATGTTTTCGACGCCGCGAAACTCAATCTTCCACAGGACGCGACTCACCCCACCGACCACGGGCCTAATCATGTCCAGCGCCCACTGCGGAAACATCTGCTGGCCATTGACCGGCCGCGCGGCGTCCTTCTTCGACGAAAATGAACCGTTGCTACTCACGTTTCTTAATTAGCGACTTATCTTACAACGGCCATTCCTTATCGATGAACTCGACTTGAATTCGCGTGATGCCGTCGGGGCCGATGTGCTGGGAGCGAATGGCGGCGTGAAGCGTGACTCTGTATTGCTCGCTTGTCAAACGAATGAAGCGTCCCTGGTCGAGATTTAATGTCGTAAAAATCGTTGCACCCTTTGCGCTAATGTCTTCGGAAACAGTCTGTTCAGTTTGAACCACCTTGCCGTTTTGGTCGAACAGATCGACTCTCATATCGACCGCAATCTTATGACGCGTCGCGTTCCGTCGATCATCTGAAGGAACATGGTCAGTCAAATCCTCAGGCGCAGGCAATGCCTCAGTCGCGGTGTTGGCCACATCGTAACGTTTCCACGGTTCCGTATCGTAGCTGGCAGGCGGTCGTTTCCCAATAAACGCGACGCCGAGGTGAAACACAATTCCATCCGCGGTGCTTTCACTTCTCTGATACCTGACGATGGCCCAAACTCGGTACTGCTCCTCAACATGATCGAACACGCGCAACTGCCGCGGCATCGGGATCGTCATGTGCAGCAATCGACCTTTTTCAGTCGGCCGCCGGAGCGTGAACCCGGCGCCAAAAGGCGTCACATTCACCAGTCGAGTCATCTCCGTCCACTCGAAATCCGGTGTCTCTCGGACGCGCACCCGGACTGGTAAATGGAGCGCGAGCCGCTCACGAATTCGCTTCCAGTTTCTCTCTTCAGTCATGGGCGCTTATTGAGGTCGCCACGAGACCAAAAGCTATTGATTTTATTAGAGTTTTCGCCGATTTCGCAGTTGCCAACAACCCTCGAAAAAGGCTAAAATGTCGGGCACTTGAATGCTGAAGTTCCGCCTCGTTTTTTCTGTTCGAAAAGAACCGCCAACCCGAAGCTAAGTATCTCTTCAGTGGGACCAAACTGCGTGCGGGCGGATTGTACTTGAAAGGCTAGTAGATGGAAACAACTTCTGAGAAGAACCCCCACATAAACATCGAAGACGAGATGCGGCGTTCGTATCTCGACTACGCCATGTCGGTGATCATCGGGCGCGCGCTGCCTGACGTACGCGATGGTCTGAAACCAGTGCACCGGCGTGTGTTGTGGGCCATGCACGAGCTCGGCAACCAGTACAACAAAGCGTACAAGAAGAGCGCGCGCATCGTCGGCGATGTCATCGGTAAGTATCACCCGCACGGTGACATGCCCGTCTACGACACGATCGTCCGTCTGGCGCAGGATTTTTCGATGCGCTATCCGCTCATCGACGGTCAGGGAAACTTCGGGTCTGTTGATGGCGACGCCGCAGCCGCGATGCGTTACACCGAGATCCGCATGTCCCGCATCGCGAATGAAATCCTCGCGGACATCGAAAAAGAAACAGTTGCCTTTCAACCGAATTACGACGAATCGCTCAGCGAACCGATGGTTCTGCCGACGCGCGTTCCCAACCTGCTGATCAACGGTTCCGACGGCATTGCGGTGGGCATGGCGACGAAGATTCCGCCGCACAATCTTACTGAGATCGTCGACGCTACGATCGCGCTGCTGAAAGTTCCGGAGTTGACCGTTCACGACCTGACGAAGATCGTCACCGGTCCTGATTTTCCAACCGGTGGATTCATTTACGGTCGCGAGGAGATCAAAAAGGCCTACATCGAAGGTCGCGGCATCTTGCAGTTGCGTGCTCGCGCGGGCATCGATCGCATCGGGCGTGGCGCGCAGGAGCGCGACGCGGTCGTCATTACTGAGATACCTTTCCAGGTCAACAAGGCGCGCCTGCTCGAGCGCATCGCCGAGTTGGTTAACGAAAAGAAGATTGAGGGCATTTCCGACCTGCGCGACGAATCGGACCGCACGGGAATGCGCATTGTCGCCGAGCTCAAACGCGACGCCGTGCCGCAGGTGGTGCTGAACAAGCTTTACAAACTGACGCCGATGCAGTCGTCGTTTGGCGTGATCAACCTCGCGATCGTCAACGGCCAGCCGCGCGTGTTGAACCTCAAGGAGATGCTCGAAGCGTTTATCGAGTTTCGTCGTGAGGTGGTGCGCAAACGCACCGAGTACGAGCTGCGAAAAGCACGCGCACGAGCGCACATTCTCGAAGGACTTACGAAAGCAATCGACGCGCTCGACTACATCGTCACACTTATTCGCAATTCGCGTTCGGTTGACGAAGCGCGCCTTTGGCTGCAAGCGCAGTTGAAAACTACCAGCGAGATCAAAACGTGGAAGGGTATTCCGTCAGACGTTCAGTTCAAGACCTACATGACGCGGCTGACGAAGACGATGGAAAGTCTGGCCTTCTCTGAGATCCAGGCGCAGGCGATTCTCGATCTGCAATTGCGACGCCTGTCGGCACTCGAACGCCAGAAGATCATCGAAGAGTACGAAGGCATCATCAAATTGATCGCCGAACTCGAGGAGATCCTCGGGAACGAGCGCTCGCTGCGTCGTGTCATCACGAAGGAACTCGAAGACGTTAAGAAGGATTTTGGTGATGAGCGTCGAACGGAGATTGTTGACGAAGGCGTAGAGCTTTCGATTGAAGATTTAATCGCCGATGAAGACGTGGCGATCACTGTCACGAATAGTGGTTACATCAAGCGAACGCCGATCACGACTTACTCGCGACAGGGTCGCGGCGGCAAGGGCCGGTTTGGCGCTGCCGCGAAGAACGGCGACTTCGTCGAACATCTGTTCATCGCGTCGACGCATGCGTATCTGATGATCTTCACCGACGACGGCATGGTCTACAAGTTGAAAGTCCACGAAGTGCCGGATGCTGCGGCATCAGCGCGCGGGAAGGCGGTCGTGAATCTCATTAACATTCCGTCGGATCGCCGGCTGGCAGGCGTGGTGCCGGTGCGTGAGTTTGCCGAAGGACGTTACGTGGCGATGGTCACGCGCAAGGGTGTAATTAAGAAAACCTCGCTGGCCGACTTCCAGAACATTCGCACCAACGGAATCATCGCGATCAATATCGATGAGGGCGATTGCCTGCTCGACGTCATACTGACTGACGGCACGAAGCGCATGTTCATCGCCACTCATAACGGTTACGCGATTCGTTTCGATGAGAAGAACGTTCGTCCGATGGGGCGAGCGACCCGCGGGGTCCGCGGGATCGACTTGCGTGGTGACGATTTCGTGGTTTCAGTTTGTGCTGTTTCGGCGGAAGACACGGAGCGTATGTTGTCGGTCTCCGAACAGGGTTACGGCAAGCAAACACCGATAGCTAGTTATCGGTTTACGTCGCGCGGCGGCAAGGGCGTTATCAACATGAAGACGACGGAGAAAACCGGGAAGGTGGTGGCTGTGTTTCCCGTTGATGACGAGTCGGAGATCATGATCATCACGCAGCAAGGTAAGCTGATCAGGCTCGAGGCTGGTGATATTCGCAAGACAGGTCGCAGTGCGCAGGGCGTGCGGCTGATCAAGACCGACGCCGGGGATAAAGTAACGAGCGCATCGCTTGTTGAAGCTGCGGCTGAGGAAGAAACTGAACCTGCGACTTAGAACTTTATGAATTCGCGCTAGCGGGAGACCAATGGAAAGGGGGTTCTGAAATTTCCTTTTACATGGGTCTCTCGCTAGTGCAAGGTCAATACAAGTGACCTTCTAAGTTCCTCTTACTCCCGGTTATAGCCCTTCACAGCTAGTGGTTCCGGTTCAGGTTCGCGGGAACCCCGGACGGAATCGGCGACGGTAACGTGCGGCGGCGGGTTCGCCACCAACACTTCCAGCGCCCCGTCGATCACCTCAGCGATATTCGACACGAAAACAATCTGTAGCTCGTTCTTCACGTCTTCCGGAATATCGTCAACATCAGCTTCATTCCGCGCCGGCAACAAAATACGCCGAATCCCAGCGCGATGCGCCGCGAGCACCTTTTCTTTCACGCCACCAATCGGAAACACGAGTCCCGACAACGTGATCTCCCCAGTCATCGCCGTATCAGGTCGCACGCGTCTCCCGGTGTAAAGCGATGCCAACGCCGACGTGATCGTCACTCCAGCGCTTGGTCCATCCTTCGGAATCGCACCAGCCGGCACGTGCAGGTGCACGCCAAACTCCTTGAAGATCTCCGGCTCGATACCAAACTCCGCCGCATGCGACCACAGGTACGACTGCGCCGCACGCGCCGACTCCTGCATCACCTCGCCAAGCTGGCCCGTGATCGTCAGCCCGCGACCACCCGGCAGCAGCGTCGCTTCAATAAACAAGACTTCGCCGCCCATCTCGGTCCACGCCATTCCAGTCGCGACACCGGCAGGCAACTCCTTGCGCGCCTGTTCCGGATAGAAACGCGGGGGCCCCAGATACTCGCGAATGTCTGCCTCCGTGACGACGACACTCTCCGCCTGCGCCTGCGCGATCCGCAGCGCGACTTTCCGCGCCACGCTGCCGATGTTTCGTTCGAGCTGTCGCACACCAGCCTCGCGCGTGTAACGCGACGCAATTAACTCGACCGCCTTGTCGTCGATCTTCAACTGCGCCTGGTTCAGTCCGTTATCCGTCGTCTGTCGAGGAATCAGGTAACGCTTAGCGATCTCGAGTTTTTCGCGTTCGCTATAACCATGAAGCCCGATGATTTCCATGCGATCGCGCAGAGGCGGCGGGATTGGACCAAGCTGGTTCGCCGTCGCAATAAAGAAGATTCGCGACAGATCAAAAGGCAAGTCGAGATAGTGATCGCGGAACGTGTTGTTCTGCTGCGGGTCGAGAATCTCAAGCAGCGCCGCAGCCGGATCGCCACGATAATCGTTTCCGAGCTTGTCGATCTCGTCCAGCATCAGCACTGGATTGTTCACACCTGCACGGCGGATCGACTGAATGATGCGACCGGGCATCGCGCCGATGTACGTGCGTCGATGACCACGCAGCTCCGCCTCGTCGCGCACACCACCCAGCGACATTCGTTCAAACTGCCGTCCCAGGGCACGTGCAATCGATCGTCCCAGCGACGTCTTGCCCACGCCCGGCGGTCCAACAAACAACAGGATCGGACTCTTCGTGTCGGGCCGCAGTTTGATGACCGCGAGAAACTCAAGGATTCGCTCTTTTACATCTTCAAGCCCGTAATGATCTTCGTCGAGAATACGACGCGCTTCTTCGAGATCGAGCTTGTCTTCCGACGACTTTAACCACGGCAACTCCAAAATAAACTCGAGGTACGTGCGAATCACGTGATAGTCGGGCGCGGCCGGCGGGAGCCGTTCGAGCCGCTTCAATTCACGCTCCGCTTCAGTCCGCACTTCTTCCGGCAACTCGACTTTCTCCAGACGTTCACGCAGCAATTCCGCCTCAGCGGCTTCGCCTGTCTCGTCCTCGCCGAGTTCCTTCTGAATCGCGCGCATCTGCTGGCGCAGGACGTAATCCCGCTGCGCCTTATCCATCTCAGTCTGTGCTTCCGTCGCGATTTTCGAACGCAGTTGCAGGATCTCGAGTTCGCGCGCGAGATTGTTGTGGGCCAACCGCAGCAACTCGTCGGCCGTATTCGCCTCCAGCATCTTTTGCTCTTCTTCGACGCCGAGGTTCAGGATCGAGCCGAGGAAATACGCGAGCCGGACCGGATCGACCGAACTCAACACGGCAATCCGCACTTCCGCAGGCACGTTTGGCAACAGCGCCAGCGCTTCCTGGATCATCTGCTGCACGTTGCGCTTCGCTGCTTCGACCTGTTCCGGATCGACAGTGCGCGGCTCCGGCAGAACCTCGACCACTGCGCGCAGATGTGGATCTTCCTGTTTCCACTCAACCACTCGGATGCGTTCAGTCCCCTGGACCAGAATGCGCATCGCGTCGGGAAGCCGCTCCATACGCTTGACCATCACGAGCGTGCCGACGTCGTAAAGATCGGAAGATTTCGCATCGGTATCGTCCGAACGATCAGGCCGCACAGTGATACAACCCAACAACTTCTCCGGCGTTGCGAGCGCCCCTTCAACTCCCGATACCGAACGCGGCCGCCCGACACCAAGCGGCACGACAGTCTCCGGAAACATTGTCAGGTTTTGCAGGGCCAGCACCGGGACCTCAAACTTCTGTCCAGTCGCGACGGCGGAAAATCTCGCCTCCTCGTTCTGTTGCGCTGGTTGTTCAGCGGCGGTGTCTGCCGGGGGCGGCGATGCAGTTTCAGCAGGATCGGCCATGATATTAAACCTATGAATTACGTACGTACGTTGATAATTAAAAAACCGTCTCGATAATCGTGTCTGACCGCTGCTCCCTCGATAGGCGAAGGAAACTCGATCGTCTTCTCGAAACGGCTGTAAGTAATTTCCATCTGATGAAAAACAAAACCTTCTCGATAATGCGTGTCGCGACGGCAGCCGCGAATGCTCAACAGGCTGCCGCGTATCTCGATCTGTAGTTCGTCAGAACAAATGCCGGCCAGATCCACTTTAACCACCCAACCGTCGCTTGCTCGATAGACGTCCGCCGCCGGGTTCCACAACCGGCCAGACGGGCTTACTCGCCGATCGAGGATCGGAGAGACCTCACGATTTGAATTTCGCATGGCGAAAGAATAAGTGAACAAAACAAATCCGTCCAATCCGTGTTGCAAGCACAGACTGGACGGACATGCGCGTTAACCGAAAATGCGGTTCCAGAACGATGTGCCCTTCGAGATGTCCTCGAGAGCATCTGAAAGTTCGTGGTCCTCGCGGGTTTCGACTGCGACGTCGGCCATCGAGATCATTCCGACGAGGTAGCCGTTCTCGTTACACACTGGAATACGGCGGACTTGCTTGTCGCCCATCTTGCGAATGACGTCTACGACGCGATCGTTTGGATGAGCGGTGTGAATGTCCACCGACATGATGTCTTCAGCGCGGACCTGCGTGCAGTCCTTGCCTTCGGAGATCGCACGAATGACGATGTCGCGGTCGGTAATTAGACCGAGAAGTTTTCCGCGCGAGTAATTACGGCCGTCGTACTTGCGTTCGACGCCTTCAGTCCGGCCGTTACCCGGCGTCACGTCGTACTCAACCACCGGGATCACTCCCGTGTCTTCCTGTTTCATCATCAGCGCGACTTCGGTGGTCGGTGTGTCGCGTGTCGCGATTGCCAGGTCACGTGTCATGATGTCGCGACAGCGTAGTCGCGAACGTTCTGACGTGCGCCCAGCACCCTGATAGTCACGATCGCGCCAGCGGCCGGTCGAAAGATCGCCACGCACGTCGTGCAACGAACTTCGGCGGCCTTCGTCGCCAAAACGTCCGCGCTGTTCGCTGTAACGTGGTTCGTTGTATTCGTACTCGGCACGTTCGCCAAAGCGGCCACGGTTGTAGTCAGGCCGCCAGTCCTGTTCGATGCGATTGCGGGAACTGTAGGGTTCGTCGAACGCGCCCATTGAGTCGCGTCTCATCCGCTCTTCGCGTCGATAATAGTCCCTCTCATCATCGAGCTCGTTTCTGTATCTAGCCATTGCATCCCTCCCTATTGATTAGTTCGGATCCGATTACTCATTCAACTTCAACAATCAAAAGCACACGCGAAGTTACGTCGAGGGAACCAACTTCGATCGGTGTGGCAACGCTGTCGCGCTTCACCATAAACGCTTCAGCTTGATAGACGGGTTGCGGGGGTCTCATAAAGCCTTCCTCCTGAACTTCCACAATGCGCGTGACTTTACGTCCGAGCGCGCTGGCGACGACTTCCGCTTTGCTCATCGCTTCGCGAGTGGCTTCCGTCAACGCGCGATCGCGCGCCGGACGGTCCTGTCGCAGCGTGAACGCGATGCCGGAGATGTCGTTTGCGCCTGCTTGCGTTGCGGCGTCGATTACTGGTCCAACTCTCTTGAGATCGCTCAACGTCACCGTAACCGTGTTGCGCGCTTCGTAACCGGTGATCGTCGGCGGCTGGTTCTCGCGATAGACGCGCATTGGTTGAACGCTGTAGCCGCTGGTTTTGATTTCGCCGCCGGTGCCAGAAGCAGCTTTTAGTGCCTGCACGAGCGTGTCGGTCTTGGCAGCGTTGTCCTGCTGGGCGTCGATGGCGCGACGTCCCTGGGTCACGACGGAAATTGTCAGGATCGCCGTGTCGGGTTGAGCTTGAACCGTTGCGTTACCGCTTACGGTTATGCGTGTGCCGCGCCGAGTTTCAGGGGTTGTGGTTTGCGCGTGCAGAACTGTCGCCGCGCAGAGAAGCAAAGTCATCGTTAGGGTGGTTGCAAATAGTCGTTTCATAGTTTTTCCTCTCCCGTTTCTTCGTATCTTACGGCTGGGAGAGAATTGGCCGCGAACCTAAAGAACGCAGTAGAGGGAAAAACTTGCTGGGCAACCATTTGGCCGCGAGCCGTTTTCGGCGCGGTTCGTAGCTGCACAAAACGTGTTTTGTTACCATCCATGCGATGCAATCATTCAATACTAAACCTGACGACAAAGCGACGCCTGTCGCCGCTGAACGGAAAGTCGTAGTCGGCGCAATCAATGACCTTCGGTCAGGTGAGTGCGCCAGATTTGAGCTCCCCGATGGCGACGATGTCGCTGTTTTTAATGTGAATGGCGAATACTATGCCACCAGCAATTTCTGTCCGCATCGAGGTGCGCCTTTGTCGGAAGGTGTGTTGTGTGGAAATGTGATTGAGTGTGGTTCACATGGATGGCAGTTTGACGTTCGCACAGGCGAATGCCTGACGGTGACAGAAACGATCAAGACTTATCCATTGAAGATTGAGGATGGAATTTTGAGTGTGGTTCTGGATTAGGTTCCGTCGTTGCCGATTGCTTCAACCGGACAGCAACTCATCGCTTCCTCGCACAGCTGTCGTTCTTCCTCACTCTGTGGTTGTTTGAAGACAAACGAGTAATTCTTCTCGTCACACCGCATGAAGTTGTCGGGTGCAGTATCGCGGCAAACGTCGCAATCGATGCAGGAAGAGTCCACGTAAAAAGCACCGCAGACGTTTTCCTTAACTTTGTCGTTTCGATCGGGCACAGCAAATCCGCAAGATAATCCTTAACTAGGGGTGAGTCATCTCCTCGGGATTGACCTTCGCGTCAAACTCCTCCCCGGTAAGATACCCGAGCTCGATAGCTGACTCGCGCAAACTGATCTTCTTCTTGTGCGCGTTTTTTGCAACCTGGGCGGCTTTGTCGTAACCGATGTGAGGGTTCAAGGCGGTAACCAGCATCAGTGATTGCTTCACATGCTCGTCGATCTGCTCGCGATTGATCTCGATGCCGTCGATGCAAAACTCGACGAAACTACGCGTCGCGTCGCGAAGCAACCGAACGGAGTGAAGAAAGTTGTGAATCATCACCGGTTTGAAAACGTTCAACTCGAAATTTCCCTGCGATCCGCCGAAGCTCGTCGCCAGATCGTTGGCGAAAACCTGCACGGCAACCATCGTCAACGCTTCGCTCTGCGTCGGATTCACTTTGCCAGGCATGATCGACGAACCGGGTTCGTTTTCCGGCAGCACCAACTCGCCGAGACCGCAACGTGGTCCAGACGCGAGCCAGCGAACGTCGTTTGCGATCTTCATCAGCGACGCCGCCAACGTCTTCAACGCGCCGCTCGCAAACACGAGCTCATCGTGCGCGGATAAAGCGGCAAACTTGTTCGCGTGTGATTTGAACGGCAGTCCGGTTAGTTGGGCGATCTTCGCGGCGGCGCGTTCGCCAAACTCGGGATGGGAGTTAAGACCAGTGCCGACTGCGGTGCCCCCAATCGCCAGATCGAGCAAACCCGGCAATGAAAGTTTCAGACGTTCGATGTCGCGCGCGACGAGGGTGGCCCAGCCACCGAACTCCTGATCGACTGTTAACGGCGTTGCATCCTGCAAGTGCGTGCGGCCGATCTTCACGACGCCCGCGAATTCTTTCGCCTTTGCGTCGATCGCCTCGCGCAGGAGTTCGATCTGCGGGATCAGATCGTTCAACTGTTCGGCGGCGGCGATGTACATCGCAGTCGGGAACGTGTCGTTTGACGACTGCGACATGTTGACGTCGTCGTTTGGATGGATCGGCTTTTTGCTACCCATGACGCCGCCGGCGATCTCGATAGCGCGATTCGAAATCACTTCGTTAGCGTTCATGTTCGTCTGCGTGCCGCTGCCGGTTTGCCAGATTCGTAGCGGGAAATGATCGTCGAGTTTTCCTTCGATCACCTCTTCCGCCGACTGGATGATTAGCTTCGCTTTGTCGGAGGGAAGCTTTCCGAGTTCTTCGTTCACCTGCGCGGCGGCTTTCTTAAGAATTCCGAAAGCGCGGATCAACTCGCGAGGCATGCGGTCGTCGCCGATGTCGAAATGATGAAGTGAACGTTGGGTTTGGGCACCCCAGTAGCGGTCGCTCTCGACCTCAATAGCGCCCATCGAATCGGTTTCAGTTCTTGTTTTAGCGGATTGTTCAGGGGATTGTTGAGCCATCGTCGCTTTGATCTTCGCGCAGGAAGCGCGGATTGGCAAGTAGAGATATGGCTGTTTTGTTGGCAAGTAGACATTGCTGCCTCTCTGACGCGGCTTCGCCATCAACGCGTTATAGCGGCTCCGCCGTTAACTCGTTATAACGGGCTAGTAAACGCGTGTAAGTTGCACTTTACGGCCGCGGCTTTGCCGCCTGATGTGAGGCGAGGCTATGCCTCGCCGCACGTTGAAATGAGTCATTTGGGCTAAGCCCCTGGTTCGGGCTTTGCCCCAAATGTTAGGCCGGAGGCCGAACGAGGGGCGTAGCCCCAAGCTAAACACTAGAAGATACGGCGAGGCGGAGCCTCGCCTCACATCCGGCGGCGGAGCCGCGATGGCGCGACAGTCACATCAGGCGGCGCCACGATGAAGCGACCAGATTATTAGAGGCGCTACCACTAACAACCGCCCCCAAACGAACAATCCCACTCCCGATCTGAACGGCGCTTGAATGCAACTGGGCTATGTATTACAGTGCGGACGCTTTACAGATCCCCTTTCGTTTAGTTAGCTTTCCCCCCAATAACCAAAATGTCCACTGTCGACCCCGACAATGCCGAATTGTCGGCCTTACATCAACGCGCCCTTATCCTCGTTGTCGAACGAAACCCGGTCGTACAGCGCCTCGAACGCTACTTTCTCGAACAGGCAGGTTACACGGTCGAGTTCGCGTCTGATGGCCAGTCGGCCCTGGAGCGGGCGCGGGAGTTGCGCCCGAAGATCGTCGTCACCGAAATCATGGTGCCAGTGGTTGACGGGCTTAGCCTTTGCCGCATCCTCAAGTCAGAACCACAAACAGCGCACGCGCTCGTCCTCGTCTTCAGCCATCTGCACGCGGAAGATCGTGCGCTCGAAGTTGGCGCTGATGCGTTTCTTTTGAAACCTTTCAGCGAAGAGCTACTAATCGAAACCGTCGAAAAACTGATCGCTCTGGCAATTGCCAAACCAAGCGCCAATGCTAAGGAAACTTCAAATGACTGACCGCATTGCAACCGGTTGTGTGGGACTCGATGAGATTCTTCAAGGCGGCATTCCGTCCAACACCATCACCGTCCTGATGGGTTCCCCCGGCACCGGCAAAACGATCCTGGCCGAAGGGCTAGCTTTCTGTAATGCGACTGATGAGAAACCGGCTCTCTACTTAACCACCCTTTCGGAACCACTCGAAAAGTTCATCTTCCACGGGCAAAGCTACAACTTTTTCGATCCTGCAAAGGTTGGCAAGTCGGTCATTTACGAAGACCTCGGAGTCAGCGTGCGCAACGCGGGAGTCGAAAAGCTTGCTGAGATCGTCACCGACATGATCGGCAGGCACAAGCCGGCATTCCTGTTCATCGACTCGTTTAAAGCATTGAACGAGCTGATAGATTCAGCTAGCGAACGACGCACCGTCATTTACGATCTGGCGACCGTCTTGACAGCCTACGATTGCACGTCATTCCTGATCGGCGAGTATTCGGAGGCGATGACGACTGATCTACCTGAGTTCGCGATCGCCGACGTCGTCCTCAACCTGATGAAGTATTCGACAAATGTTCGTGAACAGCGTTTTCTCAGGGTTGAAAAGCTTCGCGGATCGGCCTCAAGCCCCGGCCTGCACGCGTTTTCGATAAGCGAAGAGGGCATTCAAATGTACCCGCGGCTGGTGAGCCCGACCCTGGCTCCAACCTATGAGCCGAAAGTCGAACGCGTTAACTCAGGTATCGTCGGTCTGGACGACATGATCGAGCAGGGCTTCTGGCGCGGCAGTACGACACTAGTAGCCGGACCGAGCGGCTCGGGAAAAACGATAATGGCGCTTCACTTCATCAAGGAAGGCGCGATTCGCGGGGAGCCGGGCCTTTATGTGGGCCTCCAGGAGAATTCCTCACAGATGGCACGGATTATGCTCAACCTGGGGTGGAACGCAACGGAATTACTGGGAAACGGTAACTTCGAGCTCATGTACCAGTCGCCGGTGGAGATGCAACTGGACAGCGTTGCGGCCGAAGTATTTCAACGAGTTCGCACCGGGAAGGTCAGGCGAATTGTGATCGACGCCCTTGGCGACCTTGAGCGCTGCAGTATGGATAGGCAGCGCTTTGCGGACTTTATGTATGCACTGACGCAGTGGTTTGCGGTCGAAAACGTTACGTGCATGATGACCATCGAGATGCGCGAGCTGTTTGAAGTACACCACATTAGCGACCAGCAAGTCTCGAATATGAGCGATAACCTGGTCCTGCTCGGTTTCACGCCTGGCACTGAGATGAAACGGACGATTCGAATTATTAAGACGCGGGGCAGCAGCCACGATAACCGGCAGCACGAACTGGAGATAAACGATAAAGGCGTTGTTGTTAAAAGGTGATTGCCAAGACGATTCAGCAGGGTCAGGGAAAGAAGGACCCATACAAGCGACTAGCCGAAATCAACCGCGCTATAACCACATCTCTGGATTTCGACCGGGTTCTACATCTTATCGTTGAGAACGCAGCGCAGTTAGTCGATGCCAGTGCCTGCATGCTGCTGCTGTCCGATTCCCAACACCGGATGCGGATCCACGCATCACGTGGCATCGACAGCAATCTCGCAGCGTCTTTTTCAGGTGACATCGAAGAAGACCTAATCAAGAGCCTGCAAGACCTGATTCCACCATCAGCCGCAGGGCCGATGATTTCTGTTCCAATCATCGCCAAACAAGCCTTAAACGGTCTGCTCGTAATTTCGCGCGAAGGCCCGTTGAGCGAAGAGGAAGAGTGGCAACTCTCCGCGCTCGCAGATCAGGCAGCGATCGCTTTGCGCAACGCGCGGCTTTACGAAATGGAACTCGCGGAAGCAAACCGCGAACGCGAAGCGACGATGGAAGCATTGCAAGCTTCAAACGCTCGCACCACTCGGATCCTTGAAAGCATCACCGATCTGTTTTACCAGTTGGATCTCGAATGGCGCTTCACGAATGTAAACCGGCAAACAGAACTTCGTTTAGGCGTGCCCCGCGAACAAATGATCGGACGCGTATTCTGGGAAGTGTTTCCGGACACGGTAGACAGCGTGCTCTACGAACGTTTCCACCAGGCCATGGAAACAATGGAGCCGGCGCAATTCGAAGTGCCTTCGCGCATTGCTCCGGGCGTATGGTTTGAAGCGAATGCGTACCCATCACGGACCGGACTAACTGTCTACCTGCGCGAGATCACGGAGCGCAAACGCGCTGAGACGACGAGTCGCCTGCTCGCATCGATTGTCGAATCCTCTGACGACGCGATTATCAGCAAGGATCTGAATGGGATCATCAGCAGTTGGAACCGAGGCGCGGAGCGTGTTTTTGGCCACAAGGCGGAAGATGTAATCGGCAAGTCAATCACTATTCTCATTCCCGACGACCTATACGACGAGGAGCAGGCGATTCTTAACCGCATTCGTGGCGGTCGTTCCGTCGATCACTACGAAACCGTTCGACTGCGTAAAGACGGCACGCTTATCGATATTTCGCTCACTATCTCGCCCATCAAAGACGAGAGCGGCAGGGTCATCGGCGCTTCGAAAATCGCGCGTGACATCACGGAGGAAAAACGTGCCTTCGAAGAAAAAGCACGATTACTCGAACGCGAGCAAGTACTGCGCGAAGAAGCGGAGACCGCCAATCGTTTGAAAGACGAGTTTCTTGCAACGCTGTCGCACGAGCTGCGGAACCCGTTGAACGTTGTCATCGGATACTCCGAGATCCTGCGGCGCAGCGACGACGTAAACAGTCAATTCGTGAATCGCGCCGCGGAAGTGATTCGTCGCAACGCGCTCGCTCAGTCGCAACTT
Organism: uncultured Acidobacteriota bacterium; assembly: GCA_963789185.1. GTDB lineage: Bacteria > Acidobacteriota > Blastocatellia > Pyrinomonadales > Pyrinomonadaceae > PSRF01. The sequence continues at coordinate 84,881 of CAWBJU010000001.1, forward strand.
GTTTCCGATCTGCTCGATCTGTCGCGACTACAGATGGGCAAGCTAACCATTAACCAGCAGCCGGTTTCACTGTTGACGATCCTCACGGATGCCCTGGAGACAGTAAAAGCCGAAGTGGATGCCAAACAGATCACGCTAAAACTCAACGCCAGCCAGGATCCGTTCATGGTTGACGGCGATCCGGTGCGGCTGGGACAGATCGCCTGGAACCTGCTGAACAACGCGGTCAAATTCACTGGACCAGGCGGCGTGATCACGATCTCATTGGAACATCAAGGCACCGGTGCACAGTTCGTCGTCGAAGACACAGGTCAGGGAATCGCGCCCGAGTTTCTGCCGTGCGTATTTGAGATCTTCAGACAAGGCGACGCGAGCAGTTCGCGACGGCAAGGTGGTCTCGGCATTGGTCTCGCGCTGGTGAAGCAGTTGGCCGAGTTGCACGGTGGAATGGTGCGCGCCGAATCAGAAGGTATCGGACACGGGGCAAAGTTCAGCGTCTGGATGCCGCTGCGTACGTTGAAGCAACGGCGATCGTAAACACAACCAAGGTCGCAAGCGGTGAACTTGAAGGAACGTGCATTCTCGTCGTCGACGACTCGGACGAGACCACAATGATGTTGAGCAAGTTGTTGGAAATGGACGGCGCCGAAGTTCACACCGCACACGGAGGCGCGGAAGCGCTCGCGCTTGCCGAAAAGTCGAGGTTTGATCTGGTTATCTCCGATATCTCGATGCCGGGGATGGACGGATATCAACTGCTACAGGAGTTGCGCCACCTGCCACAAATGGCAAACGTACCTGCTTTGGCGTTGACGGGTTTCGGCCGCGTGTCGGATGTCGATCGCGCGCATCGCGTCGGGTTCAGCAAACATTTCACTAAACCGCTGGACATCGACAAGTTACTTATCGCCGTGCGCGAACTGACGCGCCATAACGGCACGAAGATTGCTCCTCAATCGGGTTAGGGAGGGTTTAAACATGGGTATACCGAACAAGGACGAAATTGAAGGCAAATTCGATCAGGCTAAAGGCAAAACTAAAGAGGCAGTAGGCAGAGCCATCGACGACGAGGAACTCGAGGCCGAAGGCAAAGCCGACCACGCCAAGGGAGAAGTGTCTGAAGGTTTCGGCAAAGCGCGCCGCAAGGTCGGCGAGGCGATTGAAGATATTGGCGACTCTATCGGGCACTAACAACAACGGATGACACGGGTCGCGAGATCCGTGTCACCCGTAATTTTTTTATTCCGCACGAACGTTTTCCGCACCCAGTTCACCGAGCAGCTCTTCCAATCGATCAACCTCTTCGTCTGAACGAGCTTCAACACCGATCAGGATTCCGCCGGTTCGTATTCCCGCTTCGTAAACTTTCGCGCGGTATTCCGGAATACCAGCGCCAATTAACGCGCCAATTAGGCCGCCCGTCGCGCCACCCGCACCAGCGCCGGCAAGTGCGGCCGCAATCGGACCGGCAATGACGAGATTGATACCAGGCAGGAACAGCGTGGTTCCTACTGCCGCGATCGCAGCGATGACAGCACCTACTGCGCCCCCAGCCGCGGCTCCGATTCCCAACCCGTCCGCCGCATGCGAGCGCGTTTGCAGCGCAAACTCCTTGCTCCGAGTCGCGTCAGACATCAGAACGCTGATATCGTCGCGGGTAAAACCGCGTTTCATAACGGCGTCAACTGCCGCTTCGGCTGCTACTTTGCTTTTAAATAGTCCTGTTACTAACGTTGCTTTTTCTTTAGCCATACAATCCTCCCCCAACAAGCAGTCTTCGGTTCTCGATCGAAGATGGCAACCGTTGTGCCGATGCGGGGTTTTAAGTAAATTAAAACACTAAGCACTTCCGCTGTTTCGCTTTCGTACGCAATTCAAATTGAAGATTCTTCAGATTAGTTCAGCGGCATCCTTCGGCGGCGGTGAGCGTTACGTTGCGGATCTCACAAACTCGCTCGTCTCGCGCGGTCACGATCTTTACGCCGTTTTACGTCCACACTCGCCGTTGATCGGTCACCTCAAACTCGATCGTGCGAAAGTCAAAACGCTGCCAATGCGCAATTCACTCGACGTGCCGAGCGCGCACGAGTTGGAGAGGTTCGTGGCGCGTAACGGGATCGAAGTTGTGCACGCCCACCTCGCGCGCGACTACCCGCTCGCCGCTTATGCTGCGCGGCGTAACCGGCAGACGAAGTTCGTAGTCACGCGGCACGTGTTGTTTCAACTCAGCCGCCTTCATCGTCACACACTCGCGCGCGCGCATCGTGTGATTGCAGTGTCGAACGCAGTAGCGCGTGAGCTTCGCGCGCAACGCATCGTCTCGGAGAGTCAACTTGCGGTGGTGACAAACGGCGTCGACGTCGATCGTTTCAACGTCGATTTCGATCGGGTTCAGTTTTTACAGGGTCTGGGACTACCGGCTGACGGCCCCCTCGTGGGAAGTATCGGCGAGTTACGCACGCTGAAGCGGCATGACGACTTCATCCTCGCGGCGGCGTTGGTCGCTAAACAGTTTCCTAGTGCGCATTTTGTGCTCGCAGGGTTGGATACTTCGCTGTCGCATGAAGTCCACCGTCATCTCGAACAACTGGTTCTCGAAAGCGGTTTGAAGGATCGGTTTCATTTTCTCGGTTGGGTTGAAGACGCTGAGAAACTGTTGAGCGCGATCGATGTGTTTGTGTCTGCGTCGGAAACTGAATCGTTTGGGTTGGCGATTGCGGAAGCGATGGCAGCGGGAACCCCGGTCGTAGCAACGTTGACGGAGGGGGCGCGTGAAGTAGTGGACCGTGAGACTGGGTTACTCGTTCCTATCGGCGACGTCGTGAAGATCGCCGAGGCGATCGCTAACTTGCTAACGCATGACGATCGCCAGCGGGTAATGGCCCACCGCGCTCGAAAGGTCGTCAATGAAAAGTTCAGTTTGCAGCGGATGGTGGACCAGATTGAGCAGATTTACCACGACTAAAGCTCGTCAATCTTCGCCGCAAGAATGAAATCACTCTCCGTTAGCCCGTTGATCTTGTGCGTCCAGATCTTGATCTCCGCGATGCCCCAGCCAAAACAGATGTCCGGATGATGGTTCTGCTCTTCCGCGAGATTTCCAACGCGGTTCACGAAATCAAGCGAGTCGCGAAAGTCTTTGAACCGGTAAGTTTTCTGAAGATGGTGTTGGTTGATGATCTCCCAGCCTTTTAACTGCGGCGAGAGTTTGGCGATTTCATCGGCGCCGAGCGGCGGCACGCCGCCACGGCACGGAACACATTGTTTGCTTGCAAGTTCACTCATTACGCTACCCTTTTATGAAGCTACGCCCTCGATCGCTTTCTTCAAGATCGCGATCTGCCCGGCGTGATACAAACTGTGCTGCACTCCACCGTGAAGCGTCACGTAAGCACTCGAGAAAGGTATCTCTGCGCTATCCATTATTGGTTGGTCCAAACGTGAATCGTCGGTGGCGGCGATAACATCCAACAAGCGGCGATGAACGTCGATCAGCTTCGCCTTTGCGCTTTCCCACGCTCCCTCGCTTGTATCGCTGACGGGTGGAAAGTTCTCGTCGTCCGTCAGTTGGGCCGGATCGCCTTCGAGTCTTCGCCGGCACGCATCTTCCCACGCAGCGATGTGCAACGTCAGTTCCCAAATCGAATGAGCACCGGGAATCGGATGGGCGGCAGCCTGCACGGCAGTCACACCTTCCAGCAACGAAAGAACCGATGGTCCATGCCACGCCTGGCCGTCAAAAGCGCGTTGAAATTGATCGCGGATGCGTTCTGTTTCAGTCATTGCGTTTCGATTCTACGCAATTCCTTAAACAGATGATAGGCTAAGGCAGAATCGTGACCACACTTAAGCAAGTAACTATTTTCTGCGACGGATCGAGTCTCGGAAATGGACAACAGTCGCAACGTGCGGCGGCAGTGGCCTTGTTGGGATACAAAGGTTACTGGCGAGCTGTCGGCGAGTATTTAGGCCGTGCGACGAACCAGCAGGCCGAGATCGCCGCGGCGGCTGTCGGCCTTGAATCATTGCGTCAACCGTGTCAGGTCAGTGTTTTTACAGACTCGCGTTACGTTGTCGAAACAATGAACGGCAGGTTTCGTCGTAAAACAAATCTGCCGTGGTGGGAACGACTCGATCGCGCCGCGGGCCCGCACAAAGTGCATTGGGAATGGACGCGCGGACACGTTGGTCATCTTTTGCAGGAAGCTGCGGACAAGGCCGCCCGGGGCATCGCCGCTGCCGGGCACGTCGACCCGATAATTTTGCGAGACGCTGTCGATAAAGTCGGCACTGTGGATGACACAGCTATCGACTGACGACTATAATTTCGCTCACCTTGCGCAAGTTAGTTTTTATCTGTGTTCTCCTCCTACTTTGCCCGCTCATCGGTCAATCCCAGGAATTTGATCGCGGTTGGCAATGGCAAAACCCACTTCCACAGGGAAACTCCATCAATTCGATCAGATTCGCCTCAACGAAGCGCCACGGATGGGCGGTCGGTTCGAATGGTGTTGTGCTCAACACGAGCAACGGCGGTTTCGAGTGGGAGGAACAGCTAAGCCCCACCAACACAACGCTCTACGGCATGTACGTCCAAAATCGCTCCCGCGTGGTAGTCACCGGCGCACGCGGCGTCGTGATGACGACTACAAACGGCGGCAGCAAGTGGATTCTTCGCAAAACCGGCATACGCGATCATCTTTTCGCGGTTGTATTCGCGCCTCAAAATCCACTGCACGGTTGGGCGGTTGGAACGTTTGGTTCGATCATCGCCACTACTGACGGCGGCAAGACCTGGAAAACGCAAACGAGTCATACCAACGCGCACCTGTTCTCCGTCGCTTTCGCAGACGAGAAGACCGGAATCGCCGTCGGCTCGCGCGGGACGCTACTCGTCACATCAAACGGCGGCGCGGATTGGAAACCGATCAAGAAACTCACCGACTCGGTACTGACCGGTGTTGCTTTCACGTCTGAGAAAAAAGTTGTCGTCGTCGGTTATCGTGGGACGATTCTCCAGAGCGACGACAGTGGCGAAACATGGACCACTAAAGAATCGCTGATCACGACCGATCTTTATTCCGTTTACTTTACTGACGACCTGCATGGTTGGGCCGCGGGTGATAGTGGCGTAATCATGACCACGGGCGATGGCGGAAACATCTGGTTGCCCGTAAACGTGCGAACGCGACCACGTCTATCGACCGTCTTTTTCTCGGATGAATCACTGGGCTGGGCCGCCGGCGCTGATGGACTCGTCGTGCGTACCGACGACGGTGGATTGTCGTGGCGTCGTTTGACCGAAGGCGGACGCGACGATCTCGCAAACATTTTCTTCATCGACAACTCGCGCGGTTGGGCCGTTGGCGAGCGGGGGCGAATTCTCTTTACCAACTCCGGCGGTAAGACCTGGACCATCCGTCCCTCGGGATCAACTGCCTCGCTCAACGCGATCACGTTTGTGAATGAAAAAGCAGGTTGGGTCGTCGGTAATAAAGGCACGATTCTTCGTTCGATTAATGGCGGCGTCACGTGGGATGCTGTCGCGAATCCCGCGCAGGAAGATCTCTACGGGGTCTCATTTGTCTCGCCGGAAGTCGGGTGGGTCGTCGGCGCGCGCGGAGCGGTTTGGCACACGAAGGACGAAGGCGCGACCTGGCAGTTTCAGCAAACCAACACGATGAGCTGGCTTGAGGACGTGAAGTTCGTCGATCCGTTAAATGGAATCGCAGTTGGTTCGAACGGGACGATCCTGCGCACCGAAGATGGCGGCGCGAATTGGAAGCGCGTCGACAAGAACATCAAAGAGTGGTTGTACGCGCTGACTTTTGCTGACACTCAGCGCGGATACATCGTCGGTGCTCGTGGGCTTGTCCTCCGGACGGATGATGGCGGCGCGACGTGGAAAGATCTTGAAAGCGGAGTTACCGGTAACCTGTTTGGAGTGGCGGCATCGAGTCGCAACGACGTGCTCGTCGTCGGCGAACAAGGCAGCATAATTCATAGTAAAGACGCCGGGCAGACGTTTGAAATACAACCGACGATCACCAGCACATCGTTGTTTTCTATCGCTTATCGTGGTGGAAACAATGTATGGGTGGCGGGACGTGGCGGTGCGATCCTGCGACGCGTTGAGCCGATAGCGACTGTGACCATTCCGGTGTCAAAGGTGGCGCCGATGTTAAGAGGCGGATCTAAAAAACTGGAAAGCGCAGTCGACGAGAGCGACATTCCGAAGGCCACGCCCCCTAACAAGCGGCCTGAAAGACCCTGATCAAAGTCGGATCGGATGTTCTTTCGCGTAGGAATAGGCGCAATAAGCGGAGACAAGGTGGCAGATCCAGCCGAGTGTTCCGCCAGTGCCAAGCCAGAATCCCGGGGTGAAGATCAGCCACAGAATACCTGCCAGTATCCGGCCGTTGTATAACTGACCGACGCCGGGAACAATCAAACTAAGCACACCTGCCAAAACTGGATCACGCATCTTCGAGCTACCTCCGCAGTCGAAGTTCACATACGACGGATTTGACTGATTAGTTCGATCCGGGGTCGGGGGTGGCGGGCCGCACGTCCACGATCTCGCCGCGGAACGTCTTCAATGCCTGCCGCACAGCAGGGTCACTTTCAGCTCGCTCGCGAAGTCGCTGCTTTTCCAGTTTCGATTCGTCCTGTTTGCTGAGCGGCTGGTTTTCAGCTCGAGGGTCTTTGACCTGGATGCGGATGCGAGTTTCCTGCCCGGTGACTTCGCGACAAGCGTCGGCGAGAAACTTGGAGTTTTTGGGATCAGAAAGCTGGTCGCCGAAGTAACGCGACGCCGGGACAAACTCAGCATAGAGTTCACCGTTTTCGAGAACAACCGTTTCAGCGTTGTCCAGTGCAGCAACCAACCACGGTTTTTTCAACACGGATTTGACGCGATCCAGCGGCTCCGCAGGCTCCTCAAGCTTTTCAAGCGCTGGAGCAGCCGCAGTGGCCGCAACAAACGACGAGCCCGTCGAGCGTGATGGCGCCGGTTTGGGTGAAACGGATCCAGTAGAGCCAGATTCGAGTGACTTCAGCCGCTCAAGTATCTCGCCGATCGATTCCACACCACGCAGCTCCATCAGCTTCACGATACCGACTTCCAACTGGTAACGCGGTTGCGTTGCTGCGCGCAGCTTCGTCTCCGTTTCCGAAAGCGAATGAAAGAAGCGAACCAGATCAGATTCTGTAAACAACGCCGTCTGCCGTTTCAATTCAGCCAGATCGCACACCGCCGACTCCAGCAACTCTTCGTTTCCGGAAACTTTGGTCACCAGCAGATCGCGAAAGTGCGCCAGCAGGTCGCGACAGAAGTTACGCAGGTCATGCCCGCGCATGACAATGTCGTCGACGACTGTGATTGCCGCGGCCGGATCGTTCGTTGCAATGCTGTCGATGACTCGCGTGAGAATGTCGGCGCCCGCCACGCCGAGCGCCATCTCGACGTCTTCTTTTTTGATCTTCGTCCCGGCGAAGCTGATCACCTGGTCCAATGCCGACTGCGCATCGCGCATCGAGCCTTCGCCGGTGCGTGCGATCTCGCGCAACGCGTCGTCCGGAATCGAAATCTGTTCGGTTTTCGCAATTAGTTTGAGTCGTTCGAGAATCTTCGCGGTTGCGATCGTGCGAAACTCAAACTGCTGACAACGTGAAAGGATCGTCTCCGGAACTTTGTGTTTTTCCGTCGTCGCCATGATGAAGACGACGCGCGGCGGCGGTTCTTCGAGTGTCTTTAGCAGCGCATTGAAAGCCGCGCCGGAGAGCATGTGAACTTCGTCGATGATGAAGATCTTGTAGCGATCGCGAGCGGGTGCGATGCCGACGCTGGCGATGATTGCCTCGCGCACGTTGTCGACGCCGGTGTTTGACGCGGCATCGATCTCCTGCACGTCGATCGATCGACTCTCGGTGATTTCACGACACGAGGGACACGTGGTTGGATCGTCAGAGCGGCACGGAGTGGGAGTCGGCTCGGAGGACTTGTGACAGTTGAGCGCCTTCGCAAGCAGCCGCGCGCTGGTAGTTTTGCCTACCCCGCGTGCGCCTGAAAAAAGGTACGCGTGATGGAGCCTGCGATGCTCGATGGCGTTGCGCAGCGTGCGTGTGATTGGTTCCTGACCCGTTACTTCGTCAAACGTCTGCGGGCGCCACTTGCGAGCAATTACTTGATAGGCCATCGATATCTGTTATTGGACTGATTGTTGGTGAGAAATCTGGCCAGACCCCGGACTTTCCCGCAACACACGCTGCCTTTGCTACCGTTGCTCCGTTCCCGGCCTGGCGGGGTTCACAAGGCTAGCGTTGTGCGGAGCCCGGGATCTGATAAACCCGTGCCCTGCCGTCTTTCAAAAAACTAAATCTCGGTTTTGCGATGCGCGAGCATTCGCAGCAAGCCGTTAATTAAGAGGTGCGCCAACGCGTAAGCGATTATCGCTACGATGATCGGCAGTAGCAACGTATGCCCAGCGTCAGTACTAGGGCTCGCAACGATTCCGCGAAACGGCGCATAAAACGGATTGCTGACCGTGACGATGAACTGTACGAACCCGGCGCTACTTCGAGCTGCCAGCAGAGCAAGCAGGAAACGCATTCCCAACAGCGCGTAGATTACCCAAAAGATGTAATCGACGATCTGGGAAACTCGCGCCAGTCCGCGTGAGCGCTGTACTTCGCGCTCGGTGTCAACGACCTCATCAACTGCTTTCGAACGAAACTCGCCGGCCACCTGATCGATCTTCCGCGATTCGTCGCGGGTGGCCTTAGTCGCTGCGCGGTCGCTGATTTCCGAGTTGACCTCGCCTTCGACCTGCGCTTTTACCGATTCGTGTTGCGCGGCTCGCCGCGCTTCTTCCATTGCTAACTTATCGTCGCCCATAAAACATTTCCGATTGGCAATTGCCGATTGCCGATTGTTTCAACTCATCGTTCCAGCAAGTGAAGCCGCACTCAATTCCAAATTGGCAATTGGCAATCCTCAATTGCCAATGTCATGGCGGAGAGGGTGGGATTCGAACCCACGGAACGGTTTCCCGTTCACAGCATTTCCAGTGCTGCCAGTTCAACCACTCCTGCACCTCTCCTGGCATTTGCCGAGTGCAATCGGCAATCGACAATTGGCAAAAAACATGGCGGAGAGGGTGGGATTCGAACCCACGGTGGGCGTTAACCCACTCCGGTTTTCGAGACCGGTGCACTAATCCACTATGCGACCTCTCCGCGTCTTAAAAAACTCCTGCATCAGCGTCCGGCATTCTTCTTCCAGGACGCCTGAATGCACTTCAATGCGGTGATTCAAAAAATCCGTATCACAGATGCGGAAACGGCTGATTACGCCGCCCGCCCGCTCATCCGGTGCACCGTAAATCAAGCGTCGCACTCGAGCCTGGATAAGCGCACCGGCGCACATCGCGCAAGGCTCGATCGTCGAGTAAACATCGACTCCGGTGAGCCGGTAGTTACCAAGTTTACCGGCGGCTTCGCGGAGGGCGACGATTTCCGCATGGGCTGTGGGATCGCAGTCGGTGCGAGTGCGATTGCCGGCGACGGCGAGCGGGTTGTCTTCGCTGGCTACGCTTACTATGCACGTGCCGATGGGCACTTCGCCGCGTGCCTGGGCTTCGCGAGCTGCGGCCAGCGCCTGCCGCATCCAGCGCTCATCAAGCTCGATTTCCGCGGCGTTATTCAATGCCTTCAGTCCTTCAAACAGCCGAACGGCCACTATAGGGTGCGCGCCGAAACACGTCAAGCATCCGTAAATCCGGTCGAATTCACTCAACGTCGTGGCACGGCGGAGGCAACGCTTGGCTTGGCAAGGCTAGGGCGCGGCAACGACACTACAAGCGGGATTTTCGGTTGAGAAATCTTAGTACCACTACGGGCAACGGAACTTGGCCTGCTCCTGCTGAGCCATTATCACGCAGGCCTCGACCTCTCCCGCCGTCGGCAGACTGCCACAGCCCACGAGCACATCCGGAAAGAAGGCGCAAATCGGGTCGGGCTCGTTAAGTATTAAGAAGGTGTCGTCGGTTATGTTGTAGTCAAACTCTTGTAGCCAGGATTGCCATGCGTTGGCGGAGTAGCACGCATACTGCCTAGCCTCGCAACTGGCGAGACAGCGTTCTAAATCAGCCAGAGCGGTTGGGGAGATCGAAGCGTAATACGCCGCCCAGCAATCAGCACGGCACCAATTCCCGGTACTCTGACAAAACTCGCCGCCGGGTTGTGCCTTTACACCATGGTTTGATAACACGAAAAAGGCTCCGGTTGACAAGACGACTAGAGTGAGAAGTTTTCTTAATTTCATGGAAAATCTCCTATAGGTGAAGTTGTGGAAAGAACGCGAGGAACAGGCGCGCCTTATATCACAAGGCAAGAAGGATTGATATAGCTACCGGATAGAGAACACAGATAGCGCGGACAACACGGATAGTTAAATGCTATTATCAAGTTCCCGGAGTTCCGCGCTCCAGTCCGGCCCGCGCGCTCCAGCGATTTCACATCCGATGACCACCGAAGCAAGTCAAAGAGTTAGCGGTCAATTATCATCAGACAGAGTCACCGGCAGGCTCCGACAGCCCGCAGCGGTCGACCCGGCCGCAGACACCGCCACGCAGTCGCCCGCAGCGCTGATGCGCCGCATGAGTCCTGCGGAGTTCAACACCGCGATGATCCATTTCTATCGCGGTGAAGTGCAACGTTCAAACACCTGGCGCAACCGGCTCGACACCACGACAAACTGGGCCGTAATCACCGCTGGTGCGACGCTTTCGTTTGTTTTCAGCTCCCCGCACAACCCGCATTTCGTCATCCCGATCAACTCGATCCTCGTCGTTATCTTTCTTCTAATGGAGGCGCGGCGTTATCGGTATTACGAGATCTGGTCGAGCCGCGTGCGTATTCTCGAAACGGGATATTTTGCGCCCCTGCTAGTGCCCGAGAGCAGGCCGGCGGACGAGGCGTGGGCGGAACATCTCGCGGGCGATCTGACGACGCCGCACTTTACGATCACGGAGTGGGAAGCTGTCGGACGACGCTTGCGTCGCAATTATCTGTGGATCTTCGCGCTGCTTGCGGCGAGTTGGAACCTGAAAGTCTATCTGTCGCCGTTGCCGGCGCGTGACTTCGACGCGTTCATCGAGCGCGCTGCTGTCGGATTCATTCCTGGCTGGATGGTGTTTGTTGTGGGTGTTGTATTCAACGCCGCGATCGCGATCTTCGCGATTCTCACGGTGCGGCTGCGCGAGGCGACCGGCGAGGTGCTGCCACGACACGAGTTCTCATTACATCCACTCAAACGCATGACGAGTTGGACAGCGGCGACCACTAGGCGCACGACCGTGCGCGCAAAACGTGCGAGACAGCGCGTGCGCAGCACCGTCAGCCCCGGCGCCACCGGAGAGTTCAAGAAGATCGACGTTACCGAAACACCTGACAGGGAACCGCGGATCGAAGTGCCAACAAGGTAGTTGGAGCATTGGCGATTGCCGATTTTCTTTCTGCTTGCGTTCTCTTTTAGGATTGGTCTGTTTCTATGCTCGAAATCAACGGTCAATCACTGACGATTCAGCAGATCGCCGACGTCGCGGCCCGCCGCGAACAGGTTGCGCTAGCTTCAGAAGCACGCGAACGCGTCGAACTTGCACGCCAGGTCGTCGAAAAGATCGTCGCCGAAGGACGGACGGTTTACGGCGTTAATACAGGTTTCGGCAAGTTGTCGGACGTGAGTATCGAGCGTTCGGACCTGCGACAGTTGCAACTCAACCTGGTACGCAGTCACTCGTGCGGGTTAGGCGAACCACTTTCCGAAGAAGAAGCACGCGCGATGTTGTTGCTGCGCGCGAATGTGCTCGCTGCGGGGTTTAGCGGTGCGCGTTCGCTCGTGATCGACACGTTGATCGCGATGCTCGAAAAAGGCGTGACGCCGGTGATCCCCGAGAAAGGTAGCGTCGGCGCGAGCGGAGATCTGGCGCCGTTGGCTCACCTTGCGTTAGCGGCGATCGGCGAAGGCGAGGCTTTTCATAACGGCGAGCGACTGCCGAGTGCCGTGGCGCTCGAACGCGCTGGAGTTGCGTCACTCAAGTTGGAAGTAAAAGAAGGTCTCGCACTTTTGAACGGGACACAGGCGATGGGCGCTGTCGGCGGACTCGCGCTCCATCGCGCGGAACGGCTCGTCCGCCTTGCCGACGTCGCGGGCGCAATGGCGTTGGAAGCATTGCGCGGCACACCCGTCGCCTTCGATGAACGCATTCACAACGCGCGGCCGCATCCCGGTCAGATCGCTGTCGCCGCACATCTTCGCGAACTACTGACCGACAGCGAGATTCGCAAGTCGCATCTCGACAACGATCCGCGCGTGCAGGACGCGTACAGTTTGCGTTGCATGCCGCAAGTGCATGGCGCCGTGCGCGCCGCTTTGGGCCACGCGCGTGAAGTTGTCGAAATCGAAAGCGGCAGCGCGACCGACAATCCGCTCGTGTTTTCAGACACGGGCGAAGTGCTTTCGGGTGGGAATTTTCACGGCGCGCCACTCGCACTCGTTTTTGACTATGCCGCGATTGCTTTGACAGACTTGATGAGTATCACGGAGAGGCGCATCGATCGGCTGGTAAATCCCGATTCGAACGAAGGACTGCCGCCGTTTCTAACGCCACAGCCGGGGATATCTTCGGGTTTCATGATGCTCCAGGTTTCGGCGGTCGCGTTGTTGAACGAAGCGAAGGTGTTGGCCCATCCGGCGAGCATCGACAACGTGCCGACTGACGGCGGTAAAGAAGATCACGTATCAATGGGGATGACTTCAGCGACGAAGTTGCGCTCAGTTGTGAAGCTCGCGGAGATGACGACGGCGATCGAACTGATGACTGCGGCGCAGGCGCTCGATTATCGCGCGCCGCTTGCGCCGGGACGCGGGGTCAAGCAGGCTTACGACCTCGTGCGTGGGCTGGTGCCGCCGCTGACGGAAGATCGCGCGACGTCGAAAGACATTGAAGCGATTGTGAACGCGATCAGGCGAGGTGTTTTTGACGAGTTATAAAAGAACTTTTTGGAGGGATTCTGTATGAGTGGAATGGACGAACGGCGAAAGAGTTTGGAAGAAGAGTACTTTCATCGCAAGAACAAGGAAGCGATCGAAAAACTGCGTGAGAAGATGAAGGTCGCAGAAGAGGCGAAGGCTGCAGGCACGTCGTCGATGGCATGTCCGCGATGCGACGGTAGTTTGAAGGAAACGAAGATTGAGGAAGTGACGATTGATACCTGCGATAAGTGCGGTGGCGTGTGGCTCGACTCCGGCGAGCTGGAGCAGTTGACGACGAAGAAGGACGCAAGCGGGTGGTTCAAACGCCTGTGGGGCGCTCAGGAATGAGGCTTTCGTTTGCGAGAGTCACATAAGAATAAGGAATATCGAGAACACCTTTATATTGAACTCTCGCTAGCGGGAAACACATATAAAGGAAACACAAAACAACGTTCGCATGGACCATCGAGTGATTCGCGCGCCGCGTGGCGCTGAGTTGAACTGCAAGGGATGGCATCAGGAAGCCGCTCTTCGTTGCCTGATGAACAATCTCGATCCCGACGTCGCCGAACGACCCGACGAGCTGATCGTTTACGGCGGCGCCGGCAAGGCTGCCCGCAACTGGCCCAGCTTCGACGCCCTCGTCCGCGAACTCAAATCGCTCGAGAACGACGAAACCCTCCTGGTCCAATCCGGCAAGCCAGTCGCAGTGTTTCGCACTCACGAATACGCACCTCGCGTTTTGATCGCCAACTCCAACCTCGTCGGCGCCTGGGCCAACTGGGAACACTTTCACGAACTCGAACGCCGCGGCCTGATGATGTACGGACAAATGACCGCCGGTAGCTGGATCTACATCGGCACGCAAGGCATCGTCCAGGGCACGTTCGAAACTTTCGCCGCCATGGCCGACAAACAATTCGCCGGCGACCTGTCAGGCAAACTCGTCGTGTCGGGCGGCATGGGTGGCATGGGCGGCGCGCAACCACTCGCCGCGACATTAAACGGCGCCGTCTTTCTCGGCATCGACGTCGATCCGGAACGCATCGAGCGCCGCGTCCGCACCGGTTACTGCGACCGCATCGCCATGTCGTTGGACGAAGCGCTCGACATCTGCGAAGACGCTCGCGAACAAAAACGCGCCGTCTCCGTTGGTCTCGTCGGCAATTGCGCCGAAGTTCTGCCCGAGCTCGTCAAACGTGGCGTGAAGATCGACGCAGTCACCGATCAAACAAGCGCACACGATCCGTTGAACGGCTACGTTCCCGCTGGCTTGTCACTCGACAAAGCCGCAGAGTTGCGCGAGTCAGATCCGGCGGGTTACGTCGAACGATCGAAAGAGTCGATGGCGCTTCATGTCGAAGCAATGCTGGCGTTGAAGCGCGCCGGCGCCGTCGCATTCGATTACGGCAACAACATTCGCAAGATGGCATTGGACGCGGGCTGCAAAGATGCGTTCGAGATTCCGGGTTTCGTGCCCGAGTACATCCGCCCGCTCTTCTGCGAAGGCAAGGGACCGTTTCGCTGGGTAGCGCTATCCGGCGACGAAGAAGATATTCGCAAGACCGACGATCTCGCGCTCGAGATGTTTCCCGACGATCGCACGCTCAACCGCTGGCTGCGACTCGCACGCGATCGCGTCCACTTCCAGGGACTGCCTGCGCGTATTTGCTGGCTCGGTTACGGCGAACGCGCCGAGATGGGCGAAGCCATTAACGATCTCGTCAAACGCGGTGACCTGAAAGCGCCGATAGCAATTGGACGCGATCATCTCGACACCGGTTCCGTCGCGTCGCCGTTTCGCGAAACTGAAGGAATGAAAGACGGTTCAGACGCGGTCGCCGACTGGCCCATTCTTAACGCGCTGCTGAATACGGCGAGCGGTGCGAGTTGGGTGTCGTTTCATCATGGCGGTGGCGTCGGTATTGGTTATTCACTACACGCGGGCCAGGTGTCAGTTGCGGACGGTACAGACGAAGCTGCCAAACGTCTCAATCGCGTGCTGACGAACGATCCGGGACTCGGTGTCGCGCGTCACGTCGATGCCGGTTACGAAGAGGCCGAACGAACAGCGCGAGAAAAGGAGATCAGTATCCCGCTGCTATGCGATTGATTAACCCGGCCGATCGTTTTGGTAATTCTGTTTATCTGTGTTACCGCAAACGGCCGCGTCGAAACAGTCCGTTTTCAAAGCAAACTCGTCGGTGCGTCGCTGCCGTATAACGTTATCCTTCCGAAGGACTACGACACGTCAAAAACCACGCGCTACCCCGTTCTTTATCTGCTGCACGGATTGACGGGCCACTATTCCGACTGGGCGGCGCGCTCGAATGTGGCGGATTACGCTCTACCGTATCGCATCATCATCATTACGCCCGAGGGAAACGATAGTTGGTACATCGATAAATATGAAAGCTACATTCTCGAAGAGCTGATCCCCGACGTGCAGCAGCGGTATCGCACGATCGAAGCGCGTTACGGACGCGCGATTGCGGGACTTTCGATGGGCGGTTACGGCGCGATCAAGTTTGGTTTGAAGTCGCCGCAGACTTTCGCTTTCGCAGGGTCGATGAGCGGCGCTTTCGGTGTGACTGGCTTCACGGAAAAGGACGTGCCCGAAGCTTTGGCACGCGTCGTTGAAACTGTTCGGTCCACTCGGCAGCGAGACGCGCAAAGCAAACGACGTTTTCGAGATCATCAAAAGCCTGCCCGCCGGGCGTGTTGCTACGTTACCTTTTTTCTACTTTGACTGTGGCACCGAAGATGCGCCGTTGATATTCAACTACAACCGCGACCTCGCGAAGCTAATGTTCGATAAAAAGATCCCGCACGAGTTTCGCCAACTACCGGGCGATCACTCCTGGGCTTACTGGGACCAGCAAATCCCGCACGTCCTTGAAATAGCCTCGCAGAAAATGCGCGTGCCAGCAGCAACGAAGAGGGCCGCCGGTGCTTAACTTTGCAATGCAGATGGCGCACGACGCCGGCAGTGTTCTGATGCAAAAACTGGGCACTGCTAAAGTCAGCACCAAAGGCGACATCAATCTCGTCACCGAAGCCGATGTCGCTTCGGAACAACTCATCATCGAACGAATCCGTTCTTACTACCCGCAACACGGAATCCTCGCCGAAGAATCGGGCGAGGCGATATTGGTTGAAGGACGGCGTAGTGAATGGAAATGGATCATCGATCCTCTGGACGGCACGACGAATTACGCGCACGGTTATCCCTTCTTCTGCGTTTCCATTGCGTTGGAACATGCTGGCGTGCTCGAGATCGGTGTCGTCTACGATCCCGTGCGCGATGAGATGTTTGCAGCGGAACGAGGAAAAGGCGCGACACTTAACTCGCGAACGATCCGCGTCTCCGAGGTCGACGAACTCAACAACGCGATGGTGTGTACCGGGTTTCCTTACAACGTCCGGGAGCGGCCTGACTTCGCGCGCGACTTCGCAAACTTTACGATGGCGGCGCAGGCTGTCAGGCGCGACGGTTCCGCCGCGATCGATCTCGCGTACGTCGCATGTGGGCGATTCGATGGGTTCTGGGAAGACGGATTGAATGCGTGGGACACCGCGGCGGGGCTGCTGCTGATTCAGGAAGCGCGCGGGCGCGTTACGAACTTCGACGATGAACCGCTCGATATCTACACGCTCAAAGTGCTCGCCAGCAATGGACTGATCCACGACGCAATGCGATCGGTGTTACTCCACGGCGCCAATCGCAGTTTGTAACACGGATTCAGGCGTCCACTCGTCGATCGGACGGATTGCGGATAGCCTGCCTCGACTCATCACGCCCAGGCGATCGCACATGCCAAACAACTCGGGCAGATAAGAACTGACCATCAACACGGCTTTATTCTGCGCGGCGCAGGCGGCGATCGTTTCGTAGACCTGCGCTTTGCTGCCGATGTCGATTCCGCGCGTCGGTTCGTCGAGCAGCAGCACGTCGGCGTCCTGATGAAGAAGACGCGCGACGATCACTTTTTGCTGGTTGCCGCCTGAGAGCGATCCGACTGGTTGATTCACGCCGCCGGTTTTGATCTTCAACGCATTGACGAGTTGTTCGGTCTGCTTTCGTTGCGCACTGAGATCGAGCCAACCGAAACTGGCGCACGATCCGAAACGAGTAACCGTCACGTTGTCTGCTAGCGATTGGTTGAGTGTTAAGCCTTCGCCTTTGCGGTCTTCGCTTAGATAACCAAGACCTTCGGTCAAACGCATCGCGGGGGTACCGCGCCCTCCGGCTTTGCTATTGATCCTGATCTTTCCGCTTTCGACGTGATCCAATCCGAATATCGCACGCAACAGCGGCGTCCGCCCCGATCCCATAAGCCCCGCGATACCGAGAATCTCTCCGCGTCTCAACGTAAAGCTCGCGTTTTTCAACAACGGCGGCGAAGCGAGACTTTCCACTTCAAGAATCGTTTCACCCGGTTGGCTTGAACGCGATGGGAAAAGAGTTTGTTGTGCCCTTCCGACCATTTTCGCGATCAGTTCGTCGTCGCGTAACGCTTGCGATCTCGCCCGTCGCCACACCGCGACCGTCGCGTAGCACCGTGAACCGATTCGCAATCTGCCGCACCTCCTCAAGAAAATGACTGATATAAACGACGGAGATCCCTTCAGCGCTCAACTTCCTGATCAACGCAAAGAGATGCGCGACGTCCTCGCGTTGCAGGCTGCTGGTCGGCTCGTCCATCAAAATGATCCGCGCGCGCGCCGCAATCGCGCGTGAGATTTCGACGATCTGGCGCGCCGCGACGGAAAGATCGCCGACCCGCCGTTCCGGACGTATGTCTGCGTGATGAAAAGTTTGCAGCACCTCGTTGGTTCGAGCGTGAAGCTTTTCGCGATCAAGTACTCCCAGGCGCGACGACTCGATTCCCATCAGCACGTTCTCGGCAACAGATAGATGCGGACATAACGAGAGTTCCTGATGAATGAGTGCGATGCCATGAGTGCGCGCATCGAGCGGATTTGCGGGCGCGTACGAACGCCCGTCCAGTTCCATCGTGCCTTCGTCGGGCCGGAGCGAGCCGGCGATGACGTTCATCAACGTGCTCTTGCCGGCGCCGTTTTCACCGATCAGCGCGTGCACCTCGCCTGAGCGCAGTTCGAGATCGACACCGTCGAGAGCGACAGTCGGGCCGAACGATTTGTGAATTTTCTTCAGCGAGAGAGCCGGCATGTTGATCTGGTAAATCGTAGGTTGTTTGGTATAATCCGTGTTACAAATCGCGTACCTTTTATCATGAGCGACTCAATTTCTCCCATTTCATTCTCGGACCGCGTGCGAGTGCCCGACGAGGTCTTGATCTCCAACCTTCAGGAAGAGTCCGTAATCCTGAATCTCAATAGCGAGCGCTATTTTGGTCTCGACGATGTCGGCACGCACATGTTGTCAGTTCTGACCGACTCCGAACACGATCGAAGCGGCTTACGAACGACTTCTCGCGCGAGTATGACGTCGATCGCAAGTGTTGAGCAAGATTTGATCGCGTTGAGTCGAAAATCTTCTCCAGCAAGGCTTAGTCGCGATTGAACACGGACTCGATCACGCATGAGCGGAATTGTTGGCATCGTTAACTTCGACGGCGCGCCGGTCGATCGCGATTTGCTGACGCGGCTGACGGAGTCGATGAGGTTTCGCGGTCCAGATGCGCATCAAATCCAGGTCGGCCGAAATGCCGGTTTCGGTCACACGATGCTGCGCACAACGTGGGAAGCGGAAAATGAAAAGCAACCGCTAACGCTTGACGGCAAGATCTGGCTCACCGCCGACGCCCGTATCGACGGTCGTGCCGAGCTAACGCAGAAGCTCTGCGTTTCTGAGTCGACCCATAACGATGCTGAACTGATCCTGCTTGCCTATCACGCCTGGAAAGAGGAGTGCATCGATCACCTCATTGGCGACTTTGCGTTTGCGATTTGGGACTCCAACGAGCGCCGTCTTTT
The DNA here is from genome assembly GCA_963789185.1 of uncultured Acidobacteriota bacterium. Lineage (GTDB taxonomy): Bacteria > Acidobacteriota > Blastocatellia > Pyrinomonadales > Pyrinomonadaceae > PSRF01. The sequence continues at coordinate 103,878 of CAWBJU010000001.1, forward strand.
CTGTGCCCGCGACCATTTTGGCGTGAAACCGTTCTACTATGCTTGCACCAGCGACGACGGTTTTATATTTAGCAACACGCTAAACACCCTGCGTCTGCATCCGTCGGTTTCTGACGAGTTATACGAACCCGCGATTGCCGACTATCTCTTATTCGGTCTGAACCAGGATCTCGCGAGCACTACGTTTCGTGACATTCATCGCCTGCCCGCTGGTCACACTCTCTCGATCTCCAAAGGCTCCCTCAGTATCCGCCGCTATTGGCAACTCACCGCAGACAGCGAAAACGGCTCTGATAAGAACTGCGTCGAGCGATTTCAGCACCTGTTAACAAACGCCACGAAGGATCGGCTGCGCACCAGCCGCGTCGGCATTTCCATGAGCGGCGGACTTGACTCGACCACGCTTGCTGCCGTTGCGCAGGATCTCCTGCGCGACGATCGCGATTCATCGATCCGTGCCTGCACAAACGTTTACGACAGCCTATTCCCCGATGAAGAACGCCATTATTCCGAACTGGCGGCGAACGCTCTCGGCATTCCGCTTACCCAGCTCGCGGGCGATCGTTATTCGCTGTTTGAAAGCGACGCAGCAATCGATCTCAAACAACCCGAACCTTTTCTCCTTTCTCCTCTCGCGGGCCAGTTCAATAGCCTTTTGCGACAGCTTGCGAACCATGGCCGCGTGGCTCTCACTGGCTATGACGGCGACGCTTTCATGACAGAGCGTCCGAGCGTCTATTTCCACGACTGCGTGAAGAGGCTAAAAATCAAAGAACTTGCCACCTCAATGATGTGGTATGCGCAGACGTACCGTAGCCTTCCACCAATAGGTTTCCGCAGCAGCCTGAAACGTATATTTCGCAAAGAAGCCCCCGCAACAGTTCCAGATTGGATCGACAGCGCTTTCGCCGCGAGAGTCGATCTGCGCGAGCGGTGGCGCGAGTGGAATTCTGAAACTCGTTTAGACAATCAAACACATCCCGGGGCGCTTCGCGCGCTGGACTCAAAAGTATGGGCGCCTTTATTCGAAGGTTACGATCCCGGTTCGACACGTTTGCCGCTGGAGATGCGGCATCCGTTCATCGACGTGAGATTGCTTCGCTATGTGGTCTCGCTGCCGGCCATTCCGTGGTGCGTCAATAAGCACATTTTGCGTTGCGCAATGAACAAGCGACTACCAGGGGCGATACTAAATCGACCTAAAACTCCACTGGCGAGCTATCCAACTCTTCATTTAGCACGTTCCGCTAGTGTAAGATGTCTCGACCGTTTTGAAGTTAATCCACAGCTCGCGCGTTTTATCGATTTGAATCGGCGTAGAGCACTTGCCGATGAACACACTGCCGCTGGCCATTGGGCCGATTTACGCATGTTCGCTTTGAACCATTGGCTTACACACTCCCAACCGATCGATCGAACCATGCGCGAGGTACTCGCCCAAACTGCATGACGGAGACGATTAATGGAACCCAGACCAAACACCGAGAGCCCAGAAGAAAAAGCAGAAACCAAGAAGCCTTATCACAAACCCGAACTGCTCGTTTACGGTAACATTCGCGAGATCACGCGAAACATCGGTCCCAAAGGAGCCGAGGACGGTGGTGGTGGCGCGGCCGCCGGACCAAAAACGGGCTGATCGTCATTCATGTCTTATCGATGCTCGATCTATGGCCTCGGAATCAGCGCTAACAGAACGATTCCGGGCGTACCGTTTCGGCAATCGATTCGATAGACGTCCACGTCTCTTTTGGATCTCTCCCTGACTGGGTTCAGGAACTCGATTCGCAGCAGTCTCAGCTCTCCTACACAGCCGAATACACAGACAACTCTGGTAAACCCGTGTTGCGTGTGTTTCGTCTTCTCGGCGGCAAGTATCACCACTTTCGCTACGCTGATAATACCGAGTTCGTGGTTGACCATTCAGGCGCTGAGATCTGGGCGAGTTGGTCTCCGCCTTTGACTATCGAAGACACTGCGACCTACTTGCTCGGACCAGTTATGGGGTTTGTCATGTTGCTCCGCGGAATTATCTGTTTACATGCGAGCGCGGTGGGCATCAGTTCTGAGGGTTGGAGGCAATTGCACTCGTTGGACCAGCAGGATCGGGAAAGTCGACAACGGCCGCAGCGTTTTCCCAAGGGCTTCGAGGTGCTGGCCGACGACGTAGTGACGTTAGATGATCGCAGGGATCACTTTTTGGTGCGACCGGCGTATCCGTGCATTCGCTTGTGGCCCGCTTCAGTCAAAACTCTTTACGGAAGTGATTCCCACCTGCCATTGCTCACACCTAATTGGGACAAACGCTACCTGGATTTGACTGAGCGTTTTCCAACGAAGCCCGCGCCGCTTTCAGCCATCTATATATTCGGCGAACGTCGTGATGAACCAGACGCGCCGTTCGTGCAGCCGCTCGATCGCACGGAAGCGTTGCTATCGTTAATCGCCAGACTCACACGAACTATCTCATCGACAAGCGTATGCAGGCGCGGCAATTTGATTTATTGACGCGCGTCCTGAAAAACGTTCCGGTAAGACGAGTTATTCCGCATGCCGATCCGCGGCGGCTTCAGCAACTCTGCGAATGTATTCTGGATGACTTTGCCTCATTAAAGCCCCGATTTTCCGAGCAGGAACATTCATCACACGCAGTCCATGTATAGCGTTCATTTCTATGGCCAGATGCTCGCCGATACGCCACGGATGGAGGCTTATTCTGCTGCGTTACAACGGGCGGTCCGGCCGGGATCCGTAGTTCTGACCTCGGATCTGGACCAGGTGTGTTTGCCATGCTCGCGTGCAAATTGGGGGCGCGACGCGTGTTTGCCGTAGAGCCAGATAACGTGATCCAGCTCGCGCGTGAGGCCGCTGTCGCAAATGGCTTCGACAATCGGATCGAATTTTTCCAGAACCTTTCAACCGAGATCACGTTGCCGGAACAAGCGGACGTCATAATCTCTGACTTGCGTGGCGTGCTGCCGTGGTATCAGCAGCACATTCCATCTATCGTCGATGCGCGGACGAGGTTTCTCGCTCCGGGCGGCATTCTGATCCCACACCGCGACGTTCTGTGGGCGGCGGTTATTGACGCTCCCGATCGCTATCAGGAAATCGTCGAACCCTGGCAGTCGAATGGTTTGGATCTGAGCGCCGCGAGGCGAGTTGTAACGAATACCTGGCGAAAAACATGCATTAAGCCCGAAGAACTTCCGGTCCAGCCCTCTCGCTGGACCACTTTGGATTATTACGAAATCCAAAGCCCAAACATTCGCGCTGAGATCAAATGGCAGACAAGAGGTCAGGCACCGCACATGGCCTGGCCGTCTGGTTCGACTCGGAACTAATCGACGAGATCGGGTTTTCAAACCATCCCAACGGCCCTGAATTGATTTACGGAAATGGGCTATTCCCCTTTTCCAGGCCCGTCGAAGTAGTTGAAGGAGATCGATACAGGTAAGACTGAGAGCCGATTATATTCGCGACGATTACGTGTGGCGCTGGGACACTAATGTCTTTGCGGTGACGATTCGGTTACACCAAAAGCGAGTTTCAAGCAGTCGACGTTTTTCGGGGTGCCATTGTCGCCGGACCAAATGCGGAAACAAGCTGCAAGCTATAAACCGGCGCTCGATCAACGCGGCGAGGCCCGAAGTTTCATTATGGAATTGATGACTGGCGAAAAATCGCTCGCCGAGATTGCCGCGCAACTCGCCCAGCGGTTTCCGAGAGATATGGGGATTTGCAGGACGCGCTAAACGAGGTGACTATGTTTCTCGCGAATTTGGGTAATTGAGAGTGGCAGAGCAACTCCGGAAAACAAGTTGCTTTTAGCTGTCGCGCGTCGTGAGCTCGATCCGCGCCAGCCAGTCGAAGTGCGAGATTAGTGCGGGAGGCACTCGATTGGCAATACTTGATCGCGACGGCGTTGAGTCATGGTCTGCTACCACTCCTACAAAAGCACCTGATCAAGGCGGCGGCGGACCTTGTCCCCGGCCATGTTTTGGCGCAACTGAAGCGCGAGTCGGTGGCAAACTCGCAAAGCGTGCTGCATTTGATCGGAAAGCAATTGAAGGCGTACAGCGTTCTCAAGGATCGCGGGATCCGTGCCGCGATTCTTTAAAGGCTCAGTGCTCGCGCAGATGGCGTATGGCGAGGTGTCGTTGCGACAGGCCGGCGACATCGACGTGCTCATCGATCGAGAAAACTTCGCCGAGGCGCGGTCGTTGCTGGAGTCGCTGGGATACGAAATGTCGCCGCGACTGACCGAACCGCAACTCGCTTCCCATCTCGCGTTTCACTGTGAAATACCATTCATGCGCGACGAATGGTTCACGATCGTCGATCTGCATTGGGGGCTCGCGCCGCGAAGTTTCGTCTTCGGACTTGAAGCGGATGAAGTGATGTCTCGCCTGCAATCCGTGTCGTTGGCCGGGACACCGATCGAGACGTTCTGCAACGAAGACATGGTGCTCTACCTGTCGATGCACGGAACGAAACATTTGTGGCATCGTTTGGAATGGATCATTTCGCTCGCCGAGTTGGTACGCGTGTCGAGGAACATCAATTGGGACATCGTGGTGCAACGAGCGGAAGATGCTCATGCGACGGGGATGTTGGCGCTTGGCTTGCGCCTCGTCGAGGAATTCTCTGACGAAAATTGAAACACGGATTCTAAGGTCAGTGGATCCCGAAGGCGTCATGAAACGCATGGCAACACAGATCCGCGATCAGATCTTCACGCGATCGCACAACATCGAATCCACGCAAACAAACGTCTTCAACTTCAAAATCATGGACCGCAAACGCGACGCACTCATCTCCGCGTTGCGCGCCTTCTTCGTCCCCACCTTGCCAGACTGGGAAGCGCTCACGCTCCCGTCAAAGCTGCATCCTTTGTATTACGCGTTTCGACCGTTGCGACTCTCGAAGTCTTATCTGTGGTATTTTCTTCCGTGGTCACCGTCGCTCCTGAGAAAACAATCAAGCCACCTTTGAAGTGGGCCGGCGGCAAACGTTGGTTGGTTTCACACCTAGCCGCAATCTGGGAGCGACACGCTCAACGTCGATACGTCGAACCGTTTTGCGGCGGTCTCGCAGTCGCACTCGGCCTGCAACCAAAGCGTGCCCTGCTAAACGACGTCAATCCACACCTCATAAACTTCTATCGTCATCTTCAAAACGGCCTGACGTTGCGTATCGAGATGCGTTACGACGAACCACTCTTCTACAGGCACCGCGCGCGCTTCAACGAACTCATCAAGAACGGCGGTGCGCAGAGCGCAGAGGCTGCCGAGCTGTTTTATTACCTGAACCGCACGTGCTTCAACGGTCTTTGTCGCTTCAACAAGAGCGGCGAATTCAACGTGCCTTTCGGAACGTACACGACAGTCAACTACGACGCGGATTTTTCGCATTTTCCCGCCGTGCTGCGCGACTGGACGTTCACAATGTAGACGTCGAAAACGTTCCGCTGGAAAAAGGCGACTTCGTCTATGCGGATCCGCCTTACGACGTTGAATTCACGACTTACAGTTCCGGTGGGTTTTCATGGGAAGATCAGCAGCGGGCGGCGGAATTTCTCGCGCAGCACGATGGACCAGTCGTCATTTCAAATCAGGCGACGCCGCGGATCGTCGAGTTGTATGAACGACTCGGTTTTAAGTTGAGTTATCTTCCTGGTCCACGCAGGATCAGTTGCACGGGCGATCGCACAGCGGCGCGCGAAGTGTTGGCGGTGAGTAGTGCCTGAGTTCGCCACATTCTCTGCGTACCTCGGCGGCCCTCGCCACTCTGCGGTAAGAGAAGCGCAAAACCAGATAAACCGCAGAGACGCGGAGGACCGCTGAGGTACGCAGAGAGGAAATTAAGACGCCACCTGGCGGTGAAAAGATGATCCAGGCGTGGTTACCAGATTACATCTACACGGGCGGGCGGTTTCGCTCCGGCCTCGCGCTTGTCGCCGATAGCGGTGGGCAGATTGTCGAACTGGCGGAAAACGGCCGCCGAACGCGACGCGACTTGCTGGACGTGCGATGTTGCCGGGTTTGGTGAACGCGCATTCGCATGCTTTTCAACGCATCATTCGTGGACGTACCGAGTACCGCTCGCAAAATGCGACCGACAGCTTTTGGACGTGGCGAGAGCAGATGTACGCCGCCGCAACTCAACTGTCTCCGGAACAAATTTACAACGTCTCGCGCATGGCGTTTCTCGAGATGGCGCAGACGGGGATTACCGCGGTCGGCGAGTTTCACTACCTGCATCATTCACCTGATGGTTCTCCGTACAGCGATCGAAACCTGCTCGCGCACGAAGTGATCAGGGCTGCCAACGATGTCGGCATCCGTATCGCTCTCTTGCGCGTCGCGTACGCTCGCTCCGGATTCAACGTCGAGCCGAACCCGCGACAGGTTCGCTTCATTGAAGATTCACCCGACACGTATCTTGCGCATTTGGGCCTGCTGCTAAATTCGATCAACCCGAAAGACGGAATGGTCTGGGCCGGGATTGCACCACACAGTGTTCGCGCTGTCCCGCTCGATTACCTGAAACGCATCATCGCCTTCGCAAACGAACGAGAGCTTCCGATCCACATGCACGTCGCAGAACAACCCGCGGAAGTTGCCGCCTGCATCGAGGAATACGGCCGCTCGCCCGTAGCGCTGCTCGACACGGAGGGTTTACTAAGCAACAGGTTCACCGCAGTGCACGCGATTCACGTCACGCCAAAAGCTGTGGCGGCGCTTGCCCGATCGGGCGCGGGCGTATGCGCTTGCCCGACGACGGAACGAAATCTTGGCGACGGCGTCGTTCCCGCAGACCTTTATTTCAAATCGAATGTGCCTATCTCGTTGGGCACTGACAGCCAGATACAGATCGATCTACTCGAAGACGCGCGCGAGTTGGAGTATCACCTGCGCCTGCAAAAAACGGAGCGCAACGTGTTGGCTGCGGAAAACGAACCCGGCGCCTCCGCACTGGCAGCACGGTTATTCGAATGCGCAACAGTAAACGGAGCGAAGGCTATCGGCTTCGACGGCGGAAAACTCGAACCAGGCGCACCGGCAGACTTCTTCACCGTGGATCTGAACGATATTTCAATCGCGGGTGCGACACCCGACGATCTTTTGGCTAACATCGTCTTTTCACTTTCGCGAACGGCGATTCGCGACGTAGTAGTAAAATGTAAACAACTCAATCTCAAATGATTAAAGAGACATTGGCCCAACTTGTGCGCATTGACTCCGTGTCTGCGCGATCGAATATTGAAGTAATCGAATATCTGGAGTTGCGATGTAGATCTTTAGGTTTCACCACGAAACGCTTCCCGTACATTGACGAATACGGATTTGAAAAAATTAATCTGGTGGCACTTTCGGCCGCGGGATTTTCCGAGCGTTCCGAACGTCGAACTCGCTTTGGTCGGTCACACGGACACCGTTCCTTACGATCCAAATTGGACGGACGCTACTAACCTCACCGAACGCGACGGGAAACTCTACGGCCGCGGATCATGCGACACGAAAGGCTTTATCGCCGCCGCGCTCACAGCGGTTGAGTCAATTGATCTTTCGCAACTCAAAAAGCCTCTCGCACTGGTTTTTACAGCGGACGAGGAGATCGGATTAATCGGCGCCAAACAACTCGCCCAGCAAAAAGCACTGAATCCGCGTTACAGCATCGTCGGCGAACCAACTTCGCTCAGACCAATCCGTGCCGGAAAAGGGTATTCACTCGCGGAAGTTGTCGTGAAAGGACGCGAAGCCCACAGCGCCTATCCGGCCCTCGGCGCGTCTGCTATCTATCGCGCCGCGCGGCTCGTCACTCGCCTTGAGCCAATCGCCGATGAGTTGAAACAACTGCTGCATCCGGCGTTCGATCCTCCATTCACAACCTTGAACATCGGCCTGATTCGCGGTGGCTCCGCCAAGAACGTTCTGGCCGGTGAATGTCGCTTCACTCTTGAATGGCGACCAATCCCAACGCAACCTTCCTCGCACGTGCTGAATCTAGTGAATGCAGCAATAGCAGACGAACAGCGCAACGATCCCGATTTCCAGTGCGAAGTCCTGCCGACGCGCGCTGATTTCGGCTTTGAAACTGCTTCCGATTCGCCGTTGATCTCGCTGCTGGAAGAGGCCACCGGGATCGAGTCCGGAACGGTCGCTTTCGGCACGGAAGCCGCGCAGATGATGTCGCTGGGGAGCGAATCGGTCGTAATTGGACCGGGCGATATTCGCGAGGCGCATCGCACTGGCGAATTCGTTCCGGTTGATCAGTTGGAGACGTGCGCTGAAGTCTTGAAAGTGGCGATAACCCGCCTCTGTGGTTGACACGGATAACATGAATTAACGTAAATAGGGGCGAAAGAAGGTTCCTCCGGATGTACCGCATTAATAAGTTTTTGTTCGCGCTCGTGGTGTCAGCGTTTTTGATCGTTCCGGCCGCGCCGTTATCAGCTCAAACTGAGCAACCACTGACCAACAAAGAATTCGTCAATTTGCTTTACGGTTTGCCGCGCAACCCGCAGAAGCGCGACGAACTCATCGAAGAGATTCGACGCCGCGGAATCGGTTTCGCGCTCACCGACGGCATGCGTTCGCTTGTCGCGACGAAGAGCGGCAACGATTCGATGTTGCGCCGCACGTTGGAAGAAGCGGAACGCCGTCGGGTGAATCCAACCGCCTCGGCACTGCCATCTGAAATCGAAGGGCGCGAACTGCTTGACCGCACGCGAAACGTGACGCTCGCCGCCGCGAATGCGATGCCTGATTTTCTCGTCAGGCAGATCATCAAGCGGTCCTACGCACTCGGTAACACAGGCACCTGGAAACAGCATGACAACATCACGCTCGCCGTTGGCTATCGTGCGAATGCCGGTGAAGAGTACAGGCTGCTGACGTTGAACGGAATGCCTGTGCCGGAGGAAGTGCGAAACAGTAACGACTATTCGAAGTATGCGCCGGGTGCGACGTCCACGGGCGTCGAGTACGTTACGTCGGTCGCAAATCTTTTCAAACCTGAGTCGCAGACGGAGTTTAAGATCGTCGACACGGATACGATCCAGAATCGACGCACAATCATTTATGAGTATGTTGTTAAGCAGGAGAATTCAACGCTTCAGTTGATCAGTGCAGGAGCGCGGGCGATTGTTGGTTCGCGTGGCCGCGTCTGGATCGATCGCGAGTTGGACCGCGTGCTGCGGTTCGAGCAGATCGCAACGGAGATCCCTGGTGATTTTCCGATCGTCGGTGCTACCACGTTGATCGATTACGACTGGGTGCCGATCAATGAACGAAAATATCTGCTACCGACGCATTCGGTGGTGCTGATCACTAGTCGCCAGGCGCAGTCGGTAGTTCAGGACCGCAACGATATTCGCTTCCGCAACTATCAGAAGTACGGCGCTGAGTTAAAAGTTATTGACGAGATCGATGAAGACGCACCCGCTGAGCCCGAACCTCCGCCAAAGCCCAAACCAGACAAACCCAATTCGTCCACCACAGAAAATGAAAACTAACAGTACATATAGTAGACACGGACGCTGAAAGTGTGTCCAGCAGTCGACAGTAACAAGCCTTGCAAATCCTCGAACCTGTTTAGTTACTGGCCTCCAACCTTTTACGGATTTTCGGTACACGTCTTGCACAACGTTCCGCCGTGAAAGTAGGAGATGCCCAGTAATGAAGCGCCGCATTTTGATCGTCGACGACGATTCGACGATCACTCAACAACTCTATTGGACGTTGTGTGAACAGTACGACGTCGTCACCGCCAACGACTTGCCCACCGCCATGCGGCGCGCGACTTTTTACAAACCGGACATTTCCATACTCGATCTGCAAATGCCACCCGAGAAAGACATTTCCGCCGGCATGCGCCTGCTCGAATTCCTCAAGGACCACCTGTCACATTCCAAAGTGCTGATAATGAGTTCAAACAGCACCGCCGAAGTACAGAAGTCCTGCATCGACGCGGGCGCCGACGGTTTCTTCGCCAAACCATTTGCGATCGAGGACATGCTCGCGAGTATTTGCAAATTGATGCCTGTGCATCGACTTGAACTGTTCGCGCAGATTCTTTGAGACCCGGACGCCTCCCACCATAGCGTCCGTAAACACCAGAGATGAAGGCCCTCTTCATCGAAAGGTGTGCTCGACGAGCCCCGGAAGTCGTCTCCCACTACGATCGCCGGGGCTTTTTTCTTTATCTGTGTTCCGCTGAGGTACAATCCGGCGCGTGAGCGAAGCTAGCGACAAGGTTCTTGGCGTCACCCATCTTCCCGTGTTTCCGTTGCCGGTGGTCTTGTTTCCCGGTGTGCCTCTCCCGCTGCACATCTTCGAGCCGCGCTACCGCCAAATGCTCACGGACATCCGAGCAGGAAACAATCTGTTTTGCGTTGCTTATTTCGATCCGAGCACTACCGAACTCGAGGTGCCTCCGGCGGGCCACGTCGGCTGCGTCGCCGAGGTGACTGAAACGCAAACATTTCCCGATGGACGTTCCAACGTTCTTACCCTCGGTGTGATTCGTTATCGCATCGAGCAGTATGTCGAACGCGGGGATCAGTATCTTGTCGCTCGCGTCACTTACTTCGAAGACGACGAAGAGGACGAATCGTCGCTGACTAATCCGGCGCGTGAAGTTGCCGAAACGTTTACGCGGATCGCTCAGGCTGTCCGCACGCTCAACGACGAACGCAGCAATCTGCCAGACATCTCCGATACTGAACCTCAACGTTTGTCGTTTCTGGTCGCGGCCGCAATGGAGATCGACGCCGAAGTCAAACAGGAGATGCTGGAGCTAACCTCAACGTCAATACGGCTCGAACGACTTCGAAGCATGTTGTCGCTGGCTGTGAAGAGTTATGAAGAAAGAGCACGCATGCACGAACTCGCAAAGCGCAACGGGCATAGCGGAAGAAAGATCGAGATCGAGGAACGAGCGCGTAAGCATCAGGGTTTGTTTTTTGGCGCTGCTCGTGACGTCGTGGATACAAATCAGCTCGACATTTCGATCGACGCCCCGGCAACGGTCGCCAGCGCTTTTCGTCATCTTGTTGACAGGTTCGCTCAGCTTGAACGTTTCGGACGTTCGTTACTTTTCGCGGTCAACCAGGAATACGCCACACCAGACACTCAATTAAAAGAGAACGACGAGCTGGCTGTGTTTCCGCCTGTTAGCGGGGGGGCAGATGCAGAGTCGACTGTTTGTGACTACGTTTGCCCACTCGATTTTTTTGAGTTAACTACTGAGACGATCGACGTGGGCCAGGTAGCGCGGCGTGTAGTTCCGCGGGAATGTGGTGCGACCGTCACGTTGGATGGGTATGCACGTGAATGGACCGCCGGACGAAAAACGCTGTACCTGGTTTACGAAGCTTATGATTCGATGGCGGTGACGGAGATGCAGCGTTTGGGACGGGAAGCGCACAAGCGTTTTGAGATAGCCCACGTTGGCATCGTGCATCGCACCGGCCGGCTGGAGATCGGTGAAACGAGCGTCGTGATCGCAGTGAGCGCGCCTCATCGTAAAGCAGCGTTTGAAGCGTGCGAGTGGATCATCAAAGAGTTGAAGCGCACGGTGCCGATTTGGAAGAAGGAAGTTTACGAAGACGGCGAAGAGTGGGTTGGCACCCAAGCAGTAGTTGGAGCTTAGTCCTTAGTGCTTTGTACTTTGTTCGCTCCTGAAACCGTCCGCATACCAAGCACAAAGTACTAAGTTCAAAGCACTTAGTGGAACGAGGTCACCGGAGTAAAACTCCGGTGACCTCGTTTGGTCTAAGAAGGGCTGTCGAAAACTACGGCAGCGCTTCGACGTTGAAGAAGAACTTGAACGAGCCAGAACTCTGGACGCCAAGCACGAATTGGATGTTGACACTCGCTCCGTTCGCAAGAGGTGTAGCCAGAGTGATCGTTCCAGCGTTCCAACTGCTATTGAGCGCGCCACCCATCGGCTGGTCCGGCGGTTCCTCGAGCGTTGTTCCCTGGACCGTGACCGTGCACGGCGTTGCGGCTGAGCCATTCGACGCCAGGCACGTTGCCGAATCCTGGATGCCACTAATGACCACGGAACCCGAGCTCAAGGCCCGGAGATCCGCGTTCGGACCTCCTCCGGTCAGAGCGCTGATGTCGACAATGCGGAACCGCAACCGCGTTACCGGCGCGCCGGTGGAGTTCACGAAGCGCCGTCTGATCGACAACGTACCTGTTGCACCGTTCGGTACCGAGATCGAGTTGTTGCGTTCACGATTCGGTGATCCGTTGGCGCCTCTGGTCGCGTCGAGCAACAACACGAAGATATCGTCGTGCTTTCTCGGACTTGCCAGACCCTGAGGTCCAGGAGCTCCGAGACGTTGGCCGGCCACGGTCACTGCACCAGTGGTTTCGACGAAGACGAGATCCGCGGCGTTGTTGTTCGTGTCCTTCGTAGCACCGCCCGTCGGACACGGACCAAACTGCGATGGATTGCCGCTCTTGCCGCATTCATCGCGGAAGTAGCTGTACTCAAGGACGCTACCAACCAGCGGCGTTAAGGTAGTGCCTTCACGCAGCAGATCGCAGCTTCCTCCAGTGTTGGCGCCGAAGCCCACAGCATCGAGACGGTTAGCGCTCAGATAGCGCCCAGGTTCGAGGTACTGAAGAGACCAACGTTCCTGTCATTCTCGATGTCGGAGCTCATAGTTTGATCTGAGGCACCGTACGCACCGAGGCTGTAAGCCGATCCGGTGAAGAGGTAGTGTCCGCGGCCAGGAATGGTCGTGCCGTTGGAATCACACCGATAAGTACCGGCGCGGCTCCACAACTCGCACCCATCTTGAACAATCCGTAACCGGACGAGCCACCCGTAGCCGTGACGACGTGCGGTGAATCATGTTGTTGTAAATCTCAACAAAGTCGTCACCCGCACCGGCCGGTCCACTCGTGCGCAATTCGCCGATCAGGATCGCACCCGCCTGGTTGGCGATCAGGATCGTACCGGTGGCCGTACCATCAGCGATGGTGGCGTTCACCGGACTCGACAGCACAACGAGGAATGTCTCGTTGGACTCGTTCTTCTTGTTGTCGGACAACACTGGCACTTCGATCGTCTTGAACTGTTCGCCCACGGCAAAGTTAACAGTACCTGACGTCGTGGTGTAGTCGTCGCTCGCCGTCGCGTGGTTAAGCGCCGGTGCTTCCTGCTGTGTGGTGAAGTTAACCGATGCACCACCGGCAGGAGCTGGAGCACTCAACGTGACCGTGAAGATCATGTTGACTGATCCTGAGGCAGGTTCAGCGACTTGCGCATCCTGAATGCTGATGTTCGTCGCGACCTGAATGTTGACAACATCGGTGTCGGTGTGTGCACCACCCGAACCGGTGTTGCCGAGGTCGTCGGAAGTGATCGTCAGCGTGGCTGCGCCGCTGAAGCCCAGAGTCGGCGTGAAGGTCATGCCGTTAAGGGCCGTATTGATGTTCGCGATCGTGCCGGTGAACGTCATCGTCGCATCAGCCGTACCGTCGCCAACTGTAAAGCTCAAGCCCGAAGTGCCGCTGAGTGTCAGCGTGCCGTTCGTAGCCGTCAGCGTCACCTGGATAGCGTCGGTGCCCGCATCAACATCGGCAACCGAAATCTGGTTACCGTTGCCGCTCGAGAACTCAACGGCGTGTTCTGGTTAGTGCTCTGCGCTCCAGGCACCGTGTTGACCGGCGCGTCGTTCACGGCGGTGATAGTGATGCCGCGCGTAGCCGGCGTACTGGTGCTGCTGCCGTCATCGGCGATGAAGGTCACTGTGCGTGACGCAGTCGGGTTGTCGCTGCTGTTCTGAATAGGTCACTGAACTCAGCGCGGTCTGGTAATTAGCAACCGAGGACGTACCGGACAGCGTTAACACGCCGGTGCCACTGTTGTAGTTACCGGTGATGCCGTTCTGGGTCGTGAACCCAGGTATCCTGGCCGCTGACGAAGCCGGAAGTAATGGCTACCGTCGCGCCTATCAGGTTTGCGCTGTCGATATCGGTGACCGTCAGCCCCGGGTCAATGGCCACCGGTCCCGCATTCTCGTTGTAACTGAGATTGCCCGCCGTGGTGGTCACAACCGGAGCATCGTTCTGCTCGTTGACCGTGATATTGACGGTGTCAGTATCCGTCAGCGGGCCACCCGATCCGGTGTTACCCAGATCGTCTGAAACGATCTGGAGTGAAGCCCCACCAGTGAAGTCCGGCGTTGGGTTGAACGACATACCGTTCATCGCGGTATTCACGGCCGTCAACGTGCCGGTGAACATCATCGTGGCGTCGTCAGTGCCGTCGCCAGTGATGAACGATAGTCCGGCTGTTGTACTGAGCGTTATCGTGCCGTTCGTTGCCGTCAAGGTGATCTTGACCGGATTTGAACCAGCATCGACATCCGCGACTGAAATCTGGTTCGCGGTGCGGCTCGAGAATACCTTCGGCGTGTCTTCGGTCGTTGACTGCGGACCAGGTACCGTATTTACCGGCGCATCGTTGACCGCGGTCACGTTGATGGTCATCGTGTTCGGCGTCGGATCGAGATCCGCACCACCACCGTTGTCCTGCACCTGGAAGGTGAAGGTCGTGTATGGAGTGCCGTTGCCATCGGCAGCCGGCGTGAACTTCAACAGACCGCCGTTGATGCTGGCGACTGGAATGAAGTCTCCAGCATTGACCGCGACGTTGTTGTTCGTCAGGGTTCCGAGGGCAGGCAGCGTGGTGATCTTCACCGCCAGCAGCGTGTTTGGCGGAGTGTCATTTGGATCGGTGAACCCAAAGTCAGCCACTGTAAACGTATAAGCGGTGTCCTCAGCCGTACTCACTGTATTGTCGGTTCCCGACGGAGGATCGTTAGCGGCATTGACGGTGATGTTGACGCTGTCTGTATCCGTCAATGGACCGCCAGTACCCGTGTTGCCCTGATCGTCGAAACGATCTGGAGTGAAGCCGCGCCGCTGAAGCTTGCTGTTGGGGTGAACGACATGCCATTCAACGCGGTATTCACGGCTGTTAACGTGCCGGTGAACATCATCGTGGCGTCGGCAGTGCCGTCGCCAGTGATGAACGATAGTCCGGCGATTGTACTGAGCGTTATCGTACCGTTCGTTGCCGTCAAGGTGATCTTGATCGGGTTTGCACCAGCATCAGAATCGGCAACGGAAATCTGGTTGCCATTGCCGCTGGAGAAGACCAACGCAACGTCTTCGTCGGTGCTTTGCGGGCCCGGCACAGTGTTAACTGGCGCGTTGTTGACGCCGGTAACGTTAATGGTCATGGTGTTCGGCGTCGGATCGAGATCCGTGCCGCCGCCGGCATCCTGCACCTGGAAGGTGAAGGACGTGTACGGAGTGCCAGAGCCACCCGCAGCCGGTGTGAACTTGAACAGACCGGCGTTGATGTCAGCAACTGAGATGAAGTCACCGGCGTTAACCGGGACGTTGTTATTCGTCAAGGTTCCGAGAGCGGGCAGCGTGGTGATCTTCACCGCCAGGAACGTGTTTGGTGGTGTGTCATTTGGATCTGTGAACCCAAAGTCAGCCGCCGTAAACGTGTAAGCGGTGTCCTCAGCCGTACCCACCGTGTTGTCGGTTCCTGACGGAGGATCGTTAACCGCGTTCACTGTCAGATCGAAGGTATCGGTTGCCGTGCGGCCATTGGTTGCAGTCACGGTAACCGTGATCGTGGTCGTGCCGCTCTGGTTTGCAGCCGGCGTGATTTGCAAGTTACGCGAGCCGCCCGAGCCAGTGACAATCAAGTTGGCATTCGGCACCAGCGTCGTATTCGAAGACGTCGCTACGACCGTAGCAATCAACGAGCCGGTATCGTCACCGATGTTGAAAGGCACGTTCTTAACCGTGTCTTCGTCGGTTGACTGGTTCGCAATGTCCTCAATCGAGGGATGCAACTCAAACGCACCGATGTCGACGGTCTGCGTCGTGTTGACGTCCTGCGAATCAGCAGTACGCGGGAATCCAATACCACGCTGATCGAAAGGTAGAGGTTCGGCCATGTTCGGGTCACCGTCGAGGTCGAAGGTATCCACCGGTAAGTTCGCATTGCTACCTGTTTCGACGGCTGCACTCGTCGACAACAACGCGTGTGTGAACGTGATGCCACCGTTGTTGGCGAGTGGTCCAAGTCCGGCGTTCGCGACGCCAACCTGGTTGTTGTTCACGCCGTTGGTCAAACCTCCAGCGCCTCCAGTTCCGATCAGGTTGAACGAGCTAGCTGCATTAACGGTGCCACTGATGTCATCGGCAGCATCCGACGCGCCGTCTTCGTTGAAGTTGCCGGCGACGATCGTGTTGTGGAGCGTCGTCGTGCCACTTCCGTGATGGATACCACCGCCCGTGCCTATCGAATTGGCATCACTATCGGCAAAGTTGTTGGTGATCGTGCTGTTGATGCTCGTAACTGTTCCGCCCAGGTTAACTACACCGCCACCGTTACCAGCCGCGTTGTTGCCGCTGATCGTGGTGTTGATGAGCGTCAAAACGCCAGGGCCGGAGTTGCTGATGCCGCCGCCGTCAATAGTGGTGTTATTGCCGGACAGCGTCGATTGACGAGTGTCAGCGTACCGTCGTTCAAAATACCGCCACCGGCGGTAGCGCTCTGGCCGCCGCTGATGGTGAGCCCGATGATGGCCGCGGTGATGGTCGGATTGATATTGAACACACGACTCGGCCGCCACCACTAACCGTAATGCTCTCGCCATTGTTGTTCTTGATCGTGACGTTCTTGTCTACCACGAGCTCGCCGGTAGTCAACGAAATCGTGTGCGGGCCGTCGCCTGCGATGTTGAAGGTGATCGTGTCACCGGCACAAACATTGCCAGTGCCTCGCGCAATGATCCGGCGCCGGCACTGCGGTGGTTGTCACGATTGGGTCCTGCGTACAGGCATTAACAACCTGCGCGACGATGTTGCTCTGCGATGGATCGAAATTCCCATCGCCTGAGTAGTCGGCGCGGATGCCATGCGTGCCCGCATCAATGTCGAAGTCTGACACTGCGCCTGGCCGCCCGAGAGCGTCACGTTGTCGCAGACGATCGCGTTACCGTTGGACGTGTCGATGAAGTCGACCGTACCGGTGGATCCACTGTAGGCTGTGCCGGGTTTTCAGCAACGGTAGCCGTGAAGGTTACCAAGTCACCGAAATCCGACGGGTTCAGGTCAGAAGCCAGCGTGGTCGTCGTGTCGAAGAGATCGACGTTCGTATCCACTTCATTCGTGAACACGTCGGCGAAGTTCGTGCCCGTTACTTTAGCTTGATTAGTTCCGCTTCCTCCATTTCTGACGCGCGCTGGATTGAGCAGAGTCAAATTCGGCGGGTTGTTTACCGTCACCTGGAACTTGATGACCACGCTGTCGTCAGGTCGTAGTGTGCCGATGTTTACAGTAACGGTCTCACCAGCAACCATCGGAGTCATCGCGCGACTGGTTCGCGCCATAACGGGACTGCTTCGCGCATGGTTGCTAACCGTACGGGTCTGAGCTTGCCTGGTAGCCTTCCGTATTCTGTTGTCTACAGGCTGAGATGTTGCTTTTACTTCCACCGGTCGATTTCCGCTGTCGACTGCGGCCGCCACGTATTCGCTTCGCGGAGTCTCAGCGCTGGCCTGCGCCGAAGGTTCAATCAGCGAATGAACGGCACCCGCGAAATCAACGACGGCTGTCATCGCTCGAGCGAACAACGATGGCTTCGAGCCTTCGGCTACTTGTGTCGCGCTTACCGCAGCTGTCGGCGCTGCCGGGGCGTTGCTCCTCTGCTGAGGCGCCTGAAGTTGAGCATTATTTTGGGGCCCGCTTGGTGAGAACTTCTTGGTGATGGGCGCCGAAGGCAGCGTGGGTTGCGGACATGGGTTGCCTGGGCCGGGCGTGTTGACAAAGCCGCCGCCACCGCCTGGCTGGTTGTTGGTAATAAACCAGTCGTTAGCTGCTCCAAGCGGGTCATTAGTCTTCGTAACATCGAGGAAGGTCTGATACTGACCGTTGCTATTGGCCCCACCCGTATAGCCAGGCGACTGAAGAGTGGTCAGGAACCGCTGACGCACCGTGAAATCGTTGCCCGAAACAGCTGAACCGTCATTGTTGACGAGATCGAGACACATTGTGCCGAGGTCGCCAGTTAGCGCGCCCGCCTGGATAAAGAAGGCATCAAAACTGTTAACGTCGCTGACGGTGGCATTGTTGTTGGTGACGGTCGCATTAACCCGGTGAGCGGCGTTGGTATCCTCGCTCATCTGCACCTGGATACCGTCTGCGGGAGTACCTCTCGTTGCGTTGCTGGTAATGAGCACCGTCAAGGTTCCGGCGCGACCGACAGCACCCTGATACCGTTGCCGCTGTATCCGCCGATGCGGTTGAGCTGGCGTTGCCAATGAAGTTATTGGTGATTTGACCTTCCATCACCGCGCTCTGCGGCGCATTGGCAGCCTGGTTGACGTTAATCGAGTGGGAACTGCCCGTATTCGTTTCTCGGAGGAATGTCGGTACTGCCGCCGTGCCGTTGTTGCTGATGTTGAAGCGGAATGGTCCGGAACCGTGGTGGGCTATCGTTACACCGCTGGCGCCGAGGTCGTGAAGGTGTTGCCGGTGATGGTTACTTCCGTCGTGCCGGAGCTATTACTGTCTGTATGGATGCTATTGGAGAAGAGATTATTGAACGTGGAGTTTGTGACCGACACGTCGAAGCTAGCCGAGCCTGATCCGACGTAGAGGAAACCATGACTGCCGTTCGGGGCGGCTGCAAGACCCGTGCTTGAAACGGTGAGGCCGCTCGCCGTGATGTTAGTTCCGAGTGCGCCCGTGTTGTTCTCGATATGAACCTGAACGGCCTCGTTATTAGTGAACGACGTGTTAGTAATCGAGTTGGTGCCAAGCATGTTCAGAAACCTGAGACCATCTTCGGCGCACCTGATCGCCAACGTTGTTCACTGTGCTGTTCGAAAGGCTAAAGTTCGTTACGTTGTTACCGTTGATTCCTTCCTGATTGCCGCCGCTAATATCAACGTTCGTCAATGTAACGCCGGTCGTACTCTGAAGGTGGATCCCAGCATCGCAACTGGCGTTCCCGCCGACGAAAAGGTCACCGCAAGTAGACCCTGACAGCGTCGGGTCAGCGCCGTTGGCGGTTCCGGCGTTGGTGAACGTCATATTGCTGAGACTGATCGTGGTTGCACTAATGAAGCCGGCGCCACGGTTGGTGATGTTTGAGATGGTTCCACCCGAGCCGTCAGTCGAGCCCGTACCAGTGACGGTGAAGCTGCCGTTGGTGTCCTGAACCAGAATGCCGTTGGTCGAATTGTTGGAAGCAACTTTGAGGAAGCTGAGGCCCAGCGTTGTCAGGCCGGCCGGACCGTTGATGTTGATGGCCGCGGCAGTTGCACCAGCTGCCGCCGCAGTCGTGTCCACTGTACCTGTAGCGTTGAGAGTTCCGTCGAAGTCAGTCGCGACGATGCCTTGCGCACCGGTCGTAAAAATACTCTAACGGCGCCCAATCCATAAGTGGCGCCGTGTCCTCCGTTAGTGATTGCTACAGCCTGGTTCTTGTTAATGCTGGGAATGCTCGTACCAAGCGTCATGCCGTTGGAAAAAGTGACGTTACCGCTGGAGTTGTTGATGTTGATACCGGTGCTCGACACACCGCCTGTGATTGTGCCCGTGTTGAAGGTGATCGTGTTTCCGGTAGTGCCATCGATGTTGACTACGCGCGCGGCATTGTTCTGTGTAATGTTGCCGCTGTATGTCACCGTCGGGTTGCCGGGTGACGATCCTGCGTTAAATGCCGGACCAGTCGGACTAGTGATTGTGGTGTTAGCGTTGAAGGTAAAACTGCCGCTCGATCCATTGAGAATATCGATACCGGCGTCGCCACCGTTAAGTGTTGTCGTGCCGGTGAAGCCGTAGGTACCGTCGGCGTTATCGAACTGGAGGCCCGTGCCTGCCGTAGCCGAGACCGTACCGCCGAAGGTGAGCGTGCCGGTGTGCCCATTCAAAGCATGAATGACCGCGCCTGCGTTGGTCTTCGATACTACGCCGGGGTAGCTGAAGGCAACTGAGCCACCGCTCACACTGATGCCGGCGGAAGCAGCCGCACTACCGCTCAGTCCTGTACCAGTAGTGGTTACGGCGAGCGTTCCCGTCACGTTTACGAGGTTCACGTTCGAACCAACCGAACTCGTCGATTCAAACGTGCCGAAGGTAACGTTCGCGCCAAACGCGCCGCTCGTTGAAATGTTCAATGACCCTGCCCGTTCCTGTCAGGTTTACGGGTGTCGATTATGGGCGAGCCAACTGCGGCGCCGTTAATCTTGAAGCCTGAACTGTTGCCGACATTCAGTCCTCGGACGGTGTTGTTCGCCGCGAGGTCAACGCCGTTGCCCGCGTCGGGGCCATGTTTGGCGCAGCGCCGGCGGAACCGGCAAACGTCGTGTAGGCCGCAACGCTGTTGGCGTCGGCCGTAAACGCTGTGTTGAACGCTATACCGTTTCCAATGAGCTTTTGCAGGGCGCGCAGGTTGACGCCATCAGCTTCTGCATAAGTTCCTGTGCCAGTGCGCAGCGCGACGAAATCTCCGTCTTTCGGGTTGGAGCGAACCCGGCGCGGCGTTGGCAGTGTTAAAGTAGGCAATGGTGGTGAACGGATTCGAGAACGTGCCGATGTTTGACCCCCCCGCATTGTTTTGGATAAACCAGACCAATTGCGAGATGGTGATCTTGACAGTAGCGGTGTCGGTAAGAGTGCCATCGCTCACTTTGTAAGTGAAAGTGTCGTCGCCGTTGAAGCCCGGCGCGGGCTCATAGGTAAACGAACCATCAGCGTTGAGCGTAACTTTACCCTTGACGCCGCCACGACCAGTGGCAGTCGTGTCGGTGGAAACACCCACGTTCCCAGGGAGACCCTGCACCTCAGTTACGGTCAGTCCCGTGTTGTTTCCGGTGTCCGGGTCGCGGTCGTTGGCGCGCACGCCGGGAGCGGCCACGCTGATCGCGATGTTGCCGGAAGCCGTATACGTATCCGGATCTGCGATGGGCTGTGTATTAACGGAACCCGGAACCAGGGTCGTGTGCGCGTCGATAGTATCCGTGAACGTGACACCAGTGGCGTCTGTGGCCCCAGCAGCGTTCGATATCGTCACTGTGTACTCAATCTTCTCTGCTGCCGCCGGCGAGGGGTTGGGATCCGCCTTCCCGTCACCATCATCACCGATAAGCGCGGCCGACTTCGTGGCGGAGACGCTGGGTACGAATGGTTCAGGGGCGGGCGCTGGGAGGGGCGCATTTGCGGCATTGACATTCATCGCCGTTGATGCCGGCGACGAGTTGTCACGGCTGGTCCGTGACTGCCGTTCGCGCCCACCGCTCGCGGTGGCGATAGGAACAAACGGCATCATCAAAATCGAGAATGAGAGCAGGCACGCGATGATCACATTTAGATCGCGTCTTGTAATATTTAGTGAGATAAGGGATTTCATCGGGTTCTCCTGGGTTCCGTTCGGACTGATTGTTGAGCTGAGTGTCCACTTCGTATTCGCACTCGAGAGGTGCGAATATGAAGTGGCCCCATCGTGTTTATTGCAAGGAACAGGCGGGTCTTGAGAACCCGTCAAGAATATCTAGGCTGTTTTTACGACGCGCTGAAATGGCGGTCGGCTGGGACCGCCATTCTAGCGCAACTTGGCTCGATAAGCGCCAAGTTTTTGTTTTTCAAAGACGAGCAATGGCCTGGTTATTCCTGAAACTACGGCCGTTGCGGGAAAATTCCCTGGAGCGCAATACAGAAATTGAGCGTCAGGTACGGTTGCATATTGTTATGCGGCAAGCCGCCTCCAGCAGGAGGAAGAGCTTGTGGCGCCATAATGACCTGCGGCGGTGCCGGGCTTCCTGGAACTAACGGCAAAGCGCCGACCGGACGCGCTATTGATGTGGTGTTGGTCGGCCCCTGGATATCGGCTTGCTGGCTAGAGGCATTCAAACTATGAGTGTGGAGCGGTATTTCAGACACAAGGAGAGTAATGCTTTCGACCCCACTCATTTCTCCCAGGTCACGCAACGATAACCCTTGCCCTTGTCCCGGCTGCATTGGCGCGTTGCCCTGCATATCGGGGAGAGCAAAAGTAGATTTACCGTCACCTCCATAAGTGGTTCCCAGTAACGAGAAGAGCGCCGTGTTCTGCGAGATCGGCATCAACTGACCATCACAAAACGCCCAGCCAGTAGGGGGGAAGTTGAACGGGAAAATGCGGATTTCAGCAACGAATTGGTCTGACATGTCTGCTTCTCCTTAGGTTTGCGACGGGAACACGCCGAATAGCGAGATGATGAAGTTGATGCACAAAAACGGCTGGGTGTTTTCATGCGGCTGACTCCCTCCGGCTGGTCCAATATCACTGGCAGCCATTTGCACATTCGGCACGTCGTCGATATAGAGCGTCGCCTGGGTAGATTGTGCATAGCAATTCCCCTGCGGGTTTGTCGGCACGGCCGTAGTGGACGACACAGTGAATGGGTGCGTATGGCTGGGAATCTGCTGAGTGGTCAGCGTCTCCTGCTCGGTGCCCGCCATTTCGCCGATTTGATAGGTCGTACCGTCCGGCCCTGTGCCCATGTGAATAGGCACGCGGCTGGCGAGGTTCGGCAAGTTGAAGGTTTCCTCGCCGTCCCCGCCATAGGTTGTGCCGATCAACTGGAAGAGAACTTCGTTCTCGGAAATGGGTAGCGTTTGTCCCTCACAGAACATCCAACCATTCGGAGCGAAGTTACCTGCAAACATTCTTATTTCACCGACATATGGTGCCATTTTCGTCTCCTCCTTAGTTCCGCGATGGGAAGATGCCTTGCAGTGCGATAATGAAGTTCAGCACCAGGTACGGCATCATATTGTTGTGTGGTTGACTGCCACCCACATTACCTACTGTTTGTGGGTTGATTGTGAGGAGGCTCACTGGCTGATTATAAACCGGTGTTTCGGACACCCCGAAGACATTGCCGGTAGTGACGTTCAAAGTGCCTGTCGTGGAAGTGCCGACGAGTGGGTGCATGTGAGTCGATAACGTCTGAATATTGATCGTTACGGCCGTGCTGCCCGCGGCTTCTCCCAACGTGTGACCGCCACCAATGTGAATCGGCACTCGGCCTCGAAGGTTTGGTAAAGCGAAGTTCGTCTGGCCGTTACCGCCGTAGGTGGTTCCCAGCAATGCGAACAAGGCCTGATTCTGATTGATAGGCAACAATTGGCCGTTACAGAGGGCCCATCCCTTTGGGGGGAAGTTAAAGGAGACAATCTTTATTTCACTAAGGAAAGGTTCCGACATTTCTCCTCCTAAGACAAAAAGGTGATTAGATTTCAGGTACGTGGCAAATAGAGTTAGTCGTGTCTCGACAGTGACCCCGAACTATTCTCAGCAAGTGGAAAGGATCGGGAGGAATGACTTGTAGATTCCTGCTTGTGGAGACTGAAGAACTTCTAAGTTCTGAAGCGGGGGGATTCTAGCTTGCGTTCGCTGGAAACACAAGCAAGAAATCTTTCAACCCGTAGAACTACGGGGAGCGTCAAAATGCGCTTTGAACCACCCCTTACGACCAACTAACTTCACGGACCCCAATAGGCCCTTCCATAATCCGACTCACGGCCGTGCGTTGGATTCTCTACGCGTAATAACGCGAGAACTTCCGTCGAAGATCACCATCACGCTGGTTGGAAAGATTTTTCAGTGCTACCCGGGAGGGATTTCTGGAATCTGGTCCACATTGAGCTTTTATGCAATTTGAGGTGCCGATCCAGCGCACTCTCTCCGTAGATTTCCTTCCGAACCGCGTACCCGACGAAATTTCCTTGGCGGGTACGATTAACCGAAGATAAACTGTTCAAGAAAAGAACTTACCTTTAGCCCAGGAGACAAATAAATGCCGCATCCACGTCGTGCCTTCCTGAGGGACGGACTGTGTTCAGTTATCTCAGTCGCTCTGCTATTAGCAGGCTCCCGCGCCGGCTTGGGCCAGACGGTCCAAGGCCAGGGTCGAGTATCTCCCAATACTCAACCCGAAATTCCAATCGAAGCCCAGAAGGATCCGGTTTTCTTCTTCAGACAAGAGACTTTCAAACCGTACGTCAACGGGATTTTTCAAGCTCCGAACTCACGAGGCGAAATGATCGACTTGAGACTGACCAAGGTCGAAGCCCACAAGTCGTCTGACAAATTGACAACACGCGTAACGACCGGATTCACCTTGACCTTTAGAGCTTCGGCTGAGTTGCCACCGTTCACTTCAATCCATACCATTAGGCACTCGGCACTCGGCGAGTTTGACTTGTTCCTGACCAAGTACAAAACGGATGATGACGAACTCTTTTACGAAGCTGTAGTAAATCACATCAAGTAAACCGAACGACGCAACCTGTGAACTGATGACTGACTCAACCAACAGCAAATCTCCAGTCAGCGTGTCGCTGCGCCCGGTGACAGACGCTGACAGGGAATTCCTGATCGCCGTTTACGACAGCACTGGAGTTCAGGAACTGGCCCAGGTCGCCTGGGAAGAAGGACAGAGGGAAGCCTTCGTTCGCTGGCAGTTTGAAAGACAGGACGAGGAATACCGGCAACGTTTCCCAAATGCGCGTTACGAGGTAATTCTCGTCGACGGCGTTCCCGCCGGACGCATCTGGATTGGCATGGACCAGAAGCAGATCCGCTTGCTGGACATCGGCATGTACCACAGATTTTCAAAATCGCGGAGTCGGAACGCATCTGATGCGCCAGTTGATGGCCGAAGCAACTCAGTCGAACAAGGTGTTGCGTCACATGGTGTTCATGCTTAATGAGGATGCCCACCGGTTTTATGAACGGCTTGGGTTTGTAGTTATCGAAGACCTTGGCGCGTACAAACACATGGAGAGGAATCCTGCCATTTAATCGCAGACCGCGGCTTCATGACTGAAGCACGATTTCTTAATTAGCTTGTTGCGCGGTGGATTTGTAGTAGTTGTAGACCGCCTCGTAGCGGTATCCGGTCGGCTCTTGCGCAACGGCAACCAGAAAAATATCAAACTCACCCATTTCCGGGTGGACCAACCGGTACAGACTCTGCGGCAACAAGAATTCGGGCGAGCCTGAAAAGAAAACCGAGAAACGTTCCATGCCCTGCTCTTCAGTTGTGTCACTGGGTCGCGACTCAACGGCTACGAGCGTGAGGTCAATCGGTTTCGGCGCGTTGACCTGGACACGAAAGGGCGTGTTCAGGTGTTGTCGGAATACCTCTTCGGTTTGAAATTGACTCATTAATAGCTCCTGGGGTTTGTATTCTAAAAACTTCTCAGGTGGCTGACGACTTCAACTGCGCGCGCAGGTTCAGGTTCCGAATCAAGCGGTGCAAATAATTGGGATGAACGCCCAGCAGTTTCGCTGCCTCCGTGTAGTTACCTTTCGCTTCCTCGATCGCTTTCAAAATGATCTGTTTCTTGGTTTGTGTGACTGCTTCGTGATAGCCCATCGTCGAATGAACTGCTGACGTCTCACGTTCGAGCAACGCTTCGGGCAAGTCCTCCGGAAGAATCACGTCCGTAGTGCCGAGCACGATCGCACGCTCGATCGCGTTCTCCAACTCACGCACGTTGCCGGGCCAATCGTAGGCCGTCAAACGCGCGCGGGCATCCGGCGAAATGCCCAGCAGCTTCCGGTTGCACTTCGCGCCATATTTGTCGACGAAGTAACTCGCGAGCAGCATGATGTCTTCGCGTCGCTCACGAAGCGCCGGCATCTCGAGGGAAACAACGTTGAGCCGGTAGTAAAGATCCTGACGAAACTCACCGGCTTCAATTGCCTCTTCGAGGTTTTTATTCGTCGCAGCGATCACACGCAAATCGACTTTGATTGTCGCCGTCCCACCCACGCGCTCAAACTCTCTTTCCTGTAACACGCGTAAAAGTTTGACCTGGAGCGCGGGAGACAATTCGCCGATCTCATCGAGGAAAACTGTGCCGCCGTCGGCGATTTCGAGCCGGCCTTTCTTTTGTGCGAAGGCTCCGGTGAACGCACCTTTTTCGTGACCAAATAGCTCGCTTTCGAGAAGTGTTTCGGTCAGCGCCGCGCAGTTCACGGCCATGAACGGTTTCTGTGAACGCTTGCTGTTCCGGTGAATGGCGCGGGCGGCGAGTTCTTTTCCGGTTCCACTCTCGCCGGCGATTAATACGGTCGAATCGGTCGGGGCGACTTTCGAAATGAAATGGTAGACGCGTTGCATTGCTGCACCTTCGCCGACCATGTTGTGCTCGATATTGACGTCCGCCAGCAACCGTTCGTTTTCATTCCGGAGCCACTCGAAATGGCGCGCGTTCTCGATCGCCACAGCAGCGATACCGGCGATCGCGGTGACGAGCTGTAGATGATCCCGGTTGAAGTGATCGCCGGCAATCGTCGAGTCGAGATAAACGACGCCCAACTTGTGATCGATCATCACCAGCGGCACGCACATCACCGAATGCGTCCGGGCCTGAATCAAACTTTCCGAAGAAAGTGTCGGCTGCGTCGTCGGATCGTTGGCGATGAGCGCCACACCATCACGCAGCACCTGCTGTGCGATCGTCCGGCTAACGTTGACGGCCTTGTCCTTTCCGTCGATCCGGTCCAGACCAAAGACGACACTCGAATCGAGCGAGTCGTTGGTTGTTAACAGGATTGCGCCTCGCTGTGCGGGCACGACTTCGAAAAGCAGTTCGATCAACCGTTGCAACAGCTCGTCGAGGCCGCGGATCGCGTTGATGCTCGTGCTGACTTTCATCAACGCGCTGAGATCGCGGGCCATCAAATACATCGCATCGTCGATGCGAATCTGTACCGTCGGTCCGCTGACTACCTGCGCCTCGTCGATGTTGACTTCACTGGACCGCGATGCGAACTCGCCTTCCTCCGTTAGAAACACGAACTGTGAATCGCCAATGCGAATTCGATCGCCGTGTTGCATGATGCGAGACTTGACGGGCAGGTCGTTGACGAAGGTTCCGTTGAGACTTTCCAGATCCGTGATGACGAAGCCGTTGTCCTGCCTTTCGATCTTGGTATGACGGCGGGACACGGACGCGTCGGCGATGCAGACGTTGGCTGCAGTCTCACGACCGATAACGAACGCATCTACGTCGATTGTGAAGATGGTCCCTTTTAGTTTTCCTGAGATCGCTGCTAGTCGCGGGTTCATGTTTCTGAAAACTTACGGCCAGGTTATTCGGGAGAGTCTACCTGATCGGCTATCCGATCGGATAGCCACGTTATCTATTTGGATAGGAACCACGGATTTTGAAACTCGCAACTGCGGCAAATTTCGAAGGTTTTTAGTTGAGATGATTTGGCATGAGAGTCGCAATAGCTGAGCGTGCACTGAAGGGGCTCGAGTAAACCGAGTTTGAAGCAAACCGGAGAAGGAAGCCCCGGTTTGCCGGGAAAGCTGCGCAGCGAGTACCAGATCAAACAACGAGCTGCTGTCACAGCTTGTTCGCCCGCTCGTCTCCCCAAGAGCAGAGCAGCAACCCAACGCCCCCGGGTTGCTGTTCTGCTTTTTGCCTACCTGAGGGAATATCTTTACGGATTTCGCGTTAGTAGCTGTTCAAGCAGGAAACCGATTTGCCCAGAGCGATCTTGGACGAGGGGCAGCCTTGATTCTTGTAGGTCAGCTCCTGCGGCAGCTCACCTGCTTACTGCCGGCTGTAACGAAGCCAGTCCATCACTCATATTAGTTCAGGCAGCTTCAACACTGCGGCGGCAACACTTCATTCGCGGCAACCGTTTGACTAAGTGCAGATCTAAACATCTCACCAATTAGACCGGCAAACCCGGTCAGGAGGATATATCTCATGGATTACACTTACCAGATTCACAATGGACAAAAAAGAATTAACGGCGAATTGTGTCGGGTAGATTGGAAAGTGATTAAAGCCCTCACGGCGATCTACGAAATACTCGGGGCATTACGCCCGCCTGTGCGGGATCAACTGCTCGAGTCATTAAAGGGCATAATTGACGATGCGAATGCTACGAGCCGTTTCGTCGCGAGTATCAAGCCCCCGGGCTGTGACCCTGAGAACCCCGAGGACGATCCTGAGTATACGCCGCCACCACCCGCTGGCCCGTAGCGTTGTTGTGGTTGGCTCACAGTGGCAACATCATCTGAGAGAGTGCCGCCGCTCGAGTACTCTCTCTTTTTTTATCTCAGAATTGAT
Source organism: uncultured Acidobacteriota bacterium (assembly GCA_963789185.1). Lineage (GTDB taxonomy): Bacteria > Acidobacteriota > Blastocatellia > Pyrinomonadales > Pyrinomonadaceae > PSRF01. Next base: position 132,080 of record CAWBJU010000001.1, read on the forward strand.
TTGTTTCCTAGTGTTGAGGCGTGGGCTTGAATATGGTCACATCACTATTCGTCATCCCGCCTTGAGAGACAATCTGTTTGCCATCAGGTGACCATGCGTACGCAAGGATCTGTTTGGTGTGGAAGTTAGTGAGTTGTTTCATCTCGCCAGTTTGCAGATCGTAGCTCCAGATATTTGCGAATCCACCGGTGTTCTTTACAAAACTAAGCGTTCGGTTGTCGATCCACTGAACACGTTGCCATTCAATTACCGGGATCTGATCGATGTTCTTGACTGGCTTGCCCCCTTGCGCCGGAAAGATGCCCACGTCTCTAGTACCAGACTCGTGATCGTAGCGACCCGCAATCAACTGATTGTTTGGCGCGAAAGTAGGCATTCGATATCCTTCGATCAGTTTAGTAGATTCACCGCCCTCAAGCGGAACTTTCCAGATACTCAGTTTCAAATCGGTTTGTTGATCGTATGCGACCCATTGATTGTCTGGCGACACTGACGGGTAGAAATTGCCGTCAGAGAATGTCAGTTGTTTTGGGTCGGTACCATCCGCGTTAATCCGCCAAATGTTGAAACTCTTGTGGTGACGGTTTGACGCAAACACAATGTACCGGCCGTCCGCCGACGCAGCCGGATTGTAGTTGTCGCCTACATTGACCGTGAGTTGAACCTGATTCGAGCCGTCCCGGTCAACCTGGAGGAGATTCAATCTTTCCTGGGCCATTGATGAAAACACGATCTTTCCTCGTGGAGTCCAGGTAACACCGTAACTAAATCCATTTCCGGAGGTGATCGAAACGGGAGGCGTACGACTGTCGACGTTGGTGACCCACATTTGCCAGGACCGGTTTGTTCGCACCGTAACAATGCTTTCACCTGCCACACTCACGCCCTCATACTCCGAAAGGTCGTCTGTTAATCTGCGCGCGATCGCGTCGGGATAACTGATCCGCCACAATTGATGCGGGCTGGTGGGCCGCTCTCTCGCACTCATGACCAAACCGCTCATGTCGTCCAACCACGCTACCTGAAGTATCGAAAACCACGATCGATCTTCCAGCCGATGTTCCGCTCCGTTGTCGACGTCGAATGCGGTCAACATCATGTGAAACCCTTCGCGCCAGGTTCCAGCAGGACAAACAACGAATCGACCGTCGGGCGACCAGGCAGCTCCATACACCGAAAGCGTATCTCCATCTTTGCGATTACCAATAGTCCGCTCGTTCGAGCCATCTGCATTCGCAACCATGAGGTAGTACTCACTCGCAGTTGAGTTTAGGCGCACGAACGCGAACTGATTTCCTTGTGGGGAAAATGTGATCGGACTGTCGACATTTTCAAGCACCTTTACTGGCGAACCACCTGGAAGCGCGAGTCGGTAGAGTACTGGGCGATTATTCTCGCGTCGCGTCAGATAGAGATCGCTGCCGTCAGGCGAGAATGAGATGCCGAGGTAACTGACCTCTTCCGCAGCCACCACCTCCCTGGTCGAAAAATTGGCCGTTGACGTGAGCATCACGCGCTGCATTCCACCCTCTTGTTCTGCGTGTGCCACGAGCTTGCCGTCCGATGAAATCGCGGACTGAGCTGTAGTGCCCATGTACGTTAGCCGGTTCGCTGCCAACGTAGTTGGGGGGTTCGGGCGAAGAAGGTTTGGCAAAAAAAGCAGCAATACAAGAACGACGGCTGCTCCGGCAAAGGTTGCTACTGTCTTATGTGAGCGGATTTCACCCATCAAGAAGTCGGCGGTGAAAGCGGCTTGCGACTTAATGCGAGTAAATTGGCGCGTGAGTTGCTCCTGCACCGGCGATTTCGAAAATGTCGTCGACTCAGTTTCGCGCGCCCGTTGCCATTGCAGTTTCCTCAAATCAGAAGCCAGCTTGGTTATCGTTTGATAACGAGCGCCAACGTCTTTCGCGAGTGCCTTCGTCACAATGTCCTGAATTTGTCTGGGTACTTCAGGAGGAAACTTGAGCGGCGGTCGTTGCGGTGAAAGAATCTGCGCGATTCGGTGTTGTTTGGGGTTCGTGCTTCGAAACGGGGTGGAGTTCGTTAACATCTCATAAAGCACGACACCCAGACTCCAGATGTCCGTGCGTTCGTCAATTTCGGTTTCGCGTAGCTGTTCGGGAGACATGTATTTCACAGTTCCCATCAGCGTGCCTGTCTCGGTCCGGACGTTCGTCAAGGAACGTTGCCAACCTTCGCGTTCGGGCAGGAATTCGAGTAACTTCGCGAGGCCAAAATCAAAAAGCACTTTCGCGTAGCCATCGGGACGCACCATTATGTTTTTCGGGCTTGATGTCTCGGTGTAAAATTATACCGCTGTCATGTCCCTTGCCAGAGCGGCGGCAACCTGAAATATGATGTTTAAAGTTTCCGAAAGATTGAAATCACCGCGAAATATCTTTCACGCACAGTGACCTGGATATACTCCATTGCGATGAAATGCCGGCCTGATTCGGTCATTCCTATCTCATGGATCACGCAGATATTGGGATGATTCAACGCGGAACTGGCGCGGGCCTCTTGTTCGAAGCGCTGCACGCGGCGGGCGTCGCTCGCAAACGCAGGCGAAATAAGTTTGAGCGCGACCTTGCGGCCCAATTGAGGATCCTGTGCGAGATAGATTTGGCCCATTCCGCCGGCGCCTAGCAGGCACAGAATGGTATAGCGACCGACCTGCTGACCGGGCGAAAACTCCGTTTCTTCCGCCAGCATCCCTGCGGCAAATTCGTACGCCGGTGCACTCAGGAAATCATCATTACCCTCATCCGCTCTCAGTAACGCTTCGACCTCCTCGCGGAGAAACTGGTCGTCGCCCAGGTCTTGACCAGATAATCCTGCCGCTTGTCTGGCGTAAGTTCCTGAGCGGCTTGGAAAATCTTTTTTATTTGTCGCCAGTTTTCATGGGTGATCATGTCGATTCTTAGAGAGGAATCCCTCGGGTCGTTGTAAGGTTGCTGGTACTAACGCGGAAACGGAGCGGAAAAACCCTCAATTTGACTTTCTTATTCTTGTAAGTTCGCGTTTTAAAAAGGCTTTTGCCGTTCTCCACTCCCGTTCCACGGTGGCATGCGAAATATTCATCACCTCCGCTGTTTCCTTGATTGTCAGCCCCCCGAAAAACCGCAGTTCAACAATGCGCGACTGGGTTTGATCTATTTCCTCAAGGCGATTGAGACAATCGTGGAGCTCTAAAAGGTCCGCATCAGGTTGCGCACCAACGCTGCCACATTTCTCAGCGATATACAGAAACGGTCGCCGCCACGTTTGTGGGAATAATGAGCGCGCGCATGATCCACCAGAATGCGTCTCATGATTTGCGCGGCAACACCAAAGAACTGAGCACGATTCTGCCAACTCATGTTGCGCTGATCGACAAACTTCAAAAACAGCTCGTTAACCAGGGCCGTCGGTTGCAGCGTGTGTTCGCTCTTTCGCGCCGCAGGTACGTGCTCGCGAGCCGATGGAGCTCGTCATAGACGAGTGGCATCAACCGCTCAAGCGCCTTCTCATCACCGCGCCCCCACTTTTCAAGGAGTTGAGTGATTCCTTCAGAGGCACGCACCGCTCTACCGCTTTTTGTGTTACGCGAACTCATCGACTCAATTGCAACTGTAAGAGGGCTGACTGATCTGTACGGTGGGTAGATTAATTCCCTTACGAACAGCATTCGCTCTCCCGACCTCCCGAAAGAGGAATGCTTTTGCGAACTTCCACTCGCGCAATACATCAGCCTCGGAAAGGTTGACCAGTTGCGCCACCCGTGCCGGTGATAAGCCGGCGAAAAAGAGCAACTCGGCCATACGAGCTTGGTCAGGATCGATCTTTTCCAGGCGTTTAAACGCTTCGTCCAAGTCCAGCACGTCGTGCTTCGGCTGATTGCTGAGAGCATTCCCTTGATTCGCACCTTGAGTAATCTCAATTCGTAGAGTTGGATAATTTTGAGCGCGATCCATAAGAATGTTTCTCAAGAGGAATGCAACGTAGCCAAAAAACTCGGCCTCATCTTTCCATATGTTGCCCAGTTCAGAAAACCGCGCGTATAGCTCACCAACCAACGCAACTGTTTTGATCGTGAGGCCGCGGTCGCGTAAATAGCTCAAACAAAAGTCACGCATGTCAGCCTCGACGCGCTCGCGCAACTTGTCGGATGACATCTCTATGTCTTCGTCTTCGAACAATCGCTCCGGCAACAGAACATTCTGATCGGTGCGTTGTTTCGGGATCAGTGGTAAATACGATTGATTGACAACGCCTTTTTCAAGCAGTTTGATAATTGCCAGGTGAACCTTTACCTGTTCTTTGGCGGGAAGCAGCTCCAGACTCTCATTGTAGATTTTCAACGCTTCCTCTCGCCTGTCGTAGTCTTTCGCAACTAGTTCGGCGAGATCGACCCAGATCAGGCCTCGCTCACGATCGGTATCGGTCCATCGAAAGCTGGTACGCAAGGCCCTCTCGGCACCTTTGGGATCGCGGTCCTGAGTGAGGAGTCCTAAGAAATGCGCTGTCTTCGCATGGACGAAGCCCGGCTGAGATCGATGGCGGGCGTCCCGCCAAAGCTTAACGAAATACTTTTCCTGCGCGTGCTTGTCTCCGCGACTCTTTGCTGCCAGCGCTCGCAGAAAAACAATTGCGTCAGGTAAGTCACGCATGCGGGTGACTTCTTTTACTTCGTCGGCCAGATAATCGACAGACCGTGCAGGGCTTCACGGGCTTCCGGCGATAAGCGTCGCCAGAGTGCGACAAGCTGATTTGCAGCTTCTTCAGTCGTCTTTGGAATTATGAGTCGATGATATGACGCTTCGAGACTGGCGAATAATTTCTGGTGATACGCAACCTGATCCGTGGGCTCTAATTGATCAGCTCGAGATTCAGCTCTGCGTGCGAGGAGTTCGCGTAGCCTAAGAAGAGTGGCTTCCGGCATCTCCCGGTGAAGCTGGGCGACTAGCTCGCGGCGCACGTCCTCCGCTACATGCCAGTAACCATTCCACTCTTTCCAAACGCAGCCGAGATTCTTGACGCGAGTGACCAAAGCGTGCGTGGAACCGTTGCTCTTAGCAACAACTTCGACCGCCTCACAAGCAGTATTGTCGTCTATCTGCAACGCGGCAGAGCACGTCAAAAGCGCCAGCCGCATCGGCGGATCGGTTTGAAGCCGTTCGAGATAGCGTTCTGCCGTACTAGACATGGCCGACATCTCCGCCGCAGTCAAAACCAAACTTTTCACTGGCCCAATGATTCTCGATGTACCAGTAAACGTCCATCGGCCGATACGTTAAATCACCGCTCTCCATCAGGTCATAAATCTTGCGACTCTTCTCAGTACTGTAACCATGTTTCTTTCGCAGGAAGTCTTCAACTTCCGCTCGCGGAAACGACGATCCATCGAACTCGATGATCGTTGCGTCGCCAACTTCGGCTGGTCCTTTTGCCTTGGGGCAGATCAAGAAACAGACCCGAGCTGCCGCTGACTTGCGGCTCATAAGCTGTGTCAAGAGAGCGGGCATCAAAGCGTTACCGGCCTCGTCAGTTCTTACAATGGTTACAAGGTCAGGACTGTCGTCGAGTTTCACGTACTTCTCGTAAAGTTTAGTGACCTCGTCAGTGGTATATACCGGCAGCGGCGTTCCCCACTGTGTCATGATCTGCGCCAGAATGTCTCCCAAGTGCAGAGCCGCGGGACCCCGCACTTCGAGGTTAGCTACCTGACAGTTGCGGCGAGAGCGGGCGTATGCTACGCACCATTTGCTCAGTCGCTGCCAATCAAAGTCCGAAGCGTCAGTAAACAAAAATACGGCGGCTTCTTTATTAACGACAGCCTCTTGAAAGCGAGCGGCTAACACCTCGCGGTCGATTCTGACCTGTTCCGCGCGTTCAGCCATAAGGAAGTGTCTGGCCGCGGTAGATAGTTCGATGCCTGGGCCCTCCACTTCACGGAAGATGATGTTGGACCAGGGTTGCGTCCATCGAATCAAGCCACGCGATTCTTCGTAGAGCGCGGGATGCAGTTGGCGACACTGAGCGTTGAACCACTGCATCAGCCAGCTATTCACGACCTCTTCGATTCCATCTTTGATTTCAACGTACTTCTTCCATTGGAGGTCAAATCGGAGATTGGGAAAACCGTTGTCTGGTGGTCCAATCGAAAAGCCCTTCACCAATTTGTGCTTGACGTGGTGGAGCTCCGCTAACGGGTCCAATCCAAACAGCCGGTGACTCGAACGAAAGTAGTGCGCGCGGACCGAAGAGACGTCGAGCAGATCGGCCATTGCCAACAACAGCGCCAACAAGCGGAGGCGTCCCTGTTTGTTGCCGTTGATGTAATCCATTTGTGGCAACGGTAGCGCGTAGTCAGTCCAATGACCGCGCGCGACTTTGGCTATCGCTTCCCTCGCATTGTCATCGTCTATAGACAGCGTCACTTCTCTCATTTCGCTGGGAACTCGATTCCAGGAATAGAGAATCATTTTGTACGCGGCGACTGGATGATTCTCGCGAACATCGGGATCGTCGATATGGTGCATGCCGATGTCGTGCAGGCACGCACCGGCAAGCAGCACGAATATTTCATCCTCACTGAGCCGCTTACTTGAGTTTTGGAGTGGACGCGTCAGGTCGTCGAGGTTCTTTTCGACCTGCTTCATGTGATCGCGTCCGTGCGTAGTGTACTTCGGCAGCGGTTCGCTGTTCCAGATTTCGAGAGCTTCGTCGTAGATGCGATCGAACTTGGTCCCTAAATCACTATTTAATTCTTCGCGGAGGAGACGAGCCATTGTCGGTCATGAGGAGCGGCGATCGCGCCATGCGTCGGTTCAGAGAGCGCCCGCAGCATATGTAGCAACCGAAAAAATGTCAACAAAACAGTCTTTCGGGTGGGCGCAAAAATGTTTGAGGTAGTTTCTGGTGGAATTTCGCGTTACTGATACAAAGAACCAGGGGTTCTCTTCTGAGGGGAAAATAGGGCGGGGTTCATGAGCGACTAAGCCTGAAGCACAAGCTCGTGAGTAAAACCTCCACATTTCTCACCCCCGCCCGCCAAGAAAACAAAGCGGCAAGCAAAGATCCTCCGCTCTTTGCCGCTTTGTTTTTCTTGTGGTAGCGATGAGGGGAAATAGGGCGGGGTTCATGAGCGACTAAGTCTGAAGCACAAGCTCGTGAGTACAACCTCCACATTTCTCACCCCCGCCCGCCAGAAAACAAAGCGGCAAGCAAAGATCCTCCGCTCTTTGCCGCTTTGTTTTTCTTTTGTTAACCACAAAAGGCACAAGAGACACAAAAGGCACAAGACAAGGAGGAAAAGAACGGCTTTACCCTTTTATGTTTTTGTGCCTCTTGTGCTTTTTGTGCCTCTTGTGGTTCAAGGGTTCAAGGCAAAATGCGCCAGTTGTTGTTCGGTTTGGTTGGTATCGTCTTGTGCTTTTCCATCCAGTCGACGATCAACTCACGAATCTCCTCGCTTGATCGGGAAACAACTGTGGCATTCTTGTACATCGTGTATCCGCCGCCACCGTTGACCCGATAATTGTTGGTCGCCAGTCGAAGCTTCCGACTAAGCGACAAGGGCTGCCCTTTAAAGCGAAGGTTCTGAATGCGACTGCCAAGCGGCTTCGTGAGGTCCAGGTCGTACGTGACGCCTTCGGCGATGTCGAAGTTGTAGGCCGGGATCTTGTCGTTGATCAATTCACGAGGCGTTTTGCCCGCTTCGTAAGTGTTGTAGTACTTCGCAGAGTGTTCCAGCGCATCTTTGAGTTGTTGACCCGTGACCTCGAGGACCACGAGCGTGTTTTCGTAGACGTAGAGTTCCGCCACGTCGCGCACAGTCACCGGACCTTTCGCGATGCGCGCCTGCTGATTGAAGCTCGCAACCATTGAGACGTCGGCTTTTCCGGCGTCGAGTTGGACCTTCTGGATCAAGTCGAGAATTGCCGTGTCCCGAAAGCGTGCCTCTTCAGCCGTTAGATCCTGCGGCGACTGAGCAACTACTCGCTCCAGCCACTCCTGCGTCTGTCGATCGTAAGGCTCGGCCAGCTTAACCACTTCCGGATCGGGCTCGACGCGATCGTCGGCAGGGATCGTCCGCGCCGACTTCGCGTACACGCGCCAACCTGTAGGCGCCTTTTGCAGGTACAGATCCGCGCGGGCGAGATGTCGTCCCCAGTGATTTGCCTGAGTGAGCAGAACACCGTTGATGTAAAGCGAAGGTACGTCGCGATGCGTATGGCCCATGAAGATCACGTCCACTCCGGGCACTTCTTGCGCGATGGCGATCGCCGAGTTCTCGTGCGGGATCTGTCCCGGACTCACTTCACCAGTGCGCAAGTCCTCGCCGAGTCCCATGTGCATCGCGATAACAACGACGTCCACTTTCTCCTGCGTGCGCAGGGCGGTAACCCACTTGCGCGCTTCAGCCACTGGCTCACGAAACTCGAGCCCCGCGTAGTTCGGCGGATTGTCCCAGTACGGAACTCCCGGCGTCGTCAGTCCAATAATCCCGATCTTCACTCCCGCCACGTCTTTCACGATGTACGGCTTGTAATGAGTGCGCTGCGTTCCCTTCTCGTAAGTATTCCCCGAGAGCCAGGGAAACTTCGCTTCGCCACGCGCCTTCTCCAACACTTTCAGCCCGAAGTTGTACTCGTGATTACCCACAGCCATCGCGTCGTAGTTGAGCGAGCTCATGATGAGCATCATCGGATCCGGCCGCACGTTGTTTTTGCGACTGTGAAACGACGCGAGCGGCGAGCCCTGGATCGTGTCGCCTGAGTCGATGAGCAACGTGTTTGGCTGCTCTTTGCGAATGCGCTTGATAAGCGTCGCGACTTTGGCGAGCCCGCGGTTATCGGATTTGTCCGTGTAGTAATCTACGGGCAGGATGTTGCCGTGCAGATCGGTCGTGCCGAGGATCGTTATTTGCACCCGCTCGGGCACCAAACTCTGTGCGACAAGAACGATTACTAAGAGAATGAGAAGAACACTTAGCGACTGAAAAAGAGGCGAGACTTTGCGTTTGTTCATTTGGTTAATAGTTAATATCAACAACCGTGCCCGAGTGTTTGTTAGCTTAGACCAAAATCGCTTAAGGTAGTAGCCCGAACAAGGATCTGACAGATGGATAACTTAGTAACCTCCAACATTCGTCAACGACCCATCCGCACGCTAGTGAGCGTAGCCGGAATTGCGCTTGGAGTGAGCCTGGTGATGCTGTTCACCGGACTCGCGCGCGGCATGTCAAACGATCTGCAACGAAGAGCGAGCAACGTGCGCGCCGAGCTGATGTTTATGCGTCCCGGCGCGGTCCAGTTAACCGCCATGACCGGCAACCTCGATACGCGTTACGTCGAGCGCCTCAAAGCGATTGAGGGCGTCGAAGAAGCCCTGCCCGTGTATCGGCACATCTTTCAAGGTTCCCGCGGCTTCGGGTTCGAACAGATCGACGGCGTTGAGTGGGACTCATACGCGAGCGTCAACGGCATCAGCATCGTCGAAGGCAGAGGTTTGCAAGGACCGAACGAGGTGGTCATCGACGAGACGAAAGCACGCAACAACAACCTTCGCGTCGGCGATTCGTTTAAGCCGTTCGGCACGGATGACTATCGCATCGTCGGAATTTACTCACCCGAATCCGGAGCGCGCGTAAAGATGACGCTGGCGGCGATGCAGCAAGCCCAGGAAAATCCGGGAAAGTGCACGTTTATTTTTCTGAAACTCCGAAATCCGGATCAGGTCCAGGAGATGGCGGCGCGCATCGATCGGGAACTCCCAGGCAATACCATCCAGCCAACACGCGAGGTCTTTACAAGTTTTGAAAAGACCATTCCGTATTTGGGTGTGTTTCTGCGCGTCCTCGTCGGACTTGCGGCAGTGGTCAGCGCCCTCGTGGTGATGCTGGCGATGTATACGACGATTACCGAACGCACACGCGAGATCGGGATTCTGAAAGCGATGGGTGCGTCGCGTGGTTACATCGTTGGTGTAATTGAGAAGGAAGCGATACTGATCAGTTTCATCGGTCTAATTGCAGGATTCATCGTCTCTGTTATCGCGGGTTATTTGATCCAGAAAACGTACGGGCTGATTTTTGAATACAGTTGGCAGTGGGCTCTGGTGGCAGCCGCGATCGGCCTCATCGGCGGTGTGCTCGGCGCGCTCTATCCTGCGTGGCGTGCTTCAAACCTCGATGCAGTGGCCGCACTCGCCTACGACTAACAATTCATTCGCTCGCGGGGACAGGTTGCGATAGATCGGTCGCGGCTTCGTTCGAGAGGTTGCGCAACGAGAGTCCGCGCTTCCAGATCAGGATCACACCAATCGCGGTCCAGACAATGTCGCGGCCTTTGCGCACGATCGCCAGTGTCTCACCGATGCCGCGTGCGAATCCGAGCACTTTCGAAACCTGACCGGTCCCACCTTCATCAACACCGGCGCGCAACGGCACAAACTTAAACGCCACATTGATGATTCGATTCACTGATTCAAGAATGAATGCCTGCTTCAGCGTCGGCGCGACCGGACTAATAAACGACAGCGTCGTGTAAACCTCAAGCACACCGGCCACATGAAAACAGCAGTCGAGAAGAAAGATTGAAACGAACCGTCGCTGGTTTCTTTCGTAGAACCCGTAAACTCGCTCTTCAAGCACTTCGGCGCGCGGTCTGATCTTCTTCATCAACCTCGAGGCAATCCCGCGTTGAATAAGAAACCCGGCCGCACCGCTAAGAAACCGTGCCTGCGTGCGAATCAATAAGAAGATCAGCGGGACGACCACAACGGTCGCGCACAGCGCTCCGATACTCGCGTATCGCAACGGCTTCGGCAGCGAGAAACTCAACAGCAGCGTCGCGGTGCCACCGAAAATGAACAGCGCCACGGACATTGCATAGAAAATGTTTTCAATGGCGAGTGCCGGGAGTCCCACCATTAACGGTACCTTGTCTTTGACAAACACGCCCTTCGACGGTTCGCTCACGGCGACGCTCACAAACGGGATGATGTTGCCCAGCGCGTCGCCCATGATTCGCGCCTGGAACGCATCGCGAAACGGCAACCGGTACGGGGCTTCCACACAACGCGTCCACGCCAACGATCGAGCTGCGTAGCGCAAACTGGAGATGAGGAGAATCAGGATGAAACCGGCGCCGAGTCGTTGTATGCCGTCGAGGATGTGCCCGATGCCCGCGCTGCTAACGAAGTAGATAAACAGAAGGAATCCCAGCAGACCGAATATGATCCCAAGTGGCGCGAATCTCCTGCTTCGAGTTCGCGTCTCAGTTGGGTTTGGTTGCGGTTTTTCGGCAGGCATCGAGGCTAAACGTACCACACGGTTTTGTCGTTTCGGCAACAATCATGCCGCCAGTTTGAAACAGGGATAAACTCGATTATGATGCTATGTTCATTGAAACACACAAATCGAGCACGAAACCTATGAGTCAATCCCAACCAGCGGTTGCGCAAGTTTCCCAAAGCCCTCTTACAACCCTTTCAGAAGACGAGACAATGTTTCGCTCCAGTGTGCGCGAATTTGCCGAGGGCGAGCTGCGTCCTCGCGTCGAGCACATGGACGAGACCGCCAAGCTTGATCCGGCGATCATCAAACAATGTTTCGACCTCGGATTGATGGGCATCGAAACGCCTGAAGAGTACGGCGGCGCAGGCGCGAATTTCTTTACCGCGATTCTCGCCGTCGAAGAGCTTTCGCGTGTGGACGCATCGGTGGGTGTTTTCGTCGACGTTCAAAACACACTCGTCAACAATGCATTCATCCGCTGGGGTACGCCTGAACAAAAACAAAACTATCTGACGCGACTCGCAAGTGAGCATGTCGGGGCGTATGCGTTGAGTGAACCCGGATCCGGATCGGACGCGTTTGCAATGCAAACCCGTGCAGTCGATAACGGCGATCACTACATCCTGAACGGACGCAAGCTCTGGATCACAAACGGCATCGAAGCCGAGATCTTCGTCCTATTCGCCAACGCAAATCCCGAAGCGGGTTATCGCGGCATCACTGCTTTCATCGTCGAAAAGAGCTTCCCCGGTTTTTCAATCGGCAAGAAGGAAAACAAACTCGGCATTCGCGCGTCGTCAACAGTCGAATTGATTCTAGAAGACTGCAAGGTGCCGAAGGAAAACGTACTCGGCGAAGCAGGTAAGGGTTACAAGATCTCGATCGAAACACTGAACGAAGGCCGCATCGGCATTGGCGCCCAGATGATCGGCATCGCGCAGGGCGCACTCGAAAGCGCACTCGCTTACACAGCGGAACGCCAACAGTTCGGCAAAGCAATCAATCAGTTTCAGGCCGTGCAGTTTCAACTTGCGGAGATGGCGACGGAGTTGGAAGCGGCGCGGTTGATGGTCTATAACGCGGCGCGCATGAAAGACGCCGGAATTAATTTCGTAAAAGAGGCCGCGATGGCGAAGCTTTACTCGTCGCGAGTCGCGGAGCACGTCAGTTCGAAGGCGATCGAGTTATATGGCGGTTATGGTTACGTGAAAGATTATCCGGTCGAGAAGTACTGGCGCGACTCAAAAATCGGCGCGATTTATGAAGGAACGTCAAACATGCAGTTGCAGACGATCGCCAAACTAATAATCGGAAAATGACCACATCACGCATTGAGGTGTTCGAGCAGATGCTCGCGACTGATCCGAGTAACACGATGGTGTTGTTCGGACTGGCGAAGGAATACGAGAAAGCCGGCCGCGACCAGGAGTTGATCGAAACTCTACATCGCTACCTGGAAGCTGCGGACGACGAGGGAAACGCCTTCGGCATGTTGGCCGGCGCCTACGAAAGAACGGGCCAAAGAGATAAAGCACGCGATGCTTATCAGCGTGGAATTGAAACCGCGCAGCGCCACGGACACCCCGGAATGGCGGAAGAGTATCGCATGACCCTGGCTGGCAACTATGAAGACTGATACCAAAGTACTGAAGCTGGTCCCCAAAACCACATCGCGCACGTCGCCGGAGTCGACCGGCCCACAAACTGACGAACCGGCGAGAGTCGAGGAAGCGTCAAGCGGGTCAATGCCGGTGGAATCTATATCGCGACCCGCCGTAACGCACGTTGTCGCGAGTGCAACCGTGTCTGAGCCGGCGAAAGCCGGCGATCTGCCCGACAACAAGCTGCTGCTCGAAATGTATCGCACGATGTATCTCTCGCGCCGGCTCGACGACAAAGAGATCCAGCTTAAAGGACAGAACAGGATCTTCTTCCAGATCAGTGGCGCCGGTCATGAGGCGGTGCTGGTCGCCGCAGGCGTCGTGTTGAAGCCGGGTTACGATTGGTTCTATCCGTACTATCGCGATCGCGCGCTCTGTTTGCAGTTGGGAATGACGCCGCTGGAGCAGTTGCTTTCCGCCGTCGGCGCCGAAGCAGATCCCAATTCGCATGGACGCCAGATGCCGTCGCACTGGGGCCACAAGGATCTGAATATCGTTTCGCAATCATCGCCCACCGGCACGCAGTTGCTGCAAGCAGTCGGCTGTGCTGAAGCGAGCTATCGTTTTGATTTAGTGCCGGAGTTGAAAAAGCGGATCAAGAATTTTCACGACGATGAAGTGACGTACGTTTCACTCGGCGAAGGCACGACCAGCGGAGGCGAGTTCTGGGAAGCGCTCAACACCGCTTCGAATCTCAAACTCCCGGTTGTTTTCCTCATTGAGGACAATGGTTACGCGATCAGCGTTCCCGTTGAAGTACAAACAGCGGGCGGCGATATTTCACGGCTCGTCGAAAACTTCCCGTCGCTTTTCGTGCAACGTTGCGACGGCACGGATCCGATCGAGTCGTCTCGAAACCATGCGCCGCGCCGTTGACTACGCTCGGCGTCGCAAGGGACCAGCGTTGGTCCACGCGAAAGTAATCCGTCCGTATTCACACTCGCTTTCCGACGACGAAAAACTTTACCGGCCCGACGAGGAACGAACCGGCGATGCCGAGCGCGACCCAGTCAAACGTTTCGGCGCACTTTTGATCGACGAAGGAGTCATCGACCAGGAAGGTCTCCAGAAGATCAAAGACGAAATCGACGCGTCTGTGAATGAGGCTGCCGACCAGGCGCTCGCCAGCGCGCAGCCTGCTCCAGACACGGCGGCAAACTTTGTCTTTTCAACAACCGTCGATCCGACTTCACCGGAGTTTGATACTGAGGAAGGTGCGCAACTCTCGGGCAATCCCGGGACGATGGTCGATCTGATCAATCGCACGCTACACACTGAAATGGAACGCGATCCGAGCATCGTGGTTTTCGGCGAGGACGTCGCGGACTGTTCGCGTGAACAATATCTCAACGTCGTCAAAGGCAAGGGCGGCGTTTTCAAAGTCACTGCCAACCTGCAACGAAAGTTCGGCGGCAACCGCGTCTTCAACTCGCCGCTTGCTGAAGCAAACATCGTCGGCCGCGCAATCGGCATGGCTACACGCGGCATGAAACCCGTGGTCGAGATTCAGTTCTTCGACTACATCTGGCCCGCGATGCACCAGATTCGCAACGAGCTCGCGTTGCTGCGCTGGCGGTCGGGTGGCGACTGGAAAGCGCCGCTCGTAATGCGTGTGCCTATCGGTGGTTACCTCAAAGGCGGCGCTGTTTATCACTCGCAGTCGGGCGTGTCGACGTTCACTCAGATTCCCGGTCTGCGCGTGGTCTATCCATCTAATGCGTTGGACGCGAATGGACTTCTACGCACAGCGATTCGTTGCGACGATCCTGTGTTGTTTCTCGAGCACAAACATCTGTATCGCCAGGCGTACAACAAGTCTGCTTATCCGCCGGACAACTTCATGATTCCATTCGGCAAGGCAAAGAAAGTCCGCGAAGGAAAAGATCTGACCATCATTACGTACGGCGCGTTAGTCCAACGATCGCTCGTGGCCGCGAAGCAGGCCGAACAGGAAGGTACGAGTGTCGAGATTATCGACCTTCGTAGTTTGGTCCCTTACGATTGGGAAGCGATCGCCGAGTCAGTGCGAAAGACAAACCGTGTAATCGTCGCACATGAGGATACGCTTTCGTTTGGGTACGGCGCTGAGATCGCAGCGCGTATTTCAGACGAGTTGTTCTTCGATCTCGATGCACCAGTTCGCCGCGTTTGCGCGCTCGATACTTTCGTGGCCTACGCGCCGCAACTCGAGGATGCAATACTTCCGCAATCTGCCGATGTCGCAAAAGCAATAGCTGAATTGAAGGCCTTTTAACACACCGATTAAGTACAGTTCTGTACTGGATTGTTTCGCGCGATCTCACGTCCGTGCCGCGTTTACCTGTCGATGCAAACTGGCATAAGTATTGCCCCATTTAAATGCCGAATACGCCTGTAAGCGTCTCCCCGGCACGTTCCCCTACGAAGACCACTTAATCGCGATTAATTAGACACAAGGGAGGTACAACTGATGAGCAAGCATTTGTGGAGCGTTCTCGCGGCCATGGCTCTGACTCTCGCTTTAGCCGCAGTAGCTCTGGGGCAAACAACAACGACCACAACAACCGAAAAGAAAGTAGTTCAAAACCCCGATGGCACCTACACGATAGTTGAGTATCCAGTAAAGAAAGAAATAACTGTTAACCTCAATCCCGTGAACATTAGCGGAGCGACAGGTGTTGCTACGATTCTCCGCGACGACGATGGGACCAGGATCAAATTGAATCTCGCAAACGTCCCTGCGGATGTGACTGCGCTCACGCTTTATGCGGTCGACGAGAAAGGGGTAGTAACCGCGCTTGGTCCGGTTGCGATCACTAACGGCACCGGTACGCTGGCTGCGACAACTCCACTATCGAAATTCATGTTGGTCGCTTCTCCAGAAGCGGCGTTGACGGCGTATGATCCGACCACGCGCATCATCTTCAGAAGCGCCGTGCCGGAAGGTCTCGCTGTAATTCCGTTCAGCCGCAGTGCAGAAGGCGATCGAGTGGCGGCAACTACAGCGCCAGCGGCAGTCGTTGAGCCGACTACGGCGCCGGCAACAGTCGTTGCACCAACTACGGCACCCGCAGCAGTCGTGGTCCCGCAAACAGCGGCGGTAACGTATACCGCGCCGATGCTCGGTGTCGGTTCTTTCAAAAAAGGTGACGAAACGAAGATCAAGGTTGACTTCACCGGACCGCTAGCCGGTGCGCGTGCGAATGTGTTTCTGGAGCCGAAGTCGGGCGGACCGACCAAAGTCGAAATCAAGTTTCACGACTTGAAGGAAGCGCCTGCCGGGAAACGGTTCGTAGTGTGGGCCGTTGGCGCAAATGGTGAGTACGTCAAAATCGGTGAAATAACGAATCTCGGAACCAAGCACGAAGCCGAAATCAAGTCAGAAGTTCCGTTGGCGGATTTTGGGCTTCTCCTAACGATGGAAGAGGCTGTTGGCGCGTCGCCGCTCGGACCAGGCGTCGCCCATATTCACATCGTTCCATAGCTCAATTCACGAGCGTTGCCCTACAGGGCTGCCTTTCGGGGCGGCCCTCTTTTTTAGAAAACGATAAAAACCTACCCTAATCGCCGCAAGTTGATCTAAGATGGCGTGACCCGACACGGGCTCGATCGAGCCCGCTCATCTTTCTCAAGCTAACGAGATCCCCCGCCCTCGAACCCCTTCGATGGCCTAAAGTCTTCGTTTTTGCCCTGGTGTTAGCGACATGAAAAGTAGAAAGTTCCCCCGTTTTGTCCCCTTTGCGCTGGTTCTGTTCCTCGTCTCCGCCTCCTCCATCGCGGCCCGTGCCGACGAGAATCTTCCGACACTCGTGAAGCGGGTGAAGCCCGCAGTCGTGGCCATCGCGACCTATGATTCGAGCGGCGAGGCATTGATGACCGGCAGTGGTTTCTTCCTTCGACCGGGCCAGGTCGTAACAAACCTTCACGTCGTTCGCGGCGCTGCACGCGCTGAGATCAAGACTCTCGACGGCAAAGGCAAAGTCTATCCCGTAACTGGGGCACTGGCCGTTGACGAGGAAGGAGATCTCGCCCTGCTGAACGTCGAGATGCCACTCGAACGTGCACGAACCAGCGAGCTTGCCAGCGAACTTCCTGATGAAGGCGAAACGATCTTCGTCATCGGCAATCCGCTGAAACTCGAAGGCTCGGTCACCGACGGCATCGTGTCGGCGGTACGTGAAGTGCCAAATAGCTACCGCATCATTCAAATCACGGCGCCGATCTCGCACGGCAATAGCGGCAGTCCGGTGTTTAATCTGCGCGGCCAGGTGCTGGGTGTGGTGACGGTGAAAGTGACCAACGGGCAGAACATCAATCTCGCGATCGCCGCGGCACGCGTTGGTGAATTGAAGGCCGGTGCGCAGCGCTCGCTGGCGGATCTCGCGACCAAGCCGAAGGGCGATGTGGCTGAGTCGGCGTATCGCAACGGGCTCGAGTCGCTGTGGCTCGGCAACTACGACAGCGCCGTCGGATATTTCGAGAACGCGGTTAACAAGAATCCTAAACGTGCGGATGCGTGGGTGAAGGTTGGTTACTGCAAGGTCAAACAGGGCAAGAACCAGGAAGCCATTCGCGCCTATCTCGAAGCGCTACAACTGAAGCCTGCCGATTCGGATATTCATAATAAGTTGGGCGATGCGTATTACTACGCTAGCCGGATGCGTGAGGCGATTGACGAGTACACCGAAGCGGCGCGGTTACGACCCAATAACGCGGAGTACTTTTACAACCTCGCTATCGCTTACTTCGAAAGTGGGAACCTGACAGCCGCCTCGACCCAGGCGAAAACTCTTCAGCGTCTTGATGCGAAGCTTTACGAGAGATACCTGCGCGAGACCATGTAAGCCATTATTCGCCTGCGGCGCCCGTGAACACCGCCGCATCAACACTGCGCGGGTTTCCTAAAACCACGAACCGAATGTTCCGCATGTACTTCTGCGAGACGCGTTGAATGTCGGCCGGCGTCACCGCCAGTAACTTCTCCAGAAAGTCGATCGAATTCCGCCAGCCACCGCCAATTAATTCATACTGCGCTAACTCACCCGCCTGCGCCGCGTTAGTCTCCTGGCCGAGGTAGTACGTCGTCAGATACTGCGCAACGACGGCGTGAATATCACTCGGGCTCACCGGCTCCATTTGCAAACGCTGAATCTCACTCAACATGACGCGTACCGATTCATTCGCATCGACCGCCGTCACGTATAACCCGCCAACATTCGCAGCCTGCGTCCGCAAAAACGCATCCGGCGCGTACGAAAGATTTCGCTTCACGCGCACTTCTTCAAACACACGATCTCGCAGCAACGAACTCGCCACGCGCATCGCATAGATGTCTGGTGATGTCAACGAAGGCGCCGTAAAGAGTCCCTGGACGTAATTCGTAGGCAGGTCCCGAGGCGTTATATCAACGGAAAACTTATCGAACGCCAACTGCGGCACTGCCGGTGGTTTGTAATTACCACGAGGCAACTTACCGAAACTTGATTCAACCAGCGCCCTCACCTCGTTGGCGGTCAAGTCGCCAACGATAACCAGCAGGAGTCGCGAGGTCTCCATCAGGCTCGTGTGATAGGCGCGCAGATCCTCTGGCGTCAGCTTTGAGATCGTTTCCGGCGTGCCGCTGGTGCTGTTCAGATACGGATGGCCCGCATAGGCGATTTTGTCCTGTAGTTTTTGCAGATAGACGTCGGGAGTGTCTGTATCGTCGCTCAGCGAAACTACGATTCGATCCTGCACCAGCTTAACGTCTTCCTTCGTAAAGGACGGGCGCAAGGCGACATCAGTAAAGAGCTGCCACGAACGATCGAAGTGCATCCGTGTGGCTGCAAGCGATAGCACCGAGTAGTCGTTGTTGGAGCTGCTTCCGATCACGGTGCCCATTCGCGAGAGTTCGCTGCGCATGCGCTCGCGCGGGAAACCGGCGCTGGCCTCAGTCGCGGCGCTCAACATCAACGTTTCGATACCCGCATTCTGCGCGTTAATGTTTGATGAGCCGCCGCGAATAAACAGACCCGCCGCGACTGTCAAACTTCCTTCGCGACGTTTCATCAACACCTTCAGGCCTTTGACTTCAAACTCGCTAACGAGTGCAGCCTGTTTGGTAACGATGCTCTGGGCTGAAAAAGGTGCCGGTTGCGGCGCCGGCTGAGTTGTCTGCTGCGCGCGCGCGGCGGTGCCGCCGGCAAGCAACACGGTTAACAGCAAGAGAGTGATGACGCTTTGACGCACGCGATTAAATAATTGCTTCGATGATTCGTTCATTGTCCTGGCTCTGTAAACTGACCCATTAACTCTTCAGGCGTGATTTTTACTCGGTTCTGCGCGTCAGGCGACATCAACGCCAGACCCACGTGCGGTTTTCCCTGAATGTATGTCGTGATGTAGCGGCTGATGTCAGCGCGTGAAGTCGCGCGCAGACGCGGGAGATAACCACGGAAATACTCCAATCCCGTGGACGCCCACCAAAAGCTTAGCGTGTGCGTGTAGTCGCTCAGCTTTTCGCGTGAATAAAGATCGTCTGCCTCGAGCAAGGCCTTCGCGCTTTCGAGCTGTTCGTCAGTGTAATAATCCTTGTCGTTGAAATGCGCGACTTCCTCGTAGAGAGCCTTGATCGCCGCGCGTGCTCTGTCAGGAGTAGTTTGAGCGATTAACGCGATTGGGCCAACGTTACGTTGTGTGTAGTAACTCAGATCGACAGCCGTAACTAAACCCGTATCGACGAGGTTTCGCTGGAACCGCGAATTCGGCTGCCGGAGAATGAACGAGAAAACGTCGGCAGCGTACGTTGCAGGATTGTCCTTGCCGATCGATGGGCCGTGCCAGCCGATGTTAATTAAGACGTTCTGCACTGGTTGAACGATCACGGTGCCTTCCGTCTTGGTCAGCGGCGGATGTTCGACGAGCGGAAACTCGACAAACGGATCTTTCTCGCGTTTCGGCCAGTCGCCGTAAAACTCCTGCGCCATCTTGATCACTTCGGGCGGATTGACGTCGCCAGTCAAGACCAACGCTGAGTTGTTCGGCACGTAGTAACGCTGCTGAATCAAACGCATCATTTCCGTCGTCGCGGCGCCTACTGTCTCTCGGCTTCCGAGCGGGTTCTTTCGACTCTGGTACTTGTAGAAGAGACGATTGTTCATCTCCTTGACGAGGTAGAAATACGGATTCGACTCATTGCGGTCTATCTCGCCGATCACGACCTGTTTCTCACGCACGAACTCGCGCTCGTCAAACAGCGGATATCGAGTCGCATCTTTCATGAACTGCATTGCGGTGCGCAGGTTTGGGCTCGTGGTCGTGAAGTAATAGTCGACGACTTCTTCGCGCGTCGTGCCGTTGTACGCGATGCCCATCTGGCCGATCGTGCGCAGGTAATCTTCGGCATTGGCGATGGCGCGGTTCTGTTTGAAAAACATGTGCTCGTACAGGTGCGACAGCCCGTTCAATTCGGGCGGCTCCGTGTACGAACCGTTCTTCACTGCGAGTTCAATCGTGACGAGTGGGATCGAGTGATCTTCCAGAATAATGACTTCGAGTCCATTCGGAAGGATGTGACTGAAAATCTTCGCTTCGGGAAGCCGGGGAGCAGGCGCAGGCGCCGGCTTTGCGTCAGCCGGCCGGGTCGGCGCAGGCCGAGTCGGCGCCGGACGCGTCGTACGCCGCTGTGTCCGAACTTCCGCGAAGAGTGTTGATGGCGCTAGTAAGCAAAGAAGAAGGAAAAGAATTGAGAAACGTTTCACCGATAACTCCACACCCAGCAGTTTGATACAGGTCTTTCGATTCTTCTGACAGCCAAATAGATGTCGGGCTATGAGGGTAGCTTGCTGGAGGGAAATTCACAAATGGGGTACCAAAAGAAATAAGGATTATTTCTTTTTCGACACAATCGCGCGGGCCTTTTTCCGTAACGCGGTGCGATACGCGGCTGCTTCGGTGCCCGCGGCGTTCGATAGCCACTGAATTCGCGGTGTGCCTCGCGCGGTCGTTTCACCGGTCATCTGCATGGAGTAAGTCCGCCGGTCATTCGGTACGAATAAAACCAAACGCCGCAAGTTTCTTCCTTCGCTCGAGTCTTTGCCGGTAAACACTAACTCCTGAAATCCATCTTCGTCGGCGTCGACTAGTTCGGCAGTCCAATTCGCATGTCGGAAACCGTTCGCGTCCAGCGGCTGCTGCGAACTGACACGATACCTTCCGTTTCGCTTTTCAAGCAGTAGAAAACCGGTCTTTCCGGTGCGACGCTGGCTGTCAACTGCGACGATTGCCGGACCCGAATCAGTATCAAGGATCGCAACTGCTCCAATCGATCCCGTGGCGAATTTCGCGGCTGTCTTGCGCGCTTGATCCAACGAAAGTTGCTCGACAAGCGGCGGGGCCGGCTCGGGGAGGCTTGGATTAAATGCGACGTCGCGACTCGGCTCGTTGCGCCACGTCGCAGGCGTCATCTGCAACTGCGCATTCGCAGCCGTCAACGCCTCTTTCGGAATGCGCGGGACAGAGGCGCTCTGTCCGGTGTATCCCCAGGCGAGCAACGCACCAAAAGTGGTAACCAGGACGAGTGGAGCGCCGACGCGAAATAGAATTCCGCGTCCGGGACTCGCAGCAGCGACCATCGACGACATTGGTTCAATGTCGGGCAACGTGCGGTCTGGTTGGACCAGGCTCCGTTCCAACAAATTTTTCGCGGCGGCCGCAGTGCGTGGACGATCCTCGGGACGTTTCGCGAGTAGCGAATGGACCGCGAGGGCCAGCGATCGGGGAATGTCTTGTCGCAATCTTGGCAACGGCGGCGCGGGTGCAGTTGCTTGCTTAACCAGCAACGCAGATTGCAATGGATCGGTAAACGGTGGACGCCCGGCGAGCATTTCGTAAAGCAGCACACCCAGACTGTATAAATCGCTACGCGCACCGACGCGTTGGCCCAAACATTGTTCGGGAGACATGTAGCGCGGCGTTCCGATCAATTGTCCGGAACCGGTGCTCGCGTGAGTCGCCGTCGATTCGGCTGATGAAGCGAGAACTTTCGCGACGCCGAAGTCGAGGACGCAAACGCCTCGCTTGCCGAGCAGGATGTTGGAGGGTTTCAGATCGCGATGAATGATCCCGAGTCGATGTGCTTCCTCGAGCACGTCGCAGATTTGCGTCGCAATTTCGACAGCACGCGACGGGGTAAAGCGACCTTGATTCGCAAGCACCTGCGAGAGCGTTTCGCCTTCGACGAATTCCATCACGATGAAGTGACGCCCGTCGGGCAGGTTTCCGGCGTCGAAGATCATTGCTGCGTGATGATGATGCAGCTTCGCCATCGTGCGCGCTTCGCGCAGGAAACGATCTGCGACGTCAGCGTCGCCCGCAAATTCGCGCTTGATGATCTTGACGGCTACTGGGCGTTCGAGTCCGAGGTGGGTGGCAAGGTAAACAGTGCCCATGCCGCCGGTCCCGATTTCTCGTTCAATCCGGAATCTACCAGCGATGAATTGGGGGACATCCATAGTGACCTTCCTTGTCGGTTAAAAGGCCGGAAACGCTTCCACTTTTGATTGGGCTGGGGGAAGAGGTCACGTAGTTTATCACGGATCTAATTAATCCTGTGCAACTACTTATCGAGTCCGGGATGCAGAGACTGTACGTTTGGGATCCAAAAGATCTGACCGTTAACTTCGACACTTCGTAGACCATGCTTCGGCAGATCTTTTTCTTTCAGACCAAGAAACGTGAAGTGAGGCAGATCGCTCAGCACGGTCTGAAACCAACCATGCTTCGCCATGATCTCGCGTATCCGCGGATTCTCAAACTCGTTGACGTCAAACGCCAGCATCGCGATGTGTTGCGACGTTCCCGGTGCGGCGATCGAGTAAAGAATCGACTTCGACAGGTCTTTACTGAAATAAATACCGCTCTTTTCGAGTTCGAGCACTTCCGCGACTTGCTGCGAGAGCGGCAAGCCTTTCAATCGTTCGACTTGTTCAGCGGTGAGGCGTCCCTGCCCAAGCCAATACTCCAACGCAGGTTCGAATCGTGAATTCCAAAGTCGTACGCTGTCGTCATAATTTCGTCGAGCAGCTTCAGCACCATCACGCGGCGTAATATCAAGGCCTTCTTTCTGTGCGTCTTCGCGGGCCTTCAACAGTTGCTTCAACGCCGCCGGCTGAAGCTCGACGTGGTCGTACGACATGAACTCCGACTCGAACCCCGCCTGTTCCTGAAATCGCGTGACCTGGGCTTCTGTCGTAAAAATGCACACCGGCGGCGGCACCACCTTCTTGTCCGCGACAAAAATCGCACCATATTCTTCGAGAATGCGCCGCGCAACCGGATCCGCCGGCGGGCAGATATTTTCCACCTTTGTTTTGCGTTTCTTTAAGGCTTTCGCGAGGGCTTCGTAGAACGGCGCTGGTTCTTTGGTAGACGAATTAAATTCCCTTAAAGTATTGGCAGTCATTTGTTGTGTGGACATTATCAGAATAAGAACATAGCTAAATCCGGCCTTCAGAGTAAACACGGATAACACAGATAACACGGATTTTCGGATTACAACAACCATGAAGAAGGCAAATCTGTTTATGGAGCTGGTGGCCACTTACCGGAAGTACGGCTGGGAACTGCGTAGCGCACTGATGCAGCCGGCAACGTTGGCCGAGCTTCAGTCGCAGGAAGCGCAACTGCTGAATCCAGTTGATGTTAGGGAGTCGCCTGTTGACGCGTTGTGGTTTTCGCGCCCGTCCTCTCACAATCGTGAGGCGTGGGAACTGCGCCTGCTGGAACAGACGCAGTATGCATTATTCGAAGCGTTCGAACCGGACGAAACCGAGATAGAACGCGAGGAAGTAAGACTCGAAATGGAAGCCAAGTTACGCGAACACGTTCTGGGTCACTGAGCCTGATTACCGGCGACCCAGTTTCACAGGAATCTCAAGCTTCTCCGGACCACGCATCACTACTAACTTTACCGTGCTGTACGGAGTCGCCCGGTTCACCCGCATCAGAAGCTCTTCACCAGTCCGGATCGGAATCCCGTCAAACTCGATAACGATGTCACCGTTCTTGACTCCCGCGATGTCCGCGGGACGGCTGCCATAGACATCGTCAAGCCGGACGCCAAATATTTTTGTCCCGGGAACCTCAACTCGCTCTACGTCGTCGCTATCGTATCCAAACTGAGCGCGACCTTCAGGGCGCTGCCGATCATTAAATTGTTCTCGCAAGTGCCTGAATTCGGCTTCAGAAATCGTCGTGAGTTGGGTCGCATGGGTCTCGCCATCTCTCAGGTAAACGACGTTAACAGTCTTTCCCGGAGGCGTACGCGCCATTATCTTTTCCATGTCGTCTTCGTTCAGAACAGTCTGACCATCGAAATTGACGATCACATCGCCTCCGACCAGTCCTGCTTTATCCGCAGGACCGTCCGGTAAGCTAACGCTTCCGAATGTTACGCCGGGACCTGTCGCCGCATTCTCCCAACCCTCTGTACCGGTGTAAGACTGTTTGGTCTGTACATGGGTAGCTGCTACGCGTTTGCGCACCGGACTAATAATTGCCGTAAACGCAGCGGCACCGATGAAAAAGACTAGTAACGCGATAAACACCCAGGCCATACCACTTATCTTCCGGCGCTTCTTCGCCGCTAACGGAGTTGACCCAGCACCCACAGCGAGTGGCCCGCCCTGGCTTCCGAAAGGTAAGGTTTCGCTATCCGCAATGCTCTCTCCCAGCCGGAATCCGCAATTCCGGCAGAAACGTAATTCTGACGGCATCGCCGAATGGCAATTGGAACAGGTGGTAAGACCGGGACTTGAGTCCACCGGCAAAGGCATTTCTGGATTTTGAGACATAGGTAGCACCTGTTCTGGATGTTAAGCGAAGATCGCTCGATTTTTCTATACGCCAAATACTCTTTTACGGTTGCATGTTGACAAGGTGCGATAGACTTCGCGGCCAGTTAAGGGCAATATGGAAACGGAAATACTCAGTTGAGGTCTAATCCTAGTGGAAATAACCAAGGCGTTGGCGGCTTTGCAACCGCTGTATGGTAAAGACAACGTAGAAATCATAACTATCGACGGCAGACGCGTCCGCGGCAAAGTTCGCAGCATGAAAACCACTCAGGCGCTCACGACTCCCAGCGTCAAAATCCTATGTGCGGACGGACAGGTCGTCAAGATTCCTTTTCCGACCATCGCAGAGATCAAAGATCACAATCTCGCCGAGTAATGTTATAAATCCGCTCAGAGAGAACCAAAGAAAGAAAGGTGGACTTCAAAGACTTGCCCTCCCCCTTGCCGAGCGACACTTTTGGTGATTTCGGCGACTTCGGTGCGCGAATCGCCACCGTGTGGTCTGAGCTCCGCCCCTCAACACGCGGGTTGGTCGAACGTGCTTTGCAGGCCGTCACCGGCACCCAGGCAACGCGCAATTTTCATTATGACGCCCGTGCCGATCTCGAGTTAAGCCGCTTTCTCGCAGCCCTCGACGATCGCGCCGCGGAAAAGTCTGACGCACTCGACCCCGAAAAAGGCGGGAGACTCAAATCTATCGCGGATACCTGCGCTTCAGTCTTGCAGGAGAAAACAGAATCGGCCGAAGTGTTTGCGCAGCTCGTTCGTCGTGCTTCGAATCAACGAGATTACAAACGCATCGACGTGCTTGCCGATGCACTCAATTCCCGGTTCCCTCCAAGCGAGATCTGCGAACTAGCTCGCTCCGAGGACAGGATTGTGCGCGAACTCGCAAACGAAGCGCTCGCTCGTTGCCCGATTTCAGTTTTAATGTCGTTGCTTAGCGACCCCGTGGATTCCGACACCGCGCGGGCCGCGTTGCGAAGGCAGGTTGTAGAGTATGGTTCGGAAGAAGCGCGACAGATCGTGAACGCGCTCGACGCAGAAGAGATAATTTAAGCGCCAAGCTGATGAAGGCGCGCGACAACTTGATCGATCAACCAGTTTGGGGTTGAAGCACCAGCCGTCACACCCACTCGTTTCACATCTTCCAGATCAGCAGGATTAATCTCCGCGGGAGTTTCGATCAGGAAACTCCTGGCGCATTGCTCCTGACAGACAGCCAACAACTTCACGCTGTTTGACGAATGACGCCCGCCGATGACGTAGAACGCATCAACTTGTCCGGCCAACGCGCGCGCCGCGTCCTGACGATCGCGAGTGGCGGAGCAGATCGTGTTTACCACTTGCGGCTCCGTGTCCGCTTTCTCACGCACTGCTTCCGCAACTTCCAAGAACGTTTTCAACTTGATGGTCGTCTGCGAGACGACGAGGGGTGATCGCAACGACGGCAGGTTCGCGACCTCACTCGCATCGCGCACGACGTAAGTATTGTTTGGCGCGTAACCGACGACGCCGATCATCTCCGGATGATCCGGATTGCCGGCGACGACGACGTCGCGTCCCTGTCGCGCAGCGCGTTCGGCGAGATGCTGCACGCGAGTGACAAATGGACAAGTGGCATCGATAACTTTCGCGGCGCGTTGTTCAAGATCGTGTTGAACTTGCGGCGTCACACCGTGGGCGCGAATAACGGCGATCGTATCGCCGTCGGCTTCCTGGGGCGTGTCGATGGTCGAAACTCCCTGCGCTCCGAGCCGTTCCATCTCCTGGGCGTTGTGAATCAGCGGACCAAGGGAGCGAATGGGCCGGGCACCCTCGTTAACCGCTTCTTCAACCATCTCGACGGCTCGTTCGACGCCGAAACAGAATCCGTACTCGTCTGCCAGTAAGACTTCCATTAGTCGTTTTTCGCCTGTTTCCTAGATTTCGCTGGTCGCGTCAGTGGCGGTCTGTTGGCGACACTTTTCACGCCACTCTTCCCGCATTCTGTCACCACCAGCGACACGGTCGTCGATCCAGCCGATTTCCCAGTCGAGACACTCGCGCATCTGCGTCAGCAATGATTTCTTGAGATCGCCGACCGCATGCGCCACGTCTTTGGGCATTATTGCGTAGGAAAAATCGCCAATTTGCCGCAATCCATCACGAATCGCGGTGCAAACATCGTTAACGCAATCTCGACCTTCCTGCATGGTAAAACCTCCGCCTCACGGATTCTAGCACCATCTGCTTTACGCCCGCACGAGTGGGTTAGTTCAGGTGGGCAGACCTTTGCGGGCAATTTTTTCCATTTGATCGCAGAAACGGTCTAATTCGTTGAGAGTCGTGTAAACGTTGGGCGTGATGCGAATGCCTTTGAACTCCTCGTGGAGGATGGGTGTCGTAAAGATGCGGTGCTTGCTGAACAGGTAACTCCCGATGGCGGTCGGGTCGATTCCGTCAATCTTGACGTTGGCGATTGCGCACGATTGGTTCGGATCGAATGACGTGTTGAACCCCATCTTTGGCACGTTCTTCAGACGGTTCATCCAGTAGCGCGACAGGTACCGCAGTCGCGCCTCTTTGCGTTTCCCACCAATCCCGTTGTGAAACAACATCGCCTCGCCAATCGCAAGCCGAGGCGCCGCGGAGTGCGTTCCAACTTCTTCAAACTTACGAATATCGTTGACTTGCTTTGACTCGGCCGCCATCAACGGCCACAGCTTCTCGATCTTGTCGCGCTTCACGTAAAGCAATCCGCTGCCTTTCGGCGCGTAGAGCCACTTGTGCAAACTCGTACCGAAATAGTCGCAACCGAGATCCTTCTGTTTGAAGTCAAACTGAGCAAACGAGTGCGCGCCATCGACGATCGTCTCGATGCCTCGCGCCCGGGCCATGTCGCAAATCGCCTTCACCGGTGTGATCTGTCCCGTGATGTTTACCTGGTGCGAAACGAGGATCAGTTTCGTGCGGCTCGTGATGCCGCGTTCAAAGGCAGCGGTGATCTCGCTCACATCTTTTGGCGGAATCGGAATCTGGACGAGCTTGAGGACGAGACCTTCGCGACGTTCACGCTGTCGCAAAGTCGTCAACATACGCGGGTAGTCCTGGGTCGTCGAAAGAATTTCGTCGCCGCGTTTGAAGTCCATGCCCATCAAACAGATCTCGAGCGACTCGGACGCGTTACGCGTGATTGCGATCTCTTCGCGATCGCAGCCAAACATCTCCGCGAGGCCAGTACGAATAGTTTCCGACTGCGGCTCGAGAATTTGCCACATCGTGTAGGCCGTCGCGTCCTCCTGCTGCCAGATGTAACGGACGAGGGCTTCGGTGACGATGCGTGGACTTGGCGACACGCCGCCGTTATTCAGGTTGACGATGCCGCGCGTGACCGTAAACGAGTTTTGAATTATGGACCAGTAATCTTCGTCCATCGCCACCTGTTGAGGGCTCAGGTGACTGACACTTTTCGTGGCAGCCTCTATCTCCTTCGCGAGTGAGCCGATTGCTGGAAGAGACAGCGCAGCAAGGCCGAGACCTTTGCCGGCCAGCGAGAGAAAATCACGTCTCGTATTGTGGGACATTTTGGCGATCATGACTTTTTCTTCTTCTCCGATTTCTCGGGAGGTCTTGGTCCAAACCAGTAGCCGCGCGGCGTAATGAGGTTGCGCTTCTCGTCGCCCTGCGCAGCGACATACTTCACGTCGACTTTGCGGAAGCCCTTTTTCGAAGCTTGAGTGGATTGATATCGAATGCGGAACTGCGCCCGCATGTCCATAATTATCTGCGTAGCCGCATCGACGAGCGCTTTCTTAGTTTCGGGAAAAAAGACGCGACCGCCGGTTTCATCGGCAACGTCGTTCAATAGCTTTTCCGCTTTCTGTCGGGGGCTTAGTCGAATTAACCCAACCTCCTTGTTTAACTCGAGGACCATCCCAATGATAAAGACCTGCACGCCGGTTTCGCGGAATAGCTTCGTGAGTTGTTCCTGACTGTAATAGCTGTTTCGATCCTCACCGTCGGTGATGATAACTACAACTTTTCGCCTGCCCTCGTTTCCCTTGTTGTGCTTATCCACGTAATCGGCACCCAGGTAGAACGCATCGACTACCGCCGACTGTCCGTACTGCAAATAAATGGAGTCGAGCCCTTTAAGAAGAACCTTGTTGTCGGTGGTGAACTCCTGCGTGGTCTCGATGACGTCGCTACTGACAAACCGCGCAATAGCAATCTGATCGTCGGGACGGCGATTGTCTATGAATAGTTTTGCAGCCTGGAGGGCTGAGTTGATTAAGTGCTTGAACGAGCCCGTAGCGTCGATGAGCAAGACACAATCGACGGGGCGCTCGTCGGGTTCGATGGCGACCACTGTCTGCTCATTCCCGTCCTCGAAAACACGGATCTGATCTTTGCGAATCGAGTTGACGCCTTTGCCGTCTTTGTCAGTGACGATCAAACTCAGTGCGACCTGCGGCCCAGCCGGTGGCGGCGCGGGGTCCTGAGCGCGCGGCGTGGAAACCAGCGTGAGGCAGAACACCAGGACGAACAGAGTTTTGGTTCGCATTAGCTTCCCTCGTAAACAATCTCGCCATTGATCACGGTCATCACACAGCGCGTCTTCAGAATCTCCGGCGCGGGAATCGTCATGATGTCGGCTGAGAGGATCGTCAGGTCTGCGAGCTTACCGACTTCAATCGACCCGCGCAGTTTCTCTTCAAATGCGGCATACGCGGGCCACAAAGTGAACATCTTCAATGCGTCCGCGCGGGAAACTGCCTCCTCGGGATGCCATCCTTCACCCGAGAATCCTTTCTGGTCTTTGCGGGCGACAGCTGCGTAAAACTCGATCATCGGTTCGCCGCGTTCCACCGGCGCATCCGACCCGCCGGCGATAACCACGCCTGACTTGATCAGGCTCACCCACGCATACGAACCCTTGAGACGCGGAATTCCCACGCGCCTGGGCGCGAAATGAAGATCGCCAATCGCGTGCGACGGCTGCATCGACGGAATCACCCCAAGCTTTGCAAAGCGTGGGATGTCTTCTGGATTCACGATCTGCGCGTGCTCGACTCGCCAACGCGGATCGGCGACTTTCCTCTCCACCGTGGGTACCGCTTTGAACGCAGCCTCATATTCATCGAGGATGAAGCGATTCGCACGATCGCCGATCGCATGTGTCTCGACCTGAATCCCTTTGCGCAGCGCGTCGACCAGCATCGGTCGCAAGTCTTCGGCCTTCACTGTTAGAAATCCCGAAGTATCTTCCTTGTCTGAATATGGACCAAGCAGTGCAGCCCCGCGTGAACCAAGCGCACCATCCGAAACGACTTTGATCGTTCGGAAAGTGAACCGGTTATCAAATGCACCGATGATTGCTCCTTCATTTAGCAAGCGAGTTGCACTCGTACCTGGTCCATGGACTGCTTTGTAAATCCTCAGCTTGATCTTTCCTTCGGTATAGAGCTTTTTGAACAGCTCGACGTCGTTGTAACTGCCGCCTGCGTCCTGGATCTGCGTCCATCCGAGTTCGATGTTTCGCTTCACGCCCAACACGACGGCACGTTCCGCTTCTTCGGGTGACGTCGGCGGAATGCGACGACGCACGAGTCCCTGCGCTGTGTCGAGCAACATTCCGTTCGGTTCGCCGCTCTGTTTGTCCTTCGAGATCTCGCCGCCGAACGGATTTGGCGTGTTCTTGTCGATGCCGCCGAGGTTCAAAGCCGCACTATTCGCGACTGAGCCGTGTCCGTCAGCACGCGTAAGGATCACCGGGTTGTTAGGCGCGACTTTATCGAGGTCCGCGCGCGTGGGAAACACCGGCGGCTTCCAGTGCGTTTCGATCCAGCCGCGTCCGGTAACCCACGCGCCCGGCTTTGTCTGTTCCACCCGCGCTTTCACCTTCGCGAGAAAGTCTTCGAGACTCGTCGTGTCTTCGAGGTTCAAATTCATTTCGCGGAAGCCCACACCGGAGAGGTGTTGATGCGCGTCTGCGAAACCGGGAAGGACGGTCGCGCCCTTCAGATCGACGACACGCGTTTTCGAACCGACAAATTTCTGCGCGTCCGCGTTCGAACCGACGAAGACGATTCGATCCTTGGTAACCGCAATCGCCTCCGCGCGCGATGCTTTGGAATCGACGGTGTAAACGTTGCCGTTCTTGAAGACGATGTCGGCAGACGTGGCCTGTGGAATCGGGATCAGGGCCAGGAGTAAAGCAGTAACAACTAAAATGAGTCTCATAGGCACCTCTATATCACGGATTCTGTGAATTCAGGAATTTTTGAAGCTGCCCGTAGGTAGGCAACGCGGAGCGGGCGCCGAGGGCCGAACACTTCATCGCCGCGACTGCGTTTCCATAGCGCAGACTGGTTTCGATGTTGTCGCCGCGCAACAGCCCGTAAAGAAAGCCACCATGAAATGCATCGCCTGCGCCGGTTGTGTCTTTGCAGCCGCCGGGAGCTTCGAATCCGCGCGATTCGATGAACTCGTCGTCGCAATAGACGATCGCGCCCGCTGTTCCGAGCGTCATCCCCGTTATCGCACATCCGTAGCGCGTTTGAAGTTCAACGAGCGCCTCACGCTGATTAGCGATTCCGGTCACGCGATTCGGAAACTCTTTTGAGCCGATCATGATGTCGATAAATGGAAGCAACTCAGGTAGCCCGTCGTAGACGTTGTCGATGTCCGCGGAAACGATCGTGCCCGATTCGCGAGCGGCTTGAGCGAGACGTAAACAGGCCGGTGGATCGTGAGCGTCGAGATGCAACACGCGGCCCATCGATCCAAACTCGACCGGCGCCTCATCGGATCGATAAGCGAGTCGATCATCGCGGTCCCAAACGATCGTGCGTTCGCCGTTGCGGGCGTCGATCGTGATGAACGCGAGCTGGTTTCTCGCCCCTTCGACGACCTCGGCATGATCGACATTCACGCCGTCGTCCTTCAGTGTCGACAGGCCAAAGCGTCCCTCCGCATCGGATCCAAAGCGACCGGCATACGCGGTCTTCAAACCGAGCCGTTGCAACGAAACCATCGCCGTGGCCGTCTGGCCGCCCGCTGATAGTTTGTGCTCTAGGAACCGGATTTTAGTGTCAAATGCAGGGTATTCCGGCACCACGATCAGGTGGTCGACGGCGTTTAAGCCAAACCCAACCGCGTCGAACGGCTTATTCGTTGCGAGTTTAAGTGGAAAATCCATGTAAGCTAGAATGGCATCTAAAACATTGTGTCACTAGAGGAAAAACTCAAAGAAATTCCACCTTCACCGGGCGTTTACCTGCATAAGGACGGCGCGGGCAAGGTGATCTATGTCGGCAAGGCGAAAAACCTCCGCAGTCGCGTTCGATCCTACTTCCGCGCGCGCCCGTTTGATCGCAAAACCGATGCCCTGGTCGGACAAATCACCGATTTCGAGTTCATCCTAACTGACAACGAAGTTGAAGCGTTGATCCTGGAAGCGAGTCTCGTCAAACAACACAAGCCGCGCTACAACGTCAAACTTCAGGACGACAAGTCGTACCCACACCTGAAGCTCACGATCAACGAACCATTTCCGAAAGTCGTGATCACGCGGCGCATTCAACGCGACGGGGCGCTGTACTTCGGTCCGTTTTTGCCGGCTAGTCTCGCGCGCCGGACGATTGATTTGATAAACCGCACGTTTCAGTTACGCACGTGCGACATCGAGATCGATGGCAAAGCGCCGCGACCGTGTCTCGAGTATCACATCAAACGCTGTCTCGGACCATGCGTCAAAGGTCTTTGCACGCCCGAACAATATCAGGAAGCGGTGCGCGACGTAAGGCTCCTGCTCGAGGGGCGAAACAAGGAGCTCGCCGACATGCTCGAGGAACGCATGCTCGAAGCTTCCGACGACATGCGTTACGAGCTCGCCGCAAAGTATCGCGATCTACGCAAGACGGTGATGCGGCTTTCCGAGCAACAGAAAATGGCGACGACTTCGGAAAGCGACGTCGACATCTTCGGCTACTACCGCGAGGGACGCCGGTTGGCGTTGCAGTTGTTCACGATGCGCGAAGGAAACATCGTCGGCCGTCGCGAGTTCTTCTGGGAAGATCTGGCCGAAGATCATTTCGATCCGGCTGAGTTCCTGAGTGAAGTGTTGGCGCAGTACTACGCATCCGATTACGTGCCGCGTGAGATCTACGTGCCGGTCGACTTTCACGACCGCGAGTTGCTTGAGAAAGCACTCAGCATACGCAAGGGCCGCCGCGTGAAAATCTACGATCCGCAGCGGGGCGAAAAGCGCGACATGATCGACCTCGTCGACAAGAACGCGAAAAACGCTTTCGAACAACGCTTCCGGGTATTGAAGCCTGACATGAAACGCGTGCTCGAAGAGCTTCAGGAAACACTGGAGTTGCCGCACTTTCCGGCGCGTATCGAGTCGTTCGACATCTCACACATCCAGGGTGCTGAGAACGTCGCGGGCATGGTTGTTTGCGACAACGGGCGGATGAATCGTTCCGAGTATCGCAAGTTTCGTATCAGGGGAGTTGAAGGCGCGAATGATTTCGCGTCGATGCATGAAGTTGTGACGCGCCGTTATCGACGTTTGCTTGAGGAACGAAAACCGCTGCCGGATCTGATCGTGATCGACGGTGGGAAAGCACAACTCACAGCTGCGGGCGTCGCGATGAGTGAGCTCGGACTGGAAGCCATTCCGATGGTTGGCGTTGTCAAGCCACCGCAGCGACACAACGACGTCGCTTACCTGCTGATGAAAGGGCAGGACGAACCGATCTACCTCGATTCGCATTCGTTGATCCTGCGTCTGCTGCAAATGATTCGCGACGAGACGCATCGTTACGCAGTCACGTATCACCGCAAGCGTCGCGAGTTGCGTGACTTCACTTCTGAATTGACGGCAATCCCTGGTGTTGGTGATAAACGGAAGGGGAGACTGTTACGTCACTTCGGATCAATCCAGAGGATTTCGAAGGCAGGAGTTTCGGAACTTACGCCGTTTGTAGGTCGAAAAACAGCGGAAGAGATCGCGGATCACTTCGAGCGCCAGAGATTACTCGCCGCAACTCACTCAGACGACGCAGACAAAACCGCTGCTACGAACTAAGTCCATCATCCGGGCTGGGTGGACTGCTCGTCACCGGAGTGACCTCTTCAGCAGAAACCGAAAGCGCGTCGGCAATTAACTCAGTCTGTTCTTTCTGGTGAATGCTGTACGAGCCGGTCGCAGGACTCGCCGACGCAGAGCGTCCGACGTATCGCGGTCGCTCGCACGCAGGCAGCAGGTTCTCTAACCGCTCCTGCATGAACGTCCAGCCACCCATGTTCTGCGGTTCTTCCTGGGCCCAAACAAGCTCGCGAACGTTTACGTAACGGCCAAGAATTTCGCGAATGCTCGTCAACGGGAACGGATAGAACTGCTCCAACCGCACGATCGCAACCCGGTGTTCCTGCGCCTTCTTTCGCGCGTCGATCAGGTCGTAATAAAGCTTGCCCGAACACAGCACGACTTTCTTCACTGCCGCCGGATCAGTAATCTCGGCGTCGTCAATTACCGGTTTGAAACCGCCGTTTTCGAGATCCCCGATCGTTGACGACGCGGCAGGCAAACGAAGCAAACTCTTCGGCGTCATCACGATGAGCGGACGCTCCATGCCGGGTCGTACTTGCCGGCGCAACAGGTGAAAGTATTGCGCAGGCGTGGTCGGATAACAGACCGCGAGATTATTCTCGGCGCACAGTTGCAAGTAGCGTTCGAGTCGCGCGCTCGAGTGTTCCGGCCCCTGTCCTTCGTAACCGTGCGGCAACAGCATCACGACGCGTGATTTCTGTTTCCACTTGTCTTCGGAAGCGGCAATGTACTGATCGATGATCGTCTGCGCGCCGTTTCCAAAGTCACCAAACTGCGCTTCCCACAACACGAGCGCATCGTCGGCGACAACCGAGTAGCCATACTCAAAACCGAGCACGCCTTCTTCCGATAGCGAACTGTCGAACACGTCGAAACGCGCACCGGGACTCTTCTCGGATCTCAACTCCGAAAGCGGCGCCCACGTTTTTCCAGTCTGCGTGTCGTACAAGACCGCGTGGCGTTGACTGAACGTGCCGCGACCCGAATCCTGTCCGCTCAAACGCACGCGCGTGCCCTCGAGCACGAGGGAGCCGAATGCGATCGACTCGGCAAACGCCCAATCGAGCGGTGCGCTGCCGTCGCCCATCTTTGCGCGTCGTGCCAGTTGGCCCACCATCTTCGGGTTCACGTTGAAACCATCGGGCACCACGGCGATCTTGTGCGCGATGTTCTTGATTACTTCGGAACTCACACCCGTCGGGACGACTTCCGATCCATCGATCTCCTCGACGCGCGGCTGCGGCTGGGGTGGATCTTCGGCCACTTTGCCCTTCGCGTTCGCGAGCGCTTCTTCGAAACCGCGAACGCATTCCTCGATCATCTTCTTGACCTCGTCTTCGGTGACGACGCCTTCTTTGATCAACCGTTTCGCATAAACCGTCCGGACACCCGGGTGCGCTTTCACGCGCGCGTACATCAGTGGTTGCGTGTAGCTCGGCTCGTCGGTTTCGTTGTGACCGAGGCGGCGGAAACCTACCAGATCGAGCACGACGTCCTTGTTGAACTCCTGCCGGTATTCCAGCGCGATTCGCAACACGCGGTACGCTGCTTCCGGATCGTCGCCGTTGATGTGAAAGATCGGCAACTGCGTCATTCGCGCGACGTCAGTGGAATAGATCGTCGAGCGCCCTGCTTCCGGAGAGGTTGTGAACCCAATTTGATTGTTGATGATGATGTGAATCGTGCCGCCTGTGCGATAGCCCTTCAACTGCGCGAGGTTCAACGTCTCCATCACGACGCCCTGCCCCGCGAAAGCAGCATCGCCGTGAAGCAAAACAGGCAGCGCGAGGTCCATGACCTTCTCGCGCGTCGCGCCCTCCTCGCCCATCGTCTCGTCCTGCTTCGCGCGTACCATGCCCTCGACGACCGGATCGACCGCTTCGAGGTGGCTCGGGTTCGGCGACAACGACAGCCTCACCTTGCGTCCATCGCTCAGCTCGCGTTCGCCGGTGGCGCCCTGGTGATACTTGACGTCGCCTTCGTCAGCGGGAAACTCCGGATGGACCGATCCTTCAAACGCAGCGAAGATTCGTTCGCTAAGGTTGCCGATCACGTTGGCAAGCACGTTGAGACGGCCGCGATGGGCCATGCCGAAGACGATGTCGTTCACACCGCGTGCGCCTGCGCCCTCGATAAGCCGATCCAGGATCGGGATGACAGTTTCGCAGCCTTCCAGTGAAAAGCGTTTCTGTCCGAGATACTTCGTGTGCAGAAAACGTTCCAACTGTTCAGCGGCGATCAGTTTCAAGAGCAGTTGCTTCTTGACTTCGACCGGAATCGGTTCCGGCTCGACAAACTCGCGGCGAATCTGTTCGCGGATCCAAAGTTTTTCTTCCTTGCTTTGGATGTGACGGTACTCAACGCCGACCTTGCCGCAGTACGCGCGCTGAAGGATGTCGAGCACTTCGCGCAGCGTCATGCTTTCGCGATTGGCCAGGCCATCTACGATAAACGTGCGATCGAGGTCCCAGATCGTCAAACCGTAAGTTTCGATGTCGAGTTCCGGGTGATAAAGCAACGGCAAGGCGTGCAACGGATCGATATCGGCGATCAAATGCCCACGCACGCGATACGCATTGATTAACTCGATAACGCGTGCTTCTTTCACCGTCTGCTCGCGAATGTGATCGCTCGCCAGAAAGAAAGGGTTGCGATCCGTATTCCAACGAAACGGCACGTACGGAATGCTGAGATCCTGAAAGATAGTGGTGTAGAAATCGTGCTTGCCGATGATCAGCTCGTGCACGCGCGCGAGAAACGCACCCGATTCCGCGCCCTGAATGACGCGATGATCGTAAGTGCTGCTGATCGAGACCGCCTTGCTGATGCCGAGCTGCGACAACGCTTCCGGCGCCATCGCCTGGTACTCCGCCGGATACTCGATCGATCCGGTCGCGACGATTACCGATTGGCCCACCATCAAGCGCGGAATCGATGCGACTGTACCGATCGTTCCCGGGTTCGTAAGTGAAATTGAGGTTCCCTGAAAATCGGCGATCTGGAGTTTGCCGTCGCGGGCGCGTTTGACTACGTCGTCGTACGCCGCCAGAAACTCAGAAAACGTGAGACGGTTCGCGTTCTTGATGTTCGGCACGAGCAGCGTGCGTGTTCCGTCTTTCTTCGTCAGATCGACTGCGACGCCGAGATTTACACTCGGGCGCTTCACACGCGAGGCTTGACCGTCAACGTCAGCGAAACCATCGTTGAGTTGTGGATAAACATCGAGCGCGCGCAATATCGCCCAGGCGATCAAGTGTGTGTACGATGCCTTGCCGCGATCGTTTTCGCTTAGGTGCTTGTTGATGAGGCGCCGGTTTTCGTCGAGTAGTTTAACCGGGATGCGACGTTCGGAAGTCGCAGTCGGAACAGATAGACTGATCTCCATGTTCTCGACGATCTTGGCTGCGGGACCACGAATTGGCACTACTTCCGCACCGGGTTCAGGCGCAGGTGCGGCCACGGGTGCAGCGGGTTTTGGTTCCGGTGCACGAGCGGGCGCCGGCGCTGCCGAGCCGGCCCCATTTCCAGCCTGTTGCGGCGCAGGTCCAGCACCATCGCCGAGTAGTTCTCTGAAATACGACTGCCACGAATCATCCACGAGGGCGGGATTGCTCTGGAACCGGTCCAAAAGTCCCTGCACGTAGGCGGCGTTCGCCCCAAATTCTTCAGCTATAAATTCCGACAGATCTGTTTTTTGTATTTGGCTCAAGGTTTGAAAATCCGTTTAGTTTTCGTGTATCGATAGACTATCATCTCCCGAATTCAATTGCACTACGGATACAAATCACCATGATTAAGAAGATTCGTGTTGGTAGACGATCGTTCATCAAGCTGATGTCGGCACTTGGTATCGCAACGGCGACGCCCGATTCCGTTCTTGCGCAAACGGCCACGCCGTCTCCTGCCCCGTCGCCTGCTCCCTCGCCAACGCCGGCGCCACGAATTACGAAAGAGATGATGCGTGAGGCTGAGAAGTTGATTGGCATCGAGCTTACCGACGCGCAGGAAGCAATGGCGCTCGGGGGCGTCAATCGCAACCTCGACTCGTACGAAACTGTGCGAAAGATCGATATCCCACTCGATACCGAACCGGCGATCGCGTTTCACCCTATGCGCGGGAAGAAGGAACTGTACGGCCCGCGCACGAAGTTCCGTTTTGGCAAGATTGAGTTGCCGCCCTACAAGACCGTTGAAGATCTGGCGTTTGCGACAGTGCCTCAGCTAGCAGAGTTGATACGCACGCGGAAGATCAGTTCGACCGAGTTGACGAAGATGTATCTTGGGCGGCTCAAGCGTTTTGGGCCAAAACTGCTTTGCGTAGTGACTCTGACTGAAGATCTTGCATTGAAACAAGCGGCGGCTGCCGACGCGGAGATCAAGCGGGGCAAGTATCGTGGGCCATTACACGGTATTCCCTGGGGCGCGAAAGATCTTTTCGCTACGAAGGGAATCAAGACGACGTGGGGCGCCGAACCGTATCGCGATCAAATCGTCGATTACGACTCGACCGTCGTCGAAAGACTTAACGAGGCAGGTGCGGTGCTCGTCGCGAAGTTGTCGATGGGCGCACTCGCACAGGGCGCACGTTGGTTCGCCGGCGTGACACGCAATCCGTGGCAGCCGGACGAAGCACAACAGGGATCGAGCGGTTCGTCAGCGGGGCCTGGTTCCGCGACTGCCGCCGGACTGGTTGGCTTTTCGATCGGCACGGAAACGCTCGGCTCGATCGTCTCACCATCGTCGCGTAACGGCGTCGTCGGGCTGCGTCCGACGTACGGGCGAGTGAGTCGCTACGGCGCGATGGGTCTCAGTTGGACCATGGACAAGATCGGTCCGATGTGTCGCGGGGTCGAGGACTGTGCAGCAGCTCTGAACGCGATTTACGGACCTGACGGGAAAGACATCACCGTCGGCGACGCGCCGTTCAACTGGAACCCTGACACGAACATCAGCACGTTGAGAATTGGTTATTTGAAGACTGAGTTTGAAGGCACGGGTGGTCCGGGTGGTGGCCCGGCAACCCCGAACCCGCAGCAACAGCGGACCGCAGAGCAGCGACGGGCAGTTTACAAGACGGCATTGGAGGATTTGCAAAAGGCCGGCGCGAAGCTTGTGCCGATCGAGTTGCCGAAGTTTTCCGCGGGCTCGTTGCGCTACATACTCTCGGCCGAAGCAGCGACCGCCTTTGACGACATCACTCGCGACGGACGCGTCAATCAGCTTTCAGGTCAAGGCCCGGGCGATTGGCCCAACACCTTCCGGACGTCACGCTTCATTCCTGCTGTTGAGTATATCCGAGCACAACGCGCACGAACGTTGCTGATGCACGAGATGGAGAAGTTGATGTCGCAGTGGGACGTGTTTGTCAGTCCCGCGCCGGGAAGTGCGAGTCTGTTGGTCACCAATCTGACGGGCCATCCGGCAGTGGTCGTACCGTGTGGTTTCGTAAACGATCTACCGGCGGCGATCATGTTTACGGGTGGAGTTTATGACGAGGTATCGCCGTTGCGCGTGGCGCTCGCGTTTGAGCGCGCGACGAAGTGGCACACGATGCACCCGAAGATGGATTGGGCTACTTAAGGAGAGTTATTTCGAACGTCGCGCCTTTTCCAGGCGCGCTCGAGACTGCGATAGCGCCGCCGAGTTCTTCGATCGCGGTCTTCACGACATCGAGGCCGACTCCGCGTCCTGAAAAAGTTGTTAGCTCGGTCGCGGTCGAAAAACCCGGCTCGAATATCCGCTCGATAGTGGAAGCATCCATTCCACGACCGTCATCGGCGACTGTGATCCGTGTTTCTGTCGCTTCGATCGCAACGTGTCCTTTGTTTTCTATTCCATGATCGACCGCATTTCTCACGAGGTGCATCAACGGATCCGCCAGTGCATCACAAACCGCTTTGTCCAATGCACCATCGACTCGTATTGAAAAGTCGACCTCTTTACCGGTGGCTTCGGCAACAGCACGACCCGCACGCACCGCCTGATCGACGATCCGATAGAGCTCGGATTTCGTTGCATACAGAATCCGGAAATTGATCTTTCCGTCCTCCGTCATCGGAGCCGTCGCGATCACCTCTCCAGTCTTGTTTAGATCGTGCTTCAACTGCTGAAACTGGCGATCGAAATCGGAGACGTCGAAGTTTGTTTCAACCAGGTAGATGTGTGCTTTCTCGGCGAGGCACTCAGCTAACCGATATCGTTCGTCGTCTTTGAGCGAATCGTGGATGTCGGCGGGAATTACGTTTTCAATCCGTGGGATTGGTGCGTGATCGAAATCGGTTAGTTCGTCGAGTGAAGTTCTGCCGGTGCGAATCCCCTGAAGTAAATCCTCGTATTCGTGAGCGCGAGCGGCAAGATCGTTTAGCCCGTTCGCGTGCGCCGCGGCTTTCAGGCTATGAACGCTGCGGAACAGAGTATCAAGCAGCTCGCGCCTGTCTTTACCGGTACTGGTCCGCAGTTGATCGATCTTCGCGGAGATTTGTGTAAGGCGCTCTTCGAACTCGTCATTCATCAGCAGCGTCCGTTTCGCTGTCTTCTGATTCGGGCTGGACGTTTCGTTGTGGTTGCTGTTCGTCGAGGTCGCGTTTGATCGCGTCGAGAATTCCGTTGATGAATTGAGTGGCTTCGTACGTTGAGAAGCGCCGGGCGATTTCCAGTGCTTCGTTGATCGCTACAGTCCTGGGCGTAGGCTCGTAAAGGAACTCGTAGACTGCGAGACGAAGGATGTTGCGATCGACGACGGCCATACGCGAGATGCGCCAGTGTTCGGCGCGCGAGCGGATGCGTTCATCGAGCAACTCGAGGTTTTGAAGTGTTCCGGCTGCGAGACGAGTAGCAAACTGGCGAGCTGACTCGTCAAGGTCAGCTTCTCCAAGCTCAGCCCAATAGCTGCGAACCACGTCGGTGGCAGGCATTTCGGCAACGTCAGCCGCAAAGAGCATTTGCAAGGCACATTCTCGTGCCTTACGTCGCGAACCCATAAAAAATTACCAAAACCCTTTGTATTGATGAGCCGTGAATAAAACTCTGTTCCGGCTCATCACTCTTCGAATGTTTCCCTGTAAAGGTTAACCAACTCGACTGCGGTCATGGCAGCCTCGAAACCTTTGTTGCCGAGTTTCACACCGGCTCGGTCGATGGCCTGGTCAACCGTATCGGCAGTTACGATGCCGAAGACGACTGGCACT
Organism: uncultured Acidobacteriota bacterium; assembly: GCA_963789185.1. Lineage (GTDB taxonomy): Bacteria > Acidobacteriota > Blastocatellia > Pyrinomonadales > Pyrinomonadaceae > PSRF01. Next base: position 173,128 of record CAWBJU010000001.1, read on the forward strand.
CCACTTTCCAGTCCAGCGTGTGAAATGCCACGCGCGACCTCGTTGGCTATGTAATCGAAGTGGGGAGTCTGACCTCGAATGATAGTACCAAGACAAATTACTGCGTCAAACTTGCGCGACTGTGCGAGCCGGAGGGCGAGTAAAGGGATCTCGAATGCGCCTGGCACTCGATAGACGTCTACTCGTCCTTCTTTTGCACCCAAACGTTCCAGGCCGTCGAGCGCGCCCTCGACCAGGCGGCCGGAGATGAATTCATTCCAGCGACTCGCGACGATAGCGAAGCGAAAACCTTCCGCGTTTAGACGGCCTTCGTGAACCGTAGGCTGCAATCTCTTCGACCCCGCGAGCTTAATAGTTACTGCGTTCCGCAGTATAGGAGATGCTCGGAGGCGCATCAAGTTGATGAATTTCGCTGTTTCTGCTGCTCGAGTTCGATGTCAAGTACTCGGTGGTTGAGGTCTCTACACTCCGCTTGGATTTTGATGGCCGTCTCATACACTACGCCGATACTACGCACCACTTCGCGCACTGATATCTTGACATCACGCATGTCGCTCTGCAGTTGCGCTTGCCCTTCTTGCAATACAGCAATATCGTCAACAACCTTCTGCCAGATGGGACGCGTGTCGTGGAGTCGCTCTTCGACCTTTTGCTCGAGGCTCTGGAGTCGCGAGTCTATGTTTTGAAGGATTAAGGCGACGTTGTCGTCACCCTTCGGTAGCTTCTTTGTGAGGTCTTCGCTCATGAGTCTCCTTTCATGACTCGAAGTGTAGCAGCCGACCCCAACTGTGTATATAGCCGAAAACGGCTATTTTGTAACGAAAGTGGCTATTCTTTCACCTAAACGAGGTTCATTGGCGCCGGGTTCTTCGGGTCCTTCGTGTAGTCGTAGAACCCGCGACCGGATTTGCGCCCATAAAGTCCCGCCAACACCATCCGCTTCAACAACGGCGGCGGCGCAAACCGCTTCTCCCGAAACTCATTGAACATGATCTCCGCAATGTAGTAAGTCGTGTCCAACCCCACGAAATCACCAAGCGTGAACGGACCCATCGGATATCCACACCCAAGCTTCATCGCATTGTCGATATCAACGATCGACCCGACACCCTCCTCCAACGCCCGAATCGAATCCAGCATGTACGGAACCAACAGACGATTCACAATGAAACCCGTCTTATCACCAGCTCGCACCGGCACCTTCCCGAGCGTCTTTCCAAACGCGACCGCCTGTTCATACACATCCTCGTCGGTAAGGATCGTCTTAACCACTTCGACGAGCTTCATCAACGGCACGGGATTGAAAAAGTGCATCCCAATAAAACGACGCTGGCGCTCCGCCGACGTCGCCGTCATCATCTCCGTAATCGACAGCGACGAAGTATTTGATGCAAAGATCGTCTCCGGCTTGCACAGCGCGTCTAGCCGGCTATAAGTGCTGCGCTTCTCGTCCAGGTTTTCAATGATCGCTTCGATGATGATGTCGCAATCGGCAAGCGCGTCGAACGACGTCGTGCCCGACAATCGCCCGCGGATCTCAGTCTGCTGCTCGGAAGTGATCGTTCCTTTCTCCGCAAACTTCGCCAACGACTTCTCAATCCCACCGAATCCTCTGGTAATAAACTCGTCCGAAACCTCTTTTACAACAGTCTCAAACCCGGCCGTCGCCGCGACCTGGGCGATACCGGCGCCCATCAAACCACATCCCAAAACTCCAACTTTCTTAATCTCCATTAGTGCGCTCCTTTAAACCATTCGATGTAATCTTCATGCCACGTTTCAAACTCTTCCGTCAAACGCTGGTCCATCGGTTGTCCCTTGCTCGACGCCTCCACCAACTTTGAAAGAATTACCAGCAGCCGATCCCGCAACTCCGCCGCACGAGCGTCAGGCGCGGGGTGATCCGCCACGTGTTGACTCGCTACTTCAACCTGGCTGACGTCGTTGTCATGAACAATTCGCGACACCTGCTCCTGAAGCACGTTCATCCCGCTCACAAAACTCAGAAACGTCTGATGCCGCACCTTCGCAATTTGCGCCGGCGATGGCGGAATGGGACGCTTGAAGTTGCGAACGATTTTGTAAGCCCCCGCCACGACTATCACAAGCGACAACGCCTGCAACATTCGCCAGAAAACGGAAACACTCGTGCGATCGCCTGGACGTCGATACTCGGCAGCCAACGCCAGCAGTATTCCCGCCACCAAACCGCCGAGATGCGCGGCGTTGTCGATAAACCCGCGTCCCAGGAATCCGATAATCAAGTTGATAACGATGATCGGCAGCATACCGACGCCGAACGCTCGCTTAAATCCTTCGGGTAGTTCGCGTCGAAACTTGATACCGAAAACAAACAACACACCCACGAGCCCAAACAGCGCGCCTGACGCGCCCACCGAAGGATTGTCCGCCGTCTTGAACAGAAACCGGCCCATCCCACCCGCAACGAGATCGGGTCGCACCGTCAAATAACTCGCGACGATACTCAGAATCCCGCTGAACACCCAGAACACGACAAACTTCGCCGACCCATACAACTTCTCAACATATGGTCCAACCATCCACAGGCTGAACATGTTGATAAAGAGGTGCGGCAGGTTCACATGAACGAAGATGGGCGTCACGAAACGCCACCATTGACGGTATTGGGCCACGAGGTAATTCAGTTTTGCGCCGTAGGTGGCAAGCACGCGTTCATCGAAGCCGGACCACAGCACATCCGACTTCATCCCGCTCGACTCCCACATCAACAGAAACACGAACAGGTTCGCGACTAGAAAAATGATTGTAAATTTATTGGGACGAGCGAGAATAGCGCGCGCGAAGCGAATGGCTTCGCGATCCTGCGGACGTTGTGGTTGAGAGGATGCCGGCTGGTTGCCGGCCGGCTGATTAACTGACGGCGCGCCGCAGACGGCGCATTGCAATTCTCCCGCGCCTACGATCGAACCACAACTACGGCACATCGTAGGCCGGCCGGGGTTATTCATCTGTTTTCCTGCTATGGATTAGAAACCGGCAAACCACAGGTCTAACCCATCTTCTCTAAAAGGCTCACCAAATCGTCGGCATGTTCTTCCTCGACGGCGAGGATTCCTTCGAGCATGCGTCGGGAAGTCGGATCGTCGCTACCGAAGTAAGTGATCATCTCGCGATAACTATCGATCGCAATACGCTCTGCCACGAGATCTTCCTGGATCATTTCGGTGAGCGTCGCACCTTCGACGTACTCAGCATGGCTGCGCATCAACAGTCCTTCGGGATTGAAGTTCGGTTCGCCCTTGAGCTGAACTATTCGTTGCGCGATCTGATCCGCATGCCCTTGCTCGTCGTTGGCATGTTCCAGAAACTCCGCAGCCACACCTTCAGCATGAATGCCTGACGCCATGAAGTAATGTCGCTTGTAGCGCAGCACGCAAACGATTTCAGTCGCCAGTGCCTCGTTCAAAAGTTTGACTACAGTTTCGCGATCAGCAGTATAGCCTTCGGTAACAGCGCCATTCTCGATATGTTTCCGGGCGCGTTCGCGCAAAGTTTTTATGTCAGTGAGAAATGGTTTATCGGCCACAGCACTCACTCCTTGAATATGAATTTAGGGGAGCAGCGATATTAACAGATCCTTTTAATCGGTGGTTAACTTGCCCTGAAGTTTGACCTCGCTGTTGGAACTCGCGCTGGCAACGTTCACTGGAACCTGCCAGACGAGCGTTTTGATCCGGCAAGTGCCCGTGTTGTCTTCGCGACAGTAGAAAAGCGTGACTTGTGCGCGGACGTTCGCGGATCCAGGCGTTGCGCCGGATGTAAATGGAATACGCAAGGGAAGCTTCAGGTCTTTTGTCGTACGCGAAGCGTTAGTTTCATCGAACTTGATGGCCGCGCCTTCAACAGAAACTTTGTAACGCTGCGGCGCCAGCGGGTTGAGGTGATAGCCCGACGGTAATTGGACGTCGATGTTCAGGAAGCCATTTGTTCCCGCACGGATTTCCTGCGCCGCGATACGCGTCTCTTCCGCGTTTGGACCATCCGCGGTTTCCAACGCCTGCATGTTCTTGGCCGGCGGCGTCAGACCGTTCATTCGCAACGTACTTGCTTGTTTCGTTTTTAGATCGACGACGCGAATGGCGTGATTGTTTGTGTCGGCGACGTAGAGCTTTCCGTTTGCAACGGTGAGTCCGCCTGGTTCATAGAACGAAGGCGATGATCCGTCAGCCTGGCCCGGCTTGCCGGTGCCAAACAAACTCACGACGCGACGCCGTTTGGGATCGAGTTCTTTAATCTTGTGATTGTACGTATCGGCGATCAGGAGCTTGTCGCCGAAGGGCACGATGCCGAGTGGGTGTTGCAACCGTACGTTGTCGCCGGATTCGTCGACGTCACCAAACTCAAACAGGTCACCACCGACCAGCGTCTTTACCGTTCCGCCGGTGATGTCAATCGCGCGAATGATATTCGACTCGCTATCGGCAACGTAAAGCGTGTTGTCAATGGCCGCGATCCCTGATGGTTGCGCAAAGCCTGACTCCGCGAGCGATCCGTCCAAACGTGCCTCTCGTCCCGAGCCGGCAAAGACCGAGACCTGATTGTTGTCAAGATCGAGTTTCCAGATCTGATGTGGACCAGCCATCGCGATGTAGAGCGTTCGGCCGACGAGTTCGAGATCCCAGGGAGAACTCAATGCGGTCGTTCGGGCGGGCCCTCCCTTCGGCGGATACTCGCGCGTCTGCTTTCCTGTGCCGGCGATGGTCTCGACGCTGCGCGTCTTTAAATCTACACGCCGGATCAAATGATTTTCGGTGTCGGCGACATAAAGACTATTGCCGGCGAGTGCGAGACCCTGCGGCCGGTAGAAGGTCGCCTTGTCGAAAGCACCATCGGCCGCGCCAACATCAGCGGCGCCGATAGTCTCGACAAGCGTGCCGTCGAGTTTGGAAACGACGATGCGATTGTGATTTGAGTCGGCGATAAAGAGTCGATCGCTGGCGGCGTCGGCAAGTATTTTGCCCGGAAACGCGAGCGGCAGGTCGCCGACTTTCGCGCGTTCCAGCACGAGCTCCAGTGGCGCTTCGTTGAGTTCGCCACGCTTACGAAAATCCTCGGCTACTTTCGCGATCGTCTGGTCTATTTCATCGTAGTAGCCTTCTCCTGAGACACCACCGATGATGTAACCCGCTGGATCGATCAACACGCGCGTGGGCCAGGCGCGCACACCGTAGCTTTGCCAGACGGCGAATTTCGAATCGTTGTAAACCGGATGCTCAATTTCGTAACGCAGAATGATGCGCCTGATGTTTTCGGGGTCTTTTTCATTTTCGAACTTCGCGGAGTGGACGCCGATCACCACGAGCTCCTTTGGATACTTCGCTTCGAGCTTTTTTAGATCGGGAATGATGTGGATGCAGTTGATGCAGCCGTAGGTCCAGAAGTCCAGCAACACGACTTTTCCCTTGAGGGCAGCCAGTGACAGCGGTTTGTCAGTATTCAACCAACCGCTCCCGCCTTGAATTTCCGGCGCGCGAACTCGCGCTCTTTCTTGTGACGACATAACGACACCTCGCTCAGGAACGAACGTAGAACTGGCTGCGATCGCAGACAAGATGATGATCAGCGTTAGGAATGCGTGTTTCACTGGATGTCTGCCATTGTATATGGCGACGATTTGTTTGTCGTGCTGGGCGCGGTGTAACCTTTCCAGCACTCATTAAGGAATAGGCATGAACGACCAGGCTTTTGGAACACTCGAATATCAGCAGTTGCTGGACCTCATTAAACGCAACGCGCAAACCGAAGCGGGCAAGCGGCGGATCGAAACACTTGCGCCTCTCGCGGATCGAAACGCGTTACGGCACGAGCTCACTGCGCTGGCGGAATGCGTGACGCTGCGAAACCGCGGCGCGAGATGGTCCTTCAGTGATATTAGCGATCCCGCGGAGACAATCGCCCGGTTGCACGTCGAAGGCGCGCCTCTCGACACATTGTCGTTATTGCAGATGGCCCGTTTGTGCGAACAGGCGATGTCCGCGCGGGCCGCGATCTACGATGAACGCGAGAATGCACCGGCGCTTTGGCGTTTGGTCGAAACTCTGCCGCGTGATCTCAACACGCTTGTCGCGCGCATCACCAACAAGATCCTGCCCGACGGAGAACTCGACGATCGCGCGAGTCCGGAACTCGCAAACATTCGCCACGAGATCGCGACCTTGCGTTCGCGCATCACCCGATCACTCGAAAGCTTGATGCGAAGATCGTCTGAAGCAATTCAGGATGAACTCGTCACGATGCGCAACGATCGTTTCGTGATTCCAGTCAAAGCGGATCATCGTGGCCGTGTCGCGGGCGTCGCACACGGTTACTCCTCGTCGGGCGCAACGGCATTTGTCGAGCCGCTCGAAACAATCGACGCAAATAATGAATTGCAGGGCTTGCGTGAGGCAGAAGCGCGCGAAATTGCGCGGATCCTGTTTGCTCTGACAGAAGAGTTGCGGGAGCAGCTGCCGGCAATTCAGATGGCGGCCGTGGCGGTTGCCGAACTGGACTTTATCAATGCGAAGGCTTTGTTTCATCAGCGCTTCAACTGCGTGATCCCGGAGATCGACGCAGATCCGGCAACGCCGCTGTCGAGCCGTCGTCTGGAATTGATCGAAGCTCGGCATCCGTTGCTTGAAGAAAATCTGCGTGCTAGTGGTGGAGAGGTCGTTCCCGTTTCGTTTGCATTGGACGATGACAAAAACGCGATGGTGATCTCCGGCGCAAACGCCGGCGGTAAAACCGTCGTTCTAAAAACCACCGGACTATCGGCGCTGGCAGCAATGTCGGGCATCTCAGTGCCCGCGAAATCTGCTCGCGTACCGTTTTACGCTTCGGTTCTCGCAGACATCGGCGATCACCAATCGTTGGCCGCAAATCTATCGACGTTTACGTCGCACGTCGCCAACATCTCGCGCATGCTCGACATTTGCGAAGCACCGGCGCTCGTGTTGCTTGATGAAGTCGGCACCGGAACCGATCCCGAAGAAGGTTCGGCGCTTGGCGTGGCGGTCGTGGACAACTTCCGCCGCGTTTGCGGTGCGCACGTGATCGCCACGACGCATTACAGCGGACTGAAGATGTACGCGGGCAACGAGGAGGGAGTCATCAACGCCAGTGTCGAGTTTGACGAGAAAACGCTGCGACCGACTTACCGGCTGCTTGTCGGTCTCGCCGGTGCTTCTTCCGGACTCGAGATCGCGCGTCGATTCGGCGTGCCTGCATCGATCGTCGACACGGCCGTGAATTCAGTTAAAGACTCATCGTTGCAGGCATCGGAGTATCTGAAACGAATCAAACGGGAGTCGGAAGAAGCTGAGGCCCTGCGCCGCGCGTTGGAAGAAGAGCGCACGGCAGTCGCGGAGAGGTTTGCGTCGCTTGACAAGGAAGCTGAAAAACAGGAACGGCAGCGCCAATTGACGTTCGACAACCTGGTCCAACGCACACTGGCCGATCTCGAAAAACGCGCGCACGAACTGGTCAGCCGGATTGAAAACAAAACTGAACGTGTCCGGGCCGAGCGAGAAGTTCAACGAAACGTTGGTGAAATAAAACGATCGGTGAAGGTTGTTGTTGCTCCCGAGTCTGTACCCGAGAAATCCGCCGAGAAATCGGAGCAACCTGTGTTCAAAACTCTGTCACGAGAGATCCTGGTTGGCGACACAGTTAGACTTCTTTCGTTTGGTTCAGTCGGCATCGTCGATCAGATCAAAGACGGGCTCGCGGAAGTCCGCGTGAAATCTTTACGCTTCAGAGAGAGACTGGAAAACCTCGAACTGGTCCAGGCAGTCGCAGCACCAAAGGGAGGCAAACTCGAAAAGCTGCGACACTCGGCAAACGCTGATGTCCGCGTTAGCTCAACCGCCGAACAGCGCGCCGTGTCAGAGTTGAACGTCATCGGCCAAACAACTGACGAAGCAGTCGACGCAGTTGATAAGTTTCTCGATGAAGCTTCGCTGGCGCAGCTGTCGCAAGTGCGAATCGTACATGGACACGGCACCGGCGCGTTGCGCCGCGCCATCGGCGGATTGTTGGACGGGCATCCTCATGTCGATCGTTTCCGACCGGCGCCACCCGATCAGGGCGGGGCTGGTGCTACGGTGGTTGAGTTGAGACAATAGCTTCTCCCGAAGTTCCAAGGCGCAAATGCGTTACCCCCAAACTTTCATCGACGATCTCAAACGACAGGCAGACATCGTTCGCGTCATTCAGGACTACGTGCAGCTCAAGAAAAAGGGCGCGAACTGGATGGCCTGCTGCCCGTTTCACAAAGAAAAGACGCCTTCGTTCTCGGTCAGTCCAGCCAAAGAGATCTTCTACTGTTTCGGCTGCCACAAAGGCGGTTCTGTCTTCAACTTTGTCATGGAGATCGAGCGCGTCGCATTTCCCGAGGCAATCAAAATCGTCGCCGACAAGATCGGCATGCCGTTGCCGAAGCTAATCGACGACAGTCGCTTTGAAGCGCGTCGACAGGAATCCGACGAAGTCGTTGAACTCAACTCCTGGGCCCTCGATTGGTGGGAAAAACAACTGGAATCGAGTGCTGAAGGCCGCATCGCGCGCGACTATCTCAACCAGCGAGAACTCACCGACGAAACACAGAAAACGTTTCGACTAGGCTACGCCATTGATAGTTGGGACGCGCTTTCTACGTACCTGCGTCAGAAAGGCGCGACGCAGCAACAGATCGAACGCAGTGGTCTGGTAGTCAAGAAAGACGAAGGTGGTTCATACGATCGCTTCCGAGGACGTTTGATGTTTCCCGTGTTCGATCACCAGGGGCGGCCCATCGCATTCGGCGGCCGCACTTTGAGAAACGAAGACGCGAAGTACATCAACTCGCCGGAGACCGCCGCCTATGTGAAAGGTCGAAATCTTTTTGGTCTAAACCTCACGCGCGATGAGATTCGACGGCAGGGTTTCGCGATTCTCGTCGAAGGTTTTCTCGATCTGATCGTGCCGTATCAATCCGGCGTAAAGAACATCGTAGCGAGTTTGGGCACTGCGTTGACATCGGACCAGGTGAAGCTGATAAGCAGGTTTGCGCGCAAAGTTGTAGTCAACTATGATGGCGACCGCGCTGGCGTTCAGGCAGCGAAGAAGTCGATCGAGATCCTGCTTGCGGAAGATCTCGAAGTGAAAGTGCTGGTGCTTCCCGACGGTGCCGATCCCGACGAGTACATCCGAAAGTTTGGCGTAACTGAATATCAACGGCGACGAGCACAGGCCCAACCACACATACAATTCGTAATTGAGAATGCTTTGCGCGGCCGTAATCTTCACCGGCCCGCTGAGAAGGGTGAGGCCGTCGAAGAAGTTCTTCCTTACATTAAGGCCGTCAACAGTAGCGTCCAGAAGCGCGAGTATTTTGATATGGCAATGGATGCACTTCGCATTACTGACGCTACGCTGCGACGCGAGCTTTGGATGTCGCTCCGGTCGAGGAGCCCAATCATCGATGCCAAACAGAGGGTCCAGGGGCGGCGCACGGCAACACCGACGATCGCAGAACAGCGCCTGCTCGAGTTGCTCTTTGCCGACGATCGTAAGCGTGACGAGATTCTCGCGATACTGCGGCCGGAAGATTATGAAGATTTGATGACGGCCTCGATTTTTCGCGCCGTGATCGAACTGACACGCACAGGCGAACGCGTCGATTTCGACAGTCTTTCTCAGAAAACGGAGCCAGACAATATCCCTGCGAGTCTAATAGCCACCCTGATGATGGGCGACTCCGGAAAATGGGATACACGCGAATTGCATGCGATAAATCAGAGCCTTACCCCGGCCGAATGCGTCTTTAGTTTTCGCGTTATGAAGGTGCAGGACCAGATCGAACAGTTGAAATCAGAACTGGCCGAGGCCGAACGAGCGGAAGACGCGGAAAAAGTCGCCGCATTATCAAACGAATTCATGCTGCTATCGCAAAAACGCCAGCGTGCGCTGGTTCCAATTTCGGAAGCACATCAAACTGAAATGTAAACGTCTCCCCAGGCAGGTTTTACAAGGTGAGTATCGAAGACAAGGATCGCGACGATGTAATGGAACGGCTGCTCGAGCTCGGCGGCGACAAGAAGTACTTGACGTTCGACGATCTCAATCGTGAGCTACCCGATAACGTCGTCTCGCCTGACGATATCGAAGACGTCCTCCAGAAACTGGAAGGGTCGAACATTCCCGTCGCTGACTCCGACGAACGTCTACTAGAACAAGCCGCCGCCGTTGTCTCCGACGAAGACGAAGAAGCTCTCGACGAAGACATCGAACTCGATCTCTCCGCCGGCGCCCTCGAAAAAACCAACGATCCCGTGCGGCTCTACTTGCGAGAAATGGGAGTCGTGCCGCTGCTCACACGCGAAGGTGAAGTGGCGATCGCCAAGCGCATCGAGCGCGGTCAATTAAAAACTCAAAAAGCAATTGCGCGTTCGCCGATCGCCGTTCGCGAGTTGCTTCGCATTGGTGAAGAGCTGGAAGCCGGCAAACTGAACATTCGCGAGACGGTCGTCTTTTCAGAGCAGGCTGAACTGACCGGCGATGAAGACAAGGCCGAAGAGTATCGCGCCTGGACCATCGAGGGTATTCAGAACATCAGCCGGATCGCCAAAGGCACCCTGAAGGAGTTGGAAAAACTTCAGGAGGAGATAAAGATCGCGCGCGGGAAGAAGAGCCGGAAACTCACCAGGTTGAAGCGTACAGTCGCGCGTTGCCGGCTGGAAATCGCGCAGGAGATCGGCCGGCTCAATCTCACCGAGCGCGCTCGACAGCGTCTGATCAACTCCATTCGTGCGGTGCATAAGTCCGTACGCGAAGCTGAACGCGAGATCGACAGTTTGAACGAGAAGTCGACACGCAAACGGATCAAACCCGAAGATCAGAAAGAGTTTCGACGCCGGATCATTGCCGCGCGTAAACGGTTGGGGCAAATCGAGATCGACCACTTCGTGACCCCGGTCGAAATCAAGCGCGCGCTAGCAGCAATCACCACGGGCGAACAGCAAACCGGTCAGGCGAAACGCGAACTGGTCGAAGCCAACCTGCGGCTCGTCGTTTCAATTGCCAAGAAATACACCAACCGTGGACTTCAATTCCTGGATCTTATTCAGGAAGGGAATATCGGGTTGATGAAGGCGGTTGATAAGTTTGAATGGCGACGCGGTTACAAGTTTTCGACCTATGCGACGTGGTGGATCCGCCAGGCAATCACCCGAGCTATTGCCGATCAGGCGCGCACGATTCGTATCCCGGTTCATATGATTGAGACGATCAATAAGTTGATTCGTACGTCGCGATCGCTGGTCCAGGAGTTGGGACGCGAACCGACCAGCGAAGAGATCGCGCGCAAGATGGATATTCCGGTATCGAAGGTGCGGAAGGTTTTGAAGATTGCGCAGGAGCCGATCTCGCTGGAGACGCCGATTGGTGAGGAAGAGGATTCACATCTCGGCGACTTTATCGAAGACAAGTCGATCCTGAATCCGGCGGATGCTGTGGTTGCGTCGAACCTGCGCGAGATTACCGACGAAGTGCTCGCGACGCTCACGCCGCGCGAGGAAAAAGTTATCAAGATGCGTTTCGGGCTTGGTACGACGGGATCGGAGCACACGCTCGAGGAGGTCGGCCAGCATTTTGCAGTGACGCGCGAACGTATCCGCCAGATCGAAGCCAAAGCTCTGCGCAAGCTTCGTCATCCATCACGCTCACGAAAACTCAAAGCGTTCCTCGACGGCGCTCCACATTAGCGCACGACAGATTCCACAAAAGGCACAAGAAACACAAGAGGCACAAAAGAGAAAAAGAGGACAGGAGTTAATTCCTTCCTCTTTCCTTCCTTCTTCCTTTTTGTGCCTTTTGTGCTTCTTGTGCCTCTTTGTGGCTAACGTCTGTCGCTATTTGACGACTAAGAATGCCGTGCTCTTGACGGTGTGATCGAATTCGTAGTTGTAGGTGTAGCCGGGGAATTCGATCGGCTTCACATATTGAACCCGCACCTCAACGCGTTCGTCGCGGCGCAGCGGTGTGACGACGGCGTTTGGCGGCACGTCGTGTTCAGCGGCGCTCTTAAGCAGTTGCTGACTGACCCATGACGGCTCATACCCCTGCGTCGCCGCAACGTTAGCATAATGCTGCATCAGGTCTTTGTAAGCGTGGGCACGAAACGAAACGGGGATGTAAAGATATCCAGCATACGCCGCCGCCACGATAACGGTCATTACAATCAGGAACTGGAGTCGGCCACTGCCACGTTCACTTGATTTTCGCATTACTTTGAACTTTCCTTCCGTCTCGCGCGTGCTGTAACCCGGCCCGCAGCGAGAGTCGCAACGATTTCGCACTGATGAGCTTGCCCTCAACAATCTTCGGCAAGCCCACCGCCTCGAGCAACACCCAATTGATTTGGCCCGCGACGCTTTTCTTGTCGTGCTTTAGCGCGCTGATGATGTGATTAAGATCGAGATTGTCGGCGCGTGGTAATGGCCCGCAGAGATGCACGGCCTCGCGCAACAATTCAAGCTCGCCCGGGTCGAGCAAACCCAGGTTTCTCGACAACTCTCCCGCAATTAACATTCCATAACCAACCGCCTCACCATGCCGAAACACTCGATAATTCGTAACTGCTTCCAGCGCATGCGCCGTCGTGTGCCCGAAATTCAAGATGCGGCGTGACTTCGCATCCGAGCGAGCGGTCGACTCACGCTCGTCGTTGGCGACGATACTCGCCTTGAAGCCGCAGTGTGCAGCGATCAAGTCTTCAAAGTCAGACGTCAGCAGAAACTGCCGGCTATGTCGCACTTGCCGCAACCCGGCAACTGTTTGTTCAAACAGCGACTTATCGGCGATCAGCGACTGCTTCACCATCTCGCAAAACCCCGAAACCAGCTCTCGTGGCGGCAACGACATCAGTGTTTCGGTGTCGATCACCACACACGCCGGTTGATGAAACGCGCCCACGAGGTTCTTGCCCGAAGGCAGGTTTATCGCGGTCTTTCCGCCGACTGACGAATCAATCTGCGATAGCAACGTCGTCGGCATCTGCGCGAGTGGCAGTCCGCGAAGGTAAATCGCCGCCGCAAACCCAGCGAGGTCCCCGACGACGCCGCCGCCAAGCGCAACCACGAGATCGTCTCTCTCGAAGTTGTTGTCGTTCAAAAACTTGACCGCATTTTCAAGCGCCCGAAACGATTTGTGACGCTCGCCTTCGGGCATCAACCAGGTGGAAACTTTGAAGCCTTCACGCTTCAGAGTCCGCACTACGGCGCGGCCATAAAGTTGAAAGACTCTGTCGTTGGAGATGATTCCGATCCGGCGTGGTCTTTTCGGAAGTGACGGTGAGACGAGCGCTGCGAGATTCAGTCTTATCCCGCGACCGACATTGATTTCACTTCGTCGAGTTTCTTGATTAAGGGCGAGTTCGAGCCGGCGCATCTTGGGGCCATCACCACGGATGAAACTGCTCAGCCGTTACAAATAGCGAATGGGCGCGACATACGTGGGAGTGCGTCGCGCCCATCCATATTCGTGGTTACTGTCCTCACCCCAGCAACCACTTGAGACGGAGGATCCACCAACCGTCTCTCTTGCCCCGCAATATACACCGCAATGGCTGTGCCGTGCAAGAGCCTTTTTTCCTGCATGCGAACTAACCTAAGTTTGCTATACAAAAGCTTTGCATTACCGAAATTTTTCGGATCGGCCGCTCGGTAACGAGGTAATTAGCGTGTAGATATTTCGCGATCAGCCGTGTAGAAATTTCAAAGTGAGGGTGGTTAATTACGCCCCAATCTCCTGCTTGATGGCCGCCGCAATTTTCTCCGCCGACGCCTCGATCTGGTGCTGGCTCTCGCCTTCAATCATCACCCGCGCCAGCCGTTCAGTGCCGGAGTAGCGGAGGAGCAGTCTTCCTTTATTGGCGAGCTGCTTTTCGACCTCGCCAACGGCCGCCTGGACAGACGGTAGATCGGAAAATGGACGCTTCTCGCGAACGCGGACATTCAAGAGCGTTTGAGGGTAGGTTTGGAACCCCGTAGTCGCTTGCCCCAGCGACCTTCCGGAGTCGCGCAATGCCCTCAGCAGTGAGAGGGCAGTGATCATGCCATCGCCGGCGAGACTCAACTGCGGAAGAATGACGTGACCCGATTGCTCGCCACCGAGACTCGCACCCAACTTCAACAATTCATCGAGCACGTATTTGTCCCCGACGTCGGTGCGGACGAGTTTGATATCAGCAGCCCGAAACGCGATCTCCAGACCGATGTTGCTCATCACGGTGGCGACTACGGTGTCGTCTTTGAGGCGACCGTGCGCTTTTAGGTGATTCGCGAGTACCCACAGGGTCGCGTCGCCGTCAACAAAGTTTCCGGTTTCGTCGACGAAGAGCGACCGATCAGCGTCACCATCGAACGCCACGCCGAGATCGGCTTTGTGTTGTATGACTTGTTCGCGGAGCGCATCGATGTGCAACGACCCGCAGTTGAGGTTGATGTTGCGTCCGTCAGGATTCGCGTTGATCGCAATTGTTTCAGCGCCGAGATGTTCGAATAACGGTGGGGCGAGGTTAGAACTCGCGCCGTTCGCGCAATCGATGACGATCTTCATTCCCAGCAGGTCCAGGTCTTTGCCGATTTGATCGGACAGGAAGGCGAGGTATTGCTGCTGAAGTTCGTGTTCCTGCTCGGGCGACGGTGGATTGGCGTCCGAAGAAGGATGTTCCTGCGAAACGCCTGCGTGGATATCAGCTTCGATCACGCGCTCGACGGAGTCGTCCATCTTCTGACCCGAAGGAGCGAAGATCTTGATCCCATTGTCCTGATACGGATTGTGCGATGCGCTGATCACGACACCGGCATCGGCGTTGAGTTGTCGCGTCAGAAAAGCGACACCGGGCGTAGTAATAACTCCCGCCGATAAAGACGTCGCGCCGGCTCGAGTAGCGCCGTCTATCAGCGCGCATTCGATCCACTCGCCGGACTCGCGCGTGTCCCTACCGATCACGATTTCAGGTGCATCGATTGTTTTTGAAAGGTGACGCGCTAGTGAATAACCGATTGCGCTGACTGTGGGTGCGTCCAGTGGAAATTGTCCGGCTTCGCCTCGAATGCCGTCCGTGCCAAAAAGAGGTTTCAATACCTATCGCTCCAACTGTTCCTTGATCGATTTCAACGTGACTTTTCCTTCAAATTCAGGTGCGACTCGCAGCTTGCGTTCCATTTGCGGGCCGTTAGCACTGGGCGAGGATTCGATCTGCAAATCTTTCGCCCTTAACTTGTCGAGAATACTCGGAGGACCCGAAACGGTGATCGTCATCAGCGGACCTGAGCCGTTTGGCACATCTGAAAAGGCACGCTCGACCGGCACTTCCGCAATCTCGACTTGCACGTCTACCACCGGATCGACCAGATCCACTTTTGGATCGGGAACGTCTAGTCCAAGTTTCTCCGCCGTGAACGTCTGCTTGTGGCCCGACAGCCAAATCGATTCTGTTTCCAATTTCTGCAATGCATTTACGCGACTTTCCGGTCCGCGCACTATCACCGCGGCTTTGCTCGGACGTACTGCGTAGACCTGATACCCGTCCGCCGGTTTCCCTTCGAGCTTGGGCTCGACCGCGATCTGGCGCTCGATAATCTGCTCGAGACGAATGGGGATCGCGCTGGGTTGATACCCGTCCACTTTCACGCCCTGCGGCAATGGGATCTTCGCCTTGTCAGCCAAACGCAGAACTCGTTCGCCCGGTTGTTGATCGCTGAGGTCGACCGTGGCTACGAGGTCAAGTGCAGTCAAGTCGTCTAATTTATTCCTGCTGCCTGTGAGCGTGACGTCAACAGTTCGCGGTGGATCGTTACTGATCTCCAACGTTTGTGGGCGAATGTAGTTGAGCTGAACGTTGACGTGCGCCGTCACTGGTTCATTCTGCCCGGTGACGACCAACCAAAGAACAAGCGCAATTGCCAGCGAAAGTAGTTTCACTCCCCAGTCTTCCAGGAAGAGCTTGCGCGCGAGTTTCGCTGCCCGGCTGGGTGCGCGCGGGTCAGAAGTCTCAACTTCATCTACGTCCTGGAACGGCATATTTTACTCATTGCGGAATTGCGCGATTGCGGAATTGCGAGATTGCGTGATCGCGAAAATGTCGAACTCCTAGGAATTGTGAAATTTCGCATTTTCGCAATTCTCGCAATCTCGCATTTCTCAGACCGAAGCGATCTCCTCGGTCTCATTTGCCTCCGCAGCCTTCGGTTCTTTCTCTTTCACTTTTCGAACAACGCCAAGCGCTTCGAAGATCGCGGCACGCAGTTTCGGCGGATCCAATCCGCGTTTGATCTCGCCTTTTTGAACGAACGAGAGCAGGCCGGTTTCTTCCGAGACAACCACAGCAACGGCATCCGTGTCTTCGGTCACTCCGATCGCGGCGCGATGACGTGTTCCGAGGTCGCGCGAGAGCCGCGGATTGAGTGTCAATGGTAGAAAGCAGGATGCCGCTGCGATGCGATGACGTCGAATGACAACTGCGCCATCGTGGAGCGGACTCGCGGTGTTGAAAATGCTGACGAGCAGATCGTAACTGAGCTCTGCATCGAGCTGGACGCCGCCATCCGTCACGTTCTTCAAACCAACGGTTCGCTCGATAACGATTAGCGCGCCGGTCTTCATCGAAGCAAGCGTGCTTGCGGCAAGAATAACTTCGTCGTAAACGCCCTCGCCGAACTGTCCACGATGACGCGAAAACGGCACCCGGAAGCGGTTTCCAAACGTAATCAGCGCCTGACGAATCTCCGACTGGAACAACACAATGATGGCGATACCGATATAGAGCAGACCGTTACTTAAGACGAATTCCAGGGTCGCAAGATCTTGTTTGATTGAAAGCCAGTAGAGGAAAATGAGGGCGGCGATTCCGGCAGCCATTGGCGCGGCGCGTGTGCCGCGCAGGAGTTTCAAAACTGCATACACGAGCAAAAAGACGAAGATGATGTCCGCGACGTTGCGCGGCTCAATCATTCGCCTCAAATACTCAGTGTATGGCAGTAGTAGTAACATCTCGAGTTATCAAATCTGTACGTCCACGATGCTCGGCTATCCAGCGGCAACTTAGTTTCTCCGGATACACTCTGACGCGAAAAACATCGTCTCTTAGAGTGTATGAAAGTGAAGCTCCGTTCGGATTATATCTGTGTTCTGGTTTGAAAGAAACTATGAGGCGGCGCGCTTTACACGCTGCTTTTTGCGCTTGAATTTCCCGCTTTGCAGGAACCCGACCAGTTCGCCGTTCTTCCCCACTACGGCAAGCGACCCGATCCCGTTTCGTTTCATGAGCTCGCGGGCGTAGTCGAGCGTCGCGTTTGGTTCGACAAAAAACCGCGGCGCAATCGGGCGCATCACGTCGCGCGCTTTAGTGAGGTGCCAGCGTTCTCGCGGCAGAGTTTTCAGGTCCTCGAGCGAGACAATCCCGTGCAGGCGGTTGTTGAGAGCTACCGGAAAGGCGACCTGACGGTGCATCGGTAGAATTGAGTCGATCAAGTGGCTAATCAGCAGGTCGGGTTCGACCGCAAACGGCGCGGACATCGCTTCCTTCACGATGTTCTGCACGCGACCGCGAACATGCTTGACGACGCTGTACGCGGCGTCGAAGAGGAACAATCCGACGAGCACTGACCAAAAGCCCATGAAGTACGAGCGGAAACTCGGTGCGATCGCCATATAGACGCCGAAGATGATCAGTATCGCGGCGATCAGCATGCCGCAAATGCCGGCGAGGCGCGTCGCTTCTTTGATGTCTTTAGTTCGTTTCCAGAGGATCGCGCGTAATACGCGACCGCCGTCGAGTGGATAACCAGGAAAGAGGTTGAAAACTGCCAGCAACAGATTGCCGGCGCAGAGAAGTAGCAACACTCCGGCGATGGTCGGATAGTCAGACATCATTGCCGGAAGCATTAAGAGGAAGCTGATCAGTGCAAAAAGAAAACTGGCGGCTGGTCCGGCAACGGCGATTCTGAATTCCGCTCCCGGGCTTTCAGGTTCGTTGCGCAGGCGTGCAAGCCCGCCGAACGGATGCAACACGATCTCCTCGATTTCGATTCCTTCAGCACGTGCCATCAGCGCGTGAGACAACTCGTGGCCCAACACTGAGAGGAATAGTCCGAGAGTTGTAACTATGGCGAGGCCCCATGCGGTGGGGACGTCCAGTGGGACCATTTTGTAACTGCCGACCCACATTCCCCCGCGCCCCAGGTTCGCCGCAATCAGCCAAACGCTCAGTATGAAAACTACGAACCAGCGGTAGTCAAAGCGCACCGGTATCCCAAAGATTCGCGCCACCGTGATCGTCTTTTTGTAGATATCAGTAAATCTCATTCGATTCGCGTGGTTCAGATTTCATTAATCGCCGCGTCGATCACATGATGCGCTTCGGTGCGTGCGACGCGTCGCAGCAATAACGGTTCTTCGTAAAGTTGCTGTAGACCACGCACGATCGCAAATCGCGGTTCGTCCGCGACGCGCACGGCGAGCCCCAGTTCTCTCTGTAAATACTCCGACAACCCTTCCATCAACGCACCACCGCCAGTCAGGATCACACCGCGCGTATAAACATCACCCGCAACTTCCGGCGCCAACTCAGTTAACATCGACCGCACTTCCATCGCAATGCGCCGAATGATAGGCAACAAAATCGAATGCACTTCCGCAGCCGTAATATCCACCGCTCCGGGACTCCCAGTCTGAACATCGCGCCCACGCACGTTGAAACTCTTCCCCGGATCGGCGGGTTCAATAGCGGAACTCAGTTCCAGCTTTATTCGCTCAGCGGTCTGCACACCGATTGTCAGACCACGATGCCGTCGCAACCGGTCCATGATCGCGAGATCGATATCAGCACTGCCCAGCCGTTCAGCACGCGAGGCGATGATCGATCCACTAATGATCGCCGCAACATTCGTCGTGCCACCACCGATATCCACTACCGCCGCCGCATGTTCATCGTTCAAAGGAACTCCAGCGCCAATTGCCGCCGCAAGTCCTTCTTCAATCATGTAGACCGTGCTGATGCGCGCCTCTTCCGCAGCAGCCAGCAACGCACGCTGCTCGACCTGCGTCACTTCCGATAGCACACTCATCACGGCGCGCCTGCTGAAATGCGACAACCCGCTTCTCGCTTCGCGTACGAAGTGGTCCAACATCGTGCGCGTGCGTTCGAAATCGGCGACGACGCCATCCACCAACGGCGCAATCACGGTAACGTCGCGCGCCTCGCGCCCCTGCATCTTGTGCGCTTCGTTCCCAACCGCAATGACTTCGCCATTAACCTTGTTGACCGCAACCACCGACGGCTCGTCGACAACGACACCACGACCGCGCACGGCGATGATCGTGCTCGCGGATCCCATGTCGATCGCCATTGAATCGGAGACGAGGTTGCGCAGGCCACTGAGGCTGAGGAGAGTTCTGGTCCTGCCTATAAACGACATAAAAACCTATCCATGAAACCCCTGTTCGTTGATCCCTGCGTGCTAAAACAAATCTGCCAAATCTGTCTTCGGCTTTGAATCCGTGTTACTAAAACGATCCGCTGGCCTTTTGCCAGTCGACTTCCCAAAGCTTCACCGGTTGCTCGCGGTTCTTAACCATAATCGCATCGCGCGGCTGCAACTTGTACCGACTGTGAGCAGCCTGCGCAGTTGCATCACTAATCAGAATCTCTCCGCCACGGGCATTCGACTCCAACCGCGAGGAAGTATTCACAGTATCGCCAATTGCGGTGTACTCCGAACGCCGATCCGAGCCGATGTAACCGACAATTGCTTCCCCGGTGTGCAACCCCATGCCGACACCAATCTCGGGCAAACCCTCGTCATGCAACTCGCGATTGATACCGAGCAGGCGACGCTGCATGGCGACCGCCGCGTTCAGAGCATTGGAGGCGTCGTCGGGTGTTGCGGTGGGCGCGCCGAACAGGGCCATTAGACCATCGCCCAAATACTTATCCAGCGTACCGCCGTGCGCAAAGATAATGTCGGTCATTGCCGAGAAATACCGGTTCAGCAGGTTGACGATCTTTTCCGGCGGCGCATGTTCGGAGATGCGCGTAAAACCGCGAATATCCGCAAACAGGATCGTGATCGTTTGACTGACGCCTCCGAGCTTGAACGACTCCGGATTATCCAGCATCTGCTTGACGACGTACTCAGGCAGGAACCGGCTGTAGTTCGCGCGCGCAACTTCTTCACGCGCCAAGCGCTCGTGAGCACGAGCATTCTCGACAGCAACGGCGGCTTGCGCTGCGACCGCACTGATCAGTTCCAGGTCGTCAGGCTTGAACGCGGCGAACGGATCGAGTCGATCAGCATACAGCGCACCGTGGACACGCGACTCGGTCACGAGCGGCGCACAGATCGTCGAGCGCACACCCTGAGACACGATCGAATCCACACCTGCGAACTGTTCGTCCGACGCGGCGTCCTGCGAAAGCAATGCGACTCGGTCCTTCATCACTTTTCGCGTGATGGTCCGTCCGATAGAAAGTCTTCGCGCGTGTGCCTCGAGTTTGTTATCGCGCGCGCGCATCGCGATCGGAGTGAGGTTCGCGTCTTCCAGTTCACCCGTGGCTGATTCCGCGAGCAATGCTACAACGCGGTCCGCAGGCGTCGAGCGAAAGATGATGTCGGTCGCCTTTTCGAAAATCGCATTGAGATCGAAGACCGAACCAAGCGTTTTGCTCATCTCGTAAAGCGCGGTGAGAATGTTCGCCTTGCGTTGCAGCGCTTCGAGCACTTTGTCACGCTGCGGCGACGCCGCAACCTCATCTTTCGAACGCAGCACAGTCGACATCACATCGCTGGCCGAGATCAATAACTGTGTGTGACCGAGCGGCTTGTCGTCGTAACGGACGTCGGTGGTCCGTTCTTCGACCGGCTGTTCAAAACGCAACGTGCTCGCGCCGATCGTGATGCGATCGCCGTTCTTCAACTGCTGATCGAAGCGCGGTTCGCCGTTTATGAAGACTTTGTTGGCGCTGCGTCGCAGTTGGTTATTAACCATGGCGCCGTCGACGATCGTGAAGACGCTGTTGTCGGACTGCGTGATGTGTGCGTGGTAACGCGAGGCGCGAGGATCGTCCAGGACCACCGAGTTGTCAGGCGCGCGACCGATCGTGCAAGTGGCTTTTGGCAGGAAATTGTATTGCCATTGACGACCGCTTGCGTCGGTGATTTTCAGATGAGCCATGGCCGCGCGATCCTAACATGATCCGGTAACACGGATGAAAGAATACTTGCGGACCAGCACCAATAGCTTCCACGCTGAACCGTCTTCGGCTATGATGCGCCGGCACCTCAACCGCCCAAGGAGCAAAGTCACATGAGTTCCTCCACTCGCTTTTTTGCAGTCGTTCTGTTGACGCTCCTCGGCCTGCCTGTTTACGTGCGCGCGCAATCACAAACCAAAACACCGGTTAAAACTCCGCGCGGCAGTGTTTCAGGACGCGTGACGATCAAAGACAAGCCCGCGGCCGGAGTGACGATCGGATTGCGCCAGACGATGAATATCTTTCCCAACGACAAGTCTTTCAGGGCGATCACTGACCAGGAAGGTATTTACCGCATTTCGAACGTCCCCGCCGGCACTTACGACATCATGGTGATAGCTCCCGCCTACGTAAATCCGGAACTGGCAGTCGGCGAGCGCGGCAAAAGCGTCATCGTCGCCGAAGATGAAAACGTTGAGAACATCAACTTCTCGCTGGTTCGCGGCGGTGTCATCACGGGCAAGATCACTGACTCCGACGGACGCCCGCTGGTCCAGCAGAACGTCTACGTATTTCGCGCCGCAGATTTTCAGCAACAACCGAACCGCCAGGTGTTTCCAGCCGGAAGTGTGCAGACCGACGATCGTGGCATCTATCGCGTCTTCGGACTGGCCCCCGGACGCTACAAGATCTCGAGCGGACGCGGTGACGACACAACCTTCGGCAACTCCTACGAGCCTTCACGCGTGGTCTACAAGCAGGTTTACCACCAGGACACAACAGACCAAACCAAGGCGACGATCATTGAAGTGCGGGAAGGCGGTGAAGTTGCGAACGTCGACATCACGCTGGGCGCTCCAATCCAAACCTTCAGCGTCAGCGGGCGTGTCATCGACGCAGAAAAAGGTTTGCCGGTGCCGAATATTCGTTTCGCTTTTCAGCGACGGTCTGGGGAGAGATTTGAGTTCTCTGATCTCTCCGCCGTCTCAAACACCCGGGGTGATTTCGTGGTCGAGGGAGTGCAACCGGGGAAGTACGGAATGACGATGTTTTCGAGCCAAACCCAGGACCTGCGAATGGAGACGACGACGTTTGACGTCATCGACTCCGATGTAACTGGTCTAACTGTCCGAATGATAAAAGGATCGAGCATCTCGGGAGTGATCGTCCTGGAACCCGAAGATAGGAAAGCGTTCGCAAAGGTGACGGAACTTCAAATACGCGCATACGTGACGGCGCCTGCCGGAACAGCTGCTTCCTACGCATCTATCTCTTCGCCGGTCGGGCCGGACGGTTCGTTTCGTCTGTCTGGCTTGTCACCCGGCCAGGTTAGTTTTTGGTTAACGGGGCCGTTCAACCCACTCGCGTCAAAAGGCTTCGCAATCCTTAGGACGGAACACAACGGAGTTGCGATGCCGCGTGGCATCGAAATCAAGGACGGCGATCAACTGACGGGCGTCCGCGTCGTTATGACTTACGGGACGGCTACGATCCAGGGAACGGTAAAGCTCGAAAACGGAGTGTTGCCAGAGGGCGGACGCATGTTCGTTCGGCTTATGAAACCTGGACCGCCGCCTGCGCAGATCACTGGTTCGCCGGTCGATGCACGTAATCAGTTTCTCCTGGAGGGAGTATCTCCTGGACTTTACGAAGTAACGGTGATGGTAATGTCACCAAACAACAGAAACCCGATAACCGCGAAACGTGAAGTTAGCGTGCAGGACGGAGTCGTCAATCAAGTTTCGGTGACGGTGGATATGACGCCACAACCACAGCCACAACCAAAACCCTGATTCGCTTGTTGTCAAAGACAATGAAAGAAAAGTTTTATTTCCTCGCAGTTGCGCTTGTTCTCCTGGCCCTCACGTGCGCAACGGCCGGAGCGCAAGAGCAAACTCCCACGCCACAGACGTCGAATGAACAAACGGCGGGCACGATCTCAGGAACAGTCGTTAACGAGCGTGGCGAACCAATGCCCGGCGCCAGCGTCTTTCTTCGCGCACTCGGAACCACGAACGCCGGACGCACGACGGCCGCCGATGGCGAAGGACGCTTCCGCGTGAATGGTTTGGAAGCCGGACTCTACGTCGTCACTGGCTATTCCCCTGCTTATGTTTATCAGTTGCCGGAAGCAGATGGCTCGCCGACCTATCATCGGGTCGGTGATTCCGTGAGAGTCGAAATGATTAAAGGAGGAGTGATAACGGGAAATGTGGTTAACGCGACCGGCGAACCAATCGTCGGCATTCGTGTCCGCGCGCTCAGGATTCGCGACCCAAAGGGACAAGTTGTGCGAATGCCCCAATTCGGGAACACCGAACGCACGACCGATGATCGTGGCGTTTACCGGATGTACGGTCTGGCTCCCGGCACTTATCTCGTCAGCGCCGGCGGTGCGGGTAATCAATCGTTTCAGATGACTCCGTACGAAACGGATATACCGATGTACGCGCCGTCTTCAACACGCGACAGTGCGACGGAGTTCACGGTGCGCAGCGGTGAAGAGACCACAGCCGATATTCGTTATCGAAGTGATCAAGGACATACGGTGAGCGGCACGGTGAAAGTAAGCGCAAACGGCGGTGCGTCTGTGACGCTAATGCCTGTCGAGGGAGGTTTCATGCCTGCCGGTAACACCATGCAGGCGCCGGGCGCGCGAGGTTTCGAAATAGCGGGAGTTGGCGATGGTGAGTATCAACTCATCGCGACAGAGTTTCCGGTCAATCAGATGAATATCACATCGATCCCTGACCTCTCGATGTCTGAGCCGAAGCGCATCACGGTTAAAGGTGCTGACGTGAGCGGTATCGAACTAATCACACGACCTGCATCGACGATCGGGGGACGCATTGTGCTCGAGCCTTCTAAGGTGACGGAGTGTCAGGGGAAACGTAAACCGGTGTTTGCGGAAACGCTGATCGACCTCATCAGAAATGATAAAGACGCGGACACCGGCCCGCTGTTTATGAGAATGTTCGCGGGTGCGGTGTCGCCTGATGCAAAGGGCGCTTTCTTGTTTCGCAACTTGTCGCCGGGGCGGTATCGTGTAAATACAAGTTTCCACGCGCGCTTCTGGTACCTGCAATCGATCTCACTCGGCGCTCCTGCCGCTGCAAGTACAACGACGCCCAAAACCGCGACTCCGAAGATCGATCCCGCTACTAGTTGGACCACTATCAAGCCTGGAGAAAAGATCGCGGACTTGACGATCACACTCGCCGAAGGTGCCGCGTCGATTCGCGGAAAGGTGCCTGTCGCTGAAGGTGCGACGATTCCGTCGGGAACGGCCGTTCTTCTCGTACCGGCGGAGGCTGATAAAGGTGCTGATGTGTTGCGCTACTTCATCATTGACGTCGCTTCCGATGGCACGTTTACACTCAACAATCTCCCACCGGGACGTTATTGGTCTCTTCTCCAAAATCCGGTACAGGCGGAGCTGGCTACTTTAGTAAAACTTCGCTCACCTGAATCTGCCGAAGCGCGAACGAAACTTCGTCGCACCGCGGAATCACAGAAGGCTGACATCGAACTAAAACCGTGTCAGACACTCTCTGACTATCAGTTGTCGTTCAAGTGAATCTAGGCGTCGTTTTTAAATAAAATTTGTGTTTTCGGTTGTCCCTGTAGACCACTAAACCTTGACCTTTCGCAAGGGAGCTTGCTAGACTTCAATCACTTACCAACAGGGCTTCCGACGTAATCAGCGTCGCTCAGAAAATTCCCCAAGACAGCGCGTGCGGCGCAGTCTGATGTTTCAAATTCGATGGAGGTGCATGGTGGGCTTTAAAGTCGGCCAGAAGGTCGTTTACCCGAATCATGGAATCGGGACCATCGAGCAAATAGAACAGAAGCAAATAGGCGCTACGCTCCTACCCTTTTATACGCTTCGTCTTGCTGCTAATAACTCCCTGGTCCTTGTTCCAGTTTCCAATGCCTCAGAAGTTGGCCTGCGCGCCCCAATCTCATCGGGTGAGTGCGATTTGCTTTTCAAGGCTTTGGCAGATGATTTTTCCTCCCCGGCTAATGATTGGAAGGATCGCTTCAAGGAATTCTCAGAAAAAATGCGAACCGGCGACATTTTCGAGGTTGCCGAGGTTCTTAAGCATTTGACCTATCTGAGTAATATCAAACCCCTCTCTTTTCGCGAACAACGCATGCTCGAACGTTCACGTTACCTCGTTGTCTCCGAGTTGGCGGCCGTGTGCCGGCAACCTGAGTGCAACATCGAACCTCGTGTAGATCAGGCACTCACGCGTGCGCAAGAAAAACACGAAAGGCGTCCGATGCGTATTCGCGCCGCCGGGGCCGCCGCAGGTCATTAATCCTTCTTAGTCCTTGAATCCGTGTTCCCATTGAAAGAAGAACACCGGACCATGGTCTGCCCCGGAATCGCCTCCGTGCTATGATTTTCACTCCGCACGAGCATGGCAGAGCTACCAAGTAACTGGCTGGTTTTGATGATCGCCGAAGGCGACGCGAGCGCACCTCTCGCCACAGGTTCGATCCTACTGAAGTTTCTCTCAGTAATCCTGTTGGTGGCAGCTAACGGCTTCTTCGTCGCCGCTGAGTTCGCCCTCGTGGGCCTACGCACGTCGCGTATCGAAACGATGGCCGCGGCCGGCAATCGCGCCGCAAAGCGGTTGATGGGCCTGCTGAAAAATCTCAACGCGTACCTCTCCGCCTGTCAGCTCGGAATCACGCTCGCATCGTTAGCCCTCGGTTGGATCGGTGAACCAGCCGTCGCCCGACTATTAGAAGCGCCACTTGCCGGACTACCCGATTCAGTCCGACACGGAATCGCATTCGCAATCGCATTCTCGATCATCACGACATTGCACATAGTGCTCGGCGAACAGGCGCCGAAGTTGATGGGTCTTGCCGTCGCAGAGAAAACGGCGCTTGCCGTCGCCCTCCCGCTGCAACTTTTTTACAAAGTGTTCAGCCTGCCCATTCGCGCGCTCGACTGGGCCAGCGTCCGAATAGTTCAACTACTCGGAATCAAAGCAACGGCCGAACACGCATCCACCTACACCGAAGAAGAGCTACGACGACTGATCGATATCTCGCGCGAAAAAGGACACCTGCGCGCCGAAGAACGCCGGCTGATTCATCGCGTGTTCGAGTTTTCCGACACCCTCGTTCGTGAAGCGATGGTGCCCCGCACGGAAATGGCCGCTCTGCCGTATACGAACGATCTCGAACAGATCACCAGGGCGTTCGAGCAACATCGCTACTCGCGTCTGCCCGTCTATAAAGAAACATTAGACGACGTGTGCGGGTTTGTTCACAGCAAAGACGTGATGCCCTGCATGCTTCATCCTGAGAAGTTCAAAATCGAGGACGTTTTGCAACCACCACTCTACGTGGTCGATACTGCGCGACTCGAACACGTGCTGCGCCAGATGCAGAAAGCGAAGATGCATTTCGGATTCGTGGTCGACGAACATGGCGGACTCGAAGGCATCATTACGCTCGAAGATCTGCTGGAAGAAATCGTGGGCGATATTTCCGATGAGCATGACGAAGAAGTAAACGAACAGATCACCGAGATCGATGAGCATAACTATCTGCTCGACGGCGGACTCGCCGTGCGCGACCTGAACCGGCGTCTAAAACTCTCGGTGCCGGAGTCGGAAGCGTATACGACAATCGGCGGCTTCTTGATGACTGAAGCCGGACACGTGCTCAAACCGGGAGAAGTGGTGCAACACGACAGTCTCGTTTTCAAGGTCGAACGAGTCGAGAAACGCCGCGTGCGGCGAGTTAAGCTGGAGATTACTCAAACTGATGCGGAGGAAGTGGCGGATGAGTCTAATCGAGCACATTCAGGGGCGTGAAATACTCGACTCGCGTGGTAACCCGACTGTCGAAGCGGAAGTCACGCTGGCCGGCGGAGAAGTAGGACGCGCCGCAGTGCCGTCAGGCGCTTCGACTGGTGAAAACGAAGCAGTCGAACTTCGCGACGGAGACAAGAAGCGCTACCTCGGCAAAGGCGTCCTGAAAGCCGTGCAGAACGTCAACGAGGTGATCGCGCCAGCGCTTGAAGGATTTGACGCGCTCGATCAAGCAGAGGTCGATCGCGCAATGATCGAGCTCGATGGAACGAAGAACAAGTCCAACTTAGGCGCCAACGCGTTACTCGCCGTTTCGATGGCGACTGCGCGCGCCGCTGCGACCTATCTCGAAATTCCTCTGTATCGATATCTCGGTGGTCCAAACTCGCGCACACTCCCGGTGCCGATGATGAACATCATCAACGGCGGCGCGCACGCCGACAACAATGTCGACTTTCAGGAGTTCATGGTCGTTCCTGTCGGCGCGCCCACGTTCAGCGAGGCGTTGCGCGTCGGCACGGAAGTTTTTCATGTGTTGAAATCCGTGCTTAAAAAGAAAGGCTACGCCACCAGCGTCGGCGATGAAGGCGGGTTCGCACCAAACCTGCGGTCGAACGAAGAAGCAATCGAAACGATCCTCGAAGCGATCGCCCAGGCCGGTTACAAAGCCGGAACCGATTGTCTACTGGCACTCGATCCGGCCGCGAGCGAGTTTTACGACGGCACCGCATACGTCTTCAAGAAGAGCGATCAGCGCCGGCTGACGAGCGATGAGATGGTCGCGTTCTGGAAGTCATGGTGCGACCGCTATCCAATCATCTCGATCGAAGACGGCATGGCGGAAAACGATTGGGACGGTTGGAAGAAACTCACGGACGAGCTCGGCAACAAAGTACAACTCGTCGGTGACGATCTCTTTGTTACTAATACCGAGTTTCTGCAAAAAGGAATCGAACTCGGAGTCGCCAACTCGATCCTCATCAAGGTCAATCAGATCGGCACGCTCACCGAAACTCTCGACTGCATCGCGCTCGCACAAACAAACGGTCTCACGGCCATCATCTCCCATCGTTCCGGCGAGACTGAGGATCCGTTCATAGCCGACCTCGCAGTCGCCACCAACGCGGGACAAATCAAGACCGGATCGTTGTCGCGCACGGATCGCATCGCTAAATACAATCAGCTACTTCGCATCGAAGAAGACCTGCGCGACGCTTCACGCTATCCGGGTAAAAAGGCATTCCACGTCGAGGTGAGGTTTGACTAAAAAACGCGCTCCACTCGCGCTGATCATAATCGACGGGTGGGGCTACTCAGCCTCTCGCGAAGGCAACGCCATTGCTCTCGCCGCCACTCCCTTCTACGACGAACTCTGTGAGAAATACCCATCCACGCTGCTCGAAGCGCACGGCACTCGCGTCGGTTTGCCCGCGGGCGTCATGGGAAACTCGGAAGTCGGTCATTTGAACATCGGATCCGGCCGCGTTATTCGCATGGACGTATCGCTCGTCGATCACGAGATCGAAACCGGCGCGTTCTTCCGTAACGAGGTTGTCACACACGCGATGGATCGCGCGCGCGACAACGACAAGTCGCTGCACCTGATGGGCCTCATTTCAGACGGTCAGGTCCACTCTTCAATCACTCATCTCTACGCGTTGCTGGAAATGGCGAAGGAAAAAGGAGTGGAACGCGTCTTTGTCCACGCATTTCTCGACGGCCGCGACACGCCGCCTGCATCCGGCGCGCAATACGTCGCCGCTGTGCAAAGAAAGATGGAGGCAATCGGGGCGGGCGAAATAGCGACAGTTATCGGTCGTTACTATGCGATGGATCGCGACAAGCGCTGGGAGCGAACACAGCGCGCCTACGATCTGCTGACCAAAGCAATCGGCCTGCGTGCAACAGATGCTTTACAAGCGATCAACGAATCGTACGAACGCGGCATCACCGACGAATTTGTTGAGCCTTTCGCCATCGTTCGCAAAGACGGCGCGCCGGTAGCAACGATCGAGAATGGCGACTCGGTGATCTTCTTCAACTTCCGTCCGGATCGTGCGCGGCAATTAACGCGCGCCCTCTCCGTTCATGGTTTCAGCGAGTTTCCCACTGAAAATCTATGGGATTTGTCGTTTGTCTGTTTCACGATGTACGACGCGACGTTCAATTTGCCGATCGCGTTTCCGCCGCGCGCGCATCACAACGTGCTTGCCGAAGTCTGGGCCAGTGTTTGTGTGCAGAACTTTCGAATGGCCGAGACTGAGAAGTACGCGCACATCACGTATTTTTTCAACGGTGGCGTTGAGAAAGAACACGAGTGTGAAAAACGGTTACTCGTGCCGTCGCCAAAGATTGCAACCTACGATCTGCAACCCGAAATGTCGGCTTTCAAAGTTACTGACAAAGTCCTGCGCGCAGTAGATGAAGGCGACACGGATGTATTCGTCGTAAACTTCGCTAACCCTGACATGGTTGGTCACACCGGAAAACTCGATAAGACGATCGAGGCGTGCCAGTATGTCGACACCTGCCTCGGCTGGATTACGAAACGCATGCGCGAAGCGCGCGGCATCACGCTGATCACCGCCGATCACGGCAACGCGGAACAGATGATCGATCCCATGACCGGGATTCCACACACGGCGCACACGATCAACCCCGTGCCTTTTCATTTGATCGATGAAGGGTCAACAGGTCTAAAACTGCGTGAGGGCGGGGCACTCGAAGACATCGCGCCAACCATGCTCGCGTTGCTTGGGATGGAAAAACCCGAAGAGATGACCGGCCGCGATTTGCGAGAACTGGAATAAGCCTTCCTACAGTGCAATTTGATCCACGCAATATTCTCGTTATCGATTTTGGTCAGCTCGGCGACGTTGTGCTGAGCTTGCCTGCCTTGCGCGCCATTCGTCAGCGCTTTCCCAACGCGCGGATCACTGTTGCGGTTGGCAAACCGGCGAATGAAGTCGTGGCGTTGTCAGGATACGCCGACGAGATCTTCGACGTGGACCGCGTCGGTCTGCGCGACGGAAACACGCTCGTTTCAATCTGGCGCATCATCCAGTTCGTCAAGCAGGTGCGGCAAGCGAAGTTTGATTTCGTGATCGATCTGCACAGCTTGTCTGAAACGAACCTTCTGGGTTACTTGTCCGGCGCGCCGCACCGGCTTTACTCACGACGACCAGGACGTTCGCTCGATTACCTCGCGAACTTCAAACCACGACCGGTCCCCGAAGCAAAGGATCGTCACGCCGTCGATCGTTATCTCGACGTGATCGAGCCATTGGGCATTCAGAACGCGTCACGCGTTCCCGTATTGAAGACGAGCAGCGCCGGTGACTCCGCGGTAGACGCATTACTTAAGAAGGAGAAAGCTCAATCAGGTGAACTACTGGTGGGGCTGTTTCCGGGCGCCGGTCACGTCACACGCCGCTGGCCGCTCGAACACTACGTCCAACTCGCCGACCACCTGATCCGGAACCAACGAGTTCGCGTAATCGTGTTCGCCGGCCCCGAAGAACGCGCCTTTGTTTCGGAGATGCGCAAGATGTTTCCACCGACGACAATCTTTTTCGACCGCCTGACGATTCCGCAGCTCGTTTCGGCCGAAGCCCGCCTAACCCTCATGGTTTCAAACGACACCGGACCGGCCCATCTGGCGGCCGCAGCCGGGGTGCCCGTAATCGTCATAATGGATCGGCCCACACCTCATGCTTTCACGCCAATCGGCCAGCATCACCGGCTGATTTATGGTGAATTAATTACCAAAATCGGGGTCGAGACAGTTTACGATGCCGCCCAGGCCGTCCTCGCCCAGAGTCGAACCGACCAACTCATTACGAGTTAACTGTAGACAAACAAGGTTTAACTTCGTTAGTATGTTTCGGGCCTAGCCCGCCCTCACTGCCGAATCTTTCCAAATTTGACCCGCCTCAGCGAATTTAGGAGACAGAAATGTTCAGAATGTCGAATCGAATGAGCTACTTAACGCTTGCCCTGCTGCTTTTTGCTGCCCCGGCAAGCGCCCAGACAAACGTTACGGCGAAGGCCGGGAATGCCCCCGCCGTAAATGCCCCCTTCGAAACTGACCGCTCCCGAGACGGATTGATTGGTCCTGTCCGCAGGATCCGCACGGAGATCGCGAAACTGGTGATGACTGACGGTCGCCAGGGCGAAGCCAAGCATGTGCTGGTTGAACTCGCTGCCTACGACATCAAGGGCAACAAGATCGAGAACCAGTACTTTCCGATCGCCGGTGGAGCCACGCTGACGGGTAAGGAAGTCTATAAATACGACGAGAAGGGAAACATTAGCGAGATGACCTTGCTGAATCCCGACGGCTCGCTCCTCAGCAAGGAAACGTACAAGTACGAATTCGACTTCCTAGGCAACTGGAACAAGATGACGACCTCAGTGGCCGTCGTCGACTCGCGCGGGATAACGTTCGAGCCTACGGAAGTAACGTATCGCTCGATCATGTATTACCTCGACGAGAACATGTTGAAGACGATGTCGGGAACGCCGGCTGCCGCTCCTCAACCTGCTGCTCCCCCCAATACAAACACAGCCGCGAACACGGCTGCGAACACCACGCCGCCTCCTGTCACCAAACCAGTTGTGGAACCAAAAGCGAAGCCAGCCGATCCGAAAGCCAACGCCGCAAACAAATCGCGGGACAATCGCAAGCCCACAGTCGCTCCCGATCTGCCCGCAGCATCAGCTTCCGCGACTCAGATGATCGCCAATCCGAATGACATGAGAACTCCGACCGCACCAGTCATGACCAATCAGGAAGTGCGCATCAGTCTTGAGGAACCACCACCGGCGCCACGTCCGATTTTGAAACCAGTTTCCGGCGGTGTGCTCAACGGCACGGCGATCTCATTGCCGCAACCCGTTTACCCTGAAGCCGCCAAGCGAACGAGGACCGCCGGCCTCGTTTCGGTTGAAGTGATTCTCGATGAAACCGGCAATGTGATTTCCGCTACTGCGATGAGTGGTCCAACCCTCCTGCGCGAGGCGGCGGTCCAGGCTGCGAGAAGGGCCAAGTTCTCTCCCACGAAACTTTCCGGTCAGCCAGTCAAAGTCTCGGGCACGATCAACTACAAGTTTGCGCTGGTTCCGTAACCTTCCTTCGTGGCGCGCCGGAAAGGCGGCGCGCCATTCTCTCCTCTTTTCCAACCTGAATGTTTTCTCCTAGAAGGGACTAGTTCTCATGGCACTAACTGGACACCTCAGTGACCTTTCACTTTCAGAGCTGATTGAGTTTTTCTGTAATCAGAGAAAGAGCGGACGTCTTAAGGTCTTGTATCCGAAAGGCGCGGGCTATTTTTATTTGCAGGCAGGTTCGGTGGTTGACGCGCGCATCGGCGTGCTGCATGGCATCGACGCCGTTTACTACGCGTTGACGCTGCCGAATGCGGAGTTTGAGTTTAGCGCGGACGCGGAAACGAAGAACCGCACGATCAATCAACCGTGGACGCAGGTTGTGCTCGAAGGTTTGCGCCGGCTCGACGAGAACATCTCACCGATGGTGGCGTTTCCTGCTGATTATGTTGCGGAACCGGATGAGCTCACTCCGGAGTCGTCGTCTGCTCAACAATCCGAATCGAAATCTGAAACTGAAAGATCATTTGCGCCGGCTTTTCTTGCTCTCGCGAAGGAAGGCGGTGGGCGCCGGAAACCTGTGTTCATTGGTGCGATCGCCGTAGCGATTCTCGGGAGTGTTGCAGTGATTGGCGTTCCGGCAGGTTGGTACAAGAGCAATCCGGCGACGACGTCGGCGGCAGCGGAACCTGCAACGCAACCCGCAGCGCCGCAGAGTACGCAGGCCGAAACTCCTGCTCAGCCGCAACCCGCTGAAGCGAATACAACGCCGGCAGGTGAAGACCCGGAAGCAGCAGCGCGGCGTCAGCGTGAGAAAGAACGACGCGCGCGCGAAGCAGCGCGAAATGCTGAGACAGCGTCGGTTCCCGCGCAGCCAGCGCCGGACGCGGCAAAGCCTGGTGCGAAGAGAGTGGTTGTCACCGTCACGTATGATGAGTCAGGACGTGTGACGCAGGCTTCGGGTGGTGATGCGAACGCGTTGCGAATCGCGCGGCAGAAACGCTTCCCTCCGGGCAAAGCTGGTTCAGCGACAATCACAATTCCGATCAACTAACGGGAGACAGTTAGCCACAAAAAGGCACCAAAAGCACAAAAGGCACACGACAACGAACTAGGTACAAAAGCACTAAGGGCTTTTCCTCTCTCCTACCTGGTTTCTGGTTTTGTGCCTTTTGTGCCTTTTTGTGGCTAACTGTCGCTCGCTAGTCCGACGACGCCAAGGATTACGAGTAACGCTCGTTTGAGGCCGAGATCGCGGTTGGTTGGATCGAACCATTCAGCAAGTGTGTGCGAGGAGCCGGAGGTGCCACCGGCGCCGAGAGTGATCGCCGGAATGCCGAGTGAGATCGGAAGATTCGAATCTGTTGACGACTGATCCAGCCTTGGTTCAATTCCTAAAAGCTTCGTCGCCTCGAGAGCGAGCTCGACCAGCGGCGAATCAGCCGGTGTTTCTCCAGACGGCCGTTCACCGATCAGATCGACTTTGACCTCAAGCAACGGATCTCCCGGCCTGCGAGTCCCATTTTCTTCATTCGAAGCCTGCTTGATCGCCCGACGGAAAAACGAGTCGAGACGTCGCAACTCCGCATCTGCACCGGAACGAAGATCAACATCCATCGCCGCTTTTTCCGGAATTGCATTAACGCTTGTCCCACCCTCGATACGCCCAACATTGAAAGTGGTCCTTGGCTCACGCGGCAACGGATAACCCGCAAGCTTCGCAACCGCGCGACTCAGCGCATGCACCGGATTTGGTAACCCGAAATCACCCCACGAATGTCCGCCTGGACCAGTGATCTCAACGCGATAACGTCGCGATCCAAGCGCGCGATTCGTGATGCGATCGACTCCTGGTCCATCGAAACTCAAAAACGCATCAACTTTCGACGCCCATCGTCCGCGCGTCAGAAGATGACGAACTCCACGCAGGTTTCCTTCACCTTCCTCCCCAACAGTCCCCACGAACAAAATTGAACCCTCAGGCCGAATCTTCTCCACGTGAATCGCACGCGCCAACGCAATCAGCGCAGCGAGCCCACAACCGTCGTCGGCTATTCCAGGAGCAAGCAGTCGATTGCCGGATCTAACCACCGTGAAATCAGTTCCAGCGGCGAACACAGTGTCGAGGTGCGCACTGACGACTAGCAAGGGCGATCGCGAAGTTCCTTCGATCAGTCCAAGACAGTTGCCTTCTTCGTCGGTTTCAACCTCGCTAAGCCCAAGCGCTATGAATTTGTAGGCGAGATATTGCGCCCGTTCGCGTTCACCGAACGGCGGTGCGGGAATCGAACAGATCTGAATCTGTTCATCAGTGATCGCTTCAGCGTTTTTTTCGAAGAAACTGAAGGCCCGACCCACCACCGGAAAGGACAGCAGCGATCGAGCAGTAAGAGACAGTGGAGTTTTTAATGCCGAAACAAATCACACCAACCTTAGAATCTCGCTCTCTTCGAGCACCCCGTGTGCGGCTTTCGCATGTTCGTAGATGCGATTGACGAGAGTTTCCTCGGGAGCGATCCCGCGCTTCTCGAGCCAGTAAATCACGTTCGACTTCCCGCTCATTGGTCCAATCTCGATCACCTGCTCGAGACCAAACTCACCTGCCGGAACACCCGAGTAGACGATATCAGCCAGACGCTGATCGCCCTTCTTGTAACTCTTGATCACCGCCGCTGCATGAACGCCCGTTGCGGTGCGAAACGCATCGCGCCCAAAGACCGGATAATTACACGGAACGGTCCAACCGCAAGCGCGCGCAGCAGTTTCGCAGTATTCGCCGAGACGAGAAAGATCGTTATTGATCCAACCCAGCAGTTTCAGATTAACGAGCAACTGGTCCAACGGAGTGTTGCCGACGCGTTCGCCCATTCCCAACGCAGAACCATGAACCTGATCGGCCCCACCCTGAATCGCAGCCAGCGAATTGATCACCCCCAGACCCCGATCCTGGTGACCATGCCAATCGAGACGAATACCTCCACCCTGTTCGTCGATGATGCTCTTCACAAACTTCACTACATTGCGCGCTCCATCAGGCGTCGAATGGCCCACGGTATCGCAGACGCAAACAGCCTTGGCGCCGCAGCGAATCGCCGTCGTGTAAAGAGCGCGAATCGTTTCCGGTTTAGCTCGGCTCGTGTCTTCAGTCACATACATCACCGGCAGCCCCTGGCTGACGGCGAACGACACGGCTTCTTCAGTCATTTGCAACAACCGATCTAGCGTCCAGTCTTCAGCGAAAAAGCGTACGGACGACGAACCAATAAAGGTGCACGCTTCGATCGGAATTCCTGCGCGTTGCGAGATCTCGGCGATGGGAATGATGTCGTTGCGATGCGTGCGCGCGGCGCAGTTTGGCCGGATCTTTAGTTTCTTATCGGCGATCTCGCGGGCCAACCGTTCGACTCCGGCTGCGTGTGTTCCGCCTGCACCGGGCAAACCGATGTCAGCAGTGTCGATCGCGAGTGCTTCCATCAGGTGAAGCAGTTCGAGTTTTTGTTCGACGGGTGGTTCAGACACGGAAGGCGACTGCAAACCGTCGCGCAACGTTTCATCGTCAATACTGATATGGCGGTTGGGCGCGGCGAGCGACGGCTCAATCGTGTTCCAATCGTAAACTAGTTCGTCGATGGTCATTAAAAACTCACCTCAAGCCTGGGCAAATCGATTACAGCAACCGCCAAAACTAAAGTCAAGCAGCACCCTTTTGCGTCGCGACGCAATTTGGGTATCATCCGTTTTCTTGTTACTTACCGCCCAGAAAACAGATCATGAAAACCATCGCCCTCGGGTCTGATCGCGCGGCCAAGATCATGGCTGTGCGCGCAAGTGTCGCGCGGGTTGCGGCCATCGACCCCGGTTGGGCCAACGCGAACGTGGTCGCTCGGCGCGTCGATACCAACGTGCCGTCGATGCCGTTAACTGATTGGCAACTGATGCAAGGCGCACAGGAACGCGCGCTGGCAGTGCGGGATTTACTAAAGAGCCGGCGGCTCGAGGCAGAC
Organism: uncultured Acidobacteriota bacterium; assembly: GCA_963789185.1. Taxonomy (GTDB): domain Bacteria; phylum Acidobacteriota; class Blastocatellia; order Pyrinomonadales; family Pyrinomonadaceae; genus PSRF01. The sequence continues at coordinate 209,328 of CAWBJU010000001.1, forward strand.
ATTTACGTCGGACTTGAAGGTGGTTTTCATTCCGTGTCAATCGCCGGTGAGTGGCACACGTTCCTACGCGGATGGGCGTATGCGACCGACGGCGAACGAGGCGCTTTCGGAGCGGCGCCGTCGATCTCCGTGCCGCCCGACATCGTGAAGACTGTCGTCGAGGGACGACGTGAGCTCGGCATGGTGATCGACGAAGTCACCGGCGGCCGAGACATTCGCAGCAAACAAGGCGCGTGGGGTGTGCTCTCTCGTGACCTCGTGACGCGTTCAATGAGCTTTGAGCTGGCGCTGATCGCCGCGTTCGCACCATTTTATAATCCTAAAATGTACGTTCAATAAAAGAATGGATGAACTAGTCGCACAAGTTAATCATGATGAACCGCCCCCACACTCGCGTGGGAATGCTGGTTGGGTTGAAGTGATTGCCGGATCGATGTTTTCGGGAAAGTCGGAGGAACTGATCCGCCGCTTGCGGCGCGCGAAGATTGCGCGTCAGAAGGTGCAGGTGTTTAAGCCGGAGTTGGACTCGCGCTTTTCAGAGAGTCAGATCGTTTCGCATTCGGAGATGCGACATGAGTCGGCTAACAGCCGCTCGGCGGCGGAAATAATGGCCAAGATCGATCCTGATACTGAGGTCGTCGGGATCGACGAGGGCCAGTTTTTTGATAATGAACTGGTTGCTGTCGCAAATGATCTGGCAAGACGTGGCGTGCGTGTAATTATTGCCGGATTGGACCAGGATTACACCGGCAAACCGTGGGAACCGATGCCGCAGCTACTCGCGATCGCCGAGTACATCACTAAGACGCACGCGATCTGTATGAAGTGCGGGCAACCCGCGAATTACTCGCAGCGCACGTTTGAATCGGAGGAACGCGTGGCGGTCGGCGCGGCTGATAAATACGAAGCGCGTTGCAGAATGTGCTTCGTTCCCCACGCCGACGCGCCAACGGTTCACACCTAATCGCGGGTCGGACTCAACGAACAGGAGTCAAATCCGGAACGCCTCGGCTTCCCCTAACGCTGATTCCTTGGGGATCGAAACCATCACCGGAGTAGTGTCGATATTCTGTTCGGTGAGCTTTTGGCTGATGCCCTTCATTAGCTGCGCGTAAGTCTTCGAGCCGTTTGTGTTCCAAACATCGAGCAAGGCCCTGGTGAAAACACCATTATCCTTGCCGTCTCCCGTCGTCTGGTCTTCTCCACAAGCAGCGAGCAATAGAACCTCAGCGGCAACTGGCGGCGGCTTTGGCGGCAGCTCGCTTCTTAATTTATCGTAAAACTCTTTCAGACTTTCCATGTGCGATTTCGCCTGGCCCTGCGAAATCGCGCGTATGCGAAACCCGTTGCCGCCATTCCGATCGTCTTCGTTAGTTTCGATTTCGGAATCGACAACAGTCATCGCGGCGCCGCCGCTATGACAACTATCCGAAACCATGATCACGCGCACGCCGGGTTGGAAAGCGGGCCAGAGGAGCCGGCGAAGAACGTTGTCGATAAGAAGCCGGTCGTGCAAAACGAGAGTTTCGTCCTGGAGATCCGTCTTTTCCTCGTCCCTATCTTGTTCTTCGCCTTGCCGGGTACCGTGGCCCGCAAAGGTGAACAGAAAGATGTCACCGGCTTTCAACTCCTTAGCCGCAATGTGAATCTTTCCCAGCACGTTCTTGTAGTTCGCGTCTTTTCCGATGACCGGTTCCTCTGGATCGTCTCCCAGGTGGATAAAACCGCGTGAACGCGAAATCTCCAGCATTTTACGAGCATCGTTCTCGCAACCTTCGAGTGGCTTAGCGGCGATGCCCACTGCTTCTGTGACATTAACGCCTACGTGAAGAGACAAACCTGTAGCCATAAAGACCTCCTAACAGATCTAAACAAACTGAATCCGCTGGTGTTTTTAGTGAGTGATGGACCAGGCTGTCCTTATGGTCCACCAACCACCACGGGCATACAGGGTATCCTCGAAGTCCCTCTTGGTGCCGGTGCCGGTGCAGCAGTCTCAGGAAATTCCACATCCAGCTTCAAACGCTCATGGGTAGGTACCGTCGGCAACACTTTGTAGTACTCGGCCAGTTCATCGTGCGTCTTTGCTGCCTCGGCATTTTCGAAAAGCGGATCGTTGATGATGTAGATTTCGTAAGTGGCTCCTTCTTTAGACTTCGTCAACGACAGAGCTTTCTTAATACCCATCTCCCGCCACGACAGGTTCAGAGCCTCGTTTTCCTCGAGATAGATATTGGCGCCGATCAGCGTTGCAAAAGACGGCATATCGCGCTGCTCTTTACCTTTCGTGAGTTTCATCTTGAGCTTGTCTGAAGTCCTGGCGGCCGTGTGAAAGATACCATCCTCGATCATGATGCTCGGTCTGGTAGCCTGGAGGTCGATACTCAACTCGTTGGACGCGTGAAACTCCTCGCTGCGAAGATCGATCGCCGCCGTCAGCGCGTCACCGAATTTGCTCCATTTGCCGGTATACATGCTCACACTGCCGGCGGGATGACGGGAAATCAACAACCCGTCAATAGGCTCCGTCTCTCGAAACGCGAGTGGACCATAGTGCCGCATCATGATCTCGTCGGGCTGGTCGTTACGCTTTTCTCTGACTTCGATCGTGAGGTGGTGATTGGGAGCACTGCGATTCACTAACACCTCACAGGCGCTGCTTTCGGCGTTGGGCTGTAACATCAATTGACCGGTCATAAAAATTCTGACGGTCGGGGGTTTGTTCGGCATTGCTTGAACTTGAGTAAAAGGCATGACTTTTCCTTTCTTAGAATGTTGAGAGCCCGCCAACGACGACGAAGGGCGCCCAATAATATGGATGTCGATAACGCAGGTCCTGGCCGTGCAACATGTTGAGCTTGGCCTGTCTGAGCGCCTGCGTTACAGGGCGATGGTGGCGGGTTCGGTTGTTGTGTAGGTCGATCATGAGCGCCGCTGTTGCATCGGAGTCGACTGGCCAGAGACTGGCGACGACTACCGGCACACCAGCGACGAGGAAAGGACGCGCGGCGCCAACTGCGCCTTCAGCGTTGTATTGTTGTTCGATTCCGGTTTGACACGCCGACAGCAAGGCGAGGCGAGTACGGGGCAACTTCAGACTGTAGATCTCAGCCGATTGCCAAAAGCCGTCCGAGCCAGGGTCTGTTGCCGGCGCTTCAGGGGAGAGAGGAAAACCGGAAAGCATTTCTGACTCGCCGTTCTGGATGAAATGCGTCGCGAGGTGGACAACGTCGGCCTTCGGTATTTCCGTGGTGATGTTGTCTTCGGTCGCACGTGGTCCAACCAGTAACCGGCGAGGCTGCGAGTAAAAAGTGGAAATGGTTTCAACTTCCTGAACTGCCGCTTTCAAGTCGTTCAAAGCAAACGACGCGGGATCGAAACTTGGATTACCCACGCCAAGAAAAGTCTCGTTACCTTTTCGCGTCTTAAGAGCGGCCTCGTTTGTAAAGCGCACGAAAACACTCGAACTCGGCGCGACACCGGTGTTGTAGTCTTCAACCAGATACGCACCCGTAGCTGGTGAAACCAACGCGTCGAATGGCAGGTAGTGAAGTATCTTGTCCGGAACGATGCAGAGAAACTTGTTCTTATCAAGATACGGCTCAGCAGGAGCGACGAGCAAACGGAACATTTCGGCAGCAGCGGAAGTGTTGGCCGTTGCGCCGCCAGGCGGCTGATTGATGTTCGTCAAATAGCCGCGCACCTTATTCGTCAGCGCGGGCGCCGTGATATCTACAACTTCGGGTTTGATCCCGGATTTTGTTATTACCCAGATGAAGAGTTTGTTATCCAGTACCGCGTACTGGAGGATCTGGGCCGAATCCGGCATCTGCGTTTGAATTTCTGTAAGATTCAGTGGCTTGTTACGCGCACTGATCTCGAGATCCAGACCGTAGGACGTGCGCCGAACAGACGTACTGCCGCTGACGGCATCCAGCAGGGTTCGCGCGCGACTCACCTCCGAGTATTCAAATGCTTTGATGGGATCCCTTATGCGTTGGAACGCGTAATCGATCGCGAGGTCGTAAACGCTCTGTTCCACCGCGAAGAAACTATTACGCTGGCTTTCAGTCGTTATTTTCGAACGAAACTGCTCAAACAAGTGGAGCACCTTGGCGAGTTCATTCCCAATCGCGTTGGTGTCGCCGGTGCGAGCTAAACACAACAGTCGTCCTTTGTGAGCGACGTAGTCGTATAGTTCAAAGTTCAAATCCTCGTAAAGATCGATGCTGCGATTGTACGCGTCGATCGCTTTGTCGCACTGGCCAGACTCGCGCAGGATGTCTCCCAGTTGCCATGATGCGTTGGCCATAAGCTCGCGGCCATGAGGTATGCTGGAGCCAACTTCAAACGCCTTGGTCGCTTCGGCTAAGGCTTCCGCATACATCTTCAGTGCTGCGTATGCGAACCCGAGTTCCCCGCGCGACCGCTGGACCATCAATGGCCGTCCCATTTCCAGCGCGATCTCCAGCGCCCGTTTTTGAAACAGCAAAGAGGCGTCGTAAAGCTGCATGGCACTCACGCTGAGCCCGGCCTGCACGAAAAACCCCCATTGCGCCATCGGCTCGACCTGTCGCTCAGTCGTGAGCGCGAGTCCCTCGCTGAGGTAATCGAGCGCGTTCCTCTCACGGTAGAAAAACTGGCTTATAACGGCGAGTTGAGTGAGCGCTTTCACTGAGCCGTTCAGATCTTGAACCTGCTTGAACTTGTCGAGGCCGGCTGAGCTGTAGTCTATGGCTATTGTAAATTCGTGGTTGTCAGAATATGCATGGGCCAGGCTGTAAAGACATTGACCGACGAGCCAGTGATAACCGTTCGCTTCACAGATCGGGATGAGCTGTTTAAACGACTGCTTCGCTCTTGCGAGTTTGCCGCGCAAAACATCGCAATGCGCGAGGCGGTAGAGAATGAACGTCCGTCCGACTAAGTCGCCGGCGTCTTCGTATTCCTGTTTGGCCGCAGTATATTCCTCGATAGCTTCTTCATACTTTGAGTCCGTGAAAAGCGTGTATGCGGTGTTTGCGCGACGGCGTGCATTGGCAATACGGTTGCGAACCGCCGGTGTCGCCCGGCTGTAACGCTGAACAAGTTTGGACGTGTAGCGATCGCCCGTCTGCTTCTTTTCCAAATCGGCAAGATACGAGAGATCCGACAGCGGCGAGTCTGAAGTGTCGCCGGGCGACAAATCGAGAAACGAGTCCAGCAAGCGGTTCGACAGTGCGTTTCCGCCTGACGTGTAATGCTGGGTGACAAGCTTCCATGCCGCATCGTCGTCGCCGGCTCGACGCGCTTGGCGAAACTCTTTGAGCGTGTCGTCGACAGTCATGGCCTTGCGGTTATTGCTTTCTTCAAGCTGCTTGAGCTTTCGTTTAGCTTCTTCCGCCCATTGAGAGTTTGAATCTTTTTGCAGGTACTCCCGCCACGCAGCTTCAGCTTCGCGCGGCAGCATCATGTATTCATACACGAGAGCGCGGTTGAAATAACCTTCGAGCAAAGAGTTGTCGAGTTGAAGACCTTTGTTGAGTTGTTCGAGACTGCGTGAGAAGTTCGCGAAGGAGCGGCCGCCTTCCGTTTTGCCAACGTCCAGCTTTCCTTTTTCCAACAACGCGGCGCCAAGATTGACGTGACTCTTCGCGTCGTTCGGATCGAGTTCCAGCGCCTTATTGAACTGATCGATGGCCTCGTCAAACTTCCGTTCGGTCAAATACCACTGACCGAGCGCCCGCAATGATGCGGCGCTGGGGTTTTCCGTAGCAGCCGTCCTCAAACGACTACCGGCCAACTCGCGCTTAACGTAATCCCCACGAGGCGCTTCGCCACGCTGGTTCGGCATGGGCGCGTACTTGAGATCCGAGAGACGGACCTCGACCGGCCGCTCCTGGTACGACTCATTCAGCGCAACGAGGCCCCGATTGAGGTCAGATCGCGAACTGATTGCCTGGTAGCCAATGAAACCGATGCCAACGGTTACGATGAGAACCGCCGCGATTGACAGGTACGGTGCGAGCGAACGCCTCGGCACTGGCGGCGGTGACGGCCGAGGTAACGGGATGACGTTCCCCTTTTTGCCATCGTCCGCAGGTCGCAGCTTCCGCTCCCTGAGAGCAACCGCGAAGCGAAGCTGTTCCTGTCGTGCTTCTGACTTGAAAAAGTAGCTCCGGACGCGCTCGAGGTCCTCCCCGGCAAACTCGCCGGCGATGTATTGATCGATGATTTCATCGACCGCGAGGTCAAACTCTTGCGAATACTCCGGATCCGCCAGTAACCGAAGTTCGACCTGTTCCTCTTCCGCTTCTCCAAGCTGGCCGAGAAGGTACCGTTTTAGCTGATTGTTTCCGTATTGATTGATGGCTCGCCCCCTCCGAAAGAACCCTTACTTACCATGGTTTTTGAATGCAGTTTTGTTACTCGCGTTCCGCCGACACATTGGCGCATGCAGTTCAAGAGGCTCGCACGGATGTGGTACACCCGCCCGCGGAGTGCACCCTCGGAGATATCCAGCTCCTCCGCCATCTCCTTGTGATATTCGATTTTGTTGTGTCCTTCGTAGACGAAGTAATCGAGTATGAGGTCGTGCTTGTCCTTCGCCAGCAAATTGAGACAGTGCTCAAGGCATTCGAGTTCGACACTGGAGGGCTGGGGGTCGATCCACACGGCGGAGACTTCCGCCAAAACTTCCTTCCGACGGGCGGTTTCACGAATGATATTGCGGGCGACGCCGTGAAAGTAGCGGGTCGGGTCGCCGTCGTAAGTTTCGAGGATGTCGGGCAGACGGGTTATGACGCGGTTGATGGTCTCGTCCGCGAGGTCCTCAGCGTCGTTAAAGCCCTTGGAAATAAAGACCCTAACGAGCCCGGCGCGAACGATTTCGTACTTTTGGGCGCCAACGTCGCGGTCGCCTTCGCCTAACCACGTCAAAAGAGAATCGAATTGTTCTTGGGTGATCGTCACCGTTCCCTCAAAGCTGATTTACTACACGTTCGGAAGTTCGGACGAGAGGTATGTACTAAATGGACGGCTTTCTGGACAGGACAACAAATCCGTTTACCAGACGTGCCGGCTTAGCCTGTTTCTTCGGAACCCAGAGAAGCACGGACGTTTCCGGCAATTGCTAAAACCGTTACAGGGCAACGCGCACGATACCGCCAAACGTCTCAGCCTGCAAGAAGTCTCCTCGAATCCCGTTCTTCAACCGCTGTCCCGGATCTATCGGGAACCAATTTACCGCGTGGTCGTCTCCCCTGAAATCTACTCAAACTCGGTGAAGGAGTACGACAATGAACCACAAATCCCGAACAAAAGTACTCGTAATCTCCCTGCTCCTGACGCTGTGCGCAACACTTTTGGTTGCTCGCAGCGGCAGATCGCAAACGGCCCAAACGCCGGCTAAGCCCGCCACGGCAAACAGTAGTTACCGTCTCTCTGGTCCATATACGCACAAGAACCTGACGATCTTTCTTATTCACGGAAAAGAGCAGATGCCCGGCAAGAATTTTCTGACGCTTCAGGAGGCGCTCGCTCAGAAGAAAGTGATCGTCTATGAAACCAAGGATGTCAACGAACTCGCTATTCGAAATCTCTCGAACCAGGATGTTTACGTTCAGTCAGGGGATGTTGTTCGTGGCGGTGAACAGGATCGCATGATCTCGATTGACTTCATCGTGCCGCCGCGATCTCGACGCATTCCGATCGCCGCGTTCTGCGTCGAATCAGATCGCTGGGAAAAGAGAGGAAATGAAAGTCCGACAACGTTTAGTTCGTCAGAGAATATAGTCGCCACGAAAGATCTGAAACTTGCGGCGAAAAAGTCTGAATCTCAAACGGAAGTTTGGGAGAACGTGAAGGTAGCGCAGGCGAAGATCGCTTCGAACGTGAACTTAGTAACGTTGGATGCGTCAGCGCCTTCGAGTTACGAAATGGCAGTTAACAACTCCACCGTAGTTAATAGCGGAAACGAGTATGTTAAGGCTTTGTCAGGAGTCGTGCGTAACAAGACGGATGTGATCGGTTATGTGTTTGCGATCAACGGCCATGTGAACAGCGCTGACCTTTATGCTTCGCGCCCGCTGTTTTTGAAACTCTGGCCCAAGTTGCTGAAGGCGAGTGCCGTTGAAGCGATTGCCGAGTTGGATGAGGATCAGGCAGTCCAACCTATTACTAACGAAACTGTTCACACGTTTCTCACGGACTCCGAACGCGCAACTGCCAAGTCCAAGGACGTCACGCGACGCGTCAAACTCGTCACACGAGAAGACGATCAAAACATTTTCTTCGAAACGGTGGACGTCGCCGATAAAGGAAACTGGGTACACCGCAACTACATTCGCAAACAGTAATCCGTGTGTGTAAAAAATCCGTGTTCCCCATTTTGGCGGGAACACGGATTGGCGAACATCAGTGCGCCAGCTTTAACGAGTAGAGGATGCCGTACATCGCATCTTTGTGACGTTCGAAATCCTTCCCTTCACTCGCAAGCATCACGTTTACGAGTTGCTGCTGGCCCGTGTACTTCCGGTACGCCATCCACTGCAAACGGCGGTGGCCATCAGGCTGCTCGGGAACAGCCTCGCGGAACTGAACACCTTTTACTCCGTCGATCTCTACCCACTTCAACTCGTCAACTTCGCCGTTTTGCGCTCGCGTCTTCGCACCGTCGAAAGTCGCTTGAATACTCGCTTCCGCAGGAAACTCATCAGCCATCGGCGAGATGCTTACGATTAACGACGCCGCACCGGCTCCGGGCGATCGCCACGTAAGATTTTTCGAGTCCTGTTGCGCCTCGGTCCAATTAGGCGGCACCGTGAACGACATGCCCTGCCGGTCCCACTTCGCTTCGCTACCACCGGAGAGCGCCGCCGTTTGCGCCGCAGTCGGTTGCGCACGCTCCGGTTTCGCTGCATTGTCGGTCACACCGCCCGCAGAATTAGAACCCGATCCTGAACCGCCCTTGTGCAATCTTTCAGAGAGGTTACAAAGCGATAACGCAAAACCGATGAACAACACGAGCGCGATATGTTTCATTTGAAAAGGCCTCCTGATGATTCGGTATTCGTGTCCAAAATAACACGAATCAAAGGCGTTACTTCTGCCTTCTTCGCGCTCATGCTATTCTATGGTCCTTCCCTCTTCACCCCCGAGTAGTTAACGTCGCGCGAAAGCGCGATTGCTGCGGAGAAATGTAAACATGAAAAATACCGACGTCAGGCCGCCGGTCTTTATTCTCGTGCTGGCTATTTCAATTATTGTTTTCGCGATGAGCGGATGTGGTCGGGCAACGAACACAGACAATGCCAACATAAACACCAATATCAACACCAACGTCAACGCGAACGTAGGCACTGCGAACGTGAACGCAACGGCGCCTTCGACGCTTGCGGCGCGCGAGCCGAATACCTATAGCGGTGTTCTCGTCTTCACTGCCGAAACTGAGGGCGGTGAGAAAACCGTCGGCATTCCAACGCTATCTGCTTCAGTTGCACGCAATGGTGAAGATCGGCGCGTTTCTTTTAAGCTACCTGACGGCTCGGACCTCGTCTACCTGGACCACGCTGGAGCACATTACGCCATTCTGCCGGCACGCAAACAGTACGCAGAGCTGACGCCCGCGGCGACCGGCTTTCAACTTCATAAACTAATGACGCCCGGTCAACTCGTGGCTTATTTGGATCGGCTTCAAGGCATCCAACCCGCCGGCGATGAAAGTGTGAACGGGCGGCCGGCGTCGAAGTATCGTTACTCGCGCACCTCCAACACCCAAACTTCGGCCGGCCAGGTGCAGACCGATGCGTTCATTTACGTCGACAAAGAAACTGGACTGCCGCTGCGGGCTGAGCTTTTCACTGAAGCCAGTGGGAATGTTCAGGGTGTGAAGGGCGCTAAGATCGTCGCCGAGATGCGCGAGATTACAACCAACGTCCCACCTACGACGTTTGAAGTGCCGACTGGTTTCACCAAGGTTTCCGAACAACAAGTGAGAGCACAGGTGGATGCGATCTCAAACACCGTTGCGGCAGTTCTACGAACGTTGCTGACGAATATGAATACGGCACCGCCGCCGCCAGCATCGCCAACAGCAACGGCAACGCCGGCTACAGCCGCGCCCGTGCCGCCGCAATAACTTCGATAGAAGGAGCACCCGATGCGATACGTTGTCATTCTCCTCTTAGGAATATTGTTAGGCGGTGGCGCCGCGATGTTTTTTATGGGCGCGCCGGCTGCGAAGCTAGCTCCGGGCACGGCCGTTCGGCCACCGGACCAGGGAGGAAATCCCCCGGCGACGGTCGTGCTTGGTTTCGAAGAAAGTTTTGTTGAAGCGGTGTTGGCGACGACGTTTTCCGGACTGGGAACGCCGACGTTTAACCTGAGCCGCGTGAATCGAGAAATGCCCGAGCAGATTACACCCGCGCTGTTTCAAGGCGGGTGTAGTAATTCAATCACGATGCTTGCAGAAGGCAGCGGAGTGAAAACTGGAGTTCAGTTTCGCAACGGGACGGTGTTGGCGCCGATGGCGTTTACGGGTAGCTACAGCCTCGCAGGCCAGTGCATTCAGTTCAAAGGGTGGGCGCAGAGTAGTATCCGGCTACAGTTCGATCAGGAGAAGCAGGTCGTTTACGGCTACGTCGATGTTCAGGGCGTGAATCTCGAGGGAGTGAATCCGATTGCGAACACGTTCGTCACCAGTTTTGTGCAGGGCGCGATTAATCAACGCGTCAATCCGCTTGTGCTTGTGAGCGAGCAGCAGTTGTCGTTGGCGATTCCTGTTAAAGCAAGTAACGGGGTGGTTAAGGCGCGCGCGAAAGACGTGCGTGCCGAGATCTCGGAAGGCGCGCTGAAGTTGCACGTGACTTACGAGTTTAGTGGCGTGAAGGAAGGCGCACCCGCCGCCTGACCATAGAAAACACGGATCTACAAATCATCTTTATCTCACAAAGTACTTGACGCAAGTCCGGCGACGGGCGTAACATGCCTACGATGAAGCCGGTCCCACTCGTTTCCCAAACCCGAACCGAACCACCGGCCCTGCACGACCGGGCCATGGACAACCTGCGCTACATCCGCGAAACGATGGAGCGCGCCACCGCCTTCACCGGTATCTCCGGTTGGGGCGAGATCGCTATCGGTTGCACCGCCCTGCTGGCCACCGTTATCGCCGCCTCCCAACCCAGTTTCAACGCATGGCTCGCAGTTTGGATCGCCGAAGGTCTCATTTCACTTTTAATCGCAGGCTGGTCGATGGACCGAAAAGCGCGCGCGATCGAGATGCCGCTCGGTTCCGGCCCGGCAAGAAAAGCAGTGTTCAGCTTAGCGCCGCCGATGATCGCCGGTGGACTATTGACGATCATGCTGGTCCAAACAGGAATGACCAACGCGATCCCCGGCGTGTGGCTGCTCCTTTACGGTACGGGCGTAATCACCGGCGGTATGTACTCCGTCAGGGTGGTGCCGATCATGGGAATTTGTCTCATGGCGCTGGGCGCCGTCGCACTTTTTGCTCCTGAGTTTCGTAATTGGTTTATGGCTGCCGGCTTCGGCGGCCTGCACCTGATTTTTGGTGTAATTATTGTGAGGAAATACGGTGGCTAAACATTCGACTGCAAAAAAGACTGTCCCCCAAAAGCCAGTCGCTGAAGTTCCCAACACCCAGGCGTCTCCGGCTAAAGAAAAGAGCGCTGCGCCCAATCTCGATCGCCTGATCCACGAGCGTCTGCGCCTCGGAATCATCAGCGCGCTCGCCGCCAACGAGTCGCTGACCTTCAGCGATCTGAAAAATCTGATGAACACGACTGACGGTAATCTCAGTGTGCATGCACGCAAACTCGAAGAGGCGGGATACATTTCCTGCACCAAGTTCTTCGAAGGTCGCCTGCCGAAGACGGAATACAAATTGACCGCCGCGGGCCGCAGTGCGCTCCAGAACTACCTCAGCCACATGGAATCGCTGATCAAGCAAATGCGAAACAGTTAAGTGCCGACCCGTCTGTTTTTTTGGCTCGCTACTTTGCGAGACAAAGAACTTTCTACGCTGTTATGAACAACTACGATGTCACCATCATCGGCGCCGGACTCGCCGGTCTTCAGTGTGCCCGCCTGCTCGCCCGGCAAGGCGTTTCCGTACTTCTCGTCGATCGCAAAAACGCACTCGATCAGAAGATACACACTACCGGCATCTTCGTGCGCCGCACGCTGGTCGACTTCGATATTCCTGACGATTGTCTGGGCCCACCCATCAGGCACGTCACGCTTTACTCACCCGCCCTACGTTCTTTGGAGCTCATCAGTCAACACGACGAGTTTCGCATCGGACGCATGGGCCAACTCTACGAACGATACTTGCAGCAGTGTCAGCATGCCGGCGTTCACTGGTCGCCCAATACGAGTTACCTGGGCCATACAGAAAGCAACGATAAGCTAACCGTACAACTCGGTTCCAATTCATCAACGCAGGCGATCACAACGCGTTACCTGATCGCCGGCGATGGAGCGCGTTCGCGTGTCGCTCGCGATCTTGAACTCGATCGTAATAGTGAATGGATCGTCGGCGTCGAGAGTGTTTTCGAGGGAGCGAAAGTTGATGGTCCACCAAGGCTTCTGTGTTTTCTCGACCCACAGCTCGCGCCGGGTTACATCGCGTGGATCGCACACGACGGCGAAGAGACTCACCTTGGCGTCGGTGGTTACGCGGCCCGATTCGATCCGCTTTCAGCGCTGGAAGCGTTTCGCGCGCGCGTCTCGAAGCTGATCGATCTGCGTAATGCGAAACAGATCGAGCGACGCGCCGGCTACATTCCCGTCGGTGGCGTACTGCGAAACATTGCGAACAAAAACGGACTGCTGATTGGCGATGCAGCCGGTGCGGTATCGCCGCTAACTGCCGGTGGTTTAGATCCCTGCATGCGTCTTTCCGCCTTCGCCGCGAGAGTGGTGGTCGAGTATCTCTCGAGTGGCGATCCACGTCTTCTGGATGCGTACTCAGGAAACCTGTTCAGATCGAGGTTTGCCTCACGCGTATGGGCACGCCGCATTGCCTCAACTGTTCAGCAACCGCAGATACTGGAACTCGGTTGCACAATGCTGCGTGTTCCTTTGTTGAATCGTTTAGCCCATCACGTTTTCTTCGGACGTGGCTCTTTCCCGGACGTGGAGATGCCAGACGCGTTCTGTGGATCGCCACATTGTGCCGTCGCAGTTGCTGGACCACAATTCTCCACCAAACCGAAGTCTGACTAATTGACAATCAGAGGGGACGAAATGACCAAGAGAATCATCGCTATCATCTTCATCTTTATTCTAACCACCATCGCGTGGGCCATACTCGGCGGCACCATCCTCGCGCGTACGTATGATTCCGGTCAGGCTTCTTCTTCTCGAGTTGAATCTACCTGGGGCACTGAGCACAACCAGGGAACACCCACCGCTCTGTTCAAGTCCCATACTCAAAGAGCAATTGAGCTCATTGAAAACGGCATCAAGGTAACGAAGTATGTGACGGACGAGACATCCACTGCGTTGCCGTTGGAAAGCAGTAAGATCGACGTCAACCTCAACCTGGGCCACAGGCAGAAAGGCTTGCTCTGGTACAACACTTACAAAGTCGACTTCCTGGGCCATTACACTTTTCGCAATCCCAGTATGTTGGAGCAATCAGTTCAGTTTGAGGTGAAGTTTCCAACAACGAGAGCAATTTTCGACAACCTGACTTTTACCGTTGATGGAAATCCAGTCACTCTAACCAATAACAACAACACTGCGACTGGCGTCGCGAAGATCGGCGCGGGCAAAAACGCCCAACTCACCGTCGGATACCGCTCGCAGGGATTGAACGAATGGCGTTACAACTTCGGCGGCAACGACGTATCGCAAGTGCGCGATTTCAGTCTGCGCATGAAGACCAACTTTAAAGACATCGACTTCCCAGACAACACCCTTTCTCCATCCGAAAAGAGTGAGACAGGCGATGGCTGGGACCTGATGTGGTCGTACAAGAATCTGCTCTCTGGTTATCAGATCGCGATGGCGATGCCGGAAAAACTTCAGCCCGGCCCGCTCGCAGGCAGAATAAGTTTCTTCGCCCCCGTGTCGCTGTTTTTCTTTTTCTTCCTCATGCTAATCATCACAACCATGCGCGGCATCGATCTTCACCCGATGAACTACTTTTTCCTCGCTGCCGCGTTCTTCTCTTTTCACCTGCTGCTGGCGTACCTGGTGGATCACATCTCGATTCACGCGTCATTTGCGATTGCCGCGGCGGTATCGATCTTCCTGGTCGTGAGTTATCTGCGTTTGGTTGTAGGGATTCGCTTCGCCAGTCGTGAAGCTGCTCTGGCGCAGTTTATCTACCTCGTCATGTTCTCGTACGCCTTCTTCCTGAAAGGGTTTACGGGACTGGCGATCACGATCGGTTCGATTCTGACGCTTTTCGTAGTGATGCAGGTCACCGGGCGGCTCAATTGGACTGAAAAGTTCGCCATAAAAAGCGACGAAACCGCAGCCGAACTAAGTTAGGTGTTAATAAACAGGGGATTCCGGGCGTCTTAAAGGGCGTGAAGGTGAAAGTGTTTCCGGTGAACTTCGCGACTTTTGATGGCGTATAGCCACCGGACTCGACGAGCCGCCCGGTTTCCCATGAAAGCAATAATTTCCTTTTACTCCGATGCCCTGAAGATCGCCCTCCAGTCGATCTTTGCGCACAAATTGCGCGCGTTTTTGACGCTCATCGGCATCATCATCGGCGTGGCTTCGGTCGTCACCGTCGGCGCCTCGATTAGCGGACTCAACACATACGTCATCGACAAACTCGGCAAGATACTCGGCAGCAACCACTTCATGATCGCCCGGATGGCCTTCAGCGGCGACATGGACGACGAAGAGTTCGAGCGCCGGCTTCGCCGCAACAAACGCATCAACTGGGACGATTACGAGTGGATCCGCGACCATTGCAAGACCTGCGATTTCGTGGGAGCAGCGACTGGCAGCGGAACCGACCTGAGACAGGATGGAATCGAAATGCCGGGCACGCGCGTCATGGGCTCGAGCTCAACCATGGCCGATATCGAAGATAAAACGATCGAGTCCGGCCGTTTTATTTCCGACGATGAAGTCCAACGCTCGGCGATGGTGGTTGTGCTCGGAGCAGACGTTAGAGAAAAGTTTTTCCCAACAGGGGACCCGATCGGAAGGACTCTGAAGGTTCGCGGACTGCCGATGCGCGTAGTGGGTGTTGAAGAAAAGCGCGGATCGTTTTTCGGCGACTCCATGGATCGTCACATTTACATTCCCGTCACGACCCACATGCAGATCTTTGGTCGTAACGGCCTTCAGATCCACGGGAAAACACGCACTCGCGAGACGTTTCACACCGCGATCGAAGACGCGCGCGTCGCGATGCGCATAAAACACCGTCTAAACGGCAATGAGGAAGACGATTTCGGCCTCGTCAACGTCGAAGAAATCAGTAAGCAGATAGACGAGTTCACCAGCATGATCGCGATGGTGGTTATTCCGATTACGCTCATCACATTAGTCGTGGGCGGCATAGTCGTAATGAACATCATGCTCGTCAGCGTGACCGAACGAACCTTCGAAGTCGGATTGCGAAAAGCGGTGGGCGCCACGCGCCGTCAGATTCTGACGCAGTTCATGATCGAGTCGGCAATTTTGTGCGCGCTGGGTGGAATACTCGGACTGCTGACGGCGTACGGAGTCACCACGCTGATCACGACGCTCGCATCGATCACGATGACGATTACTATCACTTACATCCTCCTCGCGCTGATCGTATCGACAGTCACGGGCATGATCGCGGGCATTTATCCGGCCTTCAAGGCGGCGCGACTCGATCCGATTCTCGCTTTAACGCACGCGACCTGATTTTTAAGATGAAGCTTCGACTCCCAAAAGGTATGTTTCGCGAAACTCTGCGGATGGCGCTCGACAGCGTCCGCGGTCATAAGTTTCGCAGCTTTCTCACGGTGCTTGGTATTGTTATCGGCGTGATGACGGCGATCTGCATCGCTTCGATCCTCACGGGCATGCGGCAGAACATTATCAGCATGATCGAAGAGTACGGAACGAACAATATCTATGCGTTCCACCTCTCAACCGGTCCGCGCACGGGTGAAGATCGATCCGAGCGAACGAGAAAGCCGCTGACAGTCGCCGATGCTGAAACAATCAAGGCCCAAGCCCCCGCTGTCGAAGACATTGCGTGGGTCGCACCGAATGTTGGTTATGGCGGCGGACCTTTCGACGACAACATTACTTACCAGGGCCGTAACTATCGCTGGGGAAACACTCAGGGCGTATCACCGAACCATGCCGACCTCACTAACGTGGCGTTGACGGAAGGCCGCTACATTACGGAGTTGGACGATGCGCAACGTGCGAACGTTATGGTTATCGGGGTGAACGCAGCGGAAGCGTTGTTTCCCGGAATGACCAATATCGCCGGAACCCAGGTGCGCATGGGCGGCTACAACTTTGAAGTAATCGGCGTGCTGGAAAAACGAAAGGCTGGGTTCTTCGGCGAGAACGAAGAAGATAACGCCGTTTACATTCCGTTCCGCACGGCGCAGAAGGTTGCACCTGCGAAGGGTTATTTGTTGATGATCATTCGCGGCCGAAGCGGTCAGGTCACGGAAGCGCTGGCTCAGTCTGAAGAGATCCTGCGGCGGCGTCGCGGAGTGAAGTTTGGTGACCCGAACAACTTCGATATAAAAACGGCCGACAAGTTTATCGAACAGTTTGACAGCATCACGGCGATGATTGGACTCGTGGCGATCGCGATCTCCTGTTTGGGTCTGCTGGTCGGCGGCATCGGCGTGATGAACATCATGCTCGTCAGCGTAACGGAGCGCACTAAGGAAATTGGTGTGCGCAAAGCGATTGGCGCGCGGCGTCGCGACATCGTTCGTCAGTTTCTGTTTGAAGCGATGATGCTCACGTTTCTTGGCGGCGTGCTCGGAGTACTGCTCGCAACGGGCATCAGTAAGTTGATCATGCTTCTGATTCCGAGTTTGCCGGCTACGATTCCCTTGTGGGCCGTCGTTACCGGTCTGACTGTTTCGATCGGTGTGGGATTGATCTTCGGCGTCTGGCCAGCTCGCAAAGCCTCACGACTCGATCCAATCGAGTGTCTGCGTTACGAATGATCCGTCCGGAGCGCGCGGAATTGATGTAATCTGTCGCTCGTGGATCGCGATCTCAAGAAAGAATTCCTAACTTACATTCAAGTCGAGAAGGGACTCGCTCGTCACACGCTTGAGAGTTACGAGCGTGATCTTACGCGTCTGCAACAGTGGGCGATCGGCAACGGCAAACAGATCGCTGAGCTGACGCGTGCTGACTTGCGTAAGTGGATCGCGAGTTTGTCGCGCGACGGGCTGGCGCCGACTTCGATCGCACGCGCTGTCAGTGCGACGCGCGGTTTTTTCAAGTTTCTAATGCTGGACGGTCATATCAAGTCGCATCCGGCCGAGGATCTCGACACACCGCAGCGCTTCAGTTACCTGCCGAAATTTCTGACCGAAGACGAAATCAATCGTCTACTTGCCGCGCCCGACGTTTCGACTCCGGAAGGAATACGCGATCGCGCCGTGCTCGAGGTGATGTACGCGAGTGGGCTCCGTGTTTCCGAACTCATCGCGCTCAAACAAGCGGACGTCGATCTACTAGCGGGACTCGTAGTCTGTCATGGCAAGGGAAGCAAAGAACGTCGCGTCCCGTTGGGCAAAAGCGCAATTCACTGGTTGCAGCAGTACGCGGCCGCAAAAGCCGGTTACGGCAAGTCGTCATTGCCGCATGTGTTCCTGCACCGTGGTAAACCGTTCACTCGTCAGCTCGCATGGTCGATGATCAAGCGCCACGCGGAAAAAGTCGGAATCAAAAACGTCTCACCGCACACGCTGCGACACAGTTTCGCCACGCACCTGTTGCAACACGGCGCCGACTCGCGTTCGGTCCAGGCAATGTTAGGCCACAGCGACATCTCGACAACTCAGATCTACACACACATCACCGATATTCATCTACGCTCCGCTTACGATCGACACCATCCACGCGCGCGCTCAGGACGCCCTCAGACCAAGGATTGAACGAAGGATTGAACGAAATGGTGTTCGGTATGCACGGTGTAAGGCACCGTTTGCGTCACCGCGATCCTCGATCGAGTTCTCACACATGGACCAGAAAAATTTGAGAATCCTCAAAACCGTATCATCCGAACCGTGCCTTTGAAGAAACGGCATTGAGAGTTCTCAATTCCTTTTATCTCGCCTTTTTTCTGTGATTTACAGCATACGGATTGCTCGAATATGGCGACAGGTTGAGCCGATGGGCCTCTTCCGAATGCGGTGCCGGGTCGCCGCTTTGATCTCGCTGTTACGCGCTTGTTGACACGGCCGTTAATCTCAAAAGTTGTCGCTTAGTGCTCGTCACGCGAAACAAAGCGGTCACCAGACACCGCATTCCTAAGACGCCCCTCACGAACAAACAATTGAATAGGAGTACTACCATGCAAGTCTCCCGACTAAGCGCGACGGCGCGCGCTGCCGCCCTCTTTCTCCTGCTGACCCTTCTTACCGTAAACATCACCGTTCGCGGCCAAAATCCCCAGGAGGCGCCGGAAAACGCACAGGCCACCGCTCCCGCCCAGAATGCACAGGACGACGAGCCTGACGACTATGACGTCAAGGCTCGCGTCGTCCGCGTCAGCCTGATGATTGGCGAGGTCAATCTCAAACGTAACGGCAGCAAGGAGTGGGAACTTGTCCGGCTGAACTATCCGCTCGTCGAGGGCGACACCGTTGCCACCGGCAAGGACAGCCGGGTCGAAATACAACTCGATGCCCGCAACTTTATCCGTCTCGCGCCGGGGGCCGTGATGCGCATCGTCACGTTGCGCGATGAAGGCACGGCGTGGAGCGTCATCGAAGGCACAGTCACGGTGCGTTTGGCGAAGTTCGACCGCAGTCGCGAGTATTTCGAACTCGACGCGCCACGAACGACTTTGGCGATCGAGAAGAATAGTCTCTATCGCATCGACGTTCCGCGTGAAGGTCGGGTTCGTTTGACTGTGCGTGACGGTGGTCTCGCACGCATTTATTCAGACACTTCCGGATTCTCGCTGCGGGACGGACGTTCCGCGGAACTCGTCGCCACCGGAGACAACGCCGGTGACTGGGATTTGTTTGCTGCCGGACCACGCGACGCGATTGACGAGTGGGTGAGCGAGCGTGAGCGTTATGTCGCGCAGAGGTCCAACTACGAGTCCAAGTACTTCGACGAGGATGTTTGGGGCGCCGAAGATTTAGACAACTATGGCCAGTGGAACAAGACCGGTGAATACGGTTGGGTGTGGCGGCCACACGCAAGTGTAATCAACGCGTTCAGCGACTGGGCGCCATATCGCTATGGTCATTGGACGTGGTGTCCGCCGTACGGCTGGACGTGGGTTGGTTTCGAACCCTGGGGTTGGGCGCCTTATCACTACGGGCGCTGGGTGCATCACAACGGCGTTTGGGTCTGGGTGCCGCGCAGTCACTTCTACAGGAAGCGAAGCTGGTGGCGGCCTGCGCTCGTTGCGTTTGTCAATTTTAGTTTTTCATTCGGCGACAATATTTGCTGGTATCCGTTGTCGTACTACCAGCGCGATCCGTATTCGCGACATTATCGACGCTACCATCCAAATTACGGCGGCGGTGGACGTGATGGCCGTTATGCCGGCGGGGGGCGTGATGGGCGTGATGGCCACGATGGACGTGATGGTCGTTACGGTCGCGATGGACGCGACGGCCGAGATGGCCGCGATGGCGGTGGACGTGCCGGCGGCGGGCGTTATCCGGTGCCGCCAGGTGACCGCGAAGGACGTGAGGGTGAACGTAGAGAGGGCCGTTATGGTCCCGCAGCTGATGGTAAGACGTGGCACGGCGTAACCCGAGTGCCTCGTACAAGCTTTGGTAGGGAACCCGGACGTCCGGTTGATGAACCGATTGCGAGACGAGTGATCGAATCGGAGCCTGTGGTTGAGAACTTGCCGCGACGAACCGGACTCGCCGGAAGCGTTCCGTCGGCTGAAGGTAATCCGCCAGATGGTCGTGGCCTGCGTCCGGCGCCGGAAGTTCGCGAGCGGCCGACTGGTGCGGCTGGTCGTGACCCCAATGGACCGCTCGGTGACGATCTTCGTCGCGATCGCATTTATCGTGGTCGGGAACCGCGCGTAACGCAGCCGACGCAAACTACGCAAACTCCCGCCCCGGTTGACTCAGCGCCTGCACCTTCGGGAGCAGTAGTGCGACCCGAGCCGATTAATCGTCCAATGCCACGTCCGCGTTCTGAACCGATAGCAGAACCACGGATGGAACCCCGAGCAGAGCCCAGATCTGAACCTAGTGAACCTCGCTCGGAACCCAGATCTGAACCTCGCCCCGAACCACGCATCGAGCGACCAAATCCGCGTTACGAGCGGCCTGAACCATCTGAGCCGCGACCGCAACCACAACCTCGATCCGAGTCACCAAGATCGGATCCGCCGGTGCGCCGTGAACCACCACCACGCAACGATCCACCCCCACGGAGTGAACCACCACCACGCAACGATCCGCCGCCACGGAGTGAACCACCACCACGCAACGATCCGCCGCCACGGAGTGAACCACCACCGCGCAACGATCCGCCGCCGCAGAGGTCCGCACCTCCTCCACGCAACGATCCACCACCACGCAACGATCCGCCTCCCCGTAACGATCCGCCCCCGCGAAACGATCCGCCTCCGCGGAACGATCCGCCGCCGAGGTCCGAACCGGCACCGCGAAATGATCCACCGCCGCGTAACGATCCACCGCCGCGTAACGATCCACCGCCGCGTAACGATCCACCGCCGCGTAACGATCCACCGCCGCGCGTAGATCCGCCGCGCAGTGAATCACCGCGGCCTGATCCTGGTCCAAAGCGTCCGGATAATTTTTAGGAGGAGGGTTCGATTCTTAACCGCGGCAGCTTACGAACCTGCCCATCGATGTTCGATTCGGTCTCACCGATCTGCGACGCCCCCATTCGTTCGTAGAAGCCGGTAGCATTCGGGTCCGCTGAGATCTCGATCTCGCGGACCTCGAGTGTTGCCGCTCGGTCCATCGCGTCGAGAAACAGTTCCTTGCCAATGCCGGTTCCAATTGACGCAGGCGTGACCCACATGTGCTCCAACTCAGCTTTCCTGCCACTCACAGCGAGCGCATAGAAGCCTCGTATTTCGCCATCGTGTTCGGCTACGTAAACGTGGTTGTGGCGGATGAAATCAGACGAGACGGTGAGGTCTGATTCCCAGTGTTTGATCCAGTGTTCGGGATAGCCCCAGTGACGCTTCGCGTCGAGCGCGATCTGCGTTAACTGGTCTGCTTCTTCTGAAAACGCGCGTCGAATCATCATCACATCGGACGCTGCCAACTAGTGCCGTCCGCATAGTTAATTCGAACGATGATGACACGCTCCGTTAACGACTTACGCTCGCCGCTGTTCAGCGCCGTCAGACTAATCGTCTGCGTTGGCGGCTTCGTTACCGTAACAACCAACTCTTTCGACTTACCGGGTGAGATTTTTTCGTCACTGGTAAACTCGCGGCGTCCGATTTCAGTTTCGGTGGTGTTGTCGAAAAACACGTAATCCCAGTCGATCGATTTAATCGGCTTGTCGCTCAGGTTTTTGATCGTGGTCTTGTAGACAAAAACGTAGCGAGACGGCGGTTGTTTGTGTTTGGCGGCGATGTTTGCCGCATCCGCTCGCGCTTCTCGTTTGATCTTATCGACCTCAGCGGAGCCGGCACCCTTTGCGTCTTCGATTCTTCTCTCGTTTCGCTGGCGAGCACGCGCTTCGTGGAAGTTTTCGATTGGACCACCGAAAGGATCTCTTTCCCAACCGATCCGTTCCTTGGCCCAACTGAACTTCACTACTTCTGTCTTCGACGGATCCGGTGGATTCGAAACCTGCTGCGCTATCGAAACAGTGGCCGTTAGCGCAAATCCGAGTGCGACGACAAGCCATCTCATAGCGATGCTCCTTACGAAAATTTGTAGCGGGCCTTAATGATACTACCCGTCAGTCGCGGAAGGAAGGTTTGACGATAAAAAAAGCTGGGCCGCGGAACGTTAATTCCCCGGCCCAGCCATCGATTGCTGCTCTCTCTTCGGCAGCTTAGCCGTTACTAAAAGACGTACCTGATACCAAGAACGACACGACGGTTACCACCGTCAGTATCCCATTGGCGCAGGAAGCCTGCGGCCGTCACGATCGAGTTCGGCGTACCAAAGTCGCGAGTATTGGTGGCGTTATAGAAGTCAGCGCGGAACTGAAGGCGCTGATTCTCACCAATATTCGTGTTCTTCACGATGCCAAAATCGACGTTGTTAAGGCCGTCGGCACGAAGGATGTTACGTCCCGCGTCACCGATACGCTGTCCGCTGACCAACGCTCTAAACAGGTTGTTGCCGGCGGCAGTCGGCGTTCCGCGTAACGCGAAAAGTTGCTCAACACTCATTCGCGAGATGTCGAGGTTCGTGTTGACGTTCGGACGAGTGGCGATTCCGACGGCCGCAGCGAGACCACCGAGCGTGCCGGAGATGTCACTCGGGTTCAACGGCGAGAACGGCGCGCCGCTCTGGAAGTTGAAGTTGGAGTTGATCTGCCATCCGCCAAGCAGGTGGCCCGTAAAACCACTCTGGTTGCTGAAGAACGGCAACTCATAAACGAAGTTACCCGCGAGACGAAGCGGACGATCGTATGACGATCTTCCGCGGTCGAGCCGGCGGTTGTAGGGATCTTGCGCAAGCGCGATTTCAGCCGTGGAGTTGTTGAAGATCTCCGACATACTGTCGATGAACGAGCTCCAGGTGAAGTGAACGCCGGCGCTGACACCGCGGCTCAGCCGCTTCTCGAAACTAGCCTGCATTGAGTGATAGATGGACGAACCCGAGTTAGCGCGCAAACGAACCGGTCCGACCGTCGGATCGGTTCTGACAGCAGGATTCTGCGCTGTAGGCGGCGCGGTCCTGAAAACTACTGGATTCCCATCGATACTCTCGAAGAGACCGGTACCTTTCGAGCCGACGTAACCAACACGAAATACCGCATCGCGAGTAAGTTCACGCTGCAACTCGAAACTGAACGAATCATAAACCGGCGAATGAAAATCCTCCGTCACTTGCGTGCGAGTGAAAGTCGACGGGACGACCGGCACATTGTTCAAGTTAGCAAATGCGTTGGCAACGCCGCTCTGGTTGAACGCGGCGACAAATGGGAAAGAACTCCAAATGTTCAGCGCGATGTTCGTGTAGGCATAGTCGAACGTGCGAGTGTAACCACCGCGGATGACAAGCTTATCGCCGCCGGTGAGAAAGCCCATGATCCCGTCGCTGCTTGTTTGCGGATTCCAGTTGAAACCAAGTCTGGGTCCCCAGTTATTGGTGTCGCGCCCCGGAATTGGTCGCACGCGGAAACGTGGATCGCTGCCGGCAGCCGCGAACACCGGATCGTTGAATTCAAGCAGGTCCTGAATCGGCTGGCCGGCATTCTCGTAGCGCAGACCGAGTGTCAAGGTGAAGTTTGGTCTAATCTTCCACTCGTCCTGTCCATAGAGATAGAAGTCATGCCAATCCAGATGCAGAACACGAGCGGTGCCGGGCAAGTCTTTGTTGATTTGCACGTTGGCAACGTCGTTGATGAAGGCCTGGAGATCGGTGTAGACGAGATGCCCACGAGTCGTCGGTTTGAACAACTGGTGTAGCTGGCTGCGATGAATATCGACGCCGAATTTCCATCCGTGATTACCTGTCGTGTACGACAAGTTGTTTTGGAGCTGGTAAGTGTTTCTAAACGACGCCTGCGGCAGGTTGGCAGCCAAACCAATCGCGGTGCGAGTGTTGCCCGCATTTAGGCCAAGCAAACCCAGGTCAGTAATCTGGATCGAAGGAATCGCCTCGGCGGTAAGATCCCGGGCAACAGTGGCGCTGGCACCTCTCAGGAAGGCCAATCGCAACTCGTTTACCCACTTCGGACTGAGAATGCTGTTTAGCGCAACGTTCACGCCTTGATTGCGCGACACGTTCGATGACTCATACCCGGTCGGCGTCACCTGGCCAGCACCAACCGTATCAGCGTCCTGATAGATATAGCGGCCACTGAGCGTATGGTTGCTGTTCAAGTGGTGATCGATGCGGATCGACTGCTGCCAGTCGTTGAATACGAATGGACTTGATCCTGTAAGCGAACCCAATGGTATGTTGAACGGTTGGCCGTTAATGGTGACGTTTCTGGATTGACCATTCGGCGACTGAGCCGCCGGCAGAAAATTGAGCAGCGCTTGGATCTGTGGCCGATTTCCAGCCTGCGCTAGCAGAATCTGGCGTCCAGCTTCGGTCGGCGCGCCCTGGATCGTCTGTCCTTGTTGGAAGCGTCGATCCCACCATCGTTGCAGCGCGAAGAAGAAGAACGTTCGATCTTTTCCGCTGATGTGGGTTGGTCCGCCTTCGCCAAACCTCGGCAGGTGCAGCGGACCGCCAAGAGTCAGTCCGGCCTGGTTCTCAACTCGGAACGGAGCGATCTGCCGCGACGGGTCAGTGGCGCTCTTGTTGCAGAAGCCACCATTCTTATTCAGGTTGCTGCAAGCATTCAGGTGATTGTTGTTATGGAACCAGAAGGCCGAACCGCGATACTGGTTCGAACCACTCTTGGTGATCGCGTTGAACACCGAACTGCTGTTGCGGCCATATTCAGCGCTGAACTGGTTGGTAACCAGTCGCACTTCCTGAATCAGGTCGGGGTTATTCAATTGGACTTGACCACCGCCGACGCCAAAGTCGTTGTTGTCCTGGCCGTCGAGCAGGAAGTTATTGGAACGCAACCTGCCGCCGTTCGCCGAGTAGTTGATGCCGTTGGTGAATCCTGCCTGATTGGATTGGAGTTGACTCACACCGGGGGCCGATAGCGCGACGTTGTATACGTTGCGATTAGGAGCAATCGGCAATTCCGAAAGGCGACGACTGTCAAAGCGTGTGCCTACTTCGGTGGTTGCGGTGTTGAGAATTGAAGCGTTTTCGACGACGTTGACGACCTCGGTAAGTTGTCCGGTCTTCAGCGTCGCGTCAACCGTCGCTTGCTGGTTGAGCACGAGTTGAATTCCCGACTGCACGTACTTCGCGAAGCCGGTCGACTCAACCGTTATCTCGTAGTCTCCGACGGACATACCATTGAAACGGTAGCGGCCGTCGCCATCAGTCTGGGTGGTGCGTGCTTCGTTCGTTTTAACGTTACGAACGGTAACGGTGGCATTCGTAACAACTGCTTGCTTTTCGTCTTTGATCTCACCGGAGATGGAGCCAGTGGTCTGGGCCAAAACGGGAGATGCTAGTAAAGCAAGCAACGCTACGAAGAAAACAGAGAGTCTGATAACTTTATTCATCGTCTGCTCCTTTGTTCAAAAACGCTAGGTGAAGGTAGCCGCTGGTGTGATCGGAATACCCGAAAAACTCGTTGGGCAGGCGCACACAAAGCAACAAACATTCCAGTGGATTGATACGGGAGGCGTAAAGGGCACTAAGTGTAAGCTGGGCTGGGTGATCACGCACAAATGAAGGCTTTTCAGCAGTGGCGCTAAGGTCAGGTTGAGACCATCCTGCGTTCAAATCTTCGGATTCAATCCAATATGGTGAAGTCGCGCCCCTGTTTTGGGCGTTCCGTTTTTCATGCAAAACGAACGAAGAACTGAATCAATCGTGTTCCTGGAACGGAACACTTTTAACATCCCGTTTCGCAGACCGAGTTTCGACCATGAGTGGGTGGAGTACGGCGAGACTGACGAGAGCCAGGTGGTCGATCGACTACGTGATGCCACCATCGCGATCTGTAACAAAGTCGCGTTGCGCGAAAACTCGCTGTCGCAGTTACCGAAGCTGAAACTCATCGCCGTCGCGGCGACCGGGACTGACAATGTCGATCTGCCTTATTGCCGCGCACACAACATCGCCGTCTGCAACACTCGCGGATACGCTGTTAGTTCACTACCGGAACATGCGCTGATGCTCATGCTTGCGTTGCGACGAAACCTGGTCGCGTATCGTGACGACGTAAGAGCCGGACGGTGGCAGGAGGCGAAGAAGTTTTGCCTGCTGGATCATCCGATCGGAGACTTGCGCGGGACAGTGTTGGGAATCGTAGGCTTCGGTACGCTCGGTCAGGCGATGGCGCAACTCGGACGCGCGATCGGAATGGAAGTGATCGTCGCCGAACGCAAGCACGCAACGTCAATCAGGCCGGAACGTCGATCGTTCGCGGAGGTCTTGCGGCTCAGCGATGTGCTTACGCTGCATTGTCCGTTGACTGAAGAAACGCGCGACTTGATCGGAGCTGAAGAGTTGGCACAGATGAAGCGCGATGCGCTGGTCATCAACACCGCGCGCGGCGGATTGATTGATGATCATGCGCTGTTAGAGGCGTTGAAGTCGGAAAAGATTGGCGGAGCCGGAATTGACGTGTTGCGCGTTGAGCCACCCCGCGAGGGGAATCCGTTGTTGGAAGTTGATCTGCCCAACCTGATCGTTACACCGCACAACGCGTGGGCGAGCAAGCAGGCAATGCAGACGCTCGCGGATCAGCTGGTTGATAATTTTGAGGCTTTCGTAAAAGGCGAGCCCCGAAACCTGGTCACCTGATTCGTGGGTTTACGACGCGGCGGCCTCGCCGGCTTCGTCGTGATGCTCGGTCGTGTAAAGACGAAGGATGTCCTGACCCTGGCGTGACCGCGGGTCGATCGTGCGCAGGTGTTTGCGACCCTGCATCTCCCAAATAGCGGTGACGACTCCGTCTTTCTCGACTGCGTGATAGGTGATCTCTTCAGTGGCTGCTGCTGGCGCGGGCTCGGTTGGCTGGCTTGCCGCGCCCTGGTTTATTTCAGTTTCGTTCTCAGACATACAAACTCAAAAACTCTCCAATCTCTTGCGGTAGGTTAAGGGTGTGGCGAATTGTTGCACACGAACATTCGCATGTCTAGTTGCGACTTTGTTATGGACCTAAGATACAAGACCGAGGGCCGCAGCCTTCTCAACGGCTTTTCGTGGCACGACCACGCCCCAGCCTTGTCGTTCCACAGCGATGCCTGCCACTCGCTCGGCGGTGTCGATCAGGATCCGTTTAACTTGTTGCGGTGTTAGTTTCGGATTCGCTTCCAGCATGCACGCTACGATCGACGCGACGATCGGTGATGCAAACGAAGTCCCGTCGACGAACTTGTAGTGGTGATTGATAACATTGCCTTCCTGAAGTTTGATCGTAATCAACTGCCGCAATAGCGACGGCACAAGATCGCGCGCTGCATCGAGATCTTTATCGACGCCTTTATGCGATCCGATGATCGTGGACAGTTCGTCGTCAGTCGCGGCATCGAGTTCGGCGTACAGATGCGCTTCATCAGCGGTCGGCGTGTGCGGCAGTATCGGCGCCGCCACCCAAATTCCGGGCGCGATCACCTCCGGCTTTTGCAACCCATCTACTGTCGGTCCATACGAAGATCGATACATTCCGCGCCGCGCGCGATCGAGCGAGTTCTGATCGTCGAGCCCCCCAACCGCAATCGCCGAAGGCGAACTCGCAGGCGGCAGCACCGGATGCCCAGGCGCAAGTCCCGCGTTACCAACAGCGCAAACAACCACCACACCAGCGGCAACTGTCTCTTCAACCAGACGGCACAACGAGTTCTTCAAGTAAGACTGCTCGAAATCGCCACCCGCCGAGATGTTGACGATCCGAATGCCATACAGATCCTTGTTCGCCAGCACCCATCGCAAACCCGTTTCGATGTCGCCTTCCGGAATGCGTCCGCTCTTTCCTATCTTCACCAACACCACTTTCGCTTCCGGCGCGATACTGCGGTACAACCCGCCCGAGAGATGACCATTGCCCGCGGCGACGACCGAAGTCATCATCCCATGCCAACTCGCGACGTCAGGTTTATGGAGCAACGCACGATCATCCGTATCCGGAAAGATGCTGTGATAGGCAACGATACGGTTGACCGGTTCGGTCAAATCCTTGTGCGCGTAAAACCCGGAATCGAGAAATGCGATCGTTATATCGCGGCCGCTAAAGCGCTCGTCCGCGTCAAGGCGAACATGCGTAGGCAACGCTTGCGAGATATCGACATCTGTATTGGTTGTATTGCTTGAAACGGCGTCAGCCATCAACGAAAAAGATCGTGGAAATGTCACATCGTGTCAACTTGCCACGCTCGCGCGGGGTTGGTAATCTTCAATTTCCCCGTCTGGCAGCATTAAAAGGAGATTAAAAAGAACATGAAAAAATTTGCGATCCTGTTGGCCTTCGTTTTTGTAATTGCAGGCGCCGTTATTGCGACCAACGCGCGCGCCGTTGAGGGAGAAATTCCCGCTGCGCCGGCCATCGGTGCGACCATTGAAGACTTCACGCTTCCCGATTACACCGGAACAGAGCGTTCGCTGAAATCGCTCGCGGGCAAGAAGGGAACGGTGCTGCTTTTCATCGCCGTACAGTGTCCGGTTTCGAATGCTTACAACGAGCGCATGGAGAAGCTGGCCCAGGATTACAAAGCCAAGGGCATCGCGGTGATCGGTATCAACTCAAACGTCAAGGAAGATGCCGACGCCATCAAAGGACACGCTGCGGAGAACAAGCTTTCGTTCCCGATCCTGAAAGATCCGAGCAACAAGATTGCCGACAAGCTTGGCGCCACCGTCACGCCCGAGGCTTACTTCCTCGGCGCCGATAACAAACTGCTCTATCACGGACGAATCGACAACAGCCGTAACGGCGACAATATCGAATCTACCGACCTGCGCAATGCGCTCGACGCAACGCTCGCCGGTAAGCCGGTCGAAAAGACGGAAGCAAAAGCGTTCGGCTGCACCATCAAACGTGCGTAACCCATGCGTTTATCCCGAGTTGTAATAGCAGTTATCGTCTGCCTTCTCTTCGCGAGTTTCGCGAGTTTCATGGCGCCGGCCCAGAAACGAAAGGGCCGGCCCGCGAAATCGCAGAAGCCCGTCGTCGTCTCGCCTATCGACACTGAAGCGCTCAAGACCATGGTTACTGAACAGCGCGAACGTCCGCTGCTCATTAATTTCTGGGCCACCTGGTGCGATCCTTGTCGCGAAGAGTTTCCCGATCTCGTGAAGATCGATAAGCAATACCGTCCGAATAAAACGGTGGACTTCATTACCATCTCACTCGACGATTTCAGCGATATCAAAACGTCGGTGCCGAAGTTTCTCGGATCGATGAAAGCAAACATGCCGGCGTACCTGCTCAACGTGTCCGATCCCGAACCCGCGATCGAACTGATTGACAAAGGCTGGGCCGGCAGTCTACCGGCGACTTTTCTCTACAATGAGAAAGGCGAAGTGGTCTTCAAAAAAATCGGCCGCGTAAAACCGGATGAGTTGCGAGCCGCAATTGATAAGCTGGTCAAGAAAACCGATGAGTGATATCACTCCGGAGGTAATAGCTGCCCATAACCTCACTCCTAAAGAATTTGAGCGAATCAAAAAACTGCTTGACCGCGAACCGACTTTTGCCGAACTCGGCATCTTTTCGGTGATGTGGTCGGAACACTGTTCTTACAAATCTTCACGCATTCATCTAAAGAGACTGCCTACCACAGGCGACCGCGTCATCGTCCCACCCGGTGAGAACGCCGGGGTGGTCGATCTCGGTGACGGCTGGTGCGCCGCGTTCAAGATCGAGTCGCATAATCATCCGTCTTTCATCGAACCGTTTCAGGGTGCGGCCACGGGCGTCGGCGGCATTCTGCGCGACATCTTCACGATGGGGGCGCGGCCTGTTGCGTCGATGAATAGTTTGCGTTTCGGTTCACTGGACCATCAGCAACACGGACGACGCAATCGAGCGCTGCTGGCGGGTGTTGTGGCCGGCATCGCGCATTACGGAAACGCATTCGGCGTAGCTACTGTCGGTGGTGAAGTAGCATTTGACGATGCGTACGCGTTGAATCCGTTGGTCAACGCCTATGCGCTCGGCATCGTGCGTCACAATCAGATCTTTTTCGGTAAAGCGACCGGCGTTGGCAATCCGGTTTTGTATGTCGGTGCGAAGACGGGACGCGATGGTATTCACGGCGCGACAATGGCGTCGGCGGAGTTTGACGAAGAAGCGTTGGAGAAGCGTCCGACGGTCCAGGTTGGCGATCCGTTTCTCGAGAAACTGTTACTCGAGGCGTGTCTGGAAGCGATGAGAAGTGGCGCGGTCGCGGGCATTCAGGACATGGGCGCCGCAGGACTGACGTCGTCGTCATGCGAGATGGCGGCGCGAGCGGGAACCGGTATCGAGTTGGACCTGTCGCTGGTGCCTCAACGCGAACAAAACATGACGGCGTACGAGATGCTGCTGTCCGAATCGCAGGAGCGCATGTTGATCGTGGCGCACTCCGGACGCGAGCGCGAGGTGATGGACATCTTTCGCAAGTGGGACCTCGATGCGGTTGTGATCGGTCGCGTGCGTGATACGAAGCGAATGCAGGTGATTCACAACGGCGAGACGGTGGCGGATATTCCGGTTGAGGCGTTGACGGATGAAGCGCCGAAATATGAACGGCCGATGCGTGCGCCGATTCGTGAAAGCTCTGAGACTCGCAAAATTGAGAGTCAAGACTTAAACGCGGATGTCATGAAGCTGCTTGCAAGCGGAAATCTCGCTTCCAAGCAATGGGTCTATCGTCAATACGACCACATGGTCCGGACTAACACCGCGATCCTTCCCGGCGCTGACGCAGCGGTAGTGCGAATCAAAGAAACTCGCCGCGCGCTCGCGATGTCGCTCGACGGTAACGGGCGTTACTGCGCCGCGAATCCACGTGAAGGCGCCAAATTGATTACTGCTGAGGCGGCGCGGAATGTTGTGTGCGTTGGCGCGCGCCCGATTGCGATTACGAATTGTTTGAACTTCGCGTCGCCCGAGCGTCCGGAAGTGATGTGGTCGTTTTCGGAAGTGGTCGACGGCATGGCGGAAGCTTGTCGCGTGCTCAAGACGCCGGTCGTTTCCGGAAATGTTTCGTTCTACAACGAAACTGAAGGCCGCGGGATTCTGCCGACGCCGGTGATTGGCATGGTCGGATTGATCGAAGACGTTAGACGCACCGTACAGCCCGGGTTCAAGAACGAAGGCGACCTGATTGCGATGCTTGGTGTCACGAACGACGACCTGTCGATGAGTGAATATGCCGTGAGCGTGGCCGGCGTAACTACGGCGGAGATCACCGCCGCAGGAAAAGTTCCGCAGCTCGATCTCGAACGCGAGCTGGCTGTGCAGCAGGCGTGTTTGGAAGCAGCGGAAGCTGGGTTGTTGAATTCCGCGCATGATTGTTCCGATGGCGGACTGGCAGTCGCCCTCGTGGAATCGTGTTTTTCATCACTCGGACGCGAAGCGATCGGCGCGCGAGTGGATCTCGACGGAACACTCAGTCCGACGTCGTTGCTATTTAGTGAATCGCCGTCACGAATCATCGTCAGTTTTGATCCGTCAGCTCAGGAAGAGATCGAAAGAATCGCGCAACGTCACAACGCTCCCTTTGCGGTTTTGGGGCGAGTTGGTGGAGGGGCGCTCCTGATCAGTGTCGGTGAAGATACTGTTATACACGCGAAAATCACGGATCTAGAATCAACGTGGCGCAGCGCGCTCTCACGCAAGCTGCAAGCTGAAGTGCCGGCTACGGTCTGATGTCACGCGAGGGAGGCTTTTTGCATCCCGTCATCTCGCTTAACCGAACGATGGTCGAAGCGACCAAGGCGCGCGTCGCCGCTGTCTCTTCGGCTGCTCTATACGGACGCGGTGTTTTCACGACGCTCGCAGTCTACGATTCAAAACCATTCCTCTGGTCCAAACATTGGCAACGCCTCTCCGCACACGCCGCCAAACTCGATATCGATCACACCGGTTGCACTGAGAAGAGCGTCGGCGAAGCCGTCAACAAACTGGTCGCGGTCAATCAAGTGAAAGATGGTCGCGTTCGCGTAACGATGCTTGCGCGCAGCGGTCGAGACTTTTGGAAAGCCAAACTGAGCAGCACGCGGAAAACCGATCTGCTGATCATGACCGGCGACCCGCGCCGTGTTTCGGCGAACGGCTTGTCGCTCGCCGTGTCGCCTTATCGAGTCAGCACGTTCTCGCCGCTCACCGGAATCAAGAGTTTGAATTATCTCGATCACATTCTGTCGAAAGAAGAAGCACGTAGTCGCGACTTTGACGAGGCCGTCGTTCTTAATGAGCGCGGCGAGATCGTCTCGGCGACCACTGCCAACATTTTTTGGGCAAAGAGCGGCACGGTCCACACGCCGAGCTTGAGCACCGGCGCCCTCGCGGGCATCACGCGTGAGTGCGTGATCGACATCGCCAACAAACACTTTATTCCGCTCGTCGAAGGCGTTTATGAGATGACCGACCTGGTAGACGCAGATGAGATCTTTCTGACGTCATCCGGAGTAGGTGTGGCGCCGGTTACAACGTTTGATTTTCGCCGTTACGCGATCGAGCCTGAGAGCATCGTGAACATCTTGAGGCAAGCGTTCACGAAATTAACTCAAAGTCGGGACTAACGGTAACGATCTCAATCGTTGCCCAGTGGCCTCAAAAATTGCGCTGCTCACTGCCGGAGCAAGTCCGACGATCGGAGTTTCACCGGCGCCCGCTGACGGCAGATCCTTCCGGTCCAACAACACGATCTCAATTGGCGGCATGTCGCTAAACCGCGGCACGCGATAACGCGAAAACTTCGCAGTCAAAATCTGTCCATTCTGAAAATCTATCGTCTCGAACAACGCGCCGCCGATCGCTTGCACCACCGCACCCTCAACCTGATTGTGCAGATGCACCGGATTAACAATCGCACCGCATTCGAAGCTCGCCACGATTCGTTCGAGCTTCACTTTCTTCGTCTTCGGATCGACTGAGACCTCAGCAGCGGTCGCGATATAACTTCCTTTCTCAAATCCACACGCGATCCCCGCTCCGCGTCCGGCTTGCCTTTTAACTCCCCAGCCAAACGACTTCGCCGCCGCCTCGAGCACCGCTTTCAACCGCTGGTCCTGCGTGTTCTTCAAACGAAACTCAACCGCATCCATACCGACCAGTTGGGCCAACTCGTCCATGTGCACCTCGCGCGCGAAATGGTTTGCTGTAGCTGCGAGTCCGCGATATGAACCCTGCCTTAGCGGCGACTTGCTGCTGTGAAACTGGATGTTCTGATTGGGAAACGCGTACTTCGACTGGATCGCAGACGCGCCTGAGTTGTAGTTGTGAAACTCCCACGCCGTGACCGTGCCGTCGTTCTTCACACCACTCGACACCTCGATCACACCTGCCGGACGGAAATACGCCCAGGTGAACTCCTCTTCACGCGTCCACACGAGCTTTACCGGCTTGCCGCTCGCGCGCGCCAGACGTGCAGCTTCAATCGCACACTCGCCGGTGTGTTTACCGCCGTAACCCGATCCGGTATCAGGAACAATCACACGCACGTTCGTCTCCGGAATGTGAAACGCTTCCGCGACTTCTGCTCGCACGCCAAACGGTCGCTGCGTTCCGGTCCATACCGTCAACTTGTTGTCGTTCCACTCGGCGACTGCTGCGCGCGGCTCGAGCGGCGCGTGCGCGATGTACGCAACCGTGTACGACTGCGAGAGTTTTTTATCTGCCGCCGCCATACCGTCGGCAATCGATCCAACAGGACGTCCACCGCCTCGACTCGGCGACGACTCGCGCTTCAACTGTTCAAACAACTGCGCCGCACTCGGTTGTGCCGGTGTTTTCCAATGAACAGCGATCGCTTTCTCCGCCCGCGCAATTAATTGTGGGTCGGGTGCAGCAATCCCGATGAAATCGCCGTCGCGAACGACTTTAACGCCGCTTATCGCTTCAGCAGCCTTTGTATCCGCGGATACCAGTGTCGAATTCAATGCCGGAGGCCTGACTACGCGACCCAGCAGCATTCCCGCTCGCTTCAAGTCGGACGTGTACGAATGGACGCCCGTAACGAAATCGCGCGCGCCGACCTTCGGCACAGACTTGCCCGCGATGGTCCAATCTTTGACCGGCGTGATGGCTACGTCGGCCGGTATTTCCTTAACCAGTTTTCGACCCTGTGTAACCTCTCTGAAGCTCAACGACTTCGACGCATCCCCGTTAACGAAACGCGCATTGACGATTCGCAAATCAGCCGGGGCCACTTTCAACTGTTCTGCCGCCAGGGCCAACAGAGTTTCACGCGCAGCGGCCGCTGCTTTGCGCAACTGCGGCGCCATAAAAGGTATCGAGCGGCTCCCGAACGTGCCCATGTCGAAAGGTGTCAGATCAGTGTCCGCCATAACCATGCGAATCATCTGGACCGGCACGTGCAACTCTTCGGCGACTACCTGAGCCAAGGAGGTACGAATGTTTTGGCCCAACTCCACCTTCCCGGTGTAAACCGCAATCTCACCCTTTTCGTCGAAGTGGATCCAGGCGCCGATGTCGTTCGGCACGCGTTGGTCCATGCGACCGCTTCCGGATTCACCCTGCTCCTGCTGCGCGAGGAGATTCGACATCGGCACCAACAGCGCAATGCCGCCCGTGAACACTTTTAAGAATTGGCGCCGATTGAAATTGAAGTTGTAAACAGGATTTTCAAAGAGCTCGTACCGCTCCAGTTCGACTTCTTCTTTCACTTCCGCACCTCCTTCGACGTGCCGGAAGCAATCTCGATTGCTTTGACGATTCGCAAATAAGTTCCGCAACGACACATGTTGCGATCCATGTGCTTCACGATCTCAGCTCGCGAGGGCTTCGGATTCTTTTTCAGCAACGCGACACCCGCCATGATCATCCCGGACGTGCAATAACCGCACTGCATCGCATCCGCTTCGATGAACGCCTCCTGAAGCGGATGCAGTTTGCCGTCTTTTTCGAGACCTTCGATCGTAGTGATTTGTTTGCTCGCGACCTTTCCGACCGGCATCGTGCATGAGCGAGTCATCTGGCCGTCGACGAGGACGGTACACGCACCGCATTGCGCCTCGCCGCAGCCGTATTTCGTTCCCATAAAACTCAGAAACTCCCGTAAAACAGTGAGCAAGCTTGTCTGCGAATCCACATTTACCGGCAGTTTTCTCCCGTTCACGTTTAACGACGTGATGCTCGCCATATCCGTGTCCTCCGTATTCTCAAATATCCTACTCCACTTCCCTAAACCACCAAAAATGCGATAACTTGCAAACCCATGAGCACTGTTACTGAAGAAGCCTCCGGCGGGCGCGCAGAATCAACTGAACAAAAAACAAATAAGTGGGTCTACCTTTTCGACGAGGGACCCGGAGACGACAAGGCCCTTTTAGGCGGAAAAGGCGCCGGACTCTGCGAGATGACGCAGGCTGGACTGCCAGTGCCTCCGGGTTTGGTCGTTACCACCGAGGCTTGCAATGCGTTCTTCGAGAACGACAAGAGATTTCCCGATGGAATGTGGGACCAGGTGAAGGAAGGTCTAACCAGGATCGAAGAGAAAGTCGGTAAACGGTTTGGCGATCCGAAAAACCCACTACTCGTGTCGGTTCGCTCCGGCGCCGCATTCTCGATGCCGGGCATGATGGACACAGTGCTCAATCTTGGTCTGAACGAAGAGACCGTTACGGGTCTTGCCGAACAAACCGGCGATCTCCGTTTCGCACTCGACGCTTATCGACGTTTCGCTTCGTTGTTCGGTGAGATCGTCATGGGCGTCGCGCATGAGAAGTTCGAACGCGTACTCGATCGTTTCAAGGCGCAGACACAAGGCGGACGCGACACGGATCTGAAACCGGATCACTTGCGCGAGATCATCGCCGCAGAAAAACAGATCATCCTGACCGAGCAACACGCAATCCCCGAAGATCCATACGAACAACTGCGCGTCGCTATCGCTGCGGTCTTCAATTCATGGATGGGCCGGCGGGCGATCGACTATCGCCGAGTTAATCGCATCCCCGATTCGCTTGGAACGGCGGTCAACGTGCAGGTCATGGTGTTCGGAAACATGGGCGCAGGCAGCGGCACCGGCGTCGCATTCACGCGCAATCCTTCAACGGGCAAGAAAGAGCTGTATGGCGAGTATCTGTTGAACGCACAAGGTGAAGACGTCGTCGCCGGCATTCGCACACCGAATCCCCTCTCGCAACTGAAAAAAGAATTGCCTGAGGTCTACGATCAGTTCGTTTCAATCACGACTCTGCTCGAACAGCATTATCACGACATGCAGGACTGCGAGTTTACGATCGAGCGCGGCAAGCTCTACATGCTGCAAACGCGCACCGGAAAACGCAGTGGCGCGGCGGCGGTGCGCATTGCGGTGGAGATGGTCTTTGAAAAACTGATCGACAAAGCCACTGCCGTGCAACGCGTCACGCCCGAGCAGCTCGATCAACTCTTGCACCCGACAGTCGATCCGAAAACCAACGCAACCGTGCTGGCGACTGGTCTACCGGCGAGCCCCGGCGCAGCGCAGGGCCAGGTTGTTTTCAGTCCGGACGAAGCTGAAGAAATGGCCCGCGAAGGCGCGCACGTCGTGCTTGTGCGTTCCGAGACGAGTCCTGACGATTTTCACGGCATGGTGGCGGCGCAGGCGATCGTCACGTCGCGCGGTGGGATGACCAGTCACGCCGCGGTTGTCGCGCGTGGCATGGGCAAGACCTGCGTCAGCGGCGCGCAGGCGATTAATGTCGACTACGGTCAGCAACAGTTCACGGTCGACGGCACCGTCGTTACTAAAGGCGAGTGGATCACAGTCGATGGTTCGACTGGCCGCGTGTTTCTAGGCCAGATACCGACGATTCAACCGACTCTAGGCGACGACTTCTTCAAACTGATGACATGGGCCGACAAGTTTCGTCGTCTCCGTGTGCGCGCGAACGCCGACACGCCGCTCGATGCGAAGACGGCTCGACAGTTTGGTGCGGAAGGTATTGGTCTTTGTCGCACGGAGCACATGTTCTTCGGTGACAAACGTCTCGCAGCAATGCGCGAGATGATCCTTTCCGAGGGCGTCGGCGCGCGAGAGAAAGCTCTCGAAAAACTTTTGCCGCTGCAACGCAGCGACTTCATCGGTATCTTTCGCGAGATGGCGGGACTGCCGGTAACGATCCGTCTACTCGATCCGCCGCTTCACGAATTTCTGCCGAATGCCGAAGAGCTCGGCACCGAACTTTCGGAGTTGAAGATGGCGTTACGCGCCGCGGACACTTTGACGGCGATGGATCTCATCCTCGACGAGAT
Source organism: uncultured Acidobacteriota bacterium (assembly GCA_963789185.1). Lineage (GTDB taxonomy): Bacteria > Acidobacteriota > Blastocatellia > Pyrinomonadales > Pyrinomonadaceae > PSRF01. The sequence goes on from CAWBJU010000001.1 coordinate 246,624, forward strand.
CGATCACAAACGCGCGCTGCTGCGCCAAGTCAATCGCATTCGCGAGGCCAATCCGATGCTCGGTTTTCGCGGTTGCCGTCTCGGACTTTTGTTCCCCGAAGTCACGCGCATGCAATGCAAAGCGATCTTCGAAGCGGCTTGCAAAGTGCAGGGCGAACGCAAGAAAGTCGAGCTCGAGATCATGGTTCCGCTCGTGTCGTTAAGCGAGGAGTTACATCAGCAAGCGGATTTGATTCACGAAGTAGCGCGACAGGTGATGGGCGAACACGGCATGACGATCGACTATCACGTCGGCACGATGATCGAACTGCCGCGGGCCGCACTGATGGCGGATCGCATTGCAGCGCACGCCGACTTTTTCTCATTCGGCACAAACGACCTGACGCAAACGACGTTCGGATTGAGCCGCGACGATTCGAGTCGCTTTCTGCCCAACTACATCGAGCGCAAGATCGTTAAAGACGATCCGTTTCAGGTTCTCGATCGCGACGGCGTGGGCCAGCTAGTGCGCATGGGCACCGAACGGGGTCGTAGTGTGAAACCAAATCTCAAGGTCGGTATTTGCGGTGAACATGGCGGCGATCCACAGTCGATCGCATTCTGTAACGAGATCGGTCTCGACTACGTGAGCTGTTCGCCGTTCCGCGTGCCAGTCGCCCGATTGGCCGCCGCGCAGGCCGTGTTGAACCCGGCAGTGGAGACGACGATCAGCGCACAGGTTTGATAAGTGCCTACCTCAAAGGATCTGCAACAGCTACTCGAACGCATCCAGCTTCGATTGGACGAGAGTTTTGTCGGAATTGGTAGCGAGGTTTCAGATCTACCTCCCGAAGATCTTGCAGAACTGCTTAATCAACTTCGTCTCAACGAAGCGGCAGCGATCGTTTCCATGTTGCCGCTCCAGCGCTGCATAGAACTCTGCGACCAGCCAACGATGCGCCGTCGCGCAGCGATTCTCGAACAGTTGGACCCAAAACGTGTGGCGGCGATTCTCGAAGGCCTCTCCGCCGACGAGCGCACCGACGTCATTCAGAAGATGGGTCTCCACGAACGGCATCGCATCCTGCCGAAGTTCACGCCCGACGTTCGCGCCGAACTTGAAGACCTGCTTCAGTATCCCGACCATACCGCCGGCGGCATCATGACGACGGAGTTCGTGCGACTTGAGCCGAAGATGACCGTCGCAGACGCGCTCAAGCACATTCGTTCCGTCGCGCGTGAGAAGGAGTCGATTTACGCGTGCTACGTCATGGATCCCGAAACGGATCGACTGCTCGGCGCAGTTTCATTGCGCGATCTCGTGATGGCGGAACTCGAACGGCCGATCGTCGAGGTGATGCGGCGCAAACCGGTGACAGTCAACGTCCAGGACGATCAGGAGAAGGTCGCGGAGACGATCGGAAAGTACAACTTACTCGCAGTGCCCGTGGTCGAGCAGGACGGAAGCGTTGTCGGATTCGTAACAGTTGACGACGTGATCGACGTACTGATCGAGGAACAGACTGAAGACATCCTGCGCATGGCGGCAGTCGAACCCGGCGCGATGGACAAACCCTATTTCGACAACCCGATCATGCGCGTTGTGCGCAAACGCATCGGCTGGCTATTGTTGCTGTTTGTTGCGGGTACGCTGACGAGCGCGGTCTTGCACAGGTTCGAATCGGAACTGGCAGCGGTAGTCGCGCTGGCGTTCTTCATTCCGTTGCTGATCGGCACGGGCGGCAACGCGGGCGCGCAGACAGTCATGACCGTGATCAGAAGCCTCGCACTCGGCGAGGTCGGCGTGCGACATGCGTGGCGGGTGGTTGCACGAGAAGCAACGACGGGGATGTTGCTCGGTTTACTCGTCGCGCCGATCGCACTGGTCCAGGCACTTATCTGGCAAGCCCCTTTCAGACTGGCGATTACCGTTGCGGTGACGATGTTCGCAATCTGCGTCTGGTCGACGACGGTCGGATCGTTAGTCCCGATCCTCGCGCAGCGTTTTGGCGTCGATCCGGCGGTACTCTCCGCGCCGTTGATCACAACTCTCGTCGACGCCACCGGCCTGATTATCTACTTCACGATCGCCAAATTGATCCTCGGCGTTTAAAACTTATACTTCAACGCAAACTGCATCTGTCGCGACGAACCCGAGTCGCCTGTTGGAAATCGCGTGTTCGTGATCTGTCCAAAGTTTGCGCTGCCGACCACACGACCTGGTTGTCCAAAGTTCGCGTGATTGAACAGATCGAAGACCTCCCAACGAAACTCAATCAACTGGTTCTCGGTCAGCTTCGTTCGTTTGATGATCGAGAAATCCGTGTTGTTGAATCCCGGACCGATCACAACGTTACGTCCAAGATTTCCAAAACGTCCCACGGGCACCGCGAACGGCGCCGTATCAAACCAGCGATTCGGCGTACCGAGAATCGCGATTGGTCCAGTGACGTCCGGCCGAACGGTATTGTTCGTGCCGGTGAACGTCGCGTTATTCACCACGATATTCACGGGATTGCCGCTTTGCGACTGGACGATCGCTGAAAGTTGCCAGCCTTCCTTCAATTGATTGCCGCGGAAGGGTAGCTCGTAGAGTCCGCTGATAACGAACCGGTGGCGCGCGTCGAAGTCTGAAAGACCGCGACTATCGCGCAGGTTGTAACTGTCCTGGATAACCACGCCCTGGCTGCTCAGCGAGTTGTAATCAATCGACTTCGAGAACGTGTACGAAGCGTTGAATTGAAAACCCCGCGAAAGCCGCTTCGTTCCGGTCAGCCAAAGCGCGTTGTAACTCGAATTACCCGTCCCTTCTATCTGCACGATGTTGAGCAAGCCCGCGCCGGGACGAATCGTCCTCGAGCTCGAAACGTTCGAAATCGGTCGCACCCCGTTTATGGGCTGATTAATGTTGCGCGAGATGCGCAGATGCGTGCCTTTCGTTCCGAAGTAACCGACCGACACGGCGAGATCGCGTCCGATCTCGCGCTGGACGTTCAGGTTCCACGATTGAACGTAAGCGTTGTCAAAGTTTGGATCGACGTTAGCCGGAGCTAGTCCGGCCGCACCCGCGACCAGGACCGCGTTTGTGAACGTCACCGGACCAGTGAACGTGAGCGGCGTCGCTAACGGAGGATTTGAACTCAGTGGCGTCACTACATTCGTTACCGGCTGGTCCGTGAGCAGCGCATAAGCCGCGCGAACCGACGTCTTGCCGTCGCCGAACGGATCCCAGGCGATGCCAAGCCGCGGTTGGAGGTTCTTGTTGTTTTCTTTGTAGACCTTATCGACGTCCGCGCCCACGCGCACCAACTGCCGCGTAAGGTGATCGAAAACGACGAACCGGTTAAAACGCTCGGTCGGCGTCATGTTCCAGTCGTAGCGAAGCCCGAGCTCCAACGTTACGGTCGGACGCACCTTCCAGTTGTCCTGCACGTAGAACCCGAACGCGTTTTGAACGATCGCACTCGATCGATCGCCGAGTGTGACCGAGAACCCATTTCCGTTACCCGTGAGGAAGCTGTTCACGTTCGGGAACGTGAACGTGCCGGTGTCGAGCGTAAAGTTGTTGTTGTAAAAGCGTCGTGCCTCACCGCCGAACTTGAATGAGTGGTTGCCTCTCAGGTAGCTGACGGTATCACTCAACACAACGGTCATGTCTGCGCGGCCCTGCGGAAACCCTGCTGGACCACCGAGATTGAAATTGAATCCGGTAATGCTCATCTGCGGCAAACCGATCTCTGCATTGACGCCGTTGTTGATGCCGAAGTCAGCAGGATTGAGTTGCGCGTTAGGCGTGAAGGTGATGTTGATACGATTGAACCCAAGACGCGCTTCGTTGGTCAGGCTTGGACCAAAAATGTGCGTCTCGTTCAGCGTGAAGATCTGGCGCGTCGACTGGCGGGTGTCGCCCCAACCCGGCATGGTGTTGCCCTGAAGGTTCGGTTCGCCGCGTTTGTCGCGCTGAAACGCGTAGTAGCCGTGGAGTCGATCGTTGGTGCTGAAGTTATGGCTCACGTCCCCGGTGAATTGATCGATGTCGACAGGCGCTGTTCCCGCCCCTGCGAACCTCGCAACTGGAACACCACCAACAATGTCCACGCTAGTTGCGAGTGGAATCAACGGCAACAACTGTTGGATGGTCGGATTTGTAACTGAAGCCCGTTGCGCGTCAGTCAACACGTTGCTGGTCAGTGTCAGGCCCTGGCGTTGGCGCGTGCCTTCATAACTGAAAAAGAAAAACGTCTCGTTCTTTCCGTCGTAACTAAAGATTGGACCACCGTCGCCAAAGTGAGGCAGCATCACTGGTCCACCGATGCTGAGACCGAATTGGTTGCGCTTGAATGGCGGCTTGCGCGCGTCGAAAAAGTTGCGCGCGTCGAGCGCTTCATTGCGGAGAAACTCGAACGCTTCGCCATGAAACTGGTTCGATCCGGAACGAGTCGCGATATTTACGATCGCGCCCGAGCTTCGGCCATATTCCGCACTGACGGTCGAATTGTCTACCTTGAACTCCTGAACTGTATTGATCGACGGCTGGAACGTGATCTGGTTTTGGACCTGGTCGTTCAGGTTTATGCCGTTGATCATGAAATTGACCGTGTCTTCGCGTCCGCCCGCGGTGTTGAAGGCGAATGATCCCTGGCCACGCAGCGGTGCGGTCAAAAAACCGTTCTGTGGAGGAGTGACTGAGCCTGGTATCAGAAGACCGAGATCGACGAAGTGACGCCCGTTGAGCGGGATCTCCTGGACCGTGCGTTGATTGATAACCGTGCCGACGGAGGTCGTAGTCGTTTCGATTACCGGGACGTCCGATGAGACAAGGACCTGCTCGGAGAGTGCGCCAATGTCCATCTGAAAATTCTGGACGACTGTCTTGGCGACTTCGACCGTCACTTGATCCGCGACGCCAGTCTTGAAGCCATTCGCTTTGACCTCGACTGTGTAGCTACCGACGGGAAGCGCCGCAAACTGATAATTACCTTCGTTATCGGTTTGCGTGGTCCGTTCTGAGGAAGTGCTGCGGTTTCTCGCGGTGACAGTCGCGTTCGGCAGCACCGCGCCTTTAGCGTCGGTTACTGTTCCTTGAAGAACAGCGGTGGATTGGCCCAATGCTGAATGAGTCGCAGGGAGAGCGGCTACCAGCAGTAAGAACGTAAAGAATAGAGCGGTCCTTTTGCTTGCCATAATACCTCCTGACATGGCGCGGGCAATTCGATTGTCAATTGTTCAGGGGAAGGTCGTTGGAAAGCTAATAAGCAACGCGGGTGCCGTAACCACCGATCAGATCGGCACAGATTTCCTCAGCAAATCCGTTTTTCTCCGAGTTGCAAAATCCAAAAACAACAAGCCGATCCGAAAGCCACAAGAAGGCACAAAAAGCCCGGAGCGGCCACCGAACTTCAGCCTACCTTACCGCCTGTGCCTTTTGTGCCTACTTGTGGCTACCATTGCGCGAGAAACTTTCGCAGCATCTGATCCATCTGGTCGAACGACTCTGCACAAAAAAGGATCGCCTGGTAGTGCGTCGGGTCGTAGACGTGACTGGCGGCAACTTCGAGATCGAGCGGCACCAGTTCCGCGTTGTGCATTTCCTCCAATTCTCCTGCCGACGACAGCAGGCCCGTTCCGTATGCTTTGACACGCCCGTTTTCACGCAACACGCCAAACTCGATCGTGAACCAATAGACGCGCGACAGACGATCGAGTTCAGCGGCGTCCGTGGTCCGTCGTACCGCCTCGCCAAACAAACGATTGATTTCGGCGAGTCGCGGGCTCGCTAACGTGACAGCGTGTCCGATGATTTCGTGAGCAACGTCTGGCTCGGGTGTGTATAGCGGCGTCGAATGGTGACGGATGTACTGCGTGCTCAAAAACACTCCGTTAGCCAGCGACTCGAGAAACACGCGCGGCTCGACGAGTCCCGCGACCGGTTCGAGTCGAAAGCCGCTGATTGCTTCAACCTTCTCACTTACTTCGCGCAACTGCGGAATCCGATCGCTATCGAAATCCAGACGCTCGAGACACTTGAGATACTCGTCGCACGCGTGCTCCTGGTGTGCCGGACCGAGAGCTTTCCAGATCGTTTGCCAAACGCCGTGCTCGAGTTCCGTGTACGGCGCATCCGGTATCGGATCGCCCGATCGGTAGTTCGTTGCGATCTCTGCGATGGCATTGCGCCGCGCGCGATATTCGCGATCGCGAAAGCCGGGGTGGTCCGGATCGAGGTGCACAATCCTGACCTCGACGTGATCCTGCAAGACGGGAGTGGTTTCGATTGTTTCAGTTGGCGACATCGGTTTTTCCTCGCAAAACAAAAAACCGGCCACCAATCCTCTGGAAGGATTGATGGCCGGCTTTTATGAAACTTGTCTGGTGCTAGATGTTCAGCATGCTCCGACAGCCCATCGCCCGACCGCTCCTTCCAGTGAAGGGCGGGCAGTAATAATAATAGTAGCGATACCAGCTGCGGTTCATGGTTAACTTCTCGCGGGCCACAGAATAAGCACTTGCCCGCTGGCTCGTCAAGCCTTATCTGTGTTGCTCAACGAAGTTTGAGGGTTTGCCGGGCGGCAAAAAAGTCTGCCCAGACGTCGCCTTTTTTCTTTAGCAGGTCGGGCGCGTTGGTGATCGTAAAGTCAGTAATCTTCACACCTTGCGAGATTTGTTTCCAGGTTAACGGCATCGACACAGTGCCCCCGGGTTTCGCTCGCGCTGTAAACACAGACGCCAAACTCTTGCCGCGCGCGTTCTGCATCCAGTCGACATAAACTTGCGTGCTTTTGCGCTTTGCGATGGTCCGTTCGACGGTCGCAATCTTCGGTGCGCGTCGCGCGACTTCACCTGCAAACAATTTCGCAAACTCGGCGACCTGCTCGTAATCGTTCGTCGGCTTCAGCGGCACGTAGATGTGCAGGCCTGAAGAACCTGACGTCTTCGGAAAAACTTGCAACCCGATCTCGTCCGCAACTTCCTTTACGACTAACGCGACCTGCAACACGTTCTCCCATGGTGCACTCTTCGGATCGAGATCGATCGCGATCCAATCAGGCTTGTCGAGATGTTTCGTTGTCGAGTGCCATGGATGCTGTTCGATGTTTCCGAGATTGACGAAGTGCAGCAACGAACCGACCGTCGAGTAGACGAAGTAGTCGAGCTGCCGTCCTTCCTGATTTGTGAGTCGCTTGGTCTTGATAAACTCCGGCGCGCTTTCGAGGTCCTGTTGAAAAAACATCGGCGCCTTGATGCCGCGCGGGTATCGCTGAAGGATCGCGGGCCGGTCTTTCAAGTGCGGCATGATGTAGTCCGCGACTTTGAGATAGAAACAGAGCAGATCAAACTTTGTCAGCTTTTCGTCGGGCCAGTAAATACGATCGAGACTCGTGACCGAAACGTTTTCGCGTCCGACCTTTACGATCAGATCGCCCTTAGGTTTTGTGAGACTTAAAAACTCCTCGGGTGTGATAATCGTGCCGCGCTTCTGACGCGTTCGCTTGACGCTTGGTTTCTCAGTTGGCTCCGCAGCTTTCGGCATAGCTCTCAGTCAGAGTATCCGTTCGGGTGGGCCATCATCCAGCGCCACGCCGATTCGATGATCACGCGCAGGTCCTGGAACTGCGGCTGCCAGCCAAGTTCGCGCTTTATCTTATCGGAGCTGGCGATCAGGGTCGCTGGATCGCCGGCGCGACGCGGTCCCATGCGGACGGGAATTTCTTTGCCGGTTACCTCGCGAGCAGTTTCGATCACTTCGCGAACGCTGTAGCCGTTCCCGCCGCAGCCAAGATTGTAGATCCGACTGCCTTCACTTATCGCGCCGAGTGCGAGGATGTGCGCGCGAGCGAGATCGATGACGTGAATATAGTCGCGTAGACAAGTTCCATCGGGTGTTGGGTAATCATCACCGTAGATTTCGACGTGAGAACGTTTTCCTGTCGCTGCCTGCAAGGCGATGGGAATGATGTGCGATTCCGGATCGTGATCTTCACCGCACTTCTCGCTCGCGCCGGCAGCGTTGAAGTAACGAAGTGAGACATAACGCAGTCCGTAAGCGCGTTCATACCAATCCATTGCCCGCTCGAACGCGAGTTTTGATTCGCCATACGGATTGGTCGGGTTGTTGGGCGCTGTTTCGTAGATCGGCTGCGACAGTGGCTCGCCGTAAGTCGCCGCCGTAGAAGAAAAGACGATACGACTGACGTCGCATTCGCGCATCGTGTCGAGTAACACGAGACCGGCGACGACGTTGTTTTGATAGTACTTGGCGGGCTGCTCGCAAGATTCGCCAACGAGTGAATAGGCAGCCATGTGGATCACCGCTTCAATGCGATGATTTGTGAGGGCTTGTCGCAACACCGCAGCGTCGAGCAAGTTGCCTTCCACGAAAGTCGCGCCGGAAACAACTGCCTGCCGATGACCCTTAACGAGATTGTCGTAAACGACTACGTCATGACCGTCGTTCACCAATTCTTCGGTGACGACGCTACCGATATAACCGGCACCGCCGGTAACAAGCACACGCACGCAACTAACCTCCGATGGGGTACGGTACCACTGTTGTTTTGCAAATCCGTGTTCTGACTGATGGGTTAGGTAATGGCTACATTCGGTTGGGTCGCGGGAGTGTCAGTTTTTAGGGGGTCGGCGATGTAGTAGAGAATCCGGCCGCAGTTATCGCAGGTAAGCACTTCCTCGCCGCGTCGAATCTCCGTCATCACTTGGGGACGCAGCGACATGAAACATGCCGTACACGAGCGATTCCGCGCCTCAGCTACCGCAACGCCGTCGCGAATGCGCGCCCTGATTCTCGCGTACATACCGCTCATCGACTTCGGCAGACTCGCAAACACCTGTTCGCGTTCAATCCTTTGCGTCGCCAGCAACTCCGATTGCGACCGCGTCTCTTCGTCAAACGCCTTCAACCGTGCTTCGCGATCTGAATTCAACGTCGCAATCTCGTCGGCGCGTTCCTTGAGCGCTGCTTCAGCCTGCTCAAGACTCTCCATTTGTTCGAGGATCTGTGTTTCCAGTGCCGAGATTTGTTTGCGTGCGGCGTCAGCCTCGCGAATAGCGGCGGTGTACTCGTCCTGTTTCTTCGACGACATCAGATTTCGTTCGGCACGTTCGGCGCGGGTTTTTTGATCGATTACTTCGTTTTCCAAGCGGGTACGGTTATGTCTCGCGTCGTCCCGTCGACTTTCAAGACCCCTAATTTCAAAAGCGCGCCGATCGAATTCTCCTTCGATTTCGGCGCGCCTTTCTGGTATCGCTTCGAGGCTTTTTTCTAGTTTTCTTATGCTGGTATCCAGATTCTGCAAAGCGATCAACTTCTCTAATTCCGCTTTCACTCTTTATGCACTCCTCAAAAGATCAGAGCTGTAAATGACCCGAATCATCGAAATGGATCATCACACAACCCGCTCCTTTGGCGCAAGCGCACTGCCGGAACAGCGGAATTTCTCGGTTAAATCGGTCCGCGTTCTGACCGTAAAACTCGCACTCGCGGCATTCGCACCCGAACCGGCGGCATCCTGATATTGATCGCCGGGATTACCGGAATCTGAATGCGTGGCATCTCGATTTCGATATCGGGAATCGTCGGAATCTCGATCCGCGGAATGACGATCCGGCGTCCAATCTGCGGCCGTCCCGCCGCTCCGGAAACACCACCTTCAGTCGGCGTGACGACGAATGTTTGTTGCGACTTGTTGCGAATCACTGTCAGCGTGACGCTGCCTTCCTTTTTGCGATTAATCACGCGGGACAGGTCGCCGGGCGAATCAACCGCTTCGCCGTCAATGGCCGTAATCACGTCGCCTGCTTTCACACCCACTTTTGCCGCTGGACCATCCTCAGTCACGGAGGTGACCAGCACTCCCTTTCCACCGGCGACTCCGAAATAATCCGCGAGCTGCTTGTTCAGCGTCATCGTGCTGACGCCGATACGACGGCTGTTGCTCAGCATGAACGTCAGGTCGCCTTCTTTATCGAAATCGAACCCAAACTTCTCACCCAGCGGGAAGTCAAACTTGAAGTCTTTAAAACCCTCGAAGTCCTTGGGATTTCCTTCCCACTTCCACACTCTTGGCTGACCCTGGAACAGGCCCTGGACCGTACTGGTGTTGTCTCGCTTTCCGATCGTCGCGGTGAGTTCCTGCTCCGAACCTCCGCGGCTGACCGTTACTTTCACCGATTGGTCAGGTGCGATCTCGGCAACGAGGCGATTGAGTTTACGCACGCTCGTGATGTTCTCGCCGTCGAGACGAAGAATCACGTCGTCCTTCTTCAAACCAGCTTTTTCCGCCGGGCTGCCTGGAATCACCTGCGTTATGCCAACTCCGCGAGGCGAGCCCATGTGATAGCGGCCCATGTTTTGGCGATTGATGTTTTCAGCGTAAACGCCGAGATAACCACCGTCGGTAAACAGAGAAAACGTGTTCGAGAATGTTTCCTCGGGTGGTTCAGGAGGCTCGGGCGGCGGCGCTGGTTGTTGGGCGAGGACCGAACTTGTAGTCAGAATGAGAGCAACGAGAAAACTCAGAACGTATTTGGTTTTCATACACGAATTTCCTCCGGAAGAGTTTCGGCCTTACACGCGACACTCAAACCTCAGTTCCAAAAAGATTTTCGTTTAATTAATCGTGCCTTAGATACGGGATGCTGGAGCTTTGGGCTTGTAGACTTCGGTGACACCCGCGAGCTCGACGCCGATTTTTCCTTCACTATGCGCCAGGTCGAGGTGCGCGACCGCCTCTGACACCGCGAGGAAACGATGCACGTCGTCAGCTCCGGGAAACATCGCGAGGCCAACCTCCCACGCCGTGACGCCGTTCTTCTTCACCAGTCCGATCACCTGCGACTGCCGCTCCTGAAACGCGCGAAAATACCGGTGAAAGAGCTCTTCGTAATCGCGTATCACGTCGCCGTGACCACCGTAAACCAACGTCGGCGAACACGCGCGCAAACGCGCCAGACTGACGAGATACTCGGCCAGCGACGGGAACCGCCGCGACGGATCGAGCGGATCAGGCGATAGCACGGGGTTAGGAGTTATCCGTTTGAGAACACAGTCGCCGGCGATCACCGTGCGATCCGCTTCACGAAGAAACGAGCATGAACCCGGTGTGTGACCAGGTGTGTGCATGACGCGCAACGTTCCCGATTCGAATTCAAGTTCAGCTTCATCCTTCAGCGAGACGCATTCATTATCGGGCAACGTGTCGGCGTACTCACGCATGCCCTCGTACATGCGGCGCATTAACTGAACCTCCTTTTCCGGCACGCCCGCGCGCTCGAGCAGCACGCGATGTTCGTCATACTGAAGCCGGCTGTGACGAAGACCCGTCTCCCAGTCGTGCACAAACACTTCAGCATTCTTCGCCTCGTCGCGCAGCGACTTCGCGAGTCCGCAATGATCTTCGTGTGCGTGAGTGAGTACGATGCGACGAATGTCGGAAACGCGGAAACCGGCAACACGCAAGCCCTCGCGCAATGCGTCGACGGTTGCTTTCGTCTTCGGCCCGGTGTCTATGATCGTGATCGGATCTTCGGCGATCAGGTAGACGTTAACCGGACCGATGTAGAACGGTGTCGGAAGCGAGATGGGAATGACACGCATCAGTTTGAGAACTGAGATCTCAACTTTGAGATCTCATAGCCTCCAACTCCTTAAGGAACTCTTCGCGATCGCGTCTAGCTTTATCTAATCGCCTGCTCTTATCGGTCAAATACCTCTGGCCTTTGATTTCCGTGTTTTGCAATGACGCGCACCACCCATGCAGTTGGCGCGAAATGCTCGCGGCGCGCGATCTCAGATTTAAGATTTCAGATCTCAAACTCGCGAAGGCGCGTAAGCGCTCCAGAAGATACGTTGAAGACCGAACTTCGCCGGCTGAGCCTTTCGCGATGTAAAGAAATGTCAAAGTCTCTTGGGTCGTGCCGCGCTCATATCCTTCGGCAATGTTGTTTGAGATTGAAACGCCCGCGCGTTCCAACTGATCCTTGATACCGTAGTAGCCCTTGAACGCGGGTTGAGATGTTAGTTCAAATATCAGAATCGCCAACTCAAGCGCGTCCCGCCAGACGGGTACTTCTTCGAAACTTCTGTATTTCATGTGAGGACTTCTCGTTTAGTGAGGTTCTGAGATCTCAGATCTGAAGTCTGAGATCTCAGTACGTGTACTTGTTCGCCTTGATCATGTCATCCGCGATTCGCTGACGCGCGGCGATCGTGTTCAGCGGCTGCAACTTCGTGAAACGTCGCAGCGCTGCAAGCAGCGTGCGCAGTTCGTCGCCTTCCGACATTCCCGCCAGCGTGTGCTTCGCGCGTAATTCAATGCGTCCAACAGCGTCGTTACAGAACACGCGGGTCATGTCGAGATAACGTTCGACCGCCGCTTCTCCCTGGGCCGCTGCGAGTTTGCGCGTGCGGAGGATTGCAGTCTCCATCGCGTACGTGTCCATGATGATGTCGGCGATGCCTATCAGGATCTCCTGCTGGTCGCCGAGTTTCATCATGTACTTCTGCGCAGCCGTACCGAGCGTCATCAGCGCGACTTTTTTAGCGTTCGTCGTCAACTTCTCTTCAGCCGCGAGGAGGGTGTCGTCATCGTCGAAGCCGCTCAGGGAGGGCGAAAGCACTTCGTCCATCAACGCCTGTGCGGCAGGAAGCAGCGCGAGATTGCCGCTGAGCGCGCTCTTCATCAAACGACCCGGAATCAACATGCGATTGATCTCGTTTGTTCCTTCGAAGATGCGATTGATGCGCGAATCCCGATACGCGCGCTCGGCCGGATAGTCACGGGAATAACCGTAACCACCATAGATCTGGACCATCTCGTCGACGACAAAATCGCAGTACTCCGAAAGCGCCACCTTAATGATCGAACACTCTGCCGCGTACTCTTCAATCGCACGCAACCGCGCGTCCATATCTTTCGGATCGACCGTGTTCAACCGATCTTCGATCATGCCGAGGGTGCGATAGATCATCGACTCGCCAATCCACGTGCGAATCGCCTGTTCCCCCAGCTTCGCCTTAATCGCCCCAAAAGACGAGATCGACTTACCAAACTGATGTCGCTCGTTGGCGTAACGCACCGATTCATGGACCATCAACTTCATGCCGCCGACGCACATCGCACCGAGTTTGAACCGGCCAATGTTCAGCACGTTGAATGCGATCTTGTGACCCTTGCCGACTTCGCCGAGCAAGTTCTCGACTGGCGTGCGAACGTCTGAAAGAACAAGCGCCGTCGTGCTCGATCCCTTGATACCCATCTTGTGTTCTTCTGCGCCTGACGTCAGACCCGGCTGACGCTCGACGATGAACGCACTGAACTTGTCGCCGTCGACTTTCGCGAACACGATGAAGATGTCGGCGAAACCGCCGTTGGTGATCCACATCTTCTCGCCGTTGAGAACGTATTCCTTGCCGTCGTCGCTCAAACGCGCGGTGGCTTTGCCGTTCATCGCGTCAGAACCGGCGCCCGCTTCGGTCAGCGCATAAGCCGTGATCAACTCGCCCGTCGCGATCTTCGGCAAATACTTCTTCTTCGCAGCTTCGGTGGCGAAGTAAACGATCGGCAACAGACCGATACCACTCTCGGCGCCGAGTGTGGTCGCGAACGAAGCGGAACGTCCGATGTTTTCGCCGATTAGCGCGCCACTCGTCTGGTCGAGCCCCAACCCGCCGAACTCCTCCGGAATGTTCGCGCCGATCAGTCCGAGATCCGCAGCTTCGGCCACCAGTTGCCGCGCGAGTTTCCAGTCGTGCTTCTCGAGCTCGTCGGTACGAGGCCGTACTTCGTTGTCGATGAATTGCCGCGTCGTCTCGGCAATCATCCGGTGCTCTTCGTTAAAGTCTTCCGGCGTGAAGATCGCCTCCGGCGCGCGCTCTTCGATCAAAAACGCTCCGCCTTTGACTAGCTGCTTTTGTTCGGCTACGGCTGACATCGAGTTTGTCCTCCTATCGACTTAACTTCAGGCTGCGATTCGTTCAAAAATTCCGGCGGCGCCCATACCACCACCGACACACATCGTCACCATTCCATAGCGGCCGTTGCGGCGCTCGAGTTCGCGCAGGATGCTGGCGGTGAGTTTCGCGCCAGTGCAACCAAGCGGATGGCCCAGCGCGATCGCGCCGCCGTTGACGTTAACTTTGTCCGGGTTGAGTCCCAACGTCTTGATTACTGCCAACGACTGCGCGGCAAACGCTTCATTCAACTCGATTAGATCAATGTCGTCGAGCGTCAGGCCGGCGAGTTTCAGCGCTTTCGGAATCGCGAAGACTGGGCCGATGCCCATCTCCTCCGGCGGACAACCCGCAGTCGCATACGCGATGAAACGCGCCATCGGTTTCGCGCCTAGCTGTTTCGCGCGTTCGTCAGACATGACGATCGCCGCAGCAGCGCCATCCGACATCTGCGACGCGTTGCCGGCAGTGATTGTGCCCTTCACGTGAAACGCTGGTTTCAGTTTTGCAAGACCATCAGCGGATGTGTCGCGGCGCACGCCTTCGTCTTTATCAAACACCACCTCGCGGCGCTGCTTCTTTCCTTTTTCGTCTAACTCTTCCAGAACAACATTCAGTGGCACGGTTTCGTCGGCAAACTTGTCGGCGTCGAGTGCGGCGGCCGCGCGTTGGTGCGAGCGGAACGCAAACTCGTCCTGCTCCTCGCGCGTCACTTCATACTTGCGCGCCACGTTCTCAGTTGCAAGGCCCATGCTGAGATAAAAATCCGGGTAGTGTTCGACCAGGTACGGGTTTGGACGAATGATGTGCCCACCCATCGGGATCATCGACATCGTTTCCAAACCGCCCGCGACGATCACCTCCGCACCACCACTCCTGATGCGGTCCGCCGCCATCGCGATCGACTGAAGCCCCGACGAACAGAAGCGATTGATCGTCATCGCGCTCGTCTCGACGGGCAGGCCGGCGCGAATCGCAGCCGCGCGCGCAACGTTCATCCCCTGCTCGGCCTCCGGCATGGCGCAACCCATGATCACGTCTTCAATCTGCGACGCTTCGAGTCCGGGAACACGATTCAACGCTTCCTTGATAACTGCCCCACCCATTTCGTCCGGGCGTGTCGTGCGCAACGTGCCGCGCGGCGCTTTGCCAACCGCTGTGCGAACTGCTGATACGATTACTGCGTCTCTCATAATTAGTTTCTCAATGGCTTACCGGTCTTCAACATGTGCGCGATTCGTTCCTGCGTTTTGCGCTTGCTGACCAGCGACAGAAACGCTTCGCGCTCGAGGTCTAACAAGTATTGCTCAGACACGCGCGTCGCGTGATTGAGATCGCCGCCCGTCAGAATGCGCGCGAGTTGCTCACCAATCTCCGCGTCGTGATCGGAAATGTATCCGGCACGCTTCATCTGGTGAATGCCTAACTTCAACGTCGACAACGCTGACAAACCTAACGCGAGAATATCGGTGCGTGGCTGGGGCGCGACGTAACCACTCGCCGACAACGCCAACACTTCCTTCTTCGCGTCGGCAATCAGCCGATCCGCGTTCATCGAGATTGTATCGTCGGTGGTCAGGAAACCGAGGGTTCTCGCTTCCTCAGCCGACGTCGCAACCTTCGCCAGCGCGATCGTTTCAAACGCACGCTTCACAAACGGGAACGGATCCGCGTCGTCGACTCCTTTCGGGATCGAATCGAGCACGCGCACCAGCATCTCCTTCGTTCCGCCGCCAGCCGGAATAATGCCGACACCCACTTCGACTAGTCCGATGTACGTCTCGGCCGCCGCCCGCACGCGATCCGCATGCAGCACCATCTCGCAACCGCCACCAAACACCATCTGAAACGGCGCGACCACCACCGGCTTCGGCGAGTAACGCAAACTCATCGTCGCGTTCTGGAAAACTCGGGCCATCATGTCGAGCTCGTCCCAGTTTTCTTCCTGCGCTTCCATCAGCATCAACATGATGTTCGCGCCGACGCAGAAGTTCGCGCCCTGATTGCCCACCACGAGACCGAGGAAATTCTTTTCGACCTCGCCGAGCGCAAACTTCAACATCTGCAACGTGTCGCCGCCGATCGCGTTCATCTTCGAGTGAAATTCGAGACACGCGACACCGTCGCCGATGTCGATCAACGACGCCCCAGCGTTCTTCTTGATCACACCCTTCTGATCTTTGATCGACTTAAGGATCAAAACTCCAGGCTGGTCCGCGAGCGGAACGTACTTTCCGGAAGCGAAGTCGAAATAAGACTGTTGGCCGTTATCTTTTTTGTAGAACGACGTGGCGCCTGACGCGAGCATCTGTTCGACGTTCGCCGGTACCGCCATTCCTTCTTCCTTCATTCGCGCGACTGACTTCTCGACGCCGATCGCGTCCCACGCTTCGAATGGTCCAAGTTCCCAACCGAAGCCCCAACGCATCGCGCGATCGACTTCCACGACATTGTCGGCAATCTCCGGAATGCGTTTGGCTGCGTAAGCGAGTGTGCGCGTCAAGGTCTTCCAAAGAAACGCGCCGACGCGATCCTTGCTCCACGTCAACGCCTTGAGACGCTCGGGCAGATCCTCGATGTTCTTCGCCATGTCGAGCGCGGGGAGTTTGATCTTCTGCGATGGCCGATATTCGAGAGTCGCCGCGTCGAGCGCCCAGATTTCGCGTTTGTCGCCTTCGCCTTGTTGCTTCTTGTAGAAACCGGACTTGGTCTTGTTGCCCAGCAGATTGCGCTCGACCATCTTCGCGAGTACGTCAGGCACGACGAACATGTCGCGCTCTTCGTCGTCGGGAAGGTTTTCGTAAAGGTTCTTGATGACGTGATGAAAGACGTCAAGACCGACGAGATCAAACGTGCGGAACGTCGCCGATTTCGGACGGCCGACGGCGGGACCAGTCATCTTGTCGACTTCTTCGATCGCATAGCCGTCGTCGACCATCGTCTTGATCGTGTGCAGTGCACCGAACGTGCCGATGCGATTGGCGATGAAGTTTGGACGGTCCTTAGCCGGAACGACGCCCTTGCCGAGTCGTTGATCGAGAAAGCCAAAAAGGAAGCACGAGACCTCGGGCTTGGTCCATTCAGTGCGAATGATCTCGACGAGATGGAGATAGCGCGGAGGATTGAAGAAGTGTACGCCGAGAAAGTGCTGCTTGAAGTCGTCGGAACGGCCTTCCGCAATCAAGTGAATTGGAATGCCGCTGGTGTTTGACGCGATGATCGAGCCGGGGCGTCGGTGCTGGTCGACCTTTTCAAACAGCGAGCGCTTGATGTTCAGGTTCTCGACAACTGCTTCGACGATGAGATCGCAATCTTTGATTTTGGCAAGGTCGTCGTCGAAATTGCCCACGCTCACCAGTGATGCGTTCTCAGGGACAAAAAACGCGGCCGGTTTTGCTTTCTTCGCCGCTTCGAGTCCTGCACGCGCGATCCGGTTCCTTACTTCTTTACTCTCTAACGTTAACCCTTTCTTCGCTTCCTCCGGCATCACCTCGCGTGGTGGAATGTCTAGCAGCAGGGTGGGCACACCCGCATTCGCCAGGTGCGCGGCAATCTGCGCCCCCATCGTCCCCGCTCCCAACACCGCCGCCTTCTCAATCCGCATCGCGTTGATAATCCTCTCTATTGGTAGACCCGCTGACACCTTACCCGATTATGAAGGGCTAACATATTACTGAATGAGCGCTCATTCAGGCAAGACGCAAACAGCCGGGGTACTTCCAACTGCTTGTTTGTGGGTTCGGTCATAAAGTGAAATTTCTCCGTCATAAAGTGAAATTTGTCCGTCATAAAATGAGAATTTTGTAGAAATTTGCTCCCGACGAAGGCCAAATCAACCCTTTAATAGAGCTTCGGTGCGGTGATTCACTTCTTCCCAATTCACGTTTTGTAGAAATGCGTCTACATACTTCGCCGCGGCGGCGCCGTAGTCTATGTGATAGGCGTGTTCGTACATGTCAAGCACGAGTAGCGGTCGGCTCATCGGAACGTTGTGCATGTGATCCCAGGACCAGTAATTATGGAATTCACCCGTGTGCGCGTTTTGCGCAAAGATTACCCAACCTGAGCCACCGCCGAGTGCGTTTGCAGTTTTCTTGAACTCATCTTCCCACTGTTCATAACTGCTGAACCACTGTTTGATGACATCGAGTACCTTACCACCAGGTTTCGGATCGCCTCCGAGATTTGCGAAGTACAGTTCGTGCAGCACGACGGATCCGCTCCGGACCAACTCTTCGCGTTTGAGATCTCCATACATATATGCGGGAAGATCTTTTTCCTTGAGCATCGCTGCGAGTCGTTGCTCGACCGCATTGAGCGCCCTCACAGCGCCGCCATAATTGTTCTCCCAGTGAGAACGAATCAGTTTTTCAGAGAGCCCTTTGAGTTTTGCCGGATCGAAAGACAACGGACGAGGTTGATGTTGACCGCGAAATGCGCGCGCCAGCGTTGTATCAGCGATTACACCCTGGCTTGCAATTACCAGTTCACCGGACGCGGCCACTAACCCCAAACCCGCAGCACCCGTCGCAATTTTCGACATGGCATCTCTTCTTGATATATCTTTCATCACCGTACTCCTTGCATCAACGTAAGATTGTTTTCATCAATTCGACCGTTCTTCATTTTGACAACGCTATCGGCAAAGCTCGAAGCCTCCGACTGATCATGAGTTACGTACACCGCGGTCAAGTTGAGCCGTCGTTGTAGGACAGAAAGCTCTTCGAGCAGAGTGGACTTGAGATCTGAATCCAGGTTGGATAGGGGTTCGTCCAGCAGTAATAACTGAGAACGCGCCACTAACGCTCGCGCGATCGCGACCCGTTGTTGCTCGCCTCCGGAAAGTTGGCTCGGGTACTTGTGACCATGAGGTGCCATATGGACCATGCGCAGCACTTCATCAATGCGGTCTTTCCGCGTACGTTTTTCCCACCCTTGCGATCGAAGAACGAAATCCAAGTTACCGGTGACGGTTAAATGAGGCCACAGTGCAAGATCCTGGAACACAAATCCAATATTACGTCCTCGCGGCGGAACAGTATTTCGTCCTTTTGCTGCGACTTTCTGGCCAGCGATCCAAATCTCTCCGTCATCCGGCGTTTCCAAACCCGCGATCAGCCTCAATAGGGTTGTCTTACCGCAGCCCGATGGACCCAACAGTGCCATAGCTTGCCCTTCACGAAGCTCGAGAGAGACACGCTCGATCACAGAGCGTTCATCGAATCGCTTTGTCACCTCTACGAGTCTTAGAAATGCGCCGCTCACGACGGTTTTCTCGCTCCTTTCTTTGGGAGGAAGACAGTGAGCAAGACTAGGGTACGAGCGTGATGCCCACTTGCATCAGCGCCAATGAAGCTACTTCAGATGAACGTGTGTTCGCTATGAGTGTGTAAACGCGCACAGGCAAGGTTGATTCGCCGGGTGGTGCGACCAGGATCGTCGCCCCGAGCTCTCCAAAACAAAAGATGAACGACACCACCCATGTCGCAACGAGACTGGTGCGCAATTGGGGCAGAACTATGCTGGCGAACGTGCGCGTCCAACTTGCACCCGCTACTTCAGCCGCATGTTCACTTGACGTGGAAATCTGGCGAACACTTGCTGCCAACATCAATGCCGCAACTGGCGCAAAACGCGCAATATATGCGACCACGATTATCCATTGGCTCGAATAAACCTGGCCCATAACGCCGTCACGATTCCAGAGTCCAATTATTCCGATCCCAACCACTGTACTCGGCACCGCAAACAGAAGAATGAATGTCGGGATCGAAAAACATTCGAACACGGCTGCGCGCTCGCGCACGTCCATAGCCGAGCACCACAGCCAATGCAACTATCAATGTCGCCCCCACAAACGCCAGCCATAAACTGTTCGCGATTGCATGTCCTGATGTTGAAACCGCTGACGCGATCCGATCGATTCCTGTCGTCTCGAACAGCAGTGCCGCAAGCGGTAAAAGAGTTGACGCACAAATTACAACAGCGATCCCGATTAGGATTGCAGTTTGAAAGGGCCGGCTGAAAGTCAAAGGAAGTCCCAACTGCAAACTTCGAGTTGTAACCAGCAATCGTTCACCAATAATGAACTTGATGACCACGCTGACAATCAGCGCAACCACCAGCAAAGGCGCGCAGAGTGCGACGCCGGCGCCGAAATCGTAAAACGCTGCGAATGCGGTAAAGGCTTCCGTGGTAAACACGCGAACACGTAAAAGCGCGGGCACTCCAAACTCTGAAAGTGCAAGTACAAACACGATCAGACCGGCCGCAGCAACCGTTGGTCCAATCAGTGGCAGCGTAATTCGCCAGAGCACTCGACGCGGATTGGCTGCGAGCAGCGCCGATTCTTCCAGACGTGCGTCCACGCGTCGCGCCGCAGCCTCGGTTGCTAACATTGAGAGTGGATAAAAGGTCTAAGCCAAGTACAACGACTGCGCCTGTGAGACTGTAGGTCCAATCTGACAAGAAATCGCGTCCGCCGGCCCTCGCGAAAAGTCCAACTGGTCCAGTTACAAGCACCCATGCGAGCGCCATGACGTAAGGCGGGACCACTAGCGGCACAATTAGTGCGAGCCGCAAGAAGCGTTTAGCAGGCAGACGAGCACGCGCGAACAACAGTCCCAGTGGTGCGCCCAGTACTGTTGCGAATATCGCAGCCCCTCCACCAAGCACAATACTTGTCAGCATTAGTCCGCGTTGGCGCGGTTCGGTGAGTAACTGTCTATAGTTATCCAGAGTGAAACTACCTGTGGCGTCCGTCAGAGAGACGATGAACATGTAAACAACGGGCAACACGCAGAACAGCACAAACAGCGTTACGGCCAAACCGAGAGTAAAGGCACGCGCTGAAGGCAGGGCACGCGAAGGACGGATCGCTCTACTGTTAACCGAGAATGTCTCCAACTTTCTATAACCCGAGTATTGGTTGCAGGCGCTTCGTTACATCTTCTACGCGATCAGCGGCCTTGCTGTAGTCCAGCGTCATCGGTTTGAAGGACGACAGCGGCGGGATGTTCTTTGGTCCTTCCACACCCGAGTGCAGCGGTATTTGCACAGCTTCCGATTGGGCCAGCATACGCTCGACTTCCGGCGATAGCAGATAGTCAATCAGACTGCTTACCTGCTTCTGAATGGGGGCTATTGGCAATGAGAGAGACCATGTTCGGCATAATCGGTACGCCCATCCCGTCACGATCGGGGAATACCATTGCTACTGGCTGCTTATCTTCGAGCGCAACGTTGACATCATCGGTATCAGTCAAACCGACCTTGACCTCGCCGCGCGCCACCATGTCGCGCACCACGGAATTTCCAGGAACGATCTTCACACCATTTGTTTTGAGCTTGCGGAAGAATTCCTCTGCGCGTTCATCGCCGACTTCTGCGTAGAGCGCGGCCACGTGAAATGACGTCGAGCCGAAACGGGGATCTGCGATCGCAACCTGGTCTTTCCACTTAGGATCGGCGAGATCGAAGATCGACTTCGGAGCTTCGTCGGGCTTCACCATGTTCGTGTTGTAAACGATCACACGTGAACGTGCTGAAAAACCCGTCCAGTAGCCTTCTGGATCTTTGAAAGTAGCAGGGATTCCTTCGGCGTTCGGTGATTTATATGGCGCGAGCACGCCGTTTCGTTTGAGCACCAGCGTGCGCACCGGTTCGTTGGACCAGAAGACGTCAGCCTGCGGGCGGTTCTTTTCGGCAAGTAGCTTGTTTGCGAGTCCCGTGGACTTTGTCTCTTCGGTATCGTAGACAGCGTTCACACGCACGCCGCTCTGTTGCTCATAAGCACGCAGGATCGGTTCAGAGAAGACACGATCCGTTGAGACGTAGATCGTAACTTCGCGTGCGGTCGAATTCGCTCCGTTCGATCCTGTAGTTGCCGGTTGTTGCGTGCATGCTGCTGAGACCAATACAGCGAAAAGCGCAAAGACGAGAACGTGTTGTATCCAGCGCCTCATGTAATCATCCCTTTCTCGTTAGAACTCGATGGCCCAAGTCAAGTTCAATCGTCCATTGACCGCATCATCGTTGAACGAAGGCCGGTTTTTGAACTGGTAATCAAAACTCAGCCGCGACAGCTCGCCGATCGGCCGGAAGAAACCAAAGTTGAAAGCGCGAACGTTTCGACCCGTGACCGGATCATTATTGAATTGATCATAGCGGGCGTAGATGTTGTCACGATTCGTTAACCTGTAGTTGATGAAAAGGTGACCGCCTGAGGAGTGCGCACCTGGACGAAACGCTGGAGCAAATTCCGGATCAATTGAGAGGAGCGTAGAGGGCGTGTTGCCCGTGACGAACTCGCCACGCAATCCCAAGCGATCAGTTACGGCATATTGGAAGTCGAAGCCGAAAAGATTTTCGTTGTTATTACCAGACGTACCCGGCGGTAAAAGCTGCTTGCCAAGTTGGGCTGACAACCCGATTGCTAATCGTTGGCCGTCGAAAACCTTTCGTAGTCTCGCAAGGTAGTTGAGTTGCCGATTGTTGTCGGTGAAGAATCGGTTTCCATTGAAAGCACCAATGAAGTATTCGACGCCTTGAAGTGCGGCCACATCCAGGAAACCAAAGTCGCCGAAGAGCAGAAAACCACGATCTCTCTGACCCGGAAAAAAATAGCCTGCAAAGATCGCCCGCTCAGGCGACTCGCGCACCGAACTTGATTGTTGGATGTCGAAACCGAATGGCTTGATGAACTGTCCTACGCGTACCGTTGTGTGATCGTTCAGGTAGTATTCCAGAAAAGCGTCGTTAACCAACTCTTCCGGACTGCCGTCGATCGCCGGATGAAATTGGATCTCGACGCCTGCGCCCAGACGATCGGCCACGCGACCGGCCCAACGCGTCTCGATGCGAGTGAGACTAAAGTTCGGCTCGAATTCCGAATTCGCGTCGCGGATAGGCAGTGCCGAATAACGGGCTTGCACAAAAATCTCAGGCTTCGCACGAATCGTTTCCGCTCGTTCGTTCGCCCCTAACTCCGGCTCGATGATGCGTTCAACAAAGGCACTCGATACGTCGTCTACACGTGGCTGCGCAGTATTCTTATTGGTGGTGGTCTGCTGAGTTGCTTCGTTGGATTTCTGTTCTTTGATCAGTTCGATCTCTGCACGCAAAGTCTGGACGGTATCTTTGAGCTGATCTATTTGTCGCGTCGCTTGCTCAAGCTTGCGCTCAAGTTCATTAATCCTGGCATCCGCGGCGGCTTGCTGTGCGCGAGTTGTGAGTGCCAGAACGCAAAGCAATAACAAGGCAGGTATCGCTTTCATCCAAACCTCCTTCGGGCGACTATAGTGCCTCACCTACCCGCCCAGCAGCGTCCACGCGAGACCAATAAGACCACCCGCGAGCACCACCCACAGCACGTCCGCTTTGAAGCGGTAGAGCGCCACGAACGAACCGATCCCCATCAGCATCGCAAACCAATTTGGCCCTTGAGCCACGCCGCGCGGCCAGATCACCGCCGCACCAAACACGAGCGCGAGGTTCAGCACGACTCCCACCACCGCTGCGGTGACGCCGGTGAGCGCGCCCGTCAAATTTTTGTTCCCGCGCAGCACCTCGATGTAAGGTGCGCCGAGAAAGATGAAGAGGAAGCACGGCAGAAACGTCGTGTAGGTAGTCACCAACGCGCCCAACACAGCGCTTGTTGTCTGGTCAAGACCTTGCGGGTTGTTCCACCCTGCCATAAATCCGACGAACTGTAGGACCATGATGAGCGGCCCCGGCGTCGTCTCGGCGAGCGCGAGGCCGTCTACAGCCTGAGTATGAGTAATCCAGCCGTAAGAGCCCGCGGCGGCTTGTGTGACGTACGCGAGCACAGCGTAGGCGCCACCGAAGGTCACAAGCGCAGCCTGCGTGAAGAACCTGTACTCCTGCGCATGAAGACTCCCCCAGCCGCGCCACGCGACCAGTGCGGCCAACGGCAGGAGCCATAATATGAGACCGAGTGCGAGAATTTTCAGTGCGCGGGCGCGAGACGGAAGCGTGTGCGCGGGAAGCGGCGCATGGTCGTCGATCACGAGCGGAACCACTCCAGAGTCCCCTTCTGTTTTAATGTCTGCTTCTTTGGTAACGGCTTTTGCTGCGAAGGTTCGCGGCCAGAACCGCACGCCCGCAAGTCCCACCAGCGCTGCGGCCACAACGATGAGTGGAAAGGGGACGCGCAAGAAGTAGATAGCGACGAAGGCTGCCGCCGCCACGAGAAAGTGAGCGCGCCTTTTGAGCGCTCTGCCACCGATCTTCAACACGGCTTCGACTACGATCGCGACAACGACCGGCTTGAAGCCGGCGAGCACCCCGGCGACCGCAGGCAGGTTGCCATACGCCGCGTAGATGTATGAGAGCGCAAGCAGGATGAAGATCGAAGGGATGACGAAGAAGGCGCCCGCGACGATGCCTCCCCAGGTGCGGTGCAACAGCCAACCGATGTAGATCGCAAGCTGCTGCGCTTCGGGGCCAGGGAGCAACATGCAGTAATTGAGAGCATGCAGGAATCTCTCTTCACTGATCCATCGTCGCCGGTCAACCAATTCGCGGTGCATGATCGCGATCTGCCCTGCCGGTCCGCCAAACGATATAAAACCCAACTTCACCCAGAAGCGAAACGCCTCAGCAAAAGGAACGGATCGTCGAGCCGTCTCCGAGTCGCTTGCTCGTGTTTGAACGATTTCGTTTTCCTGCTGGATGACCGGTTCCCCTACTGCCATGGTTGTCCGTTTCTTGCTTGTTGACAGGAACAAACTACTTCGCCGTGACGCGCAGATCGTCAAAGTGCGTGACCGAGTCGGCTTTGGTCCAAAGACCAACTTTGCCGCCCTCGGGAAATGTGCTGTCTTCCACCTCGTACAACTTTTGGTTGTTGAGATACACCTCGAAGAGATTGCCCGCCGCGGTTACACGCAATTCGTTCCACTGCCCGGAAGGTACACTCGCTTTCTTGCCGTACGTCCGCCCCTCACCCTTGACTGGCAAGTCAGTTCGCTTGCCGCTCTGCACTTTGTAGAGGACCACGTTTCCTTCGAGCGCATTAGCGCGAACGATGTAATAGTTATTTGCGTCTTTCAAACGCCAGACGAGTCCCGCTGCCTGATCTACGCGACCGCTAATCGTTTTGAAGCGCACACTCAAATCCAGATCACGGAACGAACCTTCATCCGCGATCGCTAACGGAAAGCGATAGCTCGTCTTGTCAGCGGAAGTTTGAGCCAGCACATTAGGTTGTGAAGGCGCCGAAGCATCGGCCGCGACTGCCCATACGCCCGGCGCGCCACTACCCGTTAATGCGGAATGAAATTTGGCCGGAAGCCCGCCCGCGGGATCCTTGTCGAAATTGTAAGTAAAACTTTTCCCCGGCTCCTGAGCTGGCGCCGGTGTCTCCGTGGCGACTGGAGAGCCTGAGGCGGATGTGTTTTCAGAACTGGTGGCCTGCGGATTACAGGCGACGACGATAAAGATGGCCAGCGCACATAGGCACAGAGTCAACTTCTTCATGATTCCCTCCATACTCGAACATTTCTTCATAAAGGGTCCTATCTTTCTCAGTTTCGACTTCTACGTCTGATAGCTAGCTCCATGCGACGCCGCGAGCGGTCAATTCCTTTAATTGGCGGAACTCTGGTGATCCGTTTACTTCTTTCTCGTCTGGCGAAATGACCTACCATAATCACCAGGATGATCGTGAGCATCACAGCGAAAGCCAGACCTCCCACCACCGTAGATGCCGTTTGAAGTAGAAGGATCATCAGAATTCGATCGCCTAATCGCCTGAGGGCGCCAACTCGCTTCCTTGCGGATAATCACGAGCGGGAGAGGGTGCCTCAGCTCTGCCGTACTTCAAATACAGCGCCGGAATCACGATCATGTTCAGAAATGTTGAAGTAAAAATACCGCCAAGGATCACGATCGCCATCGGCTGCTGAATCTCCTTGCCAGGTTGACCAACACCAAGCGCCAACGGAATCAGACCAACGCCGGTGACGAGTGCGGTCATGAGAATAGGACTCAGCCTCTCCATCGAGCCCTGCACGATTGCATCGCGAAAAGCGACACCTTCTTCTGTCATTAAATGAGAGTAATGACTGATGAGCATGATGCCGTTGCGCGTCGCGATACCGAACAATGTGATGAAACCGACCAGCGAAGCAATGGACAACGTTCCTCCCGAAATGAAAACCATCACTACTCCACCAATCAGCGCGAGCGGAAGATTCGCCATAACGAGAAAAGCAGAACGAACAGACTTCAATGCGATATAAAGCAAGAGAAAGATGCCAGCGATCGCAACCGTCGAGAGCAGATAATTTGGCGTGAGGCCTTTTCCTGTGACTCAAACTGGCCGCCATATTGGACAAAATAACCTTGTGGCAGTTGAACTTTCTGACTGATTGCTGTGCGCACGTCTTCGATGACACTGCCGAGATCGCGGTCGGCCACGTTTGCCTGGACGATGATGCGGCGCTGCACGTTCTCACGATTGATCGTGTTTGGCCCCTGATCCACGCGCACCTCAGCCACTTGCGCGATCGGCAC
>CAWBJU010000002.1:0-17978 GCA_963789185.1 uncultured Acidobacteriota bacterium
ACCAAACAAAACGCCCAGCCGGACTGCACCTCATGCCACGTCCAGCACATCCTCGATACAAGAAAGAGATTGTCGCTCTAGCCTGCCCAGCCTTGATTTCGATTAACAATCTTTGATTGTTCTTTTAGAATGTTCCCAAAATTCTCAAAGGAACTCCTCACATGGACGACAAAAGTCTCATTCCAATCAAAAGAATCGAAGCATCCATTTACCGGATTCGCGGAGAAAATGTCATGCTGGATCGGGATCTGGCGAACCTTTATCGGGTTTCGACAAGCGTGTTTAATCAAGCAGTCAAGCGCCACCGCCACAGATTTCCGGCTGATTTTATGTTTCAACTGACAAAAGATGAGGCGGAGGAGTGGTGGTTAGCAGTCAACTCGAATCGTTTAAGATCACAATCTGTGATCTTAAAGAGAGGTCAGCATCTGAAATACAGGCCCTACGCTTTTACCGAACATGGAATTCTCATGTTGTCATCAGTTTTAAACAGTGAACGCGCGATTGAAGTTAATATCGAAATCATGCGCGCGTTTGTGAGACTACGACAGATGCTCTTGTCTGATGCAGAACTCTCTCGGCGGCTAGACGAAGTAGAGAAGAAGTATGATCGTCAGTTCAAGGTCGTCTTCGACGCGATTCGAAAACTGATGTCTCCACGACTTAGTCCTAGCAAGGAGATAGGCTTCCGTTCGCGGTTGGTAAAAAAGTGACACTTCAAACGGCACGGCCCGATTCGAGATGTGTCCCGAGAGACTAGCCTGCCGGTTTGTGACACGGCACACAATCGTTTGAACCGGGAATCTTGCCTTTGAGCGCGGGGCGCGCGGCGATGGCCTTGTCGTGGCAGAGATTGCAGTTCATGTGATAGGCGACCTCGTTGGTGAGTTTCGTGGGCGCTGGTTTATCGGGATACTGGATCGTCGCCAATGGCGCGCTATCGTCCCCGGCCTGAAGATGACAGGCGCGGCAACTCTTCACGCCCTTCGCATCCGCGGGAACCAGAATCTCAGCAGTCAATACAACATTTCGTTCAGAAGTCCTTAATGGCGGTTTCAGGCTCGTGGCCGGTTGGTCCGTGTGGTGACACTCGACGCAACTCAGCACTGACGAGCCATCCGGGCTGTACTTCTTGAGCGAGTGCGTCTCGTGGTTAAAAGCCACCTCGCCATACTTGTCCGATTGGCTGTCTTTCGCGAGCGTGACTTCCTTCGGCTGGATCTTGCTTTCCTTTTGCTGGGTGAAAACGAGGGCCACACATCCGAATGTAAGCAGGAGGATAAGAAGTATCTTCATGGATCGAATCTTAAGTAGGCGGCCGACGGGCTGTCAATTTTTTTATCGGCGGTTACGGCATATTGAAGGTGGGACCAGTGTGACAGCGGCGACAGTCTTTGAACGCCAAATCGCCCCCGAAACTGCGCTTTCCATTGTGACACGTCAAACACGTCATGCCGCGAGTCGTGACGAAATGTTCGGCGGGCGTGGGTGAACTCACCTGCCGCGTTTGCGGAGCGCCTGCGGTCAGACGGTGACAGTCGGTGCAGGCGAGCCGCTCGCCTGGGCCATGATCTCCGTGGCTGAACGCGTAGCGATACGAGCGCGCATTGACAGGTGTAGGACGATAAGCTTTTTGATCGTGGCAAACACCACACGACGCGATCTCGCGCCCCGCTGAAGATTTGCTCGACGGTGTATGACAACTGTAACAACCGTTATGCGCCGCCAGGTTCGCCGGAATCGAGAAAGCTACGCGGCGGTTCGCAGGCGTGTGACAGCCATTGCAACCCTGCGCCGGTCGCGCTTCGCCTTTGTTATGCTGCGCGTGATCGAACTTAACGTTAAATCGTTCATTGAAAGCCGCCGGAAAAGGCTTGAGCGGTGGGTTGCCGCTCTTCGTGTCGGTATGGCAAATCAAACACATTGGAATGGCAGGCATTGTGAACTGGCTGCGGTGGCAGTCCGTGCAGGCTTTGTGTCCGGGGAAGCGTGGCGTGCCGGAGTTGTCGGAGCGTTCGTGACATGAAGTGCAGGCGAGGGAACTGTGTCGCTGGCTCGTGTGGAGAAACTTTGAGTAATCGATCTCGGGTCCCTGTGCCGTCGCCGCTGCGCCGAAGCACAGCGTTATGACAATCAGACTCATGAGGCGAACCCGTTTACTCATTTGATGTCCTTGCGCTTCAGCGGTGGGCGTTCGGCAATCAAATAGTGACTCGCCGGCGGATCGAGACTACCGACCTTCGAATCGTGGCAGTAAGCGCACACAAACGCTCGGTTCTTATCAATCGCTGCCAGTTCTTTGCTGACATCCTGTCGCAGTCCGTCTTTGTTGTGACACTCGGTACAGGCCGTGATCGGAACATCGGGTTTCAGACCGCGTAGTGTTGCCGATTTGGTGATGTTGATGTGACACGCGGTGCACTCGAGAACGTGGTTCGCTTTCTCGCCCCCGCCTTCGTGTATGAACTTTGCGGAAATCCGTGTTGGTCCAGCAGCAGCGTTGTACGGCGCGGACAATTTGTGACAGCCCTTGCAATCGGTAGCGACGGGTGGTTGCGATTTCCAGTGACAGTTGAAACACGATCCGTGATCCGCTGGTGAAGCTTTAAATGTTGTAGTTGCTGCGGCGTGACAGATCGTGCAGTTGTTGTAGTTCTGCTGTTGGGGCGCTGCGTGCGCGAGTTCGACCCGCTCTCGCGGACGGAAGAGCCTCGCAATCACGTCCTGGTGTCTGTCATGCGGAAACTCGATCGTGAATTGCAATCGCGACGTTGGATTTCGAAACGCGTAGCGCGCCTCCTCACGCGGGCCAGTCTTTTCGTGACACACAGAACAGATCTGTGGGCGCGCACCTCTGAAGAACTGACGCCGGTGACAGCTAACACATGCGTCATGGTCCGGATAATCTACGACGTCAGGAAATTTAGAAGCTTCGGTCCAGTCTTTAGTTGGAACCGTGTGACACGTCTTGCATTCGGCCTGGTGCTGCTTCGTTGAGTGGGAAAACTTCGAGTAATCGATTTGAGTAACACTGATGACCGCAATGAGAAGAAATAGTTTCATCCGTGTTTACTCACACGCCGGAAGCGGTTTCTCGACGCCCACACACTTAACGAGCCGGTCTTTGCGGTTTGAAACGAGGTATGGTTTTTCCGTCGCCAGATCGCCCTGCTTCACCTGCACCTCGCAGTTCCAGGAGATTGCGTTCTGGCCCAATTCTGTCGGGATGACGTTCGTCAACACGAAAGTTCCCGGTCCAAGGTCGGTGAAGAATGCCGTGCCGTTGCGATCGGTCATGACCGACATCACGCGTCCCGTTGCCGGCTTCAACAAGGTTGCGATCGCTGCTTGCCGGTCTTTGTAAAAACCGTCGCGAATGTTTGGAGCAAGATTTGTCGATATCCACTTGCGCGCCGTTTCGTCGCTGCCAAATTCCTTCTGACTAGCCGCAAAGGCTGTGGCAAATTCAGGAACGGCTTTTGGCCCGGAGACAAACTCCTGCTCGACCTCGCGACAATAGACAGATTCGCAGTCGCCGGTTTTAAGCCAGTCGATTAGCGCCTGGCTCGCGCCGAGTTTGCGGTAGTAACAGTCGCGCGTGACGAGCGTCTGTCGCTCAATGGCTTCGATTACCGTGCGATTCTGTTCGAGTGTGCCAGGGATCAGGAAGAAACGTTTTCTTGCCAGACCGCGCAATGGCGACGCGTCGTCAGCTTTCACGCGCACGCGGATGCGCAACACGCCCGTCGGTGTTTGTGTCAGCGCAGTCGTTGCAGGCAGCGCGAGCAGCAACAGCACGACCAGTGTTATCGCAAGCTTCATGCGTAAGCTAAAGATTCGGACTACGCGGAAACTTCAAGAACGGCAGGCGCACACCGCGCACAAAAATCTGGTCCGACCTGACGTTCACCGGCGGCGAAAAACCATTCGCACCGGCAGCGCCAATCAGATCGTCCTGGTCGATGCCGTCGCCACTGATGCCGATTGCTCCGGCCAGCACACCGTTTTTGTAGAGCGGCACGCTGCCAGCGAAGATTTGAATGCCGTTTGGCAGACCGGGAATCGAAGAGCAGGGAACTGCTGGTCCACCCAACGACGCCAGGAAACCCGCCTGGACCAGATCGAGTTGCAGGCCAACGTTGAACGGGCTCCACTCGTTGAGCGGTGCGCTTAACGGACCCGCGGCGGTGTCGTTGATGCCATCCGGGAATAACGGTCGATGCAAAAACCCAATCGCACGATCGCTGAAAGCAAACGCGCCATTGAAATTCAAACCATCCGCAGCCGCGCGGTCCATGTAGGCTCCAAAACCCGCCGCACGCAATTGCGTCGCTGCATTTGCAGTCGAAAAGAATGTGGCCGTGCGTGCTTTTTGCACTGCAACGTCGAAACCAAACACCGGCGCATCTTGTTGGCGAAACACACCGAGCACAACGCCCGCCATGTCAACTACTGCGATCGTCACGCGCGCATTGCTGCCGAGTGGTTGCCTGATCGCTGCACGCGTTATGTTGGACTGTTGGGCTGCGCGCGAGATGATCGTCTGCACGTCTGCGGAGGTTAATGCATTAGAGCCAACTGGTGCGGTCCCGGCGATGAAGGGAAAGAAACGTGGACTAACTTCGCCGCTAATCCCGCCGACAGTCTGCGGCACAAACTCGGACGCCGGCGCCATGCCGCCGGGGAACGAGATGATCGCGCCCGCAATGTTCGCGACGTTTGTTGGCGCGGGCGGGCTTGCGACGTTGGAAAAAGGAAGACGAATGCCGTCGACGAGAATCTTGTCTCCCGTTATTCCGCTCGGCGCCTGGAAACCGCGTGTTCCCGACGCCGCGATCAACTCTTCAAACGGTTGATCGTGGTCGGTGGGAATGCGATCCACCGTGTAAAGTCCGTCACCTTCGATACCGATGCCGCCGGCGGGCAGACCGTTCTTGTAAATTGGCAGACCACCGGGATCCGCTGACAAACCGAGTCGAGCCGAAGGTATTTTGATGTCGCTGCATGGCAATTGGGAGAACTGTACGCCGTAAAGTGGTCCACCGGCGCGAAAGCTGATTCCTGGCGGAAAATGTTCCTGAATGATGAAGCCCGCGGTACGGGTCGAGAACGCATTGCCGGTCGTGCTGAAGAACGCTGCCGTTGCAGCTTTCGCTATCGCGGCTTCGGCGGCGGGCACGACCGCGCCTTCGAGACCGCGCCCGAGCGTGCCGACGCTGCGAACGGTCGATGTCGCCGGCGCGCCAGTCATTGCAAAAAATCCGAGCACGTTGGCTTCACGATCAGTGACGACGATCGTCACGGCTCTGTTTAAAGACTCCGCAGTTGACGCAGCTTGTTGAATGATCGTTTGCACATCTGTCGGCGTAAGGTTGGTCGCCGCGACGTTTGTCGGCGGATCGAATGGCCCGGGCAAACCGGGCGTTGGGACAGCGTTAATGTCGTCTGGTGGTCCACCGCCGACTTGGCCAATGCCCACACGCACACGATTACTCGCGATGCCACGATATTTAATCCGCACGAGCACATCGCCCGTCTCCGGCAGATTACTATCCAAGCGCACCACGATCGATGTGGCCCACGGCTGGTCTGCTACCTTAGCGACGCTCTCGACCGTGAGGGAATAAATGTTGTGCGCCGCGTTTCGGCTTCCGCAGTCACGGCGCTTGACGTGTCGCCTGGCTGCAGACTGAGATTCATCGCAAACAGCATGATGCGCGTTGCGTGGTCTGTACCAAACTTGATTTGCGTGGTCGTTGAAAAAGGTTCGCGCCGGCGCGTGACGGAATCGTAAGAGATGGCGCGCGTTGAATCTGTGTGGCTGATCAGGATTGGGCCGCTCTGTTGCGCCCCCGCATAGACGGCGAAGAGCGCACACGTCACGAAGATCATTCGACGCCACATCGGCGGACACTGTACCACAGATTTTTTCTGCCGAATCCGTGAAATTTGTGGTAAAACGCAGCCGCGTGATCATATTACTGATCGTAGCGAGTAGTTTTTTTATACAGACTACGGGCCACCTAAAAGGTGTGGTCCGATCTGGCTCGGGCACACCAGTCCCGAATGCAATCGTCGTCGTTACGAATCAAGTCACTCGCCAAACAAATCGTACTCGGACCAACTCCGACGGCAGCTATTCATTACAACTTCATGCCGGCGCCTATCGCCTCACGTTGGACCAGCCGCACGTTGCGCTGTTTGAGAAGGACAAAAACTATGGCGACTTCGCGATCGTCCGCGGCGACACGCTCGAGAACGTGATTATCGAAGCAGGGAAGGAGACTGTGGTCGACATCCCTCTTGCACCTGCCTCTCAAACAGCACCACAGCCGCCGCAGCGACGTGAGACTCCCGACCGATGGCGCGTCACGTTCCCGGAGTACGATCGTTACGGCGATCGGGGCGCGCGCGGCCGTGACATTCCGTTCAAACGAGGACGTTGGTGGGATCCTTACAATCAGAACGTCCTCAAGGGCGACTACCCAATCAAAGGCGACAAACTGTTCCTGATTCTGACCGCGGTCAGCTCGACGAATGTCGAACAGCGACGCGCGCCCACGCCTTCCGACGTGAGCAGCGTCGATCCCGTGAGTGGTGAATTCTTTGGCCGGCCTGAACAGTTCGCCGCCTCAGAAACTCTCCAGTTCAGCTTCGAGCTTTTTCACGGCGACACGGTCTTCAAACCACGCAATTGGGCCATCAAGTTCTCGCCGACTTTCAGCGTGCCAAATTATCTCGACGCACGCGAAAACGGCGTCGTGAACATCGACGTGCGTCGCGGCACGAACCGCACCGACTGGCATGCATCACTCGAAGAGGCCTTCGGCGAAGTGAAGCTGGCCGACGTCAATGCAAACTACGATTTCGTTTCAGTCCGCGCGGGAATTCAACCGTTTGTTTCTGACTTTCGCGGCTTCATTTTTTCCGACAACAATCTCGGCGCGCGCGTGTTTGGCGCATTGGACAACAACCGCGTCCAGTTCAATGCCGCGTGCTTCTCGATGCTCGAAAAGGACACGAACAGCGGTTTGAATCGCTTCGACACGCGGCATCAAAACGTTTACATGGCGAACGTCTTCCGGCAGGATTTCATCCGCAAGGGCTACACGATCCAGGGAAGTTTTCATTACAACGACGACCGCCGCACGGTTGAATTCGATCGCAACGGGTTTCTGGTTCGCCCGGCGTTGATTGGCGATGCGCGGCCGCACGCTGTGAAGGTTGGTTATCTTGGTTTCAGTGGCGACGGTCACCTGGGCCGGCTGAATCTTTCGCACTCTTACTACTTCGCCTTTGGACACGACGAGCACAATCCGATTGCCGGACGAAGAGTCGATGTGCGCTCGCACATGGCCGCCGCCGAACTGTCGGTCGATCGCGACTATCTTCGTTTCAAAAGCTCGTTCTTCTTTGCGCAAGGTGACAGCAACGCGACTGACGATCGCGCCACTGGTTTTGACGCAATCTTCGACGATCCGAATTTTGTCGGTGGACAGTTTTCATTCTGGGTGCGTAACGGAATTCGTCTGACGCAAACGGGTGTCGGCCTGGTCCAACCAAACAGTCTGTTACCGAGTTTGCGGAGCAGCAAAACACAGGGCCAGGCAAACTTCGTGAATCCGGGGATCTTTATTTATAACGCGGGTGTTGATGTCGAATTAACGCAGCGGATTAAGGCGATCTTCAACGCAAACTATCTTCGGTTTCATCGTACGGAGCCGCTGGAACTGGTGTTGTTTCAAAACCGCATCCGGCATGACATTGGGTTTGATTACAGTTTAGGTGTGGCGTACCGACCGTTTCTGATTAACAACTTCACGATGACGTTCGGAGCCGCGTCGCTGCAAACGGGGCGCGGGTTCCGCGATATTTTCACCGACGCGAATCGCAATTGTCCGCCCGGCGTTGAAGATTTCTGTCAGCCCGATGTGATCAGTCCGAAGAAGATGCTGTACTCGCTGTTTGCGCAAGTCAAACTGGTTTTCTGAACACGGATGAAACCCTTAATTCTAATCCTGGCGCTTGCGTGGTTTCAGACTCCGAAGCTCGAAGGCTGTGTCACGTGTCACGGCATGATCGAGCCGATGCACAAGTACGGCACGACTGACACACTCGACAAACTCAAAGATGGGAAAGACGCGGTTGGTTTGAGTTGCACGTCCTGTCACGGTGGGAATCCGGCTTCGAGCCTCAAAGAGGAAGCTCACGTTAAGCCGAAATTTCCACCTAATTCCAACAAACTGTGGCACCTCGAGAGTTGGGAGTTTGTGCGCTTTATCAACCCGGGCGATCTCCGCGTGGCAGCGAGGACGTGCGGCAGTTGTCATGAGATCGAATCGAAGAACGTGCCGCGGAGCATGATGACTCACGGCGCGATGCTCTGGGGCGCGGCGCTCTACAACAACGGCGGTTTCCATCTGAAAGATGCGCGTTTTGGTGAGAGCTACAGCGAAAACGGCGAACCGCAAACACTTCTGCAAACGACGACGGAAGAACAGCGACGAATCAAAGGCCTGCTCGAGTTGATCGATCCGATCCCGCGTTGGGAGATCTCACAACCCGGCAACGTGCTTCGCGTATTTGAGCGTGGCGGCAAACGCCGGTTGGAGGTCGGGCTTCCTGACAAGGAAGAGGAACCGGGAAAACCGGATAAAGGGCTAAGTCTCCGCGGGTTCGGCACTGCGAATCGGACCGATCCCGTGTTCCTCGGTTTGCAGAAGACGCGTTTGCTCGATCCGACGTTGAACCACCTCGGAACAAACGATCACCCCGGCGACTATCGTTCATCAGGTTGCTCTGCGTGTCACGTGATCTACGCCAACGATCGCGAACCGGCGCATTCGGCTTTCTACCAACTCGCGGGAAATCTCGGCCGCTCGCAAACCGCCGACGCGAGCATTTCGAAAAACGAATCGGGCCACCCGATCAAACATCAGTTCACGAGCCAGATCCCGAGTTCGCAGTGCATGGTCTGCCACATGCATCCCGGCACTAACATGGTCGCCAGCTACATGGGCCTTACCTGGTGGGACAACGAGAGCGACGGCAAAAATCTTTATCCGACGAAGCAGCACAACCCGAGTCAGGACGAGGAGCAGGAGAAACTAAGTAGCAATCCGGAAGGTTCGAGCCTACGCGGGCTATGGTCCAACCTTGATTTTCTGCAAAAGACCGGCACGGCGGAGTTCAACTCGCTGCTGCGGAACACGCAGTTTGGCGACTCACACGGTCACGGATGGCTGTTTCGCAAGGTCTACAAACGCGATCGCAAAGGCAACCTGCTCGATGCGCAGGGAAGTATCGTTGCGGCTGACGATCCGAAGAAGTTTGAGAAGGCGGTCCATCTCAACGACATTCACCTCGAACGCGGAATGCACTGCGTCGACTGTCACTTCCGCCAGGACTCACACGGCGACGGCAATCTCTACAACGAACCGCGCGCATCGATCGAAATAACCTGCGAAAACTGTCACGGAACGATTCAGAAGAAAGCAACGCTGTTTACTTCGGGTCCCGCAGCAGCTGCTGCGACGGGCACCGCCGCTGAGCGTCGAAAAAACCAGAACCAGCCGTTGGTGGGCCAGGATCTGACGCGCATACGTGTTCGCGATCAGGAAGGCACGCGCATTCCGTTATTTCAACGCGTGACCCGCGATCGAAAACGAAAAGATGAGAAGGGGCAGGACGTCGATCTAAAGAACGGCGACATCATGCAGAACTCGATGGTCGTCCCCGGCCGTTGGTGGCGTGTGCCTCAAACAGTCGACACAGTCACGCCCGCCGCCCGTGACTACAACGAGAAGTCGCGTTACGCAAAGACGATTCGTAAAGACAACGCAACGTGGGGCGACGTCCCGTCCGACGCAAACTCACTTGCTCATCGCGATAACGACATGACGTGCGTCGCGTGTCATTCGTCGTGGATGACGAGCTGTTTCGGTTGTCACCTATCGATGCAGGCGAATCGCAAGATGCCGAACCGTCACAACGAAGGCGGCAACACGCGCAACTACACCCAATACAATTTCCAGGTGCTGCGTGACGACGTTTTCATGCTCGGTCGCGATGGAACGGTGACCGGCAAGCGTGTGGCGCCGGTGCGCTCGTCGTCCGCCGTCCTCGTGAGTTCGCAGAACCAGAATCGCGAATGGATCTATTCACAACAACAGACGACATCCGCCGAGGGTTTCGCTGGTCAGGCGTTCAACACGCACGTGCCGCACACGGTGCGCTCAACTGAAACGAAGCAGTGTTCCGATTGTCACGTCTCGACGAAGAACGACAACAACGCGTGGCTCGCCCAGTTGCTCTTGCAGGGAACAAATTTCGTCAATTTCATGGGCCGGTTTGTCTACGTCGCTGCCGATCACGCACTTGAAGTGGTCGTGGCGACTGAGCACACCGAACCGCAAGCCGTAATCGGCAGCACGTTGCAACAGATCGCATATCCGTCGAATTACGAAAAGTTCGTGCGTGGCGGCCGCGAGTTAAAGACGTTTTACGAACATGTTGGCAATCCGAAGGTGTTGCAGGTTCAACTACGAGGTGAGTACGCATATGTCGCTGCCGGTGAAGGCGGCTTGCGTGTTTACGACGTCGCACAGATCGATCAGAAAGGTTTTTCAGAGCGGATCGTGACGGCCCCGGTGTCGCGCTTCGGACAGAAGTTCTGGGTGAAGTCGAAGTACGCGACCGCCGTGGCCGCGCCGACGACGCTCGCCGTCGATCCAGCGCGCACGCGTCGTCCCGAGAACGAAGAACAACCGATACATCCGCTTTACGCTTACCTGTATGTTGTCGACAAGTATGAAGGGCTGATCCTCGTGAACGCGGCGACGTTGCTGGATGGCGACCCGCTGAATAATTACTTGAAACGCGCTCGTCCGGCATTCAACCCCGATGGCGCACTCAGCGGTGCAAACAACATCGCCATTGCGGGAATCCATGCCTACATCACCACCGATACGGCACTTGTAGTCGTCAACATCAATGACCCGCTCAATCCTCAGCTATATAAGAGAATTCCTTTGAAACACCCGAAAGCGGTGGCGATTCAATTTAGATATGGATTTGTGGTCGATGACGACGGATTGAAGGTAATTAACCTGACCGACGCCCGTCTCATCGAAAACGCATTTGTGCCGTTAGAAGACGCGCATGATGTTTACGTCGCACGCACTTACGCTTACGTAGCCAACGGAAAACACGGGATCGCGATTGTCGACGTCGAACAGCCTGAACGCCCGCGCTTGGATCTACAGTACAATGCGAACGGCGCCCTCAACGACGTGCATCAAGTGAAGATCGCGATGACAAACGCGAGTCTTTTTGCATACGTCGCCGACGGCAAAAACGGCCTGCGCATACTGCAACTGACGTCACCTGAGACGATGCCGGAATATGCCGGTTTCAGTCCGCGGCCGCGACCGGAGTTGATCGCGACGTTCAAGACGAAAGGCGAGGCGCTCGCTGTTTCCAAAGGTCTCGATCGCGATCGTGCAGTTGACGAGAGTGGAAACCAGCTTTCGGTGTTCGGCCGTCGCGGCGCGCGCCCGTTCACGTACGATGAAATGATGCGACTGCTGCGCACGAACGACGGGCGAGGGGATTGGTTTAGTGTCAGTGATGTACCGTCTACACCTCCGAGGTAGTAAGCGGTAACACGGATTAGACGGATGAAAAGATCGGGTGTTGCAGATCTTCCTCTTCACGGCGGGCGCGTTCCGAAGTGGCTTGCCGAGCGCATGACCAAACTCGGTACGGCGATCACCGAGACCATCGTTCACGACTACGGTACTTCCGCTTTCCTCTCACGTCTCAGCGATCCATTCTGGTTTCAAGCGCTCGGTGCGGTCATGGGAATGGACTGGCACTCGTCCGGGATCACAACCTCGGTGATGGGTGCCCTGAAGCGCGGCCTTGCACCGAAAGCCGACGAACTCGGAATCTACATCTGCGGCGGACGTGGAAGATTCTCCCGCAATACGCCGACTGAGTTGCGGGTGCTCGGGGATCGCCGCGGCTTTGACGGCGAAGCACTGGTGCGCACCAGCCGGCTCACAGCGCGTATCGACAACAATGCCATCGCCGACGGTTTCCAGATCTATTTGCACAACTTTGTCCTGGCTGCGGATGGTGAGTGGGCGGTGGTCCAACAAGGTTTGAACGATCGTAATGGCCTGGCACGACGATATCACTGGCACTCTACCACGGTTAAAGACTTCGTTGCGGAACCGCACACGGGAATCGTCGGCGAGAACCAGGGCACGATCATGAACCTCGTCGACGCCAACGCGCGGCCTGCGCAAAAGGCTTTACTCGAAATCGCCCACGA
The DNA here is from genome assembly GCA_963789185.1 of uncultured Acidobacteriota bacterium. Lineage (GTDB taxonomy): Bacteria > Acidobacteriota > Blastocatellia > Pyrinomonadales > Pyrinomonadaceae > PSRF01. Next base: position 12,338 of record CAWBJU010000002.1, read on the forward strand.
GCGTCCGGAGAAAACGCTGAGCGTCGCGCGTTATCTCAAGCTGCCGCGGCATCATGAAGTCCGTGAGAAAAACGTCGATTTGAAACGCCTCGGCGCTGTGCTCGCTGTCGCTTACGATCGCGAGTTGCACGACTTCGCGGAGCTGCTGTTGCTCGAGAACCTTGGACCACGTACGCTCCAGTCGCTCGCGCTCGTGGCGGAAGTGGTCCACGGCGCTCCCAGCCGGTTCAACGACCCCGCGCGTTTTTCGTTCGCGCACGGCGGAAAAGATCGCCATCCGTTTCCAGTTCCGTTAAAGACCTACGACAAGTCGATTGAATTTCTGCGGACGTCGCTTGATGCCGCGAAAATCGGCGACCGCGAGAAGATCGACGGCTTTCGTCGACTCGATAGTTTCGTTCGGACAGTGGAAACGAAACTCGAACCGCGCGCCGATTTCAATGCCGTAATCAAGCACGAACACGAATTACAGAGATCGCTGTTTTAAGCCCGTTCGTGTCAGATTTGATACCGTTCACGTATTGCTTCTTGTCATTCACGCGCATCCGCGGTTACAAACTCGTCAAGGAGAAAACCCAATGATCCTGCGAATCTCTTTCTTGATTTTGCTCTTGTCAGTTTCTGTTGCGGCGCAGTCGCCAGGCGACGAAGTAAAGAAAGGCTTCGTCGAAGTCAACGACTGGGTCGTCAAGTCGGCCGAGATGGTCCCGGCGGACAAGTACAACTACAAACCTACCGACGGTGTGCGTACTTTCGGCCAGTTGATCGCCCACATCACTGACTCGTACAACTACTTCTGTGCACGCGGAGTTGGCAACAAGGTCGAATGGTCAGACCCGGTCGAGAAGGGAACTACCGACAAAGACACTCTGATGCCCAAACTGAAAGAAGCAATCGGCCGCTGCACGGCTGCTTACGACGGTAAGGCTTCGCAGTTTGGACCCTTATTCGCCAACGTGGGCCATACAAGCCTGCACTACGGAAACATCATCACTTACATGCGCATGATGGGCTTAAAACCACCCTCAAGCTGAGCCCAAAAACGCCGTTATCCGTGGCTTTTTTAACCAAGACGGGGCTGAAACGGAGATTGCGTAGGAATACAAGATTCCTGCAATATTCCACGGCCCCTTATGCTTTGTTTCCTCGCCCTCATTTGCTAACCTGTTTGAGCCCCCACTGTATTAATAATTAGCCCCGACAAGTATCAGTATTCAGGAGTGCGGCTAGTGCATTCCTATGAGGATTGAAGGAGCAAACTATGAGCTTTAACAGTTTTCGTCCATTCACCGCCGGTTGCGCGCTTGCCATCCTGATGTTTGCCGCACCAGTGGTGTTGGGCCAGGTAACACCGACACAAACCAGCACGGCCACGCGGGAACGCAGCATCTCAATCCGTTCTGTTCCCAGCGGCTCGAAGATGAAGTTCAGAGGGGTCGTAATTGAACGCAACGCAGATACGTTCACGATTCGCGATCGTAGTCGCGCGGACTATCAGGTTGTTATTACCGACGATACCAGTATCAAAACTCACGGTGGGTTCTTCCGCCGTGGTAAGAGCTATCCGGTCACCGATATCCTGCGAGGATTGATCGTAGAGGTTGAAGGACGCGGCGATAACCAGGGCGCACTCGTAGCCGAGAAGATTCGCTTTAACGAATCAGACATGCGCGCAGCCATCACCAGCGACACGCGCGTGAGTCCGGTCGAAGCGAACCAGGAACGCATGGCAGGCCAGATGGATGAGCTCTATGCCGTGGCTGCGGAAGCTCGCGCCGAAGTAAAAGCCGTGAACGAGCGCGTTTCGGCCCTCGACGATTTCGACGTGCAGGAGACAACGGCTGTCACCTTCCGAACAAATAGTGCGGTGTTGTCACCGGAAGCCAAGCGACAGCTTGACGAACTTGCCGCCAAGACGCAGGGCGCGCGCGCGTTCATGATCGAAGTTGCCGGCCACACTGATTCCACCGGCAGCGACGCGAAGAACTTCCGGCTGAGCCGCCAGCGTGCTGACGCCGTTATTCAATACCTGGCTGTGCAGCACAAGATTCCCATGCGCCGCTTCGTGACTCCGATGGGTTATGGCAAGACGGACTCGGTTGCCGACAACACCACTCGCGAAGGGCGTCAGCAGAATCGTCGCGTGGATGTGAAGATGATTATCAACCGCGGTATGAACGCCACGGGAACAACGACGGGCAGTCCGGCGCCAACCCGGCCCTAAGTCGATATCGCTTCGAGATAGCTGAGCGAGTTAAAGTGTGACAGGTCTTCATCCGAAAAATCGGGTGAAAACCTGTTGGTGTGTCTGGGTAGGGTTGTAACAAACATGTTGTGATTAACTTGCATCAATTTACGGGCAACCTTCCGTTTGAAACGAGTATACGGTTTCGCATCCTCAGACCCGTTTTCGCACATCCTCGACGCCAAATATGGTGTCGCGAACCCAAAAACAGCCGTTTTTCGAGAGTTTTCTGTGGCCTCGCGATTGCTCTAACAACCCTGCTATGACAAATGCTGAAGTCTTCCCAATAGTGCACAACGGCTTCGTCGCGAAGCCGAAAACGAAAACGCAGGAGCTTGCGCCGCAGTCGGATCATGCGCTGGCAATCAAGGCCGGTGAAGGTGACATGGGCGCGTTTGAACAACTTTACGAGCGACACAACCGTCGCGTGTATTCGTTGTGTCTGCGCATGACGCAGAACGCAGCGGAAGCGGAGGATCTCGCGCAGGAAGCTTTCATCCAGCTCTTTAGGAAGATTGGCAGCTTCCGTGGCGAGTCGGCGTTCACCACCTGGTTACACCGGCTTACCGTCAACCAGTGTTTGATGCACTTCCGCAAGAGAAGTGTGAAGCTGGAGAAAACCACCGAGGAAGGTGAGACTCCGGTGCAGATCGTGCGCGGTACCGAGAACCCGAATGCGATGCCGGTGATGGATCGCATCGCGCTCGATAATGCGCTGAAACAGTTACCGCCGGGATATCGCACGGTGTTCATGCTGCACGATATCGAAGGTCATGAACACGAAGAGATCGCGAGGATGCTCGGCGTGGCGGTCGGAACTTCGAAGTCTCAGTTACACAAGGCGCGCATGAAGTTGCGCAAGATTCTCAGGTCGCGTAACGGCGCGCCCAAGAGCTAATTCAGGTCCGTTCTTATCAGTTTACCGCTTGCATTGTGCAGCCACTTGGTTGCATAAAGGCAAGCGGTTTTTCTTTTCACTAACGGAGACAACTGAATGAGTGAACGCAATGTTACTTTCTACCGCTGGGACGACATGCCGAAGGAGAAGGTAAGCGAGACCCTGGACCGCCGGCTGATCACGGGCGACCGCATGATGATCTCGCACGTCTATCTCAAGAAGGGTTCGATCGTACCACGGCATTCACACGAGAACGAGCAGATCACTTACATCCTCGAGGGTGGGTTGCGTTTCTGGATTGGTCCGGATGAATCGCAGGTGATTGACGTCCTTGCCGGCGAAGTGTTGCACATTCCCTCGATGGTTCAACACAAGGCCGAAGCACTCGAAGACACGCTCGATGTCGACGTGTTTAGTCCGCCACGTGAGGATTGGCTCAACAAAACTGACGATTACCTGCGCCGGTAAATGGACCTCGGACTCAAAGACAAAGTCGCGCTTGTGGCAGCTGCGAGCCGTGGACTCGGACGCGCCGTAGCCGAAGAACTAGCGACGGAAGGCGCCGGGCTGGTTCTCTGTGCGCGTGATCCCGCGACGCTGGCGGAAACGGCTGCGGCGATCGCGGACAGGAGCGGCGCGCATGTGTTGGCTGTGCCGGCGGACGTGACCGATGTGGACCAGGTTGCGCGTGTGGTCCAGTCTGGTAACGAACGATTCGAACGCATCGACATTCTCGTTACAAACGCCGGTGGTCCACCGGCGGGACGGTTTGATCAGCTTAGCCGCGAACAATGGGAACAGGCGTCGCGTCTAACGCTCTTCAGTGCAATCGAGCTCGCGCGTCAGGTCCTGCCCGGCATGAAGGAGCGACGTTGGGGACGAATACTCAACATCACGTCCATCGCGGTCAAACAGCCCGTTGACAACCTCATGTTATCGAACAGCCTACGCGCCGGATTGACAGGATTTGCTCGCACCCTCGCAAACGAAGTCGCGGCAGATGGCGTGACGGTCAACAATATCCTGCCGGGTTACACGCGAACTGAACGCCTGGAAGAGTTGGCTGAAATGATGGCCGACAAACTCGGTATAAGCGCGGCGGAGTTTCGCGGTAAGTGGGAGCAAGAGATTCCGATGGGCCGCCTTGGCGAGCCGCGCGAGTTTGCAGCGCTCGCGGCATTTCTGGTTTCGGAACGCGCAAGCTACATCACCGGCACGTCAATCCAGGTCGATGGCGGCTGGATTCGATCATTGGTCTAACAAAAAAACTCACACTCCTTTCTTTTACGCGCAAGTTTTCTGGCCGGAGTCGTTCTCTGGTCTAGTTAGATCTCTCCTGTTGCTCTCATCTCCCAAAAAACCTCGGGAAGAATTCAACGCAATCGAACGTCGAACAGAACGGAGATCTACACATGAGCAACGAACAGATCGGGAAGCTATTCAACGTGCGTTCGCACAATCCCTCCTTTTTTTCGGTCCGGGACAATTCTGTTTTCAGAGGTGAGCTGCTGGATTTTTGCATTCCGGTAAACCTTCATTTTCCCCCAGTGGAGTTGGTCCAGATGGTCCACGAGCACTTGCCGGAGATCCTGAGGTATTACCCGGACTACGCGGAGGTACATCAGCAACATATCAGCGACATAACTGGGCTTGCCCCTGACACGATTGTCCCCTGCAACGGCTCGACTGAAATCATCACGCAGCTTTGCCAGCGTACCCGCGGACCTATCGTCACATCCGTGCCGACTTTCAGCCGTTGGACGGATCTGCCGGAAGAGTTGCACATTCCGATTCACCCGATTGTGCGCACGCGCGAAAAGAATTTCAGATTAACAGTGGACCAGATCGTCTCGCGGGTGCGGGAGGTGAATGCGCGAACGCTGGTGATCTCGAATCCAAACAATCCTACCGGCGCCTGGTTCGCGCTGGACGAGATCAAAGAACTCGCAAGCTCGCTCGGAGATCTCGACGCGGTGATTGTTGATGAATCGTTTATCGATTTTTCCGATCTGAAGAGCGCTGCGAGTTACGTGAACGAGGTTTCGAACCTGATAGTCGTGAAGAGTATGGGGAAATCGCTGGGTTGGCATGGTGTTCGACTTGGCTACGCAGTTGCGGGCCTTATGACCGCGCGGCAGTTGCGCGATCAACTTCCGTTCTGGAACATCAACGGTCTCGCCGCTTACGTTTTGAAATGCTTGACGAACTTCAAATCGGAATTTCTCGCCAGCTTCGCGCGCGTCGCTGAAACCGGTGCTACATGGAAGCGCGATTCGCCGATTTTCCGGAGCTGACCGTTTATCCGTCGCAGGCGAACTTTCTGTTTGTCGAGTTGCCGGCTCGTATCTCAGGGCGCAAGCTGCGCGACCGGCTTTTGGCGAATCACGGAGTGATGGTGCGTGAGTGCAGCAACAAGATTGGTTCGAATGAACAGTACCTGCGCGTGGCTGTGCAGACGCCGCTTGCCACGGACGCGTTGATTACAGCGCTTGAGATAG
>CAWBJU010000003.1:0-190282 GCA_963789185.1 uncultured Acidobacteriota bacterium
TGATGAGAGACATTCGCTACTCGATTCGTGTTCTCCTCAAAAATCCGGCGTTTACGGTGACGGCGTTGTTGACGCTCGCGCTCGGCATCGGCGTGAACACCGCGATCTTCAGCGTCGTCGATTCGGTACTGCTTCGACCGTTGCCGATGAACGACGCGGACCGCGTTGTGTCCGTTTGGGAGCACAGCCTGCGGGCGGGTGTCGATCGCAACGAGATGGCGCCGGCGAACTACTTTGATCTGCGAAACCAGAATCAAGTGTTCGAAGGTGTCGGTGCATTCGGCGACCTCAGCATGAACCTGACCGGCGCAGGCGAACCTGAACAGCTAGACGCACGAATCGTCACCGCGAATGTCTTCTCACTGCTCGGTGTCAAACCGGCGTTGGGCCGGACGTTTTCGCCGGAGGAGGACCAGCCCGGTCAGCATCGAGTTGTCGTTTTGAGCGATGCGTTGTGGCGACGACGTTTCAATGCCGATCCAGCGATCGTTGGTCGCGACATCACCCTCAACGCCGAATCGCACACCGTCGTCGGCGTGATGCCGCCGGACTTCTTCTTTCCTGTGCGCGGAGGTGCCCTGTGGACGCCGTGGGCCATGCAGCCGGAGGAAGCAAGCGGTCGTGGTGATCACTACGTTCGCACGGTCGCGCGTCTCAAGCCGGGCGTTACGATCGAACAGGCGAATGCTGAAGTCGAACGAATCTCAGCGCGCCTATCGAATGAATACCCGCGCACGAACGAAGGTCTCGGTTTCCTCGTCAGGTCGTTTCACGAAGACTACGTCGGCAATCTCCGTACGCCGATCCTCATCCTGTTCGCAGCGGTTGCTCTCGTGCTGCTCATCGCATGTGCGAATGTGGCGAATCTGTTGTTGGCCCAGGCCAGCAGCAGGCGACGCGAGATTGCGATCCGCACGGCGCTAGGCGCTAGTCGACTCGCGATCGTTCGCCAACTGCTCGTCGAAAGCATGTTGCTGGCCGGCGGCGGGGCGGTGCTTGGATCGCTCGGTGCGATCTGGGGCGTGCAGTGGTTGGCGAAACTGGTGCCGGAGAGTCTTTCACAACTTGAGAGCGTATCCGTCGATGCTCGCGTTTTTGTTTTTACTCTCGGCGTGACTCTGCTAACAGCGATTGTGTTTGGTGCAATCCCTGCTTTTCACGCCTCGCGATCGAAACCGGGTGAGACGTTGAGCGAAGTTGGGCGCGACACCGCGGGTGGAATCTCAGGTCGTTTCGTGCGTCGTGTTTTGGTCGTGTCGGAGGTTGCGCTCGCGGTGGTCCTGCTGGTTGGCGCTGGACTCTTGATCCGGAGTTTTCAGCGGCTTCGCCAGGTCGATCCGGGATTTCGCACTGACAACCTGCTGACGATGCGCACCGTGTTGCCGGGTTCGAAATACAAGGGGCCGGAAGAGCGACGCGCTTTTTACGACGAGCTGTTACGAAAAGTGAATGAGCTGCCGGGCGTCGAGTCGTCTGGAGTGATCACTTTCCTGCCATTGTCGTTCAGCGGGATGAACTTCAGCTTCAGTATTGAAGGACGCGCTGCGCCGCGTGACATGGAGCTTCCACTCGCAGCTTATCGCGTTGTTAGCCCTGACTACTTTCGCACGATGGGAATCCCGTTACAGCGCGGGCGTGTTTTTGATTCGCGCGACACTGTCGATGCGCCGCCGGTAATCGTCGTCAACAGGCGTTTGGCGGAGCAGTTCTGGCCCGGTGAGGATCCGACCGGGAAGCGGATGAAGATTGGACCAGTTGACTCGCAGAATCCGTGGGCCATCGTTGCCGGCGACTCGCGACAGTCGGGACTTTACGGAGAGCAAAACTTCGAACTGTACGTGCCTTATGCGCAGGAGCGGCGTGGGTTTGTTGCGCCGCGCGATCTCGTGGTGCGCACGAGTGGCGATGCTGCGAGTCTCGCGGGTGCCGTGCGACAGGCTGTGTGGGCGGTCGACAAGGATCAGCCGATCTCGAATGTGCGCACGATGGACCAGGTGCTCGCCGTCGCAGTTTCACGCGAGCGCTTCCAAACGTTGCTGCTCGCATTGTTTGCCACCCTCGCGCTCGTGCTCGCATGCGTCGGGCTGTACGGCGTTATCTCTTATGCGGTGGTCCAACGAACACATGAGATTGGCGTGCGGATGGCGCTTGGTGCGCAACCGGCCGACGTACTCCGCCTCGTCATTAATCAAGGAATGTTACTGACGCTGATCGGACTCGTGATTGGCGTGGCCAGCGCGTTCGCGGTGACGCGCGTCATGACCGAAATGCTTTTCGGCGTAACCGCAACCGATCCACTCACGTTTGTGGGCGTGCCACTGGTGTTGGGAGTGATCGCTTTGCTCGCGTGCTACATCCCCGCACGGCGCGCGACGAAAGTCGATCCCCTGGTTGCTCTGCGATACGAGTGAAAGAGACGCGTGCTATGGCTTCCTTTATACAGGACTTGCGTTACGGCCTACAGGTGCTGGTGAAGAATCCCGGCTTCGCCGCGATCGCCGTGTTGACGATCGCCATTGGCGTCGGTGCGAACACGGCGCTGTTCAGCGTTGTCGATGCGGTGCTGCTCAAGAAGTTGCCGGTCAAAGATCCGGATCAACTCGTGTTGCTTAAAGCGAGTTGGGACCCGGAGAAATTTAGTCCTGGCTTATTCTCCGGCAGCAATCGTCTCGATCGCGAAACGGGGCTGAATGTCGGCACCTCATTTCCTTTGCAGACCTACACACGACTGCGACAGGAACCGGGCCCGCTTTCAGACGTCTTTGCGTTCTCGTCAGTTGAAATGAATCTCAACGCCGGCGGCCAGGCGGAAGTCGTCAGCGGGCAGGCAGTTTCGGGTAACTACTATTCCACTCTCGGCGTGCCGGCGATTCTCGGCCGCACTATTACCGACGCAGACGACAACGCCTCTTCCGCTCCGGTCGCAGTTCTGAGTCACCGCTTCTGGACCAGGCGTTTCAACGCAGATCCATTAATCGTTGGCAGACAGGTCAACATCAATAACGTCGCGTTTACGATTGCCGGAGTCACACCGCCCGAGTTCCTCGGGACGATGGAGGTTGGCTCGGCGCAGGACGTGACGATCCCGATAGCGTGGGAGCCGCAGATTTCCGGTGAGCGCAGCTTAATGAGCGACGGCACCTGGTGGCTGGTATTGATGGGCCGTCTAAAACCGGGCATTACGATTGAAGAAGCACAGACTGCTCTCGCTGGACCATTTCAACAGTCGGTACTCGAACATCGCGCGATGCGCCAGTCGCAAGCACCTAATCCACTGCGCACGATCGAGCCGAAGGATTCACCAAGACTCGGCGTCGATTCAGGCAGTCAGGGGGAGATGAACTGGCGCAGACAATTCGAGCAGCCGTTGCGGTTGTTGTTGGGAGTGGTCGGACTCGTGTTGCTGATCGCCTGCGCAAACGTTGCCAATTTACTTTTGGTCCGCGCGTCTTCACGCCGAAAAGAGATTGCGGTGCGCCTGGCGCTCGGGGCTAGTCGAGGAAGATTAGTACGGCAGTTAATGACCGAGAGCGTTCTGTTGGCGGTCGTAGGCGGCGCGCTGGGGGTTTTGTTTGCGCTGTGGATCAAAGACGGACTGCTGGTGGCGACGGAGTGGGGTGGACGACAGATGAGCGAGCTGACTCCGCAGCTCGATCTGCGAGTGCTCGGGTTCACGCTCGGTCTTTCATTCCTTACCGGCATCATCTTCGGCCTGGTGCCGGCGATGCGCGCTACGCGGCTCGATCTAACGCCGACGCTTAAAGACACCGGGCGCGGTTCGAGCGCGATCGCACGATCGTGGCTCAGCAAGTCCCTCGTGGTGGTCCAGGTTTCCGTCTCCGTGCTGTTGCTGATCGGTGCGGGTTTGTTGATCAAGACGTTGCGCAATCTGAGCAACGCCGAAACCGGTTTCAATGCAAATAACCTGTTGCTTTTCAAAGTGGAGCCGGGCCTCATCGGTTACAAGGAAGAACAACTCGAGAGGTTGTACGAGCAGATGTTCAGCCGCCTGGAAGCTGTGCCGGGCGTGCAGTCCGTGACGTCTCTCACGGCATCCGCTACTTGCCTGGAGTTCGACCACCAGCTCCGTTTACCTGCCGGAGATCCTTGGCCCAGACGGCAAACCGCTGGAACGCACGGCGAAAATTCACTACGTCCGCGAGAACTTCCTGCAAACGCTGGAAATACCTTTGCAAACAGGACGTCACCTGACTTCGCAGGACGACGCACGCGCGCAACGAGTGGCGATCGTAAACAAGGCGTTTGCGCGCGCGTACTTCGGCGATCAAAACCCGATCGGGAAAAGATTCCAATTCGATCCTGATAAGCCGAATGAGATCGAGATCGTTGGCCTGGCGGGAGACGCGAAGTACACAAGCCAGCGCGATGTGGTCCAACCGACGGTTTATCTTTCATGGCGACAGTCGCTTAACTCGGTAGGCTTTGCGACGTTTGAAATCCGCACGGCGACCGATCCCGCTAACTTCGTGAGCGGAGTGCGAGAGGCCGTGCGCGAAGTAGATAGCAACCTGCCTGTCAGTAACGTACGAACCCAGTTGGACCAGGCAAATGAGACGCTGTCGATGGAGCGACTGTTTGCGAAGTTGCTGGTGCTGTTTGGATTGGTCGCGCAACTGCTCGCGGCGATCGGGCTTTACGGGGTGATGGCTTATTCGGTGTCGCAACGTACACACGAGATTGGCATTCGCATGGCGCTCGGCGCCAATCGCGGCAATGTGCTGCGCATGGTGCTGCGGCAGGGCATGGCGTTGACGGTCGTGGGCGTCGCGATCGGCGTCACCGCCGCGTGGGTGCTGACCAGGTATCTCGAAACGCTGACGAGCATGTTGTTTGGCGTCAAACCGCGCGATCCGATGACGTTCGCGGTCATCGCCGTCGGACTTACGGTTGTAGCGCTCGTGGCGTGTTTAGTGCCCGCGCGACGGGCGACGAAAGTTAATCCTTTGGTGGCGCTGAGATACGAATGAGAACAAGAGACGAGTCATGTGGGGAGCGCTTAAACAGAACGTAACTTTCGCTTTGCGGACGCTGGTTAAGAGTCCCGGCTTTGCGCTAACTGCCGTGCTGACGCTCGCGTTGGGCATTGGTGCGACGACGGCGATGTTTAGCGTTGTCTACGCGGTGTTCGAGCCGATGCCCTATCCGAAACCAGATCAGCTCGTGATGGTCTGGGCCAGGATGCCGGCCGGGAGAAACTCGGTGCCCGCCGGTGACTTCTTCGAGTGGCGGCAGCGAAGTACGTCGTTTCAAGCACTACACTCATGGTCCGGCGTCTCATTCAACATCACCGGCGGTGACAGCCCCGAGCAAGTCGCCGGCTCGCGACGAACACCCGGCTTCTTCACCATGGAAGGACTGCCGTTGCTTTACGGCCGCGACTTCCTGCCGGAAGAAGGCGAGCCGGGCAAAGCACGCGTCGTCATACTGAGCCATCGTCTGTGGAACCGTCAGTTTGCGTCGAATCCGGATCTGGTAGGCCAAACGATTCGGATGAATGGTGAACCTTACACAGTCGTCGGCATCATGCCGCCGGGCATGCACGATCGATTCAACTCGCAGTTTTGGATCCCACTCACATTCAGACCAGAAGAGCTCACACACGATTCAAATTTCGCGCCGGTGATGGCGCGTCTGAAAGAAGGCGTCACGATCGAGCAGGCCCAGGCGGAGATGAACGGCATCGCCGCGCAGCTCCAAAACGAGTTTCCTAAAACCAATGCGAACCGCAACATCAGCGTTGAACCGTTGCACCTCAACTTCGTGACTGACTCAACGCGCCGGAACCTCTGGCTGTTGCTCGGAGCCGTCGGATTTCTCTTGTTGATTGGTTGCGTGAACGTTGCGAACCTGCTGTTCGCACGCGGCACGGCGCGGCAGCGAGAAGTCGCGGTGCGAGCGGCGTTAGGCGCATCGCGCAGACGATTGTTTGCGCAGTTTCTTACCGAGAGTTTTGTCCTCGCGATGCTTGGTGGCGCGCTCGGCATTTTTCTCACCGGCGTGATCGTGCAAGCGATCGTCGCGGTTATGCCGCCGGTCGGCACGATGCTTCCGTCCGAAGCAAACATCCGGATCAGCGTCCCGGTTTTGTTGTTCACGATTGGCGTGACTGCGATTGCGGGTTTGTTGTTCGGCACGATGCCCGCATGGCAAGCGACGCGTCTCGATCTGAACGAAGTGCTCAAACTCGGTGGGCGCACGGGCGCCGCCGGAATGCGTCGCAAAGCGCTGCGCGTGCTCATCGTCGCGGAGTTTGCGATCGCGCTCACGTTGCTCGCGACAGGCGGTCTCGCGTTGCGCGGATTCTGGAACCTGACGCGAATCGATCTTGGTATTCAAACCGACAACGTCATCACGTTTCGTCTGCCGGTTCCTCCGCAGCGTCTGGGTGGACCGGATCAGATCAGGCAGTACTACGGATCGATGCTCGAAAGAATCCAGTCGCTGCCGGGAGTGGTCCATGCTGCTGCGATGACGGGAACGCCCGGTCGCGGCGCGGGATCTGGTGCGCGTTTCAACATCGTGGGCCAACCGGCTGATCCATCGGTGCGGCGCAACACGGCGTTTCAAGCGGTGACTCCACAGTACGTCGACACTCTCGGCATTCGTGTGACGCAAGGACGCAGCCTCAACGAACACGACACGTCGACGACGATGCGCGTCGCCACCGTTAACGAACAGTTCGTTAAGCAGTATTTGCCGGGTGTCGATCCGCTGACGCAACGAATTCTGGTGCCGCAGTTCGTTCCAGGGCAGCGAGGAGGAAATCCGGTCGAGTGGCAGATCGTGGGCGTGTTTCACAACGTGCGCGGCGCTGGAAGTCGTGAAGACGTTCCGGAGATGAACGTACCGTTTGCGCAGAATCCCTTCCCGGCGTCGCTGGCGATAAAGACGCAGGGCGATCCGAAAGCGTTGATGAAGAGTGTCGCAGCGGCGGTGAGTTCAGTTGATCCTGACGTGCCGTTGGCGGGTGTGCAAACGATCGACGAGATCGTCAATGAATCGTTGGCGATCGATCGCTTTAGTGTTGTGTTGTTTGCGAGCTTTGGCGCGTTGGGTTTGTTGCTTGCGGCGGTCGGGATTTATGGCGTGATGGCGTTTGGTGTTGCGCAACGAACGAGGGAGTTTGGTGTTCGTATGGCGCTTGGCGCGCAGCGTTCAGGTGTGGTCGGGATGGTCCTTAAAGAAGGGACGATCCTCGCGTTTGTTGGAGCGGCGATTGGGCTAGCGGGCGCGTACCTGGTTGGACGTGCGATGCGATCGACTTTGTTTGGAGTTGACGCGTTCGACGTGCGCGCGTTTGGAGGAATCTTCTTCCTCCTGCTCTTCGTCGCGTTGCTCGCCTGTTTGTTGCCGGCGTTGCGGGCCAGCCGAGTCGAACCGATCGAAGCGCTACGAGACGAGTGATGGGGGATAGCAGATGCATACATTGATTCAGGATCTTCGCTACGGCTTTCGCATGTTGCTCAAGCAGAAGGGGCTGACGGCGATTGCGTTGTTGTCGCTGGCGCTTGGGATTGGTGCGAACACGGCTTTGTTCAGTGTCGTCGATGCGATGCTGTTGAAAATGCTGCCGGTGCACGAGCCGGAGCGGTTGGTCCTGTTTCGCTCCGTGGCCCCGAGGGAATTCGGAGTGGGTGGTTACAACGGCCAATCACGGACCGATCCCGCCACGGGGCAACGCAACATGACCTCGTTCGCGTACCAGAGTTACCAACGCATGCGCGAACAGCAAGGTCCAATTTCGGATCTATTTGCCTTCTCCGAGGTCTCACTAAACGTCAACGCCGGAGGACAGGCCGAACTCACGAACGGACAAGTGGTTTCGGGAAACTATTTCACCGGTCTGGGCGTGCAGCCGTTTCTCGGCCGCACGTTGACCGACGAAGACGACAAGCCCGGCGCCACTCCGGTCGCCCTCATGAGTCATCGCTACTGGCAGGAACGTTTCGGTAGCGACAATTCAATCGTCGGCAGACAGATCAACCTCAACAACGTCGCCTTCACGGTCATCGGCGTAACCCCTCCAGGATTTAACGGCACGATGAATGTCGGCTCAAGCCCTGACTTTCACATACCGTTACAAACTGAGCCGCTTCTGTATGTCGATCGCAAACAGTCGTACATGAGTGGCGCCGGCATTTGGTGGCTGCGCTTGATGGGCCGTCTGAAACCAGGCGCGACGCAGGAACAGGTTCAAGCGCAGTTGGAGAACGCGTTTCAACAGTCAGTTCTCGAGCATCGAGCAGCGCGACAGGCGCAGGCCGCTGCCTCGGGCGGAAACAAGATCGCCGAGCTCGATCCAAAACATTTCCCGCGGCTGTTCGCAGATCCGGGCGGTCAGGGCGAGATGAACCGGCGTGACTACTACAAGCCATCGCTTTATCTCCTGCTCGGCGTAGTCGGGCTGGTGCTGTTGATTGCATGCGCCAACGTTGCGAACCTGCTGCTCTCTCGCGCCGCTGGGCGACAAAAAGAGATCGGCTTGCGACTCGCTCTCGGCGCGAGTCGACGACGGTTGATGCGGCAGTTGCTTACGGAAAGCGTGCTGCTTTCAGTTCTCGGCGGCGCGCTTGGACTCGTCTTTGCCGTCTGGATCAAAGATGGACTGCTCGCAGTCAGTGATTGGGGCGGACGCGGCATGCGCGCGCTTGATCCGCAACTCGACTGGCGCGTTCTCGGCTTCACCATCGCACTTTCACTAGCGACAGGGATCCTCTTCGGTCTCGCACCTGCGTGGCGCACGACAAGACTTGATCTGACACCGGCACTGAAAGAGTCAGGACGAACATCGAGCGCGGTCCATCGTTCGTGGTTGAGCCGCGGGCTGGTCGTATTTCAGGTGGCGCTGTCGTTATTGCTACTGGTCGGTGCGGGACTCTTCGTGCGCACGCTGGTAAACCTGCAACGCGTCGACCCCGGTTTCAACACACAGAACCTGTTGCTGTTTGAAATTCAACCGGGATTGATCGGTTACAAAGACGAACAGCTGCGACAACTCTATCCGCAAATCAGCGAACGCATCGAGAGCGTTCCGGGCGTGCAGACTGTTACCTTCTCGCGCATGCCGTTGTTGGCCCAGGGTTCAAGCTCGAGCAGCGTGTTTTTGCGCGAGGCGTTGAACGCGACGCCTGACGCGGAGGGACGACTCAAGCCAACCGGCGACAGTCACCGTCACTGGGTGCGCGAGAACTTCCTCGAGGCGATGGGGATTCCATTACTCCAGGGCCGCACGTTTACTCCGCACGACGACACGAAGACACCGAAAGTAGCAGTCGTTAATCAAACGTTTGCCGCCAAGTATTTCCCCAACGAAAACGCTGTGGGAAAACGCTTTACGTTCGATACGTCGAAACCGGATGAGATCGAGATCGTCGGCATCTCGAGAGACGCGAAGTACACGCGGCAACGCGACGAGATACCGCCAACTGTCTACACGTCATTTCGACAAGAACGCCCGATGCAATTCGGCACTTTCGAAGTGCGGACTGCGAGCGCTGATGCGACTGCCGTCATTGCTGGGATGCGCCAGGCGATCAAGGAAGTCGAGCCAAACCTGCCACTCGGAATAATAAGGACGCAGATCGAACAAGCCGACGAAACGCTGCGCATGGAACGGTTGTTCGCGAAGCTGTTGACGCTTTTTGGTTTGTTGGCCCAACAACTCGCTGCGATTGGATTGTTTGGTGTGCTGGCGTACACGGTTTCTCAGCGTACGCACGAGATCGGTATTCGCATGGCGCTCGGCGCTAGTCGCGGGAGCGTGCTGAAGATGATCGTGCGGCAGGGAATGGTGCTGGCGGTCCTCGGCGTTGTGCTGGGACTGATCGGCGCTTATGTGTTGACGAAGTACCTGGAGAGTTGGGTCAAGTTGTCGGACATGTTGTTCGGCGTGAAGGTTTCAGATCCGTTTACTTACGGGGCGATTGCGGTGTTGTTGAGTGTCGTTGCGCTCATCGCGTGCTACATCCCGGCGCGACGCGCAACGAAAGTCGATCCGCTAGTGGCGCTCAGGTACGAATAACTCAGATTGTATGAATGACCTTCGCTATTCAGTTCGGGTTTTAATTAAAAACCCGGGGTTCACGGCGATGGCGGTGCTATCCCTGGCGCTAGGCATCGGTGCGAACGCTGCGATCTTTAGTCTGCTCGATGCGGTTTTGTTGAAGACGCTGCCGGTGAGACAAGCCGAGCAACTCGTGTTTCTCGAAACGGGTGAGCCGTCGGTGAAGCGTTCGACAAACATCTCGTATCGCACTTACGAGCGACTGCGCGGACAGAATCAGTTGCTGGCGGATGCGTGTTACTTCAAGTTTGCGACGCGCATCAACGCGAGCTTTAACGGCTCACCGGAAGTGATCGAAGGTCAACTCGTGTCGGGCAGCTTCTTTTCGACGCTCGGCGTTGATGCTGCGGTCGGCAGGACCTTCACTGACGCGGACGACAGAGAAACCGGAAGCCAACAGGTGGCAGTGATCAGCGACGCGTATTGGAAACGACGTTTTGGGGGGACGCCGCTAATCGTCGGACAAAACCTGATCGTGAACAACCGGCCGTTCACGGTTGTTGGCGTCACTCCGCCGGAGTTCTTTGGCGTGATCGTCGGCAGCGCACCGGATGTGTTTCTTCCTTCGCGAAGCGGCGAACTGATCCTGCCGCGTCGCACACGCATCACAGACAGCACGCTTCCTTTCATCCTCGCTCGCCTGCAACCCGGCGCCGATGAACTTCGCGCACGCTCCGCGCTCTCATTAGTGGTGCAGCAAGCTGCACTCGAACAAGCCGGATCTGAATTGACGCCCGAAAAACGAGACGCCATTCAGAAAGTATCGCTGCGATTACTGCCGGCGACGCAGGGATTCAACGCGCTACGACAGCAGTTTTCGACTCCGTTGCGACTGTTGATGGCCGTCGTCGGTCTCGTCTTGTTGATCGCCTGCGCGAACGTCGCAAACCTGTTACTCGCCCGCGCCGCAGCACGCGAAAAAGAGATCGCGTTACGTCTCGCCCTCGGTGCGAGTCGCTGGCGGATCGTCAAACAATTGCTGATCGAGAGTGTGCTGCTCGCATTTCTGGGCGGGGGAGTTGGGCTGCTGCTTGCTTCATGGTCCAGCAGTCTGCTCCTGACGGTCTTTTCGAGCGGACAGAACAGTTTCAGCGCCGGCGCGCCGCTGTCGCTCAACGCGCCACTAGATCTTCGCATTGTCGCTTTCACCGCAATCGTTTCGATCGTCGCAGCAATTACATTTGGCCTCGCCCCAGCATGGCGCGCTACGCGACTCGATCTCACACCGTCTTTGAAGGATGGTCGCATGGGCGGCGGCGGCCGCTGGTTTGGTTGGGGCCGCACGCTCGTCGTGACACAGGTCGCGGTCTCCCTCGCGTTACTCGTCGGCGCGGGCCTCTTCATTCGCACACTCAGCAAGTTGCGCAGCGTCGATCTCGGCTTCCAACGCGAACACGTACTCGTCTTCTCCGTCGATCCACAGTTGATCAACTACCGCCGCGAACAGATCGGCGGACTCTACAAACAAATGCTGGAGCGCATCGGCAATGTTCCCGGTGTGACGTCGGCCAGTCTGTCACGGCAGGGGTTATTAAGCGGTAGCGGAACACAGGGAAGCATCACCGTTCCCGGTTTCACTCCGCCCGCGCAGGAAAACCAACTATCCCGTTCAGGCGATCGCGTCGAACTCGACGTCCCGTACTTTTCACAAGTTGGACCAAGCTTCTTCCGCACGCTCGGCATGACGATCGTTCGCGGACGCGACATCGACTCGCAAGACAACGAAACGTCGCCGAAGGTCGCAGTCGTCAACGAAGCATTCGCACGTTACTACTTCGGATCTGACGATCCAATCGGCCGCCGTTTCGATCGCGGCCCGAACGACGGCGGCGAGGTTGAGATCGTCGGTCTTGTGAAAGACGCGAAAGCCGAAAGCGTCAAAGAGCAAACACCGCGCACTTTCTACGTTCCGTTCCTGCAAGATCCCAGCTCCTGGCGCGAGACCACTTTTCAAGTTCGCACCGCAGGCGATCCACTCGCGGTAGTCGCAGCAATCAGACACGAGGTTCAAGCGCTCGAACCGAACCTTCCGGTGTTCCGCGTCAAGACCCTCGAACAACAAGTTGACGAAACGCTGGGCCAGGAGCGTCTAGTCGCGACGCTCGCAAGTCTGTTTGGAGTTCTCGCTTTGTTGCTGGCCTGCGCCGGCTTGTACGGAGTGTTGTCTTACTCCGTCAGCCGGCGCACGCGGGAGATCGGCGTCCGTATGGCGCTCGGCGCAAAACGCGGCGACGTGCTGCGCTTCTTTATCCGTCAGGGAATGACTCTCGTGTTCTTCGGACTTCTTTTTGGTTTGGCCGTCGCGTTTGCGTTAACGCGCTTCGTGTCGAGTTTGTTGTTCGGTGTTTCGAACACGGATTTTGTGACCTTCGTCGTCGTCGGACTGGGATTAGCGATGGTTGGACTAGTCGCCTGTTATCTCCCGGCGCGGCGCGCAACGAAAGTCGATCCATTAATCGCCTTGCGAAGTGAGTAACTCGAACATGCTTCAAGACCTCATTTATGGCCTTCGTTGGTTGCGGAAACATCCGGGCTTCACAGCGCTGTCAGTGTTGACCCTCGCTGTGGGAATCGGCGTCAACACGGCGATGTTCAGCGTGGTCCATGCGGTGTTGCTCAAGCCGTTGCCGTATGCCGAAGCGGATCGCATCGTGTGGATGTCGGAATCAGGTCCCGAAGTGACCAACCGGTGGGTTTCTTACTCGAACTTCGCGGACTGGCGCGCCCGCAACCAGGTCTTCGAATCGATGTCCGCTTTCCGTGGTTTTTCCACAAACGTGACCGGCACCGATCAGGCCGAAAACCTTAACGCTCGCATGGTTACTTTCGAATACTTCAAGGTGATGCGGGCCACGCCCATGCTCGGCCGCGACTTCACCGAAGCCGACGACAAGACCGGCGCTGCCCCAGTCACAATCATCAGTCATGAGTTCTGGCAACAGCGTTTCGGAGGCGATCCGAATGTCGTTGGCAAACAGGTAATGCTCGACGACAGGGGCTTCACCGTCGTTGGTGTGATGCCGGAAAGCTTCGTTCACCAGGGACCACCGCCGCTGTGGTTGTTGACGGGCCCGATGAATGTGCAAACGCACACTCGGGACGTTCGGACCGCTGGAAATGTAATCGCGCGTTTGAAACCCGGCGTCACGATCGAACAGGCGCGAACAGAGATGGACCGGATCGCGAAGCAGCTCTTCAACGAGTATCCGAGGGCAAATGCCGGCGCCGACACGATTACCGTCGCTTCACTGCAAGACAACATCACACGCAACGTCGGCACGGCCCTGAAGATCCTCTTCGGCGCGGTTGGGCTCGTGCTGCTAATCGCGTGCGCAAACGTCGCGAATCTTTTGCTGGCGCGCGCCGCGACGCGGCGAAAAGAGTTTGCGGTACGCGCCGCGCTCGGCGCCTCCCGCTGGCGGATCGTGCGACAGTTGCTGATCGAGAGTCTGCTACTCGGACTCACAGGCGGCGTGCTCGGGTTGTTGTTTGCTTCGTGGGCCATGGCGTTTCTGCAAAAGGTGGCCCATGAAACTGTGCCGCGCATGACCGGTGTCAACATCAACGGCCGTGTCCTCGCTTTCAACATCGGTGCTTCCATCCTTACTGGAATTCTTTTCGGACTCGCGCCAGCGCTTCGCTTCTCCAAAACGGATCTACAGGAGACTTTGAAAGACAGCGCCTCGACAACCAGTGACGGCCGGGGCAAAAAACTGCGCAGCGCGTTGGTTGTGAGCGAAGTCGCAGTGTCGGTCGCTTTGCTAATCGGCGCTGGTCTCATGGTGAAGAGCCTAATCACACTGTTGAAGTCTGATAATGGGTTCGATCCCAACGGCGTCCTCACGATGGAAGTGAAAGTATCGCGCGGCCAATATCGCAAGCCGGCGGAACTTAGCCGGTTTCTGCAACAGGTGATCGAAACGGTGCGGTCACAGCCAGGCGTGGAAAACGCATCCATCTCCGGGGCGCTGCCGGGTGTTGGCGACGGCGATCACAGCGACATCGCACCCGAGGGCCACCGCTCGCTCAAACCCGGCGAACAGATCAATGTCGAGCAAGCCGTTGTCAGTGCCGATTTCTTTCAGACGATGAAAATCCCGATCCTGCGCGGACGCACGTTCACGCGCGACGAGGACGAACAAGGAAAGCCAGTGGTACTGGTGGACGAAAACCTCGCGCGTCGCTTCTGGCCCAATGAAGACGCGGTCGGCAAACGCCTTGCGTACGACGGTCCACATTGGCACGAGATCATTGGCGTGGTCCCGGAAGTGCGAGATTACGGTTCGCAAACCAAGCCTCTGATCACGATGTATACGCCGCTTGGTCGCTCGCCCCAGCGAAACTCAACGCTCTCGATTCGTTACACCAACACCGATCCGCAGTCGCTGACGGCGGCAGTGACGCGCGCAATCAACACGCTCGACAAGAACGTGCCAGTCAACGAGATCGCGACATTCGAAAGTGTGCTCGCGCGCGAAGCATCGCCGCGCCGCTTCAATGCGATGTTGTTTGCAGCATTCGCGGCGTTGGCGCTGATACTCGCTGCCACGGGTGTTTACGGAGTGCTCTCGTATTCAGTCTCACAACGCACGCATGAAGTCGGGATTCGCATGGCCCTCGGCGCCGGACATCGCGACGTGCTGCGGTTGTTTATGAGCCAGGGAATGGTGCTGGTTCTCTTGGGACTCGCACTCGGCCTTGCAGGCGCGTTGGCGCTGACGCGTTTGATGTCGAGTTTGCTGTTTGGAGTTTCTACCACGGATCTAACGACGTTCGTCGTGGTTTCAGTCGGGTTGATCCTGATCGGACTATTTGCGTGTTACATCCCCGCTCGACGGGCGACGAAAGTCGATCCGTTGGTCGCGCTGAGGTACGAGTGAAAACATTGCCGATTGCCAATTGCCGACTGCCGATTTGGTCTCACTGTTGCGTGCACGTAGCTCGTAAACGCGCCGGAAATCGGCAATTGGCAATTGGCAATTGGCAATAGCGAAAGGACGCTGAATGCTTCAAGACATCCGCTACGCCTTCAGAATGTTTTTGAAGAACCCGGGCTTTACGGCTGTGGTCGTATTCACGCTCGCACTTGGCATCGGCGCGAACGCCGCGATCTTTTCGATCACGGACAAGGTGCTGCTGCAAAGTCTGCCGGTCAGCGATCCCGATCAGCTCGTGGTGCTCTCCGCTTACGATCCAAAGGAAGGACCGGGCATCGAGAGCACGTTCTCTTACGCGATGTATCAGGATCTGCGCGATCGCAATGACGTCTTCTCGGGCGTCATCACGCGCGGTGGCGCGCAGATGAATGTCAGTTACGCCGATCAGAACGAACGCGTCCGCGGCGAGATGGTGAGTGGAAACTTCTTCGAAGTGCTCGGCGTGCGCCCGTGGGCCGGACGTCTCTTCACACAGGATGATGATCGCACGCCTGGTGCGCATCCCGTCGCCGTTATCAGTTACCAGTTCTGGGAACGACGCTTTGCGAAAGATCCAAACATCATTGGCAAGACGATCCTCGTCAACGAACATCCTTTGACTGTGCTTGGCGTCACGCCGCCTTCGTTCTATGGAATCGATCTTTCTGGCAGTCCAGACGTGCGCGTACCGATGATGATGACGCCGGTATTCAATCCGCTACCGCCCACGCGACTGACCAGCCGCCGACATCAGTGGCTCAGCGTCATGGCCCGGCTAAAGCCGAACGTTTCGAAAGAACAGGCGCAGGCATCGATGGACGTTCTCTACCGGCAGATTCGCGAGCTTGAAGCGCAGGATTTGCCGTCGAGCGTTTCGAACGCCGCGCGCGAAAGTTTTGTCGCAGGCCGGATCGCTGTGTTGCCTGGCGATCAGGGACTGCGTTCGTTGCAAGTCGACATGAAAACGTCGCTGCTCTTATTGCTCGGCGCGACGTGTGCGGTGCTGTTAATTCTGTGCGCGAACCTCGCGAATTTGATGATGGCGCGCGCGACTGTGCGAGCACAGGAAACTGCCGTTCGTCTCGCGCTCGGCGCCGGACGCTGGAGATTGCTGCGACAGTGGTTAACGGAAGGCGTTGTGCTTTCGATCCTCGGCGGCGCGGTGGGCATCGTTATCGCGCTCTGGCTGAAGGCCGGGCTGCTGATGTTCATCCCGCAGGACTTTCGCGCGAACCTCAACGTTCCAAACGACTGGCGTTTGTACCTATTCATCCTGGGACTCGCGATCGTCATGGGAATCGCGTTCAGTCTGGTGTCGGCGATTCAGGTGGCGCGTCAAACATTCGTACCCGGTCTGGGTCTCGAAACTCGCAGCTTTACTTCGGGTGGAAAACTGCTGAGTTTCCGCAGTGCGTTGATTCTGGTCCAGGTCGCATTGTCGTTGCCGTTGCTGGTGAGCGCAGCGTTGATGGTCAAGACACTGCAGAACCTGCGCGCGGTCGATACAGGATTCGGTAAGGAGAACGTTCTGTTTGCGAGTGTGAATCCCGCGCTGAACGGTTATTCGCCCGAGCGCACGATGAGCTTCTACGACGAGCTGTTGTCGCGCACGCGAGCATTGCCGGGAGTTGCGTCGGCGACCCTGGCTTCTGACACGCCGATCTCCGGAGGTTGGGACCAGCTCAGTCTCGTTGTCGAAGGCTACAAGCCGCGCGAAGGTGAACGAACTTCGAGCGACGTGACAGTCGTCTCCAGCGACTACTTCAAAGTGCTCGGCATACCGCTGCTGAACGGCCGCGACTTCAACGACCAGGATCGGCTTGGAACTCCGAAAGTCGTCATTCTCAACGAAAAGATGGCGCGCCACTTCTTCGGCTCGATCGACGTGCTCGGTAAACGCATCGGGCTCGACGACGTACCCGACATGACGATCGTCGGCGTTGTCAAAGACGCGCAGTACATCGATCTCCGTCGCAACACGCGGCGTCATTTTTACCTGCCGTCGACGCAGCAGAAACAGTTGACGAACCTGACGCTCCACGTCAAGACCACGAGTGGACCAGACACAGTCGCCGAGTCGTTGCGCGCCCAATTGAAGAACCTCGATCCACACCTGCCGCTTTACAACGTCAAGACACTGAGCGCGGAGATCGACGAGTCACTGATTCAGGAGCGACTGGTGACGTGGCTCTCATCGACGTTCGGCATGCTCGCAAGTTTGCTGACCGCGCTCGGTTTATATGGTGTGTTGACGTTCTCAGTTGCGCGCCGCACGCGTGAGATCGGAATTCGCGTCGCGCTTGGTGCGCAACGACGCGACGTGTTTCGCCTCGTGATGTTTCGCGGTGTGGTGCTTGTAGGTGTCGGCGTTTTGGTCGGACTCGGAGCCTCAGTGGCGTTCGGACGTTTGATTGGATCGTTGCTGTTTGGAGTCGAACCAAGTAGTCCACTGACGCTTGCGATCGTTTCGTTAGGACTCGTCGCCGTTGCCTTGCTCGCGTGTTACTTGCCCGCGCGCCGTGCAACGAAAGTAGATCCACTTGAAGCCTTGAGATACGAGTGAAGACATTGCCGATTGCCGAGTGCCAATTGCCAATTGGCAGAGTCGGTTGGCAGTTGTCGATTTCGAACGGTAGTTAATTCGAACGGTAGTTAAGAGGGAAATAAATCGGCAATCGGCAATTGGCAATCGGCAATGGAAGGTGAGTGATGATAAAACAAATCCTTCAAGACATTCGCTACGCGTTGCGGATCTTCGTGCGCAACCCGAGCTTCACGTTCGTGGTGGTCCTGACACTCGCGTCTGGGCATTGCCGCGAACACTGCGATCTTCAGCGTCGTCAACGGCGTACTTCTGCGCGACCTGCCCTTTCCCGACTCCGACCGCATCGTCACGTTGTTCGAAAACAACATCGTCGATGGTATTGAGCGCGACGATGTGTCTCCCGCGAACTTTCTCGACTGGCGCGACCGGCAGCAGTCGTTTGAACAGCTCGCTTTTGCCAATCCCTACAGTCTCGATTATGTCGCTGACGGCGAGCCCGTGTCGTTGCGCGCAGCGCTCGTATCAAAAGGCTTCTTTGACATTCTCGGCGCTCAGCCGATGCACGGCCGGATCTTTGCGACCGATGAATATGACGACGGCCGGAACAACGTCGTGTTGCTCAGTCACTCGTTATGGCAACGCCGTTTCGGCGGTGATCCCGCCATCATCGGTAAAACCCTCACGCTCGACGAGCAACCGATGACTGTCGTCGGTGTGATGAAATTCGATTTCCGTCTGCACTTTCTGGAGGTAGACGAAGAGATCTGGGCGCCGCAAGCCATCACCGAAGATCTCCGACAACAACGTAAGGCGACTTACCTGAACGTCATTGGGCGATTGAAGCCGGGTGTCACACTCGAACAGGCGCGCGCCGACATGGCCGGCATCGCGCGTAATCTGGGCGTGGAGTATCCGGCAACCAACAGCGGCCTCGGTGTGACGGCGATCACGCTGCCTGAACACTTGAAAGGGAAGTGGCGACTGGCGCTTTGGATTCTACTCGGTGCTGTCGGTTTTGTTCTGCTGATCGCTTGCACGAACGTCGCCAACCTGCTGCTCGCGCGTGGCGCCGATCGTGAGCGTGAGTTTGCGATTCGTGCCGCGATTGGCGCCGGACGAAGCAGACTGCTGCGCCAACTCTTAACCGAAAGTTTACTTATCGCGCTGCTCGGTTGCGGCGCAGGAATTTTCCTCGCCCGCTGGTGCATCCACCTGATCGTCGCTCTCAACCCTGGCGACATTCCGCGCATCGAGCAAGTCGGTGTTGATGGTCCAACTCTTGTTTTCGTTACCACTGTCGGCCTCGTTACGGCTGTGCTGTTCGGTATCGCTCCCGCGCTGAAGTTCTCGAGACCGGATCTGCAACGTGGTTTGAAAGAAGCGGCGACTACCTTTTCGTCAAGTCTAACGGGGCATCGGCTGCGCAATGGGCTGGTCGTTACTGAAATTGCACTCGCGGTTGTGCTGTTAATCGGAGCGGGCCTGCTCGTGCGTAGTTTTGTGAGTCTGGTGAATGTCGATCCGGGGTTCGCTGTCGATCGAATCGCGTCGCTTCAGGCGTTCATCTGGGGCCGGTATACGACGCCTGACAAGCGAGCCGCGTATGTCAACGAGACCCTGAAGCGCATCCAGGAAATGCCCGATGTCGAAGCGGCGGGCATCACGACTGCACTGCCAATGCTGGAGAGCAGCACGACAACCTCCGTTCCTTTAACCGTCGACGGCCAACCACCGCGTCCGGCTGGGCAGGAACCAATGGCACAGGCGAATACCGCCACAGGTGGATATTTTCAGGCAATCGGAATGCGTTTGCTGCGGGGACGGGTGTTCGATCAGTTTGACGACGGCAGCTCGTTGAAGGTCGCTGTCATCAACGACACGATGGCCCAACGTTATTGGCCCAACGAAGATCCGGTTGGCAGGACGTTTACTCTGCGCAGCGGCGGCCGCAGTCAACCCGGACCGCTGACGTTGCAGATCGTCGGCGTCGTCAACGACGTGCGCCAGGACGGTTTGGACAAACCTACCCGGCCCGAGTTCTATCGTCCTCATGCGCAGTCACCTTCAGGTTCGCTTATCTACGTCGTTCGTACGCGCAATGACGCAACGGCGCTAATACCTGCACTACGAGAGAGCATCTGGAAAACGAGTCCGGACCAACCGTTCTACTCGGTCACGACGATGGACCAGCTAGTCTCTGATTCACTTAAAGCCAGACGATTCAACCTGGCACTGCTGGGAGGGTTCGCCGGGCTCGCATTGATGCTGGCATTGACCGGCGTTTACAGCGTGATGAGTTTCGTTACGCGCCAGCGAACGCATGAGATCGGCGTGCGTGTTGCGCTGGGTGCGAGCGCGCGTGACATCGCACGACTCGTACTCGGACACGGATTGCGACTTGTGATCGCCGGCACGCTCATCGGCGCAGTAGTCGCGTTCGCATTGACGCGACTGATGAGCGCTTTGCTGTTCGGAGTAACTACCACGGATCCGATGACGTTTGCGGTTGTGATCGTTGCGTTACCCCTGGCCGCGTTACTTGCTTGCTATGCACCAGCGCGCCGCGCGACGAAGGTCGATCCACTTGTGGCGTTGAGATACGAGTGAAGGCATTGCCAATTGCCAATTGCCGATTGCCGATTGTTTCGGTTCAAACGTGTACGGCATTCGTAAAGCTCTTGTAAATCGGCAATTGGCAATCGGCAATCGGCAATAGACAGAGGACACAAATGCTTAACGACATCCGTTACGGCTTTCGCATGTTGTGGAAGAAACCCGCGTTCACTCTAATCGCGGTGCTCTCACTCGCGCTCGGCATCGGCGCAAACACTGCCATCTTCAGTTTGCTCGACGCGGTGATGCTCAAGTCGCTGCCCGTTCACGAGCCTGACAAGCTGGTCCTGTTTGGCAACGGGAAGAACATGGGCGTGACGAACGCCTTTCCCAACGAGAGCTGGGACCTCTTCGCGTATCCCTTCTATCGACAGATGCAGCAACGAACTGACGTGTTTTCCGGCGTCGCCAGTCTTTTAAGCATCGAGTGGACGGTCCACGGTTTTGTCCACACAAACGGCACGAGCGACATCGAACAACTTAAGGTCCAACTTGTATCGGGCACGTATTTCCCCGTCCTCGGCGTGAATGCTCATCTCGGTCGCGTCCTGAACGATACTGACGATCAGACGGCCGGCGGTCATCCGGTGACGGTCGTCAGTCACGCGTGGTGGACACAACGCCTGGGCGGGGATCCGAATGCGATCGGCAAGACGATCACGATCGACGACGTCGCTTACACAATCGTCGGCGTTGCTCCGTCCGAATTCTTTGGGACCACCGTAGGCTCGGCGCCTGACATGTGGGTGCCGCTGGCGATGGAAAAACAGTTGCCGCCGATGCATTGGGACGGGCGAAACAACGAATCGTTTCAATCGCTGTTCTTAATCGGTCGTCTGAAAGACGGTGTCACTTCCGAGCAGGCAAACGCGGCGGTCAATCTGCTTTTCAAGCAATCGTTGGAAGCACGGGCTGGTGCGCAGCCAGCACCGGATCGAGTGCAGGCACTGCAAAACGCACGCGTCGAACTCACTCCGATGCGCCGTGGTCTATCGTCGCTACGCGAACAGTTCTCACTGTCATTGAAAGTACTGATGGGCGTGGTCGCACTCGTGCTGCTGATCGCGAGCGCGAACGTGGCGAACCTGCTGTTGGCCCAGGGTGCAGCGCGCAGTAAAGAGTTTGCAGTGCGCCTCGCCGTTGGCGCCGGACGCGCGCGACTCGTTCGTCAACTATTCACCGAAAGCGCACTGCTTGCCATCGTCGGCGGACTGGCAGGCATTGGTCTTTCGTGGTGGGCCACTAAGTTGCTGCTGTTGATGGCGTCGAATGGCCCGGAGGCGTTACCGCTTGATGTCACGCCAAACCTGCGTGTCCTTGGGTTCACATTCGGCATCGCTGTCGTCTGTGCGATCATTTTCGGCACTGCCCCCGCATTGCGCGCCTCACGAATCGAACCAAACAGCTCACTCAAGCGCAGCAAAACCAACACGCTGCGCAATCCGCTCGGCAAAGCTTTCGTAGTCGGACAAGTGGCCCTGTCGCTGCTGCTACTCGTTGCCGCCGGTTTGTTCGTCCGAACCTTGATCAACTTGCAGAGCATACCCAGCGGATTCGATCAGGAGAACGTGCTGCTGTTGCAAGTCGATACTTCGGCGACAGGCTTGAAGGCCGACGATCCGAAGCTGCCGGCATTGCTTAAGGAAGTGGAAGACAAGGTCAAGGCAGTTCCGGGCGTGCAGGCCGCGTCATTTGCTTTCATCACTTTCAACCAGGGGTTCTGGACCACTCGCGCCTTCACGAACGAGCCGGGTTTTCCCGAAGGTCAAAGCCGACAGGTGCGGAACAACGTTGTCGGTGCTGACTTCTTTACCGCGATGGGTCTGCCGTTAGTTCTCGGCCGTGGGTTTGGTCCACACGACACCGCGCAGTCGCAAACGGTGGCCGTGATCAGCGAATCGATGGCCAAAAGGTTCTTTCCTAACGGCTCTCCGTTAGGCAAGCGGTTTGGTATCAGTGGACCCGAATCGAGCAACAAGATCGAAGTCATCGGCGTCGTGAAGGACGCGAAGTATGGAAGCCTGACGGAAGATTTTCTGCCAATGGCTTACTACTCGTACGCCCAGCAGCCTGACTCGCTCGGTAACCTTGTCGTGCGGTTTTCGGGATCGTCGAGCTCGGTCGTACCGCAGATCCGGAGAACGATCACGCAGGTGAATCGTAATCTTCCGGTCGACGAGGTCGTGAGTCTATCGGATCACATCGGACGCTCGCTGGTCCAACAGAAGCTGGTAGCAAGACTGGCGGCGTTCTTCGGATTGCTCGCGTTATTGCTTGCGTGTGTCGGGCTGTACGGCGTGATGTCGTACGGCGTTGCACGTCGCACGAACGAGATCGGTATTCGCATGGCGCTTGGCGCGCATCGTTTAAGCGTTCTCTGGCTCGTGTTACGTGAGGCGTTGGTGCTTGTGGTGATCGGGCTTGCGATCGGCGTGTTTGCGTCCCTCGCGCTAACCAAAACTGCCGCGACTCTGCTTTACGAGTTGAAACCGAACGATCCACTGACAATCGCCCTCGCTACTTTGCTACTCGCTGGAGTTGCGGCGTTGGCGGGCTACGTTCCCGCGCGTCGCGCATCGCGAGTCGATCCAATGGTGGCACTGAGAGACGAGTAAGGATTAGAGATTATGCAAAATCTTCTTCAGGACATTCGCTTTGGTTTACGAATGCTGCTCAAGTCGCCGAGCATCAGCATCGTCGCTACGATCGCACTCGCACTCGGCATCGGCGCCAACACTGCGATCTTCAGCGTCGTAAATGCCGTGCTTTTACGGCCGTTGCCCTTTCCTAATCCCGACTCGTTAGTTTCAGTGTTCGAAACGGACCAGCAGCGCGGATACAACCGTGGCTCACATTCGTATCCAAACTTTTTCGATCTGCGCGACCAGAACACAGTCTTCGAACGCGTCGCTTCGTATTACAGCGGCGACTTCATCATGACGGGCAGCGGTGAACCGGCACGTGTTCAGGGCGCCGTGGTGACTGCCGATCTTTTTCCGTTGCTCGGCGTCGGGCCTCTCCACGGCCGCACCTTCAACGCCGACGAAGACAAGCCTTCCACCAGCGGACGTGTCGTGATCCTGAGTCAGCAACTGTTTGCACGACGATTCAACTCCGATACGAACATCCTTAATAAGACGATCACGCTCGCGGGTCGACCATATACCGTCGTCGGTGTGATGCCCGCGACATTCGAGTTTCCGATTCAAAACGATCCGGTCGATCTTTGGACCACGATCGCGGAAGACGCTGAAGGTAAAACCCCAGTCACAGATCAACGCGGTGCGCACTTCTTGCGCGTCATCGGACGTCTGAAACCCGGTGTGGCCGAAGAGCAGGCGCAGGCGGAGGTGAAGGCGATCGCCGCGCGTTTGGAGCAACAGTATCCGGATCAAAACACAAACAAGAGCCTGCGCGTTGAATCCGCGCTGTCCGCGATGGTCGGCGACGTCCGTCCCGCGCTGTTCATTTTGCTGGGAGCGGTGGCGTGTGTGTTGTTGATCGCGTGCGCGAATGTCGCCAACCTGCTGCTCGCGCGAGCGACGAGCCGTCACAAGGAGATGGCGATACGAGCAGCTCTTGGCGCGAGCCGCATGCGCGTGATTCGACAGTTGTTGACTGAGAGCGTGCTGTTGTCGCTGGCCGGTGGCGCGGTCGGTTTGTTACTCGCCGTGTGGTGGTCTGACTTACTGATCGCACTCGGCAAGGAAGATATTCCGCGCGCAGTCGAAGTTGCGATCGATCGGCGCGTGTTGGGATTCACCGCCGGTGTCTCTGTGCTAACGGGACTGATCTTTGGTCTGGTCCCGGCATTTCATTCGTCGAAGGGCGAGCTGGTCGACTCGCTGAAGGAAGGTGGACGCGGAACAGGCGAAGGCGCGCGACGCAATCCCGTTCGCAGCATGTTGGTCGTGACTGAGTTGGCGATCGCGGTGGTGCTGCTGGTTTGCGCCGCATTGTTGATTCAGAGTCTCTGGCGTTTGCAAAGGGTGCCCAGCGGTTTGCAGCCGCAGAATGTGATGACGTTCAACCTCGCGCTGCCGGAAATCAAATACAATTACGCAAAGCAGAGCCAGTTCTACATCGATCTCAAGAAGCGACTGGAAACAGCGCCTGGCGTGCAGTCGGCGAGCGCGATATACCCGCTGCCGCTGAGTGACGAACGGTTCAGTATCTCTTTTCAAATCGAGGGACGGCCGGTCCCTGAGAAAGACGAACCTTCGGGCGACTTCTTCACCACGGGCATCGATTACTTCCGCACGATGGGCATTCCGATTCTCAAGGGCCGCGATTTCGATCACAACGATCGACACGGCTCGACACCGGTGATCATCATCACCGAGACGTTTGTGCGCCAGTATTTTCCGAACGAAGACCCGATCGGGAAGCGTATCCATCCCGGCGTCTCTTCAATTGAAGGTGAAGAATCCACCATGCGAGAGATCGTTGGGGTTGTTGGCGACGTGCGAAATCGAGGGCTGAGTACCGACCCACGTCCAGCGTTCTATGTGCCGCACACGCAGATCCCGTTTAGCCAGATGGTGATGGTCGTCAAGACCGACAACGAGCCGCGCAGCGTGATCTCGGGGGCGACGAAAGATGTTGCGTCGATGGATGCCGATCTCCCGTTGTTTGGTGTGAAGACGATGGAGGAGTACATGTCGGCCTCCGTCGCGGCGCCGCGATTCAACACGACGCTGCTTTCGATCTTCGCTGGTGTGGCGCTCGTGTTAACGATCGTCGGTTTGTACGGGGTGATGAGTTACTCGGTGGCCCAACGCACGAACGAGATCGGAATCAGGCTCGCGCTCGGCGCGCAGGGACGCGACGTGCTGATGATGATCGTGAAGCAGGGATCAAAACTCATCTTGATAGGACTCGCGATCGGATTGTTAAGCGCGTTTGCGTTAACGCGACTCGTGGAGAGTTTGTTGTTTGGAGTTAAGGCGAAGGATCCGCTCACGTTCGCGGTGGTGGCGATGCTGCTGGCGATCGTTGCGCTATTGGCGTGTTACGTCCCCGCGTGGCGCGCGACCAAAGTGGATCCGATGGAAGCATTGAGGTGTGAGTGAGGGCATTGCCGATTGGCGATTGCCAATTGCCAATTTGACGCCTTGAGCTTAAGGGCCCGACAACGGCAATACGCAGCAATCGGAGGTTAGCGATAGCTCTTAGAAATCGGCAATTGGCAATCGGCAATTGGCAATCCGAGTGGGGGTGTCGTGAATGACGACTTTACTGGCTGATATTCGTTTTGGCGTGCGGATGTTGTTTAAGAGTCCGACGATGACGATCATCGCGCTGCTGGCGCTGACGCTCGGCATCGGCGCGAATACCGCGATCTTCAGTGTAGTGCATGCCGTTTTGCTGCGGAGTTTTCCGTATTCGGATCCCGAGCAGCTCGTGCTCGTTTGGGAAAGACGGCAGGGCGGTCGCGATCAGAACGTGATCAACCTCGGCAACTTCACCGATTGGAAGGAGCAGAACCAGGTCTTTAGCGATATGGCCGTGTTCTTCGACCGGGCGATCAATCTCACTGGCGATGGCGAACCGGAAGAAGTGCCGGTCCAGTTTGCGACAACCAACCTGTTCTCTGTACTCGGAACCAACGCCGTCGCCGGTCGCACTTTTATCGCCGAGGACGGACGCGATGCCCAAACACGTGTCGCGGTGATCAGCCACGCGCTGTGGCAACGACGTTTCGGTGGCGACAGCCAGATCGTTGGACGCCAGATCACCTTAAATAATGATCCGGTGACGGTCATCGGCGTAATGCCGGCAAACTTTGGCTGGCATATTCAAAGAGGAACTCAAGTCAGTAAGCCCGCGGACATCTGGGTGCCGTGGCACATCACCAACGAGGTGCGACAGCGACGCGGCCGGTTTGCCTCAGCCGTCGCGCGACTGAAGCCCGGTGTCTCGATCGAACAAGCAAGAAGCGACATGGGTACGATTGCTGCGCGACTCGAGCAGCAGTATCCGATGTTCAACACGATGTGGGGCGTGAATATTGTCCCGCTGCGAACGCAGTTCACTGGCGAGATTCGCAAGCCGCTTTTGATCTTGTTGGGCGCCGTCGGTTTTGTCCTGCTGATTGCGTGCGCGAATGTTGCGAACCTGCTGCTTGCGCGTGCGAGTGCGCGACGCAGAGAGATCGCAGTTCGTGCCGGACTCGGCGCGAGTCGCTGGCGCATCGCGCGACAGTTGTTGACGGAGAGCGTGATGCTTTCTGTTATCGGCGGAACGCTCGGAGTGCTGGTCGCGTGGTGGGGCACGAAAGCACTTGTCGCCCTGAGCCCACCCGCTTTGATTGATTTACAAAGGGTTAGCGTCAATCTGCCGGTGCTCGGGTTCACACTCGGCCTAGCAGTGATCACCGGTCTCATCTTCGGACTTGCGCCCGCGTTGGAAGCCACGCGATTCGATCTTCACGACTCGCTGAAAGAAGGCGGCAAGAACGTTGGCGGCGGCGGTCATCGCCTGCGCAGCGTCTTCGTTGTTTCACAGGTGGCGCTGGCCCTCGTGTTGTTGATCGGCGCTGGTCTGCTTGTGCGAAGTCTCAATCGTTTGCAGTCAGTCGATCCGGGTTTCAATGCGCAGAACTTGTTGACGGTTCGCATCAGTTTACCTCCCGCGAAATATCAGGAGGAACCGAAGCGAATCGAGTTTTTCAAACAAGCGATTGCGCGAATGAGCACGATTCCAGGTGTCGCGGCCGCCGGAGCAATCAACACACCGCCATTCACGGGTTTGTATTCAGGAACGACTGTTGAAGTTGACGGCCAGGATCTGCCTCCGGAAACGGAACTGAAGACCGGAGTATGTGTCACCGATGCCAACTACTTCGAAGCAATGCAGATCCCGTTGAAGCAGGGTCGCTTCTACACGCAACAGGAAGCGACGGAGATGCGGCACGTCGTTCTCGTTAACGAAGCGTTTGTGAAGAAGAACCTTAATGGTGCGAACCCACTCGGTAAACAACTCACGATCTACATGAAAGACGAGAACGTGCCGAGTGAGATCATCGGCGTCGTCGGCGATCACAAACATCTCGGTCTCGATACGGCAGTGGAGCCAGTCGCTTACTGGCCGCACCCGGAACTGGTCTATCCGGGCATGACGATCGTGTTGCGCACGAGAGGCGATGCGGGCGCGGTGGCGCCGGCGGCGCGTGAAGTGATCCGCATACTCGATCCGCAACAACCGATCGGCGAGATCAGCACGATGGAGAGTTTGCTTTCCACTTCGGTTGCGAGATCACGTTTCAGTGCGTGGCTGCTCGCCGTGTTTTCCATCGTCGCCCTCGTGATGTCGGCGGTCGGAATTTACGGCGTGATGTCGTACTCGGTGTTGCAGAGAACGCACGAGATTGGAGTGCGCATGGCCCTCGGCGCGCAACGTTTCGACGTTTTGAAACTCGTGGTGACGAGGGGAGTCGTGCTCGCGCTAATTGGTGTTGCAGTTGGACTTGCGGCGTCGTTCGCAGTCACGCGACTGCTCTCGACGTTGTTGTTTGAAGTGACGACTACCGATGCCGCGACGTTTGTAGGAGTGCCGGTCGGACTTTTCGTAATCACATTGCTTGCGTGTTACTTGCCTGCGCGACGCGCAACTCGAGTCGATCCTTTAAAGGCGTTGAGATATGAATGATATTCGTCAATCAATTCGTGTCCTGCTGAAGTATCCAGGCTTCAGCGCGATCGTCATCATCACTCTTGCGCTCGGCATCGGGGCAAACACGGCGATCTTCAGTGTCACTGACAGGCTGTTGTTGCGCTCGCTGGCAGTAAGTGATCCGGACCAGTTGGTCCTGATCTCGTCCGTTAGTGTCAATCCAAACTTCGTCAGTAATTCGTTTTCGTATCCTCTGTTCAACGACTTTCGCACGCAGAACAAAGTGTTCGATGGGATGATCGCGTTCACCCGCACGGAGTTGGAGTTAAAAACGAACGAGAGCATGGAGCGGATCCCCAGCGAGTATGTTTCGGGGAACTATTTCGACATGCTCGGGATTCAAGCAGCACACGGACGCTCGTTCCTGCCGGAAGAGGATAAAACGCCTGGCAGCCAACCGGTGGTGGTAGTCAGCGATACCTTCAGTCGAAAACATTTTGGCGCCCCGCAGAATGCGGTTGGCCAGAAGATCACGTTGAATGATGTTCCGCTGACCGTTGTTGGTGTCGCTCCGGAAAACTTCACCGGCATGACGCTTGAGCGACCGACGGAACTTTGGGTGCCGGTGCTGATGCATCCACAACTCGCGCAATCGAAGTATATCGAAAGCCGCACCGATGGTTTTCTCTATTTGATGGGGCGCCTGAAGTCTGACGTTTCTGCTGCGCAGGCGGAGTCGAGCATGGACCTGCTGGCCCAACAGATCAAGGAAGCCAATACGCCGGCCGGAACGACTACCAAGGGACTTCCTTTCAGCGAGCAACACATCAAGTTTCAACCCGGCGGCAAAGGACGCTCGCTCCTTCGCGGACGTTTCTCGTCACCGCTCAAATTATTAATGGTAGTGGTTGGGCTCGTTTTACTGATCGCGTGCGCGAACATCGCGGGCCTCCTGTTGGCGCGTGGCGTCACTCGACGCAAGGAGATGGCGATCCGATTGGCCGTCGGCGCGAACCGTTGGCGAGTGGTGCGACAACTGTTGACCGAGAGTCTGCTGCTCGCTGTCAGTGGCGGGTTAGTCGGACTTTTAGTCGCGCCCTGGTTGATCTCGTTACTTATAAAAACACAGCCCCGACTCGATCTTGCACGCACCGTATTGGCCCAGGGCCTAGACCGTCGCGTGCTTGCTTTCACGGCGTTGACGACGCTCGCTGCGGGAATCATCTTCGGAATCTTTCCCGCATGGCAGAGCTCGCGAGCCAATCTGTTGCCGGTCCTGAAAGAAGAAGGCGGCATCTCCAGCCAGCGTGAACGTCGTTTCACATTTCGCAGTCTGCTGGTCGTTTCTCAACTCGCGCTTGCGATCGTGGTGCTGATTGGCGCCGGGTTGTGCGTCAAGAGCCTGCGCAACCTGCTCGCGATCGATCCCGGCTACAACGCGGAAACACTGCTTGTCGTCCCGCTCGATCTCGACGAAAAGAAATACGACGAAGCGAAGGGACGAGTGTTTCAGCATCATCTCTACGCACGACTGGAGACGTTGCCGGGCGTCGAGGCCGTTAGTCACGGACTCGTGATGCCGTTCAGCGGCAGTCGCTTCATGAGCAGTATTTTCGTTCAGGGCAGTGCACCGTTGCCAAACGAACAAATGGCGTTCGATGCGAGTGTTGTCGGTCCCAGTTATCACGAGACGATGGGTATCCAGATGGCCCAGGGACGCGGCTTCACGGACGAGGATCGCCAAGGCGCTCCCCGCGTTGTGATCATCAACGAAGCGTTGGCCCAACGACTCTTTCCCGGTGGAAATGCTCTCGGACAAAGACTGACGACGCGTACCGATGGTCCACCGCTGGAGATCATCGGCATCACTCGCGACGTCAAACATCACGAGCTGACGGAAACCCCGGTGCCGCATTTCGATCTACCCGCGTTGCAACGTGGTTACGACAGTTACACAAACGTCGTCATGCGCACGCGTGGCCCGGCTGAAGAACTGATTCCCACTGTACGATCGGAGCTTCTTAGCCTTGATCCGGAGTTGTCGGTGAAGGAAATCTCCGCGGTATCAACACAGATCGACAACACACTTGCGGCGACGCGTTTGGCGTCGACGTTGATTTCGATCTTCGGGCTCGTAGCGTTGTTGCTCGCGAGCATTGGTCTATACGGCGTGATGGCTTGGATGGTGAGCCATCGCACGCGCGAGGTCGGTATTCGCATGGCGCTCGGCGCGCGACCGGCCGACGTGCTCAAACTGGTTCTCAAACAGGGATTGGTGCTGACGCTCGTGGGCGTGGTGATTGGGCTCTTCGCGGCCTTCATCGCTACGCGGCTGATCGACACTCAGCAACTCTACGGAGTCAGCGCCACCGATCCGTTTACTTTTGCTGTGATTGCGTTGCTCCTGACAGCAGTTTCGCTGTTGGCTTGTTATCTGCCGGCGCGCCGCGCGACGAAGGTCGACCCGTTGACGGCGCTCCGATACGAGTGAGGCCCTATGCAAACACAGAAGACTGACGCGATCCGGCCGAACCGGATCTGGCGTTTCGATCCGGCGTACACGACTGTTGAGTTCAGTGTCCGGAATTTTTGGTACACCGTGCGCGGGCGCTTTCGCACGATTGAAGGTTCGATCGTGTTGGACGAAACGGATCCGAGTGGATCCTCGGTGCTCGCGAAGATCAAATCGCGCAGCATCGACACGGGTAACAAGCGACGCGACGCGCA
This sequence comes from uncultured Acidobacteriota bacterium, assembly GCA_963789185.1. Taxonomy (GTDB): domain Bacteria; phylum Acidobacteriota; class Blastocatellia; order Pyrinomonadales; family Pyrinomonadaceae; genus PSRF01. The sequence goes on from CAWBJU010000003.1 coordinate 30,500, forward strand.
CCTCGTGACCGCGGATTTTCTCGATGCCGACAACTTTCCGGATATCGAGTTTCGCAGCACGAGAGTGGCGCGCGGGAAGGATCGGGATTCACTCGATCTAGAGGGCAATCTGACGTTCAAAGGAAAGAGCAGGACGATTTCGCTGGTAGTCAATGAGATGGACCGCAGTCGGTCGCCGAGTGGGGAAGAGTTTGTTTACTACAGCGCGACGACGGAGCTCGATCGGTTTGATTTAGGGATCAAATACGGACGCGGAATCATCGGTCGCAAAGTGAAAGTGACGATCAACGTTCAGGCGTCTGCGTAAACGGAGCGGGTTATGGATAGTTTGTTCAAAGACGTGCGGTATGCGCTGCGTTCTTTGCTGCGGCGGCCGGGGTTCACCGCGATCGCGGTGATCACGCTTGCGCTCGGCATCGGAGCAAACACAGCAATCTTTAGTGTGGTCCATGGCGTGCTGCTTCAGCCGCTGCCGTATCCCGAGTCTGAGCGACTGGTGTCGTTGCGACAGTCGAACGTCACAACAAGCCCCGCGCAACCGGATGCGCAGATCGCGCCCGGTAATTTTCTCGAATGGCAACGTCAGAACACGTCGTTTTCGAGTCTAGCTGCGTACCGCACCGTTTCTTACAACCTCACTGGCGATGGAAATCCCGAACGCCTGTTGGCGGGGCGTGTATCGGTTGGTTTGTTCAAGTTGCTCGGCGCGCAACCGCTCGTGGGCCGCGATTTTGTTACGGAAGAAGACCAGCCGGGACGCGAGAAGGTTGTCATTATTAGTGAGGGCCTCTGGCAGCGACGCTTCGGAGGCGATGGAATTGTGCTCGGCAAGTCGTTGAAACTTGACGGCGAAGATTACGCGATCGTCGGTGTCATGCCTGCCGATTTCAGATTGCCCGATCAGCGTGAACGACAACTTTGGACGCCGATCGCTTTCAAAGACAACGAGCGGACGCTTCATTACGCGCGTTACATCGACGCCATCGGCCGACTGAAACCGGACGTATCTTTTGATCAGGCGAATGCGGAGATGGCAGCCATCGCCGCGCGACTCGCGCAGGAACATCCTGAAGCTAATACTGGTTGGACCATCAAGGTCACGCCATTGCTGAAATTTGTTGTCGGCGACGTGGAGAGAGTGCTGTGGGTAATGTTTGGAGCGGTGGCGCTATTGCTTCTCATTGCGTGTGCGAACGTTGCGAATCTGCTGCTCGCGCGGGCCACGACGAGACAAAAAGAGATGGCCGTACGGGTGGCGCTTGGCGCCGGACGCGCGCGCATCGTGCGTCAGTTAGCAACCGAGAGCTTGTTGCTCGCGTTGCTCGGAGCAGCCGCCGCGTGGCCGCTCGCTTCCTGGGGACTCAAAGCGTTGCTGGCTGCTGCGCCGACGGATCTCCCGCGTATCGCTTCGGTAAGCCTCGACAATCGCGCACTGTTATTTACTTTGGCCGTCGCGCTCCTCACAGCCTTTATCTTCGGACTCGCGCCTGCCTTGCAAGTCCTCAAGTTTGACTCAAACCCGGCATTAAAAGATCAACGCAGCCGCAGCGTGCGGCAACAGCGTATCGGAAACCTTCTAATCGCGAGCGAGGTCGCCCTCGCGTTGATGTTGCTCATCGGCGGTGGACTATTGCTGCGCACCGTATGGCGACTGAATCACATCGATCCGGGTTTCGACGAACAGAACGCCCTTGCGGTGACTGTTCAGTTGCCGGAGAAAAAATATGCGGCCCCGGAGCAGGTAGCGCGATTTAGTGAACAACTGGTCCAACAAGTCGCGACACTACCCGGCGTGGAAGCGACGGGAGTCGCGCGAATCCTGCCGATCGTGCACGACCTTCCGACCGGTTTTTACTTTGAAGGCCGCCCGCGCGAAGCGGACAAAGATCTTCCGCAAACAAACTATTCCGCCGTTTCGCCGGGCTACTTCAAAGCGATGGGCATTCCGCTCATCGCGGGCCGCGCGTTCACCGAACACGACGCGCTACAAGCGCCACGCGTAGCGATCGTCAGTCAAACCCTTGCCCAACGCTATTTTCCGAACGGCGACGCGATTGGCAAACGAATCAACGTCAACACTGGACCGGAGTCTTATCGCGAGATCGTCGGCATTGTCGGCGACGTCAAACAGAATGGTCTAACAAAAGAGACAAGGCCGCACACGTACGAGCCGTTTGCACAGGCACCGAACCAGTTCATGACGCTGATCGTACGTTCGTCAACGGACCCTGCGTCGCTCGTGCCGGCCATTCGCGGCAAAGTGCTCGCGCTTGATAGTGAATTGCCGCTCCAGCGAACGATCACGCTCGACCGCATGATCGCAAACTCGATCCGGCAACAACGGTTTACGTCGATCGTGCTGTCTGTGTTCGCCGGCGTCGCCCTGTTGCTCGCAGCCGCGGGGTTGTACGGCGTGATTTCTTACTCGGTCGCGCAGCGTACGCATGAACTCGGGATACGCGTCGCGCTCGGCGCGCAGGTGAAAGACGTGATGCAGTTGGTTCTGCGACAGGGCATGACTTTTGTTATCGCCGGCGAAGTGGTCGGCCTCATCGGCGCGTTTGCGTTGACGAGGTTGCTCGGCGGTTTGCTCTTTGGCGTGACGCCGACCGATGCCGCGACCTTCATCGGTGTGACCGCCGGTTTGACGTTTGTCGCCTTGCTCGCTTGTTACATTCCCGCACGCCGCGCAACGAAAGTCGACCCGCTGGTCGCGCTTAGATACGAATGATTACGCAATTCTTTAGAGGAGATAACCAATGACGCTCATCAGTCGTTCCGTACTTAGAAAGATCGTCCTGTTACTGGCTCCGATTGCCGCTTTCTTTATGGCCTCTCCGGGTATGGCGCAGAAAGCGAAGGACGAATCGCGTTCCGTCATGACCTGGGAGCATAGCGACGATGGTCATAAACGTCGTCTCGAGATTCGTGGCAAGGCCGAATTCAACGACGCCTACACGGACATACAGGACGTCTCCGAAGGCGGCGTGGTCCGTATCGAGGAAGTGCGTGACGGCCAATCTCGACGTTACGAGGTGCGTCGCGACGTAGGTGGGCAGTTGACGCGTGCGTTCTTCATGAACGGGCAAGCGCGCGAGATCGACGCAACCGCTCGTACCTGGATCGCCGAACTCGTTCTCAACGCCGTTCGTCAGGGCGGGATCGACGCCGATAAACGCGTGCAGACGATCCTGCGTCAACGCGGTGTCGCCGGTGTCTTTCAGGAGATCGAACTAATCAACAGCGATTACGCGCGTCGCCATTACTACGCCGCTTTAGTTAAGCACGGCAACCTCAACGCCGCAGCGTTCGCGGACACGTTGGCCCACGCGGCCCAACACATCAAGTCTGATTACGAACAGTCGCAATTCCTGATCGCAGTGGCTCCGGTATTGGACCACAAAGACTCGGCGATGCCGGTGTTTTTCAAAGCAATCGACACGATCAAATCAAACTACGAACGCAGCCGCGTGCTTAAGACGTTGTTGAAACGCAGCGCACCGAGCAAGGAACTCCTGATTCAGATTGCGACGTCAACGCAAGCCATCAATTCGGATTACGAGAAGGCGGGCGTGCTGAAAGATGTTGCGGCCGTTTACCTCGACGATTCCGCGTTGAGCGGCGTCTTCTTTCAAACTGTCGGCACGATCAGATCAGACTACGAACACCGGCGGGTGCTTTCAGCGTTACTCAAAACAAAGAACCTCAGCGAGGCCGCGTTGACTCAACTGCTCGACTCCGCGTCAGCGATCTCATCCGACTACGAGAAAGCCTCGCTGCTGCTCGAGGCTTCACGTGTTTATACAGGCGATGGGAAGTTGCGGGCAGCGTTTTTGAAGGCGGTGGAGACGATTAAGTCTGACTACGAGCGCGGGCGAGTGTTGTCGGCGCTGTTGAAGAACAAACAGATTGGCTAAGGAATCTCTTATGGAAAGTCTATTTCAAGACATTCGCTACGGCGTGCGCATGTTAACCAAAAACCCGGCGGTTACAGCCGTCGCCGTGTTGACGCTTGCGTTGGGCATCGGCGCCAACGCCGCCATCTTCAGCGGCGTCAACGCATTCATTTTCCGTCCCTTGCCCGTGCCCGATGCTCATCAACTCGTGCGCCCGGCGGAGTTGGCGGAGGACCGCGGCATCAGTGACGAGCTCTCTTATCCGGATTTCGTCGACTACCGCAATCAATCGACGGTTTTCGAAGCGATGAGCGCCGAAGACATGGTGCCGGTCGCACTCGATTCCGACACGCAAAGCGACGTGATCTGGGGACAGGTTGTGAGTGGTTCGTACTTCGACGTGGTCCGGATCAAACCGATCATGGGCCGAACGTTTACGCCTGAAGAAGACAACGCGGTCGGCGCTCATCCGGTCGTCGTGATCAGTCAGAGTCTGTGGCAGCGACGCTTTGGTTCCGATCCCGACATCGTCGGCAAGACGATCCGCTTGAGTAATCGCGGTTACCAGGTGGTCGGCGTCACTCCTGAAGCGTTCACAGGTTCGAAGTTTGCGCTGTCGATGGACTTCTGGATACCGATGGCGATGGTTGAAGAGCTGCGCCGATCGCCGGGATTGCTTACCGATCGCGACAGTCACTGGATGAATGTGCTCGCGCGTTTGAAACCCGGGGTGACGTTGGACCAGGCGACCGGCGAGATGCAGGCGATCGCTGCCCGGCTTAACCAGACTTACCCAAACGAGCGCGCAAGCAACACGAGCGCGAAGGTTTCGACGGAGATGGATGGCCGCTGGGAAGAGGCGGCGTCGACGATGAAGAGCGCGGGCGCGATCGCAATGGCCATCGTCGGGCTGATTCTGCTGATCGCCTGCGCGAATGTCGCCAACCTGATGCTCGCGCGTGCTGCCGCGCGTCGCAAGGAGATCGGCATTCGTCTCGCGCTTGGCGCGAGCCGTATCCGTTTAATTCGCCAGTTATTGACCGAAAGTCTGCTGCTGTCGTTGCTCGGCGGCGCGTTGGGACTGCTGCTCGCGTTCTGGGTCACGGACCTGATGGAAGGGTTCGTTCCCGTGCTCCAGTACAACATCATCGAAAACTTTTTCGCGCTCGATTCGCGCGCGCTGGTTTTCACACTTGTGATCTCACTCGCGACCGGATTGATCTTCGGACTCGCGCCGGCATGGCACTCATCGAATCCCGATGTAGTTCCCGTGCTAAAGGGCGATCTCAACGCAGGTCAACGCGGGAAGGGCCGTCGCTTTTCGTTGCGCCCGGCGCTCGTGGTGTTCCAGGTCGCTTTATCCCTCGTGGTGCTGGTGTGTGGCGGCCTGTTCATCAAGAGTTTTCGCCAGGCGCAAACCATGGATCCGGGGTTTGCGACTAAAAACGCCTTAATCGCGACGCTCGATCCGGAGCTGGTCGGTTACGACAGCGAACGATCGCGCAACTTTTTCCGTCAGGCGATCGAGCGCGCCTCGAGTTTACCGGGCGTGGAAGCCGCAGCCGCTGCGCGTCTGCTTCCGTTAGGCGACAGTTCCAATTCGAATGGTCCGATTTTGAAAGAGGGCGAAACGCTCGCTCGCGGCAGCGCTGGTCGGACCATCATGACCAACGTGATCAGCTCCGGATACTTCCGCGCGATGCAGATTCCGATTGTCGAGGGCCGCGACTTTGACGATCGCGATCACGCGAAGTCACAGCGAGTGGTCATCATCAATCAACAGATGGCGGAATCGTTGTGGCCCGGCGAGAGCGCGGTCGGGAAGCGCATTCTGATTGGCGCTGAGAGTCGCGATCTAATAGAAGTCGCCGGGGTCGTTAAGACGGGCAAGTATCGCAACCTCGCCGAAGATTCGAAGCCCTACTTTTATTACCCGATGACACAGCGCCGCCCGGCGAACATGAACCTCGTGATGCGCACGAGTGTCGATCCGCGCGGGCTTGCGGGCGCAATTCGCAAAGAGGTGCAGAACATCGATCGCAGCGTGCCGGTTTCGTCGGTCAAGACGATGACGGAACACCTGACGTACGCGCTGTGGGCTCCGAATATGGCGGCATCGTTTTCACTCGCTTTTGGTGGACTCGCGATTCTGCTGAGTGCGGTCGGACTTTACAGCGTGATGGCGTACGTCGTTTCGCAACGCACGCGTGAAGTTGGAATCCGGATGGCGCTCGGCGCGAATCGTGCGGACGTGATGAAGATGATCACGGTCCAGGGAATGCGACTCGCGGTCATCGGTGTCGTCATCGGACTGTTGCTGTCACTTGCACTCGCGTGGGCCATCTCGTCGGTGTTGATTGGCGTGAGCGGTTACGATGTGACGACGTTCGTCATCGTCCCATCCTTGCTCGTGTTCGTCGCGTTTATCGCTTGTTATCTCCCAGCGCGCCGCGCGACGAAAATCGATCCACTCGTTGCCCTTCGATATGAATGAGGGAGTTAGATTGCCGATTGCCAATTGCCGATTGCCGATTTTTTGCTTGATTCACGATTTAACTGGTAATCGACGTGATCAATATGAAACCGGACAAGGAGTTAGCAATCGGCAATCGGCAAATGGCACTTGGCAATATTGAGAGGTGAATTCGTGTTCAAAGAACTCCGTTATGCAGCACGCTCGTTAGCGAAGCGGCCCGGGTTTTCGGTCGTTGCGGTATTAACGCTGGCGCTTGGTATCGGCGCGAACACCGCGATCTTCAGCGTCGTTAACGCGACGTTGCTGCGGCCGTTGCCGTTCAAAGATCCGGAGCGGGTCGTGATGATCTGGGGCTACCTGCCAAAGTTGGCCCAAACGACCGACAGGCTGCCAAACTCAGCCGCGAATTTCCTCGGTCTGAAAGCGGAAGCTCAGTCGTTCGAACGCCTTGCTGCTTTCCGTTCCTGGTCATGGCAGATGACCGGTGGCGGCGAGCCGGAGCTATTGCGTGGTGCGCGAGTATCAGCCGATTTCTTTGAAGCGGTTGGTGCTGGTCCAATGTTGGGCCGAGTATTCACGGCCGAAGAAGACATGCCGAATCGCGCGCCGGTTGCGATCATCAGTCACGGTCTTTGGCAGCGACACTTTGCTGGCGACCAGAACGTGATAGACAAAACGATCACGCTCACCGGTCAAAACGCCACCGTGGTTGGCGTCATGCCGGAGGGATTTCAGTTTCCTGGCGGCGCCAACATGATTCCCGGTCTTCAGTTCTCGCTGAATAACGACGTCTGGATGCCGCTCGCGTTCACGGAGGAGGAACGCGGACGGCACGGCAACTTAAACCTAGCAACGATCGGTCGCTTGAAGCCGGGCGTGTCAGCAGAACAGGGCCAGGCTGAGCTGCGTACGATCCAACAGGAAATGCCCCTCGGCTCCATCGGATACGTCGTTAACCTGGTACCTCTGCATAAGCAAATGGTCGGCACGATCCGCAAGCCGCTGTTTGTTTTGCTAGCGACTGTCGCAATCGTTCTCCTGATAGCCTGCGCGAACATCGCGAACCTCTTACTCGCGCGCGCGACCTCACGACAAAAAGAGATCGCGATTCGTGCCGCACTCGGCGCGGGCCGGCGGCGCATCGTCGGTCAACTGCTTACCGAGAGTCTGCTGCTCTCATTAACCGGCGGTGCGATCGGGTTGTTGCTCGCCGTCTGGGGAAACTCATTACTCGTTTCGGTTATTCCGCGCGAAGTGCCGCGCCTCAACGAGGTCGGAGTCGACTCACGCATTCTTCTTTTCACTCTTGCGATTTCGATCGTTACGGGTCTGATCTTCGGGCTGCTTCCTGCATTGCAAGCGTCGCGATTCGATCTTAACAAGTCGCTGAAAGAAGGCGTGCGTGGGATGACTTCGGGCGGTGGTCAGAACCGGTTGCGCAGTTTGCTTGTCGTTTCTGAAGTGGCGATGGCGTTGATCCTGCTGATCGGCGCTGGGCTGTTGATGAAGAGCTTCATGCGGTTGCTCGACGTGAACCCGGGCTTCAATCCCGCGAACGTGCTCACGCTCGACGTTCAATTGCCGAGTCTTCCGCCTTCGCGATACGAGCGAAAAGAGGAGCAGACCGCTTTCTTCGAACAGTTAACGACTCGGCTTCAGGCCTTGCCGGGTGTCGAGAACGCGGGTGGCGTTCTCTCGTTGCCACTCTCTGGTGCTTACGAAAGCACTGACGTGTTCCTGGAAGGACAGGAAACGGCGTCTGATGCTACGCGGCCGAACGCCGATTACACGATGGTGACGCCCGACTATTTCGCGACTCTCCAGATCCCGCTGTTGCAGGGTAGGTACTTCACGGCCCATGACAAACTGGATGGGTCACTCGTGATCATCATCAACGACACGTTCGCCGAACGTCTCTGGTCCGGTGAGAATCCGATCGGCAAACGCATGCGCGTCGGCTTTGAAGAGAAACAGCGTGAAGTAATCGGTGTCGTCGGCAGCATCAAGCAGACGACGCTCGACGCGGAAGCACGTCCGGCGATGTATATGCCGCACCTGCAAGCTCCCACACCGGGACTGACTTTGCTCGTACGCACGCGCGGTGAGCCGCTGTCAATGGCTGCGGCGGTGCGACAGGAGGTGCGAGCGCTCGATAAAGACGTCCCGGTGACGCAGGTGCAAACGATGGAGAAGGTGCTTGGCGCTTCGGTGGCCCAACCTCGTTTTTCGATGCTCGTCGTTGGACTGTTTGCGGCCCTCGCGCTGGTCCTGTCGGCCGTTGGTATCTACGGCGTGATGGCGTACGCGGTGTCACGCCGCGCGCATGAGATCGGTGTGCGCATGGCGCTGGGTGCGGGCGCGAACCAGGTGCTGAAGCTCGTGTTGAAAGACGGAATGACTCTCGCGCTTGCAGGTATTGCGATCGGATTGTTAGGCGCGTTTGCGTTGACGCGGTTAATGGCGAGCCTGTTGTTTGGCATCGGCGCGAAAGATCCGGCGACGTTTATTTCGGTCGCAGTCTTTTTGGCTTTGGTGGCGTTCATCGCCTGTTACATACCGGCGCGCCGAGCGACGAAAGTCGATCCCCTCGTGGCATTGCGGAACGAATAAGGAGAAATCGTGTTCAAAGAAATCTATTACGCAGGGCGTTCGTTGTGGCAGCGCCCGGGTTTTGCTCTGGTTGCGGTGCTGACGCTCGCGCTGGGAATCGGTGCGAACACAGCGATCTTCAGTCTCGTCAACACGGTGTTGTTGCGTTCGCTTGCGGTGGAGCGTCCCGACGAAGTCGTCGCGATGAACATGCGCCGGAATAACGATGAGATGTCCGCGCTCTCCTATCCGAACTATCTCGAGTTCCGCGATCGAAATGAAGTTTTATCCGGACTCCTGCTCTACCGCTTCATCCCGTTGAGCTTGAGCCGTTCCGGCGCGAACGAACGAATCTGGGGCTATGAAGTTACCGGTAACTACTTCGACGTGCTCGGCGTCAAGGCGATCCACGGCCGCACGTTTCTTCCCGAAGAAGACAAGACGCGACTCACGCATCCCGTCGTCGTGCTTAGTTACGACGGTTGGCAACGGCGCTTTGCAGGCGATCCGGGCATTGTCGGCAAAGACATTCTCATCAACAACCACCAGTTTCGCGTCATTGGCATCGCACCGGAGGCGTTCAAGGGAACGGAGCAGGTGTACGAGCCGGAGTTGTGGCTGCCCGTGTCGATGCTGGCGTGGGCCGAACCCGGATCGAACGTGCTTGACGAACGCGACGAGAACAACTTCTTCGCTATCGGTCGTCTAAAACCCGGAATCAATGCATCTCAGGCTGAAGCCTCACTGAACCTCCTGGCACTGCAACTCGCAAAAGAGTACCCCGACACAAACGAAGGACAATCAGTCGCACTTGGACCACCGGGATTCATCATTCCCGAGTTGCGCGGCGCGGTAGTCAGCTTTACCTGGGTGCTAATGGCCGCGGTCGCACTCGTCTTGCTCGTAACGTGCACGAACCTGGCAGGTTTAATGCTCGCGCGCGCGACAGATCGGCGTCGTGAGATTGCGATCCGGCTGGCGATGGGCGCGAGCCGTATTCGCCTGATTCGACAATTACTGACCGAAAGTCTGTTGCTGTCGATCGTAGGGGGCGGTGCAGGTTTACTGCTCGCCATCTGGATCGTCAAGGCGTTGCTGACCTTCAAGCCGCCGATCGATTTTCCGTTGACGATCGATCTCGGGCTCGATTGGCGAGTATTGCTGTTTTCACTCGGTGTATCGCTCGTCGCGGGTGCGGTGTTTGGATTGGCGCCCGCGCTGCAATCCACGCGGCCGAACCTTTTGAACGCCTTGAAAGACACGTCGGCGCAAGGCGGAGGGGGCCGGACGCGTCTGCGCAGCGTGCTCGTGGTGGCCCAGATCGCGATCTCGCTCGTGGTCTTGATCGCTGCCGGTCTCGTCGTGCGTACGCTTCAGCAACTGCAAACGATGAACCCCGGCTTCGATCCGCAAAACGCGTTGACGATGTCGTTTGATCTGAGTTTGCAGGGCTACGACGAACCGCGCGGGCAACAGTTCTATCATCAGATTGCCGAACGAGCGCGAGCGCTGCCGGGAGTGAAGTCGGCGGCAGTCTCGAGCTACGTCCCGTTGAGTTTGAACTTCAACAGTCGAACTATTTACGTCGAAGGCATGCCCGTCCAGCGTGGCGGCAACGCGCCCTCCGCGATGAACGCGGCTGCCGGACCACGTTACTTCGAGACGATGGCGACTCAGATCGTAAGTGGACGCGAGTTCACGGAACAGGACGTCGAAAAATCAGAACAAGTCGCGATCGTGAACGAAACCTTCGTGCGTCGCCTGATGCCGGCGGTGAAGTCGCCTGCCGAGGCAGTCGGCAAGCGAGTTAGTTGGGGAGAGGAGAAGGGTCCCTTCATGCGCATCGTCGGCGTGGCGCGTGACGGAAAGTATTTCAACATTGCCGAGGATCCCCGTTCGTTCATCTGGACGCCTTTGACCCAGGACTACATCTCGAACGGTTCGATCATGGTCCGTACGACGGGCAATCCGGAACCGGTGTTTGCGGCAGTGCGCGGTGAAGTGCAGGCACTCGATCCGAATCTGCCCCTTTTCGAGGTGAAAACGTTGACCGAACACATGCGCCTGGCCCTCTTTCCGTCAAAGATCGCGGCCATGGTGTTGGGTGTGTTTGGAATTGTCGCGCTGTTGCTTTCGGCAATCGGAATTTACGGCATCACGTCGTACGCCGTTTCGCAACGGACACATGAGATCGGCATTCGCATGGCGCTCGGCGCGCAATTGGGCGACGTGTTGCGGCTGGTCCTGAACCACGGATTGAAACTGACGCTCATCGGCGCAGCTATCGGATTGATCGGCGCTTACCTCGCGACACGCGCGATCACGAGCGTGCTTTACGGAGTGAGCGCAACTGATCCGTTGACCTTTATCTCGGTCTCGGTGCTGTTGATTGGTGTGGCACTGTTTGCGTGTTACGTCCCCGCGCGACGCGCGACGAAGGTTGATCCCCTGATTGCATTAAGAAACGAGTGAAGGCATTGCCAATTGCCGATTGCCAATTGCCAATTGGCGCTTTGTCTGTAGCGCGATTTCGATAACAAGTGACGGTGACGGGGAGCGAAATCGGCAATCGGCAATTGGCAATTGGCAATCGACAGGAGTTTCTTATGGACAACTTATTAAAGGACTTGCGCTACGGCGTACGCAGTTTTCTCAAACGCCCAGGCTTTCTACTTATCGCTGTTTCCACACTCGCGCTGGGCATCGGCGCGACGACGGCGATGTTTACGGTCGTCAACTCGGTGTTGTTGCGACCGCTTGAGTTTCCAGAGCCTGAACGCATTGTGTTGCTTGAAGGCATGCAACCGTCGCAGGGAATCACCGACAGCAACATGTCGGTGCCTGACATCGAGGACTGGAAAAAACAAAGCCAGTCGTTCGAACAGATTGCGTCATTTGTTTCGGGCGGCATTTTTGTGAGCTTTGGCGACGAGGTTGAACGTGTGCGCGCCTCAAGCGTGTCGGCCGAGTTCTTTCCCGTGTTTCTCACCAACCCGATTCAGGGCCGTTGGATTGTTGCCGATGACGTTCAGCAGAAGGAGAAATGGGTCGCGGTGATCAGTCACGAGCTCTGGCAACGAAGATTCGGCGGTGCGGCGAACGTGGTGAACAGCGAAATCAAGATCCGTGGAGCAAGCACGACGATCATCGGCATTATGCCGCCTGGTTTTAACTATCCGAATGATTGCGAAATGTGGGTGGCGTTCAGGCCGGATCTGGCGACTGAGCCACGCGACAATCGTTATGTCAACGTCGTCGCGCGCTTGAAGCCGAACGTTTCATTGACCCAGGTTCGGACGGAGATGGACACGATCAACCAACGTCTGGCCCAGGCCTACCCCGTAACAAATCTGGGCTGGGGCGTAAGTATTACCGAGTTGCGCGAACGAATGGTCGGCGAGTTGAGAACGTCGTTGCTGCTTCTGCTTGGGGCTGTAGCCGTGGTTCTGTTGATCGCCTGCGCAAACGTAGCCAATTTGTTGCTGGCGCGAGCAGCGTATCGTCAGAAAGAGATCGCCCTGCGAACAGCACTCGGCGCGAGCCGGATGCGGGTTGTGCGTCAGCTCCTGACGGAGAGTGTTCTGCTTTCGACAGTCAGTGGACTGATCGGTCTTGGTCTGAGCGTCTGGTTGCTCAAGTTATTGATCGCGATCAGCCCCGCGAACAGTCCACGGATCGACGAGATCGCGATCGACAAGCGCGTGTTTGTTTTCGCACTTGGCGTCACGATTCTCGCCGGTCTGCTTTTCGGGCTCGTTCCGGCGTTGCACACCTCTCGTCCAGATCTCAACGAGACGTTGAAAGAGAGTGGGCGACAGGGTGGGCCAGGTAGCAGTCGCAATCGAGTAGGAAGTGTTTTGATCGTTTCCGAGATCGCGTTGTCGTTCATTTTGCTGGCGAGCGCCGGCTTGCTTATCAAGAGCTTCATCAATCTGCGGCGGATGGATCCGGGATTCACACCTGGGAACGTGTTGGCGCTGCGTTTGGCGGTGATTAATCCAAACTACAACTCGGATGAGAAGCGCACGCAACTCTGGCGGCAACTGGTCGATGGGGTAAAAGCAACGCCGGGGGTGGAATCGGTGGGTGCGACATTGAGTCTGCCGCTTGGCGGCGACCAGTTCAATTTGGGGCGAGGTGTGATTCGGGAAGGCGACCAGGCGATCCCCGAGAACAACCACAACGCCGCGCATCTCGTCATCACGGGTGACTACTTTCAGACGCTCAAGATTCCAGTGAAAGCCGGCCGCGCTTTCAACGACCAGGACACCATGGATTCAGTGAAGGTTGCGGTCATCAACGAGACGATGGCCAAGCGGCTGTGGCCCGGCGAAAATCCGATCGGCAAACGTTTTCATGTCTGGCGCGATGAAAAGTTTTCGCGCGAGGTCATCGGCGTTGTCGGCGATACAAAACATTCACTGGACGAAGATGCGCGCAACCAGGTGTATATCTCCTACGCGCAGAGTCCAACGTGGAGCACTATGACGTTCGTGGTGCGCACGGCGGGCGAGCCGACGGCGTTCGCGGGCGCAGTCCGCGAGGCGCTGCGATCTGTCGACAACACCCTCCCGACTTACAACCTGAAAACAATGGACGACGTGTTCGCGCTTGCCGCTGCGCCGCGACGGTTGCCAATGCAGCTGTTAACGGCGTTTGCAGGTGTCGCGATGTTTCTCGCGATGCTCGGGATCTACGGCGTCACGTCTTACTACGTCACGCAGCGTACACATGAGATCGGAGTCCGCATGGCGTTAGGCGCGCAACTGAATCAGATCCTGCGCTTGGTTTTGAAACAGGGATTGGTTCTCGTTGTCGTGGGCATCGTTGTGGGCGCGGTTGGGTCGTGGTTTGCGACTCGTTTGCTGTCGAGTTTGCTCTACCAGGTGAGCGCGACTGATTCGGTCACATTCATGGTGATCGCGGTGTTACTCATATTAGTAGCGCTAGTGGCTTGTTACATCCCGGCCCGTCGGGCGACGAAAGTCGATCCGATGGTCGCGTTGCGTTACGAGTAACCGCGCACACAAAGAAACAGATTACAGATGCAAAATTTCCTACAAGACATACGTTATGGTCTGCGCATGATCGTGAAAGCACGGGCGTTTACGGTGCTTGCATTACTAGCGCTGGCGCTCGGGATTTGCGCGAATACGACAATCTTCAGCTTCATCAATGGGCTCGTCCTGCGACCTCTGACAGGGGTTAAAGATCCCGATCGGCTGGTAGCGGTTTACACCAGCGACTTCAGCAGCGGGCTTTACGGTGGATCCTCGTATCCGGACTATGTTGATTTTCGCAGTCAGGCTGACGCGTTCGAAGATCTTGCTGCGCATGAAGCGGCGCTGCTCATTCTCAGCAGCGAAGGTGATGGAGCTGAACGATTGCGCGGCCATTACGTTACCTCCAATTACTTCACGATCCTTGGAGTCAGTGCAAAACTCGGACGCACGCTGCAAGCGTCAGACGATACGCCATCTGCATCGCCAGCCGTCGTGATCAGCGGTGAGTTCTGGCAGAGTCGTTTCAACTCCGATCCGAATATCGTCGGACGCACACTCAAACTCAACATACAGTCGTACACGATTGTCGGCGTCACTGAATCGAGCTTTCGCGGGCTTCGTTTAGGACTGCCGCCACAGTTCTGGTTGTCGATGCCCGCGCAAGCAGAATTCACGAGCCGCGAACGTGGCAGTCGCAGTATCGACATCGTCGGCCGTTTGAAAGCGGGCGTTACCCTCGAACAGGCGCAAGGTCAGATCACTACTATCGGCGCACGATTGGCCCAGGCCTATCCCGATACCAACCGCGGAATATTTGGTCGTCCGGACGAGCCGAAGCCAATCACCGTCGTACGCGAAGGTCGGCTCCGGCCGGAAGGGCAACAGGGAGTTTGGCGAATATCGATCTTGCTGTTCGCTGTGGTTGGTCTTGTGTTGTTGATTGCATGTGCGAACGTCGCGAATCTTTTGCTGGCGCGCGCTTCAGTGCGACGTCGCGAGATCGCGGTGCGACTGGCGGTTGGTGCGAGTCGAGGACGGCTTATTCGCCAGTTGTTGACGGAGAGTGTGCTGCTGGGATTGATGGGTGGCGCGTTGGGACTCCTGCTGACGCAATGGACCGCGCGTGCCTTGCCGTCATTCTTTCCCGAGAGTGCGGCGCAGGGAGTCGATTTCAGTTTCGACTGGCGTGTGCTCGTCTTCACACTTGCGGTTTCAGTGCTGACGGGTTTGGTGTTTGGTCTGGTGCCGGCGCTGCAAACAACGCGACCGGATCTTGTTAGCTCGTTAAAAGACGACGCCATTGGCACCAGCAATCAACGTTTTCGTCGACTTGGTTTGCGAGACTCTTTGGTGATCTCGCAACTGGCGCTGTCGCTGGTGTTGTTGATTAGTGCGGCGCTGTTCGTTCGCAGCCTGCGTCACGCCGTCAATTTCGATCCCGGCTTCGCTGCACAGAACCTCGTCACTGCCGCGCTCGACACGCGCGCCGCGCGATTCAATCGAGAACAAGGGCAGGCGTTTTACCAGCAGATGGTCGAGCGGATTAGCAATGTGCCCGGCGTGAGTGACGCCACGTTCACTGTCATAACTCCGATCAGCGGCGGTGGCCAGCGACGCAACGCCGTGATCGAGGGTTATCAACCGCAGCCCAGTGAAAACCTGGAGCTGAACACGAATGTAATTGGAGAAGCCTTTTTCCGCACCATGGGTATTCCCATTGTGCGCGGCCGGGCCTTTGGTCCAGAGGACAGGCCGGGCGCTCCCGGAGTCGCGATCGTGAACGAGGAGTTCGCCCGTCGTTATTTCAACGGCGACGCGCTGGGCAAACGTGTGCAAGTTGATTCAAAAGGCGGGTACCTGGAAATCGTCGGTGTTGCACGCACCGCGAAGTATCGAAGCCTGCGGGAGGAGCCGTTGCCGTTCATCTACCTTCCGCTTTCGCAGAATTACCAGCCTGACATGACGCTGATGGTGCGCACCGAAGGCGATCCGGCAGCGCTGCTCGGCACGTTGCGCAAGGAAATGAACGGGGTGAACAAAGCGGTGGCGGTATTTTCCGTGCAAATGATGAGCGAGACGATCACAGGTCAGCTTGCGGTGGATCGCATGATCGCTGTGTTGTTGAGCGTCTTTGGCGGAGCGGCGTTGTTGCTCGCAGCGATCGGGATTTACGGCGTGATGGGTTACGCGGTGGCTCAGCGCACGCGGGAGATCGGCATTCGCGTCGCACTTGGCGCGGAACGCGGCGACATCATGAAACTGATCGTACGTCGCGGATTGGTGCTCACCGTGATCGGCGCGACGATTGGTCTGGCACTGGCGTTTGCTCTCACACGCGCGCTCAAGAGTTTACTTTTTGGTGTTAGCGCCACTGATCCGTTGACCTTCAGCGCGGTTGTGACCTTGCTGGTTGCAGTCGCGATGCTCGCGTGTTACTTCCCGGCGCGACGGGCCACGACCGTCGATCCGATCGTAGCGTTGCGAAATGAATGAAAGAACATGGGTAGGTATTTGAAGTAATGCAGACCTTAATTCAAGAAATTCGCTATGGCCTGCGAGGCCTCTGGAAGCGTCCGGGTTTTACGGCTGTTGCAGTTATCACTCTCGCGTTGGGCATCGGCGCCAACGCCGCGATTTTCAGCCTCGTCAATGCGGTGCTGCTCAGGCCGCTACAGTTTCGCGATCCGGAACGGTTGGCGATTCTTTGGGAAGACGCGAGTTTCGTCGGGTTCCCGCGCAACACTCCCGCGCCGGCTAATTATGTCGACTGGAAGAATCAGGCGCAGTCGTTTGAGGACGTTGCTGCGACGCATGAATCCAGTTTGAACCTGACCGGCGATGGCGAGCCGGAACGAGTCGAAACACGTCGCATCACGCACAACTTCTTCTCGTTAATCGGCGTGCAACCACTGATCGGTCGCGGCTTCCTGCCGGAAGAGGATCGACCGAATGCGAACAAGGTGGTCGTGCTGAGTTACCCACTTTGGCAGAGCCGTTACGCCGGCGATCGCAATATTCTCAATCGCACGATTCTGCTCAACGGCGAACAGCATCAAGTCGTGGGTGTGATGCCCGCGGGTTTTCAATGGCTTGAGACTGAGGAACGACTGTTTGTGCCGCTTGCTCTCGACGCAGACGATCTGGCGAATCGAGGCGGTCATTACCTAACGGTCATCGCGCGATTGAAATCCGGCGTGTCGATGGTCCAGGCCCAATCGGAAATGAACGCGATCATGGCGCGGATCGCGAAAGATCATCCGGAAGCAACTGCGGAAGGCAAACTCGGCGCGGTAGTGATGCCGTTACACGAACAGTTGGCGGGCGACGCGCGACGGCCGTTGTTGGTCCTACTCGTGGCGGTTGCGTTCGTGTTGCTGATCGCGTGCGCGAATATCGCCAGTCTCTTGTTGGCACGCGCGGCGGGAAGACGGCGCGAGATCGCTGTCCGCACGGCCCTGGGCGCGAGTCGGATGCGAATCGTCAGACAGTTGTTAACCGAGAGTCTGTTGTTGTCACTCTTCGGAGGCATTAGCGGATTGCTGCTGGCGATTTGGAGTTTCGGTTTCTTCGAAAATCTGATTCCCGATGGTCTAAAACAATCTACGAACCTCCAACTCGACGCGAGGATCCTGCTGTTCGCGCTCGGGACGTCGGTTATCACGGGCATCGTCTTCGGTTTAATTCCTGCACTGCAAGCCGCGGGTGTGGATCTAAATGAAAGTTTGAAACAGAGTGGCGGACGATCCGGCTCCGGATCGGGAACGAAATTACGCAGCGGCATGATCGTATTTGAAGTTTCGTTGTCCCTCGTGCTGCTCGTCGGCGCGGTTCTGCTGATTCAGACGCTCTTTCAGTTGTTCAACCAGTATTCAATGCTCGCGCCTGAAAAGGTGTTGACGATGCGGACGCCGTTGCCGCTCAGCAAGTACGACGAGCCCGGCAAACGTCACGCGTTTTATCAAAACGTTCTACAACGTGTGGAAGCGATTCCAGGTGTTACGTCGGCGGGTTACACAACTGCCATACCGTTGACCTGGAAGGGCGGCACCACCGGTGTCTTTCCGGAAGGTACGACCGAGCGTGTTCCCGGTGCGTCATACGACGCGATTCATCGCCAGGTCAGTGCCAACTACTTGCAGACGATGAGCGTGCCGTTGCGCCAGGGTCGTTACTTCACCGCGCAAGACAACGCGCAGTCGATGCCGGTGGCGATCATCAATGAGACGATGGCGCGCGAGTATTGGCCCAACGGCGATGCGATTGGCCGTCGTTTCACTCTTGGTGATCCGACGGACGACGACCCGTGGTTCATGGTCGTCGGCGTCGTCGGCGATGTTCGCCAGATGGGCATCGACGTTGCTGTCAAGAGCGAGATGTATTTTCCGTACGGACAGGTAACACCGTGGGACTTTTATGCGCCGCGCGATCTGGTGCTGCGAACTAACGGCGATCCATTAAGTCTAATGGGTGGGGTGCGCGAGGCGATTCGTTCCGTTGATCCCGATCAGCCAATTTCAAATGTCGCGACGATGGAAGAGGTGCTAGGTCGCGAAGCTTCACAACGACGGCTCGGCATGATCCTGCTGAGCGCCTTCGCCGTACTCGCATTGTTGTTGGCCTCACTCGGAATCTACGGTGTGCTCGCTTACTTCGTCGCGCAACACAGAAACGAAATCGGCGTGCGGCTCGCGCTCGGTGCGTCGCCCGCGAGGATTCTGTTGCTCGTGCTGCAAAAGGGAATGAAGTTGACGTTGCTTGGCGTGGCGATTGGTTTGGCCGCGTCGTTTGCACTGACACGCTTGATGACTTCGTTACTGTTCGGAGTCAAAGCTGTCGATCCGTTAACGTTCGCCGCGGTTCCTTTGCTGCTCGCAGTCGTTGCTCTGCTCGCGTGTTGGATACCGGCGCGCCGCGCAGCCAAAGTCGATCCGATGGTGGCACTCAGATACGAGTAAGGGGATTGCCAAATGCCAATTGCCAATTGCCGATTTGGCCTCATTAGCGGCAACCAAGTGTCACAGCTTAGCTACGCGACAAAAGCAAATTGGCAATCGGCAATTGGCAATCGGAAATAACATCATGAACACTCTCCTTCAGGATCTGCGTTACGGCGTGCGAATGCTGTTGAAGCATCCGGGTGTGAGTATCGTTGCGATCATCACGCTCGCGCTGGGAATTGGCGCAAACACGGCAATTTTCAGTGTCGTCAACGCGGTCCTGCTTCGTCCGTTGAGCTACAAAGACCCCGAACGGCTCGTTTCGATTTGGGAAAACGTGCCGGCGCATGGCCGGTGGCGAGCCTCGCCGGGAAACTTTCACGACTGGAAAAAACAGAACACGCTGTTTGAAGGCATTTCCGCGTACGGCGGTTCGGCAATGAGCTTGACCGGCGATGGTGAACCCGAGCAGTTGCACGGATCGCGAGTCAGTTCCGATTACTTCGCCGTCGTCGGTGTCGAGCCGATGTTGGGTCGTTCGTTTTCACCGGAAGAATATGAAGTCGGTAAGGGCCAGGTTGTCATCCTGGCCCATGCCTTATGGGAACGACGTTTCGGCGGTGACCGGAATGTTCTTAACCGCACGATCAATCTCGACGGCAGTAACTACATAGTTGTCGGGGTGATGCCTCGCGGTCTCTATCCCGCGAGACCTTTGACCACGGGACAACTTGATTTTGACGAATCGGGGCAGCAGTACTGGTTGCCGATGTCTTTTGACCCGAATTGGGCTGCGGTGCGATCAGCGCACGTGCTTGGTGTCGTTGGACGTTTGAAGCCGGGAGTCACGTTGGACCAGGCGGCCGCGGAGATGAATGCGATCGCCGCGCGGCTCGAGCAGGAATACGCGTCGAATAAAGGCAAAGGCATCATCGTCAATCCATTCATGAACGAAATGGTCGGCAGCGTTCGAACCGGATTGTTTACGCTGCTGATCGCCGTTGGTCTCGTATTGCTGATCGCCTGTGCAAACATCGCCGGACTGCTGCTCGCCCAACACGCCGCGCGCAGCAAAGAGATTGCGATTCGCGCCGCACTGGGCGCGAGTCGTGGCCGGCTCGTTCGCCAGTTCTTCATCGAAGGCTTGCTACTTTCCCTCCTTGGCACATTGGCGGGAATTGGTTTGGCTTCGCTTGGTTTGAGCGTGCTGTTGAAGCTGGTAACGCAGAACATTCCGCGCCTGGACCACGTGCAGCTCGATTGGCAGGTGCTCGGGTTCGCGCTGCTGCTTGCTATCGCGACCTGCCTGGTGTTCGGCCTTATACCAGCGTGGCATGCTGCAAAACCCGATCTGAATTCGACACTCGAGCACAGCAGTCGCACGTCTGGACCAGGCGGCCGGCGGTTGCGCCTGCGACAAGCACTCGTAGTGTTTCAAGTGAGCATGGCTGTGATGCTGGTCATCGGCGCCGGTCTGTTAATCAAGAGTTTTTGGCGGCTGCAACAAGTCGATCCGGGATTCCGTGCCGAACGCGTGCTGTCGCTCGGCCTGACACTTCCGTACGCGAAGTACGACAAGCCCGAAGAGATCAACCAGTTCTTCAACCAACTGCACGACGGCATTTCAAACTTGCCGGGGGTGCAGTCTGCGGCAATCGCCTACGATCATCCGCTACAGACCAACTGGATCGATTCTTTTCAGATCGAAGGAAGAGTTGCGCCGGCGGAGGGCCAGGGATTCCAGGCAAACTTCAATCCGATTGGGCCTGACTATTTCGTAACCGTCGGTGCTCCGATGATTCGCGGCCGGCAGTTCACGCCGCTCGACGATCAGGACCATCCGGGCGTGGTGATCGTCAACGAAGCGTTCGTCCGGCATTACTTTCCGAATGAAGATCCGATCGGTCGTCGTATCAGGCCAAGTCCACCGATAAGAATCTGGAGAGAGCAGCGTCTTACGTCGTTTGAAATCGTCGGCGTCGTGCGCGATGTGAAGTCCGCTGGTTTGCAAGCAGAAACTGAACCGACCTACTACCTTCCCGCGACGCAGGCGCCATTGCACGACATGTCGCTGCTCGTGCGCACGACGACCGAACCTACCGCAATCGTTCCAGCTCTGCGTCAAACAGTTTGGTCCATCGATCCTAACCAGCCAATTGCGAACGTGAACACGCTCGAGCAGATCGTCTCGGATAGCATCTCACAACCGCGACTGAACATGACGTTGATGGCGTTGTTTGGAGCGCTTGCGTTGATACTCGCCGCGGTCGGAATTTACGGATTGCTGTCGTACACGGTGACGCAGCGAACACGAGAAATGGGCATACGCCTCGCGCTCGGTGCGCAGGTCGGCGACGTGTTACGCCTCGTACTTAAACAGGGAATGGTGCTGGCGCTTGTCGGACAAGCGATTGGTCTGGCGGGCGCGTTAGCGCTCACGCGTTTGATTCGCGCTTTGTTGTTTGGGGTAACGCCGACGGACGTCACGATCTTTGCGGCAGTCATTGGTGTACTGACGACCATTGCGTTGCTTGCGTGTTATTTGCCTGCCCGTCGAGCAACTAAAGTCGATCCTCTGAAGGCCCTACGTTACGAGTAAACTATGGACACCCTCATCAACGATCTGCGATACGCCGCGAAGGTGCTTTGGAAGAGCAAGGGCGTCACCGTGCTTGCGGTGATCTCGCTGGCCATCGGCATTGGCGCCAACTCGGCGATCTTCAGCATCGTTAATTCACTTCTGTTGCGTCCCCGCCCGGTGGCGAATCCGGAGCAGATCGTCGAGCTATACAGCGGCGACACAGAGCAGCCTTATCACACGTTGTCGTACCCGAGTTACCTCGATTTCCGCGAAAACAATCAGGTTTTCAGCGGACTCGCTGCCTATGGCATCCGGCAGTTTAAACTCGGCGGTACAAATCAGGTCGAACAGGTTTGGGGCGAGGCGGTCTCGGGAAACTATTTCGACGTGATTGGTGTGCCGGCTTTTCTGGGCCGTACCTTCGCGCCCGAAGAAGATCAAGTTTTACGACGAAATCCCGTGGTCGTGATCAGTCACGATTTGTGGCAGCGACGATTCAACTCGGATCCATCGCTCGTGGGCCAAACGATCACGCTCAACAATCAACAGTTGACCGTCATCGGTGTCGCACCGCGGCAATACACCGGAATGATCCGTGGTATGTCGTGCCAGGTGTGGGTGCCGGCGATGATGTTACCGGCAGTGGACGAGAATAGTGGCGATGGTCTAATCACCAGTCGTGGCAGCAAGTGGTTAATCCTTGTCGGACGGTTGAAGCCGGACACAACGATCGATCAGGCGCGCGCACGTTTTGAACTGCTTACAAAAGACATGCAGGCGGCGCATCCGCAAGAGTGGATCAGACGAAAAGGTAACTCGGTGCGCGAACAGTTCGTTAGCGTTCTCGCCGAGAGCGAAACACGGGTTCATCCACAAATGCGCGAGTCGGCGTATGCAGCGGCGGCGCTGTTGTTTGTGATCGTTAATCTCGTGATGCTGATTGCGTGTATGAACCTCGCGAGTATGTTGCTCGCGCGTGCGGTTGTGCGGCGCAACGAGATCGCGGTCCGGTTGGCATTGGGCGCGAGCCGCAAGCGCATCATCCGCCAACTGCTAACCGAAAGCGTTTTACTTTCGTCGATAGCCGGCGCTGCGGGAATCCTGCTGGCCGTCTGGTTACTTAATTTACTGATCGGGTTCCTGCCTGATTTACCCGAAGGCTTTCGTCTCGCTCTCGACCTCCATCTCGATTGGCGCGTTCTGGTCTACACGATCGCGGTGTCGACGATCACGGGCGTGTTGTTTGGACTGGCGCCCGCGTTACAAAGTTCGAAGGCCGATGTGTCGAGCGTGTTGAAAGACGATTCGACTGTTGCTACCGGCCGTTATCGCAAGTCGCGCTTGCGCATGTCGCTCGTGGTGGCTCAGGTAGCGTTTTCGTTGTTGCTGTTGATTAGCGCGGGTCTGGTGTTGCGCAGTCTGGAGAAGCTCCGGCCGACGCGGCTCGGATTCAGTTCGGACAACATTGTCATCGCGCCGGTGAGGCTTGACGAACGCGATTACGACCGTCGCAAGGGCCAGGAGTTTTATCGCAGTCTTTCCGAGCGTGTCGCTGCCTTGCCGGGAGTGCAGAACGTCAGTCTCGCCGAACACATACAGGGCGGTTTCACCGGTGGCTCGCGTCGCAGCATCGAGGTCGAAGGTTACAAACCTAATCCCGGCGAGAGTCTTCATCTTGATTCCATGTATGCGGGTCCACGTTACTTCACGAACATGAAAGTTCCGTTTGTGCAGGGGCGCGATTTCGACGAGCGCGATCAGGATGGGGCGACCTGTGTGTCCATCATCAACGAAGTGTTTGCGCAACGTTATTTCGGGGGCACCGGACAGTCACTAGGCAAGCACCTGATCCGAGGCAGCGCAAAAACCAACGACATACAAATGTGCGAAGTAGTCGGCGTGATTCGCGACAACAACTGGCACGCATTAGAGAACGATGTTCGCCCGTTTTTCGCGCTCGCAGTGATGCAGTCAAACTTCCCGCGCATGTACTTGATGGCGAATACGTCCAGCGATCCGCAAAGCCTGGTTTCGAGTGTGCGGCGGACGATACAGGAGCTCGATCCAAAGATGCCCGTCGCCGATGTTCAGACGATTAACGAGAACTTCGCCGCCGTGCTTTATCCGTTCCGGCTGCTCGCGATCGTGATGGCGGGATGCGGTGTGATGGCGCTGTTGTTGGCAACGATCGGGATCTACGGCGTTGTCGCATATTCAGTCGCGCAGCGAACTCGTGAAGTCGGTATTCGCATGGCGCTCGGTGCGTTACGTGGCGACATTCTGAAGCTCGTCGTGGGGCAGGGAATGCTGCTTGTGATTTACGGACTCGCATTGGGACTGTTATTGGGTTTTGCGTTGACTCGTGTGTTAGCTAGCTCGATTTTCTTCGACAGTGAATTGTTGTTTGGCATAACGGCCACCGATTCGCTGACGTTTGGCGGCGTGACGATTCTGCTCGCACTCGTTGCGTTGGCTGCTTGTTATCTGCCCGCTCGACGCGCGACAAAAGTCAATCCGGTTGAGGCACTGAGAAACAGCTAAGAACATTGCCGATTGGCGATTGCCGAAATGCCAATTGTCGATGTTGACGAGACTTGGTAAACCGTGAAGTTTTCAGAAAAAATTGGCAATTGGCACTTGCCAATCGACAATAAAATCGAGGAGTAATTGGAATGACAACTCTCTGGCAAGACATCCGCTACGGCGCAAGAATGCTGTTGAAGAACCCCGGCATCTCGATCATCGTGGTGATCGCTTTGGCGCTCGGCATCGGCGCGAACAGCGCCATCTTCAGCGTCGTGAACGCTGTGTTGCTGCGGCCCATGCCGTATGAAGAATCGGATCGGCTCATCTTTTTGAATGAGAAGAGTCCGGTGCTGGATGAAATGTCGATCTCCTATCCGAACTTCAGTGACTGGCGCGCGCAGACGCAGACGTTTGAAAAGATCGGTGTCTACAATCGCGCGAGCTACAACCTCACGGGCGCCGGTGAAGCCGAACGAATCGTCACGGGCCAGGTTTCAGCCGACCTCTTCTCGGTGCTGCGCGTCAACGCGCTTCACGGCCGCGTGTTCAATAACGAAGAAGACAAACCCGGCGGCAGGGCAGTCGTGGTGCTCAGTTATCCGCTTTGGCAACGTCGCTTCGGCGGGCAGATGAGCATCCTCAACCAACCGATCACACTCAACGGCAAGAGCTACGACGTGATTGGCATAATGCCGGAGACGTACGCGTATCCGAGCCGCGCAGAGATGTGGGTGCCGGTGGGCCAACTTTCAGATCAACCGAGTTGGAAAGAGCGAGGCAATCATCCGGGTTTGTATGGCGTCGCGCGACTCAAACCCGGTGTGACTTTCGAGCAGGCTGATGCCGACATGAACACGATTGCCGCGAATCTCGAGAAGCAATATCCCGACTCAAACGCCGGTAATCGCGTGAGACTGCGGCCATTGCTGGAAATATTTGTCGGCGACGTGCGACGAGCGTTGTGGGTAATCTTCGGAGCCGTCGGGTTTGTCCTCCTGATTGCCTGCGCGAACATCGCCAATCTTTTGTTGGCGCGCGCGTCGGCGCGAAAAAAGGAGATGGCGATTCGCACAGCTGTCGGCGCGAGCCGTTGGCGACTTATGCGCCAGTTGCTGACTGAAAGTGTTTTGCTCTCGCTGATCGGCGGGGCCATTGGACTGGCGCTCGCACGTTGGGGCGTGCAACTGATTCTTTACGTGAGTCCGACCGGGATTCCTCGGTCGCGGGAAATCGGACTTGATTGGACCGTGCTTGCGTTCACGGTCGTCGTTTCGGTTGCGACAGGCATCATCTTCGGATTGCTGCCCGCGATACAGGCCGGCGACGTCGACGTACACGAGACGTTGAAAGAAAGCGGGCGCGGAACGAGTTCGCGGCAATGGTTGCGCAGCTTCCTCGTTGTCGGAGAGGTGGCGACAACCCTCGTGTTGTTGATTGCCGCTGGTTTGATGATTCGCAGTTTTTACCTGTTGCAGAAAGTCAATCCGGGTTTCTCACACGAACAACTCACTACCTTTAGTGTCGCGCTGCCGCAAAAGAAATACGCCACTCAGGAGGCGCGAGCTTCATTCTACGATCGACTACTTGAAAACATTCGCGCGTTGCCGGGCATCGAATCGGCGGCGGCTGCTTCGGGACTTCCGCTGGGTAACAACGGCTGGCAATCGGGTTTCAGGATTGAAGGACGGCCCGATCCGCCACGCGACCAAACGCCGTTGGTGGAGTTGTGCATGGTCACGCCTGATTATTTCAAAGCAATGAACATTCCGCTGTTGCGCGGTCGTTCATTTACAGACAGCGACAACCGGTCGCATTTGGCGGGACAAGATCTCAGTAAGCTTAATGACGATCAGAGAGCGATAAGGGGCCTTAACAAAATCATCATCGATGAAGAGTTCGCGAAGCGTTATTGGCCCAATGAAGATCCAATCGGCAAGCGCGTGCTTTTCGGGGGTCAAGAGGAGCCACGGAAGCTGGAAGTCATCGGTGTCGTCGGTCGTGTGAAGATGGAGAGCCTTAATCAGAACAGCGATCGTGTGCAGGGATACTATCCGTACGCGCAGTCGCCGTCGGGTAGCATGACGATAATCATGAAAGGCGCTTCCGATCCGAACCAGTTGATCGGTTCAGTGCGTGCCGCGATCAAGGAGATCGATCCCGATCAGCCGATCTACGCAATCCGCACTATGGATGAAATCCGCGCTGAGTCAGTGCAGAACGAACGCTTGAACCTGACGTTGTTGAGCCTGTTCGCGGGCATCGCGCTAGTGCTGGCGATCGTCGGCATCTATGGCGTGATGTCGTACTCGGTTACGCAACGGACGCACGAGATCGGCATTCGCATGGCGGTCGGCGCCCGCCCACGTGACGTGTTCACGATGATCATGGGACACGGAATGAAACTCGCGGTGATCGGAGTCGTCATCGGATTGATCGGTGCGTTTGCCCTGACGCGACTGATGGCGTCGATGTTGTTCGGTGTCGAACCTACTGACGCCACGACGTACGGCGGCATTGCTGCGTTGCTGCTCGGCGTGTCGCTGCTTGCGTGTTATTTGCCGGGACGGCGGGCGACGAAAGTCGAACCCACCGTGTCGCTGCGTTACGAGTGATTTATGGAATCGTTGTTCAAAGACATTCGCTACGGGTTGCGAAGCCTGTTAAAGCATCCGACGTTCACGGCGATTTCGATCGTGACGCTCGCGCTGGGTATTGGCGCGAATAGTGCAATCTTTTCGGTCGTGAACGCCGTGGTGCTGCGGCCTCTGCCCTACCAGGATTCCGAGCGGCTGGCGATGCTTTGGACCACGAAAGACGCAAACCTCGCGCAGCCATTCTCATTCGCGGATTACAACGATCTCAAATCGCAGGCGAGGTCCTTCAGTGCGATCGGCGCGGCGTCACCGTTGTGGAGTTTTACCTTGACGGGCGATGGCGAACCGGAACCGATCCAGGGAATGTACTTCTCCGCGAGCATGTTTGATCTGTTGAAAGTCGCGCCGGAAAAGGGAAGGGCGTTCACCGCCGACGAGGATCGAACGGGTGGTCCACCAGTCGTCATCATCAGTCGTGCTTTATGGGAACGACGTTTCGGCGGCGATCCGAATGTGATCGGTAAACCGATGGCGATCAGCGGCACGACGGCGACGATCGTCGGCATCATGCCCGCGCCGTTCCAGTTTCTCGATCCCGCAGCGGAGCTCTGGATGCCGCTGTGGCAGAACCAGTTTGCCTCGAGCGCGCGCCAGGTGCGCCTGCTTTCCGTGGCCGGCAGGCTGAACGACGGTGTGCAAACGAGCGAAGCGAATGCGGAGCTGACGAATATCGCGCAGCGTTTAGAAAGCGCGTATCCCGACTCGAATCGCGGCGTCAGTTTACGTGTCGTGCCGCTTCACGCTCAAGTGACCGGCAAGGTGCGCCCTGCGTTGTTGTTGCTCTTCGGCGCGGTTGGTCTGGTACTTCTGATCGCGTGCGCAAACATTATCAACCTGATGCTGGTGCGCAGTGCAGCGCGACGCAGGGAGATTGCGGTGCGAGCCGCGCTCGGCGCTGGACGATTGCGTCTGCTACGTCAACTGCTCACTGAAAGCATCACGCTCTCGCTGATCGGTGGCGCCGCCGGAGTCCTGATCGGCTCGTGGGGCGTCAACGCGCTGCTCGCGCTGAACCCGATTCCGATTCCCAGTTACAACAAGATCGGCGTCGACATGACAGTGCTCGCGTTCACGCTCGTCGCGTCTGTTGTCACCGGTGTCGTCTTCGGACTTGCACCGGCCTGGCAATCACTACGCGTCGATCTTAACTCCGCGTTGAAGGAAGGCGGCCGCGGTTCCGTGGCAGAACACGGCCAACGTCGCTTGAGCAGTCTGCTCGTGATCACCGAGATGGCGATGGCGATGGTCCTGTTGATCGGCGCCGGACTTTTGCTGCGCAGCTTTGCGCATTTGCTCGACGTCAAACCAGGCTTCACAACCGAGAACCTGTTGACGATGCAGATCGGACTGCCGAACGTCGCTTATCAGGAACCGCAGAAACGCGCGGCGTTCCTGCAACAGCTCGAAACGAGTTTACGCGGCGCACCGGAAGTCGCTTCGGTTGGTTTCGTCACGCGACTGCCGCTGATGAGCACGATGAATAACATCACGTCGTACCTCGCGATCGAAGGTCGCGAAGTGCCCGCCGGTGAACGTCCGGAGATCGACTTTCGTCGCGCCAGCACCGGATATTTTCAGACCATGGGGATTCCCCTGCTTTCCGGCCGCCTCGTGACCGAACAAGACGTGACGAACGGTTCACGTTTCGTCTTGATTAACGAAGCGATGGCGAAGCGTTTCTGGCACGGTGAAGATCCGGTCGGCAAGCGGATTAGCACGATGGTCTCGAGTGGCCAACAGATACCGTGGCAAACGATCGTCGGCGTCGTCGGCAACGTGCGTCATCTCGGTCTCGACGTCGAGCCGCGTCCGGAGATCTATTACCACACGAACACGTCGCCGCCGTTTGGTCCAGTCGTCGTAATTCGCACAACTTCGGACCCGTCGCGTTTGATATCGATCGCCCGCGCGAAAGTGCGCGAGCTCGATCGCGACGTGCCAATCTCGAACGTCAACACGATGGAGCAACTCGTTGCGCAATCAGTCGCGCAACGCCGTTTCGGCATGTTTCTGCTCGGAACGTTCGCCCTCCTCGCGCTATTGCTGGCGGGGATCGGGATCTATGGCGTGGTAAGTTACTCAGTGACGCAGCGGACGCAGGAGATCGGCGTACGCATGGCGTTGGGCGCAAGTGCGACTGACGTGCTGAAGATGGTGTTGCGAAACGGTATGTCGCTGGCGCTGATTGGTGTTGGACTTGGACTCGTTGGCGCGTTTGGTCTGACGCGGTTGATGTCGAGGTTGCTCTTTGAAGTGACGCCTACGGACGTCACTACGTTTGCTCTTGTATCTGTTGGGTTGATTTCTGTGGCGCTCTTGGCTTGTTACCTCCCAGCTCGGCGGGCGATGAAAGTCGATCCGCTCGAGGCGCTGCGTTACGAGTGAATTTCGTAATTTCATCCCTTTCCATTATCTTAATCGTATGCCACGTATCTTGATCGCCGACGATCAGGCCGACGTCCTGGCCGCGTTGAGCCTGCTACTCAAAGGTGAGCGTTTTCAAATCGAAAGCGCGTCGTCGCCTGAAGGCGTGCTCAAAACGATCGACTCGCAGGAACTCGACGTCGTCCTTATCGATCTCAATTACGCGCGCGACACCACGTCAGGCAGCGAAGGTCTCGATCTGCTGAGTCGCATTCGCGCGGTCGATCCGACGTTGCCGGTAGTGGTTATGACCGCATGGGGCAGCGTCGATCTCGCCGTCGAAGCGATGCGGCGGGGCGCGCGCGACTTCATCCAAAAACCGTGGGACAACGCGCGTCTGATCGCTGTGCTTCGCACGCAAGTCGAGCTTGCGGAAGCCTTACGGCGCGGGCGTCGTCTTGAAGCCGAGAACATCGCGCTGCGCGATAGCGTTTCCGACGCGGCGAGTGACATCCCGCAGATCGTTTCGGAGTCGCCGGCGATGAAAGCCGTTCTAAATCTCGTCGAGCGTATTGGACCAGCGGACGCCAACGTACTCATCACGGGCGAGAACGGAACAGGCAAAGAAGTAATCACGCGTGTGCTTCACTCGATATCGTCTCGCCGCTCAAAGCCTTTGATTTCTTTGAACGCCGGCGCCCTCGCGGAAGGAGTTTTCGAAAGCGAACTGTTTGGTCATGTGCGTGGTGCGTTTACTGACGCCAAAAGCGATCGTGTTGGGCGTTTCGAACTCGCAGACGGCGGAACGTTGTTTCTCGACGAAATTGGAAACGTGCCCTTGAACTTGCAGCCGAAGTTGTTGCGTGTGCTGGAGACTGGTGACTTTGAGCGGGTCGGATCGTCGAAGACGCAGAAGGTAAATGTGCGGCTGTTGTCGGCGACGAATGCCGACCTGCACGCAGAAGTGGCGCAGGGACGCTTTCGCCAGGATCTGCTGTTTCGACTCAACACCGTCGAGATCAAGCTGCCCCCGTTGCGCGAGCGCACTGAAGATATTCCAATACTTGCCGAGCACTTTTTAAAAGTTCATCGCGAGCGGTATCGCCGCCCGATCATGGGCTTTACGCCCGAGGCGCTCGATGCGTTAAGACAGCATTCGTGGCCCGGCAACGTGCGCGAGCTCGATCACGTGATCGAGCGGGCGGTGCTGATGAGCACGGGACAGATCGTGACGGCGTTTGATCTCGCGTTGGAAGCGACGCCCGATGCGCGGCTGTCGGCACAGCTTGAGGAGATGAGCCTCGAAGACGCGGAGCGGCTGCTGATCAAGAAAGCGCTCGCGCGGTATGAGGGGAATGCGAACCGCGCCGCCGAAGCGCTTGGGCTAAGCCGCAGCGCGTTGTATCGCCGGTTGCAGAAGTACAACCTCTCCTGAGTTATCATGCTCTCGTGAGTACGCCTGTCAAGCCTCCACCAAAACATCCATCGCCATGGGCGTCGCTTGATCCCGCACCCACTCGCAGCGGTCTGAGATTCGAGCGGCGTATCACGATACTTGCCCTGGCCGCCGGGTTTCCCGCAGTCGCGCTGTCTGCCTTTTTGCTCTGGTATGACGGGTACTCCGCGCAGATCCAATGGACCGTTGACCTGTTTCTCGTTCTCCTGTGGCTGGGAATTTCCTTTAATCTCAAGCAGCGCATCGTCAGACCCCTGCAAACCCTTTCGAATATTCTCGCCGCCGTTCGCGAAGGCGACTATTCGATTCGCGGCCGGCGCGCGCTAAGCGGCGACGCACTCGGCGAAGTGATGCTGGAGGTCAACGACCTTGGCCAAACATTGCGCGAGCAACGTCTCGGCGCGATGGAAGCGACCGCATTGTTACGAACGGTGATGGCCGAGATCGACGTCGCCGTGTTTGCGTTTGACGCAGATCACCGGCTGCGCCTGGCGAATCGAGCAGGAGAGAAACTGCTGGCCCAACCCGCAACGCGTTTGTTGGACCGCACTGCCGAAGATCTGGGACTGGGAGAATGCCTGACCTGGCCCGCCGGTGGTCCACCGCAGACGATGCAGATGGTGTTTCCCGGTCGCGTTGGACGTTGGGACATTCGTCGCAGCACATTTCGCGAAGGCGGCCAGCAACTGCAATTGCTCGTGTTGACCGATCTGAGTCAAACGCTGCGCGAAGAGGAGCGAAGTGCGTGGCAACGACTGTTGCGTGTGTTGGGACATGAGCTGAATAACTCACTCGCGCCGATCAAATCTGTTGCCGGCAGCCTCGCGGATTTGATCGGAAGGGAACCAGAACCGGCTGACTGGCGTGAAGATATGCATCGCGGGCTCGCGGTAATCTCATCGCGCGCCGATTCGCTGGCGCGTTTTATCGAGTCGTATTCGAAGCTGGCGCGTCTGCCACCGCCGCGGCTCGAGCCGTTGAAGATCGGGACCCTCTTGTCGCGAGTGGCGAGTTTGGAAACGCGTCTGCCGGTGAATGTTGTGGGCGGGCCGGACCTCTTCGTGAAAGGCGACGACGTTCAACTGGAACAGTTGCTGATCAATCTCGTGCGCAATGCCGTTGATGCGTCGATGGAGACGAACGGGCGCGTCGAAGTTGGATGGCAGCAGAAGAACGGGCAGGTTGAGGTTTGGATCCGAGACGAAGGGCCGGGTTTGGCAAGCACGGCGAATTTGTTTGTGCCGTTCTTTACGACCAAGGCTCAAGGATCGGGAATCGGATTAGTATTGTCGCGACAGATCGCCGAGGCACACGGCGGGACGTTGACATTGGAGAACCGGCAGCAGTTGCGTGGTTGCGAGGCGCGGTTGAGATTGCCGTTGTGACGATGAGTGTGTTGTTGTCGAAGCTAAGGTGAGATGACCAGGTTTCAGTTTGGCGTGGGTTTGGGCTTCGGCGGAGTGCCCACTATTGTCACGCCTCTCCGTACTGGTGGTACAAGATCGAAGGTCTCCATACTCTTTGTCGTTTCATCGATGCTTTTCTGGTCCTCACCCGTGAAGATAAATATTACGGCATGGTCCTTTGCAATACTGACAAAAAAAGATTGGATCACACGCAGACCATTGGCTTCGTCAACGAAGTCGTCACGGAAAAACTTCCACCCATCGAAAGTGTGCTCCGTCGGCTCCTTGAACAGGATTTCAGATTTTCCCCTCTGCTTTAATACCCGAACATTGAGCAAATAATCTTTTCCGTTAGTGATTCCAGGCGCGTGAGCTATGTTTTCTGCCATTATGAGGACACCGGGATTGAAGGCGATGCCAGGCGTTCCTATTGGGTGACGAAAGACAGTGAGAAGGTAGTTGCTGTTTTTTACAGCAACCTCAGCCGTCTCTTTCGATAACACCCCCTCCGCTACAACTTTCTCTTTACCGAGTTCTTTCATACGTTCTACTGTTGCGTCGCCGTGGACAGTCCAGCCTTTCGGGTACTGGAAACTGAATCCGAAACGGAAATTGGTATACACACCGTCACGGACGATTCCACGATCGAGTTCAGATTGCGCGTTTGCGTAGAAACAAAGAAGCAGGAGGATTGAGATTGCGAGAGGTATACGTTTCATGCGCAGAGATAGTAGAGTATTCGTCTAACCGAGACAATAGTGTTTATGAATTTACTCGTGTTCAAAATAGGCTTTTTATTGCTACTGCTCGTTTGCCCTCAACCCTCGTTCGAAGAACAGGTTCGCGCGTGGCGCAAGGAGCGCGATAAAGAGCTGCGCTCGGAGAACGGATGGCTCACGGTCGCGGGACTGTTTTGGTTGAAAGAAGGCAGCAACAGTTTCGGCACTGGAGCCGGCGTGGACATCGTTTTGACTGGTTCCGCACCCCGAAATATCGGCACACTCGAGCTCAGCTAAAGGTGTCGTGACGCTGAAAGTCGCGGACGGCGTAAAGGTGACAGACATCGGCGGCGAACCGATCAAGAATTACGAAATGCGACTCGACAGCGACGATACACCCGCGCCTTTCTGGGTTGGCTCGCTGACGCTGAGCGTGATCAAAAGAGGCGAACGTTACGGGCTGCGAGTGAAAGACAAGAACAGCAAAGCACTGCGTGAGTTCAAAGGACTCGAGTGGTTTAAGGCGGATAAATCGTATCGCGTGAACGCGACGTTCACTCCATACGATCAACCGAAAGAGATCATGATCGCAAACGTGCTTGGCGATCAGTTGAAGATGAAATCGCCGGGTGTTCTGACGTTCACGTTGAACGGCGCGACGCATCAGTTGGTGCCGGTGATGGATGAGGGCGACAAGTTGTTCATCATCTTTCGCGACCAAACTGCGGGAAAGACCAGCTACGGCGCCGGGCGTTTTCTCTACGCTGATCCGCCGCAGCGGGGCGAAGTGATCCTCGATTTCAACCGCGCGGAAAATCCGCCCTGCGCCTTCACCCCGTACGCGACCTGTCCGTTACCGCCACGCGCCAACTTCCTCCCGATACCGATCCCCGCCGGCGAACGCGCGTTTCATTTGAAGTAACTTTGTCAGAAAAGTCTTATCGTGCGAAAAACCCCCTTCGCCGCTACGAAGAGTCTAGTTGCGCCAGCTTTGCTTCAAGAGTCGGGTTATTCGGTGACTTTGGCGCAAACCGGCATTCTTTGCCCGAGAAATCAATTTGACTGATCGGACGTGCTCAGCAAGGATATTTATTCGCAAATGGCTTTGATGATCAGGATGTCCACACGGATGCGATGTTTCGTTCTCTCTCCGTTATCAAATGAGTGCTAACTGTCAGGCTTGAATTCACGCAAGAAAACCGAAGGTTAGGAAAATGTGTGTGATGTAATTCGACAACTGCTTAGGCACAGCTAACTGGCTGCGAAAAACGAATGAAATACCCACCTCACCGAGGATTCTGAAGGTAATCACTCAATAGTTGATGTGTCTCGTCTTGCTCCATCGCCAGATAGGACTGTAGGGTTGGGAGTACGCAAAATTGGACGGACCAGACCAAGCCTTTGTGGTACACTACTTGCGCGGTTGGTGATCCTCACCAGCGGAGGTACGAATGGAAGAGGAATATTCTAAGCAAATAGAGGAATACAGTAAGGTAGTTCAGAAACTCCTTCAGAAACGGCTTCGCCATTGTTTAGGCTCACACGAGTTCAACAACCCCGACGAGCTCAAGCTGTGGTTATGGCAGCGGGTACTTTCGCACAGAGAACAACTGTTCTACCGTCTGGAGTCGTTTATAGAACTGTTCTCCGGGCTTGATTCGAAGCTATTTCGCGCAGTGCGTCGGGTTCTCATCAAGAGACTGAGACAGTTTCGCGCTCAACTCAATAGTAGGTTTATCATCAGAGCGATAATCACACCTTTGCGGCTTAATCCACACTCACTTCATCCTAATGGTTCCGCAACCCAATGCGAGTCCTGGGTTGTGGGTTAACTAGCAAGCGCCAGTCAAAATCACAATCCCATAAGTCAACCTTAGTCGAAGGTGTAGTGGCGGCTGTTGATGGCGTCGCTGTGTAGTGATGACCAAAAGGTGAATGAAATGGGTTTGGATAAATCTGCGGCTTTGGATCCGCACAAGAAGCGAAGTGTAAAATGGAACTCTGAACAAAAACGTGAACGGCGACAGAAGTTAACAATGCGCCGGTGGTTTGGTTACACCCTACTAGGTATAGCTATTCTAAATACCTTATGTGTTGGTGCGTTAGTTTTCTTCTGTGCGTTTGGGCTAGCGTCCCTTTCGACTGCAATTCTCCTTACACTTATTGGTGAGACAATCGCGTACGATACAGCCATGTTTTGCATGGTTGCGAGGAAATTATTTACTGACTAATGAGGCGGAGCATCCAAAAAACTCCGGTCTACCGCACCAAGGCTTTCAGTGCGTAAACTTCTATTGGAGACCTGCCAAGAAACCTAAGAAGGGCAAGGAATGGCGAACTTCTCCCAATTTCAAGTCAAACTCAGAAATCGCCGCTGGTAGATCCAATCAGCAAATGGAATGACTGTCCGAAAAGACTTTTGGGGCAGAAAACGACTTTTTAAGGCAACAATACTTTTGAAGCAAAGTCAGTTGTACCTTAACCGAACGGCGTTTTTGTCGTAGGGCTATCGAGGAAGGTAACGATCTCATCAGCTACTCCACCGTAGTATTCACCCTCAAGATTTTTATGCTGAGGCTTTACTATTTGCAGCGATTTAACCTGATAGCCTGCTTTCCTTAATTCCGCTTCCAGCTCTGTCAGATAAGATGACTACTATTGTACCCAATGGTGATAAGTAACCAAAGAACCGTCGCAACGGCAACTAACTAGCAAATCTCCGGAGCGGCAACCAATCGCGACGTCCGCAGAATGCGATACCGTCCAAGATCGCGAGAGAGCGGCCGGACATTTGTATCGACCGGTGGACCTTGAATGATGTACTGGTCGTATCGCGGCATCATCTCCACCGCCAGCACGCTCAACCCGGTCATGTGATCCAGATTGTATTGGTCGAGCAGCGCCTCGATCTCAGGCTGGCTCCACTCCTGGATACCAGTCGACGGAGCATCGAAATTGACCGTCAGCATGTTGAGCGGCATGAACTTCACGCCGAAAAACTGCTGTTGCGGAGCGTCATACTCGAGTTTCAGTTCCGACAAAAGAATATTCCGATTTTTGCGGTCGTCAGCTTGTCTGACCTGCGCGTAGAGCATGCACCAGATCTCAGTCTTCGGTGGCTTGCTGGTCACGTCCTTTCCGCTGAAGAGCGCCTGAGCGTAATGAGCAGTGACTTTGATTCCTTTTGGTGTTCGGTCAACCAGACATTGCAGCGGGGGTGCGGGATGCTGGACGCCATTCACGCGGATCGGATGACCAAAACGACCCTGAGCGGTGCACCAGATTCTGTCCGAGTGTCCAACTCTCACCTCGTACGTGTAAAAGCCGAAAAGTTCGTTTGATTCGTTATGCAGTCCCGGAGGTAACGGCAGCAGATAATGGATTGGAGATAACTGGACCATCGGAACCGCGGGATCCGGTGTTTCCGCAATCATCATCTGCATGGCATCGATGCCCGCGTTGTCGTTGCCCTGGTCGTGGGTGATCACACGAACAAGCTCGGGATCGATTCCGAGCGGCGGATCGAACGGCTTCACAAACAGTTGGTCCACGTTTGGAAGAGCCAGCAAAGGATCCGGTGCATAGTTCAGCACCCTGGCAAAGTAGGTATCATTCGGATCAGCTATCGGTGCTTCAAACTCCAACCACAGGTAACGCTGACGGACGGCGGTTTCCGAATAATCCGTGTCAGCCTGGTAAGGCGACAGCGCGTACCCGGCCGCAACGATCTTCGGAACTTGCGCCGGGATGGTCGTAACCGGCAATTGCAGGTCGCGCGTTTGCTCCTGCTCCTCATCGACGTCGGTCGGCACGCTGTCGATAAATTTCGGAGTCAACGTGTAACTTACATCGATCGTATTCGGAAACGGTTGAGCCGCAGTACTCGGTTTGTTCAAGTCCTTCTTCGGCTCGACCGCGTCGATAAAAACTATTCGCGTCAAACTTCTGTCAGGATTAACGGTTGCCACTCGGCTCGCGGTTTTCTTTAGTTGCACACTGCCCACTACAACATTCGCGTCAATCGTATTGTTTTCTCCAGTGAATTGTTTGGTTCGACGAATTTCAATTCCCTCGTCGCTCAATCCGTCCCACGTCCAATCGCGATTGATCTCAAACGAAAGCACGCACAACCAGTGATTGATAAGGTCGTCCCTGGTGGCGAAGCTTATCGATGAATTGTCGGGCGCGAGAGTGTGCCGGATGCGATTGCTGCAACCAAACTGAATCCGTTCGCCGGGATTTCCAATCAGGCTCATCCCTTTGAAGTCCACATTTAATTGCTCCGCTAGCCTCTGCATCAACGTGCTGTGCGGGAGCTCCACGCCTTCGACAATCTCCTTGACTAAGGTCAACTTATTATTAACCTGCGGCGGATCGGGTTGGAGATAGAGTCCTCGTAACTGTCTCGATTCGAGGTCCAGCCGGAAGAAATTCTGCTCGTCCGTTGCATCTTCGCGAACAAAAAACTGCGTCGGCTCGCCGGTTCTTACGAGTCTTTCACCAAATCGCGTCAACCCAAATCCGAAATATGCGGGCTTGTCGGCCTTATCGGAACAGACAGGCATGAGGGTGATTCTAATGTCGCGCGATCTTGGTAAAACGATCTGCGGCCCGTCATCGATTTCAGTTTGTGAAATGTTCAGATCGCCGAGATCAATGTTGTTGCCGAAATCGATCACGTTTGCATTGCGGTATTCGAGCTCGAGCGTAAAAGGTTCCTCGGGGTTGGCTGGAAAATCTCGGAACGTCTGGTAAAGAGGGATAAAGGCTTCGCGTTGATTCAAAGAAGCGAGATTGTCGAGTTGCAGGGTCTTGAGTTCGACTATTACCAGCATGCGATCGACGTCCGGATCGAAGTAACTCACTTCGCGCTGGTCTTTGATGGTTTCGTTTGCAGCCTTTCCGGTGTGGAGGAACGTTTTGTCATTGAGCAGTTCATTAAAGGCGTCGGTTGTATCCATCTCGGTAAACAACAACGCGGGATACCCCAAACGCGGACGCGAGACTTCAAACGAGTTGCCCGTGAAGAAAACATTTGTGCGAGAGTTTGGATTGGCCTGCGGTTCGAGCGGCGTCACCTTTAATTGTTTAGGCGCGACGTAACGACGGAAACGGATGAATGCGCTCTTTGCGGGCGCGTCATTCAACTCGTCATCCCCAACTGTTGGTCCACCTCCGGTCAGATCGGCGAGCCTGACGCGAAACTCATACTGCGTTCCATATTTGAGTTCGAGATCCGCGGGTGGAACCGGCTCATACAATCCGCCCGTTTGTTTTTTTTGGCTGATCTTGGAGTCCGAATACGTTCCCGGGTTAGCGAGAGCGCCGGATGCATCTAATTGCGCGGCGCGATCGTCCGGACAGACTAGTGAGACGCCGTACCACTGCGTGAAATAACTTGGCAGCCAGTAGAAGGTTGCGGGATCGGCATTGATCTGGACGGGATAAACCTGGACGCCTGTCTCAATCTGCGTGTTCGCAGCCGCTACGAGTTCACCGCCGAGAGTCAGATCCGCAATATTTCTGAGCGCCACCAGCGAATTCCAGTCGGATTCGGGTGTGGTTTTTTCCCGGACGTCGACTCGATAGCTGAATACACCGAGCGGTGCGTCAATTCTCGCGCCGGGCGTCGTCGGATCCGCAAGTAATTGACGGTTTTGCCAGATGAGTAATTGTTCGTCATCCCATCCGAGGCGAATTCCGGCTTCTTTCTGAACGTGCATTCCATCAGGTGCTTCACTCAACAGATTCGCGCTAACCGGTTGGAACGCGTGCACGATTTTCGCGAAGCCGTCGTCGTAATCGGCAGTCTCGATTTTCAGGATGTCGAAACTTCCCGGCGGAGGAGTTGGACCATCAAGAACGGGATAGAGTAACGCCGCAAACAATTGCCTCGGCTCACTGATATCCGGAATGCGCGCTGCGTAAAGCTTCAACTCAACGGGGATATTGGTGATGTTAAAATCCGCGTGAATGGGACTTAGGTTGAAATAGATCCAACCACCGTTTTCGAAGTAAGTGGCGGACGGCAGGGTTAGCGTGAGCCGATGGACCAGCCCGATTCTCTCGGCCAGCAGCGGCTGTCGCAGGCAGAATGCGATGACGCGTCCCCAGGTGACGAGAGGAGGTGAAGTCTCAAACGCTGGATCGAGTTCCGGCGCTTTCTTGATCGCGCAGTGATAGCTGTCATCTGTTTTCGCGAACTCAGTGCGCGGGTTCGTAAAGTTGAAGGCAGTTCGGTACGACTTCGGTAGATACTTGCGGATGCCATCCTTGTCCGCTTTGACCGCGGGTGCCCCTGCTTCCGTGGCCAGTGACGAATCATCAAATTGAAACTGGGCCGCCAGTCCTTCATACACCGCAGGAAGGTTGGGCGGGAAGGCAGCATTGGTGACGATGGTCTCGACACTCGCGCCTTGGGGTGTTAACGACGACTCGAGGGCAAATGGGTAAGTGCTCAGGCCCCTGATCACCTTCGCCTCCAGGCTCAGCTCGGCGTTGATGAATCGCGGCAAGTCAATAAATGTTCCGGGATTGAGTTGACTCTCAAACGAGGTCTGATTGTTCAACATTCTCTGGGTGGGCAACAGCAAAACGTTGACGTCAAGTTGATCTCCAACGATTCGCTGCGGAAAGGCAAGGATTCTAAGTTTTTCTGGTGCTAGCATGGCTTTTGATTTTCGTTGCTATGAGATCTGCCTGGCTTCTTCCCATGTGTCTTCGAACGAGATGTCGATGACCCACAGAATCGTAATGTCGATTGAGAAGGTGACCTGAGCGATGCATTCGCATGGCCCATCGATGATTTTCTTGACCTTACCTCCTGCTTCGATTTGGATAGTCACGCCTACCAGACCACCGCAAATCTCAGCGTGCCCACGGAAGAGCATGAAAGCACCGACCGTTACTGAGGCGGCATCGATCCCCAGCTCAATCGAGATCATGTAGAGAACTGACACGTTCCCAACCACCGGCAGACCGACGACGATTTCGACGCCGAAACCAAATTTCATGCGCAATGAAATTTTGGCTTTGGTGTCCGCTGAGATACCCAGGTTCACCTGCCCGACGGCATAAACGCTGGCGGCCGCCAACGTAAAGCACATCACCTGGATCCGCCCGTAGAATTCGACGTAAGCGCCGCACGTCGGCACTAGTTGGGTGACGTCGGTCGGTATCTTCATGACCGAGTTGAAGTAGAAACCAACCTTCAACCCGGCTTCCAACTTCAGTGGAGGGTTTGGATTAGCTAACAGGACCGCGGGTGAGGGAAACTTGATAACCGGAATTTCCTGAGAACATTCGAACTTGTATTCCCAACCGTCGGGCGAATTACTCATGCCGACTTTCATTCCGTCGTCAAAATCGTCGCCCGACAGAGCAGCCAGGATCGCAAGAATGTCCTTTGCTGTTTTGAGCATTGGCCCAAATTGGAGGTTAGGTACGTCGTACTTGGCGTTGACGCCGCTTTTGGCATTGAAGTTTCCGTCAACCCACATCAGGCGTGGGAATGGACCGAGATCGACAACCACCCTGATGTTTGAGAGGGCAGCCTTCCATTTGTTCGCGGCATCTCCGAGGGAATTGATTCCGAGATCGAGATTGCCGTCGCCACCCCCGTCGTTTTCGTATTCTGCGTAAATCTTCAGGATCCCCGGTTCGTTCACAAAGGCGTAGGAATAACTCGGTGGCAGCAGACTCTTGACGTTGATGGGGTGCTCCGGCATCTGCATGAGTCCCTCGCCCAGGATATCCACTTCCTTTTCAGCGTTGGTTAGCGCCAACGCGTTGGCGACGTTTGGGAACACACCTTTCGAATTAAGAAGCTTGTAAGCATCGGCGAAATACGTTTGCGCGCTCTTCAGCTTCTTTACGTTTGGCGAAAACTGCGGAAGGTCAAACAGCAGCTTCTGCGTGCCGGTGGACTGGACGATTCCAAAATTCAAGTTTGAGGTTGGCTGGACCACGTCCCTTGGTTCGGCGATACGGTGAAGAGGGTCTCCGTTCCGTTTGATCAACGGAACAGTCTCGCCGATCTCGAGCACTTTGACGTCTTTGGTGTCCAACTGCTGTTTGACGACGGACCATGAGCCGTCGGGCGGTAGGATCAGTGCCCCGCGCGCGGCGCTGACGAAAATATTCTTATTCGCAGCGTCCTTCGCCGGACTCACATCCACCCTCGAAAGACGCATCTTCTGTTCAGACTTGGCGATCTCGATCACGCAATCAACTGGTCCACCAATCGATCCGCTCTGGAAGTTGAGAAGGTCGGCGAAGACGCGTGAGGGTACCAATATTGCACCGGGAGCGAGTTGCACATAGCCAAGCATCTTTCGCGATTGCACTTTGAAATCGTTATAGACGTCGTCTTTCACTCCTCCGCTTGTGACGTTGTCGAAGTGAACGTCGGCATCGAAAACCACTGCCTGCATTTCTACCTGCAACACGTGGTTCAAATCGGCGATGACCTGCCCCGGATAAAGGTTCTTCCACTGGGCGATGGTTAAGCCTTGCACTGTGGGCGGCAGGTCGGGATCGTTTAGTCTGAATGACGAGTTGAACGTACCACCGGCGGCGTAGTCCTTGATTTCCCGAACGTTGGAAACACCTTTGACTATGTCGTGATGGACGTCGTACGGGTTATCGACCAAAGGCCTATCGGACGAATTCTCAAAATTGATAACGTAGTCGAAGTCAAAGAAGCCGTCGCTCTCAGCTTGCCAGCCTGAATCGGAACGGTATACATAGCCATTGGCAGAACGCGTGAGGGTGATAGTCCGCACAACGTGAACACCCCACGGGTACAAGATGCTCCGCACCTGCACCACTTCATGAGCTGTCCGCCCCATCAACACATCGAATTGCGTTTGGCTTACTTCGGCGATTGCTGCGTCTGCGTCAAGCCAGTTGCTTATGATCGAAGCGCCATAACCCGAGAACTCGATTCTCTCGAGTGGAACTTTCGGTTTTTTGCCGCCCGGTTGGAACTGCTCATTGAAAATTTTCTTGACGGTCTTGCCCAGCGTGCTACCGGTGATAGGCACTCCGAACAGGAACCATTTGAGAAGTCCGGTTACAGGCGCGCCAAAAAGGACCCCATTCATGGTCTCGTCCAGTTGAATAGTCCATCCCGGCTTAAACTCCGGGCTTCTCCTCGTTGGCGAAGCTGATTTTGGAGCAAGCGACTTAATTTGCAGGCCGCCACGTAACTCGTCGAAATATGGTCTATTAAATGAGACTCTCGTGCTGTCCAGCGGATCTCCAACGGTACTCCGATTGAAATTCGCTTTGGCAATCATCGCGAAAGGCAGCGTGAACACTGAGACCAATTGCCGCGGAAGAACGTTGTCGTTGTATTCCTTCACGAAATGCCTCGTGACAGAGAGTGGCGTAATTGGAACCGGATAAGGACTCGACGAGAAGAAGCGGGTGGCTATTCCATCGTTTTCGTAAATCAACATACCCGGAGTGACTGTCACCGTGTCATCCAGCACCGGGCCGCCCTCCACCTCGAGCGGAATATTCCAGACAGGTTCCCACGAGATCTGCGGTAGCGTGAGGGCCCGCAAATTTCGCGCAATGCCCACCACGTCCATGTTGAATATTTGCAGCGCCATATTCGCGCCGGCCGGAAAATTCGCGAGCGCGTTCACTCCGCGAAGACTTGTTTCTCCTCGCGGATCTCGTTCGACCTGGACAGCCGTACCCAGACTCACACCCATCTGGTCCGCATTGCTTGAGACGTCCAGCAGGATGAAGTTGTCAGGGGCAAAGCTAATTTCCAACTCGCGGTCTGTTGTAACTGCCGTCGCCGTTGCTTTCGTCACGTTTGAAGATGCGAACGGATCCTGAAGAAAGCCTGCGCCGGCGGCGGTGTCGATCGCGACATTCAAGACGCGATCGATGTGCTCAGTCTTGTTGGTGATATGACTCAACAGCGGGTTGGTCTCGAAGTCCCTGATCGCCGAGTGTATTTCTCCAGAGTCGATCGCTCTGCTGATTCTCTCGCGAAGAGTTGTGTCGCCTGCTGAGAGTTTAGTTTTGGCGATGTTAAGTCGTTCGGAAGTTTGAATTGGTACTGACGCGCGCTCGATGGCGGCGGTGGAAATGATGTTGCGATTGAACGTGCGCACGCCGACCTGAAAGTTATTAACTACTGGACGCGCCGGATCGGCGTTGACGGTGCTCGTGTCAACGCTCGATCGCCCAAGCAGAAGAGACTGATCGAGCGGTGCGAACTTGAAATAGACGTAGGCCGGGTTTTCAGGCGAACCGTCCTCGGCAACCTCATCCTTCTGCGGAGCCGGCCATTTCACAAAACCCGCGAGGGCCATTTGCAGACGCCCAAACTCGGAGACGCCTCTTCCTCTAACCGAGGTTAAGTAACTCGCGACATAAGGATCAGGCAGAGTCGGCAGGTAAAGATAAATGCCGAAGAGAAGCGCCACTACTCCCTTGGTGACTTCATCGTCCCCCGTCAGCTCACCGGTAAGAAACAGACTGTAAGGCCGGGTTGTCCCGAAGTATGCATTTCTGAGAATAACGGAGCATTTCTGAAAGGCCTCGGGCTTGTTCACACTTCCGTCGAACAGCAGATCGTTATCGAAAAGGGAAGCGCGAAAATCAGAGCCGGTTTGCAGAATGCTCGCGAGGGCGATCAAAGACTCAATAACAAATGGCGAACCATTGGCGTCAACTGGGCGGTCAAACGACGCGACGTGGCTACAGAAAAAGAGGAGAGCTTCGCTGCCCTTGGAAGACGAAACATGAATGAAAGGAAACGCTTTGCCAAAACGCAGAGTGATATCCGAGTGATGCGGAGTTGCCGCATTCTTCCAAAGTGTCCACCGCTGTTTTCCTTCGACGTTGTTCGCGAAGAAATCAGCGACGGTTAACATGCCGGGCTCGACAATGATCGCCGGCTTAATCAGTTTCGTGAGATTGCCGCGCAGTCCCTTCCAATTCGCAAGAAGACCTTTCGACAATCCGATACACAACGCGCCAGTTCCGGCTGCATGGCCCAATTGCTGCGGATCGATTTTCGCGGCAGGCAACAGCCAACCGCTTGCGCCGTCCATCTTCGCGCTACCGGTGTAATTGCAAAGCAGTGAGTTGGACGAGCGGACTTCAAAAGTATCGGGTGAGTCGCCGGTCGAAGTAACGGAGTAAGGAAGAAGAATCTGACCTATTTCAGGAATCCATAGAGGAGTGGTGTTCCTAAATCCGAACTCCACCTCGGAGCCAAATACTTCACACCTGGCGTTTGCAGCAACAAGTTTCCCGCCGCCGGTATTGAACCTCAGTTCACAGTCTGTTGGGAGTTCGACATCCGCCTCGGTTGCGTGAAAGCCGGCCTCGGTTGAAGGAGAAGTAACGGTGTTCTGGTCCAGTTCGAGGTTCAGCGTTGCATTAACGCCTGCGTTGATGATGATCCGTCCGTTAGTTATCTCTGCGTTGGCGGAAAGTTCAAGTACTCCTCGTCTTATCTTCAAGCCGGTGTAGTAACCGTGAAGCAACGGGTTGTTCGCGATCAGGTGCGAGGCAATCCAAACACTTCCCGGTTCAATACGGTAAGACTGTCGTGGCGTCAGGATGCCGCGAATTGGAACCAGCAGAATTGGCGTGTTGCTTCCTTTGAAGCACACCCACACGAGGTGAACGGCGCTGAAGAAATCGAACCAGACTTGAAGCCCATGGTCGTCGATAAACGGGCCAATGGTTTTCGACGGAGCCATTCCCGAACCCCACGCGGGTACTGAATTGCCCAGGAGGTTGTTCTGAAAGTCTGTTTCGCGTCTGAACACAAGCGGTGCGACCGCGCCTTCTGCGACGCGCGGTTGAACGTCGAGTAATGAAGACAAATGAGAAAACTGTTCCGTCGCGGGCCTGGTTGTCGCTTCGAGATGTTCCGCGCCCTCGTGATGCAGACGCTCTCCGAAAACGGTGAACGACGGGTCTCTGCCCAGTTGTTCGGCGAGGTTGCGTTGTAGTTCCTC
The DNA here is from genome assembly GCA_963789185.1 of uncultured Acidobacteriota bacterium. Lineage (GTDB taxonomy): Bacteria > Acidobacteriota > Blastocatellia > Pyrinomonadales > Pyrinomonadaceae > PSRF01. The sequence continues at coordinate 75,103 of CAWBJU010000003.1, forward strand.
GAGATCGGCCGTGGTCGTTCGCTGTGCAGGTTTCAGGCGGCCGGTAAGCTGCTGAAGCCTACTAAAGATGAGATCTTTTTCCATTGCGACTTTATCCTGCGAGGCCGGCGGTAGGTCTTACCGGCAATTCGGCTGTGACTTTCTATGGAACAGACTAAAAAGCTGGCGGCTGGGGGATTTTGAGCGGGGGCACAATATTCCTCGATAATGGAAAAGTCAATAGATTAATAAGGCGAGCAGTTAACGATTTAGTACCAGCGGAACACTTTCAGAATATTTGAAAAATCGTCGGTCCAGACGCTCGATCCATCTCCTGGCTGAACCACTCGCCAACGTGGATCCTGGGCCAGAATTTCGAACGCCGGTGATTGCTGGGCCATCACCAGCCACTCGGAAGGGTCCTTGCCTGTTCGAGCATTTTGCTCTCCATCGGCGAGGCTCAGACACGTTGCGCCGAAGCCTTTAGCTAAGTCCGCGAGGACTGTGTCGAGCTTGACGCTGCGATTCGAAATGTTGAATGCGAGCATCCCGCCCGGCGCCAGCTTCGATCTGTAGAGCGCGATCGCCTCCTGCGTCATAAGGTGGATCGGGACGGCATCGGAATTAAACGCGTCGAGAATGATGAGACCGAAATGCTGGTCCGGGGCATTCTGCAATTGCAGACGCGCGTCGCCCAACACTATTTCAGTGGAAGCGGCCGCGCATTTTTGCAGGTAAGTGAAATATTGCGGTGATTGCGCGACGTCGATAACGGCGGGATTGATTTCGTAGAGCGTCCAATGCTGACCAGCAAACGAGTAGCACAGCATCGAGCCGGTTCCTAGTCCGACAATCGCAACGTTTGGCGATGCAGCGTTAGCGCTGAAGGCTTCGAAGATCCTTCCCAATGGTCCGTCGCGATGGAAGTATGAAACTGGCTCGCGTTGAAGTTGAGGATCGACAAACTGCCGCCCGTGTATGGTGTTGCCATGATAGAAAGTATTTGTTGCGGTGTGCGGGTCGAATCGCACGCTCAGCGTGCCAAAGAAGTTGCGTTCCGCATGTAAGGTGCCGTTCTCGATCTCGGAGTAAACGACGCCGCCAAGCATTATCGCGCCAAGAGCGAGCGCAAATCGAACCGGTCGATTGCGGAAACGGTGATTGACGATCACTAGGGGCGCGCCGAAGACAATCGCAATACGAATCGCCGGACTCAATTCCGATCCCTTAACAATGAAGGCGAGTGCGACTGTCAGTGCGCCGATAACGAGCGGCCAGATCACGTCAAACAATCGATCGGCTCTGGAATCGTCTTCAGTCGTTACACGCGGAATCAAACAGGCGAGAACGATTACCAGGGGATACTCGAGGATCGTGTTGAACGCAATCGGCGCGATTAAGGTGTTGAATAGTCCGCCGAGCATTCCGCCGATGGCGACGCACAAGTAAAAATCGGCGAGGCGTGTGGCTGAGGGTCTGTCTCCGGCCAGCTTGTTGTGACAAATGGTGGCGGCGACGAAGAAGAAACAAAGATGGAGCAGGACCATGGCTGAGGTTGGTTCGGTGGCGCTGGCAGCGATCACGAGGGTAAGAAGCAGAGCCAAACCCGTAAGGGCAACATTCGCGAATCGTTCGGGAAGGAAATTTTTGCCGGCGAACGCGAGCACGAATGTCACCAGGTAAAGCGCGAGCGGAATCGTCCAAAGCAATGGCGTGGGTGCGATCTCGGTGGTGATGTATGTAGTGACGCCGAACAGTAGGCTTGCAGGAATAAACGCTAACAGAATCCAGTAGAGGCGTCGCTTGTAGGTAACGGACGACATCTCCGTCGGGACGACAACACTCGGATCAGCTTCAACTTTCGCCCCTCGCAATGACTTCCACAACACGATCACACAACCCACGCTCAGCACCAGGAACACAACATACATCACCATCCACAGCCGGTTCTGCGTGGACAAAGTAAGCGTCGGTTCCAGAACCACTGGATAACTCACCAACGCCAGCAGACTGCCAGCGTTACTCACCGCAAACAGAAAATACGGATCACTCGCCGACGCGTGACTCGTGCGCGTGAACCACTTTTGAAGTAACGGGCTGGTAGTCGAGATCAGAAAAATCGGTAACCCGATCGCGATTAGCAGGTAACCAAAGAGCCAGAGAGCGGGATTGCTTCGGTCAGAGATCGACGCGAAGGTTCCTGGCGCAAGCGGCAAGTAAAGTAAAGACACGAGCAACAGTCCAATGTGCAACCCTGCCTGCGTACGAGCTCCGATCCATGCAGTCGTAACAAGTACGTACGAATAACCCGCCAACAACAGCACCTGGAAAAACAGCATGCAGGTGGTCCATACGGCGGGAGTCCCACCAAGCCGTGGCAAAAGCATCTTCGCGATTATGAGTTGCACCCAGAACAACAAAAGGGCGCTGAGAAACATCGTCGCGCCAAACAGGAGCACCGTTGGCCTGGAGCTTGAGGATGCTTTGGTGTTCACCGGGCCGAGAAACGGTAGATCGTTACTGATCTAAAAACAGAGCCTTTTTTCAACTTGGTAGTAGGGAAGTTCAGTTTGTTAGGCGAGTCGGGGTAGTGCTGAGTTTCCAAACAAAACCCGGATCGACGCTGATAGGCTTGGCCGGATTTTCCCACGAGCGTCCCGTCGAGAAAGTTGCCGGTGTAGAGCTGAACCCCCGGTTCGGTGGTCCATACTTCCATCACGCGCCCGGTAGTCGGTTCAGTTACCACAGCAGCCTGCCGCAAACGACCCAGGACACCATCAATCACGAAGTTGTGATCATAACCATTCCCAAACTTTAGCTGCTCGTCGTCCTGGTTGATGCGCGCGCCGATTGCTGTCGGCTTCAGAAAGTTGAACGGTGTGCCCGCGACATCTCGCAGTTCACCCGTCGGAATCGATCCGGCGTCAGTCGGTGTGAAACGAGAAGCATTTAACTTGAGCCGGTGATTGAGTATGTCGCCGTTGCCTTCACCCGCGAGATTGAAATACGAGTGGTGCGTCAGGTTCACAACCGTGTCTTTGTCGGTTGTTGCGGTGTAGTCGATTCTCAGTTCGTTACTGTTAGTAAGCGTGTAGACCATCGTCACTTTCAGGTTTCCCGGATAACCTTCTTCGCCGTCCTTGCTGAGATACGTTAGTCGCACCGCCGGACCCAAAGATGATTTGATTTCTTCGGCAGTCCAGAAGACGTCGTCAAACCCCTTAATGCCGCCATGCAGATGGTTCTCGCCGTTATTGATTGCGAGCTGGTACTCGACGCCGTTGAGCTTAAAACGTCCTTTCGCAATGCGATTCGCGAAACGTCCAACGGCCGTGCCAAAACTCGGATGCGGCCTGAGGTAGTCATCGGGGTTGTTAAAGCCCAAAACGACGTCGGCAAACTTACCATTTCGATCCGGCACTTTGATCGAGGTAACGGTTCCGCCGAAGTTGATGATTTTCACTTCCATGCCGTGCCGGTTCTTAAGTGTGAAGGCATCGATCTTTTGTGCATTGACTACAACAACGCCCAGGAATAACAGCACGATGGAAGAAATCACGCGGATTTTCATAACTTTCTCCAAACCAAATTAATTCGATTGGGCTTCACGAGCACTCATTTCACGCATCAACGCAATCTGCCGTCTGTTCCTGCGCTCGGTGAAGATCTGGTCCGCCATCACACCAATCAGAATCACCGCACCCATCACCGCGAAATCGAGCGAACTCGGAATGTCGAGCAGATTAACGAGATTGCGCAACACCTGTAGCAACGCGGTACCGATCACGATCCCGATCACCGAACCTTCGCCGCCACGCAACGAGCACCCACCCAGCACCGCAGCCGCGATTCCGTAAAGTTCGTATGCATTGCCGTGATTCGCAGGGGAGACCGAGTTTGTGTAGAAGGCGAAAATCATCCCGGAAATCGCGGTGAGCGCGCCGCAAATAACGTAAGTCAGCGTGATGATGCCTTTGGTGTTGATGCCCGCATACCGCGCCGCTTCCGGATTGCGACCCGTCGCGAACAGGTAACGTCCATAAACTGAGCGGTGCAGCACCACCCACGTGATCGCGCTGATGATGATCAGCAGCACAAACGGCATCGGTATCCCGGCGAGATTTCCGTTCGCCAGGAAACGAAGAAAATCGAGACCGGCGACCGTGCCGAAACCCTTCGTCTCATCGCCTGAGATGAAACGCGCGACGCCGCGATAAAACAACAACCCGCACAACGTGACAATGAACGGTTGCATATTGAGCCGTGTGATCAACAGCCCATGGCCCAGTCCCAGGGCCATCGCGATGGCGATGCAACCGAGCAAGGCGAGCACGATCCCAAGATTCCACTCCGTCAGCATCATCGAGAGCAGCACGCCGAGTAATCCCATCATCGATCCGACCGACAGTTCGATACCGCCGGTGATAATCACCAGTCCGAGTCCGATGCTGAAGATTCCGAACGCACCGATCTGCCGCCCGGTGTTCTGCAAATTGATCGTCGACAAAAAGTTGGGATTGTATATTGAAGTGATGATGCAGAGGACGACGAGCAGTACGAAGATTCCGAGCTCTTTTTTCATAAGCGATTACCCTTCAGTGCCTGTGGCCAGATGCATGACGGCCTCTTCGCTGAATTGTGAACGTTCCAGAATTCCGGTTAAGCGGCCTTCATGCATCACGGCGATGCGATCGCTGATTCCCAGCACCTCTTCCATCTCACTGCTGATAACAATTACCGAAACGCCGTTGGCGGCGAGGTTACGAATGAGCTGATAAATCTCTGCCTTCGCGCCGACATCGATTCCGCGGGTTGGTTCGTCAAAGATTAACACCTGCGGCGCGAAAGTTAGCCACTTCGCCAGAACGACTTTCTGCTGATTGCCGCCACTTAGATTGGCTGCGCGCATTTCCGGCGTCGGTGTCTTGATGTTGATCGCCTTGGACGCGTCGATTGCTGCCTTCGATTCTTTGCTGAAATTAATGATCTTCGCAGACGAGTAAGCGTCGAGGTTCGGCAGCGAAATGTTTTCCCGCACGTTGAAGTCGACGATCAGTCCACTTTGACGTCGATCTTCTGGCACGAGATAAATGCCGTGCGCGATTGCGTCCCGTGGTCCGGTGATCTTCAGCGTTTTTCCGTCGAGCACGACTTCAGTTTCGTGAGCATCTTCGACGCCGAAGATCGCGCGGGCCATCTCAGATCGTCCGGCGCCAACTAACCCCGCAAATCCCAATACTTCGCCGTCAGCGACGCTGAAAGAAATAGTGTGTTTCGGATACCGCAACGTTCGCAGCCGCCGCACTTCGAAACCCTGGCCTTCCTTCTGTGCCGGAACCTCTTCTTTGCCCTCAGCTCCGGTGAAGAAGTCTTTCAAGTCGCGCCCCACCATCATTCGAACCATGCGCTCGCGATTAATCTCGTTGCGTTGAAGTACGCCGGCGTTCTTCCCATCGCGCAATACCACAGCCCGATCCGCAATCTCTTCGACTTCGTGCAGGCGATGTGAAATGTAGATGACGGTGACGTTTTGAGACTTCAGGTCATGGACGATCTCCAACAGCCGGCGGGTTTCGGTCAAGGTGAGGCTCGACGTCGGCTCGTCCATGATGATGATCCTCGCGCCGGCGCTGAGGGCCCGCGCGATTTCGACGAGTTGTTGTTGCGCGATTGAGAGTCGACTAAGCAGCGTGCGGCTGGAGATGTCGAGTCCGAGTTTGCGGACCAGCACATCGGCTTCCTTGTAGATCCGGCCGCGATCGATCAACTTCAGTGGACCGCCGAAGGTTGGTTCTCGACGCAGAAAAATATTGGCGGCGACGTCGAGATTGTCGAGGACGCTAAGTTCCTGGTGAATGAACTCAATGCCATACGCGGCGGCGTCACGAGGTGAGTTGATCTCAACCGGAGCGCCGTTAATCTTGATCGTGCCGCCGTCGCGCGCAATCGCGCCGCCAAGGATATTCATCAGCGTCGACTTGCCGGCGCCGTTCTCGCCGATCAGCGCGACCACTTCTCCCGCGCCGACGGTGAGATCTACCTGATCGAGCGCAACTACTCCCGGGAACCGTTTGCTGATTCCCTCCATTTCGAGAAGTGGCGTGTTATTCATCAACTGCGGCCGCGAAGCGTGTTGATCTTCCTGATGAACTCTTCGACGTCGGTTTTCTTCACCGCGAGCGTCGGGACGAAGATCTGCTTGCCGGCCGGAATGCCTGATCGATCACCATTCAGAATCTTCGACAACATCACCATCGATTGATACCCAAACTCGAATGGCTGCTGCACGACTGTCGCGTAGATCGCACCATCTTTAATACCGCCCAGCGTTTCGTCTTCTTCGTCGAACGCGATGATCTTAACTTTATCGATCTTATTTGCTTCTCTCACAGCGCCGAGGATCGCTGGTCCATTGTAGGACCACAGTCCCACCATTCCCGCGAGATCCGGATTATTCACGAGGGTGTCCGCCGCGTTAGCCTTCGCGCGCACGCGCTCGGTGTTGTCAGTGCGCACTCCGAGGATCTGGATGTTCGAACCGGCGACGGCTTCCTGCAAACCCTGGTAACGTTGCTGCGCATTGGCGGCGTCGAGCGTGCCGACGAAAACCATCACCTTGCCGCCTTGCGGCAGTGCTTCCTTCAGCAACTCACCGGCTTGGCGTCCCGCGGCCACGTTATCGGTGCCGATATAGCACTCGCGTTTGCTGGTAGGTGCGTCGCTGTCCTGGGTGACGACGGTCGCCGTCGCCGCAGCACGATCGAGCATTGCGGTTTGGTTCGCCGGATCGACGGGGCTGATAGCGATACCCTGAATGCCTTTGGCGAGCAGGTCATCGATGATGCGCTGTTGTTCGGCGGCGCTGCCATCGGCGGGAGCTCGGAATTCTATCGAGATTCCGGGGATCTCTTTCTCGGCTTTCTCAGTTCCTTTACGAGCGATGAGCCAGAAATCGGAAGTGTTGTTGGGCACGAAAGCGAGTTTGCGTGGTCCGCCGGTGCTGCCGGCGCCGCCAACATTGTTCGTTGTGGAAGTTCCGGGCTGGCAACTGCTTAGCAATAGTACGGACAGCAGCGCGCAAGCAAAACTGAGCAGTGAACGAGTCGCTTTTACAGGTCGCATTGGGTTCCTCGGCTGTTGGGTTTTCGGTGTGACTCTTCTTAGCACATTCCGCGCAAAAAAGGGAACACAGATTAAATCAGCCGCTGGAGTTGGCTTTCGAGGAAGGCACGTTCGGGGGCGCTACAGGGGCAGGCGAGTGCGCGCTGGTAGGCTTCGGTGGCGCGTTCGTTGTCGCCGGCTTGTTTCCACAACTCAGCCGCGACCGCGGGAAGTAAGTGATAGTTGCGTAGGGAACTATGCGCGTCGATCTTTTCGAGTGCGCTCAGACCGGCCTCCGGTCCGTGGCAGCGCGAGATGGCGATCGCGCGGTTGAGGAGCACGATGGGAGTCGGTTCGAGTTTATAGAGATCGTCGTAAAGTTCGACGAGTTTCGTCCAATCAGTGTCGGCGTCACTCGTCGCGTGCGCATGAATCGCGGCGATCTCGGCCTGGAGATGGTACGTCGTGATCGTGTCGCCGGCGGCGGAGGCGCCGAAGTGACGCATGCCGAGTCCGATCAGTTTCCGGTCCCAAAGTTCGCGATTCTGTTCCGCGAGAACTGCGAGCGTTCCGTCTTCGAGTGTGCGCGCAGGCAGACGAGCGGCTTGCAGCATCATCAACGCGAGTAAGGCGTGCGCGGCGGGCAATTGAAGTCGCGACTGATCGATAACGAGCTTTCCGAGCCGCATTGCTTCTTCACATAAATCAGTACGCACGAGATCGTCGCCACTCGTCGCGGCGTAACCTTCGTTGAAGAGCAGGTAGATCACCCGCAACACACTATCGATGCGCGCCGGCAGATCGTCAGCGCTTGGTGGATCGATCACTATGCCGTGATCTCGAATCTGTCGTTTCGCGCGCACGAGACGTTGCGCAATCGTTGTTTGTGGCGTGAGAAACGCACGCGCGATCTCAGCAGTACTGAAGCCGCACGCAGTCTTAAGTGTGAGCGCGATCTGATACTCGACCGGAAGCGCCGGATGACAACACATCAGGATCAGCGCCAGTTGATCGTCCATCTCGCCGTCCGACGCAGTCGCGGGAAACGCGAGACGCGGCAGCGCCAACTCGAGTTGTTCAGCTTTGCTTGCGAGTGAAGCATCGCGCCGGAGTAGATCGAGAGCGCGGTTTTTGGCGACGAGCGTCAGCCACGCTGCCGGGTTTTCAGGAACACCTTTGAAAGGCCATTGCTGCAACGCTTTCAGCAGTGCGTCCTGAACGACGTCTTCGGCCAGGTCCAAATGACGTGAGCCAAAGACGCGCGTCAGCGTGGCGACGATCTTCGCCGATTGATGCCGGAAGAGATGGTCAACTAAAGAATCGGTGTTCACATCCGTTTCAACTTCGCCCTGCCAAACTCGCGGAACGTTCCATCCTTCTGTTTCACCGAATCGACGACTTCCATTGTCGTTTCGTCGATCAATTGGTACGTCGATTTGCCTTCTTCGGTCTGTGCCGAGCCCCACGAGGCGACGAGTGTATTACCGTCAAGCTGGGCCTTAATTGGAAACGTCACGCCACGCGAGTCGAACCAATGCGCGACGTATTTATCGACACCGCTCGAACGATAGTACGCCTGTCCTTCGAACGCCCTTCGGGCGCCATTTGCCAGCGTCATGTCGCTCTTGAGATTAAGGCGAAGGAACTTGTTGTCCAGCACCCACTCCCATTTGATCCGCAAACGAGCTGCGCCGCCCATCGCTGTGCCGTCGCCTTCCCAGTCTCCCTGCAAACGTTTGAGGAAATTGTCCTGCTGCGACGAGGCAACGACGGAATCGAAACAGTAGAAACAATGAAAGACAGATGCATCGGCGTATCACTGTCTGCCTCCAGCGGTGGTGACGATCATTTCCACTTCGCGGATCTCGATCGTGCCGCCGTACTCCAGATGCGGGCAGTCGCTTGCGATCTCGACCGCGCGATCGTAGTTTGGGGCTTGAATCTCGAAGAACCCGCCAATGATTTCTTTGCTTTCGGTATACGGACCGTCGATCACCGAAGTCTCGCCGCCCGTTCGTCGCATCATTCGCCCCGTGCCGTCCTGAAGTTTCTCGCCGCCGACGATGTCGCCGGTGTTTTGCAGACGCATTCGCCAGTCGCGATATTTCTGAATGATTGCCTGCATTTCCGCGGGGCTCGTTTCGTTGAAAGCATCGGGCTCTGAATAGAGGAAGAGTAAATAATTTGGCATTGCCGTGGTCTCCTTAACCGCAGATTTGACAGACCGTCGAGGTCCGTTCAATGGGATAACGAACGAGCAGCGCGCTTTTCGACACTACTTTGTTTTTGGACAGGCATTCCGTAACGCGTTGAAAGTGACGACGTTGAGGCTGTAGTTCAACTGGCTCTCGTTGTCCCGAATGTAGCGGGTGAGAATGTTCGCGATGTCCTCGTCAGACAATTTCACAGTGCACGATTTGAGCCAGTTCAGGCTGTCGTCGGGCGCGCCGAAAAACGGGGCGACGAGCATGCCGTTGATTGCTCCCGTGGCGTAGGCGCGTCGTTCGTTGTCAGTCATGTCGAGATAGTCTTTGCCGTTGAAGAAACCGGGGCCGATACTGACTTTTTGTTGACTCGCATAGCCTGTGACGAAGATCAAAAGGGTGGCCAAAAGGACGGCGAAAAGCGCGGCGAGTGGTAGATTTCGTCTCATAGTGCTGACGAGTCTACATACAAAAAGACACGGATGAAAATGGTTCACCCGTGTCTTTTCGAGGTGGTGGTAAGTGTTACCTGGTGACGACGCCACACGCGATGCGATCGCCGGAGTTGCCGGACGGATCCGTCTTCTGGTCATCTGCTTTCGCGTGAATGACCAACGAGGTCCCGTTAGCCCCAAAGAGTGAATGCGTGCCATCCGCGCTAAGCATTGCGTGTTGGTTTGTCACGGTCTGCTTGGATGTGCCGTCGGGACGAACGGTGAAATTGTTCATGTCGCCGATGTGTGGTCCCTGCGGGTTCTTTAAACCGTGCTTCTTGGTTTCAGGATTGAAATGCTCGCCCGCGGTTTCAAAAGTCGGCCCATCACATTTCGCCATCTCGTGAAAATGAATCGCGTGCTGACCCGGCGGCAGATTTTTGACGTCGAGCTTGATACGAACGCCCATTTTCCCAATCGCCGTGATAACGGCGTTACCCACCGACTCGCCTTGTCCATTCTTCAGCTCAACTGTCACCGAATCGGGAGCTTTGTTTTTCTGCTCCTGTTGGCCCCCTTGTGCGCCAATGAACGACAACAGACCGCCAACGATGATTGCCAAACCTACCCAAATAACTCTTGCTTTCCTCATAGCTTCCCCCTTGTCTCGATCCGCGTGGGTTTCAGCGGTACACGAATAGTTTCAGTTCTGCGTAATAGAAGTAATGCTGCCAATGCGCTTATGACCAATGCCCACAGGAGCGGACGAATTCCGCCAAACAATCGCCGGCCCCAACCTAATGATTGATGCGTTGCAACTGCCGTTTGTGCAGTAGCGACCGCCGATCCTTCCATTCGCGACTTCGAATTTTCGAGAATCGACTTCAACCCCGCGACTGATTTCTTCTCGATGACACCGCGCTTGATTTTGCTGAATGGTCCAAACAGGCTGTCGGTCCGTGCGCGGTTCTCGTAAATCATGTAAGGTGTCGCACCCGGCACATTTACGAAAGCAGCCAGCGCCAGTGAAGACGTAAAATAATGATTCGCGTAAATCTGGTTTGAAGCAATCAGGACCTGTGGTCCATCTTCGCGTTCGAACTTGTACGCCTTGACGTGATTGACTACTAGCACCGGCTTAAGTCCAAACTTGACCTTGGACCAGATGATTGCGTCCTGTACGAGCTGCATGCCCGATTGCGGATTGCGCAGCAGATCGTTCAGATATCCTGAAGCGGCGCTGAGTGCTTGCTGTTCGTCGGCGAGTCGAACTACGTCACGTTTGTCGTTGTATTCGATGAGAGCTGCCGGGCCACGCGCCAGGTAATCGCTCACGTACTCGACGAGCATCGTTCTGAGCAGTTGTGTCGCCTGGGCCTGGTAGTCAGCCGCTTGCCAATCTACTTCGTGACGGAAGCGCTCGATCATTTTCGCCGAGAGTTTGATCTGGCAGTCGCCGGTTGCGCACTCCTTCAGATCTTCGATGTCTTGAGGATCGAGCGTCAGTTGTTGCAGATCCGCGACGGACGGGGCGCTTCCGAAACGTCCGGCTTCGAGCACTGTCTGATTGTTCTGCCGCGTCATGCTGTCGAGATACGACCAGAGAAACTTGTCCGCGCTGGTGCGGAGACTGACAATTCCGCACACGGCCACTTCCCGTTTGTCCGTAATCGGAGTTAGTTTTACGATTGTTTGACCTTGATTGACGGCGGCGAAATCGGCCGGTTCAAAAGCGGCTTTTTCGGAAAGGATCCGCTGAAATTCGCTGGTTGACGATTGCGCGAGTGCACCGGTCGCCGCCAAGCCAACTAACAGGTAGGCCAGCGCCGCGACCATACAGGCTGCCGGTAGAGAATGAGCGCGGGTTATCATGTCTTTTTTAAACCATTTCGAGTGAATACTTTCGCTACGCAAAAATGCGCGTTACATAGTGACGGCATGATCCGTGCCACGGCAGGCCGCGATCCACTGCTCGTCGCAGTCATAATCAATTGATAACTAATGAGGAAGGGGTCTACGTTTATGGAAAGTGCTAGTGCTAGTCAGACTGCAGAAATGGACGCTCTGAAAGCCAAATTGCGCGCGACCTGGATTTCCGGAGATTTCGGACAGATCGCGAAGTTTTTAGAGACGGAAGCGAAGGATTTTATTGACCGTCTCGGGATTCAGCCTGGATCGAAGGTGCTTGACGTTGCGTGTGGCACCGGGAACCTGGCGCTTCCGGCTGCCCGGCTCGGTGCGAACGTGACGGGTGTTGATATCGCTCCAAATCTCGTGGAGCAGGCCCGGGCAAACGCCGCACGCGAGGGATTGCAGGCCCAGTTTGACGAAGGCGACGCGGAAGCTTTGCCGTACGACGATGCGAGTTTCGATACGGTCGTGACGATGTATGGGGCGATGTTCGCTCCGCGTCCGGATGTGGTCGCCGCGGAGCTGTTGCGTGTAACCAAACCGGGCGGGCGGATTGCGATGGGAAACTGGACGCCCACTGGATTTATCGGACAGATGTTCAAGGCCGTGGGCGCTCATGTGACACCGCCTGCGGGCATGCCGTCGCCTGTTCTGTGGGGCAAGGACGACGTCGTACGCGAACGATTTGGCGACGGTGCTTCGGACGTCCAGACGACGCCGCGCATCGGGAAGTTCGCTTTTCCGTTTTCTCCCGCCGAAGTTGTGGAGCTTTTCCGGGTTTACTACGGCCCGACGCACAAAGCGTTCGGCTCGCTTGACGAAAACAAGCAAGCCGCACTGCGGAAGGACCTGGAAGAACTCTGGACGAAGAACAATACGGCAACGGACGGGACAACCTCAGTCGACGCTGAATACCTCGAAGTAGTTGCAACCCGCGCGTGAAATCCGTTTAATTCGAGGGAGAAATGCGACGTAAAATAATCAGTCTTACAATTTTGCTCGCACTCTCCCTCACTGCTTTCGCACAAACTGCGACTCCACCAACACAACCGGATACCGGTCCCGGCGGCAAACAGTACGCGCACGCGAGGGTAACGAAGAACCGTTACGGTACGGGCAATCAGGAGTACTGGATCTTCGAGCCCGACACGCCGAAGCCTGCGACAGCGCCCGTCGTGGTTTTCCTCCACGGCTGGGGCGGCATGAACCCGCTGTACTACGGCGCGTGGTTGGACCATTTAGTCAAACGCGGAAACATCGTCGTCTATCCGCGGTATCAGGCGACATTATTGACGCCGCTCAAGGACTTTCTTCCCAACACGATAGGTGCGCTCAAAGAAGCGGTAACGCGTCTACAAACCGAGCGTGACCACGTTAAGCCTGACTTGAACAAGTTTGCTGTCGTGGGTCATTCAATGGGCGGGTTGTTGTCGGCGAATGTGGCGGCACACGCGAAAGAAGAGAAACTGCCGCAAATGCGCGCAGTGATGGCGGTTGAACCCGGAATTACTGAAGCGCCGATTAACGCTTGGCTCGCCGATCTGAAAAAGATTCCTGCTGAAACTTTGTTGCTTGCGGTCGCGGGCGATCAGGACTCGCTTGTGCGCGATACCGATGCAAAACGAATCTACTATGAGTCGACGGAAGTTTCCGCAGCGAATAAAGACTTCGTCATGATCGTCACCGACACGCATGGTACGCCTTCCTTGCAGGCTAGCCATCGGATGCCCACGGCAATGGATCGAAGCTACGACAACGGCGAAGGGGCGAGCGGTGGACCAGCCGATCCCGAGCGTGTGGGCAACTCATCGTCCCGACAAAACGGCAACGCGAATGAATCGCGCCGGGCGGAGACGATGCTGGTAAACGCGCTTGATTACTACGGGACGTGGAAACTCTTCGACGCCCTCTGCGACGCCGCGTTTTACGGCAAGAACCGGGAATACGCGTTGGGTAACACGACGCAGCAACGATTTATGGGCCGCTGGAGTGATGGCACTCCGGTGAAGGAACTGAAAGTCACCGACAAGCCGTGACTTGATCCGTGCCTCGGGACATTTTTGAGGCAAAAAAACTGTAAATAACGCGGATTGTCACAGGTTGCTCTCACACCATGGACAATGATCGACCCAATCTTCCTGATCCTTTTGGCCGTGGCCGCTGTGTAATACGCATCACGCACATCAAGTTCAACTTCGACCCGACAGCACATTCGGCAGATGCTCTGAATATCAGAGTCGATCGGACGCATGAAGTAGACGTTCCTGAATGGAACGAGAGCATGTTTAAGCCGGCCCATTCCAGGGCTGCTTATGCGCTGCAACCCACCAGAAACCGCACTGTCTTTATTCAGTGTCGATTTGAGATCACGCCTGCGCTGCCGGCGCAAACCGGAATTGTGAGGGCGACGGGTGGGGGAATTCTAGGTGCAATCGATGCGACTACGGTGCAGTTCGTGAACGGCGTGTCGAATGATCCGAGTCACGGAGGCGATCCGGAATTCGTGCAGATTCCGCTGAGGCGTCGCAGGTTCAATGCGATCACTCGCACGGACGTTCGGTGGGACTGGTCTTATCAGTGTCGGCGAGGGCAACAGTGGCGGGACATGGAACAGCCCACGCGGCATCGAATATATGTAGTGCTGGACGTCCCTCCCGCTCCGTGGTCGCAAACTACGCCACAAATTTATCCGTGGACCACGGCGCTGGATTACGCGATTGTTGATGCAAATACGAACAGTATCTCCGACCGTAACGAGGCAGCGGCGTTGATTGTGAAGCATGTTAATGGTGAGCCTCTGCAATACGACATTATGGGCGGCAGGCCGTTCTATTGGTCGTCCGCATTCCCCGGTGGAATTTATGATATCGATGCCTGGTTGGGAGGTTTTACCGAGGGGCCGATTGTGAATTGTTATGACTGCGCTTCGGCAGTCACGACTTTTTCAAACGTCGTGGGTTGCCAGTTGACTTATCAATTCCACAACGACTTCGGGTATTTGAATCCCGTTTTTCCGATCGGCTTCGGTCTGAGCAACAACCCTTTTTATCCCTTCCTGTCGCCTCCGCTAAACGTACCGCTCGTAGGTGTTGACGAAGCTGGGCGGACCAGCTTTGGTAACCACGCATACGGTAAGCAGACAGGTAATAATTACGATGCCTGCATGCGCGCTAGTCTTGGCTGTCTTACAGCACTCGCATATTTTCTGCTGGCGATCCTGATCGTGATTGCCACATTGGGACTCGCTGCAAGTTTAGCCAGACGTCTGTGGTTGAAAGCAGAAGGTTGGTTGATAGATATGACGCAGAGCGAATATGACGGTATCGTGGTGGACACCTCGACGCCGAGTGAAGCAACATCTAATGGCGGTTCACCTGTCACGGAGCCTCTGAGTATCTAGAACGAGGGCAGAATGTCGACATACGAAACAAGTCACAGAGCCCGGACCTTCGATGAAGTCGTGGGAATGCTCAAACGGAAGTTGAAATTCTCAGACTGGCCGTTGAGAGAAGGAGAATTCATTCCAGGCTTCAGTCCTGAAAGACAAACCTCGGGGGTTCTCGCCAGCTTTCAACTTGAACGAAAAAAGTTAGTTCCTCCTATTATTTCGCGCGTCACTCGCAGATACTTCTATCGGAAGGTTGATTCACGTCTCGGACTGGATCTCACGGTGATTGTCGGCCAGACCAGCGCCCGCGACGCGGCAGAAGGATTGATTCAATTGGTTGCTGCTTCACAGATGCGCAGCGAACCGCGTGTGGATTTCCAGGCTGTTGGTGATGTAACTGTTTATCGCCAGCCGGATACGGACCAATCGCTCGCATTCCTGAGAAATAATATCGGTATAAATATCGAGCGTTATGGCAATGCTGACGGTCAACTTCCTATTCGCGAACTCGCGCAACAGATCGATGCACAAATAAAAGAGACTCCAACCAGCGAGACGCTGACGGACCAGGAGCGTGTGCCGAAGATTCAAGTCTTTCAAGCCAAGACCACGAGGCTCAAAGCCGGCGAACGGGCCGATCTGACGATCGAAGTTCGGGACAATTACCCACCGCAAGACTGGCTGTTTCACGCCATAAATGGTTCCTACAACCAGGATCCAAAAGGTGATGTCTGGTATTTTCGCGCGGGACACGAAAAGGGATCTGCCGAAGTAGCCCTGACAGTCGTAAACAACGTCAACCTAATGACCACGGCGCGTACCCCGCTCACAATCGAGTAATTCCCGCAACACGAAAGATCTTGTTGACGAGAAAGTGGCAGAATCGTGTCAATTCGTCGCTATACAAATGCCTGACCCGCCCTCCTTTATCTGGTCCTTTAAATCTATGTGGAAGGGAACTTTATGAAACGAGTTTGTCTGGATCTATCAAAATACACATTAGGAATCCTGGTATTGTCGGCGATCTTTTCGTGTTCAGTCTGGGCGCAGCAGCCTGCGGCCGATCCAGTCGGAAAGCCTAAGGAAGCTCCTGCTAAGACGGACACCGCTGACGCAGTTAAGCCAGACCCTGATCCATATCAGAAATACGAATTTCCCACGCATCGCGAACGATTTGATCGTTACGTCAAGGATACGGTTGGTCCAATAAGTTTGACGCGCTCGGCGGTGACCGCGGGTCTCGATCAGTGGAGCGACTCGCCGGAAGAGTGGGGGCAGGGAATGAAGGGTTATGGCCGGCGCTACGCGTCGAGGTTCGGTCGCAACCTGGTCCAACAGTCAGTGACCTACGGTCTCGACGAAGCTTTTGGCCTGGACAGTGACTTTAAAAGAAGTACCGACGAAGGATTTGGCGCGCGTGTGAAGCACGCGTTCCTGGAAACGATCACGTCACGAACGAAGACCGGAAAACGCGTCCTCTCGGCGCCTCGATTAGCGGGCGTCTACACCGGCGCGATCGTTGCCACCGAGACGTGGTATCCCGAGCGCTACAGTTATAAGGACGGTTTACGAATGGGCACTAGGGGGCTAATTACGAGCTTCGGGATCAACCTGGTGCGTGAGTTTTTATTTAACTGGTAAACGCAGATTCTACTTGTGTCTTCGAGGTACTTGTTGAGATCTTTAGTGCCTCTTCCCAGCTTTGGCGTAGCAGACTTCCCCGCAAGGAGGTTCTACCCCATCGATTCATTCCAAACTCCTGGCGAGTTCCTTTCTGGGAGAGGATTCCCCGGCAGCCAATCCTGTAGCAGGGAAACTCTGGACCACCATTGAGGTCGTCCAGAGTCTTTCATGAGCTACGGCGGCCAGGACTTAGTGTCCTAATGAGCGCAGCCGGTTACGCACGTTCTCGAGCTGAGTGAGCATTGCTTCCTTAATCTCTCGCGTCGGCGTTCGATCGGCCTCGTCCAGGTACAGTTGCGCCTGGTGGTTCAAGCAGACTATTCGCAGTTGGTTAACGTCCACACCTGTCTGCAGCGAGAGTTTGCGAAAGTCATCAAAAAATGGATGAGCGGTAAAGGACTCTGACAGTGCAATTCCAGCATAGTCGAAGCAGCAGCCCATACATATCACCTGCCGTCCAAGCATCGGGCAAGCAATCCAGCCGATATCTTCAGCGTCCGCCGTCGTCTGAACCGTGCACAACAGACATCTGTATACCCCAGCGTTCCCCACCTGGGCAGCTGTCATTACCTGACCTCTGTCGCTCATATTGTTTGTCTTGCTGGTCAGTGTCGGACTGCCCGTTGTGCTAATAGTTGCTTTGCTCTTCTTTCTTAAACGACGCGGTGAGTCAATGCACACATGAAGAAATGCGCTTATTGCGCTTACTCGATTCCGTTAGAAGCACAGTTTGTAGTTACTGCGCCCGAGAATTAGCGCAATGAGATAACCTGATCGATCCGTCTGGTCAATCAACACCGATTAAGGCACTTGCTGCCCGCGACCTGATTGAATCAATCGCTGTCTTGAAGTGTTGCCCGGCACGGCGATGTGCGTCGCCGGATCGTATTCTTTGCCGACAGCAGGGCTGCCCTGTGGCACCCAGATCTCGACACGCGTCGAGCTGTAACCGGAAGGGATATAGCGGACCCAGTAACCGTCGGGATGAAGTGACCAACGACCGGACGGAACGGTTTGACTGCCTGGACCGAGCGGCGCTGCGCCAGAAAGAACTGCGACGCGCTCCATTTCAGCGAACGACGCACCCGGCGTAGTGAGCATCTGTCGTAGTTGTGCTTCGGCTTGAGCGATCTGCCGCAATGGTTCAGGAACTCCGCCAAGCGCATCCGTTAACGCGTTGCCGGAAAGGACGTCAAGCGCGCTGCGATTGAGACCCGCGAGTTGCCTTGGTGTCAACAGCCTCGACGCAGTCGCTTTCAGCTCTGCTTGAAGGTCTTCAAATTTCGCGCGCGCAATGATCGCCCACAAGAGAGCTTGCACGTCGTGTTGTTCGATCTCGGGATGCTGTACTGAGTTACGAACAACAGTGATCACCGCATCTTCCGCCGGCCCTTTTGGCGGCGCATACAGATAACCGTCACCCTCACCCGGGCCGTGTGTCCCAGCCTTCAAACAATAACTTTGCGTTTGCTGCTGGTAGTAACCGGGCTGCAAAACAAAACCGCCCGAAGGCGTTCGCTGCAAGACCATCAGCGAACGGCTTGCTTCGCGTGGAACGAACCCATCTTTTGAAGCATCGCCCCACTTGGCATCCGGCAGCGCCGTTGTAATCGGCGGTTTGCCGCCGAGAATGTTCGGCACCTTCTTCGCAAGTTTGTCAGCGCCAGGGATGCGATCGAACTGGGCAGACGCCATTGAGGCGGAGACGAGTAGCAGTGTGACGAGATAAGGGATGCGCACGATCTTTATCTTCATGGGCCCATTGTAGGCTGGTCCCATACAAGCTTACAAGATCGTGCGCTATCCCAATCTCACATTTCTCCGGCGATCAGAACACGATCGTCCAACCCGGATTCGACGCCTGTGCTTTCGTATAAGACACGCCGTCGACCTTCAATCCCGTTTCATCGAGAATCGTGATTATGCCTCCCTTGTTTGACAGGGCGAGCGGCTTCTCGACGCGTACGGCCCGCGCCTCTCCGGCTTTGAGCGCGCCGGTGAGTTTCTGTTTGTTCTTCTGGTTATCAAGCAACGACCAGCCTTGCATGTTTATTTCGCGCGGGGATGTATTGAGCAACGTAACGATCTCGACCTCGGGAGATTTCACAGAATTGACCAGCGCGGCGACGATGCGGACCAATCCCTGTGGATCGTCTGACGTAGGCAATATCGGCGTGTCGGGTGGGACAACGATAGGCGGCTCGTCAGGCGGTGTTCCACCGATCTTGTGTCCGGTCTTGTCGTCTGTGTGCCAGCCCTGCGACTGGAACTTCAGAAAGACGCCAACCCATTGTCCCTGGGTCGGGAAGTGGACCAGCACGCCGCCGTCCTGCCACACACCATCGTCGCCGACGAATTGACCGACGTTGCTCTGGTTCATGTGGATGTCGTGAATGCCGTTGCCAGGAAGGAACCCGAAGTACTTGTCCTTCTTGTTCTTCTCAGGTCCCCAGCGCTCGCCGAAGGCGTAGACTATTGCCTCCTCGTCGGCGACAGCACGCTGCATGACGTTGTCGATCTTCTCGTTCAGATCGTTATCGAGACCGGGGAGGTTGAACGGCAGCGGCCGCATTTGAGTGCGGTCGAAGAGGTTTCCGCGGATGTAGTCGAGCGCGGATGTCCCTGGCTTGCTGGCGATCTTTGTGAAGCCACGCGGAATTTCTTCTAACAACGCGAGGATTGGATGGTCGAAGCGGTCGTCGATTAGGTATTCCAGTTCCGAGGGCGAGAGTTTCGACTGGACGTTGATTGCGATGCGATAGTCGGTGGTGTCGTCGACTATATAGACTTGATAGTGTGGGTTTTGGCCGGCGCCGGGGCGGACTTCGATAGCTTTTCCTTTGAGGATTCCATAGTTCTTCAGTGGCATGTTGTGTCTCCTGTTGCAACTCCTTTGTCTCTATGACAAACAGACGTGGTTTTGTTTCGGCGAGGTTTATCCTACGTTGATTTGAACTCCATGGTGCCGTCTTCGACGCGTCCGTACCGCATCATCGAAAGATCTCTGACGTAGTTTTGGTGAAGTCGCCAGGGTGTTTTCGATCCTTGACTCGGCAGTTCGGGGAGGGCGCGCAGAACGTATCCGGAGTTGAAGTCGATCACCGGCTCGTGCTCGATGTCGGGATCGTTGACACGTGGCGTGCAGACGGAATAGCCGTACTGGTCCATGTGATTCAGTAGCCTGCATACGTACCCGGCGGCGAGATCGCATTTCAAGGTCCACGATGCGTTTGTATACCCGACGGCAAAAGCGAGGTTCGGTATGTCGCTAAACATCATGCCTTTGTAGACGAGAGTTTTCGGCATATCGACGACGGACCCGTCGACCTCGAGTTGCATCCCGCTGAACAGTTTCAGCACGAGTCCGGTGGCAGTCACGACGATGTCGGCGTCCAGGTGTTCGCCCGACTTGAGTTGAAGACCGGTTTCAGTGAAGGTCTCGATGTGATCGGTCACCACAGACACTCGATTCTCGCGAATCGCCTTGAAGAGATCTGAATCAGGGACGAGGCAGAGTCGCTGGTCCCACGGGTTGTAATGAGGAGTGAAGTGCCTGGAGTCGTACTCTTTCCCGAGCTCGTTGCGCACGCCGCGCGCAACCATCCACTTGAAGACGTTGGGTCGCTTTCGCGCAAGGTTGTAGAAGAACGTGGCGGCGAGAACGTTTTTCCAGCGAGCGGCGGCGTAGGCCGCGCTGTCCGGCAGACATCGTCGCAGCCAGATTGCGACCTTGTCTTCCGAGGGACGCGAGACCACATAACTCGGAGAGCGTTGCAGCATCGTCACGTGCGCTGCACGTTCGGCCATTGCGGGAACTAATGTGACCGCAGTCGCACCACTGCCGATGACGACGACGCGTTTGCCGGCGTAGTCGAGATCTTCTGGCCACTTCTGCGGGTGAACGATCGTTCCGCGAAAACTTTCGACTCCAGGCCACTCGGGTGTGTAACCGCTGTCGTAGTCGTAATAGCCGGTGCAGAGGTAGATGAAGTTGGATGTGAGCTGGACGAGTTTGTTGTCGGGCCCGGCTTCGACGTCCACAGTCCAGCGAGTGTCGGCGGAGGACCACGACGCGCGCCGCACACGATGGTTGTAGCGAATCGTTTTGTCGACGTCGTACTCAGAGGCTGTGTCTCGAATGTAGCTGAGGATCGATGGACCATCAGCCATCGCCTTGTTGTCACGCCACGGACGGAAGCGATAGCCGAGCGTGTACATATCCGAGTCTGAGCGGACGCCGGGATATCGAAACAGATCCCACGTCCCGCCCATCCTTTCGCGTCCTTCAAGGATGATGAACGACTTCTGCGGGCACTCTCGCTTGAGATGACAAGCGCCGCCAATCCCCGACAGCCCCGCCCCGACGATGATCACATCCACGTGGTCCACGTTCGTCCTCAAGAACTCAGTCGTCTAGACACAGATTTTTTATATCACTCTGACTGCGGCGTCGAATAGTCGAATGTGACTGTCATGGGAACGCGCTGCCGAAAAATTTTCAGTATAGTTACGAGCATAACTCGGCTCTTTATTATTGAGAGTTGACATCCGAAACCTGTGAACGAGATAGACGCATTCGTCATAAAAGCTATGGATTCGGAAGCCACGCTCGCCGAAAGGCACGAGGCTTTCAGCGCGATTGTCCGCGCTTTTCAGGATATGGCCTATGCCTGCGCCTACGCTGTACTGAAGGATTTTCACCTGGCCGAAGATGCGGCACAGGAGGCTTTCATTTCAGCCTGGCAAAAACTGCATCAGCTTCGCCAGCCGAAAGCGTTTCCGGGATGGTTCAGGCGCATCGTGCGAAGCGAATGCAATCGGCTGACGCGCGGGAAACGATTGTCCATCGTCTCGGTGAACGGAGACGCGGCTGCGATTTTTGAGAATCTGCAAACGATGATTGAAGCGGACGAGTTACAAAAAGCGGCTTGCGCCGCGGTTAAAAAACTGCCGGAGAACGAGCGAATAGTCGTCGCACTTTTCTATCTCAGGGAAGATTCGCAGGCCGACATCAGCCGATTCCTGGAAATACCGACAACGACTGTCGCCAAGCGTCTCTACTCGGCGCGTGCGAGGTTGAGAGGCGTGATGATGACAAAGTTCAAAGACGAATTCACAGCGCACCGTCCGTCGCGCTGCCGCTCGTTTGCCGATAAAGTCCGAGCCGGAATTTATGACGAATACATCGGGCGATACGAGTTTGAGCAACGACCGGAACTGAGCGTCGTCATCGGGCGCGAAGGAGATAAGCTCATCAGCGAAGCCGCCGGGCAAAGAAACGTCTTGTTTGCCGAGAACGACACAGAGCTCTTGACTAAAGAATTCGACGGCGCTGGGAAATTCGTCAGGGACGATGAAGGGCGCGTGACGCATTTCGTTTACTACGAGTTCGGGCAGGAAATGGGACGGGCGAGGAAAATTGCCTGACCATCGTTTCTCTTTCCTCAAAGATAAAAATAATGAAACATCTGAAGATCACTCTGTGTTTCGTCTTCGCCTGGGCTGCTTTTTTCGGCGGCATTCTTTTTGAGCACTTCAAAAGTCCGGCAGTAGCGCAAACGCAGGAAAAAACCGCCGCGCAAACGTTTAAGAACATCAAGGTCTTTAAAGACTTGCCCGCGTCCCAGCTTTTGGGCGTGATGAATTTTATGGCTGGCTCGCTCGGCGTTTCTTGTAACCATTGCCACGTTCCGAATCAGTTCTCCAAAGACGATAAGCCCGCGAAACAAATTGCCCGCGAGCATATTGAAATGATGCGCGCTGTGAATGACGCGAATTTCGGCGGAAAAACAATCGTCAACTGCGCGACCTGTCACCGGGGAGAAACGCGCCCTGCCTCAGTTCTAAGTCTCGCCAAAAATCCTTCGCCCAGCGAAATAGAGGTGCCCTCATCGCAATCATTGCCCACGGTTGACCAAATCCTCGACAAATACATTCATGCAGTCGGCGGCCGCAAGAAGATTGAGACTCTGAAAACTTTGACGATAACGGGCACCCGCGAGATGCGAAACGGGATGGATGCGTCTCAAGTCGAACAAATGGAAACGTACCGGAAATCAACCGGCAAATTGTTGATGAATTTCAAGGCTGGGGAAAATAGCTCTTCGCAGGCTTTCGACGGCGCGACCGGCTGGCGAAAATTTAATGGGCGCGTCAGTGCTATCAGCGGCGCCGATTTGCTCGGCGCGAAACGCGACGCGGATTTTTACAAGGACATCTATTTCAAGGAACAGTACCCAAAACTTTCGGTCGTTGGCCTGCAAAAAATCAATGGGCGTGATGCCTTCGTCATTGAAGCGACATTCGCGGAAACCCACCCAGCGCGAGCGATGTTCGGAATCCAAAACGAAAAACTTTACTTCGACACGCAGAGCAGGCTTCTTATTCGCCGCTCGATGGAATATCGGACCGCGCTCGGCGGATTGCCCGAAGTGACGGATTACGCGGACTACCGAAAAATTAAAGGAGTCTTGTTTCCTTTCACTATCCGCCTGTCGCGCCCGCCGCTCACGGTCACACAAAAGTTCTCGGAAATCAAAATCAACGCGCCAATTGAAGACAAGCTGTTCGAGATGCCAGCGACAAAATAAAAATCTCAACCCTGCTAGCACCGCCTCACGAAGTGATCGTGTCAAGCACCGTAGACAGAACCCACCCCAACATCTATCATTTTGGCCCTCATCCTTAGTTGTTTTGGAACTGTCAGCGTTGACTGGCGTAAAAACCTTCCAAGGAGATCACCACCAATGACTGCTAAGTCGTCTGTCTACCGCACCGCGTTACAGCTTCTCTTACTAGCGAGCTTCCTGCTGCTGCCGAGCCTTGGCTTCCCACAGGCCGCGAGCGAGTACTGCGAGCCGTCGCCGGCCATAAAAGCGGAATTGAAGAAGGTCGCGAACGTGCATGAGGAACAAATGCCCTACTCCGCACGGCTGCAAAAACAGAGGACGATGTTGCAGGAATTGGTGAGTAAACATCCGAACGATTTCCACTTGCAGCGACGTTATCAGGACAGTCGTCGCGCAGGTTTTTACTACGATGCCGAGGCGCTGCTCGCTGACTATCGCGCGCAGATGGAGAAGAAGCCGAACGATCCGCTGGCGGTTTATCTTTACGCGCGTATCCTCGTGGGGCGACAGACCAAAGAAGCTATAGCACTAGCGGAAAAGCTCATTCAGCAGTCACCTGATTTTCCGTGGCCGCATTTGACGTTGGCGGAGATTTACAACTATCCGAGTTTCAAGGATGTCGCGAAATCTAAGGATCACCTCAAGCAGTGGACAGCGAAGTGTCCAAACGAAAGACAAAGTTTGAATTTGATCGCGCGTCTTGGCGACAACGAACTTATGACTGTGGCCGCGGAACGCTTGCGCAAGATCCTCGAATCGTCGTCCAACAACGACGACTTTGCCTACTGGGACAACCTCTGGACGTTTCAATTCAAGTTGAAGCCTGTGCCCGAACACGCTCAGTTGCGCCAGCAGATCGGTGAGGACATAAAAGCCATTCGAGCCAAAAACCTCAACACGAAAGAATCGCTTCAGGCATTGCAAGCAGGTTACAGGCAAGTGGGTGACAAGACCGGTCAACGTTGGGCCGAGGATGAAATCATCCGCCTGTTTCCCAACTCTGAAACCGTAAGGTGGATCGTTCAGTCTCGCTTCTACGACGCGCACCCGTATCCAAGACCAGGGGAAGGGGAAGAGAAGAAGAAAGCGTATTACCAGGCCAGGCTGCTGGCGGCGTCGGAATGGCTTGAGCGATGGCCCACGGACGAACGCAGTTGGTCCACCCGTGTCGATTCCTTGAATGGGCTCAAGGGTTCCAACGAGGATATGGAAGCGGCTTACAACGGTTATGCAAAAGCCCACGCGCTGGAGGGTTACTCTTACTCAAGTCCACCGCTGGCAGTGACAGTGGCGCAGTTTTATCTCGACCGTGGCTTTCGTTTGGAAAAGATTCCGGCGTTGATAGATGAGGCCCTCACGGAGATGGAACGCATTGAAAAGAGTCGAGGTGTATCGGACCTCTCGCCGCGCGGCGAAGAAATAGAAAGCAATCTCGCGTACTCACGGTGGCGAAGTTGGCCCATACTCTCTGAGGCTTACGCGCGGATCAAACAGCCCGCGAAGGCTGCGGCAGTGCTTGCCGAAATGGCCGAGGCTTTAAAGAAGAAGGAACCGGGCGAGAAAGCAACTGATACCCAGAAGAGATCATACGCCTACAACGCCGGCAATTACTGGCGAACCGTTGCGAAAGTTGCTGAAATCGAACAGCGCAAACTCGATGCATTGACTGCTTACCAAACGGCGATGAGCTTGCGTTTGAAAGGTTCTGCTCCGTCCGCCGGCAGCAAAGATGAATTGATGGAAAGCACGCAACGGTTATGGAAGGAGCTTGGTGGTACGGATCAAGGTTGGCGCGCTTATTTAGCGCGCGTCGATTCGAAGAGCAAGCCGGAGTCTGCCGAAATTGCGACCTGGGACTCGAAGAACACAGCTCTAGCCGCGTTTGATCTGACGGATCTGACCGGTCGGAAGTGGTCGCTTGCCGACCTCAAAGGTAAGGTAGCTTTTATCAATTTGTGGGCGACGTGGTGTGGTCCTTGTAAGGAAGAACTGCCTTACGTGCAAAAACTTCGCGAGAAACTCAAAGATCGCAAGGACGTCGTTATTCTCACCCTCAACATCGATGAGGAAGTCGGCCTCGTTGAGCCGTTCATGAAAGAGAATAAATACAACTTCCCCGTCTTACTCGGTCAGGCTTACGCCGAAGCACAGGGAGTTAACAGCATACCGCGCAACTGGGTTGTTGCCGTTGACGGGAAAGTGATGTTTGAAGGGGTTGGGTTTGGTAACGATGGCGAGAAATGGATGAAGCAGGCAGCGGACGTCATTGAGAAAGTAAAAGGCGCGAATTAGGAGCTATTGAATTGAAACGCTTGGCGTTGATTCTTGGCGCACTGTTCATCACGCTTGGCGCCGTCGCTTATTTTGTAGTGGACCACCCGTGGGCGTGGAACACGACTGCGCCTCTTGCCGCGGAGTCAGTAGCCGGCCCTTCAATAAGCCCAGCGGGCCTCGAGATCACTTACATCGCCAACGAAGGCGTTCTCATTTCCGCCGGCGACAAGCAAGTCTTGATCGACGGTCTGCACCGTGAGTATCAACGTGCTTACGCGTTCCTGCCACCGGCCCAGCGGGAGAAGATCGAAAAGGCGCAGTCGCCGTTTGATCAGATCGATCTGGTTCTCGTCTCACACATGCATCTCGATCATTTTCATCACGAGTCGGTCGGGCTTCATTTACAACACAACTCGAACGCAGTGCTCGTGTCGTCTCAGCAAGTGGTCGATGAAGTTGGGAAAAACTTCAAAGACTTCCAGACGATCAAGTCGCGTGTGACCGCCACGACTCCGCAGTGGAAAGAAAGACGGGCGATGAAGATGGCCGGGGTGGATTTTGACATCCTCGGTTTACGACATGGGACCGGACGACATGCGTCTATTCAGAACCTGGGCCACGTGATCAAACTCGGTGGTAAGAAGCTGCTTCACGTGGGCGACGCCGACACGGCGATCGAAAATTTTCAGGATTTCAATCTCGACGAAGAAGGAATCGACATCGCGTTCATCCCAGTTTGGTTCCTGCTCTATGACGAAGGACGGACGATCGTCAGAGAACACATCAAGCCAAAACAGATCATCGCCGTGCACATCTCACCTTCGGAAGCTACCTACGCTTCCGAACAGCTCAAGAAAGACTTCCCCAGCGCTATTGCGTTTACGACATTGTTGCAGAAGGTGAGTTTCTAACTCGTTTCTTGCCGGGTCAAATCCGAACGGAGATCTTTATTTAGTTACAGTTAAAATGGCAACGTCGAATTGGCAGCACGACGCGTTTATCAGCTATTCGCGAAAGAATGCTCCTTTTGCCACCAAACTTGCGGAAGCTCTGGAGAGCTACCGACCTTTAAAACCTCGACATGCTTCACGTCGCTACTTGGATGTGTTTTTGGATC
Source organism: uncultured Acidobacteriota bacterium (assembly GCA_963789185.1). GTDB lineage: Bacteria > Acidobacteriota > Blastocatellia > Pyrinomonadales > Pyrinomonadaceae > PSRF01. The sequence continues at coordinate 101,823 of CAWBJU010000003.1, forward strand.
GCAGTGACTACACTGCAGGCGATTATTACGAGAATATTGAGAGACACCTCAGCGCTTCTTCAAAACTGATAGTTATTTGTTCGCCCGAAGCACGAAACAGTGAATACGTAAATGACGAGATTCGCCGTTTCGTCCGACTAAGGGGAAGCGAACACATAATCCCACTTCTGATTTCAGGAAAACCGAACAACTCCGGATCAATAGCAGACGAAAACCGAGCTTTTCCCGCCGCTCTTTGCGAAGTTATGAATATGCCGTTAGCGATTAACTATCTCGGCTTTGACGCAAGAAGAGACAAGATCAAGAAGGGGATTTTTGCGGGTGAATGGGAAGCAGTCTTAGCCAGCATTTGCGAGGTCAGCCGCAGCGTACTTAGTAGAAGGGAAAGCAAACGGCAGACACGAACGCGGCGACTTTGGTTGGGTTTAGTCATCGCGATCATAGCAATCCTTTCCGTAGCTCTCCTCATGGTTTTCCAAGAAAAAAAGCTAACGCTCATGCAGTTAAAGCTCGCGCAAGAAAGACTGTATGTGGCAAATCTAAGGCGCGCCCAACAAGAGTTGGATAACGGAGATTTACGCTTAGGTCATGAGCTACTCGATGCGTTGTATAACGAACGAGATTGGCGAGATCTCGAGTGGCTCTTCCTTTGGTCCCAAAATCACCATGAAAGAGCTACCTTTGAGGGCTTCAGGTTTGGAGCCAAACGTTTGGCGGTTTCTCCTGATAGCAGATTTCTGGCTGCGGGCGGTACGAATGATCTCGGCGATTATGAAAAGGTGATTTTGTGGGATATTGCTAATCAGAGAGCAGTATGGACATTATCACCGATTAAAGGAGTGGCCACTCTTGCCTTTACCGACGACAGTAAAACCCTACTAGTTGGAAACGCGTATGGCGAGGTAACAAGATGGAAAACTACGCCCGGCACCGAAACGACGACAATACTCGACAGCGAAGTTGTTTCCGCTGTCACGTCGGAGGATCCTGTGGCCGCCTCAGATTTTCAACGGGCCTTTGCGCCTTTAGATCTCCAAGCGTTTTCACCTGATACTCGAAAGTTTGCTGAGATATTTGAACGACGTGTTCAGCTAAAGGAAGTTAATTCGAATCGGGAGATTGGTCTATCAAGAGAACCAATCGAAGGTATTTCAGTTCTGAAGTTCTCCCCTGACGGAAAACTTATGGTAGTCACAGGCAATAAACTGCTTAGAGTATTAGACAGTACTTCGCTTGGCGTGGTTTGGGACTTGACGCTGGAAAGGACGCCGAATGCCGTTGCATTTTCTTCAGACAACACGTTAATTGCAACGTCGGATCACACCGGGATTAAAGTATGGGAACTCAACTCACATAGACTGATTAAAGACATCAACGATCTCAAGTCCCCAAGCACCGTTTTAGCTTTTGCTCCGGATGATGGGTTTCTCCTTAGCGGCCATAGAAATGGCGAAATCCTATCCTGGTACGTTGATTCGTGGGAGCTTGCTGGGCGACTGAACGGACATAAAGGGGAGATTACGAGTGTCGTATTTTCCGGTGAGTCCAAGTTGTTGGTTACTGGCAGCGACGACGAAACGGTGAAACTCTGGGATGCGAGTTTTGCCGGGAATCCAGCTCTCATCAAATGGGCCGACAGTAGACTGGAAAATCTGGTGCTATCTAGTGACGGAACTCGCTTCGCCGTCGGAGTGGGAAAAGAAGCACAAATTTGGGAAACGGCATCGCGTCAAAAAACCAAAAGCTTTATCGGAACGAGTGTTGTGTTAGGGGTTGCTCTCTCACCGGATCAGGAGAAACTAGCCGTTGCTCGACGAGATGGGCTGACAGTCTGGAACGTAAATGCTGAAACACAAATCATGACACTCACCACACCAATCGTTTCGAATTCCACGGTTAGTTTTTCTGCGAATGGTAACTTGCTTGGGATATGCACTTCCGACGGCGCTGAAATATGGGAACTCGGTTTCAACCGGCGGTACATGAAGTTGAAAGACAAGAAAACCTTAATATGGAGACTCGCTTTCTCACCCGATGGCAGCACCGTTGCCACCATCAGTAACGTTGGATTTTTGGAACTCTGGAGTATTCAAGAACGCCGAGTCATTACAGATTTAGGATTTGGTGCGTTTTCCCTCGCGTTCTCAAAGGATGGCACTCTGCTAGCGGTTGGAAAGAACAACGGAACAGTAGACATCTGGGAAGTGTCTTCCAGGAAGAAGGTCGTCGTTCTGAAAGGGCAGGCATCGGATATCAGCGTTGATGCGGTTGCGTTCTCGTCGGACAATAGATTTCTTGCCGCAGGTGGTCTTATGAGAGGGACAGTCAATCTATGGAAGCTCGGTTTAAATCAGGAAATAGCAACACTGAAGGGGCATGCCACAACTATTCACTCAATTGCATTTACTCCGGATGGTCGGGTTCTAATAGTGCAAGGTGACGTCGTAGACATCTGGAAAGCCGAGACAGATGAACAGATATCAAACAAACGAACTCTCAAGAGAGTACTCGACGACACCGTCCGCCTAAGAATTAGATAGATAGTTTGTCGAGGCCCGACACATTAACGTTCACCTGACTTGCCAGGCCGCTCGCCGAGGGATTCGGCGCGTTGGTAGGCTGCCCAGACGGCTTTCGACAATACAGTTCGTAAGCTGCCTTTCTCCATCTGATAGATCGCTTCTGCCGACGTTCCGCCTGGTGAGGTAACCATGTTGCGCAACTCCGCGGGATGTTTGTGCGACTCTCTCGCAAACAGGATCGCTCCCAGCATCATTTGATGGACCAGTTCCTGGGCCACATGTCGCGAGAATCCCATGTGTACGCCAGCATCGATTAGAGCTTCCATCACAAGGAATATGTACGTTGGTCCAGTCGCACTCAGCGCCGTTGCCATGTCGATCTGTCGCTCGTTCTCGACGCGAACCGCTTTGCCAAGCGCGTCGAGCATCGCGCGAACCTGCTGTTCCTGAGTTTCATTAACCGCAGCGCTCGGCGTCCATGCAGTTACCCCTTCTCCGATCTGAGCCGGCGTGTTTGGCATCGTGCGCACCACGGCGGCGTGCAGAAGCTCGTCCGCAATCGTTTCCATCCTCGCGCCGGCGACGATCGAAACGACGAGTTGATCCTGATGAATAGAGCCTTTCAGTTCCTGGAGCACACGTCGCAAACGTTGCGGCTTCACTGAGAGAACGAGCACCGATCCGGTCTCTGGTCCGGACGGTTGAACGGCAAGCGCGGACTCCCGGTTGTCCTCAAACATCTCAATGCCGTACTTCGCATGCAGCTCCTGGCGACGCGCCGAGCGCGGATGACTGCCGACGATCTGCTCGGGAGTAACGAGTTGCTTGCGCAGCAGTCCGGCAATGATCGCTTCCGCCATCACCCCACAGCCAATAAACGCCAAACGGCAGTTGCTGAGAGCATTTGTATCGTTCATTTGGTTCGATTCTATTGGACACTCCGACGCAACGGCAATCGGCGAATGCGTGCGACCCAGCCGCCGCCTGGTGCAAGTTCGATCCGAAGGCGAGTCTTAGTCTCCACGATGCTCTTTACTCTCCGGTAATCGCTGCCAATTCGATCAGCATTGACGCCGTCTTTGTATTCATCGAGCGCATGCCGTCCTGGAGAAAGAAATGAAAGGTTGATGTCGAGTTCTCGACTGGTCCAATCGGTCATCGCGCCAACATACCAATCCTGATTATGGCGACGCGCAATCACCACATAGTCTCCCATCTTTGCGTGCAGCACTTTTGTCTCATGCCACACTGCCGGAACTGGTCCAAGGAAGCTCATGATCTCCGGTTCACGCAGATAGTGAGACGGACTGTCAGCCAACATTTGCAACGGACTCTCGTAAACCACGTACATTGCGAGCTGATGACATCGAGTGCCGAGGCTCATCGGTCGTTCGAAAACGGCTGCGAAGTTCTTCTCGTTACCGCTGTTGACCATCGCCCCGGGTGTGTAGTCCATTGGACCAACAAGCATGCGAGAAAACGGCAACGTGACGTTATGCTCAGGATTCGCGAGCTTGCTCCACTTCGTTTGCTCTAACCCACGCACTCCTTCATTCGTGAGCAAGTTGGGCCATGTGCGAACCATCGTGGCGGCCCTGATCCCGCCGTGAAAGTCGACAAGCATCTTGCGTTTCGCAGCCTCGCGACAGACTCTTTCGTAAAAGTCCATCACCTTTTGATCGTCACGCTGCATGAAATCTACCTTCAAACCTTTTACTCCCCACTTCGTGAACTGATTGAAAGCGGGTTCAAATTGATCGTCCAGTGTTTTCCAAACAACCCACAAAATGATGCCGACGTTCTTCTGTTTGCCGTAAGCCATTAGTTCCTCGATATTCATCTCGGGAACAACCTGGAGCAGATTGCCCAGCTTGTACCAACCTTCATCGAGAATGATGTATTCAAGCCCGTGTTTTGAAGCGAAGTCGATGTAGTGCTTGTAAGTCGCGGTATTGATGCCGGATTTGAAATCGACGCCTTCAATGTTGTTTGCGTTGTACCAGTCCCACGCCACCTTTCCTGGTTTGATCCAACTTGTGTCGCTGATCTGCGACGGTTGGGCCAACAGGTAGACCAGATCGTTCGTGATTAGATCCGCGTCGTTTTCCGCGACTCCGACGATGCGCCACGGAAACGTGCGCGTACCCTTCGTCTCCGCAATGTAATCGGCCGTTTTCGTCACTCTGAAATCGCGATCGCCCTTTAGTTGTTCTGTTAGTGGGTAGGCAGGGAAAGTCGCAGACAGAGTGTTGTTGCTGTTGCCGCGAAACCATAGCCCCGGGTAATCGTCGACGTCAGAATCAGCAAGCATCACTTTCGCGCCGCCGTGTGTATTCACGATCACAGGAATGCTGGCGAGACTCTTTTGCGTGATGTCTTTCAACGGCAGATAAGCAAACTCTCGCTCGTTGTGAGAAAAGAACCCGTCTTCCTTTGGGTAATAAACGCCGAAGTTATTGGCGAAGCTGAAAGCAGCTTCTTCGTTGAAAACTTTTACAGTGTCCAGGGGCAGGGAAGTTTCGAACCGGTAGGCCATGCCTTCGTTGTAAAGACGGAAAACAGCCGCGTAATCGTCTTTAAATACGATTCGTAACTCGTTGTAATTCTCACGAAGCACCGCGAATTTCCGGGGAACCGGTACACGAAGCTCGCGATTGACGGCGGATGGCGTCGCCGACAGAACCTGCGGCGCAACTCCAAGTTTCCGGCGTTCGATATCGAGGGCGAGGGTAGAATTTTCGAGCAGCGGCACACGGTTGAGTAGCAGGTCGTATTCGATTCTCGATCCGACGTCGATACGAAGCTTGATCTTTTGATTGGGTGAGGAAAGTTCGTAACTAGTAGCGCCGTACGTGTGTGTCACAAACACCAGAAGGCATACTAGTGCGATGGCAATCAACTTTATGGCTGATGAAAGCACCTGATGTGTGTTAGGGGTGAAGGTAGAATACTTTATTCATTATCTTCCATTCACCGTCGACCTTTAGAAGAGTGAAAAAGTCTGTGAAGCGGTGACCACTCCAGTTTTCAAGCTCTATACGCGCAGTCGCCACTGACCCGACAAGATCGATGCTCGTAACTCGTCCTTCGAGTTCTGTGGCCGCGCCGTTCTGATCGTTCCAATCAAACAGACCCTGGATTGGACCAGCAGTTAAGTCTGGTCCAATGTAGCCGAAGATGGTGGCGTCTTTGTGGAAAGCGAGTTTCATCTCGGCGGTGTTGCCGGTCTTGCCGCCGGCGATGTAGTGCTGAATTGTTTCTTTGATCGCATCGTAGTCGCTGAGAGATGCGGGCGCGGTTGTAGATAGTTTCTGTTCTGCTTGCATTGGGGCTCCTTTATCTGGGCATGTTACGGTCTATCTGAGAATAAATCCATTTCGAAACGGATCTTCCGGATCGAAATAGAACTCGTTGCGACCGGTGATTGACGCAGTCCCGCTGACCTCGGGTATGACCGCATCGTATGGTCCAAACTTCGTGACCTCCACGACTTTCACAGACATCGTGCTGTCGACAATGCTTTCGATCGTGATTGGCTGATTGAGACTCAGCTCGTTCTTAGCGAAATGCAAAGCGGCGCGTGCGCTTACGCCACTGCCCGTCGCCGATCTATCAACCTCGCCGTCAGCGAAAATACAAACATTGCGACTGTGGTGTGTCTCGTTCTGCGCTGGTCCAGTGAAGATCGTGCCGTAAAGAAAACTCAGATCTGGTTCCGACGGATGCGTGATCGAAAACTGAGACATCACCGCGGTTTTAATCCGTCGACCGTAGTCGATCAGAAGATTCAAGTTTTCCGAAACGAGTTCCAGCCCCAGGTTTTTTGCACTCACGAACGCATAGAACGCACCGCCGTAAGCGATATCGAATCGCACTCGACCAATACCGTCCACGTCAACCTGCTCATCCCGAAGGTAAAGAAAAGAAGGCACATTTCGAAACGATGCTTCGACGACTCGTCCTTCTGAGACTGTGGCCCATGCTCGGATCCTGCCGGCGGGAACGTTGAAAGTCATCTCGTTCTTACTAATGAGATTGGTTTCGACGGCAAGTTTTGTGAGCGCAATGATCGCGTGGCCGCACATCGTGCTGTATCCCTCGTTATGTAGAAAGAACACATCGAAGTCGGCGTCCGCGGAAGGAGTAATCACGGCGCCATACATATCTGCGTGACCACGTGGCTCCCACATCAGACCGCGGCGCCAGTGATCGTAGTGCTCGCGAAAGTAGCGCCGCTTCTCAAGCACCGTCTCACCCTCAATCGGCGGTAGACCATCTACGATGACGCGAAGCGGTTCACCACCGGTGTGCATATCGATAGTAGTGATGCGAGTCCAATGTTCCGGCGGGCGCCAGTTGGAAAGCTGGTTCATCGAATCAGGAACCTGCGCAGCCTGAACGTATTCCGGTTTTTACCGCTGGAAGTACGTGTTCACGAAGAATCGTTGACCCGAGCGTCGAGCCAGTCGTGAAATCGTTATAACGACCCGCGAAGATCGTTACAACCATCTCAAGTCCGGGAAGTACGTATACACGCTGCTGCCCATTGCCGACTGCGGTGCGCGCTTCGATTAAACCTGCTGCTGACGGATAACACGAATACCACCAGAAGTACGCATAACCGAATTCACCGCCGGCGTCAGGACCAGGTCGCGGCCGAAAGCGAAAGTGGCGACGTGTGGAAAGCTCAGTCCAACTAGCGGGAATAACTTGCTTTCCGTTCCATTTACCGCCATGCAGATACAACGAGCCGAACTTGGCAAGATCGCGCGCGCGCAATCGCAACCCGGATGCCGCGGCCGGCATACCGGCGAGGTCGCCAACCCACTCGACATCGGTGATGCCGAGCGGTTCAAACAGTTTCGTCCGCGCGTAATCCGGAAGTGAGGTTTTGCTTGCGCGCACGAGTACCGCCGCCATTACCTGAGTAAGTCCGCCGTTGTAGTTGAAGTCTGTACCCGGATCAACGGCAAAGGAACGCGACAGCGCATAACGCAGCGGCTGCGAGTCGCGCGTCATGCGGATCTCATCATTACGAGGATCGTTGTACGGGACGTTTTCGTTCCATTCGAATCCGGATGTCATCGCTAGCACGTGCGCTAGGGTAACGCGCCTGCGGTCTGGAGTGTTGAGCTCCGGATATTCCGGAAACCACTCGACAATCGGCTGGTCCAGCGATGGAATCTTACCCTCACCATGTGCAATTCCAACGAGGGCACTAACGACGCTCTTCGTAACCGAGCGAAGATCGTGCTTCGACTCCGCCGTCATGGATATTTTACCGAGCGGCGAACCCCATCGTTCGTCGAAACCTTCGAAGTACTCTTCGTAAATTAGTTGGCCGCGGCGCTCGATCAGAATGGCGTGCACCCCAAGCTCACGCCACGAACGAATGGATTGGGTGAGCAAGGCTAGTCGGTGCGAGTCGACGCCCAGGGAGTCGGCTGCGGCTGTTTTCCAACCGTCATTGCGCGCCACCGGCACCTGGTGGCGAGGTGGGGATGACTGTGGCAACGCATTCGAAGTGCTTAGGAGAACGAACAGAAATAAACAGGTGAAGGTCCTTTTCATTTTGTATTCCTTCTACTCGGCACCGGACAGATCGGAATGGCGTTTAGAATCGAGTTCAACTATGGAGCGTTGCGGAAGCTCGTCTACCAACGCCCTATTGTCGTTCCATCGTCCGCAGGAGTCGAAAAACTGCGACCACATATGCACATAGTCTTCGCTGTTACCGAGGTTGTTTGGTTCATCAGCGGCAAAGTTAAGGAATGTTACCGGTTGGCCGCTAACCCAGACATATGAACCCTCCTCCTTGACGTCGTTAAGTCCAATCCAAAGCAGATGGTCTCGACCCCAGAGCGCCCACAGATATTCATGTTCCGCCGCATCATTGATCGTGACGAGGTGTCCGCCGAGCGAGACGGCCGTCGCTTCCGCATTTTGCCAGGTCATTTCCTTAAGAAGATAGTAGTGGTGACCTCGGTATCTGGTTTCAGCAAGTATCGGTGACTGCGCACCGCTCGTCGTAGGCATGGTTGGTTGGGGACTTACAATCAAGCAACCGCTGAGGATTGCCAATATAAGGGACGTACGAACCGCGATGTTTGTAATCCTCATAACCCCTCTACTCCATATGACAGTTGAGAAACTGACATTCGGAGCCCGACCAACTATCTCTGAGTATTGTTAATTGGACCACCGTGGAGGTGGCCCGATGACAAACAAACTCAAACTGGTCCTGCGAATTGCCGCAATCGCTCTTTACGTTTGCCTTACTCACAGTGTTCATTACAGCCAAACTGCGAAAACTGAATCCCCGCAAGAAGTCGTTAAGTTGCGGTCAAAGATTGACCTTAAGAACCCGCGCTGGGTTGTGTTCAGCCCTGTCAGCAAGTTACTGGCGGTCCAGCGAAAAGACGGTTCCGTTCAAATCATCGACTTAACCGACGGACGCGAACAAGCTGTCCTGCCATTGTCGAACAAAGCTTTCTACGACATGCAATGGACCAGGGACGGACTGCGCCTGTTCGTTGTCGATACAAAGTTTTCCGCAATTTGGGATGCGCGGCGAGGAACGAGGTTGTCCGCGGCTGCCGAGATTAAGGGTGGCAGGTTCTTCTTTGGTTTCGAAGGGGTGAAATTGAGCCCGAATGAGAAATTGTTTCTCAACGTGAAAGAAAGAAATAGCCTTAAAGCCTCGCTCCTTGAAAAAGATAACTTCAGAGCGCAAGTGTGGGACGTCGAATCGGGTCGCATGAAGTATGAAATCAAGATAAACGGTTTGGAAGGAGGCGCGCAATTCAGTCCCGACAGCAAACTAATACTTACTACGTCAGCGTCGGACGAAGCAAAGTTGTGGGACGTTGAAACTGGTCGTTTGTTTGCGGTTTTAAAACCGCCGGAACACACAACGACTTGCGGCGGAGCGTCGGCTCAGTTTAGTCCAGACGGAAAATTCGTGATGGTCCACCGCTATCGCTGCGGTGTCTGGGTTTGGGATAGCGCGACGGCAGTTCTCAAGCACAGGGTCTCCTTGGACAAGGACGACACCGCCAGTACGTTCCTGGGATTCACTTCCGACGGGAAAATGTTTGCAATGGCTCGGCAGCGGATTAAGGGATGGAAAATTCCTACCTTTATCGACGTGCGTGAATGCGAAACTGGTGAGTTGAGATCCTCACTCGCAGACAACAAGTGGGACGAATGGCCGCAGTATGTTTCTGGAGCAATGACGGCCGGACGTTCGTCGCGACGAGTGGACACAAGTACAAGGGTCGGGTTTGGGATGTGAGTACGGGCCGATTGAAAGCGACGTTTCCGATGGTGCTCACCTACAGCCGAATACCCTTCGACTTTGGGTTCAAAGATCGCGACGAACTATCCCTTCACCCAACGCTGCCAGTTATCAGCGCCACGAGTAATAAATTTGTTCGATTGTGGAATTCTGATAGTGGTGAGTTGATGCAAACGCTGGAAAATACAGGTGAGATAGGCGAGTGGAGCGCGGATGGAAAGATGTTTGTTACGTCTACAAAGGATTGGATGTGGGTGTCTGTTTGGGACGTCGTTGGACCATGGGTGAACCGCCCGCGTTCGGTTACGGCAACGGCATCAAGCACCGGAAGGTAGACATCTCCATGTCATGCAGCCTTGGATGTAACGATTCGTTTGATGCGATCGTATTCTTTGCGTCTCGCCTGGTGAGTGTCCCAAAGATCGACGTCTTGTTGGAGACCAAGCCACATCTCTGGCGAGGTACCGAAGGCGCGTGCGAGTCGGTGGGCCATGTCAGTCGTAACTGGTCGACGTTCATGCAGTATCTCGCTAATCGTGCGTCGCGAGACGCCGAGGATTCGCGCAAGCTTATCCTGCGTCAAACCCGCCCCGGGCAACACGTCCTCACGCAAAATCTCTCCGGGATGAGTCGGTCGTCGTTTTCTGTTGTTTAGCCACTTACTCGTCATTGTTTTAGATTCTAGTGGTAGTCTTCCAAGTCAACATCGACAGCATCTTCGCCTTCGAATGTGAACGTAATGCGCCAGTTACCGCTGACACTGACGCTCCAAGTACCGGAGCGACTTCCCTTGAGTTGATGCAGTCGATAACCCGGTAGGTTCATATCTGTGGTCGTACGAGCGCGGTTCAGCACGTCCAATTGTCTGCGTAAACGGTTGGCGAGGTTTGGTGTCACTCCACGCCGCTCACCGGTTTCAAAGAGCCTCTTCAGTCCTTTGTGGCGAAAGCTCTTTATCACGCACGTTGATTGTAACGTGATGAGTTACACGCGGCAAGTTGATAATTAAAGATGCACAAGCGAAAATCCATGTGCTAAAGTCCGCTCACCCCTCCGACAAAAAGAAGCGGGCCGACTTGTGACGGCATCACAAAGCCAGCCCTTGAACCTCAACCTTCTAACGAAAGGATGAAGCTCATGCTTAATCATACTAGCGCAACAGTGCGCGAAGAAACACCTCACGTATTTGAAACAACCAGAATTCCAATCAGCGATGCTGTCAGACGTCGCGCTCAATCGATCATCAACGACAGAACAATCGATCCACGATGGCGAGTCGTTATTCGCTACGGTTTGGAAACGAATGATCCATGGCTCGCTGATCTCGTCCGCCGCGCTGACGCGCGCGAAAGAATCATCGACACGATCGACTTCTCGGAAACACCAGAACGTGATGAGAGTGTTTCACACGATGAGAAGATCGAAGCACTGGCGGAGCTGATCTGTCGGGCTGGTGACGAATCGGCCGCCGCACTGCTGGTCCTCATGGCAGCGCTCGAAAATTCCACCCAATCCAAAGTACTGGCAAACACGGCGAAGCACTACGCCTTTACACGTTGCGGTGAGTTAAACCTTTTCGGAATGGTTGATACTCAGATTGAAGTGGTCGAGGCGAGTTGTTAGCGGGCCGTACCGTTCATTCCTGAGACGCCAAATGACCGAGAGCCCCGGGTGAGACTTGGGCTCTCGGCGTCCTTAGAAATTCCACTGACTCGCTCTTTGGGTAGCCTTACAGTATGATGACGTGGCTCCGTCGGGCTTAACCACGTGTGTGGGTATGGCTCACGTGTAAGTTACATTATGGGTCTTTTCTCACGAAAGAAATTAAAAATAGAATCCCTCGATTTAAAGCTATCTCGAGAAGAATTGCTTCGTCGCAGTCGAATTTTAGTTGTCGATGATGAGCGACCTGATCTGATCGATGATCTCAAGGCAGCGGGGTTTGCTGTCGACTATGAGCCGGATATTCCTCCGGCAAAAATGGTCGTCATCGACAAATTACAATATGACCTGATCATCTTGGATTTTAAGAATGTCGGAGAGGCCTTTGGTCGGGATGAAGGACTTGATTTGTTGCGACATATTAAACGGGTGAATCCGTCGACTGTAGTTTTTGCCTATACATCGAAGGCATTAGGCGCTGAGCACGCCGATTTTTATCGTTCGTCTGACGGCGTTCTGAAGAAGGATGCCGGTATATCAGAATCGTTGGAAAAAATTGAAGAAGGTCTTAGACGTGCACGGAGCCTGCCGAACCTATGGAGCGGTATGCTTCACGTCGCAGGGATCGCTCCTGGTTCAGAGGAAGATTTTATAGCGCAGGATTTATATGTTCGAGGGCTTTCAACGCCCAATAAAATGAAAACACTCAAAGATAGAGTAATCAGCAGAATTGGAGGGGAAGAAAGTAAGGCGCTAGCGGTATCAGCAGTTGAAAAACTACTTGAAATCGGCGCTAGAGCTTATTTGGGAACCTAAATGGATGCATTTGCAAGAATCGCCGCCTTTTCACCTTTTCCAGTTATTGACCTCACACATCCAGACCTACCAAAAAGCGGCCTAATAGTTGAAACCCCATCGACTTGCAGTCAAAATTTCCTCAAGGGTGACGCGTGCAGGCGACACTATGAACAAATCGCGACGGATCAAGTGCGATCCGGTGAGTTAGTTCAGTGCCCTTTTGGCTTTGCTTCAGCTCCATTTCGAACTGGCACCTTGTACGGTGCCTTCACCAGCCTTATTCCGTTCCCTCGCCTTGGCGGCTCCAAAGAATCCATTTTGGCTAAACGACATCGCGAGTGCCGAGTAGCAACAACTGGGATCGCGACCGCGATAGCCGGAGTCATTGACGCGGATGATCATTTTCAGGTGATTGAACAGGACATTTTTAAAGGACACTCAATGGCCCTTCACGAAATTCGGAAATTGAACCGAGCAGTAAAACAAAACGCCGAGCGACTCTGTAGGCAAGCTTCGCCTACTGACCCGGATCTGGCACCGAAGGAATTGGTAACGATATATAAGAGTTCGGAGTTGATGAGTAACGAATTCGACGTAATTGAGGTGCTCGCTGATGCCAGTCAAGCTTCACTTCCCCTTAATACGGTGATCGAACCATATAAGATTTTCGACAAATGTGTTCGGATCTACAACACCCAAGCTGGAGGTCGGCGAGTTGTAATTCGATCTTCAGTCTCTGGATATTCTCCTCGAATTGCTGCCCACGATAAAACTCTGCACATCATTCCGTCAGTCTTAATCGAAAACTCTTTAAAATATTCAACTCCTGGTTCCGAGACGCGCATTGTTTTTGAGCCTAGTGCGGAAGGGGGGGAATGTGTCGTAAAAGTTGTAAATGACTCAGAAGGCCGACAGGAATTGGACGAGCGGGTTTTCCGACGTGGCTTTCGATTTGAATCACGTCAAGACGGTTCGGGCAACGGCTTATATGTTGCCCAGTTAATCGCCAAACAACACCAGACGAAAATCACGGTGCAGTCGCAAATTGTGGCACCAAACTCTGTTAGACATATTTTTGAGATCCGATTTAAAACAACAACAGATAAATGGCCGAAGAAAAGTAAATAATCACGCTGTTCGCACCGCGCTGTGGCACTGGGAACAATAGTAGTCCGTCCACTGTTTTTTACCATCCGTCGCGGAGTATAACCGCATTGGTAAGCCACAGTTAGGGCAAGCAGGAGGATTACTTGCCTCAGACAACCGCTTGTCGACTACATCTAATCCCAAGTGGGGCCTAGGGACCTCGGTTTGGTGAAGATTTTTGGCAGTATTCACGGACTCACCTGTTTTCTCTCGATCATTTACAAGTAACGCGTAATCTGTTCCCAAAAGTGCCACGGAATTTTGGGGAAAACGGCACTTTTCTTCTATGTCTTTTCCTTCGATTACGTTACGAGTCTGATCTAGCAAACGTCAGACGCACCGTTTGCCGACTATCTAGACAGTCGAGGTTGCCTGTCTGAACTTTAACGACTTATTGGAGGCGGCGATCGGAATCGAACCGATGAATAAAGGTTTTGCAGACCTCTGCCTTACCACTTGGCTACGCCGCCGTAGCTGGAACGTGACGCCGGCTCGTGGGTGAGTCGCCGGACGATGCAAACGAACACTCTTAAAACAACTAACAACCCAAGAGTAAACGACGAAGGCGGAAAGATGAAGCAGCTTCTGCTTTGAAAGCCCTCGGGCTTTCGGCCTTCATCCGTCCGCCTTCATCCAAATCCTGGAGCGGGAGACGAGATTTGAACTCGCGACCCTCGCCTTGGCAAGGCGATGCTCTACCACTGAGCTACTCCCGCTTTAGAGCACGGTCGATTCTAGCGATTCGATTCGGGTTGTCAAGCGACTCTCCCGCCACGCGCGAACCACCCATGAACGCCATTCATTGACATCTGTATTCATTGACATCCGTGTGCAAGTGGAATAATTTGCCTCGCAACTCGGAGGAATCCAATGAAAACCCAAAGATTCTGCGTCGCGCTCTCGACCTTTGTATTGGTATGCCTTGCCACCGCCGCCGTTGCCCAGCAGGGCTACAAGAAACCACCTAAAGAAGTGCTCGACATCCTGAACGCGCCAACAACGCCCGGCGCGTCCGTCAGCCCAACAAACGACAACGTAATCTTAACGACCGCGCTGCGATATCCGCCCCTCGCGGACCTCGCGCTGCCGGTGTTACGTATCGCTGGTCGTCGCATCAATCCGGCGTCCAACTCGCCGTTTCGCTTTCAGTACTCAGTCGGACTAACACTCAAGCGCATCGCCGACGGTTCAGAGATCAAAATCGAAACACCACCCGGCGCGAAGATCAGCGGCCTCGAATGGAGTGACGATGGAAAACATTTCGCTTTCCTGAACACAACTACAAATCAAGTCGAGGTCTGGGTCGGAGACAGCGCGACCGGAAAGATCCGCAACCTTAAAGGAGTCACAATCAACTCCGCGCTCGGCAACCCACTCGCATGGATGCCTGACAATCGCACGCTCCTGGTCCAACTTGTACCCGCGAACCGCGGCGCCGCACCTGCAACACCTGCGGTTCCACCCGAGCCTAACACGCAGGAAAGTTCGGGCCGGCCTGGACCAGTCAGGACGTACGAAGATCTTCTGAAGAGCCCACACGACGAAAATCTTTACGAATACTACGCGACTTCGCAGTTAGCGCTTGTCGATTCGATTAGCGGTCGCGCGACGTCGTTCGGACAACCTTCGATCTTTCTGTCAGTCGACGCTGCGCCCGGTGGTCAACACGTACTCGTTACGCGCGCGCATCGTCCTTTCTCGTACCTCTTTCCTGATTCGTCGTTTCCGCGAGACGTCGAAGTGTGGGACACGAAAGGCAAACTCGCGTACAAAGTCGCGAGCCTGCCGCTGGCAGATCAAGTGCCTATCAACGGCGTCATCGCTGGACCACGTTCGATACGCTGGCGGCCTAATGAACCCGCCGCACTAGTTTGGGCCAGGGCGTTGGACGACGGCGATCCGCGCAAGAAGGTGGCCCATCGCGACAGCGTAGTCACACTTAAGGCGCCATTCACCGGTGAACCGGTCGAGTTGTTCAAGACTGAGCATCGCTTCACCACCAGCTTCTTCGGCGAAAAAGGCGGAATGATGTATTTCTCCGACTTCGATCGCGACAAACGCTGGCAGCGAACGTTCATTTTCTATCTCGACAAGCCGGACGTTGCGCCTAAACTCATCTCGAGCCGCAATCAACAGGATCGCTACAACGATCCCGGCACGCCCGTAACGCGCGTCGTCGCAGGCCAACGCGCGATCCTACAAAACGGCGATTTCATTTACCTGACCGGCGCCGGCGCGAGTCCTGAAGGCGCCCGCCCGTTTCTCGACCGCCTCAACCTACAGACGCTGAAAACCGATCGCATCTTCCGCAGCGATGCCGACAGTTACGAATCCGTAGTTACTTTGCTCAGCGCGGACGGTAAACAGTTTCTGACGCGACGCGAGTCTCCGACAGAAGCGCCGAACTACTTCGTACGCACTGCGGCCGATGGTGCGACCGCCGCCTCGCGTGCTTTAACTCAGTTTCCTGATCCGACGCCGCAGTTGCGCGGTATCAAGAAACAATTGATTACCTACAAACGCGCTGACGGTGTGCAATGCTCGTTCACACTTTACCTGCCGCCGAATTACAAACAGGGAACGAGGCTGCCGACTGTCGTTTGGGCCTACCCGCTCGAGTTCACCGATGCGAGCACTGCTTCACAGGTAACTGGCTCAACGCAACGAGCGACATCGATCGGTGGCTCTTCGCATCTCTTCTTCCTGCTTGAAGGTTATGCGGTACTCGACGATGCAACTATGCCGGTCGTAGGCACACCGGAATTGGTCAACAACACTTACGTCGAACAGATCACGATGAGCGCCAAAGCCGCCATCGACAAAGCGACGGAGCTTGGTGTTACGGATCCGGATCGCGTCGGCGTCGGCGGTCACAGTTACGGCGCGTTCATGACGGCGAACCTGTTGGCCCACACGGATCTGTTCCGTGCCGGGATCGCGCGAAGCGGTGCTTACAACCGCACGCTGACGCCGTTTGGTTTTCAGAGCGAGCGACGCACGTTGTGGGAAGCGTCCGAGATGTATTTGAAAGTGTCGCCCTTCATGTACGCGACGAAGATCAACGAGCCGATGTTGATGATCCACGGCGAGGCCGACGACAACACCGGCACGTTCCCGATCCAATCGGAACGCATGTACCAGGCGTTGAAAGGACACGGAGCGACGACACGGCTGGTGATGCTGCCGCACGAAGCGCACGGGTATGCCGGACGCGAGAGTATCGAACACGTGCTTTACGAGATGATCACGTGGTTCGACAAGTACGTGAAGAACGCGTCGCCACGATCGAAAGACACATCCACGGATCAGAAATAGTTTTTGATTAGTTCGATCTGTGGAGTTGAACCATCGGGTAAGACGACGGTTACAACGTCGAACCGGTAAGTTTCGTTCTCCAACTCAAACATACGGCGGTAGGCCCGCGCAGCACGCGCGACCTGCCGCCGTTTGCGTAAGTCAACATTCACTTGCGGCGGCGCAAACCAATCGGACGCGCGCGTTTTCACTTCGACAAAGCAAAGCGTTTCACCGTCGTAGGCAACGAGATCGATCTCATTGTTAACGACGGTGCCGCGCAAATTGCGACCGACAGGTAAGGTAAAGTTTGCAGCAACGAGACGATAGCCGCGTTGTTCGAGATACGCGGCGGCGTAGGCTTCCCCGAGTTTGCCGAGTTCAATGCCAGGTGAGGATGACATTCGTTTGTTTACTTACTTTCGTCGCGATCGTAGGCGACTTTCAACCAGTGTTTGACCTCGTCGTCGATATCATCGGGTGACGCGATCGGAATCCGGTGAGTGATCCGGTCCTTCTTCGCAAACCCGCCAGTATCGATCAACCGTCCCTTCGGTTTCATATCACCGAGGGCAAAACCCATATCGATTCGCGTTTGCGTGGTCGGCTTAATATGCGCAAACACGTGGTTGCGATAGAGCGGCACGATCGTCTGACACGGACATGCCTTTGCTTCCTTGCCCGTTTTTAGACCAAGCTTTAGCAGCTTGTCGTAGAGCGGCCGCAATCCCGCTTTGCCGCCTGAGAACATTTTGTCGACGTCGCGTTCCGCCTGTTGTAAGTAAAGCTCAGGATCGCCGGACTCTTCGCCCTTTCCCAACGATCGTTCGGCGAGCCACCATGCGGTGTTAGTGCCAAGGCCGTGTTCTTCCTTGAGCCACGCGCGTCGTTCCTTTTCATCGGCCGGACCTGACTTTTTAATGTGTTTGAGCCACTCGTCGAGCGAACGGCCGGTTTTCTGTTTGAGCTCGGCGATCCACTTTTGAGTCATGAGGACGCCGGGATGGACGCTGTAGATCGATTTCATACGCGTGAAGATAACTCAAGAGTCGACATTCGACTTCTTGAAAATTGCTAATTGTCGTCCCGGCTGAAGTCGACCGTGGGCAAATACTTCGGCGGACGGCGGGCCTTCGTTGCTTGTTCAAACGCGTAGGCGGCCTTGATCAACGTCGGTTCGCTGTACGCTCCGCCGAAGAAGGAAACGCCTACGGGTAAGCCGTAAACATATCCTGCCGGAACGGTGATGTGTGGGTAACCGGCAACCGCTGACGCCGACGAGTAACCGCCAGAGAAGTGATCGCCGTTTAACCAGTCGGTGGGCCATGGTGGTCCACCTGTGGGAGCGATCAACGCGTCCAGCTTGAGGTCCTTCATAATGAAGTCGATGCCACGGGTCCGCGTCAGCATATGATTCTTCCGCAGGGCTTGAAGGTATTTGGGATCCGTGAGTGGCCCTTTCGCTTCAGCCTTTTCGAATATGTCTTGACCGAAGAACGGCATCTCAAACTCCGCTTTCGATTCATTGAAAGCGATTAGCTCTTTGAGCGAACGAATCGGCGTCGAGGCTCCGAGGGTCTTTAGATATGCATTGAGATCAGCTTTGAACTCATACAACAAAACGTCAAACTCTGAGTCATCGAACTGACCGGTGGTAGGAATGTCGGCCGGATTGAAAACCCGCGCGCCAAGCCCGGTTATCGTCAATATCACTTCCGCCATCAAAGCGTCGACGTACCGGTTAAAGCCGAGATGCTTTTTCGCCACACCGATGCGCATTCCATTCAATCCATTCTTATCGAGAAAGCGCGTGTAATCCGTGTATGCCTTGCCACGGCTCTGAGCGGTCGTTTTGTCTCGCGGATCCTCGCCGGTCAAGGCGCCGAGAATGATCGCCGCGTCAGTTACAGTTCGCGACATTGGACCAGCCGTGTCCTGACTATGAGAGATTGGAATAATTCCAGCGCGGCTGACGAGACCGACCGTTGGCTTTATGCCCACCAGTGAATTCGCGGATGAAGGACAAACGATAGATCCATCTGTTTCAGTGCCGATGGCTGCGGCGCAAAGATTTGCCGACGGCGCTGCACCCGAACCCGAGCTGGAGCCGCATGGATTTCGATCCAACACGTACGGATTCTTTGTTTGACCGCCACGTGCACTCCAGCCGCTCGTCGATTTAGTCGAACGGAAGTTGGCCCACTCACTCAGGTTTGTTTTGCCGAGGATGACGGCGCCCGCATCGCGCAACTTCTTCGCGACGAATGCGTCCTGGTACGGTTTCGCGCCGATGAGGGCGAGAGATCCCGCGGTGGTCATCATCCGATCGTACGTGTCGATGTTGTCTTTGATCAGGATCGGAATGCCGTGAAGTGGTCCGCGCGTGCCGCGCTCTTTGCGTTCGCGATCGAGCGCGGCGGCGATTGCTTCGGCGTCAGGATTGAGTTCGATGACGGATTTTAGCGTCGGACCTTTTTTGTCGATGTCGTTGATGCGGTCGGTATACTTCTCGACGAGTGAACGTGCGGAGTATTTTCCGGACTGCATTCCTCGTTGCAGATCCGGAATGGTGAGTTCTTCGAGTTCGAACGCCGGTGGCGTAAACGCTGCTGTCGGCTTTGTAACTGCAACCGCCAGTACTGAGGCAGTTGTTTGTAGAAAGTTTCTACGTTTCATGCAGCGTGGCTGTGTGCGCGAGGTTTAGTTCAGGGTCTGACCTTGAACGAGTTAAAGAACCGGTTGGTGGTGACCGGATCTTCCGTGTCCTTCGGGTATCCCATAACGATCTGATACGGCCGGCGGCCAACCATGTAAACACGCGATTTGAAAACCATTTCTGCGGTTTCCGCTACGAACTCCAGCGCCTGATAGCCATCGATCTGCAACGGCCGTGTGCTAACGAGTGTCGCCTTGATCTCTTTGACAAAGTTGTCGCGGTTCGCCGCCAGCTCGCTTTGCTTGTGGAAATTGAAACTCGGATCGTAGTCGACCCAGCCGATAAGGTAGACGTTGTTGGTACTTTTATCGCGAGTTATGAAAAAGTGCGTCGTGTATGGACCATGCTCGCTCGGTTCCGTTTTTGTCTTGCCGTCCGGCGTTCCCGGCATCAGGACGGAAAAGCGCCCTAACTCTGACGTGAACCTTACCCAACCGGCATCGTTCGGGTTGGCGGCAGCAATGCGCGGGGTCGGGGTGGGCGCCGGAGTGGTTGGCCGCCGGGGCGTGTGTTCCTGCGCCGCGACCGCCGCGGTCAGCACCAGCGTGGTTGATAGGATTACGACAAATCGGCTCATATGAAATCCCCTTCAAACGTGCTCAAAGACTCCGAGGCTTATACCACGGATCGACCGTAGATGACACGGCTTTGAACGCCTTGTAAGCTATCGAAGTTCATGGAATCTAAAACCCCACAGGTCGCGATCGTTGGACGTCCCAACGTAGGCAAATCAACGCTCTTTAACAGGCTCGTAGGCGAGCGGCGCGCCATCGTGGGCGACGAGCCCGGAATCACGCGCGACCGCATTTACGGGCAAGTCGAGTGGTCGGGGAAACAATTTTCCCTGATCGACACGGGCGGCATCGTGCCCGACGACGACGCGGTAATTCCGGCAAACATTCTGAAGCAGGCGGGAATGGCAATCGACGAGTCGCAACTGCTGGTCTGGGTCGTCGATGCTCGTGCGGGCATCACGCAACTGGATGAAGAGCTCGCGGCGCTGCTCCGTTCGACCGGAAAACCCGTGTTGATTGCCGCGAACAAGACTGACTCGTCAAAACAAGAAAGCGAAAGCACGGAGTTTTACCGGTTCGGTTTCGACGACGTGTTTCCAATCTCTGCCGAGCAGGGAATCGGCGTCGGCGATCTGCTCGATCGCATTATTGACACTCTCGAACACGAACCGGTCGATACCGCGGAACAGGAAGAGCGCGGCGAACTGCGACTCGCGATTGTGGGCCGCCCGAATGTCGGGAAGTCGTCCTTGTTGAATCGCATACTCGGCGAGGATCGGGTCATCGTTTCACCCGTAGCGGGAACGACGCGCGATGCGATCGACACAGTTCTCAAGACTCCGGAGCGAAACTTCCGTCTGGTCGACACGGCGGGCATACGTCGCAAAGGCAAAACGGACGAGATGGCGGAAAAGTTGTCGGTGATCATGGCGCGCAAGAGTCTCGAGCGCGCCGACGTGGCGATTGTGATCATTGACGCCGAAGAAGGTGTCACCGCGCTCGATGCAAACATCGCTGGTTACGCGCTCGACGCGGGATGTTCGATCATCATCGCCGTGAACAAATGGGATGCCGTGCAAGACAAAGAAACGAATACGGCGATTGAATTTGAACGAAGCTTGCGGGACAAGATGAAGTTTTTGGATTGGGCGCCTGTGATCACGATATCCGCACTGACCGGACAACGAGTGGATCGGATCCTGTCGCTGGTCTTGAAAGCCGACGAGGCCCGCAATCGGCGCATCGCGACATCGCAATTGAATGACTTCTTCGAAAGAGCGGTCGCGCAACCGCGCGGTGGATCGGCGCCGTCTCCCGGAAAGAGTGGATATTCGCGGTTGAAAGTTCAGTACTTGACTCAAGTCGGAGTTAGACCGCCGACGTTTGTGCTGTTCACATCTGGTGGCAAGGCGGGGCTCCATTTTTCATACGAACGTTATATACAGAATCGACTGCGCGAGGAGTTCGACTTCTTTGCGACGCCTTTGAGAATCGTTGAAAAGCATAAACAGAAAAAAACCAGGCACTAGTTCCCGCAGAGGCGCAAGGAGAACTCGCTTCCTCTTACTTAGCGTCTTTGCGCCTCTGCGGGAGCACTTCTGTCGATGAAGTCATTGCATTTCGAAGTTCAGGCGCAGGACGGCGAGGCGCGTGCGGGCGTGCTGACCACGCGTCGCGGAACGATCGAGACGCCAGTCTTCATGCCGGTTGGGACCGCGGGCACCGTAAAAGGCATTCGTTTCGAAGAACTTGAGTCGGACGATCTCAACGCACGGATCATTCTCGGCAACACTTATCACCTCTGGCTACGACCCGGCATCGACGTCATCAAAGCGGCCGGCGGGCTGCATCGGTTCATAGGTTGGGATAGGGCGCTGTTGACTGACTCGGGCGGTTTCCAGGTGTGGAGCCTTGGCGCGTTGCGCAAAATCAGCGAAGAAGGCACCGAGTTTCGGTCTCACGTCGATGGCTCACTTCGGTTTCTTTCGCCTGAAGTATCGATAGAAGTGCAGGCGGCGCTCGGATCTGACGTCGTAATGGTGTTTGACGAATGTGCGCCCGGGGAGGCAAGTCACGAAGACACCGAGCGCAGCATGCAACTAACCGTCCGTTGGGCGCGACGCTCAAAAACAGCGTTCGATCAACTCCAGGCGGCCTCCGCGGACACAGGTTACGTCGAAAAGCACGGACTCAGCGGCGCGCAAGCACTGTTTGGCATTGTTCAAGGCGCCGGCCACCTCGATTTGCGGCGAAAAGGTCTCGAACAAACGGTGGAAATCGGCTTCGATGGCTACGCAATCGGCGGTTTGAGCGTCGGGGAAGAAAAGTCCGTGATGTTTGAAGTAATCGACGAGATCGCGCCGAAAATGCCGAAGGAATCGCCACGGTATTTGATGGGTGTCGGGACGCCGGAGGATCTCGTCGAGTCGGTCGCTCGCGGTGTGGACATGTTTGACTGCGTCCTGCCAACCCGCAACGGCCGCACGGGCCAGGCATTCACGTCGCGCGGCAAGTTGAACATCAAAAACTCCCAATGGGCTCAAGACAATCGCCCGCTGGACGAATCGTGCCCCTGTTCGGTTTGCCGCCGTCATTCCCGCGCGTATTTGAGGCATTTATATATGAGCGGCGAGATGCTGGCGAGTATCCTGTTGACCCACCACAATCTGGCGTTCTTCCTTGACACCATGCGAGGCGTGAGGCAATCTATCCGGTCTGGCGATTTCCCTAAATTTCGGCGAGAGTTCACCCAGCGGCTGAGTGCGAATGGTGAATAGTAGTTCGCTACCTCGCCGCTTGTTTGTTTGCTCGCAACTAAAAAACTAAATGCACACTCTCCTGATCTTCTTTCAGACTGGTATGGGCGGATTAGCGCAACTACTTCCAATCGTTCTCATCATCGTCATCTTCTACGTCCTATTAATAAGGCCACAGCAGAAGCGCCAGCGACAACTTCAAGAGACAATCGCGAGTCTTAAAACTGGCGACCGCGTAATCACTAACGGTGGAATTATTGGCGTGATTACGGCTGTGCGCGAAACCAGTTTCATGATCCGGAGCGCCGATAAGACGATTCTGGAGATCGCGCGGTCGGCCATCGCCGGAATCGACGAGGAAGGGAAGCAACCCGGGTAAGTTTTTTAAAATGAAGAAAAAGCACCTCCTTCACCGCACAATCATTATCGTTGCAGTAACTCTGGTCGGTCTGTATCTCGTGATCGGCCCGCGCCGTTGGCCAACGCTTCGGGACTTCACCTGGTCGGGCATCAAGGCCACGATGGCCTCGAATATTCACCTCGGTCTCGACCTTCAAGGCGGCTCGCATCTCGTCATGCGAGTGCAAACCGAACAGTACCTGAAGCGCGTTACTGAAGAAGCCTATATCTCGGCACAAAACGCTGCGAAAGACGCAGGACACGAGATCAAGGACGGCAGGGCTGAAACCGGTAATAACAATTATCGAGTGGTGCTTGATCCCGCCGACGCGTCAAAGATCACCCAAATTAAGGAAGCGATTGACCAGAAGGTAGAACTCGCGGACACGACAGTCTGGTCGTACTCCTCGTCCGGATCCCAGATGGTTTGGACGATGACCGGCACGGCGCAACGAGTCCTTGCGGATGAAGCGACGAACCAGGCGATGACGATCATCGATCGTCGCATCAACGCACTCGGCGTCGTTGAGCCGACGCTGCAATCGCACGGCGCACAGAGTGCTCACCAGATTCTGCTGCAAATGCCGGGTGTTTCGGATCCTGAGCGAGTGAAAGAGATTTTGAAAGGCCAGTCGCGCCTGGAACTCGTTCACGTTATTGGGCCACCGAGTCCCGCGCCGCCAGCCAAGTATCCGACGCGAGAAGCAGCGATCGAATCTCTCGGCGGCACGATTCCCCCCAATCGAAAAGTCCTGCCTTATAAGGAAATTACGGACAAGAGCGACGATCCAAACAAAGATCCAAAGGCACAAGGTGTGACTCAATATGTTGTCGTCGAGGCCCCATCTGTCATAACCGGCGATCAATTGAGCCGTGCCAGTGCTGCGCAGTCGCAGGGCGGCGGAGTTAAGGACTGGGAAATTAACTTCACGTTGAAGCGATCCGGCGCCGAGAAGTTTGGAGCGTGGACCACTGCCAACGTAAACAATTACATGGGCGTCGTTCTTAACGATGAAGTGAGCTCGATTGCCTTCATCAAGTCTCCGATTTATGAGAGCGGTCAGATCACCGGTGACTTTACCCAAACGCGGGCTGAGGATTTGGCGCTGACGCTCCGATCAGGCGCGTTGCCGGCGCCAATCGAATACCTCGAAGAACGCACGGTTGGTCCGAGCCTCGGCGCTGACTCGATTCGCGCGGGCGTTCGGGCATCTTTGTATGGTCTCGCGTTCGTGGTCCTGTTCATGCTCATCTACTATCGCGGCTCCGGCATCAACGCGGTGGTGGCATTGTTACTTAACATGATCCTGATGCTAGCGGGACTAATCGTTTTCGGAGCTACGCTCACGCTGCCAGGTATCGCCGGTATCATTCTTACGATCGGTATGGCGGTCGACTCGAACGTGCTGATATTCGAGCGTATTCGAGAGGAAATAAGAGCCGGGAAAACAATTCCCTCGGCCGTCGAGCAGGGATTTCAACGCGCATTCATCACTATCATCGACACTCACGTCACCACGATCGTCTCGTCGCTGTTTCTGTTCGTGTTTGGCACCGGACCGATTCGCGGTTTCGCGGTCACACTCGTGATCGGATTGCTGGTCAATCTGTTTTCGGCCGTTTATGTTTCGAAGACGATCTTCATCTGGCTCTTAAGCCGTAAGGAAAGAGTGGAGTCGCTGAGTATTTAGAGATTCATTATGTTTCAAATCCTTCACGATCTTAATGTTGATTGGCTGGGTCGCCGGCGCTTGTTCATCTTGATTTCGGTCGCATTGATGTTGGCGGGGTTGGGTTCTGCGATTTTTCGACAGTTGAGCGGTCGTCAGCCTTTCAACATGGGCGTCGATTTTAAAGGCGGTACTGTTGTCACCGCGCGGTTCAGGCAAATGCCGCAGGACGAATCTATCCGTGCAGCTCTTGCCAGCAAAGGTGTTCACGACGCAGTTGTGCAGCCAGTCACCGACCGGAACGATACCGTCCTTATTAAGGTTCCGCTCGAAGAAGGGAAAGACGGAAGAACGCAGGTACGAGACGCCCTAAACACTTTCGGACCCGAAGCAGCGGCCGACCGCGAGCTCGAAGCGGATCAAAGCGCCGCCTACAAGATCGTCGGTACCGACGCCGTTGGCGCAATCGCCGGCGTGCAACTTCGCAACAAGGCGATCGCTGTCACGCTCGCAGCGCTCGTCGGTATCCTGATGTACATCGCCTTCCGTTTCGAATGGACCTACGGCGCAGCGGCTGTAATCGCAGTCTTTCACGACGTGCTCGTCACGCTCGGTTTCTTCTCGATCTTCCAGATTGAGATCAGTCTCAACGTGATCGCCGCCTTGCTGACACTTGTCGGTTTCTCCGTGAACGATACGATCGTGGTTTTCGATCGCGTTCGTGAAAACCGCAAGCTTCACCGCCGCGACTCGCTCTATAAGATCACGAACGACGCTATCAATGAGACGATGTCTCGCACCGTGATCACGAATGGACTCGTGTTTCTGTCGGTGCTGGCCCTCGTGTTATTTGGCGGTGACGTGTTGCGCGGATTTTCGCTGGCACTGTTTATCGGCGTCATCTTCGGAACGTATTCATCAATAGCAATTGCAAGCCCGATCATGGTTTGGTGGGAGCAGCGAATCGAGGCAGCAAACAAGCAAGCGGCATTAAGTTTCAGTCAACCAGTTAGGGGCGGCGTGCGCACACCCGCGAAAGCAGCGGGTCGCGAAGCGATGGCGCCCAGTACGAGCAAACGCTCGACTGGCGCTGGTCGCGCGTGAAAACAGGACACATATCGCAATCGTAACGTGTGGATAACACGTTTGCGCTTGACTTTGAAACGGTATGAGGTCTAGACTGCGACCGTTGCTGGCCAATTAAATAGTCTCAAAGTCGACCCCGCGTTTTGTGAAATCAGAGGTTGGGTGCGGCGGCGGTGTGTTGAGCGGGCCGGCGAGTTTCTCGCGCAGCGGCTTCCAAATCTATACGGTGTGCTCAATATCGCAGAAGCTGCTGGTTCCCCTTCTTCATGACGAATTCAAGCGGCTTAAATCGACTTTTTGTGAGCAGCAATACTGCTTATTTAGTTAGTAACCCCTGATCCATTTGGCGCCGGAATCGGAGGACAAATTTCAATGTTCGATAATCTTGTTGAATCCAGTTCGCACAAGGAAGATTTAGCGAGAAAAGGCTCGTTCATCGGCATTACCTTGCTGGTATATGGCGTGCTTATTGTGACCTTCGTCATTGCGGGTATTTTTATGTACGACGCTCATCTCTCGGAGATGGAGCTGGAGCTGACGACCCTCGTCGCTCCCGTGCCGGTACCCCAGCAACAAAAAGAAGAAGTCCAACAGAAGCAGGAAGCGAAACCGACCAAGGTTGAGCAGAACGTCGACGTTCGTAAGGAGCTTATCGCCGACGTGACTCAAACTCAGCTGGTGCCTAAAGAAGTATCAGCCAAGGCCAGTGACGTGCCGCCTGTGCGACGCGGTGTTACAACCGTCTTAGGATCCAACGATTCAAATGCCGCGGTGGCAATGCCATCGGGACCGGGCACGGGCACTGTCGTTACCTCGGCGCCGGTGAAGATCGCTGACGAACCGCCGCCACCACCAGAGGAAAAACCAAAGCCTCGCGCTCCGATCTCCGGAGGCGTTCTGAATGGTAAAGCGATCAGCTTGCCGAAACCCGCGTATCCACCGATTGCCAGGGCAGCTCACGCTTCCGGCACTGTGGTCGTACAAGTGACCATCGACGAGAACGGCGCGGTCATTTCCGCGAGTCCGATTTCGGGGCACCCCTTGTTGACCCAGGCAGCCGTGAACGCGGCGCGTCAGGCAAGGTTCTCCCCAACAAAGCTATCGGGACAGCCAGTCAAAGTTACCGGAGTAATCCAGTACAACTTCGTGGCTCAGTAACTGCGGAGATTTTATGTCGTGTCGCCGCGGTTCCCGTAGGCCGTCCCGGCTTCTCTGCTTGCTATCAATCTAATAAAAACTCTTTTGGAGGGGTTCACCGTGACAATTCTAACCAGTCTTTTAGGAACGAAGGCCTTCGGTCTTCTAATGTTTTTGCAAGAAGCCGCAGCCAGTCCAGAATCATCCGGCGCCGATCACTTCAGCCTGACGGAGATGGTCAAGAGCATGGGCGGCGTGGCTATCGCCGTCGTCGTAGTGCTTCTGATTATGTCGGTCTACTCGATCGCCATCATGGTTGAGCGCTACCTGACATACTCCGCCGCCAAGAAGCAGTCGCGCGAGTTTGCGCCGCGCGTGGCCCAGGCGCTCAAGAACGATCGCATTGAAGAAGCGATCAATATCAGTGACAAGCATCGCAAATCACACCTGGCCATGGTCGTAAGCAGCGGCCTCCAGGAGTTTCGTGCTCACGAAGGGTCGTCTGATATCTCGGGAGATGAAATCGAAGCTTCGAAGCGTGCATTGCAACGCGCCATCGCGATCAAGACTGCTGAGTTCAAGCGTGGTCTCTCCGGCCTGGCGACAATCGGATCGACGGCCCCGTTCGTGGGTCTGTTCGGAACGGTGTTTGGCATCATCAACGCTTTCCGCGGAATGAAGAACGCGGAGACAGCCGGTATCGCGGCGGTCGCGGGCGGAATTTCGGAAGCGTTGTTTACCACCGCTCTCGGATTGTTGGTGGCGGTGCCTGCTGTGTGGCTGTTCAACTACTTCACGGGCAAAGTCGACGGCTTCGTCGTCGAGATGGACAACTCGGCATCAGAGTTGGTCGACTACTTCATCAAGAACCGCACGAAGCAGTTGAAGGCGTAAGCGCGGCCGGTTGAATACCTGTTGGTGAACGCGTCGGTGAACCTTGGGGGGTGCGGCTTGTGCCGCACCCGCGTTTACCCGGTTAAGGTGCAGTAAAAGGAGATTCAGTTATGTCAATGCAAGCTGGAGGCGGTGGCGGCGGCGGCCTGCAATCAGAAATTAACGTTACGCCGATGGTCGACATCATGCTCGTGTTGCTGATCATCTTCATGGTGGTCACGCCCTTCCTGCAACAAGGCATCACCGTGGCGCTGCCCAAGAATTTGGACAACCCGGAAGTCGATCAAAATATCATCAAGGAATCGTCAATCGTAATCTCCATCCCGAATGAGGGACAGTATTACCTCGGCAAAATCCCAGTGCCCCAGGAACAGTTGACGGAAAAGGTCGACAGCATGTTGCAGAACCTCAAGAATGAAGCGGATAAGATCGTCTACATCAAGAGTGGTGTCGGCGTGCCGTACGGAGATGTCGTGAACGTCATCAACGAAGTGCGCAAGCTGGGAGTCGACAAGATAGGACTCGTTGCCGACAAGAAGAAGAAGGGCGCGAGCGATACGCCGGCGGCGGACTAAAGCCGCGCATTGTTTTTCGCCACCGGATTAAGAGACATAGATATACGAGGAGAAACTTAGATGTCGATGGGTGGAGCTCCAAAAAAGGGTAGTACAACAGCCGAACCATATATCAACGTTACGCCGTTGATTGACGTCTTGCTGGTGCTGCTCATCATCTTCATGGTCGTTACGCCGCTCAAACCCAGCCGGTTCAAGGCTGACATTCCGACCCAGAGAGATCCCAACGAAGACTTGAGCAAGCTCAAGCCGAATCCTTTGACGCTCGTTGTGTCGATTGGATCCGATCTTCAGCTCAAGCTAAACCAGGATTCGCTCGGTTCGGTAAACGATGTCACCCCACTGGCCCAGCGCCTGAAGGCGGTGTTTCAACAACGCAAGGATCAGCGTGCTTACAAGGTCGGGTATGAGTCCCGCACCGACGTCAAAGAAGAGGATCGCATTGAGAAAACAGTCTTCGTGAAGGCGCCCAGAGCCACCAAGTACGGAGACGTCGTAAAGGTGATCGACGCCATCAAAGGCGCCGGCGCAAATCCAGTCGGGTTGCAAGTGGACGATCTGCCTTAATGAATAAGGGGACTCGCGAAGCGCCAGTCTCGTCAAATTGGAGTCACGTATAAATGAAACTCGCTCAGCTCAGGGTCGCGTCTATATTAGCGGGCCTTGTTGTTTTGGCCGTCCTTGTTGCCACCGCTTCCGGTTGCGGCGTTATCAATCGAATCAGATCAAAGAACCAGTTGAATGAGGCAGCTCGCGCATTCCGCGAAGGCCGGTACGTAGAGGCGGAACAGCACTCACGACAGGCAGCCGAACTGGATCCCAATAACAAGACAGCCCCGATGTTTATCGCGCGCACGATTCACGCCCAGTATCGCCCGGGTGTGACGGCGCCCGACAATCTCCAAAAAGCACAGCAGGCAATCCAGGCTTATCAGGGGATCCTTCAAAAGAATCCGGGTGACGAGGAAGCGTACAAGGCGATCGCTTACCTCTATGGCGCAATTAAGGAAGAACAGAAACTACGCGACTGGATCACGTCGCGTGCGAACAACGATAGTATCGAGCCGCCCAAACGTGCTGAAGCTTACATCGTGCTGGCCAGCAAGGATTGGCAGTGTTCGTTCAATATCACTGAGGCGCCGAATGTTAAGATCACGACGGTCGATCAGACTACCAACAAAGCCACAGTCTCATACCGGAAGCCGGCGGACCCGAAAGAGTTCAATCAAGCCCAGATGTGCGTGAAGCAAGGCTTAGGCGAAGCCGAAAACGCGATCAGGTTTGATCCGAATAACGAGTCGGCCTGGTCTTACAAAACCAATCTGCTTCTGGAAGCTTCCAAGCTTGCGGAGATGGACGGTAAGCCTGACCAAAAGGCGCAGTTTACGAAGGAATACGAAGTTGCTTTGAAACGGACGACTGAACTCAGCGCCGAGGCTCGTAAACGAAAGGCAGAAGAGGCGCAGCAGTCAGCGTCGCCGCCCAAGGGCTAAACCCTAGATTCAACTCCATGAATTTCTCAAGGTGATGCCGGCTCCGGCCAGCGGCATCACCTTTTGTTATAATTTCCACGCCTTCCGATGATCAGAATCGAAGACATCGTCGAGAAAGTTGCGGCTAATCACGCTCAGGCCGATCTGGATCTCCTGCGGCGGGCTTATCTGTTTTCCGCCAAGGAACACAAAGGTCAAAAGCGTGCGTCTGGCGAATCGTACCTCGTCCACCCGCTCGAGGTTGCCAACATTCTTGCCGACATGAAGCTTGACGAAGTCTCCGTCGCGACGGGCTTGTTGCACGACGTCGTTGAAGACACGCTCGTTGACCTCGACACCATTCGGCGCTACTTCGGCGAAGACATCACTCACCTCGTCGATGGTCTGACGAAGATCGCGCAGATCAGCAACATCTCACGAGAAGAGCAGCAGGCCGAGAACGTTCGCAAGATGTTGCTGGCGATGATCGACGACGTTCGCGTCGTACTTGTGAAGCTCGCCGATCGTCTGCACAACATGCGCACGCTTCACTATCTGAATCCCGAGAAGCGTAAGCGTATTGCTGAAGAGACGATGGACATCTTCGCGCCCATCGCGCACCGCCTGGGCATGGGTAAACTGCGCGGCGAACTGGAGGATCTCGCGTTTCGTCACCTGCATCCCGAAGATTACCGCGAGCTCGCCGAGCAACTCGAGAAACGGCGTCCGGAGAACGAAGCTTTCGTTAACAGCGTCACCGGGCAGATTCAAGAGAAGATGAATGAGTCAGAGGTGCCGTTCGTCATCGTCGAAGGCCGTGTGAAACGTTTGTATTCCATCTGGAAGAAACTGAGACGCCAGAAAATCACTCTCGATCAGGTTTACGATCTGATCGCCGTTCGCATCATTACGCCCAATGAGATTCGTCATTGTTACGCGGCGCTCGGCGTGGTCCATCACAACTGGAAACCCGTGCCGGGCCGGATCAAGGACTGGATCGCAACGCCGCGGGATAACCTGTACCAGTCGCTGCACACTTCTGTGATCGGTTCAAACCTGCAATCGTTTGAGGTGCAGATTCGCACGGAAGATATGCATCACATCGCCGAGGAAGGTGTTGCGGCACACTGGAAATACAAGGAAGGAAAACGCGGCGCCCACGACGACGATCAGGCGTTGCAGGCGTTGCGATCGCTCGTCGAGTGGACGCAGGAAGTAAAGGATTCAAAAGATTTCCTCGATTCGCTGAAACTCGACCTTTATCCCAAGGATGTCTACGCGTTTACACCGATGGGTAAGGTGATTCAGTTACCGCGCGGCGCGACGCCAGTCGACTTCGCCTACATGATCCACTCGGAAGTGGGTAACACCTGTACCGGCGCGCGTATCAACAACCGCATGGTGCCGTTGCGTACGCAGATCCAGAACGGCGACGTCGTCGAGATCATCACCACTGCCAACTCGCATCCGTCACGCGACTGGTTGAACTTCATCGTCACCTCGCGCGCGCGCAATCGTGTGCGTCATTGGGTGTCTGAACAGCAGCGTGCGGAGTCGATCGAGATCGGTCGCAAGCTTTTCGAAAAAGAAGCCGGCCGTTTTCAGTTGTCGCCGAAGAAAATACTCACCGACGACGACGAGGACATGAAGCGCGTTGCGGGCGAATACGGTTACGGGCGCGTTGACGACATCCTTGCGGCAATCGGTTACGGCAAGCTGGTACCGCGCAACGTCATCGCCAAATACCTGGGCCAGGAACAGTTTGAGCAGTTAGACAAACAAAAAGAATCGCGGCTTCGAAGTGGTGTACGCGCGGTCAAACGACTCATTCGTCTCGGCGACGATTCGATCGTCGTGCGTGGTATTGATGATCTGATGGTCATACGTGCGCGCTGCTGCAATCCGCTTCACGGCGAAGACATCATCGGTTACGTCACACGCGGCAAGGGAGTGGCGGTCCATACCACGCGCTGCAAGAACGTGACCCAGTTGATGGTTAATCGCGAGCGAATTGTGGAAGTGGAATGGGCCGGGCGTCCTGAAAAAACTGCTTACGCAGTCAAGCTTCTCGCTATCACTGAAAATCGCACGGGAATGATTGCCGGAATCACGGGCGCGATCTCCGACATGAAAACCGGAATCCGGGACGCGCGGGCATCCGTTGCCAACGACGAACGCGGCCACATCGAGGTTACGGTGGAAGTTTTCGACGTGAAGCACCTCGACCGCGTCATTGGATCGATCAAAGGCGTTCCCGGCGTGCTGGACGTTGAACGCATGCAGGGGGCGGTCTGATTTTGCCCTTGTTGTCGCCTATCTGTTAGAATCCCGCCTTTGCGTCGAGAACCAGTAAAAACCAGTAATGCTCCGGCGGCTCTAGGCCCTTACTCGCAGGCCATCAAGGTCGGTGAGTTCGTCTATACCTCCGGACAGGTCGCGATCGATCCAGCGACCGGTGAATTTATTGGCGGTGGCATCGCTGAGCAGACGGAGCGCGTCCTAAAGAACGTGGCGGCCGTGCTCGAGGCTGCCGGAAGCAGTCTTGATCAGGTTGTGAAAACGCTGGTGTTTCTTGCCGATATGGACGACTTTTCGGCGATGAACGAAGTTTACGGGAAGTTTTTTACCGGCGCACCGCCGGCGCGGTCCACAGTGCAGGCAGCACGTTTGCCGAAGGACGCGCGCATTGAGATTGAAGCGGTAGCGTTGATTACAAAATGAAAACAACCGGCCCGGAGCCGGTTGTGTTGCGGTTTGATAATTTGACGGAGTTAGCGGCTCAAGCGGCTTTGGCGACTTTACCGGCCTTGATGCAGGTCGTGCAGACCTTCATCCGCCGCGCGCCACCCTGGGGCGACTTTACGCGAATCGACTGTAGATTTGGATCGAAACGACGTGGGGTGCGATTGTTCGCGTGCGAGACATTATTGCCGAATTGAGGGCCCTTGCCGCAGACTTCACAACGTTTGGCCATATAGTTTTTGCTACCTCCGTAATAGAAAACCAAGGTTTATAGCAAAGCAGTTTCTGGGTCGTCAAGCCGCGCCACGGAACGTGAGTATTTACGCATAAAGTGTGAGTTGAAGGAGTACATCTAAAAGTGGGCAAAATCGGAAAACTTGTTGCTGTGAGTTATCTAGCGTTGTCGGGTCTCCTCCTGAGTGGATGCGCCTCCGGCGGGTCTGAGGCGAAAGACAATACAATCGCGGCCACGGTCAACGGTCGTAACATCATGCTTCAGGAGGTTGAGCGTAGCCTCAGTCAGCAGACGGGCGGCAAGCCCGAGCAATTGAGCCAGTTACAGTTGGCCCAGGCGCGGCTTCAGATCCTTGATGGCCTCATCCAGCGGGAAGTGCTGTTTCAGCGCGCCGAACGAGAAAAGCTCCTGCCGACCGAACAACAGATTGATGGTGCTATTGCCACCCAAAAACAACAGAGCGGCATGACTTCCGAGGACTTCGAAAAGAGTCTGCAAGCGCAGAACCTCAACATGGAGCGTTTGCGCGAAGAGGCCCGCAAGGATCTGGCGATCAGTGCTCTGCAAGACAAGTACGCCGGCAAGATCAACATCAACGATCGTGAAGTAGAAGATTTTTACAACGCGAATCGCCAACAGTTCGTCAACGCGCGCGGCGTTGCCCTCGCGATGATCGTCGTCGACCCTGCTGACAATGCTGGGCAGGGTGTCAGGGACGACGCGAAGAACGATACTGAAGCGAAATTAAAGATCGACAGCATCTATCAGCAACTGCAAGGCAAAGCCGACTTTGCTACCGTCGCCCGCGCGAAGAGTGAGGATCCGAACAGCGTTCGCGCCGGCGGTGACATTGGGTTCGCCACCGAAGAGGATCTCCGAAGCAACAACTTTCCACCGGAACTTGTCTCGAGCTTCTTTAACTCGATGCAGGTCGGCGACTACACGCAACCAACTCGTTTCCCGGGTGGCAAGTGGTACGTTTTCAAACTCGCTGAGAGACGGCTCCAGACAGAGAACCTGACGTTGGATAGTCCGGGTGTGCGACAACAGATTACGCAGGGCCTGACTAATCAACGTAAAACGATTCTCAATGCGGCGTTGTTGGAGACGGCGTTGAACGAAGCGAAGGTCGTCAACAATCTGGCTGCCAATATGTTGAATAATCCGAGTAATCTGGGTTTGCGTCCCGCGGGTTCAAACTCGTCACAACCGGCGGCAAGTCCCGCGGCCAGTACAGTTGCCAGCCCGGCTCAGCAATCTACTGCGACTCCGCCTGCGACCAGCAGTTCACCGGTAACGGTGAGACCAGCCGCGTCGCCGGCTGCGACAAAGTAGTTCGTAATTATTCGTTACCCTTCGTGTCTCCGTTTCCTCTAAGCGGAGACACAAACTACCTCCATGTTGTTCCGTCTTTCAGAAGTTCATAAGTCGTATGGGACGCAGGACGTGTTGCGCGGCGCGTCGTTGCAAGTGAATCCCGGCGAACACGTGGGACTCGTCGGGCGAAACGGCGCCGGCAAGACTACGATCTTCCGCCTTGTCAGAGGTGAAGAAACGGCTGATCGAGGTGAGGTGGTCCGTGCGCGAGGCGTGAAGCTGGGCCTGTTGGACCAGCACGTTCATTTCAAGCCCGGATCGACGGTGCACGAGTCTGCGTTGGCGGCATTTGGCCGTCTGCAACAGATCGAACACGAGATGCATGAGCTCGAGCATCGCATGGCCGAACCGGGCGATGATCTGGAAAAGATTCTCGAGCGCTACAGCGATCTCCAACAGGAGTTTGAACACGAAGGTGGATTCGAGTATGCCGCGCGTGCTGAGTCGATTCTCCAGGGACTCGGTTTCGATCGCGAGATGTGGTCGCTGGAGACTGAAAAACTCTCAGGTGGACAACAGAACCGTCTCGGTCTTGCTTGTTTTCTGCTCGCGGCGCCCGACGTTCTGCTGCTCGACGAGCCGACTAACCATCTTGATGTAAACGCAGTCGAATGGCTTGAAGAGTTCCTGCGCGATTACGCATCAGCTTTTGTAATCATCAGCCACGATCGTTATTTCCTGGATCGTTCGTGCCGCCGCATCATCGAGCTCGAAAACGGCCGCGCCGCAAACTACACCGGCAACTACTCGGATTACCTCGTCGAGCGCGAAGAGCGTCGTGAAGCGCAGCAGCGTGCCTACGACAACCAGCAACAGTTGATCGCCAAGACTGAAGAGTTCATCCGGCGAAACATCGCAGGACAGAAGACGAAGCAGGCGAAGTCGCGTCGCAAGATGCTGGAGAAACTGGAGCGTCTCGATGCGGTTCGGCGGGATCAGGCCTCGGGCGATTTTCGTCTTCAGTCGATCGAACGGACGGGAAATCACGTGTTGACTGTTACGGATCTTGCAGTTGGTTATCCGGAGAAGTTACTGGCGCAGAAAATCTCGTTCATTCTGCGGCGTGGTGAGTGTTTGGGCATCATTGGTCCAAACGGTTCGGGTAAGACGACATTTCTGAGGACGATACTCAAGAAGATTGACGCATTGGGCGGCGAGGTGCGTTGGGGAACCAAAGTTCAGATCGGTTATTATGCGCAGCAACTCGACGATCTCGACGATCGCAACGAGATCATCATGGAGCTGCGCCGCGTAGCGCCTTCAACTGCGACTGCCGGCGAGCTGCGTTCGTTTCTGGCGAAGTTTCTTTTCACCGGCGACGATGTTTACAAACACGTGAAGGATCTCTCCGGCGGCGAAAAGGGAAGGCTGGCGCTGGCGAAGTTGATCTACTCCCGCGTGAACGTGCTGGTCCTCGACGAGCCGACAAACCATCTCGACATTCCGTCGCGTGAAGCGCTTGAAGAAGCGTTGTCTGCTTATGAAGGAACGATCGTTACGATTAGTCACGATCGTTATTTTCTCGACCGTGTGGCGACGCAGATTCTGGCGTTGGATGGTGTCGGAGGCGCCGAACATTACGACGGCGACTACACTGAGTATCACGATTG
The DNA here is from genome assembly GCA_963789185.1 of uncultured Acidobacteriota bacterium. Lineage (GTDB taxonomy): Bacteria > Acidobacteriota > Blastocatellia > Pyrinomonadales > Pyrinomonadaceae > PSRF01. The sequence continues at coordinate 137,726 of CAWBJU010000003.1, forward strand.
GAAGCTCGGCATTCGTGACTCGGCGGCTCCGCTGGTTGCCGAACCCGACAACCTTGTAACAGTTGCTGCGCCGGCTGCTCCCGTCGTCGAACCTCCGGTTGTCAAAGCTCCGCCTCAACCGAAAAAGCCGGGCGTCAAAGTAGTTAAGAAAAAGAAACCTGATACGCGAACGCCGGAACAGATCGAAAACGACATCGCGGAAGCAGAGGCGCGTCTCAACGACATCTCGCAGAAGATGGGCACGCCGGAAGTTGCGCGCGACGCTGACAGACTGATCGCGCTGAACGACGAGTATCAACAGACCGAAGGGTTGTTGAAGCGCCTGTACGACGAATGGGACCGCGTCAGCGAAGAACCCGCTCGATCGCTTTAGATGTTTGCCAACGGCAGCGTCCGGTAACGCTTTCCAGTCAGCCTCGCTAACGCATTCACAACAGCCGGAGAGATCACAGGAACCGGTGGTTCGCCGCAACCGGTCGGTGCTTCACCACTCGGAACGATGTGAACGTCCACCGCCATAGGCGCGTCGATTATGTACGGCGGCACAAAACCGTCGAAGTTCCTTTGCTCCACTCGTCCACCCTTCAAAGTGATCGCACCTTTTGCCATTAGCTGCGATAGACCAAATCCCACTCCCGCTTGAAACTGGCTCTCAACGCTCAAAGGGTTAACTGCCAGGCCACAATCGACGGCGAGTGTCGCGCGATGAATCCGCGGACGCTTATTCTCGATCGAAACATCAACTGCACACGCGACACCGGTACCAAACGACTCATGACACGAGATTCCGAGCGCGTGTCCTTTCGGTAAGCGATTGCGCCAGGGAGCAGTCGCCGTTTCCAGCAGCGCGAGTGGTCCGAGTAGTTTCTTCGCTTCCGGTTTGAGCAGCTTACGTCGATAAGCGATCGGATCCATCTTGGCGCGCAGTGCGAGTTCGTCGATCAGCGTCTCCATGACGAATGCGGTGTGCGTGTGGCCCACCGAGCGCCACCAGAGCACTGGCACGTTCACTTTCGGATGATGAACGGACACGTGGAGATTGCGGATGTTGTAGTGCGAGTCGGCGACGCCTTCCGTCATCGTCTGGTCCACGCCGTTCTTCACCACGAAAGCGGCGAACGGTGTGTCGGCAGTGATCGATTGGCCGACGATCACATGCCGCCACGCAGCGGGAAATCCATCCGGTCCAATGCCGACTTCGACGCGATGGAAATGCATCGGTCGGTAATATCCACCCTGCACGTCGTCTTCGCGCGTCCAGACAAGTTTTACCGGCGTTCCTCGCAAACGTTTAGCGATCGTGGCTGCCTCGCGCTGCACATGCGAATCAGCAACGGCACGCCGGCCAAAACCTCCGCCCGCCATCTCCGTATGAAACGTTACCTGCTCGGGTTTAAGTCCCAGTACCTCGGCGATGGCGATCTGATCGACCGTCTGAAACTGCGAGCCGGCCCATACTTCCGCGCGATCACCGTCGAAACGGATCGTGGTGTTGAGTGGCTCCATCGGAGCGTGAGCGAGAAAAGGAAACTCATACTCTGCGACGATGCGGTTCCGGGCGGCGACCTGGTCCATCGTCTTCAGATCGCCATTAAGGGCAACGGTGCCGGGCGTAAGGCTGAGCTGTTTGTACCTGGTCCATAACTCGGTACTGTCGGGCGACTCGACGCCAGTCATGTCCCATTCAATTTTCAAACGATCTCTCGCCTGTTTGGCAGGCCAGAACTTGTCGGCGACGACAGCCACGCCGCTGCCTTTAACGAGCTGAATCTCAAAAACATCACGAACACCTTCGACGCTTCGGGCTTCATTGTCGACAATTCTCTTCACGCGAGCGCCGAAAACCGGTGGATGCGCAATCACTGCGACTTTCATTCCCGGCAGGTCGAGGTCTAGACCAAACTTCAGTGTGCCGTCGCACTTCGCACGGCTGTCGAGTCGCTTCACTTTCTTGCCGACGAGCCGCATTTCCGATGGGTTCTTCAAGCGAACGTTTGCGGGTACTGGTTTGCGTGCCGCGTCCGCAGCGAGTTCGGTATACGTCGCTGACCGACCACCTGGTCCATGGACCACGCTTGCTTCGGTCCGACACTGATCGGCAGTCGTGTTCCAGCGGTCTGCCGCAGCGGCGATTAGCATTGCGCGCGTTTTCGCGCCAACTTCCCGGTACTGCTGAAACGAGTGCGCAATCGAACCTGATCCGCCAACCATCTGAATTCCAAACATCGGATCCTTATAGACGTCGGCTGCGGGGGCGAGATCCCCGATTACGTTTTTCCAGTCGGCGTCCATCTCGTCGGCGAGCAACATCGGTAGGGCGGTCTGCACTCCCTGACCAAACTCGAGACGATTAACCTGGATCACGATCTTGCCGTCGGGCCTGATATTCACGAATGCATCTGGCGGATAAACCTTCGGTGGAGGTTGCTGAGCGCCGTCTTCCTGCGCATACGCGAAGCGGGGATCGAGGTACAACGAAACGAACAAGCCACTGGCTGCCGCGAACGAGACGCGCAGAAAGCCACGTCGATTTAACTCGTCAGATTTAAATGCAATCGACATTACGCGCCTCCTTTTCGGAGTTCCGCCGCCGCATTCTTGATTGCTTCGCGGATGCGCGGGTACGTGGCACATCGGCATATGTTTCCGCCCATCGACTCGTCGATGTTTTTGTCCGTGGGTTGTTTCGTGTGTTTGAGCAGCGCAACCGCGGCCATGATCTGTCCGCTCTGGCAGTAGCCACATTGGACCACGTCTGTTTCGACCCACGAATCCTGGACGGCGCGCCCAACTGAGTCCTGACCGATGGCCTCGATCGTTACGATTGGACGATCGCCAATATGTGAGATCGGAACGATGCACGAACGTGTCGCGATCCCGCCGACGTGGACAGTGCACGCGCCACACGCGCTGATGCCGCAGCCGAACTTCGTTCCAGTCATCTTTAGATCTTCGCGTAGCACCCACAGAAGTGGTGTTGACGGATCGACATTTACTTCCTTTAGTTGTCCATTGACGTTTAATTTAAAAGCCGCCATCGTATTTGCCCCCCTCCTATCGTCCCGCCGGGCAAGGCGTGCCCGCTTCGACCCAACGCCGTGTCGCCGCGACGAATTGTTCGTGCGTCATTGGCGGAAGTGTGCGCATCGTGCCGTCGGGTCTGCGTCCGGGGTTCCACGCCCACTTCACAAGCGCTTCTTCTTCGTGATGTTTCAGCAAGCCTGGTCCATCGAGATTGTGATTTCGCGAACGATCGGTGACTTGACGACACACGGCCGCGCTCGAAAGCGGACGATCGTTTGTGTCCTGCCAACGCATCTCGAGGGGGGCGAGGTGCCAGTTGTGACCGCCCGGAACGCCGGTGCTGTCGGCATTAGTTTCCTGGTGGCAACCCGCGCAGTTCAGGCCCGGCACACCTTTGCCTTCAGGTCCGCCACGCACGACATTCGCGACGTGACGGTGTCGATCGTCGCCTTGCTGTGGATAGTCGGTGGCAGTGTGGCAGTTGATGCAGCGCGGTGAAATCAATACCGAGTAGACCTGGTCCCACGCTGCGAGTCCCTGAGCCGTGGTGGTGTTGCGATCGACGACCCTGGCATGAACGAAAGCGCCGGCCGCTATCGCAACAGCAGCAACTGCGGAGACCACGAGACGTACACGAATCGCGGGCATAAGCATTCCTCCTGGAAGAATGTTGGGGGGTTTGTCGGAGTATCCGTCAGGGACGTGGCAGTGTCAATAAGTGCTTTTCCCGATGCGTTATAATGCGCGAACTTATGACACGAATTTCACTTTTCTCCGGTTCTAAACCTGTTATCGGCGTGATCCATGTCGGCGCGCTGCCTGGCACGCCGCGTAGTTCGCACCCTGTTTCGGAATTGGTGGCGACCGCGAAAAGCGAAGCGAGACTCTATCGCGAGTCGGGCGTCGACGGCGTGATTATTGAGAACATGCATGACGTTCCGTACTTGCGTGGCGAAGTTGGACCAGAGATCGTCGCGGCGATGACGGCGATTGCAGGTGAAGTGAAGCGGGAGTGTGGTTTGCCTGTCGGTGTGCAGATACTTGCCGGCGCGAACATTGAAGCGATGGCGGTGGCCCACGCGGCCGGGTTGGAATTCATTCGCGCAGAAGGCTACGCCTATGCGCACGTTGCGGATGAAGGGTTGATCCAGGCGTCGGCTGCGAAGTTACTTCGGTTCCGCAAAATGATCGGCGCCGAACGCGTGCAGGTTTGGACTGACGTGAAGAAGAAACATGCGGCCCACGCGATCACGGCGGACGTGAGTTTGGGGGAGACGGCCGAGACAGTGGAGTTCATGGGCGCTGATTGTGTGATCGTTACCGGCAGCGCGACGGGCAAGGCGCCGACGCTTGCCGACGTCGACGAAGCAAAAAGCCATTGTGGGTTGCCCGTGTTTCTCGGTTCGGGGATTACTGAGACGAACATCGCCGAGTTTTACGATCGGGCGGACGGATTCATCATCGGGTCGGCGCTGAAAGTCGACGGTCTCTGGTCCAACACAATCGATCCCGCGCGTATTGACAGAGTGATGAATGCCTTAAACTCGTGTCGCCGCTGAAATCAGCGGAAGTCTTTGATCAAAACGATGTCGAGATTTGAAAAACCGCGCGCCAGTGCGAGTCGTTTTCCGTCGCGTGAGATTGCAAAGTTGGAGATTTGATTTGAAGTGAAGTTGGTCAACTGTTTCGGAGAACTTCCATCGATCGGGAAACTCCACAGATTACCGACGCCGCCTTTATCGGACTTCGCGATCACCGCACGGCCGTCCGGGCTCCACGACAGATTCGACATCAGATTGACGTCCGTCGGCTGGGCGACGAACTTAGCGGGCGCTCGAGCCAGCTGTCGGAGAACGGCAATCTGCCATGCACTGCGTACCAGGGGCGATTTGCGCGCCCGCGATGAGTTTGCCGTCAGGTGAAAGCGCCACCCGGCCCATCGCCTTGTCAGAAACCTGAACTGCTTCGCCACCTTCCACAGGCATTTTCCAAAGCAGTTGCAAACCGGTACGCCACGAAAGGAAGAAAACCCAGCGGCCGTCGGGAGACACGGTTGGCGACAAATGTGCAAAATCTCCGGATGTGAATTGCTTCAAATCCGTGCCATCGATATTGACTCGCCATATATGCGGAAGTCCGCTGCGAACTGAAGTGAAGTAAACAAACTTGCCATCGGGCGACACTGTTGGATCGAATGGGCCTTTGGGATCTTTTGCCAGAGTTTGGGCGTCGGTTCCCTCCGCTTTAATCATCACCAGATCGTTCGTCTCGCCGGTGTTAGTGAAATAAACAATCTGTCCGTCCGGGGTCCAATCGAGACCGCCAACGCCGTCGTTGTCGCCGTGGGTGATCTGAACAGCTTGTTGGGACGGTTCACCTATCGCAGTGGTCCAAATTTGATACGAGGGTTTGCTCTGTACCGTCACGATTGTTTTGCTATCGGCGCTCACACCGAAACTTACAGAGCCGTATCCATTGAGATCGTTTGTGATTCGTCGTGCCGCGCCATCTGGTTGTGAGATAAACCAAAGCTGACTCCCCTGAGCAGATTCGATTACTGGAAGTACGAGCCCGCTTCCGTCCTTCAACCAAAAAACTCTTCTTGCGTCGCCGTTCCATTTCTGCGAAGTGATCGTTTTTTGAGAACCATCCGCGACAGCATAAGCGACCACCGTCATGTGAGTTCCGCCCGTGTCACTACCAACAGCCGATGCGACGTACTTGCCATCGGGTGACCATGCCGGACCCTCAGGCGCAAACCAGTCGTTGCCTTTACGCACGGTGAGTGTACGTTCACCGCTGCCGTCGGCATTCGCCACCATCAACAACGTTTCCTGTTGCTCACTTTCACGGATAAAGGTGAATTGAGAGCCATCGGGTGAAAAACTCACAGGGCTGCGAATGCGGTCCAACACCTTCCGCGGAGTTCCGCCCAAAAGAGGAATTTGATAAAGCGTTCCGCTCGGATTTCCCCGCGTCATACCGACGTAATAAACGAACGCGCCGTCATTCGAAATCGTCGTGCCGGCGTTTTGCTGATCTGTGGCGGGAAGGATCTGTACGTCGCTGCCGGTTGCGATTTGACGCACCCACATACCGACCTTGCCGTCCTGGTTCAGCGTGAACACGACGTATTTTCCGTCTGGTGAGATTGAGGTGCTGCCGTCGATAGGAAACCCGTTTACGCGACCACCGCTTGTGAGTTTTGTGATCTTCATCACCGCCGGCTCCGCTGGTTTTTCGGCCGTTGCAAACTTGGACCAGAGAAAGAATGTCGCGGCATAAGCAGCGGTACGGCAACGAGCGGTCAGCATCACACCGGTCTTGTGACGTTTGATTTGACTCACAATATATTCCGCACTGCTCGTGGGATGAACGGAGGCAAGGCTTACAGTCGATGGACCAGTTTGAGCGCTAGTGGTAGTCCCGGAAATTGACTGACGCTGATCTGGAGCCGTTGAGCGATCGGTTTCAGATTCGAAGTCCAATCGCTTTTTGAAATGACGAAGATCGACGAGCAGGTCTTTGATCGTCTGGTATCGCTCGTCTCGATCCTTCTCGAGTGTTTTCGTAACGATCTCTTCCAGCTTTGCCGGGGCATCCGGCGCGAGACGAGTGATTGGAGCTGGCTCGGTTTTGACGATCGCGGCGATTACGTCGGCTGACGTTTCGCCCGCGAATGGCACGATGCCGGTGATCATTTCATAAAGGATGACGCCGAGGCTCCAGATATCCGTGCGCTCGTCCACCGCTTTGCCGCGAGCCTGTTCGGGTGACATGTAAAGAGCAGTTCCCATCAGTTCCGGCATCGTGTTACCATGCGCGATGGCGCAACTGTGTCCATCGTCCCCGTTGCAACTTCCGTCAGTTTCACGAGACCGAAATCTAGCAGCTTCACAAAGCCATCGCGGTTGCGAAGCATCACGTTCTCGGGTTTTACGTCGCGATGAATGATGCCGGCTTCGTGAGCGGCAGCCAGACCGGTGGCGATTTGGATTGCGATGTTTAGTGCTTCGTTGATACTGACACGGCCGCGTTTGAGGTGTTGTCTCAACGTGACGCCGTCGATGAATTCAGTGGCAATGAAGCGCGTGGAATCAGTTTCACCTATTTCGTAAATGGTGATGATGTGCTGGTGGTTGAGGCTCGACGCCGCTTTCGCCTCCTGAACGAAGCGACGCATGCGCTGCTGATCCGCGGCGACATTAGCTGGAAGGACTTTCAGTGCGACGCTGCGGTCCAACTCCGTGTCCCGCGCGAGATAGACGTCGCCCATGCCACCGGCACCGATGTGCGACCGGATCTCGTAGCGACCGAGTTTTGCGCCTGGCTGGATATGGGACGACATGTCTGGCGAATGCGAATTTTAGCTGAGGATGCGGAATAGTTGTAGGAAGATCCGTCATGAAATCAAGTTACAACAAGTTCGAAGAAGGCCGACGAAAACCCTAAATCTTTCTAGGCCTTATTCCCGATTCGCATCCATCCATCGTCCGTGTAGGCGAAACGCTCGATAGTCGAAACGGCAAAAGCTGTCGTCGATGGACTCCACGCAAACTTTTCAACAACTAATGATGGGTGAGCAATGCGAAGCACATTGAAAGAATTTGCCTCGCCTCTTTCGCGCGTTGAAGTAGCCGTACCTGCTTGTACGACCAGAGCCGAGTGTCCGCGAATGTTATATCTCTTCGTATGACCGGTGTGACTGATATGCAAATGGCCGGCAAGAAATAAATCAGCTCCGCAATCAGCCAGTGCCGTCATAGCCATCTTTGCTCTACCGACCAGATCGCTCTCGTCGTGACCTTCAGGCAGATCAAATGGATGGTGAGTCACGACCACCTTAACGACTTCGTTTTCCAACGAGCAAAACTTTTCACGCAAACGACCAACCTGAGTCTTGTTGATGCGTCCACCCTTAAAGACCAGTGACCTTGCCGTATTCACTCCTACGATCGCGACTTCTTCATCCTCGTAAGTCGGCTGCAGATCAGCCGTGATGTAGCGCTTGTATTTTGTTAATGGCTGGAAAAATCGAGCAAAGACGTTATGAAGAGGAATGTCATGATTTCCGGGCACGATGACTTGCGGTTTCGGCAGAGCATCGAGGAACGAGCGCGCCTGCTGAAATTGGTGCGAACGTGCGCGTTGGGTGAGATCGCCGGAGACTGCGACGAGGTCGGGTTCGACTTCTCTGACGATTTTTTTCAAAGGATCAAGCACCAACGCGTTTACGCGCCCGAAATGCAGGTCAGACAGATGAACTATGGTTCGCATCCTCTCGTCACCCAGCCTTTACCTCTTTGGGTATAATCACTCGCAAGGCGCGGCTCCGAACCCTGTATTGAAGTGGAGCCTCCATCACTTCGATTTCACCGTCGAAAGCAACCCGCACGCGTTTTCGGGCTGTTTGTATTGTCACCTCGTCAGAACGAAGCGCAAGGAAATCTTTGTCGTTGCGCAGGCGCCCGACCACAGCACGTAGTGCGAGCCCTATCAATTTCAAACGACTTGCTCCGTGTGTTATGTAAATGCTCAGCTCACCTTTATCAAGACGATTGCGGAATCCGATATTGAACAAGTCCATTGCATACTCGTTGTTACCAACAAACACAAAAGGAGTCGTCCGCTCAAGGAGTTCATCGTTAACACGAAGTCGAACATCGAGAAATGGATTTCGGCGTAATGCCTGAATCGTGGCCCATATGAACGCGGGCCATTTTCGGAAGCCGAGTCGCTGATGCTTTTCACGTTCGCGGACGATCATTGGATAAAGACCCAAACTCGAGTTGTTAAGAAAAATTCGATTGTTCACTTCCGCGGCATCAACCTGGATCGTATGACCTGCGATTATTGTGTACGCTGCTTGTTGCAAATCGGAGGGGATACCTAGGTCTCTGGCGAAATGATTAAGCGTGCCCAGCGGCAGAACGCCTAGAATTTTGTTGCTATCGATAACGGCCGCTGCCACGGCATTGACCGTCCCGTCTCCTCCCGCTGCGACGATTACCTTATAAGGCTCACTCGCCGCCTTCCTCGCGAGCTCGATGACTTCAGCACCGCTTCGCGCCAGTGAGATGTCGAAGTCGATTTGATCTTTAAAAATGTCGGCGAGGCGTTCGTTTGCTTGGGTGTTATCGCCCGGCCCGGCACCAGCAGAGATGATGATCTTGACTGAGGTCAAAGTTGTTTGAGATTTCTTCCCAGCCGCGCATGTAACATTGACGTTTCCATTCTCGTAGAATACAGATGACGTACATTCGTCTCTCTTACATTTCGAATCCGTTGTATCTGTCATTAAAGTCTACGTAATCTGTGTACCGGTGTGTGGTTGAAAGAACGAGGCCAGCTCGGCAGCAACACCCTAGCTGCATGTTAAGAACAATATCCGCTTCCTGATTTTCAAAAGTTGGCGCACAATATCACCAACTTTTCCTCAAAGGGTCTCGGAGGTGTACCCATGCAGTTCTTCAACGACCTCGGCATGCTTATAGAGCAAACCTGGAAGGCTCGAAATTACGATGAGGGGGTGTTTCCCGAAATCGCCACTCAGGCGCTCGCGCAAGTCGACGCGGTGAAGGAAATCAGTCCCCGCGACATCATTCACTGCCTGCAAACCGATGGAGAGGTTCCGCGCCAGCGGAAAGATCAATTTAGCGATTTACCCTTGACCGTGTTTCATAAGTCGCGCTTCCGCATAGACGTTTACTTTTGGTTAGACGGCACAACCACGGTACATCAGCATAGTTTCTGTGGTGCGTTTCAGGTGCTTGCCGGCTCGAGTATTCACTCCCAATATAATTTTGAGCGCGACCAGGCGATCAACGGGCAGTTCTCGACAGGTCAGGTGCTCTTCAAGAATGTCGAGTTGCTAAAAGAAAGGGATATCAGGCCCATCTTACCCGGCAGACAATTCATTCATTCTTTGTTTCACCTGGACCGCCCGTCAGTGACTATCACTGTACGTACACATGAGTGTCTCAGTGCGCTGCCACAGTTTGATTATTTGAAGCCATATTTGGCAGTCGATCCGTTCTACGAGGACGAGGTACTTAAAAGAAAAGTTCAAAGCATTCTGTTGCTGCTACGGATGAAACATCCGGACGCGTATTCGCTGCTAACTGAAATGGTCTTGTCCTCCGACTTCTCTACAACTTATTGGGTCCTGAGCGCGGTGTTTCAGCATTTAATGGAAGCGCCCTGGGAGAAGGCGACGGACGCAAACGGCAGTAACGATGAGCTGCATCTGGTGCCGGGGAAAGAGCGCTTCTATGAGTTATTCAAACAGGCGCGGCGAAAACATGGCACGTTGGTGAACCTCATTCCCGCAGTGCTTGGAGAATTGCAGCGGCAAAAAGTGTTGGTCGATCTGCGGAGAGACGTCGTTACCAAAGAACACCGCCTTTTTCTCGCGTTACTGCTGAATGTGCCGCTCCGTCAACTCACCATCGATTTGGTGAAACAACTCTTCCCGGGTAAGAATCCGATAGACGTGATTTGCCAGTGGGTACAGGAACTGGCCCGGGTTCAACGGAGTCGAGTTCCTGAGCAGACGGTGGTGGGAATCGCCGACTTTAACGACTTTCACATGTACCTCTTACATCTTTTGTTGAGCGGCTACTCTTTTGCAGAGATTGAGGGTGAGTATGAAAGAGGCAAGTTGGGCACCGGCGCACCAGGAACAAAAGCCGAGCTCGAAAGCATCTATCGTTCGTTTCAAAAATCAGTCCTGATCAAGTCGGTGCTGTCAAATTCGACGGCTACAAATCAGAAAGAACCACCTCATCTGAGTGAATAGCCTCCCAGGCCCTGTGCTGATAATGAGTACTGTGATGAAAAGAGTATCGATTGAACCTTGCAGTCTTATCTTGCCGGCCGAAAATGTTCTTTACGTTTTTAACCAGCGCGGAATAGCCACTGTGCGGTCCAAGAATATCCACCGGGTGCATCAGGTATTAGAGCAATATCTTGATGGTCGATATGATGAAGAGACTCTGATTGAAGCTGCACGTGGGATATCACAGCCAATTATCAGAGCTTTCCTCACAAAAATGCGTGAAGCTGGAGCGATCCGCATTGAAGAAGACCACAGCGCGCTTAATGAAGCGTCGCAGGTACACGCAAGGACACGGTTTATTGAACCAGAGCAGGCCTGGCAAGAGTTGTTGACGATCGACCGATGGAATAAACCGGAGGACACTTTAATATACGTGGTTGTGTGTTCTTCTCGAGCGGACGCAGTGCATCCACCTTTGTCTGGAGTTGATCTGCGCGCCTCATATGCACGCTGGTTATCGCTGAACATTGAACAGCCACAACGCGTGGCTCGTGGTGTCAAGGTTTTTCAACTTGATGTGACCAAAGGCACAATGGCTCAAATGCTGGTAATTGGCGGCACAAGCTCATCTGATTTGCGCGAGGTGCCGGCAAGATTGGGCCTGATCGCTCCGGCCGATGTCGACCAATCCCCGTTAGCCGTGGCCAGAGCGGCGCATGATCTTTTTCCTCTGAGCTTCACGAGATTTGGTCTAAGGCATGACGAGATTTTGTTTGAAGAGATGGTGTGCGAATTCATCGTGAAAGCACTTTTGTTGGTAGACGAAAAGCGAGCTTCTTCTCCCATCTTCATTGACTGTAGTATCGCGACCTCGCTTTTAGAACTGCGTATCGCTGTGCTGGAGCGTTACGCCGCCGCACGCGCCGCCGCGGATGCGACTCCCACTTCCGTTAAGGACGTTAAGCTTCTGCAGGAGGTAGAAGAGCTGCTGAAAGAGCAAGAGAACAAGCCGATCGATTTAAAATATCTCGCGGATGTATTGCAGTTGCATAAATCTGACTTGACGGCCCGGCTTAAGATCACCGGCGATGGATTATTCATCTACGAAAGGGGCGCACATCGTGGCTGCTCCTTCATTCGCGCGAAGGCGCTGCGTGATATCTTGTTGAGTCTCACACGAGAGGCGTACTATGCGGATGCCGTGCATGACACGGGCGAGGCAGGTTTTCGTACCGATTTTAGCTCATTCATCAACAAGGCTCAGCTACGCGGCATCTTGCGGGATCGCCAGGCAGAGTTGAGTGGGAAATATCCGAGAGCGCGTCTCCGGTTCTTCAAATTCCAGGGCTGGGGACGGACGGTTTGGGCGGGAAACATAGAAATGTAGAATGTGTTTGAACCGACGGGAGTATTACACCTATGCCCATAGCCATATCTTTTGGGCAAACTCTACTAAACCCGGAAAATCAGCTGCTCCGTGAAAAGATAACGGCGTTAGCAGCGGGGACGCTCACCCGACCGCTACACGTTGATACATTGCTGGGTGTTGATATGAACCCGCGCAGTTTCTCGCCCGGCAATGAGCGCGCCTGGTTTCTACTCTTCGATTATCATCATCTCTTCGTCTATGACGATCCGATGAACGACGCCGCGCCTCACGTAGACTCTATTGCGCGTTATGTCGTCGACGGTTATCCATTCAAGCCGTTCGAGCTGCTCGCGGGGCACGTTGAACGGCACCCGTTCAAGTTTTTCTACAAGTTGGAGACACTTGATTTGCTATCAACGCTGTGGCTCTACGATCGCCCCGGGATGGTAGTCGTGCTCGATCAGGTGACTGGCGAGGTAAGCGTCTCTAAAGCTCATCTGCACCCGGAAATAGAGCAGGAGCTCTCGGCGAAACCGAAGCCTGTTGACAGTGTTCTCACGCCTCCCGCAGATGCTGTGTTCGTGTTGCGCGACCGTGAGGCGGAAGCTAACTTACGCTGCGGTGCGCCGACGTCTTTGGCGGAGTTCATCTCCACCGACCTGGGCATCATACGAGGCGAGCAAGTCGCCTTCAGGGGCACACAGATTCCGGGGGCGGTGACACGCGTGGCCTGGAGACGAGGCAAGTACGAAATATTTTGCGGCGCGAAGAATTTCAGAATTAAAGATGCGGTGGAGGTCGCAAGATACGAGGCGATCGAGCGCCATCAGACAATTTTCCCGAACCCCACCGAACCTCTCGTTTATGGTAGCTACGCGGCACTGAAGGATGTTGCCATTGACCCGCTTAGTCTGTTCTTCAGCTTGATGGATCAAAGGTCGAATGCGCCGCACGCAAGGTATGCCAGGTACAATGAAAGAACTCCTATGTATTGGACTTGGGCGCATGACCCACTGTGCGCACACGCGCGGCTTGTGCCCGCTCAGGAGGTCTGGTTCACCTACTTCCTGCCGGAGGAAAGCTCCTGCATAGGGAATACGACAAATGGTTGTGCGCTGGGTAGCTGCCTTGAAGAGGCTGCACTCTTTGCTATCTTCGAGGCGGTTGAGCGCGACGCTTACCTGACGATGTGGTATTTGCGGCGTGCCTGCGAGAAGATCAAACCGGAATCGGTCAACTTCGAACCTTTTCAATTACTTTGGGCTAGAACACGAGCAGCGTTTCCGAATTATCGCGTTCACTTCTTTGACCTCAGCGCGGACATCAAGATTCCTACGGTTGGTGCAGTAGCTGTGAGGGAGCAAGGAATTGGGCCGCGCACCGTGCACGCTGCGACCACACGCATAGACGCCGCGCGTGCCATGTTCAGCACACTCGTAGACATCACCGCGGAACTCAGTGTCAGCCGCGATCCGCGTAACGAGTTATTCAGCAATCCGGAACTCATAGACAAGCCAGAAAACCACCGAGATCTCTACGCGCTCGATGAACCATTTGCGCGTCTCTCGTTCATGAACTTTGAGACAGCGCCAAAGCTTGAGGCGGAGGATCTAAACAGGCGTTCGCCAGTAAGACCGCAAGAGTCGTACAATCTGCGCAGCGTTTTGCAAGATGTTCTGAGGCACTTGGAGGATGCGGGCGTTCACGTCTGGCTGAAGGACATTACCCACCCTGTCTTTGCCGCGCGCCAATTACGCTGCGTCAAAGCCGTCTCACAGGGCTTGTATCCGATGTGGTTTGGTTATCACGATGTAAGATTCGCGCTCACAGAGCGTCTCAGACGCCTGGCCCAACATTCTGGTGTACCCCCACCGGAAAGTGAGGGAGATGTCAACCTGGAACTCCACCCGTTCTCTTAAACGAGAAGATAAGGAAAAGCCTCATGAGCGACTTGATGAACGATCTTCGATATGCCTTACGCCGTTTCTTTAAGAAACCTGCTCTCACTTCCGCCATCATTTTTCCGCTCGCGCTGGGTATCGGCACAACCACAGCGATCTTCAGTCTCGTCAACGGGATTTTGCTGCGCCCCTTACCTTACACAGAACCGGATCGTTTGGTCCGCGTGTGGCTGTGGAAGGGCCTTCACCAAAAGGGTGTTTTTCTTGCGCTGAGAGATGGTAAGAGCGCGCTTGAGAAAGTGGCGGCCTTCACGACTGACTCCGGTTTCAACCTTAGCGAGGCGGGACCGCCCGAGCGTCTCGATGGAAGCTCTGTGTCGACTGATTTCTTCTCGGTGCTCGGAGTCAATGCCGAGCTCGGAAGGAGTTTTCGCACCGGCGAGGATCTTCCCGGTCAGGACGGAGTCGCAATTATCAGTCACGGGTTGTGGCAGCAAAAGTTCGGTGCTGATCCGGGCATCATCGGACGACGAATCAAGGTCAACGGTGAGAGCAGGGAAGTAGTTGGCGTGATGCCTATGGATTTTCGCTTTCCATCGCGTGATACTCGAATCTGGGTTCCGTTGCGCATTGACCCCAACGACATAATCGGCCTGTGGGCAGTGTCCAGTGTGAACATGATCGGACGTTTGCGCCCTGGCGCCAGCCCAGAGCAGGCAAGAGCAGAAGTTCTGGCAGCGGGCCCGGGCATTCTTAAGGCGTTCCCCTGGAAATTACCAGACTTCACAGGAGAGGGCACGAACGTCGTCGCTTTGCAGGAATACCTTGTCGGAGATTCCAAATCTCGACTGCTTATCCTCCTCGGCGCAGCCTTCTCGCTCTTACTTATTACGTGCATTAACGTTGCCAACCTGTTATTAGCGGCAGCGGTAAACCGCCAGCGCCAGATAGCCGTGCGCGCGGTGCTTGGGGCGGGCCGGTGGCGGATCACCAAGCAACTGCTCACAGAAAGCCTTTTGTTGGCAATCATCAGTACTATCATCGGTATAGTTCTGGCGATGTTGAGTCTTTCGCTGCTGAGAGCGTTTCTCCCAGCGGATACGCCGCGTCTGGCCGAAGTGAACATTGATCTAAACGTGCTGGCTTTCAGCGCCGGCTTGGCCGTCTTAACCACGTTGATCTTCGGGCTGATTCCAGCCATTCAAGCTTCTTCCACAGAGTTGCAACAGGTATTAAGAGATGGCAGTCCGCGGAGCGGAACGGGACCCAACCGCGGACGGCTGGCCTCCGCCTTTGTCATTGGAGAGCTGGCAGTGGCCGTGGTGCTCGTCGCAACTTCACTCCTGCTAGTGAAGAGTCTGTGGCGGCTTTCGCAAGTTGATCCCGGTTTCAGTTCCAGCAACGTCCTGGCTGCGCGCATCACGCCGATTGACTCCTTATGCGATGAGCCTGCCAAGTGCACCCAACTGTATGACGAGCTGTTGCTTCGCCTGCGTGCGCTGCCGGGAGTGCAGGGAGTAGCCGCCGTCAACGATCTTCCCCTGAGCGGGACGTCGACCCCCATGGCGCTGGTCGTTCAAGACCAGCCGTTGCCGCCGGAAGTCGAGCCACCCGCCGCCCAGATGCTTGTCGTTACACCGGGCTATCTGCCGACGATGAAAATCCCGCTGCTCCAGGGACGCAACTTTGTCGATGCGGATCGAACCGACGGGACGCATCCCGTACTGGTCAACAAAACGCTGGCGCGCAAGTTCTGGTCGTCGGAGCAGAACGCCATCGGCAAACGCATCAAACCCCCTTACCCGAAGCAGTGGTGGACAGTTGTCGGCGTAGTTAATGATGTAAAGACGGACGGGCTGGAAGTAGACCCGGGTCCACAGTTTTACCTGCCGTATGGCGGGTTTGCTACGCTGCCGACGATGATTCTGGTCGTGCGCACCGAGGGCGACGCGACAAGGGTCGCAGGCGATCTGCGCGGCATTGTTTCAAGCATAGATCCGAACCTTCCCGTCAGCGACATTCGTACCATCGAGCGGGTAGCGGCGGAGTCAATGACCACCCGCCGCTCGACGATGATCTTGCTGACGGTCTTTGCCGTCCTTGCTTTCCTACTCGGCGCGATCGGGATCTACAGCGTGACTTCTTATTCCGTCAGTTGGCGGACACACGAAATCGGCCTTCGCATGGCGCTCGGGGCACAAAAGGGTTCTGTGCTTTGGCTTTTCATGCGGAAAGGGCTGGTACTCATGTTGATCGGCGTCGCGGTGGGCGTCGCCGGGACTTTGGGTTTGACCCGGATCTTGCGCGGCCTGCTTTATGGGATAAGCCCCTCCGATCCGCAAACGCTCGTACTCGTGCTGATCCTCTTCGCCGCCGTCTGCCTCGTAGCCGTTGTTATGCCCGCGCGCAGGGCAGCCAACGTAGATCCGATGATCGCGCTGCGAACAGAAGTTTAGAGGTATGAGATGTATACAGGGCAGCTTTACTTTGCTTTTCCGGACGGTGTCTACCATTACGTCTGTGCCGAGTGCACTGCGATCTGTTGTCGCGGAGGTGGCTTCGGCGGCAGTCTGAAAAACGAGATACGCCAGTTATACGTCCTCTATCCGAATGTCCAGAGTCTGGCAGCCGAGCGCCAGGGCGATTACGTGGGATTCTTCAATCCTTCGGACGCGTGCATCTTCCTCGAAGGTGACAATCGCTGCCGCATCGAGCGGGAGCACGGCAAGGCAGCCAAGCCGAGCGTGTGCCGCCTCTTTCCCTTTAACCATTTTCGGCATATCGGAAAGGCGATCGCCGTTCTGCCGCACTTCACCTGTCCGCTGCGCCTGCAAGTTCCGGCTCGACCGGGACACGTCGAAGGAACACACTCAATGCTCGAGACAGCCATCAGGGAAAGCGACCTGCTGGAGCAGACCTATCTCGACCTTCACGTGACACGCCCGCCGCTGCACAAGACGGCAGATGCCGACTCGTTGCTCAACAGAGAGGAGAGGTTTCGAGATCTCTGTTCACTCTCGCTGGGCGAGCGCAAGTTTGCCGAGACGGTGGCGACGGAGTCGGAAAACCCCAAAGCGCTGGAGAACTTCGTTGCCCGCGCCGCAAGGATTCTGGGCTTGCCGGTGACGGAGCGGCGGCAAGAGCCGCGCGACGTGATGGACGACGTATTGTTGGCGATTGCGCCGGCATTTCGTTTCTCGCTTTTCTCGCTTACCTCCGAAGGCATCTTGCGCGCGCTGGGCTTGGGCGAGCTGCTGGCGCGTCGAGCTATGTCGATGGCGAGCCAACCTCCAAGTCTCAAAGGGACGTTCGGCATCTTGCAAGACATGACGCCCACCATCAGTTTTCTCGCCAGGGGCGACGAGCAGTTCGACATGCTCGGCGAGATCAGGTTGAAGGAGCCGCAGTTCGGCAACCTCGAGTTGAACGACGCGGCATCGGTTGCTCTTGGCGAACTTAGTGCCGGGACGCTCGGACCACTGGAGGCTTTGGAGAAAGCTGTGACGCCCTCTCTGTCGACCCCGGACCGCGCGATCCTGATGAGACAATTGGGAGTTTTAATTGAAAGGGCAAGCAGGGTGGGAAGAGCAAGGCAGAAAAGCATAGGACAGTAAGTGCCGCACTGAGATCGTTATTGCGTGCCGGGCTTCCAGGGTTTACAATGCGAGCCTGAAAAGGTTAATGCTCACGGTTCGATAAACTCAAAAGAGCAGAGTTTTACTCCCCCACAACGGTTACAGCTCACAGACCGATATCTGTTTTATCAGACCTGCCTGTGGTGGCTGCATTTATAAGGACTCCGGGAAGGCGGGTACGCCATGGTCCATCCTCAACACTCAACGGTAGTCGCTACCAAAAATAAATTATCGAAACACGCGATCTCTGGTTGGGGCAGAAGGACGATCTGCGCGCCGTCGAAATATTAAAAGAACTACGCGCGAGGTAATCGCCGAGTTAGCTTCTCATACTCTGATACCGGAAACGGATTTACGAGGTGCATGGCATGAGAAAACGACAACCACTTCACTTATCGAAGCTCACACTCTTCTTCGCGGCTTACATCTTTTCACTCTGTCTGCCGCTTGCCACCGTCCTGGCCGGGAAGCACAAAGGTGCGCCAGATTTGCGCGCGCCTGTGCCTGCGGCCGCCAAAGAAGCGGTGCGTCAAGCCGTAGAGCTTGCTGATAGCGACCACCCGAAGGAGAGCGTAGCGCAACTGCGAAAAGCTATTTCGATCGCGCCGCAGTATCTCGCTGCGCACGTCCAATACATTCGCATCAAGACGTTCTATCTGGATCGCTACGACGAGGTGAGGCGCGAGTATGACCGCCTGATCCAACGCCAGCCAAACAACGCGGTCTACCCGATGGCGCTTGCGATGGGCGCTGCACCTCTTATTCCCGAGCGGGTCAAGCGCGAATGGTATGAAAAGGTTTTAAGGCTCGCACCCGACTGGGCCTGGAGTCATTACGCGAAGGCAAGGCTCGTCAGCGAACAAGACCCGCAAGCCGCCGCCGCAGAACTCCTGAAATGTCTGGAGCAGGAAGGAACTGCGACGGAGCCTTACGAGATGCTCATCGCGCTCCAGAAGAACAAGCTCGGCAAGATCGACGACGCGCTCAAGACCGCCGAAAGAATGTACGCCCAGCCGGAGACTAGTTCGGTGGGATTCTTTCACCTGTCGAGCCTGCGTCTCGCCAAAGCCGGGAGCGCGGAGCAGTCCCGCACCGCCGTCAGAGATGAGTTAGATCGGTTAAGTGCTTCATCGTCGGACGCAAAAATCCTCGCCGCGATTCGGGACGTTTATGCAGACGTCTTGTACGACCGAGAGCGCACGCTCAAAGTCGAAAACAGACTCCGCCAGATCGATCCCGGCTGGTATCCCGAACGGGGCTGGACGTTCGTTTTGCCGACGGCGAACGGCGACGGCGTTCCGACACAAATCCCGATGTCGGGCCACCGCGTTACGGTTTTATTTAAGGCTTACTTCATCGGCGACGACCTCGAAGCAAACGTGAAGACGGCGCGCCTGGAACAACTTCTAGGTGAGAACACGGACCCCGGAGTGAGGTGGTATATCTACAATCGCCTTTTCAACATCGCTGAAAAATCGCATGACCATGCCGCCGTAGTCAAGTATGGTGAGGCTTTGCGCGCGATTGACTCCAGTGGTGTTGCCTTGCTGGCGAAGATCGCACTGGCTCTGGCTGAGGAGAAGAAAGACCTCACAAAAGCGCTCAAGTACGCGCGCCTCGCCGATGATAAAACAACGCAATTGCACTCGGCTGTAAAGCCGCTCAACACCGATGCCGACTGGTTCAAAGAGGCGGCCACGCCTGATTGGCAGAAGCAGCACTATCAGGAGCAGCGCGCACTGGCGCTTGATGCTCACGGGTGGGTGCTCAGTCGCATGGGCGACTCCAGCGCCGCTGAGGTAAAGCTACGGGAGTCGCTCAAAATATCCCGTTCGGAGAAAAAGCTTTTGCACCTCGCCGAGGCGCTGCGTCAGCTTGGCAGGACTGACGAAGCCGAGAAAGTCGTGACGGAGGCGCGCAACGAGTACGCGGAATCAATCAAGCGAAAGTTCGTCAACGAAACCGCCAAGGACTTCGAGCTGGAAGCTACAGACGGTCGCAAGGTGAAACTCTCCGACCTGAAGGGCAAACCCGTCATGCTGTATTTTCTGGCGACCTGGTGCGCCGCGTGCAGCAAGGAGGGGCCCTACCTCGTTAAGTTTTATGAGAAGTATAAGCCGTCGGGTTTCGAGATACTCGCCATCTCAATTGACCAAGCCGCTGACAGGCACAAAGTAGCCCCCTTAGCCAAGGAGCTTAATTACACCTTTCCCGTTCTGCTCGATGAAGGAGTGGCTAAAACTTACAACGTTCAGGGGCAACCGATGAGCATGATCTTCATTGATCGAAAGGGTAACGTCAGGTACCGACAGAATGGCTTCCACGATGAGACGCCGCGTGACCTGGATATAGTGATGCAAGAACTGTTGAAATGAACCGGGGAACAACCCCCATGAAGCGCGTGAATGTGACAGGGTCGGTCCGAGGCGGCCTCGTTATGACTTACCAAGGAGATTGCCTTCCATGAAAAGCATACTTGTTAACAACCTTGCTTTCAGCAGCAGATTGGACATCGACCTGAGCCCGAGCCCATGCACTCTGAGAGTTAACACGCCGCCCCTGGGATTGCTCACGCTCGCCACTATCCTGACAACGAAAGGTCATGATGTCACGATTGTCGACTTCGGAGATCTGGCCAGAGCCGGTGCGATTCCGACCAATGCCGATTTCTATCCCGAAGCCGCACGTCACATCGTCGAAGCGCAACCGGACTGGGTCGGGTTCAGTACCCGGTGCGACAGCTATCACTGCATGTTGAGGATAGGCAAAGAGGTCAAGTCACTGATGCCGCATACCCCGACGGTTTTCGGCGGCCCGCAGGCGACTGTGACCGACATGGAGAGTCTAACGTTATTTCCGTTCGTCGATTTCATCACCTGCAATGAGGCGGAGGAAACGCTTCCGGAATTGCTTGAGGCGTTAGGCGGCACAGGAGATTTTGCTTCCATCTTAGGGTTGACGTGGCGTAAAGGGGACAAGGTTGAGCGCAATGCCAAGCGTCCTTTGATCCGAGACCTCAATGCCTACCCGATATCAAACTATGATTTCTACACCCGAGACTTCGACGGGAGATGGCCGATAGAAGTCGGTAGAGGGTGCCCCTTCGGATGCACGTTCTGCTCGACCAACGTCTATTTCGACCGCTCCTATCGTTTGAAGTCCGGGCCCAGGCTCGTAGCAGAGATTCGATACCTGATGGACAATTTCGGCGCGCGTGAATTCCACTTCGTCCACGACATGTTCACAGTGGACAAAAAGCGCGTGCTACAGATCTGCAAAGATCTGGTGGAAGCTCGGCTCGATGTCGCATGGGATTGCAGCGCGCGTCTTGATTGCATCAACGACGAGGTGCTGACTGCGATGCGCCAAGCCGGATGCGACGCCATCTATATGGGCATCGAGACTGGCTCACAGTCCATACAGAAGATCGTCAAGAAGAATTTGAAGCTTGACATATTGGAACCGAAAATCCGCACGCTCAACAAGATGGGCTACGGCGTAACGACGTCGTTCATTGCGGGGTTTGAAAACGAGACCCTCGACGACGTTTCAGACACATTGGATTCCATTGTCAAATGCGTGCTCCTCGACGTTAGCCTCGTACAACTACACCTCTGCGCCCCGCTCAGAGGCGCCGCCTCTTACACGATGAACAAGGGGAGTTTTGAATACGACGGCTATTTAAGCGATCAGGTCGATCCGATATTTTTCTCCGAGGAGGATCAAGATCTGATTAAAAGCAGCGAGGAAGTATTTTCCGCCTTCTATTACGTGCGCCCAAAGCATGTCCCGCGAGAGTTCTATCACGGGTTGGACTTCTTCGGATACGCCTCTCTAAACTTTAGGCATACCCTCTACTATATTCTCAAAACCTCTCCGTTGACCCCGCTGGACTTGTTTACAGGGTTGAAGGACTGGCTCGCCAAGAGCAAGGGCATTAGTCTTAGCGTTAGCGGTTCATTCGGGATGACAGAATTCTACCCCCTGTGTGTGGAGTATATACGTCATCTGATTGAGAGCGATGTATTGACCTACCCGTATCTCAGGGACATCCTGGAATTCAACGTTGCGCTCACCTATTTTCGGCGGACAGCTGGGATTCAGCCGGACGGCGAGGCGATAGTTTTGGAGTTTCCCGAATCGGCGGTCCCAACTCTTGGTCCCGACGTTGTGGTTCAGAGCTATAACAGTGATATCAGCCGGCTCATTCAAATACTCAATGAAGGACTGGAGCCTGAGATCAGTCCGACCATAAGCCAGCGCACTCACATAGTTTTGAGGAGCAGAATCTCGGGAGTCGAGATAATCAAAATATCTGCGTTTTTCAAAGCCATCCTGAGTCTCTGTGACGGAAGCCGTAATTTGAGAGACATCAGAGCGGTGCTCCGCAATCGTCTGGCGAAGAACGGGGAGGATGAAAAGGCGGAAGAGCTCATCTCCAAGGCCGTCGCGCAGTTAGCTCAGGGCGGCATCATCTCCGTGCAATCAGTTTCTTCGGGCGGCGTCATTCCGGATCGGGAAAGCCGCTCGTCTGTCATGAGAGCAGGGGATTGACGGCGGAAAAAGATGGAAAACTTTCTTGAAAAATTTGTTGCTTGCCCTCGCAGACTATTTCTTGACAAGGGGATAGACGCGGTGGTATATCACGGTCCTCAACACCCCCCAATGGGATGTAGGTGGAAAACTTCAAGTAGTGAACGAATTAAAAATTCTCTGAATTAAAAATTCTCTGACTCACAACAGTTGTACCTGAACCTTCATGTCTCAACCGCTTTTGGGCCAGACTCACTAACTCAATCGTCGTACATCTACGTCACTGGATCGCGTGTCCGGTGAAACCCGTTGTTCGCTACGAGTACATGCTTGCTAGGAAGAAAGGTACAAAAATGAGCGAAAAAAACTTAGAAATTGATCTGGAGGGTCTGGAGTTTGAGGACATCGAGATCTTCTTCGAAGAGGGCGGTCTGGGGATGCCCGTCTTCGCGGCCTCTACAGCCGGATCAGGTGCTAACTGCTCCGCTCCGAATTCATGTTCAAGCGGCAAGGGCACCCTCAACGCTTAGAGCAACTCTCGATCGTTAACTAGGACGGCGTTCTATTACGTACGTCCAAAGCTTGTCCAGCCACTGGATCTCGTGTCCAGTGAAACCTGTTGCTCCCCACGAGTACATGCTAGAAGAAAGGTACAAAAATGAACGAAAAGAACTTAGAAATTGATCTGGAAGGTCTGGAGTTTGAGGACATCGAGGTCTTCTTCGAAGAAGGCGCCCTCGGCATGCCCGTTTTCGCGGCCTCTACAGCCTCTTGTGCTAACTGCTCTGCGGCTAATTCTTGTTCAAGCGGTAAGGGCACCCTCAACGCTTAGAAAGCATTTAAGGGGTAACTTAACTACCGACGGCGTTGTAGTCCGTCTGTTTGAAGGTGAAAGCAACTAGCTGACCCCTCTCAACGCGGCCTGCAACGCCGTTCGCTCTCTAAGTTCTCACTTGATCCAAGTTTGCACGGATTTGTCGGTTCAACTTTGAAGGAGGGAAAGAAATGAGCGAAAAGAATCTTGTTCAGGAGAACCGAGCGAGTGTTCTGGAGATCGACCTGGATGGTCTGGAACTTGAAGAAATCGAAATTTTCTACCAGGAAGGTAGCCTCGGGATGCCTCAGTTTGCTGCATCTACAGCCAAGACTTGCGATCCACGCTTAAATGCTTGTTCGTGCTGCACGAGTTGCTAAACACGCGGACGGTTACGTCACAACGTTGCACTTCGTCTGTTCAGGAAGGTTCATTGCAGGTGACTGCGCATCAATTAGCTCCGGATACGCGCGACACCCGTGAAACGCTGCGGCTCCTAATGGTCAGGAGCGCCGGAGCTTCATTCGAAAGTGATTTCAACGTCCGGTCGTCGATCCTCGAATCTATCCTGAATCAACATGAGGAGATCGGCAAAAGGCTGGAATCGTTAAGCACCCGACTGCTTGAAAACCTTCACGCAAGAGTTCCTCTCTGTCTCGATCGAGACAAACGCAGGCTGCTTTTAAGGATCAAGCGCACCGTCTTTAACTGCCGTCCCATATCTCCACAGGAATTGGATCAATGCGAACGAGAATTGAGTCAACAGCTAGACGAGTACAACGAGCTGATCATGAAGCAGCAGCAGCTCTTAGACTCCAATAGACTCGAGTTAATCCATGAACTTAGATCACGTCTCGCTGGTTTGGTGAACAACCGGGAGTTCCAGCTAGCGGTAGACTATTCGTGTCCATGGCTGCTGGATGAGTATCGACATCATCCTCCGGAATCCGAGCAGGACTTTTCTAACGAGGAGCGGAGTCTCTACGCCTATGCCGCGAAATTCTTCAGCAAGGCCAACCCTTTCTATACGTTTGCCAGTGTCGATTTCCCATCGGCGACTGGATTAGATCTAGAGGACAACCTGGAAGTAATAATCAACACGTCGCTCATTTTAAGCCTGGAACAACTGCTGCTTCCTTTGGTTCGTGACCCTTACCAACGATTGATCTCTGTGTGCGGCTTTGTGCAGGAGGACGACAGGTTCCGTTTTCTCATCCTGAAAAACGAAGGCGCCCGTCTCATTTCGTTGAAAGAAAACTTGTTGCTGCGCCGAATCCTGGAATACTTTCAACAACCTTGCGAATACACGTTTGGCGGCGCAGTGGATTACGTGCTTGCAACGGCGTCGCCTTCGACTGACAAAACCATAGTTGAAGAGTATCTCACTCTTCTCATACAGAAATCGATAATCACCGAGTATCTCATCAAAGACATCAACCACTTCGCTCAGTATCTCCTGGGGTTAAGCGAAATCCATGACGAGTTGATCCGGAAACTACAGCGCCTCCATCTCGCACGTATCCCGAGGACAGAATTGCCGGCGGTTCACGAACAGCTAGTGGCAATCTCGCTCCCGACGGAAGCGCAAAAAGCTGCTTCTGAAGAATCTCCCTACTACATAAACACTTATGATCGTCGCGACTTGAGTACTCACAAGGCTGTTGCGCGCAGCCTTTACGAAACCTCCAGGCTGTCAAGCCGTTCTTCACAGTTTCGAATTTTTACGATCAGTCGTATGTGATTAAATCCTTCATCCTGAATCGCCTTGCCGAGCAAGCGCAAGGGAAAGTTCCTTATCTGGACCTGGTATGCGAATTTATGCGCCAACCCTCACAGATTGTAGAGAATTACCACCCGTCCACACATCGCTCGCGGGATGAGCGGGCGGCTTCTGAAGCATGGCTTGCGCACCTCGTCGAATGTACAGGTACTCTTAGCGCCAGCCAGATCTCCTCTCTTCTTTCGCAACAACCTCGTTCGGAAAGTAGAGGAGATGACAATCTCTGTTTCAACGGCCCATTTGATTACGTAAAGGGTGTCTACTACCTTGCGAACATCTTTACCGGTAGGGGACGTTACGCGGCTCGCTTTCTGCTAAACCAGGGCTTCAGGCGTTATAAACCCATCGCGTGCGAAGACGGCTGGCTTGATGTGCAATTGGCCGTTCCGCTCAAGAATAATCGCAGTTGTGTGGCAGCGATGTTCGCGACGGGTTGCGGATTTGAGAGACGTTATGATTATAACTTTGAGCGTTGGATTGACCCTTCGCAGATAATCGTCGAGTCAAAAGTTGGCAGAGTAGTTTATCGAGATAGCAAATCAGGACAGCTTCTTCGCCTCAATTATCTGGGCTATGTGCTGGCACAATTTCTTCCACCGCATTACAAACTTCTGCTGGCAGACCATGCGGATGTCTACATAAACCCTTTCGAGGACATTCCGCAAGAACCGTTTGAGGCGGAGGTCGTGCACACATCCGCGTTATATTACGGCTCGGTATGTTTGCGTCGGCAGCAATGGGCTTTCGCCAAGTCCATCTTCGACGTGCTGCGGGGCGAAGAAAACACCTTGAGTTGCACGGTAAGGCTGCGCAAGCTGGTTCGGAAAAACACCGGCTGCGAAACTGACGAGTGGTATATTTGGGGGACGCGACCGAACAAGGGGTCGACCAGCCCCAGATACCTTGACTTGAACAATCCTCTCAGCGTGAATCTGTTTCGCAAATCGATCGCACAGCTTTCCGACAAGGCCGCAATCATCTTCACCCCCATGGAGCCGCCCCCTCAAAATCTATTCCGAGCAGAAGGTCGTCCGTTCATGACCGAGTTGATGATCGAGGTTTGAGGGAGCGCGCGATGAATACCGCTGGAGAAAGGTGGCTGAGCTTTCACGTCTTCCTCCAGGACGCGCTTGAACCATTCCTGCTCGGTTACCTGCTGCCCGCGGTTGATAGAGAGCTTGCGGCTGGCCGCCTGAAGCGCTTCTTCTTCATACGATATAGCGAAGGAGGGTTGCACCTGCGACTGCGTTTCCTGCCTGCGCGAACGATGGATGCGACCGCAACCGGCAATTGGCTCGAAGAGATTGTGCGCAAGTTCGACGCAGAGAAGGCACTTGATTCCGAACCGACTGTTGTACAGGAACAGAGATACAACCGAGCCGAGTTATACTTTGGAGAAACTCTCGGTTCTGTCTATGCCGAACTCTTGAACGAGCAAACCTCGTATCTTTCGCTGCGGCTACTTCGCGCACAATGCGGGAGCCATGGCCGGCTTTTGGTAGTGCTCGGTTGTACCTTATACCTGCTTGTACAGTCCGCCACGGGCAGCACAAATGATTTCGTCAAATCGCTCAAGGACTCACAGGACTTTGCCGCGCGCACGCGCGGAGAGCTGGGCTTGTCGCTTAATCGCGTGAGCAATGACTTTGAAGATAAGCTGCTTGGATCGTTAAGTCGTGCGCTACCGGTAGTTGCGCAACAACTGGAAAGGGAGCCAAGCATTAGTCGTATCAGCAGGCTGTTACGACGCACCGGACGCTCCGGCTCGTCGAACGGATTTGTCGGGACTCACGCGTTACACTTGCTTTGCAACAAGAGCGGGTTTGCGCTCCAGGATGAATATCATCTCTTTGGCGCGCTGCGTCGCCTGGCCGATTCGACTTCACCTCGTCACACAGGGAAAGGAGACTGAAATGGGAGAATGGCGCAACTATCACATCTATTACACGAACCTTGATAAGCTGATCATCGAGTGTGTCCATCCTCTCTTGCTGCGGCGGGATAGCGAGCTGGAAAACTGTTTTTGGGAGCGACACTACGCCGGCGGCCCGCACCTTCGCGTTAGACTAAAGGGGGACGAGCCACGCGTCGACGAGGTGGGCGCTGAACTCATCCGGGAAGCGCGACAATTCCTCGCCTCCCACCCCAGCACGCCGATCGACAACTATTCGGCTGAAGCAGTCAAGAAGCTACTTAGCATGGAGGACGAGGGGTTCGAAGATGAAGACCTCGTCTATCGCGTAGATGAAATTCTCGAACGCCCGTACCAGCGCGTGGAGCATCGCCTCGCCTCCGACGAGGCCGCGGCGCTGCTTGAAGACTTTCTGCACGATAGCATGCCGCTCACGATTGCGATCCTGAAATCCGAGCGCCCGAAGATGGTCGAAGTGCTTCGACTCTACTTCCTCGAGGCATTATTCGTCTCCGGCAATCTGCCAGGCGGCTGTGTCTCATTCAAGTCTCACTGGGAAGGACTGGCCGCATTCTTTGCTTCGCGCCGCGGATTGAACGAACGGATTATGGAGAACTACCTGAAAAAGCGTGACACGGTCATTGAGCTAATGTTGGAGGTGAAGGACGCTTACGATTCAGGCTCGATCGAGAAAGATCCGATTCTGCGTCACTGGCACGACCTGATGCAGCGCAATCGGGCGCGCACGAAAGCCATCCTGGATTGCGGTCAGCACGTGACTAAACAAGCGACCAACCTGGAAGAGGCGCGCTGGTCTAAACAATACATGGAAGAACGAAAACTTGAGCACAACCCCTTTCTCAACACTCTCTGGAGTGATGAGCGGTTCATGGCATCCATTCAATACGAATACAGCATGCTGTGGCCCAGAGTCTTAACAAACCTTTTGTATTCGCTGGCAGCAGTAGTCGGCCTTAAACTGATCGACAAAATGACGCTTTGCTACTACGCGCATCGCGCCGCAGAAGATTACTTCGAGTGTGATCTAACAGACATCCTGAAGGAAACGGTCAATGAGATCATAGATAAAAACAAGCATCGATTTCCAAGCAGCGATGCGCGATAGTCCCTGTGGAAACGACTAGAGAGTTAGTCAGGTAGAAGGCTCAGCCGGCGTCCGGCCGAGGATAAATTCGCCGATGCTCGTTTCCAGATAGTAATCCGTGCCGGCCACCCTGGCGAAATGGTCTGAATCTCCGGAGCCAAGGGCGCAAGGCGCCAGCCGCATCGCAGTTGCCACCAGGTACATAGTCTGTAATAGGGTGCCGGCTTCCATCAGGGTAACGTGATAAGCGATGGACTGATATTTCCACGCGGTTCGCCTGAACCGCGCCGCGATGATCAAGAGCACGGGCGGGTAATCAGGTAATCCCCCGCAAGCGCGGCTCGCGTCGGAAAGAAATTTTTCCACGTCAGTATCAAGCGTCCGGATTAAAGCGAGCGCGTGATCCGCGGCTCGATAACGATACATCCCACGCTCCAGACCAAGACAGCGGTTCGCCACCAGATAGACTTCGAGAGGGTGAAGGCTTCCGCCGCTCGGGTATACCTTCCTGATGACCTCCATTCCGATGCCGTCGTTCGAAGAACCTGTCACGCGACAAGTCCGGTAAAGGAACTCCCCAAGGTTATCGAAGCTGATGGGTTCGAGACCGTGCAATGAGCGGCGATTCTCCAGCGCCAAGGTGAGCGGCATATCCTCCAACTTCAACGCCTCAAGATCGGGCTTCGGCAGCGGTAGCAGATCTGCATTTTCTTCGCTCGGCTTAAAGCAAGGCTCCTCCGGCAGAAAACCACGAAACCTGTAGGTTGCGCCGAACGGTTGCTTGTGACGGGTCGGTCTTGAATAAGTGTGAAAGACAAGATCGTGAAATTCCCAGTGCGCCAGTGAGTTGAGATCTTCCTCGGCTCGTCCGTCCTCGAGAACCAGCGTGAGCAGGTGACGCTCGTAGCACTGGTCAAGGAACTCCCGCAGCTTCGTCCGCTGGGATTCTTCGACGGCGGTGAGCAGGTCTATCAATCTCGTCGGCTTACTCAAAGCCAAGAGCAGCTTGAAAACGGATGACTTGGTGAGCAGGAGTTTACCGGGGTCGAGAGGCGTTTCCAGTACGAAAGAGTTAAGACCGGGGCGAATGATAAGGTGACGGGAGAGGCGATAAGTAGCCTGCAAATCCAGCATACGTCCTCCACGGCGAACCGTCAGAGTATGAAACTATTGTAATCACAAAAGGCTCTGTAGTAGTCGTTGCCGGCATACAATTCCTCATGTGTACCGGAAGCTACTATCCGCCGATCATTGAGAACCAGTAGCCGGTCCGAAGTCCGCACGGTGCTCAACCTGTGAGCGATGGTAATCGTTGTGCGGTTGTGAGCCAGCCGATCTATCGCATTAATCATCTGGGCCTCATTCTCGAAATCGAGCGCGGAGGTAGGTTCGTCCAGTAGAACGACGCGGGGTTGTCGCAACAGCGCGCGCGCGATAAAGAATCGCTGCTTCTGGCCGCCCGAAAACATGTCTTCGGAATAGACGGTGCGGAGCCTTTGCGGCAAGCTCTCGACGCAGTCCCGCAGATTGACCAGTCGTAGAGCCTCAGCTATCTGTGCGTCAGAGCGCGGTTCGTCTAAACCGAAGAGCAGGTTTTCTTGAAGGGTCGTTCCAAAGAAGAAGTCTTGCTGACTAACAAGCCCGAACATTTTGCGGAAAGAGTTTTTGTCGGCGACGGTGGAGATGTCCACGCCGTCAACCAGGATCGTCCCGCGCTGCGGGGTTAAGAATCCCATGAGCAGCCGCAGCAGAGTCGTCTTACCTGCTCCACTCCTCCCGATCAGACTAATTTTCTCGCCGGGCTGAATCTCGAGACTTAAGCCCTGGAACACAGGCTCGCCGCCGCCACGATACGCGAAATCCACATTACGAAAAACAAGATGTCCACCGTTGGTCTCCGCTTCGCGGCCAACGGCCACCGGCGCGAAGGCGGAGGCGGCAGTTGCATTCACTGACTCAGCCGTTACCAGATCCTGCACATGAACATAGGCCAACTCGGGTGCCGGCTCCGACCGCGATACTGACGCCGCGCGCGCTTTGCTACTGGAGATCGCAATCGGGAGCGGCTCTGATGCCGGTTGTGCAACTCCTGTAGACTCATCGGGGATGTCCAGAACCTGATAGTAATTTCTCACGTTGATAGACAATGATGAAAGATTCTTATAGAGCCGGGCGAGTTCCGCGATGGGCAGGAGCAGAGCGCTGACCAGTACATAAAGCGCGAACGTGTCGGAGTAGTCCAACTTCTGTTGGATCAGCAGAACAAAACTTGCCCCGAGGGCGAGGGCGAGCGTGCAGGAGATAATAGCCTGAGACCCTTGCGTCACACGGGTTTGAGTGACGAGTTCGTCGCGCTCCGCGTCTTTTCTCTTTCCGACAAGGTCTCCGATGTCGCTAGTGACTCTGATTGAAGCTGCCAGCGCCTTGATTGTAAAGAGGCCCTGTATGGCTTCGAGCATGTTTCCCACGAGTGGATAATTAATCGCCAGAAAACTCTGACGCTTCTCACGCAACTTGTCGCCATGCCAGTAAACAAAGAGGAAGAGCATCGCGCCACCCGTGGCCACGATGGCCAGGATGATTGGTGAAATCGTCCCGATTACAATCATCATCACGATGATGAAGATGGTTGACTGCACGCCTTGTATGACGACCTCCGTGAAGTCGTTAGTCACCGCCATGGCGTCTATCACGCGCTGGAAAAGGTTACTCTTTCGCTTGAACTCGATGAAATCCTCGACGGAGATGTTGAGCAACTTACGGTAGTATTGCAGGACCAGGTCTTCGTTTAATTGCGTGGAGACGTGAGCGCGCGACAGGCTTATCAAGTAAGCGACCGCGGCCTGAAAGACCAGCACGCCGAGATAAGCGGCCACCATCAGGCTGAGCAAACGCAGGTCGCCCGTGACTAAAGAGCTTTGCATCTTCGCGAAGATTGGAGGAATGAGGAACGCGGCGGCAGAGCCAAGCAAGGCGAGCAGGGCCGCGAATGCGAGACGGCCCCTGAACGGGCGATAATGTCTCAGGAACTGACTAAGGCGCGACCATTGAATACTATTGTCAGTTCTGGGAGTCAGCCATTCATTGTTCTTGACCCAACTCACATCTAAATCCTGGAATAAGGTGACAGATGCGCTGCATCTTCGATTACTAAATAGTTGTTCACCTGGAACCGACGGTATTATAGGACAGGAACTTACACAAAAGTAATACAACAGTTCCGCCGCATTCTTCCGCCCCCTCCCGCAGTATTCTTCACACTGAGACGACCCGTGGAACTAATGTCGGAGGAGCTGGAAGTTTTCCTTAAACATATTCAGGAGAAAGGGGCGAATTGCCTCACTGAAAATCTACTCCAAAGCACCCGAAAGGAGCTGGCAGCAGAGTTGAGGCTCACGGTGAAGCAACGACACGCATTGGCGGTGACGGTTGAGCGTGACGGATCCACTTAATGAACTGCTGCGTTGGATCGCACCATCAGGCCAGCTAAACGGGCAACCTATGCATGGAGTGATGATGTTCCATTACCGCTCGAGCTATCAAATACTTTCTCCTTTCCGGTTCCCATTGCCACGACAGCCCGCCCGCACAACTCTTCGGAAGAGTTTTTGTAAACGTGAGGTAGCGTTGCACTTGGTCCAAGTCTGTCCCGCATTTGTCCTGCAGTTCTCTACAACCTGAGCACTTCAAGCACAATATGCAACGTATGCGCACGCGTTTTGTTAAGCTCTTTCGTAACTATTGAAAACAAAAGGCCCGTGAATCCGACTCCTAAGCGGAAGATCGCGCGTTGGAATCGCGCCTGGGGGCACCAATTTTCCTAAGGAAATTAGACCTCGCCTCCTTGTTGCAGGCTTTGTCCCGCAATTTGTCCCACCGCTGCTGGCTTAAGCCGCCAATAGCGCCGCTTAGCAAAGTCTCTTGGCTCGTCAGCCTCAGATAGATTGTGAGAGTGGGTCGCATCAATCAGTGGTGAAAGAGGATCCGCTCTCTTTTTTCAAAACGTCACTTTCAAAAGTAGTCCTAACAACAATACAATCACCACTCTCTGAACCACATCGACAATGAGCGCCTCGGCCTTATCGCCGAACAATAATGCTTGATTCATTTGAACCTACAGCCCGGCATCGGTCATGGGGTCAAACTCCCACGCTCGAGATTCTTAGTCTGCATGAAAAGATAGACGAATTACGCGAGATGAAACGGGGGAGCTGATCGCTATGCAGCAAGAGCAGCTTCGGTTGTTGACGCAGTTAATGAAAGATCATGTATCCGCAGACGGCAAACATCCGGTGACTAGCAGCTAGAGGGTTTTACAAGTTCGGACAACCCAAAGTTAAGCTAGCGATTACGAAAGACAAGAAGGTCAGCGCTTACTTTCGCCAATATGTAAGGACAGTACTTTGACGATGCCGTGACTAGTTGAGACTCATAACTCCCGCGCTGGCGGCAAAGCCGACGCCGAAGCCCACTACGATCGCCGGTCCCGGCCAGTTAGTCTTTTGAGCCAGCATGAATCCAGTAGAAGCACTTGAAAGATTTCCGTAGTTCTTTAGTATTTCGTAAGAACCGTGAACCTTCTCGGAGTCCCTATCCAGGTCTAACTGCGAACAGACGCCATCCAGAATTTTCTTACTGCCGGTATGAATGAGGCAATCGTCCACCTCGCCCAGATTGGAAACCGGCGAATCCGGATGATCGAGTACGGTCTGCAGTGTGGTAACCGCGTAATGAGCTCCGCGGGCAGGCACGTTTCGTCGCATGAAATACTGCGGTTTGCCCTGCAGGAATGAATGAGATCTGTTGCTTCTCATCGTGAGGAGATTTACATCTTCCGTCCCCTCATTGGTTAAGTGGGAGATTGGTCCAAAGGCTGGCTTGCCTTCTTCGCTGCCGACTAAGAGGGCCACAGCGCCGTCACCGAAGAGCATTGATTGAATGACAAAGGTGGTATCTAGCCTTTGTTGTTCAAATTGATCAGCATTTAGGTTGTGGTTCTTCCGTAGTCGAAGAAGCTCGCGAAAGCCGTGGTACTCCTTCTGCAGGAGTGCTGCCACAAACGGAGTATGGGCCTCCGCCATGAGTACCATCGCGATGCGGCCCGGATTTGCCGCCAGATACCACTGTGCAACTTCTATGGATTTCAATAACACCGAACAGCCCTGGGCCTGCATGCTGACGGTCCTGAGCGAGCGCGATAAAAGGCCGTGGGTCTGTCCCATCACTTCAGAGGCAAGACACGGAAGCATCTGGTTAGGCGTATTTGTGGCGGCTACCAGCAAACCGATCCTGGTAGGATCTCCGTCCCACTGCTGAATGCAAGCGCGCGTAGCTTCGACACCCAACTGCGTTGTCGAACTGGTAGCTTTCATCGGTTTGCCCGCCAGGTAATCAGGATAGTTCTCGATCGTCGAGTAGCGCTGGTCTACCCCAAGGCTGTTGATTGTGTTGATAAGTTCGGGAGAGAGCTTGTGCATTAGGCCCGCAACAATATCTGTCGTCTTGAATGAGTGTGGCGGTGTTGCAGTGGCCGCGGATAAGAGGTTGATCATTGAACCTTATTTCTTTCTACTGACTGCGCGAGGAGCTTTAAGGGGATGTTGTAAGAGTAAATTGCCAGATGACGAACATACACTCGACAAACCCTGTTCGTCTGTGGCTTAACACACATATAAACCGACACTTGTCTCGTTATTCATTTTTCGTCCCCCTCAGGGATTTATTAGCGACCAGCGCATACAACTGTCCTCAGTCGTGTCCTTATTCAATGTCCTTCTTTGAAAAAGGGAAGAACTCTCTTTTGTTTTTATAGGTTTCGAGTATCTGTGTGCTAGCGCACGGAATGGCTATCGTCGTCTGTGCTAAAAAGTAAGTTCTCGACAACAGAGCTGGTCTTGTGACGTTTCATCTATTAGTACAAGAACTGGAGACAGGTAATGAACATAACAACATTGAGCACAATAGAATTAGCCTTAATCATTGCTCTCGCCGTGATTGTGGTTACAGTTATCGCCGCATGGCTTATTTCCCGAAAGCGTCGAACTAAAAAACTGCGCGCTCAGTTTGGTGGCGCCGAATATGCCCGCGCCGTAGAGGAAGGCGGGACCCGGCGGCAAGCGGAAGCCGGGCTCAAAGAGCGCGCGGAACGAGTGGAGAGTTTAAAAATCCGAGAACTCGCTTCCGGTGATCGTGCGCGCTTTGTAGAGTCGTGGAGCCGGGTCCAGGCGAGGTTCGTTGACGGACCTGGCGGTGCGGTAACGGAGGCGGACCAGCTACTAGGCGATGTGATGTCGACACGCGGCTATCCCGTAAGTGATTTTGAACAGCGGGCGGCAGATATCTCCGTGGATCATCCGCTGGTGATGGAGAATTACCGGACGGCCCACGAAATTGCTGTTCGTCAAACCCGCGGACTAGCCAACACAGAAACTTGCGTCAGGCAATGATTCAGTACCGGACCCTTTTTGAGGAGCTGGTTGGCCAGCCCGAGTTGGCCCATGCGAAAACTACGTCCTGAATTCGAGTGGCGCAAAAGAAACAAACGTCCGAAGACGGGGACGACCAGAAAGAGAGGGAACCGACCGCTCCATTCTGCCCTTGACAATGGAATTCTCTGTCAGACGCGTGAAATCAGTCGACAATCAGATTGTCGTTTTGGGCTGGAAGCCTAACGACCAGTTATCTCAGCAACCGATCAAACTCATCTTTGACCACGCGGTAACACTCGCAGACCGCCCTTTCCAGCTTCTGACGATCGAGGATCTTGATGTGGCCGCGGACGTAGCTGATCGCTCCGGAATCCTGCAGTCGACCGGCAGCAACCGTAACGCCTTCGCGGCGCACGCCTAACATGTCGGCAATCAGTTCCTGAGTCATGATCAACTCATCGGCCTTCACGCGATCGTGACTTAACAAAAGCCAGCGACAGAGTTGCTGTTCCACTGAGTGAAGACGGTTACAAACCGCTGTCTGTGAGATCTGGGTAATTAATGCTTGGGTATACCTCAGCAATACATCCTGAAATTTTCCACCGCGCGCGAATTCATCTTGCAGTACCCTGGCCTCCATCCGGACTGCGCCACCGGCGCTCTGTACGACGGCACGGTTGGGCATGGTCCCACCCCCCATGAAGAGAGCAATCCCGACCACGCCATCATTACCCGTCAAACCCATTTCGGCACTCGCTCCGTTTTCCATGGTGTAGAGCAAAGAGACGATTGCCGTCGTAGGGAAATAGACATAATCAAGGTGTCCGCCGAATTCGTAAACGACTTCACCGAGATCAAATGAAACCTGCTGCAGTTTTGGCCGCAGGCGGTCATACTCGTCGCGCGAAAGTGCGGCGAGTAGCCGGTTTTCAACTGGCTCAGTTGGTCGAGTGCGTGTAGCCATTAGGTGATCTCCACGCGTTGCCCTAAACGAAAAATCAAACACTATCCGCAGCCGGCAATCATCCAAATCGCAGCGCTGATTAACTCGGTGGCAACTCGTGACTTAATAACGACAACCAGCGCATCGCGCGCTAGGCGGATATAGTGCGTATGTGCTATATCCTCTGTTTGACATATAGCACCACAAAGCGTAAGGTTGGATCGAACCGAGACCAGCTAACTCCATTCTCAGCTCTTCTGGACCTGCCAGATTCGTCTGAAACTTACAGCTCAACTACCAAAAGTTAAGGGCGTTTTCCCGCGCTATTAGTTTGTCATTATTGGTGCGTTTGTTAACGCAGCGATAATGGCGTACCAGTTCGCAGCCTTTCGGCCCTAACTCCTGGTGGAACCAAAAGGAGATTGAAAGAAGTTATGACGACGAATATACAACCACTGCACGACCGCGTGATCGTGAAACGCATTGATGAAGGCGAGCAGGTGCGCGGCGGCATCATCATTCCTGACTCGGCGAAAGAGAAATCCCAGGAAGGTGAAGTGATTGCCGCAGGCCTTGGCAAATACAAAGAAGACGGATCGCGTCAGCCATTGGATGTCAATGCAGGCGACCGCGTGTTGTTCGGCAAGTACGGTGGCTCAGAGATCAAGGTCAACGGTGAAGAGCTGTTGATTATGCGCGAGGACGAGATTCTGGGAATTATCACCCGCGCTGGTGCAGCGGCCGGCGGCAAAAAAAGCAAATAGGTTCTGTGACACCTTTAAATAGGAGAAGAGACAAAGATTATGGCAAAGCAAATAGTTCATGGCGAAGAATCGCGAGCAGCAATTTTGCGCGGTGTGAATCAACTCGCCGACGCAGTGAAAATCACGCTCGGACCAAAGGGGCGCAACGTCGTCCTCGATAAGAAATACGGCAGCCCGAC
This sequence comes from uncultured Acidobacteriota bacterium, assembly GCA_963789185.1. Taxonomy (GTDB): domain Bacteria; phylum Acidobacteriota; class Blastocatellia; order Pyrinomonadales; family Pyrinomonadaceae; genus PSRF01. The sequence goes on from CAWBJU010000003.1 coordinate 173,890, forward strand.
CATCACGAAAGACGGCGTGACAGTAGCGAAGGAAATCGAGCTGAAAGATGCAAGGGAGAATATGGGAGCGCAGATGGTGCGTGAAGTCGCTTCGAAGACCAGCGATGTTGCGGGCGACGGTACCACCACCGCAACAGTGCTAGCGCAGGCCATTTTTCGCGAGGGAGTGAAAACTGTGGCCGCGGGGGCGAACCCGATGGCTCTGAAACGCGGCATCGATAAAGCGGTCGAGCGCGCAACTCGAGAGATCAAGAAAATGTCGAAACCGGTCACGGGAGAGATGATCGCGCAGGTCGGCACGATTTCGGCAAATGGCGACCTCAGTATCGGCGAGTTAATCGCCGAAGCGATGGTCAAGGTTGGCAAAGATGGCGTCATCACCGTCGAAGAATCGAAAACGATGGACACGGCTTTGGAAGTTGTCGAAGGGATGCAGTTTGATCGCGGCTACCTTTCGCCCTACTTCGTCACTGACGCGGAAACCATGGAAGCTGTGCTCGAGAATCCGGTCATTCTGCTCAGCGAAAAAAAGATTTCGGCGATGAGAGACATGCTTCCGATTCTTGAGCAGGTCGCTAAGTTGGGCAAACCAATCTTGATTATTGCCGAGGATGTAGAAGGCGAAGCCCTGGCAACTCTCGTGGTCAACAGACTGCGTGGGACAATCAATGTCGCAGCGGTCAAGGCGCCGGGCTTCGGTGATCGGCGTAAGGCGATGCTTGAAAACATTGCGGTCCTTACGGGTGGCAAGGTCATCAGCGAAGACCTCGGGATCAAACTCGACAACGTCAAGCTAGAAACCTGGGTACCGCAAGACGTGTGACGATCGATAAAGAGAACACGACTATCATCGATGGCGGTGGCGAGACCAGCGATTTACAAGGTCGGGTGAAAACACTAAAAACTCAAATTGAAGACTCCACCTCAGACTATGACCGTGAAAAACTGCAAGAGCGGCTGGCGAAACTCGTTGGCGGCGTCGCCATTATTCGCGTCGGCGCAGCGACGGAAACCGAGCTCAAGGAGAAGAAAGCACGGGTCGAAGATGCGATGCATGCGACGCGCGCTGCAGTAGAAGAAGGTATCGTGCCGGGCGGCGGTGTCGTATACATTCGTGCCGCGAAAGTGCTCGACAAATTCAAACTCTTCGAGGGTAGTAACGAGCACGAACCCAACGGCGACGCAGACGAGCAAATTGGCGTTAACATCGTCAAGCGTGCACTGGAAGAGCCGCTGCGTCAGATTGTTTCAAACGCAGGCAAAGAGGGCGCCGTCATTGTCGAGAAAGTTCGTGCAGAGAAGAACCCAAACATCGGCTATAACGCAGTAACTGAGAAGTTTGAAGATCTTGTGGCTGCGGGTGTGATTGATCCCGCCAAGGTGACACGTTGCGCGCTGCAAAACGCCGCTTCAATCGCAGGGCTGATGCTCACGACCGAAGCGCTAATTTCTGAGCTACAGGAAGATGACAAGCCGAGGGCAATGCCCGGCGGCATGGACATGTAATTCGGTGGCAAATTGAGAAGCCCAACATGTTCACCGTGGGCTTCTGTTAACTCGCCAAAGGAGAGGTCTTCTGGAAGTGAGAAACCCTACACAGGGGAAAGGTAAGAACTTATGTCTACGAAACTTTATGTCGGTAATCTCTCGTTTGACACGTCGAGCAATGAACTACAAACATTATTCGCGCAAACGGGCACAGTCGAAAGCGTATCGTTGATTGAAGATCGTGAAACAGGCCGCTCGCGTGGCTTTGGCTTTATCGAGATGTCAACGAAGGAAGAAGGCGCAGCCGCGATTGAGAAATTCAACGGCCAGGAACTAGGCGGACGGTTCTTGAAAGTCAACGAAGCCAAGCAGCGTGAAAATCGCGTCGGCTTTTAGTTGAGAGCACCATCGCGAGGAGTGAAGGGATCTCGGGTTTCAAAAGACCAGGGATCTTTTTCATTTACGAATATCAGTTCGCAGCCAGCTTTCTGGGCCAGCCTTTCTGTTCCTTAATCCGGAGCTAATCGCTTTTTGTCGGCCGCGTGTCAGACCGCCTGCTCCTAAAGCGTCCACCACTTCGAGGCGTATCGCTTGCGGTCGATCTGGCTACTAGTCAACTTTTGCAGCACTCTTATGCCGCTGCGTACTGGGGTAAATAGTGTGTTGCCTGAGCGTGGATGAAAGTAAAAGGGCGCTACCCTGTTTCAGCACAGCAGCGCCCTAGCCTCATATCCGGGCAATGAGGAGGCTCGTTGAGCCTTCGGTTAAGGAAATCCTAGCATTCTTGTATGTGCGGTAACACACATATAGGGTCAAGAGAGGTGCCAACACTGAATTCGTCTGCTCCCTGGGTTGAAACGTATTCCTCTGAATTCGCCGAAGTGTTGTACGAACCCGGTGATAAGCGAGCTTGAGCGAGCAGGGACAAAGTCACTATAACGATTGCCTCAGATGGACCACCTGCAGAGCGTAATCCGCATGGGTATGTGTGTTAGCGCACAGACCTTTGCTCCTTCGAGTGCTATAAGTCGTTAGCTTCCTTCTCGAAATTACGTTTCGACATCTGGGATCGGGCCAGCAACCTTCTTCTTGAGCCGCCTTGTAATTCTCCAGAGAGGCCGACGAAGTTGTTCTCTCAGCGTCCGCAGCCGTCCATCCATCAGGCTATAGGACTCTAGGTACAATTTATGTATTCCGATGTGTGCTTGGATAACCTTGGTACAAGCTCTAGAAACTGAAGGTAGAACAATGTCAATCTTAAAGAGCACTTTTTCCATGTTCATCCTGTTAAATCCATTGGGGCCGCGGGCGGAGCCGGTACAGTTTTATTCAGGGTAAGACGAGCTGCCGGTCGGCACAGAACTAACAATTCGTGCGAGTGCTCCGAGGTAGATCGGACCGATGGCGGATCGAAGCGCGGGAATCTAACGCCGCGCTTCGATTGAGATCAGAAAGGTAAAGCAATGGATCAGAAACCAACTTTGAATGGCAGGATCGAGCAAGAGTTCAAAGACCTGAATCGTGGATGGGTTGCGGCTTACCTGCAGGGTACTAAGGACCTGTTCGACCGTGTCTGGGCTGATGGCTTCATCTTTACGTCTCCTTTTGGTCAATTTACCAACAAGGAACAGGAGATCGCAGACATTAGATCCGGGGATCTCGCGTTCGAGTCGCTGTCTACCGGCGATATCAGAGTGAAAGTTTATGGGAATACCGCTGTGATGGCGGGGCGCCTGACGATGAAAGGACGCTACAAAGATCGAGACATCAGCGGTCAGTACAGCTATACCAATGTATTGGGAAGGCAACAGCAAGAGTGCTGGCGGATAGTGGCTTCACACGCCGCTCACATTAGCGGCAAACAATTCATGTACTGACGACGGCGTTTGGGGCTTAACTGGTCAGGTAAACGTCTCTAATCAATTGACCATGAATACTCCATCTTCCCGCCTGCTACCGCCAGCCTTAACCGGTTCAACTTTCTGGAGCGCCTCCCTGGGAAAACTCTCCTCGTGCACCGCGTTGCCTTCAAACCACTGACAAACAACATCGCCATCTGAAACCAAACCGTGGATCGTCATTTTCGGTCCGCCAGACCGAAGCTGAACAACATCGCCAATTTCGAAATCTTCCATTGCAGATTGTTTGATGCGAGCTAATAATTTTCTAAATGTATTATGAACTTTTCGCGCTCAGGAGCCGAGAGAGGAGCTATTCCTCAGTTTCATCCTTTTCATCCTGAGCGTTTCCTTTGTTACCTTCTGGACTATCACTCATAAAAAGCGGAGTCGAGGATTCCTTTAAGAGGCTATTAGACGCCGGCTCGTCATCCTCAACTTCCTCTTTCAGTTCCAGGCCCAATTTATTACCGGCTTTCCAGTTCTTCATGTCCTTACCAGCGTTTAGTCCGGCTTCTACTCCTTGTTTGAACTCGACAGAATTGGTGTCTACGTGTTGTTCTATGTCTCCGCTCATCGCTGGCTCCTTAGAGGTTGCATAATCTCGGCGCCTAGTGCAGAACTCTAACACAAGCGAGGAAATGCATCCGTGCGCTAACACACACATGTATACGGCCGTTTTGGTTGATATGTGTGCTACTGCACATACAAGGCTCTCAAATAGCCTTTAATAGTGATCCGTCCCGGAAATTTACTGCCATGAGCATACCAGGCAGTCTCGGCTTCAGATGGGTTGCTGCGCTCTGGTGCCGGTAGCTCTGCGATAGATATTCACAGGAGCGAGAGAGAAGCCGGTTTCATCGAGATCAGCACCCGTCTTCTTGAAGCTGCTGTTGCCGGAACCATCTTGAACAGGGATCCATTTATTGGACGCTGGTTTTTCGGAACTACTCTTCATTGGTTTCTGCCCAGTGTCTAAGTGTGCTAACGCACAGACTCCGCAACAAAAGTCATTTACTCTAGTCCATCCATTCCCAAGGGCCACCGTCGGAACGACCAACTGAAAGGCTTCCTCTATGCAGTCCACAAAAGGACGTATCCTCTGTACTGAGGATGATGTTGATACTCGCGAGTTGATTGATTTTGTCCTAACCCAGTATGGCTATGAGGTAGTCTGCTCAGCAAGCAACGTTCAGGCTATTAATCTTGCAAAAACCCAAAACTTTGATCTGTATCTGGTAGACAACTGGATGCCTGGACTTTCTGGTACGGAGCTTACCGAAAAGTTACGCCAGTTCGATCTAAAGACACCCGTTCTCTTCTACTCAGGAGCGGCGTACGAGACTGACCGGGAAGCAGCTCGCGTTTCGGGCGCTCAAGGATACTTGGTTAAGCCCGCAAACGGCGACCAGTTGATAGCCGAAGTGACACGACTGATCGCGGAATCCAAACTATCTTACGTGTCGAGATCGCTGCGTAACCGTGAGGATAGTCTCGGGCGGATACACAAAAGCAAACAGGAGGAAATACAATCATGAAAACAGAAATTTCAATCATTAAATCAATCGCGATAGCAATGACTCTAACTGCCCTCCTCGTCGCGACCTCCGTGCAAGCCGCCCCGCAGACCGAGAAGAGCCTGTACGAACGGCTTGGCGGTGTCTTCGCTATCGCCGCGGTAGTTGACCACTTTAGCGACGCGATTGTGCAGAACCCCATCGTGGGAAAGAACTCGAAGAATCCAGCCCTCAGGAAATGGCACACGAACAACTTGAGCAGGTTGCCCGGACTCAAGTTCATGCGAACCCTTTGGGTCTGCGAGGTCACAGGCGGGCCGTTCAAATTCTCGCCAACAAAGCCGGGTAAAACTCATTTGGGCCTTGAGGAGGCGCATCGTGACCTTAATATTTCACCAGCGGAATTCGACGAGGTCGCAGCCGAGCTAGGGCGCTCGCTTGACTTCGCTAAAGTGCCAGCCCGTGAGAAGGCAGAAGTTCTCGCCGCGTTCGCAGCGCATAAGAACGAGGTAACGGCTGGGTACAAGGCGAAGTAATTTCCCCGCCAAGGGGCGTCAACCAAAGTCAATACGTTGCCGGATGGCGGGCACTTACGTCTTGCTTGATGTGATAGAGGGAACGCGGCGATTTGTGAGACGCTTGCAAACACGGCGTGCCCGTTCGTTAGCCATAATCGCTCGCGACGGCGGTAAGAGCACGTATAAAAAGCGTTAGTGAGACGCTCACCCGTCCGAGCCACTCAACTACCTATCATCTCAAGATCGATATGCAGAGGAATATGGTTTCAAGCGCCACCCATTACCGATCTGTTCAACCGTCGAAAGTACTGCGTCTCAGATTCAGCATATACGCACAGAGGACAGCAAAACAGCCAGTCAAATGGTCCATCATTACTTGTCGTGCAAGCGCGACTTCTCGTGCAAAGCCGGCCCCTCACTGACCGCCCAAACTGTTGGTTCTACTTGCCGAGGGCGGGAGTCGAACCTGGTCTTCAAAACAAAGACTCGCAGCCTAAGGAGCACCACGCGGTCTCAATGCCATGTCCCGGGAACCGATCACCAATAGGCTGAATGCGGCAAACCAGATCGTAGTGCAGGAGTGTAAGTATCCCGAGAATTCGGCCCATTGAAAACTAGAGGTTTCCGGGCTTTTAACATTTCGGAGTTGGACCAATTGCGTTGGTACCAATTTCGCACAAGCGTTATCTCCATCATGAAGAGCGTGCTGGTGCGTAAATTTGAAATGACGTGTTATTATGTCGCTCCAATTTGCCCGCACAGTTGCCCGCACAAATCAGTGCGGAACAGGCGGTCAAAGCGGGTTAAGCGGACAATGCGGAATTAGAAAAGTCCGTTTTTCTGAGGTGTTGAAAATCCCACGATTTCAGGCGCGTAGCTCAGGGGTAGAGCACTACCTTGACACGGTAGGGGTCTGGGGTTCAAATCCCCACGCGCCTACCAATCCTTTCAACACTTACGCAGGCAACCGTGTTGTCTGTAGCTCCAGAACGCTCCAGTTACCTGCGAAAGCCATCATAATTCCTACGCAATAGACATTACGAGCTTGTTTACTCAGATGTGTTTACTGGTGCTCGAGATTCGCTCTTTAAGATCGTTTCAGAACCTAAGCGGTAGCAATCAATCTTTGAGAGCGGTTCCCAATCAAAGCGTGCCGGGTTCTGAATGGTGGTCACTTGGGGTTGCGATGCGCAATTGAATACGACGTAAAGCCAGTAGTCATCGCCCAAGCGTAGGGCAGTTTTGTATTCGTTGGCAGTGAGGGCGATCTCACCAACCGCTGCACGTCCTTTGACCTCAATGAACCGCGTCGCGACTCGTTCTCCTTCCGTCTTGGAGAGAACTCGACGCGAGATCAGATCAAAGCCACGAGTATCGCTCTCGACACTTTCCACCGTGCAGCCCCGGGCCTCTTCAAAAGCGATAGCCGCCTGAAGCGCGATCCGTTCGATGGTAGCGAATCTCAAATCAGCCTGAGTCTCTGTCCCGCCCGACGGGCGGACCACGGTGTAGCCAACAGCCTCGTACCCTTTGATCCGCTTTTCGTACATGCGATTCAACACTGGCACCGAAGTATCGACATAGTCATACACTCGCACTATTCGTTTGTCCGCGTGAAGCCGGTGCAGCCGCCCGACGTATTGTTGCAGGGTTCCGCGCCAAGAGATGGGCATGGCGAGGAATAGTGTGTCGAGCCGGGCGTCGTCAAAGCCTTCGCCAATGTATCGGCCCGTAGCGAGGATAATGCGCGGCTGGCCATCCGGGACTGCACTGATCTCGCGGACAGTCGCATCACGTTGCTTCTTGGCCATTCCGCCTTTCATTATGAAAATGTTTGGCACGCGTCGCGCGAGCTTCTCAAACAAGAGTTCCAAGTGATCCGTACGTTCGGTGAGTAGGAGCGGAAACCGTCCGTCTTCCATTGCGCCGACAACATCGGCGACGATCAAGTCCGAACGGTGGTCGTCGTGAACGAGAGCGGTGTAGATATCTTGTATGCCTATGTCATTCCATTCGGGAGGCACTGTGAATTCGGTTAATCGAGGAGTGACCTCGTATTGAAGAGCTGAGGCCGAAGCTTGCTTCTTGCTGCTCACGTTGAAGCGAATAGGACCGCATTGCATTAGGATGATTGGGTGGTGACCATCTTTGCGAACTGGCGTTGCCGTCAATCCGACAACGTACTTCGCCTTCACCTTTTTCAACACTCGCTCGAACGAAAAGGCGGAAACATGGTGGCACTCGTCGACGACCACCTGGCCGTATTCAGCTACGATGTCCTTCACCTCGCCCTTTCTAATCATACTCTGAATGACTGCTACATCGAGTCGCCCCGTTTGGGTGTTCTTTCCACCTCCCATCTGACCGATATCCTTAACGGTGAGACCGAGAAACAGCGCCAGTCTCTCGCGCCACTGGTCCATTAGTTGGCGGCGATGGACCAACACCAGCGTGTTCACTCTTCGCAACGCGATCAGCCGAGCAGCAACGGCCGTCTTACCAAACGCTGTCCGAGCACAAAGGACACCTTCGTCGTAAGCAGCAAGAGCTTTGACCGCCGCTATCTGATTAGCGCGGGCATCACCGTTGAACTCGACTTCGACAGGAACTCCGCCAAACCGATGATCCGTCACTTTCACCGCGATGCGATGGCTTTCAATCAGATCGAGTACTTCATTCAGCAAGCCACGGGGCAGCGCAATGTAACGAAGCAAGTCCTCGGCGCATGCGATCACCCGGGGTTTGTCAAACGTCGAAAGGCGCATTACCTGCGCACGGTAAAACTCCGGATTCTGAAACGCAGCCAGGCGTATCAAATGATCCAGAAATACATCCGGCAAGTCTTTCTTCTCGACGTAGATCAGGTTTCCAAGTTTGATCGATACGTTCGGCGGCAGCGGTTCCGTTATGAACTTCTCGGTAATCTGTCCGGAGGGTGGAAGGATCCAGGGGGCACTGGAACCATCGTAATCGGTTTCTCCGTGTCTAACGTTAACTACGTCGCCGGTTGGGTAGACCTTGCGAACGAGCGCTTGCACTTCGTCCTTGGTTAATCGCTTGATCGAGGAGAGGAACGCCCACTGGTCCTCGTACGGCTGAAGTTGATCGTCAACAAAGACGCTATTGCCTTTTTCACGAGCGCCGCGCTGTAAGGGCAGAGCAATGAGATTTCCGAATCCGCCTTTGGGCATCGTGTCCTGGCTCGGAAACAAGCGGTCATAAGAGTCGAGGCCCAGTGCGTAACGCCGCTCCATGGTTCGCGTCAAGATAGCGCTCACGAGTTTTCTGGCAAAAGCGGCTTGTATCGGATTGGCGAAGAATATCCAGACATGACCTCCGTTTCCCGAGCGCGAGCGCTCAAGTGACGCAGGCACGCCGGTCTCACGACACATCTTCAAGAACGCGCGTGCATCCACATCCCAACTCTTCTTGTCGAAATCCACTGCGACAAACCAACAGGTATCGTCTGTTAGCAGGGGATAGACTCCGATGGTTTGCTTCCCCAGCAAATGGTCTCTGATCACTTCCGCGCTTAGTGAGTACAGTTTGGTGATGCGAAATGATTGCTTTGGTCCTCGACCAGAAGAAGGCGCCTTGTCCCATTCCTTCTCACCCGCCGGTGAATAGCCCGTCTTACCGTTTCTTCCTTCCCACCTAACGGCGTATACGTCGTCCCTGCCGCGAAACAGGTCCTGAAACAACGACACTTTCACTTCCGGCGGAGAGTCAACGGAAACGTCGGCTGATGGGTGTGCCTTTACGTCTCCATTCGACGGCAGCCGTTCAACGTCTTGATGAACAGCCCCAATGTCTTCGCCAATGCGGAGCCTGAGCTGCGCGTTTTCTTCACGCAAACGCTCACATTCCGCTACGGCCTTTGCGAGTTCAGCTTTTAGAACCTCATCATTGTTCACGAATCAACCCTGGTGAAAAGCAGACTACAAAAGAGGGTTTCGATACGGTCGTAGCGCGATTCTTCGGCTTAGAAGCATCCCATCAGGTATAATCAAAACCATTATGGTTGCTTTGGAAGAAACCATCATCATGCCGCTTGTGCTCACCGAGCAAGGGACAATTCGCATTAAGGGCTCGCGAGTTAGTCTGGACTCCATTATTCATCATTTCAAACTCGGGGCGACAGCCGAGCAAATTGTCCAGAGCTTTCCCTCTCTCAGCCTAGGCGACGTTTACTCAAGTATTGCCTACTACCTTACACATCGCCCGGAAATTGAAGTGTATTTGGAACAGCAAAAAGTAGCGGCCGATGATCTTCAGGATCAACTTGAGTCTAATTCTGACTATCAAGCTGAGATTGCCGAACTACGCTCTCGCATATTGGGGCGGTGGACCGCGGCTCAAGAAAATGGTAAGGCAACGCCTACGGCATAGACCGCACTGTCATGCTTCGGTTGCTCATTGATCAAGATCTCGATCACGTCATCCTTCGCGGTCTGTTACTTCGCGTTCCAAACTTGGATGTCCTAACGGCCCATCAAGTCGGCCTCAGTAATGCCTCCGATCCTGAAGTCTTAGCGTGGGCTGCGGAGCAAGAGCGCATTCTCGTTACGCACGACCGACGCACAATGCCCTATCACGCAGCGAGTCGTATCGCCAGAGCGGAAAAGGTTGCCGGCATCATCGTAGTCTCGAGGCAGCTTCCCGTCAGCCAAGTGATCAATGAGCTTGAAATAATTGTTTCATGCAGCGAGATGGTTGAATGGGAGAACATCATTAAGCATTTACCCCTTTAGCTCAGGACGTGGGCGCTGGTCTTCTTAGGGAGATCCTTTTGAAGGACTAGAAGTTCTTAATCATCGGAAAGTAATTGGTCGGGTAATTGGTCGGTTGGAGGGCAAAATATGGAAAACACCTCAATTTAATTGGGTTTTGCGAGGGTAGAGCGGGGCCTTGACACGGTAGGGGTCTGGGGTTCAAATCCCCACGCGCCTACCAATCCTTTCAACAAGTTAGGCCGTACAACCAAATTTTTCGTTGGTCCAAACGCTCTACTTATCCACTGCTCGTTTTCCGATAAATTTTCCCGCGCCGGAATGATGTAGCGAGACAATCTGATCCTGCCAAAAGCGCTCAACCGGCGAGTGCGTCGTTTTAGGGCCTGTCTGCGAAAACAAAACAAACATCGAAGTTGTCGTTAGCAACTCAATTTCAACTCGCACGATCAGGTCGATGCAGCCGCGCGGTCGAAAACACCCTCAGTCCGCACATCCATTCCTTTAAGACCCGACGAACAACGCGGATGACGATTTGGGGATGAAATAGCGTCTGGGGTCCTGTAAGCAGATTGAAAACTCGAAGCAAACGGTTGCGCACGGCGGCGCTCTCGGTTGAAAGCGAGACAACCTGATCGATGTAGCGCTGCATGAAACGAGTAATCGTATGGGCTGTGCCCCCGGTCACCCCGCGCACGCGAAAGTCTTCACTCGTCGCGAGCATCCAGGGCGCCAAGTTGACCTTCGCCAGCTTCTTCTGGAAGCGCAGCGAGAATCCGCAAAGTAATCCTTTCTGGTCCCGCTTTCGTTCCTGCGCCAGGCATTCGCTCAACGTCAACGCGCTTAGCGCGGCAGCCGTCATTCCCTGGGCGTAGACCGGATTAAACGCGCAGGCTGCGTCCCCAAGTACTACGAAACCGTCAGGCATCTGCGACAGTTTCTCGTAGCAGCGCAAGCGATTCTCTGTCGCTCGAAACGAATAAATCTCGGAGAGCGGTTCGACGTCTTTTACCCCGTCGTAGATTATTGGGACGCGTAGAGTGCGCGCAAATTTCATGAAACCCTGTTCGTCGGTCGGCGGATAGTCACCGCCATAACCGGCCAGCGTCAGAATCCAGCGATCTCCTTCGACTGGAAAGAGCACCCCGCCACGGTTGTCATTTGGTGGAGCTGGCTGAACGTAAGCTCCGTATTGTCCGTTGGGTAGTGTGCCCGGTCGACGGAAAACGCGGCTCGTGTAGCCGAGCGAGGCGTTGATCACGATCTCCTCGGGCGCCTCAAAGCCAAGCTCTCGCAACCACTGCGGCGCACGCGAGCCTCGACCGCTTGCATCTACGATCAAATCGGCTTTGATAGTTTGTTCAATTGCGCCTGGAACATCGCGACGTTGAATTTGTAACCCTTGAATTCTGTTGCCGTCGCCTGTTGGAACCAGTCCGCGTACATCACAGCCATCGACGAACTCTACCTGGGGCATCGACGAGAGTTGCTGTCGCACACACCATTCCAGCAGATCCCGACTGCAACCCATGATCGCGATATCAGACTCGAAGTTGACTCCCCAACCCGCAGGCGTTAACCACGTCATGTCATTTGCCATGTCGATGATCAATGCTCCGCGCGTCATTAGTTCCTCCTGCAATTTCGGAAAAAAGGAATTCAGAATGCGCAGGCCGCGACTCAGTAGCGCGTGCAGATGTCGTGCTTGAGGCGCGCCCTTCCGTGGAGCTGGATCCGCAGGCAACCGATCGCGCTCGACTATCGTCACGTGTTCAAAGTGATCGCAGAGAGACCGCGCCGCCAGCATTCCAGCCATGCTGCCGCCGATGACAGCGGCGCGAGTGCAACTGCTTTCTCGCGACTGATCTCCGCTTACAGATTTGAAACTCCCATCCATAACCCTCCTCCCAGGAGACGCTATGCCGGTTCCCAAATGCCGAAGATGTTGGTGCCCGGCTGGCCGCCCTTCACGTTTCCCTCCCGTCCGCACAGGAATCCGCGCGCGGCAGGCGCCGATGGGTTATCGCCCACCAGCCACACTGTGGTGTAGGAGACAGGCGCAACACCGCCTGTGGAGTAGCTCGTTGGGAATCCGAAATGCTCAAGTTCAGTTACACTCATCCTGTTCAGATCGTGATACAGGTACCGGAAGGTCTCCCCGCTGGCGGTCGTCACGATAACGTCATAAGGTCTGCCATCGCCGATGTGCGAAACGATATCAGGAGATTTGGTCGCTATTAGCGTGTCGCCTTCGAGCGAGACACCTTGAAGCGTGCCGTCCGGGTTAACGTCAATTTCGTAAATGCCACCGCCGCCGATCGCTCGTGGTGCACTGAATCCGCGTACGGATCCATCCGCAAAGATGACGGAGCCGGTCACGATCTCGTGTCCCAGCTTTAGTTCCAACGTGGTTTCGCCGTCCGTCGAGTTGAGCCGGACTTTGTTGCCCTCCATCACGCCGCTGTACCAGCGAGCATCGCCACCCGGTTCACCGTCACAGAGATAAGCCCGCACGATGCGACGGTTTTTAGTGTTGACTTGTGTGACGTCAATACCGATCAGATCAATCAGTCCCTCTAGCTGTCCTACATAAGTGCCAGCGCGTGGCGCGGTGGCGGCACTGCCTGGTGCTGTACTCGACAACAACAAGGCCAGAGAGACCAGACCGGCGATCAGAAACAAAGCAAGTTTTTTAATGATTTTCATTTCCTTCTCCTTCCTCTTCTTTCGATTTCGTCACCTTTGAGATTGCCTTTGACTCGGTACGCGAGGAAAATACGCTCGTCTTCCGCCGTGAGTCATAAGAGAAGAGTTCAATTTCGGTACAACTTTGGAAGGTTGCCTTGAAGCGAGAGACCCCGATCGTCTTTCCACCGTTTCGCTTGGACGCGTTAGACCAGCGACTCTATCGCAACAGCGATCCGGTCGACCTGCGCCCGAAAGCATTTGCGGTTTTGTCGCACTTGCTTCAGCGGCCGGGGCAATTGGTGACGAAAGATGAACTCTTGGAAACAGTGTGGCCTGACACTGCAGTGAGCGATGCAGTGCTTAAGGTTTGCATTCGGGAAATCCGCGAAGCGCTGGCTGACAACCCAGCGACGCCGCAGTTTATTGAGACTGCACATCGCCTCGGCTATCGGTTCATCGGAAAACTCTCGCCGGCAGCGGAAGCGACCGAAAGGACAGTAGCGCTGAGGGTCTGCGCCGTGGGCCGCGATTCAGAGTTACTAGTGTTACGCGAAGCACTCAAGAAAGCGCAAATCGGCGAAAGACAGATCCTATTCGTCACGGGTGAACCCGGAATTGGAAAAACCACTGTCATCGACGCATTCCTCCAGAATCTCGACGACGTTGATCGCGTGTGGAGCGCGCGTGGGCAATGTCTGGAACAATACGGCGAAGCGGAGGCTTACTTACCGGTGCTGGAAGCGCTGGGCCGTCTTTGCCGCGGAGTAGATCGACAGTTTCTTGTACCCTTGCTGAGACAGCATGCGCCGATGTGGCTGGCGCAGATGCCGGCACTGATTGACGCAGAAACGCGCGTGGACCTTCAACGCGAAACTCAGGGCGCGACGCGTGAGCGCATGTTGCGCGAAATGGCTGAGGCTATCGAAGCCCTGACTGCCGACAACACGCTCGTGCTCGTGCTCGAGGATCTGCACTGGAGTGATGTTTCGACGCTGGATCTGCTCACACGCCTCGCGCAGCGACGCGAACGAGCGCGCTTTCTCTTACTCGGCACGTACCGTCCGCTTGAAGTCGAAGTTACCAATCATCCGCTGAAGTCTGTAACGCAGGAACTGCGGTCGCGTGGCTTATGCAACGAACTGGCATTGGATTCGCTGAGCGATGCAGCGGTCGCGACTTATTTGTCTGCGCGATTTGCTCCCAACGAATTTCCTGACGGGCTCACGGCTTTGATTTGCCAACGCACTGGCGGTAATCCGCTCTTCCTGATCAACATGGTAGATTTCCTGGCAGCGAAGGAAGTGATCGCGGAGTGTGATGGTATTTGGCGACTGAAGGTTGATCTGGATCAAATTGAAACCGGAGTGCCTGAAAACGTTCGGCACATGATCGAGAAGCAGTTTGGCCGGCTTGACTCGGACGTTCAAAGAACTCTGGAAGCGGCCAGTGTCGCGGGTGTCGATTTTGCGACTGCGGCTTTGGCCCGAGCAACTGGCACAGACGGATTGAAACTCGAAGAACTCTGCGACGATCTCGCGCAGCGTTTTCATTTTCTTAAGCCAGGCACCGTACACAACCTTCCAAATGGCACTCTAACGACGCGTTACGCATTTACGCACGCGCTCTATCAGGACGTGCTGCTTCAACGCGTTGGTGCAGCGCGGCGCGCGAAGCTGCACCAATCAATCGGCGAATGGATGGAAGAGGCTTCCGCGGATCGTGCCGGCGATGTCGCCGCTGAATTGGCCATGCACTTCGAGCAGGCGCGTGATTACTGGCGCGCGGCGAACTACCTCGAGCAGGCGGCGGAAAATGCAATTGTGCGTTGCGCCAACCGTGAGGCGGCCGCTCTCGCCAGTCGCGGCATTGCATTGCTGCGTAAGCTGGCGCAATCCAGCGAGCGCGATCGGCAGGAACTCAATTTACAAATCACTCTCGGAATCGCGCAGATTGCTGTGTTTGGTTACGCGACACCGATAGCGGGCCAGACTTTCCAATACGCGCGTGAACTGTGCCGGCAGTTTGGCGATGTGCCCGAACTATTTCCGGTGCTCTGGGGGCTTTGGGTTTATAGCGTCGTCCGTGAAGATCTAGCCACCGCGCTCCAGGATGCGGAAGAACTGTTGCGGCACTCGGCGCGGCTGCGGAATTCCGAACTGCTGGCACTGGCGCATTGGACCATGGAAGCGACACTGGTGAATCTCGGTGACTTCAACGGTGCCCGCGAACACTTCGAAAAGGTCCTGGAGTTCTTTGACCCGCGGGAAACGTCCGCTGCGCAACGCTATTGGCACGACCCCGGCGTTGCCGGTCGTTGTTTTGGCGCGTGGGCGCTGTGCTGTTTAGGCTATGCCGACAAGGCTCTGCAACGAATTGATGAGGCGCTGGCACGTGCGCGCAAGATTCGGCATCCTCAGGTGACCTCAGTCGCGCTGTTTTTTGCAGCCTTCGTACACCATCTGCGGCGCGAACCCGAGCGGGCGCGGTCATACGCGGAAGAGTTAGTGTCGCTCGCTTGTGAAGAGGGTCTGGCCCAGTGGATAGCCTTCGGAAAAATTGTCTACGGATGGTCGTTGGCTAAGACCGGTGAGGTGGACAGAGGCCTTGCTGAGCTGCGCGAAGGTCTTGCTGCCTGTGAAGCAAGCAACACTGCGATCTCGCGTCCGCACTTTCTGTCAATGTTGGCCGAAGCGCAGGTCGACGCGGGCCAAACTCCGGAGGCGCTAACAACCATTGACGAAGCACTGAAGGTGTCACAAGACGCAAGCGACCGTTACTACGAATCCGAGTTGTATCGCTTCAAGGGCGAATTGCTATCGGCGCACGGGCAAGCGAGCGCACGTGCCAGGAAGCAGAGCACAGAAGCAGAGGATTGTTTCAGCAAGGCGATCAAAATTGCAAAGAGCCAGCAGGCGAAACTTTTCGAACTCCGCGCGACCCTCAGCCTCTGTCGGTTGCGGCAGGAACAAGACCCGGCTGCCCACGTTGGTGATTTGCTGTTACCGGTTTATGAGTGGTTCACAGAAGGTTTTGACACGCCGGATTTAATGACGGCAAATGGATTTCTCCAATCGATTAAGACCGAACATTAACAGAAGCTCTCCCCAATTAGAGACCAGCCTCATCGAAATTAATCTGTCACCAGAAAAGGCCTGATGCGACTACTTTCGGTTAAAGAGCGGTTTGGAAGAAGCCGCCCGATCGTGAGAGCAGCACCAGCATTCGGTAGGCGTCTACCTGGACGAAGACCCTTGGCAGACTTTTGGCAGACTGCGCCAGAAGCTTAAGCAATTTATCCAACCTGGGCATGACTTCTCTAGTTGCTCAAGTTAATTCTTACGGCCTCGGGAACGATTACGCGCTTTACGTTAGGGATTGTGACGGCCTTGACACGGTAGGGGTCTGGGGTTCAAATCCCCACGCGCCTACCACTCTTCTCAATAAGGTTATACTTTCAATCTCGTTTCTCGAATCAGGAACGAACACTCCTGCGAATAGACCAATCCCCTTTTGACTCGTGCGCTCCAGGCCTTCATCAGGCCACTTGTACTCAT
>CAWBJU010000004.1:0-174310 GCA_963789185.1 uncultured Acidobacteriota bacterium
CTGTTCGCGTGTGCCCTGACTGTAGAAGGACCATGCAAACGCGGCATCGCAACCTGGCCAGCCTTCGTGAGCTAGATCCGCCACCCACTTGGCGACGAGCGAGGTCTTACCCTCACCGCCCAGCGCAACAAAGGTCAGAACATGTGGCCGCCGCGTCTCAGCTCGACGGACTTTCAGCCACGCGTCGTTGAGTAAAGCCAACTCATCATCACGACCGATAAGTTCCGCCGGCACATATCTATCAACCCTCGCAATGTCAGCTCTAAAATCAACGGCAACAACAGGCTGAATGGCAGCAGCGAGCCGACACAGATCGTCCTTATCTTTGAAAACGTAGTAGAGGTGATCAGTGCCCTGGGCATCTGCACGGTGCGCTAGTTGGAGCGCCGCCATTTCCGCGTCTTCCGAATTTTCGTCAGGCTCCGGCGGATCGCAAACAGTTACATCCGCTGATGTAAACACATACACCGGCTTTTCCATTTCCCGCGCAATGTCAAACTCCATCTGCGTGTACGAACGCCGCCGAGCATCGGCGGGTCGTCCTTGCGGCTCGGCGCCATAGCGGAAGCCGACGATGTGGATCACGGCGTCAGCTTCGCTCAACTTCTGCCGCAGCATCGCTTCAATCGTGCGGTAGTCAGTGGCGAAGCTCGGCTGGTTTTCGACGAAACAGCCTTTCTTCTGGATCTCCACCTCGACGGCATCGCGGAACGATGCGAACTCGTGGGAAACACCGCTGAGGAAGATGGTGGGACGCGGTTTCATGTGGTGACGTTCTTATTTTTACATGGACTTACGCAGATCAGGAAGGTTCTTCGCGCACGACGTCGGTGGGTTTCTTGTCTTCGCGCAGTCCCTGGAAGGACGGATGGCGGATGATGCCTTCGTCGGTCCATTCGGTGAATGCAACCTCGCCAACTAACGCCGGTTCGGCCCAAACGGCGCGGCGCAGTCCAGGGTCGTTCGGAATCTCGGCAAACGGTCGTGTCTTGCGCGCTAACTTGTCCAGCGTCTTCTTCAAATCGACACGCATCTGATTGCTAAACCCCGTTCCCGCACGGCCCGCATAAATCAGTTTCCCCTTTTCGTAAACGCCAAGGACCAGCGAGCTGAATGGAATCCCCTTGTCAGACAACGTGTAACCCGCAATCACAAATTCCTGTCGCCGCAAACATTTAATCTTCAACCAGTTTCGACTGCGCGTCGATTCATAAACGGAATCGGCCAGTTTCGAAACAATACCCTCCAATCCAAACTTGCACGCCTCTTTGAGAAACTGTGCGCCACTCCCCTCGATGTGATCGCTAAACCGCAGCGGACTCTTTTCGTCAACTCGCTCAAACAACTCCGCCAGCACTTGCTTTCGCTCACGCAGCGGACAACGCGTCAGCAGAAACCCATCAAGGTAGACAAGATCAAACACATGAAACATCAAACCAGCAGCGGAATTCTTGTTAATTTGCTGTTGCAGCTTTTGAAAACTCGCGCGACCCGATGCATCCAACGCCACGACTTCCCCATCAAGAATCGCGCTCTTCAATCGCAACGCTTTAACAGCCTTACCTAGCGCGGGAAATTTCGCGGTCCAATCTTTACGGTTGCGCGTCCAGAATCTCACCTGACCGCGATCGACATGGCACAACAAACGGTATCCATCAAGTTTCAATTCATGGAACCACGCGTCACCAGCCGGCGGTTTATCAACCAGCGTTGCGAGCTGCGGGGGTATGAATTCAGGCAGTGGGGCTTTTCGGGCACCCGTCAATTGCTTCAGTTGTTTCTGATTCATTGGGCCTTTGATTCTACTTTGTTCGGCACCACGTTTGCAGCAACACCGTACAGAGAATCCTGGCAGCTTCGGTTTTGTCTTGAAAGAGAGCGCTGTGGGATTCGGAAACGAGGCAGGTTGATTAGAGCGTACGAAAGTACATCAGGCATGCCGACGAGAGCGGCGCCGGGCGGTATTGGTATGTTTGCAGTAAGACCTCTAAATGGGATCTATCATCTAGTCACGCGCGGCGGACACGATACGCTGTGCGGATTGCGCGTCAGTCGCATCGTCTCTGATCACTCTGGTAACGGATTGCAGTTAGTGCAGGATCTGCCGAGTGAAAGAACGATATGCAAACACTGCGAACGCATTAGGAATCACGACGGGGACGAGTAAGACGAAACTATCAACACATGCTAAATGGCCCGCTGAGTCAATCGACGCAGCGGGCCATTGGTCTATGGGTAAATTACCCCAGTTACTCTTCGGGTTCAGGAGCAGCGACGACGTCGCCATCAGTTGCCGCCGACGGAACCACGACCGGCTCGCGCGGAGGCAGCACGATGTCGTGACCACCTACGATGTCCGGAAACTCATCGAGGTCGCGATCGCGCGCCTGATCGATCGTCTCATCGCGTTCGATGTCGACGTTGCGGTAGTACTCCATACCGGTACCGGCAGGAATCAACCGCCCCATGATCACGTTCTCCTTCAGGCCGCGCAGGTAGTCGACACGACCGGAGATCGCCGCTTCGGTAAGCACGCGCGTGGTCTCCTGGAACGATGCCGCCGAGATGAACGAATCGGTCGAGAGCGAGGCTTTGGTGATACCCAACAGCAGCGGCTCCGCCTGTGCGACTTCGCCGTCATCCTGCCGGACACGCTCGTTCTCGTCCTGAAAGCGGAACCGATCGACCTGCTCTTCCAGCAGGAACTCGGTATCGCCGACTTCCTTGATCTTCACCCAGCGCAACATCTGACGAACAATCACTTCGATGTGCTTGTCGTTGATGTTCACACCCTGGAGACGATAGACCTCCTGAATTTCGTTCACGAGGTATTCCTGCAAGCGGCTCATACCGAGTACGCGCAGGATATCGTGCGGATTCAGTGGTCCATCCATCAACGCTTCGCCGGCACGAACACGATCGCCGTCCTGCACGTTGATGTGCGTACCGCGCGGGATGTCGTACTCGCGCTCTTCACCGTCGTCGCCGGTGATGATTAACTTGCGCTTACCTTTCGAAATAGCACCGAGCGTAACCGTACCGTCGATTTCAGACATGACAGCGGTTTCCGCCGGACGTCTTGCTTCGAAGAGTTCGACGACGCGTGGTAGACCACCCGTGATGTCCTTGGTCTTGGTTGTTTCGCGCGGGATCTTCGCGATGATGTCGCCGGGTTCGACTATGTCGCCGTCGGACACCATCAGGTTAGCGCGCACCGGCATCTGGTAAGTCTTCAGCACCTTGTTGCTGGCGCTGCGGATTTCCAGACGCGGTTGTTTCTTCTCGTCCGGCGAGTCTTTCACGACCACGCGCGACTGACCGGTTACTTCGTCTACTTCTTCGTCGAATGTCACGCCTTCCTTCAAGTCCTGGAACTTAGTATGGCCGGCGACTTCAGTCAGGATCGCGAACGTGAACGGGTCCCAGGTAGCTATCAGTTGGTCCTGCGTAACGCGGGCGCCGTCTTCGACAAGAATGTGCGCGCCGTAAACGATCTGGTAACGCGCTGCTTCACGGCCGCGATCGTCGATGATAATCACCGAACCATTACGGTTCATCGCGATGCGCTCACCCTTGCGGCTCTTGACCGTTTGCAGGTCGAGGTACTTGATTGTGCCTTCCTGGCGAGCTTCGTGTTTCGACGACTCTTCCAGACGAGCGGTACCGCCGATGTGGAACGTACGCATTGTCAACTGAGTGCCCGGTTCGCCGATGGACTGCGCGGCAATGACGCCGACAGCCTCGCCGATCTCGACCGGACGGCCGGTTGCGAGATTGCGTCCGTAGCACTTAATGCAGCAGCCACGACGCGATTCGCAGGTCAACACAGAACGGATTCGGACGCGCTGAACGCCTGACCGTTGAATCTCGGAAGAAAGGTCTTCATCGATCTCGTGATTAGCCTCAACGATCGGGTTACCTTCGATGGGGTCGACGACCTCCTCGAGTGCCGTACGACCCACAATGCGGTCACGCAGCGACTCGATTTCCTCACCGCCTTCAATGATGGCACTGGCGGGAATACCGCGAAGAGTACCGCAATCGTCTTCACTGATGATGACGTCCTGAGCGACGTCAACCAGACGGCGCGTTAGATATCCGGAATCAGCCGTTTTCAGGGCCGTATCTGCAAGACCCTTGCGAGCGCCGTGTGTTGAAATAAAATACTGCAAAACGTTCAAGCCCTCGCGGAAGTTGGCCTGAATCGGAGTCTCGATGATTTCACCCGACGGGCGAGCCATCAAACCACGCATACCGGCCAGCTGGCGAATCTGCTGGGCGCTGCCACGAGCTCCGGAATCGCTCATGACGAGGATCGGATTCAGTTCGCCGCTCGAACGCTCTCGATCGTCCATCGCCTTGAACATCTCCTTCGCGACTTTGTCAGTCACTTCAGACCAGATCGCGATCACCTTGTTGTAGCGTTCGCCGTTAGTGATAACGCCATCTTGATACTGCTGCTCGACAGCGATCACGTCCTTGTCAGCCTTGTCGACAAGCCCCTTCTTCGAGGGTGGAGTTACCAGATCGTCAATGCCGATCGAGATGCCGGCCTTCGTCGCGTACAGGAAGCCGAGGGTCTTGAGATCGTCAAGCATCTTGACGGTCATCTCATGGCCCAGACGGATGTGGGAATAGTTAACGAGCGACTGGAGTCCTTTCTTCTTCAACGTGCCGTTGATGAATGGGAGTCCAGCAGGTATTGAGTCGTTGAAAATGACGCGACCGACTGTAGTGTTGATAACGCGTCGCACATCGTCCTGAACGACGGCGCGCAGAATATCCTGCGGGTCGTGCTCCTGGACCAGGTCAATCAAGTCGCCCATGATGCGCAGTTTGATCGGCGTCTGAGTTGTGACCTCGCCGGCATCGAGTGCGAGCAGCACTTCTTCCAGCGAAGCAAACACGCGGCCCTCACCCTTTGCGCCCGGACGATCGCGAGTCAGGTAGTAAATACCGAGCACGATGTCCTGCGACGGGACGGCGATCGGCTGTCCACTCGCAGGGCTGAGAATGTTGTTGCTCGAAAGCATCAACACTGCGGCTTCAATCTGCGCTTCCGGACTCAGCGGAATGTGTACCGCCATCTGGTCGCCGTCGAAGTCCGCGTTGAATGCAGTACAAACGAGCGGATGGATCTTGATGGCCTTTCCTTCGACGAGTACCGGTTCAAACGCCTGGATACCGAGACGGTGCAGTGTCGGAGCGCGATTCAGAAGCACTGGGTGCTCGCGAATCACCTCTTCCAAGATGTCCCAGACCACGGGTTCCTGGCGTTCCACCATCTCGCGCGCCTGCTTGATCGTTGCGGCATGCGCCTGCTTCTCGAGTTGGTTGTAGATGAACGGCTTGAACAGTTCGAGCGCCATCTTCTTCGGCAACCCGCACTGATGCAGCTTCAATTCTGGACCAACAACGATTACCGAGCGGCCTGAATAGTCAACGCGCTTTCCGAGCAGGTTCTGACGGAAACGTCCCTGCTTACCTTTCAGCGTTCCGCTCAAAGACTTGAGCGGGCGATTGTTCACACCGCGCAGCACACGTCCACGACGGCCGTTATCGAACAACGCATCGACCGCTTCCTGAAGCATGCGCTTTTCGTTGCGCACGATAACTTCCGGCGCACGTAGCTCCATCAGCTTCTTGAGACGGTTGTTGCGGTTGATTACCCGCCGATATAGATCGTTCAGGTCAGACGTCGCGAAACGGCCGCCATCCAACGGCACGAGCGGACGCAACTCAGGTGGAATCACCGGAATCACGTCGAGAATCATCCAGTCGGGCCGATTTCCGGATTTCAGGAAACTGGTCGCGACTTTCAACCGCTTCGAGTACTTCAATTTCTTCTGTTGCGAGGTCTCTTCCTTCATCCGCTTGCGCAGATCGGTGGCGAGCTCCTCGACGTCGACCATCGCGAGCAGTTCCTTGATCGCTTCCGCGCCCATCTTAGCGACAAACTGCGCGGGATAGTCACGGACTAGTTCACGATAGCGCTCGTCGCTCACAAGCTCTCGCTCTTTCAAACCTGGGACGTCACCCGGATCGATCACGATGTACGACTCGAAGTAAAGCACCTTCTCGAGTTCGCGCAGCGGGATATCGAGCAAGTGACCGATGCGGCTGGGCAAGCCTTTAAAAAACCAGACGTGCGAACACGGACTGGCAAGGTCGATATGGCCCAATCGCTCGCGGCGCACTTTCGCTTGTGTAACTTCGACGCCGCACTTGTCGCAGATCACTCCGCGATGCTTCATGCGTTTGTATTTACCGCAGAGGCATTCCCAATCGGCTACCGGTCCAAAAATGCGCGCGCAGAAGAGTCCGTCGCGCTCGGGTTTGAACGTCCGGTAATTGATTGTTTCTGGCTTGGTCACCTCACCATGCGACCATTGCCGGATTTTTTCCGGTGACGCAAGTGAGATACGAATAGCTTCAAAGTCAGGAGCCAGTTGCGTCTTTTCTTGTTGGAATCGAAACATATTTCTCCTATTTCTCTCTTACGCTTCCACGGCACTCGTAACGATTGCTTCGCCGACACCGTCCTCAGCGCCGTCGCCCGCAGCCTTCTTGTTAATCAGTTCGACGTCGAGACAAAGCGACTGAAGTTCACGCACCAGCACGTTGAACGACTCGGGTAGACCCGGATCGAAGTCCGCTTCGCCCTTTACGATTGCCTCATAGATCTTGGAACGTCCGGCAACGTCGTCAGACTTCGCGGTCAGCAACTCCTGAAGGATGTGCGCCGCGCCATAAGCTTCGAGCGCCCAAACCTCCATTTCTCCAAAGCGCTGTCCGCCAAACTGCGCCTTGCCGCCGAGCGGTTGTTGCGTGATCAAGCTGTAAGGTCCAATCGAACGAGCGTGAATCTTGTCGTCGACCAGGTGCGACAGTTTCAACATGTAGATGTAGCCGACTGTCACTTTCTGCTCGAACGGATCGCCGCTTAGTCCGTCGTACAACACAGCCTTGCCTGACTCGTTAACGATCTCGGGAAGTCCCAGATCGGTGGCGCGGGCCCCGGCTTGCTGCAACTTCTTCTTGATCTCAACTTCGCTCGCGCCGTCAAACACCGGCGTCGCGAAATGCAGACCAAGTACACGCGCGGCCCAGCCAAGGTGCGTCTCGAGGATCTGGCCCACGTTCATGCGCGACGGCACGCCCAGCGGGTTCAAGACGATCTCGACCGGCGTTCCATCAGGCAGGTAAGGCATGTCTTCTTCCGGAAGGATCCGGGCGATGACGCCTTTGTTACCGTGACGTCCGGCCATCTTGTCGCCAACTGAAAGTTTGCGCTTCATGGCGATGAACACCTTCACCATCTTGATCACGCCCGGTGAAAGTTCGTCGCCCTGACGCAGCTTCGCGATCTTCTCTTCGTAGATGTCGGAGAGGATCTTGATCTGGCGCTCAGTTCGATCTTCGTATTCCTTGATCTCGGCGCCGATGTCGATACGCGCCGAAGCAAGCTGCACTTTGCGCAGCGCCTTCGGCTCGACCGCCTTTAACATCTCGCGCGTGATCGGAACGTTCTTTTCAATTAATACTTCTCTGTTAGCAGTTAGATCGGCTGACAACTTGCGGCCTTCGAGCAGTTCGTAGATTCGCTCGTCACGCTGTTCGCGAAGGATACGAATCTCGTCCTCAAGGTCGCGTCGCAGACGATCTTCTTCGTCCTGTTCGATCGACAGCGAGCGCTGATCTTTCTCCTGGCCCTTGCGAGTGAATACCTGCACGTCGACGACGGTGCCGTCGATACCCGGAGGGCTGACGAGTGACGCGTCTTTAACGTCGCCCGCCTTCTCGCCGAAGATCGCGCGAAGCAGTTTCTCTTCCGCGGTCAGTTGCGTCTCGCCTTTCGGCGTGACCTTGCCGACCAGAATCGATCCCGGTTTTACCTGGGCGCCGATGCGAATGATGCCGCTCTCGTCGAGATCGCGGAGCATGTTCTCGCCGACGTTCGGAATGTCGCGAGTGATCTCTTCCGGACCGAGTTTCGTATCGCGCGCTTCGATTTCGAGCTCTTCAATGTGGATCGAAGTGTAGTAGTCCTCTTTCACCAGCCGCTCGGAAACGAGGATCGCGTCCTCGAAGTTGTAACCGCGCCACGGCATGAACGCGACGAGCACGTTGCGTCCAAGCGCGAGCTCACCGCGGTCCGTGCATGGACCATCGGCAATAACCTGGCCTTTCTCAACTCGCTCGCCGACGTGAACGATCGGACGTTGATTGATACAGGTGTTCTGGTTCGAACGCTTGAACTTGATCAACGTGTAGATGTCCGCCGTCACTTCGCGGGAGATCGTGCCGTCGACGTTGTGATCGGCTTTGACGATGATGCGTTCCGAATCGACGTAGTCGACTACGCCGTCGCGCTTGGCGACGACGACCGCGCCGGAGTCACGCGCCGTGACTTTCTCCATGCCGGTACCGATGTACGGCGCTTCGGCACGGAGCAACGGCACTGACTGGCGTTGCATGTTTGAACCCATCAACGCGCGGTTCGCGTCGTCGTTCTCGAGGAACGGGATCAACGAAGCGGCCACGGACACGAGTTGTTTCGGTGAAACGTCGACATACTCGATGTCCTTGCGCAGCGCGAGAATGAACTCGCCTGCTTTTCGCGCGGCGTTGCGTTCATTGACGATGTTGCCATCCGCGTCGAGTTCGATGTTGGCCTGACCGACTACGTGTTTGTTTTCCTCCCACGCGGTCAGGTAGAACGGCCATGGTTCGGACTCAGCCTTGCGGGAGTCGCCGCTCAGTTTCTTGTTGGCTTTCTCGACGTCCTCGACCGGAACATGATCGCCGGGCTTGAACTTCGTATCGCCGCCGTTGATCACGCGCACGTACTCGACGACGCGTCCTTCACTTACCTTCCGATACGGAGCTTCGATAAACCCAAACTCGTTGATGCGCGCGAAGCACGACAGACTCGAGATCAACCCGATGTTGGGACCTTCAGGGGTCTCAATCGGGCAGATACGGCCGTAGTGCGTCGGGTGCACGTCGCGGACTTCGAACCCCGCGCGTTCACGCGATAGACCACCCGGTCCAAGTGCCGAAAGACGTCGCTTGTGCGTGATCTCGGAAAGCGGATTCGTCTGGTCCATGAACTGCGACAACTGGCTCGATCCGAAGAATTCGCGCACCGCAGCCGTCACCGGCTTCGCGTTGATCAGATCGCGCGGCATTGTCGTCTGCATTTCCTGATGGATCGACATCTTCTCCTTGATCGCGCGCTCCATTCGTTCCAGGCCGATGCGGAACTGGTTCTCGAGGAGCTCACCAACCGCGCGCACGCGGCGGTTGCCAAGGTGGTCGATGTCGTCCGCCTGATATTCAGACGGGTTCTTGCGCATCTTCAGCACGTACCCGACGACTTCGTAGAAGTCGTGTGCCGAGAGTAGCGGATCGTCGATGCGATTGAGTTCCGGCTTGCCCATCTTGATGTTGAACTTGAGACGCCCGACGCGCGAGAAGTCAAACTTTCGCGGATCGAAGAACATCGCTTCAAGCAGACGATAGGCAGTCTGGACGGTCGGCGGATCGCCGGGACGCATCTTGCGGTAAATCTCCAGCAACGCGTCGACGGGTTTCGTGATTACGTCTTTCTTCAACGTTAACGACAACACCGGACCGACGTCGTCGCGTTCGGGGAAGAAAACTGAAAACTCCTTGATGCCGGTTTCGATGATCTCCTGCAATTTCGCCGGCGTAATTTCGTTATTCGCTTCGAGAATGATCTCGCCGCTTTCGGTGTTGACGATGTCGCCGAGTGCGAAGGAGCCTTCGAGCTGGGACGAGTCGATCTCAACTTCACCGGTGTTCGTCTTGCGCATCGCTTCGAGCGATGACGGTGTGACCTTCTTGCCACTGCGAACGATCGGATCACCGCCACGGCCCTTGATGTCGTAATCGACCTTCATGCCGACGAGGTGCGTCGGTCCCTGCTCCGGAACCTGCACGTGCAGCCGGCCTTCTTCAATGCGAATCGTGTCGGTAGTGTAAACGGCGCGCAGCATGTCTTCGTCACTAAAAGAAGCATTCTTGACCGCCTCTTCCAACATCGAATCGGTGCGCAGTCCTTTAAGATCGACTTTCTGGTTGAACCAGAGGCCGAGCGCGCGCAGGAAGATCGACGCCAGAAACTTGCGCTTGCCGACGCGTACGTAAAGCAGGTTTTTCTGGTCGTATTCAAACTCGACCCACGAACCGCGATACGGAATGATCTTCGCAACGTAGATCGCGCCGCGTTTGAAGAAAACTCCCGGCGAACGATGAAGCTGCGAAACGATGACGCGCTCCGTGCCGTTGATGATGAAAGTGCCGTTATCGGTCATCAACGGAATTTCGCCGAAGAACACTTCCTCTTCTTTAATGTCGCGGATCGACAGGACCTCGGTGTCGGGATCCTTATCAAAGACAGTGAGCCGGATCTTTACCTTCAGCGGCACGCTGTAACTCATTCCGCGTTCCTGGCACTCCTGCTGGTCGTGCTTATGCTTCAGACCGACAGGTTCGCCGCAGTTTTCGCACAACTGCGGGCGCACGAAGTTAAACGTACCGCAACGGTGACACAGAGTGTCGCCGGCGGCGAGCGGGTTTACCTTGATCGTCGAACCGCAGTTCTTACAGTTCGAGCGCAAGTAGTTGAGTCCTTCGAGACGTCCGCATTTACACTGCCAGTTACCAATCTGATACTCGACAAAGTCGAGCGTAGCGGTACCGCGAAAGTCGGAGATCGGAAACACCGACTGGAAGACTGCCTGTAGACCGGTCTTCTCGCGCTCTTCCGGCAGCAGATCCATTTGCAGGAACCGGTTGTACGATTCGCGTTGGATCTCGATCAGGTTTGGAATGCGAACGGCCGTCGCGATCTTTGAAAAGTCGACTCGATCGGGAGCCTGACTGGTTCGTCGTCCTAATCCTGTATTTGTTGCTTGAAGCAGATTTGCTGACATGAGTGAGATTCCTTATAGATTGCCAATACCAAATAACGTAGAGACGCCGAAAGGCGGTCAGAGCGCACAAGGCCCTGACCGCTTCTTCGCAAAAGCGGCGGATTTATCCATCAATTTTTCTGGGAGTAACGCCAGCGCCTCCAATACTCCCTTAACTTAGCCAACGAACGATTTAACTGTCAAGCCGACTCGCAGATAATACAGATTGAAGTTATTTGTGTTACTTAACCTCAACGGTCGCGCCTGCGTCGGACAGCTTCTGCTTAATGGTTTCGGCCTCTTCCTTCGAAACGCCTTCCTTGACTGCCTTGGGGGCTGCTTCGACCAGATCTTTGGCTTCCTTCAAACCAAGCGCAGTAACCTCGCGGACGACCTTAATCACGTTGATCTTATTGCCGCCAATGGCCTGCAGGATCACGTCAAACTCGGTCTTTTCTTCCGCTGCGGCCGCTGCTTCACCGCCACCGCCTCCAGCTGCCGGAGCCGCCGCCACTGCCGCAGCCGCTGCCGAAACGCCGAAGGTCTCTTCCAACTCTTTGACGAGTTGCGAAGCTTCCAGAAGCGTCATGTTCTTCAAAAATTCAATTACGTCTTCGCGTGTTGCTGCCATGATAACCTTCTATCCTCCTCAAAAAATCCTACGCGGTCTTTTGTTCACCGATCTGTTTGACAACTATCGCCAGATTGCGTGGCACCGCCGAAATAACCGTGACCAAACGCTGCGCCTGGCAG
Organism: uncultured Acidobacteriota bacterium; assembly: GCA_963789185.1. Classification (GTDB taxonomy): domain Bacteria; phylum Acidobacteriota; class Blastocatellia; order Pyrinomonadales; family Pyrinomonadaceae; genus PSRF01. The sequence continues at coordinate 11,694 of CAWBJU010000004.1, forward strand.
TTGATAAGAAACATTACTTTTGAAATCAACTCTTCCTTCGACGGAAGACTCGCAATGGCTTCCACCTCGTTCAGAGCTACAACCTTGCCTTCGACGATACCGGCCTTGAACGTAAAGATGTCCGGGTTGGCTTTGGCGAATTTTGAGATCGCCTTGGATAGCCCCACCGGATCGCCATTGCTCAGCGCCACCGCCGTCACTCCCTTGAAATGCTCGCTCGCGGGCTCGAGGGCCGTGCCTTCGGAAGCGCGGCGCGCCAAAGTGTTCTTGACGACTTCGTACGAAACACCAGCTTCACGCAACTGATTGCGAAGCTCCTGGTCTTTCGCCACAGTCATTTTCTGAAAACCGACCAGCATTGCCGCCTGGGCATTCTTGAATGCTTCGGTGAGTTGATCGAGATCCTGTTGTTTTCGTGCTTTATTCTTCATCGTTCGTTCACCCTCGCTAATACTCACTTTGCATAAGCTGCTTCGTCGAGCAAAACTCCCGGACTCATCGTCGAGGCCAGGTTAACTTTCTTCACATACTTGCCCTTCGCAGTCGCCGGTTTCGCTTTCACCACCGCGTCGAGCAACGCTTTCGCATTTTCGCGAAGCTTGTCGTTGTCGAATGAAACTTTGCCGACGCCAACGTGGATCACGCCCGTCTTGTCGACGCGATATTCGACCTTACCGGCTTTCGTCTCTTTAACTGCGGTGGCCACATCGGGTGTCACCGTGCCGGTCTTCGGATTGGGCATTAGGCCACGTGGACCAAGCACTTTTCCGAGACCGCCGACGAGTCGCATCATGTCGGGCGTAGCGATAACGGCGTCGAAGTCGGTCCAGCCGGTCTTAATGCGGTTGACGATGTCTTCACCGCCGACGATATCCGCGCCGGCTTCTTCTGCTTCCCTGACCTTGTCGCCCTGAGCGATTACGACGACGGTTTTCGATTTGCCGAGACCGTGCGGTAACACGAGCGTTCCGCGAACGAGCTGATCGGCTTTGCGCGGATCCACGCCGAGCCACACTGTCAATTCAACTGTTTCGTCGAATTTCGCGAACGCAATCTCTTTAACTTTCGCGACGCCGGTCGCGAGGTCATACTTCTTCCCCGCCTCGAGTTTTTCGAGCGCAGCGCGATACTTCTTTCCGTGTTTCTTCATTATTACTCCTGAGGTGCAAGCGGGACTTCGTGAGTCCCTCCCTCTCATCGTGGCCTACTCGACGGTGAGGCCCATTTGTCTGGCGGTACCTTCGATGGTTCGAATAGCCGATTCGAGACTCGTCGTATTTAGATCCTGCAATTTCGTTTTTGCAATCTCTTCAATCTTTGCTTTCGAGATCGAGCCTACCTTTTCGCGATTCGGCTTGCCCGAACCCTTCGGAATCCCTGCGGCTTTCTTAAGCAGGTCGGCAGCCGGCGGCGTCTTGGTCTCAAACGTAAACGAACGATCGGCGAAGACGGTGATCACGACGGGAATCTTCAGGTCGGGATCCATCTGGGCCGTCTTGGCGTTGAACGCTTTGCAAAACTCCATGATGTTTACGCCGTGCTGACCCAGCGCGGGTCCGATTGGGGGCGCCGGATTGGCCTTGCCTGCCGGAACTTGTAGTTTTATATAACCTGTTATCTTCTTTGCCATAAACTACTCTTCTTCTGCAAAAGTGACCTTCTCTACATCGAGAAAGTTCAATTCAACGGGCGTCGATCGCCCGAAGATCGTCACAGTCACTTTCAGTGTCGATTTATCTTCATTAACTTCTTCAACTTTGCCGGTAAAACTCTGGAACGGACCGGACTTGATACGCACCGTCTCCCCGGCTGCGTAAGAAAACTTCGGTTTCGGCTTCTCGGCTGCTTCCGTCACGTTGTGAACGATCTGATCGACTTCCTGCGGCGTCAGCGGAGTCGGATTGTGCCCGCCGACGAAACCGGTCACTTTTGGCGTCGACTTGATCATGTGGAACACGTTGTCCGGAATGTGTCCACGCTCGTCGCACTCGATCTGCACCAGCACATAACCGGGATAAAACATACGCGATGATTCGATACGCTTGTTGCCGCGCATTTCGACAACCGTCTCAGTCGGCACCAGCACCTCGATGATCTCGTTCTGTAGATCCGTATCGCGGATGCGGGCCTTCAGACTATCGCGCACCTTTTTCTCGTGTCCCGAGTACGTATGGAGGATGAACCACTGCTGCATTAGAAAACTCTTTTCATCAAGCCAGGCCCAACAACCTTGCTATTCTCTCTATCAACCATTCAATTCCGGGAATGATGGCCCGCGACAACGCCTGATCGATGCCCCATAAATACAGGGCGAAGAATGCGACCGCAGCGAGCGTGATGAGCGTTGTGTTTTGCACGTGCTGGAGCGTCGGCCACGAAACGCGCTTCAACTCCTGGCGTACGTCGTGCAAAAACTGTCCGATCCGGCCAATGGGTCCCGTTTGATGTCCGGTATGGCCGCGCTCGCGACGCGCGACTTTGCCCTCCGGTCCTTCACCAAAACGCGTCGCGCGTGGCGCCACGATTGGTGCTTCTGGATTTTCTGTCTCAGCCATAACTTCCTGACTACTGTCTACGCCAAATCCGTGTTTTGCCGCTTCACTTGGCAGGGGTACCAGGATTCGAACCCGGACTTTCGGTTTTGGAGACCGACGTGCTAACCGTTGACACTATACCCCTCCCGGTCATTGCCAATTTTCAATTGCCTATTGCCAATTTCTATGACGTAAGTCTCCAATCGGCATTTGGCAATCGCCAATCGGCAATCTCATCACTTGGTCTCTTTGTGACCCGTGTGTCGTCGGCAACGGCGACAGAATTTGCTGAATTCCAACCGGTCCGGAGTCGTTTTCTTGTTCTTCGTCGTAACGTAGTTTCGACTCTTACACTCGTTACACTGAAGTACGATATTGTCGCGTGGCATAACTAATCCGATCTTTACTCAATCACTTCTGAAACTGTTCCGGCGCCAACTGTGCGACCGCCCTCACGAATTGCGAAGCGCAATCCCTTCTCCATCGCGATGGGGGCGATCAACTCGATCGACATCGCCACGTTGTCGCCAGGCATCACCATCTCCACTCCTTCGGGCAGGTGCGCGATCCCGGTCACGTCCGTCGTGCGGAAATAAAACTGCGGCCGGTAACCCGTGAAGAACGGCGTGTGACGTCCACCTTCTTCCTTCGTCAGCACGTACGCTTCCGCCTTGAACTTCGTGTGCGGCGTAATTGAACCCGGCTTCGAGATCACCTGGCCGCGCTCGATGTCCTTGCGCTCAATGCCGCGCAGCAGCAGTCCGACGTTGTCGCCCGCTGTGCCTTCATCCAGCAGCTTCTTGAACATCTCGACGCCCGTCACCACGGTCTTTGTTGTCGGACGGATGCCAACTATTTCCACAGTCTCGTTCACCTTCACCTTGCCGCGCTCCACTCTCCCCGTCGCCACCGTGCCGCGGCCTTGAATCGTGAAGATGTCTTCCACCGGCATCAAAAACGGCTTCTCGATGTCGCGCTCCGGCGTCGGGATGTAGCTGTCCACCGCATCCATCAGTTCTTCTACCGTCTTCTCCCAGCTCGGATCCCCTTCCAGGGCCTTCAGCGCCGAACCCTTGATCACCGGAATATCGTCGCCAGGAAACTCATACGCACTCAACAACTCGCGCACTTCCAGTTCCACCAACTCCAGCAACTCCGGATCGTCAACCGCGTCGGCCTTGTTCATGAACACCACCATCGCCGGCACGCCCACCTGACGAGCAAGCAGGATGTGCTCGCGCGTTTGCGGCATCGGCCCGTCAGTAGCAGCCACCACCAGGATCGCGCCGTCCATCTGCGCCGCACCTGTGATCATGTTCTTCACGTAGTCCGCGTGTCCCGGACAGTCCACGTGCGCGTAGTGACGGTTCTTCGTCTCATACTCCACGTGCGCCGTCGCGATCGTGATGCCGCGTGCTTTCTCTTCCGGCGCCTTGTCAATCTGATCAAAGGCCACAAACTGCACTTTCGGATTGTTCTTCCCCAGCACCTTCGTGATCGCCGCCGTCAGCGTCGTCTTCCCGTGGTCCACGTGCCCGATCGTTCCGATGTTCACGTGCGGCTTCGAACGGTCAAATTTTTCCTTCGACATCTCTTTTAGCCTTAGCCTCTTCTCTCTTTAATAAATGCCAGTCGGTTAGCGCTGGAGCCCGCGATGAGATTTGAACTCATGACCTCCTCCTTACCAAGGAGGCGCTCTACCCCTGAGCTACGCGGGCGCGAATTCTCAAGCGTCAAGGAAACTGGAGCGGGCGACGAGATTCGAACTCGCGACCCTCAGCTTGGAAGGCTGATGCTCTACCAACTGAGCTACACCCGCCCACTCGAACTTTCACGCTGGTGCAGGGGGTAGGATTCGAACCTACGTAGGGCGTGAGCCCGCCGGGTTTACAGCCCGGTGCCATTAACCACTCGACCACCCCTGCATCCTTTTTAGTCTGCCGTGGAGCCGGCGAAGGGACTTGAACCCCCGACCCTCTGATTACAAATCAGATGCTCTACCAACTGAGCTACGCCGGCCCGCTATAGAGTAGTTATAGCGACATTCCGACAAAATGCGGATACTACCAAGCAGGTTTCAAAAACGCAAGTAGCGGTAACACTTGCGGATAAGTGACCTATTTTCGTGTTAATCATGTTACACTCAGACGGCCTCACGCCAGTCACCCTGCCCCAATCCGTGACTCAGAACCTAAAGGAGACTAGAGATGAAACTGCTGCTGTTCTCGTTCGCTTGCCTGCTCGCGTTGCCGCTTGCCGCGAACGCCCAAACCCCCGCCCCTACACCCCGAATGATCCTGCCAACCTCGGCTCAACCCGCCCGCGTGGCCGGTGAATCCAGCCTTTTTTGCGCTGGGTATATCCGTTATCAACGGTTTGGACAGACCCCCGAAATCGTCGGCGCCGAGGAAGAACAGGAACAACGGACGTACGCCGACGGCGATATCGTCTATATCAACGCCGGATCGCGCCAGGGCGTTAAAGAAGGCCAGAGCTTCCAAATCATCCGTCCCCGCGGCGACGTAAAGGGCGTTTATCGCAAGAAAATCGGCTTTTTAGGGACCTATGTTCAGGAAGTCGGCCAGTTGCAGGTGTTCAAAGTGCGTGAAGAGACGTCGGCCGCGAAGATCACGTTTACCTGCCACGCAGCGCTGCTTGGTGACCTCCTCGTGGACATTCCGGTCCGCGAATCTCCACTCCAGCGTGCCGAAGGTAACCTCGACCGCTTCGCCGACCCCAGCAACAAACAGGTTGGACGGCTGATGATGGCCAAAGACAACCGCGAATTACTTACCAAGAACGACATCGTCTATATCGATCTCGGCGGCGAAGACAACGTGAAACGCGGTGATTACCTGACCATTTACCGTCCGCTCGGAACCGGCAACTTAACTCGCGTCGACAACGAAGAAATGGCGCGTAATCGAGCGACCGGTTTTCAAAGCGATCGTTACCGCGGTGGTGGCATTGGAAACCAGGCTTCGCGCGCGAAAGACGAAACGGCGTTCGTGGATGCAAATGGACGCTATCGATATCGTCCGATCACGTCGCGTGAAGTGAAGAAAGACCGACCCGTAATGCCGCGGAAGATCGTCGGCGAGATGGTTATTATCGACGTGCAGTCACGCACGGCGACCGCGATCATCACGCGCGTTGCGAATGAAGTTCACACTGGCGATTGGGTTGAAATTCAGTAGCCGCAAAAAGGCACAAAAGAAGAGTCACAAAACTTGTGCCTTTTGTGGCTCTGTTTGTGCTTCTTTGTGGGTCTGCTTTGCGTCGATCCGCGTGAATTCGCGGTAGAACGAACTAAAGTAGCTGTACATCGAAGTGCAAGCTGAAACAACCACCAGCCACAGCATCGCCCTGCCCGCCGTATAAAGAAGCACCTGCCAGTCGTTGCCGGTTGTTGGTCCACCCGCGACGAGGTGTTGCCACGCCATCCGCACCTCCGGCACTGACCAGAACTCGATCGTCGGAAACGGCTTGCCGAAGTTTGCCACCGGCGGCTGCCCGCCCACACTCGACACAATCAACAAAGCAACCGTAACGACCTGGGCCAGCATTTTGAACTTGCCCATCTTCGACGCCGATATCACAACCCCCTCGACCGCCGCGATCGATCTCAATCCGGTGACGGCAAACTCGCGTCCGATGATGATCACAACGGCCCACGCCGGCGCGAGTTGATTCTCGACGAGCGAGATCAGCGCGGCGGAGATCAGTAACTTGTCAGCGATCGGATCGAGCAGTTGACCCAGGCGCGTCACCTGCCCGCGACTGCGCGCCAATCGACCGTCGAAATAATCGGTCAACGCTGCTCCCAAAAACATCACGACACCCAGCACGTGACGCGGCACGCCAAACCAGTTTTCCGAAAACGGTGTCAGGAGGACGACAACCAGCAGCGGCACGATGAAGATGCGCAGCAAAGTTAGCGTATTGGGAAGGTTCACGGTGCTCGAAAGTGTAGCACGGATCATTTTTAATGGAACTTTCCACACGCCTCATGTGAATACGAGACATGAAGAAAATGTTTCCCCTTCTAATCGTGTCTCTTATCACCGCATCCGCTGTCTTCGCCAACGACTCGCGCGCCGAGGAAGTTCTCAAACAAGCCCGCGAGGCAATGGGCGGCGAACGGCTGCAAAAGATTGCTGGTCTTTATATCAACGGGCAATACCGGCGCACCTTCGGCGATCGTCAGATGGCCGGCGATCGCGAGATCAGTATTTCGCTTCCGGACAAGTATCTGATCGAAGACTCGATGAACCCCGGCGGCATGGCCACGTCGATCATCAACACGCGCGGCCTCAACGGCGAACGCGCATGGAGCGCATCAAGTGGTGGTGGTGGCGGCATGATTATCCGCATGGGTGGACCAGGGGGCGCACAACTTACTCCCGAACAAATGGAAGCCGCTCAGCGACGCATGTATCAGGCGGAGTTCTCGCGCTATTTGCTCGCGATGATCCTGATGCCGCCGTCGTCAATGCAAGTGGAGTTTAAGTACGCCGGAGAATCAGACGTCGAGGATTTACCGGCGGACGTAGTCGATGTTACTGGTCCAGACCGGTTCTCGGTGCGATTGTTCTTCGACAAGAAAACGCATCTCCCGCTGTTGCTGAGTTATCGTGGTCCAAAACCAAGAATGCTGACGATGACCCGACAGGGGGGCGAAAGAAATCCCGACGACATTAAGAAGGCCCGCGAAGCCGAGAAAAAGATGCGAGAAGAAGGGCCGGCCGTCCATGAAGAAGTCGACTTCTTCATTCGCCTGACCGATCACAAAAAGGTCGACGGCGTGATGCTGCCGCACAAGTTTACGTTTCTTACCGAGAGCGAGGTTTCAGAGGAGTTTGAAATCTCGAAGTATCAGGTCAACCCGCAGTTCAAAGCAGACAAGTTTCAGAAAAACTGAAGGAGCGTAGTTTCCGATGCGAGTGCTTGTCATCCTGCTATTGATCTGTCTTCCGTGTGCTGCGCAAACCAGCGGATCGTTGGAATTGGTCGTAAAAGATCCGTCAGGCGCGTTGATCAATAAAGCTCAAGTGCAATTGATCAAGAATGGAAAGGTTCGAATCGACGACCCAATCAAATCAACGGGGCGAAGCGCGTTTCAATAAATTAGCTCCTGGCGCCTACCAACTTCATATCGAAGCCGCGGGATTCCGAGCTCATGATGTTGACGTCGATTTAGCCGGACCGATCCGCAAGGAAATCTCACTCGAAATCGATCCGATTAAGGTCGACGTCAATGTTGAAGAAGACGCACAGGTTCGCGCCACCAATCCGAACGCTGCCTCCTTCAGCAACGTCATGACCGCTGACCAGATCGCTCAACTACCCGACGATCCCGAAGAATTTGAAAACGCGATCAATCAACTCGCGGGTCCCGGCGCGCAGATGCGCGTCAATGGCTTTAAAGGCGGCAAACTTCCGCCGAAGTCGCAGATTCGCGAGATACGCTTCCGTCTGAATCCTTACGCTCCTGAGAATCACGACGCAGGCTTCGGACTCGTCGACATCATCACGAAACCCGGCGTCAATTCATGGCACGGCTCTTTTAACTTCGGCTTTCGCGACGAAGCAATGAACGGCCGGCAAGTATTCGCACCATTTCGCGGTCCGGAACAACAACGTCGCTTCGGTTTGTCCCTGGATGGTCCACTCTGGAAAAACCACACTTCGTTGTTTCTCAACATGGACGGCTCGCTGTTCTTCGACGCACGACCGATCTCCGCCACGCTGCCTACAGGCAGAGTTTCGGATCTCGCTTACCGCCCATCGCGTCGCCTGAACCTCGACGCGCGTGTCGAGCACGTTCTGACAAAAACACACACCGCGCGTTTTCAATTTCAACGGAACGCGGGCGTCCAGAACAATCTCGGCGTGGGCGAGTTTGATCTGCCTTCGCGTGGTTACGCGCAGGACCAGACGGAGTACATTGCGCGCTTCGCCGACTCTGGCGTTATCGGAAAGAAGTACTTCAACGAACTGCGTGTCCAGGCGCGATGGGTCGATACTGAAACTCGTTCGTCGACTCTCGGACAAACGATTCTCGTTCCCGGATCCTTCAACGACGGCAGCGCGCAACGCACGGGTGGAAGACACCAATTCGATCTGGAGATCGCAGACAATGTCGACTACGCGCTTGAAAAACACGGCATTCGTTTTGGCGGGCAGTTCGAAGCCGCACGTTATCGCAGCAACGAATTCAACAACGCCTTTGGAACTTTTCAGTTCGCGAATCTTGCGGCATACGAAGCTGGCCTGCCGACGCAGTACACACAACGCACGGGTGATCCGCTCGTCGAGTATCCGCATTATCAATTCGGCTGGTACATGCAGGACGACTTTCGCGTGCAGAAGAACCTGACGCTCAGCTACGGCGTGCGTCACGAATTACAGAATCACGTTTCGGGTAAATTCAATGTCGCACCGCGCTTTGGTTTCGTCTATTCGCCAAAGAAAGATGGTACGGTCACGTTTCGCGGTGGCGCCGGAATTTTCTACGATTGGTTCGCCGCCCAGGTCTACGAACAAACGCTGCGTGTCGATGGTCAGCGACAGCGCGATCTCGTGATTGTCAATCCCGGTTTCCCTGAGCCCTTTAGTAACGGCACTCAGACCACTCTGCCGCCGAGCCGCATTCAAACTGACCCGAATCTCCAGATCCCGTACATCATTCAGGCTTCATTGGGAATGGAGACGCAGCCGTTCAAACTGTTTTCGCTAAGAACCAACTATCAGTATCAACGTGGTGTGCATCTGCTGCACGGCCGCAACCTGAACGCGCCGCTACCCGGAATCGGCCGGCCCGATCCGACAGCCGGCAACATTACGAACATCGAGTCGTCCGCGTACTCGTCGGGTCACCGTTTGATGGTCAACGTCGGTCCGGGAAGGTTCGTCCAGGGATTATTCTGGAGCATCAACTACCTGCTGATGAAGAACACCAATGAAGCAGACAGCCCGTTTAGTTTGCCGACTGACAACTTCAACTTCCGCGCTGATCGCGGGCCCGCAGCCAACGATCTGCGCCACCTGATTTCCGGTTTCGTGAGCAAGCGTCTGCCGATGGGTTTCAATATTTCGAGTGTGTTTCAAGCGACGTCGGCGTTGCCGTACAACATCACGACCGGATTCGACAATAACGGCGACACAGTTATTAACGATCGTCCCGCGGGACTAGGTCGCAATAGCGCACGCGGTGCGTCGCGTTGGGAGATCGGATCGAAGTTGAGTTGGGGACTGGATTTCGGACCCGACGCGCAAGCGAGCGGTGCGCCGCAGGTGCGTATGGTTCGGGTGGGAGGCGGCGACGGTGCGGCGCCACCTTCGATTTCAACCGGGCCGACCAAAAAGTATCGATTTGAGTTGTACCTCCAGGCATTCAACCTTTTGAATCGCGCCAATCTCGGAACATTCTCCGGCGTACAAACGTCGCGATTCTTCGGCCAGGCGATTTCCGCCCAGTCACCACGTCGACTCGAAATCGGCACCCGTTTCAACTTCTGATCTCGTCTGCTTGCCGCGCGAAAACCCGTCCGTTAGAATGACTGGTTTTCGCTATGGCCATTGATCGCATCAGTGTTAGGGGCGCCCGCCAGCACAACCTAAAGAACATCAACGTCGACATCCCTCGCGATCGGTTCACCGTAATCACCGGATTGTCAGGATCGGGGAAATCCTCACTCGCTTTCGACACCATCTACGCCGAAGGCCAGCGGCGTTACGTCGAATCTTTGTCAGCCTACGCCCGCCAGTTTCTCGACCAACTCGAAAAACCCGATGTGGATTCAGTCGATGGTCTCTCGCCCGCGATCTCGATCGAACAGAAGACAGTTTCGCGCAGCCCGCGCTCAACCGTGGGCACCGTAACCGAGATTTACGACTACATGCGGCTCCTGTTTTCCTCGATTGGAATACCGCATTGCCACATGTGCGGCGCGCCAATCACGCGTCAAAGCGTCGAACAGATCGTCCAGAATGTTCTTGGACTGCCCGAAGGCGAACGCGTGATGGTGCTTGCTCCCCTCGTTCGCGGACGCAAGGGCGAATTTAAGAAGGAGCTGGAGAAGCTCGCGAAAGACGGGTTTCTGCGTGCGCGCATCGACGGCGAGCTTCTCTCACTTGGACGAAGAAATCCGGCTCGACAAGCGACGAAACCACACGATCGAAGCGGTCGTCGATCGACTCCTTATCAAGCCCGGCATTCGTGAACGACTGACCGATTCGATCCGGACGGCTTTAAAGCTAACCAGCGGCGCGGTGCTCATCTCGATCGTCGACGGCGAAGAAAAACTCTACTCGGAACGCATGGCGTGCGTTAACTGCGGCATCAACGTTCCACCGCTCGAGCCGCGCTCGTTCTCGTTCAACTCCGCTTACGGCGCGTGCAAACGATGTCACGGTCTGGGAACCGTGATGGAGATCGACTCGCTGAAATTGATTCCCGACTCGCGCCAAACACCCGAGCGTCTCGGCTACATGGGCACGCAAGACAAACAAGGTTCGTCGTACCTCCGCAGCGCACTGCTCGCGATCTGCAAACATTTCAACGCCGATCCCAAAACGGCATTTGCCGACCTGGCAAAAGAAGTCCGCGAGGCGTTTCTCAACGGCTTGAACACGAGAATCACTTTCACGCAGGGTCTTTATTCTTATCAGAACGATTGGAAGGGCGCGCTCAAGTGGCTCCACGAGCGACTGAATGAGGCGCCGTCGGAGAAAGTAAGGACCGCGCTCGAGGAACTGGTGTCCCCGACAGTTTGTAGCGAGTGTAAAGGTCAGCGACTGCGTTCGGATTCGCTTTCGGTGCGTGTTGGTAGACGAGGAATCGCGGAATACACCGCGTTGCCGATCGACGATGCGGTCGCGGCGTTTGAGCAAGTCGAATTGAATGCGCGTGAAGAACAGATCGCTGGTTCCATATTGCGCGAAATCAAGAACCGTCTTCGCTTCCTCAGGACTGTCGGGCTTGGTTATCTCACTCTCGATCGTTCCTCGTCGACCTTGTCCGGTGGCGAAGGCCAGCGCATCCGGCTCGCCACCCAGATCGGATCACAACTCCGTGGGGTTCTTTACGTGCTCGACGAACCGTCGATCGGACTTCATCCGCGCGATAATCAAAAGCTGTTGGAGACGCTTTCGGCGCTGCGGGATCTCGGCAACACGGTGCTCGTTGTCGAACATGATGAGGAGACGATTCGCCGTGCTGATTATGTAGTCGATCTGGGTCCGGGTGCAGGCGCGCACGGCGGAAAGGTCGTCGCGGTTGGCTCAGCGGCAGAGGTCTCTGAGAATCCCGAGTCAGTCACCGGACTCTACATTCGCGGTGCGCGCAAGATTGAAGTTCCGCTCGAACGCCGAGCGCCGAATGGAAAATATCTGACCATCCGCGGCGCGTACGCGAATAACCTCAAAGAGATCGACGTTTCGTTTCCACTAGGCCTGCTGACAGTGGTCACCGGTGTTTCCGGATCTGGTAAGTCAACGCTGGTTGAAGACATTCTGTACTACGCGTTGGCCCAGCATCTTTATGGCTCGCACACCGAACCTGGTCCATACCGTTCGATCGAAGGTCTCGAACACATCGATAAGGTAATCGAGATCGATCAGTCGCCCATCGGCCGTACACCGCGCTCGAATCCGGCGACGTACACCGGACTGTTCACGCCGTTGCGCGAGCTTTACGCGATGCTGCCGGAGTCGCGCGAACGCGGTTACAAACCGGGGCGCTTCTCTTTCAACGTCAAAGGCGGACGATGCGAGGCCTGCGAAGGCGACGGCATGAAACGCATCGAGATGAACTTCCTTCCCGATGTGTACGTGCTTTGTGACGTGTGCCGTGGCGCGCGTTATAACCGTGAGACGATGGCGGTCAAATACAAAGGCAAGTCTATTGCGGACCTGCTTGATACGACGGTCGAGGAAGCGGCGTCGTTACTGCAAAACATTCCGCAGATCAACCAGAAGATTCAGACGCTGCTCGACGTCGGACTCGCTTACATCAAGCTCGGCCAGTCAGCCACCACGCTTTCCGGCGGCGAGGCCCAGCGAATCAAGCTCGCAAAGGAACTTTCGAAACGCGCGACCGGACGAACCATCTACATCCTCGACGAACCAACTACCGGACTGCACTTCGCCGACGTTCACAAGTTGCTCGACGTACTGCAACGACTCGTCTCGCTTGGTAACACGGTACTGGTGATCGAACACAATCTGGACGTGATCAAGTCGGCTGACTACATCATCGATCTTGGTCCGGAAGGTGGCGAGCACGGCGGACGCGTAGTAGCCCACGGCACACCTGAGGAAGTTGCGCGTTCGAAACGTTCACACACCGGCCAGGTCTTACGACCACTCCTCAACGGTCAATTTATCCGCAACGGCAACGGCAAAAAAGTCCCGCCCACGACTTGACCTCTACCTCGATTCTGAAATATCCTGCGTGGGCTGAAATTGAAATCGATTTTCAATTTCGCGCTTTAATTTATTCTTCTTTATCACAGCAAGGAAACTCAAATGCCGGCGCCGCAAAGGAAAAAGCTGCGGACCCACAAACTTCGTGGGCCACGATACTGGATTGTTGCTATCACCGCGATGGGGGCGCTCGTCGCCTATTGCCCTGGCAAAAGCCACAATATCGTTCTCGGCAAAACACCCGTCCGCGACACACCAGTCGCAGGCGAACAGCAACGACAATTACAGTTCAACATACCTGCCGACACGCTCGAGGCTGTACTTAACAAGTTTCAGAAAACAGCAGATATCCAGGTCATCATTCCAAACGATGCGATGCGTTCGCTCGCTTCCCCGGGCGTCGCCGGACTTTTTTCACCCGAACAAGCCCTCCGCGAAATCCTGCGCGGCACGGGTGTCAGCTATCGATTTACCGACAAGAAAACCGTGATCCTCGAGATCCACGCGAACGCAGAAACTGTTGAAGTTCGCGATGAGTCTCGACCGGTGGTTTCATCTCCCAAGTTCACGCAACCAATTCTCAACACACCGCAAACAGTCACCGTCATCTCGAAAGAGGTGATGGAGGAACAGGGAGCAACGACGCTGCGCGACGTTTTGCGCAACGTTCCGGGTTTGACGATCACCGCCGGTGAAGGCGGCAATCCGGCCGGCGACAATCTCACGCTCCGAGGCTTCGCAGCGCGCAACGATATCTTCATCGACGGCGTGCGCGATCTTAGTCCGCAGGCGCGAGATCCTTTCAACCTCGAGCAGGTCGAGGTCGTGAAGGGACCGGGTTCCGCGTACACAGGCCGCGGATCAACTGGTGGTTCGATCAACCTGATCAATAAGACTCCCGGAATCCGTCGGGTACTTGCAGGCACACTCGACTTTGGAACCGACAGCACTCGTCGCGCTACGGGAGACATTAATCTTCCGATTGGCGACAGTGTCGCTTTTCGTTTGAACCTGCTGGCGCATCATTCAGGCGTGGCAGGGCGCGACGTCGTGGAATTCGATCGCTGGGGTCTCGCGCCATCGCTAACCTTAGGAGTGGGAAAACCCACGCGTCTCACAGTCAGCTACTACAAACTGAAGCAGGACAACATCTCGGATTACGGTATTCCGTGGGTCCCCAACACAAACAACGTGCTGGTTGATTTTCGCGACCGCCCGGCTCCAGTACCGCGCGATACCTTCTACGGCTTCAGAGATCGCGACGTTGAAAAATTAAACTCCGACCTCGTGACTTTGAAGTTTGAAAAAGACTTCAACGACGGCTTGTCTCTGCGGAATCAATTTCGTTACGCGAACTCCTCGCGCGATTCGATGGCCACGCCACCGCGTTTCGCAAGTAACAACTCGACCGTGATCAATCGCGAAATGCGTTCGTGGATAACGGAAGACAAGGTTTGGGACAACCAGACTGACTTCGTCGCCCGTTTCTCAACAGGCAAAATCGAACACGCACTCGTTACCGGAGTCAACTTCACGCGTGAGAACAACACGCGTGTGACGCGCACTGCCGCGAACTCGCCCACGACGCTTTTGAATCCGAATCCGGACGACGTTTTCACCGGCGTGATTACCGTCAACCCCATCGTCGGCGACATCACCGCAAACTCCGTGGCGCTTTACGTCTTCGACACCGCGAAGCTCGGCAGGAAATGGGAGCTGAACGGTGGACTGCGTTGGGATCGCTTCGATGCTGAAGGCATCGTGACGCAGACTGGCGCCCCCGTCGCTCGCGTAGATCGCATGCTCAGCGGACGTGCAGGAGTGGTGTTCAAACCAACGTCGCAAGGCGCCATTTACGCTTCGTACGGAACATCGCTTAACCCGTCGCTCGAGGGCCTTTCGTACAACACCGCAAGCACCGTAGTCGATCCGGAAAAGACCTACACATTAGAAGCGGGCAGCAAATGGGACTTCTTCAGCGGCCGCGTGCTGTTGAGCGGAGCGGTTTTCCGCGTCGAGAAATTCAACGCGCGAATACCGGGCCTTCCCAACGAGCCGGTGCAGGTGCTGGAGGGCAAACAGCGCGCCGATGGAATCGAGCTGAGCGTTGAAGGCAGTTTGACCAAAGCGTGGCACGTGCTCGCCGGTTACACGCTCCTCGACAGCGCTACCGTCGAGTCGCGGAATACTGGCGAACTCGGTAAAGCGCTCGTCAACACGCCACGGAACTCTTTTAACTTGTGGTCCACGTATACGCTACGTAACGGTTTTCATTTCGGCGGCGGCGCGCGGTTTATCGATCGCCGTTTTGGCAACACCATCAACACGCGTTTCGTCGATGCGTATTGGACCTTCGACCTGATGGCTTCGTATCCGATTTCTCGTCACGTGGATCTCAAGCTGAATATCTACAACCTGAGCGACAAGTTCTATTTCGATCGGATCGGAGGCGGCCACATCGTACCTGGACCTGGAAGATCGGCGATGTTGAGCACCAGTTTCAGGTTCTAGGCATGTTGCTTCAGGTTCCAGAAGTATTGACGGCGGATCAGGTAGCAAAGTGCCGCAAAACGCTCGAGGCTGCTGAATGGGTCGACGGGCGAATCACCGCCGGGCATCAGTCGGCGCGTGCCAAAAACAATCTCCAACTCCGTGAAGATCTCGCCGAGGCGAAACAACTCGCAGATGTTGTTCTAGCGGCTCTCGAACGCAATCCGTTATTCATGTCGGCGGCGTTACCGTTGAAAGTGTTTCCACCACTGTTCAATCGCTACGAGGGCGGGCAGTCTTTCGGAAACCACGTCGACAACGCAATCCGCCAGGTGACCGGCACGCCGCACCGCGTCCGCACCGATCTTTCCGCGACCTTGTTCTTCAGCAATCCCGACGAGTACGACGGCGGCGAGTTGGTTGTCGAAGATACTTATGGCGTTCATTCAGTGAAGCTGCCTGTCGGTCACCTGATTCTGTATCCATCGAGCAGCGTGCATCACGTACGTCCCGTAACTCGCGGCGCTCGCTTCGCTTCGTTCTTCTGGATTCAGAGCATGGTGCGCGACGATGGCGAACGGACGATGCTGTTCGACCTTGACGTCGCGATTCAGCGACTGATGGACGACGTTCCCGATCATCGTTCGGTCGTCGAACTTACTTCGCTCTATCACAATCTGCTACGCCGCTGGGCGGACGTCTAATTTCCAAGGTCAAAATGAAAAGACTGCGCAAGATAATCTTTTGGTGCCACTTACCGGTCGGTGTAGTAGCCGGCATCGTCATACTCATCATGTGCGTGACCGGCGTGTTGCTCGCGTATGAGAAGCAGATCATCTCCTGGGCCGACACGCGCGCTTATCGTTCCGCGCCGCCCACTGCCGATGCACGCCACCTTCCGATCGAAACGCTCGTGGCGAAGGCCCGCGAAGCACGTGGGACCAACCCTACAGCCATCATATTGAAATCAGACTCGTCGGCGCCTGCTGAAGTCGCGTTTGGTCGCGAGACGCCGCTGTTCCTCAATCCTTACTCGGCACAGGTCCTCGGCGAGGGTTCGCCAGGCGTCAGGAGTTTCTTCCGAACCGTCACTGAATGGCACCGCTGGCTCGGCGCAAAAGGTGATAACCGCAACGTCGCGCGAGCGATCACCGGCGCGGCTAATTTGGGTTTCTTGTTTCTCGTGATAAGTGGTTTCTATTTGTGGTGGCCCAGGAACTGGAACTTGAAGGCAGTTAGAAATGTGATTTGGTTTCGTCGCGGACTCCCCGCAAAAGGACGCGACTTCAACTGGCATAACACTATCGGGTTTTGGTGCGCTCCTGCTTTGTTCCTCGTCGTAATCTCGGCGGTGGTGATCTCTTACACGTGGGCGGGAAATCTTGTCTATCGCATCGTCGGCGAAACACCGCCGACTCCACGCGCGACTCAGCCAGCCACAACCGCCAACAACAGTGCGCCTGCGGCAGACGCATTAACCAAGCTCGACGGCGCATGGTCCATCGCGGAACAACAGGTGAGTGATTGGCGCAGCATCAGTCTGCAACTGCCAACGTCAGCTTCCGCTCCTCTCACTTTCAATATCGATCGAGGCACGGGCGGCCAGCCGCAAAAGCGAGGACAACTGGTGCTCGATCGAAACACCGGCGCGGTCACTAAGTGGGAACCATTTTCATCGTACACTCGCGGCCGCCAACTTCGCTCGATACTGCGTTTCACACACACGGGAGAAGTCGCAGGGATCGCGGGGCAGACGATCGCGGCGATCGTTTCTCTCGGCGGCGCCTTCCTTGCTTTCACAGGATTGGCTCTCGCATTCAGACGTCTTTATGCGTGGTTCGCAAAACGCGCATCACGACGCGCGGCACTCGGAATGGAAACGGCGAAAGACACTCCGTAACGACGTGTTATACTCCGGCTTCTTTCAAACGCCGGCGGATAACACGGGTTTCCCTTGCCATCCATCTACGACGATCAACTTCGACCTCTGGATCTTGGTGACGTAAAGACCTATCCGCTCGCTTCACGTACCAGCAAAGTCAAACTCAGCGACTTCGGCAGCCCGGTAAACGACGACGCGTCGTTGCGTACGTTTCTTTCGAGCTTGCCCGACGTACTCGCGGTCCAGTCTCTGCGCCAGCTCACCGCTCGCATCAATCGCGCGCGTGAGTTGAACAAACCAATCATCTGGGGCATCGGTGGACACGTCATCAAAACGGGTCTCGCGCCGTTGCTGATCGATCTTATGAAGCGCGGTTTTGTTTCAGCGTTCGCGTCAAACGGGTCGGTGCTGGTCCATGACGCCGAGATCGCGATGATTGGCTCAACATCGGAAAACGTCGACGCCACGCTTTCGGAAGGCGTATTCGGCGGCGCGGAAGAAACCGGACAACTGCTCAACAGTGCCGCCGTGGATGGCGCGCGAGATCAGATTGGTTTGGGTGAAGCAGTCGGCCGCGCGTTGACCGCGCGCAGTCCGAAACATCGCGATCATTCACTTCTGTGCAATGCTTACGAAGCGAAGATTCCGTTCACCGCGCATGTGACCATCGGAGGTGACATTGCTCATTTTCATCCGAAAGCTGACGGTGCTTCGTTGGGCGCTTCGACACACACGGACTTCAGGTTGCTGGCGGCGCTGGTGAAAGAGATGGACGGCGGCGGCGTTTATCTCAATGTTGGATCGGCAGTCGTGCTGCCGGAGGTGTTTTTAAAGTGCGTGACGCTGGTCCGCAATCTCGGCAACTCACTAACAGACATCACCACCGCAAACTTCGATTTCATTCAGTCATACCGCCCGCTGACAAACGTCGTGCGACGTCCAACCGAAAAGGGCGCCGGTCAGGGATACTCGATCACGGGTCATCATGAACTGACCATCCCCCTGCTCGCCGCAATGCTCATTTGCCAATAAAAATGGAGGCCGCAACTGCTAGCCTCCTGACGATTTTTCATTTGTCATTTTCCAATTCCTATTTTCCATTTGTTGTTCGCTTGAGCCAATGACAAATGACAAACGAGAAATGGAAAACGGAAAATGTTACGGCTTCTTGCCGCCCCTATCCTTTGGCGGCTTCGGCGGGGGATCGGGTGGTCTGCTGCCACCTTTACCGTCGATGACCTTCACCGGTTTCTTATCCGGTCGTTTGTCCTGGCCTCTCCCTCGGCCCTGGGCAAACGCGCCGGTCGACACGAGTGTCGCAATCACCAACGCCGCCATTATTTCTCGTAACTTCTTGCTCATTTCAACCGGGCCTCCTCATGCTTTGTTCCCGCGCATGGGAGGGAGAAAGAGATGCGCCAATCCGGGTGGCTGCAAGAGAGGTGCCAGACGATGATAGCTCCAGCAGGGCGCTTTTTACGCGAAAAGTTTAGCAGGAGACCCGAAATTCCGCACGGTTTCGAGTTGCCTCGCACCTTATCGTGCAAGCCCACACCCTGCGGATCCGTGAGTTTTTAACGTCGGACCGTCACGCTCAGGGTGCCGATGTTGCCGCTACCGTCGAAAGATCGAAGCGAGATCGTGTGCTCGCCGGGCGCCAGGGAGCCGAAGTCGACCGAGTAAGTCTCGTGTCCGCTATCTGCAATTCCGTCGTCGGGAAACACCGGGGCCCACGCCGCGCCGTCGATGCTGGCGTCCGCTTTTTTCACTTTTCCGGTCGCGTCATCAACCGCGAAAACCACACGTACGGATTGGCCCGTGACCTGCGGTTGGCCCACCACTTTAACGACCGGCGGAGTGTTGTCGATATCGACCGGTTCGCTCAGTCGTTCGCCGCTGAGTCGCTGGCCTGGCGGGTTGTCGGGCGCGTCGGTAGCAATGACTTTGATGACGTAACGTCCGTCGGCGAGAGTCGCGCCGTCGATCGTGTAGAAGTTGTCGCGCAACTTGTCTTTCAACAACCTGAACGTCTGATCGTTAAGCGCGCGATAGTAAATCGCATACTCCAACGTGTCGGAATTGCGATCTTCAGCCAGCCACTGAAACGAGCGCGCACCGCGTTGATAGAAACGCCGCGGCGGCACCTGGGCCACTGGACCAAACAACGCCGGATCCAATCCTGATGATTCAACATTCGGATCGACCGCGACCTGCACCATCTGCTGCAATCCAACACCGATCGGCAACACACTGATTGACAAAACTTCCGGTGCAACGTTGCGCGGCAAGTAAGCCACGCTCACGTCTTCAATCGACGATTGACCACCTGAACCCGCACCGCGCACGGTCGCACGCCACTGGATGAACCGCGCTCTAGGACTCGAGATCTGATTGCCTTCGGGATTCTTGTACGGAGCACTCCAATCGCTCCACGTCGCATCCGGCCGTTCGCCGTTTCCACTGCGTGTTTGCACCTCGACTGCACCAGCGCCACGCCACCAGATTCGACCCCACGCGGCAGTCAGCTTCGCGTCTCTCACCGGCGATTCGTATGTGCCTTCACTAATCAGTTCACTGCCGAAGCGAAAAAGTTTTCCCTGGTTACTCGAGGCCGCGTAGATTTGATTGTTTCTCACCAGCAGAGAAGAGATTTGTCCTTCCGGAGACTGCAAGAGCAACGTGTCGCGACCATCGTTAGTGACCGAATAGATGCGGCCTTTGTCGGCTGTTCCGATCAGTACGCTGCCTGGTTGCAACCCGGGCGCGATCGAAAACGCAGTCACGTTTGGCGAACTCCAAACGACGTCTGTCGCGCCGTCGGGAAGTATGCGAAACACGGCGCTACGTGCATTCGAAACGTCGCTGCGGCTGCGTGTTGATGAAGCTTGCGCCGAAAGTGGCACGCCTGATTCATCGATCGCCGTGATCGTTACCGATGTACTCACGCCACCGGCGCCCTCTGAAGTTTGCGGCGTAGGCGCAGGAGTTCCCGGCGGACGCGCTGTTGCCGCGGCATCGCTCAACGCAAGCGCGTAGATCGAACCGTCGGCGGCGGGCGCGAGCGCATGAATTTCGCGAAGGCTGGTATCGAAGAGCCCGAAAGTTTTTCCTTCGGGCGACACTCGGAGCACGAGTCCGCCTGAATCTGTCCCGGCAATCAGATCGCCCTGCGACGTGACTGCAAGCGAGATGACGTGTGTTTGATTCGTGCTGACAAGCAAAGATGAATCGGGACTCGCTCCCGCAGCGCGCACGCGATAGAGCTTACCGTTGTCACCTGTTCCGACTGCGAGCGAACCATCGTTCATGACTGTGAGGGACCAGATGTATTTGTCACCCGGATCGAAATAGACCTCCGCTTTTCCATCTGACGTGATGCGATAGACCTTGCCGTCGGGCGATGTGCCGGCAAACACAACTCCATCGCGACCGATCGCAAGTGCCGTCACGTCCAGCTCAGCAGCGTCGTACAACAACGAACCGCTACCAGCGGCAGTGACGCGAAATGTTTTTCCGTCGTGGCCGGTGCCCAGGTAGACGTTGCCCTGGTTATCAACCGCGCTGGACCAGATGTAAGTCTGTTGAGTGTTGAAGACTTCGTTGAGTTTCGGCGCCAGCATCAACACACCCGTGTCGCTGATCGACACGCCGCGAGCGTCTCCCTTCAACAACTCTGCGCGGCCGCTCGTTTCCCAAATAGCGGGTTGTCCGGCCTGCACTGCGATGAATGAAACGAGCAAAACAAGAAGGATTGTGATGACGGTGATACGACGGGTTCGTTTGCTGATCATCGTTTGGTCAGTTTCCTATGTACTTAGCGTAGAGTGAGCGAGCGGTTGCGATCTCGTTTGTGCCTCGAATAATTGAGCGAGCATCTTTGAAAACGGTGAGCTCGAAGTTTCCTGTCCGGAAGCGCAGGAGATACTCATTAAACTTCACTTCCCCGGCGCGGCGAAGTCGGTCAGCAAGTGACGCAAAATTGACGCGCGTGGGTTGCGAGGGCGAGATCTGAATAGCGTCGCGCCCGCACAACACAGCCGCTGCCTCATGCGACTCCGGTGCGAGCGCTTCGTAAGTTCCCAATCCGCAGACGGGACAATCAGTCCGCGGTGCGCCGGGACCGATCTTTCTCCATTCAGTCCGCCACACGTCAAACTGCATCAACGAACCGTGCAGATCCTCGACGTGTCCCGTCAAAAGTTTCAACGCCTCGCTTACCTGCACCGCGGCGACGACGTTGATGATTGGCATGATCACACCCGCGGTATCGCACGTCGGAGCACTCGCAGCCGGCGGAGTCTCTTCAAACACACATCGCAAACACGCAGTCTGATGCGGACGAATCGTCATCGTCACGCCGTACGAACCAACTGCGGCACCGTAGATCCAGTTGACGTCGTGCTTCACACAAGCTTCGTTGAGGAGATACCGAGTGGCGAAGTTGTCGGTGCCGTCGAGGACCACATCGCAACCGTCGAGCAACTCTTGAATGTTCGAATGATTGACGTCGGCAATGTGAGGTTCGATCTCGATCTCGGAATTGATCTCGCGTAGATGACTGGCGGCGGCGATCGCCTTCGGCAGACGGTTCTCGGCATCGCTCTCGGTGAACATCGTCTGCCGCTGAAGATTTGAAGGCTCGACGAAGTCGCGATCTACAAGACGCAAACGTCCCACACCAGCGCGGCACAAGCTCTCTGCCTGTGCTGTTCCCAGCGCGCCGCAGCCGACAATTAAGGCGCGCGCCGACTGCAAGCGGCGCTGCCCTTCTTCGCCAATCGGCTCGAAAAGTATCTGTCGGCTGTAACGGTCGTTCTTTGCGGCGTTCACTGCGGCGTTCACTGCGTTTCAGTATAGCAGTGAACGGCCGTTACACGGATTAGGCCTGCGGCTGGAACATCGGATTAATGTTGTAGCGCTTAATCTTGGCGTTCAGTGTGGTGGGTTTGAGACCAAGGAGTTTGGCCGCGCGGATTTGGCTGCCGGACGTGCGCCCCAGGGCGGTCCGAATAAGGGTCACTTCAAATTGCCGAACTTCGTCGGAGAAACGCGCGCCGCGCTTGATGTCGACCGGCCGGGAGATAGCCAGCGTTTCAACCTCTTCGAGGAGTTGGAGCACGGTTTCCCGTAACGTGTTTAATCTGACGTCTACTGATTCGTTATTGGTTTCGGTTGCTAATTCCGTATTCATTGACTTCACCTCTTAAAGCGTAAAAGACGCCTGGGGTGACTGAATATTCTCAAAATGACCAAAACAAGGAATCAGTCATGTGACGGAACGGCTAAATCTTGTGACGGATCGGCCACGATGGATGACAAACCATGATTCTAGAGGCCGTTTCCGACCGCTTCCTGCAAATTTGACCGGTAATTGCGGCTCAACGCGAGCTGTTTCCCGTTCTCCATGATGATGCGATACTCACCATGAAACCACGGTTGCATCTCCTTGATCCGGTCGATCTTCACGATCGCCGACCGGTGAATTCGCAGAAACTGTTTCGGGTCGAGTTGCTCTTCCAGACTGCTGATTGTCTCCCGTAGCAAGTAACCTTTCTGATTGTCGTAGACGCGGACGTAGTTCCCTTCCGCCTCGATGCAGTAAACGTCCTGGACGTGCAGGAAGAAGACGCGCCCACCGTTTTTGATCACGAGCCGTTCGAGATAGCGCGGTCCAGCCTTAAGCTCTTCGAGCAACGCGATGATGTCCTGATCACGACGGCTGGTGCGGTTAAGTTTGATTTGCGTTTTCGCGCGTTGCCACGCACCTTCGAAACGTTCGCGATCGAATGGCTTGAGTAGATAGTCGAGCGCATGGACTTCAAACGCTCGCACGGCATACTGATCGTACGCCGTCACAAAGATCACATATGGGTGTGCATTCGGATCGAGTGACTCGAGTACTTCGAAGCCACCGATCTCGGGCATTTGAATGTCGAGAAAAACGATGTCCGGCGCAGACGACTTGATCGCTTCGACTGCTTCAAGTCCGTTTACGCACTCCCCTACAATCTCAACTTCCGAATTGCCCTCAAGCATCTCGCGAATCATGGCACGTGCGAGTGGTTCGTCGTCGACGACCAACGCTCGAATACGAGTTGCGTCCGTCATCCTGGGCCCCCAAGAACCTTTCGAATTAAACACGTATACGCGTGAAGGTGAGTTTCACACGTAACAGATAAACACCGCGATTGAATCGGTTATGGCGCAAATGAGCGCCAACGAGATTCACTCGTTCTTACGATCAACGTCGCAGTTATGTTTCTGTTAACAGTAGCGTGAAGTGAACGAGAAAATGGAGTGACGTGCAACTTCATGAACACTTTGTTAGCGAGGGATCTCGATCGAAACAACCAAACCTCCCGAAGGACGATTCGTCATCTCAAAACGTGCGGCAGTTCCATAAAGACCAACGAGTCGCGCTTGAGTGTTGGCGAGACCCAAACCCTTGCTGCGTCGTGCTTCGAGTGTGCGATCGACCGGCAATCCAGGTCCGTTGTCTTTCACTTCGATATGCACTGCACCGTTTCGAGGTGCGGCAGTGATCTCGACGTGACCGGAACGGCTGTTCACGACTGCGTGTTTCATTGCGTTCTCAACGATCGGCTGGAGGATCAGGTTTGGAACGCGCGCTTCAAGCACCGTGGGATCGATCTGGATGTCGGTTGTGAGACGATCCTGGAATCGGATTCGTTCAATCTCCAAATAACCGTTCAGGAATTCAATTTCCTGGCGCAGTGTGACTTCCATCGAACCGGAGTTTTCCAGTGTCAGGCGGAGGAAGTCGCCCAGGCGCGTGATCATCTTTCGCGCGCCTTCCGTGTCTTTGCTCAACAAAGCGGAGATCGAATGTAGTGTGTTGAAGAGGAAGTGCGGTTGCACCTGCATCTTCAAAGCTTCGAGCTGTGACTGCACAAGCTGCGTGCGAAGTTGCGACGCTTTGAGTTCGCCTTTGCGATAACTGTTGTAGTAGTTGAAGGCGTGACTCATCAGCAGGAT
The DNA here is from genome assembly GCA_963789185.1 of uncultured Acidobacteriota bacterium. Lineage (GTDB taxonomy): Bacteria > Acidobacteriota > Blastocatellia > Pyrinomonadales > Pyrinomonadaceae > PSRF01. The sequence goes on from CAWBJU010000004.1 coordinate 36,024, forward strand.
CAACCAGTAAACCAGCAGCCAACGATCGAGGTTGGGATACAAGTACCCCGCCAATCGCAGCGGCGTAATGGCGCTCGCTTGTCCAGCCAGAATCATGTAAACGACGAAATGAAGCGAGATCAGCACGGACACCAGCACGAGACTGAAGACAAAGTGCAGGGCCATTTTCCGGATCCATCGGTTACGATCGATGCAAAAGCGGCGAGCGAGCCAGAGGACGAGCGGAGTAACAAGCGCCCACAAGTAGCAGGCTGAAAACTGAACGATGAAGGCCCTTTTATATGGAATCGGCTGGCTCTCTGAGTAGTACATCATGAAAACTTGCGTACTAAAGAAGAGCGCGACGATTGTCCACATTCCCCAGATAATTCCGAGGCGCGCCAGTCGCTTCATGAATGTTCGCCGGCGAGGGTGATCGTCGGAATCGGTCTTGTCACACGAGGCCGAAGGATTGTAGTCCAAACTGACAGGCGTCGACGTCATACAGCTTCACTGTCTTCTTGATGCACTAACGTGGGCACGGGAGGTACTGGTGCAGTCCCGAGCGTATACCGTCTTATTAACACCAGCGCGCCATGTTTTGTGACCAACGGGACTAGCTTCCCCACCAAACGGCCTTCGAAGCGACGGCAAGGCAAAGCCTCGCCGCACATCGGGCGGCGCAGCCAAACCTGACAAGCGAGTCAAAGCATGACCGTCAAAGCGCCTCACGGTAACGTTGCGAGTTGAGCCACAGTGGTGAGAGGTTCTTCGAGTTGTTGCGCGACTGTCATTCTCGTAACTGATTCGATCTCGTCGCGGCAAACGTCAACGACGTACTTCGTATTTTTGGCGCTGAGGTCGAGATCATGCCCGTCATCCGAGAGCAGCCACTGTTTGTCAGCGCCGCGAACGAGATGTCCCAGCTCATGCAATAACAAGGTGACGCGAGTTTGCCGGGTGTTCGGTTGAAAATTGGCAATCGGCGGTACTCGCTGCTGCGACGGGGCATTGCCGCGATAGAACGAGCCCTCTTTATTGATCTCGGCTTTTTCGAACATGCGAAACGAGAACCCGGTCTCGGCATTCCGGTACGCGATGGTGGGTCCGCTCATGCGGACGGCGATATGCCGGTCGAGATACGACGAACGAACAACGCGCATCAACTCGTTCAACGCCTCGATCGCCGCCGGCCCGCCATACAAACGACTGCATGCGTTGTCGTCACGCAGGATCGTGAACGCGTCGAGATATGCTTTATCAAGATCGTTGAGCTTGCGGTCATCCTTCGAAGCGATCGCCATGGCGATACGGGGCGTGATCCGAAGATTGGCCGGTGGAGATCCTGCGAATGCGATCGGGGCGGCTAACAGGACGACGAGAATAAGGATCGTTCTCTTCACGATTGCACCTCAAGTTGTTCCGTGCGAAATACCAAAACAGGGCATGGAGCAACACGACCAAACGGAAGCAACGTGCACGTGAATGTACGTCTACGTTAGCGAGCGTCAGTTAGGTTTGTGATGGAGAGGTGAGCTTTTGTGACGGGGCGGCTTGGAAGGAATACTAAAAATTAATGGTCCAACGCAGCGACCGCGGCGTCCGACATTACGTTCATCGAAAGTGTTTGTCCGGTCCACAATTCGAACTGATTTTTAGCTTGAGCAATCAACATTTCGAGTCCGCGCACGGTCTTGCAACCTACGTTGCTAGCTTCTTGAAGAAAGCGAGTCTCGATCGGATTGTAGACAAGATCGTAAGCGACGCGAGCGCCGTCGAGTTGTTCGGCGGTGACAGGAACCTGATCGATCAACTCGCCTGATCCGAGAGGTGTGGCATTGATTACGAGGTCGTAGTCGGCAAATGAAGCCGACGAGAGTGGTTCATACGAAACATCGAACCTCTGTCCAAGCGAGCGGGCCTTGGCAACATCGCGTGCGAAGAGCGTTACCGCCGCTTGCTGTTTCAACAGCGCCCACACGGCAGCTCTCGCAGCGCCGCCTGCGCCAATCACCGCCACACGCAGCCCACTCAGAGAATCAATCACCTTGGACAACGGATCTAAGAAGCCCGCGGCGTCGGTGTTGAATCCGCGCAGCTTGTCGTCGTCGACAATAATCGTATTGACAGCTCCGATATCTTGCGCGGTTGGATCGATCCAGTCGAGGAACTCCATCACAGCCGACTTGTGCGGAGCAGTGACGCTTAACCCGCGCAAGTTCCAATCCAGCTCTCTCGTACGCGGATGGACCATGCGTTCGACGAACGTCTTCACGTCGTGCACTTCGAGCGGGAGGTAAACGCCGTTAATTCCAGCAGTCCGGAACGCGGCGTTATGCATGTGCGGCGAGACGGAGTGCATAACTGGCCGTCCGACCAGGCCACAGATCATCGTTTCGCGATCGAGCTGCTCGACGTTGTAAACGGACCGAAGTTTTTGAGCGGTGATCTGTCCGGGCGCGGTCGCGCTTTCATCCTCCAACGCCGCGTAAGTCAGGAACGCTCCGCGTGACGGACCGAGAATGCGAGTCGCCAGCCCCGCGTTGCCCATCGCGATCGCAATCATGTCTCGACCTTCACTTCGCGCACGATCGAGCAGTTGAAAAACGGGAATGCAATCAACGACGTCATTCGCCTGCACCGCGATTTTCACAACCGCTGCGGGCGTCGCGGCAAGTTGTTCATAAATCTGCGTAATGTCTTCCGGAACGCCGGAGAAATCGTGATGCGAAATAATTATGCGAGACCAATCTGTTTCAAGTGCGAGGTCCGATTCGATGTCCCACCACGCCGTCTGCGGTGCGGAGTTCCAGAACAGCTTCCGCGCCTGATGGTCCAACACGCGATATCCGCCTTGTTCATCAGGACGAAACGTAAGAATGACTGGACACGAAATGCGGTTCAATACCGGCTTTACGTCTTCCAGTCGTGTAAGACAATCAATACGCAACTCGACGATGTCAGCCGAATCGCTGGCGCGAATCGCTGCACTCTCGAGCGCGTCTATAGTCTTTTCACAAACGGCGACACAGATCCGCGTCATCTGTGTTCTGAAGGCTTCGAGCTGAGGTGGCGGGTGGTTCCCTCAGTGACACTAGCTGGTGGGGACATAAGCTGATCTGTCGCGCGCACCGTCGGAGGCTGTAACGTTGCCATTGGCGTTGGCATTGGCATTGGGTGGTTCTGCTGTTCTCGAATGCGAATGTATTGGGCGATGCCTGTGCCCATCAGTGAGAATGCCGGTATCAGCATCCAAAACCACCAGCCTGCGCCAATGGACCGAGACAGGGCGATGGAAACTAAGAGAAAAGCAATGCCCATGAACACACTTCTAAATGCACTATCCAACGTCAGTGGGCGGCGCGGCTTGCCAGGCATGGCACACGCGCTCTCGTCCGTGAGATCTGTCTGATCGCTTGGACGCGCTAGTTGTCCCGTCAGAGCTTGCGGCACGAGACTGATATTGGCGCCGCATGAGCGACAAAAACTGGCGCCGTCTGTATTCGGTGTTGCGCATTTAGGACAGAACATCTTCTTCTCGCCTCAACTTTGTTTGCGCTTGCCTGTTGCTAACGTTTCGCTGGCGTCGCGCCTCATAAAGCAAAACGCCCGCGGCTACTGAAACGTTCAATGAATCCAACTTGCCGCTGACCGGAATGCGCACCAGCGTGTCGCAGTGTTCGCGAACCAAACGATGCAGACCGTGTCCCTCACTGCCGAGAAAGATTGCCGCGGGCAGCGTCCAGTCCCAATCCGTGTACGACTGGCTGGCGTCACCGGCTGCACCTACAACCCAAATGTTACGTGCTTTCAACTGCTCTATCAAACGAACGAGATTCGTGACGCGCGCAACGGGAACATACTCCAAAGCTCCAGCGGCGACCTTGGCAACAACGCTTGTCAAACCCACCGCGCGTCGTTCGGCTATGAAAACACCGTGAACTCCCGCGCATTCGGACGTCCGCAGGATGGAACCCATGTTGCGCGGGTCTTCGAGCGCGTCCAATCCCAGAACCAACGGTGGATCTGAACTACCGATCTTTGCTTCGAGCGAGTCGAGTAGATTGTCCGCGTCGGCATAACGCGCGGCCGCGATGCGGGCGACGACTCCCTGGTGTCTCACTTCGCCCAGCGTCCGATCAAGATCGAGTCGCGGCACACGATGGACCGGCACGCCTTTTTGACGCGCGAGTTCAATCAACGACTTCAGACGATCCGGTCTCGCACTTTCGAGGATCGTGACCGACTCAATCTGTCGCGTGCCGGCGCGCAACGCTTCGACAACTGCATTCACGCCATAGATCAAATTGGATGATTCAGGCATTGAGATGAAAATATCGCTGTAACCGCGAGTAACGTGTGAATTGGATCTCGTTACTGTTGATCGTAGAGAGTCCGACGCTCAACTTGCCGGGCCGCTCGCGGCGCCAGCCACTCGATTGCGTTTCTTGTTGCGAAGCCCAAACGAGATCGAGCATTTGTCGTACTCTTTTGTATGAGTCGTCGACTCTCGCTTGTGGCGCGTTCGCGGCGATGAACTGTTGCAGCCGCGAGATGTTCTCGTTTGCGATCAGCGTCTTCTGATTACCGAGACAGGAGAAATCGAAACCGTTCGCATTGATGCGCCACGTTTGCGGGTGCGTAGACGTGTAAAAGTCGATCACCGCTTCATCATTCGAGAACTCGCTCGAATGAACTATCTCGTTCTCGGTGCGACGCGACTTTCGTTCCTGAATCTCGACGCGTTTCGTAAACAACCGTCCCGTCACGATCAAAACGATGTCACGCCAGCGAACCTCGATCTGTTCTCTCGTTCCGGCCTGTTGAAGTGTCGCGTACTCATTGTCAACAGTCATCGACTTGATGCGCTTGACTGACGTTTCAGACACGCCTAGCTCGTCATCACTCAAAACGATTGTCTGCAAACCTACTTCGCGCAACCTACTTAAAACCAGCTCGGCTTCTTCACGAGAAGCGGTGCACGCCACGGGCAAAGGAATCTTCTCAGCGATGATCCGCTTAAGGTTTTCAGTGCTCAGTTTCAAGAGATCGGCACCCTGCGCAAAATCTTCATCAGTCCGGTCTTGCTCGCCTGGCAACAGTATGTTGTTGTAAGCAGTCTGATGTTTCTCCGGTGGTTTCAAAACCGGCTTGCGAAGTCGCGCTGACTCCTCCGTCATCGGCAAAGGCGCGCTACAGTACAAGCACGCAACGCGCGTCGGAGGGTTGGCTCGCAAACACTCATCGCAACGAATCATCTGGTCCGGCGTAAACCCCTGCGGCTCAGAAGGTTCAATTGGACCAGTAAACGGTAGACGAATGTTTTCGTTATCTTTAGGCAACACGTCCTCCAAGTTTTTGAATTATACGACGACGGGGAAATTGTGAGGCCAGATAATGTTTTCGAGAGCGATACAGGCGAAATTAGGTTCAACTGTGATCATCGCGTTCGCGTTGCTGAGCGGAGCGTGTGCTGCGTTGCGACCGCCCGATACCGGCGGTCCACGAGCTGACGTCCGACTCTATCCCGTCGGCCTTGTAGATACCGCCGCGCGCCTGGAAGAAGCATCACTTGCCTGGTACCAGATCTCGCAACACTACGGCTTACAACAACGGACCGAAGCGAACCTGGATCCCTTCACTGCAACGCTGCAAAGTTTGCCTACCGACTTAGCGGCAACAATCCAACTCCCAAAGGTTGGCGACGCGCAACCAACTGAAGAACAAGTACGCGAATCATTGCGACGATTCATAGCCGAATGGCAACGACTCATCGGTGCCGCCCCGCAGGAATTGTCGCTCGTCGAACGAACCGATGAAGCCGGAGGGACCAAACTGGCGCGCTACGAACAACGACCGTTTCGTTATCCGCTGCGTGGTGGTTATGGCAATCTGATGATTCGTTTTCGCAACGACGGAAAGCTCATCGCGCTGTCGAGCAACTGCCTGCCGAATGCGGAACGTCTTCAGTCGGCACTTAACCAGGTCAGTCCGGCCGTCACCAGAGAAGAAGCCGTCGCCAGAGTTAAAGCACAACCGATTACCGTTTCAAATACGACCGGGCAGCAAACAATAACGCTGCCCGACAATGCTGTTTTAGACCCCGGGCAGTTAGTTGTTTACGCCCTTCCTGTACCGGGCCAATCTACCGGCCTGGAACTACATTTAGCCTGGGAAATTAGTGTCACAAATGGCCCCATTAAAACGATCTATTTCGATGCTGTAACGAGTCAGGTAATTGCGGCCACATGATCGCGCGTCATTGGACCGTTAACTTGACCAACGAACAGCAAATAAGCATTCTAAGGTTAAGACAAGAGGGTGAGTTTAGTTATGAACAGTTATGATCCCACTACCAACATTTCATGGCAGCTCGGACATCGGGGAAGAGTAGCGGTTTTTATTGACGGAAATAACCTTTTCCATGCAGCACGGTTTCATAACATCGACATCGATTACAACAAGTTATTGCGAGTGTTGTTAGGTGATGGCCGGCTCCTGAGGGCTTTCTTTTACACGGGTGTCGACGTCGGAGCGGAACGGCAACAGGGGTTCCTGTTGTGGATGCGCCGCAACGGTTTTCGCGTCATTCAGAAAGAGTTGAAAACTTTTTACGACGGCACGAGAAAAGCCAATCTCGACGTCGAAATCGCGGTCGACATGCTTTCACTCGCAGGCCGTTACGACACGGCGGTCCTCGTTTCCGGTGACGAAGATTTTGTCTATGCAGTAAACGCCGTCGCTTACAAGGGATGCCGCGTGGAGATCGCGGGCTTCCGTTCGAACACGGCGCCCAAGCTGATCGACGTTGCCGACTATTTCATCGACCTCGGCGACATCGCAGACAAAGTGCGGAAGGAAATCTCGCACGGAACGCGGTATGATGAGCGTGAACTGCACGAGCCGCTCCCGGCGCCTTACATGGAGGATCAATGCCTCCCTAAACAAGCGGAGAGTTTCCAGGCGGCCATGCGGGTGGTGCTCGAAACGGACATTGAAGAGGATGCAGCTGAATTTGAAGCAGCGACGGAATTCATCAGGGTTACCGACGATCACTGACGGCTGTCCAAGGCGCTTCAAAAGATGAAGCTATTCACACTCCAGGAAGCAAATGCCTTGCTTCCCAGCGTAAAAGTGATTCTCGCCAGGATTCAGCGGGCCCATCGAGGACTCAGCAAGTACCGCGACGACGCCAGAAAAGCGGCTGAGGCAGCCGAACAGGGCGGTGGCGGAATCGAGGACGGGGTCGCGTACGCCATTATTTTGACGGAGATGACGTCGCAGATGAGCGAACTGGACACCCTCGGTGTGCAGTTGAAAGACTTCGAGCGCGGACTGATCGATTTTCCATCACTTCGCGACGGTCGGGTCGTTCTGCTCTGCTGGCAAATGGGCGAAGGCGACGAGCTGGAGTGGTGGCACGACGTCGATGCCGGGTTCGCCGGACGGACGCCCCTCTAATTCACGACCCATAACCTCACGATCGCCGAAACCACAACCTCAATCCCTGCTTTATTTTCTCATTGACCACTTAAAGTTATTCCTGATAGGATGCGTCGCGATCGCGAGAGGTCGATTCGCCTGACGACGCGAAAATGGAACCAACCAGCGATACTCCAACTCAATCCCAGGACAAAAAATCGACGCTGATTAATTTTCCAGGCGTCACGCGCAGTTCCGTTCCCGAATGGCGGAAAGAATTGAGCGAGCGGGTCCGGGAAGTCCAGGAAAGGCGAGCCCGGGAAGCCGCCCGTGAGGCCGCGGAAGCCGAGCGACGCCGGGTGGAAGCAGCCGTCAATTCGCCGCAACTGGAGTTACTGCCGCCGACAGAGATGCCGGCGGTTAATCCCTTGGTCGCTGCCGCTCTCAAGCGTATAGAGCGCGCCCATCAGCCGACTCCCACCGAAACTTGCCAGCCGCGATCCAACCTCGCGACGGCCATAGCATACGCCCCCGCACGAGAAGAAAACGAAATGAACGAAACAGTTGGTCATCCGACGACGCAACTCACGTTCGAGCCGGAAATCGAAGTTGAAGAGCCAGCGCGCGCTGTGGAAAAGACTCACCTGGTTGTCGTGCCACCAAGTGAACCGGCGCCCGCGCCTGTGCCTCGCTCTCCGAAACGTTTGATTCGAGACGATCCAAACGATCCCGCGCTCAACTACCTCGACCACATATCGCGAAATCTCCGCGTAGACGACAGTCCGACGCAGTCAGCAGGGGCGTTTCGGCGTCTGATCTCCGCGATCTTCGACCTCGTCTTTTGCGCGATGCTCGCTTCGCCGATTGCTTTTGCGGCGCAGTGGACGGGAAACAATTTGCAGGACACGCGCGTCATCGCGGTGCTTGCGGGCAGCTTTGTCGTCATGGCCTTTGTCTATCTCACATTGATGACGGCGTTGACAGGCCGGACGTGGGCCATGCGTATGTTGTCGCTGAAAGTGATCGACACCAAGACGAAGCTGATTCCCACGGGCGGCCAGTCGATCGGGCGCTCGTTCATCTATTTGATCTCGCTGGCCACCGTGCTCGGCGTACTTTCTGCTCTATTTAGCCGCGAAGGTTATACGGCTCACGATCGCATTACTCGCACAGCAGTCGTTCGTGTTTGAGCCACGGGTTTCTGATAATCTCCGTGGCCAACTATGCATGACGAACTGATCCGTCGTGTCGTCGAAGAGCTGCGCGACAGTCTAACCGGACGATTCCTCGGAAAAATCTATCAACTCACGCCCCTTTCGTTTGCATTCGATTTCGGACTGCGCGGGAGTTTTCTTTTCGTCAGCGTTGAACCGTCGAGTCCACGCCTGTACCTCATTGAGAGACGCACCCGTGATTTACAAAAGGCATCAATTCAACTCGCGCATTTTGGGCAGTTGCTGCGGGCCAGGACGAATGGGGGTGCGCTTGTCAGCGTTGAAAAAGATCCGCACGACCGGGTAGTGCGATTTTCAGTTCGAGGCGAGGACCAATTTTTTAAGCTGATAATTCAACTGACGGGCCGTACCTCGAATCTTTTCTTGCTTGATGATGCAGATCGCATCCTCGGCGTGTTGCGGGGTCCGCGTGGGCAACTTCCTGGCGAGATTTATTCACCACCGGAGCCGCCCGTCCACCGCGATGACATCGAGCAAATACCGAGTGGCTCACCATCCGCGTATGCCGACGCTTTTTACAGTGAAGTTGATGCGGAAAAAGCGTTTGACTCGCGCGCAGGCGCGTTGCGTTCCCGCCTGCGAACTTCGCTTCAGCGACAACGGAAGTTGAAAGAACATCTCCGCAGAGATCTCGCAGGTCACGGCGATCCGGAGGAACACAAAAAAGCCGGCGACCTGTTACTCGCGAATGTCGCCACAGCCACGCGCAATGGCAACAAGGTTGTTCTGACCGACTACTACGCTGACGGCGCTCCGCAGATCCAGCTTGAGATCGACGAGAACACGTCGTTGCAAGACGAAGCTGCACGTCGTTTTCGCCTGTATACGAAGGCGAAAAGAGCGCGCGAAGAGATCGCGGTGAGACTAAGCGGCGTCGATCGAGAAATCGAGCAGCTCGAAAAGCGCAATCACGAACTCGAACACATCGTCGAGCGACGAGACGTCGCTGCACTCGAAAGTTTCGACAAGGCCGCAACACCTCCGTCCCCAAAAACTCCCAAGGGCAAGCCTGCTTCCACCACGAAGAGCATCCCGGGCGTGCGTCGCTATCTTTCAACTGACGGCTACGAGATCCTCGTCGGCCGCACCTCCCGCGACAACGACACGCTCACGTTTCGTCTCGCGCACCCAAACGATCTCTGGATGCACGCCGGCGACTATCCCGGTTCGCACGTGGTGGTGCGCAATCCGACACGGAAAGAGATCCCGCATCGCACGATCATCGAAGCAGCCCAACTCGCAGGCCGCTTCAGCCAGGCGAGCGGAGACGCAAAAGTCGTGATCCATTACACGGAGCGAAAGTTTCTTTCGAAACCGAAAGGCGCCGCGCCCGGTCTCGTGCGACTATCGCGCTTTCGCTCCATCACGGTCGAACCGAAGGAAGCCGTGAGTAGACTATAATCAGCGAACACACATGCAATCGAAATCAGAACAACTATTCGCGACTGCGATTGACGTGATTCCCGGCGGCGTCAATTCGCCGGTAAGGGCGTTTCGCGGCGTGGGCGGCACTCCGGTGTTTATCAAGTCGGCGAAAGGCGCAAAGATCACCGACGTTGACGGCAACAGCTACATCGACTACGTCGGCTCGTGGGGTCCGATGATCCTGGGCCATGCTGATGAAGAGGTCATCGCCGCAATTCAGGAAGTCGCAGCCAACGGCACGAGTTTCGGAGCGCCAACTGAACTCGAGGTCCAACTCGCGCAGGAAGTAATTGACGCTGTTCCATCGATCGAAATGGTACGGATGGTAAGCAGCGGCACAGAAGCGACGATGTCAGCGATTCGGCTCGCGCGTGGCGTAACGGGGCGAGATCGCATTGTGAAGTTCGAGGGCTGTTATCACGGGCATGGTGACAGTTTGCTGGTGAAGGCCGGATCGGGTGTGGCAACGCTCGGCTTGCCGGACAGTCCCGGCGTTCCGTCCGTGCTTGCTGAGAATACGATCACGCTTCCGTTCAACGATGCTGAGGCGCTCGAGCAGGCGTTCGCGAAACACGCAGATATCGCAGCGGTGATTATCGAACCAGTCGTGGGAAACATGGGCTGTGTGCCGCCGCGATCGGGATACCTGGAAGCGGTTCGTTCGTTAACAACGAAACACGGCGCACGGCTGATCTTCGATGAAGTGATGACCGGGTTCCGTCTGGCTCGAGGAGGTGCGCAGGAACTTTACGCGATCAAACCGGACATCACTACGCTGGGAAAGATCATCGGCGGCGGACTTCCGGTTGGTGCGTACGGCGGCAGTCGAGAGATCATGAACCACACCGCTCCGGCAGGGCCGGTCTATCAGGCCGGTACGTTGTCAGGAAATCCGTTATCGATGACTGCTGGACTCGTCACGCTCCGTCGACTGCGCGACAAAACAGTCTACGACCGATTGGAAAGTTCCTCTCGTCGTCTTTGTGACGGTCTCGCGCGCGCCGCCCAGGACGCTGGAATAACAACTATCACCAATCGCGTCGGTTCAATGTGGACCGGCTTCTTCACGAGCGATCCCGTGGTCGATTGGAACAGCGCGAATAAATGCAACCGCGAAAAATACGGCCGGTTCTTTCACGCGATGTTGGACGCCGGCGTTTACCTTGCACCCTCACAGTTTGAAGCGGCGTTCGTGAGTCTTGCGCACACGGATGAGATTATCGAGCGGACTATCGAAGCTGCGCGGAAGGCTTTTACACGGATTTAAACCGGCAGGTCGATACTGAAGCGCGAACCTTTTCCGACTTCGCTGGCGACGCTAATCCTGCCGCCATGTTGCTCGACGATCTGCTTCACGATCGCTAAACCCAGACCGGTTCCTCGTTTCTTCGTCGAAAAGAACGGTTCGAAGATTCGCTCACGAGTCACCTGGTCCATTCCCTTCCCTTGATCCGCAATGATCACGCGCGCATATACCTTCGCCGCCTGACCGTTGCCCTCCAACGATGGCGCGATCAGCTCAGTTCGGATCTGAACGACCGCACCTTCCTGGCTCGCGTCCACCGCATTTGCGATCACGTTAACGAATACCTGGCGCAACTGGTACGCGTCCCAGTGCCCCGTGATCATACCGTCCGCGAAATCCTTTTCGACCGTCGCGTTCTTCTCCTGAACCCGTTCGCTGACAAGATCGAGACTGCGTTCGAGTGACTCGTGGAGATCGACTGACGAACGTTCGAGCTCCTTCTGTCGCGAAAACTGCGTGACGTCGACGACGAGCTTGTTGAGATGTTTGATACCGCGCTCGACCAGTTCGATTGTATTCAGCGCTTCTTCATCATTGACGCTGTCACGCAACATCGAGACGCCGAGTCGAATGCTGCCCAACGGATTGCGAATCTCATGCGCCACTTGCGTGGTGGCCTGGCCAACTGCCGCCAGCGATTCGCTGCGACGCAGTGTGCGCTCAGATTCCGCCGCTTCGGTGGCATCGACGAGGGTGACGATCTGGCCGCGGTCGCCGTTGATCGCGAGGGGCGCCGAATAGACGTCGAAAGCCTTGTCGCTTTCTTCCACCTGGGCGACCAGTCGGCCGTGATAGGTTGCTTTATTGACACGCACGGACGTTACAGTGTCGAGCATCCTCATCACATCGTCAGGCGCGAAACGTTCCAACACAGACGCACCGATGCTCGCTTTGGGAAAGATTCGAAAGAACGCTGCATTCGCGCTGCGAATGCGATCCTCTTCGTCGATCGCCGCGACAGCGCTGACCATTCCTTCGAGTAGTTGAGTGGTGAATGTGCGTTCGCGCCGCGCTTCAAACATGCTGCGACGCATTTCTCGGAACTGTCGCTGCACCTGCCAGATGGTTCCCGCAGCGACGAGCGTACCTGCAAGCAGGGCAATGACCGTCCAACGTCTGTTCGATCTCTTCGCCTGTGCCTGCATCTCCCGAACAGTGTCACCGATGTCCTGCCGTTCAGATTCTAGTTCCGAAAACAGCTTGGTAAGTTGACGGTCGACGGTTTGAAATGCTTCAAATCCATCGAGACTGTAAAGCCTGCGATCCTGCGTCAGATCAACATATTTATGGAGGTCCGCACGCATCTGGCGCCAGGACGGTTTCTCCGCAATGTTGGGACGGTCCAGAAGCGCCAAATCCTGCTTCACTTCATCACGCGCATTATTGAGTCGATTATCGAGAGGTATGGTAACAATGCCTCGCGACTCCTGGAGATGGCGCTGGCGAGCGGCATTGTCCAGGTTATTGACCGCTAGCCGGAGGTCCAGAAGCAACTTGAGACGACTGCCGTGCTCACGATTGAGTTCTCGAGCATCGTTGGCGAGCTGGTCCATCTGGTTGATACGCAGGACACCCAGTACCGAAATGACGGCTAGCAACAGCAGGAAACCTACGATCAGCGGAAGAATTGCCGGCGCAAAGCCGCGCCAACGAGACTCGGCCGTTGCGCGAGGCGCGTTCGGATCACGGGTCTTGCGGTAAACGACTTCAGGATGTTTATTTGCAGGTTGCATTAAACTTCGAAGCTACGGTTTAGCATCCATCCAATTCTCACCCACTCCGACATCAGCCACCAGAGGAACATCAAGCTCCACGGCCGTTTCCATCTCGCGCTTCAGTATCTCCGTCACTTTATCGACTTCCGTATTCGGCACTTCCACCAGCAACTCGTCATGCACTTGCATCAGCAGGCGTGCCTCGAGACCGTTACGTTTGAACTCCTCATCGACGTGCAACATCGCGATCTTCACGATGTCGCTCGCAGTTCCCTGAATTGGCATGTTGATCGCTTCGCGTTCGGCTGCTTTACGAATGTTCGCGTTACGATCTGCAATTCCCGGCAAAGGGCGAATACGTCCATAAATAGACCGCACGTAACCGTGCTCGCGGGCGCGTAGCGGCACTTCTTCCATGTAACGCCGCACACCTTTGTACGTGTTGTAGTAATCCTCGATTACCTTCTTCGCTTCCTGGCGCGAAATGCCGACCCGTTGCGAAAGTCCCCACGGTTCGATCGCATACGCAATCGCGAAATTCACGATCTTCGCAAAGCGCCGCGCTTCCTTCAGCTCAGCGTCAGTTTTCGCGCCGAAGACGAGCCGCGCCGTGCGCGCATGAATGTCTTCGCCTTTTTGAAACGCTTCCAGCATCACGGGATCCTGCGCGATGTGTGCGAGCAGACGCAATTCTAGCTGCGAATAATCCGCGGAAATGATCTTGTTTCCCTTTTCGGCAACAAAAGCGCGCCGAATCCGGCGACCCATTTCACTTCGAATCGGAATATTCTGAAGATTCGGATCGCTTGACGATAGACGTCCGGTCGCAGCCACCGTCTGGTTCAACTGACAATGAATCCGCCCGTCGGTAGCTATCTGATGCGGCAGCGCGTCCGTGTAGACGCTCTTCAACTTGTCGAGCTCGCGATATTCGATAATCAAACGCGGCAGCTCAAACTGTTGGGCCAACTCCTCCAACACCGCTTTGCTCGTGGAAATACGACCGGTCGAAGTCTTTCTCCCGATGTCGATGTGCAAATCCGAAAGTACTTCGCCCACCTGCTTTGGCGAACCGATATTGAACTCGCGTCCCGCTAGTTCATAGATCCTGATGGTGAGTTTGTGCAACTCCTGTCCGATAAAACTCGACAGATCGGCAAGCACTTTCTTGTCGACTTTCAGTCCCGCTCGTTCCATTCGATAGAGCAGCGGCGCGAGGGGCAATTCGACTTCGGAATAGATCGTCTCAAGTTTCCGGTCAAGAATACGAGCGTAAAGCACGCTAGCTGTCTGCGCGGTTAAGTCAGCGGCAGCCGCGGTCGCCCACGCAGATTCGGACCAGTTTGCCGGGGGCTTGTGCCCGTTTTCGACATTCAGTGCGTCTTTGGCCAGGTCGCTTAGTTCATACTTGCTGCGCGTCGGGTCGAGCAGGTATGCCGCCAGGTAAGTGTCGTGCTTGACGCCTTCGAGCGTGATGTTGAAGTGATCGAGCAGACCGACCGCTCGTTTCATATCGTGAACCGTCTTCTCGACGAGGCCGTTTGCAAGCACTTCGCGCAGTGGTCCAATCGCCGCCGCGACTCCGCCCTGAAACTTCTCCAGATCGACATATGCCGAGATTCCGGCGTTCGTAGAAAATGCAATACCGCGCGTAGTTTGGAGTTCAGCGAAGCACTCCTGCTCGCCCGTACCGGCCGGAGTTGAATCGGCGACGGCGATGCCGACGCTCTCGGCGTCGAAAAGCGTGCGCACCAGGTTGTCGAGATCTGATTTCGTTTGCACCACGCGGTAGTTGCGCTCGGTTGTAGCGGTTGCGGGCCGCTCGACTGCCGCGTCGGCATACTCGCGAGTAAGGTTTGAAAACTCCAGCTCACGGAACAACTCATACGCCGCCGAGCGATCAGGCGGCCGCGACTTGATCTCGTCGAGCTTCAGTTCGACATCGATATCTGTGCGGATGCGCGCCAGCTCGCGTGACTTTCTAATCAGTTCCGCGTTGTCGCGTAACGACTCACGATACGTCTTGTGTTTGACTGACTCCCAATTCTCCAACGCGGCTTCAATCGATCCAAACTGCTGAATGATCTGCACTGCGCCTTTGGAACCGATACCAGGCGCACCGGGTATGTCGTCAATCGAATCGCCCATCAGTCCGAGCAGATCGACGAGCTTGTCGGCCGTGACGCCAAACTTCTTCTCGACCCAAGCTTCGTCGCACCACTCGACCGGCGGGACGGGCTCTTTTCGCTTCACGACCTGCGAATTCTGCCGCATGCAAACGATCCAGGGATCGCGCACGAGCTGGCACATGTCTTTATCGTTCGACACGACGACCGTCTGAAGTTTTTTCGCAGCGATCTGGATTGCGAGCGCTCCGATCACGTCGTCAGCCTCGTAACCCGGCACGTTGATCATCGGAATGTTCAGCACTTCGCAAAGCTGAAAAATGTACGGCATCTGGGAAGCCAGGTCGTCAGGCATCGCGAGACGGTTCGCTTTGTAGTCAGGAAACATCTCGTGCCGGAACGTCTTTTCGCGCGATTCAAAAACGGCGGCGATGTATTCCGGTTTCTCTTCACGCAGCAGCTTGAGCAGCATGTTCGTGAAGATGTAAACGGCCTGCGTCACCTGGCCCTGCGACGTAGCGAGGGGCGCCGCGCGATTCTGCATCGGGGCAAAGAACGCCCGAAAGATGTGCGACATCGAGTCGATCAGGAAAACACGTTCAGGCCGGTCGTTACTGACTAAAGACTGTGCGGCAGGCATGTGAAGAGATCATAGGAAGGTGGTATGTGAGTGTCAAACACGACTAAATCTCAAGTTGTCAATCGCGACTACTCCGCCGTCAATTCACGCACGTGCGCGCGTACCGTGCCGCCGAGCGTGGCTAGGTTATAACCACCCTCGAGACACGAAATCACTCGTCCCTGACAACTGCTGTCAGCCCATTGCTTCACCGCTCTTGTCATAGCGACGAAGTCGTCATCCTGAAGCAGCAATTGACCCAGCGGATCCTGAAGATGCGAATCGAATCCCGCCGAGATGATGATCAGGTCAGGCGTAAAACTCGTAGACATCTCGTCCAGCGCTGCTTCAAAACCGCGCTTCTGATCCGCAGCCGGAGTCGCTGCACGCAACGGTAGATTCAGCGTGTAACCCAAGCCCCGACCAGTCCCCTTTTCGCCTCGCGTGCCCGTTCCCGGATACCACGGATACTGATGCGACGAGAAAAAGTAGACGGTCGGATCGTCGTAGAAGATTCCCTGTGTACCGTTTCCGTGATGTACGTCCCAATCGATGATCGCGACCTTCTCGATCTCAGAATATTTCTGTTGCGCGTAACGCGCGGCGACGGCGACGTTGTTGAAAAGGCAGAACCCCATCGCACGTTCTTCCGTCGCGTGATGTCCTGGTGGACGCACAGGCACGAAAGCATTCTTTACCTCGCCGCTCATGATCAAATCGACGGCCTGACACGGCGCTCCAGCTCCGCGTTTCGCGGCGTCGAGCGAACGCATCGAGACGACGGTGTCGGCGTCGAGATAGCCGGTGCCTTCACTCACTACACGTTCGATCAGTTTGTAAAGCTGCGGCGAGTGCGCCGCCTGAATGTCGCCGCGAGGAGCTTCGGTCGCCTCGACCTCGCGCAGTTTGGACCAGAGTTCCTCGTCGCCTCGCAACGCTTCCATGATCACCGTATAGCGCGAAGGCATTTCAGGATGACCGGGTCCGGTGTCGTGTTCTTTGAAAATCGGATGATGAATGATGGCAGTTGTCATTGTATTGATCCGTACATTGATCGGTTTACGTTGTTTCGAAAAACGTACGATAACAAAACGACTAATCTGTGTTCCAGTTGTGAACCCTCGTATTTGCACCGTTTGACTGTGCGGAATGACGTTTGCCGCACCCATAGCGGAGAAAAGATGAATCGAGCAAGCAATCATGGAGGTTCGTTATGAAGAGGCTCCTCGTCTTCATATTAGTTTTGGGTTTATTGGTTCTTACCGGAACCCTGGTTTCGGCAAATGTATAACAACGGAGGCAACTGATGGCATACGATGAAGAAGAAGCAACACGACGCCACGTAGTGGTGGAGACACCGAATGAAAGGCGCGAGGTGGTCCATTCGCAGTCGGTCCGCGACAACAGCGGTATCTCGGCAGGCATGGTTGGCGTGCTTGCGGTTGTGGCTATCGCGCTGATCACGATGCTGGTGCTTTTCTGGATGAATAGTCAGCCGACGACCGATGAAACGGCTCTGACGCCCGCGCAGCAACCAACTGTGATTCAGCAACCTGCACCGGCGCAACAGCCTCCGGTCATCATTCAGCAACCGGCGCCTGCGCCAGCGACGCAACCCATTATTGTTACGCCACCGGCCGGCGGTTCGACGACTTCCGCTGCCACGGAAAGCATCAACCTCGATTCGAACATTCAGCTCGCGATCGACAAACGCTTGACCGAAGATCCGGCATTCTCGTCGCTGGGTATCACTGCAAGCGTTATTAATCAGAAAGTGATGCTTGTCGGCACGGTCAAGACCGAAGCTGTGAAGGCCGACGTCGAGAGAATGGTGAAACAGATCAAGGGAGTTAAGGTAGTCGACAACCAGATTATTGTAAGTGGCTAATTGTTTTGGCCAGCAACGGAATAGCGCCGCGAGTCCAGCGGAAGTTGGACCGCGGCGTTGTTCTTTTAGCTTACGTGTATTTCGCGCGTAGTGAATGAGGTCTCAAGCGTGAGGCTTGTTGCTTCGCAGTTCACGACGAGGCGCCTGCCATCTTCTGATTGAAATAGATCAACGGATTGAATAGGTGACGGCTCCCTCACAGGTTCCCAGCGCCTGAGATCTTCATCAAGGTCCAACTCGGCGAGGACCACCGTTTCAGGTAGCAGGCCCATCTCGGCGTCAAGGTAGATGTTCCAGATGAAGCCCATATCAAGCAGCAGGTAGGCTGTTTCGTCCCACACGAAGTAGCGCAACACGCTCGCACCGATGACGTGCGCGATCACATGGTCCTGGTGCGTGTTTGTTTCCCCTCGTTCCCACATCAGACTTCAAAATCCATCAGACTCTTCGACTTCAACCCAGCAACAGCCGAAGACGCGATCGATCCGAGTCCACCGATTACGACAGACAACGGCGCACCAATCGCCGCCGCGAGCAATCCGGCTTCGAGTTCACCAAGTTGTGGTCCACCCATGAAGAACATCATGTTGATTGACGTCATACGTCCGCGGAGATGGTTTGGCGTCACTAACTGCCGGATCGTTTGTCGCAACACCGTGCTAACAGTATCCGCGGCGCCAGTCACGGCGAGCATAAGCAGCGAAAACCAGAACACAGTCGAAATGCCAAACGCAGCGGTCGCCAAACCAAAGATCGCAACCGATACGACCACCAGGCGACCCTGTTTACTAAAACTACCCGCACGCGCCATGACAAGGGCCGTTATAACCGAACCAACTGCCGGCGCCGCGGCAAGAAAGCCATAGCCTCGCGCATCGACGTGCAATCGTTCGCTTGCGAAGATCGGCAGCAACAACGTTGCTGAAGCAAAAAACGTGGCCGCAAAGTCGAGCGTCATCGTCTGCACGATAATCGGAGTGTTCCGCACAAACCGGAAACCCTCTTTAAGAGCAGCAAAGCTCAGCGCGCTTCCACGATCGCCATTGCGCTCGGGATCTCCGCTCGTCTTCATCGCAATCAAAGCGGCGATCACTGCCAGAAATGAGAGCGCATTGACTCCGTAAATCAAGGCTGGTCCAGTTTCAGCGAGCATGAATCCCGCAATCGCTGGACCCGCTATCGTCGCGACATTGAAAACGATCAAACCGAGGCTCACCGCGTTGGGAAAAACTTCCGTGGGAACAAGGGCGGGCATGAGCGACTGCCGCGCCGGAATGTCAAAAGCATTCGCCGCCGAGGCCAACCCGCTGAGCACATAAATCGGCCAAACACTGTCGAGTCCCGCTACAGTGAACGCCGCTAACAGCGCGGCGCTAGTCAGCATCACCACCTGCGTGACTACCAACAGCTTCCTTCTATCGACGGCATCGGCGACCACCCCGCCCGCAAGGGAACACACGATTATCGGCACACCTCGAAACAGTCCAACCAATCCCAGTGCAAGCGGTGATTTTGTAAGCAGGTAAACGTGCCAGTTGATGGCGACAAACTGCATCTGCGACCCAGTCACAGAGACAATCTGGCCTAACCAAAGTAGACGAAAATCGCGATATCGAAGGGCAGCGAACGAAGAATGAGCGGAGGGACTCACGTGTCGCCGTAGGACTCGTTTAACTTGCGGAAGTGATAGGCCATGGCTGCGTGACGCAGCAACTCAGTCATGCGATCGTGATGTGTGCGCAAGGCTTCGAGAAAGAAGCGCCAGAACTCGCGTCGCTCAGCATCGAGCACACCGAGTTTGAACGCAATGCGCACAAAGGCCTTGACGGCTTTGATTCCGTGATACTGGTGCGCCTCGGGAATGTCCTGCGGTACGCGTTGCAGCGAATCGAGCGCGCGACGATAGTATTCACTCGGTTTGTAGATCGTGCGCATGATGCGTTGATAACCTGCGATAAGCTTATCGACGTCCATCTTCGGAATGAAGTTGACTGTGGCGATCGTGTTGTTACCTGTCGCGTCAGCGCCCAGCAGACGGCCTTCTTTCTCGAGTCGTTTCCAGAGTTGCGTGTCCGGCAGCGCATTCAACATCCCGACCATGGCCATCGGAATCGCGCTCTCGCGAATGAACTCAATCTGACGCTCGAAGATGTCTTCCGGATCGTTGTCGAAGCCGACGATAAACCCGGCCATCACTTCCATGCCGTGGCTCTGTATCCTGCGCACCGACTCAAGCAGGTTGCCGCGATTCTGCGACTTCTGCGCTTCCTTGAGACTCTCCTCCACCGGCGTCTCGATACCGAGAAACACTCGACGAAATCCCGCTTCTTTCATCGCCGACAGCAGATCGTCGTCGTCAGCCAGATTCACACTCGCTTCGGTCAGCAGTGAAAACGGATAACCATTCTTCTTCTGCCACTCGATCAACGCGGGCAGCAACAGCCGTACGTTCTTCTTGTTGCCGATGAAATTGTCGTCAACGATGAACAATGGACCACGCCAGCCCAGACGCTTTAGTTCATTGAACTCGGCGATAACCTGCTGGTTGCTTTTCGTGCGCGGGATGCGACCGTAGATCTCGATGATGTCGCAAAACTCACATGAGAACGGACAGCCGCGCGAGTACTGCACGGACATGCAACTGTACTTCTTCATGTTGACCAGTCCGAAATCGGCGATCGGCGCGAGTGACATTGGCGGCCGCTCCGGCGCTTTGTACGTCCTTTTTGCGGTGCCGCGTTCTAGGTCCTCGAAAAACAGGGGCAACGTCGTTTCGGCCTCGCCCTGGAATATGTGATCGGCGTAAGGGAGTTCTTCGATCGTGCTGGTCACATATGGACCACCGAGAACGATTCGTTTGCCGAGCTTTCGGCATCGTTCTACGATCTCGTGCAGCGATTCCTTCTGCGCGAGCATGCCGGTGATGAAGACCATGTCAGCCCACTCGATCTGCGACGTCTTCAGTGGTTCGATTTCAAGATCGACAAGTCGTCGCTCGACGGAACGCGGCAGTAATCCGGAGACCGTCAGCAGCCCGAGCGGCGGGAAAACTGACCGTTTTCCTTCAAACGGTAGGGCGTGTCGAAAACTCCAATATGTCTCGGGAAATTTAGGATTGACCAGCAACACTTTCATCGCGTGCATAATCATAGACTCGATTCTTGTTCGAGGCGAGTAATAGTTCTGTAAACCCTCAATCCGTGTGATTCGTGGCCGCTTATGCTATAAAGTAGCTCCTCGCTCACTCGGAATAAATGAAAGGTATCGCATTATGAAGAAACAACTTTCACGAATCCTTGCCACAATTTTGATTACTCTGTTCGCCCTGTCTCCCGTCTGGGCTACTTGCGGCGGCGGCGGCGGTGGCGGCACAGGTGGTGTCGGCGGCGGCAATAGCAGCATGGGTCCGGCGCCAACGGTTTACAAGGTACCGTGGAAGCTGTGGGAATCCAGGACTGCGGCGCAGAAAGGTCTGGTTCTTTACTGGTTTCCGGCAAGCACTGATGAGGTCAAGAAGTCGCCATTGCTCACTTCTCGCGTTCTGACGCTGTACTCTGCACAGTGCGTAACGATGAGCGTCGGCGATGCCGGTCTGCCGGAGTTGAAGAACATCATTGGCGACTCTGCCCTCCCGGTCGTTGTGCTGGCGACACACGATGGCACGACCATCAAAAAGGTCGATAGCAACGCCGGCAAACTGAAGGTGGCCGATGTCGAAAAGGCAGTTGAAGCGGAAATGAAGCAGCGCGAGACGGCACTCGACGCGCAGCTAAAGAGCGGCAAAGAAAAAGCGAAAGCCGGCGACAACGATGGCGCAATCGCGGATCTGAAGCCCGTCGCCGCCGAGAGATGTCTTTTCCCGAAGAAAGCCAAAGACGCGGCCGGTCAACTGAAGAAGCTCGGCGTAGAAGAGGTGGGCAGTATTCCTGACTCGCCGATATTCGATCGCGTTCAAGGCGCCCGCATCGAAGCGACCATGCGTAGCGGCCTGCGCGCCGAGATTGCCGAACAATACGTCACGGCGCTGAAGTTCTACCAGCAGGCGCACAAGATGGATCCCGCGGACCCAACGCCGCTTCGTTATCTGGGTGAGCTCTATCGTCATCACACGGGTGAGTGGGACAAAGCGCGTGAAGTCTTCAATAAGATCCTGAACATGCCCGCGGACGCAGTCGCGCGCGCGGTTGCGCTGCACGGGCTCGGCAAGATGACGATTCACGACGGCGAGTTTAAGAAGGGCTTGAAGTTGATGGAGCAGTCCGCAGAGGAGTTTCCGCTCGCGCTTACGTATCGCAATCTCGCCGTTTACTGGCACTCCGAAGGCGACCTGGCCCAGGGCAATGCGTACACGCAGAAAGCGCTCGCGCTCGATCCGAAAGACCCATACAACCTCGTGTTCGCGGCGGTGTTCATTGCGGCTTCGGGAAATACCGATGAGGCGTTGAAGATTGCACGAGCGAATCATCACCTGTTGCCCGCGTCGTACAACCTGGCCGCGATTTATGCGCAAGCAGGCCAGAAGAAGAAGGCGCTCGTATTACTGCGTCGTCACTTCTTCCAGTACGAACGCTATGAAGCGGTGCGTGCGAAGGAGATGATGGAAGCGCGAGTCGATGCGGTGTTTGATTCGATTCGTTACGACTCGTCATTCCTCGCGCTGACCAGCGGCGCCGACGGCAAGCTCCAGATGCCGATGCGCGGTATGCCGGGTATGCAGAATCGCTAACTTAGTCGAACGTCCCGTCAGTGGCATTTCCGTGAAGTGCCACTGATGGGATCCTAATCATGGCCCAACAAACACTTGCCTCTTCCACCACAGATCAAGTTCACAGCTATAGCATCTGGAAAGTAATTACGGCATCAGCAGTCGGTACCATGATCGAATGGTACGACTTCTACATCTTCGGCAGTCTCGCCGTAACTATCTCGCCTCTTTTTTATCCTGAAGGCAACGACCCGTGGGCGTTGATCGCGTATTTATCGACTTTCGCGGTCGGTTTTGTTGTTCGTCCCTTTGGCGCGCTGTTTTTCGGTCGCATTGGCGATCTGGTTGGACGCAAATACGCTTTTCTCGTCACGTTGCTGATCATGGGTGGAGCAACCGCACTGATCGGATTCCTGCCGACGTACGCAACAATCGGTATTGCCGCGCCGATCATTCTTCTTCTTATTCGAGTCCTTCAGGGACTTGCGCTTGGTGGTGAGTATGGAGGCGCGGCGGTGTACGTGGCCGAGCACGTGCCGGACGAGCGACGCGGGTTCTACACCAGTTTTATTCAGATCACCGCAACGCTGGGACTTTTCATGTCGCTCGTGGTCATTCTGCTGGTCCAGAATGCGATGTCGCGCGAGGCATTCAGCGCATGGGGCTGGCGTGTGCCGTTCATCATCTCGATCTTCCTCGTCGGCATCTCGTTTTACATTCGGATGCGGATGAAAGAGTCACCGATCTTTCAACAGATCAAGACCGCTGGGATGACGTCGAGCAAACCACTCGTCGAGGCATTTACGAAGTGGGAAAACCTGAAGCGCGTGCTTATTTCACTGTTCGGCGCGACCGCGGGCCAGGGCGTTGTCTGGTACACAGGACAGTTCTACGCGCTGTTCTACCTGCAAACGGTACTAAAGGTGAATGGCCGATCAGCGCAGTACATCATCGCGATCGCACTATTGTTGGCAATGCCGCTGTTTGTGGTGATGGGTGCGTTGTCCGATCGGATTGGGCGCAAGTGGATCATGATGGCGGGTTGTTTGCTCGCCGCAGTTTCCTACATGCCGATTTATTATGCGATGCAACGCGCCGCGGGTTCTGAAGTAGTGACGGTGTCTTCACAAGCAAATAAGGTAACCGGCGCGATCAGTTTGACGCCCCAGACGACGGTTAACGGCACACTACAACCGGCTAAAGAGGTCCTGCCGTACGCGAACTTCGAATCATTCATCCGCAACCCTGTCGCGTGGAAACTGATCCTGCTCGTATTTATTCAGGTGTTTTTCGTGACGATGGTCTATGGACCAATCGCGGCGTATCTTGTGGAAGCATTTCCCGCGAAGATCCGTTACACGGCGCTGTCGCTCCCGTATCACATCGGCAACGGAGTTTTTGGCGGACTATTACCGCTAATCGGTCTATACGTCGTCGCGAACACTGGCAACATCTACGCTGGACTCTATTATCCGATTATCGTTGCAAGCGTGACGTTCGTCGTCGGATCGCTGTTGCTGAAAGAAACGAAGCACACGCTGATCTGGGACGAAGTTAAGTAAGCGTTGTGCTTACGGCGCTTGCTGTTTGAAGATCACGCCGTTTTTCATCACAAACACAACTTTCTCCGTCGCGCGGATGTCTCGGAGCGGATCTCCGGAAACGGCGATGATGTCGGCCCACTTACCCGGCGTTAACGAACCCGCGTTCTTTTCCCAACCCAACAACTTCGCCGCGCTCGACGTCGCGGCAACGATCGCGTCCATGTTGCTCATGCCGCCCCACTCGACCAGCAACTGAAACTCGCGCGCATTCGTTCCGTGCGGAACCACACCCGCATCGGTGCCGAACGCGATCGGTACCTTGTTCGCGACTGCGAGTTTGATCGCGTTACGAACCGCCGCTGCGGCAGCGATTGCCTTCTCCGCGCGCAGTCCTTTCAACACGCCCGTCTTCGCCGCGCGTTCGACGCCTTCCGCGGCTGACAACGTCGGCACCAGGTAGGTTCCATTCGTCTTCATCAAACGCGCGCCTTCCTCATCCATGAAAGAACCATGCTCGATCGAGGCTACGCCCGCGCGCGAAGCGATCTTGATGCCTTCGGTGCCGTGCGCGTGAGCTGCGACCTTGCGTCCGAGTTTCGTTGCCTCGTCAACCATCGCCTTCAACTCTTCATACGTGTACTGCGTCACGCCAACCGCAGCGCTACCTTCGGAAAGCACGCCGGCAGTCGCACACGTCTTGATCACGTCGGCGCCGTACTTGATCTGATAGCGGACCGCGGCGCGCACCTGATCCGGACCATCCGCGATACCGTCTTCAATTCCCGGGTCAAACATTCCCGGGCGATATCCGTTGTCGTCGCAGTGTCCACCGCGAATTCCGAGCGAATGTCCAGCAGCGACGATCCTTGGGCCTTCGGTCCAACCTTCGTCGATCGCCTTCCGCAACGCTAAGTCATGAAACGGTCCGTCTGCACCGACGTTTCGCACGGTCGTAAAACCTGCCATCAACGTGTCGCGCGCATGCTTCACGCCGAGAATCGCTCCGAACGATGCATAATCCCGCACGAGTGCGTTTTCACCGGCCGGATCGCCAAGCACGCGCCCAATCAGATGCGTGTGCATGTCGATGAAGCCCGGCATCAACGTGACGTTGCCGGGATCGATCACTTTCGCATTCACCGGAATGTTTACCGACCCCGCACGCCCCGCTGCCGCGATTCTGTTGTCGTCAATAACGACGACGGCGTTCGTGATCGCCAGCGCACCGGTCCCGTCGATAAGACGCGCCGCTTTCAGAACCACGACCCCTTTTCCAATTGGCGGTTCGGGCGTTAATCGAGGCGGAGTTTGCGAGACAGCGAGCGTCCAAACCGAGAGCATCAGCGTCAGCAGTGAAAGTAGTCTGAAGTTTTTCAATGGTGTCCTCTGGTTTTTGTTTTTAGCACGTCAGTAGAATGTTCGTTCCGAAAGCTGCATTAACCGCCGCGAGAAACCCTTGCGCGGAAGGTATGTCGAGCCTGTAATCGACATTCGTCGAGCGACAGACGGAGTCACCGGTTATCGTAATGGCAACGAGAATCTGTTGGCCGTTCACGGTGAGAAAGTTTGGACCACCCGAGTCGCCGAAACACGTGCCGCTGTTTCCGGTCGACTGGTTTTGCGAGAGACGAAGATAGCCTCCGTTAAGCGAGTTGAAACTCGAAAACGCAAACATCCGCGGGATCGGATTCAGATCCTGAAAGAAGGGCACCCCGCCGCCTACGACGCGATTCTGCACGCCATAGCCCACCGGAGTGAATATTGCCGACTTCAGACCGTTCTGCGCTACGAGCTGGTCCAACAGTCCGCAGGTCGGGAGCGTCGCCGGCGTGACGCCGCGAACGTCTTTCTGCAAGATGAGAACACCGATGTCTCCGGAATCACTCTGGGCTGGATTGAAGTTCGGATTGGTCACCACGTGAGCGACGGGCAGCAGTTGCGTCTTGTTGCTTGTGAGTGGTCCAAAAGGTATCGAGCCATCGAGGCTCACGTAAGCGACAAACCCCTCCGGCGCGAGATCCTGCTCGAAGAACAGCGTGCAATGGCTCGCCGTAAGAAAAACGTTTGGTGTGATCATCGTGCCCGAACAGATCGGGAAAATCTCGCCCGTCGTCGGCGATTTAGCTATGAACGCTCCCGTGTTCGCGAAGGCATTCTTGGAATCGACGAATCCGTACGTGATTGCCGCGGTTTTCGGCGAGAAAACGAGCGACCCCGCCACGACAGCCAGCATCAGCGCAAACAGACAGACGTTTCGTTTCATTATGAAGTCTCCTCGATATTTGCAGATTAGCCGGGAGGTATTTCGACAGGCGGATTCTACATCGTGGTTGCCTCAGCGCAAACCGTTAAGCTACGCTCACATTGCTCCTGGTCTAAACTTCAGTTCCTGCATTTTGCCGAGGCCATGAAAACAACTCGCCGCGAATTCAACTACGCACTGCTTCTGAGTCTGTGTTCGGTGGCGTTTCGTCACTCCAGCGCGCAACCGCAGTTACGCGTCAACGGCGATCGCATCATGAAACACATTAACGCGCTCGCGGAGTTTGGGAAGAACCCGCAAGGTGGCGCCAGTCGAGTTGCGTACAGCGACGCCGACAAACAAGGCCGCGAATATGTCCTCGGGCTACTTCGAGATGCGAAGCTCGACGTCTCGGTCGATGCGGCGGGGAATCTAATCGGACGACGGACGGGAAGCGCAATCGGTCTCAAACCGTTGCTGATCGGATCGCATATCGACACTGTTCCCGACGGCGGAAACTACGACGGAGTGGTCGGCTCGATGGGCGCGATCGAAGTTGCGCAAACACTGGCGGAGAAGAACGTCAGTTTGCGTCACCCACTGGAGGTCGTGATCTTTCAAAACGAAGAAGGCGGGCTGATCGGCAGCCGTGCGATGGATGGTGAACTCACTGAACGCGAACTCGATCTCGTCAGTCGCAGCGGCAAAACGATTCGCGACGGAATCAAGTTCATCGGCGGAGATCCTGCGAAGCTCGCCGAAGTTCGTCGCAAGAAAGGCGACATCGCTGCGTATCTTGAGCTGCACATCGAACAGGGTGCTCATCTCGATAACGAGAAGATCAAGATCGGGGTCGTGGAAGGCATTGTCGGAATCAACTGGTGGGACGTGACGATTGAAGGTTTCGCGAATCACGCGGGAACGACCGCGATGAATAATCGGCAGGATGCACTGCTTGCGGCGGCGAGGTTTATTGAAGCTGTTAATCGCGTGGTTACGAGTATTCCTGGGCGGCAAGTGGGGACTGTCGGCAGGATCAACGCTTTGCCGGGTGCGCCAAACGTCATACCCGGTAAGGTCGTGCTCAGTCTCGAGCTTCGCGACCTCGACGCAGCGAAGATCAACATGCTCTACGAGAGGATCCGCGCTGAAGCGCAACAGATCGCCACGGCTAGTAAGACTAAGTTCGACTTCAAAGAGATCAACGTCAACATTCCCGCGCCAACTGACGCTCGCATTCGTTCCTTAATTACCGACGCGGCGCGCGAACTGGGTCTATCGACAAAACTGATGCCGTCGGGCGCCGGGCATGACGCACAGGACATGGCCCAGCTTGGTCCAGTAGGTATGATCTTCGTCCCGAGTGTCGGCGGTATCAGTCACTCTCCGCGCGAGTTTTCACATCCGGAAGACATCGCCAACGGTGCGAACGTCCTGCTGCACACGTTATTAAAGCTCGACCGAACTTAAAGCGGGGATTCTCGGTTCTATGGACCAGGACATTGTGAGATTTGGGTTTACGGCTTTCGTGACGCTGCTCGTGGTGGTCGATCCACCGGGTGTCGTACCGATATTTGTCGCGCTAACCCAGAATCAGCAGGACCGCCGTCGAGCCATACTGACCCGTGCTGTACTGATCGCGTTTGGCGTGGCTCTGTTTTTTCTGATCGCCGGTCGCGCGCTGCTTTCCTTTCTCGGTGTCACAGTTCACGCGTTCTCGATCAGCGGAGGCGCATTGCTGTTCATCGCGGCGCTGCCGATGCTGTTTGGCGAACGCGGCGGGCTCCAGTCCCAGCAGCCCAAAGAACATGAACCCACCGCCGACGACATCTCAGTGTTTCCACTCGCGATGCCCTTGCTTTCCGGCCCCGGGACGATCGCCACGATCCTGCTCTTAACCTCACAAGCCGGCAGCGACATGAGAAGGTTAGGCGCGATCGGAGTGGCGATCGCGATCGTCTTTATTATCTCGTTTATTACGCTGTATCTCGGTTCGCGCCTGATGAGACTACTCGGCGAAGGCGGCGTGAACATCGCAACGCGCGTGATGGGCATCGTCCTCGCAGCGCTCGCGGTGCAGTACGTGCTGAACGGAATCACAGGCTACTACGAACTACTCTCCCGTCGCTGAACGATTCACTCGTATCGCAAAGCAATAATTGGATCGACCTTCGTCGCGCGACGTGCAGGTATATAACTCGCGATCGCCGCGACGAGAATCAGCAACACCGAGATCAGCCCGAACGTCATTGGATCCGTTGCTGTGACTCCGAAAAGCAATGTCGACATCACTCGTGTCAATGCAAACGCGGCGATGAGACCAATGACGACGCCCGCGATAACCAGCTTCAAACCATAACCGACAGCGAGTCTCAGCACCGCGTTCGTCTGTGCGCCGAGAGCCATGCGTATGCCGATCTCGTGCGTCCGTTGGGCCACCGAGTAACTCATGACGCCGTAAATTCCGACCGCCGCGAGTATCAAGGCCACACCCGCAAAGATTGCGAGCAGCAACATGCTGAAGCGCTGGCGTGCGATTGAGTCGAGCAGTATCTCCTCCATCGTGCGGATGTTAGAGACCGGCTGGTCCTTATCGATCTCCCACACGGCCTTGCGGACTGTTGCTGCGAGGCTCGCAGGATCGACTTCCGTCTTCACCACCAGATCTCGTGGCGGGAAGAAATCGATTTGACGGAAAGTCACATACATTTGCGGGCGCGGAGCAACGGTCAACTCAAACTGACGCACATCTTTGACCACACCAATCACCTGGATCCAATCGTCGGGATCTTCGACTGTCCCGGCACCGATACGTTTTCCGATTGGGTCTTCGCCGGGCCAATAAGTGCGCGCCATCGTTTCATTGATTACTACGACATTTGGAGTCGTATCCGTGTCCTGATCGGTAAACTGCCGCCCCTTCAACAACGGAATGCCCATCGTGTCGAAGTATCCGGGACTAATGGTTCGCGTCACGACCACGTTTTCCTGACCGGGTGGCAGCGGAGGCTGACCCTCAATGGTGACGCCGATCGAGTTACCCTGTCGATACAGAGGCAGGTTCGTTGTGATTGCTGCTGACTTGACACCTGCAACTGCTCCCACACGTTGGACCAGGTCAGAGTAAAACGCGGCGCGCCGTTCGTACTCCATGTACTTTGGTTGCGGCAAGTCGAACTTCATCGTTAACAGATTATCGGCGCGAAATCCCGGATCGACGTTTCGCAAACGCAGGAAGCTGTTGATCAGCAAACCCGCGCCAATCAGCAAAACAAGCGACACCGCGACTTCGGCCATGACCAGCAAACCGCGAATGCGCTTGCCGCCGCTGCCTGTCGCCGAATCGCGCCCGCCTTCCTTCAACGTTTCGGTTTGATTGAAACGGGCAGCCTGAATCGCCGGCGCTAATCCGAAAATTACGCCGGTGATCAGCGCAACCAGAAATGTGAAGCCGAGCACTTTCAAATCGATCGAAATCTCGCGCGCCTGTGCGATGTTTTCCGGTATGAATGATCGGAGTAACAACAGTCCACCGAAAGCAATTGCTAAGCCGATAACACCGCCGATCGTCGCTAACAGAACACTCTCGGTCAGGAACTGCCGGATCAAGCGCCAGCGTCTCGCGCCAAGCGCAACGCGCACTGCGATCTCTTTTTGTCTCACAGCAGCACGTGCAAGTAACAGGTTGGCGACGTTGGCGCAGGCAATCAGCAGGACCAGTCCGACCGCTCCGAGCAGAATCAGCAACGCGGGTCTGATGTCGCCGACGAGATGTTCGTGCAACGAAACCACGGCGGCGCCAAGGTCCGTGTTCGAGTCCGGATACTGTTGCGCCAAACGAGAGGCGATGGTGTGCATCTCTGATTGTGCTTGTTCGAGACTCGTGCCGGGCTTTAATCGCGCGACCACCTGCAAGTAATGGCGACCGCGATTAACCATCTGCTCGCTGGTGAATGCTATCGGCACCCAAAAAGCGTCATCGCTCGTCGGGAACTGAAAGCGCGCCGGCATCACGCCGACAACCGTATGAGTCAAGCCGTTCAGGTTGATCGTCTTGCCGATGATGCTGTTGTCGCCGCCAAATCTTCGCTGCCACAGCGCGTAACTCAGCACCACTACCTGGTCCGATCCACGCTTGTCTTCGTCGTTCGTGAAGGTACGTCCGATATGTGGATCCACTCCGAGCAACGGGAAGAAGTTTGCCGTGACAGTGCGACCTTCGAGTCGTTCGGGATCGCCAACGCCAGTTAAGTTGAAACTTTCATCCGCAATAGCGGCCATGCCTTCAAAGACAGTGTTTTGGTCGCGCCAATCGATGTAGTTTGCGGCGGCGGGTGTGTCGCGCGGGTAGCCGAACTTGGTTGCGTCTTCCCAGACCATCACGAGTCGCTCGGGATCTTTGTAAGGCAACGGGCGCAGCAGAACTGAGTTGACGACGCTGAAGATCGCGGTGTTCGCGCCGATGCCGAGAGCGAGAGCGATTACGGCGACGATCGTGAAAGCGGGGTTCTTAAACTGCATGCGCGCGGCGTAACGTAAGTCTTGAATGAGATCTGTGAGCAAGTTGGACCTCCCTGTGCCACCCAGCACGGGTGCTTCATGGAATGGTTTGTGAACGCGCTTTAGTTCGTTAGAGAGGAGATTGGTGTCCGCGAGTTCTTCAAGTGCCGCACGTCTGGCTTCCTGCTCTGACAGTCCGTTTGCGATCGAACGCTGATAGACGTCGTCGAGGTGCTGGGCCAACTCCTCGACGATCTCCGTCTCCTGCGCCGGTTCGAGTTGCAACGAGGCGAGTCGTCGTTCGATTTCTTCGCGCCAATCAGGCATTTTCTTGTGCTTACGCGTGCTTAATTCCCGTGATGCGACTGATCGCCTCGACAAACTCGCGCCAACTGTTGCGTTGCGCTGCGAGCACTTTCTTTCCTTCGGCGGTCAGGCGGTAGTATCGCCGGCGTCGCTGACCGCTCTTCTCCACCCACCGCCCCTGAATCCATCCGCGCTTTTCGAGTCGATAGAGCAACGGGTACAACGACGCGACATTGAACTTTAACGTCCCACGCGATCGCCTCTCGATCAGCGTTCCGATGTCATACCCATGCCGTGGCTGATCTTCGACGAGCGAGAGTATGAGCAACTCCGCACTCCCCTTCTTCAACTCCCTATCCAGCATCCGCGAACCTATATGTGGCATAGCGATATATTATTGAGCCCCGCATATCATCCGTCAACAGCGGAATTCTCGTGCGCTCGATCCGGTTTTTAGGAATGAATGGGCCGTAAAGGATACTTTCCGAGAGCAGCTAATCGCTGCCGGATCTCGATACGAATTGGAAGGTTCAAGCGCAAGCAGTTGTTCAGTTACTCGCCCTGTGGCCGTCAGCGGAACTATGCGTCCGCCTTCCAATTGAAAGTGATGAGACCAGCGATTGCGTGCGTGGATTAAACAAAGACACCACTTCACCGGTTACAAGGTCAACGGAAGCTATGTCCGTTCCTTTGAAGCGGTTGCAGTCGAAACACGCCAGAGCAAGGTTCTCGGACACAGTCGAGCCGCCATGTTTTCGCGCGATGAGATGATCAGGTTCGTGAGGAAAGACGACTTCGGACTCAGCTACTAGACAATATTCGCAACACTCTTTCGCTCGTTCCCGGACCTCTCGCCGTAAGGCTGCGGAGATACGGGATAGGCTCATGTCTTCGTCTTGACGTATTCCTCCGCCCTGATGCGTACCAACTGCAACAGGTGTTCGAGTTCACCGAAACACTCGAGTTCCGCTGCCTCTTCATCAGTCAATTCATCAGCCGCATTGCGTTCGAGTAACTCACGAACACGTTCCTGGGTTTCAGGTGAAGGTCGAAACGCCAGCACTTCAGCTGACGACGCGCCACGTGCAAAGAGATCTACGATCTCATCGTAGCTCTTCCGCTGAGCCGACAGACCAACGAATGGGCGGCGTGGTTCTTTTGTAAGGTATTCGCGTTTCATAAACGACCAATTTCAAATCTAGGTGCCGCCATCTTACACGCAATTAGAGGCATACCACTCCGCTCGTATACGAAGGAGTTGCAAAAGGTGGGTCTGAAAAGATTCCTCGTCGTCCTGGTCAGTTGATAAGAAATACGGTGGTGGGAGGTTTAATGAAGGCATAGACACTGCATAACACTAAGCAGCGATAGCAGAAACTGATATATAATGTGCTAGTATTCTTCGTAGATAGAATATGCAGCGGCGTGGTTTGTCTTCAACTCAATAAAAAGCCGCCGGAAATCGCGACGGCTCAGCTGTTTTTGGAAGGCTTATCTTTAAGTCTTGGAAAAACTAATGCTTTAAGCCTCGCGCGGGAATTCGCGCATTTTCAGCGTTGTATAAACAAAAGACATGTTCGCCGGTAAACCCGGTTTAGGATCGCTCGCCTGAATGTTCGGCACATCCTTAAAAAAACCGGATGTGAACGCGGACTCATTGCTTACTTACACTTGCTGTAGCCGCAATCTCTACAAAAGTCGCAGCCGCTCGCGTGCTCGAGCTGGCCGTGGCACTCGGGGCAGATGCCGATCATGTTGGACATGATGGCGCCGGTGACGGGCTTTTGTTGGGGATGGATTTGAGAGGCGTGTTTGCTCACCGCGCGTGCTGAGTCAGGGAGATCCTGGACGCGGCGCACAGTGATCATGATGCATTCGGCGACTGCTTGCTCAGGCGAAGTCAATAACCGTTCGTTGAACCAGACGGCGTGCGTGCCGGTGACTTTATTGAGACTGTAAGCAACTTCCGCTGCGTCAAAACCGCCGCGCAACATCTTCGACGCCAACAGACCTACACCACCGCTGATCGGACCAGTCGCAAACACTTCCTGGATCATCTTTCCATCATGATTAACCGTGACGTAAAGATTCTGACCATCGAACGGAATCTGCCAGGTCGCGCCCCGCAGCTCACGCGGACGCTCGATGCGGATCGCAGTCACAGCCGGAACAGGAATCGTATCCGAATGTTCGCGCGCGATCGCTTCCTGTCGCGCTGACGCATCATCAGCAGCCACCGTCTCAGCATGGCTTACTCCCCCGGAGGCAGCTTCCGAGACAGGTTCCACGACGGCTTCCGGATTGCACGCAATCTCACCTTTTGGTTCTTCCACTTTCATCGACGTGAGCACCTGATTGTCACGCGATCCATCTCGATAGTAACTAACAGCCTTGCACCCAAGCTGCCGGCCCAGGCGATACAACGCGTCGACCGACTCAACCGTGTCGTTCACCGCGCCATTGCACGTCTTCGACACGCTATTATCGACGTTGCGCTGAGCAGCCGCGAGCACATGAACGTGCTGCTCAGCGCTTATGTTCATCGCCGAGATAAAATGCGACGGCAACTCACGCTCGTGTTCAACGACGTAAGCTGCAGCCGCATCTATCGATTCCTGATCGCACTGGTCCACGTCAATACCGAGCGCTTGCGCAGCGAGAGTATGCACGTAAGTCCGCGTGCCGAGTGTGTCTTTGCGTACGTAAGCCCAAGAGAAGTTGGGCTCGATTCCAGACGAAGTTTCCGCCACGAGGGAAATCGTTCCCGTAGGCGCGATCGTGGTCACTTCATAATTGCGCGGAGTAAGCGGGATGTCTTTCGGAATACCAATCTGGTTGTAGAGAAACTCAGTGTACGCCTCGCGATTCGGCTCAAACTCCGGGAACGCACCCTTCTCCGCGCCCAGCCGGTTGCTCTCCATCCACGATTCGCGCCGCACAAACCCCATCACTTCGTCCATCAGATCGATCGACGCCGCCGAACCGTAAGTGACGCTCAGATTCAAACAAAGATCGGCAAATCCCATGATGCCCAAACCGACGGGACGCGTGCGATGGACCACGTCGTTGATCTCGGGCAGCGGCCAGGCACAAGTATCGATCACGTTGTCGAGAAAACGAGTGCACAACTGCGTGACTTCACGCAGCCGGTCCCAGTCAATGCGCTTTTCCGGGTCGTAAAACTTAGCGAGATCGATTGATCCGAGGTTGCATGAATTCGAGAAGTGCAGGAACTGTTCGCCGCACGGATTGCACGAGTAGATCGGTCCCATCGAGTTCATCATGTGATTGTGGCGATTCACTTCGTCGATGAATGCGATTCCCGGCTCTGCATACTTGTGCGCACTCGCAACAATCCGGTTCCAGATATCTGGCGCGAAGATCATTCCTGGCATCGGCGGTTCTTCAATCGCGCACGCTGAGAGATCCGCATTTAGAAACGCCTGGCGATCGCAGAACGTCACCGTCGATCCGTCCGCTCGCCGATAAACAACGTAGTCGCCATCACGCACTGGATCGTGAATCGATTCTTTCCACGGTTCACCGTTGAACTCCAACTGGAACCACTCGTCGTTATCGACCGCTTTCAAAAACTTGTCCGTAACGTTGACAGAGATATTGAAGTTTGTCAGCGAGTGCTGATCGTTTTTCGCGTGAATGAAACGCAGCACATCCGGATGCGTCACGCGCATCATTCCCATGTTCGCACCACGTCGTACGCCGCCCTGCTTCACCACATCGGTGACCTGGTTGACGATGTTCATGAACGACACAGGACCGGAAGCGACGCCAGTCGCGGAGCTGACCATCGCGCCGTGCGGACGCAAGAATTCATAAGTCATCCCAGTGCCGCCGCCGGTTTGATGAATAGTCGCGGCTGCTTTTGCATGCTCCATGATGCCGCTCAGCGAATCGGGCACATCCAGAACAAAACACGCCGCCAGTTGTCCATTCGCTTTACCAGCGTTGACGAGGCATGGCGTATTGGGAATGAATTCGCGCTTGAGCATCACTTCGCTCATCGCGGCAAAAAACTTGTCTCTTTTTTCGCCCGTTTCCGCGGCCGAAACGTGGCCGACCACTCGACGCACGATATCGGCCCACTCCTCGATGGCCCGCCCTTTCGAGTCCTTCAGCGAATAGCGCTTGCTAACTACTTTTTTGGCATTCAGTCCTAACTCCTGCGACTTTCGACGCGGAGACACACTGGGAGAACCGACGGGGGTGCGTCCGACTGTTTTGCCGATAGCTGCGCTCATTAAATATCTGCCTTTCTTACGGGGAGCCCGAAAAGTAAATCGAGTTTCAAAAACACGTCGGCCAGGCGTAATTACTACGCAGGCTTTAACTTAGACTGTTGAGCGGGTATTCCGGTTGGCTATTACTATTACCATCACCAGCGCGCAGCAATATACTCCTCTACCGGCGGGCTGTCAACGATATCTTGTGGTAATTTTTCGAGCGACAGCTACAGAGTGGGGTTTACGCGAATTTCGCCGTTATTTGCCGGTTCCCGTGTTTGAAACCAGCAACTCATAGTTCCCGATGTCGCGATTGTGGCTGTCGAGGGCGGCAAACGTGTCCGATGTTTCCTCGAGCATTTGTTTCGTCATTGCAATCGAATCGCTAAGCTGCTCGAAGTCCAGGGACGAGACGCGTTCCGGCGTCGGCAGGGTAACAACCTGATCGTTGACGAGCCCGAAGAAGTTTTCTATCGACTGCAACTGACCTTCCACGAGCTTCACCGATCGTTCGATGTCGTTGAACGCCGCGACGCGCCGCTTGAGGATCTCGACGTTCGCTTGCTGAATGCGTCGCTCACGTTCATCCTTCGCTGATTGGACCGATCGTTCCGCCTGAGTCAACTGGTTCTGCACAGACTGACGATTGATGCCGCGTAGATGATGTTTGCGCCGGCGATAAACGTCTAACAGATCGACAAAGTCTTCCCAGCGTTGGTCCAGGCTCTGAATGTTGTGCGGAACCTGCTTCGTGTTGGTGAACTTCTTGTAGTTCGAATAGATCTGGTTCTTCATCCAGCGCAAGTATTCGACTGCCTCACGCTCACGCGGATCGAATAATTTGATCTGCGCTTCACGCTGCTGATCGCGTAGCTTCAACAGGCGTTGTTTCTCTCGTCGATCTACGAGGCGGCGATACATCGTACTTGCGGGTACGGTGGCTAGATAAAGTGTCTCAGTTACTAACGCAGCGGCGAGCGGTGTAATGTCCTGGACGTAAGCAGCGGCAACTGCAAACCCGGCCATCCCCCAAAAGTTTATGGGTTCTTTGAAGGCTTCTTTCAGATACTTGACGTCAAACTTAGGAAACTCGGCCATAAACTTATTGAAACGGGCATTACAAATCATTCTGCAAAACCCTCTGCGATACTAGTTCACATCGAACGGCTCCCACCAGTTCCATTCTGACCGCTGCTGGTGCTTTCACCTTCAGCCGGAAGAGCCTGCGGCGCTGCTGTGCTGGTACCTGAGCCGAGTAAGCCCATATCGCGTTTGTACGCGAGCAACTTGTCTGCCAACTGCATGTCCAGCGCCTCACGCTCGATTTCCTGCATTTGCGTGTCGACGTTCGAAGCACCGAGTTGCATTTTCGCTTCGGCAGCGGCGGCGCGGCGATCGATCTTGTCGCGCATCTCGTTGAACGTCGATGCGTCGTCGCCGAGCTGGAATGACTCCATCGTCTGCGCAAGCTGTTCCTGCAACTTCGCCTGCTTCGACTGATTTATCAATTGCATTGCTTCGGCTGTGCGCCGTTGCATTTGCAGCACGTAATTGTCGCGCGCCTTAAGTGCCTGTTTCGATGCGAGGTTCGCGTGATCAAGTTGCTGCGAGGTTTTCTGGAGATCGATCTGCGCCTGTTGCAGTTGGCCGATGTAAGCGGTGGCGATATCGTCGCGGCCCATTTTCACTGACGCGCGAATCTTCGAGTCGAGATCGACGACCGCTGTTTCCAGTCGTTCTTTATTCTTCGCGAGGAGCTTTTCAGTGGCCATTACCTGTGCGACCGAGTTGTTAAGCTCGGGCACGCGGTCACGCATATCGCGGATGGTTTGCTGAAGAATGAGTTCGGGGTCTTCAGCCTTTTCGATAATCCCTCCAAAGAGGGCGCGCACGGTGCGCTTCATTCGTGTCCAAAGTCCCATTTCCGCTCATCCTCCGGCAGCGAAATGTGAAAGTCTCATGGCTGGTTTGGGCGGCCTCAAAACCGGCATTTGCGCCGGGGCGCGACGTTTTGATGTACGACGTATACGCTCAGGCAGTTTCAATTCCAGCGAAAACTGACTCGGAGTATAGCAGTACTACGGAACGCCCTCCAAAAAGGTTAGGCAATCAGCGCTCGTAACCTCGTGAGCGACCGATATCGGTGCGAAATTGCACTCCCGGCCAATGAATCTTCTTCAATGCGCCATAACACAGATCCAAAGCTCCGCGCAGAGTTTCGTCGGCCGCGGTTAGTCCCAGGACCCGCCCACCTGTAGCAATAAACTTGCCATTCGCCGTCAGCGAAGTGCCCGCATGAAACACCTGAACGCGAGTTTGATCGACGTCGTCGAGTCCCTCAATTTCCGCGCCTGTTTCGTACTTTCCGGGATAACCTCGGTTCGCAGCTACGACGCACGCGGATGCCCCTTCTGCCCATTCGAGACCGACCTCACCCAGCGTGCCTTTGTGGATCGAATCAAACACCGACGACAAATCAGTCTTCAGTCGGATCAATATTGCCTGCGTCTCCGGGTCGCCAAAGCGAACGTTGTACTCGAGCAGCTTCGGCCCGTCAGACGTCAGCATCAGACCCAGGAAAAGTATGCCCTTGAAAGGGAACCCCTCGTCGCGCGCCCCGGTCAATGTCGGCTCGACAATCTCGCGGACAGCGCGGTCCAACGTCTCCGGATCGAGAACTGACGCGTCAGTAATGCTGCCCATTCCGCCAGTGTTCGGACCAGTGTCGTTGTCACCGATCCTTTTGTGGTCGCGTGCGGGCGGCATCAACGCGTAGTCTCGACCATCGGAGAACAGTAACAAAGAGGCTTCAGTACCGATCAGCGCCTCTTCAATCACCACCCGTTCCGCGGCATCCGCGCCCGCGACATGACGAACCATCAAGTCGTCCACTACCGTTTCCGCTTCCGCCAGTGTCCCGGCGACTACCACACCTTTTCCTGCCGCGAGACCATCTGCCTTAATTACGACCGGCGAATCGGCATCGCCAAACTCGCCGCTACGCAGAAACGCATTCGCCTGCTCCGGTGAATCGGCGACCCGATAGACGGCCGTCGGTATTCCATGTCGCGCCATGAAGTCTTTCGCGAATATCTTGCTCCCTTCGAGTCGTGCGGCAGCAGCGGATGGTCCAACTATCGGCAGACCTCTGTGTTCAAAGGCGTCGACAAGTCC
Organism: uncultured Acidobacteriota bacterium; assembly: GCA_963789185.1. Classification (GTDB taxonomy): domain Bacteria; phylum Acidobacteriota; class Blastocatellia; order Pyrinomonadales; family Pyrinomonadaceae; genus PSRF01. Next base: position 74,451 of record CAWBJU010000004.1, read on the forward strand.
CACCGTCAACGGGGCTTCTGGTCCAACGAAGGTGAGATCGATACTATTTGTCTCGGCAAACTGGACCAGTCCCGTGGGATCGTTAACAGAAATGTTGACGAGTTGGGCCAATTGGCCTATACCTGCATTGCCGGGCGCACAAAAAAGTTGAACCGGAACCGGTGATGTATTGTGCAAGGCCCACGCGATGGCGTGCTCACGCCCACCGGAGCCAATGACGAGTATTCTTTTCATGGTTTGACGGCGGATGCTGCCACCCGCCCGGAAAGAATGTCAAGACTCAGTAGTTTTACGCCGGATTTACCTTGACACAATTTCGTCATAGTTATATACAAATCCCCCAATGGCGGCCCGTGCGGCTGATATCTAAACCTCAACTGTGAACAACCGAAGATCGTTTTCGCCTTTCACGCGTTGTTGTTTATTCGCCCGCCGGATCAAGTGTATTAGGGATAGGACCCAGGGAGTGGATCATGGCACAAACAGAAGCGGCTCACGTGTTGGAAGCAACCCCCCACAGCGAATATCAGGATAGGCCAATCAGGTGTGTCGATTGTACCGAGAACTTTATCTGGACTGCCGGAGAGCAGGTATTCTTTCACGACAAGGGACTCAAGAACGAACCTAAGCGGTGCAAGCCTTGCAAGCAGGCCAAGAACGAACGGCTCGCGGCAATTGCGGCGGCACAGTCATCGGGAGTGCGACAACGAATCGAAGTCTCAGTGCAGTGCGCGCAATGCGGACAACAAACTACCGTTCCCTTTTATCCCTCTCAGGGACGTCCGGTCTTTTGTCGCTCGTGTTTTCTTGCCGGCAAGACCGCAACCGCGGAATCAGGACAGATATAAATTTCTCAACCACGCAGCGTTTCCGCGGCCCATGGAAACGCGACCTAACCTCGCACAATTAGCCTCCCACATGGACAATAGGTCGCCTGTTGGGATCTTTCTCTGCCTTGCGTAACACCTCATGCGTCACCGGCGCCGTATCGCCTTCGCCGAATGCAATGTACTTCAACAAGTACGAGATCGGATTGCCCTCGCTCCACCCAAAATACACGTGCGGCAGCTTACCCATTTCATCGCGCAGGTATAACAGAAACGCGGCGATCGCATTAGGCACCGCCGCGGATTCAGTTCTCAGGATTCGATAATCCCCAACCGTCTCGCCGCAGATCGCGAGCTTTCCCGCGAATTCAGAAGCATCACCCGGAGTCACTTCGAAAAACAGAATCGGCTCACCGGGCGGAATGTGATTGCTGGTCCGCTTTTCCTGTTCTTTTTGCGCGTACTCGTCAGCATCACCCTTGTCGCGACGATTGGTGATGATCCGGATCGTTCCTCTTGCAGCGTCCTTGATGAACTGCCGCGCCTGGTCGTCAAGCTCGATCTGATCGACTCGCAATTCAGTCGAACGGTAAACGCGGGAGAATAATGACGCAAGGATGATCGTAAGAATGAAGAACGAAGCGATCTTGATACCTTCGGGTCGTTCGTGAATGTTCTGGATGGTGGTGTAGACAAAGACCAGCGCGATCACGAGGTAGACTTGCCACTTTCCGCCTTGCCGTCGCGACGCGAGAGTCACAGCGATCGCCGCCGAAGTCATCAGCACGAGTACGCCCGTCGCATAAGCACCGCCCTGCGCGTCGACGTCTGCCTTGAATATGACGGTAACGGCGAATGCGATCACGGTAATTACAAGCACCAGCGGTCGCGCGGCCCGGGCCCACTCAGGCGCCATGCCGTAACGCGGTAGATAACGCGGCACAATACTCAACAGACCAGCCATCGCCGATGCACCGGCAAACCACAGAATGAAGATCGTGCTGAGATCGTAAACGGTGCCGAAGATGTCGCCGAAAAAGTGATGGGCCAGGTACGCGATTGCACGTCCATTGGCTTCACCGCCTTCGACAAACGCCTCGGGAGGTATGAGAATCGCAGTCGCAAAACTGCTGCTAATCAACATCACTGACATGATTAGCGCCGCCGTGCGCAACAGCTTTTTCGTGTTACGAATGCGACCTTGGAGTAATTGCTGGACCCTGCGTTCGTCGCCGCGACCCGCGCGGGTCGAATGAATACTGTCCCAGTCTTTATCGGTAAGATCTTTGTCGCCTTTCACTAGTGGCATCACGGCGACTCCGGTTTCAAAACCAGAAAGTCCCAACGCCAGGCGCGGAAAAAGGATCAACGAGACGACCAGGATCATCCAAGGCGCGCCATTCACACGCGGATGCGTAAGGAGAGCTTGTTTCCATTCCGGAAAGTGATACGGATGGGTAACTAGTTCATACAACCCATAGCCAATCACAATAGCGTTGAGGACGAGATAAACGGCTACCAGCGCAACTGCGATCCCGATCGCTTCCTTGAAACCCTTGAGAAAGATCGCGCCCAGCACCGCGATCAGCGCGATAGTCACGCCGATCTGATGTTTCAGTAACGGCGGCGTGAAAGGGTTTTCGATGATGTGAGCAGTGGCGTCCGCAGCGGAGAGAGTTATTGTGATTACAAAGTCCGTCGCGACGAATCCGAGCAACACCAGTACGAAAAGTTTCCCCTTCCAACGCGAAAGCAGATGCTCGAGCATCGAGATCGAGCCTTCTCCGTGCGGACTTTCCTCTGCAACTCGGTTATAGATGGGTAACGCACCGAACAGCGTCAGCATCACGAGAACGAGGGTCGCAATCGGCGAAAGATGTTGTGCCGCAAGGAATGCAATGCCCGGTTGATATCCGAGAGTCGAAAAATAATCGACTCCGGTTAAGCACATGACCTGCCACCAGGGGTGTTCTTTATGTGGAGAAGCTTGAGTGGTTTCTTTGGTGTGAGCGGCGCCTCTGTACAACCAAAGTTTGAGACGTCGTCCGACGGATGGACTGACTAAGCGATTTATCATCTTCCCTTAAGCCTACGAGGTTAGCTGTCGGACTCGAACTGGAAGTGTTCGTCGCTTGCGCAATCGTGCGGCAAACGATAAGCCCCGAAATCGTGGTTCCCCCGTGTTGCGCTCAGGCGCAACTTCGGCAGACATATTCAGTTATCAAACCGTTTTGATCTTACTCCTCGCCTGACACAGAAGCAACAAGAGTTCCCGCAAAGGCGCAAAGACGCAAAGCCAGAAAGTTCATTCAACACAAGGTTAAAGCTTTTCTCTTACCTTTGCGTCTTTGCGCCTTTGCGGGAACTTCTATCCACCGACGTGCACGATCGGTCGTTGCTCGGGATCCTTTTCCGCCTGTCGCAACACTTCATGCGTGACCGGCGCAGTATCGCCTTCACCAAACGCGATGTACTTCAACAGATACGAAACCGGATTGCCTTCGCTCCAGCCAAAGTAAACGTGCGGGAGTTTTCCAGTCTCGTTGCGAAGGAACAACAGAAACGCCGCAATCGCATTCGGCACCGCCGGAGATGTGGTACGCAGAATCTGAAAGCGATCAACAGTCTCGCCACAGATCTTCAAGACACCAGAAAACTCAGACGCATCACCCGGCGTGACTTCAAAGAAAAGAATCGGTTCGCCCGCCGGAATGTGATTGTCCATTCGCTTTTCGTTTTCTTTGGCTTCGTACTCTGCTGCGTCACCACGATCGACGCGGTTCGTAATGATCCGCACTGTGCCCTTCGCAGCACGGCGAACAAACTCGCGCGCTGCATCGTCGAGCTCGATTCGGTCGACGCGCAACTCAGTCGAGCGCCACACACGCGAGAAGAGCGAAGTAAGCACGATCACGACGATAAAGATCGACGCGATCTTAATGCCTTCCGGCTGTTCGACGATGTTGACGATTGTCGTATAGATAAACACGAGCGAGATAGCCATGAAGATCCACTGTTTGCTTTCGCCGTGACGCCGCGCTGACAGCGTTACTGCAATCGCCGCTGAAGTCATCAACGCGAGCACGCCCGTCGCATAGGCCCCGCCTTGAGCATCGACGTCTGCTTTGAAGAGTATCGTGACGATGAAACAGATAACCGTAAACACCACGACCAGCGGCCGGACTGCGCGAGCCCACTCAGGAGCCATTCCATATCGCGGTAAATAACGCGGCACGATATTTAATAGACCGGCGAGCGCAGACGATCCGGCGAACCAGAGGATCGAGATCGTGCTTAAGTCGTAAATGGTTCCAAAAACATCGCCAAGATAGTGATGGGCCAGGTATGCAAGCGCGCGACCGTTCGCGTTGCCGGCTTCTTGCGTCTCCGTCTCAGGTCGAAACTCTTCGGCCGGAATCAACATCGTCGTAATAATGCTGCTGGCGAAGAGTAAGACGCTCATGATCAACGCCGCGCCTGTTAGCAGCTTGCGGGTGTTGTGAATACGGCCTGCAAGTTCGGCGGGCGATTCACCACCGCGGGTGAGATGCGGGTTCTCCTCGATCTTGTAATCACCCGGGTTGCCATCGCCTTTGACGAGTGGCATTACGACGACGCCCGTTTCAAAACCTGATAGACCAAGCGCGAGTTTTGGAAAGATGATCAGCGCCGTTCCTATCATGAACAGCGGGTTCGGGTACGTGCTAAACAGCACGTTCTTCCAGTTCGCGAGCACGCTGGGATGTGTCGCAATCTCGTAAAAACCAACGGCGACGACGGTAAAGTTGAGTACCAGGTAAATCGCCACCAGAAACACTGCGATGCCGATCGCTTCCTTAAAACCGCGCAGGAAAACAGCGCCCAACGCGGCAATCAGGACGAGGGTTACGGCGATGCGATGGTGCAGAAAATGAAGGTGATCGAGAACAAATGGATTCTCAATGATGTGCGCGGTTGCGTCAGCGGCCGAGAGCGTGATCGTGATGATGAAACTGGTGGTAGCAAATCCGAGCAGCGCGAGGACAAACAGCTTCCCTTTCCAACGGGACAGCAGGTTCTCCAGCATCGAGATCGAGCCGTCGCCGTGCGGACTCTCCGCAGCCACACGTTTGTACATCGGCAGCGCGCCAAACAAAGTCAGAAAGATCAGCACCAACGTTGCGATCGGCGACAGCGCGCCTGCCGCGAGAAAAGCGATGCCTGGTTGATAACCGAGAGTCGAAAAATAATCGACGCCGGTCAAACACATGACCTGCCACCAGGAATGTTGCTTGTGTGGAGTAGAAGAGTCTTGCGCGGAGCCGCTGCGTTTCTTGCCCTCAAAAAGCCAGAGCTGGAACTTGCGTCGTGATCTCTGGAAGAACCCCATCGCGATGTCAGCCGTTCAGCACGTCCTGGTTCGATCTCGCCGATAAATAATCGGAGCCTAGAGCTTCTAGGTCAACAAGAACAGTAGAGAGTACCGTCGCCTGACCGGCTATTAAAAAGGGCGGACAAAAAAAGCGGGCGGGGACCTCCCACAGCCCCCACCCTAAGGCCACGTGTCCTCACCCCACGCGACCACTTCGTCCACCGGGGAGGTGAACGCAGGCGAATTATGCAATAGTCCGCTTAAAGTTTCAACCCGCTTATTGTTTTTCACGTAGCCGAAATTCGTCATTGCCGCGACGGTCTTTCGCTGCAAAAACTTATAGACCACATAAACAACTTCGATTGTGATCGAGGGGGCAAGCGCTGTTAGAGATACTTCACTTCAGGCACGCTGCAACATTTGTTTCATTTTGCTCGACCTGCAACACCTGCTGCATCGCCTGTCTGGCCCACCTGCTGACCGGGCTCGCCTTCATGCTTCATTTCAGAAAATGCGACAACCAGCAGCAGCGCAGTGACACCCAGCGTGCAGAGGATATAGAGGATGGCGGTCTTCTCGAAATAGATCAGAAGAATCACCACGAGGGATAGAGCAAGTGCCCAAAGCACTGTAATGAGTTTTCGTCGCCGGCGATCGCCGGCCAGCGTTTTTCGATTCATTCTTTATGACTCTTTAACTAATTAGATCGAATTACCAACGTTATTCTGTGACCAACCGACTTAGTAGATGACGCGGTTCGGCAAATACATTCCCGTGTTTGTAATTGCCGATGAAAGACCCCCGGTAATAGCACCTACGAGCGTCTGACCAATTCGGCTCGACGAGAACATGCCCGCCTCAGGCACTTCGATAACGTCATACGCCTGAAGCAGAAAGTCGGGCTTCTGATTCTTCTTGATGGCTGCCACGTCAACACTGATCACCTGCTGGTTGGCGGAGCCCGGAACCTGACGAAAGATGCGGACGTCCGTCAGTTTTGCTTCTTTGCGCGCGCCTCCGACCATGGCGAGTGCGCGGCTAAGCATCAGATCTTCGCGGAGATAGACGCCGCCCGGTGACATCACACTGCCGGTGATGTAAACAGGTTCAGCTTCGGTAACCAGCACGTAGTCGCCAGGACGAATGACCGGATTGGCTTCGAGCTTCCCTGCTCGAAGATCGGCAATCTTGATGATGTTCAGCGGAATCCTTGTGCCGTCAATCGGAGCTGCGAGTTTTTCTTCGCCCGGCTCCGGACACATCAACGGCTCGGTATGAAGTATCTGAATCGTGCCCGAAGCACGCTCGGTGAATCCGCCGGAAACCGCCATCAACTCGTTCAGGCGAACTTTACGCTTCATCTCGACGCGCGTTGGTTGACGCACGGCGCCAAACACAGTCGCCGGTTGCCGGCTGTTGCGTTCGGAAATGCGAACACTCACTTGCGGGTTGTTGATGAACTTCGAGTAAGCGGCCGTAATGTCCTTTTGAACGTCCTTGTCCGAGCGGCACTTCGCGACGATAGGCTTTTCCAGAAACGGTAACGAACTGAGGTTGCCGTCGCTGTCGACCTGGACGCTGCTCGATAATTCCGGCTGTCCAAACACACGAACGTCCAGCACGTCGCCTGGACCAAGCAGATATGATTTGATCCCCTGCACGTCCAGCGACGACGGACCTTGCGGTGCCGGCGGTGGACTCTGCTGTTGTTGCTGTTCCTGTGCGTAGGCGAACATCCCCACGCTAAACACAAACGCAACTGCGACGATCAACGATAACTTCACCTTCATCTTTCCAAACCTCATCTCAGAAAATTTCAATCGTTAGGGGATCGGCAACGGCGTGCTTCTCAAGAAGATACCGGCCAGGACTTTCAGCACGTTTCCACCTTCCCAAAAGCCCGTGTCGGTTACTTCAATCACATCGTACGGTTGCAGAAAAATGTCGGGGTTCTGACTCTTCTTCACTGCCTCAAAATCGACTTTAAGGACCTGCTGCGGCGCGTTTCCCTTTGCCGGTAAATCTTGATCTCCGACAGTTTCGCTTCTTTGCGCGTGCCGCCAACCATGCCCAACGAACTCAAATTCCCGTCGCCATCCACCTGCGCAGTGGCGTTGAGATCCGGCTGACCAAACCTTGACTTCCACCACGTCGCCCGGTCCAAGCACATAAGTCTGCTGCTGTCCCTGGGCCATGCCAGCTACAACGCAGATCAGGATGGCAAGGATCGTGAACTGTCGTTTTGGGCTCATCTTATGACCTCTTATGACCTCGAGTCGGTAGCTTTCAGTTTCTTGTGCCGGCGATGTTTTCTCCGGCGGTGCAAGGTCCCGGGCACTACAAAACCGGTGAAAAGTAAGTTGCAACTATCGCACAAAAGGTGGTAGATGCCAACCAGCCGCATCGGCAAGGGCGTACGCTTGTAACCCTTACGAATGCGGGTACTTCCGCACTGTGGACACTTGGGACCAATCATTGATCCTCACGAAACTCCAGCGTCATGGCGCGGCGGGTTGATCGGCTTCAACCGTGACTGCAACTCCGCAATCTGGCGCTCGATTTTTTCAGTGCCGGCCGTCCTGACTTCTTCCTTCACCGCATCCTGATTTAGATAGAAAAGCGCGTCGCGATAACGATCGATCGCGCGTCGATAGTGTCCTTTGAACGCAGAACGTTCAGCCAGCTCGACCCAATGGGCCACTTTTACCGACGCAACAAACTCGCCGATTGCAACTTTCGATTCTTCGAGCTCCGGTTCGTTTGGATAAACGCGCATTACGGAGTCGATGCACTCGAGCGACTTGTTTGCAGTTTCGATCTTGTCAAACGTGCGCGCGCGTTGCTGAGCCTCGTACAAGAGCGCGCGCGAGTTTCCCCTGGCCCACGTCAACAGATGATGTTTATGCAGAGCGCGTACGCGTTCCTGACTGGCGCGAATAGCGATGCCTTTTTCACTACCCAGACTCCCGGACCTCATCGCCTCGTCTGTGCTCGATAGATAATCGTGACACAGATGGGCCACTTCGAGATGCGCCTCAGGAGTTGAGCCCGGCAGGTCAGCGGCGCTCGACTGTTTCTGGATCGTGCGCAAAGCTGCGGAGTGAAGCGAGGAGGAAAAACTTTTCTTCTGGCTGCGACTGCGGCTACTCGAGCGTGATGAGTGACTCGGCGTGTGTTTCTGATTAATGCCGTTGTCGAGGAGGTAACGGTTCCAGGCTCGACGCATCACGACTTCGCGAGCCGATAACGCCACGAGCAGGACAACACTTGCGGCCAATCCCGCGGGCAGCCAGGGTGCTTCGTCGCCACTGCGTACCAGCATCCACCAAAGCAGAAAAAACAACCCGGCCGCAATCACGATCGCCGCCGTCAGATATCCTGCGCTCGACGGCATGCGAGCACGCGCGTGACGGCCACGAAAGTCGTCACTCGAGCGCGAGCGCGAACTCTGATGAAAGAGGTGATCTGCCGAGTTCTGTCCCAACAAGCGCCTCCAGGTTGGGCTTTGCCAACCACACAGGACCTCAAAACCGCTATTGTTAAGCGCATTGTGCCGGGGGGAATGGCCTCACAAGGCTCTCAAGGCCATAATAGTCGGCTTTTTGGGATCGCCCTGTCAATATATGATCCCTTCGAACGTGGAAATCCGTAAGCACTCACAAGGAACAGACAAGATGAGCGACAAAAAATTCAGCGGCAAGGTGGCGGTAGTGACTGGAGCGACCTCCGGTATTGGACACGCGTGCGCGCTCGCCTTTGCGAACGAAGGCGCGAAGATCGTCTGCGTCGGTCGCAAGGAAGAGGCTTTGAAAGAAGTGGCGGAGGAGATTCGCAACGCCGGTGCGGAAGCATTGACGGTCCGAGCCGATCTATCGAACGAGACTGAAGCGGATCACGTCATTGAGGAAGCGATAAACACGTTTGGCGGCGTGGATGTGTTAGTAAATGCCGCCGGGTTTCTGACGACTGGCACGATCGAAAACACGTCGCAGGCAGCCTGGGACGAGATGATGAACGTCAACGTCCGCGCCGTGTTTCGACTGATGCAAAAGGCGTTGCCGAGTTTGATCGACCGGCGCGGAAACATCGTCAACGTCTCCAGTGTCACTGGCCTACGTTCCTTCCCCGGCGTCCTTGCGTACTGCGTTTCGAAAGCCGCAGTGGACCAATTGACGCGCTGTGCCGCATTGGAACTGGCCGCGAAAGGCGTTCGGGTGAACGCTGTGAATCCGGGTGTCGTAGTTACTGAGATTCACAAGCGCGGCGGGATGAACGCGGAGGCTTATGCAGCGTTTCTCGAGCATTCGAAGAGCACACATCCGATCGGTCGCACCGGACGACCCGAGGAGATTGCCGCGCTCGTGCTGTTTCTCGCTTCCGATGAAGCTGCGTGGATCACCGGTGGAACTTACTCGATTGACGGCGGTCGCGCGTTGACCTGCGCTCGCTAAAAGGTGTCGTTGCACGATGACTTTTCCAAACCCGCAAAATCCGAACTTCACGCCGGTCGCGATCCAAAGATCGCCACAAATCAGCGCGATCAAAATCGTACTGGGCATCCTGGCGATACTGATCGCGGCGATCCTCGGCTTGCTCGTGTTGCTGGTAATCGGAATCGAGACTGGTCCAATTGGTCTGATTCTTGGCCTACTCGCAGCAATGATTCCGGTGCCGTTATATGTCGTACTGGTGTTGTGGATCGATCGCTACGAAGGCGAACCGTTGTGGATGTTAAGCACCGCGTTTTTCTGGGGTGCGTTGGTGGCCGCGTTTTTCGCATTTCTCTTTAATACGATTTTTGGTTTGACTGTCAGTATGCTCGCGGAAGACCCAAACGCGGGCGAGGCTTCGGCGGCGGTGATCTCCGCGCCGATCGTCGAAGAGATCGGCAAGTCGTTAATCCTGTTCATCTTCTTTTTTGCGAAGAAGGACGAGTTTGACGGCATTGTGGATGGGATCGTTTATGCGTCGATGGCGGGGCTGGGTTTCGCCATGACTGAGAATATTCTTTACTACGGCAACGCGGCGGCACAGAGCGGCGGTATCTTGACTGCTACTGTCATCGTGCGTGGATTCTTCGCGCCGTTCTCACACCCGCTGTTTACGAGTCTTGCTGGAATCGGTTTGGGTTTGGCGCGTCAATCGAACAACACTGCGGTAAAAATAATAACGCCGATTGTTGGTCTGTTGATGGCGATCTTCATGCACAGTCTCTGGAACGCTGCAGCGGTGTTGGGTGGAGGAGCAGCGTTCTTACTTATATACATTGTCGTGATGGTGCCGGCGTTTTTGATCGTCCTTGTCGTAATCGCAGTGTCGCTGCGCCGAGAGGGCCAGGTGGTCCGACAGTTTCTCGTCACTGACATCGACGGCGGTCTCTTCACTCGCGAAGAATATGAGCGACTCGGATCGATCAGTGGTCGGATGGGTTCGTCGTTCGACGCCTTGTCCAGGACGGGCCTGAAAGGTTGGCGCACCCGCAGGCGCTTGAATCAACTGGCGAGCGAGCTCGCGTTTCACCGGAGTCGTGTTTCCCGTGGCATTCACTCGCGTAAGCACGACCCTGCTGCACAGGAAGCCGCTTACTTGCACGCGTTGCGGGCATTGGTCGACGAGTTAAGGCCGCGGTAATGAATTTTGACGTTTCGCTTCGGCGTTGCAGGGACCTCTGGCGGATCTCACATGATTTAGTCCTCGCTGGGGTTTCGTTTCTGGCTTATACTTGGCTCGGCTGCGCAGTCATTTTCACCAGAGCCGGTAGCTCGTGAGAATCCAACTCTTACCCAGTACGTTTGACGCGAACGGTCACGCAACGCAGGAACAACGTCTAACCTGCTTTCTAATCGACGACTGTGTGGCGGTCGATGCCGGCAGTATCGCGATTGCCCTCACAAACGAACAACGGTCCAAAGTCAGGGACATCATCGTTACGCACCCTCACATGGACCACATCGCCAGTCTCCCGATCTTCATCGACGATCTCTATCCCACGCTGCAACAACCGATGCGCATCCACGCGACACCGGAAGTTATCAGCCTGATGGAGCGCGACGTGTTCAACTGGAACGTCTATCCGCGTTTTTCTGATCTGAAGAACGACTATGGTCCAGTGATGGAATACGTACCGATTCCTGTGGGCCAACCGTTTCCGGTCGCCCATCTGACGGTCACCGCAGTACCCGTGAATCACATCGTGCCGACGGTGGGTCTAATCGTTTCGGATGGGAAGAAGAGTGTGGCGTTTAGTTCGGACACCGCGGAGACGGAAGAGTTTTGGACGCTGCTGAACAACGCACCGCACGTTGATGCATTACTAATCGAGGCGTCTTTTCCGAACCGGATGGCCCAACTCGCAGAGGTCTCACGGCATTTCACGCCGGCGTCACTCAGCGAGGAGTTGAAGAAACTCAATCACAACGGTCTCGACATCATGGCCGTCCACATCAAGCCCACCTATCGCGATGAGATCATCGAACAACTCAACGCATTGCAGATTCCGAATTTGAAAGTAATGGAGCCGGGTAAGACTTATCAGTGGTAGCTCTTGTCAGGTGGTCCGCGGCGGAAACTCGCCGGTTTGTTCCAGCGGTCGCTCCAGGTCAATCCGATCAAACTCCTTTTCAGCGTGTTCACCGTCAACACCATGCAGTGAAACACGGCCGCTCGGGAGCAACTCTTTAACGCGAAACGTACGTCCGTGCCGATCGCGGCCGGGCATGAGTTCGGCCCGGAACGTTACCAGCATTCCGGGCCGCGCCCATACATCAATTCGTTTCGGTTGCACTTTCTTCTTCTTTAATAAAGCGCTGGCCGCACTGACAGCTCCGGCACCAATCGCCAGACCACCCACAAGCCACTTAGTGCGCCCTTTCATCAGTTGCCTATTCGCAAAGCGGATCGAGTCGGGCGCTGATTGTCGGTAGTCCGCTCAGCGAGCGCTCGGCGTTTAGTGGAGTAAAGCTAGCCCACTCGGCGGGAACGGAGGCTTCGGCAAAAACCGCTTCAACCGGACACTCGGGAACGCACGCGTCGCAGTCGATACACGTTTCAGGATTGATCACGAGCATGTCGTCGTCGAGGTGAAACGCTTCGACGGGGCAAACGAGGGCACAGTCAGTATAGCGACAGTTGACGCACGGTTCGGCAACGACATAGGTCATTGAGATTCTGCTCCTTGGGCGTAAGAATAACTTTATGAAAACTCCGGCTGGGAATCCCACTCGCCGGATGGGGCTATATTAAACAAGAACGCTGGCATTTTAAAAGATGCACGCATGATCGGGGGTAATAAACAAAGGATTGCGCTCCGTAACACGGTACGCAATCCTTTGAACTAACCACGCAGTTAAGTTGCCCGCCAACTGCCGGTCGCGAGGGGGAGTTAAACTGTCACTTCAGTCACCACACTATTTACATCGGTAACCACGACGTCCGTAACCACTACATTGGTGGAAACCGCCACGATGCCGGGGCGAACAATGTTGAAGAATTTTGTGGTAGACACTCCAAAGAACTGGAACGCGAACACAAAGATCGCAAAAAACAGGGCGGCCACCACGACGAAGAAGAAAAACTTGCTCTTGTTTTGCATAACTCCCTGACTCATGTCGACTCTCCTTTTCAAACAGTTGAGGTTTAGAATTCCGACAAATAGCGGCGAGAACTCACGTGTTCGACTCCCATTCTCACCTTTGTTGTGAAGAGAGAAACGGCACCCAGACCACATCTGTTAAGTACGCGTCGAAAAATATTTCATCCGGCGCTTTACAAACCTGTTCGCTGGTCCGTTTATGTGTTATGAAGGCAACGTCTATCTAGCTCGTCTATCTTGTCAACAAAACAAAGGAGCCTGGAGACAAATGGTCGATCCAAAGGCTAACCCAAACACCAACCTTACGCCGTTGATGGGAGTGGGGGTCCTATCAGGGGCGTTATCGATTCCGGCCTCTACTTCACCCAAAAACTCACCAACCGCTCCTAGCTCTTCGTCAAAAGAAACTGCCGACAGACGCTTCGGCAACTGTCGCAGGTTCGATCCCGACGTCGGTGAGCGGTTTATTAGCGTGGCGGAGGAAACCCAATGCGCAAACAAACTAACGATAGCGGAGACGACGGTGGTTTTTTTGACTGCTTGACGAAAGTACTAAACTACCTCGAACCAATCGATGCACTTTTCGAGCACCCGGAACTCCAAAAACACTTACGGAGAATCTGCCTCGCAGTCGCTCAGAATCCGACCGACGCAGAAGATCTCTACATCGATGCGTGCATAAAGCTTATTCGGATCGTCTACAAGTATGATCCCGCCCAAGGAAGTTTTGTCGGATGGCTCAGGATAATCGTCAAGAACCTTAATATCGATCGAATTCGACGCAAGTCATTCGAGTTCGATGAAACGCCTTCCGACGAACGGTACGATCTGAAAGATTCGCGTCCAGACGCTTTCGACCAACTCTGGCAGCAAGAGTTCAAAAAGATGGTGAACGAGTTGGCCGCCAGGCAGAACGACCGGGATCGCCTGATATTGACAATTTTCTTTCAGGGCTTTTCTTACAGAGAGATTAAAGAGATCCTGAAAGAGCAGCATGGGATTAAGACGACACACGTCACTGTTGGGAACGTTTTAAAGAGACTGCTCGGGAATCTTTGGAAAACCAAAGTGTCAATACCGGATGTCGATCGTAAGGCTAATAAGCTCACCCCAAGACCTGTTGTAAAGGCTCAGTTGAATCGCAAAGCTGAGAAGATTAGTAAGCGCAGAGTCGGCAACAGGCGGCATGCTTTGAAGAAGTGAAATCAGCAAGACCGGGCAGAGAGATTTAGAAGCACGAGAGTTGCAGGTTGGTTCGTGGCCAGCTCGGAGGTTGGACCATGGAAACTGCATCACGCCTGCGCACTAGCGTAACCTGCACCTCGCCGAAAATCGGCTCTCGCGTGCCGGATTACATACTTGATATCCTCGACGACGCCGCAGCCGAAGAGGTCGAGACCCACCTGGCAACTTGCCTACATTGCAAAACGTTATATGTGACCGTGTTGCGAATTCGGGCAACTCGCGGCAAGCGTACGCACGACAGTATTACACCCTTCGCCGGCAACGGTTCGCCGTCTTCGACCGACTGACATTCGTTTCGACTTAACGAAGAGACTGGGCGTCTGAAGCAACGCTCTTAAAGGATAGAGCCGCGCCGGGGAGACTCGGCGCGGCCTTGGGTGGAGGGTCAAACTCGGAAGGAGCTACTGGTAATCGGCCATCAAACTGGGTCGACAACTTGCACGGTAGACGCAACGGCGTCTTCGACGACTCGGACGCTATCTGATACGTGGATCACAACAACCTCGGGCTTCACTTCTGCGACCTGTTCACTCCGCACAACAACTGGTCCAAGCATCACACCCGCAAAGAACTGTTGTTTGATAACGGCAAAGAAGAGCACCAAGAACACGATCACTGCTGCTACAAAGCCAAAAAAGAACTTTTTCATGTCAATCTCCTTCATGTCAGTTCAAGTGGGCAACACTTGACGTGTAGCCTCGATAACTACTTGTGATGGCGACGCTACTGGCCTCATTGAACCTCGTCGCCTTCACTTTGCTAAACGACAATTCACAGTGCGGTGTAAAGCGAAGAGGAAAATATTTTTTCTGTCCTTTACAAGAGCTGTCAGGTACTCGTTTCTCATTTTGAATCGACAGAATTCCTGTCGACGTAATTGCGACATAGGACGCAGAAAGGAGAGTAGTGATGCCTTTAAGAGGTCATTCACACTTAATGCCGTCAGCAGGGACCGACAACCTGTTGGCGGCGGTACGGAACCTGGAACAGATTTCGAAAATTGGCTTTTCCGTGAACATGAGAGGAGGTCAAAGCAGCAGCTTTCCCGACGGCTGCTGTCCATTCCTCCTTGGATTGAAAGGAAACGATCATGAAGAGAGTTCCCGTACCACCAGATGCAGGAGACGACGGCAATTTTGTCCACCTTCTGCGTGATGTCAAAGAGGGCAACAGATCAATACCTGAACTGTTAGATGACCCCAGATTCACACGAAGATCGCGTTTGATAATCGAGGCACACAGCCGGGGACCAGACGAAACTAAGGAGTTAACACATGAACTTCGAGATCAAGTATGGCGTTACTTTTCGGGTTTCGAACCTGACTACACATACGAAGATGGAGAGTTCTTTGACTGGCTCCGTGGGCTCACGCGCGATATTTTCTGTGAACGTTTACGAAACGAAGATGAGGACAGTTACGAGCGCTGGCGAGACCTCGCTTCGAAGAATCACAGGATTTACTTCGAAGAGCGGAGACAGCTTGACGCATCAGTGAGAGAGTTTGAGTCATGCATGAGCGACTTACCAGAGCCAGAACGTTCAGCGTGCCTGTGTTACATCCAGATGGGCTTGTCTGCCGAAAAGACAGCGGAATTGCTCACCAAAGCAGGCTACCCATGCACGCCGGAAACAGTGCTCCAGTGGATAAGCGACGGACTCAAATCTTTCTTTCCAGTTGACGAAACCGCTCGCGTAACCGGGACGTAAGCCTGCCGGCTTACGATAGTCCTCAGCCCGCCAAGGGTCCAAATTCTTTGGTCGGCAATCGTAAAACCATCGGGGGTTAGCCTAACTGA
This sequence comes from uncultured Acidobacteriota bacterium, assembly GCA_963789185.1. GTDB lineage: Bacteria > Acidobacteriota > Blastocatellia > Pyrinomonadales > Pyrinomonadaceae > PSRF01. The sequence goes on from CAWBJU010000004.1 coordinate 90,262, forward strand.
ATCGGTTGGCTCGTTGGCCCAAATGAGGTTAGGCGATGAATACCATACACTCCAAAAACGACGCTAATATTGAAGACATTTGTCGTGACCCGGAAGTCGGCTCGCTAGTTCCAGACTACATCGTCGAGTTGTTGGATGATTCCACGAGCGCGACGGTGGAAGAGCATCTGGCTAGCTGCGGGCATTGTAAACAGAGGTATCTGACCGTTCTTCGTATCCGAGCAGCGGCAGCTCTGAAAAAAAAACCGACAAATCCGATCAAGCAACTCACGCACTCATAGTAGGAAGCCTGGGAAAGCAAGATCGCGCTTCGAGCAACCCGAGCATCGAATAGTTGCGTGCTGAGACTTCCCTCGCGCGCACGTTGCGATGTAACAGCGTGTTAAAAAGGTCGGCTTCAGCGCGGCGACGCAGAAGCCGACCGGGCGTTTCATTTGAGATTGTGTTCAGAGTTATGCGGCTTTCTTAACCTCTCGCCGGCGTGGGTTATCGGGTGTCGGTACGCACGTGAGCGGAGGCTCGGATGATTTTCTATAGATTGCGATCGCGATGAGCAATGCGACTGCATCTCGAATAGCGAACGCATATAGTGGAGTCAGTGAGGTCATGGCCAGCGCGACCACGATTGCGGGAAGCCACGAGATTAATATTATCCCGGCGGCAACTAACAGTCCCTGGGGCACTAAGTCCGGCGTCCCAGGGCTAAATTGCCCGAAGAGTTTTCGCGAATTGAACTGTAGCACTTTCATGATCTTGTCCTTCCTTACGACCGAAGTTCTTTTACGAGCCGCCCAACGCGGTCACTAACATAAACGGTTGAATTTGGCTGGGTGGTAAAGTTGGACCAATCTCGCCGGAAGACGGGATTGCAATCTTAATCGCATGGTGGTCCTATAAGGAGGTGGAGAACTTGATTGTCCTGCCAAAGGTTATGAGAAATTCATGACGTGAGACTCACGCGCATATACACATAAGGAGAATCACAATGACTGGACTCGAAACGAACTGGGTAGACCGCCCAGTGCCTCAAGCCACAGTGCCATCACAGTCGTACCGCGAACGCCCTCCGGTCGGGTTGTTGTTTCTGAAAATTCGAAAGTGTGAAAATCGTTGGTCCCCGACTTGGTGACCATCGTGCCGAATTTGCGCGGTCGCAATAACGCGCGCGTGCGAGGCAGCTTATTTTCACGTACTTTCCGTCATGGTGTGGTAACATCCCCGCCGGTTTTCCTCGATCCCTACCGAGAGCTGTTAGCGTTCCGTCATTTGTTGCATCTCTAAACCCGATGCGATTTTTCCGGTCTAAAGAAAGTGCAGTTTGATAACACTAATTTGGATTGGTGATCCCCCAAAATCACTGAGGAGGAGATATGAAAAGAATTCTGATTGCTTTGGCTTTGCTGTTCCTTTCCGGCAACGCACTGTTCGCATCAGCGCAGGTTTCCCCTGCCAATTCGAGGCTGGTCGTCAGCGACTACGGAACATTGTTGGATGTACTCAATGCGGATGGTACGCCCCGTTTTGACAAGCTTAAACTTGATGGTTTTCTGCTGACCTACCAAGTGGGAAAAGGCCCAAAGAAAACTGTCTGGGCGACCGGCGAGACCGATGTCAGGGAGTTGCGGTTCGTGAGCAGAACCGCTGATGAGAATTCAATAACCGTCACCATTACGACTGACGATAATGCCCTGGTGATCACGAACCGCTTTATCCTGACCAGGGAAAGGCAAGAGCTGATTATCACCCGTAGTATCAAAAACAATTCCGGCAAAAGGTTAAACCTACTGGCACCAAAGCAGTTCCTCGATCCAAAACTGCTCGGCATTGAGCGCGCAAATTGCACCACGGAACTTACCGAGGAGTCAGTCAGACACGCTTCCGAGCGAGTCACAGCATACGATTGCAGGGGTACTCAATGTTTATCTTTTCTGGAGCGCCCTCCCCACAATCCTCCCTGTCTCACGATTATTTGTATGCAGGATCAAACTCGTGGACTCGTGGCTGCTGACGTGTTCGGCAACTGCAAAGTAATTTCACTTAAGGGTCATCCCAAGCCTGATATGAGGGAACTGAGCTTTACAGTGGGAGTGTTTCAGGTATTCGCTAACTAGCTACCAGCGACGAGTTTGATTCTCATGCGGACTCGTAAAGGAAATTGGCCAACGAAGCGCGACCGGGTAGTTTGTTCGGGCTGCCTTTTTTTAACCCTGACCCTGTCTTACGCTGCGTTTGGTCAAACAACCTCCAGGGCGCTCTCCCCAAACGAGCGTTACCGGGCAGTTTTGCAGTTAATGGCCCAACAGAAGTATGAAGAAGCCATAACTGAAAGCAAAGCGCTTATCGAAGAGGTCCCAAACCACCACAACGGATATCTGGCGCTGGCGCTGGCTGCGGGCGAAGCGAATCAGTTGGACCAAGCTCGCGTCTGGCTGGAAGCGCAACTCGCCCGCGTGCCGGCCCGTCCCATGACTTCGTTCGGACTCGCGGTCGTCAGCAACGCCGCCAGAAATTTTGCCGCAGCCATCGATCACTACCACAATTATCTGCAGCAATCACCGGATGACGATCGCGCTGCTGCAATTCTGGCGAACGAATACTACAACCAGAAAAATAGTGCCGCTGGAGAGACGTATTTCAAGTCGCTGATTGCCGGCCGGCCAGACAGTGCGACTGGGCATCAAGGCTTAGGTGTCCTTTATACACTCTTGGACCGGCGAGCCGATGCGCTTGCGGAATTTAATAAGGTCATTACGCTGCGTGGGGACAACATCCTTTCTTCTGCTTACATGGGATTTGTTCTTTCGCGAGAGGGTCGCAGTCCGGAAGGGATCGCGAAACTGCTCCTGACTCTGCCTTTGCTGGTAGCTAACCCGGATGACCTGTTGGAGCGGCAAGTGTTAATCCAACTGGGGGACCTCTACCGGCGAGCCGGAAATTATGTCGCAGCCGAACACACGCTTGGTCGCCTGCTGGAGTTGGCGCGCGCCGCTGATGATCGGCGAGGTGAAGAAACGGCGTTGGGCCAACTTGGGTCTTTGTACTACCTCCAGGGTAATTACCTTGAAGCGTTGAAATTTTGGCGACTCGCGCTGGACGTGTCGAAACAATCTCAGCACACAAGTTAAAATTGAGAACCTATCCGCATCGTCACCTGGGCGGAATTGGCGACGTCTATTACCGGCTGGGCGACCTGGAAACTGCCGAGCAAACTTACGTCGAAGCGCTGAAACTTTCTACCGAGGCAAAAGACGAACGCCATCAAGCGAGCACGCTCAAAAGACTTGGAGACGTCTATACCGAGCGAGGTAGATTTTCTGAGGCTCTCTCAACGTACCAACAAGCGCTGACTGAAGGAGAAAAACAAACGGACCTTACCAATCAACTTGGCGCTTTGAATAGCCTGTCTGCAATTCACCGCCAACTGGGTAATAAGCCGCAAGCTCTGGCAAACGTTCAGCAAGCATTAAAGATCCTGGAAGGTAAGACCGAACCGCTTTGGCAGGGAGAATCGTGGAACAACCTCGGCAATTTGCATCTGCATTTCCGCGAAAGTTCGGAAGCCGTGGCTGCTTTTCAGAAAACACTGGCAATCGATCAAGCCACGATGCCGCCACGAATCGTTTGGGAAGCTAACTCTGGTTTAGCCAACGCCTATGCCCAACTGGGCCAGCGCGACAAAGCTCGCGAGCATTACCTATTGGCCATCGATAAGATGGAAAGCGCGCGCGCTAACCTCGGAGGCGAGGTAGAAAAGGCAGGGTTCTTCCAGGATAAGATTGCCGTCTACAAAAGGCTGATAGCACTCCTTGTTACTTCGCCAACAAAAGAAGCGCGTTCCGCTGATGCCGCCGTCGCCTTCAATATTGTTGAGCGCGCTCGGGCTCGTGCCTTCCTCGATCTGCTGGCCGAGGCAAAAGTTGACGTCACTGATAGCACCACACCGGATTTGCTAAAGCGCCAACAGGAGTTGCAGCAACGAATCTCGCAACTCACGGCCCAGTTGATCAAGGAGCGCTCGCCCGAAGTCGCGAAGCAAAATAAACCCAAGATTGAGGAGCTCGAAAGAAGCCTCGGTAAGGCCGACGCGGAGTTGGCCGATTGGTTGCGGGAATTGCGGCGGCGCAACCCCCGCTACGCAGCGTTGCAATATCCTGACCCAATCACACTCGCCCAAACGCAGCGGATGCTTGATGACGAGACGCTTCTTCTGAGTTATTCGTTGGCTGAAGCGGAATCGTTTCTATTCGCAGTCAGCCGGAACGACTTTCAAGTGAAGCGACTGCCGGCCGAGAAAACGCTTGAGGCAAATGTGCAGGAGTTGCTGGCAGCCATTACCGACAAAAACAATCCCGCGCCCGCAGTGTATCGCCGGCACGCCGCAAACCTATCTCAGCAATTGTTACAACCCGTCAGCCGAATGCTGGCCGGCAAAAAGAAGCTGATCATCGTCGCTGACGGAGCGTTGCACAGATTGCCGTTTGAGGTGTTGTTCGAACCCGGTGTTCGACAGCGTGGTGATTTAAGACAATGGCCTTTTCTGATTCGAAACTTTGCCATTAGCTATACGCCGTCGGCGAGCGTGCTGGCCCAGTTGCAAAACGAATCGCACGGGACTGCGCCGAAAAGTTTTATCGCGTTCGGTGACCCTACATATCGACCAGGCGCGGAGGGCGTGCTTGCGTCGACGCTTCGCGCGACGAACGCGAGTGGACGCCTCAACTTCCAACCGCTCCCGTATAGTCACACTGAAGTCGACGGCATTGCCCAACTCTTTGCGGAAAACGATCGCGAAGTCTATTTCAGAGACGACGCCTCAGAGGAGAACGTCAAGGTTCCCGATAGATTGAGTTCCTATCGGCTGGTCCACTTCTCCACACACGGTTACGTGAACGAGGTGAGGCCGCGTTTTTCAGGCCTGGTACTCTCGTTGCCGCCATCGCATTCCGCCTCCCGCAACCCACAATCGGATGACGGGTTGCTGGCGGCTTACGAGATTTTCAACTTGAAGCTGAAGGCCGACCTGGTAGTGCTTTCGGCCTGCGAAACCGGGCTTGGCAAAGAAGTGAAGGGTGAAGGGTTAATGAGTTTAACGCGCGCTTTCATGTACGCCGGCGCGCCTTCGGTGGTTGTCAGTTTGTGGAACGTAAACGACGAAAGCGCGGCTGACTTGATGATCCGCTTTTACCGCCATCTCCAGGCTGGAAAAACGAAGAGTGAAGCGTTGCGCCAGGCACAGTTGGAAACAATTCGCGATAATGGGTTTCCATTCTTCTGGGCGCCATTTGTGCTAGTGGGCAAACCTTGATCGTTACTGCTCCACAGTAATCGACAAGCCAATTTCGCCCAGCTGTTTCTTTGTCATTTCCTGTCGTCCGAACAGGCGCAGCTTGTACTTGCCTGTGCTCAGTGTTCCGCGTCTAATCAAAACGCTCAATGCACCATCGACAGACGCTGGACGCAGGCCGGAAATCTCACGCATAACCTGGCCACTTTGATCGACTAGCTCGATTGCATACTCCGGAAACTCGTAAGGTTTACTTTGGAACAATCGCAGCCTCACGGCTGGCACCCCTTTTTTGAAAGTCAGCCGAAGGTCTTCCTCTGATCCACGCTCAAACGAAAGTCTGAATGGAAAGACGGGAAGATTTCGCCGTTCTGGTTGCACTTTGGCCAGCAGTGATTCCAATTGATCGCGTTCGGCTTCGATAGCGAGTCGTTGCTCGCGCTCGCGCTTGATCTGATCGGCGCTGCTTTGTTCAAGCTGCGATAGTCGTTGTTCCAGCCCGCGCTGTTTGTTCTCCAATTCGAACGCTGCTTGTTGCGATTGCCAGCGCGACTGCCGTTCCTGCAAGAGACGCCAACCAAGCAAGCCAAGTGCGCCAAAGGAAATTAACAAGGAGGCAGCTAACGCGAGGGTGAGCGACCTTCCGGAGAACTTCTTATCTCGTGAGCGCGAAAAGTCTGCCCGCACAACATTTCTGCCGGCATCGTCGAAAGGTGTGGTTGTTTGCAAACGCGGTAACAGCGATCGCCATGCCTCGTTGGTCTCGGCCACGTTAACCTCTTCGTCATCGGAGCCAGGACCTTCGACGAAATCGAGCGCGCTGCGAAAGAGTCCGAGGCACTGGTCGCAGTTTACGATGTGGGCTTGCGCCGCATCTCGATCCTCGTCAGACATTGTGCGCCGACAGTAGGCAATCATCTCTGCCTCACTCAAATGCTGACCGTCATTACTCGTAGGGGTATGCGCGGCTTTCATGTAAGCCCGAAACTCTTCCTCGTCGGTCATGTAAATATCCTGACGTTCAAACCTTAAGCTCCTGGAAATAGATGCTCAACTGGGCGCGCAACGCCTGCTGCGCCTGATGCAAATGGGCCTTGGCGGTATTGACGGAAATTCCCATCAACGAGGCAATCTCCAGATACGACATGTCGTGAACCACACGCAACTGCGCACAGCGGCGCATCTGTGGCGGCAAGTGTTCCAGCGCTTCGCGAAGCTTCTCCAACTTTTCTTTGTCCAGTGCAACGGTTAGGGGGTCTGCGTCGCTGGCAGCGAGTCCCGCGGCGACCGGGGCCCGATCGTCATTTTCCTTCTGCGAGTCCAGAGACAAAACCGTGGCCGCACGCTTTTGTGCGCTGCGACTTTCGATGAGGCTGCACCAGACATTATGCGCAATCGCAAAAAGCCAACTCTCGAACTGCTCCGGCTGCCGCAAATCCTTCACACCTTTAAAGACGGAAATAAATGTCTCCTGGGTGAGGTCGCGGCACTCTTCCGGATCAAATCCTTTGCGGCGAAAGAAGCGGACAATCTGTGCGTAGTGGTGCTCAAAGAGCAAATGGAAATTGTCCTCAACGTTCCGGCCTTGTTTTATCTCGAGAATTAACTCGACCGTAGCTGTGTCGGGTCGGATCACGGATGGGATTATAGATAGCAGAGCCCCGAGCGACCAGAGGCAGAAGCGTCCCACAAAAATCTCATTTCGAACTAAACCTCTCCGCGCCGATTCCGACTTATAGGTTGTACAAACCGAGCGAGGACGGGACCACGCCGGTCACGTCGAAAAAGCTCGCGATCGAACACCCCACGCTTGAAGGAGACGCTCATGTTAGCCAAAGTTTGTCTTACAGCCTGTTTCGTTGGTCTCTCACTCTTAGCCACGTCTCAGAAGAACTGTGAAAACGCAAAGAAATCCACGTCAGCCTCAGTACGCCTTCAACCAATAGCTGTCCCGGCGCGAGTTTTTTCAGTTTCCGGAGAGGTCCTTGCTTTCAAGGGAACCGGCGAAGCTGGAAAACTACAAAAGCAAAAGGTCTCCGTGTCGCTGGAACCACTGCGTAAACGTTTTGGGAACTTCAAACGCGCCAACGTGTTTGAGTTCAATTCTGCAGGAAAGCAGATTTCACAAAACTCTGTGACGGTGTCAGCTAATGCGGCAGTGGCCATCGAGGCAACTGCCGGAAGCTACTATCTGGTCTACGCCGAACTTGGGAAGAGCTATAGCAACTCGTACAGGTTCGCCTGCAATCTGTCTAACTTGAAGATACAAAGCGCGAGGTTGCCGGAAATCTGCAACTTGATTCTTTGTGTTGACGCGCCGCTCGAAGTGGCAGTACTGGGAGAACGCTTTCCAGAGTTTCAAGAGCTGGGGGCTTTCTCGGGTCTCGTCGAAGGCGAGATTGCGAATTTGATCCGAAATACCGAATCAGGCAGACCTGCGCAAGCAATGCCGATCAGCCGCATTAGTTCGGGAAATGGGGTTTGTGGTGATTGTGAAAATCTTGGACCAAACACGTTCGTACCGGTAGGCAGTTGTTCCGCGGAATTACCAATCAGCGGCGAACTATTGCCCGGTCCAATCGTCTATGAGCGAATCACCTACAAGGACAACGATTTGCGCCAAAGTACGCAGATCTTCAAACTCGATCATGGCAACTCCGAACCCGTCAATCTGTCGCGCAATCAAAACACCGAATATCACCCGGATGTGAATCCGGATGGACAACAGATCGTGTTCGCGCGTTCCAGTGTGGGGCTATTCATCATGGACATTAATGGTGAGAACGTGCGGGCAGTGCCTAACACGGAAGGGGCCTCACACCCAAAGTGGATTTTGAATCGGGATTCGGAACCCTACATCCTTTACATTCGCGAGGGCGGCAATATCCATTATGTCCGTCCGGACGGAACTGAGAACACTGAGGTCACTTCCCCGGGCAACCGGTTATCGGATATTCAAGTCGACCGTTATGACCAAACCAACGTAATTTTTGAGAGATCGGATAGCAGCCGGCGCTTCGACCCTGAAGTCTTTGGTCTCGACGTTTTCGGGAGTGCGTTCAGGGATAGCGATCTCTTCATTAAGAGCGTGTGGGACGCCGACAGCGCCCTAGTTCGTCTAACGAATACACCGGACACCATCGAGGCCTTGCCCACGGGAGCAAACATAACCACGGGCCTCATCGCCTACAGCGTTTTCTCGCCGTCTGATCCTCGCTGCGAAGTTAAGGTGGCGCGTATTGACGGTGGCACATTAACGGTGCTGCACACAATTCGTCTCCCTGGGCCCACCGACTGGGGCGTCAACGGCATAAGTTTCTCACGTGACGACTCACTGTTATTCATCTCCACGCGCGCACGAACCATTGGAAACGCAATTGAGGCCCGCAAGTATGAGATTTTTACCGTTCAGCTTGATGGCACAAACCTCCAACGAATCACGAACAACCTGCACTTCGATGCTTATCCGAGCGCAATCTTCACATGGGCGGCCCGTTAGGCAGTAACAAACTGCCGAAACGCGGGGCGTGACGTGACTAGCCAACTGACTGACTGGACCTAACCGTCCTCACTCGTACTGAAAGGAGCATATATGGCTTGGTGGAATGATGTCGCCAACGTGGTGGAGAGCACTGCCGGCTGGGTCGGTGATGGTGTTGAGGCCGTAGTAGATACCATTACGGAAGTGGTTGACGAGGTAAGCGAAACCGTCACCGATGTTGCTAATGAAGGACTCGATCGTGTGCGCGATGCGGCGGCAGCGACATCGCCGGCTCTGGGCGCCATCGCTAATGTGCTGCTTGGTATCGTTAAAGGAGTAGTGCAATACGTTCAGGACGTAGACCTGATCATTAAAGATGCCTTCCGCAGCGCCGGCGAGCTGGTTTCCGACGTCCTTCATCTGAATCTGGGTGGCGCGTTTGGTGACCTGCTGAACCTTGGCATAAATTTCGGTCAAATGCTTCTTGCGACAGGACGCCTCCTGACCGGCGGTTACTTCGCCGGCCCGATTTCAGACTACTTCGCGCGCGACGCTGCTATCGCCTTCATCAAGTCGCTGATCGAAACAGAGTTTGGCAAGAAACGGGGCGGTGAGATTCTGGAAAAGCTTGGCTGGGGCACCTCTCATTTCAGACTACCGATTACCGCCGATGTGCGGATCATGAGAGCCGACAGCGATGATTTTCCCTTTGTCACTCTTCATGACGACGGAGTGTTAGACCTGTTCCGATTGGCTGGCGTCGCCAGCTTCAAGAGCCCCGCCTCTTACTTCGATCCAGTGCGGCCGCGAACGCGAGTGGTGCGCGTGGACGACGATGGCAATGACATGTGGTATCTGCCCGTTACGCGTCCCGACATACAGGCGTTCCTTGACAGCGACGGCACAAGCATGAGGTTGAGGGCCTTCGCCATGGAACAATCCGCGGCCGGCAGGGCGATGCGCACAGCGCACAAGAAGTTTAAGAAGCTGTGTATCGATCTGAGTTTTGGAACAAGCTTCAACTTTGCGACGTGGCAAGAGTTCGATGTTCAACCTTGCACCGACGAAACAGACTTTTCTTTCCCCGAGGGCCTCGACGCAGGCTTGCTTCTTGCCGAACGAACTCCGCGCGATGGCGCCCTGGACCAGGACGGCACACCGTTATGCATCGCGCTCTTTGGTTATGAAACGCAGCACAGCGGCTTGGTCGTCGGACGGGATATCAAGCGCACAGTTGCCGCAGAAGAATGCGCCCCAGACAGTACTGACGATTCTTGTATTACCGATATTCAGAGAGGAAGAAGCGATTACGACTCACTTAACTCCGATGACGACGGCGTTGACGATCTCACCAACGATCGTTGCGGATGCGGTTGCACGTGGCGCGACACTTATCCTCCGTGGTTCTCCAGGCTGGTGCTGGCCCATGAGTTAGGGCACTACTTCGGACTGGCACATGCGGGCCACGACGGCGTAAATAACATCATGTTCTCGAGGGCGGAAGGGAATTCCATAGTTGGCGGAGGAATGTGGCGGTGGTGGAGTCATGGCGACGCAGTGTTCAACGAAGAGGACGTCGAACACGCCTGGCGATTCATCGTAAAGAGGATGCCACACGTGTTAGAGGCTCTGTGATCCAACGCGCCCTCACAATGACGAAGAACCTGCGGGAGCAGGAATTCCTTGCGGAGATTGAAGCAGTTGGAAGAGGCGCGTTCCCCGAATGTTGATTTGAAAAGGGAATGGTGGCAAGGGACGGAATTGAATCGCCGACGCCGGCCTTTTCAGGGGCCGCCTATCGAATCGCGGAAGTGGTTTGAAATCAACGGATCTTGTTGACTATAACGAGTTACGCCATCGGTGCTTTAGGCTGACGTAGGCTCGTTTGGTCTATTTTCGGCTCCTCGATGTACGCGTATTGTACGCGCGTGCTACGTTGTAATGCCGAAAGCGCTGAATGGACTCAAGTAAACCTCGTCAACAAAACGATCTCACTCTACGCGAGCAAGACCGAACGAGAGCGCACGCCGATCAGCACTGCGATGGTTGAACTTCTCGAAGCTCGCAAAGCTGATGGTTTGGCGTCTGACCTGTACGTGTTCGCCAGGGCTGCGACGAATGAATTTGATCGGCAAGTCTCACGTGCATGTCGCCATGCCGCTAAGCAAGCCAAGATCAAATATGGCAGGTTCGACGGCGACGGCTTCACCCTTCACTCACTCAGACACACCTACATCACGCATCTACTCGCCAGCGGAGTCGATGCGCCTACCGTGATGAAATACTCCGGACATAAGAGCTATCAATCCTTTTCGGTTTACCCTCACAAAACCGACCTCGGAGAAAAGCGCGCCTGCTTAATCCTCGAAAGTGTTGACGGCTTCTTGACGGCTTTAGGGCCGGAGAGGGCGCTTAAGACGACTGGGGGCAAAGCGCTGCGTCGGCACATCTCCCTCAAAATCATAAAAATGAAGATCAGTCGCGGTCAGTAGCTTAGTAAGTAAAATAATCTGACCGGTGTGCATGGAGAAGTGCTCGATTACGTGAAAGATGGCTTCCAAAACTTCAACTTCGCTCCCCTGGATCGTTCGCTTCTGAAGCAGCGTTGAAGGTGGAAGATTATCGCAGGACGGATTCGACGTCCGCTGTCGTCGATCTGAGCAGCTGATGCAATTCTGCGCGGGCGACAACGTCGCGTTGAGCGAATTCCGAGTCCCGCTTGCGAGTGTCTGGTTCCGAGCCAAGTCCGCACACGATCCACTGCCGCGCGTTACCGCACAGGTGCAACACGAGGTTTCCGATGCTGTTGGATTCCTCGTTCGCGCGCCACCAGATCTGTTCGTCATTCAACTGTTCGAGGCAGCGTTCAATTTTCGGTAGGTACTCGCCGGTAAGGAAGTCAATCGCGCGATCAATAAATGCAGATCCGACATTGAGCGCGTTCTCAGCAGTAGTCATGATTCTTCGTCGCTCGAGGTCTCCGGCCGGCGCTTGTGCTTGGCTTTCCGCATTGCGGGCCTCGCGACTTCGTCAGGTTTCGCTCGCGAGAGCGGATGCCCCGGTGGCGCGTTCGGTTTTCGGATGCTGTCGAAGAGAGGCCGGGTGCTCTGCTTCTTCGATTTTCGTGGAGAACTTTTCCTGGTCATATTCAGCCTCCACTCACGATTGTTCGGAACGGTGCGATGCTATCGCCGCGCCCGATAGGAGTCAACAAATCCTAAACAAGACACACCCCGGCTTTTTGAGGTAAAGCCAGGGGCAAATCTACATTGGCCTTTAAATTTGCTTTGACTACTTCTGGGGAGGGCTAAGCTTCACTGCCACGAGGCGTTTTCGAAAGGATTCTCAGCGCATTCGTGGTCTCAGCACGGCGGCGTTGCTGGAACTCGTTGACCCAGTTGGTAACGGTGTCAACCATATCGCGCGCCGTCTCACGTGCCGTATTAGTCTTAGCCTTGGCTGATGGCGGACGGACCTGCTTTTCACCCTTTTTGACTATTCGAATTGTTTTCTTCTCAGACATTGCTGTTATTTTCGAGCTTCCCGTTGGAATCTATGGTATCGAACGAATTTCTTGTCTCGCAGTTCCAAATTAACTGTAGAACGTTTGACGCCGATTAAGCTTGCAAAGAAGAGGCCACATCCGCTAACGCGCAAGCCACCAAGAAAAAGGGCCACTTTCCCAGAAAAAGTTTTTCCGCATAGACGAGAACGGGAGTTTCGCCCGTAAACCGTACACAAAATGGTGAGACGCACTGACACGGAAACAAGACAGACGGAATGGCAGGGTGTCGTCAGTCGGTCACAACGGCGTCTTTCTGCTTCATGTCGAGAGCCCAGATGACTTTGTGCGCGCGATAAACCATGAGCGCGAGACCAATCGCGGCGCCGATGTTCACGTACTTGAGCCCGTTAACCATCGTCCGGGTGCCATACTGAACCAGCAAACCGTTAATGACGATCAGCGCGAGGCGAAACTCCGTCGGGCCAAGCTTCAGGTAGCTGATCTTAAGCCGGTCCGTCGCATTGAACGCCAGAAACGTGCTCACCTGGTAACCGGCGACGATCGCCAGCATGATCAGGATTTGGAAACGCGAGCGTTCGGGCAGAATGAACGAGTAACCAACTATCACGGAGCAGAGGAAGAGATAGTCCAGCAGGTGATCCATGTAGTAACCCCACCTGACTAGGCCGGTGCCGCGGTACTTTCCGATCTTGCCGTCGTAGTGGTCAGTCACGTACTGCATCGCGACCATCGCCGATACGCCCCACAGCCAGCGAAGGTCGTTCTTCGCGAGATACGAAAAGAAGAGAATCAGACCCGACCAAACGAGCGTCAGCATCGTCAGGTGATAAGTCTCCAGCCAGGACGGAATTCGTGGCAGTACGCGAATCGCGAGGCGTCGCTCCAGGGGGGTCAAGAAGGAAGTGTTTGTTTTTGTCGCACCTGCGAACTGTTGAGTTTCAATCATTGTTATTTACGGCCGAGGGCCGCGGAAAGAAGTGCAACGGGCGAGCCAATGTGAAAGCGAGGATTTTGAGGGGTTTTACGGTGTGAGGCTAAAGGTCTGTCCGACGAATGTCGGGTTTTTATTTGAACGGGCGTCCAACGGAGCCGCGGCTAGATGAAAACGACTGTCTGAGAGCTCGGAATGTCGAACCGGCGGCGGCAACGCGCATTCCGGCACGCCAACATGTCGTCAATCCTGACGAGATAGTCGCGCGACTTTTGAAACCGCGCCCGGTCCAGCTCGTTCATGCCTCTTGGCGGTTGGTTCTTCTTCGTCCGCTTCAACCAGCGGACGTCGTACTCGCCGCGTTCGCGACAGTGGGGACAACTGTAGGTCGCCTTCTTGACCTCTTCCTTCTCGTTAAAGAAATCACGTTCGTTCATTGGGCTACTTCCTTGTTAGCTGCGCTCTGGGTTTGCTCGCAGAGCTCACGCAGATAGCGAAAACTGTAAATTCCTGTTTCATGACCGTCGCTCCAGCGAAAGTTGAGCGCGTAACGGCCAACTAAGCTCAGATCGTTGATCTCGAGCTCCTCCGAAATGCTGGCGGCGTTCAGCATTCGCTCGCCGGTCCATTCGTTGACGCATTGAGCACAGGGACAGGCGCGTCGCAGATCAGCCGCACGGAAACGACATTGCCGGTCGTCAGCCCAGGTAATGCGCAACGTGAAATCGTCTTCCTGCTTGATCTCACGCGGCTCGATCGCCGGTCCTTGTGGTTCGGACATCATTCCTTAAGCGTTCGACTTTAAAGCGCGCGAAACTGAATCCACCGTGACGTCGAAGTGCGAAGCGTCCCAGACAGCCTTTCCGTCGCGCAGCAATATCACTTGGGGCGTTTCGTGTCTTACGCCGGTCAAACTTTCAATTTCGCGCGACAGCTCGGGGACAGCCTGGACCTCAAGCAGATTTACCTGACCTTCGAGCTTCTCCAGCTCCCGATAGGCACGCGCGCTGATCCCACAAGCGTTGCTGTGCTTAAAGACCAGGACCGTTTTCTGCTTTGAATCGGAGATCAGACCGTCGAGAGTTGCCCGATCGTCGATCCTGAGAAACTGTTTATCCATGTTCTCGCGCCCCCTTAGAGATGTAAGTTATAACTTATTTCGGCGTTGTGTAGAAACGCGGGGATTTGTGTTGACGACCGAACGGTTTCGGACTATTGTGCGTGCGTTACCGAGAAAGCTTTGGCTGTCCTCAGAGCCGAGCCCCTAACTGAAAAGCCTCACGAGTCTCTTAAAAGATTCTCCTGCTTTCTTCGATTGCGGCACTTTTGTGTCTACAAACCTCATCAAGGAGAACGTGTATGCCAATGAACTTGAAGCGCCGTCTTACCCGGCGACTTTCTTTCAACCTCATCAGTGCGGTCCTGTTGCTATTCCTCGCTTCGCAAGCGACGCGGGCAAATGAAATAGCAATTTGGAACTTCAACGACTCGAATTTGGTCGTCGATCACGGGACGGGCTTCCTCACAACAGATTTCATCGTGGCAAATGTCCTGTTTGCAGCGGGCACAACCAACAACGCGCGGCTGGGAAATCCGGCCGGACAATCGCTTTCGTTACAGGGAGGTTCTGGGACCGCCAACAACGGTCATCACATCACATTCAACGTGAGCACGCTCGGTTTCTCGAATATCGTCGTGAGTTTTGCGACGCAGGGTACAAGCACCGGCTTCAACAACAACCAGTTCCAGTACAGTCTCGACGGAATAACGTTCGTGAATTTTGGTCCCGCTTACACACCGGCAACGGCGTTTGGATCCGTGCCGCTGGTGTTTACGTTGGCGAGCATCGCTGGTCTGAACGATAACGCGAGTGCGGCGTTTCGAATCGTATTCAGCGGAGCTTCGTCAGCGACGGGCACGAACCGCATCGACAACTTCGTCGTCGAAGGTTCGCCGTCAGGAGTTCCAGAGCCGGCGACGGTCGTGCTGTTGGTGAGTGGATTGAGCGGTCTTTACGGACTTAGGAAACGACGAAAACAAAAAGTGATTGGGGGCGACTAATTCCAGTCGCCCACCAACACAAACGGCGCCCAGAAAAACGGAGCGCTGTATTTCTTACCGGAGATCATGGCTAACTGCGCCCCGCGTAGCGCGCTGGAGGCGGTCGTAGTGTCGCCGGCCGTCAGTAACCGTTTGTAAAAGTCGGTCATCAGGTCGGCGGTGGATTTATCTGCCACCGACCAGAGACTGACGCCGACAGTCGGCGCGCCGGCATACATAAACGCTCGCGTCAGGCCCATGACGCCTTCGCCGCGTTTCTCCTTGCCGAGACCCGTCTCGCAAGCAGAGAGCATCACGAGCGGCGAACCGAGACGAAGGTTGAAAACTTCGTCAGTGCGGATAAAGCCGTCGTGTGTCTTGTTGCCGACGAGCGAAAGAACCACGCCGGTGAACTGTGGACGCTCCGCGTTCAGTAATCCGTGTGTGGCGACGTGGATGACGCGGTACTTGCTGACGTCTCGCGTGACGACGTTCTCTTCATTTGCGTCGAGATCGAGCCACACGTCGGCTTGACCACCCGAGGCTTTTGCGAGCTTCGAGATCTGATCGGCTTCGAGGCGCGTTCCGTTCAAGCGGGCGAGCGGCAGTCCTTCCATCGCTGCGCCTGGCGCGGCTGGCGTTGTCGTGCCTGCAACGTCGCTGAGCGATGCTTGAATGCCGAGACCGCGGACCTCCGCGTCATTAGAGGCCGGAGTCGTGGCTTTCTTCGCCCGCGCGTCGTTGGAATTGAAGACGGGGTCGGCGATGATCAGCATCGCGCGGCTGGTTGATTTCGTGCGTTGCTGCTTGATGGCGCCGACAACCGATGCCGACGGCGCGTAGATGACTTCATTCGTCTTAACCAAATAGCCAAGCGAAGAGAAATCACCGGCATCGCCGGTTTTCAGCAACACTTCAAACGGAATGTAATTGAGAGCGCCGTCGGCAACGACCATGAGACGTTTCTCGCCGACCATCGCAGCCGCCGGTTCCAACACGGCTTTGTAAAGCCCGTTCGAAGCAGCGATAAACGGGGCGGCGTCTTCCGGAGCGGGTGAAGCGACTCCCAATCCGCGGTTCGCCTCGACAACATCGATGCCGACGATGCGGCGTTGCAGTTTTGCCGGAATTAATTGTGCGCGCAGATCAGTCGCGAGCTTGTCGATGTTTGCGCGTGCAGGTAGCTTGAACAGACTCACCGCGCTTTTGCTCACTGCAAACAGGTACGAGTCATCGGCCTGCAACGCGTACTCGACCAATACTGTCTGGTCGTCGAGCACTTTCTGCTGCACTTCCGCGAGCGTCAACGGCTTGTGCGCCGTGAGCATCGCATAGCGCGGACTCGCCGTGCGGATCTGGTTCTCGATCTCTTCGTACTCTGCCTGGAGCTTTTCAAGTTCATCGTCGAGCTCCGCCGGTTTCTTTTTCACCTCCTCGGTGGAAATGTTTACACCTGTGAGGATGTCGGCGATGTCCTGCTGGCGGTCAAAATTATCCTGTTTGCGTTTCAATAACTCAGCCGGAACACCTTCCGTGATCGCCGCGTTTGTTTCGCTCAACATGTCCAGCAGCGAACGAGCGCGCGACTGTTCGTTGACCTTAAACGACTCGCCGGCGTACTCGAGCGACTTCCCACTCAGCGGCGCGCCGGCGGATGGATTCTCCAACAACGCCATCGCGGCATAAGCACTCGCTGCTTCGTCGAACACGTCTTTGATTGAGGCGAGGAACGTGGTGCGCGATTCGTCCGCGCGCAAACTTCCCTGTCTCAACGTCTCGATCGTGGCGAGTGATTCTCGATAGTTGGCCACCGCCTGTTCGCGCAGCGCCACCGACTTCTTCGCATCTTTCTCCTGTGCAGCCTGGAGCCACAAACTTCGTCCGAGACCACGTTGTGCCGGCCATATCAGATCCAGACGTTTGTCGTCCGTCGCGCCTTTTTTGGCCTCGTTGTAATACTTGGTCGCGTCTTTATATTTGCCTTGTCGCAACGCAACGTCTCCGAGACTCGTGCGCGACGCGGCGCGGAAACGTCTGACCTGACCCAGCTTGGCGATTCCGGCGAGACTGCTGCCGGCTGCCTCAAGCGCGAGCTCGAAATGCTTCTTCGCACCTTCAAGATCGTTACTCTCGTAAGCCAGGCGGCCCATGCCGAGTTGATAACTCGAATAGACGATCGAATTGCGATACTCGTCGAACTCTTTCTTCGCTTCGAGCGCCATCGTCACCGCACTGGTGGGCGCGGCAACACTTACTTTTCCGGTTGAAATTCCGCCGGTGATCGCACTGAGTCCGCCAAACCTGCGGCCCACCTTCGACGCCGCTCCTTCAGGTTTCTTCACGACCATGCGACTGTATGCCGCTCTTGAGTCAGCGATCCTCGCGAGACGAAAGTTCACTTCGCCGATCTTGGCGAGCATCAGATTGGCGTTGAACTTGTCATCGCCCAAGCCGGTCATCGCCTCAGCCGCCGCTTTTGCCGGATCAAACGCGAGGAAACCGTCGAGTGCTTTCTGATAGTTGTCGAGCGCGATCTGGTATTGACCCTGACGCATATAAAGATTGCCCAGCTCGTCGTGCGTCGCGGCGATACCGCTGTTGTTCTTCGCCGATGTGTAAAGATTGAGAGCGGTGCGAAGTTGGATTAACGCCTGATCGGCGCGCCCGCGTTTCAGCAATCGCTTTCCTTCGCGCAACGCGGCGCCGGCTTGATTGGTTTGTTGCCCAGCCGATATGTTGGCCGGCGTCTTTGCCTGCGCGGGCGACATGAGCGGCGCACACAACATGCCGACACACAAAAGCAACGCAATAAATTTCGTATAACTCATCAAATCCCTCCGGGTAAACAGCTACTACTTATGAATAAGTTCAAGCGTCGCAACCAGCGTCGGTTTGCGCGACGACGCCATCATGATTAACGACGGTTGCGGGTCGTCCTTCGCGAGTCCCAGACCGCGAGTAGACGCGTCCTTCTCGGCGGTCGTCTGTGCACCGCCGAAGCGGTCGTTGCGATCGGTTTTGAGTGTCTCCGTCATCTGCGCCGCCACGAGATCCCAAACTCCAGTCGCCACCGGCCATGGACATTTGCCGTTGCGACAGAACGCGAGCAAATCATCTTCAATCGGAACGTCCTTCAACGGCTCGCGAGTGAACACAAAGATTACTTTCTCGGTGCCGGTGTTTTCATCAAACGCAAACCAGCGCAACCGTTCCTCAGCAGCGTCGGGAGCGGGAATTTCAAACGGCACGTGCGCTTGAATGTAGTTGCCGCCTTCGTCGAGCTCTGCGTTGGGATAGATCATGACCGGCGCTCCATCGTCGGTTCGGTTGAAGATGTAGAGATAGCCGTCGCTGTTTGTCTCCAGCAGAATGCGCACGCGATCGCCTTTTTGAAACACGCGGCCCGGATCGACGCGCACTGCGAGTCCGTTTGAGTCACGAGAGAACAACGTCAGACCGATACCGAGACGCGGAACATTGACTGGTTTCGAATCCCCGGTTTTCACCGTCGTACCAGTTGTCTCTTTTGACCCTGTGGAGGCTGTTGCGCCCTCGGTTGTCTTTTCGCCGGAAGTCTTCGCTGACGTCGTTGCCCTGGCGCGTTTTCTAATCGGCCTGGTCGAACTCGTGTTCGCCTTCTTCTCCTTCGGCCGCGAAGTCAGAAACGCGCCGCGCACGTCTTCACCATCCTGCGGCGGTACAGCGACGACGAGAGCCGCGCACATGAAAACTAATCCGAAAAGAATCGCACTCAATCTCATCACGAAGTCTCCTTCTCCAAGAACCCACCTTGGGGCCTAGTTGTGCTGAATACGGATATCAAAGACGATTGGATTGCCGGTCTGGTCGGGCGGCACTTTGACGCGCACGGACGGTGCGCCCTCGGTTGAATTATCAAGTTCGGTAACCGGCGATTTTTCCTGGTATTTCGCGGCAAAAGCCTTCAACTCAGCCTGTTGCTTCGCGGTCAGCGGCTCGCCGGTCACAGGTTCGTTCAGAAATGCCGGCGCCGGCAAGGCCGTCTTCGAAAAGATCACGGTGAAACTGTCAATACCCGGGTTCTTGTCTAGTTCGAGATTGTCACCGCGAGGAAAACTGAAATCCTGGCCTTGGACCACCTTGTTGCTCGTGACACCCGTTTGCGGCAAAGGTTTGGTCGTCAAGAACGCGGTTGGCTGATTATGCTCTCCGCCCGGGCCGAAGATGTAGATGTAACCGTCCTCACTGAAAACGAAGTGAAACCTGAATTTTTGTCCTGAACTGATCGGCACCAGCCCCGCAACTCTAATTGGTTTTCCACCGTTGGGCGTGAGTTCGAGCCAATAACTCGTGATCTCGCGCGGGGGAGCGGGAGGTGGGTTTGGATTGGTTGCCGGTCCGGTCGTCGCAACCGTGTTTGATTTCGATTTGTTCCAGATCAGGAACCCGGCAACGCCGCCTCCGAGGAGAAGCAGAACCAACACAGCCGCCACGATAAACAACCCGGCCTTGCTCTTCGACGGCGCCGCGGGAGCGACTTGCGGAATTTCGCCCGTACCCTTCCGCATCTGCGGAACCGTCGCCACCGACGGAATCGGAGCGGATTCAGCTACTGTCGCGGTGGGCATACTCGGCGGCGGTTTGGGCGCAGAAGCCGGGGGCGGCGGAGCGGGTTCGAATACCGTCGCAGCATTCGTCGCCGCCGGACGATCTGCCTGCACGGATGTTGCCGACGCGCCTTCCATTGTAATCATCGTCGGCGCGTTAACGTCTGATTGCGTTCCCGAGTCGCCTCGGCTGATCGCCACTGTCTCCATCAGTGACGGTGCCTGGCCGCCGCTTTGGGGCGCGGGTGCGGAGTCCAACGCCGTGCGCAACTCACTTGCAAGCATTCCTGCCGTGGCTTGTCTGTCCGCGCGGTCTTTTGCGGTGGCGCGTTCGATAGCATCGCTGAAAGCACGCGGTACTTCCGGTGCGACTTCATACAACGGCTTCGGTGTCGTCGCGACGTGTTCGCGTCGCAATTCATGCAACGTGTTTCCCGAAAAACAACGACGGCCGAGAATCATCTCGTAGAACACCAGGCCGAGACTGTAAATGTCCGCGCGCCCGTCGATCTCGACGTTGCCATCGCGAGGGATCTCGCCCCACTGTTCAGGCGACATGTAATAAGGAGTGCCAAGCACCTGCCCGGCCATCGTCAGCGCGGTGTTCCCGCTGTTTTCGTCGCCGGCAATTTCGCGCAACTTCGCGATTCCGAGGTCGAGTAGCTTGACTGCGGGCGGACCGTTCTCCGCCTTGCCGATCATGATGTTTTCGGGTTTGAGATCGCGATGCACGACGCCCATCGAATGCGCGGTGTCGAGCACGCTCATGATCGGTGTGAGCACTTCAAACGCTTCGGCGGCTGAAAACCGTCCGCGCGTCTTGATGGCGTGGTCGAGAGTATGTCCTTCAACATACTCCATCACCATGTAGATCGTTCCGTCGGCAGCGGTGCGAAGATCGTAAACCGTGACCGCGTTCGCGTGACGAAAGCGGCGGGCCGCTTGCCCTTCGCGCCTGAATCTTCGCAGCCATTCCGCGTTGTTCCGGACCTCCGGAGGAAGGACTTTAATCGCGACGCGGTCGCCGAGCAGAATGTGTCGCGCACGATAAACTGCACCCATACCGCCTTTACCCAACAGCGCTTCCATCTGGTATTGCCCGTCGAGCACGGTATTGACGATCGACGCCGGATCGGCCTCGAGGACCTCTCCGTCCAAGGCACAGAAGCTCACGCTATCTTCGTATTTTGTGTTGCAGGCGGTGCAGTATTTCATTCGGGACTTAGCAGCTCACTACAGACGGGCGGTGTAGTTTATCACGCGTAAATCTTGCGGGCATACTCTTCGACCATGCGATTACTATTGAACTGCGGCGCGAGCGTCTGGATAGCACGTCTCATCATCGTGATCCACTGGCGCGGCAACCCCTGCTCGCGATTGTAGTATAGCGGTACGACCTCCTGCTCCAACACGCGATAGAGCGACTCCGCATCAGCCGCATCTATCTGATCTAGGTCGCCAGCGTCCATCCCATTGCCAATAGCAAACCCATTCGTCCGATCGTAACCCTCCATCCACCAGCCATCGAGAATCGAAAGGTTCAATCCGCCATTGATCGCAACCTTTTCCCCGCTCGTACCCGACGCCTCCTGCGGACGCCGCGGCACGTTCATCCACACGTCAACCGATTGGACCAACTGGCGCGCGATCTCCTGATCGTAATCTTCGAGAAACACTGCGCGACGGCTGACTGCCGGATCGTATTTCCATTGGGCCAACTGTTGCAGCACTTTTTTCGAACTTTCGTCCTGCGGGTGGGCCTTGCCGGCAAATATGAATTGGACCGGCCGCTCTTCATTACTCATCAGCCGCAACAACCGTTGCCTGTCCGTCAACAACAGCGCCCAACGCTTATAACCCGCAACACGACGAGCGAAACCGATCGTCAACGCCGATGGATTTAAAGTAGTTTGCGGCGCGCGAGTTTGGACGAAGGCGACCAAACGCTCTTTTAACTGCGAATGAACAAACCACAGGTCTTCATCAGTGATCCGCGCCACCGCATCACTCCACGCACCCTGGTCCAGCAGCTTCGCGTCCCAGTCCTCACCCATGTACTTCTCGAACACCCAACGCAGCAACGGCGAGATCCACGTCGGCACATGAACGCCGTTCGTCACGTGCGTAATCGGAACGTCAGACACAGTCTTTCCCGGAAACAACTTCTGCCACAACGCGCGCGAAACTTCGCCGTGCTTGCGGCTGACACCGTTCGTCGAGCGGCACATACGAATCGCAAGCGGCGTCAACCCGTATCGCTCCGTTTTGTTGTTGGGATCGACGCGTCCCAGCGCGAGAAACTCATCCTCCGTGAGCCCCAGCGCACGCGGATACGAAGCTCCAAACACGCGCGTCACGAGCGCCGCATCGAATTCGTCATTCCCTGCCGCAACTGGCGTGTGCGTTGTAAAAACACACTGCCGGCGAACAACGTCCACAGCTTCGGACCAACTGCGTCGCTCAGACTGAATAACCTCGCGCGCCAACTCCAACGTCAAAAACGCTGAGTGACCTTCATTCAAATGAAACACATGCGGAGTGACGCCAAGCTTTCGCAACAGACGAACGCCGCCGATACCGAGCAACATCTCCTGAACAATGCGCGTCTCGCGATCGCCACCGTAAAGATGACCCGTCACCCAACGATCCGTCTCGACATTCTCAGGAATGTTTGTGTCCAACAGATAAAGCGTGACTCTACCGACGGCTGCACGCCACACCTGGGCCAACACGTTGCGCTCGCGAATCAACACCTCGATCCGCAGCGGCTTATCGTCGTCACTTTTCACTAACGTGAGTGGTAGATCGTTCGGGTGTGTCTCGCCGTAGTGTTCTTCCTGCCAGCCATCGTTGCGAAGTCGCTGGCGAAAGTAGCCGTAACGGTAAAGCAAACCAACAGCTACGAGGGGCAGGTTGAGATCGCTTGCCGACTTCAAGTGATCGCCGGCCAGTATGCCGAGACCGCCTGAGTAAAGTGGCAACGAGTTGTGTATACCAAACTCGGCGCAAAAGTAAGCGACTGGATGTTCCGATGTGATCGCGGTTGTCGAAGCTGGCGCCGCGCTCATGTAAGTGTCGAAACGTTGAGCCAGAAGGTGCACGCGTTCCAAATAAACGGGGTCACTCGATACCTCTGCCAGGCGATAGGGCGAAACCCTGGCCAACAGTTCTCGTGGATTATGTTCGTATTCTTCCCAAAGCTCCGGATCGAGATCGCGAAAAACAGCAACGCCATCCGGCGCCCAGCTCCACCAATAATTCCAAGCTAAAGATTCAAGCGGCAAAAGTGACATTCGTGATTATGTGTTTGCGTAGGTTGTTGAAAACAAAACGTGAGAGTCTACTCGAATTTCTGGTACTCCAGAAACACGCGCGCGTCGCGTGGTTGAAAAAAGACCAGCCGCACTTCCTGTATCTGGTTGTCGGTGCTGAGGAAATCCTTGATTGACTGGGACGCGATCGCGGCGGCTTCCGGCTTGGGATAACCGAACGCGCCCGTGGAGATGGAAGGAAAAGCGATGGACGAAATTGCGTACTGCCGCCCGAGCCGCAAAGAGTTTTGATAACACGCGGCGAGCAGTTCCGCTTCACGCGCGGGGTTGCGGCCGTAAATAGGCCCGACGGTGTGAATCACATACTGCGCCGCAAGATTTCCGCCGGTGGTGATTACGGCCTCGCCGGTCGGCAAACCGTTGGGATGAGTGGTTTCCCGAATCTGTTTACACTCGGCGAGGATCTGTGGACCACCGGTTCTGTGAATGGCGCCATCCACGCCACCGCCGCCGAGCAGCGTCGAGTTGGCAGCATTGACGATGGCGGTTACGTCGTGAGTCGTAATGTCGCCGGTGAGAATTCGAACGCGATCGCCCAGGAACGTCGCGAACGTCGGAAACGAGTCAGTCATCGGCTACGCTTCCTCACGTGGCTCGGTCGTGATCTCGTCGAACATGTCCTGACGCCGCAACGCTTCGGCGACACCCTTGGCTGTGTGTTCGGTCAGTGGATGGTCAGGATCGGTGCTGGCAATTTCAAATACACGATCGTCGATCATGACGATGCCGAGTTGTCCGAGTGTCACGCCGGGCGTGATCAGAATCTCGTCCATGTTGTGAATGCGGAAACGGCCGGTTTGCTCAACCCAGTCTTCGATGAACGGGTCGCGCAGAGCGTGCTCGGCTTCAGATTCGGAAAGATACGCGCCTTCGACGATGAGACAATATTCGCGCACTGCTGTTTGGGCTTTGATAGTGTGGGCCGACCGCCGATAACTCTACCACCGTATTTTCTCACCGCCAAGCAAAAGATTAAATCCGTGCCCGTCGTTAAACGAACACGGATTCAATGGGGGAATGAACTAAGTTTTAGCGCGCTCGAGCGTACTGACGGTTCAACTGCTCGCGCAGCCGATCGAAGTACGAATCGAACGTGACGAACCCTGTTGTGCCCTGGAAGAACGCCCGGCCACCAGTCTCGTCACTGATCCTGTTGAGCGAACTCTGTCCGTAGCTCGCGGCCAAACGGCTGCGGCTCGTCAAACCAACTGACGGCGCGTAGAAGCTGAACACTGCGACGCGAAGCTCATTGGCTTTCTCAATCGCGCGATGGAGGTCGAGTGTGTTTCCCGCCGCGGTTGAGTCGAACCCTCGTGACGTGTCGAGACCATCAGAGATCAGTAATATGGCGTTCGCGTTGGTCGATCCTTCGTTCTTGAATTTCTTCAGCGCTTCGATCACTTCAACATACGGATTGTACGGCGAAGCACTCGTGCTGCCGATCGGAACGCGCAACGATCGCGCGGCCTTATCAAGGTCGGTCGTAAAAGATTGCCTGACCTGAAGTGAACCCGAAGTTATGTAACCAACCATAACTTGCGATCCCTTCGGCAGTGAACGAATGAACTCACGCGTTACACCAAGCTCGCTGCCCACTTGCGGCACCAAATCATCCTGGATCAGGACCGCGAGGTTTAGCGGCTCGATTGTTTGCAAAGTTTCACTATCACTATTTGATTTGGCAGAAGCGCCTCCGAGCGTCGCAATCGCAATCACGAGCGCTACCGCCAACGACAAAAACTTCCGGTTATACATAACTTTCTTTTCTACTCCTATTCCACGAGTTTCTGATGCAATTTGCGGGGCTAAAGATGGCCGGAGGGATGGCTGACAACGCCTAAACATCGATTTGCAACCGAATAACAGTCAACTTGATTTGCTTGTGCCGGTTGGTTAAATTACTGGCCTAAATCACGGAATAATTCACGGAAAACATCGCCAAAATTCCCATGTCTGAAAGGAATCAAACGTTATGAAAGTCTATCCGACTGAAGCCATTCGCAACCTTGCCGTCATTGGACATGGCGACGCAGGGAAGACGCAGTTGGTAAGCTCGCTTCTCTACGTCGCCGGAGCCACACCGCGCTGGGGTAAGGTGGATGAAGGCACCACAGTCACGGATTATGAAGAAGATTCCATCGCTCGTAAGATCACACTCAATACTTCACTCGCACATCTCGAACATCGCGAATCAAAGCTTAATTTTATCGACACGCCTGGTTACGCCGCGTTCGTTTCACATGCGCGACCCGCGCTGCGCGTAGCAGATTGCGCGATAGTCGTCGTCGACGGCGTCAAGGGCGTTGAAGTGCAAACAGAAAAGACGTGGGCCTATGCGAACGAGTTTATGGTCCCCCGCGTCATGGTGATCACCAAGCTCGACAAAGAACACGCGGACTTCGGCGCCGCACTCCAGACCGCGCAAAATACTTTCAGCAGAGCAATCATTCCTTTTACGTTACCCATCGGGAAGGAGAAGGATTTTCGCGGCGTCGTCGATGTGGTCCATATGAAAGCCTACGAGCTGGGCGCGGACGGGCAAGCGAAAGAGATCGATATTCCAAGCGAAGGACGCGACATCGTTGACAAGACGCGCGAGCGGCTCGTCGAACTGGTGGCCGAGTCGAACGATCAACTGATGGAGAAGTATTTCGAAAACGGCACGCTCGACGAAGAAGACATTCTCCCGAACATCAACAACGCGATCGCGCAGAGCAAACTCTGCCCGGTGTTTGCTGTTTCAAGCATCACTCAGGTTGGACTCCGTGCGTTGCTGAACGGACTCGTCGATTACGCTCCGGATCCAGCGCACCACGAACAGGAATGGGGCAAGCAGGTTGATGCGCGTCCGGACGCCGAACGCATCGGACGCAAGTACAGCGACAGCGAACCGTTTTCGGCTTACTGCTTCCGCACGATCGCGGATCCGTTTGCGGGCCGCATCAACGTTTTCAAGGTTATCAGCGGTCACGTGCAAACCGACGCGAACACGTTCAACTCGACGCGCGGCGTCATGGAGCGACTCGGGGCGCTGCACACTGTGCAGGGCAAACAACTCGACAAAGTGGCCGAAGTTCATGCCGGCGACATCATCGCGTGCGTGAAGTTGAAAGAAACACAAACGGGCGACACGATGTCCGACAAACAGGCGCAAATCGTTTACGACCCGGTTGAGTATCCGGAAGCGGCAATCGCATTTGCGATCGAGCCGAAGTCGCGACAGGACGAAGAGAAGATCAGCGTCGCGTTGCACAAGATTCTTGAAGAAGATCAGGCGCTGCACTTTAGTCGCGACGCGCAGACGAAGGAGTTTCTGCTTTCAGGTTCAGGACAACTGCACGTCGAAACAGTTGTCGAGAAACTAAAGAAGCGGTACAGCGTGGAAGTGACGCTGCATCCGCCGAAAGTTCCGTACAAGGAAACGATCACGCAGCGCGCGGAAGTTCAGGGTCGACACAAGAAACAGACCGGCGGCCGCGGGCAGTTTGGCGACTGCAAGTGCGTGTTCGAGCCGATGCCGCGCGGCGGCGGGTTTGTTTTTGAAGACAAGATCTTCGGCGGTTCGGTGCCGCAGCAGTTTCGTCCGGCGATTGAGAAAGGAATCGTGGAGGCGGCACAGTCGGGCGCGATTGCCGGCTATCCCCTCGTCGATTTCAAAGTGCAGCTCGTGGATGGTTCGTTCCACCCGGTGGACTCTGACGAACACTCGTTCCGCGCGGCTGGACGCAAGGCGTTTCGTGCGGCGATGGAGAAAGTGAAACCGTCGCTGCTGGAGCCGATAATGGACGTCGATATCGCCGCGCCTCAGGAGTACAGCGGCGACATCATGGGCGATCTCAATTCACGTCGCGGACGCGTGCAGGGAATGGAAGCGATGGGCAAGCAACAGGTGATCAAAGCGCAGGTGCCGATGGCCGAGATGTTGAACTACCAATCGACGCTGAACTCGATCACGGCCGCACGCGGTTCGTTCCACATGCAGTTTTCACACTACGATCCGGTTCCTGGTCAGTTGGCCCAAAAGATCGTGGAGCAGTCGCGGGCTGAGGGACGGATTAAGGGTGGTGAAGAAGAGGAGTAATCCGTGTTGTGTAACACGGATTACCCCTTAGATGTTTCTACTGCTCGTCGGGCCTTGTCAGCTTGCGGGTGCGCGGAACGAGCGGCCCGCCGGGGACGTGAAAACTGTCTCTGACTGTGTATTCAGACGGTACTTCGAAGAGAGTCCTGGCAGGCTCGCTGCGATTGATGTTCGTGAGTTTGTAAGTCGTCTCTCCCGACCTCGGATCGCTGGTACGAGTCATCACCATCAACTGCAACTCCGGTGAGTACCACTGTTCGTGGACGATGTCTATCGGACGTTCGTTGCCCATTTCACCGGCTGGAATAGTGATCGTTGTTCGTTTACCTTCCGCTTCAACGCCTTCTACAAGCTGTTTGCCGAGTTCCTCCGTGACTTTGCTGGCGTTGGGTGACGGCTGGGTCCGGCGGAAGGCGTAGGCCGCGCCGGCGCTGCCTGCGGCAATGTTGATCTGTTCTGATCGTTGAACCTGAATCCGAGCTTCCGGCGGTGGCGCGGGCGAGCCCGCTGGCGAGGTAACGATCATCGTTCCGGTGTTTCCGCTGGGCGGCGCGACTTTGAATTCGAAACGGCGACCTTCAACATCAGCGCCTGTCGCCCCCTTCGGTCCTAACTCGATCTTAAAAGGAATGCTCTTGATCGCGGTGCGAGAGCGTGAGTCCAACGAATACGTGACGCCCGCAACCGGATCGTTGATCAGGATGATTTGCATCGATTCCTGATCCACTCCGATCATGTTCAGACCCTTGAGCGTCTGCTCACGCCGCGTGCGGCCTTCGCCGTCGCGATAAACCGCGCTGGCAAACCTGTTGACGATGCGATTGCCGTCGGCGAGCACTTGAACGTGCTCCGTCACGGCTTCCCCTGAATAAGGAGCTCCCTTTACGACCTTGCCCTCAAAACCTTCGGCTGCGACGAATAGGAAATTACCGTCCGGCGTTGGAGGCAACGGCGCTCCTGGAGGACCCTGAACACGCGTTTGCTGGATCACGACACCCTGCGCCGTCTGCGCAAAGGCGGTCGTTCCTGCCAACAGCAAAACCGCAAACGTTACGAATACTTTTCTCATCTCGGTCATTCCTTTCGATCCGGCATCGCCGGGATCACCTTATTGAACAAAACGTATGGCGTGGGCCAACCCATCGGCCCCTAACAAGACATCAGCTTTTACTTTCTCGTGATAACGATTCATGTTTACCGGCAAGCCGAAGTTCACCAGTGACGAGCGCGGGAGCTCGACGCGAATTATCTGTCCGCCGTCCTGCAACGTCGCTGGGTTGAGATATCCGAGCGGCATGAAGTCGGTGGCGATCTCGCGATTCACATGGTTCGCAATTGCGCTGTTTGCCGGCCGGCGAACAGCACGTCGACGTGGTTTCTGTGCGACGACTTCCTCCACCTTTGGTGTTTCGAGAACCGGGCGGGGTTCTTCTTCTTTGATCCGTGGCTGCTCGGTCTGTTGAGCGTTCACTGGTTTTGGTGGATCCGTGCGAGACCGAAGCGCAACCACACTGACTGCAATCAACAGAACTGCCGCGATGCCCGCTGCAACCCAGTAACCGGTGTATCTCCGCCTAACCGGCATCGGCACGACCACTGCGCGAGCGCGAAACTCCTCGCGTAACTTCTGTTCGATTTCCGGCGGCGCGTCCTGCGACGCCATCTCTTCGGCGAGCAACCGCAAGCCACTCGTCAGTATTTCTTCATCTGATCTTTGAGAGTTCATGCGAAACACCCCGCTGACTTCAAGGTCGCTGAAGTCGCATCATCAAGCTGTTCTGACGGCCGCAACTTTGCAAGCAGCAACGCCCGCGCGCGATGTAGACGCGAACGAACGGTGCCGATCGCACAACCAAGAATCTCGGCCGCTTCTCCATAACTCACATCCTGGAGTTCGCATAACACAACCACTTCACGATACTTCGCCGGCAAACTGAGCACGGCTTTGCGAACTAGCTCGATCGTCTCCGCCCGCGCCAGATCCTCGATTGGACGCAAGGCTGTTTCAAGTACCGCGACACTCACTTCCGTCTCGTCATCGTCGCCAAGCGGAGTCAAGAAATGGTCAACGCGCATCCGGCGCAACACATGATTTCGCGCCACACCCAGCAGGAATGCATTCAGCGTCCCGCGCGCCGGATCGAATACATGCCCTTCGCGCATCAGGAACAGAAACACTTCCTGCGTGACGTCTTCCGCGATCGGTTTCGAGCCGCTCATCTGCAAAGCGAACCGGTAGACGCTTCCCTGCTGCCGGCGATACAGAAGCGCGAGCGCCTCCTCATCTCCGGCCAGCATTGACCGCAGCAGTTCGCTATCACCGAGTTCGCTTTTCAGATTCATGCGCCCAAATGCGATTGACAGACATGGGTATTCGCTGGGCATGCGATAAAAGTTCCAAAATGTGGGGCGGGGAAACGTTTTACGACCCGAATAACTGAATGAACTCGGCGGTATTTCGGCGCAGTTCGAACCAATCGTCGAAAATCGCCGGATTTTGCAGCCAGACCGTCAGCCACTGGCCGATTTCCCGGGCGAAGTGGCGGTCCTTTTGGGTGGTCCGGTCGCTGGCCACTACCGCTTCAAGCTCGCGCTTGAGACTCAGCACCGCTGGACGCAATTGTTCGCGATCCGGGCGACGACTCAGATTGTTCATCCAGTCGACCGCCGCTGCTGGAATATCGAAGTTCAATTCTTCCGCGGTGAACAGTCTTTCCGAGCGCCAGCGAACGTCTGCGTCCAGAACATCCGGATGCGTTAGTTGAGCGCCGTCGTCTGCCTGTGTTCGGGCTATTGCCGCAGGACTTTGCGAGGCTTCATTTGCCACGGATCTTTTTCATGATCCGCAGCGCGTGGTTGCGCGCGATCAAGGGAATGCGTTCTTCGGTGCTGAGGTCCTTTAGCAAGGGCAGCAATTGTTCCGGGTCGGAGAGACCGTTGCGCTTCATCAGCGACTCCATCACTTCCATTAACTTCGGCGCATTCAACGGCTGGTTCTCGCGCGAGACCGAGATGTCGAAAATGAGGATGGCCTGATCGGCAGCGCGGCGATACTCGTTGATCAGAATCTCCGCGTTGCTGTTGTTGGTCCAATTAAATTCCGCGACGCGCTTTCGAGTTCCCTGCTCCATGCCGATCTTCATCGTGCCGAGATGCGGAAACTGCTTATCGGCTTGATAGTCTGTGTTGGAATCTAAAAACTGAAGCCCCTGCCACGCGGCGTTGATGCGCGCTAGCGCCGCGGACGAAAGCGCAAGCGGTTCGACGATTGGAGTGTCTTCGTTCAGGCGTTCGAACTTAACGGTGCCGCGCCCGTTCGCATCGTGTTCCAGCACGATGTGTTTGATGACGAACTTCGGCTGCGAAAACTCATACGTGTATTTGACGGGCTCGCCCTTGTTTTCCGTCACCGCACCCGGAGTCGTTGCCGTTTGCGTCGGGCGCGTATTGTGCTTCGTCGGTCCTGGATTTTGCGCGTAAGTAAAAATCGCCGCGCCCAAAATCAGGAGCGCGGCGGGGAGGCCTTGCGTAAATGATTTTCGTTTATTCACTCAAACTTTACCGACACTAACTTCGAAACGCCTGCCTCCTCCATCGTTACGCCGTAAAGCGCGCGCGCCATCTCCATCGTCCGTTTATTGTGAGTGATCACGATAAACTGCGTGTCGGCGGCCATCTGAAGGACCTTATCAGTAAAGCGTCCTACGTTCGCTTCGTCAAGTGGCGCGTCGACTTCGTCCAGCAGACAGAACGGCGCGGGGCGATAGTGGAAAATGCCCAACACGAGCGCGAGCGCGGCCATTGCCTTTTCACCACCCGAAAGTAGAAGCACGTTCTGCAAGCGTTTGCCGGGCGGTTGGGCGATCACGTCGATGCCGGACTCCAACACGTCATCGGCATCGATCAAGCTCATCTCGCCACGGCCGCCGCCGAATAGTTCCTGGAACAGGACGCTGAAGTTCTTGTTGATCTGTTCGAACGCGTGACGGAAACGTTCGCGTGAGCGACGTTTGATCTCGCGCAGCGCTTCTTCGGTTGCCGAGATGCCTTCGATGATGTCCTGCCGTTGGACGGTAAGGAACAACAACCGTTCTTCCGCTTCCGCGAGCTCTTCGAGCGCCATCATGTTGACGCCGCCAAAACCCTCGAGCCGCGTGCGCAGTTCTTCGACCCGCTTGTGACTCGTGTCGAGATCGAACTCGTCGGCGAGCGTTAGTTCGCGTGCGAGATCTTCGAGCGATTGGCCCAACTCGGTCTGACAGTTTTCGTGAACGAACGTTTGTCGCGCATGCGCTTCGGCGCGTTGCACTTCGAGGCCCGCGCGTGAATCGCGAACTTCCGCTGCCTGGCGGTTCAGCTCTGAAAGTTCGGTCGAGCATTCGTCTGCCTGCCGTCGAGCTTGCTGCAAACGATTGGAAAGGTCGTTAATCTGCTCTTCTTCG
The DNA here is from genome assembly GCA_963789185.1 of uncultured Acidobacteriota bacterium. Lineage (GTDB taxonomy): Bacteria > Acidobacteriota > Blastocatellia > Pyrinomonadales > Pyrinomonadaceae > PSRF01. The sequence goes on from CAWBJU010000004.1 coordinate 121,965, forward strand.
CGCGCGCGATCGCTTTCGACCGTACTTGCTTTGAACTCGAGATCCGAGATGGAAACTTTTAATTCCTCGGCGCGGCCGTCCATTTCCGCGAGGTCCATTCGATGGCGCTGCACGCGGGCGGCGAAGTCGGCGAGTTCGCCTTCGATGCGTCGGAGTTCGGCAGTTGTGCTGCGACGTCGTTCGGCGGCAGCGGCGGCGCTTGCACGTTGACCCGCGAGCGATTCGCTTTCGAGTTCCGCTTCGCGACGCAAGTCGGTCAACAATGCTGAGGCGCGAATCACGTTATCGGCCGCTGCTTCGCGCGCGGCTTCGGCGGTTTCCGCTTCTTCGAGCGCGCGAGTCCGACGCTGTTCAATCTCGATTCGTTCCTCTTCGACGCGCAGCGAGTCCTGGCCCACCACGCGCATGTGACGCTCGGCTCGTTCAACTTCCTGCTCGAGACCGCTAACCGTGTGTTGCTGCTGGATCGCTTCGCGCTCTTCGCGACCGATGGCTTCGTTAAGAATGACGACGGAGTCTTCCAGGCCGACGAGCCGCGAGCGAGCTTCTCTGGCAGCCGTAGCAGCTAAATCAACTTCGCCCGCCAGCGTGTGGGCACGCATTTCCAATTCACGCAATTCGCGTTTGAACGCGAGCAGTCCCGCCCCTTCTTCAAGATCGCGTGCGTGACCGGCGCTGACAAACTGTCCGCTCGAGATCCAGTCGCCGTTCAACGTCACGTACGTCTCACCGGTGGCAATCGACTGAAGCATTGCGTCGTCGAGATTGGCCGCGAGTCTCGCGTTCATCCTTTGCGGCATCGTCCGCTTCAGAACAGTGACGAGTTGCTGTGGCGCGCCGAGCAGATCGGAGATGCGAAGATCTTCGCGGAAGTGTTCCGTTTGGCCGTTGGCAAGTGCAGGCCGCTCTTCGAGACGGCACGCGAGAGTGGTTGTTAAAACCGCTTCAGCTTCATCACTACCACCATGAAGACCGGCGACGAGAAAACTCGCTCGACCTCCATTGTTCTCCCTTAACCACTGCGCCGCGCGCACCGCGTCGTCAGGCGTCGGCACAACGATCGACTGCAAGGACGAGCCTAGCACGCCTTCAACCGCTCTTTCCCACTTGGCGTCAACATTCAATGCGTCTGCGAGCGTGCCTATGAAATGAAAATTGCGTGGCGTGTCGTCAGAAGAGAAAACGAGCTGCACCGCGGGCGAATAATAAGCACGCCGGTGGTCCAACTCTCTCAAACTTTCGAGCCGGTGACTGGCGCGCGAGTGTTCGTCGCGCACGTGTGTGAGTTGAGCTTCCGTATCGCTGACAGCTTCGTGTCCACGAACCACGGCTTCGACCGCTGTTTCGCGTTCGACCTGGAGCCGCGTCACGCGCGCACGAGCGTCGCCGAGTTCGCGTGCGAGTTCCTCAGCTTCGAGCTTTCGTTCCGCGTGTTGGCTCGCGGCACGATCACCTTCACGGGCTAGACCTTCAGCTTGCTGCGCGAGACGCTCGAGCGTGCTTTCGAGTTGGCGGGCAATCTCGCGAACGCGCTCGGCGATTGCGGTTTGCGAAAGCAGTTCGGCGCGGGCGTTTTCGATTTCGGATTCGGCTGACGTTGCTCCGGCGAGTTTTCCGGCGTACGACTCTTCAGCAGTTCGCAGTTCTGAGGCGCTGCGGTCAGACTCTTCACGCAACCGCGCGTCTTCCTGTTGCAACCGCAAACACTCGGCTTCAATCAACACGAGGCGCGACGTCAAACCTTCTATCTCACTGGTAACTTCCCCACGCCGCTTTTCGATCTCGCTCAGTTGTTCCTGTTGATAGACGCACTCACGAGCCTGGCGATCGCGTTGCAACACGGCTTCAGCGGCTGCGGCGCGCACCGTCGCTAATTCATCTTCGAGGTTTCGAGCTTCCTGCGTCGCCGCTCGGGCTGCTTCTTCACGTTTTGTAAGATCGCCCGCGATGGCGAGTTCGAGTTCGGTTACGTCTGTAAGTTTGGCGTTTGTCTCTTGCAGTACAAAATCGAGCTTGCGATCTTCCGCGACGTAAACGTGCCGCAGCAAGTCGCGCAGCTCTTCGCGCAGCACGCCATAACGACGCGCCTTCGCGGCCTGACGGCGCAGGCTGTTTACCTGTCGATCGATCTCGGCGACGATGTCGGAAATGCGCGAGAGATTGGAGCGGGCATTGTCGAGTCGCGCTTCGGTCGCCCGTTGTCGCACGCGGAACTTCGTAATTCCTGCTGCCTCCTCGATGATCGTGCGACGGTCCATCGGCTTGGCCGAAAGAATCTGACCAATGCGTCCCTGCTCGATGATGGCGTAGTGACCACCGGATAGTCCGGTGCCGGAGAACAGATCCTGAATGTCACGCAGACGACAGATTCTGTCGTTCAGGAGGTACTCGCTCTCGCCGGAACGATACAGCCGGCGCGTAACGGAGACCGCTTCACCCGGTGCGAATTCGAGGGCCAGGTTTCGACGGCGCCAGTGTCGCTTGTGTGGCGTCTTTGGAGCGGCAGCCGCTGCCGGCGCCGCATCGGTGCTTTCCGCCGGTGCAGTAGCTTCTGGTTCCGGCGCGAGTTCTTGCGCCAGGACAGGATCGATGTTCACCAGGCGATCGTCGATCTTCTCCAACGTCGAATCGATATCTTCAATATCAGGCTCGGGTGTATCGACTTCGTCTCTGACCAGGTGCATGACGACTTCCGACATGCCGCTGGGAGGACGATTCCGAGAGCCCTGGAAGATGACGTCTTTCATCTCGCCGCCGCGCAGGTGCTTAACGCGCTGCTCGCCGAGGACCCAGGCAATCGCGTCCGCGACGTTGCTCTTACCGCAGCCGTTAGGACCGACGATGGCGGTGATTCCATCTCCTGTGAAGACTATTTCAGTGTAATCGGCGAAGGATTTAAACCCAGTGATTTCCAGACGTTGCAGTTTGAACATTAGGTCTAAATTAGCTCTGTTTCGGGCCAGCTCGGGACCTCGAGCGCGAGATTCCGAAGAGCGTACGACGGGTGAGCCACTATAAGTGCGACACGCTTAGAATGTCAACCACAACATGAAGTGCGCTGTCGTTATTGAAGTGAGAAGCAAGGTTAGTTACGAGTGCTTAAACAGCGTGCTCGTCCCGGTCTTAGAGACGGTTCCGCCGGACGTAGAGTAGCAACCGGACGCCCGGGCGCAACTCGAATGCGCCGTCCGAATCGTTCGAGGGTACCTGGCGATAGAGTTCCCCGAAATTCGCTTCCATCTCGGCCTTCTGGATGTCCTTCGCGATGATCAGGGGCTCGGTTGACGGGGCCATCTGCGCGAAATAAGCCGTGCGCTTGTAATCGCGCAGATACCACGGCAGTGGCCAGTAATCCGGGCTGACAATCGTGATTCCGGTTTGCTCGCCGTCTTTTTCCTTCGCGATCTGCTCAACATTTCTTACGAGGTCCAACATCCCCCGCCGTGTATGCGCGTAAACATAGACGTAATAAGTATGGTCGTTGTCGTAGTTAATGAAATTCAGATCGATGCTCTGAAACGTGCTCACACCCACGGCGATGAACAACACCATCGCGACAATTCGAAACTGAGGACGCTCGAATTCCCAGATCTGCTGGATCACATAACCGGCGATCAACGCGAGCGGCGGGATAAAGTTCAGCACCAGCCAGGGCGTCTTGTAGGGGATTAACGAATACGCCGCAATCAGCCCAAATGCCCAAAGCGCCGAAAACAGCGCGAGGGTATTCTTCGGTTTCAACACAATCACGAACGCGCCAATAGCTCCGAGCAACAACAACGGCGACTCCTGTCGAAACAGCCACCAAAAATACGTCATCAGCGGATGCACGTGCGCCGTTTGCCCGGTCTTGGTCCAAATCTGAAACGTCTTTAGTGCGTCGCTAATTCCCTGCGCGTTTTTAAAGAACGACGAGTAAAACAAAATGTTGAGAAACAGAAAAACCGCGATCGCAATCGCGGCTGAGATCAGGAGATTCGTTCTCCCAAACTCGTCGAGGAACGTTCTGAACGCACTTTCCTGCGGCGCGCCATATCTGCGACTTTTGCCGGACGGTTGCAGAAGTGCTTTGCCAAAAAAGTGACGATAGATGTGTGTCAACCCGAAAGCGATCAGCAGCACGCCCATCGAGATAATCGCGGTTTCTTTTGTCGCAAACAGCAGCGCCGCCGACGCACTCGCCAGCACCAGCCAGGTCGGATTGCGCGTGTCGTAGAAACGAAGCCCCGCGACGACTATGCCGAGAGTAAAGAAAGCAAACTGCGTCTCGTGAATGAAGTAGCGGGACAAATAAACCGCACCGGGAGAAACAGCCAACAGCAACGCTGCTGACAACGTCGCTATGGTTCCCAGCCGGCGACGCAACAGGAATACGAGACCGATAGTCGCGAGTCCAAACAGAGCCGGGACAAAACGGATCGTGATCGTCGTCAGTCCGTAGTGGTCACGCGCAACGACGCCAAACAGGAGTCGCGTGATCCACGGGATCAGTGCTGCGAAGTAATAGAGAGTTGGGCCATGATAGTTTTCCGGATCGTATTTATATGCGCCCTCGCGCACGAGCCTCACCAGGAAATTTCCGTTAACGCCTTCGTCGTGATGCAACGGGACGAGATTCAGATCGTAGAACCTGAGGACCGCCGCGATGAGCAGGATCGCAATCACACTGATCTGCCAAAAGCGTTCAGGAATATCGGAGGAAACAGCTACGGTAGGGGCGGGCGCGGCGGGTTTGTGTCCAACCGCGGCCTGCTGCTTCGCTTTTTTCTTACCTGATTTTGTAGAGGCTGTATTCGCCAACTTGTTCTACCTTCTCGAAGCGCGAAAAGAACTGCTCGTTCGGCGGAGTCACGATGCGCTCCTGTGGTCCAATCACAGCATAATCGACGCTGTAATTGTTGAGTAGCTGTAGTGCGTCAGGCGAGCCGAGATAGATGCGTTTGATCTCGCCCTCACGTTGCACGAACTCGAGTCCGTGAGTCCAGATGTGTCCGGGATAACCCATGAGCGACCGCCGACCCGTGAGAAAAACTGGCGTGTTGTGAACGGGCGCGTGAATTATCAACGACCTTGGCTGAGTTACTTGCTTTACTCGCTCCGCGAAACGTACACCCGCAGCGTCAAAGATTCCGTACTTAACGTCGCGAAATGCGATTCCCAGGACGTCGAGCGCTCCGGCAAAAGTGACTACGACAAAGAGCAACACCGAAGCCGCGCGTAGGTATCGTCCGCGTCGCCAAAGCCACGCCAACAACAACGCGACCACGGGCGCCGACGCGAGCCACCAGTAATAAAGGACCTTAATGTTGTCCCAGATCCACGGTGCCATCTTAAGAAAATTTGGGACGATGAAGCAGAGAGTAAATGGCAAATAGAACAGCAGAATTCGTTTTCCAACAAGATAGCCGTTCGTCTTCAGCAGTATTGCGGCCACGATCAATGGAATAAATAACCCGGTGTTCATCAGCCAAAACACAACAGGATTTTCCGTGCCATGGTCCCAGCCCAACTCGAATGCAAAGAACGTACTCGCGTTGACAGCGCTGTTCAGTGTGGACCAGAGTAGCTGAGGGATCGCGATCGCCGAAGCAACGGCGAAGAAGGTAAACCATTCGCGCCAGCGGACAAAGATCAATGCCAGGCATACTCCCATGCCCATCACAACGATGAAGCTGTGCGCATGGACCAGCGGCAACAGGCCCGCTGCAACTCCCGCTGCAATCATGCGTCGCGTGCGGGGCGGAAAACGCGAGTCAACCGGTTCGGGAACATGCATCGGCCGGCGTTGTTTCGTCTTCTTCGCTTCGGCTTCACGCTTCTGCACGTCGCTATCTTTTTCGAGTGCGAGCCACCATTGCGTAAACGCGATGACGGCGAGCGGCAGTCCCATTAGAAATCCGCGCTGCGGAACGAGGAGCGCGGAGATCGCGTTGCCCCAACGCCAGGTCGTCTCGGGAATTACCGTGAACGACGGTGGGAGGTCCATTAACACGCCCCACAGACCACCCTCACCAGTCGCCGCCTTTTCAAATAACAGGTACCAGCCGAAGCCTCCATTCAAGAGGACGATCAAAGGTGTGATGATCGCCGCGAGTTTGTCGCGCAGCATCACCAGCGCCCAGCGGTGCAGCAAACCAACGAAGGCGACTGCCAGTATGAAACTGACGACGAAGGTCGCTTCGCGCAGACTCGCGCCGCAGCGCACGAGGATCGCGGAAGCAAAGTCAGAGAGAAATGGGTACGTAAAGCTGACACCAGCGTACGTCGGATCTTCGGGTGGGTAGTTGTTTCCGTAAGCGAAACTGGTAATGACGCTGAGGTGGAAAGGCAGATCGCCGAAGTTGTTTAGCAGCCCGGTGCTGATGCCCCCGGCTTCTTCGATGACCGCGCGGGCGAACACCTTCCACAGAATGAAGATCGTTCCCGCGTAGAAAAGAAAGTAGCCAATCGTTTCTTTCTCTGGTCGCACAAACACGTTCCGGGCGAAGCTCGTCGCTGCGTCGAGATCGTGTTTCAAACGTTTCGTCGTAGCGGGATCGATGCAGGAGTGCCAAGGGGCTGCACGTGATCGCAGTGCTGATGATGATCGCGGCGCCGGTCAGTCCGACGATCGAGGCAACGAGGAAACCGATCAGGCTAAACACCGTCAATCCGAGACAAGCTCCGGCGCACAGGCGCGCGCCTAACGATGCGTTTTCATCGTAGAGGTAAGTCGCAAGGGTACCGCTGAAGGTAACCAGTAAGGCCAGTGCAAAGGAGGCAATCATTATTCGGAGTGGGAATTATACCGGGATCGACAACTCCAGCAAGATAGGTTAGCTTTCGTGCGAGGCAAATAAATGTTACGAGCAGGTATTGTGGGTCTGCCCAACGTGGGCAAATCGACCCTCTTCAACGCGCTCACGGCGCAGACGGCTGCACTTGCGGCGAATTATCCTTTCGCGACAATCGAACCGAATGTTGGCGTCGTTTCCGTTCCTGATGAGCGGCTTGAACCGTTGGCGCGACTGGTGAAAACGGAAGTGATCGTGCCGGCGACTGTCGAGTTTCTGGACATCGCAGGATTGGTGCGTGGGGCGTCGAAGGGTGAGGGTTTGGGTAATCAGTTTCTCGCGAACATTCGCGAAACGGACACGGTGGTCCAGGTGGTCCGTTGTTTTGAAGATGAGAGTGTGATTCACGTTGAAGGATCGGTTGATCCGGTGCGGGATATTGAGACGATTCAGATTGAACTTGCGTTAGCGGATCTGGCGACAGTTGAACGACGTCGTGAGAAGGCGCAAAAGAATTTGAAGGGTGGAGATAAGGTCGCGCGCGCTGAGTTGGAAGTGCTCGACAAGATTCAACCGGCACTGGAGCAAGGGCGATCGGCGCGGACTGTTGAACTGACGGCGGATGAACGTGCTGTTGCGCGCAACTTTTTCTTGTTAACTACGAAGCCGACGATCTACGCCGCGAATGTCGACGAAGCGTCGCTCGCGAATCTGGACGAGAACAGGTTTGTTGGTGCTGTGCGCGAGATTGCTGAGCGAGAAGCGGCGGAGTGTGTCGTCATCTGTGCTCAACTCGAGGCTGAGCTTGTAGCGCTACCACCGGAGGAACGGCTCGACTATTTGAAAAGCCTGAAAGTCTCGACGAGCGGCGTCGACCAGCTGATCAAGAGTGCCTATCACTTGCTTGGATTGATGTCATTTCTTACTGCCGGCGAAAAGGAAGTCCGCGCGTGGACGATCCCGCAGGGGACACGCGCCCAAACCGCCGCCGGCACGATCCATTCCGACATCGAGCGCGGCTTCATCCGTGCGGAAGTCATCACCTACAACGACCTCCTCGCCGCCGGCTCCTACGCCACCGCCCGCGACAAAGGTTTACTACGACTGGAAGGCAAAGACTACATCATGCAGGAAGGCGATGTAGTCCATTTCAGATTCAATGTTTAGGCTCGTCCCCAAGGGAGCTGTCGTCCGCAGCCTTCTTTTTCAGGTACTTCTTACGGGCCCTCTCAAAGCGTGCTCGCATCTCCGCCTCAACACCGCCTCTTTTAGCCCAATATCTTCGCCGCGCGTTCTCAGCCTTTTCCTCCGCTTCAAGACACCGTAATGCACGGTCGAGGTACCGGTCCAGAAGCCGCTGTTCGCGTTCCGTCATTTCCTTCATCAAGACTAGTTTTCCGAGTTGCCGTTCCGGCTCTTGTTGAGACTGTTGATGAAGCGACGAAGAGCTTCATCAGTTTTAGCCTGACTCGCAGTTAATCGATCAAGCGCTTCATCAGTTTTAGCCTGACTCGCAGTTAATCGATCAAGCGCTTCATCAGTTTTAGCCTGACTCGCAGTTAATCGATCAAGCGCTTCATCAGTTTTAGCCTGACTGGCACTTAGGCGATCAAGAGCCTGTTCCGTTTTGCCGGCCAAAGCTTCGATTTGCTCGTCCGTCTTCCTGATCTGCTCGTCCGTTCTCCTAAGCTGGTCTTCCGTGGCAATCTGAGCGTTGATGAGGATGTTGAGCTTGTCTTCTTGCTCGCGCGATTCTTTACGCCACGCGCTTCGGCTCCGGCGCCCGGCCTTAACAAAAAGGATCAGCATGCGTTCTGCGCGATCGAGTCGTTGTTCTGGCGTCATTTAACTTCTTCCTTCCAAGTGAGGTGAAAACGGGGGCGATAATCGCACAGGCGAACGTTGAGGGTCAACCCTAAATATCAACAGTTGGGAGTCCAAGGAACGTCAAAACGGGCAATCGGAAGAAGGAGCTTAACTCCCGATTGCCCGTTCGACTAACACCTAACGTGGCGCAGCAAACCTAACGCAGCAGGGCGCGAATACCGACGAGGATCAAATAACCAATTGCCAGAACAACCGCCACCTTGATCAACAGCACCGCTAGTCCAATCAGAAATGAAATGATGCCTGTGGCTATCCCCGCCACGGTCAGAACTATCGGCATGCCCACTGCGAAAACGAACACTCCCAGGAGGATCATTCCCACAATCCTCAAAACGTCTTTTGCGTCTTTCATCGTCTACTCTCCAATCACGCTTACCGGGCTCTCACGCACGCCAAGTATACGCACATTCCGCCAAATGCGTTCCCTTGAAGATCCTGCATATTTCGCCCATAAAATCGGTGGTTCCGGCTGGTCGCGTCTTTAATTCGTTTCGGCGATAATTATACATCCTTTTGGAGGCCATGGACCGCTGGAATTCTACAAGAAGTCTGTTCGGTGACGACGCGCCCGAGGTCGTGCCACTCGACGGCGCACCACTCGCCGAACGAATGCGACCACGCTCGTTGGCGGAATTTGTCGGCCAGGAACACCTCGTCGGCGAAGGACGCATCCTGCGAAGACTAGTGGAACGAGGCGCCGGTCTGCCTTCGCTGATCCTGTGGGGCGCACCGGGAACCGGTAAGACAACACTCGCGCGCCTGCTCGCGGAGAATAGCGGCCTACGCTTTATTGCTCTGTCGGCCGTTTTCTCAGGTGTTAAGGATCTGCGCGACGCCATTCAACAAGCAAAGGCCGAAGTGAGTTACGGCAAACGCACCGTACTCTTCATCGACGAGATCCATCGTTTCAACAAAGCTCAGCAGGACGCGCTGTTGCATGCGGTCGAAAACGGCACCGTTACACTCATCGGCGCCACCACCGAAAACCCGTCATTCGAAGTCACCAGCGCACTCCTGTCGCGTTGCCGGGTGCTCGTGCTGAATCAACTGGCGGAAGACGAGATCAAGATCGTCTTGCAACGCGCACTCGACGACGCCGATCGTGGTCTCGCGAGTTACAACCCGTCTATTTCAGAAGCACTACTCGGACGAATCGCACATTCAGCAAGCGGCGATGCCCGCGTCGCACTAACAGCGCTCGACGCCGCAGTTGAATCAACAACGCCCGACGACGACGGCACCCGAACCATTACCGAGCAAACAGTTATCGAAGCCCTCGGCCGAGCCCATTACGCCTACGACAAAGGCGGCGAAGAACACTACAACCTGATCTCCGCCCTCATCAAATCGTTGCGTAACTCAGACGTCGACGCGTCGCTCTACTGGCTCGCACGCATGATCGAAGGCGGCGCCGATCCGATCTACATCGCCCGCCGCCTGTGCATACTCGCGTCGGAAGACATCGGACTCGCGGATCCGCAGGCGATGGTCCAGGCCGCAGCCGCCAGCGACATCGTGCAGCTCATCGGACTTCCGGAAGGACTGTTCCCGCTCTCGCAAGCGGTGATCTACCTGGCCCAGGCGCCGAAGTCGAACGCTATCAAGTCCGCCTACTTCGCAGCCGCGACTGACGCCGCCGAAACATCACGCGAACCGGTCCCGCTGCATCTCAGAAACGCTGTGACACCACTGATGAAACAGATCGGTTACGGTAAAGACTATCGCTACGTGCACAGCGATCCGGAGGCGCAGGAAGAAATGGAATGCTTGCCGGATCGTTTAAAAGGGAGGAAGTATTTTCACGCAGATGAACAGGATCAGTAACAAATCGGATAAGGAATTAGCGTTCCTGCAAGACTTATTCATCGCGCCCGACTGGGGCGAGCGATTCGCGGAATTGATCGACGAGCACGTCAAGCTGCCCGACGAAGGCAAAGCACTGTACGTCGCGGCCGGAACCGGCGGACACGCACTGGCGCTTCAGGAACGCGCCGGCAATAAGCTTGAGCTGCTGTGCGTAGACGAGAACGCCGAGTGTCTCGAACTGGCCCAGGCAAAAGCGACTGCCACCAGAGAGGACATTCAATTCAGTCAAAGCCGGTTGGATTCGCTCGCACTCCCCGACAACCAGTTCGATCTCGTCGTCGGCAACGCGTCACTGATTTCCGCTCAACGCGTGCGCAAGATGTTTGCGGAGATGGTCAGAGTTGCTGGTCCAGGCGCAACGATCGCGCTGGCACTCCCGACTTCGTCGAGTTTTGGTGAATTCTTTTCCATTTACTGGGAGGCGTTGCACAACACCGGCCTGACCGACCACGAAGCCGCCGTCGAACATCTGATCACAGAGTTACCGACGATTTCGGAAGTGGAGCAGATGGCGGAAGACGAAGGACTGCGCGACGTGACCTCGTGGACACGTATCGAAGAATTTGACTACGGCTCGGGAGAACAGTTTTTGAATTCGCCGCTGGTGGCTGAGTTTCTGATGCCCGCGTGGCTCGCGCTCGTGCGGGAAGATATGAGAGCAGATCTATCCCGCGAAATCTCTCGCTTGATTAACGAAGAAAGGCATGAGGCGGAATTTGCGCTTTCGGTGAAAGCGACGTTAGTCGTTGGGCAAAAGGCTCACAGTCACTGAGTCCATCGTGTTCTCTCGGCCGGGCCCGCAAGGAAGGCGGGTGAGAGAACACCGATGAAACGATGATTATTCCTTAATCTCTTTGGTCGTCGGCTCTCGTTCGCCCTCGTCGAGCCCTTCCTTGAATGCGCGCTTGCTTTGACCCAACGCTTTTGCGAGCTGCGGCAGCTTGGTTGCGCCGAAGAGCAAGACGATAGCCAGTATGATAAGTGTAATCTCCATGGGTCCCAGCCCCGCGATCGCCAGCATTGTTTGACTCATTATGTCCTCTTTCTAAGGTGGGGGCGCGTGCGCGCGCCAGTTATTCTCGATTCGATTCGTAAAACAGGTATTTCCGCCAGGTCTCATCTGCCCTGCCAAGGTATCGCATGATTTGTCGATTGACGTGCAGCGAGAACCCGCGTGGCCTGCGCAGCAGGTGCATACCCGATTCCTCGGGCGTGCGGTTACCCTTCTTATGATTGCAGCGTTTGCAGCAGGCAACCAGATTATCCCATGCCGACTCACCTCCGCGCGAGCGCGGCTGGACGTGATCGAGTGTTAACTCCGAAGGCGGGTATTGCTTACCGCAATACTGGCAGGTCGAGTGGTCGCGCAGGAGGATATTCTTTCGGGACAGCGACCGGCGCTCAAACGGAATGTGAATGTACTCGGTCAGGCGAATCACGGACGGCGCGTGGATGGACAGTTTTTGGGAGTGAAGCATGTGCCCATTGTGCTCTTCCACGCGAGCTACCCCCTTAAAGATCATCACCACGGCGCGCCTCTCGGTGCACACGTTGATGGGCTCAAAAGAGGTGTTCAGGACTAAAACCCTGCCGTTCATAGTACGGCTGATATTACGCGAGCGTTGAAGAGGGTGTCAAAAAGATTACTGTCTGGCCTTCGCCAGGGCGAAAATCAGCACGGACCTCGCGCCCGCCTCGATGAGAGCCTCCTGGCACGCCTCGGCCGTCGCGCCGGTGGTAAAAACATCGTCAACTAAAAGGACGTCCTCGCCGCCGATTAGCCTCGGATACCGCACGACAAACGCCTTTGCCACCGAGTCCCGACGGCCTTTCGCATCAAGGCCGGTGCGGTGTTTTTCGGAGGAGGTAACACGAACGAGGCTCACCTCGTCGAGGGGAACCGCCAGAGCCCGCGACATCTCGCGGCCAATGATTGTCGCCTGATTGAACCCTCTCGACCGCAACCGCTCCTTGTGCAATGGGACTGGAACAACCCGGGTGACGCCTGCGAAAGACTTACTTGCTTCCACCAGCAACGCCACGAGATGCGGCGGCAGATACGGTTGACGTTTCAGTAACAGAACCGTCTCGCGCAGGGCGCCTTCATACCATCCAATCGCAAACCGGTCTGCACAGATCTGTGTTTTCTTCCAACACTCTTCACACGCGACGCCAAACCGGCGTCGCTCGACGCTGCCTCCACAAATCCGGCACGACTGCGGATAAAGAACTGACAGCAAGGCATCTGTGAGGAACATGCTATGTATTACCGGGGCTATTACCCCGCTAATTACCTGGGACGGTAAACCAAAACGGCCTCCTCGATAAATCCGAGGAGGCCGCAAATGTAATTCAATCAGTAGTGCGTTTTAGTCGTCGTCTTCGCCGAGCAGTCCGCGCTCCTGCAAATCCTGGCATCGTACGCAGTGTCGCGCCCACGGCACCGCATCAAGACGCTTCTCCGGCAATGCCTCGCCGCAGTGAACACACTTGCCATAACCAGACGTTTCGATCCGCTCGAGTGCTTCATCAATCAGATTCAGCATCTGGCGATCGTTGTCAGACATCGACACCAGCAACTCTTTTGTATACGCATTCGCAGCCATGTCGGCCGGATCCTGGGTTGCTTCGGCGTCGCGTTCCCGACTATACAACTCCGCCGCCTGGACCTGCCCAACCAGACCCTCGCGACGGCCCAATAATTTGTCGCGGAAAACCTTAGTGCGCCTTTTATCCATCGTCGTTTTAATCCTCCAAACCCTACTTGATAGTGCCGCGCTCAGCGCGGGAAAGATTTACTTCTGGTACGGCAGACCGTGAAGGATCGTGTACGCTCGGTACAACTGCTCCAGCAACAGCACTCGCGCCATCTCGTGCGTCAGCGTCAATCGTGAAAGCGACCAACGCTTATCAACTCTAGCTATCAACTCGGGCGCGACGCCGTGCGGTCCACCAACTACAAACGCCACTTCCTTGATCCCGTTTGTTTCCCAACTTCTGACCTGCTCGGCCAGTTGTTGCGATGTCCACTCCGCACCCTCCGGATCCAGCAGCACGGTTATCGCACCGGGACGGAGTCCGTCTGAGATGCGCCTGGTTTCCTTATCGATGCCCGTTTTGTCAACGCGGCCTAACTCCTTCAGTTCCGTTACTTCACAACGGACAAAATGCGACAGCCGGCCGGAATAATCTTCAATTAACGCGCGCAACCGGGCATCTTTTGTCTTCCCTGGCCAAATGATCCGGAAGCGCATCAATTCAGCTCGTAGCGCGCAATCTTCTCGTAAAGGTTCTTGCGGCTGATGCCGAGTATGCGCGCGCACTCGGTTTTGTTTCCGCGGGTCGCAGCCAGCATCTGCGCGATGTACGCTGCTTCCATCTGCGCCAGGCTTAACGGCTTCTCCTGCTGCCGGCGCGCGTTTACCGCCGCGCTCACGACTGACGGCAAGTCCTGCTCTTCAATCGACTTCCCCGTCGCAACAAGCACTGCCCGTTCGATGATGTTCGACAATTCGCGCGCATTACCCGGATACTCGTACGACTGAAGCAGCTTCAACGCTGGCAGCGCCACTCGTTCGACTTTTCGTCCGTGCTTAGTCGCGTACAGCTTCACGAAATACTGAATCAACTTAGAAAGATCTTCCTTGCGTTCACGCAAGGGCGGCACCGAGATGTGAATCACGTTCAACCGGTAAAAGAGATCTTCGCGAAACCGTCGCAACCTGACGGCGGCATCGAGATCGACATTCGTCAATGCAATTAACCGCGCGTCGAGCTTGATCGTCTTGCGTCCGCCTAGCCTTTCAAAGTCGCGCTCTTCGATCACGCGCAGTAACTTCGCCTGTGCATCGGTCGAAAGATGCGCGATCTCATCGAGAACGATCGTGCCTTTGGCGGCGGCCTCGAAGCGACCGGGCTTAGCTTCGTTAGCTCCCGTAAACGCGCCGCGTTCGTAACCAAAGAGCTCGGCTTCAAGTAAAGCGCCCGGCAACGTCGCGCAATCGATCTTCACGAACGGTCGCGCAGCCCGCATCGACTTCGCATGAATGAACGATGCGATAACGTCTTTGCCGCTGCCCGACTCTCCCGTGATCAGAACGTTGGAATCTGTGCGACTCACACGTTCCGCGAGACTAATCGCCTCACGCATTCCCGGTGAGCGCGCAAAGATCTCAATCACTATTCGGTTCTCAAAGAACGCGGACTATCGTCGCGGAACTCCGCGGGCAGTTCGACGCGCTTTGATTCGCGCCACAACCGTTCCAGGTCGTAGAACTGCCGCGCCTTCTGTTCAAACACGTGTACGACGAAGTCGCCGTAGTCGAGCAGGATCCATTCCGCGGTCTTATAACCTTCGACTCTTGCTGCCGTCTCACCCGACTTCTTCAATTGCTCGTAGACCTCGTCGGAAATCGCCTGCACCTGTCGCTCGTTCTGGCCGCTGACGATCACGAAGTAATCAGTGAAACTCGCGATCTCGCGCAGATCGAGGACCACCGGCTCGATCGCTTTCTTTTCGCCCGCAGCATGAAGCGCGGCGCAGATGCGCTCGTCGAGAACAGTCTCGCAGGTCTCGGCTTGAGGCTTAGACCGCATGGCAGGTTGCGGATTGAGTGATTGTTCCTTAACTGTTGAGTTCTGTTTCATTCGTCTATCTGTAAAGCTCGTACTTCCTGATGTATTCAGCCACCGGCTCAGGGACCAGTTGGTCCAACTCCGCAACGCGTCCTTCAGCGGCTGCCTTGCGAATGCTGGTGGCGGAGACGTCTTTCATTACCGCATCGGTAAAGAACACTTTTGCTTCGGCCACCGGCAACGTTTGGTCAATTTCGTGGCCCGGCCGGGTGACGACGATGTGGTTGATCATCTTCAACAATCGTTCCCACTCGCGCCACGTTGTTATCTCCGACCATGAGTCGGCGCCCATGATGAAAAAGAGCTCGGCTGAGCCGGCGAACTTCGTTCGGAAATGCTCAACCGTATCGACTGTGTACCGCCGATCCGGAGCCTCAAGTTCAAACGTCGAGATCGACAGCCGAGGATCGTCCTGCGTCGCCAACGCCAGCATCGCATAGCGATGTATCGGCTCCGTTACAGGCCGCCCGACCTTATGTGGCGCCACCTGTGCCGGGATAAACAGCACTATCTCAATCTCAAATAGCTCTGAAACTTTGCGCGCGATCTCGAGATGACCTGAATGGACCGGATCGAATGTGCCGCCATACAAGGCAATCCGTTTCTTTGCATCCATCTTCTACAAGGCCAACTCGACGGTGTCGTTGCGACTCGCGGTATTCAACTCGTCGAGCTTCGCTGACACCGCATTTATCAGTTCGCGCACGCCTTCATTCGTCGCCGACGAGATGGCAAAAAACTGCTTCCCCTCCGTTTCAGCGCGTTCCCGCAACGACGCTAACCTTCCAGGGTCATCGACGGCATCGATCTTCGTCGCCACTACAAACTGCGGTCTCGCTGCCAGATCTTTGTTATACGAAGCGAGTTCGCGATTTACGGTCTCGTAAGCAACGACCGGTTCCTGTTGCGGCAGCGAGGAAACGTCGACGAGATGAAGCAACAACTTCGTGCGCTCGATGTGTCGCAGAAAGCGATCACCCAAACCGGCGCCCGTGTGCGCACCTTCAATCAAACCGGGCACGTCCGCGATCACAAACGTGCGGAAGTCACCCATGTCCACGACTCCAAGGTGCGGTTCCAGCGTCGTGAACGGATAGTCGGCGATCTTCGGACGCGCGGCCGACACTGTCGAGATGAAGGTCGACTTTCCTGCGTTTGGAAAACCGACGAGACCGACGTCCGCCAGCAACTTCAGTTCGAGTTGTAACTCGCGCTCTTCGCCTTTGTTGCCACTCTGGTGATAACGCGGCGCACGGTTGGTGGACGTCGCAAAGCGCGCGTTACCAAAACCGCCGCGACCGCCGCGCGCTGCCAGCCAGCGGGCGCCATCGTGACTGAGGTCGTGCAACAACTCATTCGTGTCAGCGTCAAAGATCTGCGTTCCTACCGGAACTCGAACAATCAAATCTTCACCGGTGTGGCCGGAACGATTCGAGCCTTCACCGTGTAACCCGCGATTGGCAACGTGACGCGGGTTGTAGCGCAGGTGGAGCAGCGTGTTAAGCGACGCATCGGCCACCAGGACCACGTCGCCGCCGCGTCCGCCATCACCGCCTGATGGACCACCGCGCGGTACAAACTTTTCGCGCCGGAAAGCAGTAACTCCGTTACCTCCGTCTCCCCCTTGCACGTGGATCTTGGCGCGATCGATAAACATCTAAATTGAAAACGACGCCCGGTAGCGCATTCTCTGCTGCTCAGGCGTCGCGATCTTGCTACGGATCTTTTCTAAGCAGCAGTTTGCTCCATGGGATAAACGCTGATGAACTTGCCGGAGCGGCCTTTGTCTTCAAACTTCACGACACCATCGATTAACGCGAAAAGCGTGTCATCTTTCCCTCGCCCAACATTGTTGCCGGGTTTCCACTTGGTGCCGCGCTGGCGCGCGATGATGTTGCCGCCGAGCACGCGCTCGCCGCCGAATTTCTTAAGTCCTAGCCGTTGCGCCTGCGAGTCGCGCCCGTTTCGAGATGAGCCAACGCCTTTTTTGTGTGCCATAACTGTTTACCCAATCGAATCAATTTTTAGCGTCGTGAAACCCTGGCGATGACCACGGGTGCGCTTGTACTGTTTGCGCCGCTTTTTCTTGAACACGACAATCTTCTGATCCTTGCCATGAGCGACTACGGTGGCCGAGACCTTTTTGTCTCCGGTGGTCAGCAACGTTTCGAGCTCGACCGAGCTACCAGCGTCGGCTTCCATCGAGGGGACGCGGATCGTCTGGCCTTCTTTGACCAGGTACTGTTTACCGCCGGCTCTTACAATTCCATGTGACATTATCGTTTACCTCTCAGACGACCTAAATCGCCTTAGAAAAGTCGGATATTATAGGGAACGCCAACTAATTCGGCAACCGCGCATCCCGCCAATCCGGGTGTTAGGCGCGCTGTACGCCTACCTTGCCGTTGCGCGCCAGAAAATACTCCATAAAGTCAGTCCCGATCTCGCCACGCCGGAACTTCGGGTCGTCCATAATCTTCTGGTGCAAGGGGATAGTGGTTTTAATGCCCTCGATTACCATCATCTCCAACGCTCGCTTCATGCGGGCTATTGCAAGGTCGCGCGTGCGTGCGTGGACGATTACCTTCGCAATCAGCGAATCGTAAAACGGCGAGACACGGTAGCCGGCATAGACGAACGTATCCACTCGAACCCCCGGCCCGCCTGGCAGGTTGAACGCCGTTATCGTTCCGGGCGACGGCGCAAACGTTTCCGGATTCTCCGCGTTGATGCGACATTCGATCGCGTGCCCGACGATCAGCAGATCGTCCTGCGTGTAGCCGAGCGGCTCGCCTTCCGCGATCCGCACCTGATTACGCACGATGTCCGCGAGCGTCACCATCTCAGTAACGGGATGCTCGACCTGGATGCGCGTGTTCATCTCCATGAAGTAGTAGTTGCCCTGCGAATCCAGGAGAAACTCGACCGTGCCGGCGCTTGAATAACCAAGCTTCTTACACGCGTTAACAGCCGCATCCCCCATGGTCTTGCGCAACTCCGGGGTCAACACCGTCGACGGAGCTTCCTCCATCAACTTCTGATGCCGGCGTTGGATCGAACACTCGCGTTCGCCGAGATGGATGCATTCGCCGTACTCGTCGGCCAGCACCTGGATCTCGATGTGTCGCGGATGATCGATGTAACGCTCGATGTAGACACTGCCGTCATTGAATGCCGCAGCCGCTTCAGTCGACGCCGTCTCCAGAGCTTTCCCAAGCTCCTTTTCCGAACGCACGATGCGCATGCCGCGACCGCCACCGCCCGCGGAAGCTTTAACCATCAACGGGTAACCAATATCGCGCGCGAGTCGTCGTCCCTCCTCTTCGGACGTAATTGCGCCTTCACTTCCCGGCACGACCGGCAAGCCCGCTTCTTTCATCACGCGGCGCGCCTCGATCTTGTCGCCCATCAAACGTATGACGTTCGCGCTTGGTCCAATGAACTTGATGTTGCACGCTTCGCAGATCTCGGCGAAGTACGCCGACTCTGCGAGAAAGCCATAGCCTGGGTGAATCGCGTCGACGTTGAAAATCTCGGCGGTGCTGATGATGCTGGGAATGTTGAGATAACTCTGCGCGGACGGTGCTGGTCCAATGCAGGCAGCTTCATCCGCGAAACGCACGTGAAGCGAATCGCGATCGACGTCGCTATGGACCGCGACGGTCTTGATGCCCATCTCCTTGCAGGTCCAGATGATGCGACACGCGATCTCGCCGCGATTCGCGATCAGGATTTTCTTAAACTTGCGCGGATTAAAGGCCATTCACAAAAAAGCACAAATGAATAAGATCATTTGCGCTCAAATAAAGTTATTCCGTTTAGCTACGAATTCCGAAAAGCGGCTGACCGTACTCAACCGGCTGGCCGTTCTCGACATAAACTTTCACTACTTCACCGGCCGCTTCAGCTTGAATCTCGTTCATGAGTTTCATCGCTTCGATAATGCAAACAACTGTCTCGGGCTCAACGCTGCTGCCGATCTTCACAAACGCATCCGCGCTGGGCGAAGGAGAGCGATAAAACGTACCGACGATCGGCGAAACAATAGTGTGCAGATCCTGATCCTGTGCTTCGTCTGCCTTCTTCGTCTCGGGGGCTGGTGGCGCTGAGCCATCAGGCGGACGCAGGACTGGATCGATAACTGGCATGGGAATCACCGGTCGATCAGCAACGACATTCGGCGCGTTCCCGCCTTCCCGACGGAGCCGCACGCGGAAGTCTTCGCGTTCGAGCTCCAGCTCCGCCAGTCCGTTGTCGCGCAGCAACGCGATCAATTCGCGCAGCTCGTCCATGTTGACGGAAGCTTTTGCTGCGGGTTCGTTCTGTTCTTTGCGTGCAGCCATGTTTTCTCAGCCCGGCCACGGAGCAGGCCTACTATTCTTCAGTTTCCTCGGCGGTTTCCGTGGTTTCGCTCTTGGCTGCTTTCTTCGATCCCTTCTTCTTCGCACTGGCGGCTTTCGCCCGCTTCTTCTCGGCTTCAATCGCCGCGATCTCGCGCGGATTGTCTACCAGCTCGATGATCGCGAGCTCTGCATCGTCACCATCACGATGGCCCAGTTTAAGAATGCGCGTGTAGCCGCCGCTACGGTCTTTGTAACGCTCGCCGAGTTCATCAAACAAACGCCTCAAGGCTGCAACGCCGGCAGTACGCTCCGGCTTTAACTGACCTCGCTTGCCGGTCGCCGGACTCATCGCCGTGTTACCTGCGTGAAAGAAGCCGGCCGCCTGGCGTCGCAGGTGCAACGCACGCATGTCGGAGCCTTCGTCAGAGAAAGCGCGAGCGCGGCGCGAAAGCGTGATGGCGCGTTCAACGAACGGACGCAGCTCTTTTGCTTTCGGCAGCGTGGTGGTGATGCGCTCGTCGCGAGAGTTGATCAGGGACGTCGCCAGGTTGCGCAGCATCGAGTGACGATGCTCGCTGGTGCGACCGAGTTTTCGATGTGCCTTTAGATGTCGCATACTGCCGCCTTACTGGTCCTCTTCACCTTCGAAATCTGACAGGTCAGCGCCATCGCGGCCGCCCGTGCCCGGAATCGGGTTACCCTGCTCGTCAAACTCCATGCCGAAGTCAAGACCCATACCGTTCAGGATCTCCTTGATCTCGTTCAGCGACTTCTTGCCGAAGTTTTTGGTCGCCAGCATCTCGCGCTCGGTGCGCTGCACCAGATCGCGAATCGTGCGAATGTCGGCGTTCTTCAGACAGTTGTAAGAACGAACCGACAGTTCGAGCTCGTCGACCGAGCGATCCAACTGGTCGTTACGCGGCAACGGGGGACGTTCCATCTTCGCGTAAGCGTAGTCGTCAGTGTCTTCCTCGAAGTTGATGAAGATGGACATGTGGTCCTTGATCAACTTCGCCGCAAGACCGATCGAATCTTCCGGTTTAACGGAGCCGTCTGTCCAAACTTCGATCGTCAGCTTGTCGAATTCCGTGTTCTGGCCGAGACGCGCGGCTTCGACGTTGTAGTTCACCTTTTTAACTGGTGTGTGGACCGAGTCGATCGGGATGTAACCGAGCGACAGGTCTTCGTCGAAGTTGCGATCGGCGGAGACGTAGCCGCGGCCGCGCTTGAGACGCATCTCGATGCGTAACGATCCGGCGTCGCTGACGGTCGCGATATGCACTGAAGGATCGAGAATCTCAACGTCGCCGTCCGCCTCGATATCGGCGGCCGTGACTTCCCCTGCGCCTTCCTTGTTGATTCTGAGCGTCTTCGCCTCGGTGCTGTGCAGCTTAAAAGGTACTTGCTTGAGGTTCAGAATAACGTCGGTGGCATCTTCCACCACGCCTTTGATCGACGAGAACTCGTGTTCTACGCCTTCGATCTTTACTGCTGTGATAGCCGCGCCTTCGATTGAGGAAAGAAGCGCGCGACGTAGCGAATTACCGACGGTCGTGCCAAAGCCGCGCTCGAATGGTTGGGCCGAGAACCGGCCGTACCGTTCCGTCAGCGTCTCCGCATCTGCCGCAAGCCGCCGCGGCATTTGAAATCCCGTCCAAAGATTATTTTGATCCATAGCCATAACGTTTCCAGGTCCTCAGAAAAATGCAAACTGGGCGGACCACGACGACGTGTGCGCCGCGGTCTGCCAGCGTTAATTACTTGCTATAAAGTTCGACGATTAGCTGCTCGTTGATCATCCGATCGATGTCGTCGCGCACCGGCGTTCCCGAAATGCGTGCCGACATATCGCCGCCGTCAGCCGAGATCCACGAGGGACGTCCGCGGCCAGACGCGGTTTGCCAGGCACCCTCAATGTGAGGGTTCTTTCTGCTCGCCTCTCGCACACTGATGGCGTCGCCTGGTTTTACTTGATAAGAGGGAATATCTACTTTGCGGTCATTCACCTGAATGTGACCGTGATTCACGAGTTGCCTCGCCTGCCGGCGCGAAGTGGAAAAACCGGCGCGATAGACCGCGTTATCCAGTCGCCGCTCGAGCAGGAACAGAAGGTTTTCACCGGTGATGCCCTTCATGCGGGCAGCGCGTTCGAAGTAGTTGCGAAACTGTCCTTCGAGGATAAAATAGATGCGCTTTACCTTCTGCTTCTCGCGCAACTGTTGGCCGTAACCAACGAGCGCTTTTCCGCGCCGCAGCGAATTGCCGTGCTGTCCGGGCGGTTGCGTTCCGCGTTTCTCAATTGGGCAAGCGGGTTTGTAACAACGATCGCCCTTCAAAAAGAGCTTTGCGCCTTCGCGTCTGCAGAGGCGACACACTGCATTTCTATACCTAGCCAACTAATTTGCCTCCAGTCTAAAGTTAGACGGAAAAGTTTACAGATCAGCGATGCCGATCCTTCATCCTTTGGGTTTATTCACTTACGACTTAAACTCTACGCCGCTTCGGCGGTCTGCAACCGTTGTGCGGAATCGGCGTCGTGTCACGAATCGTCGTGACTCTGATACCAGCATTGGCAATTGCACGAATCGCCGACTCACGTCCGCCGCCCGGGCCTTTCACTCTCACTTCGCACTGGTGCATGCCGGCTTCGTGGGCCTTCTTGGCCGCTTCGTAAGCTGCTTGCTGCGCGGCGAATGGAGTGCCCTTGCGCGAACCGCGAAAACCACGAGCGCCCGCCGATGATTGCGCGATCAGGTTTCCTTCCAGATCCGTGATCGAGATCATCGTGTTGTTGAACGACGCCGCGATATGGACGATACCGTTCGGAACGTTCTTCTTCTCTTTCTTACGAAAGACTTTTTTCTTTCCGCCTGCTTTTGCCATAACTTTTCAGTTCAGGTTTCAAATCAAAACCGCGTTCTGCCTGCTCAGGCCAATTAACACGGATAATTACTTCTTGCCGGGCGCCTTCTTCTTGGCGATCGTTGCGCGACGTGGACCTTTCCGCGTGCGAGCGTTGGTGTGCGTGCGTTGTCCGCGCACTGGGAGCGCACGACGATGCCGCAGACCGCGATAGCAACCGATATCCATCAGGCGCTTGATGTCCATCTGGACGCGCTTGCGCAGATCGCCTTCGATCTCGCCCTGCGCTTCGAGAATGGCGCGAATGCGGCTCAACTCGTCTTCACTCAGATCGCGAACGCGAGTGTCGACGTTGACGCCGGCTTCCTTCAACACCGAGCTCGAACGCGAGCGGCCGATGCCATAGATGTAAGTTAGGCCAACCTCGGCTCTCTTGTTGGGCGGTAGATCTACTCCAGCTACACGTGCCATCTTTCCCGATTATCCTTGTCTCTGTTTATGTTTCGGATTTACACAAATCACCCGCACCACGCCTTTGCGGTGGATGACTTTGCACTTGTCGCACATCTTCTTGACCGACGCACGGACTTTCATCGACGTAACCTCTGTCTATTTATAGCGGTATGTAATTCGGCCGCGATTGAGATCGTAAGGAGAAAGCTCCACCAAAACACGATCACCTGGAAGAATGCGAATAAAATGTTTCCGCATCTTTCCTGAAATGTGAGCCAGCACCTGATGCTGACTATCCTCTAATTCAACCCGGAACATAGCGTTAGGCAAAGTCTCCAGGACTTTAGCCATGACTTCTATCGCCTCTTCCTTCGCCATATCCTCTCTGGTTGATTTAAACCTGAAGCAGCCGACAAACTGCGAATAATACCATCCGCCCCGCCGGTTTTACAAATCCGTGTGCGGGTTAGAGAAAACACGGATTAGACCGGTACTGCCTGAGGGGTGCCTGACGAGACCAATGTCAGCACTTCCGGGCCCTCTTCCGTAATCGCAATAGTGTGCTCCACATGAGCGCTCGGCTGACCGTCGAGCGTCACGACCGTCCAGCCGTCCGACAGGAGCTTCGTGTAATGGGACCCGAGGTTCACCATCGGCTCAATCGCAAAAACGTACCCGGCCTTGATTTTCGGCCCCAAACCCGGACGCCCGTAATTCGGAATCTGCGGATCCTCGTGCATCCGGCGGCCAATCCCATGCCCGACATAGTCCCGGACGACGGAATAACCGTGTGCTTCGGCATGTTCCTGGACTGCCCACCCGATATCGCCCAGATGGTTCCCCGGCCGGCACTTCTCGATCGCCCGATCGAGACACTCCTGAGTGACGCGGATCAACTTGAGCCACTCTTCATGCACCTTGCCCACCGGAACGGTCGTCGCCGAGTCGCCGACGAAACCCTCCAGTGTCGCGCCGCAGTCAATCGAAAAGATGTCGCCGTCCTTTAGCTTGTAATCCGAAGGAAACCCGTGAACGATCTGCTCGTTGACCGAAGCACAGATGGAGTAAGGAAATCCGTTGTAACCCAAAAAGGTCGGCAGTGCGCCCGCGTCGCGAATCATTTTCTCCGCCACGCGATTCAGCTCCATAGTGGTGATACCCGGCTCCACCATGTCGCGAAGAGTTTGCAGGACTTTGCCGACAAGCTGGCCCGCCGCCCGCATCTTCTCGAGTTCTCGTTTTGATTTACCGATAATCATGTAACACCCGCCGATACTTCTTCGCCCTCGTCACTCACGACTGCTGCGATGTCCTGATAGATGCTCTCACGTTTGCGATTGCCGTCCACGACGCGAAGCAAGTTCTTCGACGCGTAATAGTCGAGCAAAGGACGAGTTTGTTGCTCATAGGTCGCAAGTCTCTTGCGAACGGTTTCCAGATTGTCGTCACCGCGATGCACGAGTTGCGCTTCGGGGTGAAAGTCGCAAACGTTGTCGTGTCGCGGCGGCTTGAAATAGATGTTGTAAATCTCGTTGCACACCGGACAGTTTCGCCTGCCCGTCATCCGTTTTTCAAGTAGCTCGTAGGGGACATCGATCTGGATCGCCAGAATGTGTTTGCCCTGTTCAGCCGCGAGCTTCTCAAGACTTTCCGCCTGTGCGGGCGTCCGGGGAAAACCGTCGAGAATGTAACCCTCTTGCGCGTCGTCCTGGGAAGTGCGCTCTTTGACGAGCTGGATCGTCAACTCGTCGGGAACAAGTTGGCCCCGCTCCATGATCTCCCTGACTTCCTGCGCCAGCGGCGTTTGCGCACTTTTGAGCGAACGAAAAATATCTCCCGTCGAGATCTGCGGGAGATGCAAGCGCTCTTGAAGCAAGCGCGCCTGAGTGCCTTTACCGGCACCAGGCGCACCCATCAGGACGATGATCTTCGACATATGTCAGGAGCGCCGGCCACGCAATCTTCCGCCGCCGCCGAGGAACCCTTCGTAATTGCGCATCACGAGTTGGGCCTCAATTTGGGCGACGGTGTCCATCGCGACACCGACAAGGATCAGCAGCGACGTGCCGCCGAAGTAGAACTGATAGTCCATCCCGTTCGGGATCCAGCCAAGACCGGGCGTAGTAGTGACGAACCCATCGAGCCACGGACCGATAAACGGCAGCCGGCCAACTTTGAAACCGCTCAACATGAATTGCGGGATAAACGCGACGAGGGCCAGGTAGATGGCGCCAACAATGGTTAATCGCGTAAGGATCGTATTGAGGTACTCCGCGGTCGCGCGCCCGGGACGAATGCCCGGCATAAACCCGCCGTGCTTGCGCAGGTTGTCAGCCACTTCTTCGACGTTGAATACGATCGAAACGTAGAAGAAGGTAAAGAAGATAATAAGACTGAGAAAGATGAGCTCGTAATATGGATCGCTGGCGTGGAACGTCTGGAAAAAGGTCCATATCGAGGCCCACCAACCTTTGTCGTTCGCCTCAGGAGGAAACGCCGCGAATAAACTCTGCGGCATCGACAACACAGACGACGCAAAGATTACGGGGATCACGCCGCCCATATTGAGCTTCAACGGCATGGTCGTCTGCTGTCCGCCGACCACCTGCCGGCCGACGTGTCGCTTCGCGTAACTAACGGGGATCTTGCGACGCGCCGATTCGACGTAAACGATGAAAGCGATAATCAACACCATCGCTACCAGCATCGCGAACACGCCGATGGTCGCCATCGTGTCGCCGCCGCGCAGGCGATTGAACACCTGCTCGGCGCCGTTCGGCAGACCGATTACGATACCGGCGAAGATCAGTAACGAAATGCCGTTGCCGACGCCGCGTTCGGTGATCTGCTCGCCAAGCCACATGACGAAGATCGTTCCGGTCGTCAACGTGAGCACAGTGCTCAAACGGAAACCCCAACCGGGAGCGCCGACGCCGTTGACCTGGAGCCAGTGGGCCACAAACGACGTCTGAATCGCCGCGAGCAAGACGGTCAGGTAGCGTGTCCACTGGTTGATCTTCTGACGGCCCATCTCGCCCTCTTCCTGTAGCTTCTTGAGCGTAGGATAGACGACGGTCATGAGTTGCAGGATGATCGAGGCGGTGATGTAGGGAGTGACCCCGAGTGCGAATACAGAGATGGTGCGGAAGTTTCCGCCCGAGAAAAGGTCGAGAACGCCGAGAAGCGTTCCGGCAACGTCACGCCAAACTTCTTCGAGTCGTAACCGGTCAATGCCAGGTGTAGTGACGTGCGCGCCCAGGCGATAGACCGCGAGTAGCCCCAGCGTAAAGAAAATGCGCCGGCGTAGATCCGGCACATTGAACATATTGCGAACGGCGGCTAAGAACTTCTCCATCCTGATTCCCTTTCTCTAAGATCCGCCATTATCCGCCAATCTGATTTACTGCACCACCCGCCTTCTCGATCTTTTCGCGGGCGCTTTTCGTGAAGCGGTGCGCAGAGACGCGCAAAGGCTTCGAAACTTCGCCGTTGCCTAGCACGACGACGTCGTACTTGGCTTTCTTGATCAATCCGCGCTCGTGCAGTACTTCCGGGGTGATCTCCGCGTCGGCCTCAAAATGCTGTTCGAGTGACGCGAGACTGATCTCGAGCCAGCGCTTCTTGAAGATGTTGGTAAAACCGCGCTTCGGCAGACGACGATGAAGGGGCATCTGGCCGCCTTCAAAACCGATCTTGGCCGAATAACCTGACCGCGACTTCTGTCCCTTTTCACCGCGACCGGCGGTCTTACCCAAACCGGAGCCCGGTCCACGACCGACGCGCTTTTTCTTGTGGGTCGATCCTTTAGCCGGCTTAAGTGTGTTTAGACTGATTCCCATTTTCTCTGTCTTTCTTGCGGCTTTGCTTTCTTGTGCCTTTTTGCGTCTGCTTTTGTGCCTTTTGTGGTTACTACTCCACTATCCGCAGCAAGTGCGGAACTTTCGCGACGGCGCCGCGCATCGCGTCCGTGTCCGGACGCTCGACAACCTGGTTCAACTTTCGCAGACCCAGACTGCGCACGATTGTCTTGTGTGTCTTCGGCGCGGCAATAAAACTGCGATAGTACTGAATGCGAATCTTCGACCCGGATTCGTTTGTATTAGTTTTGCGAGCGGGCATCCTTTACATCTCCTCGACTTGCTTACCACGCAACCGCGCCAACTCCATCGGATCTTTCATCCGCAGCAAGGCATCGAACGTGGCGCGCACGACGTTGTGCGGATTCGTGGAACCCAACACTTTCGTCCGCACGTCCCTAACGCCGACAGCCTGCATGACGGCACGCACCGCGCCACCCGCGATCACGCCCGTACCTTCCGACGCCGGCTTAACAAGCACACGGCCCGCGCCATACTCGCCAATCAACTGGTGCGGCAACGTGTTGTTGATGAGCGGGACGCGAATCAGGTTCTTCTTCGCCGACTCGATTCCTTTTTTGATCGCCAGCGGCACTTCGCGCGCCTTACCGGTGCCAAAACCGACGTGTCCACCTTCGTCGCCAACTACAACGAGCGCCGCGAACGAAAGGTTCTTGCCGCCCTTAACTACTTTGGTGACGCGATTGATGGAGATCACCTGGTCTTTCAGGTCGAGTCCCTGCGCCGGAATGCGTTGCTTGGGTTGTCTCATAGTCTATTCTTTTTTCTTCTTCGACTTCTTTTCCTTGGGCTCTTCGGCTGGTACCGCTTCCGGCTCACCGTTAGCTTCCGCAACCGCTTCGTTCTTGTTTAAGCCTGCCGCGCGGGCCGCATCGGTCAGGGCCTTCACGCGCCCGTGATAAAGATAACCACCGCGATCGAATACAACTTGCTCGATTCCCTTCGCGATCGCGCGCTCGGCGATAGCGGTGCCGATACGGCGGGCAGCGTCGAGATTGCCGCCGGACGTGCCCCGCAGGTCTTTTTCGGTCGTGGAGGCGGAAACCAGTGTTTTGCCGAGACGATCGTCGATCACCTGCGCGTAAATGTGGTTCAGGCTGCGATAGATCGCGAGTCGCGGTCGCTCCGTCTCGCCTTTAACTTTCCGGCGAATCCGCGAATGAATCGCCGTTCGGATTTCTGCTCTATTCGTGTTTGCCATCAGTTCATTTCCAATTTCCGATTGCCAATTGCCGATTGGTTCGCTTCAAACCGGCCTGGTTCACCTCGGCTATCTCTTTTGCACTTAAAGTCTCAACTAAAACTGTTACCCAGCGCCAATTGGCAATCGGCAATTGGCAATCGACAATTATTTTCCGGTCTTGCCGGGCTTCAACTTGATCGGCACGTCAGCGTAGCGCACGCCTTTGCCTTTGTAGGCGTCAGGCTTGCGCAGCTTGTGCATCTCAGCGGCGACCTGACCGAGCTTCTGCTTGTCGATACTCGTCAACGTCAACGTGGTCTGATACTGCTGGATGCTGCCTTTGGTCGTCATACGTTCCGCCTTGGCTTCAACTTCGGGCGGTAACGGAAACTCGATCGGATGCGAGTAGCCGAGGGAGAAGACGATTTTCTTCGCCTGTACGTCAGCTTTGTAACCGACGCCGACGACGTCCATCTGTTTGGTGAAACCTGTGGTCACACCCACGATGGCGTTGTTTGCCAGCGCGCGCGCCAAACCATGCAACGCCGCCTGTTCATCAGAAGTGCGCTCAGCACGCAGCTCATCGCCTTCGAGTTTGAAACTTATCCCCGAGGGAATTGGCGTCTTCAGCGTACCTTTTGGTCCTTTAACTTCGAGCTCGCGCTCGTGGACCGTGATAGTCACGCCCTTGGGCACCGCGATCACTTTTTTTCCAATTCGAGACATAACCTTGTTCCTATCAGTAGATCTGCGCCAACAGCTCGCCGCCGATGTTTTCGCGGCGCGCGGCTTTGCCGCTCATCAGACCTTTCGAGGTCGAAACGATATTGATGCCGTAGCCGCCCAACACTTTCGGAATATCACTCGAGCCAACGTAAACGCGACGGCCGGGAGTTGAGACGCGCTGGAGGTGGGTAATCGAAGACGTACCGCGCGCATCGTAGCGAAGAAAGATGCGGATGGTGCGCTTGAGACCCTCGCCTTTGACGACGAAATTGTTGATGTAGCCCTCTTCCTTGAGAATGCGGGCGATCTCGAGTTTGAGCTTTGAAGCCGGAACGTCGACGCGCGAGTGCTTCGCCGCGATGGCGTTGCGGATTCGCGTCAACATATCGGCAATGGGATCAGTCATGAAAAAACTCCGTTGATTTCGTGTTACCAGCTAGACTTAACAACTCCGGGGATCTGACCCTGGAGCGCCAACTCGCGAAAACAGATGCGGCACAAATTGAACTTCCGCAAGTAACCTCGCGGCCGTCCACAGCGTTTACAACGAGTGTAAGCCCGGACCGAAAACTTCGGTTTGCGTGCAGCCTTCGCAATCAGTGATTTCTTTGCCATACGTTCTTCAGTTCGTTAGTCGTTTACGTCCGGAAGGGCATTCCTAAACCCTTCAACAATGCTCGTGCGTGCTCGTCAGTTCGCGCGGTCGTAACGATCGAGATGTTCATCCCGCGCAGCTTGTCCACCTTGTTGAAATCGATCTCCGGGAAGATCAGTTGTTCGCGAATGCCGATGGTGTAGTTGCCGCGGCCGTCGAAAGCCTTCGGCGACACGCCGCGGAAGTCTCTTACGCGCGGCAGCGCGACTGACACGAGCCGATCGAAAAACTCGTACATGCGATCGCCACGCAACGTGACCACGACGCCGATCGGCATGTTCTGTCGCAACTTGAACGACGCGATCGACTTCTTGGCTTTCGTGATCACGGGCTTCTGCCCCGTGATCGCCCGCAACTCGTCGGCGGCCGTGTCGAGAATCTTCGCGTTGGCGATGGCTTCTCCCATCCCCATGTTGAGTACGATCTTCTCGAGTTTCGGAATGCCCATCGGGTTGGTGATGCCAAACTCGCGGGCAATCTGCGGCGCCACGTCTTTCTGATATCGCTCTTTTAACCTTGCAGCCATTTCAGGTCCTCTAAACATTGCCGATTGTCGATTGCCGATTTCCAATTGGTTCTTAAATCGGCAATTGGCAATTGCCAATTGGCAATCAATAAGTCTCAGTTAAGCTCACTTCTCTACTGAGTGTCCGCTCTTCGCCGCCATCCGCGTCTTCGCACCATCGCTCTCGACGTGATACTTCACGCGCGTCGGTTTACCTGACTGCGGATCGATGAGCTGAACGTTCGAGATGTCGATGAACGACTCCTTGTCGATGATGCCGCCCGCTTTGTTCGCCTGCGGGTTCGCCTTCTGGTGGCGTTTGATCATCCCAATGCCTTCGACGCGAATCTTTCCTTTAGCCGGCGCCACTTCCAGCACGCGTCCACGCCGGCCTTTGTCGCGCCCGGCGATGATCGCCACCTGATCGTTTTTCCGGATCTTCGAGCGCTTTCTTCCTGCCATGATTGTTAAATCACCTCCGGCGCGAGCGAAACAATTTTCATGAAGTTCTTATCGCGCAGTTCGCGCGCGACCGGACCAAATACGCGAGTACCGATCGGCGTTCCATCTTCTTTGATCAAGACGGCCGCGTTCTGATCGAACCGGACGTAAGTACCGTCGGCGCGTCGCACTTCCTTGCGCGTGCGCACGATGACGGCGTCCTGCACCGTGCCCTTCTTGATGGTGCCGTCGGGAGAAGCCTCTTTGACCGTCACTTTAATCCGGTCGCCCAGGCTCGCAATTTTTCCCGTGGATCCGCCAATGGGCATGATCATCTCCACGCGGCGAGCTCCCGAATTGTCAGCAACCTCCAACGAGGTTTGCATCTGAATCATCGTTAAACCTCATTCGACTCGAATTTCTCGAAATTTACTTCGCGGCCTTTTGAACGATCTCAATCACGCGCCAGCGCTTGCGGGCGGACATCGGTCGCGTTTCCACGATGCGCACCTTGTCGCCAACGGTCGCGCCCAACTCATCGTGCGCCATGAACTTCGACGTGCGCCGCACGTAACGGCGATACTTGCGATGACGGACTAACCGGTCGACTCGGACGATCACGGTGTTGGTCATCTTGTCTGACGCAACGGTACCGACCTTTTGCGAACGATTGGCCCGGCTCGCCTTGGCTTGCCCTGCGTCGCTCGCAGCAGGCGGTGCCTGTTCCGCTGCGCTTTCGGTGATGTTTTCTTGATTCTCTGCCATTCTCTTCTCTTTAAGTCTTAAGTAGTGGCTTTCGCACGCTGCTGTGTCAGCGTCTCGATGCGCGCCAGCGATTTCTTTTCCTGGCGAATGCGCTTGACGGCGTCAACTTCGCCCAATGCCAATTTGAAATTCAGACGAAACAGCGACTCACGCAGACGCGCAGCTTCTGCTCGCAGTTCGTCGTCGCCCAGGTCACGCAGCTTGTCGAGTTCTTCTCGCTTTTTCATTGCTAGATCGCGCCCCCTTCCTGATCGGCGCGGGTCACAAACTTGGTCTTGATCGGAAGCTTCTGAGCGGCGAGGCGCATCGCGTCGCGCGCGGTGGCCTCGTCCACGCCTTCGATCTCGTAAAGAATCCTGCCGGGTTTGACTACGGCGACCCAGTATTCCGGCGCGCCTTTGCCTTTGCCCATACGAGTTTCCGCCGGCTTCTTGGTCACCGGTTTATCGGGAAACATGCGGATCCAGATCTTGCCGCCGCGTTTGATATGACGCGTCATGGCGATACGAGCAGCTTCAATCTGGCGGTCCGTGATCCACGCTGGCTCGAGGCACTTGAGCCCGTACTCACCGAAGCTGATCTCGCTGCCACGAGTCGCGACGCCGGTCATGCGTCCGCGCATCTGCTTCCGGTGCTTAACTTTCTTCGGCATCAACATGATGAATGCGTTCACCATTTCGAAATTCGAATTTCGAAATTCGCAATCTCCTACTGATTGTCAGACCGTGGTCTACGTCCGTCTGGACCACCTTCGCGACCTTCACGTTCGCGGCGCGTGCGTGGACGTCGCTCGCGTTCGCCGACGCGCGTTTCGTTGATCGGATCCGATCCGGTGCCACGGGCCATCGCCGCTTTCGGATCGAGAATCTCGCCGCGGTAGATCCAAACTTTGACGCCGATCTGTCCGAACGTTGTTCGCGCTTCCGCGAGACCGTAATCGATGTCCGCACGCAACGTGTGCAGCGGCAGTTGACCCTGAAGGTGCCACTCGCTGCGGGCGATTTCAGCGCCGTTTAAACGGCCACTGACTTTCACCTTGATTCCCTGTGCGCCAAAGCGAAGCGACTCCTCGACGGCCTTTCTCATGGCGCGACGAAAAGCGATGCGCTTCTCGAGCTGCGCGGCAATCTTTTCGGCCTGGAGTTGCGCGTTCAGTTCCGGCTTGTGAATCTCCTGGATGGAGACGAGCACTTCGCGGCCGGTCTTCATCGAGAGATCGCTCTTCAGTTTGTCGATCTCAGCGCCCTTGCGGCCGATGATGATGCCCGGACGCGAGGTGTAGATGATGATCTTCAAACGATTGGCGGCGCGCTCGATATCAACGTGCGAAACACCGGCGCCGGCAAAGCGCTGTTTCAGATCGCGCTTCAACTTCAGATCTTCCAGCAGAAACTCTCCAAACTGTTTCTTGGCGAACCAGTGAGAGTGCCAGTCTTTGTTGTAGCCGAGTCGAAAACCGTATGGATGAACTTTTTGACCCACAATATTCTCCTGGAAATTTCGAATATTCGAAATTCGAATTTCGAAATCTAATTCTTCCCTTCTTCTTCGAAGCCTTTTTGGCTGCCGGCTTTTCAGCTGCTGCTTCCGGCTCTGCCTTCTTCGTCGCTGCGCGTTTTGCTCGGGGAGCGGCGGCGGCGCCACCACGTTTGCGGCCCTTGCTTTCGGCGAGTTTCGCCGGTTTCGCTTCCGCCGTTTCAGCGGTTGCTTTGCCGTTTGGTTCCGGTCGCGCGTCGTTGCTCAACGAGATCGTGACGTGACAGAAGTGACGCTGTTCGCGATAAGCGCGTCCCTGCGGAGCGGGCCGAACGCGACGCTGGTTCTTCGTTGGTCCAATATTGACGAACGCAGTGCGCACCCACAGATCGTCAGGATCGATCGAGATGTTGGCTTTCTCCGCTGCCTCGTTCGCGTTTGCGATCGCCGAACGCATGCACTTCTCGATATGTGCGGCGGCGCGCTTGCGCGTAAAGCGCAGGATCGCCAGCGCCTGGTTCACGTCTTTGCCGCGGATCATGTCCACGACCAGACGCGCCTTCTGCGCCGAACCTCGCAAATACTTTGCACTCGCTGTTGCTTCCATCTGATCCTCTTATCGTTTATTCCGTCTAATCTGTGGACACTACTTCGCCGGTGCTCCCGCAACTTTGCTCGCCTTCTCGACCTTCGTACCCGAGTGGCCTTTGAACGTGCGCGTCGGCGCAAACTCGCCCAGCTTGTGGCCCACCATGTTTTCCGTGACGTAGATCGGCAGGTGGCGTTTTCCGTTATGGACGCCAAAAGTCAGACCGACCATGTCCGGAGTGATCGTCGAACGACGCGACCACGTCTTGATGACCGGCGGTCTCTGGCTCCCCGCCCGTGCCTTCTCTACGGCCTTCACGATGCCCTTGTCGATGAATGGTCCCTTTTTAACTGAACGAGCCATGTATCTCTCCATTTCCGATTCGTAATTGCGGATTGCGAATTTGTAATAATAGTATTTCTCTTATACGCAAGATTTAGAGACAATTCGCAATTCGCAATCGAAATTCGAATTATTTGGTTCTCCGATCCTTCAGGATCATCTTCTGCGTGCGTTTGTTGCTGCGCGTCTTGTAACCGCGAGTCGGCTGGCCCCACGGCGTCACCGGATTGCGGCCGCCTGAAGTCTTGCCTTCACCACCGCCATGCGGATGGTCCACCGGGTTCATCGCCACGCCGCGGACTTTCGGTCGCAAACCTTTCCAACGCGAACGACCGGCCTTACCGAGCGAAACGTTTTCGTGCTCGATGTTGCCAACCTGTCCCACCGTCGCCTTGCAAACCAGCGGGACGCGTCGAACTTCGCCCGACGGCATACGCAACTGCGCGTGTTCGCCTTCCTTTGCGACGAGCTGCGCAAACGTGCCTGCCGAGCGCGCCATCTGTCCGCCTTTGCCGGGACGCAACTCGATATTGTGAATCTGCGTACCCAACGGGATATTGATCAGCGGCAGCGTGTTGCCGGGAAGGATGTCAGCCTCGGCGCCGCTCATGATCGTCTTGCCGACTTCGAGCCCGATCGGCGACAGGATGTAACGCTTCTCGCCGTCGATGTAGGTGATCAACGCGATATGGGCCGAACGATTCGGATCGTATTCGATCTGCGTCACGCGTCCGGGCACGCCGTCTTTGTCGCGCTTGAAATCGACAATGCGATAGAAACGCTTGTGACCGCCGCCACGACGACGCACCGTGATACGGCCGTCGTTGTTGCGACCGGAAATGCGCTTCTTGGGTTCGAGTAACGACTTCTCGGAACCGCGCCAACCGTCAACTCATCGCGCGTCAAATACGTCTGGTAACGTCGCGCTGCCGATGTCGGTGTAAGTTTCTTTATACCCATCTTTATTTCGATTGCGATTGGATTGCGAATCGGAATCGCGGCTCTTCAAAATCCGCAATTCGAAATTTCGCAATGTAGATAGCCTCGCCGTAATCAACCGGCTTCTCGCCTTGCTTGAGAGTTACGTACGCTTTCTTCCAGGAAGGCTTGCGGCCGACGTATCGTCCACGCCGCGCCTCTTTGCCCATGAAATTGATGGTGCGAACGTGATCGACCTTCACCTGGAAAATAGTCTCCACTGCCGATTTGATCTCCGGTTTCGTGGCCTTGCGGTCGACCCGGAAGGTCAACAACTGGTGCGTGTCCTGCGACTCTTCCTTGGCAGCGAGCGCCTTCTCGGTAATCACCGGCGACTTGATGATGTCCCAAACCGTTCTCATCGTTAGGCCGCCTCCTCGTTCTTCGGTTTACGTGTGCGCTTTGGCTTGGCCGGCGCTTCTTCCGGCTTCGGGTTCCGTCGAACCTTCATCGCCTTTGGGTGAACCCAGCAACTGCTCGAGTTCCTGCGCCGCCGACCGCGATAACACGAGATGATCGTGATAAAGCAGATCGTAGATGTTCAGACCGAAACTGTTGACCACTTTTGCGCGGCGCAAATTGCGCGCGGAAAGCAGCAGGTTGTCGTTCTTGAGCGAGTCGACGATAAGCGTCTTACCTTCCAACCCGAGCGTACCTAACGACTAGGCAAAGTCTTTCGTCTTCGGCTTGTCGAACGACCAGCCGTCGATCACGGAGACATTTCCCTCACGCACCCGCTCCGATAAAGCCGAACGTAACGCGCCCTGACGCATCTTCTTCGGCATGTTGTAGGACCAGTCGCGAGGCTGAGGTCCATGCACGTTACCGCCGCCTTTCCACAATGGCGAACGGAGCGACGCGATACGCGCACGACCCGTGCCTTTTTGTTTCCAGAGCTTGCGGCCCGCGCCCGAAACGTCGCCGCGAGTTTTCGTCGCTGACGTTCCCTGTCCGCGCGTTTCGCCTTCACCGACTTTTTGCACATGGCTGCAACTAGAATTGCGGACAACGTCAAACTCGGCGCTGTGATCTACATGACGATGGATTGGCGGCACCAGGATGAACTTTCCGCTGCCACTCGCCCTGTGTTTGGCCCTCAAAAAAATCTCATTGTCTGGATTAAGACCAACGCTGGCCAGGGCAGCTTCTACCGTTCTCAGCATGAGTTGATTAACGTGTATGTTACCGGCGACGGTCCGGTTACGAACAATTTCAAGCTCGGAGCTCGCGGCCGCTACCGCTCCAATGTTTGGCGCTATCCTGGCTTCAACAGCTTTGGCCGAGATCGCGACTCAACCTTGGCCCTTCATCCTACGGTGAAGCCCGTGGCCTTGGTCGCCGATGCCCTCCTCGACTGCTCACATCGCAGCGAACTGGTGCTCGATCCCTTTGGTGGCTCCGGAACCACCATGATTGCCGCGGAACGCACTGGTCGCGTGGCTCGCTTGATCGAGATCGATCCGGCCTACTGCGATGTCATCGTGCGGCGTTGGCAGCTCTTCACCGGCAAGACAGCCCAATTGGCAGCTTCCACCGAGCCGTTGGAAGAGACGAGGGCGCGACGTGCGAGACTTGAAGAAGGAAGTGCATCCTCATGAACAAAGATTATGCAGTCGGCTACTGCAAACCTCCAACAACTACTCAATTCCAAAAAGGAAAATCGGGGGATCCCAAAGGGCGACGAAGATTTCTTCCGAACTTCGAAGACGTTTTGCTACGCGAGCTCACTACCTTAGTCGAGTTGACTGAAGGGGGTGTGCATAAAAGGATAATGAAGTTTGAATTCTTCGTGAAATCGCTCGTCGCGCGAGCGTTAAAAGGTGATGCATCTGCCGTCAAGCAGTTAATGCTGCACATTGAGAAACTGCCGGTGACGGCATTTGTCGAGTTCAAGACTACGCAGGCGGCGGAAAAGCTTCTCGAGGAATTCAGAAGGAGGGCGATGGAGTATGTTGCTAAACAGTAATTTGGTTCATCCTTGATTTTTCGCGCTCACCAGTCGCATGGCGGTGTCGCTACACACGAACTGAACGCCAGCAACGCGCTCATAACTTGTCCAACATCGCGAAGGCTGGGGATGCGCCGGCGCCGACGCTGCCAGGGTAAAGCAGCGCAGCCGTCGCGATGATCTTCCAATCCTTGAAAAGTCTCCCATTCCGAGCCGTCGAACTTTATTCGCGCCCGCCTCGCTTTCTTGGTCAACGCGACATAGGGTTGATGCTGAGGTTGGGATCAAGCGTCTGGCACTCACAGTTGCGCGCTCGGTCTGGCCAATTTGTCGCCTCGCTTGGAGGCGATGGCGGACACCTTCATGGGCTTTTACGAATGGGTGCAAGAACAATTCTCGGCCTCCTCCGCATCTTCCGTGCCTATCGACACCATCTCATGGAAGCTCTGCTAGCAGGCGTCCGTAGCCGGGTTTGGTGCCCCTGACACGCAACTGCCGGTCAATCTGCCATGCTTGGCAGATCGTAGCATGCACAACGGGAACCTCCAGATCCTGCTCAAGCATCTCAACCACGCCCGTGGTTTGCCACCCGCCCCCTTGAATGTAGATACCGTCCGCACCCTTGTTCGTGAGGAAGAGCTTCTTCACGTGGGCGTAGAGCTGTTCGACCGAAATCTGCGCCACCTGATCGAAGGGCACATCGATCGGTTCCATTGCCACGGCTGTCAGGCCGGCCTGCTTCATATAGTTGATCGTGATCTTGTTCTGGAGCGTTGAATAGCTTGCGCCGATATACTTTTCGATTCCCATAGCGCGAAGGCCGGCAAGTTGCATCTGACTATCGGTAACAATCGGCATCGCGTACCGCTTCGCCCATTCTTCGATCAGTCGCGCTTCGGCGTCGTAGCCTAACAGCATGAATGGCGGCGTGCCGGAAATGATGGTCATGTCGACTTTCTGCTCTGAAAGCTCGCGCACGTACTGTTCATAGTCCGGAATTGATTTTCGAAACTCATCCTCGTTGCCGGCCTTGAAGTTCAACAGCAGCGGCACGACGCCGATGCCCTCTGGCAGCATCCGAATGAGCTCCTCAAGGGTGCCCGGACGCCGTGTTGGTTTCACGAGACCCACGACACCGCGCCAGAGTGTAAAGCTCATTGCCGGCCCCATCCGCTGCTGCGTGCCCGTCCAGAATTTTCCATGTCAATTAATCGTAATTCCAGCCCGCTTAATGACGTCTGCCCATTTTTGCGAATCGGTTCGCATGGCCTCCTGCAGTTCTGTCGGCGAACCGGCCACGATGCGCATGGCCTGAGGCGCCATCGCCGCGACAAAGCGCGGGTCCGTGGACATTTGTCTGATCGCGCTGATTAGTCTGTCCATCACGTTGGGCGGGAGGTTTGCGGGCCCGAACATTCCGAACCACGAGCTCACGCTGTAGCCTGGAACGCCGGATTCCGCGATCGTAGGCACATTGGGCATCATTGGAGAGCGCTCCGAACCAATGGCCAGCGCCTTGAGCTTGCCAGCGTCGATGCCAGCCTTGGCGGAAGAAATGCTGGCCAGCAACAGATCGACTCTGCCGCCCAGCAGGTCCGCCATGGCCGTGGTGGTTGCGCGGTATGGGACATGGACGATGTCCGTGTTTGTCATCATCTTGAACAACTCCATGCCCATATGGAGCTGTGTTCCACTCCGGTCGACGCATAGTTGAGCTTTCCAGGTGACGCCTTCGCCAGATTTATCAGCTCCTGAACCGTGTTTGCCTTGACCTCAGAATTGGCGAGTAGGATCACCGGCGCACGCGTAAGCAAGCTGATCGGCGTAAAATCCCGGAATACGTCGTATGGAATGTTGCCGTAGAGGTGCGGGTTGATCGTCATCGTGCTATCCACGACGATCATCAAGGTATGGCCATCGGCCGCCGCGCGGGCCACCTGACTCGCCGCTATGCTGCCATTGGCGGCGGGCTGGTTCTCGATCACAATCGGCTGTTGCAGCAATTCCGAAAGTCGATTGCCAACCGTGCGCGCCACCAGGTCATTGGCGCCGCCTGCAGCGGTCGTCACCACAAACTGTATTGGTTTTGTAGGATAGGTCTGCTGAGCGAGCGCGTTATCTGTCGCCACGCAATGCCCCAGCAGGACAAGGAGCGTAATGAACATCGCATCGAAGAACCGGCTCATTTTGGCCTCTCGAATGTCTGAACCCGCGACTGCGCCAAATATGTCTCAAAAAGCTTCAAGGTCAATCAGAGGCAGTACGCAATGAACTCTGAGTGCATCAAAACGCCGCGCTCAATGCCAAGCTGACGCCGCTGCCGGCGACTGGGCCGAGCAGCGAACACTTCTCGGCTTTTGTCGCGCCAGCAAATGTGCATACCAACTGAACCGTTGATTCTTGCGACACTTGTCTTCTGATCAACAGCCGCTAGTTCACAAAGTCCTTGAATACATCGTTGAGCGCGGCAGTGTCATTCCGGATGATCTCGTCGAACTGCTCTGGCGTGTCGGCAAGTCCTATTAGAAACTGAGCTTGAAGCTTCTCTCTGAACTTCGCGCTTTGAATGATTTCAAGGACATCCTTGTTGATCTTGTTGACGAGCGGCCGCGGCAGCCGGCCCGGAGCCATGATGCCGTACCAAGGTGAGTGAGCAAAGTCGAAGCCACTCTCCTTGAAAGTCGGCACGTCCGGTAGCTCCGGCATACGCTGCGAAGCAAGAGATGCAATGGCGCGAATTTTGCCGGTTTGTACGAGTTCGTCTGTTGCGTTGAGCGGTGTGAAATAGATTTGCGCATCACCGCGCATCATCGCCGTCATGGCTTCTGGGTGCCCCTTATAAGGAAGATGGACGATATCTATGCCGGTTAGCTTCTTGAAGAGTGCTGCAGCAATGAAACCTCCACTACCTAGTCCCGGTGAAGCAAAGTTGAGCGTTCCGGGCTTGCTTTTGGCCAGGCTGATTAGTTCGCTTACTGTTTTGGCCGGCACCTGCGGATGCACGATCAAGTACATCGGAATGGTCGCCACGCGTGTTATGCCGGCGAAGTCCTTCGCGGGATCGAAGCCGAGGTTCTTATTAATGTAGCCAACAGCGGCATGACCGTTCGAGGTCAGCATCAAGGTCAGTCCATCTGGCTCCGCCCTCGAAACCGCTATCGTTCCCGGCAACCCCGGTCTGTTCTCGACGATGACTTGTTGACCCCACTTCTTACTTCCATCCTCCGCGATCATGCGGGCCAAGATGTCGGTAAGGCTTCCAGCACCGAACGGCACCACGATGCGAACGGTATGACTGGGGTAGGTCTGGGCAGAGGCCGGAGCGATGCCTGTAAGGCAACTGCCGACAGCGGCAGCCATAACGAACAGCGAACGAAGTCTCATCGATCTCTCCCAGGAAAAGGCAGCTCAACGTTATCGTCGGTCAACACGAGCCGCAATGGCCATGACCGCATGCGACGAGTACATGCAGTGATGTGCCGCGCCGCGCTGAACGAACGAAAACAATGACGGACGCATCCTTGCGAGTTAGTCCGAATAAACGCATGGTGCGAAGGCAGTTTGAGAGTCATCCCTTTCCCCATTGCGGCACTGTTCGGTGCTTCAATTCGGCCTTTTCGATGATTTCCGCTGCCCTGCGCTGACCCCTATCAAGCAGATCTTCGACGTTGGCCCGATTAGTAAGTCGGTATTCGCGGACTACCGCCTTGCCATTTACGAAAACGGTATGCGCGTCGTTCCCTTTCGCGGAGCAGACTAAAGCACTGATTGGATTATTGGCCGGGCGACAGTGCGGGTTTGAGAGATTGAACAGCGCGATATCCGCCCGTTTGCCGGCCTCGAGCGAACCGATCTCTTCTTCAAGCCCCAGCGCCTTTGCGGCGTTGATCGTCGCGAACTCCAGGGAACGTTCGGGGGGCATGGCATTTGGATCAAAATGCTTGACGTTCTGAAGAATTGAGCACGCTTTCATTTGCTCAACCATGTCGACTGAGTAATCGACCATCGGGCCATCCGATCCCAACGCGACATTTACACCCGCGCGCGCCATGGCCGCGGCCGGACCAATACCGCCAGCGCGCATGGCCTCGCTGGTCGGCGTATAGGCAACGCTTGCGCCGCTTGCGGCGATGAACTCGATGTCGGTCTCGGAGCAGTGAATGCAGTGAGCGAGAATGAAATGGTCGTCAAGCAAACCCAACTGCAGCAGCGCCTGAGTTTCAGTTCGCCCTCTCTTTCGCAGGAGCTGCAGGTAGCTCTTATCGAATGACAGTGTTCCGGCGGCGTGATGGGTAGAAACCTTCAACCCGAAACGATCCGCCAGCTTTTTGCACTCGATCAGCATCGACTCGGAGGCCACCCCTGCCTCAA
Source organism: uncultured Acidobacteriota bacterium (assembly GCA_963789185.1). GTDB lineage: Bacteria > Acidobacteriota > Blastocatellia > Pyrinomonadales > Pyrinomonadaceae > PSRF01. Next base: position 162,641 of record CAWBJU010000004.1, read on the forward strand.
TCGCAACCGCATTGCACTCGACGGCGAGACAAAGACGAATGAGACCATCGGAGCGGCTTTGCCATTGTGGAATGAGGTTCTCAAGAAACGCGACTTCTTCGGGAAGAGTCCGTGGATGACGCGGGGTTCCGGGCAGCCTGCACTGAAACTCCTTGCCAATAACCTGGCGCATTCCAAGCTCGATGGCAGGACGGGCAATCCTCTCAAGCGTTTCTTCCGTTGAAGCGAGGCGCAAGTGGTTGAGGCTGCACGTAGTGCCTGACAACAACATTTCGATGGTTGCGAGGTACGACGTGAGCTCCATATCGCCGTCGGTGAGGTGTGGAGTAACCTTGAACACCAGCTCCGGGAACCAATCTTCAATGAGCAGGCCGTTCGCGAGCCCCTTGAAGAGGTGGTAATAGAAGTGTTGATGAGCATTGATCAGTCCGGGAATGACAATCATCCCGGATGCATCGATGACGTCGTCGAACGAGGAGTCCGACTGAATGTCACCTGGTTCAACGCGCTCGATGCTTTGACCTTCGACGACGAGCGAGCCGGCCGGAAATACGTCGCGTTTCCGGTTCATCGTTACGATATAGCCGTTTCTGATCAATCTGCGCGTCATCGGTCATGATCGTCTGACAGGGAGTGCAACGGAGTCTCAATACTGACCTTTGGGCTCAAGTCCTACGAGATGTTGGCCGTACATCGTGCTGACCGCATCCCAGTTGAGGCTGATGTGCGAACTCGCTGCGTGAGCGTCGCGCCAGATACGTTGCAAGGGAGAATCGATAAACAGGCCTTGACCGCCAGCCGCCAGGAACAAAGCGTCCACCGCTTGCACCAGAAGGCGCACACAGAACGAGTGATCGCGCCGGTTCCGCAGGCGCAAGTCCTTGCTTGGAGACTCGCCGCGGCTGACGGTCGCCAGCATGTCATCGAGATCACGCAGCGTCATCACACGCGCGGCGTCAATGTTGGCGGAGGCCTCCGTGATACGCATCTGTATGGTGGTGAAGTCGGCCATCGCACGCTGGCCGCCAGCTACCGCGCCGCGGGTGACACGCTCCTTGATCATAGCCAGGAAGTATTCGAGCCCCTCTTCGGCCATACCGATCACGGGTGCAACGATCGTGACGGGCAACGAAGAGAAGAATGACTGGCGATACAGCGGATTTGTGTTCACGCGAGTGCCCGGCGCAACTCCCTCCGCAAGTTCATTGTAGGGAACAAAGCGATGCGCGGGAACGAAGGCGTCAGTGACAATGATGTTCTTGCTGCCCGTGCCAGCCAGTCCCATTGTGCGCCAGTTGTCCTCGATTGTGCAGTCCGCCAACGGCAGTAGGAATAGTCCAGGACGCGGCGCACTCGTCTCTGGGATAGTCCCGCCAAGATACATCCATTGAGCATTATCGCACCCGCTCGCAAATCCCCATTTGCCGGTAAGGCGATAGCCTCCCTCGGCGGCTGTAACTTTTCCGACGGGGGCGTAGCTGCCCGCGGCAAGCGCGTTCCGGTCGCTCCAGAAATCGTCCTGCGCCTGCTTTGGAAAGCACGCGGTGATCCATTGATGCGACGCGAGCAGTCCATACACCCACCCTGATGATCCGCATCCACGAGCGATTGCTGCAATAGTCTTTACGAACACGTCGAAGCCGTACTCAAATCCTCCATATGCCTGCGGCTGCAGGATCTTGAAGAGCTCCGCGCTCCGCATAGCTTCGATGACTTTTGTCGATATGCGCCGGTCCGTTTCGGTCTGTTGAACGCGTGTTCGTACCAGCTGGCCGATCGCACGTGCACGCTTCAGGAGCTCCTCGACGTCAGGACGCGATGCATTGGGTTCGGGCATGATTTTCTCGCGCGGTATCGACAGCCTCGGCCGACCAACCTGGCGTTTCATACACGATCCGCCCGCCCACCATGGTCATGAGCGCGTGTATTTCGGCGAGCTGGTCCGCGGGGACATTGGTGAGAGAATCTTTAAGGACATTTTCGTCAGCCAGAACAAATGGTCCCGGAATACCAGGAGGTAAAACTGGTTTATGAGTTTCCTTACTTACGGTATTAATGACCAAAGAAATGAAAGGAACCTTCTCTGATGAAGACCAAACAGCAAACGCTAAACGACCACCATTTACTAATGAACTGTAAATATTGAATAAACCAGTTCTGAGATTTGGCAAAAACATCAATCCCCATCTACAAAGCACCGCATCAAATGTTGAAGTCGGTAATTCGATTGTTTCTGCATCTCCCTCTTTGAATTCAATCACATGATGTAAGCCCAAAGAGATAGGCCTCTTTGTTTTGCAATTGACAACATCTGTGGCGATATATCTGTAGTGAAAATACACGACCACTACTACCCACTTTCCTAGAAGCAGTTATTGCTGGGTCTCCAATACCTGTTGCGATATCTAAAACTCTAGAACCTGATTTTATTTCGGCAAGTTCTATTAACCGATGGCTAACATTATCAGCACCTGCCTCAATTGTCTTCCACCACTTTTCCCAACCTTCAGCCACACTAGCCCATCCTTGACGTTGAATCTCTTTATATACCGATGCGGTGCAATCGACCGGAAAAATTCCGGTGAGCGTCAAGGCGCTCGGTGTCGACCTCTTGTCTCTGTCGGCGCACAAATTCAATGGACCGAAAGGCGCGGGCGCCATCTGGATTAAGCGTGGCACCCGGATGCTGCCGATCGTCACCGGGGGCAAGCACGAGCGCAATCGCCGCGCGGGCACGGAGAATGTGCCGGCGGTCGCCGGCATGGGCATCGCCGCGCAGACCGCTCGAAGATCGCGTTTGAAGCGGAGCGCCTCGGCGCGATGCGCGATCGACTCGAGGCAGGCATCCTCGACCGCGTGGCGGGTACCGTCGTCAACGGCACCCGGGACGCACGGGTGCCCAATACCACGAACATCAGCTTCGATCGGATCGAGGCAGAGAGCCTGCTGATCGCGCTCGATCTCGAAGGGCGTGGCGGTGTCGACCCGTCGAAGAAGGCGCGCAGATCGTCCATGCCATATTTGAGCATCGCCAGCCGGTCGATGCCGCAGCCGAAGGCGAAGCCCTGCCATTCGTCCGGATCGAGCCCGCAATTGGCGATCACCCGGCGGATGGACCATGCCGGAGCCGAGCAGCTCCATCCATTTTTCGGTACCGCCGAGCACTCGCCGGCCCTTTTCCATAATGGTAGCCGACATCGACCTCGGCCGACGGCTCGGTGAACGGGAAATAGCTCGGATTTCGCGCGGGGTACAGCGCTTGCGAGCGCTTGCCCTGCCGCTCTTCTGCTTCGGCCGCGAACGCGCAGATCGCGGTGTCCGCCAACGACAACAAGATCGCGCTGGTCGACGGCGTCAACACGGTGCCGGCCAATCCGCCGCCGGACACCGTGACGATCGTCGACATCGGCGTCTCGCCGCCCAAGGTGCTGGGCGAGCTGCAGGCGCCGAGCAGCGTGGTCGGCGTGCCGCAGAGCGTCGCGGTGTCGAAGGACGAGAGCCTTCGCGATCGTGACCTCCGCCATGAAGGTCGATCCCGGCCGACCCGAAGAAGACCGCGCCCGACGACAGCATTTCGGTGATCGACCTCAAGGCCAATCCGCCGGCGGTCATCGCAGACCCTGCAGGCCGGCGCCAGGCGTGACCGGCGTGTCGATCAGCCCGTCGGGCACGCTGGCGATCACCGCCAACCGCAATGAGGGCTCGGTGTCGATCTTCACGATCAGCGGCAAGACGCTGACCGCCGCCGGCAAGATCGACCTCGGCAACAAGAACTCCGGGCCGAGCCACGTCGCGTTCCTGCCCGACGGCAAGTCCGCGATCGTGACGCGCGACGGCGATCACCGCGTGTCGATCCTGTCGATCGACGGCAACAAGGTCACCGACACCAAGAAGTTCATGGTCGGCGGCTTCCGCCCCTACAGCCTCGTCGATCAGCCCGAAGGGCGACGTCGCGGTGTTCGGCAATCAGGGCGGCGGGCAGGGCGACTAGCGACCAGATCAACGTCGTCGACCTGAAGACCGATGCGCGTCGTCGAGGCGATCTCGGTCGGCCAGACGCCCGAAGGCGTCTCGATGGCGCCGGACGGCTCGCACGTCGCCGTGATCCTGCACAACGGCTCGCCGCGCAACGAAGGACCATCCGGCCTACAACGATCACGGCCTGATGCGCATCTTCAAGGTCGACGGCACCAAGCTCACGCTGGTGACGACCACCAAGATCGGCACCTGGGCGCAGGGCTCGGTGTGGAGCAACGACGGCAAGACCATCGTGGTGCAGGCGACCCACGAGAAGGAGCTGCAGGTGTTCTCCTTCGACGGCAAGGAGGCGAAGCAGACCGGCGCGATCAAGACCAACGGCGGCGGCGTCGGCATGCGCACCTCGTTCCAGTAACGCGGCCGAATCTTTGCTAGGGTAGGGACGGGCGCGGGCATCCGCGCCCGTTTCGCTCGACGGGGGACTGTCCGTGCTTCGCATGTGGCGCGCCACGCTGAATTCGTGGGCCGGGCTCGAAGGCCGCCGCGAGATCCGAAGCCGCGTTCCGCGAGGAACTGATCGCGCTCGTGGTCGAGCGTGCCGCTCGCCTTCTTGATCACGCCGCTCGCCTGGAAGCGGCTCGCTGCTGATCGGCGTGATCCTGCTGCTGCTGGCGGTCGAACTGCTCAACACCGCGATCGAGAAGCTTTCCGATCACGTCACCCCGGCGCAGCACCCGACATCGGCCGCATCAAGGACATGGCGCTCCGCGGCGGTCGGCGTCGCGCTCGCCATCGCGGGCTTCACCTGGCTGCTGGCGATTGCCGAATGGCTGGGGCTGATCTGACCGCATTGCGGCGCCGCGCCGGCCTCGCTACATCCTTGCTCATGAACGCCCGCCCCGCCGACCGCCTCGCCATCGCGCTCGCGCAGCTCAACCCGACCGTCGGCGACGTCGCCGGCAATGCCGAAAAGGTGCGCGCGCGCGCGCGCAGACCGCGGCCGGGCAGGGCGCCGACCTCGTCATCTTTCCCGAGCTGTTCATCGCCGGCTATCCGCCCGAGGACCTCGTGCTCAAGCCGGCGTTCCAGGCGGCCTGCCGCTCGGCGGTCGAGGCGCTCGCGCGCGAGACCGCCGACGGCGGTCCGGCGGTGCTGGTCGGCGCGCCGTGGGTCGAGGACGGCAAGCTCTACAACGCCTATCTGCTGCTCGAAGGCGGCAAGATCGCCGCCGCGCGCTACAAGGTCGATCTGCCGAACTACGGCGTGTTCGACGAGAAGCGCGTGTTCGCGCCCGGCCCGATGCCGGGGCCGATCGTGTTCAAGGGCGTGCGCATCGGCATTCCGATCTGCGAGGACATCTGGGGCCCGGACGTCGTCGAGTGCCTCGCGCGAGACCGGCGGCGAGATCCTGCTGGTGCCGAACGGCTCGCCCTATTGGCGCGACAAGACGCAAGTGCGCCTCAACATCGCGGTCGCGCGCGTGGTCGAGAGCGGCCTGCCGCTGGTCTATCTCAACATGGTCGGCGGGCAGGACGAGCTCGTGTTCGACGGCGGCTCGTTCGGCCTGAATGCCGACCGCTCGATCGCGTTCCAGCTTCCGGCGTTCCGCGAGACCGTCGTCACCACGCAATGGGTGCGCGAGAACGGCACATGGCGCTGCCTGCCGGGCCGAGAACGCGCTGATCGAGGAGGGCGACGAGGCCGACTACGCGGCCTGCGTGCTCGGCCTGCGCGACTACGTCGACAAGAACGGCTTCAAGGGCGTGGTGTTCGGCCTCTCGGGCGGCATCGACTCGCGCGCTGTGCGCCGCGATGGCGGTCGATGCGCTCGGCGCGGAGCGCGTGCGCGCCGTGATGCTGCCCTACCGCTACACCTCGCAGGACTCGCTCGAGGATGCGGCCGCGGTCGCGAAGGCGCTCGGCATCCGGTACGACATCGTGCCGATCGCGGCGCCGGTCGAAGGCTTCGAGGCGGCGCTTGAAGCCGCTGTTCGCCGGCACCAATCGCGACATCACCGAGGAAAATCTGCAGTCGCGCACGCGCGGCACCATCCTGATGGCGATCTCGAACAAGTTCGGCCTGATGGTGGTGACGACCGGCAACAAGTCGGAAATGTCGGCCGGCTACGCGACGCTCTACGGCGACATGAACGGCGGCTTCAATCCGATCAAGGATCTCTACAAGACGCAGGTGTTTCGCCTGTGCGCGCTGCGCAACACGTGGAAGCCGCAGGGCGCGCTCGGCCCCGACGGCGTGGTGATCCCGGAGCGCGTCATCACCAAGCCGCCGACCGCGGAGCTGCGCGAGAACCAGAAGGATCAGGACACGCTGCCGCCCTACGACGTGCTCGACGCGATCCTCGAGCGGCTGGTCGAGCGCGAGGAGCCGGTCGCCGACATCGTGGCGGCGGGCTTCGACCGCGACACCGTGATGCGCGTCGACCGCATGCTCAATCTCGCCGAATACAAGCGCCGCCAGGCGGCGCCCGGCGTGAAGGTCACGCTGCGCAATTTCGGCCGCGACCGCCGCTATCCGATCGTCAACAAGTTCCGCGATCCCGGCACGCCGCTGCCGAAGCCGGACGCGACGGTGAGCGCCTACGAGCGCGCGAAGAGCGAGGCGTTCGATTTCTGAGGATTACTTCGTCGCCGGCGCGATGAAGGTCGGGCCGACCGCGCGGATCCGTCCTGCTTGCTGTCCGTCGCTCGGCCGCCGCGGCGCGGCGCGGGTGCGGCCGGCGCCGCTGCGGGCCGCGGCTGCCGGCTGCGCGGCGGCTGCTTGCCCTTGGTCTGGCCCTTCTGGCGCCGGCGGCTGCGACATCTGCTTGGCGCGCTCTTCCGTCACCACGACATCGCCCGGCTCGACCGCCTCGTCCTTGCCAAGCGCATCGGCCCAGGTCTGGCCCGGCCGCTTGCAACTGCACGCGGCGTTGAACTCCGTGCGATACTTGAACGCGTTCGGCAGCGCCGAGTACGGCTGGCCGCTGATCGAGGTCGCCTGCGTGATGTCCTCGCCGTTGGTGCGATAGGAGAACAGCATCACCTCGGCGGCCGGGCACATGCGCTGGCAGGTCTTCTCGTCCTGCGGAAGCGCGCGGCGAGGTCGCGTAGGAAATCGGGAAATAGAATCCGTCGCAGGTGCGCACGCAGACCGTGCGGAAGCTCCCGCTCTGCGCTCGCGGATTGGCGAGATCGCCGACGGTGCTCGCTTCGGCGTCGCGCGCCGAACAGCTGATCGAAGAAGCCGCCCGGCGCGCGCGCGGCGGTGCGATACTGCGGCCCGCAATTGTTCTGCGCCAGCGCGACCATCACCGAGCGGCGCTGCTCGCCGCGGTCGGTGTCGCCGCCGCGCAGCCGCTGCAGGTCGACATTGATGCGGTCGAGATTGCCGCGCATGCTGGAGATCTGGCGGTTGAGGTCGACGCATTGCTGCGACTGCGTTGCAGCCGCCGAACAGGAAGAAGCCGCGTGCCCTCGCAACCCGGCGCGGCGGCTTTGCGCGACCATGCGGTCGAGCTCGGCCTGCTGGCGGCTCGAGGCTTCCTCGTAGCGGCGGATCTGCTCGGCGCGCGCCGGGATCGCCGCCGTGCGCCGCGGTCGATCGCGGCGAGCTGCGCTTCGAGCCGGGTGCAGAGCTGGCTCTGATAGGTCTGTGCCCGGCGGTGGCGGCGCGGCGCCAGGACCGGGCGGCCACGGCTGCGGCGGCATGCGCGAGCGCGGAGGCGCCGCCGCCGCGACAGACGGCGATGGCGAGCGCAGCAACGTGCCATCAAGCGCGAAAGCATCGTTGCATCCATGTTGCGCGCCTCCGCGCAGAACGGCTGCGGATGAAGCCCGCCAAAGGTGTCGAAAATGTGAATCGAACTCGACGATTCGGCTTGTACACGGTGCGGCTCGCGCGATGGAACAGGCCTGCGCGCGATCCGCGCGCGGTGTGGCAATTTCACCGCATCTCGGCGCGCAGGTTCCAGATGATGCCCGACACGATGATGCCGGCGCCCGCGAACACCAGGACGTCGAGCCGCTCGCCGTAGAACATCCAGCCGACGAACGCGATCAGCGGGATGCGCAGGAAGTCGAGCGGGATCACGACGATGGCGTCGGCGACGCGCAGCGCATTGGTGAGGCAATAGTGCGCCGACGGTGCCGCCGATCGCGATGCCGAGCGCCCAGATCCACTGGTGCCGATGCGAGCCGCAGCGGAAACGGCGGATCGCTGCCGATCAGCGCCATGACCGATCTGCATCACGTTCATCCAGAACAGGATCGCGATCGTGCTCTGCACCGGGATCAGCTTCTTGGTCCCGATGTTGGACACCGCGTAGCCGAACGATGCGACCAGCACGCCGATCGCGGCCGGCTGGAACGCCTCGATGCCCGGCCGCAGGATGATCAGCACGCCGAGAAAGCCGAGCACGATCGTGCCGGCGCGGCTCGCCGTGAAACGCTCGCCGAGGAACAGCACCGCGAGCAGGCCGGCCCACACCGGCATCATGAATTCGATCGCGAACACGGTCGCGAGCGGCAGCACGATGACGGCGTTGGTCCAGCAGAGGTTGGCGATGAAATGCGTGCCGTTGCGCACAGATGCGTGCCCGGCTTGCGCAGCGCGAGATAACCGAACAGCGAAGGCTGCGCCGCCATCACGACCAGCAGGATGCGCAAGCCCGCCGACGGCGCGCACCATCAGCAGCTCGAACAGATTGAGCATGCCGCCGAGCTGGCGGACCGAAATCGCCATCAGCGAGAACGACAACAGCGTGCCGACCATCCAGAAGACGGCGGCCGGCACGTTGGAGGTTCGCGGCTGCGGCGGCTGCTCGGGCTCGCCCAGAGCGCCCGCCTCGACGGGAGTGACGCTCACGGCTTATTCTTGTTCTTGGTCGCTATTCGGCGTCCGGCTGGTTTTCCGGCCGCGCCTTGTCGAAGGCGGGGAGTTTCAGGCAGGCGGCATCGACCGCGGCGATTTTCGGATACTTGCGCCATGTCGACCTTGAAGCGCCGCGCGTTGAACACCTGCGGCACGAGGCAGAGGTCGGCGACCGTGACATGCGCGCCGAAAGCATAGGGGCCGGGGCGCAGCAGCGCCTCGATCGCGTCGAAGCCCTGCATCACCCAGTGGCGATACCAGTCATCGACCGCGGCCTGATCGTGCTTGAGCGGGCCTTTCAGGTAGTTCAGCACGGCCAGATTGTTCAGCGGATGGATGTCGCAGGCGATGATCTGCGCGACGGCGCGCACCTGCGCGCGTTCGATCGGTCGGCGGGCAGCAGCGGCGGCTCGGGCTCGATCTCGTCGAGATACTCGATGATCGCGAGCGACTGCAGCAGCACCTCGCCGGTGGAGAGCGCGAGCGCCGGCACGCGCTTCTGCGGATTGATGGCGCGGAATTCCTCGCTCCATTGCCAGCCGCCATTGCGGGTCAGATGCACGGCCGACTGCTCGTAGGGCAGCTTCTTCAGATTGAGCGCGATGCGCACCCGATAGGCCGCCGACGAGCGGAAATAGCCATAGAGTTTCACGGGCGTTTCCTCGGGTTCGGCGTTTCCACGTCTTGGTAGATGCCCGGGCCGCCGGCGTCAATGAGCGGCCGCATGTCAGCGTTGCTTGACAAGAGCGGCGCTTTCCTTGGCTGGCGCGCAGGAGCATGGTTGCCGACAGCGCCCGATTCTCGCCCGATGAGGCGCGCACGGCCGCGCGCGATTTCGATCTCAAGCGCCTGCCGGCGGACTTCATCGACGATCCGTTTCCCGTATTACCGCGCGCTGCGCGAGCACGATCCGGTGCACCGCATGCCGGACGGCGCCTATTTCATCACGCGCTGGCGCGATTGCGACACGGTCTATCGCGACGCGCGCGTGTTCTCGTCCGACAAGAAGATCGAGTTCGGCCCGAAATACGGCGACGCGCCGCTGTATCGAGCATCACACCACCAGCCTCGTGTTCAACGACCCGCCGCTGCACACCCATGTGCGCCGCGCGATCCAGATGGCGCTGTCGAACCGCGTCATCGCCGAGATGGAGGCGGGGCTGGTCGCGCTGGTCGACCGCCTGCTCGACGCGATGGAGCGAAAGGGCCGCGCCGACCTGATCGAGGATTTCGCCGCCGCCATTCCGGTCGAGATCATCGGCAATCTGCTCGGCGTGCCGCATGCGGATCGCGGGCCGCTGCGCGGCTGGTCGCTTGCGATCCTCGGCGCGCTCGAGCCGGTGCTGACGCGACGAGCAGATGGCGCTCGGCAACGACGGCGGTGCGCGATTCCTCGACTATCTAAGGTCCTGGTCGAGGATCGCCGCCGCGAGCCCGGCGATCCCGAAAAGGATGTGCTGACGCGGCTGATCCGCGGCGAGCACGAAGGCCGCAAACTCTCCGAGACCGAGCTACTGCAGAACTGCATCTTCATCCTCAATGCCGGCCACGAGACCACGACCAACCTGATCGGCAATGCGCTCGAGATGTTCATCCGCTTTCCCGGACGAGCGGCAGCGGCTGATCGACGATCCATCGCTGATGAAGAGCGCGGTCGAGGAAGTGCTGCGCTTCGAAAGCTCGAACCAGCTCGGCAACCGCATCGTCACCGAGGATACGACGCTCGGCGGCGTCGCGATGCCGAAGGGCACGCTGGTCACCATCGGCATCGGCGCCGCCAACCGCGATCCGGAGCAGTTCCCCGATCCCGACCGCTTCGATGTGGCGCGCAATCCGACGCGGCACCTCGCCTTCGGATCCGGCATCCACATGTGCGCCGGCATGAATCTGGCGCGGCTCGAAGGCCGCATCGCGATCGAGCGCTTTCTCGCGCGGTTTCCGCGACTACGAGCCGGACGGCGCGCCGACGCGCAGCCGCCGCGCGCGCTTCCGCGGTTTCTGGCGCTGCCGGTGCGGCTTGAGTTGAATAAATGCGCAACTAATAATAAGAACGGGAGAAATCCCATGAACGAAATGATCTCGCCGACAATCGGCCTGAGCACGTCGCTGGTCGCGAATTACATGTCGGGCTTCGGCAACACGTTCGAGACCGAGGCGCTGCCCGGGGCGCTCCCCGTCGGCCGCAACTCGCCGCAGAAGGTGAACTACGGGCTCTACGCCGAACAGCTTTCCGGCTCGCCGTTCACCGCGCCGCAAGCACTCGAATCAGCGCTCGTGGCTCTATCGCATCCGCCCGGCGTGCGCCACACCGGCCGCTTCGAGAACATCGACAGCGGGCTCATCCGCACCGCGCCGGAGCGCGAAGGCGAACTGCCGATCGGGCAATTGCGCTGGGGCCCGACGCCGATCCCGGGCGAAAGCTCACCTTCGTCACCGGCCTGCGCACCATGACCACCGCGGGCGACTGCGAGACCATGGCCGGGATGGCGGCGCATTTCCTGCTGGTGACCGCCTCGATGGTGCGCGAGCACTTTTACAACGCTGATGGCGAACTGCTCATCGTTGCGCAGCAGCGCAGGCTGCGCTTCCGCACCGAGTTCGGCGCGATCGAGATCGAGCCCGGCGAGATCTGCGTCATTCCGCGCGGCGTGATCTTCCGCGTCGAGCTGATCGACGGCCCGGCGCGCGCCTACGTGTGCGAGAACTACGGCGGCGGCTTCACGCTGCCGGACCGCGGTCCGATCGGGGCGAATTGCCTCGCCAATCCGCGCGATTTCCTCACACCGGTCGCCTCCTACGAGGATATCGACGCGCCGCACACG
>CAWBJU010000005.1:0-498335 GCA_963789185.1 uncultured Acidobacteriota bacterium
ATTGTTGAAACCAGAGGCTCATGTTATTATCCGCCCCCCCGACTATCGAGTCTCTAATTTTTACCTTCCGCTCCTTATAAAAGAAGGCGAGTCAGTTACACCTTCAGCAAAGTAGTAGACGGTGAATAGAACCGAAGAGTTTTAGGTTCAGTCTTTTTCTCACAAAATTCATCGTCTGCAAGGCTTCGTTCAAACACGCATGACCCACTTGCCTAATCACCAACAACAACATTCAAGCGGCGGAGAAAAACCAGGCCGGGCCCAGGGGTCGCAACATCAGAACGCACCCGCGTTGCCAGCGGTTTCTCTACCCAAGAGCGGCGGTGCCATCCAGGGTATTGGGGAGAAGTTTGCAGCCAATCCTGTTACTGGAACCGGAGCGATGACCATTCCCATCGCGACAAGTCCCGGCCGTGCAGGCTTTGGACCACAGCTCACACTCTCCTATGACTCCGGATCAGGCAACGGTCCTTTTGGCTTTGGCTGGAGCCTTTCGCTGCCGGCGATCACACGCAAGACAGATAGGGGCCTACCAAAGTACTTTGATCGAGAGGAGTCGGACGTTTATCTCATCTCCGGCGCGGAAGATCTGGTACCAGTTCTCCAGCCCGACGGTAACCGGTATGAAAACAGTACAACGGTTCCCGGAATCACTATCCATCGCTACCGTCCACGCATCGAGGGACTCTTCGCTCGCATTGAGCGATGGTTGAACCAGGCCACGGGAGAGATCCATTGGCGTTCAATTTCTCGCGATAACGTCACCACTCTATATGGAAAGACCAGCGAGAGCCGGATCGCCGACCCCAACGACCCAACGCGGATTTTTAGCTGCCTCATCTGCGAGAGCTACGACGACAAAGGAAACGCCATCGTCTACGAGTATGCAGGTGAGAATGCTGCTAATCTCGACCCGGGCTCACAAACGAACACAACCGTGTTCGGACTGCGAACCGTTACTTGAAACGTATCAGGTACGGCAACCGAACTTCGCGTCTTATCCAACCGGGCCTGACTCAAACAGAGTGGATGTTTGAAGTGGTCTTCGATTATGACGAAGATCACTACGAAGAACTTGGCATAGATCCAGCCCGACCGGCGGCCGAACAACATCAGCGTGTCCGCGCTTCAGCGTCAACTTCACAACCCTCTGCATGGTCCATGCGGCCGGATCCCTTTTCATCGCATCGAGCCGGTTTCGAAGTACGCACATACCGTCGCTGCCGGCGGGTCCTGATGTTTCATCGCTTCGCCGAATTAGGTACCGAGCCCTATTTGGTTCGCGCCACCGAGTTTGATTACGCAGACCTGGATTACTCAACTGCGACTACGATCGAAGCCGAGCTTGGTCACCGAGGCAGCACACGCCTTGCTTCATTTATTCGCGCCGTCACGCAGTGCGGATTCGTTCGCGATGACAATCAACCGTTGCTGGCCAGTAATGGCATCGACTACGTGACCTACATTAAGAAGTCGTTGCCGCCGCTCGAATTTGAATATAGCAACGCTCAAATCGATGACGAGATTCGTGAGCTTGATGCCGCCAGCCTGGAAAACCTGCCTGTCGGTTTAGACGGTAGTTCATACCAATGGGTCGATCTGGACGGCGAAGGATTAACGGGAATTTTGACGGAACAGGCAACCGCCTGGTTTTACAAACCGAATTTAGGTGGCGGTAAATTCGGCCCGCTCGAACTGGTCGCGTCAACGCCATCACTGTCTCACCTTCAGGGCGGAGTACAACAGTTCCTCGACCTGAGCGGCGACGGCCAACTGGACCTTGCGAGTTTTCGCGGCTCCAGTCCGGGCTTCTACGAGCGAACGCAAGATGAAGAGTGGGAAGAGTTCAAGTCATTCACTCACCTGCCAAGTATTAGTTGGGAAGAACCAAACCTCCGGTTCGTCGACTTGGACGGCGATGGACACGCGGACATTTTGATTACGGAAAATGAGGTTTTCACCTGGTATCCGTCGCTTGGGGAAGAAGGGTTCGATTCGGCGCAACAGGTCCGGAAGTCATCTGACGAAGAAGTTGGCCCACGCCTGGTTTTGGATGATGGGACGCAATCAATTTACCTCGCCGATATGTGCGGCGATGGTTTGACTGATCTGGTACGCATCCGTAATGGAGAGGTATGTTACTGGCCCAATCTGGGTTATGGCTGCTTCGGGGCGAAAGTCTTGATGGATAACGCACCTTACTTCGACAGCCCTGACCAGTTCAGCCATCAGCGTATCCGTCTGGCCGATATTGATGGTTCCGGAGTCAACGACATCATCTATTTAGGCCGTAACGGTGTGCGACTCTATTTCAATCAGTCCGGCAATCGCTGGAGCGAACCGCGCCGTCTCAGTCAGGTTCCGCAAACTGACAACATCTCTTCGCTAATGACTGCCGACTTGATGGGCAACGGCACCGCCTGCCTGGTTTGGTCGTCGCCATTGCCTGCGGATGTCCGCCGGCCCGTCCGGTACATCGATCTGATGGGAGGACAGAAACCTCATCTGCTGATCAAGTCAGTGAACAACCTCGGCGCCGAAACACATATCCATTACGCGCCTTCAACAAAGTTCTATCTTGCAGACAAGCTCGCCGGAACACCGTGGATTACCAGGATTCCGTTTCCTGTTCATGTGGTCGAGCGTGTTGAGACATACGATCGCATCAGTGGCAATCGATTTGTCAGTCGCTCTGCATACCATCACGGATACTTCGATGGGCACGAACGCGAGTTTCGTGGATTTGGAATGGTTGAGCAATGGGACACGGAAGAGTTTGCCGCGCTGAGCTCAGGAGAATTCCCGGCGGGGACGAATGTCGAGGAGTATTCTCACGTTCCTCCAGTACTGACGCGAACTTGGTTTCATACCGGTGCATATCTCAATCGCGAACACGTTTCAAACTTCTTTGCGGGGCTAGTGGACGAAAATGATGTTGGAGAGTACTACCGTGAACCGGGTCTGACAGATGCGCAAGTGCGAGAGCTTCTCTTGCATGACTCGGTCCTTCCCGATGGCTTAACGACCGATGAAGAACGTGAGGCCTGCCGCGCGCTGAAAGGTTCGATGCTGCGGCAAGAGGTTTACGCACTCGACGGTACGGACAAAGAGCAGCATCCCTACACGATCACGTGAACAGAATTTCACCGGCAAGATGCAGCCAAAGAACGGCAACCGCCACGCCGTCTTTTTAAAGCATGCTTGGGAGACCCTTAACTACCACTACGAGCGAAACCCCTCCGACCCCCGCATCACCCACACATTGATAATCGAGGTGGACAAGTTCGGGAATGTGCTGAAGTCCGCCGCTGTTGGCTACGGCCGGCGCGATAGCCGAACATGAATTTGGATCCGAGCGGATCCAGTCAAAGTCCAACTTGAATTGCATAATCACTTACACTGAGAAACAAGGTCACTAACAATGTTGACGCCGGCGACTGATCACCGCCCGCCAATGCCATGCGAGACCCGCGTTTTTGAAGTGACCGGCCTCGTGCTACCGCTGGGCCAACGTCCGTTTTACGTTAGGAAGAGGTGGCGAATGCCGGAACAACAGCGGAGCTACCTCGCCTACGAGAAGAGACCCGATCGGGCTGGTACTAGAAAAGGGACGATTGAACAAGTGCGCACTCTCTTACCGCCCAAATAATCTCGATCGGTCGGTTACCATTCGGCGAAATACAATCACTAGCACTCCCGTTCGAAAGCTACAATCTCGCATTCACGTCCGGGGCTGGTGGCGGAGGTCTACGACGGTAGGGTGACGAGCTCAATGCTGGAAGCTGAGGCCGTTATGTCCACAGCGAAGGTGATGCCGATTGGTGGGTTCCTTCAGGGAAACTGTTCTATTCACCGAATAGCATGGACACTCCAGCAGAAGAACTTGGTTATCGCGCGGCAACATTTCTTCATGCACAGGTTATCGTGATGCGTTTCCACGACAACGAAGCCAGCACTGAGACCTTCGTTTATTATGACGATTACGATCTGTTGATGTTGGAGACCCGTGATGCCCTCGGCAATCGCGTAACGGTCAAAGGGAACGATGACAGGGTGGTGAACTGAATTCGAGGAATGACTATCGTATGCTTCAACCCGGCTGGTTGCGACCCCAACGTAACCGCACCGAAGTAGCATTTGATACTCTGGGTAAGGTGGTGGGACCGCGTTGAAAGGAAACCACTTCCGGCTCCCATTGAAGGCGATAAGCTGGATGACTTTGAAGCCGATCTACCGGACGCAGTGATCCAAAATCACCTGACCGACCCGCTGTCTGATCCGCAGGCCGATCATGGGAGGGGCTTCCACGCGGATTGCTGTATGACTTCTTCGCATACCATCGCACAAAGAACCAGACAGATCCTGCAACCGCCGTCGTATATGCGGTAGCCCGCGAGACCCATGAAAGCGATCCCGTTCCTGCAGGTGGCTTGAAAATTCAGCATAAATTCTCCTATTCTGACGGATTTGGCCGAGAGATTCAGAAGAAAGATCGAAGCTGAACCGGGACCAGTTCCGAAACGCGATGCCTCCGGCAGAATTATAGTGGACGCAAAGGCCAGCCGGAAATGCCACGGCTAATGTTGTCACCCGCGTTGGACCGGCAGTGGCTGGACCATCTTCAACAACAAAGGCAAGCCTGTTCGTCAGTACGAACCATTTCTTCACTGTTCATCACCGTTTCGAATTCGATGTCCGTAACGGATGTTAGTCCAGTAGTTTTCTATGATCCTGTTGAACGGCCGTGTGCACTGCCCACCCGACCACACTCTGGAAAAGATGACTATAGATCCATGGCAACAAACAAGCTGGGATGTCAACGACATGCTGCTTGTAACCGATCCCTGCGCTGATCCGGACGTTAGCGATCTTTTCAGCCGCCTGCCGGAAACGGAATACCTGCCTTCCTGGCATGGCCGGCGCGAGAACGGCGGTAGAGGTCCGCAAGAACAAGCCGCGGCGAGCAAGTCGGCCATTCACGCCGATACACCGTCGGTAATATGCCGATCGCTAGGGCGAACATTCGTCACGATCACACATAACAGATTTAAGTTCAGCGACACTCCTGACCGCACTAGCCTGATGAAGAGTTTTATCGCCGCGAATCAATCTGGATATCGAAGGCAACCAGCGGGAAGTAAGAGATCCCAAAGATCGCATGGTAATGAAATTCGCCTACGACATGCTCGGCAATAGCATTCATCAGGTCAGCATGGAAGCAGGAGAGCGTTGGATATTCAATGATGTTCCAGGTAGTCCCCTATATGCGTGGGATAGCCGAGCGCATCGCTTTCGGACCACTTATGATTCTTTGCGCCGGCCAACTGAGACTTTCGTGAGCGAAGCTGCGGGTGCCGAACTGCTCGTTGGACGAACCACTTACGGTGAAGCCTTTGCGAACCCAGAGGCAGGAAACCTGCGAACTCGAGTGGTCAAAGTATTCGACCAGGCCGGCGTAGTCACCAGTGATGAATACGATTTCAAAGGCAATTCCCTGCGCACCCAGCGCGAGCTGGCGCGGAATTACAAGACCACGCTCGACTGGGCGGGTTCAATTCCGCTGGAATCGCCGGCTCATACGAACCGTGTGAGTTATGACGCTTTTAATCGTCCGTCAGAACTTACTACGCCAGACAACAGCATCATCCGTCCTACTTACAACGAAGCGAATCTGCTGGAGCGGCTCGAAGCGAATCTGCGCGGAGAAGCGGTTGTGACTCAGTTTATTACTGACGTCAATTACAACTCGCATGGCCAGCGCACGCGCGTTGACTACGGTAGCGGCGTCAGCAGCTTCTATGAATACGATCCGCTGACTTCCCGCTTAATCCAACTACTGACACGACGTAACGGACCTGACTTTTCGAACGACTGCCCACAACCGCCTCTGGCCGGCTGGCCCGGCTGCGAAGTACAAAACCTGAACTACAGCTACGACCCGATAGGCAACATTACACATATCCGGGATGATGCCCAACAGATCATCTACTTTCGCAACCGACGCGTTGAGCCATCGTGCGACTACACTTATGACGCCTCCTACCGGCTTATCGAAGCCGCCGGACGCGAGCATCTCGGCCAAATTGGCGGCGCACCTACACATCCTTCGCACAATGATGCGCCCCGCGTCGGTATTGACTGGGCCGCCAACGACGGGAATGCGATGGGCAACTACCTCGAGCGCTACTTTCATGACGCGGCCGGTAACTTCCTTGAGGTACAACATCGCGGCAGCAACCAGATCCAACCTGGCTGGACACGCACCTACGCTTACAGCGAAACAAGTCTCATAGAGGATGGTAGCGACGGCGCGCCGCTGAAGATGAGCAATCGGCTGAGCAATACCACGGTCGGTAATAACGGGGTTATTGAGCGCTACATCTACGACGCTCATGGCAATGTTAGTTACATGACTCACCTCGGCGGTTCGGATCCGGTCC
The DNA here is from genome assembly GCA_963789185.1 of uncultured Acidobacteriota bacterium. Lineage (GTDB taxonomy): Bacteria > Acidobacteriota > Blastocatellia > Pyrinomonadales > Pyrinomonadaceae > PSRF01. The sequence goes on from CAWBJU010000005.1 coordinate 6,441, forward strand.
CTAATATGCATTGGAATTTCCGTGATCAGCTGCGGCAGATCGATCTCGGTGGAGGCGGCACGGCCTACTATGTATATGACTCCGACGGTCAGCGAGTGCGCAAGGTATGGGAAAAATCACCCAACCTGATCGAAGAGCGCATCTATCTCGGTGGTCTTGAGATCTTTCGGCGGCGACAAGGCCCTGATCGGTTGGAACGGGAGACCTTGCACGTCATGGCCGACAAGCAGCGCCTGGCTCTGGTTGAGACTCAGTGCTGGACACAGCCGGCGATGACCCGGCACCATTAAGAACGATACGCTACCAGCACGGAAACCACCTCGGCTCAACTACTCTTGAGTTGGACCACGAAGCCCAAATCATTTCCTACGAAGAGTATTTTCCTTACGGCGGCACGTCGTACCAAGCGACACGCAGTCAAAACGAAACGCCTAAACGCTATCGTTACACGGACAAAGAGCGAGATGAAGAGAGCGGGTTTTACTATCACAGCGCGCGCTATTACATCCCCTGGTTAGGAAGGTGGACCAGCGCTGACCCAGCAGGATTGATCGATGGAACTAACCTCTTCGCCTATGTAAATCAATCACCGGTGAATCTTCGAGATACGACAGGGCTGGTTGGGGGCTCCCAGTCTGCAGATGACAGGACACTTCGAATTGGTCCCCACGCTCCCGGAGCACCATCCCAACCTGCTAAAACTAATGACGGGGGAACTACTGTCGGAGACGTGGTTGGAGTCGTCGGGGTCGTCCTCAGCTATATGTTTTATTCTAATACTGGGCAAACGCCGAAGCAGTTTGGAGGGGGAATGGTGGATAAAGCCAAATCCGTAACTGTAGACCCTGTCGTCACCATTTATGGCCCAGACGGTATGATTGATCAAGCAGCCCGGAAAGCGGTTGACCGTATGCAAGGTAATGAGAAACCGGCTGAAGAGTACGTCACTAAAGAAGAACATCAAAAACAACTTCAAGCAATCATCTCGGTGGCCGGCTCCTTATTTCCGGGTTTTGGAAAGATGTCCATTGATATCATGGGTCCCGAATTGGCCGCTTCCTCATCCGGTACTCTAGCGATTGCAACAAAGACCGTTATAGTGCCCGACGTTGCGCAGGGAACGGTCGTTATGATGAGTGCGCAGGTCAAAGGTTCAAAAACTTCACCTGCTGGTTCAGGCAGCGCTCGCCAGCCAACCGGAAAGCCTCAGTGGTGGCTCAAGCAGGTAAAAGAGAGCGAGTTGAAGGGATCTAGAAAGGGATATCAAGTCTACGTTATCAAGGACAGCAAAGGGAAAGTTCTTTATGTAGGAAAATCCGGAGGGGCGGGCGGAGTAAGCCCCCAAACCTGGGAAGAGCGTATCAGGGCACACATCAAAGACCCGACTAAGAAGGAATGGATTGGCGAGGCTGACACTATCTCTGTGACTTCCGAGCTGACGGAGATGGAAGCGTTCGCGGCGGAAGAAAGTCTGATTAACGAATTCAAAGCGGTGAGCCACAACGTCGATCCTGGTGAGTTCGCTAAGCGCTTTCCACAAGGCAATTTAGCAGCGAACACGCAGAGTGCCGCTACGAAACCCACTGTCAACTTCAAGACCGATATAGTGCCATAAGTCATCCGAGCATCTTCATTGGTAGGGGAGATTGCTCGAGAACGCACATGCATCTGCAGAGCGACTCCTATCAACTGCATGATCGCGGGAAGGAACTCTCATGAAACTACAGGGCCGTAATCTCTCCCTCAACCTGCGCGGTCGTGATGTCGCGCTTCTGCATCGCGAGCTGCGTCAACTGGGCCTCGACATTCCCGAAGACGAAGTTCGTCGTTTCATCTTTGGCCGCGGTACGCGCGCGACTGTTACGGATTTTCAGAGGAAGAACGGGCTTGAGGCCAACGGTATCGTCGATGAAAAAACGGCCGCCGTCATCAATCGCGATGTTGATGTGGAGACTCCGCGCACAATCATCGGACTCGTTACCGATGCAAATGGAAATCCCTTGCCGGGTCTCTCAGTGTCAGCCGCCGACAAAGATCTGCGCCGGGAAGAATCCTTGGGCCAGGCAGTCACGACCAGAGATGGCCGCTACCAGATCAACTACACCGCTCGTCAATTTCGCCGTGCTGAAAAAGACTCCGCAGATCTGATAGTGCGTGTACTGACCCGCGACCAGGTTCTTGCTACGTCCGACGTAATATTCAATGCCCGGCCGGCTGAAACCATCGACTTTCGAATCGAAACCACGGAAGGGCGAGTTCCTGAGTTTGAACGCTACCTCACCACGCTGAGACCGATTCTGGAGGATCTTCTTCCTGCAACTCTTACTGATGAAGACATCCAGTTCATTACAGGTGAAACGGGCATTCCCGAGATCCACGTTGGCTACCTCGTAGTCGCCCATCAACAAGCGCAGGCGACAAGAACAAACCCCGAGCTTTTTTACGGACTATTCCGGCAGGACCTACCTACTGATCTAACCGCACTGGTCGTTAGACCAACTGCCGAGATCCGCCAAGCGCTGGAGACTTCGATTGCCGAGGCCATCATCAACAGAAACCTGCTGCGTGAGATCGATCGTTTCCTGGCAGCGTTGCAAGGACAACGAGCCCTGACACTCGCAGCGACCGTCTCGACCGGCCAAAACACCAACGGTATTGGGCAGATACTTAGAACATCCGGCCTTTCCGCGGCTGAACAGGAAACGTTTCTCACTAGTTACCTACAGCACTCCGGGCCAATCGAAAACTTCTGGCAGTCACTCGAAAGCACTCCGCTCGCTCCTCGAGTTAGATCGATTCAGGAAACACTTCAACTCGACCTCATAACGCAGCATAATGCTCCGCTTCTGGAGAACCTCCTCTCGCGAAACATTCGATCCGCTCGAGATCTACCAAAGATCGCTCCACAGGAGTTGCAACAGACAGTCGCGACCTCCAGCGATATTCTTGCGGCTATTCCGTCGCTGAATGGCGATGAGAGCAACGAGCAGAAAGCGAAGCGCTACGTTGACGAGATCTATGAAACTCTCGAAGCAACGGTTCCTACGGCAGTCTTAAAAGCGTCGTATGACAGGTCTGCTGACCCGCTGCATAAGGATGTCGCGCGCATCCTCTCTAATACGCCTGACCTGGATCTGGTTGACGTGCCACTCGATCGTTTTCTGGACGAGAACCCTCAGGTACTTGCCGGAGTAAATAACCCGGAAGCCGTCAAGACTCATCTGAAGCAAACGCAAAGAGTAATGCGTGTGGCCCGCAATGCCGATCACGCACAAGCGTTAATGGCCGAGGGATTAAATTCGGCACACGCAATCGCTAACCTTTCGCAGGACGCGTTCGTGGAACAGTTTGCCGAGAAGCTCGGTGGACCAGAGCAGGCAAGGTCGTACCACGATAGAGCGTCACAAGTTAATGACTCTGTGCTGGGAGTAGTAGCGTCTATCAAACACGGGTTGACAGCCGTAAACCCGTCCGTGATGAATCCCTTCCCTGTAGTGAAGGATTTACCCAACTTCACGACTCTGTTCGGCTCGCAGAGTTTGTGCGCTTGCTCAGATTGCAATTCTGTTCTCAGCCCGGCCGCCTACCTGGTAGATCTGCTCCAGATGATCAATCCGAAATCTGGTCCAAAACCGATTCAACGACTCCGGCTGCGTCGTCCGGATATTGAGCACATATCTTTATCGTGCGATAACACAAACACCGAACTACCTTACATAGATCTCGTCAATGAAATCCTGGAGTTTTATCTCGGACATAACCAGACTCTGTCGCCCGAGGCAGCCAACGACACACAAGGGGCGACCGCTGAAGAGCTAAGCATTAATCCTCAATTCGTTGTAACTGCTGCATACGACGCGCTCGCAGCGGCTGTTTATCCTTTCGATCTTCCGTTCAATCGCCCGTTGGCGATCTCTCGTCTCTATCTCACTCACCTGGGCGCTCCACGTCATCAGGTGATGAATGTTTTTCGTAAAGGTGGACAGCCGACAGAGGCGGATATCGAATTTGAAGGCCTTGAGATTTCTGATTTCGAAGCGGGTATTCTTCGGGGAAATCTCAACAATCCGCTCGCTGACTTTTACGGCAACGGCGGGAACCCAGGTAATCTCAGCCAAATAAACGTAGCCGAGTTTCTAAGACGCACAGGGATTTCTTACGAAGACTTGACGGAGCTGTTGACCATTCAAACTCTCAACCCCGCCGCATCGATCAAACTGGAGGACAGCGAGAATCCACCTCGCTGCAATCCCGAAAAGATCATGATTACGAGTTTGACACCAGCGTTTTGGCAAAATGCGCATCGCATCATTCGTCTTTCCAGGAAGATTGGGTGGTCGTTTGCCGATCTGGATATCGCCTTCAGAAGTCTCGATGAAACGCAAATTACGCAGGAGTTTTTGCGCAAGCTCTCATCCATCAAACGGGTCAAGGCCGAGCTGAAGTTATCGCTGCCGGTTCTTTTCAGTTTTTGGAGTGACCTCGATGTCGAAAGACCTGAATCCCTCTATTCACAATTGTTTCGTAACAAGGCTGTCGTCAATCCACTGGATCCCGCGTTCAGCCTCGCTGCGCTTTCAAACTCAACTGCTTTAATCAAAGATCATGCTCCCACAATCTGCGCGGCGCTCAGAATCGGAGTGGACGATCTGGAAGCGATTTGCCAACACCTCAACTTACCTTCTAATCAGACGACGCTTAGTTTAACCACGCTGTCTGCACTCCATCGTCACGCGATTCTTGCTCGGGCCCTGAAGCTGAAAGTTAATGAACTGCTCTCACTCCTGACGCTGAGTGATAACGATCCATTCCGGTCCTCAGATCCTGCATCCACCGAAAGCTTCCTCGAGATTGCAAAACTCGTGAAGGATTCCGGATTTAAGATCTCTGAACTCAATTACGTGTACCGGCATCTGTCTGACCCGAAAAGTCCTCTCAGCATGTCAGACGACGCCGTGAACGAACTCATCAATGGGATTCACGCAGGTCTCAAAGGTGTTTTAGATCCGGCGACCGACTCAGCCGACTTAACCGTCGATCCATTGAGACCTCCTCTTGTAAAGGTGGTTGGAGAAGACCTGGTAGACAGGGCGATCGATGTTGTGTACGGTACGCCTGACCTCACCGAAGCGCAGCGGACTGAATTCATAAACAAACACTTCACGGCATTTCTAAATCCTGCCGAGGCGCAAGCTCTATTCTTCAACGCCGCCACTACTCAGGCTCAGAAACAGGACTACGTCAAAGCCCGCGTGTCGGAGTATGAGCGGAAGGGAGCTATCACTCAGGTTCTAAGCGATAGTCTAAAGCTCGAGAGCGAGACGGTGGTAATCCTGATTGAGCGAATCGTGAAGTCGAAAATTGATCCCAGCCAGAGTTCGCTCAACGATTTTCTTTCTCTGAGCTCAGTACCTGTCGACGTGATAAAAGCGGAAGCTCTGCCCGATTCAGCCGCAGAGACAATCCTTCAAACCGCAAGAAAGAGCGTCGTTCACCTACACAAGATTTCTCTCTTGCTGGACCGGTTCAAAATGGGCGAAAGAGAATTGGATCACCTTTCGCGCCATGCGGACGACTTCGGCGATTTTGATCTCAATGCACTGCCGGTCGAGGAAACTGCTTTCAGTGCGGCCTTGTTTGCCGACTGGTTGAGACTCGCCTCGTACGTACAGCTGGCGCGAAGCATTCCACAGAATGACAGTGACTTAATCACAGTATTTGCTGCCGCCTACCTGCCTCCAGAAGACAACCCGCGTGAGAAGGCTATTGAAGAACTGAAGAAAGCCACCGCCTGGGAACCCAAAGAGGTCGACTTTCTGGTGAGTGCGAACGGACTTGATTTAGCTTCGGCAGACGATTTTAAAACCGGCAGTAAGCTTCACGCGGTCCAGGCGTGCATTGGCCTTAGCAAACGCCTCGGTGTTTCGTGTGAACGCTTGTTTGAATGGTCGTCCAGTAGTCCTACACAGGAAATCGCGAACGAGATAGTCGCAGCCGCAAAGGCGAAGTACTCACAGGAACAATGGCTCGTCGTAGCCAGGCCGCTCAACGACACGTTGCGCGAGGCCCAAAAACGGGCCTTGCTTAGCGCAATTCTCACCAGTGAGAAGAGCAGGAACCTCGGACTCACGGATAGCAATAAGTTGTTCGAACATTTTCTTATCGACGTCGAGATGAGTGCCTGCGGAAAGACATCACGCATCAAACAGGCAATATCTTCGGTACAGCTTTTCATCGAGCGCTGTCTGATGAACATGGAACCAGGCGTGAATCCTTCCGCGATCGATGCGGACCACTGGGAGTGGATGAAGAACTATCGCGTTTGGGAGGCAAACCGCAAGATATTTCTTTACCCCGAAAACTGGATCGAGCCTGAGTTGCGGGATGATAAGTCGCCTTTCTTCAAACAACTCGAAACGGAGCTACTACAGAATGATTTGACTCTCGAAACGGCGGAGCAGGCTTTCGTTCACTATCTGGAGAAGCTCGACGAAGTTTCACATCTCGAGATCTGCGGGCTCTACAACCAGAAAGCGGAGCAAGGTGAGGACGAGGTCACTCACGTATTTGGACGAACCAAAACGCAACCACACATCTACTACTACCGGCGCCTGATCGATAACCGGACCTGGACCGCCTGGGAAAAGTTAGAGACCGACATCGAAGGCGATCATATCTTTCCTGTGGTCCATAACCGGCGTCTTTATCTCTTCTGGCTGCAATTTACAGAAGTCCAGAATGAGAAACAGGAGCTCCCGGCTGCCTTCCTGCAATCGCTGGAGCACTGGAGGTGGCTGACGGAGGATCATCCGAACTGGATCCAGAAGCGCCAGCAGTGGCTCAGGGAACACGATATTCGGGCCATCTGGAAGTCTATTGAAAGTCTGCTCGCAGTCATGAAAGAGGTTGCGGTCCAGGAAGACTTGAAGAACCAACTTCTGGACTCGTTCATCACCAAGTATGGAATTGATCCCACAATCGAGGAACTGCCTGAGCCGAGGGAGCCGGAAGAACCACCGTTCACCACACTCCCTGTTCTGACGCACTGGGAAATCAAGTTAGCGTGGAGCGAATATCAGTATGGACGCTGGTCAGCCAAGAAGGTTTCAGCGGAATCGGTGAGGTCATCATCTGTCGCAAAGTCGCTACAGGATTTCTTCTGGGAAAAAGGAGGTCTTGGCGGAGCATTGATCCTTGCCGGAATGAATCTTGAGTATCAATTAATGAGAAAGAAGGAGGATGGCAATTTTGAAGAGACCATCTTTAGTGTTTTTCTTCCCACGAAAGACAGCCATTTTGTCCGCACTTCGGTGTCCAATTCGGGAAACCTCGTCGTAAGAATCTACCGCCGCTACTCTCACAACGCATCAGTCTTGAAATTGGTTGATCTGACGGTAGAGGGATACGAGTCGGTCGGCAAATTTTCCCTCCGTTGCGGTAACAAGGTGCAGGCTTCCATCGTCGTTGATCAGAAAGACTACGATTCGCTTGCTCGACCTGATGGTAGTACCAATTCCTTCAACTACTTCACGAACTCCAACGCCCCAAAACTGACGTTCAAGAGTGAAGGCACGTCCAGGCCGATTCTTGAGAAAGTTCCTGCCAACAAGTACTCGATTCTCGGGCTTCATCAAAAAGAAGAATTTCGTCTTAAACCACCCTACCAGGATTTCTTCTACCAGGATCAAGGAAAGGCGTATTACGTAACCTACCAGGCGCAGGCTGTCGAGAGAACGGTCGCCAATCTGGGAAGGTCTCTTTTGAACGGCTCGTGGAGCAAACACGCGCCAATGATTGAATCCCTCAAGAAGCGATCAGCGGTAACTACTCGTTCTTCGTCGAGCGGTTCGTCCAGAACAATTGTCCAGGTCCAAAACTCGGCAAATGTCAGCCGGTTCGAGGATGATGACGATTCGGCTAACTCATTTCAGTTGTCAAACGCAAAGTTGACCGTCGAAAGTGTGCAGAACAACTTTCTCGGCGCCTTGAGTTTCGCTGATGAAGGCCTCAAGTTCACAACGCACTTCCATCCGCACATCTGTCAATTTGTGGAGCGACTCTATGAGGAAGGGGTGAGCGGATTGCTCAAACGCTCGACCCAGCAACTCGACAATGACAAAAATGGATCTGTATTTGCCACGGTCTACGATCCCTCAGGCGAAGTGGCCTTTCCTTACCCGAAGGAGGACGTCGATTTTGATAACGGTCCTTATGCGCTCTACAACTGGGAATTGTTCTTTCACATCCCAATGTTCATCGCGCTCTCGCTCTGCAAGAATCAACGTTTTGACGAAGCAGTGCAGTGGTTTCATTTCGTTTTCAATCCGACTACCAGCGAGGTTGTCGGAACGGGGGTGAAGCCCTTGCAACGTTTTTGGAAGACTCTGCCTTTTTACGAGAACACGGATCCCGAGAAAGACCAGATCCAGGAATTACTCCTGACACTGGCGGGCAAAAAATCGGGATGGCAAAAGATCGAGCAACAGATCGAGGACTGGCGCAACGATCCTTTCAATCCACATCTCATCGCTCGTATGCGGATTACGGCCTATCAGAAGAATGTGGTGATGAAGTACATCGAGAATCTCATCGCCTGGGCAGATCAGCTTTTTAGCCGCGACACGCTCGAAGCGATCAACGAAGCGACTTTGCTTTATGTGCTCGCCGGAAACATACTGGGGCCGCGGCCAAAGGTCTTTCCCCGCAGCACACCTGAAGCTTCTAAAACCTACAACGAGATTAGCGGCGAACTTGACGCCTTCTCAAATCTGCTGCTTGAAGTGGAAAATGAGTTGCCGGTTTTCGCCTATAAAAAATCTCTCTCCTGGAGTGCTCAGCCAAACAAATCTCTGAAGCTCAAGCGGGGTAACTCTTCAAGAGGCTCCTCGTCACAGTCGCCGGTAAAGATTACTGCGCTAAGGCCCTCACTGAAGGCTGCGCCACTTGGAACTGTCGGAGCATCGGCAGTTCGGGCATTGCACTTCTGCGTGCCGGATAACGAGAACATGCTCGCTTGCTGGGACACAGTCGCGGATCGGCTTTTCAAGATCCGGCACTGTATGAATATCGAGGGCGTGGTGCGGGATCTGCCGTTGTTTGAGCCGCCGATTGATCCCGCGTTGCTGGTAAAAGCGAGGGCCGCCGGCATCGATTTGAGCAGCGTGATGAACGATCTCTTCGCGCCTTTACCACGCTACCGGTACAGCGTTCTGGTCCAGAAAGCGCTCGACCTATGTAACGAACTCAAGTCGCTCGGCAGCGCACTCCTCTCTGCCCTCGAGAAGAAAGACGCCGAAGAACTGTCCAACCTGCGTGCCCGGCAAGAGACCGGGCTATTGAGTCTGATGCGGCAGGTCAAGCAACTACAGATCGATGAACAGAAAGCCAACATCGTGGCTTTGAACAAGACGCGCGCAGTCACGGAGTCGCGTTACAGTCACTATCGCGACATAGTTGAGATCAACGCAGCCGAGCGCGAGCACATGGAGCAGTTGGATACCGCTCATACCCTCACAATGGTTTCCCAGGGCATAGCGGCACATGGATCCGCTGCGCATTTAGTGCCGGACTTTTCCAGTGGCACATCGGGAGCATGGTCGAGCCCGGTGGTAGTTGCAAGTTACGGTGGAAGCAATGTCGGTAGCGGCATTCAAGCTGCCGCGACAGTGACGGGGATGATCGCGGCTATCCACACCCATCAAGCTATGCAGGCTTCCATCAAAGGCGGATACGATCGTCGCTCTGAAGAATGGGACCTGCAAGAGAAGCTGGCATCTCTTGAGCTGACGCAAATCGATAAACAGATCATTGCCGCGGAAATCCGCCAGGTAATCACCGAACAGGAACTGTTGAGTCATGACCGTCAGTTCGAGAACAGTCAGGAAGTGGAAGAGCAGTTGCGCACGAAGTACACAAACGAAGATCTCTACAGTTGGATGATCTCGCAGATCTCTAAAGCCTACTTTCAGACTTACAACCTCGCTTACGATTTGGCGAAACGCTCTGAACGAGCTTACCGCTTCGAATTAGGACTCTCTGATTCAAGCTTTGTTCAATTTGGCTATTGGGACAGTTTGAAGAAAGGTCTTCTGGCGGGCGAACAACTGGAGCTCGATCTCAAGCGAATGGATGCCGCTTACCTGGAGCAGAATAAGCGCCATTATGAGATTACCAGGCATGTTTCGCTGATGCTTCACGACCCAATGGCTCTGGTCGCCCTGAAGGAAACGGGAAAGTGTATCGTCAAATTACCCGAATCGTTCTTTGACGCAGACTATCCCGGGCACTACATGCGCCGCATCAAGAGCGTTAGCTTGACGATTCCCTGCGTTGTTGGACCATACACGAGCATCAACTGCACCCTCACATTATTGAACAACCGAGCACGCATCACGAGTACGCCCGCTCAGCCTTATCACCAGAACCCGAATGATATCGGTGACGACCGTTTCATTATGAACTTTGCCGCCCAACAATCTATTGCTACCAGTAACGCTCAGAATGATGCTGGACTGTTTGAGCTTAATTTCGAGGATAATCGTTACTTGCCTTTCGAAGGTGCAGGCGCCATTAGTGAATGGCAGATTGACCTGCCCCGTAGAACGAATGCTTTTGACTTCAACACGATCTCTGACGTGGTTCTGCATTTGAAGTACACCTCGCGCGAGGGCGGTGAAAGTCTGCGAAATGCGGCGTGGGAAGAACGACAGCAACTGATTTCTGACGCGGCCTCATCGCCCCTGACGAGGCTCTTCAGTCTGAAGACGGAATTTCCTGCCGACTGGCATCGTTTTCTACACCCCAATGAGCCGTCCACCGGGCAAGAATATCTTCATAAGCTAAATCTCGAATTAACGATGGAACGCTTTCCGTTTCTTTTCAGAGGGGAGCAGCTTGAACTCAATAACCTGACGCTCTGTTTGAGACTGAAGGAAGGCTTTGCTTACGACGATGGCTCGATGCTCACGCTCGAATTGAACCAAACGGTTGTTGAGCTTCAAAAACAAGGAAGCCCGGCGGGCGACATGCCTTCAGTTACTCAGCCGTTAAATGGCGCATCAGTTCCCTTCCCAGTGGAGATCCGAGTGGCAGAAAGCAGTCTGCCATCGACCATTCCCAACGAGACCTCCTGGTGGGAAGTTGTTGAAATCAACAACCAGGAACACGTCCTCTTAAAAGCGAAGGCGATTGAAGAACATTTGGTTGATCTGCGGCTATTCGTTAGCGTTATAAAGTATTGTTCCTTTGGGCTTCTTTGTGGCCATCGTAACTATTGAGGTGTTCAGCTTTTAGCTGAAAGAGGATATGCTTTGTAGAATTCGCGTTACGGACGACATGCCGGGGTGGCGGAATGGCAGACGCTGCGGACTTAAAATCCGTTGTCCGAAAGGACGTGCGGGTTCGACTCCCGCCCTCGGCACCACTATCCATAGTCCAATCGCTTAGTCCAAGAGACTTGCTCGCGTCGCGCAAGGGGCAATGTCACAACTAAGACACAAGCTTTTGGGGTGAACCCCTCGGTTGAGACAGTTTCAATTAGTCACACTTGCCGCTGAATAAGTTTTCACTTCTCAAACTACTGCTCTTGGTTCAGAATCTGCGTCGGCTGGTGAAGCGGAGGCGAGCTCTGCTGGAGAGCAACTCGCCAAGGAATAACCAGCCGGAGACTCATCGAAACCGATGGTCGAAAGAGGAGCGGTCTGCGGGCCGCTCCTTGTTTTTGTATGAGTATCATCGGGTCGATAGTCCTCCCGATGCCTGAAAAAACTCATCGTTGCACCCGCGGAAGTCACAGCAGATTCGAGTTGCTGCTCGAACTCTTCCGGTGGTTGGTAGCCAAGCGCTGAGTGTAAGCGGCAGCGATTATAGTACTGGTCGATGAACGCCTCGATGTTTCTGCGCAAGTGCTCGAGATCAACATAATCGTTAGCATAGATCTCTTCACGCTTGAGCGTCTTCATAAAGCTTTCACAACTCGCATTGTCGTACGGATTCGCCGGCCGACTCATGCTGGGGATCATCTGGTGTGCTTGTAGCAGCTGCACATATTCGTGTGAAGCGTACTGCACCCCGCGATCGGAATGATGGACCAAACCTGGCCCAGGTTGGCGTGTAGCAATTGCTCGCTCCAACGCAGTCCTGGTTAAGCGTGTGGCTAGGGTTCGCTCCAGCGCCCAGCCGACCACCTTGCGTGAAAAGCCGTCCAGGATGACGGCCAGATACACGAACTCCGATTTCAGCCGAATATACGTGATATCAGCCACCCAGAGCTGATTAATGCCGGTCAACTTCAGACGGCGGGCGAGATTCAAATACACTTCAAACTCATGTTCTGAGTCAGTCGTGACTACGAAAGCACGCGGCTGGACCGCCAGCAGATTATCTTCACGCATCAGACGCGCAACACGTTTGTGATTAACGAGCAAGCCGCGCCGCCGCAGTTCCGCGGTCACTCGGCGATAGCCGTAGCGGCGCCGATGCTCCAGCACGATCTGCTGAATGGTGGCTCGTACCTCCAGCTCTTCTTCCACTGGTAAACGCTCCTGCAATGATCTATAGAAGCCGGCGCGACTTACCTGGGCCAATTGACACATCCGTTCGATACTCAAGCTGCCTTGCAAGGACATCACTTCCCGGATTTGGTCGTAGATGCCTTCGCGCCAGAGTCGCCGCTCTGCTGGCGTCGCGCCTCGATTTTTTGCAAGGCACCTTTGAAAAAATCTAGTTCCAGAGTTTTCTCGGCCAACACTCGCTTGAGTTGGCTGACCTCTTTACGCAAGGTGGATTCACGTGAGTTCTGTGGTGGCGGCCCTTCACTCTTCTCCGCGGGCTCGAGTTGATCGCGCCAGCGGTACAAATATCGTCGATGAATATCTAATTCCTTGGCCAGCGCCCCGATGTCGTCGCATTGTTTCATGCGCTCGACGCACATCCGCCGGAACTCGTTTGAATATCGTCCCACTCGTTTCTTGGCCACTTGTAGCTCCTTTCTCTGCTAAGTGTGCCTATTTCGAGTGTCTCAATCTAGGGGTTCAGTCCACTTTGGACCAGGCAAAATCGCTTCCGCAAACGGGCAAAGAAGGTGTCCAACAGCTATTCTTACCCCGTTGCCGCCCGTTGGGCATTGTCTTTGTCCTAAGGTAATGCGTGATCGAAGTATTCATCCTTAGGAGGTGCGCCTTCCAACTCCGATCTGTATTCCTTAGTTCAGCCCATGACGTTCTTAAGCGCGTTGGCAAAGCCAGACTTCTTTTGAGATGGAGTATGGCGCACGTAACATGCTTTTGCTAACTCTTCGCGATGGGCAAGCGTTAGGCGCTGGGAGAGTACACAGTGGCCTAATTGTAAAGGCATAGCTATGCAAAAAACTCAACCCGAACTTACCTTCGAGCCTTCCGCGAGCAAAGAGCAGCGGGCGGCGATCCGCGTTTCATGTCCCATTTCCTGCCGGTGAAGTGGACGTCTTTTACCGAAGGACCCGATGCGCAGATCGATTGGGAAGCGCGCGCGGCGCACGCCAAGGCGATGCTGGATACAGGAAGGCGGCTGAGGTGGTTTTGACTCGAAATCCCGGCGCCACAGGCGAAGGCACGACCGTGATCAAGAATATGACCTACTTCGGCTCAACCCGAAATGACGGTTCAATATCATGCCAGTCGAACTTATTGCCTATCGTCGCGGACTCAAACCGGCACCGTTCGAGTTTCGTGGTACGCCGGGATGGACCATCACCGTCGACATGGCCTTTAAGGATGTGCTTGCAGCGCGGTAGAGCGCGCTCAAATTCAAACCTGAGGGGCCACCAAATCCAGAATCTATGTAATCCCTGCCGGATAATCATTCGACGGGTGGTTCAACGATTCGCCGTCAATTGAGCAAATTGTGTGGCAGGATAACCGTGCCGTGCTCATCGATGGCTGCGATGGTAGCCCTCAGGCTACCAGGCATTTTGGTCCTGATCGGAACCTAAAGCCGCGTTAGGAAGTTAAAAGAGTTCTTTGGAAACGAAAGCTAGTTCGAGCTTCTTATTGAATTTCCGGGAAATCCAAAGAAAGCAGATAGATAACACTGGCTTTTCCGTTCGCACCTTTTGCCACCAGACGATAACCCCCTTGCGGTGTCTCGATGTTCCAAACCGCTTGTGTACCAGGCGCCTGAGCAACCTTCGAGAGATCTCCCAGTTTTGAGAATGGGATCTCCTTGCCAGGTCGGGTGAACGCACTTACCCAGACGACGCGTCCTTTACCGTCGGTCTTGAAAGCAACATTGGCGTATTCAGTCCCCTTAAGGGTCCACGCTTCCTTGCGCCCTCCATCACGGGTTTCGCGGCCTCCGCCAGTTCCGAATGGAGTGAGTTTAGTTCGAGCTTCTTCAAACGTGCTGCCGATTCTCACGCCAAGGATTGAATCGATTGCCCGGGGCTGCTTGCTCTTCTGCGCTAGAACCGCAGACGTTATAAATAGCACCACGAGAATCGAGGACAGGCAGGCTGGCCCCACCCTGAGGCCAGCCTTTTGACTTTGAACATAACTTCTCATCATGGTTTACCCCCGCTACCTGTGGAACTGAATGTTGCCCTGGGTTAGTGGTCCGGCACGACTTGAGTTGACGGCACCCATTATCTGGATCTCAAATCGATCGTTCCCTATCCCCGGGTCACCATTATCCTGGAGCTTCACGGTAAACATGACCGTCTGGCTGCCAATGCGGCCCACGCCGGAGAACGTTATCTCGTTTGGCCCAGACTGCGTGAAGCTGGTAATTTGATCTGAAACAAGGTGGATGTTCTGCTCCTTGTCCCGATAAGTAAGGTGACCACTTGGAACCGGATCAACATTCAATGCGAAACCCACAACCTTCGCTACGATGTTGCCCCCACCCGTAACTTTGAGCACTGGGCCGGGACCTGGCGACGGTGATGGCGTGGGACTCGGGCTCGGCGTCGGTTGCGGCATTGGGCAAGTTGAAATAGTGAACTGTGTGCCACCACGCGTCAGGTCGCGCTTGGCGTTAGCTTGTGATGTGAACGCCTGACCACGCAGCCCTACCAGGACCGAGCCTTCGCCGATTGGCGGTCCTTTTGTGACGAAAGGATTCAGCTTACTGGCAGAGACCTTTACCGTGATGGTGTTATTTACTGGGTCAAACGATCCGCTGTCTGCCGCGCCTCTCGTTGTGTAGGTGATCGAACCATCAGAGTTCCTGACAGCGGTGCCAAACGAGAAAGCCGAGGCTTGAGTGGGATCGGTCGAAGCCCGAACCCAGAACTGGTCCCCTCTGTCCGAAAGGCCGTAGGTGTAATCTCCAGTTGCGCTGAGCTTTGAATCAGGCGCGTTCGCTGTAAAGTTCATGCGCCAGTTTGAGAGTGGCGAGCCGACTGGATTAGCCGAGACTTTCATGGTGGCAACGATTACAGGTCCGTCAGCCCCCTGCTCACAGGTGTATTTGATTGAAAGTATGTCGAGAGGATCGTTGGTTGGCGTAACCACCAGCAGTCCGTCGACCACGTCTTGCGCGAAATCCGTCACCTGTTCGCCGTTTGGCCCTGGCTGAGCTGGTGGTCCGGGATTGAATGGTCCAGGTCCCGGGACGGGCGCCGGAACCATGGTGGTCCCTTCGTTGTTGATACTCGGACCAGCAACCTGTCGTGCTACATACGTATGACCATCAAAGTCGTTATGGTCATCGGTGTAGCCGACGACTGCCGCGCCGAGCGGATCGAACGAGACCTGGAAGTAATCCAGCAAGTTACGATTAGCTGTTCCCAGTGTTCCGCCCGTGGAGATATTGCTTCCATGAATGAAGTGGTCGCTTGCTTTGACCTGCCGGAAGGTTGGTGAATTCTCGTCTGCGTTAAAGCTTTGAGCAAAGAAACCTCCCAGTTTGCGTTGTCGTTGTTCGTAGGTTCCGACGTGCCGTACCAGACGATGCCGACGGATCCGGGCGTTGGCCCGGTCTCCAGCCACGGCAACAGACTCGTGCGTGTCTCAAGGCCATCGCTGACGCGAACCCGGTCACTCCAGGTGACACCTTTGTCAGTGGAATGCCGTAAGTAGATGTCTTTACCATCTGAGTACGCGACGTAAGCTGTCCCATTTGGGGTTCCATCGTCTGCCACTCTTACCACAAAAAAGATGTTTGCGACCCCACCCTCCGGAGCTGCCTGGTGGCATTGATACATCGCGGCTTCACCATTCGGCAAAGTGGTAGTGCTATGACAGACCTGGCCAGTGCTTCCGCTGATGTAAACCGTGCCGGTTGCCTGATGCACGTCGATATAACCCACTTGGCCTATTGCCCCGGCCGTTTGCGCTGGACCATAGGTTAACCCTCCGTCGGTTGAGCGCTGTATTTGTGTCACGGCGGGCGCGAGCGTGCGGTATAAGAGGTAGACCTGATCTTTGCCGCGGAATTCGATCCACTGTCGATCGTCACCAGGTACGCCGCCGGTCACATTCCCAAGCGGGTTTAACTGGTAGGTCTGTGCACGGTCTGTTGACTTCCCGGAAGAAATATTGGCAGCGACCAAACTGGTGAAGGCGAGCGTCGGTGGATCATTGGTAAGTCCGGTCCCGGGATCCGGCAAGCCGACGGCTAATTCAACATCACCCCCACCGTCAGCGCCCACAGCGGTCTGCTCACTGCCGGTGAATGAGTCGGGCTGGCCCCGATAAACTGGGTGCCGCATGTTTGGATCGTAGCCGGGACTTCCAGGCCGCAGGTCGAAATACCAAAGATCAACACCCGCAGGCACTCCGCGAATTCCCGATACATAGTGATTTCCCAGTTTGTCTGTTCTGTTGCTTGGCTCACCATCTCGTGCGGCAACAGGCGCCTTAACTGTAACGTTAGGACTGAAGGCAATACCCGTTTTCAGGTAATTGGCATTTCGAGCTGTTGGTTTGGTTTCCACGCTCGCGGTGCCGCGATATTGATCGACGAGAGGTGTGACAGAAAAATAGACGACATGAACCGTGTAAACTCCCGTCCCCGTCGAACTCGGATCGATCGTGGTTTCTTCTACAGTCTCTGGAGCACCGTCACCTGATTGGCCAACTACCGGTCCCGCGTTTGAATCCTTGTGAACGTAAAGATCGTAGTCGTTGGCCGGAATCGTCCAATCGATGCGAATTCTGACCAGCTTATCTGTCCAATCTGACGTCGTTCCGGTGACATTCAAAGTGAAAGTGTCACAGTTAACTCCCTCGACGCATGTGGATTCATTTGCGGAGGCGCCTCCAGCGGCCGTGCCCGTCCAATTTTGCGTCGGGCCAGTCGGACCAATCGAGCCCGTGGACGGTGCGGACGCCAAGGCTCTCGGCATAGGAGCGACCAGCATTGCGAGAGCAAAAGTGCAAACGATTAAGGCGTTAAACTCCCTTGATGCTCTCAATGAATTGATTCGAAATCCCGGGAAGACCTGTTTTCTTCTTCTCGGCCTTTTTCCGGTGGCGTTTGTAGACCAACTTATCCGTGTTTGAGATTTGGATTTCATGTTGTGAGCTCCTCAGCGGCGAATCATTCTTGGGCAAGGTCGCGCCGGACGGCGATGCCATTCTTCACAGCCAGAATGCTGAGTGGACGATGTAAGGATATTCTGAGGAGTTGAGAAATTCTTGAGGTGCCACTTGAGATTCAAAACACTGTTGTTGATCCTTTCGAAACGGTAGGAATATTGATAGTTAGGATGGGGCTAAGATGGTGACGGTACGTAATGAGACCAAGCCAGCCGAAATGATACCTTGACGACCGCCAGGCGCGTGGGTACTGGCTCGTATCATTTCGTAAGATCAGGTAGTACGACCATCACGGGACTTAAAATCCGTTGTCCGAAAGGACGTGCGGGTTCGACTCCCGCCCTCGGCACCACAACTAATCCTACTGTGAGTTACCCGATACAAAGCACACCTCCGCTCTATTGAAACGACAACTGCCGGCCGCTGGTGAGATCAAAAATCACGTCCCGGTCTCTGGGTCGTTGGACGTGCTTGAATCGCTTGAAGCTCGCTTGTTCACCTACTCGGTCAATGCCGATGCGAAAGCCGGGAGCGGTCCCTTCGGCGATGAGCCAGGTCTGCCCTTCCCATTCGAGCGAGAGACCGTTACGCACGGCGAAGCGACCCTGTCGAACGGCGACCGTGATGTGGTCGGGCGTATAGATGAACAGATAATCTTCGCCGAGCTGTTCCAACAGCGATCCGAGCAGGATCGCCTTGTTGCTGCAATCCGACACCCCAGACATCAAGACCTCGTTTGGCCTCTTCAACAACTCGAAATTGTAAGTAGTCGCGCGCTGGTCGTAGTCGATCTCGCGCGAAACGAAATCGAGCATGCGCTGCACGCGTGCCTCCCGCGCATCTCCACCGTCCGCCGGGATGTCGCGAGTAAGCTCATCTACAAAGCGGCGCAACGAACTCTCTTCAGGCCGCGCCACAAACGCACCATGGTTGGCAAAAATGACAGGCCGTCCCGACCGAGTCTGCTCCATCCGCGCGTGCATTCGTCCGCCAAAGATAGTTTTGTTCTCAAGGAAGTCGATTAACTCATTCATCGCAACAGTGTAAGTGGCTAGTTTGAAAGGAAACTTGAGGACAGTCGCAGGATCAAACTTAATATTGTCCACTGGTGTTTTGAAAAATACCTGCCTGTCCGCCGACTCGACCACCGAATATTTGCCGACGCGGAGCCGGCCTGTGCCGTCGTCCTTTGCGATCTCGATTCGCTTCGGATCAATGATGAAGCGGGCGACCATACTATCGAATGACTCACCCGCCAGATCAGGTCCGGGTGCTGAGAAGTAGACTTCGCGGTCAGGCACGAAAAGCATTTCCAGCCGCACGGGACCGAGAACTTGCTTCCCTACTTTTGTTCCAGCGAAGCCGGGTTGTGTGAGGTAGGAGAGCATCGTATCGCGTGCTCGCTCCTCGACGGTGGGCGGAGGTAAAACCTTCCTCTCTGCGCGTTTGTTGCTCGCTCGCACTGAGCCGGCGTTCCATTTGTAGAAAGCCCACGCCCCAACACCAAGTGCGAGCGCGAGGGTAACTACGATACCAGCTTCACTGCCCTTGAACCTGTCGTCACATCTTGTCCGAAGGTTAGGGTTGGTAAGTCTGCCGGCGCCGATTGCTGAACGGGAGCGTTCGTGTCGTTAACACCGAGTGGCGTTCCGCAACGTTCGCAGAGTTCGTCGGCCGTCATATTGACGAGACCGCATTGGGGGCATTTCGTATAAGTCATTTAATTCTCCGGTTGAGACTTAGGCGTATTTTTTGCTTCTCCAGCTCCCAAAGTGGGACTCAAACCTGGGCTAAGAACGAACTTATCAAGCGTGTGAATTGAATTTAGTACCTGGGCTTGAGGCTAGTTGACATGAGTGATTCTCCTGAGGTTAAAAAGTGAGAACATCCGCCCCAAAATTATGCAAGCGATTATGAACTGCGTCAACAAAGAACCTGGACAGGTGAAGCGAAATAAATGGGGCTAAGATGGTGGCGGGACGTGCTGATACGAAGCCAGCCGAAGCGATACCTCGACTGAACCTCTCAGTGGTCAGAAGAACCGGATAACAGCTGGTCCACCTCAGCGATTGAGGCACCACGCCAGCACCGCCATCGCGCTCGTCAGCTTGTGCTGGGCTTGGCGAAAGGCGAGGCTCTGCGGGCCGTCCAGGACTTCGTCAACGACATCTTCACCACGTACCGCCGGCAGGTCGTGCATGAAGATTGAACTCTCACTTTTCGAGAAGCGCTGCATGAGTTCTGGGGTCACGCTGTAGGATTTGAATTTCTCTTTCCAGTCGCGATCGGGTTTGGAAACTCCCATAGTTTGCCAACGCGTCGCGTACACGACGTCAAACTTGCTTTGCACACTCGAAACGTCATGACGCTCTTCGACCACCGAACCGTTCTGCAGACTCAACCCACGCGCAGTTTCAAGAACATTCGAATCAAGTCCATAACCCGCGGGCGTTAGAAGCGTGAGCCTCATGCCCGGTGTCAAAGCTGCGGCGAACGCGAGTGCCGCCGCAGTGTTATTTCCCTCGCCTACATACAACACATCGACATCGTGCAAGCGACCGAAAGCTTCCTTGATCGTCACCAGATCGGCGATCGCCTGAGTGGGATGTTCCGTATCGCTCATGGCGTTAACGATCGCCATTTCGTTTTGCGAAGCGAGCGCGCGCATTTCGTCGATCGATTCGTTGGTGCGAACAACGAGAGCGTCGAGAAAACCCGCTAATACGCGCCCCGTGTCTTGAAACGTTTCGCCCGTGCAGAGTTGCAGTTCATTAGGACCGTAAGCGATGGGCGTCGCACCCAGTTTGATCGCCGCGACCGTGAACGCGGTCCGCGTGCGCGTTGACGTTCGTTTGAAGTAGATACCGACTGTTTTTCCGATCAGCGGCGGCACACTCACTTCATGCGCCGCAAACTCCAGCGAGCGATCAACCAGCAACGACAGGTTCTTTGGTCCAATATCACAGAGCGAAAGCAGATGTCTCGCACCAGCTTTACCTCGATGCCAGGGCAAGTCAGTAACAACCCGCTGCGGCTGTGCCAAACTCGTCGTCATAGACTCCTCCAGCTGGAAGCCCTTATGCGATCTTCTCCAGCCAATCACTTTCAATCGTTAAGCGGCCCTGGAAGTTGATTGCCGTCAGTAACAGCATGACACGCTCGCTCGGCTTAACGTCTCGTTCAACTACGCCTTCGAGAGCTTTCCATGGGCCATCTTTAATTTTCACTTTGTCTCCGGCTTTGAGCGGAGAGCCCAAACTCACGAAACCATCATTGCCGACGCGCGACTGGAGAAAGGCAATCACTTCATCATCTATCGGGCACGGCTCATCGTTAAAACTCACAATCCTCTGAACGCCGCGAGTGAAAGTGACTTTGTGCGCCAAGGTCAATGGTTCAAAGCGTGCAAAGGTGTAACGCGGAAATAATGGTCGCGAAACCGCCGAAGCTATTCCTGTGAATTGATTGCGACGGTACTCTTTGATCATGGGATTGAAACATTCCAATCCCCACGCCTGGAGATTATGAAAAGCACGAACTTCCTGTTTTCCGTTAGTGTAGATGGCGTACCAATGCGGGGTATTGGCGATTTCATGGCTGCCTGGAGATGACAAATTCATTTGCATACGCAGACTTGCACCTTGATGAGACGTATAGATACGCATTCTTCCACAAACACATCTCTCTCAGTTACCTATCAGAGTCTGTTGTTTGTGGGCAGTTTTTTTTACGTTATCGGGAGGTTGGAAGCTCCGGGGGAAGAATCATCCAAATTCGGAACGCTTCTCTTTTTACGTGAATGAACTTCGGATGTCTGTCGTGGAGCGGACTCAGTCTGGAATCAGACTCAGTATTTCTTTCGAGGCGAAACGTATGGAGTTAGTTATGGAGTAGTCCGTAACACTCGCACGTGAATGAACTTCGTATGTCTGCCATGTAGAGGACTCAGTCTGGAATCAGACTCAGTAGTTCTAAGTTTTTTTTTCGAGCAAAAACTGCTGAAGTTCGTCATGAAGTAGTCCATAACACTCGCACGAATTGGCCTTGAGCGCTTGTCGATTGAGAATTTCAATATTGCCGCGGCTGTAGCGAATGATTCTGGCACGCTGCAAATTTCCGGCGGCCGCTGTAATGGCGGTTCGCGGCACTCCGAGCGCATTTGAAATGTTTTCCTGCGTAAGATTCAAGCTTTTTGTGTTTACGTGGTCGTGCGCCATAAGCAACCAGCGGCTGAGCGCTTTCTCGATGGTGTGAAAGCGGTGACAGATAGACAGCTGTGCGATCTGTGCCATCAGCACATGTGTGTAGGAAAGCATGTGCGACTGTAGCCTCTCGCCTCGGTCGAATTCTTCTTGTAAGACTTCGGCCTTTATCCTAAACGCGTCCACGGGGATTTGAACCGATACCTCATACGACATCATTCCCTTTTTCAGGATGACTGGAATACCCACGGCGCCCTCGTTGCCGACCATGGCAACTTCGACTGTGGAACCGGTTTCGGTTGCGCTCAGCAGAGACAGTAAGCCCGCGACGGGAAAATAGACGTACCGGATCCGATCTCCCGTTAAGTAAACTAATCTACCTTTTTCGAGATAGACCGGTTCCAATTGTGACTGGAAACGCGCGAACTCACCTGGCGGTAGCGCTGCGAGAATACGGTTTTTAACACCTACTTGTCCCGATACCCCAAACATATGCCCACACGGATCCATCCAACCCTGAGCCAGGGAGTTACAGGTGCTGGGCTTCGATCGGGAAATACAGCCGGTCCGAGGTGGGGTGTAACGGCTAAGGAGGCTGCGCAGTATCGTACTTTTTTGCCCCTCTGTCAAAGTTTTTTTCACACGCCTTGTAGTGTCCTAATCTGAGATTCAGAATTTATTTTTCAGCGGGCCGTTTAAAGAAGAATCGTTGGCCCACTCCAAACATGGCCGCCTCTAGTCGATGAGAACAAACAAGCTCCCAACCGTGCTTCCCTAAGGTAGGCAGATAATCGGTTATTTCGACCCCTTCTGCCGCCTCGTTTCCGTGGTCAGCCACCACGGTAAAACTTGTCTGAAGGGTGTTCTGAGTATCGACGGTTAGGTATTCCCACTTCTGCATACAGCCTCCTGATTGTGAGATTCAGAATTTATTTTACCTGCCAAGTGATCACGGCGCTAAAGTTTAGCGACGTCTGGGCGCGCTTTTGATCCAAAAATAGAATCGGGTAGGAGGCGGAGTCACCTCCGCCGTCCTCCCACACCACCGTACGTACGGTTCCGTATACGGCGGTTCATAAAGCAAGCTGGAAGCGTCGGCGTTGTTCCAGCAGTGACAAAAGACCACAGCGATCAAAGTAGGATTTAGGAAAGGCAGCATGCATGTGTGCGGCTCCCGCATTCCACCACGGGCCGCGTCCATTCATGGCTGACTTCAGGGCTTGCGCTTTTGCCAACCCTCGTTGCATCAACTTCTGCGCGCGCGTGAAAGGCCGCTTCCATCTGCGCCAGATAAGGCCACGTAGCCTCCGTCTTATCCAGCTATCCAGTTCCTCGAAGGTTCCTTTCACCTCTGCCAGCCGGAAGTAGTTCATCCAGCCGCGCAGTAGTGGAGTTAGTTCTTCTTCGATTAACCGGCTCAGGTTGCGTCCTCTCCCACGACGAAAGATTTCCCGCAGCTTCTCCTTCAGTCGTTGCACTGAGGCAGGCGCAACTTTGAGCCGCGCCTCATGATGCACCGTGAATGAGTAGCCGAGGAACTTTCGTTCCCACGGACGAGCCACCGCGCTCTTCTCCGTGTTTACCTTGAGCCGCAAACGCTGTCCAAGGAACTTGGTTAACGACTTCAGTACTCGTCCTCCCGCACTGCGTGACCGCATGTACACGTTACAGTCATCGGCGTAGCGGCAGAACTTGTGACCGCGTCGCTCCAACGCCTTGTCCAACTCGTCGAGCAGAATGTTCGACAGCAAAGGCGAGAGTGGGCCACCCTGGGGCGTTCCTTCTCGGCGCGCTGTTGTTAGTCCGTTCGACATCATGCCGGCTTGCAGGTATCTGCGGATCAAACGCAGCACTCGCTTATCTTTGATTCGCCGCGCCAGCCGCGACATCAAGATGTCGTGGTTCACTCGGTCGAAGAACTTCTCCAAGTCGATATCTACTACCCAGCGCCGCCCTTCGCGCACATATTGTCGGGCCTTCAGCACGGCCTGATGCGCACTCCGTTGCGGCCGAAAGCCGTAGCTCGATTCAGAAAAGTGTGGTTCAAAGAGTGGGCTTAGTACCTGATGTAACGCCTGCTGTATTAGTCGGTCTACCACCGTCGGAATGCCTAACATCCTCACTCCTTTGCCACCCGCCTTTGGTATCTCTACCTTCAGCACCGGCTGCGGCTGATAGCTTCCCGCCAACAGTTCCGCTTTGATTCGCGCCCAGTGCTCACGCAGATAATCTCGCAGTTGCGCCACCGTCATGTTGTCCACCCCGGCGGCGCCGCTGTTTCGCTCTACCTGTTTGAGTGCCAGCCACATGTTCTTTCGTTCGACCACTGCTTCTAACAGCTGCTCTACTGCTTCCGCTCCAGAGTTCTCTCCCGTTGCCGTGCCGCTTGACGCACCCAAGCCTTCCTCTCGCCAATGCCGTTGGCTACCTTCCGGGTGGGATTCGAGTATTTCAGCTCTACTATCCGCGTCTCTGCTGCTCATCGAAACTCGAGTCTCTGTCTCGTTGCTTTATGTTCGGGCCTTCGGCTCGGTCGATTAAACCTACTATGCCCTCGGCTGACTTCTGCAACTTCATCCCATCGCCTCTCAACGACAGTAGCTCAATGCAAAGTTGCAGATCTCCCCGGGTAATGCGCTCTCACCTTCACGCTTATGCCCGCCGCATCTACAGCCAAGCTTTCCGTACAGGTATCGGACTTTGAAGATAAGTGCCTTCTCATCCAGCTTGTCTGCCTGCCATGAAAATAAAGGCGCTCGGATTAGGCAGCCTGAGGAATTTCTTCGACAGTAACTTTCAAACCTAGCGACTGAAGCTGCTTGATCAACTTGGTTCGTCTCTTTTCAGCATAGCGTTTATCGAAGTAGTCCCCACCCAGTTCCTGATAGGTGTGCTTGTTGTTTAATACGTGGTAGGCAATCACCAAGATTGAATGTCCAACGGCGACCAGTGCTTTCTTCTTGCCCATGCGTTTCACGAAACGCCGGTACTGTGCTGAGAGGTAAGTATTCTTTGTGCGCGATGCTGCCCAGGCTGCTTCTATCAAAGCTGTCCGCAGATAACGGCTGCCCTTGCTTGTTTTGCCGCTCTTGCGTTTGCCGGCTGATTCATGATTACCCGGACACATTCCTGCCCAACTCGCCAAGCTTTTATCGCTGGGGAATTGCCTCATCTCCACTCCTATTTCTGCAGCGATGATCTGCGCCACGGTCTCACCCACACCGGGGATCGTGTCCATTAGCTTCACCGCCTCTGAAACAAAAGGGTCCGGCGCTGCTGCTACCTCCTCTCTGATCTTCTGCTCGACTTTAGTAATGGCTTCTTTAACGCGGTCGTATTGGTCCAGCAACTCACTCAATACCCATCGCTGAGCTTCGGTCAACTGTCCGCTCAAGGCTCGCTTTAACTCCAGCTGCTTCCGCTTCATCCGGCCACGAGCCATACTGCTCATCTTGTCTGGATTAGTCTCTCCAGCAGCCAAGGCGCGCAGCATCTGTAACCCACTTACTCCCAACGCGTCACTGGCCACTTGGCCCAACTTGATGTTCCCTGATTCGACCAGCTTCTGAATGCGGTTAGCCAGCGATGTCTGCTCGCGCACCAAACTTTCACGATAACGCGTTAACTCCCGCAGTTCACGAATATGTCGAGGTGGAATGAAACTGGGCCGAAGCAAGCCATGACGCAAGAGATCCGCTAACCACTCTGCATCTATCACATCAGTCTTGCGGGCCTTTAGACCCTTGGCCTCCCGTGCGTTCACGAGCATCACTTCCACCGCACCCTCGAGAATGTTAAAGACCGGCCGCCAATAGACCCCGGTTGATTCAATTGCTACGTGAGTACATTCGTTCGCTACTAACCAGTCAAGCAGACTCAACAAATCTTCGGTCATGGTGGTGAAGCTGCGAGTCTCCTTTCGTCCATTCACAATGAGACAAGCCACCAGCATCTTGGCGTGTACATCGATACCGCAACAGCGCGCATAAAGTACTTCCATACTCATCCCCTTCCAGTCGCGGCGCGAGAACCAACAACAAACGAAGAGTCTGCCATGCGTGCTCAAAGCAACAGTTGGTGGTGCCTGGAAGGTCCTCGGGTCAGGCTCATATACGGGCTGCTCAGCACCAAGGCAACACGACCTCTTTAACGCCAGCGACACTCGACAGCTTACACATTTTCATCGGTGGTGGCGTGGCCAGCTTCATGATGGCTCATATGCGATTTCTGTTCGTCGAGCCAGCGCTTTGCCTGCGGCTTCCTTCAGATTCCACCTCACGATGGACACCCTTGCCGTCCGGCTAACGATTCCCCCTGTCGGGCTCGTAGGAGACTTTCACTCCCTAGTAAGAGCGCCCTGCCGGGCACACACAAAAAAAAGGCCGAGCCATCCGGCTCGACCTTGTGTGACGACCACAAACACCTTCTGGCTTACAATTTTTGTAGGAGTCTTAACTGAGTCGCCAGCAGATTCAGGAGCAACGTCTCGTTTGAGTGGATAAAGAAATGATTCCCACGAAACATGCGCAAGGTGAACGTAGCGCTCGTTTGTTCCCGCCATGCTTCGACTCTTCGACGCGAGATGTCGGAATCCTGCAGGCCGCCGAAGGCAGTGATCGGGCAAGCGAGCGGGCTTTCTTCCGTGTACTCGTAGGTGTCGCAGATAGAAAAATCTGCGCGCAGTATAGGCAACATTAACTCCATCAATTCAGGATGCTCCAGCACCTCGCGCGGCGTGCCCTCCAGTTCCTGCAACTCAGCCAACAACTCCTCCTTGGGCAGATTGTAGAGCGGCGCGTGTTCAAGTTTTAATTGCGGCGCGGAACGACCCGAGACGAACATGTGCCATGGAAGCGCGCGCCCTTGACGTCGCAGGAACCGCGCCACCTCAAACGAAATCAGAGCGCCCATGCTGTGACCGAAGAACGCAAACGGCTCGTTAACAAACGGTGCGAGTGCCTCAGCAATCGGTTCTACGAGGTCGGTGACTTTAGAGACAAGCGGGTGCTGCATTCGAGTAGCACGACCCGGCAGTTGAATCGCCACAACTTCCATGCTAGGTGGCAGCTTCTGAGCCCAGGTTCGATAGACCAGCGCAGTGCCACCGGCGTAAGGAAAGCAGAACAGGCGCACGCTCGCCTTCGGATTGGGTTTGAAATAATAGAGCCACGGATTGGCTGGTTGTGTCATCGTGCCAGATCGAGTCAGCATTTTTTACCTAAGAAGCTACCGCTTTGCTGGAGAATTGTACCGAGGTTTCAGTTAACTCAGGTACAACAGGTTGATCGTGGACGATCTTTCCGTAATCGAGTTTGATGATGCGATCGCCCACTTCATAAAACCGATCGTCGTGACTGATCACGAGCACGGTCTTGCCTTGTGCTTTGAGCTCCGGGAGGAGTTCATAATAGAAGACTTGTTTGAACAGTGGATCCTGATCCGCTGCCCACTCGTCGAAAAGATAAATCGGCCGGTCTTCAAGATATGCGGTCAACAGCGCCAGGCGCTTACGCTGTCCCTGCGAGAGATTGGTCGTCGATAAAACACCTTCCTTCACCTCCACCTTCTGCGTAAGCTGTAGTTGCTTGAGATACTCTAAAGCGTGCTCGTCCAGTTGCTGCGATTCGATACCGAGCAAACTATCGAACAGATAAAAGTCTGAAAAAACAGCAGTGAACATCTGGCGGTAATGGTCGCGGTTCTCTTCAGTGATCGGTTTGCCGTCAAGTCGAATCTCACCCGCCTCCGGCGCGTACAGACCGATCAATAACTTCGCCAGCGTAGTCTTGCCACTCCCGTTGCCGCCGATGAAGAAGACGAGTTCGCCTGGACGCAGCGTAAGGTCAATTGGTCCAAGCATGAAGCCTTCGTCTTTCTCTTCCGAGGGGTAGTTATGCATTACCTCCCGCAGTTCCAGACTCTCCCACGTCACGGGGAGATCATTGTGCGGCGACGTCCGCTCCTCAGTAGCGTACTTCGTCAACGAAAGACCCAATTCCTCTACGCGGCGGACAGCGATGTTCGCGCGGCTGAGATTCGGCAACGTAGTCATTACGACCTGCAAAGGAGTTATCACAAACAGCAACACCAGCACGTATCCCGTCATCACCTGAAGATCAAACGCGTACCAGGCCGGGAGTGCAAAGACAAGTAAACCTACGACTACGAAACCGAGCGCTTGTCCCCAACTCGAGGCGCCCGAATAAATTGTCGCGGCCTTAACACTCTCGCGGCGAAAGGAGGTCGCGGAAGTTTTCAAAACGTCTTCGGCGAACACTTCGCGACGGCGGCGATGGAGCTTGAGTTCCTTGGTGCCGTCTGTCAGGGCGCGGAAATGCTGGAACAACGCGTCCGTGTGTTCGCGCGCAGCGTTAAAGAAACGTATGGCTTTGATGACTGCCAACTGATACGTGGCAATGCCTACAGCCATGAAGGCCAGCACCAATAGCAGCACCCACGACGAGAGCCATCCCAAATAGATCAAACCTCCAATCACAACGGCAACGTTAATGCAGATCAGAGGTATGGTAAGTAACGCATTCGTGATGGTCGGAACGTCGTCAGTGAGAGAAGACATCAAACGCGGCGCACCGAATTCTTCGAGTCGTCGTAAAGGCGTTGCGAGTATCTGGCGACACAGCCGCATGCGCAGTTCGAGTAATGCGTCCTGTCCCAAACGGATCAAAAGCGACTCCGAAGTAAAACGCGCCAGGGGTAGTAGCAAGCAGAGCGCGACGAAGGCCCAGATCAGTTTACCGGCAGATGGCCCATTGCCGCGCAACGAGGCATTGATGACGGCAAGCATGCCGGTGCTACTCACGCCACTGATGATGCCGGCAAGGATCGCCAGGATCGCAATGCGACGCGAGTAGTGGATAAAAAACAGGAATAGTTTCATTGAGATTACCTCTGCTCAGCTTGCTAGTAGGCGCGTAACTCATCCGCGCGTGCTCGCATCTGGTTGAATACAGATTCGAAGGTGCTGGTCATGTCTCCCAGACTCTTTAGTCCCCGCTCGGTAATTCCTCCGGGAGTAACGATTTCACCGGATGCATCCTGTTCCGCGTGGTTGGTTAACAACGATTGGAGTCCCCGGAAAAAGATACGTTTCCCCATGCCGATTGCCGCTTCGTCTTGTAGTCGTTGCACGCCGGCACAGGCGGCCGCTTCCAATGCAGCCATAACTACCGCGGCCCAGGCTGCGCCAAGTAGCGACATGTCAGCAAAAATTGCTTCATCCTCAACCACATCAAGGTCTCCGAAATTATCGAGTTCGGCTTTGGCTTGCTCCCATTCCTCGACCGTAAGATCGGAAGTGCGTAAGACAAGCATCGGGATGGAATTGATATCGTCGATTAGAAATGGCGCGATACAGATAATTGTCGCCTGAGGAAACGCTCGTTGCAGCAATGCTCGCGACAGTGAAGGTGCGGCGCTAAAAACGTTTCCTGTGAACCGCTTCGCTTCGTCGCTATCTTTGGCCAGTTCGAGGAATGCCTTTCCAAAGATTGCGATCACAATTGATCGCGCTTCGAGGACTCGGTGCCACTCCGTTACCCAGGTTCCCTCGGCGACGCGAGGTTCCGGGCCGTTGGGGCGTGGTCCACTGCGACTCCAAACCAGCAGACCTTCTCCAGTGCGCAGCAACCACGTTCTTGCTACCGCTTGAGCAAGACGGCCTGCGCCTATCAAGCCCAGACGTGTAGTTGTTTGGTGTTCAATACTCGCCACAATTTTTCCGGTATATGTCTCAGGTCCACCAGATCAACTCGTGGTTGCGGTTGAGGCCCATAAAGCAGGTGAGTAGCAGCCGGCTTCGCGGCGTCGATGCATTTCCGCGCAAGACGGCATGGACCAGGTTGCCGTTGCCGATGCAGAGGTCGCCGGTCTCGACCGCAATCGTGAGCGAGGGATACTCCGCGAGCAATTTCGCCGGATAAGGAAAGCCGACATTAGTCAAACCCAGCTCAGCGCGCGTTTCATCGTCAGGCTCGATGTTCCAGACTTGCAGCTGTCCGGATCTTTCGGGTACGGACGCATAGATGTTGACGGCCATCACCCGGTCCACCTGCTGAATTTCGAAGTCTGCTTGAATTGGATCCTTCACTTGCGCGAGGTCGTCGTGTGGTTCGAGCAGGAAAGGACCGACGTTATTCCAGTAGACAGCCTTGCAATCACCCGCCGGAAGTCCATTGAGACACGCAGCTCGAACTCTAAGGTTTGAAGCAAGTGCGGCCCTGAACGCGGCTACCGGATTGATCGTGCCCGTATACAAACTCTCCACCGCAGCTTTGCACGCCAGCACTTCGTCCAAATACGTCAGGGTCGGCTTGCCGTAATGAGAAGCACCAATGAGATACGCTTCGACACCATCTTCACCCTCACCATAACGCGGCACTCTTTCCGGCGACGCCCAGAAATTCGCCTCAACTCGACGACAGACGTCGAACGGCACAAAACCACGAACGAGATAAGCAGCGAGGTTTCCGTTCAGTACCTCGAAGACAGTACTGACATCTAAGCTCTCTGTTGTCTCATGTACACGAAACGCGTCGCGGTCCAGGGATGCCCCGGTGATTCGCGGTGCCAGCTTTAACATGATTATCGTCCCGCGGCCTTGGAGAAGATCTTTGTCTCGGTTTGGACTGTAAGAGATACAACTGTGACCGTACGCTGCCGGTGGAGTTGTTTTCGGTTGCGATGAAAGGCTCCGAGCAGCGCGGGCACTGGACTGATGATGCGCTCAATCGAATCCAGCTTGTAACCGCATGCCTGACGAACTTTTGGCATTTGTGTCCAATGGGTCAGGGGGCGCAGGTGGTGCTCCTGGTGGTAACCGTCATTGAAGGTCAGCAGGTTGTAAAGACGGCCGTAATAACTTACGGAGTTGGCGTAAGTATTTTCGGGCAGTGCGCCGTAGTGTTCGTAGTAGTTCTGTATGTTGACGAGCACCAGCGATAGAAAGAAGGCGGGCAGGTAGCATAGTAGGAACCATTTCCACGAGATCGTCAGAAACAAACCGATCGCGAGGAAGTGAGCCATCCGATCGAGCTGAATCTGCCGCAGTTCCCTTGCTCGCCTGATCGGAGTCTTCGCGGCCAGGCCCAGCAGTTCCTGCTCGTGCGCACCAACGCGCCATAGCCGACTTACGGTTAACAGTGCGCGGCCGATGCTCAATAGCGATTCCACGGCTCCCAGGAATGCATAACGAAACACGCTAACATGCTCGTCTCCAAATGCATCACGGAACGTCGAAGACGTATCCTTCGTCTTTCCGTCGGGGTCTTTCCGGTCGTTGTTGTAGCGATGATGGTTGCGCACGTGCGTGAGTTGATATGCCTGCACTGACTGCCCGATGTTTATAGAGTTGAACATCGATACGAGGAGATTAAACTGAGGGGAGTTGAACCAGGGTGTGTGGGTGAAGAGATGTGAGACTACGATGATGTTATAAACAGTCATCGCAATTAAGATCACGAAACTCGTTACCCGACCAAAAGTGGACCACTCTTCCCATCGCACGGCGATGATCAGCGTCGTGACAAACTGTGCAATGCTCAAGACGAGCATCACGAAATCCCAACGACTGTGCTTCCAAATTTTCATTTGCCACCTGCTATTCGGCTTAATCGAGTAGGTAGGACTCCAGCTTGCCACGGCGACGCACGTCTAGAGTGGCGCAATGGAAAGAGCCGCCGAAGCTGTTGAAGTTGCGAAAATTGCACAAGATGGGCTTGAAGCCCCACTCTTTCAGTGCCGCAATCATCGGCTCATCCTGACGCTCAACCACAATTCGCTTTTCGTCGAGGCTCAGAATGTTCATGTTGATCCACTTGCTGGTCATGTAGAGCGTGTGCTCGTCCGGCATGATTGGTTTGGGGGCGTGAAAGACGTCCCAGCCTCTGAAGATCTTCGGCACTTCAACGACGCGCTCGGCATTGATGAGCAACTTACCGGGCGCCAGCGGCACGAGCGTCGCATCGATGTGCATGGCATGCGGATCGTTAAACTCAAACACATGAATCCGGTAGGTGTTGCCTAAATGACGCCGGAGCCACTCAATTCCGAATTTATTCGTTACGTTGCTCTCCTGCGCGAATATGTCTCGACCGCAGCGCATGAAGTCAGCAGCATCGAAGGTCGGTTCAAACTCCGTGATAACCCAGCGCGACGGCTCGCCGTCTTGAGGTTCGGTCCATTCATAGTCGTACAACTCATCCTTCAGCTCAGGCGTGGGAGCCGCACTCCACTTAGCCCCCTGTTTGAAGTATTCCTTGAGCAGCGGTTTGAAGCCGGCCGTGCCGTAGTGGCGTGAGCGCCAGGCGAGTGGACATTCGATAATGTCATCGCCAACTACCAGCAACACGTCGCGGGGCATCGCATTGTAGAGTCCCGTGCTGGTCCAGCCTGGCGCGCCGTACTGCTGTTGATCTGCCGGCAAAGGCCGGCGCACTTTCACACCTTCCCCTTCAAGTATGTGGACAAACTCTTCCAGTTCATTTTTCGCCATTGCGATCTGTTCGGCTGGAAATGGTTTGCCGGCATTTGCCCTAAAGGTTGGGAGTTGATCATGCGGCATCGTCGCTTCCAGCACGATGTGATACGGCGGGAAGGCAGCGCCATCGACGACGCCGACAATCACTTCTTCAAGTAGATCCCACTCGTTATACGAATTGACTGGACAGAGGGCGCTCCCCTCTGAAGTAACGATGTTTTTGTCCATAATGAGGTGTTGGTTCTTTCAAAAACTGACACACTACAACGCACGTTCAAAACACGGCGTCAGGAACCTGTTATGAAGTGTGCGGGGGGCAGTATGTTAAATCGGCGAGGTAACTGAGTCGGCGTAAAAGCCGACATTAGCGATGTGTAGCAAACCAGACATTAGCGCAGCGGCTACTGCCAAATCTCCAACTTATTTGTTTTCGACATTCAAACCTACATCCCAACCGCAACGGCCCTGGTCTTTCCCGTTACAAGTTGCTCCTTAATAAACTCTTCCGTGGACACTCGAAATGAGTGTATTAACCCGAACAGCGGAGTAATCTCGACCAGCTCACCAGTTACGAGGGCGTTAGCGACACGCTCTTTCTGTTTCTCGTCTGACCATACCGGCATCGGCCAATCAATTTCCACCTGGTTGATACCATGATGGACCAGCCCGGCTGGAGCAGAGCAAGCTGTAGTCGTCCAGCGGTCGGTTGCAGCAATCTCGGTCACAAGACTCCCGTTCAGACGTATTGAGATCGTTTGACTCGCGCTCACATGCGGCACTTTCAGGGTGACTGAGAAATTCAATGGCTCAGATTTGTCACATACGAGTGGGAAGGTCGTGGTTCTTGTGGTGGCTCTGTAGAACTCGGGACGACGGTCCACTAAAAATCGATAGTACGAGCCAGTTGAGTAGAGTGTGTCCACCAGGTTCACAGCCCTGTTGTTAACGCAGTGTTCCTGGATGAGCAGACGTTCTATATCGGATCGAGCCGAAATACCAACTTCTTCCAGCTCATCGACCATTGCAGTCACGAGTGCTGGGTTTAGGAAATTTGCATTCGAATCATTGTATAAGATGAGGGTCGCAGGAACATGCGGCGACTCCCAGAGCTGTTCGAAGCTGCGGCACAAACTCGAAGGCACACGCCTGACGTGGAAGTCTAAAAAGAGCTGCATTATCCTGGCGATGCTGCGATCACATTCGAGAGCCTTGCGGATATGATGACGAGCCACTTCCATGCTTTGGCCCCAGTTACCGTTATAAACAGCAGCGATGAAGTGTGCGCCCGCACTCACGTTCGCGTTGACTTTAATATCAACTTGAGCCAGTTCTTTGCAGGACTTTACCGGATACTTCAGCAGCGGCAGTAGCATTTCAGCAGTGAGAGCCATCGAGATCCTGATGCCCTCAAACGTGAGATGGCAGTAATCGAGAAATAGCCGGCGGTCTGGGGCCTCACCATCAAGATGTTTAGCGAACTCCCGTGGCAGGTCAACGATGCTGATGCCGTGAGCAGCCGCTTCTTCGCGAATTGTCTGTTGTATGGCGGAGGAGCAGCGCGGAGTTTGCCTGCCAGGCCAGCCAATCATGGCATCGCGTGCCATCTCAAGAAACGTCCTTGCCGCCTGATGATCTCCTCGCTTCCGACTAACCTCCGCCAGGACGTTGAAACCAGCCGGGGTGGTGCCCTGGTCCAACTCCATCAGGCGTTCTCCCAGAGATTCGGCTTTCTCCCAGTTGTCACTCTGGAGAAGCTGCTCAGCTTCGCCTCTCAATTGAAGCCACGCTTCGGTTTGCTCGCTGCTCAGCAACGGCGGACAGTCGCACTCGGTCACCCAGTCAGCGAGATTAAACTCCGGCACAACAAACACGACCGGGATACCGCGCTTGCACGCGATCTCTTCGAGCAGGCAAAGTGTCTGCCTGGTGTCGGCGATCTGAAAGGATTCACATGACTCTTTGACGCCACGCCACGAACCGGTTTCTCGAAACGCAAACGCCATGTCGAGCAAATGCGGCTCAGACGCGTAAGTGAGCGGGAACCAATTGTTACCGGCGAATATAACAAATGCGTCAGGCTCCAGATGCAGCGACTGAGTGATCAACTCCCGCATTGGTTCCTGCAAGATATTACTACGAGCCAGATCCACAACTTCAATTTTGCCGGGTCCGCAGGCAGCATTCATCATCTGCTGCAACGCCTGCGCCACTGTGAAGCGCGGATTGTATAGATATCCCTTGGCTGCAGACTCACCTATCAGCACTACGCGACGGCGTGGACCTTTCGGAGGAATTTTCTGCACGTTGGCCCAAAAGTACCAGGGGTCTCCTGTATCTACCCGGACGAAAGAGCGTCCAGTCGGTTCGTCCTTTGCTTCCCATATTCCGACGCGAACCGGCCCGGGCGTGTTACCGGGTTCCTTTAGCTCTTTAGTCGAAGAAATATTTGGAGGAGCGGACAGTTGAGTGATGAGCCGGAGGATGCGTTCGCCTTCCTCTGAGTCGAACAACTGCGCCAGCCGGCCGGTCATGGCTCTAAACTGCGGGTGGTCATTGTTCATGGCATTTAGATGAGTGTGTAGGTTTCGAAACCAATTGCCTGGGGGCGATTTTGCTGTGCACCAGTACGAAGCAGAACCTCGCTTGCTACGCTGAGCGCTGAGCGATCAATGAGGTAGTCTTCAAGCACAAGCACATCCAGGCCCGAGCGAATGAAACAAATGAGGGCATCAGCCGGAGTGCATACGATAGGCTCGTAATTGAGATTGAATGAAGTATTGAGCAGGATCGGACAACCAGTCAGGCGTTCGAAGGCGCGCAGGAGTCGAGCAAAGCGCGGGTTAGCGTCACCATCGACGGTCTGCACACGCGCCGAACCGTCAACGTGCGTGATAGCCGGCAGCTTTATGGGCGACTTCACCTGACAAGTTTCCAGCATGTATCTGGAAGGATGATCGAGATCGAAGTGGGCGGCAGCGCGATCCTCCAGCACCGCCGGCGCGAAAGGCCGGAACGATTCACGCTGCTTGATGATCGAGTTGATACGATCCTGCATGCTGTCGCCACGCGGATCGGCCAGAATCGAGCGGCCCCCCAGAGCGCGTGGTCCAAACTCCATCCGGCCATGAAACCAGCCGACAATTTTGCCGGCAGCCAATCGTTGCGCGACCGCTTCGACCAGCTCAGCCTCGCGAGCACGAAAGTCCTGCGCTTGAACTCCCGTCGACTCAATGAACGAGGCCACTTCTTCACTGCTAAACGCTGGTCCAAGGTAAGCATGACGAAGTGTGCTTAAAGATTCAGTTTTTCCATTCGTGAGACGCTTGTGCGCAATCGCTGCCGCCCCGAGCGCTCCACCCGAATCACCCGCGGCAGGCTGAACAAAGAGGCGTTTGAAGGGACCCTCGCGTTTGATTCTTCCATTGGCAACACAGTTGAGGGCCACACCACCGGCCATGCAAAGATTTTCCATCCCAGTCACTTCGTGCAGGTACGTAATCTTGTCCATCAGGATTTCTTCCAGCACGTACTGAAGACTGCGCGCCAGATCTTTATGGAAGTCGAGGATCTCAGTGCGTCGCTGTCGCGGCGGATGACCAAGCAAACTCACCATTTCGTCAGAGTACATGCGCTTGAAAGAGGTGAAGTCGAAATAACGCATGTCAAGCTGGTACTGAGCGCCAGGCTGGTTGATGATCAGTTTTCTGATCAGATCGACGTGGCGTGGCTTGCCGTAGGGCGCAAGGCCCATCACTTTGTACTCACCCTCATTTACCTCGAAACCGAGGTAACCGGTGATGGTGCTGTAGAGCAAACCGATCGAGTGTGGGAACTCAACTGTCTCGAGAATGTCCAGGTCATCGCCACGGCCGAGTCCGTAGCTGGTCGTGTCCCACTCGCCCACGCCGTCAACCGTGAGAATCGCTGCTTCCTTGAAGCCCGAGTAATAGAAAGTGCTCGCGGCGTGAGCCTCATGATGGCCCACGTACTCGATCCGCCCGTCATAGCCCAGCACTTCCCGAATCTCACGTTCTGGCCGGCGCGGATCGAGCCGCGCCAGGACCTTCCTGTCCGAAGGCAGGCCAGGCAACTTCATCCATAGCTGGCGCGCCAACTTCTTTGCAGGCTCCTCGTAATAGACAACACAATCGATTTGATCGATCGTCAAGCCGCCTTCTTCAAGGCAGTAGTTGAACGCGCGCTTCGGAATTCCAGGATCATGTTTGTTACGTGAGAAGCGCTCCTCTTCTACCGCTGCGATGAGCACCCCGTCTTTGAGCAGGCAGCAGGCTGCATCGTGGAAAAAACAGGAAATTCCGATGATATTCTTGGTCATTTCTGAACCCCGCAGTGGTCGTTGAATACTTTTCGAGAAGAGTCTGGAATCAG
The DNA here is from genome assembly GCA_963789185.1 of uncultured Acidobacteriota bacterium. Lineage (GTDB taxonomy): Bacteria > Acidobacteriota > Blastocatellia > Pyrinomonadales > Pyrinomonadaceae > PSRF01. The sequence goes on from CAWBJU010000005.1 coordinate 43,043, forward strand.
ACTGAAGTTACCGCTTTGGTGGAGAATTGGACTGAGGTCTCACTTAACGCTGGTACGACAGGTTGATCGTGGACGATCTTTCCGTAATCGAGTTTGATGATGCGATCGCCCACTTCATAAAACCGGTCGTCGTGACTGATCACGAGCACGGTCTTGCCTCGCGCTTTAAGCTCAGGCAGGAGTTCGTAATAGAAGACTTGTTTGAACAATGGATCCTGATCCGCTGCCCACTCGTCGAACAGATAGATTGGCCGATCTTCAAGATATGCCGTCAACAGCGCCAGGCGCTTACGCTGTCCCTGTGAGAGATTGGTCGTCGATAAAACACCATCCTTGACCTGCACCTTCTGCGTTAGCTGTAGTTGCTTGAGGTATTCCAAAGCCTGCTCGTCCAATTGCTGCGATTCCATACCGAGCAAACTATCGAACAGGTAAAAGTCGGAAAAAACAACGGCAAAGATCTGACGATAATGGTCGCGGTTCTCTTCAGTGATCGGTTTGCCGTCAAGCAGAATCTCGCCCGACTCCGGTGCGTAAAGTCCAACCAACAACTTCGCCAATGTCGTCTTGCCGCTCCCGTTGCCTCCAGTGAAGAACACGAGCTCGCCCGGACGCAACGTCAGATCAATTGGTCCAAGCATGAAGCCTTCGTCTTTCTCTTCGGAGGGGTAGTTGTGCATTACCTCCCGCAATTCCAGGCTCTCCCACGTTACGGGCAGATCGTTATGCGACGATGTGCGCTCTTCAGTCGCGTACTTCGTCAACGAAAGACCCAATTCCTCCACGCGACCCACAGCGATATTGGCGCGACTCAGCTGCGGCCACATGGTCATCACTACCTGCAATGGCGTCACTACAAAGAGCAACACAAGCACATAGCCCGTCATCACCTGAGTACTAAGCGAGTACCATACTGGAATTGCAAAGACGAGTAACCCGATAACGACGAAACCAAGAGCTTGCCCCCAACTGGAGGCGACCGAATAGACCGTCGAGCCTTTGACGACCTGCTCGCGGAAGGCGTTCGCGGAAGACTCCAAAATTTCTGCGGCGAACACTTCGCGACGACGGCGGTGCAGCTTGAGCTCTTTCGTTCCTTCTGTCAGCGCCCGGAAATGCGAGAACAACGCTTCCGTGTGTTCGCGCGCAACGTTAAAGAAACCTATGGCTTTGATGACGGCCAACTGATACGTGGCAATGCCTACAGCCATAAAGCCCAGCACCAATAGCAGTACCCACCATGAAAGCCACCCCAAGTAGATCAATCCGGCAATCACCACTGCTACGTTAATGCAGATCAAGGGTATTGCAAGGAGCGCGTTGGTAATGGTCGGAATGTCGTCAGTTAGCGACGACATCAAACGTGAGGCGCCGAATTCCTCGAGATGTCGCAACGGCGTGGCCAGTATCTGACGACACAACCGCATACGCAGTTCGAGCAACGCTCCCTGGCCCAAACGGAGCAAAAGCCATTCGGAAACAAAGCGCGCGAGCGGCAGCAGCAGGCAGAAGGCAAGGAAGGCCCATATCAGGTTACGCGGCGATGGCCCATCGCCACGTAACGCGGCATTGATGACGCCCAGCATGGCGGTGGTACTCACGCCACTAATAATGCCTGCAAGGATTGCCAGAATCGCAGTGCGACGCGAGTAGTGAATAAAAAACAGAAACAGTTTCATGGACTTACCTCTCTGCGCAGCTTGCCTTAAAGGTTAGCGCGTACGACCGCCTGGCCTAATCAAACCCAGACGTGTAGTTGTTTGGTGTTCAACTCAATTGCGAAAGCCTGAGCTCCCCGTCTACCGCCACTTGTTCTGACAAATATTGGTAACGTTCGAGCATCCTCGTAACTGTCGCAGGGTGGAAAAGATCGGTGTTGTATTCCAAATTGCAAATCATTCCCTGCCCCGTCTCCTGAATCCGCAGCGTCAAATCGAACGGAGCCCGGCCTGGATCCACGGCCGATAAACTCATGCGCAGGTCGCCGGCAGGTGGCTCCGCCTCGCGCGTTGCGTTATGCAGCGCAAAGCTGACTTGGACCATCGGCGCGTACGATGGGTTTGGGAATGGGATCAACTCCTCGACCAATGTTTGAAATGGCGCCTCCTGATGCGCGAAGGCTCCGAGCGCAACCTCGCGCACACGTCGGAGCAATTCCGTAAAAGTTGGATCGCCCTCGAGGTTATTACGCATCACGAGAGTGTTGATGAAAGTTCCGATCAGAGGTTCGGTCTCGACTTGATGACGTCCCGCCACACCCGTCGCGACGCCAATATCTTTGCGTCCGGTCAAAGAGGAAAGCAGAACGTTCAAGACCGCCAGCATTGTCATGAACAGCGTCACGCCCTCGCGCAGGCTGAGTAACTGCAACGATTCGCAGAGTTCCGCGGGCAGTAGGAGCGATTCATTCGCGCCGCGAAATGTCTGTAACGGCGGTCGCGGTTTGTCGGTAGGAAGCCGGAGAACGGGATCGTAGTCTTGCAACTTAGCGCGCCAATATTCCAGTTCTTCGTTCAGTCGTTCCTGTTCCGAGGGTTGTTGCTGCCACGAGGCATAATCGCCGTATTGAATCGGAAGTTCCGGCAACGGCGCCGCCTTTCCTTCAAGCAGGGCGCGATAAAAGATGGATATCTCCGAAATCAACACTCTGGTTGACCAGAGATCCGAAATCAGGTGCAGCAGAGTAAACAGGAGTACATGCTCGTCGTCGTCGAGGCGAAGCAGCGCCGCACGGCACAGTGGGCCACGAGCAAGATCGAAAGGGCGAGCTAATTCCGCCGACACTTGTGCAACACGTGGTTCACGCTCATCCGCTGACAGGCCTGACAAGTCTTCAAAAGCCATGTTCCCTTCCCGCGGTGGATGAATGGCTTGCACAGGTTGTCCATTCTCCACGACGAGCGTGGTGCGCAGAATCTCGTGTCGATTCACGACTTCGTCAAATGCGCGGCGGAAAGCGGTAGCGTCCAGGCTGCCCGCAAGGCGTACTACAAAGTGAAAGTAAGACGGCCGTTCTTCTTTCTCGAGCGACAACCATTGTCGCTGCTGCTGAATCGACAGTGGTGCTCGTTCTTTTTGTGGTCGACGCGGGATGCGGCTTGTCTCTCCGACATCAGAAAAAGTGCGCCCCAAACGTTTTTCCAACAGCGCCAGTTTGGCTCCGGATAATTGATTGCTAGGCATTGGCTTCCATTTGCAGGAGTCGTTCTGCTTCTTCGTCGCTCAATTTCTCGATCTCTTTGACGAGCCCGGCTTCGATGACTATCGCCAACTCCCTGATCGTCGGAGTCTCGAAGAGCGCGCGTAGCGGCAGGTTGAACCGAAATGTCTCACGCAGCCGCGCAATGATCTGTGTGGCAAGTAATGAATGTCCGCCCAATTCGAAGAAGTTGTCATAAGTACCGATAGCCTCGATGCCCAACAACTCCTGCCAGAGGTCGGCGATCGTCTGCTCGACCCGACTCGACGGCGCGGCGTATATGTTCGTTAATTCGGGACGTGGATGACCTGCCGACTTCACGGGCTCTTGAACTGTGGCCTCAGGTTCCGGCGAAACCCATTGTGTAATTCTCGCTTGCAGATCACCGGTGGAAATGACGACTCGTGCAGGTGTTGACGGCGAGAGCAGTTGCCCGAACACTGACATACCTTCGTCCGGCGTGACGCCTAACTCGGCGAAGGTCTTAGGGGTTGACCGCTGGTCCGGCTCACTAAAACGCCAGAAATCCCAGTCAATACTGATCCAGGGAACAGAACTGATCTGGCGCATTCGCTGCGCAAACGTATCGACCAGCGCATTGGTGGCAGTTACCGAGAAGAGGCCCAAACCGCCAAGCACCGAAGAGATCGTCGACGTCAACATACAAAAATCGAGCTGCGTGCCGCGCAGAACTTTTTCCAAAACAAACAATCCACGCGCTTTCGCATGAAAGTAGTTCTCGGCTTGTTCACGATCGAGCTCCGGCACCAGGTACCCAGTGCGGCCAGTACCTTTGACCGCATGAATGACGCCATGAAGCGCGCCGAAACGTTCGTATGCTTGCTCGACAGCCCGGCGCATTTGCGCCTCATCAGTCACGTCAGCTTGAACCGTAAGCACTTCGCTGCTGAGAAGCTCCAGCTCCTCCACAGTTGCCATCCGGCTCGCCACCTGATCGGCGGGAGTGCGATTGACAAGAACCAGACGTGCGCCAACCTCGCGCGCCAGGTGTTGCGCGAAAACAGATCCGACTTGTCCCAACCCGCCGGTGATCAAATACACGCCGCCTTTGCGCAACAACATCTGCGCGCCAAACCCGTCGCTCCTGATCTGCTCGAAGCTTTGCACCCAACGATGATTGTCGCGATAGGCAACTTCCGCATCGGTGGCGTCGCCGTTCAATTCCTGCAAAAGAAGTTCGAGCAATTTCTCTTCTCGCCACGTGTCTGGTTCAGGCAGTGTCAAATCAATGCTCCGGCAAAGAACGTTGGGATACTCCTGCCGAACGACCTTGCACGGACCAAACGCAACCGCCTTTTCAACGCATAACTCCTCGCCTCCAGTCACATCCTGAGCACTGCTAGTAAGTACTTCGATCCGCGCCGACGCGGCAGAAGATTGTTCGGTCAACGCTTGCGTGAGATAGAGCAAACTGTAGAAGCCGGTACTTAAGCAGTCGTCCAGGAGAGATAGATCGGGAGATCGACTTTCATTACGCGTCACGTTCCACGCATGCACGATTCTCTCCGGCAGTCTCTCCTCACTGCGTAACTGGCTGAATAGTGCATCGTAATCACTACGTTCAGCAGGCCGTAGCCGAAACACTCTTTCGTTAACGACCTCGAACCGCTCACTTGCGAGCACAGTAACTACGTTATGTCCGTCCCGCTCGAGACGGCGCACGATCTTCTCCGCGAATCCTCCTGCATCGCCAAACACCAGGCGCCACCTCGACTCGCCACTCGGTGCGAGTGCGGCAGGCAGGAGCAACCGTTTCCAAACAGGAAGATAAAACCAATCGCGCAGCGCGGTTTTCTTATACGCAGCATCCTGCTGTTTCTCTGGTCGTTGAGCGCCACCGGCGGCCGCCGGCGCATCGATCCAGAATCGCTGACGCTCGAAGGGATAACTTGGTAAAGGAACGCGACGCGTTTCCTGACCGGTGTGAAACGCCGGCCAATCAATGTTCACGCCTGCGAGCCATAACTTTCCTAACGCATTCAGCAACACTGCTTCATCCGACTCCTTGTCGTTAGGGTGCCGGATGCTATTGATAATTGCCCCCGCGGCGCCTGCGTCCGGATGCTGCCTGGCCAGCGTGCTCAGCGCTCGCCCAGGTCCGACTTCAACCAGAATCGATCGCTTCTGCTTCAATAGTTCGTGCATTCCATCTGAAAAGCGAACGGGCTGGCGCAAGTGCTGCGTCCAATACTCCGGACTTGTCGCTTGTTCGTCTGTGATCCAGGTCCCAGTGACGTTCGAGATGTAAGGGATGGTGGGGACGCTGAGTTTGATCTTCGCGACTGCCCCGGCGAACGTCTCCATGATCGGAGTCATTAGATCGGAATGAGTTGCGATTTTGACGTGCAGACGATTCGCAGCGATACCTTTCTCAGACACAACGCGCTCGAGTGCATCAATCTCGTGTACCGGACCAGAAACAACGCATAGTCCTGGTCCATTGAGCGCTGCGAGTGAGCAATGTGGGCCTAACAGCGGTTCCACGTCGGCCACGCTCATCGGCAGCGACAGCATGCCGCCCTCAGCCGTACTCTGCATCAGCCGTCCTCGCAACGTAACCAGCGCCAACGCATCCTCAAACGATATGACACCAGCGATACAGGCGGCGACATATTCACCGAAGCTGTGACCGATCATCGCGTGCGGCCTGACGCCCCACGCCATGAGCAATTTCGCAAGCGCGTATTCAACTGCGAACAGGACTGGCGAAAAGAAGTCCGCATCTTTGAAAAGGCTCGTTGCCGCTTCGAGCTTATCCTCAGACGGAAAGAGTACTTCGCGCGGATCGTATCCGAGCAGCGGCTCGATAACCGTGTAGCTGCGATCGAGTTCTTCTCGGAACAGAGGCTCGTCACGGTAGAGTTCGTGCGCCATGTTCACATACTGTGTACCCATGCCCGGAAACATGAAGACCACCCTGCGGTCTTCGCCAGCGTCGGCCGTCTTGGCCTGAAAGATGCGTTGAGGGTCTAACGACTCCAAAGCCTCAGCCGCGTCTTCACCATCACGTGCGACAACAAAGCGACGATGCGCGAATGCTCTGCGGCCGACGTTGAGCGTGTACGCGACGTCGCTGGGGCACAATTCCGGATGCTGTCGTAGATGGTGCGCGAGGTTGGAAGTAATCGTCGCCAACGCCGTCGTCGTGCGCGCTGAGAGACACAACAGTTGCCAGGGCCGCCGGGCGACAGCCGGTTCGTACGCAGGAGCCTCTTCGACGATCACGTGAGCGTTGGTGCCACCAATGCCGAAAGAACTGACGCCTGCGCGGCGCGGTGTGCCATTCGTTTTCCACGGCGCAAGGCTCGCGTTCACATAGAAAGCACTATTCGCGAAGTCGATCTTCGGATTCGGCTCCGAGAAGTGCAGACTCGGCGGCAGCATTTTGTTCTTGAGCGCCAGGATGGCTTTTATCAGCCCCGTGATGCCCGCCGCAGCGTCGAGATGGCCCATATTCGTCTTCACTGAACCAACGCCGCAGAAATTCTTCTTCTGTGTCGAGGCGCTGAAGGCTTTCGTTAACGCCGCTATCTCAATTGGATCTCCGAGTGGTGTGGCTGTTCCATGCGCTTCGACGTAAGTAATAGTCTCGGCGTCGACGCCGGCCACTGTGAGTGCTTCCTTGATTACTTGTGCCTGGCCGTCAACACTGGGCGCAGTGAACCCGACCTTCACGGATCCATCGTTGTTTATGGCGGAGCCCCTGAGGATCGCATGGATGTAGTCACCGTCTTCGTACGCGTCGCTCAGGCGCTTGAGAACGACAAGCCCAACTCCGCTCCCGGCCGGCGTACCCAGCGCGAGTGCGTCGAATGCGCGACAGTGTCCATCCGGCGGAGTGATACCTCCCTCCTGATACAAGTAGCCAAATTTGAGTGGTACATTAACTTTAACTCCCCCCGCCAGGGCCATATCGCATTCACCGTTGAGTAAGCTCTGGCAAGCGAGGTGAACCGCGACGAGCGATGTCGAGCAGAACGTTTGCACAGCAAAGCTTGGGCCATGCAGGTTGAGTTTGTAGGAGACGTTGGTAGTCAACGAGTCCTGCCAATTCATGAGTGCCGCCTGCCAGCCTAGAGCATCCCGTATCAGGTCGGGATGCATCATGAGATTCAAGAGATAACGATTGAGTCCACCGCCCGCGAATACACCGATTGGCGCGCGATACATTTCCGGATCGTAACCTGCATTCTCGAGCACCTCCCACGCACATTCGAGCAGGATGCGGTGCTGCGGATTCATGATCTCGCCCTCGCGCGGCGAAAAACCAAAGAACGACGCGTCGAACATATCAGCGCCTTCGAGTACGCCTGTGGCCTTGACGTAATTTGGCTGGGCCAACTCTTCCTTGCTTACGCCTGTTTCGATCAACTCTTCGTCGCTGAAGAAACTGACCGTCTCCACACCGTCGCGCAGTCGCTCCCAGAATTCATCAACGTTAAGCGCGCCGGGAAAGCGTCCCGCCAGACCGATTACGGCAATGCTCGCATCGCCGTCAGACGGCAACTGATTATCTTGCTTACTCATGTGAATTCCTTATTCTGTGCGATCGCACAAACAATTACTGAGAGGTAGCGGCTGAGGCCCTGCTCGAACGACGTCGCGCTCGGAGTTGTCGCTGACGTTCAAATGATTCCTTTCGCGTGCTGCCGGCTTCCGGTTCCGTCGCCGGCGCCGGTTGGGCTTCGTCCTGGGACAGGTAACGAGCGAGGGACTTCACGGTCGGGTATTCGAACATATTTACGATTGAGACATCATGGTGCAAAAGCTCTCGTATTTTGCTGTTGAGGCGCACTATGAGGAGCGAGTGGCCGCCCAACTCGAAGAAGTTGTCAGTCACGCCGACGCGTTCAACGCCCAACTCTTCAGCCCAGATCTCAGCGAGCGTCTGTTCGAGCGGCGTGCCTGGTGCTACGTAGTCGCGTTTGAGTTCTTCACGAGCTTCTTCGAGCGTGGGCAGAGCGCGATAGTTGATCTTTCCGTTGAGAGTCAACGGCAACTTATTGAGGTGAACAAACACGTTCGGGATTGTCTCTTTGATAAGGAGAGTCGACGAGAAATCGCGCAACTCCGTCGCCGCGATCTCATGGCGCGAGACGTAATACGCCACCAGCACATCATCACCTCGCTGAGTCTTACTGATAACAACAACGCTGTCTCTTACCAACGGATGCCGGTTCAATGCGCTCCGAATTTCACCCAACTCGATACGATACGCGTGGAACTTCACCTGCTCGTCGCGGCGCCCGAGGAACTCGAGCTCACCATCCGGCAACCACTTCGCGCGGTCTCCGCTGCGGTACATCTTCGTACCAGGCTGGAACGGATTATCGATAAACTTTTCGGCAGTTAGTTCGTCGCGGTTCAGGTAGCCATCTGCAAGACCATCACCCGCGATGTACAGGTCGCCGGGAATGTTCTCCGCAACTGGTTGCAAATTGCTGTCGAGGACGTAGAGGCTAACGTTGGCAGCCGGACGGCCGATGGGCACGAACGCACGTCGATCAAGTTCGGTCTTGTATTTGTAAATCATGCAACCGACTGTCGCTTCCGTTGGCCCATACTCGTTATAAATCTCTATCTCTCCCCCGAAACTGTCGTGCACCTGAAGAGACAGCTCGGTTGTCAGCGCTTCGCCGCCAACAATCAATCGCTTAATGCTGCTGCCGCGATTGTCGCGCTGCTTGAGTAGCATGAGGTGACTCGGGGTTAACTTCACGACGCCGCTTCTGTTTTCATTCAACAGCGCCGACAGCGATGCCTCTGCATCCTTCTCGCGATAGATGAGCACTTTGTTTCCGGTAGCGAGTGGAGTGAAGATCGACGTCACAGTGAGATCGAACGCGAGCGACGAATAGAGCGGGAAATCGAGCTTCTCGCCCTGCAAGTACATGTCCCTGGCCCACCAGATGTAATTAACGAGTGAGCGATGCCTGATCTTCACTCCCTTCGGCTCTCCAGTTGAACCTGACGTATAGATCACGTATGCGAGATCTTCAGGCGAGCTTGTCTGTGCGTGATCGTCGCCGGCATAGCGCGTAACGTCGCTCCAATCCGTGTCGAGACAAACTACCTGCGCGCTGCTTTGTGGCAGCCTGTCCAGGATTTGACTTTGCGTGAGAATCACCGGAACAGCAGCGTTTTCGATAATGAACGAGAGCCGGGCCGAAGGATGCGCGGGCTCGAGCGGAAGATAGGCAGCGCCGGCCTTGAGCACCGCGAGGATTGCCACCACCGTCTCAATTGAATGCTCGAGGAATACTCCCACGCGCGTGTCCCGGGCAACGCCAAGGCTTGTCAGATGACGACTCAACTGATTCGCGCGGCTGTTCAACTCGCCGTACGTCAATTGCTCGTCACCGAAGACGATCGCGATCTCATTCGGTGCACGTTCCGTCTGCGCCTCGATTAGTTGATGAATGCACAAATGGCGCGGGTATTCGGCGCGCGTATCGTTCCGATCCACGAGGAAATCCCGGCGAACGTTTTCTCGTAAAAGCGAGAGCGACGAGAGCTGCGCGTCCGGGTTCTCCGTCACGAGTTCCAGCACGCGCTGGAAATGTCCCAGCATCGTGACGATCGTCGATCTATCGAAAAGATCAGTGTTGTATTCCAGTCCCCCGACGAATCGGCCGGCCTGCTCGGTCAGATTCATCGTCATATCGAACTTTGCCGTCCGCACTTCTGACTCGACCGGATACCAGCTCACCTCTGGAAGTTCGAGCACTTCAGTCGGAACGTTCTGCATCGAGAAGATGACCTGAAACAGCGGCGTATGACTGAGGTTCCGTTCCGGTCGTAACTCCTCGACCAATAATTCAAACGGCATGTCCTGATGAGAGTAAGCACCCAGCGCGACCTCGCGCACACGTAACAACAGTTCGCGGAAGCTCGGATCGCCCGTCAGGTCCGTTCGCAGTACCAGCGTATTGACGAAAAACCCGACCAGCTTTTCCGTTTCGACATGGCGGCGACCTGCGATCGGAGTGCCGACACTGATGCTGGTCTGGTCTGAATAGAAGTGGAGCAACACCTTGAACGCGGCGAGCAACATCATGAAGAGGGTGACTTCCTCCGTGCGGCTCAGCGCGTGCAAAGCGGCGGTCAGTTCCGGTGTCAGTTGAAAGATTTCGCTTGCACCGTTCGTGGTCTGAACCGTTGGACGCGGGTGGTCAACCGGCAGTGTTAATGTCGCTGAGTCGGCCAACTGCTCGCGCCAGTACGAAAGTTGCGATTCGAGGAATTCGCCCTGCAGCAACTCCTGTTGCCAGTGTGAATAATCAGCATATTGAATCTCGAGCTCAGGCAACGGTGACGGCTGTTGATGCAGGAAAGACTGGTAGAGTGTCGCCACTTCTCGCACGAGCACACCCATTGACCAGGCGTCGCTGACGATGTGGTGCATCGTGAACGACACCATGAAGTCTTCTTCACCTAACTGCAAAACGCTCGTGTGCCAGAGTGGTCCATGAACCAGATCGAAGCGGCGTCCCGACCTCTTCAGTCGCGAGCTGATATGCGCGCGTTTCCCGCTCGGCTTCAGGCAATTTCGTGAGGTCAATTACAGGTAACGTGAGCGGCAGCGGCTCCTGGATGACTTGTACCGGCTGTCCTTCAACCAGCGCGAAAGTTGTGCGCAGCACCTCATGCCGTCGCTGGAGCTCGCTCAGCGTTTCTCTAACACCGGCACATTCAGACGGCCGATGAAACGGAAGATACGTGGAATGTTGTAAGCAGTGCTGCCTGGATTCAACTGATCGAGAAACCAGAGACGCTGTTGCGCGAACGAAGGCGCCAGGTGATCCGTGCGCGGCACACGCGTTAGCGGTGGCTCGGCCTCTCCCTTGCCTTCGATAAGAGCCTGCTCGACGGCCTCGGCCAGTTGTGCAATCGTCTGGTGGTCAAAGATGCTTCGTAGTGGTAAGTCGATCTTGAACGCAGCGCGCGCGCGCGTGACGATCTGCGTTACCAGCAACGAGTGTCCGCCCAGTTCAAAGAAGTTGTCGTTAACACCAATGCTCTCGATGTTCAGCACCTGCGACCAGATCCCGGCCAGCAATTCTTCGACTGGTGTGCGTGGAGCAACAAACTCCTGCTCGAGCTCGGGACGAACAGCTTCGGGCTCGGGCAACGCCCGGCGATCCACTTTGCCGTTCGGCAGCAGCGGCAGCGCTTTCAACATCACGAACGCCGCAGGGATCATGTAATCCGGCAGTTTCTCTTTTAGATGACGGTGCAAGGAGCTGACCGGCAAGCGCTCTTCCTCGTCAGCTTGCTGCGGCACCACGTAAGCCACCAGACGTTGCTCGCCGGGTTCGTCGCTACGCACGATCACGACTGCCGCGTTCACGAGTTCGTGCTGTGTCAGCACGGCTTCGATCTCGCTGAGCTCGATGCGATTGCCTCTGATCTTGACTTGATGGTCGAGCCGCCCCATAAACTCGATGTCGCCTTCGGACGCGTAACGCGCGAGGTCGCCGGTGCGGTACAGTCGCGCCCCATGCTCGCGGCTGAATGGGTCCGGGATAAATTTCTCGGCGGTCAAGTCGGGCCGGTTCAGGTAACCATGGGCCAACCCTACGCCCCCAATACACAGCTCTCCCGCGACGCCGATCGGAACAGGTCGCAGTTTTTCGTCGGTCACATAGACAGAGACGTTTGACAACGGTTTGCCGATTGGTACTGTCACGCGTGTCTGCAACGCGCTCAGCGCAGCGCGACTGCAAGCGTAGTGGGTTGCGTCGATTGACGACTCGGTTGGACCATAGAGATTGACGAGGTCGGCGCTGAAACGATTGTAGAAGCGTTTCGCTAACGCAGTTGGCAAAGCCTCGCCACCACAGAATAGGCGGCGCAGACTGTGCAATTCCTCCAGGCCCTCCTCTTCGAGCAGCAGCGCCAGCATTGAAGGGACGAGTTGAAGGATCGTCACCTCGTGCTTCGCAATCGCCTGCACGAGATAGGAAACATCGTGCTCTCTCCCGTCTTCGGCCAGCACAATTCGGGCTCCGGCTAATAGAGGAACGAAAATCTCCCAGACCGAAGCATCGAAATTGAAGACTGTTTTTTGCAGCAACGTGTCTTGCGGCGTGAGCGGATACTCGGCTTGCAACCACAGCAGGCGATTACAGATGGCACGATGTGAGATCACGACCCCCTTGGGCCGGCCAGTCGAGCCTGACGTGTAAATCACATAAGCTGCGTTGGTCGCGGACATCGCATAGTTTGGATTGTCCGCGGGCTCGCTTTCGACGCGCGGCCAATCGGCGTCGAGACAAATGACGCGCTCGTCACCGCTCGGCAGAACTTTGCGCACGTGTTGCTGCGTAAGGATCAGTTGCGGACGTGCTTCCGCGAGGATCATTTCCAATCGCTGTTGCGGCAGAGACGGATCGAGCGGCAAGTAAGCGCCGCCTGCCTTTAGTATCCCAAGCAAACCGACGATCATTTCCGAAGAACGCTCGGCGCAGACTCCCACGAGAGTTACGCTACCGGCGTTTCTCAGAAAGCGTGCCAGACGATTTGCATTTTCATTCAACTCGCCATAGGTCAATTGTTTGTTCGCGGTCACGATCGCAACTGCATCCGGCGTGCGTTCCGCCTGGATTTCAACCAGCTCGTGAATCAGGTTCGCGCGGCCAAAATCCACCTGTGTATCGTTGAACTCGTAGAGCACTTGCCGGCATTCGTCGTCGCTGAGAATGTCGAGATCCTCGAGCCCGGTCTCAGGTCGTTCAAGCACGTTCACAAGTAGTTGTTTGAATTGCAACGCGAGGCGTTGCGCGTCTGCGGCGGGAAACAAGCTCGCGTCGTAATGCAGCTCGATATCCATCGAATCAGCATTGCGAACACCGCACAACTTGAGCTTGAAACGATCGTGATAAACAAACTGCCGGATCAGCGCGAACGAAAGATCTGCTGCCGGATAAGACGGCGGATACGTATTGAATGCGAAGGCATAGGGCGTGTAATGAGCGCGCGTGCCGTTGCCGAGTCGTTCCCAACTAAAACTTTCCTGCCACTTGTAGGCGTCGAACGCAATCTCCTTCACCTGGGTAACGAAATCGACAAAGCGCATTTGTGCGGAAACTCGACAGCGCAGCGGCAGATGTTTTGCGAATAATCCGAGCGCGTCCTCCAGTGGCCCAAATTTCCTGAGACTAAACTCAGTGCCAACGACGATCTCTTCCTGTTTCAGGTGGCGCTGGAGCAATGCGTACCAGCAAGCGAGTAAAAGGATCTCAGGCGTCGTCTCGAGTTGCTGGGACAGATGCATGGCGCTCTTTGCGTGACGCGCTTCAAGCGCCACTGACACGAGGTCCGGTTCGAAGACCGCTTCCTCTGTAATGGTGCGCTCCAAAGCGAGCGCGGGCATGTTGACGGAAACCACATCCTGCTTGCGCCAGAACTCGCGACCCAGGGCAGTGTCACTGGTTTCGAGCATTTCGTTCAGCAGCTCGGAAATGTCAGCGTATTGCAGCGGTTCATCCACCGAGGTTTCATCGTCCGTGTAAGCGCGTCCGATCTCTGCCACCAGATTTTTTAATCCGGTCGAGTCCATGCTCAACGACGGCATGCTCAGGATGAGCTGGCTACTTTCGGCATTGAGCTTTAGAAGCAACGCTTGCAGCAGTTTTCCTTGCTCAAAGTCGAAAGCTTGCTTGCCTGGTTGACGGAAGATTTCTTCCATGCGGGCTACCTTCTCCGCATCTTCCAAGTGTGAAAGATCTGCTTCGCTCCAATCGATCTCGTCGAACTCGCCCTTGCCTATAACCTGGAGAGGAACGGTCATTTCCGGCAGGTACTTGAACGTAGTGCGGAGAATTTCATGTCGCTGCACAACGTCGCCCAAGGCGTTTCGCAACCTGTCTGTATCGAGCTTGCCTTCGATCGAGATCGCACACTGCGCACGGTACGTCGCACGACCACCCTCCTGCTGCAACAGCCAGAGGTGCTCCTGTTGCGGCGACAGTCGAAACCCTTCGATTATTTCCGTCGACATGCTGCTAACTCCTGTTTTTTCCTTTTGTTCTTCTTGAGGCAAGTTCAACTAACTCGCGCGAATGCCGCGCCGTTTTGTCTGGGCCAACTTGCGGGTGAAGAACTCCTGGTACTGTTGCTCGTTCGCCTTCTCCTGTTCGGCATCCGCAGCTGCTAGTGGCACGAGTAACTCGCTGAGCCGGGCGGAGGAGTTCGCAACTATCTCGCCCAGCAGCAGCTCGAAGCGTTTAATCGTGCGCAGGATAGTTTCCCGGTCATAAAGGTCAGTGTCGTATTCAAGCATGCCTGCCATGTCGGAATCGCCATCAATCAAGTTCATCGCCAGATCGTACTGTGTCGTGCCACGATTAGTACCGATCGGAGATAGCGTCAGACCGGTCAGCGCCGCCCCTGTGCGCGCGCTTTTTTGTAAAGTGAACTGCACTTGAAACAGCGGTGTGTAGCTGAGATTGCGCTCCGTTTGTAATTCTTCAACCAGCTTCTCGAATGGCACGTCCTGGTGGGCCAAAGCGCCGAGCAAGTCGTTCTTCACGCGTTGCAGCAGTTCAGGAAAAATCGGATCGCCCGAAAAGTCGCCGCGCAGTACGAGCGTGTTGATAAAGAAGCCAATGAGCGGCTCGGTCTCGGCGCGCGTGCGACCTGCCACTGGCGTTCCGACCACGATGTCCGTCTGCTTCGTGTAGTAGCAAAGCAGAATCTCGAAGGCGGTGAGCATTGTCATGAACAGCGTCACGCCTTGTTCGCGACTGACTCGCCTGAGCTCGCCGGTCACCTCTGCGGAAAACCTCACTGAGTAAGTCTCACCGCGAAATGTTCGCGGAGTCGGGCGCGGACGATCGGGCGGCAGCGTCAGCGTAGCCGGAGCGCCGCGTAGACGTTCTCGCCAGTATGCTAGTTGCTGTTCAAATACCTCACCTTTAGACCAGTCATGTTGCCAGCGTGCATAGTCGGCATACTGAATTCGTAATTCGGGAAGTGGCGATGGACGACCTTCGCTGTAAGCCTCGTAGAGCGCCTGCACTTCATTGATCAGCAATCCCATCGACCAACCATCGCTGGCGATGTGATGGACCGTGAAGCAGGCCACATAGTCGTCGTCAGCGAAATGTAAAAGCTTGCCTCTTAGCAGTGGGGCACGCTCGAGATCGAACGGGCGGCGCACCTCTGTGACGGTGAACTGCTGCACTTCTGCTTCACGCTCCGCTTCCGGCAAGTGGTCGATCACCGCCACGCTGACCTCGCACGCGGGCTGAATCACCTGTACCTGTTCATTACCTTGCATATGAAAAGTCGTGCGCAAGACTTCGTGACGACGAACGATCTCGGTCAGCGTGCGTTCCAGCACGGAAACGTTCAGGTTCCCGGTAATGCCAAACACAAGCGGCAGGTTGTAAGTGGGACTGTCAGGATCGAGTTGTTGAAGAAAAAGCAGTCGCCGTTGCGCAAAGGAGAGCGGCGCCTCGCGCAGGTCCCTGCGAGGCGTGATCTTTTGCCAACGACTGAAGCCCTCTCGTTCGAGGAGGAGAGCGAAGAGCGCCTCCTTCTCCGCCGTTAATTTTTGCGGATCCATCTGTGCTTTTGTGCTTTTGCGGGTTTACGCGTGTTGCCTGACCGTTTGGATCATGTGGTGCAGGCTTTCGCGCTGCATGCTGGCTCTTTGGTGCGGCGCGACTGACGCGATCTCCAGCCGCAGCATCTGATGTGCCTGGGCCATCAGCTCCTTGAATGTTTCGAGCGAGATGCCCTTGCCCAGCAAGTAAGGAATGATCCAGAAATCGAATGACCATTGTGGTAACCAGACCGATTCTTTGACCGATAGAAACATCCGATCGATGTGGTCCATCGCCTCGAGGCTATCCATCGTCGCGTGATTCCAAACGAATCCCTCGCCATTGATCTGAAACTTGTCGCGCTGGCGCTCGATTGGCGTACCCGCCTCGCAATACCACAACTGCGCGCGGTAATAGTCGGGCCGAGTGGTACGGATAAACTCAATTGTTTCGTCAACGGTCTCTTCGGTTTCGCCGGGAAAGCCGAGAATGAAAGAGCCAAACGTCATAATGCCGTAACGGCGCAGCATCTCGATGCCGGTCGCATACTTCTCGATCGTGGCGGCTTTGTTCATGTTAGTGAGGATCGACGGTGAACCGGATTCGATACCCAGAAAAACTCCACGGCAGCCGCTCTCAGCCATCAAGCTGATCGCTTCCTCGTCTGAATTGCTGCAACGAAAGTAAGAGAACCAGTTGAACGGATACTGCTTCTTGATCATCAGCCGGCAGATTTCCTTGAACCGCGGAAAAGGAACGTTGAAAGTGTCGTCGATAAAGACAACATTCCTGATACTGCCGAGCTCCTGTATCGAGTCGAGTTCTTTTTCGATCACAGGAATACTCGTCAAAGTCAACGGCCCGGCACGTAGTGGATAATTACAGAAGGCACACTTGAAGGCGCAACTACGAGCCGTGCGCGTTTGCACTGTATGCCCGAGATCTTCGTCGGGAAAACCACGCCAGTCGATGTAGTTCTCGTCGAGCGAATTACTTTCCGGTTGTACCCCCGTGCGGCGCAGCGCGCCATCGTCGTAATAGAGGATGTTGGGTACCTTGCTCAGGTCGCCACCTTCACCGAGACACGTGATGATGCGAGACAGGGTCAACTCGCCTTGACCGTCCAGCACGTAAATATCGGCGCCAATATCGTCCAGCGCCGTTTTCAGCGCGTCGCCTTGATAATTGCGCTGGTGGTTCCCGATCAATGGGCCACCGACGACGATCTTCACCTCGCGATTATGCTCGCGAATGAATTTGACCATCTCGATAACCGGAAGGTTGACCACGTAGAAGGTGGTGGTGACGGCAACGCAAAGAGGCTTTTCATCGAGGTAGGCGCGGAGTTTGTCCTTCTCGTACTGAAACAAGTTGACGTAGCGGGCCTCGTGTCCTTGTCTCCTCAAAAAATTGGTCAGGTAAACCGCCGCGAGATTGGGTACGTCTCCCGATTTGAACGCCGTCCGTTCGTCAGCGTGTTCGCTGTGCCCGGCAAACGTAAACACGTGGTTCAGAAGTCCTACGTAATCCAGTCTCGCTCCGTCAACTTCGACGAAGCTGAACTTCAAATCGCGATAGGCTTCCGAATCAGTTCCGTACTTCCGCAAGAAACTTTCGTACTCGCCGAAAGGAAGTTCGTTGTAGCCGATCACAACACAATCAAGTTTGCCGTTGTTCAAGTGCCCTCTCTTTCAGTACTTCACCTACGCCGTATTCATGGGCTGGTGGAGCATTTCGCTAATCGCTTCAGGCGACATACTCTCGAGCTGTGCGGTAATGGCGGCGATCTTTTCCACCTGACCTGGCTTGCTTTCGTACTTAATCAACTCCTGCGCGAGCTCGGCGATCGTGGGTTTCTCGAATATGAGCGGCAAAGGCAGTTCCAATTGAAAACTCGCGCGCAAACGGGAAAGCAGTTGCGCCGCCATTAATGAATGCCCACCGAGGTCGAAGAAATTTTCGTAGATGCCAATCTGTTCGACACCAAGTAACTCAATAAAAATGCCAGCGAGCACTTCTTCGACAGGTGTGCGCGGCGCAATGAAAAGCTCTGTGTCGTGCTCTTCAACCGGGGCGGGTAATGCTCGCCGATCAATCTTTCCATTTGGCGTGCGCGGCAGAGCATCGAGCATGAGGAAGCTTGACGGGACCATGTATTCCGGCACTCGCTCGCTGAGATGCCGCCGCAACTCGCTCATTTGAAGCGCAGGATCGACAGTCGTGACGTAGGCCACCAATTGCTTCGTACCGGGAGAGTCCTCACGCAGCATTACGATTGCCTCGCGCACCATCTGGTGACCGGCGAGCACGCTCTCAATCTCTCCCAACTCGATGCGGTAACCACGGAGCTTCACCTGCTCATCCGCGCGTCCGAGATATTCGATGTCCCCATTTACGAGCCGCCGCGCAAGATCGCCCGTGCGATAGAGCCGCGCGCCCGGTTCCCCGACAAACGGATCGGGCATAAAACGCTCGGCCGTCAACTCGGCGCGATTCAGATAACCGCGCGCCAGCCCGGCGCCGCCGACGTACATCTCACCGCAGACTCCGAGCGGCACAGGCTCGAGATTTTTATCGAGCAGGTACAGTTGAAGATCGGGGATAGGTTCACCGATGACGCTGCCCGTCGCCGTGCCGGCATCCGACAAAGTGAGTGGGCGATAAGTAACGTGGACAGTGGTTTCGGTGATGCCGTACATATTGATAAGACGCGGTTGGTCATGCCCGTGACGTCCCACCCAATCCGCAAGGCTCGCCGGTTCCAGAGCCTCCCCGCCAAAAATCACCATGAGCAAACTTAGAGGCTCCGCGCCGTCTTGCGCTGCGTCAACGCGCGACAGTTGACGGAAGGCCGAAGGAGTCTGGTTCAGCACCGTGACGCGCTCTCTGACGAGCAACGCATAGAAATCTTCAGGTGAACGGCTTACCCAGTAAGGTACGACCACTACCTTTCCACCGGACAGGAGCGCGCCCCAAAGCTCCCACACAGAAAAGTCGAAGGCATAGGAGTGAAAGAGCGTCCACGTGTCCTGCTCGTCGAACTTGAACCACTCATGTGTGGCTGCGAGCAAGCGCGCGACGTTACGGTGCGTAACCATGACGCCTTTGGGCTTGCCCGTCGAGCCGGATGTGTAGATGACATACGCCAGATTGTCGGGCCCGCTTGTGCTAACGAGATTATGTTCCGGCTGTGCGTCAATCACTTCACTGTCGCTATCGAGGCAGACGATTGCGGCGTTGGAGTTGTGTGGCGGGTGCTTCTCAACAAAGTCACGCAGCGTCACACACACGTGCGCTCCCGAATCATCCAGCAGGAACGCAAGCCTCTCCGCCGGATAGGTCGGGTCGAGCGGGACGTATACGCCACCAGCCTTAAGAATTGCGAGCAACCCAACCACCATCTCGGGCGAACGTTCAAGCAGGAGACAGACGCGTACCTCCGGTCCAACTCCAAGTCCGCGCAGGTGATGCGCCAAACGGTTCGCACGCCTGTTGAGTTCGCCATAGCTAATGGACGCACCTTCAAAGATGAGTGCCGTCGCCGATGAGGCTCGCTCAGCCTGCTCTTCAAATAAGCGGTGGAGGCTCACATCCTGTCTAAACGAGGACTCAGCTGGATTCCAGCCATGCAATAACTGTTTCCGCTCGTCCTCCGACAAGAGCGACAGGGCGGAGACGCGCTCATCCGGATGGTCGGCGATGTTCTCCAGCAGGGTTCGAAAATGAGCGAGCATGCGCTTGATTGTGGCGGGATCGAAAAGGTCTGTGCGATAGGAGAAATAGCCCGTCAATGCGGCACCTCTCTCCGAAACAGTCAGCGACAGATCGAACTGTGTTGTCACGCTCTCAACGTCCACTGGCTTGAGGGTCAGGCCCGGCAATTCGATAACTTTGTCAGGCGTGTTCTGAAGTGCGAACACTGCCTGAATGATAGGCATGTGGCTCAAATCTCTACGCGGCTGAAGCTCTTCAACCAGTTTATTGAAGGGAAAGTCCTGATGTGCATACGCACTCAGCGCAGTCTCTCTGACCGCTAAGAGCAGTTGGCGAAAGCTTAAGTCGTCGCCGAAGTCGGCGCGCATCACGAGCGTGTTGATGAAGAAACCAATTAGGCCCTCGAGCTCTTGACGATTCCGGCCGGCAATAGGGGTTCCGACGACGATCACATCCTGTCGTGCATAACGATGCAGCAGAGTTTGAAAGGCTGCCAGCAAGACCATGAAGATCGTCGTGCCTTCCTGTCGGCATAGCTCTCTCAATCCTCTCACCACATCTTCAGCAACGAAGAAATGTTCAAGCGATCCACGAAAGCTTTGTATCGAGGGACGCGGCCTGTCAGTCGGCAAATCCAACAATGGCGGCGCGCCTTGCAGTGTTTGTCGCCAGTAGCTGAGATGGTTTTCCAACACTTCGCCCTGCAACCAATGTCTTTGCCACACTGCATAATCGGCATATTGAATCGGCAGGTCCGGCAATGGCGAAGCACGTCTGGCGCAGAACGCTTCGTACAACGCCGCCACTTCGCGCACGATCACCGTGGCCGACCAGCGGTCTGAAATGATGTGGTGCAGCGTAAACAGCAGCACGTGCTCGTCCTCGCCAAGCTGCAAGAGCTCCGCGCGCAGCAATGGACCAGCTACCAGATCGAACGGCGTGTGCGCTGCCTCATACGCAATTCGTTCGACTTCAGCCGCACGCTCATCTTTTTCAAACGCGCTCAGATCGGTGACAGCCAGCGAGACTGAAGACGACGCGGCAATGCGCTGTATGGGGCGACCAGCGACGGTGGTAAAAGTGGTGCGCAGGATTTCATGGCGGCGCACGATCTCTTGTAGCGTCTGCTCAAGCGCGGACACGTTAAGCGAGCCGTGCATGCGCATACCGTAGAAGAGGTTGTAGGCTGAACTCTGCGCTTCCATTTTATGCAGAAACCAGAGTCGCTCCTGGGCAAACGATAAAGGCAGTTCATCCGTTCTGTCCGCGGCTTCGATCGGTGGCAATGGAATCACTCCTGCCTCGGTCTTCTGCGCTTCTTCCACAACCGCCGCGAGCCCCGCAACCGTGGGCGATTCGAACAACGTCCGCAGTGACACTTCTACGCGCAGAGCTCTCCGTAGCCGCGATACGACCTGAGTGGCGAGCAGCGAGTGGCCGCCGAGGTCAAAGAAGTTATCGTGACGGCTGACTCGCTCAATTCGCAGCAGCTCTTTCCAAACACTTGCGATCATCAATTCCGTTTCTGTCTCGGGCTCCGCGTACGGCAACTCCATCTCCGGACGTTGCGCGCCGGGTATGGGTAGCGACTTGCGATCGACTTTGCCATTCGGGAGCCGCGGCAGATCCGGCAGGAAGACGAAAGAGCCAGGCACCATGTGGTCCGGTAATAAATTCTTCAGGAATGAGCGCAAGGTGTACGCGGCAGGCGCGCCCTTAGCTACGACATAGGCGCACAGACGCCGATCCATTTGATCAAAGTCGTGCGCGGCTGCGACACACTCAAGCACGTCTTCGTGACGCAACAGGGCGGCTTCAATCTCCTCGAGCTCGACGCGCATGCCTCGAATCTTCACCTGATTGTCCCTGCGTCCGAGCAGTTCAATCGTGCCATCCGACCTCCATCGCCCGAGGTCGCCGGTCCGATATACCAGCTCGCGATGCTCATTTTGCAGCGGGTTCTGCACGAACACTTTTGCTGTCTGCTCCGGTTGGGCCAGGTACCCACGCGAGAGATAAGGAGTTCGCAGATAGATTTCGCCCGTTCCGCCTATGGGCGAAAGGTTTTCATGCTGGTCTATAATCAGGATGTGGCGGCCATCGATGGCACGTCCAACCGGGATCGAACGATGTATTAGATCCGCTTCACTTACTTGATGATAAGTTGCAAGCCCGCATTCAGTTGGACCATACAGATTGTAGAGTTGCAGACCTTGCGGAAACTCTTTTAACCACCCGTCCGCCAATGACACCGGTAATACTTCGCCGGCCAATAGCAGTGCTTCCATCTGTGGTAGCGACTCGCGCTGTTTGGTCTGAAGAATCTGGAGTATTTGACGCGCGAAGCTCGGGACGGTCATGAGCAGTGAGATCTGTTCGTCGCGCAACCACGCGGTCAGTGCCTGAGGTTCACGGCGAATGAGCGCACCGGTCATACATAAGGTCGCGCCGCAGCAAAGAGCGCCGAAAATTTCCTCGTAGGCAGCGTCGTAAGTGATCGAGGCCCACTGCGCGATCCGTTTGCCCGGCGCGATGTTGAATTGCCGTCCTTCCCATTCTACGAACTGGCACAGGTCCGCATGTCTTTGCGTGATGCCTTTGGGCCGCCCCGTCGAACCGGATGTGTAAACGATGTAGACGAGATCGTCAGGGCTGACCTCGATTTCAGGCGCTGTGCGTGAGCAGGTCTCGAACCACTCGTGATGATCTTCCTCATTAAGCACCACTACCTGACAGGCAGTGTCCCTTTGGAACTGTTCCAGCAAATCAGTGTGCGATTGGAGCTGAGTAACACCCGCAATTAAACACGACGGCCCAACCTCGTTCAGCATCTGTTGCAACCGTGCAGTTGGATACCGCTCATCAAGACAAATGAAATGACAGCCGGCTTTAAGCACGCCGAGTAGTGCCGCTATTTGCAGCAGCCCGGTATCGAGCATAATGGCCACGGGCTGACCGCGCCGCAGCCCACTCTCGAGCAGTCCATGTGCGATCTGATTGCTGCGTTCGTCCAGTTCTCTATAACTGAACTGCTCGCCTGCGAAGGAAACCGCCGGTGCGTCAGGATCGCGAGTTACTTGCCGTTCGAACAGACCATGCACGCTGCGCCCAACAGGCGCGATACCAGAACGATCCCATTCGACCAATATTTGACTCTTCTCGCTATCTGTCAGCAGCGGCAAATCAGACACGCGATGTTCGGGTTGAACCATGGCGCCCGCCAGCAGGAGGTTGAATTGTTCGAGCAGGCGTCGAATCGTCGTCGCTTCGAACAAATCGGTGTTGTACTCGAACGTAATGAACAACCCATGCCCTGTTTCCTGCGCGTTTATGACCCAGTCAAACTCAGACATGCTCTTCGTCGCAGACACCGTCGTGAACGACAGATCCGGCAATGCTAAAGATTCAAGGGGCGTGTTCTGTAGGATTAACATCACGCGGATTAGCGGCGCGCGGTCCAGGTGCCGTTCCGGCTGCAACTCTTCCACCAATCTCTCAAACGGCACGTCCTGATGCGCGTAAGCTCCCAGGGCTACGTCGCGGACGCGTTGCAACAGTTCACGGAAAGTGGGATCTCCCGATACATCAGTGCGCAGCGCGAGCGTATTGACGAAGAAGCCGATCAAGTGCTCGATCTCCGCCCGGTTGCGCCCGGCGACGGGCGTGCCAACGATGATGTCCGTTTGTCCCGTGTAACGATTGAGCAACGCTTTGAAACCCGCGACCAACGTCATGAAGATCGTGGCGCCCTCACTATGACTGAATGCTTTCAACGACTCAGTCAACTCCTGTGAAAGCGCCAGGGTTTCCATTGCGCCCCTGTAACTCGCGGTCTTTGGCCGGGCCCTATCGACCGGCAACTCCAACTCCGCGAGCGCGCCGCCGAGTTGCTGCCGCCAGTAGGACAGTTGCTCTTCCAACACTTCACCCGTAAGCCACTCTCGCTGCCAGCAGGCGAAGTCGGCATACTCGACGAGGATCTCCGGCAATGCCGCCTCGCGGCCTTCAATGTAGGCCTGATAAAGAGTTGCAGCTTCTCTGACCAGCACGCCCATGGACCAACCATCCGAGACAATGTGATGCATCGTCAGCAGCAGTACGTGCTCGTCATCAGCCAAATGCAGTAGCGTCGCGCGAAACAAAGGCCCGGCCTGAAGATCGAAGGGGCGCATCGCTTCACGCTTAATGAAGATCTCCGCTTCACGCTCCGCCTCCGGCATCGTGCTCAGGTAGATCAACGGCAAGTGCCACTCCGGAATCTCACTAACAACTTGCACGGGCACATCTTCGATGAGTGAGAAGCTGGTGCGCAGCGCTTCGTGCCTGCGTACGACATCAGCAAGGCTGCTTTCCAACGCTGCCACGTTCAGCCTTCCACTTATCCGCAGCACGATGGGCATGTTATACGAGGCGCTGTTTGGCTCAAGCTGATCGAAAAACCATAAGCGCTGCTGCGCGAACGAGAGTGGGATTGGACCAGTTCGTTCACGGGCTCGCAGCGGCAGCACCTCCGCTGTAGATCCGGTTTTCTGCGCACGCTCGATGCGGCGCGCCAGGAGGGCAGGCATTGGCGCTTCAAACAGATCGCGCAAACTCACGATCGGTCCAATAGCCTGTTTCAGGCGAGAAATTACCCGCGTAGCGGAAAGCGAGTGTCCGCCCAGGTGAAAGAAGTTTTCGGTCGCACCGACCTCTTGCAGCCGCAAAACATCGGCGAAGACGTTACAAACGAGTTCTTCGATCGGCGTGCTCGGAGCCACGTATTCCTGTCGACTGGCACTCCACCCATTCAACTCCGGCAGCCGGCTGCGATCAACTTTGCCGTTCGTCGTCAACGGCAACTCTTCCAGCATCACAAAGGCCGTCGGCAGCATGTAGTCAGGCAATTTCTCCGCGAGGTATTCGCGCAAGTCATCGCTTGTCAATTCACTTTCCGCATCGTGCGCAACGTATGCCACCAACTGCTTCTCACCATCCGCGTCCTGATTGACCTGGACCACTGCACGGCGCACATTTGCATGTCGTTCAAGCACAAACTCGATCTCTTCCGGCTCGATCCGGAAGCCGCGTATCTTCACCTGCTGATCGGCGCGACCTAAGAACTCGATCGTGGCATTGGTCAGATAGCGGGGCCGATAGCGCGCGAGATCGCCTGTGCGATACAAACGCCCGCCGGGTTGAGCGCTGAAAGGATCGGGAATGAACTTTTCAGCAGTCAGCACCGGATCACCGAGATAATCACGCGCGAGACCATCGCCCGCGGCGAGCAGCTCGCCCGGTACTCCAACCGGCACGAGCTGAAGTCGCTGATTGACGAGATACACGCGCGTGTTGGAAATCGGCCGGCCAATCGGCACGCTGGCGCCCAGTTCATCGCCCGCCTGCATCGCATGGCAGCAGGTGAACGTCGTGTTTTCCGTGGGACCATAGCCGTTAATAACCCGGCAGTCAGGAAACTCGCGCAGCACGGTGGCGATATGCGCGGGCGAGAGCACGTCGCCGCCTGCGATCATCTGCTTAACGGAGCGCAATCCCGGCAGATTCTCGTCCACCATTAGGTGGAAGAGACCCGCCGTCAGCCACAGCGTCGTGACCTCGTGCCGTTGCAGCACATTGCCCAACTCTTCCGGTGAGGCCGCGCCCTCCGGCATGATTACCAGTCGCCCGCCGTTGAGCAGACTGCCCCAGATCTCGAGTGTCGAGGCGTCGAACGTCGTCGGCGCGAATTGCAGGAACGTCTGCGCGCTGGAGAGGTCGGCGTAGTTAGTGTTTTTAACCAGACGCACGATGCAGCGATGTTCGACGTTTACGCCTTTGGGTCTGCCGGTCGAGCCGGAGGTGTACATCACGTAAGCGCGGTTCCCGGGCGTCGTGTGATTGTCGAGATTGCTACTGCTCTCGTTGCTGAGATCCGCGGCATCAACGCACAACAGCTCGGCGCCATGCTCGGGCAACGAATCTGTAAATCTTTGTTGTGTGATCAGAACGCGTAGCTGAGCATCGTCGCACATCAACGCGAGACGCTCTTTAGGATAGCCTGCGTTCAGTGGTACGTAGACGCCGCCCGCCTTTAGTATGCCAAGCAACGCAACGATCAGTTCCGGCGAACGGTCCATCAATACACCCACCGTCACTTCCGGACCAACGCGGAGCGTGCGCAGGCGATGGGCCAGTTGATTGGCCCACTCGTTTAGCTCGCGATACGTTAAAGCTTTATCTTCGAAAACTAGTGCCGTTGCTTCCGGCGCCTGTGCAGCCTGCTCCTCGAACAACTTGTGCACACAACGGTGGCGCGGATACTCAGTCGCCGTGCTGTTCCATTCATTTAATAATTGAAACTGTTCGGCTGGACTCAACAAAGGCAGATCGCCGACGCGCTGTAAAGGATTAGCGACTGCCGCTTCGAACAAGCGCTGCAAATGCTCGAGCATGCGCGTGATCGTCGCTGCGTCAAAGAGGTCGGTGTTGTATTCCAGCGAACAATTGATTCCCGCTTCTGTGTCGATAGCAAGGAACGTGAGATCGAATTTTGCAGTTGTGTTCTCGATGTGCGGGACGCTCAGCCGCAGTCCGGGCAAGGCTGGCGGCGAAATGTTTATGCTCTGAAATGCAAAGACGACCTGATACAACGGCGCATAGCTCAGACTGCGCTCCGGCTTCAACTCTTCTACCAACTTCTCGAACGGTAGTTCCTGATGCGCTAAGCCGCCGAGCGTCACTTCCTGCACGCGCTGCACAAGCTCCCGGAAGTTTGGTTCACCCGAAAGATTGGTGCGCAACGGGAGAGTGTTGACGAAGAAACCGATGAGCTTCTCCGTCTCGGCCTGATTGCGCCCGATGACGCCTGCGCCGACGACGATGTCCGTTTGTCCGGTGTAGCGATAGAGCAATGCCTTGAAGCCCGCCAGCAAGGTCATAAAAAGCGTCGCGTTCTCTTGCCGGCTCAGCTCCTTCAGCGCTTGCGCGACCGGAGGCGCGAGATTGATTGCCTGTGTCGCGCCGCGATGACTCTGGATAGCGGGACGCGGCCGGTCTGTCGGCAAGTTGAGTACTGGCGGCGCTCCATCTAATTGCTTGCGCCAGTAAGCGAGTTGATTTTCCAGCACCTCCCCGGTGAGCCATTGCTGCTGCCACTCGGCAAAATCAGCGTACTGGATGGTCAGCTCGGCGAGGGGCGAGGACCGCTCGTGAAGATAGGCGTCGTAGAGTGCCGAGATCTCCTGGACGAGCACTTTTTGGGACCACGCATCGCAGATGATGTGATGCATCGTCAATATCGAGAGGTGATCGTCCTCTTTCAGCCGGAACAACAAGGCACGCAGCACTGGTCCCGCTTCCAGATCAAACGGCTGCTTTGCTTCTTCCCTGACTCTTCGCAGCGCCTCGTGCCATCGCTCTGCCGCGGGCACGTCACCCAAATCGATCATGTCGATTGGGATCCGAAATTGAGGATGAATTATCTGTGCCGTCCTATCGTTCACGATTGCAAACGTAGTGCGTAACACCTCGTGCCGCCGTACAACCTCATCCAACGCTTGTTGCAGCGCCTGAACATTCAACTGGCCCTCAAGTCGCAGCACTGTTGGCACGTTGTAAGACGGATCGTCGGGCTCGAGCTGATGGATCAGCCACAGCCGCTGCTGGGCAAACGAGGCGGGGAATACAAACACCTCCTGCTCGCCGGCGTTTGCCGTCGAATCAGTCAGGTTCATCTGTTGAAGGCGAGCTTGCGACATAAGGATTACTCCCCAATGTGGAACTAAGAGGAACGATAATGAACCGAGCTAATTGAGATTCGATATTTCGAACAGCTTTAGGAAGAGACCGAAGGTGAGCACGACGATCAGCAGATCGTCTTCGAGCGTCAGGTTTAATTGAAAGTCTGGTTTTGAGTACTTTCTCTTCAGATACTCGACAGTATCGGGGTTGAAGTAACCTTGTTGCTTGATGAGATCGTAGGAGAGCAAGTCCTCAACCCATGCTATCTTTTGCTGTAACAGTGCCGGGCTTCCTGGAGTCACGAAACCAAACTTTTCGCGGTCCACGATCTGCTTCGGAATCAAATTCTCCGCGGCTCGCTTCAGAATATATTTCTCATTGAAACCGTTGAGCTTCAGATCGGGAGGTATCTGCGTGCAGAATTCAATCAGGTCGCGATCGAGAAACGGGTAACGCGCCTCAATCGAGTTTGCCATCGTCATGCGGTCGCCGTGATCGGCGATCAGGTGATGGCCCAGCCTGAGTTTGAAATCCAGATACGACCGCTTGTGAACCGGATGGCGGCCTCGCAGCCGTTCCTTGTTAATTACGGGATAGTTAACACAGTCAAATTCGGTAAATTTCTCATTTACCTGAAACGAGTAGAGCGCCCGTTTTACGTCTCGGAATGAATAATCGTCCTTCTCGTAGAATAGATCTTCGTCGCCCCAGAGTTTGGACCTGATCTCATTGCCCATGATCGTATCCAGATCTTGACTCTTAACACCTCTGCGCCTTCGTTTGTCAAAGCTGTAACCGACGTAACCTGCAAACAACTCGTCTGATCCCTCTCCGTTGAGCACTACCTTCACGCCGTTCTGTTTCGTCGCTTTTGAAAGAGCGAGTGAGGCTGTGTTGTAAGTCTCTTTCAATGGACACTCGGAGTGATAAACAGCATCGCTCAGGCGCAGTGCGATATCTGCCTCGTCGAATGGAATCTCGTGGTGTATCGAGCCGACCGACTCAGACATCAAGCGTTGAAATTTCGACTCACAAAATTGCTGATCCGAAAAGCTGATCGAGAACGAATGCCTTTGCACATCGGGTGAAACTCGCCGGATCATTTCTGCAATCAAAGACGAATCCAACCCACCGCTCAGAAAATAGCCAACCGGCACGTCCGCTTGCAGACGAAGTCGCACTGATTGTTCCAACAGCTCGCACAGCCGGTCCGCGTAATGTTGCTCCGGCTTGCCGTCGGAACCCTCTCCGGCCAGCGGGTATTGGAGATCCCAGTACTCCTTAACTGCAATCCGACCATCTTTAACTGTGAGATAGTGGCCGCTGGGGAGACTTAGTATGTTGCGAAATACAGTTTGCGGACTAATCGCGCCTGGCAATGAGAGCACCTGGTCCAACCCGGTCAAGTTCACTTCCCGCGGTACACGAGGATGCGCAAGGATTGCCTTAATCTCGGATGCAAAAATTAAAAACCTGTCAACCGTGGTGTAGAAGAGGGGGCAGATGCCAGCTTGATCTCTGGCCAAAAAGAGTGTTCGCTTAACACGGTCGTAGATTGCCAGGGCAAACTGCCCATTCAGCTTGTTAAGAAATTCCACGCCCTCGTCTTCGTACAAGTGGACCAGCACTTCGATGTCGGTTTGGGATCGGAACGTATGGCCCTTCTTTTCCAGCGAACTTCTTAACTCCCGAAAGTTGAAAATCTCACCGTTGCAACTTAGCACCAGGGATCGATCTTCATTGAATACTGGCTGATCGCCCGTTACGAGATCGATGATGCTCAGCCGGCGCGTTCCGAGAGCGGCGTTTTCATCGACAAAATACCCGTGCGAATCCGGGCCTCGATGCAAGAGAGCCTCCGTCATGCGCCGAACGATTCTCTCTTCAACGCGACCTTCTCCGCGCAGGTCAACGTAACCAACTATGCCGCACATCTGCTAATCCGCCATTCCTCTTCTGCGATTTCTCACCCTCGACGTATTGGTCAAGTAGCTTCTGTGAGCGCGACCTCTTCGATGCGTGCCACAAAAGCGTTTCCGTTACCGCGTGCTGCCTCGACGGAGGCGGAGAGTTCGGCCACAGTCGGACCCTCAAAGAGCCGCCGTAGCGGAACCTCTGTATTGAGCGCCGCATTCACATTCGAGATTACCATCGTCGCTAATAGCGAGTGCCCGCCCAGCTCAAAGAAATTGTCGTACACACCAACCTGGTCCACCCAAAGTGCGTTGGCCCAGATGCCTGCCACGACTTCCTCGATGGCGGTTCGCGGCGCCACGTATGCCTCCAGTTGTGCACTCGGCGTCGGTAACGCCTTTCGATCCAGTTTGCCGTTCATGGTGTGCGGCAAAGAGCTGAGTTTGATGATTGCTGATGGCATCATGAACTCAGGAAGCGACTTCGCAAGGTGCTGCCTGAGCACTCCCGGCTCGACGTCACCATCAAGCACGACATAAGCGCACAGATACTTATTGCCGATTGCATCTTCGCGGTCGATGACGGCTACGTCGGTCACGCTCTCGTGCGCGCGCAGCACGTTCTCTATCTCTGGCAGTTCGATCCGGACGCCGCGGATCTTGACCTGATGATCTTTTCGGCCCACAAACTCGAAATTCCCATCTGCCAGCAGACGCCCGTAATCGCCCGTGCGGTAAACGACGTCACGAGGATCGTTTCCGAAAGGGTTCGGAACGAATACTTCGGCTGTCTTTCCAGGATCGTTGTAATAGCCGTGCGCTCGATAGGATGTGCGGATGAGAATTTCACCGATCTCACCGGGCTTACAGGCGCGGCCCTGCTCATCAACGATCACAGCGGCGGCGCCTGGCAGTGGCTTCCCGATCGGGACTGATCGCCGATCTTTGTCAGACACGTCTACGAAGTGGAAGAGCTTAGTAAGAGTCGTCTCCGTTGGCCCATAAAGGTTGACAAGCCTTATGCGGTCAGCGAAAGTTTCAACCCATCTACCAACATCGGCGGGTAACAGCGGCTCGCCCGCCATCACCACATATTGCAGCTCGGGAAAGTTGTCGACTGTGAGGCCTTCGTTGATGAGTGTTCGGAACACCGACGGCACGCAGTGAAGCACGTTGAGGCGACTTGCCTCAATCCAGTCCACGAGAGCTCTGGCGTCGAGTGTGATTTCCCTGCTCTCGGGAATGCAGACCGTACCTCCCGCGCAGAGCGGTGTGAAAACGTCCTTCAGAAAACCGTCGAAGGAAGGCGAAGTGAGCTGACTGAAGCGTGTGCCCTCGCGAACGCCGAGCGCTTCAGCTTCCCACAAGACGAAGTGTGCGATGCCCTTTAGCCGGCCGGTAATTCCCTTGGGCTTCCCCGTCGAGCCTGAGGTGAAAAAGATCGAGCACAGGGCATCGGGATCAGACTTGAGTCCGGGATTGGTAGTTAGATCCTGCCGCGCGTACCCACGAAACACCGTCACTGTTCCCAAATCCTGCTCCTCAGGGTCGCTGCCATCTACGCATACGACCTTCACGCGCTCTTCAATCCCAGTCGCAATCTGGGCCAGCTTTCCGAGGTGCTCAGACTCGACGATGAACCAGGCAGGCTTGATCTGCTCGGCCATCCCCTGGAGCCGGTTGACCGGCATTAGTGGGTCGAATGGAGCGAAGGCACAGCGTGCCTTGAGTATGGCCAACATCGCCTTCACGATTAGAGCCGGATTTTCAGCCATAATTGCGACGATGGAACCGGTGTTCACACCCGAGGAGACCAGGAAGTTGGCCAACTGGTTCGACTCGTACTCCAGCTCACCGTAGGTGGTGAGTCGACTGCCCTGATCTAAGGCCACATGCGACGGGTATCGCGCTGCGACCTTGCTGAATATGTCTTGAATGCTTTCCTGTTCCATCTTTTCCTCTAGATCAGTTGCACTGGGAACGAACACATTGCCCATTTCCCTGCCCCGCTGCCGCAGCTCGGACCTCATCGCTGCACAGGACTTTCGCCTCCGCGTAGTCGTCGAACCAATGTGCCTCCGGGTTAGATTTGAAAACCAGAAACCCTCCGTTGTGGGCAGAGGTGGGAGTGCGGTGATAGGTCATGTAGATAAGCCCGTCCGCCTGGCCCACGACCTCAATTTTTCCGGTGGTGTGTGACATGACGAAGCGAGCCCGACGTGCAAGACCGGAGCACTGTGCCTGCGCCTGTTTGAAGATTTCGAATGCCTGCTCCAGTGGAACCGAGTAGGGCTTGTTCCCGAGGGTCGGCCGGCACTGAAAAACGTAGTAGGGGGGCACACCAATATAAGAGAGTCGTTCGAAGAGCGTCGCGAGCGTGTCAGCGCAGTCATTCACTTTGGCGATAAGCGGAGTCTGGTTAACGATGATTGCACCCGCGCGGAGCAAAGTGTTCAGCCCCTCGACGGCGAGGTCGGTCAGTTCGCGCGGGTGGTTGAAGTGTGCCATTACGTAGAGTTTGCGCTCCGGGTGGCGGTACTTCTCAAACAGCGCCACTAGCTTAGGGTCTTCGAGGATGCGCGCGGGATTGAACGCAGGCATCTTCGTTCCAATGCGTATGATTTTGACGTGCGGCACATCCCACAGCCGCCCGATCATTTCTCCGAGCCGCTCTGTAGACATGATGAGTGGGTCACCGCCTGTCAACAGAACATTTGAGATTTCCGAGTGCTGGCGGATGTATTCGAGCCCTCCGCTAATATCTCGCACCACCTCGTCGTTGTATTCCATGAAGAGGCGCTTGCGGAAACAGAACCGGCAGTAGCCGCCACACGCGTCGTTGGCGAGTAGCAACGCAGTGTCGCTGTACTTGTGTTCCAAACCGGGGACGACCGTGTAGGACACCTCGTCCGAGGCGTCAAGCCGTCCCCAGTTTTCCAATTCGTCGCCGAGCGGAATGATAATGCGACGGATGGGATCGTCCGGATCATCCCAATTGATCAATTGCTGGTAATAGCTGTTGCTACGAAACACAAATTTCGTCGCGACGGGGGCAAGTTCAACCTGCTCTTCCGGGGTTAGCTCGGTGACTCGCTTGATATTGGTAATGTATTCCGGTTTTTTCATTTACTGCTCCCCGCCTGGCATCTCATCGAATGTTCTCTCTCAGCTCATCCTGGCGTGCGCGACGCGATTCGCGCGCGACTGGCATGATGGCCGGCATGTGGACCTTTTCGTTGTTGCTTTGCAGTTGCGCGATCGTTTCGGCGACGCCCGTGACGGTGGGAGACTTGAAAAACGCGCGCACCGGGAGCTCGACTTGCCAGGTCTGGCGCACGCGCGTGATGAACTGCATGACTAGTAACGAGTGGCCACCGAGATCGAAGAAACTATGGTTGGCGCTCACCAAATCGACTCCGAGCAGCTCCGACCAAAGCTCGGCCACTTTCTTTTCAACCGGAGTGCGTGGAGCAACGTAGTCTCGCCCATTTCCAAAGAACAGTCCGAGTGCGCTCAGGCCTTGTCGATCGATCTTGCCTTGCGACGTGCGTGGCAGTTCGTCTCGCACAACACACGCGGCAGGAATCATGTGATCGGGCAGCTTGATTCGCAGGAAATCGAGTAGTTCTTCGGAAGCGACGACGCGACCCGGCGCGCGTTCGACGTAAGCAGTAAGGTGACCTTCGCCTCCTTCCTCATTGCCGAACAGAACCACGGCCGCCAGCACCGCTTCGTGCTGTGACAACACAGCCTCGATCTCTTCCAATTCGACACGGAAGCCACGAATCTGCACTTGATGATCGCGACGGCCCAGAAACTCGATATTGCCGTCGTGCAGGTAGCGCGCCAGGTCGCCCGTTCTATAAAGCCGCCGGCCTGGTTCCTGACTGAAGGGATGCGGAATGAATGACTCGGCCGTCAGGTCGGGATGATTGATGTAACCACGCGCCAAACTCGGCCCACCAATGTATAACTCACTCGGCACACCCACCGGCACGGGATTGAAATACTCGTCGAGCAGATATATTTCTACGTTCGGAAGCGGACGGCCCAGGGGCAGGACGCTCGTTCCCATCGTCGCAACGTTGGGGGTCACTTCATAAGTCAACACGCCGACGGTGGTTTCGGTTGGTCCATAGTGGTTGACGATCCTGCAATCAGGCGCGAGAGCCTGCACTTCAGCAATCCAGTCCGCCCGCGATGCTTCGCCGTCGATGAGCAATAATCGACGCGGTAACACCTGTTTCGGTTGCGGGTAGGATTGCAACGCCACAAGGTGAGAAGGCGCGACCTTGAAGTAGTCGATCTGATGGCGCCGGAAGTATGCACCTAATGCACGCGCGTTGAAGCTTCGCTCGTGCGAAATGACGTGAAGCACGCCCCCTCCGCACAATGCGCCGAAAAGATAAGTGATGGGAGCATCGACTGTTGGCGTCTGCTGCATCGCGAAACTTGCGCCGGGCGAGAATCCCAAACGTTCGCTGATCCCATGGATGTAACTCAGCACCTGACGGTGACTACCCCCGACGCCCTTTGGCCAGCCGCACGAGCCTGACGTGTAAATGACGTAAGCCAATCCATCGGGCTCTGACACTCGCGCCGGGTTCAGATCGCTCTCGGCGGCGATCGAATCCTGCTCGACGGCAAGATCGACTACGTGTGCCGGGTGTGTGGGCAGCAGATCTAAAAGATTTTCATGCGTTATGAGGACGGTGACGGCTGCGTCGTCAAGCATGTAGACTTTGCGTTCCAGTGGGTACTCAGCGTCGAGTGCAACGTATGCCGCACCGGCTTTAAGTATCCCCAACACGGCGATCACGAGTTCGAGCGAACGATCGAGGTGCAACCCCACCCTTGTCTCCGCACCGACGCCGAAACCGCGCAGGTAATGCGCAAGTTGGTTCGCACGACGATTCAACTCGTCGTAAGTCAGTTGCTGATTCTCAAAGACGAGCGCCGGCGCGTGCGGCGTGCGCGCTACTTGTTCCTCGAACAGCTCGTGAATGCACTGATCGAGTTGGTAATCAGCCCGCGTGTCGTTCCACTCGACCAGCAATTGTTGCTCTTCCTCCGCGCCGATCATTGGCAATAGCGGCAGCCGTTCGTCAGGGGCGAAGGCAATGCCTTCGAGCAGCCTGCTGAAATGAGCGCAGAAACGTTCGATCGTTGCATTCTCAAAAAGATCCGAGTTGTAAAAGGTTCGACAGACCATTCCCTGCTCGAACTCAGTGATATGCACGTCGAGATCAAGCTTTTGCATGCTTTCAGTGTCCAGTGCAGTGAGCGTGAGGTGCGGCAGTTCGACAACGTCGAACGGCACATTCTGCATCGTGAACACCACCTGGAAAAGCGGGTGATGACTCAGCGTTCGCTCCGGCTGCAACTCTTCGACAAGCCTTTCGAATGGCAGATCCTGATGCGCGTACGCGTGCAGCGCTACTTCCTTCACTCGTGCCACCAACTCACGGAAGCTTGGTGCGCCGCTGAGATCCGTGCGCAGCACAAGACTGTTCACGAAGAACCCGATGAGGGGTTCGATCTCCGATCGATTGCGCCCGGCGATCGGCGTTCCAATAACGATGTCGTCCTGCCCGGTATAGCGATAGAGCAGCGTGTTGAAAGCAGCGAATAGCGTCATGAATAAGGTTGCGCCCTCCGCTTCGCTCAACCGTCGCAGCCGCTCGGTTACTTCCCAACTCACCAGGAACTCCGCGACCCCTCCGCGATAGCTCACTACCGCGGGACGCGGCCGGTCGGTCGGCAACTCGAGGGCGGGTGGCGCTCCTTCCAACTGCGTGAGCCAGTAATTGAGCTGCCTATCCAGCACGTTGCCTTGGAGCCATTCGCGCTGCCAGGCGGCGAAGTCGGCATACTGAATCGGCAATTCCGGCAGTGCCAGCTCGCGTTCTTCGGTTTCTGCTTCATAGAGTGCCGCTGCTTCACGCACCAGCACACCCATGGACCACGCGTCGGAAATGATGTGGGGTATCGAGAGCAGTAGCGCGTGGTCTGACTCGTCCAGACGCAGCAGTGCCGTCCGCAGCAACGGGCCGTGTTCGAGATCGAACGGTTGCGCGACGTGTTCCGCGATAAGTCGTCGCGTCTCTGGTTCGCGTTCAGGCACCGACAAGTGACTGAGATCTGTTAATGGCAGCGGCCAGTGTGACGGTGTCGGGTGAACGAACTGCACTGGTAAACCGTCGTCACCGGCACTGAAAGTGGTGCGCAGCACTTCGTGACGGCGCACCACTGCGAGGAACGCGCGCTCGAGTGCGGCAACGTCCAACTTCCCTTCCAGCCTCACTGCCAACGACATGTTGTAGGCTGAACTGTTCGGCTCGAGCTGATCGATGAACCACATACGCTGTTGTGCAAATGAGAGTGGCAACGCATCATCTTCCTTACGCGCAACGGGGCGTAACACTGGTCCAGTTTCGACGGCTCCGGATTCGGTCTGTTCCACACGCTTCGCGAGCAAGGCGGGCGTCGGTGCTTCGAATAGATCGCGCAAACCCACCGTCGCTCCGAGACCCGCTTTCACTCGCGATACAACGCGGGTTGCAGACAATGAATGACCACCGATGTGGAAGAAGTTGTCTTTCGCACCAACGCGCGTTAGGCCGAGCACGTCGGCGAAGGCATTACAGATGAGTTCCTCGAACGCCGTGCTCGGCGCAACGTATTCACGACCATTCACGCCGATTGACGTTGGCAGCGCGCGACGATCGATCTTGCCGCTGATCGTGCGTGGCAACTCGCTCATCACGACAAACGCCGATGGCAACATGTAATCCGGCAGATGCGTCGCGCAATGCTCGTGTAGTTGAGCGGCATTGGTGTTGTCGGCGAGCACGACAAACGCGCAAAGGTAGTTGTAGCCGGCGGCGTCTTCGCGATCGATCGCGGCCACGTCCAACACTGACTCATGCGCGCGCAGCACGTTTTCAACCTCTTCCAGCTCGACGCGAATACCTCTGATCTTCACCTGTCCATCCTGCCTGCCGAGGTATTCGAAATTTCCGTCTTCGAGCACGCGAGCGAGGTCGCCGGTTTTGTAAACGATGTCGTTCGGATCGTTGTTGAACGGATTCGGAATGAAAACTTCGCGCGTTAGTTCCGGTGCGTTGTAGTAACCAAGTGAACGGAACGGCGTACGGATGTAGATCTCACCGACTGCGCCACGCGGGGAGGGACGGCCTTTCGCATCGACGATCAACGCAGCCGCGCCTTCCATTGGTTGACCGATGGGAATCGACCGTCGCTCCTGATCGGACGGTTTCACGAAGTAAATAAACTTCGCCATCGTCGTCTCGGAAGTGCCATAGAGATTGATCAATTGAATCCGATCGCCGAAGACGTCCATCCATCGTTTCACATCGGACGGCAGCAGTGGCTCACCCGCCATGAGGATGTACTTCAGATCGCGGAAGAGCTCGCTATTCAGATCCTGATTGCCCATCGCGCGAAAGAGTGAGGGCACGCAATGGATAATGTTGACGCGCTGGCTGTCGATCCAGTGCACAAACTCGCCCGCGTCGACCAACGTGTCTTTGCCTGGCGGCACACAGATCGTCCCACCCGCTGTGAGTGGAACGAAAATGTCGCGCAGCGAACCGTCAAACGAGAAAGGCAGGACCTGACTGACACGAGTACCTGGACCAGGATCAAGCGTTTTGACTTCCCAGCGAATGAAGTGATCTATTCCCTTCCTTCGACCCGCGATCCCTTTCGGCTGGCCAGTCGATCCCGAAGTGAAATAGACGTAGCACATGTCGTCGGGCGCGAGTTCAATGTTTGGTCTGTGGGGATTGAAGTAGCTGCTGAAGTCCTTACTACCAATGCAGATCACTTTGGCAGCGCCATCGTTTACACGTTCGACAAGCGCGAGGAATTTCTTTTCCACGACGAACCACTGCGGCTCGACGAGCGAAAGCATCGAGAGCAATCGCTTCTCCGGCATCGCAGTCTCGAGCGGCACGAACACGCAGGCGGCCTTGAGCGTACCGAGTATGGCTTTGATCGTCTCGACCGGATCTTCGAGCAGGATCGCCACGGTCGCACCTTTTGTCGCACCTGCATCGAGAAGGTAGTTCGCAAAGTTGCTCGAAGCGATGTCGAGTTCGCCATAGGTAAGCATTTGGCCGTTGCGATCGATCGCCGGGCGGCTTTCATGCTCGTCAACGCTGTGCTCAAACAGCTCCACTACATTTAGGTTTTTCATATCTGTGACTCTCTGCTATTTCTCGTGCAATGATCGTGAGAGGATCGAGACAGACATCGTGACCATTTCCGTTGGCCGCGTATCTCTTTGCGAGCACGTGAATTTCAGTGCAGCCCGCGACGAAAGCATTCACGTGATATTTCTCGAGCATCAGTTCCAAAAGTGGGAACAGCGTGCTGACATCCGGGTTGAGCTTGATGGGATAGATCAGTTCGCGGTGCAGACGCTCCTGATCTTCAACGCTCGGCAAGACCAGCCGGTCTTTGAAAAGCGGCCAGCGAGGATGGCTCTCGAATAATTTGAGCCGCCGCGTTCCGCTGGAACAGATCAGCAGGTACTCACGATCGTTGTCAGCCAGGCGATCGGCGATCACATCGAGCAAGGACCATATTTTCGCGCGTGCATCGGGAGAGAGCCGTGGCAGCAGGTAATGAATCGTGATGCAACACAGCACGATCTTTACTGCGTTCTGTTCGCATAACCGGTCGATCACTCGTTCCAGTTGGGCCAGCACAACATCGTCGTCGCCTTTGAGAAACGCCGTCGTACGATCGGGAAAACTCGGATCGGAGTAGACAATGACAGTCGGAGAGTTCTGCTCTTGCTCGTGCAGCCCAAACTCGTAGATGGTTTTCAAAAACTCCGCCGACGCGAGCGGTCCCATACCACCAACCACACCGTACACGCCGGCGCTGAACTCTCTCGACATATGACACCCGAATTGAATTGCGCTTTTTGTGTGCTACATCATTTCGTTTTCGGTGAGGGGTGAGTAGTTGCGGCCGGCTATGAAATCGGGTCGTGCCAGATCAACGCCGGAAGGAATGTTGGTTACGCTGTTGTAAGTAATAAGCAGCATAGTTCTGCTGAACGGACTGATATTTATCGTTGAGGCGTGAACCAGATTACTGTGAAAGAAGATCGCATAACCCGGTTTCCCTTTCGGCGCCGTGATTCCATATCGTTCTACAAGCTCGGCCACCTTAGGGCTATCGACGGAGTATTTGAGGTCTGCCGTCAGGGTCGTGATCCATTCCGGAGCGTCCTTGTAAACACCATTAGTGGGGCGGGTATTATGAGCCGGCACTTCGATTACACCTTCCCGATGTGAGCCGGGAATCAAAAATAGTGGCCCATTAAACTCTGTCACTTCATCGAGGAAAATTGCGACGTTTGTTATTCGCGGAGCCGGCAGGCCATCTTCGTTTCGCCAGAAGATGTAGTCCTGGTGCCATTTCCAAACGTCCCCTTGAAATGCCACCTTCGCGTTGATCTTAAACTGATAGATGTAGACGTCATCATCTACAAGTTGTTTCGCCGGCCCAAGCAGTTTCGGATCGCTCGCGAAATGTTTGAAGTAATCGTTGACGAGATGACAACCGTAAACTGAGCGGGTAGCGTAACCTTCCTTCTCTACTACCCTTCGGAGTGAGTTATCGCTGTAGAGCTTCGGCACTTCAGCTTTCAGCAAATCAACTTCCGTTTGTGAAAGCAGATCGGGCATTAAAAGGAAGCCCTGCTCCTCATACGTACGCAATTGATCCTGTGTTAGACGCATAGTCCACTCTCCTATTCAAGAACAACAACTACCTTAAATCCCTGACGCTTGAGCAAGCCGTTTGACAGTGAAGAGATCGAGAAAGATGCCGAATGTAAGCACGATCATCAGCAGGTCGCTCTCGAACGGAAGATTGAGTTGGAAGTCATCGCGCATGTACTGGCGCTTCAGCCGTTCAACCGTGTCTGCGTTGAAGAAGCCCTGCCGTTTTATGCGTTCGTGCGAGAGCAAATCGTTGACCCAATCGAGGTTCTGCCGCAGCAGATAAGGACTGCCTGGCGCGTGAAAGCCATACTTTTCGCGCGTGAGAATCGGTGGCGGCACCAAACCCTCTGCCACTCTGCGAAGCACGTACTTCTCGTTGAACTGATTCAGTTTCAACTCGGGCGGCACTTCCCGGGAGAACTCGATGAGATCGATATCGAGAAACGGGTAACGCGCCTCCACCGAGTTCGCCAACGCCATCCTGTCGCCGTGATCGGCAATCAGGTGATCGGATAGACGGAGCTTGAAGTCGAGATACGAACGTTGATGAATGGGATGCCGCCCGCGCAATCGTTCCTTGTTGACCAGCGAGTGGTTAAGGCAATCGAAACGCTCGAGTTCTTCCGCGACGTCCGGCGCGTAAAGAGCGTTTTTGATTTCGCGCAGTGGTGCTTGATCCGTCTCGTAGAAAAGGTTCTTGTCGCCAAAGATCTTTTCCCGCAACTCTTCTTCCAGGGCTTGCTCGAGACCAAACTTCTCCGTGCGGCGAAGTCCGAACTGATCGAAGCGATAACCAACATAGCCCGCGAACAACTCGTCAGCGCCCTCACCTGTGAGGACTACCGGCACACCGCTCTGCCGTGCCGCCGCCGAAAGCGCCATCGAGCAGGTGTTGTAACTCTCCTTCACCGGCGTCTCGCAGTGATAGATCATGTCGCACAGCCGTTCAGTGATCTCGGACCAACCGAATTGGATGTCGTGATGCTCGGAACTGACGTGCTCGGCGACCATTCGCTGGTACTTGTCTTCCGAGATCTCGCGCTCCGTGAAAGTGATCGAGAACGAATGGCGCTGCTCGCCGGAGAGTTGCTTAATCATGCCGGCGATCATGGAAGAGTCGAGGCCGCCGCTCAGATAGAAACCGACCGGTACGTCAGCCTGGAGCCTGTAACCAACCGAGCGCGTGAAGAGTTCGCGCAGATGATCCACGTAATAACTCTCGGGACGCGCTTCCGGTAGGTCATTCAGCTTCGGATAGTCGAGATCCCAATACTCATGCTCACGTAGATCGCCGTTTTGGACTACCAGCAAGTGTCCGCTGTTGAGACTCCGTATGTTTTTGAACATCGTCTGCGGACTCACCAAACCAGGGAACGAGAGAACCTGGTCCAGGCCGGTAAGATTCACTTCCGCATGCACTGACGGATGGCGAAGTATCGCCTTAATCTCTGACGCAAAGATGAACAGGTTATCGGTCACTGTGTAGTACAGCGGATTGATGCCGAAGTGATCTCGCGCTAGCAGCAGACGGCGTTTGAGACGATCGTAGATAGCCAACGCAAACTGTCCGTTTAGGAGTTGGAGAAAGTCGTCGCCGTACTCCTCGTACAGATGCGGCAGCACTTCGACGTCGCAGCGCGTGCGGAACGAGTGCCCTTTCTTTATGAGGCTTTCGCGCAGCTCCTGGTAGTTAAAGATCTCGCCGTTGCAGATGGAGACGATGGATCCATCTCCCCCGTAGAACGGTTGATTGCCGTTTTGCTTATCGATGATCGCGAGACGACGAAAT
Organism: uncultured Acidobacteriota bacterium; assembly: GCA_963789185.1. Classification (GTDB taxonomy): domain Bacteria; phylum Acidobacteriota; class Blastocatellia; order Pyrinomonadales; family Pyrinomonadaceae; genus PSRF01. The sequence goes on from CAWBJU010000005.1 coordinate 83,713, forward strand.
CCGAGGCCCACCTGCCGCTCGGCGAAGTAACCGCAGTCGTCCGGGCCACGATGGACCAGCGAGTCAGTCATGTTGACGAGCACTCGCTTATCAACGCGGCCCTCGGTCGTCAGATCAACGTATCCAGTGATGCCACACATTTTTGTAATTCAGTTTGCGTTCATTGTGAGGGCTAACGGCTCGACGGGCGCGGGTTCAAGGTGCGCGTCCAGTGGCCAGGATTCATATTGTTGGCGCGGGATCGACATCACGTCGCGCTCGACGAGCAAATAGTTCTCGTTTTCGAGCAGCCCTTCCGCTCTCCGCCGTTCGGCCATCTTGATCGCGTGAAACTCGCGCAGCTCGCGATCGAACGGCAGTTGACCGCACGCCAGATAGCGCACTGCGCCGTCCACATCGCGCGCTGTCATCACTTCGTGGCGATTGTGAATGCTTGGCGAGAACGGGATATCGAGAATGCCGCGGCTGAAGGCATTGGCCACACCCTCTGCAATGCAACCGCCGCCACTCATGATCACAGCTTCCATAATTGCATCGACTTCGCGGCGGATGATCGCGCACTCTTCTTCGATGCGTACTTCGTCGACGCTTTGATTCTCGGCATCGAGCATGCCGCGCATGACCAGGCCTATGCTGTGCACGTTGTCACTAAGCACCGGGATCTTGATGGCCTCGACGGCCGTTTTCACAATCACGCGCGTTGCACGTGACAGAGTTGCAGTGATCGCGGAGTTGTAAATTAGTTCCTCGGCACGCGCAGTGTCGGCGGGAAACGCCGCCATGTACTGCTGAAACACCGTGTTCACTTGAATGTTACGGTGGCCGAGGCGTCGCAGTGTTTCGTGGCCCATCTCTCGCAACGTGCGAATCGCGGCGATGTCCTGCGCGCGATTACCCTGTTCGGCATAGCCGAGGCTGACGCACTTCACGCCTTGCTGAACTGCCAGAATGGCTTCGATCAAATTGACGGCGATCGCGAGTGAGGGCGGGACTAAAGTGGCAGTGAGCGTGCCGAAGAATTCTCGATCCAACACAATTCCGTAGCGCTCGTAATAGAGTCCTGTAAGTCGATCGACGTATTGCCACGTCTTGAGCGATTGGCGGAGCTGGTAGTCCTTGTAATAAGGAATGTTGTAGCAGATAGCGCCGCCCTCGAAGGCAGTAACGCCGCCCGCGTAAGAGATCTCGGCAAGTAGCCTCGGATCGCGCGTGCTGTGACGCGTTTGCAGCGGCACTTTCACTTCCGAGATGATGCGACGTAAGCCGGTGACGCCGTGATTGATAACCGGAAAGCCATTAAGACTGTTGACCCCCGTCGTGCGACTCTCGTTGATCGCTTCCTCCGCGCCAGCGTAATTGTTGTTGCGAGTCAACGAATCAACTTGATATGAGAGCATCTCTGCTCCGGCACTTTTGAAAGCCTGAAACAACCTGATCTGTTCGCCGGCTAATGCCACGCCAGAGCGTGGCTGGATGAGTGGTGGATCACTCGCAGCCACGCGCCGCTGGCGTGCGGGAAACGACGGCTGCCGCACGAGGAATGCCGCGTTCTCTCTCATGTCACGCGCCTCGATGCCCGTTTCCCAGGTTTCCAAAACTTCCCGGCGGTTCGATTCGAACCACTCTTCTTCAACTAACTCGTCCGAAAGAGCGTCCATGCGTGGCAATGTTCGCGTTTGCGACTGCGCCCACAAGTTGGACCAATCAGCAGCCGGCTTCGTTCCGTCCAGATCTTTCGCGAGCAGTTGCAGCACTGTGCTCACGTCAACAAAATTCACGAACACGCGATTGAAACCCATCTCGCGAAACATCGTCTCGTAACCTACTGCGTCGCCGATGTGTAAGTTGCCGCCCAGATACCAACGCGTACCTTGAAATTGAAATTGCTTGAGCAAGTCAGGAAAGTTGTGCAGGTAATAGCGCGTGTGACCGTCCATGCTGGAGATCATGACGACGTTACAAAACGCCGCGAGGCGGAAGAATTCTTCGAGCCGGTTCTGCGTGCCGAGATAACGCACGCGATAGCCATGCGAAGCGAGGGCTTGACGCAGAATGGTGAGCCCCACTGAATGGGAATCACCTCCGATACCACCCAGGAGAATCGTATGACCGTTATTGTTTGACATGGGATCGTTGGCCACGAAAGGCACGAATGTGTTCAATAACTTTCTTCGAGAGGAGCGTTGAAGCTGACGGTCAATTGCGCAGTCTCGGCGAGCGTTCCCATGGAGAGCGATGCGATATCTACGTCGGGGTTCTCGGCAATCTCGTGCAGCAGGTTCTGGAAACGTTCGACCAGTCGCCTGCTGGTCGCCGCAGCGAAGAGATCTGTGTTGTAGTGCAACCAACCCGTCAGTTGCCGCCCTGTCTCGTTCATGAAAAGAGCGAGGTCGAAGTTGCTTGTTTCAGTGCTCGAATCCAACCGCGACAATTTCAGTCCCTTTACCTCCACTGTCGGGACCGGTGCGTTCTGAAACACAAACATCACCTGAAACGGCGGGACGATATGCTCGTGACGTTGCGCCGGGATGGCTTCAAGCAGCATTTCAAACGGAACGTCCTGATGCGCGTAAGCGCCGAACGTCACATCGCGCGTGCGCGCAAGCAACTCGCGAAAAGTCGGATTGCCGGCGAGACTCGTGCGCAACGTAATATTGTTGACGAAGAATCCGATCAGCTTCTCAACCGCGCCACGATTTCGATTGGCGATATTCGAGCCGACGACGATATCGTCCTGACCGCTGTATTGATGCAAGAGCAGTTGAAACGCGGCCAGTAGCGTCATAAACAATGTCGCGCCCTCGTGCTGGCCCAACTCCTTCAGTTCCTTGCTCAACTGCTCGCCCAGTGAAAAAAACTCGCGCCCGCCACGGAAACTTTGTACCGCACGGCGTGGATAGTCAGTCGGTAACTCCAGCGCGTCCGGCAGATCGGCAAATTGCCCGCGCCAGTAATCAATCTGCTTTTGCAATACCTCGCCTTGCAACCACTGTCGTTGCCACACAGCGAAATCGGCGTATTGAATCGGCAAAGCCGGGAGCGGTGAGGCGACGCCGTTAACAGCCGATTCGTAGAGGACGGTGAGCTCGCGCACGAGAATGCCCAGTGACCAACCATCGGCGACGATATGATGCAATGAGAGCAACAGGACATGTTCGGCGGCGCCGAGACGAAGCAATGCCGTCCGAAATGTTGGTCCATTTTCGAGATCGAAGCGGTGCGCAGCTTCGGCAGCTATCATGCGCCTCATTTCGTCGTCGCGAGCCGGCGGCGGCAGATGGGCCAGGTCGGTGATTGGCAACGGCCAGTATGACGGCGGTGTATGAACCGACTGAAACGGATGACCGCCGTCGGCGGTGACGTCGAAGGTGGTACGCAGCACTTCATGACGACGAACGAGGGCGCCGAACGCTCGCTTGAGTGCGGCCAGGTTCAGGTTTCCTTCCATTCGAACAGCCATTGAGATGTTGAATGCGGGGCTCGAGGGATCGAGTTGATAGAGCACCCACATGCGTTCCTGCGCGTAAGCTAGAGGCGTGCGTGGCGATCGGATTGGCCGGCGCGGAATCACTTGCGGCGGGAGATTTGGCGCGGCCCTTTTCTCCAGGCGCTTCATCAAGAGCTCGAGTTTTTCCGGAGACAATCCGCTGATGCGTTCTGATAATTCGCTCATAACGCCTTCTGTGCCTTTTTGTGGTTTTTACTTTTCAGTTACTCGTTGATAGGAAGTTTTTGAGTAACGTTCCGCGACTCTCTTTGGACGCGAGCTCCATTACGAGATGCGCGACGGCGAGGTCGAGCACGCCTAGTCCGAACGGGCTGAAAATTGTCAATGCCTGCGGGTCTTTCTTCGGAGCCGCCGTGCCTTCGAGAACTTCGGCAAGCGTGCAGCGAATAAAATCCCTGTTGCCGGTCAACTGCTCTGCGAGGTGGATCGAAGTCTGCGCCTGGCATACGTGCGCAACGTCGTCAACCACGTTGTCGCACGAGAGAATCACTTCCGGCGAAAGGTCTCGCAGCGAAACGTGAAGAATCGTGCTACCCGGAGTGCACTGAGAAAGACTGAAGACGTGAGGGGCGCCGGCTGTCGTCGCAAACGATATGAGTTCTGTTTCGCGCAGCACTGTAGTTAACTCCGGTACCACTTCGGCCTCGACATTCAACTGACTGCATTTTTCTCTGAACTGCTCCGCCCGTCCGGCGTCGACGTCAAAAACGTAGAAGCTCCTCAGCTCAGGCCACACCGACAGCAGGAATCGTGTCACTTCGAAATTGATTGGACCACAGCCGATGATTCCCACCGCTCGAGGCGATCGTGCAGTCAAATGCAATGCAGCGAGAGCGGCGCTGGCCGCAGTGCGTTTCGCACTCACGACAGAGCCTTCCATGATCGCCTGTGGCCGTCCTGTCTGCGCGGAGTTCACGATGATCACAGCCGACGCTCGATTCAATCCTTGCTCGAGATTGGCCGGAAACGACGAGATCCACTTCACGCCGGCGATGCCAAATCCATCGCCGAGATACGCGGGCAAAGCGATAATCCTGTTTCGTTCATTCGCGGGGAAACGCAGGAAAAGCGAATGAGGTAAAGAACTGTCGCCTCGGCCGTGCGCTTTGTAAGCCGTGCCGGCAGCCGCGAGTATTTCCTGCTCGCGCCCGTCGAGCAGCACTCGCACGTCTTCACCGCTCAGAGTCAGTACGTCGCTGCTAACCATCTTTGGTCCTCCGTGGACCCTTCCCAGAGAGATGACACGTCGCCAAAGTGTTCGCTCACCCACTCGTCCGAATAGATCGTGTCGAGATATCGTTCACCACGGTCGGCGAAGATCACGACGCAGGTTGAATCGGGCGGGATGATTTCTTTGAAACGATCCACAGCCATGAGCACGGCGCCGGAAGAACCGCCGATGAGGATCGCTTCAGAGCGCACCAGACGACGGCAACCGACCACACAGTCGAGATCCGTCATGAGCAGATGTTCATCGGCGAGATCCGGTTCATAGAGACGAGGCCGTACCGCCGCACCGTGACCAGGGATCAAACGCTTTGCCTTCTTGCCTCCGAAGATGACGCTGCCCTTAGCGTCCACGGCGATGGTCCGTGTGGACAAGCCATGCTCGCGTAAATATTCGACGCAACCCCGGATCGTTCCGCACGTGCTGGTAGCACAGAAGAGATAATCGACCCGATCGTCGAGCGCCGAGGCAATCTCGCGCATCGTTTCGTGATGTGCGATGGGGTTGTATTCGTTCGAATACTGGTTGGGCCAGAAACTATTCTCAGTCTTGTGCAGCAGTTGCTGAACGCGATTGATTCGGGCCTGCAAGAACTCACCCGTCTCCGGATCGGGTTCGAGCACCATATCGACTTCGGCGCCGTACGAATTCAGCAAGTGAATGTTTTGCGTCGTAGTCTTCGGATCCACGACGCAGATCAGACGCAGGCTGAAATACGCGCATGCCTGGGCCAAGCCGATGCCCATGTTGCCCGAACTCGATTCAATGATCGTCGTATTGGGCCCGATATCACCGGTTTCCAGGCCGTGCTTGATGATGCTATAAGCCGGCCGGTCTTTGGTGCTGCCGCCGGGATTGAGCGACTCCAGCTTGGCGTAGAGTCGGAATGGAACGTCGCCCAGGACCCGCGTGAGTCTGATTAGAGGCGTATTGCCAATCACTGACAAGATGCCTTGCATAAATGTATTAATCCCTTCAGTGCGGTGTGACGGACTAGCTTTGTTGCTCGCTTGCGATCACTTTCGCTTCCTGTTCGGGCAACTGTTCGAGTTCTGCCAATACTGCTTCTAACTCTGCATCGCTGACTTGCGCGGCGAGGTTTTCTGCGATCGTGACGGAGAGTGCGGCAATGGTTGGAGCAGCAAAGAAGCTGCGCAGTGATAAGTCAGTGTGAAATGTCTCGCGGATACGTGAGATGGCTTGCGTCGCGAGCAATGAGTGACCGCCGAGATCGAAGAAGTTGTCGTTGACGCCGACGCGCTCGATGCCAAGTATTTCACTCCAAAACTCCGCGAGGCGTTCTTCGGTTTGATTGCGCGGCGCGACATAGGTATTAGCCCGCTTGTCGGGTGCAGGTAAAGCCTTTCGATCGATCTTCCCGTTCGCCAGTGTGGGCAATTTCTCCAAATGCACGAACGTCATCGGAATCATGTACTCAGGCAAACGCGCGCGCAGGTAGTTTTGCAATGCGCCCGTCGTAAGCGCGTCACGCGGAGGGTTCGAGCCGTTGGATTCAGTTTCTGTTTGGTAGAGTTCAGAACGCTGAACGAGGTAAGCAACCAGACGCTGATCGCCCGGCTTGTCTTCACGAACAGTCGCTACGCTTTCCCGCACCTGCGGATGCGCGTTCAGCACCGCCTCGATCTCACCCAGTTCGATGCGATACCCACGCAACTTCACCTGCTCATCAAGTCGCCCGAGAAACTCGACCGTACCATCAGCGAGAATGCGCGCCACATCGCCCGTCTTGTAGAGCCGCTGTCCCTCTGTGAATGGATTTGGAATGAAACGCTCGGCTGTCAGATCGGGACGATTGAGATAACCGCGCCCTAAACACACACCGCCAATATGTAACTCTCCCGCGACGCCGCACGGTGTTGGGTTCAGTCGTTCATCCAGCACATAAACCTGGACGTTGGGGATTGGCTTGCCGATGGGCACGACACCGCCGCTCCTTTGCTCAATCTCCGCGCGATCGCATTCGAAGACAATCGTTTCGATCGCTGCTTCGGTCGGACCGTAGAGATTCACCACCTCAGCGTTCAGGAGTTGATAGCAACGTTTGACTTGCGCGACGGGCAGAGCCTCACCACCGACACACATTCGCCGCAGGCTGCGACATTCTTCCAACCGAGGCTCTCCAAGCAAGACCGTCAACATCGAGGGCACGAGTTGCAGCACCGTCACGTTGTGTTCGAGCACGGCTTCCACGAGGTAGCTGCTGTACTGTTGTCCACCAGGCCGCGCCAACACGAGCCGCGCGCCGGTGAACAGGGGAACGAACAACTCCCAGATCGACGCGTCAAACGTGAAAACCGTCTTTTGGAGTACGGTGTCTTGTTCGGTTAGCGGCAAAGTGCGCTGCATCCAGTGCATATGATTGCAGATGGCACGATGCGAAATCATCACGCCTTTCGGCTTGCCCGTTGAACCGGAGGTGTAAAGGACGTATGCGAGTTGATCCGGCAGCATGCGCTGGTCGGGATTGGCGTCGCTTTCGTTTAAGAGTATGGTCCACTCACGGTCCAATTCGAATGCATTGATACCGGCAGGCAGCACGTCGCGCGATGCACTGGTGGTGATGACCAGACGCGGGGCAACATCGTCGAGCATCATTGCGAGTCTATCCGGTGGCGACTGCGGATCTAATGGGACATAAGCGGCACCTGCCTTGAGCACGGCGAGCAGTGCGATGACCATTTCCAGAGACCGTTCGAGACAGATAGCGACGAAGGTCTCATTTGTGACTCCGCGCGAAATCAGGTAGTGCGCGAGTTGGTTGGCGCGCGCGTTCAACTCAGCGTAAGTGAGCTGATCGTCCTCTGACACCAGCGCGATAACGCCCGGCGTACGCGCCACTTGTTGCTCGACAAACGTGTGCAACAAGAGCGGAGCGCCAAAGTCCACCTCGGTGTTGTTGAACTCGTGAAGCAGGAACCTCCGCTCGTCGTGGCCCAACACGTCCAACTCTTCAACGGGCGACTGCGGACGCGTTACAGCTTCTCGCAGCAGCGTTTCATACTGTTGCGCCAGCCGCTGGACGTCTTTGTCGGCAAAGAAATTCGGATCGTAATGAAATTCGATCAGTAACCGGTTATCTTCCTGCCGGCACGAAAGCTTGAGTTTGAAGCGATCGACGCATGTGAATGATTCTGTAATTGCGAACGTGAGGCCGCCGGACGCGAACGGCGGAAAATGTTGCGTAAACGCAAAGCAATACGGAAAGAATAGACCTTCGTCCAGATCGAGCGCATCGCTCCACGAGAAGCATTCCTGCCATTCACCTGCCGCGTCGATTGCCTCATGCACTTCGCGCAAGCAGCCGGCGAAGGTAACGTCCTTTTCGAAGTGACAGTCGATCGGCAGACACTTCTCGTAAAGACCGAGTGCTTCCTGCAACTCTACGTCTGTGCGACCGTCAAAGTACGTGCCGATGACGATGTCGCTCTCGCCGGTCAATCGCCGGCAGAGCAGATGCCAGCAAGCCAGCAACAGTTCTGCAACTGTGAAATTGTCGCGGAGAGCAAACAATGAGAGAGCGTGCGTGGTCCTGTCGTCGAGCCATAGCTTCGAACTGCGCGGCGCAAACTCGGCAACATCAGTTGGTGTACGCTCGGACGGGAGCTTTAAATCCAATGCCGCTGATATATTTCTCTCACGCCAATACTTTTTGCCGCCGGCTGCTTCTTCCGATTCAAGTAACTCATTCAACCATTCAGAAGCGGTGAGGTATTGCAACGGCTCGTCCGCCGATTCGCGTCCCTCCAGGTACGTTTCATATGCGATGCCAATCTCGCGCGCGAGGTTCTGAAGGCTCCGCTCATCAGCGCAAAGCGCAGGCACACTGAGAAGCAACTGGTGCTTCGCCGGTGACAGCGCAGTCAGCGATGCGTGAAGCGTCCCATCCAGCGTCGCCAGATCTTTGGCCGCAGACCACACGTCCTTACTCTCGCTAAGCACTTGCAAAGGGATAGTCATACCAGGCAAGCGCTGGAAAGTGAGGCGCAGCGCATCGTGCCGCTGCGCCACTACTTCCACCCCTCGACGTAAAACTTTGACGTTGAGTTCACCTTCAATAGTGATCAGACAATGAGCGCGCTCCGGCATCTCGGTCCGTTCGTGCTGCAACGTCCAGAGGTGTGTTTGCTGAGGTGAGAGTCTGAATCCTGAAGTAATCTCTCGCTGCATGCCCAAGTCTCCAGTTTAAATCTTCAAATCAGGGCACTACTTGTCATTTGCCGCCAGTGCACGGTTCGCCCATCGCGACCAGAATCTTGCGCGTCCCGCTGAACGGCTTGCGTCCGTGCGCGACGAGCATGTTATCCATCATCAACACATCACCCTCTTGCCATGGGACCGCCACCGTCTCCTGCCGGTAAGCTTCGCGAATCTCTTCGACGACTTCGTCGTCAATTGGCGATCCATCGCCGTAATAAGTGTTGTAGGGCAAGTCGTCGAGACTGAACTCATTCAGAAACATCTTCCTGACTTCCGGATCGAGACTCGAGATGTGCCAGAACGCGACGTGATTGAACCAGACCCACTCACCGGTCTTCGAGTGCTGCCGCACGGCAGGCCGCACCTGCCTTGTCTCGAGGTCTCCGTTCTTTTTCCAGATACACTTGACGCGTGCGCGACGGCAGTAGTCTTCCATCTCCTTCCTGGTTGAAACGCGGAAAGAGGTTTGCCACGGCAGGCTCAAGTGTTCTCCGAAATTGCGAACGAGCATCCAGCCCTTTTCGTGAAACCGATCTCTGATCTTTGGGTTGAGGCGATCGTAAACTCGACGTACGTCGGCAATCGGAGTCTCCCCACCGCTAGCCGCCGGGATGACGCAGAAGAAGAAGATCTTCATCGGCCAGGTGATCACGTAGTTGAGTTCGTTGTGAAGAGCGATGGTCTGATCCGAAGGGTATTCGGTCGAAGTGTAGACCTTTTCTCGCAATTCGGTGCGCGGCGTAGCGCCTTCCATGTAATGCATTCGCGGTAATTCAATGGCTGTGAGAAAGCGATCGAAGTCTTCGTGATCCTTCAGGCCGAATCCGCGCAAGAGCAATCCGCCGTGTTTCAGCAAGCTGCGCGAGATAAAGTCGCGACTGTTTGCAGCCCACTCGGCAAGATCGACACCAACGAGGTTTGGCTCAACCACGAGCGGTAGTAAACCGCCTCCGGGAAGACTTCCAACCCTGACCATTTCTTCGTGCGACATCCGAATGGTTTTCGGCGTCAATTCCTTGCGACGCGCCGCCCAAGCTGATCTCAGTCCGGTAGGAGATTCGAGATTTTTCATAAGAAACCTTTCAACTTGGAAGGAGTCAGTACCGTAGGCTCAGGCTGGTTGCGCCGCTGCTTTCGACTTCACGTCTCGCAATCTTCTGCGACGCGCACTCTTAAATTCCTCGCGCCGCGCTTCCTCGCGCTGCCTTTCGGCGTGCGCGAACATGTTCGCGAGTTCACTCAATCGCGTCTCCGGTTGTGACACGACGTGGTCCAACAACAATTGATAATGTTCCGCGAGACGTGCGATCGTCTCGGCGTCAAACAATCGCGCGTCATATTTCAACGTGGCGCCTAGTCCTTCATCTGTATCGTTGAGCGCCATGAGTAAGCTGAAACGCGTCGATTCATGGCCCACCGGAAATGGTGTAAATGTCAGACCAGGCAGCTCAATGGTTTCATGTCGCGTGTTGTCGAGTGAGAAATTGACCTGGAAGAGCGGACTGTGAGCGGCCGCGCGATCGGGCCTGAGAGCTTCGACAATTTTGTCGAAAGGAACGTCCTGGTGCGTATAGGCATCGAGTGTCACTTCGCGCACGCGACTGAGCAATTCGCTGAAACTTGGATCGCCCGAAAGATCAGCGCGCAAGACGAGAGGGTTGACGAAGAAGCCAATCAGCGGCTCCACTTCGGAAGTCGTGCGTCCGGCGACCGAAGCTCCAACGACAACGTCCGTTTGTCCCGTGTAGCAGCAGAGCACGACGTCGAGGGCCGCAAGCAAAGTCATGAAGAGCGTTGCGCCTTCACTGCGGCTCAGAGATTTGAGCGCCTCCGCCTGCGCACGAGAGAACGCAAAGTTGTAGCCCGCACCGACCGCAGGCCCACTCGCCGCACCGGCCTCCAGACGCAGCGTCGGCAATTCGCCGCCCAGTTGTTTGCGCCAGTAGGCGAGCTGCTCTGCCAGCACGTCGCCGGTTAGCCATTGGCGTTGCCAGTACGCAAAGTCAACGTATTGAATCGAGAGCTCGGGCAGTCGCGATGGGCGACCGGTGACGTGAGATTCATACAACGTCGTCAGTTCGCGCGCGAGCAGGCCCATAGACCACGCGTCCGAAACAATGTGGTGCATAGTCAGGAGGAGGACGTGGTCCTGGTCGCTCAGCTTTATCAATAGAGTGCGAAGCAGTGGTCCATTGGAGAGATCGAATGGTACTTGCGCTTCTTTTGCGGTTAACCGCTGCGCCTCTTTTTCACGCTCTGAAGAAGGCACGTGAGACAGATCAGTTACCGACAATACGAACTTCCCAAAAGGAGAGATCAATTGCTCCGGACGACCGTTGTTCGTGAAGAAGGTGGTGCGCAGAGTTTCATGCCGCTCGATTAAATCGCCAAACGCCAGCTCGAGCGCCGTAACGTCAAGTTCTCCCGTTATACGCAAAGCTATTGGTATGTTGTAAGCAGTGCTCTCAGGCTCAAGCTGATTGATAAACCAAAGTCGTTGCTGGGCAAACGAAAGCGGCAACGGTTGATTCCTGTCAATACGTCGGAGCGGCGGTGGTACCTTGTTGCCTGAGGAGTGGCGCTCAGATTCTATAAACGCGGCCAGGGCCTCGATGGTTGGTTTCTCAAACAGCAGACGAATCGGTAACTCTTTTTGGAAAACCTCGCGCACACGCGAAACCATTTGAACCGCGCGCAATGAATGCCCGCCGAGATCGAAGAAGTTGTCACGGATACCCACGAGCCTGATATCCAGTACCTCGCTCCAGATTCCCACGAGCATTTCCTCAATAAGCGTGCGGGGTGCGGCGTAGTCTTCATTGGTTTCGGGCGCCTTAAATTCGAATGTTGAAAGCGCTTGTCTGTCGATCTTTCCGTTAGGCGTGAGCGGGAAGGTATCAAGCGTTACGAACTGAGTGGGCACCATATACTCCGGCAGCTTTCCACGCAGAAAACTACGTATGTCGGCGGCTTTGAGCGACTGCGCCTCGTCGAGAACAGCGTAGGCGACGAGTTGCTTGTCCGTGCCGTCGCTGCGCACTGTCACGACACATTGCCGGATCGAAGGATGAGAACTTAATGCAGTTTCCACTTCCTCTAATTCGATCCGGAAACCACGTACCTTCACCTGGAAGTCGCGCCGACCGATGAAATCGATCTGTCCATCGGCGAGGTACCGTGCGAGATCGCCGGTGCGGTAGAGGCGCGAGCCTGGTACGGCGCTGAACGGATCCGGCACGAAGCGTTCGGCTGTCAGATCAGGACGATTGTTGTAGCCGCGTGCCAATCCATCGCCGGCGATGCAGAGTTCGCCTGCTACGCCAACCGGAACTGGTTGCAACTGACGGTCGAGCAAATAAACCTGCGTGTTTGAGATCGGCCGGCCAATCGGCACCGATGTCGCTTCCGGTGGCAGACTCGACATCGGGCAGCAGCAGGTAAAGGTTGTATTCTCAGTTGGACCATAGCCATTAATGAGCTGGCCTTCGTTTAATTCGTCGAGCGCGCGTCGCACATGCGACGGAAACAACACGTCACCTCCCGCGAGCAGATGTCGCAGCGTTGCGAGTTCCTGTGGGCGTTCATCGACCATCATGTGAAATATGCCTGCGGTCAGCCATACAGTCGTGACGCCGTACTGCCGGAATACTTCACCAAACTCTGCGAGTGTCGGCGTGTCCAATGGCATCAAGACGAGGCGCGCGCCGTTGAGCAAGCTGCCCCAGATTTCAAACGTAGAAGCATCGAACGAGATGGGAGCGTTTTGGAGAAAGACCTGCGAACTATCGAAGGTGAAGTAGTTGGTTTCTTTAACGAGGCGAACTACGTTGCGATGTGTGACGCTGACGCCTTTGGGCACTCCGGTTGAGCCGGACGTGTACATGATATACGCGAGGTTGTCAGGCACGAGGGCGGTATCTATATCTGCGCTGCTCTGGTCGGAAATAAGATCCTCGTCAGCGTCGAGACAGACTACCTGCGCCCGGTGGACGGGAAGCTGATTGAGTAGCGACTCGGTCGTAATGAGCACCTTTATTCCCGAGTCCTCGAGCATCATCATCAATCGCTCCGCCGGATAATCGGCTTCAAGCGGAACGTACGCGCCGCCGGCTTTCAGGATCGCGAGCAGGGTTACGATCATCCCTATTGAACGTTCGAGGCAAAAACCGGCTCGCGCCTCTGGTCCAACACCTAAATTGCGCAGGTGATACGCCAATTTGTTGGACCGTTCGTTAAGCTCGCGATAGGTCAGTTGATTACTGCCACAGATGACGGCAATCGCTTCCGGCGTGCGTTCGACGTGCTCTAAAAACAGTTGCGGGATCGTGTGATCTCGTGGATACCCGGTAGTTGTTGAGTTCCATTCGACGATGAGTTGTCGTAACTCTTCTTCGTTGAGTATGGAGACACTCGCCAGCGATTGTTCAGGCTGCTGTGCTATTGAAGTCAAAACCGTGCGCAGGTGGCCCAACATGCGGTCCACCGCTGCGCTTGAATACTGGCTAACGTCATACTGGATGGACAAAAGCAGCTTGTCTTCCAGCGTCTGCACGGTGAGGCTCAGCGGACACGTGGTTGTGTCCTTTACCAGGAATCGCGAAGTCAGCAGATTGTTGAAATTCGCATTTGGAATTTCATAATCTGCGATTTTTACCTGGCTTTCGAAGGCGCGCACAGCGGTGGGTATCACGCCTGACTCATAAAGACTCGCAAGCGAGCAGTAGTTGTAACGGCGCAACTCAGCTTTTTGCTCTTCAAGTTTTCTAAACCACCACAGCATCGATTCGTCGCCTGTTGTCGTGACGCGCAGAGGCAGCGTGAGACGGTATGCGCCGGCCGGGTCTACTGCAACACCATCCGGACGCGCCGAAATGTCAACGCCTATGAACACGCTCGACTCGCCGCTATAACGATTTAGAAGCACTGCCCACGCGCCTTCCAGCAATGTATCGAGCGCGACACCTTGATCTTTCAGTGCGCGTAGCGCGGCAGTTGCTCCAGTCTCGAGCGAGGCTTGTTGCTGTGCGTGCGACGCCCCTTCCACCTGTCCAATCGCTGTGTTGCCCTGCTCAGATCCGGCAGCCAGATCTGCAAGCCTTGTGCGGTAAAAAGCTTCGGCTGCTGATTGGTCTTGCGCGTTCAGCCACGTCAGGTAATTTTCATAGCGATCGACAGGCGGAAGGGATGCGGCGGCACCGCGCGCGAAATCACCATAGAGCGTGAGCACTTCTCGCCACAGCAGCGTAGCGCTCTCCGCGTCAAGAATGAGTTGATTGTAAGTACAGGCAAACCACCGCCGATCGTCCGCGACGCGGCAGAGCGATAGTCGCAGCAGGGGCGCAGTAGAAATAGCTAAGGTGCGTGTGCGCTCGGCTTCGAGGAAGTCAGAGAACTGTTCTTTCTGTTCTGATGGTGAGATACCACGCCAATCGTCCTGCGACAGCTTCGGCTTTACTTCACGGCGCACGACGAGAAGCGGTTTAATCAGGCGCCGGCTGACGAGCAGCGCACGCAGGAGCTGATGCCGCTCAGCGACATGCTCCCATGCGCGCAGGAATGCATCGACGTCCAACACGCCGTGCAGCTCGCACGTCAGTTGTCCGCACTCGGCGCCGGCTCCTCGATGGACCACGTCTTCCTGCGCGGGTGAGAGTGGAAGGATAGTTTCGATGTCGTTCAGTTCCATGCGCTCAATCCCTGGTACGCGATGGACGCCTTTGCTGGTTCTGCCACGGAGTCGAGCAGCAGCTCTTTGTGACCAAAGAGTCGTTCTGCCATAAGCCCGCGGCTTCTACATTCGGCAACCAGCTTGTCTGACTCCACAATCGGACGCGATTCTGGTTTGTACCTGATCGACGTGAGGAACGTGAGCCATGGTTCCTGGCCCATCGCATAAACGTAAACCCCTCGCGGGCGAAGTCGATCGACAATCTCGAGCACTTTTTCGTGGTCTGACCCATTAAGGCGTCGCTCCTGGTCCATCTTGCGCAACAGCGGCCTGGTCATCAGTGGTCCATAGAGCCACGACATCGGCGGCCCGTCGCACTCCATACCTACAAACAACACATCAACATCACCGGCGGCGGCGTGGATGTGATCGTAGAGTGCCGGCTCGATGTTCTTTGAGTCTGCTCCAAAGAAGAGCGACTTCCCGTTCAGATTCATCAGGTAAGCGCTTTTCGTTCTGACGTTGAGATCGCCATGCTTGCCGAGAAACGGAACCGCCATGATGTAGCCGTCCTCGACTTCGATAGTCTCCATCTCGTCGACTTCCCTGACCTGGTTGAAGCCGATTTGCTGCAACACCAGCTTGAGCGAAGGATCGGCGAGAAAACCGCTGCCGTTTTTCGGCACGATCAAGTTCTTGATGCGGTGACGCAACTGCAACAAAGACTCAAAAATGCAATGGTCCTGATGGCTGTGCGTGAGGACGACGTGATCGATCGTCTCCGGAAGATCGGCAAGCGTGTAGCGGTCGCTGGCGCCCGGGAACGGATAGCTGATCACCGGATCGGTGAGGATGCTTGTCTGGCGTGTTTCAATCAGCACGCAGGCATGACCAAAATAACGCACTCTCACGCCGTCGCCGTCGTACGAAGCTGGCGGAGCCGGCGCTTCTTCAGTGAAGAAAGTTGAGAACAGCGCGTCGTCGTCATTGCCCACTCCGAGTGCTTCTTTGATCCAGCCATATTCGCGCGGCGACTGTTTCATCTTGAAGAGTTCCCGCAGTCCTTCATGATTGAAAGGAATGTCGAGGTGCAGATGGCCGTCGTTCTTCAGACGCGGCGTGCTAAAGACAAACGAACGGCTATCGCTCTCAACCAGAGACAGCGCGACGCTCTGCGACTTTGGGTTATAGAACCTGCTCCGGTAGAGCAGTCCTTCCATTAAACTGATCGAGGCACGATTGTTGAGATCGTAAACAAGCTCCACGTAGCCCTTCAGGATGGCCGGTACTCGGTTGTACAGCGGCTCGAGTGAATAGCCCTGGCCCTCGTCGGCGAGTATCTGATCGAGTTGCTTCACTGCGTCTGCAAACTCCAACATCTGTGCGTGATCACGCGCCGTTCGTTCCAGCAACTCCCTGATGGCCGGAGCGCGGCTCGCGTCGTAGTTAATAAAAGGACCGCCGAGCATCGCCGGGTTTTTGAGCGCCGACACGTGGACCTGAGGCGCCGACACGAACGACTTCATAATTTTCATGTGCTGATTAGCGACGTACATCGCCGCCGTGGCTGGTGAGATCAGGTTGGGCCACGCGCACCACTGGTTATACAGCGGCTCGATCAGCACATTCGGCCTCAGGTAAACGTGTCTCATTGTCATCCACTCCTCATCCGCCGGCCTGAGCTTCCATTTTCTTTCTCAGGCTGAGTGGGCGCATGTCGGTCCAGACTTCCTTGATGTAGGCAAGGCAGTCGGCTTTGGTGCCACTCTTGCCGGCATCGTGCCAGCCGAGTGCGTTTTCGCGATCTGCGGGCCAGATCGAGTATTGCTCTTCGTGATTCAGAACAACTTTGTAGATGGTGTTGTCTTCAGTTTCTTCATTGCTCATTAGTTTTTCCTCCAATTGAATTTTCGACAAGACTGTATGGATGGGCCATGCCAACTAAAACTTTTCGTTCGCCGGTATACGAGGCGCGTCCGTGCGCAGCGAGCATGTTATCGAGCAACAGGACATCATTAGCCTGCCATGGGAAGGCAACCGTCTCGCGCCGGTAAGCTTCTCGCAGTTCGTCCAGCACTTCCGGTTCGATGGGCGAGCCATCACCGTAGAACGTATTCGTGGGAAGTTCGGCGCCCTCGTAGTCTGCGAGCAGCGCATCGCGCACCGAGGGCTCGAGCGTAGTGACGTGAAAGAAAGTCGCGTGATTGAACCAGACGGGCTCACCCGTTCGAGGATGCGTGGTGATGGCGTTGCGAATCGCGCTGACGCGCAGGCGATTGCCGCTCCGCCACTCAACCTGAATGCCGTTTTGATGGCAATGCTCTTCCACAACGCCTGGATCGTTTGTCTGAAAGACCGTTTGCCACGGCAGACCAAACCCGTCCCCGAAGTTTCGCACGTACATCCACTTCCGCTCGATAAAACGCTGTCTGACGTTCGGACTAATCCGTTCGTAAACCTTCCGGCAGTCGGCGATTGGCGTTTCGCCGCCCGTGCTCGCCGGCGTGACACAGTAGAAAAAGATGTTCATGGGCCAACGCTGCTGGTAAGAGTTTTCGTTGTGCAGGAAGATGCTCTGATTAGCCGGGTAGTCCGTCGAAGTATAAATATTGTCACCGACCGCCATGCGCGGTGATGAGCGTTCGCTGTATGCGAGTGGCTCGTTACCGGCGACAGCCGCGATGAACTGGCGAAACAGATCAACGCTCGTAATGCTGAAGTTGCGAAAGAGCAGGCCGCCGTGAACTGATAGCTGTTGTTCGATCCACGAGCGGTTCGTTGTGGCCCACGCTGCCGGATCGAGTCCATTTACTAACGGCTGAATTACGAGTGGCAACGATGCGTCGGGCTGAAAGCACTCAGCTCGGACGAGGTTGTCTTTCGACACCTCGATGGGTTTTCGCCTCGCACGACCTAATTTCGCGCGGATCAAATCTTCCTGTTGCATTTGTTGTTAGCCTGCGAAGCGGCGTGAGCAGGTTAGTCGCCTGCCATTTCGGTGATTTCCGACAGCAGCTTGTCTATCTCGCGAGGGCTTATTTTCGAGAAGAAGCCTGGCAACGAGTATCCTGAAGTCTCTTCAGGTCCACGCAGTTGCAGTTGTGAAATATACTCGTCGGAATTGTTGACGATGCTCTCGAGTAGTTTGCGATAGCGATTGAGCAACAGCTCCATTGTTTCGGACTTGAATAACTCTTCACTGTATTTGAGTACGCCTGCAATCCCCGCGGGCCTCTCCCAGAGCGATACCAACATGTCGAACGGAGACAAGTCGCCCCTGACACGCAACTGACTGAGCATCAAGCCCTGCAACTGAAGGTCACCCGGCGGTGCGTTCTGCAAAACGAACACAACCTGGAACAGCGGGTTGCGGTTCCACTCGCGCTTCACTTTCAACTCATCGACCAGCATTGCGAAAGGAACTTGCTGGTGAGCGTAAGCGCCGAGCGTGACCTCTCGCACGCGCTGTAACAACTCAGTAAACTTCGGATTGCCGCTGACGTCCGTGCGAAGCACCAGCATGTTAACGAAGAAGCCGATCAGCTTCTCCAACTCAATTTGTGTGCGATTAGCCGAAGCCCCACCAATCACAATATCCGTCTGGCCCGAGTAACGATGTAAGAGCGTCTTGAAGGCAGCAAGCAGCGTCATATAGAGCGTGACGTTTTGGCGTCGACTAAGGGCCACTAACTCTGCATGCAGGTCGCGCGGTATCTCGAACTGTATTGAGCGGCCGCGAAAGCTCATCGTAGTTGGGCGCTCGTAATCGTAAGGCAGTTCGGTCGCCGGAGGTAGCGAATCGAGCTGCTTCATCCAGTAGGTTTTTGGTCTTGTTTCCAGCCACTGCCTCTGCCAGCGGGCGAAGTCTGAATACTGAAGTGGCAAGTCGCTAAGCGGAGAAGGCCGGCCTGCATTAAATGCTTCATAAAGCGTTGTAACCTCGTGCGCAAGGACACTCGCGGACCAGCCGTCCGAGATGATGTGGTGCATCGTAATGAGGGCCACGTGCTCCTCTTCACTCAACCGCAGGACACTGACGATCATGAGCGGTCCACGCGCGAGATCGAAGTGGTGCTCCGCGTTCGCTATTGCATAGCGGTTTAGCTCTGCCTCTTGTTCGTCTGCGGGCAACTTACTTAGGTCTGTTACGGGAAACGAGATCGGTGTCCAGGGACTCACGATCTGCCTTGGACCTTTTCTGGTCGCCTGAAAAGTTGTGCGCAATGCATCGTGACGGCGAACAATCTCATTTAGAGTCTGCTCGAGAGCTGTCGTGTTGAGTCGACCGTACATCCGGAAAGCGTTCGACAGGTTGTAAATCGCGCTGCCCGGGTTGAACTGATCCCACACCCAGAGTCGTTCCTGCTCGTAAGAGAGCGGCGCTTCGTTTGTACCCAGGTGTTCGAGCGGTGGCAACGGCTCCTGCTCGGATTCGGTAGCCATTGCGGCTACCACCTCCTCTGTAAACCTGGCAACCGTCGGCTCCTCAAAGAGTTTGTGCAGCGGCACATCGATGCCGAAGGCTTTGCGGACTCGCGCTATGACGCGCGTTGCGAGCAGTGAGTGACCACCCAGGCGGAAGAAGTTGTCGGTCGCGCCCACGCGCGCGAGATTCAGCACTTCAGCCCAGATATCTGCAACCATCTCCTCGTGAGGAGTGCGTGGCGCAACATATCCTGTGTACAAAGTCTGTAAACCGTTATCGGACACGTGAAGTGCGCGCCGATCGAGCTTGCCGTTCGGCGTGAGCGGAAAGTCATCCATGAGGACAAACATGGACGGAACCATGTATGGCGGCAACTGTTTTTCCAAGCGGTCTTGCAGTTCATTCAGTTGCAACTTTGATTCATGCTCGACCAACAAGAAGGCAACCAGGCCCTTTTCCGCATGCCCATTCTCATGTGTTTTAACAACTGCTTCACGCACGAATCTCTCGCGCCTGAGCGCCGCTTCCACTTCACCCAACTCAATTCTGTAACCGCGCAGTTTGATCTGAAAATCGTTGCGCCCGATGAATTCAAAATTGCCATCCGCTCGTAGACGCGCAAGATCGCCCGTCCGGTACAAACGGCGTCCCGGCTCGCTGGAGCTGAAGGGATCGGGAACAAATCGTTCAGCGGTGAGCGCTGGTTGGTTCAGGTAGCCGCGTGCGAGTTGGGCGCCGCCAATGTACACCTCTCCAATGACGCCGAACGGAGCGGGCTGCATCTGTTTATCAAGCACGTAAACCCGCACATTGTTCCCAGGCTTACCGATAGGAGGCAGTTCCGGCCATGTTGACGGTGCCCCCTCGAGAAAATAGGTGCACGCATCATGCGTTTCCGATGGTCCATAGTGGTTATCGACAACACAGTTGCCGAGCTGCTCGAAAAACCTGCGGATGGTAGGCGTGATCTTCAACTGCTCGCCGGCGGCGATGAAGTACCGCAGGTCCGGTAGTTTGACGTTTTCCGTCGTAGCGATCTCGGAAAGGTATTGCAATACGACGTAAGGTACGTCCACACATTGAATACGCTGCTCAGTCAGCACGCGCAGCAACGCTCTGGGATCGTGTCGCACGTCTTCATCCGCAACCACGAGGGTGCCACCCGCAGCCCATGTCGAGAATATCTCATAGAATGAAACGTCAAAACTCAAAGAAGCAAACTGCAAGGTGCGCGGCTGTCGCTTGACCGGGTTACGCGGGACTTGCCATGTGATGAGGTTGGCAAATGCGATGTGAGTCATCGCTACGCCCTTGGGACGACCGGTTGAGCCCGAGGTGAAGACGACGAACGCGAGTTGATCTGTCGACATGTTAGCCGGCAGCGCAATATTAGCCGGCAGCTCAGGTTCAGCACAGATCTCAGGCCAGTCTTTGTCGATGTAAATCTGAGATGTCCCGACTGCTGCGAAGCGCGACGAGAAGCGTTCCTGGGTTACCAGCACCTGCGCTTGTACGTCGTCGAGCATGAGCTGCAGCCGTTCCTGCGGATAAGCGGGATCCAGCCCCAGGTATGCGCCGCCTGCCTTCAGCACGCCCAGTACACCCACCATCATCTCCAACGAACGTTCAATGCAAACGCCAACCACCACGTCCGGGCCAACGCCCTGCTTTCGCAGGTAACGGGCCAACTGCGTGGCGCGCTGGTCCAACTCGCGATAGGTTAGTTCTTCCTCGTGGAAGACAAGCGCCACGTCGTCCGGCGTTCGCTCGGCCTGTGCTTCGAATAACTGATGAATACATTTATCGCGCGGGAACTCAACAACCGGTCCCTGCCAGGCAGCGAGTAGTTGTTGCTTCTCTTCTTCCGTGAATAAAGGAAGCGTGGCGATCCGCGAGTCAGGGGTAATACCTTCGAGCAGAATCTCGAAGTGTTTGAGCATGCGCTCGGCTGATTCGCGTCTAAACAGGTCCGTGCTGAATATGAGTTGCCCGTACAGCCGGTTATCCAGTTCGCGCATGTGGCATTCGATATCGAAGCGAGTCGCGCCGTGCTCAAACTCCTGCGTAGTGAAAGTAAGTCCGGGTAAGTTCAACGAACTCTGCGGAGCGTTTTGCACCGCGAACATCACCTGGAACAACGGGTGAAGATTGCGCACGCGCTCGGGTTGCAACTCTTCCACCAGCTTCTCAAATGGAACGTCCTGATGGGCGTAAGCACCGAGCGTTACCTCTCGCACACGGCTAAGCAACTCTTTGAAGGTCATGTCACCCGTGACGTCGATCCGTAACGCCAGCGTGTTTACGAAGAAGCCGATCAGGTTTTCGATGGCGCTATCCTGCCGGTTTGCTATCGGCGTGCCGATCGCGATCGCCTCCTGGCCCGTGCTGCGGTAAAGCAGAATGCGAAAGGCAGCCAGCAGCGTCATGAACAGGGTCACGTTTTCCTGCTTGCTGATCTCTTTCAGCCTCGCCGTTAGCTCTTCACTAAGTGAAAACGTGATGTTGTCGCCGCGGAAGCTTTGCACCGGCAGGCGCGGATAGTCGGTGGGTAGTTCGATGGCCGTCGGCACGTCGCCGAGTAACCTGCGCCAGTACTCGAACTGATTCTCCAACACCTCATCGCGCAACCAGTCTCGCTGCCAAACGGCGTAGTCAGCATACTGCACCGGCAATTCCTCGAGCGGCGACTCCTTGCCGGCCGCGTACGCTTCGTACAGCGCCGCTACTTCTCTAACCAGTACGCCCATGGACCAGCCGTCCGAGATGATGTGATGAAACGTCAGCGCAAAGACGTGCGTTTCTCTCGAGAGACGAAACAGGGCGGCGCGTAGCAAGGGTCCCGAGCTTAAGTCGAACGTCTGCTGCGCTTGCGCGGATGAGAATGCCACTGCTTCGACCTGGCGCTCAGCTTCAGACAAAGTGCTGAGATCAACTGACGGCAAGTCTACGTTCATGGAAGAGGCGATTCTCTGTCGTGGCTCGCCGTCTACGTTGACAAACGTCGTTCGCAGTGACTCGTGACGTCGCACCAGTTCCTGCAGCGTTTTCCGTACCGCTTCGACATCAAGCTGTCCTTCGATGCGTACGACGATTGGAATGTGATAAGCCGGTCCTGCCGATTCGAGTTGTTCGAGGAACCAGAGCCGTTCCTGTGCAAACGACAGTGGCAGGTCGCCGTCACGTGGAACTGTCGTTATGTGACGTCGCTGCTGTAACTCGCCGCCCTGCATACCGGCGAGAATCTTTTGTGACATGCCACGGATCGTTGGTGCTTCAAATACGCTGCGCACGGGCAGTGCTACTCCAAACATCTCCCGCACACGGGAGGTAACGCGAGTGGCCAATAACGAATGTCCGCCCAACTCGAAGAAGTTATCAGCAGAGCTGACTCTTTCGAGGTCGAGCACCTTTTCCCAAATCTCAGTCAACATTTCCTCGATGGCGCTGGAAGGCGCAATGTAGCCATTCTGATGAGCGGCCAGTGCAGCCGGAGCGGGGAGTTCACGCCGATTGATCTTCCCATTTGGCAGTAATGGCATCTGGTCCAGCATGACGAACGTTGCAGGCACCATGTAATCCGGCAACTGCGCTTTCAATCCGCACCGCAGCTCTTCGGTAGTCACCACCCGTTCTGCCTCTGTTGTCACGTAGGCCACCAGGCGCTGATCTCTGTTGTCTTCCGAGTAGGCGATGACTGCGGCTCCGCTTACACCGTCCTGCTCGCCAAGCACCGCCTCGACTTCGCCTAATTCGATCCGTATACCGCGGATCTTTACCTGGTCGTCGGATCTGCCTATGAACTCGAGCTGCCCATCCGGCAGGTAGCGCACGACATCACCCGTGCGGTAGAGCCTCGCGCCGGCCTCGTTGGCGAAAGGATTCGGTCCGAATTTTTCTGCGGTAAGTTCAGGACGATTGAGATAACCTCGCCCAACACCTTCACCGCCGATATAAAGCTCGCCCCTAACGCCTATGGGCACTGGCTGCATTCGCTCATCGAGCACGTACAACCGCACGTTTGCGCGTGGTCTCCCAATCGGCGTTACCCGGCGCGGACTGTCCAGCCGGCAAACAGTTTCCGTAGCACCAATGGACGTCTCTGTTGGACCATACGAGTGATGCAATTCAACACCCGGAAGACGCTCTTTGAAGCGCTCAACTGTCTCGTGTATCAGCGACTCGCCTCCGCAGATCACATAGCGAAGGGAAAAAATCTGATCGAGCTTTGGCTCTTCCAGAAAGTGGGTCAGCAACGATGGAACGAGGTAAGCGACTGTGGCTTCATGCCGGAGGATTGTTTCGACCAGCAACGCCGGATTGCTCTGTGCCTCGGGCCTGACGACGATCACTTGCGCGCCCGCCATCAGTGGCCAGAAAAATTCCCAGATCGAAGGATCGAAATTGAGTGTCGTCTTGAAAAGGAAACGATCGCGTTGGTCGAGCTGGTAAGTGCGCTGCATCCACTCAAGGCAGTTGACGATGCCGCGATGCTGGAGCATCGCTCCTTTAGGCCGGCCGGTAGATCCGGAAGTGTAGATAACATACGCAAGGTTATCTGACGTAACGTTGGTGGCCGGTCGTGCCGTACTTTCGCGCTCTAACTCAGCCGCGCAGTCATCGAGACACAATACGTTAGGATGACCGGGCAGCAACTCATTCGCAAAATGTGTTTGGGTTAAGATAAGTGTTACGTTCGCATCGTCGATCAGGTAGTGAAGACGCTCGGACGGAAAGTCCGGATCAAGTGGAACATAGCAGGCGCCGGCCTTCAGTGCTCCCAATAGCGCGACGACCTGTTCCACCGAGCGCTCTATCAGTATTCCGACTCGTGTTTCACGACCGATTCCGCCGCGCATGAGATAGTGCGCCAGTTGATTAGCGCGGTGATCCAGCTCCTGGTACGTGAGCAGCACGCCATCGCCGATCAAGCACGTTGCGTCCGGAGTGCGGTCCACCTGAAGTTCAAACAACTGGTGCAGGCATGTGTCGCGCGCATATTCCGCGTCTGTTTGGTTCCACTCTTCCAGCAACCGCGTTCGCTCGGTCTGTGTCAGCAGCTGGACGGTGGAAACCTTTTCCAACGGATTGGCGGTCACACTTTCGAGGAGCACCTGGAAATCCCCGATCATTCGTTTGATGGTCTCTCTTTCGAAGAGATCGGTGTCATACTCGAGCTCGGCAAAGATACCGTCAGGTTTTTCCACCAGTCTCATCATCAAGTCGAACTTCGCCGTTCGACTGCTTGTCTCCAGGGCACTCAAAGTCAGACCCGGCAACTCGAACGCCTGCGGCGGCACAATCTGCAAAACCAGCATTACCTGAAACAGCGGCGAGCGACTCATGTCTCGCTCCGGCTGCAACTCCTGGACTAACCTCTCGAACGGCAGGTCCTGATGGGCGTACGCATCAAGTGTTGTGCTGCGGAGCTGTCGCAGCAGCGACAGGAAGCTTTCGTCACTCTCTATTTTCCCGCGCAACACCAGCGTATTGACGAAGAAGCCAATCAACCCTTCAATCTCCGCGCGATTGCGGTTTGCGATGGGCGTGCCGATGAGAATGTCCTTTTGACCGCTGTAGCGATAGAGCAGAACATTGAAAGCGGCCAGCATCGTCATGAAGAGTGTTGCACCTTCCTGCCGGCTCAATGCTTGTAGTCGCTCTGTGACATTTCCGGGGATTGAGAACAGCTCATGACCTCCGCGAAATCCCTGTATCGGCGGGCGCGGTTTATCGGTCGGCAGGTTGAGTGTCGTCGGTGCACCGTCCAACTGCTGCTTCCAGTAATCAAAGTGATCTTCAAGAACATTTCCACGCAGCCACTCCTGTTGCCACGCGGCGAAGTCAGCGTACTGAAGCGGTAGTTCCGGCAGCGGCGAGGGTTTGCCTTCGACAAACGCTGCGTAGAGTGCTGCAACCTCGCGCACGAGCACGCCCATGGACCAGCCATCGGAAATGATGTGGTGCACGGTGAACAGCGCGACATGATCCGCTGGCCCAAGCTTCAGCAGGCGCAGGCGCAGCAACGGCCCGCGGCTGAGATCGAACGGCTTAGTGCTCTCCTCCGCTGCCAACTCGATGGCGCGGTCTTCGCCCTCTCCGGAGATGTCTTCAACTGTCAGAACGAAGGGCACGGCTTCATTGATTACCTGCACCGGCTCGCCGCCTTCGCTCGCAAAGGTGGTGCGGAATACTTCATGCCGCCGTATGACTTCGTTGATGGTCTTCTCGAGTGCGTCCGTGTCGAGATTGCCGGTAAGTCTCATCGCTAATGGCACGTTGTAATAAGCACTCTCAGGCTCCAACTGGTTGAGGAACCACATTCTCCTCTG
Organism: uncultured Acidobacteriota bacterium; assembly: GCA_963789185.1. GTDB lineage: Bacteria > Acidobacteriota > Blastocatellia > Pyrinomonadales > Pyrinomonadaceae > PSRF01. The sequence continues at coordinate 109,090 of CAWBJU010000005.1, forward strand.
CGCGAATGAGAGCGGAAGGGCACGGTCGCGCGCAACTGGAGCAATAACCGGCGCGCTTGACTTCTCATGCTGCGCCGTCGCCTCGATGTATTCGGCGATGCCGGCGATTGTTGGCGAGTCGAAGATGACACGCAACGGCAACTCGATCCGAAACTGTTCCCTCACCGTGGAAACGAATTGCGTGGCGAGCAGCGAGTTGCCGCGCATCTCAAAAAAGCTATCGTTAACGCCGATGCGTTCGACACCAAGCATTGAGGACCAGATCTCTGATAGTTGCTGCTCAATATCCGTGCGAGGCGCGACGTAGCTCTCAGGCCGCAGAGTGTCAGGTTCCGGCAGCGCCTTACGATCTACTTTGCCGTTGTTTGTCAGCGGCATGCGATCGAGCATGACGAAGTTGTTCGGCACCATATAATCCGGAAGCTTCTCGCTCAGATAACGGCGCAGTTCTTCCGTCGCCAACTCCGCATCAGGTTTGCTAACCACATAAGCAACCAGCCGCTTCTCTTCCGACTTATCTCCACGCATCTCGACTAAGACTTCTTTGATAGCGGCGTGCCGTGCCAGCACGGTTTCAATCTCGCCCAGCTCAATGCGCAAGCCGCGCATCTTGACCTGGAAATCAACGCGACCGATGAATTCGATATTGCCGTCTGGTAGAAAGCGCACGCGGTCGCCGGTGCGATACAGTCGCGCTCCCGGGACACCACTAAAGGGGTCAGGCACGAAGCGCTCGGCCGTCAGTTCCGGGCGGTTGTGATACCCGCGCGCCAAACCGTCACCACCGGTGTAAAGTTCGCCAGCTACGCCCACGGGCGTGGGCCGCAACTGGCTGTCGAGGACATAAACCTCCGTGTTACGGATCGGCTTACCGATGGGCACGGTTGCTCCGAAAGTCGCGCCTGACTGCATCGAATGGCAAGTCGTAAACGTAGTGTTCTCGGTTGGACCATAGCCGTTGATGAGCGTAAGTGCACTGCCCGCTTCGACAACCTGCCTCACGGCGCGCGGCGACAACACGTCACCACCCGCAAGCAGTTGTCTCAACCCGAGCAGGCTCTCCAGTTGTGCGTTCACCATTAAGTGAAACAGTCCGGCGGTCAGCCACAAGGTCGTAATGCGGTGTTGTTGTAATGCTCTTCCGAGTTCTTCCAGTGATGGCGGCTCCGGCGACATCACTACGAGGCGTGCGCCGTTGAGCAAACTGCCCCAAACTTCAAACGTTGAAAGGTCGAAGGAGACTGGAGCGAGTACGAGGAATACTTCATCGGGACTAAAGTCGGCGTAATTCGTGTTTCGCACCAGACGTATGACGCCGCGATGCGGAACGCCGATTCCCTTCGGTCGACCAGTCGAGCCGGACGTGTACATCAGATACGCGAGACTGTCCGCGCTGTTTTGATTGTCTGGATTCTCCGTGCTCGATGCGGCGATCTGGTCCCAATCAGTATCGAGGCACACGATTCTGGACCTGGCCGGCAGTATCCCGGCAAACTTCTTCTGTGTGAGCAGCACCGGCGCAGCGGAGTCTTCGAGCATGAACGTAAGCCGCTCCGCGGGATAATTCGGCTCAAGCGGAGCGTATGCTCCACCCGCCTTCAGGATGCCGAGCAAGCCGACGATTAACTCAACCGAGCGCTCGACGCAGATAGCTACGAGGGTCTCTGGTCCAACGCCAAGTCCGCGCAAGTAATGCGCGAGTTGATTCGCTCGCTCGTTCAACTCGCGATACGTCAACCGTTGCTCGCCGAAGACCACTGCGACTGCTTCCGGTGTGCGCTTCACCTCTGCTTCAAACAATTCCTGAATACTGCTTTCGCGCGGGTACGCCGTGCGCGAGCCACTCCACTCATTGAGCAACTCGTTACACTCGCCCGGCGTCAGCATTTCCAACTCGTCGAGTTTCGCATCGGGATTTGCAACACTACTCTCCAACAGTTGCTGGAAATGATTCAGCATCCGGCGGACATCCCGTGCCTCAAAGCGACCAACGTCGTACATGATCTTGATCAGCAGTTCCCGGCCCGGCTCGATCATTACGTTCAGCGGATAGCCCGGAGCGGTGTAATAGCGCACGATGTCGCGCAATTCGGTCCTGGCGACCGAACTGTCGATTGGGTGGTTCTCGAAAACCACGATACTGTCGAATAGCTGCGTACCATTGGGCACATCGCTCCACTGTTGTAATTGCATCAGCGGTGTGTGCTCATACTTACGTATCGTCACCTGCTGCTCCTGAATCTCTCTGAGCCATGGGAGTAGCGTTGCGCCGCGCGTCATCGCGATGCGCGACGGCAAAGTGTTGACCAGCATTCCCACCATTGACTCGATTTGCGGCACTTGTGGCGGACGGCCCGAGACAGCTACGCCGAAGACCATGTCGCGCGAGCCGCTGTAACGATTGAGCAGCATGGCCCACGCACCTTGAAAGAGCGTGTTCAGTGTTAGTTGATGACGCCGCGCAAACGCTTTTAATGCTTCGCTGGTCGCGGCTGAGAGATAGAGTTGCTCTTCCGCATACGAGTGAGTTTCACTCGGGCTTCCATTGCCAATGCCGATTGAGGTTGGGGCAGCGAAACCTCGCAACGTTTGACGCCAGTATGTTTCAGCTTCAGATAGATCCTGCTGGCGCAGCCATGTGATGTAGTCGCGGAACGGCCGGACTGGTTCAACTTTAAACTCGTGCCCCTGAGCAAGCTTTTCATAGAAGTTGAACACGTCGTTGAAGATCATGGATGCCGACCAGCCGTCGATCAGCACGTGGTGATAGCTCCAGACAAACCGGTAGACATTCTCTTCCAGTTGTATCAACGCGATGCGCATGAGGGGCGCTGCTGACAAGTCGAAGCCACGCGCGCGTTCTCCCGCAAAGAAGTCTTCTACCTTTTGCTGCTGTACCTCGGGCGTCAGACCGCGCCAGTCTTCATATGTGAGCGGCAGCTTCACGTGCTTGCGCACGACTTGCAATGGTTCATCAAGCTCTTCCCACACGAAGAAGGTGCGCAGGATCGGGTGCCGGTCGACGATGCTCTGCCAGGCAGTGGTAAACGCAGCGATATTTACTTCACTGTGAATGGTCCACGTGATGATCTCGAAGTGCATCGCCGCGCGGGGCTGAAACAGGACCCCCTGCTGTGTTGGCGCGAGCGGATAGACGTCTTCGACGTCTTTGAGTTTCATCTTAAAGCCTCAATGTTGTGTGGAGCGGCGGATCACTGCGTCCGGGCTTAATCGCCGGAGATCTCGAGTTTCATAAGCAGCTTATCCATCTCGCGTGGCCTCAGATCAGTGAGGAACTGAGGTAGTGAGTAATCTTCTGTGTCGACGTAACTATGCAGTTCGAGTTGAGAAAGACGCTCCTCGGGATTAGCGACAATGCTCTCCAGTAGATGGCTGTAACGATCGAACAGGAGCTCGATCGTTTCGCGCTTGAATAGTTCCTCACTGTAAGCGACTGTGCCTTCAATACTGTTAGCCGTTTCCCAGAACGATACCAATAAATCGAACGGAGACAAGTCGCTCTTGAGTGGCAGCGGACTGACCGACAACCCTTGCAGTTCAACCTCACCCAACGGCGCGTTCTGCAAAATGAACAGTACCTGGAACAGCGGATTGCGGTTCCACTCGCGCTTCAGTTTCAACTCCGTGACCAGTGCTGCGTAAGGCGTGTGCTGGTGAGTATAAGCGCCGAGGGTGACCTCACGGACGCGCTGTAACAACTCAGTAAACTTCGGATCGCCGTTGACGTCCGTGCGAAGCACCAGCATGTTAACGAAGAAGCCGATCAGCTTCTCCAACTCAATTTGCGTGCGGTTAGCCGAAGCCCCACCTATCACAATGTCGGTTTGGCCCGAGTAACGATGCAAGAGCGTTTTGAACGCAGCGAGCAGCGTCATGTAGAGCGTGACGTTGTGGCGGCGGCTGAGTGCCTGCAAATTTGCAAGTAGCTCGCTCGGTATGTTGAAGAATATCGAACTGCCGCGAAAGGTCATCGTAGTTGGGCGCTCGTAATCGAAAGGTAGTTCGATCGCCGGGGGTAAGGGATCGAGTTGCTTCATCCAATAAGATAGCGAGCGTGTCTCCACCCAACGCCGCTGCCAACGGGCGAAGTCGGGATATTGAATTTGCAACTCGCCAAGCGGTGAAGGCCGGCCCGTGTTGAACGCTTCGTAAAGCCCTGTTACTTCCTGCAGTAAGACGCCCGCCGACCAGCCGTCCGAGATGAGATGGTGCATCGTGATGAGGGCCACGTGCTCCTCTTCACTCAACCGCAGCAGGTTGACGAGCATGAGCGGTCCACGCGAGAGATCGAAGTTGTGCCGTGCATGTATTTCCTGCTGGCGTTTCATCTCTGCTTCTTTTTCGTCTTCCGTGAACTTACTTAAGTCTGTAACCGGAAGTGAAAAGGGTGTCCAGGGACTCACGATCTGCCTTGGACCTTTTTTGCTCGCCTGGAAAGTGGTCCGTAGCGCATCGTGACGGCGAACAATTTCATTGAAGGTTCGCTCGAGAGCCGTCGTGTTGAGTTGTCCATGCAGCCGGAAAGCGTTCGACAGGTTGTAAATCGGGCTGCCCGGGTTGAACTGATCCCACACCCAGAGTCGTTCCTGTTCGAAAGAGAGCGGCACTTCTGTGTCCGGCACATGTTCGATCAATGGCAACGGCTCCTGCTCCGGTTCAACAGCCAGCGCCGCCACGATCTCCTCGGTAAACCGAACAACCGTCGGCGCCTCAAAGAGTTTGTACAATGGGAGCTCGATGCCGAAGGCTTTGCGGACTCGCGACATGACGCGTGTCGCGAGCAGGGAGTGACCACCCAGGTGGAAGAAGTTGTCAGTCGCACCCACGCGCGCGAGGTTTAGCACTTCAGCCCAGATAGCGGCGACCATCTCCTCGTGGGGAGTGCGTGGCGCAACATATCCTGTGTGAGAGGGTTGCAGCAGATCATCGGTCGCGCGGAGTGCGCGGCGGTCCAGCTTGCCGTTTGGCGTGAGCGGAAAGTCATCCATGAGGACAAACGCGGACGGAACCATGTACGGCGGCAACTGTTTTTCCAAGCGGTCTTGCAGTTCATTCGGTTGCAACTTTGAATCAGGCTCGACCAACAAGAAGGCAACCAGGCTCACTTCCCCACGTGCATTCTTGTGTGTTTTGACGATTGCTTCACGCACGAATCTCTCGCGCCTGAGCGCCGCTTCCACTTCACCCAACTCAATTCTGTAACCGCGCAGTTTGATCTGAAAATCGTCACGCCCGATAAATTCAAAATTGCCATTCGATAAAAGGCGCGCAAGATCGCCCGTCCGGTACAAACGGCGTCCCGGCTCGCTGGAGCTGAAGGGATCGGGAACAAATCGTTCGGCGGTGAGCGCTGGTTGGTTCAGGTAGCCGCGTGCGAGTTGAGCGCCGCCAATGTACACCTCTCCAATGACACCGAACGGTGCGGGCTGCATCTGTTTATCAAGCACGTAAACCCGCACATTGTTCCCAGGCTTGCCGATCGGAGGCAGTTCCGGCCATGTTGACGGTGCCCCCTCGAGAAAATAGGTGCACGCATCGTGCGTTTCCGATGGTCCATAGTGGTTATCGACAACACAGTTGCCGAGCTGCTCGAAAAATCGGCGGATGGCAGGCGTGATCTTCAACTGCTCGCCGGCCGCGATGAAGTACCGCAGGTCCGGCAGTTTGACGTTATCCGCCGTAGCGATCTCGGAAAGGTATTGCAGTACGACGTAAGGTACGTCCACACATTGGATACGCTGCTCAGTCAGCACGCGCAGCAACGCTCTGGGATCGTGTCGCACGTCTTCATCCGCAACCACGAGGGTGCCACCCGCAGCCCATGTCGAGAATATCTCATAGAATGAAACGTCAAAGCTCAAGGAAGCAAACTGCAAGGTGCGCGGCTGTCGCTTGACCGGGTTACGCGGGACTTGCCATGTGATGAGGTTGGCAAACGCGACGTGAGTCATCGCTACGCCCTTGGGACGACCGGTTGAGCCCGAGGTGAAGACGACGAACGCGAGTTGATCTGTCGACAGATTAGCCGGCAGCGCAATATTAGCCGGCAGCTCACGTTCAGCACAGATCTCAGGCCAGTCTTTGTCGATGTAAATCTGAGATGTCCCGATTGCTGCTAAGCGCGACGAGAAGCGTTCCTGGGTCACCAACACCTGCGCTTGTACGTCGTCGAGCATGAGCTGCAGCCGTTCCTGCGGATAAGCGGGATCCAGCCCCAGGTACGCGCCGCCTGCCTTCAGCACACCCAGCACACCCACCATCATCTCCAACGAACGTTCAATGCAAACGCCAACCACCACGTCCGGGCCAACGCCCTGCTTTCGCAGGTAACGGGCCAACTGCGTGGCGCGCTGGTCCAACTCGCGATAGGTTAGTTCTTCCTCGTGGAAGACAAGCGCCACGTCGTCCGGCGTTCGCTCGACCTGTGCTTCGAATAACTGATGAATACATTTATCGCGCGGGAACTCAACAACCGGTCCCTGCCAGGCAGCGAGTAGTTGTTGCTTCTCTTCTTCCGTGAATAAAGGAAGCGTGGCGATCCGCGAGTCAGTGGTAATACCTTCGAGCAGATTCTCGAAGTGTTTGAGCATGCGCTCGGCTGATTCCCGTCTAAACAGGTCCGTGCTGAATATGAATTGGCCGTACAACCCGTTGTCGATCTCGCGCATGTGGCATTCGATATCGAAGCGAGTCGCGCCGTGCTCAAACTCCTGCGTAGTGAAAGTAAGTCCGGGTAAGTTCAACGCACCCTGCGGAGCGTTTTGCATCGCGAACATCACCTGGAACAACGGGTGAAGATTGCGCACGCGCTCGGGTTGCAACTCTTCCACCAGCTTCTCAAATGGAACGTCCTGATGGGCGTAAGCACCGAGCGTTACCTCTCGCACACGGCTAAGCAACTCTTTGAAGGTCATGTCACCCGTGACGTCGATCCGTAACGCGAGGGTGTTTACAAAGAAGCCAATCAGGTCTTCGATGGCGCTATCCTGCCGGTTTGCTATCGGCGTGCCGATCGCGATCGCCTCCTGGCCCGTGCTGCGGTAAAGCAGAATGCGAAAGGCAGCCAGCAGCGTCATGAACAGTGTCACGTTTTCCTGCTTGCTGATCTCTTTCAACTTCGCCGTGAGTTCCGGAGCGAGTGAGAAGTTGATGATATCGCCGCGGAAGCTTTGCACTGGCGGGCGCGGATAGTCGGTGGGCAGCTCGATCACCGCCGGCAAATCGCCGAGCAGGTTGCGCCAGTACCCGAACTGATTCTCCAACACTTCACCGCGCAACCAGTCTCGCTGCCAAACGGTGTAGTCAGCGTACTGCACCGCCAATTCTTCAAGCGGCGACTCCTTGCCGGCCGCGTACGCTTCGTACAGCGCCGCTGCTTCTCTAACGAGTACGCCCATGGACCAGCCATCCGAGATGATGTGATGAAACGTCAATGCAAAGACATGCGTTTTTGCCGAGAGACGTAAGAGGGTGGCGCGGAGCAAGGGACCCGAGCTTAGATCGAACGGTTGCTGCACTTGTTCAGATGAGTGTTGTACTGCTGCTTCCTTGCGCTCATCCTCAGGCAAAGTGCTGAGATCGATGATCGGCAAGTCTACTTTCATGGAAGCGGCGATTCTCTGCTGCGGCTCGCCGTCTACGTTAACAAACGTCGTTCGCAGTGACTCGTGACGTCGCACCAGTTCTGCCAGCGTGTTCTGTAGCGCTTCGACATCAAGCTGTCCTTCGATGCGAACGATCATCGGGATGTGATAAGCGGCGCCCGCCGATTCGAGTTGTTCGAGGAACCAGAGCCGCTCCTGTGCAAACGAAAGCGGCAGGTCGCCGCCACGTGGAATCGACTTTATTTGACGCGGCTGCTCCAGCCGGCCGCCAAACATGTCAGCGAGAATTTTTCGCGACATGCTGCTGATGGTTGGTGTTTCGAATATGCTGCGTACGGGCAGCTCTACGCCAAACATCTCGCGCACGCGCGATGTAACGCGAGTGGCTAACAACGAATGGCCGCCCAACTCGAAGAAATTGCCATTCGTACTCACCCGTGCGATACCGAGCACCTCCCTCCAAATCTCGCTCAATAATTCCTCGACGGAGTTTCGCGGCGCGACAAAGCCAGTTGTGGGCTCGGTAGGTTCGGGCGCCGGCAGCTGACGACGATTGATTTTGCCGTTGGGTGTCAGCGGCATTTGGTCCAACATGACGAAAGTTGACGGCACCATGTAATCCGGCAACTGTTCTTTCAACCTGCGCCGCAGTTCTTCGGAACTCAACACTCGTCCCGGCATCGCCGTCACATAGGCCACCAGTCGTTTGTCGCCGTTGGCTTGCGAGTGGACCATGACCGCGGTCATGTTTACGCCGTCCTGCTGACTCACCAGCGTCTCGACTTCGCCCGGCTCGATTCGGAAACCTCTGATCTTCACCTGCTGGTCAACTCTGCCGGTGAACTCAAGCCGCCCATCCGGCAGGTAGCGCACGAGATCGCCCGTCCGGTACATACGCGCGCCCGGCTCGGACGCAAACGGATTCGGCACAAACTTCTCTGCCGTTAGCGCGGGTCTATCGAGATAACCACGCGCCAGTCCATCACCACTGATATACAACTCACCTACGACGCCAATAGGCACAGGATGTTGCTGAGCATCAAGTATGTAAACCTGTGTGTTGGCGATTGGTCGTCCGATGGTTGGCGCACGAGAATCGCCCTTCTCGAGCCTGGCCCATGTTGAATAGGTCGTATCTTCTGAAGGGCCGTAGAGATTTACGACCTGGTCCACGGTGTTCAATTCGTAAATCCGTTCGACCAGCACCTTTTGTAGCGGTTCGCCGGCAAGGTTGACGATTCGCACTGAGTCGGGTACGCCACCCATGTGGACCAACTCCGCCATCGCCGAAGGGACAGTGTTGATTAGCGTTACTTCAATCGCAGCGTCGAGCCCCGGTAGTTCGAGTGCGTTAGCGGCAAGTATCACTTTTCCACCTGAAGCGAGAGGAACAAAGATCTCGAAGATCGAGAGATCGAAACAGACAGACGTCGAAGCCAGCACGCCGCTTAACTGCTCTTCGGTAAAGAAATTACGTGCCCAGTGAACCAGCGTGACGGCGCTGTGATGTTCGATCGCCGCGCCTTTGGGTTTGCCTGTTGAACCCGATGTGTAGATCACATAGGCCAGGTTTTCAGGTGCCGTCCCGCGCTCCGGATTTTCGTTGCTCTCCGCCGCAATGTTTTCCCATTCAGTATCGAGACAAACAACGCGCGCATTATGAGAGGGCAATTCGTTGCGTAAACTGTGCTGCGTCAGCAACACTTTTGCGCCTGCATCTTCGAGCATGAAGCGAAGGCGCTCGCGTGGATAGGCCGGATCCAGCGGTACATAGGACGCTCCTGACTTGAGGACGCCGAGCAACGCTACAATCAGCGAAGTGGAACGCTCCAGCAACACTCCCACCAGTGACTCAGAGCCGGCGCCAAGCTTGCGCAGGTGATGGGCCAGACGATTTGCGCGTTCATTCAACTCCCTGTAAGTAATACGCTCGTGGCCGGAAATTAACGCGACTGCATCCGGCGTACGCATCGCCTGCACTCCGAAAAGTTCGTGCAGACAGAGATCGCGTGGATAATCCACGTTAGTGGCGTTCCACTCGGCCAGCAGTTGCTGCTCTTCCGGCGCCATGAGTGAGTATTCCGTGAGGCGCTGATCCGGTTGGGCCACAATGCTCTGGAGCAGCGTCTGGAAGTGACCCAGCATCCGCTTGATCGTCATCGCGTCGAAAAGATCAGTGTCGTACTCGAGCTCGCCCGCCAGACCGTCAGTTCCCTCCACGATCGTCATCATCAAGTCGAACTTCGCCGTGCGACTCTTTGTCTCGAAAACGTTCAGTGTCAAGCCCGGTAACTCAAACGCCTGCTGCGCCGCATTCTGCAAAACCAGCATCACCTGAAACAGCGGCGAGCGGCTCATGTCTCGCTCCGGCTGCAACTCCTGGACTAACTTCTCGAACGGCAGGTCCTGATGCGCGTACGCATCAAGCGTCGTGGTGCGGATTTGTCGCAGCAGAGACAGGAAGCTTTCGTCACTCTCTATTTCCGCGCGTAACACCAGCGTGTTGACGAAGAACCCAATCAAACCTTCGATCTCCGCGCGATTGCGGTTTGCGATAGGCGAGCCGATGAGAATGTCCTTTTGACCGCTGTATCGATAGAGCAGAACATTAAAAACGGCCAGCATGGTCATGAAGAGTGTTGCGCCTTCTTGCCGGCTCAAGGCCAGTAGTCGCTCTGTGACATCTTTAGGGACTGAGAACACTTCATTGGCGCCGCGAAACTTCTGAATTGCCGGGCGCGGTTTATCGGTCGGCAGATCAAGTACAGTCGGTGCGCCTGATAACTGCTTTTTCCAGTAGTCAAGGTGATCTTCAAGAACATTTCCACGCAGCCACTCCTGTTGCCACGCCGCGAAGTCAGCGTACTGAAGCGGTAGTTCCGGCAGCGGCGAGGGTTTGCCTTCCGATAAACCGCCGGCAAACGCGGCGTAGAGCGCTGCCACCTCGCGCACCAATACACCCATGGACCAACCATCGGAAATAATGTGGTGCACGGTGAACAGCGCGACATGATCCGCTGGTCCAAGTTTCAGCAGGCGCAGGCGCAGCAACGGCCCGCGGCTGAGATCGAACGGCTTAACGCTTTCCGCCACTGCCAACTCGACGGCACGGTCTTCGCCCTCTCCGGAGATGTCTTCAACTGTCAGATCCAGGCGCACGCCTTCATTGATCACTTGCACCGGCTCGCCGTCCCTGGTCTCGATCGTGGTGCGCAACACTTCATGCCGCCGTATGACTTCGTTGATAGCCTTCTCGAGTGCGTCCGTGTCGAGCCGGCCGGTAAGCCTCATCGCTAACGGCACGTTGTAATAAGCACTCTCAGGCTCCAACTGGTTCAGGAACCACATTCTCCTCTGCGCGAATGAGAGCGGCAGATCGCGGTCGCGCGCAGCCGGAGCAATAGCCTTCACGCTGGATTCAGATTCCGTGGACAATATGGTGCTGATGTACTCAGCCATTGCGGCGACTGTTGGCGAGTCGAAGATGCAACGCAACGGCAACTCAACCCGAAACGTTTCCCTCACTGCGGAAGCAAGTTTCGTGGCGCGTAGTGAATGTCCGCCTAACTCAAAAAAGTTGTCGTTGACGCCGATGCGTTCGACACCAAGCATTGAGGACCAGATCTCTGAAAGTTGCTGCTCAACATCCGTGCGAGGCGCGACGTAGCTCTCAGGCCGCAGAGTGTCAGGTTCCGGCAGCGCCTTTCGATCCACTTTGCCGTTGTTTGTCAGCGGCATGCGATCGAGCATCACGAAGTTGTTCGGCATCATATAGTCCGGAAGCTTCTCGCTGACATAACGGCGCAACTCTTCCGTCGCCAACTTCGCGTTCGGTTTGCTAACCACATAAGCAACCAGCCGCTTCTCTTCCGGCGTATCTCCGCGCATCTCGACCAAGACTTCCTTGATAGCGGGGTGCCGTGCCAGCACGGTTTCAATCTCGCCCAGCTCAATGCGAAAGCCGCGCACCTTGACCTGGAAATCAAAGCGACCAATGAATTCGATATTGCCGTCTGGTAGAAAGCGCACGCGGTCGCCGGTGCGATACAGTCGCGCTCCCGGGACACCACTAAAGGGGTCAGGCACGAAGCGCTCGGCCGTCAGTTCCGGGCGGTTGTGATAGCCGCGCGCCAAACCGTCACCACCGATGTACAGTTCGCCCGGTACGCCTACGGGCGTGGGCCGCAACTCGCTGTCGAAGATATAAACCTGTGTGTTGTTGATCGCCTTTCCGATAGGCACCGTTGCCCCGAAGGCGGCGCCTGACTGCATTGGATAGAAAGTCGAGAACGTAGTGTTCTCGGTTGGACCATAGATGTCGCAGAACGTAAGTGCACTGTCTGCTTCGACAATCTGCTTCACGGCGTGCGGCGACAGCACCTCACCACCGGCAAGCAGTCGTCGCAGTCCGAGCAGGCTCTCCAGTTGTTCGCTTGCCATTAAGTGGAACAGGCCGGTAGTCAGGAATATTGTTGTAATACCGTGTTGCTGTAATGCCCTTCCGAGTTCTTCCAGTGATGGCGACTCAGGCGGCATCACGACCAGTCGCCCGCCGTTTAGCAAACTGCCCCAAACTTCAAACGTGGAAGCGTCGAAGGAGACGGGAGCGATTTGCAGCAGGGTTTCGTCAGGACCGAAGTTGGCGTAATTCGTGTTTCGCACCAGGCGTATGACAGCGCGATGCGGAATGCCGATTCCCTTCGGCCGGCCCGTCGAGCCGGATGTGTACATCAGATAAGCGAGACTGTCCGCGCTGTTTTGATTGACCGGATTCTCTGTGCTCGATGCGGCGATCTCGTCCCGATCAGTATCGATGCACACGAATGTGGACCACCTGGCCGGCAGCATATCGGCAAATCGCTCCTGTGTGACGAGCACCGGCGCAGCGGAATCTTCGAGCAGGAACTCGAGCCGCTCCGCAGGATAATTCGGATCGAGCGGAGCGTATGCTCCACCCGCCTTCAGGATGCCGAGCAAGCCGACGATTAACTCAACCGAGCGCTCAATACAGAGACCCACCAGAACTTCTGGTCCAACGCCCAGACCACGCAAGTAATGCGCGAGTTGATTTGCTCGCTCGTTCAACTCGCGATACGTCAACTGTTGCTCGCCGAAGATCACTGCGACTGCTTCCGGTGTGCGCTCCACCTCTGCTTCAAACAATTCCTGAATACTGCTTTCGCGCGGGTACGCCGTGCGCGGGCCACTCCACTCCGCTACCAACTGGTTACGCTCGCCGAGCGTGAGCATTTCCAACTCGTCGAGTTTCGCATCAGGATTTGCAACACTACTCTCCAACAGTTGCTGGAAATGATTCAGCATCTGCCGGACATCCCGTGCTTCAAAGCGACCAACGTCGTACAGGTTCTTGATCAGCAGTTCCCGGCCCGGCTCGATCATTACGTTCAGCGGATAGCCTGTGGCGGTGTGATGGTGCACGACGTCGCGCAACTCAGCCTTAGCGCCGCGCGTACCGAGCGAGCCATCGATTGGGTGGTTCTCGAAAGCGACGATACTGTTGAATAGCTGCGTACCCTTCGGCACATCGCTCCACTGTTGTATTTGCATGAGGGGCGTGTACTCGTACTTGCGCATCGCCACCTGCTGCTCCTGAATTTGCCTGAGCCACGGGAGCAACGTTGCTCCGCGCGTGACCTCGATACGGGCCGGCAAAGTGTTGACCAGCATTCCCACCATCGACTCGACTTCCGGTAATTGTGGTGGACGACCAGAAACAGAGACGCCGAAGACCACATCGCGCGCGCCGCTGTAACGATTGAGCAGAATGGCCCACGCACCTTGAAAGAGCGTGTTCAGCGTTAGTTGATGACGCCGCGCGAACGTCTGTAATGCTTCGCTGGTCTCGGCTGTGAGATAGAGTTGCTCTTCCGCGTAAGTATGCGTTGCACTCGATACTTCATTGCCGACACCGAACGTCGTCGGTTCTGCAAATCCCTGCAACGTTTGCCGCCAGTAAGTCTCAGCTTCGGAGACGTCTTGCTTGCGCAACCAAACGATGTAGTCGCGGAACGGACGGCCCGGTGCAACTTTCAGCTCGTACCCTTGAGCAAGTGTTTCGTAGAAGTTGAACACGTCGTTGAGCATCACGGACGCCGACCAGCCGTCGATCAGCACGTGGTGATAGCTCCAGACAAACCGATAAACATTGTCTTCGAGTTGTATCAACGCAACGCGCATGAGCGGTGCTGCTGTCAAGTCGAAGCCACGCGCGCGTTCTCCGGCAAACAACTCTTCCACCTTTTGCTGCTGCACCTCGGGCGCCAGACCACGCCAGTCTTCATATGTGAGTGGCAGCTTGACGCGCTTGCGCACGATTTGCAGTGGTTCTTCAAGTCCTTCCCACACAAAACAGGTGCGCAGGATCGGGTGCCGGTCGACGACGCTTTGCCACGCAGTGCTGAACGCAGGGATATTTACTTCGCCGTGGATGGTCCACGTGATGATCTCGAAGTACATCGCCGAGCCGGGGTCGTAGAGGTTGTGAAAGAGGACCCCCTGCTGCGTTGGCGCGAGCGGATAGACGTCTTCGACGTTTTTCACTTTCATCTCAAAGCCTCATTGTGCGTGGAGCAGTCGAAAAGACGGCACACAAGCTTGGCGAGCGGAGCGCGGCGAGATAACTCCTGGACCACTATTCTACTGGACGTGCGGCGTACGCGTTTGGACCTGGCGCGGTGGGCGATATTTCGTTGAGATTAGTTGAGGAGACATAATTCAAGTTGCTTCTCCGGCTATGCGGATCCCATGTCGAAAATATCTTTGCCATTTCCTCCTCTTCATCACGATAACTCTCCTCCGAATCGTTCAATCCCTTGAGCAACATCTTTCTGGCGGTTCGTGCAAAACCCAGAATTTGTTCGACGGAGAAACCGTTCTGAAGAAGGTACGGTATTGACCAGATACTGAACCCGTTCAACGTAAGCGGGAGAGAGTTATCCACACGCCGGAGCATGTACTCGACCCACTCGGTTCCCTCCTGCCAGGACATGGTGTTGTGCCGCCAGTTGTAATAGTTTCCTTCGATTCCATATTTTTCCGCCTGTTGGTGAATGGGCGCCATTGGGTCGTGGAAGTACAACTGAACATTGAAGAAGGTGGGCGATGTTTCTGCTACAAGTTCCATCGTGTTCATAACCGACTGCTTAGTCTCGCCGGGGAACCCAACGATAAAGGATCCAAAAGTAAGAATTCCTCTCTCGTTTAGTTTTCTAATGCCTTCCCTGTACCTTGGCACGTTGGCGAACTTGTTCATGTTGTTCAAGATCTGCTGGTCGCCGGATTCGATCCCTAAGTAGACACCCAGACACCCACTTTCCTTCATCAGGTCGAAGCATTCATCATCCGCATTTGAACAGCGGAAGAAGGAGATCCACTGGAGATTAAACTTCTCTTCGATCATCATTCGGCAAAGCTGTTTGAAGCGTGGGAGTGGGACGTTGAACGTGTCGTCGATAAAAACCATGTACTTCAAGCCGGAGTCAACCAGATATCTCAGTTCGGAGCGGACGGTTTCTATACTGGATACAGTGTGATCGCCCGCCATCGCAGGGAAGTTACAGAATGAGCAAGCGAAGGGACAACTACGCGCGGTACGCATATATGCGGTCGGGGTGAAGAACCGCGGGTCGAATGAGCGCCAATTAACGGCGTTCTGGTCCAGATTGTTATGCTCCTCGACGCGGTGAGTCCTGACCCAGGTAGAGTCGCGTTTTTGGTAAATGAGGTTAGGGATGAATACTAGCTGCGAGTCGCGCCCAGTCCGAAGACACTCGAGAACCTTTGCAAGCGTGGCCTCACCTTGAGGATCGACGATCCAGAGATCCGCCCCTAAAGACTGGAAAAGCACATTCTGTGTTGCAGGCCGATTGTCGGCGCAGGCACTGAGAATGTATGGCCCACCTAAAATAATACGTGTCTGGGGCGCCCTTTCCCGAATGAATTCGACGATCTCTTTGACCGGCTCCTCTTCGATGTAGTAGGTAGTAGTGATAGCAACCGCGCGAGGCGATTCCTCGAGCAGGCTGGCAAGTCGATCTTTTTCGAAGTTATAAAAATTGATCAACTCGACGGAGAAGTTTCGATTGCGCAGAAAACTGGTGAGGTAGACTGCCCCTAGATTCGGCACCTCAAAACCATTCAGATTTGGGTCAGATCCATGGATCCCAGTGAGCACATGGTTGAGCAGTTCCATGTAAGTCTTCCGCTGCCCGTTGATCAGAACTGAATTAGTCCTCAACTCACTATAGGTGCCCGCGAATTCCTGAAACGGCCTGTGCTTATCGCACAGGGCGTTAAATGCTACATCGTTGTAACCAATGACGATGCAATCCAGTTGGTTCATTTTTGTTACATCCTTTCGTTGAATACCGAAGTGAGCCGATGGATAAGATGTGAGATCCACGAAGGCAGGACCTTATATCGTGCACAGCCCACGGACTATACTGAAGTTACGAGGTGCTTTAACTGAGATGTTTGTTCCGAAAGCTCTCGCAGGCGTGACAAGTGCTGCAAGCTGCTGAAAACAGAAGCCGTGTCGATGCCGAAGTCGATGAAGCAGGCGACTTCGTCAACGCCGATCTGCTTCAAACGATCGATCATGAGGAGACACTTCTCCGGCGTTCCGATCAGCGAAGCGGTTTGGTAGTAGCGTTCGAAAGCGAAGGCGACGAGGTCGTCGACGTATTCCTGATCGATTCCGACTTTAATATTCAAGCTCCTGGTCATCGTTTCGATCAGGCCAACGTGCGCCTTCAGATAGTTGCACAGAGGCGTGCGCGCCTTGCTCAACACCTGGTTGAGATCGGGACCGACGAAGGTGTGCAACATCAACGCTACCTGGCGGGTTGCGGGATCATGTCCGTGCTTAGCCAGAACCTCACGATAGCTGGAGATCTTGGTTGCGACTTCGTCGACCGACTGCCCCAGCAATGCCGTCAGGATATGGAAGCCACGCTCACCCGCGCTGACGAACATTTCCGGATCGCCACTGCACGTGATCCAGATCGGCAATTCAGGTTGAATTGGACGCGGTAGAACTCTCAACTCCGTTGCGTTGCCCTTACCATCGCGCGTCGTGATCGCTTCACCGCGCCAGAGACGTTGGACCTCTTCAATGCCGCGCCACATCTCCTCGCGTTTGTTCGCGTAACGCTCGGGGAAGAAAGCGAAGTCGTTGGGAATCCAACCGGAAGTAAGCGAGATCCCAACTCGTCCACCCGACAGGTTGTCGACTACGGCCCACTCTTCAGCGACGCGAATCGAATGATGCAGTGGCATAACCACGCTGCCCGCGCGCAGCTTGATGCGATCTGTGATGGTTGCGAGCGCAGCGCTCAAGACGGATGGGTTTGGATAGAGACCGCCACTCTCGTGAAAGTGGCGTTCGGGCGTCCAGACCGCTGCAAATCCGTTGCGATCGGCAAACTTCGCGCCTTCGAGGTAAAGCTTGTATTTGTTTTCCCCCGGGCGCAGGTTGTCGGCGGCGAAGAAGAACAGACTGAAGTCGAGTTGCTTTTCGCGTTTTTGATCGCCGTTCTGCGAACCACTAACAGTCTCGATCGGTATTAGCGGCTCCTCAACTTCGGGCTCGTCTTCTGAGATCATTTCCATCAGCTTGTTCATTTGACTTTCGTCGAGTGCCGTTAGAGACAGATCGATTTCCGTTGAGTCTTCGACAACCGTTTCGCGAGGAGCAGTTTCGGTCGTCGTGTCTCCGTCCACAGCGATCTTAGCCATCTCGGCCACTGTCGGGTGTTGGAAGATCTGTTGCGGAGTCAGAAGAATGCCGACGCGTTTGGCTTGCGCGATGATTTGAATTCCGAGAACAGAATCGCCTCCGAGTTCGAAGAAGTTGTCGTGGATACCGACCTGTTCGATACCGAGCATCGTCTGCAAAATTTCGATCAGGGTGCGTTCGGTTTCGTTCTGCGGTGCGGCGTAGTCACCCAGCGAGGAGAGGCGCGCGTGTGTCGTCGCAGGCGGCGCCACTTCAAGCTTTCCGATCTCCTCTATCACGTCCGCAGTCGTGAGAGCACGCATCTGCGCGATTGAAGTTTGTAAGTCACGCGCGGAGACGACGACTTGAGGAGGCAACGGGTTTGAGAGAATGCGTTTGAAAGCTTCGATTCCTTCGTTCGGCAGAATGCCTTCACGCATCGCTCGTTGGTAAACACCGATATTGTCACTAATTGGCAGCGGACGAGGACTTGAAGTCCTGGCTGCGCTCAGTGCGCGCAACGGCTCGGCAGTGTTGTTGATACGCTTTTGGCTGAATCCATCGATGACCACACTCTCGGTTCCATTCTCGTCCATCAGAATGATGTCGAACGTAATGGTCTGCTCGTGTGGTAGATCGTCGCGGAACTTAATGTGAGCGTAGATCTTTCTCGGCAGCGGCTGCTTCACACGCAGTCGTTTGTACGACATCGGCAGATAGTGACCTTCGTTAATGAGGTAATGCTTGGCGGTGCCGGTGGCGCGATCGAGCAGCGCAGGATGTAGTTTGTATTGTGCGAAGTCGTCCGCGAAC
Source organism: uncultured Acidobacteriota bacterium (assembly GCA_963789185.1). Classification (GTDB taxonomy): domain Bacteria; phylum Acidobacteriota; class Blastocatellia; order Pyrinomonadales; family Pyrinomonadaceae; genus PSRF01. The sequence continues at coordinate 127,264 of CAWBJU010000005.1, forward strand.
TCTTCGGGGAGTTCCAGTTCCGCGAGCAATTCTTTTTCGCCAAGGTACACTCGTCGCAAACTCTGCCAGCGTGGACCCAGATCCGGATCCATCTCGTAATCGTCAGTGATGACGATCTCCTGTTTGCTACAGCGCGCGCGTAGCGCCTCGACGTCGTGACGATGCACCGGTTCCACATCAGTGAAACTGATCTGGCCCAGCGCGTGGTCTTGCCAAACAGGATCGCCGCCTTTCTCAGATGGAAGCTGACCGAGGACGCGAAACTGATAGGCGTCCCCATCTTTCTCGAGGATGGTTCGCACTTCCCTCGTTTCGTCGTCGCGGAGTCCGAGCGGCGCAAGAAAGAACGCAGAGCTGATCTCAAACCCGTTCGCTTTTTCGTGCGCGTTAGCGCGACGTTCCAAAGCCGCTCGTGCCATTTCGAAGTAAGCGGTGCCGGGCATGATTGCAGTGCCGACGATGCGATGATCGTCGAGCACCCAGTGCGTAGATGGACTGACTTGCGTGGCGTACACGCCTTGCTCCGGAGTTTCCGATACAGGCGCATCAATCAGCGGATGACTGGTTTCAGACTCCGCAAGCTCCGCGTGGCGCTCACGTAATCCGAACTGCGCGACTGTGTTAACCAGCATTCCGACTTCGGTCCATGCGTCCCAATTGATCGAGATCGCCCGCGTGCCAGTGCGCGACGCAAAGTCATGAGCGAATGAATCGAGGAAAGCGTTCGCCGCGCAGTAATCCGCCTGACCGTAACCACCTAAGATCGAGCTGCGCGATGAACAGAGGACAAGAAAGTCGAGTGGCGTATCGGCGAAGAGTTGTTCGATTACTCGCGCGCCATTCACTTTTGGCGCAAGAACGCCGGCGGCGGTTTCGTGTTTCAGCAGTTGGATCACGCCACTTGCCGGAACACCAGCAGTGTGAATCACTCCGTTGATTGGTCCAAAGCGTTTGTGGACCTGGTCCACTGTCGCGCCGAATTGCGCCGCGTCTGCGACGTCCGCGGCCAGGACCAGCACTTCCGTTCCGAGAGCCTCGAGCGCAAGGACGCGTTCGATCTTGCGGCGCGTGGGATCAGACTCGGGATGGGTCGTAAGCCATTGATCCCACTCGGCGCGTGCCGGCAATGACGTGCGTCCAACTAATGCAAGACGCACACTCGCTTCCCGCGCGAGATACTGTGAAAACTCCAACGCCATCCCGCCAAGGCCACCGGTGATAAGATAAACTCCGCGTTCTTTCAGTCGCGGCGTCCTCGACTCCGCAGCGCCGAGGCTCAGTGGCTCAAACGTCTGAACCCAGCGGTGATTGCCGCGGTATGCGACGACCCTGTCGCTTTCATCGGACGCCGCTTCGGCGATCAGTTGCTTGCAAAGCTTTGCGAGAGAGTCTGTGTTGTCTCCAATTCCCACGTCAACGCTTCGGCACGAGATGTGTTCGTACTCTTGCGGGATCACGCGGCATGGACCCAGCGCCAGTGCCTTGTCTGGAGACAACGACTCTTCACCCGTGACTTCCTGCATGCCGTCCGACACGACGTACAGCTCAAGTGGTTGGCGAGTGCCCTGTTCGCCCAATGCTTGCGCGAGATGAACCAGGCTGTAAAAACTTCGTCGCTGAAGTTCTTCCGTACTAAGTGCAGGCGCTACCGTCGCGGTCCCCGTGATGGTCCAGAGATAAAGGATCTTCTCAGGCGCAAAATTATTTGCGGTGAGTTCGTTAAGCAGCGCAACGTAATCGGCGCGCTCGGATGGATTGAGTGTGTAAGCGCGGTCGTCGATCTTGAGGAAGCTCTCGCCGCGTTTTACGGTTACGACATTTCGCCCGGCGTTTCTAAGCTGACGCGCCAGTTCGACGCTCACGCCACACTCGTCTTCGAACAGAAGCCAGGTCGCGCCATTGCTCGAGCGCGTCCAACGCGTTTGGCACCCGCTTCCATGACGGAACGTAGAACCATTCGGCGATATCGCTTCGCCGGGCTGGTGGCTGGTCATCAGCTTGAACCTCTTGTCCGTACCTTCTCGCAACCCGCGGTGGATCGATCCAGTAGCGTTGGCGCTCGAAGGGATAGGCGGGCAGAGGCACGCGCCGCCTGAGCTCACCTTCGTAGAGACCCGACCACTCGACGTTTACTCCCGTTAGCCACAAGCGTCCCAACGTCGTAAGCATGTATTCCACGTCATCCGCGCCGCGCTCGTCAGCGTGTGGCAAGGAGTTGAGCACGACGCGATTGGTCCCTTTTTGCGGATGATGCCGCATCAGAGTGCTCAAAGTGCGACCCGGTCCGACCTCGAGGAACACGCGATCTTTATCCTGAAACAGCTCGACGATTCCGGAGTTGAATTGCACGCACTCGCGCAGGTGCCGACCCCAATACTGCGGTTCAATAGCTTCTTCAGTCGTGATCCACTTGCCGGTCACATTCGACAGGTAAGGAATCTGCGGTGCGCGCAGCGTCACGTGCGCGACTTCCGCGATGAACTCGTCCACGATCGAGTCCATCATCGCGGAATGAAATGCGTGCGACGTGTGCAGCCGGCGACTTCCGATGCCGCGCTCGTTCAGCTCTTGCTCCAATTCATCAACCGTGAGGATTGGACCAGAGACGACACACAGCGACGGTGAATTCACTGAGGCGACGGAGAGTTCCCGGCCCGCAAGCAACGATTGCACTTCATCCTCCGGCATCGTCAGCACGAGCATTGCGCCAGGAGGAAGGCTCTGCATCAGCCGCCCGCGCAGTGCAACAAGAGTGAGCGCCGCTTCGAGGTCGAATACTCCCGACAAACAGGCGGCGACGTACTCGCCGATGCTGTGTCCGATCATCGCCGCAGGCATCACGCCCCACGACATCCACTGTTGGGCCAGCGCGTACTCGATCACGAACAGCGCGGGCTGCGTGACGATAGTCTGCTTCAGTCGTTCCGAAGCTTCGGCTGCGTGATCCTCGTCAGTGAAGAGCACCTGGCGCAGGTCAAAACCGAGTTGCGGCTGGAGAATCTCCACACAGCGATCCACTTCGCGACCGAAGGTCGATTCGTGCTCGTACAGCTTCGCAGCCCATTCCGGCGTATTGTGCTCCCTGGCCGGGAAACATCATCACAATCGGACGCTCGTGCGGCTCCTGTAAGCCGGTGAATACTTTTCGGTGGTCCAGCGTCTCGAGTACGCTGGTCGCATCAAGGGTGTCGCGGCACACAGCAATGCGCCTGTAATCGAAAGCCTTCCGCCCGTTTTGCAGCGTGTACGCAACGTCAGCGAGATTGGCGTCAGGGTGTGTTTTGAAGTGCGAGATGAGATTGACAGTGGCAGCGTCGAGAGCTGTTGCCGTTTTCGCTGACAACACCAATAACTGCGCCGGCCGTTTCGAATCTTCGCTGACCTCGACAGGCGCCTCTTCGACAACGACGTGAGCGTTAGTGCCACCTATACCGAAGGAACTAATACCTGCCCGCAGCGGCTCGCCGTTCGTGGTCCAGGGTCGCAAGCCGGCGTTCACGAAGAAAGGTGTTTCTTCAAAATTGATACTCTCGTTGGGTCGCTGGAAGTGAAGACTGGCTGGCAACTCCCGATGTTTGAGCGCCAACACCGTCTTGATTAGACCCGCAACACCTGCCGCAACGTCGAGGTGACCGATATTGGTTTTTACCGAACCGATGGCGCAGAACTTTCGCTTGTCGGTTGAGGCTCGAAAGACTTCCGTCAAAGCCTCGATCTCGATCGGATCTCCGAGTGTGGTTCCCGTTCCGTGTGCTTCGACGTACGTGATCGTTTCGGTCGGTACTCCCGCGACCGCCTGAGCCTCGGCGATTACTGCAAACTGCCCACGCACACCGGGCGCTGTGTAGCCGACTTTGAGCGAACCATCGTTATTGATCGCAGAGCCGCGGATGATTGCATCGATCGTGTCGCCATCGGCGACGGCGTCTTCCAATCGCTTGAGCACGACAATGCCCGCCCCGTTGCCATCTACTGTTCCATCGGCATTCGCGTCGAAGGCGCGACAGTGACCATCTGACGAATGGATGTCACCTGTCTGATGGAAGTAACCATTAACGATCGGCGCCGAAACCGTCACGCCACCCGCAAGTGCCATGTCGCATTCGCCGTTCAGTAAGCTTTGGCAGGCGAGATGAACTGCTACGAGCGAAGTCGAACACGCTGTTTGGACAGTGATCGCCGGTCCTTTGAGGTTCAACTCGTAAGCGACACGCGGGGACAAATGATCGATGCGGTTGTGAATAGAAGTCTGAAGATTGCCGACCCTCTCGATGAGTTCGCGATTCGGCAGGAGATTGTTGAGCAGGTAAGTGTTCACACTCGCGCCGGCGAAGAGACCGATCGCGCCCTCGTAATTTTCCGCGCAGTAGCCCGCATTTTCCAGCGCATGCCAAGCGCATTCGAGAAAGATACGACGCTGCGGGTCCATCATTTCCGCGTCTCGCGGGCTGAAGCCGAAGAAGCCGGCATCGAAAAGATCGGAGTTCTCCAGCATTCCTTTTGCGCGGACATAGTTCGGCGCGCGCAGATGACTAGCGTTCACGCCTGCCTGCAGCAACTCCTGATCGGAGAAGAAAGTGATCGACTCCGCGCCCCTGCGCAGGTTGGTCCAAAACTCATCGACGTTAGCGGCGTTAGGAAAGCGCCCGGCCATACCAACAACAGCGACGCCTTCGACTTCCATCTGGGTAGCGCGTTTATTCTTCACGGTTTGTTTGCCTCAAAGCTCCTATGCGCTTTGCACTTTCTGACGACGTTGGCCTGCCTGCCTGCGTTTCTCGACGCGGTTTTGAACGCGACGTAGATCGGCGCTGCAGCCGTTACGACCGGTAAAGTACTCGCCCAGCAAGCTGATGGTTGGGTATTTGAATAGTTCCACGATCGAGAAGTCGTCCTGACTAAAAGCGGTGCGCAGTTCGGCGTGCACTTTGACCATGGCGAGTGAGTGGCCGCCAAGATCGAAAAAGTTATCCTCTCGTCCGACTTGTTCCACTTGCAAAACGTTCTGCCAGATACCGGCGATGATGTGCTCTACTTCGTTGCGAGGCGTGACGTATCTGGCTTGCCGTCCACCTGCTGCATCGGGCGCAGGTAAAGCGACGCGATCGATTTTCCCGTGGCGCGTCAGTGGCAGTACATCGAGAAAAACAAAACTTGATGGGATCATGAACTGGGGCAATGTCTCGCGCAGTAGTTCGCGCAGTTCCTGAGTGAGTGTATCCGTGGCGCGGCGTGGCACGACGTAGGCGACCAGCTCCGTCTCGCGCACGGCGACAACTGCGCGACGTACGTTTTCATGACTTCTCAACGTCTCTTCGATCTCGCCCAACTCGATGCGATAGCCGTTAAGTTTCACCTGATCGTCCACGCGGCCCAGGAATTCGAGATTGCCGTCCGGTAAGAAGCGTGCGAGGTCGCCGGTTCGATAGAGACGCGCGCCGGGCACCTCGCTGAACGAGTTTGGAACGAACCGCTGTGCCGTCAAATCGGGACGATTCAGATAGCCGCGGGCGACACCAAGACCGCCGATGTAGAGTTCGCCGGCAATGCCGATCGGCACGGGCCGCAGCGCATTGTCCAGAAGGTAAACTTGCACGTTGGCGAGTGGACGACCAATACCTGGCTGCAACGGTGAGCGCCTGACTTCGCATGAGGTAGCGTCCACCGTGCACTCAGTTGGACCATAAAGATTGCAGAAACGACTTATGGACTGTGCTGAGAGTGACGCCCATAGACTGGGGTCAATCGCTTCTCCACCAATCAGGATTGTCGATGTATCGAGTGTTCCGGTCTCGAGCAAAAGTCTTAGGTGTGAAGGCGTGAGATCGAGTACATCAAGACGATTTTCATTGACGAAATTCAGCAGCCCGGACGGGTCGGGACGTAGCTCCTCCGGCACGATGTAGAGCGTGTGCCCGGAGAGCAATTGGACCAGTTGCTTTACCGAAGCGTCGAATGCGAGCGGTGCGTTGAGGCCGACGCGCAGGTGCTGGTTCGCTTCCTCTGCATAGATCGAGCGTCGCAAAGCCTCCGCGAGATTCACCGCCGAACGATGCTGAATCATTACGCCCTTTGGCTGGCCCGTGGAACCAGATGTGTAGATGACGTAAGCCAGATTGTCAGGTGTGACGGTGTGGATCACTGACCCAGCCACGCTCCCAGCCCCGCCAGTTGTCTCGCTGTCGTCGAGAAACAAAACTTCCGCACCCGTGTCAGGTAAATCTTTGATGAGTCGTCTTTGCGTCAGCAACACGCGTACACGCGCATCTTCGAGCATGAACTTAATCCGCTGCGATGGATATGTCGGATCGAGTGGCAGATACGCGCCGCCGGCTTTCCAGATCCCAACCACACCTACGATCATGTCGAGGCAACGCTCGGCGCAGAGACCAACGATCGTTTCCGGCCCGATGCCGTGCGCACGCAGCCGGGCCGCAAGTGTTTCAGCGCGTGCGTTCAGTTCTGCATAAGTCAGCCGCTCGTGCTGATACACCACTGCGTTCGCGTCTGGCGTTTGCTGAACTTGCGCGGCAAAGAGCTCATGGAGGCAGCGGTCTTCAGGAAACGCGACGCTCGTGTCGTTGACTTCCACGAGCAATTGCTGCTTTTCCGACGAACTCAAAACGTCCAACTCACCAAGGGGCGTTTCCGGGTGCTCGAGAGTGTCGGTGAGCAGGGCGCTCAGGCGGCCAGTCAGCCGGACAATCTCATCGGCCTGGAACCGTGAAGCGTCGTACTGGAGTTCGAGTGAGAGCGAGTCGTCAGTGCGCGCGCAGGAAAGTTTGAGATGAAAACGATCTGCGTTGCTGTGCAACTTGTAAATGGAGAACGCAACACCGCCCGCGTGACGCGCCTTGGGCCACTGGGCAAACTCAAAGCAGAAAGGACAGTAAATCTCCTGTACATTATCGCGCGGCCAGACGAAATACTCCTGCCACGCGCGTGCCTCGTCGACTGCTTTCTCTATCAGCTCCACCGCTTCCGTGAACCGCAGCGAAGGTGATAAGCGCACGCCGACGGGCAGCGACTTGGCGAGTGGACCAAAGACATTGCCAAGCTCTTCAAACTCTCGACCGTCGTAACTATCGCCGATCACGATCTCTTCTTCACGCGTTAGCCGCCACAGCAATGTGTGCCAGCACGCCAGTAACCACGCCGGTGTAGCGATGGCTTCGAGTTGCATGACGACTTCGCGCGTCAATGGTACCGGTGCGGCTTCAAGGCTGATTGGTCCAACGGAAGTGCCTGGCAGTGTTTGCTCGCAACGAGTTGCAAGGTTTTGCTTGCGCCAGTATTGCCGGCCTTCTTCGGCATCGAGATCTTCAAGTAGTTCCTGTTGCCATGCTGAGTACTGCACGTAGGGCAGCGGCATACTGTCCGCCGATGTACCGCTCAGGCATGCGGCGTAACAATCCGACAGTTCGCCGAACAGATTATTCAATGTGCCCGTGTCGGCTATCAGCGCGGGCAGCGTCAGGATGAGCAAGTGCTGGCGTGGCGCAAGAGTGAGCAACAGACTCTTAACCAGCGGGCCACTCTCGAAATCAAAAGACGCGCGCGCTTCCTGTTGCAGAAGCTTTTCGATCATCACGTCGAGCTGCGACGCGTCGTGCTCGTTGAGATTGAGCGTACGCCACTCCGGCGCGCTGAAGTCAGCGACAACCTGCATGGGAAGTTTGAAAGTGGGCGGTTGTGGAAAAGTCGTGCGCAACACTTCGCAATGTTCGACGACAAGGCACAGCGCGTCGTGGAGAACGTTTGTGTTGAGCTCCCCATCGAGCCGAATCGCACACTGCGCTTCGTAGCTAATCCCCTCGCGCTGTAGCGCCCAGAGGTGCTGCTGTTGTTGCGATAACTGAAAACCCTGAATGACTGACGTGTTCACTTGTTGAAAGGGACGTTGAAATTCCAGTCTCTGGCGCCGGAGTGCGGCGCACTTAGACCGACACTTGAGCTGCTACGCGCATCTCTGAGGGTTGGTAAATCTCCTGGAAAGGATCGGCCATGGCGACGACCACTTTGCGCGGTCCAACAAACGGCTCGCGCCCGTGAGCAACGAGCATGTTGTCAAGCATGAGAACGTCACCCGCTTGCCATGGGAATGAGACGGTGGCTTCTCGGTATGCCTCTCTAATCTCCTCCATCATTGATGGATCGATCGGCGTCGCATCGCCGAAGAGCGTGTTGAATGGCAACTCGTCCGCCGTGAGTCCGGCAAACGCAGCTTGGGTCGTCGCATCGAGACTCGACACGTGAAAGAACAACGCGTGATTAAACCACACCCACTCGCCGGTCTTCGGATGAGTGCGAACTGCCGGACGCAACTGCCGCGTGCACAACCGGTCGCCATCTTTCCATTCACACACTATCGCGGCGCGCCGGCAATGCTCTTCAACTTCAGCCCGCACTCGGGTCTGAAACACTTCCTGCCACGGCAGACCAAGACCATCACCATAGTTGCGGACATACATCACTGACTTTTTCTCGAACAACCTGATCAATGCCGGGTCGAGACGACGATAAATCTCGCGACTGCCGGCAATTGGAGTGCGACCTCCCTGTTGCGCCGGCTTCTGGCAGCAAAAGCAGATCTTCATGGGCCAGTTGAGCGTGTAGGATTGTTCGTTGTGTAGCACGATATGTTGATCCGCGGGATGATCGGTCGACGTGTAAATGCCGGCGCTCAAGCGCGTACGCGGCGACGAACGTTCACCATACTCCAACAGTTCGCGCGAGACAGCGCGTGTGAATTCTTCGAACGCGCGTAGTGAGTTAACGTCGAAACCGCGGAAGAGTATCGCGCCGTGCCGAAGAAGCTCGGCTTCGATCATCTCCTCGTGACGCTTGGCCCACGTAGCAAGATCCACTTCAGTGACGGATGATTGAATGACGAGTGGAAGTCGCTGGTCAGGCGTCAGGTAAGACATTTGGAACAACGCGTCGCCTGAGAAGGTGACCGCGCGTGGTTTCACACTGGTTAGCTTCTTCAGTCTCGACGTCGTGCGTTCTTTCTTTCTGACTTCAGGGTCGTACATCTCCAACGCCTGCACAGGTGTTTCGACAGAAGCGACGATGCTGCGCACAATGTTTTGGAAGTGCTTAATCATCCGTTCTATCGTCGTCGCGTTGAACAGATCGGTGCTGTAACGCATCGACCCTTTGATGCCTTCGTCCGTTTCCTCCATCGTCAACGTCAAGTCAAAGGCGGTGGTCCCTTCGTCAATTTCGAGCGTGCGCATCGAAAGTCCAGGCAGTTCCAGATCCCGCACCGGCGTGTTCTGGAAAACGAACATCACTTGAAAGAGCGGATTGCGATCGAACGTGCGTTCGAGCTGAAGTACTTCCACCAACTTTTCGAAAGGCAAGTCCTGATGCGCATAAGCACCCAACGTCACCTCACGCACGCGGCGCAGTAGTTCTTTGAATGTCGAGTTGCCGGAAAAGTCCGCGCGTAGCACGAGTTGGTTCGTGAAGAAGCCGATCAGACTTTCGAGCTCGCGGCGGTTTCGGTTGGCGATGTCAGTGCCAACGACGATCTCGTTTTGGCCGGTGTAGCGATGTAACAGCGTCAGCCACGCTGTGAGCAGTGTCATGTAAAGCGTTACACCCTCACGCTGGCTAAGCGCGCACAGCTCGTTTGAGATCTCCGCGGGAAATGAAAAGAAGCGCCGCGCTCCGCGAAAACTTTGCACCGGCGGCCGCGGATGGTCGGTTGGCAATTCCAGTGGTTTGAGGCCGGCGAGTTGCTGGCGCCAGTAATTGAGTTGCTCGTGCAGCACTTCACCTTGCAGCCACTGTCGTTGCCACACTGCGAAGTCGGCATATTGGATCGGAAGCTCTGCGAGCGACGCGGGCCTGGCTTCGACTAACGCGGGATAAAGCGCGGCAACTTCTTGTACGAGAACGCCAATGGACCAGCCGTCGGCGACGATGTGATGCACCGACAGTAGTAACACATGCTCTGTCTCGGACAGGTGCAACATTGTCGCACGCAGTAGCGGTCCTTCCGTGAGATCGAAAGGTTTGCGCGCTTCCTCGGACGCTAACCTTTGCACAGCCGGTTCCTGCCGCGACAACGGAAGCGTGCTCAAATCTATCACTTCCAAAGGAACTTCCGAGATCGCGCTGATGACTTGTGCGGGCTGACCATCAATCATGTCAAAGGTCGTGCGCAGAATTTCGTGGCGCTGCACTATTTGATTGAGTGTGGAACGAAATGCTGCCACGTTAAGCGAGCCTGAAAGTCGCACGGCTGCTTGTATGTTGTAGGCCGGATTGCCGGGAACGACCCGGTCCAGGAACCAGAGTCGTTGCTGCGCGAACGAGAGTGGTAAAGCTGCGTCGCGTGGCGCGCGGGAGATAGGCGACGTGGCAGCCGCGCCTAAAGATTGCTCGATTCGTTCAGCGAGATACGCGATCGTGCTTGCTTCGAAAATACTGCGCAGCGGTAGCTCGATTTTAAACATTTCACGCACGCGTGAGATGACCTGCGTCGCGAGCAATGAGTGTCCGCCCAGTTCGAAGAAGTTATCGTGAATGCTCACATGCCTGCGGTTGAGTAGTTGCTCCCACACTTGCGCCAACTCTTTTTCTACGTGCGTTCGTGGTGCGACGTGATCCACCGTCAGTTCGAGAGCAATCTCTGCGGGGGCGGGCAGCGCGCGGCGATCTACTTTTCCATTCGGCGTCAGCGGCAACTCGTCAAGGGCCACGAAGAAAGCCGGCACCATGTATTTCGGCAACCGCTCTTGCAAGTAAATGCGCAATTCTGTTGTCGTTGGCACGTGCCTGTTGGCGGAAACAACGTAAGCCGCCAACTGCTTGTCGCCCGTCTCTGTCTCATGTGCGACGACGACAGCGTCTCGAACCGCGATGTTTTCGCGCAGCACAGTCTCGATCTCTCCCAACTCAATCCGAAAACCTCTGAGCTTCAGTTGATGGTCCAGGCGGCCCAAGAATTCCAGACGTCCGTCCGGCAGGTAGCGTGCGAGATCACCCGTGCGATACAGGCGTGCGCCCGGCACGCCGGAGAACGGATCGGGCACAAAGCGTTCGGCCGTCAACTCCGGTCGATTCAGATAGCCACGCACCAACCCAAAACCGCCCAGATACAACTCGCCCGCTACTCCCACAGGAACCAGTTGCAGATGCGCATCCAGCAAGTAAGCCTGCGTGTTCGCAACCGGTCTCCCGATGGTTGGCGCTTCCTCACTCCCCTTCTCTATTAGCGCCCACGTCGAATAGGTCGTGTCTTCTGATGGTCCATACAGATTCAGCACCTGCTCGACGTGTTCGTGTGCGTAGACGCTTTGCACCAGCGCGTTCTGCAAGGGCTCACCCGCCAGATTAACCACTCGCACCGACTCCGGCACTGCATTCAGTCGGACCAGCTCAGTCATGGCCGACGGCACCGTATTGATGAGCGTCACCTCACTGCGCTGCAGCCAGTGAGGGAAGCTCCAACGCATTTGCCGGCAAGAACGATTTTTCCACCGGCACTGAGTGGTACGAAGATCTCAAAGATCGAAAGATCAAAGCAGATCGAAGTCGAAGCCAACACGCCCGCGAGATGCTCTGCGCTGAAATGCTCTTTGGCCCAGTGGAGGAACGCGACTGCGCTGCGATGCTCGATCGCCACTCCCTTCGGTCTGCCCGTCGAGCCGGAGGTGTAGATCACGTACGCCAGCGCATTGTCCGCTGCCAATTGCTGCAGGTTATCTGCTCCGGCGCTTGCGATCTCCGGCCACTCTTTGTCGAGACAGACAACGCGTGCCTCGTGTTCCGGCAGTACGTCGAGCCAATCAGCCTGTGTCAAAAGCACCTGCGCGCGTGCGTCTTTGATCGTGAACTGCAAACGCTCGCGTGGGTAGCTGATGTCGAGTGGCACATACGCGCCACCTGACTTGAGCACACCAAGCATGGCGACGATCATCAGCGGCGAGCGTTCCAACAAGACGCCGACCAGTGTTTCCGGACCAACGCCGAGTCCACGTAAGTAGTGGGCCAACTGGTTCGCGCGCTCGTTTAGCTCTTCATAGCTCAAGCGTTCGTTGTTATGCACCAGCGCCGTCGCTACTGGCGTAAGCGCCACTTGCGCCTCGAAGAGTTCGTGAATGCCCAATTCGCGTGGGTACTCAACCGCAGTCTCATTCAACCCGGTAACGACGCTATGCCACTCGTCATCCGGCAGCATCTTGAGCCGCGAAATTTGCTGACGCGGATCGGCGATCGCGCTTTCCAGCAGCGTTTCGAAATGAGAAGCGAGGCCCTTAATGGTTTCGGCATCGAAGCGAGCCGGGTTGTACTCCCATGACGCAGTCAAACTTCCATCGCTCTCTTTCAGGAAAAGAACCAGGTCAAACTTCGGCGCGGTGCTTTCCAGTTCCAACTGCTCCACGCGAACGCCCGGCAAATCAATCACCGCCGGCGGCGTGTTTTGCATCACCAGCATGATTTGAAAAAGCGGCGTGCGGTTGAGATCTCTTTCAGGTTGCAACTCCTCCACCAGCAACTCAAACGGGACGTCCTGGTGCGCGTGTGCTTCGAGCGTCAACGTGCGTACACGCGCGAGTAAATCGTCGAATGAAGGATCGCCTGACACGTCGGTGCGCAGCACAAGCGTGTTGGCGAAAAATCCGATGAGCGACTCCGTTTCAATTCGCGTGCGATTCGCGACCGGCGTGCCGACGACGATATCGTCGAGTCCGGTGTAGCGATGCAGCAAGGTTTGGAAAGTCGCCAGCAGGGTCATGAAGGTCGTCACACCACGCTGCCGGCTTAAACGTTGAAGCGCGGTGCACAACTGTTCCGGAAATGCCATCTGCTCAGTCGCCGCACTAACCTGGTTTGATGTTGACCGCACTCGCCGGCCCGGTAATTCAATTGGCGGCAATGGCCCGCTGAGACGCTGCTTCCAATAGTCGAGGTGTGCTGCGAGCGCGTCGCCGGAAAGCTGTTGACGTTGCCACTGTGCAAAGTCGACGTACTGACAGGACAACTCGGCGAGTGGTGACGGCCGGCCCTCCACGATCGCGTTGTAAAGCGCAGACAACTCGCTCGCGAAAATGCCGATGGACCAACCATCCGCAACGATGTGGTGCATCGATAGCAACAGGATGTGGGCGTCGACGTCCAGCCGCCACAGTGTGGCGCGAAACAGTGGACCTGTTGAGAGGTCGAACGGCAGGAGGGCTTCTTTTCTGGCGCGCCGCAATGCCTCGCGTTCGGCGTCGTCAACTGCACTGAGATCCATCACATCGAGGCGCCACGAGCCAGGCGGCCCAATCACTTGTACCGGGCGCTCGTTTACGTTCTTGAATGTGGTGCGCAGCGATTCATGGCGATTGATGACTTCGCGGATGCCCTGCTCTAACGTGCTCACATCGAGTGGTCCAGTGAGCCGGATCAGAATCGGGACGTGGTAAGCTGCCCTGCCCGGTTCAAGTTGGTCAAGAAACCAGAGGCGCTGTTGCGCGAAGGACAATGGCAATGGAGCATCTCTTTCGACGCGTACGATGGGCTGAGCATGGTGCATGCCGCTTTCCCGAGTGGCAGCAGTAACGCGTTCGGCGAGTACAGCAACAGTTGGCGACTCGAACAGGTAACTCAGTGGCAAGTCAACCTTGAAAGCTTCGTTGATGCGCGCGATCACCTGCGTGGCGAGCAAAGAGTGGCCACCGAGGTAGAAAAAGTTTTGATGAATACCGGCGTGCTCCAGCCCGAGCACCGAAGCCCAAATACCGGAGATTATCTCTTCGATCTGATTGCGTGGTGCGACGAAGTCAGTCTCCACGTCCCGCGTTAAAGCTCCCGGTGCGGGTAGCGCATGGCGATCGATCTTACCGTTCGGCGAAAGGGGCAGCTTATCCAGCGCGACGAATTCCGCGGGGATCATGTAGTGCGGGAGTTTCTGTTCGAGGTAAGCGCGAAGTTCTTTACTCGCTAACGAATCGTTCCTGGAACTTACGACGTAAGCCACCAACTGCTTGTCGCTCGTCTCTGTCTCGTGTGCGATGACCACAGCGTCTTGAACCGTGCTGTTTTCGCGCAGCACAGTCTCAATCTCACCTAACTCAATGCGGAAGCCTCTGAGCTTGAGTTGATGGTCCAGCCGTCCTAAGTATTCAAGACGTCCGTCCTGCCGGTAGCGCGCCAGATCACCCGTGCGATAGAGGCGTGCGCCCGGCACGCCGGAGAATGGATCAGGAACAAAGCGTTCGGCCGTCAACTCCGGTCGATTCAAATAGCCACGCGCGAGGCCGAAGCCACCCAGATACAACTCGGCCGCTACTCCCACAGGAACCAGTTGCAGATGCGCATCCAGCAAGTAAGCCTGCGTGTTCGCAACCGGACGGCCGATAGTCGGCGCTTCTTCACTGCCTTTCTCAATCCGCGCCCACGTCGAATACGTCGTGTCTTCCGAAGGTCCATACAGATTCAGCACCTGCTCGACGGGTTCGTATTCATACACGCTTTGCACCAGCGCGTTCTGCAACGGCTCGCCCGCGAGATTCACCACCCGCACCGACTCCGGCACTCCGTTCAGCCGCACCAGTTCAGTCATGGCCGACGGCACCGTGTTGATGAGTGTCACTTCACGCGCCGCAGTCAGTGACGGAAGTTCCAATGCATTCGCAGCCAGAATGATTTTTCCACCGGCACTGAGCGGGACGAAGATCTCGAAGATCGAGAGGTCAAAGCAGATCGAAGTTGAAGCCAACACGCCGGCGAGATGCTCTGCGCTGAACTGCTCTTTGGCCCAGTGGAGGAACGCGACTGCGCTGCGATGCTCGATCGCCACTCCCTTCGGTCTGCCCGTCGAGCCGGAGGTGTAGATCACGTACGCCAGCGCATTGTCCGCTGCCAATTGCTGCAGGTTATCTGCTCCGGCGCTTGCGATCTCCGGCCACTCTTTGTCGAGACAGACAACGCGTGCCTCGTGTTCCGGCAGTACGTCGAGCCAATCAGCCTGTGTCAAAAGCACCTGCGCGCGTGCGTCTTTGAGCGTGAACTGCAAACGCTCGCGTGGATAGCTGATGTCGAGCGGCACATACGCGCCGCCTGACTTGAGCACACCAAGCATGGCGACGATCATCAGTGGCGTGCGCTCCAACAACACGCCGACCAGTGTCTCGGGTCCGACGCCGAGTCCACGTAAGTAGTGGGCCAACTGGTTCGCGCGCTCGTTCAGTTCCTCGTAGCTGAGACGTTCGTCGCTGTATACAAGCGCCGTCGCTCGAGGCGTGCGCGCGACTTGTGCTTCAAAGAATTCATGCAGGACAGCTGGCTCTTCGTAATCAAGGGCCGTCTCGTTCCAATCGACGACCAGTTGGCGTTGCTCGTCGGGCGTTAGAAGTTCGAGGTCGGACACGCGCTGCAGCGGGTTTTCGACAATGCTCTCGAGAATGATCTGGAAGTGGCCGGTCATGCGGCTGATGCTCGCTTCATCGAACAGGTCTGTGCTGTATTCGATCGAGCCCAGCAGTGTGTTGCCCACTTCCGTCGCGGACAGCATTAGATCAAAGAGCGCCGTGCGCTGCGGTAACGCCAGCGATTCCAGCAGCAGTTCACCGGCCTTCACTCGCAACCCTGCCTGGCCTGCCGCAAACGAGGCCAACGCCTCGCCTTTCAGTAGTTGCGACGGCTGATAGACGAACATGGTTTCAAACAGCGGCGTCCGGCTGGGATCGCGTTCTGGCTGTAATCGTTGGACCAACAACGCGAACGGGAAAGCCTGGTGGGCCAGCGCGTCAAGTGCAGTGCGGCGAACACGCGCCAGCAATTCGACAAAGCTCGGATCGCCGGAGAAGTCAGCGCGCATCACCAGCGGATTGACGAAGTAACCGACCATGTCAGTTAGCGCGGCGGAGTCACGGCCGGACGACGGCGATCCAACTGCGAAAGATTCTTGTCCGGTGTAGCGATAGAGCAGCGTTTCGAACGCAGCCAGCAGCGTTGCATAAAGCGTGGCGCCATGATCGTGCGCGAGTACGTTGAGCCGGCGCATGAGCGACGAATCCAGCTTGAACGTGTAGGCCGCACCGCGATTGGATTGCACCGGCGGACGCGGTCTGTCAGAAGGCAAGTTGAGCACCGGCGGATTCTCACCGAGTTGCTTTTGCCAGTAGTTCCACAGGCGTTCGCCTTCCGGCCCTTCAAGCATCTCGCTCTGGCGGCAAACGTAATCGGTATAGTTCGTTCGCAAATGTGGAAGCGTTGCTTGTCGCGCCTGCCGCTGCGCAGTGTAGAGTTCGCCAACCTCCTGCCAGATCACTGCGAGTGACCAGAAATCGACGATGAGGTGATGCGCAACGATCAGAAGCACATGTTCATCGTTCGGACACTTGAACAAATTCACTCGCCATGCCAGCCGCCCTGAACTGATGTCAAATGGCCGAAATGCTTCTTCCGCGAGCCACTCGTCAAACTTTGCCGGGTTCCATGAAGAAGCGTCTGTCTCTGTGAACTGCGGCGAGAGATCTTCGTGAATCCTTTGCGTGGGTTTCCCTTCAGCTGTATCGAATGTCGTCCGCAATACGTCGTGACGCTGAGCCAATAATGAAAATGTTTGCTTCAGCGCTTCAGTGTCGAGCGCGCCTTGAATGCGCACAGCTGCAGCGACGTTGTAAGCCGCGCTCCGCGGATTCATCTGGTGAAGAAACCAGAGCGCCTGCTGCCCGTGTGAGAGCGCGTGCGTATTACTCTTCGCGCGCGGAGCAGCGAGGGGCGTCCTGGCTGCTGCATTCTCGATTCTCGAGCGCAGTTGCCCCGCCAACTCAAGCAGACTTGGACCTTCAAGCAGCGTCGCCATCGGCCACTCGACACCGAAATACGATTCGATCGCATGGGCCATTTCGATCGCCGATAACGAATCAAGACCATAGCGGGTGATCGGCTCGCGCACGTCGATGCTCGCAGTATCGACGCCCAGCCTGGACGCTAGTTGCGCGCGCAGATAATCGGCGAGTTCCTCTTCAGTCTCGACGTTCAATACTGCATCGTTCGCGTGCTCGTCCTCGTTTGCATTCCACGCAGCCAGCACTACGAGCATCGACGATAGAAACATCTCGCGGCACAGGCTCCGCTGAGTTTTGCCACTCGAAGTTTTGGGAACCGCACCAGTTGCTACCAATGCAACGCTGTGGGGCTGAATTTCGTGCTCTTCAGCCAGCGACTGCCGGATGTTTCCGATCACTTCGTCGTAAGAGGACGAAACGTGGCGCCCGATTTCGTGCACGATCACAAGTCGTTCTTCACCGCCGTTGTCAATGGAGAAAGCGGCGCCGCCACCGGCTCTCAGTGATGGATGACTCTTCTCAACTGTTCGCTCGAGGTCGTGCGGGTAGAGATTGCGGCCACGGATAATGATCAAGTCCTTGATGCGACCTGTTACAAACAACTCGCCCGACTGGAGGAAACCGAGATCTCCGCTGCGAAGGTACGGACCGGCACCGCTATCGGAAAGGTATGCCTGAAACACGTTCGCGGTTTCTTCGGGCCGATTCCAGTAACCGACGGCCACGCTTGGTCCACTGATCCACACCTCACCCACTTCACCAGGCGCGCACGATGCGAGCGATTCGGGGTTGGCGACAACGATCTGCGGCTCGCGTTGAGAAGCACCACAGCCGACCAGAGAAACCAAATCGTGTTGGACCGGCTCCTGACCTGCTACCGCGAATCCTTTTTCGAGCGCAGTGCGCTGCATCGTCTCGATGGTTGGTTGCGCTTTCACGCGTGCGCCGGAAACGAAGAGCGTCGCTTCCGCCAGCCCATAGCAGGGATAAAAAGCCTCGCGCTTGAAGCCACACGGTTCGAAGAAGTCCACGAAGCCCCGCAAAGTTTCCGCGCGCACCGGCTCAGCACCATTGAAAGCGACAGTCCAACAACTCAGATCGAGCAAATCACGCTCTTCTTCAGAGATTTTTTGGGAACACAGATCGTAAGCGAAATTTGGTCCACCACTGGTCGTTCCGCGATAACGTGAGATCGCGCGAAGCCATCTCGATGGTTGCTGGAGAAACGCGAGAGGCGACATGAGAATGCAACGTGCACCGAGATACAGCGGTTGCAGCACGTTTCCGATGAGTCCCATGTCGTGATAAAGCGGTAGCCAACCGACGATTACGGAGTGCTCACTTTGGTGGAATGCCTGGCGAATCAGTTCTTCGTTGTGAAGTAAACCGCCATGCGTGACCATCACGCCTTTCGGTGTCGCAGTCGAACCAGACGTGTATTGCAGGAAGGCGATATTCGAGTGAGCGAGTTGAGGTGCGCGCCAGGAATCGGCAAGTTGTTCGTCGAGCTCTTCAGTAACGCCCCATGTCAGTTCGCTCACGGCTGGTGCTTCGGTGAGTGATTGAATTCGCTCTCGAATTGACGAAGTGGTTAAGGCGATCTGCGCCTGCGCGTCGGCCGCGATCGTTTGCAGTCGATCGAAATGGCGATTGCGACGAGGTGGATATGCCGGCACTGCGACGGCGCCCGCATAGAGACAACCCCAGAACGCGACGATGTATTCGAGGCTCGGCGGATAGAGCAGCAGCACGTTTCGGTTCTGCAAGTTGCGTTCTTGCAACCACGCGCCGACTGCGCGCGCCTTGCGCGCCAACTCTCCGTACGACAGTTGAGACTCTTCGACTTCACCGTCGCGGAGGAAGGTGTACGCCAACTGCTCAGGCCGATCCGCAGCTCGCGTTTCCAGGAGATGGACCAGATTGTCAAACTTGCAGTCTGCCGCGTTGACTTGTTCGCTCATCGACAACATCAATTAGAGAAATGAATTAGAGAGTTTGATTAGCGCGGAAGGCGCAAAGGCGAGTCCCAGACAGCGCTACCGCACTTTGAGTCAAAAGCCCTCAACGCGTGGTAAGCAATTTGTGTTTAGTGCGAGGCTCCCGCCCTGACAGCACTGAGCAAGCCCACAAAGACACCTTCGGCGCCAGCGAATCGAGCGGTAGACAAAGCTCTACCTGCTGCTGGGCGCTTCCGGCTCTTGCTTGTGCTATTAGGGAGGTCGGGTAATAGTCCGCGGGGGATTCGGATCTATCTTGGCTCTATCAAACGAACTTTAACTTTCAAACCGGCCACTTCAACCGTTATGTCCTGCATCCTACAACGCCTGTCTGTATCTAATCAGACTGTGTCTGGATCTAGACCAATGTGATTTCGTTGCAGATCAATTTACGGCTTCGCCGCACTGGAAGTTGACGGCTCCGCGGTCTTTGGCTTCAGCTCCCACAATACGTTGATGATCTTCCATTCGCCGTTGAACTTTGCGACTGAAAGATAATCGATCCAGTCGGACGCAACTATCTTCACTATCGCTGCATTGTGAAAGCGATCAAGAATGGTGACCTCTTTCAACTGGCGCTCTTTCGGAGTCTGTTTGCCGCCGCCGCGTCTCGTCCCTTGCACCAGGGCCATCGCGCCCATGTCATTGAGTTGGCTACGTCCGCTTTTCGGATCTGTAAAGATCATTCGCTTAGCGAGTTCAGGGTGGAGTGCACTCTCCATGCGCGCTGCGTCGCCTTCATACCAGCCTTCTATGTAATTCAGCGATGTTTTTGTAATCGCTGCATTCTCGTCAGGGGCAGCCGCCTGCGCCGCTGCGGCACTACAGGTTAGAAGCAAGATTGCGATCAGTGACGATATTCTGGTCATGAGGACTCCTCCCTTGATGTAGCTCACAGATTTTTGCTGAGCGAGACTTCCGTTTTGAAACGCGCACATTCTACAACTGCCGGAACTTTTATTCATAGTCTTTTCATTACTTATTGTTGTCTCTGTACCATCAGACTCGGTCTGCTTACGGACTCAGTCGGCTTCACGACAGACAGCGCATTCATCTTCCAGATAGAAAGGGTCGCGTCTCAGTCATAAATTTCCCGGCTTAACGACCAGCGGCGCACCCAGGCGTCTCAAGCTCTCTGTTCCTCCCTCAAAAAGAATCAGATCGAAGTCATAAATCTCATGGACCAAACAATCACAGCCGTGAAACCGCACCGGCGTCGACTGCTGGTTACGTCACGCATAGGCGATGTCCCGGGAGTGCTGACGTTCTTGTTTATCCTGTTGTGGGGAGGATTCAGTCTTTATCAAAGCAACTCTCCGGCAGCCGTTTCCGCCAACGCCAGCCCGAATGAATTTTCTTCCGGGCGGGCCATGGGACATCTCCGTGCAATCACGAAACAGCCTCACCCACCGGGATCCACTGAGCACGCGGCTGTGCGCGAGCATATTGTTGAAGCGCTCAGGGGTTACGGACTCGAACCTGAAATCCAGACGGCGACAGTCATCGATCGACAACGCTCTCCGATGCTAGTAGCTGGAACCGTTCGAAACGTGATCGCAAAACTTCAGGGCACAGAAAACAGCAAAGCCATTCTGGTGGCGGGACACTACGACACCAGCCCACAAGCCTTCGGCGCCAGTGACGACGGTGCTGCCGTGGTTGCAATGCTGGAGTCTCTCCGCGCCTTGAAGACTGGACCACCACTCAAAAACGATGTGATTTTCCTTTTCACGGACGCGGAGGAGGAAGGGCTCTTAGGAGCCAATGGTTTTACGGCAGAGCATCCGTGGGCGCGCGAAGTCGGACTAGTGCTCAATTTCGAAGCAAGAGGAGATGGTGGTCCATCAATAATGTTCGAGACGAGCAATAATAATGGCTGGCTCATTCCGGAGTTTGCCAAAGCGGCTCCACATCCTGTTGCGAACTCGCTTTCGTATGAAATCTATAAACGTCTCCCTAATAGTACCGATTTTACTATCTTCAAAAACCGGGGACTTGATGGTCTTAATTTCGCTTACATAGATGGGCTATCGAGCTATCACACGCCACTCGACAATATTCAGCGAATCAATGAGGGCAGTCTTCAGCATCATGGGTCTTACCTGCTAGCTCTGACGCGCCATTTCGGCAATTTAGATTTGCGTCAAATCAAATCGGCTAATGCAGTCTATTTCGACGTTTTAGGCTCGGCCCTTATTCACTACCCTTATTCCTGGATCATTCCGATAACGATCCTGGTTGCAATTATCTTCGTGGCACTGGTCGTGGTCGGTTTAAGAGGAAAGTACCTGACCGTCCGAGGAATGATTTTCGGCTGTCTGGCATTTGTCTTGACCGCGGTAATAATCACCGCCTTTGAACACTTACTGTGGGTGGTGATCTTCAAACTGCGTTACGAGTCTGAAGTAAGGCCGCTGGGCGAAACCTACTATAGCAATCTTTACTTCATAGGTTTTATCGCGCTGGCCATTGCTGTTACTACTGCTGTTTACAACCTGTTTCGTCGTTGGACGAGCGCAGAAAATCTGGCGGCGGGCGGATTAGTGTGGTGGACAATTTTGATGTTGCTTACGAGCTTCTATTTACCAGGTGCGAGTTATCTTTTTACCTGGCCACTAATATTTAGTCTCGTTGGTCTAACAGCTTATCTCGCTTTGAAACAGCGGAACCGCCACTCGGTCGCGATCCCAATTCTTCTCGTCAGTGCGGTGCCAGGACTGGCGCTTTTGATTCCCTTGACTTATCAGATCTTTGTTGGCCTGACGCTGAACTCCATCGCTGTTGTTGCAGTCCTGGTGCTGCTTCAGCTTGGATTGCTCATTCCGCACCTGAACGTCATGGCTCGTGCCAACAAGTGGTCGCTACCTGTTCTAGCGGGACTTATCAGTGCGGGTTTTATAGCTGCGGGTTTCCTAATAACCAGCTTCGATCGACAACATCCAAAACCGAATAACATCTTCTACGCCCTCAATGCCGATACGGGAAAAGCCGTTTGGGCCAGCATTGACGGAAGGCCAGACGAATGGACTTCGCAGTTCTTGTCAACTAACCCTGAAAACAGACCTTTGAGTGAATTCTTTTTGCCAACCATGAGCTCCGTGGGGTTCAGACAGAATTCGGCTCCGGTGGCGCAGATTGCTCCGCCACAGATCGTTGTCCTCAGTGATCAAAATAGCGGTGAAGTTCGGCTGCTTCGCTTGCGCATTACGTCAACGCGAATGGCGCCAATGCTTTCTCTCTATGTAGATTCGAAGGCGGAGTTTATTAGCCTAACAGTGAACGGACAGCGGCTCGACCCAGGCAACACGACCATGCTGCGCAACAATAAACAGGTGTGGAATATGAAATATGTAGCCCCTCCGCCTGAGGGTGTGGAAGTTGCGGTGGAATTCAAGGCTCAAGAGCCGCTTAAAATCCGGGTTGTAGATCAGTCGTACAGCTTACCGGAAATTCCAAATCTAACTATCGCGCGACCAGACAACACGATACCGTCGGCTAATGGGCTGAGTGATGCCACCCTGGTGAGCAAGACCTTCAGCTTCTAGTCCAGGTAGCCTCGCGTCAAATTATTCGTACCTGAGTGCTGTCAGTGGATCTACCTTCGCTGCGCGACGTGCCGGTATGTAGCAGGCGACCAAAGCGACGAACAGCAGAATCAACGTAATCGCGCCGAAGGTTACAGGATCATTTTCACCTATGCCGAACAGAAAACTTCGCATTAAGCGCGTCAGTGCAAAGGCCGCCGCCAAACCGATTACGAGACCGATTCCGATCACTATCATTCCCTGGCCCAGGATCATCTTCAAGATATCTCTCACCTGCGCACCGAGCGCGAGACGAATGCCAAGTTCCTGCGTGCGCTGCGTGACGATGTAAGCGGTCACGCCGTAGATTCCCGCTGCCGATAACAACAGCGCGATGCTGCTGAAGAGTCCGAGTAGAAACAGATTGAAACGAGGCTGAGTTATCGACTCGCTGACGATATGCTCCATCGTCTTGACATCGGACACAGGTACCGATCGGTTGATGTCCGCCACCGCCTGACGAAGGGACGGCGCGAGACTCTGCGGTTCCACTGTCGAGCGAATTACCACTGCCATCTGTTCGAAAGGAGCCTGCCTGGTCGTAAAGTAGAATTCGGGCGGGGTTTCTTCGCTTAACTCCGTACTGCGAATGTTGGCCGTGACGCCAACGATCTCGAACCAAACCGGCTCATTGTTTCTGTTGTTGTTGACCGTGATGCGCTTTCCGATCGGGTTCTCGCCAGGAAAGTCGCGCTGAGCCAACGCCTGATTAATTATCGCTCTTGGAGGCGCGTTAAAGTCGTCCGCTTCAGCGAAGTCGCGACCTTGCATTATCGGAATACTCATTGCCCGAAAGTAGTCGGGACTGACACTGCGGAAATTCGTCGGCACCCGCTGGTCGAGGGGAAGAATGGGACGCCCTTCAACTCTGAATGCGATAGTTGGACCCTTGCTGAGTGGCAGGATAGTGATCACACCTGCGTGTTGCACCCCAGGGATAGCACGAACGCGAGCCAATACCTGATCGTAAAACGCGGCGTATTCCCCGAGGTTTCTGAATTGTGGACCAGAGGGTGACAGTTTCGCAGTCAGCACTTGTTGTGACGTAAAGCCGGTGTTTACTGACTGCAATCGCAGAAAACTCCGGAACAACAGTCCCGCGCCTGCAAGCAATACAACCGACAACGCAACTTCCGCAATAATCAACGCCTGTTGCAGCCGGGTTCTACGTGCACTGCCGGCAGTGCCGCGACCGCTCTCCTTAACTACTTCCTGGACGTCGGTCCTCGAGATGTGAAGTGCGGGCGCAAGGCCGAAGAGAAAGCCGGTGAGCACTGACACTCCGAGGGTAAAAGCAAGTACGCGCCAGTCCATGCCGATCTCGCCCAAACGCGGAAAATCCTGTGGCAACAATCTCGTGATCGCAGCAACACCAACGACTGCGAGCAATAAACCAAGCGCACCACCCGTCAGTGCGGGAATCGCACTCTCCGTTAATAATTGCCGCATCACACGCATCCGTGATGCGCCGAGCGCGGCGCGAACTGCTATCTCTTTGCTCCGAGAGGTGGCGTTTGCCAGCAAAAGATTCGCCACGTTTGCGCACGCGATGAGCAGTAGAAACATGACCGCGCCAAACAGTAACCACAGCACCTTGTCGGAATTACCAACGAGGTGATCATAAAGCGAAACTACGCGATTAGAACTACGGTTGTTGGTGTCCGGATACTGCTGCCGCAACCGTCCTGTGATCGTTTCCATTTCACTGGCGGCTTGTTGCACGGACACGCCCGGTTTTAAAAGGGCAACAGCGCGCAAGTAACCCATGCCGCGATACTGAGTGGGTTCGACGCGCTCGTTGTACTCAGGCGCAAGTTTAAGTGGAGGCAACCACGATTCAGTTTTGTCGGGATACTGAAAGTTCGCTGGCGCTACGCCCACGACTGTATAGTTCTTGCCATCAAGTGTGATCGGTTTTCCGATAATTCCCGGGTCAGCACCAAACCTGCGACGCCACAAGACGTCACTGAGGACTACAATCGCTTCGTGTCCTGCTTGCTCATCTGCCTGAATGAAGAGACGGCCGAGTTGCGGTACAGCTCCGAAAACATCGAAGAAGTTGGCTGACGTTTGGGCCACCTCGATTCGTTCGGCTTGATCGGAGGTTGTCAGGGTGGCGTTGAGGGACTTGATAGCAGCCAGTTGTTCGAAGACAGTATTCTGCGCTCGCCAGTCGAGAAAGTTGGGGGCGGAGGTCTGACTGCGCTTACCCTCCTGATCTATCTCCTGAATGGCAACGATGCGATCGGCGGTACGATAAGGTAAACGGCGTAACATGACGCTATTCACGACTGTGAAGATCGCCGTACTGGCGCCAATACCTAGTGCGAGCGTGAAAATCACAATCGCAGAAAAAACTGGACGCTTTAATGAAGCACGAACTCCGTAACGAATGTCTTTAAGTAAGGTTTCCATAAAGCTCCAGCTACTCGTAACGTGGGTTTGCTAAAAATGGTCAAGCCCAAAGCACGCAAAGCTAAACGCTTTTGCGCTTCTTATGTCTCTTGGGCTTTTATGCTGCTTTGCTAGGAACCTGGGAGGAGCCTCAGCTTACTATAGCTTGACGCACCCGTCCAGCATCGTCATTGCGTTCGAGATTTCTTGAAACCGGCCTTTTCGCCGTAGGGGAGTTAGTTAGTTTTGTAGGACGTTTCTATGTCTTGCGCGCCGAAACTATTGGAGTATCGGAGATAGTTGTGGGGGAGAACCATCCAATTTTCGAACGTCATCGTGTAAGCCTCCCGCGATTACACCCACGAGTTACTAGAGATTTCCGGTTTTTGGGTTAACAAGTATTCCCTGGGCGTCAGGTGGCCCAAAGACTTGTGTGGTCGTTCTTCGTTGTACTCCCTAAGCCACAGTTCTGTTTGTTCGCGCACTTCCCACAAGCTTTGAAAGACAAACATATCGAGCACCGCTTCACGGTAGCTGCGATTGAATCTTTCGATGAAGCCGTTCTGCATCGGTCGTCCAGGCTTGATGAACTCGAGCATCACGTTGTGTTGTTCGGCCCACTCAGCCAGCGTCACCGAGACCATTTCCGGACCATTGTCGAGTCTCAGCTTGCGCGGATAGCCGCGCTCGGCGGCTATCCGATCGAGTGTTCTCACGATGCGCGGCGCCGGCAGATTGAAGTCCACGTCGATCGCCAGTCCTTCGCGATTGAAATCATCCACCACGTTGAAGGTGCGAAAGCGACGATCACCCCACAACGCATCACTCATGAAGTCGGCTGACCAACAATCGTTCATTGCTTCAGGTACGACCAGCGGCGAAGGACATCTTGTTGGCAAACGTCTTTTGCCTTTCCGTCTTTTGTTCAGTTTCAGCGCGCAATAAATGCGATAGACCCGCTTGTGATTCCAACCGTGACCTAGCCGTCGCAAGCGTCTGAACAACTTACCGAAGCCTTGCTCCGGGCGTTGCCAGGCCAACTCCAGCAGTAGTTTCACGATTGGTCCATCCGCCGTCGGTCGCGGCTCGTAGTGATAGACCGATCGTTCTAGACCTATCGCTGCACAGGCCCGACGCTCACTCAAGCCATGCTCTGTGCGCAACACTACAACCAGCGTGCGCTTCGCAGCTGGCTTCAGAGCTTTTTTGCGATCACATCTTTCAGCGCCCGATTCTCTAGTAGCAGATCTGCTGATATCTGCTTCAAGCGCCGGTTTTCGTCTTCCAATTCACGCAGGCGCTTGATGTCCGAGGCTTGCATGCCACCGTACTTTGACTTCCACTGGTAATAGGTGGCGTCGCTGATCTCATGCTCGCGACAAACGTCCCTTACTGTTCGTCCAGCTTCCACCGCTTTCAGGATCGCGATGATCTGGTGTTCGCTGAATTTGCTCTTCCGCATCGAGGCCTCCTCGCGTCATAGTCGCTCGGAAACCTCTAGTTTTCAATGGTGGTGTTTTAAGGGAGGCTTACAATCGTTGTAGTTGAAGCTAAGAGCGCTGTCTGTCGTGAACTCGACTGAGTCTGGAAGCAGACGACGTGGTGGGCAACTATTCTCCGATCCTCATTAGTTCGTGGGGCGTTAGAGGCGGATGAAATATTATTTTGCGGGGTGCGCCCTGATAAGCCAGGGCTCCGATGTAATCAGGAGCCGGGTCAAGATGTTGGAGAGTCCATCCGTCGGCGGTCTTAGCGCTTCCACCAATGTGCACAAACCGCGCTGGATCATTGGCTAATAACGTCACTTGAAATTGGTCAAGCGGATGGTAGAGTCCGGTCCCAATCGCTTTTATGTAGGCCTCTTTTCGTGTCCAGCACCGGTAAAACGCTTCCAGCCTAAAGCGCTCGTCGTCAATCGACGATAGTTCCGCGGCTTCGGCGTCGCAGAAATAGCGAGACGCAAGATCACTCAGGTCAATCAGGGGACGCACCTGTTCCACATCCACGCCAATTTCACAATTAGTCGTAAGGGCATAAAGCGACATCTCGCCGGAGTTGGAAA
The DNA here is from genome assembly GCA_963789185.1 of uncultured Acidobacteriota bacterium. Lineage (GTDB taxonomy): Bacteria > Acidobacteriota > Blastocatellia > Pyrinomonadales > Pyrinomonadaceae > PSRF01. The sequence continues at coordinate 154,097 of CAWBJU010000005.1, forward strand.
GATTGAACTGAAGGTGGACATCGTCCGCCAGCGCGGGTTTACCTCGAGGACCGAAGGTGAAGATCAATTCACGTGGCAGGCGTTTCAAGTAACGTGCGAGCAACAAACGGAGGGCGCCTTGCGAAACTTCATAGTGCCTCCTCAGATTCTCGAATGCGAACCTTTCCGCTCGCACAATTTCTTCCGCAACTAAGAGATCGCGGTAAGCACGACTTATCTCAGTGGGTGTATTCAACCAAACTGCCCAGACGTGTACTTCGGAAGAGGTCAGGAACGGTTTAGCGAAGTTCATCGGTTATAAAGCGGAGGCAGCCACAATCAAGAGAGCGGATATCTCTCTGCCCGAACATAAAATTCAACTCACTTCTGCGTTTCAAGACTTGAATTAGTCCTATGGCTCAAGTCCGCTGAAACGCATTCGATAAAAACCCCGTGTTCCGCGGTCCCGTGCGGCCTTTAACATTAGCTCTAAATATTCTCTACGCTCAGATGTCTTAGTTACCAGCGACTCAAGCACTTTATACATCGGCACGACGTGCGACAGGGAAAGTGTACGTTCAAGAGTTTTCAAAATCGGCATCAACAGTCTACAAGTAAGATCAATGTTGTCTTCGCCTTCCACCTTCATTGCGCAATTCAGGAGTTCCGCAAAATTCTTTTCGTACCACTCATATACAACGTCAAGTGGCGCCTCGCCGTCGTACAACATCAACTCACCGGAAAACAGCAGGTATCGTCGACAGAGTTCAGCGGTCGGCGTGGCAGCAACATTCAGGTTTTGCAGCATTATCATTCCCTCGTCTACTTCACTATTACAAAACGAAACGATCGCTTTGCAGAGAGGAAGAACATGGTCATCAGCTACGGGAAAGAACTTCACCACATCTAGTTCATCGAGTCTTCGAATATTGACAAGTGTCATCATCAACAATGCGATTTCTTCATCCGGTCTTTTCGATTCCACTAAACGGCCGAAGTAGCGAAATATCACCTGTTTTGAGATTGGGAACTTAGCGAGTGAGGCCGCGATTGTGTCTGACTCCAAAGGGAAAGGAAGCTTCTCCATGCCTTTCATTCGTTTAAGCAGATCCTCGTACGACACAGCCTTTTCAATATCATGCAAACCTAAAGCAGTCGGAATCTTAAGTAATAAGACCTCTGCGTCGGGTTTACTAACTTGCGCTAGCCAGTTGCCGGCACTCTCAAAATGACCCTTTAGTAGGTCGCCGTTTGCTATGGTTTTGAGATCCTGATCGGTGCGTTTGAACTCCTTCCATCGAAAAATGGTCCTGAAGAAAACCAAGAACAGAAGCGCACTCGAAATCAGTCTGAGACTAAAGATTCCAGCAAATCCGGCGCTAGCGAGTTCCGACATATTCAGGCTTGCTAAATCTCGCGCGACGGAGATCGTTAAGTTGAATCTTTGGGACCACGAAACGTTCTTGCCAATCGTCTCCACTCCTACGATATTGATTACGATTCCAACAAAAGCAGCCAAAAACACGCCGATGAACAAAAGATAAGCATTATGAGGTGTGGTTCGGAGCTGTTCCGGCAAGGAAGTAGGATACACGACGAAATAAATCAACGTCGAAATTAATCCCCAAGCACAAACGATGAGGAATGTGACTATCAAAGCCGACACCGGAGGGTACACGTAAGCGAGTAAAATAACGCCGACAATTATGGCATCTGCCAGGAGAAAGAACTTTAGTTCGCGGTCTGGCTCTGTCGGTGACGTCATTGCCGGCCAAAAGATCCCTTTGGCTATTACACTTGCCCACTCCGAGACGTACAGCCTTACATTGAACCACCTTGATCGCTTTTCTATCTGGATAGCGAGTTCTATATCAAAATCAAAGGTGTTTTGTGCGAACAAGCGTCGAATTGATAGACGCAGTCCGAAGTAAGCAAAAAAGACCGCCAAAAAATAGTAAATCCCAAAGATTATCTTGAAGATAGTTACCATTCTGGTCTCTGAGGGTTTGCGACTGACAAAAAACCATTGAGGCAGCGCTTGTATTGCTGCACGGTAAGACCTCTTGCGTAGGTTGGAGGTGAAAGAACCGCGAGGATGACCTTTGAAAGACAGGCGGCAGTCTAATTCTGCGCTTCATTCATGTCAACGCACCTTCGACTCCCCTTCTTGCAAACGCTGTTGATTTTGATAACTCATTGTTGTTGGCGCTATGGTGCGGCGCGCTCCGCGAGTTGCCTCTCGGTCGTGGTCCAAGACGCGGGTCAAAGCGCGGTGAAAGGACTTAAAATCCGTTGTCCGAAAAGGACGTGCGGGTTCGACTCCCGGCCTCGGCACCAGCTTAATGCGACCTGATTGCCCTTCGAATGTTGAACTTCGACCTGGCTTACCAGTAATCTTCGGGCCATGAAGCGCGATCACGGGACTTAAAATCCGTCCGAAGGACGTGCGGGTCGAAGGACTAGGCGCACGTCTCAACCATATTTTAGCTTCGGGCGGAGACACGCGCCGCATTTCGAAGGCAATTGGCCACCTGCGAGAGCATTTTGACGAGCAGTTGAAGATGGAAGAGATCGCGCGCGAAATGGGAATGAGCGTGTCGGGCTTTCACCACCACTTCAAGTCCGTTACCTCGATGAGTCCCTTGCAGTTTCAAAAGCACCTTCGCTTGCAGGAAGCACGACGCTTAATGTTAGGCGAAGACATGGATGCCGCGAGCGCCGGGTTCCGCGTAGGCTACGAGGACCCATCACATTTCAGCCGCGAATATAAGAGGCATTTCGGTGCGCCTCCGCACGGCGATATCACGAGTCTGCGTAGCCGCCTTGAAACTTAGGAAGGTAAATTTAGAGACGATGAGATTGAGTGACTTGGCTCGCAGGTGAAACTTAATTCCTGTTTGATTGTCATAGTGGTTAAGACCTCAATATTTGCCTATCCAATGAGCGCGAAAATCTTAGCGCGCACATCCGCCAGCTCGTCTGCCGATGCCGCCCCTTTACGTGTAGCCTTTCGATCACGCCAATCCAGACTCTTTATCTGATCGGCGAGCACGACACTTGAGGGCGTCGTACTCGCAATCGGCACTTCGAAAGGATAATTCTTGATCTGCGTTGTCATCGGACAGCAGACCATGAGATTTGTCTTCTGGTTGTAGGCGCGCGGACTCAACACCAGGGCCGGTCGGTGTCCGGCCTGCTCATGGCCAGCCTGCGGCGTGAAGTTTAACCAAACAATATCACCAGCTTCCGGAACGTACTTCCGCGGCATTACCAAATCTCTCCACCAACAGCCGGGCCAAAATCAATCGCTCTATGCTGGTTCTTGTTGGTGATGCCTTTTAACAACTCGGACAGTTCGTATTTCCTTGGTCTTACTCGCTCAATAACAATTCGACCTCGATCCTCACGCACTTCAACCACCTCATCGAGCTCAAGCTGTGTTGCCTGCATTACCGAAGCGGGAAGTCGGACAGCGGCGCTATTTCCCCATTTTTTGACCGTCACTCTCATGTGATAGATCCCTCTCTCAATGGCACTACTATGCCAATTGGTATGACGCGTGTCAACAATGTAGATACGGGAGATTTTTGCGCGGCTTCGGCTGGCTTAGTATCAACACGTCCCGCCGCGATCTTAGACTGCCGCGTATCAAAAGTAGCTCCGCCGAATGCGTCTCTGGGTTTGACTTCTCGCTATCGTGACTGGATAATCCGTCGCGGTCAAAAACCTCTTCCCGTCCCGGCTCTTTCCCCAAAATTTGATCCATTAAAGATTTTAGAGATAGGGCAACGTGTGTAGAACCCTTGCCGCTTGCGCCGCACGCCTGCGGGAAGAGTTTTTGTCTGCGTTGCTCTAAGGGTGAGAGCGGGGGTTCCCCAAAGTATGCTCGCTCTCACCCTGTAGGAATTTTACTCAAGGTTTCCTTGCTTCCGAGTTCGAGAGACGTTAATGTTGCCCCACTTTTGCGGCCGCTCCTAAGTTACGCTTACGCTATAGTCCCGAACCTTCAACAATTTTCCTTCGAAACAAGGAGTTGAAATGAAAAACCTAATCCTGATCGTTGCACTCATCCTCAGCGCGACTTCTTTCGTTTGCGCCCAAGACAACCCGTTGCTGATGCGCACGCCTACGCTGAACAAAACGCACATCGTTTTTTCTTACGCCGGCGATTTGTGGACTGTGGGACGTGATGGTGGCGAGGCGAGCCGCCTGACAACAGGTGTGGGCCGGGAATTCAGTCCCCTTTTCTCGCCAAACGGCCAGTGGATTGCTTTCACGGGTGAATACGACGGCAACGTTGACATTTATGTCATGCCGGCGTCAGGCGGCGTGCCGAGACGTTTGACCTATCATCCGGGCGGAGATCAACTGTCGGGCTGGACGCCAGATGGAAAATCTGTGCTCTTTGTCTCAGGCCGCAGCGCCGAAACCGGCCGCACGGCGCAGCTCTTTACGATCGCAGTTGATGGCGTTCACCCGAAGCCCGTGCCGCTCCCGATGGCTTACGAGGGTTCTTTCTCAGCGGACGGCGCGCGCCTCGCCTACGTGCCGCTGCCACGCTCGTTCAATGCCTGGAAGCGTTATCGCGGCGGGACGGCGACTCCCGTTTTCATCGCTAACTTGAGCGATTCGAGCGTTGAAAAGATCCCGCGCACTGACTCAAACGACTTTAACCCGATGTGGCCCGCGGGAGGTGCTGGCAAAATCTATTTCCTGTCTGACCGCGACGGCGCAATTACGCTCTTCTCCTACGACACCGGGTCGAAAAAGGTGACACAGGCAATTGACAATCAGGGGTTAGACATCAAGTCGGCTTCAGCTTCTACTGGAGGCGGACCCGACACGATCGTTTACGAGCAATTCGGGTCACTCAATCTTTACGATCTAACCTCGGGTAGGACCAAGCGCGTCCCCATTACCATTAATGCGGATATCCCGTCGGTGCGGCCAAAGTACGAGAAGGTCGGCGATCGCATCTTGAACTCCGCCCTCTCTCCCACCGGCGCGCGGGCTATCTTTGAAGCTCGCGGCGAAATTATCACCGTGCCTGCCGAAAAAGGTGACGTGCGCAACCTAACCAACACGACCGGCGTAGCCGACCGTGACCCGGCTTGGTCGCCGGACGGTAAATGGATCGCGTACTTCTCGGACGAGTCAGGCGAGTACGCGCTGCACCTGAGACAGCAAAGCGGCATGGGCGAGGTCAAGAAGATCAACCTTGGCAGCCAACCGTCGTTCTTCTACGCACCAACCTGGTCACCCGACAGCAAAAAGATTTCCTTCGCGGACAAGCGGCTCAACCTTTATTACGTGGATATCGATAAGGGTACGCCGGTCAAAGTTGACACCTCCAGGCGGGGCGGCGGGTTCAACGCCAGTTGGTCGCCGGATAGCCGCTGGATCGCTTACACCAAACCGCTCGAGTCGTGGTACAGCGCGGTCTTTATCTATTCGATCGAGGAAGCGAAGTCCCAGCAGGTGACTGACGGCCTGAGTGATGCGAGTTCTGCTGCATTCGACAAGAATGGCAAGCACCTCTATTTCATGGCGAGCACCGACATTGGTCCAAAGATCTCCGGCTTTGACATGTCGAGCTATCCGCATCAACCGACGCGCAGCACCTACGTGGTGGTCCTGAAAAAGACCGACCCCTCACCGCTCGCACCCGAAAGCGATGAAGAGAAAATAGCGGACGAAAAGAAGGGTGAAGCACCGAGCAACAAGCCCGCCGAAAGTGATCCGAAAGCCGATCCCGCAACGGCCGCTGCTCAATCCAGCCCCAAACCCGAAGACAAAAAAGCGCCACCGCGAGTCACCATTGATTTCGATCGCATCAGCCAGCGCATCCTTGCTTTGCCTATCCCGGCCCGCAACTTCGTCGGACTGGCCACAGCCAAAGCAAACACGATCTTCCTTTTTGAAGTCCTGCCGCCTTCACCCGGTGTGACAGGGATCACGCTTCACAAGTTCGACATGGAGAAGCGCAAATTCGAAAAAGTGCTTGACGGTCTTCGCGGCTTTGACCTTTCGGCCAACGGTGAAAAGATGCTTTTCCGCCAAGCCGCGCCCCCGACTACCACCACGGGCGACAATTGGTTCATCGTTTCCACCACACAGCCACTCAAGCCCGGCGAAGGGAAAATCAAGACTGAGGATATGGAGGTCTATGTCGACCCGAAAGCCGAGTGGCAGCAGATGTATCGCGAGGCCTGGCGCATTCAGCGTGACTACTTCTATGACCCGAACCATCACGGCCTCGACTTGAAGGCTGCGGCCAAGAGATACGAGCCCTACCTGGCTGCGCTTACTCACCGCGCTGATCTGAGTTATCTCTTTCAGGAAATGTTTGGCGAGCTAACAGTGGGCCATCTCTACGTGCAGGGCGGTGACGTGGCCGATCCCAAGCGCGTGCCAGGAGGACTGCTGGGCGCCGATTACGCGATTGAGAACGGTCGCTATCGCTTCGCCAAAATATACGACGGTGAGAATTGGAACCCGCAACTGCGCGCTCCACTGACGCAACCCGGAGTCAACGTGCAGCCAGGCGAGTACCTGCTCGCGGTGAATGGCCGCAATCTTACGGTTACTGAGAACGTTTACAGTTTCTTTCAGAACACCGCTAACAAGCAGGTCGTGATCCGTGTCGGTCCCAATCCGGACGGCGCCGGCTCGCGCGAAGTCACAGTCGTGCCGGTGGCTAACGAAGGCGGGTTGCGCACGCTCGCCTGGATCGAGGGGAATCGCCGCAAGGTCGATCAGATGAGCGGTGGCAAGCTGGCCTATGTCTGGCTGCCTGACACTGCCGGGGGCGGGTACACCAATTTCAACCGTTACTACTTTGCGCAGCTTCACAAACAGGGGGCAGTAATTGATGAGCGGTTCAATGGCGGCGGCAGCGCGGCAGACTACATCATCGACTACCTTAGAAAGCCGCTCAACAGCTACTGGGCAGTGCGCGACGGCGAGGATTTCCGCCAACCGTTCGGTACGCTCCCCGGTCCGAAAGTGATGATCATCAACGAGTATGCAGGCAGTGGCGGCGATTACATGCCGTGGATGTTTCGACGGCACAACATCGGCCCACTCATCGGAAAGCGGACCTGGGGCGGGCTGGTTGGCATCGGCGGTTATCCTGTGCTCATAGACGGTGGCTCGGTGACAGCGCCGCATTTCGCCTTCTACAGTCCTGAAGGCGAATGGGAGGTTGAGAATCGCGGTGTCTCGCCGGACATCGAGGTGGAGATGGACCCGAAGTCCTGGCGACAGGGACGCGATCCGCAACTTGAAAAGGCGGTTGAAGTGGCGATGGCAGCACTTCAGAAGAATCCGCCAAAACCGACGAAGCGGCCGGCCTACCCGAACTACCACAACCGGACCATCCGGCCGGATACAAGTGGTCAAGCGCGTCGCAACCGCACGCCATAGTCTGATTTACTAATGCAAGCGAGGGCGCGTGAACGTCCTCGCTTGCACTTACTTTGTCGCACAGAATATTGAGTCCTCTGCTACGGCAACCTTTGCCGAACCCGGCCATCTTAATACTGGCGTTGTCCCGACCTCTCGCACAAGTAAAACCAAAAGGTAGTTGAAATGAAGATCGCACGCGAATCCAAAGGTAACTTAGCCGGTTTCTACTTTTTCCTGGTCGGTATTCTCTTCGTCCAAAGCTTGGCGACGTATGGGCAGTCATTTAATACAGCTAGAGTAAGAATTGAGAATTTCGGAAAAATAAATGATAACTATTACCGCGGTTCCCAGCCGTTCGCCGATCAGTTTACTCAACTAAAAACACTCGGTATCAAAACGGTCATCGACCTGCGGCAAGACAGTGTTAAGCAAGCATCTGAATGGGCGCGCGCTGCTGGTCTACACTACGTAAATATCCCTTTGACGACTAAACGAGCCGCAAGCGCAGAGCAAACAAAATACTTCCTGGAGTTAGTGAACGATCAAGCCAATTGGCCCGTGTATGTTCACTGTAAGGGCGGTCGCCATCGGACAGGAGAGATGACGGCTATCTATCGCATCAGTCGCGATGGGTGGTCGGCCGATCAGGCTTATGAAGAGATGAAAAGATATGATTTTGAGGACAGCTTCTTTTATCCTCGAACCCTCAAGAAATACGTCTATTCATATTACAAGCAATTCACGTCAGAGAAGTCTTTAACGCCTTAACCTTCAACTCAGTTCAGTCTTAACTTTGACCCAACCTTGCTGAATGCATTGCCGACATTCGTCCGAACCTGTTTGACAGCTCGAGAGTTGAATCGAGTAACCCTCTCCGCCACGCCTACGGATCGTTGGCGTCGCGCCGGCGCTCCAGAGCTTAAGTGACTAAGCTGGTTTATGCGTTCGCGAAGGGCAGCGACATAACTGTCCTGAACACCTTCCGAATATCCCGCCGCGCGGAACGCATCTCGAAGCTGCTGATCCGATAATTGATTAAGCAGTGATCCTATCCACCGGGCATGGGCAACCGGAATACCTCGCATGGCCTTTTCCTTGTTGACCTCATGTCGATAATAAAACGGATGAAGTACAGATAAGTGACCGAACCCGCGCGGTCTCGTGTCATAGTCAAACTCAACTACGCCATCCCGCTCGTCGACGCCACGAACAAACTTCGTCGAAAGAAAATCAGCGAGATTGTTTTTCGTTCGAGTGCCACCCAATCCCCCCGCACGCCCGAGTGTCGCGCCGAGATCGGTTACGTAATAACGTGCCTCCTTACCGCGAGGACCATTGACGTAAATGATGCGATTGTTGGCGGAACGCGCGTCGAAATTGTTAAGCAGGATCATGAGCACCTTTAATCCGCTCAACTCTCGCGTGTCCTCAAAAGGATTTTTGCGCCAGTCCCAATTTGATCCTGAGATCATAGTTGCTCGCTCCGGCTCAAAGCGTGCGCCGTGCACGATTTCGGCGGTGACGTACTCGCGCCCACGTGACAGCGTTGGGAGATCATTTATTCGGACCTCATCGAAGTAATATGCTTCTTCAGCGAAGTAACCGACGGCCCAAACTAGTCTTGTTGATACAGTTTCTGCCTGTGCTTCTGGTCCAAGTTTGACGGTCCACTCATCGCCACGCGCATCCCGAACGACAAACTTTGGAGACTCGCCGCCTTTATCTTCTTTAACAAAAGTGAAAGGCGCTACAGGTGCCAGGTCCGGCGAGCCTGGACCATAAAATAAATTGCGGCTGGAGATGTTATCTGGATTCCGCCACAGAATCGGCGCACTCGCCACTTTGTTTGAATTGCTCGCTCGTTTGGATTGTGGTGATGCAGGCTGAGGGATTACTAGGATAAATATAAGCAGGAGGAGGCCCTGCAAGCAGAGTGTCGGTTTACGCATGGTTCACCCCCAGATTTAATCGAAAAAGAGCTTTTGGCGGACATGATCCATGCGCAAGTCGTGCCACTGTATTAAAAACTGATGAAAATTGACCAACACGCGTAGTTTCAATGTCGCCCCTTAATGTTTAGCCAGTTTTGGCCGATACCTTTATCGTACGGCGATGGTACAGTTATGGTCGGGAATGCTTCAGGATGAGGTGGGTAAACCCTTTTCACAATTGACTTGACCCACACAGGTGTTCTACAAGAGTGGATGCTGGCACTCGTTTCCCTAATGCAGATTTTGGCAGGTTCACCATAGTATGATTGCGATGCTTGACCAGCACAACCGCAGCACACCGGCGCGATCATTTATTGCGTCCTTTAGCCCCAAACCTGTGAACAATAAGCACATCACTACTCTTGTTGATTTAAGCGAATTAATCGATGAACACCGAGATGAATTAATACTGGCGTGGCAGCGCGAAGTCGCTTTACTTCCTGGAGCGAACCACCTCGATGCTCCAACTATTATCGATCACATCCCGCAACTGCTCACGGAACTAAGCGAGAATTTGAAATCTGATCGAAGCCAAGACAATCTCATCCTGAGCCCTTCAGAGCATGGCGTTCAACGGTGGAGAGCAGGATTTGATATAACTGAAGTGGTAGCCGAGTACGGCATTTTACGCAATTGTCTTTATCGTCTGGCCGAGAAACATAATCTTCCTCTCACAAATCATGCCGGTCGAATCGTCAACACTGTTTTTGACGAGGCAGTGGCTCAAGCCATAAAAGCGTATGCGACTCACATGACGCTGGAACTGCAAAAACGACGAGAAGAGCATTGGAGCTTTGTCGTTCATGATTTGCGTACGCCATTACAGGCAGTGTCGCTGGCGACTACAACACTTGAGCGCTCGCTACCAGACGATTCAAAGAATGAACTTTTCACAGGTTCCGTAGCCGCATTACGGCGGAATATCGGCAGACTGGATGCTTTAATTAAACGCGTGCTGCAGGATGAGGCGAATCTTCAGCTCGCGGACGCTCCGAGAGTTGAAAGGCGCGAGTTTGATTTATGGGCCCTGGTAGAGAGCATTATTCAGGACCTCTCTCCAATTGCGACTGATTCACGCACAGTGCTGATCAATGATGTTCCTTCTGACATGACGATTTTTGCAGATGCGCGACTACTGGGCCAGGTCTTTCAGAACTTGTTCTCCAATGCAATCAAGTTCACACCTAATGGAAGGATTGTAGTCGGAGGACGGGTCACCGATTCCACCGTGCAATGCTGGATACAGGACACTGGCGCGGGCATTGACTCACAACGGTTAGAGAAGATTTTCGAAAAAATGGAAACGGATCAACAGCCGGAAAAACGTGGAGTGGGGTTAGGGTTAGCAATAGTCAAACAGATTGTCGAACTCCATAACGGTACGATCGCAGTCGAAAGCCGCGTCGGCGACGGTTCTAAATTTACTTTTGAAATTCCGCGACCAACTACTTAAATCGTCAAACGAGCTTCGCGTATCATCGCGCCGGGCGTCGGCATCTTGCCCGTACTCAGCGCACGTTTAGCCGATGAGCGCGTAGATTTCGGTTTGCGAGCCCTGCCATCCGTTAAAATTTGTTCCAGGACCACTGCCAATTCATCAAAATCAATCGGCTTAGTGAGGAAAACCTCTATACCCGCGCGACGTGCCGTTTCAAAAACTGATGGTCCACTGTATGCACTCAAGATAACGATGGGAGTGTTCTGAAAGCCATCGATATTGCGAATGCGGCGAATCGTTTCGAATCCGTCGAATCCCGGCAGAGCCAGATCCGTCAAGATGACGGCAGGACGTTCGCGGTTCAGAATCTTAAGGGCCTCGGCGCCGCTGGAGGCCTCTAAGACACGGAACTTTTCGGATTCCAGAAGAATCCTTAACATTTGTCTAACATCCTCATAGTCTTCAACCAGTAGAATCGTTCGGTTTTCCTCGCTGACTTCGCCCATCGAGCATGCCCTCCGCACTAGCAAGGTAAATGAGCAAATAGTGTACCCGGCAAGCATCGCGACACATTAAAAACAGTCGGATACTATTTCTCCTTCCGCTTCGGGCTTCGGTGCAGTTGCGCTGATCCCAGCGCTTCCCACAAATCTCCGGCGCGAATGTAGGGTGGCAACTCCGTCATAGTGCTCATGACAAAACCATAGCTCTGCTCTGGTCCAATGTTGCCATGCGTAGCCTGAAGGATGGTGAACGTGTCTAGTAGAGAGCTGCCGGTGTAGTAGCCATCCTCCAAATTAACGATTACGTTGGCCCGGTTCAAGACTCCTTGTGTCGCTCCTTCGAAAATGCGCCTGACGACGTCCGGCCTCTTGCTGTTCCGGGTCGAGGCGAACCAGTCCTCATCTTTGATGAATCCGTCGGTGCCATTTTGGTGACTCGCCGTTTGCTGCGTGAACGCCAGGAGATCAAGAGGATCGCCTGTCTTCGGCGAGTAGCGATAGTCGTCGCCGCGTTTCTCAATCGTCGCATTTCCGCGGCGATTACTAACGTGCACTATTCCGTCTTCTTCATATGCAACAAAGTCAACTCCTTCAAGCGTCGCCAAAACTTCGGTGAGGCGCTCTTCATTTTTTTCTCTGGTGAATAACACTACGCTGCCGACAAGACCGAACTGCGGTAGGACCACGCTTCGATCGTCCTTAATCTTTTTCACTAACTTGAAACCTGCCCGACGCAGTGGCTCTTTCAGTGCTAAGCGACGGTACTTCCGAAAATCGTTGCCGTGGTCTGAAAAGAGAGTCACCACGACCGGAGTCTTACTGTCACGGACAATGTCTTCGACAGTGTCTTCCAATCCTTCGAGAAAATTGCGTAGCAGTGCTTCGCCGCCAACGTGGGCTAACGAATCCGTTGCTCCCATGTAAGCGAAGAATACTGGCTGGCGACTACTCCTCGCTTTTTGACGCAGGCGAATAAGATCGGTTTGGGATTCGAGATAAGTGGACAGCGGAGGCGCTGCATAGCCCAGACCACTCTTGAATGCAGAGGGATGATAATCAAAGAGTTCGCGAAAGGTGCCGCGAATAAAACGCCCACTGCGAAAGCGGTCCAGAATCCCGCCACGCATCCGGTTTGCTTCTGTGTCAAAGAAGTTGTCTTCGTAGCCGCCCGTCATCGTCGCCCCGGCTGGTTCGAGAATCTTGGTCAGAGCCGCATTCGTCAATGAAGGAAACGTAGAGATCATGTGTGAAGGATGGTGGAAGCTCTTAAAGTGCCCGTTTGCTCGCATCCTGCTAATGGTTGAGATGCCGACACCGTCAACGCAGATAATGACATGCCGCGCAGCTGGCTTGTGGACAACCTGCGATGGTGTGTCTACAGGCATGAGACTTGCGGTGAGCAAAATCGCAAGCGCACTAAAAACCGAAGACCTGAAGGATGAAGCGATCGATCTCATTGCTTGAACAGACCTCGTTTGTAAACTGACCATTCTTTACGTATTGCATCAAGAACGATGCCAGTCGAGTGCTGCGCAGAAACACAGATGGTGCACAGAAAATCTGGCACACGGGCCTGACGATAGAAAGCATTTTCTGGCACTGGTCACCGCTCATAATTCAAGCCTATGGAATCACTCGAACAGATTCTTAAAGAAATCACCGTTTTTGAAACCCACTTAAGCCGGCGCAGCTTTATCGGAGCCGCATTACTAATCGCGGTCACAGCAAAGAGTTCGTTAGCAAAAGAGGATCGACGGTTTATTGATGCCGTTGCGGCCACTCTCATCCCGGCCGGGGCACTCCAGAGCACGGGCATCAATGTGGGCCAAAACGTCGATCATCTGCTTCGTAATGGCAGTCCCGATCATCGACGGAAGGTCACTCGGTTTCTTGCCTGGTCGCAACGGGCCTCCATTCTTTACGGAGGAGAAAGAGTTGCGATCAATGCGCGGGGTTCGCGATTCATGCTGGTGCGAAAAATGGGCCGCGCGCTTTCGTCACTCTGCCTGATAGCGTTCTGGGCTGACGAACGAGCTCTCAAGCTGATCGAAGACGCGGAGGTAAAAGCATGATCAGGAAACTGACCAGCGAACTTCGGCGCCACATAATCTCAGCTCGAGACCTGGCGTCTGCGGAGAACCAGCAGGTGTTAACTAAAGTCTATGACGCTTGTGTGATTGGCTCTGGACCAGGCGGCGCGGTGGCCGCCGCGACGTTGGCCCAGGCGGGTTTCAAAGTTGTGCTGATCGAAAAAGGACCGTTCATTCCACAGGAACAAATAAACTTTCGTGTACTCGACATGTCTAACAAGTTCGGTCATGTGGAAACGACCAGCGGTTATCGCACGGTGCTTTACCAGGGAAGTGCGCTCGGTGGCAGCAGCATGGTTTTCGGCGCGGTGGCGATGAAACCGAAACAATTTGTTTTTGACGAGTGGCGCGAGAAAAGCGGAATCGCTGAAATCAATGCTGAGACTCTGGAACCGCACTATCAACACATCGGTGACGTAATGTCTGTCACACGGCAGACGAGAACTCTGGAGAATCGACCAAACTCCGTGGTGCGTGAAATGGCCGGTGCTCTCGGCAAGCCAGACGATCTCGTGCTTGTTAATCGGTACACGAGCGGCTGCGTTGGAGTTGGTCTCTGCAATTTCGGCTGTGGCGTTGACTTGAAAGGAAATATGAGCAACAGCTTTCTGCCGCTTGCTCTTGCAACCGGAAATCTCACGGTGTTCACTGATTGCGAGGCAAGGTCCCTCATTGGGCAGGAAACTGGTGAAAGTTGGACCGCTTCCGGAGTGGCGGTGTCGGCCGCCAATCGAAGTGCAACTAAGGCCACGATGATCAACGCCCGGCGGATCATTGTTGCCGCCGGGGCGTTCTTCTCTTCCGCCATTCTGCTGCGTAGTCCAAGGTTTCCTAATCGACAGTCGATCGGGCAAAAGGTTTACCTGCAACCTCACGCACAAATCTTTGCGCTGTTTGACGAGCCAATGACAAAGCGCCGTGTAATCAAGGAAGGCCAGTACATTCCTTTTAACGGCGTTCCGGCTATCTACAACTTCCTGGGTTTTCTAAAAGAGCACCACTTTTGGTGGCTGGCGAGTATTCTCTATCCGGCGAGTTTGGCTTCGTTCATCTCTCACCTGCCGCCGCAAGAGCACTTTGAAATCATGAGACAGTTTCATCGGACGATGAGTTTGACGGTGACCGTGAAAGACGATCCCGCAAAGTCGCGAATCGTGCTCAAAGATGGGCGTGCACAACTCGATTTTGAGGAGAGCAAACATGACATTGAATCGTTTCGGCGGTGCTTCTCAGTGGCCGCTAAAGGGTTGCTGGCAGTGGGGGCGCGGCGCGTTTTTCTGCCATTGTTGCGACCTCCCGTAATCGAAAGACTATCCGACATCGAAAGAATTGAGAAACTTAAATTCACCTACAACGATCTGATTTCTTATTCGGATCACACCAGCGGCGGCAACCAATTCGGAATCGATGTACGCCGGGGAGTGACTGACTCTTCAGGCCGTGTGTTTGGAACGACAAATGTTTACGTGGCGGATTCGAGCTTGTTTCCCGCGGCGCCTGGAGTAAATCCATCCTGGACGATCATGGCCCTTGCGCGCCATGTAGCGACAAGAATCCTGGCTCGAGGCTGACGGCACGTTAAAATCAAGATTTCTACACCACTTCTCAACCGCTTTCGTTTACAAACACTCTGAATGCGATTCGGGGCGGGTGCGATACTTTTCATTTTCATTTTTCTCTTTCTCCTTGCAATTCCCTCTTGCGGGCGCAAACCTGCATCTCTCGAAGCGCTTGATCACATCGACCGGCGCACAAATGTGCCAATGGTCGAGCCCGTCAGTCGCGACCTTGCTCAGATTCGCGAACGCGGATCAATCACCGTAGTCGCTCCTTACAATTCCACCACCTATTTCATCTACCAGGGGGAACCGCTTGGTTACGAATACGAGTTGCTCGCTGCTTTTGCGAAAGATTTGGGAGTCGCACTTAAGATCGTCGTAGTAACAGATCCGAAGAGTCTCATACCCGCCCTCAACGAGGGTGAAGGCGACATTGCGGCGGCGCGGTTGATCCCCAATCCAGACAATCAAGCATCGGCAGCGTTCACAGACGCGCTTTACCACACTGATCCAGTTTTGGTCCAACAGGATGAGCCACCATCCGAAGCAGGTAAAGGAACCGAGAAGGCAATCAAGCCTGGACCAGCAGATCCCTCACCCGAGGTTGATATCCAAGCGAGGCTAATAACCCAGCCGGCTCAGCTGGCGGGAAAGAGAGTTGATCTCCCCGAGCAATCTCCCTATCGGCGAACGCTGCTCGAGCTATCGGACGAGATCTCCGGAGACATTTACGTCGTCGAAGTGGGCGGTAAGATCCCGGATGAGGCGTTGGCCCAGAAGGTGGCTCGCGGTGAAGTTCAATTCACTGTAATGCAGAAGAACCTCGCCGACTTAAAAGAAGCTGAATTCAAGAATTTGAAAGTGCGGCCAATTCTGGGACACACGCAGAAAGTCGCATGGGCTGTTAGAAAGAACTCACCGGAACTGTTGGCCACACTTAATACCTGGATTGCAGACAAGAAGAAGACGCCGCTACTTAACAGTCTTTATCAAAAATATTTCATCGATCGCCGTCGACATCTCGAACGAGTGACGAGTGAATATCTTACCTCCACCACCGGGAAGCTGAGCGAGTACGACGCGCTGCTCAAACAGTATGCGGTCGAGCTGAATTGGGACTGGCGGCTTCTCGCGTCGCAGGCATTCCAGGAATCTCGCTTCAAACCTTCGGCAAGGTCCTGGGCAGGCGCGACCGGACTATTGCAACTGATGCCTAAAACCGCAAAAGAGCACGGAGTCACCAATCCGCTTGATCCGGAGGACAACGTGCAGGGTGCAATAAGGTTCTTGAAATGGCTACACCAATACTGGGCAAAGCGAATCGAGGATGAGAACGAGCGGCTAAAATTCATCCTGGCTTCATACAACGCGGGGGCGGGACATGTTGAGGACGCACAGCGGTTAACCGAGAAGTATGGTGGCAATCCCGAGGTATGGGAGGACGTAGCATACTGGTTGTTGCAAAAATCGACGCAGCAGTACTCAAACGACTCAGTCGTGAAGTTTGGCTTTTGCCGCGGTCTGGAACCAGTGAACTATGTCAGCCACATACTCGAACGGTTTGAACATTACCGGCAGTTCGTCGTGGCGTAGCTCGTGCATTGATGACGATCGCCGCGGGAGTTAAACTCGGTCGCTACGTTGTTCAGAGAAACATAACAAGTAACGAGGTTAATTTGAACGCTCCCCTTCCCTTCGTCGAAGGAGTTGGACCAAGCAGTCAATGGCTTCCAGCAGGTCCGTGGAAAACTGTCTTTGACTTTTTCAAAGAAAAATATCCACACGTGCACGCTACGACCTGGAAGGCACGGATGGAGAAGGGTCAAGTAAGGGATGAAACCGGACGCCGCGTCGACACGGAGACTGCTTTTCGAGTTGGCGCTTGCATTTTCTATTACCGCGAGCTGGAAAATGAAAAAACCGTGCCCTTTAGAGAGCGGGTGCTTTATCAGGATGAACACATCCTGGTTGCAGATAAACCGCATTTCCTGCCAGTGATTCCTTCGGGGAGATTTCTCCACGAAACACTTCTGGTCAGACTGCGAAAGCAAGGAGCAGCGGAAGACCTGGTGCCCATCCATCGTCTCGATCGGGAAACTGCCGGAGTGGTTTTGTTTTCCCTTAATCGGAAAACAAGAGGCCACTACACTTCACTGTTTCGGAATCGAAGGGTTCGAAAGGTATATGAGGCTCTCGCGCCAAGTCTCGAAAAGTCGAACTTCAGCACGACTCGGCGCAGTCGGATTGTTACGGGAGATCCATTCTTTCGCATGAAGGAAGTTCCGGGTGAGGCAAACTCCGAGACTCACATCAGCGTCATCAGTAATCCTGGAAGCCTAAGTCTATATCAGTTGCTGCCCATCACCGGCAGGAAACACCAACTTCGTCTCCACCTTGCGGCCTTAGGAATGCCTGTCATCAATGACAAACTCTATCCAGTGTGGACTCCTTCAGAGACGGATGATTTTTCCAGGCCGCTGAAGCTCCTGGCGAAATCGATTTCGTTTCGGGATCCATTGAGCGGACGGGAACACTATTTTGAAAGTGGCATAAGACTATGAGCATCCCTCTTAACATGCATGCGGCGCGGATGGCACTCAACCGCAACCCGGAACTTCGTCAGTGGGTAGAACAATGGTTAAAGAGTAGAGAGCGAACTGTAAGTTCAACCATGACCGACGAGGAGTTTGAAAAGCACTGGCTCTACGTGAGGCCTGAGAGAATGCACGAAGGCGCTCTGGAAGCAGTGAGCGCGTATCAACAGGACCACGAGGGTTAGTTCGCCCGCGCCGCTGAGTAGTCTTTATTCTTAGTTGCGTAGGCGAGCCGATCAGGCGCAACATTAGCCAGTCAGGTCTTGAGCACAGAGACTTGAGGGAAAGTCCGGAGGTCAAACGATGTCTTATCTTGCAGTGATCGTTGTCGTTGGTCTCGTGATAGCGATTCACGAGTGGGGTCACTTGCTGGCCGCGAAGATGTGCGGGATTCCGATCCAGCGATTCTCCGTGGGGTTTGGACCAAAACTGGTCGGATTCAAATGGGGAGAGACATCGTACTGGCTGTCGGCGATTCCGTTGGGAGGGTATGTCTTGCCGGCGCTAGATGAGAGCGAGGCTCGTAGTCTGCCGCTCCACAAGAGTATTCTGTTTGCCGTCGGTGGACCTGTCGCGAATATTGTCACCGCGTATCTCGGCCTCATCGCTGTCGGAAGCCTCCAGTTCAGGTTATCAGCAGTCGATACGTTGTCGTTTGCGACGACACAACTGTGGATTTACCTGCAACAGGTGGCTCAAGGAATCGCCATGCTTTTTACAGGCGTCGGTGTCGGTGAGATTAGTGGCATCGTTGGAATTGTTGCGATTGGGGGTTCTCAGTTTGGGTCCACGATGGCTGGTCTACTGGCGTTTTCGATTGCGATAAACGTGAACCTCGCGATCTTCAATCTATTGCCTTTCCCACCACTCGATGGTGGACGTATTGCCTTCGCCGTTCTTGAGAAGATTCATGGGCCTCTCTTTCGGATTCAGGCACCAGTCACTCTGGCCGGGTGGGCGATCATGCTTGGGCTGATGGTCTATGCCACGATTAATGACCTCGGACGGATCGGTCTTAGCGTTTTATCCTAGCGTTGTGAACCCATAGCGCCTTTATGACTCGACTTGCGAGCCGCTCAAACTGCACCACAGCAGCACCGCACCCATAAAGCCACAGCCGAGACTGTCTCCGATCGTCCACCAAAGCGGCATTCCCGTGGTGTAATCGATGGCCCAAAACACCGGAGCGGCTAGCAGGTATGCAATGCCATTTAGAATGATGAGCGGACGGAAGCGTTTCACGTCCAGGGCCAGAACCCACAAAGAAATGCCGTGCATACCGTAGGTATAAGAAGCCTGGCGAATAAGAAACATCAGCACTGGACCATGAGGCATCTGGCCAAGCCCAAGCCATTCGTGTGATATCTCCATCCAACTGCGTGGCATGACGACCGCGATAAAAGCCAGAATCTCAAATGCCCCCGCCAGACGCAGCACCACTCTCTGTATTCCGTCTTTATTCATAGTGTTTTTGCCCAGGTGTTGTGCATATCAAGTGCCGCGTAACGACCGCAGCTCCTCAGTTAAGTGAGACCGGTCAGCCAGCGTTTTCAGCATTGGACCATTGGAGGTGAACTCTACGATGCTAATGGCCCCTACGGGACAAGCGAGCCGATAACGAAAGAGGCCAACATCGATTCCCAAAAGGCTGCAAAGAATAATCCTTATAGTTGCTTTGTGTGAGACTATCAAAACGTTCCCACTGGTAAACCGTTTTTGGATTTGCTCGATGACCTGGAAACCACGCTGTGCAATTACCACGGCCGTTTCTCCGTCGGTTGGCGCATGCCGAGCCGGGTCCCTCAACCAGTTAGTGTATTCATCCTGAAATTCTTTACTGACCTGTTCTTTCGTCAGACCCTCCCACCTGCCATAAGCAATCTCATTTAACTCAGCGCGTACTTGTAAGTTGATTTCCAAGGCATCGCAGAGAGGCTGCGCGGTCGTAATGCTTCGGCGCAAGCCACTGGAGTAAACGGCCTGCCATTCGGCTTCGCGGTAAGCCTTCGCGAAAGCATGGGCCATCTCCATACCTTCCGGAGTGAGTTCCGGATCCAATCCTGATCCGCAAAAGACATCCTCGCGGCTGAGCGCCGTTTGTCCGTGCCGAAGAAAATAGAGAATCAGGCTCATCTTTCTTTTCACTTAATCGAAAGGACCGCGACTTTTTATTTTAATAGGATGCCAGCACAGACCGGACTTCACAATCTTTTCGAAGACCGCGGGAACAAAACGCGCCAGTAGGGTCATTGACTTGGAAGGAGTGTTTTTGATTAATGTAGTGACGAACTGGGCTGCACCCTTTAATTGATGACGATCGCGGCGGGAACTAGACTCGGTCGCTACGAAATTCGCTCCAAGCTCGGTGCGGGCGGCATGGGTGAAGTTTACCTCGCGCTGGACACGGAGTTGAATCGAACCGTTGCGATCAAGACCCTTCCCGACGATCTGGCTGCGAATGAACATCGACTGCGTCGCTTTATTCAGGAAGCGCAAGCTGCCTCCGCGTTGAATCACCCGCACATCCTCACGATTCATGAAATAGGCAACATGAACAGTACTCGATTCATGGCGACCGAGTTCATCGACGGTGACACGTTGAAACAGTGGATTCGCAGCGGCTCTCGGAAACTCAATGAGATTCTGGAGATTGCGATTCAAACAACGAGTGCTCTGGCTGCCGCTCACGGAGCGGGGATTATTCACCGCGATATCAAGCCTGACAACATCATGGTGCGGCGTGATGGATACGTGAAGGTGGTTGATTTTGGTCTCGCTAAACTGAGTGCGCCTTCGTCCACCACCTCTGACTCTGACGCCCCAACAAGGGCACTGGTAAACACTCGCGAAGGCGTGGTCATGGGCACGGCGAGCTATATGTCGCCGGAACAAGCAAAAGGAATCGATTTGGATGCGCGAACCGACTTATGGAGTCTTGGGGTCGTGCTTTACGAGATGATTACTGGACGTGGGCCTTTCGAAGGCGACACTGCTGCTGACGTAATCTCTGTGATTCTTCAGAAAGATCCCGTTCCGCTCTCACGTTACGTACCGGACGTACCGGCCGAATTAGAGCGCATTGTAACTAAGGCTTTAACGAAAGACCGTGAAGAGCGATATCAGACAGCCAAGGACCTCCTAATCGATCTGCGCACATTGAAGCGCAAGCTTGAAGTAAATGCCGAGATGGATCGCACAGTTGCCCCTGAATTGCGAAGTGCAGTTGCGACAACTCCAGGTTCAGTTGAGACAACCGCTTCCGCGTTTTCCGCCGGCGAGCGTGCTCCATCAAGCGCGGAATTTATTCTTTCCACAATGAAGCAACACAGAGTTGGCGCAGCAGTGGCCGCGCTGGTTCTAGTCGCAGCCATCGTTGGTATTGTTCTTTTCGTTCGTGCAGGAACAACCACCGAACTCGCGATTGAGTCGATCGCCGTATTGCCGTTCCAGAACAGAAGCACCGAAACGGAAACGGAATACCTGTCCGACGGACTTGCAGAATCGCTCATCTATCGTCTTTCACAGTTACCAAATCTGAGGGTTAGTCCTACAAGCTCGGTTTTTAACTACAAGAATAAAGAAGTAGATCCGATCAAGATCGGAACCGAACTCGGCGTAAATGCGGTGTTATCAGGCCGTATCGTGCAACGAGGAGACAATCTGACAATCAGCGCCGAACTGGTAGACGTGCGTTACAACAAACTGCTCTGGGGTGAGCAGTATGAACGCAAAATGTCGGAAGTTTTGCAGACGCAACGTGAGATTGCGCGAGAAATTGTGGACAAGCTGAAGTTGAAAGTCTCAGGCGACGAGAAAGGACTCGCTAAACACTACACTGAGAGCAATGAAGCTTATCAGCTCTACATGAAGGGACGATTCTATTGGAATAAGCGAAATCCGGAGGCACTTCATAAGGCGGTTGACTGCTTCAACGAAGCCATTCAGAAAGATCCAACATTTGCACTCGCATACAGTGGCCTGGCGGATAGCTACTCGCTGCTCGGTGGGCCGGAAGCGGGTGGAGATATGGCGCCAAATGAGGCGCTACCGAAAGCCAAAGCGGCTGCCCTGAAGGCTGTCGAAACAGATGAGTCATTAGCAGAGGGACATGTTGGGTTGGCCCACGTCAAGTATTTTTATGATCGAGATTTTGCCGGCGCTGAGCGTGAATTCAAGCGGGCTATTGAACTCAATCCAAACTATGCACAAGCTCACCACTGGTACGCGATCTATCTCTCTATTATGCCGGAAAAGATGCAGGAGGCCCTGGCGGAGATTAAAAGAGCCCAGGAACTTGATCCGACATCGTTGGTTATTAACGCCTGGTATGGCCGCATTCTGCTTCTGGCCGGCCAAGTCGATCAGTCGATCGACCAGCTGAAGAAAACGTTGGAGCTTGATTCGGGGTTTATTCTGGCTCGTTATCGCATGGGCCAATCATACGTCGACAAGCAGATGTACAACGAGGCCATCCAGGAATTCAATCAGCTATTAAAGCTCCCGCGAGCCAGAGCACTTGGTTTGATGGGCCTTGCTCATGCGTACGCTATGGCGGGCAAACGAGAGGAAGCAGAAAGAGACCTTGGTGAACTGCTCGAGTTGAGAAAGGATCAATACATATCACCGGGCCAACTCGCAATTATCTATATCGGGCTCGGTGAAAGGGATAAGGCGTTCGCATATCTCGAGGAAGCCAACAAGATGTACGACCTGAATATAATGCGGCTAAAGGTTGAGCGAAGATTTGATCCGCTGCGTTCCGATCCGCGCTTTGCAGATCTCGTCCGCCGCATCGGAATTCCATAAACGCATGACCATACGAGATCTTTTTAGCTACTCCGCGCGGTGGGACAGCATCGGTCTGGATTGTTCTTTTTGTCGTTCGTTCGCTGGGCCCGAGCAGTGGCCAGACTTGAAGCGCGTCTCTCGCTGCGACAGACATAAGGTGTCCCTGGCAGTGGAACTGGGCGCAGACGGTTTTAAGAGCGGCGAGTGGTTCTGTCGCGATTTCAACAATAATGGCGAGGCCGACGAAAAAGCTGTGAAAGAGTTCGAGACGGTGCGGCCAGCCCTAAAGGAAGACACGCTGTACGGCGGATACGGCAAGGATGGTGAACTCAAAGAGGTCAGCTTCGCGGAGCTGCCCAGGTGACGGACAACTATGCGTTCCGTGGCCTCGTAAGGATTATGTAAACACTTCACGAATGATCGCCGCGCCGTGTATTTCTTTTCAGGAGTTTAGATGGCATGAAGTCAACTCTTATTCTCGCAGCCACTTTTATGCTGTTGTCTTTCGACTCGGTCTCAGCCTGCTGGTGTCAACAGGAAATAGAAGATACAGAAGCTAATTATGCGGATCGGGTCAGAGGTGAACTCGTTGCTTCAAAGTGTTCACGCACGCGCCCGGCAAACGAAGCCGAGCGAGATTTGAATGAGTTGGATCGATCAGGAGCCAGAGGTCAGGAGCGGCCCTGTCCGGTTGATGTTCCGTGTGGCGGAATACCGAGGTTCGCTGAGTACGGCAATATTCGAGCTAGTGACGAACGCGCAGTGCTTGATCATTTAGCGAGACAGCTTGTTAGTTCACCAGACGAGATTGCTTACGTTCTGATTTATGCGGGTCAGGAAGCCTGTACTAACGAAGCAAGGCTGAGATTGGTAAGGATCAAGAACTATCTGGTCAAGAAGCATGCGATTGCGTCGGACCGGATAGTTCTAAAAGACGGTGGCTTCA
Organism: uncultured Acidobacteriota bacterium; assembly: GCA_963789185.1. Taxonomy (GTDB): domain Bacteria; phylum Acidobacteriota; class Blastocatellia; order Pyrinomonadales; family Pyrinomonadaceae; genus PSRF01. Next base: position 177,392 of record CAWBJU010000005.1, read on the forward strand.
GGGCAGATCTCTCCACCCAGCTTGGCTTCTGCCCTCATGAACCAAAAATTTCCCGGAAGCGTCTCCCAACTTACCTCGTGCGAACAAACTTCTTGGAAGGTGCAAACTTGAAGCGTTGAGTTCACGGTGAATGTTCATGCCGCACCAAACATTTAACCGGCTCTGTGAAGAGGTCGTGGGCTTGGTTATCACAAAAGGAGGAGACAATGGGTGCATGGTCGCACGAACCCTTTGGCAACGATGACGCAAATGACTGGGCATACGGACTAGATGAAGCCAGGGATCTCGGACTGATCGAGTCGGCCCTGGACAAGGTACTGGACTCCGAAGGCTACCTGGAGGCACCTGTGGCATCTGAGGCTGTTGGCGCGGTGGAAGTGATTGCAAAGCTTCTCGGTCGAGGCACGCAATCCGATGCGTACACAGAACAGATCGATGAATGGGTAAAGACGGTAGGGCTAAAGCCGAGTTCTGCGCTTCTCGAGAAAGCGAGTCGCACGCTTGATCGGATAATGAGTGACGACTCCGAGCTTCGCGAATTGTGGCAGGAGGAAGGAACAGGCGACTGGGAGAGTTCTATTGCAAACCTCAAAAAAGCGATCGATGCCTAACCCTGCGGCGGCGGTCAGTAAGCAGTGGAGCTGAACTCGACGCCGTCGAAACGGCGGTTGGCGAGATCGTCGGGACGGATCCAGAAATATAAAACGCCTTCGGCGAAATAATGAGCGATGCCCTCATGCGCAGAAAACTCAAACAATAGAAGGAACTCGCGCACATACTCGTCAATCGTTCCCTGAACGTCGGTTGGCGCCGCGAGCATGCGATCCGGAATGTTAACGTAAACCTTGTTCTCCATTTCGGTAGCGAGCGCGTGTCGGCTGCGGATGAAATCAACGACGTCCAGTGGAATACCTGCAGCGGACTCGGGGCTGTCGAATCGTGGTTCGGAGGCACGATTTGCCGAAAGATGATGGCTTGCCTGCGCGAAGCTATGATCGTATCCGGAATTTTCATATAAGCTTAAACCAGAACAACAACGCCCTTCCAAAAGATGGCCCAGTAAAGTTAAGGTATCCCTCTTCCCGAGGGGACTCATTAATGGAAGAGCTGACGCCCAACACAACTCTTTCGCACTACCGCATCATATCCAAACTCGGTGCCGGTGGAATGGGAGAAGTCTACCTGGCTCAGGACACATCAGAACTGGGACGCACAGTTGCTCTCAAAATCCTCCCGTCCGAGGTTGCGAAAGATAAAGATCGACTGCAACGTTTTACACAAGAGGCGCGAACTGTTTCAAACCTCAACCATCCGAACATTCTCACTATTCACGAATTTGGTCAGACGGAATCAGCGTCGTTTATCGCGATGGAATACGTTGATGGCATCACGCTTCGCCAGCACCAAGCAAAGCGACGCTTAAAGTTAGTTGATGTGCTGGATGTGGCGATTCAATTTGTTGCCGGTTTGAATGCCGCGCATGAGGCGGGCGTTACCCATCGTGATCTCAAGCCTGAAAACATCATGATCCGGCGCGACCACATCGTGAAAATTCTCGACTTTGGTCTTGCGAAGCCCACAACGTCCGCCAATCAGGATCCGATCGATTCTGAAGCTGGGACGAAGATGATGATGGTCCATACCGAACCCGGATTAGTCATGGGCACGGTTAGTTACATGTCGCCCGAGCAATCTGAAGGAAAAAGAATTGACCATCGTGCTGACATTTGGAGCGCCGGTGTCGTGCTCTACGAAATGATTGCTGGAGTCGTACCCTTTCAAGGTAAGGATGTTCACCGGCAAATCATAGCGATCCAGGAACAGGAACCGGCGCCACTCGCACAGCAGGTCGACGGAATGCCGGAGCGTCTGGAAGAAATCGTGGCGAAGTGTCTGGCCAAAGAGAGAGATGAACGCTATCAAACCGCGAAAGACTTATTGATCGACTTGCGCAACCTTCGTCGGAAGCTGGATGTGGACGCGGAAATTGAACGTACCGTCACCCCTGACTCACTCGGCAGCACCTCGCCTTCGGGACCCAAGGCCACAGACGCCGCGCACACACATACCACTTCAAGCGCTGAGTATGTAATCTCAAGAATCAAGCAACACCAACTTGCAGCGGGTGTTGTGCTCGCGATCATGATTATCGCCAGCGGTATCGCCCTCGGCTTCTATCTCCGAAAGCCTGAACCACGCGCCGGCTTTGAATCGATTGCGATCCTTCCTTTTGAGAATAGAAGCAACGCCGCAGATTCAGAATATCTTTCAGATGGCCTCGCTGAATCTCTCATCTATCGACTTTCGCAATTACCCAATCTGAAGGTCAGTCCGCGTAGCTCTGTGTTTCGCTATAAAGGCAAGGACGTTGACGTTGAAAAGATCGGCGCGGAACTTGGCGTGGATGCGGTCATGTCTGGTCGCTTGATCCAACGGGACGACAACTTGACTATTAGCGTCGATCTCGTTGACGTGAGGAACAGAAAGTCGCTTTGGGGTGAACAGTACCAACGGAAGATGTCGGATCTACTCGCCACGCAACGCGAAATTGCTTCCGCTATCGCAGAAAAACTTCAGCTAAAACTTTCTGGTGATGAGAAAGGACTGAATAAACGTTACACGGATAATAACGAAGCGTACCAGCTTTACCTGAAAGGCCGTTACCACTACGCGAAACGCACGAAAAACGACGTCGAACAAAGCATTGCAGCATTCAAGCAGGCGATTGCACTCGATCCTGGCTTCGCTCTAGCCTACGTTGGGATCTCAGATTCCTACGCGGTAATGCCGTCTTACGCTTATATGTCAGGACGAGACGCGACACCTCTCGCGAAGGCAGCCGCAAAGCAGGCACTACAGATCGATCCGAATCTTGCAGAGGCACACGCGAGTTACGCCGCGGCCCCTTATTACGATCAAAGCTGGTCAGAGTCTGAGAGCGAATACAAGCGCGCGATTGAACTGAATCCGAATGTCGCTATGAATCATTACGGGTATGCGTTGAATTTCTTGCTTCCTCAGAAGCGGTTGGACGAAGCGATATCGGAAGTCAAACGTGGGTTGGACCTGGAACCGTTGTCGATACCAATGGGAGCGAATCTGGCGGGGCTCTATATATACGCCAGGAAAAATGACCTCGCATTGGAACAGGCAAAGAAGGTTCTTGCTCTCGAGTCTAATCACGTTACGGCACAAATATGGATGGTTCGTGCTTTATGTGCGGCCGGTCGATATGCCGAGGCGATCGATCTTTACGAAACTACATTGGCGACAGAACCGTCGACACAACACTTAACTCCAATTCTGGGCTATGCATATGCCAAGGTCGGCCGTAAGCGTGACGCCCTGGAAGTGATCAGACAGCACAAAGAAATTGGCAACAGGCAATTCGTGGGTACTTATGAAATCGCCGCGATTTTCATCGCGCTGGGTGAAAAGGACAAGGCCTTTGAAGAGTTGGAACAAGCATATGTCTCTCGCGACTGGGGTATCGCTCGGTTGAGTGTTGACCCTTTCGTGGATCCGCTCAGGGACGACCCGCGCTTTAAAGATCTAGTAAGACGAATGCAGTTACCGGAGTAATAAAAGATGAAGTGCACAGCATGTGGAAGTTCAGCCCTGGTTGAAGGCACAGTTAAGGATACGAACGGGGCAAGCGTATCGTTTTCCCTGAACGATGTGCCGACTCTTAAAGCAATTTTTGGTGTTGGCAACAGAAAAGTTCAAGCGTATGGGTGCATCCGCTGTCATAACTTACAATTCTCTGTTGCGTTCAGCGAAAAGGATTTCGAGCGTTACCAGCAGTTTGAAGGTGAGCAGCCAGATGTATTGGAAAGAATAAACTCCGATCCGAAGAAGTTGAAAAGCTAAACCGCCGACGCCCTCACGAAAACTTTTCTTAACGAAAATAGTTTGACGCCTTGATACCTGTCCATATACTATCTGTCCATGACAGATATCAATACCCGAATGCTCGATCGCGAGCTGAAGCGCGGGGCTGCGGAGTTGCTCATCCTATCACTGCTCGACGCGCGACCCCGCCACGGCTATGAGCTGAGTAAACTGATCCACACGCGCTCCGGCGGCCAACTTACGTTTCACATCGATTCCCTTTACCCGTTGCTTTATCGCCTCGAAGAGCGTGGATGGATCAAAGGCACCTGGGTCGAAAAGCCCGACGAGCGACGGCGCCGCTTCTACAAAGTCACGCCTGAAGGTCGGCGAGTGCTGGCTCAACAACGTAAGACCTGGGCCGCGTTCGTAGACGCCGTTCAACGCGTCACAGGAGGTGAACATGCCTGACTGGAAAGACCATGTGCGCCCGCGTTTGTCGGGACTGCGCCTCTCGCCTACACGCGAAGCTGAGATCGTCGAAGAGTTGTCGCAACATCTCGAAGATCGATATCGGGAGTTGGTTGCGGGTGGCACGTCACCTGACGAGGCAACACGGTTAGCGCTTGCCGATTTTCGTGAAGGCAACGTCCTCGCGGACTACATCGCGCCGCTACGCCAGGCGCATCCGCCGACAGAAATCACACCGGGAGCTCCAGGCAGCCGATTGCTGAGCGATCTTTGGCTGGACTTACGGTACGCCGCGCGCACGCTGCGGAAGCGACCCGGTTTCACGGTCGCTGCCGTTCTCACTCTCGCAATTGGCATCGGAGCGAATGTCGCCATCTTCACGGTCATCAATTCAATATTGCTGCGGCCACTTCCATTCCCTCACAGCGAACAACTCGTCGCCCTCTACACACGGTATCTGCCCGCTTCCGGCTTTGACTTCCCGTACTTCTCCATATCGGGTCCGGAATTCGCCGATGTCCGCGCTCGTGTTAACGGGTTCGCCGGCGTCGCGGCCTACCAGTTCCACGCCTCTAATCTAACGCGCGGCAATGAAGAGCCCCAACGCGTGTTAACAATGGGGGTGACCCCGAACTTCTTCGACGTGCTCGGCGTCAGGCCCGTCCGCGGACGTACCTTCACCGAAGAGGAGGCGCAACGCGGGAAAGCATGTGTCGCTGTTATCAGTCACGACGCCGTAAATGATGCCGCCAACGCGATCGGCTCGACGATCAGGGTCGACGATGACCCATGTGAAGTAATTGGCGTGATGCCGGAAGTCTCGACTTTTCGGCAAGACGAAGTGAAGGTTTGGTGGGCGCTGTCTATCGATACCGAGGACACATTCAACAATCGACGAAGTCATGCATTGCAGGCCATCGCTCGGCGGCGCGATGGTGTGAGCGCTGAGCAAATCGATGCGCAACTCCAGTCTCTGCACGGGTCCTGGTCACAGACGTATCCCGATCATTATGCGGCGGGACATTTTGTAATCTCCCGATCGCTGCAAGAGGATATCGTCGGTGATCAGCGCGAGGCGTTGGTCCTTCTCGGCGGCGCCGTTCTCTTCGTGCTGCTGATCGTCTGCGTTAATCTGGCTGCCCTGCTGATTACGAAGGGAGAAGCGCGTCGGCGAGAGTTCGCCGTGCGGCATGCGCTCGGAGCTAACCGCCGCCGCCTCATTCGGCAGATGATCGTCGAGGCGATGCTGCTTGCCGGTATCGGAGGCGTCGTCGGTGTAATGCTCGCGAACGCTTTTCTGGCAGGACTTCTTTCCCTTTACCCGCAGCGTCTGCCTGTCTCACAGGTCATCACGATCGACTACGCTGCGCTGCTGTACCTCGGCGGTCTTGTCATCGTGGCCGGGTTCCTGGTCGGCTTTGTGCCTGCGCTTCACGCTACTGGAGTGCGAATGCATTCAATCCTGACAACCGTCTCGCGGACGACGACATCGTCCCGCTCCATCGTCGCGGCGCGTTCGGTGCTCGTGATCAGCCAGATTGCATTGAGTGTAATCCTGCTAGTCGGCGCGATTCTCTTGATTCGATCCTACCAGCGACTTGAGCAAGTGAGCCTCGGCATTGATCCAGAGCACGTGCTGACATTTAGCGTGTCCATTCCCAACGGTCGCGAGCGCGATCCTGCGGCTGCACGTCGCAAATTGGCGGCGATCGAAGATCAGCTAGCCGCAACTCCCGGCGTTGAAGTCGCGGGCGCGACTTCAGGCCTTCCACTGCAGTGGTCAGGAGGATCAGACGCCTTTGTTATTGAAGGGCGGCCCGAACCTCCACCAGGGGCACCCGCGTGGCAAGCACGCTACTTGATTGCTACACCTCGAATGTTTCCAGCACTCGGCATTCCGTTAAAACGCGGAAGACTTCTCGAGGAAGGTGACATTGGCGGACGACCACTCGTCGCAGTTATTAACGAGACCGCCGCGCGTCTCTACTGGTCGGGTGATGATCCAATCGGAAAAACGATTCGCTACTACCCGCTGGAGAGAAGCGCTCCCATTCAGATCGTCGGAATCGTCGGTGACGTCCGGTCGATGGGCGCCAACGAACCGGCCCCGCCGGCTGTTTACGCCTCACTGGTCCAAACGCCGCGGCCTGTATACGACGGAAGGACGATGACATTTATCGTCCGAACGGCTGGTAATCCAACCGCCGTCGCTGGAGCGGCGCGCGCGGCTGTTGCATCGGTTGATAATGGACTGCCGCTGGCGGACGTGCGGCCGATGTCTGAGATCGTGTCTGAAGCCTCCGGTCAGCCACGGTTCACTACTCTCGTGATGTCGTTCTTTGCAGGTATCGCGGTTTTCCTTGCCGCGCTTGGACTCTACGGAATCCTCGCGTACAGCGTGGAGCAACGAGTTCGCGAGATCGGAGTTCGCGTCGCGCTGGGAGCAAACAAACGCGAGATCTTCCGGTTGATAATCGGCAACGGACTGCGTCTCGCTTTGTTGGGAATCGCTGTCGGCGTTCCGTCAGCGCTCGCATTGACGCGACTCATGCGTGGAATGTTGTCAGGCGTGTCGAGCAGCGATCCTGTGACGTACTTAGCTGTGGTTGGAATGCTGGTGATCTCAGCGCTGCTTGCGAGCTACTTGCCGGCTCGCCGCGCCACACATGTGGATCCGATCATCGCGTTGCGCGCGGAGTAGCCTTTGTTACTCACATGAGGACAAGTGGGTCACCTGATAGTTTACGGTTGGCCCCCACAGTCTCGCGTGCAATAATCTTTTGAGCATGAAACGGGTCGTAGATAACAGCCATCAACGTACATTGCCGGCTTCGCTGGGCGATGGTGACAGAAATGATATTACTCTCGCTGTGAGGTTCTTGACTGAGCAAGGTGCCAAAAGAATCTTGCTGTTTGGGTCACTAGCTAAGGGCAACACGATATCACCTCATTCAGATTTTGATTTCGCTGTTGAAGGGCTGCCAGGAGATCGATTGTTTGGTAGTGTGGGCCATCTGTTACAGGTGTTGTCTCGAACGGTCGATATTGTAAACCTCGAAAGCTGTCCACCGGTTTTGCGGGATCAAATTCTTGAGCACGGAATTCTTTTGAGCGATGAAGATTGATTCCGGCACTGCCGTCAGTCTGGTTGCAGTTATACGCAACGATCTAGAGGCGATCGATCGGATCGAAAGCCACGTAAATCAGCTCGACCTCAACAATCTCAACCGCGCTGAATTGGAGTCGCTTGGCTATTCTTTACACAACATCTATAACGCACTAGAAAACAGCTTCAAGCAAATCTCACTAGCCTTCGAGAACCATGTCCGCGACGAAAGCCGATGGCACAGGGAATTATTGGAAAAGATGTTCTGGATCTGGAGCCGTTGCGCCCGCAGGTGTTATCTGATGAAGCTCGTTCCGTGACGAGCGACCTGGTAGGCTTCCGCCACATATTTCGACATGGATATGATTTCAAACTTAATGAAGCGAATACAGTAGACCTATGGCAACTTTGGCAAAGCGATGGCGGCTTCGTAAAACAAGGTCTCACCGGTTTCGCGAGCCTGCTGCAGACTATTGTTCCTTAAAGTAACTATCCTGAAGATGCGCCGATCGGCTAACTGTGCTCCCCACGCCCAGCGGTTTAAAAAATCACATCATGATCAAAATAATCCTCAAGGCTTCCCTGTTGATGACGCTTTCCATCGCGGTCGGCTTGTCGAGTGCCAATCGAGTTTGCCACGCTCAGCAATCCACAAATGTCTTGACCGGCGAGTGGGTGGGTAACAGTCATCCGTCCGGCAGGTCCGAGTTTTTGCGTCTCAGCCTTACTGAAAATGCAGGCGAGATGCTGCCACCGATTAAAGCAAAATTGACATTGGTCCAGCTCGAAGGTTCTCGCGTTCGGTTGGAGTTGAGCTCGATTAAGCTCGTCATGACGGGAACTCTCACCGGCGACGAAATCGAAGGAGAAGCCGAGGTTCCCGGAACTAAAGCTCGTTTTCATCTGGTGCGCACTACGAAGGTCGCGCCGGAAACTTTGGCGCGCTATTTCGGAGTGTATCGCTTCCGCAACGGCGATCATCTGATGATCGATACCTTTGCTGATACTCCTGACACGCTGTTTGTGACCGACGTAAAATCCGGCGAAGCCCGCGCGGTATTCCCCCGATCGGAAACTCAATTCACCGGCGGACCAAATTTGTTTGTAGCGTCGCCAACACGTCAAACCCTCACGTTTCGCGATACTGGAGTTCACGTAATCGAATTGGACCACAAGGGACGCCAATCAGGAGCGTTCGCGACGCGAGTTCCCGTCCGTCAGGAAGAAATCACTTTCAAGAACGGTGATGTCACGCTCGCGGGTACGCTGTTGATCCCCGCTTCGAATAGAAAGCATCCCGCGTCGTGTATACACATGGTGGTGGACCACGATTACGCGAGACGTATTAGGGTCTCGGATATTTCTTCGCTGCACGCGGGTTTGCCGTCCTCATTTATGACAAACGAGGCGTCGGCAAGTCGACCGGTAACTGGGGTGCCGCGAGTTTTGAAGACCTCGCGGATGACGCGGTGGCAGCAGCGAAGTTTCTCCAGGCTCGAAACGAAATTGCCGCGAATCAAATCGGCTTTTTTGGTCAAAGTCAGGGCGGGTGGATTGCGCCGCTCGCGGCTTCACGGTTTCCGGACGCCGCTTTTGCGATCGCTTTGTCAGGCGGCGGTTTGTCACCTGCTGAGCAGGAGTTGTTTGATAGCGAATACGAGTTATCGAAAGCGGGATATACCGCGAATGAAGTCAGCGACGCACTCGCGTTTCAAAAGTTGAAGAACGAGATCATTGGTTTACCTTCCGACATCGCCAAGTGGGACGAGTACACCCGTGCTCGAGCTATCGCCAAAGACAAGAAATGGTTTCGCCACCCTGGGATCGATGTTCGCGGGCCGGAGAAACGTGACGATCCTTTCTGGACTCACATGCGACGGTTTTATGTCTACGATCCGGCTTCAACGTTGCGCGCTTCAAAGGCTCCGCTGTTGGCGATCTTCGGCGAGCTCGATACGCCTGAAGCTGTCAAAGCGAATGTGACTGCGATCATGCAAACCCTGGATCAGGCGGGCCGCCGCGATTACACCGTCAAGGTTTACCCAAACGGATCGCACAACCTCATGGAGGTTCCCCCTGACAATCCCAACGAGTTCGTCCGCCTCAAACGATTCCCACCGGGTTTGTTCGAAACGATCGTTGACTGGACGACAACACATCTTTGCCGGCGTGCAGTGAGGCGTTAGGCCACTGACTTGGGTGCTTGCACGACCCGTAGGATCGGCACGGCCGATTCAGAATCGCAAAATCGAAGGCGTGACCCAATTTAGGCTGATGGGATGAGGCTTGCGGTTTTGCTTCCTTTGAGCACCCGCTCGGCCGTTCCGGGCAAAACTTCAATCTATTCGAGCCACGCTCCTTAAACTTTTCAGAAAATGATAAAAATCGAGAATAGGGAAATCGAAGGGCTCACCCCATCCGGTGCTGGAAATTAAAAGATGCCACCACCGACGGGGTTGTTATGTTGTCTCAAACTATGACCGATTTGCGTGACCGGGCGGTCCTTTTCTTTTTTCGGCTCATCCTTAATTTTGGCTTTTTAGGAGCTATCGGAATGCTTCGCAAGTCTAACCAAAGGTGTTGTAAGTGTAGGACGAGCGGATGAATTTCCGGACGGGATACTAAATGATGCAGGAAGGTAAGATCGCTCTGCCAGCCTTGTTCTGATAATCGAATTATGGCTATACGGTTAATGGCACAATAGTAATTCACTTCTAACAGAATATTTTCCAATTTCATGTTCTGAATGTAACCAATCATCGATGCTGATGGATTTGACCTCGGACTACCATAACTGTACTCACGCCGAGTAAACCTTTTAATACCATCTGTAACGTATTGCTTGTTGAGAACCCATGACGGACTGCTCGGTGCACCAAGCCGTTTACATTCCATTGCGTAAAACCTCTGGTATTCCTCTCGAGTTCGTGCTTGCTCATTCTTGAGTTCCCATTGAAAGTCCGGACGCATATCATCACGAATAGCTGCTGAGGAGTCATCTGGATCGGGCTGGTTGCTTGCGTCTAAATGAGGGGCGTGATCAAAACCCGGGTCTGAAGCCCGGAGCATCCACATGGCTTTGCGGATATACTTAGCGAGGATCTGATTAAGATTCTTCTCATCTTCCGGGAGTTCCGAGGCAGTGCGCATCAGCACTAGGGCCACACTCGTAATTTCGAGAATGCGGGACTCGAATTTATCCCACAAGCGGGGTGCGGTCATGAGGTGAGGGCGTGAATTCACTAAACATCCTTTCAGCTTCCTGCAAATTTATGGCTTGAACCAAGGTTGCTTCCGCGTTTTCCCTGGCCATGCTACGCGTAAAAAGACGACGCTCATTGCGCTTGATAATGATGATGCTGGTATGCGTAACTGCCCGCACCATTCCATCAATGTAAATATGGCGTCCATTGTATGGAAACAATAATTCAGTCTCTAGGCTTTCAACGACAGTTGACCAGTCATCATAGTCATGTCGCCAGAATTGTATCGATTCCCCTTTGCGTTCGATCGGAAAGATGATAGCCAAGAGTGGAAAATCACCACGAGGTTGGATAACCCGCCAGCGAAATTGTTCTTCTGGCATGAGTTGGCTATTCCATATTCTTAGGAACGTGTGTAAATACGCCTCTAGTGGTGATTGCTCACTTGGGTTTGACGGTAGCTGGTCAAATACCCCGGAATGACTAACGTCTCCGAAATGAGTAACCGGCCGAACTGCCTCGCTTGCAAAGGATTTATAGAAGAACTCGATTCCAACTTCACACATGTCGCGGACGAGGTCCCGTTCGGGCTGAGTCAATCGATATAAATCGAAAATCGCTTCATCTAGCTCATACTCCAACGACGCCTTTCGCTCTGTTATGACTTCTTGCGATTCTCCATCTGGTTGGAGAACGTCCCGCGCCACAGGATTCCATGCGCGCAGCCGTTCGACGATATCGCATATTCTTGTGCGCAGTGAATCGCTTTCGGGTTTGACAATAGGGAACTCTAAATACTCATTCTTATGAATGGCGTAATGCCACATACCCCATTTGCTGGCGGTGAGGAAGAAGTAGTACCTAGCGAGCGAAGACCAAAAGATTCCTAGTAGGACTTTATAATCCCAGTCTTGAGCGGGTTCGAGTAGCTTTATTCCGTTTATCGAATTACTAAAACAAAAGGGGCGGCTCTCTACTCGGGCAATTATTTGACCCTTTTCTTCTGATCTCTGACTGATACCGTGCTTAATGAGCAAGCGAGTGCCGTCGTATGCCTTGCGTGTACCAAAACGCTTAAGCTTTGGCGGGACGGATTCAAAGTTATCCTCATTTAAGGGACCGTATCGATGAAACTGCGAAGCTGGTAAATAGTCGTAATCCAACAGCCAAGAGGGTGTGCGCTTTAGCTCCTTACGTGCTGACGAGAATCCTTGTCCGCTACTCTTAGGGTCACAAAACAGTTTAAGGGGAGGGTTCACCTTCAGAGAGCTGATCAGGGCCGCGTCTCGATGATTTCCCCACCAGTAAATCTTCCAGAGGTCACTATTGCCTTGAAGGTCGGCCTGTGAAATCAAATGAAGATCTGGTTGATTAAGAACGACGGACTGTAGATGCTCAACTTGGGCAGTTTTCTTTGCCGACCAATACTGCACTAAATGATCGGATCCATCCATGATCTCTTTCTTGAATTCTACGGAAGCGAACGGAGAGATTGCTTCAACGTCTCGGGCCGGTCCCCTGAAAAAGACATCACGAACGTGAGCAAAATTAACAACCCGCTTTAGTTTAACCGCGGCCAACCACTCTCTTCGGAAATCCTGGCTCCCTGCGAGCTTCTTATAAAGGACACCGGTCGAAACGAGGAGGCCTGCTGCACCACCATTGCGCAAAAGATCCAATGTTCTCCAGATAAAAGCTTGAGAGCGTTCTTTATCGCTCACGGGAGCATTGTGTTCCCCGCACCATTCCAGAGCGACAGTCATCGCGTTAACACCGCCTACATCATCTGACTTCGCAGAGCCCCATGGAGGATTTCCAAGCGCGACGTCCGCACAGTTACTTGTGAACCGACGTCTAACCTTGGTGTCTGTAACCCTAGATTCAATGTCGAAGGCATTTGCGCTAATCAAACAGTTGAGATGCCTACCATCATCTGGACAGCCCTCTTGATAGATGAGATGTGGCAGGCGATTGCCTCTCGCGATGTGTCTTAGAATATCGGGAGGTTTTTGGTAGTGCAGTAGTGCAAGGTACAGACTAAACGCTGCGACCCGAACAGCTTCTTCATTGATCTCAATCCCTGCAATTTGATCGCGAAGAATCGCTTGTAACTCACGAAACGATACCTTGCGCCCATCACGCTCCTGAACTCGATAGCGGATAATTCGTCGAAATGACTCGACCAGAAAAATCCCAGACCCGGCGGCTGGGTCAATAACTCGTGGGTTGTTCCTAAGTAACTCAGGCGTCAGCGTTTGGGAAACAATAAACTCAACCAGAGACGCCGGAGTATAGTGAGTACCCTTGCCATCACGATCGTAGTTTTCAGCATGGTAGAACTCTTCATAAATGCTACTAATTAGTTCAATCGGTATGATGTCAAACCTGTAAGCCCAGAAGAATAAGTTCCTTTGAGGACTTGAATCCCCCTGCAGAAACCCTCTTAAGAGATCGAGATGTTTTTGCTCTACCCTTTCCTCCTCCCGCTTGTCGGTTGGAAACATGTCACCGTTGAAGTCGCGGGCCAATTCTGCAAAAAGAGCATAAGTGAACTCCTTGTCGTTCAATACACGGAAGTACAAGACGTCGTCCATTCTTGAATCTATATCGATGAAGGCGGCCTGCGTATAAAGTAGGCGTTCCCATTTTTCATTGCCTCGCGCTATCTTCCTAAAGTATTCCTTTGTCAGAATTCCCCGGTCTTCTAAATAACGAATAAAAATAGATCGTCCAATTAGAGCGTGAGCATATTTCAAGTTGGTGCCTTTAAGGCCCTCTGTTCGAAGTTCGGCACGGACCAACTTTAAATTTTCTACAAGAGACTGATCGGCTCGTTGGCCCGGCGAGCCAAAGCGCTGTTCTTCGAAGAGTTTGCCCGTTTCTATTTGCTCCCTTCTGTATTTATGAAGTTGGCTGGAGACCGCTTGAATCGTTCCCGCAGCATCAAGCTGTGGTGATTGAGTCCTCCATTCCGCAGCCGTCCTGCTGGGGGGCTTTGTTAGATCATAAACCGTGAGATTGTTTTCAGTGGCTAAGAACAAGAACATTGGCCGAGCCATGCACCAAATTTCATTGAACTTGCGGCGCACTGCCTCCAGATCCAACTCATGAGTTGCGGCGAAGTACAATGACTGGACTGTTCTCTACAAAGAATATTTTCTCAGCATTCACCTTCTTGGCCAGACTTAACCAGTCACCCTTGTCAATCCACTGCTCTGGCGTAAGGTTAGACTGTGGTTTGTCAGTTGCTTCTAGAAGTTCCCCATCGAGGAAGTTAAGTTGTGAATAGGCTGCATCTAAGAAAGCTCGGGCTGAAGGTCTTGGGTTTGTCATACGGTACTTATAGCGACCTCCAATCAGGAAGAGGTATCAGGAGATCCAGCAGAGTCTATTGACATCAATGGGTTATTGCAGCATACGAATAACCCCGACCGGACGAAACCCTTGTTTTCAAGCGACCTCTTTGAGTCTCTCAATCTGCTCCTGAATGGGAACGAGCAGCATTTGCCGATTACTCTTTAATATGTCGACTACCTCATTATCATCATTCGCATAGAATATTGTTACTCCATCGGTCAGCAAGTAAGTGCCCGCTTCATCCAGCCTCACGTTATTGCTTGCAAAATTTCGCTGCAACTGACGGATTTGCAGCAAGGAGAAACCGCGTTTCTTCACATCTGAAAAAATCAAGATCTTTAGAGCTTCTAAAGTGGAGTAAAAAGATGCGGGCTTTCCACCGCGAATCGCGGGATCTCGGAGGCTCGGAGTAATTAAGTTCATACTTGTCCAATAATCTATTTGTCGTCGACTTAGTCCGGTCAGCTTCGTCAACTGCGGAATTGTGTAATAACCCTTCTTTCCGCGGCGCGTAAGACTTTTGCCGATAATAGTTATCGGACTTCGTATTTGGTTTTTCATCGCCGAAGCACCTATTAACAATTCTGTTGACTTTTGTCAATTTGCTCTTTTACTCAGGTAGCGGCCGCCGTCTCCGCGGTTATGCACCGCAGAGACACGGAGCGGCGCGCGGGAATTCTTAATCACCCTCAAAGCTGATGTGGTCGATGCGCATTTCGCCGGCCTCAACACGAGTCACTACTTGCTCAAGGCACGGGTCTTTGATCTCCAATCCATAGCGGATCAATGAGCGTGTTCTTGGATCGACTCTGCTGTCGGTTGCGAGTTTTCGAGCGCGTCGTTTTAGATTGGCGTCGAGTGTGCGAGATTCTTGTTTGCGAGGTGATGCGCTACCATGTTTTGCCATGGTCCTTATCCTTTCGATAGAAGGTTGAGGATCTAGGGTCGATCTTGTGTCTCTAGCACAAGTCGGCCCGCTTCTTTTGATCAGTTAAGTGGCGAAGAGTTCATGTTAACGCTCTTAACACGTCAACGAGATATGTTAAAAATCGAGAGATTTTTAACACGTTCGGGAACATGTCGCGCCGCTACTTGCTTGATCAGGTGGGTATCAGCAACCTAGCGCAAAAGTTTTCGTTTGTCACTAATCGATTTTGAAGATGACGCTGTTGTTCGCATTTCTAATTGGACTCTTCGCGGGGTTGCGCTCGCTTACGCCTCCCGCCGCAGTCGCGTGGGCCGTGTACCTGGGTTGGCTCAAACTTGCGCGGCCGCTGACTCTCATCGGCTCGCTTCCTGCTGTAATAATTCTGAGCCTTTTGGCCATCGGAGAACTGATTGTTGATAAGCTGCCGAATACCCCGAACCGCACTGCGCCTTTAGGACTCATCGCCCGCATCGTCACGGGTGGCTTCACGGGCGCATGCGTTTCTCTTGGCGGTGGACAGTCGGCTCTCGTTGGTGCGGGGCTGGGACTGCTCGGCGGAATCGTCGGTTGTTTCGCCGGCTATCACGCACGCGCATGGCTTGTAAGGTCCCTGCGTCAGCCAGATTTCACCGTCGCTTTGCTAGAGGACCTGGTTGCGATCGGTGGCAGCCTGTTTATCGTTTCGCGATTCTAATGCCCGTCCGGACCCCTGACTTACATCCCTGGCTCGTCAGCCGATGGTCCATAAATCGAGGGGACCTTCCCTCCCATCGGTCGTAGGTACGCACTTAACTGCCCACGATGATGGATCGCATCGAACATGAAGTCCCAAAGAAACTCTACCAATGGTTTCTCCATGACGACATGGCCCTGGTAAAGAAATTGGGCGTTGCGCTGCTGGGAAGCATCATCCAGTTTGGCAACCTTGTCGAGTAACTCAGTCGACCACTTCTCATACATTCCGATCATCTCGTCCAAACCTGGTGGAGTAATGTTTTGCCATTCACATTTGCCAGTTTCGACTACATCAATCAACGCTTTCATTTCATAAGTCAGAGTCCATACTAACTGTTGGGCCGAAGGTGAACGCTCGTCCGGTTTGTAGCTCAGGTCCGAGGGCAACGCCCTCAATACCTTTAGAAAAACTGGAAACTCGGCCTTTGCACGTTTTAAATAGAAATCCCGAAGCGTCATTTTGTTTCCTCCTGGGTGCAGTCTAACAGTTCGAATGGAATTCCCTTACCTGATCACCACCATCGTCCCTTCCGGGATTTGATCGTAAAGCTTTTGAATGTCGTACAGGTGCATTACGACGCAGCCCCAGGAAAGATGACGTGGACCGCTGTTTTCCCACTCGCTGATCCAGCCGTGAAAACCGATGCCCCCGCCGAGCTTCGTGGTTTCGACTGTTGCGACTCGCTTTTCCCAGGCGGCCGCAATTGTGGATTGCTGCTGTCGCGAGATCATCTGTTGCGCTACGCCTCGGTCTGCATCGTATTTGTTTGGATAGTTGATCTTGATCCAGTGCCCACCGTAATAGGCACCGTATGGTCCATCGAAATTGCCGCGATGTTTTTTAATCACGAAGTACATGCCCTTCGGAGTCTTGTTGTCTCCTTCGACAAGCTTCTGCCCCTTGCCCTGACCAAAACTCACGTCATACTCCCGATTCAAGACACCCGCCTGATAAAACCTCGCTTTGTAACTTTCCTGATCGACAACGATCAGCTTCGCTTCTTTCTGCGGCACGAAGAGTTTGCGATGCTCGTTAATGAACGCGCTGGGCCAGGCATAATGTTCCTTGACCCAGGCTTCGTCCTTGCCGTTTGACGACGGCCAGTAAGTTGGCGAGAGGCTGTCGTCCCAACGCAGTTCCAGGTGCAGGTGCGCAGGGAAAAGTTTGTCGGGATCCTGACCAATAGTTGCGATTACCTGCCGGCGCTGTACGACGGCGCCTTCGCCTACCTTGATCTCGTTTAGGTGAGCGTAGAGTGAAATTATCTTGCGACGCTCGTGGTTTTCGTAGAAGTGATGTTCGATGGTTATGACATTGCCCCACAAGCGGCCGCAGTGTTGAGCAAACGTGACGCGACCATTCGCGACAGCATGAACGTCCTGGCCCAGATCGGTGTTGCCGCCGCCGTTGCCATTCCAGTCCTCGCCTGTGTGAATGCCGAGTTCATAGTTTTCTGCAAAGTGAGTAGCGATGCGCCAGCCGTTATATTCGATCCCGGTCGCGATGTCCTTGTATGGACCACTGGCATTAGCGTCGCCCACGGGGAAATCAAAACCGTCAGCGGGCGGGATGTCGGTTTTAAAATACGCGTCGAAGACGTTGGGCGAAGTTTGCTGCTGCTGTGGTGGGTTACTGGGAGTAGCGCTGGGCCGCTGGCACGCTTGAACGCAGACAATGACGACAATCAGGGCTGGTGACAAATGTTTGAATCTCGTCATTGGTCCTTTCGCCGCCGTTGCTCGCTCTCCTTTATCAGTTCGCTGATATCCGCAATTGGCCGTATCTCAACTGGTCCAAGTCCATACTTAAAGCCGGGAAGCTGTGAGATAAGCTGAACGGCATGATTGAGGTCTCGCGCCTCAATGATGTGAATGCCGCCGAGCTGTTCCTTGGTCTCCGCATATGGACCGTCCGTGGTCGCGACTTTGCCGTTTTTCCAGTACAGGGTTAACGCTGTCTCCGGAGGCTGAAGAGGTAATTCGGCAACAAGATGGCCGTTGGAGCGCAGATGATCGTTGTGCTCGAAGCATTCGTCGAGCACTGCGTTTCGCTCGTCGTCGGGCATGCCTTCGAATTTTCCCGGCTCGAGGTATCCCAAACAGATGTATTTCATTGTCGCAGATCTTTCTGTCACTGTTTCACGTAACGAAGCGCAACACATCCTGATTTAAAGATCTTTGAGTCAACCAGCTTCAATTGCAATGTTTCCGGCAGGCTAACACCTTCCAACAACCGCCTCCCTTCTCCTGCAACGATTGGCCCAACGACAAAAAGATATTCATCAACCAGACCAAGCTCTATCAGTTGTGAAGGAACACTTACACCACCGACTAAAATATTTTTGCCTGGTTCTTGTTTCAACTTAACTATCTCGTCGTGAAGGTCCGTACGAACAATTCTCGTATTCTTGTCTTCAGCGCTGTCTAATGTTCGTGAAAAAACAATTTTGTTGATGGAGACAAAGGCTCGGGCAAACTCGTTCGATGCTTTGTCCATAGACTGCGTTTTTGCGACTTCAGGCCAAAAAGGGACCATCAATTGATAGGTCTTACGCCCAAAGATTTGCAGGTCGACCTCTCGCATAAGTTGCGTAAAAAATTCATGTGTTTCGTCATCAGCAAATCCTTTGGTGTGGTCGACGCAGCCATCCAGGGTGGTGTTGATTGCGAAGATTAGCTTTCTCATTTGAGTCCTGTCCTTTGGTTTTCCGTTGATCCCTTCGGGTCCGGGTAGAAAAGAAGCTCGTGCACTTCGCCGGGCACATCGCAGGTGATGGCAGCCTTCTTCGCCCATGCAAGGGCCTCATCCAGATTAGCGGCTTCCAGAATCCAGAAACCGCCCATGTGCTCCTTGGTCTCGGTGTACGGTCCGTCGGTGACGAGCACTTTGCCGTCCGGCTGCTTCCTGACGGTCTTCGCGTTGGCGGCCGGGGAAATGCCGCAGGCGAACTTCCTGGCGCCGGCCGCAATCAATTCGCGGTTAAGCGCGTGGATCTCTTCGATCATCGCTTCGGTTACGGTGGACGGGTCGAAGTCGTCGGGGATGTAGTTAGAAACCAGATACTGTGGCATGACTCTTTCTCCTTGTTTGATGTGGCATCGGTCTTTTGTCCTATAGTCGTTGGGTAGACGAAAAATCGACAGCTCTGGCAAAAATTTTTTATTTCAATTCCGCAAGGCGCCTTCTGAGAAAACGGCGGTCTGGTTCGGTGATCTTTGTTGGGATTGGTACGCCAGCATTATGTTGCGTTAAGGTCTTTAGTTGCGCTTACGCGGCATTGTTGTTGCGCATAGGGCTTGTTTGTTGCGCATATGCGTGGTTTAATTGCGCCTAGACTCTTCTCCCCCAACAAATAGGCGCACTAAGATGGCAAGACAAATTCCCGAAGCTGAACTCACCGCTATCCTAGAAGCAATCAGGGACCATCCTGACGGCGCGAGTTTGAGTGACATCGCCAATGCACTCAAGTCGAAACTGCCACAGCGAACGTTGCAGTACAGGCTCAGGCACCTGTTCGACGAAGGCCGCATTACCAAGGGGGGCGAAGGCCGCTGGGTGAAATACCGCCTTCCCACTGCACAGCCCTTCCAAGCACAGGCACAAGAGAAAGCTGAGGAGGCGGTTGTTCCACTTTCAGCCGCCAGTTTAAAAATCCGCCGCTATCTCAACCAGCCTCTTACGGCTAGAAAACCCGTAGGCTACAAGCGAGAATTTCTTGATTCTTACCGCCCGAACGAAACCTTCTACCTTTCGAGAGCGGAACGAGCACACCTTACGGAAATTGGGAAACCAAGCGTTGCCATAGAAGGCGCGGGCACCTATGCAAAGCAAATTCTCAATCGCCTTTTGATCGATCTGTCCTGGAACTCAAGTCGACTCGAGGGCAACACTTATTCTCTTTTGGACACCAAGCGGCTCATCGAATTCGGCCAAGAGGCGGAGGGACGGGACCGCCGCGAAGCCCAGATGATTATCAACCATAAGGAAGCGATCAGCTTTCTTATCAGCTCCGCGGATGAGATCGGTTTAAACCGCTACACGATCCGCAACCTCCACGCCATTCTTGCGCAGAACCTGTTAGAGGATCCGGCGTCGGCCGGCCGCCTTAGATACATTCCGGTTGGAATTGAGAAGTCCACGTTCGAACCACTCGCGGTTCCGCAACTTATCGAGGAATACTTCAATCAGATGCTAGCGACAGCCGCCGCCATCGACGACCCATTCGAGCAAGCACTCTTTATTATGGTGCAGTTGCCATACCTGCAGCCCTTCGACGATGTCAACAAGCGCGTATCGCGTCTTTCCGCAAACATTCCGTTCATCAAGAGTAATCTGTCACCGCTCTCCTTCACCGATGTGCCGCGTCCTCTTTACACAGAGGCTGTTCTCGCAGTCTATGAACTGAACAGGGTGGACCTGCTGAAAGATGTATTCATTTGGGCTTATGGGCGATCTGCGCAACGATATGCAGCCGTCCGGCAATCGCTCGGCGAGCCTGATCCATTCCGGGTCAAACACAGTGCAGCTCTCAAAGAAATCGTTGCCGAAGTTATTCGTGGCCAATTGGATCGAAAGTCAGTCGCCGCGCATATAGCGAACTGGAGTGAAAAGCATATCGGGCCGGACGAACGCGAACGTTTCAGGGAGATGGCTGAGGCGGAGATTCTAAGTATGAATGAAGGAAACTTCGCGCGCTATGGGATCAGACCAAGCGAGTTTGATGGATGGTGGAAAAACTGGAATGCGTAGCGACGTAGGGCTCATTTTTATTTTAATTCCGCAAGCCGCCTTCTGAGGAAACGGCGGTCTGGTTCCTGACTCGCCAGTGCAAGCGCTTTCTCATACGAAGCACGCGCCTCCGGAATCCGCCCTAATCTGCGACACAGATCGGCACGGGCAGAGTGCGCGAGGTGATACTTGGAAAGGTTCTCGCGCGCCAGCAAGTCATCGATGAGACGAAGGCCCTCCTCCGCACCTTCGCTCATGGCAACGGCCACTGCGCGATTAAGTTCGACAACCGGGGATGGATGAATGCCAAGCAACCGATCGTAGAGAAGTGTGATCTTGCGCCAGTCCGTGGATGCCGCGGAGGGACTTTCGGCGTGAACGGCAGCAATCGCCGCCTGCAAAGTGTAGGCACCGAAGCGGCCCGATTGAAGAGCGCTTTCCGTGAGCGAAATGCCTTCGGCGATCTGATCCCTGTTCCACAACGACCGGTCCTGCTGCTCCAACAGGATCAAATCTCCCTCGGTAGAGAACCTCGCGTCGCGACGTGACTCCTGAAGTAGCATCAGTCCTAGCAGGCCCGTCGCCTCAGGTTCCTCAATTGCGTATAGCTGAAGCAGATCGACCAGGAGTCTACTTAAACGGATCGCCTCGCGGCTGAGTTCAGCGCCTGTCGTTTCGGCCGAATACCCTTCGTTGAAAATCAGATACACAACTTGAAGGACAGCACCCAACCGTTCCGTTAATTCTTCGGCGACCGGCACCTGGTAAGGAATTGCCTTATCACGAATGACGGCCTTCGCGCGTACGATGCGTTGGGCGAGCGTAGCCGGCGAAACGAGAAATGCGCGCGCAATTTCCTCAGTGCTCAGGCCGCAGATTTCGCGCAGGGTGAGCGCAACCTGTCCTTCAGGAGGCAGAGCGGGATGGCAGCAGGTAAAGATCAGACGGAGGCGGTGATCTTCGATATCCTCGTCTTCGAGGAAAGCTTCGTTGATACGCGCTTCCATGTAGGCAGCAAGATCTCTTTGTGCGTCGTCGAAGCGCGCGCGCCGGCGCATCACGTCGATGGCCTTGAAGCGTGCGGTAGAAATCAGCCAGGGACGCGGCTTGTTAGGAACACCAGTCTTGGGCCAAGACTCCAGAGCAGCAGCGAATGCTTCATGCATAGCTTCTTCGGCAAGATCCAAGTCTCCGAGAAGGCGCACGAGGGTCGCCAGAACCCGGCCCGATTCGAATCGGTAAATAGACTCAATGGTGTTGCTGATTTGTTCGGACACGTGTACGTGAAACTAGCAAACGGAGTGGCTCGACACAACGGCGCTCGAAACTCCGAATAAATTGGCACTCAAAGTCCAGTTGAGCAATACTTCGGACGCTGGTCCAATCACGTTGTGCGTATCATCCAAAAGCGACTCAGGTGTAACCAATGTTCGTCGGACACTTAGCGATAGGTTTAGTCGCAAAGCGTATCGAGTCCAAAGTTTCTCTTGGCACTTGGGTGCTGGCCGCATTGTTTGCGGTTTTTGGATTGGGACTGTGGAATTCCTTACCCGCAACATTGCAAGTGGAAGGCGGTTTTTGGTTGCTATCCGTGATTCTTTACGTTCGAACTACGCAAGCCAAAAGCCATGTAGCACATTTTGTATTCTGGATCGGAATCGTTCTGCTGACACTACTATGGTTTGGCGATCTCAACGCAGGTATGGATCCAAACCCGATCAAGGCTGGAGTCGGAGGCTTGATTATCTTTTCTGTCGTGGTGGCATGGGCCTACTGGATAGACCGCGTGCGCGCGACACACGATCGTTACTAAAAACCTGTGGTTTAAGATCCGAGGTTTTCCTTCTTGTTAACAATCACACGCCGCAGCAAAAGTGTTTTTAGATTGTGGCGTTCCTTCTTGTAAGGCCGCACTTTCTTACCTTCCACGAAGTCTCCCCAATCACTCTCCCTGTAAAACCCGAGAACAATAGTGTCGCCATTGTTTGCGAGTAATTGAACCCAGCGGCGAAAGAAAACCTCGCCTCGCCAGGGATCAACCACCGCAAGATAAGAAGCACCTAAACCACCGTCTTCCATCGTGACAAGTAGAGCTCGTTTCTTGTTGCTTGTAATAACCTCTTTGACTGTCTTGACCATAAAATACTGAGACATTATCCGCTTGTGATTTCCTGTTTTCACGTCGTAAAGATGCAAGCTCTGACCTTCGTTCTCATAACCACCGGCGCCCTCACTTGAAGAATACACAACGTGTCGGCCGCCGTTGATGATCCACGCCTGCTGCGCCTGGTCCGTTACCTTATTCTCCGTTCCCGCAATCGTGACAAACAGCGCTCCGTATATATCCTGGTCCCGCAAGGCAACTCGTACCTTCGTTGCCACCGGTTCCGATCTTTGCGCATTCGCCGGCTCATGAACGGATGAAACAATCAGGAGAACAACTATCGCGATCATCATTCCGATTCTCTTACAGTTTGGCATATTAATTTTTTCTCCGTGTGACGCTCCGCTAGTAGCTCTCTCTATTACAATAAACACGGGAACGAAACCAAGAGAAAACGCCAAACAGAGGCTCGGGGTGAGGCCTGGCCGTCCGAATCGTTGACTCGAAATTAGTTCGGGCGCGAAATGATTTTGGAGATGTCGTAGCTGATTGCGAAAGCAGGTTTCCACGAGTATCGGTCCTCAGTTATTACATCCTGCGAAGTACCTAGGGCCTGGCCTTCGAAGAAGCTACCGCCTAACACCTTCTGTTTTCCGATAAACGTTCCGAATGTGAGAAAGACTTTTCGGCGGTAGATGTTTACCGATCCTCCCAACAGGTACTCAACATCGAAATTGTCATCGGTCTTCTTACCTGTTATGCCCGTCGTGAAGTAAAAGTCATAGGCGCCGAAGTTAGTCAGTCTGCTGTGCAGCAGTGCAATTGGCGTCATGCGATAGTTCGAACTGGAGCTCAAGCCCACAATGCGCGCGAGGTTCTGACCATCGGTGAGATTGCCCTGGCGGTCGCGAGCTAATCCGGCTATCTCGTCATACGTCCGCTGTTCCAGTGACGTGACTGCAAGACCAAACGCGAGATTGAACGGAATGGTGCCGATCCGAATCTCATTTTTCAGGTCATTGGCAGCAGCAGCTGCGCCACTGGTAGCTACTGGAGCGGTTCCTTTCTTTTCCCGTGAGAAGCTGTAACTAAAAGAGAACCCGGGCTTCCAAGTCAGGCCCTTGCGGAAGAATTCGGCATTACCAAGGGAAGACGGAATCACCTGGCCCAGTCTGACGTCACTGACGAGATTCTGTGTCATGCCGCCGTAAGCTCCGAACGTGAACAACGCACGGTCGTTCAGGAAGCTCACTGATGGACCAATTAAATACTCCAGGTCTACGTTGTTGTCCTTCTTACCTGTGATTCCAAACGAGAAATACAGACTGCCTGACTCGTAATCGAGGAGGCGTGAGTTCAAAAACAACATGGGCAATAGCCGGCGCGGTGAGTTTTGCTGAAATCCGACAACAGTCGCGCCGCTGTTCCCGATTGGGTTTCCCTGTGCGTCGAGCTCAAACCCGGAAACCTTCTTGAAGATGCGGCGTGGCAGAGGCGAATAGACCAGGCCACCGGAAAGCTTGAACCTCGGCCGGCCGATTTGCACGACTTCATTAACATCCCCTACCAGGGGAGCAGCACCGGCAGGTTGGTTACCGGCATTTGATGGAGCGGGCGATGCAGACGGCGATGCACCGGCTTGCAGGCCGCCAGATGGAACAAGAGGCTGACCGAATTCATTTTTCACGCTACCTTCGCTGCCAGCGCCGGGACTAGGCGTGGGTTGCGCTCCAGCAGTTCCTTCTGAGCCCGCAGATCCTTCCGAGCCGGTAGATCCAGCTGAACCCGGTGAACCACTTTGGGGTTTGCCGGACTGTGGGGTCCCGGACTGTGGTGTGCCCGCCATAATTGCCTGCTCCTGGATCACTCTGGTGCGCCCAACAGTGATCGTCGCTTGACTCAATTCGAATTTCGAATCGATCGTGAAGCTGCGCGCAAAGACGCCCTTCCGCTCTCGCAGTTGTTCGGTGAAAAGGAACGTTTTCTGCATTTCCTGCGCCTTTTCACGTAAGCCATCCAGCTTTCCTTGATAGTCATTGAGGGCCTCGTTTGTGGCCTCGGCATATTGCAACATCTGCTTGATGCAGCTGAAACCGTTGCAGCGAAATACTTTGTTTAGCGCCGTCGTATCTCCGTTGTATTCGGTCATTAACTGCCTAAGATCGGCGATCAACGATAGCAGACGGCTGATCTCCTCCTGTGTGGCATTTAGGTCTTTGAAGTGCTCGTCAAATTTATTTTTACGCAAATCGTCATTAAGCTTCTCGGCTCGGTCGCAAGTTGCCCACGTGTCCAATTGCTCGTCGCGAAGACCAGTCAGGATCTTACTGTAGCTCAAAAACTCGGCTGGGATTGTTGATGAATTGAGCTTAACTAGCCGTGAATCGTTGGGTGGTGAGCTAATTCTGGCTTTGAGTACTTCTACAATCTTATACATCTCAGCCATCGCGTCACATGCGACCGGATCCAGAGTGCACTTCGTCCGATCGAATGTACCTAACCGAGCTTCAAGCTGACTCAACTTGTCAGCAACACGTTTTTCCGTCGTGGGCCCAACGTCTCCGGATTGCAAACCCACCAGTGCGCTTTGACTTTGAGGCAAAAGCAGTTTCAGAAAATCCGACAGGGCCGTACTGACCAGCTCTTGTTGTGCGACGGAAATCCTGTAGCTGTAAACGAAGGGGTTCATGTGAACCACGGACACGTCCGCGGTCTTTCCGGTGTACAACAGTCTCCCTTTCGATTGATTGATCGCGAAGGGCCGGGCATCTAACACCAAATGCTTTTTCTCTTCTTGCGCGATCCAGTCATTAATCGTAGTCCGCGTAGAGCATTGCTTAATCGTGACGTCGTTGAGTGACGACTGCGCGATGGCTCGGTTGTAACCGCACAATGATATGAGTAATGCGAACAAGACAAGGACTAATCTTTTCATGACTGTAACCTCCAACGTTACTGGGATTCAGCGATCCAAGTGTTAAGTTGAGCTATCACCGATGCATTTATGCGAACGCCGCTGTTGAATGGTGAATTATTCAAGTGCCCAAAATTGTGAATGCCACAAGCAATCTGCCCCTGACTGTTGCCGAAGAAGAGTGGACTGCCGCTTTGCCCGCCGATAGTAAAGATGTCGTACGAGAGCCGGCGGGGAGTGACTTCTCGAATGGGATTGGTTTCCAACCATTGCGTTCCCTCGGGAACGTTGTCGGGATAACCCGCCAAACTGGCTGTTGCTCCAGTCAAACTCTCGTCAGGAAAATCCCGAAAACCAAAGAAGCCAACCTTGTTGCCGAGTGCTTTATCGGGCGGCAAAATAATCGCGCCGAAATCAAAATCGATGTCCCCATTCTGCAACCAGCGCTGATGAACACGTAGGTTCTCGCGTTCAACTTCAACCCAACCGACAAAGGAATTGGAGGGATGGGTTTCGCCATGTCTCGCAGGCATCACGAGAATTTTCCTGACGATGCCGTGTGCCGGTGTATGGGGTCGGAAAACTGCGACGCAGTGTCCCGCTGTGACAACCAGACGCGGAGCAATAAACCATCCGGTACCGCTGTGAAGAGAGCCGCCAGAAGCGGTGATAAGCAGATCACAAATTTTGCGGTGCGGAGATTTGTGGGTGTCAGCTACCTCGATGCGGTCCGCGGTGTTGGCGGCAACCTCAAATCCCGCGGGGTCAGCGGCTGGCGTTCGAGGTTTCTTTCTGATTGCCTTTTTACCAAACGATAAGTAGCCAATGTCACGCGGCCCGTTCTTCGGCAAACGCGGCAGTTTCGGCTCGTCGGAAACCCGAACTTTCGCCGTGGCTTTGGACGTTCGCTTTTTCCCTTTCGCCGCAGCAGCCGAGCGCTTGAGTGTTTTCTTAGCCACGCGACGCTTTGGCTTGGCCCGTGCGGTTTTCTTTGTTCCTTTTTTCGCGGTACGTTTAGTCGTCATGGGGGTCGGTGTCGCAAAAATCCGTTAGAAACTTGGGACCTCACCCTTAATGAAAAAAGGTAAACATTCGTTTCAAAGGATTTTGGACAGATCGACCCACCGCGCTTTAAACTCCACGCATGGCCCAGCGATACTTTTTAATGAATAACCCGTAAGAGATTAATTTCTAATTCGCTCGCGTTGCTATGAAAAGACAATTAATCGCTGCCGCTGCATTGGCTTTGCTCTTGCAGACGCCTCTGACTTCGCAAACCCGTCAGGACCGGCGCCCACTCAAGAAGAACACGAATCAGATGTCGCGCACGGGACACGCTTCGCAAAAATCCAAACCTCGGCCGAATCTCGCGACTGAGCCCACGCTCTATGTAGTCGGCTACGCACATCTCGATACCGAATGGCGTTGGGAATATCCGCAAACTATTAATGAGTATCTCCCTAAGACCCTGCGAAACAACTTCGCATTCTTCGAGAAGTACCCGAACTATATTTTCAATTTCACAGGCGCTAATCGCTATCGGTTGATCAAGGAGTATTACCCAGCCGATTTTGAAAGACTCAAACAATACGTTGCCGCGGGTCGCTGGTTTCCCGCCGGTTCGTCAATGGAAGAGGGAGACGTTAACTCTCCCAGCGCCGAATCTATCATTCGACAAATCCTCTACGGCAACAATTGGTTTCGTAAAGAGTTTGGCATGGCCAGCGAAGAGTACATGCTCCCCGACTGTTTCGGCTTTCCCGCTTCCCTGCCCAGTATACTGGCCCATGCCGGCATCAAAGGTTTCTCAACCCAAAAACTTTCATCGGCGTGGCAACCGGCACCCCATGTTGGCGGGCCGGATTCGCCGCAACAAACTCCGATCGGCATTCCTTTTAATGTCGGCTTGTGGGAAGGACCAGACGGTCAAACCGTAATCGCGGCGTTGAACCCGCTGAGCTACGGCAGCCAGGTGACTTACGACATCAGCAAGTCTCCTTCTGCGTCCGCGGCTGGCTCACGCGGTAGACAACAGGAGGATTGGGTCAAACGAATCCAGATCAATGGCAACCTAACGGGTGTCTTTACAGACTATCACTACGTCGGCACTGGCGACGTCGGCGGCTCGCCAAACGAAAACTCAGTACGGCTGATGGAGGCGATCACTACCAAACGCAAAGCATCTCTGCCGCAAATCGGCCCTCCCTCGGCAACGAATACTGACGCGATGGTCCAGGTTGGCGATGGTCCTATTAATGTTATCTGGTCCAGGGCCGATCAGATGTTTCTCGATCTCTTGCGTTGCTGCAAAACCACGAGGCTGCCGCGATACAAGGGCGATTTGGAATTAATCAACCACTCTGCCGGTTCGCTTACATCGCAGGCTTATCAAAAACGTTGGAACCGCAAAAATGAATTGCTGGCTGATGCGGCTGAGAAGGCTTCGCTGGCCGCTGAGTGGTTAGGCGTCCGTTCATATCCGCGCGAGAGACTAAACGATGCCTGGACACTGGTGATGGGAGGCCAGTTCCACGATCTCTTGCCGGGAACTTCCACGCCTAAGGCGTTCCAGTTTGCCTGGAACGATCAGGTCCTCGCGATGAACCAGTTCGCTGGTGTCTTAACGAGCGCAACGCAGGCTGTCGTCTCCGGACTTGATACCCAGGTAAAGGGGACGGCCATCGCAGTCTACAATCCATTGAACGTCGATCGCGACGATGTGGTTGAAGCAGAAGTGAGTTGGCCCAAGGGCGAGCCGCGCGGGGTACGCGTCTTTGGGCCGGACGGCCGGGAAGTGCCGGCGCAGTTGAGTAACGGAAAAGTGTTGTTTCCGGCGAAGGTTCGCTCGGTCGGTTATGCCGTCTACGACGTGCAGGAAGCAGATACGCCATTCCCGTCCGTAGAACTCAAAGTCACCGAGTCGACGCTGGAGAATCTTCGCTATCGCGTTCAGATCGATCAAAACGGCGACGTGTCGAGCATCTTTGACAATAAAATCGGTCGTGAACTCCTGGCCGCTCCACATCGTCTTGCGCTTTCTACCGACAATCCTCGTCAATGGCCCGCATGGAACATGGATTTCGAAGACGTGCAGCGCGCACCTCGCGCTTTTGTCAGTGGACCAGCAAAGATCCGGGTGGTGGAGAAAGGACCCGTGCGCGTGTCTTTGGAAGTCATACGCGAGACGGACGACTCTCGCTTTTCGCAGACGATTAGCCTTGCTGCCGGCGACGCAGGCAATCGTGTCGAATTCGGCAATGTCGTCGACTGGAAGACCAAACAGACGAATCTCAAAGCTACGTTCAACTTAACCGGGCAAAACAAGCTCGCGACCTATAACTGGGACATCGGCACGATTCAACGTCCCAATGCATACGACCGGCAGTTTGAAGTTGCGTCGCATCAATGGATCGATCTTACGGATCAAAGTAACTCTTACGGAACGACTTTGCTTACCGATTGTAAATATGGTTCCGATAAACCCGATGATCATACACTCCGATTAACGCTGGTGCGCACGCCGGGGACTCGAGGAGGTTATGTCGATCAGGGCACACAGGATTGGGGACGGCATGAATTCACCTACGGTCTTGCCGGACACGGAGGTGATTGGCGCGCCGCACAAACCGACTGGCATGCGTACCGGCTAAATCAGCCACTAATTGCATTTGAAACTTCCAAACATCCAGGACCACTGGGCAAAGAGTTTTCCCTGCTTCGAGTCAGCAATCCGCGCGTGAGAGTACTAGCTACAAAGAAGGCAGAAAACAGTGACGAGTGGATTGTTCGCCTCGTGGAGATTGATGGTAAGAGAGCTGACGATGTTCGGGTCTCTTTTGCTGGTCCAATATCTTCCGCTCGGGAGGTCAATGGTCAGGAGCAGCCGCTAAGTTCAGTCACTGTAACTAAGGGCGAATTGGTTACTTCCTTCACGCCTTATCAAGTGCGCAGTTTTGCGATAAAGCTGGCTGCGTCGAATGTGAAACTAACATCAACACAATCACAGCCGGTTAACCTCGAATACGACCTATCCGTTGCGTCACGTGATGGCCGGCCCGCGGATGGCAGCTTCGATGCGTGGCCCAACAACCAGAACCAATCGCAGGGCAAAGCGCTACCGGCCGAACTGCTACCGCGCGAGATCCTTTATTCGGGAATACGTTTTAGCCTCGCGCCCGGCGGCGCCGGCAGACCCAATGCTGTCGTCCCGCGTGGACAAACCATCGCGCTCCCGCAGGGAAAATACAACCGGATATATCTGCTCGCGGCTGCCGCCAATGGTGATCAGAAAACTACCTTCAAAGTAGGCGACAAATCGTTTGCATTAACGATTCAGGATTGGGGCGGCTTCATCGGTCAATGGGATGATCGCAGATGGTCCCAAAGAGAAGTTCAAATACCACCACGAACGCCGCCGCCCGGAACTCCGCCCGACATTGCGGCGCAAATGCAAAGAACAAGGACGAGGATCGATCCTTATGCGGAAATGACAGGGATCGTCCCAGGCTTTATCAAACGTACGCCTGTGGCCTGGTTCGCTTCGCATCGCCATTCTGCCGATGGCGCGAATGAACCCTACGCCTATTCTTATCTCTTTGCTTATTCGCTTGAGGTCCCTGCTGGTGCGAGAAGGTTGGTCCTTCCGAACAACGAAAGAATTCGTATCCTTGCTATAACTGTCGCAAACGAGTCTGGAGATGTGCGCCCCGCGCAGCCGTTATATGACACGTTGGAACGGTAAATTTCTGATCGCAACTGTGGCGATCTTGAGTTTGATTTCAATCGCTCATGGTCAGGTAACTGTCACTATCGATCACAATCCCGCCGGAACCGGCAGTTTCAAGTTCAATAAAGTTCCCGCTCCAGTAAAGGACGATGCCGGTGCTCAGGCAAAATGGCTGTTGCTGGTGGGTGAGTTAGATCCAAATGGTGGCGGCTTCAATGCTTTGACTGACGGCATCCTTCCAACCAGACAGGACCACCCGGCAGCTAACTTCTTCTCGAGCGCGGGCACCTTCGGAGGGCGCTTTCGTTTGGATCTGGGCAAGGTGTTGGAAATCTCCCAAGTCAACTCTTACTCATGGCATCCCAACTCGCGCGGACCGCAAGTGTACTTGCTTTATGCCAGCGATGGCGCTGATCCAAAATTCAATGCTGAGCCGAAAGGTTATGTTGACCCGACCACTGCCGGGTGGAAGCTTCTTGCAATCGTCGATACACGAGAGAAATATGGTCGCCTCGGAGGTCAATACGGTGTAAGCGTTGCCGCCGCTAGTGGCACCTTAGGCAAGTACCGTTATCTTCTCTTCGATACTGTCGCTACCGAAACAGACGACGACTGGGGGAACACGTTTTATAGCGAGATAGACGTGATCGAGAACGTGCCGAAGTAGTGACGCCCGGCCATCCATCATTCCATAACACACTATTTGGAACTCTCAAGCTGACTCGCAGTGAATTGTTTCAGCGAAACCGATGACTGTTAGCGGGAGATCCAAGTGCGAACTCATAAGCGTCGAATACGAAGCGCCAGTGGCGCCATTATTATCGCGGCAACCTGTTTACTAAGCTTTCCAACAGCCGCACAGCAACCTGGACCACAAGCTAAACAAGGAACTATTTCCGATGACGATTTCATAAAACTTCATCAGCAGATCAAAGAACTCAAAAACCCAACCTTCCGAGCCTTTCTCAGAATACAACTCTTAAGCTGGCAAGCCCCGCAATCTGGCCCAACGCGAAAACAAGCATCAATTGAATTAGCTACTCTGGGCGTTACCGATCTTTGCGCGCATCAGGATGAACTTTGGACGCCAAATGCTTTGTGGTTATACGAAGGTTTTGCAAAGCAAATTAAGAGTTCTTCAATCTCCCGGGGAGACTGCACTCCAAATCTGTGCTCTAAAGACCGAGACGAAGAACAATTCCGCAAAAGATTTTTCATCCGGAATTCGACTGTTGAGTAATCCTGAAACGAGGGCGGCGGGCCTCAATCTGGCGAAATCAGCGATTCTAAGTGGACAAGTGTATCCCGACGCGTTGTTGGGCCAACTATCATCTCTCCACGCAGGGAACTCGCCGCATCTTCCAAACTTACTCATTGACGTGCTGTCACTCGAAGAAAAACAACCCGGCACGTTGACATTAAGATTGATGCCATTTTTTTCGCCACTGTTTCTCGAGAGGTCTCTTCCGCCCGAAATAACAACGCGTTACCTGGCTCTTGCGGTTCGCGCTAGCCGGGTGTCAGCAGAAGAGCTCACCGATATCATAGTGCGCAGTTCAGTTAGGGAATTGCTGAATGGCATCATTGGTTCGGCTAAACGGCTCACACCGGCCCTATACCCCGAAATTGCGACCCGGCTGGGTTCCCTCAGCAGAAATGGCTTAAATACGATCGAGACAAGACTGGCCGCTGAGGAACGAATTCAAAAGGCAAGCGATCGACTGGAACAACTTATCTCCGAGGCTACCTCCGCTTCAGATGATCGACTGAAAAGACAGTTCTTCTTTAATGCAGCAACACTGGCAAAGGAACAGGGCCAGATGAGTAGGTCGGTGGACCTGGCAACAAAGGTTGAAAGCCCTTCCTTGATAGATGACTTTCTGGTGGAAATAGTATCGGTGGCTCTAAAAAAGAAATCGCCGCAGGATGCAAGTTATGCAATTTCAAAGATGACCGATCCTTTACGAAAGTTCACGGGTTTTCGTTTGCTCGGCGAGTATCACGGAGCAAATCGGGAGCAGATCAAGAGTAAGGAAGCCTTTATTCAATCCGACAAACAGCTAGAGTTAGTTGCTAACAGCAATGAAAAAGCAAAGGCCTTTCTTCTGCTCGCTAAAAGCGTTTTGCAGTATGAGCCTGTGGATGCGGACGAGATTTTTCGGAAAGCAGTAAAAGCGATTAACAATCTTCCTTCACCTGAGAAGGACCAGGAGACGATGTACTACGTGCACCTCTTACCCATCGCGGAGGAGCTAATTCGCTCGTTCAGGCTTCTTGCCAATCGTGAAAGTGGGACCGCGATAAGTCTTGCCTCGGAAATCAAGCTGTCAGAGTTGCGCGTGTCAGCGTTAAGCGGGGCATACAGCAGTCACGAGTAAATGTGACGTGCAAAAAAATTCGGTTGTCCTCTAAACTATGCCTCATGAAATTCAAACAAACTTGCTTACTCCTGGTCTGTCTCTTCATTTCCCTTAGTCCTGTCGCGGCACAACGCCCGCCGGCTAAAACTGTTTTCAAGGTCGATTATCAAAAGTTCACTTTGAAAAACGGATTGCAGGTGATCTTTCATATCGATCGTTCCGATCCTGTTGTCGCGGTCGCGCTGACTGCGCACGTCGGTTCGGCGAGAGAGAAAGCCGGGCGAACGGGGTTTGCTCACCTCTTTGAACACCTTCTGTTTCTGGAGTCGGAAAATCTTGGTAAGGGTGGGCTCGACAAAATGAGTGCGCGGATCGGTGGCTCGAGCGCAAACGGTTCCACCAACCGCGATCGAACCAATTATTTTCAAACCGTTCCCAACGATGCGTTGGAAAAGATGTTGTGGGCGGAGGCGGACAAGCTCGGCTGGTTCATCAACACCGTTACAGAGCCGGTTCTGGAAAAGGAAAAGCAAGTTGTAAAAAATGAGAAGCGCCAGGGCGTCGACAACGCGCCGTATGGTCATACCTCTTACGTTATCGATAAGGCTCTTTACCCTGCTGACCATCCCTACAACTGGCAAGTGATAGGCTCGCTCGATGACTTACAAAGAGCGACGCTCGCCGACGTTAAGGAGTTTTTCCGGCGTTGGTATGTCCCGAACAACGTGACGCTCGTAGTTGCCGGCGATTTCGATCCTGTGCAGGCGAAAGCGTGGGTGGAAAAATATTTTAATGAGATCAAACGAGGCGAAGAGGTCACCCGGCATCCTAAAACTCCGGGAGTGCTTAAACAAACAATCAGCCTCCATTACGAGGACAATTTTGCCACCTTGCCGGAACTAACGCTCCAGTGGCCTACGGTTGAGGCATATCATCCTGACTCTTATCCGCTGGCCGTGTTGGCGCAGTATTTGGCACAGGGCAAGAAGGCACCTTTCTATCAGGTGCTCGTTGAGAACAAGAAACTCACGGACGAGGTGACAATGTTCAATAGCACCTCAGAACTTGCCGGCCAGGCTGAATTGTCTGTGCGGGCCTTCGCCGATAAGGACCTTGATGAAGTGTCCAAAGCGATTGATGAGGCGTTTGCTAAATTCGAAAAGGAAGGCATCTCTGAGAAAGATTTGAATCGCATTAAGGCCAGACAGGAAACGCAGTTTTATGCTTCGCTGTCCAGCGTGCTGGGGAAAGCTTTTCAGCTTGCGCAATACAACATCTTCGCCAACGACCCCGGCTTTGTTCAAAAGGACATCAACAACATTCTGGCGGTGACGCCGGCCGACGTCATGCGCGTCTATCAAAAGTACTTCAAGAACAAACCGTTCGTGACAACCAGTTTCGTGCCTAAAGGAAAACTTGCCCTCGCGTTGGAAGGTTCGACGAAGGCGAACGTAGTTGAAGAGAAGATCGTCCAGGGCGCGGAAGCGAAGGTTGATCCAAGTGCTCAGGCCGAGTATGAGCGCACGCCCTCCACCTTCGATCGCAGCGTGGAACCGCCCTACGGGAAGGCCCCCCAGGTTACCGTCCCTGCGATTTGGAATAACAGTCTCGCCAATGGCTTGCGCGTACTAGGAATTCAAAATACCGAAGTACCGCTGATGCAGTTTGACATCGTCATCGATGGCGGTCAGCTCCTGGAAAACATCAACAAGGTCGGCGTTGCAAACATGATGGCCCGAATGATGACCCAGGGAACAGCGAAGAGAACTGCACTCGAACTTGAAGAAGCCATTCAGCAACTGGGAGCTACGATATCTGTCACTGCCTCAACTGAGAATGTACGGGTACGGGTTAATACTCTGTCCAAAAATTATGACGCCACCCTGGCGCTCGTCGAAGAAATACTGCTCGAGCCGCGTTGGGATCCAAAAGAATTTGAACTGGTTAAGCAGAGCACGATCAGCCGAATACGTCAGCAACAGGCGGATCCAAACGCCATCGCTCAAAACCACTTCAACCAGCTGGTTTATGGCAAAGACAATATTCGATCGCGAAATATTCTTGGTACCGTCGACTCCGTTGGTTCAATCACGCTTGATGACTTGAAGAACTTCTACTCAAAAAGCATTTCGCCGTCAGTAGCCCGGATGAATGTAGTCGGGTCCCTGGACCAGGCTAAGATCAATGGCTCTCTCAAGAGCCTCGATAGCAAATGGAAGAGCAAGGCGGTCGAAATTCCAAGTTACAAAACACCGGAACCTCCGGCGAAATCCCAGGTCTACTTTTATGACGTACCCGACGCGAAACAGTCTGTGATCCGTATTGGCTATCCCGCCCTCGCCCAAATCGATAAGGATTTTTATCCAGCGGTGGTGATGAACTACATTCTTGGCGGCGGCGGTTTTGCTTCGCGTCTGACGCAGGAGTTGCGGGAGACCAAAGGTTACACCTACGGCATCAATTCAGGCTTTGCGGGCACGCACAGCGCCGGTCCATTCACGATCGCCAGCGGTGTCAGGAGTAACGTGACACTCGAATCGGCCCAGCTCATCAAAAGCATTGTTCAGGACTATCCGAAAACTTTTTCTGATGCGGATTTGGCGACCACCAAAGGCTTTTTGATCAAGAGCAACGCACGCGCCTTTGAAACGGCAGACGCCAAGCTGAACATGCTTGATAACATTGGCAAGTATGGTTGGAAGTCTGACTATGTGAAACAGCGCGAAGAGATCGTCAAAGCGATGACGCTCGAGCAGGTAAAAGCCCTCTCAGAAAAATATCTCAACGCCGACCGGATGATCTGGATGGTGGTTGGGGATGCGAAAACTCAACTGGCGCGATTGAAAGAATTAGGCTTCGGTGATCCGATAGTGATTCAAAAGTAGTCTGCAACCAGGAGCTCACTGCATCAAAAATACTCCATTAGGCTAAAGAAACATCATTCTTCATCCACGCATTGAACCTTTGGACCGCCCGACCTCGCGAACTTTGGCCCAATCATGTGGCCGTCAAATTGCGAGGAGTAGCGAGAAAATTCGGGTTCGTGAGAGTCCAAAAGATGCGGTTCTCAACCAGATGCACGCTCCTGGGCCATAAAGTCGATCACACGCGAATCACCCGAAAACCCTGCACGCCGTGTACTCGATGCGGTGCGGCAATTCTTGATCAGGGTCCCAAGGTCTCGCGGGTCGCTCATTCGCTTTCCTGCTTTTTCGGCTGGCACCATTACCTCGCTCTCGGGAAGCGCGAACAACACAACGAGTACGTCTGTGAAAAATGCGGCCACTCATTGCTTTTCGAGCTAGGTTCCGACCCTCATTCCAGCTACAACAAATTCAAAAAGAAAGTTAACTACCTCTGCGGGCTCCTGGGTCATCGCGTTCACGTTGTCAAAACAGACTCAAAGGCAACTGAATATGCATGCCGGTGCGGGCATCCGTTCCTGAAAACACAATCAGCTCTCGACGTGATCCGACATCCCATGAGATGTGTGGTCCTGGGTCACTACATCACGATTAACGACACCCGCGGTGAGTGGGCGGAATACGTTTGCCTTCGCTGCGGTCACCCCTTCTGTTTCAAACTGACCGCCTTTGAGCTCGAACCCGACCTCGAATCCAATTTGGAGCAACCACTGCATGTATGAGTACGCAACCACTCAGGTTGTAACGCGCAACCTTCCCCCGTTTCGAGATTACATTTCCCTGCTCCGCTTTCATTATCACAGCAGCTTCGTAGGAATCCTGCTCGGTGCTCTTGTCGTCACGCGCGACTGGCAGTGGCCGTTGCTGGGACGCATTATCCTCGTCTACCTATCGCTGACTGTACTGCTTTACGGTGGTCTGTATTCTCTCAACGCGATCACTGATGCTGACGGCGACAGTCGACACCCGTTTAAGAAAAATCGCCCGGTCGCCTCAGGAAGGATTTCGCGAAAGGCAGCTGGAGTGTTTGGTGTAGGTCTGATCCTCGCCGGTTTCTTGACGGGTTGGGCGTGGCTCGGAATGGAAAGTCTGCCGGTTTATGTCCTGTTCCTGGTGCTTAACGGGTCGTATTCCCTGTGCTTCAGAAACCTCTTCGTGCTCGACCTGATCTTCAACAGCGCCACTCATCCACCGCGTTTCTGGTTAGGTGTGTGGCTCGCAGGCGGCAACTACAAATGGCAATGGCTCGTTCTCGTCTTCTTGTTTGCGATCGGCATGTCGGCCAGCCGTCGATCGGTAGACCTGATTCATTGTTCATGGAAAGCGCGTCGAACACTGGCCAGCTATTCCAGACTCAATTTGTTGGTAATCAAGATTGCGGTCTTAGGGATGATTGTAGCGCTCTGGATTGTGAGTAGACCCAGTTTCCAGATTCCGTACATTGTGACTTTAGGCGCGTATGTCGTGTGCGTCGGTGGAATCGAAGCCGTACCGAGAATTCGATCGATGTTCGAAAGGTTATGGCTGCGATGAGGCGAGATGCTTTCGCCACGTCGGCATTCATGCTCGTGACTTGCATCTTCTTTCTCTGGATGTTCTTCGCGGCAGCAACGCTTGAACGTACCGCGGATCTGGGTTGGATTTCTGCCTCTGCTGGTCGGGACGCACGCGCAATTGCTTACGACTTTGCAGCGAGGTGGCGGCACGGCATGTCCGGGAACTCGCCGCTTTACATGCCTGGTTTCTTCGCTGTCGCCATCGCCAGTTGGTTTTGGTGCAATAAGAAAAGCTTGCTTCGAATGCTTTTGGAGGGCTTCACTCTTCTTGCCGTGGCGGCTATGTGCGCTTCCGTGCTTGCGCCCTTTGCGGCTGGACGGATCGTTTCAGACTTCAGCGAACAGGCAGGGGTGAGTGTTTCCCAAGTCGCTACATCGGAGACATG
Source organism: uncultured Acidobacteriota bacterium (assembly GCA_963789185.1). GTDB lineage: Bacteria > Acidobacteriota > Blastocatellia > Pyrinomonadales > Pyrinomonadaceae > PSRF01. Next base: position 214,722 of record CAWBJU010000005.1, read on the forward strand.
GATTGCGTGGGCCCAGGGTGTCTACAGTTTGCTGACCTGGACCACCGTCATCATTGCTTCCCGGTGGTCCATCAAGCTCAGGTCTCCAAAACCTTTGGTGGTCCCTTTCGTGCTTAATTTCGTTCTCGCTTTCGTCCGCCCCTGGACGGTCGCGGACTTTACTTCTCAGTGGATAAAGGAAGCTATGGATGGCAAACCTACGGCAGTAATCTCCTTGCTGCTTGTGCCGACACTTTCTGCCTTCCTCGGGTGGGTCGAACTACGGCGCCCCAAACAGAAGACCGCGATTTCTAGCGTATCGCTTCTGTCATTTTGGTAGCGCGCCGGCCTAACCGCCTCGTCCGAAAACGAAGAAAGTATTCCAAATTCGCGGGTCGCATCCAGATACTCTTTGCCGCGTGCGACAAAAACTTGCCCAGACCTCCCGCATGCAAATAAGACCCAGCCATCACTTTATGAAAATTCCCGTACGCTCGACGTCGCAGCTTCAGGATTTCGGGGTCGTCGGTGGCAAAAGCCTTTTCGTAGAACAGCAACATCCCACGTTCCATGTTCTCAATGTTGAGATGAGCAGCACCGCTGTGATTACGATAATTAACCAGCGGTTCGGCAACAAAACCGATCTTGAACGATCGTGCGACTCGATAACAAAAGTCCCAATCTTCACCGACCTTCATGCGCGTATCAAATCCGCCAACGTGATCGAACGCTTTGCGATTGACGGTAACAGCTCCGCCAGGTCCGACAATCATCGGGCCTTCCCACAAGAGCAGATTGTCCGCCACGCCCTCTTCGCCGCCGTCCACATGTAGTTGAATCGTTTCGCCCGTCTCATTGGCGAACTCGCGCATTGCGCAATGGACAAGTCCGATCTCCTCGTCAGTCTCGAATCTCGTGAGCTGTTTTTCGAGATTTGTCGGTTCCCAAGTGTCATCTGCATCGAGGAAGGCGATCAGTTCACTAGTAGATTCCTTAACGCCGCGATTGCGTGCGGCGCACACACCTGCGTTGTTTTGACGGATATACATCACTCGATCGCCAAACGCCCCAACAAGCGTCGCAGTTTCATCTGTCGAACCATCGTCTATAACGATGATCTCCGATGGCAGACGGGTCTGGTCAAGGACGCTGTCTATCGCAGCTACGATGAACCGTCCATAGTTGTAAGTAGGAATTACGACTGAGACTGACTTTGGCATGAACCTAAAAGCGATCTAATTTCTCTCTCTTAAAAAGCCTTCGATAATTGTCATATATGAAGCTAAGCCTTCGCTCGTCGTTCGGATAATCCCAATACCATTTTGGCGGTAAGCGCATTATCCGCTCTAATTCCTCTCTATCAATACCAAGCTTCTTGGCAATGTAGTACTTGGCCTCGTCAATCTCTTGCGGCTTGTACGGTCTACACTTCAGTTGTTCGACGGCTTCGTCGCGATCGATCTCGCCGGTCAGGATCTGAGTCGATAAGGTCGCTCGACGATAATCTATCTTAAACTTCTCGTAGAGGTAGTAAGACTGAATGAACTTCGTATAGATCGATTCATAATGTTTTCCGCCGTACGGCCTCCAATCGAACTTTTCCCTCAACAACTCTTCGGCTTGATCTTTTACGAAACGCACGTCATTCAACGGATAAACCATCCGCATCCCTTTTACGATCTTGTAAAAGATCTCCTTTTTGTAACCGAACGTCGGAAAGCTCTTCAGCGGCCGAGTGCCGAAAGTGCGGTGAATGTAGTTGAAGTACTTCAAATCGCGGACATCGTAATGCCAGGACTTCGGTAATATCCCCTCCGTTGCTAGATTTCCGCCGCTGAGGATGTACTTGACGCCGTGCTTTGCAGCGACGGAATGGAGTGAGGCTGGAATCGCGACGTCGGTTGGAGTTTCAGCCTCCGGAACTGATGCTTTCAAGAACGACAACTGAAGGTTCTTGAACTCTTCCCAATCCAGAACATAACTTTCGTAATCTATGCCTAGTTTCCGGGTAATGTTCTTTATGTTGACCACGGCCTTCTCGGAATTCCAGCCGTTGTCCATGTGGACGGCTAAAGGCCTAAGTCCGCGCTCCTTAATTATGTAGGCGACATAGCAACTGTCGACACCACCGCTCACGCCGATCACGCAGTCGTACTTCTTGTGCCGGCCACTGCGTTTTATAGTTTCGAGAAGTCCGTCGAGAGCGAGGTCGCTTTCCTTGCCGTGATAGCTGTGCTTCGCCCTCTTGTCCAGAAATTCACTACAATGGCCACAACGACCCGCGTCATCGAAAGTTATCTGCGGGTCGGTCGTGTCCATCACGCACCGGCTGCACTCTTGATAATTTGGCAGTCGCACAGCATCCATCACTGGCTCATGATCGATGTCGGGCGCGCGAAGACTAATCAAAAGACACATCCCTCTTTTCCGGATAGTTGATTAGCACACCTCGTCGTCTATCCTGGTACACAAATAGACTTCCGGCAGCGAGCCCGTTTGCAAAACCGTAACGATACCCGTCGACAAGATCTTCATTCCGTCCGGCGCCACCCAACGCAACTACCGGAATGCTCACCGCCTGCGAGATCGATCTGATCAGATCAATATCGTAACCTTCCATCGTACCGTCCTTCTCAATGGACTGAACTATCAGCTCACCGGCGCCCTTGTCTTCCATGAGTCTGGCAAAGTCCAACGGAGAGAAGCGAGTGTTGCGGGTTCCTCCAAGAATCCACGTTCGCTCGACGCCGAATAGAGTCCGCTTTACGTCGATGCAGACGACTATTGTTGACGATCCGAACTCATCTGACGCAGCCTTTACGAAGTCGGGACTGCGACCCGCACAAGTATTCAGTACTACCTTTTCCGCTCCGGCTGCGACTATGGCCCTTATGTCGCCGATCGTCGTGATCCCTCCACCCACGCAGAAAGGCATCCGAGATTCTTCGCCGACAGCCTTCACAAAATCCAGTGAGATCAGTCGCTTTCTTTTGGACGCTGCAATGTCCAGAAATACGAGTTCATCGGCTTCGAGGTCGTTGAATATCCTTACGGCGTTGATCGGATCGCCGATGTATTTGTGATTCCTGAATTGGACCGACTTCACGACAGCGAGATCTTTCAACAAGAGAACCGGAATTATTCTTGGACGAAACATCACAGTTCAATAAAGTTCTTCAAGACTTGAACTCCGACACGATGACTCTTTTCAGGATGAAACTGCACGCCGAATATATTGTTCCGCTCAACGGCCGACGGGAATGAAACACCGTACTCAGTTTCAGTCAGTAGATCTGATCGATCGTTGATTTTGAGGTGATAAGAATGAGCGAAATAGAATTCCGAGTGGTTCTCTACGCCTTTCATCAACGCGCTGACTTTTTTGATTTGTATACGGTTCCAGCCCATGTGTGGAACCTTGTGCCGGTCCGCTGCTGAAATCTTCAATCGGACAGCCTCGGCATCGAGCCATTGCAAACCCGGCCTATCGCTCTCCTGACTCATGGTCGCCATCAGTTGCATTCCGAGACAAATCCCCAGCACTGCTTTGCGTTTTACCAGAACGGCCTCGTTAAGTGCGTCCAACAAACGGAGCTCCTCTAAGTTGGCCATCGCCTTCGTGAAATGACCCACTCCCGGAAGTATTATTTTGTCTGCCCGAATAAGATCTTCGATCTGAGATGAAATAATCGACACGCAACCCAGTCGATCGAGTGTTGTCTTGATCGAATTCCAGTTTCCGGTACGGTAGTCGACGATAACGATTCTGGCGGACGAACTTGTCACTGCTTAATGGTGTAGCAGCTTAGGGATAGCCGCTCGTTCTCCAACGTGTTCTGGTTGTTAATTTGTAGAGGGGTAAGGGCCGCGCAACAGTGCCCTACGATGGGTCAGCCGCCGCTCAGAGCGCTGAGGATCCGCACCTCAGCCACGGCAATGAGCTTTCATGGGTCACCTCCTGGGGAGTTAGAGGTTTGGGAACTGCGAAAGCAATTCCCTAAAAGCCAGCGTAGATTATAACTAGACTTGCCTCACGTCAACGTGAACTTCAACGCTTCTTTCGCCGCTCGCCTCGACGACATCATCCTTCAACAAGTTGGTTGTGTGTCTTCCCTTGTTGAACTTCGATGAAGGTAGACAGTAATCTGTCGGGCCATGAATCTCTAATCCGATAAAGGAACCCCAGGAATGATCTTCTCGAACGCTCGGCGTCTTAATGAACGAGGTAGAAAGCTTGCCGACAAGGGCTGGTTCGCTGAGGCGGAGGAAGCATATCGAGCGTCGGCCGACGCCGCGCCTGAGTGGTCTGTACCATGGTACAACCTGGGACTTCTGCACAAGTACCGCGGGAACTGGGATGAATCGCTCGAATCAAATCAGCGCGCCGTGGAACTATCGCCCTCCGACGGCGACTCATGGTGGAACCTGGGTATCGCAGCAACTGCCCTCGGTCGGTGGGACGTCGCCCGTCTCGCCTGGAAGAACTGCGGCATTTCAGTCCCGGAGGGTGACGGCCCTATAGAGATGGATCTTGGCCACGTTCCCATACGCTTGACCGCGAATACCGAAGGAGAGGTCGTGTGGTGTCACCGGATTGACCCGGCCCGTGCGATCTTGCTCAGCGTGCCCTTACCCGAGTCCGGTCATCGTTGGGGCGACCTCGTTCTGCACGATGGCGCGGCGAACGGCTACCGGATGCTTCAAGGTCAAAAAGTGCCCGTCTTCGATGAGCTCGCCATTCTTCAGCAGTCCGGATTCGTGACCTTCGTTGCGGAACTTAAAGCTGAACCTGACACCCTGGAAACGCTCTCGTTAATTGCCGACGACCTCGGAGGTGCGGCCGAGGACTGGTCGACCAGCACGCACATACTTTGCAAAGAGTGCAGCGAAGGCACGCCCGGCCACTTGCATGATGCCGAGCGAATGACGCCCGCAGATCCTCATTGTGGAATTGCCGCCCGAGATGAGGCTCATGCTCAAGAGATCCTCAACGCGTGGATCGTTCGAGAGCCGGGCAGTAGCGTGATCCGCATCGAACAGGCGCTATAAAACAGCTCGGTAGCGGTCCAACTCTTGTTTCAGCTTTGCCAGCAACGCCTGAAAACGCGCATCCTGTCGAAGATTATCCAGGTTGTGATCTCTCTCGAAGAGAACGTAGCAAGGAAAGCCATCGTTAGCGACTGATTCCAACCACTTGATGGCTTGTTCGTGCTTGTTCATGATCGCGTAAGCACAAGCGATGTGATAAGCGGTATGGTGGAAGTGACCGAACCCCTTTCCGCGCTCGATTGCCGACTGAATTTTTTCTTCGGCTTCGCGGTGTTGACCGTCGGACGCTGCGAGGATCGCCTGTAAGCTGGTAAATAGACCGCGGTTGTCTGCCGGATAATCCTTTAAGAACTTCTCGATCGTTGCCGCTGCCTCATCTTTTCTCCCGAGGCTAAAGAGAGCAAAAACAATCTGATGGCCCACCAACGCCGGATTGGCGTCAGCAGGGACATTTCGCAAAGCCCCGAGAGCTTGTTCATGTTTGCCTTGAAAGAGCAGCACTTCTCCCACTCGGAAGCGGGCCAGGTTATTACTCGGATTGATGGCCAACGCTTTTTTCGACTCCTCCATCGCTTCATCGAGAAGTCCTACATGACTCAGAACTAACGCAAGTTGATTTCGCGCCTCATCCAAACTCGGATTCAAAGTTAGGGCGCGGCGATATTCCTGCATAGCCTGGCTGTGAGGAAAATGGTTAGATGGAGTCCAAAGCAGCCGGCCTCGCGCCAAATATGCCTCAGGTAAATCCGGATCTAACGCAAGCGCTTTTTCGACTGCAACAAAAGCCTTCTCATGCAGATCCTTCTCATTAGGAGCGAACAAGAACAGCTTCCATACATAGGCCTGGGCCAACTCAGCCCAACCAGCGGCGAATTCCGGATCGCTTGTGACAGCGCGGTTAAGCGCCTCGATCGCGGTGTCGTTATCTGCTTTCGTTTGTCGATTAAGGTAGTAGCGTCCGCGCAAGAAATCATCGTACGCGGCAGGGTTGATGGGACGCGCGCGCGATAGACGGGACTGCTCCTGGGGTGTCAGCTTGATCTGAATCGCTTGAGTTATTGCCGTGGCTACCTCGTTCTGAACTGTCACGACATCGCGCAGGGCACGATCGTACTTTCCGGACCAAAGATGTTCCTCGGTCGCAGCGTCGATCAATCGTACTGCGACAGTTATGTTGTCGCCGACGCGTTGGACTGAGCCTTCAACAACCGCGTCAACGTTCAACTGATGCGCTACATCCTTCAATGGCTTCTGGGATCCTTTGAACTGCATCACGGAAGTGCGCGAGGTCACTCTCAAGGCGGTAACTTTTGCCAGACCGGCGATCAGCGTCTCCGTCATTCCCTCCGCGAAGTAATCCTGAGATTGATCGCCGGAGATGTTAACCATCGGCAACACCGCTAGTGATTTTATTGACGTTGTAGGGGGTGTCGCTCTTCTCGACTTTCTGACGAACCACACTGCTGAAATCAAAGCAATTCCGACTATCGTCGCCAGCGCAGCGAATACGATCAATCGACTTCGCCTCGCGTCCTGGTTGAAGAGACGGAAGCCATCCTGGGTTGAGCTGGAGGCCTTGTAACGTTCGAGATCCGCACCGAGTTCCAACTCTCGCTTAAGGCTCTTGAGTTCACTCAGGATCTCGTCTGCCGTTTGAAATCTTTCGTTTGGATCTTTGGCTAGCGCCTTCATGACGATCCGCTCGAACGGTCTTGCTTCAGGCCTGGCCTTCGATAAAGAATCCGGTTCTCGTTCAACTATCGAGATGATGACGTCCGTTTGGGTCTGGCCCGAAAACGGCTTTCGTCCCGCAACCATCTCGTACAGCACCACTCCGAGGCTCCAGACATCCGTACGCACGTCAACCGGAAGCCCACGCGCTTGCTCCGGCGACATATAAGCGACGGTTCCCATCACCATTCCCGGCGTAGTCTTTAGCTCGATAGCGCGCGTCTCGACCTGACTGTTCACAAGGTCGGGCCTTGTGTCTGCTAACTTCGCGAGTCCAAAGTCCAACACTTTGACGTACCCATCGCTACGGACCATCACGTTTTCTGGTTTGATGTCGCGGTGCACTATGCCCGCCGCATGCGCACTCGACAACACCGAGGCGATCTGGATACCGATATCGAGAGCCTCCTCGATTTTTACAGGACCGTTCTTCATTCGCTCCCGCAGAGCCACGCCTTCTACATACTCCATGACGATACAGTGCCGTCCGTCTTCCGTTTGAATGACCTCGTGGATGGTGCAAGCATTCGGATGCGACATGGCCGCGATCGCGCGAGCCTCCACTTCAAAGCGATGAAGATGTCTTTTGTCTTTGATGAGAGCTACTGGTAAAAACTTTAGCGCTACTTTGCGTCTTAACCGGGTGTCATCTGCAAGATAGACCTCGCCCATTCCGCCGGCGCCAAGCTGCGAAACAATCCGGTATTGATTGAAACTTTCGCCTACTCTGACTGTTTGTGATTGATCGTCGGCCATCATCCTTGCGGCAACATCCAGTGCCGGAGACTCAATAAACTCTTCGGCACGATCTTCATAGGCCAGCAACGATTCAACTTCACGGCGCAATCCTTCGTCGCCCGCGCAGGCTTCGAGAAGGAAGCCTGAACGCTGGCTCGGGTGTTTCGTCAATGCCAAGTGGTAGAGGCGCTCGACTTGCTGCCATCTCTCAATTTTCACGAGCGACAGCCTCCCCTTCGAGTTCTCTAAGCAGCCACACCTTTGCCAGTCGCCAATCCCGCATTACGGTCTCCTTTGAGACCTTCAAAACGTCAGCCACTTCTTCGACCGACAGGCCGGCAAAGAAACGCATTTCCACCACGCGCACCTTACGTGGATCGACTTCAGCGAGCGCGGTGAGGGCCTCATCCAGCGCCACTAAGTCAGTGTTCCGATGGACCACAAATGATGCTGCCGCATCAAGCGATACTTGCAGCGCGCCGCCGCCGTGTTTCAGTGATTGCCTCTCACGAGCAAAGTCAACAAGGATTCGGCGCATCATCTGCGCCGCCACGCCGAAGAAGTGTGCTCGGTTTTGCCAGCGGACGTTTTTCCAGTCGATCAAGCGGACGTAAGCCTCGTTCACGAGTGCTGACGTTTGCAGCAGGTGCCCGGTACGCTCGCGGCTCATGTAATGGTGTGCAAGCCGATGCAACTCCGATTGGATGAGTGGGGCCAACCTATCGAGTGCCGATTCGTCGCCGTCGCTCCACGCAATAAGCAACCCGGTAATTTCTTTGGAGGAGTGGGCCTGCATAAATTTATTACCCGCTTTTGGGTGCGCGACAACTTATCACAATCGCCGGGGAGGGGCGTGGCGAAATTTTCAAACAACCGTTGCAGTTTCTCTCAACCAATCCCGCCTTAGCAGATAAGGAGGAAAGGATGAGAGTCAAAACCTTAATCAAATCACTCGTAATAACACTAGTCCTGGGTATCGCTTTCTCGATGATATCCGCTTATCCGTTGTTGAGCGTTTCCTGTGCTGTTGCTCCCAAAACCCATTTAAATTTGCCTGTTCCTGGGAGCGTCACGCACTCTGCAACGGCAAGTGATGCGTTGGTGGAATGGAACCAACAGGCGGTTACGTTAACCCTACGACCCACACCGGCCCTGGCGCCTGTGCAGCAGACGCGTGTGATGGCGATCTTTCACCTGGCTGTTCACGATGCCGTTAATGGCCTCACCGGCGAGTATGAAACTTACCTCTCACCGCCGTCTCCGCCTGAAAATGCATCGCCTGTGGCTGCCGCCATGGGGGCCGCGCACCATGCCCTGAAAAATCTTTTTCCGGGCAATGACACTATGCTGGATAACGCTCTTGCGAACTCACTCGTGGCTCATGGTCTATCGCCTGCCGATCCCGGCATCGCTTTTGGTAGCTCGGCAGCCGCAGCGATCCTTGCTCTGCGTGCCAACGATCATTCATCACAGGCGCAATTTGATTACAACGCGCCTGGCGCAGGTGAACCGGGCGTCTGGATAAGACTGAATAACGCTCCGGCCCTGCTGCCTGGCTGGGGCGACGTCACACCGTTTGTGCTTCGAAGCGGTTCACAGTTTCGACCGGACCCACCGCCCGCTCGCAACAGCGAACAGTACGCAAAAGACTACAACGAGATCAAAACGATCGGCGTAGCTACCGGTTCAAGTCGTTCGGCTGAACAAAGTCAAATCGCACTTTTCTGGCGGGCATCGCCAACAGCCATTTGGAATAACGTTCTGACGCAGTTGGTACTAACTCGCAACTTGGATTTGTCAGAGAACGCACGACTGTTTGCCTTGTTCTACCTGGCTGCGGCCGATGCCAGCATTGCTTGCTGGGAGGCGAAGTATGAATACAACTTCTGGCGGCCACAGCCGGCAATCGTAAACGGCGAATTTGATGGCAATGATGCGACTGTCGGCAATGTCACATGGCAACCGCTAGTCGGTACCCCGCCACATCCTGAATATCCATCAGGACACACAGCAAATAGTAGTGCTATGGCGAAGATCCTTACTTCAGAGTTTGGAGATACTCCGGGAGGGACGATCGTCGTAACGTTGTCCGGCATTACTCGCCAGTGGAGCAGTCTCAGCGAAGCAGTTCAGGAAGTGATCGATGCACGTGTCTATTCTGGCATCCACTTTCGCAACTCCGACGAGGTTGGTGCGCGGATGGGTCGCCAGGTTGCGCAGTTCGTTTCGAAGCACGCGCTGCGGAGATCGAAATAAACGCTTTTGATCCAGCCGGGCCGCGTATTCTGCGCGGCCCTGCGCTGGGTTAGCCAGTAATAACTGGATTGTGTGATCCGTTTCTCGCACGATTTAGGGTTTCGAGAAAAATCGAGGACGCGCAAGATGGCCCACATAACGCGTAACACTATTTTTGGAGGGACATCCGATGTACGTCACGATCGTAAAGAAGAAAATCCGACAATCCTTTGATCACGTCAACCACCGTCGTTGGGACGAGCTAATGAATTCAATCTCACCAAATGTGTATTGTGAGTTAGCAAATGGGGCGGGTTCAACCCGCCCTCCACACTGCTCTCAACCGCGACTTTTTTACAGTACTGACGATAGATAAAGCGACATGTTGATGACGATCAGCATTACCCAACTCAGAGTCCACTGCCAGCGAAAGCCATCGCGGCGCAGAAGTTTGTGCAACGTTATTGCCATCAGCATAACGCTCGCCAGTACATTGACGATTGACATCCACACCCACGGTTGCGCGGTCAGAAAGTTGTAGAACGCTGCCGGCAACAGTGCGATAGATCCGATCAGGCAGACCCAGCCGAGTCGATTCCAATACCTCAATCGACTTCTTCCGTCCAGGAAAGCAGTAGACAACACTAGTGGATGGTCCAGGTGAAGCATGGGATTAAAAGTCCCTTGGTCAGCACCTCTCGCCAGCTAACAGTGTGGAAGAAAACCTTTAGAGATGCCGAGAAAACCGCCGTTATCCAGAAGGAGCCGATGAAGAGGAGGATAATTTTTTTCATTCGGTCAGGGTTAACCGCTACGGCTGCCAATAATCCGGACTTTCTTTCATCTTCGGATCGGGGCGTTCCATCCAACGCTCAGGACGGCGCAGTTCGGTGAAACCGAACTTCTCGTAAACTCCGTGCGCGTCCTTGGTTGCCAAAACCCAGCGGCGAAATCCTTGTAGTTTGGGATGGGCGATAATCACCTCTATCAACCACTTCGATAACCCACGTCCGCGGTGTTCAGGTACAACGAAAACATCAGCCACCCACGCGAAGGTCGCATAGTCTGTTACGATTCGCGCAAATCCCACCTGCTGATCATCGTGGTACACACCAAACGCCATTGAGTTTTCGATCGAGCGTATCACTACGTCGCGCGCCCTACCGCTGCCCCAATATGAATGATTACTGATGAAGTCGTGGATAAGATCGGTATCCAGGCGAGATGGATCCGTGCTGATGGTGTATTCACCGCGCTGCCAACTGTTTGGATTTGTTTCGGCTTGAAGCACGTGGCCTATAATACTCACATGACCCAGAAGATCCAGGTCACAATTCGCAACGCCGATGCTACCGACGCCACGCTCCTTGCCCAATTGGGAAGGCGTACGTTCGAGGAAACTTTCGCCAGCGATAACACTCCCGAAGATATGGCCGCCTACGTGGCTTCAAATTTTAGTGTTGCGCAGCAAAGTGCGGAGTTGGCTGATCCCGCGTCGTTGTTTTTCATTGCGGAAGTCGACGGCGTCGCCGCGGGTTATGCAAAGCTTCACGGAGGTAAGACGTCGGAAGCGATCGAAGGCGCCAAGCCTATCGAGTTGGTTCGGTTGTATGTTTTGCATGAATGGCTGGGACGTGGCGTCGGTGAGGCACTGATGCGTGCCTGCTTAGACGAAGCGCAAAGAGCTGGGTACGAAACCATTTGGCTCGGCGTTTGGGAACGAAACGCACGGGCGCAAGCTTTTTACCGCAAGTGGAACTTTCGTGCTGTTGGTGAACACGTTTTTCAACTAGGGTCGGACCCACAAAGAGACATCGTCATGGAACGCGAAGTATAACGGTCGTGATCTTTTCCTCGTTAACAAAACGTTTTGCCGAATCGTCAATCACGTGAGGGTTTTCACGATGAAAAGATTCAAATTCCTTTTAATAATACTCTTAGCGGCATCGATCGTATCTTTTCCGAGCCGATCAGTCCTTTCAACCCCGGACGAGTACGCACCCAAGCTTCACCTCTTCGAAGAGTTTGTTAAAGGTCAGATGGAGAAGGACAAGATTCCGGGTCTGACCATCGGATTCACCAAAGATAAATACACCTGGGTCAAAGGCTTCGGCTATGCGGATCTTGAAAATAAGATCCCGGCGTCAGCTAACTCCCACTACAGACTCGCATCCGTCACTAAGACATTTACAGGAACGGCTATTCTCCAACTCGTCGAGTGCGGAAAGATGAAGCTCGACGAAGAAATTCAAACGTATGTGCCGTACTACCCCAAACAGCAATGGCCCGTGACAGTCAGACAACTACTGGTCCATACCGGTGGAGGCCAAACCGGTTCAGGCATTGGTCCAGAGTATGTTTCTCCCCGTGAAGTGGTGGCGAGAATCGCCAAGTATCCGATCAAGAACGAACCGGGCGTGAGTTTCGAGTACACGACGAGCGGTTATAACCTGCTTGGCGCCGCCATCGAAGAAGTATCAGGCAAGTCTTTCGGCGAATACTTGCGCGAGAACATCTTCGCGCCTCTCGGCATGAAAGATACGCGCCTGGACCACCCGAAGGATTCACATCCGAATCGCGTGCAACGCTACGAACTCGTGAACGGCGAGCTCAAGAAGGCACCCTTTATCGATGTCAGCGCACGCTTCGGTGGTGGCGGAACAATTGGCACTGTGCCCGACATGTTGCGTTGGGGCAGCAACGTCGAGCGCAGCGGAATACTCTCAAAGCGATCTCTGGATTTGATGTTCACACCCGTCGCAAACAAGGGTGGGCGGTTTGTAGGTCTGGACGATGGCGCCTGGTATTACACCCTCGGGTGGCTCGTGTTCCCCGTCAACGGACAGTACGTTTTCTATAACGATGGTGGCCAAATCGGCACCAACACGATGGTCCTGCACATACCTGCAAAGAACCTGTCCATTTCATTCGCCTGCAATCGACAAGACATCGATCGGATGCCATACGTGAAGCGACTGTACGAGGTGGTCACCGGTCAGCCCTGGGACATTCCTGTGTATACGAAAGAAAAGATTGACGAAGCCGTGTACAGAGGAATGAACAACTCTTTCAATTACGGCTCCCTTCACTTCGACCGGACCAAACAACCTTACTCTACCGATGAACAGGAAATCGCAAGAGCCTTTAGTTATTTCAACAAGAACGTAAACCGTGATGCGTTGCAGACGGCTTTCGACCCGACTCTTAAGGCCATAAATGATGGACGCCATCCAGTCGCCGACTCGGCTTTCATTAAGGTTGGCTCGTACATGGCGATGACTCTGCGCAAGAAATACGGCCCTCAACGAGTTGAGCAATATCACTTCACCGGCGCGATTCCGTTTTTTGCGGATTACATCGACGTGTACAAGAGGAATCCGCGCCACCCCGCGAATTTGCGATTCAACGAGGCTTTTGAAAGTTTAGTTGCCATATGGAATCAAGACTGGACGAAAACGTGGAATGACTACACTCGTCGTTTTTGGTTTACCGCCGGCTCGGATGTGAAAACCATCGAAGCCAACCTCAACAGACTGTTTACCGGTGCGGAAGTCTATCCAAATCTGATCAGGCAACTGCTTGATTTGCGACAGTTTTTAGAATCACAGAAGGAATACGAAAAGGCTGCCGAGACGGCGAAGATAGCAGCATCACTTTATCCACGATCTGATACGACGAACACCTATTACGCGATTAGTCTTTCGCTTCTCGGCAAGATGGACCAGGCGCGCGAGTCTCTCAAACGAGCGTCTGCCATCAACTCAAAAGGGATGGCGAGCCCCAGAGTTCTCAATCAAATCGCGTTGGCGCTTGCGGGTGCAAATAAACTGGATACCGGAATCGAGTGGTTAAAAATTGCTACCGACATCTACCCGAAAGAGCCGGCGCTTTATGGCACCCTCGGAGATTTTTACCTCAAACAAAACCTTCGAGAGCAAGCCATCAACGCCTACAAAAAGGCGCTTGAAGTCGATCCGAAATTTGAACACGCCAAAGAAATGCTGAAGAAGCTCGAGTCGCAGGACAACACGCCGTAAGAATCGAATCAGTTAAGCTTTCTAATCTGCGAAAAATATCTACGGTGCGCATCACTGTTGGCCCACGCGTTGCATTGGACTGGATTACCCGACATTCGCCGCCCTGGCTTACCGTGGGCGCGCTGGCTGATTTATTCGCATTCCGTCTTTATCGCTCTCCTCGCGACCGACGCCGGAAGGTAAAAGACCGGTCTTGGATTGTTCTGTTTCTATGCGCAGGAAATTTCTCTACGTAGGGATAACGTTCATATTGTTGGCGTCGCTTTCGACGTCATCGAAGGCGCAGGAACGTCTGTGTGATACCGCGTTTGAAGATTGTCGGGCGCCGCTTTGGGCATTGATCGACGGCGAAACGGTGGGCATCGATATCGCCTTCTGGTTCATGCAGGACACGTCGATCATGAACAAGATCATCGCACGTCACCAGGCGGGAGTTCCAATCCGAATCCTCGTCGACCCGCGCGCCAACCCTTCAAACGCAGGCAACGAACAGATCCTGAACCAGTTGAAAGCGGCCGGCATCCCGATGCGTTTCAAAAACGGCGGCGGAATCCTGCACTGGAAAATGATGCTGTTCGTTGGGCAGAACAGACTCCAGTTTAGCGGCGCAAACTATGGTCCTGCTTTCTTTGTACCGACATCACCCAACTCGAACTACATCGATGAAGCGATCTATTTCACGAACGACCAGTCACTCATAAATAGCTTCAAGACCAAGTACGACAATATTTGGACCGACACGATCAACTATTCAAATTACGGCAACATCACCGGATCGCTCCAGCGCAAGTATCCGACCTTTGCAATTAATTCGGAGCTCAATTTCCCGCCGAGCCCCGACGGCACCGAGGATTTTTACAACCGCACCGCACTCAACATGAATTCGGAGGCGCAGAAGATCGACATCATCATGTATCGGATTACCAACCAGAGGTTTACCGATACGACAATCGCCGCGGTACAGCGCGGCGTGCCGGTGCGCCTGATTCACGAGCCAAATGAGTATCGAAATCCCGCGCGGCAGTGGGACTCGTGGAATATCGATCGGATGCACATGGCTGGTGTGCAGATCAAGATGCGCAAGCATGAGGGATTGAACCATCAGAAGTCCGTGTTGCTCTACGGTAGAGGAATGACGATCTTCGGTTCGTCCAACTGGACTGGCCCATCTTCAAACTCTCAGGAAGAGCATAACTACTTCACGACCAAATCGTTTTTCTTCCAGTGGTTTGTGAATCAGTTTGAGCGCAAGTGGAATTCAACCGCCGAGAACGTTCCGTTCGTTCCGCTTGATCCAGCAATTCCGGTCAACCAGTTTCCCGCGAACGGTGCAACTGCGCAGGTAACTCCGATCACTTTGCGTTGGGAAGGTGGTCCGTGGTCTCACAAGTACGACATCTTCTTTGGAACATCATCGAATCCGCCGCTGCTCGTTGCGGACGCGAGTACGGGTCAGAGCGGCGCAACCAGTGGGCAACCGCTGCTTGATAGCGGTTCCGTCGATGATGGTCACGTTGAAAGTTATACGATAAAAACTACGCTCCAACCGGGCACGACTTATTTCTGGCGCGTTGTCGGCAAGACGATGGCGAATAAGACCGCCAATGGACCAACCTGGAGTTTTACAACTTCTGGGTCGACGCCGAATCCAACCCCAACTCCGACTCCGACGCCAACTCCGACACCAACGCCAACGCCGACACCCGGCACTGAGTCTCCGAATAACACACGCGTTCCACCAGGAACTCGAATCGTGGACAGTGCCGGCGCTGTGTGGACGCTGTCAGGGCAAATTGTTTTGCGCAACGGTGTAGACACAGGCGGCCGCGGCACTCCGCTTCTGTATTGCACTCGCCTGGTCTATGTGTTCGGACTCGATAACCGATGGTGGAGATGGAACGGTAGCTGGGCGCCGGTTGGTACTGTCGATCCATGCAGTACATCAACTCCAACACCTACGCCTACACCCGGCCAGGAGTCTCCGAATAACACGCGCGTGCCGCCAGCCACGCAAATTGTCGATAGCAGTGGAGCTGTCTGGACACGTAATTCAAGTGGAGTGATCTTCCGCAACGGTGTAGACAATGGAGGACGTGGCTCACAAATTCTCTACTGCAATCGCATCGTGTACGTGTTCGGCACGGACTCGCAGTGGTGGCGCTGGACCGGCAGCTGGGCACCGGTTGGTACTGTCGATCCATGCAGTACACCTACACCGACTCCAACACCACCCAGCCAGGAGTCTCCGAATAACACGCGCGTGCCGCCAGCTACGCAGATTGTCGATAGCAGTGGAGCTGTCTGGACACGTAATTCAAGTGGAGTGATCTTCCGCAACGGTGTAGACAATGGAGGACGTGGCTCACAAATTCTCTACTGCAATCGCATCGTGTACGTGTTCGGCACGGACTCGCAGTGGTGGCGGTGGAACGGCAGCTGGGCACCGGTTGGTACTGTCGATCCATGCAGTACACCTACACCGACTCCAACACCACCCAGCCAGGAGTCTCCGAATAACACGCGCGTGCCGCCAGCTACGCAGATTGTCGATAGCGGCGGAGCTGTCTGGACACGTAATTCAAGTGGAGTGATCTTCCGCAACGGTGTAGACAATGGAGGACGTGGCTCACAAATTCTCTACTGCAATCGCATCGTGTACGTGTTCGGCACGGACTCGCAGTGGTGGCGCTGGACCGGCGCTGGATATATCCCAGTGGGAACTGTTGATCCTTGCGGCGCAGGGCCAACCAGCGCCAACTCCCACGCCTACTCCAACACCAACGCCGCTTCCGTCGGGCAACGTGGTCCTATGGGCGGCAGAGGCGCCGGTTCGAGTTGGAGCGTGGTCGGTCGTAGCCGACGGAACTGCTGCCGGTGGCAAGCGAATTTCGAATCCTGATGCGGGAGCGGCAAAGCTAACATCGCCACTCGCTAATCCCGCCAACTATTTTGAAATGACCTTCAATGCAACAGCCGGCGTCGATTACCGTCTCTGGATTCGTGGCAGGGCGCTCAACGACTTCTGGGGCAACGACTCCGTCTTCATACAGTTTTCTGACAGTGTGAATAGCAGCGGCGCCGCTGTATTTCGAATCGGCAGCACTAGCGCTACGGAAATGAATCTCGAAGACTGTTCGGATTGCGGATTGTCAGGTTGGGGGTGGCAGGACAATGGCTGGGGAGTCGGTGTGCTTGGTCCATTGATCCGCTTTGCGACGTCAGGTACGCACACAATCCGAATCCAAGTGAGAGAAGACGGCCTCTCGATCGACCAGATCGTACTCTCTCCCCAAGCCTTCAAGAACTCCGCTCCCGGATCGTTGAAGAACGACACGACCATTCTGCCGAAGTAGTTATTGGTACTCCTTACAAAATAGCACCTGATTAGAATCTAAATATTTCCAAAGTACGACGACAACGTACGACTCCTCTGGTCTAATTTCCTATAAAAACTTTCGTGAGGAGACTAAGTCGATGGGCTACTTTTCATTCGACAGAATGATCACTACCACGTTTGTGAAGGCGTTGTACTTTATCGGTTTCATCGCGATCACTGCCGCCGGCGTGGGACTCGCAGTGTGGGCAGGGATGAAGTTGAACGACGCGACCATAGCAAGGGACCTTGGGTGGCGTTACGTGGCGGCTGGCGTTGGTCTGGTGATCCTGGGCAACCTCGTGTGGCGTGTTTTCTGTGAACTCTGGGTGGTGCTTTTTGGCATTCACGCCGAACTCGCTTCAATCAGGTACTCTGCGAATTTGGACGGACTGCGTCACTCCACGAACGAGCCGATCCGAAGAGAGATCATCGAAGAACGCGATGACGCAATCAGGCCGCGCGAGGTCGTGGTCCGCACCGAGGATCGTCCTGCACCGAGTCACGGCGTGCTTGGTCTTTCGCAGTATTAGAAAAATTTGAGGAGAATCAGATCGTATTTGAGGAAAATCAGAGCGGGCGAGCGGGTATTCTTTGCGGAATAAGTTGCAACGAACTCAAGAGGAGAACCGCAAATGTCCTGGTCTCGCCTGCTTCAAACTGACTTCAAGAAAACATCCGCTCTCGTTCCGGCTCTGGCCTTTGTAATTATCCTGCTCGCCGCTAGCCCCGGTAACGGCCAATCTAACCCGTCCACTCAGACCTTCCGCGCCGGACAATCCATGTACATCGTCGCTTTTCGGCTCTTCCAGTATCCGGTCTTTCCGAAGCCGGTGCCGGTCGAGCAGCAGCGTGACCAAATTAATCTCGACCTTGACGCAGAGAGGAAGGTCAGGAAAAGGATCGAGGAGTGGCGGTTCTTCAAAGTAGCAGAAAAGCTGAGCGAGGCTGATTTCATCTTCCTTGTTAATCTCGATGAAAGCTCTATTGAGGGTCTGGCCATTCCGGTTGACGCTTATCGTCAGCATTTCAAGGACAAGTTCGATCTGGATGCCTTGAGAGAGGCAGCATTTGGTCGTTATCTGATCGGACCGCTAAAAATACCGACGGTTACGCGCTTGAGTGACCGCTTGGTTAAGCAGTTTCAAGAAAAGGTCCGTAAGTAAACCCGTTACCGGTAGTCGTTCGGACTGACGCCTTGACGTCCTTCCTCGACGTCGCGCTCATATCGCCACACGTCGGGACGCGAACCATCGACATCCGTGAAACCGTATTTGGCCGCAAGCTGACCGGATGTGACAGAGCGTTGGTTCCATCGCGCACGCTCAGGGTCGGTTGCGATAGCAACGATCGCGCGCCCCACGTAACGCGGCGACTCAGATACAGCGAACCCCGGCGGAGCCGCTGCCGTTCGCCAGTTTTCTTCAGTGACGTTGTAGGCCTCGAGCATCATCTCTGACCGGAGCCATCCGGGAGTGATCGCCACAGCCGTTGCCTGGTGCGGCGCTAACTCATGTCCTTGCGAGAACGCCAGTCGATTCACGGCAACCTTCGCGAGGTCGTAAAACACAGACAGTCGATAGTGCGACAAGTTGTAATCCACCGTTCCGTCTGTGACTTCGACGAGAAGACCTCCGGGACGGTTAATCAGTAGCGGCAACAGGTAATGGGACGTTATGAGGTGCGTGTCGATCGCGAGGCGAAGAATCCTGAGTCCTTTATCAAGATCAAGTTCCCAAACGGGCGTGTTCCAATCCGCTGGTCCACCTTTGAGTTTCTCGCCGCCCCAGATGTCGTTGACCAAAATATCGATGTGCCCGTGCTCATCACGAATCTGCTCGGACAAGCTCCTGACGTGCTCCGGGTTGAGATGGTCAGCAACGACGGGAATGCCTTTGCCTCCCAATGATGTCACGAGTTCAGCGGTTTCCTCGATGGTTTCACGGCGGTCGTAATCGGACTTCAAAGTACGACTGTGGCTGCTGCGACCGGTACAGTAAACAGTGGCGCCGGCCTCACCCAGCGCAGTCGCAATTCCACGTCCGGCCCCTCGCGTAGCTCCCGCAACCACCGCGACACGACCTCGAAGTGCGTTTAGATCCGGAGACCAGTTTGTCGTTCCCATTTTTGGATTTTCCCACCCGTAATTGAATCTCACAAGTTCACGTATTTCGCCTCGAAAAGTAGTGCTATCATGCGCTCACCCATCTCACGGAGGTACAACAAAATGTCCGAAACCCTTATCAACGAACAACCTCAAAAGCGTTGGCACCCATTCACTCGTACAGCGTTTCGATTCGCCTTCGTCTACCTCTTGCTTTACAACCTGCCGTTTCCGTTGACCGCGTTTCCCTACGTCGACAAGGCAGCCGAGTGGTACAACTCGTTTTGGACCTGGATCGTGCCGCGTCTCGCAAAGGCTGTTTTGAATAGAGAGGTCGCCATCGTCTTCAACGGTAGCGGAGATCGATTCTACGATTACCTTCTGGTGGCACTTATGCTTCTCATATCGTTGGTCGCCGCCGTTATTTGGACGCTCTTGGATCGCAAGCGACCCGCTTACCCAACGCTCTATCGATGGTTGAACCTTTATGTGCGTTTCTCTTTGGGTTCCACAATGATCGGTTACGGCGCATACAAAGTAATCATGAGTCAGTTTGGGCCTCCGACTCTCGATCGATTGATGCAGACCTACGGTGAATCCTCACCGATGGGATTGCTGTGGACATTCATGGGTGCTTCCGAACCCTACACGATGTTTGTCGGATTTGCTGAGATGATTTCCGGCATTTTGTTGTTCCCGCGTAAGACGTCAATGCTTGGTGCGCTAATGTCGATTGGCGTTTTGAGCAACGTCGTCGCTCTTAATTTCAGTTACGACGTTCCGGTAAAACTTTATTCTTCGCATCTCTTGGCGATGGCTATCTTTTTGATGCTACCGGATGCACGTCGACTCCTGAACTTCTTCATTTTGAACCGCCCAACTGAATACATCAGCGTGCAACCTTTGTTTCGTCGCCCACTTTGGCATCGAGGAGCGCTCGTGGTTGCGAGTCTCTTCCTGATTGCTGTCGTTGGTACGTCCTTGTATCAATCCTACGATCAGCGTCGACGCTTCATAACCCGCGAGCGTTCGCCATTTTATGGGATCTGGGAGGTTGAGGAATTTACCCTGGTCCAACCGTCGTCAACAGCGCCTGCTCCGCGTTGGCGGCGCATGATTTTTGACTCACCTGGTCGGGTAGTTGTGCAAACAGAGACGGATCCTCATGAACGTTTAGGTTCGCAGTTTGATGATGGAAAGCAGACAATCACTCTGCGCAAGAGAGACGATCCGGGCTGGAATACAGTTCTAACTTACAAACACGAGGGTCCCGACGTGCTGATGCTTAACGGCGTCCTTGACGGATCACAAATGACGGCGCGATTGCGCCGAGGGGAGGAGCAAAAATTTCTACTGACTGATCGAGGTTTCCATTGGATAAACGAGTTTCCGTTCAACAGATAACGAGAAAATCGTAATCGCAGCGACAAAGTCTGGTCCTACACTGCGCCATGAAAAGCGATTCGTGGTGGTCCAGGATGGAAATATCGACAGTTAACAATAACGCTGCAAACTTTTCGCGACGTCACTTTCTCCAGTCCTCAGCTGCTGCCCTTGGTGTTCTTCTCGTCGGGTGCCACGCAGACAAAACGCCACGATCATCCTCAATCTCAACGAAACTCGGAAATCTTCACCCGTTCATGGAAACGCAGCGCGCCGGTGGGTTGTTTCCTGGCGCCGTTTGGCTTGTGGCCCAAGGTGAAACTGTGGTTGTAGAGGTGATCGGTACGCAGGCGATCGGGGGAAGCGCCCCGATGCCAGGCGACGCGATCTTTCGCATAGCCTCAATGACCAAGCCGGTTACGGCCGCCTGCGTGATGATGTTGATCGAGGACGGGAAGGTGGAGCTCGACGCGCCGGTCCACCGCTGGCTTCCAGAACTCGCCAATCGCCGGGTACTTCGACGTATCGATGGACCACTCGACGATACCGTGCCGGCCAAGCGTGATATTACGGTGCGCGATCTTCTCACAAACACATTGGGCTTCGGCATGCCGTTCAACATCCCGAATCCACCAATTCAGCAACGTGTCGACGAATTGCAGCTTGTGATCGGAAAGCCCGTGCCGCTGACGCCACATTCACCCGATGAATGGATCAAGCTCTTCGCCACTTTGCCGTTGATGCATCAACCTGGTGAAGCATGGCTGTACACCGCCGGCAGTGTGCTTCAGGGGTTGCTGGTGCGGCGCGCCTCAGGTCAGGACCTCGATGTGTTTATGCGCGAGCGCATCTTCGAGCCGCTTGGCATGGGAGATACCGGGTTCTTCGTGCCTTCGGAGAAGCTCGAACGTTACGCAGGCTGCGGTGAGTTCACCGAACCTCGAGGAAAGAAGACGCGTCTTGACCAGGAAGGCGCGCAAAGCGTTTACGCTAAACCACCGGTCTTTCCAGCGGGTGACGCGGGCCTTCTCTCCACCGCCGGGGACTATCTGATGTTCGCCCAGATGCTGCTGAATGGCGGCAAGCAGGACAACAAACAAATCCTTCGCGCAGAGTCGGTGCGCGAGATGACGCGCGATCAGATCACACCGGAGCAGAAGTCGGCCTCGGCAAAAAACTTCTTCCCCAACTTTTTCGACAAGCAAAGTTGGGGCTACGGCCTCAGCGTTTACACAGCGCCCGACGCCATCTCAACGGTTCCGGGGCGCTACGGTTGGATTGGTGGCTTCGGAACGTCGTTCGTCGTCGATCCGAACCGTAACCTCATCCACATCGTCATGACACAATCGACCGATTTTCTTTTTAATTGCGCGCTAGACCGGTTCTCGAGTGAGCTTTACAAGGCGACGAGTGTATAATCCTCAGCCCGATCCATCACAAATCCCGATGCGGGTTTGGCGGCGCTACGGACTATGTTGAAGCCCGACGGTGCGATGCACCTGATGGTCTACGCGCCTTACGGTCGAGCCGGCGTTTACATGTTTCAGGAATACAACCGCAGACTCGGAGTTGGGACTTCGAATGAAGAGATGAACGATCTCATTGCGGTTTTGCAAGCGTTACCGAAATTTCACCCGTTGTTGGAAGAGCAAGGTGGCTCGCGAGAGTTTCCCAACCATCCTATGCTCGCTGACGCATTGCTTAATCCGCGCGACAGGGCCTACTCCGTACCCCAGTTGTTCGACTACGTCGAACGCCACGACTTAAGGCGTACTCGCTTTTACTGGCAGGCTGCGTATTTACCTCAGTGCGGTTCGATCGCGAAAACACCTCATGCGGCTCGGTTGGCTGCGCTTCCTGAGCGCGAGCAGTATGTTGCGATGGAGTGTGGCGAGGTTTGATGAATAATCATACATTCGTGGCCCATAGCAGCGATGCGAATGGTGATCAGTTGTCGGGACGGTCGAAGGATCTGAACCGCGTGAGCGGGACTTTTCCAGAAACTCTGGCGGTACGACCAGGTCGTGTTCAATACCTCGAGCTAAAGACTCCGTGAAACGAATTCTCATTAGCGCGACCTACTCACCCAATAAAATTTTTTAGACCGAGGTTTCACGCTCAAACCCTGCGCCGCGGAAAATTCCTTTCCAACGTGGCCACTTTCCTGCCGATTCAGCGCTTTCCATGGTGAGCAACAACGTCCTTGAAGAAAAAGGGCCAAAACCATGAGAAACCACAAAATAACGGAGCCAGACCCAACCTCAATCCTTACTGCCGTGTGCTATGTCGTCACCCTTTTAACTGTCGTCGGCGTTACTTTCTGGTTCACGAAGATCATGTTCATCGAGCTTGGACAACACCTCAGATTCATCTATCCGCCTTACGGTATTTGATACCCGCCGAACCTGCCTTCAGTTGTAGAATGTTTCTGCGAGGAGATCGTCATGAAACTAAGAACACTGTTTGCAGTTGTCTTTTGCGTTTGCGCGTTGGCCATCCCCGTTCGATTACAAGAACCGACGGGCCCACGACCGAAACGGCCACGGACGCCTGACGATTATCAAGCGTTCACTTTGAAAGATCTTGCCGCAAAAGCAGCCAGCGTTGAAGCGCGTGGGAACAAAGAAGAGACGATGGTGGTCGATTCGGATCTTTCCCCTACGCGTGTGACGGCGAAGTACGCGGGCTTAACCGCTCGAACACCACAAGCGAAAACAGAACTCATCCGCCAATGGGCCCGCCTTTACGCCGGCTCGCTTGATACATACAAGCCTTACGAGGTAGACGTGGCGTTCACCGAAAACGGAAACCAGTACTGGCTTACGTTTACGCAGAAAGCACTCACTGCGTTTTGGAATTCAGATTCGAAAAAGCCCGTAGACCTGTTCCTGATCAAGATGGGCGCCGTCAAGCAGGATGACAAATGGGTGCCAGTGCTGCTCGTCGAACGTTTTCAGGAGATAAAGTGATCAGCGGACTCGGGTAACCGCACCGCCACGTTGCAGATTCACGAGCTGGTTAATTCTCTTGCGCACAGCGCCGGACAGTAGCTGCACCTCCGCCGCATTGTAGTTAGCCGCTCGGAACGCATCTTCGATCTGACGATCACTTAGCCGGGCAAGCAAACCACCAATCCAACGCGCATCCTCAATCGAAATATTGCGCATCAGATCCGCGTTCTTGCCATCGTAGTCCAGACGAACGGTGTCGCCTTGCACTTCGTCGATGAATTGATCGTTGACGAAGTCATTAGGTTCGTTACGACTGCCTTTTATACTTTTGATAAAAGCAATCGGCGACTTCTGTCCGCCAGTTTTTCCAAACGTGGTTCCAAGATCACTCACGATGTAGTGCAGCTCGGTAGCATTTCCCCGTTTCACGACTAGCACACGATTATTTGAATCTTTAAGGTCCCAGTTTTCCATCAGGGCCATGAGGACCTTCAATCCTTGCAATTCGCGTTTGCCCGCAAACGGATTCTCGGTCCAGGTCCACTCGTCGAAACGATCGACATTCTCTGGCCTCGCCTCCAGACGCACGTTTTCAAATGTTCCCTTCCCTTCGATCGTGAGGCGAGGGACCAGGTAGTTGATCTCGGTGACGTAACCAACGGCCCAGACCAGTCGCACTGCGGCAGTTTCACTCTGCGCCTCTTTGCCGAGCTTGGCGACCCACGTTCGTCCCTTTCCATCCTTGACGCGATACTTCTTGGAGTATCCACCCTTCTCCTCTTTGACGAACGTGATGCGACTGAGATCGGGCTTCATCTGTTCGCCGCCAGGTCCAAGCAGAAGATCTCGACGAGCGATGTCCGTAGGTTCTCTCCAGAGGATTTGCGTGCCTTTAGGTAACGCCTTTTTCTCTTTCTTTTGAGCGTACGTAACACTCGTACAACTTATAGCGAAGGTGATCGCAAGGATAGCCGTGGCCTGCGCCGCGCGTAATTGCAACATGTGACTTTCTCCTGGAAGTGGTTTGTCGGTTAACAGATGCAAACATAGTACCGACGGACGCAAGGCTCCGAGAATGCTAGATTTATCGGAGGATCTTGGTTAGGTTTTTAAGTCTGAAACGTTCTCAGTCGCTGCCGTACGATCTCAATGCGCCGCGCTCAACTCTCTGCCCCTACATGACAATTCCAAAGTGTTGCCGTAACACTGCGTCGTACTCCTGCTGGTCCGTCAGGTCTCGCTCGTGCCGATCACCGCCTCTCGTCTCGATCAAACGCATGTCACTGAGCGTGATTCGCCCTGATTCCGTCGCAAGCGAACAGATGCGTTTTTGAGTGAAATGTGACTCCGGTGATGTTTGCTGATAACGGCACATTTCGGCGAAATCCTCATACTCGTACGGCTGTAGCGTAAAGCGATACTGCGGCGTCCAGGTGTTTGCTTCACGTCGCACGAGAATCAGGTAACCGTCTTCATCGATAATTTTATACGCGGGTTTACGTCCTACTTGCTCGCTTCGCTCGTCGAGCAGTAATGGTTCGAGAAATGAATCGCCAAACCCCACGTCGACCAACCAGCGTTGTGCTCCATTGACCATGAGGGTCATATGCTCAAAGGGTTGAGTGTAGCCGCCATCTTTCCTGGCAACTTCAGCCGCGAGCATCGTCACGTCAAATCCAAGCGCGCGGAGTAGCGCGGCAAACAAGCCATTACACTCGTAGCAAAAGCCGCCACGCCGGCGCTTCACAATTTTGGTAAACAGCGCTTGATCTTCAAGGACAATCGACTCGCCTGCATGAATGCTCAAGTTTTCAAAAGGCACTGCCTGCAAATGTGCGACTTGCAATGCGCGCAGAGTTTCAGCGGATGGAACGGTTGTCCCGTGGTAGTTAATCCGTTCAAGGTAGGCGGCGACGTCCACAAAATCGCTCACAATTATTGTCCTTTTATTGCCATTGGAACGTGTATACAGGCCTTCGTCATTATAGATAGCCGGCTCCGGATTTACCGAGGCCTCCTCAGCTCAGTCCGCAAAGGGATGGAAGTATGTCGTCTCCGTCAACCAAAAAATTCTCTGGCATCTTCGTCAGCTACCGTCGCGAAGAACAGCGCCGGTCATGCCGGGCGTCTCTTCGATCGACTAGTCGAACACTTCGGCCGTGACCGAATCTTCATGGACATCGACACGATCGAACCTGGCGAAGACTTTGTCTCGGTGATCGAAAATGCCGTCAGCTCATGCTGAAAATTACTCGAAACGGCAACGATGTGGACGCCATAATGTATGGCCCGTTAGTGAACGCCGTCCGCCGAGGACGAGAAAGGGGTGATCTCGCTTTCGAAGCTTCGATCGAAGGCAGAACAATCACCGGCACCGCCTACCTCCTCTTTTCTCTTTCGGATGTGGAAAGATGTCCGGAGTTAACCGGCGATCACCGATTCGCGCTCGAGCTAACACTGTCTGAAGACGGGAATACTTTGAGCGGCACCAGGGAGGATTTTGAGCTGTCTAACGAATGCAACATCGTTAAGCTTCCGCCCAGGAGTTTGACCTACACCAGGCTCTCACGTTAAAGGGACGCATGACTCATCGTCCCTTTTCCTTATCAAACACAGAACTTTAGTCGCTAGACTTATTACTCACCGTTAGCCTATCCTCACACCCGTCACATGCAGCCCGATTTGGAGTCTCATCGCCTCCACCTGCTAAAACTTCAAACCGACATTTCTGTTCTAACGCCAGACCGTTCTGAAAACTTAGCTATGCGCATCATGCAAACCATCATAACCCACGCTTACATCAAGGCATTCCTATTAGCTCTTACACTCTTTGGCGTATTAGGTTACGCCGTCCCGGTCGCTCGCGCCGCAGACACCATTCTGGTCCCGACAGGCGCGACCTGGAAGTACCTGGACAATGGAACTGATCAA
This sequence comes from uncultured Acidobacteriota bacterium, assembly GCA_963789185.1. Taxonomy (GTDB): domain Bacteria; phylum Acidobacteriota; class Blastocatellia; order Pyrinomonadales; family Pyrinomonadaceae; genus PSRF01. Next base: position 241,233 of record CAWBJU010000005.1, read on the forward strand.
GGTACAGCCTGGAGAGCCACATCATTTAACGATACGACGTGGTCATCCGGCCCCGCACAGTTGGGTTACGGCGATGGTGATGAGGCAACCCCTCTCGGCTTCGGTCCTGACGCGAATAACAAATTCATCACCACCTACTTTCGTCGTGCCTTCAATGTCACGAACGCTTCCCTTTTCACTGGTGTGACTCTGCGGCTCTTACGTGATGACGGCGCTGTTGTCTACCTCAATGGCGTTGAGGTCTGGCGCACTAATATGCCCGCTGGAAGCGTCGGTCATCTTACACCCGCTTCGGTTGCAATCGCCGGCGCTGATGAATCGGCCTTCGTGCAAACAACGATAAGCCCGTCCCTGCTCTTAAATGGGACAAACGTTCTTGCGGTTGAGTTGCATCAGTCCGGCGGGACGAGCACGGATATCAGTTTTGACCTGGAATTAATCGGTTCCGATGGATCTGCATCCGTAACCCGTGGTCCCTATCTGCAAATAGGAACTCCGAACAGTACTATCGTCCGCTGGCGCACTAACGTTGCCACGAACAGTCGTGTAAGTTTCGGAACCACGCAAGGCAGTTTGACTTCAAATACCGACGATGCGTCGCTAACTACAGAACATGAAGTAATCGTTTCGAATCTGTCCCCGGCGACGAAATACTTCTACTCGGTCGGATCCACAACCCAGACGCTGGCCGGTAACGACGCGAACCACTACTTTGTCACTGCGCCTGTGGCCGGTACGACCGCGCCGACACGCATATGGGTGCTCGGAGATTCCGGCACTGCAAACGCCAACGCGCAAGCCGTGCGTAACGCTTACCTTAGCTTCACCGGAACCACACACACGAATCTGTGGTTAATGTTGGGCGACAATGCTTATGAGAATGGCACCGACAGCGAGTATCAGGCAGCTGTTTTCAACATGTACCCAACCATCTTACGGCAGTCCGTGCTTTGGCCGGCATTGGGTAATCACGATACCGCTCAGTCGGCAACTCCACCTGCAAGTCTTCCATATTTTGCGATGTTCACTTTGCCGACAGCAGCGCAGGCTGGTGGAATCGCGTCAGGAACTGAGAAGTATTATTCCTTTGATTACGCGAATATACATTTCATCTGCCTCGACTCAATGACGTCTGATCGATCGGCGAATGGTCCAATGGCCACCTGGCTCAGGGCCGATTTGGCTTCAACCACGCGGCAGTGGACCATCGCTTTCTGGCACCATCCACCTTACAGCAAAGGCTCACATGATTCAGATACGGAATCGAACCTGGTGCAGATGCGACAGAACTTCTTGCCGATCCTCGAAGATGCCGGAGTGGATCTGGTACTCACCGGTCACAGCCATTCGTATGAACGCTCATTTTTGATCGATGGCCACTATGGCGTGTCGTCTACTTTCACCGCAGCAATGAAGAAGGATGGCGGCAGCGGGCGAATCGATGGCAGCGGCGCATATAACAAGCCGACTCTTGGTGCCGGTGCACACGAAGGAGCGGTATACGCAGTTGCGGGAAGCTCAGGACAAATATCAGGCGGGACACTGAATCATCCGGCAATGTTTATCTCGCTCAACAACCTGGGATCGATGGTGCTCGACGTGAACGGCAATACTCTCGACGCGAAGTTCCTACGTGAGAACGGAGCCATTGTCGATCACTTCCGAATGGTTAAAGGGAGTATCGCGCCTGTTGTTCCTGCGGCCCCGAGTAATCTCGTTGCAACAACATTCTCGAGCAGCCAGATCAACCTTTCGTGGACCGACAACGCAAACAATGAGAATGGCTTTAAGGTCGAACAATCGACGGATGGGACCACATTTACACAAGTCGCTCTGCTCGGCAGTAACGCTGTGTCCTACTCTGCTACCGGTCTGTCGGCTTCCACGACGTACTTCTATCGTGTGGCGAGCTTCAACGATGCCGGCAATTCACAGTTCTCAAACACCGCAAACGCCACTACGTCACCCGCCCCACCTGCTCTACCTGCGGCGCCGAGTGGCTTAACTGCAACAGCAGTCTCGCGCACGCAAATCAACCTCTCGTGGGCGGACAACTCAGGCAACGAGACGGGATTCAAGATTGAGCGTTGTAAGAATGCAAATTGCACCAACTACGTGGAAATCAGTCAGGTAGGAGCCAACGTAACCACGTTTGCTGACACTGGCCTAACGAAGAATACAACGTACCGCTATCGGGTGCGGGCTTTCAACGCAGGCGGTAATTCAGGTTACTCGAACGCTGTGAGCGCGAAAACATTCAAGTGATGGTTACACAGAACTTCCATAAAAAGGTGGGCTTGTTACTGGGCGTCGCGATCTGCCTTGCTTTGATGGCTTCGTTTGCGCGCGCTCACGAGGGCTTACACGAGCAAATAGTAGCGATAACGGCCAGGATTAAACACGATCCAAATAACGCCACGCTTTATCTACAACGCGGTGAACTGCATCGTCTGCACCGCGACTGGGCTCGCGCGTCTGCGGACTACAATCGCGCCTCACGGAAACAACCAAACCTCACTATCGTTGACTTGGGGCGGGGAAAAATGTTGCTTGAATCGCGACGATTCCAGCAAGCAAAGTTTGTGTTGGACCGATTTCTCCGGCGGCATCCCCGCCATATCGAGGGACTTGTAACTCGTGGGCGTGTTCTTGCCGGAATTGGCGCTCGCTTTGAGGCCGCAAACGATTTCACAGAAGCCCTCGCCTTAGCGCCGGCTCCAGAGCCCGAACTTTATCTGGAACGGGCACAAGTTCTCGCCGGAGACAAACGTTACATTCAAGAAGCGTTGCGCGGACTCGACGAAGGCATCAAGCAACTTGGGCCACTGATCACGTTGGAACTGGCAGCCATTGATCTGGAGTTGCGCGGGAACAATTACGATGCTGCGTTGGCTCGATTGAGCGTGATAACTGCCCAATCGGAACGCAAAGAAACATGGCTGGTTCGACGTGGTGAAATTCTCACTGCCGCGGGAAGGCACGATGAGGCGCGCAAAGCTTTCAGCGCCGCGATTGTGGCGATCGAATCGCTTCCTCCAGAACGCCGGCAAAGCAGGGCCATAACTGCACTTCAACTTCGGGCACGTTCAGCTCTCAAGTTGTAGGTATTGGCTAGTCTCTGGCCAAATAATCAGGATCGCGTTTCCAGCCGGTCAGCATTGAATAAAAATTAGACCAACCGACTAGGCCGCCCAATCGTCGACAACCCTCCGTCCATTTCCTAATCGCAATCTCGGTCGTTGGATGTCTGTGTGAGTACCAGACGAATAATGGTGATCGCCAACCTTCGCTCAAGAAGATCGCCTTGGGTTGACAGCGAGACTACGAATAGATCGCGAAATGTTTTGGTCTGACATGACATTAATAGTCAGGACGAACCGCACTACCTATCAGATTGCGTCCCTTAAAGGAAACCGTTGAATTCGCCGGCCATGAATTGCGGTCTGCGACTTTAAAGAGAGGTTCTAAAAATGAACAAAATGATTCGTAACTTCGCTATTGGCTTATTGTTTCTATCACTGCTTCTAATTACGGCAAGTTGCGGCGGCAGCTCACAAGATACAACGAAAACATTTACGACTAGCATGAGCGAAGATGCGGCAGGGTCTGTTATCGCTCTAAACTCGATAGTCTCCGTAGGAGCAGTTGGTGACGTCAAATACTCAATTCTAGAACCGGACAAATTCACACAAGAGAATGGCGACGGTTGGGTATTGATGGAAGGGCAAGATATCAAAGGTACGGACCTATGGAAGCTGACGGGAATCGAAACTCTTCCGGACGCAAGGGGCGTTTTTTTAAGGGGACTTAATAGAGGCAGAAACAAAGAAGAAGGCGACGCAGAAGGTGATAGACAGGTAGGAAGTTCCCAGGATGATACATTTGAGAATCATTCGCATCCCGTCGGACCTCTCGTTTTAGGTTGGAATACCGAAGGCAACAACGGAAAGCACCGGATTGACACTGACGACGGAGGTTCATGGGGAAATCCTCCATATGACGTAGAACAAATCGCGAAGCCCGTCGGAAAGGAGGAAACAAGACCGCGAAACATAGCGCTGTTCACTTACATAAAGGTCTCGAATCCTCATACCCCAGAGCCAAGTCCGACCGCTGAGCCAAGCGCCAGCGCATCAGCGACTCCTCAATAGGCGATTTCAGACATGGTGAGAACCGACTTAAACCATTTTCGCGGTGCGGTTAACTGCGGAACCAAGGAGAGACACATGACAAGGCAAGTGACAGCCGTTTCGTAATCTGCATTCTCTTACTTCACCTTACGCCTCTCGCATTTGGCCAGACTATCGAAGATTCATATAAGAACTTCTCGATCGAAAACTCATCGGTCCAGGTAATTAATGCCGTATCTATCGAGCTCAACTCAAACGCGGCTATTCAAGATTACGTCAAGCAGCAACGTGACAGTCGTTACGTCAATCAATTCCACACTCAAGCGGATGTTCAGAAATATCTCGACACGCTAAATAATGGACTAATTAAAAGCAGAGAACTGCAAGAGACTCAGAACTTCTTTTGGAATACAAATCGGTTTGCGGCGAAGGTTGGAATCGACGTTGCATTCAAATTCGCTGACAAATTTACTGATCGCATGCCACCAAATCTAGTTACGACCTTTGGCGCGCCAGCCCTGCAAAAAGGTGCTGAATTGCTTGCTGACCAGTACTTCGATGAAAAGATAGCTGAAAATCAGCAACAGAGAGATCAGTTCGTGAAGCTGTTGATTGATCGGGCAGCGGCTAAGGATCCCTCAGTGCTGCTGCAAACAAACCTGACTGATTTTGAACGAGTCTACAACATAGCTCAAGCAGATCTTTCCGGCTTAAAGAGGGATGACCTTCCGGCGTACAACCGAGTTATGACGAAGTACGCTTATGAGTATTTGAATGAACATCGAAGCCAACTTCAAGCAAATACAGCGCGGCTCGACGAGCTCTCGAAAGCGGTAAACGAAACACTGCCCGCCCACATAGATGATATTAAGAAGAAGGTCGATGATGAATTCCGAAAAGTCGGTTCTTCAATCGCCGCATTAACGAGAAAACAGGAAGAGCATACTCAAATACTCGACTCCTTGCAGACAAGCGTCAAGGAGAACCAGGAAAGAATCACCGCACTCGAAAAACAAATGGTTGACGTACAACACGACGTCGATCAACTGAAATCCGTTCAGGCTCAGCATTCTAAACTCATCGCTGAGAATACACTCAAGATAAATATCCTCACTGGATACATGTTCCAAACCCTTAATACCGATCAAAAGCTGAACGGATTAAAGCAGGGTCATTTCGATAGTGTTTTTGGCTGCAGCCCCGGGCAGCAGTGCGCAAAGAAGGATGAACTCGTCAGTAAGCTCGAAAAACTTAAGACGACTGAGACGATAATCAGCGTAGCAAACACAGTGACGGCATCACTGAACGCTGGAGTAGATGTTTTGACGTCTTTGAAACTGCTAAAAGGTGAAGATGCTAAAAGAGTCGGTCGCTTTGTGCATGTCGTTGGATCTGTACTTCAAGTAGGTACTGGGGTGGCAAAGATTTTTGCTGGGGACATTTCGGGAATTTTAAATGTTCTCGGAGGAATTGGTTCACTGTTTGGGTCAGGGCCTCAGAAGAGCCCCGAACTTCAGTTCCTTGAGCAAATGTACGATCAAATGATCAAAGAGTTTGAGGCAGTTCAGCAAAATCTAGCAATCATTGACAAGAAGATCGATCAGTTAGGTGAAGTAATGGTCGACATGTATAAAGCGATGATGGCCTCGTTCGAATACGTTAATGAGAAACTCGATAGAGCCGACTGGAAACTGGATGTATTGCAATCGATTACCCGGCAACTCCTGTTCAAAGAGTACAACACCTGTAAGACCGTTGAATACGTTAGAACAGAAAACCAGTTCGACTTTTCGAAGTATTCGGATTACCGCACTTTCTACTCAACGTCAACTCACGTCGGTACTTGTCTAAACGGATTAGATGATTTCACCAGCACTGAAGCTCTGGATTTTTTCTATTTAGCAGTGAATGAGGGTACTTTATCAAGTCTGCTCGAATCGAATGACTATACACGTGCTAAAGCGAGCATTGAATTCGAAATCAGGAAAGTCTTTAATCCAACTCGAGACCTTTTCGTTGCTAAATATCCCAATAAATATCTAGGACCTGCCAAAGCAGCCCTGTTCTTTCCCGTTCTTAGCTTGAAAGGTACAAACAATCCTCTATTCATAATTAGCACTGATGATGTACCTGCGCTTAATCTTGGTCCAGCACTGAACGACTATATTAACTACGAAATGGTCAATCAGTTTGCCGACCTCATGCTGACTTATTCGCCTTATTTTGAGATCTCGGGCGGTGTGGACAACGCTTACCGTCCATTAGAGCTGGATCTATACCTTACGCGTCCGGGAAACGAGAAGCGACTCAACGCCGCGTTTCAGATCAAACGATTCCAAAAGCTGCTGCGAGTTACTAATTACGCCATCCTGCAACAGTCACTGGTCGCGGGAAATCTGCTTATCGAGCCTACCTATTCTGTTCTTTTCACAGCTAATCAGAAGGATGAACAGATTAGAATGGCGCTTGAGGCATTGCAGAATAATAGTATTTTTGCAGCGAATTTTGCCGCTTACCTTCTGCACAAGAATCTTCGCATATCGGAGAAACCGATCGGTATCGGTCCTTCTCCTTCGCGATACAAAGAGCTTGATGATTTATACAACAAGCTCGCGCAGAATCCAGGCGACGCTGCGTCTATCGAAGCGCTTAACAAGTTGGTTTACTTAAACGATTTCAAATTCAAGATGAACCCAGCGGATAAGAGTCTGTACATTACGATCAGCAGGACTGGACGGTCAGTGGATCTTCGGGTTCCCGCCCCGAACACGATTGCCGACAATCAAATGATCCAAACGAGCGCAGTGATTGGGCTGTTAGAAACGAGGAGAAAACTGATCAATAGACTGGAGGAGATCTGCTTTACAAGAAGCTTGCCACTCGCTCTATCTGGCACGTCTTTAACGTTGGACGACTTTAAATACTTTTACACGGCCCATTGAGTTCTGCTGATTCCTAACAAGAATAATCTGGATCACGTTTCCAGCCGGTCAGCATCGGATAAAAATTGGACCAACCGTGCAGGGCTACCATCAAGAGGTGGCCCGGTACGAATGAGAGAAATCCGATCATCGCTGCAAAGTGATAGACGCGGATCATCCCGAAACCTCCAAGTAGCTTCACCGCCAACGCAAACTGCGTCGGCTGGAAAAGCAGAACGCCCGTGATCACCGCAACGACGCCAAAAACAATCGTCGAGGTGTACGCTAGTTTTTGGAGCGGGTTGTACGGTTCGAGTTGCTCCGGCTTCGGTTTGAACAGGAAATAGTGGCGGACCATCGGCCAAACGCCGCGAAACTCCTGGGGTCGCAAAATAACTTTCCGCCATTTCCCACTCACGATCAGATACGACACATACGCGACACCCGTCAGCGTGAATATCCACGCAAAAGTCAGATGCCATTGCAAGGCGCCACCTAACCAACCGCCGAGTCGCATCGCTTCCGGGAAATGCAAAAAATTCTCTTGCGGAATCTTGGCTCCAAAGCTGGGAAAGGCCATATAAATTTGCAGGCCGCTCATAGTCATCACTACGAGCGAGATGGCGTTTAGCCAATGTGTGAAACGCACCAGCCACGAATGCTCCTGCGCGAACGTTTGACGCACACCATCGTGTTCAACTTCAAGCGTGTTTATGGTCAAACCGGATTTAGTCGTCGCCATTGATTTCTCTTTTCAAATTCCGCCGTACCACGAATAGCCCTGGTCTTCCCAGAAGCCCTTCTCTTTGCCGAGCACGTTGCTGACCCGAATCGAGTAGATATACTTCGCCGATTTGTAGCCAAGCTTTACCGGCATATGCAGACGCAGTCGCGCTCCGTGCTCGGGCGTCAGAGGTTGGCCGTACATCTCCCAGCAGAGCAATGTTTGCGGATGCAGGCAGCTTTCGATGTCGTAAGATGAGTAGTAATCGTCGAGGCATGCGACTTCGACAAACCGCGCCGCCGGATCCGCACCCACCATTTGCAGAAAATCGCTGAGCCGCGCGCCGGCGAAGTTACCGATCACGTCCCAACCTTCGATGCAGATGTGTTTGACGTTCTGCGACTGCTTTGGCAGCGCCTTGATCTGGTCCAACGTATACTGGCCAGGCCGTTCGACCATGCCTTCTACTATCAAAGTCCAACTCTCCAGATCATTTTCCGGGTTGTAGTCAGAATAACTGTTGATCGGAAACTGCTCGATCGGCGTTAACTCGTGTTCGCTGAAGGTCTGAGCCAGACGCCCAGGACTGAAAAAAGTTTGAGCCGCGCGATCCGTCCAGCCGAGTCCGGTTTTCAACAGCTCTTCGTTGAACCGCGGCAACGTCAACGCGCCAACAACCAGAACGGGCGTCAACTTGAGCAGTTCGCGGCGGGTCATGCGTTTCAACTCCCGCGCGGACATAGCGGGTTTTTGACTGTCGTCATTCATTTCCGATTCCTCAAAAGCATGGGCGCGAAAGGCCCAAGTCTTAAGCGCCCATGTTTTAACCCAGCGGGGCCGGTGGTGACTGATTCGTTACTGCGGCAACAGCACGCGGTCAACGACGTGGATCACACCGTTCGACTGATTGACGTTGGTGATAGTGATGCGAGCCGTGTTGCCCTTCGCATCGGTGATGTTGATGTCGCTGCCACTCATCGTGGCCGTCAGTTCACCGCCCTGCACGGTTTTCAAAATCGCCCGTCCGTTGCCCTGCTTGATCATTCGCTCCAGCGCCTTCGAATTGAGGCGCGCGGCTACGACGTGGTAAGTCAGCACTGCTGTCAGCGTGCCTTTGTTTTCAGGCTTGAGCAGTGTATCGACGGTTCCCGCCGGCAGCGCGTCAAAGGCTGCATTGACAGGTGCGAACACCGTAAAAGGCCCATTTCCTTGCAGCGTCTCAACCAGACCGGCGGCTTTGACTGCCGCGACCAGTGTGGTGTGATCCTTCGAGTTAACGGCGTTCTCGATGATGTTTTTGTTGGGAAACATTGGCGCACCACCGACCGTGACTGGTTTTTGCGCAAAAGCGGTGCTGGACAGCATTGTCACAAGCGCCAACAAACTCAATGCAAACAACTTTTTCATGCGTTCTCTCTTTCTCGTAATCCAGAATTTTTGAACTCTTGCTTCCAAGAGCCTCGCTCTTTGGCTTTCACCAAATGTACGGACGCACTGAGTGGTTTGGATTGGTTTTATTGCTAGACACTTTTCATCATTTGGGTTTAATAATTCTTGGTTCCTCCAGCGATCTGTCCCAACGGAGTTGACGAATGTCGCGAAACCCACACTACCGGCGAGAAAGATTTGTGTTGCTACTTGGTTGCCTGGTGGCCGCGCTCATGGCGCCCTTCTATACGCCCGCTCACTCGCAGAGTCGGACACTAGGCAAGGTCGTGATCAAAGTTACCCTGAACGACAATGAGAAGACGGCGAGTCTGGTCCAAAACTTCGGCTTGGTGATTAAGAAGCTAAATAACGATTCGCCGGAGATCGCGGTTTCCGCAATTCGAGTCAAGACGACCGCTGATGGGTCGGTCTCTCTTTCGTTGATACCGGGCGATTATGTTGTCGAGTCAGAAAAACCACTCATTGTTAATGGGAAGAGTTATGAATGGTCCGTCAAGTTGAAGGTTGAATCAGGGGGTACAGCCTCGCTGGAGTTGGACCATGACGATGCGATGATCACAGGGGCTGACGATGCACTGAGGCGAGGACGAATTGTTGACGAAGCCGATCTGTTGAAGGTCTTGAGCGGCGGCGTGGTAAATGTGCAAGGTGAGCTCGCTCACGGAACTGGATCAATTGTTGATACCACCGGGTTGATTCTCACCAGTCACCACGTGATCGAAAGATCGAAGGAGCTGCGGGTTCAATTCGACGGGAACAAGAAAGTAGCGGCCAAGCTTGTCGTGGATGATCCCGATTTGGATCTCGCTGTCTTGTGGATTGACTTGTCTACCTGTTCTTCCTGTAAAGCTTTGACAATTGAGGAGCCCAAGGGCGGAAGCAACATAGTCATTGATGGAGCACGAGTTTTCACGATTAACAGTGCTCTGGCGCAAGACAAGACACTCACTAAGGGCACGCTGAGCAACACAGGAAAAGGCATCCTGCCCGATTTTAAAGTGGCAAGCATCGATTCAGGCGCTCCTGTGTTCAATGCCGTGGGCGAAATAATTGGATTACTCAAATTCGTGGATCCGAACGGGACCGAGACGGGGACTTCGAAAGTAATAAAACTTCAAGATTCTCAAGCCCTCCTTGCAAAGGCGAGACAAAAGATCAAGGAAGCTACCGACTTGCCATCATCTGCGCTGCTACCAACCGAGCCCGCAGACTCGTTTCCCGCAGGAGTGTTGAAGAATCAAGTCGATCTCAAAAAGTTCAAACCAAAAGCTTACGAGGCTGACCTCGGGGAATATCAGTTGACGATTATCACACCCGTGCTGAAGTACTACCTCATTGAGCAAAACCGAATCGCGTTTGAGCGCCAGCAGAAGAAAATCGAAAAGGGCGAGACGCTTACCACAGCGGTCAGGATGAATAGCTTCCACGAGCTTCGCAACTGGGGTGATTATGTCAACGAGATGATGCCGGTGGTGCATCTGCTTGTTGTTCCGGAGGTGAGCGCAACGGGGAAATCCAGGTTTTTGAGCTTGCTGACATTGGGAGCTGGACTAATGGGCGTCGGGCCAATGGTTTTGCCCCCGGATTTTAAGTTTAAAGCGGACTTTGAAGAGATGTCGCTGACGTGCGACGGCAAACCAGTTACGCCGATTCAGCGTGGAAAGATTGAATTCGTTAAGGAGTTATCAAGCTACCTCAAGATAATGCCGCGCACCGCCTATGCGGGCGTTTACACTTACTCAGCGGACACCTTCGCGCCGGACAAGTGCAAGCAGATAAGTTTGCAAGTGGTTTCGCAACAGAGCCCTAAGACTCCCGAAATCAAAGTCGTGGATCAGCGGTTGGTCCGACAGGTTTGGAGTGATTTTGAACCTTATCGGCACTAGGCCTTAAGCACCACTTTTTTGAATAGAAAAGTTGTGCGGCGGTGTTAGTCCCTCAGGAGTCTCCAAAATGAAAATGAATCTAATCCGGATCCTTGTTGGGCTGATACTGCTCGCTGCTCTTTTCGACTACTCGGCACAAGCTCAAGCAGTTGCAATCGAGCCGAAACGCCGTGAGGGCGAGATTTGGTTTGAGCCGGCCAAAATGGAGGTCGGTGGAACGACCTACGAGGGTGAACGCGGACACTTGATGGTTCGTGAGAATCGCAAGAATCCGAACTCCAAGTTAATCGAGCTTGTTTTCGTTCGACTTAAAAGCACGTCGGACAAACCCGGCTATCCGACGGTTTACCTCGACGGCGGTCCAGGTTCGTCTGCGACCAACATTGCCAGCGTCCCCGATTACATGCGCGCGTTTCAGAAACTGCGCGAAGTAGGCGATGTCATACTCTTGGACCAGCGTGGCGTCGGTCGATCGAAACCAAACCTGACGCATCGCGCCACCGAATCGTTGCCTACCGACGTCTTTGCTGACCGGGCCGTCGCTTTACGTACATTTAAGGAACGGGCCAAGGTCGCCGCCGATTACTTTCGCGCACAAGGCGTCGACCTCCTTGCTTACAACACGATCGAAAGCGCCAACGACGTTGACGATCTGCGGAAAGCGTTAGGCGCAGAGAAACTAAACCTCGTCGGTTTCAGTTATGGCACTCACCTCGGTCTCGCCTGTTTTCGTTATCACGGAAAGAATTTGAATCGCGTAGTGTTGGTTGGAACGGAAGGACCGGATCACACAGATAAACTTCCCAGCACCTCTGACACTTCAATCCGCCGGCTGTCAGCCATCGTCGCAAAGGATCCGGAACTCGGTCCGAAGATGCCTGACCTGACCGGCACGCTCAAACGAACACTCGATCGGCTTGAAAAAGAACCAATAACACTCTCGATAACAGACCAGCGCACGCGGAAACCAGTCGACATCAAGATCGGAAAGATCGGCTTGCAGTTTTTGATCATGCGCGATCTTGGTGACACGAATGATCTGCCGGTTTTTCCGCTTTGGTTCTACACAATGGACAAAGGAGACTATTCGATTCTCAAACGCTTCGCGGAAAGGCGTTATAACCAGTACGGCGCCGGAATTAATGTGATGTCGCTCGTGATGGACATTTCATCCGGCGTAAGCAAAGCGCGAAAGAAGCAGATTCAAAAGGAAGCGAACACCACTCTGCTCGGCGACATCGTTAACTTCCCACTTTCCGAGATGGGAGACGTGTTCGGCTATCCGGATCTCGGCGACGCCTATCGTTCATCGTTAAGAACCGCTGTACCAACTCTCTTCGTTAGTGGCGTGCTTGATAACAACACACAGCCGTTTCAAGCAGACGAGGTACGAAAGACGTTTAAGAACAGCACACACATCGTCATCGAGAATGCGGGCCATGAAAGCATGGTGGTCGACAGCCAGGTTCAGCAAACGATGGTCCAATTTTTGAAAGGCGAGGACGTAAGCAAAGTGAAGATCACTTTGCCGGCGCTGAAGTTTCAACCGTTGCCTTAACTAAGGCGACTTGATTCGGAATTTGACTTTATTGCTTGTTTTCCCTCGAACCGTCACCTTTACTTGCAGTTCCTGACCTGGTGGCAAGTTGGGAGGCAGCTTAGCAACGATCTGCGTCAACCGGCCGAAACCCGGCACCTTTCCAAAGAACTCCACAGTAAGCGGATAGGTATTCAGCTGACTGTTTTCGGCTACCGCAATAACGGCTGACTGATTTTCACCAGGCAGCACGGCGAGGTTGTCAGCGATGAGCATGAGCCGGGTCTGCTCGTCCGGGCTCAAGTTGAACGGCGTTGTAAGCGGAAACGGACCGCGCAACATACTCACCGACTGCAAAGCGATCGCGTTATCGCTACTTTCTTCCGCAAGCAACATCGGAGGCGCATCGTTAAGCAACGTGATTGTGTATGGACCTGTGACCCCCGCCAGCCCCGCAGTAACTTCAATTACATACTGACCCGCTAAACCCAGCTTCAGCGTTCCTTTTCCACCCGGGATCCGCGTGTGGAAGAACTCGGCGAGTGTTCCCGTAAGTAGTATTCGGCCCGTTGGCCCAATCAACGTTACGTTGCTGGTGAAATTGCCGGCTATAGACGCGAGAACTGCCACCTCCTGACCGGCCGTCGCGTTGAAAACGTACCGGTCAGCAAAGTCGAAGTCGTGACCGCTGATCGGTGAACGGCAATCAGCGTTGCTCAACGCGCCGTTGATTGTTTCGCCAAACGCAATCGGTGTAAGCGGGCAATCCGGACCTGATCCTGACTGCGTTATAGGAATTGACAGGCCACCCATCTGCCCACCAAACGATGCTCCAATCATAAGAAACGCTCTTCGTCCCACGACTTTCGAATTCGGATCGACAGTGAACTCCATCACTTGCGTCCCCGCGCCATTAAGCGTCTTAGGTAGCAACCAAGTGCTCGCAAATGGCCAGACGGTGAACTGATAACCTGCACCGCAGTTGCTGCCGGTTGCCGTTATGTTGATGGTTCCGGTGCCACCATTAGACCCGAAGTGTTGGCTGGTCGGATTTATGGTCAACACACATCCCTCGAGCGCGATATTCAATGCGTAGTTCACTGTTTGTTGGAGCCCGTTAGAAGTTGCCTCGATTATGTACTTGCCGGTTAAGGGCAAGGTAAGGCTGCCAGATGCGGGTATGCGGGCTGAGTTACCGCCGCCGTTGAAAACATCCCGTGCCGTGACGAGGCCATCTGGTCCAATCAGAAACACATACGACTCGAGACCGGGACTGCCACTGTTCATCGTAATCACTAGTCGTTGCCCGGCCTGTCCATCAAACGAGTAACGATCCGCAAAATGGCTCACGCCTCTCACGGGAGATCGACAGTCTGTCGGTGCTAACGTGCCGTTAACAGCGACGCCCGGAACGATCGGAACGTCAACGCAGGGTGGATGTGTGGGCGACGCTGTCGAGTCGGGCAAGCAAGTGGCGAAGGTACTTATGAAACCAAGCATCTCCGAACGCGAGTATTCACAGAAAGTAGTAACGGCGCCGCCTGACATGATACTGCCCTCACAACTCGAAGCGATCTCAGGCAACACGGCGGGAGTGAACGGATGAATCGCGCCAAAATTATGCCCCATTTCATGTGCAGTTAGACCGATGGTTCCCGCGGTTATGGGATTTGCAGGGTCGTTTGGCACACGGCCGGAGAATCCGTAAGCGGCAGCGTTACCCCGGCAAACTACCGCGAATTCAGCTGTGCCTGGAACCGCCAGGTCCTTACCGGACCAGAAATGGGCCAGGTCTCGTTGTATGTGTGCGAAGTTGGCAGACCAGTGGTTTCTAAACTCTGCGATAACCATAAGGTTATCCAGCGAGGCATAAGGATCGGTCGCGGCGTTGGTCCAGGTATTCTGAAAAACGATCTGAAACGTTATGCCGAGCTCCATCTGAAAGATTCCATCGACCTGATTCATGATGCTGAGGATGTGGTTGTTTGCCTGCGTCACGCCTCCCAGGGCAGCGACATATTCGGCATCGGCCTCGGTCGCTAAACGAACGACTTTCGGAGGAGATGGAGCAACGATGTTGGTCGAAGTGATTTGTCCGGTGGACTTATCAACGAACGCGCTCGCACGCTCTTGCTCTACCGCGATCTGATCTGCGAGCGTCAGGTTATGTATGTCAGGGTCGGGAGTTACATCCTCACTGTTGTAGAAGATGAATTCGTCTTTGCGCGCTGTTTTCGAAAGTGAACGTGCGGGTTGGATAAAGTAATGGCCGTTCGCTGTGAGAATGGTGCCTTCAATGCTGTGGTCTGTGATCGTGAGGCGAACCTGCGTGCTCTTCATGCCGCTGACGAAACCTTTGTACGTGTTGACCGGATTTCGCGGCAGCTCACGAGCTACGCCATCAGATCCGATTACCTGCGAACGATAATCGTGGGAACGCAGATCGTGTGGTACCAGTTCTAAATCAAAAACTCGTTGAGAGGTTTTCAGGGAAAACTTTCCGGTTCGACGAATTTGCGAGGCCGCGGATTTTGCGTCCAGCTTAAGAACGTCGTACTTCCGTAGTCTCTTTGCTACGGCCGTCTGATTCGCAAAAGCGCGATCGACTGCGATCAGCGTAATGGAGACTGTAAGGGAGAGGAGGAGAATCTTAACCACGGATCTGCGGAGCATCGGGATCCTCCGACAATTACGATTACTGAACTACTTCGAAGTCGATCAATTGGGTTGCTGCACCACGGCTTCCCGCTTGGTCCTTCACCGTTACCTGAAGCACATACGTGGCCGGCGCCAGCGAATTTAATCGAAGACCTCCAGCGGCTGAGATTCGTTCGAGGTCAGTCTGGCCAGTTGTATCAATTGGTTTTGCGCCACCGTCATAAACCAACGCGCCCTCACGAAAAAGTTTCACTTGAGCGACCAATTTAGGTGCTTCCGTAGCGTTTTTCGCGCGGCCGGGGTATACGACATAGCCGTAAAACAGATTCGAAGAGGAGCGGAACCGTCGCATCGCGACATTCGCGATCGATGTAGGACCAGCTTCGGGATCGGTCGAGAGCGTTATCCCCGATAACGCTAATTTGTTTGCATCAAGTGCCGGTACTTCGACGAGTTGCGCGGCATTACCGGCCTTCCCCGACGCCGCATCTTTCACCGCCACACGCACTTGATATGCACCAGCTTTTTTCGCCGGCACGTCCAACTGGTAAACAATACCGTCGTGCGCGGCTCGTTCGTAGTCCTTCGCTGTCAATTTCAATGTACGATCTTCACCTACTTGCTCAACTACGCGGCCATCGACGTCAAAAAGAATGGACCACAAATGCAGTTTCGCGCTTCGACTACCATCGGACTCAGTGGCGAAGTTCAGATCGCGCGGATTCAAATACACCATTGAACGAATAAACGAACCGCCGGTCTTGTCATTCGCGAAGAGCGAAGTCATGTGGACCTCTATTTGGGCAGCAGCGAATGGCGACACGAGAGCCGCAGTCATTTGCTCGCGAGTGGTCCCGTTAACTTCGGAAACAACCTTGTCACTTAAACCGAAAAACCCCTCTCGCGTTCTCAACGTTACGCCCGGGCGAGATACGCGGACCTTGATACGGTGAAATGCGCGATTGAACGTTCCGTTACTCGGTCGATACCCGAGCACGTAGTAACCACTCTGATCATCCAGCACGCGGGGCAGCCCAAGATCGTTACTATTGCTGATCATGAAGCCGCCGGTCTGATCTGACAGCAGCGACATGCCACCCCGGGCATCCTGAAGCCGGGCCGAACTATCGTTAAGGTTTCTGAGGGCCGCTCTCGTTAGCATCTCGGTTCCGGGCGTCTTTCTTCCTGGTCCACTCGGCGTCAGATTGTCGGCGGCTGTTAGGTTGATCGTTTTAGTACCGCGAGTGTCGACCGCATAGATAACAACAGAGGATCGGTTTGCAAGTTCAGCAACCTTGCGCAAGACATGCTCATTGCCAAACTGCGTCTCGCCTTCGTTTCGCACACTGTCAGCATCTGGAGCATCGTCCATTGGTTGCTGAGGTTTAATCGGACCGCGCTCAAGCGAGTCAACGTTCGGAAGATCCAAAGGCAAACTGTCGGAAAGCAGGACCATCGCTTTCCGACCCGGCAGCGTGCGCATGCCGGCAAGAATAAATCGAAGGGCACGCACTGTACCCTTGATTGGCCCGCCTTGTAGATCGGCGCACAGCCCAACGGCATTTTGACCAGAGCCCAACGTATCATTAGACACCGTTAGAGTCGGTGACGTTGGCATAGCCGAATAGCCCACGCGGCTACATAGATTCCACCTTAGCGACTCAATCGCCCGATGCAGAACTCGTCGATCGGTGGTGAACTGTTGCAGCGCGCCAACTTCACCTCCCGTGCGAATGATTGCAACCAGATCCTGAGGTTGAAGGTTTTCGTCAACAAACTTTTTCAACTGCTCTTTGACTGACTTTATGCTGTCGAGTGAAATGCCCAGATCGTCTACAACGATAGCGATGGTCCGGCGAGTTTCATTACGCTTAACAATAGCGGGAAGTATTACTGATTCGCTCGTTGACGGCGCCGGCTTAGCAACTGAATTCTCAGTAGGAAAACTTGAGACATAAGAGAAATGAGTAATTGACTGAGGCTTGCCGTCCTCGGTAATCACGAAATCTGCGGGAGTGAGATCGGTAACAACCTTGCCGTCCTTCGTCACAACCGCGTCAAGTTGGACCAGATTAGTCGAAATGCGTACGACGCTGTCCTGATCTTCTTGAGTCTCCGGCTGTTGGCGACCAGGGGCGGTTGGCTTTTGCGGCTGAGGTTGTTGCGGAAGGACAGGAATTGAAACGACGAATGTTAAGAGAAGGCTTACGAGTGCTTTAGTCCTCATTCACACCTCCGTCCTGATGGCGAGTTCAAAGGAGTTTAGTCCGATTTCGGTCTAAGCCAAAGGATTCTGCGCAAAATTCCAACTTTAACTAACCATCTCGTCACTGGTTTCCCGCCGTTCCTCCCAATCTGAAGTCGTTTCGCTGCAAACATCCCCAACACCGGCAACAATTTAATTAGCATAGGGCGAATTACTCTGGAAAGGACAATCCAATGGACCGAAGAGACTTTATGGTGGCCGGTTCGTTCACCCTCTCAACCCTCGTCTTCGCCTCGTCGGCGCAGGACAAGAAACAGTATGTCTGTCCTCCCTGCGGTTGCAGCAATGATGGCACGTCGCATAACGAGCCGGGCAATTGTCCCGCTTGCAACATGGTGCTGATCGAAAAGACTGCGGCCATGAGTGAGCTGACCGGTATTCCCCGCTTCCTTAAATTAAGCGACAACGTTTGGACCGGTGGCCAGCCATGGCTCGAGCATCTACCCAAGCTTAAGGATGCAGGCATCAAGGTCATCATCAACCTACGTCCGCACGTTGAGTATCAAGGTCAGCGCGAGGAGACTCGAGTGAAAGAGTTGGGGATGAGCTATTTCAATATTCCTGTCGACTTTCAAGCGCCTGACGAGCTGGACGCTGACGATTTTCTCAAGCTCACCGACGAGCAACTCAAGAATGGACCAGTGTTTATTCATTGTGCGGTGGGCACTCGCGTCGGTGGTTTCTGGATGATTCGCCGTGTCCTGCGTGACGGGTGGGAGTTCGAAAAGGCATTGGAAGAAGCAAATCAAATCGGGTTGAACAACCACGCGCGCCTCACCGAGTTCGCTAAGGAATACATCGCCAAAAAGAAAAAGAAGTAAGCTTATGAAGTCCTTTGTTGCGCTCGCACTCTGCCTCGCGCTCGCGTCAGCGGCATATTCTCAAAACTGGCCTTCGTTTCGCGGAAAGAATGGCACGGGTGTCGGTGATGGCAACGCACCACCGACCACCTGGGATGTTGAGAAATCAATCAACGTCTCGTGGAAGACTCCGATTCCAGGTCTCGGCCATTCGAGTCCGATCGTCTGGGGCGAACGCGTGTTTATTACGACTGCGGTGAGCAGCGCCGCGAACTCGCAGTTCGTACATGGACCAACACAGTCAGCCGCCTCCGCCGACGATACGTCGAAGCACAGTTTTCGAGTTTACTGCCTCGACAAGAAAACCGGACGCATCATCTGGCAGAAAACAATTCACGAAGGCGTACCCAAGGTCAAACGTCACGTAAAAGCGAGTCATGCGAATCCGACCCCGGTTACGGATGGTCAGAAGCTCGTCGTCTCTTTTGGTTCCGAAGGTCTTTACTGCTTTGACTTCGAAGGAAAACTTTTATGGAGGCAGGATTTGGGTATTCTCGACGGCGGTTGGAGTGCGGGTCCTGACTTTCACTGGGGCTTTGCGAGTTCGCCCGTCATCTACAAACATCTCGTGATCATCCAGTGCGACACGCAGAAGCAGTCGTTCATAGCGGCGTTGAATCTTGCGGATGGGAAACGCGTCTGGGAAACGCCGCGCGAAGAAGATAGTTCGTGGAGCACGCCTGCGATTTACGAACACAGCGGTGGTGCTGAGTTAATTACCAGCGGTACGAAATTCTACCGCGGTTATGATCCGTTAACCGGCAAAGAGTTGTGGCGACTTGCTGATGGTGTGGATGTGAAAATCCCAACTCCGATCGCGTCACACGATCTGTACTTTCTCGGTGGCGGTTCATCGCATGAACGAAATGCGTTTTATGCCGTCCGCGCTGGGGTTAAAGGAGAGATTAAACCCGCGGAAGCGGACAGTAAGAGCATCGCGTGGCGTAGCACACAAATCCGGCCACACATTGTTACGCCGATCGTCTATGGAGATCATTTGTACGCCTGCACTGACCACGGCATCTTGAGTTCGTACCAAGCCAAGACCGGCGAACAAACGTTTCGTGCTCGTCTGGGCAGTGGCGGCTCATTCGTCGCCTCGCCTGTGGCAGCAGACGGAAAACTCTATTTCGCAAGCGAAGACGGCGATGTATTTGTCGTCAGGGCTGGTCCAACCTTTGAATTGCTGGCGCGAAATACGATAGGAGAAGTCATCATGTCCACCCCCGCCATCGCCGGCAAGATGATCATCATTCGCGGGCAGCAACACGTGTTCGGTATCGCTCAAAAATAACAGGTATCGCTCTAAAAAACTTGCGACTCCCGTTTTCGAGCCCGTTATCCCTTTGCTTCATGACCTGAACAACAGGAAACGCCGTATCGTCTTCGCCAAACGCCACGCACCACATTCCTTCTGTCGTTTCCAAAATCAAGCGAACATCAGACGTAAAACCTGCGGGCGTTGAGTTACCTTGAGGTTCGCCGACTACAAAATCAGGCGCACACTGGACCAACAATAAACCTAAGGGTAAGATTCAGTCACCTTAGACGACATCATTCTCACGTGATGGTCTTCGCTCCTCATGACTAACTACGACGATCTTTACGGCTGGCAAACTACCATTGATCGGCCTTCCGACGTTTACTAGAAAGATGCGCGCGAACGTTTGAGACCATTCTTCGAAGAGAATCGTGATCGCGTCTTCTTCTCACGTCAAGTCGAAGTGCACAATGAAGATCGATACTTCCACTGGGTCACAAATCGAGCGATTCGAGATCTTGAAGGCGAGGGACTGCTCAAGAGTGAGGTCCGTAAGCTGCCGAGAGCGGGAACGATAAAACTGCTTTGGCATCGAGGCTACCGCTATTACAAACGAGAGGCAAGTAGACTGATCACGCTCGTTGATCAGTATGCAAATCCAAACATTAGTGAGTTCATAGGCCTGCAGGGCGAGATAATGGTCTGGAAGCGTTCGCACGCTATCAATTTGTTACGCAAGGTCGGGAGATGAATAGTTTTGGCAATGAGACTTGGAGAGAGACGGACCACGACCTTGATTTCATATTCGAGCGTGACGGTATCGCTTACGGCGTTGAGGTGAAGAATACTTTAGGCTATATGGATTATGAGGAGTTTCAGACAAAAATAAGACTGTGTCAGCAACTACGTTTGCACCCTGTATTTGTGGTGCGAATGTTCCCACGTTCGTGGATGCATGAGTTGATTACTGCTGGAGGGTTCGGCCTAATTTTTAAGTACCAACTTTACCCATGGGGTCAGAAAGAACTAGGCAGAAGAATCGCCAAGGAGTTGGGATTACCGATTGATGCGCCTCGCGCAATAAGCAGCGGAACAATGACGCGGTTTCTTCGTTGGCACGAAGGACTAGTAAAGGGGAGCTCGTGAATTGTGATGTTAATTCACACGGAAGGTTCCGTAAGTTCTTTAAAATGAATAGTCAAAGCGTACCCCCATGAATACGTAGTGTTCACTCTCTTACTCAGTTAACATTGCCAGCGGCCTTACGATGAGCGCGCTCTATTCAATCGGAAATCAACAGCTCACCCCAATGCGACGCACGTGCGCGATCCTCTCTCTATTTCTGATCACCCTCCTGCTCTACCCGGCTGTGGGTAAGGCTCAGGTTAATCGACGTCTGGCGATTGACTACGTCAAGCTCGGGACCGCGGAGTTGGAAGCGGGAAACCTCGAGACCGCCCTCGCCCATTTTCAACGTGCCATCGAACTCGATCGCAACTTCGGAGCGGCGTACTTCAGTCGTGGTCTGGTACGGAAGCGCCAGCGCGATTTCGACGGCGCAATTAGCGACTTCACACGTTCAATCGAATTGAAGCCGATGCCGGAAGCCTACCTTAACCGTGGCGCCACACAAAAGGACAAGGGCAATTCATATGCGGCGCTGATCGATTACGACAAAGCGATCGAGATGAAGTCTGATTACGCCGATGCCTTCTTTAACCGTGGAATCGCGAAAGACGATAAACGAGACTTCTTCGGTGCGATTGTTGATTTCACGCGCGCCATCGAACTCGCTCCAGGAAACGCTCGATCATTCGTCGGTCGCGGATTAGCCCGCATGAAGATAGGCGACGTTGATGGCGCAATGGCCGACTACTCAAAGGGCATCGAACTCAACCCGCGCGGCTTTCTCGGATTTTACAATCGCGCTTTCGTTCGGAAGCACAAAGGCGATCTCGAAGGCGCGATCGCTGACTTCAACAAAGCGCTGGGAATCAATTCCGCCGACGTTGATGCTTACTATGAACGTGGGCTCTTACGAGGTGCTACAAAAGATTTGGATGGAGCGCTCGCAGACCTTGCCAAAGTAATCGAACTGGATCCGCGTCACGCGAAGGCCTACGCAAATCGTGGCATGATCATGTTGCTACGCAACCAGGATACGGAAGCACAGAAGCAGCTCCATAAAGCGGTAGAGTTAGACAGCAGTCTGAAACCCGCTTTGCAAAAGTCGGTCGATCAGATCATGAAAACGCGCCAGTCGCCCACAGTGAAGCCTTAGTGCGCGACCATATAACGAGGGCCAAGAACAAGAAGGAGGGAGCGAGTCAGATACTTCAGGGGCCAACGAAGCTCGAACGCCAATCACAGACAATCGGGATGGCCGCAACTACAATTCGTCTCAGTCCCACCCGCCGCATTCCTGCAATGTAAACTGCAATACTCATCGTCGGCGCCGCGTGAACATTTGCATGGCGCATGAGCACATTTTTCCGTAGACGGTTCGTTATTCATCTCTCTCTCCTTCGTCGCAATGTTGTATGCAAACTGCCCAAAGCTGGGCTAGACTCTACCACACCGATTTGAAGCGAGCCTCAAGCAAATCAGCTCTTTCGCTAAGTTAGACCACTGACGGCTATTAATCGCTCCAAGTCCGGTAAGTTCCCACACCCAGGTACAAAAAATAGTTCTTAACTGCGGCGATCCTTGCGCAGCAAAACTCGCCCAACATCACCCTCAAAAGGAGAAATAAACGACATGTCATGGAATAACGCCCCCGCATTACAAAAACTCACGGCTTCTCAATTAGGCGGTGGACGCGGCGCTCAAATCTGGGGCGTCGACGTGAGAGGCCAACTGTTCACGACCTATCAAAAAACTCCAGGCGGCGAATGGACCAAGTGGATGAAGGCAAACGAGTGGCTCCCAAACATCAATCATCCAAAGTACGTTTATGAACTGGCCGCATGTCAGTTGACCAACGATCGCTGCCGGCTCTTTGTGCTGGACCATAAACGCGAGATCTGGGGCATCCAGCAGGACGACAGCGGAAACTTCACTCACTGGTGGCACCCGAGCAGAGGCTACTGGAACAACGCCCCTGCCGCATTCAAGAAGGTGGCCGTCACTCACGGATCGAAGGCGCAGGGTTCGCTCGCCGAAACCAGCGGTGGCGCGATGTTTATCGGACTCAAGGAAGATGGCCGTTTCGCTGTCTGTTTCAATACAGGCGGTGACTCATGGTCCCGTTTTCGAAACGACTGGCACGGAGTCGGGCCCGCGATCGTCGAGGTCACCGCTTGCATGCAGGGCGACGGGCGCATTGCTATCTGGGCCATCGACGATAACCGTCAGCTTTGGGGAACAGGTGAAAAAACTGCTGGCTCGTACGACTTCGGTCCCTGGCTTGGTCCAAACTGGCTCAACGCACCGAAGCTGCGCAACATTGCCGCCGTCCAGACTAGTCAAGGTGCCGCGATCATCGCGCAAGACGAACACTTCGCTGTCCGGACAAACTTCCAGACGGCTCCGGGCAGCAACAATTGGTCGGGCTGGTCAGCTCAACAATGGGCGCAGGCACCGTACAGCTTTGAGCTGACAGCATCTGATCAGAACAACGGGCTGGCGCAAATCTGGGCTGTCACCGTCAAACAAAACGTTACAAGCATTGCTCAACGCGATGCGAATAACTGGCCCACTCGATGGTCGGACTACGATCCCGATTAATGCATGTATGAAATCGACATAGGTAGGCCATCACTGGCTTTCCCTGTCACACCACCGTGCATACGGGTCCGTACACGGCGGTTCGGCGAGTTAAGCTTCTAGTTAACAACTAACGGCGTCAATCCAAGCGACGCGAAGTAGGCATTGGGCAGTGCAATGTTAAGGGCGGGCGAGTTACTGAGTCGCCACGGGCCGTGAGCACTGCCCGCCGTTTGTGCGGCAAGATCTTTACCCACTCCGCGTTTCGATAATTCAGCAAACCGCACCCGCGCATACTTCCACTGCTTCCAAACGACCGACCTTAGTCGCCGTCTGAGCCACTCCTCAAGACTACGCAACACTGTAGGTGTCTGGCAGAAGCCGAAGTAGCCGCGCCATCCCAGCAGGTAACGACTGAGTTGAACGACCATGGTTTCCACCTTGACCCCACGCGTCCGCCGCGTCAGTTCCCGCACTCGTTGCTTGAACCGCGCAATTGCTTTTGGCGCAAGGCGCCGTTTCGGTTCACGCTGCCAAGTGAAACTAAAGCCCAGAAACTTCCGTTGCCGCGGTCGAGCCACTGCACTCTTCTGTTCGTTGACCTTGAGTTTCAGCTTCTTCGTGATGAACTGCGAAACACTTTTCATCACTCGTTCACCGGCCCGCTGGCTGCGCACGTAGATGTTGCAATCGTCCGCATACCGCACAAACCGATGACCGCGCCGCTCCAACTCCTGGTCTAACCCATCA
The DNA here is from genome assembly GCA_963789185.1 of uncultured Acidobacteriota bacterium. Taxonomy (GTDB): domain Bacteria; phylum Acidobacteriota; class Blastocatellia; order Pyrinomonadales; family Pyrinomonadaceae; genus PSRF01. The sequence goes on from CAWBJU010000005.1 coordinate 265,380, forward strand.
AGCACAATGTTCGACAGCAAGGGAGACAAAGGACCTCCTTGCGGCGTGCCTTCGTCAACCGGACTTACCAACCCACCTTCCATCACGCCGGCACGAAGAAAAGCCCGAATCAGTTTTAACAAACGCTTGTCACTGATTCGCTGTGCCAGCTTCGCCATCAGTTTGTCGTGATTGACTCGGTCGAAGAACTTCTCCAAGTCCAGGTCCACCACCCAGCCGTAGCCCTCAGCGATGTACTGCTGTGCTTTGGCTACTGCCTGATGCGCTGAGCGTCCGGGCCGAAACCCGTAGCTGTGCTCTGAGAAGGTACGGTCCCACCTGCGTTGCAGCACTTGCATTACCGCTTGCTGAATGAAGCGCTCCAGCACCGTTGGGATACCAAGCTTTCGCATCCCACCGTCTGCCTTTGGTATTTCTACCCGCTTCACCGGTTGCGGTTTGTAAGTTCCGCTCAGCAGTTGCTCACGAATGGTGGGCCAGTGTTGCTTCAGATAAGCTGGCAACTGCTCGACAGTCATCCCATCGATACCAGCACTACCTTTGTTGCTCTTGACTCGGGCCAGTGCCTGCTCGCAATTCCTTCGCTCGCAGACCTCTTCCATCAGTTGTTCACTACTTGCCTTGCTTTCGGCTTCACGCTTCACCATCAGCGTTTCGGTCCCTTCCGCAGAGTCCCTCGGAGCTTCACTCCTACTCATCTCTGTGAAGGCCAGCTCGAGCTGGTTCTTCCGCCGCTTGTCACTCATGAGTTGCGTTGCTTACTTGCTCTCTCTTTAATCCCAACGCGCGTTGGGAACCGTTCGGGCCTTCTCCCAAACTGCTCGGGATACTATGCCCTCTGCTGACTTCTGTTACGCGTTCAACTGCTTCACAGCAATCTCAGTCGTGAGTCCACGACACGCAACAAATCTCCCGAGGTAAGCTCGACCGCCTTCGGTGCACAACCGCCGAATTTACAACCAGCGTCCTTGATGGATATGGGCTTCGTTGTCAGTTGCCAACTCGCCCGACGCCGTATGCCTCTCATCCGGTTCTTATTCATCGGCTCGCACCTTTGCTCCACGCTTCCTTCAGACCCCGCCTCACGACGACGCCCTTGCGCTTCGCTAACTCTTCACCTCCATCAGGTTGAGTAGGAGACTTTCACTCCCTAGCTGTCGAACATGCTCGGCACACAACGAATACGGGCGGCTCGAGCAACGGGCCGCCCGTTTCACATCAGAACACTCTTCGCGCACTCTCCTGCCACCAAAACTTAACAACGAAATAGATGAACCGTTACACGCTCGCAAGGTTCACGGTGTCTAATAGACCAATCTAAAAACGAAAGGAAAATTAAATGGCACCGAAAGCTGCGTCAAAGCAAAGCCGGGAAAAGGCTTCGAACATCTTTAAAGAAGCCAGCGCGTTCTCGAGCTTTTCTGTGAAGGATGTGAAGAAGGCAAAGGACTTTTACTTTGAAACACTCGGACTCGAGGTTTCCGAAACACCCGAAGGACTGGAGCTTCGCACGGGCGACAACGTCATATTCCTATATCCGAAGCCAAACCACGCTCCGGCTTCTTTCACCGTCCTGAATTTTCAGGTCGACGACATCGACGAGGCAGTAAAGCAACTCTCCACGTTAGGAGTAGCTCTCGAACACTACAACCTGCCTGACATCAAGACTGACGAACGAGGCATCTTTAATGGTCCAGGTCATCAGATAGCCTGGTTCAAGGATCCGTCGGGCAACATCTTGTCAGTGATCGAAGAACAGTAGAAGCAGAAAGGATTCACATGGCATCAACACCAACGCATGAACAAGCACAACTACACCTCCAGGTTTACGATCTGCGACGCGAGGCCAAGCTTCGCGAGGCTCGCGACTGGTTCCAACAGCACTACAGGGCAAACACAGTCGAAGAGGCAATGCGCCTTGCCCCCATGGGATCTCAAACCGGCAATTACGTCGGCATGGTGATTGGCTACTGGGAACAGGCCTGCGCACTACTCAACTACGGTCTGCTTAACGAAGACCTCTTCTTCGAAACCAGCCCCGAATTTTTTGGAGTCTGGGAATTGCTCAAGCCGACGGTCCCGGAATTTCGCAAACAGTTTGTTGAGCCGAACATGCTTGCGAATCTCGAAAAGGCGGCTCAGCGCTACGAAGCATGGTCTGAACGTCGCGCGCCCGGCCACATTGCAGCAATGCGGAAGATGATGCAGCAGGAACAACGTTCTGCATCTGCAAAGTCGGCATAATCCTCCCCTGTTCATCGACGGCGCCTCTGACCTCGTTGTTATGAGGTCGGAGGCGCTATCGTTTACCTCATTTCCTGCATCTTACTTGAACTAAATCCGGCATCGCGCGTGAGGGAAACTTATGAGTAAAAAGCCCAAAAACCACGCAGCACTTTACCTCGCTCTTCTCGTTACCGGGATCGTATTAGGTGTGGCGATGCCTTCGGCCCGCGCTCAAAAACCATCGCGCGGCAAACACAACGGGAAAATCGTATTCATCAGTGACCGTAACTATAAAGGGTTAAGCGTCTGGTCAATGAATCCTGACGGCAGCAGTCCGACGCGTTTAACTGACGACACGTCGCGAGGTAAGAAACTGCCCGATTTCTCACCCGTCTACGATAGCAGTCCCGCCTGGTCGCCTGATGGCACAAAGATCGCATTCATTAGCAACAGGGACTATCACTTTTCGCTTTATGTGATGAACGCTGACGGCAGCAACTCCCGCCTTGTCTTGGATAAATTGATCGATGTTGGAGAACCAGCCTGGTCACCCGATGGCGGGAAGATTGCATTTTCTGCGGGCTCAAGAGGCTCAATCGGGTTCAGCAAACCATCGGTTGATATTTACGTAGTCAATGTGGATGACGGCGAATTCACTCAGCTCACGCGAGATGCAGGCATGAACGGCAATCCCAACTGGTCACCTGATGGGAAACAGATTGTTTCAGCAGCACTCGCGACGACGCCTTTCCGCGATCGAAGATCTGGATAATGAACGCCGACGGCAGCAATCAACGAGTACTACCCAATCCTCAAAACACTACAGGCACTGGATTTGGTGGCGGTCAACCCGTTTGGTCTCCTGATGGCACTAAGTTCCTGTTTATTGGTCAGGGAATCTGCGGAAAGGCGGCACCAACCGGCATCTACCTCGTCGAAGTTGATAGTGGCAACAGCCGGTTGTTAACGAACGATAAGAAAAATTGCGGTCGTTATGATTCGCCAAGATGGTCGCCCGACGGCACAAAGATTCTTGCCGGATTCACTCCCGACCAAAAAGGCATCCTCGAGCCTGCGCCACAAATCGTGGTAATGAATGCCGATGGCACGAATCAAATTAACATTTCGAATCGTGGAAAGTATGGCTTCAATAGTGGGCAGTCTCGATTCACAGATTTTCACGCTGATTGGCAGCCACTACCTGCACCGCCTGAATTTAAATCGAGCGTCATTGGTTTCAGCGAAGCGTCCTACACTGCTTATAACGATGTGGACAACGTACCGATCACCGTTACGCGCACCGGCAACCTCGACGACGTCGCATCATGTTTTTACGCCACCTTAGGTAGCGACCCAGACATAGTTTATTACGACGCTTTCGGCACGATCCGTTTTGCTCGTGGCGAATCAACCAGGACGATTTCCATTCCCAATCCTCTACGAAAGTTTAATCTCAAAACCTCCGTCACGATTTTCCTGTCTGATAACGCGGGCAACGCCACTTTCATCGGAGGCATAAAGGAAGCCGCTTTGACGATTTTGCCAAAATGACGCCACGTTGCGCGCAGCAAGGAATTGCAAATAAAAGACACATTTATTTAGGTTGACACCTAAAAGCATCTCTTCTAAAGTTTCCACACTTTTTCTCCGTTCTTCCCTTTCTCAAACCTCCCGTGTGCTCCCTCAACAGCCCTGACTCACAAGGAGCCGTCAAATGTTTAAAGCAACAAAGAGACTTTCACTGCTTATCGTCTGTATCCTGGCTCTGCTTCTGCTTATGTCGAGCGCCGAGAACCCGAGAGTCGCGCGCGCGGCGGGTTCTGTGTCTTATGACTCGAGTTATGCAGGCGACTGCTGGTATTGGGATGGGTGGCAATGGCTGGGTGCGGCGCGATATCAATATGACAATTGGCGTCACACTGACACTGACACCACGGTGCGAACTTTTTCACCGATGACGATTACGTATAGCGGTGTTTGCTCGGATGATAACCCCAGCGGATCTCAGTATTCCGCAGATGGTTGGCGTATGGTAATAACCAATCCATACAACGTGACGGTCTTCAACCAGTTCAATCAACAAATCTATCCGTAAAAACAAATTCGATCTGAGAAGACCGGGATCGAGTTCTTATTTGGTGGCGGTTGTATTTTTTATTCGGCACGTCGGTTGTGCTCAAGGTACACGTGTGGTATATCACATCTCCTCCCAGCCCATTCCCGACAAATCAAAATCCTAAAGGAGTCTGAAATGAAAAAGGCATGGTGCTGGTTAGTCATAGGTGTGTTGCTTCTTCCAACCTTCACGGCTTACGCCGGTAACAATCCCCGAATCATTACCCTCGATGGGCAATATCAACTAGGCACGGATTACAACACCGACTTCGGTGGCAATGGTTTCTCGACACAGGTTTGCGAGAACCCATCAACGATTCAAGGTATTCAAGCGTGGGGCGGAACAAGCTACATCCGCCTTGGAGACTTCAATGGCAATGGCCGTTTGGACATCGCGTCGCCTCACGGCCCGTGGGTGCTTATTAAACTGTCGCAGTTCGACCCGTTGACTTTCAGTTTCAGTAACTGCCTCGAACACCTTGGCCCGAGTCCCGTAGCAAATACATGGGGAGGCGCTCAATGGACGTGGGTCGGTGACTTCAATAACGACAATAAAGACGACATAGCCTCCGCTTCAGCTGACGTGGTCTACATGAAGCTATCCAATCCCGGCAGCGGCTTCACCGGTTTCGATAGCCGGACGTGGTCCATCACTACCGTGGAGATTCCGATGGCGCCCTGGACCGGTCCACTGTGGGGCGGTAGTGATTACACGTGGGTCGGCGATTTCGACGGCGATGGTGATGATGACATCGCGTCAGCCATCGGCGGTTCGGTGCGCGTCCATCTTTCCAATGGCGACCATTTCCTAAACCGAACATGGAATGTGACAAACGACTGGGGTCTCAGTGCGTGGACCAGGGTCGGTGATTTCAATGGGGATGATAAAGCCGACATTGCCTCGGTTATTGGAGGAACGATTCGCATGAAGATCTCGCACGGCTCAGGCTTCCTCAATCAGAACTGGTTCGTCGCAAATACCTGGGGCAGTTCAGCCTACACGTGGGTCGCAGACTTCAATAAAGACGGACTCGCAGACTTTGCCTCCGCGAACGCGGCCGCCGGCGTCGTTCACATGAAACTCTCGACGGGAACATCCTTCAATTCCGTAGATTGGCCCGTCTCGAACCAGTGGGGCGGTCCGCAGTACACGTGGGTTGTTGATTATGACAGCGACGGGTATAAGGACATCGTCTCGGCGTTTAATGGATGGACCATAGTGACGAAAAGAAACGTTAACGGGACAGGCTTTTCCGGCGCGTCGTGGAACTACTTCGGCTGGTGGGGACCAGCAGAAAACACCTGGGCGCTCGACTATTCTCGATATAGCCCTTTAAGCGGCCCGTGATTTAACGAGCACGGAGATCGATCACGACTGTCGAGCAGTTGTGATCGATCTTCATGCGCGCTGTTTCAACGGATTATGCCCTGTGTGACTTGGCTGGTTGATAGGTTCCGGGAACTGTTCTCGCGGCAATGTTCAGACGGTTCCAACTGTTGATGGCTGTGATCGCGAGCGTTAGATCCACCAGTTCCTTCTCGGTGAAAGACTCTCGCACCCATTCGTAAACCGAATCGGGCACATGGCCTTCGTGAATGTTAGTCACTGCTTCGGTCCACGCCAACGCGGCGCGTTCGCGTTCGGAGTAGTAGGGTGATTCCTCCCACGCATCCAATCCGTAAAGCCGCTGCTCAGTCTCACCGTCGACCCGCGCATCTTTCCAATGCATATCAATACAGTATGCACAGCCGTTGATTTGCGAGGCGCGAATCTTGATCAAGTGAAGAAGTGTTGGTTCCAGTCCGGATCCATGAATGTACTTCTCGACTCCGAGTAGTGCATTAAACGCACCCTGACCAACCTTCATAAAATCAACTCTTGGTTCCATATAAAAGCTCCTTGGGAAAGTGTAAGTTGCATGTATCTTAACAAAGACGTGATTTCGTTTTTGATGTAATCGGGAGTTATTTCGAGTACGTTCCAAAAACTCATAGACGATAAACGTGACTTTTCGGCTAAGATTCGCTTCCCCCTCTCTGGAACGCCTACGTTCCATTTCCCGACCAAATTACGCGTTGCATTAAGTCGACATACGAAGTCTGACTAAAGGAGAAGTCTGCAATGATAAAGTCAATTATGCGTGGGTCAGTGATCGCGCTGATCTTTTTAGTTGCCGCGCCTGGTGCACTCGCACAAGCGTGGCCGGATGTATTTAACCCCTTTCAAATTCTCAGTCTGAACTTGCAGCTCGACCAGCAGGATTGGGACACGATTCGTCACGATCTAACAAACGAAATCGAGGTTCCTGCCATGTTTTGGGCTGACGGTGAGACGCCAATTCTCGTTTCCGTGCGGCGAAAGTCTTCGCGGGCACTTCCTTCAGAAGCCAATCCGATCAAGGTCGGTCTGAAGATAGACGTCAATGAACTTGTCGACGGACAGAAGTGGAGAAGCTTAACTAAAGTGAGCCTTGAAAACGGCGCCGACTCAGGCGTGGTCAGGAGGGGCTTGCCTGGAATCTGCATCGATTGGCAAGCAGCTCGTATGGGTACGAGGCTGCGTTTGCATCGTGGGTCCAGCTCCGTGTCAATGGTCAGTTAATCGGAGTTTTCGTCAATGCTGAACAACGTGACAAGCAGATGCTGCGCAATCGCGGATTGTGGGTCGATGATGAAACTCGGATCTTTGATCAGGACGACATTGGCGTACCCGAAATTGAGGAAGGTGATGGTTTTAGTCCGACGTACAACGCGTGTGCTACGTTCCGTTTGCGCTGCGGGCAAGAAAGGTTCTGGCACGTGTGCGACTCCGACCGACGCACAGCTTGCGACTCAATTGCCGCTTCTGATTAATATGCGTGGCATGTTAACGCAGGGTGCGGTTGACGCTTACACCGATAATCCCGATGCTCTGCTGTCACACGGCAAGAACTTTCAATTCGTAGATTTCATCGATCCCAACAACACCGGACGGGACACTCGCCGGCTCTACTTTCCATGGGATCTTGACGCCGTCTTTCGTTCGACCTCCGGCAATATTTACGCCTCCGGCAGCGGACGTAAAGTGTCAGCATCTCCGTATCAGGAAGTGATCCTTCGTCACCCAACCTTCCGAGCGCAATACAATCAAATCATGCTGGATCTGCTGAATGGTCCACTTTCAGTTGCGAATGTTCAGGCGTTTCTTACTCAAGCCGAGGCAGTGATCTCATCAGCGTTGGTTAGCGATTCATTTCCGACGACCGATGGCTCGCCGGCAGACGAGTTCAATCGCCTTCGTGCCTGGGTTGCGGCGCGCGATGTGAATGTGCGAACTCAACTCACTGCTAATGGACCACCGAGCCCCCCGGCCATAGCGGGATTCGAATGTGACGGTGAACATACGAGGGCGGCACCGAGAATGCCGCCCTCGCTTCCTTTGCTACTAGTGAACGTAGATGGCGAAAAGCCGATCATGTTTTGTGAAACCGCAGGTTTCTGACACGCCCTGTGGTCAACAAGAAGCCTGATACCTGATGCTTCGCATCGCGCGTGAAGCGAAGGCTGCCCGTTCCGACTGCCGAAAACGCGTCGTCAAACTGCACAACAAGCGTTGTGTCTCCGTCGACATTTTTCCTCCGCAGCACCAACTTATCGTCTTTCAGGTCAATGTAATAAGTCGCCTCTATCTCGCTGCTCTGGAACGTGCCCGTGAATTCCTTAAGCTGCGGCGGCGTGTATTCAGCCGCTTTCACAGCGACGTGCACAATAAAGACTTCGCCATTTGCCGCAGTGAACATCTGCAACGGTGCGCCCGGGCGTGGAGATTGGAAACTGATTTCGATTCTGTCAGGAACGTTGAGCATTAAAAAGCGGTTATTGCCGAGCGGCGCTAACTCACTTTCGCTCGTACCTCTGGAATAAAAAAGTTTGCCGTCCTTCAAATACAATCGTCTGAAGTTATTGTTGGCGAAGTTAAAGTAAGCGCCAGCGACGGCGGCCAACTCTTTCTCGGTGACTTGGACCACTTTGAGGTCCGGCAACTTCGTCTCGCCTGGTCCACTCTGTGTGAACTCGTTCGCGAGATAAATGTCCGCGACTTTCCGCGTTAGCCTTCCCGACTCGATATTAGAGAGATTACAAAGACAGACTACGGTCAATCGCTGATCCGGGAATCGAATCATGTCGGCGTTGAAACCGTTATAGGCGCCGCCATGACCGAAGACCTTTAAACCTCTGTACGTCTCAATATCCAGACCGAAGGCGTAATTGATCTTCTTGCCGCTGTTCAGTGTGCCCGGGGTGAGAAACTGGCGGATTAAATCCTGCCACTTTGCGTCCGAAAAAATCTTGTCCCAAAGCGCCAGATCCTCAATAGTGGTCAGCAAACCGCCATCGCCTACATGGTTGAAGCGTGTCATCTCGACGGCAAACCCGCCGTCTCTTCGTGCGGCATAGCCCGTCGCGCGATTCCTCACCACCTCGTTATTGTCATTGTGAAAGCGAGTGTTAACCATCCCCAGCGGCTTGAAAATATTCTCTTCGGCAAACTCGCTCAGAGATTTACCGCTCGCCTTCTTCACGATCTGGGCAAGTAGGAAGTATCCGGAGTTGCTGTAGAGGTATTCGTCTCCCGCTTTGAAGTTAAGCTCCTTCTGGCGCGCGACGATCCGAAACACCTCATCATCCACGGCATCCTGAAACCTGATTCCGGCTAACTGCATCAAGTGCGAATATTCGCGAATACCGCTGGTGTGATAAATCAGATGGCGAATAGTGACTGCTGTTTGATAAGGCGGTATCTCGGGTAAGTATTTGCGAATGTCGTCGTCCAGCGATAGCCGGCCTTGTCTCGCCAAGAGAGCGATGCTCATCGCCGTAAACTGTTTCGACGTGGAAGCAATATTGAAAACTGATTTGGAGGAGATGGGAATTCCAAAGTCGAGATTGGCCGTTCCGTAGCCCCGTTGATAGCTGACTTGACCATCCTTGATAACTGCGAACGCACAACCGGGAGAGTCAGGTTTGTCCCACTGGGCGAATAGCTGATCTATTTTTGTTTTCCCTACCGCGGAATCAGTCACTTGTGCGAGTAACGCCGATGAGAGCAGAAGAATTAATAAGACTGATGAGCAGATTCGAGTCATTAGGACGCAGACGCATGACCTCGCTTTTCGTTCCAATTTAACGATCCAACAAGCCCGAAATCATTACAAAACCCTGAAAAACGGGAACATTGATAGTATAAGAGCGTTAAGGAGAACTCATGAGAACCTTAATCCTCTTGCTCACCGTCATCACGCTCGCTTCTGTCAATGTTGCCCAAAGCAAAAAGGACAAACTCGAGATCGGCGTTCAAACAACCTCGCTATCGATCTTCCACCCGGACTTTGCGTTCGACGACACGCAAGGTGGAATCGGCGGACGGGTGACTTACAACTTCAACCGGTCCATCGCCGCTGACGCTGAGATTAATTTCTTTCCTCAGAAACAATTCGTCCTCAACGCCGACGGCAACGCAATTCAGGCCCAGTTTGGAGTGAAGATTGGAAAACGCTTTGAGAAGGCCGGGCTATTTGCCAAGGTGCGTCCCGGTTTCTTGAGTGTCGACAGAGTTGTTTCCGTCTTACCGGGATCTCAGGTCCCCAGCTTCCCGGATATCAGAGTCGAGCGAGAAACTTTTTTCACTATCGATTTCGGAGGCGTCCTGGAGCTATATCCGTCCAAACGAGTTGTGGTGAGATTCGATGGCGGTGACACTGCAATCAGACACCCAGCGAGATTCGGCCAGATTTCTTTCACCGATCCAGTGCAACTCCTACGGGAGGCAAAATACAAGCACAACTTCCAGTTCACCGCCGGCGTGGCTTTTCGTTTGGGAGATTTTCCTGATGAAGCGTCAGCCGTCAACACAGCAAGTAGTACACAGGAACGGACCAAACGATTTGAAGTAGGAGTGCAATTTACTTCCTTATTTGTGAACCCCAGAAATCCAAGCGGCCTCTCCGCAACACTGCCACGCACTCATAATGAACCTGGATTCGGCGGCAGGTTTACTTTCAACCTGACCGACAACATCGCCTTCGAAGCAGAAGGAAACTATTTCACTCGCGAGCAGTCTCCCTTCTTCCAGGAAGGAGGCAAGATGTTTCAGGGACAGTTTGGCGGAAAGGTTGGAAAGAGGTTTGAGAACTGGGGTGTGTTTGGAAAAGCCAGGCCGGGATTTGTCGGGTTCACACGAGTCCTGGAGTTTCCCTTTGGTATACAAACTCCACCCAATTTTCGTTTTGGAAGGAAGCTCCACCCGTCCCTCGATCTCGGCGGAGTTGTGGAGTTTTATATGCATCCTCGGTGGATGGCCCGCTTCGACGTCGGCGACACCATAATCCGGTACGGCGACATCACGTTTCCCTTCCTTCCGTTTACAATCCCAAGCGCGACGCAACACAACCTTCAAGTCTCTTCCGGACTCGGCTTCCGTTTTTAGCAAAAGAACGAAGCAGAACTGATTCTCCGCTATCAGTTCTGATATGACTCACCTTCGATTCGTCCGCGCACCCCCCGAGTAAAATCAAGAAATTACTGAGCATTTCGAGCAATCGCTGCCTAACCAGGTTTTGGCGGCGACGCGGCACGTCGGTGGCAATCCTGAGTCTGTGTGGGGCTTTACTCCTACTTCCCAGAGTTGAAAGCCCAATCTCGACCACACTCAGGAGAATCATATGGTGCCGCAGAGAGCCTTTGTCGCTTCTCCCAAAGCGACAGAATCCCCAAACACAGATTGGACGTTAACTCCCGAATCGTTCGAGCTGCTGCTCAGACAGCTTCATGACGACCCAGACGAAGCCGCCCGCAAATACATCTCGGTCTACGGAAAACTAATGAGGTATTTCGATTGGCGCGGTTGCAGGATGCCCGACTTGTACGCCGACGAAACGATGACACGGATCGCCAGGAGGTTAGAACACGGAGCCACGATCACTAACTTTCAGGGCTTCATGTTTGGCGTCGCGAAAAAAGTGGCGATTGAGGCGTTGCGGGAGCAGGAAAAGGAACAGAAGATCCTGACCTGTTTGTCGCAAGTCGAAACCAATCACGGCTGCGCCTACGAGGAGTCACTGTTCGAACGTCTTGAAACCGGGTTACTCAAGCTTCCGCCTGATAGTCGCCGTTTGCTCATCTCCTACTACGCTACCGGAGACGACAAGAACATGAAGCTACGACGTGAGTTGGCCCAGCGTGAGGGAATTTCACTCAACGCATTGCGCGTACGAGTACACCGGTTGAAGAGCCTGCTCGAAGCATACATTTTGGCTGATCTCGACAATGAGCCTCAATCGGACTCCACTCCGGCGCACGATACGGATGTGCAAGCGGCGCGACTGAGCGCGACTCTTTACGCGATCTAGGACACTAACGTTTGCCATTGGCTTCGCAGACCTTTATCGCCGCGGACAGTTTTGTTCGCACGTCGGCCGGCGCGCGGTGGTTAGCTTGCCGCAGAAAACCAAGTGCATCGCCGAACTGTTTTCGATCGAGTAATGCCGCGCCGACAAGTGCATACGATTCCCAGCGCGTTGGATCGATCTGCACCGCGTTAGCCGCGACACTGATCGCTTCCTTCAATAGACCCAGATTGATGAGGGCGTTCACTTTCCGTAACGCTTCTTCATAATCAGACTTTTGGCGAACCGCCGGGTTCGTTGAAGCGCTCGAAAGTCTCAGGTAGTCCAGTTTCTGCTTCGCCTTCAGTGACAAGTCAGGCTTATCTGATAGCTTTGTAAACTTCTCAAAGTATTCGATCGCGGCCACCCGATCGCCTTCAGCCTCGGCGAGAACGCCCAGGTTATAGTACGGAAGACTGTAAGAAGGATCCTGAGCCACCGCGCGCCTAAAACCTTCCCGCGCCTGATTGCGCGCGCTTCGTAATTGCTCGGCAGTTGTTGCTTTTTCAAGATCAGCGAGCAGTTTTTTCAAAGTATCGTTGTACGTTCGTTTCGCGGCCGGACGTCCGCTCTCAAGTTGGGCATAACTCGATGCGGGTGCGACAGCTAAACAAATGAAAATTACTGCGCCGAAGAAGGAGGCTCTGTGAAGATTCGTTTTCATGTTTACTCTCACTTGTTCGGATCGGAATCTGGCGGAGCAGTTCCAAAAAACTCCGACTTGATTAAACGGTCGAACATTTCATCCATTGCGTTCACCATGTTTATGCCGTAGTCGTAAATTGCTTTAGTCGCGGCGGCTGGGTTTCCCATCTTCGAGACAAGACCCGGCAACCGAAGAAGCGCTGTGTCCTGCACAGGTTGCGTTATGGGATCGCTTGGTCCAAGAATGCGTTCAGATATATTTTTATAGGCGTCGGAAAACTTCGCGGTCATGCTATCGACGAATGTCTCGCGTGCGTAATCACTTAACTTTTCTGCACCGTTTTTAACCGCGACGTCAGTCAGGGCGCCAACAAGTCCGCCACTTTCCGGGCGCAAACCCACGGAAGTGGCGACGGTCCTCGCGATATCGGCCGCCGCTTCATCCACCAGGCCACCAGCAGCCGACTCCGCTGCAGAGCTGACTATGTCACGTACAGGATCCTTGTAACCTTCGAAGAATTTGTTAGCGATGCTTTCAGCCGCCCGCGCACTCTCATCGTTATTGAACACTCCCGTGATGATCGTGTCTCTTACTTCGTTAACATTCTCCCGCGCGATGTCGCGAAGCTCCTCGACGAAAAGCTCTCTTCCCTTCTCCACAATTGGTGAGACAAAGTCTCGTACGTTTTGAAAGGCGGCGGAGAAATAGCTATCGCGCGGGGGAGCGATCGCTTCGTCATATTCGGATGAAAGTTGAGGCAAAGAACCCGCAGAGTTGCGGCCCGCCGAAGAACTCAAGTCGAATTCCGCTCCATCGTTCTTGCGCGAGTCGGTTGTCGGAAAAATTGAGTTCTCAGTTCCCGCCCTGCTTTGCATCTGCGCGAGCAGGGCATCCTGTGCGTCGCGAGTTTGTTTCTCAACCGCTTGTCCGTACCTGTCGTTGACGTCCCCTTCGCGTTTCCTCAGATCTTCCATCTGCTTTTGACGTTCTTCGGTTCTGCGCGCGAGCGCTTCGCGTTCCCTTTGCTGCTGTTCCGCTGCCCTCCTGAGTCGTTGTTGGTTCGCCTCCTCGCGCTCACGTCGTCTTTCTGCTTCGTCACTGCGCTTTTGCTTATCAGCGTCCGCCTGTTCTCGCTTTTTGGCTTCTCTCTCTTTCCGTTCAGCGCGCTCACGCTCTTCACGTTCTTTAACTTCGCGTTGTCGTTCCTGTTCAGCTTCCTGTTGCCGGCGTTTATTCTCCTGGTGCTTTTCAACCCTATCGCGGCAACCTTCAACTTCCTTATCTCTCTTGTCCTCAGAATCAAACAGACGAGTATGCAACGACTGGCAGGAACCGTAGTCGCACGTCGAATTACGGCCACTGCCGGATCTCGGATTCCTTGGTGCTTTGTTTTCTCGGTTGGCAGCCAGACACTGATCGTGAAGACGGTCGATTTCCGACACTAATTCGCTCCACCGGCTCCACAGATCATTGCATTGGCTGTTTTCAGTGGGTGCAATGGGCGACGTCGGATCCGTGGGCAACCATTGTGCACTGATGGATACGGGCGTGGCCCACAGTGCACAGCCGGCGAGCGCCAGACAATAACAGAGATGAAGGAGGTACTTGATTCTCATGACAGTGTGTTAGCCGGAGAGAACGCGCGGCGAGCGAGCACGCCCGCCGCACAGTCGAGGACGTCGAATGTCAGCGCAGAAACAAGCCGCCACCGAGGGTGAATGTTCGTGTGCGTTGGTTAAAGACGCCGCTTAGATTTCCGAGTTCGGGAGTGAAGTTGAGCTGGCGATCGACAAACTGGCCGCGAATGAACTTGCTGCCGCCAAATACATAACCAAACGAGATTCGTATGTCGCGCCCGCCGTCGAAGAGTGGATAGTCAGCATAATCAGGTATCGCCGGCAGGTTGAAACCTGACGTGTCAAATGTGGATAGAGCCTGCCAGTCGTTACGATTCATCAGATATCCAAGACTTCTGTCGTAGTGGATGTATCTTCCCTGAATGAAAGCACGACCTTCTGGGCCGAAGTTGTATTTAACGAATCCACCAACCCCCATCAGGTTAAGTCCACCAACATCGCGAAAGCCGTTGTTCCCTGCTCCTGTTCCAATCGCGGTGCAGGATGATTCGAGTCGCACTGGTTCCTTGAGACAAGTATCGTCCTGAACTTCTCCTCGCGTGAAATAGCCGTAATTTGCTCCCGGTCCGAAAGAGAAATGACGGTAACGAAAAGCAAGATCGGCGCCGGCGATCAGATCGGTGTAGCCGTCACCTGGTATTTTCGACGCCTTCAACTCGCCGTAAACCGGAACCTGAAAAGCGACTCTCTTCTTCGTAGTGCCGAAGATCACGGCGCCCATGGTGGCGCCCCAGACGGGTGTGTTGTCGCTGGAACCATTACCGAATGAGTTACTCGCGCTGCCACCTTCACCTGACAGATTAAGAGTGAACTGCGCGTGGGTCGCCGGCACGAGTAACAGAAACATCGCAAATACCATTAGCGTGCGGGTTGTTTTCATTGCGTTCTGCATTGTGTTAATTCTCCTCTTCTCGCGTTGGGGGGTTTTAAGTTACGGAATCGGGTTCGTCTTGATGCTGTCAGCACCTTCTGCACGGAAGGACGTCTCTTTGTATTTCTTAATGACGACCTTCATGCTCTTCTCGGCGAGCTCAAACGACGTAGACATCGCTGGTTTTCCAGCCAACACGTCACCCGTTACTTTGATTGGCTGGGTCGCGCCCGGCGCTTGCACTTTGAACTTCACGGAGTTGGCTGACAGGGGCCAGTAAAGGCGGGCTATCCAGCGATCACTCTGCGCAAGCCGCCGAAAGAAAGTTTTTTGATTTCCACCGCCGTTAAAATCAGCTTCCGCGAGTAACACGCTTATTCCTTCGGGAGCCTTTACGCGCAGCTCGACCAGGTCTTTCAAGCCGCTGGGCGTCTCGGCCAATCGGCGAGGTGGACCAAGCACCTCGATATTGGCGGGCGCGACTTCACTCGCATATGCGAGCGCCGTCAGAGCTTGATGAGTGACTTGTAAGAACGATGCTCCCGCGTCAATTTCGGTCTTGAAGTTCTTTTTCCTGCCGCTTAGAAAAACCAAAGCCTTCTTCGCATTAATGAACAGCGGCTCGTACAAAGCCTTTTCATCTTCCAGTACCGAGATCTTGGCCTCGGCAGCCACCGTGTACGCAAATGCCAGGTTGAACACGTCTTCGATTGCTTCGTTGCGGCTTCGCTCATTGCTTGTTTGTTGCCTACGGAGCGCGCCGGCCGCACTCGTATCCACCGCCGCGGCTTGTCGCTCTAACTCCACGCGCAGTGGATCACTTCGAAATGTTTGAACTTCATCGTTTCGCTGTGCGAGCCATAACTCAGCCTCGTCCGCCTTCAGACCGATCTTTTCGTCGCCGACCTTGGTTTCAGAGATTTCGAGTTCTTTTAGTCGTGCTTTGATTTTGGCGGGATCCGTTTGGGCCACGGCGGGCAGGCGGCGGCTAAAGATCGTCGGTAACCTCTGTCGCGGTGCAGCGAGGTGCACAACCTCCCAGTCCTCGATTCGCACCGCGTGACCGGTTAGCTGGCCAACCGTCTGCTTGCTGTTAGCGTTCACGCGAACCGTGATCGCCGACAACATTTCTCCTTCGACGTCGCGGGAGACTATGAAGGCAGTGATCGGTACCGGTAGACCATTCTCAATTGTGTAAGCGCTCTGCGCGTCCTTAATAAGATCTACGCTACGTTGCGCGTTCCCCTCCGGACACCAGCCGATCAGGATCCCGACAAACAAGACTGTAAGCAGACAAGTTTTCATTCGCCTCACCTTCGTCGTCACCTACAAATGCTGGTCAGAAGAAAAAGATTACAAATCAGAAAGGCGTGAGGAGCGGATGTAATCTCTATTGATGATTCGTCATGTAAGGCAGAAGTCGTTGACGTCCGTGGCAGCACACGCTCTGGTCCAGGAGGTAACCATGAAACGGATCATTTCTTTCACAATGCTGTTGGCTCAACTCATCGCTTTGAGTTCAGCGACATTTGATGTGCGGTTAGCACAGAAACGATGATCTGTTCCGGTAGCGGATCTCAACCTTCGAATCAGAGCAAACCTCATGTTTCATAATCTGTTGGAATGGGTCAGAGAGGTGATTAATCGTGACCAACCGCGACAACCCTTCCATCGGGTTCCTAACCACGAATCACCGACGGAAACTCACGGGCGCTCGACAGACGAAGCAGGCGACGAGCGTGAGGTAGACGACTCTCCCGAACCAGATTCGGCTTCCCAAAGCCCGGGATAGTCCGTAACAAAGCCCGCTTCATTAACTTTTATCTCGCGGACAAACTCGCCGTTGTTGCTCGAGTAGCGGTAAGTAGTTTCATCGAGTCGCGAGTAAATCTGCGAAAGCCGTTCAAGCTCGAAACTGGGGAAACGTAACCACGCAGCTTTAACTTCCGCTTGTTCGCCAATTGCAAGACCGAGACGCCGAATCGGCAACAGGTTGGTTGAAGGGCTGAAATTCAGATCCAGATCAGTACAGCCGAGTACGGAGGGTTTTTCTGTTCCATTCAATTGCCAGCGCTGGAGAGAATCGACGGAGACTTCGATATTGACGTTGTCGTTGCCAAGCCAGCCGGAAACAGAACCCGTCAGTGTTTTCCAACTCGCGTCACATCTAACAAGATAAGAGAGCCGGCAGGGACGACCATCGTCGCTCAGGAAAACTGCTGTACCTTCGAGACGCCATTCGCTATCGACCTGGTAGAGTCTGCAAGACTCGTGACCGGGTTGGTCAATTCCGCGCCACAGGATTGAATGCACCATGGCGACTTACGACTGTTCCTGTCGTCGCTGCCGAAAAGTGTGCTCGATAGCTTCAGCCGCGAGTTTCGTTGCTACGTTGGTGAGGTGCTGTTCTTCGCCATCCGGATTTCGCGGCTCGCGATAGTACATCGCAAACGAACCTAGCACTTTGCCTTTGCTCGACAGGATCGGAGTCGACCAGCAGGCGCGCATGCCGATCGCAATGCCGTATTCGCGGTAATCGTCCCAAAGCGGATCGGTAAGAATGTCGCTGACGTACACTGGTGTACCGCGAAACATCGCAGTTCCGCATGAACCATGCTTTGGCCCAATCGGACTGCCGTCGATCGCCTTGAGATAACTTTCAGGCAGGCTCGGCGCGACTGCATGTCGTACGTGATTGCCGTCTTCGCTGAGCAGCAGTATCGAAGCCACCATGTCCGGCGTCTGCGATTCGATCATCAACACGAGTTTCGAGAGGATTTCGCTGAGCGGCACATCGGCGGCGATCATCTGCCTTACCTCTTCCTGCTGCGCGCGAAACTCTTCGCTATCTTCTTGCGGCGGTGGATTTATCGCGGGTAGTTTCTGAGTTTTCGCAAGAGTTTCGGACGTCTCGCCGGGCTTTGGTTCGCTCATATTAGTTACTTTCGGAATGCGACTAAGACCACTTGAATGAAGGGTCCCAGCACCAATTGAACTCCGGTGGCGAAAAGGAAGAAAATCCCGATAAACGCGGCCGCCATACCACAGTTCATTTCACCACGAGCGGCAGCTTCACGGATTCCTGGAAAAAACAGTATCGGCGCTAACCAAAAGAATATGACTGCCGGTGCGAGGCCCGCCACTATCCTTGCTATCCACCCTGGAGCCCAACGGAGGCGGTAATAAAGCAGAATTCCAAGCAGATGCGGAAACACGAATACGCTGGCCAACAACAAAAATCGCCAGGCATTCATTAGCGACTGCATCGACTCAACCTCTCAACGCAACCCTGACTGTGACTTATCTGCTTGCGAATGTATCCCAAGAAGGCGACACTCAGCAATAGTCTATGTGCGGCCGGTTTACCCTAAAAAATGTGGAACGACTTTTGGATCGACTGCGAGCCCGCGGTGTCGACGTCGATGGTATTAGCGATCTGGTTCCGCACTATAACATTGCTCCCACTCAGGAAATTCTGACGGTCGTCGAGCGAGAAGCAAGGTTTCTTCAATGGGGCCTGATTCCGTCGTGGAGCAAAGAGCCGAAGGGATTCATTAACGCGCGAGTCGAAACAATCGACGAGAAGCCGAGCTTCAAAGAGTCGTTTGAAAAGAGACGGTGCCTGATTCTTGCCGACGGATTTTATGAATGGGAAAGGAACGGGAAGATTTCTCAACCTTACTACTTTCAACTCAAGCAGCACGAACCGTTTGCCTTTGCCGGAATCTGGGACCGCTGGCAATACGACAGTCGCTCAATCACTTCCTGCGCGATCATCACTACCACCGCAAACGAGTTGTTAGCGAAAATCCATACTCGCATGCCGGTGATCTTGCGACCTGAATCATATGACCTGTGGCTTAGCGATCAGTCGCGCGCCGCGGATTTGAAGGACCTGCTCGTTCCATTCTCCGCCGGCGACATGAAGAGCCACGCCGTCGGTTACGAAGTTAACGATGCAAAGCTTGACGACGAACATCTGATACGTGAGGTCGAGCCGAACGTCGGCGTCAATCTCCGTTTGTTCTAGGGCACACCCCACTTGCCTGAAACGCGTGTTATGAGATAATGACACGCCGACAGATCATTAAACGCTTACTCAGAAGTCCTAGTCGATAGTCTTCTCATCATCGCATTCCGGCCAGCTTCTCTTTCTTTGGTAAAGAATTGTTGTGTCCGGGCTTAGAACTGGAGAGATCCCTCATGACCCAGCCCCCGTCTGAAGATCGCTACGATATCTTCATAAGTTACTCCCATGATGACGATCAGCCGCCGCCAATCAACGGTAAATTCGGATGGGTGACCCGTTTCGATCAGCTTTTAGAGCATTTACTACGCCAATGGCGCGGAGAACCTCGAATCTGGCGCGATAACAAAATGAGGGGCGGCGACTTTATCGATGAAACCATTTTTACCCCCCTGCCTCGGGTCTCGATCATGATCGCTGTTGTTTCGCCAAACTACGTGAATTCGGATTGGTGCGCTCGGGAGCTCGAACACTTCTGCGAGGCCGCTAAGGAAGCGCAGCCTGGAATCCAGGTGCGCAACAAGTCGCGGATCTTCAAAGTGGTAAAAGTACCGCTGAGGAGAGGTGGCAAGTTACATCCGGTGTTCACTAATCTCAAGGGCTTTGAGTTTTATCAGGTCGAGGATAAGGACATCCGACCGATCCTGTTCGAACCAGAATCGAGCGACCAAGCGAGACTACTCTTCCAAGACAAGGTGGGGGACGTTGCCTACGAAGTAATGGACGTGCTCGATCTGATTGAAAACTTCGGGCCCAAACAGGATCTTGATGTCAAGCATCCGGTCGAGCAACGGCAGGAAACTCAAATGCCGGTTTCCGCCGAAGAAAATAGTCCTGATCGCAGGAGCGAGCGCGACAACGATCTGGCATCTTTACCGAAACCACGGAAAACCGAAGTGACAGTTTATCTTGCGGAAACTACCCCGGATCTCAGTAACGAGCGCGACAATATTCGCCGAGACCTGCTGCAACGCGGGTACAAAGTGATGCAACTGTCAGATGAGCTTATGCAGGCACCTGCGGTGTTGCAGGACAGTATCGACTGCGATTTGAAAGGCTGTCACTGCTCGATTCATCTAGTTGGAAATGAGTTCGGAAAGGCTCCCGCAGAAGGCATTACTTCGTTTGTCGAACTTCAGGACACTCGAGCGGCGTTATGGGCGGACGAGTTCGCGGCATTTCAACGCCTTATATGGATTCCTGCTAACGTCAAACCGCAACATCACAGCCAGCGCCGGTTCG
The DNA here is from genome assembly GCA_963789185.1 of uncultured Acidobacteriota bacterium. GTDB lineage: Bacteria > Acidobacteriota > Blastocatellia > Pyrinomonadales > Pyrinomonadaceae > PSRF01. The sequence goes on from CAWBJU010000005.1 coordinate 285,568, forward strand.
TCAGCAGTCTTCTCGACTCGAATTACCAGCCCAATACCGAGTTGCTCCGCGGCTCGCTTGAAGATTTTAAGACAACCATCCAGGACAAAATTAACATGCTGCAAAGCAGCACGCCGAGGCAAACCGGAGGGGGCCATGGCTCTCGGACGGTGGGCATCATCTGCGAAAGCCTGGATGCAGTTTCCGTACAGCGCCTCGATGACTGTCTCTATGAACAGGCTTGCGACATTACTTTGGCGGTTGTTGAAGCTGGCGCTTCAAGTCTGACCAGCGACCAAAGCAACGACATAGTCGGTTGTGACGGCGTAATTGTCTACGTTGATAACGCCTCGCTGTTTTGGGTGCAGAGCCGGCTACACGAACTAATCGCTCTTGAGCAAGAGCACCGAAAACAGTTCCAGACAATCGCGGTGTACATAGGCGGAAAGAAGACGGATGAGAAGGAACGCTTTCGCACGAAAAAGGCGTCTGTCATAAAAAACTTCGAGGACCGTCCAGCGTCTATGCTGGGCCCGATTCCTCCGAACCTCCTGCGACCCTTCATCGATAAATTGTATGGATCAGAGATGAAAGGGGGGCAGGCATCATGAGTGAGAAGAATCGGATTGATAATCCTTATCCAGGCTTGCGTCCTTTTAGCTTTGCGGATCGGGACTTGTTTTTCGGGCGTGAAAAGCAAAGTGAAGAGCTCTTACGGCGACTGAGACGCAATCGCTTCCTCGCGGTCGTCGGAACTTCAGGCAGCGGAAAGTCCAGTTTGGTCCGAGCCGGACTCCTACCGCAGATTGATAAAGGGTTTAACGACGATGGGGAGTTATCCTGGACCGTTGCTCGCTTTCGGCCGGGCAAGAATCCCATCTACAACATGGCCGCAGCGTTGACAACACCGGTCCGTTTCAACAGCTTTGGCAGGAATGATAATGGACCTTCACTAGACACGGACGAGGGTCAGTTGAGAGCAACGGTGATTGAAACCACCTTGCGACGAAGCGCAGTAGGCTTGGCGGAGCACGTTAAGCGTTCCCAAGTTAACGGGCGAGAGAACTTTTTGATATTCATCGATCAATTTGAAGAGCTTTTCAGATTCAAAGAACAATCTCAGAGAAGCCATCCGGAAGATGAAGCCGCCGCTTTCATTAAACTGTTACTCGAGGCTGCTTACAGCAACAACGTTTCAGTTTATGTTCTGTTGACGATGCGTTCGGATTTTTTGGGTGACTGTGCGCAATTCCGCGATTTGCCGCAAGCAATCAACGAAGGACAGTATCTGATTCCGCGCATGACGCGCGACGAACAACGCGCCGCTATTACTCAACCAGCAGCTCGGCTCGGAGGCGAAATGACGCCGAGGCTGGTCCAGCGCTTGCTGAACGACGTGGGTGACAATCCCGATCACCTGCCTTTATTACAACATGCACTTATGCGTATCTGGGAACGATGGGTTGCGGAACAGAGCGACGGCTTGATTGATCTGACCGACTATAAGTCCATCGGTACTCTGGATAAGGCACTCTCGAACCACGCTCAAGAGACCTACGACTCGCTGTCCGAGCGCGACCGGAGAATCGCTGAACGACTTTTCAAGGCTCTTACGGAGACGGCGATCAACAATCGTGAAGTCCGTCGCCCCGCAGAACTGCAGGCGATCTGCGACATAGCCAGAGCCAACGTCGAAACAGTATCGGCAGTGATTGACCATTTCCGCGGCCCCGGCCGCTCGTTTCTAATGCCGCCACCAGATAAGTCTTTAACTGGCGACACGATCATTGATATCTCACACGAAAGCCTTATTAGGGGTTGGGACCTACTGAAGCGGTGGGTTGAAGAAGAGGCTCGTTCAAAGGCTATCTATCAACGGCTTGCGGACGCTGGCAATAGACGTTACCACACAGATGAAGGCGCCAGCCTCTGGCGCGATCCCGATCTGAAGTTCGCACTCGATTGGCACAAACGCGAAAATCCTAACGAAGTTTGGGCACGGAGATATGATTCTCATTTCAAAGAGGCAATGGACTTTCTTGACGAGAGCAAGCGCGAGCATGATCGCGAGATCGAACGCGAGGAGCAAGAGCGCCAACGCAAGGTGGAAGCCGCTCAAGCCGAAGCTCTTACACAGCAAAGAATCGCCGAGGCTGAACGACTGCGTGCTGACGCTGAGCAACTGCGCGCTGAGGAGGCGCAGGCACGGGAAGCTGCCGAACGCGAAAATGCCAAAACCGAGCGGCGCAGGGCAACTGAACAAGCCAGCTTCGCCCGCCGGTTAAAGGTAGCTGTAGCTGCATTAATAGTGATGTTTCTGCTCGCCTCGGGTATCGCAGCTTATGCTATTTCGCAAAAAAATCGGGCTGACTTTGCTAAGAAACAAGCCGAAAGCGAGAAGCAAGCAGCGGACGTGGCGCGAAACCTTGCTATAGAGGCTTCTCACTTGGCAGGGTTTGAGAAGTTAAAGGCTGAGAACGAAAGACAGAAGGCTGATGAGGCCCGTAACGATGCAGTCGCGGCGGAAAAACTCGCAAAGGACGCGGAGCAAAAGGCTCAGGATCGAGCATTAGAACTCCAACATACGCTCGACCGTTTGAATTTGGCCACAAAAGGTAAAGAAACTGCCGAAAAAGATAAAGAAGCTGTCCGCGAACTTGTAAGACTTGAACGCGATGGTCTGGTGAGCCTTGAAAAGAGTGAACCCGAAAAAGCGATTGACAACTTCCGAAAGCTTCAACAGCGCTACGAAAATGATTCTACCCGCGAAGGTGCGATTGCCTGGTCCTGGGCCTGGTACAACTATGGTACAGCACAGCGTCAAGCTAAAAACTATGAGGAAGCCAGTGCCGCTTATCAGGGAGCATTGGAAAAACAAAAAGCGCTCTTTGGCCCAACCGACCTGGAGTTAGCTCCAGCGTGGGAAAAGCTAGCCCAGGTGCGTCATGAACAGGGTGAATTTAAGCTTTCGGAGGCCGCTTACGGGTCCTTGCGAGAAATTCTCGAGGGAGCTGGTTCGAAAGTCACCGTTGACCGGATAGTCAACGTAAAAAGCGATCAGGCTAAATTGTTTCACGATCAAGCGAGAGATGCCAGAGCAGCACTTGCCGAAGTCTATCGAGAACTCAGCGTCGTAGAAAGGACACTTCGGTTTCCTGATGCGCCGTCAGGCTCATCTGAGAGTGCCAAACCGAGTGCGGAGGATCAACAAAACCTGGAAAAAGCAAGACTCCGAGAACGAGAGCTTAACGCGAAGGTTAACGAGCTGAAGGCAGTCGTTGACGACAAATACCCTAAAGCAGAATCGCTCTACAAGGAAGTAGTCAGTGCGCGAGAGGCTCTATTCCCCCGGATTCATCCTGATCTTATTGAGGCTTACAACGGGTTGGCCGGATTTTACCAGGATCAAGCCCAGCTGTTTAAGTCAGATCGCGAGATCAGAAAGAGTACGGTGGCGCAAGCCGAGGCCGATAAGCTGTATGAGTTGGCTCGTGTGATACGCGAAAACAGGATCACTCCGGGAAAAAACGAGTCTGAGAAGATCGATGTGCTTGTTCGAGCTTACATGAAGCACGATCGACAGGGTCCGGTGATGGCTCTCCTCACCCGGAAACTGGAGCTTGAAAGCGCCGGGGGTCCATCAGCTGAAACACTTATTGCTCTTCTAACCAGTATTTACAAGCTACGGCAGGAGAGTAAAGCCCAGCCTTATCTCAACCAGCTTTTCAGACATTTGGGCGCCACGGCTGAGTCTGGCAAATACGCAAGTGGCACCCAGTACTCGCTAATGTCAGCTTATCCGCTGCTGCGTACGTTGATTGAGAGCAACAAGGACACCGAGGCGGAGAAGCTCCTTCAATATTGGTTGAGAATTCTGGACAATGGAATTGCGACAGCCAAGACTGAACCGGATAAGAAAGAACGAGTGTATGACAAACTAATGGTGCTTCAGTCGGCGGGCCGAATGTGGTTTAGGACAGGGAACAACACTAAAGCCGAACAACTCTGGAACGATCTGTTGGAGCTGACGGGGAAAACCTTTGGAATTGGTGGAGACTGGGAAGTTTGGGCGTCGTCCGGTCTCGCCGCGCTCTATGCAAGACAAGGACGAGATGATGATGCTCTACGATTGTTCCTGCGCTTACAGAAAATGTTCGAAAGGGTCCTCGGGCCGGAACAAAGGGCGGCTCCGGCTGGAAGGCATGAACTGGAACTTGAGATACGTCCAAGCAGCTTCCTGGTTATCTCTCATAGCGAGTACCTCCGAGTCCTTTCCGATTTGGCTACTCTTTACGCGAAACGTGGTGACAATACTAAGGCCGAGACGACATATAAGGAACTGTTAGCGGCGTCGGAGTGGATGATGGATCACCCCGAATTGGACTTTTTTTTCATCCGCAACGACCCGCGGAACCAAGCGATAAGGGAGAAGTTTGAGAGTTGGCGCGCGGACGCGCTGGAACAATATGCAACCTTCCTGGAGAAATTGGGCAGAACGGACGAGAGTGAGGCACTGCACGACGATGTAGAAGAGATTCGGGAAAGGCTTGGACCAAGTAAACAAGATCACTTTGGCTGGTTGTTTCGGCCATAGATCGGTGCGCGCGTCCTTGGCATGCGGCGGCGTAACGGATCTCAAATTTTGATCCCCTAAAACTCAGGGTCACTTTCAGCAGGAGGGATTTTCATGGTCACCGCGCTCTTAGCTACTTCTCTGCGCACGCTCTTAACGTTCGCCGTTTTGTTCACGCTTTCGGCCTCGCTTTGTGCCGCACAGAAAAAGGCCGGATTCACATCGTTTGTTGCCGGTAATCCTGCCGACGCGCCACCCGCTCCGGGGCTGAGTCCAGGATTAGTGTTGATGGGAGGAGGGACGGACGTTGACGCTGCGTTCCAATGGATGTGTCAGCGCGCAGGCGGTGGTGACTTCGTTGTGATCCGCACCACCGGTACAGACGCATACAATCCTTACATCCAGGAACTCTGTCCGCAGATGGATTCAGTGGAAACGATCATCATCACGAGTGTAGCCGGCGCCAACGCCGCGTATGTCAGCAATCAAATTCAAAACGCTGAAGCGCTTTGGATCGCGGGTGGCGACCAGTCGACCTACGTCAACCTCTGGCGCGGGACCGCCGTACAGACCGGCGTTAATTTCCTGCTCAATTCCAAGCTCGCGCCCGTTGGCGGAACCAGCGCGGGGCTGGCCGTTCTAAGTCAATTCATTTACACCGGCGCTGTCGGCTCCGTAACGTCGAGTCAGGCGTTGGCGAATCCCTTCCATCGTTACGTCACCCTCGATCGAGACCTCTTCCAATCGCCATTGCGATTGAACAAGCTGTACGACTCGCATTTCGTCACCCGCGATCGAATGGGAAGATCACTCGTCTTTCTCGCGCGGATCGTGAACAACGGATGGGCCGCACAACCACGTGGGATCGGAATCGACGAGGAAACAGCGTTACTGGTATTGCCCGATGGCGCAGCTACGATGGTGGGCACAGGCGCAGCGTATTTCCTTCAGGCGCCTGGGGCGGCACAGGTCCTTGCCGATAGGACACCGTTAACTTATCTGAACATTGGCGTCTACAAGCTGCCGCAGGGAGGCACTTTCAATTTCTCGAGCTGGACCGGCACCGGAGGAGTTGCCTACACGCTAAATGTAAACAACGGATCGGTGACTTCTACGCAGGCAGGCGGAAGCATTTATTAGCAAAGTTTCGTCAACCTTACTCCGCGCGCAACGCAGTCATTGGATCCACCGAGGCTGCGCGGCGCGCGGGTAGGAAACTCGCGAGCAACGCGGATGCGCCCAACACGGCGGCCACAGAAATAAGCGTGGCAACGTCCCATGGAGGAGTTCCGAATAGCAGTTTGCGCATTAGTGACGCCGCGAGAATCGCGCATCCAGTCCCGATCACAATGCCCGCAAGCGCCAACACACCGGCTTCTTTGAGTATGAGTCGATAGACCATGCTGCGTTGCGCGCCCAGCGCGATGCGAACTCCAATCTCACGCGTGCGTTGGCTTACCGAATAAGCGATGACGCCGTAGAGTCCAACAACTCCAAGCAGCAACGCTACCGCCGCAAAACCTGCAACGAGCCACGTCGAGGAACGACGGAGGTAAACTGTCGGTGCATCATTCATTCTTGCCGTCATCGTTGTCTGACTTGAAATCGTGATCCGCGAATCGATTCGATTAACAGCATCGGCAACGGTCGGTATGAGCGACTGCGGTGCGTGAGATGTCCGGACGACAATCGAAAAGGCGTTATCAGGATTTTGAATTTGAGAGAAGTAGTAGGCCGGCCAAATCTCGGTGTCTAACGGTCCTTCTCTGAATGTCGTCGACGACGCCGATGATCTCTTTTATCGACTTTGGATCCAGATCCGTGTCGCCGAATCGTTGGCCAATCGGATCCTCGCCGGGATAGTACTTCTCCGCTAACATTCGGTTGATAACGACGACTCTCGGTTTGCTCGCGTCCTCCGCGTCTGTAAAAGTTCTTCCGCGCAACAGTTTTGCTTGCAGAGTAGCGAAGTAATCCGGGCTCACTGCTCTTTGATTTACTTCGTTATGCTGGCCGTTGTAATCACGCCCCACGAATCTGATCCAGTCCGTATTGCCATTGAAACTTAACGGTAGAAGGTCGACGAGCGCCACTGACGTCACACCGGGAATACTTTTGATGTCGCTTACGACTCTGCGCCCGAGCGCTAACGCTTCTTCATCTTTTGCATAACCGTCACGCGGCGCTGTAACTCTCATCGTGATCAGATTGTTGGTCTCGAAACCCGCATCCACTCGCAGCAACCGATAAAAACTCTTGCCTAATAGTCCGGCACCGACCAGCAACACCATTGCGGTTGTTAATTCGAGCACTACCAGCTTTGAACCGATTCGCGTCCACACTTTACCCGCACTGCCACGACCACCTTCCGCCATCCCTTCTCTCACGTCTAACGTCGACAGACGTAAGGCCGGGCTAATTGAGAACAACGCAGTTGCAAATACGGCAATGCCGAGAGCAAACAGAAGCACGCGAGGATTCAAAGCAAGATCGTTGAGGTATGGCATTCCTGCCAGCATATCGGTGGGAATGAGTCCCTTAAGGAGCTGCATGGTCCAGTGGGAAGTAAGAAGACCTATCAGAGTTCCGACCGCTACGATCACCAAACCCTCGATCACAAACTGACGAACAAGACGCGCTTTCGTCGCGCCAAGCGCACGTCGCACAGACAACTCGCGCCGGCGTGTTTCCGAACGCACCAGCAACAGACTTGCGACGTTGATACACGCAATTAGAAGCAACAACCCGACGCCGCCGAGTAACAACAGCAGTACCGGCTTAACGTCTCCAACGATTACTTCAGCGAGCGGCGCGACAGTTGCGCCCTGTCCGCGATTAGAGTCGGGATACTGGATCTCGAGGTCCCTAGCAATGCGCGTGACTTCGGCGAGCGCGGCCTCCTCCGATACGCCATCTTTGAGACGCGCTACTCCGTTCAGGTAGTGACAACTGCGTCTCGAGTCGCAACGACCTCCCGGTTGCAGGGTCGTCCAAAACTCAGCACTTTCAACGGGCGCAAAATGAAAGTTCTGCGGCAGCACTCCGACAATGGTGTGTGGAAGCTCATTCAGTGTTAACAGCTGTCCGACGATGTCCGCTCGACCGCCAAAACGCTTTTGCCATGTTCCATAGCTGAGGATTACGGTGCGGGGCGCTTGGGGCAAATCTTCGCCTGCGTAAAAATCGCGTCCGAGGATTGGACCAACACCCAGCGTGCGAAAGAAGCCATCACTTACGCGGGCGCCATAACCAATTCCATTCCCGTAGATGTGCCCATCACATAACCGCGTTGGTGATAGACCTCGAGGGACTCGAAAACGTTGTTGAGCTTCTTCCAGTCGACATAGTCGTAATACGAGAGCGCGGCGCGCGGAATGTCTGGCGTTGTCTCAGTCACAAACAGCAAACGCGATGGATTTTGATAAGGCAGAGGTTTGATAAGCGCGGCATCGACGAAGGCAAAGATCGCCACGCTGGCCCCGATTCCGAGCGCTACCATCGTGGTCGCCGTAACAGTGAACAGCCGGATTCTTGCGGAGCTGCCGGAGCGTGAATCGTAAATCCTGGACCACGCTTTCGAGGAAAGGTATCGTAGAACGGTCACGGTAAGCCTCCTTCGTTTGATCGAGGCCGCCAAGCTTCATAACGGCGACTCGCCGCGCGTCCTGCGGCGACATCCCTGCTCGGATATTGTCGTCGATATGCATTTGCAGGTGGCTCTCGAGCTCAGCCGCAAGTTCGCGTTCGCGCGCGTCTTTCAAAAAGAGTCCTTTGAATCGCAATAGCAGCGCCCGCAGTTGTCTCATGACTCATCCCTCCACCGGTTCGAAAAACCGCGCTACGATTGCTGTCGTCTGGTTCCACTCCCGCGCTTCCCTTTCGAGTTGTTTGCGGCCCGCGCGGGTGAGTTTGTAGTACTTCGCTTTCCGATTGTTGTCGGAAACTCCCCATTCCGAGACGATGCAGCCTTCCTGCTCCAGCTTCAGGAGCGACGGGTAGAGCGTTCCATAGTTCAAAGAGAGTCGATCGCCGCTCGTCTGTTCGATCCGGCGTGCGATTCCGTATCCATGAAGCGGACCGAGTGTTTCGAGCGTTTTTAAGATCATTAAGGCAAGAGTTCCCTGCCAGATTTCAGTCTTGGACATTCAAACGTCTCCTATGGCGTGGCCATAGGAATATACACGGAGCTCGTATGGGAAAACAAGAGGAGGAAAAGAAATTAATTAAAAATGTTAAATGGAACCGGCGCTAATAAGTTAACGTACTGGTGACGACCCACAGGACGAACAGGAGTTTCTGCATGCTCACCATTATCTTTCATGACCTGCGCTATTCATTACGAGCGTTGATTAAACACCGCAATTTCACCGCGGCCGCGCTTTTGACGCTTGCTCTCGGCATCGGCATCAACACCGGTATCTTTACGCTCCTGTATTCCGTTGCCTTTCGTCCGTTGCCCGTCGAGAACCCTGAGAGCGTCGTTAACGTCTATCAAATCCTCGAAGGTGAGTTCTCACGTCAGGTTGAAGGCAATGTGGCGCTGCTCTCGTACCCAGAATATCTGAACTATAGAGATAGAAGCGCGGGAGTTTCCGGTCTCGCAGCCTCCTCGGACGTACAGCTTTACCTCGGTGGCAATAACGTGGAGAGAGTCAACGGCCTAATGGTCACCGACAATTACTTCTCGGTTTTACGAGGCCGGAGCACTCTTGGCCGCACGTTTTTCGATAAAGAATGTCAGACGCCTCTTCAATGTCCCGTCGCCGTTCTCAGTCACAGTTTCTGGCAGCGAAGGTTCGGATCCGATCCCAATGTGATCGGAACTGCGCTCACGCTGAATCGTCAACGTTTCACGGTCGTGGGAGTGACAGCGCAGGATTTTCGTGGCGCCGAGATGACCGTTCCTGACGTTTGGATTCCGGTAACGATGCAGCCGGCCGTGATGCCTGAGAACAAGTTTCTGGAAAATAAGGACGTTAGCTGGCTGAATGTGATTGGACGTTTGAAAGATGGCGTGTCGTTACAGCAGGTGCAGGCCGAGATGCAACTGGTCGCGGCGCAAATGGACCATCAAAATCCCGGGCGCAAGACGACTGTCAACGTAATGGCCGGGTCATATCTCAATTCTCCAGAAGTGCGCAGTGAAGGAACACCCATCGCGATCCTCGTGATGGGAGCGGTTGGTTTAGTGCTGCTGATCGCATGTGCGAACGTGTCGAATCTGATGCTCGCTCGTGCTGGTGCGCGTCGTAAAGAAATTGCCGTGCGACTCGCGCTGGGTGCCAGTCGTTGGCGGTTGATCCGGCTTCTTTTGAGTGAAAGCCTGCTCCTCGCGTTTTTCGGTGGAGTAGCAGGACTGATGCTGACAATCATTTTGCCTCGCATCTTGTTTTCGATCATTCCGGAGATCGGTCTTGACGTAGACCTCAAGCCGAACCTGACAGTCTTCGCTTACATGTTCGCGATTTCGATGATCACGGGCGTCGTTTTTGGTCTGGCACCGGCAATCCAGTCTACGAAACCGGATCTGACTGACGCCCTTAAGTCCACAACCAGCAATAAGCGCGTAACACGATCGCGGCTGCGCAATCTGCTCGTGATTGGTCAGGTTGCGGTGTCGCTGGTACTTCTGATCGGAGCAGGGTTGCTAGTGCGCGGCTTACAAAAGGCCCAATCGTCTGACCTCGGGTTCAATGAAAAGAATTTGCTTGTGTTGTCGATGGACCTGACTACGCAGGGTTATGACGAGGCTCGTGCAGCAACTATCTATGCGCAACTCTTCGAACGCTTGAAACAGTTGCCGCCGATCAAGTCTGTGAGCGTAGCGGCGGTGGCGCCATTTTCGGGCGAGTACGAAACGACTATAGATCTCGGCGAAGCGTCAGGCGGTGGATCATCGGTGAGCGTGGGCGCTAACCTGGTTTCTTCCGAGTACTTTCAAACGCTTGGGATTCCGCTCCGGCGCGGTCGTCAATTTACCGAAGACGACGTCAGGGGTGGACAATCACCGGCCGTCATCAGCGAGTCGATGGCCAATCGTTTTTGGCCGGGTACCGATCCAATAGATAAACGCTTCAAAGACAATGCCGGCACAACGCACACGATAATTGGCATTGCGGCTGACATCAGCAGCAGGCAGGTTGGCCAACTTGACGGCCCGTTATTTTATGCGCCTGTGGCGCCAGGTAAGTTAACGGGCAAGAGTTTTGTTTTGCGGACGACAGAAACTTCACCGGCGAGCGTGAGCGCTATTAGAGAAGTCGCGCGTTCGCTCGATAAAGATGCGTTCGTCTCGGTCGAGCCGCTGGAGAGAAACGTCGCGCGGATGTTGGAACCGTCGCGAATGGCGGCATGGTTTTCCGGAACGGTTAGTTTACTGGCGTTGCTGATCGCGGCTACTGGCATTTACGGCATGCTGTCGTACCTCGTTGTAGAGCGCACGAGCGAGATCGGTATTCGGATGGCGCTGGGAGCCCAACGGCGCAATGTTCTGCTGCTCATCGTAAGTGATGGAATGAAACTCGCTGCGATTGGTATAGCAATCGGTGTGGCCGGCGCGGTCGTACTAACGAAACTGACGTCGTCGCTTTTCGTGGGTGTTGGACCAACAGACGTATTGACGTTCGTAGCGGTTTCAGTTGGTGCACTCGCAGTCGCATTACTCGCGAGCTACGTTCCGGCGAGGCGCGCGACAAAGGTCGATCCGCTGGTTGCGCTACGCAACGATTGAGCTACTGTTTAGCGATTTCCGGAAGCGACGGGTTCGAGTTCGTAGTAACCGCCAGCTGACATTCCTGATAAGAACAGGTGTCCGTCTTTGATGACGAAGTTCCGCACGGCCGCGCCTTCTGTCACGATCTGATCGTGAAGCGATCCTGCGCCACACTTCGCAGTTGTCCTGGACCACGAGTCAAACTGCAATTCGCCTTTTGCGGTCGCTTTCCACGTGCTGCTGCCACGATTGCAATCGACTCGAATCGTCACGCGGCCGTTGGAACCAAACGTGATTGTGTATTTCGATTTGTCGTCCGGCGAGAAAGTCCGTTCGTCAGGTCCTTGAAACTTCACTAACTGCCACGACGTGCCGCTCAGCGCGCTACTACCGCTCGACTTCTGCGCCTGACCAACGATGGGGGTTAAGCACGTGGTAACGATAGCGACAGACGCAAACGACAACATCATTCGGAACGCATTCGTTTTCATTTAGCTGTTTCCCTTTCTAGCGCTGAGAGATCCTGGTAGCGATTGCCTTGCCTGCTAACCAGTTACTTATCAATTGGGTATCGGCAAAAACTTTTCCAAGCACGCGGTAGTTTGAGGCAGTTAAGATTCTCGAATCAATCGCCTTCTCCTTGATCACCTTGTATGGCTCCTCATACGACGAGTGGATAAAGTAAATGTCGTCGCCGGTGTTGACGATGAAGCCGACATGAACGTCGAGGCCCACGATGTAAATTCCCGATCCCCAATCCTTAACGGCTTCGACAAACTCGGCTATCGGCGCACCCCTGAATCGCTTCACAAAATCATTCGTCGTCAAACTCAGGATGATGTTTTCTGATGCCTGTTGGGCCAATCGAACTCGATCGACTTTCAAACCTGCATCGCGAAGGACGGTCGAGACAAAGTATCCACACGCGATCTTTCCTTGTTGCGGGGTCTCTGAAGTGCCATTGAAATCCCACGCGGTGCCGTACCACGCGGGAATCACATCGTTGTAAATAGAGCCCAGAAGAACTATGCGCGCTTCGTTGATAAGAGTAGTCCGCTGTGAGGGCGAAGCTGATTGATAACGGTTGGCTAAGCCGAGGCGTTGGGCTTCGAGTCGCGCGAGTGTCTCCTTGTAGCTGAGAGTGTTCGGAGTGACGGTCCGCTCGAACGAAGGCTGTGGTTCGATCGGAAGTTTAATCGCGAAGAGTAAAGCAATGCCGCCCACCGCACATAGTGTCATGCCTGACAACGCGTAGAGTGTGGTTCGTCGCATGTTCTCGTTGAGCCGCCGATGAGTAGGCTAAACAAGAGGGTGGAAGTTTGGCAGGGGTGGGCGCCCAGCCTCGAGTGTGGCTATCCACAGGGTGACGGTTAATTAATGTAAACCAACGAGTTGTCTTCTCGGTACTTTTTGAAACTTAGTTCGTACGGTAGAGGTCTGAAGTAGAGCAGCGCGGTGTCGAAGTTCATCGTGTTGGCGAAGTCATACATCTCGCGCAGTTCTTTCGAGACTTTGGTTGCGTGGCGCGAGTTGTTCACCGGCACGAACACGATCAGTTTGAATCTTTCGTCGAACCACGTCTCTGACCCGATGACCCTTGCATTCTCAGGATGGAAGTTACCTAACTTTCGGGCCGACTGGAACAGCGTGTCGTAAGTGAAAGTGAATTTGAAAGCGAAGCTGGATCCAACGAGTTCTTCAACGCCGGAGCTTCTCGGATTACCGCGCACATCTTCAAACCGGGGCGTCCGGTTGATTTTGGCAACTTGTGAATCAAGTGGAGCCACGAGCTTCTTCTCGACGAGGAGATCGAGAAACAGCTTCGTCTTCTCTTTCTCCTTTTTTGTTAACTCAGCATCTCCGGCGAGCTTCATTATTTGTTCTTCGTCCTGCTTCAGATAAACGAGGACGTACGCCTGATGTTCGACATGCTCATGCGGCCCACCGTTTTTCTTGAACAGGAAGTCGAGCGTTAGCGCTGGATTTTGACGGCCGCCGTCATGGTAGATTAGAACTCTCGGCAGATACGATTCCCAAACTGGAGCATCTCTTTGGGCAAATGCTGTGGACACACAAAACAAGGTGATGAGGATTGATAGGCAGGCTATGCGCATGGAACACCTCTTTCAAAACAGTAAACAATTCATGGTAACTGCACAGCTACTTGTCGAAGCAGTTCGTGGGGAATGTTGGATCCTGTAACCAGCAGCACAACAGTGCGTCCGGCATATGCCGTTGGGTTCTGAAGATAAGCAGCGGCGGCGGCGGCGGCCGCAGGTTCCGCGACGAGATGTTCCTCGAACAAAAGCCTCCGCACACCCTGTAGCAATTCGTCTTCGGAGACCAACGTCACGTCGTCAACTAATTCACGAATCGCACGCACATTGGGCTCGAGCGGAACGGATGTCGCCAAACCATCAGCAATCGTGTTGCACGTTTCGGTCGTGACGACACGATCTTCCTTCCACGATCGAACGTAAGCGGGTGCTTGCTCGGCCTGAACACCGACGATCTTGACAGCAGGATGCCGGCGCTTAGCTTCCGCAGCGACTCCTCGGATCAAAGCGGTATCTCCCATGGGTACGATGATCACGTCAGGCGACGGCAGTTCGTCAAAGATTTCGGCAGCGATCGTTGCGGTACCGACAGGAACTAACTCATCGGTCGCGTCATTGAGAAAGTAGTAGTCGTGGGCGTGTGCAAATGCTGCGGCTGCATTTCCCAGGGCGTCAGGTGTCCACTCAACCTCCTCAACCGTCGCACCGAGACTAACGATCCGCGCACGCTTGATTGGGTTTGGCGATTCGGGAAGAAAGATCGTTGCCGGAAGTTTCGCAAACCGCGCTGCATAAGCGACGGCCGCACCATGATTGCCCGTGCTTGCCGCGACGACGCCTTTAACCGATCGCTTCTGAAGCGTTTTCATCAACGCGTACAGGGCCCCTCGTGGTTTGAACGAGCGTGTCGGCAGCTCTGACTCGAGCTTTAGATGTATTTGCGTATCTGATTCACGTCCGATTCGTTCCGCGGGTACTAATCGGGTGGGGCGTAGAAACGACCGCAACAACTCGCGCGCATCGTTGACTTGTTCGCTTGTTACGTTCACTCGTTACTCTCTCAGCCTCGCTGGCGTAAGGCCCACGCAGCCGCAAAGAATACGACAAGAGTACAACCCGTCAGCACCGCCAAGTTGATCCACAGTTGTGACGATATCGTGCCGGCCATCGACAGCTTCAACGCCTCGCTCAGATAGTACGTTGGGACGAAACGCATCGCCGTATCAAACCATTTTGTGATGCCGATCGACGGAAAACTTGGAAAAAGCAGGACCATTAAAACAAGGCTGGCCCACGTGTTTACCTGCATCGTGTTTTTCAGCAGGCTCCCGATCAGCATCCCCACGCCTACAACGAAAAGCAGTCCCACTACGACAGTCAAAAATGTCATGGGCCAGTTGCGTATGAATTGGCGATTAATGCCCAGCAACAGACTTGCGATCAGCAGCGTGTAGACCACGCCCGTCAGCGCTTTGCCGGCGATTATCTCTTTTAAACTCGCCGGCGACGATAAAAGAAAGTCGAGGGTGCGCTTTTCCTTTTCCTCTACTATTAACAAAGGGACGACAAAAGCTCCGGTCATTCCGAAAGTCAGTATTAGAAGTAAAGGGAGCATTATTTGATCAAGACTGGTTCCACCAGTGAGCTCGTCCTTCTTGTCTTTATCAATATCAACCCAGACGAACCGTGCCGGGTCCGGCTGTTTGGCAAATGATCGGACCAGTTGGTCCAACAGCCGGCGGAAGGCGGCTTGTTCGAAAGTATTCTTGTCATTATTGATGTAAACGGTGAGTTCCGGTTGCCTGCCGGCCGCTATTTCTGAAGGAAAGTTAGGCGGCACTACCAGGCCGCCAATCGCCTTGCGCGTTTCCACTTCTTTGGGCGTCGCGTCTGCCGACGCAACTTCAACCACGCCTATCCGAGGGGAGTTCTGAAGTTCGGCGACCAGTCCTGACCTCGCAGGATCATGGACCACCACCGTGAGAAGGTCGCGGCTGTTGGCGCTCGGCAACATCACGCGAAACAACAGCGCGACAAACAACGGCGTGACGAGGGCGGTTAGTAGATAGCGATGCCTGATCGCGTCGACCAGATCTTTTCGGGTGATTGCTGAGACGATGTTCAGGTTCATTCAGACAACCGCCTTCCTGCCAGTTGAATAAACACTTCTTCGAGTGTCGCTTCGTCTGAATGTAACGTTCTCACCTGACCGTTGTTCACGAGTTGCTGTATTTCACTTCCCGCATTTGGACCATCAAGCGCGATGCTGAGGCTTTCGCCGTTATTCAGAGTTACATTCACCTGGTTGCTGCCGTGAGCTGTTTTTAGTTCGTTGGGTGTGTCAAGGGCGACTATCCGTCCTTCGCTGAGGAAAGCCACGCGGTCGCAGAGTTGGTCTGCTTCTTCCATGTAATGGGTGGTGAGGAAGATTGTCACACCCTGACTCGACATGTCTGTTATCAGTTGTCGGAGTTCGCGACCAACTACGGGATCGAGGCCGCGAGTTGGTTCGTCGAGGAAGACTATTTGCGGACGATGCAGTATCGAACGGGCGATGACTAGTCGCTGCTTCATTCCGTTTGAATAGTTCTGCACTTTATCTTTGGCGCGATCGAGTAGATCGACTTGTTCGAGGACTGCATCCACGCGTTGCATATCCTGGCCGTAAAGCCGCGCCGCGAATTCAAGGTTCTCGCGTCCAGACATGCGTTCATAGAGATTCTGGTGTTCGGAGACGACGCCGATGAGTGGTCTAAGTCGTTGCTGTTCCGTGACGATGTCGCAACCAGCGACGCGGCCGTGGCCGGCGTTGGGTAACAACTGCCCGCTCAGCATACGAATGGTGGTTGTTTTGCCGGCGCCGTTATGACCCAGAAAGCCAAATATTTCGCCGGCTTCAACTGAGAAGGAGATGTTATCGACAGCGCGCAGATCATTAAACGCGCGGGAAAGATTCTCAACCTCTATGGCTTTCATCAATTACTCCTGAGTGGATTTGACGAAGCACTGCCCTCGATCTGGTTGAATGATACGTACAGCGAGGAACTATGTTGCAGATTTACTAAGACCGGCCCCGGGATCCACAACCAGGCATTCAACGCCGTGCTCGTTGAACGTGAGTAACAGTTCTTTGAAGTCTGGGTTCACTTGCTGAAGGTTTGTTCCAGGTCAAGCAAAGTTCGGTGAGCGTCCATACCGCTTCAATTCGCTCCTCCGGAGTAGCGTTGGACCAGTCGTTGTCGAGCGGCTCGGGTGATCCGTTACGAATGACTCGGACCGTGATTGTTTTGTCAGGCGAATCCTCGAGCATGCGCTGTAATTCTAGCACGCGTCGGACCCGTAGCGACGGCTCTTACAACTCTTTCGTTGCGGCCGATTTTCCACTGCTGCGGGCGGCGTTGGACATGAAGGTTCCGGTTAGACCACCACTGCTTTTATCAATCCGCCAGACGAAACGGCCGTTTGTTGTTCGCAGCGCGCCGTTCTCGGAGAACGTGGCTTCAACCTTGTCGCCGTCGATTGTCCCTTTTACCACGATCGGAGTGCGGCTGGTGGCAGGGAGGCTTCGGCCGTTCTCAGAGATCTTTTCACCCGTTCCGGTGAAGTCTCTTCCTGTTTGATTAATCGAGACGTTAAAGCCAACTTTCATGTTTCTGTAAGCTGCATACGACGTTTGCTCGACGGTATTAACTACACTCCAGTTGCCGCTGAGATCCGCAACGGCGGAAGTTGCCGGCGCATTCTCCGGTTGCTGTGGTGCGTTAGCGGGAGCGGGAGCTGGAGTTTGAACTGTTGGGACCGCTGATGCCGTCGAGTCTGGCCTGCTGAGTCTATATACAACTGCGATAATCGCCGCTACGGAAAGGACTGTTAGGACAATAAGGACCAACGCCGGTGAAAAGGTCGAACGTGAAGTGACGGGCCTGACTGGTGCTATCGAGTCAGGATGGTAAACAGGTCGAGGTTCAGCGACGACTGGTGTGTGACTTACCACAGTCACTTCGTCATCGTCTTTAGAAATCATTTGCTCCTGAGGCAAATCAGTAAGAGGGACTACTCTCGATGGAGTGACGTCGTCATCTGCGAAACTCGGGGCAACATCGACCGACTCTTGAGCGGCTTCAATGCCAAAGAAATCCCTTAGCAGTAGACGCTCCCTGGCAGTGATCGAACTATGAACCGGAGGCTCTATCGAAGGATCGAAATTGTAAGTGGCGTCTGGTACAGCGGCGAGAGCATTGATTGCTTGAAACCCGCTAAGCTTGCCGACCCGAGCCTCTACGAGCTGCCCCTTGTTGAAGAAAAGTGCGCCGTCAGTCATGCCGGTGCTGACGTGAACTCTCCCGCTCGCTCCTCGAGCTGCGAGCACGCGAATCACGTCTAGTATTCCCTCGTCGCGAACACCATTGCTCATAATGAACCCCCGCTGGTAGACAAACTTCACTTCACTATCAGCAGATTCAGTGCCGCTCACAATGATCGATTATTCGTTCTTCTGTCTGTGCTTTATTGGATGAGGCGAGAAAAGTTGGCTCGCTTCAGTGCGCGGGGTGTAGCGTTTCAACGCAGCCAGAGCTCGATTCCAGGTTAAGGGCACTCGCCTGCCCGACGTGATTAGAGCGACGCGTATCTCTCGGCGATCACGTTGAAGTGATGAATTTGATGACCGACGATAATAAAACCCACCTCGAGTACAGAAACCTCGACCTCCCAATTCACGCCTCGGGCTTTTAACATCTCCTCGTCGAAACTGTCGTACATCGATTTCGTCGCGCGCCGCACGTTTATCAGCTCATCAATCAAATCATCAAATGTCCTGCGGTTCGCGCCGGCATTTACAGCGAAGTCATCCTGCTCGAACCCTGGGGGGATCCCCCCATCGCGACGCGCAAACATTAGCGCGCGAAAACACATGATTCTTTCGCCGTCGGTGAGGTGCTGGATTATGTCTTTGATGGTCCACTTACCTGGCGAGTACGTCTTACCGGCAATTGGTCCGAGAGCATTTCGATTCAAGTTCTCTAATTGACGAATGCTGTCGTCGAACGCTTGTGGCAGTTCCACGTCAGGAACCAGGTTGATGTAGCGTTCCCAGTACTGTGGCATCGGGTTGATGTCTGATCTTTTCATCTATTCCATTTTCCTGTTGAAGTAAGTTTCTTTAAAGACGGCGGTACATGATGTGCAATCCTACGCGGCCTAGTTGTGCATGTTCAAACGCTTCGGGCACCGTTCCGATGATTTCAAATCCGAGCGCTTGCCAGAGGTTGACGGCGGCGAGGTTCGATTCCACCACAGCATTAAACTGCATCGCTGCATACCCCTGCGAGCGAGCCCAATCGAGAACGTACTCGCCGAGTGCACGTCCGATTCCACGGCCGCGCGCGTGTCGCGCCACCATGAAGCTCGCAGTTGCGACATGCGAACCCGGACCGGGACGATTAGGTCCCATCTTGGCGGTGCCGAGTATCTGCGGACCGTCGCACGCTACAACAGTTCGACCAGGAGGCGGCTCGATCCAGACCTTGCGTGCTTCGTCAGAAGACCATGCAGGATCGTAAACGTACGTATCGCGAGCGCCGACCACTTCCTGAAAGATGGCCCATACCGCAGGCCAGTCATTGTCGTCGTATTCACGAATCTGCATTGCTAATGCTGTTGGGTTTGATCTCAGCTACTCCTGCCTCAGCGCCGTGGTCGGATCCAAACCCGATGCGCGGCGGGCGGGGAGCCAGGATGCCAGCACCGCGATAACCAGGAACAGCACCGCCACCGAAGCGAACGTCACGGGATCCGTGGGTTTGACGCCGACGAGCATGCTCTCCAACACACGCGTCAGTCCAAACGCAGCCAGTAGACCGATTCCAATACCGATCGCGCTGAGATAGATCCCCTTGCCGACCATCAAGCGGAAGATACGCGACGGCGCGGCGCCAAGCGCCATGCGCACACCGATCTCCGCGGTTCGCTGACGCACCGACGTCGCCAGCACACCATATAAACCTACAGCGGCAAGAAGAGCAGCGATTGTTGAGAACACTCCGATCAATAACAACGAGAAACGTGTCTGCGCCTGCGCCCCGGTGACGAGCGAATCCATTGGCTTCATCTCGTTGATGAACGTTTCCTTCCCCATGCCACGTACGACGTCACGCACAGTACCAGCTAACGCCGCCGGGTCGCCGTCAGTACGCACCACCCACCACGAAGCAGGATTGTGGTTCATATATCCATCGGTTATGTAGATTTGTTCCCGGCCCGGTTCGATCAGCGACGTGTTCCGTTGATGGACCACTACGCCGATAATCTCTCCCCACTGCGCCTCAGGCGTGCGAACGCGAAACAGTATGCGCTTGCCGACCGCAGACTCGTTGGGAAACGCTTTCGCCGCGAGTGCCTGATCGACGATCAGCAGATGCTTGTCAGCTCTGCTGTCGTCCTGTGTAAAAGTTCTTCCGGCAAGGAGCGTCGTCCCCATCGCTTCGAAGTATCCAGGCAGGACCACCTGAAGATCGGCAGCCTGAAACTTGCTCGTATCGTTTTGAGCTTCGGCGCCGCCCCACCGCACCGGATTAAACCCGCCGGCGAGCGGCAATGGATTTGACGCTGTCGCATTATTCACGCCTGGAATCGCGTCAAGTTTTTCGCGAAGCTGGCGCTTAAAGTTGTCTCTTTCCTCGGGTGTTTCGCCGACGTTGCCGAGAAGTTGAAACGTGAGCAATCCGCGGGGATCAAATCCCAGATTCACGCGTTGAATATTAAGAAATGTGCGGAACATCAACCCCGAACCGATCAGCAACACAAACGCGAGCGCAACTTCGACAACGACGACAGCGTTGCGCAAACCAGCAGCACCGAGTGCGCCGGTTCGACCGCTCGCACGCAACGTCTCCATTAGGTTTGGTTTCGCCGTGCGAAGCGCAGGAATTACGCCGAAAATCACCGCCGACAGCAGTCCCGCCAAGACGGCAAACCCCAACACCTGCCAATCGATTCCGATCGCATTCAAGCGCGGCAGATTCTCCGGCGCGATCGACAGCAACTGGCGAATACCTAAATACGCCAGCGCCACGCCGATGATTGTTCCGATCATGGCGAGTACGATCGCCTCGGCAAGTGTTTGACGAACTAACTGCCACCAACCCGCGCCAAGCGCTGCTCGAACCGCCAGCTCACGTTCACGTGACGAAGCTCTCACCAGCATCAGGTTCGCCACGTTCGCACACGCAATCAACAACAGAAAAATGACCGCACCCATCAACGCAAGAATCGTCGGTCGCACTTCATCGACAAGATGCTGCTTCATCGGAACAAGTACGATCTGGCTACCGGCTGTTCGCGCGATCGCATTCTCGTCGCGAATCTTTTGAGAGATCGTGTCAGCTTCAGCCTGGGCTTGTCCGACAGAAACGCCTGGCTTCATTCGTCCAATCACGCGCCACTGCACGTTGTTACGTTGAGCCACGTCGTACGGAATGCGTGCCGCGATCCAGATACTCGGAAACTGTTCCATGTCCGACTTCGGCGGAAACAGCAATTCAAAACCCGGCGCAAGCACCCCAACAATGATCGGCGGTGGTCCAAAATTAGCAGAGACCGGCAGAGGTTTACCGATCATCGACTGGTCGCCACCGAAGCGCTGTTGAAAATATTCGTTACTCAGAATAACCATCGTCGGCAACGGTGGCGGTGCGTTCGCAGCAGGCGCGTTGCCATCCTGGTTTCCATCCTGAGCAGGAGGGGCCATTCCATCAGATTCCTGAAAATCTCGCCCCGCGATGATCGAAGCTCCCATCATTTGAAAGAAGTTGGTCGACACAGCGGCCATGCGGACGCGTTCGGGTGTTCCGTCCAAAGCGGGAACAGTGAAGCGAAACGTATTAACCGCGGCGAAATCTTCGAAGTTATTCTTCGCGGTGTTCCGCATGTCGAGAAAGTCGACGTTGGAAATGGGAAAATCTTTGACATTCCTCTTCTGCATATCGCTGCGCGCGAGCACGAGTCGCTCCGGATCTTTGTAAGGAAGCTGTCGCATCAGTACACCGTTGGTTACACTAAAAATGGCAGTACTGGCGCCGATAGCGAGCGCGATGGTGACGATTACCGTGATAGTGAATATGGGACTCTTGCGCAGCGTGCGAAATGCAAAGAAGAAGTCGTTTAACATGGCGGGCAGTTTAGACTTTCTAACGATTTTCCGCCAAGCGAAATCGTTGGAAAACCCACGCGTGGAAAGGATCATCCCCAACTTATGACGCTATTGTTCCTACTGTTTTTGCTGGTTGCGCCATATTTAATATTGACGCTTTTGGGACGATGGTTTCCCAGTTTGAAGATGGATCCATCAAAGCGAGCGAGAGTAGGTCTATCACTCTTCTTCATCGTTACAGCCCTCGCGCATTTCGTCACCCCTGAAGAGATGGCGAAGATGATCCCGTCTTCTGTTCCCTATCGGGTCGAGCTTATTTATGTCACCGGAATATTGGAGCTGCTCGGAGTGATCGGAGTGTGGATACCGCGTTTGGAACGAGTGACGGGTTTGCTCCTCATCGTGATGTTGATTGGACTCTTACCCGCGAATATTTATTCGGCTATCAATCGAGTCGAATACGGCGGTCATGATGCGGGACCAATTTATTTGCTGGTGAGAGTGCCGTTTCAGTTGTTCGTGATCTGGTGGACTTACTTCGCCACCGGGCAGGATTGGTTTCGCCGGCGGGTGAGGCCCGCCGACGAACGTGTTGCGACGTAATTCCCGATTCGGCTAAAACTCGCGGCCCAAGTCTTTTGCGACGTCGCGAATGGTTTCCGCCACGGCACTCTTCATACGCTCAGCCTGCGGATGCCGAAGTTGTTCCACGGCATTCACTGCGACCAGGGATTCAAGCAGCGCCCACTTCGGTCCACGCGGGGGAACGCGAATGATCTTTCCATTCACGATCACAAAACCGCCACCGTCTTGGGAAACTCCGCCGAACACCTGACCGAATATTCTTTCATTGACCTCCTCCAAATCCGGTGGAGGCAACGGCAGAAACAGAGCAGGCCAGATCGCGACCTTTTCCTTTGAGATGCCGTCGGACGTAAGCCTTACCCACGGACCAGTCCCGTCGTTCGCAATCTGCTCGCGTTCCAGCACCCAACCTCGCCTGAAAGGCAAACCGCGCAAGCTGTTGGTGGCAAAGTCACGACACTCTAAATGCAAGTGTGGGTTGGAGGATCGTCCGGAGTTTCCCGCGAGCCCCAGAATTTGGCCAGCCGTAACCGGAGCGTTAACCTGCCTCAATTCGATCGGGATGCTGCCTTTCTGAAAGTGCGTGTAATACACTTTGACGTCACCGTGCCTGACCCAGACATGATTTGCGTCCGCTGATAACTTCTCGCCCGGTACAGGATTGTCGTCGAAGTCGTTCGCAAAGCTGATGATCGTCCCATCTGCGAGCGCACGGACCGGCTTACCCCAAATACGATAGTGATTGTTTTTGGTGCCGTCTTTACCGGCCAGCAGAGCGGTCCACTGTCCACTAACGCGCGCCTGGAGGTCTATGTCATGAGCGTAGATCTGAGTGCCATTGGCGCCGCCATTGGCCCAATGTTGAGCCGAAGTGACGACGTATTCGCCGTGGTCCAGATCGGCAACGCGAAATGGGAGAAGAAAGGAGCCGTCGCCGGTTGGGTTCGTGAACGGTATCAAATCCATCGTCATGGTAAATGGATCGGAGAACTTCGCAAAGTGGAGGGCAACTTTCATCTTTGCCGGCGCAGGAGCTTTGAGATAGACCTCGTTGCGTACTTTGTTCTCGCCGGCCTCGCTGGGGTCGAGGTCTACCACGCCATTGGACCAAACGGCTGTAGTTCCTGGTGCGATCACGCCGTCGTTTGGATCGGCATCGCCAGCGGGATCCATCGCGAGTTTCTCTCCTTTCATCGCGATCGGGATGTCTGGGAAAGCAAACGTGATGTCGTTTAACGTGATCGGCTTGGTCTCGTTGTTGGTGATGCGCAGACGGAGCACGACTTTAACGCGCTCGGGCTCGCCGGCAGACTTCGCAGCGATCGGGAGGTAGTATGCTTTACCGTTTTGAGTGGGTTGGACTTCTACGTTGATTTTGGGAGCGGCCATTGTTTCTCCTTTAAAGAGTGGGTTGAGTTTTCTGGAGCTTGGTAAACATGCCGAGGTCATGTTCTTCAGCGGCTTTGCAGAAGTAGGAGCAAGAGATATACCAGAGCGCAAAAAAGCCCTCTGGATTGAGGGTATGTGGTCCACTAAGGCGAGGATTCAACGTTTATGTCCATTATTGTAGACACTACGATTAACAATAATAGACACTATGACGACCTGGCAGATGAAGTCCGGTAGGTTCGCACGTGCGGCACGTTGTGTTTGTGATGAAAGGTGGCGTCGTTTACAAGAACACGCGCAAATAGGAGACCTGAGAAGCTACTTATCCTTCGCCAGTTTCCTCAGCGCCTCGGCCAGTCGCGTTACCTCATTCAGGTCTTTGGCCGCTTGAGACGCGAGTTCAGCGTCGTAAACTCTCAATTCCCGAAACGACGGATTATCGACAAAACGAATAATGGCTTCGTCGAGTTGTAGCAACCCCGGCCTCAAAGCGAGGTTGTTCGCAGTTTCCTCTGCTTCTATTTTCGGAAGAGCAAAACTCTCGCGTAGTCGTTCAGCGAGTTTCTTGATCTCGCCGAGTCGCGATCTGATTTCCTTTTCAGTTATCGGTTGAGTATTGGCGGGCTTGAAGACTCGCTTCATTAAGTCGTTGTTGACGACCTGCAATTTGCGGAAGTCGTTTCTGATAGCAACTTGAGCGAGTAGTTTTTCTCGAGGAGAAGGAGCGACTTTAACGTCGCGTTTCATGTTGGCCAGCGCCCACCCTCGACCCGTGACTTCTAGGGTCTGAGTCTGGGCTTGGGAGTTGGAGACACAGAGAAACAGCAGCGTGATACAGAAAACTGGTGCGCAAAGCCGGGGAGCAAAGCGTCGCACGGGACCTCCTCTCGTCCTATCAGCCGTTAATCAGTTGTCAGAAGAAGCAAAACCGAGGATTAGCGTGCGCAGTATATAGAGGAGAAATGGACGAGGCAACAAAATTTTGGACGAAACCAGTGTCGCACTTTTGTAATTTTCGAGGCGAATCGGCCCCGATCAGCAACTAATGTGTTTAGATACAAACTGCGGACTATTTCGATGGGTATCAAGGAAGTTTTTGGAATGAAATCGGGAAACCACACGGAAGACACAACCACAAAACCAGCGATGAATTGGGGCACAATTATTTTTCTTAGCATCGCGCATCTTGCTGCCGTCGCAGCTCTATTTTTCTGGAGCTGGCCGGCCGTGATTACGGCAATCGTTCTTTACTGGGTAGGCGGCAGTCTGGGTATCGGAATGGGCTGGCACCGGCTGCTCACTCATCGTGGTTACAAAGTTCCAAAACTGGTTGAATACTTCCTCGTGACCTGCGGTACGGTCTCGCTTGAAGGTGGGCCAATCCAATGGGTCGTAACGCACCGCATACATCACGCTCATACAGATCGAGAAGGTGATCCGCATACGCCGCGTGATGGCCGCTGGTGGGCACACATCGGCTGGATATTGTCGGGTTTAAATCATAGCGAGGCAACGTTGGCTCGCTACGCGCCCGATCTGGTAAAGGATCGATATTACCGCTGGCTCAATAAGTTTTACTGGGTTCCTCAGCTAATACTGTCAGTGACGCTTTTCGTAATCGGCGGGTGGGCTATGTTGCTTTGGGGAGTGTTTCTCCGATTGATACTAGCGCTTCATTCAACGTGGCTCGTCAACTCGGCGACGCACCTGTGGGGCAGGACCAGATTTCAAACCGGAGATGATTCGCGGAATAGCTGGTGGGTAGCGCTACTTACGTTTGGCGAAGGATGGCACAACAACCATCACGCTCACCCGACATCAGCGCGCCACGGCCTGCGTTGGTACGAGTTTGACTTAAACTGGCTCGGTATTCGCTTCCTGCAACTCGTCGGATTGGCCCACAGCATTAAACTCGTCCGGTTCAATCGCGCTGCTTCCGACTGGCAGCTTGTGCGCGTCCCGATTAGAGCGTCCCAATTAGATCGGAACGTTAATGCGACGCTAATCGATCATTCGACTTCGAAAATGATCTGATTGACCGCACTCGTATTTGCGTTGCGATCGTTGACCGTAACTTTCAGCACGTATCGTCCCGGAGCGAGCGTCTTCAGTCCCACGTTCGCACCGTAAGGAATACGGGCCAGATCAGAATTCGTTTCGACAAGAACCGGCAACACCGGACTCGCAACTACACGCTGACCTCCGCGCTGTATCTCAATTAGAGCGTCCAGCTTCGGCTCATCCCCCGCCACGGCGTTGTAAATCATCGTAAAGAACGTCATCTGCGCTTCGCGCGTAAAGCGACGGTCAACGCTGAAGTAAACCTGATCCCCACCTTTTTGTTTCGCCTCGGCAGGGTGCCCACCCAGTAGCAAAGTGCTGAGCGTCAACTTCTTCGAACTCAGATCGGGAATCTCAATCCACTGAGCCGAACTGCCGACGTTACCACTCTTCTCGTCGCGCGCAGCAACGCGGATTTGATAGATGCCCGGTTTCAATGGAATCTTATGACTGTAGACAACTGAAGGATCTCTAACTGCTGACGCTGCCGACAGTGGATTGACATTAAGCCGCGTCTTGAAGCTGCCTGCCTGTTTCCCCTGATCGTTGAGAACTACGCCGGCGAGATCGATCGCGGCCGCTTGTTTTCCGTCAGCACCATAACCGAGCGCATCAGTAGCCATTTGCGTTGCGGCGGTGAGCACAGGGCCGGAACCAGGCACGTCGAGATAACTGACGAAGAGTTTTGTCGGGAGACCGGTGCGAGCCGAAGGAGCGGCGAGTGCGGTCATCAACGCATTACCGACGTTAGTTGGACCAGTAGTCGCAACCGCAGTATCGCTTGTCGATTTGTTCGCTTCACTCGATTTTTCTTCCGGCTTCGGTTCGCTCGAGAAGAAGCCACGGGCGACGCGGACAGTCAACTCCGGCCGTCCGGGAATACTGATCTCAACGCGTTTGAAGTTTGGTGACTTTTGATCTTCAGAGCTCGGACGCCACGCGAGTAGATAGTAGTTTGAGGTTTCGCGGAGAGCGTCCTTGATCGCATCGGTCAACGTGCCGGTGTTAAAGAATGCTTTTCCACCTGTGTCGACTGCGAGCGCATTCATGCCATCCTGCGACGCTTGCAGCTCGCCGATATTCGTGTTGGCTAATTGTCCGAGCGCATCATGGCGATTACTAGCAACATCAGTATCGCCCACGAGTCCGCGCGCATCCACTGAGTAGACCACGAGATTGCCGCGTACGGCGGCGTCGGTTATCCGGCTGATCTTATTGCTATAGCCGCTGCTGCGATCGTTCAGAAAGAATCCGTCGGAGATCAGGAAGACGAGTTTACGACCCGACATCGTGCCCATCGAACGCATCATGCTCTCGAGTGTAGTCAGAGTCGCCGAGGTGACTGATTCGCTTTGCCGCATCAGCATGTTGGCGCGATCTTTAACAACGCGTCTTGCTGTTTCACCGGTCATTCCTGCGGTCCGGCGTTGCTCATTGTCTTTTGTGGCGCCTATCGGACCACCGTTCGGTGGTCCGAGACCACCCGGAACTCTAACGTTGTTCGCCTTCACCATCTCGTTCGCAAAGTAATCCGCGGCTGACGAGTCTCCATTCTGGATGCGCAACGCCTGGTACTCAGTCATCGGAATCTGTTCAAGGTCACGAACTGTGTAAGGTCTGTGATTCAAACGACCCACGGCGGCGCGAACTACGGGCTTAAGGTCTGAGAACCTTTGCAGGAAACCGATCTGCCCGCTGGGCGTGGCAACGGCAACCTGATCCTCGAGGGACATTTCCTTTTCGACAAAATTCAGAAGTGCGGTTTTAGTCCTCTGAACACTCGGCGCGCTCAGGTGTAGATCGTCGATGAAGAAGATGATGGTCCGACCTTTATAAGTAACGCCAGTTGGCGGAGGCGGTGGCGCGGCGCCTTTACCCACTGATCCTTCCAGCTTCTCTTCCTGCAACGTTCCGGCAATCACGCGTTCGAAAAACGACGGAGTAACCGGCTGGCCATCGACTTTCAATACGAAGTCTGCGGGTTTTAGTCCGTCGACGAACCGGCCTTGTTTATCGACCACTACGATGCCGGTCTGCACCAACTCTGTCGTGATGCGCACGACGTCGTCGGTAGGCCGCGGCTCCTGACCGAGAGCCACGTTGACGAGCATCGAGAGTATTAGGATGGAGGTGATGATGTTGCGATTACTCATAGAAGGGTCCCCCTCGAACACACCTATTGCCGGACAAATTACAACTATTGATCATTTTGCGCTACAGGCCTGGGTGGCGACAGCTCTTACGTCGCGCCCGTTGATGAGGTTTTGTTCGTAAACATTGCCCTTTCCGCAGGTCTCAAGGAAACCCGCCTGGACATTTATCGCCAGCCCCGGCCGGTCCCGATAATTATTGCGGCGGAAGATGTTGTTCACTGCGCCTTCGATTGAAACTGTATAGTTGCCGCCACCGCCAGTCGACTCAAAATCGTTATCTTCTATCACGCAACTATCGATCGCGTAGGCCTGGATTGCGTTTTGACCCGTGCGGTAAACGTAGTTATTGCGAATCTGACAACCCTTCAGTCCGTTAAGGAACAATCCGTTACTCATGAAGCGATAAATCCTGTCTTCCCTGCCGCCGATCATGACGTTGTTCATCGCTACGACCAAACCATGGTTGACGCCTTTATACGGATCCTGCAAACAGATCGCCGTCCCCGCACTCTGAATCGAACCCTCGTAGTCGTAAAGGTTATTGAAGACGAAAATATTCTTCGAGTGATCGGCGGCTGTGTTTGTTTCGAGATCAAATCCGCAAACACCACCGCCGAACCTCGGCTCGTGATGTCCGAGACGAAAAGCGTAGTTCTCCGTGATGTAAACTTTCTCGGAATTGACGGCGGCGATGTTGGCCGCAGCAACTCCGCTCGTGATGTTGTGATATGCGAGACAGTCGTTGGCAAAGTAATTCTTCTCCAGTCCCGAGCCTCCGAAACTGATTCCGATCGACGCTGTGTCTTCGAGGTAATTGTTTTGTGCCGTACAGCGTTCGCAGTTGCCGAGTTGGATCGTCGATCTCACTCCTCCGTCATAGATTTGTTGCCGTCCGCGAATGTGAAAACCAACGACGGCGATGTTCTTCGATCGTTCGGTGTGCGAGCAGCAGGCATCGCCTTTCGCCTGAAACACCGCAACGGCGGGCGTCCTTCCGCTCGCAAATGTAGGCTCGAGGATCGTGGTTCCCGTTCCTGCCAACTGTTGCGGCGTCAGAGACTGGACGGCGAGCAGGAACGGATCGCGATGGTTGCTTCCTTTGCCTTTTCGAAAGTACTCGAGCAGCGCTTGCGGTGGCTGATATGTACCTTCGACGAGTACGTTGTCGCCGATCAGAAAACATCCGAAGTCAGTAATGCCCTGTACATCGCAGGCATAGGTGGAGCTATCAAACTTTATATGGTGATCGAGTTGGACCTGAGTTTTGATCGATCCGCCGCCTTCGATCGAAATCAAGCCGCCACCGCCGAGATCGGTCAATTCTTTGTTAGCAGCATTGATGAGCAGACCGAGATCGTCCGCTTCGGCGGCAGCTTGGCGAACCGTGCGCAGTCTTTGCTGGACAGCAGCCGCTGAGGCGCCCGTCACTGAAATGTTCGCTAAGGAAATCCTGATCGTCGGACCTGGTCTCCTCGCCGGCAGATACGCAGCGGGATCGATATTCGGCAAACGCACTGGTGTTTGCGCGAGCACATAAGACGGAACGAACACGGCTATAAGAAACGCGGATAAGCACAACTGTCGCATGAACACAATTTAACAGATGTCCACACGAGGAGTAGACTTGCACCATCGCTTTTCGAAAAGAGAGGGCATCGCGGATGAAGAAGCGGAGACTTGCAAACAGCGATCTGGAAGTGTCAGCGCTCGGGCTCGGCTGCATGGGCCTGAGCTTCGGTTACGGCCCGGCCACTGATACACGGCAGGCGATTTCACTGATTAGAACGGCAGTCGAACGCGGCGTCACCTTCTTCGACACCGCTGAAGTTTACGGGCCGTTTACAAATGAAGAACTGGTTGGCGAAGCGCTCGCTCCCGTCCGCGAACAAGTCGTGATAGCGACCAAGTTCGGATTTAAGCCGGACACGCCCGGAGCAACTCGCTGGAACGCTGTCGATAGCCGGCCGGAGCACATCAAGGAAGTTGCGGACGCTTCGCTGAAACGGCTCAACATCGAAGTCATCGATCTCTTCTATCAGCATCGCGTTGATACTGACGTTCCGATCGAGGACGTTGCGGGCACGGTGAAAAAGTTGATCGACGCCGGCAAGGTCAAACACTTCGGCCTCTCGGAAGCAGGAGTGGAAACGATCCGCCGCGCGCATGCAGTACAGCCCGTCACCGCAGTTCAGAGTGAGTACTCGCTTTGGTGGAGAGATCGCGAAGCGGATGTGTTGCCGACGTGCGAAGAACTCGGTATTGGCTTCGTTCCGTTCAGTCCTCTTGGCAGAGGTTTTCTCACCGGCAAGATCGACGAGAACACGACCTTCGACAGTTCGGACTTCCGCAACGTCGTTCCGCGCTTCACACCCGAAGCTCGTAAGGCGAACCAGGTGGTCGTCGATCTGATACAAACGATCGCGGAACGGAAGAACGCGACGCCGGCGCAAGTCGCGCTCGCGTGGCTGCTCGCTCAAAAACCGTGGATCGTTCCTATTCCAGGCACGACGAAAGTTCATCGACTGGAAGAGAACATCGGCGCAGTCGACGTCGTACTCACGCCAGACGACCTGCGTGAAATCGACGCCGCGACTACGAAAATCACAATTCAGGGCGCTCGGTATCCCGAAGCAATGGAAAAAAGAACCGGCCGCTGATCAATAGGAGCAAACAGTATGACGTTGTTCGATCTCTTGATCTTGTTGCTGATCGCCGGGATTTGCGGGTCGCTGGGTCAGGCGATTGCCGGGTTTTCGCGAGGCGGCTGTCTTGTTTCAATCGCGCTCGGTTTTGTCGGCGCGGTGTTAGGCATGTGGCTGGCGCGGGCGATGGGACTTCCTGAACTGTTTGCAATTCGGATCGGCACCACCAACTTCCCGATCGTTTGGTCGATCATCGGATCCGCTTTGTTCGTCGCGGTCATCGCGCTGTTAACAAGGCGCAACTTGTGAAGTTAGAATGAGGCACCATGAAACACAAAATATATCTCCCACTCTTCGTTGTTTCGATCTTGTTTCTCTTAAGCAACTCCACATCCCAGGCTCAACAAAATACTAACGAATGGACGCAATTCCGCGGACCGAATGGTTCCGGTGTTGCCGAAGGCGTTGCACTGCCTGCTGAGTTCAATGCGAAGAAAAATCTCGTTTGGAAAACAGCAATTCCCTTCGCGCGATCGTCTCCAGTCGTTACTGCCGACCGCGTATTTCTGACCGCAACCGAAGGCGACAAACTAAGCACCTTCGCTCTCGATCGAAAGACCGGCAAAATTCTCTGGCGCAGCGACGTCGTCCGCGCACGACACATGCCGATATACAAGGCCAACGATGGTGCCGCGCCGAGTCCTGTCAGTGACGGAAAGAACGTGTATGCCTTCTTTGGCGAGCTGGGTTTGATCTCCTTTGGACCAGACGGCAAAGAACGCTGGCGGCTGCCGTTAGGACCATTCAACAGTTTCTATGGCATGGGTGGTTCGCCGGTACTTGCGGGTAACACGCTCGTGATGGTGTGCGATCACCGGAACGCTTCTTTTATCGTCGCCGTCGATGCACGCGACGGAAAAGTGCTCTGGAGGAAGAACCGGACGAACTTCGAAGGGTATTCAACTCCCTCCATCTACAAACCCAGTAATGGACCAGCGCAAGTGATTGTTCTCGGTTCAAACTCAGTCGATTCCTATTCACTGGATAAAGGAGAACGGTTGTGGTGGGTTTCCAAAGTCGGCGCCTATCCGAAAGGCGTGCCGCTGATTGCAACCGACATGGTCTACGTGTTGGGTGAGGGCGCTGAAAAGCCCTTCTTTCCGCCGTACGAGGAAAGTCTGAAGCAATACGACAAAGACAAGGACCAAAAAATTCACGTTGACGAAATGAAAACGACGCCTGACTACGCGGAACATTTTGGCTGGCTGGATGCGAATAGCGACGGGTACATCGAGCGCGCCGAATACGACTTCGTGCGCAACTCGACTACTTTGGGACATGGACTAACCGCCATCCGTTTGCCAGGTCAGGGCGACCTTACATCTTCGAACGTTGTTTGGCGTCTTGAGAAGGGATATCCAAACATACCGGCGCCGTTGATCTACCGCGGCGTGATGTATTTGATGAAAGAAGGCGGGATCGTTTCGACTGTCGATCCAGCGACCGGAAACGTTCTAAAGCAGGGACGAACTCCCGACGCACTCGAGGAATACTACGCATCGCCGGTCGCGGCCGACGGCAAGATCTTCGTCGCGAGTTTGAGCGGCAAAGTGACAGTGATAAAGGCTGACCCGCAATGGGAGGTCCTCGCGATGAACGATCTCAAAGAAGAAATCTGGGCCACACCCGCGATCGCCGGCAGCAATCTTTTCATCCGCACCCGTAACGCGTTATACGCTTTCGGCGGCAGTGCCAAGTAATTCTGACAGGTCCGTGTTCCCCGGTTTCCTCACGGGGAACACGGACCTAACGGACATCAGTTTCCCCACACTCTCACCCAATCAACCTGCATCTGTTGTGGAAACACAGTGCTGCCGTCGGGACTGCCGACGAAGTTTCCGCCAACCGCTACGTTGAGGATGATAAAGAACGGGCCCTGAAACTCAGACGTGCTGTTGATGCCGCCCGAGATATTAGCTTCCGCATACTGAATCCGATCGACGTACCACTTGATCGAAGTTCCAGTGCGCGAGATCGCGAACGTGTGGAAGCCTGCAGTCAGCGAGCTCGACGAATTGAAGATCCCGCCAAACGACACGTGCTGCCCACCAGCGTCGGCCCAGTGAATCGTGCCGAAGTTTCTAGCCGGGTTTTGCCCCTGGATCTCCATGATGTCGATCTCACCGCACGACGGCCATCCAACCGAAGTGATGCTGTTACCCAACATCCAAAACGCCGGCCAGATGCCTTGTCCTTCGGGCGCGTTGATGCGAGCCTCGACCCACGTGTTTATGCCGAACGATTGTTTCCCCTGCGTCTTGAGACGAGCTGACGTGAATGCGTTTCCGCCAAAGTTTTCACGCCGCGCCTCGATTACCAACATTCCATTCACGATCCGCGCGTTCTCGGTTCGACTGGTGTAGTTCTGGAGTTCGTTGTTGCCCCAGCCACCGCCGCCTAAATCGAAACCCCAGTTCGCCGAACTGATCGACGACCCGTTGAACTCATCGGACCAAACTAAATTCGAGAAACCCGGGGGCGCTCCGGCCGGCGGCTGTGAGCCAACCGCGCCCCACGTAAACTGCTCCCACGTATTCGCCACCGTGCGATCGCAAACAAGCGGCGCGAATGAAGCGCGCGCGAGGTCAGCCGACACGAAACGGTTGAGCGCTCTTCCTCTCAACGTGAAAGCACCGCCCGCAAGATCCGACCACGTGAACTGTTCCCACGTTCCGATCGTTGGTCGATCGGCGACGAGCGGCGCCCACGCTGCCCGAGCTTGATCCGCCGAGACAAACAAACCCGTTCCAACGGAACGTAACGCAATGAAACCGCCGCCTGCGTCAACTATCTGAAACTGCTCCCACGCAGCGGTAGTTGTTCGATCGGCGACCAACGGAGCCCACGTACCGCGGTTCTGATCTGCCGATACAAACAACCCCGTCGCAGACGCGCGGATCCAGATCGTTTGGCCCACCGGCGCTGCGGCTCGAGCGCTAACGGTCATCAATACCGTTATCAAAAATAGAAACACGATCCTCGCCATAGTTGTCCTCCTCTCCTGGGTGCTACGCCCCTCATTGAATGGCAACGTCAAATGTCCGTAGGGGATGTGGTTTTCAGGTTGACGTGCTGAGCGTCACGTGAGACCAAAATGGGAGGGCCTGAATCTGGTTGCGAATAATATCACCGTCGCCGCTCCTTTCTCCTCACTTTTCACGCGTTATGGATCGAGATTTTAGAAAGCAGAGACTCACTCGATGCTAATCCTCGCACTACCAATCAACCCACCCTACAGAAGGAGAAACTCATGCAATTCATTAATATCAACTCGAAGAGGCGAAACTTCATAACTTTTCTTACTCTCGCCATCTTCGTCACACTCGGTACTTCATTCGTTACCGCGGAAACTCCGGAACGTGTGTTCGGAGACGTTCAAATACTTGCAACCGTTCCCTTTCCACCGGGATTTCCAGAAGGAATCGCTGTAAACGGCGACAAGATTTACGTCGCTGGTCCAGCCAGTTTTGATACCGCGGGCACGCCCGCTTCGAAAGTCCTTGCATACGATTCGAAGACCGGCACGCTGTTACAGACTTACGAGATCGAAGGCGAATTCACTCAGTTTCCGCATGCGAATTCATGCATTGCTTTTGACGGTGAAGGCCGTCTTTACGTCGTGAATCTGCAACTGGGAATCGTGCGAATCGACCTTGGAAGCGGCGATCAGGAGATCTATGCAGCGCCGCTACCGGATCTTCTTCCGTGTTCACAAACACAGCCGGCGCCGTGTTCTCCGACCGCGGTGAATGCGCCGCCACTGCCTAACGACATCGCTTTTGACGAGGCGGGAAATCTTTACCTGACCGACTCATTCCAGGCGACGATTTGGCGGATTGCACCGGGCGGTGGTCTACCGCAGATCTGGTTTCAGGACAGCCGGCTCGACACGCCGTTCGGCGCAAACGGTCTGCGCCTGAGTCCAGACAACACGAAGGTCTACTTTGCTGTTACCGCCGAAGGTGTTGGTCCATTCGGCAACTTT
This sequence comes from uncultured Acidobacteriota bacterium, assembly GCA_963789185.1. Taxonomy (GTDB): domain Bacteria; phylum Acidobacteriota; class Blastocatellia; order Pyrinomonadales; family Pyrinomonadaceae; genus PSRF01. Next base: position 319,913 of record CAWBJU010000005.1, read on the forward strand.
CTTGGCGGGAAGATCTACACGCTGCCGCTCGTAAATTCACCGGGTGCCGCAGACTTGCAAACGTTCTTTCAGTACAACGGAGAGGCGCCTGACGGAATCGCGTTTGGAAAGTCGGGCAAACTCTACGTCGCGCTCGCTGCGCCGTTTAACTCGGGGATCTCGATTCTCGCCTCGAACGCGACTGAAGTTGCACGTCTAACAAATCCATTCGGTAGTCCGATCTTTCCGTATGATTCACCCGCGAACCTTGCCTTCGCCAAACAGGGCTCACTGGTGGTGACGAATCACGCCTTCGCCACGATGATTCCTTCGAACTTCACCGTGCTGGACGTGTTTGTCGACGACAAAGAGGCGCCGCTCGTCCGTCCGAACGTTCCCTAACGTTCAAGTCCGGGCGCTAAAGCGCGAGCAGGAGAACACCGAAGCTGCTTGAAAACAGCTTCGGTGTTTGCCGCAGGGTGGGGTGACACTGAGAGTTCGTTCACTTGTTATGACGAATTTGAGTGAAACGTTTCGCCCTGACAGCCGCGCTGTTTTAAGGCTTGAAAATCCGGCACCGGTCTGACATTTTTATCCTGAAGGAATCGCACTCTTAGAAAGACCACCAACCTAAGGCGTCAGGAGGCGTACTTATGAAGATCTTTCTTTCTTATTCGTTCAGGTTCGGACACGACCTCACAAGGGCAGTCGAGCGACTACTCGCGACTCATGATTTGCCGCCGCCGATCACCGGCCGAAAACTCGGCGGCCAGCCTGTCGATGCGGCGGTTGAGGCCAAGATCCGCGAGTCCGACGTCCTGATTTCACTGCTCGCAAAGAATCCAAACCCGCAACCTGGTGAGAGTCCGTGGAGTCAATCTGTTTTTGAAGAATATATGTACGCCAAGAACCGGCCAATGCCCTGTATCGCAGTGGTTGAAAAAGGTTTGGCGTTTGGCGGTATGAGCAACAAGGAACGAATCAATCATGACCCGGCGAATCCGCTTGAAACGATACTTCAAATCGCAGAGACGTTCCTCGAGTGGCGACTCACCATCGGTCGAGAGTTGAAGGTGCAGATTCTTCCGAGCAATCTCACCGATAAGCTCGACAACGATGCTCAATTGAAATGCACTCACCGGTATTGGGAGAAGGGTTTGGCAACGCCGTGGAAGGAAGTCCAGCATGTTGCCGAGGAAGAGGGCACTTTTGTTTATCTGACGAACGTCCGGACCGTGCACCGCGTCGAGCTTCAGGTGACAGGGCCACAACAACAAGTCACGTGGAAGTCGAAGGCGACATATCCGTGGCCGATGGTCCAACTGAAGGAGACACAAAATGGCTAAGAAGCGAGCTGCAACCAGGAAAGCTGCGAAGAAAAAGACTGCAGCGAAAAAGTTAGTGGCGAAGAAGTCCGCGGCGAAGAAGTCAGTCGCAAGGAAGTCGGTGGCGAAGAAATCTGGAGCCACAAAATCGTCGGCCAGGAAATCGATTAAAAAGGTTGCTGCATCAAGTTACGTAGCGCGCAAGTCTTCGCTACCGACAATCGCAGCAAAGATCGATCTGCGCCAAAGCTCGGAGTACATGGGCCAGAACTGGTGGAACTGGTCTCTCTGGATTGACGCACCGCCGTCTGTGTTGAATGACATTGAATATGTCAATTACAAGCTTCATTCGACATTTCCCGACCCCGTTCAGCAGCGAACCAACGCACAGGACAAGTTCCTTTTCGAGTCGGCTGGGTGGGGCGAATTCACGATCAATGCTGAAATCAAACCGAAGAACGGTAAGGCTTTCACGAAGCGTCATTGGTTAACGCTGGAGTATCCACAGCCGACGCAATCACTGCGACCGGGCTCGACGACAGCTACCAGAGAAAAGCATGAGCATCCAACGGTTTTCCTCTCCGCCGGAATTACTGATCTGAGAATGGGAAATGCCCTCGCGAGAGCTCTGCGAGAACAGGGGATCATCGTGTTCAAGTCAGATGAGCTGTCGGCTGACGTACCATGGGATTTCGCAATAACAGAAATGACCAAGAATGCCGACCTGATGGTCGTGTTGCTTTCAGGAAGACCGACGGGCTGGACCATGCGGGAGATACACGCGGCTAGAAATCAAAAAAAGCAGATACCGATTGTGCCAATCGTCATTGGATTAGATGCGGTCGTACCGGACGAACTCGCGGAGTCTCAAGCGATCAATCTGAAGGATGCAAATGAGCCGGACGAAATCGCACCAAAGGTAGCGAAACAGGTGATAGACAGATTTAAAACGTTGCCGCCCAAGTCGTAACACCCGACTCAGGACGCTTCGTCGAACGATTTCTGGCTGCCGTCTCGCAGGAAAAGACGATCGAAAATGAGCAGGTGAGCCAACGAAGCTACCGCGCCAAGTGGACCGATCGCCAGGAACATAATGGAGCGCACCAGTGTCTCCGTCATTCTACCGATTCCCATAATCTTCTTGAGTACGAAAGCGATCAGCAAAATGGCCGCGACGACGATTCCGATCAGAATTCCCAGCGTCCAAATAGTGAACTGAGGTATCGCGATTATCGTCTCGCCGTAGTTAAACCAAAACCAGACCGCGAGTAACACCGCAGCAATTGCCAAAACTATTGACACAATTTTCAGCACGCTTGAGATTCTCCAGATGCGGAACGCGCGCTCCTTACTCACCTGCAAACGCTTCTTCAAGTAGTCGTACTTAGGCCCGCTGCCTTTTAAACCCTCCTCAACCGCAAGGAAATCCCACGCGTGTTGTTCTTTAGGCTCCTCAAAACCTTCGACGCAGTTGGAAAACTTGAACTCATGTTCGGTCATGCGATAGCCACTGGTCATCAACGCGAACGACTCTACATCCGAGAACGAATCGAGATCAGTACGTACGCCGGAGAGTAACTCCTGGACGTCCTTGGCGATGCCGTATCGCGTGAGCGGTCCACGACGATACGCGGGACGTGCATCGTCGGAGGCGTCGAAAGGATCAAGACAACCAATCCAATCGATCGGATCGACGTCAAGGTCGTCTTTCAAATGAACAAACATGAACCCGCGCAATAACGACGCTCGCTTGCGCGCACTGAGTTCGTGATACTGCGCCTCACGAACGCGCGCCTGGAGAATCGTGTTCGATCGCAGCGGCACACCCAACAGGCCAAGGCCCGGATCTTTCTGCGACTCCATCTGCCCGCTGCCGTCGCTCACGAGAATCACGTTGCAATCCTGCTCGATCAAACTGGCAACGCCCTGGTTGTCGCAAACACCTCCGTCAACCAGACGAACGACGCGGTCGGGGTACAACTGATCCAACGGCAGCGGCTCAAACAGTCCGGGTACGCAAGCTGAAGCAGCGACTGCGTGCCCGAGTCGAACTTGCCGGTATGCTTTCGGCGTGTCCTGTCCTTCGTAATAGAGACGACGAAAACGATCGTTGCCGTCGATTTCACTGGCGATGCTCGCAGGTGGCTCACCCATCCACGACGCGGTGAACTGCCAGTTGTGTCCGGTGTTCAGGGCCGTTGTGTTGAGAATCAGGTTCGGTACTTTTGCCTGCCGTCGCCAGTTGTCTGTTCGGAAGTTGAAGCTATCGTCAGGCTTTCTGTCCTTGTCGACCGGGCAAACATAGAGACCGTTGAGCCAACGCGGATCTTTTCCGCCGCCGTCAGGCACTCGGGAGAAGATCTTGTCTTCGTAAAGCTCGCCCGCTCGCATCGTGCGCGAGTATTTCGATCGCGCCAGCATCATGAACGTCTTGATCGGATTGAGAATGACGCGCGTGCGAATGTTCTGCTGCACGCCTGCGACGAAATCCTTGCGAATGCGCTCAACAATGTCGATGTAGTCTTTTTTCGTGATCTCGCTGTCAGGTTTCGACTGGAGCAGGTTGCGGACTTCGAGGTAGTAGTGAGCACCGATGATCGCGCCGCCGGAAACGCACGACAAGACTTCCACTCGTCGCAGGACGTCGAGCTCGGCGAGACGCGCGAGTACTCCGATGTGAAACAGTGAAGCACGAAAGCCACCGCCTGAGAGACCGAGTCCGATCTTGCCTTCGTACGCACTCTGGACTTCATACGGATCGAAGAACTTGCAAAGCGCATCGAGCGCTGTTTGCGTTTTCGCTTCGTTGGCTTCCGGTGTTTCGAGTCCGGGAAGGCGCGCGATTGCTGCTAATTGGCGCGCGGTCGACTCGTGTTCCCAGGGCGCGACTGGAGTTCCGCTCGTTTCAGCGTCCTCTTTGCCGCGATTTAGCCACGCGATTGCGTTGTCGTAATCGCCCAGGCCGAAATACGCCTCAGCGACGGTGCTGTAGAACCACCACTTTCCCTGGAGCCAATTCGTATAGGCGCCATCGACGAGTGGCGCTACGTCTTCAATGATCTTCGTTCGAATCTCGGCAGCCTTCTTGCGTCGCGCGCGTGCCTGTTCCGGTGGCACACCGGCTTTCCGCGCTTCGTCCTCTTCCTGTTGTGCGAGCAGATCTGAAACGAAGGCCGCGTTGATGCCGTTGTAGCCTTGATCTTTCGCGCATCCCTGGGAGTAGCCGCGCAGGTAGTAGTTAAGCGAACGCTCGAGTTGCTGTTTCTGATTATTGACTTCCCATTTGCGTTTGTAGATCGCGCCGATGATCCCGAGTGTCTCCTGATTCGTCGTCGTGTCGAGGCTTTCACACGATTGGCGGAGAATGTCGAGTGCTTGATCGAGTCGCGCTTCGGCTTGTAGATCGGGATCTTTGTAAGTGCACAGGGCTGACTGCTGGAAGATCTCGACGCGCAACGCGGGCTCGTCGATGAGACTCGGTTCGAGTCGCGCTCGAGCGAGCAGCCGGCGTGCCAGGCCAAACTGTTTCTCGGCCTTTAACTTTTTGGCCAGGTCCAGTAACTCGCTCGGCCGTCGGGTTCGACCGCGCAGCGCGTCACGCGCATCTTGCACAGCGGGAGTTTCTTTTTTGGGCATCGGATTCTGGGAAATATCAGCGAGGATTAGTCGATCAAAGTGCCGCAATAGTAGGACAACTGTGTCTGGAGTCAAGAAAAAAGGGCGACAGCGATAAAATGGCTCGTGTGAGGTATAAACAAACGGACCATGGATGATCTTCTTGCAGCGCGTTCGCAGATGGCGATGTCGCTCGCCTTTCACATCGTCTTCGCCGCCATCGGTATCGCCATGCCGCTGCTGATGATCATTGCCGAGTGGAAGTGGCTACGCAGTAAGGACGAGATTTATTTGACGCTGGCCCAACGTTGGGCCAAAGGCACGGCGATACTGTTTGCCGTCGGCGCAGTCTCCGGAACGGTGCTCTCATTTGAGTTGGGACTATTGTGGCCACGGTTCATGGGCTACGCCGGTTCGATTATCGGCATGCCCTTCTCGCTCGAAGGATTCGCGTTCTTCACAGAAGCTATCTTCCTCGGCATCTATCTTTACGGCTGGAAGCGCGTACCGCCTCGAGCACATCTGTTCGCCGGCGCGATGGTCGCCATCAGCGGCGCACTCTCCGGTATCTTCGTCGTCATCGCGAACGCATGGATGAACGCGCCCACAGGTTTTCGCCTCGTCAACGGCCAACCGGTCGATATCGATCCGATCGCCGCGATGTTGAATCCAGCCGCACTGCCACAAACCATTCACATGACGCTCGCCGCATACGCCGCGACCGGCTTTGTCGTCGCAGGCATACATGCGTTCATGCTCAGACGCGACCCGATTAATCGTTTTCACAAAGCAGCACTCGCTATCGCCCTGCTCGTCGGCGGCGTAAGCGCGATCCTCCAACCGCTGAGCGGAGACTTTCTCGCGAAAACAGTCGCAGTAACACAACCAGTGAAACTCGCTGCGTTCGAAGGACATTTCGAGACCGAGCAAGGCGCGTCGTTTCGGATCGGCGGCCTTCCAGACGAAGAGGCTCGCGTCACGCGCTACTCGATCGAAATCCCCTACGCGCTGAGCATCCTCGCCTACGGCGATCCGAACGCAGTCGTAAAAGGCTTGAACGATTTCCCAGCCGATCAACATCCGCCGGTCGCGATCGTACACATCGCCTTTCAGATCATGGTCGCGTGCGGCGTTGCCATGATGCTGATCTCGCTTTGGGGCGCGTGGCGCTTTCTGCGCGGACGACGTAAACCACAAAGCGGCGCAATCCAGAATTGGCTGGAGTCCAAGTGGTTCCTGCGGACACTCATCGCGGCCGCGCCGCTCGGCTTCATCGCGATCGAAACCGGATGGATCGTTACGGAAGTGGGCCGCCAACCCTGGATCATCTACGGCGTGATGCGCACGAGTGAAGCAGTCACGCCAATGCCGGGACTTATAGTTCCGTTCATAACATTCACCGTGCTCTACATCTTTCTTGCGCTTGTCACGGTCTGGTTGTTGTTGCGACAAGTGGCTGCCAGTCCAAGAGAACCGGAACCGCCGGCAAAGGAGGCACGACTTGCCGCTTGAAACAATTATCGCCGGCGTGATGGTCGCGTCACTCGTGCTTTACGCCCTACTCGGCGGCGCGGATTACGGTGGTGGCGTTTGGGATCTGTTTGCTTTCGGACGTCGTGCACGCGAACAACGGGAACTCATCGCGCATGCGATTGGCCCCGTGTGGGAAGCTAATCACGTGTGGCTGATACTGGTCCTCGTTATCCTCTTCACCGCGTTTCCCCCCGCATTCGCAGTTATCGCAACGGCACTACACATTCCGATCACGCTGCTGCTCATCGGCATTGTTCTGCGTGGCACGGCGTTCACGTTTCGCACATACGACGTTCAGCGTGATGAAGTGCAACGACGCTGGAGTCTTATATTTTCGATCGCAAGCATCATCACACCGATTCTCCTCGGGATCATTCTCGGCGCCATCGCCTCCGGCAACATTCGTGTCGAGAACGGTGTCGTCACCAGTGGTTTTGTACGACCGTGGCTCGCGCCTTTTCCACTCGCGGTCGGTTTCTTTGCCCTCGCGTTGTTCGCTTTTATCGCGGCTGCCTATCTGACGGTTGAAGCTGAACAGGGCAAGTTGCAGGAAGATTTTCGCTTGCGAGCGTTGTTGTCCGGCGTGGCGGTTGGACTGCTGGCGTTGATCGTTTTCGTTTTAGCGGGAACAGGCGCGCCGACAGTTCGCGCCGGAATCAGCCGCACATCGTGGGCCCTCGCGCTTCACATCCTGACGGCGATCTTTGCGATTGGCGCTTTTTACACGCTGTGGACCAGACGCTATCGAGCGGCGCGAGTATTTGCTGCAGGTCAGGCAACGTTGATTCTGCTCGGTTGGGCGTTTGCGCAGTTTCCGTATCTGGTCGAACCCGACATCAGTATTACTTCAACCGCTGCGCCGCAAATCACGCTGCGTCTTTTGTTCGGCGCACTCATCGCCGGCGCGGTACTTTTGTTTCCCTCTTACTACTACCTGTTCCGAATATTCAAAACTGAATAAAAAAACTGGGGCCCTTTCCTCCATCTTTTTGCGCGTTAGCATAAGAACACAGTTTCACGAAGCGAAAATGTCGATTACCGAACGCCTCGCGATAGCAAATCCTTGGAAGTGCAACACTGTTTGTGCTATAAAGCCTGCCCCCCGACGGCCACTTCCCCCGACCACGTAAAAATTAAAGGAGTTCACTCTCAAATGTTAAGAAAGTTATCTGCCTCGCTTTTCTCGCTGTGCCTGGTTTTTCTTGCTACACCTTTACCCACCTCGGCCCAAGTCGCCGGAACCGTTGGTGGCAACTTCAAATTCATCATGGACGACGAGTTAGTGAAGTCTCTTGAGTTCAGCGCGACAACTGCTGAACGAGGTGGCGCCACCGGCTTTATGGTATTTACGGATGAGACCAAGGTCCTCGTGATCGATCCGGACGGTGATGGCGAAGGTCCGAAAGAGGAGCCAGTTCCGTTTTTCATGAAGGCAGAATTCGACTCGATGACGATCGAGAAAAACAGGGCTTTGATGAGCGGAATCATCAAGGACTCCAGCCTCCGCAGTTACATCGGTAAATTTGTGCAGTTGGTTGTCGAAGACAACGATGGCCGCGAACAAGCCGACAAGTTTGTCTGGTCGTTTTGCGAGCAGGAGCCGGGCGGATGGATTCCTTCAGATTTCGAAGTCCCCGGTGACAAGGGGGCGTTCATGAGTTGGTGGTCCACCGACTTCGAGGTAAAAGACGACGTCGGTATACCGTCACCCAGTTTAATTCCAGGTCAGCTCAAGGCCTGTAAGAGTTATTCACTTCAGAGTTACGAATTCGCCGAGATTCTGAAAGGCGAAGGCCAGATAACCATCAGGCAGTAATCTTCGCGTCAAACAGTTTGCTTCGGAGGTGATTAGGGTCGTTCGATTACGACCTCGATCACCTCCGATTTTCCTACCATCCCGTCAACGTCAGTCACGATTGCGTGGAGTTTGTATTTCCCCGGCAATGGTCGCCATACACACTCGCTATATGAGCTACGGCTCCTGGGCTCGTTGTCTGTGCACACGAGTTGTCCGTCAATAAAGAATTCCACCTTCCAGAGGGGAGCGTCGTACTGAATTTCATAGTGTGCTGATGACATCAGAGTCACAGCATCCACCTTTAACGGCTTACCAGCCTCAAACTCCCGCACATACTGGCCGTCTGACCACGCTAGCTTCGTAACCGGAGTCGATGCGATTATCAATTCCAAATAATCGGAGCGTGTTTCCACCCCATTCTCGTCAATCGCAACCGCGTACAGCGGACATCGGCGATAGCAACGTTTCAACTCCAGTACAAAGGTGTCATTTCCAATCGCTCTTACTTCCCGGTCCCAATTACGGAGCGAAACTTTCTTTAAAGACGCAGAAGCACTGGACGCATGAACTGTAACCGTCAGTTCACCATCGGCTTGTTTAACCACAGTTCCAGGTCTTGGACTGGTTATTTCAACTCGGGCTGGTCCATTAACGAAAAACTCCGGCCCAGGAATCGTAGTGAATCGTCCCTGATTGTCCGTCGCTTTAATGACCGGCCGGTGTAGTCCATAACCTGCATCTTTATAGATGAGATCGTACTCGCCGTCAGGATCCAACGTCGCCTCAGCCAAATTTTTCTCACCAAGCACTTCCACCTTCTTGATGAAGCCATCAGGGTCGGAAGCTTTTACGCGAATCGGCACCGACGCCGTCGGGCCGGGAAGCAGTTGGAACTCGGTGGGACTTACCAGTTCGACGACAGGTGGCTGGTTCTGATCCTGATACACCTCCGTAGTCAGGCGTAATTCACTATTCTCGTGCTCAGGATCCCGTTCCTTCGCGACGACGGTAATCTGTTTGGTGAACTTCGGAGTAAACGGTTTGTTTTCGAATGAGTCAGTGAAAGGGTAACGATTCCATTCACTCCGCTCAACTATCTTGAACTCGACGCTACGATCCTTTTCCAGATTCGGAAACTTGCAGAATACGTGTTGGCCAGATTCATTGCACTTGCCTGGACCTGCATCAACGGAAACAAACGAGAACGCTGGATTTGCCTCAAGAAAAATGCCGGTAGCAGTGTCGGGTCCTCTGTTTGTGATCTTCAATCGATACGTCACTAACGCTCCTTCAATCACGTGCCGAGGAGCAACTCCCGTAAGTTCCAGGTCTGCTGTAAAACTGTCGCGCGCCTTAGCGGGATCTCTTAGGGCTACGACGAAGATGTTCGAGCCGGTTCTACTGAAGGCGTGCAACGTTTTCGTTTTGAAGTCTGGCAGACGTTCTTTGATGGCCGATTCTGAGAGCAACTTCCGAATGTTGCTTGAATTACCGTCGAGGGTGGCGTCGAGCCAGGCGGGCTCTTCTGGCTCGACCGGATCAAAGTCCGGATGAAGGATCCGGAGTTGATCGAAGATTTCCTTCGTGCGAGCGGACGGTAGACTGAAAGTAATGTCGCTCGTCGTGAGATACATTTCCTTCGACTCAACTAAAAAGATCAGATCGTTAAAAACAGTGTAGCCAACCGGAAGTTCAAACTTGAATTTCAGATCCGCCTTTTTGATAAGACGTGCGGTCGCTTTGCCTTCTTGCTCTTCGTAATTGGTTTTGTAAGAGGTGATTCCCTCGCCGTTGGCGTTTAGGTTTGGCTTCCGGCCTTGAGGCCTAAGAATTTCGATCTGCGGAGGCGGAGACGGCTCAGATTCCTGCGCAAAAGAGAAATCGGCAGTGGAAAGAATTAAGACGCTTATCAGGAGCAGGCGGGGGACCATGGCAACTACATTCTCGCACGATCCGTGAGCAATGAGTAAAGAAGTATCGAACGCACGAAGTGTGGTAGAGTCTTGAGCCTCCGCGCTGCTCAGCGAAAACCAGATATTTTTAAGGAGAGCTTATGAAGAAATTGTTGGCTGTATCGCTTGTGGCGATTTTCGGACTACTGGTGATTTTTCAATCCACGAATGGTTCATCGATAGCGATGTCGGAGGCCGAAGCGCGTGTTCCACTCGACAATTACATTCAGGGTCACGCGACCGGCAATGGCGATTTCATGCGCAAAGCGTTTCACACCGAAGCGAAGATCATGGCGTTTCGCGACGGCAAGATGATGAACATGACGGCCGAAGAGTTTGCTTCGCGTTTCAACGGCAAGCCTGCGGCTGATGAAGCGCAACGCAAGCGTCGCATCGAAAAGGTCGAGATCACCGGCAACGCCGGCGTCGGCAAGATCGTGCTCGAGTACCCCACGGTTACTTACACTGATTACATGTCGCTGCTGAAAGTCGGTGACGAGTGGAAGATCGTGAACAAAGTTTTCTACGCCGAGCCGAAAGCTAAGCCGTAAACGTCTGATTGACGGTGAACGAACTCCGGGTGCGGCGATCGAAACGAGAACGGCTGGCTGCCAGTAAAAGGCTGAACCATATGACTTCAATCAAACAACTTCTCACTATTGCTTCACTGTTCCTCTTAACCACGACCGCAGCCCTCGCTCAGAACCGTCCCGCGATTGAATATGAATCGCTTATGACGATGCGCTTCTACGAGGCTAACGGAGGTTTTCTCGTCGAAGGGCTCGAGGTCGTGTTTCCGCCGACGGGTAATGAACCCGCCACGTTCGTGATAACGAAGCCAGGCGGTGAAGTTGTCGCCAGCGTTCCTTTGCGGCTCGAACGGCTGGAGAACTTTCCGGCGTTCGCACTGTTTCGTCCCGCGATTGGCAACCCTGGAAACGTCCGCGTCGGACAAAGCGGTGATTTCGTAATGGCTGTAAAGATCGGCAACGAAACAATCACCACGCTTCCCTTCACTCTCAAGGAACAAGTAAGCGGCGATCCGTTTAAGCCAGGTAAGACGTTTGTCCGTGACGGTCCCTGGAAGGATCTCGCCTTCCTTTCAACGATCACCGACGAGCCCGACGCTCTCTTGCACTTCAACTGGTGGATGAGCACGAGTGAACTTCCAACCGGAATGAATCGCCCGAAGGTCACGGTCCATGTGCTTGCAAACGGCAAGGAGATCGCCGCCAGCCGTGGACCGGTCGTTCCCGATACAATCGACTGGTACTTTTACGAACGTCACGAACTCTTCATGCCGACGCTGCCGAAGAATAAGTGGCTCACGCTTGCCGACCTGAATAAGTTGAACGGCGAAATAGCCTTCGTCGTCAAAGCCAATGGACAGCCAGTCAAAACTTACAAGACACGGGTTCAGGGAGGACAGCTACAAAGGCTGGATCGAAGTGCTTTGAATTATGAGCCGCGAACAGACTTTATATCACCGCGTTACGTGGACACCACTGATCGTTCGCGATCGAGCTACACGATGCGTGATATGTTCTGGCTCAAAAAGAGTCCGTAGACAGGTTACTTCTTGAATAACTTGTTGAAAGCTGCGCGAGCGTCATTCGGAGCGCCGGATGAGGTTTGACGTTCGATTACTGTGCGTGGCGTAAACAGCTCGCACGTGTTGCGCGCGTTCTTGTTCACGATCTTTACAGTAATTGGTTTATTACATTCAAACCGCGCGCTCGGATCGAAGTACGTGCACTGACGGCACGTATGTAACTCGGCTTTACAGGTTGGACAAGTGCTTTCCGCACCGATGCTGGTTGCGACTTTAGCGCCGCACGACGAGCACTTCACGGTCTCGCCAAACGCCATCATCTTCGGCGATCGTGGTCCTTCGCGTTCGGCAGGCTTTGATTGTGACTGTGGATTAGGACGGGGGCGTTGCGGCTCGCGATCGTTATCCATGTAGCCGCGCTGACGATATTTGCGGTCGCTCATGCCGCAAAGTATAGCAATCCGTGTTTCCTGAGACTAAGAAAACACGGATTGCCTGGAAAATGGCGACAAGAATCGGCGAGAGCCCTCGTCCATGACGGACGAGATAGGATTCGAACCTATGTTGACCTTTGTACTCCCCACCTGCATTCGCCATAAGTTGAGTGGAGGGCCGACAAGTAAACAGTCGAGACGTTGATCTTCATAGGATGTAGTCACGACCAGCATTCGGCCCACCGCATTTACAACGCCACTGAATTGATCACGCCAATCCAGTGATCATCGTTTAGTCGACCGCTTGCGAACTCCGCGATCACGTCAAATACCTGATCCGAGAATCCGCCAACGTTGAGAATGTCCTCACGCTCACTCGCTTGCACCGTCTTATACGGTTGCACGTCGATACAAGCGAGACGAGCGTTTGGATTACGCTGCTTGAACACATTCCACTCGTTCATCGTGGCCGTGCCGCGACTTGCACCGGCGTCAACCCACGATTCGTTGTCCGAAACAAAGAGAACGAGATCGCCCTTTGCCTTGCGGCTATTAAGCTTCGCCAGCGGCGCACTACAGTTCGTGCCACCACCACCGATCGAAGCCAGACGCTCGGCATTGGTCATGACGCTGTCGCGCGGGTTAAGCGCGACCTTGACCACCTTATGCTCGAACGGCAGCACTTCCGCACGCGGATTCTTGCGTAGTACCGCAGCCGCGACGAGCGCCGCAACGTCGACACAACGCACCGCCGTGCTTGCACCTTCGCGATAACCCGTTACAGGAGAAAACATAGATCCTGAAACGTCTGGACAGACATAAACCTGTCCTTCGATCGAAGGTACATTTTCGAGCGCAATCTCCATCGCATCCTGGAGCGCGTCACAAACTTCCTTCGGGATCTGGTCATTCGCCGAAGCCATCGTGTAAGCGACCATCAGCTGGTACGGAAACACGCGCGCCCTCGCGCTCGCCTTTGGATCGCGCAGACGATCTGCGACGAGTTGGGCCATCCCCGGCTCCTTGAATACACCGTGACGGGCAAACGTGTTCAAGTTCATGCGCGTCATCTGCCACGGAGCGCGACGCGCGATCTCCGTCCACTCCTTCGTGCTCAGCGGCAGGGCCGTCAGCATCTGGAATGGAACGTCCGGCACGTCGAGCGATTGGCCGTACTTGAATAGTTCGAAGTTGCGAGCAATCTCCGGTAACTTATCGAAGGCATAATCGCGGCCGATGAAGTAACCGTACAGTGCTTCGCGCGCTTCGTCCTTCGGCTTCGGGTGGACCATCTTCACGATGTCCGTCAACGACGGATCCTGGCCCACATTTGCCCTGAACAGCGCTTCCGGCTGACGAGCATCAAGCCACTCGCGCACCAAACGCTTTGGCGCCGAACCAAGAGACTTGCGGCCCACCATGCCCGAACGCATGATCTGTACGAAGTTGCGCAGCATCTTCCCGTTGTCGATCACACGCGGAAAGATGTGGTTGAGCAATTCGCGGTCCTTCACTGACAGTACGGCGCAAAGCAATGCCGGCATGTCTTTCATGTAACCACGCTCGCGGCAGAACACGGCCGTCTTCGCAATGAACTCGGCATCGAGATCCACGCACAGTTCCAGCACCTGCTTCAGTTGAGCTTTGGCGCTCACGTAGAAGGTCGTGTTCAAACAACCGGTTGCTACGTACTGGGCCAGTTGGTGCTTTGGCGGAAGCGCGTAAGCAGGCGCGAGCTCTTCATTGCGCGCATTCGTTGCTGGAATCATCTTGCCGATTAGCGACTTGAATAGTTTCTTGTTTGCCATTGTTCTTACCCCCACATTCCGATCAAACGAAGTACCTGTATTTGCGAAATGTGGCCCCGGGAGAAGGAGTCGAACCTTCAATTTCGGGTTCAAAGCCCGACGTGTTGCCAGTTACACCATCCCGGAAAAGACCGATGCAGTTCCCCTTACTCATTCGGGTGTTGGTCGCGGTGGCAGGAGTCGAACCTGCGTCGCTCGATTATCAATCGAGTGCTCTTCCCTTGAGCTACACCGCGGTTGGTTGATCCGACGGGGCTCAAACCCGCACTTCACGGCTTAAAAGGCCGCTGCTCTGTCACTCGAGCTCCGGATCAATACATTGCCAATTGGCGATTGCCGATTGCCGATTGGTTCTTGAGAACGCCGCCCGCCAATCATTGAGGCCAGACGACTACACAGACTTGCTAAGCGCCAATTGGCAATCGGCAATTAGCAATCGGCAATGGATCTGGCTGTGGCGGAAGGACTCGAACCTTCGATGTCGGATTAACAATCCGATGCCTTACCAACTTGGCTACGCCACAAGAAAAACTGGATGCGGCGACGAGAGTCGAACTCGCACCAACTCGTTTACAAGACGAGCGCTCTGAAACCACTTGAGCTACGCCGCAATTTTGGTGGACCGGGAGGGACTCAAACCCTCACAAGAAGTTTGCAGGACTTCTATGCTTTCAATTACATCACCAGCCCATTTGAATTTGGTGGCTGCGGGTGGATTCGAACCACCAACCTCGCGCTTATGAGACGCTTGCTCTATTCCGTTTGAGCTACACAGCCGTTGATCTTTGGAAGCCCGCGGAGGAATTGAACCTCGTGCCTTTCCGCCCGGCTCTTCAAGGTTCGGTTTAGAAGACCGATGCCGGGAACGCGGGCCGCACATATCTGGAGGCGGAGGTGAGATTCGAACTCACAACCTGCTGTTTACGAAACAGCTGCTCTAGCCAGTTGAAGCTACACCGCCTGCCTGAATCTGGACGGGGCGTGAGGCCGACGCGCCTCTTCGAACTCCACGATCCCGACAGTCACCGTTCTGCCGGAATGAGTCACGCCCCGATAACTTGCGAAAACAAAGTTGGTGCCCAAGGAAGGACTCAAACCTTCAACCTCTGGTTTGTAGGACCAGCGCTCCATCGATTGAGCTACTCGGGCATGAATTTGGTGGTCGGAGTTGGAATCGAACCAACCTTTCGAGTTTTTCAGACTCGCGCTAATCCATCTCAGCTATCCGACCGTGGGGCTCCTGGCAGGATTCGAACCCGCAGCTTCGACGTTCGAAGCGTCGCACTCTTCCAGTTGAGCTACAGGAGCATCGATTGAGAATTGGAGCGCGCGGTGAGACTTGAACTCACGAATACCGGATTTGCAATCCGGCGCCTTAGCCGCTTGGCGACGCGCGCTATATGGAACGGAAGGAGAGATTCGAACTCTCGAGTCGAGTTTGGAAAACTCGCATGTTTCCAGCTACATCACTTCCGCATAAATGAATGAAATGGTCGGGGAGGACAGAATTGAACTGTCACCACGAGTGCCCAAGACTCGGATGCTAGCTTTACACCACACCCCGAAATTTGGTGCGCCAGGTGAGACTCGAACTCACAATCCCCTGCTTAAGAGGCAGGTGCCTTGCCGATTTGGCTACTGACGCATGGCGGAACTGAACGGACTCGAACCGTCATCGGCTTGGTTGACAACCAAGTGCCTCACCTCTCGGCCACAGTTCCGCGTATTGCCAATTGGCGATTGCCGATTTCCAATTGGCGGCTAACTAAAGTCTTAATAAGAATGGCGGTTTATGAAGATGGACCAATCGGAAATTGGCAATTGGCAATCGACAATGTTTTGGGTGGGTCGAAGGGAGTTGAACCCTCAATGGCCGCAGTCACAGTGCGGTGCTCTGCCAATTGAGCTACGACCCACGCAGGTTGCGGGCGACAAGGAAACGAATCGTGACATTACAGTTACGAGATGTAGTCACGCTCAGCATTCGCCCGCAATTTGGTCTGGCCAGCGCCTCAGGTCTCGTGCTAAAAATGCTCCGTTGGACCTCGTGCGGCTGAACCCTTTCTCGATCCCAGGAGTTAACGTGTTAAAGCTTCACCCCCCGATGTGTTTCATCCTGAAGCAACGTCTAAATCTATATAAAGTCATCGTTTTAACTCTGCTGGTTGCGGTTGCGCTGGCCTCTGCGATCGCCCGACTGGGCTTCGTCACCTACGCACAGAATCAACAATCATCCGTCCCCGCCCCACCTCGAAAACAAGGCGAATTCGTTCCTGGCGAACTCCTGGTCCGTTTCCGTCCCGGTCAAACCGTGGCGAAAACAAAAGGCACGATTCAACTTTCAATGCTCAGCGGCGCGCGCAGTTTTCGTGTTGACATAAACTCGTTCGGCGGCTCGGATCTGGTTGAGGGTTTGAGGCTGGCGCGTGTCACTCCCGAGAGAATGCTCGATGCGATCAAAGCCCTGCGCGCTCGTCCTGACGTTCTTTATGTCGAACCAAACTACATCAGGCATTTTGACGCTGTGCCAAACGACACTTTCTATGGCTCGCAGTGGCCACTGAAAAATCCTCCGCCCTTTCCGAACGTCGGCGGCGGCATCAGCGTTGAATCCGCCTGGGACACAACTACCGGCAATCAGAACATCGTCGTCGGCGTCATCGACTCGGGCATTGACATCGAACATCGCGATCTCAAAGACAACATCTTCATCAACACTGCCGAAACACCGAACAACAACATCGACGACGACAACAATGGTTTTATTGACGATGTAAACGGCTGGGATTTTCTCAATAACGACCGCACAGTTTTCGACAGTGCAGCCGACGATTTTCACGGAACACACGTGGCGGGAATCATCGGTGCTCGCGGAAATAATTCAGTCGGTATCGCCGGTGTCAATTGGAACGTCCAGTTAATGCCGATCAAGGCGATCGGACTTCAAGGCAGCAGCGACTCCGTAATTCTGGAGGCCTACAACTACGCAAAGATGATGCGGCAGCGCGGTGTGAACCTGCGTGTGCTGAATAATAGTTACGGCGGGCAAGCATTTTCGCAATCGCTTTTCAACGCCATTAAAGAACTCGGAGATGCCGGCATACTCTTTGTCGCCTCTGCCGGTAACGAAACCCTCAATAATGATTTCGTCCGTCATTTTCCGGCGAGCACCGAATTACCCAATGTCATTTCGGTCGCAGCGTCGAACCAGAGCGGTTTCTTCGCGCAGGAATTTTCCAATCGTGGTCAGCAGTCAGTCCACCTGGCAGCACCCGGTGTGGAGGTCTTGAGCACGACGCCTCATGGCTATACCGGTATCGGGCTGGTCTCAGCCAACACCGATCCCGACGGCTCAACTTATTCAAATCTCAGCGGCACTTCCATGGCGGCACCGCACGTAACTGGAGCCGCTGCGCTTGCAGTTGCGGCGAACCCCGGCATCGCGTTGCAGAAGTTACGAGCCGCAGTGCTTTATGGAGTCGATGAACACGGGGCGTTCTTTTTCAACACCATCACCAGCGGCCGTTTGAACGCAAGCAGGACCGTTCAATTTGCGCTTGAGAACGACACCACACCTCCAGCTGTCTCACCTGATTTCTTCGTCAATTCTCAGGACGGCCGAAGCCTACTCGTCTTCTATAGAAATTCGGGCGATGACGGACTGACGAACAATGCTTCGCTTCTGGAGTTCTTATTTACTGACTCGGCCACTCAAGAAGTATTTCTACTCAAAGCACAACGTCCCGGTAATGCGGGAACGTCAACATCAACAACCGTAACCCTTCCGTTTCGACATACGAACGGGCAATTGTCTTTACGCGCTACGGACAACGTCGGCAACACGAGCGTCGCTAGCGTGAATGTGAGCGTTCCGCTCAACGTTATCGATCCTTATACGGTGAGCGTTGGTCCAGCTCTTCCACTAACAGATCTGAATACTGGTACTGCCGTTGGTCCTAAAGGCGACGATAGAATTCAGGGAGTCAGCCTTCCCTTTCCGTTTCCATTCTTCGGCCAGCAAATGACTGGCGTGAACGTTTCTAGTAACGGCGCGCTCTATTTTACGGGTGAAGTGATTCCCAGTTTCGGACCTTTTGATTTCGCGATCTCAACCGAGCACAACCTCAACAATCTTCCGATGATCGCAGGCATGTGGGCCGACCTGAGGACCGACCGCAATAACTCTGACAATGTCTACATGATTAAACCCGACCTCGATCGCGTGATCTTTCGCTGGCAAGCAGTCACATTTGGTGACGAGACGTCTGTCAATTTCGAGATCGAGTTGCGGCGCGACGGCACGATTCAAACGCGTTACGGAAATGGAAATGCGAATCTGAAGCGAGTGATTGTTGGAATCGGGGGTGGTGATCCCGATGCTTATCTTGTCAGCTCACATTCATCAGAGGGTCCCACGCCACTGAGTTTGACGAATGCTCAGAGCGTCACGTTTGCGTTGCGCAATCCGCCACCGCCGCCTATTAGTGACCTCGCAATTAAGTTCACTGCGGGTCCCGAACCGGTGGTCTCAAGCGAGAACATCACTTACCAACTTGAGCTCACTAATCTTGGACCAAATCCTGCCGACCTTCCAGTCGTGACAGTTTTGCTGCCTGCGGGAACATCCTTCATCAGCTGCGCCACTCACTTCGCTGCCACTTGTACTAACACATCGGGAACCATTACCGGAAAACTCGATATCATCGGCCTCTCGTCAATCTCAGGCGGTATCCCGTTCACGATAGTTGTCAGAGTCGACGCGCCAGGGGGAGCATCGCTTCAAGCCACTGCTTCTGTCACCAGCGCGCGTCCTGATCCGAACCCGGCGAACAATTCCGCGAGCGTGACCAGCAACGTTGTCACGCCGGCATTCTTCGGCAACGTGCGCGCGATCGGAGCGGGAGCTGCTCATACTACAGCTGTGCGAAATGATGGCACGGTGTGGAATTGGGGTGTCGGATCGCTGGGCCAACTCGGCGACGGCACCTCCGGCAACTCCCTGGATGTTATGCGCGCGGTAACGCCGCTCCAGGTGCAGGGCATCGAAGGAGTTGAAAGCGTAGAAGACTCAGTTGGCTTTGTTCTCGCGTTGAAGTCCAACGGCACAGTTTGGGCATGGGGAACTAATTTCAACGCTCAACTCGGCGATGGGACCGGTTTCTTGTCTCGTACGAGGCCGGTGCAAACCGCTGGATTAACGAATGTGAAAGGAATAGCCGCGGGCGACGTTTTCGGAGCGGCTGTGAAGCACGATGGCACCGTATGGATCTGGGGTGCATCAGTTCTAACTGGTTGTTGCAACCTGATCACGACACCGATCCAGTTGAGCGGAATTTCCAATGTCACAGCAATCGCAGGCGGCTCTCGTCATCTGCTGATGCTAAAGAGCGACAAGACGGTTTGGACCATCGGCCACAACGCAATGGGCCAACTCGGAAATGGCAACACTACCCTCAGCACAACTCCGGTGCAGGTCGCGGGTCTTTCAAACGTTGCGCGCATCGCAGGGGGCGAGGAGTTCAGCCTTGCGCTTAAAGAAGACGGAACAATCTGGGCGTGGGGTAGCAATTTCAACGGACAGTTGGGACCAGGCGGCGGCAGTACTAATTTTGATCCGCACCCGAATCCGGTCCAGGTTACCGGACTGCCGGGAGGAATAACGAACATTGCGGCTGGTAACGCTTTCTGTTTGGCACTCGCAAGCGACGGGACTGTCTGGTCGTGGGGGAACAACAGCAGCCGTCAACTCGGACACGGCGCCGGTTCTTTCCAAACTCCAACACCTGGGCAGATTCCAAATTTCGAGAACGTCGTCGCAATCTCAGCGGGACTTCATCACAGCGTTGCGTTAAAGAGTGATGGTTCCGTTTGGGGTTGGGGATTGAACTCTGAGGGAGAATTGGGGGACGGTACAACCAACACTGTTCCTGCAATACCCGTTAGAGCGAGCGGCCTGTTAACGGTGAACGCCCCAATGATCAGTCCGAGCGGCGGCAAGTTTTTCAATTCAGTAACTGTGACGATCACGGCGCCAACACCGGGCTCCACTATTCACTACACGACCAACAGCGCCTTACCGACGCAGAACGATCCTCAAATTGATTCTGGGGGAACGCTTCATATAACAACTAACACTGTGGTGCGGGCTCGCGCCTGGAAGCCGGGAATGTTTCCCAGCGGCGCAAGCCTGGCAGGCTTCGAGACCACTGCGCCGAGTGGTCCACCGGTAATATTCCTCGCGGAAAATCCTCCAACGCCGAATTTAGTTGCTGCGTTTGATTCGATCTTACGAACAACGGATCCGTTCTTGGTTGTTAACCCGGCGAATGTGTTCAAGAATCCTAACGACCCGAACACGCGCGTCGTGTTATTTGTGCTGAACCTGGAACTGTTTGTGGGCGAGACTCCTGCTGCTGTAACGATCAACCTCATCGATGTCAACAAGGGCGTTCACAACCTGCCTGCTGAAGACGTTCGATTCATTCCGGGCGGGCATGGTTTTGCTCAGGTAACCTTCCGTCTTCCCAACAACCTTCCGTCGGGGACGTGTACGGTGAAAGTTGTGGCCCATAATCTGACCAGTAACGCCGGCGCGATTCGAATTACGCAGTGAGAAGTTTGGCAGGGACGACGAGACTCGAACTCGCAAATCAACTGATTGAAAATCAGCCCGCTTTCCATTTCGCGTTCATCCCCATAGAAGTGGTACCGGCGGAGGGATTCGAACCCCCACTAACTAGTTTCTAAGACTAGCGCCTCGGCCAATTGGGCTACGCCGGTATTGGTGAACCTGGCACGATTCGAACGTGCGTCCTCGACCTTCGCAGGGTCGCGCTCTAATTCCCCTGAGCTACAGGTCCCATGAAGTTTGGCGGAGGCGGCAGGACTTGAACCTGCACACGCAATGCGCGGCGACTTAGCAAACCGCTGCCATACC
This sequence comes from uncultured Acidobacteriota bacterium, assembly GCA_963789185.1. Taxonomy (GTDB): domain Bacteria; phylum Acidobacteriota; class Blastocatellia; order Pyrinomonadales; family Pyrinomonadaceae; genus PSRF01. Next base: position 340,846 of record CAWBJU010000005.1, read on the forward strand.
ATTAGGCGACGCCTCCAATTTGGCGGAAGGGACAGGAGTTGAACCCGCAAGCGCTATGCGCGGTAGTTTTCAGGACTACTGCCTTACCAGTTAGGCTACCCTTCCTTAAAAATCTGTTTACATTTCAATGGCAAGGACGCTCAGATTTGAACTGAGAATTTCGATTTTGGAGACCGATGGTTTGCCAGTTAGCCTACATCCCTAAAAATTTTTTGGTGCATGCGGTAGGACTCGCACCTACGAAGGACCGTTGGTCCACCTGATTTACAGTCAGGAGCCTTTGCTACTCGGCGCACACATGCATATTCAGATCAATCCGTGATAAAAAATGGATGAAGGCAGAGAGAAAAACTGCATCGAACACACTTCGAGGCACACTTCTCCTGAGGATGGTGAACTCACGGACTCTCGCAAAGCACCGAGTTCATCATCCAGAAGGCTCCCTGCCTTCATCTCTCGCAAATAGGTACTTCGATTGTCAAAAAACTAAAAGAGCGGGCTTTAAACTTCCCAGGGAAGCTGCCCGCTCCTTCAATTCTCTTGAATTTTGCTTTTGAGATTTGGGAGCGGGAGTCCGCTCCCGCTGATTATTGCTTGATATGACGCCGATTTATGGGCGTTTCATCACCGAGTCTACCGCCGAAATAATCGGTCGCTGACGAGGTCTGGCCTAACGAACAGACGACCGACTTCATGGCGGCGCTCGGCTGCCACGGCATCGATTGTTCGTATTGTTTCCTACTCGTCATCATCGAAATTTCTCTTTCCTTCTTCGCAACGCCCTCGCGCGCGAACTGCTCTGTATAAAGTATCAATGCCTCACGTGTCAAGAAATTTTTATCACAAACTTTTTGTTGTGATGTATTCATTGAAATACACATTAATAGATGTAGCGAAGATTAATTTCGATGCAACGGGGTCTTGCGCTAGCGAATCTTAGTCATGGTCGCCATACGGACCGCGTTGCCCGAGTATCAATCAACTTTATCGTTCTTTCAGGAGCTTTAAATGAAACTTATTAAACGTTTTTCCCCAGCCGTTCTCGTTTTGCCGACGCTAATCCTGGCCCTTTCGGTCGTCTCTTTTGCACAGGAAACCGGTAAGACTTCGGTTGACGTCAAGATCAAGAATTTTGGCCAGATGGATGAGCGGTTCTATCGCGGCGCACGGCCCAAAGAGGCCGATCTCAAAGCTCTTGCATCGATGGGCATCAAAACCGTTATCGATCTAACCGACAACTCGCGCGAGTATGAGCAACCCGCAGTCGAAGCTGCCGGACTGCGCTACATCAACATTCCGATGCTCGATAAGAGCACTCCGAGCATGGACCAGATCAACGAGTTTCTTAAAGTCGTGAATGATCCTGAAACCGGTAAGTTCTTCGTACACTGCGCCGGCGGACGGCATCGCACGGGTGTCGTAGGTGCGGTTTATCGTTTCAATCACTACGGTTGGAACCTTGAACAAGCGATCGAAGAAATGGAAAAATTCGACTTCAATTCCGGTTTTGGTCACGGCAAGCAGAAAACTTTCGTCAAGGAATACTTCCAGCAATACCAAACTGCGCAAGCTAACGCGGCTGCCAAGCAATCGGCAACCAAGCAATAACGTTTCAGACAGTTTGACCAACATGAGGGCCGCTCGATCATGAGCGGCCCTTTTGTTTGTAAAAAAAAAAAAAAAAAAAAAAAAAAAAAAAAAAAAAAAAAATTTTGTTTGTATCTAGTACAATTCGCCTGTAATCATGTCTAAAACAAATTCTGAAATGCCACTCGTACGCTTGGCCGAACTGGTGTAGAGGTCTAGTTAATCGGTCTTGGTGGTTGGCACCTCGGCTTCAAGCAGATCGATGAAGAGTTGAGCTACGCGCATGATTCGCAGCGCGATCGATAGCGGTATCAACTTCATGGACAACTGCTGGGACTACAACGAAGGCGCGAGCGAGGATGCGTATGGGCAAAGCGCTGCGTGACGGATATCGCGAGCGAGCGTTTCTGATGACGAAGATCGACGGCCGCACCGAAGCAGGAAGCAGGCAAAGCAGTTGGACGAATCTCTCGAGCGACTGCAAACGGACTACATCGACCTGGTGCAACATCACGAAATTCTTCGTTACGAAGATCCACATCGCATCTTCGACGACGAAGGGCGCTAACGCTGCGCTAATCGAAGCACGCGAAGGCGGGAAAGATTCGTTTCATCGGTTTCACCGGTCACAAAGATCCGCGCATTCATCTCTATATGCTGGAAGTCGCGCAGCAATACGGTTTTACATTCGACACGGTGCAGATGCCGCTCAATGTGATGGACGCGCATTATCGCAGCTTCGAAAAGCTGGTGCTGCCGGAACTCGTGAAGCAAAACATCGGCGTGCTCGCGATGAAGATGCATGGCAAACGGGATGATCCTGAAGTCGAAAACAGTCAGCGCGATAGAATGTCTGCAATACGCGATGAACCTGCCGGTTTCGGTGGTGATCACCGGCTGCGAAAGTATGGAAAACCTGGAACAGGCGATCAAGCAGCACGCACTTTCAAACCGATGAGTGAGCGAAGAAGTCAGCAGCCTTCTGGCGAAAACCGCACAAAGCTGCAGCGCAGAGGAGAGTACGAGCTGTTCAAGACGACATCGATCTACGACGGCACGGACGACGCATCCAGAGTGGCTGGGTGAAGAGCTGGCGGAAGTTCAAAGAGATAAGAAAGAGAAAAAAAAATATAAAAAATAAAAGAAGAAGAGAAGATAGAGATATAAGATAAAGAGATTGAGAAAGAAGTAATAATGATATAGGTTATGGATAAAAGAGAAAATAAGATGAGTTAGAAAGATAAAAATAGGAAGAGAGATATAGGTATAAAAAGATATATAGAAAGAGATAAAATGAGATGAAATATATAGGAGAGAGAGATAGTTATAGAGTAAATGATATATAAAGAGATAAAAGATAGTAAAAGATATATTTTGTTATAAAGAAAAATGATAAGAAAGATATGTTAAAGATGATAAATATAATATAAGATAGATATAGAACCTGTGTGTCATTGTTGGAAATCAGATATCAATGATACGGAACGCTTCGGTTTTCCCGATAGCCGCTACTATAGTCGGCATAATCATGCCAATCTCGTTAAACTGCGCCGCGCCTGGCTTTACAAAAGCTTCGGTTACGGATTCTAAAAACCTGTTCTTATCGCCTAGATAGAGACTTATTAGATAAATAAGATCAGAGAATCTTGGAAACTCACAGCTAGGTCAGATGGTTTTTGCTAGATAACAAGACGGCGCAGGTCTTTTAGAAACTGGTTTCGCTCATCCTAGGTTCTCAGTTCTAGGTAAATATCACTGATAGAGAGCGCAGCGTAAAACAAATCAGGTTGGGATATTAGCTGAAACTGTTCTTGAGTTTATAATACTAACTTCAAGACTTCGTTAAAGGTATAGATAGCTTTTCGCTGACCGGAAACAGTTCCTTGAGAATAGTAAAGTTACCAGATGAACTGTAACGAACTGATTTCTACTGCAATCTTCTTCTGCGCCTGATAGGTTTTGAGAGCTTTCCATAAAGGTAGAACGCCTTAGGCTTATCTCTTGAGACATAATAATGCTGACCAATAACCTGAATAGGTCAGCCACATAAATAGCGTTAGTGCTATCTGCGCTGGCGGAAATCTTGACGTCTAGTCGTAATAATGAAGCGCATTTCTCTTATCAACGACTAGAAAATATACTTGCTAGAGCGTGCTGAGGACGATCGCTTCTTCAGAACGATTCTTTTTCTGTCGGCATTCATAGAGGCGCTCGTTCAGGAATTTGATTACTACAGCACGTTGGTTGTCAGTAAGAGCGGCTGTAAGGCCTATAAGACTAGGGTATTCAGAAAATTGATTCTTAGCAACCTCATTGTTGATTAGATATACGTGGAGAAGATTACAGAGATAACCGAGCGCTTCTGCCTCTTTACCGGCCTCATAGAAGAGTTAATAAGTTATATGAGAGTTAGGGTTTACCCGCTTACATATCCCCTGCGATTGAGAGCCTTTGTCTTTTCCGATAAGTAGAACTGATGCTGGTACTGCGGAATTTCATTCTTCGCCTCTTTAACTCTGTCAAACCATTTGAGTATCTCGTTCAGCGTTAGGTTCTCACGGGAGGGATCTATGGCTGCTAGAAAGAGTTACAGGGCTTGGCTATAAGTATTGATGGCTTGCTCAACATCACTGAACTTGAGTTGAGGGTTATAAGGGCTTTGGTCAACGTATGAGGCAGCTATAGCTGTAAGGGCTTCGGCAGCACCTTTGTTATTGCCGCTTTCTTTATAAATTCGTTCGGCAGTACGCAACGCACTGAAAGCTTCGGTTTTTCGAGAGTCTCCCGAACGCAAGTAAAGTTGCTCAAGGTTTAAGTAAGTGTAGGCCTCGCCTTGGCGCCTTAGGTCTTTCTATATATCTCCTGAGCTTCCTTGTAGAGCTTTCTGTCTCGCTATAATCGTACGCTCTGCGATAAGCGGCTGCTGTATTGGTAAGAGTTATTGCTTTTCCGGCTTTGTCCGCTCTAATCTGTTTTTCCGATCTGATCTGCTTTGCCGAACGATCAAGATTGAGCTATACTCGTACAACTGATGGCTTTGGTGAAATGCTCAACTGCTCTCGTTTGGTCGTCTAGAAAATACTGATCAACTCCGTCTTGGTATTCCGTAATCGTTTTAACTAGAAGTTGTGCTTCTTTTAAGGCTACATCCGTCTGCTTCTTGGCGTTAACTGCAATGAGACGCTGTTTTTGAGCTTCGAGGGTAAACTCCTCAGCTCGTTCTAGGGCTAACTTTTCTTGGTCTTGCGCTACGATTGCTATGTCGCGCGCCTCATCAGCCTGCCACGCCTGGTTCTGAGATTGCTCTTTGGTTTTCTGCTTCGACTCTTCTATTCTCAGCGATGCTTTTTTGCTGTTCAACTTAGAGCTGAGCGATATCCGCGTCGCGTTTGCTCTTCAAAGCGATAGCCGCCAAAAAGCTTACGATCAGCAGGATCACTGGCGACAGCTCTGATCCGAACAGCTCCGCGGATAAACGGACCGTTGACGCCTTTGCTCTTCCCCCGGCATGTTCACGTCGATCCATTTGAGATCAAAGACGGAATAGTGAATTAGATATCGGACCGCGAGTTTGTCGCTAACAACTTTGGTTACCCCCGAAAGTCGTAGCGCTGTCACGAGCGGATTGGTCTCATCGTCTCGTACTTGCGGGTAACCTCGCAAAAACGAGTAGACGCGAGCGACGCGGTTTGAAAAGTTATATCCTAATGCGCTAATCAACGAGGTCTGACGGTGAAGCGTCCATATGAGTAGAGAAGACTGGCACGATCGGATTTTCTATCGAGAATGCTGTCTCTTACGAAATCAGATTTATCACTATGCGGGAGTTGTTTGAAAGGAACATTTCTCGGCTGATGCGATCGACATCACTCACTCCTGTGACTGCTGGGTCCTCGGCTACTTCCTGGCAGAGGCGTTGCGTTAAATATGGATGTCCGCTCGTCCAATACAAAACTCGACTTAGAATGGCAACGCTGTTTCATTCGATTGACGCAGTCCGGTCAAAAGCGGTATGGCCTCATTCTCAGTAAAGTCAGTTACTTCGATTCTCTGCCAATGTTGTACGGAGTAATTGAGAGTCTTCGATAAGGTCTGAGAGGCTAGCTACGCCTAAAAGACAAAAAGTCTATCTATAGAGTTTTGTTGCTAACTCGCTGTTGTGCAGGGCTCGAATGGCGAGAAAAACTCTGCTGTCGAGAAAGGTAAGCTGCGGACGTAATCGACCTCGTCAATGAAAATTACAATGGGTTCAGAAAATTCGTGAGTACTACATTCTGCAAGGCCCGCATCAAACGATTCAACGGTCCTTCGTCAGGATTTGCGCGCCACTCAAAACTTCTGCTTCTATATCAAGCTGCTCGCCCACGATACGCAAAATGCTTCGGTACCACTGTTCTGTAGTAACCGCCTGCCCGATTATTGTTAAGTCAACGTTAGCGGTGCGCACACCTTCGCTCTTGAGCTGTGCGCCCGCTGGTACGACCAACGAAGTTTTGCCCATCTGCCGTGGCGTTAGAACATAGCAAAAGGTTCGCGTGCTCAACGTCTGATAAAGACTTCGTCAGCCTGACGCTCGAATAACTAAGGGAGTTGCGACCTACTGGGCCGCCAGTTACAAAAAAGGAATCTATTTTGCTCATGGCATTAATCCGCGATGTCAGAATTATTTGGAAGGTGCGTAGTCAGGTAATCGCGATAAACTTCACAACGCATTAGGGCGCTCTGACGCGAATCGCCTGCGATTACTCCGGCGCTGCGAAGCCGGTAAAATCCAGAGTCAGTGGAGCAGCTGCCAAGTTTTATGACTCGAAGTACCTCTTGCACCAAGTGTGGGTCGCGACCTAACATCGCAACAATGCGGTGTAAATGATCTCCGTATGAGCCTTCGTCGCCGCTAGCCCGAGCCTTAAATAGATGGAAACCGATACTATTCCTCTTCAGTTCATAGAAACTACGGCGTACGAGATAAGGATGACCACCTACTAACTGGCAGAATGGGATGATCTGTCCGGCTTCAACGGAGCGGGGGAGCAAAACGTATATTCAGGTTCTCAACGTCTGTGGCGTTGAAATCCTTCATCTCGTCTCAATTCCAACATTGAAGGGAGACATGTTGGGATAGGTGATAAAAAGATGGGCTTCGATAGCGTAGATTATGGCGAGCGTAAGCTTGTCCTATGGGTTTTCGGGGTCAAGCTGGCGCGCATTGTAGAGAGCTCGAAACAGCCCAAAGACGTCATTCCTGTAATTGTATCTAAAGAGCCTATCGACTTCGTCGAGCGACCAAATAAGTCGCGAAATGTTGCTGAGCGGAGAATTCTTTGAAGGAACCTACGGAAATTGGTATTGGGAGGATCTTCAGGATCCCAAACGTTGTCGGGTTCTAAGTTCGTTGCTACCTGCTCAGCAATCATTAGACTCAGAGCCTTGAAAAGCGTCTCAATCGTTTCCAAGTGAGAGGCATTTAGGGCCTGGAGATTGTGACGACTACCGTTGCGCCATCCTCTCGTGCCTTTTTTAGAGCACGAGCGAGTAGTGAGGTCTTGCCAACCTGACGGGGTCCTTTGACAAGCACCACTCCAACGTTTTCCTCCAAGGCTGCATAAAACCTGCTGTCACTCGGTCGTTCTAAATAGAAGTTAGACTTTAATGGCACGGCCCCCCACGGTGGCTCCAGAGGACCGGTGGAGATAGGAGTTGGAATTGGTTTAGGCAATTCAGCTCGTGTCTCGTCGGCGGGGTTTTAAGGGAGGTCAAGAGCTGTTCCAGCATGTCATGGTCATCGTGAGGTCCCGCCAAAGTGCATACTGGATAGGATCAAGAATGCTTGCTAAGACTCAGGCAGAGGAGTTTCGAAGTTAAGGCGAACTGGCAATAGATGAGGAACACCCTCGTTTTGAATTTCGCTTGCGGTTTCAATCTCGTAAGTGAACATCTCACTCAAGATAGCTGAAGGAGAGAGCAGGGGAATCACCGCGTAGGCCATCCTCATTTGCTCTGCTATTTCCTGAGCCCATCGGACTCCAATCTTCATATGCCTATCAATAAAGACGCGATATCCTTGGCGGTTAGTCCCTCCGAAAGGTATTGCAAGACATGCTCATCTGGCGACGACTTACGTTTATAGAGGAGAACAACCAAGGGACCACTTTGAGGTTCAACGCTCCCAGAGCGTGAGCCTTTAACCGTGTGATCGGAGTTGTTCTTGTCCTCATAGGCTTCCTTGATCTCTTGGAGATTTCTACCAGAGCTTTTCCTCTGTCGACTTTGACAAACCATCCAAAGGTTCTGATGGTTCATGTGCCGCTTGGAACTGCGCGATGGCTGTAAACTCGACCAGACTTGGACTGACAGCCACCCAAAGAATCTTCAGCTCTTGCTTTCGATTCGCCTCCAGCAGAACCGGCAGTTCATACTTGGTAATGAAGTCGGATGCGAGAAAATCGGGGCTAACAAAAAGTACGGCTATCTTAACCGACGTAAGGGCGCCAGCGATTTCTTGCTTCCAATCTGCGCTCGGTGCGATTGTTTGTCGCTCCAGATATTAAGCTGTAGTCCGCGATAAAAGGCCTGAGGTTAGTCTCAAGCAGCTCAAGTACTTCTTATCTCGATGGCTGTAACTTATGAAGATATGCTCGCGCATGTCTGTAGCCTCTGGGCAAGGCCAAGCTTAACCGAGTGGTGACGCTTGGGACGTGAATCCTTAGTGGCAGACGGTTTCAGTCGAAGATCTAGTGAACTGCAACCGAAGCGTGTTGGGGTGGCCCGTTGGAGTCTGAAAAGTCAATGTGGAATGCGAAAAAGTCTCGACGCCTTTTTCTTGAGGGCCGTGAACAATGCGAGCTGTGAAGAATACCGGACCACCAGAAAACTAAGCGATTCGCCACTCAAGCTAATAGAATTCGGCTTTTAAGTCAACAAGTTTTACGCCTCTTAAGGGTTACTATACAGGGACTGGTTGACCTTTCCGACCTGCACCAATTGGTTTCGATAGCAGCGCGTCCGAATCTCAACCGATTTAACAGAACCAGATGGAAGAACCGTTCCCCGATCTTAATCTTGGGCGATACCACATTCTCCACCGAATCGGCGCAGGTGGGATGGGCGAAAGTTCAGAGACTCAAGCGCGTCGCTGCTGTACTTATCGTAGATCTCCAGCCACTTCTGTTCGAAATCCCGTTCGACATGCTGGGCCAGAGTCCGTAGCGAACATTCCGCGATAATTTTCGCTGTGTAAACTGAATACGAAGACGGTAAATGGTCCAGCCACGAGCAACAATACAACACGGCGAGGCCCAGAAGCGTCATCTCGACGTTGTAGTGAAGCGCGCCCATGCGCGACGCGATTGGCGATCGTCCCGGCCACGATAACCCCCAACGTAACGCGAACGGCATGAACCCGAAGATTGCGGAGTTGAGAAACCGTAATCCGCAAGCGCCGTCAAGATGAGCTGCGATGACTTGCAAGCACAGTCGTGAGGTGCGAACAGAAATCTTCCCCAAACCAGACCGTCGGGAGGTTCGACTAAAGGCTCGAGTGGATTTTCGAGATGCCCGATATTCATTCGATTGCATCCGCTTTCGCGCGTTCGCGGCGGGCCAAGAGTGTGAACGGAATCGCAAATACCTGAATTACTGCACAGAGCTGGTAGGAGAAGGGATAACCCCAAACATCCGCTGCCTTCCCGAGTAGGGGCTGAACCACGACACCGCCTGTCGAACCAAACATAGAATCGAACGACAAAACGGTCGCACGTTGCTGTGATGGGATCAGTGCGTTGAGGAATCCCTGACGAATCGGAGACACGGCGGAGAACATCAGTCCCCACAAGACGAGCAGACTCACAGCCACCCAAAAGTTCGGCACGAACCCGATCACCGCCAATACGACCACGCTGATCACATGGCCCAGGAATAAAACCGTCGTACGCCGGCTGAACACTCGCGCTATGTAGGGAACAAGCAAACCACCGGCAATTTGTGCACCCGCCACGATCGCAGCCGCGAGTCCGGCGACGCTGTAGGCCGTGCTGTTGCCATACAACTCCAGCAAGTAAGGCTGCATGGCATAAAAAGCGTACATCGAAACGCCGCCAGTAAACGGCGCGGTGAACATGATCCACCTGACAGGTCGATTACCTAACCCGTGCTTAATCGACGCTTGCAAGATCGACTTGATCTCTTCAGTGGCACGTTTGCGTTGGGCGGGCGTGAACCCCATGTCGTGCATCAACGCGAACGCAAAGATCAGGTTAAGCACCAGCAACACCGCGCGGATCACATACGGAACGCCGAGATTCGTCGCTTGCGCGATCACTCCACCGGCAACCGATCCCACAAGCATCGCGGAGCCTTCAACAATTTCGCCTTTCGCGAGCACCGACTCCAAACTCTCCTTGAAGCCCGCATGGTCCAACGCGTCGGCCAGCCACGCCTCAAACGCGCCCGACAAAAACGTAAACCCCAGACCGAGCAGTAACGATGCAATGGCCCAGGCCCAGAAAGGCGCACGCATGTACCACATCAGGAGATACAACCCCGTGGAGATCGCGAGCGTTAACAACCCGAGGAGGTACGAGGTTCTTCTCCCGCGCAGATCCGCAACGACGCCGGTTGGAATCTCAAACAACACGAAGCCCGCGGTGAAAAATGCATTAGCTGTAAACGCTTCGAGATTATTCAAGCCCGCATCTAACAGGAACAGAGTATTGATGCCCCAGATTAGTGAGGCAGCGAGAGTGTTAAAAAGTTGGAGCGTGAGGTACGTCCGCTGAACTTTGCGTGCCGCCTGATTCATGAACGCCGATCGTCACTGCGCCGGAGTTAACCATCGCGCCACATTGCGGACGTAGGTTTTCACATCGTTGAGTTTCGCGGGATCACGGTGGATCTCATCTCCTGGAGGTTCGAGTAAGAAACTCGGACAGCCTTTCGACGTGTCCCAGTTGTAATCGACAAAGTGATGAAAACTCGATTCGGCGATCGCGCGGCCTGATAGACCACGCTCCGGATGGTTTTCCCTTTCGAGGGCCACAATTAGATTGAAATCGCGACCGGTGGTTTGACTGCGACCAGTCGCAATTACTCGCGCGCGGTCCTCACCCTCAGGCACGCCGACGCTGCCTTCGTGCGGATGCGCCGGGAAGTATTCGATCGCGCCTGATGCGTTGGCTTCGTTTCGTAGCAGTTCGTTAAGCGGTTCGGTCGGCGTGATCTTCTGATAGTTACCGTTGCTGCCTGAGTGATAGTTGGGCCACGAGATGGAGGTCGTATCCTGATCGTCCGCAACGTGACGCGATTGATCCGGATCGAGGTTGTTGCTGTGAAAGAAATGAGCGCGACCGATGCCGCCTAGAGTGCAGAGCGAGGCGCCGAGATCCTGGTGATCGCGTGTCGTCAGCAGACCGCCGCCTCGCTGGTAAAAGCGCGTAATGCCGCTACAGTCGTTAGTCGTTAACCCTTTGCCGACTTCGACAGCAAACAGCCAGAGCTGATGAAAGTGGCTGCTATGGAGTTCGCTTAGTACGACGTCGTCGCCTTGGGCGTTCGTCTCGCGATTGCGCGTCGTTACCTCGTAAAGCCGTCCGCCACTTTCATCCTTGATCGATGCGAGATGATCGGCCAGTAAAGAAAACCGGTCGATATTCCAGTCGTCTTCGGCAGACGGAATCGTTGTTTGCAGCAGAATATGAATTGGATTAGACATTGCCACCACATGATAACAACAAGTACCGTCTGCCGATCACTCTACTCAGGCGCTGGTCGCAGCGCGCTGCGATGTTGCTTCCGCGGCCTGTCCGATAAAGCGAGCGACAGCTGCAGGTTTTGACGCAAAGGGCACGTGGCTCGAAGTTACCTCTTCTGTCGTCGCTTTTATCCGTTCGGCAAACACACGTTGCAACGCAGGATTGATCGCCTGGTCTTCGGTGGCGACGAGATACCAGTTCGGAATCTCTTTCCACGCCGCTGCTTCGTACTGTTGTGCGAAGATCGACGAGTGGACCGGTTTTTGCGCAGCGTTCATGATGCTGCGCTGGCCATCCGGAACGTCCGCGGCGAATACTTCCTTAAACTTCGATCGATCGATATACAAGAACCCAGCAGCATCAGGAACTAAAGCTGTTCCGATCTTCGAAGGATACTTCTGAAGCAACGCTTGCAAGTTGTCACCGGCGTCCGGAGCGAACGCGGCGACATAGACCAACGCCTTTACATTCTTAGCTCCGACTGCGGCGCCCGTAATCACCGCACCGCCATAGGAATGGCCCACAAGCACAACAGGTTTCTCTTGCGCGTCGATCACGCGGCGAGTAGTTGCAACGTCGTCGGCGTAAGAAGTGAGCGGGTTTTGCACGGCGATGACGTCGTAACCGTCCTGTTCGAGCAAAGGGATAACTTCGCCCCAACCCGAACCGTCTGCAAAAGCTCCGTGAACAAGAATAATTGTAGTGTTCTTCATGACTGCTCCTTTATTTTTCAATTTTGCACTATCATTGTTTCCGCTCCGAACAATTGACGCATCACTGGATTTCAGGGTTTTTAAGTACCACGATGGTGGTATGACCGCGGAAGTATCCCCTTGAATGTCTTCAGATTCAGTTTAGGCGTGGCCGTAGTTTTACTGATGAGCGGTTGCGCTACCGATCGGACCAGGCCAGCGATCGAATGGACCAACGTACCGCGAGCCGATAAAGGCGGTGGACTCGAGCTCGCTACGATCAGCGGACGCGTGACTGGTGCTCGCAGCGAACAGCGGATCGTTTTGTATGCGCGCAGCGGCGCGTGGTACGTCCAGCCATACGCAGACCAGCCCTTTACGAACATTCAACCTGACTCTACCTGGAGCAATTCAACACATCTCGGTACGGAGTACGCCGCGCTGCTCGTCGAGCCTGGGTATGTTCCTCAAGCGTCAACGTTCGAACTGCCCGGTGAAGGCAGCGGAGTGATTACCGTTGCGATCGTCGACGGCACGCCGCCGTTCTGGCGCACATGGTGGTTCCGCATCTCGTTGTTGCTGGCGGGTTTAGTCGTACTGTTCGCGCTTTATCGTTATCACCTGCATCAGGTCAGAACTCAACTACATCTGCGGTTCGAAGAGCGACTGGCGGAGCGCATACGCATCGCGCAGGATCTGCACGACACGCTGCTGCAAGGCGTCGTAAGCGCATCGATGCAGTTGCACGTCGCGAACGAACATCTGCCCGCGGATTCGCCGGCGAAACCGATCGTCGGTCGCGTGATGGAGTTGATGCGCCAGGTGGTGAACGAAGGACGCGACGCTGTTCGCGGACTGCGGTCCACGACCGAGAGTGCCGACGATCTCGAGACCTCGTTTGCCGAGGCTGGAAAACAATTCGCGACGAATGGCGAGAAAGATTATCGAGTGATCGTCGAAGGTACGCATCGTCAACTGCAACCGATCATTCGCGATGAGGTCTATCGTATCGGGCGTGAAGCTCTCGCAAATGCGTTTCATCACTCGCAGGCGAACAAGATCGAAGTGGAACTGGAATACTCCGCGAAGCATCTGCGCGTTTCGGTTCGCGACGACGGTACCGGGATCGATCAGAACGTGCTCGATTCCGGACGCGATGGACACTGGGGTTTGGCCGGAATGCGAGAACGTGCGGAAAGTATCGGGGCGCGGTTTCGCGTGTGGAGCCGCGCGCGTGCTGGAACGGAAGTGGAGTTGTCGATCCCGGGTGACATCGCTTTTGTTTCTCCGCCGCCGAATGGTTGGTTTAGTCGATTCAAACGCGGTGCTGCGAGACGTAGTTCGAAAGGCAAGAAATGAGCGATCAAATACGAGTGTTCAGCGTCGACGATCATCCCCTGCTGCGTGAAGGAATAGCGGCGCTCGTCAACAATCAGCCCGACATGGTGCTTGTCGCGGAAGCGTCGAACGGCGCTGAGGCGATTCAGCTTTTCAAGCAACACCTGCCTGACGTGACGCTTATGGATCTACGGCTTCCGGACATGAGCGGGATCGATATCGTGATCGCGATCCGGACCGAGTTTCCCGAGGCGCGGATCATTATGTTGACGACGTTTGAGGGTGACGTGGAGATCCATCGTGCGTTGCAGGCGGGAGCGCGAGGTTACTTGCTTAAAAACATGCCGCCGTCGGAGTTGCTCGACGTGATACGTCAGGTGCACGCCGGAAAGAAACGGATCCCTCCGGAGATCGCGTCACAGCTTGCCGAGCATATGAGTGATCAAAATCTCACCGAGCGAGAAGTGGAAGTGCTGCGGCAAGTGGCGGATGGGAACCGGAATCGCGACATTGCCAAAAACCTGTTCATCTCAGAAGAGACCGTCAAGGTTCATATCAAGCACATCATGGAAAAGCTCGGCGCCTCTGATCGTACTCAGGCCGTTTCGATCGGCATCCGCCGCGGTATCATCCAGCTCTAGCCAACTCGCTGCGATAACTCCAAAGAGTTATTGAAAGTTACCTTTATCTCTGGATTCGCCCTGTTCGCAGAACCAGTACAGTAGAAATACGGGGCTGCAGATCTGCGAGATCGAAGGAGGTTGTTCTGCAAAAACTGTTTCCAGCTTTCCCTACTGGTTGGCCGGGGTTGGGGTTGCTGCTGTTGCGTGCGTTGGTCGCGTTTATGCTCGTTACGCAGGCGACGGCGGCGGCCGGTGGCTGGTTAGTCAAAGTGCCGGTGCTGACCGGCGCTATTCTTTTGTTACTGGGATTGATGACACCGATTGTTGCGGTTGCGATTGGATTGGCCAGCCTCAGCCTGGCGTTTTCGAATAATGACGTGGTCCAGGTGGTGGGGTTGACCGGAGCAATCGCCCTGCTTGGACCAGGCGCGTTTTCAATCGACGCGCGTTTGTTCGGACGTCGTGAGGTTTTTATCCCGAGGCGCGCTACTGAAGCGCCTGCCGCACCTGACCACTCACGTCATTAGCCTCCCACTCACCCCAAAGATCGTACGCCTGTCGCAAGTGTTTCGTGCGGATCTTCACGAAGTGACTCAACAACCAAATGAATGCCGCCACTTGATCGTCGCGCTTCTGATTTCGCGCCTGGCTGATACGTTTGCCAAGACTCTCGATCCAATCGTCGCAATCATGCAGGTCGCCGAGCGCGGTTTGTAACCGCGCAGCATTCTTCGCAAACGTTTGCAGCGATCGTCCCCAGCACTGTTGAAACAGCTCCATCGCGTAGCGCAAACGTTTCGCGCCAATTCGCATGTCGTGCAGCGCCTCGATCTCGAACGGCTGGTACAAACTCTCGCTCAACTTCTCCAGCTCCTTCAACCGTTCGAGGATCACAGTCGCCGCCATTTTCGAATACGTAGGCTGCGACTGCGCTGCACCACTCGCTTTTCGCATCGCAGTCGCTTTTTCAATGCGCGACATAAACTCCGTCTTCGCATCTTTCATGTCGCTCGCAATCAAAATCGAGCTCAACTTCTCGCGCGAGTCGTTGCGTCGCTCTTTCCGTTCGTCGACGAGTTGTTGGAGCGCAGCAGACATCGCGTCGGGAGCTTCTTTCTGGATCTTCTCCAACGCGATGATCGCCACGTCCTGATCTCGCACCTCTCCCAACGCCGCAGCAACAGTCTTCGTGCGTTTCAACACGGGAGTTAGACCACGTTGGCGCAGGTACGGCATGAAATCGCGCATCGCGCCGCGCAGCCGCCGGGACGCGACCCGCATCGAGTGCACGCCTTCCGGATCGGACCAGTCAAGCGCCGCCTCACGAAACCCGTACATCTCTTCATACCTCGTCTCGAGCACTAACCGAATGCCGATTGAGGCCATATCGTCGCAGTCTATCCCCTTTATTCGCTTCGCTTTTGCCATTGATTCTATCGGTGATGTCGCAGTAGAGTTTCCACTCGCATTCCAGACAACCACTGATTCATAACAATCAAATGCCAGAGGCGGCAAGAGTAAACTTCGTAATTGCACTGATTGTTCTCATATTGGCGATTTTCCCTCGCGGCCCTGACCCGTGCTGCGAAGGTGAAATGGAGACTGAAGCAAAATGAATCCTCTTGTGAAACTGGCGGGGCTCAGCGTGATCGCAGTCTGCGCATTTGACGCCGCCGCTCAAGGCCCGTGCCTGACGGCGTCGAAGTTTGGTCCAACCGATCAGATCGGCAACGTCAACAACATCACGCCGGAAAAGACACTTGCCGCCAGTAAATTGGTTACGAAAGGCAAAGCCTATCGCCTCGGTATCGAAACGAATAAAGACACCCCCGCTTATCCGCCGCGCACGTTCGCGATCACGATCGTCCAGCCCGGACAAAACGCCGGCTCCACGATTGGCCCAACCAAGACCACATACAACGACGACCTAATCAACGGCTGGGCCGGAGTCGGTAGTCAACTCGACGGCCTGGGCCACATCGGCATCGACAATCTTTATTACAATTGCAATCGCGGTATCGACTTCGCCCTCACTGACGGTCTAAAGAAACTCGGAATCGAGAATGTCCCGGCGATCGCGACGCGCGGCGTGCTGCTCGACATGTCAGCTTACTTTCAGACCGACATCGTGAAAGAAGGCACCGCTTTCAACCGCGCGGAAATCGAAGGCGCGATGAAACGGCAAGGAATCAAGTCGATCGAAAAAGGCGACGTGGTGCTGTTTTATACGGGCTGGCTCAAGCTGCTCGGCAAGGACAACAAACGCTTTGGATCGGCGGCTCCGGGTCTCGGCCGCGATGGCGCGCGCTATCTCGCAAGTTTGGGCGTGGCGATGGTCGGTTCCGACACGTGGAGCTTTGAAGTTATTCCGTTTGAGAAGGACGCGGGTGTTTTCGAGGTGCACCAGATCCTGATCCCGCGCAACGGTATTCACATACTCGAGAACATCAACACCGAAGAGATGGTGCGAGATCAGGCGTGGGAATTTCTGTTCACGCTTGGTCCAACCCGCATCACTGGCGCCGTGCAGGCAATCGTGAACCCCATTGCCATCAAGTGAGGAAGTCATGAAAACATTTGCGATTCTTTTCCTGATCTGTGCTTCTTTCACACCGTACGTTTACGCGCAGGGCACCGCAGCGGATTACGAACGCGCCAACGGTTTACGCACGAAGTATGAAGCCGCCGCAATCGACATCGCGGGTGCGGCGACGTGGATCGGAAACACACATCGCTTCTGGTATCGCAAACTATCGCGCGGTGCGAATGAGTTCGTGATCTTCGACGCAGACACACTTAAGAAACAGACCGCGTTCGATCATGAGAAGATTGCCGCTTCCCTTTCAAAACTAACGAACAACACGTACAAGCCGCAGGATCTGTCGTTGACGCAACTCCGGTTCGACAACAACGTCACGTCATTCACTGCGACGATCGACGGCACCGCTGTCCGCTGCACTATAGCCGACTCCGTTTGCACGAAAGTCGACGTTCCGGGAACTGGACAAGCGAATCGTCCGCAGCCACCGGTCAAATCACCCGACGGCAAATGGGAAGCATCGATCAGTAACTACAACCTCGTCGTGCGGCCAATCGAGTCGCGCGAATCAATCGTCCTGAGCACCGATGGTTCCGAAGGCAACTACTACAACGCGCGTACGATCGTTTGGTCACCTGATTCGAAAAAGATCGCGGTCTATCGTGTACGGCCCGGTTATCGTCGCGAAGTGCGTTTCATCGAGGCGTCGCCGGAGGACCAGATCCAGCCGAAGTTCTCGTCCATCGTTTACGCGAAGCCGGGCGACGTACTCGATCTCGAACAACCCGTGCTGTTTGATGTCGCAACGCGCAAGCAGATGAACGTCGACAACTCGTTGTTTCCGAATCCGTACGAAATCTTCGATCCGGCCTGGCGGTTAGATAGCAGCGCATTCACGTTTGAATACAACCAACGTGGTCATCAGGTTTACCGCGTGATCGAGGTCAACACGAGCGGGCAGGCGCGCGCGGTCATCTCCGACGAACCGAAGACCTTTTTCAGTTATCGCAACGCGAACGGGAGCCTTGCCGACTCGGGCCGAAGGTATCGCTATGACGTAAGCGACGGCAAAGAGATTATCTGGATGTCGGAGCGCGACGGTTGGGGCCATCTTTATCTTTACGACGGCGCGACGGGCGCGGTGAAGAACCAGATCACGCGCGGCGAGTGGGTCGTGCGCGGGGTGCAGCGTGTTGACGAAGACTAAACGCCAGATCTGGTTTAGTGCGGGTGGGACGCGTCCCGGCAAGGATCCCTACTTCCTGTCATTCTTTCGCATCAACTTCGACGGCACCGGTTTGACGGAACTCACAACCGCCGACGCAAATCACAACGCAACTTACTCAAACGACGGTCAGTTTTACGTCGACAACTATTCGCGGCTCGATCTGGCGAACGTCATTGAACTGCGTAAGACTGCGGACAATTCACTCGTCGCAACCGTTGAACGCGGCGACACGAGTGAGCTCGTCAAAGCGGGATGGCAGGCGCCGGAAGTATTCACCGCCAAGGGTCGCGATGGCAAAACCGACATCTGGGGCGTGATCATTCGGCCGACGAATTTCGATCCGGCGAAGCGGTATCCGGTGATCGAAAACATCTACGCGGGACCGCAGGGATCGTTCGTGCCGAAGTCGTTTCTTACCTACTCATCGATGATGGCCCAAGCGGAAATCGGGTTCCTTGTGGTCCAAATCGACGGCATGGGGACTTCGAATCGATCCAAGGCGTTTCACGATGTTGCGTGGAAGAATTTAGGCGATGCTGGTTTTCCGGATCGTATCCTGTGGCATAAAGCGGTGGCGTCGAAGTATCCGTGGTACGACATTTCGCGCGTCGGGTTGTATGGCGGCTCCGCGGGTGGACAGAACGCACTCGGCGGGTTGCTGTTTCATCCGGAGTTTTACAAAGCGGCTGTTGCGTATGCGGGTTGTCACGACAACCGGATGGACAAGATCTGGTGGAACGAACAGTGGATGAGTTGGCCCATCGGTCCGCACTATTCTGCCTCGTCAAATGTCGACAACGCGCATCGATTGCAGGGTGAGTTGCTGCTTGTCGTCGGCGAGATGGATACCAATGTCGATCCGTCGTCGACGATGCAAGTGGTCCACCGGCTGATCAAAGCGAATAAGAATTTTGATCTACTCGTTGTTCCTGGCGCGAACCACGGCGCCGCGCGTGGCGATCGTTACGCCGCCTATGGAGCGCACAAACAGTACGACTTCTTCGTTCGCCACCTGCTCGGCGTCAACCCACCACCGTGGAACAAGACGCCCGCCGCGAGTTCAACTCAATCAGCTCGCTGAGTAATTACCGAAAACGATCTGTTGCTCGGACGAGTGCATCGCAGATTCCTGGTTCGGTTACGGAGTGACCAGCATCCGGAATGATCTCGAGATCCGCTTCGGGCCAGGCAAGATGCAGATCCCAGGCGTTCATGAACGCGCAAACAATGTCGTATCGCCCATGCACAATCACAGCCGGAATGTGACGTATTCGATCAATATTCTCGATCAAGTAATTATCCGTTTCGAAGAAGCAGTTGTTGATGAAGTAATGACACTCGATACGCGCAACGGCGATCGCCATCTCGGGCTCGGTAAACTCGTCGATCAGCTCCTGATTCGGGATTAGTTTTAAGGCGCTCGCTTCCCACAACGACCACAATCGCGCTGCTTCAAGTCGCACTGCCGGATCATCGCTCGTGAGGCGACGATAGTAAGCGCGGATCATGTCGCCGCGTTCCGCTTCGGGAATAATTCGTACATACTGTTCCCAAATTTCGGGAAATATCGCGCTCGCACCCTGGCCTTCTTCATAGAACCAACGCGTCTCGTTCTGTCGACCAAGAAAAATGCCTCGAAGAATCAATGCGCGCACTCTCTCAGGGTGCGTCTCAGCATAGGCGAGTGAAAGCGTACTGCCCCACGAACCGCCAAACACAAGCCACTGTTCGACGCCGAAGTGTTCGCGTATCTTTTCGATGTCGCTGACCAGGTCCCACGTCGTGTTGTTCTCGAGCGAAGCATGCGGGGTACTTCTTCCCGAGCCTCGTTGTTCGAAAAGGATTACGCGATACGCCTGCGGGTCGAAGAAGCTTCGATACTCCGGCGTCAAACCCGCACCTGGACCACCGTGCAGAAACACGACCGGCTTGCCATTCGGGTTACCGGACTGTTCGTAATAGAGCTGGTGAACTTCAGAGACTGAAATGTGTCCGCTGTCGTAAGGTTCGATTGGGTCGTAAAGGGTTCTCAGTTGTTTCATATTTGAAATCCGTTCCTTCTGAAGCAGAAATAGCTTATGTTGGACACAATAATGGATACCTCGCCAACACCTCTAGTCGAGATCGATCAAGTACGAATCTTTCGGCGGGTGGGAGGGCCTGACGAAAGGAACAGGTCAGTAAAGAATATCAGGATGAATACATTAGGCTTGGCATACGCCAATCAACCTTACGCGGCACTTGATATGTGCCGATAATACTTCGGGCAAGTCCAGTACGTAGCATCCTGTTGTGGCGCGTTGGACATGACACCTCGTTACTTGTAAGCGACTAAAACCGAAGCTTCAGAGCGCTGTTCAAAAAAAGATTCGAACCGCGGCACGACCTCATCCTTCACAAACCAAACTACCTTACCTAACACGGTATCGGCGGCAGAATCCGTCCATGGTAGATCGCTGAAGGGCAAATAGATTCCGCGCTCAATGTGCATGGTAACTTCATCACCTTGAATCTCTGTCAAGCGTTGATCTGTAAGCCGTGCACCATCTTGAAAAGGTTCTGTGATGGACGTTCCTTCGATTCTGTTTGGACCATTCGGCTCATTGTGAATGAATGTGGGCTGAGGACGACAGGTGACGGTGAGAGCCGGCAGGCGGTACTTATCGGCGTTGATCAGTTTGTTGAGAATATACAGCGGATGAGAGAAGCGCTTGCTGCCCCTGGCGTTGTAAGGTTGCAGGCTCTCAATAATTGCTCGCCCTTTATCCGGTACATTATGTAGACGATCTCGCTGTTCCACCTGTCGTTTAAAAACCTGGGGCGTATTGCAAATCGGGAACAGGTTATGAATTGGAAGCTCACCAACCGCCAACGCTAGCTCACACACAAGATAATCAAGCCCGGTTCGTAGGTTCTGGATGCAATCGCTAATGGTGCAACTCAAGCTTAACGGCGGATTTGGAAAGTTAATGTAGAGGTCAAAGATCGAATCTCCGTTTGGCCGTTTTTTAGCAAGAACAGTGCAATTGTTCTTATGCGAAGCGATCTCTGCTTTTACTGTTGCAAGGTGAGCTTCTGCCCTGACGATTTTCTCTCTAACGCCGTCCAGCGGATGATTCATGGGGATCGTTTACACAGAGTCACAGCGGCACTGATCACCGCTTCGACACTTGCTCGTAATTAACTTCTGGGTATCTGGAACTAAGATGGCAGTATCTGAGAGAAAAATGCCATTATACTTTGGTATAGGTGAGGTAGTCGTTCAAGGAGGCAGCTTGTTTTTGAACCACATGCCTGAAGTTTTAAATACGTAAGTCAGCGGGCTGGCATTAAGGAAATTTGCCAGGCGATGAATGCTATGAAACTCAGCACGATGATTAAGACTACTAATACCACCGGCTCAATACCCAGGAACTGCTTTTCTTCTCGGCCTTCGATAATGCCCTTCGGGAGATTTAAACTCACGTTGTCCACGACGATCGCACCATAATCCCGTTGTTGCTCGCTACTCGTCGACTCGAGAGGGCTGCCGATTTGCTGTTCAGCCGCCGGCTTGTCCTGCTCCTCCAACGGAGCAAGCTGAGCAGCCAACTGATCTGTATCGCCCTTGTTTCGTTTGTGCTTCCTGAAATGAACCCGTGATGCCGATTTCTTTATATCCATTTCACCTTCTTTAAGTACCGATAAAGCGCGAATCCTACGCCCACCATTGAAAGGAGTGCAAAGATGTAGCCGAAGCGCCATTTTAGCTCCGGCATTAAATCGAAGTTCATCCCGTAGATGCCCGCGATAAGTGTCACAGACATCAAGATCGTTGAGATCGAAGTAAGCCGTTTCATGATGATATTCATGCGATTACCTGAAACGGAAAGATAAGCGTCCATGGTTGAACTGAGCATATCGCGCAAAGTGTCAACCGTATCAGCCACGCGGATGAGATGGTCGAACACATCCTGAAAATAGACGTAGGTCTCTCGAGGAAAAATCTGCTGCTCGCGTCTCAACATGGTATTAAAAACGTCGCGGAGCGGCGCTACGGCCCGGCGCAAATAAAGCAACTTCTTTTTTATTGCGAAGATCTCCTCGATTGCCTCGGCTCTAAATTCGCCAAAGATCGAGTCTTCGAGAGCGTCCATGCGTTCGCTGACGATATCGAGCAGGGGAAGGTAATCGTCTACGATTGCATCGATTAGCAAATAAGCAAGCAAGCCGGATCCTTCTTCGGCGCGATCAAGCCACTCGCGCCAGAGACGTCGGGCCGTTTCGACGGCGCGAATAGGACGGCTGTGCACGGTGACAAGGTAGTTCCTCCCTAGAAATATATTTAGTTCTCTTAACTCCAAGCGATCGTTTGGACCCGCAAGTTCAGCCTCGTAGAGTACGATGAAGTAGTATCCGGGGTACTCTTCAACCTTTGGCCGTTGGTGTTGGTTTTGACAGTCTTCAATCGAGAGATGATGGAACCCAAATTCCTCGGCGAGTTCTTCAAAATCCCGACTGGTCGGATCGGTAACGTCGGCCCATATGACATTACCATCCACCTCGCGAAGTTCACTGATGTCAGCCGCGATGCAGTTCTCAGTGAACTTTTTGGAGTTGCTATTTAAACAGACCGTAGTGATCACTTAGAAACACTCTCTATCGTTATTTGGTAAATCACTTCAAAGAGTTACTTAAAGTCATAGGCGAACCCGACATGAATGCCGACGCGAGGGCTGGCGGGAAAGCGACCGGCAAGTACACCGAAAGTGAATGCGAAATCATCACGCACGGCGTAACTTCCTCCGATCTGTGCTTCAAGTTGACCTCGACGTAGATTGAAATCGTTGGTGACGCCACCGAAAACTTCTATGCCCAGTTTCAGCTTCTCGTTAAAGTCTCGCACCAGTGAACCGTTGCCGGTAAAAACTTGTCCTCTGCTGGCTTCAATACCGATTAGGCCAGTGGAGCTGTTGCCGGCGAAAAGAATTCCTCCGTTCAATCGTGCAACGGTTCGCTTGGTAAAGGATTTCTGAAGTACACCGTAAAGCCAGTAATCTATAAGCCCTGATCCAAGTTGCTTCCTGATACTTCCCGTGGGTGCCTCGGCATAGAAGACAACTGTGATTCCAGGAAGTGACGACTCTTCGCGTTCTTCACTTAATTTGATCTTTACACCAAACTGCATATCGCCAATTCCCGAGGGACTTCCGAGTCTTGATTCCGGAGAGTTGAAAATTTTGATGAACGGCGCGTTGACCCCAAGCTCAACCCGGTCCGTGAGACCGTAATTAAGAGTGAAATTGGAAGTGTTTTGTCTTTGTCCAGGGAGTGACGACCTTTGCAGCCAGTCATGCTCGTTAAAAAACTCGATGTGGAACTTTCCCTTAGGCGTCGTATCAGCATCATCGGTGTAAAACGGAATCTGACTAGAAGCCGGCAATGAAAGGAACACAAAGCTAAGAAGTAGGAATATGAATTTGAATTTGAATGTATGGGGGAGCATGAAGGCAATCGAGCGAAAGTAGTTTAAATCCGGCTTCTTCAGGTTCCTAGTGTTAAGAGCATACCAACCGCAGCACCAAAAGTTACGACTGTGGGAGTAATGGAGACCTGTCGAGATCTATTGCTTATTAGAGGTGTCCGCCTCAGGAGATAATGCCGCTCGCAATTTTTCTCGCGCATGATTCAAGCGCATTTTCACTAGCTCGTCATCGGCTTCCACAATCTGTCCAATGTCCCGTATCGACAGACCTTCGTATTCAAACAAGATTAGAGTTTCACGTTCAACGGATGACAGAGCTTCAATCAAACGTTTGATTGTCTCTACTGACTCTTCCTCAAGGTAGCGATGCCGCGTTTTGTATTCAGTGTGTTCTCGTGAGCGTTCGATCGCGAGCTTTCGCGCTGTTGAATAGAGTTGAATTAACAAGGAGTTGTCAGTGAAGCGAGCGTTTTCATAATTTCTGATCAACCCCAGAAAGCAGTCATGTGTGATGTCCTCGGCGGCTTTCGCGGAGCCCAACAACCTATACAAAAACGTAAAGATGCGTGTGCCGTACCGCTGAAAGATACTGAGAAAAGCGCTGTGGTCGCCTTCGGTTGCCGCGGCAAGCAGGAGCCGGTCTGCGCTGTCTTCGCTCATCCTTGAAGCACCGTCAAACTCGACTTGCGATGGTCAAACCTGTTGGAACCTACTGTTTTGACAACTGAAGCAGAGCGTCCTCTAAATGTGATGAGAATCATTGAAAGATCTCGCGGCTGCGACTATCTAGCGTTGCATTCTTACAATCCGACTGGTCGAGCCGTAAGACTCATGTGGATAGCGTCGATTAGAACTTCTTCACTGAAGGGCTTGAACAAGTACTCAAGCGCGCCGTTTCTAAGCGCCCGAACACGTGCTGCGTCGTCGCCATGGGCCGTGATAAAGATGACCGGTATTTCGCACCGATTAGCGATCAACTGACGCTGAAGCTCCAGGCCGTCCATTCCTGGCAACTTCACATCGAGAATTAGACAGCGGGTCTCTCGGAACTGCTCCGAATTCAAAAACTGTTCGGCTGAAGAAAATGCTTGGACGGCGAAACCTACAGATCTGATTAATCGCCACAAAGATTCGCGTACAGAGTCGTCATCCTCGACGACCGAAATAAGAGGGGAATTGGACATACCGCGCCTTCGATGACACGATCTAGATAACAGTCTTTGCAACAGGAAACCATTATACGTTGGTATAGGTATATCTTCGGCTCGTCGGACACAGTTAAGCCTGCCTCGTAGTGGCCGTTCCTAACTTCTCGGATATTCGCACCAAGTCGGCCAAAGAATTGGCTCGCATCTTTTGCATAACCTGACCACGATGGACCTTGATTGTTATCTCGCTCGTGCCTAATTCCATGGCGATCTGTTTGTTTAGCATCCCTGCCACTACCAGTTGCATGACTTCTTGTTCACGTGGAGTCAAGGTTTCATATCGATCCCGTAGTTTTGCAATCTCTGATTTCCATTCGCGGGTGGTGCGATCAAGTTGTATTGCCTGGTTTATCGCGTCTAAGAGATCCTGATCACGGAACGGCTTGGTGAGAAACTCAACGGCTCCAGCCTTAATGGCGCGCACAGACATCGGAATGTCACCGTGACCTGTTATAAACACAATTGGAATCGCGCTGTCACTTTCAGCCAGGCGCTGCTGGAGGTCCAACCCTCCGAGTCCAGGTAGTTTTACATCCAGCACCAGACAGCCTGGCACATCAGGTCTTTCGCTTTTTAGAAACTGATCCGCTAAGGCAAAAGTTTTTACGGTGAACCCTGCTGAGCGAATCAGCCTTTCGAGCGAGGCGCGAACTGCATCATCGTCGTCAACCACAAAAACGATTGGTTGTTGCTCAGACATAGCGTTAGTTCCGATATGTTGGTAGCGTAAACTGAAAGGTCATACCCTCGCCATTGTTTGCCGTGGCCCACAGTTCGCCTCCATGTTCCTCGATGATTGAGCGACTAATTGCCAATCCCATTCCCAAACCATGAGTTTTAGTGGTGTAGAAAGCATCGAATATTCTTTCCACGTCCTGCGAATCAATGCCAATTCCAGAGTCTTGCACGGAAATTAGCACTGAATCGGAGCCATTCGGGTAACCTCGAATGAGTATTTTTAGCTTTCGATCGGTCTCCGCGGTTGCCTCTATACTGTTCATAACGAGGTTCAGGATGACCTGTTGTAACTGCACACTGTCACCATTAACGTTGGGAAGATCTTCGGCCAAATCCAAGCGTAAATGGATTCTATGTCGCTCTGCTTCGTCTCGCACCACAGAAACAACGTCGCGAATAGCTCGCTTGATGTCTAGAGGTCCCTTCTTGGGATCCGTTTCTTTAAGATGGCGCGAATGCGCGCTATGACCTCGCCAGCCCTTTTCCCATCACGGACGATGGCCTGAGCAGCCTCTCGAGCCTCTTCAAGGTCTGGCGAGTCACTCGACAGCCAACGCAAACATGCGCTGGCGTTATTGACGACCGCTGCCAATGGTTGATTGATTTCATGGGCAATCGACGCGGCCATTTCTCCCATCGTCATTACCCGCGTGACATGGGCCAGTTCCGCCTCCTTTTTACGCAAAGTCTCTTCTGCCTGTTGCCGTTGCTCATTCGACTTACGCAGTCTAGATATGAGTCGGGTGACCACAAACGCCGATGTGACGTATGTGATCGGAGCCACAACGTCCAAAATCTGGTTCATACCTAATGCAAAGAGTGGTGCTGTAAAGAAGGCATCCAAACACATATACGCGATTATGGACACAACGGCGGAAGGCACGAAACTTCCTTGAAGCGACACTAGTCCGATGACGATCAAATAGAGAAGAGCAACGGTGGTGGAATTTACCTGAAATCGAAAGCAAACCAGGGTGACCAATGCCAAGCCCACCGCACCCAGCAGTAATTGCTGAATAGGGCGCCAGACTCTGACCAACTTTTGGTTTTCCGTGATACGGGTTGTCATTGTGGACTTCGGCTCGTCAGAACAACGTCTGCTTGTCTCGAACGAGCATAGTGATACTTCTCACGAGACCCGATGACAAGCGCGCAACGCGGCTCCACTCGCAAAACCCGGCCCCTTACGCGCCGCCGAGATATACCAACGTATAATAGATTCTTGTCTTCCCGCCTGCTATCTATGAAGTTCTGCAAACAGTTACGGTTATGCGAATGCCATTTCCAAGATTTTCAGGAAGTTTTGTAGCAAAAATTTTTAATATTCGCGTTCTGCTTCGCTCTGGCTATCACTACTTCGGGACAAGTCGAAATCTAGCAAGAACTTCGCTCTCAGTATCTAGCGGCCTATTCGCCTTCGAATAAAATCGCGACGGCGCATATATCGCACGCTCGAGATCGAGATGCTTAATCCCGAACTACGCAAACAGAGGTTGCATCTGAATTATCGCCGGGGATATTTCGCGAAGGTCGCAACGGCTATAAAACTTCAAAGGTAACAGTTGAAATGGATCCAGGACGAAGTTTCATTATCGGTTTTGTTTTCGTTGTACTATCCGAGTTATTGATTGTGGTGAGTCTTAATGCACAGACTCCGACACCGACTGATAAATTGCCTCCGCCTCCACCAGTTCCGAAACTCATTGCAAGTTCCATCACGTGCGGATCTGAAGATACGCGCTCGCCAGGGTTACTATGTCAAGCGCAAGTGAAATGACAATTGTAATTCGACGATTAACCCTGCGATGTCAACGGGCATTGCGATTCTTCGCTGCGGCTCTGACGATTCTGTTCGCATTGATATTATCCGGTCCAGCTCAACCTACGCCTCGTCCGGTGCAGCCACCCGCCAGCGATGCCGCACCAACCGGAGAGTTTACCTTCGTCAGGATCGTTTACGACTCCCCGCACTCACCGTACAACTATGGGTTCGGGGGCGCGTGGAGAGTTGATTTCCCGGAGGCAGACAAACATTTCATGTCAGGCATCCGCGAATGGGTAGGTACGAACCTGCGCCTTTCCGGTGGCCCTTTGCAATTGCGTCCGACTGACGAAAGTTTATTCGATTACCCGCTTGCGTACATTGTCGAGCCGGGACACATGGAGTTGTCTGATCAGGATGCAGCAGCGTTGCGAGAGTATCTGCTGCGCGGAGGTTTTCTGTTTCTCGACGACTTCCACGGCGAGGTGGAGTGGCAACGTGCGCGCGCACAAATAAAGAAAGTGCTGCCTGAATATGAGATCAAAGATCTACCAACTACCCATCCGATCTTCCACAGTTATTTCGATTTAGACGGAGTTGTACAGGTCCCCGGATGGGCGGCACTTAGTCACGGCGTGACCTATGAGCGGGATGGCGTCATACCTCATTACATGGGGGTCGAAACAGGAATGGCAGGCTAATGATATTTCTGACCCGTAACTGTGACCTGGGCGACGCGTGGGAATGGATCAACGACCCGCGCTATCCGATCAAGTATGGGGTGGTGGCATATAAGGTCGCGATTAATGTCGTCATTTATGCCATGACGCATTAGTAACTAAGTGTTCTCTATGCAAAACGCAAGTAAACTGATTCGACAACTGTTGTCCTTCCCCGTCAATGATCACCAGCAAGGCATTTTGGGGACGTGAGCCGCGTTGCGCCTTTTAAACTCCTAAGTAAACTGCGTCGTAAAGAGCTGTTTGGCCGCGCGCCTCGACGAAGGTGAGTTTGGCAAAGCCATAGGAGCTAAGAAGATGAGTGACATGTCTGACAATCGATCTGTGCCTTCGCTCGCACGATCAGTTGTTATCGGAGCGATCGGGTTCTGCTTAGTTAGTCTCGTTGTATTCGCCACCGTTGCTTTCGGCGAGCGGTGGATGTACCGGACTCTCAGTGTCGGTGGGGCTTACGTCGTATGGACCGTGCTCTTCATCTTGTTAGGTGGGGCAGTTTTAGGTTCGCTGGTTGTCGGCCGGTGGCGTTTGCCGAAGTTTTATCTTCTCTACGGTCTGGCATTTTTCATGTATGCCATTGGTTGGGTGGCGGCATACTTCGTGTTGCGCAGGAGTGCGGGCGAGTGGGTGGGATCACTCGCCGGATCGATCCTGATGGCGCTCGTGTTCGCGGCGGGTTTCAACACGATCCGATCGACATTGAAGTTTGCCCTGTTGCTGTTCGTCGCAAACTCGATCGGATACTTTCTCGGTTCAGCACTCAACGATGCCATCGGTGGCCAGGGCGGAATGTTGCTCTGGGGCGTCTCCTATGGCCTGTTCCTCGGCGCCGGAATCGGGGCCGTGCTTCATTACTCGCAAGCTGGTCCATCATCGTAATGGAACAGCGGTATTCTGAAACGCTGCGATCTTCCAGCCGTCTTTACCTTTCGTCATCACCATGGTGATGATCGCTCCCTGCTTAAGGTCATCGGTTGGACCATCACGACGCCCAGTCACATGGACCACGGCCACGTCGGGTCGCAGAAAACGAATCTGTTTGACGTTGATTGAGACAGTTGTGTCCTTGTATATCGTACTGAATATCATGTTGTGCGATTTTTCGATGTCCGCACGGCCTTTGACGTAGCTACCGTTTATCACTACGTAGTCGGCATCTTCAGCAAAGACACTTGCCCAACGCGCACCGCTCTTCGTGTTCCATCCTTCCACCATCTCGTTAACGTTGTTGCGAATGGCTGCTTCGTCCGCCTCTGCACCGTTCTGTGCAAATACGGGACAAATCAACCCAACAAGCAATAACAGCGCGGCGACCGCGTAACGCTTCAACATGCCTACTGACGTGTTCATTTCATTTCTCCTCTTGAAGTTCAAAATCAGCCTCAATCAGGAAAGCGACGTCCCGGAAGAAAAGTGGCCACGCAAGCGAAAATATTTTTGATTCGCTCGCGGATTGAGCAATGGTGTTAGAATCTGCGGCGCTATTCGCAAGGCTAACTCGCCGATGGAGAGCACGAATGCCCACCATGTCGCCGCAGGAGGTCACCCAGTTACTCGCCGATTGGGGTCGGGGCGACAAGTCGGCGCTCGATAAGCTCTTCCCGCTGGTACAAGGCGAACTCCGACGGATTGCTCGCCGGCAGATGAGCCACGAGCAGCCGGGCCACACTTTGCAGGCAACCGCGCTCGTCAATGAAGCGTATCTGAAGCTTGTGGGTCAGGAAGGATTTGAGTGGCGCAACCGCGCGCACTTCTACGCGGTCTGTGCTCAAGTGATGCGTCACATCCTGATCGATCATGCGCGCTTCCACGCACGAGACAAGCGCGGCGGCGGCGCCGTCCAGGTATCACTCGAGGACGCGCTCCTCGTTGCCGAGGATCGAAACGAGGAACTCATCGCGCTCGACGAAGCGCTTCGTTTTCTTGAACAGGTGGATCCGCAGAAAGGAAAGATCGTCGAGTTACGTTACTTCGGTGGCTTGAGTCTTGAAGAAACCGCCGAGGTGTTGGACATCTCACCACGCACCGTCAGACGTGAATGGCGGCGTTCGAAAGCGTGGTTGTACCGATTGATCTCCGAAGGCACAGCAGATGAAACCCGACCGCTGGCGAAGAATTGACGAACTTTTCGAAGCCGCTCTCGAACGTGAGCCTCAGGATCGCGCCGCGTTCCTCGATAAGGCTTGCAGCGGTGATCGTGAGCTTCGTCGCGAAGTCGAGAAGATGCTCAGGATCGATGAGCAGGCCACCGAGTTTATTCCAACCGATGTTTTCAACGCCGCCGCGAGGTTAATCACCGAGCCCAACGAAACTCACCGTCCGTCCTCCTCAACCTCGGATTCGATCGACGACGCACGATTCATCCCCGGCGACGTATTGTCCGATCGCTATCGCATCGTTGGTCTACTCGGGCGCGGCGGCATGGGCGAGGTCTATCGCGCCGACGATCTCAAACTCAAACAAGCCGTAGCGCTCAAGTTTCTGCCTGCGTCGCTGAGTGCGAACGGCGCGACGCTCGCACGGTTCTACAAAGAGGTCAGTGTCGCGCGCCAGATTTCACACCGGCACGTTTGCCGTGTTTACGACATCGGCGAGTATCGCGGCGAACATTTCATCTCGATGGAGTTTGTGCGCGGCGAAGAACTCTCGTCTCTGCTCAAACGCATCGGACGTCTGCCGCAGGACAAAGCAATACAAGTCGCGCGTCAACTCTGCGCCGGTCTTGCCTCGGTGCACGAACGCGGCGTGCTTCATCGCGATCTCAAGCCCGCGAACGTCATGCTCGACGAGCACGGTCAGGTGCGCATCACCGATTTCGGGATCGCTGCCGTCGAGGAAGAGATCGATCGACGTGAAGCGATGTCGGGAACACCGGCCTACATGTCGCCCGAACAACTCGACGGCCACGAACTGACGACCAAGAGTGACATCTACTCTCTCGGCCTGGTCCTATATGAAATCTTCACCGGAAAGCGCGCTTTCGAGGCGACGACGTTACAGGAGTTGTTGCGGTTGCGACGAAGTGACACGACGCCGACGAGCCCCGTTGAGATCGTTCCGGAACTCGATCCGCTCGTTGAGCGAGTCATCTTTCGTTGTCTTGAAAAAGATCCAGCTAAGCGACCCGATTCGGCATTGCAAGTCGCCGCTGCGTTGCCTGGAGGAGATCCACTCGCGGCGGCACTTGCGGCAGGCGAAACGCCATCGCCCGAGATGGTCGCCGCCGCACCGAAGCAAGGCGGATTGAAACCGGCGGTAGCGATCGCGTTACTGGCCGGGTTTCTTGTAATGGTCGGGGTCATCTCGTTCGCCTCGCGCTACACCGCACTTTATCGCAAAGTACCGTTGACCAAGTCGCCGGAAGTATTGCGCGATCGCGCATCCGAGCTTGTTAAGAAGTTTGGTTACACGGCGACGCCCGGCGACTCCGCGTATGGCATGGGCGACGATCGCTCGTATCTCAACTATATCCGCGACACAGATCAGTCGCCGTCCCGCTGGGACAGGTTGAGCAGCGGTCAACCAGCAGCGATCTACTTCTGGTATCGACAGAGCCCTGGTCCGTTTAACACCCGGGATGTCAACATCGTCAACGAGTACACGCCCTCGCGCGACTTTCCGGGAATGACGACAGTCACATTGGACACGCTCGGGCGTTTGCGTTCGTTCTACGCCGTGCCGCCACAGAAAAGCTCAGGCGTTGACCCGGCTACGCCAGTCGACTGGTCACAGCTTTTTGCGGAAGCGGGGTTGGACCAGACGAAGTTTCAATCTGTTCCTTCGGTTTGGACGCCGCCGCATCAAGCAACGGTGCGCGAGGCTTGGGATGGTTTCTATGCCGATCGTCCTGACATGAAGGTTCACGTCGAGGCGGCGGCGTTTGAAGGTACGCTTGTTTATTTCGAGCTTCTTGAACCGTGGGACCAACCGCGTACTGTCGTGTTCGGTCTGGCGCGGTTTCAACAACGCGCTCTAATCATCCTGCTGCTTTCTGTGTTTATCATCGTGATGTTAGGCAGCGCGCTGCTGGCGTTGCGAAACTTACGACTCGGTCGCGGGGATCGCAAAGGCGCATTTCGTCTTGCCGTGTTCGTGCTGTCTTTCGGTTTTCTGAACTGGTTGTTCAGCGCGCATCACGTCGCCTCGGAATTCGAAGCGTTCAACTTCATCTCGAATGTTCAGAACGATTTGTTCTGGGCGTTTTTCTTCTGGGTCGTTTACCTTGCGTTCGAACCGTTTGTGCGACGGCGCTGGCCGGATCGAATCATTTCGTGGAGTCGTTTGCTGGCCGGGGGCTTTCGCGATCCGCTGGTTGGCCGCGACATACTGATCGGAGCGCTATGCGGAGGGGGACTAATCGCCTCACACATCTACCTGGCTAATCTCGTTCCGCAAGCATTGGGTTACTTGCCGGACATTCCGTGGTTTGATTTTCCAGCAACGCAATTGCTTGGCATTCGTTCCTTTGTACACGGGTTCGCGAACCAGATCTTAGCGGCTCTGATGCAATCGTTCATCCTGCTATTCATCCTGCTGTTGCTGTTCATCATCCTTCGTAGCGAACGTTTTGCAGGGATTGCGTTGTGGTTAATAGCTGCTGTGGCGCAGGGTTTGACTTTCGATAACGTCGCTGTTGGTTTGCCGTTCTCGGCATTCTCCGCCGCGTTGCTGATCGGGGTGCTGTACCGTTACGGTTTGCTGGCTGTGATGGTCGCGTTATTCGTGCTGCACGTGATGATCTTCTTTCCGATCACGTCGGATTTTTCCGCCTGGTATGCAGGCGACTACGTTCTCGCGCTTATCGTGATGGTTGCCATGGTTGTCTTTGCGTTTTACACGTCGCTAGCAGGCCAACCGCTGTTCAGCGCCTCGTTGCCCGACGATTGAGTAAGCCGATTAGTCAGCGCGGTTCAAAGCGCGGACCGCAAGCGAAAGACAGATTACGCCGAAGACGATGACGGCCACGCCTTCCCACAACAATGTCGTAGTGGAACCCACACCTAACAAGCTGAAGCGCAACAGATCGACTTGCCACGTCATCGGGTTGAGGTATGCAGGAATACGAAACCAGAACGGCAGGTCCGGAAGCGGGTAAAACATCGAGCTGAGAAACATCAGCAGTATGTACATCGCGCTCAGTAACGTGTTGAAAGTATCCATGCGCGCGAACTTGATCGCGAAGACACTGAAAAGAAAGAACCATTCGGCGGTCGCGACGACGACGATCGCCGCTGTCAGTGGAAGTAGGTCCCAACGAATAGTCGCGTTCATGAACGCGACGCCGGTGATGATCGCCATTATCGATCCGATGAGCGCCAGCAGAAGATTGAAACTGATCTTGCCGATGAGTAGTTGCAGTCGCGTAATCGGATAGGTGAGCAATTCGTAGAAGATCCCGGAGTCTTTGTCCATGAAGAACCCCCAGGACGTGTTCATCGCGACCGAGAAAGTGACCATTCCCAGCACACCGGGCAAAAGGAACGCAATGTAACCAAAGCCCTCACCGCCGACCGCGATCGCGCCGCCGAGCATGCGCTCAAAACCGAGGCCAAATAGAATCAAATAAGCCAGCGGCACGAACAGATCCCAAAACACGAATGCGATGTTCGTCATCCGCTGACGGTAGTCGCGGTAAAAAACTGCTCCGATGCCACTCATCTCGTTTCCTTCATCAACGCGATAAAGACTTCCTCGAGTGTTGGACCACGTACTTCAAACTGAAGTATCGGAGTCTCGCGAGAGATCTCAGCAAGCTTACCCAGCAGCGACGACTCCTCGCCATGAAACACCATCTCCGCGCTGTTTCCTTCCACTTGCAACTCGACTGGATTGAGCGCCTGAAGGCGGCCCATCAAATCGCCATTCGTGTCGCCAAATAAGAGACTCACGCGAAATATGTGCGTCGATAGGGCGCGCAGCTCGCGCAGTGTGCCGGAAGCCATCTCGCGTCCCTGGTCCAAAATCATGATGCTCTCGCACAACTCTTCTGCTTCACTGAGGACCTGCGTCGTCAAGAGTATCGTGCGTCCGTTTCGCGCTTCGGCACGCAGACGATCCATCACGCGGCGTTTCATTAACGGATCCATGCCCGTCGTAGCTTCGTCAAGAATGATCACGGGCGTGTCCAGCATGAAAATCTTCGCGACCTGGATGCGACGTTTGGTGCCAAGACTCAACTCCTGCACCGTGTCGCGCAATCGTTCGCCGATTTCAAATTCTTCGACGACGTCTTTGAGTCGTTCTTGAGCGGCTGCCGGTTTTACACCGTGAAGGTAAGCGTAGATCAGCAAGTTGTCGCGAACGGTTAAGAGGTTTTCTGTCGCCGTCTGCTGTAGCACGACGGCCAACTGCTCCCGCACGGCGAGCGGCTGTTGCGTGACGTCGAAACCCATGACCGTAGCGCGTCCGGAGGAGAGTGGCGTGATGGTGCTGAGGATCTTTACGAGTGTCGACTTGCCGGCGCCGTTGGGACCGAGTAGTCCGTAAATGCGCCCTTGCGGAACCCGAAACGAAATCCCGTTCAGCGCGTGAACCACCTCGCCTTTCCGTGCCTGATAAGTTTTATGGACGTCGACAATCTCGATCGCGTTAGTCATTGAAGTAAGGCTAACACGCCGGGCCGGCGGTGGCGTCGTAGTCGGTATCGAGGGTGCGGTCGGGGCCGTCAATGCCGCGACCGCGCTGGTGGCGTGCGAGTTGGGCCAAGACTTCGGCGAGAGCGTCGAGGTCTAGAGGTTTGGTCAGGTGCGAATAAAAGCCTGCCGCACGCGC
This sequence comes from uncultured Acidobacteriota bacterium, assembly GCA_963789185.1. Classification (GTDB taxonomy): domain Bacteria; phylum Acidobacteriota; class Blastocatellia; order Pyrinomonadales; family Pyrinomonadaceae; genus PSRF01. Next base: position 375,279 of record CAWBJU010000005.1, read on the forward strand.
CCGTTCGATGTCGTCGCTGCGGCCAAAGCCGGTGATCGCAACAACCGGAACGTGTTGCCGTCCATCTATCTTTCGCAATCTCTGCAAAAACTCAAACCCATCCATTTCGGGCATCGAGATATCGGACAGGATCACGTCGTATTCGTTTTCCGAAGCAAGTCGCAGCGCGTCTTTGCCATTCGTCGCGGTCGTGACGTTCGCGCCGCTCATCTTCAGTAACTGTTCAAGCATCCCGATCGTATCTTCGGAATCGTCGACAATCAAAAAACTCGTGCGCGGAGCAATTTTGAACTTCGCCGCCGCCGACGCCGCAAGCACGGACGAAGAGAGTGGCCCTGTTTCACGCAACAACGGCAGACGCACAGTGAAACGCGAACCTTGGTTCGCTCCTTCCGAGTGAGCCTGGATCGTGCCGCGATGAAGTTGGACCAGTTGTTGCACCAGTGCGAGACCGATGCCGAGTCCACCATGACGCCGGCTGTTGCTGCTGTCCGCCTGGCGAAACATTTCAAACACGTGCGGCAGAAAAGCGGGCTCAATTCCCTGCCCCGTGTCGGCGACTACCAGCACTGCGCTTCCGTTGTCATTCTTCAAACCGATATCGATGCTCCCACCGTGCGGCGTAAACTTCACCGCGTTATTCAAAAGGTTCCACGCGATCTGCTGTAACCGCAAACGGTCGCCGTCGACGAGCAAAAGCTGATCGGTGCCGAGCAAACGGAGGTTGATGCCTTTCGCCGACGCGTCGGCACGAACTGTTTCCACCGCACTGTCGATGATCGCCGCAAGTGAAACCGTCTCCTGATTCAGCGAAATCTTGCCGCGTTGCAAACGTGACAGATCGAGCAGATCGTTGATCAACTGCGATTGCGACTGCGCGTTACGTCTCAACGCCTCCGCCATCTGGGCCAACCGCGACGAGCGCTCGATCTCCGGCATGCGCAGCAGCAACTCCGAATAGCCGAGAATCACGTTCAACGGATTGCGCAGCTCGTGCGACAGCGTCGCCAGAAACTCGTCCTTGAGTTGGTTTGCCTTCTCCGCTGCGTCACGCGCTTCCTGTTCTCGCTGGAGCAACTGCTCGCGCTCGGCTTCCGCACGCAGCTTTTGAATCGCGGTCCACGTGCGTTCGGCGACGGATTGCAACAGCGACACTTCTTCCCTGCTCCATTGCCGCGGCTTGTCATCGCTGGCCCACAGCGAAGCCACCCAGCGACCGTCGCGCATCAACGGCACCGCAACATACGCACGCTCGTCGTTTGGTGCGTAACTGCGCTCGTAATCCGCGGCCGTGCGTGGATCGATCTTCGAATCAAAGTTGATAACGGTCTTCCCCCGCTCCATGTCCGCGGACGTGATGCTGCTGTACTCGGAAATGCGATGCTCACCCGCCACTGATTCCGCGCCATCACAATAATCGCGATGCACTATCTCGAGGTCGCGCTCGACGTCGGTCTCGTTGAACAAACAGCGCCGCACGTTGAGATGCATGCCGACCGTCTGCGCCACTGCGTACGACAGTTCATACGGATCCTGAAGCGTTCTAATCAGGTCGCTGACGCGAACAAGTACGTCGAGCCGGTCCTCGGCACGTCGCTGTTCGTCGATGTTTTGGACGACAATGACGACGCCGGCAACTTCGTCGTCTTGATCGCGAAACGGAACACTGACGATGCGTGTCCAGATCTGCTTTCCGTCATCGGCCGTGTAAAGAAACTCCATCCCACCGCTGACCTGCTCACCTCGAAGCGCCCTTGCACCGGGCCATTCCGAACGAGGCAGCTCGCGCCCTTCCACGTCCCATCCTCGCCAACGAGTGCTCAACGTATCGTCGGCGGAAGGAATTAGATCTCCTACAAAAGCATTCAAGAGTGAATTGCTAACGAGGATGCGTCCCTGGGGATCGGTAAGTCCGACGCCAACCGGAAGTTGTTCGAGCAGTGCGCTCAAACGTGCTTCGCTGTGTTGCAGCGCGAGGTTCGCGAGCAGGCGTTCGCGATCGGTTCGGTTGAGCGATACGGCAGTCCACCAGATCAAGCCGACGAGCAACAGGAGGATCGCGAGAACAAAGGCGGCTGTCCCAAAACCGGCGCTGAACCATCCCTCGCTGTGCGCGTTGGTCCTGATCCAACCCAGCAGGATCACGATCAACAACACCGGCCACATACGGCGTGCGACGACGGCGCCTGAACTGTTTCCGAGGAACATCGCGACCAGCCCGCGCTCGGGTCGCATCAGAAGAATCGCCGCGGAGAGACTGAGAAACGCAACGACTGTATGCAGCGCGATGGTGAGGTATCGAGCTAACGGTTCGAAACTCTCGATACCGTAAAAATAGTGAAGAAAGACCAGCAACGTGATCGCGACAACTGTGAAAACGGCGATGTTCGGCACGCGAAACCAGCGCTTCGATCGTACGTCCATGAGCGCAAGCGCGATTCCCAGTAAGGCGAAATTAAGCGATGCGGCAATGCCCATGCGGCCGGGAAAGGAGACACCCGCCTGCTGAGTTGTCTCCACAAACAGAAACTGATCGATACCCGGATTCCAACCGAGGATATGTTCGCTGAGTGTTAGCAGCCCGACTAAAATGACGATTGCGGCGCAAACCTGGCTGATGCGGCGTCTCAACGTCGTCGTTCTTGAACCGTGAATCAACAACACTGAAAACGACACCAGCATGAGGCAAATGGCTGCATTTGCCTTCATCGTAACCAGCGAGGGATGAATGCGTTTGAGAAACTCGTTACCGAGGAACCAACCGAGGAAAGCGGCGGCGCCGATGCAGAACGCCAGCACTGCGAACGCGATGGAAAGCACCTTCCACCGTGCTAACTCTTTGGGCGAGTATTGAGAAAGAGTTTCGTGCATGAATAACCGATGGGAGATCTTGTCAGCAGTTTATAACACTCTACGAGATGAGGCCGAGACGTAAGGCGTAGCGAATGAGTTCGGCGGTGGTTTCCACACCGAGCGCCTCCATCATCTCGTACTTGTGCGACTCGGCAGTTCTCGTCGAGATACTCAATTCGACGGCAATCTCCTTCATCGTCATTCCTTCGCTGATCAACTTCAGCACTTCACGCTGGCGCGGCGTGAGACTCAACTTCGGTGGACCACTGGCCAATGGCCCAACCGGCTTGTTGGTGATCAACGGCGTGAGGTAGTTGTTACCTTGCGCGACTTCCCTGATGGCCGTAACTAACTCTTCGCCCGCTGCCTGTTTCAAGACGTACCCGGACGCGCCACAACGAAACGCTTCCGCGACGAGCGTCTCGTCGTCGTGCATCGTCAGAAAGATTACCTTCGCGTTGTGACCGTCTTTCCGGATGCGTCGCACGGCGTCGAAACCATTAAGCACCGGCATCGAAATGTCGACGAGAATCACTTCCGGATCCAGACGAAGAGTCGCCTCGACAAGATCCTTACCATTGCCGACCGTGCCGAGCAGCTCAAACTCGTCGTGCAACAGACTCTGTAGACCTTCCGCAAACAACATGTGATCGTCGGCTAGTAACAGCCGTATTCGGTTCATATTCCTAATTCGTCAACGGCACTCGGGCGACGAGCGTCGTACCTTTCTGTGGGCTCGAATGAATTTCACAAGTTCCGTGCAACAGTCTTAGTCGCTCTTCGATGCTGATGAGTCCGAGACCGCCGCCTTTTCTGAACGCCTCGACGTCGAAACCCTTTCCGGAGTCTGACACGCGCAGCTCCAACGAACCATTCTCCCGCCTTAATGAGATAGCGGCCGAAGCGGCGCCGGAATGTCGCGACACGTTACGCAAGGCTTCCACAGCAACACGATAAATGCAAATGGACGTTTGAAAAGGAACCCGTTCTTCGCCAAGCTCCGCGCTTAGTCGCACGTCGATCTGTTCTTCGTCCTGGTAGTGTCCGATGTACGACTCGAGCGCCGTTACGAGTCCAAGATGTTCGAGGACCGCAGGATGTAACTGGTGAGACAAACGGCGAATCTCGTTTGTCAGACTGTTGGTCTTTTGTCGCAAATCGTCGAGTTCGTTGATGATTTCTGTGTCTGAGAGCGGGAGTCGCCGTTTGAGACGGCTGATGGCGACCGAGAGCGTCGCGATCTTTTGACTTAGATCGTCATGAAGCTCGCGCGAGATACGCCGGCGCTCCGATTCCTGCACGTCGATCAGGCGACCTAGCAGGCTCCGCACGTGCGTGTGACTCTGATTAAGTTTTTGCTGACTGTCTTTCAAAGCCTGTGAGGCTAGTTGGCGATCGGTAACGTCGCGAACGATGCTGAGTGTTTTGTCGTCTTCCATTCCAATCAGACGCGCCTCGAAATGCCGTTCTTCATCACCGATGTCTAGCGAGTACTCGAGCACTTGCGGTTCGTCTGTGCTGGCACTTCGCGCCAGGCACCGGGTCACATCATCCGCAAGTTGAGGCGGCATTACCTCCCGCACGTTCTTGCCGAGAAACAGTTCCGGATGCAGCAGCAAGTTGTCCCGATCTCGCGCGTGAACATCAAGGTAAACACCCTCATTGGACATCAGGAAAACCATGTCAGGATGCGCGTTCAACAAAGCACGGTTGCGTTGCGAAACCTCGTCGCGTTCTCTCATCACGGCCGTGAGAAACAACAGCATCATTGCCGCAAGAATCAAAAACGACTGCACCGACACAGCACTTTGTTCGGGCGTCGCTCCCGTAAATGGTCCAAGACCATTGATCGCTCCCCAGATCGCAAAGAAGGCAACGACTAAAAGAGAAGCGCTGGATCCTCTTGGTCCAAACCGGATTGACGCCCACAACAAAAGCGGTAACGGCAGATACAACAACGCCGGAGTGGTGTTCTCAACCAGTTCTCGCGTGCCAAAGCTGAGTCGACCAACTATCAGCAACCCGGCGGCAAGCAGCGCTGCTTCCAGGTATCGCTGCGGCGGCGCGGTTGTTAGTGATCGAAGTCCGCCTCTTTTCCAAGTGACGATCAATGGAACAAGAGTCAACGAAGCCAGGACGTTTGAGAAAAAGCGCATGCGAAATACGTCCCAGTAAAGGCTGGTCCCGAACTGATTCAGCACGACAAAGCCCGCGTCGAGGAATGAAGACAGGAATGGACCAAGAATGGCCACGAGAATGAAGATTCCAACGCGGTACGACGTGTCGAGGCTGACGTGTTTACTGAGATACCGGAAAAGGGACGCTCCGATCAGAGCTTCGGTGCAGTTGCTGACAAACCAGCAAAACATCATCGGCAGCGGTATGTCGGCGTTGAGCTGCGATAAAAGGTGAGCCGGAAAGACGGCCAGTAAAAGAAACCACCACCATCGAACTGGCGACAACAACAACGCCGCAAACAGGATCGAGTTCGGCGGCCACAGCGTCGAGACTGGATGAGGCTGGAATGTTAGGGCGAATCCGATCTTCGCGCCGACGAAGTAGGCGGCGCTGACTGATATTGCGACGAGAGCGGGACGGAGAATGTGCCGGTAGCGGGATATTAAACTAGCGCGATGTGATTGTGTTCCCACGACGAGTTCCGACATTCGTCGTGCCTCCCATGATGCGCGGTTCGAAACTGACTGACGTGACCGGCGTGCGTGTGGGCGGGATTATAGCACGGCTGCATGCGCGTACGAGGAGGAAGGTCTTACCGGTCCAGATGATATGGAACGCTCGTAACGATCACACCCTTTTTGAACAGTAACGATCCTTTCAACAGCAGTGAACTCTGGTTGTGCAGCACGTGCTGCCACCATTTCGCCGGAATAAACTCGGGCAGCACAACGGTGATCATGTCGTTGGAGTTTTCACGGGTGATCCGGTTGATGTATCTCAGGAGGGGACGAGTTAGTTCGCGGTAGGGCGAAGGCAGTACGACCAACTGCACGCCTGCGCCTAAGCGTTCCCACTTCTCCTTTAGATTCGCGGTTGCGTCTTCGCCGAAATCTACATACACGGCCTGAACGCGGTCGCGGGCGATTGATTGTGCATACTGCAATGCGGAAACGACGCCGCGATGCATGCCTGAGATCGGCACGATTACGCGATGTCTTAAAGGCTTCAACGGGTCCATCCCGTCAGTTGAAAGCTGTTTCGCGACGGTGCGGTAGTGTCTGTTGATGGCCTTGAACAGCACGACCATAACAGGGACCACAAGCACAACGATCCATGCGCCATGAATAAATTTTGTCGCGACGAACACACAAAGGACCATGAAGGTCGCGAGAGCACCCACCGCATTCATGACAATCGACTTTTTCCAATTGGAATTGAGTTCGCGGCGTTCTCTCAACCAGTGCACGACCATGCCCGATTGTGACAACGTGAACGATAAGAAAACGCCTACCGCATAAAGCGGGATCAACCGCGACGTGTCGCCGCCGAAAACGATCACCAGCAATCCTGAGAAGATTGCGAGTATGACTATGCCGTTCGAGAAGACGAGCCGATCGCCGCGATTTGCAAACTGACGCGGCAGAAAGCGATCGCGGGCCAACAAACTCGATAGTCGCGGGAAATCAGCAAACGCCGTATTGGCTGCGAGCACGAGGATCGCCGCCGTCGCAGCCTGGACCACGTAGTAGAACCATCCAAACGATCCAGTGAACATGATCCTCGCAAATTGCGAGATCACTGTCTCACTCTGTTTCGGATGTACGTGGTAGAGATACGCCATCACACTCGTGCCGAGGAACATTATCGTCAACAGCACTGCCATCCATACGAGCGTTGTCGCTGCGTTACGCGACTCGGGTTTCTTGAAAGCTTGTACTCCGTTTGAGATTGCTTCGATCCCGGTGAGCGCTGCGCAACCGTTTGAAAACGCGCCGAGCAACAGAAACAACGTCAGCGGTTGCAAACTGTAACCTTCGGCAGTTTTGAATTCCTCTTCGCTTGGAACCGGAGCGGCACCACCGTAGACGAAGTAGTGAAACAATCCGAACGCGACCATGAAAAGAAAACTTACGATGAACACGTAAGTCGGCGTGGCAAAAAGCGCGCCCGACTCGCGCACGCCGCGTAGGTTCGCGATCGCAATGAACGCAATAAAGATCAGGCACAGCATCACCTTGTGTTCATTCAACCAGGCGTACCGTGTGCCCTGCGCCGCTGAGGTGATCGCTGCTACACCGGCCGCGATCGACACCGACACCGTGAGCACGTAGTCGACGAGCAGTGAGGCCGCGGCAACCAGTCCCGGTGTCGTACCGAGGTTATCTTTGGCGACGATGTATGCTCCGCCACCGGAGGGATACGCGTGAATCGTCTGCCGGTAACTCGTCGCGACAATGGCGAGTAGCACGGCGATCCCGATCGAAATCGGGATGACGTAACTAAAAGAGCTGTTCGCCGTCGCGGCCGCGGCCACGGCAAGGACCAGCAAAATCTCTTCGGTTGCGTAAGCCGTCGACGAGAGTGCGTCAGACGAGAACACTGCGAGTGCAGTTTTCTTTGTGAGTCGTTCGTGCGCCGCTTGTTCGGTCCTCAGTGCTCTTCCTACCAGTAACCGCTTGATCGCCGTCGCCATAGTTAATGTGTGCGCTTTTTCTCCTTTTCCAGCAGATCAAGACAATGGGCCCCGAGGAGTAGCAGAGGAAACGTCAGAACAAACAAAGATGTCGCCGCGGCATGTAACGAAAGACCATGCCACATGGGGTCAACGAACCACGAAATTGCGGTGAGCACCGATCCGATGATCGGGGCCATGAGTCCACCGCATAAACCGATGACGGATCCAAGAATTTTCCAGGGTGAAACGCTTTCCGGCAGGTTGTACGTCGTAGCCATCAAACAAATAACAGTACGCCCGTCGTTATAAAGAAGGTGTAAATAGGACATAAAAAGTTTATAAAGAGCGGGATCTTGAAACCCGTGCGGCGTGAGGTGCGGAAGATGCGACGATTGATCGAAGAGTTTCTGCAAGACCTGCGTTACGGCAAGCGACTGCTGGCGAAGAATCCCGGAGTCACCCTCATCGCGATCGTCACGCTTGCCCTGGGTATTGGCGCCAACACAGCCATCTTCAGCGTCGTCAATGCGTTTCTGCTGCGTCCGCTGCCTTACGGCGAGCCTGACCGGCTCGTGATGGTCGATTCAAAACAGCACGGACAATCGGTTGGCGTGTCGTTCCCTGACTATGAAGACTGGCGTCGTCAAAACAACGTCTTTGACGACTTCGCGTTTTTCAATCTTCGCTGGAATGCGAACCTCGAATTTAGTGACGCGACAGAAACGCTTAGTCTGACTTTCGGCACGTCAAACTTGTTTTCCACGCTGCGTGTCGCGCCTCTGTTCGGTCATGGTCCAGAAGCAGGAATTCCTGACACCGTACTTTTGAGTCATGGATTGTGGCAAAGAAGATTTGCCAGCGACCCGGCAGTCGTGGGACGCCAGATTCGAATCGACGGGCGCAGCATGACGATCGCCGGAGTGATGCCGCCGGGTTTTCGTTTTCCGTTTCAGAGTGACCTGTGGTGGCTGGACGATCGTTTCTTCAATCGCCACAGTCGCGGCCAGCGAATAGATCAGACGATTGCGCGGCTTAAGCCCGGCGTTTCAACCGAACAGGCGCAAGCCGAGATGCAACAAATCGCCGCGCGTCTCGCGCAAGCCTATCCCGAAACGAATACGAACGTGACTGCGAGCGTTGTCCCACTGCGTGACTTCTGGTTCGGCAAACTACGCCGCTCGTTTTGGTTGTTGTTGGGCGCTTGCGGGTTTGTGCTCCTGATTGCCTGTGCGAATGTCGCGAACTTGCTGATGACGCAGGCGACTGTACGTGAGCGCGAACTGGCCGTGCGCGCGGCACTCGGAGCCAGCCGCGGACGTCTGATTCGACAATCGATCTCTGAAGCGTTGCTGCTCGTTTCGATCGGGTGCGCCGGAGGTATCGCGCTGGGCGCGTGGGGTCTGCGCATGCTCGTGGCGCTGCTGCCGGAAGAGTTGCTGCCGTTCTTTGTGAAGATCAACCTCGATGGGCGAGCGCTGATGTTCACATTGTTAATTTCGCTTGTCACCGCTCTCGTCGTCGGTCTGATACCCGCGCTGCGAACGACAAGAGTGGACCTGGACCAGTCGCTCAAAGAAGGCGGCAAATCCGGCACGAGCGCAGGCATGCAACGAACGCGCGGTTTTCTAGTTGTTACGGAGATCGCGCTTGCGGTTGTGCTGCTTGCCGGTGCAGGACTGATGCTGCGCTCGTTTACACGTTTGCAGAATACGTCACCGGGTTTCACGGCCGACGGCGTGCTTCATCTGGAAATCAACCCGACTTACAAACGTCAGGAAGATTACCGCGTCGAGTTCATGTCGCGACATTACCGACAATTGCTGCAACAGATCGCAACCGTGCCGGGTGTTGTTGCCGTTGCTGCAAACAGCGATTTGCCTTTTGTCGGTCAGAAGCCGTGGTTCAGAGGCGAGTTTTCAATCGAGGGGCAGTCCGTCGACGAGCAGAAGCTGAACCCGATGGTGAATTATCAAGCTGTCTCACCCGACTACTTCCGCGTGATGGACATACCGCTACTTCGCGGCCGCGTGTTCACCGATCGCGACACTGTGCGCCCTGATCGACACCGCGATGTGGCGATTATTAGTAAGAGTTTCGCGGAACGAATGTGGCCCAATAGTGATCCACTCGGTAAACGTGTTAACTGCGACGATGATGGCTCCGGATGCGCCGAGATCGTCGGCATTGTCGGCGATGTGAAACACAACAGTTTGGTCGAGCAAACAGGTTACGACTTCTACTATTCGGCTTATCAGAGTTACAGCAAGCAAACGCACTTCGTCGCCCGCACGCAAGGCGATCCGATGGCACTCGCGAAAGATATACAGCGAGCGATTTGGCAAGTCGCTCCTGATACCGGCGTTTTCAACGTGATGCCTGTGTCGAGGTTGTCGGCGAATACGGTTTGGCAGTCACGAGTTTGGGGACTGCTGTTAGGCATCTTCTCCGCGATTGCCCTCGTGCTGGCAACTGCCGGAATCTACGGTGTCATGGCTTATTTCGTGACTCAGCGCACGCGCGAGATTGGCGTTCGAATCGCACTCGGCGCGCAATGGCGCGACATACTAAAGCTGATTCTGAGAAGCGGGATGATGCTCGTTGTTACAGGTCTGACGATTGGACTGGCAGGTGCGCTGGCGTTGACGCGATTGATGACTACTTTATTGTATGAGGTCTCGCCGACTGACCCGGTGACGTTTGGCGCCGTCGCTTTTTGCGTAATCGTCGCCACGTTGCTCGCGTGCTACATCCCGGCGAGGCGTGCATCGAGAGTCGATCCGCTTGTTGCTTTGCGGTACGAGTGATTCTTAACTCTCGGGCGTGAAGCGATACCCGACCCAGGGCTCGGTGACGATGTAATTCTGACCTGAAACTTCCTTTTCGAGTTTCTTGCGCAGGTTACCCACGAACACGCGCAAGTACTGGTCCTGTTCAACGTATTCGCCACCCCAGACCGCCGCAAGCAAAGTGCGGTGAGTTAACACCTTCCCCGCATGCCTCACGAAGTGGACCAACAGATCGAATTCCTTCGGCGTCAGATGCAACTCAGCTCCGCGCACAGTAACTCTCCGCGACTCGAGATCGATGTGGAAGTCTCCCGAGTCAAGGATCGCCGGCTGAGGTTCGGTTTTGGTTTGTGTACTCGCGCGGCGCAGCGACGCGCGCACGCGGGCCAGCAACTCATCGATGCCAAACGGCTTGGTGACAAAATCGTCAGCGCCGAGATCGAGGGCTGCCACCTTTGTTTTCTCTTCGCCTTTGGCGGACAGCACGATGATTGGAACTTGAGATATTCTGCGCAGGCGGCGGCATAGTTCGAGTCCATCAACATTCGGCATCGCCAGATCGGTAATCACAAGATCCGGATGCCAGTCGTTGAACGTTTCGATTCCTGACAAGCCGTCAGCGGCGGCGCGTACATCGTAGCCGCGCGACGTCAGACCAGTACGCAGCACGCGCGTCAATTGCGGTTCGTCATCTACGACCAGTATTCGTGGTCTATCGTTCATACTTTCTCGGAAGCGGACATTGAGAACTGTGGCTCTTCCGGCGCATCTTCATCGCCAATCGGCAGCGTAAAAACCACTCGCGTCCCCTCCCCTGCCGCTGGTTCAATCCAGATCTTTCCGTCATGCGCCTCTATTATTCCCTTCGCAATTGCGAGGCCCATGCCCGTTCCTGAAGGTTCCCGGTTGCTTACGTCGCCATCACGCGTCGCGCGAAAGAACTTGTCAAAAACTCGCTCGCGCAAGTCAGGCGGAACGCCTCTCCCTTCGTCTTCCACGCTCATTTCGATCTGACCGTCTGTCCTCCGCGCCGCGAGGCGAATGCGCGATCCCGCCGCTGAATACTTTGCCGCATTTTCGATCAGCGTATACACGACTTCGCTCACGGCGCGCTCGTCAACTCGAACTCCCGGCAACTCCTTTTCAACATCCACTTCGATTCGATGCTGTCGCGTGATCGACTGCGCTCTCGTAAGCGCCGCGGAGATGATCTCGTCGACAGCGCCCCAACTGCGTCGCAGTTGCAGTTCACCTGCTTCGATCCGCGCGAGTTCGATGAGACCGCTGATGAAACGGTTCAAACGATCGCTCTCCTCGTCGATGACTTCCATCATTTCGATGCGCGACTCTTGATCGAGCGCCAACGGCGGCTCACCACGTTGTTCGTCGAGTAGTGTGGTGATCGAAGCCTTGATGGAAGTCAGCGGCGTGCGCAGATCGTGCGTAACAGCATCAAGCAAAGCGGATTTTAGTTTCTCGCTTTGCCGTAAAGCTTCGGCGTGACTCGCTCGCTCAAACGCTTCGCGCAACTCCGCAAAAAGCCGGCCGATCTCGCGTTTTCCCGACTCGGCTTCTTCGGCGCGTCGTTTTGCGCGCGCGGAGAGCTGTCCGGCGGTAACGGCAGTGATGAGAAAAGCAAAGAGTGCGATCCAGTTGTCGGTGGCGGCGATCGTGAACGTGCCGAAGGGCGGCAGGAAGAAGAAGTTGAAACAGAGCATCGCCAGGACGGATGCCAATAAGGCAGGCAAGCTGCCCCAGCGAGTCGCGATGAACAGAACGTTCAGCAATAGCGCGAGCGAAACTGTTGTCGCGTTGACGTGATCGCCGAGTAGTTTAAGGAGGAGCGTCAGCGCGCCGACACTCAACACGGCTACGAGGTAACCAGTCCACTTCAATTCTGACGAAGCGGGCATGTCACATATTGTATGACAAGCTACCGTCCGAGCCAGCCACCACTGAACCCGGCGCGGCGGAGGCCGTTGACGATGTAGGGACAGCGACGCATCAGTCGCCAGATAAAACCCGAGCGATAGTTTTCGATCATCATCACTATCGGGCCTTGGTCCAGGCCGTAATATCCCTTCGACACCCAACCTTTCCGTTTTCCCGCACGGAACGTGGGGTTGTAGCTGCACTTGAAGCCATACTTGCTGGTTATTTCCGGATAGTCCTCGTTGATGCGCCTCAACGTCGGCAAAACAACTTCCGGTGCGAACGGTAACGACGCCGCGACGGCCCACGGCGATAGTGTTCCATCGTCAGGACCATGCGGGACTCCGCGCGCGAGGTAGGGGTGAAACTTGACTCTTCTTCCGTTCACGCGCTGGACCGCTGGTCCAGGTCCGTCGCTGGCGGTAATGCCCCAGGCGAATCGACCATAGCCTGCAAACTTTTTCGGATTGCGCATCGCGTACTGCTGCTGCACGTAAATCGCGCGCCGGCTGTTTTCGAAATAATTGATCGCCTTTCCGCGCATGTAGTCGTCCTGGATGCCACGAAAGTCGATCCACATGTGCGAGAGATGATGGATGAAGAGCGGCCCGGCATAAAGAAACTCGTGACCATAAATCCGCTTCCAGTTGTAAGTCCTGGTCCAGGCCCGATAACTCTCTTCCGGAAGTGGATAACTGGGAGAAGCAAGACCGAGTACGTAGAGGACCAGCGCTTCGCTATAACCGCCCCAGCGATACCTGATGAACTTCGTCTTTGGTCTCCATCCGTGACTGACGGTTAACGCTTTGTTCTGCGCCCAGTGCCAGTCGGCGCGATGGTAGAGCGCCTCCGCAAGCTGGCGCAGCTCGCGTTCCTCCCGTGTGTCGCGATCAAAATAGGCGGCCGCGGTTAGTGCTCCCGCGATGAGGTAAGTGGTGTCGATCGTGGAGATTTCGGAGTTGCCGAAACGACGCCCGGTCTTCATGTCGAGAAAATGGTAGTAAAAACCGTGGTAACCGATCGCTTCCGGGTGTGGTCCCTGTGGTCCATCGTTGAAGAAACGCAGACTCACCAACGCGCGCTTCACCGCTTCCGCACGCTTCATGTAACCCCTCTCGACGGCGATCGGATAAGCCGTGAGCGCAAAACCTACGACGGCGATCGACGACGGTGAATCTTCGCGCGTGTTATCGGCGACGAGACCGTTTTCGAGGTTTGTTTCTTCCGCGAAGTAACTGAAGGTGTCGCGTTCGAGTCGATCGAGATCTTCGTCGTTAAGGGAGGGTTCGAGTACTTTCATGCGTTTGCGGTTGTTTCAGGTTTGAATTCTATCGTGATCGCAGCAACAGCGTGAGATGGCAAGTCAATCTTTAGACTAAGGACACCGTCGCGGTAACTGAACCGCTGCGTTTCAGTTTTTAATTGTGATGCTTCTTCCAACTGCTCGATCTGCTTGCGTTGTAAATACTCCGGTTGGCCCATCTCGACCCACATTTGTTTCGCATTCGCATGCTCATCGTCGATTCGTTTCACGTAAGCCGCGACGGGTTCGCGCGCGTGATCGAGTCGAATCTCGATATGTTCCGTCTCAATTGAATGGCCGGGCGTCGTATGATTCGTCAGCAATATCGTGACGCTCGACTCCTTTTGAATGAGTGAGCAGTCGACGGTCTCGTGCAGTCCGTCGACCAGCGACTGCTCGGTTCCCACGTCGTGCAGCAGTTCGAAAGCGCGATAGACGGGTTTGGGAATCCCGTGCAAATTCAACAAGCCAAAGCCGCCGTGAAACGGCGTGGACGGAAAATAGTGCTCCTCAAAAATGTCGCTGAAGGTCCAAAAGCTGTAGCCGTGCACAAGCCCGTTTGCTTCCATAATGGTCGATACTGCAAAGGCCGCTGCGTACGGCTCGTCGTGCAGTGGATTCTGCGCGTCTGACGAGGCGTTCCATTCGGTGTAATACACAGGGCGGCCGGCTGCGTAGCGCTTCGTGTCCTCCGCCACCTGGCGCATGATTCCGCGCTGACTCTTGAATAACTGTTCCTCGATGTCTTGCACTTTTTCGAAGCCATCGTTCGGATAGTAATGCGTCGTGATGAAGTCCGCGGGCACTTCGTTGCGATCGCAGAAGTTGACGAAGTCTTCGATCCATTCGCTTTTCGCCGTCGCTGGTCCACCGACTCTTAACGACGCGTCGATCTTCTTGATCGCCTCGGCCGTGTGGCGATAAAGCTTGAAATAGTCGCGCTGTGTTCCGGCCCAGAACCAGCTCAGGTTGGGTTCGTTCCAGACTTCAAAGAACCATTTCGCCACTTCATCAATGCCGTAGCGCTCGACGCAATGTGACACGAGGGCATCGATCAATTTGGACCACTGCCGATAGTCCCGAGGCGGTGTGATGTTCGCTTCGTAGTTGAAAACTGTCTTTGTGCCGGAGGCGAGTGCGGTGGGCATGAAGCTCAACTCGACGAACGGTCTCATGCCGATCGAGAGTAAAAAATCGAAGACTTGATCGCAGTTGAAGAACGAGTAGAAGTGTTTCCTATGGTTGCTAACCACGAGACGGAAGTCGTCCGACAGCAGACCATGAAAGCGGACGTGCTGGAAGCCTAATTCACGATGTGCGCGTTGGAGTTGTTCCTGCCAGTCGGCACGCAATGTCACGGGCGCGTGATCGCTGCCGACGGTATGTTCCCAGAAATGCGGGAGCGGCGTAGTTGCTTCTGCCAGATCACAGAAGAAACTGAGGCTGCTCATCCCGTGTCTGCCGCTCCTTTCATCACAGAACCTGACGCACGGCGCGGCGACTGAGTTCCGCCGTCACACCGTAAACGAAATGCGACGCGAGCGCGTAGACGTGAGTTGAAACTGGATACTGCGTTGGTGCTTTGGCAAGTCCGAGCGCCGGCACCGCGACTTCATCAGCGACCAGCCAAAAGACCGCGCCGAACGGAAGACCAACACCCGCGGTAACTTGCGGCGTAACTTCCGCGATGGCTCCGTACAATCCGCCAGTCACCGCGCCGAACGCGTAATGCACGGCCGTGCCGGCGGTCTGTTTTTCGCTTTCTTTCAGCTCGTGACCAAAGGCTTTCGAAATCACCTTCGCCGTTTCGACGGTCGCGTCGTCCTGCTGCTCTTTCTCTGCCTGGGATTGACCAAGAGCCTCATTCGAGTCGGGCGTTTCATTCGGATTTGGTCCTTCACTCGGCTGCATTGATTGTGCGCCGTGCGACTTCTCAAATCCTTCGGCAACGCGGGTCCACGCCGCTTGAAACTGGTTCATGGTCCATGAAGCGACTAGTCCAGCGGCAAGCCCGGCGACCAGTCCCTTCCAAACATTCGCGTCTCCGTTCACGTGCTGCATATTCGAAACTCCTTTGTGTAAGAGAGATCGACTATTTGCAACTTGTCGGCCACAGACACGTGGGCCGGATTCCAAAAGTTTTCGCTTCTGAACGGTCTTATTCGTGTACTTCTCTGATACGCGCGGGACCAGAGAATGTAATCAAGTTAATGATGATGACCGCCGGGTTCGGGTGCTTCGGTCAACCTCGGCAGCAGTGGTTGAGGCGTGCGGGAGACGCCGATGAAGGCAAAGAGCGTGTTTTCAGTTCCCTCGGGAGTGGGACGCATTTCGAGTATCACATCGTCCGTACGAAGCGAGACGTGAACCTCGGTGCCGTCATCAAGATGGCCTTGCAGCACGACGCTCTGGTCTCTCACTGCGAACACGGCTTCGACATTTAACGCTCGACCACCGGGCAACCACGCCGTCACGAGCGCGCGGCCGTTCAGCATTGCGCGAACATAACGCACCTGCGACTTAAGCCAGAGCAGGGGTGGACCATCGTTTGGCGTCGGCTGGAGCAGTCGATCTACGTTCTCTTCATGCTCTTGATGTTCTAACATCGCTCTTCATCCTCTTTGTCGTAACACCTATCTCAGTTTCTCTTTCGTGCAAGCGCAAAGTCGCGTCCACATGAAAAAGACAATGGCAAGTGCAATTGCGATGACTGCAACTAACCATTTACCGGCGAGTCCACCAGGAACGCTCAACAGGACGACCACGATGATGAACAGCGCAACTAACGCCACTATCCACCATAACAACCGGCAACAGCGCGATTCTTTATCGTCAGTCGTCGTCCCCGGTTCCCCGGTCGTCGATGGATCAACGTCCGAAGGCGAACCGCCAACGCCGCGCACTTTGTCATTCAACACCGCAACGTAGCGCTGGAACACCGCAAACCAGCGGCTCGACGGTTTGATCGTCCCGGCGATGTGTTTGATCACCGAGAGGGTACGCTCCTCTTCGGGCCGGATCTTCTCTGACGTCGAAACAGCGATGAACAACTCAAACGTTCCAACCACGTGCCGCGGCATGTCGCCGAGTTGTCGCACGATGATGTTGTAGCGTTCACCAACTTTCACAGTCTCGGGCAAACGAATCGTGATCAGACCCGACACGTACGTCGGCGCCGGTGCGGGTAGCGGTATGTAATTAACATCAGCCACCAGACAACGGATCGTATGCGCGTCCACCTTCTCCAGCCGCTGCGGCCCGGAACGTCTCGCGCCGGCGGCAAGAATCGCGTCCGCGTCAAGTGAAGGCAGGTAAACCGTAACCTCTGAATCCTCCGGCAGACCGTTCCACTGGATCATCAATTCATCCATCTCCGCGCTGTGGCGATGCCCGCGCGCTTCGTGATTCGTCGCGAACAGATGACCACGCTCTTCAAAGCGCGGATTCCGCGGAGTTTTCTGCGGCCACGTTGTCTTCAGATCGAAGGTATGGACCACCAGGTGCGAATCCGTCGGACCAGGATTGTCTGACTCGACGATCGCCAGGTTGCGTTGGGCCAGGTTGTCGTTATTCGCAGGCGTGTCCCCGATTGGGATCGAGTCCGGACCGAAGCGAATCTCGGCCACGAGACATTGATGCCGGCCGCGAATCAGATCCTGGATGCTCTTCAATACGCCGTCGCCCGGATCGGTGTAACGCAGCGTCGTTTGATTGAAGTCGAGCCAGACTCCGAAGTAACGATGAACTTCATCGCCGTCAGCATCCGGCGGAACGGGCTTCGTGTTTACGGTGTCGCCGGTCGCGTCTACTGTCCCTCGCGAAACTCCGAAGTACGGGATCGTGAGAACGTCGGTTGCGCTCGCGCCGAGCACCGGCAATGTGCCGCCCGCGTTACGCGGATACGTCTCGTTCGCATAAGCCATCGACGTCACTGACGTCGTGAACGAACGGAAGAACACACGCACGTCAGGCGCAGTGGTCCCAAGGCTACGGTAACGCACTCGTGCGATGGCGAAGTTATAAACTGGATCGCCTCCGAGTTCGGTGCCGAGATACAGACGGCTATCGTGCTGGTCCGTCGCGATCTGATCGAACAAGTGCATCGGCGACGGCGACGCTAGATCGCATGCATCGACAAAATCCAATAAGTAAACCAGCGGATCAGGCGAAGCCTCGTTTAGCTCCCGACCCGACTGGCTCTCACCCGGACGCAATGCAAACACACGCAGATCAGCGCTGAGCCACGAGGTTGGTCCATCGAGCATGTATGGATTTGGTTGGCGAAACAGCGTGATGTCGTTCGTGCAACCATGTCCCGCCACGTTTACCGACATCTGCACGTCGCGAAACTCAGGACTCGCTCCCTCGGCCGGGAACATCGCTGTGCCGGTGAAGCGAATGCCGTACTCAAACGTCACACGTTGCGGCGTGTTGAGCGACGCGCCACCAACTTCCAGCATCATCTGTGTCGGGAACGTAGCGAGGTTCGCCACTGCTGCGCCACCACCGGGATCGGTGAACGAAAATGCCGGCGCAAACGCATCGACCTCGGCCGGCGTCGGCGTCGTGGTTGTAATTCCAAGTTGGGCGGGCGTGTAGCCATCAATCAACAGATAGAACGTCGGTGAAATCTCGCTAACTCCGCCGACAGCCGCCGCCTCAACCTCGTCGTGAGAAAAATGACTGCGGTCGGCGACGACGGTGCAGCGCCGGTTGCTCAAACAAACAAATTGCGCGCGTTCGCACGGGCGACCGTTCGAATCGACGATAAACACCATGTAGTAACCGGGAGGGGCCACAGTCGCATCGTTCAGAACCTGCACTTCGAGCGTGTTGGCGCCGGAAGTTACAAAGTTCAAAGGCACGTGTCGCTGTTCGGTGTTGGTGTGGTGCGTGCTCGCACACGGACGCATCAGCGAAACCGAGGCGATCGTTTCACCCGCCTCGACCTGATACTGAATCGTAAACTCACCACCGTAGTTAATCTGATCTGCTGGACCACCCGTGTCGGTGATCGCATCGATAATCGGCCGCTGACCTTGATGGAAGTACGGAGGTTCATAGATCTCCATGTGCTTCTCATCTTCCGGACGCGGCGGCGTGCGGAGTGGTTCATGCCGATCGGAGCCGCCGGCGACGAGCACACTTCCGTCAGGAAGCAACACCGCGGTCGAGTGATATGTGCGAGGCGCGTGCATTGAAGCGACTGGAGTGAAAGCGGCTGAGGGATCTGCCGGATCGAACGCAATAGACGGGTCGTAGATCTCCGCTTCTTCCTGTGGGTGTTCCTGGGCTGTTGAATCCCACGTGTGCGGGTTCCATTTGTACTCGTCGTGCCCGCCGATGATGAGCACCTTGCCGTCAGGGAGAAGAATGGCATTGACGTTGACGCGCTCGTGGTGCATTTGCCCCGCAGATGACCACGCCGGCGTCGCTGCTTGCGTGTCGAGGATCTCGCAGCTTCGATGATCGCCATGCTGTGAAGAACCGTCCCACCAGCCTCCCCCAATCATCATTATTCGTCCGGCCTGTGCTGGTGAAAGCAAAACCGACGTACCTTCGACGCGATATCGGTTGGTAGGCAGGATGGGGTTTGTAGGATCTGCCGGATCGAAGTAATCCTGCCAGACGCCCGAGGTTGCGCCAGTCATTCGGAATGAGGCGGTTGGACCAATCGCAGCGAGGAACGAAGCTTCGGTTCCTCCGTAGCGAAACGCAGTTGGAATGTAGAACACTTTCCCGCCCGGGACGAGATGCATTCCCGGATACATGAACAGCGGGCGTTCGCTGCCTCCGGTCACGCGCCTGCCTCCGCTAATCACACCCGGCAAGTAGTCGGGCGGACGAAGAATCTCAGCGTCGACAGCGATGCCTTCCGGGATCGTGGCGGTAACCACATCGTTGTCGCCCGAAAAGACCGCGACCGAACCGTCTGCAAGAACAACAGCCGTTGGATACCAGCGCCCTGCAACCATGCCAGTTGGATACACGACTCCCGGCAGCGCGGGCGCGGGGCGACCGGCGATCTTGGACCACCGTTCCGCCACAGGGTCATAAACATGGAGCGATGCGTTGTCGTGAGAGCCTGCACCATCGCCACCGACCGCAAGCAGACGTCCATCCGGTAAAAACACGGTGTGACAGCAGAACAGGTCGATGTCCGGATCATCGCCGGTGGTGGGCACACCCGTATGAGGCGGCGTCGCATCGTCGAATTCCGGCATGAACCATCGCCCGACAGCAGTGGAAGGCGCTTGTGTTGGATCCCAACTCCAGGATCGATGCAGCAGGTCCGAACTCTCCCAGCCACCCGAAAACATCAGCACATTACCGGTGCGCAGCAACGCCATGTGAACGGCGTAAACGCCGATGTTATCGCCCGGGTCGTGAGAATCGCCCGGTGTTTGAGTTGGCGTTGGAGCGGTTGCGGGATCGAGAGTGGGATCGGCTGTACGCCACCGACCGTGAATTGACGGAGTGCCGTCGTGCATGTATGCCCTCCTGAATGCGATGTTATTCGCGGTGAGGTTTTAATGGCCCATGGTTCGCTGACGAGGGACTGTCAATTCGCATGCCAGCTTGTTATTCACTGTGAATTCCTTCGGAAATGAGCAATCCGTGTCTTGTTTTATGGACACTCCGGTCTGTGGGTGTTAACAACTGAGGACGATCCAACCACGCACTTCACGGAAAACCTATTGCGGTTTTCTTCCTTCGGTGGTACTTATGCCAACAGCATACCCCCCAAAAGATTTGCTCCCCCAAAAAATTCGCTCAGTTAGGTCCATTGGGTCGACAAGGAGGCTCATCGATGTTCAGGCTAATTACGTTATCAGCCCGTGCTCTCGTCTGCGGACTTTTTCTTTTGCTCCCGCTCGTTTCCGCCAATGCTCAATTCAGAGCAGGCATTCAAGGCACAGTCACGGACTCAACAGGCGCACTCGTACCGGATGCCACCGTTACTCTCACCAACAAAGAGACCAACGCGAAACAAACCACGCAGAGCAGTGGTGATGGTTTCTATCGCATCTCAGGTTTGCCGCCCGGCTCGTATTCACTCGTCATCGAGAAGTCCGGCTTTAAAAAACAGTCGTTCGAGAACGTCGTCATCAGCGCGGAAGCCGCGCAAGGTATTGACGTGATGCTGACGACTGGTGAAGTTGCGGAGACTGTGACCGTTACCGAGGAGACCGCGCAAGCGCTCGAAACTGAGAACGGAAACGTCTCGCGAGCCCTGACAACGAGAGAGATTCGTGCGCTGCCACAAGTGGGACGTGATCCTTACGAACTGATACGTCTGACACCAGGAGTCTTCGGCGACGGATCGCGCGCCGCCAACGGACAATCAATCAAACTTCCGAACACCACCGGCCCCGGCGGTTCAAACAATTCGATCTTTCAAACTGAGAACCAGGTGCAGATCGTGGCTAACGGCCAGCGTCTTTCCTCCAACAACTACATGATCGATGGCGTGAGCGTTAATAGTTTCAACTGGGGCGGCGCCGCGCTTGTAACGCCAAACCAGGAATCGATCAAAGAAGTTCGTGTGCTGTCGGCAACTTATTCAGCGGAAGACGGTCGCAACTCCGGCGCACAGGTCAAAGTTGTTTCGCAGGGCGGGACAAATGACGTTCACGGTTCAGCGTTCATTAAGTACAACTCGCCGAAACTAAATGCCTTTAACAAATTTAATGGACCAAACGCGCCAACAGTGCGCGTTGCGGACTACATCCGCCAGTTTGGCGGCAGCATCGGTGCACCACTGTACTTCCCGCGCTTCGGTGAAGGTGGTCCAACCACGTTCGGCGGCCGGAACAAATCGTTCATCTTCTTTTCGTACGAAGGTTTGCGCAACACGCAGAACGAAGTCGGTCGCGGGTTTGCCGAAACACCTGAATTTCGAGCCCTCGTGCAACAGCTTCGTCCAGGCGGTGTAACGGCGCAGATTTTTGCAGCACAAGGAATTGCGCCGCGAGTTGTCGGCGTTCTAGCGCCAAGTTGCGGTGTTTTCGGTAACGATCCGAATCGCTGTCGCGTAGTGGCGGGCGGCCTCGACATCGGATCGCCCACCGGTTCCCTGGGTCAATATGTTTCGCTTGGCAATCCAACTGGCGGCGGGTTTGACGGTATTCCCGATGTACAGGAAATCCAGTTCGCTCTCCCGGGTTTCGATCGTGGCAATCAGTACAATCTTCGCCTCGACTTCCTTCGGACCGCTAACGACAGCCTGACCCTGAGCACATACATCACCAAACAAGACAACTTCAACAGCGATAGCGGCGCGCGGGGTCGTCCGATCGCAGACCTTCCTTTCAAACCGCTGAACACCTCCGGCACGATCATCTATCGCCGGATCATTTCAGCTACTACGTTGAATGAAGCGCGCTTCAACGCGACGCGTTTCGCCGTGGACCAACAGCGCGACGCATCAAACACCAACTTCGGCATTCCCAGAGTGGAAGTTGAAGGTTTGCCATTCGATCGCATCAGGTTTGGTGCGGACCGTGCGGAATCCACACCGGGAATTTTTGCGCAGAACATTTTCGAGTTTAGCGACACGTTGACGAAAGTAATTGGCAATCACGGGTTCAAGTTTGGCGGCGTGTATCGTATCGAGCAGGACAACAGCGATTTCTCCGGAGGTTCGCGCCCGCTCTATTCGTTCAGCGGCATGTTCAATCTCGCAAACGACACGCCAATCTTTGAAGCCGTCAATGCCGATCCGCGCACGGGCGATCCCGCGGACGCGCAGCGGTACTTTACCACCAACTACTGGGCCGCGTTTATTCAGGACGATTGGAAAGTGCGGCCAAATTTCACCCTCAACCTTGGTTTGCGATATGAGTACTACGCACCGCTGAAAGAAAAAGACGAACGCTTGAGCAACTTGTTCTTCGGTTCGAACGGACTAGTGAATTCACGGGTCGAAACAGTCTCCGAGTCTTACGAACCAGACAGAAACAACTTCGCACCGCGCATCGGTTTTGCGTACAGCCCACAAATGCGGTTTCTCGGTTTGGGAAGTGAAACTGGTGACAGCACTGTTATTCGCGGCGGGTTCGGCGTCGCTTACAACCGCATTCCGGTAGCGCCGTTGGCGAATGTCCGCGGTAATCCGCCGTTCTTCGGTCGATTCAATATTTGCTGTGGCACTGCTCCAACTGATTTCGGTAGCCCGTTCGCCGGCGGTCAAATTCTTTACGCGCTAGGTTCGAGTAATTCAGTTACAAGTTTTCCGCGTAACCCGGCGTTGGGTGGCGGGATCGATCCCGTGACGGGAGGACCAAACAGCGGTGCGGTCGAAATCTGGGGCGCGCCGCAGGAGCTGCCAAATCCATACGTCTACACTTACTCGCTCGAAATACAACAGGAATTGCCGGCGAAGCTGACGGCCACGATCGGTTATCAAGGCAGCACGGGTCACAAACTGGTCCGTCTCGTTAATCAAAACTTCCTGTTTCAGAATAACCCGGCATTCTTCCAGGTGTTCTTTACGACCCCGGACGTGAACTCGAATTACAACGCATTGAATGCGAACCTCGTGCGTCGCTTTTCTGACGGTTTGCAACTCCAGGCTAACTATCGCTGGAGCAAGAGCATCGATCAGTTGTCGTACGAAGGACCCGGCTTCGTTACCAACCAAACCTTTCCGCAGGACCAAAGCACCGAACGTGGACCATCGGACTTCGACGTGCGGCATTATTTCAACCTGTCGGCTCTGTACGAACTTCCGTTCTTCCGCCGCCGCAACGATTTTGCCGGTAAGGTGCTGGGCGGTTTTGAACTAACCAGTGTCGTGACTGCGAGAACCGGATTTCCGTTTACGCCGGTGGTCGGCGGTTGCACGAGCACGCCGGGTGGTCCATCGCTCTGTCCCGTGCGTCCGCAGGGTTATACTGGTCCAACGGATCTCGACACGTCTGACGAAGCTTTCATGACCGGAAGTAATTTTCCGGGTGGGGGCGCTCCATTTTTCATCGTGTTCGACCTGCCAAACAACTCAGTCGCGCCTCCGGGGATCGGTCGCAATTCGTTTCGCGGTCCGAAATATTTCAGCGTGGACTTGAGTTTGGTAAAACACACGCGTCTCGGTTTTCTTGGCGAACAGGGTAATCTCGAGTTGCGCGCGAACTTCTTCAACGTCTTCAATCAGCTCAACCTGAAAACGTTTGAGTTTGGCAGCGACGCGACGACGGTCGGTTTCTTCGATCCGCGTACGGGGGACCTACCCGGTGTGCTGACAAACAATCCGCGATTTGGGATCGCGACGGAAGGTATGGCGGGCCGCGTAGTAGAATTGCAGGCACGCTTCAGGTTCTAGTGTGACGCTGAAAATGAAAAATACACGACCCCTATCACTATTTCTGTGTCTTCTTGTCGTTCTTGCGCTCGCATTTTCGACGCCGCCGAGTTCAGCGCAGCGCCGCGATGATGTCGAAGGACGTGTCAACGCGCTGCTTGCTCGGATGACGCTGGCCGAGAAGTTGGGCCAACTGCAACAACTCGACGGCGAAGGAAACGGAAACTTCCGTCCTGAACATCTGGAGCTCGCGCGCAAGGGTTTGCTCGGCTCGACGCTGAACGTTCGTAACGGTGGTCGCCCGAATCAACTGCAACGCGTCGCCGTCGAGGAATCGCGTTTGAAGATTCCGCTGCTGTTCGGCTTCGACACGATTCACGGGTATCGCACCATCTTTCCGATACCACTCGCCGAGGCCGCTTCCTGGGATCCATCGCTCGCGGAACGATCGAGCAGTATCGCAGCGAAAGAAGCGTACGCCGCTGGCCTTCGATGGACCTTCGCGCCGATGGTCGACATTGCGCGCGACCCGCGTTGGGGAAGAATCACCGAAGGCGCGGGCGAGGATCCGTTTCTGGGCGCAGCGTTCGCACGCGCGCGGGTCCGCGGTTTCCAGGGCGACGACTATTCACAACCCGGCAAGATTCTCGCGTGCGCAAAGCACTGGGTTGCGTACGGCGCTGCCGAAGGCGGGCGCGACTACAACACAACCGAAATGTCTGAACAGACATTGCGGTCGATCTATTTCCCGCCGTTCAAAGCTGCGGTCGATGCAGGCGTCGGCACGTTCATGAGCGCCTTCAACGCTTTGAACGGTATTCCTACTTCCGCGAACCGCTTCACATTAACGACCGTCCTGCGCGACGAGTGGAGGTTTGACGGTTTTGTCGTCAGCGACTACACGTCGGTGAAAGAACTGATCAATCACGGTTACGCGGCGAACGATAAAGAAGCGGCGTGGTTCGCGTTGAACGCCGGCGTTGACATGGAGATGGTCAGCCGTCTGTTCAATCAACATGGCCAGGCGCTGCTGACCGAGCGAAAGTGGACGCAGGCGACGCTCGACGAAGCTGTGCGAAGAATTCTGCGGATCAAGTTTCGGCTGGGCTTGTTCGAGCGTCCTTACGTTGATGAGTCTTTGGAAAAGACGGCGCATCTGACGGCTGAGAGTCGCGCGACTGCGAGGGAGGTAGCGGGCCGGTCGATGGTGCTGTTGAAGAATGAGCGCGAGACGTTACCGCTGGCGAAGAGTGTCAGGTCGATTGCCGTGATTGGACCACTGGCAGACGATAGACGTTCGCCTCTTGGTTGGTGGTCAGGTGACGGCCGGGACGAAGACACGGTCACCCCGCTGGCAGGAATCAGGAATAAAGTTTCATCGCAAACGAAAGTTACACATGCGAAAGGTTGTGACATCACGGGCGATTCGGATGCAGGTTTTGCGGAAGCTGTAACGGCAGCGCGCAATTCTGATGTTGCGATTGTGTTTGTCGGCGAATCGAAGGACATGGTTGGCGAAGCAGCCTCGCGCGTGACGCTCGATCTTCCCGGACGCCAGATGGATCTCGTGAGAGAAGTTTCCCGTGCGGGCAAGCCGACGATCGTCGTCCTTGTGAACGGCCGTCCTCCGGCGATTGGTTGGATTGTCGACAACGTTCCTGCGATTCTTGAGGCGTGGATGGGCGGAACGGAATCGGGGAATGCGATCGCGGATGTGTTGTTTGGCGACGTCAACCCCGGCGGAAAGCTGCCGGTCACGTTCCCGCGTGTCACGGGTCAGGTTCCGATCCATTACAACCACTTGAACACCGGCCGTCCGCCTGAGGCCAACAACCGATACACGCATAAGTATTTCGACGCTCCGTGGACGCCACAGTTTCCATTCGGTTTCGGGCTGAGCTACACGCAGTTCAAGATTACGAACGTGCAATTGAACGCGACGCAGATCGGTCCAAACGGGACGATCCGCGTCACAGCGGAGGTTGAAAATGTGGGTAAACGCGCGGGCGACGAGGTGGTCCAGCTTTACGTTCGCGACGTCGCGGCGAGCATTGCGCGTCCGGTAAAAGAGCTTAAAGGGTTTCAGCGCGTAACCCTCCAGCCCGGGCAGAAGCGAAGTCTCGAATTCGTGCTCGGGCCGGAACATCTCGGCTTCTACAACCGCGAGATGAGGTTCGTCGTTGAACCGGGTGAGTTTCGCGTGATGGTCGGTTCAAACTCGCAGGACGTGATCGAGAAGACGTTTGAAGTTAGATAAGAGACGCTTCGTCAATTACCTGCTGGCTTTGTGCCTCGTGCTATTCAGCGCGAGCACAGGGCTAGCTCAATCTAGACTCTCAGCCGCAGACGAAGCGTTCCTCGAAGATCTCCAGGAACGCCTCTTTCAATATTTTTGGCAGCAAGCGGATCCTCAAACAGGCCTCGTCGCCGACCGCGCCCGCACTGACGGTTCAGCACTCGACCAAAACCACCAGAACGTCGGTAGCATCGCTGCGACAGGCTTTGGACTGACTGCACTTTGCATCGCCTCCGAACGTCGTTGGGTCGAATCAACATTAGCCAGAGAACGCACACGAGCCACACTGCGGTTCTTCGCCGATCGCGCGTATCACCAACAAGGCTGGTTCTATCACTGGCTCGACACAAAAACCGGCCAGCGCCGTTGGAACAGTGAAGTTTCCTCCATCGACACTGCACTGCTGCTCGGCGGCGTCCTCACGGTGCGACAGTGTTTTGCAAGCGATCGGGAAATCGTGAGGCTTGCCACAAAGATCTACAATCGAGTCGACTTTCGTTTCATGCTCAACCGCCACCCGCTGCTCCTCTCACACGGTTGGAAACCGGAAACAGGCTTTCTCAGTCCGCGCTGGGACACTTATAGCGAAGACACGATCCTCTATCTTCTCGGCATCGGCTCACCGACTCATTCCATTTCTTCTCGGTCGTGGTACGCGTTGTGGAAAGATCGCTATCGTTACTCCGGTCACGCGTTCTTCACGACGATCGGCGTGCCGCTCTTCATGCATCAGTACTCACACGCCTGGGTTGATTATCGCGGCCGGAAAGAAACACAAGGCGACCGCATCGACTACTTTGAAAACTCTGTCCAGGCAACGTTGGCCCACCGCGCGTTTTGCATCAGCCTGGCTCATAAATATCGCGGGTATGGTCCCGATGTCTGGGGCATCACTGCTTCCGACAGTGCGAAGGGTTATCTGGCCTGGGGTGGACCACCGGACGATCCCGATATCGACGGAACAGTGGTGCCGTCGGCTGCCGGTGGTTCATTAATGTTCACGCCTGCATTGGCTATGCGTGCGCTTCGCACGATGCGTGACAAGTATGGCGAGAAGATCTACGGACGCTACGGCTTCGTCGATGCTTTCAATCCGAATAACGGCTGGGTGAATCCGGACGTGATCGGCATTGATCAGGGCATCATTCTGCTCAGCGCCGAAAACGCCCGCACCGGAAACGTCTGGCGTTGGTTCATGAAAAACTCCGAGATCCCACTGGCGATGCAGCGTGTTGGATTAGTCAGATCTGCGCCGGTTCGTACAGCAGTGGAAAAAACTGCCCCTCGATCTTTTGCCCTGGCGCGATAACCGGAACTCCCTCCAATAAAGGCGCATCCGACGCGGAAACCACACCATCACGAAAAGCATTGATCACAAGCGCACGACGCGGGACCGCGGTTTCGTTTGCATACGAGCCATGGACCATGAACGAATGGTGGAACGAGCACTCGCCTGCCTTCAACTCAATCGGCACAGGCTTAAAATTCGCACGTTGCTCAGGCGCGAGGGCGTCGAGAATCGCGTCCATATGGTTCGCGAAACTGGCACGCGGCAGCAACGGCCACCGATGACTGCCGGGGACGTAGTGAACACATCCGTTCGCTTGCGTCGAATCGTCGAGCCCGATCCAGCAGGAAATATGGGCCACCGGAGTGGTCCTGGTCCAATAGGAATAATCCTGGTGCCAGATCACTACGCCGCCGTGATGCGCGGGCTTGTAAAAGATCTGGTCGTGCCAGAACCGCACCGTCCCGCCGAGTAACTGCGACGCCGGAACGACAAACGCCGGATGCCATAACAAGTCGTGCAGCGCGGGTTTGATCCGCCACGCACCGAGCGCGTGAAAAAGAATCTTTGACGGGTCGGCAGACTCGTTTGCGTTGAACTCATAGAACAGCTCGTGACCCGGATGCGACGGGTCGACCAGTTGGGCCAATTCACCACGCAGCGCCTCAAGTTGCTCCTCGTTCAGTACTTTTAGTCTCGCGAGATAGCCGTTCTCCTCATAAAACCCGATTTGATCTTCGGTCAGTCGATACCTCTCGACGTCGTCGGTTTTGAACAAATCGGTGATCGGCTGATGATAGCGCGAGAGATCCTGGGTCATTTCACACAGAATACACTGCTCCTTTATTGATGTCTTTTACGCGTTATAAAAAGGAATCATCAAGGAGGTGTTCCATTATGCTCGACAAATACACCTATCAATCAGTGTTGGCGGCCTCGGAAATGATTCACTGGCGCATCGAGGACATCATCGGTGGTGAAAAGCGACTGGACTTTCACAAACCGTTCATGCCCGAGTCGTTGGCCCGTGTCGAGCCGCTGACGTTTCTTAACCCGGACGAGAAGCGAATCTTGAATCAGCTCAGGGGTAACGCTTATCTGAGCATCTTCGGTCTCGTCGAGGAATTCATTTTACCGTTTGTTCTGGACCATGCGCGGTCACACCTGGCCGGCGACGATTATCGCGTGCGTGCGTTGTTGAGTTTTGCCGGTGAGGAAGCGAAGCACATTCAATTGTTCAAACGATTTAGCCAGGAGTTTGTAGACGGTTTTGGCGTCGAATGTGCTGTTATTGGCCCGCCCGACGCGGTCGCGGCGGAGATACTGAAACACGATCCGCTCGGAGTCGCGATCGTAACGCTGCACATCGAATGGATGGTCCAACGTCACTACGTTGAGAGCATCCGCGACAACCAGCAACTCGATCCGCAGTTCAAAAGCCTCTTGAAACATCACTGGGTCGAAGAGGTGCAACACGCGAAGCTCGATACGTTGATGGTTGAAGCGTTGGCGCAGGGACGCGACGAAGATGGGATCATGCGAGGGGTCGACGAGTACCTCGCGATTGGAGCGTTCATCGATGGCGCTCTCCAGCAGCAGGTTGCGTTTGATCTCGACAGCCTCGAGCGCGCGATTGGAACTCGCCTGAGCGAGGCGGAGAAGGAACAGTTCCGCCCTCAGCAACTCCAGGCGAATCGCTGGACCTATCTCGGAACCGGCATGACACACGAGCGAGTTCTCGAAACGCTCGAGTCACTCACGCCGAAAGCACGGCGAAAGGTTGAAAGTATTTCGTCTGTTTTCTGTTAGTGAGAATCTGTGTGCTCCGTGTCTCATCCGGTGAGACACGGAGCATCACGGGTTAGTAGTTATCCTCAGCTCGCCTTATTCCCACGGATCGACAACTTCATTACCACGTCATCACGGATCAGATTATCCTGCGCGCCGGGATAGTTGATGCCGAAGTCTTTGCGGTTGATGGCAAAGCTCGCATCAACGGTCGCCGTGTCGCCGGTAACAGCGATCGTCGCCGGGAACGTTATCGACTTCGTCACGCCATGCAATGTCAGGTTACCGGTGACGGTATGCGTCGCGCCTTTATCACCCCCGGCCTTGATTGCCGTCGATTCAAACTTTGCGTCGGGAAATTTAGCGACGTCGAAGAAGTCGGGTGTCTTCAAGTGTTCAGTCAACTTCGGATCGTCGGTCTTTACCGAAGTCGCATCGATAGTGATCGCCACGTGACTCTGCGCGGGATCGTTGTTTGCATAATGAATCTCGCCATTGAACTTCTCGAACGATCCATTATGACTACCCGTCACTTTCGAGCCAATAAACTCGACCTTCGAATTCTGCGGTGTGATTGCGTATTTCTGTCCCCCCGCCGCCTGCGGCGATGCAGCCTTTTGAGCCTCGGTCGTTAGGGCTTTATTGACGTTTGACGAGGGATCGTTACACGCTGCGACAAGCACCAGCAGCGAAAAAAGTGACACTATTGCACTTAAGCGCTTCATTAGCTTTCCTCCCTGTGTTGAGTGTCTACCAATTTGCCTGCAATCGTGGTCTATGTCAATTAGGCTACAATCACGCGCATGACCAAGAAGTATGACGTCGCAGTAATCGGAGCGGGAGTGTTTGGCGCCTGGACTGCGTACTGGTTGCGCCGCGCAGACGCGGAAGTCCTGCTGATCGACGCGTATGGACCGGGCAACAGCCGCGCCAGTTCGGGCGGCGAGTCGCGAATGATTCGCTTAGGCTACGGGCCAGACGAGATTTACACGCGCTGGGCGCAACGATCGCTCGCACTGTGGAAACAGTTGTTTGAAGAAGCCCCACCTCAGACTGTGCCCTTGTTTCAAAACACAGGCATTCTCTGGTTGGCGCGAGAGCGAGACCCATATTGCGAAGCGGTGCTGACCACACTGCAACGCGCCGGCGTCCGGTTTGAGAAACTGGATCGTGACGAGCTGGTCCATAGATTCCCTCAGATCGACCCCGGTCAAACAACGTGGGGAATTCTGGAGCCGGATTCTGGCGTCTTAATGGCGCGTCGCGCGGTGCAGGCAGTGGTGGCGCAGGCGCGCGGAATCGGCGTTGATTACGTGCAAGCGCGAGTTACGACGGATTCACCAATCGACGCCGATCGATTGGTGTTTGCCTGTGGTCCGTGGCTACCGAAGATTTTTCCTGAATTGCTGGGACAACTGATTCATGTCACGAAACAGGAAGTTCTGTTCTTCGGCGTCCCGGCAGGTGATGAGCGTTTTGGGCCAGCTATGCCGGCGTGGATCGATTTCAACGATCTTGTTTACGGACTTCCGAATCTCGACGGACGAGGGTTCAAACTGGCGATCGACGCTCATGGACCAGAGTTTGACCCGGACAACGGTGAACGCGTTGTTTCGCAAGCTGGTTTAACTGCGGCAAGAGAGTATCTTGCGCAACGAATTCCGGCGCTTGCTGACGCGCCGGTTCTGGAAACACGTGTTTGTCAGTATGAGAACACGTCGAACGGAGACTTTCTAATCGATCGCCATCCGGAGTTTGACAACATTTGGATCGTGGGTGGCGGCTCCGGGCATGGCTTCAAACATGGACCAGTCGTCGCAGAGTACGTCACGGCGATGATTAACGGAACCGGCACTCGTGAGCCGCGTTTCAGTCTCGCTACAAAGCAGAAAGTCCAAAGCCGGCAGGTTTATTAGGTAGAATACGGCACGTGAAAATCTCAGTCGCCATCTGTACTTATAACGGCGCAAAGTTTCTGCCGGCGCAGTTGGAAAGCATTGCCTCACAATTACGGCGACCTGACGAGATTGTGATCTGCGATGACGGATCCACGGATGAAACCGAATCCGTAATTAGACAGTTCGTACAGGCACCCATAGCTCTCCATTTGAACAAACAGAATCTCGGTTCCTTAAAAAACTTCGAACAGGCTATAAGTCTTTGTAGCGGCGACGTCATCGCCCTAAGCGATCAGGATGACGTTTGGCGTGAGGACAAGCTTGAACTAATCGAAACGGCTTTCAACCTAAACCCAAAGGCCGGCCTGGTTTTTTCCGATGCCGAAGTCGTCGACGAAAACCTGAACTCGACAGGCCGCCGCATGTGGGACGAAGTCGGCTTCGATGCTCATAAAAGAAAGCTAGTCGCACACGGACGCGCACTCGACGTACTCATAACAGGCTGGACCGTAACCGGCGCTACAATCGCTTTTCGATCCGAATACAAGAACCTGGCGCTTCCCATCCCGACGAACATACAGATGATTCACGACGGCTGGATCGCGCTCACTGTCGCCTCGGTCGCCGACGTCATCATGATCGACGAACCTTTAATCAAGTATCGCCAACACGAGCGCCAGCAGATCGGCGCGCCAACACCTCGGCCGAAAGCTCCGAAAGCCAGCACACTAGAAGCGCTCAAGCGCTCGAATCCAATAACAGAACTACACCGGATCCTCGAAACACTCGAACAACGTCTGTTGGACCACAAAGACGAGTTTGACTGTCGCAAAGCGCTTTCGTTCGCCGGCGACTTTTCGCGCCATCTCGATGCGCGCGCCAACCTACCCGAGCGCCGTCTGAATCGCGTCCCGACGATACTGCGCGAACTGCTTTCATGGCGTTATCACGAGTACGCAAACGGCTTTAAGAGCGCCGCCAAGGATCTCGTTTCCTGAACGATGCCGCCTGAACTGTCGATAATTATCGTCAACTGGAACGGCGGCAAACTTCTGCGACGCTGCGTCGAAACGATCGTCAGTTCGCAACCCGTTACCAGTTATGAAGTCGTAATCATCGATAATGCGTCCGAAGACGACAGCCTGGACCAGTTGCGCAGCAGCGAACCACTCGCGCCCCTCTTCGCAAATCAGCAACTTCGCATTTTCAACAACTCCGAGAACCGTGGCTTCGGCGCGGCCAACAACCAGGGCTTCGCTCTAACAAACGCGCCATTCCTCTTTCTTCTCAATCTCGATACGGAAGTCCGACCCGGAACAATCGACACGTTGATAGAGACGATCAAGTCCGACTCACGAATCGGGGTCTGCGGACCGAAGATCCTGAACGCCGATGGATCGTTGCAGATCAGCGCGTTCTTCAATCCGCCGCGGGTGTGGCACACGATCCTGTCGCAGTTGAAACTCTATCACCTGCTTCCGCGGCGCCTGCGCGGTGAGTTGTTACTTGGGGGGCACTGGGACCACGATCGCCTGCGCTCGGTGCCGTGGTTGAGCGGCGCTGCGATGCTTGCGCGCCGCGAGATGATCGATGAGGTCGGTGGCTTCAACGAACAATTTCACATGTACTCGGAAGACGCCGAGTGGTGCTGGCGAATGACAAAAGCGAACTGGAAGCTGCTGTTTGTTCCCGACGCCGCGCTGTTGCATCACGGTGCGGAAAGTTCGAAGAAGCGCTGGTCGGAGCAGGAAAGATTAAAAGTGCGACTGGAAGCAGGGTTTAACTTCGAGCACACGGTTTTGCCGCGCTGGCGAGTGGCGGCAAACCAGTTAACGAACTACCTGATCGTCTGCACTCAAATCGCGGGGCGCAAACTGGTTGGCGTTAGCGCCCCCGAACTCTACTGGGTCAAAGAAATCCATCGCGAGCATCTAAAACGCTCGCTCAAACAATAACCACACTGCAATCCCGTTACGGATTTTCCGCCTGGTATTCTTCCAGCAACTTCTGCGCGCGCGTACTCGGACTGATCAATGCGAGTTTCTGTGACCAATCGTAACCGCTGAACACGCCCACTACTTCCGCGTTCGAGTTGTAGACCGGGCTGCCCGAGAACCCGTCGCGACTGTCGATCTTGACCGACCAGTACTCCTGGGTTCCCAGCATGTAGTTGCCGTAAAAACTTCCGTGACTGACGACCTTATCGCCGTGCGGCCGTGCGATCAAAAACAACTTGTCGTCCTTGTTCGGTGCGGTCTGGAACTTCGGCGCCTTGGTGTTCTTCGAACTGCGGCACATCTCGAGTAACGCGAGATCCGCTTCCTTGTCGACTTTAATTACCTTCGCCCTACAGCCGTCGACGAAAACTTTGACGGCCAGTTCGTCGTTCGCTTTGAAACCCAGCATCACCTTTTTGGTAGTGCTGAGGTTACCGGAAATCACGTGATACGCCGTCATCACCAATCCGTTACCTACCAGGAAGCCGGTCGCGTACCCGTTCGGACCGACATCAAACAGAACGGAAATGGCATGTTCCAGCGGGTTCTGCTCCTTCTTCGTAAACTCCAACTCCAAAGACAATGTATACCGCTCTTGCTGCTTCAGCATCTTTGAGGCGTTCTTCTTGTCAGCGAAACAGACAGGTGGGAACACCAGAGTGACGAGGGCGGCCATACAGGTAAGACCGCGAAGCTTACTCTTCATCGTGACCTCCGTTTGGTTCTTAGACCGGGGCGCTAAAACTATTCCGTTGTTAAAAAGCGAAATCGAAAACAGCTTTGCTACGTGTGGGGCGTTAACAAAGACGAAACCGCGTGAACTTTTTGCGTCTGAAATGCTACCGGAAACTTGGTCCGGAGCATTCTAGGGCGAGGTTGGCCGATACGCAATGTTTTTAGTGTCGGCGGTGGCAAATATTCCGACGAAGTTGTGGTGTGCTTATTTCGGAAGTCTACAGAATTGATGCCGTGTTACACCGATGCGCGACTGTACTTCAGTTCATTCATGCGTGAGTAGTCGGGGTGGAGGTAAACCAACCGGCCGCCAACGATGGTGGCAACAGCAGCGCCGTGCATCGTCCGCCCGTGAAACGGCGTGTTTCGACTCTTCGATCTCGACCGGTTCACATCGAAAACCCACTCGAGCTGCGGATCGAGAATCGTCAAGTCCGCATGAGCATTGGCCTTCAGCGAACCACGGTCTGCGAGACCAAAAATGCGCGCCGGGTTTGTAGAACACATCTGCACCACTCGTTCGAGGTCGATCAAACCGTCGTGAACCAGATCAAAAGCAAGGCCAACGGCTGTTTCAAGGCCGATGATGCCAAACGGAGCCTGGTCGAATTCGAGCGCCTTTTCATCCGCGTGGTGCGGTGCGTGATCGGTGGCGATGGCGTCGATCGTTCCGTCCTTAATGCCAGCCAACACCGCGTCGACGTGTTCGCGACTGCGCAATGGCGGGCTCATCTTGGTGTTCGTGTCGTATTCCTGAACGGCTTCGTCAGTTAGCGTCCAGTGATGCGGCGTGACTTCGCAGGTCACTTGCAAGCCGTCGTTCTTCGCTTGTCGCACAGCTTCGAGCGCGCCGCGCGTGGAAACGTGAGCAATGTGAACTTTCGCGCCTGTGAGTTTCGCAAGAACACAGTCTCGAACCACGTCTACGTCTTCCGCCGCCGCCGGCATACCACGCAAACCGAGAATCAACGACCAGCGCCCCTCGTGCATCACGCCACCCGCACTCAACGAATGATCCTGACAATGATCGACGACCGTCAGGTCAAATCCACGGGCGTATTCCATCGCGCGTCGCATCATTCCGGAGGTCGGTACCGGGCGTCCATCGTCTGAAACTGCGACGATGCCGGCGTTCTTCATCTCGCCCATCTCGGCGAGCTCTTTTCCACCGCTGCCTTTGGTAATTGCGCCAATCGGAAAAACGTTTGCGAGGTTTGCGGCGCGGCCTTTATCGATGATGAAACGAGTGACGGCGGGATTGTCGTTGATCGGATCGGTGTTGGGCATCGCGCAAACGCTGGCCCAACCGCCGGTTACCGCGGCCGACGCACCGCTTGCGATTGTTTCTTTGTACTCCTGACCCGGTTCGCGAAGATGCGTATGCAAGTCGATAAAACCCGGCGCGACGATCAGCCCGGTCGCGTCGAGCACCTGCGTGTCTTCAGGAGCCGATTCTGAACGATCGAGCAAACCCACAACGCGGCCTTCGTCGATCAAAACATTGCGTCCGGCGTTTACCTGTTGCGCCGGATCGATCACGTAACCATTCGCAATCAACAGTTTCATTGCTGGGGCGCCTTGCGTTCTCGTTTTGGTTTTTTTACAGGCGGAGCTTCGTCTTCTTTTTCGAAATTGCCGCCGGCTAGCAGGTACAGCACCGCCATGCGCACGGCAACTCCATTGGTTACCTGGTCCAAAATTAGCGATTGACTGCCGTCGGCAATCTCCGACGAGATCTCGACGCCGCGATTCATCGGACCTGGATGCATAACGATCACGTCCGGCGCTGCGCGCTTGAGATGCTTCGGATGCAAACCATAATGCACGGCGTACTCGCGCATCGACGGAAAGAACGCTGCATCCTGACGCTCGCGCTGAATTCGCAGAATCATCACCACGTCTGCGCCCTCAATCGCGTCTTCGAAATGTTTTTCCACGCGGAGCCCGCTATCGACGAGTTCGCCGAACTCGTGCGGCACGAGTGTTCCTGGACCACCGACGCTAACGTTCGCGCCGAGTTTCGTCAGCAGGTAAACGTTCGAACGCGCAACGCGCGAGTGAAGGATGTCGCCGATGATCGCGACCTTCAGATCCTTTATTCGTCCTTTGTATTCGCGGATCGTCAAAGCGTCGAGCAGTGCTTGCGTGGGGTGTTCGTGCGAACCGTCACCGGCGTTAACAATCGGAGCAGAACACATGCGTGCGAGATGTTGCGGCGCGCCCGCCATCGAGTGACGAATGACTATGCAGTCGGGCGCCATCGCTTCCAGATTGCGCGCGGTGTCGAGCAAAGTCTCGCCTTTGGTTACGCTGGACGTCGAGATGCTGACGTTAACGGCGTCCGCGGACAGGCGTTTAGCGGCGATTTCGAATGAAGTTCGCGTGCGAGTTGACGGTTCGAAGAAGAGATTGATGACGGTGCGTCCGCGCAGCGCCGGGACTTTTTTTATCTCGCGTTTGGAAACGTCGCGAAATGTTTCGGCGGTGTCGAGCAGGTGCGTGATTTCCTGGGCGTCGAGTTCGCGAATGCCCAGGAGATGTTTGCGGTTAAACGTTGTGCTCGTCATGTAGTCATAAAAAAAGCGGCCCGTCGGCCGCTTCGTTACGCCGTCTCCGACGGTCGCTCGACGATTACCACGCCTTCTTCCTCGTCGAATTCGTTTAGCATCACCTTGATAATTTCGCTCTTCTTCGTCGGCACGAGCTTGCCGATGTAATCCGCCTGAATCGGCAACTCGCGATGCTCTTTGCCGCGATCGATTAGTACTGCCAATTGCACCCGCCGCGGACGGCCGTAGTCGATCAACTGATCGAGGGCGGCACGAATGGTGCGGCCTGTGTAAAGGACATCGTCAATCAGGACGATGTTCCGGTTCTCGATGTCGCCCGGAAGATCTGTGCGGTTTACCACCGGCTTCGCGCCAACGGTTGAAAGGTCATCGCGATAGAGCGTGATGTCGAGCACGCCGACCGGCGGCGGTGCACCTTCGAGATCGGCAATCTTCGCCGCTATTCGTTCCGCAAGCGGAACTCCGCGACGCCGGATTCCGACGAGGAAAAGATCGCCCGCGCCATGATTCTCTTCGACGATTTCAGAAGACAGACGGGCAAGCGCACGGTTGATGCGCGGACCGTCCATGATGCGAGCCTTCTCGATGAAGTCCATTTCAGCGGATACTAACAAGAAGCGTTTGAGGTGACAAGTTGAGGTAAAGTACACACATATGGTCTATCGGTCGCTGCTGCGTCCCATCCTTTTTCGACTTCCGCCTGAGAGCGCTCACGAGTTAGCACTTCATTCTCTTCCGCTTTTTAGTAAATTCGTAGGACGTCCTTTTGAATCACCGGTGCTGAACACAGATCTGTTTAATCTGTGGTTCCGGAATCCCGTCGGCCTGGCTGCGGGTTTTGACAAAAACGGTATCGCGCTTGAATCGCTGGCAGCGCTCGGGTTTGGTTTTATCGAAGCAGGAACGGTGACGTTTCATCCGCAGCCCGGTAATCCGAAGCCCCGCATGTTTCGACTCGCCGCGGATCAGGCGCTCATCAATCGCGCCGGTTTCAACAATGCTGGCGCCGCTGCGTTCGCTCGCCGCGTCGAACATCATCGACCCGACAACTGCGTCCTCGGTATCAGTATCGGCAAAAGCAAGATCGCACCGTTAGAAGAAGCTACGGCTGACTATCTCGCGAGTTTCGATCTCGTCTACAAACTCGCTGACTACATCGCGATCAACGTCAGTTCGCCAAACACGCCGCAACTGCGCGAGTTGCAACAGGCGGAACAACTCACTTCCCTGCTGGTCGCGCTGCAAACTCGCAACCGGGAATTACAGCAGCGTTATCGACGACAAGCCCCAATGCCGCTGCTCGTCAAAATCTCTCCGGATCTGGAACGCTCCGAGCTCGAGATGATCGTCGACGTCATCCAGCGTCTACAGATCGACGGCATCATCGCCACGAACACCACGATCAGCCGTGATAATCTCCGAACCGACAAGCGCACCGTCGACGCCTGTGGCGCCGGCGGACTTAGCGGCAAACCACTCACGAGCCGCGCCACGCAAATGATTGCTGAACTTTACCAACTCACCGGCGGACGAATCCCTTTGATTGGCGTGGGCGGGATTTTCACCGCCCAGGACGCCTGGGAAAAGATTTGCGCCGGGGCGAGCCTCGTTCAGTTGTATACCGGCTTTATCTATAAAGGACCGCGCATAGTGCGCCAGATCAATGAAGGACTGGTTGAAATTCTCCGGAGCGAGGGTTTCGCGAATGTAGAAGCGGCGGTCGGTTCGCAAGCGAAAGCAATCGAACGGAACCGATGATCGGCCCTGGGCGTGTACTTACCGACAGCCTTCACAAAAGGCATTGCCGATTGCCCATCTTTTGATTTAAAACTATTATGCGACGGTGAATCTCAGCTTGAAACCCCCGCTAATTTCAATATTCGCAATCCTAATCCTCGCGTTTGCCTTTCCCGTAGTTGGTCAAAACGGTGGACATGCACTTTCGCAGGCACCTTATCGTGTGGGCGAAAGACTGACATACAACATCTCTTACTCGAGTTTTCCCAGCGCCGCTCATGCCGAGTTCGAAGTAGTAGCGCGCGGAAGCTTTTACGGCCGGGACGCCATTCACCTCCGCGCACACCTCGAAACGACCGGCGTCGTTAACGTCGCTCTCTTCGCTCTTAACAACGATTACATCACATACATCGATCCCGAAACAGGTCTACCGTTTCGCTCGCAGGAGACCGCTCGCGACGCACTAGCGTCTGCTCAAGCCAGCCAGGAGTTCCCGCAGCCCGCCGGCAATGAAGCCATACCAGGGAAACTGAGTGCGTTAGCCGGCGTGTTCGATTTCCTGTCCGCGTTCTACCGGGCGCGCGCACTCCCATTACACGATGGCGCGGAATACAACCTGACGGTACGTAGCGAAGGTGTGGACTATAACGTCGAGTTGGAAGTCGTCGGCCGTCAAACGGTCAGAACAAACGTCGGTTCATTCGAAACGATCGTCACGGAAGTCAAAGCGAACTCGCGCTTGAAGAACGTAAAGATCTACTTCAGCAACGACGAGCGACACGTGCCGGTGTTGTTTACGGGCCGCGTAAACTCCGGTGACTTGCGCGCTGAAATCGCAGCTTCGGAAATGCTTGCGCCGCCACCGAGCGTAGCCAAAACCACGGCCCCGCCAGTCGTCCCGAATCCTGCGCCGGCTGCTCCAACAACGGAGGCCCCAGTTACGCCTCTCCTCGAAGGCGAATGGCCGTTTCCGCTGAACGAACAACTGAACTATCAGGTGTTTGTTGGAACAGGCAATACGTCGATGGGCACGGCGACGTTTCAGGTGCGCGGGCGTTCGAAACACTTCGATCGCGATGGAATCTTTCTGACGGTGACGGCGCAGACGTCGAACGCAGCAGCTCGTGTATTTGTCGCGCGCGATCAGATCGACTCATACGTCGATCCGAAAGGATTAATGCCGTATCGAACGGTGTTGAATCTCGTCGAAGGTAAGCGTCGTTTGAATTCAACGCTGTTGACGAATCAGGAGACGGGAACGGTAGTCGTCGACAACAACGCGCGAATCGAGGTTCCTGCCGGAACACACGATATTCTTTCGTTCTTCTATGCGCTGCGGATGTTCAATCTCAATCCGACAAAGCGGAGTTCAATACCGGTCCTGGTTGAGAACAAACTAAAGACTGTGCACGTGACGTCGATGAAGCGTGAAACGATCGACCTGGGCACGCGAAAGATTCCGGCGATTGCGTTGATGATCACGACAGACGATCCGGAGCCAGACAAGTATCAGTTGCGACTGTGGATCAGCGACGATAAACGTCGGTTGCCGCTGCGGTTTGCGGCGACCACGCAGCTCGGACCACTGCGCGCGGATCTCGCCATTCTTCCCACCTCGACTCAGTAACCCCTTCCCTTTCCCGTTAGGGTGGTCTCTCGGCTCGGATGAAATTGAAAACTGTTTTCAACTAGACTATACTGCCGCCCATGCTGAACTCATTCATCATCGTGCTCCGCGAAGGATTCGAGTCGTTTCTGCTCGTCGCCGTCATCCTTGCTTACCTCCGCAAATCGGGACAACAGTGGCTAAATACTTCAGTTTACCTCGCCATTGTGGTCGCTTTGGCCGCTAGCGGCGGACTCGCTTACGTGCTCTACAAGGGCGTTGACGACGCAACCATTCAGAGCATCTTTGGCGAGTTTATCGGCGGCTACGTCAGCCAGTTCTTCGGGAATGAGGCTTTGCGCGAAGCTGTGCTGGGCGCCATTGCCGTGGTGATGGTCGGCACCCTCGTGATCCACATGTGGCGCTCCGGTCCAAAAATCCAACAGCGCATGCGGGAGAGGTTGAGTGAGGTTTCGTCAAAGAGCTCACGGCTCGCGGCTGTATTCGGCATCTTCATTTTTACTTTCCTGATGATTACTCGCGAGGGAATGGAAACCGCGTTGCTGCTGATGCAGGTAAAGGATCCGAACTTAATCAACGGCGCGTTGCTCGGTTTTGGCGCGGCCGTGGCCTTTTCGATCGGTTGGGCCAAGTTTGGTCATCTACTGAATGTGAAACGCTTTTTCCAGGTGACGAGCATTTTCCTGTTGCTCTTCATGGTCCAGGTCGCGATCTACTCTTTCCACGAATTCACCGAAGCGGGACTGCTGCCGAACAGCGAAGCGTTGCACGCGGCGACGGAGAAGTGGTCGCCTGATGGTCTGTACGGCAAATGGTTTTCGCCGATCATGATCGGGATCTGCGCACTGTGGCTTGTTGGCGCCTGGGTACTCGATCGCGTGAAGCGAACATCGGTTACACCACAGGTGCCGAATCTCGAGGGCGGCACCAGCTAGTTCCCTTTTAACATCCGAACCAATTCACGTTTCAACAACTTCCCTGTCGGGCCTTTCGGAATGTCGTGAACGAAGTGCACCGACTTTGGGCACTTGTAATCGGCGAGCCGCGCTTTACAGAAATCCATCACTTCCTGTTCTGAAACTTTCGTCCCGTCTTTCAGAACAATAACCGCGGCGACTTCCTCTCCATAAAGATCATCGGGCACACCAACCGCCGCCGCAGTCGCGACATTCGGATGCTGGTAAAGCACCTCATCGATCTCGCGCGGATAAATGTTCTCTCCGCCGCGAATAATCATGTCTGACTTGCGATCGACGATGTAATAGAAGCCGTCGGCGTCGCGATAACCGATGTCGCCCGTGTGAAACCAGCCGTTGCGAAATGCAATCTCCGTGGCGTCAGGATTTTTGTAATAGCCCTTCAGAATGTTTTCCCCACGTAGCACGATCTCGCCGAGCGAACCATCCGGAACATCGCGATCGTCATCGTCCACGACGCGCATTTCGTTACCGATCGGCAAGCCGCACGAACCAGGACGCCGGCGTTGATCGGGCGGGTTAAAGGTCGATCTGCAAGTCGATTCAGACAAGCCGTAACCTTCGACGACGAGACAGTTGAACGTCTCTTCAAATCGTTTCATAACTTCCGCGGGCACGGGCGCGGAGCCACACATTGCAAACCGCAGTTGCTTCGTGTTCAGTTCTGGCGGTACTCCATCCGGATAGGTACTCAACAACATCGATAACATCGTCGCCACTGATCCAAACGAAGTGATCTGATAATCGGAAATGACCTGCCAGAAACGCGATGCCGAGAACTTCGGACTGACGACCGTCGAACCCCCGGCATACAACGCCGACATAGTCGTGACGGACACGGCGTTCATGTGAAACAGCGGCATGATCGAGAGCAAGCGGTCCGCCGCCGTGAAACCGAGCCACGTGCTGATCTGGCGCGCGTTGGCGATGACGTTTCCGTGCGTAAGCAGACAGCCTTTCGGTTTACCTGTCGTGCCGGAGGTGTAGATGATGATCGCTTCGTCATCCGTGTTAATTTTTGCAGGATCGATCGGTTCCGCATCAACCTTTCCGACGTCGTCAAACAGAATAAAATTCTTGTTTTCTATCCGTGGTTCAAACTCCGACGCGACGAGCAGCACTTTCGATTCTGAGTTCGAAATCACATACTCGATCTCCTGCGATTTAAGCAGCGAGTTGATCGGCCCAGCGAGTGCGCCAAGGTGCCAGCACGCAAAATACGCAACCACATACTCCACACTGTTGGGCAGCAGGAGGCTGACCACGTCGCCTTTGCGGACGTCGTTCGCCCACAGCATTCCCGCAACTCTCCGGACCAGCGCTTCAAACTCTCTGTAGGTGAACTGCCGTTTATCCGCTTCTGAAATCAGGAAAATCTTGTCTGGGGCGGCAGCCGCGCGGTCTTGCAAAAGTTGGGGGATGTTCTGCGGTTCCAAACTCATGCAAACTGTTATAGCACATGATATATTCCAGCACTCCTATGAATACTTATCGCAATTTTATCGGCGGCAAATGGACCGAATCGACGTCCACACGCACGGCTACAAACATCAACCCGGCCAACATCGACGACGTCATTGGCACTATCCGGCAGGCGACTCGCGATGAGGCGCGCTCGGCTGTTGAAGCTGCCGCGGAAGCGTTTCGAGGCTGGAGATCGACACCCGCCCCGACCCGCGGACGCATCGTCGGCAAGGCTGCTCGCCTGATGGAAGAGAACAAGGAGGAACTCGCGCAACTACTAACGCACGAAGAAGGCAAGACGATCGCTGAGTCGCGCGGCGAGTTACAACGATCGATCAACGTCGCCGAGTTTTGCGCGGGCGAGTCGCGACGCATGAACGGCGAGACGATCCCTTCGGAGTTGCCGCTGAATTTCGCTTACACCATCAAACAACCATTAGGCGTTGTGGCTTGCGTCACGCCGTGGAACTTCCCCGTGGCGATTCCGATTTGGAAAATCGCACCGGCGCTGGTCGCGGGCAACGCGGTCGTTTTCAAACCTGCGTCAATCACGCCGGCAACAGCCGTTCGCATCA
The DNA here is from genome assembly GCA_963789185.1 of uncultured Acidobacteriota bacterium. Taxonomy (GTDB): domain Bacteria; phylum Acidobacteriota; class Blastocatellia; order Pyrinomonadales; family Pyrinomonadaceae; genus PSRF01. The sequence continues at coordinate 418,038 of CAWBJU010000005.1, forward strand.
CCGAGATCTTCGAAGCCGCCGGAATACCTCCGGGTGTTTTGAATCTCGTAATCGGTTCGGGATCAGAAGCGGGCGACGAGATCATCAATCATCCCGCGGTAAAGGCAATCTCGTTCACTGGATCGAACGGGGTCGGTATTCGACTTTACGAACAAGCCTCGCGTCGTGGTGCGAAAGTCCAATGCGAGATGGGCGGCAAAAATCCGGTCGTGATTTTGGAAGACGCAGACATGGATCTCGCGGTTGAATCCACAGCGCAGGGCGCGTTCGGATCATCGGGTCAACGTTGCACTGCAACGAGTCGCGCAGTCGTTGTGAGCGACGTTGCAGACGAGTTTGTCGAACGCGTCGCAAAGCGCGCCGAGTCTCTGCGCATCGGCCCTGGTTCTGATCCGCAAACGGAAATGGGACCAAGTGTCGACGAGGGCCAGTTCAAGACCGTGCTCAGTTACATCGATATCGGTCGTGAAGACGGCGCGACACTCGTTTGCGGTGGTTCACGCGCAACGGGCAACGGACTGGACAAGGGCTATTTCGTGCATCCCACAGTTTTCGATCACGTAACACCCGACATGCGTATCGCTCGCGAGGAGATCTTTGGTCCAGTGTTGTCAGTGTTGCGAGTCAAAGACTTCGACGAGGCCATGCAGGTTGCGAACGATTCCGAGTACGGACTTTCGTCGTCAATCTTTTCGAACGACGCCTCGCGCATCTTCCGTTTTGTCGACGATATCGAGACCGGCATGACGCACATCAATTCGCCCACGACTGGCGGCGAAGCGCACATTCCATTCGGCGGCTCCAAAGGCACCGGCATCGGCGATCGCGAACAGGGCTCAACCGCGCTCGACTTTTATACTGAGTTGAAAGTGGTCTACGTCGATTACACCGGCCGCAAACGCGAAGGAAACCTATATTGAAGATCGGTCTCTTCACCCTCGTGCTGCTGTTGTCTTTGGCCGTAACCGCAATGGCCCAAACGAACAGCAGCCTCTACACGCCGCTCTCAGAGAAGCAGTGTAAAGCGATCAAAGGTCCTGACCCGCAAACCAATGATTACGAGGGACGTTGCCGTGGTGTCGCCGGCTATACACTGATTGTCACCGAAGGCGATCTGCGCCAGAACGTCACGGTCATCACACCCAAAGGCGCGAAGCACTCGTTGGATCTGTGGGAGGTAATCAGCGGCGCCTTCTCGAGTGTTGGTGCGAAAGCAGAGTGGCGGATGGCGAAACAGGACAAGAAACTCGTCCCCGTCGCACTCATCATTCGCTATAACGCCAATGAAGATCCCGAGAGCCCGAATAAACAAACGTCTTACCTGGCCGTAACAAAGATCACCGACGACTGAAATCTGCGTAACCGACAAGATCATGCCTGGCGCAACAGCGAACGAAGAAGCACGTCGCGCCGCCGACGCGGCTGTCAACAAACCCTGTCTCAAGAAAAATCAACCACAACAATGAAAACCCTGATCAAGAACGGCCGTATCGTTACTGCCGTTGACGACTACCATGCCGACATCCTGATCGAGAACGAACGGGTCTCGGTGATCGGCAAAGACCTCCAAATGGAAGCCGATCAAACCATCGACGCCACTGGCAAGCTCGTCATTCCCGGCGGCATCGATCCGCACACGCACATGGAGCTGCCGTTTGGCGGCACGCAATCATCCGACGACTTCCGCACCGGCACCATCGCAGCCGCGCACGGAGGGACGACGTCAATTATTGATTTCGCAGTTCAATACAAAGGCCAGTCGCTAATCGAAGGGATCGATAACTGGCACAAGAAAGCGGAAGGCAAGACCGCGATCGATTACGGCTTTCACCTCATCACCACCGAACTCGAAGACAAGCAGATTGAAGAACTCTATACGGCGATGGACGAAGGCGTGACCAGTTTCAAGATGTTCATGGCTTACCCCGGCGTGTTCCTTGTCGACGACGCGACGATCTTTCGCGCAATGTCGGCAGCAGGCTCACGCGGCGGATTGATTTGCATGCACGCCGAGAACGGCATCGTCATCAACGAGATCATCAAACGCGCGCTGGAAAATGGCCGGACTGCGCCGAAGTATCACGCCTTGACCAGACCGACGATCGCCGAAGCTGAAGGCGTTCATCGCGCGATCGCGATTGCCGAAATGGCGGAGGCGCCGGTTTACATCGTCCACTTGTCCTGCGCCGACGCGCTCAATCAGGTGCGACAGGCACGCGACCGCGGCATTCCCGCATTCGCGGAAACGTGTCCGCAGTATCTGTTCCTTTCGATCGACAATTACGACGAGCCGGGCTTCGATGGCGCGAAGTATGTGATGACCCCGCCGCTGCGTGAGAAGTGGAACCAGGACGAGCTGTGGAAAGGTTTGAAGATGGACGACCTGCAAGTGATCTCGACCGATCACTGCCCGTTCTGCATGAAGGAACAAAAAGAGCTGGGACGCGACGACTTCACGAAGATCCCCAACGGTGCGCCGGGTGTCGAGAACCGCGTGCCGCTGATCTACAACGGCGTGGTCGAGAATCGCATCAGCCTTAATCGATTTGTGGAGTTGACCTCAACTGCCGCTGCCAAGATGTTTGGTCTGTTTCCAAAGAAGGGTACGATTGCCGTCGGCTCCGATGCCGACATCGTGATCTTCGATCCGGAAAAAGAACAGACACTCAGCCTCAAGACAAGCCATATGAACGTCGACTACAACGCTTACGAAGGCAAGAAGATCAAAGGCGTCGTCGAAACTGTCCTCTCGCGCGGGAAAGTCGTTATCGACCAGGGCGAGTTCAAGGGCAAGGCGGGCGACGGACAGTTTCTAAAACGCGGCACCTGCGTCGCGATGTAAATAACACTGGAAAACGAATGAGCACCGAATCCCCCACTCAACGCGACTTCGAAGAATTACATACCGACGTTTCCCACAGTCCACTCTGGAACAAGGACCTCGCGCCGACGACGATCAAAGAGCGGACGTGGTCCACCTGGAACATCGCCGCGCTCTGGATAGGCATGAGCGTCGTCATCACCACTTACACTCTCGCGGGCGGCTTTATCGAAGCGGGCATGAACTGGTGGCAAGCGATGATCACGATCCTGCTCGGCAACACGATCGTACTCATACCGATGATCCTCAACGCGCACGCCGGAACGAAATACGGCGTGTCGTTTCCGGTGCTGAGCCGCGCCGCATTCGGCACCAGGGGCGCAAACATCCCGGCGATGTTGCGCGCGATCGTCGCGTGCGGCTGGTTTGGCATTCAAACGTGGATCGGCGGCACTGCTATCGACGTGCTCCTTGGCTACATGTTTCCCGCGTGGAACACAATGAGTACGACGATTCTCGACGTCGCGCTACACACCTGGATCGCTTTCTTCCTGTTTTGGGGCATTCAGGTAATTATCATTCTCAAGGGCGTGGAAGGCATCAAGTATCTTGAAACCTGGTCCGCACCGCTGTTGTTAGTGGGTGGCTTAGTTGTCCTGGTGTGGGCTTCGTGGCGAGCTGGCGGACTCGGAAGAGTGTTGACCGAATCAACCGCACTGCAAAAACAGCGGAACGACTTCTGGACCATCTTCCCCGGCGCGCTGACGGCCTCCGTTGGCTATTGGGCCACACTCAGTTTGAACATTCCCGACTTCACTCGTTACGCACGATCGCAAAAATCGCAACTGATGGGCCAGGCGTTGGGACTACCGTTGACGATGACCGCCTTTGCTTTCATCGGCGTGGCGGTCACCAGCGCAACCGTTTTGATCTATGGCGTCGCGATTCCGAACCCTGTCGATCTGATGGCGCGCTTTGATAGTGTGGTGGTCATTCTGTTTGCTACCGCAGTAATCTTCGCAGCACAGCTCACCACGAACATGGCCGCCAACGTCGTCTCACCTTCAAACGACTTTTCAAATCTGAATCCGAAACTGATTTCCTATGTGACCGGCGGCCTGATTACGGCGGTCATCGGGATACTGATGATGCCCTGGAAGCTGATGTCGTCGATGAGCGCTTACATCTTCACCTGGCTGATTGGCTACTCCGGACTGATGGGTGCAATCGCGGGAATACTGATTTGCGACTACTGGGTTATCCGAAAACAGCGCCTGAATCTCGAAGGGCTGTTTGATCCAAAAGGTGAGTATTCGTATGGCAGCGGCGTCAACTGGCACGCGGTCGTCGCGCTCGTTGTGGCTGTCACGCCGGTCGTGCCCGGATTCATCCGCGCTGCAGCGACGCCGGGCGGGCAAGTCAGCAATCCAACGTTTCTCGATCACCTGTACACATATGCATGGTTCGTGACTTTTGGCCTCGGATTCGTCATATACTACGCGCTGACACGCAGTTCGAAGGGAGACTCGCTTAATGCCACGCACGGTTAAATGCGGACTGATTCAATGTACTAACGCAGCGCCGACTGATGCTCCGATCGACGAGATCAAACGCCTGAATATCGAGAAGCACCTGAAGTTTCTCGAGGACGCGGCGAAGCAGGGCGTGCAGATCATCTGCATGCAGGAAGTTTTCACGACGCCTTACTTCTGCGCCGAACAACAGACGCGGTGGTACGAAGCGGTGGAACGTATTCCCGATGGTCCAACCGTGCGATTGATGCAAGAAGTAGCCAAGGAACATGGCATGGTGATTGTCGTTCCGATTTACGAGGAAGAGATCACCGGCATTTACTACAACACCGCAGCGGTAATCGACGCCGATGGTAAGTATCTCGGCAAGTATCGCAAGAACCACATTCCGCACGTCAATCCCGGCTTCTGGGAGAAGTTTTATTTCCGGCCCGGAAATCTCGGCTATCCGTGTTTTGATACGGCGTTCGCTCGCATCGGCGTTTACATCTGTTACGACCGGCATTTCCCTGAAGGCGCGCGAGCACTCGGGTTGAACGGCGCGGAGATCGTTTTCAATCCGTCGGCGACGGTTGCGGGACTTTCGGAGTATCTCTGGAGACTTGAACAACCGGCGCACGCTGTCGCGAATGGATATTTCATCGGCGCAATCAATCGTGTCGGTCGCGAACAACCGTGGGACATCGGCGAGTTTTACGGACAGAGTTATTTCTGTGATCCGCGAGGACAATTTCTCGCTGAAGCGCCGCGCGATAAAGACGCGCTCATCGTTGCCGATCTCGATCTCGATAAAATTCGCGAAGTGCGAAACACGTGGCAGTTTTTCCGGGATCGAAGACCTGACTCTTACGGTGCGCTAGTCGCAGACTAATGTCATTGCCAATTGGCGATTGCCGATTGCCAATTTGAAGCAGTACGACTGAGTGGTTGCTAATCGGCATTTGGCAATCGGCAATTGGCAATGCTTAAGGGAGTTAATCATGGATTTATCGATCACCGTTAACGGAATGAAGTTTCCCAACCCGTTCGTGCTCGGCTCAGGCCCGCCGGGAACGAACGCGCGCGTCCTCGCGAAATCGTACGAGGCTGGCTGGGGCGGCGCCGTCGCCAAGACTGTGAGTCTTGAATCGGCGAAGGTGGTGAATGTTGTTCCGCGTTACGGAAAGCTCCGTTCCCGCACCACCGGCGAGGTGATCGGCTTTGAAAACATCGAGCTGATCTCCGATCGGCCGATCGACGTTTGGCTCGAAGAGTTTCGCCAGGTCAAGAAGGAGTACCCGAACCACATCCTGATCGCGTCGATCATGGAGGAGTACGAGAAGAGCCGTTGGCAGGAACTGACGCGCATGGTCCAGGAGACCGGCGTCGACGGTTTCGAGCTCAACTTCTCGTGTCCGCACGGCATGACCGAACGAAAGATGGGTTCGGAAATGGGCGAACATCCGGACCTGACGGAAGAAGTTACTAGCTGGGTGACGGAAGTCGCGAAGATTCCGGTGTGGGCCAAGATGACGCCGAACATCACGAACATTCGCGAGCCGGCGCTCGCTGCGTGCGCGGGCGGCGCTGTGGGTATCTCGGCCATCAATACGATCCTGTCAGTGATCGGTGTCGATCTCGAAACGCTGCGGCCAATGCCGACAGTTGAAGGACACTGCGTGCCGGGTGGTTATTCCGCGCAAGCAGTGAGACCGATCGCGTTGCGCATGGTAAGCCAGCTTGCGCTTGGGCTTCCTGAAGGAGTGACGATCAGCGGTATCGGCGGTATTGAAAACTCGCACGACGCGCTCGAATTCATGTTGCTTGGATCGTCCACCGTGCAGATCTGCACCGGTGTGATGCTCCAGGGCGTGAAGATGATCGACGAGCTGAAGGAAGGTGTTGAGAAGTTTATGACGGACAAAGGCTTCTCCTCGATCGAAGAGATCGTCGGTAAGAGCTTGCCGTACTTTTCAACTCACATGGATCTCGTGCAGAAGATGAAAGCGGCGAAGCGCTCGAAAGCCGGTGAGGCGAGTCGCGATAACGAGTGGGCGCAAAAAGATATTACTGAGAAAACTGCTGAGTTAACGTCTAATTAATTTCCGCAATCATGGGCGCATGATCGGATGGCTTCTCCCAGGTGCGTGGCTCGAGGTCGATCCAGGTGCGGACACTCCGTGAGACGAGCGATTCCGTGACCCAGACGTGATCGATGCGCAGTCCCATGTTGCGTCGGAACGCGCCCGCACGATAATCCCACCACGTAAACTTTCCACCCTCTTCGTTGTGCAAACGAAACGCGTCCGTGAATCCCCAGTCTTTTATCTGCTGCAAGGTCGCTCGTTCCTGCTCGCTGAACATGATCCGTCCCTGCCACAGTCTGACATCGTGAACGTCACGTTCTTCAGGAGCGACGTTGAAGTCGCCGCAAAGTAGTACCGGGCGCGTCGGATCGTAATTCTGATCGAAGAACTCGCGCAGTCGCCGCATCCACCCAAGTTTCATTTCGTACTTTTCAGACCCCACCGCTTGTCCATTGGGAATGTAGACATTGACGATCTGAATATCGTTGACGATCGACGTGATGAGTCGCGACTGCGCTGTTTCATCATCACCCGGATAGCCACGATGGGTCGTCTGGCATTCACAGCGCGAAAGAATCGCGACACCGTTGTACGACTGCTGACCGAACAGTTGGCACTGATAGCCGCGCTCCTGAAAAACCAGCGTCGGAAACTTGTCGTCGGTACACTTTGTCTCCTGCATACAAACGACGTCCGGCTTCACGTCGTCGAGCCAGCGAAGGACCAGCGGCATGCGCGCGAGAACTGAATTGACGTTCCAGGTTGCGATTAACATTTAATCCAGACTCAGGAGTCCACCGATCAACGCACCGCGACGAGCGATATCGTCAGCTTCGATGTGCTCATGAACGGCGTGAGCGCCGTCGCCGCTGATTCCCAAACCATCGAGCACCGGAATTCCGAGAGCTGCTAAAAAGTTTCCGTCCGACGCGCCGCCAACCTGCGCTTCGCCCAGATCGAAATCAACCCGGGCAGCGATCGCCCGAGCTTTTTCAAACAGTTCGATAACTGCGGCAGTTCTTTCGAGAGGCGGACGGTTGATCCCACCTGAAACAAACACTTTCGTGCGCTCGTCGATCGGCGTGACGTTGGCGAGCATTCGCTCGATCTCGCACGACTCCGCTTCCGTCGAAAAGCGAACATCGATCTCCGCCTCAGCTTCAGCCGCAACCACATTCGATCGCGTTCCGCCACGTATCACGCCGACGTTCACTGTAAGCCCGGATCCCGATCCGTTGATCGAATGCAGACGTTCTGTTTGTCGGGCCAGTTCGAGTATTGCGCTGGCGCCTTTTTCTGGTTCAAGACCAGCATGCGCCGCCTTACCCTCGACTTTCATCGCGAAGATCCCAGTTCCCTTTCGGCCCGTTTTGACGCGGCCACCGAGCGCAGGCGGTTCCATCACGAACGCGTACCGAGTGTTCGCAGACTTCGCAGCTTGTTCCAGCAGACGGCCAACCTGAAAAACTGCCAACTTCTTCATCGCACGTCAGCGCGACGGTGATTGCGAAGCGCGGCGCGATCTTCAACTCTGTCATTGCGCGCAACACTTCGATAATCAACGCGCAGTTTGCCTTCATATCGAAGATACCGGGACCGTAGATCTTTCCCGCATCGTGACGCCATGGCCGCAGCGCAACAGAACCACGCGCATGGACCGTGTCCGTGTGTCCAACCACCAGAATCTGTCCATTCGATCGGTGCTCGGTGAAGGCTTGGATCACAACGTGTTGACCAAAGTCGGGAACGTCGACTCGCTTGATCTCGCTCACCGACGCGATGCCACGTGCCGCGTCTGTAATCAGATCAACAACAGCGCGACTGCCGGCTTCGTCTCCCGACGGTGACTCAGTTTCAACAAGCGCGCGAATGAACGTTTCGATCTCAACTTGCCGGGCGTTTAGTAGTTCGTAGATGAGCTGGGCGGCGCGAAATGAATTAGGGGTTTCTGACATGAATGCTTATCTAATCGTCTCTTTGCGCACGGTCAGTGCGTCAAGTCTGGGCAGGTTAACTTTGAAACCGATGCCGGGTGCTTCGGGCGGCGTGATCGTGCCACGCGAACTGACGATGACCGGCGGCTCGATAATGTCTTCTTCCCAGTAACGCGCGCTGGCTGATACGTCACCAGGCAAACTGAAACCCGGGAGGGTCGACATCGCGATATTGTGAGCGCGTCCGATGCCCGATTCGAGCATGCCGCCGCACCAAACCGGAATGCCACGTTCCCGCGCGACCCGTTCGAGTCGCTTTGCTTCACTGTGCCCGCCGACGCGCCCAAGTTTGACGTTTATGATCTTGCACGAACCGAGATCGATTGCATGGACCGCGATTTCCGGTGAACGAATCGACTCGTCTAAACAGATCGGAGTTTTAATCGCCCGCTGGAGCGACGCGTGATCGAAGATGTCGCTGTGCGAGAGTGGTTGTTCGAGCATCATCAGGTTGAACCGATCGAGCTCCTCAAACAGCGGCACGTCCTTGAGCGTGTAAGCCGAATTGGCGTCGCCCATCAGTCGTATCTCCGGAAACTCTTTTCGAACGCGCTCGATGACACCAGCGTCCCAACCCGGTTTGATTTTGATCTTGATGCGTTGATAGCCGGCGTCAACTTCCTTGCGAATCTTCTCCAGCAGTATCTCCGGTGTGTTTTGAATTCCAATCGAAACGCCGCACGAGATCTCCTCACGCGTGCCGCCAAGATGTCTCCACAAAGGCACGCCGAGTTTTTTCGCCTCGAGGTCCCAGCAGGCGTTCTCAATCGTAGCCTTCGCCATGCGATGACCACGCACCGGCCTCATCACGGCGAATACATCGGAAGCACTTTCGAGCTTCTTCCCGAGGACCATGGGCGCGAGAAATTCACTGAGCGTGGTCCAGGCGGTCTCCGTCCATTCATTGCTGTAGAACGGTCCTTCGCCAACGGTGCATTCGCCCCATCCTTCGGCGCCGTCGCTATCGGTGACGCAGGCCAAAACTATGCGACGTTCAGTGGTGCGACCGAAGCTGGTTTCGAAGAAATGGACGAGGGGCAGACGTATTTCCCGCAGTTCGATCGACTCGATGATCAAGGTGTGAAAATGGCTCCTCCGTGAGAGGCATTATGCCTTTCCGGTATCCACTTGTCAGCTTGTGATCAACTTCATCAGATTTAAGGGCACGTTAACTTGACCCGCCTCGCGATAACTGTTAAAAAACCGCACAAATTGTTTCCTACCGGCCTCAACGATAACCTCCGGTAATCCTCATCAATAATGTGTGGATAGGTCTAACAATACTTTCGAGGAGTTGTATGCGTAAATCTTTGCCCTCAATGCCGTCACGAACGCGCCTGATCGCGATCGCTATCACCGCTCTTTTACTTTCAGCCGTACTCATTCAGCAGTTGTATTTCGCTCGTCCGGCTCACGCCGCGATTAGTGTCTTCATCAATGAGATTCACTACGATAACGCCAGTACAGACGTGGGTGAAGCAATTGAGATCGCGGGTCCTGCCGGGACCAACCTGGCCGGATGGTCGATCGTTCTCTATAACGGATCCACGGGGCAGACCTACGACACCGACGCCTTGACCGGAACTATCCCGGATCAACAAGCGGGGTTTGGCACCGTCAGTCTCGCTTATCCCGTCAACGGCATCCAGAACGGCGATCCTGACGGAATCGCGCTAGTCAACGGGACCACGGTGGTTCAGTTTCTCAGTTACGAAGGAACTTTCACCGCCATCAATGGTCCAGCGAATGGCATGACGAGTGTGAACATCGGCGTCGCCGAGAATGGCAGCGAGACGGCCGGACAATCGCTTCGACTTACGGGCACGGGCCAGGTTTACGAAGACTTCACCTGGAACGCTCCGGCGGCAGCGACTTTTGGCGCGATCAATACCGGTCAAAACTTCGGCGCAGGCGATGGTGCCCCAACGGTACTGACCACAATTCCCACCACTGGCGCGCTCAATGTTGCCGTCGATACGAACATCACCATCAATTTCAGCGAGAGCGTTAACGCCACTTCAAGCGCATTCGTTCTTGAGTGCCCGTCGGGAACGATGCGTACGTTCACGCAGAGTGGTTCGCCAAGCAGCAGCTTCACTCTAAATCCCGATGTGAATTTTCCTTTTAACACGACTTGCGTGGTGACAGTTGTCGGCAACCAGATCTCCGATTTAGATGTGAATGACCCACCCGACAATATGTTGGGACTCTTCGTCTTTAATTTCACGACCGGACCAGCACCTCCGGTTGTGGCAGAGAATGTGATCATCAACGAGCTCGATTCGGATACACCGGGTACCGACGTTGCGGAGTTTGTTGAGCTTTATGACGGTGGTGTTGGTAATACATCGCTCAACGGTCTGGTGCTGGTGTTCTACAACGGCGGCGTCGCTAATGTTTCTTATCGAACGATCGACCTGAATGGCTTCAGCACCAACGCACAGGGGTATTTTACGGTCGGCAACGCTGCTGTTCCCGGAGTTGATACGGCCTTCCCGAACGGTATTTTGCAGAACGGGGAAGATGCGGTAGCACTCTACGCAGCGAGCGCAGCATCCTTCCCTAATGGCACCGCTGTCACTACAGCAAACCTGCGAGACGCCGTGGTCTACGGCACGGCTGATCCAGACGATCCTGAGCTGCTGGCCCTTTTGAACGCCGGTCAGCCGCAAGTGAACGAATCAGGCGGCACAGCGCCTGACGTCGACTCGATCGGACGTTGTCCGAACGGAGAAGGCGGTGCGCGTAACACCGAGACTTACCTTGCTCGCACCCCGACGCCTGATGCCGCGAACAACTGTCCGCCGCCACCGGTCGTTGCGACCATTCACGAGATCCAGGGCAACGGCGCCATCTCGCCGTTCGCCGGCCTGACCGTAACCACTTCAGGAATCGTTACCGCTCGCAAGTCGAACGGCTTCTTCATGCAGGAAGCAACTGGCGACGGTGACCCAGCTACTTCAGACGGCATCTTCGTGTTCGTCGGTGGCAGTCCGGCAGTTGCGGTTGGCGACACGGTGACAGTCACCGGAACTGCGACTGAGTTCTTCAACCTGACGCAGGTATCGAGCTCAGCTAGTAACGTGACGATTTCGTCGAGCGGCAATCCGTTACCGGCGCCGATCGTGCTGACAATGACGATCCTTAACCCAGCCGGCACGCCCGACCAGCTCGAGCGATTCGAAGGTATGCGCATGCACGCCGACACGCTGGTCTCCGTCGCGCCGACAAACGAGTTTGGTGAGATCTTCACCGTGCTCGACGGCGTCGCACGACCGATGCGCGAACCAGGTATCGAGATCTCGCTGCCGGTTCCGCCCGATCCGACCTCAGGTCTGGTTGACTGCTGCATTCCGCGTTGGGACGAGAACCCTGAACGGATTATGGTCGACACTGACGGCCTGATCGGCTCAACCAGACTGAACGTCACTTCCAACGTGACGCTGACGAATATCACTGGTCCACTAGACTTTTCGTTTAGCGACTACAAAGTGTTGCCGCAAGCAACACCGACGGCGTCAGCGAACATGAGCGCGGTTCCGGTGCCAACACCCGCAGCCGGTGAATTCACCATTGCCGGTTTCAACGTCGAGAATTTCAGCGTCGCCGACATAACCCAAAAACAGAAGTCAGCCCTCGCCATTCGCGACGTGCTGCACCTTCCGGACGTCATCGGCACGATCGAGATCGGCAGCCTGGCGGCCCTTCAGGCTCTGGCTACTGAAATCGCAACCATCTCGGGCGGCGTCCAGTACGAAGCGCATTTGCTCGGGACAAACGGCACGCAGCAGGTTGGTTTCCTGGTCAAGACCTCGCGTATTCAGGTCGATAGCGTGGTCCAGGAAGAGAAGCCCGGTTGCATCTTTAACCAACCGGCGACCTGCAACACGTTCATCGATCCAACAGACGGCCAGCCTGCATCGCTCAATGATCGTCCGCCACTGGTCCTGCGTGCGACTGTTGACGCGCTGAGTGCAAACCCACGCCAGATCATCGTCGTCGTTAACCACACCCGATCGTTTATCGATATCGAGTTGGTTGGCGCCGAGGGAGCGCGCGTCCGGGCGAAACGCAAAGCGCAAGCTGAGTTCCTGGCTGAACTGCTTCAGGATCTCCAGACTACGAACCCTGGCACTCCGGTGATTTCGATTGGCGACTATAACGCCTATCAATTCAACGATGGCTACACCGATCCGGTTGCCACCATCAAGGGCACGCCGACTGCGGATGACCAGATGGTGGTAGATGAGAGTCCCGACGTGGTGGATCCAAACCTCACCAACCTGACGGACAGTCTGCCTGCCGACCAGCGTTACAGCTTTATCTTCGAAGGAACGCCACAGGCGATCGACCACTTCATCATCAACAACGCTGCAAATACGATCCTTCAGCGTTATCACATCGCCCGCAACAACTCAGACTTCCCTGAAGGTCCGTTGTTCGCCAACGATGCCACGCGGCCGGAACGAAACTCCGATCACGATATGCCGGTCGGATATTTCAAATTCCCGAAAGCTGCCACAACGACGGTTGTCTCTGACGCCTCAGCCGGCTTCAGTGCGACCGACCAGAGCGTGACGCTAACGGCGAACGTCACTGGTCCAGCATCGATCAGCGAAGGCACTGTGACCTTCACCGTTAGAGACTCGAGTAACAACGTGATCGGTCTCCCGGTGGTAGGAAACGTGTCGGGTGGAGTGGCAACGGCGAACTACATTCTGCCAGGTGGAACGGCGCCGCAAGCGCTGACGATCACGGGCGAGTTCAGTGGTGGCGATTTCACACAACCGAGCAGCGACACCGCGACGTTGTCTGTGTCGTTCAACATCTGTCTGCTCTACGATCCGACGAAGGCAGTGAAGAGTGGAGCTGCTTATCCGATCAAGATTCAGCTCTGCGACGGCAACGGCAACAACCTTTCGTCGGCAGACATCGTTGTTCACGCGGTCAAGGTCCAGCAAGTCTCGACGGCGATCGATGGCGACGTGATCACTGCTGGAAACGCTAACACCGATAACGACTTCAGGTTCGAAAACGGCTCTTACATCCTCAACCTGAAGACCACCGGACTGAGCACGGGAACGTACAAGCTGTACTTCACAGCCGGAGATGATCCCACGCTCCACTCGGTGGAGTTTCAGGTTAAATAACCGAAGGGAAATCCGTGTTCCTGCGCTCGCGGGAACACGGATTTTTGACCGATCTGCCTCTGCCTATGTGACCGATCCTTGTCACCTTGACCAGAATCCAGTCATCCGGAAAATAAAGGCTTTTTTCGTTATTGACCCGCCTTTCGAACACTGGTAAAAGCATGAATTAAGCCCCTGCCGGATCTGTTGTCCTACCGGTATCTCCTCTCCAAATTGATATCCGTCACTTTGGTTTTGGAAGGATACCCATATGTTCGCCCTAAACTCCCGACCCGCTCTGCGAAGGACTCGCCGTACGCACAACCATAGACCAGCGCTGACCCGAAGGTGGCGCGTCACGACGATGGCTCTCGCTACCCTTCTCGTCTCGGTCGTAGTCGTGCACCAGTTGTATTTCGCACGACCTGCCGCGGCGGCAATCAGCGTCTTCGTCAACGAGATTCACTACGACAACACTGGCACAGACGCCGGCGAAGCGATTGAAATCGCTGGTCCTGCCGGAACGAATCTCGCTGGCTGGAGCATCGTTCTTTACAATGGAGCGGGCGGCGCCTCGTACGACACGCGCGCGCTGAGCGGCATCATTCCAAACCAGCAAGCCGGCTTCGGGACGTTGCTCTTCACTTATCCCGTCAACGGTATCCAGAACGGTTCACCGGACGGACTCGCGTTGGTCAATGGGACCACCGTGGTCCAATTCCTGAGTTACGAAGGAACATTCGCCGCCACCAATGGTCCAGCGAATGGAATGACGAGCGTTGACATCGGAGTCAGCGAGAACGGTACGGAACCTCTCGGACGATCGCTCCAACTCGGCGGTACCGGTCAGTTTTACGAAGACTTCACGTGGAATGCTCCGGCGGTCGCGACTTTTGGCGCCGTTAACACCGGACAAATCTTCGGCGCGGGTGATGCCCCGCCAACCGTCGTGAACACGACGCCCGCAAATGGCGCAACCAACGTCACTGTTGATACAAATATTTCTATAACGTTCAGCGAGAGCGTGAACGCGACGTCGAGCTCGTTCTCGGTTCAATGTCCGACCGGAACCCCGATTACGTTCGCGCAGAGTAGTTCACCTGCCACGATCCACACTCTCGACCCGACGGTCAATCTTCCTTTCAACACCACCTGTACGGTAACGGTGGGTGCAACTCAGATCACGGATGAAGATGCGAACGATCCGCCCGACAACATGGTGGCGAATTTCGTTTTCTCGTTCACTACCGCAACCGCTCCAGTAGCCGACAACATCATCATCAACGAGCTCGACTCCGACACGCCGGGCATTGATGACCTCGAGTTTATCGAGCTTTACGACGGCGGTGTGGGCAACACCTCGCTCACCGGTCTCGTTCTCGTGCTCTACAACGGCGCTACTGACACTTCTTATCGTGCGATAGACCTCGACAGTGTGAGTACCAACGCGCAAGGGTATTTCACGATCGGCAACTCCGGCGTTCCCGGCGTCGATCTGACGTTCCCAATTAGCACGTTGCAGAACGGCGAAGACGCCGTCGCGCTCTATGCGGCGAATGCGGCTGACTTCCCGAACGGTACCGCGGTCACGCTCGCAAACCTGCGCGACGCGCTGGTCTATGAAACGAACGATCCTGACGATCCGGGTCTGCTGGTCCTCTTGAACGCCGGTCAGCCACAGGTTGACGAATCAAGCGGTACGGCGTCGGACGTCGACTCGATCGGACGTTGTCCGAACGGAGAAGGCGGCGCGCGCAATACGACTACTTACGTTGCTCGCACTCCAACACCCGACGGCGCGAACAACTGTCCGCCGCCAGCGGTCGTAGCAACCATTCACGAGATCCAGGGCAATGGCGCAGTCTCGCCGTTCGCCGGACTTGGTGTGATTACTTCCGGCATCGTTACGGCTCGCAAGTCGAACGGCTTCTTCATGCAAGAGGCGGTTGGCGACGGTGACCCAAGTACTTCGGACGGTATCTTCGTGTTCGTCGGTGGGACTCCAGCAGTCACGGTTGGCGACGCAGTGACCGTCACAGGTACTGCAACGGAGTTCTTCAACCTGACGCAGGTATCGAGCTCAGCGAGCAACGTGACGATTTCGTCGAGCGGCAATCCTTTGCCGGCGGCGATCGTGCTGACAACGACGATCCTCAACCCGGCCGGAACGCCCGATCAGCTCGAGCGATTCGAAGGCATGCGTATGCACGCCGACACGCTCGTGTCTGTCGCGCCGACAAACGAGTTTGGTGAGATTTTCACCGTGCTCGACGGCGTCGCCCGACCGATGCGCGAACCCGGCATCGAGATCTCGCTGCCGGTTCCGCCCGATCCGACCTCAGGCGTTCCTGACTGCTGTATTCCGCGTTGGGACGAGAACCCTGAACGGATTATGGTCGACACTGACGGCTTGATCGGTTCGACCAGACTCAACGTCACTTCCAACGTGACGCTGACGAACATCACTGGTCCACTAGACTTTTCGTTCAGCGACTACAAGGTGTTGCCGCAAACCACGCCAGGTGCATCGCCGAACATGAGCGCGGTTCCGGTGCCAACACCAGCGACGGGTGAGTTTACCGTTGCCGGTTTCAACATCGAGAACTTCAGCACTGCCGATGTAACGCAACGTCAGAAGTCAGCCCTCGCCATTCGCGATGTGCTGCACCTTCCGGACATCATCGGCACGATCGAGGTCGGGAACCTCGCGGCCCTTCAAGGCCTGGCAACTGAGATCGAAAGCATTTCAGGTGTCCATTACGAAGCACGGTTGCTTGGCACAAACGGCACGCAGCAGGTTGGTTTCCTGGTCAAGACTTCGCGTATTCAGATCGACAGCGTGGTCCAGGAAGAGCTGCCCGGTTGCGTCTTTAACAATCCCGCGACGTGCAACAATTTCATCGATCCGACCGATGGCCAGCCCGCATCGCTCAATGATCGTCCGCCGCTGGTGCTGCGTGCGACGGTTGACGCGCTGAGTGCAAACCCACGCCAGATCATCGTCGTCGTTAACCACACCCGATCGTTTATCGACATCGAGTTGGTTGGCGCCGAGGGTGCGCGCGTGCGAGCCAAACGCAAAGCGCAAGCTGAGTTCCTGGCCGAGCTGCTTCAGGATCTCCAGACTACGAACCCGGGCACTCCGGTGATTTCGATCGGCGATTACAACGCCTATCAATTCAACGACGGCTACACCGATCCGGTTGCCACCATCAAGGGCATGCCCACTGCGGATGACCAAATGGTGGTTGATGAGAGTCCCGACGTGGTGGATCCAAACTTCACCAACCTGACGGACAGTCTGCCTGCCGACCAGCGTTACAGCTTCATCTTCGAAGGAACGCCACAGGCCATCGACCACTTCATCATCAACAACGCTGCAAGTTCAATTCTTCAGCGTTATCACATCGCTCGCAACAACTCAGACTTCCCCGAAGGTCCGTTGTTCGCCAACGATGCCACACGACCGGAACGAAACTCCGATCACGATATGCCGGTCGGATATTTCAAATTCCCGAAAGCTGCCACAACGACGGTTGTCTCTGATGCGTCAGCCGGCTTCAGTGCCAGCGACCAGAGCGTAACGCTGACGGCGAACGTCACTGGTCCAGCGTCCATCAGCGAAGGCACAGTTACCTTCACCGTGAGAGACTCGAGTAACAACGTTATCGGTCTCCCAGTGGTTGGAAACGTGTCGAGCGGAGTTGCGACGGCGAATTACATCCTGCCGGGCGGCACCGCGCCGCAAGCGCTGACGATCACGGGTGAGTTCAGTGGTGGCGACTTCACACTACCGAGCAGCGACACTGCCACGTTGTCTGTGTCGTTCAACATCTGTCTGCTTTACGATCCGACGAAGGCCGTTAAGAGCGGCGCTGCTTATCCGATCAAGATTCGGCTCTGCGAC
This sequence comes from uncultured Acidobacteriota bacterium, assembly GCA_963789185.1. Classification (GTDB taxonomy): domain Bacteria; phylum Acidobacteriota; class Blastocatellia; order Pyrinomonadales; family Pyrinomonadaceae; genus PSRF01. Next base: position 435,487 of record CAWBJU010000005.1, read on the forward strand.
GGCAACGGCAACAGCCTTTCGTCGGCAGACATCGTTGTTCACGCAGTCAACGTTGAGCATGTGTCAACGTCAAGTTCTGGCGATGTGCTAACTGCCGGAGATGCGAACGAGGACGACAACTTCAGGTTTAGTGATGGCACTTACATCCTCAACCTGAAGACCACCGGACTCAGCACGGGAACGTACAAGCTGTACTTCACAGCCGGAGACGATCCCACTCTCCACTCGGTGAATTTTCAAGTGAAGTAGCGACTTGAATAAAAAGAACCGGGAGTGATAGCGACCGGGTAACTGCGCTGGGCCAACCTTTCGGCTCGGTTGAATCAGCGCAACCCCGATCGCTACCACTCCCGGTTCTTCGTTTGAATGCTTACTCGGTCGAAACGCGGTCCTGCTTGTTGAGCGCTGCTTGCATCGTATGCCACGGCAGCGTCGCACATTTGACGCGCACCGGAAAGTCGCGCACACCGGCGAAGATCTTCAAGTTGCCGAGACTGTTCTCTTCCGTTTCTTCGTCGAGCTCGCCGGTAACCATCGAATGAAACTCTTTGAACAGCTCCTTCGTCTGTTCCCTGGTCTTGCCCTTCACGGCCTGCGTCATCATGCTCGCGGCTGCCTTTGAAATCGCGCAGCCGGAGCCCTCAAACGCGATCTCCTGCACCGCATCGCCGGCAACGTTAACGTAGATGGTCAATTGATCGCCGCAGAGCGGGTTGTAACCTTCGGCGGTGTGATTCGCGTTCTCGATCTTGCGGAAGTTTCGCGGCTTCTTGTTGTGGTCGAGGATTACCTGCTGGTACAGCTCACTTAGTTCCGACATAGATCAACTAAAGATTTCGATAACTCGTTCAATTGTGTGCGCGAGTACGTCGATCTCTTCCTTCGTGTTGTAAAAAGCAAACGACGCGCGCGCAGTCGCGGGCACGTTGAAACGTTGCATCACGGGTTGCGCGCAGTGATGTCCGGCACGAACGGCGATCCCTTCCTGGTCCAGGATCGTGCCGATGTCGTGCGGATGAATATCGTCGATCACAAACGACAACACGCTCGCTTTGTTCTTGGCCGTGCCGATGATCCGTACACCTTCGATTGCGGAAACGCGTTCGGTCGCGTAGCGCAGCAGCTCGGCTTCGTAGACCGCTGCTTGTTCACGACCAATGCTGTTCAGATAATCGATCGCCGCGCCCAGACCTATCTGCGACGCGATCGCGGGCGTACCGGCTTCGAGCTTATTCGGTAGATCGGCATAGGTCGTCTTCTCAAACGTGACGGTCTTGATCATGTCGCCGCCACCCTGAAACGGATTCATCTTTTCGAGTAGCTCGGCCTTGCCGTAAACGATGCCACTGCCCGTGGGCGCATACATCTTGTGACCGGAAAAAACGTAAAAGTCGGCATCAAGATCCTGCACGTCGACCGGCATGTGCGGAGCGGCTTGCGCTCCGTCGATCAGCACAGGCACGCCGTACTTGTGCGCCTGCGCAATCATCTCTTTAACGGGATTGATCGTTCCTAAGGCATTCGAGACGTGTATCAGACTAACGAATTTAGTTCGTTCGTTGAGCAACCCGTCGTACTCGTCGAGCTGCAACTCGCCCGCATCGTTCATCGGAATCACACGCAGACGCGCGCCTTTTTCCTCGCAAAGCATCTGCCAGGGAACGATGTTGGCGTGATGCTCCATCGACGAGATGACTATTTCGTCGCCCTCGCCGATGAACTTGCGGCCATAGCCATACATGACGAGGTTTATGCCCTCGGTCGCGCCGCGAACAAAGATGCACTCGCGACTCTCGCGAGCGTTGATGAATCGCTTCACCTTCTCGCGGGCGCCTTCGTAAGCGGTCGTAGCCTTCTGGCTCAGATAGTGCACGCCGCGATGGATGTTTGAATGTTCCTGCTCGAGATAAACGCTGCCGCGATCGACGACGACTTGCGGAACCTGCGAAGAAGCGGAGTTATCGAGATAAATTAGAGGCTTGCCGTTCACCGTCTGATGGAGTACGGGAAAATCAGCGCGGATTCGTTCGACGTTCCATTCAGTGGAAACAGTGGCAGGAGCGGATACAACAATTCCCGTAGTCACGTTAAGCCTCGAGTCTCGTATGAAGGTGCGTCAGCACGGCTTCATCGAGTTGCGATCTGATCGAATCGATCTTGATCTTGCCAATTACCTCTTCCGCAAAACCATAGGTCAGCAAGCTGCGACTTAGTTCCGGATTGAGACCGCGCGCTTGCAGGTAAAACAACTCTTCCTCGTCGATCTGGCCCACCGCCGCTCCGTGCGCGCACTTCACGTCGTCCGCGTAGATCTCCAACTGCGGTTTGGTATCGACCCGCGCCTGTGGCGATAACAACAGGTTCTTGTTGGTCTGCATCGCGTCGGTCTTCTGTGCGCCTTCGCGGACAAAAATCTTGCCGTTGAACACGGCGCGCGCGTTACCGTCGAGAATGCCTTTGTATAACTGGTGACTCGCGCAATGCGGCTGCTTGTGATCGATGACCGAATGCGTATCGGTGTGCTGGTTCGCGCCACCGACGTACAACCCATCAACCCAGCATTCCGCGCCTTCATGGTCCATCACGACTGAAATGTCGTGCCGGGCGAGATGCGCGCCGAAGTTGATCGACGTCGCGTCGTAACTACTCGCGCGGCCGAGTTCAGCAGCCGTGGTCGCGACGTGGTAAACCTTCCGGTTCTCGTTCTGCAAACGATAGTGCTCGAGTCGCGCGCCGTCTTTCACGACGATCTCAGCGATCGCGTTAGTGAAATGACTATCGTCGCCGTTGGATACGAAGCTTTCGATCAGCGTCGCCGAGCTGTTCTCCTCAGCCACGACGTAGCAGCCGCGGAAAGCTCGCACGCTTTTGTTCTGTTGGGGCGACAGTGGTGTCGGAAACAAACGTTATCTGCAACGGAATTTCGAGTTTGACGTTCTTCGGTATCAAAAGAAACACGCCCGACTGGAGAAACGCGGTGTTCAGCGCTTTCACACCGTTGTCGTGATAGTTGGCATTGCGAGCGAGATACTTGCGAGCAATCTTGTTGTATCGCGCATCGGCGACCGCGCTGAAAAGATCGATCGCGACGACGTCGTCGAGTCCGACCTTTGTCGACAGGTCCTCGCGGAGGAATCCGTTGACGACTACGAGATGCGCGCCGGTTATTTCGGGATATGCGAAACGCTCGATATTCGGCAACGCAGCGTCGGCTTGCGGAACTGCCGGCTGAAAATTCTCCTTCGCGAGCGTCGCGAGGTTTGTGTACTTCCACTCCTCGTCATGCACGGTCGGAAAACCGAGTTGCTCGAAACGATCGATTGCGCCCGAACGGACCAGCTCGAGCCACGGTACGGTTGGACCAAGCTCGCGAACACGGCTAAACGCAGTTAGATATTGATTCTCTGACTTGACGAGTTCTGTAACCATTATTTAATTAGCCGGCGCGCCCGCTCCCGTCTTGTTCGCATCAACAGACGTGATCCAGTCGTAGCCCTTCTCTTCCAGTTCCAGGGCCAGCTCTTTGCCGCCCTCGCGTGCGATCCGGCCCCCAGCCAAAACGTGCACGTAATCAGGAACGATGTAGTTCAAAAGTCGCTGATAGTGCGTGACGACGATGATCGCGTTCTCGGGTGTCAGCAATTGATTGACACCACCCGCAACCACGCGCAACGCATCGATGTCGAGACCCGAATCCGTTTCGTCGAGCACGGCAAGCTTCGGTTCGAGCACCGCCATTTGCAGTATCTCGTTGCGCTTTTTCTCGCCACCCGAAAAGCCTTCGTTGACAGAACGCGACATGAAACTCGCATCCATCTCAACTACCTTCGCGCGCTCCTTCAGCAGATCTTTGAACTCGAGCGGATCGAGTTCTTCCTCGCCTCGGTGCTTGCGCTGTTCGTTATAGGCGAGCCGCAAAAACTGAGCGTTCGAAACACCGGGCACTTCAATCGGATACTGAAACGCCATGAACACACCTTCGCGAGCGCGCTCGTCCGGCGCCATCTCCAACAGGTTCTTACCTTCGTAGAGCACTTCTCCCGCGGTCACTTCGTACTGCGGATGGCCGGCGAGCACTTTCGCCAACGTCGACTTGCCGGAGCCGTTCGGCCCCATGATCGCGTGCACCTCGCCCTTGCGGACCGTCAGGTTGATGCCTTTGAGTATTTCGTTGCCGTTGATTGCGGCGTATAAGTTTCTGATCTCTAACATTTATTAACCGACACTACCTTCCAATTTCAGTCCGAGCAGTCGCGTCGCCTCGACCGCAAATTCCATCGGCAACTGCAAGAAAACGTCTTTGCAGAAACCGTTGATGATTAGCGACACGGCGTCTTCCTGCGAAATACCGCGCTGCTGCAAGTAGAAAAGTTGTTCTTCACTGATCTTCGAAGTCGACGCCTCGTGCTCAACACTCGAGCTGTTGTTCATCACCTCTATATACGGAAACGTATTCGCGCCGCACTGCGAACCGATCAACATCGAATCGCACTGTGTGTAGTTACGCGCGTTCTCGGCTTTCGGCATTACTTTCACGAGCCCGCGATAACTGTTGTTCGACTTCCCTGCCGCGATACCTTTTGAAATGATCGTCGAGCGCGTGTTTTTGCCGAGGTGGATCATCTTCGTGCCCGTGTCGGCCTGTTGCGCGTGATTCGTCAACGCGACTGAATAGAACTCGCCAATCGAGTTGTCGCCGGCGAGGATGCACGATGGATACTTCCACGTGATTGCCGATCCGGTTTCCACCTGCGTCCACGAGATCTTCGAATTACGCCCCTGGCACTTGCCGCGCTTCGTTACGAAATTGTAGATACCGCCGCGGCCTTCTTCGTCGCCCGCGTACCAGTTCTGGACTGTTGAGTATTTGATTTGAGCATCGTCAAGAGCGATCAGCTCAACAACCGCCGCGTGAAGCTGATTGCGATCGAACTTCGGCGCCGTGCAGCCTTCAAGGTACGACACATGCGAACCTTCTTCGGCAACGATCAACGTGCGCTCAAACTGTCCTGACTCCTGATTGTTGATGCGGAAGTAAGTGGACAGCTCCATCGGACAACGCACGCCCTTCGGAATGAACACAAAACTTCCGTCCGAAAAGACCGCGCTGTTCAACGCCGCAAAGAAGTTGTCGTTCGTCGGCACTACCGAGCCGAGATACTTCTTGACGAGGTCCGGATACTCCCTGATCGCTTCCGTGAACGAACAGAAGATCACGCCGTGCTTTTTAAGTTTCTCTTTGTAAGTCGTCGCGACTGACACTGAGTCGAACACCGCGTCAACGGCGACACCCGCCAACTGCTTCTGCTCCTGTAGCGGAATGCCGAGTTTTTCAAACGTGCGCAGCAATTCGGGATCGACTTCGTCGAGGCTCGCCTTCACCGGCTTCTGCTTCGGCGCGCTGTAATAAATGATGTTCTGGTAGTCGATGTCCGGATACTTGAGGTTGGGCCAGTGCTTCGGTTCCGTCATCGTGAGCCAGTGGCGGTAAGCCTTGAGACGAAACTCGAGCATCCACTCCGGCTCGTCCTTCTTCGCAGAGATCAGACGGATAGTGTCCTCCGTCAGACCGCGCGGAATCACGTCCGACTCGATGTCTGTGACGAAGCCGTATTTGTATTCTCGTTTGCCTAATAGTTCTGCTGTACTCATCAGTGTCTTCTAAACTCTATTGTCGCTAAAATCTATTGTCTCGGGGCCTGATTCCTTGAATGTGGTGCAACGCGGCGTCGACGTTCGCTTCTGTCCCCAACAGTTGGGACAGCGTGATGTCTGCCAGAGCGTTATCGACAATCTGGTGCAACTCGACAATCACTGGTCGAATGCCGCAATCACCGGTGTGAACGCATGCGTCGAGGACGCCTGCGTAACTCTTGCAATGCGACTCTGCAGGTTCGCCCTCGAGCACCCTGATCACCTGATTCAAACGGATTTCCGAGGCCGGTTTCGCGAGCGAATAGCCGCCTTTAATTCCGCGTGTCGACTGCACTAGCCGGGCCTTACTCAAGATCCAAAGCAGCTTGCCCGCATTTGCCGTCGAAATTCCTTCGAGTTCGGCGATCTGCGAGAGCGTGAGAGACTGACCCATCGTCCCCGCGCGAGCGAGCTGTAACAGACAGCGCAGACCGTATTCTTCTTGTGCCGAAATCTTCATCTAAATGATTAACCGCAGGCATTTTAGATGAAACCTTATTTTTAAGTCAAGTTTAGGGATTCAGACCCGCAGGATGGCTAAAACGGTGGGAAGGTCCTTCTTATAATTTGAAATCGAAGTCGAGATAACCGGCTAAGCGCGCTGGCTTTCCTGCGAAAGTTGACGGTGGGAACACCCAACCGCGAGCAGCCTCTTCGGCCGCCGCTTTCAACAGCGTCGGACCGTCCGAGCTGGTGATCCAGACCTTCCCGTTCTCGTCGATGATCGCAAACACTCGAACGGTGCCGGTGACATTGTGGTTTCTTGCAGTCGCGGGATAAACAGGCGTAACGCGCTTGGTTTCGCGGCCACTGAGCGAACCGGTCGTTACGAGTTGCGGTTCGGGACCGGAGGTGGTCGTGGATGAAAGAATCGGAGCCGGGTTGGTCGGGGCGGCGGTACCGTTGGTCGTCGACGACTCTTCCGCCGGCTTTTGGTTCGCGAATGGATTGGGAATCTTTGAGGTGACGGCCGTGAGCGCAGGTGACCGACCGAGGGTTTGCACCTGGCCTGCCGCCGACGCCATTTTCTCCCGCGCCAACAAGTACTCGGTCTGCCAACGTGCTAGATCCTCGTCGTTGCGAGCAAGCGAGGCACGAATTCCAAGTACGTCTTCCTGGAGCGCGAGTGCGTCGTAGGATCGACCTGCCTCAGTCGAGATCTGCTTCGCCTGTGCAATCACGCGTTCGAGCAGATTGCGGAGGCGTTCGATGTCGGCACTGGCTTCTGTTGGCAGGTCGGCGGCGGACGGATTCATTCCGTAACTGCGATAACGAGCCAGACGGGTGCGGACGCCGTTGAGCGTCTGTCCCGCGGAGGCGAAGTAAGTCCGAATCGATTCGTCTTTTTGTGCTGAGCGATTGGTGAAAGTTTCTTCGAGTAATGCCTGTGCCCGTCCGTAGTTTCCGTCTTCCAGATAGATACCGAGCAACATCAGGGTCGTGACGTTACGTAACGCGACGTCGTTCACTGAGGCGCGTACGTTTTCGAGCTCCATCGCCGCCGCCTGGAGCTGGTGGACCGCGGCGAGCGCACGGGCCCGCTCGATCCGGCGCATCACGGAATTAGCCGGCGGGATTTCGTCGCTGGCGCCAGTCGTCTGGCCTACCGCGAAACCGGTTGTAATAAGAATCAAAACTGTCGGGAGGATTGCATGGATATGGGGGCGTAAATACGAAGAAAAATTCAAATTGCTGACTCCTGAAATACGGAAGCGAGCCTGATGCTCGCTTATGGTTGGTATCAATTTGTCGAACCCTATTATGGCCGGAGTGGGGCGAATGAGGCAAGCGGGACGTGCAAACTCCTTATCATCGTTTTAAATCCGTGGTTTAATCTCACCCTCAGCAGGAGACAAACGCTAATGCGAAAAGTCTTTGTCAGTTACAGCCGCAACAACAGTGATGCCGTCGCCCAACTTGTGAAAGATCTTACGGATGTTGGGTTTAGCGCCTGGCACGACCAGACCCTCACTGGTGGTCAGAAATGGTGGGACAGCATTCTCTCCAGCATTCGCGACTGTGACATTTTTGTTTTCGCGCTTTCCAAGGAGTCATGGGAGTCGGAGGCGTGTCAGGGCGAGTTGGCATACGTGGTCGAACTAGGAAAGCCCTTACTTCCGGTGCTCGTCGCCGACAATATTCATCTTAGTTTGCTGTCGGCTCCGCTTAATGAAATCCAGGTCACGGACTATCGTCAACGCGACAAGGCAGCGGCTTTTTCATTATTGAAGGCAATCAATTCGTCGCCTCCAGCGCCACCGTTGCCCGATCCATTGCCGTCGCCGCCACCCGTTCCGCTTTCCTACCTGGGCGCGCTCAAAGACCGGATCGATTCAGCCACCACTTTGAGCGCGCAAGAGCAAAACCTGCTCTTCCTCGAGATCGAAGGTGCAATTGACAAGGGACGCTCTCACGCTGAGATTCGCGACTTGTTGCTCAGTCTGAAACAGCGAGATGATTTGCTGGCGTCGGTAGGAAGGAAGGTTGAGGAGGCTTTGAAAAGAGTCTCGACGCCTCAGCGATCTTCCTGGCAACCTGCGCCGCCGCGGCCAGCTCCGCAACCTTTCGTCGGAACTGCCCGGGTTGGCGATCAGCATGGTTTGATTCCGGCGACGACGTGTCCACAGTGTCAGAAGAATATCGAACCGGATTGGCGTTTCTGTCTGAGTTGTGGCAATGCGCTGGTGCCAGCGGCGCCTGCTGGAGCCGAGGCTGGTCAGATTCCGGGATCGAAGTTGCGTCGCTATTCGTGCACGCCGGATGTTATACCGCGATTGATTGGCGACGTGCGTGGCTGGCTCAATCAGCAAGACTTTGACACGCAGCAAATCAACACCGACCACGATAGCGTGCTGCTTCAGATCAAGAAGCGTGGTAGTTGGCGTGATTTTGTTGGGATGGCGACGTCGCTGAACGTCGTCTTTCATCAAGGTGAGGACGACACGCTGACAGTCGAAATCGGCGCAGGAAAGTGGGTCGATAAAGCTGCGGTCGGCGCGGTCAGCCTTCTCATCCTCTGGCCACTTGCGATTTCCGCCGGCTTCGGCGCCTGGGAACAAATGAAAATGCCCGACAATATTTTCGACTACATAGGATCAAGGCTGGTGTGCCGGTGAGTGAGGTCGCCTCAACTACTACGATGATGTTGGTGAACTTTCCTACCCTGCACTAACCCCGATGTGATGTTTTCGTCACGCACTTCACCTCGTTTCCGGCGAGAAACTCACTGCATTCAAACCTTAACCTGTTGTTTCACAATTGGTTACGTTAAACTGCGGCGATTGACAAGTTCATGGCGCTACATTTGCAACTGCTCAAAGTTCGGTGTGGAGTCCGAAGCTTTAGGTACTTATTTGAAAGGTACGCTGAGATAAATGCTGGTTCAACTTCTCGCAAACGGAATTCTAGCCAGCTGTAGTTACGCACTTATCGCTCTCGGCTTTGGGCTCATTTATACGACCACTCGAACGTTTCACTTTGCTCACGGCGCGATTTACACGCTCTCGGCTTACCTCTTTTATACCTTTTTCAGCGTTTACGGGTGGCCGCTTTGGCTGGCGTTAATTCTGACAATTGGCGCCGCGGCTTTAGCCGGCATTCTTATCGATCAGGCTATCTATCTGCCGCTCGTTCGGCGCGGTTCGTCTCCACTCGTGCGACTGTTGAGTTCTACCGGGCTCTACATCGTGATTGTCAATCTCATCGCGATGATTTTCGGCAACGATACAAAGGTTCCGAGCCCGGGAGTCCAATCCATCTTCCAGATTGGGACGCTCGTCTTGACGAGGTCTCAATTGTTAGCGCTTGGCTCATTCATAGTTCTTTTCGTTTTCGTCGTGGTGATGCTGAGAACTACTTCCCTGGGGCGAAAGATCCGCGCCTTGAGGGACGATCCCGAGCTGGTTTCGGCGCTTGGAATCAATCCTTTGAAAACTCGGATGATAGTTTTTGGGTTCGGTTCAGCTCTGGCCGCAATCGCCGCGGTAATCAGCGCACTCGACGTCGGCATAGATCCAAACATCGGTTTAGCAGCAACTCTGACGAGCGCGGTGGCGCTGTTTGTCGGTGGAATTGGCATTCTTGAAGGAGCGGTCTTTGGCGCGTTTCTTCTGGGAACGTTGCAGGCGCTGACTATTTGGCAAGTCTCGGCGCGATGGCAGGATGCAGTGACGTTTTTGCTCCTGCTCTTCTTCCTGATTTTCCGGCCGCAGGGAGTTCTGGGCCGCCGCCATCGGAGCGACGAGGTAACGGTATGAACTACCTGTTTCACGTCCTCACGATGATCAGTATCTACTCGATACTGGCGCTCTCGCTTAATTTGCTGATCGGCTACACGGGATTACTCTCGCTCAGCCACGCGGCTTTTTACGGTATCGGGGCTTATATCGGCACTTTGGCCGGAATAACTTTTGGCTTGTCATTCTTTCCGTCTCTCCTGCTCGCAATCGCCGGAACAGTTGCCATCAGTTTCGTTGTTTCAATGCCGTCGTTGCGGTTGAAAGGCGATTACTTCGTACTAGCGTCGCTGAGTTTTCAGACGATCGTATTTGTGGTGCTGTACAACTGGATCGGAGTAACTCGTGGACCATTCGGCCTTTCAAATATTGCCCGGCCGAGTCTATTCGGGTTTACGATCAGCTCTGATTTTGCCTATTTCGTTTTTAGCGGTCTCATTGCACTTGTCTGCGTGGGATTACTTTACCTGATCGGTCATTCGCCATTCGGGCGGCTGCTCAAGGCGGTTCGTGAAGATGAAATAGCGGTGTCGGCTTTGGGCAAGGACATCACGCGGTTGAAAGTCACCGCCTTTGCGATTGCCGCCGGCTTTGCCGCGGTTGCGGGTCTGCTATTCGCAGGGCATGTTCGCTATCTCGATCCCACCAGCTTTACGCTGCTCGAATCCGTGTTTGTGGTTTCCATCATCATTATTGGCGGAGCCGGCAATGTTTCGGGCCCGTTGATCGGGACTGTGTTGCTCGTCACATTGCCGGAAGTTCTACGGTTTCTGGGAATACCCGATACGATCGCCCCCAACATGCGACAGATCATTTATGGGCTATTGATAATCCTTGTGTTGAGGTTCAAACCGCAAGGGGTATCTGGAGAATACGGTTTCGAATGACCGCACTGGTATTGGACCATGTCTCGAAGGCATTTGATGGTATTCAGGCAGTGAAAGACGTTTCGCTGACACTTGAAGACAACGCCGTGACCGCACTGATTGGTCCCAACGGTGCGGGCAAGACAACTCTCTTCAATTTGATCTGCGGCTTTGTAGAGCCTGATGAAGGAGCAGTTTATTATCGCGGCAAAAACATCACTGGTCTGGCGCCCTGGCGCATCTCCAGTATGGGCGTTGGCCGATTGTTTCAAGACATACATCTCTTCGATCGATTGACGGTGAGAGAAAACATTCTGGCCGCTTTCCCGAATCAGACCGGTGAGAATCCTTTGAAAGCGATCCTGCTGCGCCACCGCGTCTTACGAGAAGAGCAGTCTCTCAATCGGAGGGCACTCGAACTTCTCGATTTTGTCGGCTTGGCGGATAAAGCTGACGATCTCGCGGAAAACCTTTCTTACGGACAGCAGAAACTGTTGGCTGTCGCTCGTGTCCTGGCGGCCGATGCAGACACTTTGCTGTTGGATGAACCGACAGCGGGAGTCAGCCCGTTGTTGATTCCCGACATCCTCGATCTGATTCGCAAGCTCGCTTCGTCAGGAAAGGCGATAGCGTTGATCGAACACAATATGAATGCAGTCACCAATAGCGCAGATCGCGCCTACTACATCGCCGATGGTGCAGTGGTCTCGCATGGATCGCCGAACGAGGTTCTGGGTAATCCGACGGTCAGAATGAATTACATCGGAATATGACAATGGATGCACGCACCCAAGCACTGCGAATCGACAACGTCTACGCGGCCTACAAGAAGAAGGAGGTCCTGCGCGGCGTGTCTCTTTGCGTAGAACACGGTGACCTTGTTTCCATTATTGGACCAAACGGATCGGGCAAGTCTACCTTGCTGAAAGTCGCCGCCGGTTTTTTAAAACCATTGGCCGGCGAGGTTTGGCTTGACGGCACAGAGATCACTTCGCGAGCTGCGCACGATCGCGTCCATCTCGGGCTCAATTACTTTATGCAAGGCGGCCGAGTGTTTCTGAACCTTACGGTCGAGGAGAATCTCGCGTTGGCGTCTGAGCTGCTTCCGGCTGACCAGGTAGAGGAATCCCTCTCCGAAGTGCTTGAAGTGTTTCCCATCCTGCGTCGCCTACATAAGACAAGGGCGGGCTTGCTGTCGGGCGGTGAACAACAATCTCTCGCGCTTGCGATGATTGTGGTTCGCAAACCAAAAGTCTTGCTGCTTGACGAGCCAACGGCAGGCCTGCATCCGATGCTGGTGGGCGACGTATTGCGGAAAGTTCAGGAATTCAATCAAAAGTGGAAAACAACAATCCTGCTTGTCGAACAAAATATCACTGAAGCCATAAGTATCGCCCAGCGCACCGTGATTCTACTGAATGGCAACATCGTGTTTTCGACTGAGCGGCCGGCAATTGATCTGACAACGGCGCGGCTGGAGGAGTTGTTTTGGTCTGGCAGCGATCGCCTGAGAGCGAGTAGACCGATGCTATAGATTTGCCGCGGCTTTGAAGTTTTCATTCTCTCTCCAAACTGAGTGTACTGAGTCCATCTTAGGAGCAACTACTTTGAATAACAGACGAACCCTGTTCATTTTACTTGGCGTGATTGTCGTCGCCGCCATCATCGGCGTCATTACCTGGTCACGTTCACGTTCCAACGGACCTGTCGAGGGAGAGGCAATCAGTATCGGCGCCGTACTGCCGCTTACCGGTCCTGCGTCAGACATCGGAAAGTGGCAACAGAAGGGTTTGGATCTCGCGGTCGAGCAGATCAATGCGCAGCGAACAGGTGGGGCTCCCAAATTACGAATGATCTACCAGGACAGCGCGGGCGATCCGCGAACCGGCGTATCTGCGTTCTCCCAGATTATGGCGCAGCGAAAACCGCCCGTCGTCATTTCGTCGTTGAGTTCGGTGAGCAACGTGATTTTGCCTCTCACTAAGGAGCAGAAAGTGACGGCGATCCTGCTCGCCGTTTCCCTTCCCGCAATCACCAAACAGAGTGAATACGCCTACCGGTTCAATGTCGGCAGCGAAGACGAAGCTAAGGTGATGGCAACCTATATCACTAACCAGGCCAAACTTAGTCGCGTTGCTGTTTACTACATAAACGACGAGTTTGGGCTGGGGGCTTTGGAAGTTTTCAAACGAGACTTCGGGGCAACTGGTGGACAAATCGTGTGGGAGGAGTCATATGCAGGCGCGGCTGCGGATCATAAGAACGTTTTGGCAAAGATGGGCCAATCGAAGGCACAGGGACTTTACGTGATCGGTTACACACGCGCCTCGGCACTGGCGGTCAAGCAGCTTCGCGAAATGGGAAACAAAATGCCGATTTTCGCGAACATGGCGCTGACGGTTCCAACTTTCACCCAACTGATTGGCGACGCAATAGAAGGCGCCACTTTCACCACCAACTATTTCGATGTCAGCACGACAGACGAACGGGTGAGGAGTTTCGTACAGGCCTACACTCAACGCTACAGTGAACCACCGACATTTTTTGGCGCTTTTGCTTATGACTCAGTGCAGATGTTAGCGCCTCTATTAACAAGCCCCCAAACCACGGCAGATGATATCCGGGCTGGGCTTACGCCTCAGAGACAGCTTAGCGGAGTAATGGGACAGTTTTCAGTTGATGGAGAACGCAATTTTCGTTTTCCGGTGAAGTTGGTCCAATTCAAGCAGGGGAAGTTGCAGGAAATAGCACAATGACGATTACCACTTTGGCCCAATTGCGCGAACGATATATATTGTTCATGCAGCAGCGCAGTTACGTCCGAATTCCGGCGGACCGCCTGATCTCTGACGCTTTCCCCACGACCTTCAACGTAAGCGGCGGCCCTAACTTCGTTGACCATTATCTCGACGAAGGCAAACGCGAGGGAGAAAACAGTGTCACCATTCAGCACTGTTTGCGCCATTGGGACTATGCCAACGCCGGCGACGGCTCGCATCTCTCCTTCTTCGAGATGGGTGTGACCACGGCTTTCGACGGGTACCCACAACAGCGCGTTTTCCGCGACCATCTGACGTTTATTCTGGATCATCTTCAGTTTCCCAAAGAGTCGCTGCATTTCACCGTTTTTGGCGGCGGCTCCGTAAGGGGAACTTTTTTCGCCAGGGACAGCGAAACGGAAGAGACCTGGCGCTCACTAGGTATTGAGGAGAAGAATATCTACCTGATTCCGCAGGACGTGCCGGAAGAGATTGCGGCGCGCATCGTCGCGGAAAGAGGCGCCGGCGTCGTAGAGCGAGAGGCGTTCGTCTCCAATGCAGTTGAGCCGGTTGGCGGACCGCGAACCGAGATTTTTATCGATCGTGGCGGACCAGGCAAATGCAAACCGTATTGTGTTCCTGGATTTTGCGGCTGCGGCCGTTTCGTGGAATTTTGGACCAGCGTCCATTACACAGTTCGCGTAACCCCGGTTACGAATGAGCGTGACCGTCATGGCGAGATGATCCTGGCACTCGAGCCGCTGCAACTCAGTTCGCGAATCTATGCAGCCGCTTTCGGTCTCGAAAGAGTTATGCAGATACTCTTAAACCAGCCGAATATTTACTCTTTCGAGCTGTTGACGGAGATCTCCTCACTGGTTGAGACTTATCTTCACCGCTCTTTGCCGATCGATGATCGACGACATGTTTGGGCAATCGCGGATCACCTACGCGGGTTGACGTTTCTCATAGTCGAAGGAGTTCAGGAACTTTCGGGTAAGACCAGTCGCAGCCGTAAATACGAATATCGACGCTATATCCGAAGCCTTCATTCACACTTTGAGGCGTTGGCTATTTACCCGGAGCGAACATTAATCCGTAGACTGGTTGAGAAAGTAATCGAGAACCACATTGACCACTTGCCCTACCGCGAGATCTATGACAAAGAGAGCGCAGATCCTGACGTGATCGCCTGGGAAGTCGTCACGCGCATGGAAAATGTGTCGAAGTGGGAGCTGGTTAAAACATGAAGAGGTCGAGATCACGACGACAAACTGACGACGTCGGTAAACTGATCGATGATTTTTCGCGTGAGTGGTTAATTCCGCTCGAGAGACTGGCGCAAGCAGTCTTTATCAGCGAAAAGTTTCAACAGGCCATCACGGGCAATACTACCAAGGCGTTCCTGCAGGATCCCAATCGCGTCACATTGAGAACTTGTTTACAGGACAATCGCATTTTTCAGGATGACCGCAGAATCATTGTTCCTGCGGACAGCAGTTATAAGATTCTTCACGCCTTGTTTAAGCCACTGTTTCAACTGATACGAAACGGCACCAGTTTTCTCTGGGGCGGTATCAACTACTGGGATACGGTGGCGTCCGATTTTTATTCCGAGCAGTTTACGAACCTGAATGATCAAGATGCTGAAATCTTTAAGCTCGGAATGAATTGGGGACTCGGGCCCAGCGCCAACTCAAAGTTCCTGCCTCTGACCACGTTTATCTTTGAGAAGTGCAATCCTATTCCAAACACAGCAATATTTGGCAAGAACGAAATACCCGTACTGCACCAATCAGGCAGCAACACGGTTTATGACTTAGTAGGACAAGTTCCCATTTCTCTATCATCGAAAGAAGACCTGCGTGCCAGCCTCGCGCAACACGACACCAGCGTTTTAGAAGCGTACTTCAACATACGCCGTCCAGAAAAAAATGTAAGCTATTACCCCCGAAAAGGTATCTCTCTTAACAATGACGAAAGGGTGCAGTTCTCCAATCTCTTTGAGATGTTTGAGTTGGTTACCCCGGGTGACGGATGGCAACGGCTGTATTACATCTCTGCTCGGTTGAGGCCTGGGACCAAAGTCGGAGGATTACTCCTGGCTACACAAGGCGATGTTCCTCAGCCGCTGCTGAATTTCATTCAGTTCTTTTTGGGGAGAATATCGAGTTTTATAGAATATGTAATTTCCTCTCATGAGGTGAACCGCCAGGCTATTCGTTCCGCCATCGCAGCGATCATGGGAAGAAATATGTCCCACAACATTGGCAGTCACGTGCTGGCAAGAATTTCCACTTCACAGACGATTGCCGAAGCCATCTACGATCCGGCATTTCTGACAGAAATAGGCGCGTTTGCAGAAAAGACATCAGCAGCAACCACCGCAGGAGAAGATCTCGACGTGTGGGAGTCTGTTCCTGAAGAGAACCAAATTGGGGTGGACAGAGTTAAGACGCAAACTGAAACGGCGAGTCAGTCGATAGCGCAATTAAGCGCTTTCCTCCGTATGCGCATGGACTTCGTTGCCGATATCGCCACGGCCGTGAGGCCGCCTCCGCCAATGGCAATGTCGTTCGTTGGAGAACTGTTGCTCCCGTTTGTTGGACAACGTCTGCTCTGGGACAATTTGTGTGGCTCGCAGAATCTCTCGCATAAAAACATCGTGTTTCGACTGTCGGCCCACAAAAGGCTCATTGACGTCCAGGCGGGCCAGCAGAGACTTCCAACCAAGGTTGGTTCGAAGACGGCCGCAATTGCGTTGGGCATGCCAAACGGCGCGCTGGGCTGTCAGGCGTTCTACAGCATTGTCGAGAATTTCATTCGTAACACTGTAAAGCACGCCAAGACTTACGCCCGTGAACGACTGGTGATCACTTTTATTCTTGATCCTGAAGGTAACCGGCCGAAGTTTGACGACTATTTCAAAATCATCATTCACGATAATTGGCGGGCGTGCCAAAGAGATCCGGAACTAGTGAAGAGGCTCACCGGTGTGATTGCCCAACCCTTGATCAAGGATGGCGTCCTGGTTTCATCTAATCGCGGCATAAAGGAGATGAAAGCTGCCGCCGCTTATCTGCGAGGTTTGCCCCCCGAAGCTGTCGAAGATCGCGCTCTCAAGCCGCCGTTGCTTAACCCCATCCCAGACACGGATGGCAATCTCGGTTACGAATTATTTGTTCTCAAGCCCAAGGAGTTGTTTGTCCTCGATTTTGCAATCGATGAGACCGACAAAGATGCGGTGGCCCGCCGGTATCCTAAGCACAAAGAAATGAAACGCGAGGGTATCGATATAGCAGGCACTCTCAGGGGAGCTGAGGAGAGAGCCCCTTCGTATTCGATTTTACTGGTGAGGAACGCCAGCGATAAGGACGTCGAATCATTACGATTTAATACCGACCTGCCGATTCGTGTCCTGGTTTCGAGAGGCAACCTCATCGAGGCGTTCTATGGCTCGCACCGGGAAAAACTGAATACGGAAAACGTGCTAAAAGTTTTTACCGATCTTTCGATCGCCTTGTTCGACGGAAAAGGCGAAGCCGCTGCGACTTACGCACGCGAGCTTTGGATGAAACTGATGTGCCGTGAATCTGAAACACAGCTCTGGATTGCCGAAGACTTCCAGAGAACCGAATGGAACTTGAACGGTATCTCCAAACTAGTCTCCCAAGACGATGAACCCGGGCCAGATTCTCACGTCGTCTTGTACGCTCGACATGGTTTTAGGCACCGCAAAAACAACGTCGTATTTTATGAACCCTATTCCAAGGGAGTTGATCCAGCATCTTTTTTGCTGGAGAATCCACCTCAGTCGTACGAAGCGAGAAGATCTGTGATCTATCAGCTCATAGAGGCTGGCGTCTTAAGCATTATCGTGCTTGACGAAAGAGTGCAGGAGGCCGCGAATACGATCAAAAATTCTTATCCTAACGATCTGGATGCAGGTCAGCAGAAAACCATGCTGGAGTGGCTCGAGCTAATGAGAGTCCATGTTCCTCGGAAAACGGATTTGGATTTAGAGAGCAAGCAATTAACTAAAGAACACATCGAAGCGTGGCTACAGCAGGTGAAAAGTCTGTGCACGATTGGCTGCAAGGCCCCGCCACTTATCGTGATTCACCAGGGCATACTCGATGCTGTTGGTTTGAGTGAAGCAGGAAAAGCGCAGGGTTGGTTAGACGGACTTAAAAAGAAAATTAATATCTCTGAAGTGATAATCACTTCCGGCCGAGGCGTTCCGGACAATATACCTCCGCAAGCGCGGTTTCTCCCCTTATCCACTCTTGTGCTTTACGCAGTCGAACGAAAGAGCAAGTTTCATCTGGTAAAGGCATTATTGGCAGCTCGCAAGACGCGTCCCGGAATGAGAAGGTCATGAGCAGAGTAATAGTCATTTTCCATAATCCCGCGGATGACATGGCCGGTAAGTTGAATCAATGCCTGCAAAACAAAAATGCGTCAGTAGGACCAGATGACGAAGTTGCCTGCGTGAAGTTTCCCGACGGCTGGCTCATCGTTTGTTATGATCGGGAGCCGAGCGAGCACGTTAAGCAAGTGATCGCACAGAAGGTCGAGGAATTCCAGCCTGAAAGGAAAATACTACTGGTCCACCGTGCCACCTGGGAGTCCGACACTGGACCGAAGAGCGCACAGCAAGCTCTGACTTCCAGGGGCGGTGTGTTTGAGGGAGCGAGATCTACGCAAAAGTACAGTCACACAGTCGGCGATAAGTTTTACGATGGCGTGGTTCACATCCTCAGTCACAGTCGTCTGAGTGAATTGGATTCGATCTTCGACGAAGGCGAAACGAAAACCCTGAGGGAAGAATTCTCGCACCTGAAGCACGATCTCGGCCGCACTCTTTCCGCTATCGATATCGATTTGCAGGGCCTGGTGGCGTCAAACTTCGACGCCGGATACAAACAAGAAATTGTCGAAACTTATCAGGCTCCGCCACCGGCCGCGGCCACGGAAAACGGAAAAGCTACGAGCGCCCTGGAACGAGTCCGCGAGCTGGTACACGACGAATCATTCAGCATTCGGGTTGTGGCCGGGAAGGCTGTTCAGCTAATCAAACCCGATGCGAATCACCTGCAACAGATTCAACAGGCTTGGAACGCTGTCCAAAAAATACTCCCTGCCGTAAAACATGAACCAGCTCATATCTACTCGATCTTGCAGACACTCGAAACCGAAGCTGGCCTCAATGAACTCCAGCAGCAACAAACACCCGACAGATTCTTCCACGAGTGGTTTTATTCTCTGGACGAAGCTTTGAACGTTCTACGAGATCAGACAACTGCTAAAATACCGGCTGATACGAACCAGACGACTGCTACGAATTAAGCTCAACTGTGGACACCGAACGAGGTCTTACCAAACCCGCGCTCCTGATCGTAGATGACGACGAAACCTATCTCAATTCTTTACAGCGAGCATTGCGTGGAAACTACGAAGTGAGATCAGCACGTTCAGCGGCTGAAGCGATGGCCCTGCTTTCACCACCGCCGGAAGCAGTGTTGCTGGATCTGCGGCTCACCGAAGACTCTTCCGATAGTCAAAGCAGTCTCCGTCTACTCAGGTCGTTGCGAAAACAACTTCCCGACGTTCCGGTCCTGATGATAACGGCTTATGGCGACATCGAAGTTGCAGTCAAGTGTATGCAACTCGGAGCGTCAGACTTTCTGCAAAAGCCCCGCGCCGACATCAGAGAAATCAAGGCACGATTAACCAAGGCAGTTGAGCATGGGAAGCTGTCCCGCCGTGTCACTCAACTCGAACAAGAGCTGCGCTTGAAAGAACCGCGTCTCATTGTCGGAAGCAGCAAACAGATCGATGAACTCAAGCGCATAATCGAAGCCGTCGCGAGTGATGCCAAGTTGACAGTGCTGATTCGAGGAGAAACAGGCACAGGCAAGGAGCTGGTCGCGCGCGCCATCCACGCCAGCGGCAAACGACGTGCGGAAGCTTTCGTTCCAGTCATGTTGAATGCGATTCCGCAGTCGATGATCGAGCCCGAGTTATTCGGCTCTGAGGCCGGAGCGTTCACCGACGCACGCGAGCGCCGCATCGGTTACCTCGAGCAGGCGCATGGCGGAGTGTTGTTTCTTGATGAGATCGGCGAGGTTGACGCAAACACCCAGATCAAATTGTTGCGGTTCCTTGAAGAGCGTGAGTTTTGCCGCCTGGGCGGTCGAAATACGATCAAAGTCGACGTGCAGGTTATTGCCGCAACCAATGCTGATCTGAAGCAGCGTGTCAGCGAAGGTCGTTTTCGCGAAGACCTGTATTTTCGTTTAGGAGTGCATGAAATCATCCTGCCTCCGCTCCGCGAACGTCGCGCGGATATCGTTTTGACGATCCAGTATTTTCTCGACATGTTTCATCAGGGAGGCAAGAAGCTGTTTCGGGTCACACCAGCCGCACTGGAGATCCTGACCAGATTCAACTGGCCCGGGAATGTCCGCCAACTGAGAAACACGATCGAGTCCGCCATCTTCATGGCCGATTTGCGCGGACACTCCAACATTGAAGTATCTGACTTGCCGGCCGATGTGCTCGCTCAGGAAACTACGAACCTGCCGCTGCTGGACATTCAGGAAACGCTTGCGCGAACCGAGTTGCAGTACATAGAACGCACACTGGCGGCCACAGGCGAAAGAAAACAGGATGCGTGGCAACTACTCGGATACAACGATCGCTTTGCCTTACGCCGGCGCGTGAAGCGGATTCTCAGTTCCTATCCGCAACTGGTCGACGAGTTTCCGCTGGTCAAGAAGAACTTCGCCAAGGTAGCTTGACAACCTGTGGCTAACGGCGAATGCTTCGCTGTTTGTTCAATAACCTCTACTCATCCGTCTTTGAACTGGGGGCTTACCGATGTCACTCGTGTTCCTCATCACTAACTCTGACGATCTAACGAAGAGTATTGAAAGATACTTTCGCTATGTGTGCGGGACTACAATCAAGTCTAGCCGTCTGCCTGTGGACCTCGAAAACAAACAACGATGGGTACCTTACGCGTTTGCACAACTGGCTGATTGGATTGAGCTCAACGTCGAGACCGGTGAACTGAGCAGTCTCTGCGGCGCGATTGCCATCGTCGATCTTCCCGATCCGGCACTGGAAAGTCTGACTGATTTAAATCCTATTTCCACGAAGGAGGGGGAGTGGGCCACGGTTGTAGGAATGCTTGTACTGGTGTTTCCTGAGGTGCATTGGGTCTTTCTTAAGTCGCACAATCAGAACGTCTCGCCTTTTTTCCGCAAAGTTCATCTACTCGGAGCAGGTAACACGGTCTCAAACATCGTTGAAATCAACCGAGAAAAACTGGTCACGTTGTTTGATCCGACCGGTTTGCGCAACGGCATCCGAAAGCGGATCAAAGAAACAACAGATGATGACGGGAAAACACCGGTCGCTCCGTACATTCCGCTGCGTTCGTCATTTGCGGCTGCCGTCGATGAGGAAGAGGCATACGCTTATCTCAACGCGTACACAGCCTATCGTTTTGGATTTGCGGCCCATGCCGTCTGTTCCTACGGGATGTTCACGGATGTTTTCGAAGAGCCATCGGACACGTCGCCCAAACTGGTATTCGAAGATTTGTATCTGAGTTTTCCTGACCGGCCGTCTCGCATACACCTGTCCGATCTGGCGACGCGCGACCTTCATTTTCCCGGCCTTGCACAGACGCAAGCGAGGGTCTTTATCACCGCCGGGCACAGTCGAGCGATGGACCAGGAATTACGAACCAAAAACGCAGAGCACTTGTTGGCCTGGAGAGAAGAGAGTGACGACGGCACGCGTTATGTGAAGATGCTCTATAAGCCACTCACAGGCATGTTTGATTTGTGGCGCAAGTCGGGCATCAAGCGACGGCTCCGCGCCAACAACGGGTTGGGTCCCGGATATGAATGGCCTCCAGTTTTCAATGAAACTCGCTTGATGGGAAGTCACAGCTCCCCGGGAAGATTGCTTCACATTGCCGACCGGCTCATTGAGCGAGCGAGGCGAGTCATGAAAGAAGCACAATCGGTCCCTCAGGCAGTGTACGGCGCAGTTTTGGCCCTCGAAGCGCAGGAGTATCTGGGCCATTGCACGCCCACCACTTCGCTCGAAGCCCTGGCGCTGAAAAACAATTTCGAAGTGATGGCCGAGTGTAAGTTTTATGGCGTCGAATACAACAAGGACGTCGACCGCCGGCTGGCTGAGATTAAGCGCGAAGTGAAATCTATCGGCGTCTGGTTTCGAGGCAAGACGCGCTCTCTCTCCATTTTGAATGCCGAAGCCGGGATCATCAGCCAGTTGGTGCTGGAGTTCAAAGAGTACAACCAATTTGACGAAGAGCAGATCTGCCTGATGCGACTGCGTGCTCTACATCGGAAACTATGGCTCAAGAAAAACAAATACCTGGTCTGGCCCTTTTATTACCTGCGCTGGTATGTGGAGTTTCTGCTTGGTTCGATGCTGGTGTTTGCGCTTGCGATCGTTCTCTGGATCGGGATGTTCAGCGTGCTCTTTGCATCACTCTGTCACTGTCATCAGGGCACGCCGGAGCAAAACCTTATTCTGCACGGGCTCGGACACACGCTCACTACGTTCTTCGGTTTGCAACCCGCTCACGACACCGCGAGAATCGAAGAACTTGGCTACGCAAGCTTTGCAGTTGGCATGAGTGCCATTTTGCTGGGCTTTGCTCACCTGGGCATTTTTGTTTCTCACTTGTACTCACTGATTGCGAGGAGATAGATAATGTGGAAGATACCACTCGCCTTCCTTGTAGCGCTTCTGATCGATTGGCGCATCGCTAAACGCAATTCGCCGGCGAACCCAGCGAAGCCCTACCGTCCGAACTTGCGTATATGGGGACTGGGCCTCATCGCCGGAATAGCGACTATCGTGGTCTCATTCTTTGCCGATGCTGTGAGAACGCATGCCACGTGTCCGCCACAATCAGGTTCGACCTGGCTAACCTTCGTTCCGCTCTTCTTGCTGACCGCCGCGGTTGGTTTTATCGTTTGGGCCATCGTCGGCCTTTGCAGGTCCGAGTAGGCCGAGCGCTACTGTGTCGGCGTCGCGAGGCTTTTGATGATTTTGTCGCGGAGGGCGCGGGCTTCGGTTTTAACGGTTGTTTCGTTCAGAGTAAGTAAACGACGGTCGCGCATGACGATACGGCCGTTGATGATGACGGTTTGGACGTCGGAGGCCTTGGTGGCGTAGACCAGATCCGAGTAGATGTTGTAGAGCGGGATTTGGTTGAGCGTGTCGCGATCGATGATCAGGATGTCGGCGCGCTTGCCGGTTTCGAGGGAACCGATTTCTTTTTCGAGATGCAGAGCTTGCGCGCCGCGGATGGTGGCAAGCTCGAACGCCTGTTGCGCCGAGATCACCTTCGGGTCGCCGCTAAATACCTTGTGCAGCTTCGCGACCGTATCCATCTCTTCCCACATGTTCAGGTCGTTGTTTGACGCAGCGCCATCCGTCCCCAACCCAACAAACACACCTTCACTCATAAACTTCGGCACTGGCGCCACACCAGAAGCTAGCTTCATGTTCGACTGCGGATTATGAACGACACCCACTCCGCGCTTTTTTAGAATCGAAATGTCGGTACCCTGCGGCCACACCATGTGGGCCGCGATCACACGATCATTCAGAAACCCAATCCGTTCAAGATAAGCAACCGGACTCGCACCTTTGTCTTTAACACTATCGTCAAGCTCGCGCTTCGTTTCCGAGATGTGCGTAACAATCGGCGCACCAGTGCGATCGGAGAACGCGCGTACTGCCTTCAGATGCGCTTCGGAAACAGTGTAAGGCGCATGCGGAGCTATCGCTGGAGTAACAAGCTCATGCCCTTTCCACCGGCTCACAAACTTCTCGACATAAGCCATCCCTTCGGCATTCGTCTTATTATCGGCGACCGGAAAGTCGATGATCGTTTCACCAAGAACTCCGCGCACACCAGCCTTCGCAGTCTCATCGGCGATCGCGTCTTCGAAGTAGTACATGTCGCAATACGTCGTCGTACCACCGCGAATCATCTCGGCGAGACCAAGCCGCGCGCCAACGCGCACAAAGTCCTCGGTCACATTCTTCGCTTCCGCCGGAAAGATGTACTTCGTCAGCCACTCCTGCAGATCGAGATCATCAGCGAGCCCACGAAACAGGACCATCGGCACATGCGTGTGACCATTGATCAAACCCGGCGTGATCACCCTGCCAAACGCCTGCAGCTTTTTCCGCGCCGTGTATCCACTCTGGATCTCGGCCCGTGGACCAATCGCGACAATCCGTCCACCGGCAATCGCAATTCCACCATCGTCAATAACGCGTCGCGCACCGTCCATCGTCACAATCGTCCCACCGAGAATCAGGAGATCGACTGGCCGGCGGGTCTGTGCGGCAATGTTCGATAGCGGGCTGGCAAGCATAGTTATAAGAAGTATCGGAATCAGGAAATGCATAATGGTCCACAAGTAAACAAGGTGATTACTTCTGCTTCAGAAACCGCGCGTCGAACGCACGCGGCAACAAGTCGGCGATATTGAATACTTCACTCTGCCCGGCAAGGTTCGCAAACACGATCTTCGCGCCGCGCGCAAACTCCCAAATGATTTGACGGCACGTGCCACACGGCGGCGTCAGCGTATCGGTATCGGCGACCACAGCCAACTCCGTAAACTTCCGTTCACCTTCCGACAACGCTTTCCAGATCGCGACGCGCTCAGCGCAAACCGTTAGACCATAGCTCGCGCTTTCGACATTACACCCGGTGTAGACTTTGCCGTTTTCAGTCCGCACTGCCGCCCCAACGAGAAAGTTCGAAAACGGCGCGACCGACTGCAACCGTGCCTGTTTAGCCGCTTCAATCAGCGACTGTAAATCTTCGCTCAAAGTTGACCTCCAGCTAACGATAAAGCACTGGCCAGCTTCTCGCGAATCTTTCCGCTCAGCAAATCAATGCTTACCAAATTATGACCACCCTCGGGAATGATGACGTCCGCATGACGTTTCGACGGTTCGACAAACTGCATGTGCATCGGTCGCACTGTCGCCAGGTATTGCTCGATCACCGATTCAACCGTTCGCCCGCGCTCAGCGATGTCGCGACGCAGACGGCGAATGAAACGAATGTCGTCAGGCGTATCGACGAATACTTTGATGTCCATCTGTTCCAGCAAACGCGGATCGGCGTAGATCAGTATGCCCTCGACTATGACGATCGGTTTTGGTTGGACCGTCCGCGTTTCGTTCATCCGCATATGTGTGCGAAAGTCGTAGAGCGGCAATTCGATAGCCTCACCAGACTTCAGCCGTCGAATGTGATTGACGAGCAGATCGTTATCGAGCGCATCCGGATGATCGAAATTAGCGATGCCGCGATAGTCGAGAGGAAGGTCCGTCAGGTTTCGGTAGTAAGAGTCTTGCTGAATGAAAACGACTTCATTTGCACTAACCGATTCAAGAATGCGATTGGCGACCGTTGTCTTCCCCGATCCTGTGCCGCCACCAATGCCTATTATCATACTCACAGTTAAACTCGGCTGTTGATTCTACCCATAACTCTTCGCAGCAATTCCGTAAACGTACCGCGCACGCGATCGCCAATTGCCATCACTTCGGCGTGATCGATCGGCTCGTCACTAATGCCGGCGGCCATGTTTGTAATGCACGATATGCCGAGCACTTCCATATCCATGTGCCGCGCGACGATCGCTTCCGGCACGGTGCTCATGCCGACGGCGTCGGCCCCAAGGTTACGCAACAGATGAATCTCGGCGGGAGTCTCGTAACTTGGACCAGACAAGCCGCCATAAATCCCGCGCCGCACTTCCGTGCCCATTGCTTTCGCTTCTTCGACCACCAATTCCTGCAAAGCGGGGGAGTAAACTCCGGACATATCAGGAAAGCGTGGACCAAATCGTTCGTCATTTGGACCACGCAACGGATTGTCGCCCATGAGGTTCACGTGATCGCTGATGACCATCAACGCGCCTTGCGTCAGTTCCACGTTAATGCCGCCGGCAGCGTTGGTCAAAACCAGTGTTTTGATTCCGAGTAGCTTGAAAGTGCGGACCGGAAAGGTGACTTCCTCGAGCGAGTAGCCTTCGTAATAATGCACGCGGCCCTGCATCGCCAGGACCGGAACGTTGTCTACTTTACCGCTGACGAGTCGTCCACTGTGTCCTTCGACTGTCGATCGAGGAAAGCCGGAAATCTCGTTATAAGGAATTCGAACAGCGTCGTCGAAGTCGTCAGCAAAACCGCCCAAGCCGCTGCCGAGCACGATCGCGATGCGCGGCTCCGCTGTCAGTCGCGCGCGAATCGTTCGTGCTGCATGCTCGGCACGTTCATAAAGACTTGTGCTTGCCACTTGCTCAGCCATTCCTTCCCCCGTGCTCACTTTTCTTTCTGATACGGTATACCCAACGCGCGCGGCGGACGCGACGATCCGATGAAGCCGGCGAGCACCACGATAGTTAAAACATACGGCACCATGTGAATGAACTGTACCGGGATATCCTCGCCCGAAGGTAACTTTACCGCGCCTTGCATTTGAATCGAAACCGCCTCAGTGAATCCGAACAGCAAACACGCAAGCAGAGTTTGCACCGGACGCCATTTTCCGAATATCAACGCCGCGAGTGCGATGAAACCGCGACCGACTGTCATGTTCCTCGTGAACAACGACGATTGTCCGATGGAAAGATATGCACCGCCAATGCCTGCGAGCGCTCCGGCCAGCAGCACACCCCAATACCTCATTCGGCTCACGCTCACACCGGCGGCATCAGCGGCTTCCGGTTTCTCACCCACCGAACGCAGTCGTAACCCGAACGGTGTTTTGTAGATAACGTACCACGTCGCCGCGACTAAAACTCCAAGTGCGATTGCGATGACCCATGGCGACTGCGGCAAGAGATGATCTTTAGGGAGTTGTGGCGTCGATCCTGATGAAAGAAAGAGTGCGCCACTCAAAAAACCCGGTATGCCAAGCATCAGAATGTTGATGGCCGCACCGCTCACCACTTGATCGGCTTTGAATTTAATACAACTGATTGCGTAGATCGCGGCGATGAGTATTCCTGCGAGCATACCTGCGAACAAACCGACCCACGGACTCGCGTTGCCCATACCCAATCTCATATCAGCCGCGTAGGTCACGGCGGCGGCGGTGAAAGCGCCCGCCAACATTTTTCCTTCGAGCGCGATATTGATCACACCCGAACGCTCGGAAAACAATCCACCGAGCGCCGCTAGAATCAGTGGTGCGGCCATTCTGATCGTCGACGCAAGCAGGTCCCACGTAAAAATGTCTCTCATATTTACGCCCTCACTCGTCCGAAGCCGAACCCCCCAATGGACCACTTGAAAAACGCCTCAGCAGCTACAAACAGAATGATGATGCCCTGCAAGACCTGGACGATGTCTTTCGTTATGTGTTCTGAAAAACCATCGACATAGATCCCGCCGTGCTGCAACATGGCGAACAACAAGGCAGCGATTATCACGCCAACCGGATGATTGCGGCCCAGCAGTGCGACGGCGATACCGGTATAGCCATAGTTATCGGAGAACCCGTCGTAGTAACGATAGCGATAACCAAGCACCTCATTGATTCCCACCATCCCCGCGAGAGCGCCCGAAACAGCCATCGCCAAAACGATCTGCTTTTTGATCGAGATGCCGCCGTACTCAGCGGCGGTAGGACTGCTGCCGGTGGCGCGTATTTCGTAGCCCCACTTCGTGCGCCACAGAAATAGATAGACCAGCAGACAACAAAGCAGTGCAAGTAGAAAAGCGATGTTCAATGGAATGCGTTCGGGAAAGCCAGGAATGAACTGGCCCATCCGCGGTATGTGCGCGCCGTCGCCGATAGCCACCGTCTCCATGATCGGGTCGCGCGGATCTCTGTAGTGATACTGCGTAAAGTAACTAACCAGCGCAATGGCGATGAAGTTCAACATGATCGTGTTGATGACTTCGTGCGAGCCAAAAAACGCTTTCAGTGCGCCGGGAATCGCGCCCCAAAGTGCGCCCGTAAGTATCGCCGCAAGGAAACACAAAGGTATCAGGAACCAGGCAGAGAGATTCGCGAAAGTGATTCCTGCCCAGGCCGTCGCAAACGCGGCGATGTAGAGTTGTCCTTCAGCGCCGATGTTGAATAAGCCACAACGAAAGCCGACGAGCACCGCGAGTCCCGTGAAGATCAAAGGAGTCGCGTGGAAGAACGTGTAACCGATGCCGTCGGGCCACGAGAGCGCGCTGCCCAATAACAAGCGATAAGCATCGATGGGATTGTCGCCGACGAGCAGGATGAGAATGCCGCCGACAATGAATGCTGCGATGACAGCGATCAGCGGGAAAATGAGGTCACGCGCGAATTTAGGCATTGTCAGTTGTCAGTAGTCAGTTGTCAGTTGTCAGTTGCCAGTTGTTCGTTGTCGGCAGTCAGTGTTCACCAAACGCGTAACACGGACAACTGACAACTGACTACTGACTACTGACAAGTTTAGTGTCCTCGGGTCATTAACAATCCAATCTCTTCCATCGTCGCTACTTTTGGATCAACTTCGCCGGCGATTTTCCCGTCGTGAATGACGAGCAACCGATCGGAAAGACTCGTCACCTCTTCGAGTTCCGCCGAAACCAACAGGATGGCACAACCGTCATCACGCAAACGCACCAACTGCCGGTGAATAAACTCGATCGCGCCGATGTCCACTCCGCGCGTCGGCTGCGACACAAGCAACAACTTCGGATTGACATGATATTCGCGCCCGATGATTAGCTTCTGTTGATTGCCGCCGGAAAGCGCACGTGCCGGAAGTGTCGCATTCGGTGGTCGAACATCGAACGCCTGGATAATTTCGTTGGCCCTTCGTTGAACTGCGCTGTCGTCGAGAAAAATGTTCCACGCAAGCGCGGCGATCGGCGGACGGTAGTGCACGCCGAGAATCGAATTTTCCGCGAGAGTGAAATCGAGAAGCAGTCCGCGCCGGTGGCGATCCTCGGGAATGTGCGCGATGCCGAGCTCGCGTCGGACACGTGCGCCCAAACCGTTGATGTTCTTGCCGCCGAAAATTGTTTCTCCTGTGATGCGAGCCGGATCAACTAAACCTGCCAGCGCTTCTATAAGTTCCGTCTGCCCGTTTCCTTCAACTCCCGCGATACCGACGATCTCGCCGCTTCGAACTTCGAACGACATTCCGTCCACGCGCTTTGTTCCGTCATTCGCAACAACCGAAAGATTTCGTACTTCGAGTTGTGGTGCACCGACTTTCGGATCCGGTTTTTCGACCCGTAACAGAACTTCTCGCCCGACCATCATGCGCGCTAACTCGGCGGCATTTGTATCTTTCGTCTGCACTCGTCCGACGACCTTGCCGTCACGCATCACGGTTACTTCGTCGGAAATCGCGAGCACTTCCGAGAGTTTGTGGGTGATGATGATTACTGTTTTTCCCTGCTCGCGCATGCGGCGCAGAATCGCAAAAAACTCTTCTACTTCGAGCGGCGTAAGTACGGCGGTAGGTTCGTCAAGAATCAAGAGGCGCGCGTGGCGGTAAAGCGCTTTCAATAATTCCACGCGCTGTTGTTGGCCTACCGAGAGATGTTCTACGGGCTCGTTCGGATTAACGGCTAGTTTGAACTCTTCTGAGAGTTGTCGAATCTGTGCGGCAGCGCTTTTGAGATCGAGCGATACCACGGAGCCCGGTTCAGCACCGAGAACGATGTTTTCGGCAACCGTCATGTCCTCGACCAGCATAAAATGTTGGTGGACCATGCCGATGCCGAGCGCTATCGCATCGTGCGGCGACTTGATGTCGCGGACCTGACCATCGACGAGGATCTGTCCACTGTCGGCAGTATAAAAACCGTAAGCGATGCGCATCGCGGTCGACTTGCCCGCGCCGTTCTCGCCTACGATGGCGTGAATAGTCCCCGGCTTAACGACGATATCGACCTGATCGTTGGCCAGCACATCGCCGAAGCGTTTAGTTATTTGTCGGAGTTCCAACATTAGTCAGTGGTCAGTTGTCCGTTGTCAGTTGTTCGTTTGAACCGTTCCTATTGATTTCAGATAGGCGTTAAGGGACGGGCCTAATTCGGCAATGACCGGTTTCAATTTGTCGACCTGTGCTTTACTCAACAGATTGCGCTTGTAAGCTCGGCGGAGCCAATGTTGTGTTTCATTCAGCGATCCGCGCGCCATCCGAACGAACCGCTTATTGTCTAAGTAACGGCCGCGTCCGGCACCTTCGGCCAAATTGGCTCCGATACTATCGGCCGACCGCACAACCTGTTTTCCGACAGTATCCCTCGCAAAATTGTCCCAACCAAGAACTACCTGCCAGATATGATCGGCAAGCTTTTCCGCCTGCCGGTAAACGCGCAATCTCTCAAAATTAGTTCTAGACACTTCCGTCCTCCTTTGGTGAGGTCCAGAGGGACCCTGAAACTCTACAAACTACGGACCACTGACCACGGACGACGGACTAACCACCCAACATCGCGTCTCTCACCTTTATCTCACCACTGACAATCTTCTTTTTGGCCGCTTCCGCAGCTTCCAGCGCATCGGGTGAAACGAGATCCTTATTGAATTCATCGAGCGAGTAACCCACACCGTCTTTGTCTAAACCAAAAATGTGCGGGCCTGGTTTGAACTGGCGATTGACCACGTCCGTAACGATGTCATAGACGACGTTGTCAACGCGCTTGACCATGCTGGTCAATACAAAACCCGGCTTGACTCCGTTCTGATTTGAATCCACGCCGATGACGAAGTGAGTAGCACGGCCATTCTGTTTTCCCTGTTGCTCGACCGCATCGAACGCGCCGAGGCCCGAGTTACCCGCCGCCGTAAAGATCACATCCGCACCTTTGCCGATCTGGGCCAACGAAAGTTCCTTGCCTTTGCCAGGATTGTTCCACGCCGCATCCGTCACGCCAACATAATTCTCAATCACGCGGATGTTGGAGTTAACTGAGCGCGCCCCTTCTTCGTAACCTTTCGCGAAACGACGAATGAGTCCGATGTCCATGCCACCGAGAAAACCAATTGTTCCTGTGCGTGACGCTTTGGCAGCGAGTATGCCCACGAGGTACGAGCCTTCATGTTCCTTGAACATGAGTGAAGCAACGTTTGGCAACTTGCTGTCGCCGTCAATGATCGCAAACTGAATGTTCGGATAGTCCTTCGCAACCATCTCCATGATCGGCGCCTGCGCAAAACCAACACCGATGATGAGATCGAAGTTGCGTTCCGCAAAGGCACGCATCGCGGGCTCGATCGCGTTCGGAGTACCCGGTTCGATGTCGCGCAAAATGATCGGCAGATCCTTCGCGGCCCGTTGCACACCTTGCCACGCTGCGGCATTGAACGAACGATCATCCTTGCCGCCGATATCAAAAACGATTCCGACGCGTATCTTTGAGGGATCCTGCGACGCCGACATGTCGTTACAGCCGGTGAGGGCGATAACGATTAGACCAAGCAGTGTGACTAAAACCAGGATTTTGTACTTCATTCGTTAATGACTTCCTTGACTAACTTTTGTGGTTCCGCAGGCGGCTCGTCACCGACGTGATACGCCGCTTGAATTCTTCGCGCCGCTTCCTCACCAGCCGATTTGTCAGCGCAGTAAACGATGCCGATTGCTTCGCCAGACTTCACTCGGTCACCAAGCTTCTGTTCGGAAGTGAACCCGACCGTGGGATCGATCGTGTCTTCGATGCGCACACGTCCACCGCCGATTGCTGCGATAGCGTGACCGATCTCCGTGGTATCCACCCTTGTAATGAAGCCAGAGCGCGGGGATTCTACCGTAATGGTTTCGCTTACCAAAGGCAGAAAACGGGCCGGGTCGTCGCACACACGCGGATCGCCACCCTGCGCCTCGATGTTCTGTCGCAGACACTCCAGCGCTTTACCCGACTCCAACACTTCGCGCAGACGCTCGTGCGCGGCTTCCATCGTCGAATCGACATTAGCTAACAACAACATGTGTGCCGACAGTTCAAGCGACAGGTCGAGTACCGGCCGTGCCGCTTCGGGCGCATCGCCACGAAGAAGATTGATGCATTCCTCGACTTCGAGCGAGTTGCCGACGGCCTGCCCCAGTGGCTGGTTCATGTCAGTCAGCAACGCGCGTGTCTTAATCCCGCAGGAGTTCCCGGTGCTGACGAGCGCATGGGCCAACTCAGTCGCCCGCGACTCTTCGCGCATGAACGCACCGTTGCCGACCTTCACGTCGATAATCATCGCATCGAGACCGGCGGCGGCTTTTTTGGAAATGATCGAGGCGACGATCAATGGAATGGCTTCGACAGTCGCAGTGGCATCGCGCAAGGCGTACATCTTCTTGTCGGCGGGCGCGAGCTCGGCGGTTTGACCGGCCATCGCGTAACCGACCTTATCCAATACCTGCTTGAACTCGTTCGCACTCAGACTGACCCGATAGCCGGGAATCGATTCAAGCTTGTCGAGCGTGCCGCCGGTATGGCCCAACCCGCGACCCGAAATCATCGGCACCCCCACGCCGCATGCGGCAACCAAAGGCGCGATGATGATCGACGTCTTGTCGCCGACCCCGCCCGTCGAGTGTTTATCGGCTTTTGGTTTTGGAATGTCGGAGAAGTCGAGAATGTTGCCTGAGTTGAGCATCGACTCAGTCAGTGCCTGCTGCTCTGACTGGTCCATGCCATTGAGATAGATCGCCATCAACAGCGCACTGACCTGGTAGTCCGCGATGCGACCGCTGGTTACGCCGGCTACAAAAAACTCGATCTCATCTCGAGAGAGGCTCTGACCGTCGCGTTTTTTTCTTATGACGTCCTGTGGTCTCAAGCTGCTTTCCTTTAGTTGCTCTCCATCAGAACAGCGGCCTGAGCCGTTACCGCGAGCCCCTGACCGACCGCATCGAGTCCTTCACCCGTCTTGGCTTTCACACTTACGCAACCCGCGTCAATGCCCAGCGCAAACGCGATATTCGTACGCATCGCATCGACATAAGTGCGAATTTTCGGCGTTTCGAGCAGGATTGTCGAATCAACATTCACTACGTGCAGACTGCGTTCGCGCGCCAACCACATAACGCGCGAGAGCAGTTCCATACTGTCCGCGTTGGTCCATTGCGGATCTTTATCAGGAAAGTGGACGCCGATGTCGCCTTCGCAGAGTGCGCCAAGAATAGCGTCGGCGATCGCATGGGCCAACGCGTCCGCATCCGAATGGCCGTCCGCACCACGATCGGAAGCGATGTGCACACCGCCGAGGACGAGTGCGCGTCCCTCCACGAGGCGATGTGTGTCCGTGCCGATACCGATCCTGATCATCCTTTGAGAAAAGCCTCTGCGATCAATAGATCCTGCGGAGTTGTAATCTTAATGTTTGTATCGCTTCCCTCAACCACGCTGACGCGCGCGCCGATCTTTTCCACGAGCACGCTCTCGTCAGTTAAAGAAGGATCATTTACGTCAGCCTGTTCGTAGGCTTTTCGCAGCAACTCATAACGAAAGCACTGCGGCGTCAGCGCGCGTCGCAACTCGCTGCGATGGAGCGTTTTTACGATCGAGTGGTCATTGACCTGTTTAATTGTGTCCGTAACCGGCGCAACCAGGATCGCCGCGCCATCAGTTTCAGCAGCGGCGAGCACGTTCTCGATCTCTTCAACCGTCACAAATGGACGAACACCATCGTGAACCGCAACGATTCCCGCCGTCGCAGGACGAATCGCCATCAGGCCACGCTTAACCGAATCAGCCCTCGTCACTCCACCGGGGACAACGCGCGACAATTTCCGTAAGCCTTTCTTCCCAGCCAAAGTAAGAAAAGCCGCCGCCTCTTCTGCCGGCAGAACCACGATCACTTCGTCTATGCTTTCGCACTGCTCAAACGGCGCAAGCGTATGAAAGATGATCGGAGTTCCTGCGAGTTGCAGAAACTGCTTCGGACGATCGCTCGCCATCCGGCTGCCCGTTCCGGCGGCGGCAATGATCGCGGTGTTCATTAAGAGATAGGAATCTTTGGAAGCGGCGTACCAGCCTAGCTCTCGGTGATTGGCTCGCTGTCGGTGATACGCACTGGACCCGGAGCACTGCGCGAGTCACGCATTTGCCGGCGCGAGCCACCATTCGTGCGGTGGATGTCGCTGTGTCCGCCATTTTCCGCTTCTTCCCAGAGACGACCAAAGATCATCTTGCCGGCTGTTGTTTGCAAGACGCTCGTGACTGCGATGTCGGCGTTCTTGCCGATTAGCCGGCGTGCATTGTCGACGACCACCATCGTTCCATCGTCGAGATAAGCGACGCCCTGATTGTATTCCTTCCCTTCCTTGAGAATGAATACTCGCATCGCCTCGCCGGGCAGCACGACCGGCTTGAGCGCGTTGGCCAGCTCGTTGATGTTGAGCACGCTGACGCCGCGCAACTGGGATACCTTGTTCAGGTTGAAATCGTTCGTGACGATTACCGCGTCAAGCTGTTTGCCAAGTTCAATCAACTTCAGATCGACTTCGCGCACCGAGGGGAAATCGGTCTCAACGATCTGAATGTCGAGCGAGCTGTTGTTCTGGAGGCGGTTGAGCATATCCAGACCTCTTCGCCCGCGCTGGCGCTTGGAAGAGTCGGGCGAATCAGCCACCTGTTGCAGTTCGCGAAGGATGAACTGGGGAATGATTAGCGACCCGGTGAGAAACCCGGTCTCCGCGACGTCGGCAATACGGCCGTCGATGATCACGGAAGTGTCGAGGATCTTTAAGTCGCGCCTTGCAACCTTGTCGCTGAAAATCCCGCCCAGTGCGGAGAGATCGAGATAGTCTCCTTTGGCGGCGCCAACCATCAACCCGACATAGGCCATGAAAAACGTCAGGGCCAGGGTGATGAAGGTTTTAGCCGCGGGTGCTACCGCCATCGATTCCTGTCGACTGATCAGCGAACCGATCAAATAGGCTCCGATGATTCCGAGAATCGAACCGACCGCTGCGCCGATCAGAGTTTTCAGGGACGCACGGCGAATCCGCATCTCGAAAAGGATGATGCAGATCGCGATTAGAGCACCCAATCCCGCTGAGATCCAAGGGTCGTTGGCTACTGGTCTGAGGATATATCCGGCCGCTACCAAGATTGCCGTAAATATAAGTCGTATAAGAACGACATCGGCATGCATAATAAAGGCATACTACCACGCCAATATCCGCATCGTCACGGAAATCCTCGGTGTTTTGCCACACCTTGCAGGCATCTTGTGATTCGAGGATATGTGCGTTTAAATGGGGTTTCCGAGGTGAACCAAAATGACCGCTTTACTACTTGCGATCCTGTGTGTGGCGTTTTCTGTTGTGTGTCCTCAGGAACCACAGAAGCCTGCAACATTGCGCTACAAAGTTCCCGCCGGCTGGGTCGAAGAAGAACGCAGTTCGAGCATGCGCGTGGCCCAGTTCAAGCTGCCTCGTGCGGAATCGGACACGGAAGACGCGTCACTCATTCTTTATTATTTCGGTAAAGACCAGGGAGGGACGGCGGCAGCCAACGTCGAGCGCTGGACCAGCCAGATAAAGCAGGCGGACGGAACGAAGCCGAAAGTAACAGAAACCTCAACCACGAGCGGACTGAAGGTCACGACCGTGGATGGCTTCGGAACTTACGTCGCCGAAACGGCGCCTGGAAGCGGCGAATTTTTGAACAAGCCGGGCTTCGGACTACGCGCCGCAGTCATTGAGACGCCAAATGGATCGTACTACCTGAAGCTGGTCGGTCCGGAGAAGACCGTCACGCACTGGAACGACGCGTTTGTGAGCTATTTGAAGTCGTTTGAATTCAAATAAGCGGGCTATTTGTAGCGGTAAGTAATTCGGCCTCGCGACAAGTCGTAAGGCGACATTTCCACGCTCACGCGATCGCCCACCAGAATCCGGATGCGATTCTTTCGCATTTTGCCGGAAATCGCGGCCAATACCACGTGTTCGCTGTTATCAAGACGTACTTTGAAGAAGGCGTTGGGCTGTTTATCGATGATAACGCCCTCCGCCGGAATAAGGTCTTCTGCTGCCAATTAGTTTCTCCTTGAGTAGTGAACCTGGGACGTTAAAGAACGTCGCACAATAGCACACCGCCCCGAAACGCCCAAACCGAGCCGTTTTTGAACCCGTTCAAAAAACTTCTTGACAGGTGTCTGGAAGAGGCGTAGGCTGCGGTTAGTTGAACGTGTTCAAAATTTCGCTTTAGGAGGCGCAACATGACAATCGGAATCACCACCTACCTCGTTTACCTCGTTATCAGCATCGCGCTCACCATCTGGGTCGCGCGTACGCTCCATAAAAACGGACGCGTCTTCCTCGTAGACGTCTTCCATGGCAACGAAAGTCTCGCCGACTCGGTCAATCACCTGCTCGTCGTCGGTTTTTACCTGATCAACTTTGGGTACGTCAGTCTCGCGTTGAAACTCGGTTACGAGGTCACCACCGCGCAGGAAGGTATTGAGGCGCTGTCTGTGAAGGTCGGCATGGTACTGCTGGTCCTGGGCGGCATGCACTTCTTCAACCTCTTTATCTTCAGTCGCATGCGAAAGCGCTCTCACGAGCATCAGAACATTCATCCGCCAGTGACCCCCGACGCTTTTACTCCAGTCCAGCAGGAGGCGTGACCATGCTTGCCCTGACTGTGCTCTACGATCCCGAATGCGGTCTGTGCCGCCGCGCACATGAATGGCTCGCCGATCAAACGAAGCTCGTGGAACTCAACTTCGTTCCCTGCGCTTCGGAGGAGGCTCGCAAGCGATTCCCGCAGCTCGATCACGATCTTTCAAAGAAAGATTTGACCTTGGTAGCGGACGACGGCGCCGTTTATTTCGGTCCAAAGGCGTGGTTGATGGTACTTTGGTCGCTCACGCGCTACCGCGATTGGTCCTATCGGCTGGCGCGGCCCGAGTTGTTGCCAAGCACGAAACGAGTGGTCTCGATGATCTCTCAGCATCGATATCAGATCTCGCGCGTAGCGGGAATTAATGGATAGCAAGATGGCGGCGATGCGTAAAAAGAAGGCAGTGAAAACGCCAAAGGGCGATCAGACGCGCACGCTGATCCTCAACACCGCGCTCGACATGTTTCTCGAGCGAGGTTACGAGCAGACGACGATGCGCGCCATCGCGGAAAAGGCCGGCGCTTCGCTCGGGAATGCCTACTATTACTTCCGCTCAAAGGAACATCTGATTCAGGCGTTCTACCAGACCACGCACGACCAACACGTTGCCCTTGCCCTCCCCGCCCTTGAGAAACACGAGGACATGAAGTCACGCCTGCTGACTGTGGTGCGGTTGAAGATCGAAACTCTGAAACCGTATCACCAGTTTGCAGGCGTGCTCTTCAAAACGGCTGCGGATCCGCAGAGTCCGTTGAATCCGTTTGCGGATGAGGCGAACCCCGTGCGGCAGGCGAGTATTCAGCTGTTTGAGAAAGTGGTGGAAGGTACGAAGGCGCGAATCCCGAAAGATCTGCGTGAGGAGCTTCCCTACCTGCTTTGGGTTTACCACATGGGGATCATCCTTTTCTGGATCCACGATCGATCCCCCAAACATCGCCGCACTTATCGACTGATCGATCGCACGGTTGAGATGGTCGACCGAATGATTCAACTCGGGAGCAATCCCTTCATGCGGCCGCTGCGCAAGCACGCCCTCGCACTCGTAGACGAGCTACGCGACGCTGCCGAGGACGTTCTCGATCAGGACGATGACTAAGATGAAAGTAATTCGCGTTCTACTCGGACCCCTCGCCGGTGCGCTTATAACCGCCGTGTTCGCAGCTTTTCACTTTTGGATTATCGTTTATACCGATCCCAGCACAGGATTTTTGGGACCATCGAAAGCCTTTGCGCCCCTCGCCGCAATTGTGGGAGGAATGGGCGGGCTTATACTGGGTGCGGTGTTAGGTCTCTTTCTCACTCTTAAGCAACGTGGTCCAGTATTCGGCGCAATCTCGGGAGCAATCTTCGGTTTTGCCATGTTTCTCCTCGCCATAGCGTTGGAAGGAATACCCGACTGGGATAGCCGCGGAGCTGTATTCATAACGGCCTTCGTTCCGTTAGTCGCGATCTCTGGTTTTTTGACGTCACTGGTTGTTCCAGTCGTAAGGTCGTGGGTCAACCCGCAAGACGACAACTACGTCGCGTTGAATCTGCAACAAAACAAAGCTAAGGAAAGCCGACCATCATGAAAGCTATTCAAGTTGCGCAAACGGGTGGGCCGGAAGTGCTCACGCTTGTTGACGTGCCGGTGCCGTCGCCGAAGGCGAATGAAGCACTCGTTAAGATCGAAGCTTCCGGCGTGAACTTCATCGACGTGTACTTCCGTGAAGGACGCTACCCTGCATCGCTTCCTTTTATTAATGGACAAGAGGCGGCGGGCATCGTGACTGAAGTGGGCAGTGACGTGACGAATCTAAGAGTTGGTGATCGGGTCGCTTACACGAGTTCGCTCGGAAGTTACGCTGAGTATGCGGCCGTGCCCGCGGCGCGTCTCGTAGAGATTCCAGACGCGTTGAGTTTCGAACAGGCAGCCGCCGCAATGTTGCAGGGCATGACCGCGCACTACCTGTTGTTCAGCAGTTACAAATTGCAGAAAGGTGAAACTGCGCTCGTGCATGCAGCAGCCGGAGGCGTCGGTCTGCTGTTGGTCCAGATGGCGAAGAAGATCGGCGCACGCGTGATCGCCACGGCGGGTACTGAAGAAAAAGCGCAACTCGCGCGCGAGGCTGGCGCTGACGAATGCATCGTCTACACGCAAGCGGATTTCGAAACTGAAACGAGGCGTTTGACGAACGACGAAGGCGTGCATGTTGTTTACGACGGCGTTGGCAAGGCTACGTTCGAAAAAGATCTGAACGTGTTGCGGCCGCGTGGGTATCTCGTGTTGTTTGGCGGTGCGAGTGGTGCGGTGCCGCCGTTCGATCTCATCAAGCTTTCGCAAAAAGGCTCGCTCTTTATTACGCGCCCGACACTCGCTCACTACACCGCCACCCGTGAAGAACTTGAGTGGCGAGCCGGCGAAGTGTTGCAGACGATCGTCGACGGCGATCTAAAACTGCGCATTCATCATGTCTATGCGTTGACCGAAGCCGCACAGGCGCATCGCGATCTCGAGGGACGAAAGACAACCGGCAAGTTGTTGCTAAAGCCGTAGTCGACTTAACCGCGTATCGCAAATAGAAGTATCGCTGCGGCGGTGCCGTCCATTGTCGGTTCGTTGGTTGAGTAGTCGTTGACGTCGTCGTGATAGACGGCACGCTCGTCCTGGAACAAGCGCTCGAACTATCCCCAGCCTCCGGTGAGCGGTTCGACCCTTCCCCTGAATATGGGCGCGCCGGAGTCGGCGTTGACTACGCGGAAGTCAGCCGGCAGCGACTCGCCCCCGAAAAACACGGCAGTTTTGACCCCGCCGAAGGGAAAACCAACCTGGTTTAGGCGGATATGCAGTTGCCGCTGGGGATATGCCGAGCTAGTGAAACTAGCCAACAGCGCGAGACAAACAAGGACACGGATCATGCTGGACGACAAAAATCTTGACAGGGTTTTTACGACCTGCTTATAGTAATCGAGGTCATGAGTAGCACTCGTACATTTTTCTACTTCGCCTTTACCTACCGCTCCTTCTTTTTTAAGGAGAGCGGACCGGCGACGTGCGAAAACGATGTGCTGACGACCTAAAAAAGCACAAATACCTTCAAACGAGCCAGCCGCGATCCTAAAAAGTCGCGGCTGGCTTTTTTATTGCCTGGAGCACGAACCATGGATATCGAACACTGGCGCAAAGAGATCGACGAAGTAGACCTCGAATTGCTTCGACTGCTGAACGTAAGGGCGCGCCTCGCCCTGAAGGTGGGCGCACTCAAGCGCGCGGCAGCCCTGCCGATCGTGGACCCCGACCGCGAACGGCTTGTCCTTCAGCGTCTGCAAGAGCTGAATAGCGGCCCGCTCGACCAACGCGCGGTCGACAAACTATTCCGCCGCATCATTCGCGAGTCGAAACGGATTGAGACAGTGAGTGTGAGTTAACGACCGTGGAGACTCAGTCGCAAAAACCGAGAGTGGCGTTTCAGGGAGAGCGCGGCGCCTTCAGCGAAGAAGCCGCAATCAAACTGCTTGGCGAAGAGATCGAACTGGTTCCGCAACAAACTTTCGCCGCGCTGTTCGACAGTCTGCAAACCGGCGCCGCCGATTATCTTGTCGCGCCTGTCGAAAATAGCATCGCCGGAATCGTGCACCCTTCCGTCAGCCGCATCCGGGCGAGTTCATTCGTCATTCTCAACGAACTCGAGCTTCAGATCGATCAACATCTGATCGGTTGCCCCGGCGTCACCTTAGATACGATCGAAACAGTGCATTCACACCCGATGGCCCTCGCGCAGTGCACTCGTTTCTTCGCACAACATCCGCGGATCAAAGCGGTTGTTGCCGACGACACAGCGGGAAGCGTCGCGGAGATGATCAAACAGAACGACCCCAAGATCGCCGCCATAGCCGGCCGCCACGCCGCGGAAGTCTACGGCGGCGAAATCATTCTTGAAAGCATTCAGGACCACCCGAAAAACCACACCCGCTTTGTCTTGTTATCAGTAAAGGAACACCAATCATGATCGTCAACATGCTTAGCACCGCAACCCCGGCAGAAATCAACCACATCATCGACAGAATCAAGGAGTCTGGCTTTCAAGCCCACGTGATTCAAGGCGAAGAACGCACCATCATCGGGGCTGTCGGTAGCGACGGCAACCGTTCGGAGATCGAAGCACTACGCGCCGCGCCAGGTGTTGCCGAAGTGATTCAGATTGCGCATCCGTTCAAACTCGTGAGCCGGCAACTTCGCCAGACTCGCACAGTCGTCGACGTGCGCGGGACGAAGATCGGCGGCGGAGATCTCGTCGTGATCGCCGGACCATGCTCGGTCGAATCGGAAGATCAACTAATGGAAACTGCGCGTGCCGTGAAAGCAGGGGGCGCGAACATGCTACGCGGCGGCGCTTACAAGCCGCGCACGTCGCCTTACGACTTTCAGGGACTCGGAGTCGAAGCGCTGCGTTTGCTCCAGGCGGCACGCAACGAAACCGGCCTTCCGATCGTGACCGAAGTCATGAGCGAAACGGACGTCGACATCGTTGCGCAATATGCCGACATGCTTCAGGTAGGCGCACGCAACATGCAAAACTTCTCGCTGCTAAGAAAGCTTGCGCTGGTGAAGAAGCCGATACTGTTGAAGCGCGGGCCGTCGGCGACGGTGAAGGAGTGGTTGCTCGCGGCCGAGTACCTGCTCGCTGGCGGCAACGCAAACGTCGTCTTGTGCGAACGCGGCATCAAGACGTTCGAAACTGCGATGCGTAATACGCTTGATCTCGCGGCGGTCGCGTTGGTCAAAGAGCTATCACACTTGCCGGTGCTTGCCGATCCGTCACACGGGACGGGATTACGTAGTTTGATCGCGCCGATGTCCAAAGCGGCAGTAGCGTGTGGCGCGGATGGTTTGATAATCGAAGTGCATCCGTGTCCGGAGCGAGCGCTTTCCGATGGACCACAATCTCTGGATCTTCCGGGATTTCAGGAGTTGATGAAGGAGTTAGGAAAGGCGCCCGTGCGGGAGGCAAAGGCGGCGTGATCCGTGTGTCCTCCGCGTTCCAAGGGACACAGAGGACACAGATCACTATGAGCTACTGGTTTTCCGGACTACGTTGCTTGCGCGGCAATTCCTTGTCCGTTCCCAATATGCTGCCGTTGACCGCGTCGACCCATACGTGAGTGGCGCCGCCGGTTGGTTCATCGGCGATGAGGACGTGATAGAAAACCTGTCCGTCCTTCGAGAGTTTGCCCGGTTCTTCCCAACCCTTAGCGTCGAGAGTAGCTGACATGACCTTTCCGGGATGCTGACTGGTGGCGATTTGAATCGCCTGGTCCATGTTGATGCGGGCGAGCTTCACCAGCGCGGCTTGTCTTACCGCTCTCATTTCTATCTCGAACTCTCTACGTCTTTCCAGCTCCGCGGCAAATTGCGGATCTCTGGCGATGCGCTCTTTCATAGCGTCGGAAGAAGTTCTTTCCCGCGAGCCCATTTCGATCTTCCGTTTCAGTAGTTCTTCCTGCGGCTGTTTTTGTGGGTCCTGCGACGGTTGCGGGTCTTGTACTAGAACAGGTTCCAGATCAAAGCGCATGTTGAACGCGGCGGCAGCTGCAACACACGGCACCAGCAACAGAATCGAGACTACGACGAGTAACGTTCTCTTCCAGCGTGTTGTCATTTTGGGTTTGGTTAACAACGACATGATACGGGCCTCCAGAATGTCAGCATCGGCGATGCCTACGGTTGTAGTAACGGAGAGTTGACGCAGAGTCGGCGCGGAGCCGGCGAGCCGGAGCAACGAGCGAGCATAAACTTCAGCGTTCAGGAGTCGAGCGGCGACCAGTTCGTCGCAACACAGTTCGCGGGTCTGTTTGATCCGTCGCCTGAGCAACGCGGCAGCGGGGTGAAACGAGAGCGGCAGATAAAGCAATTCGTAAATGAGGTTGAGCAGGTAATCATTCCGCGCTACATGAATGAATTCATGCCCAATCGCGGAAGTCAGGAGTTCAGTGTTTCCTTCGCGCAGTAGCGTGTCGGGCAGAATGATCACGGGATGTGCGAACCCCATCGTCACCGGAACGGGTAGCGTCTCAGAACGCATGACGCGGATCGGGCGCGAGCCTATTGCCAGATCGCTTTCGCACTTGTTGATGATCGCCGCGACGTTGTCATCCGCGTCGAGTTCGTGCGCCTTACGTCTGATGTTTCGCGTGGTCTGCCATGCCTGGACCAGCTTGAAAGTGCGATACAGCACAAAGATCCCGTAAACACCGAGGAGTATCAGTACCAGATCCGTGTTCAACTGAATAACTGACGGCAGCAGAGCGCGCGTCGTGCTGGTACT
Source organism: uncultured Acidobacteriota bacterium (assembly GCA_963789185.1). Lineage (GTDB taxonomy): Bacteria > Acidobacteriota > Blastocatellia > Pyrinomonadales > Pyrinomonadaceae > PSRF01. The sequence goes on from CAWBJU010000005.1 coordinate 477,999, forward strand.
TTCCTCCAGTGATCGCGATGCAAACGGTTCGCCGACGAATACTGGTTCGATTGTTGTCGGTGCTGCGGTTTCGAAATACGCCCGCGTCGCTGTCGCCGCAGGAACGAGAAACGCGAGACAGAAGGCCCCGACCCACAGCCAATGCCGGTAACGCGCCGATGACGATCGCAACAACCACGCGCCGAGACTCGCCAGCGCTGCAATCAAAGCAATCTGCCACGCGGCATTGAGCACGAAATTAAGAAGCAGTTGACTACTTATTCTCATCGGCTTCCTCGTCGTTCGACTTTTCTATCAGTTGCTGAAGATGCGCGAGCTTTTCCGGCGTCAGGTGTTTCGTTTCCAGCAAACTCATCACCAGGCTTTCCGCCGATCCGCCAAACAGCCGCTCAACCACGTCGTTGACGTGTTTACCGATCACCTGCTTGCGACTCACCGCCGGCTTATAGAAATAGGCGCGATTCTTGAGCGTACGTTTCGCTTTGCCTTTCCGCTCGAGAATATTGAGCATCGTCTGCACCGTCGTGTAAGCCAGTTCGCGTTTCAGTGCTTGCTGGACGGTCTGCACGTTGGCGGGTCCGGTTTCCCACAGAACGTGCATGATCTCGAGTTCGAGCGGAGTCAGGCTGTCCGTCTTCTTATCCGTTTTGGGGCGTGCCATGGGTTCTCCTAAGTTTTTAGGAGTATAAGTAGGGATCGCAGTTGTGTCAACTAATTTTTTAGGAGACGTGGGGTTGGTTATTATGCGTCGCGTGTCAAACAGGCAAACCGGCCTCCGCACACTGGTGCACGTGCTCATCTACGGCCTGTGCGCCGGCCTGCTGATCGTAGCGCTGAAGCTGATCGAGTTTCGCTTCCTGGTCGTCCAGCACTCGATCGAGATCTATGGCGCATTGATCGCGCTGCTGTTCGCCGGAGTTGGTATCTGGTTCGGACTCAAACTGACACGCAAGAAAGAAGTTGTGGTTATAAAAGAGGTGCCGGCGCCGTCCCAGCCTTTTGCAATGAATGAAGGGCGGTTGAAAGACCTCGGGATCACGAAACGGGAGCTCGAGATCCTCGAGTTGATTGCCCGGGGAATGAGCAATCGCGAAATCGCGGAGAAACTGTTTGTCAGTGAAAACACTGTTAAGACCCATTCGAGCCGGTTGTTCGACAAGCTGAGCGCGAAACGGCGGACGCAGGCGGTGCAGATCGCCAAGGAGATGGGTCTGATTCCGTAAATCGCCTCACTCGGAAGTATGATTTCTTTAATAAACGCTCAAATCATTCGAAAGTATGACGACAAGTGAGCACTCCACGCGTAGGTTGACGCCCGCAGTTTGAACAACACCTACCGCTAAGGAGGCCTTTATATATGAAGAAGATAGTTTTGACGTTCGGTTTAATCTCCGGCGCCATCTCGGCCGTCTTGATGATGAGCACTGTCCGGTTTATCGACAAGATCGGGTTCGATCGTGGCGTCATCTTCGGTTACACGGCGATCGTGCTTTCGTTTCTCCTGGTGTTCTTTGGCATCCGGTCTTACCGAGAGAACGTTGGCGACGGTTACATCTCTTTCGGCCGCGCGTTTCAAGTCGGCATTCTGATCGCATTGATCTCCTCCCTCATTTACATCGTGACGTGGGAGATTGTGTTTCAGAACTGGCTCTATGATTTTCCTGAAAAATACACGAGCTACGTGATTGAGCAAGCACGCGCGTCAGGCGCCTCGGCGGAAGAGATTGCACGCCAGCGCGCGGAGTGGGACAGCACGTGGGCACTTTACAGGGGTAATATTCTTGTCAGAGCGGCGTATACGTTCCTCGAACCCTTTCCTGTTGGACTGCTGATCACTTTAATCTCCGCAGTGATACTGAGGAAACGACGCAAAGAACAACCGGCTTAAGTGCTCCGGTTGTGTTAAAGTTAGACCCCGATGTCACTGATGCTTGCGGAGATCGCCGAGCAGCCCGGCGCACTCGAACGCACGATCGCCGCCGAACGCGGCAAGATCACAAAGCTCGCAAATACGTTAAAGTCGCGCGACATCGACCTGATCGTCCTTGTCGCGCGCGGCAGTTCCGATAACGCCGCACTCTTCGGCCGTTACCTTCTCGAAATTTCAACCGGTATTCCTGTTTCACTTTCGGCGCCGTCGGTCCATACGATCTATGGCGCGCGTTTGAAGTTGAACCATGCGTTGGTGGTGGGCGTCTCGCAGTCGGGTGAAGGTGAAGACATCAATCGCGTGCTGGAGAACGCGCGACAAGGCGGCGCTTACACGGTCGGGATCACCAACGAGCCGAATTCGACGATGACTCGCCTCGTTGATGAAGCCTTGTTCATGCATGGTGGTTGCGAACGTTCGGTTGCTGCGACGAAAACGTTCACGGGCCAGATGGTCCTCTTTTATATGCTCGCGTCGGGATTAGCGTCTGGAGCGCCGGCGTTTTCTTATGAAACGATTCCAGAATTAGTCGCTCGAGCGCTTGAACAAAAGCCTGCGATACTCGAGTTGGTCCAACGTTACGTCTTCATGGAGAATTGCGTCGTCGTTGGACGAGGACTCGCGTATGCGAATGCGTACGAGCTAGCGTTGAAGTTGATGGAGACGTGCTACGTCGTTGCGGAGCGCTTTTCATCAGCAGATTTTCTGCATGGTCCACTGGCGATGGTCGAGCGTCACTTTCCGGTGATACTGTTTGCGCCGCCTGGTGTGATGCTGCCGGGAGTGAAGAACCTGATCGAGCGCTTGCGTGAGTTGAAGGCCGACACGCTCGCGATCACGAGCGACCTTGATGCCGCGTCATTATGTACTCGCTCGATAATTATGCCGCGCGAGATCGATGAGTTTCTCGCGCCGATTCCTTATATAGTTCCCGGTCAGCTCTTCGCCGCGCTGCTCGCGGAGGCTAAGGGCCTGGACCCCGACGCGCCACGTTCGCTATCGAAAGTGACGCGCACACTTTGAGATCTGCGCTATGAACATCGAACTAAAGGATAGTTCCCACGGTCCGATCTATGGCCAGGTAAAACAACAGATCGAAACGCAGATCGCCAACCAGTCCGTCCGCTCCGGCGAATCGCTTCCCTCACCCGCCGCGCTCGCACAAAAACTCTCAGTCGACAAAGGCGAAATCCAACGCGCCTACTTCGAACTCGAACAACTCGGCTTGATCGTAAAGCACACCGGCAAAGACTTCCTCGGTAAACCGAAAATCGATTACCGCGTCCGTTGAGATCCTCTCCTCCGCTTTTGACACTCGAAAAACGCCGATCTATATTGCCTCTTCTCAATCCGCAGTAAGTCCTTGTCCGCAAGCCTTACTTCTCACTTAACCCTTAAAGCAGGAGATTTAATTTTCAAGATGCAGTACCAACTTGATTCACTCTGGAAAACTGTCCTCAGGCGGTCTGGTTTCAAAAACGCACGCCGGATCCTTGCGATATCACTCGCTTTCTTCGCCTCGTCCTTCGTGATCGCATCGCAAGCGTCGGCGCAAACGTGGAGCCTCACGAACGATCAGCGTCGCGCTTACCTCAACTACTACGCTCCCATAATTCTCAAGCGTGGTGACGAGAACGATAACAAGCAGGGACGTGACTGGATCACGAACTTCGACTTCGATCAGGACAACAACTTCTCAAACAATCGCGTCAACTGGCTGAATGTCCCGCAATACGTCAACGCCTCCGCAACCGGGCCCAGCACCTACGATCGCTGGCGCATCCGGCCGACTCTTTACACTTCGCTCGTCGAATACATGGAGGGCGGGAGCAAGTCGGTCATGCTGCTTTACCACATCTACAACGCGACCGATAAGGACGGCGAAGGTATTCATGATTGGGAGCGCGTCGAAATCCTGGTGCGCGGTGTCACCGGTACGCCGGGCGCGGGCGGCGAGTACATCAATCACGTGACAGCCACGATGCACAAGGAGCAGCTCATCCGGCGCTACTACGACTCAGGCGGGATCAACATCATGCCAACGGCGACCGGCAAGCACGTCCTGATCTGGCAGGCAGACGAGAGCGACTGGGACTGGTATACAACCGCAACTTACGGCTACCACGCTCACGCGCTATGGCACGTCAAAACACCGTACAGCACCATCGCCACGCAGATGAACTCGATTTCTGACGCGGAGGTTGGTCTTCACGAGGCTGACGATAAGAACGTCCACTACGTTTTTGTGCCCGAAGGGTCGCAAGCGGCAGTTGACACGTGGAACGCAAAGCCTCTGAGCTACACGACAGCTTCGACGCTGGCGAGCCGGGTTGACAACGGCAACACCGTGCGTTGGTACCAAGCCAAACGTCTCACTTACGAGTTGCAAGACATCGCCGACATCCTGCCTACGCACGCGCAGTCGAATGCGTGGTACACGCACTGGCTGTCGAGTGCATACCTGGACGTGCTGCTCGAGAGCCCGATCATTAATGAGGCCGGACAACCGGAAACGCTCACGGGACTGCAACGCTTTTACGTGTTCACGCGAGATATCGGGACGTCGAGTCAGGCCGGCGAGGACGAAGCCTTCATGTATAAAAAGGCGTTCACCGGAACGTATTCGGCAGAGTTGAATTCTGACTTGGACCCCTTCTCGCTGGTTTCAAGCGACAATTTTCCTGCTTTCGAAGGGACCGGAGTGGACGATTTCGGGCGTTCGCGGGGGGCTGCGAGCGGTTACCTAAACTCGCACAACTCCTTCTGGTGGCAGCACGACTTCTTCGCCCATTCAGGCACCATCACGAGCGGCTCGACAAACTATGAGGGCGGTACGTGGCTCCCCGGAGCGTGGTATACAGCGGCCAATGGCGGGTTCGACGGACGTTGGGTGCAACTCTTTGACGATCGCCAGGGCGTCGAGCCCACTACGATGCTGAACCTGTCGATGGTCCTGCCCACCAATCGGTGCGCCGATATATTCGGAGTCACTGCCAAAGCAACCGGCGGGCAGTCGCCGTACACTTTTACCTGGACACATGCCACGCCACTGTCAGCGCCGTGGGAACCAAACAACTCCGCACAGGTTATTGCATACGTGTTGGCGACCGTCACCGTCACCAGCGCCGACGGACAGACGCGCTCGACCAGCTTCAAGATCACACCGTCTTGTACTGGTGGAGGCGTATTACCATAGTTGTGTTTCTCTTGTTGCTGGTGACGGAAACGTCACCAGCATCAGGGAATATCACATGAGAGTCACGTTGTTGCGAACATCGCCGAGAGAATCAGACCGATAAGCGGCCGAATGATGAATCCCAGGGGCGCCGCGATAATTAAAAGTATCAGCGCGATGTTCTTAGACCGCCGTGCTCGTTGATAATCCGGATCGTCTGTCACCAGACTGCCAAATCTCACCTGCCAGAGAATCAACATCACGAGCACAGCGAAGAACGTGATCACGAATCCCCAATAAACTACCGGCAAGAACGGAATGAAGCTCAGTCCAAGGAATACAAACATCGCAATTGCTGCAATCCTGACGTAACTGGCGTCGCTGCAAGCACGATTCGCCTTCTCCTGCCGATCGGCGATCATCGCCGCCACCGCCGGATCGACTGGCGTCGAGCAGAAGCGACACTGGGTCATACTGTCGTTGATCATTTCACTGCAATTGGGGCAACGGAAAGTGCGAGGATTGGCAATCATCGGATCTCCTTTGAGGTTACATTTATCTTCCTATCTGCGAGTCAGTCTATCAGGTCACAACTGCACGTTAGTAGCTCGATAGTCGTCTGCGTTAAAGTTGCTTCCTTGAAAGGTGTTCAGATGAACAAAGCGCTTCTATTGGGACTGGCGGCTGCCTGCAACTTTGTGTCAGCGGCTTTGACTTACTTCGACAACGGTAGACCTTTAACTATTGGACTACTATTGTTGGCAGGAGTGCTGATGGTTGTCGCTGCTTTTAAAGTCAGGCGTTAGGTTAAACAGTTGAAACGGAAGCATCCGAAACCGAGACACGAGAAAGAATCCCGCGAGCCTCATGCGGAGACAAGATCGAAGCATTGGCAGAAATGATCTGTTCTGGCGCGGATGAATCTCCGGCAGCATTGTTCGTGCTCTGGGAATGTTCGAAAACTCCGCGCAGCCGTTGGTACTTGCAAATACGGTGAAGCACTATGCCTTTGCACGCTGCGGTGAATTAAATCTCTTCGGAATGGTAGACGCTCAAATCGCCATACTCGCGGGTGAACTATTAGCAGGCTTGTCCTGACCCTTTCCGAGAAGCAAAGGGTGCACAAGTTGAGGTCAGGCGGGAATCAGAACTTGCACGCCTGACCTCAGCCCTTCTGCTCAAGTCTTACACAGTCATCGGCGTCGCTACCGTCCAGTTGGCACCAACTTGCGAGCTCGCCGGAGCCGTAAACGGAGTATCAACACCGTCAATCGTGAGTGTAACGGTGAAGGCCTGCGGACCGCCCCAGTTAATTCCAACCATGATCAAGGTGTACTGGCCCGCCGCCAATATCGACTGGGGAACTACGGAGTAATTCACCGGATTGCCGAAGCCTGACGAGATGTGACAGATTTCAAAACTGCCTGCGCCATTCGTCGCGATGAGATGTAACTCGTTATCGCAGGCCGTAACGCTGATGTTCGTGGTAGCCATATTCTCTCCTTGCTTGTAAGGGTTGCCAGAGGAGATAGGAATGATTAAGAGGGGCAGCACGCTGTGTCCTGTGAGGCAAGTAAATGCCCATTGGAGTAGAGGCCCAATCAAACCGTCCTATGGGTGAGTGGGGGTCGTATACTTCCCACTATTAACGCGAGAATTACCTCAAAAGATCACCATGCCACGTTCGCAAAGGTCCGAGTTGTGAGGAATCAAACCGCGCATGCTATTCTTCCTCCCGACCTAATTCAGATCGAAGACTTTTTGAATCTGCGAAAGTGGCGGAATTGGCAGACGCGCCAGACTTAGGATCTGGTACCGAAAGGTGTGGGGGTTCGAGTCCCCCCTTTCGCACCATCACCAAAGCCTTAAAGAACCTTTTCTAATTCCACAGCCGAAACTTTTGAGGGAGTTGGTCTCCCGGTCACGCGTTAGTGTGAAAAGGAGACCCAATGAAAACGATCACTCCCCCAACTGCCTCAACGACACTTCATCCTCCTAAACTCAACAGATCAACGGTCCGAAAACGCAGAATAATTGGACCACTACTACTCTTCGCCTTAACCGTAGCCTTCCTTCTCTCTCTACCGTCGTTCGCAAGCGTACAGTCGAGGTCCGATCTGATTCGCCTCAACGTGTACGCGACCAAGTGTTTGCAGAAGCGCGCCGACGACTTTGAAAACGGCAACATCATTCACCTTTGGGATTGCGACATCGGCCCGATCGGAAACAAAGCCTTCTACTACGACCCCGACACCGGCTACATTCGCAGCAGCCTCCAGCCCTCGAAGTGTATACACAAGAAAAGCCTTGGCTTTAAGGTCGGAGATCCACTGCATCTTTGGGATTGTGACGGCGGCGTCGCCGAGAACAAGACGTTCGACTACGACGAGCGAGGCGGGCGCATCAGCTTCAAAGACAATCCCACTTACTGCGCCAAGGTGAAGTACATCGGATTCGACAACGGGAATCCTCTCGTCGTCCATCGCTGCCAGTACGGCGAAGCGTTCACCATGCCTGTCGCGAAAACTGCGTCGACCGAGACCCCAAAAGCCGCTCCGTGTCGCAATGTCCGGCTCGCCTCCGAAACTCTGGTTCTTGAGGTCAAGACTGGCAACTCTCAGGGCGCCGGCTCGAGCGCGATCATGAAGATCAGGATCTTCTTTGACGACTGGGAAACCGGAACCTTCGACCTAAATCCGAACGTCAGTTTCTATGCAGGCGGCCTCGACAAGATCAACACCGGCATTCAGATTCCGATTGCTTCGGATGGTTGCCGCCGGAAAGATACCAACATCAAGTCGCTCTTGATCGACAACACCGGTTCCAGCGGCGTGTTTTCGTCGGACGCCTGGCAACTGGAATCGATCTGCGCGCGCAGCAGTTTGGAAACCTGCATTGACTCGACGCCCATCAATCAGTGGATATATGGCGGCAAACGGTTCACCGGCGGAAGGGATTCTCGCCGTTAGGGGCAGTAACTAGAGACCAACACCAAACGACTCTATAAAGGTGATCGGCGTCGTAAGTGGCGCCGATCATTTTTTTGCAGCCCACAACCGAACCTTCTGAGTAGGCATTACGCGGATTGTCGAGCTACGTGGTACAGTCTTTTGCATTCAGAAATACATTCTCGACAGTTGAGCCAAAGCATAAGAAGATGAAAACCGAACTCACCGACGTCTCCCCGACGCGCAAGGAGATCAAAATCGAAATCGAGCCGGCGAAGGTGCGCGATTCTTACGACCGGATCAGCGACGAATTCATCAAGAAAGCGAAAGTTCCAGGCTTCCGTGATGGACATGCGCCGCGTTCAGTCGTTCGCACCCGTTACAAGAACGAGATCAGAACCGAAGTCCTGCGCGAGTTAGTTCCCGACGCCGTCAACGACGCCATCATCGAACACTCGCTCGACGCCATCGGCGAACCCGACGTCCATTTCGAAAACGAAGAAACACTCGAGCGCCTCGGCGAAGAATCGATCAAAGTTAAAGTCGGGATCGAAGTCCCACCCGAAGTCACACTCGGCGACTATAAAGGACTCGCAGCAACCAGAAAAACGCGACCAGTCACCGACGACGACATCAATGAAACCATCGAAAGCCTCCGCGAAGGACTAGCGGCGATGGTCCCGGTTGAAGATCGCGCTTCGGAACTCGGCGACACCGTAACGATCAACGCGCTCGGAAAGGAAATCGACCAACCTGACGCCGAAGAGATCAAAGTAGACGACATCGAAGTCGTACTTGGCGGCCCAAACGTGCAAAAGGAATTCACTGAGAACCTGACAGGCGTTAAGCCAGACGACAAAAAGACGTTCACCGTCGAATATCCCGCCGACTTCAGCACACCTCAACTCGCCGGCAAGAAAGTCGAGTACGAGATGGAAGTTACCGCAGTGCGTCGACGCGAACTTCCGGAAGTTGACGACGAATGGGCCAAGAGCGTCGGCGAAGAGTTTGATTCGGTCGATACTTTGAAAACCAAAATCCGTGAAGATCTTGAAGCACGCTCAAAGGCCGAATCCGATAATAAGCTGCGCGCTGATCTGATCCGCACACTTGTTTCGGCGCACCAGTTCGAAGTGCCGGAGAGTTGGGTCGAAAAACAGACGAACCAGCGCTTCGAAAGTGTCCTGCGCGACATGATGGCGCGCGGCGTCGATCCACGCCAGCAAAACGTGAATTGGGAAGGCGCGCGCGCAGAGTTAAAGGTGCAAGCGGAAGAAGATGTGCGCGCAACCTTGCTGATGGAACGCATCGCGGAAACCGAAAATCTAACTGTCTCCGACGAAGAAGTAGAAGCTGAGATCGAGACGGTCGCGCAGATGGCGCGACAACCAAAAGAGCAAATACGGGCTGCCTTGACAAAGCATGGAGGCGAACGTAGCATCGCGCAAAGATTGCGCAATCGTAAAGCGCTTGATCTTTTAGTTGAAAACGCAACCATCACTGACGCGGAATGGAACGAGTCAAACGAAGCAAGTGCGGCAGCTTCTAACGAGTAACTCGTCCAAAGGACCAAAGAGGTTTCAGAATTAATATGGCTTTAGTCCCGATGGTCGTCGAGCAGACTTCGCGTGGCGAACGAGCCTTCGACATCTATTCACGACTACTTAAAGACAACATCATCTTCCTGGGTACCCCGATCGACGATCAGATTGCCAACCTAATCGTAGCCCAACTTCTATTTCTCGAAGCTGAAGATCCCGAAAAGGACATTAATCTTTATATCAATTCACCTGGTGGTTCGATCACCGCGGGAATGGCGATCTACGACACGATGCAATTCATTCGTCCCGACGTCACCACGATCTGCGTGGGCCAATGTGCATCGATGGGGGCACTCTTGTTAGCGGCTGGAGCTAAAGGCAAGCGATTCGCGCTTCCTAACTCGCGTATCCTCATTCACCAACCATCAGGCGGTTCACAAGGTCAGGCAACAGACATTCGCATCCAGGCAGAAGAGATCCTGCGGATGCGCGAACTCACCTCCCAGATCATCGCCAAACATACCGGACAGACGTACGACACTGTCGAACGCGATGTTGAGCGCGATAAAATTATGTCTGCCATGCAGGCCAAAGAATATGGTTTAATAGACGAGGTCATCGCGCACCGGGAATAGGTTGGCTACGCGATTCCCCCAAAGGAGCCCTAAGAGACTGTAGCTTATGGTCAGACGAACCGATGATACTCTGCGCTGCTCATTCTGCGGTAAATCTCAGAATGAAGTTAAGAAACTCATTGCCGGTCCCACCGTTTACATCTGCAACGAGTGCATTGACATCTGCAATGAAATCATTACGGACGATCAGCAGGCTGAATCAGTAGCCACTCGACCGCCGCTGCCCAAGCCCGGAGAGATCAAAAACTTCTTAGACGAATACGTGATCGGCCAGGAGGAAACGAAGAAGCGCCTGGCCGTCGCCGTTTATCAGCACTACAAGCGTATCGAACTCGGTCGCCGTCGCTCCGACGTCGAAATTCAAAAAGCCAACATCCTTTTGATCGGCCCGACGGGAACCGGCAAGACGCTCCTCGCGCAAACACTCGCGCGCATGTTGAGCGTTCCGTTCACGATCGTCGATGCGACTACGCTGACTGAAGCGGGTTACGTCGGCGAGGACGTAGAGAACATCATTCTCAAGCTTTTGCAGGCCGCAAACGGCGACGTTGAACGCGCGCAGCAAGGCATTATTTATATCGACGAAGTAGACAAGATTTGTCGCAAGGACGAGAACCCGTCGATCACACGCGACGTTTCCGGCGAAGGTGTGCAGCAAGCGCTACTGAAGATCCTTGAAGGCACAGTGGCGAACGTTCCGCCCCAGGGCGGTCGCAAGCACCCGCATCAGGAGTTCTTCCCTGTAGACACTACAAATATTCTGTTCCTCTGCGGCGGCGCATTCGTCGGACTCGAAAAGGTGATCGAACGCCGGCTGCGCAACAAGTCACTCGGTTTTCATGCCGAGGTCAAATCAGGCAGTCATCGTCACGCCGAAGCGCTGGCGGCAGTTCAGCCTGAAGATTTGATTCGATTCGGATTGATCCCGGAGTTCGTCGGACGCCTGCCCGTGTGCGGCGTGCTGCACGAGCTCGACGAGGGCGCACTCATCAAAATTCTTACCGAACCAAAGAACGCTTTGGTCAAGCAGTACCAGAAGAAGTTCGACTTCGATAACGTCAAGTTAAAGTTCACAGAAGACGCACTCAAAGCTGTCGCGCGACAGGCAGTTGAAAGGAAAGTCGGCGCGCGCGGCCTGATGATGATCCTGGAAGAACTGCTGCTTGACGCCATGTACACCCTTCCTTCTCAAAAACGCGTCAAAGAATTCGTCATTACGAGCGAGATGGTAGAACGGCGCCGGGCCGTCCCAGGCGAGGGTCTTACCGGAATTGACGGTGCGGCTGCATAAACCGGCAAAGTGCCTGTTTTTCCATCTACCATGAAAGTAGCGCCCCTAGCAGGAAATGTTTTACAATTAACCCTCTTTTCCAAGTGAGGCGAGACGCCACTTCGCCGGCTCGTCATTGCTGCAAAAGGCTCCCCAGAAAAGCTGTTTCAAACCATGGAAGAATACTCAGATAGACCCCCAGCAGATGTTGCGTGGTACCCAATGGTGCCGATTCGCGATGTCGTAATATTCCCGTTCACCAAAGTGGCTTTCAAAATCGGCCGCGCCGGATCCGTCCGGGCGCTCGAACAGGCTTTGGCGACCGACCGCACTATTTTCTTAGCCACCCAACACGACGCCACTGTTGACGAGCCGACCCCGGAGCAGATCTACGGAGTAGGAACTCTTGGTCGTATTCTCCAGTCACAAAAACAGGAGAATGGTCAGATCAAAGTCGTCGTCGAAGGCCGTGAGCGCGCTACGACTGTGCGAGTAGAGAATGCCGATGGAGCATTCATGGCACTCGTTCGTCGCGCGCCCGTCGTGAACGAAGAAGGCACTCGTCTCGATGCACTGATCCAGAAGGTCGGGCAACTTGTCGAACAGCACCTTCGTCTGGCGCCTGATACGCAGACCGATGCGCTGCAAACCGCGTTGCGCAATCAGGAACCTTCGCATCTCGCAGACGCGCTCGCATCGCAACTCAGAATTTCAGTCGAAGACAAACAGGGACTGCTCGAGATCTTCTCGACGCAGGCCCGCCTTCAACGCCTGATCGAACTCCTCGAAACTGAAATCGAGAAACGACAACTCGATCGCACCATCCAAACGCGCGTGAAGCGTCAGATGGAGAAGGCGCAAAAGGAGTACTACCTCAACGAGCAGATCAAAGCGATTCACAAAGAGCTCGGACGCAAAGACGAGAAGGCCGAACTCGAAGAGCTGAAGAAGAAAATTGAAGAAGCGGGCATGACTGACGAGGCCAAGGAAAAGGCCATGCAGGAACTGCATCGTCTCGAAGCCATGCCGCCGATGTCTGCTGAAGGCACTGTTTCCCGCACGTACATCGACTGGCTGCTCAGTGTGCCGTGGAAACAGAAGTCGAAAGAGATCAAAGACCTTACGAAAGCGGAAGAGGTACTGAACGAAGATCACTTTGGTCTTGAGAAGATCAAGGAACGCATCCTCGAGTACCTTGCGGTTCGTCAACTGGTCAAAAACCCGAAAGGATCGATCCTGTGTTTCGTAGGCCCGCCAGGAGTGGGCAAGACGAGTCTCGGAAAATCGATCGCGCGAGCCACCGGTCGCAAGTTTGTCCGGCTCTCGCTGGGCGGCGTGCGTGACGAAGCTGAGATTCGCGGACATCGTCGTACTTACATCGGCGCCCTTCCCGGTCAGATCATCCAGATGATGAAGAAGGCCGGCACTATTAATCCAGTAGTATTGCTGGATGAAGTAGACAAGCTAGGCGCTGATTTCCGCGGCGATCCGAGCGCGGCGTTACTCGAAGTGCTCGATCCGGAACAGAATCACACGTTCCAGGACCACTATCTCGACGTCGAGTACGATCTTTCGAAAGTATTCTTCATCGCTACCGCGAACGTGCTGCACACAATCCCGCCGGCATTGCAAGACCGTCTTGAGATCCTGCGGCTGTCCGGTTACACCGAACGCGAGAAACTCGAGATCGCCAAACGTCATCTCGTAACGAAACAGGCAGAAGGCAATGGCCTCAAAGCGGAGCAGTTCGATTTCACCGACGAAGGCATTCTCGAAGTGATTCGTCACTACACGCGGGAAGCCGGCGTTCGCAACCTCGAACGCGAAATTGGTTCGTGCTGTCGCAAACTCGCGCGCAAGTTCGTTTCCGAACCACCGACCGAGAACGCGAAAGACTCGATCGATGCTGCCCGCGTGCGCGAGATGCTTGGTCCAATCAAGTTTCGCCAGCAAGGCGTCGCCGCGAATAGCGAAATCGGACTCGCCACAGGATTGGCGTGGACCGAGATCGGCGGCGAGGTTCTTCAGATCGAAGCGACGCTCGTCAAGGGACGCGGTGGCGTAACGCTCACCGGAAAACTCGGCGACGTAATGCAGGAATCGGCGCAGGCAGCGCTCACTTGTATCCGTGCGCGCGCCGAACGTTTGGCGATGAGTCTCGACTTCATTCGCAAACGCGATCTGCACATTCACATTCCCGAAGGTGCGATTCCCAAAGACGGTCCGTCGGCGGGAATTACGATGGCCACAGCGATGGCATCCGCGCTTGCCCACGTTCCCGTGAGGAAGAACGTAGCAATGACGGGCGAGATCACGTTGCGTGGTCGAGTGCTGCCGATTGGCGGAGTGAAGGAGAAACTCCTCGCCGCTCATCGTTTCGGCATCGACACCATCATCCTGCCCAAGGACAACGAAAAGGATTTAGTCGAAGTGCCCGAAGAGGTGCGCGACGCACTCAACGTCAATCTCGTGGAAACGATTGATGAAGTGTTGTCGTTCGCACTCGAAGATTCGGTTCCCACAGCCGCCGCGACTGACGAAGCTCCGCCGCTGTGGAATACCGAGCAGCCTTCGCAAGGTATTCAGACCAGCTAGATGATTTCTGAATTTTTCCTGTGTTGTTCGTGTCTCTCACACGAGCAGCACAGGTCTGTCTTCAACTAATTCAAAGGAGAAATAAATGGGCAAAGGAAAAGATGCTGACCTGATTCTTAAGCTTTACGATCTTCGCCGTGAGAAAACGATGCGCGACGCGCGCAACTGGTTCTTCACGTTCGACCCCAAAACCCCGCAGGATTTCCTCGATGTTCTGACCAGTGAAAAGAGCGGTTTGTATCGCATGGTTATTTCCTATTGGGACATGGCCTGCTCGCTCGTAAACAACGGCGCCATCGACGCACAAATGTTCAATGACGCCAATGGCGAGCACCTGTTTGTGTACGCCAAGCTGGAGCCGTTTCTCCCGGCGTTGCGAGAAGCGATGGGGAACCCGAATTTTCTCGGGCACCTCGAGAAGACGGTCAAAGAAGTTCCTGACTACGAGCAGAAGCTTGCGGCCATTAGAGACCGCATGACGAAGCTGATTGAAATCTGGAAACAGAAGAACGCTGCGCAAGCAGCAGCTGCGTCCGGCGATTAGAAAATGGCGCTGAACTCCGTATCATCTGTGGGCCCTCTGTGTACTTATGAAGGTTACGAAGGCGGAGTTCATCAAAAGCGCTTTTAAGGAAGACGACTGGCCGAAGGATTCGCAGCCCGAGGTTGCGTTCCTCGGCCGGTCGAACGTCGGTAAATCGAGTCTAATTAACTCGTTGTTGTCGGCTCACAAGTTAGCGCGCACGTCCTCAACTCCTGGACGGACGCAGTCGCTTAACTTCTTCTCGGTAAACGACAAACTCAAGTTCGTTGACTTTCCCGGGTTTGGGTACGCGAGGGTACCGAAGAATATAAAATCAAGTTGGGGCGAGATGGCCACTACTTATCTTGCCAACCGCCGCCAGCTTGTGCTATCAATTCACATCGTAGATTCGCGCCACGAACCCACAAAACAGGATTTGCAGCTTCACGAGTGGCTTGAAACAAGCGGCAAGCCACGATTAATTGTTGCCACAAAATCCGATAAGCTTTCGCACAACGAGTTGATAAGAAATTTGCAGCACATTGCACGCGTGCTCGACGACGACAGCGTAATGGCCTACTCGGCCAAAAGCGGCCGCGGTCGCGACGAGTTGTGGCGGGCGATTAAAAGCGCAATCGAATCGAAACAGTTATTTAAAAGAATCCGTGTTACCTAAACACAGATAAAGTGCGGATTGGACAATCCGAATCTCTCAGCCCCCTTTGGTCAACCTGATTTGTTTTGGGCCACGCGCGTCGAGCGGGTGGCATCAAAAACGTTACTGAATTTGCCGCGCACGCAAAGTTGAGTTACATTGCACACACCGTTTAAGGAGAATCCGAGTATTGCCCCGCGAATGAAGTGGGAGCGCAGGGTGGCAACCTACGTCCATCGCTTCGAACCGACCATTCATATCCGCATTTCGTAATTGATAAACCGCTGAGACTGTTTAGAGAATTTAAGAGAACAACGACATGTCACAAAGAACACGTTCACGCGCATCGAGCGCGAACAACGACGCTAACGGAGAAGACGGCGGCGCAACAGTCGCAACTGCCGAAGCTCCCGAACGAGAATCCAGAGAAGCCCGCGACGGTAAGAATGAGGGCTTTCACAATCTGGCTGATCTCAAGGAGATGTCCATCTCCAAGCTCACGCAAATTGCCAAGAGCATGGATGTGCCCGGCGCTACGGGCATGCGTAAGCAGGAGCTCATCTTCAAAGTACTCGCCGCCCAGACGGAAAAGAGCGGTCTCATCTTCTCTGAGGGTGTGCTGGAAACGTTGCCGGATGGTTTCGGCTTCCTCCGGGCGCCTGAGTACAACTATCTGCCCGGCCCGGACGACATTTACGTCTCGCCGTCGCAGATTCGCAAGTTTGACCTGCGCACCGGCGACACGGTCAGCGGTCAGATTCGCCCGCCAAAAGAAGGCGAGCGTTACTTCGCGCTGATCAAAGTAGAAGCCATCAACTTCGAATCGCCGGATCAGGCACGCGAAAAAGTATTCTTCGACAACCTGACCCCGCTGTATCCCGAAGAGCAGTTGAGGATGGAGGTCGCTTCAGACAACCTGTCGGCGCGCGTCATCGATCTGGTCACGCCGCTCGGCAAAGGTCAACGCGGTCTCATTGTCGCGCCGCCACGTACCGGTAAGACGATGCTGCTACAGACCATCGCCAACTCGGTTACACAAAACCACCCGGAAACAACGCTCATCGTTTTGCTGATTGACGAGCGACCGGAAGAAGTTACCGACATGCAGCGGTCAGTCAACGGCGAAGTCATCTCGTCAACGTTCGACGAACCACCGACGCGCCACGTGCAGGTTGCCGACATGGTGATCGAGAAAGCGAAACGGCTCGTCGAGCACAAACGCGACGTCGTAATTTTGCTCGACTCGATCACGCGTCTGGCACGCGCGCACAACGCGGTCGTTCCGCCGAGCGGCAAGATCCTCTCCGGCGGTATTGATTCAAACGCGCTCCAGCGTCCGAAGCGATTCTTCGGCGCGGCGCGCAACATCGAAGAAGGCGGATCGCTGACGATCATCGCCACCGCGCTTATCGACACCGGTTCGCGCATGGACGACGTGATCTTCGAAGAGTTCAAAGGTACCGGTAACTCTGAAATTCACCTCGACCGTCGTTTGAGCGATAAACGACTATTCCCCGCGATCGACTTGCAGCGTTCCGGCACACGTAAAGAGGAACTGCTGATCAGTAAGGAAGATCTCAATCGCATCTGGGTGATGAGACGTGTGTTGAACCCGCTATCACCGGTCGAGCAGATGGAAGTAGTGCTCGAGCGATTAGAGAAGACGAAGTCAAACGCGGAGTTCCTGGCCTCCATGCAGAGCTAAAGAGTTAGGGATGCGGATAGCAATCCTGACCTCTGAAGCCGTGCCTTTCGCAAAGACCGGCGGGTTGGCTGACGTTTCCGGTGCGTTACCCAAAGCACTAAATCAACAGGACGTCGACGCCCGCCTCATTCTGCCCCTCTACGATCAGATCGATCGGGAGTTTCTGACCGGTGAATCGGTGGACGGCGTGCGTGTGGAGTGGCGCGGGCAGGTCCACCATGTTCGCTTTCTCTTGAGCGATGCGGCAGGTGCGCCGGCGTATTTGCTCGAGGCGCCGGAGTTCTTCGCACGTCCAAACATCTACGGCTACCAGGACGATCACATTCGTTTCGCTTTCTTCTCGCGCGCCGCACTCGCGCTGTTGAAGCATCTCGACTGGCAACCTGACGTCATTAACGGCAACGATTGGCCTTCGGGGTTCGCGATGGCTGAACTTCGCGCGCGCGGTCGTTATGATCCGTTCTTTCAAAAATCGCGCAGTTTGCTTTCGCTTCACAACGTTGGTTATCAGGGCTTTTTCGATGCGGGTGATTTGTGGTGGCTCGGGTTTGGCGAGCGTCCGGACGTCGACGATTTCATGCTCGAGCGAAACGCGTCGGCATTGAAGGCCGGCATCATCGCTGCCGACGCGCTTTCCACCGTCAGTCCACGTTATGCGCGCGAGATTCAGACGCGCGACCAGGGTCATGGACTCGATTGGTTGTTGCGAGCGCGCGCGAATCGTTTGGCGGGAATCGCTAACGGTGTCGATTACGCGATTTGGAATCCGGAAACGGATCCGCATATCGCTGCAAACTATTCAGCCGACGATCCATCCGGTAAGCGCGACTGCAAAATCGATTTGTTGCGTCGTTTTGATCTGCCGCAAGATCCTGACCGGCCCATCATCGCCGTCATCTCGCGACTCGTTAAGCAAAAAGGGTACGACCTGATTCGCGCGATTGCGCCGTCGATTGTTGAGACGGGCGCATTTTTCATCGCGCTCGGCGCGGGCGCGAAGGAGTATGAAGACTTTCTTCAACAGTGGCATGACCGTTATCCACGTGAGGTTGGTATTTATAAAGGTTACGCCGGTGAACCGCTGGCGCATCAGATCGAAGCCGGCGCCGATATCTTTCTGATGCCGTCGTTGTACGAACCATGCGGTTTGAATCAGATGTACAGCATGCGTTACGGAACGGTCCCGCTGGTTCGCGCAACTGGTGGCTTGGACGACACTGTCGAACAATTCAATCCGTCAACCGGGACAGGAACAGGCTTCAAGTTTGCGGCTTACGACGCGGGCGCGTTGCTTGAAAAAATACGCGAAGCCCTTTACTTTTATGGCCGGCCTGACGACTGGCAAAAGATTCAGCGCAATGGAATGTTGGTAGACAATTCCTGGGAGGCTGCGGCGACAAAGTATGCCGAGTTGTACCGGGAAGTGGCCCAACTGTGAACATTGCCAATTGCCGATTGCCAAATGCCAATTTGAAGCTAACTCAGTTTATCTGTCGGACGTGTAGTCTATGAATGTTCTTCAAATCGGCAATCGGCAATTGGCAATCGGAAATGACTTATGTCAAAAGTGATTGCAGTGATCGGCGCCCAATGGGGCGACGAAGGTAAAGGCAAGATCGTCGATCTGCTCGCCGAGCGTTTCGAGATCGTCGTGCGCTACCAGGGCGGACACAATGCGGGCCATTCGGTGCAGGTTGGCGACCAGTCTTTCGTGCTACACCTGCTGCCGTCGGGAATTGTGCATCGCGGTAAGACGTGTGTGCTCGGCAACGGCATGGTGATCGATCCGAAGGCGTTCTTCGTCGAAGCCGATCGCCTGACGCAACAAGGTGTCGAAGTCTCGCCTGAGCGTGTGAAGATCAGTTCGCGCGCGCATTTGATTCTTCCCTATCATCGCGCCCTCGACCACACGAGCGAAGAGCGGCTCGGCAACGAAAAGGTCGGCACCACGCTGCGTGGCATTGGACCAGCTTACGAAGACAAAGCCGGGCGTCGCGGCATTCGCACCGCCGACGCGCTCGTGCCTGACGTGCTTCGTTCGCGCATCGAACGAAACCTCGAAGACGCGAACCGGATCATCGAGGCTTATCGCGGCGAACCTTTGAACGCAGACGAGATCTTTCGCGAGATGTCGGTGCTGACGGAGCGTCTTGCGCCGTTCATCGCCGATACCACGCATTATTTGAACATCGCCGCGACCGAAGGACGATCGATCCTGCTCGAAGGCGCGCAGGCCACGCTGCTTGACGTCGATCACGGCACTTATCCGTTTGTCACTTCTTCGACTACTGTTGCCGGAGGCGCGATCATCGGCACCGGTCTCGCGCCGCATCGACTCAGTGGTGTGTTGGGTATTGTGCGCACGTACACGACTCGCGTCGGCGAAGGACCATTCCCGACGGAGATGCTCGAAGGCGAAGCTGAGTTGGGCCAAATGATTCGCGAACGTGGCCGTGAGTATGGCGCGTCGACAGGCCGGCCGCGGCGATGCGGTTGGTTTGACGCGTTTGCCACGCGTTACGCTGCCGAGATCAATGGTTTCTCGTCTGTGGCATTAACGAAGCTCGACGTGCTCGACACGCTCGACGAGATTAAAGTCTGCACCGGTTACAAGTTGAACGGTCGTGTGTGTGAGTCGCTGCCGGCGGTGTCGCAGGATCTGCGACGCGTCGAGCCGATATTCGCAACGCTAACAGGTTGGAAGAGTTCAACGCTTGGAATGACGGAGCTGAATTCCCTTCCCACAAACGCGCGTCGCTACGTCGATTTCTTATCGGAACAGATTGGTGTGGAGATTGGTCTCGTCTCGACTGGTCCTGAACGTTCGCAAACGATCATCGTGCAGGATTCGGCGTTAGGGCAGTGGCTCCGCGATAACGAATAAAAATATAAGCTGCGACTACCCAGTCGAAACTGAGGCAGGCTACCGAGTAGAACCTTGGTCCAATATCCTCTCCTGGACCTACGTAGTGCATCCCAAAATCCCAAACCGGATGGAGTGCCCATCCGATTGCGAGCCACTTGGCCGGTCCTCGCCAACCGTAGAGGCCCAATGTGCCGAACGCGACGCACTGTAGCACCTCGATCAACCACCAAATAGGCGACACCGGAGCGGCAACTGCAAATCCGAAATACGCACCCGCGGCTGTGAAAAGCACAGTCGCCAAAACCGTCCGGCCAACAATCTCACCTGCAAATCGCGACAGCAGGAACGCAATCAGCGAGAACACCGCACCACCAGCGCCGCCGATAATCAGCCATCTCATGAGTTCAGCATTGGTCATATCTGATTAACCTAACACACGGATGACTACGTTTGAATACTGAACGAGTGTCCGGTAGAATGCCCTGCGAACTTTC
>CAWBJU010000006.1:0-232446 GCA_963789185.1 uncultured Acidobacteriota bacterium
GCTCCAGTGCGATCTCGTTGGCAAACCGGGCGCGGGTCGGCGCGGCCCACCCCAGCGTCGGTAGAGCCAGCGCGGCCGGGTCACGCCGGCTCCAGCGCGATCTCGTTGGCGTACCAGCGGCGCAGGTCGGTGCGGCCCAGGCCCCAGCGCAGGCCGAGCGGAGCGCGGCCCGTGCAGCGGGCCAGCGTGCCGTGCTCGCCCTGCCGGTGGTGGAAGGCGCAGGCGCACACGCGGTTGTCGAGCCCGCGCGCATCGCCGCCGCGCGAGCGGTACTGCACGTGGTGGTCCTCGAGGCCGCTGCGCGAGGTGCAGCCGGGTGCGGCACAGCGCCAGCCCTCGCGGGCGTAGATCCGATTCTGCGGCCGCGGCGGGACCGCGCGGGGATCGTCCCAGGTGCGGACGAAGTCCTCGAGCAGCGCGGCCAGGCCGACCCATGCCGGGATCGGTTCCCCAGCGCGCGCAAAGCCCTGCGCCGCCGCCAGCGCCAGGGAGCCCCACCCTGCCGCGGCATCGGTTGCGGCGACCGCGCCGCCCTCCGCGGAGCTATCCGCGCCGCCCTCCCCGCCCATAGCTGCGCCGCTATCCGCGCCGCCCTCCGCGGCGCCAGCCGCGCCGCCCTCCGCGGCGACAACCCATCCAGGCACCTCGATGCCGGTCGCACCCACCGTCGCACCCACGACCGCACCAAGGACCCCACGCGTTGCAGCGCTTCCGCCTCCACCCGCAGCGATGGAAAACGTTCGGACACACGCAGCCGCCAGCCCCGCCCGCGCGGCGTCGACCGCCGCGAGCACGTCATCGGCGCCCGACTCCGGCAGCGTCAGGTGCAGGAACACGTTCGGACGCCGATCGAACGCGGCCCGCGCGAGCAATGCCTGGACCCTGGTGCGCAGCGCTCCCGGGTCCTGCCGCAGCGAGGCCTGCCAGGCCCGGTCATCGAGCGGCAGCGGCGGGATCGCTTGCGCCCCGTCCAGGCGACCGAGCTCGATCGCCCGGGCCTCGTCGCGCAAGCGCTTGACCGTCGCGCGGCCCGCGCGCTCGACCCACGCCCGTTCCGCGGCGGGGTCCACGGCGGCCCGGCCGAGGATCCGCACCACGAGCTGGCCGCATACGCCCCGATCCTTCCACGCGCGTAGGCCCGGCGCAGCCACGGCCGCTGCACCAGACCGCGGGCCAGCCCGCGCCGCGATTCGGCCGTCGAGCGCGCCAGGCCCAGCCGCGCCTCGGCGAAATGCCCGGCATCGCCGTATCCCTGCACCGACCAGGGCGACGACGCGCTCATCTGCACCAGCAGCTTTCCCAGGCGTCGCTCGAGCCGATCCTCGAGGCGCAGCCACTGCCGCAGGCGTTCCTGTAAACCGGCGGCATCGACGGGCCAAGGCTGCGCTTCGAGCCGGCGCAGGCGGCACAGCACGCCGCGGGCGCCGGCCGCGGCGCCCGCACCCGCGACGGTCCACGCCTCACACGCACGATCAACGCCCGCCCGCGCCTGGCGCTCGGCATCGAGCGCGGTCTCGCGCCGCGCGCGCGCGCCGGTCAGCCGCGGCACCCGCGCGACGTCGAGCGGATCCGGCGGATCGGGAGGATGCGGACCCGCGCAGGCCTCGGCGACGAGAGCCTCGACGAAGCCGGCGATCCCGGTCTCGCGCCCGGCCACCGAGGCGTGCAGCCGGTGCGTCTCCTCGAACGCCACACGCACCGCCGCCGGCACGTGGAACGACAGACGCACGCGATCCTCGCTGCTCGGGTCGGCATCCGCGACCGGCGGCCACGCGGCAGCTCGATGCCGCGATTCCGCCGCCGCAGCAACCGGCCAGGCCGCTCCCGCGGCTCCGCGGCACGCAGCTCGCGCTCGAGCTCCCGCACCGACACGCTGCGCGCCAGCGCAATCCAGCGCGCTGCGGATTCGACCGTGGCCACGCGCGCCAGCCGCCGCGCGGCGACGCGCCCCAGCGCCGGCCGACCAGCGTCACCCGTGAGGGCCTCGGCCAGGCCCGGCAACGAGTCGAGCGCCCGGTCCAGCGCCGCGAGATCGCGCACGAAGCGCCCGCTGCGGTCCAGGCGCTCTCGCGCGTAGTCGTCCAGGCGCGCGTAGCCGAACTGCGTCCACAGCCGGCCCTCAACGAAGCCGCCCGCGACGCGGGCCAGCGGCACGCTGACCCGGTTCAGCGCCCGCTGCAGCGCGACCGCGTGCTGCTCGTGGGCCTCCCAGGGCGTCCCGCATGGAGGCCAGGTCGCATAGCGCGGAATCGACGACGTCGCGGCCGCGCTGCGCAGAGCACGCGCTTCCCGCCGCCCGCCGGCGCGGCCGGCTCCATCGAGCGGGCGCGCGCTGCCAACGTGGTGCTCGAGGGACCGCGGCACGGAGACACCCGCGCCTGCGGATGCTCTCGTCCTCGCCGCACGGCCACTGGCCATGACACACCCGTCGCGGAGGCTGGAGGATCGAAGACCCACGGACAAGCTGGCGAGCGAGGGACCGTGATACGTGGGCCAACGAGCGACGCTCACGAAACGCAACGGCAATCTACTGCATGCGCGACGATAAGTAAACACTCACAATGGTCATTGTGCGCCTGCCGCTGTAACTGCACCGCTGAAAGGAGGTCTCGCGGCGGGCGACGCCTGAACATCGCTACACGACAGCGGCAACGACCCGCTGAACACGCGCTCGCCGCGCTCGACGTACGATGGCTGGCTCCGGCGTCCGCGCCGACGGCGCGCTGACGGACCCGCCAGACGCGTGCACAGTTTCGCAGCGCCCTACGTGGATGGCGACACTCAGATCCTCGCCTCGCCGGGTTCAGCCGGTGTCAACGCTCCTTTGCCGCCGCGCTCATCACGCCCCGGCATCGTGTGCGGGCGCGATCGGTACCGGGCGCACCCAACGCCGTGACACACGGCTGCCGCGCCACTTCCTGCGCTCCCTGCCCTACGAGCACGAGATGAGGCATCGCGGAGCACCGCGCCAGCGCGACCAGCGAGCGGCGCGCTCAGCATCGCCCTCTCAGCGCCGCGCACCCGACCAGCGGGCCGCGCGACTAGCATCACGCGCTCAGCGCCGCGCACCCCGACAGGGGCCGCACGAGCATCGCCGCTCAGCGCTACGCAATCGCGATCAGCGCACCGCGGACCAGCATCGCCCGCTCAGCTCGCGCCAGCGCGAGCAGCGAAGGTGCCTCCAGCATCGCCCGCTCGCGCCGCGCACCCCGACCAGTGGGCCGCACGAGCACCGCCGCTCAGCGCTACGCAATCGCGACCAGCGCACCGCGCGACCAGCATCGCCCGCTCAGCCTCGCGCCAACGCGACCAGCGAAGGCGCGACCAGCATCGCCCGCTCAGCCTCGCGCCAGCGCGACCAGCGAAGGCGGACCAGCATCGCCCGCTCAGCGCCGCGCCAGCGCGAGCAGCGGAGGCGCGAGCAGCGCGTAGCACGCGGCGCCCACGAGCAGCGTCGCCGCAATCCCGAAGGTCAAGCTGATCGCGACGGCCAGGCCGCCCGCCAGCACGCCCGCCGCGCCGTTCACGCCCCACAACCACGGCGTCAGCCGGGCATCGAGCCGCCCCACCGCGCGCAACCCGGTGGGCATCCCGTACCCCATGCACAACCCGGCCGGGACGATCACCAGCAGCGCGACTAGCGCGCGTACCGGCGTCGCGTCGTCCTCGAAGCGGGCGTACACCACGGGCGCCGCGAGGGCCACCACGGCGACGTAGCCCGCGGTCGCGAGCGGCCAGACCGCGAGCGCCGTCCGCGACGCCAGCGGCAGGCGCGCGGAGAGCAAGCTCCCCAAACCGGTCGCCGTGATCATGCCGAACAGCACCAGCCCGAGCGCGTACACGGGATGCCCGAGGAGCACGCTCGTGCGCTGCAACAGCGCCATCTCGACCAGCATGTAGCCCAGGCCGAGCAGCGAGAAATACGCCGTGCCCTGCCACACCACGCGACCGTCGGCGTCGCGCAGGGCCACGCGCGACGGCAACACGATGACCAGGACCACGAGCAGCAGCGAGACCCCCACGATGACCGCCAGCGTGAGCAGCGCGGTCACGTTGCCGACGATCACGCCGCCGAGGATCGAATCCGGCTCGTGCTGGGCCAGCAGCCCGACGCGGGCCAGGATTTCGCGTGGCCGATCCAGTCGCAGGTAGTTGAAGAAGAACGGCCGGTCGTCCGTCGGTGGCCGCAGCTCGAGCGACGCGCCGCCCGTCACGCGATCGAGCTCGCCCCGTGTCGCCGCCGAGGCGATCTGCTGCAACAGCTCGGACGGCGGGTCGGTGCGCGGCGACAGCAGCACCGTGTGCCCGAAGCGCGACGTCATCTGCTCCAGCGCGGCGATCTCGTCCGCTTCGAGCGGCGCGCGCGCGACGACCAGCGTGGCGATGCTGCTCGCACGGTTGGGGCTGTTGTTGGCCGCGAGGAACAGATGCCGACGCGGGCTCGTCGCACCGGCATCGACGAGGCTGGCCACGGCCAGGCTCAACAAGCGCCCGGTCTCGTACAGGTGGTCCGGGTGATACCACCGACTGATCGTGAACACGCCGCGCGGGGTCAGGCGAGCGAGCACGATGCGCCAGGCCTCCTCGGTGTACAGCGCGTTCTCCGACAGCGTGAACGCACCGGCGCCCGTCGCGGCCCAGCTGTCGACGACGCTCATCTGGACGAAATCGAAGCGCTCCGTGGTGCGCGCCAACCAGCTCCGCGCCTCGTCGGCCACGAGCGTGACGTCCGGGCGCTCGCTCAGGCCGCCGAACTCGGCGAACGGCGACCGCTCGGTCAGCAGCTCGACGAAGATCGGATTGACCTCGATGCCGGTGACCTTGCGCTTGCCCAGCACCAGCGCGGACAGGATGTCGCGGCCGCCACCCACGCCGAGGATCGCCGCCGTATCGCGACCGGGCAGTGTGTGGGCGACGTTCGTCACGTCCTCGGCCAGGAACGCGAACGGGAGCGTGCTGCCGCCGTCGTAGCGCACCATCGACGTGCCCGCGTCGCCGTCGATGTTCAGCATCACCTGCTCGACGCGCGGGGCGAGCGCCTCGCGCCGCGACACGCCCCAGTAGAACGGCGGGCCGACGAACGGCTGCGTGGCCACGATGCGCGACATGGAGTTCCATTCGCACAGCGCCGTGCGCGCGAACGTCTCGAGCTTGCCCTTGACCACGAGCGGCCGCAGCCCCGCATCCGTGACGCCATTGGCGAACGCGGCGATCGCCAGCAGCGCGACGAGGCCCAGGCCGCGCACGTCCCGGCGGCCGCCGAGGAGGACCATGCCCACGGCCGCCAGCGCCGCGATCCACAGGACCGCCGAGGGCGCGTCGGTCCAGTTCAGCAGCGCCAGCGCGGCCAGGCAGCCCGCCCCGGCCCCCAGCAGGTCGGCCCCGTAGACGAGCGCGACGGGGCGGGAGGTGCGCGTCAGCGCGAGGGCCAGCACGACGCCGGCGAAGTAGTACGGGACGGCCAGCGCGGCGGCGAGAAAGCCGAACGAGGCCGCGGTCGTGACCGTCAGGACGAACGTCGGCGCCAGCGACAGCTGCAGCATCAGGCCGAGCGGAATCGTGAGCGCCAGCCAGCGCGCCGCCCAGACCATCCGAGCTTCGGTCGCCTCCGCGCTGGCCGGTTCGGCGAGATACGTGCGCAAGGCGCCCGCGGTCAAGCCGAACATCGCCATGCTGATCGTGAAGAACGCCAGGTAGTACCAGGACGAGACGGACAGGATGCGCGTCTCGACGACCTGCAGCATGAGCGTGCAGGCGGCGACCACCGCCACACCGGCATAGAAGCTGAGCGAGCGCGAAGCCATCCTCACAGGCCCGCGTCAGCGGCCCGTGGCAAACGACAGGTCGGTGTCGATCGGCACCTCGAGCGAGCGCTCGTGCTCGACCGCCGCTCGCAGCGCCTCGTCATCCTCGATGGCCAGACGGCCGACCAGCGTCCGCGAACCGGGGAACGCCGCCAGGCCGTCGCGCCAGACCTGCCGGGCCGCGTCGTACGACCCGTTCTTCGCATGCGCGTCCCCGAGCAGCACGTAGGTGCGCTCGTGATGGCTCCGCGCGCCGGCGATCGAACTGGATCTCCCGGCAGCGCGCGAAGTCGGCGACCGCGTCGTTCGAATGGCGCAGCGCGCGTGGCCAGTGCAGGTGATTCATCCCTCGCGCGTAGTGCGCGATCCACGACCCCTCGTCGCGGGCCAGCAGCGCGTCGAGGACGTCGAGCGACCGGCGCGCGAGCGTGCCCTTGCACACGATCGCGGCGAGGCCGCCGCAGGCGGGGAGCTTGTCGATGTAGGCCACCGCGAGCTCCAGCGCCGCGTCGGCCCGCGCACCGTTTCCGGACAGCTCGCGGAAGAAGTCGATCGCCCGATCGTACGCGTCGTGCTCCGCGGCACGCCGGCGATACGCATGGGCCAGGTCGTGGCGCGCGGGGTCGCGCCGCAGCTCGGCCTCCATCGCGGCGAGCAGGCGTTCCAGCTCCGCGGGGGCCAGACGAGGCACGGCGGGAGGCTCGCTCGGAGCGGCGACCACGCGCGGCGGCGCCACCTGGGCCAGCGCATGCGCCGCATAGGCGGCCGGGTCCTGGCGCACCGTGACCTCCCGGTCGGCGGGCAGATCTTCGAGGATCTGAACGCCTCCGTCCGGCCAGCGCACCTCGAGCATCTCGACCCGCTCGGCGCGCCCCAGGCCGAAGTGCAGGCGCGGATCGCTCTGTCCCGCATAACCCACGCCACCGTCGCGCTCCCGGATCTGCCGCAGTCCTCCGACGACCGCGGTAACCCGCGCACCGGTGGCGTCGGCGTTCGACCGGGCAGGATCGCCCACCAGGCGGACGCGCAGCCAGTGGCCCGCTCCGCGCATCCGGTTCTCGAAGAGCTGCGCCGGCTGTCCCTGGTTCGCCAGGAACAGATCGAGGTCGCCGTCGTCGTCGAAGTCGACCACGGCGACCCCGCGGCCGTCGCGCGTGCTGTCGAGCCCGAGCTCGTGCGCGATCTCGGTGAATCGCTCGTCCCCGTCGTTGCGCCACATCCGGTCCGGCTCGTAGCCGGAGAACGAGCGATCGCCGAGCCGCGGCCAGCTCAGCGCGTCCTCCGGGTCCTTGTCCAGCACGGTCCACGAGGCCAGGTCGTACCAGTAGTTGCCCTCGCCGGCGCTGATGAAGCCGTTGGCCGAGAAGATGTCCAGGTCGGCGTCGTTGTCGTAGTCGAGGAACTTCGCGCCCCAGCCCCAGCCGCCGTCCCAGGCTCCGGCCTCGCTCGAGATGTCCATGAAGCGGGTCACCCCGTCCGCGCCGGGACCGTTGTTGCGCCAGAGCATGTTGCCCTCGCGCAGGTACTGCGCCGTCGTGATGTTCGTCACGTAGATGTCGAGCCAGCCGTCGGCGTTGAAATCGCCGAAGTCGACGTTCATGCCCTTCTTCGTGTCCGCGCCGAGCGCCGTGTCCGAAACGTCGGTGAAGCCGCCGCGGCCGTCGTTGTAGAACAGCCGATCCGGACCGAAATCGTTCGCCACGTACAGGTCGGGCCACCCGTCGTTGTTCAGATCGGCAGCG
Organism: uncultured Acidobacteriota bacterium; assembly: GCA_963789185.1. Classification (GTDB taxonomy): domain Bacteria; phylum Acidobacteriota; class Blastocatellia; order Pyrinomonadales; family Pyrinomonadaceae; genus PSRF01. The sequence continues at coordinate 7,547 of CAWBJU010000006.1, forward strand.
CCGACGGCGAGCGTCCAGCCGCTGTCGTCCACGCCGAGCCGGGCGGCGACCTCGGCGAACGTGCCGTCCGGCCGCTGCCGGTAGAGCAGGTTGCGCCCGGCGTTGCGCGCCCGTTCGAAGTCGTCGTGCATGATGCGCGTGGTCTCGAGGTGCCACAGGTCCACGCCGTCGGCGAAGTAGTTGCCGACGTACAGGTCGAGCAATCCGTCGCGGTCGTAGTCCAGGGCGACGACGGCATTGCCGTTGGCCCACGGTGTGCCCGGCTCGCCCTCGGCGGTGCGGAAGCGCTCCCGCGTCACGTCCGTGAACGTGCCATCCGCATTGGCGTGGAACAGCACATCGCGGCCCCAGCGGACGACGTACAGGTCCTGCCGGCCGTCGTTGTCCAGATCGGCCCAGATGCACGCCATGCTCGTCCCGCCGTCGTCATTGACGTGCGCGACGCCTGCGGCGGCGGCCACGTCGGTGAACGTCCCATCGCCGTTGTTGCGGAAGAGCCGGTTCGGCCGACCCTTGTTCGAGCTGGTGACGCCGTCGCGCGCCCAGACCCGCAGGGCGGCGACGTAGGCGTCCTGCACGCTCTCCTCGGCGGCGTCGAGGTCGCGCGTGACCCGCACCGTCGCGGCAAGCACGAAGGCCCACTCGCGACGGTGCGCGTCGGCGACGGCCTGCTCGACGGCGCTCAGCCGTCCTCCGCGATCTCGAAGCCGAGCAGTGGCCGGACCTCGACGCCGCCGTCGACGATCGGCGTCAGCTTGGCCAGCGCCAGCGCGTGGTCGAGGTCGCGCGCCTCGAGACGAAGATCCCGGCCATGACCTCCTTGGTCTCGATGAACGGGCCGTCGGTCACCAGGCCGCCGCGGATCGTGGTCGCCGTCTCGTTCGGGTGCAGGGCCATCCCGGCCACCTCCCGCCCGCCGAGCTCGGCGATCCGCTGGGGCAGCGCCCCGTGCGCGGCCATCACCTCCGGGGGCAGCTCCGCCGGGGGCACGCGCTCGAAGATCATCACCGCGTACTGGGGCATCAGGCCACCGCCTTGGTCGCGTCCGTCGCGGGGTGGTAGGTGTCGACCCGCACGCCGGAGGCGAACGTCCGCGTGTCGGTCATCTTCCACGCGGCCGTCCTCGTCGTCTCGGGGAACACGCGCAGGCCGGAGCCGATCGTCACCGGGAAGACCATCAGCCGCAGCTCGTCGACGAGGTCGGCCTCGAGCAGCGTGTGGACCAGCCGATGGCTGCCCCCGACCCGGATCGGGCCGCCGTCCTGCGCCTTGAGCGCGGTCACGCCCGCGACCACGTCGCCGCTCAGCACCGTGGTGTTGTTCCAGGCCGGATCGCTCAGCGTGCTCGACACTACGATCTTGCGCATGCCGTTCATCCTGTCGGCGAACTCGCCGCGGTACGTCGGCCAGGCGCCGGCGAAGCTCTCGTACGTCACCCTTCCCAAGAGCAGGATCTCCGACTCGCGCACCTCCTGCAGCTTGTACTCGATCTGCTCGGAGCCCTCGTAGTCGCGGACCCAGCCGGTGTGGGGATGGCTGGGCTCACCGCCCGGCGCCTCCATCACGCCGTCCAGGGTCACGAACTCCGAAACGATCAGCATCCTCATGGCCGAGCCTCCGTCGATCTGCGTGTCGAGCAGCTCACGGCTCCTTGTACACGGACGACAAACGGGATGCCGTGAAATCGACAGCGTCGGCACGGGTGACGTCGACGGCCTCCGACGCGACCGCACCCCGTGAGGTCTCAGACCGACCGCTCGCTCATCGCCCGCGCCCGGGCCGGCGACCCCGACGCGTACGCCACCCTGCTGGAGCGCCACCGGGCGCGATTGCGGCGGACCTGCATGGGCATCCTGGGCGACGACGCCGTCGCCGCCGAGGTGGCGCAGGAGGCCGCGCTCGTCGGCTGGCTGCAGCTCGATCGCCTGCGCGACCCGGCGCGCTTCGGCGCCTGGCTGGCAGGGATCGGCCGCATGCTCTCGCTGCGGGCGCTGCGCGAACGCGCGGCGCGGCCCGGGCGGCTCACGCGCGACGGGTCGCTGCCGGAGCATCCGGCCGACGCGCGCGACGATCCCGCCGAGCGGCTGCTGGCCCGTGAGGGTGCCGCCGAGCTGGCGGCCGCGATCTCGGCCCTGCCGGCCGGTCAGCGCGACGCGGTCGTCCTCTTTCATCTCGCCGGCCTGCCGCAGCGCGCGATCGCGCTGCGCCTGGGCACGGCCGCCGGCGCGGTGCGCACGCGCCTGCACAAGGCACGTGGCGCGATGCGCGACCGCCTGAGCCCCCGATCCGACACCGACCAGGAGAGCCACGTGCCCCAGATCGCCGTCCCCGCCCGGATCCTCGACGTCCGCCGCACGCCGGCCGGACGCCACGTCGTGATCCTCGCCGCCGGCGAGCTCGAGCTGCCGATCTGGATCGGAGCCCCCGACGCCGAGGCGCTGGTCGCCGGCCTGCAGCGCGTCGAGCTGCCCCGGCCCAACGCCCACGCGCTGGCCCTGTCGCTACTGCGCGCGTGTGGGCGCGCGCCGGCGTCGGTGCGCATCGTGCGCCTCGACGCCGCGGTCTTCTACGCCGAGGTCGTGCTCGACGACGGCACCGCGGTCGACGCGCGGCCCAGTGATGCGCTCGTGCTCGCGGTCACCGCCGGGACCCCGATCGAGATCGACCCGGCCGTGCTCGCCGCGACGCGGTCCGCCCCGCCGGACGAGTACGCCGACGACCTCGCCCGCTCCGCGGACGACGGCGCCGCGCTCCTGGCCGACGAGCTGCGTGCGGAGATCGCCGCTCGCTCGGCCGAGCTCGAGCGCCTGCAGCGCCGGGAGTGAGCCCTACGCGGGCCCGTGGCCGAACGGATGGGCGACGTCCCGCGAGCGGCGCGTCGCAGGTCTCACAGGAACGTCGGGCGCGAGCGCACCATGCTCGCCGCGGCGGCGAGCGCGGTCGCCAGGTCGTCGCCGCCGCCCACGCGCTCCCGTACGACGGCCGCGGCGATGTCGAGGTCGCGCGCAAGGCGGTCGAGCGGGAACTCGCGCGCCTCGAGCACCTTGGCGAGCCACGCGACCTGCTCGTCGAGCGCGACCACCCCGGCGGCGTCGAGCGCGGCCCAGTTGAGCAGGTGCTGGTTGTCGTGCAGGCACCACAGGTGCCCGGCTTCGCCGTAGCGATCCCGCTCGTCGGGGAACTCGGCGCGATAGCGCGTGCACACCTCGCCGGCCAGCAGCTCGAGGTCGAGCTCGGTGCCGTCGTCGAGTCGCGCGCGGCGCGGCGGCGGCTCCCCGGATGGGGGCGCCGGGCGCGGCCGCCCGGTCATTCCGCGATGACCTCGTACGTGTGCAGGTGCTCGAGGCGCTCGAGGCGTATGGCGGCATCGAGCCCGGGGTCGATGCGCTCGTGCGAGACCCGGTGGGCGTCGCTGCGCATGTAGGCGGTGAAGTGCGCCCTCGACTGCCACCGCGACACCATGACCATCTCGCCGGGGTCGCGGTCGGACTGCCAGACCTGCAGGTCGACGAAGCCCCCGAAACCGTCGACCAGACGCGCGCGGTCGCGGAAGGCGGCCACCAGGTCCCCGGCCCGCTCGGGCTCGACGCGCAGCCGGGACAGCGACACGTACATCGCCCCGACCTTACCCGGCGCCCGGCCATCCCGCCGCGCCCGCCACCCGCTCGCTGAGCCGCGTGTGGCGCCGCGCGCGTCGGGCCGCGCCACCGCCATCGCCCAGCGCGCGCCGCTCGCCGACGACGACGCAGACGCTCCTGGGCCCGCGTCACCGCCGTGTAGAGCGAGGTTGCGGGTGAGCATCACCGTGGTGGCTCGCCGCGAGGACGGCACGACGACCGCGCGGCTCTGCGAGCCCTGCGCCTTGTGGACGGTGCGGCAGTAGGCCAGCTCGAGCGTGTCCAGCGCGTCGACGGGCAGCGCAGCATGCGCCCGTCGTCGCAGGCGAACAGGACGCGGTCGCGCTCGTCGTCGTGGTGCGAGCGAGCGACGCCGCGCTCGCCGTTGATGAGCGTCGTGCTCGTGGTCGTTGCGCGTCTGCATGACGCTTGTCGCCGACGCGCAGGGCGGTCCCGGCGATCGCCGGCGCCGTCGGGGTTCAGGCGGCGCGCGCAGCTCGGTGTTGAACGCCTCGATGCCCAGCGGGCCGCTGGTGCATCGGCGCGAGCACCTGGATGTCGGCGCGCCGGGTCGAGCCCGTAGTGCGGCGGGCAGGCGCGCGCCGGCGAGCGTCGCAGACCTCGGCGAAGATCGCCTGCGGCGCCGTCGCGCTCGATGAGGAAGAAGTCGCGCACGTCGTCGGCGCCGGCGCGCCGTCGGCGGCGGCTCGCCGGCGTTGATCGCGTGCGCGGCGCGGATGATCAGCGAGCGCGCGGCCTGGCGGAAGATCTCGGTCAGGCGCACGGTCGGGCACCGCGCCGGACTCGAGCAGGTCCTCGAGCACGCGGCCCGGGCCCGACGGGCGCGAGCTGGTCGACGTCGCCGACGAGCAGCACGTGCGTGCGCGGGCCGACCGCGCCGAGCAGCGCGTCGGCCAGGCGCACCGACAGCATCGAGGCCTCGTCGACGATCAGCACGTCGCAGCCCGGCGATCGGGTCCTCGGGCGTCGCGCGCGAAGCCCTCGCCCGGGCGCCCACTCGAGCAGCCGGTGGATCGTCGTCGCCTCGGCGCCGGTCAGCTCGCCCAGCCGCCGCGCCGCCTTGCCCGTCGGCGCGCACAGCCGCGCCGCGCTTGCGCTGCGCGCTTGAGCAGGTCGACGAGCGCGCGCATCGTCGCGTCTTGCCGGTGCCCGGGCAGGCCGGTGAGGATCGACAGGCGGTGCTCGAGCGCGCTGCGTCACGCCGCGCCACTGGTCGTCGGTGGGCACGAAGGCGCCGCTCGACGGGCGCTCGCGGGTCGCGCAGCGCGCAGCGCCGGCGTCGCGTCGGAGCAGCTCGCGCACGCTGCCGCGCCAGCCGCCGCTCGATCGCGTGCAGCCGCGCGTCGGCGACCGCGGTCGCCGTCGACGACGAGCCGCCCGGCGCGCCGCGAGCTCGTCGATCGCGTCGTCGACGTCGACGGCGCCGCCGAGCAGCGCGCCGCGCGCGCGCGAGCAGCTCGGCGCGGGGGAGGTGGCAGTGGCCGTCGGCCTCGGCCTCGCGCAGCGCGTGCAGCACGCCCGGCGTCGAGCCGGCTCGGGCGCGTCGGGCGGCGTGTCGAGCGCCCGGGCGAGCGCGTCGGCGGTCGCGAAGCCGATCCCGTCGAGCTCGCGAGATCGCGTAGGGCTCGCGCGCAGCCGCTCGATCGAGCCGGCGCCGAACTGGCGCGACGATCCGCCCGGCCGCGGCGGCGGCGACGCCGTGGCGTGTCGAGGAACAGCCGCAGCGTCGCGCAGCTCGCGCCTGCTCGCGCCACGAGCGCACGGCGCCGGCCGAGCCGCGCGCGCGCCGATGCCCGGCACCGCGCGCAGCGCGCGCTCGGGGTCGCGGTCGATCGCGTCGAGCACCTCGCCGGCGCCGTGGCGCTCGAGAGCCACGCCGCGCCGCGCGGGCCGACGTGCTTGACCGAGGCCAGGTAGGCCAGCAGCGCCGCCTCGCTGACCGGCTCGAGGACCCGCACGCGCTCGACCGCGAACTGCCGGCCGTGGCGCGGATGGCGGCGCCAGTCGCCGCCGACCTCGACCGACTCGCCCGCGTGCACGTGGGCCAGCGGGCCGACGAGCACGACCTCCTCGCCCTCGTCGGTCACGCCGTCGAGCACCGCGAAGTCGCCGTCGTCGAGGCGGAAGCGCACCGCGGTGACCTCGATCGTCAGCGTCTGCACCGCCCCGACCGTACCCGCCCGAGCGGCCTGATACGGTGCGGCCGGATGTCCGGTCTGGGCGCCATCCTGACCGCGATCGTCACGCCCTTCGACGACGACCTGCGCGTCGACGAGGAGGCGTTCGTCGACCTCCTGCGCCACCTCTGCGCGCACGGCTCGCGACGGCGTCGTCGTGTGCGGCACGACCGGCGAGGCGCCGACGCTCGAGCGACGAGGAGCACCTGCGCCTGATCGAGCTCGCCGTCGCCGAGCGCCCGACGGGCGCGACGGTCGTCGCCGGCACCGGCTCCAACGACACGCGTCACGCCGTGCGTGATGACCGAGCGCGCCACCGAGCTCGGCGCCGACGCGATCCTGTCGGTCACGCCGTACTACAACCGGCCCAACCGCCGCGGGCTGCGCGCGCCACTACGAGGAGGTCGCGCGCGCCACCGACCGGCCGGTCGTCCTCTACAACATCCCGCAGCGCACCGGCGCTCGACATGCCCAACGACCTGCTGGCCGAGCTCGCCCAGATCGAGCACGTCGACTACGTCAAGCAGGCCAACAACGACGAACCTCGCGCCGGTCGACGGCCTCGGCGTCTACGCCGGCAACGACGAGATCCTCGCCCGCACGCTGGACATGGGCGGCGCGGGCGGGATCCTGCGTCGCCAGCCACATCGTCGGCGACGAGATGCGGCGCATGGTCGACGAGCCCGAGCGCGCGGGCCGAGATCGACGCGTCGCTGCCGGACATGTTCGCAGGCGATGGGCGTCGACCACGAACCCGATCCCGGTCAAGGCCGCGCTGAACATGCTCGGCCACCGCGTCGGCGGGCTGCGCCTGCCGCTGGTCGAGGCCGACGAGCACGAGGAGGCCGCGATCCGCGCGGTCGCTCGAGCGCCACGGCCTGCTGAAGACCGCCGAGGCCTAGTGGCGAGCGGGACCCTGCGCGTCCTCCCGCTCGGCGGGCTGGGGGAGATCGGCAAGAACATGACGGTCGTCGAGCACGAGGACCGGATCGTCGTCGTCGACGTCGGGCTGCGCTTCCCGACCGCCGAGATGGTCGGCATCGACCTCGTGCTGCCCGACTTCGCCTACCTGCGCGACCGCGTCGACGACATCGAGGGGATCGTCATCACCCACGGCCACGAGGACCATCTCGGCGCGCTGCCCTGGGTGCTGCGCGAGCTGGGCCCCGACATCCCGGTCTTCGGCGGCCCGCTGACGATGGCGATGGCCCGCTCCAAGCTCGACGAGCACCGGCTGCGCGAGGTCGAGGTCACCGACGTCAACGACGGCGAGAGGCTCGAGCTCGGGCCGTTCGACATCGAGCTCGTGCACATGACGCACTCGATCCCCGACGCGTCCGCCGTCGCCGTGACCTGCGACCTGGGCACCGTGCTCGTCACCGGCGACTACAAGTTCGACCAGACGCCCGGTCGACGGCATCCCGGCCGACGTCGTCGCGCCTCGCCGAGCTCGGCGCGGAGGGCCTGCTGCTGCTGTGCGGCGACTCGACCAACGCCGACCGCCCCGGCTTCTCGCCCAGCGAGGCGATCGTCGGGCCGCACCTGGAGGAGCGTCTTCATGCGCTGCGAGGGGCGCATCGTCGTGACCTGCTTCGCCTCGAACATCCATCGCGTCCAGCAGGTCGTCGACGCCGCCGCCGCGCTCGGGCGCAAGGTCTCGCTCGTCGGGCGCTCGATGCGCAAGAACATCAACATCGGCCGCTCGCTGGGGCACATCGAGGTCCCCGAGGGGATGATGGTGCCGCCGCGCGAGCTCGAGGACTTCCCCGACGAGCAGCTCGTGATCATCTCGACGGGCTCCCAGGGCGAGCCGCTCAGCGCGCTGCGGCGGATGGCCCACAACGACCACCCGCAGGTCGAGCTGCACGACGGCGACACCGTCGTGTTCTCGGCCACGCCGATCCCCGGCAACGAGCGCGCGGTCAACGAGACGATCGACCGGCTCTACCACATCGGCTGCAACGTGATCACGACGCGCGACGCGCCGATCCACGCTTCGGGGCACGGCTACCAGGAGGAGCTGAAGCTGATGCTCAACCTCGTGCACCCGCGCTACGTCATGCCCGCTCCACGGCGACCACAAGCGCATCCACCTGCACGGCCAGCTGGCCGAGGCGGTCGGCGTCGCCGCCGACGAGCATCTTCAAGGGCGAGAACGGGCTGCCGCTGGAGATCGACGACCGCGGCGCGCGCTTCGGCGACGCGCGAGCGCTCGGGGATGATCTTCGTCGACGGCGTCGACATCGGCGACCCGACCGACGTCGCGCTGCGCGACCGCCGCATGCTCAGCGCCGACGGCATCTTCGTCGTCGTGGCGACGATCTCCGAGCAGGACGGCTCGTCGGTCGCCGACCCCGAGGTCATCTTCCGCGGCGTGCCGTTCCCCGACGAGGCCGAGGCGCTGCTCGACGACATCCGCGCGACGGTCGAGGCGTCGCTGGAGCGCGCGGCCAAGGACGAGATCCGCGAGATCGACCTCCTGCAGAAGGTCCTCCACGACGACCTCGCCGCGTTCGTCTACGACCGGCTCAAGCGCCGGCCGATGGTGCTGCCGGTGGTCGTGGAGGTGTGAGCGTCACGCCCGACGATCTCAGCGCTGGGGCGTGGCCCAGGTGCTCGGTCAACTCGGCCCGCAGCGCGGTCTCGATCACCCGCCCGGCAAGCCACGTCAGCACGTCCGGTGGGAGCCATCGCTCGGGGCTGAGGACCTCGATGCCCGTCAGGCGCCCTTCCTCGTCGAATCAATCGTGAGCGCCCGAAGGGGCCGGAACTTCCTCCAGGTCCTCGACCCCGATCGCGGCCAGAGGCACGCTGTTCACCGCCCGCACATGTTGGCGATCCGTGATGTAGATGTAGGCCACGAGTTCTTCTCGGGTGATCCTCATTCAGTTGTCCTATCCGTTGGGGCCGAGCATGCCGCGAATCTTCCTCCGGTTCATTCGCCTGGCTGTCACGATCTGGCCTCGTGGATTTAGCACGACCAAGTGATGGTTTCTCCCGCCCAGCAGCACGGCCACGCGAATGGGGCCCCATCACCACCGCCATCGGGCGCAACGCATCGGCTTGGGCATCGCTCAGGCGCAGGTTCATGGCCATTGCGGAACGGTACGAGGCTTGTACCAGTCAGCCGCGTGCAGGTGGTCTGATGCTTGCCCACTAGGCTTGGTCCGTGCATTCGTCGCGGGAGCTCCAAAGCTCGTCGTTTCGCATCGCGATCGACGGCGCGCCGGCGACGATGGGCGACCTGTTGCCCGGCTTCAAGGAGTCCGATCGCGTCGGGGTGGTGATCCGTCGGCCGTGCGGGGCAGTCGGGACGAGCGCGCTGCTGCTGGCCGCGATCACCGCGTTCTACGACATCCAGCGCGACCGCTCGGCCGACTTCTTCATCTACCCCGACTACTTCCTGTTCCACGTCGGGCGCCTGCTCGGCGACCACCGCCGGCTCGACGTGTGGCCGTCGCACAAGGAGGTGCTCGTGGCCGACGACCCCGAGGAGCTGCTGCAGACGATCAACGACCGCGGGATCACGCGCCTGATCGTCGAGGATGGCACGCCGGGGGAGGGCGCCTTCGCGCCCGAGACTCTGGCCAGCGCCCGCGGGCGGATCCTGTCCGCCGTCGCCTACTCGCCCAACGGCACGGCCCGCGACGCCGACGTGGCGATCGCGGGCAACGACGTCACCGAGTCCTACGTGACCGGCGTGCTCGAGCGCTCCGACGGCGTGCCCGAGGGCGAACGCGACCGCATCGCCGGTGCGCGGCGCCGGCTCGTCGAGGACGGGCGCCCGGTCGAGCGCTACCGGCGCATCGACCTCGACGAGGCACTCGGCCTGCTGGCGCCGGAGCCCGAGCGCCGCCTGGCGTCGGTGTAGCCGGTCTCACTGCCCGGGGGCGACCGTCCGCAGCCCCGCAAGGCGCGCGACCGCGGCCTGGCGATGGTCGTAGGTCACGAACGCGTCGAGTGGCGAGAGATCGACGGCTGCGGCGACATGGATCGCGTCCAGGGCGCGCAGGGCGGGCTCGGCGAACGCACCGGCGGCCAGCAGCAGGGCGCGATCGAGGGGAAGCAGCGCGAGTGCGTCCAGTGCCTCGCCGGCGCGACTGATCAGCGGCTCGAGCGGAAGCTGGTGCTCATACGCGGCACGTCTGACCGCGCGTGGCACCTCGGTCAGCACCAACTCGCACGATGTGAGGTCAGCGTCGGCCAGGTAGGCCCGAAGCGCGGCGCTCTCGTGCTCAGCTCGGACCAGCTTGACGAGCGCCGAGGCGTCGGTGTAGAACAGCGCCAATGCTCAGCGCTCGCCGCGGATCTCCTCGAGCGCCCGGCTCAGCGCGTGCGGATCGCCTGCGAGCTCAAGCGGTTCGGGCAGGCCGCGACGCCTCGGCGCCGATACGCGCCCCTCGGCGATGAGGCGGTCGAGCTCGGCACCTGTCGACGGCGGCGGCCCGAGCTCCGCCACCGGCCGGTTGCGGTCTGTCACGATCAGCCGCTCGCCCCGCTGCACCCGGCGCAGGTACCGACTGAGGTTCTGGCGCAGCTCGGCGACCCCGACGGTGTCGTTCATGTACACGAACGTAGCAGTTTCATCGATCGTTCGAGATGGTCCCACGCCGGTCGGGGGCTAGAGTCGGGATGGTGGCGAAGGCCGAGACGACCGGTGCGGCAGGCGATTGGGCGCTTGATCCCGGGTTCGACCTCCAGGCCTTCCTCGCCCGGTCGCTCGTGGCGCGCATAGCCACAGCCGGGCCGACGGTGCGACCTGTCTGGTACGTCTGGGAAGACGAGGCGTTCTGGTGGCTGACAGGGCGATGGTCGCGCCTCGAGACGATCTTGAGCCGCGATCCGGAGACAGCCGTCCTGATTGACTCCTGCGACCTCCGCTCGGGCGAGGTCCTCCAAGTCCTGGCCCGCGGAACGGCAGCGGTCGTCCCGTTTCATCCCGACCGTGCTCGGAGGAAGCTCCGCCGCTATCTCGGGCCGGACGAGGCCACGTGGGATCGCCGCTTCGTGGAGGCACGTTCCAGGACTCGAGCGTTCGATTCGTTCGGCTCGCCCCACGCACGCTGTCGGCGCGCGATCTGTCGTTTCGACCGAGTCGCGGTCCGCGGGATCCCGTCGATCGAGTCGAACGAGGTCGAGACCGGCGTTGAGCCCGTCGTCAGCGCGCTCAGTCGGCGAGCCGGACAGCGGCGGCCCCGGGTCAGCCACGCGGCGTCGGATCCTGATCAGTCAGACGATCGAGATCGGCGCGTAAGCGCGCAGCATCGATCGGCGCGGCGTGGGAGCAGGCAGCGATCGCAACTTCACGGTTGACGAATCGCCGACGTCGAACCGGGTCAGCTCGCCGACCGCGACGCCGTTGCGAGTCACGACGAAGCTCTCTCCGACGTCGAGCGCCCGCATCACCTCTTCGCTCTCGTTGCGCAGTTGCCGCTCGGTGATCTCGCGGGCCATGGCTGGGATCAGGCCGTGGCCGGCTCGGCCGGGCGCGGCTCGGCGTCCATCGGGCGCTCGAGCCGGGGCAGCCGCACGACGAAGCGGGCGCCCGGGTCGGCGTCCTCGAGCACGACGCTGCCGCCGTGGGACTCGGCCACCGCGCGCACGATCGACAGGCCGAGGCCGGACGAGCTGCCGCGGTCGCCGTCGCCGCGGACGAAGCGCTCGAAGATCTGCTCGCGCAGCTCCTCGGCAACGCCGGGGCCGTCGTCGGCCACGGTGAGCACGACGTCGCCGTCGCGCACCGCCACCGTGGCGCGCACGTGGCGTGCCCGGCGGCGTGTGGCGGATCGCGTTCTCCATCAGGTTGAGCGCCATCCGGTGCAGCTCGTCGCGGCGAGCCGGCGACGATCGCCGGCTCGGCGTCGACGGTCAGCTCGTGGCCCGTCGGCCACCGGCCCGAGCTCGGCGGCGGCGTCGACGAGCACCTGCGCCGAGGTCGGTCGGCTCGCGCGGCAGCGAGCGGCGCGCGTCGGCGCGCGCCAGCAGCAGCAGGTCGCCCACCAGCCGGCGCATGCGCTGCGACGAGCGCAGCGCCGAGCGCGCCGCCTCGGCCCGCTCGCCGTCGAGCACCTCGGCCAGCAGCTCGAGGTTGGCCAGGATGCTGGTCAGCGGCGTGCGCAGCTCGTGCGAGGCGTCGGCCACGAACTGGCGCTGGCGCGACGAGCATCGTCCTCGGTCTCGCTGCGCGACGCCTCGCAGGGCGTCGAGCATCTCCTGCAGCGTGCGGCCGAGCTCGGCGACCTCGTCGTCGGCCACCGACTGCGGCAGCGAGCGGCGCGGGTCGCGCGTCTCGGCGATCTCGCGGGCGCCGCGCGGTCAGCGCGGCGACCGGGGCCATCGCGCGCCGGCCGACGATCAGGCCGCCGAGCAGGGCGAGCAGCGTGCCGGCGAGCACGCCGCCGCTGAGGAACAGGCGGACACGCGAGATCGTCGTCCTCGACGACCGACACCGGCCGCGCCGTACTGGATGATCAGGCGGCACGACGAAGCGGCTGCCCGCGCACGGCCACGCCGCGCCGGCGGGTCTCGACCTGGTAGCCGCCGGTCTGTGCCGTGCGCGGCAGCAGGATGCCGAAGTTCGGCGCGCGCTCGCGTCTGGGCGAGGATCCGGCCGTCGCGCTGGATGACGCGGATGACCGCGTCGTTGGACGCCGCGTAGACGTCGACGTCCGGCCCGGCGAGGTCGATGTCGCCGGCTGTAGCGCTCGCTGGTGAAGCTGAAGCGGTCGGACAGGTCGTCGACGGCAGCGGCGAGCTGGTTGTTGAAGTCCGAGCGCACCTGCGAGGCGGTGACCTGCCCGATGACCATCGCGAACGCGGTGAGGATGACCAGCGTCAGCGCCGAGGAGACCAGCGCCAGGCGCCAGCGGATCGGGATGCGGTCAAGCACGGAGGACATAACCCGCGCCGCGGATCGTGTGCAGCAGCCGCGCCTCGCCGCCGGCCTCGAGCTTGCGCCGCAGGTTCGAGACGAACACCTCGATCGTGTTCGTGGTCGCGAACGGGTCGTAGCCCCAGACCTCCTCGAGCAGCCGCTGGCGGGGGACGACGATGCGCTCGTTGCGCATCAGGTACTCGAGCAGCTCGAACTCGCGCTGGGTCAGCTCGACCGAGCGCTCGCCGCGATGGACCTCGTGCGTGTCGGGGTTCAGCGACAGGTCGGCCACCGTCGAGCGAGGCGCTGCCGCGCGGCGGCCGGCGGCGCAGCAGGGCGCGCAGGCGGGCGAGCAGCTCCTGGCGCTCGAACGGCTTGACGAGGTAGTCGTCGGCGCCCGAGTCCAGGCCCTCGACGCGCGCGTCGACGGCGTCGCGCGCGGTGAGCATGAGGATCGGCACGTCGTCGGCCGCGCGCAGCCGGCGGGCGACCTCGATGCCGTCGAGCTTGGGCAGCCCGAGGTCGAGGATCACGAGGTCGGGGTGGTAGGCGGCCGCCTCGCCCAGCGCCGCCTCGCCGTCGCCGGCGATGCGCACCTCGTAGCCGTCCAGGCGCAGCGAGCGCTGGAGCGTCTGGGCGATCTCGTCGTCGTCCTCGACGACGAGCACGCGGGGGTCACGGCCGGGCGCGGTCATTGCACCGCTAGAGGGTACGGCGCGCGATGAATGCGCGCTAAGGGTGACGTCGCGGCTCTAGCCCGGCGCGCCGCTCGGTACAGCCGAACGTTGCGGTCGATCCGCCGCCCGGCCGCGCGGTCGGGCCGGCCGCCCTGGGCGTCGAGGTGGGCCAGCTGCGCGCGCGGTGTCGGCCAGCTCGTTGCGGGCGGTGTCGAGCATCCAGGTCTCGAGCACGGCGCCGCCGCCGGCCGTCTCGCGGACGCGCAGCATGCGCGCCTGCTGGGGGAAGTCGGCCAGCGACGCGGTCGTGCATCAGCCAGAAGCCGCCCGCCGCGGTGGGCCGCGCCTCGATGCGGTTGCGATGCGTGTGGCCGGCCAGCGCGGCGAGCATCGCGCGGGTGCGCGTCGAGCAGGCGCAGCAGCGGCCGCGCCGCCGGTCGCGCCGGTCAGCGGCTGATGGGAGAAGACGAGCACCCAGCGGTCGCCGGCGCGCTCGAGCTCGCGTCTGACGAACGCGACCTGGGCCGCGTCGACCACGCCGCCCGCGCCGCGCTCGCGCTGGACCGTGTCGAGCACGATCGCGCGCACGCGCGGGCCGAGGTCGAACGACGTAGTCCAGCCGCGCGCCCGCCCCGGCGCGCAGTGCGGCCACGGCCTCGCTCTGGGCCGAGCAGGCGGCGCCCGGGGTCGGGCGCCGTGCGCGCGCGTGCGCCCGGGCAGGCCGCCGCCGAGCAGGCGGTCGATCGTCTCGGCCGACAGGGCGCGCTCGCTGCGCTGCACGCGCAGCGAGGGGTCGGGCGCGATCGAGCACGCGGTCGCCGCGGGCCAGCGCGTCGGTCCGCTCGGTGCGCGCGAGCTCGCCGGCGACGAGCAGGTCGTGGTTGCCCGCCACCGGATGCCACGGCGCGCGCAGCCCGGGCGCGCGGAACGGGCGCTGGGCGCGCGGCGAGCAGACCGGGGTGGCGCGGGGGGTCGACGTCGGGGCGGTAGTAGGCCGGGTCGGGGTTGCTCGGCGCGCTGGACGCCCTGCGTAGCCGGGCGCGCCGCTGTCGGGACGCACGAGCCCGCCGTCGAGCACCCGGCGCGCCTGCGCCAGCTCGTTGGCCTGGGCGTTGTCGACGAGGTCGCCGGCCACCACCACGGCGTCCGGGCGGGCGGCGTTGACCGCGCGCACGGCGGCGTCGAGCACCTGCAGCGAGAGCGTCTCGTGCGGGCGGAAGGTCGACGAGAACGGCGGGCCGAGGCGATCGAGGAAGGCCGGTCGTGCGGGTGACTCCTCGTCGCGGACGTGGACGTCGGCGATCACGCCGACCGACGCCAGCACGCGGCCCGGGCGCGACGCCGGGGCCAGTTCGGTGCGGTCGCGCAGCGGCTCGCCGCCGCCGCGCTCGAGCGTGCCGTCGCCGTCGCGGTCGACGAAGGTCGACCGCAGGGTCGAGCCGCCCGTGGCCGCCGGTGCGCCCGCGTCGTCCCCGGCCAGCGCACAGCACGAGCACGGCCGCGACCGCGAGGACGCCGGCGACGAGCGCGGCCCGGTGACGTGGAGGCCCGGCGCACTGCGTCACTCCTCCCGCAGCCCGGCCACGGGCGGCTCGCGCAGCGCGCGAGCGGCGACCCAGGCCGAGGCGACGAGGGCGAGCACGACGAGCCCGCCGAGCACCACCGTGACCTGATCCGGTTGGGGGCGCGGCAGCGAGGTCGGCGTAGCCGGCGGCCAGGCCGCCGACCAGCGGCGCCAGCACCCAGTGCTCGAGCGCGAGCGCGAGCAGCGCCGCGGGCAGCGCCAGGACGACGGCGGCCCCCGCCAGGACGGCGGTCGACCGTCGCGGCCGGGGCGCCGGTGGCGCGCAGCAGCGCCAGCGTCGGCCGCCGCTCGCGCGCGGTCAGCGCCAGCGACTGGGCCAGCGCGTACAGGCAGACGAGCGCGTCGATCGCCGCGACCACGCGCAGCAGCGCGGCCAGCGTCCCCAGGAAGGCGGCGTTGCGCGTCGTGGCGCCGCCGACCGCGGCCGGCTCGGCGCCCAGCTCGCGCAGGCGCCGGCCGACCGCCGCGCGGTCGGCGCCGCCGCGCAGCCGCACGACGATCTGCGCCGACGGCCGCGGGGTCGGCGGCCAGCAGGCGGCCCGGTCGCACGTAGGCGACGCGGCCGTCCTCGTCGAGCGCGCGCACGATGCCCACGACCCGGAAGCGCACCTCGCTGCCGGACTCGAGCTGGACGGCCAGCGTCGCGCCCAGGCCGACGCCCAGCGCCTGGGCCAGGCCGACGCCGACCTCGGCCTCGCCGTCGCCACGCAGCCGGCGGCCGCCGGCCAGGGGCGGGTCCTCGAAGCGCGTGTGGTCGCCGGGGAAGGCGACGAGCTTGACCGGCTCGCCGAGCGCGAACGAGTCGGCCCCGCGCACGATCCAGCGCGGCGCGGCGTCGGCCACGCCGGGGATCGCGCGGACCTGCGGCGCGGCCTCGGCCGGCAGTCGCGCTGTGAGCGAGTAGCGCTTGCCGACCGACCCGGGATCGTTGCGCAGCGCGGTCACGCAGCGAGGCCAGGCCGAGCATGAGCAGGATGACCGCGCCCGAGACGCTGAGCACGGCGACGGTGGCCAGCGCGCGCCCGCGGCGAGCGAGGGCCAGGCGCGCGCCGAGCGCCGCGAAGCCGCCGCCGATGCGCACCCGGCGCGACCGCGCGCCCTGCAACTCGGCGCCGCGCAGCAGCGCGACGGTCGGGCGGCCGGTGGCCTGCCAGGCCGGCCAGGCGGCGGCGGCGCCGACCAGCGCGGCGATCGCCACCAGGGCGAGCAGCAGCACGGGGACCAGCGCCGCGCCCGGCGGCTGCTCGTTGAGCGCCTCGAGCAGTCGCGCGCTCGGCCACGCCGCGGCCAGCGCGCCGGCGGCCAGCCCGAGCGCCGCCGGCCACGAGCCCGACGAGCGCGGCGGCCAGCCCGTACTCGCGCCGCCACCGCGACGCGCGAGACGCCGATCGCCCGCTGCACGCCGATCGTCTGAAGCCGTCGCTGCACGTCGGCGCGACGCGCTGGCCGCGAGCATCACCCCGGCGGCGGCGAGCGCGACGAGCGAGAAGGCGACGAGCAGCGCGATGACGACGCCGGCGGCCGAGTCGATCAGCACGCGCACGCCCGCGCGCGTGAGGAAGCGAACCTCGTCGATGCCCGTGCTCGTCGCCCGCGCCTGCGGCCAGGAGCACGTCGACCGCCTCGGGGTCATGGGCCCAGATCAGCGCCTTGTCGACTCCGAACTCGGTGCCCGCCTCGCGCCGCAGCCAGGCGCCGGAGACGTACACGTGCGGGGCCGAGGCCAGCGGGAAGGCGACGTTGTCGGGCGAGACGGCGATCCCGGCGATGGCGACCGGTCCCAGCCGCCCGACGACCAGCTCGTCGCCGACCTCCAGGCCCCAGGCGCGCGCCACGCCGCGCTCGACGACCGCCTCGTCGGGGCGCCCGTCGACGTCGCGCCCCTCGACGATCGCATAGCCGCGACGCCCGTCGACGAGCTCGACCGCGGCGCGATCGCTCGAGCCGCTGCCGCCCTGCACGAAGACCCGGTCGACCTCGGTGCGGTAGGCGCGCGCCGCCAGGTTCGGCAGGCGCCGGACCACGGCGTCGACGTCGGCCCGGCGCTCGGTGTCGAAGCGGACGACGACATCGGGCAGGTCGGCCTGCGCGGGCCGCGCGGTCGAAGCCGGTCTCCAGCGCATAGCCGACGCTGATCGCCGCGCCCGCCATGGCCGAGGCGAGCAGCACGCCGATGGCTGCCAGCGCCGCGCGGCGCGGGCCGGCGCGCAGGCGCCGCAGGGCGGCGCGGATCACTGCAGCCGTCCGTCGCGCAGCCGCAGCACGCGGTCGGCCGATG
The DNA here is from genome assembly GCA_963789185.1 of uncultured Acidobacteriota bacterium. Lineage (GTDB taxonomy): Bacteria > Acidobacteriota > Blastocatellia > Pyrinomonadales > Pyrinomonadaceae > PSRF01. The sequence goes on from CAWBJU010000006.1 coordinate 24,776, forward strand.
CCGTGGCCGCCTCGTCGTGGGTGACGATCACCACCGCGCGCCCCTGGGCGGCCGCCGCGCGCAGCAGCCCGAGCACGGCGGCACCGGACTCGGCGTCGAGGTTCCCGGTGGGCTCGTCGGCGAGCACGAGCGGTGGGTCGTGGACGAGCGCCCGGGCCACGGCCAGGCGCTGCTGCTCGCCGCCCGACAGCTCGTGGGGCAGGCGGCCCGCGAGCTCCTCGAGGTCGAGCCGGGCGATCAGCTCGCGGCCGCGCTGCGGCGCGGTCGCCGGCGCGCCGGGCAGACGCGCGGGCAGGAGCACGTTCTCGGCCCCGGTGAGCTCGGGGATCAGGTGGAAGAACTGGAAGACGAAGCCGACCGATCGGCGGCGCAGCAGCGTCAGCTCGCGTTCCGGGCGGCCGTCGACGCGCTCGCCGGCCACCGAGATCGTGCCCGCCTGCGGCCGATCGAGCGCCCCGATCAAGTGCAGGAGCGTCGACTTGCCCGACCCCGAGCGGCCGACGACGGCGACAAGCTCGCCGGCGTCCACGTCGAGGTCGGCGCCGTCGAGGACGCGCCGCGCGGCCCGCCCACGCCCGTAGCTCTTGACCAGTCCACGTGCGCTGACGATCGTCACCGCGCATCACGGTAGGGAAGGGCGAGCAGGACCGCGGCACTCGGCGTCGTAATCCGGCCCAGCAGCCCGATGCCCCCTGCCCGCAAGCACGCCACGTCTCGCAAGCCGGCCCGCTCCCGGCGGGCTCGGGCGCGCCGGTCGCCACTGGCCTTCAGACCGCGCATGCCCGTCATCGAGCAGCGCCACCTCGACCTGGCCGGGCTCGCGCTGGTGGCCATCGGCGTGTTCCTGGCCTTCCCCCTGTACCTCGCGTGGGACGGCGGCTCGGCCGGCGAGGCGCTCGTCGACGGGCTGACGTGGCTGGCCGGCCGCGTGGCCTACGCGACCCCGGCGGCGCTCGTGGCGGCCGGGGCGCTGCTCGTCATGCGACCCGCGATCCCGACGCTGCGCCCGTTTCGCGCCGGCGCGCTGTGCCTGCTCGGCTCGGCGCTGCTGATCTTCGGGGGCGGCGGCGAGCCGGTGCGCGACCACGGGGGCATCGCCGGTCGCGCGCTGCACGACTGGGCGGCGACCGCGTTCTCGGACGTCGGCGTCAGCATCATCGCCATCTTCCTGGCCGTGGCCGGCGTGCTCCTGCTCACCGGCGCGTCGGTCGCGGGCGTCCTGCGGGCCACGTCGGCCCAGGTCGCCGACACGACGCGCGCGCTGCGCCGCACGCGCGCCGACGAACGGGACGAGGGCGACCCGCCGGAGGACTCGCCCTTCGCCGTGCCCGAGCCCGATGACGAGGAGGTCGTCGTCCGGCCCGTGACCCGCGCGGGGGAGCTCGACGGGATGCTGCGCTACCCCGACCTGTTCGGCAGCCCGGCCGAGATGGCGGTGACCGCTGCGCCGCGGCCTGAGGAGGCCGAGGCCGAGCAGGAGGAGGCCGAGCAGGCCGAGGAGCCCGAGCCCGAGCCGCCGCTCACCGCGGCCGAGCAGGCGGAGCTGGCGCCCGACGGGTCAGCCGCCGGCGCGCCCCCGCGCGGCGACCTCGAGCTCGAGCTGCCCGTCGCCGACCGCGACTTCGCCCTGCCCGAGACGCGCATCCTCAAGCGCTCGACCGCCGAGCAGGCTGCGCCCGGACACCGCCGGCCAGGCCCAGACGGCGGCGCGCCTGGTCGAGGCGCTCGGTCACCTCGGCGTCCAGGCGCAGGTCATCGGCGCGGTCGCCGGCCCGCACATCACGCGCTACGAGCTGCAGCTCGCGCCCGGCGTGAAGATGGCCAAGGTCGCCAACCTCAAGAACGACCTCGCCTACGCGCTGGCGGCCACCGAGATCCGCATCCTCGCGCCGATCCCGGGCAAGCGCGCGGTCGGCGTCGAGGTCCCCAACCGCCACCGTCGCGATGGTCACGCTCGGCGACGTCATCGACGAGCCGCCGCGCGGCTCGTCGCCGCTCACCGTGTGGCTGGGCAAGGACGTCAGCGGCAGGGCGATCCACGCCGACCTGGCCCGGATGCCACACCTGCTCGTGGCGGGCACGACCGGCGCGGGCAAGTCGGGCTGCGTCAACGCGATGCTCAGCTCGATCCTGCTGCGCGCCACGCCCGACGAGGTGCGGCTCGTGCTCGTCGACCCCAAGCAGGTCGAGCTCAACCACTACGAGGCGATCCCGCACCTGCTCACGCCGGTCATCACCAGCCCGCGGATGGCGGCCAACGCGCTGCAGAACCTCGTGCGCGAGATGGAGTGGCGCTACGGCGTCATGTCGGTCAAGCGCACGCGCTCGCTGCCCGAGCTCAACAAGGCGCGCGTGGCCGAGGGCGACTCGCCGCTGCCCTACATCCTGTGCGTGATCGACGAGCTCGCCGACCTCATGATGGTCGCGCCGGCCGACGTCGAGGACTCGATCATCCGCCTGGCCCAGAAGGCGCGCGCGGTCGGCATCCACCTCGTGCTGGCCACGCAGAGCCCGCGCGTGGACGTCATCACCGGCATGATCAAGGCCAACGTCCCGTCGCGGATCGCCTTCTGCGGTCTCCTCGCAGACCGACTCGCGCGTGATCCTCGACCAGAACGGCGCCGAGTCGCTGCTCGGCCAGGGCGACATGCTGTTCTCGGCGGTCGGCGTCATCGCGGCTGCAGCGCATCCAGGGCGCCTACATCGACGAGCCGCAGATCGCGGCGCTGACGAGCTTCTGGGCACGCCAGGGCGAGCCCGAGCTGCGCGAGGACCTGCTCGACGAGGTCGAGCCCGAGATCGTCGACAAGGGCGACGGCCGGAGACGAGGGCTTCGATCCGGACGAGGACCCGCTGCTCGGCGACGCGATCCAGCTCGTGGTGGAGATGGGCACGGCGTCGACCTCGATGCTGCAGCGGCGCCTGCGCCTCGGCTACACGCGCGCCGGGCGGCTGATCGACATGCTCGAGCGCCGCGGGATCATCTCCGGCTACGAGGGCTCCAAGCCGCGCCAGGTGCTCGTCACCGAGGGCGACCTGCCGCGCGTGCTGGCCGCGCTCGATGCGGCGACCGGCGGCGAGACGGGCCCCGAGCCCGAGCCGGTGTCCGTCCCCGGCGAGCCGCCGGCCGACGACGAGCGCTGATCCCGTCCCGCGCGGCCGGACGGCGCGCGTGTCGGCGGACGGGGACCACTAGGCTCTCCGGCGACGAATGGCGGACATCGGGGCCACTCTTCGCGAGGCGCGCATGCGCCAGCGGATCGACATCTCGGAGATCGAGTCCGAGACGAAGATCCGCGCGAAGTACCTGCGTGCACTGGAGAACGAGGAATGGGACCTGCTGCCCGGGCCCGACCTACGTCAAGAGCTTCCTGCGCACCTACGCCGAGGCGCTGGGGCTCGACGGCAAGCTCCTCATCGAGGAGTACAAGCTCCGCCACGAGCGCCTCTCCGACGTCGAGATGCAGCCGATCCGCGCCGCGCCGGGCCGGCCGACGTGCGCCGCCGGCGGCGCGCGGGCTCCGGCGCGTGGCTTCGCCGTCGCGGGGGTCGTCGCGGCGCTGCTCGTCGCGCTCTACTTCCTGGGCTGCAGCGGCGACGACGAGCCGGCGAGCGAGTCGGCGCACCACGCTGCCGCCGGCGGCGACCGCAGACGACGACGACCACGACGCGGACCACGTCGCCGGCCGCGCACGCACGCCGCGCCGGCGCCGGCGCGCGGCTCGCGCGCCTGCAGATCATCCCCACCGGGCCGGTCTACGTCTGCCTGCGGCGGCCGGCGGCGAGGCCGCTGGTCGACGGCCTGATCCTCGCAGGCCGGCTCGCGCCAGCCGCACCTACCGCTCGCGGCGCTTCCGGCTGACGCTGGGCAACGGCGAGGCGCGGCTGCGCGTCAACGGCGCGTGCGCGAGCGTGCCCGCGGTGCCGCAACGGCGATCGGCTACGAGATCACGCCGCGCGCGGGCGCCGCACGCTGCCGGCCGAGCAGCCGGCCGCGCTGCTCGACGATGAGCGCGCGCGCGGGCATCGTCGTCACCGGCACCGAGGTGCTCGACCGGCCGCGTCGCCGACCGCAACGGCCCGTGGCTGTCGGACCGGCTGCGCGAGCTCGGCGTCGACCACGCCCACATCGATCGTCGTCGGCGACCGCCGCGAGGACATGGAGGCGCGCGCTGCGCTTCCTGGCCGACCGCGGGCGTGCGAGCTGATCGTCACGAGCGGCGGCCTGGGGCCGACGGCCGACGACCTGACGGCCGAGGTCGTCGGCGCGCTTCCAGGGCCGCGAGATGGTGCTCGACGAGCGCGCTGGAGGGCCGCATCGCGCGAGATCCTGCGCCCGCTCATGCCGCGCTGGCCGCGACCTCGACCCCGAGGCGCTGCGCGCGTCCAACCGCAAGCAGGCGGTGGTCCCCGACGGGGCCGACGATCCTCGAGCCGGTCGGGACCGCGCCGGGGCTCGTCGTGCCGCCGGCGGCGGCGCGACGGGCCGACGGTCGTCGTCCTGCCCGGGCCCGCCGCGCGAGCTGCAGCCGATGTGGCCCGCGGCCGTGGCGAGCCGCGGCCTTCCGCGCGGCGACCGCGGGCGCGGCGAGCTACCGCCAGCGGATGCTGCGCCTGTTCGGCATCCCCGAGTCGGAGATCGCCGAGACGCTGCGCGCCGCCGAGGAGGCCGGCATCGGGCTCGACGGCCTGGAGATCACGACGTGCCTGCGCCGCGGCGAGGTCGAGGTCGTCACGCGCTACGAGCCCGGCGCCGAGGCCGCCTACGAGGCGCTTCGCGGCGACTCGTGCGCGAGCGCCACGCCGGCACGCTGTTCTCCGACGACGGCAGCACGGTCGACGAGCAGGTCGCCGCGCTGCTGCGCGAGCGCGGCTGGACGATCGCCATCGCCGAGTCGTGCACCGGCGGGCTGCTGGCCGGCGCGGCTGACCGAGCTGGCCGGCTCCTCGGAGTACGTCGCGCGGCGGGCTCGTCGTCTACTCCAACGAGGCGAAGGTCGCGCTGGCCGGCGTCGACCCGGCGCTGATCGAGCGCGTCGGCGCGGTGTCGGCGAGGTCGCCGAGGCGCTGGCCGACGGCGCGCGCGCGCGGCGTGGGCGCCGACGTCGGCGTCGGCGTGACCGGCATCGCCGGCCCCGGCGGCGGGACGCGAGGACAAGCCGGTCGGGCCACGTCTGCTTCTCGGTTGCCGGCCCCGGCGGGGGACGGCTCATCTCCCGAATCACCGGCACATAGGGAATCATGGGCTGGCCGGTCGGCTTGGCCATCACGAAGCTGTCCATGAACGCGACATCGATCGGGCCTTGCAGGCCGGGCCGCTTGCGCCGGCTGGTATCTGCGCGATCCACCGCTGCCCAACGGCCGGCTCGCTTCTCAAAGTGCGCGTGCCAGGAGCGGTCGCTGGCAGACGGTGAAACCATCAACTTCTGGCCATCAATGATGAGAGTTGGCTTGGTCATTGCATCGAGCGGGCGACCGCCTACCCCATATCCAGCGTAAAAGCCGAAACGTTGCCGGTTGTGTTCACCTGAATCGTGTGGTCATCGATCACGTCGGCATTCATCCGTGCCCGCTCCCAATGCTTCTCCAATCCGTCCAGCTTCGCCCACTTCATCCTCGGGATACGACAGCGTCCAGGTCGTAAATCGGATCCTCCGTGGATAAGGATCGCGTCCGTTGTCCGCTCAGCGGTCAATTCTTCGGTTGATTTCGACCTTCGAATCCGGATGGTAGCGGTGCGGAGTCTGCAGCCCGATGACGTGGGTGAGCCTCATGCCCTCGATGGCGAGGCGCCTTCTCCATCACGTCAGCAGCCTGTTTCTGCCGATCGATCTCGCCACTATAAGCAACGGTTGGGCAGTGGTAAAGGTTCATACGTCCATAGTCGTGGCGTTATACATGCGCCAAAGCTTCTGTCCCCACCAGAAGGTTACTTGTCTTGCGTGTCCTTGTAAACATATCAAGAAATTGGGGGCGATTCGCTGAACCCCGCGCCCGGCGCAATCGCGGCCCATTTCACCGGCAAAGTCCGCGTAAAGTGCCAGCCGAGGCCCCGCCCATGCTGAAGCCGCGAATCACAATACGGTTTTCGTCGATGGGATAGGCCCGCTTTACACGGCATCGAGCGCCTCAAACAGGTCCACTTCTGCGGGTAGCTTATTCGCATTGCAGTAGCGGCCATAGAGGTGCAGGACGATTGCGTCTCGGGTGTAAACTCACCGGGTTGCGTTCCCGCTCGGTAAGGAAGTTCACTTCGCTCAGGGTTTCGTGCGCCCATGAACCAGGTGTCCAGCCGCCACGGCCTGGGAGCGGCCGCCCAATAGGATGCCGGAATAACGAGACCGTAGGGCTGAACCTCGCTCGATTCGAGACATAGCCGCGGACCACCAAACCAGCGGCGGTCGTCCAAGGGGCCTGACCTAGCGCCAAGGCATCTGCTCGGTTTTGCCCTTGCCTGGGGCAGATCCTTTGCCCGGTAAATCTCTTCCAGCTTGAAGAATTCGTTGTACTGAAGCGCGACGCGAACCGCTTCGTGAAAGATCTGAACGTCTGGAAGCAGTTTGAAGGCGATTGCCCAAGGTTCCGCGCAGCTTCTCGAGATACTCTCACTTAAGCACTTCAAACCCGCTTCCAAGTCCTTTCGATCCACTTCAGGTACCGGGACACCCGGCGGCGGGACAGGACGGATGGGTGGTTGCTCCGACGATTCTGCAACAGAAACGAACGTAGAGGTTAGAGCTGCGCATTGAGAAAATGATGGATATGAGTTTTCTCATAACTTTGCGCATTGTCCAGGAACAGCGCCACATCGTCAGGGTAGGTCCGGCCAGCCCCCTCACCCCAGCCCCTGCTATGTGAATGTCAAGTGGTACGGGGAAGTCGGGTCTTGATTTTTTCCTCCTGTGGTTCTTCTTTGACCGCAAGAGAGACTGACTGCTATTCGTGGCACGGCACAGAACGTCCGTCACACTTATTTGAGATACGGCCCTCTCTAGGGCGAAAACAGAATGCCCCGGGTTCTCTGTCTCAGAAGCGAATCTTCAGGAACCGTGGGTTCCTTCGTTCTGGGGCTGGTCGAGGCGTCCCCTGGGGCAGGCTGTCTCCTCTGGGGTCAAAGGAGCTTGGGCGACCCCCGTCCTGAGGCGGAAAGGCCGCTGTTGTTTCAAAACCGAATAGATCGGGTCGTCAGCTTGCGAGCCACGGCGACAATCGCTTTGCGAGCAGCGATGGGTCGAGGATGGCGTTGGTAGATCCGGCGGTAGAATTCCTCCAACTCGGGGTCCTTGCGAACCGCGGTCCAGGCTGTTTCGACCAGCTTATTGCGCAAGCGAACGTCGCCGGTACGGGTGATCGATCCGCGTTGCACTTGATCTCCGGTGGAATGCTCCCAGCTGACCAATCCCAGAAAGGAGGCGATTTGTCGAACGTTGCGGATCTGTCGCCAATCGCCCAGCCGGGCCACCAGATGACTGGCCACAATCCAGCCGATTCCCGGAATCGTCGTCAAGTACTGAATCGACCGCGACAACTCGGGATCTTGCTGACAAAACCGACGGATTTGTTTTTGCGTCGCGGCCGCCTCCAGCTTATGGAAGTACAGACTGGCGACCAGGCTGTTCAACTTAAAGCCAACGGCTGCCGTACAGGGCAAGGTGCCCAGTTCGTGCAGCCCTCGAGCCGACCATTGATTCGACGCCGGAGCTTCTGGAAACGGGATGCCCTCATAGAGCAGCAGAGCCTTGATCCGATATTTGGTGGCCATCATCTGCCGGACGTGGCTGTCGCGTAGTTGAACCAGATGTCTCAGGTGACGATAGGCGAGCGAGGGAACATGGATACTGTTCAGCTGTCCTCCGCGCAGCCCTTCGGAGAGCTTTCGGCTGTCGATTCGATTCGTCTTCACGCGTTGTCCCGGAGCTCTGGGTACCATCGATGGCGCTACCACCAAGCAGCGATGCCCCGCCGCCAGCAGGTCGTCGTACAGTCCGAACCCGGTGGGCCCGGCTTCATAGACAAAAGCAACTCGGCGATCCGCAAAATGCTTGCGCGTGTAATTGAGTAGCTGTTGGGAACTGTAGGGCATTTGCAGAGACTTTAACAAGCGGTTATGGTCGGTGAAGGTGACGGCAATCCGAGTCTTGTCGACATCCAGACCTGCGAAGACTTCGAACTCTCGAGGTACAAACACGGGTTGAAGCATCTGAGCTGATTCCATGGAAGCCTCCTTCTGCAAAAGCTCTCAAAGCCATTCCTGGCCATTGTACGACCAAGACTTCCATGGATGATCTGACGTTCAGCATACAAGTCTCTCCCGCGTTGGGGCGAGGGGAGCCGATCTTGCGACCGTGGCCGTACCAAACTAACCCGCAGAGGTGTCACGATAATTTGCAATCCTCAGTAAGCGGCCCAGCGCCGCTTAAAGCGTGCGCCAAGTCGGCTGTTTTCGGTTCAGAGCTGCGAAAGAGTGAGGGTCTCGCTTCTTACTGTGTGCTCTCTACAAACACCAGGTATTGTACAATTTCATTGCTCGCGGACCTTCGGCGTACTCCGACCGTCAAGGTTTTTCGATCTTCGGACAACGACCGGTCATAGGTTCCTTCGCTCAACTGAGCGCCTCTCTTCATTCTCCACTCCGTGACAAGTCTGCCATCCTCCCAAACTGTCCGGGAGGCGATTTCGGTCTCGTTCATGCGAGCCAGGTTCTCAGCGCCGTCAGTGGTCAATTGCCATACGAGGGTGTGCTCGCCCTCGGAGTTTTTCCAAACCTGTGTGATGGTTAGCTTCGGCTCCTGGTGCTGAATCAACTCCATCGAGCTGTCGTCGGGTGGCAAGGATCCAAAATCGCTTCGCGATTTGTCGAGTTCCCAACGACCAGAAAAGTTCGGCCGACTCGCCTGCGCAACGATGAGCAGGTCGCCGAGGATAGGAACACAATGAGACTTAACAACCCTTGTGCCTTCGCTGTCGCGGGCGCCACCGTGAAACCATCCGGTCCAGGATTTTCACTCGTGTGATCGTCAAGCGGCCAAGGTCGTAGGTTGTGCCAGATGAGGGAAAAATGGAACACTTCGGCCTTGATTTGCTGAGGTAAGTCTTCCTGGTTTCTTTCAAGGAACGTTTCCCCTTCCCGCACAAACCACTTGCACACCATTCCTTCACCCTCGGTATGGCGAATCACAATCCAGCGGCTGGCTGGCTGCCGGCTCAATCGCGTAAACATCCACTCGCCCTTCTCCCACCAAAGTCATCTCAATGCTTTCCAGATATCGCGCCCGACAGACGACATTCGAAAACATCGAAAAGGTCAATTCATTCCCACAGCAGTAGAATCGGCAATCGCTTAAAGTCATTGTGTCCTCCTGTCTTGTTTGAGCTTGGTGTCAATTCGCATTTCTATTAGAGCAAGCGAGCTACCAAGCTGCGAGCGAAGCCTCTTTCAGACCTCCTGAAGAATGAGGCGAGGTCCAAGTGGCGTATCCGGAGGTTCTTGCGTGGAGATCGTCTCGACGGGACAAAACGTTCGATCCGGTCCGCGGAAGAAAGCAAGGACCTGACTGGTTGACGGAAAAGATTATCGCAATGAGACAATTTTACCCGTGAAGTGCCGACATATCCTGCCAGGGCTCGATTCCAACCGCTCCTTTCCGAAACCACCGTGGAAATCCGCGCATCGTTCAATTTTGAACCGCTGCAACCTATGCCACCCCCTAAGCTCGCGCCCTGTCGTATCTTTTCCGAAGCCACACAACCGGATAGCTTCCGGCCCAAGTCCTCCGGACCAAATACTCAACTATTCCACTCTAAGGAGACCCAGACCGCATGGACCAGCCAATAAACTGCGAACAAGTCACGATCGGCATCGATCAACAACCTGGACAAAGAGAAGTAGCTCAGAGTGTATTGGAAAAATCCGGGTAGGGCGGAGATTGCGTGCCAAGCACCGCCGCCTGGTCTGAAGGCATTTCGCCCCGCAAGAAGGATCCTGGGTCGGCTACTAGAGATGAGAATTACGAGGTGGCTGGCGTCAGTCAGCGGAGATCGAGGCCGCACTCGTGTTCCTGCCTCACGCCATACCTTGGAGGTAGCAATGGCCAAATACGGCAGTAAAGCCTCGGAGAAGGTCGAGAAGGCCATGCACGAGCGCAAGAAGGGCACGCTGAAAAGTGGAAAGTCTGGGAAAGAAGGTCAAGAGCCGGAAGCAAGCGATCGCTATTGGACTTTCGCAGGCTCGGAAGGCGGGCGGCAAGGTACCTCCAAAGAAATCCTCCTCAAAGTAATGACGTATCTCATCGGCACTTGCACGGACGTCTGCGACATCTGAAAGCGGATGCAGGGCCTGCCTGACTTATGAACTCGTTACGGACATACGAACAGAAACGTCGCTTTGACCAAACACCGGAACCCAAGCCGAAAAAGAAGCGGCGGCAAGTCCAAGCGCCGCTTTGTGGTTCAAAAGCATCGCGCCAGAAACCTTCACTACGACTTTCGACTCGAAGCGGATGGCGTGCTGAAGTCCTGGGCCGTTCCCAAAGGGCTTTCGCCAAATCCCAAAGTGAAGAGGCTCGCGATGGCTGTCGAAGACCATCCGCTCGACTATGCCAATTTCGAAGGCGTGATTCCGGAGGGCCAGTATGGCGGTGGCACCGTAATGGTTTGGGACCAAGGGACCTACGAACCTGAAAACGGCGAGCAGATCGGCACGCTCTTATCAAGAAAGGAGAGCTCAAAGTCAAACTGAAAGGCAAGAAGTTGAAAGGGTCGTGGGTATTGGTACGGACCCGCGATCGCAACTGGCTGCTGATTAAACATCGAGACCGGTATGCGTCGGAGGATGAACTGACAGAGACCTCTCCGACGTCGGTATTGACGCAGCGCACTCTGGCAGAAATTGCGTCTCAAGAAGGAGGCAACGTGGAGAAAGCCGCCACCGGTGATCCTCGATCTGTGACTCGCTCGCAAAAAGACGGTACGGCGGAACTAGAGCGCTCCATGCATCGGATTTTCATGCTTTCCCCGGCATATTGTGGCGGGAAACGGTCTCAGCTTTTGCTTCGTCCGCAGGCTCAGTTTGAGCTGGCACAACGCCTTCGCAGTCAGTCTGGCGTGCGCTAGGGGAACTATTCAGCTTTTTGAGCGGCTTATATTTTCGTGGCAAGTTGAACTACAGCAACAGCTTTGCCCGTCCTCCGGCTGGAATTGCGGGAACCGTTGTCATTACTCCCAGCCGGGGCCTCATGGTGCCATCGGAACCCATGTTGGAACGTCTGCGAGAGTTTGCGCAAGTGGAGATCGGGTTGGCAGAGAAACGCTTTCAGGAACCTCTCGTGCAAAGCGCCCAACACCTGGCAGCATCAACTTAGTGAGAGCTGCGAGGTCGTCTTGCTGGGCAGCATTGCCACAGAGCAAGTATCTCGATACACTGGCTTCCATTTTTGGTGACCGGCTGCGATTCCCCGCCGAATTTGCAGGGCGTGGCGATATGAGCCGCGGCGGCTTGCTCTTGCGCTGCGTGACCGAGCAACGCGAGTTGACTTACGTGTCACTCTCCCGCGGGGCACGACACGGGAACCGCCCGCCAAAGCTTCCCCGCTTGAGACCATGAATCATCCAGCCTCAACAAGAGTTAAGATATCCCGATCACCGCCGTCTCGATAGCCAGGCAAGCGCTGTTGCAATTCCAAGGAATCAGGATCGGGTTGAGCTCCAGATTGACGGTCGGTTGGTGCAGTTGACGAATCTTCGAAAGGTGTTCTGGGCTGCTTCAGGTCTCACCCATTTCGGCGATCTTTGGAAGCCCTTGCTTTCGAATCGTGGCCGGGTTCGCTTGGAGCGATTCATATGAAGTTGCCGTTGTCTCCGCCGTATCCACCAATGGAGGCACGCTCAGTTGACAGCATCCCGTCTGGCCCTGAATGGCAATACGAACCGAAGTGGGATGGTTTCCGCTGCCTGGCCTTTCGCGAAGGGAACGTCGTCGAACTCCAATCAAAGTCCGGCCAGCCCCTGGCTCGTTACTTCCCAGACATCGTTGCATCCCTGCAAGCCCTGCGACCGAAGAAATTTGTTCTAGATGGAGAGATCGTGATCCCTGTTAAAGGGGAGATCTCGTTTGACGAACTACTGTTGCGGATTCACCCCGCCGCCAGCCGAGTCAGCAAGCTGGCCAAAGAGCATCCGGCTGTGTTCATTGTGTTTGACGTTCTGGTCAATGAATCCGGAAAGTCTCTGGTCAAGCAATCGCTGGAAGATCGACGGCGGTGTCTTGAGGCATTCGCCAAGAAATTCCTTAGATGGGAATGATTCTGTATCACTTTCTCCCGCAACACGAGATGTCAAACTGGCACGCCACTGGTTTCAGAAAGTGGGGGCGGCACTCGATGGCATCATCGCCAAGAGAGTCGATTTGCCCTATCAGTCCGGCGAGCGAACCGGCATGCAGAAGATCAAGAAACTGCGTACAGCCGATTGCGTTGTGGGCGGGTTTCGATATGCGAGTGCAGGTAAGGTGATTGGGTCGTTGCTGCTTGGGGTTATATGACAAGAAAGGGCTGTTGCACCACGTCGGATTCACGTCGAGTTTCAATCAAGCCCAACGGCGGCTGTTGACACCCAAGATGGAAGCTTTGGTGAAGCCTCCTGGTTTCACTGGCCAGGCGCCAGGTGGACCAAGCCGCTGGTCAACGGATCGTTCCGTCGAGTGGCAACCGCTCTCCCCCAAACTTGTGGTCGAAGTCCAATACGACCATTTCACCGGTGGCCGGTTTCGCCATGGCACACGCTTCTTGCGCTGGCGGCCCGACAAAGCCGCGCGGCGATGCACTCTGGATCAGGTGAAGCACCGCACCTCCAAGCTTTCTTTGTACGCCAACAGCAACTCGACGCGTCACGGGCACCCCTTCAGCCTTTCAGCTGGAACAGATCTGTATGAGGAGGCTCCCAAGCGGCCTGATTCCCAGCGCGACCATCGGTCGGCTGGCTTTCACCGATAAGAAATATCGACAATCTGCCGCGTATATAACCAGCCCACTGACTGTCGAAAGGTTCCGGATGAGCCGTGTAGGGCGCGACTAACCAGGGACTCGAGTTCCCTGGGCGTGAAAGAACGCCGGATTGATGAAACTCCGTCCGCCGCGTTGATCCGGTGAACGAATGGGGCAACAAAGCAGCGGAACAGTAAGAGAGGCAGCGGATGCCGGACAAGATCCAGAATGACAAAGCGGCTACAAGAGCGGCCTACATTACGAATGAGTTCCACGACGCTGTCATCAGTCAGATGGTGGACCACGCATACGGCCAAGGCTACATCGCAAGCCGGCAGCGGGTCGCGTACAGCGTCTGCCTGAACAATCCGAATGGCTAGACTGAAAGTGCGGGGCACCCTCAACTCTACACCGACCGTCTCAACTCTCATCTTCCGTTGAATTTCAAGCAGCAACTCCCCGCGACCACAGCCGATATCGAGAACTTGTCGTAGGGGCTGAGTATGTCGCTCTAACTCCAAGAGCAAAGCCCGAACGTTTCCAAGAAACCTGTGTGTCCGAATGAGGTCCTTGTAAACTAGAGTCAACGTCTCTTCGGGTAAATCAGGATTGTCAATGATCTCAGGATCTAGCGAACGGTTCATTCACCGGACTCCTCGAAGAAGGTCGTTTTCAAGAGGCAAGAGCACTGGGCCGGGTTATCTGAAACAGCCAGCTCGCTGGAATTAGGGGACCTAGGCTCTCCGCCAGTCCCGCTGCAAGGATTGCCCGGAAAACCGCCGCCAGACAGAACGGCCCGCGCACTGCACGACGGCACTTGGACAAATGTTGCTCGACCGAGCTCTGCCTGGACGCAGCTAATCCAGCCTGCCGGCCGGTGCCAACTGCGGTCACTAAGCCCAGCCCAGTGAATGGATCTATGAAACCCAGCGCGTCGCCCGCAGGATAGATGTCCCGTCCAGTTAAGTGCTGCCACTGGCTGCCAAGCACCAATGGCCCCACAGTCAGCCAGCGGGACTTCCGAGAGAGCGGACGCACGCCGATTTGCCAAGGGCGGCCAGCTGGCGAGGAAATCGTCCATGTGGAATTCACAGGCGCGCAGGGTTTCCTCCGGCGCGATCCCACAGATGTTGGTAATGCCGTTCTCTATGGCACTCACACCAACATAGCACCCACGAAAGAAGAACAACTCGACGGCGTCATTCACCGGCCCTTCAAAGTGTGCCTTGAATCCGAACAACCGCCGTCCTCTTGCAGCAATCGATTTGCGTCCAATAGCGAGTACCTCGCAGTCACTCTTGCTTGAGCCGGACTGCGCAGCAAACTGGCTGTCGGAAGCTTCTGGAGGGAACAGCGGGCGGTCGAGTGGTGGAATTACCGGGCGGATCGCGCGTTAGGAGGGTAAGGGGCAGGCTCGAATTTGAACCTGAAAGTGATTGAAAAACCTGCGTTCAAACTTTATAGTCGATCGCGGGAAATTGCCCCGGTTAGTCATTTTTCAGAATCCGGGGAACCATAGTTGTCAGGGTGCATCAAAGAATTTGGGATATCAGTGTCGCCAACCGAGTGGAGAGCGACAAGTGAAGGCAATATAAGGTACTATCGCCGTCGGAGGCGTTGATGAATTTGAGTTCTACAGCAAGACAGATTGTATTTTGGCTGTTAATCATCGCGGGGGCAGTTTTGCTCTACAAGCTCGTCAATCCGCGTGGCAATACCTATGACACGGTGGACCTGACGAGAGTGGATCAGATGATCCAGGCCCGCCAGTTAAAAGAATTGACAGTCAGGCAAAATGAGACTGTCGCCATCGATCATAGCGGTAAGGAATATCGAGTCGCTCTATCCAACGATCCCGCGAAAAACGACCTGCTTAAGGCCGCGCGTGAAGTGGTCGACGGCAAGCCACGCGTCCCGAAGGTCCAGGAAGAATCCGGCAGCAGCTTTATTTGGCCCATGTTGATAACGTGGGCGCCGTTATTGTTCATCATCGCTATCTGGATATTTATGTTGCGCCAGATGCAGTCTGGCGGAAACAAGGCGCTTTCGTTTGGGAAGTCGAGGGCCAAGCTCTTGAATAACCAGCAGAAGCGCGTGACGTTTAAGGACGTCGCCGGAGTTGAGGAAGCGAAGGAAGAACTTCAGGAAATTATCGAGTTTTTGAAGGAACCGCAGAAGTTTCAAAAGCTCGGTGGCCGCATTCCCAAGGGCGTTCTGATGATGGGACCGCCGGGAACGGGCAAGACCTTGCTGGCCCGCGCGATTGCTGGTGAAGCAAACGTTCCGTTCTTCTCGATCTCCGGTTCTGACTTCGTCGAGATGTTCGTTGGCGTAGGCGCATCGCGTGTGCGCGACCTGTTCGAACAGGGCAAGAAGAACGCGCCGTGCATAATCTTCATCGACGAGATCGACGCCGTGGGTCGTCATCGTGGCGCAGGTCTTGGCGGCGGACACGATGAGCGCGAACAGACGTTGAACCAGTTGCTAGTAGAAATGGACGGCTTCGAGTCGAACGATGGCGTGATTCTGATCGCCTCGACCAACCGTCCGGACGTTCTCGATCCCGCGCTGCTACGACCCGGGCGATTTGATCGACGCGTTGTGGTTTCGCGACCGGACGTTCGTGGACGCGAAGGCATCCTGAAGGTCCATACACGCAAGATTCCACTCGGCGAAGACGTGGACATCTCGGTGATTGCCCGTGGCACACCAGGATTCACGGGCGCCGACCTGGCGAACCTCGTGAACGAAGCCGCATTGAACGCGGCGCGTTACAACAAGAAGCTCGTAGCAATGGGCGACTTCGAGTTGGCGAAAGACAAAGTGCTCATGGGCGCGGAGCGCAAGAGCATGGTGATCTCGAACGAAGAGAAGCGCGTCACTGCGTACCACGAAGCGGGTCATACGCTCGTTGGTCTGAAAGTGCCGAACGCGGATCCGGTTCACAAAGTCACTATCATCCCGCGCGGCATGGCGCTCGGTGTGACACAACAGCTTCCGGAAGGTGATCGGCACAACTACAGCCAGGAATACCTGTTGGGCCAGATCGCGATCCTGATGGGTGGACGCATCGCGGAAGACATCTTCCTCGGCAGCATCACCACCGGCGCGTCAAATGACATCGAACGCGCCACTGAACTCGCACGCGCGATGGTTTGCGAGTACGGCATGTCCGAAATGGGACCGCTAACCTTCGGTAAGAAGGAAGAGCAGATTTTCCTCGGACGTGAGATCGCACAGCATCGTGATTTCTCGGAAGATACCGCGATCAAGATCGACGAGCAGGTGAAGAAGATCGTCACCGCGCAGTTTGAACGCGCGAAGGCGATCATCGAAGAGAATCGCGACACGATGATCCGGTTGGCTGAATGCTTGTTGGAGCGTGAGTCGCTCGATGGAGTCGAAATTCGACGCATCGTCGCGGGACTTCCGCTTGACGAGAATCCGCCGGTTTCCGATGGCGGCGATTCGGATCGTCCGCAGCTCAAGGAACCGGCGCCGAAGCCAGTTCAAAAGCCGTTGCTGCCGCCAATTACGGGCGGAAATCCGGCCCCGGCTTAGTGCGCCTCTGTTAACTTTGATTTGGAAGGTTAGGAATTTCCAGATGCCCATTGGTGAGCGAACGCTCATCATGGGCATTTTGAATGTTACGCCTGATAGTTTTAGCGACGGTGGTTTGTTTGCTTCCGTCGACGACGCTGTGGCCCATGCTGAGCGTCTGGTTTCTGAAGGCGCTGACATTATCGACGTCGGTGGCGAGTCGACCCGTCCGGGAGGTGAGCCCGTTTCCGCTGAGGAAGAAATCTCGCGCGTCGTGCCGGTAATCGAAGGATTGGCCCGACGCGTTTCAATTCCACTCTCCGTAGACACAACTAAATCCGAAGTTGCTCGTGCCGCGCTTGATGCGGGCGCCGCGATCGTCAACGACATCTCGGCGCTGCGATTCGATTTTTACGTCGCGGATGTGGCGGCGCGTGCGGGTGCGGGACTGGTGTTGATGCACTCCCGTGGCACACCCGCAACGATGCACCGGATGCCGCCAGTCGCGGACATCATGGAAGAAGTGGTCAGCAGCCTGCGGGCGAGTATTCACATGGCGGAACGGCGCGGGGTCGCGCGTGAGTCGATCGTGATCGATCCGGGTATCGGTTTCGGCAAGAGTCAGGAACAGAACCTGGAATTGATCGCGAAACTAGATTTGTTGATCGCCGCCTTTCCTGATTATCCGCTCTTGATTGGAACATCGCGCAAATCCTTCATCGGGAGGATGCTTGCCGATGAATCAGGCACTCCTGCGCCTGCTTCGGAGCGTCTGCACGGCACCATGGCTACGATCACAGCCGCCGTTTTGAAGGGCGCACACATCGTCCGCGTCCACGACGTGAAAGCTGCCGTTGAAACGATCCGTGTTACTATGCAACTCCGATGAATAAACCCCTGCGTGTCGTCCTCCTCATTACGATGGTCGCGTGTGTTTCCGGCTTTTACGATTGCTACAAGCCGGTGACGAAGAACCAGCTTCCGGCGCGGATCAAGACCGTCGCGGTGCCGGCGTTTCAGATGGAAAGCCGCGCGCTGCGTTACAAGATCGAATCGCGCTTCACTGACGCGGTGATGAAGGAGTTGGTCCATCGCGGCCGTGGGTTGCGCGTTCAGGGCAGCCGTGAAGGCGCCGACGCTGTGATCGAAGGTGTTATCAAGAGTTTCAACTTCGGCGGCGTATTGCTCGACGACAAGGGCCGCGCGCGCATTTTTGAAGTGACGATTGCGGCTGCTGTTACCGTTCGGGATCAAACTGAGAATCGCGTGCTTTACGATAATCAGAACTTTGTCTTTCGCGGCGAGTATGAGTTCGCCAGCGATCCGCGCACCTTTTTTAACGAAGAAGATCCGGCGATCCTGCGCATGTCGCGTAACTTCGCCGAGAGCATCGTCTCGACCCTCATCAACGCAGTCGAAACCGGCCGGAAATGAACACGCAATGAAGACGCTGTCGCGAACGGAACTTGAGCGATCGTTGCGCCAGGGGTTGGAGCCGCTGTATCTGCTGGTCGGCCCGGAACGATACCTGCGCCGCGAAGCAGTTCAATCGATTACAGATGCGGCAATGGGCGCAACGCTCATCCGCGAGTTTAATGATGCGAGTTTCAGTCTATTGACGGATTCGGTGCGCAGCGCGATTGCAGCGGCGGAGCAGTTGCCGATGATGTCGGAGCGACGCGTGGTGCGCGTTCGCGATTTCGCACGGCTGCGCGACGCCGATGAAGATGTACTGATGGCGTATCTCGGCAATCCGTCGCCGTCGACGGTCATGGTCTTCACCGCCGATGACCTCGACAAACGCAAAAAGTCCACGAAAGCACTGCTCGATGCTTGCACCGTGGTCGATTTCTCACCTTTGAAAGATAGCGAGGCGAAGGCATGGGCCAAATCGTATTTGAAGAGTTTGAAAACGGCCGCCGATGATCCGGTGTTGAGTGAGATCGTCAACCTTGTCGGCACTGACGTGCAAACACTCGCAAATGAGATCGACAAGCTCGCTTCGGCCGCGGCCGAAACTGGTCGTATCACGATGGAGATGGTTGAGGAGTTGATCGGCCGCACGCGCGAGTTATCAAATTTCGAACTCGGCGATCATCTGCTCTCAAGCAATCGCAAACGCGCGATGGAAACGCTTCACCGGCTGCTTGATGACGGCGCCGAGCCCGTTATGCTCATTGGCCTAATCGCAGGCAATTATCACCGGCTCGCTCTCGGAAAACATCTGCTTGCTCGCGGTGGTCGTGAAGAAGTGTTTCGTAATATCTCGATGCCGCCGTTCAAGCGCGACGCGTACATCGCGAACCTGCAACGTAGCGACGCGAAAAAGATCGCACGTGGCCTTCAACTCACTGCTGCCGCCGATCTTGCGATTAAGACTTCGCAAGCGACTCCTCGGTTGCAACTCGAGATGCTGGTATGTGAGCTAGCGAGCTGATCACGTAGTTGCACTGATCCACGAGCGAAGCGCCCAGGGTGACCTCCCCAAGTTTTTCTGCAATCAACTCAATCCAATAAACCGTAACTTCCTCGCTGTACTTCTCGCGTGGCACGTCATGATGGTCCACAAACCGGACCAGCCCCGTCCGCATTCGTTCGGCCGCCGCGTTTGTGTCCATAGTTTGCAGGTACCACACGGCGACCGTTATATGGTCGCGATGCTTGAACGCTGTCTTGTCGGTTTCGCAGGTTTCAAATCCGCGTACGACGTCATGAATTTCACTTTCGGAACTAAACACCGGGTCCTCCTCTCTCCAATAAAAAACGAGGCGGACCGAATCTCGATCCGCCTCGTCGAAATTAATTGTTTGTAGTTCTACTTGCCTTGATTCGCTCGCACTGTTAGCCGCGACTTGTACCGCGCGGCCGCATTCGCATGCAGCACGCCTTTTTGAACGGCCTTATCGATTACCGAAATCGTCTCGGGCAGCGTCGCCGTTACATCCTGCTTCGACCCCGAGTCCAGCGCGGTGCGCAACTTCTTGATATACGTCCTGACCTTGGTACGATTGCCCCGATTAATCGCGCGGCGCTTCTCACTCTGCCGCACCCTCTTCTCTGCTGACTTATGATTTGGCATTAATCTCTCCTAAAAACCACCGGCGCCTCCAGGCGCAAGTGACGGAGTATAGGTACCCACCTCCGGAGTGTCAAGGCGACGTGTTGGAAAATCACAGCATGGCCCCCGAAGGCGCCTGCTTTGTGATATTACAACGTTTGTAATAAAATCTCACCGGATAGGATGACGGGCGAAGATCTCCAAAAGGGACGGAAACAAAAGGGCTGGACTCAACAAGAAGCGGCCCAAAAGCTCAAAGTGTCTCAACCCTACCTTTCCTTATTGGAGAAGGGTTCACGCCGTGTACCTGAGAATCTCGCCCGAAAAGCCGCCACCGTGTTTGGCTTATCTGCGGTGGCGTTGCCTGTAAGTACAACCCTGGAAAACGTGCAGCCTGCGGATTCAGAAACTGCAGCCACTGACCTTGCGTGCCTCGGATACCCAGGCTTCTCGTACCTCAAAACAAAGCGTCGCAAAAATCCCGCTGAAGTCCTGCTTTCCGCGTTGAGTTCGCATCGTCTTGAGTCTCGTGTGGCGGAGGCTTTGCCATGGTTGTTGCTCGAGTATCCCAATCTCGATTGGAAATTACTCATTAGCGCTGCAAAGTTAAGAGATCTACAGAACAAGCTTGGCCTCGTTACGTGCGTCGCACGTATGCTCGCGGAAAGGCGTGGCGAGTTTGATAAGGCGGAACTTCTGCGCGCCCAGGAGAAGATGTTGGAACCGTCGCGCCTGCTTTTGGAAGATACTCTGTGTAACGACTCACTAACTGAGGCAGAGAGACGCTGGCTTGAAACAAAACGAACAGCCGAAGCCCGTCACTGGCGCGTGCTGACGGACCTCACAGGGGAACACCTGAACTATGGCGCCTAATCCTACTCTTGAACCTTGGAACTCTTTCTTCGCTGATATCGATAACGTCCTCAGCGAATCAATCGAACTACATTGTCTTGGCGGCTTTGCTCTGACAACTCTCTACGGACTCGAACGGCCTACCGCCGACGTAGATGTGTTGCCAATCGGATCGCGTCCTGTAACTCAGCAGCTTATCGAGTTAGCGGGCGAAGGTTCACCACTTCACAAGCGACACAAAATGCATCTCCAGATTGTTGGAGTGGCAACTGTGCCTCTCAACTACGAAGATAGATTAATTGAGATGTTTCCTGGAAGGTTCAAACATCTTCAGCTATTTGCGCTCGATCCGTACGATTTGGCCCTATCGAAAATCGAGCGCAATACGCAGCGCGACCGCGATGACGTCAAACACCTTGCGCGGACGGTCCCTCTGGACCTGGGCATCCTGCAAGAACGTTATCAAACCGAGTTGCGCCCTGACTTAGGTAATCCTACACGGGAAGACTTGACGCTAAAGCTCTGGATTGGCGCTATCGAAGAAGAACGCGGCTAATCGGCATGGACGATTTCACGAAAAGCGGGCATATTAAAGATCATGGAAACTGGTTCGATACAAGGCGCGATTGTAGGTGCGTTTTTTGCGCTCGTTGGCCTTCTAATAATCGTGTTTCACAAACAAGTCAGAGAAATCGATGAGAGCATTTTTCGGGCTTCCGGAGGTCCTAACGCGATTTCACCCGCGCGGCCAACTGCTCACCATCTTAGTCGTCGTATTCGGCGCGTTGTCCTTTCTCGGCGGCCTCGCAGTGCTGCTGGTTAACTTTGTCGAGCCATAACATCAGCTCTGATCGATACCGCATTGACACCCGCCGGAACCTTGTAGTAGCGTCGAAATCGCGATTTATGCAACCAACATACTGCCTGCCCATCCCCCACACCGGCACATCAATTTGCTCTGTTTGTACGAAGGAGAAAGTTAACCGCAGTTGAAGAAGATTGAGCTTCCGCCCCGTGGCCTGGAGACGTTGTTTGGTGTTCACGATCAGAACATCAAGTATTTGGAGTCGCTGCTCGACGTCAGAATTGACGCGCGCGGCCAGGACGTTTCGATCGACGGCGATCCCGGAGACGTCGATACAGTAGAACGAATTCTCCAGGACTTTTCCGACCTCTTTAAAGAAGGCAAACATTTCACCGACAAAGAACTGCGCGAGGCCTTTGCGCAAATCGCCGAAGACCGCGCCTTCAGCCTCCGCGACTACTTCACTAAAGCGCGCTTCAATCCTGCCGGAAAGAAACAGGTCGCGCCAAAGTCAGTAAACCAGCGCAAGTACATCCAGGCGATTCAGGAAAAAGACGTTGTGTTCGGCATCGGCGTCGCCGGCACAGGTAAGACGTACCTGGCGGTCGCGATGGCCGTTCAGGCGTTGATGCAGAAACAGGTGAATCGCATCGTACTCGCGCGCCCGGCAGTTGAAGCCGGCGAGAAACTCGGTTTCCTGCCCGGCGACCTGCAAGACAAGGTCGATCCATACCTTCGTCCACTCTACGACGCCCTATTCGATCTGATCGATTATGAGCGCGTCACGCGACTGCTCGAAAAGCGGGTTATTGAAGTTGCGCCGCTCGCGTTCATGCGCGGCCGCACACTCTCCGACGCCTTCATCATTCTCGACGAAGCGCAAAACACGACCAGCGAACAGATGAAGATGTTTCTCACGCGCATCGGCTTCGGTTCGAAGGCGGTGATTACGGGCGACGTCACGCAGGTCGATCTCCCAACGGGTAAACGTAGCGGCCTGATCGAGGCGGAACGCATCCTTTCGAAGCTCGAAGGTATCGAGTTTGTATACTTCACGGACAAAGACGTCGTCCGTCACAAGCTGGTCCAGATGATCATCCGTGCCTACGAAGAACAAACCAAGCGGACCCAGATGTAGCGAAAGGAGTTGGGATGGAACCATTTACCTTTGGGGCAGTCGGGGCATGGATGTGGGATAAATATGGACAACCAGTTACGGACAAGACTGCGACGAAGCTAAAGGCACAATGGGACAAATTCAATTGGAGAGGGGCGGCCGAGAGCTATCGTAGCAAGCTAAAGAAGCTTTACGGAACGATGCAGATAATGGGCATGACCGAACCGGTACCCCTCGATGACATCTTTACCGATGTTTTCATCTTGGACAAACCCACCGCTTTGGTCGATTCGACATCGACAGACTAAAAGAGATGGCTGTAAATCCGGACATTCCCCTTCAAGGAGAACGCCTCAACGGATTGAGAATGGTAGTTGAGAAGGGAAATCTCTTTATTCTTGGTAAGCCTGGTGCAGGTAAGACGACCTTCTTGAAATACATCACTCTCAAAGCGGCGGAAGAGACCATTGATAAAATACCGATATTCATCACGCTTAAGCATTGGGCCGAGTCTGGAATTGACTTGCTTCCCTTTATTGTTCAACGTTTCGATATTTGTGGTTTCCCCGACGCCATAGCTTTCGTCGAGCAGTTGCTAAAATCTGGTACAGCGATCGTTTTGTTCGACGGCCTTGATGAAGTAAACCAGCAGGATGGCCAAAGAGATCGACAGATCGTCGCCATGAGCGACTTCATGGACAAGTATGACCAAACTCAGTGCTTAATCACCTGTCGCCTAGCAGCAAACGACTACGTCTTTCAACGTTTCGATTATGTTGAAATTGCTGACTTCTCTGAAAAGCAGATCGAACGCTTCGTAGGTAATTGGTTTAGGACCGAAGAAGGAGGTAAAGATAAGGAAACCTCTTCAGCATTTCTGGCAGAGTTCAATAAGCCCGACAATAAAGGTTTGCGAGATCTGGCGCGAACGCCATTACTCTTGACCTTGTTGTGTCTAGCCTTTAACGAGACTCTCACCTTTCCTCAGCGCCGTGTCGAGATCTATCAGGAAGCGTTGGACGCGCTATTGAAGAAATGGGATTCGTCCCGCCGAATCAAGCGTGACGAGGTTTATCGAAAGCTATCATTGGGCCACAAAGAAAACATGCTGTCGCGTATAGCTGCTGAGACCTTTGAAAGGAACGAGTACTTTATTCCGCAAGGAGAACTTGAACGTCTCATTTCTGATTATGTAAAAAATGTACCGCCGCATGATACAAACGAGTCAACCGACGGGGCGGTGATCCTCAAATCCATTGAGTCTCAGCACGGACTGTTCGTTGAACGCGCGCGGGGGGTTTATTCCTTTTCTCATTTAACATTTCAGGAGTATTTCACTGCTCGCTATATTGTTGCTAACCTCTCCAGTAAAGCACTCGAAGATCTTGTTGTTCAGCATAGTTCGGATCGGCGTTGGCATGAGGTTTTCCTTTTGCTAACCAGCCTTTTGCCAGACGCCGGCCACTTCATACGAACATTTAGTCGCCTCTTGTCGGAATCTTTCAAAACCGATCAAAGAGTACGAAGTCTCTTGAATTGGGTCGATCACAAATCTCAAGTACCATCCAAAGACAGGTCCCGCGTTGCCCGCGCTTACATATCCATAGCAATTAATAATGACCTGCCTTCGGATAGCAGACTCGCCACGGCTATGTCATTCAATAATCTTGCTGGGCTTTCGCCTACCTTAGATAGGGACTTAATAGTATCGGTTCTTTTGTTCTTTTCAACGCACGAATTCAAATTGTTTTTAAGTAATCTCGGTACGCTTAAGAAAGTAGGACGCGGTGATATTGGTCGCGATTTAGAAAAGCTAACCATTCCCTATAATGGTACCGATGAGGAAAAATCAAACTTTACGAGATCCTTTCGAGAAATGAGCGTGAAGGAGTATGACATCGGACATCACTGGGAACTGACAACACAACAACAGGAGACGTTGGCTGCTTTTATCGTTTCTAACGACCTCTTGAGCGAGTGTCTAGAACTAGCTTATATGACGCCGGAAGATAAAAGGATGACTCAAGAGAACCTTTACCGCGTTTCTACGATGTAGTAGTCCGCGTTCAGAAAAAGAGGTCAATCTTTATCAACTAAAAATAGCCTGATCGAGGCGGAACGCATCCTTTCGAAGCTCGAAGGTATCGAGTTTGTATACTTCACGGACAAAGACGTGGTCCGTCACAAGCTGGTCCAGATGATCATCCGTGCCTACGAAGAACAAACCAAGCGGACCCAGATGTAGCTACAGATGATTGAAGTCGTCAATCGACAGCGAAGTAAGAAGGTTGACACTGAAAGGTGGTCCAGGTTTGCGGGTGAGGCACTCAACGCGATCGGCAACCACCGATCAAGTGCGACGATAGCTTTCGTCTCCGATAAAAATATTCATAAATTGAATAAGCAGTTTCGCAACGTCGACAAACCGACCGACGTCCTCTCATTTCCAGCAGGCGAAGAAACGAATCTCGGCGATATCGCCATTTCAGTTGAGACCGCCGCGGCGCAGGCGAAAGAAAACGGTTTATCGTTCGAAACTGAAATAGCCCAACTAATTCTTCACGGCCTGCTTCATCTTTGCGGCTACGATCATGAAACCGATAAAGGCGAAATGAATCGGCTGGAGCTTCGATTAAGGAAGAAACTGGGCATTTAGCGCTTTCCCATCGAGCGCCAAACCTTTACTATCACCCTATCGATGCAACTTGAAATAGCGCTTACGCTGCTGCTGCTTTTGGTGCTCTCACTGCTGGCCACGGTCGACATGGCCTTCGGCCACCTAAGCGATGTCGGTCTACGCCGCCTCATCGGAGAGAACGGAGAAAAGCCCGAAGCGCGCTCTCGAATCTTTCTGAAACAAGTGCTGGAGAACCGCCCGCGGTTCGGTTTCGCACTCTCGGCGACGATTCAAATACTTCTCGTCGTCGTAGCCGTCCTCATCACCTCAATCTCGTTGACCCTTTTCCCGAACAAGCGCCTTGTACTCGTCGGGCTTGTCGCCGGCCTCATTCTCGCGGGTGTTTTTCGTCAACTAGTACCACTCTTCATCGCGACGCGTAATCCGGAAGGTACCCTGCTGTTTCTGCTGCCAATCATCCGACCGTTTTTCCCGGTGATGGCATTCCTCTCGGATCCTTTTCAAAGCCTGTTCGATCGCTCGCGGCGCAACAAGGACCAGGTGAGTGAAGAAGGCGAAGAAGAGGAAGAGGACGACGACAGCGGCGACTTGCAAGCGCTCATCGACGTCGGCGAAGCCGAAGGTATCCTCGAAGAAGAGGAAGGCGAACTGATCCACTCGATCATCGAGTTTGGCGACACGCGTGTCAGCGAGGTAATGACGCCGCGACCGGACATCGTCGCTGTGCCTAACACAGCCACCATTCGCGAAGTACGCGACATCATGCTCGACTCGAAATATTCGCGTCTGCCCGTGTACGGCGATCAGATCGACAGCATTCACGGCATCATCTACGTCCGTGACCTGTTGCAATGCTGGGCCGAAGGCAGCGAAGACCAAAGCATTCAACCGCTGATTCGTTCGGTCTACGAAGTGCCGGAAACAAAACCAGTCGCTGAGCTGCTCGAAGAGATGCAAAAAGCGCACGTACAACTCGCGATGGTGATCGACGAGTACGGCGGGGTTTGCGGACTTGTCACCGTCGAAGACATTCTCGAAGAGATCGTCGGCGAAATCGAAGACGAAGACATCGCGGGCGAAGAGTTACAGGAGATCGTCCAGGCGAAAGAAGGCAGTTACGAAGTTATAGCGTCGACCGAGATCGGTAAGATTGAACGACTCTTCGATATGGAGATCGAAGCCGACGACTTCACTACTATCGCGGGACTCGTGATCAACGAGTCAGGCAAAGTTCCAGCTGTTGGCGAAGTTCTGACCATCCGCGGCTTGGAAGTTGAAATACTTGAAGCAGACGAGCGGCGCATTAATCGTCTGCGAATCAAACCCCAGCAGCCCCAGCGAATGAGCGCAGAGTAAACGCGCGCGCGCGCGCATAAACGGATTAGGAATGGCGAAACACAAAAGCAAATACCTTCAGGGAAAACGGATCGATCCTGCTCCAATAACCAACAAAACCAGCGTCGCGGATCTCATTGACGAGTCATTTCTGGCCTACAACGCCGCGCGGTTGCGCGAGGCGTGCCAACTGTTCTCCAAACGCATGTTGGAACCGGAAGTCACCGTCGGAATGTCGATAACAGGCGCGTTGACGCCGGCCGGGCTGGGCATTTCCGCACTCATTCCCTTAATCAAAGCCGGCTTCATCGACTGGATCATTTCCACCGGCGCCAATCTCTACCACGACACGCACTTCGGCATCGGTCTTTCGATGCACCTCGGAAATGCCCAAACGTCCGATGTGGTGTTGCGCGAGGAAGAGGTGGTCCGAATCTACGACATCTTTTTTGATTACTCGGTGCTGCTCGATACTGACTCGTTTTTCCGCAAGATAATCGAAGCGCCGGAGTTTCAGAAACCGATGTCGACTGCCGAGTTTCACTACCTGTGCGGCCGTTACGTTCACGAGCGCGAACGCAAGTTGAAGATCAAGGACAAATCGCTGCTGGCAGTCGCTTATGAGTATGGAGTACCGATCTACACGTCGTCGCCGGGAGATTCTTCGATCGGCATGAACGTCGCCGCGAAAGCGCTGCAAGGAAACAAGCTCGCGTTCGATCCGTCACTCGACGTGAACGAAACGGCTGCTATTGTGCTCGCCGCAAAACGCGGAGCGGCTCAGCCCGGAGGGAAAGCAGGCAAAGGCAAGAAGGCCAAACCCGGACTCTCCGCGGTCTTCATCCTCGGCGGTGGTTCACCTAAAAACTTCATGCTCCAAACCGAACCACAGATCCAGGAAGTGCTCGGAATCGACGAACGCGGTCACGATTACTTTCTTCAAGTGACTGACGCGCGTCCCGACACCGGTGGTCTTTCGGGTGCAACGCCCGGTGAAGCAGTCTCGTGGGGGAAGGTAGATCCGGATCGTTTACCCGACGCAGTTGTGTGTTATGTGGATTCTACTGTGGCGCTTCCGCTCATAACGGCTTATGCTCTTAAACGACACGAACCACGCGCGCCCAAACGGTTGTATGATAGGCGCGAAGAGTTCATGAACCTGCTGCGCGCTGAATATAAGAAATCCAAACGTCGATAGTCCGATTGGAGAAACGAGATCGATCATGGGTGAACCCATCACGGCGGCCAAGCCGAGATCCTATTACGATTGCGTTGAGTGTCCCGCTTACTGTTGTTCCGTCTACGAGCGCGTGCAAGTAACAAAACGCGACGTCCGTCGGCTCGCGAAACACTTCGGTGTAACTGAAGAAGTAGCGATCACTCGTTTCACGAAGATGCATGGTGACGAACGAGTGTTGCGACGGAAGGTGGATCCGTTGTTCGGGCAGACGTGCCAGTTTCTAAATCTCGAGACCCGCAACTGCGGGATCTATCACGCACGCCCCGCTGTTTGTCGCGAGTTTCCGACGAGCAAGCGATGCGCCTACTGGGATCTGCTGAAGTTCGAACGCGTTCAGCAGGACGATCCAACCACGCTGCCGTTGGTGAAGATTACCTTCAATGGGAAGAACGGTAAGAAGTGACCACCGACTCTATGTTCTTCTGATAATCCTGGGGATTTTACTGCCGCTTCTGTCTGAAACAGGCTTTGCAGAAGTGCCGCGGGCTCAAGATCCCGCCCGTCCGATTCAACTCGCGCAACAAACGGGAGGACAGGCGATCTACGCCACGAACGATCTTCGTGTGGAGTTTGAGCGCGTCATTGAAGAAAACCGTGGATACTACTTGCTTTCTTATAACCCTGGTCCTGATCTGCAAGGGCGTCCCGCGAATCTCCAGGTGCGAGTCAATCGACCAGGCGTCAAAGTTTTATCCCGAGTTGAGGGTCTAGCGCCAAAAGCCGTTACCGCCAAGAATCAACTGTCAGCTAATCCATTTGCCTCTCCACTGTTTTCAAATGAGATTCGTCTGAGTCTTTGGCCGGAGATGGCGACCGCGAAACGACGAGAAGTAATCACTTCGTGTCGTCTTGATTTATCGAATGTGGACACACGTGCCCGTGAAAACGGCCGGCAGGATTTTTCTTTGAAGCTTTCGATACGCGTCGCTGGACCAGACGGCCGCGACTTCAAACAAGCGGAGCGCGATATCTCTTTTAATGTGACAAGTGCAGAGTTGGAAACCGCCCGGCGAGACGGCGTGCTTTCAACTTTCTCATTTGAAGGAGAAAAGCCGGGCTTCTATCGGATCAGCGTGGCGGTACGTGATAACTACTCCGGCAAAACCGACAACTCAGGTGTGTTTTATGAGGTAAGGTAACGATCTAATCCGTTACTACTCCGGGAACGGGCACTCGACGGAATCCGTCAATTCGTTTCAACCAATACTCATTAAACGGCGAATAGATAACCCCCTGGCGGCGTGACGCGTGATAGAAACCGTGCTCGTCGGCAACGACGCCGACGTGTGTTAGACCACTGAAGAACACGAGCGTTCCAAACTTGAACTGCTCTTCAGGAGCAGCAGGCGAGAAGCGAGAAAACAGCGTGCGGGCACTGCCGCGCTCAAAGCTGACGCCGGTCGCGTTGAAGATACTCCACACGAACCCCGAACAATCGAAGCGGTCTGGTCCTTCTGCGCCCCAGCGATAACGCGCGCCGAGTCGTCGGTCTATGGCCGCCATTAATGCGGGTTGAAGACTCAAAAAATTGGGGGTGGACGAACCGATGGCAGGTGTCAGGTCGATGATTGGTTTGGTCTTAGCTTCCCAGGTTGTGGGTGGTTCTGCGGCGAGCGCTAAATCGTCAGGTGAGCACGACGCCTCGGGCGTTTCCGCCGTCGGTGTTGTCACGCGCGGACGAGTTTGCGCAACTGCTGAAGTGAACCAAAGACTGAGGGCCAAACAAGCGACCAGAACACGAGCTAACGGTTTTCGAAGCACCATAAACGAGGAACTACCTTTTCCTTTAGAATTCTTACTTTTGTTTCTTATCGTGAGGAGGGCACCGCTAAAAGACCTCAGCATAGTAGCGGTCGGAGCAAGGTGGTTCAAGCGGCAATGTGACTGTTTCGTGACGAAACGCCGTTCGCCAACTGTTCGCGACCTGAAAGAATTCACGAAATCTTTGCGATCGCGGTCAATCTGAATCAGTTGTCGCCGCTGGGCGTCAAACGCGTTGGATCTGGCGATGCAGGACCAGCGCAAAAAGCAGAGTGATAGCCAACGTCATGGGGCACAAACTCCTGACAATCAAGACGAAGTTAGTTGTATGGTCTAATTAGATTGACAATGAGGCACGGATTCCGGGATTTCACTCACGCCGATCGACCGCGTAGTTCAACCCAACGGTGATTATTTTCTGTAGCAGCTGATCGTAAGGCACGCCACTGTACTCGGCGGAATCGGCGAAGTCTTCATTGTGAGCGATTTGAGGATTCGGATTGGCTTCGAGTAGATAAAACTGCCCTTCCTCCGTCATACGATAGTCCATCCGGGCATAACCACTTAAAAACAAGTAACGATAGATACGCTTCGACAAACGTTCGAGAGTCTTGACTTGGTCATCCGTCAAATCCGCAGCCCGCGTCTTCACTCCAACGCGCTCCTGGTACGTCGGGTCCCACTTCACTTTCAGCGTGGCGATATTCTCAGCGCCTTCGGGCAGCTTCTCCATCACAAGCTCCCACGGTGCGTACGTCTGGATGTTCTGATTACCAATCACGCCGACGTAAATCTCGCGTCCCTTGATGTACTGTTCAGCAATCGCGGCGGTCTTGTTCTGTCGATGAATAAAATCAACGCGCTGCGCGAGCTTCTCGTCGTCATACACGATCGACGCCTGCGCGATTCCCACCGAACCCTCTTCGCTGATCGACTTCACCAGCAACGGAAACTTCAACCGCTTCGGACGCCGCACTTTTCTATTAGCCGGAAACACTGCGAAGTTCGGCACCAGCAGACGATGATACGAAAGGATCATCTTCGTCAGCGCCTTGTCGTGCGCGAGCGTCATTCCGCGCGGGTTACAACCGGTGTACGCCTGCTTCATCAGCTCGAGATAGCTGACGACGTGCTGATCGTAAAGCGGGTAGCCATGAAACTCTTCGAGCAGGTTGAACGCAATGTGCGGCTTGTATTCCATCAACGCCTTCCCGATATCGTTTAGCTGGTTGTACAGACCGATCGGATAGACCTCATGGCCCATCTTCTTCAACGTCGATACGACGTCGAATTCGGTTTTGACTTCCAGCTTTTCTTTATCGGAGAGACCGTTCAACGAATCCGGAGGGACGAGATCGCTGTGGACCAGAACGATGATGCGCAGTTTCTTCCGCGGCTCAAAAGTCATACGGCTATGCGATGATAACCCGAATGGAGCACGTTCATTACTTGCACAGTCAGCACTATCATTACACGACGACGCGTTTCTCGAAAAGGTGTATCGACACGTAATTTCAAATCTTTGCATCGATCGATCATGTTTTGCAGCACGTGATCGATCGTGTATTGATGCACGCCAGTGCCTTCGGCGACGATCTGTCGCACCTCACGACGCACCCGCCGGATGAAACTCGCGGCGCTCTCACGCTTCCTATGCCGAGGGTCGTCAGAAAAGATTCGATGCAGATCGCGATCGTAAACGGCGGGCCATTCGAAGTCGTAACGTTCGCGTTTGCGGCGGTAGTGTTCGCGTAGAGTGATCTTCAACGCCGACAGCGGCTCGACCTTCGTGCGGGTCCTGTTGCGTGGTTTCACGCCGTTGAGTTCACTCATCAACTCGTCGATGTACTCGAGCTTCCTGAGTGCCGGCCAACCGCGATAACGTCGCCGCCATTGCGAACGCGGACTCAGCCAAACGGCAAAAGTTTCGGCAAAGTCTTCCGCCGGGTGCGCCTGCGCATACCAGGCCGGCAGATGCAGGACGTACTTCCGGCTCTTTGGCTTTGGTTTGTAGAAATCCGGGTAGGGCTGCGCGAAGGACCCGAACAGCTCGCGATGCTGGCGTTTGAAATGTAGCCGAAAAGCGGTGTCGAGGGCGTGGCCCGCTTCGTGACGCAGGATCCGCATGCACTCGGTATCGCTGCCGCCCTCGACTTCCAGCATTTGCTTGCGTTCGAGCTTCACCAGGCGCGGGTGCGCCAGGTAAAACGGGATCGCGATTCCCGGCACGCCGTCGGGCGAAAACCACTCCTCCGCCAGCCAAACGTGCGGTTTAAAGCGGATCGAGCGCGCATTCAGCTCGCTGTAAAGCCGCTTAATCTGGGGCTCGAGGAAAGACCCCTTGATTTTGATTGGCAGGTCGCAGATACGGAGGTCAAGCAACTGTTCGTCGCTGAGACGGTGCCAGGGGAATCGATAACTCACGCCCCGGATTCTATCCGCGTCATTTGTGGTTTGTCATTTGACCCTTTTGGGAGACGGCTTGCGCGTTGTTTGGTAAGGAGCAGAACAACAGGGTAAATGACAAAAACAACAACAGTTTCCAAAACAGCGCTCGCAATCGCCTGTCTCATCACATTGGCAGGAAGCGTGAGCGCTGATACCAAGGTTAAAACTCGCCAAACCAGCGGCGGACAGACTTACGAAAACACCAGCTACATCAAAGGCAAACGCCAACGCAGCGAAGCCAACAACGGCCAGATGATCGTCATTCAGCAGTGTGATCTGCGACGCAACATCCAAATCATCCCGCAGGCACAGGCTTACGTAATCCAGCCTTACGAAAACGCTGCGAACACCAGTTCAACTACCAACGGTCGCGCAACTTCGCAACCGTCTGCGACGACCAAGGGCGGCGTCGTTACATCGATCGTTACGACGAAAGACACCGGCGAGCGCAAACAGATACTCGGCTACACCGCGCGCCACATCATCACGACGATGGAAACGGAGTCGAGTCCTGAAGCGTGTTCGCCGATGAAGAGCAAGATGCAGATCGACGGGTGGTACATCGACGCTGAGTTTGCCCTCGAGTGCGACAGCGGTGTTGCTTACAAACCGTATTCGCCGCCGCAGAGTGGTGGTTGTCAGGATCGTTACGTGACGAAGCAGGTCGGCATCGCGAAGAAGGGATATCCGGTGTGGGAAAAGATGACGATGTTCGATCCGAGTGGCGCCGAGAGCTTTTCGACGATTAATGAAGTTGTCGAGTTCTCACATGCGACGTTGGATGCGAGCTTGTTCGACGTCCCTGCGGGTTATCGTCAGGTGAGCGACCTGGCGAGCGCGTTCTCGGCTGCTCCTGCAACGACGGCAACTGAACCTACTACGACTTCTACGCCGACTACGACGACGCAACCGCGGACGAACACCGAACCGGCGGAACCAAGTACCAAGCCAGAGCCTAAACCCGAAACAAAACCCAAATCCGACCCCTTGAAGAAAATTAAAGGCGGCCTGAAATGGCCATAACCTCGTCTTGTACGGATTAGTTCCCCGGATGGACGCCCGTCTTCAGAAATGAAGACGGGCATTGTTTTTCTACGGGACACTGATCGCACAACGGATTCCGTGCCTTGCAGATCTTCCTTCCGTGCGCGATCAGGAGATGCGGAAAGATCACCCAGTCTTTCTTTGGCACGATCGGCACCAGGTCCTGTTCGATCTTTTCCGCGGTCTTCTGTTGCGTGAAATCAAGCCGGTGCGAGAGTCGTGTGACGTGAGTATCGACGACTACACCAGCCTTGATATCGAATGCATTGCCGAGTACGACGTTCGCGGTCTTGCGCGCGACGCCGGGAAGTTCCAACAGCTCTTCCATCGTGTGCGGAACAGTGCCGCCGTACTGTTCAGTCAACATCTTCGACGTACCTTGAATCGATTTTGTCTTGTTGCGAAAGAAACCGGTCGACTGGATGTCTTTCTCGAGTTCTCGGGGTGAGACTTTGAGATAGTCTTCCGGCTTCTTGTATTTCCGGAACAGGTCCGCCGTGACGATGTTCACGCGTTCGTCCGTGCATTGCGCCGATAGAATCGTCGCGA
Organism: uncultured Acidobacteriota bacterium; assembly: GCA_963789185.1. Taxonomy (GTDB): domain Bacteria; phylum Acidobacteriota; class Blastocatellia; order Pyrinomonadales; family Pyrinomonadaceae; genus PSRF01. The sequence goes on from CAWBJU010000006.1 coordinate 58,143, forward strand.
CTAACAGCTCGAAGGGATTCGAGTGATTCAACGAACACTTCGCGTCGGGATACGCGCGCTTCAACCGGCGAATCACGTCGCGCGTGCGCGTCTTGAGTTCGTCCATACTTTCGCGTTTGGCCATCTTAGAGTTTTCTTCTTGTGCCTTTTTGTGTCTGCGTTTTGTGCCTTTCGTGATCACCCTGTTCTCTTCAGTTTTCCGGTCCGCTTGGCCCAGGCTTCGACGCGTACGAACGTCATCAGACCGAGCGGCAGCAGTATCGCGCCCATCACGGCGAGGATCAGCAACTCGTGCGTGACAGCCGACAGCGATGCGCCCGCGAGAAGCTCCGGAGTTGAAGCACTATTTCCTACTCCGAATAACTTCCGGCAAGCCGACAGCGTGTAGGTTGCCGGCGAAATCGCCGAGAGCGGCTGCATCCAACCTGGCAGGACTTCGATTGGATAATAAACGCCGGAAACCAGTAGAAGCGAGCCCTGAAAGATGTGCGTCGCTTCCGCGCCTCGCTCCGCGCTCATTACCGGAAACACTGCCGCGAACAGACCGAGTCCGACGAACGCGAGCGTGCTGACGAACAACACCACCATCACGCCGAGCAGATTCGCACCGCGCAGGTTCAGGTCCGTGAACGCCATCAGACCAAGCAGCACGATCACACTCGTGACGATGCTGTTCAGTAGTGAAAACAGGCTGACACCAAGGAGATGAACACTTCGAGACACCGGAGCCATGAACGTGTACTCGAGCGTGCCTTCCCAGCGCTCGTAAGCGATCGACATGGCGATCTCCTGGTAGAGCCACGAGAGATAGTTCCACAATAACGCTCCGACTACGAGCGTCAGCGTCATCTGATAGTCGTTTGCCGCGACGCCGATCAACGCAACCGTTGCTGATGTCACCAGGGCGTAGAAGTTGAACACGACCACCCAGCCGATGTACCGCCGGGTGATGTGATAACCCCTGAAGAGAAACGCCCACGTTTGGCGCATCGCTGTTTCCATGACTAAATCCTTTCCATCCGTGTATCGCGCAAAGCGCGCCTAATCGCCCACGGCGGCTAATTCATCATCCTCGACGATCTTTTCACCTGTTAATGCGATGAACGCGTCGTCGAGATTGGTGGCGCCGGCGCGCCTCATTAAGTCGCGGGTCGTGCCTTCGGCGACGAGCTTGCCGTGCGCGATAAAACCGATGCGCGCGCAGAGACGCTCTGCTTCGGCCATGTCGTGCGTCGTCAGCAAGATCGTCGTGCCTTCGCGTTCGCGCAGTCGCTCGAGAAACGCCTGCACGTCGCGACGACTCTTCGGATCGAGTCCCGTCGTCGGCTCGTCGAGCAGCAACAGCGGCGGATTGATCATCAACGCTCGCGCGATGCTGATCTTTTGCTGCATACCGCGACTCATCTCCTCGAGCGGCGTCGAGAACTTCGCGTTCTCCATTCCCAACTCCTCGAGAATCTCCATCGCGCGTTGTTCAGCGTCGCGCGCCTTCTGCCCGTAAAGCAGCGCCGTGTACAGCAGGTTCTCGCGCGCCGAAAGCTTCTTATAAAAGGCCGCGTCCACGCTGACGCGCCCGATGATTCGGCGCACTTCTTCCTGTTGCTCCGGCAAACTGAAGCCAAGCAAACGGACCTCGCCGCTATCGGCAATCAATAAAGTCGAAAGGATGCGGATCAAACTCGACTTGCCGGAACCGTTTGGACCAAGGAGCCCGTACGTCTGCCCTTCCGCGACGCTGAACGTAACGTCGTCGACCGCCCAAAGCTCCGACGCCTTTCGAAAACCCGTGCGTTTGCGGAAACTTTTACGCAGATTGCGCACCTGTATAGCTGGTTGCTGCATGATCACCTCACAAGTGATCGCCCAAAAAAAGACGACCACGAAAACGAAAAGATTGAATTGTTGTTTGAAGAATAAGAGGCGGTTAGGCGCTCTCAACCGCTCGAATACACTTCGAGCGTTGCGACCTAACTCTGGCAGGCAAAGATAAAACCGCCTGCGACAGAGTTAATGACGGGGCCTAACAATGAGGAACAGAAGCAGAACTTTCATTTCTTTAATCACCTGCTTTGCAGCCTAGCGGAAGGTCGTACGTTTTGCAAGAGGAATTCGTTCCGGGGAAATCCGTGTTTACTTTCTTCCGTGCGCAATCTTGATTGCTTCCGGTAGTCCACGCAGACGCAGCATCGCCAGCACACCAAGAAACGGTCCAGGCGCGAGGATCATGAAGGCATATCGCCAGTCTGCCACCTTGGGAATCAATTCGATTGAGATCGTGGTGATAAGGAACCCGATGCACATTTGAATCGTCAACGCCGTACCGATGTACTGTGGATCGCCAAGCTCCGTCACACATGAAGAAAACTGCGCCGAGTCTGCGACCACAGTCGCGCCCCAGATCGTCGCGACGAGCAACAGTAACCACGGATTTCCGCCATAGAGAAATCCAATAACCAAACAACATGTGCCACTTATGGCCATGGCCCACGACGTGACGGCTGTCCTTCCGACGCGGTCGGCGAGCAGGCCTGCAACAACGCAACCCACCGCACCCGAGCCGATGACGAGGAACGAGCCCAGTTCGGCGAGCTGCGGATCGCCGCCCTGGATCGCGAGACTCGAACGAATCATTACCGGTACCCAGATCCACATGCCGTACAGTTCCCACATGTGACCGAAGTAACCAAAGCTCGCGAGCCTGACACCGCGATTGCCAAAGACGCGCACGACTTGCGTTATATCAAATCGCGCCGGCGGCAGCGCATGTGGACCATCAGACACGAATAACAACACGATCAGCCCGCTAATCACAGACAAGACCGAGACAAACATCACGTTTGTGCGCCAGTTGCCACTGCCGAGTGCGTTCACGAGATACGGGGTCGCCTTACCCATCGTCAATGCGCCGACCAAAACACCGAGCGCCATGCCGCGACGTTCGCGAAACCACGTTGCCATGATCTTCATGCCGGGCGGGTACACGCCTGCCAGGCATACGCCGGTCAGGAACCGCAACGTGATCGCGGTGGAAGCGTCGTGAACGTACAAGCCGAAGATCGCGTTTGCGGCAGCGCCAAGAAAGGCTGAAACGGCGAATAGGTGGCGGGTTGCGATGATGTCGGGAAGATTGAGAGTCGCGCTGAGTAGCGTACCGGCGACGAAGCCGAGTTGGACGGCGATTGCGATCCAACTGACCTGAGAATCAGTGAGGTTCCATTCTCGATCGAGTGCTGGAACGACCGCGGAGCCGCTGAACCAAAGCGCCATGCCGAGCAGCTCTGCTGCGGCAAGAAGTGTTAGTGCGCGCCACCGTCCAGGGGTTTGGGCCACAGATTCACACCGATTTCACGCAAGATCAAACAACAAGACTTCCGCAGGTTCCTCGGCCGCGATCTCCAACGAACTCTCGCCCATCGCAACCGCACCGTCACCCTGCCCGGCGCGCTGGCCGTTCACGCTGATTGCGCCGCGCGCAACCTGGATCCAGCCATAACGCGTCTGGTCCATGTCGTACTTAACGCTCTCGCCTTCGCCAAGTATCGACGCAAACAAACTCACATCCTGATGCACGGTGACGGATCCGTCGCGCCCATCATTCGACGCGATCAGCCGCAACTGCCCCCGCCGTTCATCTTCACCAAACGCTTTCTGCTCGTAACCTGGTTCCAAACCAACCGTGTCCGGCAGGATCCAGATCTGTAGCAGGTGGACCGCGTCTTCGCGAGAGGCGTTCTTTTCACTGTGTTTGACACCGGTACCCGCCGTCATGCGCTGCACATCACCGGGTCGAATCATCGATCCATTACCCATGCTGTCTTCGTGTTGCAGCGCGCCCTCGAGAATGTACGTAATGATCTCCATGTCGCGATGCCCATGCATCGGAAAACCACGCCCGGCCGCAACAAAATCTTCATTGATCACGCGCAACTGCCGAAAGCCCATAAACCGCGGATCGTAATATTGGTCGAACGAGAACGTGTGATACGTATTCAGCCAACCATGATCGAAGTGGCCGCGTTCCCTCGCCTGTCTGATCGTAATCATCGGTCCAAACCTTCTTCATGCGCGACGAATACGGTGACGAGTTCGTTCAACCCCTCAGCGTCCTGATCGTCAAACCTCCCGATCGTTGGACTGTCGAGATCCAACACACCGAGTAATCGTTCACCATCAAACAACGGCACGACGATCTCGGAATTCGACGCTACGTCGCAAGCGATATGTCCCGGAAACTCGTGCACGTTGGGCACAATGATCGTCTCAAGTTGCTGTGCAGCAACTCCACACACGCCCTTGCCCAGCGGGATGCGCACGCACGCGGGATTACCCTGAAACGGCCCCAGCACCAACTCTTCGCCTTGCAGAAAATAAAACCCTGCCCAGTTGACGTTCGGCAGCGAATTGAACAGCAGCGCGCTGAAGTTTGCGGCGTTCGCGATCAGATCGTGTTCGCCCTTGAGCAGACTGAGTAGCTGCACAACAAGGCTGGCGTAGAGTTTCTGTTTGGGACTTTGTCCAGGGACGTAGGATTGTTTAGCTGCGGCCTTAGCCGGCTTTTTGGCGGCCTTGGCCGGCTTCTTCCGGGTCAGTGTTTTGCTCATGACAAGTTCATTCAGATGTGGGTCGAATGCTAATCACCACGGATTTGGAAACAGGTGTGTTGCTCTTTTCGGCCACGTATCGCACAGGCACTAAAACGTTCGCCTCCGGAAAATAAGTGGCAGCGCAACGCGGGGGAATATCGTACGGCACGATCGTAAACTTTCTTGCGATTCTCTCTTCGCCTTCGAAGTGACTGACGAGATCGACAACTTGCTGCTCGCGTAGACCAGCCGCCGCGATATCCTCCCGATTCAGAAACACGACACGCCGGTTGTTACTGATGCCACGATAACGATCGTTCTCACTATAAACCGACGTATTGAACTGATCGTGGCTGCGGATAGTCATCATCAGATACTGGTCCGGCCCAAGATTGTGATTCGGCAGCGCGTGGATTGTAAAGACAGCCTTGCCGGAAGCGGTATTGAAAACTCGGTCGCGGACCGCGTTTGGAAGGTAGAACCCGCCGGGTTCGCGCACGCGCGCATTGTAGTTTTCAAAACCCGGCACCACGCGCTCGATACGCGCGCGAATGTTGTCGTAATCACTCGCGAGCGTTTCCCAATCGACAGTGGTCCGATCCTCGAGCGTTGCGCGTGCCAGTCGAGCAACGATTTGCGCCTCGCTTAAAAGCTCTGGCGAAGCGGGCGCGAGCGATCCATGCGACATCTGCACCACGCCCATCGAATTCTCCGTGGTGACAAACTGTGGTCCAGCAACCTGCGTGTCAACTTCGGTGCGACCGAGGCACGGCAGGATCAGCGCGCGCTCGCCGGTGATTAAATGTGAACGATTCAGTTTTGTCGAGACGTGAGCAGTCAGGCGGCAACGACGCAGAGCAGCGCTTGTGAAATCAGTGTCGGGTGTCGCGGAGAGAAAGTTGCCGCCGAGTGCAAAAAATACGCGGCCATGCCCCTCGTACATTGCGTGAATCGCGCGAACAGTGTCGAACCCGTGATTGCGTGGCGGTTCAAAATTAAACTCCTCACCAAGTCGGTCCAGAAATGTCGCAGTAGGACGTTCCCAAATACCCATCGTGCGGTCGCCCTGCACGTTGCTGTGACCACGCACCGGGCAGAGTCCGGCTCCGGGTTGGCCCACCTGTCCGCGCAACAACATCAGGTTAACGATCTCCTGGATGTTGGCGACGGCGTTGCGGTGCTGCGTCAGGCCCATGGCCCAACAGAAGATCGTTCGCTTCGATTTAATGAAGATCTGCGCGGCCTGTTCGATTTGTTCCTGCGAGACTCCACTCTGTTCGACGATGTCATTCCACGAAACAGCACGCACCGAAGCGGCAAATGCGTCAAACCCAGTCGTGTACGCTGCGATGAATTCCTGGTCGAGAGCCCCTTCATGCGCCAAGACTGCTTTCGACATGCCCTGGAGCAAGGCGACATCGCCGTTGATTCGCACCTGCAAAAACAAGTCTGCCAGTTCGGTCCCCGATCCAAACATCGCCAACAGATGCTGCGGATGCTTGAACCGCGTCATGCCAACTTCCGGCAAAGGGTTGATATGGACCAACTTACAGCCGTTCTTTTTCGCGTGTTCGAGCGCGCTCAACATGCGTGGGTGGTTCGTACCAGGGTTCTGACCGATCACGAAGATCGCTTCCGCGCGGTCGAAATCCTCGAGCGTCACCGTTCCCTTCCCGACGCCAATCGTCTCGCTCAACGCCGATCCACTCGACTCGTGACACATGTTCGAACAATCGGGAAGATTGTTGGTGCCAAACTGCCGCACGAAGAGTTGATAAAGGAACGCGGTCTCGTTACTCGTGCGGCCTGAGGTGTAAAAGATCGCCTGGTCGGGATAGTTCAGCGCATTGAGCTCATCCGCGAGCAGTTCGAAAGCACTGTCCCAACTGATCTGTTCATAATGCGTTGCACCGCGCGACAGCAACATCGGATGCGTGATTCTTCCCTGCGCGCCGAGCCATTGATCCGATTGCAGTTCCAGATCCGCAACACTCCACTGCTGAAAGAACTCCGGCGTGACTCGTTTCGTCGTCGCCTCGTCAGCGATATGCTTCGCGCCATTCTCGCAAAACTCGAAATGCGATCGATCGCGATCCGGCTCCGGCCACGCGCAACCAGGACAGTCGATGCCGTTGAACTGATTGACTTTCAGCATCGTTCGCGCACCGCGAATAAGCCCTGTCTCCGCTGAAAGCGTTTTCACAGTTGCAATGATCGCAGGCAGGCCGCCGGCACTCTTCGATTCCTTCGACATCGCCTCACAGATTATGTTAAAAGCCAGCAGAGGACAAAACTATATGACTCATTCGCGCCCCATTCGGTCGCTTCTACTCCTGCTATCTTTAACAACATTTGTAACAGTCACTAATGCTCAGGTTCAGATCAAACCGGCCCGCGATCCGAATCAACCAATCGATCAGGAATACACAAACAAAATCCGCGAATACACGACCGCGCCATACTTCAACTCGCCGCTAACCGATTACCTTCCCGCCTCGTCGGACGTACCGACACCGAAAGCAGTACTCGGCGACGTTGCCGGCGCACCCGGCAAGCTGCCCTACGCCGAAGACGTCTACAAGTACATGCGCATGCTGGAGCGCGCGAGCCCGCGCGTGAAGGTGTATTCGATCGGCACGACCGAAGAAGGTCGCGAAATGATCGCGGTAGCAGTTGCCTCCGAGCAGTTGCTGTCGAAACTGGAAGAAAACCGTGCGCGGCTGCACAAACTCGCCGATCCTCGCACGATCAATATGGACGAGGCTGAGGCCGATCGACTCGTCGGCGCTTCGTTTCCGGTCTACTACATCACCGGCGCAATTCACTCGAACGAAACCGGCTCGCCAACCGCGCTGATGGAGCTGGCTTATCGACTCGCGGTCGATAACAGTCCTTACGTGAAAGCGATCCGCGACCAAATGGTTACGTTGATCACTCCAGTAGTCGAAGTTGATGGCCGCAATCGCGCGGTCGACATTTACAACTGGCACCTCGCGAACCCGAACAGCAACTGGCCATCGCTGATCTACTGGGGAAAATACGTCGCACACGACAACAACCGCGACGCGATCGGATTGTCGTTGAAGCTCACGCGCAACGTGCTCAACACGTACATTTCGTGGAAGCCGCAGGTGCTGCACGACCTGCATGAATCAGTGCCATATCTCTACGACAACACCATTGGCGATGGTCCATACAACGCGTGGGTCGATCCGATTCTGACCGACGAATGGCAAATGATCGGATGGCACAACGTGTCCGAGATGACGAAGTTTGGCATGCCGGGCGTTTTCGCACATGGCAACTTCGATACGTGGTCGCCGGGCTACCTGATGTTCATCGCCGCGACACACAACGGCATCAGCCGTCTGTACGAGACTTTCGGTAACGCAGGCGCCGACACGCTCGAACGAACATTATCGCCGAGCGATTACCAGCGCACCTGGTATCGTCAAAACCCGCCGCTGCCCAAGGCGAAATGGTCACAACGCAACAACAACAACTACCAGCAGACTGCTTTGTTGACGACGATGCATTACTTCGCCAACAACGGAAAACTGTTTCTTAAAAACTTCTACCTGAAGAGCAAGCGGTCGATCGACAAGCCGAAGAACGAAGGCCCCGCCGCATACGTATTCCCAGGCAACGAACTGCGCGCCGGCAACCAGGCTGAGCTCCTCCGCACGTTGCAAGCGCAGGGCGTGGAGATCAGCAAAGCCACCGCGCCATTCACTGTCGCAACCAAACGGAAAGCGGGCTCGGAAGCCCCACGACCAGCGGCAGGTGCGAGTCCGTCGGCTTCGCCGTCTCCGGCATCAAAAACGGAGGACCGAACATTCCCAGCGGGCACTTTCATCGTCCGAATGGACCAACCTTACAGCCGTATCGCCGACGCTCTTCTCGATTACCAGTACTGGGCGCCTAACGATCCGCAACAAGACATTTACGACGACACCGCCTGGACCATGGGTGAACTCGCAAACGTCGAAGTCGTCCGCGTCACGGACGTCAAAGTGTTAACGGCGCCGATGGAGCGTATCAGCACTGAGATCAAGTCGCCGGGCGGAGTCACCGGCAGCGCGAGCACCGTTTATCTCGTCAATCACAATGCCGACAACGCGCTCGTCACGTTCCGTTATCGTTTGAAAGATGTCGAGATGGAAGCGGCGGAAGAACCGTTTGACGCCGCTGGACGGAAGTTCAATCGCGGCTCGTTTATCATTCGTCGCGCCTCCCAAGCAGACGTGCGCCGCGTCGCCAACGAACTCGGCGTTCAGGTCTACGCCGTCAACGATGCTCCGTCGGTCAAGACACACCCGGTGCGCGCCGCACGCGTCGCGATCATGCACACGTGGCTCAACACGCAGGACGAAGGCTGGTTCCGGCTGGGGTTCGATCACCTGCAAGTTCCTTTCACTTACATCAGCACGCAGGACGCATCGCGCGATCCAAACCTGAAAGCAAAGTACGACGTCATCTTGTTTGGTCCGGTCGGAAGCGGAGCGCAGGCGATCATCAACGGCAGGCCGATGTACGGTAATCCACTGCCGTGGCGAAAGACGACGTTGACGCCAAACCTCGGCGGTATCGACGAAACCGACGACATGCGTCCGGGCCTCGGTTGGACCGGATTGCAAAACCTGCAAAAGTTCATCAAAGACGGCGGACTCTTTATCACCATCGACGACACTTCGGATTTTGCGATCAACGTCGGCTTCACGGCGGGAGTCTCGACGAGTCGTTCCTCACGCCTAAAAGCGGTTGGCGCAATCCTTCGCACAAAGATGGTCGATGGAGACAGCCCTATCGCGTACGGCTACGGCGACACGCTCGCGATGTACTGCATGAATGGTGCGATCTACAGTCTCAACAACGGCGTCGGCGGGCGTCCGTCACGCCAGGCGCCGCGCGCAACCGGTCGTGGCACACCCGATGATCCGGATCAACCGCAGGGACGTCCACCGGTCGACATTCCGGAGCCGCCACCAAGAGTGGAAGTGTGGCAGGCGCCACCGGTGATGGACGAACAACGACGCAACGCGGTCGGACTGATCCCACCAAATCAGCGTCCGCGCGTGGTGATGCGTTACGCCGACAGTCGCGATCTGTTTGTTTCCGGATTGCTGGATAACGGCGATGAGATCGCGCAGCGCGCGGCCATCATTGACGTGCCTTCCGGTAACGGACATGTACTCCTGTTTTCGACCAATCCATTCTGGCGTGGGCAAACGAAGGGCAGCTACTTCCTCATTTTCAACGCCATCATGAATTGGGACAATCTGAACGCCGGCCGAAAACTCGACCCTAAATAATTAACCTCACACTCCGAAAAATCACGGACTGCGCAAATTGCGCAGTCCGTGGTCCATGGACCAATTTGACCGATCTGTAAAAACTTGTTGCGTAATGTTTGGCTTGTTTTGTATTTTGTTTTGGGGCCTCCCAATTCGCCCTTGTCCCTCACAAAGCGACAACTTTTTAGAGGAACATGGACCAAAACAATCGAATACTCGTGCGGCAACGGATAGCTCTGCTTATTGCAATCCTGGTTTTCGGTTCTTTTACAGCCAGTGCCCAATCAAACGTCTTTAATCTCGCTGATTTCGACCCAGTGGGTGACGGCGTAAGCGATGATGGTCCAGCTTTGCAAAGGGCCCTCGACGCGGTCGCCGCGGCTGGAGGCGGCACTCTTAACATCCCTGCAGGTGTATACCTGATTCGGACGCCGGTGGTGAGGGACTTCGCGGGCGCGAACGTAATCATTCAAGGCGTGCCCTCCGACACGATGCCCGCCCCGCCAACAGCGGGCGGTAACGATCTCGCGGAAAGTCTGGATCTCGTTTCGGAGTTCATTCCTGCCACAGGCGCAACGCAAAGCGCGATCACCCTGCGCAATGCAAACAACTTAACGATCGAGCACCTCGCCTTCACCGGCATCGAATCAAGCATCAGCGATGCTTTCATCACGCTGTTTTTGATCGACATCAAACACGCCACAGTTCGTCACTCCGAGTTCTACGGCATCGCCACTTTTGGCGCTGTGCCGGGACTCGGCGGCGGAAACATCATTCGCGCTGTGCGCTGCGAGCTGTCTGTCGAGAGCAGTATGGTTCTTGGCAGCACCGCGAACAGTGGTGCTTACGCGCCAATCATCGAGAACATCGAGTGGAAGAGGTTCAGCATTTCGAATTCGATCTTCATCGACTACGGTTTGCGATCATATTTCGGCAAGATGGGACTCGGAGCGCCGCTCTCATGGATCAACCTCGCGGGCGTCGCCCCGAAAACTCATGACTCGCCGCGCCGAGAAGCTGTGATACGCGACACGTTCTTCGACGAAGGCGGTTGGATCGGCATTACTGCGTTGCCTCATATGTGGGACTTTCCCGTTGAGCCAATCGACCTGGTCTATATCTCGGGTCTGAAGATGAATGTTTCGAATCTCGGCACCGCGGGTCACCAGTTCTTCGACGTGCGCAACGTGCTGGTCGAGAATTCACATTACGGTTGGAGCAAAAACACTGGCGCGGCTATCGATTTCTATCGAACCTCGCACGCCATACTCGACCGCCTGACATGCATCGAGAAGGCGGATCGGATACGCGCCGACGACCGCACCGAGCTGCTGACGGTAATCAATTCGGTTTACGGCGGACTCGATTCGAACGCTCAAACGACCACCGAGATGCAAACGGAGCCTGAAAATGATCCGGTGCAGTACGTACGCCAGCGGTTTGTGGCAGTGTTAGGCAGACAACCAGAACCCGCGGCTCACTTCTACTGGTCCGACTTGCTGATCAGATGCGGAACCGACAACGCTTGTCTGAACAAACAGCGTGACGCGTTGAATGATTATCTCGAAAGCGACCCGCAGCAGAACTTTTCAATCTCGGGCAATGTTGAGGATGAAGTTGGAAACCCGCTTAGCGGTGCAACGATCACGTTGAGCGGATCGCAAACGGCCGTCGGGCTTACAGATGCACTCGGCAACTTCCGCATCACTAATTTGCCAACAAGCGGCACTTACACTGTCACGGTCAGCAAGCGTCACTACGTGTTCACAAACGCGAGTCACACCGTTGTGCGTCCGTCGCGAGACGTAGCAGGAGTCGACTTCAGCGGCACTCTCAACCGTCACACGATTCTCGGACGACTGACGAAACCGAACGGCGCCGGCATCCCTGGCGTAACTGTTCGTCTGGTCCAGTTGTCGATTAGCTCAGTCATAACTGACAAGGACGGTAATTATTCGTTTACCAACCTTCCCGCGGGCCAAAATTACACCATCGCTCCTGTCGCGCAGGGTTTCCTGGTTATTGCGCCGCTGAACCATGTGGTTAATGACCTGGCCGAGGATGTAAGAATCAACTTCACGGGCCGGATGCGTCCTGAAATCGTGACGGTCCAAAATACTGACGTCGCACTCGTGCTCGACTCAATAAGCTTCGTTGGGCAACCCTTCTCGATCTTTCATCCGATGGAATTCGCAGATGATGGAATGGCGCGAGTGGTGATCTTCGCGAGGAACCTCGAGGACGTGAAAAATCCATCTCAAACGATACTGACAGCGGAAGATCCGAATCATCTCGTGTATCCGCTGCCGGTCGAATTCGTTAACGATATTCCGGGACAGATCTGGTTGAAACAGCTCAATATCAGGTTGTTGCCGAATATCGGCCACAAGTGTTTCAGACTTAGGTTGTACGTCGATAACCTCGAGAGCGATCCGGCCCGAGTTTGTTTTGCGGCGACGAGTTCTGGTTCGTAATCGCGATTACACGCGTCGCGTCATCGTTCGAGTTCTGTTTTAATAATCGTCGATGAAAAGACGACGCGTCGCAGTCAACGACTTGATGCAATCGAGCTACGTCTACTTCTGCACCGAGCCTGCGGGGCGAAACTTCCATCCTGAATTCAAACCCGAATTAACACCGCGTGAGATGCTTGAACTTGGCGTCTTCGGCGGTAAATACATGACTGATTGCGCCGCTGAGTTTCCCGCCTCATGGTTTCGCCGCGCAAAACTCTGCGCAGAGCGACACGATCCGAAGTTGAACTACTTCGGCGTCAATGCTTCAAAACCGCTTTCATACTGGAAGAGGAAGGGCTGGATCTATCACGAAGATCCGCGCGGTTGGTTTCAATGGTATTGCCGTTACTACATGGGCCGTCGTTGTCCTGACGACGAAAGGCAGATTAAACGCTGGCGCGCCATACAGCGGCATATCGCCCAGGTCAGGAAGAACTGTCCGAAGGGTGATACCGAATGCCGGCCGAAACAACGACAAGCGCTGCTTCACTGGGCCTACGACTCACGCCGCATCTGAAGTATTTTTCTTTCGCCTCTTTTCTTTCGCCAGCCAAAGCAACTCTAATCGCGCTCACTGAATCTCTGTTTCCCAAAGGGATTAGTTCTACCGGGCTCCCCGCTCTCAACTTGTAAGTTCCAAGACAAATAGGAGAAAGGCGATGAAGGTCTATCGTTTCTTCGAGAAGGTCCTCGCGTTAGCACTGCTCTGTTTATGTTCCTCGACGTTTGTTTTGGCGCAGTCGAACACATCGGCCGCTTCTGTTTCCCGCGCCCGCGCTGGTGTTAGCTCTGGCCCGTACATACCGCCCCCCGCTACCACTTCACAGTATCCATCGTCGTCAGGGTCGTACACCGTTTACAGCGCTCCCGCTCCCGTTTTCAATGTACCCGACGAAATAGTTGTCGATGAGTTTATTAACTATCACAAGCACCGTCTGCCTTTGCCTAAGGCGGGCCAGTCAGTGGCCATGGACACGCGTTGGGGCAGCGGCGAGATTTCGCGTTGGCAACGCGAAGCCGTGTTGCAGATCGGGTTTACCACCGCGGAAGTTAACGAGCGCACTGACTTACGTCCGCTTAATCTCGTGCTGGTGATCGACAAGAGCGGTTCGATGGCGGGCGACAAGATGGCGCGAGTGAAGAGTGGTTTGCACGCGATGATCGGCAGGCTGCGTGGTGACGACATCATCTCGATCGTTGCATTCGACTCCACTGCGGAAGTGTTGTACCCCGCCCGCACAGTCGGCGATGGTTATGCGCTCAGACGCGCGATCGATTGTCTCGAGCCGAACGGTTCGACGAATCTGCACGGTGGGTTGATGTTGGGTTACGCGGAAGCGAAGAAGCATTTGCGTTCCGGTGCGACTAACCGCGTTATTCTGCTCACCGATGGCATCGCGAATGAGGGCGTCGTCGATCCAAGACGCATCGCTGCTGAATCGTCAGAGTTCAACGGCCAGGGCGTCGATCTTTCAACCATCGGCGTTGGGAACGATCTCAACAACGATCTGCTGCGCACCCTCGCGCGATCCGGACGCGGGCTTTATCACTTCATTTCCGACTACAAAGACATCGATAAGGTTTTCGTGAACGAAGTGCAGAGTCTGATCTCGTCAATCGCCAAGAGAGTTGAGGTCCGGATCGATTATGGTCCAGGTCTGCAGCTCGAAAAGATTTACGGCTACGAGCCGCGTCATGGAAATGGGAGTGTCTCGATCAAGTTGGATGACATGAACAACGGCCTGACGCAGGTGGTGATGGCGAAGTTTCGCGCCGATTCCACGAAGTCGCCGACCTCGGTGAAGGTGCGGCTGTCGTACTACGACGTTAGACGCAAGTGCATGGTGGAAGAAGTGCAGGAGGCGCGACTGGTCCCGGCTGAAAACGAGTCGTGCGAGCTGCTGACCGATGTTGAAGTAAAGAAGAACTACACGATCGCGCAGCTGGCTGATTCACTGTTCGAAATGACCGGGCTCGCACGGCGTGGCCGGTATTCGCAGGCGCTGAACGCGCTCGACACGTCGGCGGCGTTAGCGTATCGCCGTTACCCGAACATGGAAGATGGCGACATTCGCTTCATTCTCGACATTGTCGAGGGCTACCGTCGCGACCTGCGTGTTTTCAACCAGCACTCCCGACAGAGTGACTGCGGCGGCTGCCGGCAGTAATTAACCCGTCGCATCAAACTCTGCTGCGGGTTCACGTGCGAATCTCTCTGCCGCGGCTTCGCCGCCTGATGTGAGGCGAGGCTATGCCTCGCCGCAGGCGCTTTGTGAGACCGGGGGCTATGCCCTCGGTCCTATGCCTTACGGCGGATCGAGTAGAGCCGGCGTTCTGTTCGGATCAGCAGACGCTCACCGACAAGCGCCGGCGACGCTTGAACGAAATCATCCAGTTCGTTCACGTGCAATAACTTGAACTGTTCACCTGTCTCGACCACAAACGTATGCCCTTCTTCGCTCAGGCAGAACAACTTCCCGTTGTAAGCCCACGGCGAAGTGGTGAAGTTCGTAGCCGCGGTATCGATCCGCGTCTTATACGACTGCGCTCCGGTCTTCGCGTCGAAGCGATTAAGAATCCCGGTTTCTGTCAGCGTATATACCGCACCCTGATAAGCGACCGACGACGGCAGATAAGTCCCGCCACGCGGCTGGGACCACACAACATACTCATTTGAAGTCTGACCTTCTTTCAGCGTGATATCACCCGTCGCACCAGGCTTCAGCGCGAACAGCGAACGGCCACGTCCGCCGTTGATGAAAAGCAAACCTTCGTAAGCGAACGGCGTCGGCACGGGCGTCATCGACATCCCTGACAACCGCCACAACTCTTTGCCGGAAAGGTCATAACTAATGGCCGTTAGTGGTCCAACGGTAATGATCTCGGTACGCTGCCCATTCCGCCAGACAAAAGGTGTGGACCATCCGGAGCGTTGTACTGGAGGTTGCCTCCCACCGAGATCGCGATCGGTGCGCCACATCTGCTTGCCGGTTTTCTTGTCGTAAGCAGCAACGTACTGCTGTTTCTGGTTGTCGCACAAAACGACGAGGAGGTCTCCCGCCAACACAGGCGAGGCGCCGCTTCCCAGCTCGAGATAGATCGGGTTTAACTCCATCGGGGTGGTCCAAACCTGGTTGCCTTTCAGGTCGAAAGCCCACAGCCCAAGGTTCGCGACGTAGAGGTAGATAAACTTGCCGTCGGTTACCGGAGTCTCTGAAGTGAAACTGTTCTTGCGATGACGGCCGCCGGGCGGGCGACCGGTGAAGAACTCCTTGGCCCATTCAACCTTACCGCTCTTCAAGTCGAGACGATAAAGAAAGTAATGGAGGTTCACCTCGTTCGGGAGCTCGATGTCGCGCTCGTTGAGACGCTTCATTATTTCCGCACCCGAGAGCCCTTGTTTTTGTAACTCCGCAGCGTACTCGTTGCTGTATTCGGTGCCGACTTGCGGGGCTTTCGACTTGCCGTCGGTTGTTACCGTCGTCAGGTACACTTTGCCGCCGGTGACGATTGGCGACGACCAGCCGCGGCCCGGCACTTCCAAGGACCACTCGACGTTATCCGTCTTGGACCAACGATCCGCGAGTTTCGCGTGAGTGCCCACGGGGTTGGATTGCGGGCCAAGAAATTGCGGCCAAACCATGTCCTGGGCATGAGCTGAAGGCGCGGCGAATAACAGCGCACCTGCGAGAGCGACGTAAAAGTAAATTTTATTCATTGTTTTGTAGGCTCACTGGGTTCGACTTTGGGCGGTTGAGTATACGATAGATCCGCATGACAGGGTTTCAGCACGCATTGAGAACACCGCAGACGGAAGAAGAATGGCGAGCGTTTCACGCGATTCGTCGCAAGGTTCTGTTTGAAAATCGCGGCAAGGCGGAAGCGTACATCGAGAACCATCCGGACGATTCGAAGCCGGGCAATCATCCACTCATTTTGGTTTATGGGGACGCTGTTGTCGGCGTCCTTCGGGTGGACATTGTTGCGCCGGTTGCGTGGCTGCGGCGCGTCGCCATTCGCGAGGATCTACAGCAACAAGGCCACGGGCGCGTCTTGCTTCGTCTGGCCGAGTCGTTTGCGAAAGCGAAGGGTTGCGATGAAATGCGATCGAACGCTGCAGTCGAGGCAGTTGAGTTTTATGAGCGTTGTGGCTACGTGCGCGATGTCTCGCGGCCCGCACCGGTTAACGCCGTGTCGGTGCGAAAGTCTTTGCGCCATATGATAGATTCCGTGCGCCATGAAGATCCTGATACTGAATCACGATGAAGTCGCTGAACTCCTGCCGATGAAGGTGTGCATCGCGCTGATGCGTGAGGCGCTTGTGAAGCTTGCGTCGGGGGAGGTGCATCAGCCTTTGCGCACGATTGTGCGGCCGCCCAATGCAGCGGGTGTGATGGGGTTGATGCCGTCGTACGTTGGCGGTGATGACGGGGCTTATGGTTTGAAGACCGTTTGCGTGTTTCCCGGGAATCCGGCAAAGGGTAAAGATGCGCATCAGGGTGCGGTGCTGCTTTTCAGCGCTGAGACGGGAGAGTTGCTGGCGTTGATGAATGCGTCGGCGATTACCGCGATTCGCACTGCTGCTGTTTCCGGAGTCGCGACAGACCTGCTCGCGCGAGAAGATGCTTCCGATCTCGCGATTATCGGCGCGGGCGTCCAGGCGCGTACGCATTTGAAGGCGATCGCGGAGGTCAGGCCGATCAAACGTTGCCGCGTTGCGAGTAGGAATATTGAGCATGCGAGACAATTGGCGAAAGAGATGAGCGGGAGTGCTCCTTGTGCGATTGAGCCGGTTGAGACTGTCGTCGAGGCTTTAGAAGGGGCGGACTTGATTGCGACTGTCACAAACTCGAAAGAACCGGTCGTTCATCGCGAGTGGATTTCGCCGGGCGTTCATTTGAATGTCGTGGGTTCGAGCACGCCACTCGCTCGTGAGGTCGATACTGCGACGATCGCTGAGTCAGCACTGTTTATCGACCGTCGGGAGTCAACGCTGAACGAAGCCGGTGACTACCTGTTTGCAATGCGTGAAGGCGCAATTGGACCAGAACACATTCGCGCTGAACTCGGTGAAGTTCTTACAGGACAGAAACCTGGTCGGACGTCGCCGGAAGAGATCACGTTATTCAAATCGTTAGGCCTGGCTGTGGAGGACCTTGCCGCCGCGAATTATCTGTATCGAAAAGCAAAAGAATCAAATGCTGGTACGTGGGTAGATTTTGGTTAATGCTGCCGTCACTCTCCGAAATTAACTCCGCACGTAGCATGATCGCGAACGCCGCGATCCGCACGCCGCTCGTCCGCCTGAACGTCACGGACGCGCCCGCCGAGATTTACCTCAAACTCGAGAATCTTCAACCGATAGGCGCATTCAAGATTCGCGGCGCGGCGAATGCGATGGGCCACATGACGCCGGAGATGTTGTCGCGCGGAGTGTTGACGGCGTCGGCAGGAAACATGGCCCAGGGCGTTGCGTGGCGCGCACGCGAGCTTGGCATCCCGTGCACGGTCGTTGCGCCCGAGACCGCTCCTGACACGAAGGTTCGCGCAATTGAACGGCTCGGAGGTCGAGTTATCAAAGTGCCGTTTGAACGGTGGTGGCGAGCGTTTGAAGAACGCGCCTTCCCCGGCGTCGAAGCGACGTTCATACATGCGTTCGACGATTTAAACGTAATGGCTGGCAACGGAACGATCGCGCTGGAGATCGTGGAAGACCTGCCGGAGTTTGATGCGGTTGTAATTCCGTGGGGTGGTGGCGGACTTACCTGCGGCATCGCCACTGCGCTGCGTGCCTTAAACGTGAAGTGCAAGATCTACGCAGCCGAAGTCGCAACCGCGGCGCCGCTGACTGCTTCGCTCGCCGCCGGTTCACCGCAATCCGTCGATTACCAACCATCGTTCGTCGACGGCATTGGCGCTCGTCTCGTCTTCCCACAGATGCTCGAACGCGCTCAGGGTCTGATTGATGGCTCACTCGTCGCCGATCTCGACTCAGTCGCCTCCGCCCTCCGCCTCATGGCCGAACGCAATCACATCATCGCCGAAGGCGCCGGCGCCTGCCCCGTTGCGTGCGCGTTAGCTGGTCAGGCAGGTAACGGTAAAGTCGTCTGCGTTGTCTCAGGCGGGAACATCGATCCACGAACCCTGTGCGGGATACTTACTGCGTCTTCTTGACGCGTTCTCCCTTGGGCGGATTGGCCTTTCGTGAGGAACGCTTTGATGGTGATTTCTTTGACGGACGGTGTTCCTTGGTGAGGTCGACGAGCTTATTGTCCTTGACGACCCAAACAGGTGTCCCCGTTTTCAATCCGAGTTCCAGAGCATTCTTCGCGGCGCGACGCAAAGCACGCAACGTGTCTCTTGCCTCCGGTGAAGGCTGATTAACTCGACGATTTGCCATTACTTCCAATTACCTTCTTCTGAAATCAACTGAGGTGAACTGCCGGAATTATCGTACCACTCGCATTATCTACAAGTGTATATATATTTTCTTATTTACCTTCTCGCAACTCGCGGTACCACTGCTGCATGACAAAGAACGCCTTCTTCTTCTCGCCGCGATTTGAGACGAGGCCTTTGCGGTTCCAGTAGTCCTGGATGCCGGGTAGGGGGCGGCGGGGGGAGCGGAAGTCCATCAGGATCCAGGGTGAGGTGCCGCGCAGGAACGAGATCTTGCGCAGCATTCCGATTTGCCGGCGGTAGAGATCTTCCTGGTACTCTTCAGTCCAACGCGTCAAGGCGTCGCCGTGATGACCGTACAACGCATCAGCACCGAATTCACTCATGATCAACGGCTTGTCGTACTTCGACTTCCATTCGACTCGATCAGCTTTTTCAGGTAATCCATCGTACCAACCAACGTATTCGTTGCAGCCGAGAACATCAAGGAATTCACCGAGAAGATCGTCAATCATCTGCGTCGTCGGATTGATGTAGTGACGCTCCATCGCGGCGGAGAGCAGTCGTGTCGAATCAAGACTGCGAGCATGTGACACGAGGTTTCTAAGAAACGCGAGCCGCACGTCGCTAAGCGGAGTTTCATTAGCGACCGACCAGATCACAACGGCAGCACGATTCTTGTCGCGCTGGATCATCTCACTCAACTGATTGCGCGCGTTCTCGAGCGTCGCCGGGTTTTCCCATTGAATGGTCCAGTAGACGGGAATCTCAGACCAAAGCAGTATTCCCATCCTGTCCGCCTCACGAATGATCACTTCGTTGTGCGGATAATGGGCCAACCGGACGAAGTTGGCGCCCAACTCGCGCGCCCAACCAAGCAGCGTCACCGCATCCTCACGACTGTAAGCGCGCCCACCGCGAATCGGCGCCTCCTCGTGCGCGCAGATCCCACGCAGAAAGATCGGCCGTCCATTCAACAGAATCTCCGTACCGCGCGTCTCAACACTGCGAAACCCAATCCGGTCGCGTACCTGATCCGTCTCCGTCTCAACGAGCACGTCGTAAAGCTTCGGATCCTCGGGAGACCACAACTTCAGATCAGCATGAAAGTCGATCGCCGCGAGGCCACTAGCATCGGTCGTAAACGATCGACGAACGCCCGCCTCGGGAATCCGGATCGTCACACGCTGAACAAGCCGCGAACCATTTAGTCGAACCCAACCTCGAACTCGATCCAAACTACCCCTCTCAAGCTGGATCAAATAGTCGTGCACAAAGGTCGAGGACGTTTCGACAAGCGCAACCTGACGAGTCAACCCGCCATAGTTCCACCAATCCGTCATCAACGTCGGCACAGCATCACGACGGCGCTTGTTATCAACCTTCACGACGAGAAAGTTTCCCTTCTCGCGCACCACCTTCGTTATCTCAAAATTAAACGGCGTGAATCCGCCCTCGTGCTGCCCGATCTTCTCTCCGTTGAGATAGACATCGGCGACATAATTCGCCGCACCGAAATGAACAAACAGCCGCTTGCCCGATTGAAGCTGATAATCAAACGACTTCTTGTACCAAACCGTCCCTTCGTAAAAAAACAACTGGTCCGACTGCGTATTCCAATCACCGGGAACCTTCAACGTCCCCGACTTGTCGAAGTCATACTCAATCAGATCGCTCTTTGTCTTAGGCTTGGCGTTCTTGAAATAACCGTTCGCGCTCGGCTGGTACCGGTAGTCGTAAAACCCGGATTCGTAAGGATCAATAATCGCTTGCCACGGCCCATCAAGACCGACAGTCTTCCGGCCGTCAACATTCTGGAGCAGACCAGTCTGCTGCGCAGCGGCGGAGGGAACAAAGACACAAAGAGAAAAAAGAACCAGAGTTTTTAGCATCATCGGCGAGGGAATTTACCACGGATTTCGATCTTATCGTTCCCACTCTTTCAGTCCTTCAACTACACGCATCACTTCACTGCGTTTCTTCTCAAACAAAGCAAACATGAAGATGATCGTCGCGCCCGTGACGATCCCGGCGACGTACCACAGCCACGTCCAACCGAGGTTCACCGATGCGTACCAGATCATCGTGATGATCGACAGCAACAAGAACACAGACCCGAGCAGCAACAATCCGCGAATGCGAAAGATGATTCCGGCGAACACACCGGCGAGAGAGAACGAGCCGAGAATAAGCGGCAGCCACGGTGAATTCGCGACGCCGTTGATAAAGATGTCGGCAGTCGACGACACATAGATCGTAACGAGCGCGAGATACCTGATTCCCGCCATCTGGTCCTCGCTCAAGTTCTTCTCGTTCAAGTAAGCCGCCAGCAACACCGAAAGCGCGACCGGAATCAACCACAACTGTGGGTGTTGCAGGAACTGATAATCAGCGGTGCGATGCAGGATGTACCAAAGCCCCGCATTTCCCGCGACGGCCGCTAAGACGCCAAAACCAAACGAACGTCGCAGCACCGACAAGAGTCCGTACAGCCCGCCGACCACGAACAGCAACAACGAAAAGTCGACTTCTGAAGAGGCGAGCCAGAAACCAAGCACCGGCAAGAGCGGTAGAAACACGCCGGTTCGTTCCAGCGGTTGTGCGAGCACAAGCACTCTGCGTCGTCGCAACGATTCGCTCGTGACGACGCCGAAATAAGCAATCACCATCACGGCAAGCGGCCAGTAGCGTTCGATGAACCCCGTGAACAACCACGGCATCGTGAGCCGCACGTGCAGGAACAGCAGCGCCAGCATGATCTCAGCGACGTAGACGTAGCGCATGCGGCCGCGCTCGGAAAGTGCGAGGGGATCGTGGGCGGGTGACAGCGCAAACAGCACGCAGATCACCACGGCAGCGCCAAGCGTCAGACCAATCGTGACGAGTGAAAACGGATTGATGCGCACCGCGCCGAAAGTCATCTGATAGAAGACTTCGGTTCCGAGGCAGAAGAACAACGCGAGCACACCGCCGCCGAGTAACCACGGCACACTGAAACGCACTGCACTGGACCAATCGGGCCAATGGTTTCGCACTCGCTCGAGGAACAGCGCATAAAGAGCGGTTAAGCCGAAGGCGGCAACCATCAGAATCACACTACGATTCAGCCACGTACCGTTAATGCCGGGCGTGAGCCACGACCAGCCGAACAACACCAAACCGATCACCAGCACGACGAGTGAAACGCGGCGCCAGTTTTCTGCATTCTTTCCTTCGGCAAACTGGGCGATCGTAAAGAACTGCGCGACTACGGCGAGCGACGCCGTGACACGGAATGCAAACCGCAGCAATTCGAGATCGATCCAGAAGGCAAGAACACCGACGGTGAAAACGGCCAGGGTCGTAAACGCCGCCAGCCACGGCAGATCTGTTGTTCCAGGCGCGATCCGGCGAGGAATGCCGGCGCGGGCGGCGTATTCGATCACTCGCTCGCGATAGCGCCAGAGCAGTGCGACGAGTAGTGAATATAGCGCGAGGAAAATCGTTATGGTCCACTCACGACGATCTGCTTGCGGTTCCACTTGATGAAAGGCGATCGCGGCAGCGAACAGTCCAAGGACGTAAAGTCCGGCGACCGAGTATTTCGCGCGCTTGTCCCATAAGGTTGCCGCCATCAAAGCAACGACAGACGCAAACGAAACCCACGTCAGGCTTGGAATCTCCAGCAGCAACGAGTCCGGCCGCTGCGCGCCAATACTGACCACGATGATCAGGAACAACATTGCGCTCGTAGCGATCGCCACGACGTTGTGAAACGAGAGAGCGGCGTATCCTTCCCCCACGCGCAGTTGCCGCGCGCGCAGTTCGAGCGCTAACCAGAGCATGCCCGCCACGCTCGCGACCATTACATTCGTCAGCAGGAAATTCCCAAGACCCTTATCGCCGGTGAGTATGAACGTCCACCACAACGTGACCGACGTGTTGAGCAGCAACCCGGCGACATACAGGTAACGCCGGCGCAGTGTCTGCCAGTGCAGGATCGTGGCGAATGCCGTCAGCACCAGCAACGGTCCGATGGACCACCAGCGTGTTGCACTGGAATCGGTGACAGTTCGTAGACAAAGGAAGACGGCGATGGCGCCGCTGGCCACCGCGAGTTGACGGCATTGCGATTCCCAGAACCCGCCGATATCAAATAGCTTGCGGACTGCCGGAGGAAGCGCGGCCGAAGTCACAGTGGAGGCAGCAATCATTGCGCCCGTAACTACGGTCGCGCCGACCGTCAGCACGTGTAATCCGAGCCAGCCGCTCCTGTCCGCCACGCGGAAGGCAATCAGACATGCGACACCCCAAAGCACACTCGCGACCGTGATCGGCGAGAGTTGGTGTTCGCGCGTTCTTGCCACCCACGCCGCCGTCACGAGCGTGACCGCGAACGACAACCATCCGAGAAAACTACCGGCGGCAACCGTTCCGTTTGCGTACAGAACGAGGCGCCATAACCAGTGCGTAAGCAGCCGGGCACGATCACCAACACGTTCAGCACAACCGCCAAACCGGTTT
This sequence comes from uncultured Acidobacteriota bacterium, assembly GCA_963789185.1. Lineage (GTDB taxonomy): Bacteria > Acidobacteriota > Blastocatellia > Pyrinomonadales > Pyrinomonadaceae > PSRF01. The sequence goes on from CAWBJU010000006.1 coordinate 81,438, forward strand.
GAAGCATGAGTAGATTCTTTGCCAGCGTCGCTGTTTCGGGCTCCAACGCGGGAGCCAGCGACGTCGCGTGCTCAGCCATGGCAACGCATAAACCGCAAACGTGATCGCGTTTAGTTGCGCCAAACGGACCAACACGACCTGGTCCATCAAGCCTTTCGCGGCCACGACAGTCAGCAGAAACGCAAGCGTGACTGTCGCATTGAAAAGCAGTCCGCCAAAGAAGGCGAATTCCGGCAGGCGCTCGCGCAACGCGTACCCGATCATCGCGAACGCAACGAGCACGAGGGGTACGCCGTAGGAGAAGTCGTCGTCAAACGAGGAGAAGAAACCGCTCACCGGTCCCTGCACCGGCATGTAGTAGATCGATCGCAGGGCAGGATAAATGGTGAGAACGAGCAGCGGCACAACGGTAAGGATGATTAAGAGCGTACGCAGATGAGGCTGGGGTGGTCTGTAGTACCACAAAGGGATCGATCCGGCGATCAGGAATAACGCTGCGAACCAACGCCATGCTGTGGCCGTCGCGATCTGCGGTTCAAATAGTCCAGCCAGCAACGGAATCGCCGCCGAAACGACCACGAGCGCGCCGAGCAGATAGACGACGCTACGTCGTTCGAAGTAGTTCGCCAGCATCGCGACGGTCAAAAGACCGAGCACGATCCACGAACCAAGACCCAGTGCTTCCTGATGAGGGAATCCGGCGACGTCGTAACCCGGATAGCCACTGCCCCACGCAGCCAGCTCCTGCGTCACACCAGCGAGCGATCCATAAACTGCCAACAGCAGGAACGCACCAACCAGCGCCCAGGAAACGATCCGATCGAACGCAATACTGTCGTCGAGCAGCTGCCATGCATCGTTAAGCCAGTGGCCTTGAGTACCTTGAGTGCCGGCGGGCATTCGCCGCCGCACGATCATCCGAACGGCGATCCACGCGAGCACCAACAGCGTGAGCACAGTTCCCTGAATCTGTAGCGCGGTGGGATGGAGCCACGCGTGCGGCAGGTACGAGTACCACTCGTACTGTTGCAGCGTCGCTTTCACCGTAAGCACAAGCGCGCACGTCAACGCGATCTGAAAAAGATTGAGCAGCAGTCGATTGCGATTCAGCCACAGTGAGATAAGCAGAATCCCGGCGATCCAGAGCACTCGTTGCGCCTGCATCCAGGTCTGTTCCCATTGATTCGCCTGGAACAGACTGATCACGCTCAGCACGACCGAGATCAGTGCGCTGTAATTCAGCGGTTCGGAAAGAATCGCCGTCAGACGATTACGCGAACACACGATCGCCGCAATTGCGCAGATCGTGGCGTGCGCCAGCAGTGCCGTTTGCCACGGGAACGAAAGCGCCAGCGGATGTGTAAAGCCGTCGGCGAGTGCGACCACCAGCAACGCGGATCCCACCCACGCGAGTGGCACCAGCTTTCGTCGCCAGGCAATCCAAAAACCGCCAAGGGCATAAAGCCCGTAAACCATCCAGAGCGTGTAAACCTCGCCAGACAACTTGCCGAACCCAAACTTACCGAAGAGGGTCACGAGGATGAGACTCAGCGCAGCGATCAAACCGGCAGCAATTAGGTAGTACTCCGCATCACGTCCTCGCTTGCGGTGAGACAGCCATTCCGACGCAATAACAAAAAGCACAAACGCACCAACCCAAGCCTGTCCGCTTGCAACTGTCAGACTCACCTCGAGCAGCGACATCACGCGGAGGTTTTCCCACGGGATGTGTCCGACGGCGACGTGATACGTGACGAGGTAAGCCAACCCCAGACAGCTCGCCGCGAGCAAATGCGCGACCGGCAGTTCGAGAAACACGGCGAGCGCGGTGAAGATCGCGAAGTTAAGCAAAGCAGCGGGCACGATGCTCGCGGGATTGGGCCATGCCAGGACCATGCCCGCTAAAACGATCATCACGCCGACAATACCGAGCGCTGTTCCCGTCGTTCTCGCAAATACAAGTTCCTTGTTGTTGATGCGCCGCCAGAGGATCGTGCCGGTCGCCAGCATCGGCAAGCCCCACAGCGTGACGAGCGGCGCGAGATACATCATCGTTAGACCAATTGGTCCACCTTTGTAGAGCAACAATCCGAACGGCAGCAGCGCCGCGAAACTCATCGCGCCTAGCACGGTGAACACCGTACCAGTTTCGGTTTCGACTATTTTGCTGTCAGAGAGCTCGCGATCGGAGAGGACTACGCGCAACGCGAGTCCGACAGTTACGAGATAAAACGTGACAGGAAACGCGCCGAGAAACACGAGCAGCATTGGACCGGTCTCGGGCGTCGCAAAGTGACGAACGAGCAGTTGTCCGATCGATGATCCCAACACCCCAGCCGACAAGACGTGCGCGCAACCGGGCGTGATCACACGTCCGGCAAAGTACACGAGACACAGAAAGATCGCCGGCGCTGCAAGCTCGCTGATGATCACGAGGGCGCCCGACGTGTTGCTGGCGGACACTGCCGCGATCGCGAGAAAATTTAACGGCACGAGCAGCGTTGCGATCGTAAGGATGCCGCGACTTGTCGTCGGCAGTTTCCAACGATGTTCGGTGTACAAGCCGATGCCGAACAGGACCGCGGTCACAGTGGTAAAGATCAAAAACCGGAATACCGGGATCTCCGAGATCTGCGCCCAGAGGCTGACGACGAGGGCGGTCGAGCAACCTATGATTAGTAATCCGCCGACTATCTCGCCCCAACGAATGTTGCTCTCTTCCATGAAGGAGTTGAGAACTTCGGAGAAAGGCCGGCGTGGTGGAGGAGGCGGTTCGACCGGCGGCGGTGGTGGCGGTGGTTCAAATCGTGGGGGAGGCGGCGCCGTTACCACAGGTTCAGGTCGAACAATACTCGGTGCCGGTTTTGGTTGTGGCGTTGGTTGCGGTTGGGGCGTTGGTTGCGGTTGGGGTGTTGGTTGCTGCGGACGCGGACGATACGTCAGGTTTTCTCGTTCTTCACGGATCCGAGCCAATAATTTTTCATAGACTTCATCGTTGATTTTTCCATCCGTATAGAACTTAACGATTTGGCGTTCAGTTGCTGCGAGATCTTTGAACACCTCGGCTCGAGGATTTGATGACGGCGCGGGTGGAGCTGTGTAAGCAATGCTCGGCGGCTTATCTTCGCTAGTGCTGGTGTCAAAAAGCCAGCGGAGGATCGCGCTGATCACCACCCAAATTACGTGTCCGACCACCGTCATGATGGTCAGCAGAATGAACAGCACAAAGAGGATGATGATCAGGTCCATGCGTCTTCAGTCCCTGCGTCGAGCCGGTGACACACAAGGCCGTTCTGGTATACAAACTACGCCGAACAAGCCCAAACAACAATGAATCTTTTCGAAGCCATCTTCGCTCATGATCCAACAGCGCCCGCGATTCACTACCGTGGGCGCGATCTCACATATGGCGAACTGCGCGCCAGAACCTTGCGCATGGCCCAGGCCCTCACGTCGCTCGGAACGGCGGCCGGCGACCGCGTTGCGTTATTGCTCAACGATTCCCCGGAGTTTATCGAGGCGTTCATTGCCATCTGTTCATTGGGCGCCATTGCGGTACCGATCAACATGTCGCTCCGGCTCGAGGAACAGTGTTCGATACTTCACAACTCTGGCGCCCGGCTCGCGCTGGCGGAAGACGACATCCGCAATACGCTCCTGACAGATGCGCGGGAAAAATTGCGCTGTTCCATTTATTCGCTGAAATCGGTGTTGGAGACGCCCGGTGAGACGGCGTCAATTCACTTCCCCACCCCTGGAGAAAACGACCCGGCGTTCATTCTTTACACGTCAGGCAGCACCGGTGAACCGAAAGGCGCGGTCCATCGTCAAGCCGACATCTTCTACACGAACCAGACCTTCTGCCGCGAAGTGCTCGGAGTCACGAAAGACGATCGCCTGTTTTCATCATCGCGCCTCCCGTTTGCCTACGGACTCGGAAACAGTTTCACCTTTCCGCTTATGAACGGCGCAACCACGATCCTGTGTAGCGAAAAACCGACGCCGGACATCATCGCGCAAACCCTCGCGACTGCACGGCCAACGATCTTCTTCGCCGTCCCTGTGGTTTACAACCTGTTGCTTGATCACCATCGCAGCGGCCGCCAACTGGATTGCTCGAGTTTGCGTCTATGTGTGTCAGCGGGTGAAGCATTGCCGGCGCATCTCGGCGAGGAGTGGGAACGCGAATTCGGCGTGCAGTTGCTGGACGGGATCGGTTCGACAGAGATGCTGCACATGTTCATGTCAAACCATGAGAATGACGTGCGTTACGGCAGCAGTGGACGGATGCTCGACGGTTACGAAGCACGCCTCCTCGACGAGAACGGCGAACCAACGCCGGATGGCGTCGAAGGAAACTTGTGGATCAAAGGCGAGAGCGCGTCACGATATTACTGGGAACGACCGGAAGAAAGTACGCGCACGTTTGTCGACGGCTGGGTGAGGACCGGCGATCTCTATCGCCGCGATAGCGACGGTTACTGGTTTCACATGGGTCGCAGCGACGACTGTTTCAAGTCGAGCGGGCAGTGGGTTTCACCGGTTGAAGTCGAGGGCGTGCTATTGCGTCACGCGGACGTCAGCCAGGCGGCGGTGGTGGAGGACTTCGACGAGCATCAACTTCCGTGCGCGTGTGCGTTCGTGGTCAGGCAGGATGTAGAATCCGACCCTAGCTCAGTTGAACAAGGGCTGCGCGACTTGGCCGCGACGTTGTTGCCGCGATTCAAACAGCCGCGCAAGTATGTGTTTGTAAACGAGTTACCATACACCGCGACGGGAAAGATTCAGCGGTTCAAACTACGCCAGAATCTGAGGGACAAAGCACACGGATGACGAAAAGCATCCAGGAAACCTTCGCACCGAATCTTGCCTGTTTTGGTTGTGGGCCCGCGAATCCGAAGGGCCTGCACATCGGCAGCTTCCCGGTCGGCGATGAAGTTGTCGCCGAGTGGCAGCCGAGCACCGAGTACGAGGCGTTTCCCGGCGTGTTGAGTGGCGGCATCATCGGCACGTTGCTCGATTGTCATTGCAACTGGACCGCTGCCTGGTACCTGATGCAGAAAGCCGGCGCCGACAAACCGCCGTGTACCGTCACCGCCGACTACGCGATCACACTAAAGCGGCCGACGCCAACCGATCAGCCGATACGAATGCGGGCGCGCGTCGTCGAGTCGACTGAAGATCGCGCCGTCGTCGAAGGTGAACTGATTGCGCATGACAAAGTTTGCGCCACGTGTCGTGGCACTTTCGTAGCTGTCAAACCGGGCCACCCGGCGTATCACCGCTGGTGATACAAGATTCAAGAAATGATTCACCGTCCCCGTCGTCTTCGACGAACTGATGCGCTCCGCTCGATGGTGCGCGAAACACGTCTCACGCGCGACGACTTCGTGCTGCCGTTGTTCGTGTGTCCCGGCAACGGCGTGCGTCGTGAGATATCGTCGATGCCTGGTGTCTACAACCTCTCGATCGACGAAACGACGAAGGAAGTCGCAGCCGCGTTCGACGCAGGCGTGCGCAGCATCATCCTGTTCGGGCTGCCTGAATCGAAGGACGAACTAGCTTCAGGCGCTTACGCTGAAGACGGCATTGTGCAGCGCGCGATTCGCGCGATCCGGCAGTCGTCGCCGGATATTTTGATCATGGCCGACACGTGTTTGTGCGAATACACGTCGCACGGTCATTGCGGTGTAGTTCGCGGTCACGAAGTGTTGAACGACGAGTCGCTGGAACTCCTCGCTCGTACGGCCGTGAGTCAGGCAGCCGCTGGAGCGGATCTGGTTGGACCTTCGGCAATGATGGACGGGCAGGTCGGTGCAATCCGTGAAGCACTCGACGAGTCGGGATTTGAAAACGTCGCGATCATGTCTTACGCGGTTAAATACGCGTCAGGTCTTTACGGTCCGTTTCGCGAAGCGGCGCAGAGCGCACCGGAGTTTGGCGACCGCCGCGCGTACCAGATGGATCCGCCAAACGCGCGCGAGGCCATGCGGGAAGCGGAAATCGACGCAGCCGAGGGCGCTGACATCCTGATGGTCAAACCGGCAACGATTTATCTCGACGTGCTGCGGATGGTGCGCGAGCGGTTCGATCTCCCTACGGCCGCTTATCACGTTTCCGGCGAGTACGCCCTAATCAAGGCGGCGGCGCAAAAAGGCTGGGTCGACGAGCAGCGCGTAATGTTGGAAACGCTGACAAGCATCAAACGTGCGGGCGCAGACATCATACTGACCTATTACGCTCGCGAAGCAATCAGAGCGCTGGAGCAAATCAAATGACGACTAACCACAGATTCCCGAGATCTGTGTTTGTGGTTTCGGGCTTGCTTATGTTGCTCGCAACGGAGGCGCTGGGCCAATCAGGCCGGCGCGCTCCCAAACCCACTCAGACTCCCGTCACTACACCCCAAACTGAGACTGATGCGAAACCAAAAACCGACGGGCATCAATTGAAACACAAAGTTTCCCTCGTCGTGGCGCGCGAAGTGAGTTCGTACGCGTTGTTGAGCGAGGAGGCGATCTTCGCGGCGTTTGTCGCGCGACTGAAAGAATTCGCAAACGTTTCGGTTACTACGGAGGTTGGCAGTCTGAAACGCGACCACGCGGAGAAGCGAGCCAGGAAGGAAACTGAGGCGACCGTGGTCCTGATCCAGTACGACATCGACGAGTTTCAGGCTGGATCGATTATGGTCAACCCGCAGGATATGGATGTGAAGATATTCGTATTCGCGCCGAAGAGTGGGCAGAAAAAGTTTGAAGGCAAGGTCTACTACAAATCCGCGGGTGGACCAATGTTGAGAAGAGACAACTGGCCTTCAGGCACGCCCGTGAGAATGACGACGGAAGCCGTCGGCATCGAAGCTGCGGAACAAGTGCGCGACTGGTTGATAGTCGAAGAACAGAAAAAGATAGCCACAAAAGGCACAAAAAATTAATCCGCGTTAGCTCTTGATTTCGTCGAGCGCACTGCCAAGTCGTTCTAAGCCCGCTTCCAAGACGTCTGTATCTCCAGCTATCCCAACGCGAAAATGCGTAGCGCGCTCAAAGAACCTGCCGGGCACGACCGTCGTGTCATACTTTTCACGCAACAGGCGACAAAGCCTTGTCACCGTCTCGCCACTTCGCAGACGTGGAAACATCACCGTCCCAAACTGCGGCCGCACAACTTCAAGATCGTCGCGCGTATCGAGAAACGCATTCAGCAACGCACGATTCCGATCCAACAACGCTTTCGCGCGCGCGGCGATCTCGTCGATCTGATTTAACGCGACGACACTCAGACGTTCAGCGATGTGAACCTGCGTCGCGCTGAAAAGATCGTTCAGCAACCACATGTCACTTGCCAGGCTTGTTTCCGCAATGATCCAACCCGATCGCAGCCCGCTGAGTCCGAACGCCTTCGTTAGGCTACTCGTGACTACAAAGTGTTCGCCGAGGTGAAACGACGTCCGCGGCGCCTCTTCAAACATCGTCTCCAGGTAAATCTCAACCACAAGCACGCGAGCGCCAACGCGCTGCGCGATCTCTCCGATTTGCTTCAGCGTCGATTCGTCAGTAAACACGCCGCTCGGATTGTGCAGGTTTGTTATCACAATCAACCGCGTGCGCTCGGTGACCAGGGCGTCGATCTCTTCCGGGTTAACGCGAAAACCGTCTTCGAACTTGCGCTGGTAACGCTTTACATCCGCGCCGAGATATTTTGCGGTCGCGAGTATCGGTTCGTACGCAGGCTCTTCAAACAATATCTCATCACCCGGCTCGAACAGTGCAGCCATAGCCAGATGGTTCGCGAAACTCGCTCCCGCCGTCGTTACGATCGAACCAGGCTGAACTCCAAACCTCGTGGCGAGCATTCGCAACAGCGGCGGATAACCGTAACCTCCATACGTCAACTCAAGGTCGTCGAGCGACACGCGCAGATCGCGAATGCTCAAGTTGCCTAATCCGCTTGTTGCCAAATTGAACCGCGACTCCGACTGCGTCTTGGCCCAATGTATGTAAGACGAGTTGTAAGCTCCGCGCACCGCTGTCATTTGCTGCCTCTCCATCGCCAAAATAAATACACCGGTATGCCTGCCAACATGATCGCGACGCCGAATAGCGTGTTCCGCGGATTCTGGTACACGGTATTAATCGCCACCAGCCAACAGATTGCGATGAACACAACAGTCGTAATCGGATGACCAGGAACACGCGTCGCTCCCTCAGTTTGACCCAATCGCCGGCGAAAGATGAAGACGCAGCACGCCGTCAGACCAAAGAAGATCACATCGACGGAGACGACGTAATCCAGGATCGCTCCATAGTCGCCTTGCAGCGCGAGCACGATCGCCAGTATTCCCTGCAACGCGATCGCGACGATCGGCGCACGCGTTCGTGGATGGACTGTGCCGACACTCTTGAAGAAGAGCCCATCATTCGCCATCGCGAAGTAGACACGCGGCGCTGTCAACATGCTCTGACTCAGAAAGCCGACAGTCGAGATCGCAATCGCGGTCGCGATCGCACGCGCGCCAACGTTGCCGAGCACACTCGCCATCGCGTCCGACGCGGGCGCCGTCGATCCGGCCAGTCCGGAAACTCCAAGCACGCGCAGGTAAACCACGTTTGCTGCCAGATACAGCACGACCACGCCGATCACGCCGAGTATCAATCCCCGCGGCAGATTCTTACGCGGCTCCTTAATCTCGCCGGCAACGAAAGTCGCCGTCTGCCAACCGCCGTAAGAGAAGATCACCGGCACAAGCGCGACGCCGAACGCGGTCAGTAAACCGAGCGAAGCCGGTCTGTCGAGTATGCCTTCAGGCGATGGCGCTGTATTTCCGAGAAACAGGCCGCACGCAACGAGCGCGACCAAGGCGACGATCTTCAGGACCATCAAAACGCTCTGCACGGTCCCGCCTGCGCGCACGCCAAGACAGTTGATGATCGTGAGTGTGGCGAGCACGATCGCCGCCATTGCCGGATAGCTGATCGGCAGACCCGTCAACTGCACGAAGTACCGCGAGAACGTGACCGCAACCGCCGCCATCCCGCCGGTTTGAATCACCAGCAACAACACCCAGCCGTAAACAAACGCGACGAGGGGATGAAACGCTTCGCGCAAATACGCGTATTGGCCGCCGACGTCCGGGCGCACAGACGCAAGCTCGGCCCAGATGAACGCAGCCGCAAGCGCAAACAGACCGCCAAGCAGCCACGCGCCCAGGACCAAAAACGGGGTGTGGACCTGCCGCGCCACAAACGATGGATTCATGAAGATCCCGGAGCCGATGATGCCGCCCATGACGATCATGGTGGCGTCGAAGAGTCCGAGACGACGAGCGAGTTGTGGTTGAGACATCCGCGTGATCCGAGATCTGAAGCACACGGATTATATATCAACGCCTCAGTGGACCACCTCGTTATTGTTCATTGCTGCTTCTTCAGTGAGCCGCGTCAGCCACGACGGAGACCAGCTCGACGTGCTCTCCCGTCCTTTCGCCGACCCTTCGCCGATACCGCCCGCTTCCGGCAACACTCGATTCACGAGCGCCATCAACTCCGCGGTAGCCTCGGGAAACAGCGCATCAAACATCACCGCCATCTTCGCCTGGATCGTAATAACCAACTCGGCCCGACCCTGCTTGCACGCGTCGACAATCTGCCGCGCCGCTCGTTCCGCTTTGATCGATGTCACCGGCAACGAGTCGCTGATGCTGAACCACGCATACTCGTCGCGATGCTTCCCTTTGAAGTTGGCGTTGCGCGGACTGCCGGTGCGCATCAAGCCGGGACAAACAGTCGTCACGACGATTCCGTCTTTACGCAACTCCGCGTTAAGACCTTTCGATAAACCAACGAGAGCAAACTTGCTGGCGCTGTACGGCACGAGATGCGGCACGGCGATCTTCCCGCCGATCGATGAGATGTTGACAATGCGGCCATCACGACGTTCGCGCATCTCCGGCAGGACGGCGAGGATCGTGTTGAGTGGGCCCCAGAAGTGCGTGCGCATCGTGTGTTCGAAATCTTCGTGCTTCATTACTTCGAGTGGTCCAACCTGGATCGTGCCTGCGTTGTTGACGAGCACGTCGATTTTTCCGAATCGCCGGCGAACGCGACTCACCATGTTTTCGACTTCCGTCATGTTAGTGACGTCGCATTTGATCGTCTCCACTTCAGCACCGCGGTTTTGCAGATCTTCGCTCGCCGTCTGCAACTCCTGCTCGTCGCGCGCGCAGATCGCCACCCGCGCGCCGTTAGCCGCAAACTGGCGGGCCAGCACCAGTCCGAGTCCTCTTGAACCGCCGGTCACGAGCACCGTCTTTCCGTGCAAGTCGTATTCATTCCACTTCCGCCACAAGTACTTTCCGAGCGCAACGGCGCCGAGCGCGATCGCGGCCGTCGTTAAGGTATTGCTTTGATAGCTGGTCGTCATACAAATTCCCCCCTGAAAACTGGTTCGCTTTCCGTACGAAGTGTTAAGTTAACGAACAGAAGACGCAATCAGGGTGCCGCCTACAGACGACGACAACCGTAACCGTGGATACGACGCAATCGTGATTGGCGCCGGTCCGAACGGATTGGCCGCTGCGATTGAGGTCGCGCGCGCGGGACGGCGTGTTTGTCTTTACGAAGGCCATTCGACTGTCGGCGGTGGTACAAGATCGGCAGAACTCACGCTGCCCGGCTTCATTCACGACGTCTGCTCCGCAGTTCATCCGCTTGCGGCAAGCTCGCCGTTCTTTATTCAGTTGCCTCTCGAAAAGTACGGGCTCGAATTCGTTTATCCACCAGCGTCTCTCGCTCATCCGTTCGACGACGGAACGGCGCTCGTCGTCGAACGTTCGCTCGAAGCGACAGCGGCACGACTCGGAAAAGACGGCGCGTCTTACCGCAGCGTGTTTTCGCCATTGGTTAACGCATGGGACGAGATAGCGGACGATATTCTCGGACCTGTCGGCATACCACGACATCCGTTCGCGATGGCGCGTTTCGGACTGAGCGGAATCAGATCCGCAAAAGGGTTTGCGGAAGCGAAGTTTCAGGAAGACAAGACACGCACGCTCTTTGCAGGAATGGCTGCGCATTCCTTTCTCGCATTGGATTGGGCGGGCACGACGGCGTTCGGCCTTGTCCTTGGCGTACTGGCGCACACCGGTGGATGGCCGATCGTTCGCGGTGGTTCGCAGAATCTGGCGAATGCGCTGGCGACGCATTTCACGGAGCTTGGCGGCGAGATCGTAGTGAATCATCGCGTCGAGTCGTTGACTGATCTTCCCGCCGCGCGAGCGGTTCTTTGTGACGTTACGCCGCGACAACTCGTGAACCTCGCCGGCGAAGCACTGTCACCGGGCTTTCGTCGCCGCCTCGAACGTTATCGCTATGGTCCAGCCGCGTTCAAAATGGACTGGGCGCTGAACGCGCCCGTGCCGTGGAAAGCTGCGGAGTGCAAAACGGCGGGGACCGTCCACCTGGGCGGATCGCTTGCCGAGATTGTTACTTCGGAATGGAACGCGACACACGGACAACATTCGGAAAAACCGTTCGTCCTCATCGCGCAACCGTCGCTATTTGACTCGACGCGCGCGCCAGCCGGTCAACATACGCTGTGGGCGTATTGTCATGTGCCGAACGGCTCCACTGTTGACATGGCCGACGCCATCGAAAACCAAATCGAACGCTTCGCGCCGGGCTTTCGCGACTGCATCCTCGCGCGCAGTGTTATGAACCCGGTGGATTTCGAGCGTTACAACCCGAACCTCATCGGCGGCGACATCGTCGGTGGCATTCAGGATCTCGCGCAAATGTTCCTGCGGCCCACTGCGCGCATGTACTCGACCTCGAAGGAAGGCCTGTATCTCTGCTCCTCATCGACGCCTCCGGGCGGCGGCGTACACGGATTGTGCGGTTTTCATGCCGCGCGGCTCGCGCTGCGAAAAAACCTCCGCTGAAATCTGTGGAACCCGAAATGCTTTTACGTTAAGGGCAATAAGCTAGACGTACGCATTTCAGACGGAAGTGTCGGAGAAACCGAAATGAAAACACCAGATATCGATGTTGATGAGCGGACCGTAGCCCCGAAGGAAGCGACAACACCACAACAGTTAATGGACAGTCTTTTGACGTTTGGCGCCATTCCCGCGCCCGTGATCAGTCTCTATCTCGACGCGCGCGTCAACGAACACGGCAAGCGCAATTTCATGCCGTTCGTGCGTAAACAACTATCGGAACGCGTCAAGTCATACCCAACGCAGAGTGAGGAACGCGCAAGTGTGGAGGAAGACTTCGTGCGCATCATGCGCTATCTCGAAGACGGCGTGCGCGATCCGACGCAAGGCCTCGCATTGTTCGCCTGTTCGGCGTTGGATGATTACTTCCAGGTCGGACAATTCGAAGCGCACTTCGAACGCAATCGCCTCGTGGTTTCGGAGCGACCTCATGTCTATCCACTGGCCCGGTTGATCGATCAGTATCGACGCTATGCGGTGGTGCTGGCCGACACGAATCGCGCGCAGATTTTTGTGTTTGCGGCTGGAAAGGCAGTCGAGCAAAACGATATCGAGAATGTGAAAACGAAACATACGAGTGTCGGTGGTTGGTCGCAGTCGCGATATCAACGGCACGAAGAAAACTACCATCTGCATCACGCGAAAGAAGTCATCGACGCGCTTGAGCGCACTGTGCGCGAGGAGCAGATCGAACATGTGATTCTTGCGGGTGATGAAGCCGTGGTGATTCCTCTTTTGAAGGAACAGATGTCGAAGGAACTGCTGGAGAAAGTCATCGACACGATCAGTTTGGGGATCGACACGCCTGAGCACGAGCTGTTGGAAGAGACGCTCACTGCGTTCAGCCGTCACGACAGTTTGACGGACATGCAGCAGGTCGAGCGGCTGTTGGGTGAGTTTCGCGGAGACAATCTTGCAGTTGCGGGTGTGCCCGATACGCTGGCGGCGCTTTCAAACGGACAAGTCGAGGAAATGTTGATCGTCGCCGCGGTCGATAGTTTGAAGTTTGACGAAGAGGAAGTACGAAAAGTGCTCAAGGTCTATGGCGCGGACGACATTCCGGAAACGCTCGATGCGCGTGCTGTCGCCGATGAGTTGATTCGTCGTGCGAATCAGATGTCAGCCGCGCGAACGACGTTTGTTGAGGATGCGACTCGGCTCGAACAACTCGGTGGCGTTGGTGCGCTGTTGCGCTATCGCGTCTCTGAAGAGAACGCGGCGCCGTACGAACAGAGCGATGCAGTGCCGCGCTCGCGAGCTATTTCCAAATCGACTGCTTAGAGTTTTAGGAGAACAGACAATGTCAGACAAGGATCGACAAAAGAAGGACCATGAACGGACGGACAAGAAGAACAAGCGGCGACGCGACAGTGAAAATCCGCGCCTACAAACCGCGCAACCTCGTCACCAGGCGAAGGACGAGTCGAACCTAACCGACACGCAACCGGCGGCGGCGGACAGCGGAAGGAGATAGTGGAATGCCAAACGAGAACCGCAACAAGTTGAACCAGCCGCCGACCGGTGAAGGTAAGAAGCAGAGTCCACGTCCAGGCGCAGAAAACAAGATCGACAAGCGCTCCGAGGTTTTGCAGGCCACGGACAGACGACAAAACATTGCGACCGATGAAGACGAGGAAGCGGCACGCTCGTTTTCTTGGGAGAATCCGAATCGTCCAAAGGCGGGACGTTGAGGCGGTTTCGGAGCGACTTCTAGCGAATGTCGCTTGGGTTTAAGAACATCGACGTTCCGCATGGACTTCGCAGGGACCTCTGACGAACGACACATGGTTTAAAAACATTAACGTTTCGCTTGGTCTTTGCAGGGACCTCTGGGGGATCTCACAGGATCTGCGGTCACTTTGACACTCCGCCGGGGATTCCGATAACCTCGCGGGATTGTGTCAGCACAAGCTGAATCGATCGTCACTGCCGGTTTAAGACCTGATCTTTTTGCCGGCCGTGGTGTCCTCACCAACAACCGCACGCTCATTGTCATCACACTAGCGATTCTGGTTTTGACCGGCTTTGGCTTTCGCTTTGCCGGTCTTAGCGCGGAAGGACTCAGCGAAGACGAACTCAACAAGCTCAACGCCGTCGCCGACTACCGCGCCAACGGACTCACCGGCGCGAACGGCGAGCATCCGATGTTGATGAAGGCGTTTCAAGCCACGTCGATCATCCTTACCGAAAAGTGGAACAGTTTTGTCGGTCCTGAAAACCGGATCGCGCCCGAGACTGCGCTTCGCTTGCCGGGCGCGATTGCCGGTGCGTTGACTGCGATCCTGATCTTCCTGATCGCCGCGGAGTTGTTTGGTGTCGAAGTCGCACTGATCGCAGCGGCGTTGTGGTCGTTCGATCCGAGTGGTATCGGATTCAATCGTGTCGCCAAGGAAGATACGTTTCTGCTTTTCTTCTTTCTGCTCGCGAACGTGTTTTGGTTGCGCGGGCAACGCGTTGCGGAAAGCACGGATAAAAGTCCGAATCGATACTACTGGGCCACGGCCGCTTGTTATGGCGCGATGGTCGCTTCGAAATACGTGCCGCACTTTATGGCGATCAGCTGGTCCTACTACTGGATGTTTCAACAGCTTCCGGAGACTCGCTGGCGACTCGGTAAGAAACGACTGCTGATCGTTTTCGCGATCATGGGAATCGTCTTTCTGATGTTGAGTCCGACGGTCCTGCTGCCGGAGACGTGGCGTCAGATGGGTTTGTTCGCCGGTGGGAAGCGCATCAGTCACGATGGTTACGAGTTCATGGGCCAGCTTTACACGCAACGGTTCGTCGATTGGTTGAATGGCATTCCGGTTTACTTTTATTTTGTCTTTACGGCGGTGAAGTTGCCGTTGCTGACTGTGGTTGGTTTCGTGATTGGCCTGCCGTTGCTGTTTCGTCGCAAGTTGGGAGACGGGCGATACTTTCTGCTCTTCTGGTTTTTGTTGTGGGTGGTGGCGTTCTGTTTTCCGGGCGGGAAGTTTACGCGCTATTACACGACGGTGCTGCCGCCGGTGCTTATCACGTGCGCGTTGGGGATTCAGTTTGCCGGACGGTGGATCGCGAATCGTATCGCGGCGTCAGGTTCTTTGTCGGCGTTGAGGGATTACATTCCCGCTGCACTCGCCGTGATCGTCCTAACCGGCTCGGTTGTCAGTTCGATCCAGGCTGCGCCGCACTTTCGGTTGTTCACGAATACTCTTGGCGGCGGGATGCAGTGGGCTGGTTACTACTTCCCGCATGACGAGTTTTACGATGCTTCCATGCGCGACACTCTTGCCGAGATCGCCCTTCGCGCTCGGCCTGGTGCACGCGTCGCGAGTGAGAGCCCATCACTGGCATCTTATTACGCCGAACGCGCCCAACGACCCGATCTCATAACCATCTCACTCTCCGATCCCGAAGCCGTCAGCCAACTCCAGCCCGGCGACTTCATCATCGTCGCCCGCGGCCGTCGTTACTTCAGCAACGACGCCCTCATCACAGCCTTACGCACCCAATCGACACCGATAGCCGAGCTCAAACTCGAAACGGTCCCCTCCGTGAAAATCTATCAGTTGGATGAGAAGTCGGTCGCCGCCTTGAGCGGAGCATCTCATTGAGCTGTGGTATATTTTCCACAGATGACAGCGGAAGAGCTAAAAGGAATTATTCATTCTGATCCGGAGATCATGGGTGGTACACCCGTTTTCGTTGGTACTCGCGTGCCTTTGCAAAACCTCATTGATGCATTGGAGGGCGGCGAATCCGTCGAAGATTTCCTGGAGGCGTTTCCAACCGTTACGAGGGAACAAGCAATTGCGGTAATTGAAGCAGGTAAACTCAAGCTGCTCGAAACCGTCTGATCCTCACACAACGTGCGAATTCTAGTCTTCCTCCCCCTGTGATGGTTACAGTTCGTTGCTTGTCATCGATCACGTACAGGATACGGTACTCGCCAACCCTCAGCCGCCATTCTTCGCGATTCACCAGTTTTCGAACACCTGGAGGTCGAGGATTCTCGGCGAGTGACATTATTCCACCGACGATGTCTCCGCTCTTAGAATGATGAGTTTTTTGGAATTGACGCAATTGCCTGCGGGCGTACGGCAGTATCAGGAGTTTATAGGTGCTGGCTCGTGAGGAGTTGCCATGAGAATGTGTGACAAGACTGAGGTGTCACTTCAAGGAGTAAACTGTTCTGGACCTTCCTCCGTTACCGCTCGTTCACAACTCAGTTGATCTTCGAGTTCTTCCACGAATGCCTCGAGTGTTCGCTCATTCAACACGGCACTTGCCAAGCTTCGCTGGTCCTTTGGCGAAAGCTGGGACATTTCAGCGATCAGGTCCTTGACAGTTGATGCAGTCTTCAGGCTCGACATTCAGAATTCACTACTTTCGAATACCCTGGCGAGAATACACTTTTTCAAGTTTTCGGCCTAGTGCCGTAACTCTACTTCGACGGGGCGGGCGTCGTGGGGGTCGTAGCCTTCGGGCCAGTTGGAGATGTTTATGCCGTAGGGCCAGTCGGAGCCGGGGGTGACGGCGAAGCGAACGGAGAGTGGGAGGCCGCGCATCGCGCGCAGCCGAAGGAGCCAGCCGGTGAGACGCCATTCGAGGACATTAACTTCAGAAGGAGTCGAGGAAAGAGGGACGAGGCGGGAGCCGGCGTTCCAGCCTTCGACAAACAACGTAACGTTCGTCTTACCAAAACCAACAGGCGCATCGATCGGCAACACCGGTTGAATATGAGCGCGCACGATGATCTCACTCACGCGCCGCCGATCTGATCGTTCAGGCACCAAGAACTCAAGAAACCCGGATCCAGAACCCCAGATGTACCCCGGCCCACCACCAATCTTTTCAAAACGCTGCGCCACCGCCATCTGCGGTTTGAACTGGTAAAGAATCGACCGGTCTTCCCTCACAATCATTTGCGGCTGCAAACCCGGCTCACCGGACGAACGATTCCACGCAAACTGACGCGGAACCAAATGCCGCGACGGCTCCTGCAAATGCGCCGGTAAATCCGCCGACTGCAACGCCGAAAACACCTGCGACGATCGCGACACCTCACGCAACAGCGCTTCATCACGCGGCGTCGAATACGCGACACCGTACCCACGTCGCGGATCCGGCGTCAGGATCCAAAACATCGCTCCACCAGCACCAGCCGCCGCACTTCCATCAAAAAACGCTCGGTACCAATCAGCCTGCGACACACCCTGGTGCCCGTCAACACTCATCCCAAACTCCCCCATCACCAACGGCTTACCCAACGAAAACGCCGCCGCGGCGCGATTCTCGATAAACTCCTTCAACGCCGCAGGTGAGTCGATAAAACTGTCGTGATCGTCACGCGGATAATTATGAACGTCGCAATAGTCGATCGACGGCAGCGCATGGTCCGCCAACCACTCGCGCCGTTCAGACGATGAACGATAACCCCACGCACCCGGCGTGATCATGTGATTCGGATCGAGCGACTTCAGATACGCACTCATCTCCGCAAACCACGCGCGCCGCTCCGCCCACCGTCCCGTGATCACCTGCGACTCATTCATCAACTCCCACGCGAAGATCGTCGCATCGTCGCGATACAAAACCCCAGTCACCGTGTTTCGACGAGTCGCGAGTTTCTCTACATGCTCGCGATAGAGCCGCCTCGTTTCCGGGTTCGTATAAAAAAGAAACGCCTTTTCGTTGTTGATACCAAACTTGTAATTATCGTCAGCAGCATCAGCCACACCCGCCCATCGCAAGTACTGCGTCACGCCCCCCGTATCGCGCCACCAGTTCGTCAAACAGAGCTGCACGTAAATCCCGTTCTTCGCAGCCTCCGCGATCACTTTGTCCAGATGCACAAACGCTTCTTCGTTCCACTGCCCTGGCGCGAAACGAAACGGATGATGCCGCGGCCAATCCTCGAAATCTCCGCCAATTGGTTTGACGTCATTTGGACCACCCTCGCCAAACGCCCAAACCCGCACCACCTTGATGCCCGCCTGCGCTGCCCGACGAATCGTCTCCAGCATACGCTCACGATCTTCGTCGCGATACATCACCGCAACGTTCGCGCCTACAAATCGGAACGGCTTATTGTCTAAAAAGAAACGCCCGCCACGGGCCCGCGCAAACTCCGACCTCTTCTGACCGCCCCCGCCATTCGCAGACGGCGAAGCGCCCAAAAGGAGAACCGCCGCGCTACCCACCAGGATCAGCGCGGCGACAAAAAACAGTTTCTTCTTCATTAACAACGTCAGTTTAGCGCGGGCTCGTCATCCGGACAAAACCCATGATCGCGCAAATCGACCCCAGCACCACAAACAGATTAAAGAAAGCGCCGATACCCAGCGCCGCCGTCAGATCAACTGAGTTCTGCGACATTCCCAAAAACACAAACACGCCAAACAGCAAAAACTGAAGATGATAAATAATCAAGCAAACGGCGGCATACGAAAACCAGCGCGCTGACGGACCGAACGCGGGCGACCGCGCGAAACCAAGTACCGCCGCAATCAACCAGCCGACGCCTCCGGCAATCAACAACAGCAAAACGACCAGGAAAAAGTATCCGGGCTGCGTGGCGCGGAGTTGTTGCAGCATCAACAGGAGTGGGAAGAACATTTGTCTGAGGTCTCTCCTTCGCGGTTTAGTGGTCTAACAAAAAGCAAGCGCCGCCTGCGCACGTGAGCCGCTCTGTTCGTGCACAAACGGCGTCGAAATCTGCGTCGGGTTCGAGTGCAAATCTCTACATGGGAAGTCGACCGCAGTGACTTCCAACAATCGGGATCGCTCAGGCCCCGCCTATTGAGTTATGTGGATCTCCTCTTCTTTGTTTACGTGGCCCAGGAAATAGATCAGACCACAAATAAACGCCACTGCTGCCAGTCCGAGCGCGATCCAACCCGAGGTGTGTCCACCCGCGGGATTCGGATCGGTCACGAATCTGTAGAAGTAGTAGATCGCACCGACGGCTGCGGCTATGCCGACAATTACCGCCAGAATGTCTTTCAGGCTTTTCATTTTGAACCTCCGACCCGGAAAAAGAATATGAAGGTTAAGGAAAAAGCCGCGTTTTTACGCTTTATAATGCCAGCATGTTAACGCCACGCCGTGAGGGATTGCAAGTCTGTTAATTCTTTCAAATTCGTGGCTTTAAAATGACCCGTTTGTCCCCAGTGCGGCGGGTCACTTGCTCCCGATCAAAGTATTCCAGGAGAGGGATTGCGTACTTACGCGAGACTCCGGCGAGTTCTTTGAAGGCGGGAACGTCGATGAGACGTTGTGGTTCGTGTTGCGAGGCGTAGTTGTGCAGCTTCTGTCTTAAATCTTCGACGACGACGCCGTGCATAAACATCTCGTTCTGAATTCGCACCAGCTTCTTGCTATCGACGAGCAGTTGCAGGATCTTCCTGGCCTGAGTTCGTTGTGGAATCGTGACGCCTGCACGCTTCATGACGTCGTCGATTGAAGGTGCCTCAACGCCGGCGTCTCGATAGGCTTGCTCGATCCGTGAACTCATCTGCGCGTCCTCTTCGGACAGTCCGACCGAATGACTGCCCGCACGAACGATGTCCTTTTCCGAAACTACCGCGCCGGTCGCCTCAAGCTTCCCGATCACCGCTTGGAAGAGTTCCGGCGACGAATGCGCGAACACCTTCTCGCGTAACGTCTCGCGTAACATTCCGCGCGCCAACGGTTCGCGTTTGTGATGACGTTCAAGTTCATCGATGACGGAACTGCTGAGTCGATCGAAACCTTCACGCGCGAGATAAACACCACCCGCGTCAATCACCTTCTCCCCCGCCTGCGCAGACGACGCGACGCTCGCGAGCACGTCGTTGTTCCAGCCAGTCGCCGCGCCGATATCTGCCAGGCGCAATCCACGCTCGCCGGAGCCACTGACAAACCCGCGAAACTTTGCGACTCGATCTTCATTCACCAAACCCCGCAGCAGTCGACGCGTCTGCGCCAGATCTTTACCGCGATGCTTGACGGCAAATGGGTCGATGATCGCGCCACCGGCAATGGTCCGCGCGGGCGAATAAGTGCGCAGGATGAAGCGATCGCCGTGTAAGGCGACGACCGGCGCTTCGAGTCGTAGTTGCGCCAGACCGCTACTGCCGATCGGAATCTCGGCAGGTTCGTCGAGCACACGAACGCGGCCTAACACTTCAGTTGCGCCGATGTGCAAACGCATACGCGATCGCGAACGCACGCCACGCAGCGCATCCGGCAAAACGTCGATCCATGCGTCGATGATCTGCGTCGGCCGCAAACGTCCGGGGGGAGCGAGGACCATGCCGCGTTCGATCTGCGCCGTGTCTACCCCGCCTAGATTCACTGCGGTCCTTTGACCGGCATGCGCTTCAGTCACCGACGATCCATGAACTTGCAACCCACGCACACGAACCTTCATCGCCGGTGGCAGCAGTTCGAGATCCTCGCCCTCTTTGATCGTTCCGGAGATCAACGTACCTGTTACTACCGCACCGAATCCCTTCATCGAAAACGCGCGATCGATCGGCAGTCGCGTGATGAAATCACCCGAACGGGCGGGAACGCGTTTTCCAATTTCAGTTAACCGAGACTTTAGTTCGTCAAGACCGGCACCAGTTCTTCGAGCTCACCGCAACGATCGGAGCCTTCTCGAGAAACGATCCCGCTACCATTTCACTCGCTTCAGTCTTGACCAGCGAAAGCATGTCGTTTTCGACGAGATCGCTCTTAGTGATCACGATCAGTCCGCTGGCGACGCCGAGCAAACGACAGATATCGAAATGCTCTCTCGTTTGCGGCATGACACCTTCGTCTGCCGCGATGATCAGTGCGAGCACGTCGATGCCGTGCGCCCCGGCCAGCATGTTCTTGACGAAGCGTTCGTGACCGGGAACGTCAACAAAACCGATACGAAGGTTGTCGAGTTGGAGATCGGCGAAGCCGAGATCGATGGTAATTCCGCGGCGTTTTTCTTCCGGCAGGCGGTCTGGATCTGTACCCGTGAGCGCGCGCACGAGCGCACTTTTTCCATGATCGATATGGCCGGCTGTCCCGACGATGAGAGACGTCATTTCAGCACATAACTATTTCGCTAAGATCTGTTCGTAGAATTCAATGTACTGCGGAATAACAACATCAGTGCGATAGCGAGAGATGGCCGATTCGCGCGCACGTTGGCCCATCTCGCGTCGCAACTTGTGATCGACAACTAAACGCGCGGCATCCGCCGCCATCTTGTCGACGTCGCCCACGGGACTTAAGTACCCGGTCTCCCCGTCTGTAACTACCTCCGGAAGGCCACCCACGCGTGACGCAATCACCGGCACTTCGCAGGCCATCGCCTCAAGCGCAGCCAGACCAAACGACTCCTGGTCCGACGGCAACAACAGCACATCACTCGCGGAAAGGTAATCGACGATGCGAGGCTGTTTGCCGACAAACGAGCATTGTTCATAGATACCGAGACAACGCGCACGGTGCTCGGCGTTCCGGCGTTCACTCCCGTCGCCCACCATCACCAACCGCGTTTTCACGCCCTTCTCCAACACACGCGCGAGGATCTCGACGCAGTCGACCGGGCGCTTAACTGGACGAAAGTTAGAAACATGGACCAGCAGCGGTTCTCCGTGTGGCGACAACGACTCACGCAGAGAGGGAACATCAAGTCGTTTGTAATCGTGCTGGCAAACGAAGTTCGGAATTACCTTGATGTCGTCGAAGTGGAAGATCTCTCTTGTCGCATCCTTCAGATAATTAGAGATCGCAGTCACGCCGTCTGACTGGACGATGCCGTAGCGCGTGATGGGCAGATACGATCGATCCGCGCCGACGAGCGTGATGTCGGTTCCGTGCAAGGTGGTGACAACGGGCAGACGCCGTCTCGGTTTCAACGATTCGCGCGCGAGAATCGCACTGATCGAGTGCGGGATCGCGTAGTGAACGTGAAGTAGGTCGAGGTGTTCTTCTTCGGCGACGGTCGACATCTTCGTCGCGAGCGCGAGCGTGTAAGGCTGGTGCTCAAACAACGGGTACGACATCATTTCCACTTCGTGAAAACGTACTCGTTCGTTGAGCTCGGTTAGTCGCGTCGGCAGCGCTGAAGCAATGAAATGGACCGTGTGCCCGCGCGCAGCTAGTTCCTTGCCCAGTTCTGATCCCACGATGCCGCTGCCGCCGTAAGTGGGATATACCGTTATGCCGATGTTCATTGAAAATCGCGCTGGGTCTTTTCCACTTGTCTGGGAGGATCCAAGTGTAAGCCTAAGATTTTCGTATTCCAAGTGAGGAAGGGCCGGGGAGCGTTTTATCGCCAAAAATAGAGGAGGCAGGCGACCCTCGCTATCGCCTGCCTCTATCTCAACTTGACTCACCTTCTGAGAGGGGGGGCAAGTGAGGGCGGGAGTATAGAACTGGTTTGGAAATTTAGCAATGATTCTTGCAACGACTTTCGAAACCAGTTCTGCCAACCTGCGAATGCGCGCCAAAGCCGCTATAATGAGTGCACAAACAAGGAGTTTTGCGATGCCGAAGATTAGCGATATTGAAGAGACACCAAATCCGAACGCAGTTAAGTTCATTCTCCGCGAACCGGTGAGTAACGGCGTCGCCAGACAGTATGGTTCCGCGGACCAGGCGGAAAATGATCCGTTAGCCAAGTCGTTGTTCGACGTGGGCCATGTCGTCTCGATCTTTTACATGGACCGGATGATCACTGTCGAAAAAGATGAAGAGGGCGACTGGGACGAGCTCCTCCCGGCGTTGGCCGTTCCGATCCGCGCCGCCGAAGCCGTTAACGGTTCACCTGCCGCTGCTGCGGCCTCCGCAGTTGGTGGATCGATCGCCGCCGTTACAAGTGATGATCCAAGACTTTTGAAGATCAACGAAATATTGGATGAGAAAGTACGACCGGCGCTGATGGGCGACGGTGGTTATCTTGAAGTCCTTGGACTCAACGATCACACGTTGAGCATTCGCTACCAGGGCGCCTGCGGCAGTTGCCCAAGCTCTCTGACCGGCACGTTGATGGCGATCGAGGGAATGCTGAAACAGGAAGTCGATCCGGACCTCGAAGTTATCGCCGTCTAGTTTTTACACAGATCACAAATTCACTAAACAGGAGTCCGTTATGATCCAACGGCTACTCGTCATTCTCCTTTTACTCAGCCTCACAGTATCACTCGCGATCGCTCAAGAGAAACCATCAAAAGTGAAGGCGGAGGATGTTGACGCTGAAGCCGAGCAACGGCAGGAAGTAGCGATGGCGCTGGTCGTCACCCTCGCGGAAGAAGCGCGTAGTTTCAAAGATCAAACGCGCCGCGCGCGCGTCCAGGCACGAGCGGCAGACATTCTCTGGGAAAGGGATCAGGAGCGAGCGCGGGACTTGTTCAAACGCGCATGGGAATCTGCCGAAACCGCTGACGCCGACGCGGCACGTCAAAGAGCAGAAGACGTCAAGAGAATGGAAGCGGCCCGCGAACCTGTCGTGGTGCGTGGTGGGCCACAGTTGCGCAACGAAGTGCTGCGTATAGTGGCGAAGCGCGATCAGGCTCTGGCCGAGGAGTTTCTGAAAGCGTTCGACGAAGCCAAAGCGAAGGCCAGCGAAGAGACAGCGACGCAAGCGCGTCGAAACCGACCCTTTGAACAGCTCGGCTCGGCGAGACGACTGCAACTGGCCCAACGTTTGGTCGAAGAAGGCGAGGTCGAACGCGGCTGGCAAATCGCCCTGCCGGCACTCGATAAAGTAAGTGTCGAGTCAATCTTCTTCCTTTCCACGCTGCGTGAGAAGAACGCGAGCCTCGCGGATAAGGGTTTTGATAATCTACTGGCGCGCGTCGCACGCGATCCGATGTCGGACGCGAACACAGTTTCCGGTCTGTCGTCATATGTGTTCACACCGTTCTTCTACATCACGTTCGAAGGCAACGGAGCAAACCAGAACCAATCTCGACGAACTACGCAGCCGCCGGATATCCCTCCGAACCTGCGCAGCGCTTTTCTGAAAGTTGCTTTTGACATCCTGATGCGGCCATTACCGGCGCCCGATCAGGACCGCACGACGTCGGGCCACCGCGGAAAATACATGGTCATCAAGCGACTGCTACCGCTCTTTGAACAGTACGCGCCCGATCTCGAACCGGGCTTGCGCACGCAAATGACAGCGCTCGCGTCGTACGTGCCACCGGACGCTCAAGAGGGCGGGAATCGCGACCTCACTGCCGGACTAAGACCTGACGACGAGGTGGAATCAGATCCGTGGCAGCGAATGCAACAGCGACTGGATAGAGCAGCGAAGTCAGACGATCGCGACTCGATCTACGCCGACTTCGCCGTTGCTCTCTCCGAAAAAGGCGATCCCCGAGCGCGCGATCTGGTCGACAAGATTGAAAACACGGAGATGCGCAAGAGCGTCAAGGCCTACATCGATTTCGAGTGGGCCCAATTCTTTATTCAAAAGAAAGATGCGACCGAAGCAGCGCGGCTGGCGAAAAACGGCGACCTGACGAGCATCCAACGCGTCTGGACGTACACCAAAGCCGCGAAACTCGTGCTCACTTCCGAACGCTCCTACGCCATCGAACTGCTGGAGGCAGCGCTCGCCGAAGCCCGACGTATTGGCAACAGCGATCCGGATCGCGCTCGCGCACTCACTGCCGTTGCTACGACGATGGCTGACGTCGATCTCGTGCGCGCGTGGGAAACGCTGTCGGAAGTGATCAAGGCCACGAACGCAGCCGACGCATTCACCGGCGAAGACAGTCGTATCTTTTCACGTATCCAAACAAAAGAGATGACTGTGATTAACCAAAGCACCGCTGAAGACTTTGATCTTCTCGGCTTGTTCCGCCTTCTCGCGCGCGCCGATCTGCTGCGCGCGGTCCAACTGACGAAGTCGTTTACAGGCTACGTTCCGCGCGCCGTCGCCACTCTGGCCATCGCACAATCTATTCTGGAGAAACGGAAGGATCGAGTATGAAGTTTCTGGCAATAGGTTTTCTGTTGGTGTTCGTGACCATACCTGGGTTTGCGCAAGCGCCAACTAAACCCGCAGCCGCCAAAGCACCGGATGACAAAGCTGCAACCGACAAATCAGCGGCCGACAGAGTCCGGCGCCAGCAGGCACGCTCACTCCTGATCGCACTTTCGACAGACGCCCGTGCCTTTCACGATCAAACACTCCGTGCGCGATCGCTGGCGCGCATCGCCGACGCACTGTGGACCGTCGACGGCGAACAGGCTCGGCTGTTGTTCCGCAAAGCGTGGGAAGCTGCGGAAGTCGCAGATAAGGACAACGACCAGAGACTCCAGGAACAGATCAAACAACAGCAAGCCAAAACCGGCCGTTCAGGTTATGCCGTTACCCTGCCACCAAGTCTTCGTCGCGAAGTTTTGCGTCTGGCGGCGAGAAAGGATCGCGCTCTCGGTGAAGAGATGCTCGACAAGCTGAAAGCTGAAAAAGCCGAAGCCGCGACGAATGCAAAACTAGACCCGGGAAAACTGAACGATTCATTGAGCCAACGATTAGGTGTCGCGAGGGAGTTATTGGAAACAGGCGACGTCGAGCAGTCGCTGCAATTCGCCGATCCAGTATTGACGACCGTCTCAATGGAGACGATGAATTTCCTCGTGGACCTGCGTACAAAAGATCCGGCTGGACCTCTCAACGCTGACAAGCGTTATGCAGCGTTGCTTTCGTCATCGATGAATAATCCGCAAAGCGATGCCAATACCGTGTCATTACTTGCGTCGTACATCTTCACGCCAGGTCTGTACACGGTTTTCACCGGGAGTGGGATGTCGACTTCGCAAATGAGATCGACATTCACACCGGTAGAGGTGTCGCCTGAATTGCGCCTCGCGTTTTTTCAAACCGGCGCGTCTATCCTGCTTCGTCCGTTACCGCCGCCGGGACAAGACGCCGGCCCGGCAGGTATCGACGGCAAGTATCTCGTGATCAAGCGCCTGCTTCCCTTCTTCGAACAATCAGCGCCGCCGGAAATGGTCGAATCACTACGCGGCCAGTTGAACGCAATGAACACGGTCGCCTCAGAAGGCGCACGCCGTCGCGATGACGAGTGGATAAACCGCGGTGTTCGTCCGGAGAAGCACCCCTCCGATCGCGAACGAGAATTAATGGACCGTCTGGATCGCGCCAAAACCTCCAGCGATCGTGATTCGATCTACATCTCACTCTCGAATCTCGTGGCAAGAATCGGAGACATGCGCGCGCGCGAGTTTGCGAGCAAGATCGAAGACCCTGAAGTGCGCAAAGAGTTCGGGGCGTACATGGACGGCCAGTTGTTGAATTACCACGTCGGGAAAAAGCAGACAGACGAGGCTTTGGAACTGATTCGTAAAGGTGAGATCAAGCTTCTGCATCGTGTTTGGGCGTTAACTCAGATCGTGAAAGAACTCGTGAAAACAGATCGCGACGCCGCGCTGCAACTGGTTGAAGAAGCCGCCACCGAAGCGCGTCGCATCGATGGCTCTGATGCCGGACGGGCACAGGGGCTGGTTGCAGTCGCAAACGCGTTGAAGGTGGTAGATGCGACACGCGTCTGGGACGCAACGTTTGACGCGGTGAAAGCTGCAAACTCAGCGGAAGGATTCACGGGCGAGGATGGCGGACTGATACTCCAGTTTCAAAGCAAACATCAGTCGTCAGTGAACACCAACGATGCTCCTGATTTCGATCTGGAAGGGATCTTTAAAGAGCTCGCGAACCAGGATTACGACCGGGCAGTTGAATTGGCCCGCGGATTCGAACGTGAAGGACCACGTGCTGTCGCAACTATTGCGATCGCTCGAGCAGTACTGGAACCACCGAAGGTCACCAAAACTCCTACTCGCCGAGCTCAGGAGTAGATGTTCATTGGCCGCGTGAGAAGGGCGAGGGGATCGTCGACGTTCAAAGCCTCGCGGACGTAGAAGGGTTCGCCTGCGGCAACGCCGATCAAACTACCGAAGTAACGCATTCGCAACTCAATCTCTTCAACAAAACCGCGCGCGCTGATTCGCGTCGCGGGCTCTTTCGACTCCGCATCGTAAAACTGCGATTTGTATGCACGGATCGCATTCATCTTTTCGTCTACAAACCCTGACACGTCTACGACAAACGAAGGCACGATGCGGCGCGAGAAAAGCGAATGCATGATCGCCGGCATCGGCACGGGCGAGAGTCCCGACTCTTCGTCGTAACGGCGCATCGTCGCCAGCCGCGCCGCTTGTCGCACGATGATCGACGTGTTTGCGTGATCCGGATGTGGATCGTCCTCGTGAGTGGTCAGTAATACCTTGGGTTTGTGAGTTCGCAACAGCCGCACCATGGCGATGCGCGAGACCTCGGTGGGCCAAACATGACCGTCGGGTTGTTCCAGATTCAACCGCGCGTCGAGTTTCATGAGGCGCGCCGCGTCGGCGGCCTCGCGAGCGCGAATTTCCGGGGTCCCGCGAGTGCCCATCTCGCCGCGCGTCAGGTCGCAAACGCCCGTCCGATAGCCGAGTGACTTCAATTTCAAAAGCGTCCCGGCAACCGACAACTCTGCATCGTCCGGATGCGAAAAAACGGCAAGAACGTCGAGTTGCGTCTCGGTTGAATTCATATCGCCGCTTTAGATTAACAGATTTGTGTAATCTCTGGCGTACACTGCAACGCGCATGAAACTGATCGTACTCGGCTCCGGCACGTCCGTTCCGCATCCTGATCGCGCATCGTCGGCGCACTGGGTCGAAACGTCCGCCGGGTCGGTCCTGCTCGACATCAGCGCCGACGCAGCGCACCGCATGGCCCAGGAACAACTCGACTGGCCCAACCTCGACGCCATTTGGGTGTCGCACTTTCATCTCGACCATCTTGGTGGGCTCCCGACATTTCTCTTCGGCTCGAAGTGGGCGCCGCAAACCCAAAGCCGGACGAAGCCGCTGCGAATCTTTGGTCCAGCCGGCCTTGAACGCATCCTGCGCGCGATAAGCGAATCCAACCAGTATCCACTGTTTGATCAGCCGTTTCCGATGCAGATCATCGAGGTGCCGTCCGCGACGCGATTCGACATACTGCCCGGTGTGACTGCCGATACTTTTTCTACGCCGCACACTGACGAAAGCCTGGCGGTGCGATTGATAGATCAAGGATCGAAGACTCTTGTTTATACTTCCGACACGGGTTTTTCAGAGAATCTAGCGGCGTTCGCGAATGGCGCCGATCTGTTGCTGATGGAATGTTCTTTCAGAAGAAACAAACCTGTCGAAAAACATCTCGAACTGGCCGACGCGATGAAGCTGGCCCAAATGTCCAGCCCTCGCAAAGTAGTGCTGGCGCATCTTTATCCGGAGTGGGACGGAATCGATCTCGAAACGGAAGCCCGACAATTGTGGGCCGGGGAAACGATTGCAGCGGTTGATGGATTAAGATTGGAGTTCTAGGGGGAACGATGGCGAACCTTTTACTGATCCTGTTTTTGTTATTTCAACTTCCTGCTCATCACAACAATGATCCGCTGCTACTCGAATCAGGCAAAGCCGCCACAATAAAAGCAGCAACGACTCCGCCGGCCGAGTTCAAGATCGTCTCGTACAACATTCGCTGGCGCAGCGGCGACGAACTCAAGAAACTAATTAAACTACTTCAGGACGATCCGGAAATCGGCGACGCAGCGATCCTTGCTTTGCAGGAAGTCGACCGGCGGAAGAAACGCACCGGGAACAGTAATGTCGCGAAGTTAATGGCCGACGAGTTGGGAATGCATTACGCGTGGGCGGCGCCGCCCGCGGCGAAACCTGATGACGAAGAAGAAACCGGCGTCGCGATTCTAAGCCCGTATCCGCTCTCCGAAGTACGCCGGATCGTGTTACCGCATCCTGGTCCAAACAAGCGACGCCGTGTCGGTATCGGCGCGACGGTGGAGATTCACGATCAAAAGTGGCGCGTCTATTCCATTCACGCGGAAACGCGAATTCCTTTCGACAAGAAGCTGGAGCAGTTCAAAGCAGTACTCGAAGACCTGGCCCAGTTTCCATCAACCATGCCCGCGATCGTGATGGGCGACTTCAACACGTGGGAAGCAAGCTCCGAACGCAAGACCATCAAATTGTTTACCGAAGCCGGTATGCGAACACCCTTCGGCGGTCAACATACGTTCAAACGACGCATCCTCGTCGTGCCGATCCAGTTCAGACTTGATTGGGTATGGTTGCGCGGACTGGAAGCTGCCAGTTATGGTATTGATCGCAAGGTCGAAGTTTCGGACCATTGGCCGCTTTGGACCAACGTGCGTCCATCATCAACTGGTGTGAAAGTCTCCCCGACTAAACAGTAACGAATGATCTGTCCTAACTGCGAGCGGAAGGCGAGTTGGACCAGGCACCGCTGCGCCGCGTGCCGGACCAAGCTACCTGCGTGGTATGTCACCGCGACAGTCGTTACGATTGTCGCGGTGTACGCGGCTTTTCTCGTCGTCGAAAACGTTTTCTAGCTTATTTAACCGAGACGACGATACTATGAACGCTCAACGCGTTCCCTGTCGCTCGTTGTAAATCCGCGATCGCCTTGTTCAGATCGGTCTGCGCCTTCAGCTCCAGTCCACGCGCGGTAGTCAAAGCCGTCTGCCGCTCCAGCACGAGGAACGTCGTCGACTGACCCGCATCGAGCTTTCTTTGCTCACTCGCAAACTGCTGTTCATTCGCTTCGCGCGTCGCAACTGCCGCTCGTAGTCGCGCTTCAGCGCTGCGCATCGACTGCAACGCGTTACGCACGTCAACCTGAATCGCTTGTTCGAGCTGTTCGCGTTGAGTCGCAATCCGCTCGCCTTCAACCAGCGAACGTCCGAGCTGCGCCTCCGCCGTGCGATTCCGCAACGGCAGACCGATCTGAATACCGACTCGGAAATTGCTGTAACGATTCGCAAGCAGGTTTTGTAACGACTGCCCGTAACCACCAAGCAGATCCGGCGAGAGCGTCTGCGGCGGTGCAACCGGCAATGGCCCAAGGCCGGCGATTGCCGACAGCTCATCTACGCGCTGTCGCACCTGCAAACTCGACGCTGTAAACGGATTAACTCCCTCGCTGCTGACGGCTCCTGCGAGACCATTAATGCCATAAGTGCCGACCAGATCGACCGCCGGCTTTGTCTGGTTCTTGTAAAAGCGCTGGTCTATCTCGTTGATCTCTTTCACAACCGTCGCCTGCTGAAGCTCGGGCCGGTTCGCCATCGCGGTTTGCAGCGCATCCGGCAGTGAGATCGTGGGAACCTGAAGATCGACCGGATCGCTCGGAACAATCGACTCGATCCAAATCGGCGACGACTTGTTCTCGGCGATCAGGTTTTTCAAATTGTTTTCGGAGCGCGACACTTCTTCCAACGCACTGAACACGCCCTGTTCGTACGTCGAAATCTGCGCTTCCGCGGCGACGATGTCGATCGGAGCGAGTTGTCCTTCCTGGACCAGGCGCTTGTTGTGTGTGAGCTGCGTTTGGGCCACGGTCACTGCGTCGCGCTGCACTTGCAGGCTGCGAAGAGCAAACACGAGGTCCCAGTAAGCGCGCTGAACGCTTGTGATCGTGTCGATGGCGCGTTGACGAAACTGAGCGTCAGTTAACGACAGGTTCTTGCGCGCTATCGCGATCTGGCGACGATTGTTGTCGATCTTCAACCCGCGCCACAGCGGCTGCGAATAGGTGAACGACATCGACGTCGGATACTGCGGGTTCAAAGCTACGAACTGGTTGTTTGTCGTTAGTCTCGTGGATGAGAAATCGAGTCGATAGTTGCCGCCGAGTGCTGGTGTTTGTCCTTCAAGCCGAACGTTCCCGACGTAGTCGCTCTGAATCGTCGAGCCGTTCTGACCACCGCTCAGAAAACTTGCGATCGGATTTTCTATTCGCTCGTAAAAGGACGAAAAATTCAAACGCGGATCGTAAACACCCTGTGCTCCGAGCAGATCAAACTCCGCGATGCGCACATTCTCGCGCGCGACCTCGATGTCTTTGTTGTTAGCCAGCGCCATCGACAACGCGTCGCGCAGGCCAAGGGGTCGCTGGCGATTCATGTCGACGCCGACGCGATTGAGATCCGGCATCGGTTTCTGCGGCGCGCGGAAGTCAGGCGCAACCGGAGGCACCGGGAGTTGCTGAATCGGTTCCTGAGCAACAACCAAAGTTGAACTACAAATCAAGATCAATAGAGCGAAGAATGTGTTTCGCATATCTCTTCCTTAATGCTTTTGAATCAGTGAAGCCGCCGTGCTCGCAACTTTGCGGCGCACGCGTCCGAACACCTCGTCACTCGTTCGTCTGATTCGGCCCCACACATGGCTCCGCGCCAGATCGTCAAACAGTGAATAGAAGACCGGCACCGCGAGCAGCGTCAGCAACAAACAGAGCGTCTGTCCGCCGACGACCAGCACACCGATCGACCGGTTCGTGCCTGATCCAGGACCAGTCGAGATCGTCAGCGGCATCATGCCGGCGACAAGGGCAATCGTGGTCATCAAGATCGGACGCAGACGATCGCGATTCGCGCGTATGATCGCTTCGAGCCGTTCCATGCCGCGCGCCCGTAGCTGGTTCGTGTGATCTATTTGCAGAATCGCGTTCTTCTTGACGACGCCGAACAACAGCAACAACCCGAGTCCGGAAAAGATGTTCACTGTCTGTCCGGTCATTAGTAGCGAGAGGATGCCGAACGGAATCGCGAGGGGCAGCGTTAACAAAATCGTCACCGGGTGAATAAACGATTCAAACTGCGCCGCCAGCACCATGTACATGAAGACAAACGAGAGCAGGAACGCGAGACCGAAGTAGTATCCGGCGCGCCCAAGCTCTTTCGAACGGCCGGCGAGTCCGGTGCTGTAAGCGGGATCGATCTTTGTCTCCTCCGCGAACTGGTTCATCTTTTCGATGATCGCCGCTTGCGAACCGCCGGGCTTCACGTTGCCCAGCAACATCACCTGTCGCTGCCGGTTAAGACGATCAATTGCGGCTGGTCCAGTTCCCTCTTCGAACGTGACCAGGTTGTCGAGAGTCACCCAGCCTATCTTCGTCGACGAAACAATCATTCGGCTCAAGCCTTCAATGCTCGTGCGAAACTCACCAATCGCCCGCACACGCACGTCGTACTGATCCGTGCCCGCATTGAATGTCGAGACCTTCTGACCCGCCACAAGAGTGTTCAAAGCCTGTGCGATGTCGCCGACTCTCACGCCCAAGTCAGCCGCACGCGCGCGATTAATGACAACGCGCACTTCCGGCTTGCCGCTGATCAACGTCGAGTCAGCATCGACCACATCCGGAATCGTTTTCATTTTTTCGAGAAGCGCTTCCGAATACTGCGTAAGCTTCTGTAAATCCGGTCCACCGATAACGTACTGAATATCCGCGTTGCGGAAACCACCACCGGAAATCGCCGCGACCTGCTGCACGCTCGTACGCAGTTGATTCGGATACTGCTGTAGAAACTTCGGCAGCACTTCCGAACGCGCACGGACCATCAGGTCTTGTTGCGAAATAGGCCGCTCTTCAATCGGCTTCAGCTTCACGTAGATCGAGGCATTGTTGACCAACTCCTGCTGCCCGCCGCCGATCGTGGTCAACGTGTCAGTGACGCCGGGTAGATTGCGAACATCCGTGGCGATTCGCTCAGCCAACGCCGAGGTCGATGCGAGGGTCGAGCCCTCCGGTGCGCGCACGTTGATTTCAAACTGCGACTGGTCGTCAACCGGCAGGAAGTTCTTGCCGACGAACATGAACAACGGAACGATGCTCGCTATTACAACCACACACGCCAGCACGATGGCCCAGCGATGCGACATGGACCAGCTCAGCATCTTCGTATACGTGCGATCGACCGGGCGATAGAAGCGCGATTCCTTCGAACCGTGATCCCTTGGCTCAGTATGCCGTTCCAACGGACGTTCCTTGGCATCATCGCTACGCCGAATCAAACGCGCCGCGAGCATCGGCGTGAGGGTGAACGACACGAGCAACGAAACCGCAATCGCGAAAGCCGACGTCAAACCAAACGACGACATGAACCGGCCGACGATTCCGCCCATGAAACCGACCGGCAGAAACACGGCCAGCAGCGAGAGAGTCGTGGCCATAACTGCCAGTCCAATCTCTTTCGTGCCTTCAATCGCCGCCTGAAACGGCGGCATACCTTTCTCTTCGACAAAACGAAAGATGTTTTCCAAAACGACGATCGCGTCGTCGATGACGATACCGACCATCAGCGTGAGGGCTAACATCGTGATGTTGTTGAGCGTGAAACCCATCGCCGCCATCAGACCAAACGTCGCAACGATCGATGTCGGAATCGCAAGACCGGCAATTAACGTCGAGCGGAAGCTCCACAGGAAGATGAACACGACAATGGCCGCGAGAATGCTGCCTTCGATCAGGTGCGTTTGAATCGCTTCGATTGAGTTCTTGATAAAGATCGACTGGTCGCCGACGACTTCCGTTTTGAAACCCGGCGGCAACGTCTTGCTGATCTCCTGCAAGCGCGCCTTCACCGCATCGGCAACCGCAACAGTATTCTGACCTGATTGCTTCGAAACGATCAGCGTCACCGCGGGTTGACCGTTCAAACGCGCTTCGGTCCGTGGTTCTTCAGCGCCGTCTTCTGCATAGCCGACGTCACTGAGTTTGACCGCGTAGGTTCCCTGGGTTGAGACCACCAGATTGTTGAACTCCGATGGTTCGACGATGCGGCCCATCGTGCGCACGGTCAGTTCACGTGCGCCTTCTTCGACGCGACCACCCGGCACTTCCATGTTCTGCGCGCGCACTGCATCAGCAACCTGCGCAACGGTGACATTGAATGCGCGCAGCTTGTCAGGATCGACCCAGATCTGGATCTCACGGCGGCGTCCGCCAATGATCTGCACGTCGCCGACGCCGTTGATCGACTCGATCTGCTGCTTGATCCTGTTGTCGGCCACGTCCGTGACTTCACGAAGCGACCGCGGCGCGGAGACAGCGATGCGAACAACGGGCGCCGCATCTGTGTCGAGTTTCTGCACGATTGGTTGTTCGGCCGTCAGGGGCAGATCGTTGAGAATCAAGTCGATCTTGTTTCTGACTTCCTGCGCGGCGATATCGGGGTTCTTCTCGAGCAGGAACGTGATGAAGACCTGGGATACGCCTTCAACTGACGTCGAACGCAGCTCGTCGATACCGGAAATCGTGTTGACCGCGCCTTCGACTTTGTCCGTGATCTCAGTCTCGATCTCCTGCGGCGACGCGCCGGGGTTCACGACCGTTACGGTAATCGTCGGCAGGTCGATCTTCGGAAAGAGATCCACACCGAGCGACCTGTAGGAGAACAACCCGACGACGGTGAGACTCAGGATGAGCATCGTCGCAAAAACCGGGCGGCGAACGCATATCTCAGCTAGTTTTTGCATGATTTGAAATCCGTGTTACTGCTTAACAGTGATACCGTCACTCAACATCTCGAGATTCGAAGTCGCGACCTGCTCGTCAGCCGCAACACCGTTCTTGATCTCGATCAGATCGCCTTCAGTCTGGCCCGTCTGGACCAACCGCTGTTCGGCATGTCCGTCCTTGATCACAAACACGCGACTGACACCCGCCTGCGTCAACACCGCACGCGACGGCACCAGCACCGCCGGGTCGGCTTTCGGTTGCAGGATTCGCACTGTGGCAAACTGTCCCGGCTTCAACGCGCCACCGCTGTTGTCAATCTCGGCTTCCACCGTCAACGTGCGTGACGTGGCCGACACGTTCGGCGCGATACGCGCGACGCGTCCACTGAAATTCTGATCGGGCCACGCGCTTGTCGTGATCGACACTGCCTGGCCCACCTGGACTTCCGAGATCGCCTGCTCAGGAATGTCGATGCGAATGCGCAAGGGGTTTGTGCGTACGACGGTCGCGACCTTTTGTTGCGGCGACACGTACTCACCGAGGTCCGCCGTGCGTTCAGAAACAAATCCGTCGATCGGCGAAGGAATATTCGCGTATGAAAGGTTTTTGCGCGCCAGCGCGAGCGCTGATTCAGCATTCGCAACGTTGGTGCGCGCAACGTGCACTCCCGCAAAGTTCTGGCGCGCCTGCGCGAGCTGCACGTCGTACTGCTCTTTCAACTGATCGCGGCGCGCGCGTGCATCGTCGTAAAACGATCGCGACACGTCTCCCGACTCGACCAACGTCTGCGCGCGTTTCAGGTTTTTTTCCGCGAGATCAAGAGTGACCTTCGCGGCCGCAACTTCCGCGACGCGATTCGGATCGAACGCCTGACCCGATCTCAACCCAATCTTCTCTTCCGCCTGCCGAACCGCGGCCTTTGCTTGTTCAACCTGCGTCTGCGCCTGATCGACGCGCAACTTCAACTCCGCGTCGTCGAGACGCACGAGCATCTGCCCGCGTTTGACTGGACTGCCGATCTCCACACCAACCGCAACGACTTTCCCTGCGGTTTGTGGCGCAACGTCCGTTTGCTGATCGCCTGCGAGACTACCAGTCGCTTCGAAGAAGCGCGGCAGGTCGCGTTTGATCGCGGCAGCAGTCGAGACCTCGATTGCTGCGGGCGCAGTCGTAGCAGGCGTTGATTCGGCTTTGCCGTTGGCGCGCGAGCGTCCGCACGCGGCGAGTCCGACAGCCGCGACGACGAGCAACAGCAACAGAGCTATCAGTTTTAGATTTCTTTGCGAGAGCATTGTCTTACCCATCTTTTGAACCGGCGCGCCCCTTCGTTGTCTCCGCGGAAGGAGCAGTAATTCCATTTAAAAGAATGGTCGTGAAATGCCGCGCCGCCTCTTCATTCGAAATGTCGAGCAAGCGACGGCTCGGATCCCACAAGTTGTTGTTAAGCGAATGGTGCATGACCATCCCGATGAAGCAGCGCACGACGATCGCCGGATCGATATCGATGAATGCGCCTTCACGCTGACGCTGCTTTATGTAACCGCCCAGGAACTCGTAAACTCGCCGCACGAACTGATCGAAAAACATCTGCGCGAGCTCGTGCTTTTCGAGCGCCGAGTGAAGCAGGAGTCGTTGAAACTCGGGATCGTGTTCGTGGTGATCGAGGGCGCCGAGCGCGAGTGATTCGAACACGGCGCGATCGTCCTTGCTGTCGATGCCTTCGGCGGCCATCTTTTCCGGTTCGAACGACTCGCCTCCGCGGCACGCTTTGTGGTCGAGAATGGCGGCGTAGAGTTCTTCCTTGGTGGCGAAATGGCGGAAAACCATCGCCTCCGATACACCGGCTGCCTGGGCAATTTCTTTAGTGGTGGTGCCGCGAAACCCGCGGTTGGAGAAGAGACTAACGGCTACTCTAAGTATCTGTAGCCGTCGCTCTTCTCCAGCCATGCGTGCACCGCTCACGCCATCGTTTGTAGTCATATTTCGGCTCAAAGTAAGTACTTACTTACCAGCTATGTTCATACGTGTCAAGCGAGCTTTTTGTTCAGCAGAAACTTGTATCAATCCCGACCTCTACGTGACGCTTCTCGTACCCTTTCGCAACAAGATGCAAGCATTCTGACGCTTTTCAAACGCACATCGCATCGGCACAAAGCTTGCTCATCTTCTTACGACCTATTCCGTGTTCAGCGAAGGAGATTTAGCAATGACAGAGAACCCAAACATCAATAAACCAAACACCGGCACTACGGGATCAACAGGGACAACCGGCAATACTGGAACAACTGGAACTACCGGCGGCGCAGGTGGAACAGGAACCGCTCCGGCTCTATCGCAAACTGCTCAACAATACGGTCAGAAACTTACTGAAGTCGCGACACAGGCGAAAGATTACGTGGCAGACAAAGTTTCCGTCGTCGGCGACAAGTTTAAAGACCTGCAAAACGCGGATCTCGGCGAGTTAGCTGAAAACGCGAAGGAATATGCGCGCAGAAAACCTGGCCAGGCGCTGCTGATTTCAGCCGCAGTCGGCCTCGTTCTCGGACTGCTCGTTCGCGGCCGGCGCTAACGAGACCGTTCGTAGTCACAAGGAACAGACAGGGGGTAAACGATTATGGCGGCAACGAAAAAGGAATTGATGAACGTTAACGGGGCGAAATTGGCGACAACTACGCCCCTTGAAAACGAGAGTCTGCCTAATCTCATTAGTCGTTTAGGCGACGACATAATGCAGCTCGTCAATTCGCAACTCGCACTCCTCAAGGTCGAGATCAAGGAGGAGGCAAACACGTACGCGCGCGGCGTTGCCATGATCGCATTTGGCGCCGCCGTCGCCGTTGTAGGCTTTGCTCTGTTGAATGTGGCAATCGCTTTCGCGGTCTCGACTCTGTTTGCGCAAGCAAACTTCAGTCAGCCCGCGAGCTACGCACTCGGTTTTCTGGCGACCGGCGGCTTCTACCTGATTGTGGGAGCCATCGTCATCCTCGTGGTGAAGAACCGGCTCGCCAATCAAAACCTGGTGCCTAAACGAACAGTTCAGGAACTGAGAAAGGACAAAGAATGGCTGAAGAACGAACTCTAGGACTGGCCCGCGCGCAGGATTGGTCCGCTGAGGAGGAGCCTTCCAAAGAGGAACTTCAGCGACGCCTCGACGTGACGCGGGATTCAATTTCACAAACCGTGACGGAGATTAAAGAGACCGTGGCAAATCAGGTTCAAGCAGTGAAGGACACCCTCGACTGGCGCGAGCAATTCAAGAGACGACCGGTGGCTTGGAGCGCCGGCGCGCTTGGTGTTGGGTTTCTAACAGGTTATTGCATCGCCAACACCTTCAAGGGGGATGACGACTACACGCGGTATTCGTCGGCAATCGATCGTTACAGCGATGAGTCGAAGACCTATGCGGCTCAACCGGTGTTGGGCGCTGCGAGCTTGTCAGCTCCGGGTATGGCGTCGCGAGTCGGAAACGGATCGAAAGATCAAGGACCGGGTTTCTTTGAGAAACTTACGAACACTCACGCTTACGAGAAAGTGCGTGACGAAGCGGGAAACCTTGGTAGTGCGCTCGTCCAGGAACTGGCGAACACTGCGAAGACGGTCGTACTACCGGCGTTGATCACCTCGCTGAAACACTTTATTGGCGGCCACCTGCCGAACGCTCCGCAATCCGCAGCGCAAGCAGGTTCGCACGCGCCAGAGTCGGCACAAACGCACCCGAGATACGAGCCGGCGCGAGACCTCTGAGATTCGTGTCATCCGTGTTCAATAACAACGCGGATGACACCGATTTTTCGTTGACTTACATCCCGCACGTACCTAGACTCGCGGCGTGTCCAAACAAAAATTTGCTTCAATCCTCCTGATCTTCGTCTGTCTCGCCATCACACCTGCCGTCATTGCTCAAAAAGACGATCCTGAACGACAACGCGCCCTTACGCTTTTCAACGATTGGAAACTGGCGGAAGCGTTACCATTGTTCGAAAAACTGGCCGCGCGGTATCCCGAAGACCCGCAGTTGCTTGAAGCATACGGTATGACGATGATCTGGCACGCTGCGCTTCTCAAGGAAGCGGTGGCGCGACGGGAAGCACGCAAGCGTGGGCGTGAACTGTTGGTGAAGGCGGCGGATCTCGGTGCGAGCACTGCCCTGCTCAAGTCGATGCTTGAGTCGATCCCTCCCGACGGCGGCGGTGATGAGCAATTCTCGACGAAGAAAGAAGTTGACGACGCAATGCGTGAGGGTGAGGTGGCTTTTACGCGGAACGACATGCCAAAAGCCCTTGAGATGTATCAAAAGGCACTGCTTCTTGATCCGACGATGTATGAGGCGGCGCTCTACACCGGCGACGTCTACTACAAAACAGCCGAGCAGAAGAAAGCGAGCGAATGGTTCGCCCGCGCCGCCGCTATCAATCCCGATCGCGAGACTGCTTATCGCTACTGGGGCGACTCCCTGATGAAGCAGGGACGCGTGACGGAAGCGGGAGACAAGTTTGTCGAAGCTTACATCGCCGAACCTTATAGCCGCCTCGCGCGTGCAGCGTTCATAAATTGGGGCAACAAGATCCAGATCCAACTGGGGCATCCTGAGATCGATATCCCGGCGAACGTCTCAGCGAAGGGCGATAACCAAACAACACTTAATCTCGATCCGAACCTATTCAAGAAAGACGCCAGCGCGAATTCCAGCGCGGCCTGGATGATGTATGGAATAGCGCGCGCAACCTGGCCCAACGGAGAGTTTGCGAAGAATTATCCCGAGGAAAAAAAATATCGCCACAGCTTGAAAGAGGAAGCTGCGGCGATGCGTTCAGCGATCAAGGTCCTCGAGGAGAAGAAGATCAAGGATCCGAATTCGATCGACAAATCTCTGCAACTGATAATAAAGCTCGACAAAGAAGGACTACTCGAATCGTTTATCCTTCTTGCGATGCCGGATGAAGGTATCGCACAAGACTTTAATTCCTACCGGCGTACCAACGTTGAAAACCTGCGCCGCTACGTTAAGGACTACGTGTTAACGGGCGGCGCCGGCCCCAAGAAATAATTACCGGCTGCCCGGTGCGGGTTTGCGCGGCAGTTTCTCGTCACGCATCGCGGTGTTGTAAACAAACGCCGCCATGATGATCGAAGCCTGCTTCATGTCGTCCGCCTGAATACGATCGAACACGTCCTGGTTCGAGTGGTGTGTTCTGGTGTCGTATTCGATCTCATCCTGAATGAACTGAAATCCCGGCAGACCGATCGCGTCGAACGCGAGGTGATCTGTGCCACCGGTGTTGGAGATCGTTAGCGTGTTCGCGCCCATGTCCTTGAACGGCGTCAGCCATTGCCGGAATAGACTCCGCACGCCTTCGTTGCCCTGCATGTAGACGCCACGAATCTTGCCCGTGCCGTTGTCGAGATTGAAGTACGCGCTCAGTTTTTCGTAATCCGCTTTCTTGACGAGCGTCGGAGCAGCAGGCGCCGCAGCACCGTTTCCGTTGCCGCCGCCGTTCCCAACGTTCGCAACACCACCGGTTGCCGGTGCTGCTGACGTCGCTGGGTTCTGCATGCTACCGAAATGCTGCGCGACGTAAGCGCGTGATCCAAGCAGGCCCTGTTCTTCACCACTCCAAAGCGCGACGCGAATCGTGCGACGCGGTTTGAGTCCGAGTGCCTGGATGATGCGCACCGCTTCCATGACGACGGCGCAACCCGCGGCGTTGTCGGTCGCGCCGGTGCCGGAGTGCCACGAGTCCATGTGACCACCGAGCATCACGACCTCGTCTTTCAAATCTGTTCCCGGAATCTCGGCGATCGTGTTGTAGCCCATTAGATCGGCGTCCTGGTAAGCAACCGAAAGATCGACGGTCATTTTCACGGCCTCGCCTGCCTGCAACATGCGAACGATGCGATTGTAGTGTTCGATGGCCAGGACGAGTTGCGGCGTGATCTTCGCGTCTTTGTTGTAAGGCGAAGGACCGCGGGCTGGTGTCGTCGCATTCGGATCGGGCGGAGGAGGAGCAACCTGTGCTGACTGCACGAAGATCGTGCCGCCGTCGCCGCGACTCGGATCGATCAACATCGCAGCGCCTTCCTGTTGGAAGAAGCGCAGCTTATTGCCGGCGAATTGAAACGCATTGCGATTACCGCCGAAGTTTCCGCGGCCGCCACCGGCGGGACGCGGTTCGGGTGCGTCTGCCAGCGATAGCAGTTCCTTCTCATTCAGACGCGTACCTTGCGCGTCGAAATGCGCAGGCACCTCGCGCAAGGGAGCGGTCAGAACGATCTTTCCGTTCAGCTTGCCTTTAAACTTTTCGAGATCCGCATCATTGCGGGCGTCGACGTAGACGACGTCAGCCGTGAGCGGACCGTTAGTTCCCGGAGACCACGCTTTCGGAAAAGCGATCAAAGGAATCGCGAGTGGTGACGACACTTGCGCCGAGAAACTCTTCAACGTCCAGCCTCGTCCGAACGGTCCCCACGATTCGAGATGCGCGTTCTGAAGTCCCCACTTGGTCAACTGATCGCGCGTCCACTCATTCGCTCGCTTCATGCCCGGCGAATTTGTCAGACGTGGTCCAATCACATCGCTCAGGTAACTCAGGGTCTGCATGACCGCTGAGCGTTTGGTTCCTTCTTCCTTGATGCGTTGGATTGGATCGTTTGGATCGGGTGCGGGAGCTTGCGAGGTTTGCGCGAGCAGTGTCGCCGGCGACACTAAGAAGATCATCAGCAGCACTATGGCTGCATAGCGCCGAACTATCATGGTGGTGGTCTCCTCGGAATAATTGGATATGGCCGCCGGGATTTTAGACTATCCCGTAGACGCAGACCTAATCGGATCGGAGCGGTAGCCGCAACTTTCATCAGCGCAGTATCGGAAGGTGCCCGTTTTCTTGGTCGTCTTTTCGAGCAGGAACGGAGCATTGCACTGCGGACACGTCTCGAGAACGGGTTTGTCCCAGTAAACGACGTTGCAGTTTGGATATTCGGAACACCCGTAAAAAGCCTTACCACGTTTCGACTTTTTGACGACGATCTCGCCCTTGCAACCCGGACGTGAACACGAAACTCCCACGGTTTCCTGCTTGATGTATTTGCACTTCGGATAGTTCGAGCACGAGATAAACTCGCCGAAGCGTCCGAAACGCTTCACGAGCTGCGCTCCATCAACCGGACATTTTTCGTCGAGCGGCACGGGCGCCGGCGCGGCGACGCCACTCTTCCCAATCTTGCGAATATTCCGACATTCCGGATAACCCGTGCAGCCAAGGAATGGACCAAAACGTCCGCGCTTCAACTGCATCGGCTTGTTGCACAGTTCGCAGGCTTCCGGTTCCGCTTCCTCTGCTGGGGCGCTACCGTCGGCTTGTGCGTTTGCGCCGTCGGCTCCTGCGGGCGGTTCTGCGTCACGCGTCGCTTCGCAGTTGAGACATTTCAGGTATGGACCAAAGCGTCCCCACTTCTGGACCATACCGGGGGTGTTGCACTTCAAACACACCTCTTCGGTCGGGACGCTCGTCTCCTTGATGTCTTTGATGTAGATCTGAAACTGCTTCAGGTCACCTTCAAACTTGTCGTAGAACTCGCGCAGCGCCTTGGTCCACTTGATCTTTCCTGCCTCGATATCGTCGAGCTCTTCTTCCATGCGCGCCGTGTAAGTCTCGTTGAAGAGATCGTCGAAACCACCGTCGATCAAAAGATCGTTGACGGTCTTGCCAAGGGTCGTCGGATGAAAACGGCTCTGGATCTTTTCGACGTACTCGCGCTCCTGGATCGTCGACATGATCGCCGCGTAAGTTGACGGGCGGCCGATGCCCTTCTCTTCGAGCGCTTTCACAAGCGTTGCTTCGGTGTAGCGCGGAGGCGGTTCGGTGAAATGCTGCTCCGGAGTGATCGAGTTCAACTTCAGCGTCTCGCCTTTTTCAACCAAAGGCAGAGTACGCTCTGCTTCTTCGTCATCTTCAGTCTTCTCGTCGCGGCCTTCCTGGTAGATCTTCAGGAAGCCGTCAAATTTCTGCACCGATCCGGTTGCACGGAAGACGAAACGTCCGGCGTTGATGTCGATCGTGGTTTGATCGAACACCGCGGGCATCATCTGCGACGCGACGAAGCGTTGCCAGATCAGGCGATAAAGTTTCAGCTCTTCCGGTTTCAGAAACTTCGCAAGCGAATCGGGCGTGCGGGCAACTTCGGTGGGTCGTATCGCTTCGTGCGCGTCCTGCGCGTCTTTCTTGGAACGATAGTGGACGGCTTTCTCGGGAAGATACGCGTCACCGTATTGACGACCGATGAAGTCACGCACCTCGCCCAGCGCCGCATCGGAAACGCGCGTCGAGTCAGTACGCATGTAGGTGATTAAGCCGACGGAACCTTCCGGTCCGAGCTCGACGCCTTCGTACAGTTTCTGCGCCAGCATCATCGTTTTCTTCACGGCAAAACCGAGCTTGCGCGAGGCTTCCTGTTGCAGTTTCGACGTGATGAACGACGGCACGGGATTGCGCTTCCGTTCTTTGGTAGTGACGTCGCCGACTACGAACGACTGTTGACGAGCTTCCGCGACGATCTCATCTGCTTTTGCCTGCTCGTTGATCAGAATCTCGTTTTTCTTGAGGTCCTGATCAAAACCACCCGTCTTGACGGTTTGATCGCCGACCTTGAACAGACGCGAATCAAACGCCGGCGGTAACTTTGCGCCGAGATTGGCGCCGATGGTCCAATATTCAGTCTTGACGAAATTCTCGATCTCTCGTTCGCGTTCGACCACCATGCGCAGCGCCACTGACTGCACACGACCAGCACTTAAACGTCCGCCAATCGTGCGACAGAGCAAAGGCGAAACTTTGTAACCGACTAAACGATCGAGCACACGGCGCGCCTGTTGCGCGTCGACTAAGTTCGCGTCGATCTTGCGCGGATGATCGAACGCCTCGTTTACCGCGCGTTTCGTGATCTCGTTGAACATCACGCGATGCGTCGGTTTCGAAGGGCGCTTCGGAACGATCTCCTCCGCGAGGTGCTGGCAAATCGCTTCGCCTTCACGATCAGGGTCGGCTGCGAGATAGATCGCTTCAGCTTCTTTCGCCGCTTTCTTCAGTTCCGCGACGATCTTCTTGTTGTTGCGCTTCTTTGAATCGGGGATCAGTTCGTAGGTAGGTTCGAAATTGTTGTCAACGTCTACACCGAGGCCTTTGGAAGGCAGATCTTTGATATGGCCTATCGAGGCCTTAACGAGATAGTTCTTTCCTAAATACTTGTTTATGGTCTTCGCCTTTGCGGGCGACTCAACTATTACTAAGTTTTTAGCCATCTATTCGTCTCACAACCTGCGCACAAAACATCTGCCGGGTAAAGCACGCACAAGATCCCTTATTTCCAACGACAATAACGCGGCCGTCAACTCCGAAACCGCGAGCTTACTCTTTTCAATCAACCAATCAACATGTGCCGGACTGTCCGGCGTCAATAATTTAAAGACCGAAGTCTCCGTTGAAGAAAGTCCTTCCGGCACCAGCGACAACCGTTCAGAGATTGTTTTCTCCTTTTTAATCGGCGGCGGTAACAACTTCGCCGCGATCTGCTGCGGCAACTCCGCTGCAATGTCCTGCCACTGCTGGACCAGCTTCGCTCCGGCACCTTTGATCAGGTAATTGGTGCCAAACGAATTGCGCGAGGTGATGTTGCCGGGCACGGCAAATACTTCCCGGTTCTGCTCCATCGCCAGTCGCGCAGTTATCAAAGAGCCCGAATTCTCCGCCGCTTCCACAACCACTATGCCGAGACTCAGCCCGC
Source organism: uncultured Acidobacteriota bacterium (assembly GCA_963789185.1). Lineage (GTDB taxonomy): Bacteria > Acidobacteriota > Blastocatellia > Pyrinomonadales > Pyrinomonadaceae > PSRF01. The sequence continues at coordinate 125,564 of CAWBJU010000006.1, forward strand.
TAATGATGCGGTTGCGATACGGAAAGTTTTCCGACACCGGCGGCGTCTTTAACGGGAACTGGGTTACGAGCGCACCGCCCTTGGCCAATGTCTCCGCCGCGAGCTTCGCATGATCGCGCGGGTAAATCTGGTCGAGCCCGGTTCCCAGAACTGCTACCGTCCGGCCGCCTCCCTCGAGCGCCCCACGATGCGCGGCCGCGTCAATTCCCCGGGCGAATCCCGATACGACCGTTACGCCACGTTGGGCCAAGTCACGCGCCAGCATGAGCGCGGAGTTTTGACCGTAAGTCGAACATCTACGCGACCCGACGACGCCGATACACGGTTGATCCAAACATTCTGCCCACGCGCCTTTTACGTAGAGAACAATAGGCGGATCGTAGATCTCACGTAAGGATGAGGGATAAACCCCGTCGTCCAATAATAGTATGTCGCCGCCGAGTGTTTTTATCGCAACGATCTCGGTTTCAGCGGTCGCCTGCAAGTCGCGCGCAATTATCGAATCGACTGCCTCAGGGGGCAGTCGCAATTGCTCCAACTCACTGCGAGTGGCGCTGTAGACGGCACCGGCAGAACCGAAGCGCTCTAAGAGTTTGGCAGCGGCGCGAGGTCCGATGCCTGGAGTCATATTTAGTTCGACCCAGTCTCTGATCATGGTGAGGATGTACCTTTCTGAGGCTTCTATTTATTCGTTAATTTAGAAAGAACTGTTACTGCGTAAAACTGTCCGTTGGCGGAGGCGTGTAGGAATCGAACCTACCTGAGCCCGTTCTCACGGTCTCACTAACGGTTTTGAAGACCGCGCCATTCACCAGAACAGATTCGCCTCCACGGAGGCCACAAACCCTACGCGCCCCTGACCGAAACTGTCAAGGCGGCTTTCGGATTTGCTTTTTCAACCAGTGTTTCCTAAAATTCGAACGAACGTTCGAACTACCATGATTAATTTTCAAACAACACCCAACGAGTATAAACACTGGAAGCTGGAAATTTCGGGCTCAGTGGCCACCCTGTCGATGGACGTTCAGGAAGATGAGACGCTCGCCGACGGCTACAAACTCAAGCTCAACTCCTACGATCTCGGCGTCGATATCGAACTCGCCGACGCAATCCAGCGCATCCGTTTTGAGCATCCGGAAGTCGCGGTCGTGGTGGTTACGAGCCTGAAACCGCGAATCTTCTGCGCCGGCGCCAACATCTACATGCTTGGTTCGTCGTCGCACGCGTTCAAAGTCAACTTCTGTAAGTTCACAAACGAAACACGATGCGCGATCGAGGACGACTCCAAACATTCCGGTCGTCGATACGTTGCGGCACTGAACGGAACAGCTTCCGGCGGTGGCTACGAACTCGCGATCGCGTGTGACGAGATCTACCTGGTTGACGACGGCAACTCGGCTGTTTCGCTTCCGGAAGTTCCGTTACTCGGTGTGTTGCCGGGAACCGGTGGACTAACGCGTTTGGTTGATAAGAGAAAAGTGCGACGCGATCGCGCGGACGTTTTTTCGACGCTCGCGGAAGGGTTGAAAGGAAAACGCGCGAAGGAGTGGGGGTTGATAGACGATCATTTTCCGACTAGTAAATTTCAGGAAGGGATTGACGCCCGTGTTCAGCAACTTGCCACTAAACAAACCGTCGCAGGTCCTGGTATCAAACTCAATCCGTTGGCCGATTACAAATACGTCAAATTAGAATTGAACCGCGAGCAACGTTACGCCGATCTGACGATTCGCGGTCCGGAAGGTCCACAACCGACAACCGTCGAAGAGATACAAGAACTCGGCGACTCTTACTGGCCGTTGCAGGCTTACCGGGAACTTGACGAAGCACTGCTCAACATGCGCGTTAACGAACCCGAGATCGGGCTTGTTTGTGTACGCACGCAAGGTTCAATCGAATCCGTGTTATCCGTGGATCAAACACTGGTTGAAAATCGCGATCACTGGTTAGTACGTGAAATCATCTTACACATGGCGCGTGTGCTGCGCCGTCTTGATCTGACAGCTAAAAGCTTTTTTGCCATTGTCGAACCGGGTAGTTGTTTTGCCGGAAATCTCCTGGAACTCTTGCTCGCTTCGGATCGCAGTTACATGTTGATGGATTCCGACGCCGCAATTGCCGTTTCCGAGATGAACGCGGGCGCGCTGCCTATGAGCAACGGCTTGACGCGGCTTCAGTCGCGCTTTCTCGCCGAGCCGGCAAAAGTCGACGACGTCCTCACTGAAGTGTTGGCCGAGAAGAAGCCTTTCGACACGCGTGAAGCAGAAGAGCTCGGTCTGATTACTTTCGCACCTGACGATCTTGATTGGGAAGACGAGATTCGCGTCGCTATCGAAGAGCGCACGTCGTTGTCGCCGGATGCATTGACCGGAATGGAAGCGTCTCTGCGGTTCGCTGGACCAGAGACGATGGATACAAAGATCTACGGTCGTCTGACCGCGTGGCAAAACTGGATCTTTCAACGACCGAACGCTGTCGGCGAAAAAGGTGCGTTGACGAATTACGGTAAACCGACCCAGGCGCAGTTTGATTTTAAGAGAACATGAAGGAACAAGATAAACAAACGGCATCGGTACTTGTCGAATTGGCGTCGTGGGTACTCCAGTTCTTTTTTGTTTGTTTGCTTGGCTAGAAGTGAGTATGAACTTATACGATCGCATTCCTAACAACGTGAATCTCTCTGAAGACAAAAAACTTCAGCGAGCGCTCGAAAAGTGGTTGCCAAACTACCTCGACTGGTGGCGCGAGATGGGACCGGAAGGGTTCCACGAGAAAGACGTGTGGCTGCGCACGGCGATCGACGTCGGCTCCGAAGGCTGGGCCCACTTCGATTACGTAAAAATGCCGGATTATCGCTGGGGTATCTTTCTCGAACCAGCGCAACCTGATGCTGTCGTCGGCTTCGGTGACAACCTCGGCCGGCCCGCGTATCAGGAAGTACCCGGCGAGTTTCGCAACTCGCTGCGCCGCATCATCGTCACGCAAGGCGACACTGAACCAGCGTCAGTCGAACAACAGCGCCAGCTCGGCAAGACCTGTCCGTCACTCTACGATTTGCGCAACCTGTTTCAAGTAAACGTCGAAGAGGGTCGTCACTTGTGGGCCATGGTCTACCTGCTGCACGGTTACTTTGGTCGAGATGGCCGCGACGAAGCCGACGATCTGCTGGCGCGTCGCAGCGGCAACGCAGACAAGCCGCGCATTCTCGAAGCGTTCAATCAACCGTGTGACGACTGGCTCAACTTCTTCGCGTTCACGATGTTTACCGATCGCGACGGCAAGTACCAACTCTCGGCGCTCGCTGAATCGGGTTTCGAACCGCTCGCGCGCACGTGTCGCTTCATGCTCACCGAAGAAGCGCACCACATGTTTGTTGGCGACACTGGTCTCGGACGCGTCGTTCGACGCACCGCGCAGTTAATGAAAGAGGGCGACGTTCGTGAACTTGGCGGCATCCCCCTCGACATCATTCAGAAGTACATCAACTTCTGGTTCAGCTATTCGCTCGATCTCTTCGGCGGCGAGATCAGTTCCAACTCGGCCGACTTCTTCGCAGCCGGTTTGAAGGGACGTTACAAAGAGCAGGAGCAATACAGCGAACACACCGCCGCGAATGAGATCTTCAACATGACCGTTGTCGAAGACGGTGAACTGAAAACTCGCGAGGTGCCATTGCGAAACGCGCTGAATGAAGTGCTGCGCACCGAGTATGTGAAGGATTGCGAAAAGGGGTTGGCCCGCTGGACCAAGGTGCTCGCGGACGAAGGCCGCAGCGAGCGGCTGTATCTTCCGCATCCGCGTTTTCATCGTCACGTCGGCGAATTCGCCGGTCATTCATTCGATATCGAAGGCAATCTGATTTCGAAGGAAGAGTTTGAGCGACGCAAAGCGGAGTGGCTGCCGTCGATCGAGGATCGCGAATACGTTCGCAGCTTGATGCATCCGGTCTACGAGGTCGGGAAGATCGCCAACTGGATCGCGCCTCCGGCTGCGGGCATCAAGGGCAAGCCATTCGATTTTGAGTATGTGAGGCTTTAGACCATTGCAGGTTTCGCGTCACGATCAAAAACTTGAATTCATCCTCCGCACGGCGGCGCGCATCTTCGCGGAGAAGAGTTATCACTCGACGTCGATGCGCGACATTTCACGTGCCACTAACGTGAGCCTCGCCGGTCTGTATCACTACTGCCGCTCGAAAGAAGAGTTGCTGTTTTTGATCCAGGACAACTGTTTCGGGCGCGTCCTCGAGCGACTGGAACAACAGCTTCAGGAAGTTGACGAACCCGTAGTCAAGTTACACATCTTTATCGAGAACCATCTTTCGTTCTTCGCTGCGAACATGGCTGAGATGAAGGTGCTGTCGCATGAAGCGGAATCGCTGCGCGGCGATCTGCATGCGCATGTGTCGACGCGGAAAGACAACTACACGAAGCTCGCGCGACGGATACTTCAGGAAGTCCAGAATCTGACAAACAATCACGCGGTCGATCTGACTGTCGCGACTTACGCGTTGTTCGGAATGATGAACTGGATCTATAACTGGTACGACCCGCAGGGAAAACTCGGTGTGCACGAGCTGGCGCAACATTTGACGCAGCTTTTTCTGGGCGGTTTCGCGCCGGGGTTGTTGTTGCAGCCGGTAAGTGCGACGCTGCGAGTTGAAAATTTAAGTGTATGGACCCACGAACTAAACGGATGAAAGTCGATTATCAAGCCGCAGACGGCGTTGCCGTTCTGACATTGAACGATCCGCCGGCGAATACCTACAGCTACGAGATGATGCAGGAGCTGGACGCCTGCGTTCTCAAGGCACGCATGGACGAGAGCGTGCAAGTGATTGTGATCACCGGCGCTGGTGAGAAGTTTTTCTGCGCGGGCGCCGACATCCAGATGCTCTCCAACGTGACACCGGTCTACAAGTATTACTTCTGTCTCCACGCCAACGAAACACTCTCGCGATTGGAACAGACGCCGAAACTCGTGATCGCCGCGATCAACGGGCACTGCGTCGGTGGTGGTTTGGAAGTGGCGATGGCTGCTGACATTCGCGTCGCGCGCAAGGGCGCAGGGAAGATGGGGTTGCCCGAAGTGTCGCTTGGCGTCTTGCCGGGAACTGGTGGAACTCAACGGTTCGTGCGTATTGTCGGTAAGTCGAAAGCGATCGAGTTGATGGCTACGGGACAATTGTTCGACTTCGAACGCGGACTAGAGCTTGGTTTAGTCAATCAAGTATTGGAAACTGAAAACTTCTTGTCTGATGTACTTGAGTACGCGCGTCAATTCACAACACCAAACAAGGCCGCGATGGCAGTTGGCAGGATCAAGCGCGGCGTGCAAACGGGTGACGAGATTCCGCTGGAATACGGTCTCGCGCTTGAGCGCGAGTTGCAACAACAACTTTTTCAGTCCGAAGATGCTCGTGAAGGCCTCGCAGCTTACGTCGAGAAGCGCAAGCCACAGTTTAAAGGTCGGTAAATGTACGAACACATTTTGGTCACTGAGGGCGAAGGCATCGTGACGATCACTTTGAATCGTCCGGACAAGCTGAACGCTTTCATCGGACACATGCGTCGCGATCTCGCCGAGGCACTCGAGCACGCCGGCAGTGACCGCGCTACTCGCGTCGTGATAGTCACCGGCGCGGGCCGCGCGTTCTGCGCTGGCGGCGACGTTGCCTTCATGGGCGAGTTGATGGAACGTCGCGACTCAGACGAGTTCGAGCGCATTCTTGGCGCCGGACGCCGCGTGATCAGCGCAATTCGAATGATGACCAAGCCGGTGATCGCAGCGGTGAATGGTCCAGCCTCAGGCGCTGGTTTCAATCTCGCCCTCGCCTGCGACCTGCGTATCGCATCGAGCAACGCAACGTTCAGCCAGTCGTTCGTCAAGATCGGGTTGCATCCCGACTGGGGCGGCACGTATTTCCTGCCGCGACTCGTAAGCCCGAACAAAGCTTGCGAGTTGTTCTTCCTCGGCGACACAATCGACGCTGCTGAAGCGCTGCGCTTGAATCTCGTGAATCAGGTCGTCGCGCCGGAGGAGTTGGAAGCGACGACGCTACAACTCGCTGAACGCCTTCGCGCCGCTCCGCCGATCGCCGTCGCCTCGGCGAAACAGGCAGTCTACATGAGTGGCACATCCGATCTCGACGAGATGTTGCGTTACGAAACGGAGGCCCAAATGCGTTGTTTCGAATCTGATGACGGCCATGAGGGCGTGCACGCTTTTTTCGAAAAGCGCGATCCGCGGTTTACGGGCCACTGATATGCTGAACGGAAAAATTGCGCTTATTACTGGTGGCGGTCGTGGTATCGGACGGGCCATCGCGCTCGCTTTTGCGCAGCAGGGCGCCCGCATTGCTGTGGCAGCCCGGACGGCCGAACAGGTTGAACAGGTCGCTGCTGAGATCGGCAACGGCGCGATTGCCGTGGTCTGTGATGTTTCGAACTCAGAAAGCGTCACGCAGATGTTTGCCGATACACGCGAACGATTAGGCGATGTCGATATCATGGTGAACAACGCCGGTATCGCCGAAGGCGCGACGGCAGTCACAACGTCAGACGACTTATGGGCTCGTCACCTCGCGATCAATCTGTCCGGAACGTTTTACTGCACGCGCGCTGCCCTGCCCGCGATGCTCGAAAAGAAATGGGGTCGCGTGATTAATGTCGCGTCGATTGCCGGCAAGACTGGCGCGCCTTACATCGCTGCGTATTCGGCCTCGAAACATGGTGTGATGGGTTTGACGCGATCAGTCGCACTTGAAGTCGCGACGTCGGGAGTTACGGTCAATGCGATCTGCCCGGGTTATGTCGACACTGACATGGTCACGCGCGGTATCGAACGGATCACGACGCGAACTGGGCGCACTGCTGATGAAGCTCTGGACGCGATTAAGAAGATGAGTCCGCAGAACCGGCTCGCCACGCCTGACGAAGTTGCTGCTGTTGCTTTGTTACTTGCGTCTGAAGAAGGTCGCGGGATCAACGGGCAAGGCATCAACGTCGATGGCGGATCAGTGTTTTATTAATTCATACACGAGCCGGAGCGGTAATCCCACGATATTGAAATAATCACCCTGGATTTCTTCGATGAAGAGTCCAGCCGCGCCCTGTATCCCGTAAGCTCCGGCCTTGCCGCGCGCCTCACCGGTCGAGATATACCAATCGACCTCGCGTTCACTCATCTCCGCAAAACGCACGCGCGTCGTTTCATACTCGACCCGCGATTCACCGCCCACACGAACCACGGCAACGCCGGTTAACACTTCGTGCCACTTGTTGTTCAGCAACTGCAACATCCGCTTCGCGTCGGCATCGTCAACCGGTTGGCCCAGTATGTAATTGTCTACGACCACGGTTGTGTCCGCGCCAAGCACTAATCCGTGGTCCAACTTTTCCGCAACGGCTTCGGCCTTGGAGAGCGCTAGTCGTTGCACGTACGTCGCGGGATCCTCGTCAGGCTTCAACGACTCGTCAATTCCAGCCGTTATCGCTTCAAATGGCCAACCGGCAGCAGTTAAAAGTTCCTTGCGTCGTGGACTCCCCGACGCGAGTATCAGTTTTTCACACAGATGATTTGGCATACTTGCGGGTGAACAGTTTGCGTGTTTCAATCCGAGATCGCAAATAACCATGGAGGCGTTAATCAAAGCATTGCCGGCAGTGTTGCGTGCTTCCGGCAACGCGCCGGAAGTCGCGGAAGCCGCAGCCATTGCGGCCTGGAAGCACTGCGCCGGCGAGGGACTGAAGGAGCGCGCCGTGCCGTTCGCGTTACGAGATCGCACTTTGATGGTCGCAGTCGCCGATCTGATCTGGCAGAAGCAAATGATGGCAATGAGAGGTGAGATGCTCTACAAGATCAACACGCTCCTGGGCCAGCCCGTTGTCGGCGCGTTCGAATTCATTATCGATCCTGAAAAACTATGCCGATAGAAGAAAAGGACATCGCGAAAGTGGCCCAACTCGCCCATCTCGAGTTGGATGAAGCAGAACTCAAGCTCTTTGGACCACAAATCGCCGGGATCATTGATTACATCGAGCAACTCAACGAGCTCGACACAGCGAACGTCGCGCCTGCCATTGGGGGCCTCACTCCGGAAGGCGAAAAGACCGACTCGTCGCGTGACGACGAGATCGCCCCGTCGCTGGGCCAGAAGATCGCTCTTTCTGAAGCGCCCGATCCGGCGGAAGGCCATTTCCGCGTCCCGAAAGTGCTCTAGTACTCATGTCCGTCAAATCAGTAGAACAAGCAGTCACCGCGGCCGAGAATCTGAACGACACGCTGAATGCGTTTCTCGAGATCGATCGCGAGGGTGCATTGGAACGTGCCGCGGTCGCGAATGGTCCACTCGCCGGTGTGCCGGTTGCTATCAAAGACAACATCTGCGTGCGCGGCATGCAAGCGTCCTGTGGTTCCCGAATCCTCGGCGATTACCATCCGCCTTACAACGCCACTGTCATCGAACGACTCACACAGGCCGGCGCCGTGGTCATCGGCAAGACGAACTGCGACGAGTTTGCGATGGGCTCGTCGAATGAAAACTCCGCTTTTGGACCAGTGCGAAACCCCTGGGACACGACTCGCGTTCCCGGCGGATCTTCAGGTGGGTCGGCAGCAGCCGTCGCAGCGGGGATCGTGCCGGTCGCACTTGGTTCAGACACGGGCGGCTCTGTTCGTCAACCGGCGTCACTCGTCGGCGTCCTCGGATTGAAACCAACGTACGGACGCAACTCGCGCTACGGTCTCGTCGCGTTTGCGTCGTCGTTGGACCAGATAGGAATCTTCGCGCGCAGGGTTGAAGACGTTGCGCGCGTGTTGGGCGTGATTGCCGGACGAGATCCGCGCGATGCGACGACGGCGGATGTTCCCGTTCCTGATTACGCCGCGTCGCTCACCGTCGATCTGAAAGGTGCGCGACTCGGTTTTCCGCGCGCGTTGTTTGGCGAAGGTCTCGACGAAGCCGTCGGAAACGCAGTGAAGGGCGTCGTAGATGTCTACCGCGATCTCGGCGCCGAGATCGTCGACGTCGATCTTCCACACGCGAAGTACGCGATTGCTGTGTACTACATCATCGCCACTGCGGAAGCGTCCTCAAACCTTGCTCGTTTCGACGGCGTGCGGTACGGCTTTCGCGCGGAAGATGCTCCGGAGTTGCGTCAGATGTATCGACGTACGCGCGAAGAAGGTTTCGGCGCGGAAGTTAAGCGGCGGATTATGTTGGGGACTTACGTGCTGTCAGCGGGTTATTACGATGCCTACTACTTGAAAGCACAAAAGGTGCGAACACTGATCGAGAACGACTTCCTCACGGCATTTCAAAGCTGCGACGCGATCATCACGCCCACCTCACCGTCCACTGCTTTCGCGCTCGGTGAAAAGGTCGACGATCCGCTTGCGATGTATTTGAACGACATCTACACGGTGACCGCGAACTTGTCGGGAGTGCCGGGCATCAGCGTGCCCTGCGGGCTTTCAACGGAGAGACTGCCGATTGGATTTCAGTTGCTGGGACCGTACTGGTCGGAACCAACGCTCTTCAAGTTGGCCCATGCGTACGCGGAGGCGCGACCGTTTACCGAACGTCCACCGGTTTTTGCGACACCGGTGTAAGGGCGCGCTTTTTGCGGTCGGCCTTGTCAGGAATCAGGTCGCCCGTGAAGATTTCGAGTACGTTCTTGGCCGTGCCGACGAGAGGAATCACGTCCAGGCCAACGTGAGCCGCGCCAGGTAACAAACCCTTCTTCTTGATCTCGTAACCGGCCAGCCCAACCGCGAAGACGGTCCCGACGATCGGAATCGGCTTGATGAGGCGCTTTGCGAGACCCCATCCCCCTGCCCTGATAATTCTTCGTTTCATCGTACTCATAAATCCGTTCAATCCGCGGTTAAATGCCCAAGGGCCCAATGAATGTTAGCATAGCGCGATGCGTCTACGGGCTACTCTGATGATTCTCGCGCTAGTCGCGTTCGCTATTGTTTTGCCGTCATGCCGTTCTGGAAGCAACAATAGTCGCCGGCTGCTGGTCTACACGCCGCACGGGCAGGATCTCTTAAAAGACTTCATCACCCGCTACAAACAACAACATCCGGACGTAGAAGTGCAGTTTCTCGACATGGGTTCGCGTGAGATCCTCGAGCGCGTCCGCGTGGAACGAAACCGCCCACAGGCGGATCTCTGGTGGGGCGCATCGCACACTACGTTTCAAACGGCCGCCGAAGAGAACCTGTTGGCCGAGTTTCGACCCAGTTGGGCCGACAAGATTCCGGCAACAGCGCGTGACGAACAGGGTCGCTGGTTCGGCACTTACGAAACGCCGCAGGTGATCGCGTACAACAGCGAGGCCGTCACTGCCGCGGACGCGCCACGCGATTGGGACGACGTGCTTGATCCGAAGTGGCGCGACAAAGTTTTGATTCGCAACCCGAATCCTTCCGACACGATGCGCACGATCTTCGGGGCGATGATCCTGCGGTTCTACAAAGACACGGGCAAGCCGGATCAAGGCTTTGACTGGCTCCGTAAGCTCGACGCGAACGTTCACGAATACACCGCGGACGGTACCCTCCTGATGCAAAAGCTCGCGCGTCGCGAAGGTCTCGTTACACTGTGGGACATGCCTGATGTGCGGCTGTTCAAGGAGCAAAAGAACCTTCCGGTGGACTATCGGATACCGGTGAGTGGAACGCCGGTGGTCATTGATGGCATCGCGCTCGTTCGCGGTGGTCCAAACCCGGAGGAAGCGCGCCGGTTTTACGAGTTTGTGACGACGCCGGAGAGTCTCGCTTACGCGGCGCACAAGTATTATCGCCTGCCCGTGCGCACCGATCTTGATCGCTCCCAGTTGCCCGCATGGATGAACGAGCCGTTTACGCCCCTCGCACTGGATTGGGATCTGTTGCGAAAAAACGGAAACGATTGGTTAAGATACTGGGACACGGAAATTCGTGGTAAAAACCGGTAGAACCCGAACATGCCGCTGCTCTCGCTAAAGAACATCTCGCGCAGTTTTGGATCGACTCGCGCCGTCGCCGATGTTTCGCTCGACGTCGAACAAGGTGAGTTTTTTGGCCTGCTTGGTCCATCGGGTTGCGGCAAGACGACCACATTGCGAATGATCGCGGGCCTCGAGAAACCTGACTCCGGAACGATCCAGTTTAAAAACACCGACATCACGAATTTGCCTGCCGAGCGACGCGGCTTTGGCATGGTTTTCCAAAACTATGCGCTGTTCCCGCATTTGAACGTCTTCGAGAACGTCGCTTTCGGACTGCGCGCGCGTCACGCAGCAAAAGCGGAGATCGGGGAGCGCGTGGCGAGTGCGCTCGAACTGGTCCAACTACCCGGATACGAGAAACGCGCGGTCGATGAATTGTCTGGCGGCCAGCAACAACGGGTAGCAATCGCGCGCGCGATCGCGATCGAGCCGGCGTTGTTGTTGTTCGACGAGCCGTTATCAAATCTCGACGTGTCGCTGCGTGAAGAAACACGCCACGAACTGCGCGAGCTCGTTACTCGCCTCGGACTCACGGCTGTTTACGTCACTCACGATCAGGAAGAGGCATACGCGTTGTGCGACCGAATCAGCGTGATGGTCGGTGGGCGTCTGATGCAAACCGGCGAGCCACGTGAACTTTACGAACACCCGTCAGACATCGCGGTCGCTCGCTTTCTCGGTCGGAACAATTTGATCAAGGCGATGCGCGTGAGTTCGAGCAATGCGAGCGACGGCGAGTTCAAGACTCTGGAAGGCGGTCACACCCTGCGCTTCCCAATAAGACATTCAGACCTGTCGCCGCTTAACCAACCGGTGTTTCTCGGCATCAGGCCCGAGCACGTGCAGCTTCACGCTAACGGCACGACTGGGGCGCAAACTGAGAATTCCCTGCGCGGAACCATTCGCGAGATCGTGTTTGCCGGCGCCACCTCGACTGTTCGCGTCGACGCCGCGGGTCTGCTGCTCGAAGCGCTCGTTTTGCGGCCTGCGGGTTTGACGATCGACCAGGAGTGTACGGTGGTGCTTCCCCAGGATCGCCTCACCCTTCTCCAAAACCAACGCGGATGAACAAGCGATCTGCGTTCCTCATCGTAGTCACTCTCCTCGTTCTTATTTACGGTGTCATTTATCCGAATTTTTTTCTCGTCACGCTTTCACTACAACGCGACGGCGCATTTACCCTCGCAAACTACCGCGAAGTGTTGTCGCAGGGGATCGTTCTCGAAGCGATTCTGAACAGCATCGGTCTGTCCGTTTTTACGGTGTTGCTGTGTGCGCTGGTTGGCGTGCCGCTCGCGTTTCTGTTTGAACGTTTTGACTTTCCCGGACGTCGAGTTTTCGCGGCGCTCGCCGCTTTGCCGCTCGTACTGCCGCCCCTCGTGGGAACCGTCGCTTTCATTTTTCTTTACGGCGAGTCGGGGATTCTGGCCCATAGCATTCAAAACCTCTTTGGGCTCCAAACGCCTCCGTGGAGTCTGCAAGGTTGGGCGGCACTGCTCTTCTTTCACACTTACACGATGTATCCGTTTTTCTACGTGCTGACGGGCGCCGGACTACGGCGCATCGACGCAAGCCTCGCAGAGGCAGCACGCGGTTTAGGCGCGTCGCCGATCGTTGTGTTGCGACGTGTACTGCTCCCACAACTCACGCCGTCGCTAATCGCTGCCGGCTTGTTAACTTTCATGACCTCGATGGCTTCGTTCAGCGCACCGTTGTTGTTCGGCGGAAACGTTCGTGTGCTGACGCTCGAGATCTTTACGGCGCGACAGCGTGGCGATGCTGTGATGGCTGTGACTGAAACAGTTGTTCTCGCCATCATCTCGCTGGCAGCGCTGATCTTTTTTCAGCGTTACGAGGGAACACGAAAGTTTGCGGCCGCTGCGATGAAAGGCGCCCCGCGAAGACGAGCAGCGATCGCAAGCGGCAAGGCGCGCGTGCTCGCAACGATCCTCGCGATCCTGTTTGCGATCGTTTTGGTGTTGCCGGTGGCGACTCTCGTCCTCGTGAGTTTTGCGCGCGAGGGATCGTGGACCACACAAACACTACCGCCGGCTTACACGGTTGCCAACTACATTCGCCTTTTCAGCGAGCCGTTGGCTTTCGAGGTTTTCGTCAACAGTTTATTGATGTCGGCCATTGCCGCCGTCGCCGCGCTGCTTTGGAGTTTCTGCGTCGTTACACTACTCGTGAGACGAGGCCGGGGAAAGTTCTTCGATAAAGGCTGGCGGCGCCTGTTGTCGCTTCTGGTGTTGATTCCGTGGGCACTGCCCGGAACGGTCGTTGCCGTTTCTGTCGCCGAAGCTTATGGAGGACTCGCCTCGTTCCCCGGTTCGTTCGTTCTTGTCGGAACGTTCTGGATCCTTCCGGTCGTCTATTTTCTCCGTTTCATGCCCCTCGTCGTACGCGCACTGCAGGCGAGCATGGAACAACTCGACCCGGCGCTCGACGAAGCCGCGGGCTCGCTTGGCGCGCGGGCGTGGCAGAGATTTACGCGCGTCACGTTGCCGCTGGTGTGGCCGGGCGCGGTTGCCGGAACCCTGCTGGCGTTTGTGATCGCATTAGGCGAATATGTGGCGTCAGTGTTGATATTTGTTCCGGCGAACCGTCCTATCTCAATCGCCATCGCATCTGAGTTGCGCGACTTCAATCTCGGCGCGGCGGCGGCGTACGGCGTGATCCTGATTGTGATCATCTCAATCAGCATGGTGGCTGCGGGCAAACTCGAAAAAATGCGCTGATTATTGGCAATGATGAAGACATACAAGTTCCGGGTTTTAGTGAGTGCTCTGTTGCTGGTGCTGCTGGCGTTTCCGCTGGCTTTTCCGCTGCCTGTCGCGACGCAGACGGAGCAGGCCGAGAAGCAGGTCGAAAAGACTGACAACGCTGCACTACATCAAGCGCTGCTCGATCTCACGAATCCCTGGACGGTGATGTGCGTCGCCGCGCATCCCGACGACGAAGACGGAAGCACGTTGACTGTGCTGCGCCGCAAGTACGGCGTCCACACTGTGTCGCTATTTTCAACCTTTGGCGAGGGGGGACAAAACGCCGTCGGTCCCGAACTTTACGAAGAGCTCGGCGTGATTCGCGCGCACGAAACAATCGCTGCGTCCGAGGTGCAGGGCTCGGAACCGCACTTTCTCGGATTTCGCGACTTTGGTTTTTCCAAATCAGCCGAAGAGACGTTTCGCGCCTGGGGTGAAAAAGAGTTGCTCCGGCGCATGGTGCTTAACATTCGACGTCTGCGCCCTGACGTGATCATCACCAATCACGACACGACGAGCGGTCACGGTCACCATCAGGCAACCGGACGCATGATCATCGAGGCGTTCTTCGAGGCCGGCGATCCGACAAAGTTTCCCGAACAGCTAACGCAAGTCAGCGTCTGGCAAGTGAAACGTTTGTTCGTTCGCAATCGTGGACAGGAAACACCGACCGCCACCGGAAAAGAAGGACCGCCGCAAATCATCACGATCGACCCGAACGAGATGGATCCGGTGCGCGGAATGACGTATGCCCAACAAGCGCTTTCCGGTTTGCAGAAACACGCCACGCAAGGTCCATGGCCCAAGACCGTTCCCGCGAGTGGTGCGCGTCCGATTCGTTACAACCTCGTGAAGCAAACGACTTCCGCTCCGCCGCTTCCTGCGGACGCAAAAACATTTCTCGATGGTTTGGTTTTGCCTGAACCTGTAGCCGCGCGATTCGTTGCCCCAACACTCGAAAGTAAACCGCTTACGGACTATCTCGATCGCCGGCTTGAGCTGCTGGTAGCGCTGCTGAGTAGCAAGCGTCGCGGTGCGTTCACGGCGCCGAAAGACGTTGTCGATACCGATCCACAGCGATTCAAGTTGATGGCCCAACGACTCGACAACGCACTCGCAACCATCGCAGGCGCGTCCGTCTCAGTCGGTTTATCAGGATCGGCACTCGTGCCCGGAGAACCAGCACGGGTATCGGCGACGCTCACAAACGCCGGCATGGCGGAGATACTCGTCAAACAACTGAAGTTCCGCGGGCTTGGAGTCGAACAAAAGCTCGACGCGGCGGACAAGATGTTGCCCGGCACTGAGACTGCCTCGGTATTGAACGTTACAGTACCGAAGAACGCGGCGTTGAGTGTTCCTTCGTCAGAACATCTTTATGACGGACGCCTTTTCGGCGAACCGCTCGTTGCCGAAGCTGAACTGTCGATGGAGGGAGTGTCGTTCAGCGTCACTGGAGAATCGCGCCGCGACGTCGCGCCTGCTGTCGAAATTACGCATGTCGAGCCGTCGCCATACGTCAGCACTCCGGCAACCTCGCAGAAACCACTCGAATTCACGATTACTTTAAAGAACCATTTGCCGTCTGAGTTTCGCGGGCTCGTACGCGTTCAGGGTCAGACTTTGGAGACCGGTCGGGAGCTCCGGATCCCACCGAACGGCACAGAGGTAGCGAAAATTGTAGTTCGCACTGCGTTGCCGTTGAGCACGCAAGCGCAGCTCCAGGCGCGTGAGCGGACGATGGCTGTCACTGTCGATCTGCCGGTTCCTAAAGAACCGATAGCGAAGCGAGTCGTCCCGCTAATCTACGCCGAAGCGATTGTCGTTAGCGGACGGAAAGTCGGATACATCCCGAGCTCGGATGAAACCATCAAGCGATCACTCGCGGCACTCGGAGTCGATGCAAAGGAGTTGACTGTTGACGATGTGGCCAAGGCCGACCTTTCAGGCTATCAAACGATCATCATCGATAACCGTGGCTACCAGGCGCATCCCGAGTTGATCGCGTCGAATGCTCGGCTGCTCAAGTTTGTAGAGGACGGCGGGACATTGCTCGTCTTTTATCATCGCACGAACGAGTGGAATCCTGACGAACGACGCAATCGTCCGCAGCTCGCGCCGTATCCGATCACCCTCGACGATGATCGCGTGACGGACGAAGAAGCGCCGATCACGTTTCTTCAACCGCGACATCCGCTGCTCCACTTCCCAAACAAGATCACGCAGGCGGATTTTGCGAGTTGGATCCAGGAGCGTGGGTTGTACTTTCCAAGTAACTGGGATCCGAAGTACACGGCCGTGTTGTCCACGAACGACAAGGGTGAGCCTCCGTTGCGCGGCGGGCTGCTGGTCGCGCCGTACGGACGAGGAAACTACATCTACACGAGTTATGTTTGGTATCGACAGCTTCGCGCGGGTTTGCCGGGTGGATACCGGATGTTTGCGAACCTGATTAGTTACGGCAGGCGAAAAGAAACGACGGATTGAAATTGCGACTGGACTAGGCGGGCTGGTCCAACATGCCTTCCGGCTCGAGCGGCTGCTCGCCTTCAAGCTTCACGCGTGCTCTTTCGAGAAACGTCTGGATCATCTCGCGGACGCGCTTCTGCATTTCGGCGCTGATCCTTCCCTCGCCCACAAGAATCGCAAAACGGTGCAGGTCTTTGGCGTGTTTGCGGCGCAGCTCAACGTGCTGGACGATCCTGATCAGCACCTTGTGTCCGCGCTCTTCGAAAGCTGCCGCGTAGCGGAGGTAGTTCTTCGCTTCGGAACGCGCCGGCGACCACTCCAGCCGCTCGGGCGAATCTTCAGTCTTCTCTACGGTAAAAGCCGCGTGGACCGCTCCGATAACGGGCACTTCCGCACGCACCATCCAGCGCATGATGCCGCCAGCTTCCTTGCGTATTCCTTCGATTCCCGGCATTAAATCCGCAAAATTGCGGAGTTCGCCGAAAAACTCGCGGGCCTGCTCGAGCGTGGTCCGCAATTCCATTTGATCTGCGTAGGAAGCCTTGATGCGAAACATTGATTCTCCGTTACCCGTTCTCCGAATCGTTGATGCGCGATGCCGACCGTTTGGTTTCCTGCATCGCGACTGCTAACTTACACGAGGAAAGTTTGCTAGTAAACAGCTAACTTCGAAAACGGCTAAGTGCGTTATGAAAGAATTGTTTAATACCGTCTGTCCGCGGTGTGAAAAACGAGGGCTGAAAACCTGGGCCGAACTGAATGACGAACAACGTGAAATGGTTAAGAGGTTGCCCGCAACTGCAAATTTTGAACTTTCCGAACGGCAAGCAACACACCGCTGGTGCACGCGCTGCTGGTACGAAAGCACCGATACATCTCAACATGCCTAAGTGAGTATGCGCGTGTAAGCTGCTCGAATTTCCTGCATCGTTTCAATCAGTGTCTCCTGTAATTGTTCGGGATCGAAATCCATCCGTGTGGCGACATCCTTTGCAACCACATGATCCGGATCGGGCAGGCGTGTCGATCGGCCCATGATTAATCTCAGATTGTGATCGATCTTGCGCAGCAGGCTGTAACCGGTGTCGAGCGTTTCGAAATCGTCATCGTTGAGCGAACCTTCTTCCCGCAATCGTTCGAGCGTGAACATCGTCGAGCGATTGTCGCCCTCGTCGAGGACTTCATCACGTAACTGCAAGTAGCGCGCGGCGAAATAAACGTCGAGCATTCCGCCTGGTCCATATTTGATGTCGGTGCCGGCTTGCCGTCCACGCCGGCCTTTCTCTCGCTCCAGCCGATCGCGGACGCGTCGTGTTTCTGCTTTCAGTTCGAGTGGATCGAGTTTGACAGCGTTTGCATGTATCCGGTGGCGCGCGTGAGTTTCGATCATTCGTCCCAGCTCCTGATCGCCGCCGACCGCGCGTAGTTTTACGTACGCGAGCCACTCCCACGGCGCGCTCTGTTCCTTCAAATAGTCGAGGAAGCCGTCCGAACTGGTGACTAGTGGTCCATTCTTTCCGTGCGGGCGTAGCCGCAGATCGACGCGATAAAGGTAGCCTTCGCGTGTGATGCTCGACAGCGCGGCGAGCATCAGCTCCGCAAAACGCGCGTAGGCCTGGTCCTGCGTCATTGCTTTTACGGGCGATGGGACGAGCGAATCGTACGTGATCAGGATGTCGAGATCTGAGCCGTAGTCGACGCCGCCCGAAGCAAGCCGTCCGAGGCCATAAAATGCGAGGCGCGGGCCAGCGCGAAACGAACCGTGCCGGCGCGCGAGTTCGCGGCGGGCAACGAGGTACGCGACGTTGAGACTCGCGATCGCGAGATCTGTTTGAAGCCGGTTCGTATCGTGGATCGAGAGTTGGTTTGAACTGTCCAGCGATCCGATCTCGACCATTAGTTCCGCCCATTTCAAACGTAGCGCGGCAAGCTCGCCCGCAAACGTTTGCTCTGCGTCGATCGCGGAACGAAGGATCGTTCGGTAGTCGCGACGCAATGCGGTCGACGGTGTGGCGCCGAGTGACGTGATCAGCGAGGGGTTCGCGGCGATCATTTCCGCGAACGCGTCCGATGAGCCGCAAAGTTGTATGAGGTGGGCGAGGTTTGTTTCTGAGATCTCGAATTGTCGATCGGTCTTTTCGAGTGATGCGGCGATGCGCGACGCCTGGACCAGCGCACGATGCGGATTCAGTGATTGATTGGCAAGCAATTGGATCGCGCGCTTGTTGAATTTTTCTTCGCTGTGCGTTGCGAATATCCGGGCCGACGTCGTTGCCAACAGCGCGTCTTGATCTACGCTTGCGCGATCCGTTGTTTGTGTGTCGGATTCTTCGTTGAAGGCGATATCGATCTCGACTTCTGCAAAGAGACGATCGTAAACGCGCCGCACGTTTCCAGTGTGACTTTTCAAGCTTTGATCCAGTTTGTCCGCGTCTGCAAAACCGAGACGCCGCGCAATCAACGTGCGCGATTCCGGCGACTCAGGAACGATGTGCGTTTGCAACCCATGCTCCATTTGCAAGCGATGTTCGAGTGCGCGGAGGAAGTAATAAGCGTCTGAGAGTTCCGTGCGCTCGTGTTCGGTGATGAAGGCGCGATCGGCGAGTCGGCCCAGGCTCACCAGCGTGTGCGGTACGCGCAACCAATCGTCGCGACCGCCGTGGGCCAACTGTAGCGCTTGCGCGATGAACTCAATCTCGCGGATGCCGCCACGGCCGAGTTTCACGTTGAAACCGCTCTTCTTCTCCGTTTGTCGATCGATCTTCTGTTTCGCCAGACGAACATTCGCGAGCGCGTCTGTCACTGAAACGTCCTGGCGAAAGACATACGGCGTAACCGCTTCCTTGAAACGTGCGAACAAGGTTGTCGAGCCGACCGCGGCGCGAGCACGGATTAGCGCCTGGCGTTCCCAATCCTGGGCCGACTTTTCGTAGTAACGCGTTGCTTCCGGCAAGGAACACGCGAGCGCGCCGTCCCGACCGTGTGGTCGCAGGCGGAGATCGACGCGGTAGGCCGCGCCTTCGCCCGCCGATTGGCCCACCAGGCGGGCAATTGTTTCCGAGAGCTTCACGAAGTACTCGCGATTGCTGACTTCGCCGCGTTCACCGTGCCCGGAAGTGGTGCCGTCGTCAGAATAGAGGAAGACGAGATCGATGTCGGAGGAGTAGTTGAGTTCCATCGAACCGAGTTTGCCGAGCGCGACGACGCAGAACTCGGCGTCGGCGATGCGTCCGCGTTCGTCCGTGCGGCGTGGTGAGCCGTAACGGTTGTCGAGATCCTGGACGGCGAGACTGAGGGCGTAATCGAGGATTGCGTCGGCGAGGTTCGACAGCTCTTCCATCGTGTCGACGAGCGTGTGTGAGCGACGAATGTCGTGCAGATACGTGCGCAACAGTTCGCGACGACGAAAACGGGCAAGTAGTACTTGTGGATTGAGTGAAGAGTTTGTCAGCGCGAATCGCGCGAGTGATTCTTTCAGTTCGTCGCGTGTTCTTAGGCGTGGGTTGGATCGCTCGCGCGACAGCCAGGAGAGGTACTCCGGATTCTGTTCAATTGTGGTGGATAGGAGCGGACTCCACGCCGCAAGGGCCACCACATCCGCAAGCAACGCCGGCTGTTTTACTAACTGTTGATAATACCGCGGGCTATCCTTCTCGAGCCTTTCGAGCGCCAACCTCGCCCCCTGCCGATCGGGCAAATCGCGAAGCAAGAACTCAACTGTCTCCGACTGCTGCGGCACTGCCGCATTTTACGCGCAATGAGAAAGAAAGTGACAGTTTCCATGAACAGCAGTCATCAATTTCATTTGGCAACGTTATTGGGTGCCGTTTCACAAATAAGGTGACGTAATGAGTTCCCGATTTCGCTACGCTTTAATTTGCCCAATACCCAATGCGAAAAAGTCGGGTTCTAACTCCCATCTCTTGATTCGCCGGTTGGAAAGTTAACGCGCAATTCCCGGCGTACGCTTAACGGCTTGTAAGTATTCCTCTGCTTTCCGCTTGTTGTAATCATCACCCATATTGCCTACGACTCGTTCCAAAGCTGTAATCGTGTCTCCTTCATTTCTCAAGCTGACGTGATACTCATGCATTTCCTTGAAGACGTAAATCAGATTTGCCTTGGCTGTATCACTCTGCTCGCGTTCAAGCCGGGCCAAAATGTGCGGTATTGCTCTTTTGCCATTACTTGCAAGGTAACGAACGAACACCGTTTTTGGAGGCTCGACGTACATTGCATGAACGTAAAGGTCCACTTGCTTGTCGATCGGAAACTCCTTGAATCGAGCTTCTTGTTCACGCGACGGCAAGTCAAGAAATTTGGCGTACTCGGCCGGCATTTCGCCGCCGCACCGTTGCAGGAAGCCTGCAAATAGCACAAGCAAAAGAGCACGAAATACTATGGGATAAATTTCTCGCATGGACGCTCACCATACTGCCTTCTGATACCCTCGGTAATATTCCTAGCGTAGTCAATCGCCTCTCGCTCGATTGAAATATTTGAGTACGCGTCGAAATCGCTCATGCCCCTGATCTGCAAACTGATCAAAACGCTGCCAGAAAACCTGGACCAGAATCTCGGCCCCGGAAAACTCCGCGCCGTGTTGGACCAAAGCACCGCAGAAAGAGAAACCAGTAGACAAGATGGCAAAGAACGAAACGGACGCGGTCGCTACAGCCGCTTTGAGACTGACGCACGTAGCTAGATCAAGCAGGATGCGGCTAAATCAATTTTCACAATTCTTGACACTAGCTCCCTCGGAGAGTTGTTGAAAGGGTCAGCTAAGGCTTCTTGAACTTCCGATCAATCAAGCAATTCTGCTGCTGTGGGTGGACACTTCCGGCATCTATCCGAACCAGGACTTCCGCGGAACCTGTGTACCTTGCTAAACCTAATTGAGTGGGTTGGAGCAAGGCGACAAAGCGTTTGACGTCGACTCACCGTCTTTCAAGACCTCGACGCGGCTCGGACGAACTGTAGGGAACGCAACTGGTATAGCACCACCTTTCGGTAGAACATACATTTCAACGGTGCGAGTAGAGCGATATCCACCGTCTATGGTTGTAATGCGATCAGGATCGATGCCGTGTTCTTTGATCAAATACGTTCTTTGGCATTTTAACCGTCTGAGCGCTTCGTTTTGGACACTGCGTTGTCCAGCATAAGTGATGATGTATCCCTGTACGATCGATTGGCGTTTAAGTAATCTAGCAAAGGCGCTTAGGTACTCCAATTCCTCTGCTTTATTGATATCTCCATAGTCAAAAAGCCTCGCATGTGCGTCGGCTATTTCTCTTCCGTTTTGCAACCTTTCAAGAGAACCCGGACACTGAAGAGGGCTTTGCTTTGATGTTGGACCGTATATCAGACTTCCAACCTTTTCCTCAAAAACCGTAACGGCGACTCCTTGCTCTTTGTTAATGAATATTGCGCTTCCGTCCGTGTTTTCTCTCTTCTGATAGCCGTCTAAGCTAAAGTTAAGATCAATGGTGCGGAGATATCTCATCGGAGAAACTTCGATTCGAATTACGGTGTTGGCCGGGACGTTGTAGCCAAAGGGCCAACCCTTTTCACATGCACCGTCGGAATAAGTGACAAGTATAGTGTCGGAACTTGTTTCGTACAGGCACGTGACTCCATCTCTTTGCGGACACGGGCCGAGCAGTCGTTCAACATCCGTGCGTGTTGAAACTAAGGGGGAAACACCTCGGAACCCGTTCGACTGTGAAGTCGTAGACGGAAGTAACCATACCCACATCATTAGGAAAAAAGTGAGAATTGACGTCATTTTTTTTCACAAATCGTTTCTAAGGCGTTGTGATAGTACCTACTGCTGCCGTTAGCCGCGTCGAGATTTGTCAGGTGCACTGCCGATACCAGGCCGATGATGCGGCGATCGAGATAAGCCTGGCTCAGATTGTAGTCGGTGAAGGTGTGACGAATCTCGGTTGTTCCATCAGCCGCGTACTCTTTGATCCAATAGGGAAGGCCCCACTGCGCATATGAGCCGTAGTCGATTACCGTGCGCCGGCGATTACTACCAAGATCGTAGACATTTGTTTCCGTAACCCGCGGATTAACTTCATAGCCGACTGACGTGTTGTCCTGGATCCAGGCGGTCGTGGTCCATTTCTGACGGTCTCCGCCGGACCAGACCTCACTCAGCGTCGTCAGGCCCCGTTGCCCGCCCGTGCCGTAGTACTCACGGTAGATGGTGCCGTCCGGCGCAGTCATGACACAGGCGCCATCGCTCGCCACGCTGTAGGTCGTGATTACTTGCGACGGCACACCGTTTATGCCGGTCCAGTTGTGCGCGGATATGCGGCTATCGACCAGACGGGGCACATCGCTTCCCGGTGTTTCATACGTAAACGTAATTTCACTTCGTTGCAGCAAGCCGAATTTGTCTCGGATCAGGTAAACCTGAAGCGAGTTGTTGTATTCGAAAGTGGTTTGTGAAGTGTCGTTCAGTGTCACTCCAGTTATGACCGGCAGCGATGTGCCATTCTTTGGACCAATCACAGCCGCGCCTGTGAAACTCGCCTGCATGTTGCGCGTACCCCAGCTAAAACTAACCCACTGATGCGACGGCTGGCCGTTCCAGCTTTGCGTGAGGGAGAGCAGATTCTGGTACACGTCGTAGTTGAAGTTGATGACGCGGCCGAGCGTGTCGGTGACGGCGGTGATGCGGCCCAGTGCGTTGTGATTAACAGTGATGTAGTTACCGTTGCGGTCCTTTATCTGCGTGCAACTGTATTCGTTGTTGATTTCAACGAAACTGAGTTGCGTGCCATCGGTGGACCGCACGACCAGTGACGGACTGGTGTCGATCAATTGCAGATAAGACGAATCACCTGCCTCGTACACATTGGACGTGCCCACTTGTCGCAGTTCAACTCGCCGTCCGGCGGCGGTGATAAACAGAAACGAATTCTTCGCCGTTTGCGCGTCGAACACTTTACGTTGCACGACCGGAAAGCCGAGCCGAAAGCCCGGGCTGAGGAAAACCATTGTTTTCGTCGAAATGAATGTAAGGACCGGAGCGCGTCCAGACCATCGAGGAATAGGAAAGTCCCAGGCCGAGGTCCAGTCCCGCACGACCGGGTAAACTCAAAAGTGGAACACTCCACGTGCCGTCCCGCGTTAACATTCCATTGCCGGGTTGATTTCTCGGATCTACTCGCGCCGAGATCAACGATGCGGCATTCGCGGTAGGCGAACCGTTAGGAACAATGCTCGCCAATATCCCGGAGAACTCCGGACACTCTTCAAAAGCGCGCCTCACATTCTCACGTCCGTTAGCGGGCACTACGCTTTCCCAGTGAGCCCAACCTGAAGCATCGGGCTCGCGCGTCAGGTAAGTTTTGTATAAGTCGTACACATACCAGTGATCATTCCGCTGCCGCGCGGCGTACTCCGCCGACTCAAACAACGTTTTGCCCAACTCCACCGCCGCTAACTTCAGCGACGTCTGTCCGTGGGCGTAGGCCACGCGCAATTGATCGTTCCAGAAGGTTGGTTCGGTTCCGCTCGGTGTCCGCACCAGCGCCCACATGAAAAAATTTGCGATGAATTGATCGTCAAGTACAGATGGAGGCGCAGGTGCGCGTCTGCTCGCGTGCGCACGTCGGGTACGATTTATCGCCTGGCCCAACTCACCACGTGTGCCGGGATCGCCGACGCGTCGCCCGTTCCACGGCTCCAGCGGCACTTTCGGTGAACGAATCGTCGATGGAATCGGCGGTGCCGGCTGACGCTCTGAACGTGATTCATTCTGCACAGCTTCGAGATCAGGGAAACTACCCTCCGGTTTGCCGGGTTTGGGCCGCCCTTCGCGGTTAGAGTTTCCGCTCTGACCCTGTGCAGACGCGCTCTTAATGACAAGTACTGCGTTTTGAACCGCGAGGAGTGCGACGCAAAGTATTAACGCTAAAGTGATTCGGATAACAGAGCGACGAGCAGCAACAGAGGTATGCATTGAGGCCTCCTGTGAGAAGTTGAGGATTCGTTAGAAGTAACGTGAAGACTTTCATTCGCAAATCTACCTTGTGTGGGTGAACCAGTTTGAGTGAGTGTAGGGGGACGTCGAACAGTGCTTAGACGCGTGAACCGCAATCAAGTTCCAAAAATTTATTCGTCGCGGACAATCACGAATTTCGAATCGACTACCAACAACAAAAGGGCGGCTGCGAGTCGTAGAACTCGCGCCGCCCCTGGTCCAAACCCAAAAACCGAAAACCCTAAATGTCGTAATACAACGAAAACTCCAACGGATGCGGACGCATACGCAACGGCGTGATCTCACGATCGCGCTTGTACGTAATCCACCGGTCGATCAACTGCGGACTGAACACGTCGCCTTTCAGCAGAAAATCGTGATCGTTTTCCAGCGCCTTCAACGAATCATCCAGTGACCCCGGCAACGTCGGCACACCCTTCAACTCTTCCGGCGACAGATCGTAAATATCCTTCTCCAACGGATCACCCGGATCGATCCGGTTCTGCACACCATCGAGCCCCGCCAAAAGCATCGCCGAAAACGCAAGGTACGCATTGCACGAAGGATCAGGCGGACGAAACTCCAATCGCTTCAACTTCGGATTCGTCGAAAACATCGGAATACGAATCGCCGCCGAACGATTGCGAGCCGAATACGCAAGATTCACCGGCGCCTCAAACCCTGGCACCAGGCGCTTGTAACTATTCGTCGTCGGCGCAGCAAACGCAACGATCGCAGCAGCGTGCTTCAATAGACCACCGATGTAATGTTTCGCAATTTCCGAGAGCCCCGCATAACCGTCGCCGGCAAACAACGGCTTCTCGCCTTTCCACAGCGATTGGTGACAGTGCATACCGGAACCGTTATCACCATAAAGCGGCTTCGGCATGAACGTCGCCGTCTTTCCAAACTGATGAGCAGTATTGCGAACTACGTATTTAAAGATTTGAAGATTGTCCGCCGTTCCCAACATCGTCGAGTAACGGAAGTCGATTTCACATTGACCTGCCGTCGCCACTTCGTGGTGATGACACTCGACGGTGACGCCGCACTTACCCAACGTCAGCGAGATTTCAGATCGCAGATCGGTGAGTGAATCAGTCGGCGGTACAGGCACGTAGCCTTCTTTCGGACGGATGCGATAACCGTGGTTAGTACCGGCAAACTCGTTTGCGTCGCGACCGCTGTTCCAGTGCGCTTCGTCGGAGTCGATTGTGTAGCCGGCGGAATGTTGCTCGGTGTGAAACTTTACGGCGTCGAAAACGAAAAACTCAGCTTCCGGACCAAAGAACACCGTGTCGGCAATGCCGGTGAACTTGAGATAACTCTCGGCACGTTGCGCGACCGAGCGCGGATCGAAAGCGTAACCCTCCTTGGTAATTGGATCGACAGCGTTGCCGATCAGGCAGAGCGTGGGTTGTTCGGCGAACGGATCCATCCAGAAGCGTGTTGCATCGGGGACGAGCAACATGTCTGACTCGTGAATCGCCGCCCAGCCGCGAATGGAGGACGCGTCGAAGCCGAAGCCGTCTTCAAACTGGTCTTCTCCGAGTTCCGCGATGGGGAAGGTTAGGTGTTGCCAGGAGCCGGGCAAATCCGTGAAGCGAACGGAAACGAATTTGGCGCCCTGATCAGTTGCGTATTTCAAGACAGTCTTCGGGTTCATCTTTTCTCCTGAAATTTGGGAGTGTCGGGGGTTCTCTTCGCCCTGCGTTGGTGTGTGGTGCGAAGTATTTGGAGCGGGTAACGGACTCTCGGAAAACGAACGAGCGTCATGGAACGACGGCGCGTAAAAAACTGCCATTATAGTGACGACTCGGTTCATGTCAAGTTTTGCTCGTACCGTAAATTTTACGGATGAAACACATCGCAAAAACCTCAATGTTTTCGCACAGATCCGTGGTTCTTGCGTAACCTGCGAAACAAAAAAGTTATAGACCGCCCCGGCCTTTTTCTGTTACATTGCGACGCTAAAGCGTTCCACCCAACAACAACTCCGCAACTCGAATCGGAACATGTACAGCTGTGCTTTAGTTGAGAGGGGAATCATTTCGATCAAGGTGTTACTACGAAGGCAGGAGACCGCTAATTGACCACGGCAATCGAGCAAACGCTCGAAACTTACGGAATTGAAAACTGGGGTGCTGGATACTTTGACGTAAACCGGAAGGGAAATCTTATCGTCCGCCCGGTCGAGGGCGACCCGCGTTCCGCGGACCTCAAAGAGATCATCGACGACCTCGCCAAGCGCGGAATCACTGCGCCCGTCCTGCTCCGCTTCCCGCAGCTTGTCGCCGCTCAGGTCAGAAAACTTCAACGCGCGTTCAGCCGCTCAATTCGCGAATTCGAATACCAGGGCACGCACATGTGCGTCTATCCGATGAAGGTGAACCAACAGCGCGCGGTCGTCGAGGAATACCTGCGCGAAGGTTCACGTTATGACTTCGGACTCGAAGCGGGTTCCAAACCGGAACTCTACGCCGCCCTCGCGCTCGAACAGCCCGGCGACAGCCTATTGGTCCTGAACGGTTTCAAAGACGAAGAATTTATCGAACTTGCCTTCGCCGGAGCGAAAGTCGGAAAGCGCGTCGTGATCGTGATCGAAAAACTAAACGAACTCGATCACGTGCTGAACATCGCCGAACGTAATGAAGGCGCCCTGCCAATGCTCGGCATGCGCGTAAAGCTCTACTCGAAAGGTTCCGGCCGTTGGGAAAAGTCAGGCGGCGAAGCGGCGAAGTTTGGATTGACGACCACCGAATTGCTCGAAGTGATCCGGCGTCTCGAAGAAGCCGATCGCATGGACATGCTCAAGCTGCTTCACTTCCACATCGGTTCACAGCTCACCGACATCAAGCGCATTAAGAACGCGATGAAGGAAGCGGCCCGCGTCTATGCGAAGGTTTACCAGATGAAGGTGCAGATTGATTTTCTCGACGTGGGCGGCGGCATGGCCGTCGACTACGACGGCTCGAAAACGGCATTTGATTCGTCAGCGAACTACACCGCGCAGGAGTTTGCCAACGACGTTATCTACATGATCAAGCAAGTCTGCGACGACGAAAACGTGCCGCATCCGACGATCATCCAGGAGTCTGGACGCTTTCTCTCCGCCTATCACGCGATCCTGGTAACCAACGTGCTCGACGAGATCGAGACAGTTGTCGAGGACATCACGCCGATCGAGATCGACGAAGACGATCCGCAAGTTGTGACCGAGCTCGGCGACCTGCGCGAATCGATCACCGTCAAGAACTATCGCGAGTACTACCACGACGCGCTCGAACATCGTGAAGAGTTGTTCACCTTGTTCAATCTCGGTTTGATCTCGCTCGAGGACCGCGCGAAAGGCGAAGTGCTTTTCTGGGACGTTTGCGAGCGCGCCGACAAGTACGCGCAGCAAGCGAAGTACGTCTCGGAAGAGTTTAGCGAACTGCGCCGACTGCTTTGCGCGAAGTACCTGACCAACTTTTCGGTGTTTCGCTCAGTGCCCGATCATTGGGCGCTGGATCAGTTGTTCCCGATCGTACCGATTCACCATCTCAACCGGACGCCAACTGAATACACCACATTGTGCGACATCACGTGCGACTCCGATGGGATCGTCGATAAGTTCGTCGACCTGCACGACGTCAAACAAGTTCTCGAACTCCACCCCTTGAACCCCGACGAGCCTTACTATCTCGCTTTCATGCTGGTGGGCGCATACCAGGAAGTGATGGGCAACAATCACAACCTGTTCGGCGCACCGCACGAAGCCCACATTCATATCGATGAGGAGGGTTTTTTAATCAAGAAAGTCATCAAGGGGACGACTATCGGCGGCGCCGTCGAGCGCGCGCGTTACGAGCGCAGCTTGTTGCACGACGGATTTCGCCGCCTGATCAATCGCCGCGTGAAAGATGGAGAGTTGAGCGAGGCTGACGGCGCGGAGTTGGCCCAGTTTTACGAATCTCGTTACGAAGCCTATACCTATCTGGCTGTTAATGGCGTTAAATCACGCTCCCGAAGACATACGGATTATTAGTTATGTAATACGCAAGAATTCGAATCAGCGGAACGCTTCAGTCGAGAGGTTCATTACCTGCATGGTCACTCAACGCAAACCAAAAGCATCGAAATACTTGACCACTCCCACTCGCCCAGTTCAGGTCGATCGCGATCGTTCGGTGGCCGGACTCCTCGAAAAAATGGAAGGCACGGGTTTTGGCGGACGCCAACTCGCCGAAGCTCATCGCATCTGGCTGGACATGCTGGGTGACAATACGACGATCATCGTCTCCGCCTCGGGCGCTCTAATCCCTGCCGGTATGCGACGTTTACTGGCCTACGTGATCAAGAACCGCTTCGTCGATGTTTTGGTCTGCTCAGGCGCAATGTTGTTCCACGATCTTCACGAGACACTCGGGCGTTATCACTTCCAGGCGCACCCCACCATGACTGACGCTGAACTCGAATCAGCTCAAATCAGCCGCATGTGGGATTTGCTCGCGAGCGACGAAGAGTATCGCGAGGCAAAAGAGTGGATCGGAGGTTTCACGAATCAACTCGACCAAACACGCGCTTACTCAGGACGAGAATTTCTCCACCTGCTCGGTCGCGAGCTCGCCGAAATAGCATCCGAAGACGGAATACTCACGTCCGCTTACAAAGCGCGTGTTCCGATCTTCTGCCCTGCTATTGCCGATAGCGGTCTTGCAGTCGGCATCGCCGGGGCGCGTTTCGAAAAGAAGAACAGCTTCCTTTTCGACGTCATCCAGGACGTGCTCGATATGATGAACGTGATGGCACAGTCACGCGTCTCGGGCATCCTCAACCTCGGCGGCGGTACGACCAAAAGTTTCATTCAACAGTCGACTTCGTCGTTCCTGCAAAAAGAGCATCACCACGGCCACAAATACGCCATCCAGATCTCGACCGAAGCCGCGCATCCCGGCGGCCGGTCCAATGCCGTTTCGTTTGACGAAGGCCTGATTTACGGCCGGCTCGCGCGCGGCGCCCACACGGCTTACGTTCCGTGCGATGCAACCATTGCGCTCCCCATTCTCATCACTTCACTATCACAAACCGCCGCGAAGTACATGAAAGGGCGCAAGCGTCCAAACTTTACTTTTGGCCGCGAACTGGTTGTCGAAGCTCCATGATTCGCTGTTTTCCGCGATTACTTCTAATTTGGGTTTTCCTCGTTTTTCTACACGGATACTCGACTGCCCAGACTGAAGCCGAAGTCAAAGCAAACTACACGAAGCTCGAACAGACGATCCCGATGCGCGACGGCGTGAAGCTCTTCACGGCGATCTACATGCCGAAAGACCGATCAAGCGCCTATCCGATCCTGCTCAACCGTTCGCCATACAGCGTTTCGCCCTACGGGGCCGAGCAGTATCGAAGTTCTCTTGGACCATCGCTGTTCATGCAGAACGAGAAGTTTATCTTCGTATACCAGGATGTGCGTGGAAAGTTCATGTCAGAAGGCGAGTGGGTCGAAGTTCGACCGCACAAACCGACAAAGAGTGGTCCAACCGATATCGACGAGAGCACTGACACGTACGACACGATCGAATGGCTCTTGAAGAACGTGCCAAACAACAACGGGCGCGTCGGAATGTGGGGTATCTCTTATCCCGGTTTCTACGCCTCGATGGGCGCGATCGATGCGCACCCGGCGTTGAAAGCCGCGTCACCGCAGGCGCCAATTGCCGACTGGTTCATCGGCGACGACTTTCATCACAACGGCGCACTGTTTCTGCCACACGCGTTCAACTTCTTCGCAACCCTCGGCAAGCGACGTCTGAAGCCCACAACTGAGTTTCCCCCACGCTTCTCGCACGGAACTCCCGACGGTTACAAGTTCTTTCTCGACCTCGGTCCGTTGGCAAATGCAAATCGCAAATATCTGAAAGGCGAAGTTGGATTCTGGAACGACCTGATGGAGCACCCGAACTACGACGCGTTCTGGCAGGCCCGCGACGTTCGCCCGCATTTGCGCAATATCAAACCGGCAATCATGACAGTCGGTGGCTGGTTCGACGCGGAAGATCTCTTCGGAGCTTTGGAAACTTACAAGACGATCGAAAAGACGAATCCCGGTGCGCGTAACACACTCGTGATGGGTCCATGGTTCCACGGCGGCTGGGCACGCAGCGATGGCGACGTTCTCGGCGACATCAACTTCGGTTCAAAGACTTCGCTTGCTTACCAGGAAACTGTCGAACTTCCTTTCTTCAATTGCCTGCTGAAAGACAAGTGCTCAAGCGGGGGGCAATTACCCGAAGCGATGGTCTTCGAAACGGGTTCAAACATGTGGCGGCGGTATGAGAGTTGGCCGCCGAAGAACGTCGAAGCGCGTGATCTTTATCTAAACGCAAACGGCAAACTGGCGTTTACCGATGACAAAAGCGTGGCCGGTTTTGATCAGTATGTCAGCGATCCAGCCCACCCCGTTCCGTTCATCAACGGCGTCGATCCGGGCATGACGCGCGAATACATGGTCGAAGATCAACGCTTCGCCTCGCGACGTCCTGATGTACTGGTTTACCAAACCGACATTCTCGATCGCGACGTAACGCTCGCTGGTCCAATCAAAGCGACGCTCTTCGTTACAACCACCGGAACCGATTCGGATTTCATCGTGAAGTTGATCGACGTGTTTCCGAATAGCACTACCGATCCCGATCCGAATCCGACTGGCGTGCGGATGGGCGGTTATCAAATGCTCGTGCGCGGCGAACCGATGCGCGCAAAATTCCGCAACAGCTACTCAACACCTGAACCGATGACGCCCGGCAAAGTAACGAAAATCGAGTTCACGTTGCCTGACGTGAACCACGCTTTCTTACGTGGCCACCGGATAATGATCCAGATTCAGAGTTCGTGGTTTCCACTGATCGATCGTAACCCGCAGAAGTTTGTCGATATCAATCGCGCTACGGAAGCGGATTTTCAGAAAGCGACGCAGCGTGTTTATCGATCCGGCAGTAACCGGTCACGTGTTACGGTCAACGTTTTGAAATAGCCTGGCCTTCGAAACCGAAGCTCCACGCAATTCGTTGCGCGCTGTGTACATCGCCTGATCCGCCACTTCAATCGCATTACCCAATTGCGTCAGTGAATCGAACCCGGCAACGCCGTGTGAAATCGTCACCGTCACCGGCATTTCCGGCCACTTCCGACAATTCTCTTCCAGGATGCCGTTGAGCTTCGTCATGCGCCGGCTCGTCTCTTCCTCTGACAGATTGAACATCAACATAAGAAACTCGTCTCCGCCCCACCGAAACAGCATGTCGTCGGCGCGAATCAGTGAGCGCATCGAACGCGCGACGACGCGGATCGCTTTGTCGCCCGTGGAGTGACCCCACGTATCGTTGATCGGCTTGAGATTGTCGATGTCGATGACGGCAACGCTGCCGGACGTGTCCAAATGCACGCCACCTTCCGGACCGCGCAATAGCGAATGAAACGCATGACGGTTTAACGCTTCGGTCAGCGGGTCCATCTGGGCCAACAACTCGAGCTTGTCGCGCGCCTCGCGCAACTCCCGGTTTGACTTTTCAACTTCGCGACGGCTCCTAATTGACGACCGCATGAATATTGCCATTAACGTGAGGGAAAAGATGACTATACAGGGAGCAAGGAAACCAACATTCGAATCCATACAGGGCAGACCTCGTTTCTGGGAATAACGAGTAGGAGGAACTCAAAACACGGGTGAAAATCGAAAAGCTTGTAGGCGAGTGAGGAGTTTTGCCACACCGATTCTAGCCGACGCGCATTGATCTGGCCAAGACTTTTTTTAAACTACAGAGTAGTCAGTACTTTCTGCTCCGATTGAGTCTGATCGATGTCGCGATTGAAGAGATCTTCAACTGTTAGTTTGTCGGTTTCGAGCAGGTATTTCACCGTTAGGTAGTATTTGAAGTACTGGTAACCGGTGCCGTCGTTCGGGTTCGCCTTCCAGAGTTTGACGCCGCTTTCGTAATCCAGCGTCGAGCCTCCCGCGACGTATTCGCAGTAACCCTCCTTCTTCCACGACGGCATTGTGAAGTTTCTCAAATAACCAAATTTGTTACGGATGTGCAGGTGGGTTATCTCGTGGCTGATCACGCCGCTCAAACTTCGCTGACTGCCGGTGGCCGCCTTGCGAAACACCAGATCGCGCGCTACATCGGCTTCGTTGATGAACACGTTGTTCGTTGGTAGCAACGGATAGCCTCTGCCAAACGAATTCCAGCTTATGTAGAGACTCAAAAACGAATACAACTTCTGACTGTTGGTGAGAAATATCTTTGGTTCGACGTTTACGTCGTTTATCGGCGAGGCAGACAACTGCGCTTCCACCTTGTCGAGCATGGTGTAGATGCTCTGGTCCAGTGGCTGACGCGAGTAGACGGTGAAGTTCTTGTAGCGAACTTCATGCGCAAACAAAATTTGCGGATAGACCAGCAGAAACACAAACGCCGCCGCGATTAGCAGGAACACGGATCGAACGATCTTGTAGGCTTTGCTTTTTGCCTTTGCGGCGCGATATTCGCGATACGAATCGATAAATTTTTTCATCACACCAACCAGTCGAGCATTTCGTCGTTTGTGGAGCCACGGTCACCGCCCACGATCTGAATAAAATACTCTTCGAGCGAGATTGGTCCTTGCCCGTCGCCTTCCATGCGGATTCCCTTGCGCAGCTCATCAAGCGATCCGGAAGCGAGTAACTTGCCCTGCGCGATGATGGCGATGTCGCTGCACAAGCGTTCGACGATCTCCAGCACGTGCGACGTCAGAAACACCGTCAGGCCTCTCGCCGTCAGTCGCATCAGCAAGTCCTTCAACGTGCGCGAGGCGATCGCGTCGACACCTTCGAACGGTTCGTCGAGGAAAAGTATCTCGGGCCGGTGAATCAACGCACACGCAAGCGAAAGTTTCTTCTTCATACCGTGCGAGTATTCGACGATCAGTTTCTTCGGCTCCTCCTGCAACTCCATCAAGTCAAGCAGTTCTGTCGAACGATGCGCGATCTCGTCGCTGCGTAATCCGTACATGCGACCGGTGAACGAGAGCATCTCGGCGCCCGTCAGTCGCTCAAACAGGTTGAGGTCTTCAGGCACGACCCCGATACGTCGCTTAACTTCCAGCGGTTGTTCGCTGATGTCGATACCAAGCACACGCAACTTGCCGCTCGTCGGCCCAAGCAGTCCCGTGAGCATTTTGATCGTCGTCGACTTCCCGGCGCCATTTGGCCCAAGGAAACCAAAGAAACTTCCGCGATTGACTTGAAGATTGATGTGATCGACGGCGACAAAATCGCCAAACTGCTTCACGAGAGAAAAGGTTTCAACTGCCGGAGATTCGGTCATGCGCCCCAGTGATCTACAACGATGAGATGTCGAAAACGTGCGCCGTTTGATT
This sequence comes from uncultured Acidobacteriota bacterium, assembly GCA_963789185.1. GTDB lineage: Bacteria > Acidobacteriota > Blastocatellia > Pyrinomonadales > Pyrinomonadaceae > PSRF01. The sequence continues at coordinate 159,196 of CAWBJU010000006.1, forward strand.
CGAAGTAAGCACGATCAGCTTTTTCCCGTCTTCACTGAACTCGACCAAAGTTACCGAGCCAGTGAACACAAACTGTTCGATGTTCTGCATCGTCGCGAGGTCGTAAATATTCAACTTGCCGCTTTCATTCGTAACACAAAGAAGCTTCCCATTCGGAGAGACGGTACCATAGTCGCCGAAAACGCGTCCCTTCAGTTCGCCGGTTTTTAGCGAGTAAAGGAGTATGCGGTTCTCTGAGTCGGCAACCAGGACCAAATCACCGGCAGCATAAACTTGCCCCAACCGAAACGAACCCTTGCCGGTCTCAATCACGAGTTTGCCGAGTTCGGTGCCGTCGCGCATGTTGAGGACCTTCACCAGGTAGTCAGCAGACTTCTCTTTGAGGTTGCTCAATTTTTGGCTTAACGCCGGATCGTTTTTGATTTCGTCGCGCGCGGCTTCGGTCGTGATATCCCACAACAGGCTCGCCGTATTTTTGCGGTAATCGATCCACGCCTGTGGTGCTTCTTTTGGATACGACTTGGACCACAACAGTTTCATGGTTGCCGCTTCGTGCACGTCAACGATCACGTCCTCGTCATAGTTTTTCAAAGCGATCATCTTTGCCGATCTGATGACCAGGACGTATGGTCCAATCTGCGCGGTATTCGGGTGTTCCAGCTTCTTGCCGGGCACAATTTCGCCCGTGTTGAAATTGAGCCTGGCAATGTTTCTTTCGGCAGTTTCGTACTTCGGAAAGTCTGCGTACAGGTGGCCGTCCGGGCTGACGTAACCACCGGCGAACCCACGCAGATACAACACCGCTTTGCCGGTACGCAAGTCCCAAACGCCGCCGCGCGATCGACTCGATAGGACCACATAGTCAGCTTTGGGAGACAACTCGGCGGCAACTAATCCGCTGAGACTCGACGGCGGCAACACGGCCGTCGCCAACACTTTGTTACCTTCCATCTGGTAAAGACCAACCTCGCCGTTGCGCATCTCAACCGCGAGAACGTCGTCATAAATGTCGAGCGCAGCTCGCTCGTTGACCTTGACGATCGTTTTCTTCTTCAGGTCCATAACGCCGGCGGCGTAGTTTCTGACCGGCCGGATTATCAAATAATCGCCGTGCGCGGCGGGCACCATGTTCTTGCGCCATAACGCGTACTCAGCCAGGACCTTACCCTCCGGAAACGTCATCAGCGGCGACTTCTCTGTGTTGTCACGATTGATCCCGACGACGCGGTTGTCGCTCATGAACGTGAAGCCGTTGGCCATCAAGCTCTTAACGTTATCCGGCACGGAAACTCGGGTCGCACCGGGCAGTTCAAGGATCAACGCGGTCTCGCCACCGCCGATTCTCCGCTCGTAATAGCCGGCCGCGAAATAGCGACCACTCGGTGAGAAGCCCATGTTGAGTAGGGTTAGTCCCAAGTCAACGCCACTCATCCGTACGGTCCCTACTCCTCTGATGATCGCGATGGACTCCCAATTCGGTTCGAAGAATTCCCTCTTCTCAAATACGACCTTTCCGGAATTGACTTCGATCAATCGCAAATCGAGTCTCGGTGTCACGCAGGCGAGCCATTGCCCGTCGGGCGCGAGATGCGTTTGCAAACAACCCTTGCTGACGACGATCTCCCGCACGTCGGTCATCTTCTTCTCCGGAACATTCCACTTTTCCACGCGCAAGTTCCTTGTGTGGAAGATGATGCTTTGCGAGTCGGGTGTGAAGTGCGCGTGGTAAGCATCCGGCGCTTCGATCCGGAAGATCGGTACGAACGGTTCGCGAGTTATCACGTTGATGATGGATTCATCCTGGACCAGCAGATGTTTCCCGTCCGGGCTGAATTTGATATGCGTGATGTCGCTTCTCAGCGGCGGCGACAATTCGAGTTTCGCGATCAGGTGCCGCAGCGACTCGTTGCGTCCCGGACCCGTGTAAGCGACAACCGTCGCCTGCCATTGCTTGAACTCCTCACTCGCGCTCGCGGTACGTTCCTGAATGCACCCGGCCGGCAACGAGGAAAGCGCCTTCAGCATTTCTCGTAACCGGCGTTGTTCAGGACGTGTCGCGCCAAACAGATCTGAAAACCAGCTTCCGGTTTTACCTTTCACCTCGGTGACGCGATCCCAAAGGCGGGGTGCTGCTTTCGGGTCGTAACCGGCATTGACGAGGGCGTTGAATCCGATCTGATCCGCCACCAACTGTCCTTTTTCGCGATCGCGTTCCTTGAAAGCACCGGGTTTGCGCATCGCGTTGTCAATCAGCTGGTTGTAACGTTCGAAGATGTCGCGGCGATCCGTGACGCTGGTAACGCCGAGCACTTCTCGGAATCTACGCGTGACCTCGATTGCGGTCTCACGCGCAGCCAGGTGGCCCAACTCGTGCGAGATAACGCTGGCCAGCTCATCTTCGTTTTGGGCCAGTCCGACCAGCTTTCGTGAAACGTAGATCCTCCCGCCCGGCAGGACGAACGCATTTGCATCCGACAAATCGACAAGGAAGAAGCGCAACTTCGTCTGTTTCAGCGGGAGATGTCGCAGCAGTCGTTCACCCATCGCGCTCAGGTAACTAACCAGCGCCTTGTCCTCGATGATCGAGTACTCCTTCTGAATCTGTTCGGCTATGGCTTCACCGAGGAAGAGTTCCTGCTCCTCGTTGAAAATATTTGGCTCAGTTGAGGTGGTCGCGATCGGCGCGGGCAGACAATTCTTCTGCTGCGTTTGAAGCGAGACGACTCCGGCGCAGCAAAGTATGACGATGATTGGGAGGATGAGTTTTTGGATCAAACCAAGCCGATGATAATCGAAAACAGACTTATCCACGCAAAATTTCACGGGCATTGTCCGCCCGCACGCACTCGGGGAGATTACGATGCGTGCTCATGAGGAAAGCGTTGGAGCTCGATTGCAACGCGTTGCCGTGGGTCGCAGCAAGGCGAACGAAGCGTCCAAACGGTGACCAGCCGTAATAGTAACCATCTTTCAGACTGATGAGGATGTCCGCGGTGTGCTCAACGCGTGGGGTGAATAGTGATTTGTAGAGATTCGTCAGCACGTCCGGGTAGCGATGCTTGTTAGTCGAGTCGAACAGCACCGCATCATCTACAAAACCGTCTGTTTTGATCACAGATTCCAACTCAAGCGGATCGCCGTTTTTGTTGACGTAGCGATACGAATTGTCGCGACGATCAATTCGCGCACTGCCCGATTGACCTTCGATAGCCACCGCGGAACCGTCGCGATAGACCACGAAATCCACACCTTCGACCTCAACGATCGCTCGCGCTGCGCCGGCAACAAATTCTTCTCCTCCGCAGTACACAGCAGCGTAGCTGCACAAGCCAAATGCCGGGATTGAAAGTGCACGCCCATTGCCATTTGCGATTCGTGGGCCAACTTTAAAACCGCGTCGCTGAAGTTCCGAGGTGATCGGGCTGCGACGATTCTCTTCGAGGTTCATGCCGTGGTCCGAGAACAAAACGATCTCGGTTTCGGATCCGCAGTATTTCCGGATCTCGGTGAGGATCTTGTCGAGTGATTCAAGCGCCACATTCAATCGCGACGGGCCCTGGGCATGGAGTAGCCCGTCTGTCGCTTTTAGGAAAGCGAAGTAATCGCGATCTTGCGGCGCGGCGCGGAAGCGTTCGCGAAAGCGCTGCATGTCTGTACGCCAGACGCGCTCGGGAGCTACGTAGATCAGGAATTCGAACGCAAGTGGTTCCTGGTAATCGAGATCGTCCATGTACGACGAAGGAATTTTGTCAGGCGTACGGCGTCCGAGGTACTTCCGGATGCCGCCGCGCAATTCGCCGGCGCTTCGATCGAAGTACAGACTTTCGTAACCCGCGGGCGGGGTGGCCGTAAACATCGCGGAGAGCGCGACGTTGGTCATCGTCGGAAATGGCGACAGCAACCGCGTTGGTGGACCAAAGGCATCGAACAGTCCACGCTCTTTTGCGGCGACGATCAGTTTGTGAGGTACGCCGTCGAGGCACAGCAACAACCTGCGTGGGCGTGTTTGGGGGACCTTTTTCGTGGATTCATTTACGTGAGTCAAAGCGCCTCCGATCTGTAGGCCTTTTGCAACCCACGTTTCGCTTCGTCATGCGCGCCGTAGATATTCGGACGCGCCAACACGGCCTTGTATTGAGCGAGCGCTTCGTCGCGCTTCCCACCGACGTCGTACGCGCGGGCTGCAAAAAGGTGGGCCATCGTCACGATTCCCGCCTCCGCGTGATCGACTTTGGTCGCGGACAAGAACTCTTTCGCCGCTCGATCGTGATAACCCGCCATCAAAAGCACTTCGCCGTACTTGAAATGAATCAGATCGAGCGCCCGCGCCGCTGCGTCGCGTGCGTTACGATCGCGCAGCAGTTCGTCAAACGTGGCGAACGCTTCTTTTTCCAACTGCACCGCGGCCGTCAGATCTTTTTCTTTTCGTTTCACACCGGCCAGCGCCACGAGAGCGTCGGCCGTTTCGAGTCGTAACAGGTAGTTGCGCGGATACTTCGCACTCAGCTCGCGCGTGAATGGCAGCACATCAGCATATCGCTTCTCGCGTGTGTATAGGACGATCAGGACCGACTTCGCGTCGTCCCGCGCCCAGCGGCCTCCTCTCGCAACCTGCTCGAGCATCGCGAGGCCGCGCTTCTTCGACCCACGATAACCGGTCGCGCCAGCCAGTATCTTGATCGGAAGCGGTAATGAACCGACGACATATTCGTAAAGACCGATCGTGATCTGCGCGTCGATATACTCCGGATCGAGTTTCAACACCTCGCGATGATGACTGACGGCATCGTTGCCGTTGCGGAGTGCCGAAAAATGCTTTCGTTCAACCGCTTCCTCAAACGCGGCTTTTAGACCTTCAGTGTTCGCAAGGAAGTCGAGAGCTTCGATGTTCTTCGGTTCCTGCTTTAGTTTCGCTTCGGCGAGCCGCCGGGCTTCTCGCGTGTGATTGCGAAACTCAGTGATGATCTTTGGATCGACCTTGTCGTCGCCACTGGCGTAGAACCCTTCCGAGCTGTAGAGAGACGATTGCAGACGGCGCGATTCGTAAAGCGTCTTGATCCAAACGCGCGCCGCCAGAAGTTGATAGCCGCCGGGATGATTGGGGAGTAGTTTGACAATCTCTTTGAAGTCTCGTTCCGCCTTGTCGTATTCGATATTGTAAAGCGCGTCGAGACCGCTGCGCCGCAGCTCTTCGAAGCGCGCTCGCTCTGCGTCAGTTAACCATGGTTGTTGTGCCGTGGCGGTAAATGCGGCCGCCAGTAACAAAACAAGAACACCAAAAACTTTCACTTAACTACCTCCCCAGAATCTATCTAATCCGTGTTTTCAAACGACTCCATGTACTTGATACCGGAGCCCGTATTGAACAACACAACTCGTTCGCCGGGTTTCACGTCGCCTGTTTCAATCAACTTCCTTAGCGCCGGCAGACAAGCAGCGCCTTCAGGTGCACAGAACACTCCTTCAGCAGCACCAATCTCCAACGTCGCGGCGATCAACTCTTTATCCGTGACCGACACCGCCGTTCCACCTGATTCGCGCAAAGCATCAAGGATCAAAAAGTCGCCTATCGCTTTGGGTACGCGCAAACCGGAAGCAGTCGTCGCGGCATTCGGAAACTCGTCCGCAAACCGTTGCCCTTGTTCGAACGCTCGCACAATCGGCGCGCAACCCGCTGCCTGGACCGTAACCATTCGCGGACGGCGGCTGCCGATCCAACCCATCCGCTCCATCTCATCAAACGCTTTCCACATCCCGATCAATCCGGTTCCACCGCCGGTCGGGTAAACGATCACATCCGGCAGTTCCCAATTCATCTGTTCCGCGAGCTCGTAACCGAGCGTCTTTTTTCCTTCGACCCGATACGGCTCTTTCAACGTTGAGACGTCAAACCAGCCTTCCGCTTCTTTGCGACGTCCAACTTCCGCGCCGCAGTCGGTTATGAGTCCATCCATCAGCGTTACGTGCGCGCCCGTTTGTTCGCACTCGACAACGTTCGCTCGCGGAGTGTCGCGCGGCATAAAGATGAACGACTCAAGTCCGGCACGAGCAGCGTAGGCGGCGAGTGCGCCGGCTGCGTTTCCCGCTGACGGAACGGCGAGTTTCGTCGCTCCCAATTCCTTTGCCATCGAGACGGCGGCGGCCATTCCGCGGGCTTTGAAACTCTGCGTCGGGTTCTGCCCCTCGTCCTTGATGTAAAGCTCTTGGATTCCGATTTTCTTGCCGAGTTGCCGCGCCGGTAGCAGCGGAGTCCAGCCTTCACCGAAAGTGACGATGTTGTCGTCGTTCTCGACGGGCAGCACCTCCCGGTAGCGCCACATGTCGGATCGCCGGGTGCCCAATGATTCTTTTGTCAAAGTGGCTTTGGCGCGCTCCAGGTCATAACGAACCAACAGAGGTTTGCCGCATTCGGAGCATAGGTTGAGCAACCGACGTGCCTCGTGCTTCCGGCCGCACAGGGCACATTCAAGATGAGTGACATTCATCAGCGGGGTGTCCTCGTTACACGTGAATTAAGGCGTACTGGAGCAGTATGCGACAGAAATGGGAATCAGAGGTAATGGGAAGGCAGATCTATGACTTGCCGCACGTGAGGTGTCCTTTGGCAAGAGGTTTACGGCTGGGTGCAGTAAACCTCTTGCGCTCGGAGTAAGTTTCTACAATTCCGGCAGTTTAGTGCTGGTGGCCGCTATTGCCGTTAATCTGGCTGCGAATCTCGCCGCCCGGCCAAAGTGTGCTGTGGACGTTCACATAGGTGGCGCCCGCGCGGATGGCCCTGATCAACTCGTCGATTTCACCGGTATTGATGCCCTGAGTCCTCGCGGCCGCAGTCGCAGGGATGTTGGGACTGACGTCTGCCGCGACAATGGTTCCCGAGATCGTTGCCGGTGGTGCCGGGCAAGGCTGAGTTCCAGCGGGACCGTTACCGAGGTTTGTGCATAGGAACACGCTGATGCCGCCGTTCACACCCTTCTGTCCGAAATGGATGTGCGCCTGTTGTACCGCGCCTTCGAGATCGGCGTAGCTGAGTTCCCAATCGATTCTCGAGCCGTCGTTACTGATTCGAGCATTAAAATCGCCGTTCCCCGTGGTGGAGACCGACGGAACTTCCTCGTATCCAGTCAGCAACTCACTGATTTTCTTGAAACCCTGCGCCCACACAACCGTTGAGGCCGACACCAATGCGACTACGGCAATGGACAATGCAACTCTTCGCATCCCTTTTACCTCCAGTGATTTTGTTCTGCTTCTTTAGGGGGTGCGAATGATATCACACCCCGATTGATCTATGTAATCTCGAATGCTACTTTGTGCGTCTCTTATGTCGATAAGTCTTTTGGCTCTGGATCTCGACGGCACACTCCTCAATGGCCGCGGCCAGATTTCAGATCGCAATCGGACAGCGATCGATAGTGCGCGCGCCAACGGCGTGCACGTCGCGCTCGTTACGGGCCGGCGATTTCGCGATTCGCGCCCCATAGCTTTGGAGCTTGGACTCGACGTTCCAGTGATTTCGCACAACGGTGCGTTGACGAAGCACGCTGAGACTTTGCAAACAGTTTCAGTGTTGCCGCTGCCGCTTTCGGCCGCCCAAAAGGCGTTGAAAATCGGCCGCACGGCGAACGCCGACCCGCTGCTGAGTGACGATCACGAAGGTTTGGGAGTGCTGGTCTACGATCGTCTCAGTGGTGAGAACGCAGCAGTTCACAAATACATAGCCTGGGCGCGAAGACTTCACGGCGAAGAAGAAGGCCGGCGTGCTGTGCAGCAGGTAAATTCGCTTGAAGAGTACCTGGACCACGATCCGATCCATCTCGCTTTCTCAGGCACGTGCAGCAAGATGGACGCGCTCGAAGAGACCCTGCACGCGGAGATGGGATCGACGGTGAAAGTGCTCGGCACGAAGTATCCGGAACAGGATTTCACACTGATCGACATCGTTAACCCGGCCGCTTCAAAAGGTGCGGGCGTAGCAGCGACCGCAGCGGAACTCGGCGTCAGTCCCGACGAAATCATGGCCATCGGCGACAACTACAACGATCTGGAAATGTTGTTGTTTGCCGGCACCGGTGTGGTGATGGCCAATGCCCCCTTTCATTGCGCGAGATCGGCGGTCTGCATCCGACGGCGGCAAACACTGAAGACGGTGTCGCGCTCGCAATTGAACAGTTCATCTTGAATAACAGTGAGGAGACAACATGGCAAATCGAACGGCGGTGATTGAAACAAACAAAGGCACAATTCGGGTCGAGCTGTTGGAAGAGGACGCGCCCAAGACGACTGAAAACTTCATTACCCTGGCCCAACGCGGATATTACGACGGCATTATTTTTCACCGCGTGATGAAAGGCTTCATGATCCAGGGCGGCGACCCGACCGGCACCGGACGCGGCGGCGAATCAGCGTGGGGCGGACGTTTCAACGACGAGATCAATAGCAGCTCGGCGGTGTATCAGAGGGGTTACAAGGCGGGAACGATGGCGATGGCCAACGCTGGTCCAAACACTAATGGATCGCAGTTCTTCATCATGCACGTCGACTATCCTTTGCCGCCGAGCTACACAATTTTCGGACGAGTCACGGAAGGTCAGGATGTGGTGAACGCGATTGCGACGACGCCGACAGGTCCAGGCGATCGTCCGATCCAGGATGTGAAAATGGAAAAAGTAACGATTGAATAATTGCGAGATTGCGGAAATGCGAAATTGCGAAATTCAAATCTCGCATTCGCGCAATATCGCAATTCCGCAATTCTACAGCGGTCGGGAGCCGTGGCCGATACGCGGCGCCGACCTGATCGCTTCAGTCACGTAGTTCTTTGCAGCGCGTATCGCGTTTTCCAGCGTCATTCCTTTTCCCAGGCCAGCGGCGATAGCGGCTGACAGTGTGCAGCCCGATCCGTGGATCTCACCCACGTCGAGATATTCTTCACGAAACTCAACGAGTCTTCCGTCTTCATCGAGCAGTACATCGATCGCTTGCTCTTGAATCGCGCGGTGACCACCTTTCACCAACACTGCTCGCGCACCCATCGACTTGATCTCTTCCGCCGCGCGACGCATATCTGCTTCACTTTCAATCGAAAACCCTACGAGACGTTCAGCCTCAGGAATGTTGGGCGTCACAACCCGCGCAACACGCAGCAATCGCGTCTTAAGAATCTGAAACGCTTCGTCGCCGATGAGATCGTGTCCGGAGGTTGAGACCATTACCGGATCGACAACTGGCGCCGGCAATTGCTCTTCACTGAACAACCTGGCTACTTCCGCAACGATCTCCGCGGTCGGCAACATGCCCGTCTTCGCGGCGACGACGTCGAGATCGCGGATCACGGGTTCGACCTGCGCGCGCAAGGTTTCTGCCGTTTGATGTTCCGCGCCAAATACCCCGGTTGTATTTTGATATGTGATCGACGTCAGTGCCGCTGCGGGGAAGCAACCGAGCGCAGAGATAGTCTTGATGTCGGCGACAATTCCGGCGCCGCCCGACGGATCGAGACCCGCGATAGTCAGTACAACTGGTTTAATTTCGACATCCATTGGAAATTCGTGTCGTGAAATAACCGGATCGCAGCAACTCCACTTGCGCCCGCACGAAAGCAAGCAGATGCATTGTCGAGGTTGATGCCGCCAATTGCCAGCACCGGAAAGCCCTTGAGCGCGTTTGTCACCTCGCGAAGTTTTTCTAACCCCTGCGGCTCGCCAAACATTTGTTTTGATGGTGTTTCAAAAACTGGACCGAAGACTATGAAGTCTGCGCCGTCTGAACGCGCGTCGAGCGATGTTTGGAGTGAGTGAGTTGAAACACCGATCAGGAAATCATCGCCGCAGACCGACCGAACTACATTCGTGGGTAATGAGCGGCTCGTGAGATGCACGCCATCAGCGCCTGCGGCTCGGGCAATGTCGAAACGATCGTTGACGAGCAATCGCGTCGTGCTGCCTCTTGCGATCGCCGCCGCGCGTGTCGTTAGTTCGTAAAGCACACGTGCGGTCAACGACTTCTCGCGAATCTGAACAAGCTGAACCCCGCTTGCAACAGCAGCTTCGATCAACCGCAGAATGTCTGAAAACTCGGGAGATTCAGGAGTTGTCCTGATCGTCGTCGCGCCGCTCGTTATCGCGTAGATGCTCGGGAATGTAAGTTGGCGGGACACGGTCTACAGGCTTGTTAGTACGGACGGTCTGTTGCTGGAGCGCGGCTACCGTCCGCTTGAAATTAAACAACTCCCAGAATGCGATGCCGACGTTCAAGAGACCAACACCGCTCACCGCCCCGCGCACCCAGCCTGACGCGACGACAGCTTGCAGCGAGTGAATACCGGTCTTCTGCGCAGCATATAACAGGAAGTAGTTATTGCCCCACTCGCTCAGTCCCCACATACCCTGCGGCCACCACGGCGCCACCGTGAGAACGATGCCGATCTCAAGGCAAAGGATGATGTAGAAAATGACACTGAGCTTAGCTGACATTTAACAATCTTCGAACTACTTGTTCTTCAACTGACTTAACTTGTCGGCAACTTCGCGATACGAAACGTCGACGCCATAAACTTCCGTGTAAAACTCTCGCGCATGCTTCAAGTCACCAAGCTGTTCATACGCCGACGCCAACTCATAGCGCAGCGCTTGATACTCATCTTCCGTGTGCCCGGGCGCGGAAAGTCCTTTCTTGAACCAGATAACCGCCGCCTCCGGCATACCCTTCTGCGTGAAACAGTGACCCAGCATGTTGCAGCATTGTAAGAAACGCGATGTACCGTCGCCGGGTTTCACGAGGTTCGCGGCAGTTTGGAATTCCTGCACCGCCTCGTCCATCAAATCCATTTCTTTGTAGGCCGTGCCCATGTTGTAGTGAGTCTCGAAGTCTTCCTTAACAGTGTCGCCTTCTTCCGCCGCGCGAAACTCTTCGAATAGTTCGGCGAGACCCGCATCGATTCCCGCGCTGACGGGTGCTGCCTGAGTTGATGACTTCTTGCCGTCGCCATCATTCGCAATTGTCGCAAACGATGGTTCCTTCTCCAACGCGATCGCTTCGACCACGGGCGTCGCTTCTGCGACCTCTTCAACACCGCCAAACTCAAACACCGCTGCCTCGGCAGGTTGCGCCCCGCCACCGGCAAGTTTCTCGCGTCGCGACTGAATGTCCGGATGCGATCCAAACTGTCGCTCGAGCATCTCGAGCGTGTCGACCGCGATGTCGGAATAACCCTGCGCGATGTAGAAGTCGACACTCTCCAGTTCCTGGCGCATCATGGTTTCCTGCCGTTCCGCTTCAACAGGAGTATCCGCAGTGTCGACTGGAATCACGGATTCAGAAACATCTTCATTAAGATCCGCGAAGGAAGCGGTCGGATCGGAGAAGGACGGCGGTGTTTCGAAAGTCGATGAGCCGGGCGCTGCATTCGTTTCAAACTCGTCAAACGACTGCGACACCGCCGTCGCAATTTCATCCTGGTCCTGGACCACCGCGAACGTTTCAAACTCCGGGACGTCGCCGACGAGCTCCATCTCCGGCTCCGGCATCGTCGAAAGATCTTCGGCCGTGTCTTCCTGCAATCCACCGAGCAGATTGAGCCGATCGAGGTAACGCTGCTCGTCCGGTGCGAGTCGGACCAACTGTGTCAACGCATAACGTTCTTCATCGATCAATTCAGACGCTTCTGCCGATTCCGCGAGACGTTCGAGCGCGGCACGCAACGCGTCCATATCGCGTTGCCACCAGTGAATTCGAACCAGCATCCGTAACGCACCGATATGATCCGGATTGCGAACCAACACCTGATTGACGATCTCGAGCAACTCGCGCTCCTCGCGTCCAGCGAGCATCCGTTCAATGATCGTTGAAAGGATACGAACGACGTCGTCGACCTGTCCGGCTTTCAGATACAAATGCGAAACCGGAAGATACTGCGGATAACTTGTCGGATCCCGCTCCATCAACAACGACGTGGCTCGTTCCGCGCCCTTCGGATCTTCCGCTTCCAGATGCGCCTTCGCCAGCATCGACACCAGTTCGGTATCGTGTTCGCGACCCTCGACGACGCGTTCAAGCACTTCGGCAGCTTCATCAGCCGTACCGCGCGCGATGTGAGTGTCGAGCAATCCTTGCAGGGCTTCTCGATCCTCGCGGAATTGCTGGAGCGCTTTTCCATAAGCTTCGAGCGCCTGGTCGTTTGAGCCAATCTGATGCAAACGGTTGGCGGCCTGGATAAACGCGTCAGCAGCCTCGCGCTTCATGCCTTCTTTCAGATAACCATCGGCGAGTTTCAGCCGGATCTCGGTATTGTTGGGATCGAGGTCGGCGATCTTATGCAGGATGTCGAGCGCCTTCTTGTTCGCACCGGCTCGGGTGTAGGCGTCGGCTACGACGAGATACTGGGCTCGCGCATCATGGACCAACCCCTGCGTCGCGTACAGTTCGGCCAGCTTATTGGCGATGATCGGATCGCGCGTCTTGATACGCTCGATCTTCTTGTACATCGCGATGGCTTTGAGGGTGAATTCCTGAGCGCTGTAGTGTTCGGCGATACGCTCGAAGCACGAGACCGCTTCGTCTTTCTTGTTGGCGCGCACGTATAGATCGCCCAGCATGTTCAAGGCAGTCAGATCGTCAGTGTCGTTGTCGACGATCTGGCGGTACTCCTTGATAGCTGCGTTGATCTTCCCCTGGGAAAGGAATTTCTCGGCGTTCTTTAGGACCTTAGCTTTATCGAAAGCCATTAGGAATCTTTTGTATCATTAAAACGGGTGTCGCGACTTTATCGTAGCAGCGGGCAGCGGGGACAATGCGATTCAGATGAGCGAATTGTCTAAAACTCCAGCTTCCGACTCCGGCAAACAGCCGCGGGATACGCTAACATGCGTAAATAAAGGGTGTCAACGAACCTAATTTTGACCCAAACGGCCATTCCAAACACTGATTCCAGGCCCTCTTCAACACGATCCAAAATGTCGTCAGTCGCCGCTAATGAACGTCCACTTGCTGTGTTCGGGCAGCGGATGGCGCTCGTCGGACTGGGGCTTTATGTCGCATTCGCGCCGCATTCAGTTGCGGCCAGCGCGATAGGCGTCGCCGTTGCCGGAATCGGATGGTTGGTGAAGGTGGCTGGGACAGGCAGTTTCGGCCTGCGACGATCGAAGTTCGACCTCGTCATCCTGCTTTCGCTGCTCTGGACCGTGCTTTCCTCGCTGCTTTCTGAAGAGCCGCAGGTCAGTTTGCTGAAACTACAAGCGTCATGGTCTGTGTTTCTCTTCTACTTAGCACGAGGAGTTGTGACGAGGCGTTCGGCTGCGGGCTTTGTAGCGTTGTTGATTCTGTCCGGTGCTGTGGGAGCGCTGACGAGCGCATTTGATTTGGCACGTGGGCGGGGAGTAGTGGTGCAGTCGTTGACGCCGGGTAGCCCGTTTCACCGCATTGGTATTCAACCGGGCGATGCGATCTGGCGAGTCGGTCGGACGCGCGTTTATTCGACAGCAGACATTGATGAGGCATTGAAGGCGGTTCCGGTTGGGTTATCGCTGGTCGTGAGCATCATTTCACAGGGCGAAAACGCGGAGCGGCCGGGTTTTCAGATCACGCGCGAGCAGCAGCAGCAACTGTCACCGTCCGGAGTGACAGGCGACGGGCGGACTCATCGCTTCCGAGCGTCGGGTTGGACTCGCCACTACGTCACATTCGCGGAAATGCTGCAAATGATCGCACAGCTCGCACTGGGATTAGCCCTCGCCCACCTTAGAAATCACGGGCCGAATAAGTATTTCCGGGTCGCGATTGGCGCAACGGCGATCTTAATAATGGGTGTTGTTTTCACCGCGATGCGGACTGTCGTCATCGCTTTTGCGATCGGGGCGATTGTGATGGCGTGGCGATCGCTGCGCGGCGCGTACAAGATCGCGTTCACGTTTGCACTCTTCTTCGTGCTCGCGTTTGGGGCCGTCGTCGTCTGGCAAACCCGCGCCCAGGACGCGCTTTTGCTGGGCGATGCGAGTTCTTCACTGCGGGCGGAGGTCGCGCGCGTTGGTCTCTCGCGGATCCTCATTCATCCCGTGTTCGGACACGGAATGGACGCGATGCAACTCCACTGGAACGAGTGGGGGTTTCCCGGTAAAGACATGATTCATCTGCATTCAACACCACTTCAGCTCGCGTTCGATCGGGGTCTGCCAATGCTGGTTCTATGGCTCTGGTTGATGAGTGCCTTCTGGCTACACACCGCCGATGCGGAAAAGTCCGCTCGCGACTCGACCGACACGAATTCCCACGGCCTGCTGCTTGGCATCCTCGGCGCCCTGACCGGGTTCCTCGCCAGTTCGCTTGTCAACTACAACTTCGGCGACGCCGAAGCGATCATGATGTTCTGGTTCTTAATGGGTTTGGCCGTGGTGTTGGAAAGGCACGAATCCACAGATTTCCCCGAAAATAGGCCCATTTGAAGAAATAATTGTTTTCCCCGCCGCTTAGGGTGTATCTTGGAACCCTGCGGAGCTACTCACTCCGGCTTTCAATCCGCAGGCCCCATCGTAAACCAGCCCGACTTCCAGGAGCGCGCAATGAAGAAGTGCCCGCAGTGTGAGTTCATCTACGAGGACGACCAGAGTCTGTGCGACATGGACGGTGTCCTGCTCGTCTTTGATTCTCGAACACTTCCCAATCTTCATGCCCTGGCGACGGTGTCCGCGCCGGAACCCGGGAGAACCTCGCGCCGAAACCGCATGGTGCCGGCCTTCGCCACCTTAATCCTGATGGTGGCTGTTGCATCCGTCTATTACCTTTCCACGATGCCCACCGGCGCGTCTGACGACATCCCTCCCGTGAGCATCACCAGCACCTCCGCGGCGGAAGCACCGGCTGTAATTCCACCGGCACCAACACCGGTCGCGGAAGAAAAGACCAACGAACAACCACGCGAAACGCGCGCAACGCCAACTTCGAAGCCCGCCAGAAAAGTGACGACCACCAGTCCGGAAACGACAAGAGCCAAACCGGAATCCAAGAAAGACGACTCGAAAGTCGGATCAATTCTCAAGAAGACCGGCAAGATCCTGAAAAAACCATTCAAGTTTTAGCCACAAAAAGGCATTAACAAAGCACAAACCGCCCCGATATGAAACGTTGCCCTCAATGTCTCTTCATCTATCCTGAATCCGACGAATGCTGCGACTTCGATCAGACGCCTCTCGTCGTCGTTGCCGATTCAGAGATCGAAGCTGCAACCAGGCCGCGCCGCAGGAACCTGAAACTGCTCTTAATCCCGGTCGCTGTCGTAATCCTTGGTGTTGTGGTTCTTCTCTTTCTTAACTTCACCAGGAAAACCGATCAAACACAGGCATCGACAATTAACCCTATCGCAGTCGTTGAAGAAACTCCCGCGCCTCCTTCTCCATCACCGTCACCTTCCGTCTCGCCTTCACCTTCACCATCACCATCGCCAACTGCAAAACCATCGCCAACCCGCGTCGCCACTTCGCACACGACCACGAGCGTCGCTCCCGTTTCAACGAGCGGACCCGGCATCGGCGCGAGAAGCGGCAGCAAACCCACGATACTCCTGACCAGCGGCGGCAAGATCGAAGCCGATGAAGTCTGGCGCACGCGCGATGGCGTCTGGTATCGCAAAAACGGCATGGTCACCCTACTCAAATCGAACCGCGTAAAAGCAGTCGTCAGCCGCTAATTCCAGCCACTCGCGTCGATCGCACAAACCTTGCCGTCCCAAGGTTGGCGTGATAGTCTGCCTCCCCCACGACATCCACCAACAAAGGACGTTTTGAAAATGAAAACCTCTGCGCGGATCTTGTTCGCTGCCGTCGCCGGCTTGATGTTGCTGCTCACCCTCGTGCCCGTCGCGCCTGTCACTCAGGCCAACGCGCCGATTGGTCCACTCGATCTCTCGGGCGAGTTACACGGCGCGCCTTACCGCATACGCGTTCCCGAAAACTGGAACGGTACGCTGCTCGTCTTCGCACACGGTTATCGCGACAAAGCCGACCATCCCGGGGAGATCGACAATCGAAACGCCGACATCGCTCCGAGCGCCGCGCTCGAAGCTCCGCTATTGGCGCAGGGTTTCGCTCTTGCCGGTACTGCGTTCAAAGACAATGGTTGGGCCATCGGCGATGCCATCCTCGACGCCAAAAATCTAGCTGTGTTCTTCCGGAGCGCTGTTGGCAAGCCCGACCGCACAATCTTCTGGGCCGTATCGGTCGGAACGATCCCGGCGTTGAAGAGCATGGAGCAGTTCAATGGCGTCTTCGACGGCGCGCTTTGTATGTGCGCAGTCGGAGCGGGCGCAACACGCATTTGGGACAACGGACTGGCGCTGTATCTTGCTTACGACGTCGTATTCGGAATTCTGCCTTCCTGGGGAACGGTCGGAGAAGTCAGAAACGATATCGACTTCGAAACGGAAGTTGCGGCCGCGAAACTCATTCCCGAGATTAGCAACATTGCGAACTTCCCTAAGTTTGAATTCATTCGACTCGTAGCGGGAACGCCCGGACGCGGTATCACACCGCCACCGCCACCGCAGTTCTTCCCTGGCTGGGTGTTGACCGACATGTTCTTTCTTACTGAAGCCCGGTCGGAGTTGCAGCGACGCGCCGGTGGTCCATACGTCCAGAATCTCGATCAGAGCTATAGCCTGAGTGCTGCTGAACGCGCTTACTTAATGGGACTGGGAGTGCCGGGCGCGGTGATCGACGGCTGGTTGACCGCCATGAACGCGCGCCGCGACATTCAGGCAGATACGTCCGCCCGCAACTACGTGCGCAATAACACGGATTACAACGGAAAGATTCGCAACCCGGTGCTGACGATGCACACGATTGTCGATCCCCTCGTGACGGTAACGAATGAAAACGCGTATGCGGAGTTGAATGCCGCGGCGAACCGAGAAGAGTTGCTGTTTCAAACTTACACGAGCGGCGTTGGTCACTGCGCGTTTAGTGGACCGCAGATCCTGACCGCAGTCGGCGCGATTGATGCATGGGTCCGCACCGGCGTGCGCCCGACGGCTGCATCATTCCCTGCAGCCCTCGGCTTCGTTCCCGGCTTCGCACCGCCACCAATGTTGCAGCCCTGACACAAATACAAGGGTATAATGGCCGCCGTAATGGCGGTACCACTGACCCAGGCGGTTACTTCGGGTGACGCGAACGCTGTCCGTGCAGCGATCGCCAGTGGCGCTGACGTCAATCAACGAAACAACGGCGGACAGACGGTACTAATCCTCGCCGTAATCTTCAGTCACACCGAGATCGTGCGACTGCTGGTCAAAGCCGGCGCCGATCCACGACTGCGCGACAACCTCGGACTCGACGCGGTCGAGTGGGCACAACGCCGCGGCCTCACAGACATCGTCGATCTCTTCACGAACAACACCAGTATTCCAGAACCACCGATAGAAACAGACGAGAGAAGTCGCAAGTGGCTCGCCGGTGTTAAGCAGCGAATCCAGGAAGAAGCCGCACAGAAACAAGCGCCGCCACCTGTAATTCAAGCCGAGCCAAAACCCCAACCACCACCACCAGAACCCGAACACGAACCCAAGCCAGAACCTAAACCTGAACCAGCACCTGCGACAGCAGTCGTGCCAACAACTTCATCAACGCGCAAGCGCTGCCCGCAGTGCAACGCGATCTACAACAGCGATCTCGTCGCCTACTGCGCTCATCATGTCGTACTCCTGGTTGACGCTGACGAACCGATCGTCGAACCTCCGGAAACCGTCGCCAGCACGATCACAAACACACCATTGCTGTGGATGTTGATCCTCGCAACGGTCAGCATCGCGGCCTTCACCGCTTTCATGATCACGTCGCAACTGTCCAGCGTCATCATTCCCGACTCCGCAGCTACCGCTCCGCAAAAACCACTCGACTTCGTGAAGGGAACACCGGTCGCTGCCGGAGATCTCGCCGGAAAAGCGTTGAACCTCGCCGAAGCTGAATATCCGATCTTCGAAAACGGTTCCCGCTCGAAAGCAAACGGAACAGTGAACGTCCACGTCAAACTCGACAAAAACGGAAAGGTCTTCTGGGCGCGAGCAGAAGGCGGTGACGAAGCGATGCGAAACGCCGCAACCGAAGCTGCAACGCAGTCCACCTTCTCACCCGACAAACTACGCGGACGCGAAACAGAAGGCACGATCACCTACACCTTTACCCAGTAGCGGTTTGAAACTTCTGTTGCACGAATGTTCTAGAGAAGTTAGCTTTTCGCAACCTACGACGATCCACGCAGGACCACAATCGAACATCCCTCGTAAGTCACAAACCCCTTGGTTTTCCGACGAACTCGGAGGTCTGTGCAGTGTTTTTACCGCCAAACAACTGTCCGTTCCCGCAAGTTCATCGAACCAACGTCAGCGCTGGGGCGATTGGCCCCACTGGTCCAAACGTCTTTTGGTGAATCACCGCGCGGCGGTTTGAGATGTGTGGTTCACCGGGGAGGGCCGTTTAGCGGACTAATAAGAGTAACGGGGATTGAGTAGTCCCCCGCCAGGCAGAGGCGCAGAGAACTCGGTTGTGTGTTACCGGTTCTCTGCGCCTTTGCGTCTTTAGAATCTATTGCTGCGGGTAATCATCGAGGATCAGGTCAATGCCCGAGACTGCAAAGCGACGAGCGTTGACCATACTTTCTTCCGATGACCTTGCGTGATTAATTAGAAGTGCGAGTTCCATAGTGCGACCAAGAGTCAACGCGAAGCGACGAGCGCCGGCTTCCAACGCGGATCGATCTGAGATCCGCATATACCAACTCGTTGCATGATCGAGTGCGGCAGGAACGTTGCCGGCGAATTTTGTTACCGCGCTTTGAAATACGCGCAACGAATCTTCATTCAACGCACGTAGAGTATCGAGCGCGAGCACGTTCGTAGTTCCTTCCCAAATCGGTAGCACTTGGCTATCCCGCAACAGCAACGGCAAGCCCGTGTCTTCAACGTAACCAGCGCCGCCGAAACACTCGAGCACTTCGCTCGCAACGGCGACTGCCTGTTTCGCCGTCGTCAGTTTCATGATCGGCGTCAGTAACCGTAACAACGCTGCATCGTCGTCGCTAATCTCGCCAGTCTCACTGCGACCGGTCAATTCAGCGACGTAGAACGCAAGATGAAACGCGGCTTCTGCTTCCGCCTCGAGGCCCGCGAGCGTGTCCATGTGCAACGGCTTCTCGGATAATGCAGCGCCAAACGCGATTCGCTTGCGCGCGTAGTCCGTCGCGAGCGCGACGCCGCGCCGCATTAACGAAACCGCGCTGATGCCGTTCCATAGTCGAGTGATGTTTAGTAACGGCGCGATGTTGCGTATTCCGTCCGTCGTTCCCTTAACTAGTTGGGCAGGCAATCCGTTCAACGTCAGCTCGGCAGTCGGGACTTTGCGTGTTCCGAGCTTGTCTTTGAGACGGTTGACTTCGATGTTGCGCGGCCGGCCCGTAGCGTCTCTTGTTTCGACGTAGAAAAGCGCGAGTCCACGTCCGCCCGGCGGATTACCTTCGTGCCGTGCAAGTGTCAGCGCCATCTGTGAATTGATCGCCGACGTGAACCACTTGCGGCCATACAAGCGATAACCTTCAGACTCCGGATCTTTTCGAGCGACGGTTTCAGTCAGACCAACATCCGAACCGCCCGTGAGTTCAGTCATCCACTGGCCTGCGGTCCAGAACTCGTGCCTGTCGCGCGTGATCAAGTGTGGCACTGCGCG
This sequence comes from uncultured Acidobacteriota bacterium, assembly GCA_963789185.1. Taxonomy (GTDB): domain Bacteria; phylum Acidobacteriota; class Blastocatellia; order Pyrinomonadales; family Pyrinomonadaceae; genus PSRF01. Next base: position 178,899 of record CAWBJU010000006.1, read on the forward strand.
ATCGATCAGTGCCTGGTTACCCGAACCAAGCAGCGTTCGCGCGGCACCGTCCGTCATCGCCAACGGACAACTGTAGATGTCGGTCGAAGGCGTGAAGAGATATGCCAGCGCGCACTGATGCACGCGAGACAAACTGCCATGCTTTTGTTCGTAAGCAGTCGCAACCACACCGTGCTCGACTGCGATGCGCTCCGCAACACGCCACAGCGGCGTCAACTCAATCTTGTCGATGCGATTTCCCCACGCGTCCCACTGCGTCAAACGTGGTTCGTTCAAACGATCGGCCAACTGCAACTCGTAAAGCTCGCCGCCCGCGAGCCTGCCCATCTCCGCAAGCGAGCCCTCAATCTCGCGCAACATATCGGCCGGCAACACGCGCGCGAGATACGAGCGCAGCACACGATCGTCTTCGTATTGATTGCCGAGTTGCGGGGGCGTTTGCAGAAAAGGCATGGCAAAGGTTTACACAATCAACGCAAATCAGCAAAATGAAAACGGTGCCCCCATGTCACACGAAGGTAAAGAACCAGATCTGTTCCTCAAGTGTCTCCTCGAAACTAACGTCGACGGCATTCTTGCTTTCGATCGCGAGTTCCGGTACACGACCTGGAACCGCGCGATGGAACGCATTTCCGGCGTAAAACGTGAGGATGTGCTTGGGAAATGTGCGTTCGAGTTCTTCGACTGCCTCGGGCAAACCGGCGAAGACCACTTCTATCGTGAAGCATTGGCCGGCCGTAGCGTCGTCGCCGAGAACCGCCCCTACCTGATCCCTCAATCGGGCCGCCAGGGTTTCTTTGAAGGCTACTACTCGCCACGCCACGACGAGCACGGCGAGGTGATCGGCGGCGTTGCGATCATCCGCGACATCACCGATCGTAAACTTCTCGAAGCAACAGCCCTCGACGATCACAAACGACTCGCGTTTCACGTTGAGAACACGCCGCTGGCAGTCATCGAGTGGGACAACGAATTCAAAGTTTTGCGCTGGTCGCCCGCAGCACAACGACTGTTCGGCTGGACGGCGGACGAAGTGTTTGGGAAACGCTTCAACGATTGGCAGTTTGTCGTGCCCGACGATGTCGAAGCCGTGAACGAGGTGGGCCAGCGACAGAACCAGGGACAGGAACGCCACAACATCTCACGCAATCGCAACTACACGAAGCTCGGTTCGATCCTGCATTGCGAGTGGTACAACTCAGCGCTCTACGACGACTCAGGCAAGCTCATCTCGGTGCTCTCGCTCGTGCTCGACGTCACCGTAGCGCGGCGAATTGAAGAGGCACTGCGAAAGTCCGAAGCGCAGTATCGATTGCTGTTTGAGTCGAACCCGCAACCGATGTGGGTCTACGATCTTTCCACGCTGCGGTTTCTCGCCGTGAACGATGCGGCGATCAGTCACTACGGCTACTCGCGCACTGAGTTTCTCGAAATGTCGATCATGGACATCCGTCCCGAGGACGACGTCGCATTGCTGTGTGAGTACATCTCCACCGGCAATCCCGAACTGGACCATGCAGGCGAATGGCGGCATCGCAGGAAAGACGGCAGCGTAATCAACGTCGAAATTACTTCGAATCGCGTGAACTTCGCCGGGCGCGCCGCAGAGTTTGTCCTCGCAAACGACATCACCGAACGTAAGAAAGCCGAGGACGCGTTGCGCATCAGCGAGGATCGTTATCGCGATCTCGTCGATAACAGTCACGAACTGATCTGTACGCACGATCTCGAAGGACGCGTGCTTTCGGTCAACCCGTGGGCGGCGCGCGCGTTGGGTTATCCGCAGGAGTCGCTGGTAGGGATGAATATTCGCGACGGCCTGCTGCCGGATTATCGCAAGCAATTTGATGAATATCTCGAGGCGGTGAAGACTCAGGGTTCTGCTCGTGGCGTGATGAAAGTTCGCACCGCGACAGGGGAAACGCGACTCTGGGAGTACTACAACACGCTTCGCACTGAAGGAGTTGAAAAACCGATCGTTCGCGGCATGGCCCACGACGCAACTGAGCGACGCGAGGCGCTGAAACGCGAGAAAGAAGCGCGTCTGGAGGCGGAGGCGGCAAATCGCGTCAAGGACGAGTTTCTTTCAACACTGTCGCATGAATTGCGCACGCCTTTGACCGCGATCATGGGTTGGTCTGATCTCCTGCTACATGACGAAGTTGAACCGGAGAAACGACGTCAGGCGATCGAAACGATTGCGCGCAACGCTAATTCGCAATGCCAGTTGATCAACGACCTGCTCGAGGTGTCGCGCATCATCACCGGGAAGTTGCGGCTCGAGTTTGTCGCGTGCGATCTGCAATCGGTTATCCAGGCAGCAGCGGTGAGTATTCGTCCTACTGCCGAAGCGAAAGGCATTCGGCTTCAGGTGGACCTTGATCCGGATGCGGGCGAGGTGTTTGGCGATCAGGAGCGTCTGCAACAGATCGTTTGGAACCTGCTGTCGAATGGGGTCAAGTTCACGCAGAGCGGAGGGTCGGTAAACGTCAGTCTGAAGAGGATCAATTCACACGTCGAGATTGTCGTGACCGATAGTGGTGTTGGTATTCCTTCAAATTTCCTGCCGCACGTGTTTGATCGTTTTCGGCAGGCTGACGGTTCGACCACGCGCACTTATGGCGGACTCGGATTAGGTCTTGCGATCGTTAGACATCTGGTGGAGTTGCACGGCGGAACCGCGCGTGCGGAAAGCGCGGGTGAGGACCAGGGATCGACGTTCACCGTGCGTCTGCCGCTAATGGCTGCGGCTGAACATCATGTTGAGCCTTCGCTTGCGACGCCTGTGATTGCCGAGGCTAGTCGCGATCGACAGTTGTCACTGCACGGATTGCGCGTGCTGATCGTGGATGACGAGATCGATGCTCGCGCACTGCTCACTGCCATGCTGGAACGTTGCGGCGCGGAAGTGCACGCTGCTGGATCCGCGGGTGAAGGTCTCGAGTCGATTGAACGCTGGCGTCCGGACGTGCTCGTCGCGGATATCGGAATGCCGATCGAGGATGGTTACGGCTTGATCAGGAAGGTGCGTGCGTTGCCGAAGGAGCGCGGCGGTCAAACGCCGGCGTTAGCGTTGACCGCGTATGCGAGAACTGAAGATCGCGTTCGCGCTATTTCTGAAGGGTACCAGTTACACCTCGCGAAGCCTGTCGATCGAGTTGAATTGGCGACGGTGGTCGCAAGTCTCGCCAATCGCGTCGCACAGGCCGACGCTTAGATCAATGGAAAAGGGATTATCAACCTGCGCGGCTTTCTTTTAATCCCAGCCAGCGATGGCCGTTACGCGCGAGTAACTCGTCGGCCGCGTCTGGTCCATCGGTGCCCGCAGTGTAATTTGGAAACTCCGGCGGCGACTGTTTCGCCCACGCTTCGAGGATCGGCGTGATCAGCCGCCACTGCGCTTCCGCTTCGTCCGCGCGAATGAAGAGCGTCGCATCGCCGCGCATCACGTCCAGCAACAGCATTTCGTAAGCCGCAGGCGACTCGATGCCAAACTCGCGCTGGTAACAGAAATCCATGTGAACCGTGCTGGTGTGCATTTCGAACCCAGGCCGCTTGGCGCCAAACGTGACGGTGATCCCCTCGTTCGGTTGAATGCGCATCGCCACGATATTCGGATCGATCTCTTCTTTCGGCGTGCGTGCAAACAGCGCTTGCGGCGTGGGCTTGAAGTGGACCGCGATCTCCGTCAGGTTGCGAGCGAGACGCTTGCCGGTGCGTACATAGAACGGCACGCCAGACCAACGCCAGTTTGAAACACGAAACTCGACGGCCGCATACGTTTCGGTACTCGAACCCTTCTTCACACCCTCTTCTTCGCCATAACCAGCAACTTTTTCGCCCTCGCTCTCGCCTGGTCCATACTGCCCGCGCACAGTTCGCTCAGCGACCTGTTCCGGCGTCAGACGTCGAATCGATCGCAGCACCTGCACCTTCTCTTCTCTTACCGAGTCGGCATCGAAAGCAACCGGCGGCTCCATCGCCGTCAGCGTTAACAGTTGGAGAAGATGATTCGCGACCATGTCGCGCAACGCGCCCGCCTCTTCGTAGTAGCCGGCGCGCGTGCCGACGCCGCCGGTTTCAGCCGCTGTGATCTCGACGTAATCGACGTAGTTGCGGTTCCACACCGGTTCAAACATCGTGTTGCCAAAACGAAAGACGAGAATGTTTTGCACCGTGTCTTTGCCGAGATAGTGATCGATGCGATAGACCTGATGCTCCTGAAACACTTGTGAGATCGTCGCGTTCAAAGCGCGGGCCGATTCGAGGTCGCTGCCGAATGGTTTTTCGACGACGACGCGACTCCACAAGTCGTCTTCTTTCGCGAGACCGGCCTTCCCAAGCGCGTTGACGATCTCGTCGAACAATGGCGGCGGCGTTGCGAGGTAGAACAAACGATTCTTGCTGCCGCCACTCGCTGCCAGTTCTTCGAGACGTGTGTTGATTATCTGAAACGTGCGCTCGTCTTCAATTTCGCCGGCGGTGTAATGGATGCGTCGCGCGAAATCCTGCCAGACGTGTTCGTCGAGCTCATCGACCTTGTCTGACTTTTCGAGCGCCTCGCGCACGAGCTTTCGATATTCGTCCTCCGACATTGCGTGTCTGCCAACGCCGAGAATTCGCACCTGGTCGAGACAGCCCAAGCGACAGAGATCGAACAACGCCGGCATCAATTTGCGCTTAGTCAGATCGCCAGTCGCGCCAAAAATTACAACAACGCACGGATCCGCGTGCGGCAGTGCCGGCTGCTCCATTTTTCCGGGATCCGGGTCGATAAGTATTGCTGACATCACTACACCCTATTTATAACTCTTCTCGACGTGCCCGCCGAACTGTTTTCGCATGGCCGACAGTACTTTGTTCGCGAAGTCTGCCTCGCCACGCGAGGAGAAGCGCGCAAACAGCGCGGCACTCAACACAGGAACCGGAGCGCCTTCCTCGATTGCGGCATCGATGGTCCAACGTCCTTCACCGGAATCCGCGACGCGCCCTGAAAACCCATCGAGCGTCGGGTTCTCAGCCAACGCGATGGCCGTCAAATCCAGTAACCACGAAGCAACGACACTGCCACGCCGCCAAACTTCGGCGATATCGGCGAGGTTGAAGTCGTAACGATAATGCTCGGGGTGGCGCAACGGCGTCGTTTCAGCATCGGCGGCGTGGTCCAATTTACCAACGTTCGCGTGATGCAACACGTTGAATCCTTCAGCGTACGCAGCCATCAAACCATATTCAATTCCGTTATGGACCATCTTCACAAAATGCCCCGCCCCGGCAGCCCCACAATGCAAATAACCCTCACGGGCGGTGCTCGCATCACTCGCGCGGCCGGGAGTATCTGAAACAGAGCCTTGTCCAGGCGCAAGTGTTTTGAAGATCGGATCGAGCTTACTGACCACATCGTTCTCGCCGCCAATCATCTGACAGTAACCGCGCTCGAGTCCCCACACACCGCCGCTCACACCAACGTCTACGTAGTGAAGATTCCTGCTTTTCAATTCGACCGCGCGACGGATGTCGTCGATGTAGTGCGAGTTTCCGCCGTCGATCAAAATGTCGTCGGTCTCGAGCTTCGGCGCGAGCTCGTTCAACGTCGCATCGACGAGCGCGGCCGGAATCATTAGCCACACCGCGCGCGGGCGATCCAACTTCGCGATGAAATCGTCCAGCGATTCCGAACCCGTCGCGCCTTCACCGGCGAGTTTCGCGATCGCTTCCACGTTGCGATCGTAAACAACGCACTGGTGCCCGCCGCGCAGGAGTCGTCGCACCATGTTGGCGCCCATGCGGCCGAGTCCAATCATTCCGATTTGCATTCCCGCACTCCTTCAACTTTTGTGGTCTTTGTGGTTAGTCTTATACCAGATTGAAGAACGTCAACCACAGTAAGGAGCATTTCAGATGAAATGTTTGGGCCTGCTTCTATTCCTGGTTCTTTCTTTTCCAGTCATGGCACAACATGCGGCATTCCCGGCCGGTCGTATCATCGATCTCTCGCACGCCTTCGACGCGTCATCCGTCTATTGGCCGACTGCCGCACCATTCAAACTGGAAACTGATTTCGAAGGTGTCACAGACAAAGGTTATTTCTACTCCGCGTACCGCTACTCGGCGGCGGAGCACGGCGGCACACACCTCGACTCGCCAATCCACTTCGCGAAAGGCAGACACACGGTCGATCAGATTCCTCTCGAACAGTTAATCGGAGCGGCTGTGGTGGTAGACGTTACGAAGCAAGTCGCCGGCAATCCCGATTACCAGGTGACGGTCGCCGACTTCCAGAATTGGGAACGCACTAACGGCCGCATCGCCACCGGAACGATCGTGTTGCTGCGTACCGGTTTTGGAAAACACTATCCCGATCGAAAGAAGTACCTTGGCACAGACGAACGCGGCGCCGATGCCGTACCAAAACTTCACTTCCCCGGATTAGATCCCGAGGCCGCACGCTGGCTAACCCAGAACCGATCGATCAAAGCGATCGGCCTGGATACCGCGAGCATCGATTATGGCCAATCCACGTTGTTCGAAAGCCACCGGATATTGTTCGACAAGAACATCCCGGCGTTTGAAAACGTCGCGAATCTCGATCAGCTACCCTTAAAAGATTTTTCGGTGATTGCTTTGCCGATGAAGATCAAAGGCGGCAGTGGTGGTCCATTGAGAATCGTCGCGGTGATACATTAAACAGGCGAGGGCACGACTTGCTTGTGCTCGACCAGCAGCTCTTCAAAAGCCGTGGCGCTCAGCGCTTTGCTGAACAGGAAGCCCTGGAGCACGTCGCAGTCGAGTGAACTCAGATACTGAAGCTGCTCCTGCGTCTCAACACCCTCGGCGACGACCGTGAGATCCAGCGCATGGCCCAACGTGATGATCGCGCGCACGATCGCTGTGTCGTGCGGATCCTTACAAACATCAGACACGAACGACTTATCGATCTTCAACGTGTCGATCGGAAAGCGCTTCAAATAGTTGAGCGACGAGTAACCGGTACCGAAGTCATCAATCGCGACCCTGATGCCCATCAACTTCAACTCATGAAGCTTCTCGATCGCCTGCTCCGGATCTTTCATTATCGAACTCTCGGTGAGTTCGAGCTCCAACCAACGCGGATCGAGGTTTGTCTCCTGCAATATCGCCGCTACCGACGAGATGAATGTGGGTTGTTGGAACTGTCGCGCGGAAAAGTTTACTGACAACCGCATCGGCGCAAGTCCCGCATCCTGCCACGACATGCTTTGCGCGCACGCAGTTCGAAGGATCCAATCGCCAAGCTGGATGATCAGACCGCTATCTTCAGCCAACGCGATGAATTCCGAAGGATAAAGCAGCCCGAGACTCGGATGCTGCCAGCGCACGAGCGCCTCCATACCCACCAGCTGAAAACTCTGCGTGTCGACCTGCGGTTGATAGTGAACGATAAATTCGTTTCGCTCCAGCGCGCCGCGAAGATTGCTTTCGAGTACGAGCTGTTTGAGCGCACGCGTCGTTCCGCCTGCGGTGTAAAACTGATAATTGCTCCCGCCCTGCTCCTTCGCGCGATCCAAAGCGGCGCCTGCGTTCTTCAACAGACTCGCGGTGTCGCGGCCGTCGTGCGGATAAACGGCGATGCCGATACTGCTCCTGACAAATACTTCCTGATCGTCAAACAAATACGCTTGATCGAGGGCCTCCTTTACTGCGCGCGCAACATTCGCCGCATCCTGCGCGCGCGGGATGTGCGTCAGCAGAATCGCAAACTCGTCGCCGCCGAAGCGCGCGACCGTATCGCTTTCGCGGACGCAGCTCGTCAATCGTTGAGCGACTGACTGCAACAGTCGATCACCGGCGGTGTAGCCGAGCGAGTCGTTGATCGTTTTGAATCGATCGAGGTTGAGCAGCAGCACCGCCTGCATCTGATCGTTGCGGCGAGACATCGCGATCGACTGCTTGAGACGATCTTTGAAGAGAACCTGGTTGGGGAGATCGGTAAGCGCGTCGTGATAGGCGAGATGATTGAGTTTTTCCTGAGTCTGCTTGTTCTGCGAGAGATCGACGACGAAGCATGCGATCTCTTCTTCGCAGAGTGCTGCGCCGAAGAGCACCGGAACGAGACTACCATCACGTCGAACGAGATTTTTCTCGAAAGGCGCGCAGGCGCCGAAGGCCATCAGCTTTTCGAACGCCTCGTCGTCAAGGCGACGGTCTTCCGGGGCGGCTAGATCGTGAATGCGTTGGGGCAGATCAGCGCGGGCGTAGCCGAGTGTGTGCAGGAAACTCTCGTCCACGTCGAGAATCTTGCCTGCCAGATCGACGAACAGAATGCCGATGAGATTTGTAGCGACGAGTCGTCGCAGACCTGCGTCAAGCCTATTAATCATGGGTTTTGCCTAGTCGTGAGGAGGATGAGACGGGCAAACCAAGACTAACATAGATCAACGCACGAGTGCGATACCAATTTTTTCGCTAGCGCGCGGCGCTCGTTATCGCTGTCGCGGGCCCGGGCGGCATTTTCTCGTGCAAATACCGCGTCATCGTCGCCAGTAGGTGGCGCTGCGTACCCGGTCCTTCCGAGATCGAGTGCGAACGATTCGGATACGACATCATCGAAAACTGCCTGTTCCCCGCGATGAGCGCATTGATCAGCGCCTCGGTGCCCTGGTAGTGGACGTTATCGTCGCCGGTGCCGTGAATCAGCATCAGGTTTCCTTTTAGCTGGTTCGCGAAAGTGATCGGCGAGCTCTGTTTCCACTCGTCAGCGTGATCTTTCGGCAATCCGCCGTAGCGCTCCTGGTAAATCGTGTCGTAGTAGCGGAGATCCGGCACAGGCGCGACCGAAATACCCGTCGCGTAAACATCCGGATAACGAAACATCGCATTCAGCGTCGACGAGCCGCCGCCGCTCCAGCCCCAAATGCCAATCCGCGACGGATCGACAAACGGCCACTTCGCAATCGCGCGTGCGGCGTTGGCTTGATCGGCCGAACTAACGAGGCCCATCTTGCGATAAACAATCTTGCGCCACGCGCGTCCACGCGGCGCCGGTGTGCCGCGGTTATCAACGCTGGCGACGATGTAACCCTGTTGCGCCAGCATCCGATGCCAGAGACCGTTGCGGCCGCCCCAACTATCCAGCACTGTCTGCCCCCACGGCTCGCCGTACACGTAGAAGAGCACTGGATAACGTTTCTGCGGATCGAAGTCGGGCGGCTTGATCATCCAGCCGTCGAGCTGCACACCCTCGCCAACGTCGACCTTGAAAAACTCCAGCGGCGTTTGTTTCAGCTTCGCAACTCGATCCTGTAGTTCTTTGTTGTCGATCAACGTGCGTGCCAGCGTGTGGTCCGGCAGACGCACGACTTCAGTAAGCGGAACGCGGTTGAATGTCGAGTGAAAGTGAATCGCGAAGTTGCCGCGCGGCGAGATGTTGTACGAATGCATGCCCGGCGTCGTCGCCGGCGTCAACCGTTCTTCTTTGCCGCCGCCGTCGAGGCGCACGCGATAGAGATAACGCTGCGTTGCATTTTCGGGTGAAGCGAGAAAGTAGACGTACCCGTTTGTCGTGTCGACTCGTTCGACAGTGATCACGTCGTATTTGCCGGGCGTGATCGTATAAACGTCGCGACCATCGCGCGAAACGGAGTAGAGGTGACGCCAACCGTCGCGCTCGCTGGCCCACAGAAAACGTTTGCCGCCGTCGATCCATTCGACGTCGCCGCGCGCGATTCCGGTCTTGTCCCAATCGATGTCGCCCCACGCGATGTCCACCCACGCATCATCTTTTTCTACCAGCACTGTGCGGACCTTGCCGGTACGAACATCGCCAAGCATGAGGGTGTTCGTATCCTGGCGGCGGTTGAGTTGTTGAATGACCACCTCGTCGGAATTCGCGGCCCATTCCATACGCGGGAGATAGTTGTTGCGGGCATCGCCGGGGACTTCCATCCACTTCGTGGCGCCGCCATTCGCGTTCACGACGCCCACGCGCGCCGCAGAGTTCATCTCGCCGGCTTTCGGATAAGGAAACGTTTGAGTTACCGGATAAAGACCTGACGTGTTGTCGATGAGCGTCATCTCCTTCACGCCTTCGGAGTTGAGCTGCCAGTAAGCGATCTGTTTACTGTCAGGGCTCCAGCGAAAACCGTCGCGGCAGAAAAGTTCTTCTTCGTAGACCCAATCGAAGGTGCCGTTGACGATGTAACGCGAACCGTCGGTCGTGATCTTCGTGATCTTCCCAGAGCCGTCGAGGTTCTCGACGTAGATGTTGTTGTCGCGAACGTAACCGACGCGCTGTCCGTCCGGCGAGAACTTCGCAAACATCAACGTCGCCGGCTTTGCATCCGTGCCGCCGAGTTTGCGCAGGTTGTTTGTGGTCAGATCGAGGACCCAGTAGTCGCCGCGTGTGTTGCTGCGCCATACTCGCGCGGTATTCGTGAATACAAGCAGTTTCTGTTCATCGCTGGTCAGGAAAAATTCTTCCACTGCGAGCGGATCAGTAGCGCCTTGCGGGATCAGTTTCTCGGCCGCGACTTTTACGGATCGTTCACCGGTCGCGGCGTCGTAGCGGACGAGGTCGACGAAGTTTTTCTTTGTCGGCGACGGCTCGAGCGCCAGATAGCCGCTGCCGTTTGTCTGCCACCACACTGGACCAAGCGATTTGCTGCGGTAGGTGAACAGCGAATCGACCGTCAACACCGACGGATCAACTTGCGCGAGTACGGGAACGAGGAGCAGGAGAATGACTGGAATGGTTAGAAATCTTCGTCTCATGATTACCTCAATCTGTATAGTTCTGTGGCCGTCCAACGAGGCTGGCGATTGCCGCAACCATCTCAGCCTGCTCGATCGGTTTTGCCATGTGCCTATGATAACCCGCGGCGAGCGCGCGTTCACGGTCCTTGCGCGACGCATAGCCCGTGAGCGCGATTGCCGGAGTTGTTCCGCCCTTCTCGTTCGGCAGCGAGCGCACCTTGCGAATCAGTTCGTATCCGTCTTCGACCGGCATGCCGATGTCGCTGATCATGACGTCGGGCACTTCCTGTGAAAATACTTCGAGCGCCTCTGCTGCCGACTTCGTCGACGTCACTTTCGCTCCATAACGCTTCAACATCGTTCCCAACAGCTTGCGCGAATCGTCATCGTCTTCGACCAGCAATACGTGAAGACCATCGAGCCTGACTCGATCGCTGCGACCGCGACGCCGTTCGACTTCGCGCCGTCGCTCTTCTGCCCGCGCCGGATCCCTACGCTCCTGCGCCAACGGTAGATCGACCGTAAATGTCGACCCCTTTCCCAGGCCTTCGCTTTCCGCTTCGATCGTCCCGCCGTGCAACTCCACGAGATGGCGAACGACGGCGAGGCCCAGGCCGAGTCCACCCTGTCTGCGCGAGATCGAGGCCTCCGCCTGGCGGAAACGATCGAAAACGTACGGAAGAAACGCTTCCGAAATTCCTTCGCCCGTATCGCTAACGGTTAATCGCGCGGTCGACTCAACGCAGTAAAGACTAATGTTTACGCTGCCGCCGCGTGGAGTGAACTTGATCGCGTTTGAAAGCAGGTTCCAAATCACCTGTCGCAGGCGGTTTGGATCGCCTTTCACCAGACACTCGTTTGAGATGAACTCCCTTCGAAGCTGGATGTCTTTGACGTCGGCTGTCGGGCGCAACGCGTCGACAGCACCTTCGATGATGGGTGTCAGGTTCAGTGGATTTAGATCCAGGCGCAGGTTTCCGGTGATGATGCGTGAGACATCGAGAAGATCGTCGATCAAACGAGCCTGCGCGCGCGCGTTCCGTTCGATTGTCTCGAGCGCGCGCATCGCGTTTGCACCTTCGACTTCGCCGTTTCGGATCATCGACGCCCAGCCGAGAATCGACGTCAGCGGCGTGCGCAGTTCGTGAGAAAGCGTGGCGAGAAACTCGTCTTTCAGTCGGTCGGCTTCTTCAGCGTGCCGGCGGGCGTCGCGTTCGCGGACCAGCGAGGCCGCTCGCTCCTCTTCTGACTTCTCGCGCGCGGTCACATCGAGTACGAGTGACAGCACAGACACCAGTTTTCCGCGATCGTCACGGAGCACGGAGTTGTACCACTCGCAAAACAGGACTGAACCGTCGCGGGTGTAGTTGCGGTTGCGCAAAACGCCCTGGACTTCAACTCCCTCGCGCTGGCGGTTCGTTACCAGGGCCACGGCGTCGACGTCGTCGGCAAACACAAACTGCCACTCGTTTACGTGTTTCCCGATCACCTCGTCAGCTTTCCAGCCGAACAGGCGTTCGGCAGACTTGGACCAACGCGAAACGCGAAAGTCGCTGTCCCATTCGACCACTGCCAACGGTGAGCTTTCGACGTGAAACGCGAGTTGCTGGTAAGCAGTTTGAACGGCTTCCTCGGCCTGCTTGCGAGCGGTGATGTCAGTGATGACCGCGATGCCGCCGGTGATGTTGTTTGCTTCGTCGACGAGTGGTGAGTAACGACATTCGAAGGCGCCGGATTCGGTACGTCCGTACGGGTGGTTTTGACAGACCGCGTCTTTGCCTGCGAGCGCTTCTAGCAGCGAGCCTTCGTGGCCTTCGTGGAGGAACGGCAAGACTTCGACGACGCTTTTGCCGAGGACTTCCGCTTTATCCTGACCGGTGATCCGTTGCATCGCGCGGTTCCACGCGATGAGCCGCAATTCGCGGTCGAACGCGAAGATGCCATCGACGCTGGCGTCGATAAGACGGCTTAACAGAAATGGGGAAACACCTTCCAAAGCCCAGGGGGACAAGCTCACAGAATAGATTTGCGCACGGCCAAATCGGAGGGGAGGTTGTCTGCGCTATACTCTGTGTAATCTGTGGCTCACTTCCCTGTCAAGAATTTAATCTGGTAATCCGTGTTCGAATAAACCGCCAAACACACGGATTACTTCCCTGTCAATAGCATTAGCCCGGTGGCGTCGCGGACGAGGACGTTTGAACCGAGCAATACGGGCATTGCCCAGGTCGAGGCTTCGGCGACGTCGTAGCGCCGTTCTTCAGCAAAAGCCGGGGTGTTGCGCTTGACCACGATAAGGTCGGCCCCGTTGGTCAAAAAGACCACGTGTTGCGGCGTCAGCAGAATCGACGCATGCTCGCCCGCTCGCCCTTCGGTCGCCCACTTCAACGCCCCCGTCTTCGCGTCAACAGCCACAAACTGCCCCTTCTTCTTCGACGAGTGACCATAAATCAAGCCATCCCCAAACACCGGCGAACTCATGTACATAGCCACATCCGGGTTTTTCCAAACCTCGGTCGCCTGCCACTTGCCATCCGCTTGCGCAAGTGAATAAGCGTGAGTGCCGGCACGCGTACCGGAGACAACGAGATGTGTGCCCGTCCAAAGCGGCGTGGTGATGTTCTCGTGCCATTCGTCAGGAAACGGCACGGACCACAGCTCTTTCCCATTCTTCGCATCGACGCCAACAATCGATCCTTGCGTCATCGTCACGAGATGCCGTGAGCCGCCGGCGTCGATCACAACCGGCGACGCATAACCGGGACCGAGTCCCTTCCACTCCCATTCAGTCACGCCAGTCGCGGGATTCAGCGCGAGAATCTGTCCGCCATGGATATCGCTGCCGACCTGAATCACGATTCGTCCATCAACAACGAGTGGTGAAGCAGCAGTGCCGCAAAACATCTTGCTGGTATCGATGGACTTCGAGAAGTCGCGGCTCCACAGCGGGCGTCCAGTCGCCGTGTCCCACGCGTTAAAAACTGCCGTGACGCCAAGCGTGAACAGGCGATTGCCAACGACTAGCGGCGTCGAGTTTGGACCTTTCGCCATCTCAACCGCGTACTGGTTTTTCTTGAAAGTGGCCTGGTACTTTTGCTCCCACATCACCTTGCCGTCGGCAAGATTGATAGCGGAGATGATCTCTTCCGGATCGCGTCGACTGTGAACAAACACGCGGCCGCCAGCGACAACCGGCGACGAGTAACCTTCGCCAACCTCGACACGCCAGGCGCGCGCAAAAGTCTCGGGCCACCTCGCGGGGACGTTCTTGCCGGTAACCGATCCATCGCGCGCCGGGCCGCGCCACTGGGTCCATTCCTGGGCATTGGAGGTTATTGTTGCTGTAAGACCCAATGTAAGAACGGCGAGCGTTAGTAATATCTTCTTCATGGCGCGGATGATAAATCAGAGGGTGATATCATCCAAACGGTTATGCGACGACGAGCGACAAAGGTCCTGAAAATTACGATCGTCGTGCTGGTGCTGGTTATTGCCGTCACCGCGCTCAGGATCTACTCCTACAGCGACAACTCGTCTGACACGCAGGCGGACGCAGCCGTCGTGCTCGGCGCTGCCGTGTGGAGCCAGGGCGTGTCGCCGGTCTTTCGCGAGCGCATCAACCACGCGATCGAGCTTTACCGTCGCGGCCGGGTACACAAGATCATCTTTACCGGTGGCCAGGGAAACCGAAACGAGCCAACCGAAGCTGCCGCGGCTCGTAATTACGCGGTCGGCAATGGCATCTCGCCCAGCGACATTCTCATCGAACAAAAGTCGCATACGACTTACGAGAACCTGGTCAACGCGAAGCAACTTGCCGATACGCATGGGTTAAAGAAAGTACTGATCGTCAGCGATCCCATGCACATGAAACGGGCCATCGTCATGGCCCACGACGTTGGCCTCGATGCTTATCCATCGCCGACGCTGACCACACGTTACACAGGCTTTCGCAGCCAGGGCGAAGAACTCGCGCGCGAGACTTTTTACTATCTCGGCTACTGCGTCCAAAGTTTTCTCAACTTACCATCGTGATGAAACATTTGTCCGAGCACTATCATCAGGCGTTGCCGAACTCTCGAACCGGCTCCGCCGCCGGATGTGCGGCGAAGGCTATGCCTCGCCGAGACATTGCAGTAATGAGTTTGGGGCTGGGCCCCTCGTTCGGCCTTTGGCCCAAAGCAGGGCAAGCCCGAACCATGGGCATAGCCCAAACGCTTGGGACATTCCGCCGGCGAGGCAAGCCTCGCCGCACATCCGGCGGCAGAGCCGGTAAGATTGCGTTCAAGATAAGTCGGTTATGAGGTACGGGCTCGGAATCATCATCGTCGCGGCTCTGCTGACAGCGATGTCGTGTTCCTCGAATCGCGCCAGCAACCGTTTGCCTGCGAAGGCGGCTGCGGAAACGCGCGTCTTCACCGATAGTGATTTCGATCGTCACGTCGCCGAACTAAAGAAACGACTTCCCTCGAAAGACTTTTCCATTGTGGTCCAACGTCCGTTTGTCGTGATCGGCGACGAACCAGCCGCACTCGTGAAAGAACGCGCCGAAGGAACCGTCAAATGGGCGGTGGAAAAACTGAAGCAGGACTTCTTTACCGAGGATCCAAAAGAGATTCTCGACATCTGGCTTTTCAAAGACGACATTTCGTACAGGAAACACGCGCGACTGCTTTTTAACGACTCTCCGTCAACACCGTACGGCTATTACTCTCGCCAAAACAACGCGCTGGTCATGAACATCTCGACCGGTGGCGGCACACTCGTCCATGAGATCGTTCATCCGTTTATCGAAGCAAACTTTCCGAAGGCTCCGCCTTGGCTCAACGAGGGTCTCGGTTCTTTGTACGAACAGTGTGGCGAAAAGGAAGGTCGCATTTACGGCTACGTCAACTGGCGTTTGCCGGGTTTGCAAACGGCAATCAAAGCTGACGAGACCGTGTCGTTCAAGAAGTTAATGGAGATGGACTTCAACGATTTCTATAGTGAAGCGACCGGTGTGAACTACGCACAGTCACGTTATCTCTTGTACTACCTGCAAGAGAAGGGTTTGCTCGTCAAGTTCTACAAACAATTTCACACCGACCGGAAAACGGATCGTAGCGGTTACGAAACGCTCAAATCCGTGCTAGGCGAAACGGACATGCACCAGTTCCAGCGCAAGTGGGAGAAGTACGTTCTCGACCTCTCGCAGGAATTCACGTTAACGCTCGCGAATTAGATCACGTCCGCGAAACTCTTTCGCGTGCGGGCAAACCACCAGTAACCAAATAAACAGACCACGGCAGCGACGAGGGTGAAGTACGCGAGCCCACGCCAGTCAGGCGCTGCGCCGTCGAGAAAGATCCGGCGGTAGCTTCGCACGAGGGGTGTGAAAGGATTGATGTTTATTAGTAGACGAAAACGATCGGGGACGATCGACTCGGGATAAATGATCGGCGTCAGATACATCCACGCCATGAGCAGCAACGTGATTCCCTGCGCAATGTCGCGCAGAAACACGCCAAGCGAAGCAATCAGCCACGCCACGCCGAGAGCAAACAACAACTGCGGTATCAAGAGCACTGGCAGCCACAGTGTCGTCAGATGCAACTCCCGCTGAATCGCGAGCGTCGCAATCAGGAGGCCAACAGTCGCGAACAACTGGTTGCCAAGCGCCGCAAAAACCTGCGCCGCCGGTAACGCCTCGAGCGGAAAAACGACACGCTTGACGAGGTTCGCGTGAGTGATGATCGTGTTGGCAGACTGTTGCACCGACTCCTGAAACATGGTCCAGGGCAACAGGCCGCAAAAGAGATACAGCGCGTAGTCCCAGTGTGAATCACTCGCGCCGAAACGCGCGCCAAAGATGCCCGCGAAGATGAACGTGAAGATCGCAATCATCACGACAGGCGTCAGCACCGCCCAGGCGATGCCTAGCGCCGAGCCCTTGTATCGACCCAGCAGTTCTCTCTTCGCGAATGTGTAGATCAGTTCCGAGTACATCAGTAATTAACGAATCGTGCCGAACCCGCGCCAACTGTTCTTGTTGTGCCAGGTGATTACGACATCAGTCGCACCCAGCTCGCGCCACCACTCTTCAAACTCATCGCGCGGAATGTAGAACGCAGTCGGCGCAACCAGATGATCGAACACGATCAAATGTTGCTCGCGCCAACTGAACGGCGCGATCGCGCTCAGGTAGTCGTTATAAAAAAGATACTGGCCCAACGTCGAACCGCGACGATTTAGTGGTCCATAGATCAACTTCGTCGCCAGGAAAATTCCAGCCGCGGGAATTTTCGACAATTGCAACAACGCGCGCTGATCAATACGCGACGTGATCTTCTCGCGCACCGGATTCACCAAACGGACTATCCACTCATTGTTCTCCGCTCCGTAAATCCACGCCGACACATGCCCACCTGGCACGACCTTAGAAGCCAACGAAAAGAACCCCTGTCGCGGATTGGGAAGATGATGAAGCACACCAACCGAAAACGCGTAATCAAACTTCCGCGCCAACGGCAACCGGTAAATGTCTGCTTGAATGACGTGCGCGTTGGGAAGCGAACGCGTGGCCGCATACGCCGTCTCCACCGCCTCGCTCAGATCGATACCGATAACTTCACGCGCGCCCCACTGCGCGGCCAGTTGCGTGTGACGTCCTTTGCCGCAACCACCTTCGAGCACAACCTTGTCGCGGAAAAACTCCGGCGTGACGGGCACGATCCAGCCGAGAAACTGTTCCGCGTAACGCTCATCTGTCTCCGTAAAGTGCTGCCATTGCCAACCGAAGTTTTCAGCCGTCGCCTGCTTGTCTTCCTCAACCGCCGCGAGTTCAGCGAAACGTGGAATGCCACGTGTGATCGGAAACGAGGACGCACACGCGCCGCAACGTAGTTCGCCTTCGATGATCTCCGCGTCTTCAGCACGTGAGACAGAGAGACTCAACGATCCATCGCAAGCCGGACACACCAGGTACGAGACTAGTTTCTCTTTCAACCGCTAGATGCTAACACGGATTAATTACATTCGCGGGTCGTGTGGGTGGTGAGCATGCCGAAGCGCGACTGGTACTCTTCAGAATTCACAAACGAGCAGACCATCAAGCGCGCGGCAGCAGGGTCGCGTGGCGATTTGTTCTTCAGTGAGCCGACCCATTGGGTGAAACCGGTCTCATCCGGATCGCGTCTGAGGAAAGCGAAATAGTTGAAAGTCACGAGCGTTTGATTGTACAGCGCATCGGCGATTGAGGCGTCAGTGGCTAGTCGAGCAATAACACCGGCACGGCCGAGGTTCGGATCGTCGAACATACCGGTGAAAGAGTCTTTCTCACCCGCCAGATCGACGCCAGTGGTTTGAACAGCCGTCGCAAGAATCGCATCGACGAATTCCGCCGGCTTCATCGTCGCCGGATACTTGCGTTGAAATTCCGGCCGCTGGACGAAAGCGGTAGCGAGCGTCATGCGCGTACGTTCCTGATCTTCTTTCTCGTTCATCAGCAACACGCGGTCGCTCTCAAACTCCGTCAGCTTCGGACGACGACCAAGCGACGCAACATACAGACTGTTCAGAAACAGCGCGCTCGACGGCAACTCGTTGGTGAGCAGACTCGTGGAGATGTCGAGTCGCGTCGTGCGCAAACACTCAGCCTTTGTTCCGCATTGCAAAAGCTGCGTCATCAGTTTTTCGATCGCCGAGGGATCTGCCGCCCGGCCCGTCATGTCAGCAAAGTGCTGGGTAACGAAGAAACGCGCATCGTCAACCGGATTCGCAATTGGCGCCGCCACTGCCGGATCGATCGTGATCGCGCCCGGCACAAACGCCATCTCACCCGAGTTTGATTGCAAACGGATCGTGTAATCGCCAAAGGGCGTGTTCGGCGCGACTTGCACCTCGATGCTTATCACCGGGAAAGGCGTGTTCATTTGTTCGCGAACCAGCGTCGCCGGATCCACCGTGAAGTATGGTGAGTTGACAAGGATGCTTGTGCCCGGAACCTGATCCACGCCTTCGCCGCCGAGAAAAATCTTGACGCGCTTGCCCGGTTCGAGCGGGAGCGGCACAGTCGAGAGTTCTGCGTTCAGTCCAATTGCTTTTGGACTGAGAGCGGAAACCTGTGGCGGCACGAGGTGATAGTTCAGTGAACTAAAGTCGTCAGCTTTCACCGTCACGCGATTCGAAACTTCGAAACTTCGAAATCGCGCGCCAAGCGGAACACCTTCTTCGGTGTGTGGCGAGACCATCACGCGATACTGACCGGCCGCCAATCCTTCGAGACGATAACTGCCGTCGTCCGCTGAAACGTCACTGGCGACAACCCTTCCGGTCGTGATGCTTTCTGCCCAGACGTTTACGCCGGCCAACGGTACGAGCGCGCCGGGAGTGCGGTTGTCGGCGAGTTTGCCTTCGATACGGCCGAGGCGCTGTTTTGGTCCATACAGGCTGCGAATCTTTTGCCGGTCGTCTTCGCTCAACGTGCGTTCGGTCAACGCAGGCATGCCGAAAGTGCCATTGAACGCCTGCCGTCCCAGCATCGTCGAACCAATCACCGCCGAGTGATCGAGACCAAGCAGATGTCCGATCTCGTGCGTGAAGGTGGCTTCGAGATCGTAAGTGCCGGGAGTGCCGTCGGTGGAGAATTGTATCTCGGCTCCATCGTCAGTGCGTGGACGAGGATTGATGCTGACGTCCGCCTCGGCAATCGTTCCCGTTTCAGGATCGTAGAAGACGCGCGTGCGTCCGGCAGTCGTGTCGGAATTGAACGCTTCGTTGTCGACCGTGTCGGCGATCGTAATCAAACTGATGCCGTCGCCTGCGTCAGCGGGACTGATCGACGATGCTGCCGACCACACGACGATGAAATTGATGTTCGCGAGAGTGGACCAGCGACCCAGTGCGCGACGCGCAGCGCCGATGACGTCGCTGTCCGGCTTGATATGCGCGCCGGGAGCCATGAGCGACGTTGAAAAAGCAACTTCGATTGTCTTCCTGGACCACTTAATGCGACGTGAAGTTGGAGCAGCGGGTTCGACTAGTTCAGAAGAGTCGCGGATCTCGAGTCGCCCACCGGGGTTCCCCCCCACACCGGGAGTGCCTCCTGGGTCAAGGCCCAGAAACAATGCCGCACTCGCTACTATAGCGACCAGAGACTGCATTAGTGTTTCCTGGCGAGGACTGACCAGTTAATCGAGCACCGTAGGACCGTTGGGGCTGGGGGGCCCGCAACGGGCGCATAGTAGCACGCTTCAGCGGCGAAAGTCGCCAAAATCCGTGTTGCTTCGTATTACAAGAGGGACACGGATTTTGGCCTGATCAGTTGATTGTTATCCGCGGAGCTGTGGCTGCCGGCCGGCTGACCGTTGTGACCCCGTTCTTGGAAATGGTCACTACAACAGGCACATCTCCCGCTCCGGCCAACGATGCCGGTAGCGTGAATGTAATGGTGTCGAAACCGGGCATTTTGAGATTCGGCCCAACCGCAAGGATAGCTCCGCCCGTAATGGCCGTTGTTCCCACCGTCACTGTGACATCAGCCGGGATCGCACCTCGAACACCCGTCACGCTCAATTCAAGAACTGTGGGAACCGTGGCCCCGCTCGCGTTGGTTGACGTGACGCTAAATGGCTCGCCAATGCACCCCATCAGAAGAGGATTGGTAACGTTGCAGGCGGATGCCCGTCCACCGGCATCGTTGGTAGTTGTGAAAATATCGGGTTGAACGGGAGTTATGTTAATCAACCCGCGGAAAATCGTGTCCGTATTGGCACCCGCATCGAGCAGGTTGATAACGACGTTACGAAGACCGGTGGCTGTCGCAATCGGTACGACGAAGTTGATCTGTTTGTCGGCGTTGCTGACGAAATGCAGTCCTGCGGCATAACCGTCAACCGAAAGAGAAACGCCGTTTAGTTCGATCGGCAGCGCCGGGGCGCGCGTTATTTCAGATCCGGTTCCCCCGGACGCGTTTGACGGCGCGAGTGCGACGGTGGAACGAACAATCGTTAACGATCCCGGAGCGACAGCGAAGGGCTGTCCCGGAACAGGACTAGGCGTGGGCGTCGGGCTCGGAGTCGGACTTGGAAGCGGCGTGGCTGCGGTAACCGGCATATTGCTGGCGCCCGTGAAGAACGACAGTACTGCTGATGAACTCGCAGTCACGATCGGACTCAAGTTGTAAAACAGTTCGCGTGACAAATCTGCGTTGCCGCCACCAGCTTCAACGCCGTCGAGCAGGAACGCGAGGCGTTTGCGCGACTCACTCGCGACGAAATTCGTGCCGCGGAACGGTGGTCCAAGCGGCGTGTTCGTAATTCGGATGAGCGAGGTTGTCGCCGGCGCGGGAACCGCACTCAAAAACATCTGAGGGCCACGCGCTGGATTCAGTCCGGTTGCATCTTCCGCGAGCGGCGGAAAAGTTCCATCCGGACGGAAGTTCAGCGCAGAAGCAAAGATCAGACTCGACGGATTGAGCGCAACGTCGTAGTCGGTGAACGTCGGGAAGCGGCCGATGTCTGCAAATGCGGTGGCACGAGGTCCGATCTCAACGAATGTGTCGCTGGCGACCGTGTAGACGAAAGTTCCCAGGAAGCCGCTCGTCGCGGCCGCGCCTGATTTCGGATCCGTGGCGCGCGACTCGAAAGCAATGAATGCGCCGTTGCGGCTCATTCGCCTGCCGGCACTGAAAACATTTGTGTTACCCGTTCCATTTTGCGTGCGCGTAACCTGGCGAATGTTGCCGATCGAGGAGCCGCTGAAGTCTGCGATAAAAATCTCGGCATTTCCGTCGGCATTGCTCGAAGCAAGATTAGCGCTCGAAATGAAAGACACTACGGATCCATCGGCAGACAGATTGGGGTTACTCGTAAATGTGAATCCTATACCGGCTGCTGCGTCCGCCGTGTTGGTCGCCTGAGTGAAGCTACTACCACCGATGTTGAAGAAAAACAGTTCCGGGTTCCCGTCATTGTTGACCGTACCTCCACCGGGATTACGAGTGGAGATAAAAGCGATGATCGTTGCGTTCTCGTTTATTGTCGGCTCGCGATTGTCGTCGGCATAGAACGGCGAAACCGGAAGCCCGTTCTCGTCCGTCCCCCCCGGCGTGGGTAAACGTGAAGCCGGAGTATTAGTAATACGAGTAAACGTGCCAATCGTCAGATCGTTCACCGGCAGATCCGCGCCTAGTGTCAGATCGACGTCCGCGACAGGGGGTAACCGATAGATCCAGATTTCGGAGTTTGCGTCCTGCCCCAGCGTGCCTTCAGTGCCGTCGAAGTTCTGGGGGTCGGGTGCGTTGGAACTAAAAACGATCACAAAGGAACGTAAACCGCCGACCAATGCCGGCGCCAGCGTAATCATCGGAGACTTATTGTCGATCTCGATCTTTACCTGCGTGAGATCCGCCGGAGTGGGAAGTGGCGTTGGAGTCGGACTCGGCGTTGGCGTTGGACTTGGATTTGGTGTTGGCGTTGGAGTCGGTGACGGCGCTGGATTTGGAACGTGCCGGGTATTTGTGATCTGAAAAATGCGGCGCTGCGCGTAGTCGAGCAAAAAGATCTCGCGATTACCGTCGGCGTTGTTTCTTGATTCTGTTCGTTCAGTTGAAATGTTGCCGTTCGAAACGAAAACTACGAAACGTCCATTAGCACTCATGTCGCCGAGGGCGTTAGTGAAAGCAACGTTTGGGTTCGAAGTAATCTGAACGAGGAAAGGGTCGGGGGTTGCGCTCGGCGTTTGGGCCGAGACAGAGGCGTGTGAACCCCCAATGAGCACAAACAGTAAGCTTGCGCACAGTAACCAAAAAGATTGCTTCACGAAGTCCTCCGCAATAAAGACGCGAATCCGAGTAGATTAGATGCCATCGGGGAGCTGAGCAGCGTCACACGCAGGTGAAAGTATTATTGCCGCACCGGCGATAAAGAACGGCCATTTTAAGCAGAACCCCTCCAGACCGCAAGCACGCCCCAAACCGACCCAGCCAATATATCGACACTATCTAACATAGACCGTCCATTATGGATTTCCGTTGGCCTCCACCGGCAACTTACAGAAACACGGATCTCTCCTGATACAATCCACGCCGTGTCCAAAAGAGCGCTGATTACCGGAATCACCGGACAGGACGGGAGCTACCTCGCCGAGTACCTGTTGGGCCTCGGCTACGAGGTGCATGGGCTCGTGAGGCGCGTCGCGCTCGAAGCACCGGACACACGCTTCAGCCGTATCAGCCACCTGGTCGAACGCGTGAAGCTGCACGCGGCAAGTCTCGAGAGTTATCCCAGCATTTTCCACGTTTTGAGCCAGCACGAATTCGACGAGTGTTACCACCTGGCGGCGCAAAGTTTCGTCGCGGAAAGCTTCGCCGACGGCTTCTCCACGATGAATATGAACATCAACGGCACGCACTACGTCCTGGCCGCACTGCGTGAATCGCAACCGAAGTGCCGTTTTTACTTCGCAGGTTCCAGCGAGATGTTTGGCAACGTCGACGAATCGCCGCAAAAAGAGACGACTTCGTTCCAACCCCGCAGTCCTTACGGCATCAGCAAAGTCGCCGGATTTCATTTGACCAGAAACTATCGCGAGGCTTATGGACTGCACTGCGTCAGCGGAATTCTCTTCAACCACGAGAGCCCGCGTCGCGGTTTTGAGTTCGTCTCGCGCAAGATCACGAGTGCCGTGGCGCGAATAAAGTTCGGACTGTCGTCAGAACTCCGGCTCGGCAACCTCGAAGCGAAACGTGATTGGGGACATGCGGCAGACTACGTCCGCGCCATGCACTCGATGTTGCAGCTTCCCAACGCGGACGACTTCGTGATCGCATCCGGACAAGCACACAGCGTTCGCGAGCTTTGCGAGATCGCGTTTGCGGAAGCGGATCTCGATTACCGTGAGTTCGTTAAAGTCGACCAGCGCTACTATCGCCCTTCCGAAGTCGATCAACTCGTCGGCGATGCGTCAAAGGCACGTCGCGTTCTGAACTGGGAACCGACATATACGTTCCGCTCGCTGGTGAAGGAAATGGTCGCGTCCGATCTCGCTCTGACAGCCTATGCCAACAGCAATACGCGTTGACGCGGTATCGAAACAATTCCGGATCTACAACCGGCCTGTCGATCGACTGAAAGAATCGTTGACGCGCGGCCGCTGGAAAACGCATCGCGAATTCTGGGCGCTCAGCAACATCAGTTTCGAAGTTGAAGCAGGCACGACTACGGGCATCATTGGTCCAAACGGATCCGGCAAGTCAACCCTCCTGCAAATCATTACCGGCACACTCGAACCGACGCATGGCAAAGTCTGGCACGACGGGCGAATCGCGGCGTTGCTGGAACTCGGCGCCGGCTTCAATCCGGAGTTCACCGGCATTGAAAACATCTTTATGAACTCCGCGTTGATGGGTCTGTCCAAGGCTGAAACTGAGCGACTGCTGCCGGAGATCACCAGCTTCGCAGAGATCGGCGATTTCATCGATCAGCCACTGAAGACTTACTCGAGCGGCATGTATATCCGCCTCGCCTTTGCGACCGCGATCGCCTCGTCGCCGGAAATACTGATCGTCGATGAAGCGTTGTCGGTCGGCGACGCGGTGTTCCAGCATCGTTGCACGCGTCGAATCAAGGAGATGCAGGAGAACGGCACGACGATCCTCTTCGTGTCGCACGATCCGGGAGCGATCCGCGCGCTCTGTAGTCGCGCGATTCTTTTGAACAACGGCCACATGGCAGCCGACGGTGCGCCCGCGGACGTGCTCGATCGTTATCAGAAAGTGATCATGGATCGGGAAGCGGCGTACGCCGAGGGTCAACTGGCGCTCCGTCGCGAGAAATCACCTGCGACCGCCGCCGACGTTACTGAACACGCAACGCCACAGTTCACTTATCGACACGGAAACGGCAGCGCCGAGATCGTGCACGTCGATCTGCTGAACCGAGAGCGGCGGCCGGTCAAACTCGTCGAGACTGGAGAACTCGTTCACGTGCGCGTGCGCGCAGTGTTTCACGAAGATATCGACGATCCGGTTTACGGTTTCATCATCCGCAATCGTCACGGTATTCATCTTTACGGGACGAACAGTCACGTGCAGGGTCTGTTCAGCGGCCGTCACAAAGCCGGCGACACGATCGAGACGACATTCTCGTTCAACTGTTGGCTGGCCCCGGATCTGTATTCGGTATCGATCGCGGTCCACAGCGCTACTGCCGTAAGCTTCGACTGGATGGACGGCGCGTTGTTCTTTCGTGTTTTCAGCGATATTCCCATCGAAGGCGTCGCCAATCTCAACGCCACCATCTCCATGCAGCAATGCGCAATATTAGAAACGAGGATCTCTTAAAGGCAGCGGGAATCGACGACATCGCGAAGTTTTATCGCGATCGTTTTTTCACTGGCGGTGTGCTCGACGCGCGTCATTTCGATGCGATCAATCGTTTCGACATCAGTTTTGCACGCACGATGTGGGTCTACGACAACGTGCGGCGCGGGTCATCAGTGCTCGACCTTGGTTGCGGCGAGGGCATGCTCGCGTTGTTGAAACGCAAGGGCGTTTACCTTGCCGGTGTCGACTTCGCACCGGAACTGGTCGGTCTCGCGCGTCGCAATGGTTACGACGTCGCGTTAACGGGCGAGGTGACAAGGCTTCCGTTTGCAACAGCGTCGTTTGATTACGTCGTCAGTCTCGACGTCCTGGGCCATATTCCGTTTGATGAAAAAGATGCGCTGCTGGCGGAGGTCCGGCGTGTGTTGAAGCCTGACGGCGTCACTATGCACGGCGTAGAGTCGTTGAACCGGGAACTACACGGCGATTACGCATCAATGAACGAGGAGAGACTCTCGCACTTCATCGGCATCGACGGTCATATTGGTTTGGAAGTTGACGAAGAGATTGCCGCGCGCTTTCGCAAGTTCTTCGCGAACGTGCAGGCCGAGCCGCGATACACGCTCTGTTTGAGCGTGGCGGAGTTTATCAAGCAATACGATGAGTATGGCGTTCCCTTTGACGCGGACTTTATCGAATATCTTCGTGGTCTCTCATTCAGCGAACGGCACGCGTTTGATATGGCGATGGGTTACGTCTTCGGCAAGATCTCGGATTTGGGTTTGAAGCTGCCGTCGAGTGGTTTGTATTTGCTGGTCAAAGCGACGGATGGTCCAGCGGAGCCGTTTTACAACGCGCATCGCGATCGTAGCGATTTGTTTGGATCGCAAGTGGCGTTCGGGCCGGGCTGGTATTCAGTTAACGAAACGCCTCGCCTCGCTCGCTGGATGAATAAAGATTCACGACTTGCCTTCGAGACCGCTGATCTAAAACAAATCCGGTTGGAGTTGATGACGCACATTCCTGAACTGCGATCGCAACCAATTGAATTGGACTTCGAGTTAAACGGCGAGAAGCTTTGCTCGTTTTCGTTGTTTGGTTACGACTGGATGGAAGTAGCGCTCGATGTGCCTGAGAACCTGCGCTCAAGTTCGCGATTTGAGTTAGACATTCACGCCAGCCGCACGTGGCAGCCCGCGCTTCACGACCCAAACAGCAACGACGATCGTCATCTATCGATAGCTGTCTGCGACCTCGAGATCATTTAAACGACCGCCATCGAGTAGTTTGCGGCAAACAGCGCCGTCATGATTCCCAGCAGGATTACGAAAACGAACCGGATCGTCGTATCAACTCGCTCCGATTTCGCCACCATCGCAAGACCGATGTACATCGGAAAAACCACCAGCGCGTAACGATCCTGCGATTGCAGGATTCCGGAAGAAAGCGGCAGAAACATCGCCAGAAAGCCATAGGCCCCAAGTCCCCATTCACGACGCCTGATCAGGATGTAAACGCAGAACAAACAAAGCAGCGCCGAGGCCGCGTTCAGCAGGTGGAAGTTCCACGGCTCCATGATTGTGTGCGGATGGGCCAGGTATTTGAAGAATGCAGTCAGAAGGAAATCTGTCTTTCGTCCCCAGTCGGCCACCGCGGTTCTGAACGCCAAAGCATTTCCACACGCCCACCACGAATAAAGCATGTAGGCCCAAAGCCCGACCGGGACCAACAGCAACCCGAGTATCTTCTTGATCTGAATCGATCGATACATCTGCCAGCTCAGGATGAGCAACGCCGGTAACAGGAGCACGCCGGTTACGCGCGCCGCCGACGCTAACGCGCCGAGTGCTCCCGCGGCCCACCAGTTTTCTTTCTTCGCTGCATAGAAACTGGTGACCGTCAGCATCAGGAAGAGCGCTTCAGTCATCGGCACTGAAAAGAAGTAACTGACCGGGAACGTCGCTGTGTAGAAGATCGCCCGCCGCGCGAACTGCAAATCGTAACCAAACGCGAGGGTCAGCTTGTGTAGGAAAAACAGGCCGATGAAGAGAAACAGGTTCGACATCGCTGCGCCCGCCAGCACCACGTCAGTCGTCACATGGCTTAGCAGCCAAAGCAGCAACGGATGCAACGGGAAAAAGGCAAACTGCCTGCTGCGGGCGTTTTCTATGTCAAACGGCTGGCGGAGGTATCCGTCGCGTGCGAGGTCCTGGTAATAGGCCACGTCACCGCGCCACATCGTCTTGCGCAGCTGGCGTGCAACCGAAACGTTTTCGAATCTAATGAACGACTCGCGGACGTTCGTTGTCCCGTCGACGACGGTGATGACTTGAAGATGGCCCACACAGAAGAAGATGATGAAAATCAGGCTGCGGGTCAGGACGAAGACGAAGAGAGCGTCGCGCAGACTCTGATTCTGCCGGAGACGAACGAGCCACTTGTTGTCGAGCAGTTGTCGGAGTCTTGCCAGCAAGTCGTTAGAAGACGGATAAAGACGAGTGTTAATATCCACCCGCGGTCCACACAAGCGCCCAGCGAACAGCAGATGAAAAACCGGTCCCTCGACAGCGATCGTCTTAAGCGAGCCTCACAATATGTCGCGGCGACGATTCTGTGCGCGCTTATTCTATGTTTCCTACTTAAACTCTGGCGAGCCGATCTTCGTGTCCCGCTCGAGTACAACGGCGACGCTCTAATCAACACGATGTTCATCAAGAGCATCGTCGACAACGGCTGGTACTGGAACAACTCACAACTTGGTGCACCGGGCGGACTGCAAATGTACGACATTCCCGCGGTAGATAACTCTGCCGCGGTGATCATCGCCGTCATCGGTTTGTTTGCAAACGACCCTTTCTTAGTATTGAACATCTTTTACCTGCTCACGTTTCCCCTCGTCACGATTTCAGCGCTCTACGTTTTCCGGCAATTAAATTTTTCGTACGCGACGGGGCTCTTTGGCAGTCTGCTTTACACGTTTTTGCCGTACCACTTCAGGCGCGGCGAGGGTCACCTTTTCTTGTCGGCCTATTACTTCGTTCCGCTCGTCGTGCTGGTCCTGGTGTGGGTTGCTTCCGATCGCTTCACCGGCGGCGGTGGCCGACTCGGTATTAATTTGCGTGATCCCAAGTTCCTGCTGAGTCTTGTGATCTGCGTGCTGGTGGGTTCGAACGGTATCTACTATCCGTTCTTTTCGTGCTTTCTTTTGCTTGTCGGTGGACTATCGGCGGCTTTCGTTAAGCGAAGCTTGAAACCGTTGGGAGCCGCCGCCATTCTGATTGCTGTGACGTTCGCCGTGCTGCTTGTTAATTTCGCGCCGACCATCATTCACAACTACAAGTATGGCGATGCCGGGATCACACACCGAGGCCTTGTCGAACCTGAGACCTACAGTCTCAAGATCTCGCAGTTGTTGCTACCGATCAGCGGTCACCGCGTCCGTGCCCTCAATCACCTTAAGAACTTTTACAACGAGCAGACGCACGTTACAGAAGGCGACGGCGCTTCGCTCGGGTTTATCGGGAGCGTTGGGTTTCTCGTCTTGCTCGCTCACCTCTTTTGGCGGCGATCGGAACACAACGCGCTCGTTTCCGATCTCAGTGTCTTGAATATTTTCGCGGTGCTGCTGGCGACGATTGGAGGGTTTGGATCGTTGTTCGCCTTGTTCGTCTCACCGGCGATCAGGAGTTACAACCGGATCAGTGTTTTTATCGCGTTCTTTTCGCTGATTGCCATCGTTCTTGGTCTCGAACGGGTCTATGTAAATCGGGTGAAAGCAGGCGCCGCGCGAATAGTCTTTCATGTTGGGCTCGGCGTTCTCCTGATTTTGGCGCTACTCGATCAATCAAGCAGGGGTTACGTTCCGCAGTACGCGGCGATTAAGTCTGAATTTCAAAGTGACGAACACTTTATCAACGTCCTCGATTCCGCGCTTCCGAATAACGCAATGGTTCTCCAACTGCCATACGTACCGTTTCCGGAACATCCGCGATTCCAAAAGATGGTCGACTACGATCACTTGCGCGGGTATCTCCATTCACAACACCTCCGTTGGAGTTATGGCACGATGAAGAACCGTCACGGCGATCTCTGGCTACGACAGCTTTCAGCACTGCCGGCTAACCAGATGGTTGAGACACTTGCTTTCGCCGGCTTTGGCGGGATCTATGTCGATCGAAACGGCTATAGCCAAGACGAAGCAGCGGCGCTGGAAGCGCAATTGCGCAACGCGCTACAGGTCGGACCGATTGAAAGCGAGGACCGCCGCCTGGTGTTCTTCAAAACAACGGACTACAACTCACGTTTGCGGCAACAGTATTCCGAGAGCGAGTGGAGCGCGAAAGAGGAGTTAACGCTTAATCCGCTGACACTCGATTGGCGCGGCGGGTTTTCGGGTCTGGAGAGTTTGCCGGAAAAGACCTGGCGCTGGAGCTCTGGTGAGGGCGAGCTCCACTTTCACAATCCGTCGCAGAAATCGAGACGCGTCACCCTCGCGATGTCCTTCGCTACGGGCCATGAAGAGTTTGCCGATGTGGGTATTAGCGGCCTGGTTTCTGACCAGTTGAAAGTGAACGCCAATTCGGTCTTTTACACGAAAACAATGACCGTTCCCCCCGGAGACTCGGCGATCAAGTTCGCCTGTAATGGCCGGCGGGTCGACGCGCCGCTCGATCCCCGAACGCTGGTTTTCCGGGTTGAAAACTTCAAAATGTCCGTGTTGGAATGAGTTTTTTCTCGACCACAAACGGGGCCTATAACGTCTAAAATCAGCGGGTGAACCGCCAGCGGGAATAGAATTGACAACGTAAAGAGGCATTTCTTATACTCCAAACGGTCCCGACAGTGGTCGCGGGAACGCAAGAGTGACCCCAGCCTCAGGTCTTGTCAAAGGACAATCCCACCAAGGTTTAGGAGCTAAATTAAATGCGGAAACTGTTTCTCGTTGCGCTAATTCTGATGTTTGCTTTTGGAGGCGCTCTGGCGCAAAGTCCTCCGACTCTGCGGATTGTTACTGAGACCCCGAACCTCCCATCCGAGCTCTTTTATGGTGACGTCAAGGTAAAGCCATTGCGGCTTCGCCCAGGGACGAACATCCCAATCACTATCGACGACGCCGATTTCTTCGCCGCCCAACACTACATCGACTTCCTGCGGCGTTTTCCGGATGCTCCGGGACATGCGCACTGGACAGGCGAAATCACAGAATGCAGCGACCCCGCGAAGCGACATCCGGGCGAGTCGTTCGCTTTGTGCACGGAACGCAAACGCGCAAACACGTCAGCGGCCTTCTTCTTTTCGCCCGAATTCCAGAATGGCGGCTCGTTTGTGCTGCGGGTTTACTGGGGAACATTAGGAAAGCAACTTAATCAACCCGGGTGCCCCGGCGTGCCGTTTAATCTTCCTGGTCACTGCCGTCCGAAGTACACGGACTACATCGCGGACATGGCGACTGTCGCACAAGGCATCGTCGTTAACGACGCGCTAGACCCAAACGTAATCAACAACAACAAGCGTGCGTTCGTAGCTAGTTTTATTACGCGACCCGAGTTTACGGCGATCTACGGCAGCCTGACGCCGACTCAGTTCGTTGACAAGCTTGCGCAAACCACCGGCATTACAATTCCAGCTGCTGACCGGACTGCGCTGATCAATGAAATCACCGCCAACCCGGCGAACAAAGCCAACGTCGTTTTCAAAGTTGTTGACGGCACCACCACGACGACCGGAGGCCTGCTACAGTTCGACACGACCTATGGAAAGGCGTACTTCGACAAGGAATTTGACGATGTGTTCGTGTTCATCGAATACATCGCCTACCTGCGTCGCAACCCGGACCAGGATGGATTCAATCACTGGCTCGGTAAGTTGAAGCAGTTTGGCAATTGGGTGGATGCGCAGATGGTGTTGGCGTTTATCCTGTCGCCTGAATACCGAAGCCGCTTCTAACGAACACGTTATCCATTTCTCAATGCTGACCGGGTGAGGGCCTCGTTATAAACCTCCCTGGTCAGCATTGCTGTTTGTTCCCACGAAAATTTCGACGCGTGCTTCAGCCCGGCTGCTGACACACTCGCACGCGCCCGCGCATCGCTCAGCAACTCCACGAGATTACGAGCCAATTCGTGAACGTCAGTAGCGGCAATAACGCGCACCCCACTCGAGATCACACTCGGAACGGAACTGGCGATTACGGGAGCGCCACACGCCATCGCCTCCAACGGCGGTAAACCAAACCCTTCGTAGATTGACGGATAAACGAAAGCGCGGCACGACGAGTAAAGAGCACACAGATCAGAGTCCGAAACGTAGCCAGTCAATTTTATTCGATCGCTGAAAGCAGCCCGTTTCAGGTTCTGTAATACATCAGTCTGTTTCCATCCGACCTTACCGGCGATTACCAGTTGCGGCCGCAACTCAGTCGAACGCAGTACTTCTTCAAACGCACGTATCAACGTAAGCAGGTTCTTGCGCGGCTCGATGGTGCCCGCATAAAGCAAAAACTCATCTTCTACACCAAGACGCCTGCGCACTTCGGCTGTAACCTCTCCCGACAAAGGAACGAACTCTGCCCGTGGAGCGAGCGGGATCGCGATAACCTTCTCAGGCGCAACGCGAAGGTGTTCGCAAACCTCAAGACGACCCGCCTCCGAGTCGGTTATCACCATCGTCGCCTGGCGGGCCATCCGCGGTAATCGCACCCGCCCGCGCAAAACCGCGAGCTGTTGATGCGTGCTAGAATGCAACAGCAAGGAAAGATCATGGATTGTGACGACTGTCGGGCAATTTCCGCGCAGCGGCACTTCGAAGTTCGTCCCGTGAAAGAGCGCGATCGAGTTGCGACGAATGTAGGAGGGCATTCCAAAGGACCACCAGCGTCGCTCCAGCAGGTTGGGTTTGGAATAGACCAGCGAAAGGTTCGGAGGATGTGGGGCGCCGTTGCCAGAGGGGTCAAAGGGCTTCGGCGACACTAGCTGGAAGTCGTCATCCGGCGCGCAGGCAGCAAGCGCCCGGACCAGCTCAAAAGTGTAGGTGCCGACGCCGGTCTTGAGCTTAGTCAGCGGTAGACCATCGAGACCAATGCGCATGAAATGAATCGTTCCTCAGCGGTCAATCTATGATCAAGCCAGAACAGCCACAAATCGAGATCGACGATTTGGCGGCAGTCGTTCGCGAATCAATTGCAGCGCAGAAACATCGCGACGATCTGGGATTGACTAACGGATCGCCCGCGACGGCGAGCCCCCCTTCGTCAACCTTCCCGGAACTGAAGCTGCAACCAGACTTCCAACCGCGCTCGAATAATCGATACCACATCAGCGACCTCCTGCGATATCACGACCGTGCGTTTGTCGATAACTCGTACCGCGCCGTATTGAAACGGCCGCCGGACGCAACGGAACTCGCTCGCGATCTCAAACGCATACGCAGCGGTGAATTCAACAAGATCGATCTACTCGCCACACTGCGCTATTCAAATGAAGGCAAGGCAAAGGGAGTTGAACTCGACGGGTTGCAGGTGCCTGCCGTCGTGCGGCAGTTGGGCCAACTTCCGGTCGTGGGTTATTTTATCCGCCTCGCAATCGCTCTCGCGCGACTTCCCCGTCAGGTTCGCGACCAGCGCGAATTTGCCGGTTACGTTCTATCGCAGAACCAGCAGATCGCTGACTTCATTAACACCGTCTCCGCTCGACTAGCGGAGATCAACCACGGAGTTTCGCGAGTTGAAGAGGCGCTGTCAAAGCAACTCACAGAACTCCGGAACGAAACGCAAGCAATCGAACCGCGAATTGAAAACCGAATCGAAAACCGAATCCTCGAAGAAACAGAACTGGTCCAAAACGAGATCGAAAAAATCCGTCTGCAAACAGAGCTGTTGCAACACAGGATCCATGGTGCAGCGGTCAAAGGTCTCGACACGGTTCGCCTCGACGGACTTTACGCTGCCCTCGAAGATCGTTTCCGTGGTTCGCGTGAGGAGATCAAAGATCGATTCAAGGTCTACCTGCCCTATGTTGAACCGGTACGCGATTACGGGGTGATCGATCTTGGTTGCGGCCGTGGTGAGTGGCTCGAAGTCCTGAAAGAGAGCGGAATCTATGCGCGTGGCGTCGAGAAGAACATCGTGGCGATCGAGCAGTGCCATGCACGCGAACTTGAAGTCGTCGAGACAGACGTCCTCGCGCACTTGCAGAGTCTCCCGGATGCGAGTGCCGGCGCGATCACCGGTTTCCACATCATCGAGCACGTTTCGATCGAGACGCTTGTAACACTGCTCGATGAAGTACTTCGTGTGTTGCGTCCGAGCGGTGTCGCAATTTTCGAAACGCCCAATCCCGAAAACGTTATCGTCGGCAGCAATTTCTTCTATCTCGATCCCACCCACAAGCATCCACTTCCCAGCGAGCTGATGCAGTTTCTGTTCGACAACCGCGGCTTCGATCCTGTCGAGGTGCTCAACCTGCATCCGTGGGACACGGGCCGCGTCGCGGGCGAGGGCGAACTCGCCGAGCGGTTCAACGGCCTCTTCTATGGTCCAATGGACTACGCCGTGCTGGGGTGGAAAACCAAAGAATGAGGATTCTGATCACTACCGTGCAGGTGCCGTTCATACGAGGCGGCGCTGAAGTCCACGCCGAAGGACTGCGCGACGCACTGCGCCGCTTTGGTCACGAAGCGGAAATACTGGCCATCCCCTTCAAGTGGTACCCGCCGGAAAAGATCCTCGATCACATGCTGGCGTGCCAACTGCTCGACATTACAGAAGTCGCGGGAACGCCGGTCGATCGCGTCATCGGTTTGAAATTTCCCGCTTACCTGATCCCGCATCCGAACAAGGTGCTATGGATCCTGCACCAGCATCGAACCGCGTACGAACTCTGGGACCACCCGCTAAGCGATCTGGTCTACTTCCCAAACGGCACTCACGTTCGCGACGTGATTCAACAAGCCGATCGGAAGCTCATCCCGCAAGCCAAAGCAGTCTTTGCAAACTCGCACAACGTCGCCCGGCGATTGAAGAAGTTTTGCGACATCGACTCGACACCGCTTTATCATCCGCCACCCGACGCCGAACGCTTCTACTGTGGACAGGGGGAAGACTACCTGTTCTTTCCGAGCCGTCTCTGTATTCCCAAACGACAAGCGCTCGTGCTCGAGGCGCTGGCCCACACCCGCAATCCGGTGCGCATCGTTTTCGCGGGCACATCGGACCAACCTTCGTATGCAGATGAACTGAAATCACTGGCGCGAAAATTAAAAGTGCAACAACGCGTGGAATGGTTGGGGTCGATCAGCGGCGACGAAATGCGGCGCCGCTACGCCCACGCGATCGCCGTCATCTATCCGCCTACAGACGAAGACTACGGCTACGTCACGCTCGAAGCGATGCTTGCTTCCAAACCCGTCATCACTTGCACTGACTCGGGTGGGCCACTCGAGTTTGTCACCCATCACGAAACCGGTGTCATCGCGGAACCGACACCCGAAGCACTCGCAAATGCATTTGATTCGCTTTGGGAAAACCGCCAACAGGCGAAGGCGTGGGGCGAAGCAGGACGCGCTCGCTACGAGAGTCTCAATCTCTCCTGGGAAACCGTCGTCAAAAACTTACTTGCATGAGACTCAACTGGTTCTCACCTTTGCCACCCGCAAAATCCGGCATCGCGGATTATTCGTTCGGCATTCTTTCCGAACTTAGTCGCCGCGCCGAGGTAACCTTGTGGACCGATCGCGCAGGCTGGGATCCGCAACTCGAACAGTACGCTACGGTTCGTCACTATCAACCGGAACGTATCGATTGGGTGGAACTGAATCGCGCGGAACTCAGTTTCTACAACATCGGCAACAACCATCTACACCATGCAGCGATCTGGCAGGTCAGCAGCCACTCGCCGGGCATCGTCATCCTGCACGACGTACGGTTGCACGATTTTTTTGAGAGCTTGTACCGCGGACATTGGCGCGATCAGACGGGTTATCTGGCGCAGATTGAAAAGCACTACGGTGAAGAGGGGCTGAGTATCGCCACCGACTTCGTGAGCGCACGGCACGGCGATTACGATTTCATGGCGCAGCGATTCTCGATGACCGGCGCCGTGCTCGAGCATGCTCTCGGCGCCGTGGTCCATACGAAAGATGCTTTCGACGAGTTACGAACGTCGAACCGGTGCCCGGTGTTTTACGCACCGCTCCCATCCGCGCCCATCTTGAAATCTGCAAAGACAGATGGGCGGCCGTCACAGCCGTACCGCCTGATCATCTTCGGTCACATCGGAAGAAATCGCCGGCTCGATGCCGTGTTGGAAGCACTCTCTCAATTGCCGGAGAATTTATTCAAGTTGGACATCTACGGCGAGATTGACGACGCAAAAACACTACGGCAACGCATTCAGACCTTGAATCTGAAGAATGCAGTCACCCTACACGGTTACACGCCGTTGGCGGAGTTGGACCACGCACTCAGCAACGCTCAGCTTGCGATTAATCTTCGCTATCCGACGATGGGTGAGGCGTCGGCGAGTCAACTTCGAATCTGGGAGCATGCGCTGCCGAGTTTGGTAACGCGCGTAGGGTGGTATGCGTCGTTGTCATCCGACGCTGTCGCCCATGTTCGACCTGAGAACGAGGTCGCCGACATTCGTGCGCAGCTCGAAAGTTTTCTCCAGGACCCGCAGCGTTTCGCGCGCATGGGCCAACACGGACGCCGCCTCGTAGAAACAGAACATCATCCCAAAGCCTATGTTGACACGATAATCTCGCTCGTTGCGAATGCGCGGCAGTTCAAACTACGACACGCCGCTTACGATCTGGCGCATCGGACAGGCGCAATCATGGGCTCGTGGTCCAAGGAAATGACAGCGGACAACGACTCCCCCCGCCGAGTAGCGGAAAAGATCCACAGACTCACTGCACAAATCTAGATCTGTATTCAGGCGAGATGATGAACGCCAGCACCAGCTCCGCGTCCACCCAGTTACCGAATTGCTTCAACTTGGCGAGCCAGTGATTGAATCCATCCTGGTCCGGATTGCGACGCAGGTACGCGATGTATTCGATGAACACGAACACATCGTCAAATTCTTTGTCGAAGTACGCCTTTCCGTAGGTTGTGCCGAACTGTAACAGGCCTCCCGTCGTCGCGGTGGTGCCGTCAACGATTTTGAAAACCACACTTGAACGCGTTTCGGTTCCACCAGCCAGACCATTAATCAACGCATTGCGTTCATCGGCAGTGGGCGTGACGCCGGTGGTGAAAAACAACTTGTCGACGAAGGCGGCATTCGTCATTGCGTCCGGGTACGCCGTTTTGAACTCCGCGCGGTTCACGAATTGATCGACGAAAGCGCGCTTATTGGCGTTTATAACGGCTGGATCAAGCGCGTTGTTGACGACGATGCCCTGGGCCACGGTGGCCATGTCGGCGATGTACTCCGTCAAACGCGGACGGCAATGACCCGGCAGGTTTTGCGGCACGCCCGGACATTGAGCGGAAGTCAGTTTGCCCAGCGTTCCCCAGTAGACGCGCAACACAAACGAACCGGTGTTCTGAAACTCCGGCGCAAAGAAAAACGCGGCCGACGTGTTCGCGCGCTTACGTTGGGTACACGCTTCGAGCGACTCTCCGGGGTGTCGCTTTGCCGGATCGGAACACTCCGTGATCTCCCCCGTCCAGTGTGCGAGGCCCGGCGCGTCAGGTTCGCGATTGAGAAAGTCGCGGTAATGCTGCGCGACGAAAAACGCGGCGTCGTCGATCGGGTTTGGTTTCGCTTTGATCTCGTAAACGCTGCCGTTCGAGAGTGAAACCACAAACACGTTTCCGTTCGGACCGGTGACGATGTCGGTAGTCACACCGAAGTCTTTGCCAATCACGAGGCTTTCACTTTCGGTTTGATCGAACTTGTCCGTGTTGTCGGCAACACGATCGGCGAGTCGCGGATCGCTGAAGACAAAGTGCTGACGGTCTGCGTTCAGCCTGAAACGAAACAGGAAACCGTTGAGCAGCGTCGTGCGTGAGGCGCCAACCAGCAGGTCACCTTCAAACTGTACGCCGAGCGCTTTTCCAGCTACGAAACCGATCGGGGAAGGCGCCACCGCATACTTCCAACTGAACTCCGGATCGAGATATTGCGCGCCGGGCAGCATGTAGAGACGCGCGAGGGCTTCCTGCGGCGTTGCGGCGATGTTCGAAGGCGGCCAGCGCAGTTGTTGAAGATTGCCGGCGGCGTAGGCCAACTCGATCGACTTGAATTCGCCGATGCGGCTAAGCGGGCCCATGGTTTGGATCCAACCGCCGTTGAAGCCCGGGGTGACGCGATTGATCTCGTCGAAAGCGTCGTCGCCGTTTTCCTGCGTCCACAGACGTTCCAGCGATCGGATCGAAAGCCATACCGAAACTGTTGCGCACTCCGTAAGCAAAAACCTTCTTTACATTTTCAGCTGCTTCGCCGGTCAGACCAGAGGCGGCGTTGAAAAACGGATTGTCCGCGGGCGTCGAACCATCGTCGTTCAAACGCAAAACAACTCCGGTCATATGAGCATTGTCAGGCGTTGGTCCACCAAACTGGTCGTCGGTCACAGCGAGGTTGGTAACGTTGTTCTGTAAAAACCCGCGGCGGCCGTTGTCGCCAAAGATGATGTAGAGCTTGCCGTCTGGTCCAACACGGATGACGCCGCCGTTGTGGTTTCCACGCGCCGGTTGGCCGGCGTCCTGCTGCAACGCGCGCAGCCTGATCAGATTGCGATCGAACGTGAGAATTGAGTTGTTCCACACGTAACGATCGACGCGGTTGCCGAGCAGCGGTATCTCGTCGATGTTCGACGTATCGACGCCCGTGGTGCTCTCGGTCCAGAACAGATAGACGAAGCCGTTAACGGCAAACTGCGGATGCAACGCGATGCCGAGCAACCCGCGTTCAGAAGCATTGTTCACCGGCAGATCGAGCGGCGTGCTGGAAACGACACCGTTGACGACCCGTTTCACTCTTCCAGTCGCTCTTTCGAGAATCAGGAAATCGTTCGCTGCAAGAAACGCGAGGCTCGTCGGCTGGTCCAATCCGCTGACCACCGTACTGACGGTCAGGTTTGGATCGGTCATCGAAGGACTCGCCGCGGCTGGTTGAATGAACGTCGTGATCGACGAGGAATTGTTGGTGGAATCAAAATCTGATTCGGCTGCAGTCGTAGTCGCACTGTTCGCGAGCTGACCCTGTGCCGATGGCGTGACGGTGATTGTAACGACCGCACTGGCGCCCAGCGCAAGGCTGCCGAGGTTACACGTCACCGTAGTCGTTCCGCTGCACGCGCCCTGCGTTGCCGCCGACGAAACGAATACGACGCCTGCGGGCAAGGCATCAGTTACCGTGACGTTCGTTGCCGCTGCTGGTCCATTATTCGTCGCGACGATGCGATACGACAGCGGTACGCCAACTTGTCCGGGATTCGGCGAAGCAGTCTTAACGATCGATAGATCGGCAGTCGTTGCACTCACGACGTTGAGACCCACGGACTGCGAATGTGTCAGGCTTCCTGACTGCGCTTCAACGTTGAATGAATGATTAGCGATAGGAGTGGCGCTGGTAGTCGAGAACGTCAACGTCGCGGTTTTCGACGTCGCATCGGTAATCGTCACCGTCGCCGGATTAAAAGCGATGGTGACACCTGCCGGAAAAACTCCCACGGTACTCAAATTAACCGCACCCGTAAAACCAGCGAGCGGAGTGATTGTGATCGTGTATTGCGCCTGACCGCCCGCAACGACGTTTCGGCTCAAAGGCGAAATACTGATTGCGAAGTCAGGCGTGGTCGATGCGGGCGCTGAAGCCACGAACGTGCGATAGATGTTATCGCCGGAAGTGTTCCCGTCGTTGTTTGCCTGATTGCCTGCCGTGTAGAACGTGACCGGACCGATGTCCTCCGCGGGCGCAGTCCAGTTGAAAGTCCAGCTTGCGCCGTTCGATTGTCCGATAAAAGTTCCGCCTGCTGAGTGCTCGATGTACTGGCGCGCGCTTCCCGGTCCCTGGTTGTTCAGTATCTGCGTAAGCGGAGTTGTGTTCTGAAGTTCTCCGGCTTTCTCGTCCGACGTGTCCAGGACAGTAAGTTGAAACCCCCAGCGCTGTCGTGTCGGATCGGGATTAGAGTGCGTGACGGTGACTGGATAAGTTTGGCCAGGAACGTACGTTTGCGGCGCGGTGATGGAGATTGTTCCCGTCCCGGCGTCGGGCGGTACGTGACACTCGGCGCAAGCTTCCGGCTCTTCACCGGGAGCGCCGGTGTAACCCGCGGGTGGACCAGCCGAGAAGGCGTGCACGGGCTGCGTCGTGCGAGTGGACGAAAGAAAAATGCCAAGGCAGGCAGCCAGCACTGCCGGCAAAATAATTAGCCTGGCTTTGTTTCGTGCGGCTCGTCCCTGTAGATCGGTACTCAATCCGTGTTATGGAGATCCGAACCGCGAGCGATACTCAGGTGAACTGATGAACGCCAGCACCATCTGCGCATCGACCCAGTTGCCAAACTGGTTCAACTTCCCTAGCCAGAAGTTGTAGCCGTCGGGATCAGGATCGCGTTGCAGATAGCCGAAGTATTCCATCTGCACAAAGGCGGTATTGAAAAGGTTGTCGTAGAACGCTTTCCCGTAGTTTGTGTTGAAGAAGAGGAGCCCGCCCGCGGTTGTCGTCGTGCCATCAACTACCTTGAACAACACACTCGCTCTCGTCTCGCTCCCGTTACCCAGGCCGTCAATCAAAGCCTGTCGCTCATTAGACGCGGGCGTGACGCCCGTGGTCTGGAATAGTTTGTCGACGTACTGAGTATTGCCCAAGCCATCATAGATCGCGCGAAACTCCGGACGCGTAACAAACTCATTCACAAACGCCTGCTTGTTGTTATTGATGACGCTCGGCGAGAGCGCGTCGTTAACGACGATTCCGGTCGCAACCGTTCCTGCATCGCGCGTAAATTCGCTGTTGCTTCCTGTTCCACCACCGTAGTGCGGCATGCGGCCGAGCGAACCACGATAGACTCGTAGGACAAAGTAACCAGTGTTCAAAAATTCCGGCGAGAAGAAAAACGCGGCGCTTGTGTTGGCTCGCTTGCGCTCGACACACGCAGGCTCACTTTCACCCGCGAAACGTTTGCTCGGATCGCTACACATCGTGATCTCGCCGGTCCAGTGAGCCCAGCCTGGACCATCCGGTTCACGACGTAGGAAGTCTTTATACTGCCAGCGTACAAACTCGGCCGGGTTGTCCATCGGATTCGCCGGTGGCTGCGAAAAACTGACGTTTATTACGTGCGTCGCGACGAGCGTACCTGAGTTTCTGAAGTTAAACGCCCAGGTGCCTGCGGGAATAGATCCCAGGTTAAAGATGTTCGCGGCGTTGGTCAAAACCTGCGCCGAACCACCCGTAAACCGCTCAATCGATGAATCGAGGGTAAACGTGTTTGCGCCACTCAATACGGGCGTGCCCCAGTTGGCCACGCGGAAACCAGCATCCGGGAAGTTGAGCTTTATGTAAACGAAGGTTTGTCCGTTGATGGTCCAACTCCGGAACTCAACCTGATTGGAGTTGAGCACAGTTGGCACCCACGAATCACCGCAGCCGCTGAGCGCCCAATTGAGCGAGAACGTTCCAATATCGCCGCCCGAATCGGCGTTGTTGTAACCGTCGACTGCAATGCGATACGTGGTTCCGGCTGATGCCGTGAACTGGACCATGCTGCTAGTGACGACGCCCGGATCGACGTCATCATTCCTACCAAGCAGCGAAAGCGAATTGACGGCGTTTCCAGTGTAGACCGCAAGCACCGTGTCAAAGCCGCTGCCCGCAGTGGTGATTTGAGCTGGACCACTTGCAGGCGCCGTCCAGGTAAACCATACGGAACGAGAGCCACCGTTGTTGTCAGGAGAGTGATTCGGTTCGCCGGTTTCACGGGTCGCGCCGACATTGGTACCACTGGTTGTTCCTGCGCAACCGGTAACAGCTTGCGCGGCGGAGAAGTTGTCGTTTGCCGGCGGGGGCGGCGGTCCGAGAGTGTTGGAGTTGTAGCCGAAAATGTCGAGGGCCTTAATATCGTTCTGCGTAATCTGCCGGCGGAGGCCGCTCGGAATACGCGGATCCATGATGCCGATGTAACCGGAAAGCGTACCGCCGTTTTTAATCGCCTGCCGCCAGTGACTCGATTGATTACCGTCAGCGTTGTTGTCGCTTGAGGCACTCGGTCCGCCATCGGAAAGTCCCAGCTCCGAAACGGTTTGCGTAGGTAGTTGGAATGTTTGACCGGGAACGAAATAGTACTGAGAGTTCACCGTCGGTCCACCGATGGTCATAATGCGCTGTGCGGTGGTGAAAGTGGCGCTCGTAGTACCCTGGCGAAAACGGTAAAGATCCCACATCGCCGGAGTGGAACTTCCGCTGACCTGAACGTGACGTGAATCCGAGTGCATGTCCAATTTCGTGGGTAGCAACGGCTTCGAAATCGGTTTGTCCTGTGGTGATGCCGTCGCTCGGGTCGAAGTCAAAATTGAAGGAAGAATTGAATCCGATGCGGGGGGCGCTGTCGGACGACTGCGCGGTCGGGCTCAGCAAACCAATGGCGCGGGCGATCGAATTGGAGACCGACACTGAGGTCGTCGAACCTGTACCGTTGTCGACCGGGAGTGAATTCGCGGGTAGCGCCTGGTAAATCGCTTGTTTGGCGGGGGTGTTCGCACCGTTTATCAGATTACCCCTGACGACCGAATAGCTGGCGCCTCCAACGCTGGGAGAACTCGTCGCACCCAAGGTGCCTGAGCCCCACGGTTGGCCAAAATTGTCCGGGCCGTAATCGGCGTCGAGAAAAATCGTGACGGGCGAGTTAATTACAGCTTCCCAGGCGTCAGCCGCCCGCAGGAATGCGGCTTTGGCCAACGGAGCATCGCCGGTGGCGGCGTCCAGGTTCGCGGTCGCGCGCAGGATAATCGTCAACTGCCCTTCCGCGCTTCCACCGCCGGACAAGGCGTTTAGGTTGTCGCCGAGATGATTGACCTGACGGAGGTTTTTCGGATTGATTAGCTCGAGTTCGCGGCGCTCCGCGAAGTTGGCCTCACGGCAGGTGGTGTCGCCGTCTTCTCCCTTAGAAATCAGGAAGTGATCCCACTCGATGCCGGTCGAAGCCGAGGACGTACTCGCGTGAACAGACGCGGTCAGGCCCAGAGAAGTTAAAAAGACCGCCAGTATCAGGGTTAGAGCAAGCGCGGTTCGGTAATGCAAAGTTCGTTTCCTCGTACGAAAGTGGGTCAGGAGTGAAGTGGTCCGCGGGGCTAACCACCAGCATCATAACTTCTGCGCCGACAGCACGTCTAGATCGGCCGTGCTATCGGTGCAAATTAGCGGCTGAAGGTTGCCTTAAGCCATTCACTAGCTGGCATTTTAAGGCGCGCCGAAGCGGGAGCGATACTCCGGCGACGAGATAAATGCCAGCACCATCTGCGCATCGACCCAGTTGCCAAACTGATTCAATTTCCCTAGCCAGAAGTTGAATCCGTCCGGATCGGGATCGCGCAACAGATAGCCAAAATATTCCATCTGCACAAATGCAGGGTTGAATAAGTTGTCGTAAAACGCCTTCCCATAGTTCGTGTTGAAAACAAGGAGCCCGCCCGTGACCGTCGTGGTTCCATCCACCACCTTGAATAACACGCTCGCTCTCGTCTCGCTGCCGTTACCCAGGCCGTCGATTAACGCTTGCCGCTCGGCTGGCGTCGGCGTCACGCCGGTGGTCTCAAACAACTTGTTGACGTACTGAGTATTATTCAGCGCCTCATAGATCTGGCGAAACTCGAAGCGCGTGACAAACTCATTCACAAACGCTTGCTTGTTGACATTGATTCTATCGTGATCGAGCGCATCGTTGACGACGATTCCGTTCCCAACCGCTGCCGCATCGCGCGTGAACTCGTGGCCTGGTGTGGTGCCTCCACCAAATTTCGGCATTCGTCCAAGCGACCCACGATAGACTCGTATCACAAAGTAACCAGTGTTCGAAAACTCCGGCGAGAAGAAGAATGCAGCGCTCGTGTTTGCT
Source organism: uncultured Acidobacteriota bacterium (assembly GCA_963789185.1). Classification (GTDB taxonomy): domain Bacteria; phylum Acidobacteriota; class Blastocatellia; order Pyrinomonadales; family Pyrinomonadaceae; genus PSRF01. Next base: position 221,992 of record CAWBJU010000006.1, read on the forward strand.
CGCTTGCGTTCGATACAAGCCGGCTCAGTTTCACCCGGGAACCGTTTCGTCGGATCAGTGCACATCGTGATCTCGCCGGTCCAGTGGTCCCAACCTGGGCCATCCGGCTCACGTCTGAGAAAGTCTTTGTACTGCCAACGAACGAACTCGCGAGCGCCGGCTAGCCCCTCGATCGGATTGACCGGAGGTGGCGTCGAGCTCACCGTGAAATTGTGGACCTTCGCAGTCGTACCGGAAGTCCTGAAGGTAAAACTGTAATTGCCTGGCGCTAACGCTCCAAGATCCCAGATCTGTGCGGTGCTACTGATAGCCGGAACATTTGCGCCGTTGAAATGTTCGAGAGTGGCATCGACGGTGAAAGCATTGCCCGACTGTGACGGCGTACCCCAGTTGGTGACGCTATAGCCGGCGTCCGGGAAGGTAAGCTTCGCGTAAACAAATGAGCGACCGCCGAACCTCCAATCCTTCATCTCGACCTGCGATCCAGTCAGCGTCGCTGCACTAAACTGTCCCTTCGGAACAAACGTGACCTGACCCGCATTCTCCAAACTGACGAAAGTATCCTTGTTTGTATGAGAAGCGATGTAAGGATCCTGAGCGCCGCCACCGATACCGACAGTCGGTTTAATAAGCTTGTTGCCGGTTCCATAACGCGTCCTGATCGTTCCGTTGGTGTTGAGTTCGATCTCGAAGTTGATTGGTGAACTTCCCGGCACTGCGAGACCCAGGCAGGTATTGCCATCGAAGTTACAAGGCACACCCTGCCAGCGGAAAACGAGTTGTGTTGGACTTGTCCTTATTTGGTAGATTCCCGCGTCCGCTCGTTTTGATTCCCGAAGATCGAGATCTTCCCAAAGGCCGGCGATCATCTTGTAACCGCCAACTTGCAACGGCCAACCCGGCGAATCATCTGCGACGTCAGGATTTGACGGCGGCAAAATACGCAGGGGCGGATCGGAGAAGAAGATGTTGCCGTTCGTGGAGAGCGTCAGTTCGGTAAAGTTTTCGCCGAAGAATGGGAACGTGAAACCGGCCGGCAGCAAGACGTCCAAATACCGATCGTCGCCGTCGGGCCTGTGACGAACGCTGGTGTCTGTTGTCAGCGGCGCAGCTCCACCTACGACGATGTCGTACGGATCGCCACTGAGCGCCGGAATCGCGATGGGTAACTCTCCGGGAACGCTTTCGTTGCCGTTGTCGTCGAAACAAACAACACGAATCATTCCGACTGTGTGCCGGATTGGAATTGAGACCTGCACGGTCATCGTGGCCGCAGGCGCTCCTGGCAACACACCTTTCAACGGAAACACCGCTCCCGTTACGCTTTCGACGAAGCTGATCTCATACAGTTTTGGAATACCGCTCGCAGGTCCATTGTCGCCTACCGCGGTATAACTGATTTCGAGGTTGCGTCCGTTTTGCGAGTTGAGGCGGAGATTCGTGATTGGGCCCGGCGGCGTCGTGTCGTTCTCTGCCAGCGCCTGAAAACTATTGAGGATATTCAAGCGACGGCTCGTGAGCGTCTTTCCGAGTAGTTCCGGTCGAACGTCGCCGTTTAGCACGAGAAGATTCTTTACCTGTTTGACGGTGAGGTTTGGATTCTGTGCCCACAAAAGCGCCGCAGCGCCTGTGACGTGTGGAGCGGCCATCGACGTGCCGGCGAAGAAACTATACGTATCCGCCGTGGGAGGAGCAGGATCCGGAAAATCCGGGAAGCAGTCGAATGGCGGAGTAAAATCGGCACATGGTGGTGTCGTGCTCAGAAGGCCAAATGCCCCTAACTCGTCTTCAAAATCCGCACCGGGAGCTGCAATGTCGACGCTGGTTGGTCCAAAGTGCGAGAACGAAGAAAGGTTGTCGTCCAGGTTCGTCGAAGCGACGGAAATGATGTTGGGTGCGTTGTAGCCGGCCGGGAAAACGGGGACTTTATCGTTATCCTTTTCCATCAATCCGATGTCTTCGTTGCCGGCCGCAGCGACAAAAAGAATCCCGGAAGAATTCAAACCGTTGATTGCGTTAAGAAACGTTTGAGAGAAATCCAGCGCACCAAAACTCGCGTTGATGACGCGTATGTTTGCACCCTGCGAGCCCTCTGAAGTTTGCCAAAGATCGCGCATCTGTTTTGCATAGGTGCTCGCGTCCGACGCGTCCATGACATCGCCAAAGCCGTCCTCATGAAGGACCTTCAAAGACATCAGGCTGACAGTCCAATTCACACCGGCAACACCGATACTGTTGTTGCCGCGCGCGCCAATGATTCCCGCTACGTGAGTGGCGTGCGTTTCCTCATCCTGACCGCTGAAAACATTTCCAGTCTCAGGCTCGACGGTGAAATTTGCGCCGTTTACGTCGCCGGGAATCCCAAGAGCGCCCGGCGATGGATTGGTCCATATGTTCCCTTGCAGATCTTCGTGCGTGGTATCGATGCCCTGGTCCATTACCGCAACGACGACACCGGTACTTCCCTTCGTAACGTCCCAGACCGTAGGCGCGCCGACCTTATTCAGAGCAGGCTGCCGGCCCGCTGTGAAGTGCGGATCGTTCGGCGTTGCCATGGCGCGCATGATGTAGTTGGGTTCGGCGTAGAGTACGTCCGGCCGGCTTCGCAACGCCGCGACCGTCGCGAGCGTGTCTTCAGGCGCGACATGGACCAGCCGCAATCCCGGAATGAGATCCGCGGATTTTCGTCGTTCAACTTCAACCGGCATCAATTCGCCGGTCATGGCCGCGATGGCGTCACGGCCCGTGCGATTGGCAGCAATCGATTCGCTGCGGTAACGCACGATTACTTCGCCCGGGCGGAACCGCGGCCACTCGCCTTTTCTCTGTGTTGACCTTTGAGACGGACGGTAGCGCGCGTTCGACCTTGACGGAAACTGCGCAAGGGCCAGGACGATCAAACTGAGACAGAGGCACAGGGTTAGCGCGACACGGATACGCGCACGGTTTTTCCTAAGAGGGGTAATAGCCATAAAAACATCTTTCATCGAGCAGGTTTAGGAGGTTGGCGTCGTCACTTAAATTAAGTGGGGGCGAACGACGGCCAAGAATATATAACAATTTTGGCTGCGTTTACAGCCGTTTGGCGCTTTGGGGAGAGTTAGATTGTTTAACGGCTAGCGCTGGCCGATCTGCTCGGTGCCGAAAGAGCCGATGCCGTTCAGACGAAAGCTGAAGACTACGCGGTTCTCTTTGCGCAAACCGACGTTGAATGTTGAGAACTGGCCCGTCACCGCGCAGCAGTCCCAGCTATAGCCGAGCGTGACTGTCGAACTGATGAGCGAGTTGTCGCCTCTTCCGGGCCGCTTCTGAAAATCGAAAAAGAACGACGAGCCACCAAATAGCCCGCTTTCCTCGTTACCGAGAAACACGGACGGGCTCCACTGCGAACCGCGCAACGTCCCCGCTTCAAAACCGCGATTATCCACAAACTGCGCAAAGGCCCCATCGAGTTCAATCGCACGCGTGTAGTAAAAGCTCTGAAAGATCTGGACGAGGGGACGCGACAGTCCAAACGTTGTCGACATCGATCGCAAACCGCCGCCATGCGTGTCGTAATCCGTTCGGAAATCGACAAATAGATCACGCCGCGGGCGATAACGCGCATCGAGATTCACAGGAGAGAAGCGTCGCGGAACTCCGCCGTAAACAAAACCCGACAGTGTGTTGATCGGATAGAACTGATTGCGCTGATTCAGCTTCAGCGCGCCACCAAAAAACGGATCGAAAAAGTATTTCCCTCGCACCGTGATCGTCAGCGCTTCGTAGGGTTGGCTCGCGAGCAGCGGCCGATTCTCCCTGCGCGCCACTTCCGCTGCCTCGTCAGTAACATTCTCAGTAGAGCGGCGCGTGAAGAAACGGTTTGCGATACCAAACTCGATCTCGTTCGTATCCGCGATTGCATCGTTGTAATCGAAGCGAATAATCCGATCGAAGTTGTTGATGCCGGCCAGTCGACGATAGACGATGTATGGTTCGATCACGTGACGGAAGAAGAAGGCGCCACTACCGCGATGGAAATCCTTCGCGAAGGCGGGCGGCCGCACGTCAAACTCAAACTCGCCATAGCTGCGGGTTATGTTCTGACTAAGCACGTCGCGCGTTGTTGGATCGAGCGAGTTGGAATAGAACGTCACGCGCCCCGTTGCGGAGGTCGTTATGGACCAACCCGCAAAGTGCAAAGGCAGTTCAAACCGCGGGTGCAGATCCAGTCGCTGCACGATCGACGGCGAGATGATCGGATTGCCACCGACTTCGTTCACAAACAGCACCGGATCTTCGACGGTCTCCTTGCGGCTGACACCTTCCGCCGCCGCGCTGAACGAATAGTAGACCGGAAGGTTTTTCAGAAAGTTGAGAATGGTCGGACGCTTATCGATGCTGACGCTCGGCAACTGGCGAATACGAATACGCGCGTTCGTCAGCGACGTAACCTGCGTGCGTGCGAGAAAGTTGAAGCTGTATTCTTCGTGGTCCTTGTTTACAAAGACCTGCGACGTTTCTTCCGGTGAGATTGCCTGTTGAATGTTGTCGGAGAAGACCTGACGAAAAGCGAGGTTCGACGTGACGTTCACATCGGCCGCGGCAATGAAACCGTTCTTGAAGTAGTGAACGCCGTCGACGTAGAAACTCGATCCACCCTGATCCGGAACCGCTGCGGATGCTTCCTGTCCAAAGATGCGGTCCTTGACGGCGTAGAAACCGGCGTTGAGGTACGAACGCGAGTTCGCGCGTGTGCGCAAGTCGCCGCCGAAGCCAAGTCCACGCTGCGTGTAGACGTCGCTGCGGAAAGTGAAGTCAGCAGAGCGGCCGAGTGTTTGGTAGTAAGCAGTCGACAACCGAAAGCCTTTCGCACCTGAACCGCCGATTGTCGGCGTCAGAAAACCTGACGCGCGATCGCGCGGCTTGATCGACACCGACGCGTACGGCAGATAGAAGACGGGCACGTTCTTCAGTCGCAGTTTTGGCGACACGACGCGCACGCGATCACCGGTCTTGATCGTTGCCTTGCTCGCGTGAAAGCTCCACTTTGGAACGTCTTCATCGCACGCAGTGATCTGAACGTTGATGGCGACAATCGTGTCGAGACTGATCTTTTCGACGCGATCGGCCGTGAAATAGATACGCGTGCCGTCCTGCGTTTGGTTTGTATAACCGGTGGAGTTCTCGAAGTAACCGGTCTTGGTGCGATAGTTCCACTCGGCGCGCGAGCCGGTGATGCGCTGCGAATCCGCTTGATCGAAAACGACGCTGCCTTCCGCTACAAGCCTGTTCTCCGCGTCGTAAACCGTCACTTTGTCAGCCTGGAGACGATACGTGCCGATACGAGCGTCGACGTTTCCTTCGTAAAGGAAGATGCGAGCAGTTTCCGGTCCTGATACAGACTGTTTCGACGAGATAACGTCGAGCCGATCGGTGCTGACACCCTGCGTGCCATTTCGCTGCGGCGGACGTCGCTGAACAGGTGGGTCCGGATTTAGTGGATTAACGTTCGGCGTGTCGGTCATCGGGTTTGAGACTTTCCGATCGACCGGATTCGTTTGCTGCGCAAGTCCAAGCTGGCAAGCCAGTAGGAGGATTAGGATTACCAGGGACGCACGAGTCATAGGGGCGGGTGGATGCTAACATAGCCGACGCGTGTCTGAGCCTTTTAATTTAATGATTGTAGCTGGTGAACCGTCAGGCGATGCGCATGCCGCCGCGCTCGTTCAGGCACTCCAGAAAAAAACACAGATTAAATACTTCGGTGCGACCGGGCCATTGATGCGCGCCGCTGGAGTCGAAACGATAGTTAACTCCGATGAGCTGGCGATCATGGGCATACTGGAGGTCGCCCAGGTGTTTCCCAAGTTCGTCACGGCGTTTCGCAAGTTGAAAGCAGCGGCGATCGAGAGAAAACCCAATGCAGTGATTCTCGTTGACTGGCCCGAGTTCAATTTGAGACTTGCGAGTGCCATTCACCGCCGTGGACTCAAGGTGATCTACTACATCAGTCCGCAGCTATGGGCCTGGCGTCCGCGTCGCATCAACCGTATCCATCGCGACGTCGATCTGTTGCTGTCGATTCTTCCGTTCGAAGCTGAATGGTTCAAAGCGCGCGGGGTGGACCATGTGGAGTTTGTCGGGCATCCGCTGGCGGGCCAGGTTAGACCACGGCTCAATCGGAAGGAATTCTGCGAGCATCATAATTTAGATCCGGGTAAACCGATCGTCGCATTCTTGCCCGGCAGCAGGCGAAAGGAGTTGCAACGCATTCTCCCTCCGATGGCTGCGGCTATCAGCAAGCTGAAGGGTACACATCCGGATATTCAGCCCGTGATTGTCGTGGCGCCAAGCCGCACAGTCGAAGAGACAAAAGAAATTTTGTCCGGCATAAACTCGATCCTGTTGGTCCATGGACAAACACGCGAAGCACTCGCCGCTGCCGACGCCGCCGCTATCGCGAGTGGAACCGCCACACTCGAAGGCGCGCTGCTCGAAACTCCGATGGTGGTGGTCTATAAAGAGTCAGCCGTGAACTGGCACACGCTGGGCCGACTCATCACGGTCCCTCACTATGGTCTGGTCAATCTGGTCGCAGGCACCGAGATCGCGACCGAGTTGATGCAAACCGATCTCACTCCTGACAAGCTGGTCCAGGAAATAGTCAAACTCCTTGACCCAAAACGAAACGAAACTGCGCGTGTTGAAATGAGGCGCGTCCGCAATCTTCTAGGTGAAGCGGGTGCTTCTGATCGCGCCGCGGATGTCATTCTTCGATTTCTGTCTTAATCCGTGTTTCTAAATCGGCCACGTGTTGGCGGAGGTGCTTGATCTCATCACGCATCTCCGCCAGTTTATTCATGTGGGCGTTCATTCGCTTGTACTGATCGAGCGGCTGCACGGGTATTCCCCACCACACGCCCGGACGCACGATCTTGCCCGGCAGGATTCCGGCTTTTGATCCGATGATCGCGCCCTTCATCACGCGCGTGTGATCGCCAAAACCAACCTGACCGCCGATCACAACGTCATCTTCGATCACGACACTGCCGCTGATGCCGGTCTGCGCCGCGATCACGACTCGTTCACCGATGTCGCAGTTGTGGCCCACATGGACCATGTTGTCGAGTTTCGTGCCGCGTCCGATGCGCGTACGACCAAGCGCGGCGCGATCGACACACGTGTAAGCACCCATTTCGACGTCGTCTTCGATAACGACAGTTCCGATCTGCGGAAACTTTTGATAACCGAGTTCGTGCCGCACGTAGCCGAAGCCGTCCGCCCCGATGCAAACGCCTGCGTGCAGAATAACGCGATTCCCAATCGCGACGTTGTCGTACAAAACAACATTCGGATGACAGAATGCATTCTTCGCCGACGTATACATTCTCACCAACAGTCACATGCGGACCGATGTAGGCAGTGGAAGCAATATTGGCAGTGTTAGCAATCACCGCGGTCGGATGGATCGAAGGCTCGCGACGCACCGGATGCAACACAGCGCCAATCAATGCAAACGCCAGCTTAGGATCTGCGACTTCGATCAACGTCCGGTGTGGGAACCTTTTCGCAGTGCCATTCGGTACGATTAAACACGAGGCACTGCTCCCGAGCGCTGAATCGAAAAACTTCTCGTTATCGACGTACACAATCTCGCCTACAGCAGCGAACACGAGATCGCCAATCCGATCGATCCGTGTTTCACCGTCGCCGACGACGCGGCCTTTCACAATTTCACTGAGCTGCTGAACTCTCATCTTGTGAACCCACGTTTAGAAGCACGGATGAAAGCAATCAAGTGTGCAATATTCTCGTCGTCGATCTGTTCGAGCTGTTGCAACGCTTCTTCGATCGGAATCGTCGATCGAAACAGTAAGCGATATGCGTCCTTCAACGCTCGTCGAGCACTTTCCGAAAACCCGGCACGCCGCAATCCAACGCTGTTCAGTCCACGCAACCGCGGCGGATTTCCGTCCGTCGTAAAAAACGGCAACACATCCTGCACGATCTTCGACTTCCCGCCAACCATCGCATGCCGTCCAAACCGCACGAACTGATGCGCGCCGACGTTGTTTGAAATAAACACCTGGTCCTCGACGACGATATGACCCGCGAGCGCGACTTCATTCGCAAAGATGTTGTCGTTGCCGATGACGCAGTTGTGCGCAACGTGGCAACCGACCATGAAAAAGTTGCGCGAACCGATGCGCGTCGTCTCACCTTCGCCGCTGGCCCGGTGAAGCGTACAAAACTCGCGAATGAGATTATCGTCGCCGATTTCGAGATAACTCTGCTCGCCGCGAAACTTCACGTCCTGCGGCTCGCCGCCCACCACAGCATGTTCAAAAATGCGGTTTCTGGCCCCGATTTTGGTATAGCGTTTGATTACAACATAAGCGGCGATCTCGCAATCTGGGCCGATTTCCACGTTATCTTCGATGATCGCTGTGGGATGGATAGGCATTTGCTGGGGTTTGAGAATAATCGTGTCTTGTAGATCCTGCAAATCCTGTTTATGATGCACCGTTGTTCTGCGGTTTTGACTAAGTAGGAGACAGTAAAGCCTTTGTTTAGTGATCAGTTTCGCCGTGGCGAGTCGGATAAAAATAAACTTCAGGGCGTAAAAGGCTCGAAGCTTATCTCCGGCCTCTCAGATGTTGCCTGGAAAGCGTTTCAGTCAGTCAACCAGCGGCTGCCGGAAGGCGAATCCATTCGTCCGAATTGGGCGCCAGGTCCGCTTCTCAAATCCTACGAACGCAGTGCTCCGCCACTTGGTTTCCCGCGCGAGACCGACAGTCTTTGTCCCACCTGTGTAAAAGAAGTCCGCAATGCCGTCATTAGCGGCGATGTCACACTCGAGACGTTGATGCACGAGCATCCGGGTGAAATCAAGGCCCAGATCGTTGAGGACAACGGTCAGGTCGTGATGCGCAAGACCTGTCCGAAGCACGGCGAATTTGAAGATGTGATGTCGACCGATCCTGCGTTTCTCGAACGCATCGAGTCGCTGTTCTTTGGCCGTGACTTCCGCGCTGCTGAAGATAAAGACGTCCATCGTCACGGAACGTCGAACATCAAGTTTGGACGCGGCGCTGTATTGACTGTAGACCTGACGAACCGCTGCAACATGATGTGCAACCCGTGCTTCATGGACGCGAACCAGGTTGGATACGTTCACGAGCCGACATTTGAAGATACTAAAGCGATCCTGGACCGTGCCGTTTCGTTCAAACCACGACGCCAGGTGATCATTCTCTTCTCCGGCGGTGAGCCGACGCTCTCGCCTTATTACCTCGAAGCCGTCGCTTACGCGAAGAAGATCGGTTTCTATCGCATTCTCGCGGCGACAAACGGCATTCGCTTCGCCGAAGACATCGAATTCTGCAAAGCCGCGAAGGCCGCGGGGCAGCATGGCGTTTATCTTCAGTTTGACGGAGTAAGCGAAGAGAAGAACAAGCATCGCGGTGTTGGCAATCTGTTTGACGTGAAGTTGCGCGCGATTGAGAACCTCGCGAGTGTCGGAATCAAAGTCACGCTCGTCGTAACGATCGTCAACAATCTGAACAACGACGGCATCGGACAGATTGTCGAGTTTGCTGCACAGAACATCGACAAGGTACAGACGATCGCGTTTCAACCGGTTTCGTTTACCGGCCGCGACGAAGATATCTCTGACGAGATGCGCAAGAAGTGGCGCTACACGCTCGCCGGCATGACGCACGATTTGAAGAATCAGTTAAACCAGAACATTCAACCGCTGCGTGACTGGTTCCCGCTATCGTCTTACTCGGCATTCACGAGCGTGATGGACATGTTGCAGGGCGCGGATGCGCCGTGGGGTTGGTCCTCCTGCAATTGCCATCCAAACTGCGGCATCTTCACGTTGCTCGTCGTGAACCGGCAGACGGGCGAGTTCAAATCACTGTTTGAGTTCTTCAACTACGAACAGTTCATGAAAGACGTCGCGGTGATTACCGACACCGCGCGCGGCCGCAAGCTTTCATATGCGCAACTCGGCATGGCAATCATGCGCAACTTCGACGCCGAGCGCGCGCCTGAAGGATTTCCGATCTCGCAGATCGTGAATCTGTTCAAACCGTCGTCGACTAATTCGAATTCCGATCGCAACGACCGCATGAAGGCCCAGACAGGGTCAAACGCGAACGACATCTGGCGCGTCTTATGCGTCGAAGGAATGTGGTTCCAGGATCTTTTCAACTACGACTTCCGCCGCACCGAGATGTGCGTCATCCCGTACGGCACTCAGGAAGGCGAGATTTCCTTCTGCGCTTACAACACCGGCGTAGGTTGGCGACAGATCATCGAGAACATGCATAAGACCGCGAACCTGGGCGAGTGGTACGAAGAACACGGCCGTCACAAAGTCTATGCCGCCGGTAAGAGCGTTCCACTGCAAACTACGAAACACTCGCTGAGTCTGCCAATCATTCAGGCAGTGCTCGCCGAAGACGC
>CAWBJU010000007.1:0-90036 GCA_963789185.1 uncultured Acidobacteriota bacterium
AAAAGCGCGCCGTGTGATCTTCTTCGCCCGGTACGAAGCCTCGCAGTTTGGAGCTCCGGCAATCGAACCCGAACACCTGTTGCTGGGTCTGATGCGAGAAGACAAAACACTCACGGGACGCTTTTTCCCACGCGCCCAGGTTTCAATTGAGTCGATTCGAAAGGAGATCGAAGGTCGAACGCTCTGCGCGAGAAGATTTCAACCTCGGTTGAACTACCGCTCGCTCCGGAAACGAAGCACGTGCTGGCCTACGCCCACGAAGAGAGCGACCGGCTCCAGCATCGCCACATCGGCACCGAACATCTCCTGCTGGGACTTTTGCGTGAAGAACGTTCGATGGCCGCCGAGATTCTTTATGAACGCGGTCTGAGGTTGAACGCCGTGCGCGACGAGATCGCCCGCCAGTCGGGAGCCGAGTCTCGCACCTCGCAGAAGAAAGACACACCGCACCTTGTCGAGTTCTCTCGCGACCTTACTGAGGACGCCGGAAACGACAAACTCGATGCCTTCATCGGACGCGAAGCAGAAATCGAACGAGTCGTGCAGATCCTTTGCCGGCGCACGAAGAACAATCCCGTGTTGATTGGCGAACCCGGTGCTGGTAAGACCGCGATCGTCGAAGGTCTGGCCCAACACATCGTGCGCGGCGACGTTCCTTCGTTCCTCGAAAACAAGCGCATCCTTTCGTTGGACCTCTCACTGATCGTTGCGGGTACAAAATATCGCGGCCAGTTTGAAGAGCGCTTGAAGCAGATCATGCGCGGACTGGTTGAGAACCCGCAGTACATCGTTTTCATCGACGAGTTGCATACGCTTGTCGGGGCGGGATCGGCGGAAGGTTCACTCGATGCTGCCAACATTTTGAAACCGGCGTTGTCGCGCGGCGAGATTCAGTGCATCGGCGCAACGACGCCTGCAGAGTTTCGCAAGTCGATCGAAAAGGATCGTTCGCTTGAACGTCGTTTCCAGGCGGTGAAAGTTCCGCCGCCGTCGGAAGCAGAAGCCGTAAGCATCCTCGACGGAGTACGCGAGCGTTACGAGAGTTTCACCAGGTGCGCTACCAACAACACGATTCAAGCCGCGGTTTATCAGTCCCATCGTTATATTCCGGATCGCTTCCTTCCCGACAAGGCGATCGACGTAATCGATGAAGCCGGCGCGCGCGTGAAGCTGCGCGTTCGTCGCGAGCAAGGCGATCTCGCCGACTGGAACGAGTTGAACGACTGGTCGTCCCGTTCCTACGACGGGCGCGAGCCTTCGTGCGACGCAGGAAGACGCGCTCGTGTCCGCTGAAGTTACGCGCGACGACGTCGAAGACGTGATTGCTCGCTGGACCGAGATTCCCGTCAACTCGTTGAAGGAAGAAGAGACGAAGAAACTTCTCCGCATTGAGGTCGAGCTGCACAAGCGTGTCATTTCGCAGCGACCTGCCATCTCGGCCTTGGCGCGCGCGATTCGCCGTTCCCGTGCCGGGCTCAAGAACCCCCTCCGGCCGGTTGGGTCGTTCCTGTTCCTCGGTCCGACTGGCGTCGGCAAGACGGAAGTCGCCCGATCGCTCGCTAGTTTTCTGTTCAGCAGTGAACCGCGCGTCGATCCGGTTCGACATGTCGGAGTTCATGGAGAAACACTCCGTCTCGAAACTGATCGGATCGCCTCCGGGATACGTCGGTCACGAAGAAGGTGGCCAGCTCACCGAGCGGATCAAGCGTTCACCTTACGCGGTGCTCCTGTTTGACGAGATTGAAAAAGCGCATCCGGACATTTTCAACATCCTGCTCCAGGTGTTTGAAGACGGAATTCTGACTGACGCGCTCGGCAACACGGTCGATTTCAAAAACGCGATCATCATCATGACTTCCAACATCGGCGCCCGCTTCATCCAGAAGAAGGGCACGCTCGGCTTCCAGGCAAACACCGACTCCAGCCGCGAAAAGATGGAAGAAATGGTCATGGCCGCGGTTCGCCAGACGTTCGATCCGGAGTTCATCAACCGCCTCGACGAGATCATCATCTTCGACCAGCTTTTGGATATCGAATTGCTCGACGTCGTGCAGTTGCAGGTCGATCAGATCAACCGGACGATGACGCGTCACGGTTTTGAGGTGCGACTCAAGGATGACGCGAAGCGGTGGATTGTCGACAAGACCTGCGCGGATCGCTTGTACGGCGCCCGTCCAATTCGGCGCGCGTTGCAGAAGTATGTGGAAGATCCCCTTTCGGAGGCGTTGATTCAGGGTCAACTCGAGGGCGCTACGGTTATCGAAGTGTTCTTGAATGGACAGGAGATCGATTTCCGTCCCGTTGAGGTGGAAACCCCAGACGACGCCCTGCTGATCCACTGACGCATTTTAAATTAATCGTTTGTCATTTTTCATTTTTCATTGGCCGAGCGTTGGGCTCCCTCCATTAACAATGACAAATGGAAAATGACGAATGGAAAATGCCAACGGTTTCAGGTGTTTTCGGGTCTATTGTTCTCTAAAGGTAGAACAAGGATCCAACGGATTTCACGCCTTTGGACTTTCCCCTTTTTTGCCTTATAATGCGCCACTTTGCTGCTTAAAAGTTGGCAACTGGCTCTATTAGGACGAAATCAAAGTTGCTGTCTCTTTACCCAGTTCAGCAGCGGGATTTTTACCTAAATTTCAGTCTCGGATTAGTATTTCACTCATAAGCTCCCCGAAGTTTCTGAGGCCCGGCAAGAACTACTGAGGGAATTTGGTGCCTATGCACTCATATCGCGCGCTTTGGCTCTTCTTTTTGGGCTTATTCGCTGGACTTATCACAATCTTTGCCGCCGCCGGACAAGTTAAGGCCCAGCAGACCCAACCCCAACCCCAACGTCTCGTAGAAAGCGTCGACATCATCGGTAATCGTCGTCTGAGAAAAGACGACATCCTTTACTACATTCAAACCCGGCCCGGTGATCCGTTCAGCGAAGCCGCGGTCCAGCGCGATTACCAGACCCTGCTTTCACTAACATTCTTCGATAAAACGGCGACTCGCGTGTTCACCGAGAACGGTCCGCGAGGCGGCGTGAACGTCATTTTCGAAGTTAAAGAACTTCCGATCATTCGCGACCTGACGTTTGACGGTTTGAAGAGCGTACAGGAATCGGACGTGCTCAAGGCGTTTCGTGAGCGCCGTGTGGGTGTTGCTAAAGAGAACATTTACGATCCGGTGAAGGTTCGCACGGCCCAGCGAGTGATCAAGGAACTACTTTCCGAGAGCGGCCATCCGAACGCGGTGGTCGACGTGGAAACGGAAGAGGTTTCCGCGACGTCACTCGCCGTCAACTTCAAAATTAGCGAAGGCGATCGCGTTCGCGTCGTCGACATCCAGTTTGAAGGCAACACAGTTTTCAGCGACGGCGCACTTCGCGGCGCAATGAAGTACGTCAAAGAAGCCGGGCTGATCACTCGTTTCAAAGGCTCCGACATTCTCCACCGCGAGAAGCTCGAATACGATCTGCGTCTCGTCGACAACTACATGCGCTCCAAGGGCTACCTCCAGGCGCGCCATGGTGAGCCGCGAATCGAAGGTGTTGGCCGTCGTCGCACCGGTTTCCCGATTCTTCCGTTGCCGTTGATTTCGTCTGTCGACGAGGGCTTGCGCATCACCGTTCCGATTTTCGAAGGCAAGGTTTATCGACTCGGCGAGTTCAAAGTTGAAGGCAACTCGATCTTCTCCGAAGACCAGATCAGAGCAGTTATCGGCTTGAACAAAGGCGACGTTGCGGACGGCGAAAAAGTCACCAAAGGCTTGTTCGAGAACCTGAAGAAGTTTTACGGCCAACAGGGCTTCATCGAGTACACCGCTGAGCCGGTGCCGACCTTCCACGACAATCCACAGAATCCAAACGAAGGCGTCGTCGATTTCACAGTCACGATCGAAGAAGGCAAACAGTTCACACTGCGTCGCCTCGAATTCGTCGGCAACACATTCACGCGCGACAACGTGCTGCGCCGCGAAGTGCTGATCAACGAAGGCGACATTTATAACGACGCCTACTGGGAATACTCAGTCGTCAAACTGAACCAGCTCGGATACTTCAATCCGATCGACAAAGACAAAGACGTCGATCGCCGCACGAACGACGAAGAAGCGACCGTCGATCTCTCGCTCAAAGTCAGCGAACGCGGCCGCCAGCAGATCTCGTTCAACGGCGGCATCTCCGGTATCGGTGGTTCGTTCTTCGGACTTGAATACTCGACCAACAACCTGCTCGGCCGCGGTGAAGTTCTTTCGTTCGTGATGGCAGCCGGCAACCGCCAGCGCTCGTTCCAGTTTTCATTTACCGAGCCGTACATCAAAGACAGGCCAATTAGCGCGGGCTTCTCGTTTTCGTTTTCTCGCAGAAGTTCTTCGGCGAGGGCACGTTCCTTTCGCAGAACCTGCAAGCGCAACAGGACATCATCAACCAGCAGTTCAACTTCCAGGACATCGACGAGACGAACCTGTTCACGCGCGACTCGTATGGTGGCTCGCTTTACATCAGTGCACCGCTTTCAGAGTTTTATCGGAAGCGTCGGTTTACACAGTTTTCGCGCGTCGGCGCTTCGTACCAGTTGTCGCTTTCTTCGGTGAAGGATCCGGAAGGGAACGATCCGAACAACCCGATTCTTTCATTCCGGTCATCTACAAACAGCCAAACATTCTGACGAGTCGCATCACAACAACGTTCTCGTACGATACGCGGAACGCCAGCATCGACCCGACCAGTGGTCGTGAATTGTCGGCGGCGATAGCCGTCGCTGGACTGCTTGGCGACGTTCGCACCTACCAGCCGACAATCTCGTACACGCAGTTTTTCCCGGTGCGCCGCAAGAAGTCGCCGAGACCGGAAGTGTTTGGCTTCCGCATCATCGCCGGAACAGTCGGCAGTTTTGCGATCAGCGATAAAGTAAGAAACGCAAACTCGCTCGCTTTCGTCGACGGCATCCCGATTTTTGAACGGTTCTTCCTCGGCGACGAGTTTACGATTCGCGGTTACAACGTGCGTTCGATCAGTCCGATCGCGCCGGTTGATTCGTTTATCACGTCGCGCAACGTCCAGTTCTCGTCGACCGCCTCTGGTGATATCCAACCAGTACCTGAACTTCCGGCCCAGACGGCGATCACGTTGGGAACGTTTACGGGAGCAACCGGCGCCAACGTTGCGCAGTTGCCCCGCTCGTTTACGTCCGTCGGTGGCGATACACAAATACTCGGCAATTTCGAGTATCGAATTCCGATCATCAGTGACGCGGTGAGTATCGCGGCTTTCGCCGATATTGGTACGACGTTCAATCTCAGAAGCAAGAGCGACCAGGCGTTCTCCAGCGAGTTCCTTCCGGACCAGCCGTTTCTGGCGACGACCGGCGTAGTGCCGTGTCCGAGGTTCAACCAGAACGTGCCGATCAGTTTGAGTTCCCTGGCGCTGTGCACCAATCCGACCCTCGCATCGTCAGCGTTTCTGAGTCTCGTCGCTCGCGACAATCGCATCGTCAGCCAGGCAGAGCTCGAGGCGGCCCAAACGGGCGACATCAACCCGATAACGTTGTTGCCGCGTGGCTTCCAACCGGTATTCCTCCGCGGCGAAGCGCAGACCAACAGTGTCGTCAAATTGTCCGAGAGTTTGTTTGACAGTCTGGGCGATTACCGGTCGAGTTTAGGCATGGAAGTCCGGGTCCAGGTACCGGTCATCAATGTACCGTTTCGCCTGATCTTTGCGTATAATCCAAATGCCCGGCCGAACCAGTTTATTGACGGGTTCCCCTTCTTCTTTAACGAAAAGAAGAGAGTCATTCGCTTCAGTGTGGGGCGAACCTTTTAATACTTGAGCCAACCCACGGTGACTGGCCAGATACTAAGAGGTTTGTCCAGTTAACCTCAACGTAAGGAGTAGTAATACAAAGTTATGAAGATAGTTAGCCTTTTTGCTGCGGTCGTCCTGCTGACGACTGTTGCAGTTTCCGCGTCAGCACAAACACGACCAGCGGCGAATCCCCCGGCAACGCAGCCTCAGGCTCCTGCTACAGTAGCCGTACCAGAGAGCAAAATGGCCGTGATCTATTCGGATTTCTTTCTGGATCAGAAAACGGGCATTGCGAAGTTCGCCAGTTTGTCGAACACGCTGAAGCGCGAGTTTCAGCCGCGCGAGACCGACCTTCAGAATCTACAAACCAGAATCGCCACGCTGACCAAAGAGATCAACGACACGCAAGCCGTCGCCGATCCAAACACGATTCGGCAGAAGCGAGATCAACTCGAGCAGGCCAATATCGAGTACAAGCGCAAGGGTGAGGACGCCCAGGCTGCTTTCGAGAAGCGCCGTCAGGAGATCTTCCTTCCGTTGCAACAGGACATCGCCAAAGCCCTCGAAGCTTTCGCGAAGTCGCGTGGCATTACCGTGATTGTTGACGGCAGCAGCGTTCCGTTTGCTTACGCCGCTGACAGTATCGACATCACGCGTGCATTCATTAACGATTTCAACAGCAAGAACCCGGCGACTGCTGCGGTTACGACGCCACCGGCGCCTGCACCGGCAACGCCAGCGCGTCCTTAGCTGCTGACTAAGTTTTAAGTTTAGCCCTGGGGCCTCCATGCTGGAGGCCCTCAACTATCATGATTAGAAACTCTCTCTTTCCGATTTTTATCCTCGTAGCGCTCGCCACTACGGCGGTCGCGCAACAACCACGTCCAGGAGCACCCGCTACTCCACGACCGACGCCCACTGCCACAGCACCGGCGACAGCAGCACCGGCAACGCAAGCCACCGTCGCTTTGCCGACGAGCAAGATCGCGATCATTAACACCCAGGAGTTCATGGATGCGAAGACCGGTATTCTGAAGTTCACGACCGTGGTCAACAAACTTAACGGCGAGTTTCAGAAGCAAAGAGACGATCTGAACGCGTTGCGCGTGCGCGGTGAAGCTCTCGAGGCCGAGATTAACAAGCTTCGTGACGCGCCTGCCGGAACACCCATCGATCAACCCGCACTACAGGTCAAGGTCGATCAGCTCGAACAACTGAAGAAGGACGTTCAGCGCAGGGCTGAAGACGCGCAAGGCGCTTACAACAAGCGCCGCGATGAACTCTTTCAGCCGTTGCAAATTGAAATCGGCGCCGCGCTTGAAGCGTTCGCCAAAGCGCGTGGGATCAACGTAGTTATCGATGGCGCCGCTGTGCCGCTGCTTTACTTCGAGGAGAGCACCAACATCACACGCGCGTTCATCGCGGACTTCAACAGCAAGAATCCGGCGGCCGCAGCGACGACGCCGACGCCATAGAGCCATTGCCGATTGCCAATTGCCGATTGCCGATTGCCGATTTAAAAGTTACCGTTTGACGCTGAACCAAATCGGCAATTGGCAATCGCCAATCGGCAATGTTCGTTATGGAAACAGTCCTCGATTCCCTGGCAATTCAAAAACTCCTGCCGCATCGCTATCCGTTTCTTCTGGTCGATCGAATTGTCGAGTTAGTCCCGAAGGAACGTATCGTCGGAATCAAACAAGTCAGCATCAACGAATCGTTCTTCCAGGGCCACTTTCCGGGCGCGCCGGTGATGCCGGGCGTGTTGGTGATTGAGGCGTTGGCCCAGGTAGGCGCCATTCTGGCGCTGCGTGAGATCGAGGATCGCGATCAGAAACTGGTTTTGTTTACCGGCATCAAGGAAGCGCGTTTTCGTCGTCCCGTCGTTCCCGGCGATACGCTCGTTCTGGAAGTCACCGCATTGCGCATAGGTTCGCGCGTGCAACGAATGCGCGGTGAGGCGAAAGTCGACGGACAGTTGGCGGCTGATGCTGAGATCATGAGCATCGTCGCGCCGCGAGACGCTGCGGAACAGACAAGTCGGGAATAGATCGATGTCTGCTGCCACTCAGCCAACCATAATTCATCCCACCGCTATCGTCAGCTCAAGTGCCCGCATCGGTTACGGCTGTTTCATTGGACCTTATTGCATCGTCGGCGATGAGGTAGAACTCGCGGATGGCGTACGACTCGAATCACATTGCGTCGTTGACGGGCGGACGTTCATAGGCGCGGAAACACAAGTCTTTCCATTTGTCTCCATCGGCCTCGCTTCGCAGGACCTGAAGTACAAAGGTGAACCTTCGGAGACAAGAATCGGGCAGCGAAACAAGATTCGGGAATTCGTCACGATTCATCGTGGCACCGCAGGCGGCGGCATGCTGACGAAGATCGGCGACGACTGTTTGATCATGGCCCAGGCGCACGTCGCGCATGACTGTTTGATCGGCGACGGCGTGATCATGGCAAACGCTGCGACCCTCGCCGGGCATGTCGTAATCGAAGATCGGGCCAACATCGGCGCGTACTCCGGTGTGCACCAATTTTGCCGCGTCGGCAAGGAAGCGTACATCGGTGGTTACTCCGTTGTTGTCAAAGACGCGCTCCCGTTTGCTCTCACCGTTGGCAATCACGCCAAGTGTTACGGGCTCAACATTACCGGCATGAAGCGTCGTGGTTATTCGCGCGCCGCGATCGACGCGCTTCATCACGCATTTCATCTGCTCCTGTCTGCAAAACTCAACACCACCCAGGCCGTGGAACGTATCCGCGAAGAGATCAGCGGCTCTCCGGAAGTAACCGACTTGCTCCGTTTTATCGAAGGATCGAGTCGCGGCGTCACCAAATGAAATTCGGATTGATTGCGGGCAACGGAAAGTTTCCTTTCATGGTTGTGGAAGGAGCTCGGCAGTCGGGTGCGCGCATGGTCGTCGCAGCGATTCGTGAGGAGACTGATCCATCGATTGAAGAACTCGCTGAACGAGTCGAATGGGTCGGAATCGGTCAACTGGGGCGCATGATTCGTTTCTTCAAAGACGAAGGTGTCGAAAAGGCGATCATGGCCGGGCAGGTGAAGCACGTGCAGATTTTCAGCCGCGCTGTGCCTGATGCGCGGATGTTGAAAGTGCTGTTGAGACTGCCGCGACGGAATACTGACTCGCTGATCGGCGCGATCGCTGCTGAGTTGCAGAGTGAAGGCATTGAGTTGATCAACTCGACGTACTTTCTACAGCAGCATTTGCCGCCGACTGGTACGTTGACGCGACGCCAGCCCGATAAACATGAGCGCGAAGATGTTGAGTACGGCCTGGAGATCGCGCGTGAGATTGCGCGGCTGGATTTGGGGCAGACGATCGTTGTGCGTGGAAAAGCGTGTGTCGCGATCGAGGCGATGGAAGGAACAGACGAAACGATTCGTCGTGCCGGCCAGCTTGTTAAAAAGCGATTGACGGTTGTGAAGATTGCAAAGCCAAATCAGGACATGCGATTCGACGTTCCGGTTGTTGGTGTGCCGACGATCGAAATCATGATCGAAGCGGGCGCCACATGTCTCTGCATCACCGCCGGCAAAACCCTCATGTTCGATCGCGAAGAAATGATTCGCCTGGCGAACGATCGCAAGATCGCGATCGTCGCCGTTTGAATCAAATTGAATCCGTTGTTAGTTGCTGTTGCGTGGTAGGACTTCGGCGGTTTGGCTGGCTTTAGGATCGTAGGGCGTGGCCAGGTATTTCTTCGCGACTGCCTGGGCGTTGTCGTAGTCGATGCCTGACTGCACCGCTTTGTTATACTCCGACACTGCACGCTGCCGTTCGCCCTTTGCATCGTACGCGTTCCCGCGCTTGATGTGCGCCCAAACTTCGATCCATGACGGTTTGAGATTACCGATCAGGGACGCCTCGAGATTGTCTAGCGCCTGCTGCCAGTTGCGCTGTTCGAGAAACAGCAACCCGAGGTTGTAATAAACCCACGAGTTCGAGCGATCCAGCTTCAGCGCCGCCTCAAACTGCTGCTGAGCTTCAGCGTAAACGCCTTCTTTCATCTGCTCGATCCCTCGCCGCGCGATGATCGAAACGCGTATGTCGTCTGACATCCGCAGTATCTTGTTGTTCGGATCGACAACCACCTCAATCGGCTGGCCATTCGACTCGAAATCGAAATCCTCGCTGCGGCCTTCAACGCGAACCGTCTTCTGTTGATTGTCTCCTTCAGCACGCAGCATCAACTCGACGGGCATCCGCAACGCTTCGAGATTCTGTTTCACCGTTCCGCGTGCGCGAAACTTACCAGAGCGCGTGCGAATGATCTGATACTCGACCGTAAACTCGGGTACACCCGTGCCTTCAACCCACTGCGCAAAGAAGTAGCGCAGGTTGTCTTCGGACATGCTCGTCGCGAGTTTTTCAAACTCGTCAATCGAAGCGTTCTTGCCGCGATATTGCTGGAGGAAGGCTTGCAACAGTCGATCAAACTTCTCGCGGCCGATCGTCTCGCGCAACATGCGAAACACCATCGAACCTTTGTAGAAGACGATTGACTGGTAAGCCGCGGATTGATCGTCGAGCGCACTCGGCGCACGCGCGATCGACGCGGTCTGTTCAAACGTCAGTGCACGTTCCTGTTGCTCGCGTTGGGCTGCGTCAAGACCGCCGGCGCTCAGATTCTTCTCACGAAAAGTGAACGCGCTCCACTCGGCGAGTCCCTGCGAAAGCCACGCGTCGTCAAACGACTTGAGTCCGACTGTCTGACCCCACCACTGATACGCAATCTCGCGTTGCAATTTTTCTTCGGGTACGGGACGCGTCGTGTCGAACATCTTGGTCGAGAGAAAGATCATTCCCGGACCGGAATATGTGTCGAGACTCTCGTCGTCGATCTGCACGACAACGAGCCTGTTACCAAAAAGCGGTGCGCCGTATTGCTTGGTGTAAAACTCGAGCACGCGACCCGTCAGTTCTGCGTATGCTTCGAGCCGCTTTTCGCTGCCCGGCATGGCATACAACTGAAGGTCGTAGTTGGCATAGCGGAGATTGCGATTGATGTATTGGCCGGCGGCGAAGTTTCCAATCAACACCGGTTGACGATGGACGAAACGATAACGAACAGCGCCCTCTTTCGGCGCCGGTTGAGCCGCGACGGCTTCATCGCTCGTACCCGCAACCTGCAAACCTACCGGCACGATGAACGTGATGTCTGAAGTTGCTCTGTCGGCTGCGTAGTCGTGAAACGGAAACCAGCGCGAGGCATACATAAGGTACGAACCTTCGTTGCCCACATACGCCAGACGCCGGGTGGCCAAAGGCCCGCCCTCGGGCGAGACCAGCGCGCCGCTCCAACGAAATCGCAATGTTACCGGTTGATTTGCCGGAACGACCTGTCCCAGATCGACGCGAACGCTGGGTCCGAGCGCCCCGACGCCGACCATGTCCTGCACGTATCCGCTCAGCAGTTTCCCGTCTTTCTCGATGCTCTCGATCTTCAACGATCCGTTGAGTTCGAAAACGACCGAACGGGTCGCATCGAGCGGCATAAACGTCACGTCCGCGCCCGCCCGGAGCATGTGCTGATCAGGAATGATCTGCGCTTCGATGCGATAGTGGGTAACGTCAAAACGGCTGGCGACCGGCTGCGGCGCCGGTTGTTGAGACTGCGCTGAGAGTGCCAGCATCAGGACAGCCAAAGCCGCCGTAATGCGAGGAAAGATGAACTTGGTTGTTATCATGACTTCAAATGATGCTTGATTATACCGCTGTTTGCGAAGGTTTTGGATGGCTGGAACGCCAATGCGGTTGGCTGGAACCTGTTTAATCTGGCACCGCCCTGCCCGCCCTATTGCCTCACGTAAAAAAGTACTCGAACTGAGATTCGTTGCCTCAAATAAAAAAGTATTCGAAATGGTTTGCGAAATGTGAGGGTGTTTTGCCCGCACGGTTAAGCTTCGTGATAGTGTTTTGTTCGCCGGCGCGGAGGATAGGGCAACGCTGGAGAGCGACCCGAGCGCCGACGTCGGCGCATATACGGATGGGCAGGGCACTTTGCTCTGCCCTTTATGCTGCCCATCCGGTATGCGATAAAGCGATAAACTCATCGTTCGCATTAGCACGGATTGTTCCATTGAGCGGCCGTCACCGCCACCATCCGCGCGCACTCACGCCAGTTTGTTTTACTGGTAGTTTTGGCCAAGCGTTGTTGCACACGCTCGAGCTTTCGTTTCAAAGCCACCGGATTAAGCGTTGCGTATTTGGCCCGCAAGCGCTCTTTCTTTGCTTTGCTGACCAGCTTGGATTGCATGATACGCTGATAGGGGGTCAGCGCTTGGTCATATTTCTTCTTGACGCGGCTGCCCACGCGCTCCTTTGATTTAAGCTTCATCGTGGGCAGAAAGAAATTAGTGTAGAGCCGCAGATAGCTATACAACTCGTTGAGCAACTGACATTGTTCATCCGAATCGTAGCGCGCATAACCCACTGCACGGCGCACAATCGAATAGTTCTTCTGCTCTACAAAACAGCTATCATTCTTGCGATAGGGACGGGAACGAGTGAAGCTGATTTGTTCCTGCTGACAGTAACGAAGCAACTCCTCGTTAATGAACTCTGAGCCGTTGTCACTATCCAGTCCGAGCAGCGGAAAAGGCAGGTTTTTGCGCACTTTTTGCAAAGCTTCGAAGACTCGAGCTTGCGCTTTGTTACGCACTGCCATGGTCTCCGTCCAGGTGGTGGCGATATCCGTCAGATCAAGGGTCTGACAATAATCTCCCGCCGCCACACCGCCATCATGACCCACTAGATCGATCTCTCCAAAACCTGGTTGTTGTTCGTCCCATTCCGCAAACGTGCGGATCGGGATCTGATGTTTCAGCAGCGTCCCTGGTTTGGTACGTGCTTGCCCACGCAACTCGTATTTGCGCCGCTCCGGGCGCAGTAGTCGATCGATAGTGGCTGCACTAATCCGCAACAGCTTCTGCTTTGTCAGGCGATCGCAACGCAGTTCGTTGTGGCGCTCCAACACTACCACTATCTCTGCTAAAGCCGGTTGCAAACGTTTGCCGCAAATGTAATCCATCACTTTCCAGATCTTGATCAGTGCTGCTTTCACCGGTTCATCGTAGAACGGCGCCCGGCACCGCCTGGAGCGCAACCGTACATCCACTACCAACGATTGCTTCCCTGGCTTCAGGCGTTGACCGTGTTGGCGCAGCACTCGTCTGGCATAAGCACGACTGTATTCCGTCAGCTCGACCAACTCGCTCAAGATCAGGCTCTTCTCTTTCTTGCGGCTGCGCTGATATCGAGCTGCCGTCTTGGCCACTACCGCCTGCCGCTGTTGCATCGTCAGCCTCATCCTTACCTCCTCGTGGTCCTTGCCACGGGCGGTAAGTCTCTTTTATTTCGAGTACTTTTTTATTTGAGGCAACGATACCCATTTCGAGTACTTTTTTGATGAGGCAATTCGCCCGCTTGACAGTGCGAGATGCACCGCATAAAGTCGCTCCCACGCTGCGTCTGACGCCGGCGGTCCGGATCCTGCTCGTCTGAGACCATCACCCATTTCCCAGAAGGAGTTTTGTTTATGAGACGCGTCTCCAAGTTGTTGCTAACCCTATTAATCTGCGCGCTCGTTGTTCTCCCCGGGCTAGCCCAAACCGCCCGCAACGTGCGGGTCAATTTCAAGGAAACCACGCTTAAAAATGGTCTCCGCGTGATCACTGTTGAGGATCGCTCGGCGCCGGTTATCGCGATTTCCGTGACCTACAACGTCGGCTCGCGTGACGAACGCCAGGGCCGCACGGGCTTTGCCCACCTGTTTGAACACATGATGTTCAAAGGATCCGAAAACGTCGGATCGGGTGAGCACTTCATGCTCGTTTTCAACAACGGTGGCACCATGAACGGCACCACCAACGAAGATCGGACCAACTACTTCGAAGCACTGCCCGCGAACCAGCTCGATCTCGCGCTGTTTCTCGAAGCGGATCGAATGAAGAGTCTGGCGATCACCAAAGACAACCTCGACAACCAGCGCAACGCCGTTCAGGAAGAGCGCCGTCTCGGTGTCGACAACCAGGCGTACGGCAAGAGCCAGGAGAAACATCAGGAGATGATGTACGACAACTTCGCGTACAAGCATTCCGTGATCGGTTCGATGGATGATCTCAACGCCGCGTCCGTTGAAGATGTCGCTGCGTTCTTCAAAACGTATTACGCACCGAACAACGCAGTGCTCGTCCTCGTCGGCGACTTCAGCACACCCGAAGCGCTCGCGAAGATTCGCGCGAACTTCGAAAGCATTCCCCGCCAGCCAGATCCACCAAAAGTTGACATGACCGAACCGCAGCAAAAAGCTGAGCGTCGCGCGACCATGGAAGATCAGTTGGCCCGCGCAGCTCGTATCGACATGGCTTACAAAGCGGTCGAGGGCAACACGGCTGACTTCTACGCTCTTCAGGTTTTGAGTGCGGCATTGCAGAGTGGCCAGAGCTCGCGTCTCTATCAAAAGCTCGTGAAGGAAAAAGAGATGGTGACGGGCGTCGGAGGTTTCATGGATGAGAAGCGCGGCGTCGGTGCTTTCTACACCAACGCTACTCTTCGTCCAAACGTTAAGACTGAAGACGTTGAAGCGCTAATCTACGCCGAGGTCGAACGGTTGAAGAAAGAGCCGATCGCCGATTGGGAACTGCAAAAGGCGAAGAACACCACTCGTCGCAACTTCATCAACAATTTGCAAAGTACGCTTAGTCGCGCCGTGTCGATGGGCCAGTACACGGTCTATTACAACGACCCGAGCCTCATCAACACGCGACTCGACAAGGTGGCCGCCGTCACTAAAGAGGACGTGCGGCGCGTAGCAAACAAGTACCTGGTCGATACCAATCGCACGATTGTCATCACCACGCCGAAGGCGAAAGCGAAGAGCGCCACCACCCAGTCGGGAAAGTAAAGGAGTCAAGATAAGCAATGAGAATACAGAAGAAGATAAGCAATATGGCGGTCGCGCTGATCCTGCTCGCGCTCGTTTCCTCGCCTGCTTTTGCGCAGGGTGGTGCGCCTCAAGGCGGCCAGACTACGAAAGGCGCAGTCGTCAAAGGCAAAGCGCCGGTTAACAAGAACGTTCTGAAAGTAAAACTTCCGCGCGCTGAAGAAGCGACGTTGCCAAACGGCCTCCGCGTGGTCCTGCTCAGAAGCACGAAAGTGCCGACTTTCAACATGCAGATGGTTGTGTTGAGTGGCGGACTTTCCGACAAGGCTGACTATCGCGGCATCGCCAGTTCAACTGCCGCGTTGTTGCGTGAAGGCACTGCGAAACGGACCAGCAAGGACATCGCCGAACAGGTGGATGCAGTGGGCGCGACGCTGTTCGCCAATTCCGGTCTGTCGTCAATGACCAGCACCGTCAGCGTTGCAGGTCTCGTCGAAAATATCGATCAATCGCTTGAGCTTTTTGCCGACGTCGTTCGCAATCCGAGCTTCCCACAGGCAGAGATCGACAAGTACAAAACGCGCACGTTGGCCCAGCTACAGAACCAACGATCGATCCCGCAGTTTCTGGCGGCGGAGCAGTTCCAACGCGCAATCTACGGCACGACGCATCCGGCTTCGTTGATTTCAACTCCTATCGAGTCTATCCAGAAATTGACGAGCAAGGACCTCGCGGAGTTTCACTCGACTTACTACCGTCCGAACAACGCCATTCTCGCGATCGTCGGCGACGTCACATTGAAAGAAGTGATGCCGAAGATCGAAAAAGCGTTTGGCGACTGGCAGAAGGGTGATGTTCCAGCGGCCACGATACCACCGGCTCCGGCCCAATCCGCATCGCGAATTGTGCTGATCGATCGTCCCGGCTCGGTGCAGACAGTGCTGCAACTCGGAACGCTCGGGATCGAGCGAACCAGTCCGGACTACTTCGCAGTGTTGATGGCTGACCGTGTTCTCGGTGGTGGTCCATCAGGACGACTGTTCCTGAACCTCCGCGAAGACAAAGGTTACACCTACGGGGCGTACAGCAGCTTTGGCGGCTCACGTTTCAGAGGAACGTGGGTGTCGAGCTCCGAAGTCCGCACCGATGTGACCGAAGGCGCGATGAAGGAGTTCATGTACGAGTTGAATCGGATGCGTGACCAGGTGGTTCCGGCCGAGGAACTCGAGAATGCGAAGCGCGCGATCGTCGGCAGTTTTGCGTTGTCGTTGGACCAGCCGCAATCGTTGTTGCAGAACATCATCACGCAGAAGCTCTACAATCTTCCCGCTGATTACTGGGATACCTATCCGCAGAAAGTAGCGGCGATTACTGCTGAGGACATTCAGCGAGTCGCGCAGAAATACATCGACCTCGGCCACCTGCAAGTGGTTGCAGTCGGTGATGCGGCGAAGGCGAAGGAGATATTGGCGAAGTACGGAAAGGTTGAAGTGTACGACGCTGAAGGCAAGCTCCTTGCCGGACCAACGCAGAACGACAAATAGTTAGTTCTGAACACAGATGCACGGATGATGCGGATTCCAATCCGTGTCATCCGTGTTTTACTGTTTGGTGCCGACAAAATCTATGTCGCGTTGGTCATCAAATAACCCAGCAAATATCTTGTCTACCGGCGCGAAACTGTACCCATCTTTTGAAGGGATTATCCTATAAGTTTTTTGTGACGGCGTCGCCACGGTGAATGAATAGTTGCCCTCATTGTCCGTTGTTGCTGTGAGCACCATCCCGGTCGGACTAATCATCACCAATGTCGCATTTG
The DNA here is from genome assembly GCA_963789185.1 of uncultured Acidobacteriota bacterium. GTDB lineage: Bacteria > Acidobacteriota > Blastocatellia > Pyrinomonadales > Pyrinomonadaceae > PSRF01. The sequence continues at coordinate 16,536 of CAWBJU010000007.1, forward strand.
CGATGCCGACTTGATTTGAATCGAGCACTCGCCCCTTGATCTTTATTGTTGTTCGAGTACGAGACGCAGCTACTTTTAGCGCCTCTTCTTCTGACATTGGCTGACTTGATGCCGGTTGTGGTGACGGCGATGTTTCCGGGGCCGGCGTCGGCGATGTGGTAACTTCGGCCGTTGGTGCGGGTGTGGCAGCTGCCGGTTCGCTGGATGTCGCGATAGGAGCAACTCCCGAAATCCTTTGCTCGATGCCGTCGAGCGAGCCGTTGATCTTCTTGTAAAGCTGTTCGATGACCGAGCGTCGAATCGGATCCGGATCGCCGGCGTTGAAGCTCTTGATGTAGTAGTCAAGCGCTTCCTGCTTTTGGTCTGTTTGTTCGAGCGCGGCGCCAAGATGCCACAGTGCCGTTCGCCACGATGGTGTTCCTGCCGGCAGCGTTTCCGCTGCCTGTTTCAAATGCGCAATGGCCTCTTCGTGTTTACCCTGATCCAAAAGTGCCCAGCCAATGAGATCTTCGATACGCCCTTTAAGAATCTTTGCGAGAACGTCGGCCGGCGCCTCGGCAACGTCAGGGACGTTTCCGCCAGCGATTGCACGAGCGCGCAACGCCGTAAATTCGTCAGCCTGGACAGCCATTGTCGCAGTCGGTATTTTCAGCGCTTCGTCGGTAGCTTTGCGTGCCTCGCCGGCGAGTTCTAGCACGGTTGTCATTGCGACGTTACGTCGCAGTAGACGGCTGGCGGCGTAGAGTTGCCGAAACGCGCGCATGCTGTCCGTTCCGGATGCAAACTCGCGCGCGGTTGTCGCTGCCACACTCTCGTCGACCTTTTCGGCAGAGATCGCCGCGTTGAACGCCATCAGCGCTTTTAGTGTCTTAGCGTTCGCAGGAGTGTCGGCCGCGGTCTTCTGATAAATACTCGCACGACGTTCCGGCGCCAGCAGTTCGAGAAAACCGGTCTCACTCGCAAGCAGATGGCCCGCAAGATAGGTTTGGATCTGATCGTCTTTGATCGAGAACGACTCGCGTAGCACTTCCGCGGCTTCTTCGTACAATCCCATCGACGACAAGACGCTGGCGAGCTCGTAAGTCATCGTCGGAAACTTGCCGTACTGTCGTCCAAAACGCATCGCGCGTTCGGCTTCGAGCGGACGATTCAATCCGACGAGCGCTCGGGCCAGCGCGATCTGCGCCCACGTGTAACGCGATTCGATGGCGGTAGCTTTCAGCGCCAGGTCCATCGCTTTTTCGTGGTTGTTGTTGGCCGTAAGCCAGTATGCAGTGCCGGCCAGGAGCGGCAGATTGCGTGGTTCTTCGGCGAGCGCGGCTTCCAACTCGCGATTCGCTTCGTCGGAACGGTTCAACTCAAAAAGCGCGATCACCTTTCCGGCGCGGGCGGCGCGATCTTTTGGATCGACTGTTAGTTGCTCGTTGTAGAGCGCGAGCGCTTCCTCCGTTTTGCCTGAGGCGCGGTAAAGATCCGCGAGGCTGCCGCGCGAGACTTTCGAAGCCGGATCGAGTTCGAGCGTCCGCTTGTATTCGGCGGCGGCTTCTTCGAGGCGGAGCGAGATGTGATATCCGAGTCCGAGAATTCGATGGGCTTCAGCTATCTCGGGCGCCAGCTTCACGGCGGCTTCACCGAGGCGGATGACATCATTGCCACGTTCAACGTTGAGATAAAAACCAGAGAGGTTCAGCAGCCGTTTGGCGTCCTGGCCGTATTTGGCTTCGATATTCTGCGCCGCCTGGAAAGCCGCTGCATGTTCGCCGCGCACGTAGAGATTCATCGGAATCTGTGCGATTACGCCGGTGAACAGCTCGTCGGTAACGGTTAGATCGGCTTCGTCGATTGCTTGCAGAAGCTGTTGGGTCCCGCCGGCGCTGTCGCCCGCTTTTAGTGCCTGATCGCCGAGTCCTGCGTGCGTGCTGATCAATAACTCCGTCGCTCGCGCCCGTGACTTCGAATTCGGATGCGTGTCGAGAAACTCTTTCAATGCGACTGCGCGTTTGGCTAGCGGCAGCGTCAACGTCAGTTCGACTTCTTCGGATTCGTCGGCATCGAGTTCTGCTTGTTGTTCAGGCGTCAGTTTTTTCGGTACTGGTGATGCTTTCGGCGGAGTCTTGCGCGTTGTTTTTGGAGTTGCAGGTTTCGGTGCTTCAGTGGTGCTTTTGGCTGGTTCGGGAAGTTCGTCGAGTACCGCAGGTTTTGGCGTTTCTGTTGGAGTGGTTTCGGGTTTTGGTGTTTCGCTCGGTGTCGGTTCCGCTGTCGGCGACTCGCTTGGACTTGCTGTAGGCGTTGGAGTCTCAGTTGGAGCTGGTTCAGGCGGCGTCGCGACAGGTTCTGGCACCTTAGCTACTTCGCTTACAACTCTGGGCCTCGATTTTTGCGAGTCGGTGGCGCTGATCAAAACCGGTTGGGCCGCGGGGTTAATTTGCGTGGTGCCCTCCGCGGTGAGCACGGGCTTCTCTAGATCAGCCGCATTGAAACCAACCTTCTGCGCAACCGCGTTGACGAACGTGTAGATGCCAGTCTCGACAGCTTCCGCAAAGCGGCCCTCGCTCAATGGACCACTCATTCGGTAAGTCATCTCGCCCAGGATACCGTCCGGCAACTCAGGCTGGGCCGCGCGCGAGTATTGCGTGAAGGAAGTTTTTGACGCCGCCGAGATGACGAGCAACAGACTCTTGCCGCGACTCGTCTTCGCACCAACATTCCATTCGCGCGCGAGTCGTTGGGAGTACTCCGATACCGCGATGCCGTCAGTGGTATCGACCACTGCTACGTACAAATCGATTTTGCTTTTTTCCTTGAGTCGTTCGAGTAGGCCGTCGAGTCGCGTCCGCGTTTGTGCATCGATGACTCCGGCGAGATCGTTAAAGTGGCTTTTCGGGGCCTGAGGCTGGTTCGATTGGGCCAACTGGTTCGCGTGGATCAGGAGGAAGAGTCCACCGGCGATAAAGGCAATTAATGCGTATCGCGACGCGGTTAATAATTGTTTCGAGGCTCGCTTGCTTGGGGTCATTTTGAACGGTTCGGCATCCGGTGCGCGTTGATCTGTGGGGGACGATTCGGGGGTCATGATACCATCACAAAGACAAAAACAAACATGAGTGAACTCGACGAAGCCTGGGCAGCAGCACTCTCGGAGGCGGAGCAAAAAGCACGGCTCGCGGGGCGCAAGGATGTCGCCGAATATTTGTCGTTGAAGAATTCGAACGACCTGTTGCGCCAGGCTGGTGTTAAGTGGCTGATCGAAAGCTTTACGATCGCTGCGGGCGAAGCGAATCGCGCGGGTGCGAGTATTCAAATCTCGAAAACTGAAGGGCATCGATTTCGCACGGGAACATCGACGATGGTCGGCCATCTCGTAACGCTTGTTAACGGTGTTCGAACGTTATTTGTTGAGGCTGGCTGGCCACGAGTGCCACGCGACGGGATTGTCCATGGTGGTGGACTTGCCTGCGCGAACATCCGTCACATGGGCATTCGCGCAGCTAGTGAGGAGTTATTGTTAGCCAAGACCGGTTCCGGCGCCCCGGGCTGGAAGTCCTCCACCAAAAACCGCCCCCACCTGCACGAGTCCGACATCCACCGCCACATCGCCATCCTCCTCGACAAACCCCGGTAACGCGTAACCTTTTCCGGTGGGGCATGCACCTTTTGGCGCTCCATTCTTAGCCAACCACGGATTTTCCTGCATAAAACAAGGATCGAGGCGATGGGCACGGCAGTTGCCAAAGCCCGATCGGGCCGAAGTGCTACTGAGGAGACAAACCGAAATGACGAACCGACACACACTGAAGTTTTCAATATTGGCTGCCGCGGTGCTTGCCTTGTGCCTGCCGGCGACGGCAGCCGCCCAGTGGGGACGCGATGACCGCGACCGTGATCGCGACCGAGGCCGCGATCGCGGTGACTACGGACGCTACGACGAACGCGCCCTCCGCGACTCCGTCCATCGCCTTGATCGCCTCGCCAAAGACTTTGAAAAGAACATGGACCGCGCGCTCGACCGCAGCCGCTCGAACGGTTCACAACGTGAAGATCGCATCAACAACCAGGTCCACGAGTTTCGCGACGCCGTCGGCGATCTGAAATCACGCGTCGGCAACGGCCGCGATCTCAACCGCAGCACCGACGAAGCTCGCCGCGTGTTGCAGGAAGGACAGGAAGTAGATCGCATCGCGCGACCGCGTTGGTACGACGGCGGCTTGTCGTCACAGTGGTCGCAGATTCAGCGTGAGCTGCGATTGATCAGCGACGTCTATGGCTTCAGATACAACGGTGGTTACGGCCGCGATGGCGATTACCGCCGCGATGACGACTACCGCCGTCGCGATGGCGATTACCGCCGAGACGACGACTATCGTCGGCGTGGCGAACGCGTCGAAGATTGGATGAGACGAATTCCATTCCCTCAGTAATTCCGCGCTTGGAGCCCAACATCCCGTAAATCTGCCGGTTATACCCTTCCAGGAAAAAGGCCTCGGTTCCCCCGGGGCCTTTGTCATGTCATGAATACCGCGCATGCCCGGCACCCTTTACCTGGTCGCGACGCCGATCGGTAACCTTGCAGACATCACGCACCGCGCGATCGACGTTCTGAAAAACGTCGAGCTAATCGCGTGCGAAGACACGCGTCACACACGCAAGCTGCTTCAGCATTACGGCATCTCGACCAAGACAATCAGTTACCACGAGCACAACGAACAAGAACGCGCGCGACAACTAGTCGAACTGTTGCGTGAAGGAAAAGATGTGGCGGTCGTATCAGACGCCGGCACACCCTCGATCAACGATCCGGGATTCCGACTTGTGCGTGCGGCGATTGACAACGGGCTGGCAGTTGTTCCGGTGCCTGGTCCAAGTGCGTTGATCTCCGCACTGATCGCGGCCGGACTCCCGACTGACGAGTTTTTCTTCGGTGGATTTCTGCCGGCGCGAACGAACGCGCGCCGTTCGCGCCTAAACGAACTACGCTCAGTGCCGGGCACGTTGATCTTTTACGAAGCGCCGCATCGTCTCGCAGGAACACTGAAAGACGCTTACGAGATTCTCGGCGAACGAGAAGCAGTCGTCGCCCGCGAATTGACGAAACTACATGAAGAAATCAAACGCGGGCGTTTAAGTGAACTCGCCGAGCATTATTCAACGGAAGATGCACGCGGCGAGATAGTTTTACTAATCGATCGAACCGTACTCGAAAGCGCGGTAACGAACGAAGTCGGAAGTGTTGCTTCGCTCGTCGATCAATTCGAACGCGACGGTCTCGATCATCGCGCCGCACTAAAGAAAGCGGCGCGTGAGTTGGGACTCTCACGCGCCGAAGCATATCGTCGCCTAACAACCGAACGAGGCAAAACCTAACTGATTGTAATCTGGGCCGGCAACGGTTTATCGACTTTCACCCTTGCGGCACGATTCGCGATCTCCCACGTTGTCATGTAGATCGTCCGCGTGACTTTCTCCATCTTCTGATAGTCGATCTTGTCAGCCGTATCACCTGCGCGGTGATAATCCTCGTGCACTCCGTCGAAGAAGAAGATGATCGGAATCCCTTTCTTCGCGTAGTTGTAATGATCACTGCGATAGAAGAACCGGTTCGGATCCTTCGGATCGTCGTAACGAGTGTCGAACGTAAGGTTGAGATACGACTTATTCACAGTATTGACGATCTCGCCCAACTCCGTGCTCATCATTGTGGAGCCAATCAGGTAGATCGAGTTTGGACCACTCAGATCCTTATTACGCGTGTTCGTGTCGCCATCTGCTTTTGTTCGTCCGATCATGTCCATGTTGATCTGCGCGACGATGGCATTCAGCGGTACCGTCGGGAACTCGGTAAAATAGCGTGAACCCCACAGTCCTTTCTCTTCACCGCAATGCCAGACGAACAGAACCGAACGTTTCGGTCGCGTTGGCGCTTTAGCCAGCGCCTCAGCCATCGCGAGCATCGCTGTCGTGCCCGATCCGTCGTCGTCCGCGCCGTTGCAGATCCTGTCGTCACCGTTAGGAGGACATCCCGAACCAACGTGATCGTAATGCGAACCGAGCGCGACGTACTCCGATTTGAGTGCCGGATCGCCGCCTTCCCAAACGGCCACGACATTCTGCGTCGGAACCGTTTCTGTGTTGCTCGCGACATTCAACATCATCTTTTTCTGATCGTTCATCAGAAACGGCGCCGGCAAGTTTGCCCCGCCAGAGCTTAAAATGCTCTCAGCATCTTTCTCACCCTCAAACAATGCTTTCGCTGCGTCCATCGAGATCACAATCGAGGGCACCGATGGAGTAGTAGTGGCAGGTTGAAACTTTGCGACGGAAACCGAGCCGCGTTCCAGCAGGCGCTGACGATTGCGCATGAAGTTCGCGGGATACTGAGAATCCGCGACCCAGATCAATCCGGACACGCCTTTGCTGCGCGCATACTCGACCGGGTTCATAAAGTCTTCACCCGACTTTCCGCTTAAGTCAGCGCGCGTTGCGCCGCGCGGCAGAGCGCCCGGAATTGCGAAGATGACTGCGATTTTGCCCGCCGGATTGATGTCTTTGTAAGCATCGAATTGTTTCGACTTCATGAACCAGCCGTTACCTGCAAACACGAGTTGACCGGAAACAGTTCCGGGCGATGATGCGGGAACGAAATCAGTTCCGAGATTCAATGGCTTATCGTTGAATTCCGCCTTGGTTCTTCCGCCGTCAGTCCGGTATCGCAGGAGATCGATGCTCTGAAAGAAAGTGCCGTTATCGCCGGCTGGTTTGAAACCCCAGCGCGAGAGATTCATCGCGAGGAATTTCGCTGTCGTGTCGAGACCACGCGAAGGTGTATCGCGCCCTTCCATTTCATCGGAGGCGATGAACGTCAGATAGTCTTTCATCTGATTGGCGGCAATCGTGTCGACACCACGCTGCGCGGTCGCGGATTTCTTGCCTTTGTCAGCAGCGCGCTGCGCAAAGGTTGCGGGAATAGTTGCAGGAAAAGTGGTGACGAGCAGACTCGCCAGCACCAGGGCGGATAGAAATCTTCGCATGCGTTCTCCAGAAAACGGACGATTTGGTTCCGAAATCATTTTGTTTAGATCAATTCGGGAAAGCTTTGATGCGCGAAAACCGTGGTTAGTTATGCGTGTTGCACAGCTTGCACCAGGCGGGTCAGCGTGTCTTTCGCGTCGCCGTAAAGCATGCCTGTTACCGGTTTAAAAAACAAAGGATTCTCGAGTCCGGAGAAGCCCTTGCCCTGCCCGCGTTTCAACACCACGACGGACTTCGAACGATCGACTTCGAGTATCGGCATACCCGCGATCGGACTTGACGGATTGTCGCGCGCATCAGGATTCACAACGTCGTTCGCGCCGATCACCACCGAGACATCTGTTGTCGCAAACTCAGGATTGATCTGTTCGAGTTCGTAAAGCGACGAGTAGGGAACATTCGCTTCGGCCAGCAGCACGTTCATGTGTCCCGGCATGCGTCCGGCGACAGGATGGATTCCATACTTCACCGTGACGCCGCGTTTCTCGAGTACGTCGGCGAGTTCGCGAACTGCGTGTTGCGCTTGGGCCGTCGCCAGACCGTAACCGGGTACGAATACGACTTTGTTCGCATAGGCCAGTTGCGTCGCGATGTCTTCGAGACCGACTTCGCGCATCGAGCCTTGTTGCTCACTGCCGGCTTCGGCAGTTGCCGCGCTGCCAAACGCACCAAACAGAACATTCGTGATCGAACGATTCATCGCGCGGCACATCAGGATGGAGAGAATGAATCCGGAGAAACCGTCGAGCGTGCCGGCGATGATCAGCACTTTGTTATTCAGCACGAATCCAGTCGCTGCTGAAGCGAGTCCCGCGTACGAGTTCAACAACGACATCACGACCGGCATGTCGGCCGAACCGATCGGCATCACCAGCAACAGACCAAAAAGGAAAGCGAGTCCCGCCATCACGAAGAACAGCGGCATCGAACCGGGATTGATGACGAGATAGATAAAAATGCCAATCGTTGCCGCGAGCAGAAGCATGTTGAAGATGTTCTGCCCTTTGTAAGTCATTGGCGTGCCGCGCACCATGCCTTGCAGTTTTGCGAATGCGAGCAGGCTTCCGGTGGTTGTGAGCGAACCGAGCATCACTTCGAAACCCAGTGCGCTCATCGTGATGGTGTCGAGATCGTGCGGGTGTTTCAGATACTCGGCGACGCCGACGAGTGCCGCAGCGAGGGCGCCAAAGGCGTGCGACAACGCGGTTCGTTGCGGCATCGCCGTCATCGGGACCCAGAATCCCATCATGAGTCCGACCGCTGAACCGATGGCTAGTCCGATGAGTATCCACGTATAGGTGACGATCTCGTGATGCATCAGCGTGCCGATGATGGCCATCAACATGCCAAATTCGGCGAGATGCATTCCGCGCTTCGCGGTTTCGGGATGGCTCAGGCCCTTCAATCCGAGGATGAAAAGGATTGAAGCGAGCAGGTAGCTGAGTTCGATGAAGTAGACTTGCACGTGAAGTCGGGCTGCTTAGTCCTTTTTCGTTAGATCTTTTCGCTTGAACATCTTCAACATGCGATCGGTGATCACGAACCCGCCGACCACGTTGGTACTGGCGCAAACAACCGCGACGAAACCGAGGATCGTGCTGGTCGTGCTATGTCCGGCGCCCGCCGTGACGATCGAACCGACGAGCGAGATGCCGGAGATCGCATTCGTCGCCGACATCAGTGGCGTATGCAGTAGCGGCGGCACGCGCGAGATCACCTGGTAGCCGAGAAACGCTGCCAGCGCGAAAACGTAAAGCGCCGAGATCAAGCTTTCATGCGTCATCCGTTCTACTCCCGATTAATCATTGGCGCGTTTAGTGCCGCGGCCACGCGTTGATTCACGACTTCGCCGGCGTGCGTCACGCATGATGGTCCAACTACGTCGTCGTTCATATCGATCTGCAACTGCCCGTCTTTGATCAGCAATGAGAGAAAGGCTGTGACGTTCCGCGAGTAGAGCTGGCTTGCGTGGACGGGTACGGTTGCGGGCAAGTTTGTCGGTGCGACGATCGTTACGCCGTCGCGTTCGATCGTCACGTCTGCCTGGCTCAAGGCGCAGTTGCCGCCGGTGGAGCCGGCCAGGTCGATGATTATCGAACCGCGTTTCATCCCGTCAACTGCTGCTTCGGTAATCAGCAGCGGTGCGCGCCGGCCGGGCACCTGCGCGGTGGTTATGACTACGTCGGCAGTCTTTGCATGCTCCGCGATCAGCGTGCGTCCGCGGTCCATTGCTTCGTCGGAAAGTTCGACCGCGTAACCGCCCGCGTCTTCAGTCTTGATCCCGCCCAGATCGACCTCGAGAAATGTTGCGCCGAGCGACTTCACCTGTTCGCCTGCCGCGGCGCGCACGTCGTAACCCTCGACGACCGCTCCTAAACGTCGCGCTGTGGCGATCGCCTGGAGTCCGGCAACACCCGCACCAAGCACGAGCACTCTTGCGGGAGGCACAGTGCCGGCAGCAGTCATCAGTAACGGAAACATACGCGGAATGTGAGCGGCGCCGATTAACACCGCCTTGTAACCGGCGACAGTCGCCATCGACGAGAGCGCGTCCATCGCCTGCGCGCGTGTGATGCGGGGAATCAGTTCGACTGAGAACGTGGTGATACCGCGATCGATTGCCGGTAGTAGTGCAGCAGGTTCGTCGAGTGGGCGGAGGAAACCGACGACGATAGCGCCTCGCTTGAGTCGGGCAAAGTCTTCTTCGCGGGGTCGATTGACGACGGCGAGAACGTCGGCAGTGGCGAGCAATGCTTCGCGATCGGATGAAAGTTCGGCGCCGGCTTCCTGAAAATCGGCGTCGATGCGAGCGGCGTTGAGACCGGCGCCGCGTTCGATGTTGACGGTGGCTTGGAGCGCGACCAGTTTCTTGACGGATTCGGGCATGAGCGCGACACGCGCCTCGCCCGCCTGCGTTTCCCGCAGCACAACGACATTCATAGAACGACTAGATTAATTCACCGGCGAAGGATCAGGTAGTCCGAGCGCGTCGAGTATAGCAAATTAATCCGCTAAATCGGGGTTCCGTGAGTGCGTTATCAGTTATTCTGCTGGGGAGGTTGGAGGAGGTGCGAGCACGATGAGACCGATGCGAATAGTGCTGGTGGTTCTTCTGGTGATTGGTTTCAGTGGCTGCAAGTCTGCTTCGCGAGAAAAACGCGCCGCCGCTTTACTCGCAAAAGCGAACACCGTATGGGCTAAGAGCGGGACAGACACAGATGAGTGGACTACCGAATGGGGCAGAGCATTCGGGCCGGAAGGGCGAGCGCGGTTTCCGGCGAATCGTACCGAGTTACGAACGAGTGCAGACAAGATCGTAAAGATCCTGGATGACGAGACACGCCTGATTAATGAAGCAGTTCCGCAGTATGAGGAGGCAATTGCGTTGATGACTGACGAGCGGCAACGGCAAGGCTTCACTCTGCTTGTTTCGTCGATGAAAACGAGCCTCGAAGGATTCGAATTTGTGAAGACGCAGATGCGGCTCGTAACGGATGAATCGATCGTTGATGCGAAGACGTTCGAGGAACGGTTTCTTAGCCTTGGAACGCAGTTCGGTCGGACACAGCGAGTCAGTAACGAACAACTCGCCGAAGGCAAGCGAATGTTGGGAATGTGATGAGGCGGTGTCCGGTCCCTTAAACTTGCGAACCCTGTCTATAGCCACCTATAATCCGGATCCGCTGCGGCGCATTGGTGTAGTCGGTTAACACGCTGCCCTCTCAAGGCAGAGATCACGGGTTCGAGTCCCGTATGCGCTGCCAATTCCTTTCAACAACTTACAGAGTCTCGTTCAGTGAGCAGGTTTTGAGCGGTAACGTCTTGGTAACGAACCGCCTCAAAAACTGAGTCCAACTTGGGAGAATATATACTTGACTAACCATCGGCTTAGTCGTCCGAGCGGACATAGATCACTGTAGGCCCACCCAAACCGATCCTTTGCCTTCACAAATCGAACACAGAAATTCTTCTGCTTACATTGGAGATTTTACGGGATTGATTTTTCAGGTACTCACTTTAAGTCAGGTTCACCTTTACTGTTTTTTTAAGAATAGAACTATTACTCCTCCATACGCCCTTAGAAAAGGTAGCAATCTGAACAGTTTAGAATCCATCTTTTCCAGAAACGATTGTTTCTTACTGCTCGGATGCCTGATAAACCGGTCTATCCTTGAGAGGAGTAAGAATCGTTCAGCCGATAGCTCGGGATCAAGTCTGCTGATAAGCTCCAAATCACTTGCCGTGAGCTTTCTTTCATCTTGAGTGACTTGGCGGTCGAGCGATGCTTCCTTGGGAACCAGCCATCTCCCAAATGTTGTCTCTCTTAGTGTGTCTAACACAGGGATTCGGACAGGCTCGTGGAATATCGCCAACCCTCCTACATTAAGCACTCTCCAGCACTCCGTGAGTGCCTGGCTTATGTTCACGTGATGGAGAATGTCGAAGCCGACTACGACGTCAAAATACCCATCCGCATAATCGAGGCGCTCCGCCACGCCTACAGAAAAATGAGTCCTCTCTGTCATACCGTATTTCGCGGCCAAACGCTTTGCCGTGAAGATATTGTTAGGGGATAAATCGAAGCCGAATACTTCGTAACCGATTCTGGAAAAGATAAGAGAGCTCTCTCCGCTGCCGCATCCGAAGTCCAGTAGTCTCTGATCTTCCGACCTGAAGTTCTCCTTAACAATGCCTATGGCATGCCAATAAGAATTCCAGGGCCTTGTCTCCTTACCTGAAATCGAATCAAAGCAGACCTCCGATGGCTGGTTACACTTTGAGAATTCTTCGTAGAATTCAAGTTCGTTCCTTTGCCTTTCTGTCAGGAGCCGGTTAGTCATGATGCCAGCCTCACGGGTGTTGAAGTGGCTTGACACAGTAATGAGCAGTGAGCGCACACGGTCAGCACGTGCAAGTTTTAAAACAGTATCTTACGCCGTCGGCAGGATCGATCAATCGGGGAAACTCTTAGGGAGTCTCACGTTTCGGTGCGCTTTTGGTTCATAGCAGAACTGCTTCAGCCGGAGAGATCCACCCGCGTCGTTTCGCGCTGCCTTGTAGTTCCACTGCGACGATCAGCGCTCCATTAGCGCCTTACTCTTGCCCAACTATCGTCCGACCTTTGCCAGTGAGCGTTGGGGACGGGCGTCAGCCAGTATGGTGCAAGTGAGACAATTTACGGATGTCAAGCCAATACAGGTGTTGGGCCAACTTCGTTTACGACTGGATTTGGATGGGCTATACAAATACCTCGATTCGTGCACCGCCACTAATTTGCGCGGCATTCACCTTGTCAGAAACAACCTCTGAACAGATTAGAAGTTTTCGAAGAGAGCGCTTAGCCGCTATTGTCGCAGGAGAGACACCGGTTCCACTCGACAATAATCACCTCCACTTGTGGCCCATAGTATCCTGTGACGGCTTTCGATCCTGCTTCAAGGGTCGATCTATCTTTTCATGGAGCTCATTGAACTCTAAAGATAAGAACAGTTCGCCCAACGCTATAGCAACTTGCGCAATTGCCTTTTTCGACAAGATTCCTAGAGTAAGCTCCTCACGATGGACTTTGAAATAGTCAGCCAGATAGCCGAGATTGAAACTATTGCCACAGGCAAGGGAGTTCGCGACCGCAATCGTTTCGAAAGTTTATGGTGGTAGTCGTTGGCGCAAGCGAAAAGGAGTTGCGCGAAGTCCGACTGGCGAATGGTACGATACGGTTAGCCGAGGTTCATTGGTATGAAGCGCACGGAGTGGGGAAACGAGAATTCAAATTGAAGTTGCCATTGTTAGACTAGATGAAGAAGAAAGAGCTGGTCCATTTTGTGACGAAGGTCGCTGTGATTAACTCCGGCGGCCTTTCTATTTGTCACGCGGTGTTTAAACAGTCTCGATCAGTTTGCGCGCCTGGCGGTTCGTTCGAGTCCTTTCTCCACGGGCCAGGATCATCGCTCATTCTCCCGAATGTCCATCCGATAGCTGTTCAGTAGCGACCTGGCCCTGGTCCATTTGGGTAAAGGCACATTGTCATGGGTTCTTTCCCGACGTCGCGCGCGCGCCTAACGCCCGAATTAACCCCGCTGACGAGCAGTACTCTAGCATCGAAGCAAGATATGACGATGAAAGCCATTGCTGTCGAGACGTCGGGTTGAATGAGTTGTTCGGCGTCAAAGAAACGAAGCGTTTTGGTTAAACAAATCTTGATTGTGTTATGTGTTTTAACGCACAGACGTATGACGTCTTAAGTGTTTAGCTGACTACTGAGGATAGTCGGGGTGTTTAGTTCGGTGACCATGCGTCACACTTTGTGCGCTTGGATGCTTAACGGATACTTTCGAAATAGTATCTACTGCTCTTACCGCTTATAGGAGTTAGGGCCATTCAGCTTTTGATCTACCTGGTTGACTAAACTTATCTGGGGTTTTGCAATAGGCTTCACTCCCTCGAGTCACAGACTTTAAAAACTCAGAGTACTCCCAGTCCCGGTACTCACCACCTCAAAGGAAACTAGCCTTTAGTTTCCCTAACCAAGTAGAAGGAGAATTTCATGGCTAAAATAGTCAATATCCACGCAACAGCCTGCGACAACGAACTGAGTGTCGTCGCCTCAACCCCCGCGGGTAGTTCTGAGCTCTTCCACCTTAAGTCCGGATTCAACAATCCGGTAAACGACATGGTCGTACCCCAGTCGATTCTGGCGGCGGGTGCGTACACCCTGACCGCAATCGGACTCAACTGGGGCGGTCCTTCGGATTTCAAAGTCACCCTGACGCCCGACACTGGCCCCCCCATTACGCTCAGTAGTAATGGGGCGGTACTGCCCGCTGGTGGGGTGTGGAGTGCATCGGCGCCAATGACCGTGTAGATGTCCAAGCTGCCCGGTCATTGAAACCGGCGGCGATTCTTCCCGTGGCGCGGACTGACCTGCGCCACGAGAAGTCAGCCCACGCTTTGCCCGTATTTCGGAAGCTCAATCAGTGTAAGAAACTGAGCATTCTGTCGCGGCTTCAAAAGGAAGTTGCGAAGATTGTCCACTGTGGGCTGCCAAACAGTTCGCAAGGGTCGCTGGAAGTTAATTCCTGCGACCTTTTCTCTTGGCCAAGCTGTGTTGTAATTGCACCGACACTCAACCTCAGCACTACAGCTCCTGCGCGGTGCAATACGACCGACCGCGGTATCTGTTTAGGTTGTTCAAATACGCGGCGCTCGGTGAGTGAGATGCCGCGTAAATGAATTGTTCGGATTCAGAGTCCGCTAACGTGTAGTGAAGGGTGGGGTAAACTCCCCGTCTAAATCGAACATCTTTTTCGCCGGTAGCGCAGTAAACGTGCCCATATCTTGCGCAGTGCACGGCGTTGTCCTGGTGAGAATAGATTGTGCGTGTATCTCTTGTGGACTAAGGTCCACATCCTGAACATATAAGGTACTACCTGGTAAGACGACCGCGGTCTATGGACTGAGCTCGCGATCAGGAGGCGTCGCGACTAAACCTCGAAAAAGGAAAGGGGTTCCTGAGCAGTCCAGTGACTCAAAAAACGACGTTACCGTTACCCTGAGCACCGTACATCTTATCTCGATTGACGTTCAGGACAATTGGTTGTGAAACACCCGCTACAACAAATCCGACAGAAAGAGTCGCAGCATCACCACTCGCAGATTGAACGCGCCCGACGGTCTTATTGGTGGCGTCTATGACCGTAATGTTCGAAACTGATGTGATCTTCTCCTCGTTTCCCTGGCCATACGTACCGGCAAAAACCGCTCCCGCAAGGATCAAGGCAGTGACTAGGAGGGTTCCTTTTGTGCTAACCATCTGTATGTGCTCCTTTGAGATTGAAGTTACAGGTTGCGAGGCCGGAATATAATTGACGACGAAATTCTATACGGCAGATGTATGCAGTCACTTTCGCAAGTGCAACAAATTCCAGACGAGTATCCGCTTTCAGCAGTTAGTGCTTTTTGTGGGGCACATGAAATACGAGGCTCAGCTTAGCGTTTCCGCTAAAGCGCTACTGTTACTTCCGCGCCAGCACAACAGGCGCGTTGTCGGCCGCGCGAATGCTTTCGAAAAACTTTCTCACAACCTCGTAATCAGCAGGGGCGATGGTGGCTGCCTGCTGCGACAACTGCCGTTTGAAAACCAGTTGATTGTCCTTGATTTCGTAGCTCGTCACGTATGACCCAAACGGAGTCTGAATCTTCACCGCGTCTGGCACTTCATCTACTGTGAATCCCAACGGCAACTGAACTCTCACCGTTTCGGAATACGCATTCGCTCTCAGGACCACAGGATGTTTGCGCGACGCCGCAGTCAACGCAAGACCTTCACGCCGCGATACCACGGCCGGCCTAAAAATCAACAGACGACCTTGCATTAACTGACCGTAAGTTGATGCGCTGAATTCTACGTTTAGACTGAAGCGACCGTCGGCATTGTGATCGGTAGGTTCCATCTTATTGAGACGAGCCGACGTTGCTCCCGTCGTCAACCAGCGTTCGATCATTCCGGTGTATTCAGGTTTCGAAAGCCGCCGAAACTCTGAGCGAAACACTACTGCGGTTTGTCCGTTGGCCAGCTCATGAATAATCCCGGCGATGCCGCCATCTGCCTTCAATTCCAACGTCGCGGTACGTTCGAGCTGATTCATCTCCGGTGGCGTGACGGGCATCTTCACCAGGTCTGTCTCAGTTTTCGAACTAATCAAGGCAAGGCTGCCTTGCAGGTAATAAGG
This sequence comes from uncultured Acidobacteriota bacterium, assembly GCA_963789185.1. Classification (GTDB taxonomy): domain Bacteria; phylum Acidobacteriota; class Blastocatellia; order Pyrinomonadales; family Pyrinomonadaceae; genus PSRF01. Next base: position 32,291 of record CAWBJU010000007.1, read on the forward strand.
TAAGTCGCCAAGCGGTGTTTGTTCGTCCGTGGCGTCGAACATCAACAGCCGTCCCAAAGTTGGATGCTGAATAATTGTGCTGGCCTGCGTTTGGTCGCTGACCTTTACGGCAATGATGCAATGATTGAACTGTTGTGGCGAAGGCCAGGAGGCGCGAACGTAATTGGGATCGCCCGAGTAAATGCTGACTGGATAAGCCTCAATGCCCACAACCTTAAGCATTGCGCGCATGAGATTCGCCTTGTCCTTGCAGTCGCCATACGACTTCGCAAAAACCTCGTTCGCAGCGTGTGGACGATAACCACCTCCACGACCAATTCCGGTTTGAATAGAAATGTATTGGATGTTCTGTACGTAACTGGAGATAGCGCGGATCTTCTCGAATTCGGTTTTGGCGAGGGCTGTCAATTCATGAGCTTTTCTCGCCATTGCATCATCGATGATGACTTGCGGATCGCTTAACTCGGTCAGCCAACCGGCAACTTCACCCCAACTTTTGAACGTTTTAATCGACAACGACTGCGTAGCCGCGGATGGAAAATAGCTTATTGCCAGTCGCGGAACGAGGTTACTGAGGCTCGGACTTAACGGCTCTTCGGGAATTGGCGAGAGGTTCGAAAGTTCCCACGAGTAGCTTGTGCCATTGATTTTCGGGTCGATTTTTGGGTGATTGAAAGTTACGGCTTCGGCACGCCAGCCTTCTGGAACCGTGAGGTTGTACCGCGAGTTGATGACCGGCAGAGATCCCTGAAAAAACCACTCAGCCTGACTGAATACGGATCGATCTTCCCGCGTGTAGGTATAGGCAAAAACTGCGTCCGTGTCAGCATCGTCCGATCCTGAGATCCGTTTGACCCGGTATTCGTTATAAACATCGTTGAGATCGCCGGCAACGTCCACGGTGTCGTCTTTACCATAACGTTTTATTGCGCCGCCCGGTCGAATCAACCACGCGCGAAAATCTTTCACCTTGGAAATATTAGGGATATAGCTTACCCGCCCGGCTGCATAATCCCGTCCTTCACGTCGCAGAATGCGAACAGCGTAGTTATAGCTCTCATTCTGTTTCCCGTCAGACCCAATAATGGTCTGTGATTCATCGACCAGCACTACCGCCGGCACGTCTTTATCGAACGGAGGAACCTTGATTGCGATCGCCTGTTGCACCCATGAGGGCACTTCATCCCCCGGCGCAGCGGTTACGGGCGTTGCGAGAATCAAAAGACCGAGGATGCTAATTAGCCAGAATCTCATTTAAATCTCCAAACTTCAGTTCTTGAGGAACACTACTTCGTAGCGGTCTGTTTCAAGGCGATGCTATGGCTGTCCTGCTTGTGTACTGCGTCGAAGTAGCCCTTCACGCCTACATACGACTCAACTGGATAAAGCAGTGAGCCGCCAGCACCGAAGAAGAAGTTCCGTTTGTAAACCAGCAGTGAGCCGTCATCGCTTGCAGCGAGGCTTGGCTTGTAGGCAGAGATTTCGCCGCTTGCGAAAGGCGACGGAGCGTCAGCGTTGTCTAATGCATATCCTTTTGGCAACTCGACTTCAACTTCGTCTTTTTCAGACCATGGGTAATGAAAGTAGACCGGGTACTTTCGATTTGCGGTTGCGAATAGTGGTTTAAGACCGTGTTGGAAAAACGCGGGCTGCAAAAACAGTCGTTTTCCGGTGCGCGTTGCGTAGCCTGGAAAACGTACGCGGTAAGAGAATACGAGGGGCTTCACGTGGTCCGTGACATTTTCGATCTTGATGTTTGTGATCTCGGCCGCGCTCATCTGACTCTTGATCTCTTCTTTCAAGGTTTCCTCACGCTGAGTTTCCGACTCTTCGTCCAGTTCGTGCTTTCGCTCAATCGCGAAATGTCCGGTGAACTCAACACGCACGTCGCCTTCAAGAGTTCCGTCGTCGGTCAGTTTCAATTTGGCCGTTCTTTTAACGAGAGATTTCTCGGGTGAAACATCGGTGTATCTACCCAGACCGGGTTTTTCGGATCCGAGATGAGCGACTGTTGGCCCTCTTCCTGCCAGCGAAGCATTCCGAGTTGAATATAGTCGTAGCCGGGATTAAAAAATTTCCATTTTCCGCCTACATTGACGGCTATGTTTTGAGGCCTGATGAAGTAGGCGTTAGGTAACGACTTGTCGAAAAAGATGTCGCCGCGATCCGGCGAGAGTGCGATTCGGGCATCGAAACCGGCAGCGTTTGCGAGCGATGCGAAGAGCAGATCGATATCCGCTCCAGTACCAATTCCACGTTTCAAAGTGTCGGAAGGACTCTTATTTTCTTTAAGCTTGGCACGTTCGTCAGGCGTGAGACCTTTAGTGGTCTTAATCTTGTATCGGCAGAAGTCAAACAGGTTCGCGATTTTTTCTTCATCGGTCGTTGCGGTTTCGGTAAGCGACTTAGCCAATACTTTGACTTCATCGTTCGGTTTTAGAAGTGACTTGGTCCGCTCATAGAAATTCCTGCCGAGATCGAGCCAATATTTTTCTGCGTTGGGCTTTTCGCTGGTTGCTTGTTGGTAAAAGACCAGCATCCACGTTTTAACCTCATCCTCCGGCGGCATGCGCGACTCTTCGTATACGGCCGGCATGTTTGTCATCGTGGTTGAGTAGTAGCCGCCTTTTTCTTTCACCCATGAAGTATTTGGCCCGTGCAGAGTGAGGCCGTGGAAACTGGCGTTTTCGTAGCTCATCGGTTTGATCGAGTACTTAACGCGCTGCACAGGAATTTCCCGCTGAAACTGGAGGCGGACGTAATTCGCGTCAGTGTTGACACGAACTTCTCGCCAGCGATACTCGATTATGCAACCTGGTTCCACGGCGGGCATCGCGAACGACTTCGCCTTATATTTCAACCCACTGCCTTTGACGATGGTCCGTTCGTAGATGTCTTCTTTCTTCAACTCAACGATGGAACCGTCAGGTTTGATGGTTCGGGCCGCGATGTCATTGATCTTGGTTTCGCCGCCATACAGCTTCCCAAAAACGAGATCGATTTTGCTCTGTGACTCCCGGCCGCGCTCCGTGAATACCTTGACGCGGAAGTAATGGTTGAAGATGAGGTCGCCCTCGGGGTTGTCGTCGATTCTGACTTCCCAAAAGAGGCCTTCGGCGTCTGCCTCCTTCTCAATTGTGGGAGATTTCAAAGCGAGATGGGCGGGTTCGATCGGCTTCCACTCGTCTCCGGCAGCCTGAATTGAGATCGCAAAAGCGGCGAAAACACACACTAATACGCCTACATGGGGGTAAAGGGAGGAACGCGATTTCATTTGAACTTGCCTTTCGTTGACTTGCTATTAGATCAACTGGTTCTACTCTTGTCGAAGCGCGGTAATTGCGAAGGAGAGGGCTCCCAGTGCCACAGGATTTTACCCGAATGTTTAATAATGGTTCAACCTAACTTTTTATCCCTCCACAACGGGCGCTGAACAAGTAAACTGGCGGGCCTAATCTGTGAAATCCGCGTTCACAAAACCGGTGCTGGTGATCGTCCTGCTCGTACCGCTCACGGCACTGGCGTTGTGGGCTGAGGGACGGTTGTGGGCGTGCGAGTGTGGTGTGTTTCGTGTCTGGGTGGGCGATACGTGCAGCTCGGAGAATTCGCAACAACTGTTCGACCCGTACAGCTTCACTCACATACTTCACGGGTTTCTGCTGTTCTGGCTGATCTCGTTAATCTTCAGGAAGCTCTCACCAGCCTGGCAGCTTAGTCTCGCTGCGATACTCGAAGCGGTCTGGGAAGTTTTCGAAAACACAAACTTCGTGATCAACCGTTATCGCGAACAGACCGCGGCGCTTGGCTACACCGGCGATACGGTCGTTAACTCGCTTGGAGATCTGTTCTGCGCGATCGTGGGCGTTTTGATCGCCCGTAAGCTCGGATTTTTCCGCTCGCTGATTGTGTTTCTAGTGTTTGAAGTGGTCCTGCTGATCTGGATACACGACAGCCTGCTACTTCAGATCCTGATGCTCATTTACCCCGTGAACGCGTTGAAGGCTTGGCAGATGTGCCAGTAGAGCTGTTTGCCGGCGGCACGAGCACGCGATTGTTGAGATCGCGCAGCGCGGCGATGTTTTTGTCGCGCAACATCACCGAGCCATTCCCAACCTGAATCTCGATCGTGTCCGACTCGATAATCATCTTGAACGTCTCGTAAGGGATGGTCGCTTGCAGTCTCTCGATCTTCGTGTCCCAGGTTCCAGGTTTCTTGTTGGTGACGAGCTCCATTCGACCGAAGCGGTATGTCTTGTCGTAGGTGGATATAGAAAGGTTTCGTTGTTCGAGTGGATGCCCGCGTACCCAATCCTGGTTTTCAAAGACGACCATCAGCGTCACGTTGCGGACGTAATTTAGTTGCATGCCCGGCATGTGCAATGTGACTTCGATACTCACGCAACCATCGGTGAACTTGTCTTTGACTCCGTCGCAGCTCACCTTCATTTTTTGAAGTTGCATGAGAGTTTCATAAGTGAAGCCGTCGTACTTCGATTCGATCTTCCCACCATGTTTCACTTGCGCGAGTGCAGTCTGCGAGAACAGCACCAAGACGCAGCCCAAAACGAGAATGAGTCTCCGCATAGTTATCCCTCCGCGTACAGGAGCGCTTTGTTGGTTGACAGTGGTGAAGAATTAGGGCAGAACCCTCGGGAAGGCTCTTAAGCACCTTAGCGAAGCGAAAGCCGCCGTGTCAATAAACTATTTCGTAAACGACGGCGGTGAGGAACTGGATTAATGAATATCGACGGAATCATCGATCCCTTGCGCCAGGCAAACGAACAGTTTGCGCGCCATTATCCGGGTGAAACTGGGCGGCGCCAGCCGGTGCACACCGTCTACGGCGGCGCCCATTTGTTTAAATCCGATTCGGCCCAGCGGCTTGGTTCACTCGCGCGCCGTTCGTTGGAGCAGTTTGCGCCTGACGCCACCACATTCGCGAAAGCGATCGATCTGATCGGTGACGCGAAACTGCACACAACGATCTACCAGCGCGTCACAGAAAAGCTACAGCGCGAGCCCGTCGAAGACTTTCGCATCGATTTCGAAGATGGCTATGGCAACCGGCCTGACGCCGAAGAGGACGGCCACGCCGCGTCAGCCGCGGGTGAAGTCGCCGAGGGTCACAAGAATCGTACTCTCCCACCGTTCATCGGCATTCGCATCAAGCCGTTCAACGAAGAACTGCGCGCACGAAGTTTCCGCACGCTGGATCTTTTTGTTTCCAGTCTTGTCGAACGAAACAACGGGCAGTTGCCCGACAACTTCGTCGTGACGCTGCCGAAGATCACGATTCCCGAACAAGTGACGGCGCTCGTCGCGCTGTTGAAGCAATTGGAGAAACAGACCGGTCTCGCCGATGGTAGTTTGAAATTCGAAATGATGATCGAGACGACGCAGTCGATCATTAATCATCAGGGTCAACTGAATCTTCCACTCTTGCTCGCTCAAGCCGAGGGACGTTGCGTCGCTGCGCACTTCGGCACCTACGACTACACCGCCGGTTGCAACATCACCGCGGCGCATCAACACATGCTCCACGCGGCATGCGACTTTGCGAAACATATGATGCAGGTTTCGTTTGCGGGCACCGGCGTGTGGTTGTCAGATGGCGCGACGAACATCATGCCAGTCGCACCGCATCGCGCTCCTGAAGGCGGCACGCTGACGCAACAGCAGATTGACGAAAACCGGGAAACGGTCCATCGCGCGTGGAAGCTTCATTACGACCACATTCAGCACTCGCTCGTAAACGCCTTCTATCAGGGTTGGGACTTGCATCCGGCGCAACTCCCCACACGCTACGCTGCCGTGTATTCTTTCTTTCTCGAAAGCCTCGACGCTGCTTCCGAACGTTTGAAAAACTTCGTCGAGAAAGCTGCGAAAGCGACGCTTGTCGGCGACGTTTTCGACGACGCAGCAACCGGGCAGGGCCTGCTCAATTACTTTCTCCGCGCGGTGAATTGCGGCGCAATCACCGAAGCCGAAGCGGTTGAACGTTCGGGTTTGACGTTGCCGGAATTGCGTTCGGCGTCGTTTGTGAAGATTCTGAAGAACCGGCAAGCGTTATGAGCCACAACAAGGCACAAAAGGAACCGTTATTATGTTGTTGAAACTTACCGCTTGTTTAGCTGTGACCGTAATGTTGATTTCAACTGTTCAAAACGGCGATCCCGAACTCGCACGCAAAATTGCGCGATTCTCTCCGACGACTCTAACGGCGGACACTTCAAAACTTACGCCAAAAGATCGCCAGGCGCTCGACAAGATTATCGCCGCCGCGAAGCTGCTCGATCCGTTGTTTCTGCGACAGGTGTGGAGCGGTAACGAAGCACTCGAAAAGAAACTGCAAGCCGACAAATCGGCCGCCGGCCGCCTCCGTTTGCACTATTTCTACATCAACGATGGTCCATGGTCGCGTCTCGATGAGAAAAAGCCGTTCATCGAAGGCGTCCCCGAAAAGCCGCACGGCGCGAACTACTATCCCGAAGACATGACGAAGGAAGAGTTCAACACGTGGCTGCAAACGCTACCAGAAGCGGAAAAGCAAAAGGCGACGGGTTTCTTTCATTTGATTCGCCGCGGATCGGACAAGAAGTTGACGATCGTGCCTTACAGCCAGGCGTACAAGGACGTGCTCGAACCGGCCGCTAAGCTGCTGCGTGAGGCGGCTGCGCTGACCACGAACGCAACGCTTCGCGACTTTCTCAACAAGCGCGCCGACGCGTTCGGTTCCGACGATTATTACGCCAGCGACGTCGCGTGGATGGATCTCGACTCGCCGATCGACGTCACGATTGGTCCATACGAAACATACGAAGACGAGCTGTTCAGTTACAAAGCCGCGTTCGAAGCTTACGTAACGCTGCGCGACGATGCCGAGACTGCGAAACTCGCGAAGTTCAGCGGCCACTTGCAGGAGTTGGAAAACAATTTGCCGATCGATCCGCGTTATCGAAATCCGAAACTTGGCGCGGCGTCACCGATCCGCGTCGTGAACCTCGTGTTCGGCTCCGGTGAAGGTAACAGCGGCGTGCAAACGGCGGCGTTTAATCTTCCGAACGACGAGCGGGTCGTGAAGGAAAAAGGTTCGAAGCGCGTCATGTTGAAGAATACGCAGGACGCAAAGTTCAACAAGACGCTAATTCCGATTTCGCGTGTTGTGCTCGCGCCGGCGGACCAGTCTGCGCTCGCGTTTGATTCATTCTTCACGCACATCCTTTGTCATGAACTGATGCACGGTCTTGGTCCACACAACATCAAGGTCGGCGGACAGGACACGACCCCGCGAAAGCAACTAAAGGAGCTTTATTCGGCGATTGAAGAGGCGAAAGCGGATATGACCGGACTGTGGGCGCTCCAGTTCATGATCGATCGCGGCATCATCGACAAGCAGATGGAGAGAACACTCTACACGACGTATCTCGCGAGCATGTTTCGTTCGGTGCGATTTGGAATTACCGAAGCGCATGGCCGCGGCGTCGCGATGCAGTTTAATTATCTGACCGATGAAGGCGCGATTAAGTTTAACGAGACGAATGGAACGTTCAGCATCGATCACGCGAAGATTAAAGACAGCGTGCGCAAGCTCACGAGTGAATTGTTGACGATGGAGGCCGAAGGTTCTTACGACAAAGCGAAAGCCATACTCGACAAGTTTGCCGTGATTAGACCACCGATGCAGCAGGCGCTCGACAAACTCAAGGACGTGCCAGTTGATATCGAACCGGTTTTTCCGCTGGCAAAGTGACTTTTAAATCTGTGTTTTCATGAAAACGTTCAATTCTTCCCAAATTGTTTTCTGAAGAACGTCGCGATCTTCCAGGCGTCGATCGCTTTCCACGGGAGTTCGCCGGTCGTGTAGTGACCGCACGGAAGCCACACAACGTCGAGCGGGAGATCGAGCCTTCGCGCCTCGGCAATGGTCGCGTGCGAGAGGTCGAGAGGAAACGTTAGATCGTAACGCGCGATGATGAAGCGCATCGGCCGGCGGTCCATCTGCGCCACTCGCGACATAAACGGGAATGGGCTAATCGGCTGCCAGAATTCGCGCAGCTCATCAAGCGTCAACTGATCGCCAAAACCCGCCCGCACGTGTGTCGTGGAGAGGCCATGCCAGACAACGTCCGCAACGTAACCCGAAACGTGATTGAACGCCCCAGCCGCAAGATCCGGCTCGTGAGCAAAAGCGAGAAACGCGATACACGATCCGACGCTCGTGCCGAGAATCCCAACTCGTTCGTAACCTTCATTCTTCAACCAACGCACGGCGGCACGAGTGTCCAACACCGCTTGTCGCATCGATTGGATCGTGCGGCCGACGTTCGTGCTAACAAGATGATCGGCGCGTTCGAGTTCGGGCGGTCTTCGTTGCAGGTGATACGGCAGCGTCAGTCTCAGTGCCGACATGCCGATGAAATTGAAGATCCGGCAAGCCTCAACGTGACTCTCCGGTTGTGCATTCCACTGCGGCAGCACGACGACAGCGTCCCGAGGCCTGCTTCCGTTTTTGCTTTTGGCGGGAAAGAAACGCCCGTGGGCGATGTTGTTTTCGGCTGAGGGAGTGTGGATGGCGCTAGTCCACGTTAGCTGGTCGCCTTCGAGTCGATAGTCAGTGATCTCCGGCAGTGCGTAAAACTCTTCACTCGACTGCATCACACGCTGCGTATGTTGCCGGAAAAGTTCGCGCGGATCGTCACCGTTGACGTGGTCAACGATGTACGACAAACCCCAATCCAGGGGACGGACGAGGCGATTGTTGTCGCGTTGGTGATACCAGCGTTCACGCTGGTACATGTAGTTCTTCCAGAGGGGCATAATAAAAATCCGTGTTCCCTGCGTTACGAGAACACAGGGAAACACGGATTTTACAGAAAGAACGGCTTAGTTACACGTGCTCAGCTTGAAGCTGTGGATAAACGTGCTCCAGTTGAAGTTTCCGTTCGCGGGTTGGAACTGCGTCGTAAACACCATCTGGCAACCGTCAACCGGGTCGACCGAGATCGTGCTGTAGTCGCCCCACCGTGACAGCGACGCGGTCTGGATTCCGAAGTTGCCGGTTAGAGCGTTCGTCTCGTTACCCAGCGTGCCCAGCGGATCGGCCGGACCGCGAAAAGCATAACGAATACTCGGCTCGATCGTGGAAGCGTTCGAGATGTTGTAACCGATGGCGATGCCGCCGGTCTTGTCCATCGCGGCGCTTCCCATCCAACGAAAATCGTTGGTCGGTGCGAACGTGCCTTGTTGATGCAACCACAGGATTGGCTGTCGCGAAGCTCTGTCCCGCCGCGTTGCGGAGTTCATACCAGCGAATTCCAACACCGGCGCCACTCGTGACCGAATGATTGATAACCATCGCTTCGTGCGTGCGAAACTTCGATAGCTCAATCGATACATGAGCCGGTCGGCAAGCGAATCGAGTCTGTTGAGAGGTTCCGGGTTGCGGAATGCAGGTGCCACCGCCACACGCGCGGCTGAATGCGGCCACGCCGGATACGGCGATCGGACCAGTCAGCGTTCCTGTGCCGGCGGCCCAGTTCACCGCAAATCGCCAGAAGTTGATCGTTGTGGTCGTCATACTTAACAGCAGATTTGGTGACCCGGCGGGTGGTAGTGTTGTACCCTCGAGATCCGCAGGCTCGCAGACTGTGATGGCTGCTGTTTCTGACGCAAAGCTGCCTGGCCGAAGCGCCGATGAGCATTCGGTCGCGCTCGAAAGCGCACACGCGATCGCCAACAAACTGAACGACCATTCCGAAACATGTTGTAACTGATGTAGTAAGCATCCGGCCAAACGCTCATCTTCGGATAGTCGTTGAAATCGCGACTGTACGAGAAGGCGTAGCGGAAGTAGGTGCCGGTCGGATTGGGCGACGTCGAAACGGCGACACACTGAGTGAACGGCTGGGACGACACGGCAAACTGGGTCAGGACCCAGCGATCCGCCAATTGGTCGTACTGAACAATCGGATCGCCATCGTTATCGCTCTCGCAACGGCCACCGAAACCCTGCCAAACAACGTTGCCCTGCTTCGGAAAGCCCGGAACGATGTTGAAACCAGTGATCTGGTTCTGCGCGTCTCTGGTCAGTGTGTAAATCGAATAGCGGAGATTGACCCACTGCACGTAGTGATTCGGGCCGACATCGCCGGTGGTATCAGGCGGAGCAACGCGCAACGACGGATCGATGGGCGTGCCGACAACGGAAGCCTTCGGATCGACCAGTGTCGAGATAGCGCCGGCGCCTCTCGCGGCCAGTGGATCCTCAAAAGTCTTGTGGGTGTTTTCGACGCGGCCTGGTTTACCGGGTTCGAAATCTCTGCCGCCGCGGGCAGGTTTTGCGGGTTCGCCGGTGTCGAACATCTCGCGCAGCGGTTTGGCGGTTTTATCAAAATGGACGGGGTGACTGATCTCGGCGCGACGCTGTTCGGCCACATCGCTCTGGCCTTGAACCGCCAGGGGCAAACAACCGGTCACACAAAGTATCAGTATCATTAGTAAGGCAATCTTTTTCACGGACATCCTCCAGAGTTCAGGGCTAGTGGGATACGAACTGCTGTAGTAGTTGGGAGTAAGAAACTACGGCCGACCTTAAAAAAACTATCAAGCTGTACGCAGAACCTCCCAGAGAGAGGAATTGGTAATGCTGGGAAATGGCGAGGGAGTATAGCACCGGCCAACTACTACCGCCAACCGTTGACCGGCCTAGTCGCGGCGTTCGAACAGGCGGCGGATTATTTGTGGCAGAAGAGGAGACGCGGACAAGACTGAGCCCGTGGTGAAACGCCGGGCGAAGCCGCGAAACAGCTTTCCGGCCTCTTTTGTATAGCGAAACCACCAGACGTCCGGAAGCCCGGGAATCGCGTTCGCGTGAACATGCTGATGCGTGACCATCTCGAGCAGCCCCAACCGCCCGTGCGTCCGGCCATAACCGCTCTGCTTCACCCCACCCCACGGCGTTTGCGCAACGGCATGCGTGTAGACGACTTCATTAACCATCACAGTTCCCGCGTCGATTCGTTCGGCCAGGTCGCGCCCGCGCTGGATGTCGCTCGTGAATACTGCGGCGGTCAGGCCGTAGACACTGTCGTTCGCCAACGCGACTGCCTCGTCGTCCGTCTTGAACGTCATGATCGGCAAGGTTGGACCAAACGTTTCTTCGGTCATGATCTCCATCGAATGGTCCACATTCGTCACGACCGTTGGCTGGTGAAACCATCCGCGGCTGCCATCAATGCGACTGCCGCCCGTTTCCACTCGCGCGCCTTTCTTAACAGCATCGCTGACATGACTCTCGACGATCTTTAACTGTCGCTCGTTAGTCATCGCTCCGATGTCGATGCTTTCAGCCGTCGGTTGCCCTTGTCGCAACGCGCGCGTCTCTTTAACGACGAGATCGATAAACTGCTGCGCAATCGATTCATGCACGTAGCAGCGTTCGATCGATGCGCACGCCTGTCCCGAATTGCAGAACGCACCCCAAATCGCTGCCCGCGCGGCGTTCTCGAGTTTCGCGTCTTCGAGAACGATCATCGGATCCTTGCCGCCGAGTTCGAGCACCACCGGAATCAAACGCTTTGCTGCCGCTTCAGCGACGCGCTTGCCGGTCGCGACACTGCCGGTAAACATGATCTTGTCTACGCCGGCTTCAACCAAAGCGGCGCCAGTCGAACCGTCGCCGGTAACGATCTCCAGCACACCGCGTGGAAGTTGAGCTTCCTTGAAGATCCCGCCGATCTTGAGAGCCGTAAGCGACGTCAACTCACTCGGCTTCAGCACGACGGCATTGCCAGCCATCAGCGCCATGACGATTTCATCGAGCGGCGTGGCCCACGGAAAGTTCCACGGCGAGATGATCCCGACAACTCCGAGCGGTTTGTAAAAGATGTACGACGACCGGCCCATCAATCCATACTGGCCGATGTCGATCTTCTGTCGCTTCAACAACGACGCAGTGTTGCGCGCGAAGTAATTCATCAGATCGAGAGTGGGAACGATCTCCATCGAGATTGCTTCAACTGGCGGCTTGCCGGTTTCGCGTGAGACGAGGCTTGCGATCTCTTCGGTCTGGGCCAGGACGAGTTCACGCGCACGCAAAACGTAACGGGCGCGCTCGTCGTACGAAAGTGCCGCCCAGGCTGGTTGCGCCGTGCGCGCAAATTGAACGGAAGCGACGACGTCATCCCTATTCATCAGCGCCGTGCGACCGATTTCTTCGCCGGTCGCGGGATCGCGTGAAACTATCAGTCGCGTTTGTTCTGCTGGAAGAGTTTGCGTGCTCATCGGTGTTTCAGCCCTGATTATCTATTAAATCAGTGGTTCAGGTACAATGCCGCGCATGACAAAAAGGCATCTTGAAGAGTTTATGCGGCGCATGGCGCCGAAATCGGTAGCCATTATTCCCGGCGCGCGCGAAGCCACGCGATCCAACGACACCAACTATCGTTTCCGTCAGGATTCCGACTTCTTTTACCTGACCGGGTTTGAAGAACCAGACGCCATCGCTGTCGTCAAACCGTCTGAAACAAACAAATATTCGTTGTTTGTGCGGCCGCGCGATCCCGAGCGAGAGATCTGGGACGGACGGCGCGCTGGTGTCGAGGGGGCGGTGAGCGAGTTTGGCGCGCACGCAGCGTTTCCGATCGCTGACTTCAACAGCAAGCTGCGCGAAATACTGATCGACATGGACACTCTTTATTACCGGCTCGGCGTGAATCGCGAGCTCGACGACGCGATCGTTCGTGAGATCTCGGCGATGCGAGGTGTGAATCGCAAGCCGATTCATTCGCCGCAAACGATTGTCGATCCGGCGTCGATCATTCACGAGATGCGAGTGGTTAAGGGGCCGGAAGAGATCGAGATCATGCAGACTGCGGCGGACATTGCTGCCGAAGCGCACGTTGAAGCGATGAAAGCAGCGCGGCCCGGTATGCAGGAGTACGAGCTTGAGGCGCTGATCGAACAGATCTTTCGCCGGCGGGGCGCTGCTGGTCCGGCTTACACGTCGATCGTCGGTGGTGGTCCAAATGCGACCGTGCTTCATTACATCAACAACGACGCTGAGTTGCGTGACGGCGATCTGTTGCTCATCGATGCGGGCGCTGAGTACAAGGGTTACGCTTCAGACATCACTCGCACGTTTCCGATCAATGGTCGTTACACGAAGGCTCAGCGCGAGATCTACGACCTCGTTTTAAAGACGCAGATGTCGTGTGTCGAGATGGTCCGACCGGGTGTGACGCACGATCAGTTGAAGCAGCATTCGATCGAGATGTTGACTGAAGGTATGGTCGAGCTGGGGTTGTTAAAGGGCGATCCGGAGGAGTTGATTAAGGAAAAGAAGCACGAGCAGTTTTACATGCACGGGCTTGGTCACATGATTGGCATCGACGTTCACGATGTTGGTCGATACTACTTCGGTGAGGATTCGCGCCCGCTCGAGCCCGGTGTGGTAATGACCGTCGAGCCCGGACTCTACGTCTCGCCTAACACTAAGGACGTCCCGGAGCAGTACCTCGGAATTGGCGTGCGCATCGAAGACGATGTGCTATGCACGAACAATGGGCCACGAGTTTTAACTAACAAGGTGCCGAAGCAGGCGGAAGAGATAGAAGAGTTAATGGCCCGTTAGCTGCGGCTTCGCCGCCTGATGTGAGGCGGGGCTTCGCCCCGCCGGAAGCGGCTTGCTTCTCGTTGGGCTGCGCCCCTCGTTCGGCCTTTGGCCCAAATCTGTTAGGGCATAGCCCGGACCGAGGGCAAAGCCCCGTCGTTTAAGTGCACTTTGACGGCGAGGCAAAGCCACGCCGCACATCAGGCGGCGAAGCCGCTGAAAACCCTGCCTGTTACTCAAAAGCTTGCGTGTTAATAAAGTTTGGGCGTTACGATGAAAGTTCCGCAACGATCTCGCGAACAGCCTGGCGGGCTTCCTCGACTTCGGTAGGTTTGAACGAAACCGCGCCAACAACAGCGTGCCCACCGCCACCGTATCGCTCACAAATCTTCGCAATGTTATGAGTGCGAGGCTTGGGCGCCCAGGGATTTGAACCGACCGAGATTTTCGTGCGTTGCGCTCCACGCGTCAGCGCGACTGAATACGTCGTCTCGGGAAACAAGTAGTACGGAATGAACTTGTTGAACCCTTCGTAACCCTCGTCAACCAGATCAAACTGCACAACAGCATTAGCGCACGTCGCTTTTCGCCTCACCGCTTCAACCGTGTCAAGGTGTTGCTCGAGTATCGGTTGAAATCGACGCTGCACCTCAGCTCCAGTTGCCACATTTTCGAGCGACCCGACTGTCAGATCGCGAATGATTTGTTCGATAAAACGATCGTCAGGGTCGGCCTCGATCACCTGCATCAACTGCAACGCAGGTTCCTTCAACTCCACGCACTGCGCCGGCGATTCATAAAGCGCACCGTCGATTACATGCGCCCAGTGCACGAGCGATTCGATCGGCTCAACGTCAAACCCGAACCGGTCATGCGCCACGTCGGCGATAAACTCAGTGCACGATTTTCTCGTTGGATCGAGAAACTTCCGCCCCGACGTATCCGCACGAAAATGCGCTTCATCCTCCGGCGTCAGAAACGCCGACTCGTGATGATCGAACCACCACGTCAGTCTTTCCGACGCCGCATATTTGAAATCGACAATCGCGTTCTCTTCCGAGTCAAACATGTCGAGGTCAAACAGATTGCCGGGACGATGCAGCAATCCGGTGTAGTTGACCTCTGCGTTGGGATTGATCCGTTCTTCGTAGAATCGCGTGAACGTTGCAGCCGACGCTACTCCGTCGAAGCAGTGACCGTGATACAGGACGCGAAGTTTCATCAGGACAAGTGATCCACAGATCAGTTCGGAGTTGTTTTCTCTGTTTTCTCTGTGGAAGGAGCCCCAACTTTCGATGCGATGAACTTGTCAACTTCCTCTTCGATCAGCTCGCCGTTAACGACCCACGCCTTTTCGGTAAGCACATCGCCCTTCGGGGTCACTTTCGCCGGTTCGAGAAAGATGTTCCAGGGTGAACCCCAGTTACGATTGTCAGCGGTGAGTTGCCGGTAACCGTAATGCGGTGTTTTCATCTTGTCGTAACGCGATTCAGACTCGATGACAACCGGGTACGGTGGTCCAGGCTCGCCAAAAAAGGTTTTCACTTCATCGCGTGGGGCGTACTCGCTGACGCCGATCACTTGAAAGCCCTGGTCCTTGTACTTCTCGTAAAGTTTCAAAGCAACCGGTGCTTCGTTTTTCCAGTTTCCACACCACGGAGCGAAGTAGACGATCATTACAAGCTTCTTGTCCTTTATCAGTGATCGAAGATCCTCGTTCTTTTCGGTCTGGAGGTTCGGGAGGCTCCAGTTTTTGTAATTGACGGTCTTCTCGACGAGTGGCGAGTATTCGTGATTGCCCTGCGCGTAAACCGCGAGCGGCAATGCGACGAGAGTGAGAATGCGAACGAAAAATAGCTTCTTCATGTTATTGCTCCTGAAGGTCACCTGCGTTTACTTCGCGGCGCTTGCGGTTGCCGGCGCTTCATCAAGCAGCGGTTTGACGACCGCTTCCCACCCGGCTTTGTTGCGCGCGCCGATTATTTTTTGACGAATGCGCCCTTGTCTGTCGATGAGGTACGTTGTCGGAAGTTGTGGATGCTCGAGTCTTGCTTTCGCATCGTCACCCCCCAACAAAACCTCATATTCAAACTTCGCCACTGACTGTTGATAATCATTCACGCCCTCGGCGCTGTCTTCCGTCGAGGCGCCGATAACTTTCAAACCCTGAGCTTCAAGTTCGCGCTGGAGCGCGTTCAACTCGGGAATCTCTTCGCGGCATGGAATACACCACGTGGCCCAGAAGTTGAGCAGGACGACACGCCCTTTAACATCGTTGAGACGAAACGGCTGGCCGCCAAGTGTTTGAAACTCGACGTCGGGTGCCGGCGCAAAGGTCGTATTCGCCGCCGACGGAGCCACTGCCGGAGCTGTTCCAAGATCCAATTTGCCTTCCCAGTTTGGCAGCCACGCTGCGATACGAGAGCTGGTGAGCAAAGTTGACTTTCCGCTCATCACGAGGACGCCCACCAGAATCAGGATGATGCCGGAAACGACCTCGACCTTGTGCAGGTGCTGGCGAAAGTTCTTGTAGAAAGCGAGAAACTGGTTGATGCCCAAACCAGTCAACAGAAACGGAACTGCAAGTCCTAATGAATAGAATGCAGAAAGGATGAGTCCACTGCGCCAGCCACCACTCGTCGCGGCCAAACCAATGATGCCGCCGAGGATTGGTCCAATACACGGCGTCCAACCAGCAGCGAAAGCCATTCCGAGCGCCGCTGAGCCAAGCATGCCGCGCGGTTTGGCGTCGGAAAACTTGCGCGTGTCTTTATAAAGCGCCGTGATCTTGAGCAGTCCAATCAGTTGCAGACCGAAAGCGATGATCACGAGGCCGCCAATGATGCGGACCCACGGATTGTTTGTGATTGCGCTGCCGACGAGACCGGCGGTCGTTCCGAGCAGAAGAAAGATCACCGATAGTCCCGCATTGAACGCGAGCGAGTTGAGAATTACCGAGCGGCGGCTGCTTGCTCCTTCTTTCAGAGAGTCGATGCTGACTCCGGAGATCAAAGAGATGTAGCCGGGCACGAGCGGCAACACACACGGCGAGAGAAACGAGAGTATGCCGGCGGCAAACGAAATTCCGATACGAAATAAAGTAATTCCCTGGTCTTCCATAACAATCAACGCTCGTTAACGAGAATCTTGATCCAATTCTCCAAAGCTTCGAGTTCCTTGTCGTCGGCCCCGATGGAGATGAAACGAATATGCCCTTTGCGATCGAGCAGAAACGTTGTCGGGATCGAATTCACGCCGTAGTTCAAATCATTCACTGTTGAATCGCCTACCAGAACACCGTACGGCAACCGGTTTCGCTTTTTAAAGTTGCGGAGGTAGGTCAATTCTTCTTTGCGCGGCAGCGGCTCTCCCTCGGCGTGACCGTAGTACTTGGTCAGACCCAGCACGACGAGTCCCTTGTCCTTGTACGTGTCGTGCCAGCTCGAGAACTTCGGGAGCGTGAACCGGCATGGTCCACACCAGTGCGCCCAAAAGTCAAGCAACACGACCTTGCCGCGAAGATCAGACAGTTTGATCGCCGACTGATCGATCCATTCGGCGACGACGATCTCCGGCGGCGTCATGGGCGAGCGCGACTCTTTAAAGATCTCCAGCGGATCCAGTTCCGGCTGGATCATCACCAACCGCCTCGTCATGTGTTTATACAGATTTGCGGAAGGCAGGGAAAGCGACTGACGCCGCAGATCCTGTAGCACCTGGATCGCCTCGTCTTTTTTCCCGGTTTTGACGTACGCATCCGACAGTAACAAGGCCGATTTGACCAGCATGTCGTCGCGCGTAAACGTTTCTGATTTGTTGGTGGTCGCGAATTTTCTGGCCGCCGTCAACATCTCGAGAGCGTGCGTTCTTACCGATTCGTAGTTCTTCGCTCGCAGGTATGCATCGGCAATTAGAAACTCCATGCGATATCGATCGCCG
Source organism: uncultured Acidobacteriota bacterium (assembly GCA_963789185.1). Classification (GTDB taxonomy): domain Bacteria; phylum Acidobacteriota; class Blastocatellia; order Pyrinomonadales; family Pyrinomonadaceae; genus PSRF01. The sequence continues at coordinate 49,839 of CAWBJU010000007.1, forward strand.
GAGATTTGCGGTTCATGCTTCGCGTAGTCGGCGACCGCGGAGACCGCCTCCGGTACATGACCCTTCTTGACGGAGTAAAGCACCACAACGTTTCGCGCGGCCTGCGCCTTGGCGCCGTCAAGGTTGTCCTTTAATAGAAGCTGCATCGCCTTCAGCGCTTCGTCACCATCTGAAGCGAGGTGATACAACATGCCGAGGTAGTAAAGATCGTCACCGGCGAGTGGACCGCGCGCGCGAAGAATGTTCGCGTTTCGGATCGCGAGTTCCAGTTGTTCTGCCTTGGTCTTTTGTTCGACCTTCGGATCGTAGGGCAGGTTCTGTTTGTTGAATTCCTGGTAACGGCGGCCGAGATATCCGTTTGCGTCTTCGAACAGGGCTTGCGCGGTGCGAGTATCAGGTTTCGCCGCCGGATCGTCACTCGTGTTCAACGCCTGCGCGAAAGCAGACGCCGGCGAAGCCAGTAAGAGGGCGAGTAAAAGAAAGACGACGGCTGTAAGCCTGAGAATCATTCGTGATCCTGTCCGTGGTTAGGCGCGCACCAGGTCGAAGCGACTTGGGCTAAAAGGTCCCAGCAATGGAGAAGTGACGCCTGCGACGACCGCTTCGGTAATCAACTCACCAGTAACGGGAGCGAGTAGGATTCCGTTTCGGTAGTGCCCCGTTGCATAAAACAGCCCGTCAATTTCATCACAAGGCCCCAACACAGGCAAACTGTCAGGAGCGCGCGGACGCAGTCCGGCCCACGTGTCGGTGATTGGCAAAGCTGCTACTGAGGGGGAAATTTCGAGCGCGTTTTGGAGGATTGAGTTGATTCCGCCGGCCGTCACCTGCTTCGCGAACCCGGCGCGTTCGCTGGTCGAGCCTGCCAGCAGGCGGCCGTCCTGTCGTGGAACGATGTATCCACGCGGGCTATAAATCACGTGGCGAGTAACCTGCGGGCGAGCGTCGAAGCTGATCATTTGTCCACGAACTGGTTCGATTACCAGCGACGGTTTTTCTGACGCTGAAGAAAACCCGATGAAGCTCGTCCATGTTCCGGCGGCAACAACCACAGTGGGACAATTGATAAGGCCTCGCGAAGTTACGATGCCCGTTACTCGATCTTTTTCGATCCTCACCGACTCGACGCTACAGCCAGTAAGTATCGAAACTCCGAGTTTCGCCACGCTGTTCGTCAAAGCGCTGAGCAGTCGTCGATTCTCGACCTGCACGTCGAGTGGAAAACGCAGTGCGCCCAGCACATTCGCGTTTATGCACGGTTCGAACTCGTGCGCTTGCGACGGGGTTAGCTTCTCGACCGCAAGCCCCGCGGCCGTTTGCCATTCGTACCGCTTTTCAATGTCGGCGAGATCGTGGTGCGTGAGTGCGAGATAGAGCGTGCCGGTGGTATCGAGCTCGATGTCGATTCCGGTTTCGTCGTGTAGCGAGGCGGCGAAGTTTGCGTAGAGGTCCCGGCTTCGGCACGCGAGCCGAAAGAAATCGTCCTGTGAATTTGCTTCCGCTTGCGGTGCGAGCATGCCGGCGGCTGCAAACGAAGCTTCATGCCCCAGACCGTTGCGTTCTATCAAACAGATGTGGCAGGCCCTGCGGCGGGCGAGCGCGCGAGCGATAGTCAGACCGATGACGCCGCCGCCAATTATTACGACGTCCGCGGTGCGTTTTACTGAATCTAACTCCTCTTGAACCATCTGCGGATTGTCAGTCTTCGCCTAAAGACTTATTCTTGCGGCGGCTTTGTGGTTTGCGGAAGCGAACTAAGTTCAAAGCACAAAGTACAAAGACCTAAAACAAATAACTGAGACCGCAAATGCATCGTATCACACTGATTCCGGGCGACGGCATCGGCCCCGAAGTCGCTTCAACCGTAGTCCGAATCATCGAAGCTTCGGGCGTCGACATCCAATGGGAAACGCATTACGCAGGCGCGCAAGCGCTCGAGAAATTCGGCGAGACTCTGCCGCAGGACTTGCTCGATTCGATCCTGCGCAACAAGGTCGCGTTGAAGGGACCAATCACCACGCCGGTTGGTAAAGGCTTCACGTCTGTCAACGTCGGACTCCGGAAAACGCTCGATCTTTACGCGAACTTGCGGCCGGTGCGCTCGCTGCCGAATGTGCCGTGCCGCTATCCGGAGCTGGACCTCGTGGTTGTGCGTGAGAACACGGAGAGTTTGTACGCGGGGTTGGAGCACGTCGTTGTTCCGGGCGTGGTTGAGAGTTTGAAGATCATCACGGAGAAGGCGTCGACGCGAATCGCGCGGTTTGCGTTCGACTATGCGAGGAGTGAGGGACGAAAGAAAGTCACCGCGATGCACAAGGCAAACATCATGAAACTGTCCGATGGTCTGTTTCTTGATTGTTTCCGCAAAGTGAGCCTGGACTATCCCGATATCATCGCTGACGACAAAATCGTCGACAATGCGTGTATGCAACTGGTGATGCGACCCGAGCAGTTTGACATCATGTTGCTCGAGAATCTTTACGGCGACATCGTTTCCGATCTTTGCGCGGGGCTCGTCGGTGGTTTGGGACTTGTTCCCGGAGCGAACATCGGAGAGAAGGGCGCGGTGTTTGAAGCGGTACACGGGTCGGCGCCCGACATTGCCGGACAGGGCATTGCGAACCCGACCGCGCTGTTGCAATCGAGCATCATGATGCTGCGCCACCTCGGCGAGCGCGATGCGGCGGCGAAAATTGAGAACGCACTGTTCGCGGTGTTCGAAGAGGGCAAAGTGCGCACACGCGACATCGGCGGCACCGCCAAGACCGCAGAGTTTGCCGACGCGATCATTCAGAGGATGAATGCCTAAGAAAACGTTCGCAATCCGTCTAGTTTGTGTTCTGCTCCTTGGCGTAACGTGTGCCTACGCGCAGAAGGCAAAGACGATCATGGGCGATTCGTGGAAGGGCGTCGTCGAGTCTTCGGATGAAGCGACTCGCGAGATAAAGCTCATCAATCCGGATAAGAAAACTGAAACGTTCGTCGGCGTTCTCGAAGACGGCAACCAGGTTAAGGTGATAGGCGGCTCCTCACGTGAATTGAAAATGTCGGAGCTAAAGCCGGGTCTGCGAGTCAGATTGTTCTACAAGTCGAAGGACAGAGTTGTCGCAGGGCAAAAAACGAAAGTAAACCTCATTAATAGAGTCCAGTTTCTTGGTCGTGATGAGTACACGCGGATGCGTGAGACTCTGAAGGTCGATCCTTCAACTCCGGTTGTAGACGCTACGTCGCGGGATCTGCCGCCTAAAGATCCATTCAGATTACACCTCGCGCTTGAGCCGGAAAATCTGGGTAAAAGTTTGCTCAAGTGGGTGGAAGAATGGAATAAGTACGAGTCGAAAAAGTACGGTCGAGTCGAGATCGTTGATGATATGGCCCAGGCTGACGTTTCTTTAACCGTCATTTGGGGCAAGGATGATTCGTTTTTTCATCTGCCGGCAAAGATCGGACGCGGAAACGAAGATCCGCGCTGGGTTGGCTTCGGTACCGGATACCTGACGATTAAGGACGATACCGGACTGCATTTGTTGTGGGAGGGCATGATGGGGTTGGACCTGGAGGAGCCCGAACGCACGGCACCGGGGTTGGGCCGATTCTTAGAGAAAAAATTAAAGGCGCGAAAAAAGTAAAATAAACGGAAAAAACAAGCGGTAGCGATCTATAGTCCCAGACGCATTTCTTCTCGAGGAGCACCACCATGCAAAAGAAGTCCTTCTGGACCTTCGCCCTTGCTCTACTCGCTTTCTGCCTTGCCGTCCTGATCGCGGGAAACGAAAGCGTTCATTCGCAGCGCCGTGAAGTGAGGCCGGAGGACCTCGAGCGGCGACGCGCCATCGAGGCCGAGTTACAGTCAATCGCGATCGTCGAACGCAAGATGATGATCCCGATGCGCGACGGGACGCGTATCGTCACCGACGTCTACCGGCCCAAAGACACGTCCAAAAAATATCCGGCGATCTTCTCTCGCACGCCCTACAACTTCAACTATTGGGACGTTCGCAACGGTGCGCCACGAGATCTGTCGAGCGAGCTGGAGGCCGTCAAACGCGGCTACGCGCATGTCACGATGAACGAGCGCGGCCGGTTCTTCTCGGAAGGAAACTACGACATTCTTGGACCACCGCTGACTGACGGCGTCGACGAACTCGCCTGGATTTCAAAACAGTCATGGTCCAATGGAAAAGTCGGCACGATCGGTTGCTCGTCAACGGCGGAGTGGCAAATGGCTGTCGCTGCGCAAGGACATCCGGCGTTTACGACAATGATTGCGCAAGGTTATGGCGCCGGTGTCGGGCGAGTGGACGGTTGGTACGAACAGGGAAACTGGTATCGCGGCGGCGCGGTGCAGATGTTGTTCATCGCGTGGCTCTACAGTCAGCAAAACCAGGTGCGCCCGATGTTCTCGCCAAGCGCGTCGCAGGAGGAACTGGTTCGCGCAGCGCGCGCGTTTGATCTCGCGCCGCAGTTGCCACAGGTCGACTGGTCCAAAGCTCTTCGACACCTGCCCATCAAAGACATCATGAAGGCCGCTGGTGGTCCAAACGGCATTTTTGCCGATCGCATGCCAGTGCCAACGGGCGGCGCGATGGTCGAACGCGAGCCGAACGATCGCGCGTGGTACAAGGGCGGGTTGTGGCACGACAACATGAAGATCAACATCCCGGGCTTCTGGTTCATGTCGTGGTACGACGTTTCGATTGGTCCAAACCTCGCCGCCTACAATCACGTTCGAAAAAACGCCTCGCCGGCGGTGGCGAATCAACAGTACGCGATTATCGCCCCGACGCTTCACTGTGGCTTTCGACGCGCCACTGAGAACACCGTCGTTGGCGAGCGCAGCGTTGGCGACGCGCGTTTGAACTACGACGAGCTCACATACGGTTGGTTCAATCATTTTCTAAAAGGCGAGAACAACGGAATTCTCGAAAAGATGCCGCGCGTGCGTTACTACACGATGGGCCTCAACAAGTGGCAAACGTCTGACACGTGGCCGCCGCGTGGCGCGCAACAAATGACGTTGTTCCTGTCGAGTGCCGGGAAGGCAAACACGCTGAACGGCGACGGCGCGCTCGTTGAAGTTTCGCCGGCTGCGGATAACCCGGATCGGTTTGAATACGATCCGGTGAATCCGGTGCCGTCGGTTGGCGGCAATGTTTGTTGCACCGGCAACGCGATTACGGCGGGCGCCTTCGATCAACGTCAGAACGAGTCGCGTCCGGATGTTCTCGTTTACAGCACCGAGCCGCTGAGAGAAGGCGTGGAGGTTAGTGGTCCAATCGAGGTAACGCTCTACGTTTCGTCTGATGCTAAAGACACTGACTTCACCGTGAAGCTGCTCGACGTTTACCCCGACGGCCGCGCTTACAATCTCGACGAAACGATTCAGCGGATGCGCTATCGCGACGGTTACGACAAGCCAAACGTCTGGATGCAGTCCGGCAAGGTTTACAAGGTCACGCTTTCGCCGCTGACGACGAGCAACTTCTTCGCCGCTGGACATCGGATCCGAATTGAAATTTCGAGCAGTAACTTCCCCCGCTTCGATCGCAACCTCAACACTGGCGGCAAAAACTACGACGAGTCAAAGGGTGTGATCGCGCGCAACGCGGTCCATCACTCGAAGCAGTATCCGTCAGCGGTGAAGATCACTGTGATGCGCAACACGGTCTCGAGAGGAGACGGACGATGAATGGAGCAATGATGGGCATCCTGGTTGCTGTTTTGATGGGTGGCGCTGTTTTCATCTGGTTACAGAAACGCAAGCAGTAACGTGAGTCAAATTTCCACTGCGGGTACGAGGATTCTTCTATGAAACCTAAAGAACTCACTGTGCGCGGCCTCATTCTTGGCGCGCTTATTACGACGGTCTTTACAGCAGCCAACGTTTACCTGGGCCTGAAGGTCGGCCTCACGTTCGCCTCGTCGATTCCCGCCGCGGTGATCTCGATGGCGATTCTGAGCCTTGTGAAAGACTCGTCGATCCTCGAGAACAACATCGTCCAGACCGTCGCTTCCGCGGCCGGAACGCTTTCCGCGATCATCTTCGTTCTCCCTGGACTGGTGATCGTCGGTTGGTGGACCGGCTTTCCGTTCTGGCAGTCGTTTTTGATCTGTCTTACGGGCGGCGTGCTCGGTGTGGTGTTCACGATCCCCCTGCGCCGCGCGCTGGTGACCAACTCCGATTTGCCGTATCCGGAAGGCGTCGCGGCGGCGGAGGTTTTGAAAGTCGGATCGGGCACGCGTGGTGAAACGAAAGACGAAACGGGCGAAGCGCGAGAAGGATTGATCGCAGTGGTTCTTGGAGCGGCCGCTTCTGCGGGCCTCGCAGTTGTGACTGCGACGCGTGTTGCTGCCGGTTCGTTCGGTGGGTTCTTTCGCATCGGAGCGGCTGCGTCGACAGGATATGACTTCGCGTGGTCGCTTGCGCTACTCGGCGCGGGCCACCTCGTCGGTTTGTCAGTCGGTATGGCAATGCTTACGGGTTTAATTATCGCCTGGGGTATTGCTGTTCCGTGGCTTACGTCAATTACACCCGCAGCCGCGGGCGTCGATCTCGACGCGCACACGATCGGCATCTGGCGTACTCAGGTGCGATTCATCGGCGCGGGCGCAATTGCAGTCGCGGCGATCTACACGTTGGCGCGTTTGGCGAAGCCGGTTGTCGGAGGACTCGTCACCACGCTCGCGGCCTCGCGCGCTAGTGCAATTAGTGATGATCGCGATCGCGATCTGTCGCCGCAGTGGATACTCGTCCTCACTGTCGCGTGTTTGATCGTGACTGGGTGGCTGGCGTATTCGTTCGCCACTTCGTCGGTGCTCAGGCCATACGCTTTAAACGTCACGTTGGTCGCGGTGCCGTTCGTATTGATCGTCGGGTTTTTGATCGCCGGCATCTGCGGTTACATGGCGGGACTGATCGGCGCGTCGAATAGTCCGATTTCGGGTGTTGGTATTTTATCGATCGTGGTGTGCGCGTCGGTACTGATCCTGGTCGTTCCTCCGTCGGCCGAGACGCGGACGGCGCTCGTTGCGTTTGCGTTGTTTGTAACTGCGATCGTGTTTGCCTGCGCTACGATTTCGAACGACAACTTGCAGGACTTGAAAACTGGACAACTCGTCGGGGCGTCGCCGATGCGGCAGCAGATCGCGCTCATCGTGGGCGTCGCTGCCGGAGCGGCTGTGATCCCGTTTGTGCTGAATTTGCTTGCGACGGCGTATGGATTCGCGGGTGCGCCGAACCTGAACGTGGTCGCAGAAAATCCGTTGCCCGCGCCGCAAGCGACTCTGATCTCCGCTCTTGCGCAAGGCGTAATCGGCGGCAATTTGGAATGGACCATGATAGGCATCGGCGCCGTCGTTGGCGTCGGGCTGATAGTGCTTGACGCCGTGCTCGGCGCACTGGGCAAGCTGCGAATTCCGCCCCTCGCTGTCGGCATCGGGATCTACTTGCCGATGTCGGCGACATTTGCCGTCGTGATTGGCGCGGTGCTGTCTTACTGGTACAACCGGAAGACGCGAAACTCGCCGAATCCGGAACGTGCTGAGCGACTGGGGACATTGGTTGCGTCGGGATTGATCGTGGGTGAGAGCCTTTGGGGTGTGCTCAATGCCGGCCTGATCGTCGGTCTGTCTAACGATGCTCCGCTCGGAATCTTTCCGGCCGACTTCGCTCCGGCTCCATGGCTCGGTATCGTGCTCTTTATTGCATTGATCATCTTGCTGTATGGCTGGATGCTGCGCCGCACACAGTCGCACAGTAGACCTTAATCTGTGTTCGCTTATGGTGTATAAGAACACGTCTCGTAAACATAGTTGGAGGCTCGAGATATGACCACCTCTCGTCGTGACTTTATCAAGACGGCTGGGATTGCTGCCGGTGCAGTGTCGCTGCCGGTGCTTCCTTCCTGGATTAACAGTGTCGCTGCCGAAGAAGCGGCTGCCGCAGCCGCTGTCGATAAGAATGCTCTCGCCGACATCGCCCTGAGCACCGCGCGAAAACTCGGCGTCACTTACGCCGACATTCGCATCAACCGCTATCGCAGCGAGTCGATCAACACGCGCGAACGCCAGGTGCAAAACGTTTCGCGCGGACAGAATTTCGGGTTCGGCGTGCGCGTGCTCTACAAAGGCACGTGGGGCTTCGCTTCGAGCCGAAGCGTGACTTCGGAAGACGTGCGTCGCATCACGCAGCAGGCGGTCGATATCGCGCGCGCCAACTCGGTCTACCAACGCAAACGCATTTCTCTCGTGCCGGTCGAGAAGGTTGTTGCGAACTGGAAGAACGACTTCGAAAAAGATCCGTTCGAAGTCTCGATAGACGACAAGATTCAGTTTCTACTTTCGCTGAACGAGTCGGCGATGAAGACGCAGGGCGTCGGTTTCGTGAACTCTTCGATGGGTTGGGTGAACGAGCAGAAGTTTTACGCATCAACAGACGGCTCGCGCATCGATCAATACATCATCCGCGCCAATCCAAACTTCACCGTGACCGCCATAAACCGCGCGAACGGCGATTTCCAAACGCGCAGCGCACTCGGTGGCCCACAGGCAATGGGTTACGAGTACATCGAGAAGCACGACTGGAAACGCGAAGCGCAGCAGGCAGGCGAAGAAGCGGTGATGAAGTTGAAGGCGAAATCAGTTGAGGCAGGAAAATATGATCTCGTTCTTCATCCGTCGCATCTGTGGTTAACGATTCACGAGTCGGTGGGCCACCCGACAGAACTCGATCGCGCGCTTTGGATGGAAGCGAATTATGCCGGTACGAGTTTCCTCACGCCCGACAAGATCGGAAAACTTCAATTCGCGTCGAAGATGGTCAACTTCGTTGCAGATCGCAATCAGTCAAAAGCCCTCGCTACAGTCGGTTGGGACGACGAAGGTGTTCCGAGCCAGCGCTGGCACTTGATCAAGAACGGCTTGTTCGTCGATTGGCAGACGACGCGCGATCTCGCGGCGATGACGGGGCAGAAGAAGTCGTACGGCTGCAATCACAGCGACAGTTGGGGCAGCATTTCGTTCCCGCGTATGCCGAACGTTTCGCTTGAACCGGGTACCGACAACAAGTCGCTCGACGATCTGATCGCCGGTGTCGAGAAAGGAATTTTGATTTACGGCGACGGCAGCTATTCGATCGATCAGCAGCGCTACAACTTCCAGTTTGGCGGCCAGGTGTTTTGGGAGATCAAGAACGGCAAGCGGGGCGAGATGTTGCGCGACGTTGCGTATCAATCGCGCACCACTGACTTCTGGAATTCGCTCGATGGTTTGGGTGGACCAGCCACGTACGAACTTGGCGGCAGCTTCAACGACGGCAAGGGTGAGCCCGGACAGTCGAACGCTGTCAGTCATGGTTGTCCACCGGCTCGCTTCCGGCAAGTCAACGTACTCAACACCGCGGCCAAGGTCACGTCGTAATCGATACTGAGGAGATTCGAGATGCTACTCACTGAAAAAGATGCGCGCACTATCTGCGACAAGTTGTTGAGTTATGTGAAAGCCGACGATGCGGTTGTCAACGTTAACAGCGAGAACTACGGTCATCTTCGATTCGCTGCGAACGCGTTCAGTACCAGCGGCGCGCGCGAAAACGTCACCGCCGGAGTAACCGTGTGGATCGGCGGCAAGCGTGGCTCAGCTTCGACCAACGAGATCGACGACGAGTCGCTTAAATCGATGGTCGCGCTTGCGGAACAACTGGCTCGCATCTCGCCGGTCGATCGTGAGTACATGCCGACGCTCGGCGCGCAAACTTACAAACCCGTCAACGGCTACGCCGAAGCTACTTCAAACATCTCGCTCACCAGCCGTGCGAAAACGATCAACGACGCGATCGCCGCGTGTGAAAAGTCGAAAGTGGTTGGCGCGGGTTTCCATCAGGCGCGTGGAACAGCGGGAGCGTCGGCGACGAAGAATGGCAACTTCATTTACGACCGATCGAGCCTGGTGAGTCTGGGAATGACCGCGCGCACGCCCGATGGCGGCAGCTCCGGCTACTTTCTGCGCAACCATTTCGACGTCGCGAAACTCGATACCACTCGTGTCGCCAGCGAATCGATTCGCAAAGCGCTCGATTCGCGTAATCCACGTGTGCTCGAGCCCGGCGTCTATCCAGCGATACTCGAACCTCAGGCCGTGGTCGATCTGGTGGGCCAAATCGCGTTCGCGTTCGACGCGCGCAGTGCTGAAGAAGGGCGCAGTCCGTTTTCCGCCCCCGGCGGAAAGACGAAAGTCGGAGAGAAGATCTTCGACGAACGGTTGAATGTTTACAGCGATCCGTGGCATCCCGAATTGCCGGGTTCGAAGTCGGCGCAAGGCGGACTTCCGTCGCAGAAGATGTACCTCGTGCGCAATGGTGTGTTGGAGAACCTCGTCTACTCGCGCTTCTGGGCCAAGAAAAATGGAAAGGAACCGACGCCTGGTCCAGTGAACAGCATCATCGAGAGCTCCTCGCCGGCGGTGTCGCTTGACGACATGATCAAGTCGATGGACCGTGGAATACTGCTGGGCCGCTTCTGGTACATCCGCGGCGTCGATCCGCGCACTGCGTTGCAAACCGGTCTGACGCGCGACGGCATCTGGTACGTCGAAAAAGGCAAGATCCAGTATCCGGTCAAGAACTTCCGCTTCAACCAGAGCGTGATCCAACTCCTCGCGCCGGGCAACATCGACATGATTGGCAAACCGGAACGCGTCGGTAGCTCGGAAGGGCCAGGGTGGCAACTCAGCCCTCTTGCCGGCGTTGAAAGTCAAAGAGTTTCACTTCTCCTCGCAATCGGAAGCTGTTTAGCAGGGAACACCGATTAACCTACGATCCGAATTTCTAAACGCAAACAATCCTACGAAACTCTGGAACCTCTGGGACGAATCGGCAGCGTGTCCTGAATACGCAATCCATTCCACCCAATCTCTCAAAAACAAAAATCCAAATTCATCAACCACGCTTGGGACGAAGCGCGCTGTGTGAGTGACGAACGGGCCTGAACCGCCGGTCCCCTTCGCGGGCACGTCGCTTGCGCCTTCTCTATTCGTCTTAATGCGGTTGCTCTCGCTCGTACTCCGAAAGTTCGGAGCAAGTACCGGCGATGAAGTGAACCGAAATTCATTCGCACCCCAGGCGATCAAACAGCCTCCGAGAACTCGGAGAGCAAACGTCTCCGAGAGATCGGAGCAGGTACAAAGGAGTTTCGTAGTATGAAGAGGTTAGAATTTCTATTGACCCTTCTCGTCATTCTCGTGCTGGGCGTCTCGACGTCAGCGCAGACGAGTAAGGGCTTCGTTACCGGCGTTGTCGAAGATCAGAACGGCGCCGGAATTGCCAATGCCTCAGTAAAAATCACAAACCTGACCACGGGCGTCGCGCGCGATACGACCGCCGATAGCCTCCGGTAACTTTCGTCTCGACGCGGTCGATCCCGGCGCTTACATGCTTGAAGTGTCGGCCACAGGCTTCAAGACTGCAAAGCTCGACAAGATCGAAGTCAATGCAGCGCAAACGATAAACCTTCCAGTGAAACTGGAAATCGGAAGTCCAACTGAACAAGTCGTCGTTAGCGCAGCCAATGAAGTTGTAATTCAAAGTGCGGACGGCACGCGCGTCAACACGCTCGGTGAGCGCGAAATCAGAGACTTGCCGGTACTTGGATTCAACCCGGTGAACCTCGTGTTCACACTTCCGGGCGTCTCCGACGTCGGTGGCGCGAATGGTGTCGCTGCCGGTTTCGTGCAAGGCACGGAGTTTTCGATCAACGGTTTGCGACCACGCGGTAACAACCAACTGATCGACGGTCTCGATAACAACGACAACTCGATCACGGGCCAGGTGTATCAACCAACCGTTCGTGACGCGTATTCGCAAGTGACCGTTCTCGGCGGCGACTATTCCGCGGAATTCGGACGCGCGGGCGGTGCAGTCGTGAACGTAATCACAAAAAGTGGCTCGAACCAGTTTCACGGCTCGGCCTACGACATCATCCAGAACTCGGCGTTCGATGCGCTCACGCCTGGACAGAAGTCGCTGTCGGAACTGACGGAAGTGCCGCAGTTCAGTCAAAACACTTTTGGTTTCTCGCTAGGTGGGCCAGTGCTCAAGAACAAGCTGTTCTTCTTCGGCACGTTCCAGGGCGATATCGTACGCGCCGGTGGGGTTACAGGTACTGCAGTGGTTCCGACGCAAGCAGGCATCAATCAATTGCGTGCCTTGTTCCCGGTTGGCGCCAGCCCGAACCTCGATCGCTATCTTGCGACCGTCGGCGATCTGCGTGGCGCGACGAACCTTATCAACGTTCCACTCGGCGGCGGCCGGCCCGAAATCGAATTCGGCACCGCAACCAGATTCAGCTCGCAACCGATAGACACTTACGACTATCTCGCGCGCGTCGATTGGACCACGTCCGACAAGAACAGCATCTCGTTCCGATATCTCGCGAACAAGCAGTTGTTCACGAACCAGTTTCCGGATCCGTCAACGGGCATAGCCGGCAGCCAGTTTCCCGGTTTTGAAATCGATGTACCGTCGCTGACGCAGAACATGTTCATCAGCGACACGTTCGTTTTCTCGCCGCGGACGGTGAACGAAGCACGCTTCGGTTACGGACGTTTCAATCTATTTTTTGGACCACGCGACGTCGAACTAGCGACGGGTGGACCACAGTTCCTTTTCTCTGGCACGACGATCTCGACGATCGGACTTTCGCAGTCGTTTCCGCAAGGTCGCATTTTCAACAATTACCAGTTCCAGGATACGTTGACGCACACGGTCGGCAATCACACGTTGCGATTCGGTACCGACATCCTTAAGCAACGCGCGAAACAGTTCGTGCCGATCAACACGCGCGGTACGTTGACATTTGCCCCCGGCGGTGACTTTCCAACGTTTGGTAACTTTGTCGATTCTTTCTCCGGCGTCGGAACGGGCGCAGCGGCGAAGGTATTTGGCGAGGGCACTGATTTTCCCAATGTCACCACCTACGCGTTTTTCATCAACGACTCATGGAAGATCAGGCCTAACCTGACACTCAACCTCGGTCTGCGATATGAACGCTTTGGCGCCGTTGCAAACAACGCAGCGTTCCCGGCGTTCACGGGCTTCGACGCTCCGTTGCAAACGCGCGTCGAGCAGCAACAGGACAACAACAACTGGGGACCACGCGTCAGCTTCGCGTACTCACCGAACTTCAATTCGGGCTGGGCGCGACGAGTAATCGGTGACAACAAGACCGTCATACGCGGCGGCTTCGCCGTCAATTACGACGTATTCTTCAACAACATCCTGAGCAACATTGCGGCCACCTCGCCGAACGCGTTAGGCACGACAGTGCTGGGCGCGACCATCGGCGGTCGTGGTATTCCAAACTTCACGGAAGCGGCGCTGCCGGCGACGTTGGTTGCAAACCCACAAGCCGGACAGAACACGATTCCGTCTGATCTCCAAAACCCGCAGACCTACGTTTGGAACTTCGGTATTCAACGTGAACTTCCGGGTCACAATGTTTTGGACGTGGCTTACGTCGGTACGCGCGGAACGCGACTGTTCATTAACGAGCAGTTGAATCCGGGCACACCCGGCACTGCGAATGCGAACGGTCGCTTGTTTGCTACGCGCGGATCAGTTATCTCGCGTACGAACGGCGGCGACTCGCGTTATCACGGTCTGCAAATGCGCATCGAGCGTAGTTTGAGAAACAACTTCCTCTATCGCGCGACCTACACGTACCAAAAGACGATCGACAACACGAATAGCGAGGTCTTCGCGACCACGGGCGGTAACAGCGTCGGTTCGAATGCGTTCGATCGACGTGTCGATGTCGGCGTGTCCGACTTCGATGTGCCGCACATCTTCACGTTGTCAGGACTGTGGGAAATTCCCGGAGTCGGATCGGGCTTTATTAAGGAAGTGACTGGCGGATTCCAGTTCGCGACGATCTGGCGTTACCAGTCAGGCAATGTGTCTTCGCCATTTGTATTCGGCATCGACCTGAATGGCGATCTCAGCGCCACGAACGATCGGCCGTCCATCTCAAATCCGTTAGCACCCGCGACGTCAGTTGGTTTCGCCAATTCACTCGCCGCTAATCAGGGATGCGACGCGACCGCGACCGGGTTCTTCGACATCAACTGTAATCCGGTGACGCTCAACGACGTCCGCTACCTGGTCGATCCGTCTATTCGGACCAACATCGCAGGACGCAACACGTTGCGCGCTCCGGCTTACAACACGTTCGATATGAGCCTGCAACGCTCGTTCAAGATTCCGTTCACTCCGTGGGAAGAGGATCGTTTTGAAATACGGTTTGATTACTTCAACGTGTTCAATACGCCGATCTTCCGTTTCGAAGTGGGCGGATTCGTCTGACGGCGACGTACTGAACCCGAACTTCAACCGTCCGGATCTCAATTCGGGCGTTTCGGTGGGCACCGCCGGTGCACGTTCGGGACGATTGCAGTTGCGCTATGTGTTCTAAGAGCGGTGTAACTTAATCCCGACTTCCCGTACGCGGGTTAAGAGGGCGGCTTCCGTTTGGGGCCGCCCTCCTTTTTTATTATGATTCGCCGCATTCTCTGTTGAAGATGTGGACCGCAATCGAGATTGAAGAGGTGGCGCCTGATTCGCCGGACGCGGTCGAGTTGATCGGCGAACTCGATGCGCATCTCATGGCCCATCCGTATCCGCCACAGAGCCGGCATGCGTTCAGCGTGGAGAAACTATTGCGCGAGCAGGTCGTGTTCTTTGTGACGCGTTACGAGCGTCAGCTCGCCGGATGTGGCGGGATCAAGATGTTCGGCGAGGAATATGGTGAAGTGAAGCGGATGTTTGTGCGTCCGGAGTTTCGCGGAAAAGGGTTGGGCAAGGCGATGCTTCGGTGCCTGGCAGAGTACGCGCTTCAAAACGGCGCCGGTTTGTTGCGGCTCGAGACCGGGATTTATGAGGTTGAGGCGATTGGGTTGTACGAGGGTTTCGGGTTTGCACGTCGAGCGCCGTTTGGTGAGTATGTCGAAGATCCGTTGAGTGTGTATTTCGAGAAGAGCATTGAGGAACCAATCATGAAAAAGGCTGCTGCAGACATTGATGAGTACATCGCAGGATTTCCGACCGAGGTCCAGAAGCTCCTGCAAGAGATCCGCAAGACGATTAAAAAGGCGGCGCCTAGCGCCGAGGAAGCAATCAGTTACGCGATACCGACGTTCAAGCTGAACGGGAATTTGGTCCATTTCGCTGCTTACGAGAATCATATTGGGCTGTATCCGGCGCCGCGTGGAGTTGCGGAGTTCGAAGTAGAGATGGAGCGTTACGGTGGGGGCAAGGGAACGGCAAGATTCCCGTTAGACGAACCGATTCCTTATGAACTGATAGCAAGAATCACCACGTTCAGAGTCGGAAAAAATTTGGAGAGGACGGCCGCGAAGAAACGCCGCGCGGCGAAGAAACCGAACCGCAGCACGAAGAAACAAGGCGCAAAGAAACGAAGCGCGCCTGCAAAGAAGAGGTGAACCGAGGTGGCTGTTGAAGGATTAGAGATACGCCGTGCTGAACCGGATGACTGTTCGGCGATCTATGAAATGTTTCGTTCGCCGAAGGTGTACGAGGGCACGTTGCAACTGCCGTATCCATCGCGCGAACAGTGGCGGAAGCGGATCACGGAGACTGAGAGTTGTTACAACCTCGTCGCCGTTAGTGGCGAGCATGTGATCGGGATGTTGACTGTCGACACGTTTCCCAACAGGCCGCGGCGGCGACATGTTGGTCTGATTGGGATCAGCGTGACTGAGGCTTGGCAGGGGAAAGGTGTCGGAAAGGCGTTGATGCAGGCTGGTATCGATCTCGCTGACAAGTGGCTCAACCTCACGCGCCTCGAGCTGGAGGTCTATTCCGACAACGACGCGGCGATCCGGTTGTACGAGCAGTTTGGCTTCGAACGTGAAGGTGTGTTGCGGCAACACGCATTTCGCGACGGGCGTTACGTCGATTCGATCATGATGGGCCGGCTTCGTTCCTAAATTTATGAAGATATTAGTTATCGGCGGGACAAGGTTTGTTGGGCGTCATTTTGTTACGTCGGCACTCGAGCGAGGGCATGAGCTCACGCTGTTTAATCGCGGCAGGCACGCGGCAGCGCCTTTCGCAGGTGTCGAGACGATTCATGGTGATCGACATAGCGAGCTGCACAAACTCGCAGGACGTCGCTGGGATGTGGTTCTCGATACGTGTGGATTGCTTCCGCGCGCGGTCACAGCCTCCGCCGAAGCCTTGCGTGATGCTGTTGACGTTTACGTTTTTGTCTCGAGTCAATCGGTGTATGCGGATGTGAGTCGTCCAGGTGTTGCCGAAACCTCACCTACCGAGACGCTTTCACAGGAACAACTCGACAGGGCGAATGCGATCGACGCGCCGACAGCTTCGGCTGCGTCGTATGGCGACTTGTACGGCGGGTTGAAGACGCTGTGTGAACAAGCGGCGGAAACAGCGATGCCCGGCAGAGTGCTCGTGCAGCGTCCGGGTCTGATAGTTGGTCCATACGATTACACGGATCGGTTCACTTACTGGGTTGCGCGCGTCGCTCGCGGCGGTGAAGTTTTGGCTCCAGGCAGACCGGAGCGTCCTGTACAATTCATCGACGCACGCGATCTCGCCGATTGGACTGTCAAAATGATCGAAGAAAAACGCGTAGGTATTTTCAACTGCAATGGTGTGCCGGGCGCGGTGACGATGGAGAGTCTACTGAACGAGTGCAAAGTGGTCAGCGGTAGCGACGCTGCTTTTAAGTGGGCCGACGAGGAATTTCTTTTGCAGCATCAAGTCGGAGCGTGGAGCGAACTGCCGCTGTGGTTACCCGAATCCGAGGAAAGTCTGAAAGGCTTCATGTTTGTGAATAGTGATAAAGCGATCGAAGCGGGACTTAAGTTTCGTTCCGTGAAAGAGACAGTTGCCGATACGCTAACGTGGTATCAAACCGCCGCAGCTAATGAACCGTTGAAAGCAGGTCTGGATCCTGAGAAGGAACAAAAGTTATTCAATGAGCTTTGAAACACAGGTTCGCAGGCTTGTTGTCGTAACGGTACTCTTATTGGCACCGATCTCCATTGCTGCGCAACAGATCGATCGCGACAAGATCGTCGCGCAGTTGGGGAAGGAACGTTGCGTTCAACTCGACGACAGAAAGTTGAAGTTTTGCAGCGTCGATTACGTGGCGGGTGGGTGGATAGTCGACGCCATAGCTGTTTATCCGCTCCCCGAAGCTAAGTATCCAGGACTTCTGCTACTCCCCGGCTTTGAAGGCACCGCCAAAACAATGCTCGGCATGGCCGCATTGTTCGCGCAACAGGGCTTTGCTTGTCTCGCGCTGACACCGCCGGGATTTGGCGAGTCCGGCGGCAAGCGCGATTTTATGGGACCAGCCACAATCGATGCGTTTGCCGTCGGCTTCCGAAACTTCGCGCGTGATCCAAACGTCGACCCGAAGAAGATGGGAATCTTCGGGTATTCACGCGGCGGCATGGCCGCATCGTTGTTGACTGTGAAACTGGGCAAGGAAGTTCACGCGGCGGTTTTCGGCGCGGGCGTTTACGATTTCAGGCGCGCTTACCACCAGACACGACTGGACGGCATCCGGGAGAACATGATGGCCGAGACGGGCATGACGAACCTCGCCATCATTGACCGCTCCTCGGTCGTGTACATGGACAAACTAAAATGTCCAGTGCTGATCATTCACGGCGGCGTAGATCCAAACGCGCCTACAAACCAGGCGTACATTTTGCGCGACCGCCTGATCGAGCTTAAAAAAGAGTTTGAATTTCTGATCCTGCCGGATCACGTGC
This sequence comes from uncultured Acidobacteriota bacterium, assembly GCA_963789185.1. GTDB lineage: Bacteria > Acidobacteriota > Blastocatellia > Pyrinomonadales > Pyrinomonadaceae > PSRF01. The sequence continues at coordinate 67,656 of CAWBJU010000007.1, forward strand.
ACGGACAAATAAAAGGCGATTTCCTTTCCCCCGTGCTTGATTTCCTAAGTCGTAAACTAAAGGGCAAGCCGGCGCCGAAGACCAGTTGACTCCTGACCACTCCCAACTGACAAACCGTGCTAGACTGCACCCGAAAAATTACGCATCCGAATGACTACCGACAAAAAGACGTTCTATCAAGGGCCAAGCCGCATTCATCTCGCTGCTTTTCCACCGAAAGAACGATGGGACGATTGGACCGAACTCGATTCGCAAGCGTGGCCGAAACGCGTCGAACGACATTATTCGCTCGTTCCCACCACTTGCTTCAATTGTGAGTCGGCGTGTGGTCTGCTGGCTTACGTCGACAAAGTCACAGGCGAGATTCAGAAGTTCGAAGGCAATCCCGAGCATCCGGGTTCGCGCGGGCGCAACTGCGCGAAAGGTCCAGCCACTCTCAACCAGGTAACCGATCCGGATCGGATTCTTTATCCGCTGAAACGCACCGGACAGCGCGGCGCCGGGAAATGGGAACGGACCACTTGGGACGAAGCACTCGACACGATCGCGGCGCGCATTCGTAAAGCGATCGTCGAAAACCGTCGTCAAGAGATCATGTATCACGTGGGCCGTCCTGGCGAAGATGGTTTCACCGAACGCATTCTCGCCGCGTGGGGCATCGACGGTCACAACTCACACACAAACATTTGTTCGTCGGGAAGTCGTGAAGGTTATCAACTGTGGATGGGACTCGATCGACCGAGTCCGGATCACGCTAACGCGAAAGTGATCCTGCTGATAAGTGCGCATCTCGAGTCGGGTCACTACTTCAATCCGCATGCGCAACGTGTCATCGATGGCAAAGCGAACGGCGCGAAGTTGATCGTGTTCGACACACGGCTTTCACACACGGCGACACACGCTGATTACTGGGTGGCGCCGTATCCCGGGTCTGAAGCGGCGATGCTGCTCGCGATTGCGAACTATTTGATTCAAAACGATCTTTACAACCGCGAGTTTGTGGAAACGTGGTGGAACTGGAAGGAGTTTTTGACTGCCGAAGGGCTTGAGGTTGATTTTGGAGTCTTTGAAACACGGATAAAAACGATCTACGACCAATACACGTTCGAATTCGCCGCTGCCGAGTCCGGTGTTGATGCGAAAGTTATTGAAGAGATCGCGAAGCTGGTCGCCACGGCAGGCACTCAGTTTTCGAGTCACAACTGGCGCAGCGTAGCTTCAGGTGTGAGCGGTGGTTGGGCGGTCGCGCGTTGTCTGTTCATGTTGAATGCGCTGCTCGGCGCGGTCGCAACGGAAGGCGGTGTTTATCCGAACGCATGGAACAAGTTTGTGCCGCGTCCGATCTACACGCCGCCGCACCCGCAGATGTGGAACGAAACGACGTGGCCGCGCGAGTACCCGCTTTCGATGAACGAGATGTCGTTTCTCCTGCCGCACTTCCTTAAAGACGGCCGCTCGAAACTCGACGTTTATTTCACCCGCGTTTACAACCCGGTCTGGACCAATCCCGACGGTTTTTCGTGGATCGAGATGTTGACCGATCCTGATCTCGTCGGTTGTTACGTTGCGTTGACGCCGACGTGGAACGAAACGGCTTACTACGCCGACTATGTTTTGCCGATGGGTGTTGGCTCCGAGCGCCACGATCTTCACTCGTACGAAACACACGATTCGCAGTGGCTTGGTTTTCGACAGCCCGTGATGAAGGCGCTGCGGCAACGCGAGGGTCGTGAGTATCGACGATACGCGTGATGTGAATCCGGGCGAGGTGTGGGAAGAGAACGAGTTCTGGCTTGAGCTAACCTGGCGCATCGATCCGGACGGAAGTTTAGGCATCCGGCAATACGCGGAGTCGAAAAAGAAGCCCGGCACGCGACTCGGCATCGACGAATACTACGAATGGATCTTTGAAAACTCCGTTCCCGGTCTTCCAGAGCGCGCTGCGGAAGAGAATCTAACACCGCTCGCCTTCATGCGCCGTTATGGCGCGTTCGAGGTCAAACAAAAGATCGGTCGCATTTACGATCAGACGGTTGCGGCAGAAGAACTGGACGACGCGCAAGTGGATCACTTCGGACGCGTGTTTACTCGCGCTGCTAAACCTGCCGGGCCAAATATCGTCCCCCTCCCGTTGCCTGACGGCGATGCAGACGGACGTCGTCTCGTCGGCGTAAACGTTAGCGGCGAGATCAAACGCGGCTTTCCGACTCCCAGTGGACGCCTCGAGTTCTTCTCATCGACGATGAATAGTTGGGGCTGGCCCGAGTACTCGATCCCGGTTTACATCAAGAGCCACGTACATCCAGATAGTCTCGAAGAAGACCAGACCATCCTGATCTCGACGTTTCGTCTTGCCGTGCAGATTCACACACGCAGTGCGAACGCCAAGTGGCTCGACGAAATCGCGCACACGAATCCGCTGTGGATTCACCCGAGCCACGCTGCCAGGATCGAGGTTCGCACCGGCGATCTCGTGCGCGTCGAAACGGAGATCGGTTATTACGTTGTGCCTGCGTGGGTCACGGAAGGAATTCGACCGGGCATCGTCGCGTGCAGCCATCACATGGGCCGTTGGAAACTCACTGACGAAGGACAACGCCAGTTGATGGCGACGGTGAAACTCGATCGCAGCGGGACCACGTGGCGTCTCGAGCGTGAAAAAGGCGTTGAGCCTTACGAATCCGATGACCCTGATACGTTGCGAATTTGGTGGAAAGACGCGGGTGTTCATCAAAACATGACGTTCCCGGTCCATCCGGATCCTATCTCCGGTATGCACTGCTGGCACCAGGCGGTGCGCGTCCGCGCGGCGGAAGAAGAGGATCGGGCGGGCGATATTTTTGTGGATACTGAGAAGTCGCGCGACGTATATCGGAAGTGGCTGGCAATGACCCGGCCGGCGGACAAGCATTCGCCCGACGGCACGCGGCGGCCCTACTGGATGCTCCGCCCGTTGAAACCCGCGCGGGAGTTCTATAAATTGCCGGAAACCATTTGAGGTTGCCCAGATGTATTTCAAGCAATTCTATCTAGCTTGTTTGGCGCACGCGTCGTATCTGATCGGCTCGGAAGGCGAGGCCGCCGTCGTCGATCCGCAGCGCGACGTCGACGAGTATCTCGCGGAAGCGGAAGCGCAGGGTCTCCAAATCAAGTATGTAATCGAAACGCACCTGCACGCAGATTTCGTCAGCGGTCATCAGGAACTCGCGGCTCGCACCGGCGCGCAGATCGTATTCGGCGAACAAGCCGGTGCGAAGTTTGACCATCGCGCCGTGCGCGACGGCGAAGAGATACGTTTGGGCAAAGTGGTCCTGCGCTTCATGGAAACTCCGGGACACACGCCCGAAGGAATCTGCGTGTTGGTTATCGACACGGAAGTTTCCGATCAACCGCAAAAGGTTTTAACCGGCGACACGCTGTTCATCGGCGACGTCGGCCGCCCGGATCTTGCGGGTGGCAAAGGCTACACTTCTCAGATGATGGCCGAGATGATGTACGACTCGCTTCATGAGAAATTGTTGAAGCTCTCGGACGAAGTGGAAGTCTATCCGGCACACGGCGCCGGATCGATGTGCGGCCGAAGCATGTCGAAGGAAACGTCGTCGACGATCGGTAAGCAGCGACAATTCAACTACGCGCTCAAGCCGATGAGCAAAGCAGAGTTTGTGAAGTTGATGACGGCCGACTTGCCGGAAGCACCGGTTTACTTTCCCAAAGACGCGGAGATCAATCGTGCCGGCGCACGTGAACTCTCTGAACTCTCCGCGCCGGTAGCTTTGTCTGCGCACGAAGTGTTGAGTTTACAAACGAGCGGTCACGTGTTGCTCGACGTGCGTTCGGCGGCAGAGTTTGGCGCAGGACATCTTCCCGGTTCAGTAAACATCGGACTTGGCGGACAATTCGCGATCTGGTCCGGAAGTTTGATTCCTTTGAACTCTGCGATCGTGATCATCGCCAACACGAAGGACCAGGTTGACGAATCTGTCGTTCGTTTGGCGCGCGTTGGCATCGAGAACGTGAAAGGTTATTTGAGCGGCGGCATTGAAAGTTGGCGAGAGGCCGGACTCCCGATTGACGCCATCGAGCAGGTCAGCGTGGACCAGTTGAAAGAACAGATCGCCAATCGCGAGTTGCAGATAATCGACGTACGGCGCCCGGCGGAATACAGCAACGGTCACGTACCGCGCGCGATGAATGCGCCGCTGTCGTCTCTCGACAGGACCATCGATGAACTCCCCCTCCAGAAAGACAAACCGACGGCCGTGATTTGCGCGGGCGGTTATCGCTCGAGCGCGGCAGCGAGTTTGTTGCAACAGCAGGGCTTCACGAATTTGATCAACGTCGCGGGCGGCACCGGGGCGTGGATCAATGCGGGGTACCCGGTGGAAACTCCTTCCGGCAAGTGAATATCGATCCGACCACATACAAAATATTAATCGCCATTGCTCTCATCGTTTTTACGACGTTTCATGGCTTTGCAGCGGCATGGCTCGCGATCTGGATGCTGTTCCACCCTTATCAGCCGAAGAAACTGTTCGGGATCACGATCTGGCCGCAGGGAATGATCCCGCGTCATCGCGAAAAGCTCGCCCAATCGATCGGCAACGCTGTCGGCAATGAACTCGTTTCCCAACAAACTGTTTTCGACGCGATGTTTGAAACCAGTTTCTTTCAACGAAAGGTGTCAGACTTCGTCGGCGGTTACACGAACGATCTTCTCTCGAAAGTTTATCCGTCGTTCATCGATGCGTTACCGGCGCACGTGCGCGCGCCGATCCTCGACACGATTTCCGCGCTTCAGTTCCGGCTGGCCGAGTACATCGCCGACATGTTGCGCAGCGAAGAGACTGCTGAGTTGATCGAACGCTTCATCGACAAGCAGATCGACGAACTCCTGGAGCGAAACTTCGGCGACCTGGTTAACAATCAGTCGGTCGATAAAGCGCTCGATTTTGTTCAGGAACGATTCCAGGGTTACATCGCAGACGAGGGATTTGAACGGCGAGTCAATGAGTTTGTTTCGGCGCGGCTTGACGATCTGGCTGGTAGCCCTGCGACGTTCGCGGAAACAGTAACACCTGAGACGATCGCCTTCATCAAAGGTCGCATCGATCAGGAGGTACCGCCGATCGTACATCACCTCGCCGACATTGCGACCAGCCCCACGACACGAAAGCAGATCGGCGCGCTGATCAAGTTGGAAGTGGACCAGTACTACGAGCAGCTCTCGCTTTTCAAAAAGATCTTCATTTCACGCGAGCGGATCCATCGTGAAGTTGATGATCTAGTCAACAAGACGCTGCCGAAAAAAATTGAAGAGTACTTGCGTGGTGAGGCGTTCGAACAGGAAGCGGAAGCTTTTCTGAACGCTACGATCGACAACGTCATGAACCGGCCGCTGAGCCAGCTTATCGGTCAATTCGAATCAGGCAAGTTTGACGAACTAAAGGCGCAGGTAACCGAGCGACTGGTTGAGCTATTACGCAGCGAGAGTCTTTCGTCGTCAGTTTCGGAGCATTTCTCGAGTGCGATCGATCGGCTGCGACCGCAAACGCTTGGATCGGTTTTGCAGCAGGTCGATCCGAAATCGGCAGACCACGTCAAACAGCTTCTGACGCGAAGTCTGTTGGGTCTGTTGTCGCGCGAGGAGACGGCGCGGACAATCAATGCGATTCTCAGTGCGCAGATCGAGCGATTGTTGATCGCGCCGATTGGTCGCTTGGGCGACCATGTTTCCGAGAACGCGATGGAGCGTGCCAGCTCGGCGCTGGTGGAAAAAATCACGCTTGCCGCGCGTGAACGTTTGCCGGTGGCGATCGCGGAGTTTGACGTCGGCGGGCTGGTGCGGAAAAAAGTTTCGGATTACCCGATCGAAAAACTGGAAGCGCTCGTACTATCAGTAGCCCAGCAGCATCTCAAGACAATTGAGCTTTTCGGTGCGATTATTGGCTTCATTCTCGGTGTTGGGCAAGCGATCTATTATTTGTGGGTTACACCTTAGGCGGAGGTAAGCGATGTTTTGCTCGAATTGCGGCACGCCACACACGCAGGGATTGAGTTACTGCAATCGCTGCGGAGCTGACTTGAGAGAGAAGAAAGAGTCGGGTAATACCGCCGCGATCACCGCCATGCTGACGGCGATTACAACGCTTGGGCTTGTCGGTCTGGGCATCATGCTCATGGGGGCAATCGTACTCCGCAGAAAAGCAAACCTCGATCAGGAGCTGATCGGTGTGTTCATGTTGTTTACGTTTCTGATCGTGTCTGTCACGGAGTTTATGCTGGTCAAAAACCTCTCGAAGCTCACTTCGTGGCATGAGAGTAAGAAATACCTTCCACCACCGCAGACGCCCACTAATGAACTGCGATTGCCTGCGGCGAGCCCTCTTGGTGAACCAGTACCGAGTGTGACGGAAAACACGACTCGCACACTCGATTATGTGCGGCGAGAGCAGTAGACGTTCGCTTGGACCTCGAACGAACCACTGCTGGATCTCACATAGGTTAAAAAACATTGACCTTTCGCCTGTACCCGTGAAGGACCTCTGGTGGATCTCACAGAAAAAGAACAGTTTATTTTCCTGTTGACATAACACTCACTACTGAATAACTATTTGGTCAATTTGAAAGGAGCTTATTTCCCCAATGACCTACGTAGTTGTTGAATTATGCGTCGATTGCAAGTACACCGACTGCGCAGCTGTTTGTCCTGTTGAAGCATTTCATGAATTAACTGATCGCCTTTACATCAACGCCGACACCTGTATCGATTGCGACGCGTGCGTACCCGAATGTCCCGTCGAAGCAATCTTCGCCGACACCAACGTGCCCGAAAACTATGCTCATTGGACCCAGATCAACATAGACGAAGCTCCCAAATACCCAATCATCAGCCAGAAGATTCCCGCCCTTCACGGCCCAAGCTGCACTGGACCAGAAGAATAGTTCCGTGTCATCCGTGTTCTAAAAGTCGAGGGTCGCGGCGGACCTGAGTTATGAAACGTTTTGTATTCCCCCTCGCCGTAGCCCTGTGCTTTGTGGCCCTGGTTTCTCACGAGTCCGCCGTGTCTGCGAAAGACACGTGGATCGGTGTAAAGACCAAAAACCTCCACCTCATCGGCAACGCGAGCGAAAAAGAGATCCGGAAAGTCGCATTGAAACTCGAGCAGTTTCGCGAAGTGTTCACGAGGCTCGTGCCGCACCTGAAATACAACACGCCGGTACCGACAACCGTCGTGGTGTTCAAAAGCAAAAGCGCGTACGAGCCCTTTGGACCGCCCGCGACGGGTGGGTTCTTCCAGTCTGGTTCGGACGTCAACTACATCGGGCTTACTACGGAGCAGTATGGCCCTGCCGGGGACCGTGTATTAAACGTCATCTTTCACGAGTACACGCACCTGCTCGTAAACAACACTTTCAAGAATGCTCCGGTCTGGTTCAATGAAGGGCTGGCGGAGTACTACAGCAGTTTCAACATCAGTGACGATCAAAAGTTCGGCGTCGGAAAGGCACACCGCACACACGTGATGTTGCTGCGGATTGCCAGGATGCTGCCGCTGCGCACGTTGTTTGAAGTCACTCACCATTCTCCGCAGTACAACGAGAAAGCAAGGAAAAGCATTTTCTACGCGCAGTCGTGGGCTTTGATGCACTACCTGATCATCGGCAAGGAAGGCCAGCTCAAGAAGCTGACGAAGTTCCTCGAGATGATCGCTGCTGACGTGCCGGTCGAAACGGCGTTTACGCAAGCGTTTGAAACGACGTTCGACGCGATGGAAAAAGAGCTACACGCTTACGTCAAGCAGGACCGCTACAACTATGAGAAAGGTCAGCTCGCGGAAAAGGTCGAGCTCGACATGACAGCCGAAGCGAAGCCGTTGACCGAAGCGGAAGTGCAGGCATATCTCGGCGATTTACTGTTGCATACCAATCATCCGGATGCGGCAATGTATTTAGAAAACGCATTGAAGCTGGATCCGAACCTCGCGATGGCCCATGCTTCGTTAGGCATGCTTCGTTTTCGTGAGGGCAGGACGGATGAAGCTCGCGCGAGTTTGGAACGCGCCCTTGCGGCCAACTCGCAAAACTTTCTGACGCATTACTACTACGCGTACACGTTGAGCCAGCGGCGTCCTGAAGAGAAGGCGTCGAAATACACGCCGGAACAGGCGGCGAAGATCCGAGAACATCTGAAACGCGCTATTGAGATGCGGCCGGACTTTCCTGATTCTAACAACTTATTGGCGTATGTGAGTCTCGTCACCGGCACTGAAGTCGACGAATCGATTGGCGCGATGAAGCGGGTCCTGAATGGTTCGCCGGGACGTGTAGACTCTACTTTCATGCTTGGGCAGCTTTACATGCGCAAGCAAGATTACAAGACGGCGCGTCCATTGTTGGAGCAGGTAGCGAAGTCGAACAAACGCGAGGCTCCAATGGCGGAGCAGATTCTGGCCCAGCTTACGAAATATGAAAAAGAGCTCGCGGCGTATGAAGAATTCCTGAAGAACCGGCCTCAATCTTCCAACGTCTTAGGCGCGGAAACAGTCATCGTTCAATCTTCCGATCCGTGGTCGTCATTGCGTGAGGCGTTGCGAAAGCCCGGTAGCGGTGAAACGCAGATCATGGCGAAGCTTGTAAAGATCGAATGCGAAGTGAAGAACGTCATCGTTTTCGTTGTGCAAACTTCCAGCGGGCTGCTGCGGCTGCGAACGAATAGTTTCACGGGCATCGAGATCGTTACACACACAACGGAGGTCACAGGCGACATTTCCTGTGGTCCACGCAAGCCCGTTAACGCAGTCGTTATTTGTTACCTTCCGAATACGGACAAGCGCTTGAAGTCTGATGGTATTTTGAAGTCGGTGGTGTTTGTTCCGAGCGACTTCAAACTCACGCCCGAAAAATCCTGACTCCCACCTCAATATAAAAAGACACGGATGACACTGATCGTGAGGGATCTGTGTCATCCGAGGTTACTTGTTACTTCTGTTGTCCGTCAGTCGTGGTGTTGCGTCGCGTTCCGTTCAACTGTTTCATCAGTTCTTCAACTGCTGCTTCCAGTTGTCGATCGCGTCCGGCGAGTGTGTCTTCCGGCCTGTTGTCCACGAGCATGTCAGGCTGAACGCCGTAGTTTTCCATGTTCGTGCGTTTTGCGTCGGCCAGGAACACTCCGACTCCCGGCGTGCGTACCGTCGAGCCGTCGATCAGGCTGTAACTGCCCGTTCCGATCACCGCCCCCATGGTTGGCGTTCCCACCACCTTGCCGAGACCTAACGCTCGGAAGCCTGCCGGGAACATCTCCGCGTTTGAAGCCGAGCGCCAGTTCTGCAACACGATCTTTGGTCCAAAGAAACCGGCGAATGGACGGCCGGACGCTTCGGTGCCACGCGGTTGCCACACCTGGTATTGACGTTGGACCAGGATCGCGAGCAACTCTTGTTCGATGTTGCCGCCGCCGTTCCAACGCTGATCGATGACCATCGCTTCCTTGTTGCGAAACTCGCGAATCTCCTTTTCAAACTTACGGAGAGACGGTTGGTTCATCGCCTGAATGTGGATGTAGCCGATACGTCCGCCGGAGAGTTCGTCGACTTTCTGGCGTCGTTCTTTCACCCACCGCTCGTAACGCAACTGGCTGTACGCACCGCCGGAGATCGCTTCGATGCGTGTGGTCCACGCACCCTCTTCGGCCGGTTTGCTATTGAACGTGACGACAACTTTGCGATTCAGACGATCGTTCAGGATGTCCCAGTACTCGTCTCCTGCTTTGACCGGCTTGCCGTTTATCGCGAGCAGGTAGTCGCCGACTTTCACGCGTACCCAGTCTTTATCGGCTGGTCCATCTTCGTAGATGTGCGTAACGCGATAGCGACCCGCTGCCGTGTCAGGTTCGAGTTCGACGCCGAGATGCGCAGTCGCAACTCCGCCGCTGCCTGGACCACGTGGTGGTGGCGCCGCGCCCGTGTGCGAAGCATTCAACTCACCGATCATCTCGTTGAGTATGTTGAGCAATTCCTGGCGGTCGCCAACGTAATCGACAAGCGGCCGGTACTTCGCGCGCATCGCGTCCCAATCCATTCCGTGCATCTTCGGATCGTAGAAGCGATACTTCATCGTTCGCCATCCATCGTCGAACATCTCAGCCCATTCCTCGGGTCGATTGACTTGAACGCGAACGTTGAAACTGATCCGGCGTCGACCGGCTTCACGTGGTGGACCAGCCGCTGCTGCGGCAGCTCCGCCCGCACCTGCGCCTGCTGCCAACGCAACTGAATAGACATTGTCGCGCTCGCGGAAGAACACAGTGCGTCCATCGCGTGAGATGTTGAGACCGCTAATGCCACCGCCGAAACCACCACCGCCACCTGGACCACCGCCTTCACCACCTTCTGGCGCTTGACCCGACGTGATCCTCGTGAGTCGACGTCCGTCCTCCTGGATCGAATAGATCACGGGAACACTCGCCTGCGCCGAAGGTTCACTTGTCACAAAAATTACTGTGCGGCTGTCAGGTGTTAACGCATAGCCCAGCACGGGGAACGGCATGCGCGTAACCTGGCGCGTGCGTCGTTTCATTCCCCCCCAATCCATTTTGGTCTCGCGCGGAGGACGATTCACTGGTGGGCGACGCGCCGCTGGAGGAGCGCCTTCAGCACCTTCCGCTGCCGGTGCGTCGCGTTGCGGTGGTTCTGACTCAGCGCGCTCTTCCGCGTCGTCCGGATCGCGTTCCTGACGCTCGAGAAGCACTGAAAAGATCTGAACTGAAGGTGTGTTTCCGCCTGTCGCTTCGTTGCGTTGGAAATAGAGCTTGCGACCGTCGGCGGCGAACTGCGGATTGCCCTCGTTACTTGAATCGAAAGACACCTTGTGGGGCGTCTTGTCGTCGCCCGCTGCGGCAATTATGAAGATGTCTGACGTGCGCGACGAATCGGGTTTCGAGTATGCAAGCCACTTTCCATCCGGTGACCAAACCGGAATGCCGAATCCGCCGTAGCGCGACGTATCGAGTTCGACGATCTGTTTCGAAGCGACGGTGAGTCTGCGCAGTTTGTCGTCGGACGAGTTGAAGGCGATCTCTTTCGAATCGGGAGACCAGGTGTAGCCTTGTTTCAACGCGTCGATATCGGTGAGCTTCTGGGCCGGCGTTGAGCCATCGATTGGCACGACCCAGATCTCTTCGCGTCCGCTTTGGTCGGACACGTAAGCGAGAGATTTGCCATCCGGTGAGTATTGGACCAGACGATCGCGAGCCGAGCCGTCGGTCAGTTGTTTAAGATCGCCTTCTTCAACTGGCGCAGTAAACACTTCGCCGTGAATTGAAAACGCGATACGGCGTGACGACGGTGCGAGATCGTAATCGTCAACCTGCGAGTTGAACGACATCGTTTCCGTCAGGTTCTCCTGCGTCTCAGCGTCGATGTTCAACGAGATCGGCGTTGCTCGTTTGGTGTTGACGTCGAGTTTCCAGATGCCGAAGTCGTGCTCGAAAACGATCACGCGGCCATCGGAACTGATCGCGGGCCAACGCACGTCGCCTGACTTGAACGTTGTAACCTTGTCGGCCTTGCCGCCGCTATCCGCAACGCGCCAGATGTTTGTCAAACCGTTACCGTCGCGATCGCTGACGAAGTAGATGAAACCGTCGCGACCCCACATGGGCCATGAATCGAGTCCATCGAAATCCGTGACCTGCGTAAACTTCTTCGCGGCGACGTCCATGATCATGATGTCGCTTTGATAGGAGCCGCGATAAAACTTGCGCCAGTAAGTCTGCGCCTTCTGGTTGTAAGCAAGTCGCTTTCCATCCGGCGAGTACGAAGCCTGCACGCCCATGTCGGTCCCGGCTTTCACCGGCATGCCGCCTTCGGTGCTTACGAGATAGAGCTGCGGCATGAAGTTTTCACCACGATTACTGCTGAAGATGATCGAGCGTGAATCCGTGGACCATCCGAGGACGGTGTCGTCGGCGGAATGATTGGTCAGTTGTTTCGCGGTCCCACCGCCGGCGGGTACGAGAAAGACGTCGAGGTTCCCGGCGCGATCGCTCGAGAACGCGATCCACTTTCCGTCCGGTGAAAAGCGGCCGTAAACGTCGCGAGCTCGATTGACGGTCAGACGCTGAATGTTCTGTCCGTTTTCGTCGGCGGTCCAGATGTCGCCCAGATAACTGAAGACGACGCTGCCGTTGTGATAATGCGGATAGCGCACGAGCCGCGCTTCGCGGCCAAACGCCGAGATTGCAGCGAAGAGAATTATCGCTGATGCGAATAGAGATGTTGTCTTTTTCATGGCTCCTGACCTTGCGCGATTGGGTTGGAAATTACGGGGTTGCGGAGGCTGGATTATAGATCCGAAAAACTAGATGTGGAAGCTCTGAAGTCAACGAATCTCGCGTTTTCGGAATTCTTTTGGCATCATTGCGCCGTGCCGATTACCTGCCGAAAGATGCACGCGGGCGATGTCCCCGAAGCGTTTCACATGCTCACCAATTTCCTGAGCGAGGACGAGCATTACCTCGCGAGCAGCCAGGCGTATGGCGATTCCGGATTAAAAGGTCTGAACGATGCGCTCGATCTCTTCCTCGAGCGCCCGGAACTGGGTTTCGTTTGGATGGCCTACGACGAGAACGGCGGGGCGGGAATCTGCGTCGTGTGTTATGCGATCTCGACTTCGATGGGTACTGTGGTCGCGAAACTCGACGACGTTTCGGTGAAGGCTGATCGTCGGAGTCACGGCGTCGGTTCCGAGATGCTCGAACAGTTGAAAGAGCAGTTACGAAAAGAGTCGGTCACACGAATCGACGTCGCTGTCCATCTCGAAAACCCGCAAGCCCGCCGCTTCTATGAAAAACTCGGCTTCGTTGCTCTAAACGAAGAGCGTCTTTCCTGTTTGATCTGAACTACCTGGGTAGGTTCGCGATCTCTTCGAAGTACTTCGCGAACGCCACCATCCCACCGGAAGCCTGTTGCCAATCAAAGTTCTCGTTCGGTGCGTGATATCCATGCTCGGGTAGCGACAATCCGAGGAACAACACCGGGCACTTCAAAACTTTTTCGATACTCGTCATCGCACCGATCGTTCCACCGTCGCGCACAAAAACGGAGTCCTTCTGAAAAGCGAACTTCACAGCTCGCTTTAGCGCCTCCGGCAATGGTCCTTCGACGATTGTGCGAAACGCCGGCGCAGCGTGATTGAACTGGATTTGCACGTCCGGGTTCTTTTCTTTTACCGCAGCGGCGATCAGTTTTTGAAGTCTCTTTGGGTCCTGCACCGGCACTAAACGACATGAACACTTCACTTCCGCACGCGGTGGAACGATCGACTTCAAACCGGGTCCCTGGTAACCACCGACTACGCCGTGAATCTCGAGCGTCGGCATACCCCAGATTCGTTTCATCACTTCGAGCGGATCCTCCGTCCGCATTTTTTTCAGGTGGTGAGCTTTCTTGTAAGCCTTCGTCGTGAAACCGCTGTTCGCCCAGTCTTGCAGCTCTTTCTTTGTTGGCGGAATAACGTCGTCGTAAAAACCTTTGATTTTGATCTTGCCGGTACGCGGGTCATAGATGTCGCAGACGAGCTGCATCAGCTCGGCGATGGGATTTCGCGAGGCGCCGCCCGTTTCGCCGGAGTGTGTATCAACCGTTCCCGTTTCCAGGGTCAGAATGAAGCCCATCAGTCCGCGCAGTCCGGCGGAGTTTGCCGGCCGGTTACGTGAAACCCACACCGTATCGGAAACGACCACCGATTCGGTCTTTAGCGAAGGTGCAGCTTTGGTAATGATCTTTTCGAAGTTTGGCGATCCGATTTCCTCTTCAAACTCCCAGAGGAAACGAATGTTCACCGGGACGTCCGCTTCGATTGCTGCGCGTGCGCCGAAGAGTGCGCTGAGCGCCGGTCCTTTGTCGTCGGTCGTGCCGCGACCGTAATAGGTGTCGCCTTTTTGAGTGAACACGAATGGCTCTGTGTCCCAAGGTTCAGTTTCTTTTGAAGCGGGTTGAACGTCGATGTGGTTGTAAACCGTGACGGTCGGATACTTTGGATTGTTTCCAAACACGCCGTGAATGACCGGATTGCCTTTATCGGCGTGGTAAACCTCGGCTTTTCCGCCGAGTGATTCAAGGGTCTCGACGGTGATCTCGACACCTTTTCTTATGTCGTCCAGATGGTTTGGATCGACCGAAACCGTGGGTATTTCGACAAAACGACGGAGCAGAGTCTCATATTCCGAGCGGTGTTCATTGGCGAAAGAGACGAGACTATCCCGTTTCAATGATGTAGACATTAAAGATCCTCCGTCGAATTGTCGTGTGAAAAACTTGGCGGTCATAATAGCCACAAAAATGCTCAAAAGACAGATCGCAAAAGTCACAAAGAAACGAAAGTTGGCTCCGGCGCATCTACTCCCCAGCCGTGATCTTGCACAAAACTCGGGGAATGGCCGCTGCGTACATTCAAAAGCAGCGGTGCTTCGTGTTATTCTGGCGTCCCCGTTTCCGCACCGAACGGATCGGCCCTGTACTTGCAATAGTTGGTTTTAGGAGGGTTGCGTGAGAAAAAGCTCTTTTGCCCCGGCAGGTTTATTCGTTGTTTTAGCCTTAGTACTCCCCGCCATAATTTTTGCCCAACAGAACCGTTCGGCACGCCGGGCGACGGATCCTAATCGCTCCGCGAGTACGACCACTCCGGGGACCAGGCCCGCACCGAGCGCTCCGGCAATCAAAAGCGACCTTTCTGAAGCCCTGGCCGTAATTCAAACGAACCACATCGACGGCCGGAGTCTCGACTACAACGGGATTTTTAAATCTTCAATCAGCGGAATGTTGAGCGTTCTGGATCCGCACTCGACCTATTTTGATCAGGCGGAGTATGCGGCGTTTCGCACCGAACAGCGCTCTGAATATTTTGGAATCGGCGCGACTATCGAAGATCTTCGCGAAGGTTCCGACGTCAACACTTTCATTCGAGCAACGTTCCCCGATGCCCCAGCCGCTCGCGCCGGACTGCGATACGGCGATCGCATTCTTGCCGTCGACGGCAATTCGATGAAGGGCAAGACCTATCCCGAAGTGCGAAAGTTTTTGTTGGGACCGCGGGGGTCGACGGTGAAAGTGACAGTTGAGCATGCGGGCAACAAACAAACTGAGACAGTAAGCATCGTTCGCGATGCGGTTTCGTTGCCGTCAATCGCACAGGCGTACATGTTGAGGCCTGGTGTTGGTTACGTTGGCATGACCGGCGGCTTCAACCTTACTACTGATGACGAGTTTGGAGACGCGCTCCGACAACTCCACAGCCGCGGCATGAAGATGCTCGTTTTGGATCTGCGTGGCAATCGCGGTGGTTTGTTGATTCAGGCTGTGCGCGTGGCGAACCGGTTCCTGCAACGCGGTCAGATGATCGTGACGCAGAAGGGCAGAATTAAAGACGCCACGCAGCCTTACGCCGCTGTGAATGACAACCCTGACAGTGTGCCGCTAGTTGTGCTGGTCAATGGTGATTCCGCGTCAGCAGCTGAGATCGTTGCGGGCGCGCTTCAGGATCACGATCGCGCGCTGATCGTCGGCGAGACGACGTTTGGTAAAGGACTCGTTCAGTTCCCGTTCCAGTTGGATTACGACACCGCGTTGTTGCTGACGATCGCGAAGTACTACACGCCGTCGGGCCGGTTGATTCAGCGTGATTATTCCAACGGTGGAAACTACGACTATTACTTCCCAGGTGGTCTTGCATCCGACAAGAACCAGCAACCGAAGCAGCAGAATGGACCGCAGACCCAAACCGACACGGGTCGGGCGGTTTATGGCGGCGGCGGCATCGCGCCGGATGAAATTGTTAAGCCGGGTACGATCAGTGCCGCTGAGCGGCATCTGCGCGACATCCTATTCGCGTTTTCACTCGAGTTGGTGAGCGGACGCGTCAAGGGGTTTGAGTCGTACACGATTCAACGCGCGATTGAGTTTGATCACGACCTCGTGAACGAAGACTATCCGATCACCGATGCCCTCTTTAGTGAAGTGAAGAAGTTTGCGGCAGCCAAGACGGTCTTCAAAGTAACGCCGGAGCAGTTGGAAAAGTCGCGCACCTACGCTGAAAGGCAGTTGCGTTACAACGTTCTCTCGGCGGCTTACGGATATCGGACTGCGACGCAGGTCTTCAACGATGCGGACCCGCAGATTGGCAAGGCCGTGGATGCGATGCCTCGCGCCCGTGACCTCGCCCAGGCGGCAAGCAGAGCGCGCGCTCGTGGTTAAGATTTAGATTCGTCAGGTTCGTGGTTACAGTTCAAACGCTCACGACGATAGTGGTGAGTTACCGGCCGGCGACGCCCGATGCCAATCGCATTTCTCGAAATGATTAATGTGGGCGGGAGTTGCCGGCGTTTGAATTCATTGGCCGGCGATTCCACGCGATTTAGAATTTCGTTTATAAAACTTTCCTCGAATCCCGTCGCTACAATTTCACTCGGCGTTGCCTTCTGTTCAAAATAGAGTTTGAGTATTCGATCGAGTTTGTCGTAAGGCGGCAACGACTGATCGTCAAACTGTCCGGGCGCTAGTTCAGCCGACGGACGCTTGTTGATGATTGATTCCGGAATGATCTCGCGAGTTTTGTTTAGGTGGTTTGCCAGCGTATAGACTTCCGTTTTCAGCACGTCGCCGATTACCGCCAGCCCGCCGTTCGTGTCCCCGTAAAGAGTGCAGTAGCCGAGTGCGAGTTCCGACTTGTTTCCGGTCGAGAGTAGTAGACGATTTTCCGCGTTGGAAATCGACATCAGAATGTTGCCGCGCAGACGCGATTGAAGGTTCTCCGAGGCGACTGCATTGGTGGTACGGCTTCCGGCCGAGGGCTCTGGCAGCTTCAGTTGTTCGCGCAGCGTTTCGTACGCGTTCGATATCGGATGTTCGATGACGGGCATGCCGAGACGGCGTCCGAGTTCGACTGAGTCGTCAACACTCGAACGTGACGAAAAAGGCGACGGCATCATTACGCTCAATACGTTTTCTGCGCCGACAGCTTCGCAGGCAAGCACTGCTACAACTGCGGAGTCGATACCGCCGGATAATCCGAGAACCACGCGCGTGAATTTATTTTTGCGCGCGTAGTCACGGATGCCGAGGACGAGTGCGTCGTGAATCGTTTCGATGTCATCGCCGGGCAGGCAGTACTTGTCGGCGATGTCGCAGTCGAGATCTACAGTGCCAACGAATTCTTCGAATGGCGGCGCTTGCATGATGATCTTGCCGCGAGCGTCGGCGACGATGCTGGCGCCGTCGAAGATAATGCCGTCGTTTCCGCCGACGAGGTTGACGAAGATGATCGGCACCTTGGCGCTTCGGGCGCGATGCGAAACCATCTCGCAACGCTGGCCCATCTTGCCTTTGTTGAATGGGGACGCGTTGATTGAAACGAGCACGTCCGCGCCGAGTTCAATCAGTTCGTCGGCAGGATCGTGCGCGTAGAGTCGTTCTTTCCAGAACGTCTTGTCGTTCCAGAAGTCCTCGCATACTGCGACGCCGAGTTCTCTACCGGGTTGATCTTGTAAAGTGAATAGATGTCGTTGAGGGGACGGCTGGAAATAACGCGGATCGTCGAATACGTCGTACTCGGGTAAGAGTGTCTTATCCGCAAACCCGAGCAGTTGTTTATTGCGAATAACCGCCGCTGAGTTGTAAAGCCGTCGTCCTGTCGTCAAACCGGATGGCCTTACCGTGCCAACAATCGCAGTAATTCCTTCAGTCGCGTCGATGATGCGTTGCAACGGCTCGAGCGCGCACTGCTGAACGTCGCGATCGAGAAACCAATCGAACGACATGTATCCCTGTATGCACACCTCGGGCAGCACGACGAGATCCGAGTTGTCCTTCTTGCCCTGTTCGATCGCATTGATAATGCGAGCAGTGTTGCCATCGAAGTCGCCGTTAGTAGTATTGATTTGACCGATCGTTACGCGCATCACTTAAGATCGTGCCTGATCTCCGTCCGTGGCGCAATTGCGCTTGATTTGGTCGTAAATGTAGCGATGCGCTATATTCTTGGAGCCACCATGCGGAGGGGTCGCATAATGGTAGTGCAGCGGTCTTGAAAACCGCCGGCCGAAAGGCTATGCAGGTTCGAGTCCTGTCCCCTCCGCCATTCCAATCCAAACATTCCATTTATCCTCCCTGTAGCCCAGGCGGCGATCGCTCCTGGCTATCGCAGGGGCACCACGCGATTGATCTCTATACCACTCAGTAGTATAGTAATTGCACCTGGCAAAGGCAGACGACGCAGTCTGGTTTGAATTCGTTGAGTCGAAGATTTTTACCAAGCAAATTGGCCAATTGCCTGTCGAGGTCCTAGCTAAGATTCATTCCGACCTTATCCAGAATCCCGAGCGTGGCGACATTGTGAAAGGAGCGCATGGCGTTCGGAAGGCGCGGGTGGCTGATCCTAAATCTTCACGTGGTAAGAGCGGTAGCGATCGTTATCTTTATCTCTACCTTGAGCATGCTGGAAGGATTCACTTGCTCTACATATTCAGCAAAGGTGAGCAAGCGAACTTATCGCCGGATCAAACGCGCATTATCGGCGTCCTGAGCCAGCAGATTAGAAAGGAACGTGAATCATGAAGACCGGAAAGACGCGGAAGGTGCAGACAAATAAGGCCAACTATATGAGCGATGATGCGTTTGCTGATCTCAAAGACGCCATGAAGGATACCCTTGCTTTTGAACGTGGCAAGCGTCGCGACTTAAAGGTAACGCGGATTCAGGCTCCGCGCCCGCCGAAAGCAATGTCGCCTAGAGACATCACGCGAATTCGTGAAAGGCTCAACTGCTCCCAATCGGTGTTTGCAATGATGCTTAATATTAGTCCCAGGACTGTCCAAGCTTGGGAACAAGGCTCACGAGAACCGGGTGACGCCGCGCTCAAGCTGCTAACAATCGCTAAGAACCATCCCGAGGTCTTACTCGAGACTTGACCTGCGTGTTTTTCGAAACAACCCCGTTTTTGATGGTAATAAACCTTATAATTCAGCAACTTACTTGATCGGGTAGGAATCGTTTCCTCGCTTAACAAATCCGTGAGGTGGTTGTATGAAGCCGAAGATCCTCGTCGCGTTTCTTGGCGTAATCCTTTCAGTATCAGCGTCGTTGCAGATCGTATGGGCGCAGGGGGTGAATGCGTCGCGGGTGGTTGTGGGCGATGGGCGGTCGGCGGCGGAGGAGTTGCGCATTGAGCGGCTCGTTGGGTTGGCGAGGGTTTGGGGTGTTGTGAAGTACTTTCATCCGTATCTTGCGTATCGCGAGATTGATTGGGACAAGGCGCTAGTCGAGGCGATTGCGCGAGTAAGTGTCGCCAAGACCGCGAGCGAATATCAGACGGCGGTGGACCAGATGCTCGCCGCGCTGGGCGACAAGAGCACTCGTGCAACGATCGAGGCAGCGAGTAAAACAGTTACTAAAGAAGGAAACACGGATACAAGCAAATTTGTTCGTACAGAGAATCGCATTCTGATCATCGAGGCGGTGCAGATTGCCAGAACCGTCGGACAGGACACCACCAAACTCGGCGGGTTTGTTGCGAAAATAAATCAAGCTCTTCCCAACGCAGAGGGAGTTATTTTCGATTGGTGCGCAACGCACCAACTCAGCGAATTCGAAGCATACTATTTTGAAAACTTCATGCGCCAGACGCTAATCGGAATGCTTGATACGACCGTCGTGCTCGGTTCATCGCGTCATCGAATGCACAGCGGATATCCGACGCAAACTGGAAGCGGCGCGAGCTTTTACTATTCCAGTCTCGTGAGTACGGCGCCGCAAACGATCGCGGGTCGAGGAAAGACCAAACCACCGCCGGTCGCGTTCATCGTCAATCACAACTCTCCAGCCTTCGCCGAAATGGTCAGTGGATTGCAGGCTTCGAATCACGCCGTCATCATTCAAGACGGTGATCAGGCGCAAGACTCGAGCAGCGGCACGCATACGATCGAACTACCGGACAAAGTGAAGGTCCGGATTCGCACGCTCGAATTGATCAACCCCGACGGCTCAATCGAACTTCAGCCTGACGTCGTGTTGAGCAACACAACGAGTAACGCGGATAACGGCGTCATGAAAGCGGATGCTGCGATGAAAGAAGCGATGCGCACAATCCGGCAGAACAAGCCGCGAGAGAAACAGAACCGCCCCGCACCTTCCGTCCTGCAAGTCAGCCAGAAAGACAAGCCCTACGCGGAGATGCAATTCCCAACCACTGAATACCGACTGCTCGCTCTATTCCGTTACTGGAACGTCGTCAACTATTTCTTCCCTTACAAAAACCTGATCGGCGATTCGTGGAACTCTGTTCTCCAACGTTTCATTCCGAAGTTTGAAGCGAACAAAGACGCCATCGATTACCAACTGACCGTCTTCGAACTCGCCACGGAAATGCGAGATTCGCATGCCGTGGTGCGAAACGCCTCCGCCGCGGCCGCCAAACTCTATGGCTTTCAAACCCCGGCCTACATTACCTACCTGGAGAACCAGGCCGTCATCACGAAAGTCCTGGACGATAAAGCGCCGATCAAAATCGGTGACGTCGTACTCGCGATCGACGGCGCTCCCGTCAACCAACGACGCGATTTTCTTGCGCGTTACATCGGCGCTTCGACACCACAGGCGTTGATGCATCGGGTTCACACGCTCCTGCTGGCTGGACCAAAAGACAACGTCGTGAAACTACGCGTGCGTGGTCCAAACAACAAGGAGCGCGACGTCGAACTTACGCGTTCCGTAGCGCCCAACGATCCGAAGTACTACGCCGCGATGGATCGTACTGGTCCAGTGATGAAACTCTTGCCGCAAGGTTACGGCTACGTTGATCTCGGCCGGTTGGAAGTCGGCGACGTCGACAAGATGTTCGAAACGATCAAGAACGCGCCCGCTGTGATTTTCGACATGCGGGGTTACCCGACCGGCAGCGCCTGGGAGATCGCGCCGCGTCTCACCGAAAAGAAGAACGTGGTCGCAGCGCTCTTTTCGCGTTCATTACTCGAACCGTCAAGTTTGACCAGCTCCGAGTACGCAGACCATGCGAGCTATGCCGCGGCGCAAAAACTTCCAGACGCAAAAGGCAGCGTCTACAAAGGCAAGGTCGTCATGCTGATCAACGAAGAAGCGATCAGCCGCGCCGAACACGCCTGCCTGTTTTTCGAAGCGGCGACAGACGTAACGTTTATCGGCACACCGACGCAGGGCGCGAATGGCGACGTAACGTTGATGGTCCTGCCAGGCAATCTCCCAATCAGTTTTTCCGGACACGACATTCGCCACGCCGACGGCCGTCAACTGCAGCGACTCGGAATACAACCGCACGTAAAAGTGGCGCCAACCATTCGCGGTATCACCGAAGGACGTGACGAGATTCTTGATGCCGCAGTCAAGTACCTACAGAAAAATTTAAAGCAGAAGTAGGTAAAAACACGCATTTACGAACGACTGGAGAATGGAGCTCTGACGGCATCGCTAACGGAAACGTCTTACCGAACGTTCCCGCTTCGTAGTCGCTTTCCAACGATTTGCCCAGGCTTTGGATCATACAGGAGGGTCTCCCACTTGAAGAATAAATTTCGCCTTATGTCCGCCTTGATGTTCGTTCTTCTGGTCGTTGGTTCATCGGCTGTCATCAACACGACCGCGACGCAGGATCAGCCAACCATTGCCAAAGATTCGATTCAGATCAGAGCGTTTACATTCAATGTTTACAAAGGCAACTACGACGTGTGGAGTTGGGTGCCTGAAATGAAGTTTCGCGTCAACAGACCGATCGCCAGCGGTAGCCAGCTTTACGTTGAATACACGCTGCCTACCGGTGCGTGGGTGAAGTTTGATTGCGAGACAAACGACATATGAAAAGGGTTACTGGTGGAGCACAGAATGTGGCGGCAGGCAAATCTCCCCGAAAACAGAGGCCATCTCTACACCGGTCCGGTGAGTTTCACCGATCAAGATGCGCAACGAGCTACAAGGATCGGATACAACGATGTTCACTGGCAAGATGAAAGTTGCGAAAGCCAAGACGAACGAAGTTGGACCGAAGGCTGCGCAAAAGTTCGTCTACTTCGTGGACCACGATTGGAATCTTCCGATTGGTTACGTCTATCTGACGGCCAGCGATGTCTTTGGTTGGAAACTGCCGGACTTTCACGTGGCCTTCTGGGTACGCGGCGAGGCAACGCGTTTTGATCCGCACCTGTTCTACCAGGGCAAGGAAGTCGGCAAGGTGTTGAAGTACGGCACCGAGGTTGGCAAGCCTGGTTGCGATATCGAAGTCGAGATCAACCCGACGCATTACGTCGAAGATTCTCTGCCTCAGAAGGCAAAATGGGCGCGCGTTGAATGCGACTTCTACA
>CAWBJU010000008.1:0-228337 GCA_963789185.1 uncultured Acidobacteriota bacterium
GTGGTTACTGGTCTTATCGAGTTTCGTGAGCAGTTAGGCGGTCAGTTTAACGGCCCGGCAAACCATTTTGACCGCAACGCAGTTATTTTGGCTTAATCTCCCGGTATGCCAAGTTTGCGAACCCTGACGCGACGGTGGTTGCCTCTCAGCCTTAAGCGATCATTTCAGCACGCGATTCTGGGATACGACTCGTATGCGCCATCGTTTTCGTCGGCCGGCGAAGACATGATCCTTCGTCACATCCTCGGCTCGGACAAGATGAGCGGGTTCTACGTGGATGTCGGGGCCTTTCATCCCACGCTCTTTTCCAACACCTACTTTTTCTATCTGAACGGCTGGAACGGAATTAACGTCGAAGCACGCCCCGGCAGTAAAGAACTGTTTGATAGAGTCAGGCCGCGCGACATTAACCTGGAGGTCGGCGTGTCACGAGAACGCGGTTCGATGACCTATTACTTCATCGCAGAGGATTCGACGATGAACAGTTTCTCGCGGGATTTTCTGCGCGAGATTAAGATGCTGGACCAGGTGCGCTCCGAGATACCAGTGTCGACGCAGCCGTTAGCGGAGATCCTGGAGCAGCACGTGCCGCCCGGACAGACGATCGATTTCATGAACGTAGACGTCGAAGGGCACGACTTTGAGGTGCTCGAATCGAACGACTGGAAGCGGTTCAGACCGCGAATCGTCGTTGTCGAAGACGAAGGCCTCGATCCGCGCCAGTCAAAGATCGTTCGGATGTTGAACGATCACGGTTACGAGCTGTGTGCGCAGAACGTGATCATCCTCGACAAGATCAATGAATATTTTCTGCTAGACAGAACGAACAAACAGTTGCCGGTCCAGCGATGAAACCCGAAGTCCTCGCCACGATCTACGCTGAGACCCTCGCCAAACGAAAGCTCCCGGTCAATTTTAACCAGGACCATTTGCCGCTGTTTGAGGGAGAACTGGAACGCGTGATTCCCGAAACCCGCTTATTGAGGTTTCGCGATGTGTTGGCAAGCCCGGAAGGTTTGCTGTTCAAAGGCACGAGCATACTGCCGGAATCGTTTGCGTTTCCTTACCATCTCGACGAGTGGCGGCTCCGCAGTGTGCTTAAGTTTTTGACCAAGAATTATGTGCTTCGACGACGCCGAAAGATCGAACGCGAAGTGCTGTGGATCACCGATTACTGGAGCACCGGACATTTCCACTGGTTGACTGATGTGTTGACGCGACTCTTCGTGGTGCGCGAGCGGCTGAGCGATCCGCTGTTGGTCCTGCCCGGTAAGTTTGAAACGCTTGACGCAGTAAGTTCTTCGTTGTCGGCGTTCGGCGTTGTTAATGTCGATTACATCCGACCGGACGAATTCGTCGAATGCCGAAATCTTGTGCTGCCATCGCACACGGCGCCGTCAGGTCACTTTAAAGATGTAGCGATTCGCGGTGTACGCGACGTGCTCTTGTCGGCTTATGGAGACGCGGGTGATTCAAGCGAAAGGATCTACATCAGTCGCAGACGCGCAGGAAAACGACGGATCGTCAACGAAGAACGACGTGACATCGATCGTGCGCAAATTCGGATTTGAAACGATGTTCGCGGAAGAGTTGTCGTTTGCGGAGCAAGTCCGGATCTGTTCGCGAGCGCGTTACATCGTCTCCAACCACGGCGCCGGTTTGACAAACATACTGTTCATGCAAGACGGCGGCAGCGTGTTGGAGCTTCGCCACGAATCCGACTGCATCAACAACTGTTACTTCACGCTATCCTCGGCTCTCGACTTCAACTACTTCTACCAGACTTGCGCACCACAGGATCCAACAGCAGATCCGCATGTGGCCCACCTCCTCGTCGACCTTGATCAATTGGAAAAGAACTTGAAGTTGCTCCTTGCTTAGGACTACATCCCGGCGACGTGCTGCCTCGCGCCTTCACGACCTGCTTCAGAAATCTCTTTGCGACCTTGCCCGCGACCGTTCCGCCGAGCGAACTCAACTTGCCGCTTGCGACCACGATATCCGTGTCTTTGTGGATCGCCGTATAAGTGTATTTCGTGAAAACGTCGTGTTCTACGACGAGGATCAGGTCAGCCTCTTCGACGTCCCTGGTGAGTACAAGACAGAGTTGGGCGAACTCCGATCGTTTTTGCAGTTTCGCCTCGATGACCGGAACACCGACAAGCAGCGACGTAGACCTCACATGGATCATTTTCGCCGAACGCAGTGCTGCGTTGGGGTCGTTGTAGACCGGCGGCGTGAGTCCCTGCTTCACCACCGGCACGACGATCGCGGGTTTTTCCGCAAACCTCGGCCTTTCGACGACCGGCTCGGCGCCCTGCTCCTTATCCGGCAACTGTGCCGAGGCGCTGGTCGAACACAGTCCTATCAAGGCGATGAGGGTCAATAAGAAAATATTGTTGCGTTTCATGGAGATAGCAGTATTAGCTGCTTCCCAGACAAGATTGCGCGCTCGTAGGACAGTTTTATGATTGTCACGCGGAATCAGCCGCAATACACTCACCATTTCTTGAAACGGATCACCTGCCTGTTCTCATAGTAATTTGGCTAGGCTTCCCCGATGACCGACTTTACCTATGACCTTTTCATCTCGTACGCAGACGCTGACCGCGGCTGGGTCGAGGGCTATCTTTTCGACTGTCTCAAGCAATCAGAGATTAAATACCATTCAGAAGCGGCGTTCACCCTGGGTGCGCCCCGTATCGCGGAGTTCGAACGTGCCGTCAAACAAAGCAGGCGCACTCTCCTGATCCTGTCACCAGCGTATCTCGTAGACGGCAGCAGCCAGTTCATCGACTTGTTGGCCCAGACCCACGGCCTGGAATCCTCAACCTGGCCGGTGATTCCTCTTAAGCTACAGGCCGCGACATTGCCACCGCGTCTCGCAATGCTCACCAGCCTCGACGCGACCAACCCCGAGGAGTGGGACGCAGTCGTAGAACGTTTGTGCGCTGAGTTCAAGCGGCCGTTGCCGCCGGTGGCTATCAGGCCCGACTGTCCGTATCCGGGCATGAGGCCTTTTGAAGAGAGCGACAACCACCGGTTCTTCGGACGTGACGCAGAGATCGACGAGATCAAGAACCAGCTGAGACTGCATCCATTTGTAACAGTGATTGGACCATCCGGGAGTGGCAAGTCGTCGTTGGTATTTGCCGGATTGATTCCCGCGTTGCGCGGCACTCAGTTGTTTGGAAGCGGCGACTGGAACGTACTGCGCATGCGTCCCGGAGAAACTCCTTCAAAGACGCTTGACGAGTTGTTGTCAGGCACCTCACTCGATCCGAAAGTGACTGCCAGGAGTGACGAGCGCTTGTTACTGATAGTCGATCAGTTTGAGGAAGTGTTTACGGTCAGCGGCGCCGAGGGACTTCCGTTTCAAGAGCGATTGCTGGGTCTGATCGGAAAACCTGATTCGTATCTGATCCTAACGGTGCGCGCAGACTTTTATCCGGATTTGATGAGCTCGCCGCTCTGGCCGGAGATGAAGGCCCACCGTCAGGAGGTCTTGCCGTTACGTGAGGATGGATTGCGTCAGGCGATCTTAAAGCCGGCGGAAAAGGTCGGCGTGTTTGTCGAATCAACTTTGGTTGAGCGTCTCGTCTCAGACGCGGTTGGCGAGCCGGGAATACTGCCGTTTGTTCAGGAGACGTTGAGACTGCTTTGGGAGCGCGTTGAGCGGCGGTTTCTGTCTGTGCACGCTTACGAAGCTCTCGTACTTCCGCGCAAGGCCTACGGCGGCACGGAGCAGCGACCTGTTACCGGGCTCCAGGTTGCGATGGCGCGTCACGCCGATGTCGCATTCAACGATTTAAACGAGCAAAAGCAGAACATTGCCCGGCGCATCTTCCTGCGGTTGGTCCAATTCGGTGAAGGACGCGCCGATACGCGAAGGCAGCAGTCAGTCGAAGATCTGCGCGCTACTGGTGATGACCCTGTGGTTTTCATGTCGACTCTGCGCCATCTGGCCGACAGGCGACTGCTCACACTCGCCGGCGAAGACACTGATCCTGACGCAAAAGTGGACATTGCTCACGAAGCGTTAATAAGCGGCTGGCAAACACTCCAACAGTGGATCAGCGAACGCCGCGAGTCGGAACTCTCACGGCGCCGGTTGGAGTCGAAAGCCGAGGAATGGATCCGGTTTGGAAAGGGATCGGGCGGGTTACTCGACGAGGCGGAACTTGCTGAAGCGGATCGCTATGTGAAAGGAGCGGACGCTCTCGAACTCGGCGTCGACGATTCTGTTAAAGAGTTGATCGACAAGAGCTGGGGAGCAATTCATGACGCAAAACAGAAAGAGCAAGAGGCGCTTCAGCGCGAGTTAGATCTCGAAAAGAAAGCTCGCCAGGCGGCGCAGACTCGCAACCGCGTGGCCGTGACGCTCCTCATCGTCATCAGCGCACTTATGGTCGGTGCTTCTATTGCGGCGTATCTGGCTTACAAGAACGCGCAGGAAGTAAAGCGTCAAAGCGTCGTGAACCTCGCGCGGGCCTCGCAATATTACCTGGTGACGAACCAGCCGCTCGAGTCTATGGTCGCGGCCCTTACGTCCGCGCAGCGATTCAAAGACTTTAACCTGGGGACGGACGCGCGAATTGAGCCAGTCATCGCACTGCAACAGGCCTTTTACAACGGACGGGAACTAAACCGCTTTCAAGGACATTGGTCGGGGATCAACAGCCTAAGTGTGAACCGGGACGGCCTGATTGCTTCAGGCAGCAACGACAACACCGTCAAACTCTGGCGCGCCGATGGAACATTTCTAAGAACCTTCAATGGCCATACTGGTGCGGTGAACGAAGTCGAGTTTAGTCCGGACGGACAAACCATCGCGTCAACCGGCTTCGATCGCACAATCAGAATTTGGGATCTAGAAGGCAACACGCGGAAGATAATTCAGACAAACCTTCCGCACAGTGACATGGTTTCAAGCATTGCTTTCAGCCCTGACGGCCAGAAAATTGCCGCAGCCTCAACTGATAATACAGTGACGGTTTGGAACGTCAGTGACGGCACATTGAGCAAGACGTTGAAGGGTCATACGGGCCGGGTTCTTGAGGTCAGGTTTGTTCCGCACCATGACTTGCTGGTTTCGGCTGATGACAAGGGCTTAGTCATCATTTGGAATCTTGACAGCGTGGAACAGCGCAGGCTTGATACCCAAAAACGTGTGTATGGCATTGCTGTCAGCCCCGACGGCAACTCCATTGCGGCTGCGTCCGAAGATCGATCGCTCATGCTTTTGCGACTGGACGGCAGCCTCATAACGAGTTGGGAAGGACACGAAGAAGCAGTAATCAACGTGAGATTCAGCAACGATGGTCAGCGCCTCGTATCAGGAGGATTTGAGGGTACAGTCATAATTTGGAATATCTCGGGCCGTGCCCCGCAGATTCTCAGCGGGCATAAGGGTGTGGTCGGTGCGGTGCGGTTCAGCCCTGACGATAAGAGAGTAATCTCCGGTGGACAGGATGGAACCATTCGCGTTTGGAACAGCGAAAGTGAACTAAAGGTGCTGAAACACAACCAATCGATCAACAACGTCAAGTTTGCTGGAGACGGAAGCATGCTGGCGACTTCGAGTGACGATGGCAGCATCAAGCTGTGGGATACGCATGGAAATCTTAGGCAAACTCTCACGGGTCATGACCAGGCAGTGATGACTATCGCGTTCAGCCCTGACAGTAAGACAATCGTGTCCGGTAGCGCTGACCAGACAGTGAGAATTTGGAATCTAACCGGCGAGATTAGAAAACTTTCAGATCACAAAGCTGTAGTTCGTAGCGTCAGCTTCAGCCCTGATGGTCAAACGATACTTTCCGGAAGCGCCGACAAGACGGTCAAGCTTTGGAATTTGAACGGCGGTTTGCTGCAAACCATTGAAACCGGTTCTGAAGTCAACGCCATCAGCTTTTGCCCGGACGGAACCATCGCATCGGCGGGTCAGGATAACAAGATCAGGATCTGGTCCACTAAGGGTGAGCTGTTGCAGACGCTCGAGGGTCACAGTAGCGGTGTATTAACAATGCGCTTCAGCCCCGACGGTAATCTGTTTGCCTCAGGCGCCGCCGACAATATTGTGAAACTTTGGCGGCGCGACGGGAACAAGTTCACCCCGCTGGCAGTGTTGCAGGGACACTCGCAAAGCGTGTTCAGCATTGCGTTCAGTCCGACAGAGCAGGTGCTGGCGACCGCCAGCGGTGACGGCAACATCATATTTTGGAATCTGAACGGGCAGTTATTACAGATTTTTCCGGCCCACGAAAACACAATTTGGGATGTCAGTTACAGTCCTGATGGCAAGACTCTGGCCTCAGCCTCTCTCGATAGTCAGGCAATACTCTGGAACCTCGACCTCGACGACTTAATGGAGCGCGGGTGCCGCAGTTTGAAAGACTACTTCGCCACTAACACAGTTCTTAGCGAGCAGGATCGCCAGGTTTGCGCAAACGTTAACGGCCGTTAAGGGCTGCCAACTCAAAACTCTCCGCGAAACAAAACAGCCTCCAAAAATCATTAAGGATAGGTGTACCTTTGCGACGCCGCTAGCTATTGGACTGATGGGCCAAGGCCCATCTCAACGCCCGGAGAATTGTCATGCCCCCGATAATCAAAACCCGATCCCGTCATCTCACGCTCGTTGTCCTGACTCTCAGCCTGGCGCAGACCGCCGTGGTCCAGGTCCGCTCTACAACACCGGCTCCTGAGGATCCCCAGGTGTTATTAAGTCGCGGCATCGACGCGGCGACTACGGGGAATTACAAGAAGGCAATCGAATACTTCGAAACAGCTATTCAGGTGAATCCCCAGTTCGCGCCGGCTTACTACTATCGCGGAACCATTCGTGATCGAATCCCATGGATCAAAGCTAGACCAAAGCCGGTCGAGGATTTCGAAACGGCAATCCGGCTAAATCCGCAATATGCTGAAGCTTATGTTGAATTAGGACGCGCGCGAGATCAGATAAGCGATTTCGATCGCGCGATACAGCTCAACCCTAACCTGACGCGTGCCTATTACTGGCGCGGTTATGTCCGTGAAAAACTAGCGACTGGTTCGGACCAGGCGAATCTGATTCGAACGGCGATCGCCGATTACGAGAAAGCACTCAGTCTCAACCGGCGCTATGCAGAAGCCTACCTGGCCAAAGGGCGAGCTCATCGCAAACTGAAAGAGTATCGCGTGGCTGTTGACGATCTGACTCGCGCAATTCAATTTCTGCCGAAGCAGGCTGAGGCTTACGAAGAGCGCGGACTGGCACGGCTGGAGTCGGGCGATGAGAACGGAGCGCTTGAGGATTTTGTTCAAATCATCAGACTTGCCAAGACGGCAATGGCGATAACTCCAACGCCTACACCAACCGCCCTTGTGAAACACGCTGGAAGATATACAAGCCACCTCGACAAACTAAAGCCGAGTCCGGCGCTTGCAAAAGCTTATTTCGAAGAGGGTTTGGCATACCGGTATGTTGCAGGCAGATTGATTCCGGCCCTGGCGTCTTTCACGCGAGCGATAGAACTCAACCTGAATACGGCGGCCGTCTATTACCAGAGAAGTTTGTTGTACCTGGATCAGGGCAAGCGGAACGAGGCGATTGCAGATTTAACGCGCGCAATTCAGCTCTTACCTACTGACTCGGATTATTACTACACTCGCGGTCGCGCGTACTTCGACGCCAAAGACTTCCAGAAGGCGAGCTCGGACTTTTCAGAATCAATACGGTTGTCATCCAAACGTCCCGATGTGCTGTATTGGCGAGGACGCGCACTCTATCACGTTGGCGATAAGGCGAAAGCCATTGCTGATTTTTCAACGGCGATTACAGCCAATCCTCAGGCAGCGGTAATTTACTACTGGCGTGGACGTGCCTTCGAGGATCTCGGCGAAACCCGGCGCGCCGCAAATGATTACCTCAAGGTCACCGAGATTTGTCCATTAAAGGACGATGAGGAACGAATAGATTCTGGGCGTGCTTTTGCTCAGATCGACTACTTCCGCGGGCGCGCAAGTCTGGCGCTTGTAAACGAGCAAAGGTCGGGTGACGATAACGATGAGAAACCTGAGGACGAAGCTTATCTCAACCAGGCCGTTCGAGATTTTTCACGTTACATAACAGCCAGCCCCGCTGCGGTGGAAGCCTACTTCTGGCGCGGGCGAGCGCAAAAGCTCCTGAGGCAGTGGGAGAGGGCCAAAGCGGATCTGACTCAAGCGGTACGGTTAAGGCCGACGTTCCTCATCGCGTATGTGGAACGTGGGAGGCTGAGCAGCGTTGCTGAAGGTAAGAAGGACTTGAACTACGTAGTTCGCATGAGGCCTGAGTGGGCAAGAGCCTATTACGAACGCGCCGACCACCTCAAGCATTCGGCTTATAATCCGGCCAGTGGGAATTTGCAGTTGCTGTTATCGGACCTCAATCGAGCTATTGAAATCGATTCCGGTTTTGCTGACGCTTACAGACTTCGTGCCGCATTGCGAAGCGGAATTCTCAAAGATCTGAACGGTGCGATCGAGGATCTCACCCAGGTGCTTCGGCACGATCCGGATGACTTGTTTGCCAATAGGGACAGAGCGTATCTTCGCCTCGAGATTAAGGATTATCAGGGTGCTGTTGAGGACTACAGCAGGGCACTTGAATTGGCGATCGGATCTCCCGATACGCTCGCACTAGTCCCGTTGTATTCTGGCCGCTCAAGGGCACGCTATGAAGTCGGTGACGGAATCGGGAGTCACAACGATAATCAGCAGGCCAGGGATTTTTCCATCTCGTGTCCGACTTGCAGTTTGACGCCTAACCTTGCCAAAGCAAAGAAGGCTGACTCAGTATTTCAAAAGGGACTCAGTCTGGCGCTGCGAGGAGACACCCGACAAGCAAAGATCGAGTTGGAAGAAGCGGTAAGGCTGTATCAGGCAGCCGGAAGGATGTCGGATTGCGAGAAAGCGAAATATGAATTGAGCAAGCTTTAAGTTTGTTGTGGGGAGACGGAATTGTCCGCCGACGAAAAGATAAACTACGACGTTTTTATCAGTTACCGCCAAAAGGAACCCGATAAGTCGTGGGTGCGCAAGGTCCTGCTTCCCGGGTTGGAGCAACGAGGACTGCGCGTTTTGATCGACTATCGAGACTTTCGGCTTGGTCCACCGCTGGTCCAACTCATGGCCGAGGCAGTCGAACAGAGCCGTTACACACTTGCGGTTCTAACGCCAACCTACCTCGCGAGCAACTTCACGAACCTTGAAAACGTTCTCGCCGAACATCTCGGACTGGAAAACAGTCAGAACCGTTTGATCGCAGTGATGCGCGAGACGTGTGAGCCTCGACTGGGTATGCGTGCTCGCCTTTGGCTCGACATGACCGACGATGATGAAGTAGAAAACAACCTCGCGCGTCTTGCTGGAGAATTGAAACAGCCACCAGACTCCTCACGTCTTTTCAACGAGGGACGTTCAAGTTAGAAGATTTATGAAAGTCCTCAGTCTTGCCAAGCTCAATCTGGTTCTCGTTGCGCTGTTTATAGGATTACTACCGCCGAATGCTTTTGCCCAGCAACAAGCTGAGCCAACAAAGGAAGCGGCCAAAGCGCTCTCAGAAGGCATCGAGGCATACAACAAAGGTGACTACAACACTGCGCTCATTAGTTTCACAACTGCTACCAAACTCGACCCTACATTTAGCGAGGCGTATTACCGACGTGGACGACTATTGGATGAGATCCCCTGGCTAAAGCAAGAACGTTTGCTACAGGAAATATCTCGTGTTCCCGATGATTACGCTCTGGCTATTAAATTCAATCCTGCCAATGCTGACGCTTATCTGCGTAGAGGATTGAGAGCTACGGGGAAGTCCGCCATCGAGCACTTCGACGTTGCGATTCGGCTCCGACCAGATTTCGCTGAAGCCTATTACCACCGCGGAGTCGCGCGATCGCAGGAACCTGTCTATTGGCTGCGCAGAATCCATGCGGGTGGGTTAAAGCAAGAAGACCTGAAAATCCGTTCAGAAGAGCTGGGAACTGATAGCCAAAAGATGGATGAGGTCATTGCTCATCTGACCAACAATATCCGGTCTACAATTCCTGACCTCACCAGGTCGACAGAGCTTAATCCACAGTACGTCGAGGCTCATTCTTACCTGGCACTGCTTTATTTAGTAATAGGAGAATACGACAACGCGGTAGCTCGGGCGACACGCGTGCTGGCGCTTTCACCTGACAACGCTGACGCTTATTACCGGCGCGGCCTCGCTTACCTGGAATTGAAACAATATGAGAAAGCAAACCAGGACTTCACGGAAGTGATTCGTGTGCGGCCAACCCAAACAAGGGCCTACAGCAATCGGATTATCGCTCGCTTTTACCTGAACGATTTTGATGCCGCCTTGAAGGATTACGTCGGTCTGTTACGGCTTAAACCGAGCCTACCAACGCTCATGCGTTACGCTGACGAGGTTGAAATGCGTGACGGGAAGATTGTGCCTATCGAATTGGAGGACTTCGATCGGATATCACCCGAGTTGGCAAAAACGGTGCGAGCGAGTTTGGCCGACACTTACTACGAACGAGCTGTAGCGATTCTTTATGGTGAGACTAGGAAACCGGACGAGCAGGAGCAGAAAAAGGCGGTCGCCGATTTAAGCCGGGTGACCAGTCTGCATCCGTCGCATGTTCGTGCGCATTATGAAAAGGGCCTCACTCTTTGCGATCTGGGACTTTATACAGAGGCAGTTAAGGCGTTCAGCGACGTGATTCGTCTTCAGCCTAAAAATCCGGAAGCTTATTACGCTCGCGGCGCTGCACTCCGTAGACTCAGACTCAACAGGCGTGCGTTGCAGGACTTGTCGCGGTCCATAAAACTCAGTCCGAAGTTTACGAAAGCTTATTTCGAACGAGCCCGAGTCTATTCTGAGCTCCGAGACCAGCGAAGAGCTATCGCCGACTTTACTACCGCAATAACTTTCCATGCTGAATTCGTTGACGCTTACTACTTGCGCGGGCTTGCTCATGAGGCAGTGGGAGAAAATCAGAAGGCGATTGCCGACTACCTCCAGGTTGCGCGTCTCGCCTACCCAGACGAGAAAACTGAAAGCGATCAAACGGAGCGACTCGGAGCAACGTTAGCGACTGTTTTTCATCGAGGAGTTGCGCGGCTATACCTGGCGCGTCTCCTTAATGAGGAACGTCCGTTCCTTACCAGCTCCGAAGAATCTGCAAAGACGGATTATCTCGAGTCAGCAGAACGAGACTTTACGCAAGTTATAACTGCACAACTGGAGTTTGCTAATGCGTATCGCCAGCGGGGACGCGCACGCGAAATAGACCGCGTAAGCAAGTCAGCAGTGGAGGACTTCTACGGCAAAGGTAAGAAAGGCGCGTTAGCCGATTTTACAAAAGCCATAGAGGTGAATCCCCGGTACATTGACGCGTACTTCTCACGAGCAGAACAGTTCGACTTCGCATCCAAAGCAGAAGCTATTCGGGATTACAAGCGAATTATCGAGTTGGATCCGGGTAACGCAAAAGCGTTTTACGGAATGGCGCAGATTTACGTGAGTGGTGCGGCAAAACAGTCGCCCGCCTTTAACGCTGCGATTGAGAATTACAGCCTCGCAATCAAGGCAGATCCTGGCTACGTTGCAGCTTATTTTGGTCGAGCGCGTTTAGTTCAGGAACAAAAGCCCTTGCAGGCTTTGGCTGATTACACCCAAATCATTCAGCTTGAACCCGACAATGTCGATGCTTATCGCGGCCGTGCAGCTGTTCATAAACGGCTAAAAGACTATCGCAGTTCGCTGGCAGACTACACGCGAGCAATCGAGCTCGATCCCTCTGAACCAGGTGGGAACAAACGGGATGCTGCAATCACATATGCCGAGCGAGCGTACGTCCGATTTGAACTTGGGGACGGAAAAGGAGCGCTCGAGGATTACCGCTGGGCACTCATTATCCGACCTTGTTTGTATTGCGTCTCTGGCTCGGGTTCACTGAGTCAGGCAAACAAAGCTGATGCCTTTTTCCAGAAAGGCCTTGCTTTACTGCGTCGTGGTGACAAAGAAGCGTCGCGTAAGAATCTCGAGGAGGCAGCCCGGCTCTTTTATACCCAGGGCGACATGCCTAAGTATCAAAACGTCAAGTACCACTTGAGTCGATTCTGATTGCCCTCAACCGCAGAAACGAAAGTGATTAGAGTTATGAATCTCACAAGCCTCGCCAAGTTTAGTTTGACTGTTGTTTCGCTGGCGGTTTTCGCGGCGATCATCGCAATCTCGCCGTGTGCTTCTGTCGCACAGCAAAAGCCGACAGGCACTTCGAACAAGCAAGCGGAAATCGCGTTCAAGAAAGGTGTCGAGGAGTTTGAGAAGGGTGACTATAAGGCCGCGCTGGATAGCCTTACGACCGCGATCAAGCTGGACGCCAAGTTTAGCGAAGCCTACTACTACCGCGGACGTGTACGGGATGAGACTCAGTGGCGTAGCACAACCGGATTCGACGATTACACAGCAGCGATACGAATCAACCCTGATTATGCGGAGGCGTACCTGCGCCGCGGCATGATTCGCAGGTACGACTACTCGCCACCGACCGGCATCAATCCGAGGCTTAGTCCTCCAATAGACGACTTCACCCAAGCCATCCGGATCAGGCCCGACTTTGCTGAAGCGTATTACAACCGCGGAGTCGCGCGAGCCAATTCGGTACTGCCCTATCTGCGTGGTATTCGTTCAGGCCGGTTGAAGCAAGAAACTCTGAAAACCTACGGTTTGCTACCCATCAAGACAGAAAAGTTTGAGGAATTAGTTGCTTATCTCGGTAAGGAACTCCGTTTCTCGATTTCCGACGTCACTAGGGCCACAGAGCTAAACCCTCGCTACGTCGAAGCTCATTCTTACCTTCCAAGGTTGTATAACGCGTCGGGAGAGCAAAAGAAGGCGGTCGCCTCATTGACCCAACTCATTACGATCTTGCCTGACGATGCAGAGACTTATTACCGGCGTGGGCTCGCTTATCTCGATTTAAAGGAGTACCAGAAAGCGAACCAGGACCTCACCGAAGCAATTCGTCTGCGACCGAACGATGCCAAATCATATAACCGGCGGGCTGTCGCTCGCTTTGGCCTGGAAGATTTCGACGGCGCGTTGAAGGATTATGTCGATGGGTTGAAGCTCAAGCCTAACGATGTAAACGAATTCGTATCTTTCGGCGACGAAGTGCCGGAGCCGCGAATTAAATTGGAGGACTTCGAACCGGTGCTCTCTAAGTTGACGGAGACCATGCTGACCAGATTGGCTCACGCCTACTATGAAAGAGCATTGGCGCGGCACTACGGTTGGGGCGCGCGCCAAGAGGATTATAAGAACACTGTGGCGGATTTAACGCGAGTAGTCACCATGCTTCCGTCACACATTGACGCTAATTATCACCTTGGTTTGGCACTCTCAAATCTGGCATCACACGCTGGCGCAGTAAAAGCCTTCAGCGATGTTGTTCGCCTTCAACCACAACATGCTGAAGCTTATTACGCTCGCGGCATGTCACGCCTAAAGCTGAATGATAAGCAAGGTGCTCTCGAAGATTTCTCGAAAGCGGTCGGGTTGAGTCCGGAGTTTACGAAAGCCCATTACGAAAAGGCGCGAGTCAGTTCTGAGCTCGGAAACCAGCGTGCCGCTATCGCTGATTTTACTCGTGCGATAGCTATCCATCACGAATTTTTGCGAGCGTACTACCTGCGGGGGCTGGCTCATGATTCGTTGGGAGAGAATCGAGAAGCAATCGCGGACTACCTTCAGGTTATACGTCTCGCTAATCCGGAGGAGCAGGTCAAAAGTGCAGAAACTGATAAGCTCAGCATTGATCTCGCAACCATCTATTACCGCGGATTGGCGCGGCTGGAACAGGCACTCGTGTCTGAGGACGACAGGTTCAGATTTTACATCAGGAGTGAGGAAGAGTTTTCAAATAAAGAGCTGCTTGAATTGGCGGAGAACGACTTCACGCAGTTGATAACTGCTCGTCCGCGGTTTGCTACTGGGTATTACCAGCGAGGTCGTGCGCGTAGAAAAAGTCGAGTACTTAGTTCCAGCAATGGCGCTACCAGCTATGGTGCCGACAAGAAAGGCGCGTTGGCCGACTTCACTCGAGCTATACAGTTAGATCCGCGCCACGCTGACGCATACTTTGCACGGGGTGCGCACTTCAAATCGGAACTCGAACCGCGCGATGCTATTCGAGAGTTGATGCGAGTTACGCAATTAGATCCGCGCTACGCAAAGGCATTTTATATGTTGGGTCAAATCTTTTCCGAGAATTACAAGGGAATGCGGGCACAGCCTAAGGCGGCAGTTAATAACTACAGTCTCGCAATCAAAGCGAATCCTGACTACGTGGATGCTTTGTTCAGGCGCGCTTATCTACTGGAAGAAGCTGCGCCTTCGAAAGCAATCGCCGATTACACCAACATTATTCGTCTTGATCCGCAGAATGCCGGCGCCTATCGCGGACGCGCTGGTGTTTTTGCATACTTAAAAGA
This sequence comes from uncultured Acidobacteriota bacterium, assembly GCA_963789185.1. GTDB lineage: Bacteria > Acidobacteriota > Blastocatellia > Pyrinomonadales > Pyrinomonadaceae > PSRF01. The sequence goes on from CAWBJU010000008.1 coordinate 14,521, forward strand.
CTATAGACGTGCTTTGGAAGACTACACGCGAGCAATTGAGCTGGATCCATCTGAACCAGGCTCTGATGACTACGTTGTTGCGTACACGTATGTTAATCGCGCCAACGTCCGCTATCAGCTCGGCGATGGAAAAGGCGCAAGCGAGGACTATCGGCAGGCACGTATTATCCGACCTTGTCTGGAGTGCATGTCGGGATCGACCTCACTGAGTCAGGCAAATAAGGCTGACGCGTTTTTCCAGAAGGGCCTTGCGTTACTGCGTCGCGGGGATAAACAAGCGGCACTTAAAAATTTTGAGGAAGCGGCACGGCTATTCTATACCCAGGGCGACATGACAAAGTATCAAAGCGTCAAGTACCACTTGAGTCGATTCTGATAGTCCTCATTTGTGACCCACATAAAAGAGCGCATAACTTGCGCCGAGCAGCGACCACGCGACGATCGTCACCCATAACGGTACTCGTTTCGCAGCGTGTTTGACGGTGCGAATACTGTCATCAAGGTTCGCGCCGCGGATTAAATTCCGCAGCCCGCCTGTAAGCGTCCCGCGATTACAGCCACGAGTTACTAGAGATTTCCGGTTTTTGGGTTAACAAATATTCCCTGGGCGTCAGATGTCCCAGAGACTTATGTGGTCGTTCCTCGTTGTACTCCTTAAGCCACAGTTCTGTTTGTTCGCGCACTTCCGACAAGCTTTGAAAGACAAACATATCGAGCACCGCTTCACGGTAGCTGCGATTGAATCTTTCGATGAAGCCGTTCTGCATCGGTCGTCCAGGCTTGATGAACTCGAGCATCACGTTGTGTTGTTCGGCCCACTCAGCCAGCGTCACAGAGACCATTTCCGGACCATTGTCGAGTCTCAGCTTGCGCGGATAGCCGCGCTCAGCGGCTATCCGATCGAGTGTTCTCACGATGCGCGGCGCTGGCAGATTGAAGTCCACTTCGATCGCCAGTCCTTCGCGATTGAAATCATCCACCACGTTGAAGGTGCGAAAGCGACGATCACCCCACAACGCATCACTCATGAAGTCGGCTGACCAACACTCGTTCATTGCTTCAGGTACGACCAGCGGCGAAGGACATCTGGTTGGCAAACGTCTTTTGCCTTTCCGTCTTTTGTTCAGTTTCAGCGCGCAATAAATGCGATAGACCCGCTTGTGATTCCAACCGTGGCCTAGGCGTCGCAAGCGTCTGAACAACTTACCGAAGCCTTGCTCCGGACGTTGCCAGGCCAACTCCAGCAGTAGTTTCACGATTGGTCCATCCGCCGTCGGTCGCGGCTCGTAGTGATAGACCGATCGTTCTAGACCTACCGCGGCACAGGCCCGACGCTCACTCAAGCCATGCTCTGTGCGCAACACTACAACCAGCGCGCGCTTCGCAGCTGGCTTCAGAGCTTTTTTGTGATCACATCTTTCAGCGCCCGGTTCTCTAGTAGCAGATCTGCTGATATCTGCTTCAAGCGCCGGTTTTCGTCTTCCAATTCACGCAGGCGCTTGATGTCTGAAGCTTGCATGCCACCGTACTTCGACTTCCACTGGTAGTAAGTCGCATCGCTGATCTCATGCTCGCGACAGACGTCCCTAACGGTCCGTCCTGCTTCCACCCCTTTCAGGATCGCGATGATCTGATGTTCGCTGAATTTGCTCTTCCGCATTGAGGCCTCCTCGCGTCATAGTCGCTCGGAAACCTCTAGTTTTCAATGGTGGTGTTTTAAGGGAGGCTTACACGCCAACGCTTGCGATGACGTAAATGCAGGCGGCGATTGCCGGAAGTGTTGTTAACACCCAGATCAAGTCCGATCCTCGTTGCCACAACATCCAGATCAAGCTGGTCAGCACGCCAACCGCTCCAATCACTACGAGCCAGAACGCGAGCGTAATTCCGCGATGAAGGCTCAAAGCGACGACACTCGTCGTAATGTTTGCCTTGAGATCCTCGGGATAGTCTTCGGCTGTGTTTACTAGAATGATCCCCATCTGGAGCGTTCCGTATGCTGCGGCAAATATCAACATCGAAAGAGAAGGAACTGAGTCAACCAGCAGACCTACGAACAGCATTGGTCCAACGAAGATGATGAGCCATAGGCAAATGAGCTGTGCGAGTCCGCGTCCTTTTAGTTGGACCGGCTTCACTGAATAGGCTGCGCCGAGCAGAAGCCCAATCGCAACGAGCACAAACAACAACCACCGGTTCATGGACCACGAGAGGTGGAACGATAAGACGAGCGCGAGCACCGCGGTTACGATCACCTGAAAGGTTACGAATCCGACACCCAGACCGTACACGGCTTCGGAAAGATGGGGCTTGTAGACGGCATCCAGGTCGCGATCGGCGAGACAGTTGATCATGTCTCCAAACGCAAACAGCAGGAAGAAAATAAAGATGCCTTCCCAGAGTTGAAACGTTTTCAGTGGCGCTGTGTCGCGGAGCAGGATCAACAGCGGAATGGCGAGGATAGGTATCTCTGCGATCCGAAACTCAACGCGCCGGATGCGGAGCATGTATACGAGATAACGCAGCATAGCGTCAGATCAACTTGCGCGGTCAGAGGATGTTAACACGCCGAATGTGTCGTTCGGTTTCTTTTGCGAAGGCTCGTCGTCCGTGAAGCAGAGCGAAGTTGTCGGCGATAACGATGTCGCCGCTTTCCCACTGGTAAGCGTGACAACAGGTTTCGTCGCTTAGTCGCCGATGCATGTCTTCGAGAAATGCGGGCTGTTCATTCTCGCTGATGCCGGCGATGTTTAGTTGGACCGGGTTCAGATCTTCAACTGGTTCGGCATAGCGAATCACTCGAATGCCTAGAGTCGGATGCGAAGCGAGCAGGGGCGAACTGAAAGTGCCTCCGTAGTGCACGATCTTTTCCGTCGTGTAAGTGATGACTACATCGTTCCAGCGTTTCTGTAGATCAAGCGGAGCCTGGTCCAACAAACGCACCGTGTCACAAAAAAGCGTTTCACCGCCCGACTGGGGATCCGGAGCAACGTCGCAATGAAAGAAGATGTAGTGTGGACTGCGAGGCAGAAACGCGCCGTCCCAATGAAAGGGAACCGCACGATTAGTGTAGAGATAATTCCTAGTGTCCGGATCGACTCGGAGATCGTTAACGGAGCCAAATTCCCACTCGAGCAACTCTCCCAGGCTTCGGCAAAAATCCGGGAGTGTCGGGCCGTTCAGCGGTGCGAATCCTTTCAACACGACGAAACGATGCTCGTCGACCCATCCTTTTAAGCGCGACGCAACGAGCTTGACGTCGGCGCCAGGCTCGACGGCTCGCACCGTCAATCCAAAAGGCGAAAGCGGTTGTAGTTGTTCAGAGCTCAAGCTGCAATCCGTTTCTTGGCAGGCCGAGTTGTTGCCGTAAATCACCGATGCTCATTTCCAACAACGACTCGTACGGAATACTCGAGCGATAGAGATTGTGTGCGCCGCGCGAGCTTCGCCAGGCTTTCCAGATTCTTCTCGGCGCCACGAACACGGCAAGAAGAATCGCTCCGACGCAGAGTATGAATATCATGACCGAGCCGCACCCACCGCGAAGTTCGTACGCACTGATCTCCGCCTCGCCCACCAATCCCGTCCCGTATCCGGTAACTACATGATGCAGGTCGTGTGCGGGAAGATAGCCGGGGTTCGGCAACCAGATGGGCCACTTGAAGAAATAGACCGGAAACTTTTTGGCCGAATAACTGCTGAGGCTGAGTTTGTTCCGCGCCAGGTAACGATCGCGCCCAACTCTTACCTTTTCATCGCTCATAGGTCTGTTCAAAGTTGGAAATAACTCGGCCGCCCGTCGCGCTCGATAACGCGCGCGCCGAGTTCCTCGGCTTCGTGTCGACGCATCATGCGAAACGTGTCCGCGTCTCTGACTGTAACTCCATGCCACGGAGTCAGCCACGTGTCGTTTGCCTCGCCGAGAAGAATTCCGATCTTTTCCGAATGTGGACCCTGCGGATGAATCGAAAGTCGAAGCGACATCGGAAAGCAGTCGTTGAGTAGCCGGCCCCAGCCATCGCTGCGCTGAATCACTTCATGCGCCAGTGCTTTGCAGTCGTTCCTCAGTTGATTGCGAGTCTTGCCGGTGTCCATCGCGACCCGATCCTCAAACAGGAAGCGCTGGATGCCGTTGAAGAGTGCGCGATGATGATCGAAAGCATGAATGCGTTCTTCGATTGCGGTGAGTGAATCGCAGTAGTGCGAGATCAACTGCTGCCGCATCGCTTCGTGATCCGCAATGTCGAATAGGTCTTCCATACTGAAGAAGTCGAGCGATTGGGCATCGACGCGGCCCATCAATCGCTGGAGTTCGGTCGCATAGTTCGTAACATCCACATCTGTAACGCCGACGAGGTCGCTGAAAACGCGGCCATCCGAACAAATAGAAATACGAGCTCCCGGAGCATACAGTTGCCTCAACTCAGCGCAAACGTTCTCCAGATATTTCAGGGCCAGTTCTTCGGCCATATCCGGAAGTCGACCGAGCACCTTCTTCTTGTTGGGAGACTTCGCTGGAAAAGACGGCAACAGGAAATGGATTGGTTCGTCAGCCGCGATCCACCGGCGTACTTTTGGAAGATGTATTGCGAGGCATTGGTCGCAGGGATTCTCAGCGCAGCTTCCCGCATCTGGTTGCAGCCGCCGGTGGCGAAACAGTTGTTTCAGAATTGCGATCGCGAGTTGATTCTGTTCCGGGTCAGGCGCAGACTCGACGAATTGGGCGGCCACCAGTTCCAACTGGCCCAATCGTTTCTTAAGGTTCGGTAACCACGACAGGCTGTTGGACAACGAAAGCATGTCACAGACGAAATCGATCGCTGTGTTTGTCGCAATCGCACCGGGTGAGCGATCCTGACTCCACAAAAGCATTAGAGCGAGGTGTGCTGCGTAGAGACTTCGGACGAGTTCCGGTTTGCTTGTCTTGCGAGCATCCGTCGCGCCCAACACGACGACGGAAAACACACTCATCACCCGGCTGCGTATGACTTCGGTCTGTTGGCCCAACGCTGCGAGCTCATGGCGAGGATCGAGCAACGTCGCGATCAGCGCCGCGAGGGCTTCACGATGAGGAGCAACCAGGTCAATCTTGGCCTTCATCGCCGCGCGAAAGCGGGTCGCGACGTCCCCTTCCGGTAACTCACCGACGCGGGCTTCCAACTCCGCGGCGAGCCGTGCGTAAAGAGCCAAAACCAAGTCTTCATCGCGCCGGAAGAAGACCTGGGCACGTTCAAGCGGGCAATTGGCCTGCTCGGCCGCATCCTTGAGCAGTTCGCCGTTGAGTCCTCTTTGACCTAGTAACACAAACGCCGCCTCAACAACACGCTGCCGGGTGCGAGTGTCGACAATATTGATTGCGCTCATTGTTGAGATACTCGGTGGAAGGGCTAGCGAAAAAGTTGGTGCCGGAGGTCGGACTCACAGCAATACGCTGTTTTTGCTGTTTTACGGCGCTTTCTCAATTTTCCTAGGGAATCCGCACTTCTTAGACTCCATCAGCACTCTGCGCACTTGGTTGTATCTTAGTTGTTCCCAACTTGTTCCTATTCCTCACTGTTGGAAAAACGATCAGCTCGTTAATACTCAGAGATGTAGCACAACTGAACGTACTTCAACCACTGCAAAGAATTCTTAAAGGAGAAACTAAAGACATTGCAATCGCCGACCTAAAACGCTATCGCTCTCATTGTATTCTCTGCATACGCAGAGCCCAAACAACACCCAGGTTAATATTCGTCCGGGACCGTAGCTAGTGAGCTAACCACAGTACGCGCCATGCCGTATGAGGCTAAACGAAATCACAACTTACGACTAGGATCGCCCTTCTTCGAAACCTAGTCACGCCGCATCCTTTGAATAAGCAATCGTCAGCCATTGGCTTGCTTGTCGTCGAATGTCAGCATAAAGATGGGGGATCAGATTCATCTCCCCGCGCAAATAGCTTAATAACATCAGTACTGTTCTTCGTGGGTGATGATGTCGTGTAATTGCCGCTAGCACGCGATGCAGAGCCAAGGACTTTGAGAGAGTCGGTAAAGGTGTCAGCCACAGGTCTTTGATAAAGTTGCCGACGGCCACCGCCATCGATTCAACCGCGACCTCCTGCCGACTCGCCTCCTGCAATACCAAATCAAAGTCAGTACCGGCCGAGTAATCCGAACGCTTGAATGAGTAAATCAATAACTTGTCATCCACAGAGATGTATCGATATTGCACCTTGAGAAGGTCGAGCTGTGCGTCATAGAGTTCGTTCTGTTCTAACTTTCCCTGCGCAGCGGCGTAACGCACTAGCGCCTGGCTGGAAAACCCCGTAACTTCGTAGCTGTTTCTCAGTGGAATCCGAAGCAGGCCATCATCAGAGAATAAGGGCACGCGTCTCTGCGACGCACAGATAGCACTATATGATGAAGCTTCACTGAAACTGTCGACCAACATCTGATCACCCGGAGACACCTGTCGAAGCAAACCGGAAACCTGACACTTCTCTTTGATGAATTGGTAGACCTCTTCTAATAGTTCAACATCTCTCTTTATCTGTTCAGCAGGAATCTCGACCTTCGCAAGTTGGCCGCCGTTTAGGACAACATAGAGGCGACCCTCTTCTGTATGCTTTCCTTCTTCATTTAAGGTTTCCGAAAGCTCATCGAGCGAAGCCTGATGAACATAGATGCGGTCAAAAGTTTCGTTCAGCAAGTACAACTTCTTGATTCTCGCTAACGTGTAAAGCCCTAATAATTCTGCGACTACCTCGCTATGCCCGGCAATCGCTTCGAGCTCAAGTCGCTGCTCATCAGCATTAGGCACCGAACCTTTGAGACCCAACTCTGGCGTTGACGTCAAAGCAATCCATGATTCAAAAGTATCCTTGCCGGCCAGGAACGCCTTCGAAGTTATCGGCAATTTGTTCTGTTTGTAGCTCTCGATGATTTCCGCGATTGAAGGGTTCCGTTCGAGCAAACGGTCCTGGATAAAAGTTGGATGCTCAATGATATTGACCATCTCGAATCCTTTTGCTTGCGGAAACCGCTGGTTGAAGTTGTCCCTTGCATCCTCGAATGCTTTGGCGTACTTACTTCCTATTACCTCAGGGTGATATTTTAGATTTAGAAAAAGCGCGATGTAGAGCCGATGTACTTCAGGGTTATTCGGTTGTTGTTGCAGAACCTCGTAACCCAGTTCAATGGCTGTTCGGGACTGCCCAACTCGGTCATAGCCTCGCGCGAGGGCCAAGAGATCGCGTACTCGTGTGACTTTCTTCTTTGCTTGATCGAATGCTCTGACTGCTTTTTCTGATTCTCCTAACCGGAACAAACACACTCCGTAATCAACCAAGTATTCAATGTTCGTAGGTTGCTTTTGGTAGAGCGCTAGAAAAATCCTCGCCGCTTCGCTAAGTTGTTCGAGAGCTTTGTGAGCCGCCGCTTCTACCGGCGAATAATTGAGATCGATTTCAACGCTGCCCCGGAACCGCGCCGCTTGTTGTAGTACCTCCTGATACTTCCCGGAGTAGTACAAGCAAACCAGAAAGTGATAATTTGAGCTCGTAACCTCATCCTCACCGATCAGGTGTTCATAAAGCGGCAGCGCCTCTTCGAAACGATTGTGTTGATAAAGATAATCTGCAAGATCTAAGGTGGCGAGTTCGCGATCCTGAGAACCGGCAAGTTCAAGACCCTTGCGGAGGAGTTCTTCTGCACCCTCTTGGCCCATGTTCTCCAAATGTCGGGCGCGCATACTGAGCGCTTTTGGATGATCAGGGAAGGCAGTTTGGACGCGGGCTACTAGCTCGTCGGCCAAGTCAGAATCTTGGTTCAAGTCGTAGACGTGAACTGCGAGGCCGACCAGGTGTAAATCCCGCTTTGTCAATTCGCGATTTAGTTCTTTAGCGAGCAACGCTTTGGCTTCAGGAATTCTTCCGCTGCGGTAATAGGCATAAGCGAGCTCTCTGACCCGATCATTAAGGCCGCCGGATAACTCAGCATATCGCTCCATGCTCGCGACCGCTTCGTCATATCTTCCGACCTCGGTTTCCGCCTTACTTAGGTTCAAATAAGCGTCGGCACATTCAGGCGCGAGCCTGATTGCCTCCTGCGCATCCTCAATCGACTCCGCTGCCTTTCCTAACATCAGGCGAACACCCGAGCGGTTCACAAACGCGCTGACCAATTTTGCGCGTGCCTCTTTTGGCCGGAGTGATTCAATTACCGCAGATAGGAGCCCTTCCGCTTCCTTAAATGAGTCGCGCAGCTCCGCTTGCATCCGCCAGGGCAGCGTTCGCTCCTGCATTAATTCCGCCTGACCCCTGAGCATGATATTGGCCGCAAGGTGTGCCTGGTATTCTGTGTTGTCCGGTTCCTTGGCGACCAGAATACGAAAGATAGCTTCGGCCGCCAGATGATCCCTTTCAGATACACACTTGATCGCCTGAAAATAAAGGGAGAGAGATTCTTTGTTCTTTTCCTGTACGAAGTTAATAGCCTCGTCATGACGACCTTCGCTTAACAGAATGTTGGCTTTGGTCGCGACCGCCACTTCGTTCTCCGGCTCGATAGCTAGGGCGTGTTCTACGGTTTGCAGGGCTTTCGTCGGCTCGTTTCGTAACATTTGCGCGCTGGCCAGATTTGCTATGCATCTCACATCATTGGGACTGTAGGTGTGGGCCTCTTCAAAGTATTTCGCGGCATCATCGATGTTTCCCGCATGCCACTCACACGTGCCGAGATTGGTGTACGCGCGACCCAGAAGCACCGGGTCCTTCACATCTATCTCGAGTTTTAGATCACTCAAGATTTCGATAAAAGCATCTCTCGCTTGCAAGAACATGCCCGAGTCGAATTTCTCCTTGGCGTATTGAAATCGCTTTTCGTACTGAGCTTTGATCCGCCCCTCAAACTTTGCCTGTGCGCCGGCATCAATTAGCGTCCCGTGTGCGACAATTGCGTCCACACTGGTCTTGATTGAAGTCTGTCCAGCTAAGACTTCGGCTAAGCCGACTTGCATCTCTTTCCGAAAGTCGGCAGTGAAGAGTTCTGGAAAGAGCGGTTCGAGTTCCGGGTGACGCTGCAAAATCGGCAGAAGATTTTTCTCCGACCAGCTGATGCCCGCACTGAAGCCGACTTTCCTGATCTGCATCGCGAGATAGCGATGTAATTCTTCAGTAAGGGGAACAGGAGTGACGAAGACCCACTCCTTTATCTGATAGCCATGCTTGTCGCGAAGCGCGACAGCCTTAGCTAAATCACTGCGAATCTTTCGCTGAAAATACCTCTTTGGCGGTGGGTGTGTCTCAGGACAATAGATCGCAAAGAGGCGGCCCAACGAAGGCACGTAACCGTCGTTGCCTTTGTCGCCTCCGCTATCGTCAAGTGCCTGAAAATCTGAATACTCGGCGGCCAGCAGCTGTTGGCAGAAGTCCTGAAACTGTTGTGAAATGCGAATCTCGCTTATGCGCATTTGGCGGTTTCTCTCAGCTCCTTAGCCTCAGCGTTCGAGATTATACTTTCCCAAAGAGTGAGAATGAATCGAGAGGAATTCTTCACGCACCGCAAGGGATCACAGGTGTTTGTACCTTGGTTGTTCCTAAACCTGGAAACCTGGAAATTCTGCGTTTTTATTGAGGCTTTTGAGATTGTTGGTGCCGGAGGTCGGACTCGAACCGACATGAGCAGTGAAGCTCGCCAGATTTTGAGTCTGGTGCGTATACCAATTTCGCCACTCCGGCTGAAGGGCTGACATGATAAGGCCGTTTATCGCCCTTGGCAACAGTCACGAGGCGGGCAGGAAAAACGACCCTCGCTTCGATGCCCAACCGGCCTAAGCCCGTTTTCTCTCAGCAATTACCATGCAGTAAAAACTTGTTTGCCACAGTTGGGCAAAACGGGCTAGAATGCCTGAGCCAGGTTTTTGGGCCGGCACGTCCGAGAGTCCCCAATCCTCAAATCTCTCACAATCCGCCGAGCAATAGTGGTTTTTGAATGCTCGCCGCCGTGCCCTGCATCCAGGAGAGACGACAAATGCCGACAACTATGCTGCCCCGCATACTCATAGTTGATGATGAGCGGGAGATTACCGAGATTCTTGCCGACCTGCTGAGCGAGGACTACGAATGCCTCAAAGCGGGTTCGGCCGAACAGGCGCTCGACTGCCTGCTCACCGGTGCGTTTCAACTCGTGATAAGCGATATCACCATGCCGGGCATGAGCGGACTTGAGATGATTCCCCACGTCAAACAACTCTCGCCGGACACCGTTGTCGTAATGATCAGTGGCATGCAGACCGTCGAGAGCGCAATCGGCGCTCTACGACTCGGTGCTTTTGATTATCTGATGAAACCGTTTGACCTGCGCCAGGTTGAAGCCGTCGTCAAGCGAGCACTCGAATATCACGAACTGGTAGTCGCAAAACAACGCTACGAAAACCATCTCGAAGAGCTTGTTGAACAACGTACAGTTGAACTCGATCGTGCTTTGAATTCACTCGAAGATTCATATCGCTCGACGCTGAAAGCGCTGACCGCCGCGCTCGAAACGCGCGACTCGGAAACGCACGGACACTCGGAACGAGTTGTGACTTACAGTCTGCGCCTCGGACGTGAGTATGGACTCAGCAGTGAAGAGATGAAGGCACTCGAGTTTGGATCGCTGTTGCACGACATAGGTAAGATCGGTGTGCCTGATTCGATCCTGCGCAAGCCCGCGAAGTTGACGGAAGAAGAGTGGGTACGTATGCGCGAACATCCGGTGCATGGTCAGCAGATCCTGCGCGGCATCGAATTCTTACAGGGCGCGGCGAAGGTCGTTGCGCAGCATCATGAACAGTGGGATGGCAGCGGCTATCCGCATGGACTTCGTGGTGAAGAGATCGACGTTTGTGCGCGCATCTTTTCGGTGGCGGATGCGTTTGACGCAATCACCAGCGATCGCGTCTACCGGCGCGGCAAATCGTACGAAGCTGCGGCGCAGGAGCTGGACGATTGGGCCGGACGGCAGTTCGATCCGAAAGTGGTGGAAGCGTTTCACCGCGTGCCGAAGGAAGATTGGGAAGAACTGCACCGCCTGTCGTTGCTACCGAAGCCCGATCATTTTAATGTGCGCGAACTCGTGCACCAGCTCGACTCGCAACTCGAGGTTGCGGGGTTAAGTCACGGATAAAATCCAAATTTTTAAGGCTGCGGTGGTGTTGGGACGACGTAGCCGCGGCGTGCGTGCAAACTCAATCCAACTCTGCGTGAGGCCACTTGAATGCGCCGGTATTCTCCCGGCGTCGCTTCGGCCAGCGGACGCTTTGGCCGGTAAGTAACGACATATTCAGCTCCGATTGCGCGCGCCACTTCACGCGCCTGCACGATCATCTCGTCACTGTTGAGAGGCAGCATCAACTTGCCGCCAGTTTCCTCAGCCACGTTCTTCAACACCGTCTGGCTCTTCTTAACTTCGTTTTCGTAAGCCTTTCGCTGTCGCCGCATCGCCGGGTCGAACCGGATGCCGATGCCGAACGAAGGCGAACGTGTTTGTCCAGGAGCGAGCGTAGGATCGGTGGCGGTGATCGGATCGGAACTGGGCGGACGTGGTCCAGTGATGATTGGCGAATCTCTCTTATCGCTTTTCTGTCGAACAAACTCGGTGTAACTAATGATGTGGACCGTAGCACGAGCGGCGATTAGATTCTTTACCGCTTCCTCGCGGTTCGTTTTCACACCCGGCGAATCGACGCCGTCAGTAATCATAACAACGTGTCGACTGCCTTCCGGCCGGTCTTTCAGTTGTTTACCAGCAACAGCAATTGCGTCCGAGATGCGCGAGCGTTTCGCCGAGATTAGTTTGGACTTCAGCGTCCTGAGGACAGCAGACCTGTCAGTGGTCCAAGGTTGGACCATCTCAGCCGTGTTGCCGGATTGCATAACCGCGATCCAGGCGCCGGCTTGAAGTTTGCCGATCAACTCCGCGGCGACCTGGCGCGTCAGGCTCGTGCTCTTCGACATTCCGCCCAAGCCACTCAACTCGCCACCCGTATCCAGGATAAACAGCACGTTCGCCGGAAGATGCGTGACGCTTCGGAGTTGCTGAATGACGCCATCTTCGAGGACGAGGATGTCGTTGAGTTCGAGTGTCGGATCGTAATGACCGTAGGCGTCGAACGCTTGCACCGGCAGACGAACTTCTTCAGTAAAAACCTTAACGGTTTCCTCTTTTGGAGTCGGGAGTTGGGGACGGTGATGGTTGCTGGGCAGAGGCAGTAGTGAAGAACGCTGCCAGCGCAAGAATCACAAATGAGCGTTTTAGCAGAAACACGGGTTTAATGAATTCAGCCGTTTGATGCCTGCGCCGTTTCTACGTTGCCTTGCGGGCTTGGGCCTGCACGGCCGTAATCGCCACCGCGTCGACTATGTCTTGGGCCGTACAGCCGCGGGAAAGATCGTTCGCCGGCTTGTCCAAACCTTGAAGAATCGGCCCGATAGCCGTCGCGCCCGCCAGTCTCTCCGTTAGCTTGTACGCGATGTTTCCGGCTTGCAAATCCGGAAAGATCAGAACGTTAGCGCGACCTGCGACAGACGAACCGGGTGCTTTTGATTGCGCAACGGATGCGACCAGCGCGGCGTCAGCTTGTAACTCTCCGTCGACTTGCAACTCCGGTGCCCGAGCTTTGACCGTGCGCGTCGCTTCGACGACCTTGTCGATCAACTTGTGACGCGCGCTTCCTTTCGTCGAAAACGAAAGCATCGCCACGCGAGGCTCGGCGCCGAGCAGCGCTCGACATGAATCCGCTGCCGCGAGTGCGATCTCCGCCAGTTCCGCGGCACTCGGATCGATCACGACACCGCAATCGGCATAGATCATCGCCCCTTCGTGGCCGACATCACTATTGCGCAACGACATCAGAAAGAAACTCGAAACGAGTTTGAAACCCGATCGGACGCCGATGCAGTGCAGTGCTGCGCGAACGGTGTGCGACGTGGTGTTAGTCGCGCCTGCCACGGATCCGTCAGCCTGGCCCAAACGGACCATCAGGTTGCCGTAGTACAACGGATCGGAAACCTGAGTTCGCGCTTCGTCAGGCATCAGGCCTTTCGCTCTTCGCAAGTCGTAAAACAGCGAGACCATCTTCTCGAAATCCGATGCGCGTCGATGGTCTATGATCTCGACGCCACCAAGATCGACGCCGTTGTCGCGCGCTGCGTTGCGGATGGTTCCTTCATCGCCGAGCAGTGTGATACGCGCGATCCGTTGACTCGTGCAGTGTGCGGCGGCGACGACCGTACGCGGATCGTCACCTTCGGGAAGAACGATGTGCTGTGGTCTGGAACCTGCGCGTTGGCGAATTCGTTCGAGAATGTCCATGTGTTATTTTCCATTTATCATTTTCCGTTTTTCATTTGTCATTGGGGAAAGCAAATGAAAGATGACAAACGACAAATGGAAAATGAAAAATGAACCAGATTATGTAGGAGGATGCATGTCAGAACCAAGCCTGCGGAGCCGGATGGCAAATTTACTGTTTTTCATTCCCAACATGCTGGTTCTGTGCGCGCGTTTGATGGTTGATGGCAGAGTGCCGGCGAGGGAGAGATTACTGGTTGCCGGGGCCATCGTTTACGCAGTCTTGCCGCTCGACTTCATCCCCGACATGCTGCCGTTTGTGGGCCAGATCGACGACGCTTACCTGATCTCGATGAGTCTGTTGCGATTGATGACGGTAACTGATGCGCGCGTCGTACGAGAACACTGGCGCGGTGGCGGAGATGTAGTCGAACTGGTTGGGTCGGTCGCGATGCTCGCGTCGAAATTGTTACCGCCGAGAATCCGCCGCGTACTAACGGCACAGATCGAAACTGAACCGGTGTCGTCCTCTTCCGCTCCAGTTCAGGCCGCGAGGGTCCAATCAATCACGCCTTCGACCGATTTCGACAGGGCATGAACTACCTCAGGATTGCTGGATTTGATCGCCCAGTACCTCGCCTCTTCCGGCGTCGCGACATTCAACGCAGCTTCATCGAAAGCAACAAGCGCGCAATTCAGCGATGAAGAGTCGGCGATAACGAAAAGCTCTCGCGCTAACCGAAATTCCGTTTTCAGTGGAATAAGCCTGATGTTGGGATGCCTTGGCGGTTTCCAGTCGTCTTCACCGAACAGATACACCGCCTCAGAGATGTCCGCGATGCGCATGTAACGATCGATGATCGGTTGCAATGAAGAAAACTTCTCAACTCCAGCATAAACACGTCCGGCACGGTTCGTGCGAAGCAAGACAGCATTTTCGATCATCAGGCAGGAATACTCGACGGAAGCCGTCGTTGTGTGGCAGATGAAGCTCTCCCGCTCGATGAAGTCGCGACGGGAAAGACTCGCGATTTCACCAAGATTTTCTGTCTCTTCGACGCCTGAGAACTTGAGCGCTTGTTCGAAGATGGAGAAGTTGTGCACTTGGGGGCCCTCCTGGACCGGGCCAGACTTGTACCCAAGTTAGTCTGCAAGAGCGTTACGAATATTTCTCTTATTTGTGCTCTACGGTACAGAATCCTGGGTTGTGCTCAGTTGGGTGCTACGTGGCCTGAAGCCCCGTGAGGATTTTTTCGTGGATACCGCCGAAACCGCCGTTGGACATTATCGCCACCACGTCACCTTCGCGAAGCTCCGGCAGGATGTGATCGACGATTTCATCGGCTCCAGGCAGGGCCAGCGCGGGCTTCCCCTGTCGCGAAATGGCCTCAATTAATTCTTCGGTATCAAGCGCCCGTCCCTTTTCTGTCACCTTCTGGCTATCGAAAACGCTTGCGACAACGACGTAATCCGCAGCCACAAACGCGTTCGCGTAGTCGTTTTGGAAGACGGCGAGCCGGGAGGACCACGAGCGCGGTTCGAAAATGGCGATCAGACGGCGATCTGTGTAGCGTGCACGGAGGGCGCGCAATGTTTCCCGAACCGCCGTCGGGTGATGCGCAAAGTCGTCGATAACTGTGATACCGCGTTGTTCGCCGCGGACTTCCGCGCGCCGTTTGACGTTTTTAAAAGTCGTCAGCGCGTCTTGAATCCTTTCGCGGCTGACTCCCCACGCATCTGCCGCGATTATCACGGCCAGGCAGTTGAGAAGGTTGAACTCTCCCAACAGCGGAGTTTGAAACTCGCCCCACGGTTGTTGATCGCGAAAGACTTCAAATCGCGACAGCCCTCCTGTGAAGTCCGCATTGCGAACCTGCCAGCGTGCGTCCTCGGTTGTGCCAAACGTCTCCAATTGGGTAAACAGCTTAGGTCCGAACGATTCAACCACCGCGCGCACGTTGGGACTGTCCCACCCGGCAATCAGACGTCCATTCTCAGGCACGAGGTTCATGAAACGCCGAAAAGCGAGCTTCACCGCGTCGAGATCTTTGTAGATGTCGGCGTGATCGAATTCAATGTTGTTGACTATGGCCAGCTCAGGCAGGTAATGCATGAACTTCGGGCCTTTGTCGAAGTAGGCAGTGTCGTACTCGTCTGCCTCGACGATCACGTAGTCACTTTGCGTCACGCGAAAGCTGCTGCCGAAATTCTGCGCCACGCCGCCGATTAGAAAAGTCGGATCGAGTCCACCCTGATCAATCACCCAGGCGGCGATGCTGGTGGTCGTTGTTTTCCCGTGTGTACCCGCGACGGCGAGCGAGTGCCGGCCACGAATAAACTCCCCTTTCACAGTCTCAGCCTGCGAGCGATAGAGCAGTTTTCGTTTTAGCGTTTCTTCAACTTCAGGATTACCGCGCGGGATGGCGTTCCCGACGATGACGCAGTCAGGCGCCGGCGTGAGGTTCTCGCGATCGAAGCCTTGCAGCACGTTGATGCCGAGATCGCGCAGCATCGTCGACATCGGCGGATACACGTTTTGATCAGATCCGGTGACGTGATGCCCGCGTGCCTGAAGCATCCCGGCGAGGGAAGCCATCGCAGTGCCGCAGATGCCGATCAGGTGGTAATGCATGTGTTACTTGCCGAGGTCCCGCAGTTGTTTCTCGTTCTGTGCGAGCGCCATATCGTGATCGACCATCAACCGTACCAGCTCGTCGAATCCGACTTTCGGTTCCCAGCCCAATTGTTTGCGCGCTTTGGTTGAGTCGCCGAGGAGTAGGTCGACCTCGCTCGGACGGTAGTACCACGGATCGATCTCGACGTGTTCCTGCCAATCGAGATCGAGATAGGCAAACGTCTTTTCGCAGAACTCGCGCACCGAGTGAGTCTCGCCGGTGGCGATCACGTAGTCGTCACTAGTTTCTGCTTGCATCATCAACCACATCGCTTCGACGTAGTCTTTCGCGTAACCCCAATCGCGCTTCGCGTCGAGGTTGCCGAGGAAGAGTTTGTCCTGAAGGCCGAGTTTGATGCGCGTGGCGGCGCGCGTGATCTTGCGCGTCACGAAAGTCTCGCCGCGACGTTCGGATTCGTGATTAAAAAGAATGCCGTTGCACGCGAACATGTTGTACGCCTCGCGATAATTGACCGTCGCGTAGTAGGCGAAAACTTTCGCGCAGGCGTATGGCGAGCGCGGATGAAACGGTGTCGTTTCGCGTTGCGGAGTTTCGACGACTTTTCCGAACATCTCTGACGAGGACGCCTGGTAAAACTTCGGCTTAATCCCCACCTCACGAATCGCTTCGAGAATACGCACGGTACCCAGTGCGGTTACGTCAGTGGTGTACTCCGGCACGTCGAAGCTGACGCGCACGTGCGACTGCGCGCCAAGGTTGTAGATCTCGTCGGGCGCAACCTGGCGCAGGATCGTGTTGAGAGCGCTCGAGTCGCTGAGATCGCCGTGCACGAGGAAGAGACGTGTTTTTGACTCGTGGGGATCGCGATAAATATGGTCCAGTCGCTGGGTGTTGAATGACGAAGACCGCCGGATCATTCCGTGGACTTCGTAGCCCTTCTCCAGCAGAAGTTCGGCGAGATACGAGCCGTCCTGTCCAGTGATGCCGGTGATTAGCGCTCGCTTGGTCACTTATTCCTCTACCTCCAACACCGGCGAACCGGCTCAAACTCATCAAGCGCGGCGAAGACACCACGCACGAAATCTTTTGCTGTCCATCGTTCAGCGCGCGCGCGACCTTTGTCGATAAGAGAGCGTCGCAGGTTCTGGTCCTGAAGGCTCTTAATCGCAGCCGCTATCTGACTCGGACTACGCGGATCGACGAACAACGCCGCATCGCCAAGTTGCTCGCGTGCTCCCGAAACATCGGACGCGATTACCGGACAGCCAAGGGCAAACGCTTCGAGTGGCGGCAGATTCTCCGGTCCAAAAAACGTCACGTACCCAAGCGCAAACGCTCCCCGATACAACGCTACCAGATCTTCAAGCGGCACGAACCCAAGAAACGCGACGTCGATCGACGGCTGCAACTGCGCGGCAAATTCTCGCACATAATCCTCATTGCCTTTGTTCGATCCGACGAAGACGACTTGCAAATCGATCTGATGTTCGCGTTTTAACGTCGCCGCTGCAAGCAACAGGTTTACATGGTTCTTATGAGACCAGAATTGAGCCGGATAGAACAGGTAATTACTTTTCAGTCCGTATTTCTTCAGCGGTAAGTCAACATCGGCCGGTTCCGCATTCAGAGCAAACGCCGGAGTTGGGTGCGGAAGTATCTTAATTCGATTACTCGTCACCTGATAGAAACGCTCGATTTCCATGCTGCCCGCCTCAGTACCGGCGATGATGTATGTCGCACGGCGAAGGTATTCCCCGTAGAATGCCTCGCGCTGATTCCACGTCCCACCGGCGCTCACTTCCGGAAACCACGGCTGCAACCGGTGTTGGAGATCCCAAACAATCGCCATATACGGCAGATCGACCTGCACTGCTTCGGCGCCGACAAACCACATAAACTCAACGCCTGCCTCTTTGCACAGTTGTTCGAGACGCGTCTGCCGTTTGCGACTCTCGACTAAGGAGTTCAATCCACTTTGCGCGCGCGCGACAACACGTTGGCCCAAAGTGCCCGGGAAAGCTACGGCTTCCAAACGCGGTGAGGTCAGGAGATTACGAAAACTCTCGGGACGTCGACAAAACAAGACAAATGAATGACTCGTGTCTTCAATCAAATCCAGCAGCGCGCGGAAGATATCGGCCTGTATCGTGTAGCCGCCGCCTACCTCCGGAGAAAAGTCTTCGAGAAATACGCCGACCTTCATCTCTTAATTACGTCGCGCAACCGCGACGATGTGCCACGTGTCGTCGGAGATCGTTTCGTCGTCAACGAAGCCTGCGAACCATTTAACGGGAGTGAAACCTGACGAGGTCAACCACGCCGTCATCTCCTGAAGCAGAAAGTATCGATTCACGTGGGTTTCGATGATATTCGAATAAGTTCCATCAGCGTTCAACTCGTAGATGGAATAAATGACGCGGCTGAGTTGATTTGCGACGTCCAGGGTTGTTTCAGAAATACGCAGCACAAACGAATCGCCGGTTTGCCATCTCCTGACGCGCACTGGATCGTAATGACGAAGCATCGCCGCGGCGTGCCAAAACTCGAATATGAAAAGCCCATCAGGCCGAAGGTGTCGATGCACGCCACGAAAAACCTTTTCGAGCGCGTCGTTTGTAGCTACGTAACCGATTGCGTCGAAAAGACAGATAACCGCATCGAACGGTGAGCCATCGACATCGAGCTGCGTCATGTCCTGGAACTGAAACTCTACACGCGACGACTTCTCGTCAGCCTTTTGCCGCGCGCGACGCAGCATATCTTCTGAATAGTCTGTCGCGACGATCTGCCGTTCGGGTGTTTCGAGATGGAAAGAATGTGTGCCGGTTCCGCAGGCGATCTCGAGCACTCGACTCGCTGGTCCAAAGGAATACTTCGTCAGACACTGATCCACGAACGCAGCTTCGGCCGCGTATGGTTTGTCAGCATAAAAGAGGTCGTAAAGCTCGGCGTGTCTGCCTGAGTAAGAAGTCAAGATGGTTGATCTCGCGGGGCCAGTGCTCCTTAGGCGCTACAAATGCGACACCGCTTCCTTTCGACTGCCGGAAGCGAGTCTAACAACGTCTGCGATCTGTCTGATAACCGGTTCTGAAAGCGAGTAGGTGGAAGGAAGATAGAGACCGTTTTCCCACAGGCTATCGGCGACCGGACACGGAACTGCGCGAAAGCCGGGCCGCTCCTCTAAACAGGGTTGCTGATTCATCGGGCAAAAGAACGTTCGCGTATCGATGCCGGCGGCGCGCAGATGATCCATTAACGCATCGCGAGTCATGCCAAACTCGGGATGGACCACAACCGAGTACATCCAATACACATTTCGCGCCCAGTCAGCTTCGTGCGGAAGCTGAAGCCCGTCGATGTCTTTCAAGTCGTTGTTGTAGGTTTGAGCGACGCGACGCTTTTCCGAAATGATGTGGTCTATTTTGCGAAACTGCACGAGACCCATGGCAGCCTGGAAACCCGTCATGCGAAAGTTGAAACCAGCTTCTTCATGACGGAAGCGCGGTTTTGTAAACGCGAGATTCCGGAGTAAACGCAGGCGTTCAGCGAGGTCCTTGTTGTTGGTGGTGACCATTCCACCTTCGCCTGTCGTAATCACCTTGTTGGCGTAAAAACTGAAGCACGCCATGTCGCCAAAACTGCCGGTCATACGCCCGCGGCACGTCGCACCGTGTGACTCTGCGCAATCTTCGATCACCAGCAAATTATGCTTTCGCGCGATCTCCATCAGTCGGTCCATGTCGACCGGGTGCCCGTAGAGGTGTACGGGAATGATGGCTTTCGTCTTTTCCGTGATTAACCCCTCGATCAGATCCAGATCGAGATTCCACGTCACGTTTTCCGAATCGACGGGAACGGGAACGGCGCCGTTATGGATCACGGCGAGCGCCGTTGCGATATTGGTGCTGGAACTGACGAGCACTTCGTCACCCGGACCGATTTCCGCGGCCGCGACTGCGAGATGCAACGCCGTGCTACCACTGCTGACCGCCACGCCATATTCGCATTCGACGTAGTTCGCGAACTCCTGCTCGAAAGCGGGGATCGATTCTCCGAACGAGCCGGAAATCTCACCGCGCCGCAACGCCGCCACTACGGCTTCGATCTCTTCCTCACCGATGATGGGCTCGAAAACCTCGATCATGAATTGTTGTTGACCTCTACGTTTATCTTGTCATTCTCAGCGCCGAGAAAAGGACCTTGCTTGACGCTGATGCACTGCATGTCTTCCAGCACGCGCACTGAATGTGTGCCGTGAATCAGCAGGATACCGTCACCGGACCGCAACACCACTTCGCGAAACCGTTTTCCGTCTTCATCGAAAAAATCCACCGCCACAACGCCACGCTGCACGACGAACATCTGCTGTAGATCGTTGATGGTTCTGTTGACGGGTTTGTGGTAGTGCGGCGCCTCGACAAATCCCGCCTCGTGAGCGAGCAAGCCAAACTGAAACGATGAGTCAGCCGGGGAGAAGAACTTCGTCACGGGCACACTGGTGCCTGACCAGATGATCTCCGCGTATTTTGTGCCGTTGTGTTCGACTATTTCGACGCCGTTTTCCATGCGATGAGTCAAGTGACTGAATATAACCGCTAACAGTGGGCGTGTAAACGGGCCAAAAATCCGGCGTCGCGGGCGGTTAGACGGCGGTCGCCGATCGCCATCACGCGATCTTCCGATTCGACGAATTTGAACACGATCTCGTAGTTTGCGGGCGTGGCGGAGAGCAGCGAGTCGTAACTCACGAGCGTCATTGGTTGCGTGGATCTTCCCTCGGGAGCGTTGGGCAAATGGCCTGGGCCGTGCGCCGCGAGTTCAGTGTCCTGCTTGATATAGACAGGTGAATCGACGTCTGCGACGGCCGTTCGGGTGATGTAGACGTAGGCGAATTCCAGTTCGTAGAGCGCCTTCAGCATCGCCATCGGATCACCGGCGTACTGAAGCACACCCTGGGCGATCGCAACGTCACGCGATTGCAGTTGTTCTGCCGCGGAAGCGAGATCTGAATGGAACGACAGCGCCGGATCGTCGTTCAGTTCATTGCCGGCGTCGGCCATGGCCGGTGTTTCCGTGATTGACCAGTGGGCGATGCGTTTCGGAAGCAGATGCTTGATCTCGAAGTAACTCGCGCCGCATGCGCCGCCTACTTCCAACACGTTGATTACCCGCTCCGGTGTCACATGCGACAGCACAAACAGGTTCTGCGCGGTCTGACGGCTTTCAATCGTTCGCGATGAGGTGGCGAATGCCGCTTTGTATCGCTTCGTCTTCTCGCGCACGACTTCGATGATCCGCGGATCTTCGTACGAGTTCGAGTCTGCGAGGGCAGCTTCAAAACTCGCGTAAGAGACGAGTCTATCAACGCCACGTTGACCACGAATTTCACGTATGGATCGGATCAATCCCAAAGTCTTCTTAGTCCCTGACCGAGTTTGGAGGAGCGTAAGCCGAGGTACATTGACGTTTGAACCGTCTGCATTGTTCGACGCAAGTTGCTTTTGTCGATCAGGCCCGCAAAACGATTTTCATACGGTCTATACAAGCCACTGTAAAACGATTCCGCATCCTGATGAAGAGTCACGTTCTTTTCCGCTTCGACTTGTCTCAGACCTTCCGGCTTCTCAAAGTGTTCACCGGTTACGAGGTCGTACCAATGCTTAGCTGGACGCGTAAGTCTCCGGCAGATGTCCATCTCCAAGAAGAGCGTCCACTGATACGAGCCGTCATAAATGCTCTTGTACGTCGAGAGAACGTCAGTCGGAAATGCGTCGAGCACATCAGTGGTGCGGACGGAAAAGTTTGCGCCATCAGCATAGAACCACTCGTTTCCATCGTCGTGTTTGAAGATGCCGAGTTTTGCACGGTCGGCATAAAGAACCGACACGGCTGGATGATCTTCGTAGATCTGCTCGCAACGATCGAGATCGATCCGGAAATTGTCGGGCAACACATCTTCTTTCAACTGCCCGCCAATCTTTGGCATGTCGCTGGGCCAGATACTCCACGGCGACTCAAGATCGAGATAGTGTTCCTGAAACTGCCAGATGAACCGCGGCGGGTTTTTCATCTTGCGCAGGGCGGTGAAGTAGTCGATCCGCGCGCCCTGATCGATGCCCCAGTTCTTTCGTTGAATGACCTTTGCGGGCCAACCATGCTGCCGCGCGAATTCGATAACTGCTTGTTTTTGTGATGCGTGATTGTTCGAACAGTCGAGGACGATGAGACGATCGCGATCGGGGTTGAAGTTTTGAATCTTATCCGAGTTATCGAGAAACGATGCGATACGTTCAAAGTTGAAGACGACGACATGAAAACGGATCGCCTCGTGCCCCCCGGAAGACTCGTCAAACTCTAAGTGGTTCCCATTCATGCGTTCGTCTTCTGCGCGACGAGGAGGGCGTCGACGAGTTTCACATTCATCCATTGCGGGCTATCGAAGATGTGCTCCTTTATAACCATACCTGGTCCAACAGGATCGGGGTTGTCGCCCAGTACAACGTCGTGAAAAGCAATTATGCCGCCAGGCTTCACCAGGGGTGACCATTGCTCGTAATCCTGAAGCACCGCCTCGTAGTCGTGATTTCCGTCGATGAACAAGAGATCGATCGGCTCTTTAAAATCCGCCGCGAACTCGAAGCTGTAACCTTCCATCGGACGCACGACGTCGAGCACGCCATGTTTCTTCATGTTGTCGAGAAATGTTTCTTTCAGCGTGCGATTCATCTTGCGCATTTCGCGGCCATACATCGCGCGATCGACTTCGTCGGCGTCGCCGTTGAACGGATCGATGCAGTAAAGTTTCGGTTCAGTTTTGCCCTTCAATCCTTTCGAGAGCACCAGACTGCTTTTTCCGAGCCACGACCCGATCTCCACCGCGACTGGACGGTCGTGCGGAAGACTCATCGCGAGCTCGTAGAGAGTGATGGCTTCATCCTCGGAGAGCCAACCGGGAATGCCCTCGTAAGGGAAAATTGAGCTGTACTTGATCCCTCTTCGCTTGATGAAACTCAGATGACCGCGAACATTCACGATGCCCATCTGGTGAAGAGTATTGCGTAACAGTTGGCGTGGAGTCGTCATCCGCGAAATGATATCAGTTCCTTCAGAATCTCATCTAACTGCTCGGCCCGGTTCACGTAAGTGTGATCGCGCAGCGTTCGTCGTTGACCCGCGGCGGCGATCGCAGCGAGTTCCTGTGGGTGTTCAAGCAGGTAGTTTACTTTTTCCGCACACTCGCCGGCGTTGCGATAGGTGACGATCTCAACATCGTCCTCAAACATCTCCGGCAGGTTGATCATCCAGTCAGTCATCAGACAGGCGCCCATTCCGGTCACTTCGAAGAGACGAATGTTTCCGGCGTAACCCTCAGCGCAGTCGATGTGATTGTTCAGATTGATCTTCGATTTCGCGAGGAGTTCGAAATAGTCGAGCGCGATTACCGGAGGATGAAAACGGCCGCGATGCTTGCGCAGAGTCTCTTTTGCCAGGGGTCCTCGCTGGTAGCGCTCGTCCCACTCCGCGATCTTCGCGAGTAGCTGATCGGAGGCGTCCAAATCTCTCAACAACCTGTTTGCACGGTATGTGATTCTCGAGGCCAACTGTTTCGAACGCGAACCGCGTTGTCTTTCACTGAGACGACCCCACACCTCCAGGTTCGTTTGTTCAACCAGACTCCGGACGAGTTCGAATCGTTGATTATGAAAGCCAGCCTCGAGAATGAGGCTGCCCATGAAAGTAAAATCAAACGTTCGCTCGGTGTTCGGTGGAATTAGTTTCAGAATCGCCGGCTCAAACCCGTGCAACAACACGCGCGCTTTGACGCCGTGGTCCAGCATCTGTTTCGCGAAGTGCGAAGTGCATGTCAGCACGAGATCGAGATCGCGCAGGACGCTGTAGTCCGTGGTCGGCGCCGCGCGCCAGCCGATCATCTTCACTGGAGTTGGCGAAACGTCTCTTAGAAACTGTCTGAAGTTGCCGTCGGTGACATAAAGATCGTCAAGAAACATCACGTCCGGACGAAACGCTTTAACCTGCGCAGTCGCGATGTCTTTTAACCAGTTGTCGTTGCTGTACGGGACGCCGTTCTCTTTGGCCCACAGTTTTTGCAGGTACTCAAAGTTGACGCAGATGTCCTGCGCGTCGTAACCAAGCTTTGGAAGATGCGCTGAGAAGTTGTTATGCCAACCTGAACATCTCTGCTTGTACAGGTCGTAAAACTCGCGATACGAAAGCTGTTTATAGTTTGGGTACTGGGCCAGGAACGGTTGCAGGTACGAGTAGTCGGTCGTGGTGACTTTTTGAAAGCGATAGCCCATCGTGTCTGTATCAGCCCTGTTTCTGGGCCACGATCAAGTTCCAACCAAAACGACCGCGCAGCGAGTTCTTCAACCACTGATCGAGTACGTTCACGCGCTCCATCAGCCACGGCGCGCACAGCGTTGATTCGATTCGCCCGGGGTCGAGTGCGAATTTCCCGTGAAAAGCGATGACTTCTAGCACTGGATAGACGTACGTGCGCAGCGGGATCGCAAGCAAACCATTCCACCAGTCGTTGACGAAGTGTCCGATCGTCATGTCGCGACCGACGATGCGGAAACCGTTTGCCTGAAAAAACTGGTCCCACTCTTCCGGTGATTTGAATTGAACGTGCGGAACGCCGGGTTCGAGCGCTGCGCCACGTTTTAGCTGCTGCGCGAGCGAACGTTTGAAGTATCGTTCGAAGAAGGCGCGCTTGTTCGGGACGATGGTGAACAGGTAGCCGTCTTTCGAAAGAATCTTGTTTATCGCCTGCACATACGAAACCGGATCTTCGAGGTGTTCGATGACGTCGAAAGCGATTACAAGGTGAAGAGATCCGGGTTCGTTATTACTAACTAAATCTTGCAGGGAACCGGCCATCAGTGTCGGTCGCGGCGCGGTGGTCCAGTCGTATGAATCCGAGTACCGAGTCAAGGTGGTTTCGTTCAAATCGAACGATGTTACCTGGAAACCGCGCGCGGCGAGTTCGTAACTGTCGCGCAGTGAACCAGCGCCGAAATCGAGAGCTTTTGGCGTTGCGAATTGGCGATTCAGTTGGGCTAGGTGAGTTTCGAAGAGTGACCACCGATAGCGGACGTTGCGTGTGTTGCAGCCGTAGAGTTTAGACACATCGTGACGGCGATCGAAAATCAGTGGTTCGGCGCCTTCGGAGGTTTTGACTGAAACACGGATTTCCTTGTCTGCGGCGGCAGCGGGTTTTACCACACGGAAAATTTCACCGATCAACAAAAACGGCGCGAACAGCAAGAACAAAATCAACCACGCGAGGCAAACCGCGCCCAATACAATCGCTGCCCAAATCACGCGAAACGCCGAACGAAGCAGCTTTGCCATACGCGCGTTAAATAGTGCTGCCGGCGAAGGCGGAACTCACCGCGTTGCACACAGCTTCGATCTGTTCGTCGTTGAGCTCGGGATACATCGGCAGGCTCATCACTTCCTGCGCGGCCCGTTCCGTCGCCGGTAAGCTATAAGTCCCACGGCGATCTTCATACGCGGGTTGCTGGTGCAACGGAACGGGATAGTGAATCCCCGTCGCGATCCCTTCTTCCTTCAATAACGATTGCAATCGTTCACGCTCACTGACGCGAATCACAAACAAGTGCCACACCGGTTCCGCATTTTCATGCACAGTCGGAAGCGTGATGCCACGATCGACGAGTTGCTCTCGATATGCGTCGGCGATCTGACGGCGTTTAGCATTCCATTCGTCGAGGTAGCGCAGTTTGACGCGCAGGATCGCCGCCTGCATTCCGTCGAGACGGCTGTTAACGCCCTCGATCTTGTGCGTGTACTTCTCCAGCCGGCCGTGATTCGCCAACATCCGGATGCGTTCGATCAACTCCTCGTCCTGACTGACAACCGCACCCGCGTCGCCAAATGCACCCAAGTTCTTCCCGGGATAAAAACTGAACGTCGCCGCATCGCCAATCGATCCGACGCGCTGTCCTCGCCAGCGTCCGCCATGCGCCTGCGCGGCATCTTCGATAACTTTCAAACCGTGCTTCCGCGCGATTTCCATGATCGCGTCCATGTCGCACGACTGGCCGTAAAGATGGACCGGAATGATCGCTTTCGTACGCGGTGTGATCGCCGGTTCGATCAACGCCGGATTCATCAACATCGTATCGTCGAGCACGTCGATGAAGATCGGCGTCGCTCCGGTCATCGAGATCGCTTCAGATGTCGCGATAAACGTATGGGCCACGGTGATAACTTCATCACCTGGACCAATTCCCAGCGCACGTAATGCCAGGTAAAGCGCGTCGGTCCCATTGCCGACGCCGACGCAGCCGCGCGTTTCGCAATACGCGGCAAACTCATGTTCAAAACGACGCACCTCGTCGCCGCCGACGAACGCGCTGTTCGTAATGATGTTCTGAATCGCAGCGTCGATCTCCGGTTTAATCGTTTGATATTGATCGAAGAGACCGACGAGCGGAATGTTCTTAGTCATAATTTTCTGGCCCTGATAACTAGCCGGCTCCCAAGGTATTTAATGAGTGCAACTGACGAGAGCTTTTCGAGCTTGTTGATGAAATCGCGCGAGGTCGTGGAAAGATCTTTACTGAAAAGATCCGGCTGGCCCATGAGGGCGCCGGCGAAGTAATCGATACGGAGTCCGTTCTTCTTCAGTTCTTTACTCAGACCCGCGGGATTCTGGAAACGTCCTTTCGTGGGATTCTGAAACTTGTGCTGGTAATACTTCTTCAAACCGTATATTGAAGCCCTGTTGTAAGTCAAAAGCACGAGGTCGCCGCCCGGCTTCAGGATGCGCGCAAACTCCGCCACCGACTCACGCCAATTGAAAACGTGTTGCAGCACGCGCGAGCAAATGATCAGGTCGTACGAGTTGTCCGGAATCTCGATGCGCGACGCTTCCTGGCAGAGTTTGGTGTCGAAGTTGATGCCGAGGCTACGCGCGGCCTGGGTTGCCTGGTCCAATTGCTCGGAAGAGATGTCCATGCCGGTGATGTGCGCGGCGTGTGGCGCGTAGATCGGAAGCAAGCGGCCGTTACCGATGCCGACGTCGAGAGCGCGTTCGTACTTGCGTCCGGCGATTGCTTTGGCAAGCGCGGCTTTTTCGAGAGTGTCGATAACTTCGCCGCGAGCGAATGTGAACCAACTGCCATAGTCTGTTTCATTCCAGGTGTCGCGTTTGGATTTGGCAAACTTGTCTCGATCCGGTTGCACGTGTTCGGTCATTCTCCAGCTCCAAAGTATTGTTCGAGTGTGTCTTTATCGTCAGGTCTGATTTGTAGTTGCTTCAACTCCGATGGATGAAAGAACTTCATGCCCTGTCCCTCGCTGAGTGTCAACTCGTCGAGTGCTGCCGTCAGCTCACCGGCGAAAGCAAACTCACGTTTGTTGTTCTGCACAAATTCGCGAAACAGACCAAAGTTTCGCATTTCGAAATCAATCTCTTCCTTCACTTCACGCGCGACTGCGTCGGCCGGTGACTCGTTGTCTTCAATCGTTCCTCCAAATAACGACCAGTGGCCGGGATAACGAATCGCGGGGTTGTCGTCGCGCTGTTGCAGCAGCAACTGGCCGTGCGAGTTGATCAGAATTGCGCTGACTCCCTGGCCGTTTGTCGTGCGCAAGCGCTGCTTCAGGTCGAGATACTGCTCAATGTCTTCCGGCTCGGAAAAATCATAACGCATTCCGCGCAGCAAATAGATCAGGCCCTCTGGTATGCGTTCGAGATAGTCGCGAAAAATATGTTCTTGATTTGAGAAGGCAGGCAAGTATTCAAGCGCCTCGCGTTTGAAAAACGTGCAACCGGTGGAGTTGATCGCGAGCCCGGAAGTGTTGTCGTTGTCACTGCGATAGTCGTAGACGTTAGGTTCGTAATTGCGATGCGCGGAAGTTATATACGATTTTCTATCGCGCTGCGTGTTCGGAGTTACGGTCCCCAGCAGCAGAAACGCGGATTCGTTTGATTCGAAAACCTCGCGAGCGCGGATCAGATCCGTGTCATCCGTGTAAATATTGTCCGGGCACAAAACGACGAAATTGTCATCCGGATTGGCGGTCGCGATCGCGTGCGCAAGCCCAAGCGGTCGTTCCTGAAAGGCAAACTCAATTCCGGAGACACGTTCGACGATCTTGTCTCCAAGATGACCAACTACAACAACAATGCGCGACACTCCGAGTGCTCGCAGCGTTTCAATCGATCGTTCAAGCAGCGTGCGACCCTCGATTTCGATCAACGCCTTCGGCAGCGTTTCACCGAGTTGTCCCATCCTGGAGGCTTTACCTGCTGCTGGAATTACACCGATTAGACCCATGACTTAGAGTGTGACCGCGCTGCCCGACTTGAGTGCAGTTTGAGTTGCCTCCAACACTGCCACTACGTCGCGCGCGTGTTGCGGTCCAGTCAGGGGTTGCT
Source organism: uncultured Acidobacteriota bacterium (assembly GCA_963789185.1). Lineage (GTDB taxonomy): Bacteria > Acidobacteriota > Blastocatellia > Pyrinomonadales > Pyrinomonadaceae > PSRF01. The sequence goes on from CAWBJU010000008.1 coordinate 42,906, forward strand.
GGCCGTTGCGCAGGCATTCGAGAAAGTGCGCGGCTTCTGTTTTGAGGGGTTCCTGAAACGAGATCTTCGGCAACAGGATATCGCCGGTGCGGTGAATCAACTGGTAGTCGCCGGACTGATCGTAGTCCATCCGCTCGCCGATCTTGGGGACACGATCTACGCCTTTGTCGTAGATCTTGATCTTGTCGTCACTGACGTCGTCGTAGACCACCATCTTCCGACTACCCACGAGAGTCATCTTGCGAATCTTCCCGGGGTCGAGCCAACTCACGTGAATGTGGCCCGTCACTCCGCTGGCCCACTTGAGCGTCGCAAACACAACGTCTTCGATACCGGGCTGAATGTAGCTAACGCCGACGGCAGAGACCGACACCGGAAGTTCGCCGTTCATCAAGTACATCAGAATGCTGACGTCGTGCGGCGCGAGGTTCCACCACGCATTCACGTCCGACCGCACCTGGCCCAGGTTCAAACGCTGGCTGTAGATGTAATAAAGCTGGCCCAGACTCGCGTCAGCCAGTAATTTTTTTGCATAGCGCACGGCGGCGTTGTAGAGAAACGTATGACCAACCATCAACGTTTTTCCCGCCGACGCTGCCAGATTCACCAGCTCGTCTGCCTGCTCGGTGCTCGTCGCAAGTGGTTTTTCGACGAACACGTGTTTCCCGCTTTCGAGCACTTGTTTCGCTAGTGTGTGATGCGACGCGGCAGGTGTCGCGACGATGACAGCGTCGACTTCGGGATCGCTGAGGAGCGCGTCAACATCGGAAATGACTTCTGATTTCGGAAAGTTGGCGCGTACGTAAGCCTGGCGCTCCGGGTTTATCTCGGCAACGTACTTAACCCAGCAACCGTTTTGCGCCGAAAAGTTGCGCAACACGTTTGGGCCCCAGTAACCGCAGCCGATCTGGCCGATGGTGATCTTTTCAGACATTTGATTTCACGGTTGCAGGCTCGCGACTGATGACTCGCGGACTACCTGCGACCACGATCGAGTCGTCGTCGATTACTTCGGCGCCCAGCACGGTGCGGATTCCGATGATGCAGCGATTACCGACTCGCGCGCCTTTCGTAATCGTTACTTCCTTACCGATCCACACGTCGTCGCCGATGAACACCGGGCGTGTCGCGGGTTTAACTTCTTCGTAAACACCTTCGGGGTAACAATGCTTCATGCGCTTGCGTCGTTCACGCCAGTCGGTCGAGTGCGTGTTGGTGTCGTAGATGCAAACGCGGTACGAGATCATGTTGTACGAACCGATGTCGACCTGTTCTTCACAACGAATCTCGCTGTCGTATGCGATGCCTGTGTAACTGCCGATTGTCAACGTGCCGCCGAAACGCACGAGGATCGAAGTCGACATCACATGCGCGCGCTGCTTCAGGTGAAAAGTTCCGTTGTCGACAGTGACTGAGCTTTCAGGTGATACAGGACTGTTGATGATCGCGCCTTCACCGATCTCTACTGTTGCACCATTAGTTACGATAAACGATGTCTTCGAGAGGCGGCTGTCCTTCTTGAAAACAACCGTACACTGCTCGCCGATCGTCATGTCAGAATCGATCAGCGCGCCTGCTTCAATCGTCACTGCCGAATTAGGACCGATGACGATGTTGCCGCCGATCAGTTTGGCATCTTTGCTCACAACGAAACTCGCGGACGGATGCACGCGGATCCGCGTACGCCCACCGGTCAAACTAACTAACAAACGTCTTGCGCGTTCACGACCTCGCATAAGCGATTATTTCGCGCCGTTCAGCGACCACTCCTGTTCCAACAACACCCCCGAATGCGACTGCGGCGGCATGCGTCCGGTGCCGTAAAAATCACCGGGCTCGACCACAATCGTCACCGCCTGTTGAATCCAATCGAGAATGGCTTCATTGGAACGAATGATTAACCCGGCTGTGTAATTGCCCGGCATGAGCGGCAGCTTCTTGACCTTGCAGGTGAAGTACCCGTCGCGCGCGATCGACTCAAACTTTTCGCCCGCGACCTCATTGTTGAGCATGCTAACAAACGCACCCGAATTCGCAGTAATACCAATTGCGACCGACACGTTCTGCACGTTACTCACTTCGCTCGAATAGTAAATTCGAAAGTCGACTTCCTGTCCGGTTGCGAGGTACTCAAGTTCGTTTCCCTGACTGTCAAACGTCGCGAAGTCTTTTATGCGAACCCTTCCATCACCCTGTCGATCAGTCCGTTCGGCAAGCTTGGTCTTTGTGACCTTGTGGACATTCGAAAGATACTGTTGCACCGCAGCTTCAACACTTCCGAGCGGAAATTCAACCTGCCCCTGCCAGAGCACCATCGCCTTGGTACAAAGCGACGACACGGCAGCCATGTTATGACTCACAAAGATCACCGTGCGTCCCATGCTGGCTACATCGCGCATTCTTCCCAGGCACTTCTTCTGAAACGACGCATCGCCAACGGCCAACACTTCGTCAACCACCAGTATCTCCGGTTCGAGATGCGCGGCGACGGCGAACGCGAGCCGCACGTACATACCGCTGCTGTATCGTTTCACCGGCGTGTCGATAAACTTTTCGACCTCTGCAAACGCGACGATCTCGTCAAACTTCAATTCGATCTCGCGGCGCGTCATGCCAAGAATCGAACCGTTGAGATAAATGTTTTCGCGTCCGCTTAGCTCAGGATGAAACCCGGTGCCGACTTCCAGCAAACTCGCTACGCGTCCGTAAAGTTCCACTCGTCCCTCGGTAGGTTCCACGATGCGCGAGAGGACTTTCAAGAGGGTCGACTTGCCAGCGCCGTTGCGACCGATGATGCCGACGACATCGCCAGGCATTACATCGAACGTGACGTCCTTCAGCGCCCAGAGTGTTTCCGAGCTGTTGTTGCCGCGTAGAAATCGCAGCGGTTTTCGCGCGACTTCCATCATCGTCTCGCGGAGCGTTGAATAAGCTGCGCCCGATCCACCGAGGTAGTAGAGCTTGCTCAGACCTTCCACTCTGATGATCGGTTTCAACGCTTTTCCAGTCGCGTGGGAGTTGTCAAATGATGTCGGCAAAACTTCTTTCCGCCTTGCCAAAAGAATAGACCGAGTAGAAGAGCATCGCGATCGTCAGTACGGCAGCGATGCCGAGGGCGGGCCAGTCAAAAGGAAGTCCAAAGAGTGCGGCGCGATAGCCTTCGATGATTCCAGACATCGGGTTGAGCATTAGTACCCAGCGATATTTCTCAGGCACTGACGACGACGGAAGGATCACAGACGACACGAACAGCCACAGTTGAATCAGAAACGGGAGGGCAAATCGCACGTCGCGATACTTCACGTTGAGTGCCGACATCCATGTGCCAACGCCGAGGCCGAACAACGCCGTAAGCAGAACCAGGACCGGCAGGAACAATACCTGCATCGTCAAACTCACGCGGTAATAGATCATCAGGCCAACGAGCAGTAAAAACGCGAGCACGAAGTCGACGAGTCCAGCCATCATCGCGGCGGCAGGAACGATCAGCCGTGGGAAGTAAACCTTGGTGATCAGATGAGCGCTGCCGACGAGACTGTTTCCGCTCGCTGTGATCGTGTTTGAAAAGAACGTCCACGGGACGAGACCTGCGAGTGCGAATAGCGGATACGGCGTCCCTGCCGAATCAACTCCAGCGACCCTGCCGAAGAAGATCGTAAAAATGATCATCATGAACAGCGGTTGAAGAATGGCCCACGCTGCTCCGAGGACTGTCTGTTTGTACCGCACCTTGACGTCGCGCCAGGTCAAAAAGAACAGCAACTCTCGATACGTCCAGATTTCCCGGAAGTCGATCAGCCTCCACTTGCTGCTTGGCTGAATGACAACGAAGGGCTCATCGGGCAGATGGAACGTTTTGCCTGATGCTTGAGAGTTCTCGGCGGAGATGGCGGTGGCTACTGGGATTGTTTGCGGTGCAGTCTGTTTCATTAGACGAGCACGACAGTCTAGCCAGCGATGAAAGGCTGGTCAACTGGCTGAGATCTGCTTGAGAGTGGTTTCCTTACCAGGTGAACGTCGTGCAGCGTATCAGTCTCACGGCCGCCGGCAACGAAGTCCACCACGAGGAGTTCTCGAGCCAGCTTCTCGTGGACATAGCTAACGGGATGAAACACTGCGCAACTGTTTTCGCCGGACCGGTGTTCCTCCCTGATCGCCAGTTTGCCCGCGAGGAATTGCTCGCGCTCCGCTGGAGTCAAAGCCGAAAGGTAGTGCTCGCCATGCGTCGTAAAGTAAAGATAGCCTCCGGGCTTGAGCACTCTCGACAATTCGTCGATCCAGAAAAACTGTAACGGTTCATTCAAGTGCGTGAAGACCGAAAACACATAAATGAAATCAAAACTTTCGGCCTCGTAGGGAAGTTGGCCTGAAAGTGTGTTAACTCGAAACTCGGCGAACTTCAGATTGTTCCGGCACCAGTTGATGAGTTCCGGGTTGTAATCCGTACCATGCCATTGCGGTCCGTGGGTCATCCTCCAATGCCGCATGATCCGTCCAACGCCGCAACCAAAGTCGAGGACGCTCTCGAAATGTTCAATTTTTAATCCATGCTTGTTTAGTAATAGGCGAATTGCTTCGGCTGTCAAGCGGCCCGATTGCAGGAAGTACTCGATACTCCGATGGGCGGCGACGGTATATATTAACTTTCGCGGAGGAAGCGGAAGTTGAGCGTCGAAGCGATTCCTGACTCGCGTCGCGAGATCCCCGGGCAACTGCTTGTGCTCGTGGAACCCAACTTTCCACTCCAGCGGCACGGCGCGTTTCAGTGTTTGATACAAGCCCATTTTGACCTCCGGCGCGACTCGCATGACGGTCTCGCGCAACGTCGAATAAGCTGAGCCCGATCCGCCGATATAGTATAGCTTACTCACACCTTCGACGCTGATACCCGGTCCAAAGCAAAAAGTAATAACATGTCCACGATGTATAGCCGCTACAAGCGCCTCCTTGGAACCCTGTTGGGAAGACCGCGGACGAGGACAACAGAAGAAGTCTTTACGGAGATTTTCAAGACCAACTCATGGCTTGGAAAGACTTCTGTTTCGGGCAGTGGCTCTGATCCGGATCAGACTCAACATATCGAAGTCGAGCTACCGAAACTATTCCGACGACTCAATATTTCGACTCTTCTCGACATCCCGTGTGGCGATTTCAGTTGGATGAGAAGAGTTGACCTTTCAGGGATAAAGTATCTGGGCGCTGACATCGTCAAGGAACTTATTTCCGCTAATGCAACACAGTACGGCTCCGATAATATCTCCTTTACTCGCGCAAACATGATCACTGATCATCTTCCCAGGGTAGACGTCGTCCTTTGCCGAGATGGACTGGTCCATCTTTCCTTTGATGACATTAGGCGAGCACTGAGCAACATCTGTAATAGCGGTTCAACCTATCTCCTTACGACAACTTTTCCTGCGAGAAACAGTAACGAGGACATTCAAACGGGCAGTTGGAGACCTCTAAACCTGCAAATCGCCCCCTTCAATTTTCCGACTCCACAATGGACGATTGTCGAAGGCTGCACTGAGAACGACGGCGCCTTCCGAGACAAATCCCTTGCCTTGTGGAAAATCAACGAAATCACTCTGTAGACCTTGTGATGAGATCAGGAACCAAAGTATTTCATAAGTAACTGGAGCCAACGCGGTCCTTGCACGTCGAGAGTGAATTCGCGGGCCCGATTTTGGGCGATCTCGCGATCAAAGCGAATCTCGCCATTCATCAGCCGCGCCATGGCTTGAATTAAATCAACATCATTCCATGAATCAATCACAATCCCCATACCTTCACGCAGGATCTCCCCAACGCCTCCGTTATTGAACGAGACGATGGGCTTGCCCAGATAAGCGGCTTCGATTGCTACCAATGAGAACGATTCCCTGGAGGAGGTGATCACCACAGCATTCGCCATGTTCAACCAGTCGTAATAATCGTCAGAGCGTTCACCCAGAAAGCTTATCTTTCCGGCAAATTCGGATTCCTGCGCCACTTGCTTTACGTAAAGACCGTAGCCGCTGACCGAACCGCCTAACCAAATGAAATGGACATCATGACCGCTCCGCAAAAGCTCGACAGCGATGGACACAAATCGCTTGGGATCCTTGTTCGGATCCAACGTGCCGGCCATTGCCCACACGAACGTTTGCTCACCAATCGCCAGCTTTTGTCTTAATTCCTTAACCTTGGCCCCGTCGGGCCTTATCAGTTGAGGGTTGATGCTCGGATAGCAGACTTCGATATCGCGATGGCGTCCAAGAGATTTCAGCACTTCACGAGCCGAATTCGAAGTAGCCAGGATCAATTGCGGATAAGTGACGAGCGTGGTCGCTGATTGCTCCGACACTTGCATGAACATGTGTTCAAGTTCATGACTATGCAGTACGCATTTAATGTTTTTTCGTTTAGCCTCCCAAACACAGTCGGGCTGAATAATCGTGTTGACGTACCAAAGATCCGGCGCGAAATTCGCATGCACAAACGAGGTAAAGCCGTTTCCGTCGCCGCGTAACCGTCGCAACAGACCCGCGTGTTTACGTTTGGTCCAGCTCCAGTCGCTGTAAACAAATACCGGAACATTCGGCGGCAACTGATCGAGAAGTTCGCCGCCTTCGCGAGCCGCCACACAGGCTTGAACTCCATTGTTAACGGCGTACCAGATGAAGTTGCAGAGCGCCATCTCTGACCCAGTCCTCAACGCGCGCTTAATGAAGAAAGCAATTCTCATTAGCCTGTGTAGGTTGTTGTTAACTCGTTGGAATCTGCACCGTTTCAGGTGGATTGCGTGGCTGCTCTGTACGCCTTCATTGTCTGTTCCGCGCACGCGGACCAACTGAATTCACTAGACCGGCGAAAACCTCTTCTCTTCAACTCAAGTGCCCGTCGTTCGTCTTGTAACACTGAAAGCATAGCATTGCTTAACTCATCCGTGTCGTCGGGATCAACAAGCAGTCCGGCGTCACCCACTACTTCGGGAACGGCTGTGGCATTCGAAGCGATGACGGGCGTTCCGCATTGCATGGCCTCAAGAACCGGCAAACCGAACCCTTCATACAACGAAACAAAGACGAAAGCCCTGGCGCCGCTGTAGACCGCACTAAGATCGTCATCGTCAATAAAGCCCGTGAATATCAACCTATGCCGCAGCTCGCCGAGATTCGTTATTAACGAGAGAAGCTCTTCGTACTTCCAGGCCTTTTCACCCACGACCACAAGGTTCAAATCGGCCGTGGGTTGCTGCTTGATAAGTTGAAGAAACGACTTGATCACGTGGGTGAAATTCTTTCGGGGTTGGAGTGCCCCCAGGCTAAGAAAATAATCGCCATCGGGAATTCCATACTTTTTCCGCACGACGTCGATCAAAGCGGGATCCTCGACCGGCCGAAAGTGGTCAGCGGCCGCCAAAGGTGTAACAAACACGCGATCGGGTGACATGCCGGTGTACTCACAAAACTCTTGCTTCGTGTATTCTGAAATACAAGTCACCCAATCGCGATTCGGATCGATGCTTAAAAGAATTCTATGCATGAGCTGCACAATCTCTTGAGTCATCCAATCGGGTCGTCGACATGCGATTAAGTCGTAAATTGTTAGGACCCGCGGCACCGAGGGCATGAACTCTCTGCTCGGAAGAGGAAAGAATGGCGAATGGAACACGTCGTAGCGGTTGGCATCCAGTAGCAGTCGGGGCGGATCGACGTTGCGAATAATGCGAGTGAGCAGTTGCCTGTAGTTTAGTACTTTCGGAATGCCATCGCGCAGGACACGAACGTACTGGCGCGACAGCCAGCCGTTGATGGCCGGATCAAACTTGCCTTGATGTAACTCTTTGCCGGCAAAGTACTGCCACGCGGAGGTGACGTCGCCGATTGGATCCTCGCCGCAAACAGCAACCGCAGTCAGTTCTAAATCATCGCGAGCGCATAACGCGAATAAGAGTTGCTCAACGACACGATAGACTCCGGATTGAGCCGACGTGTGTCTGAAAAAAGTTCCCAGGAAAGAAATATCGTGGGCCACTCTGATTGGGGAGCCAGTCTGTGGCATCAGTCTCAATCCAGACTTCTCGGCACGTTAGGTACATGAATATCTCTTACCATTTCAGACGACATCAGGATATGTGCGATCACGTTCGTTCAGGATGACGCGCTCGGTTTCCGGCCACCGTATCGCGAACGCCGGATCATTCCATCGCACGCCACGGCAACTTGCAGGCTCGTAGAACTCCGACACCTGGTAGAACATCTCCGTATTGTCTTCAAGAGTTTGATAGCCATGAGCAAACCCTGCCGGCACGTAAAGCATGCGGTGGTTCTTCGCTGTTAGTTCCTCGCCGATCCATTGTTTGAAAGTTGGAGAGCCCGGTCGTAAGTCGACGATTACGTCGTAGATCGCTCCCTGCGTGCACCGGACCAGCTTTGCCTGCGCAAACGGATCGACCTGAAAATGCAGGCCCCTGATCGTGTACCGGTTCTTGTTGAACGAGATATGGCACTCCGCCATCCGCAGATTTATACCGTGCGCTTCAAACTCCTGCGCCGAAAAGCTACGCGCAAAAAAACCGCGCTCGTCTTCAAATATCTCCGGCTCGATAACGAAGGCACCCCGGAGTTTAGTTTCCTTAAAAGTGATTGCCATTTATTAGTTTAGCGCTCGCGAAAGCGTAACCACCAAAGTCGCGCAATTCTGCGCGCCAGCACCGGAGTAAACATAGGATCTGCGAGCCATGCTCGACGATACTGCGAGAACGCGACTCCGCGAATCGGTTCAGGTTGCGTCGATAATATATCTCCAAGCCAGCGAAATCCGAGTGACCTCTGCGATTTGGTTGCGCCCTCTCCGTGCTCGGGAAACAGTTCTTCGAAGGGAAGAGAAGCCAGGCGGCTACGGAAGAACATCGGCACTTCACGCTTCCAGGCATCGGTGTGGATCGCACGCGTAGCATGTTCCCTCACTTGCATCAAAGGCTCCGGAACATGCACGAGCGGAAAAAGCCGCACCAATCGCGAAAGCATGTCGACGTCCTGCGTGTATCGCAACTCGACCGAATAAGTACCAGCTTGCTCAACGCAGTGCCGGTCGTACATGAGTGAATAACAGGCCGAGCAAATTGGGCCACCGGTAAGAACGCGCCTCAACGTTTCGCCGCGCACGTGCTCGGGCAGCTTGTGCTCCGTTACGACTCGACCTTCTGAATCAATGCTCTCAATATCTGTGTAGCAAATCCCCGGCGAGTCTAACTTGCGCAGTGCCTCTAATTGCTTCTCCAGTTTCGTCGGATGAAAGATGTCGTCGTGACTTAGCCAGCTGATGTACTTTCCCCTGGCGAGTCGTAATCCGTGGTTAAAGGCGCCGGCAACGCCTGTATTTTCCTGCCTTACGTATCGTAGTGGCGGACCATAGCTCGCAATAATTTCCGGAGTTGAGTCAGTTGAACCATCGTCAACTACAACGAGCTCCAAATCTTTGACCGTTTGGTTGAGAACGCTTTCGATCGCGAACCGAACGTAGTTCTCACCGTTATAGACGGGCAGGATTACAGTTACTGTCGTATCACAGCTTTGACTCAAAAGTAGTTCCCATACGGCTCTGCCGCCTGATGTGCGGCGAGGCTTGCCTCGCCGTCGGCTGAGTAAAACGAGATAGGGCTTTGCCCTTGGTACGGCCTTGGCCTATGAATTTGGGCAAAGCCCGAACGACGGGCAAAGCCCAGATATCAATTCAAGCGCCACCGGCGAGGCACAGCCTCGCCGCACATCAGGCGGCAGAGCCGCGCGGCGAGGACTTTTGAGGCAAGCTTCGGATCACTCATGCGCCGGCAAATTCGGAACGAAACCAGTTCATGTATTCAAGCAGTCCTTCGGACAGCGCAACTTTCGGTTCGTAGCCCAACGTTGCACGCGCAGCAGAAATGTCGGCCTGGCTATCGCGCACTTCACCTTTGCGCGCCTCTGTGTGCTCTATTGTAGCCTCGACATCCGACATCTCAGACATCATCGCAGCTAGACGATTGATGGTAGTTGCAACGCCCGACGCTATGTTGAATGAGCCCGACACGCCGCTCGAACGCGCTGCGAGAAGGTTCGCGCGCGCGACGTCATCAACACTAACGAAATCACGCGTTTGCTCCCCGTCGCCGTAGATCGTCAACGGCTTACGACGCAGAAGCCGATCGGCAAAGATTGGTATCACGTTGCCGTAGGCGTCGTAGCGCTGATTGACCCCATAAACATTGAAATAGCGAAGACAAATTGCGTCTAAACGGTAGATTCTGCCGAAAGCGAGGCACTGCTTTTCTTCGGCAAGTTTGCTAACTCCGTAGGGAGAATCCGGTTCTGTGGGATGGTCTTCGTCGATTGGCAGATGTTGCAACTCTCCAAAGATCGCAGCCGACGACGAGCAGACTATTTTCTTTACTCCAGCGCGGCGTGCTGCTTCCAAAACACGAATCGTTCCGATCACATTGATCTCAGAATCTTCGACGGGTTGCTCGATCGATTTCACGTTACCAACGGAAGCTGCGAGGTGAAATACAATCTCGACGTCCTGCATCACCCGCGTGACCGTCTCAGCGTCGCGCACATCACCAACCTGTAGAGAGACTTGCTTGAAAGGCTCCAGATTCTGACGGTAGCCGGAGGAGAGATTGTCCAGCACGACGACGTCATAGCCTTCGCTGGACAAGAGTTTAACCAAATTGGAGCCGATGAAACCTGCCCCGCCTGTTACGAGCACTCTATTCATAAATGAATGGTTCGATTAGTGAAGATTGTAGACTTCCCTCATCCAATTCGCGGTGATGCTCATGCCCTCGTCCAGGGAATAAGAGTTTTTGTGGCCCAGATCCTGAACGGCTTTGGAAATATCCACGCGCTTGATCCTCGTCGTGAGTATTTCGGAGTCGCGATACTCGACAAGCTTCGAATCCGCACCAGTGACTCTTACGACGATTTCAGCAAGCTCTTCAATAGAATGATGACTGACGCCGCCGATATTGTAAGTTTCACCAGGTTTAAAGTTCTCACATATGTTGGAGGCCGTATTCACAGTATCAGCGAGGAACGTCGATGTTCGATGGTGACCGCGAAAGACAGTGAACGGCAGTCCCTTAAGAGCGCAGTAAAGGAAGCGGACGTTAACCGAGCGATAAGGGCTGTAGTATTCTCCCGGCCCATACGTATTAAAAAGCCTTACCACCACTGATTCAGTACCGTACTGGATCGCAGAGTTCCTGATCTGCATTTCGTTAACCCACTTGGTCATCGCGTAATCATTCATCTGCTTGATTTCGTACTCGTCCATCACGGTTTCGGCCATCAGGTTGGGCCAATCTCCGTAAACTTCCGAGGACGAGAAATGGATTAGCCTGAACTTGAGTCGTTCCTGAAGGCGAATGATGTTTTTGGTACCGATCGCATTCGTGCGCCAAAGAGTTTCATAGAAATCCTCGCCGTTCCAGCGTCCGAATTCGGCTGCGCAATGGTAGACGTAGTCGAACGGCCCCATCCGCTCGAACACGCGTTCAATCTGTCTGAACTCTCCGACGTCGCATCGCGCATAGAGCGGGTTTTGAACGTCCGTTGGGAGGCTGAAGCCCACTTCGTCCGGACGATGGTAGAGGTCGCAGGACACGACATGATGCCCCCGCTGCCGCATTTCCGTGATTAGACCGGCACCGACTGTACCGAGACCACCAGTCACCAAAATATTCATTGAGTTCGTTCTCCCAAAGAATTCGCAACGCTAAGATCTGTTTCCGGTTGTGTCAAGCCACTTATGCATCGGCACCTTCGTGCAACAGTTCGGTGAACCTCGCCTTCTCCTTCACCTGATCGAAATCTGCTTTGGCACGATCATGCGCACGAGCGCCAAGACTCTTTCGGAGATCGGCGTTGTTGAGTAATGAATCGATCGCACGGGCTAGTTGCGCAGGGTCGGTTTCGTCTACCACTAAGCCGCACTCGTGATCTCGAAAGTACGAAGCAACGAACGAATCAGCCGGTGCGTGGACCAGGATGGGACGACCCGATGCGAGGTATTCACCCATCTTGCCGGGCATTGCTGTCCTGACGATATCGGGATGCTGAGAGTTGAGTGCTAACGCCAGGAAAAGAATGTCAGCTCTTTGCTGGATCCCGGGCATGGCGGACACCGGTTCATGTTCGTGAAAAACTACATTTGGACCTGCGATGCCTTCGCTTTCAATGTCCTTGCGTGGTTGAGGCGAATAGAGGTGCAAGCGAACATTTTTGCGCTCGAGTAATTTAATAGCGGTCAACAGATTGCGAAAAGCATCGTAATGCAATGGTCCAATACCGCCGGTATAGACGATTTGCGTCTCACCGGTTTCGTTCGATTCATTCTCAAACGCATGTTCGTAGGGCTCCAAATCGCACATGTTGTGAATCACAACCGCTTCGACGTTGAATCGTTGGCGAAGTTCATCGCGCAGGAACTCGTTTGGAACGATCACCCGCGTTGCGCCTTTCAGAATCCGGGATTCGAGGTGCCGTAAGTAACTGTTGCCGAGGACGTACGACACCATGTGGGAATATTGGTCCAACAGGTATGCGTAGAATCGGACGCCGGTCAGCCGGCTGGCGAGATACGCTGCCGGAAAGTCGAGGATTTCACGACCGCCGGTGCATATGATTACTGTGTCGCACTTTTCACGTTTTAAGATGCGGCTAATCGTCCTGCTCCGAAGCACGACACCGATCGCGAGGTTCACTTTCTCGCGCAAGCTTTGCAGCCCGAAACGATAACCCCGAGTGAACTGAAAATTCGGCGGCAGGTGATAGTACTTGCCTGGAAAACGTTCGCTGTAGTTTGGGCCGGTGTTGTTTGTGTAATCAGTGGATGAGAGCAGGCAGTACGTCTCAGGATCGAGATCTCGCAGTAGCCGGTAAATGATCGCCGCATGTGCAGATTCTGAGGGCGGCAAGACGTTGGATACGAGGGCAAACTTCATTCGGCGACAAGGAATTTAATAAATCCGTGTTTCACTGACATGGTGCGCCAGGAATACCCATCACGATCTTGACGACGGTTTCGCTGACGTGCGGCACGAGATATTCAGGAGGTACGGTCCAATTAGGCGCATGGTCCAATACGGTGCGTACGCAGCGAAGAATCGTCTCTCGTTCCACCCCACTCAGTATGTTGCTGCCACACTCGATCGTTTCGGGACGTTCGGTCACATCACGTACAGTGACGTTCGGAACGCGAAAGATGCAGCACTCCTCCTGCACCGTGCCGGAATCGCTTAGAACACAGAACGCCCCCCGCTCCAGCGCTATGAAATCGAAGAAACCAAAAGCATCCTCGAACTGCACACCTCGCAACGTCTCTGGCGCGAGATTGAACCGCCGCATCACTGCGCGCGTCCGCGGATGACTACTCACAATCACAGGCAACTGGTATTCGTCATGCAACGCCTGAAGCGCTTCGACTAGCGAACGCAGACGATCCTCAATATCAACATTCTCCGCCCGATGCATCGTAACGAGAAAATACTTTCGCGCTTCGAGCCCGCGACTCCTCAGCGCCTCCGACTTCGCAATTTCATCCGCATAGTGCTCGATAACCTCATGAATCGGATTGCCCGTGACGAAGATACGCCGCCCCTCAATCCCTTCGCGCAACAGGTTCATCCGGCTGCGTTCCGTATACGGCATCAGCACATCGCTACTGTGATCGACAATCCGACGATTGACCTCTTCCGGCACGCGATCGTCATAACAACGATTCCCAGCCTCCATGTGATAGACCGGAATCCCCAACCGCTTTGCAACCACTGCTGAGAGCGCGCTGTTAGTGTCTCCAAGAATCAATAACAGATCCGGTTGTTCCTGGACCATCACGCGTTCAGACAGCGAAATGATCTGCCCGATCTGTTCCCCGAATGACTCACCGCGTGCACCGAGGTAATGATCCGGTTTGCGTATCTTTAACTGTTCGAAAAAGAGGTCGCTTAGGTTTGGTTCAAAGTTCTGACCCGTGTGAACGAGAACATGTGGGTCAGCCAGGCGGTCAAGCTTTTCAATGATGCGACTGAGGCGGATGATTTCGGGCCGCGTACCCAGGATGGTCATTACCTTCATGCGAGCAGGTCTTCCTCATAAACAAATCGATCTCCGACCATCAGCTTATGCCGTTGCAAGAGTTCGGTTACCTGCGCGCGAGACATCACATTATCAGCGGAGCTGTATTCACGACCGATGGGATTGTCGATCTTGTCGGTCGGAAGCAGTTCGGGCAACATCGGCTGAATCACGTAATAGTCGCCGCGTTCGACAGTGCGATGTGCTTCTTCCTCTGACACAAGAATCTCGTGGATCTTTTCGCCCGGGCGTATTCCTGTGATTACCGTTTCGATTTTACGATCGCCGATCAGCGCAGCGGCAACGTCAGTCACTTTCGCTGACGGTACACGCGGAATGTAAATCTCACCTCTAGCAGCGTCCCGCAAGGCAGCGAAGATCGTATCCACTGCTTGCTCCAAACTGAGCAGGAACCGCGTCATGTCTGAGGTGGTGATCGTAATCGGCCTGCCGTGACGAATCTGTTCGTGAAAAAGAGGGATAACCGATCCGCGCGACGCGAGCACATTGCCGTAGCGAACGCCGATGAAACGCGTCTCGTCTGCGTCGAGATTTGCGCGAACGAACAACCGCTCCTGGATCGCCTTCGTCATTCCCATTACGTTGACGGGCTTGCACGCCTTGTCAGTTGAAACACCGACGACTGTTTCAACAGGGATCCTGCTCTCGCGGATTGCACGGATTATGTTCTCGGCTCCCGTGATGTTTGTTTGCACTGCCTCGTAAGGAAAATACTCGCAGGAGGGGACCTGCTTGAGTGCCGCGGCATTGAAAACAATGTCTGCGTCCTTCAGCGCGGTCGTGACGCTATGCGGATCGCGCACGTCGCCAATTCGAAACTGAAGTAGGCGTTCAAAGTTGTGATAGATGACTTCGTCGGTCGCGATGCGCAGTCGCTCAAACGCAAGACGCATTGAGTGCTGTTTGGCTTCATCACGCGAGAAAACGGTAATCTGCTTTGGCACGCCCATCTCGCCCGCGAGCAGCCGGCGCACCAGCACTTTGCCAAGCGAACCGGTCCCGCCCGTTACCAAAACTCTCTTACCGTTCAGCATCGAGTTCTCCTGATCTCATCATAAGGAGTGGTATCGCGCGCCATCTGATCGATCATTTGTTCCCAGGATGGCGGCTTAAATCCCGTGCGGGCACGAAAACGGCTATCGTCAAGACTACGGTCGCAAACAAAGCTCTCGTCCGGCTCTATTTCAATATCCACTTGAAATGCCTGCTTTACGAGCAAAAGCAATTCGAACTTATTGATCGGGTCGGCGGCCACGTGCCACACGCCGTGTAACTCGTTCTCGTTGGCGATGATGTTTCCGATCGTTTCGCTCAGTGCGACAGTAGTGAAACCGCTAAAGATCGCTCGTTTGAAACCGCGCACTCGTTTGCCGCGCTGGCTGAGAAACCATTCGATCAGGCCATGAGAACCTTTAAGCTCGCGGCCGATCATCGACGTGCGGATCGTTAAGCAGTGATCGTAATCCAGCTCGCCCAGCCACTTTGTGCGCCCGTAAATGTCTTCGGCGTCGGAAACGTCGTCCTCTTTATAGTTACCACGCCGGCCACTGAAGACGCAGTCGGTACTCAAATGAATGAGCCGGATGCCACGCGCACCGCACGCCCGGGCGAGCTGATGCGGAAAAAACGAATTGATGGCAATGCTCCGATAGCGATCTTTCGCTGCCTCGTCTTGTTTGACGATCCCGATGCAGTTGACGACGACGTCAGGCTCATATGCGGTCAGAGCTTTTTCGACGGTTTCGAAATCTTCTGCCGATACACCACAAACAATATGCCGTGGATAGTACGCTCCAACAGCGGACGAGCCTCGGAAGGTGGCCAGGGTATCGAAGCGCTCGGCCAGGATTTGCGAGAGCTTGTGCCCCAGCATCCCGGAGCCGCCGAGAATAAGAACCTTCATCAGTTGATGTGTTTAGGCACCTGCGTGCGACCAACTCCGGGTAGTTTGCGCCACACCGAACGCAAACCGGTATAAGCCGCTTGTGGTAGACCACTTTCCAACGTCTTTTTAAAGTGGGCCCAGGCGGAGACATCTTCCATCACGAGATAACGCGGTGCGCGCGCCGGGCCCAAATTGCGAATCGCCCAGAACGCCGCCATTGGTTGGTCCATAATCTGGTTGTTTTCATCGAGAGTGAGGAAGTCAGGACTAACGACAAACTCCCACTGGTCGCCGAAATCCTCGAGATCCCAACCCGAACGGTGCGTTTGCCATTTGCCGCCATCCATGCCCCAGCGATCGGGCTTGTCCGGATCGTCATAACTCTGCGGGAAGAAGCCCAAAGGCGTATAGACAATCACCTGACAGCGAGCCACACGTTCTGCCTCGCGCAGCATGCGGAAGCCGTCCGCCTTTTCCAGATGCTCGATGAAGTCCAGCGCGAACACCGTGTCCACGGATTTGTCCGGGAATGTGGAAATGACCTTTTCCCACGTCGAGTTGATAAAGACGTATTTGGGGTCGTTAGCAACTTCCCGCTTCAGACGCTCCACATACGGGGCATGCGCCTCAACGCAGATATGAACATAAGGCTTTTTGATAAACGGCTGTGGACAGATGCCGGGGCCAAGATCCAGTACGACTTCTACGTCTGGGATCTTCTTTCCCACGGATGCCAGAGCCTCATTTCGTGAGACGTAAGTCACAACCATCGGAATATGGTGCAGCTTGAAGACGAGACTAATCGCGATGCGTTCCTGATGCTTCGAGGCGCTGCGTTTCCCAATCCAAGAGTGGACGCACCACGCCAGACCAACCGCCAAAATAATCGGCGCGTGCGTCGATCGATTCGTGCATGTCAAACTCTACAACATAATCTTCGCGATGCGAAATTGTGTAGTTGTTTGCCCACACCAGTACCGAAACGTCAAAGCGGCCCTTCCGGCAACAGGTCACCGGGGAAGTAACAAGTGCTGCGAAACAGTCCTTTCGGAAACGCGCGACCATGCCAATTTGGTTCTCGATTGCTGAGCGAACTTAGCACGTGAACGCCCTCGCTGTTGTAGAGCAAAACAGTAGCGCCGAGTGCTGAACCGTCGGAAAGGTTCGTATAGTCGATCTCAACCCTGAAGGGTTCCCGGGTGCTGAGTTCGCTGGAAATCTCGCCGCTGTTATTCCGCACACGCACCGCAGACAGCCGAAAAGCCGGAGTACCCGGCGCTTGCATCGGATCCGCCCACACAGTCTCAGCTCGGCTGGCACGGCCGGCGCCAAGATACTCATTTACCACTCGCGCGGGATCTCCATCCTCAACCAGCGAACCGATTTTCAGCAGAATGGCCCGAGTGCATAGCGACTTCACCGCCACCATATTGTGGCTCACAAAAAGCACCGTTCGTCCCTGACGAGCGACAGAACTGATCTTCCCTAAACACTTCTTCTGAAACGCTGCATCGCCGACGGCGAGAACTTCGTCGATGATGAGAATGTCAGGTTCGAGGTGGGCCGCGACCGCAAAAGCCAGCCGCACATACATACCGCTCGAATAGCGTTTTACTGGGGTGTCAATAAACTTCTCGAGTTCAGAAAAAGCAACGATCTCATCAAACTTCCGAGCAATCTCTGCTCTCTTCATTCCCAGCACGGCGCCGTTGAGAAAGAATGTTTCTCCGACCGGAAAGTTCGGGATGAAAACCGGTACCAACTTCAAGCAGGCTCGCAATCGTACCGTAGATTTGAACACGGCCTCTTGTGGGTTCCGTGATTCTCGAGAGCACTTTTAGAAGGGTTGATTTGCCGGCGCCATTGCGGCCTACGATCCCTACGATCTCACCCGGCGCTATTTCGAAGCTGACATCCTTGAGTGCCCAGAAGCTATCGTTTGAATCTTTGCGGCCATTGGTGCGACGGAAAGGTGCGCGCAGAGCACCCGTCAGGACTTCGCGCAGGGTATCGTGATACGCATTCTCGCTGCCGATACGATAGTGCTTACAAAGATCCTCGACTCTGATGATCGCAGTCATGACGCAAAAAGATACCCCGCCGGCCACTAAACGGGCCAGCGGGGTTTTCGAACAGATGTTAAGCGCGGACTATTTCAGCCGACTTTAATTCTGGACGAATATCGGTCAGCGAAGCAAAGACCTCGGCGGCAGTTATTACCCGCGATTCTGTTGTTTCGGAACGAGGCAATGGTCCCGCCGTTAAAGTTCAGCGCAGCACCGTTGCCGGTTATGTGCGTATTACTTAAGGTGAATGCTGTTGCCTGCATTGGGTTGAACGCAACAGAGTTGAAATTGACCTGGCAATTTTCGAGGTCAATGACGCTGCCGGCAACTGCCGCGGTGATACTGACAGCCGCGGTGGACGCGACAGCGTTGTTAAGCGAGATGTTTGAGTTGCTGATCGCGACAAGCGCGCGGTTGGAAATTCGCACACCTGCTCCGGTTCGTGTGATGGTGGTGTTATCGATGACTCCAGCATCATTTGCGGCATTGGCGCCGGCAAACTCAATCCCTTGGCCGGTGATCTCTGAGATAGTCGTGTTATTCACGATTAATCTCGCAGGGCTGAGGTGTGGCCACGCGGATGCCGGTGCCCGAGAAGTTTCGGATGACACAGTTCTCGACGTGGACTGTCGCACCCGACGTGAAGTTCACGCCGTTGATGCCGAGAGTCGTGCCGGCACCGTTGATCGACAGATTGCGAAGTCTCACGACAATCGTGTTTGGTGTGCCCGTTGCGCTGTCGTTGACGTTTACGCCATTCATGCCGCTAGCGAGGATCGAGCCAAAGCCCTGCCCGTTGGTGCCGTCAATCAGCATCGACTTCGTGATCGTGACTGCACCGAAACCACCTGGATCGAGCGCATCAATTTCTCCGCCGGCTGCGGTCTTCGAGATTGCGCCAGCAAAAGTTTTACAAGGGGCAGTGCGGCTGCACGGATTGACATCATCTCCGACGCCTGACACCCAAGTACGTGTCGCCTGCGCCTGGCCAGTTGATGCTACGCTGAGGATGAACATCACTAAGCCGAAAGTTATCAAAGTAAATCGAATCCTACTCATGATTGAGCTCTCCTTAATGTTTCAGAGTGTTTGCTGAATGACGTCACCTAAGATTTGTGCCGTCTTGTCGTTTACAAGTAAGCGACCAGACTTGAGTTCGACTATGAAGTAGATGTCTCTCACTGATGCTCCTTGCAGTTCTTTATGCATCGGGACAATTCCGTGTGGGGAGAGTAGAACGTACTCTCCCCACGTTATTCCTTGTTTACCTAAACCTAAAGTTCGCTCTGTGTTCTGTGCCGTCGTTGAGCTTGACGATCAACTGGCGGCAAGTACCTGCCCACGAGTTCTGCGTCTTCCAAACGTAATTGTATGTGTCTGTAGCAGAGTCGTAGCTCAGGCTGCTTTGACCGGCGTTCACCGTCTCTTCGACATCGTCCTCACCGCTTCCGTCGCAATTAACGACAACGACTTGCGGATAACCGGCGGCAAAGATGCTCAAGCCCTTGTTGCCACTCAGGCTGAACTTAACCGGTACTCCCTTGCCGGCATTTACGACGTTGAATGTCGGCAAATTATCAACCGGCGAGAAGAAGCCCGTGAAGTTGTAGAGCACGGTGACCGTAAACGATCCCGTCGTTTGGTTACCGGCGGCATCTGTCGCCGTCACATTAACCGTCGTCGTGCCGACGTTGAAGGTTGAACCCGACGCCGGAGTGCTGACGATCGCGACTGCGCCCGAACAATTGTCGGATGCCGTCAGGGTGAATGTGACCGGCATTGACGTCGCCGTCGAGTTGAGCGGCAGGTTGACCGTTATGTCAGCCGGAACGTTCAATGTTGGCGCTGTGCCATCAGCCACGGTAATGACCTGCACGTCTTCTGAGAACAGACCGCCTGCGTCCGTAGCTCTAAACGTGCGAGTGATAATCAGCGGATTCGTGGCAGAGCCTGCACCGCCATTATTGGTTTCGGTTACTGTCACCACCGGCACGCCGCAGTTGTCGAACGGCGGACCTGGCGGCAGAAGGATGCCGTCCTCGTCAAATACATCGCCGCGCGTAGCCTGCGACGGATTCGCCGCGGGGACCTCGCTCGGACAAGTGTAAGTGGCATCGGCGGGCGCTTCGATAACTGGTGGCGTGGTATCCGTTACGGTCACAGTCTGCGTGTCAGTAGCAGTGTTACCCGCCGCATCCGTAGCCGTATAGGTCAAAGTGTAGGTTCCCGGAGCGAAATTATTGCCCGCCGGAATACCTGTGATTGTGACCGTTACCGGACAGCCGGGTGCGTCATCACTAGCTTCCGCCTGACCGAGTTCATCGTCAAGCGAGATTCCGCAGCCAGTATTACCTGCGCCCGTGCCGAGGCTGATGTCGTCCGGGGCGGTGATAGTTGGATTCGTCGTGTCGTTCACACCACATCCCGCCGCGTTGACCGTAACAGTCTGTTTGCAACTCGCGGTACGTCCGTCCGCGTCCGTGACAGTCCACTCTATACCTGTAATGCCAACCGGGTACGGATCCGTTAGAGCTTTTTCACTCGCGGGCGTGACTAACTGACCGTCTTCATCGAACACGGCCGGTACACCATCACTGCGAACACCAACTACTGTTCCTCCGCCTGAGGCGTTGAAGGTCGGTGTGCCAACCGAAACTGTGGCTTCGTCAGCGGTTTCCGGCGCCGTCGCAACCTTGTTCGCCGGGCAAGAGATTGTCGGCGCAGGCGTGCCGAGCACCTTAACGGTGAAGGTACAACTGCCTCCGCCGTCAGCTGACGAGGTAATTGTGTGCGTGCCAACGGCAAAGAAGGAACCTGACGCCGGACTGTTCTGCACCCCTCCGCAATCCCCAGTAACACCTGCGGCTGCAAACTTCACGAATGCACCGAATGTAGTTCCTTGAGTCGTGTCGGCGGTCACCACCCTGTTGGCGGGACAAGTCAGCTGGCATGATCCTGGAGCAGCTGGTTCTGCGACGAACGTCGCCGACTTAGTAGAGTTGCCGCGCGTCGTCCGTTGCGCGGTCGTGGTTGTGACCGACCCTTCAATTGGGATTACAGTCTTGACTGGCGTTCCGCTGCCAACATTGAACGTCAGCGAGAACTTGATTCCTGCGTTACTCGCAAGACTTGCAAGTGTGCACTCTGTGGTTCCGGTATCATTTGCGCACTCCAGATTCGGATCTGATGACGCATTAGAAATAAAGGTCGTGTTCGCTGGGTCAGCGGCGGTGAACACCACATCCGCAGCCGGATCAGGTCCAGTATTCTCTAGATAGAACGTAAAGGTAACGTTGTCTCCTGCGGCCAGCTCCGTCTCCGAGACGACGCTCAGGAGTGAAAGCTGCGCAACGGCATTATCGTTGGAAGTAACGGTGAATGCGGCCTGGACTTTAGTTGAGCCGTCGCTGCCAGAGAACGAAGCCGCGTGCCAGGTCCCGCGATTGTCGATGTTCTCACCACCAATCAACGAGGTTGCAGTTGCTGGAATAGTGAATGTCACCTCGTCAGAAGAGTCGAGGCCAGGTACATCTACCTTAGCCCGGATAAAACCGTCTGGACCAACAAGGGCGAGACGTCGCAGTATCTGCGTGGCTCGGGAACCTGTCGGCGCATTTGTTAGCTTCGCGCAGACCGTATCGCCGAGGGTAAAAGAAGTCGCTGGCGTCGTGCAGTCGCCTTGGAAAATGGCAACGGTTTCCGGTCCAGCTTGAAGCAAGAATGGAAACCACCCGGCATAAGCGGCGGGGAACAAAGGAAGCGCTAGGATTGCACTTACCACTATTAATGTTCGGAAGCGTTTGACGAGGTTAAGTAAGGCATACGAGATTCGAAGGGGCGTACGATGCGTTTTCATTATCTCAATTTCTCCTTGCGGCGGCGTTCCTCAGAAACGTCAGATTGTCATGTAGCGCAGGATGATCGCCTTTAGTGCCTGGTAGATCTGAGAGCACACTTGATCTTGAAATTCTTGAGTTGAACGCCGTCTTTCGACGTGAAAACCGATTGACCCGGCCTTACTTCCGCGGCGGGACTCGGGCGCATCACCTGTAACGCGGAATCCGGCCGGGTATTGGACCAATATATTTTTCGCATTTCGGTTAGGCTTGTGCCGGGAGTCGGGACATATACGGCTAAACAGTTAACGAAAAGTCGGCGTTTCTAGAACCTGTATCTCCTTAAGGGCTTAAAAAGGACGACACTATCGGCGAAAGGCGGAAGCGAGGTTAAAATTTTGAGACGTGCAGTCACTGAAAACAGACTGTGCAGTCCGGAAGCTGCTTTTCAAAAGATCCTCTCTACTTTTGAAGGCGCAGTCTTTTACTACAAGTCTTGGGCTAAGTCAACAAAATCTTGTGGACTTTTACCACAAAATTTTTTGACCTGATTCGATGCGAAAATTGGAAGTGCGTGGGCCTTCGTAATGGTCTATTTTGTTACTGTTCATCCAGTTTCGCTTTTGTAGGGGTACATGCAAAAAGTTTTCGTAACAGGTGGCGCCGGCTTTATTGGATCGGCTTTCATCAGGTTGGTCCTTGATGAAACTGAAGACTGTTTTGTAACCAACTTCGACGCGCTAACTTACGCCGGTAATCTCGACAACCTGACAGGCATTGACGAAAAGCGCCATCACTTTATTCGCGGCGACATCGCGGATCGTGATGCGGTGGTCCGTGCACTGGACCATGACGTTGAAGCGGTCGTTAATTTCGCTGCTGAATCACACGTGGACCGCAGCATAACTTCGGCTGACGATTTTCTGCGCACCAACGTTGTGGGAACACAGATTCTGTTGGACGTCGCGCGCGCTAAAGGCGTGAAGCGCTTTGTTCACGTTTCGACTGACGAAGTAATGGGCAGCTTGCCGGAAGACGACGACAGTTTCTTTACTGAGAATTCACCTTTCGCTCCCAACAGTCCATACGCTGCTTCGAAAGCTGCTGCGGAACATCTCGTGCGCGCTGCGCATCAAACTTTCGGCCTGGATACTGTCGTTACTCGTTGCGGTAATAATTATGGACCACGCCAGTTTCCCGAAAAGTTTCTGCCGCTGGCCATCGCCAATGCGATGAGCAACGCAGATATTCCGGTTTATGGTGATGGTATGAACGTGCGCGACTGGATCTATGTCGAGGACCATTGCCGCGCGATTATGGCGGCCATGGAAAGAGGTAAACCGGGAGGCGTCTACAATATTGGCGCACGTAATCCGCGACGAAATTTAGACGTTGTTCAGTCGCTGCTTGATGCGCTGGGAAAGCCGCGCAGCTTGATTAAGTTTGTCACGGATCGTCTCGGGCACGATCGTCGTTACGCGATCGATCCTTCACTGGTTGAATCGGAGCTCGACTGGCGTCCGCGCGAGACGTGGGAGAGTGGTTTGCGGAAGACGATCGAGTGGTATCACGACAACAGTCGTTGGTTGGAGAACACGCGGAGCGGTGCGTATCGAGATTATTACCGGCTCCAGTATGGAACTGAGGTTAACGCTCGTTGAGAATTCTAATCACCGGCGCCGGCGGCCTCGTTGGCCGAGCTCTTACGGAACATTGTCGCACGCAGGGTGATGAGGTCTTTGCTTACGATCATAAGTCGCTCGATATCGCCGATCCCGAAAAGGTCGAGGCCGTAATTAACGAGCGACGTCCTGACGCGGTAATCAACTGTGCGGCATGGACGGATGTTGACGGTTGTGAAAGCAATCCTGAAAAAGCCAGGAGCGTAAACGCGCTTGGACCGGAAAACCTCGCGCGTTCCAGCCGCCGTGTCGAGGCTCTCCTGATCACCATTTCCACTGACTATGTTTTCGATGGTCTAAAAGAAGATTTCTATACGCAACGCGATCAGCCGCGACCAATAAGCGTTTACGGTCGCGCCAAACTCGACGGCGAGCGACTCGCCCAGGTAGAGAATGCGCGAACGATCGTGGTCCGAACGGGTTATATCTTCGGACTCGGCGGTACAAATTTCCTGAGCACGGTGCTGACGCGGGCAAGTCGCGGTGAGAAGTTGAAGGTCATCAGCGACACTTTTGGCACTCCCACTTACGGTCGCGATCTGGCGGCCCGCATGCGCGAACTCGCAATCATCGATCTGCCGGGGATTTATCACGTCGTCAATTCAGGTGAAGGCGCCAGCTTTGAGATGTTTACGCGTGAGGCTCTGCGATTGGCCAATCAACCAAGCGTTGTGGTTGAATCGGTGTTGACGGATTCTCTTCAGCGGCCTGCTCCCCGACCGCGATACTCGAAACTGAAGTGCTTGCTGTCGCCCGCGATTGGGCTGCTGCCCATGCGGACGTGGCAGGAAGGTTTGGCGGATTTCGTTCGGGAAACACACATGTAATGGCTTGCCTCACGGCGAGTCTCTGTTATTATTCTCCCTCTGATAACCGCCCCCGGTTTCTGACTTTGACTTAACCACAGGACTGAAAGCCCGGAAAAATAAAGATGTCGCAAGATAATCGCTTAATGCCGATGCCCTCCGTCGAGCGTACTCTCGATAGACCACTCAGTGATCTCGGACAACTCAGGTCCTATGGCCCCGCAGCCAGCGAGCCGAGCCAGATTCGCGATTACCTGTTCATCGTACTGAAGCGGAAGTGGCTCATTTTGAGCCTCTGCCTGGTGGTCACTTCGCTCGTCGCGATCCAGATGTTTCGCCAGCCTTCGATCTATCAGGCTGAAACGACGATCCGGATTCAGCAAAAGATACCGAGCGTCCTCCAGACGAGAGATCTGGTGGTGTCCGGACAGTCAGATCCCAATTTCTGGGGCACGCAAATCAAGTTGCTTGAGAGTCCCACGCTCGCACGGCAAGTCGCACTCAGCCTTGACCTGCAACACAATCCGAATTTCTTTGGCGGGCAATCGCAGGGCGGTATTTTCGCGGCCCTCAAGCGAATGGTGTCAGGCGACGAGAAGAAGCGAACCGCGCCATCGCCCGCCGTTGCTCCAAAGGGCTTGAGCGTAGTCGGCGAAGCGCAAATGAAAGACGACCCGCTGTCAGCGGAAGAACTCGCCGCGCTTGAACCATATGAAGACGCGATCATCGCAGGCGAGAGTGTCGATGGAATCGTTGGCACAAACCTTTTCAAGATTAAGTTTGTCCACACCGATCCGGAGTTGGCGCAGAAGGTAGCAAACACAATTGCCGAGGTCTTTCGTTCCAACAACATCGAGCGCGTAACTGCAAACTCGACGAAAGCGGAAGACGTGCTGGCCCGTGAGATCAATACTCAACAGGACCAGATCCGGCGCGACACGGAAGCCCTTTTCAACTACGCGCGGCAAACCGGTCTGGCGCCAACGATGGATAAGTCGCTCGACGTCGAAGGCCAACGGCTCGCGAGTCTCAGCAATCAGGTATTGGACGCGCAAAACAAGCGACAGTCCGCGCAGGCCATTTACCTGAGTGCTGCCGCCAACAAAGACCCGTTAACCGTTCCTGACGTACAGAAGTCGGAACGCATCGGCAATCTTCAGGATCGCATTTCCGCTCTGGAAGAACGGCTCGCCGCGCTCAAAGTCACCTACACGGACGACTGGCCGGAAGTAAAGAAAGTCAAAATGTCGATCGAGCGGCTTCAAAACGAGATAAAGAGTGAAGCGACCGAAGCGGTGGGCAGTTTGAAGGCCCAGTACGAAGCCTCGCTGGAGCATGAAAAGAGTATTCAGAGACGATATCTGGAACAGCGTGGGATTACTGACCAGCAAAGTCGCGATCGAATCGAAATGGCTGCCTACGCGCAGAAGCTCGAAGCGGCCAAGCAGAATCTGACAATTTTGCAGCAGAAGTATCGTGAGGTGCAGATCGCGCAGGGCGACAAGGGAAGCGAAGTCAATATTGAATCGTATAGCCGCGTGCCGCGTGGTGCGGTTGGACCACCGCGACTTAGAAACGTCATGATTGCGTTCATTCTGTCGCTGGTTGCGGGTATCGGTCTTGCGTTCCTGCTCGACTTCCTCGACGACACGGTTAAGTCGCTTGATGACGTCGATCGTTACGTTCACCTGCCGGCGTTGGCGATGATTCCCGCGAGCCGCGGCGCTGCGAAGTTGAAAGGTATCGCTCCGGTGCACCCTGGCGGTTCGGAAACTACGGCGCTCGCCATGATCGACGACGTGCGTTCGCCGATTGCTGAATCGTACCGGCACTTGCGCACGTCGTTGTTGCTCTCGTCAGCGGGTCAGCCGCCGAAGACGATCCTCGTCACGTCGAGTCAGCCTTCCGAAGGGAAGACGACTACGGCGATCAATACCGCGTTCATGTTGGCGCAGACTGGTGCTGAAGTTTTGATCATCGATTGCGACCTGCGGCGGCCGCGTTTGCACACGCAGTTTGAAGTTCCGAATTCGAAGGGATTGACGACGTGGCTTTCCGGTGAGCGAGACCTCGACGGTTTGTTGCAGGTTTATCCGAAGACGCCGAACCTGAAGATTCTGACGTCTGGTCCGGTGCCGCCGAATCCGGCCGAGCTGCTGGGTTCCGAGGAGATGCGACGCTTGCTGGGCCAGCTCAGCGAACGGTTCGCTCACATCATTATCGACTCGCCGCCGGCGATTTCATTTACCGATGCGTCGATTCTTTCGACGATGGTCGATGGTGTGATGCTCGTGGTCCATGGCGGCCGCAGCTCGCGTGCGGTTGTGCGACGGGCGAAGCAGCAGTTGCTTGATGTCGGCGCGCACATCTTTGGCGTCGTGCTGAACAACGTCCGGATGGAGCAGCAGGACTACTACTATTCCGGTTACTACTCGAACTATTATTCGACGGAAACGGATAGTGGCCGAGGCGCCTCCGCAGGCGAAACCGCGTAAGAACAATCTAATTATCCTTACTTGATGCACGTTCCCCTATTGGATCTACAGGCGCAGTATGCCTCGTTGCGAGACGAGGTGCGTTTTGCGGTTGAGCGGGTGCTGGATTCGCAGCGTTTCGTTCTCGGCGACGAAGTGCGCAAGCTCGAAAGCTCGATCGCTTCCTACACGCAATCAAAGCACGCGATCGGTTGCGCCTCGGGATCGGACGCGGTGCTACTCGCGCTGATGGCGCTCGACATTGGCGCAGGTGATGAAGTCATCACCACACCGTTCACCTTCTTCGCCACTGGCGCTGCGATTACGCGTCTCGGCGCACGTCCGGTTTTCGTCGACATCGATCCGTCTTCCTACAACCTCGACACGTCGCAGGTCGCAGACGCCATCACAAACAAAACAAAAGCACTCCTCCCCGTCCATCTTTACGGCCAATGCACCGAGATGGATTTCCTGCTCGAGCTCAGCAAGCATCACGGCATTCCGATCGTCGAAGACGCAGCCCAGGCAATCGGCGCGACCGATCGCGGTGACCAGGCGGGTTCGATCGGCGCAATAGGTTGCTTCAGTTTCTATCCAACAAAGAACCTCGGCGGCGCCGGCGACGGCGGCATCCTGACTACAAACGACGACGATCTCGCGCAACGTTTAAGAAGACTTCGCACTCACGGCGGCGCGAACGAATACGAGCATTCAGAAGTCGGCGTCAACAGTCGTTTGGATGAATTGCAGGCTGCGGTGCTGAACGTGAAGTTTCCGTATCTCGACAACTGGTCCAACGAACGCGCGCGCAAGGCTATGGTTTATGACGAGCAGTTTCTAAACGGCATGAGTTATGAACTGGCCCCGCCTTCATGCAGAGAAGAGGCGCGTCACATCTATCACCAGTACGTCATTCGTGTTCCATCTCATCGCGACGCACTAATGGAACACCTGAAGCAACACGGCGTGGGTACAAAAGTGTATTATCCAATTCCGCTGCACCGGCAGGAATGTTTCGCTTATCTTGGTTACAAGGAGGGTGAGTTTCCGGAGTCGGAACGCGCGGCACGCGAAACACTGGCATTGCCAATTTATCCCGAGCTCACTGAAACTCAACAGGCTTACGTGATCGAAACGATCAAGAGCTTCAAAGCCTGAAGGACCATAACGCAAGCATGGCTTTAAAACTGAGCATCGTCACTCCCTCATACAACCAGGGCCGGTTTCTCGAAGAGACGATCCTTTCTGTCTTGAAACAAGGGTACGAACCGCTCGAGTACATCGTGGTCGACGGCGGCAGCAATGACGAAAGCGTTTCGATCATCAAGAAGTACGAAGATCGCCTCGCCTACTGGGTCAGCGAAAAAGATCGCGGCCAGGTCCACGCGATCAATAAAGGACTCGAAAAAGCGACCGGAGACATCTTCGCTTTTCTCAACAGCGACGATCTTTATCTTCCGGGCACCTTTGCGGCCGTAATGAACCACTTCGCGCAGCATCCCGAGAGCGAGTGGATCTGCGGCGACGCAATCATGTTCGGCGAAGGTCACGAAACGCGGATCATTCGTTCGGAAGTCCCGCAGTCAGCGGCGCATTGTCTGTGCTGGGCTTATCTCGCGCCTCAACCCGCGCACTTCTGGAAACGGGAGATCGTGACGCAAGGTTTTCAGGAACGATGGGACTACGATTTCGATCACGACATGTACGTGCGACTGCTGCTCGCCGGCCATAAATGCGAGTATTTGCCGTTGCCGATGGCGGCGTACCGGCTGCACGAAGTGAGCAAGACGATCGCCGAAGGCCACCGTCAACTCGAAGAGTTTGATCAGATCGCCGAGTTTTACGAACCTCAATTGCAAGGCGCCGATCAACGCTGGTGCCGTGCGACGCGTTTCCTGCGCCTCTCATACGCAGCCAGCGAGGCGGGACATAAATCTGAAGCGGCCAAATGGTTGACGCGCGCACTCAAAACGCATCCGGAAGGACTGTTGAGCCGTCCCTTCTGGGGCTGCCTGCGTCGCGTTGCTCTACCAGCGGGTCGCTTGCCAAATTCCCCCAATAACCACTAATGTTTCGTTGATTTTTTAGGCCACTCTGCTTGGGAGACTTGCAAAGGAATGTCTGAACCGACACGTGTTTTGATCACTGGGGCTGGTGGATTTATCGGTCATCATCTGACCAGGTATCTTGTTGATCGTGGTTACTGGGTGCGCGGCGTTGACGTTAAGGAGCCCGAATACGAACCAACCGCTGCTCACGACTTTCAACTTCTCGATCTCTCGCTCGCCGACAACTGTCTGAAAGCAACTGAAGGCATCGACGAGGTCTACGGTCTTGCCGCAAACATGGGCGGCATCGGCTTTATCGAAACCAACAAGGCCGTCATCGTTCGCGACAACTCGCTAATCAATTTGCATTCAATCGAAGCGGCGCGAATCAATGGCGTCAAACGTTATCTTTACACTTCGAGCGCCTGTATCTATCCCGGTTACAAACAGAAAGAAACAGACGTCACACCGCTACGGGAAGAAGACGCGTACCCCGCCGACGCTGAAGACGGTTACGGCTGGGAAAAGCTCTACATGGAACGAGTTTGCCGTCACTACACGGAAGACTTCGGACTCGACACGCGCGTCGTGCGGTTCCATAACATCTTCGGTCCACTCGGCACGTACGACGGCGGACGCGAGAAATCACCCGCAGCCATCTGTCGCAAGATTGCCCTCGCCGATGATGTTGACGAGATCGAAGTGTGGGGCGACGGTGAACAGACGCGTTCGTACTGCTACATTGACGACTGTGTTGAAGGTATCTACCGGTTGATGCGCAGCGATCATCGCGAGCCGATCAATCTCGGGCAGGATCGCATGCTCTCGATCAACGAGCTGGTGGACATGGTCGCAGGGATCGCCGGCAAGAAGATCGGGAAGCGTTACGATCTCACCAAACCGCAGGGCGTCAGAGGACGCAACAGCGATAACACTCGCTTGCGTGAAGTGCTGAACTGGGAGCCGTCGATTTCGCTCGAAGACGGATTGACCACCACCTATCACTGGATTGCCGGCGAACTGGAAAAGCGCAACGCTCCGGTGAATGCACCCCTGAATGAGATGGTGACGAGTTAGAATCCGTGGCGTCTGCAAACACGGATCGCCTCATGAAAGTCAGCGTCATCGTCCCGGTTCGGGATGAAGAGGATTCCATTCGCGAGTTGCTCGACAGCCTGCTCGCGCAAACACACCCTCCGGATGAGATCGTCATAACGGATGGCGGTTCCGTCGACGCCACACCGCAGATCATCGAAAGCTACAACCAAAAAGGGCTCCCCGTGAGACTGATTCGCGCGGGCGCCGCTCTGCCCGGGAGGGGGCGCAACCTCGCAGCCGCCGCTGCACAATTTGAGTGGCTGGCGTTCACCGACGGCGGCATTCGTCTTGCGAAAGACTGGCTCGAAGCGCTCGTCCTCAGGGCCAAGCAGGACGATTCGATCGACATCGTTTACGGACACGTCGAACCTGTGACCGACACTTTCTTCACGGAATGCGCTGCCATCGCTTATATGCCGCCGCCCAAACCACAGGACGGCGTAGTCACGCGGCCGCGTTTCATCGCGTCGTCGTTGCTGCGTCGTGAGGCGTGGGCCAAAGTGAAAGGCTTTCCTGAGAACCTTCGCTCGGCAGAAGATCTCATCTTCATGAATCGACTGGACAAGGCCGGTTATCGCTCCGTCTTCGAACCACGCGCGCAGGTCTACTGGCGACTGAGATCCACGCTCAAATCCACCTTCAAACGTTTTCTCGTTTACTCGCTAAACAACATTCGTGCCGGCCTCTTCAATCAGTGGCAGGCGACGATCCTGTTTCGTTACGCGGTGCTGCTGGTAATACTCGTGGCCCTGCTGATCGTCGAGCCGCGACTGTTCTGGGTGCCATTCGCGTTGTGGATGTTGATGTTGATTGCGCGCGCGATCGTCTCGATCTGGCGCAATCGCAAATGCTATCCCTCGTCGTTCTTTCACAACTTGCGTCGCGCGGGCGTGGTGATCGCGATCCTCGCCGTGTTGGACGGCGCCGCGATCGTCGGCTGGTTGCAATGGCTGTTTCTCGACGCGTTTCGCAGCGCGCGCAAGACTCCGGTGGAGGCCGGCTAATGAGACTTGAAGACCAGCGCGTTATCTTCATCTCCTACAACGGAATGCTTGATCCGCTGGGTCAAACCCAGGTTATGCCTTACTTGCGTGAGCTGGCGAAGCGCGGAGTCAGCTTTACGCTGCTAAGTTTTGAACGTGAAAAGGCTTTTACCGCGGAAGGCATCAGCCAGACTGAGGAACTCCGCGGGCAACTGCGCGATCAAAATATCGAGTGGCACTGGCTTCGTTATCACCAGCGTCCGTCAATTCCCGCAACCGTTTATGACGTCGCCGTCGGCATTCGCCAAGCCAAGTCGTTGATCAAACGCAACCGGATCGGCATGGTCCACGCGCGCAGTCACATTCCCGGCGCCATCGCACTCTCATTAAAAAGAAGCCTCGGAACCAAGATGATCTTCGACCTGCGCGGATTGTTGGCTGAGGAATACGTCGACGCCGGACACTGGCGCGAAGACAGTGTCGCGTATCGCATGACCAAATCGACTGAACGCCGCATTTTTACCGAGACGGATGCCGTCGTGACTCTCACAGAGCGAATCTGGCCCATCATCCGCGAGTGGGAAGGACTACGCGGTCGCGACGTGCAACACGCAGTGATTCCGTGTTGCGCCGATCTTTCGTTGTTCAAGTTTAGCGATGAAGATCGTACACGCCGTCGTGCGGAATTGGGACTCGGCGACAAATTCACGATCGTTTACAGCGGCTCGCTTGATGGTTGGTACCTGACGCAACAGATGGCCGACTTCTTTGCCGTCTTCAGACGGCAAAGACCCGACGCGCATTTCCTTTGGCTGACGAACGGAAGCCATGAACGAGTGAAAGGCGTAATGTCGAATCGCAACGTGCCCGCAGACCAATTCAGCGTGCTGTCAGTTCCGGCGCGCATGGTTCCTTCCTACCTTTCCGCCGCGGACGCCGCCTTGTCGTTCAACAAACCGTCTTTCTCCAAGCTCGCATCATCGCCGACGAAAAATGGCGAGTATCTCGCGTGCGGATTACCGTTGATCATCAACGCGGGAATCGGCGATTCCGATGCGTTGATCGACGACTGGAACGCGGGTGTGATGCTTGAGGATTTCACCGACTCCGAGTACGCGGAGGCAGGGACGTTTATCGAGGCGATGGCGGCCAAACCCGGCACGCGGAAGGCTGCTCGGGCCATTGCCGAACGACTTTTCGACCTGCAAACAGTGGGTGTCGAGCGTTATGCGGACCTTTATGAACGTGTATACTAACCCTGCAAAATGCGTGTTCTCGCTTTAGTTCCCGGACTTTACGACATCTCGCCCAGCCAGCGATATCGCATCGAACAGTGGGAACCTCTGCTCCGCGAACGCGGCGTCGAGATCACGTACGAGCCTTTCGAGTGCCCGGAACTGAACCTGCTCCTTTATCAGCAAGGCAAGCTCGCCAGAAAGATGATGCTCGTCACGCAGGGATTCAGCCGGAGGTTCTCAACCGTAAAAAAGGCGAAAGAATTCGACCTGGTCTATATCCTGCGCGAGGCTGCGTTGCTTGGACCACCGGTGTTTGAACGAATGGTCCATAAGACGGGCGTGCCAATCGTTTTCGACTTCGACGACGCCATCTTCGTCTCATATCGCAGCCCGTCAAACGGTTATTTGAGCTATCTGAAGTTTGCCTCAAAGACCAAAACTATCTGCCAGTTGGCATCGCACGTCATGGCCGGTAATCCATACCTGGCCGACTATGCGAGGCAGGTGAACGATCGCGTCACGGTGATTCCCACCACGATCGATACGCAACGTTACAAGGTGCCGCCACCGAGAACATCGAGTGGCCCGCTTGTGATCGGTTGGACCGGCAGTCACAGCACGGTCCAACATCTCGACACACTGCGCGGCGCATTGAGAAAACTGTCGAAACAGGAAAAGTTTCGGCTGCGAGTGATCGGCACACCCGTGTACGACTGTCCGCCGATTGACGTCGAAGCGATGCGTTGGCGCGCGAAGACCGAAGTCGACGACCTGAGTCCGATCGATATCGGCGTCATGCCTCTTCCGGAGGACAGGTGGAGCAAGGGAAAGTGCGGCGCGAAGGCGTTGCAGTTTATGGGAATGGGCATTCCGACTGTTTGTTCTCCTGTCGGCGTTAACTCAGAAATCATCCAGGACGGAGAAAACGGATTTCTCGCGAGCACCGAAGACGAGTGGGTTGATAAACTAAGCCGCCTTTTGCGATCGGCGGAACTGCGACGCCAGCTTGGACAAGCAGGACGCACAACCGTCGAACAGAAGTATTCAGCCATTTCGCAGGCGCCGCGCGTTTATGAGATCTTTAAATCCGTATTAGCTAAGACCTAAGAATGCAGAGAACAAGCAGATCGCGTTTAGTCGTCATGGCTCTGTTCGCGTTTCTGCCTTCGTTTTTGAAGCGTCCCTTCTACCGCTGGTTTTTTGGTTACCGGATCGGCAAACGAGTTCGCATCGGCTTGAGCATCATCGATGCGGGCGAGTGTGAGATCGACGATGACGTATCGATCGGACATCTAAACGTCGTCACGCGCGTGCAGAAGTTGATCGTCAAAGATCACGTGCGCATCGGTCATTTGAACATAATCCGGGGCGGCGACCTCGTTAGTCTGGGACGATACTCGGAAATCATCCGGCTCAACGAGATCAACTCGATTCCCGATCCGGAGGTCGTGAACCCGATCGATCCAACCTTGATTCTCGGCGATGGCAGCATCGTGACGACCGGACATAAAATAGATTTTACTGATCGAATTGAAATCGGCAGGCGTGTGATACTTGGCGGGCGCAACTCCTCGTTGTGGACGCACAATCGACAGCGGACGATGCCGATCACGATCGGGCCGATGGTTTATATCGGTTCGGAGATCCGGATGGCGCCCGGCAGCGCAATTCCTGCGAGATGCATTGTCGGAATCGGATCGGTGATTACCGCGCGGCTTGAAGAAGAGGGTAAACTGGTCGCCGGCGTCCCGGCCAAAACTATTAAAGATTTGAGCAGCGAAGACCAGTTTCTCATCGAGCGGAAAACGCGCGCCGATCTGCCGGACGACGTCTGATAAGCTCGTTATGAACACAGGGCAGTTATGAATACGATTCTGATCGCTTTGACGCTCGCTATTGGCGTCGCCGTCATTTATCTCGTACCCGGTAACGCTTCGGGTGCTCTGGCTTTTTGCGCCATCGCATCGGTGCCGACGTTTTGGGCTATGGCTCGCGGCGGCGAGGAAAAGACATTTCTATTTCGCCTTTTTCTCATCGCGCTCATGGCGAGAATCATCATCGCGACCATCATCTATCTCGGAAACATGCAGGAGTTTTTCGGCGGCGACGCAAACACCTATCACCTCTTTGGCGAGTCGCTGCAGCAGTCGTGGCACGGCGACGACTATCACTCGAGCCGTTATTCCGCTTTTATCCAATCAGGTGCAGGCGCCTGGGGAATGCTTTACATCGTTGCCGGCGTTTACGAGATGATCGGCGCGAACATGTACGCAATTCAACTCATCAACGCCTCGATTGGAGCATCCACCGCCATCGTCGTTTATTACGTTTCGCAGTCGCTCTTCGACAACACGCGCGTCGCGAAACTCGCGGCGCTGCTGGTTGCCTTTTTCCCATCGCTGATTTTGTGGTCTTCGCAGGCGTTGAAAGACGCGCTGATTATCCTGGCGCTGGCGTTGTGCATTATGGCGACGATACGGCTGATGGAGAAGATCACCGTCCCGTACATTCTGGTGTTGGGTGTGTGTTTGGCCGGGCTGCTGAGCCTTCGTTTCTACATTTTCTACATGATGGCGGCTGCTGTCGCGGGTAGTTTCGTTATCGGACTGAAATCGGCCGACGCGAGAAGTTTTCTCCAACGTTTCGTCGCCATTGGGTTGATTGGCATGGCGTTTACGTGGTTTGGAGTAATTCGCTTTGCTGCGGTGCAGTTTGAGAGGTACGGCAATCTTCAGATGATCCAGATGAGCCGAATTGATCAGGCCCGCAACGCGGAGTCTGGTTTTGGCAAAGACGTCGACGTGCAAACTACCGAGGGCGCGCTGACGGTGATTCCCCTCGGTCTGCTTTACCTGCTGTTTGCACCGTTTCCATGGCAACTCGCGTCACTGAGACAAAGCATCGCCTTGCCGGAGATGTTGATCTGGTGGGCTGCATTTCCCTTGCTGGTGCTGGGGTGGTGGTTTGCTCTGAAGCATCGACTGAAACAAGTCTCGCCAATCGTCTTGTTTACGACGATGTTGACGCTGGCCTACGCAGTGTTCCAGGGAAACGTCGGTACTGCTTACCGGCAGCGATCACAGTTGCTCGTTTTTTATTTCATCTTCGTGGCCGTCGGAGCGGTGCTCATGCTCGAGAAGCGCGAAGACAAGGTGCTAAAGGCGAAGATAGCGAAACAGGAGCTGGCGGATCTTCAGGCCGCGCGCATCCTCGCGCGTCGCAAAGGGAGCGTGCAAAGCTCGCACTCCACAGGGTCGAATCCTATTTGAGAAAGCCGCGTTCGCTAAGGTACGCGATGATCAGCCGTGCGTTCTTTTCGGCTGAGTTGCTGGTGGTTTCCAATTCGAGTTCGGGTTGAACGGGCGGTTCGTAAGGATCGTCGATTCCGGTGAAGTTCTTCAGCTCGCCACGTCTTGCTTTCAGATACATTCCCTTTTCATCACGTCGTTCACACTCTTCAAGCGGCGTATTAACAAACACTTCGACAAAACGATCGGCGCCGATCATGTTTCGCACGTCGTTGCGCGTCGCGCGATACGGGCTGACGGCGGCGCAGATCACCGTTCCCTGGTGTTTGACGATCTCGGAAGCGACAAACCCGATCCGGTGAATGTTCATGTCGCGATCGTCTTTGCTGAAACCAAGCCCGCGAGACAGATGATTGCGAACAATGTCGCCGTCGAGCAGTGTCACCTGTCGTCCAAACTCCTGAAGCAAGACGGTCAGAATCTCAGCGGTAGTCGACTTTCCCGCCCCACTAAGGCCGGTGAACCAGACGCAGAAACCCTGCTTGTGCCGCGGCGGGTACGTGTCGGCAATCGCAGCGCTGACTTCCGGTCGCGCGAACCACGTCGGGCAGTTCAGCGCCGCCATCGCGATACCAGTCGCGCACTCGAGTCCCCGAGAGTTGGGCGGTGACTGCATGCGCCGCGATGTTGTTGACGTCTTCGTAGCGATCTTCTTCCGGCAGGTAGACAAACTCACCGAACGAAAGCGCCTTTACTCCGATTTCATCCTCGTATTGCTCAACCAGTTCCTGCGCAGCGTATGGTTCATAAAACGGTTTACCGGTTGAATCGTTTCCCGGACTCGCGTGATCGCGCCCGATGATCATGTGATTGGCGCCGTAGTTACGTCTGATCAGTGCGTGCCAGAGAGCTTCACGTGGACCGGCGAGACGCATGGCGAGCGGGAGCAATGCGAGGAGAATGCGGTCCTGCTGATAGTAGTTGCCAGCTAGTGCTTTGTAAGTGCGAACGCGCGTGAAGTAGTCGATATCGCCCGGTTTCGTCATACCGACAACCGGATGCAGCAACAGCACGCCGTCTACGTCTTCGATTGCGCGGCGAGTCAGTTCTTCGTGCGCGCGGTGTAATGGATTACGTGTTTGAAAAGCGACGACGTTTTCGCGGCCCATGCGTTCGAGACGTTGTCGAGTTTCCGCGGGCGTGAGACGGAGTTCGCGAAAGTCGTAGTGAGTGGGAAGTTTCAACACCTTCAAGGGGCCGGAGATGTTGCGACGTCCCCAGCCGTGCATTTCCGCCACGAGCGGATGGCGCGCGTCTTGAGTACCAAACACCTGACGTGAAGTCGTCGATAAATCCCACTCGTAAATCTCTTCGACGGTCATCACCGCGAGGATCTCGTTGCGCGAGTCCAGCAGCGCGACTTCGCGATCCAAAGCAACCGACTCGTCATTCGCAATTGGCAGGGTGACAGGAATGGGAAATAGCTCGCCCGAGGCGAGTCGCATCTCCTCGAGGACGCGAGCGTAATCCGCGGCGCCCATAAAGCGGTCGAGTGGATGAAATGCCCCGGTAGCGAGCAATTCGAGGTCGCAAATCGCCCGCTCGGAAAGTTTGATCGTGGGGAGTTCCCTGGCCCTGGCTAGAGCTTCTGCGAGATCGGTAAACACGGATTTAGCAGATTATCACAGGCCCATGTAATATACGGGGCAAATATGTGTGGAATCACAGGGTTCGTTCGAAACGACGGTAGGCCGGTTGACGAAGCGTTGCTGGCTCGCATGAACGAGGCGATTCGGCACCGCGGCCCGGACGAGGACGGCTTCTACGTCAACGGATCCGTGGGCATGGCGATGCGCCGCCTTGCGATCATCGATTTGAAGGGCGGGCAGCAGCCGATTCACAATCGCGATCGCACGGCCTGGATCGTTTTCAACGGCGAGATCTACAACTACCTTGAACTGCGCGAGAAGCTCGAAAAACTCGGTCACACCTTCTACACCAACAGCGACACCGAAGCGATCGTCCACGCCTACGATCAGTACGGCGCCGACTGTCCGAAACACTTGCGCGGCATGTTTGCGTTCGCGATCTGGAACGAACGTGACCAGGAGCTGTTTCTCGCGCGTGATCGCATCGGCAAGAAGCCGTTACTTTATTCACTCGTCAATGGTCAACTGATCTTTGCATCGGAGTTCAGCGCGCTGCTGCTGCATCCGGACGTTAGCCGCGAGAT
The DNA here is from genome assembly GCA_963789185.1 of uncultured Acidobacteriota bacterium. GTDB lineage: Bacteria > Acidobacteriota > Blastocatellia > Pyrinomonadales > Pyrinomonadaceae > PSRF01. Next base: position 80,626 of record CAWBJU010000008.1, read on the forward strand.
CGAACCGGAAGCGCTTGATTACTATCTCTCGTTCATGTGTATTCCGGCGCCGCTCACCGCCTATCGGGCCATTCGTAAACTCGAACCGGGTCATTGGCTGCGTTGGCGCAAAGGCGAGATTGAAGTCCAGCGATACTGGCAACCGGACTTCTCTAAGAAGCTCGCGATTGATGAAGAAGAAGCGGGCGAACGCACGGTCGAGATCCTGCGCGATGCCGTGCGCGTGCGATTGATGTCGGAAGTTCCGCTTGGTGCGTTTCTTTCCGGAGGCATCGATTCGAGTGCCGTGGTAGCGTTGATGGCCCAGGAGTCGAGTGAACGCGTCAAGACATTCTCGATCGGATTCGACGAACAAGACTTCAGCGAACTTCATCACGCGCGACGTATCGCCGAACACGTCGGCGCCGATCATCACGAATTTATCGTGCGACCGGATGCAGTCGAAGCGTTACCGATACTGGTGGAGCATTACGGCGAACCTTACGCAGATTCATCTGCCGTCCCGACTTACTACGTCGCGAAAGAAACGCGCAAACATGTCACCGTCGCATTGAACGGCGACGGTGGCGACGAATCCTTCGCAGGCTACTATCGTTACGCGGCGATGGAATTAACTGAGAAGTATCGCCGTGTGCCTTCGTTCCTGCGCGAATCCGTGATCAAAGAAACCGTCAACCTGATTCCGACTTCGCCGACAAAACGCAGCATGGCGAGATCAGTTAAGCGTATGCTCGACGCCGTGTCGCGTCCGCGCGTCGATCGCTATATGCACTGGGTCAGCGTTTTCAACGACGAAACAAAGAAGCCGCTGTATTCCGACTTCTTCCGCGAACAAACCTTGCAAGCTGACGCTACTGGCTTATTGGGTACCTGGTTTGAGCGCGCGAATGGAATAGGAATCGTCGACGCGGCGCTGTTGACGGACCAGATGACATATCTGCCAAACGATCTGCTGGTGAAGGTGGACATCGCGACGATGGCTGTATCACTCGAAGCGCGCTCGCCTTTTCTCGATCATCACGTGATCGAATTTGCGGCCAGTCTGCCGCAGAATCTGAAGCTACGCCGGCTAACGACCAAGTATCTCTTGAAGAAAGTTTTGCGCAAACTGTTGCCGAGTGAAAACCTGAACCGCAGGAAGATGGGATTCGGTGTGCCGATTGGTCACTGGTTCCGCGGCAAGATGCAACCGTTCCTGCGTGAGGTAATTTTGTCAGACAAAGCTTTGCGTCGCGGCTTGTTCCAACCGGAAACCGTGCGGCAGCTAGTCGAATTGCACACGCGCGGCGAGCGCGACTACTCGCATCAGCTTTGGACGCTGCTGATGCTGGAGCTATGGTTCAACCGGTTCATTGATTGATGTCGGCACCTAAACCAGTTGAAGAGTTTGCCGGTCAGTGGATCCTGACGCAGGATCCGCGCGCCGCAAAGACTCAGCGTGCGTGCGTCGCTTGTGGTTCAACCAACGCGCGCCCGCTCGGCGTCAAAAACGATCTCGATGTCGTGTCGTGCGTCGAATGCGACTCGGTCTACACGACTTACTCGCCGTGGTATTCCAGTGCTTTCTTCTATTCCGGTTTTTATGTAAACGAAGAGGCGCTTTCGCCGCCGCAGTTTGTGCAAACGAGGTTGGAAGAGATCACTGCTGAGTTCTCGAGCTTTCGCAAAAACAATCGACTGCTGGACATCGGTTGTGGCGCGGGAACTTTGCTTGCCGCCGCGCGCCAGAATGGTTGGAACGTGCAGGGGCTCGACGTTTCCTCAGGCGCCGTCAAGCACGTGCGTGATTTGGGTTTTGAAGTGTACGAAGGCGAACTGAAAGACGCGGCGTTTCCGTCGGAGCATTTCGACGTCGTGACGGCGGCTGAACTACTGGAGCACCTGATCGATCCGCAGCCACTGTTGCAGGAAGTCGCGCGAATTCTTCGTCCCGGCGGACTGTTTTGGACGACAACGCCGCATGCGCGCGGTTTGTCGGGCCGGATGCTGGGTTTGAAGTGGCGCTGCATTTGGCCGCCTGAGCATCTCCAGCTATTCTCGGTTCGCGGGGTGAAGAAGTTGCTGCACGACGCCGGCTTTCGGCAATTGCGAGTCGATACCACGGGCGGCAATCCCATCGAGATCTTTCACGCGATGGGAGCGGCGAAGACCGCGCCCAAGACCGTTGACCAGCATTTCGATCGAGTGACAACGAGTTATCGCTTGAACGAATCGATGATGAAGAGTCGTTCGCGACGGGTGTTGAAAAACACTGTCAACAGCTTTCTTAACCTCAGTCGCCTGGGCGACTCACTGAAAGTCTTTGCCGTTAGATAAAACCTGTTCTGGAGGACAACGTTGAAAGGCGTAGTGCTTGCCGGAGGTTTGGGAACGAGATTGCGTCCGCTAACCTCCGTAACCAACAAACATCTGCTGCCAGTTTTCAACCAGCCGATGATCTATTACCCGATTCAGACCCTCGTCAACGCAGGCATTACGGACATCATGGTGGTGACGGGCGGCAGCTCGGCCGGCGACTTCCTGCGCCTGCTGGGTAACGGGAAAGCGTTCGGACTCAAACATCTGAATTATGCTTACCAGGAAGGCGAGGGCGGGATCGCGGACGCGCTTTCACTCGTCGAACATTTTGCCGCGGATGAAGCCGTGTGCGTCGTGCTCGGCGATAACATTATCGAGGGCAACATACTTTCCGCCGTCAATGCTTATCGGCAGCAGGGTGGTGGCGCGAAGATCATTCTGAAAAAAGTTCCAGACCCGCAGCGTTTCGGCGTGCCGCTTCTCGACGGTAATAACGTAGTGCGCATCGATGAGAAACCGTCGGTACCGCAATCAGATTACGCGGTGATCGGAATTTACATGTACGACGCAAGGGTCTACGAGATCATTCATTCCCTTGAACCGTCGGGACGCGGCGAACTCGAGATCACGGACGTCAACAACGCGTACATCGATCGCAACCAGATGACATGGGAAGAGCTTGAGGGCTGGTGGACCGACGCCGGAACGTTCGAGAGTTTGTTGCACGCGTCGAACCTGGTGGCTAAAACAGGCGCGAACAAGATGTCGATTAGTGCATGCCAGAGTTAAGCCAGACACGGATTGTAAGAATCATCGCGCGCCTGAACGTGGGCGGGCCGGCGAAGCACGTCGTCTGGTTGACCAATGGTTTGCAGGATGAAGCTTATCGTTCGGTGCTGGTGGCGGGTTCTGTTCCGGCTGGTGAAGAAGAACATGGGCTACTTCGCGGAAGAGGCGGGTGTGACGCCGATCTACATTCCGGAGATGAGCCGCGAGATCTCGTTGAACGATGCGGTCACGGTCTGGAAGCTCTTCCGTTTATTGCTGCGCGAGCGACCCGACATCATTCACACGCACACTGCAAAGGCGGGAACGGTCGGGCGAGTCGCGGGATTCTTTTATCGTTGGCTGACGCCCGCCACGCTGATCGGCCGTCCGCGCGCGTGCAAGTTTGTGCACACTTATCACGGGCACGTTTTTCATAGTTATTATGGCCGTAGCCGGACGCGGATGTTTCTCGCAATCGAGCGGTTGTTGGCTTCGTTAGTGACGGATCGACTGATTGTCGTCAGCGCGCAACAACAAGCTGAGATTGGTAACGATTTCCGTGTCGGACGCCCGGGCCAGATCAACGTGATCCCGCTAGGTCTTGATTTGAGCGTGTTTGCGGATCACGCTTCGCGCCGCGCGCGCTTTCGCGATGAGTTGGGGATTGATGAGGAAACGATTCTCGTCGGCATCGTCGGACGTTTGACCGAGATCAAGAACCACCAGATGTTTCTGAACAGCGTTGCGCGTCTGAAGGATCAATCGGCGTTGCAGTTCGTGGTCATTGGCGACGGCGCACTTCGTCAGAAACTTGAGGAGCAGGCGCGGTCGCTGGGTTTGAGGGAGAAAGTGATTTTTGCCGGCAGCCGCAAGGATCCGGAATACTTCTATCCGGCCCTGGACATCGTCGCGTTGACTTCACTAAACGAAGGCACACCGCTCACGCTGATCGAAGCGATGGCGAACGCACGGCCGATAGTTGCAACCAGCGTCGGGGGCGTGGTCGATCTGCTCGGCGAGGACCGCGGGATTCGTGTTCCACCTCGTGACGAAGAGGCTTTTGCCGCAGCGCTGATCAAGTTGGCGGGCGACAAACAACTGCGGCACGACATGGGCGCCCGCGGCCACGAATTCGTCAAACGTAACTACGGCAAGGAACGCTTGGTTGAAGACATTAAACATTTATATCGTGAGTTATTGATTCCAGAGGTTTGTGTTTCCATGGAGTTTCAAGGAACACGGATTAACGAACGATAAGGAGCAGAACGGTTGCGAGTACTCATCACCGGCGGCGCGGGTTTCATCGGATCACATCTCGCCGACGCTTATATAAAACGCGGGGACCACGTTTACGTTATCGATGATCTCTCGACGGGCAAGATCGAGAACATTCAGCATCTGAAAGGCCACTCGCATTTTCACTACACCATCGAGTCGGTCCACAACCACCCGGTAGCAGCGGAATTGGTCGATCAGTGCGACGTTATTTTTCATCTCGCGGCCGCAGTCGGGGTGAAGCTCATCGTCGAGAGTCCGGTGCGGACGATCGAAACCAACGTGCGCGGGACGGAAGTCATCCTGTCACTCGCTAACAAGAAAAAGAAGAAAGTGCTCGTGGCGTCGACGTCGGAAGTCTACGGGCTGAGCAGCGACGTGCCTTTCCGCGAGGACGGAAATCTCGTGATGGGCGCGACTACGAAAGGCCGTTGGAGTTACGCTTGTTCGAAAGCTATAGACGAGTTTCTGGCGCTCGCATACTGGCGCGAGAAAAAACTGCCGACGATAGTCGTGCGTTTGTTCAATACCGTCGGGCCGCGCCAGACAGGGCAATACGGAATGGTGATTCCGACGTTCGTCAAACAAGCGCTCGCCGGGCGATCGATTACGGTGTACGGCGACGGCAATCAGAGCCGCTGTTTCGGCTATGTTGGCGACGTTGTCGGCGCGCTTGTGAAATTGATGGACCATGACAATGCCGTCGGCCAGGTTTTCAACATTGGTTCCAACCAGGAGATCTCGATACTTGCGCTTGCGCAACGAGTAAAAGAGCTGACGCAATCAGATTCGGACATCGTGTTTATCCCTTACGACGAAGCGTACGAAGAAGGATTCGAAGACATGCCGCGGCGCGTGCCGGATATTTCGAAGGTCAGCGAACTCGTTGGCTTCCGGCCGGAGATGAGTTTGGATGGCATTCTCAAAACTGTGATCGACTATCAAAGCAATAGGTGAATTGCGAAATTGCGAGAATGCGGAAATGCGCAATTTGGCACCTGCCGTAAAATTTTCGCAATTCCGCAATTCCGCAATTCGCAATTTCGATGGATATGCCTTTTAGCCCGCGTACGCTGCTGGCTGTTGCCGCGTCATTTATTTTCGCGCTGCTGCTGACGCCACTGGTGCGCGCCTTTGCAAGGCGCTACGGCTTTGTTGCCGCGCCGAAAAGTGATCGCTGGCACAAAAAACCGACCGCCATGCTCGGCGGCACGGCCATCTGGCTGTCGGTAATCATCACCTACTTCGTCTTCATCTCCGGCACCACCTACGGCAGATTCATCCTGCTCGCCAGCACATTTCTCTTCATCGTCGGTCTCATCGACGACGTACTGCACATCAAGCCGTATCAGAAACTGATCGGCCAGGTGATGGGTGCAGCGTACGTCGTTTATTACGGACTGTCGCTGCCGTGGACCGGTTCGGTGCTGCTGAACATGGCCCTCGCGATCTTCTGGCTAATCGGCATCACGAACGCGATCAACCTGCTCGACAACATGGACGGCCTCGCGAGTGGCATCGCGGTGATTGCCGCCGGATTTCTGGCGCTCAGTTTTGTTAATACCGGGCAATATACAGAAGCCCTCGTGATGCTTATCTTCGCCGGCGCGCTGCTCGGCTTTCTCGTTTACAACTCGAATCCCGCGTCGATCTTCATGGGCGACTGCGGATCGATGTTCGTCGGTTTCTTTCTGGCGAGCTCGGCGCTAATCAACGTCAGCGGCGGCCGGTCGCGTAGCCTCCTGCCTGTGCTGGCGGTTCCGATTCTTGTTCTGTTCATTCCAATCTTCGATACGACTTTCGTAACGGTGTTACGGAAGCTTTCGGGCCGATCCGCTTCGGTCGGTGGACGCGATCACACATCGCACCGGCTAGTCGCACTCGGAATGTCGGAGCGTCACGCGGTGCTGATGCTCTGGGGCTTTGCCGGACTGTCGGGCGTGCTGGCGATCCTGGTCCAACGCGCGCGACTCGACGTGAGTCTTGCCGCAATCGCCGCGTTTACGATCCTGCTGACGTTGATTGGCGTCTATCTCGCCGGCGTAAAAGTCTACGACGAGAGCGAAGCTGAGATGGCGCTCAAGGAAAAGCCGCTCTACACGTTTCTCGTCGACGTTTCTTACAAGCGCCGCATCTTCGAAGTTTTGCTCGACGTTGTGCTCGTCATTCTTTCTTACTGGATCGCTTACGCCGTCAAGTTCCCGCCGAACAGCCCCGCGTGGAACTTGTTCATCCGCACGCTGCCAGTGCTCGTGTTCATGAAGATGTCGGTGTTCCTGGTGATGGGTGTGTACCGGGGACTTTGGCGCTACACGGGCATGAGCGATATGGTCGTGTTTGCGAAAGCCGTCGCGGTGAGCTCGGTGGCGAGTGTGTTGATGGTGCTGTTTGTGTTTCGTTTCGAGGGTTTCTCGCGGACCGTGTTTGCCATCGATGCCGTGCTGATGTTCCTGCTGCTCGCCGGCAGCCGCATGGCGTTTCGATTGTTTCGACAGGTATTGCCGGCAGCCAGGTCGCAGGATGGACGCCGTGTTTTGATTTACGGCGCGGGTGACGGTGGCGAGCTTTTGCTGCGTGAGTTGCGAAACAATCGGGATCTGAACTTGTCGCCGGTCGGGTTTCTCGATGACGATCCGGCCAAGAATGGAAAGGTGATTCACGGATTGCGTGTGTTTGGTGGTAACGGCGATCTCGCGTCGGTGTGCGCACAGCACGACGTCCATGAAGTTGTGATATCGAGTTTGAAGATGACTGACGAACGGATTAAGGAAGTGATGCGTAGTTGCGCGGATCGCCAGATTGCGGTCAGACGAATGCGCATTACGATTGAAGATCTTAAAGACGGATTTCTAAACGGCGATTTCTAGAAGAATGCCCGGGGAATTAGTACACGTAGACGTTCGCAACCCGGTAGTGCGGATCGTGCTGATCCTGCTGCTGCTCGCTGCGGTGGTTTGGTCGTACTTTGCCGTTCGTTGGTACATCGGCAACACGCTCGCCGAGTATTTCAACCCGGCGCCGACGGATTTTAAAGTTGCGAACATGGCGGTTGAATTTGCGCCAAGAGATCCTTTGACTCACTGGCGTCTCGCACAAGTTTCACAGAAGCTGCTGCCGTTGGACCAACAGGCCAATGCGATCGCGGAATACGAACGCGCTGTGACCCTCTCGCCAAACGACTATCGCTTCTGGATGGCTCTCGGCACCGCGCACGAGCAGATCGGCGACAGCGCAAAAGGCGAACAGGCATTGAAACGTGCCGTCGCGCTTGCCCCGTCGTACTCGTACCCGCGCTGGTACCTCGGCAACCTTCTGCTCCGCAGTGGCCGCTATGAAGAAGCGTTCAAAGAGTTGCGTCTCGCCGCCGAAGCAGATGCCGATCTCGAACCGCAGCAGTTCAATTTTCTCTGGGCAATCTACAGCGACAATCTTGACGCACTAAAAATGGCGATGGGTGAAGGCTCGGAGCGACGGGCTCGCTTTGCACTTTATCTGCTCAACCGGCAGCGGCATGACGACGGACTGCGTGTGTGGGACAGTCTTTCCGGCGATGAGAAAAAGACGAATCGCGACATTGGCAACTCGATGGTCGGTCAGCTCCTGATTGTCAGGCGATATCACGACGCGATGAAAGTTTGGAACGACATCGCGACCAACGAGCGTTATCGCGCGGAACTTGATCATGTATTCGACGGAAGCTTTGAGGACGCGATCAACTATGGTCCGGAAATGGTGTTTGCCTGGCAAGTGAAGGGCGCGCCACAGCTTGAGATCGGTATCGATCCAACGAAGAGCAACGGTGGCGCCCGCAGTTTACGCCTCGTGTTTCAAGTCCGCTCCAATCTCGAGAGTTTGGATGTTTCGCAACTTGTTCCTGTCGCGAAGAACAGCGAGTACGACTTCGAATACTACTTCACGACGGACAAGCTTGAATCCGGCAGCGCGCCGATGGTCCAGGTTATCGACGCCTACAGCGCGCAGCTACTCGCGACTTCGGAGCAGGCGCCGAGTGGCAGCACCCCCTGGACCCGCGTGGGTCTTTCTTTCAAGACAAGCGACAAGACAGAAGCAGTGATGCTCAGGGTCGTGCGCCAGAAATGCAGCGACGAGGAAACTCCGATTTGTCCGATCTTTGGTTCAATTTGGTATGACGACTTCAGTATCAAACGACGACGTTAGCGTGCGGGAGGTTCCGGCGGCGCAACCGTTGCCGGCCCGAAGCTCGCAGGAACGCGACGTGTATCGCATCAGGCACACGCTCGCGAGCCGGTTTGCTTTCCTCGTGATCTGTATCGCGATCGTGATCTCGACGATGGCTTACGGCACCGTGCATTACTGGGCGCTCGGGCTTTTCAATCTCGGTGGACTGACGATCCTCGTCTTGTGGGTGTTGGACGCGTGGAGTCTCGGAACGTTGCGCGTCAGCCGCAACCTGTTGCAACTTCCGTTGCTCGGCGCACTTGTGCTCGGCTTCGTACAGCTACTGCCGTTGCGTGATGTCACGACTGAAGCGGCGTTAGCTTTGGGCCTCTCGAACACGTTGACGTTCGATCCGCATGCGACGCGGTTGGTCCTTGTGCAATTCGCGACGCTTCTCATTTACTTTTCCGCGACGCTCGTGTTTATCGACACGCCGCATCGTCTGCACTTGATGGTGCGGACAATCATGATCTTCGGCTTCCTGCTGGCTATTTTCGGTTTGACGCAGTCGTTCACGAGTCCGACGAAGGTCTACTGGATGCGCGAGCTGAACCAGAGCACCGCGTTTGGACCATTCATCAACCGGCACCACTTCGCCGGTTACATGGAACTGACGATCGCGCTGCCGTTGGGGCTGCTCTTCGCGGGTGCGGTCGATAAGGAAAAGCGACTGCTGTTTATCTTCATTGCGGGGTTGATGGGCGTGGCGCTCGTAATGACTGCATCACGCGGCGGTATCATCAGTCTCATTGCGGAGATCCTGTTTTTCGCTGTCGTGACGGCCGTCTTCCGCAAGCACACCGAGGAACGTCATCGACGAAAGAGCCGGCTTAAAGCCGTGGCTGTGCGGCTTGGATTGGCGGCGGTGTTGCTGTTTGGTCTGTTCATTGGTGTGCTGACGTTGGGCGGTGAGATGTCTCTCAATCGCTTGATCGTTGACAGCGTCAACACCAACGATCCGACCACTGGCCGCGCGCACTTCTGGTCCGTCACTTTGCAGATCATCAAGGCGCATCCGCTGATTGGTACCGGACTTGGCGCGTTCGGTGTCGTCTACACGAAGTTCGATACGCGAAACGGACTATTCCGACTCGAACAGGCGCACAACGATTATCTCCAGGTGTTATCCGACGGTGGCATCATCGGCGCGGCTCTCGCGCTCGCGTTTGTAGGATTGCTGTTTTATCGAGCGTTTGTGCGGGCGGGATCGAACGATGATTTCCGGAGGGGCGTTGCGCTCGCATCGTTGGGCGGGTGTTTCGCCGTCCTCGTGCACAGCTTTTTCGACTTCACGTTACACACGACATCAAACGCGCTACTCTTTTTGGTGCTGGCCGCGCTGGCGACGGTGGATGGCCGCGTCGAAGATGCACCGCGCAAAAAGCGACGGCGGCGGTCGTCACGCTCAGAAGCAAACTCAGATTCCGGCGCGTGATTCGCGCTTACAAACGAAACCACTATGGCTGCCAAAACTGCTCGTATCGCCGATTCAACTTCCAAAGAAGCGTCTTCTTTGCCCGGAGTCGTTCTGGGCGCTCTGCTGCGGTACGGCAAACCAGACGCGTTCAATTATCGCGCCGAAGGTAAGTGGCACTCCATCTCCGCGGAGGCCTTTGTCGAAAGAGTCAAGAACGTTGCGCTTGGACTCGCGGCTGCGGGCATTCGTCCCGGCGATCGTATCGCGCTATTGTCAGAGAACCGGCCGGAGTGGTCCATCGTGGATCTGGCGATCCTGAGTCTCGGCGCGATCAACGTGCCCATCTACACGACGCAGGCAGTGGACCAGATCGAATTCATCCTCACCGACTCGGGTGCTAAGGCAATCTTCATCTCGAATCGACGGCTTTACAAACACGCACTCCCAGCACTCGGCCATCGCCAACTCGAACAGCTGGTCTTCTTCGATTCGGAGGCAGCGGGAGATATCGATCGCGCCGTCGGCCTTGAACAGTTGGAGCAAAACGGCAAACAACACGCGACGGAGCGTCCGGGAGCGTTCGACGCGTATCTGCGCGCCGTTCGGCCCGACGATCTCGCAACGATCATCTACACCTCGGGCACGACAGGCGAACCGAAAGGCGTGATGTTGACGCACAACAACTTCATGTCGAATGTGATGTCGATCTCGAAGGGATTGCCGATCGAATCTAGCGACGTGGCGTTGTCTGTGCTGCCGTTGTCGCACATCTTCGAGCGTGATGGTTTTTATGTGTTCTGCTACTGCGGCGTCTCTGTTTATTACTGCGCGTCGTTCGATCAGGTTGGGGAGAACCTCCGCGAGGTGGCGCCGACGATCATGACTGCTGTGCCGCGTCTGTTTGAGAAGGTCTATCACCGGATCATCAAGAAGGGGATGGCGGAAAAAGGGTTTAAGAAGTCGGTGTTCACGCGATCGCTCGAGGTGGGCCAGCGTTACGGTGAATTGAAAGACAAGCGTCGCTTTATCTCGCCGCAACTGCGTTTGAAGCAAGGGCTGGCGAGCAAGCTCGTGTTTTCGAAGTGGCGTGCCGGGGTTGGTGGACGCTTGCGGTATTTCGTTTCGGGTGGCGCGCCGTTGTCGCCCGCGCTTTCGTATGCGTACCTCGCTGCGGGAATTCCGATTCTTCAGGGTTATGGGGCAACGGAGACGTGCATCGTCTGTGCGAATCGACCGGGGAATAATCACGTTGGGTCGGTAGGCATTCCGTTCGAGGGGATCGAGCTGAAGATCGCTGATGACGGCGAGATTCTTGTGCGTGGTCCAAACGTGATGCGCGGGTATTACGGCCAGCCGGAAGCGACTGCCGAAGTAATCAAGGACGGTTGGTTTTATACCGGTGACGTCGGTCACATGGACAAACAGGGCCGGCTCTATATCACCGATCGCAAGAAGGATCTTTTTAAACTGTCGAATGGAAAATATGTCGCGCCGCAGTTGATCGAGAGCTTGTTGAAGCAGAGCGAGTTTGTGACTCAGGTGGTCGTGGTTGGCGCCGGGCGGAAGCAGCCCGCGGCGTTGATCGTGCCTGATTGGGAAAACCTGAAGGAGGCGCTTGCCGAAGCAGGTGAAAAGGACATTCCGAAGGATCACGCTGCCCTGGCCAGGCACCCGTCAGCCGTGAAGACTGTCCAGCAGGACATCGTTTCGCTTACGTCTTCGCTGAGCGACTACGAACGCATCCGTCGCGTCGCCCTCCTGCCGGACGAATTCACCATCGACGGCGGCGAACTAACCCCCACCCTCAAAGTAAAACGCCGCGTCATCGACGAACGCTTCGCCGACGTCATCGAATCGCTTTACAACTAACGCTGTCGTAACTCCGACTGCCGTGAGCGGTGTCCGGCTCCGACGTGTTGATCTTTAACGCGTCGCGGCTGCGCCGCCCGATGTGCGGTGTCCGGGCTCCGACGTGTTGATCTTTAACGCGTCGCGGCTGCGCCGCCCGATGTGAGGCAAGGCTATGCCTTGCCGTCGGCTGTTGATGAGAATATGGGGCTTCGCCCCTCGTTCGGCCTCTGGCCTTAAGGGCAAAGCCCGAACCCGCGGCGAAGCCGCACTTTCTAGGTCACGGTTACGGCGAGGCATAGCCACGCCTCACGTCAGGCGGCGCAGCCGCGACGCCGCACGTCAGGCGGCGAAGCCGCTGAGACGGCGCAAACTTCAATTCTCAGACGAACTTCAAACCACTGAATTAACGGGCCTTGACTGATTGGGCGCCGAGGATTGATTCGGCGAGGATGCGGAGATTTGTGGGGATTTCGGGGGTGTTTGAGAAGCCGCGCTCCGCTCGGTGATGGGCGAGGAGGGGCAGTTCGGCACTGCAAAATTCACACGATTCGAGGTGCTGTCTCACGAGCGTTCCGAGCATCGGCGAGAGTCGTTGGGCACGAAACGAGAGCAGGGTCGTCGACGCAGGACAAGCGGCCGTTTTTCGGAATGTGAGCTGTTGTTGTGAGCGGTTCATTTCTTTCCGAGTCTCACCCCTACAAATACAGCGAATCCGCCTCTCGTTCCAGCACTTTTCCTCATTTTTCCTCAGCTTTTTCCTGACTCTCCGCCGATGTAAAAACTTGTTGCTCCTTCTTTAAAATGCTGGTACGATGTGTCGCGTCGGTCATGAGCCAACCCGGTCTCTGACGTCTCCAGGAAACACCAAAACCGCTCATTCGCGGACAAAAATCACCTCTGCAAGTTCCAACCGGCTATATCTGGAAAATACCTCTATCTCTGAACCAATAGACAACCAGCGCCCACGGATAAATCGTGAAATCGATAAGTGAAGATTCGGAAAAATCAGCGTCACCAGCCCCGGACGTAAAACGTCCACCGGCAAAGACGCGGCGTGCCGAGCGTGCAGCGAAGAGCGGCAAGTGGGTCGAAAGTCTGCGCTCGTCGGACGTAAATCGTCTGTGGACGGACCTGCATCGCATCGTCTCGCACCATCCCCTGGTTCGGGCGTCTCGCAGTGCCGGACTGCTCGTCGAAGAAGGCGCGGGCGCCGCGTACACCGACCTCACGCAGGAACTGTTTGTCCAACTCCTCAGCAAGAATCGCTTCGAACACTATCTCGAAACCGCGATGACGGACTACGAGATCGAGTGCGAAATCAGCCAGATCGAATTAACAAACCTCCTGACAGCCGAACTGCGTAAACGCCATCCGGAAAGTTACCGGCTGGCCCGTCGCATTTCGACGCTGATTCAGTCGAGCCCCAACTTCCGCCGCTTTGATTCAAGCGGCATGGACGACGAGCCGCATCGCCGTTTGGCTGACCGCGTTTACGGACTGAGCGAGTGGCACGACGACAAATCACGCCGCGGCGCCCACGACGTCGAACAGCGCGTACAGATAATTCCGGTCCGACAACGCGACACACGCATGGTCGGTTGCACGGGAGACTCGCAGGTCGTCATCAGCAACCCGGACCTCGAAGACTTGATCGTTTCAGTGCTCGACGCGGTGGATTCGCCCGTCGACGTGCGCACGTTGCGCAGCCTGGTGATGTCGCGTCTGCCCGTGATGGACATCTATCTCGTCCCCCTTGACGGCGACGACAGCGACAACGAAAACAGCAATAGTTACGAGCCGGTGGACAAGCGCGAGAACCCCGAAGAAGGCCTTTTGCGACGGGAATCGGAGCGCGAGGCGGCTGGGTACGTCGACCAGTTTTTGGCCAGTTTGAACGAGGCCGTGCGCGGGAAAGTAAAGCAATACAACCGGATAATCGGTGTGCTCTGGTTCTGCTATTTAAGCCCGGATCATTCGACGCAATTGGAAGTTGCGGCGGCATTAGGCGTTTCTGATTCACTGGTATCCGACTACCGCCGGCGCATCGAGCAGGAGTTGCGGGCGCTGTCGTTCAGTGAGGTTGAAGAGGCCAAACAGTTTGAACTGGCGCTCAGGGACCACGTCAAGACCCTGTTTTTTGAGATAGAGGAGAAAGAGGTCGCGGTTTAGCGCAAATTCGTCATTTTGTGGTTCTTGAGGCTGCTGCGTTAACAAACGCCGCGGCTTTCTGCTTTAATGTGAGCGAGTTTAAGAAGGAGTGCGGCAAAGGCAGTGGAGGCAATCTTTTGGTTGAGTGTGGCAGCGATTGGATACGCCTACGTTGGCTATCCTCTGCTGCTCCTTCTCCTCAGCCGCATCAGACCGAAGCCAGTCAAAAGCGGCCACTGGACGCCGTCGGTCACTGTCATCATTGCTGCTTATAACGAGGAACGAGACCTCGCCGCCAAGCTTGAAAACACGCTCGCGCTCGATTACCCATCGTCCCAACTCGAGATCTTCGTAACGTCCGACTGCTCGTCCGATCGCACCGACGAGATCGCCCGCAGTTTTGCCTCACGTGGTGTTCGACTACATCGTCAGGACGAGCGGCACGGCAAAACTGCCGCCCAGAACGCGGCCGTAACCAAGGCCCGGGGCGAAATCATCGTGTTCTCCGATGCGACCACACATTACCGGCCCGACGTGTTGCGGCTGATGGTGCCCGCCTTTGCGGACAAGAGCGTCGGCTGCGTCACCGGACGCGTGATCTACCAGGATGACAAAGATTCGAGCGTGGGTACGGGCACCCAGTCATATTGGAACTACGAGTTCTTTTTGAAGAAACACGAAAGCGCGGTTTGCTCGCTAATCGGCGTTTGCGGCTGCATGTACGCAGTGCGCGCATCGGCTTATATCCCGCTGTATAACGAGGCTTGCAGCGATTTCATCATCGCTACGACGATGGTGGAACAGGGGTTGCGAGCAGTCTACGTTCCCGAGGCGGTCTGTACAGAGGAACCGAACCGCCAGGCAAAAAAGGAGTTGGCGGCGCGCGTCCGAATCATCTCGCAAACATTCGCGGACCTATGGCGAAACCGTAGTGTACTGAATCCATTCCGGAGCGGTTTTTACGCGGTTCAATTGTGGTCACATAAGTTGATGCGCTACCTGGTCCCCGTGTTTCTAATTGCGATCTTTATTGCCTCGGCCTTTCTGGCGAGGCAGAACGCTTTTTACGCGGCCGCGTTCGTGCTTCAGGTGGCGTTTTACCTGGCGGCGCTGACCTCCTGGGCACTCGAGAGGATGGGCGTAACGTTCAGTTTTCTAGCACTGCCGCAGTATTTTGTGATTACGAACCTGGCGTCGTTGATCGCGTTCGTTAAGTTTTTGACCGGTGAAAGGTATACGCGTTGGGAACCGAGCCGCAAATAAACAGCATGAAGAATGCTCTGTCGATAGATCTCGAAGACTGGTTCTGCGTAAAGAATCTCCAGCAGGCGATCAAACGCGACGACTGGGACAAGTGTGATCTGCGTGTGCGTGCGAATACGACGCGAATACTCGATTTGTTGGACCGTCACAACGTTCGCGCGACGTTCTTCATTCTTGGTTGGGTAGCTGATCGCGCCCCGGACCTGATTCGCGATGTCGAAGCGCGCGGTCACGAGATCGGCGTGCATGGTTACAACCACTTGTTGCTAACGGAGATAACGCCAGAGGAATTTGACGAAGACTTGGGGAAGGCGCTTGAGGCGATTGCTAGAACCGGTATCAAGTCGCAGCCGATCGGATTTCGCGCGCCGTCGTTCTCGATGGTGAACGCGACCAAGGGCTGGGCGCTGCCGATTCTCGAGAAATATGGTTTTCGTTACGACTCGTCAGTTTTTCCCGTCGGCTTTCATCCTGACTACGGCATCGCCGATGCGCCGCTGAGTCCGTACATGATTACGGACAAGCTTTACGAGTTTCCGATGAGCGTGCTCGAGATGTTTGGCCGTCGTTTTCCGTTCTGCGGCGGCGGTTACTTTCGTCTCTTCCCGTACAGTTACACGCGCTACTGCATGCGTAAAGTGAACGAACAGGGGCGGTCGGTCGTGTTCTATCTGCATCCCTGGGAGCTTGATCCGGAACAGCCGCGGATAAAAAATTTGTCGCGTTCTCAAAAGTTCCGTCACTATCGCAATTTAGATCAAACGGAGAGGCGTTTAGGCCGGCTGGTCGACGATTTCCAATTCACCACGGTTAGAGAGGTACTTCAAATTTGAGCAACGAAATTCAGGCCCAGCGTAACTTCTGGAATAGCGAAGCTGATGCTTTCTCAAAGATCTACACGCATCGCAAATCGAAATTTTCCAACACGCTCGACCAAATCTTCCGCAAGGACATGTACGAGCGTTACCAGTTCACGATTGCGAACTGTGAACCGGTAAAAGGCCGGACGTTTCTTGATGTCGGTTGCGGCAACGCGCTCTATTCACTCGAGCTTGCACGCAGAGGCGCGGCGAAAGTCATTGGTATCGACATCGCGGAAGTGATGATTGGACTGTGCAAGAAGTCAGCCGACGCAGAGAACCTGTCGGATCGTTGCACGTTCATCCAAACTGATCTGCTGGAGTACAAACCCGATCAGAAGTTCGACGTAAGTTTTGGTATCGGGCTTTTCGACTACATCAAGAATCCTTTGCCGGTGCTCACGAAGATGCGAGAAGTAAGCACTGACAAGGCGATCATGGCTTTTCCGCGGTTGTACACCTGGCGCGCGCCGGTGCGCAAAGTGCGCCTGACGATCAAAGGCTGCGACGTTTACTTCTACAGCGCCGCACGCATCAACAAACTGATGAAGGATGCCGGCTTCAGCCGTCACACGCTGACGAAAGTGGGCAAGCTCTACTGCGTGGTTGGTTACGTGTAACGGATTTCTATGCGGTTTACACCCGGAGCATTCGACGATCAGGAAGACATTTTTCCGGGCCGGAAGAAGTTTGGTTCTGAGACTGACGGGCCGGAGCAGGTGTGGAATGTCTCCGCAAAATCGAAGTCCCTCGACGCTGAGGTGATTCCACGCGCACCGACTCACACCGGCAATTCAATTTCGACGTGGACGCCACCGTTTGAGGAACGTCGGGGTTGGATTCACCGTCGCGGGCACACAGTAACCTTCATCGCACTGTTTATCTTCAGCGTAGTCCTGTACATCAGGCCTTACGAGAGTATCCCGGGGCTCTCATCGTTCACGTCGATGGCGTTCTATACGGGAGTAGCAACGTTAATCATCTTTACGTTCACACAATTTAGTATTGAAGGAAACCTAACGTCCCGCCCAAGAGAGATAAATCTGGTACTGCTATTGGGCTTGGCCGCGCTTCTCTCGATGCCGATGGCGGAGGTTCCCGCTGAGGCGTGGAAAACCTTCACCGATTATCTGCTGAAGATGATCGTGATGTTTGTCGTGATTGTTAACGTCGTGCGAACGGAGTCGCGTCTCAAACTACTTTTGTTGCTGGTTCTGGCGGTCAGCGTTTATCTGAGTGTCAATGCGATCTACGATTATCAGCGGGGTTTCTTTCAGACGGGCACCCTCGCAACGCATGACGCGCGCATCGCCGGCAGGATTAAAGGTCTATTTGAGAACTCCAACGATCTCGCAATGCACCTGGTAACGATGATTCCGATCGCCATCGCGTTAGGACTGAGCAAAACGGGACTATTCAGGAAAGTGGTTTTTTGGGGCGCAGCGGGGCTAATGGTTGGGGCGGTGGTTGTCAGCTTTTCACGCGGTGGGTTTCTCGGCCTGATAGCAGCAGTGTTCGTGCTCGCGCGAAGATTCGGAAAGAGGAGCAAGGGGACCACCACTGCCGCCCTCGTGCTCGGCGGGATCTTGCTTATCGCTCTGGCGCCTGGCGCCTATTCCAGCCGGCTGGCCACCATTTTCGACTCGACTGCTGATTTGACTGCATCTTCCTCTCAGCGAACAGAAGTTTTGAAGCGTTCTATCTGGGTGGCGCTGAGATACCCGTTGTTTGGCGTCGGTATTGGAAATTCCCCTCACAAAATGCCTCGGAACTTAGGTACACACAACGCCTATACGCAGGTGGCTGCAGAAATGGGCATGGCAGCGCTGGTGGTGTACATCATGTTTATGGTTCACCCATTTAGACGCTTACGCCGGATCGAAAACGAAAGCGATTTAAACCCGGAAAGAAGGCGCTTCTACTATCTTGCGATCGGACTACAAGCGGCGCTTGCCGGGTATATGGTGAGCAGCTTTTTTGGGTCTGTTGCTTACCAGTGGTACGTATACTATTTGGTCGCATACGCGGTTTGCCTTCATCGACTATTCATAATGGAGTTCCAGACCGAAAAAGGTCTGACCCCCGAGTTTTGGCAAAGCCCGTTTTCGAAAAAACGCGAGCCGCTGGTTACTACCGGTCAGCCAGCTTCGCAAACCGGGTCTGCATAAAAGGTGATTAGCGAAGTAAATTCATGAGTCCGAACTTCGAAACGAACCTGGCGTTGGTCGAGACGCCTACAGACGCCTATCGCGAAGACGCTAGCGCGACGATCGCGACTGCCGTCAACCGGCTCGGTTCGTTGCTTGGCTGGGCGCGCGAGGGAAAAGGTCCTTTCGGTGCATTGATCGAACCCGGCGCACGCGTGGTGATCAAGCCAAACTTTGTGCTGCACTACAATCAGGGCAACGGCGGAATGGACCCGATGATCACGCATCAGTCTGTAGTGAAGGCTGTGGTGAGAGCGGCGTTACAGTCTGACGCTTCCGAAGTGCTCGTAGGCGATGCGCCAATTCAAACGTGTGATTTCGCGGCGCTCCTCAGAGAAACAGGACTCGACGCCTGGTCCGAAACCGAAATGAAATCTGATGCTCGTTTTCGTGGCGTCAAGGACTTCCGCAGAACCACTGCCCAATACGTAAACGGCGTTCGCGTGGCCGAGGAAAACGTTCTCCCCGAAGACGAGTTTGTACTCTTCGATCTCGGCTCGGAAAGTTTGCTCGAGCCGATCACCGAAGACAAAGACGACTTCCGCGTGACCTGCTACGATCCGCGCTTGCTGGCGAAAACGCACAGCCGCGGCACGCATCGTTATCTGGTGGCGAAGGATGTAATCGCTGCCGATGTGGTTATCAACTTACCCAAGCTCAAGACGCACAAAAAAGCAGGGATAACCTGCGCTCTGAAGAACCTGATCGGTATCAACGGCAACAAGGAATACCTGCCGCATCACCGGCTCGGAGGCGCCAATCTCGGCGGTGATTGTTATCCGGGTGATTCGAGGGTTAAGCGGATGCTGGAATATGCCGCCGATCAGCAGAACCTCTCCGACACGGGCGCGAAGGCGCGAGTTTGGGGCGGTGTCGCAACACAGCTAAACCGAGTGCTTCATCTGATGGGTGACAACCTCGGCATCGAAGGCTCGTGGAGCGGTAACGATACGATCTGGCGCACCGGTCTCGATCTCAATCGAGTTCTTCTTTACGGCCAATTGAATGGTTCCATTGCTGCGGCGCCACAGCGCCGGGTGATCCATCTGACGGACGCGATCGTTGCGGGACAAGGTGATGGTCCACTCTCTCCTCAACCGTTGCCGCTTGGCTTGCTGTTCGCCGCTAATAACGCCGCCGCCATGGATTGGTTTGGCGCGCGATTGCTTGGTTACGATCCACAACTCGTGCCGATCGTGCGTGAGGCGTTTGGCAGTTTTCGCTGGCCCATTTCTACTTCCCAGCCGAACGACATCACGATCTCCGGAGACTGGGGCGCTGGAACCGTCGATCAGGTGATGCGCAGAGAACAACCGCCTGTGATTCATCCCATGGGTTGGCGTAACGCAGCAGCGCCGGCGATGGCGCAACCATAGGCATTAAACGACGTGAGATACAACGCGCTACAACTGATAGGAAGTTTCCACCAGGGTGGATCCGAAAGACAGGCGGTCCAGCTAACGCGACTGCTACTGGAGAGCGGGCGCTGCAACGTGTTTGTCGCAACCCTGGAACGCGATGGAGTGCTGCTCGACGAGATCAATCGACTTGGTTTCAAGGACATTCCGGAATTCCGGCTCAACTCTTTCTACGACTTTCACGCCGCACGTCAGGTGAGTCGTTTCGCGCGCTATCTAAAGAAGCACGAGATCGACGTGGTGCACGCGCACGACTTCTATACAAACGTTTTCGGAATGGCGGGAGCGGCCCTGGCGCGTGTTCCCGTGCGCATTGCTTCGCGACGCGAATCGGCCGTCCGCCCGGCGAAGCAGAGATTTATCGAACGCTCTGCGTATCGAGCTGCGCACTCCGTCGTTGCCAATTGTGAGGAAGTGCGCCAACAGCTCATCAAAGAGGGCGTGCCTGCAAGGAAAGTACGCACGATCTATAACGGACTCGATCCCGCGCGCGTACACGCCCGGTCAGACAGGAAAGAGATCCTCGCGAGTTTGAATCTGCCCGAATCGGCGCGCTTTGTAACGATAATGGCAAACATGCGGGCCCACGTTTGGAACCCTGAGCCTGCTTGTTACAAGGACCATCCGACGTTTCTGCGCGCGGCGCAGCAGGTGCGCGAGAGAATTCCGGAAGCTGCGTTCATAATTGCCGGTGAAGGGGAATTGAGAGAGAACACGGAGCAGCTCGCGCGTGATCTCGGTATCGCGGACCGAACGTTCTTCATCGGCCGCTGTGAAAACGTCGGAGCGGTGTTATCGATTTCAGATGTATGTGTGCTTAGTTCGCGTGCCGAGGGTTTCTCCAACTCGATTCTCGAGTACATGGCTGCCGGTCGGCCGGTGGTTGCGACCGACGTTGGCGGCGCCAGAGAAGCAGTCGTTCACGGTGAGACGGGATACATTGTTCCGCCTGGCGCTCATGAGCAGATTGCCCAGTACATCGTTTCCCTATTGTTGGACCCGGAGAATGCTCGCTCGATGGGCGCAAGCGGACAGCGTTTGGTGAACGAGAAGTTCTCCTGTGTCAGGCAACTACAAAACGTCGAAAATCTCTACAACGAGTTGTTGAAACGAAGTAACCCAAGTTGGGTAGCTGAGTTGTCACGTGTGGACCGGAATCTGTGACGTCAAAAGACACAAAAAAAAGGCTTCGCATACTGCTGGTCGCGCCGTCGCTCGACATTCTCGGCGGGCAGTCGCGTCAGGCGGTGCGCCTGACTGAAGGACTGCGCAAAGAACCCGATCTGGAGATCGGTTTTCTCCCGCATAATCCTCGTTTACCGGGACCGCTGAGATCGCTGCAAAGAATCAAGTACCTTCGTACCGTCTTCACCACTTTGTACTATGTGATGTTGCTACTGTGGCGCGTGCGCAAGTACGACATCATCCACATATTCTGCGCGTCCTACTACTCGTATTCGTTGTCTGCGATACCGGCGCTCTTCGTTGCCCGTCTCTTCGGAAAGAGATCGATTCTGAATTATCGCAGCGGTGAAGCGGAGGACCATCTCGAGAATTGGAGGACGGCGGTACCAACGATCAAGTGGGCGGATGAGGTCGTAGTCCCGTCGGGTTATCTCGTGGCCGTTTTTGCTCGCTTCGGTTTGCGGGCTCGGGCCATCAATAACATCGTCGAGCTGGATCGTTTCACCTATCGCGAACGGCAGCCGTTGCGGCCGGTGTTCCTGACCAGCCGCCTGCTCGAACCTCTTTACAACGTACCGTGCGTCTTGCGTGCGTTTGCGATTATTCAGGAGCGTTACCCTGAAGCGCGATTGACGATTGCGGCCGATGGTTTTCTTCGTCGCGATCTGGAAGGACTCGCCAGTGAGCTCAAGCTGCGCAACGCGGAGTTCATCGGTTTCGTCAAATTCGAAGACATGCCGGCGCTTTACGATGCAGCGGATATTTATCTCTCCGCCACGAGCATCGACAACATGCCCAGCTCGTTGACCGAAAGCATGGCCTGCGGTCTGAACGTCGTGACGACTGACGGCGGCGGCGCCATTCCGTACATCATGACGAATGAGGTCACGGGTCTGATCGTCAGCCGCGACGATCACGAGGCACTTGCGGCAGCCGCGATTCGTTTGCTGAATGACAACGAGTTGGCGTTAAAGCTCGTTCGGAACGCACATGAGTCAACCAAAAAATTTACCTGGCCGTACATCCGGGGCCAGTGGCTCGACATTTATCGTGAACTCGTAAAGGACCATGGTGTTTTGCTGAGCGCTAAAGAGCCCGGCCGCGTGCCGGTTGCCAAGACTGATTCAGTTCTCTGAGAAACTCCCCGATGAAACAGGTTTACCGCAAAGGATTAAGCCATATCGTAGTCGCTGACGCGCCCGAGCCGATCGTGACTTCGCATCACGTGCTCGTGAATCCCGTGTATTCACTGATCAGCAGCGGCACTGAGAGCGCCAGCATTCACGAGGGCATCATCAAGGAAGTCGCCGAGAACCCGTCACAGTTGCGCAAAGTTTGGGAAGGACTGAAGTCGATGGGGCCGCTCGCGACGATCACGGAAGTGCGCGCGAAATTTAAGGAATACGCGACGCTGGGATACGCCGGCGCCGGCGTTATTTCCGAGCGACATCCGACCGTTTCCGAATTCAACGTCGGCGATCGCGTGGCTTACGGCGGCGAGGGAACCGGACACGGCGAAACGATTCTTGCCTCGAAAAACCTGATCGTCCGCGTGCCCGACGAGGTTCCGTTCCAGCATGCGTGCTTCACCACGCTGGGAAGTATCGCACTCAACTCGATCAGGATTTCGGAAGTTGGCGTAGGTGATGTGGTCGCGGTTATCGGATTGGGTTTGATCGGACAGTTGGTCGCGCAGTTGGCACGGCTTCAGGGTGCGCGAGTAATCGGTATCGACCTGCGATCGGACCGCGTGGAGTTGGCGCGGAAGCTGGGTGTGGATCATGCTCTGGACGGCAGCGTCTCGATCGTAGAAGGAGTCAGCTCGATTACGAACGGATTGGGTGCTGACTGCGTAATCGTAGCGGCGGCTTCGAAGTCATCGGCGCCCTGCAAACAGGCGCTTGAGATCTGTCGCGATCGGGGAACGATCGTGATCGTGGGCGCGGTCGAGATGGAGTTTCCCTGGTCCGAGATGTACATGAAGGAAATCAAGCTCCTCATGTCGCGCGCTTATGGACCAGGTAGTTACGATCCCGATTACGAGGTTCGTGGACACGACTATCCGATTGCTTACGTGCGCTGGACCGAGAAGCGAAACATGGAGGAGTTCCTGCGGCTGGTGGCACTCGGACGAGTCGATCTTCAGCCGCTGATCACGCACGAGTTCAATCTGGAAGATGCGCCGCAGGCGTATCGAACCGTGATGGACGCCGCGACGGGTAGCTTGGGGGTGTTGTTGCGCTATCCGGAACGTATAGCGGTGAACGGGGCAAGCGCGCGAGACCGAACCCTCCGGGTGAATCTGAAGGGTCGCGGCGCGAAGTCTGATTTGAAGGTCGCGCTCGTAGGAGCGGGCAATCTGGCCAAGTGGGCACACCTGCCGGGTATCTCGAAGATTCCGAATGTCAGTTTGCATGCCGTGTGTTCCGCCAGTGGCGCGCGGGGCAACACCTATGCACGGCGGTTCGGAGCGTCATATTTCTGTACCGACTACCGGCAGATACTCGACGATCCGCAAGTCGATGTGGTGATGGTGCTCAGTCGTAATCAGCATCACTTCTCGCAGGCGTACGAAGCATTGATGGCGGGCAAGCATGTGTTCGTAGAAAAGCCGATGGCCATCACGGAGCCGGAGTGTCGCGACCTTTACAAAGCGGTTGCGGTTACCGGTAATCAGTTGACAGTTGGATTCAACCGGCGCTTTGCCCCGTTCTACAAAGAGTTGAAGCAATCACTGCGTGGTCGCACTGGTCCGGCGGTGATTGATTGCCGTGTGAGTTCGCCGGGCATCTCCGGTTCGTACTGGATGGCCGATCCGTCGATTGGCGGAGCGATCATCGGCGAAGCTGTTCACTTCGTTGACCTGATGTACTGGCTCCTCGAATCCGAACCAATCAACGTCTCGGCGTACACGCTGCCGACCGGCAAGACCGATCCCGTAGGCGAAAACAACCTCGTCGCCACTTTACGCTTTGCGGACGGATCGATTGGGAGTTTGAACTACTCGACGATCGGATCGAAGCGAGCGGGGGGCGAGCGGGTCGAAGTATTCGCCAAGGGGGTAACGTCCATGGTGGACGACTTCAAGCGTTTTAAATCAGTCTCAAATTTTAAGCACACTAAATCGACTATCTGGGCACACAAAGGTTACGATGCTCAGCTAGATTCCTTTTTCCGCAGCATTTCCCGCGGTGAATCACCCGACATAACCGTTCGAGATGGTGCACGGGCGACACTTGTATGCGTGGAAATGTTGAAATCAGCTCAGACCCTCACTTCACGCGAGATTAATTTGGACGCGCTCTTAACCGGGGAGACGGGACTCATAGTTCCGTAGAAAGAGGCGGTTGGAGTGATGAAATATGAGGGTCAAAGACGTTTCGCGAGCTAGGGGATCTCTCAACGAGCCGATTCGCCTGCTGCTGGTCGCGCCGGCTTTACGGATCCTGGGTGGTCAGGCCGTGCAGGCCAACTACCTGCTCCAGCACCTGAGCCACGAGCCAAACTTCGAAGTCTCCTTCGTGCCGCACAATCCGCGTTTGCCCGGTCCCCTGCGGCTCCTGCAATCGATCAAGTACGTGCGAACGCTGGTCACTTCGTTGGTCTATTGCATCAATCTTCTGATCAAAATTCCCAAGCACGACATCGTTCACACGTTCTCAGCGTCGTACTTGTCGTTTTTGATCGCGCCGGCGCCGGCGATCATCATCGCGCGTCTCTTCGGCAAGAAAGTGATCCTCAACTACCGGAGCGGCGAAGCGGAGGACCATCTGCGCTGCTGGCCGCGAACCGCCGTGCCGATCATGAGGTTAGCGGATGAGCTGATCGTTCCGTCGCAATATCTCGTCGACGTGTTTTGGAAGTTTGGTCTGCGCGCTATAGCGGTGGCGAACATCATCGATCCGGATCGGTTCAAGTTTAAGGAACGCAAACCGTTGCTGCCGATCTTTCTCTCGAATCGCAATCTCTATCCGTTGTATAACGTGGCATGTATTCTGCGAGCGTTTGCGAAGATCCAGCAAAGGTTTCCCGAGGCGAGGTTGATCATAGCGGGCGACGGCAGCCAACGAGCAGCGCTGGAAGCGCTGGCGCTTGAGTTGGGTTTGGGAAATGTTGAGTTCCGCGGACGCGTTGCCCCGCACAAGATGCACGAGCTGTACAACGAGGCGCATATCTTTCTCAACAGTTCCAACATCGACAACATGCCGGGTTCGATACTCGAGTCGTTTGCCACAGGCATGCCGGTCGTTTCGACGAGTGCCGGCGGCATTCGTTGCATCGTCACTCACGAGCAGACCGGTTTGATGGTGCCCAGAAACGATCACGATGCGATGGCTGCATGGGCCATCCGTTTGCTGGAGTCGCCGGAGCTCGCTTCGTCTATTGCGCGCAATGCACATGAGGAATGCGCAGGCTACAAATGGGACGCGGTGCGGGAGAAATGGCTGGCGGCTTACACGCGGCTGGCTGGTCGAGAGACGAGCGCCGATAATCCCGTCGTCGCTGGACAGATGATTCATAATGATCTCCACTGACACGACTGACAAGCCTGGCTCCTCAAAAAGCGCCCCCGTCGTCACGGTTGTGATTCCGGCATACAACTCCGCGCAGTACATCGAAGACACCCTGGATTCGGTAAAGGATCAGAACTTCACTGACTATGAAGTTATCGTAGTCAATGACGGCTCTGATGATCGTGAAGAGCTCGAACGCATTTTAAAGTCTCATCCGCTCCCGGTAACCTACATCTCTCAGGAAAACAAAGGCGTCAGCGCGGCGAGAAACTCGGCGATCAGAGTCGCAAGAGGAGAGTTTTACGCGCAGCTCGACGCTGACGATCAGTGGACGCCTGACTACCTCCAGGTACAACTCGGGATTCTCAAACAAAATCCCGACGTTACTCTCGTTTACCCGAACGCTACGATCATCGGTGAGGGAGTGGCCTACGGATTGGAGTCCATGAAAGTAACTCCGTCGGAAGGCGAGGTGAACTTCGAATCGCTGGTGCGGCAGAAATGTGTGGTCATGACCTGCGTAACAGCGCGCATGAGCGCGATACGCGAGGCGGGAATGTTTGACGAAAGTATTCGCAGTTGCGAAGACTTCGATTTATGGTTGCGGATAGTAAAAAACGGCGGACGGATTACTTACCATCGCGATAAGTTGGTCCTTTACCGGCGGCATGAGGGAAGCCTTTCGTCAGATCGAGTCTGGATGACTCGCAATCTTCTTCGAGTGTTTGAGAAAGCCGCTGCGACGTTTCAACTGACACCAGCCGAACGGGAAGTGCTGAACGAACAAATAAACGATCAGCGGGCCATGTTGAATCTCTTCGAAGGTAAACACGCGTTGACCGCGGGTAACACAAGCGCTGCGCTCACCAGCTTCCAGCAAGCCAACGAGCATCTACGCCGGCCGAAACTTAGTGCGGTAATCTTTCTGCTTCGTTACGCGCCGTTCCTGGTGCGCTGGGTTTACACGGCCCGCGAACGTTTGCTGGCGAAGCAACCGGGTCATCAGTTAACCGGCATCGATAAACCACGGACACCGTCCTCATCAGAGCTGGCGCCGGAATCGAACTCCAACGCATTTACTGAAACCCACTGATGCGACTTGATGTAATCGTTCCTACCTACAATCGCCAGGACCTGCTTCCGTTAGCTTTGAACAGTTTGTTTGCGGCAGAAATTCCTGCGGGATTGGATGTGACCGTTACGGTTGTAGACAACAACTCGACCGACGGCACGCGGCAGGTGATCGAGTCGTTTCGCGAGCGATTGGGCGAACGAATTCAGTATTGCTTCGAAGTGCAGCAGGGCAGATCGCATGCGCTCAACGCAGGCATAGCGGCGACCAGCGGTGACCTGGTCGGCATCATCGACGACGACGAAGAGATCGATCCGAGTTGGTACAAAACTGCCGTTGCCGCGCTGGCGCCAGGGGAGCTCGATTTCATTGGTGGTCCATACGTGCCGCGATGGGCCAGTGATCCGCCTGACTGGATGCCGCGCGAGTACGGCGGGGTTGTCGGGTGGGTCGACGGAGGTACCGAGGCGGTCCCCTTTGATCGCAACTATCCCGGCATTCTAATGGGCGGAAACGTCGTCTTTACGCGATCAATTTTGCAACGGGTTGGACCATACACGACGTGGCTGGGCCGCACCGACAAAGGCCTGTTAACTGGTGAAGACGAAGAGCTTTACGGGCGTTTGTTGGCGCACGGCGCAAAGGGCATGTACCTGCCGGACCTGATCATCTATCACCACGTTCCTCCCGACCGCGTGACCAGGAGCTACTTTCGCCGTTGGTGTTTTTGGCGCGGCGTCTCACTCGGTCTGCTCGATCGCACTCGGAAGTTGCCGTGCGCATACCTTTTTGGGATACCCCGGTGGCATTATCGAAAGGCACTGCGCGGTGTGTTGTCGACAACGAAGCATCTCGTCGTCAAGCCGAAGGATCCAGCAAAGGCGTTTGCTGCTGAACTCGGCGTTTGGGATTGGTTGGGCCTGATTTACGGCCGCCACTTTCGTAAGGATGCGAATTTTAAGCAGCCGTCGCCTGGAGTGCAGTTGGATGGCTAATGGGATCAAAGGCGAAGTCGCAGTTTCCGTTGTAATTCCCACCTACAACCGCTCGGCGTTGTTGAAGGATGCCGTCGGCAGCGTCTTGGCCCAGGACACGCAGACTCCATTCGAGATCGTAATCGTCGACAATAACTCGCAGGATGATACGGAGGGCGTCGCGCGTGCTCTGGTCGATGCGCATCCGGGAAAGGTGCACTACGTTCGCGAGACACAACAGGGCAACGCACACGCGCGAAATCGCGGAGTGCAAACTGCGAGAGGTGAGATCATCGCTTTCATCGATGACGACGTGGCGGTGGAAAGCGACTGGTTGACGACACTTACGAACGCGCTTGCTTCACGCCCGGAGATGTCGTTTGTGGGCGGAAGAGTATTGCCGCAGTGGACTGGACCACCACCCTCGTGGTTGACGCCGGAGCATTGGTCCCCACTGGCGTTGCTTGATTATGGACCAAAGGAGTTGATCATCAGCGGCGAGAGACCGCGTGGTCTGTTAACTGCGAACATCGCTTTTCGTCGCAGCGTGTTTACTGAAGTCGGATCGTTCTCGCCTCACTTGCAGCGAGTGAAAGACATGATCGGATCGATGGAAGACACAGAGTTTCTCATGCGCGTGTGCCGGAGCGGGAAACAGGGGCTCTACTTGCCGCAGATGATCGCGAGAGCGCCGGTTGAAGTTGAAAGACTATCGAAAACGTATCATCGCCGGTGGCATACGGGTCACGGCCATTTCTATGCGCTGATGCGAGATCCTCAGTGGGAACGGTCCAAGTTTAGCTTCGCCGGCATCCCGGCCCATCTCTACAAACAGACCCTTACGCATGGTCTAAGTTGGGTTAAGACTACCATCACCGGAAACGCCGATGCCGCTTTCACGCACGAGTGTCGCCTGCGTTTCTTCCGCGGTTTCTTCCGGCAGCGCCGCCGCCAAATGTCTCAAACATAAACACATCCAGCATTCTGACAGAACATTGCGGTTCTCTTGTAATTCCCTCCACTGTATTTACAGCACTGTTCTCACATGTTAGGTTTCTTACGTCCTTAAGGCGTGTGCGGTACTTTTGGACCACACCAACTACGAATACGAAAGGGCATTCGCTCAGTAGTTTCAATCGAAACGAACGGATTCGGAACTTCGGGAACTTCGGAAGTTAACAACCGGAGTTGTTTATCAATACGACAAGCTAATTAGTCAACCACGCTTCTCTGAGATGCGGCAGTAAAGAGTGTGTCCCCTTGTGTGCCCGGCGATCCCCCGGCACACAGCTGACGACCCGAGTTTGAGCAAGGAAAAGTAATGCGGCTACGTGTACGTTCCCTCTGTATCTTTCTGTGCCTTTTTGCGGTAATTGCTTTCATCCAACACGATGCACAAGCAGCGACGAGCGTGCCGCTACGAGTGCTTAGCTGGAACATTCAGTTCGGACAAGGCACCGACGGCGTTACGAATTACGATCGGATCGCGACCTGGCTCGCGCGCATGAACCCCGATCTGATCGCGCTTTGTGAAATGCCGCCAGACAATATTTCAACGCTTGTAACCGCGTTGAATCAAAAGACCGGTCGTACGTGGAATTCACATTTCGTGCCCAAGGCGCCGGGCATCGCTGAAGGTAACCTGATTCTTTCGAAGTTCAGCTTCGTAGCGGTTGGCTCTCGTTACCTCAGCTATACGCGATCGATTGCGCAAGCCACCGTCAACGTCGGCGGTAAAAACATCAACTTCTTCGCAACGCATCTCGATCACACTTCATCATCGTTACGCCTAACGCAGGCGGCCGAGCTCATCTCCTGGACATCAGGTTTCGCGTCTCCGCGAATCGTTGCGGGCGACCTGAATGCCGGCAATGACACGCCCGAGATTCTTGCTCTGCTTACTGCGTACCGTGACAGTTGGGTCGATGCGTTGAATCAGGGAACCGCGTCCGCTTATCCCGACAATCCGGTTTGGATGAATACGCGCACGCGTCGCTGGCGCATCGATTTCATCTTGTATGCCTCTGATGTGACCGACTTGACGACGAAGAGCGCCGACATTCCTGACACGCGCGATCTCGGCAACACGAACGTCGTCAACAGGTTAGGCACGCTGGACGACAAAGGCGTCAGGCCCTCCGATCACAATCTCGTCGTCACCGACTTCAATGTTTGGACTGACTCTGCGCCCGCGCCCGCTCCACCGCCGCCGACGCCTCCGGTGGTGCTTACAGTGCCGAATACGAGCCGGGCCGTGGCGATTCATTCAATCCGTTTCCACCGGGAACCTTTCACGGTCAGAACACCGGTAAACCTGAGTTCGGACCAGCGCACACGGATCATGTTGTTCGCCGTGAATCTCGAGTTGCTCGCCGGTGAAACGGCGTCGTCCATCACTGTGCGCGCCACCGATCCACGGGGAAATACTTACGATCTCCCGGTGGAGCAGGTCGCTAAGTTCGCGAATTTAAGCTGGTTATCGACGTTAATCGTGAGGTTGCCGGACGATACGTCGATCAATGGAGATCTGGCAATAACGGTTAGCTTACGGGGGGCCGTGAGCAATATCGTGTTCGTCGCTGTCAAGGCTTCATAGTTCTCGATGTCGGCAACCGTATCTAGCATGATCTTTTTATTGTGAAGTCGTTACAAAGTATCCAAATTTTTGACACGCTACTATTGCCGTGGTATTGTCCAAAAGTCTTCGACGTGTGGACGAACCCGATAGTGGGAAATCTGGTCCATTGGCTTCCGCACGTTGACGATAACGCCGGTCCAGTGGTGCGTGCGCTCCCCGACAGGCGGCCCCGGTTAGAACAAGTTCCATCCGTTCTAATCTCCAAGATCTCAGGCGAAGAGATCGCAAACACTAAAATTCGAGCTTTATCAGCATACCGAGCCTAAAAAACTTGGTCACGCTGCGAGGTTGTAGCTTGTTCGTGTGTGTGGTGTTGGTGTGCCGCAACACATCGGGCCCATCTGTTGTTCTGTTTGCGCATTACTCGAAATTAATCCTACCCGCCGGATTTGGACGAAGTTTGAAAGGAGTACTTGTAAGTGATCGCACGACGGACCGTTCTTCTGTTTGCATTCATTCCCGTTCTTGTCTTAGTTGGTTTTGTTAAGAAAGCATCCGCTCAGGACATCGTTCTTTATGCATCGCAAGCTCCCGTGAAGGTGGGCAACTGGAGCGTAGTTGCCGATTCCAGCGCCGCCGGTAGCGCCCGTTTGGTAAATACAGATCAAGGCGCCGGCAAGATCACGACAGCCAGGGCGAACCCGACAGACTACGTAGAGCTCAGTTTCTATGCCTCAGCCGGTATACCTTATCGGCTGTGGATGCGCGGTAAGTCCACCAACAATTCTGCTTATAACGACTCCGTCTTCGTTCAGTTTTCAGGCAGCGTCAACATTAGTGGCAGCGCTGTCTACCGCATTGGCACCACATCAGCTACCGAATACAACCTTGAAGAGTGTTCCGGCTGCACAATTGCAAACTGGGGATGGCAAGATAACGGTTGGGGAATTGGCGTGCTTGGACCACAGCTCTTTTTTCAGTCCACTGGTACGCAGACGATTCGTATCCAAGTGCGAGAGGATGGGCTTTCACTGGACCAGATCGTCCTTTCGCCGTCGACCTACCTCTTAAGTCCTCCCGGAGCGCTGAAAAACGATGGCACGCTCCTGGCGCCCTTCGATGGAATCCCGGCCGCGGCTCCGCCACCAACACTCCTTGAGTCTCCGAATAACACACGAGTTCCCACAGCTACTCAAATCGTGGATAGCGTTCTTGCTGTATGGACTCTTTCCAACGGAGCGATCCTGCGCAATGGTCTAGGCACAGCCGGCGCAGGTTCTCAAATTCTTTACTGCAACCGAATTGTTTATGCGCTTGGCACAGACTCCGCATGGTGGCGTTGGAGCAATGGATGGTCATCGGTAGGGGTTGTTGATCCTTGTGGCGGAAGCACGCCAGGTCCAACACCGCAGTCGGAATCTCCGAATAACACACGAGTTCCCACAGCTACTCAGATCGTGGATAGCGTCCTTGCTGTATGGACTCTTTCCAACGGAGCGATCCTGCGCAATGGTCTGGGCACAGCCGGCGCAGGTTCTCAAATTCTTTACTGCAACCGAATTGTTTATGCGCTTGGCACAGACTCCGCATGGTGGCGTTGGAGCAATGGATGGTTACACGTAGGGTTTGTTGATCCTTGTGGCGGTGGCGGAAGCACGCCAAGCCCAACGCCGCTCTCAGAGTCTCCGAATAACACACGAGTTCCCCAGCTACTCAGATCGTGGATAGCATCCTTGCTGTATGGACACTGTCCAACGGAGCGATCCTGCGGAATGGTGCCGGCACAAGCGGCGCAGGTTCTCAGATTCTTTACTGCAACCGTATCGTTTATGCGCACGGCACAGACTCCGCATGGTATCGGTGGAACAATGGATGGTACCTGCTGGGGTTTGTTGATCCCTGTGGTTCAGGTCCGTCGCCAACTCCAACTCCAACTCCAACTCCAACACCGGCGCCTACGCCACCACCACCGCCGTCGAGTGGTGGTAGCTTGCGCGTGTTGAGCTGGAACGTCGCCTTCGCCCAGGGAACAGACGGCGTGAAGGATTGGAATCGCACGGCCCAATACATCGCTAACATGAATCCGGATATCGCGGGTTTGTGTGAAATGCCGTCGGAATTCATCAGCACGTTCATCAGTTCGCTCAATGCGAAAACGGGACGAAGTTGGTACTGGCACTTCATGGCGAAGTACAACGGTACGACGGAAGGAAACCTGATCATTTCAAAGTACGGCTTCTCGAGCACCGGTGGGCGTTATTTAAGTGTCCAGCGTTCGGTGGCCCAAGCGACGGTGAACGTGGGCGGGCGCACGATCAATTTCTTCGCTACGCACCTCGACGACGCATCATCTGGCAACCGCTACACGCAAGCGGGAGAACTGCTGTCTTATGCTTCCGGATTTTCAGAGTCCAAGATCATCGTCGGAGACTTCAACGCCGGCCCCGACCTATCGGAGACGGTGCGAATGACCAGTGCTTACTACGACTCATGGATGCGCGCGATGAATGCGGGAACAGCCGTGGCGTATCCCGACAATCCGATTGGGTTGCACACGCGAACACGGCGCGGCCGGATCGATTACGTATACTACTCGCTGAGTGCGGGGAGCCTGGTTTTGCAAGGAACGCAGATTCCGGACACCCGCAATTTCAGTCAGACTAACGTAGTCATAAGGCTGGGGACGGCAGACGATAGCGCCGTTCGACCATCGGATCACAACCCGGTGATCGCAAACTTCACAATCCAGTAACTGAGATCCTGAAAAAGGCGCAAAGGCGCAAAGGAACAAAACGCGAAAGGAGCAACGAGCTTAGTACTTAGTTGCTCCTTTCTTTCTGGGCGCGCTGTTCCTCTGCGCTTTTGCGCCTTGTCAAATTAAGGCTACGGCCTCACCGCCTTAAAGTTATCGAAAGCGACCGTTCCCGGGTTGTTGCTTTCATTTCGCCAGGTCCCGCCTTTTAGCTCAAAGTTTACCGAGGTCAGCGGGACAGCCGACGTGTTCCATGTCGTTGAGGTCAGTTGTACCCACGCCCCCGGTGCGCTTCCGTTTGCCGGCGCCACTTCAAACACCACCTGACCGCTGCCTGCGTCGTGTCGTATGCGCCAGAAGGCGTGATTCGTCGAATTGAACGACAGTGTCAGCAGTGTTTGTTTCCCGCCGCCGATCCTGCTCTGGACGACAAGGTTTGGACCTTCGAGATACATCCGATAGCAGTTATCAACGTTAAACCCGATCGTGTAGAAAGCATTGGCCTGAGTATTCGCAGCGGGCGCCTGCGCAATCTGCACATAGGCGTAACCGCCAGTGAAGTTAAATGCGTTTGCCGATCTGATGCCGTTGTAATGCGATCCGCCTTCCTGTTTCAATGGTCCAATACGGAACTGCGTAGTCTCTTGCAACGGTATGCTCGTATCCGTGAATCCGCTGAACAGATTGTTCGCGAGCCACTTGGAACCATCGATTGCGCCATCGTTGAAATCGTCAATCAGCAGGACGGTCTCGCCAGGCGGCGGTGTGCTGCCATAAGTAAACGCGTTGTTCTTCGTTCCCGACTCGCCGCCGGGGTTGGTCACAACCACATTCACATCGCCACTCGCATGCGCCGGAGTCACGGCAGTGATCGTTGTGCTTCCGACGACGTTGATGTTGCTCGCCACCGCACCACCAAAGTTGACGCTGGCGCCCGAAGCGAAACCGGTTCCGGAGATCGTGACTGTGGTTCCGCCCGTTGTTGGACCAGATGACGGTGAAACAGAGGTTACGATCGGCGCGGTGTTCGGAGTGCCCGAGAAGAACTCAGACATGTTGTTGGCAGTTGCCGCGGCGCCCGGGTAACTTGCCAGTCCCAAAGCTTCGGCTGTGAGACGCAGAACGCTCTGGTGCTGGAAGAATGTCGACGATTCGAAACCCTGAATCGCCTTCGAACTGATAACGACTGTCGCAATATGGCCGCCGCCATTTTCCTTGTCGGTATTCACTGACTCGTCCCAAGTGAGAATCAAGAGTCCGCCTTGCCTGAAAGCCGTGCTGGAAATCAGCGGATCGATATGGGTTTTTAACCAGCTATCGGCGGCCGCAAGTTTGTCGGCATTCGTGCAGCTCGGAATGGCTGCCGGGCAATCGTGCGCGTTGTTCTGCTGGTTCGGAATGATGAATGAATAGTTTGGCAGCGTGCTGTTTGCCAGATCCGTCGCGAAATGCGTAAACGGCACGATATTGTTTGCCTGCGCCGGGCTGTCCAGAATATCCGAGAAATACGCGAACGGATTATGCCGCTTGACGTACGGGTACGCGTCGCCGCCGGTGTAACCGACGGACGGTAGACTCTCGGCGTACGCTCTCCACGTCTTCCCAGCGGAATTGAGCTGTCGAACGATGTTGTCCGCCGTAACCGTGCCGGAGAAATTGCTGTCGTTCGTAATGTTCTGCCCGGTCGTTAACCAGAAGTAATCGCCTATAGACGGCTGTGTGTTTGCGAAGTAATTGACCGCCAGACCATAGCGGTCCGCAAGCGCTTTTAGATAAGGCATCGACGAGCCGCCGACGGTGTTGGTGAAACTCTGGTTTTCGTCTACGACAATGAAAACGCGATCGAACAACGGAACGGACGTCTGTGAAACGAAGTAAGTGAACCCGCCGGTCTTCGTTCCGCTTGATCCATTCGTATTGGTGACTACGACGTCCACAGTTCCGGCCGTATGCGCAGGCGTCAACGCGGTGATCGACGTGCTGTTTACGACGGCGACGTTCGACGCGGCAGTTCCTCCGATGGAAACATTCGCGCCTGACTGGAATCCCGAGCCGGTGATCGTGATTGAAGTGCCGCCCACTGTTGGTCCTGACGCAGGTGATACGGTAGTCACTGTCGTCGGCGTTGGTGTAGGAGTTGGAGTCGGCGTAGGAGTTGGAGTTGGAGTTGGAGCCGTGGGTCCGCCACACGGATCGACAGTACCTACCGGTCCCCAGCCACTGAGCCACCGCCACCACTGGTTATCGAGGCCGAACACATAGATGATGTGATTGCAATATATAAGTGGTGAGCCGAGGCCCCCCGTGTCTTGACCGTTGCGGAAGACTCTTCCATTCGAAAGTGTCCACACAGCGCCCGCGCTATCGACGATCTGAGTCCCAGGTGGAACGCGCGTGTTATTCGGAGACTCCCCGCTCGGCGGTGGTGTTGGTTGCGGAACAGATGCGCACGGTTCGACTGTCCCGACTGGTGCCCAGCCTCCGAGCCATCGCCACCACTGATTATCAAGGCCGAACACATAGATGATGTGATCGCAATATATAAGTGGAGAGCCGAGGCCGCCCGTATCTTGACCATTGCGGAAAACTCTTCCACTTGAAAGCGTCCACACAGCGCCGGTGCTATCGACGATCTGAGCCCAGGGTGGAACGCGCGTGTTATTCGGCGATTCCCCGTTTGGTGGTGGTGTAGGAGTTGGCGTCGGTGTTGGCGTCGGCGTCGGTGTTGGAGTCGGCGTCGGTGTTGGAGTCGGCGTCGGTGTAGGCGTCGGCGTCGGAGTCGGCGTCGGTGTTGCCCCACCACAAGGATCAACTGGTCCTTGTCCTATCCATCCACCATTCCACCTATACCACTGCGAATCTGTGCCCAACACATAGATGATCTGATTGCAGTAAAGAATTTGAGAACCGACGCCGCCCGATGCCTGGACACCGTTGCGCAAGATCGCTCCATTAGACGCACGAGTCCAAACAGCACCGGTGCTATCGGTAATCTGAGTAGCTGGTGGAACGCGCGTGTTATTCGGCGACTCCTGTCCGGGTGTTGGCGTTGGCGTTGGACTTGGCGTTGGAGTCGGAGCGGGTGCCGAGCCTGATGTCGTGAAACTCCAGAGCGGACCATTAGCCGTCTTGTCAGCCATCGTCTTACCGACAATGCGCCAGAAATACGTTGTGCCGGGTTGAAGCGTCATCGGAAGCGTGAACGTCTCGACGACTCCGTCGTCAACCGAACCGCTATTGAGCAGTGTTTGTCCGCAACAGGCGCCGCTCTGAATCGTACTGGCATCCGAAACGAGCAGTGGCGGATTGGATGAAGTACCGAAATAAATGTCGTATTTGTGCGCCCACTGGCCGCCTTCCCAGCGCAACGTGATCGTTGTCGATTCACCGGTGGCTCCGTTCGCCGGTAATTGATTGACGGGATCTTGCGGAATTCCCGGAACAAATGGTTCGTTCTCGGTGGCCGAGTTCCACTTGCGCTCAAACTGCTCGGCAAACCAGTTCAAGAAAAACGGTTTGAGCGTGAAGTAGTTGTGCTCGTCCTGAAAGTTCGACGATGGTCCCGTCCAGTTCGATGAACCAAAGATCGTCATTCCCTTGCCGTACAGGATCACTGACTTCTGGTGATTTAGACCCATATGCTTGCGCATCTTGATCTGGACACCGGCCATGTACATCCGATCGATATTCCAGGAGTCCCACTGTCGAGCAGGATTTCGATACTCGTTGGGCTCATGGATGAGCCGAACAGGAACGCCGCGCTGAATCGCTGCGATCGTGTCATCGGTGTACCGTTGATTGGTAATGCGGTACATGATGATGTCGATCTTCTGCATCTCCTGATTCATGTTGACCGCAGTGCGGTTGTAGAAATCCTGGCTGCCGTCGGCGGTAAATGGAAAATTGAGCTCGGGGTTGATCGGAAAGATCGGATACTTGCGAGTGAGCGGTCCGCTAATGTTGGCGTAGTCGGAGTATCTGACGGTGTCAGTCCAGAGATCTTCGTACTTCGTCTTGAAGCTGTTAATCAGCGACTGGTCATCGGTGAAATAAATTGCTTCGTCGATATAGTTTGAATTAGGTGTCGTGGGTACGAAGAAACTGGGGCCGAAATTAGCGCCGCTAAACTCGAGTTGGTTCTGACCCACGAACAGCAGCATTTTCCAGTGAAGGATGCCGCCGCCGTTTTTGAAGCGCATGGGGATGCCGGCGTTTTTAAACTGATTCAGGATCGCTTCGTTGCCGGCGTTTGAATTACCGCGCGGGTCTACGAGAATCCGAACAGGAACTCCTGCCTGGTGACGAGCGATGATCTTGTTGGCGATCGACGTGTCCTGGATGAACCACAATGCCATGTCGATGCCGACAGTCTCATTGTCGATCAACGACCATATCGGTTGGCGGCAATCTTCGAAAGCGGTATCACACAGACGCTCCTGCGCCTGGGCCGGAGATGAAAGCAAGGCCAGGAGGATGAATGCTAATGCGACGAGGAACGATTTGCTACGCATAGAAAGAAAACAACCCTGAGATCGATTTGCAAACCTTTCCGACGCCAATCGGGAGCTGGAGCCGTCGGAGCTATAAAAAACGAATTCAAGAATTAATCGACGTTTATAGCAAAATGGATCGCAACCTCAGCTAGTAACGCGCAAAACCTTTTACTTTTGGCGCGCGCACGCTAAGCTCAGGCAGCGACGTCGATTGACGACTCCGATGCAAGGCGTGGGCCAACAGTTGACGCCCGTCCAGAGTTTTTTCGTTCAGATCGTGGACGGCCGATCCGAAAATGTTCCCGATCTCAGACTTGTATCTGGATCATAGACCCAATCGAGGAAAATTACCGCAAGAATAATGAAGTTTTCAGTAATTATTGCCACTTACAACCGGGCCGACGAGCTACCCAGAACACTCGAAAGCTTGAAGGAACTGAAGGCAGACGAACCCTGGGAAGTAATCGTCGTCGACAACAACTCTTCAGATAACACGCGCGAGGTCGTAGAAGGCGTCAAGTCGTTTCCCGTTCCCCTGCGGTACATCTTCGAAAAGGAACAAGGACGTTCCGCGGCGTTGAACGCTGGCATACGTGCTGCTCGAGGCGAGATTCTGGCTGTGACCGACGACGACGTCCGCGTCGATCCAAACTGGTTGATCAACTCCGAGCGCGCGCTGCGTGACCTAAACTGCGATTACGTGGGCGGAAAAGCGCTGCCCATCTGGTCGGGCAAACGGCCTGACTGGCTGCCGAACCGCGGCGGCAAGCACTGGGGCGTGATCGCGTTGCTCGATTACGGTCCTAAGCCGATGGAGTTCGGCGACCGCGTGCCGCTGGGGGTAAACATGGTTTTCCGGCGTGATGCTTTTGACCGAGCCGGACTGTGGGACAACAGTATCGGGCGAAAAGCGGGGACTTTGCTTGGGCCAGGAGGTCAGGGAATGGGCGCAGCGGGCGCGTGCTGCGGGTTTGCGTGGGTTCTACTCGCCTGATCTCGTCGTTCATCACGTGATTCCCGAAGATCGTTTGACCAAGAAGTACTTTCGACGTTGGTTTTACTGGCACGGGATCAGCCGGGCGATTCTTTACCAGAATAATCGTCTCGACATGGAGTCGCCGGAGACCAAGGCGCTCGATTTTTCGCAAGTGCCGCACATCGCGGGGGTGCCCCGGTATTTGTATCGAACGTGTCTGAGCAAGTTTGTTTCGATGTGGACGGCCCTGGCCCGCAGAGACGCGATTCGGCATTTTGAAGACGAACTATGGTTGTGGTTCTTCGCGGGCATCGTGAGCCAGCGTTGGAAGGATAGCCACAAAAAGGCACAAACCGCACAAGATAAAAAAGGTATTACAACAACGGGATGAGCAGCTTTCACCCCTTCTTAGCTTTCAACTCCTCTTAAATCGTTCTGTGCCTCTTGTGTCTTTTGTGCCTTCTTGTGTAACCCTTTTTCGTGATTAAAAACCAAAGCCAAACAAAGCTGATCTTCCAAAACGTTTCGGTGAACTACCTGGTTACCGGAACGGAGCTGTTGATCGGCATCTTCATGCTGCCATTTAACGTGGCGCATCTGGGTCAAGCTGCGTACGGCTTGTGGGTTCTGGTCGCATCGATCACTGTTTACTTTTCGATGTTCGATCTGGGCTACGGCGTCGCCCAGGTGCGATTTGCGGCGAAGTACCGGGCGGAGGGTGACTTCAAGGCGCTGAATGAAATCGCGAGCACGATGTTCTGCGTGTTCAGCGGCATTGGTTTGCTGACGTTTCTCGTTGCCGGTGTGATCGCGCTGAATCTGGACAACTTTTTTGAGTTGACGCCGGCTCAAGTGCGCAGCGGACAGATCGTTTTACTCTTCATCAGTGCGTACGTTGCGTTGGGATTTCCTGTCAGTGTCTTTGGCGGCATCGTCAACGGATTTCAAAGACAGTACATGAACGGCGCGGTTGCGTTTGTGACGGCCATCGTCGTTGCGCTCGTGAACGTCGCTGTAT
The DNA here is from genome assembly GCA_963789185.1 of uncultured Acidobacteriota bacterium. Classification (GTDB taxonomy): domain Bacteria; phylum Acidobacteriota; class Blastocatellia; order Pyrinomonadales; family Pyrinomonadaceae; genus PSRF01. The sequence continues at coordinate 119,893 of CAWBJU010000008.1, forward strand.
TGTTGTCCGGTTACGGTCTGGCGGAACTGGTCGCGGCTACAACAGCAGTGCGCATCCTCAGCTACCTTGCGTATGCGCTGAACGCGTATCGTGTTTTTCCGTCCCTCAGCATCCGGCCACGATTTTTCAATCGTGATCGGCTTCGCGAAATTACAGGGTTCAGCGTCTTCATTCTGATCATCGATCTGGCAAACAAGCTGAACTACTCAACCGACACGATCGTCATCGGCGCGTTTATGGGTACCGCGGCGGTCGCCGTCTGGGCGGTGGCCCAACGGTTAATCGAAATCGTTCAGCGCATCACCGATCAACTGAACGGAGCATTGTTTCCGGTGGTGGTCGATAGTTCGACTGTTGAACGAGTCGACAAGCTGCAAAAGATCCTGATTCAGGGGACGCGTTTGTCGCTGGCGATGGTCGTGCCGCTGGCAACGGTGCTCGGATTGACGGCGCGGCCCCTCGTTAACTTGTGGGTGGGACCCGATTTCGAGGGCAGTGTAAACGTTATCTACATTTTGAGTATCGTCGTGGCGTTGCGCGTCGGCAATGCGACGTCAACAGTGGTTTTAAAGGGATCGGGGCTGCATAAGACCCTCGCCTTCTCGAACCTGGGCATGGCAATCAGCAATCTGGTGTTGAGTGTTGTGCTGGTGCGCTGGTACGGTTTGATCGGCGTCGCTATCGGAACATTGATACCAATGGTCGTATTTTCAATGTTTGTGGTATTTCCCGCGGCGTGTCGTCGCGTGGAGCTTTCGCGTTGGACCGTGATTCGTCAGAGTGTATGGCCGGCGGCCTGGCCGGCGATCGTGATGGCCGGGTTTATTGTGCTGGCGCGGCAGCAGGACGGCGCTTCATGGTCGTGGATGATGGTCCAGGCGCTTCTGGCCGCGGGAATCTATGCGGCCTTGTTTTTGCTGTTCGCCATCAGCCGGAACGAACGGGATTGGTATTTTAATAAAGTGAAGGAAGTGTTTAGGCGAGGCTCGGTTCCCAGCACACCGGCGAACGAGCTCAGCCAGCCGTCATGAAAGCAATCATACTCGCAGCAGGAAAAGGTACCCGGCTCGACGGCGCGGCCGTAAAACCAAAGTGTCTGGTGGATGTCGGCGGCTCGACGCTTTTGCACCGGCAGATCGACACGCTCCGGAGTTTGGACGTTACAGAGATTGTAGTTGTGGTTGGTTTCGGTGCGGACAGCATTCGCGAAGAATGCGACGACGAGATCAGTTTCGTCGAGAACGCAAACTTCGCCGAGACTAGCAGCCTTTACTCGTTGTGGCTCGCGCGCGAACACATGCTGGACGGTTTCGTCGTGCTCAATTCCGACGTGCTTTTCCATCCACAGATGCTTGCCGATCTGCTTGAATCCAACCACGGGGACGCGTTGTTGATATCCGATTCGGATCCAAATCCGCTCGGCGACGAAGAGATGAAAATCAAAGTCAGGGACCAACTCGTTGTCGACATTTCGAAAGAAATCGATCCGCTCGACGCTGATGGCGAAAATGTCGGCATTGTGAAGTTCGGCGCGGCGGGAGCGAAAGTTTTAGTGCAATACATGAACGAGTTGATAGCCAATGGCGCTAAGAAAGAGTGGGCGCCGCGCGCTTTTCTAGAGTATGCGCGTGCGTATCCGCTGCATGCGTTGAGCACGGGTGGTTTACCCTGGATAGAGATTGATTTTCCGCAAGACTACCAACGCGCGGTGAGCGAGATCTTCCCGCAGATCGAATCGCAGCTGCAGCACGTTCCATGAGCCTTAAGCGCGTTATCACCACCGGCCGCGAGATCGACAAGCAGTGGCAACGTTGGCGTTCTCCCGATCGGAGGCGATTGCTCGTCAACGCGCGGACGGCGATGAACTATTCAACCGTCTCGCCGATCGTCGAACGTCTTCAGCAGGATCCGCGCCTGGATTTTTACTTCACCGCCAGCGAGCACCCAGAGAATCATGCCGAAATTTTTGCCGAGGCGAGCGGTCCGTTTAAGTTTGTTACGCCACTTCAGGCTTCGCTTACGCGGTTTGATGTTTACCTCGCGGCCGATTTTTTGTGGATGAAGTTGCCGCGAGGCGCGCGGAGAGTGCAGACGTTTCATGGCGTCGCGGGGAAGTATCGAACGGTTTACGATTCGCCATCGAATTCGATGCGCGACTGGGATCGGTTGTTCTTCATTAACAAGCGACGGTTGCAGCACTTCATCGATTGCGGTGCGATTGACGAAAACAGCGAGGCCGCGCGTTTGATCGGCATGCCAAAGCTTGATTGCCTGGTCGACGGTTCGCTTGTTCGTGATGAAATTCTGACGTCGCTCGGTATCGATCCGGCGAGGCGAACCGTTCTTTACGCGCCGACATGGTCCTCGCATTCTTCTGTGGTGTCGATGGGTGAAGAGTTGGTGAAGCGACTCGGTGAAGCGGGATATGCCTTGATCGTGAAACTGCACGACCGTTCGAGAGATGCTCTTAATCATGAACATTCCGGAGGCGTGGATTGGGGAGAACGGCTGGAGCCGTTGTTGCAGCGTTACGGCGGGTTGTTGGCGACGGGCAGTAACTCTTCCAGGTATTTGCCCGCGGCTGACGTGATGATCACGGATCACAGTTCCGTTGGTTTTGAATACCTGCTGCTCGATCGACCGTTGATTCGAATACACCTGCCGGAGTTGATCAAGAATACGGATATCGAACCGAGCTATGTTGAGTTAATGGCGAATGCGTCGATAAGCGTGAACAACGTGGACGAGACGGTCGCGGCTGTCGAGCGTGCTTTTGCGGAGCCGAAGATTAAGTCGGGTGAACGGGTAGCGGTGGCGAACGAGATGTTTTACAAGCCTGGTACGGCGACTGAGCGGGCAGTGAAAGAGTTGTACGAGTTGATCGAGCTGGACCAATGAACCTGCAAAAGCTCAAGAATGCGTCGCTTCATGAGTTGCGCGTGCGCGCGTCGCAACGCGTCGCGGCGTTCAGTGAGCGGCGCGGTTGGTCCAGTCTCGTCAAGCTGCCCGAGAATGTTCCTAACGCGGATTTTGCAACACAGAGATTCTTCGGCGGTTTTCAGAATCTGAAAACAACCGCAGCCGAACTCAAATCCCGGTGGCCTGAGACGGCGCAACGGATAGTCGAACAAGCTGACCGCATCTGTGTAGGAAAGTTTGATCTGCTTGGATTTAAGAACCTGAGTTTTGGCGATCCGATCGACTGGCATTTCGAACCCGTCAGCGGCAAGCGAATTCCTCTGCAACACTGGAGCAAGCTCGACTATCTCGACGCTGACGTCGCGGGCGACAAAAAGATCACCTGGGAATTGAATCGCCATCAGTATTTCATGAAGTTGGGCCAGGCTTACGCGCTGACCGGCGACGAGCGATACGCGGCCACGTTTGTGAGTCACCTCGAGTCGTGGATGGACGCGAACCCGCCAAAGCTTGGTATCAATTGGGCCAGCAGTTTGGAGGTCGCGTTCCGATCGATCTCGTGGTTGTGGGCGCTCTACTTTTTCAAAGACGCTGTGCCCGCTGAGACGCTGAAACGAGCGCTGAAGTTTCTGTATCTGAACGCGCGACATCTTGAATCCTATCTATCGACCTATTTCAGTCCCAACACACATCTGACCGGCGAAGCGCTCGGACTTTTTTACCTCGGCACTCTGCTTCCGGAGTTTGACGAAGCTAAACGCTGGCAGGATCTCGGCCGCGAGATTTTGATCGATCAGATCCCGGTGCACGTTAAACCTGATGGTGTCTATTTCGAGCAGTCAAGTTATTACCATCGTTACACCACGGACTTTTACATTCACTTTCTGATTCTCTCGCGGGTCAACGGTAGTTCTATCCCGAAGACAGTAGAGGTCGCACTGGTCTCATTGCTCGACCACTTGATGTACATCACGCGTCCCGACGGCACGACGCCATTCTTTGGCGACGACGACGGTGGACGTTTGGCAATGCTCGACGCCCGCGCAACGAACGACTTTCGCCCGTCGCTGGCGACCGGCGCTGCACTGTTCAATCGTGGCGACTACAAGTTCGTTGCTGGCGACGCGGCTGAAGAGTTGCTGTGGCTACTCGGCGTTGAAGGTTTACGAACCTACGAAGCGATCGACGCGCAGGAACCGAGCGAACTGTCGAAAGCGTTTCCTGACGGCGGCTATTTCGTCATGCGCGACGGCTGGACCGACAAGTCAAACTACCTGCTCTTCGACTGCGGCCCGCACGGCGCGCTCAACTGCGGTCATGCGCATGCTGACGCCCTCTCGTTCGAATTGGCCGCTAACGGTCGTACCGTGCTTGTCGATCCGGGAACTTACACCTACACCGGATCAAAAGAACTCCGCGACTGGTTTCGCAGCTCGCAGGCCCACAACACCGTGACTCTCGACGGCGTCTCTTCTTCCATTCCCGACGAAGCCTTTACCTGGAAGACCGTCGGGCAGTGTCGCGTGCTAGATTGGAAAAACACAGACGAGTACGTCTACGTCGAAGGCGAACGAGCCAACCTTGTTCGCAGTATTAAGTTTGAGAAGGGCAAATCCTGGACTATTTGCGACACTTTAAAATCCTCAACAGCACATACTGCTGACATCTACTTTCACTTCGATTCCACCACCAACCCCTATCTGGAGAACGATTTGATCAGCGAGCCGCATTCCGGCCTGACAATCCGTGTGACGGGAAAAGGCCGCTGGATAGAGGAAAACCAGTGGGTTTCGCACTGTTATGGTCAAAAGGAGCCGGCCAAAGTGTTCCGGTACTCCGCCATCTTGAAGCCAGGAGAAAGTGTTTACACCTACCTCCTGATATGATTCGATCCACCACGGATTAACACGGATTACATAACTAAATGTGCGGCATTAACGGAATAGCATTTTCGAGTCGATCGGGCCGGACGGTCTCGCGCCCGCAGCTCGAGGCGATGCGCGACGTCATAAGGCATCGCGGCCCGGACGACGAGGGCATCTTCATCGACCGCAACGTCGGTCTCGGTCACCGCCGTTTGAGCATTGTCGACGTCGCCGCCGGTCATCAGCCGATGACCAACGAAGACGATACGCTGCACATCATCTACAACGGCGAGATCTACAACCACGCCGATTACCGCGAGTGGCTTGAATCACGCGGCCACGTTTACAAAACCCACTGCGACACTGAAACGATTCTTCATCTTTACGAAGAGCATGGCGTTGACTGCGTCGAGCATCTGCGCGGCATGTTTGCGTTTGCGATCTGGGACCAGCGCAAACAGGAGTTGTTCATCGCTCGCGACAGGCTCGGTGTGAAGCCGCTTTACTACTTTCACGCCGACGACGGTTCGCTCTACTTCGGTTCCGAAATTAAGACGATCTTCGCCGCGGACGCACTCAAACCCGAACTCAACTACGCCGCACTGCCGGATTATCTCGCGAACCACGCACCTTCAGGTGAGACGACGCTCTTCGCGGGCGTGAAACGTTTGCTTCCCGGTCACACGCTTGTCTGGCGTGACGGAAAAATCAACATCAAGCGCTACTGGGACGTCAGCTTTGTAAAAGCCAGGGATGAAGGGTTCAGCGATAAAGATTACATCGAACAGTGGACCGAACTGTTTCGCACGTCTGTGAAGCTGCGGTTAATGGCGGACGTACCACTCGGAATGTTCCTTTCAGGCGGCATCGATTCGTCGGCAATAGCAGCGATGATGAGCGGGATGGTCGATGAGCCGATCAAGACGTTCTCGGTTGCGTTTCGCGAACGTGAAGCAAACGAACTGGAGTACGCGCGACTCGTTGCCGAAAAATACAAGACGGACCATCACGAGATCCTCGTCAGTCCGGAAGATTTCTTCTCGGCGTTGCCAAACCTGATCTGGCACGAAGACGAACCGCTGGCCCATCCGTCGAGCGTTGCACTGTATTTCGTTTCTCATCTCGCATCGCAAAACGTAAAGGTCGTATTGACAGGCGAAGGCAGCGACGAACTGCTCGCCGGTTATGCGAGGTACAAGAAAACAGTTTTCAATCTCGAGTTTGGCGCCCGATACCAGAGTCTAACCACAGCGGGCATCAGAAAAACCATTCAAAGCGGAATCGCGGGAATGTCGCCCGGTTCGAAGCTTCGACAAAAGCTCTCGCGAACATTTCTGGCCCTGACGCCCGATATCGAAACTATCTATTTCGATAACTTCGCCGTTTTCCCGCGGGCTATGCATGCCGCGTTACTGACGGCCGAAACTCGTGACCATGTCGGTCAGAGCGATCCGTACACAGAAGTAAAGGCCCTGCTCGAACAGACTGATGCGCAGTCGCTCCTGGATCGGCTACTTTACGCCGACATCAAGACCTATCTCCACGAACTGCTGATGAAGCAGGACCAGATGAGCATGGCGGCGTCGATCGAGAGTCGTGTGCCGTTTTTGGATCACAAGCTGGTCGAATTCACGGCGAGTCTGCCGGAACGACTGAAACTACGAGGTTGGACCACGAAGTACATCCTGCGTCAGAGCATGAAGGGTGTGCTCCCCGAAGCGATACTGACGCGTCCGAAGATGGGTTTCCCGGTTCCCATCGGTACGTGGTTCCGCGGCCCGTACAGTTACTTTCTCGACGAATACGTGCTCAGCAGTCGCACGTTGGAGCGAGGAATCTTTGAACCTGACTTCGTCAGAGATCTTGTGAGACGGCACCAGTCGGGCGGAGAGAACCACGACGAACGTCTGTGGGCCCTCGTCAATTTCGAAATGTGGCAAAGACGATTTTTTGACGGCGACGAAGGTGCAAGCGCCGAAGTCCTGACACGCGAGGCTGAACTCGCGCCGGTTCATGCGTGAGCGTGCGAATCCTCTGGCTCAAAACCGAATTGCTGCATCCGGTCGATAAGGGCGGAAAGATTCGCACTTACAACATGCTCAAGGAGCTGAAGCGCAAACACCACATCACCTACCTGACACTCGACGACGGTACTGCTGACGACAAGGCGCGCGCATTAGCGAGTGAGTATTGCCATGATCTAATCTGCGTTCCCCATCGACGGCACGAAAAGTTTACCGCCGGATTTTATTTTGAACTCGCGCTCAATTTAACGTCCGAACTTCCTTACGCGATTAAGAAATACCAGTCGGATAAAATGCGCCGTGAGATCGAAAAACGAGTGAGACAGTTTGATGTTCTGATCTGTGATTTTTTAGCGCCGGCCGTAAACGTGCCGCGCAATCTCGATAACGCGACAGTGTTGTTTCAGCACAACGTTGAAGCGATGATCTGGAAGCGTCATTACGAGGTGCAGACGAACGCGGCGAAAAAGAAGTACTTGCGTCGCCAGTGGCGCAAGATGGTTGACTTCGAGGCGGCTGCGTGCCCGTGGTTTGACTGCGTCGTCGCGGTGTCGCGAGAAGATCGGGAACAGATGGCGCGCGAGTACGGAGTCAAGAATATCTACGACGTGCCGACGGGCGTGGACACGACGTTCTTTCGACCGCGCGGTAATCAAGAACGCCAGCCGCACAATCTGGTGTTTACTGGTTCGATGGACTGGCTCCCAAACGAAGACGCCATTCGTTACTTCACCGAACAGATCATGCCGCGAGTGAGGCAAGTGGTACCGGATGTGACGTTAACCGTCGTCGGGCGCGATCCGTATCCGGCACTGTTGGAGTTAAGCAAACGTGATCCGTCGGTGATTGTGACGGGCCGCGTCGAGGACGTTAGACCGTACATGGAACAGGCAGCGGTTTACATCGTGCCGCTGCGAATTGGCGGCGGCACACGATTGAAGATATATGAAGCAATGGCGATGGAGAAACCGATCGTCTCGACCTCGATTGGCGCCGAGGGTTTGCCGGTCACCGATGGGAAAGAGATTGTACTCGCCGATACACCGGAATCATTTGCTGATTCGGTGGTAAAACTGCTCAAGGATCAGAACTTTGCCGATGAGATCCGACAACACGCTGCCGCAAGAGTCAGAAAAGAATTTGGCTGGGACACGGTGGCAGACAGGTTTGCGGCCATCTGCGAGAGGGCAATGAGTAGCCACAAAAAGGCGCAAGTAGCTTAAGAAGTGGAGAAACGTAGAAACGTGAAACTGAGTGTCTTCGGCCTGGGTTACGTCGGTTGTGTTTCCGCGGCCTGTTTCGCCGAGGAAGGCAATGAAGTGATTGGCGTAGACGTCAACCCAACCAAGGTTGAAATCATCAATGATGGAAAAAGCCCGATCATCGAAGAGGGCATTAACGAACTGATCGCGAAGGTGGTTAAGGCCGGTCGCCTGTCGGCAACTACCGATTCAGAGCGCGCAGTTAACGAATCGGATCTCTCCCTCGTCTGTGTGGGCACGCCGAGCAATCAAAACGGTAGTTTGCATCTGCGTCACGTCGAACAAGTCTGCCGCGAGATCGGCTCGGCAATCAAGAATAAGCAACAACGGCATATCGTCGTGATTCGCAGCACGATGTTGCCGGGCACCGTGCAGAACACCGTCGTGCCGGCGCTGGAACAGACGTCAGGTAAGAAAGCGATCGAGGATTTTGGCATCTGCATCAATCCGGAGTTTCTCCGCGAAGGATCTTCGTTGAAGGATTTTTACTCGCCGCCGTTCACGTTGATTGGCGCCGACGACGAAGAGACTGTCGCCGCCGTGCGCAGTCTGTACGCGAAGATTAACGCGTCCGTCTATACCACCTCCTTGAAGACCGCGGAGATGGTCAAGTACGTCTGCAACTGCTTCCATGCGCTGAAGGTGAGTTTCGCGAATGAGATCGGAAACCTGTGCAAGGCGTTGCAGATCGATAGCCATGAAGTGATGCATGTGTTCTGTCAGGACACGAAGCTGAACCTGTCGCCCTACTACTTGAAACCGGGCTTCGCGTTTGGCGGTTCATGCCTGCCGAAAGATCTGCGCGCTATTAACTACAAGGCTAAAGAGCTTGACGTGGAAGTTCCCGTGCTTTCGGCAATTCTACCGAGCAACCGTCTACAGATTGAACGGGCCGTCGATATGGTAGTCGCGAGCAACAAGAAACGCGTCGGAGTGCTCGGATTCAGTTTCAAAGCGGGCACGGACGATCTGCGCGAGTCGCCCATGGTGACTCTGATCGAAACCCTGCTCGGAAAGGGATTCGAGCTGGCTATTTACGATCGCGACGTTTCGCTGGCCCGCCTCGTCGGCGCAAACAAGGAATACATCGAGCGAGAGATTCCGCACATCTCGAAATTAATGCGAGCCGGCATCGATAGTGTGCTGAACGATTCCGACGTGATCATCATCGGTAACCAGGCTGAAGAATTTCGCAGCGTCGAGGAACGGCTGCGAAAGGATCAGCAGCTCATCGATCTGGTCCATCTATTTGCTGGACGCACCTCCAGTGAAAACTACCAGGGCATCTGCTGGTGAAGAGTGATTCCCCAACTAAGGGCCTGCCCCTGCGAATCGGACTATTGATCGATTCGTTTGTCCAGCGTAAATGGATCCATCAGGTAATCAGCCAGATCCAATCCTCGGGTTTTGCCGAAGTCACCGTCATAATCAAGAACGAAGCCGGGCAAACGGCACAGGCGAAACAAGGGGGCGGGCGGCTAAAAAATTACTGGCGCAATCGAAAGCATCTGCTGTTTGCGCTCTACGGTAAGATCGACGAGCGGAGAGTGAAAGTTAGTCCCGACGCGTTCGAACCCACAGACATCAAGCCTCTGTTGGCGGACGTTCCGGTCATCGCGGTCATGCCGGAAATGAAGAAGTACTCCGATTGGTTTCCTGAAGAGACAGTTAAACAGATTCGCGAATTCGATCTCGATGTGGCCTTGAGTTTCGGGTTTCGCATTCTCAAGGGCGAGGCTCTGAAGATCGCGCGGCACGGCGTGTGGTCGTTTCATCACGGCGACAATCTTGTGAATCGCGGCGGGCCGGCCGGATTTTGGGAAGTGATGGATGGCGTGCCGGTAACCGGTTCCGTCCTGCAAATCCTCACCGAAGATCTTGATAACGGCCGCGTCATCTATCGATCGTTGTCGCCGACGAGTGATCGGTTCTCGGTCAAAGCGAATCGCAACAACCTGTACTGGAAATCCGCGGCGTTCGTTATTCGAAAACTCAAAGATCTTGCTGACGGCGTTCCGGTGTGCGGTCCCGAGAATCAACTGTATCGCCCGTATTCAAACCGCTTGTATCGCATGCCGACGAACCGCGAAATGTTGCCGCGCTTGTCGCGCATGGTGACGAAATACGCGGCGAGTAAGGTCCAGGCCGCGCTCAACAGTGATCAGTGGGCGCTGGCGTATCGCTTCCGCTCAGGACCTTGCGACTCGAATAACACGTTGTATCGATTCAAGAACCTCGTGCCGCCAAAGGACCGCTTTTGGGCCGACCCTTTCGCGATCAAAGCCGCCGATCGTTATTACGTTTTCATCGAGGAGCTTTTATACAAAACGGGCAAAGGGCATATCTCGGTTATCGAGTTGGACCGCAAAGGCGTGGTGAAGGGGCCCACGAAGGTGCTCGAACGCGACTATCACCTCTCGTATCCGTGCGTGTTCGAGTGGAACCAGAACTACTACATGGTGCCGGAGAGCGCCGCGAATAAGACCGTTGAGTTGTACCGCGCGAAGTCTTTTCCGTTTCAGTGGGAACTGGAGAAAGTTCTCTTGACGGACGTGCGCGCGAAGGATGCAACGCTCGTCGAAGTTGACGGCACGTGGTGGATGTTTGTCTCCATTTCGGAGCACAGCATTCCGGATGAAGTGTACCTGTTCTCTGCGAATACTCCGCTTGGACCATGGACGCCGCACCGCCGGAATCCGGTGAAGTCAGACGTGCGAGGGTCGCGCCCGGCGGGCGCGTTGTTCGAGTGGAACGGCGATGTCTATCGCCCGGCGCAGGACTCATCCGGAAGATACGGCTACGCGATCTCCATTAACCGAGTGACTCAACTCGATCACGATCAGTTTCGGGAAGAGCAGGTGTCGAACATTCTTCCCAACTGGAGTAACGACTTGCTGGGGACGCACACCATCAGCATCGCCGGAGATCTTACGGTCGTCGATTGTTTGATGAAGCGGTCCAGATGGTCGTGAAAGCACGCATCGTGAAAATCTTTCTGGTCGTGATTGTCGTTTGGACGATCGCTGCCGGCGTTGCTGCGCGGGCGTTGATTGTAAGAGCGCCGCTGGAGTCAGCCGATGCGATCGTTGTGTTGAGCGGTTCGAGTGCTTACGTTGAACGAACACACAAGGCGGCGCAGTTGTTTCGCGAAGGTCGAGCGCCGAGGGTGCTGTTGACCGACGATCACACGCGAGGTGGATGGGACAATGCGCGACAACGAAACCCGTTCTTCGTCGAACGAGCGCAAGATGAATTGATCAAAGGCGGTGTGCCGGAGGACAAAATCGAGGTCGTTCCAGGGTTCGCCGCAAGCACGCACGACGAAGCACTAGTTTTGAAACACCGTGTGCTCAATGAGAGGTTCATACAGCATTTCATTTCGCTGCCAAGATACAAATCTCTTCTGGTTGTCACCTCCTCGTACCATTCGCGACGCGCTCTGCAGACGTTGCAACAGACCTTCGCCGGTACTGACGTAAAACTTGGAATGGAACCATCACCGGACGATTCGCTGCACGCTTCGACAGTGTTCTGGTGGTTGCAACCTGACGGCTGGCGCAACGTCGGCGGCGAGTACGCGAAACTTATCTACTATTGGTTCAAGTATGACTGAGCAGCCGCCCGAGAACCCGACAGTCAGCGTCATCATTCCCGCGTACAACGCCGCAGAGTTCATAGGCGAAACGCTCGACTCAGTCTTCGCGCAAACGTCCACTCGCTTTGAAGTGATCGTGATCAACGACGGTTCTTCCGATACGGAAGAGCTCGAACAAGTCTTGCATCGTTATCCGGCGAACCTTCGTTACATCAAGCAGGAGAACCAGGGCGCAGGCGCGGCACGCAACGCCGGGCTCCGCGCCGCGACGGGAGAATTCGTCGCATTTCTCGATGCTGACGACACGTGGGTCCGGGGTTTCCTCGAGAAACAGATTGAACTGCTTAGAAGCAGCAAGGCGGATCTCGTCTTCGCGGATGCTTTGCTTTTTGGTGACTCGCGTTTGGAGGGCCGCACTTTCATGCAAATGGATCCTCCGCAGGGCGAGGTCACCGTTGAAAATTTGTTGGCTGTGAAAGTTACGATTCTTACGTCAACCGTCCTGGCCCGCAAAGCGTCGATACTCGACGTTGGTCTGTTTGACGTGTCGTTGCGACGCGGTCAGGATTTTGATCTCTGGTTGCGACTCGCAAAAGCGGGAGCGCGATTCGCCTGCACTCGCGATGTTTTGGCCCATCATCGCATCGTCGAGAGTGGTCTTTCCGGGGGCACAATTAGCCAGCTTCAACGTACACTTTCCGTCCTTGAATCCATTAAAGCCAGAACGGATTTGACCGAGGGTGAAAAGACCGCGCTTCAGTGGAACATGAACCGGACGCTGCGCGAGCTGGCTCTCGAAAACGGCAAGCAAAAACTCCTTGGTCGAGACTTTCCGGGGGCGCTGCACTCGTTCAATGAGGCCCGGAAATTTGCACCTGGTTGGAAGCTCGTTTTTGTCTGTCTGGCTTTGCGAATTGCCCCGGAAATGCTCCGGCGGCTCTACTCTCGTCGGGAGATGACACCCGCCAAATCTGTGTAAAGCTTTGGAAGCTTTGGGTTTTTGAACGTTTATTACTCTGATGACTGACCAGCAACCACCACGCAGGTCGCTTACGGCACAGGCGTTTTGGCTACTAGTCGCCAAGACCCTGGCGTTCGCGTTTGCTTTCGCTTTACCGGTGTTGCTGACGCGTACGCTGAGCCAGAGCGAATACGGACTGTTCAAGCAGGTATTCCTGATAACGACGACTGCCTGCGCGCTGCTGCCGCTTGGCTTCGGCATGAGCGCTTATTACTACCTTCCTCGCGAAACCGATCGCGCCCGTCGCGGACAAGTCATTCTCAACGTCCTGCTCTTCAATTTGGTAATGGGCGGCGTGGCCTGTCTCGTGCTCATCTTCTGGCCTGGTGTGATCGCGCGAATTTTCCGCGATCCGGGAATTAGTTCTTTCGCACCGTTGTTGGGCATGGTGATAATGCTCTGGTTGTTCTCGTCCTTTCTTGAAACGGTCGCCGTCGCCAATCAGGAATTAAAACTCGCCACGATCTTCATCGTCGCAGGACAACTCACCCGCACCATTCTGTTAATCTCCGCGGCAATCATCTTCGATAGCGTTCACGCACTGATCTATGCCGCCCTCATTCACGGGGTGCTGCAAAGCGCAACGTTGGTTTGGTATGTCTCGTCTCGTTTTCCGGGATTCTACCGCGCATTTGATTGGTCTTTGACGGGAAAACAGGTGGCTTACGCGCTGCCGTTCGGACTCGCAGGTCTGCTCTATACGATCCAAACCGACCTCCATAACTACTTCGTCTCAAATCGTTTTAGCGCCGCGACGTTTGCGATCTATTCGATCGGTGTGGCCCAACTGCCGCTAATCGGGATTTTGCGCGAATCCGTCAGCGCCGTGATACTGCCACGGATCAGTTATCTCCAGGAACAGACTCAGCCGCGCGAGATTATCGTGTTGCTGGCGAATGCGACGCGCAAATTGGCCGTCGTGTTCATTCCCGTCTACGTTTTTCTGATGCTGACTGGCCGGGAGTTTTTGACGTTCATGTTTACGCCGGCGTATGCGGATAGTTGGCCCATCTTCGCGATCAACCTGACCCTGCTGCCGCTCTCACTGTTGGAAGTGGATGCTGTCGCACGCGCCTACGAAAGCCATCGCTTCTTTCTGGTCAGACTCCAGATCGTAACGTCGATCGTCAACGTGTTTGCACTGTGGTTTTTCATTTCGCGTTTTGGATTGGTTGGTGCGATTAGTGTAGTGGTGGGAATGAACGTCGTCGGACGCGTGGCGATGGCGGTCAGGTTCAGCCGTGTGCTCGGCGCAAAGCCTCGCGATCTGAAACTTTTCGCTGATGTCGGGAAAATAGCAATAGCGTCAATTGGCGCGGGCGTTTTGTGTTTCTTCGTGCGTTCGTTGATTATGACTGCGCATGCCAAACCGCTGATAGTGTTGGCAGGGTGTTTTATCGTTTTCGCGGCAGTTTACGTCGGCGCCATTCTGCTAATGGGCGTGGCGACGGTTGACGAGCGGGAGAAAGTACGACGCGGGGTGCGACGTTTGCACGAATTTGTGTATGGCTGAGGTCACAAGCCGACAACCGACAAACGAGAAAATCAAGGGGTATCTTCGTAACCTCCCAATCGTTTATGGCGCCGGAAAGTGGATCTACCGCCGGTTTCGCCAATCAGATCCCACGATACAGGAGCGAATTCTGAAAGCGGTTGGTAGTAAGCCGGCGGTGTTTTTCGTCCAGGTCGGTTCCAATGATGGACTTCAGGGCGACCCTATTCACGATCTGATCGTCGCTCGAGAGAATTGGAGCGGCATCTTTATCGAGCCTATTGATTTCCTCTTTCAGCGCCTGCGCCGAAACTATGGTTCCGCCGAAAGGTTTATCTTCGAGAACGTGGCGATCGGTAGTGAGAAGGGGAGTAAAAAGTTCTACTACGTTTCAGAGAAGGCGAAGAGTGAGCTGAACTTGCCGTACTGGCACGATCAGCTAGGCTCTTTCGATAAGGACCACATCACAAAGATGATGGGTGAGGAGATGCGCCCGTACATCGTTGAAGAGGACGTTCAGTGTCTTCCTTTACAGGACGTGCTGGATCGAAACCGCGTAAATACTATTGACCTTCTTCACATCGACACGGAGGGTTTTGACTACAAGGTACTCTCGCAGCTCGACCTCCAGCGTTACAAACCTTCGGTGATCCTGTTCGAACATCATCTGCTCCCCAACGACGAGTTTGACAAGGCCCGCAAACTGCTACGTGGTAACAGCTATCGTTTGGTTCAGTATGGTAATGACATACTGGCGATAAGAAGACGCTAACGGATCTGACGAACGGGAATTGATGGCGACCACGCTTAGAAATCGTGCCAGTTGGACTTTTGGCCTTCCAAAGACTGTCCACGCGTTTGGCGTAAACATCTTTCTTCTGCCGCTCGGAATCGCTACCAGTGTTCTGATCGCACGCACGGTTGGCCCAACGGGCAAGGGAAGCCTCGACCTCATAATCGCGACCGCTGCTTTGCTGGCGATGGCCCTCAGCATGTCTCTTCCCCAGGGCGTCACGTTTGTAGTTGCGCAAGGGAAGGTTGCGGCGAATGTGATCGCTTCGCAGTTGATTTTTGTATCGATCCTGCAAGCGTCCGTTGCACTCGTCATACTGTTCCTTCTGAGGCTTACCAGTTACTTTCAACTGTTTCTGCCAGATTGGGGCCTGTGGATTCTCGGCGGCGTGGTCCTCTACGTTTGGGTGGACCTGATCACGAAGTTCTGGGCCGCAATTCTTATTGGACAGCAACAGATCGCGATTGTGAACAACACGGAGTTTGTCGGTCGCGTGACGCAGTTCGTCAGCGTGTTCGTTCTTGGCGGCGCACTGTATCTGGCAGGGAAGCAGTTGTCGGTCGGTTTTTTGTTTCTGGTGGCTCTGTCGGCAAGCGTTTTGATCAGCGTTTTGTTGTTGGCATCTCTTGGCTTTAAGTTTCAGTTGTCGCGAGATCTGAGCGGATTAAAAGGGGCCCTGGCTTTTGCGGTTCCTTGTTACGCTGCGAACCTTGCCCAGTTTCTAAACTATAAACTTGATGTGTTTGTAGTTGGGTTCTTTGCAGGGGCGGCCTCGGTCGGTCGTTACACACTTGCCGTGTCGCTGGGTCAACTGCTTTGGCTGATGTCCAACTCCGTTGCGAGTGTTCTGTTGCCTAAAGTTGCCGCTTCAACCGACGATGGCGGAAGTATTCGCCACACAGCGATGGTAACTCGACTTTCTCTGTGGGCGACGGCCCTTTGCGGACTGGCGCTTGCTGTGCTGGCAACGCAAGCGATACCGCTTTTGTACGGAGAAGCATTTCGGCCGAGCATTATGGCTCTGATTTGGTTGTTGCCTGGAATCGTTGTTTTCAGTGTTGCTAACGTTCTGGCGGCGTACATTGCCGGAATTGGAAAGCCTCGACTCAATCTGATCGTGTCTGGTGTTTCGTTAATCGTCACGATCGGATTGGATCTTGCATTGATTCCGAAGCTGAATATTGTCGGTGCAGCAATTGCGAGCACAGTTTCCTACTCATTAAGTGCGGTGCTGTTGATAGTCTTTTTTATTCGTGAGACTGGTGCGTCTGTGCGAGAGGTATTGTTGCCAACGTCGGAAGACCTGAGAATGCTTTTGTCAGCAGTACGACTTCGGACCAGTGCCGAGAGAACAGTATGAGAAAGAAAGTTTTGTTCGTGCCTTCGTGGTATCCCAACGAGGACGATCCGATCAGTGGGGTTTTCATCGAGGAACAAGCCGTTGCGCTCTCCAAAGAGTTTGACGTCGCGGTGTTGCTGCCGAAGATGGCTTCGTGGCGGAACGTCTTGAAGTCTGATGCTCCTGACCGCTCGGTTAGAGAACAACAGTCAGGACTGACGGTGTATCACGAATACGCTCGACCTTTGATTCCTCACGGTCCGGAGTCGATCGACTACGGAACGTTTGCCCGAGCGGCGCAAAAGGGATTCAAGCGAGTGGTTAGCGAATGGGGCACTCCCGACATAATCCACGCTCACGTTGTGCTCCCAGCGGGCTGGTCGGCTTTCGGTGTCGCGACGCAGCACCGCCTACCGATCGTACTGACAGAACATTCAAGTCCCTTTTCAATGCACCTGGGAACTGAACTGAGCCGGCGTCTGGTCCGTGAGACGTTGACGGGCGTGAATCAGGTAGTCGCGATCAGCCCTGCGCTGGCGCAGAGGATTCTGGATTTCCAACCGGAACTGCAGATCGAAGTTATCGGGGAATCCCTGCGAACCGATTTCTTCGTGCCCACGGAAAGCGTTGACAAAGCCCCCGGAACGGGGAAGAGTTTCTTCGTCGCAGCCCGGCTGGCGGAACAAAAGGGGTTGGAACACCTCGTCACGGCGGTTCATCTGCTGGTTTCCAAGGGCTTGAACTCGTTTGAGCTTGTGATCGGCGGCGACGGTCCGGATCGCCAGAAACTTGAAGAGTTGGTGCAAACTCTCGATGTTTCCAGCTATTGTCGCTTTCTCGGACAACTAAATCGGGCCCAAGTTAGAGAAAGAATGCAAAATTGCGATGTATTCGTCTTATCTAGTTTGCATGAGACCTTCGGCGTCGTCGTCGGAGAAGCCATGGCCTGTGGTAAGCCGGTGATTTCGACCCGGTGCGGTGGTCCCGAGTTCTTTGTGAACGAGCAGAATGGAGTCCTGGTGGACGTTGCCAATCCCCAGGCGCTCGCCGGAGCCATGGAAGATTTCATTGCGGACCGCGTTTCTTTCGATTCGCAGACGGTCAGGGCTTCGGTTGTGAATCGTTTTAGTCCGGAAGCGTTTGTGAGAAACATCACGGCCGTCTACGAACGCTTCTGGTGAGAAAATTGAACTACTAATGTGCGGAATTTTCGGAATCTGGAATCTGGATGGTGATGCGGTTGATGTTGGAGGACTTCAGCTCGCCACTAACGCCATCAGGCATCGAGGGCCGGATGACGAAGGTTATCTGCTAGTCGACACGCGCAGCGGCCGTACACGATCGTGCGGTGGTCCCGACACCGATTACCGCGTTTCCCTTCCGGATATCAATCAACACAAATCTGAGTATTGTGATCTCGCCTTTGGCTTCCGACGACTTTCGATCCTCGACCTCTCGCCGGGCGGTCATCAACCGATGGCGAGTCCCGATGGCAGTTTTTGGATCGTTTTCAACGGAGAGATCTACAACTACCGGGAGCTGCGATCAGAACTCGCCGGGCACGGTCACAATTTCAAGACCACCAGCGATACCGAGGTTATCCTTGCGGCCTATCGACAATGGGGTGAATCGTGTGTTGAGCACTTCAACGGCATGTTTGCCCTTGTGATTTGGGATTCGACTGCCGCCAAAATCTTCATGGCGCGCGACCGGTTTGGCGAAAAGCCCTTCCATTACGTCTATATTCCACAAAGGCTGTTTGCCTTCGCCTCGGAGATGAAATCTCTGTGGGCGGCAGGTGTTGCCGGGCGCGCGATTCACGAAGAAACGCTGGCGCTTTTTACCCAGCATGGCCAGGTCGAAATCGGCGAACAGACGATTTATGAAGGTATCGTTCGTTTGCCCCAGGCGCATTGCCTGACGCTGACGGCCGACGGCCGGCTGCAAAAAAGACGGTACTGGGACATCGATCCGCGAGTGAGGATCGACGGTTGGTCCGACGAACGGTACGCCGAGGAGTTTCGCGAGCATTTCACGAACTCTGTGAACCTTCGGCTGCGGGCGGACGTTCCGGTCGGTTCCAGCCTGTCTGGAGGACTCGATTCCAGCACGGTCGTAAGCGTTATCAATCGGCTCCTGCCGGAGAGCGCGGTGCAGAAGACATTCTCTGCACGATTCGACGATCCATCACGAGATGAAGGCAAGTGGATGGACCTCGTCACGAAGAGCAATCGGGTTGAGCGTCACGACGTCTGGCCCACCGCGGAACGGTTCTTTGAAGAGCTCGAGAGTCTGTTCTGGCATCAGGAAGAGCCCTTTTCGTCTGCGAGTGTGTATGCGCAGTGGAGCGTGATGCGGCTCGCAAAGCAGCACGGGGTGACGGTGTTGTTGGATGGTCAGGGCGCCGACGAGATGTTGGCGGGTTATCACTCGTACTTCAACGAGATGACTGACGACCTGCTCAATTCGTTCGATCTGCTCGGTTATTTGAAATGGCGACGAGACTGTCTAGCGATGCATGGAGTTGTTCCCGGATCTTTCCGCCGCGTGCTCAGCCAGAAAACGCCGGAAGGCGTGAAGCGTTTGATCAAAAAAGGCATGGAGCGGAGTCGGGCGCTACCGCAGGTTGAACCGGCACAGCCAAATTATCCGCGCGAGTTCGCAAGGGTATCGAGCTTGCGCAAGCTGCTTTGGTGGAACACGACGAGAGAAGGGTTGGTTGAGTTACTCAGGTACGCGGATCGTAACAGCATGGCACACAGCCGGGAAGTCCGGCTTCCGTTTCTCGATCACAATCTGGTCGAGTTTGTTTTCAAAGTTCCCGATCGTTTGCTGATGAGAGATGGTTGGACCAAGTGGATCATCAGAGAAGCGTTCCGCGGCATCGTGCCGAAGGAGATCAGCGATCGAGTTGATAAGTTGGGCTACATGCCTCCTCAGCAAAAGTGGCTGGGAGGAATGGCCTGGCAAGATGTGATGATGGACCAGCTCCAAAAATCTGAAAAATCCGTGTCGCCGGAGTTTGTTCTGACCACGGATTAGAGAACTATGACACTAACTGCCAGCAGAATAACCGAGGGGGTCGTTCGCCGGTTCAAAAGAGCTCGGCGAAAACTTGTCCGCCTCAATGAAGCGAAGATTCGCGAGGCGCTTGAGAGTTGCGGCGCATTTAACGCGGATTTATTGCTTGTGCACAGCTCGCTGTCGGCATGTGGCTCGATCGACGGTGGGCCAACGACAGTGATCAATGCATTGCGGTCCTGGATTACAGACCGTGCGGCACTGGCGCTGCCGACGCACACGTGGAGCTATCCGGATGCAACCGGTGTTGCTCCTCTTTACGACTTTCGGTCGACGCCGAGTCTCGTGGGAACGATTACGAATTACTACTGGCGGCAACCCGGCGTGGTGCGCAGTCAGCATCCGAGTCACTCGCTCGCCGTCAGCGGCCCGGGCGCGGAAGAGCTTTGCCGCGATCATGAGTTGCGGGAAACACCGTGTGGACCAGGCACGCCTTATCTGCGAATCGCGGAAGGCAATTCGAGTGTGTTGATGTTTGGCGCGACGATGGATTCCTACACGCTCTATCACACTGCCGAAGATTCAGCCGACGTTCCGTATTTGTACATGCCGCAGCAGTTCACGCTGCGCACGCGCGGCGAATACGGTATTGTGAGATCGGTTCAAATGTGGCGTCAGGACATGAGCGTCGCGCGCCGTTTTGAAGCTACTACTGAGTGGTTGGTCGAGCAGGGTCTACTTGTCAGGCGTAAGCTGGGATTGAGTGAGCTGTTGTTCATTCCGAGTGCGCGCGCGTTGCATGAGCGTGTTGTGGAAGAGATGCGGCGTGATCCGCTTTTCCTGGTTGACGAGAAGGCGCGGGCCGAGGTCTCCAGCCGCTTGAAGGCGAATTAAAGACTGAAACTATGCCAAACATTAAAAAAATAGTGCGGAAGTCGGCGAAGCTCGCAGCCAAGAGCGCGATTCGCACCCTGCCGCAACTGCCCGGTCGCTCCGGCCGGCTCACGGGAACGTTGGCGAAGGAGGGCGGCTTGCCAGTGCGCGATACGCGTTATCGTCCCTGGCCCGTCTATCCCTCGTCGTCGATGCTGGAATGGACCACGAAGATCGCGCCGAAGTTTTTGCAGATCTTTCTGACCGGCGTTGAAGGTTTGCCGCAACCGCTAGCGACTCGCTTCTCCGATGAGTGGGCGCGTTACTGCGGTGCACGACACTCGCTGCTCCTGCCTCATGGTACGGACGCTTTGCGCGTTGCCATTGCCTCAGCCATCGATCACGACGGTATGGAGTACGGCGGCGAGATCATCGTTCCGAATCTTTCGTTCATCGCCAGCGCCACGACGGTCCTCGATCGGCGATTTGGTGTCGCACTCGTCGACGTCGATCCGGAAACGTATTTGATGGATCCGCAGCGCGTTGAAGAGGCGATCATTCCAGGTAAGACTCGCGCGATCATGGCGGTTCACCTGTTTGGTCAACCGGCAGACATGACTGCGTTGCGCGACATCGCGAAACGTTATTCGCTTGTGTTGCTCGAAGATGCCGCACAGGCGCACGGAGCAATACACGAGCTCGGTCGCGCCGGCTCGATCGGCGATGCGGCGGGCTTCAGTTTTCAATCGTCAAAGAATCTGTCAGCCGGTGAAGGCGGAGCGTTTACCACTAACGATCTGCAGACATTCGAGCGAGCCTACTCGTTTCACAACGTCGGCCGCGCACGTCGTGGCGGACAGCGTTGGGGACACCATTCGCTCGGTTTCAACATGCGCGCGAGTGAGTACATCGCTGCAATCCTGCTGCATCGGCTCGAAAAACTCGAAGCTCAGCAACAGTTGCGCGCGGAAAACTTCCATAAGTTGCGTGAATACGTGTCTGAAGTTTCGTGCCTTAGACCGCTCGGCATTGGACCAGGCGTGCAGCGCCACGGCGTTCACATGTTTGTGCTGCGATACGACTCGGAAGAGTGCGGTGGTCTGGGTATTGAGGACTTCATGAGCGCACTACAGGCCGAAGGCCTTCCGCTCAGCCGCGGTTACACGGCCACCATGGCCCAACAACCGGCTCTGCAACTTATCGCAGAAAAGCACCCGTCCTACCTGCGCGTGCTACCCACTCCCGTAGCAGACGAGGCTGTCAAGAACATGCTGTTCCTGGGCCACGACCTTTTTCTCGGTAGCGAAGCCGACATGCGAGAGGTGGCCGCAGCATTCATGAAGGTTCAGGCTCGGTATCAGCCGGAGGCAAAACGCGCCGGTCGCGCGCAGGCTCAGCCCACGCCCGCACCGGCACCAGTACATGACCTCCGACCTGCTCCAGTTGCGAGGGCGAGTGCCAAGCCGATCCGTTTCGGCCTGATCGGTCTCGGCGTAATGGGCCAGCAACACGCTCAGGTGATCGCTGCGAATCCCCTGTTGGATTTGGCGGCAGCAACTGACGCACAACCGGCCACCGGACGCAAAGTCGCTTCAGATCTCGGTGTGAAGTGGTTCGGCAGTGCCGACGAGATGATTCGCAGTGGCGAGGTTGATGCCGTGGTCATCGCAACGCCGCATTGGCAACATGCGGACCTTGCAGTCCAGGCGTTGAAGGCCGGATTACACGTGCTCTGCGAGAAACCGCTGTCCGTGACTGTCGAGCAGTCAGATCGAGTTTTGCAGGCCGCAGCAGAGAGTCGCGGAATGTTTGTCGTCGTACACCAGAAACGCTTCGAACCCGCCTATCTTTTCGTCAAGCAGTTGCTCGATAGCGGTGAACTGGGACAAGTCTATCGATGTTCGATGATTGAATCGGCATGGCGCTCGGAAAGCTACTATCGTTCGAGCCCGTGGCGTGGAACATGGCGTGGCGAGGGTGGGGGCGTACTTTTAAATCAAGCGCCGCACATTCTCGATCGTTACGCCTGGCTCTGCGGCATGCCGGAAACAGTCACCGCACGTTGCGATACAACTTTGCACGACATTGAAGTCGAAGATACCGCGAGCGCGATTCTGTATCACGCGAACGGAGCTCACGGTTACATTCACATCAGCACGATTGAAGCGCCGGCGATCTCGCGGATGGTGTTGTGCTGCGATCGTGGCCGCATTACAGTGGAAAACGGAAAGGTGCAGGTCACTAAGCTGCGCGACTCGATTCGCGAACGCACCGCGAACGACACGCAACTCATGGGCGCACTCGAAAGTGAGACGCGCACGATCAATCTTCCAACAGATGGCGACGTACTCGGAGTTTTCTATGACGACTTTGTCGCCGCAGTGCATGGAAGTGGGACTTTGACTTGTCCCGGCGATGAAGGACGGAACGCGGTCGAACTTGCTAACGCGATGCTTTTGAGTTCGGCGCAAGGGACGTCGGTAAGTCTGCCGTTGGATCGGGCACAATACACGGCGTTTATGGAGAAGATGTTAGGTCACGAGCTTCAGGCAGTTTAGTAAACACGGATCTTAATCACGGATTTCGGAAAAATGTTAGGACCAAGCAGCTGGTTTTTTTACGCGGTCCAAAAATTAAGGCACTCGCAAAGCCTTGACCTACTCTCACAAATCGAGCGCACACCACGCCTGAGCCGGGCTCAAATAGAGGAAATCCAGTGGCAACTTTTGTCTACACTACTTGACCACGCCCAAAAGAATGTTCCGTACTATCGAGAGATGTTCCGTTCCCTGGGCATCCAGAGCAGGGATGTCCGTAACATGAACGACTTTGGCAGGCTACCGATTTTAACAAAGGATATTATCCGCGAGCGGCAGAGAGAACTCGTCCGTGAAGATGTTCCGTTTGACAGCTTGTACAAACATCACAGCGGCGGCTCAACTGGTGTGCCACTAACCTTTTATCGTGAGCGGAGCTACGTAGATGTCGCCGAAGCCGGTACCTACCGAAACTGGATGCAGTCTGGTTGGCAGCCCGGAGAGATGGTAGCTTTCTTCTGGGGAGGCGATGAACGTTTTTATAGAATGCCCAAATGGCAATTTCGTTTGCGGCAACATGTGCGCCGTCTTTATCAATTCGATCCTTTCTCTTCCGGTCCTCAAGAGATGGACGAGTGGTTAAGAATATGGCCTTCGATTGGGGCTCGAATAGCTCACGGTTACGCATCAACCATAGCGCGATTCTGTGAGCATATTGAAAAGACTGGGAAGTCCATCACTCCGTTGCGCGGTATATTTACTACTGCTGAAAAATTATTTCCCAGGCAACGAGATACAATCTCGCGGGTCTTTGGTTGCAACGTATATGACTGTTACGGCAGCAGCGAAGTACAGAACATAGCGGCCGAATGCCGTCACGGGCGGATGCATGTAAATGCTGATTTTGTTGTCTTAGAGACTGATCAGACTTCCCTGGGCCACGACTCCCAGACCGAACCTTTTTTGGTTACTTCGCTTCGGAATTACGCAATGCCTTTTATCCGCTATCGAAATGAAGATTGCGGTTCTCTGACTGAAAAGGATTGTGATTGTGGCAACGGCTTCTCTCTAATGGACCTGAATGTTTCCAGGGTCAGCGACGTCTTTGTCTTGCCAAACGGTCGCATCGTACACGGCGAGTTCTTTACCCATTTGATGTATGGAAGCGAGGGAATCTCTACGTTCCAGTTTCATCAGACGGCGACCGACCATATTACGATTTGGGTTGTCCCAAGTGTGGGGTTCGATGAGGCTCGGCAGCGTACTCTACTTTCGGCGGTAGATAAGGTAAAGGCTTTGTCCCCGGAGAAATTGACCGTCGAAGTCCGAGAAACGGACGACATACCGCTCTCTTCGGCGGGCAAGCATCGTTTCACGCGCTCTGATGTCAGTCAGTCGGCGGTGTAGGTAAAAGCTATGTGTGGTATTTGCGGTATATACAGTGCTGAAGGCGTCCTCGCGGCGGACGAACAAATCGTGCGTCGAATGATGCAATTGCTCGCGCATCGCGGTCCTGACGGAGATGGCTTCTGGTCGAGTAGTAGTGGAGCGGTGCTGGGACACCGACGGTTGGCCATTATCGATCTTGCCACAGGAGATCAGCCACTATTCAATGAAACCGGTGACATTGGTGTCATCCTCAACGGTGAAATCTACAATTATCGCGAACTACGTCAGGAACTAGATGCTCTCGGTCATTCTTTTCGCACTATGAGTGACACGGAGGTACTGGTCCATGGCTATGAGCAATGGGGTGATGATCTTCCAACTCATCTCAGGGGCATGTTCGCTTTTGCAATTTGGGATGAGCCCCGCAGGCGCATGGTCCTGGGCCGCGATAGATTCGGTGTTAAGCCACTTTATTACGCCAGAGTTGGACCAAAAGATTTGATCTTTGCCTCAGAAGTCAAAGCTCTGTTCGCCCATCCCACAGTTCAGCGGAGCCTGAATTCGGCTCGACTTACCGAGTATCTGATGTTCCGAACGGTAGCCGGTGAGGAAACGCTGTTCGAGAATATCTACGAACTCACTCCCGGAACGATTATGGTTTTGCAGGATGGTCAGAGCAGAACTACTCGTTACTGGTCTCCTGAGCTGAATCTCTCCGACGCTAAATCACTGTCTTCATCAGTTGAACGCGGAAACGAACTCCTTCAGGACGCAATCGAAGCGCGAATGGTGAGTGACGTACCCCTGGGCACAATCACCAGCGGGGGTTTAGATTCAAGTTTGGTCAGTGCTATTGCAGCACAATTTGTTCAGCACCCTATTGACACATTCTGTGTGGGTTTTGCAGATCCCAGCTACGACGAGCGACCGTATGCCCGATTAGTCGCTAAGCTGATTGGCTCATCCCACCACGAGATTGAGGTATATCCGGCCGACCTTGAGCAACAAATTGATCGACTTACGTGGGCGAATGACGAACCCCTGACACACCCGAACTCCATTCCGATGCACCAAATCTTCCGGATGGCAAAGGAGGAGATCGGAGTAACGGTTCTTCTCACAGGTGAGGGTGCCGATGAGGTTTTTGGCGGTTATGCCTGGTATCGTGCGGCGCAACAACGCGATACTCTGAAACGGCTTCCTGGGCTATCCAGTTTGTCTTCCGCCGTTCCTGCTATTGGCAGATTTGCTACTTTGAAGAAGATCTTGCGTCCGGAATATTTATTCGAGGCAAGCGCTTTCGCTCCCCGGACTTTGGTTCAGTCTTTGGTTGCTTCTGAGAATGGTTTATGGGGCCGAAGGGCCGCATTTTGGCCCAATGAAGCTACCCCCACTCTCGATGGACTTTTTGTCTACGATCAAAACACTTATCTGCCGGGGTTATTACAACGTCAGGATCGCATGAGTATGGCGGCGGGACTTGAGGCAAGAGAACCCTTTCTTGATCATCACCTCGTGGAATGGGCCAACACTTTGAGCGGTAGTGTGAAGTTATCTGGAGGGAACAGAAAAGCATTATTAAAGTCGCTGGCCGGTCGTTGGCTCCCGGAGAAGATAATAAATCGTCGCAAGGTCGGGTTTGAAATGCCTTTAGGCGAGTGGCTGAGATCCGGCGGTGCTTTAGCTCATCGAGTCGACGCGCTACGTGACTCGAGATCTTTTGTCTCAGAAGTAGTGGACCGTGGGGCTATTCAGCGCCTTGTCGCCGAACACAATTCTGGTACTAAGAACCATGCCGATATTCTGTGGACGCTTGTCGCCTTTAACGCTTGGGCTGCGACTTTTCTGGGCGCAACCGTTCGCGAGGAAATGCTCCCCGGTGCGGAAAGCGGCAAATTATTAGCGCCAGTCCTCCAGTAAGCTTCAAAAATGAAATCAGTATCATGAGTTCCGCACTGGCCGAGCATCTTCGCGATCTACTCTCGATTAAACTCCTGGTTCCCATGTCTCGATTGCGACGGATGGTACATCCATCACGACGCGGAACCGAGCAGTCTTTCGCAGAAGGAATGCGTTTTCGCCGAGAGACGCTAAAGTGGGATCTGGAAACACGGCGTGCGTGGATTCTCAAGCGGCTGAGATTCGTCCTGCAACGGGCTTACACGGGGACGCCTTATTATCGTGAGCTATTCGACAGTGTTGGCTTTGACCCTCACGCTGAATTTACTTTTGAAGATTTTGCGAGATTACCAATCCTGACAAGAGATGAGATTAGCAAGGCAGGGGAAACGTTACGGTCAAGCCCGAGAGATAAAGAAGTCCTCTTGCAGGCCACCGGTGGGTCAGATGGAATACCTACTGAAGTGTGGCTTGGTCCGGAAGAGTTGGGATGGGGCGAAAGCGGACAGGAAAACTTTAGACACCGCATAGGCGTACCGACCGGTTCGCGCACTGCTCTACTTTGGGGACATCACCTGGACCCTCAAGCCTCCGACAGCTTTCGTGATCGATATCACTCTTTTGAACAAAATCAGCGTTGGTTCGATTGCTTGCGAATGTCGCCCGATGTACTTGAGCGGTATCATGAAGAACTAACTCGTTGGAAACCAGCATGCGTCATCGCTTACGCGAGTGCACTGGGCCAACTTGCGGAGTACGTGGTTCAGCAAGGTTATCGACCTACTTACCCGACCCACTGCTTCATAACAGGCGCCGAGAAACTCTGGCCGCACCATAGAGACCTTATTCAGAAAGCGTTTAGTCGCCCGACCCATGAACGTTACGGAGCGCGGGATGCCGGAGGGATTGCCTTCCAGTTCGAGCCCTGGCGAACTTTGGACTACGAGATTGATTGGACCAATACTTTCGTGGAGCCAGAGACCGACGAGCTTGAGGCTCCAATACTCATCACAAAGCTTCACGCTGATGCGATGCCGATAATTCGTTATCGCCTCGGTGACGTAGGTAGGTTCCCTGAGTTCAGCAGTCCCGGTCATCCTACATTCATACTTCACGAGGTAATAGGTCGTATTGCAGACAGGATTTGGCTACCGAATGGTGGCTGGATTACTGGCCTGCAGATTCCTCACATGATGAAGGACTACCCGGTGAAGGAGTTTGTTTTCTCGCAACGCGCGGATTATTCAATTGAAATCCGAATAGTTCCTAAACACGGCTTTGGCGAAGAGCATCGAAATAGCATCTTAGAAGTTGTGGCTGCTAATCTACCGGGGGTGGCTATTAGCATTGAGATGGTTCCGAGCATTGAACGGGCGGCAGCAAACAAATGGCGGCCAGTTATGAGTGAAATCAAGTCTTAATAGAAAATGACAATTCATAAATTAAAGGTAGGAGCCCGCAAATTAACCTCCCTTGAGGTGTTTGCGTGTATTGCTTTAGCTTTGCTCACCTGTTGTTCAACGGGATCGTCCAAAAGCGTCAATGATACTCAGCCGACTGGACAATTAACTGGCCCACAACTCGCTTCGACAAACGATCAAACCAGCGGGATCACGTCAGAGAATCTCGTGGTGTTTCAGGATCCTGTCGTCGAATTTATCGTAGGACCTCAGTTAAAGATTCCGAATGAGGAAAATCCCCACAAGTGGTTCGACGACACTCAAGTTAAAAATGGTGGACGTCGTGCAGCGGAATTTCCTGTAGTCCCCCCGAAGGTCTTAACCGGCAGCGTTAGTGTCGACACAAATTCCAAAACTGTAACTGGCACAGGGACACGATTCACTTCTGAGGTTAATCCTAAAGATCCGGCGCCGTTTTTCAACGGGCGTTTGCGGATACGTGAAGCAGATGGAAAGACCTTTCGACAGGTGCAGGTGTTGTCAGTGCAGAGCGATACAGAAATGACATTGACAGCACCTTGGGAGTATGCGAGCCAGAAAAACGCATTGGCCGACACTCTTTACAGCGATGGTAATAATTGGAATAACGATATTTACATTAATCTGAACTATTACGATCTGGGACTATGTCTGTACGTTCTTTACTATCGAACTAACGACCCCAAGTATCGGGACGAGGCACGCAAGGTCGCAGATTCCTGGTGGAAGGACCCACACATTAAAGAAGGAACAATTCGCACTTTTGATACTTTTACGTATACACCACGCAACGCCAGCTTAGGGGGCTTGATTCTGAGGGCACTAGATGGGCGCCCCGAAATGTGGGACTGGATCAACGCCTATACGAGATACCAGTTTGATGTTTGGCTTAAATCCAGGATTAAGAACCCACAGCTATATTTAGGCGTCCGTGATGGGGCATTCATGCTTCAATACGCAACCTGGCTGGCTAATGCGCTGCCGGACACATTTCCACGGCAGACAGGCGGTGGCACGAATAATGGGACGACACTACGCGCCCAGTATTTGGCTGATGTCGAAGCAATTGCTACTCAATATTTCGGGCGCCTGCAATTTCCGGATGGTTCCTGGCGGTGGGATGACCCCTACTCCACTGATGCTGATGGCGGCACCTTAAAGGGGATAATGCAGCCGTTCATGGTGGGTTTGCTGTTGAATGCTTTGGTGGACGTTCACAGGCTGACGACGAATTCAAGCGTCAAGAGCAATGTTCAGTCCCAGATCATGAAGGCATGCGAACATTTGTTCACCGTGACATACCGCAGAAACGATGCCACTGGAGTCTCAAACCTTAAATGGAGATCCTTTTGGTACTTTTATCACGGGGGGACAACGGTTAACCCTTCCAAATTTGAGCACGGCGGCGGTAGCGCAGCAACTGCAAAGGCTGCATGGGAAGTCAAATCAGAGCGACAAGGGATCTCGACAGTTTTACCGGCGTTTGGCTATGCGTATAAGGTCACGGGCGAATCAAAGTACAGGGACATGGGTGAGGAGTTATTCGATGCCGCTTTCGGGAAGGGTGACAATGTGCGCAATGAAGCCGATGGATCGGCAAAAAACTACAACCAGAATTACCGCTCCGCGGGTCGTTATCTTTTTTGGAGGTTGACGCCAGATGCGTCCCGGCCGCGGCGTGCGAACAAACCCTAAGATTGACGTTGCGCGCCGCATGGTGCCGCCTGTCCACTACCTGCCCGTATTCGCGTCAGTGTAGATCCAAAAAAGACCGACAGGGGCAGGGGATTTGGCGCTAAAGGGTGTGCTCGTGTTCGTTGGCGTTGGGGGGATGGCGAGCGCGGGAAGTGCTAAAACAAACAAAAGACCAAGCGTGGAGCGAATCGCCACCCGAGTTTAACCTTGAGAACCCAAAAATAGGAAACTGTCATCCCCGAATCTTTCATCACTTTATGGATACCTTGACCGTTTGCCCGTTGTGTGGAGGCCGCTGGAAAAGCATTTCCGCCCCTCCCGTCGCAATCGGACAGAGTGTGTTTTCCGAGACTTTTGGTCTCGTTCGTTGCTCCTCTTGCAACGTGCGGTTCGTTAATCCTCGCCCATCCGCTGAAAGACTTGAACGCTTTTATAATTCGGACGAATACGTGTGTCACAACGTTTCGGCGGCGAGCGATCCACACATTCGTCTCAATATAGTTGAGCGACTTAGACAACCATCTTCGCTTTGCGATTTTGGCTGTGGCTCGGGGGAGTTGCTTCGCGCTGCACAGAAGCGAGGTTGGGACGTATGCGGGATTGAGCCAGGTGCGCCGCGCAAACACTTGGAATTCGACATCTATCCAGATTTGTCTAAGATGGGCCAACAGGTCGATGTCGTCACAATGGTGCATGTTTTGGAACACTGCCCATCCCCTGCTCATACGCTGTTACAACTTCGCAAAGCCCTCAAGCCGAATGGACTGATCTACATTGAGGTTCCTAATGTCAATTCCCTTAGAGCACGGTTGGGGGGTTCGTTCTTAAAACCACTGTGGACTCACAACCCTGAGAGATACCTAGCTTTCCCTATTCACCTTTTCTATTTTCATCCGTTTTCACTTACGAGACTGTTAACTACTCAAGGCTACAAAACCCTCGAAATGGGAACGATGGGCATAGGCGTTGAGGAGTTATTTACTTCTAAGCCCATAGTGCGCTCCGACATTGCTTCTTCCGTGAGTTCATCTCGGAACGGTTCGCGGTTTCAGTTTGCAAAGAACGTTGTCAAAAGCGTGCTTTACGGCTCTATGCTCGGAGAGAACTTGTATGTAGTGGCTACGGTATCGTGAATGAATCACAACGTTTCCCCCCTCCGAAATCGTCAAATGACCCAAACCCCTACTAGCATTCGACCTTGCCGGCGGCAGACCAAGTTGCGTCGTTGCGCGTGCCAAGCGAGGTCCAACTACCCGCCCCGGCCTTGTAATAGATCGTGAAGGTTGAACCGACGATCTTGAGACCGAAGCTGTCCCCGTTGCCAAACTCCGCGAGATGGTCTTTCCAATGGCGGCAGACTTGGTATGTAAAAGATGCTTCATCTCCCGCCTCCGTAGTTTGACGTAAATCGCTGACTACCTTGGGCTTAACCATTAAAGTATCAAATTCTTGACAAACAGTGCCATGTCATGTTTAATGCTGTTTGACTAAGCTGCTACGTCAGCTTGTTCTTTCCAGTTTTTTGATTGCACCGATAAAGGCAAACCTGCCGCGAGGTAGGGACGCAAAGCCGAGAGTCTTCTTCCTTCGTCCTTTGGGACTGACCGGGGGAAGATAGTCTGGTTGCCGAAGGCGATCTGGAAGCCAACTCCCCCAACTTCCGGAGCATGGCTGAACGACTCTCAGTGTCTTTATCGTACCCTCGGGCGTCGTACTCTCCAGATTTCCCCAACCATTCCTAATCTCCAGGTTCCTATCTTCTTGCCCTAAGGCCGTCCGATCACAGGTTCCCCTGTACTGCTTTGATCTGACGACTGGGCAGCAAGCCACACCGATAAATGGCACCCCCGCAGTGATGCGGGTCCGCAAAAGCAGGAGTCTCTCGAGGAAGCACGAGAGATCGTCCGCATACCGAAGTGGAGCATTCAAATGGGTACCAGGCCGAAGCGGGCTTTCAGGTCGTGTAGTGTCTCTAATTCCAGTACTTACCGTCTCCTTGTTCTTGTTCTTGTACTGTTCTCATTCCTGCCCAAGGTTACATTTGCGGTTACGTCTGCGCCGGCCAGTTCACCGATTGTCGCAACTGATGCGACATCCGGGGATGCGGCCGCCGACTTCATTCTTGGTCCGCAAGCGGCGACGTCGAGCTCCTGGTTTGATACCACTGAGATAGAGCGCGGCAAGTTTCATGGCCGGAACTTCCCTGATACGCCACCCACGGGCGCAGAGTTAGATAACTACATACTGGCGAACTATTACGACCTGGGACTGGGACTCGCTATTGCTTACAGGCGGACAGGCGACCCTGAGTTTCTAGCGCTATCGCGTAAAGTGGCAGATTCTTGGTGGAAGTCTCCGCACATTAAAGAAGGAACAGTTCGCACCTTTGACACCTTCACGCATACACCACGCAACGCTAGCTTGGGCGGCCTGATTATGAGGGCACTAGATGGACGCCCCGAAATGTGGGACTGGATAAACGCCTATACGAGATCCCAGTTTAATGCCTGGCTAAAATCCAGAATTAACGACTCGCAGCTCTATCTTGGCGTCCGTGATGGCGCGTTCATGCTCCAGTATGCGGCGTGGCTGGCCAAGGTTTTGCCGGACACATTCCAGCTGCAGGCGGGCGGCACCGCAACTAATGGGGCAGCACTTCGAGCACAGTATCTTGCTGACATAGAGGCCATTTCAGTCAATTATTTTGGGCGGCTGCAATACGCGGACGGCTCGTGGCGCTGGGATGATCCGTATTATACGGACGCGGACGGCGGCGAACTAAAAGGCGTGATGCAGCCGTTTATGATTGGCTTGGTGATGGATGCCTTGATCGACGTCGATCAGGTAACCACCAATGCCACGGTGAAGACGAGTATCCAGAACCAGGTCGCGAAAGCATGTCGCCACTTGTATTCCGATGGACCATATTCGACGCAACGGCTTTCGGCGCTGAATGTAAATCTTAGAGGCTTTCATTATTTTTACCACGGCGGGACAACGGTCAATCCAACCAGGTATGCGAAAGGCGATCTTCCGGCTGATTGGAATCCACCCTATGCGAGCGATGTGCAGAATCAAAGACAGCCCATCGGGCTTCTCGTCGCCGCGTACGGCTGGGCCTACCAACGCACCGGAGATCCTTTCTTCAAAGCGGCCGGAGATGAACTCTGGGATTCAGCTTATGGCTCAACCGACGGAATACGAAACTACATGGCGGGAGACAGCAAGAGCTACAACCAGAACTGCCGCTGGGCGGGATCATATTTAGTGTGGGCTGGAAGCCCTTTGGCCCCAGCTCCCGCACCGACGCCAACATCGACGGCAACTCCGACCCCAACACCGACGCCGACTCCTACACCAACCCCGACTGCTACACCAACTCCGACTCCCACGCCGACGCCAACTCCCGCTCCATCGCCGGTCGCAAGCGTGAGCTTCGTCAAATCTGACACGGCAACCAAGGGCGGTTGGAAGAGTGTTTACGGTGGTGATGGTTACAACACGATCGCCGACGTCATTAAGTACCCGTCGTTTGCGCAGGTGAACGTCACCGGTTCCAATCAGTCGAACTGGAGTTCGTCGACTACCGACATTCGCGCACTCCAGAAGAACAAACGGCACCGACCGCGTTGCCGCACGCTGGGAATCGAACTCATTTTTCATGATGGACCTGAATCTGACCGATGGTCAGACGCATCGCGTCGCTCTCTACTTCCTTGACTGGGACGGCAACA
Source organism: uncultured Acidobacteriota bacterium (assembly GCA_963789185.1). Lineage (GTDB taxonomy): Bacteria > Acidobacteriota > Blastocatellia > Pyrinomonadales > Pyrinomonadaceae > PSRF01. The sequence continues at coordinate 152,790 of CAWBJU010000008.1, forward strand.
ATCGCACACAGCGTATCGACGTGATCGATTGGGCCACGAACGCGCTAATAGACAGCCGCAACATTTCTCAGTTCAACGGTGGCCAGTATCTGGTTTGGGACATTCGTGGCCGCGTAAAGATCACAGTCAACAAGACGGGCGCAAAGTCTGCGGTGATCAGCGGTATTTACTTTGGTGGCGGAACTCCGACGTCTACGCCCTCTCCAACGCCAACGCCAACGCCGACACCCGCGCCGGGCGCACCGCAAGTTACATTGACGGTACCGACGGCCGGTGCGACCTTCGTCGCCGGCAACAACATCACGCTCGCGGCTACTGCAAGCGATCCGAATGGTTCAGTTACGAGCGTCGCGTTCTTCCAAAACGGTACGTTGATCAGCACCGACACGAGCAGTCCGTGGAGTGCGGTATGGTCCAATCCCTCCAAGGGAAATTACACGCTGACTGCGCGTGCAACCGACAACTCCGGCTTAAGCACGACTTCTGCTCCGGTGTCGATCACAGTCACGAACTCGCCTAACAGCGTGAGCCGGGCGAAAGGACGTGCGGACACTCTGGTTGGACAGGCGGGCGAATATGCCGGCGCTTCTGATACTTTCGAAAAGAGCACGGTGTTGGTTAACGATATCGGCGCGCTCGTTTTTGATATCGAACAGGCGTATGCCGAGTTCCTTAGTGAGTCAGCATCGTTTGGTCCAACGTCCGTGTTCATCGAGAACCACATCAAGGCTGCGAGTCTGTTTGCTAAGGCAGGCAAAGGTCTGGCGGCGAGAGACGCGGCAACTCCAAACATCAAGAGCAACCTGTTGCGCGTAGTTTCGCACCTCGCGATTGCTGGTGACTTGATGTTGACGCGCAATATTTCACAGACGACGTTAACGCAAGCGCTCGCTACGAATACCAGGACCAGCGTCGAGATCGAACCGATAAGCCTCGGCTACGGACTGGTCTCGGCTTCTTCCATCGCGCCTTCAAGTTTGGGTGCGATCGGCGGTACTGGAAATCTGCCGATGACGTCGCAGACCAAATTCGCTTCGCTCCTGTCAGACGGAACGTTGCCGTATGAGGTTGGCGGGTTGAGTGTGACGGTCGGTGGCCTGGCAGTGCCGGTGCTCTATGTGTCGCCGTTTAGCATCAAGTTCCTGATGCCAGCCGACATGCAGTTGGGCGTGTCGGAAGTTATCGTCTCATCGCAGGATGGTTACGTTTGCAGCGGCGTCGTCAACGTGGAACGCGGCGGCTCGCGAATCATGACCACGAATGACGCCGATGACGGTAATGTTGTCGTGCTGAATGGTCAGACTTACACAAGCAACGGTCTGAACACTCTCACGCAGAACAACTTCGGATCCGACAAGCGAACGCGGATCAGTTTCTTCGCCACGGGCATCAGCGCCGGCGCCGCGAATACCGACACCAGCAACGACGTCAATCTCGGCACGAAGATGAGAACAAACTTCGCGGAGTCAGTCTCTGTCGAAGCGCGGTTGAGTGACGGTCGGGTTTATAACCTACCGGTCGAATTCGCGGGAGAACAGGGCGTTCTGCCGGGTCTCGACCAGGTGACCGTGCGGTTGATCACGGAACTGAAGGCCGCCGGAACGGTTCAATTAACTTTGATTATCAATCATCAACGAAGCAACGCTCCAACCGTGTTTATCAACTAATTCTGGAAATACCTCAAGTTTCGGATTTTCTCCTTTTTGTGGCTGGTGATGATGTTCGTCATTGTCACCAGCCGTTGTTTTGCGTTAAGCTCTGACACCGACTAACCCCCGGGTCAGCGAAATTTGCTTAGATAGTTAGCGTTTCATGAGAGAAATTGCCCTTTTCTCGTGAGAAGCTTTCGGGGAAAACCGATATGAGTGTCCCGGCCACCAAGCATTATTGGCGCGCCTTTGCCATCATCTCTGCGATTCTTTTCACCTATGCTGCGGTATTGGTGAAACTCTCCTCCCACTGGTGGACCGACGAGAATTACTCCCACGGCCTCCTAATCCCTTTCATCATCGGATACATACTCTGGCTTGAACGCGACAAGCTGGCCGCTGCACCCGCACGTCCATGGGCGTTGCTGGGCGGTTTGACGGTGGCGCTAGCGCTATTTGCGCTTTGGATCGGCGTTGCGGGCGCGGAACTTTACAGCCAGCGAATGTCGCTGGTACTGCTGATCGCCGGGGTGGTGATTTACTTCTGTGGCCTGCGTTTTCTGCGATTCGTTTGGGTGCCGCTGGCGCTTTTGGTCCTGGCGATTCCGATTCCTGCCATTATTTTCAACAAGATCGCCTTTCCGTTGCAGTTATTCGCGTCCCGGTGCGCCGTGTGGTCCATGAGCATGCTGGGCATACCGGTACTGCGCCAGGGCAACATCATCGAGCTGAAACCGCTAAATTCCTTCGATACACGAAAGCTGGAAGTAGTCGAAGCGTGTAGTGGCATACGTTCGCTTATGACTCTGGTCACGCTCGCGGTTGTGTTCGCTTACTTTACACACCCGCGTTCAGACGATGGACCACGTAAGGGCGGCAGGTTCGGTTTTCTGCGAAGTTATGGCTTTTGGCGATCGCTGATCCTCGTGGGTTCCGCGGTTCCGATTGCGATTCTGACCAACGCGTCGCGCGTAAGCGGGACCGGCATCCTTTCGCACTATTACGGAACGCAGGTTGCTGACGGATTCTTCCACTCTTTTTCAGGTTGGGCCATTTACGTTGTAGCCTTTCTGCTTTTGTTTGGCGTTGGCTTCATCCTGGATCGCTTCAAACCGGCGCCCCGTGAATCGCAGCCGGGGAAACCGAAAGAAACTCCCCAAGTGGAAGTGATGACCGCGCGTGATCAGGCGAGCGGCATCGCAAAAACGACAACCAGCGTCGTTCCAGCAGAGGGAACAGAATGAACAAGCCTGGATTGCGCTTCGCAGTGTTATTCATCGCTATCGTCGCGGTCGGCGTTGTGGTCAACGCCTGGGCGTATTTGGGCGAAGCACATGTGGACCGTAAACAATTGAAGGATTTTCCCGAACAGATGGGCGATTGGCGCCGACTTCGTGCCGATACCATACTCAACGACGAGACGATGGCGGTGTTGCGCGCCAGCGATTATCTCCTGCGAGACTATCGGCGCGCTGACGGTGAGACCGCGAATTTCTACGTGGGTTTCTACGCGAGCCAGCGTGAAGGCGCTACTTATCACAGTCCCTTGAATTGTCTGCCCGGATCGGGCTGGATCTTGAGCGAGCCCGGCAAAGCGATGGTTTCCTTGCCCGATGGTTCGCAGTTCGCGGCTAACAAATACGTGATTGAAAACGGCGAGTACAGGAGCTTGATGCTCTACTGGTACCAGGGTCGCGGACGCCAGGTCGCCAGCGAATATTGGGGAAAAGTTTACACCGTGATCGACAGCGTACGGTTAAGACGGTCTGACGGAGCTATGGTAAGAGTCACCGTACCACTTGGCGAATCAGAGGATGCGGCGCTGAAAACGGCACTGGATCTATCCGCGAAAGCCGTAGCAGCGTTGCCGGAATTTGTTCCTAATTGATCGGAATGAGGTTCGGATTGGCTGTTTAGCAATAAATGTAGTAGCTGACGCGTCTTTTGCAATTGCCCGCCAGAGACGAATCAGCAGAAAGACAGATTTGCTGCTCGTTTGAGCGGCGAACTACGGAGTAGAACATTAATGAAAAACGAGTGCTTTGGTTTCCGCTATACCCGGATTCTTCTATACCTCCTGCTTGCCGCGGTAGTTTCACTGAGCGGCTGTACTGATCCCGAAAAAGCCAAAGCCGCACATATCGAACGCGGCGAACAGTACCTGAAAGATCTGAAATACACCGAAGCTTCGCTCGAGTTTCGCAACGCGCTTCAGATTGATGACAGGTCGGGTCCGGCGCATTGGGGACTCGCCCGCGCGTTTGAAGGACTACAGCGTCTGCCGGAAATGATCACCGAGCTTCAGAAAACGCTCGAGTTCGACAAAAACAACCTCGATGCACGCGTCAAGCTCGGCAACTACTATCTCGCGGCCAGCAACGGCCGGCCGGAGCTACTCGCCGAAGCTGAACGTCTGGTGAAAGAGACCCTCGAGCGTGATGCCAACCACATCGAAGGTCACATTCTGATGGGTAGCGTTCACTTCGCTAAGAAAGAGAACGATCAAGCCTTTGCCGAACTCAATCGCGCCATCGAGTTGAATCCGCAGCGAGTTGAGTCGTATCTCAGCCTCGCGCGCTTTCACATCGTTTCACGCGATCGCGACAAAGCTGAAGAGACATACAAGAAAGCGATCAGCCTCTCGCCAAACTCGCCGTTGGCCCATAGCGAGTACGGCAAGTTTCTGGTCCAGGGGAACCGTCTCGGCGAAGCTGAAGCAGAGTTGAACAAGGCTGTCGAAGTTGGACCAACCGACCGCAACGCGCGCTTCGTGCTGGCCAGCTTCTATCTCGTCAACAGACAGTTGGACAAAGCCGAAGAAGCGTTCAAAGCTTTGGCCAATCTCGACGCCGAAAAACCCGAAAGCCAGGTTGTACTGGCTGACTTTTATTCGTCAGTTCGTCGCCTGGATGAGGCCGTCAAGATTTATCAGGACGTACTGGCAAAGTCGCCAGACTTCATGCAGGGCCGGTATCGTCTCGCGGAACTTCTGTTAGTGCGTGGTGACACACCGGGCGCGATTGCGCAGGTCGATCACGCGCTTAAGAAGGACAAGCAGGATCGGCAAGCGCTGTTGCTCCGTGCACGCATCCGTGGCCAGGGCGCACAGACCGAAGGCCTCAAAGCGGCCATCGAAGATCTCAAAGTCGTCCTGAATCAGGAACCAAATTCTCGTCTGGGCTTGTACTTCATGGCCCAGGCAAATTTAGGCCTGGGATTGGTCGACCAGGCACGCGCTTTCGCGGCTGAGCTTGACCGGAATTATCCGGATTACCTGCCCGGCAAGTTAATGCAGACACAGCTCACGTTGTTAGGCGCGGATGCCAACGGCGCAAGATCGACGATTACGCTTGCTAACGACTTACTCGAGCGTGTCAGTAAGACGGCGCCCGATCGCGAGAACTCGCCGCAGGTGCTCGCAGAGATCCATGAGAGGACTCTAGTCGCGCGCGGCACAGCTCAAATGCAGTTGAAGAATTACGCCGCCGCCCGTCAGGACTTTGAACAGGCGCGGCAGATCGCTCCGAAAGATCCTATTGTTTTCAACAGTCTCGCGCTGTTGGCGCTCGAAGAGAACAAGCAGGAAGAAGCTCTCGCTGCTTTCGATCAGGCGTTGCAAGTGGATTCAACAAACTTCGCGGCCTTGAATGGCTTCTTAACGCTGCATGCTCGGGCCAAGCGGATCGATCTTGCGCAGAGCAAAGTTGATCAGTTGCTTGCGTCAAACCCAAACAGCGCGACGCTGCATTTTTTTAAAGCGCACGTTTATCGCGTGCAGGACAACATTCAGGCTGCGGAAGCGGAGTTTCGTAAGTCTCTGGAACTCGATCCGAATTACATCGCCAGTTACTCGGCACTGGGCGAGATGTTCATCGGGATGAAACAGCAGGACCGGGCCATTGCCGAGTATCAGAAGATTCTTTCGATTCGTCCTGACAACGCTGCCATCTACACGATGATCGGCATCCTCGAGGACTCGCGAAAGAACCACGACGCGGCCGCCGACAACTATCGCAAGGCCCTCGAGAAAGATCCAAACGCGATCTACGCCGCCAATAACCTGGCCTGGCTCTACGCGGAGACAGGTAAGGGCAATCTCGACGAAGCATTGCGGTTGGCCCAGGGCGTGGTGCAGAAGAACCCGAACATCGCGGGATTCGTGGATACGCTGGGCTGGGTCTATTACAAGAAAAATCTTTACGACCTGGCAGCCGACCAGTTGCAAAAAGCAGTGTCGCTCGACGAGGCCGCCGCGCGCGCTGCCAAGGGCTCTCCCAGTGGAACTTATCAATACCATCTCGGCATGGCTCTGAAGGGAAAGGGCGACAAAGATGGTTCGCGACGCGCTTTGGAAGCATCGGTGCGACTCGGCGAACAGAAGCCTTTTCCATATACCGACCAGGCGCGACAAGCGCTGGCGTCGTTGTAAGTGATTTAGTTTGAGTGAGTAGATGAGGAGTGCGATATGAGCGCTGAATTTCGACAACGGACCCCGGCTGAATACCTGAACATACTGCGGCGACGGAAGTGGTTGATCATTCTTCCGGTCGTGGCAGTGGTTGCTGCGTCCGGCTACGCGATCTACAAGCTGCCCAATATTTTCAAATCAAGCACGCTGATCGTCGTTAAGCAATCGACGCTGCCATCGTCAGTGATTCCGATGAGCACGGAAGATGCTCTCACGCGCCAGTTGGCGGGAATCTCGCAAGTGGTCACCAGTCGCAGTTCGCTAGAGCCGCTGGTCAATAAATACGAGCTTTACAAAGCGGAGCGGCTACGAGGCGAGCCAATGGAGTCGATCTTGATGATGGTCGGCAGCGACATCGACGTTCAGGTCAATACCACTCGCAACGACATCACTAACGGTTTCGATATCAGCTTCCGGTATCGCGATCCTCGCATCGCCCAGGCCGTCACATCGGACCTCGCCGGACAGTACATCAACGTTCAGCAGCAGGAGCAGCTTAACAACGCTAAATCAGCGCTTCAGTTCATCAACAACCAGGTCGACCAAACCAAAGGCGAGCTTGACGAGATCGACGGCCGGCGGCTTAAGTTCATGCAGGACAATCTTCTGAACCTGCCATCGCAAGGCGGTTCTCTGCTCGGTCAATTGACCGGTTTGCGCGAGCAACAGAGAGCGCAGATCTCTGAACTCGGCCGGCTTCAGGATCGACGTTCATCGGTCGCCGCTCAATTGACGCTGATGGAAAAGCAGGCCCAACAGATAATTGACAACTTGTCCCAGGACCTTACGGATCCCAAGACGACTCCGGCCTGGGCGCAACTCGTTAACAAAAAAGCCGAGCTCCAGGGCGAGCTGCAACAGCTGCTTACTTTGTACAAACCAAAGCACCCTGACGTCATTGCAAAGAAAGCCCAGATCGAATCCGTCGAGAAGGACATGGACTTGATGCTTATCGACTGGAAGGAACGTATCGCCGAAAGAAAAAAGAGGCTTGAGAACAATCCGGATCTCCAAATCAACGCGATGAAGCTCGAGATCAAGAACCTCGACAATGAGATCGCTCGTCAACAGAAAATGCAAGCTGAGACCGACAAGGCGATACAGACCTACTCCGATCGCCTCAACAGCGTTCCCGGTGCTGAAGTCGCGCTTGCCGCTCTCGATCGTGAGTATTCGACGAAGAAGGAAGGCTACGACAAGCTTCTCGTTGAACAACAGAAAATCGAGTTGTCCATGAACGCCTCCCTGGAACAGCAGGCCCAGGGAATCGAAGTTATCGACGCGGCAAACCTTCCGGCCAAACCCGTTGCGCCGAAGAGACTGCTGCTCGTCGGTATGTCCCTGGCTGTTGGTTTGGGAATAGGACTCCTGCTCGTGGGTATCTTCGAGATTCCGCTCTTGATGACGATTCAGACCACCGAAGACGCGCGTCATTACACCGGATTGCCGGTGCTGATTGCGGTGCCGGAATTGTTGACCCCGCAAGAGGCGCGCTCGTTACCGCGCAGGCGCAGGCTCCTGTTGACGGCCGGCGTATTGGCAACACTCGTGAGTATTCCGGCGCTGGCGCTGGCGTTGCGGCTGACTCACATTTTCGAGCTCATCACGTAACGTCCCGGCTGAGATTAGCGGCGCGGTTTTTGACCGCACTGGAGGTTCAAAAAGAGTGTACGCAGAATTTTATGGATTAAAAGAATTACCCTTCGCGCTAACTCCCGATCCGCGCTTTATCTACTTCACACCTTCGCACACCGAGGTGATGGCCAATCTCCACTACGGAATTGAGAGCGGCAAAGGCCTGGTGGTGGTGACGGGTGAAGTGGGAACCGGAAAGACAACGATTTTGCGCTGGATGATGCAGCGACTCGATCGCACGGTGCTCGTCGCTTACATCTTCAATCCCCGATTGTCGGTACCGGAGTTTTACCAGCACGTCGCGACTTTGCTCGACGTGCAGAAGTGGGAAACGAAATCGGAGTTGTTGCTCGAGTTGGGCCGCGCGCTCGAATCGCGTCATTCACGTGGACTGCGCACGGTGTTGATCGTCGACGAAGCCCAGGGCTTGTCGCCGCATGTTCTCGAAGAGATTCGATTGCTTTCAAACTTCGAATCGAACACCGCGAAACAGTTGCAGATCATCCTGACGGGCCAACCAGAGTTACGCGAAGTTCTGAACAATCCGGACCTGCGTCAGCTCAAACAACGCATCGCGTTGCGCTGCGTGATCAAGGCTTTGCCGAGCGTTGAGGAGACGGATCGTTACATCATCTCCCGGCTGCTCGTTGCCGGCGCGGAACGTACCGATATCTTCTCCCCGGCTGCGGTCGACTATATCTTCCGCTGTTCCGAAGGTATTCCCCGGAACATCAACAACCTTTGTGACAACGCATTGCTGGCGGGTTATGCGGCCGGCGAAACAGTAATCAGCCGAACGATTATCGAGGAAGTTGCCGAAACGTTTGACATGCTGCCGCGCATGAGTTCTGCGATGCAGTCGAACGTCGAGCGTGAAGCACCGGCAAGTGCTTTTACTTCGGCAGGTCGAGCTGAGTTATGGGCCGCGGGTTCCACCGCCAAAGACAACGATCAGGAAAACGTAAGACCGATCCCTATTGAATCAACTTAGTAACGCCGCAGTTCACGGTTACGAAAGTTTGAGAGGTGAAGTGAATGGGAAGAGTATTTGATGCCATTAGAAAATCGAGCGCCACGCCGGGTAACAACGGCAAGGCGCCGAAACGAGAATCAAGAGATAACGAGCGCCGCAATGAAGCGCCGCGGGTTTCAGCCCCGCTGCCTTCAGCCCGGGATATCGAAGAGCAGCTTTTTGCCGGCTCGACGATCATGACCGTGGGGACGGCGCCAGGTTCAGCGTCCTCTGCGCACACGACGGATGTACCCGACGGGTCGGCACTCCCCGGCGGAATTGCTTCGCGTGATGCTGGGGCAACTTTGGACGCTGCCGGTGCGGCGCGCGCCGGAGGTTTTGTCAGCTATGACATTTCTCCTGCGCGCGTCGAACCACATCTCGTCGCGATCAGCCAGCCGCGTTCCGCGTACTGCGAACAGTTTCGTTCGCTCCGTACCCGGATCCTGCAAGCCGGCGAGCGAACGCAAATGCGCTCACTGGTGGTCACCAGCGCCGGTATCGCCGAAGGCAAGACCCTGACGGCGCTCAACCTGGGTTGGCTGCTCGCGCAAACCGAAGGTGTTCGGGCGTTGGTTATCGACAGCGACTTGCGCCGCCCGTGCGCCACTGACTATTTCGGCATCGATGCTAAACAAGGACTTTCCGAAGTGCTTGGCGATCAGGTTCGACTCGAAGACGCCATCGTGCGTCTCGATCCGGCAGGGCTCCACCTGCTGCCCGGAGGGAAACCGAGGGACGACGTTGCCGAGTTGCTTTCTGGTCCAACTTACGAGCGTGTTCTGTCGCAGGCGCGCCGCATGTTCGACTACATCATCATCGACGCGCCGCCGTTGGGAATCTTTACCGACGCGAACGTGCTGATGTCTCGCGCTGACGGCGCGCTGTTGGTCGTGCGTTCCGGCAAGACGCGCTATTCGTTAGTCGACAAGCTGCTCGATCAGATTCCGCGCGAGAAAATGTTGGGTGTTGTACTCAACCGCGCCGGAGAACAGCCCGAATCAAATAACTACTACTACCAGTATCGCTACAGCAACCGCGAACCAAACGGTAATGGTTCGAAGAAGAAAGTGTTGGCCCAAGAGACACGCGAGGAGGTAACGGTCGTTAATTGAGAGTACTGCGCGTAAATGGCCGGACGTTACTACTGATCTTCGCCGAGGCAGTGTTGGTCTACGGCTCGAATATCGGGGCCGTGTACCTGCGCGTCGGCGTTACTGACGCAGGTTACGAGTTATTTGATCGGTACGGCCTCTGGAAAGCTCTTTTGGCGACCTGCCTCTGCCTTGCGGGGTTTTACCTTTTCGATCTGTACGACTTCGTGGTCATGCACGATCGACGCGAACTGTTGCTGCGTTTGTTCCAGGCGCTGGGTCTCGCGTGGATCGCCCTCGCGCTTTGCTTCTACTTCTATCCCGGTCTGATGTTGGGTCGCGGCGTTTCGCTCATTGCCCTGCCTCTGGCGTTGGCATTGATGGTGGGATGGCGGATTTCGATTCATTGGTTTCTGGGCCACCCGGACTTCGGCGAACGCATCTTGATCGTTGGTTCGGGAGACTCGGCAGTGGAGATTGCGCGTGAAGTTCTAAACCGGCCGGACGCGGGTTATCGCATCGTTGGTTTCGTCGGCAATGATTCCGGCCAGTTGGGCAAGAGTTTGATAAACCCCCGCGTCATTGGCCTGACCGAACATCTCAACGACGTGGTTAAGAGTGCCAATGTTGATCGGATTGTCGTTGCGATGGGTGAACGTCGCGGACAGTTTCCGACAGACAAGTTGTTGCAGTTGAGTCTGGCAGGCCACGTTTCGATCGAAGAAGGAGCGGCGTTTTACGAACGGATTACCGGGCGAGTGTCGCTGGGCATGATTCGACCGTCGTGGTTGATCTTTACCGGTCCCGGACGCCAAGCCAGGTTTTCTTCGCTGTCGCGTACGGTTGTGCATCGTCTCGCGGCGCTGATCGGCGTATTGCTATCACTGCCGATCGTGCTCGTGACCGCGATCCTGATCAAGCTCGAATCACGTGGACCCATCTTTTACAAGCAGGAGCGCGTCGGTAAGAACGGCAGAGCGTTTACGTTGATTAAGTTTCGTTCGATGAGAGTGGACGCGGAAGCTGATGGTCCAGTCTGGGCCACCAAGGGCGATGATCGAACTACGCGCATCGGCCGCATCATACGCAAAGTTCGCATCGACGAGATTCCGCAGTTCTGGAACATCCTGCGAGGTGAGATGAGCTTCGTCGGCCCGCGGCCCGAGCGCCCGCACTTCGTGGCCCAACTCGCGCAGGAGATTCCCTACTACGAACAACGACATCTGATCGCGCCGGGATTAACCGGCTGGGCGCAGATCAAATATCCGTATGGCGCTTCGATCGAAGACGCGCGCGAGAAACTTCAGTACGACCTTTTTTACATCAAGAACCATACTCTGGTGTTTGACGCGATCATCCTGTTTGAGACGATCAAGATCATTCTGTTTGGGCGCGGAGCCCAATGATTTCCGGTTTTTCCGGTTGGAGGTTGAGATGACGAAGAACAATACATTAATCGCGCTGGCGGCTGCCGCGCTGCTCATGATGACTACGGCAGGTTTCGCGCAACAGCCAAATGATCCGCAGAAGCAAAGACCGCGGACGGCGTCGCCTACCCAGGACAAGAACAAGAAACCTGTCACTGGCGACCGGCTCGAGCCTGACGATACGAAGGCGCGGCCCGCCGACATGCCAGATGAGATGATTGCGAACCGCCAGGAACAGCAGTCTGAAGAAGAAGCAGCGATTAATCCGTACTACAACAACTTCTTCAGCACCTACCGGCTCGGTCCGGAAGACGTCATCTCCGTCGAAGTGTTCAATCAGGACAGGTACACGCGCAAGGGCATCATTGTCCCGCCCAACGGTCGCATCTCGCTCCAGTTGATTCCCGGCGGCGTTTTCGTCAATGGCAAAACTACCGAAGAAATCGCGCGCATAATCGAGAAGAGTTACGACGAGTACATCATCGGCCCGCAGGTGACAGTGATCCTCGAAAAGGCAGCCTCGTATCGCTACAGCATTCTTGGCGACGTGCTTCAGCCTGGCGTTCGTCTGATGAACCGCCGCCTGACGGTTACCGAAGCGATAGCCGAAGCCGGTGGCGTGCTGAATACCGGCGACAAGAGCAAGGTGCTTGTGCTGCGTCGTGGAGCGAACGGCCAAATGGACCAAATTGCGGTTAACGTCTCGGCGATTTACAAAGGCAAGCAGCCGGACAGCGTTTTTCTCGCGCCTGGCGATCAGGTTTTCGTTCCCGGAAACAAGCTGAAGAAGTTCCAGCAGATTATGGGCTTCGCGAATGTGCTTAGCTTTGCGCGCATCTTCGGGTTGCCGGTTGGTTACTAAAGCCACAAATGAAACTGGTCGTTTCGCTTTGTCTCGTTCTGCTATCCATCATCCCGGCCACGAGTCAAACGGGAACCCAAACGGGTTCCTGGGTGCGCCAGAAAGCCGGGACGATGGCCTGGCTGCGTTCAGTTTTCTTTCTCGATCACAATCGCGGTTGGGCCGTTGGTAGCAAGGGAACGTTACTCAAAACTGTTGATGGTGGTGTGAATTGGAAACCCGCCGCCGCCCCGACGACGGCCATCGTCCGCGACATCTTCTTCCTCGACGAACAGAACGGCTGGCTCGTTTGTGAAGTAAACATTTACGAGCTCAAAACCAAAGAACAAACTCGCGCCTTTCTCATGAAGACCGTCGATGGTGGTGAGAACTGGACTCGAGTTGAGCTAAAAGGAATCGACGTTAATCTGGTCCTCGTTCGCGCCGTATTCAGTCGCGGCGGACGCGGTTGGGCCTTTGGTGAGCATGGTTCGATCTACACGACGCGCGACTCCGGTGAAACGTGGAATCAAGTGGAGTCACCCACTCGACGTTTGTTGCTCGGCGGTTTCTTCGTAGACAACGACCGTGGCTGGATCGTCGGTGCCGGCGCAACGATCATCCAGACGTCTGACGGAGGCGATACCTGGTATCAGTCGAGTCTGCCGCAGGTAGAAAAAACAGTTCGTTTCACGGCGGCGTCGTTTATCGACAACCGGACCGGTTGGGCAGTCGGCAGCGGTGGTAACGTCTATAAGACGACCAATGGCGGCCGCACCTGGCAGAGACAGGAATCGGGCATTGATACGGACTTGTTTGACGTAAAGTTTGTCGACGAGCGCGAAGGTTGGGCCGTCGGCGCCGAAGGAACGATCATTCACACCACAGACGGTGGCGTGCGCTGGACCAGCGAACGCAGCGAAACACAACATCCATTGGAACGTGTCTTCTTCACAGATAAAACGCGCGGTTGGGCCGTAGGATTTGGCGGCACAGTCGTAGCATATTCCCGCGAAAGCTAAGTGAGTTAACGCAATGAATATCACCATACGCGCCATCATTGTCTCTTTAATCTGTGTTTTCACTGTCGTTGCGCAGGAGCCGCCGCCCCCGGAGGATCCCGTCGGTTCTCTGCGTGCTCAGATCGCTGCTGCGAACACGGGAGTGGAACGCATTCGTCTGCAATTGAAACTCGCGGACACGCTTGTAAACACTGGCCACAAAACCGAAGCGCTTAAAGAGTTGGACGCGGTCGCTAACTCGAGCGCGTTTGATCCGCCCAGCTTTTACAACCTGGGCAATGCTTATGCGCGCATGGGTGAAACGGACGCTGCGCTGAACGCTTACCGTGAGGCCATCGATCAACGAAAAGGAAAATACTCGCGCGCGCTGAACAACATGGGCGTGATTCTGCTGCGTCTTGGTCGTTGGGAGGAGGCTTATGAATCGTTCATCGGGGCGTTGAAGATTGAGAGTTTTCGTTACGCTGAAGCGAGCTACAACCTGGGCCGTCTTTACTCAGCACGCGGTCAGAAAGATCTCGCGGCGCGCGAATGGCGCCGGGCGTTGGGCATTGATCCGGATCACGACGCCGCCAAGCAGGCTCTCGCAACTATAAATGATGATGACCGGATCGTTGTCGCTGAAGCTGCGCCTGCCAAAACTTCTCCGAAACCAGGCCGCGTAGAAGCCAAATCTGTTGAAGCGAAATCCGCAACTGTGCGTGTCGCAAAACCGTTGGCGTTGGACCAGGCTAGTTACGATTTTCTGCAAAAGGCGCGCGCTGCGAACGAGCGCGGCAAGTTGACGGAAGCTGTTGATAACTTTCAGCGCGTGCTGGGGCGCCAGGGTGGTTACTTCGCGCCAGCGAACCTCGAGCTTAGTTACGTCCTGCTCAATCTCAAACGATACGACGAAGCGATGGGTTACCTGCTCGCGGTCTCAAAGCGGGATGGAGGACGTTATCCGATCAGCTACTTTCACCTCGCGCGCACGTACGAGGTGAAAGGCGATCTAAAGAGCGCCGAAGCAGCTTTCGTGCAGGCGATAAATGCGCACGTTCCAACCAACTCACAATTCCTGCTCGACTTGATTCGTGTGCGTGAGAAGCAGGGTGACTACAAAGGCGCGCTTGACGCGCTCGAACGCTACCTCGCGCTTGTGCAGGAACACGGACAAAAACCAACGTGGTCCGATCAGCGATTGGCCGAGCTCCGCGCGAAGGCCCAGTAAAAAATTAATCCGTGTTCTTTCGTTCCGGGCGCATGTGAGGAAAGAGAATCACGTCGCGGATTGAGGACTTGTTCGTCAGGAACATCACCAGTCGATCGATTCCGATGCCGATACCCGCTGCGGGCGGCATACCGTACGACAAAGCCCGCAGATAATCCTCATCCATCACCATCGCCTCTTCATCGCCACGTTCGCGCTGAAGTACCTGGTCGCGAAACCGCTCGTACTGTTCAACCGGATCATTCAGTTCCGAGAACCCGTTGGCTAGTTCCATCGCCCCAACATACAACTCAAAACGCTCTGCCACAGCGGGATTCGCCGGCGACGCCTTCGACAACGGCGAGATAGGTTTCGGAAAGTCGGTAATAAACGTCGGCTGGATCAACCCCTGCTCGACATGCTCCTCAAACAGCGTCGCCACCTTGTCATTCGTGATCTGACCCTCATCGACGACGCCACTTAAACTCTCCTTCATACCGATGCGTCGAAACGGCTGGCCGAAGTCGATGTCGTGACCCGCGTAACTCGCATGCGTGTGGCCCAGCACTTTAAAGATCACTGCTCGCAGCATCTCTTCGCAAAAGTCCATCATCGCGTTCACGTCGGCATATGCCCAGTAAAACTCGAGCATCGTGAACTCGGGATTGTGACGTGTCGAAATGCCTTCGTTGCGAAAGTTGCGATTTAGCTCGTAGACTTTTTCGAACCCGCCGACCAGCAATCTTTTTAAATACAACTCGGGCGCAATGCGCGCATAAAGATCGATGTCGAGTGCGTTGTGATGCGTCTTAAACGGACGCGCTACGGCGCCGGTAGCAAGCGGCGTCAGCATCGGAGTTTCGACTTCGATATAGCCGTGGTCTTCAAGTATGCTTCGCAACTCTTTCACTGCCGCCGCACGACGTTGAAAAACTTCCCGCGACGTCAGCGTCTCGTCCTGGTCCAGCTTCAGACTCCCCGCAATCAGATCGGCGTAACGTTGCCGCTGCTTGATCTCGGGATCGTGAATGCCGTGCATCTTGTCAGGCAACGGCAGCAGCGCTTTCGAGAGAAACTGCAACTTCTGCACGTGCACCGACAGTTCGCCGGTTTTCGTGACGAAGAGATAACCTTCGACGCCGATGAAGTCGCCGTGGTCCAACAGTTGAAACAGCGACCAGCCATCAACCTCGCCGCCCTCCGCAGCGTTACGTAAACCGGTGAAGTCCGCCTTGCGTAAATAGATTTGCAAACGCGAAATACCATCGGAAAGATGAACAAACGCAGCCTTGCCCATCACTCGTGGCGGTGACGCAATACGTCCCGCCAGCCGCACTGTGAAATGGTTCAACTGCTGGTTGGCGAGCTCGAGTTCTTCGTTCGTCGGCCTGCCGTTGTCACCCTTTTTCGGTTCAAATCCGCTGAATTTTCCGACTATGGAACTGATTGTGTCCTCGCGGCCGGGTTCGACCACCTCGGTGCGCTCAAACTTGTTCGGATAAACATTGCCGACAAGCTCGCGCAACGCCTCGAGGTGTTCGCGGCGCGCGCTCGTTTGATCGTTCTCTTCGATGAATGGAATGGACAAGCTTCTCGTCTCCAAAGTAAAGCGATGATTATGCTAGATTCTATCCACGGATGAAAGACAAAATTCGGAGCATCAAAGATATGCGCGCGGAGCGCGCGCGTCTTCGGAACAGCGGCGCGCGGCTGGTGTTTACAAACGGTGTGTTTGATCTGTTGCACGTTGGTCACGTGCGTTATCTGGCGCAGGCGCGTGCGCTAGGCGACGCGCTTGTAGTGGCGATCAATAGCGACCGCGGTGTGCGCGAATTGAAAGGACCCGATCGGCCTGTGTTCAATGAAGCGGAGCGCGCGGAGATCCTGGCGGCACTGCGACAGGTCGATTACGTCGTCGTTTTCGACGACATTTCGCCGCGCAACGTGATCACGCAGCTCTTGCCTGACGTGCTCGTGAAAGGCGGCGATTATCAACTCGATCAGATACACGGCCGCGAGGAAGTCGAAGCCGCGGGCGGAAAAGTGATCTCGCTGCCGTTTGTCGACGGCGCTTCGACGAGCCGGTTGATTGAGCGAATGAAGAAGAAGTGAGCAGTTCCATTCAACAATCCACGACCTTACAGCAAGCTCTGCAACAGATCTCGGAGACCCGCGAGTACCAGCAACTGCTCAACGAGTTGCGAGCGAACGCGCGAATCATTTCGATTAGCGGGTTGGTAGCGGGTTCGGCGCGCGCACTCGCTGTAGCGGCGCTCCAACGGGAAACCGGAAAGACGTTCGCCGTCGTTTCGCAAACCACTCGCGATCTCGAACCTTGGGAAAGCGATCTGCGCTTCTGGCATGATGCTCTCAACCAGAAAGACGATGCCGAAGCTGAGATTCTAGTCCTGCCGGCGTCGGAAACCGATCCATACGCCGGCATCTCACCGCACGCGCAAACGCTCGAGAAGCGCGCGCTCGCGCTCTGGCGTTTGCAACTTCACCCGCCTGACTTCGTGTTGTTGACCGCGCGAGCACTGGCGCGCAAGACCGTCAGTCCTGAAGCGATCGCACGCGCCGGTGTCGTACTCAAACGCGACGAAGATCATTCGCCGGAAGAGCTCGTTGAAAAACTTTTCGCCACGGGTTACATGCGCGAGGATCCGGTGGGCGGCGTCGGCGAGTTTTCCATGCGCGGCGGAATTCTCGACATCTGGCCGCCCGGCCGCGAGGCCCCCGTACGTATTGAGTTTTTCGGCGACAACATCGACTCGCTGCGTGAATTCGATCCCGAGACGCAGTTATCCACGGGCCAACTCACAGTCGTCGAGGTCCCCCCGATGCGCGAGTTGTCGGTGACGCCAACCGATTTCCAAATCTGGAGCGAAGGCGCGCGCGAACGTTGGTCGGACGAACGCTTCGATCGTTCGCTTCGCGACCGCACCGCTTTTGCCGACGAAGGTGAAGCGTTCAACGGCTGGGAGTGGCTGATACCACTGACAACAGACGCAACGTCGACTGTCTTCGATCACCTAAAAGACGTTGTGCTCGTCGTCGACGAACCGAGCGCGATCGAATCGTACATCGGCGACTTCTATGAACGGCTGAGCGAACGCTACAGCGAGATCGATCAAGCCGACGACATCGCGCTCACTCCTGAAGAACTCTTTCTTAACGTCGAACAACTGCGCGAGTTGATTCAAGCGCCCCAGCGTCTCGAGATGCGCGCGCTCGGCCGGGTCGCGGCGGAAACTGATCTGAATCTCCAGTTGGATGCGGAAGAGCCCACCGTCCAACTCGGACGGCAGCGTGCTCCACGCGTCCCTGCGTTTCTTTTTCCGGTGGCCGAAACCGCGGTGGAGGTCGACTGGCAGGCACAGTCCGCCATGCGCTATCACGGACGCATCGCGGATCTCGCAAGTGGTGTGAATCGTTCGTCGGAAGAAGGAAGGACGACGCTCTTCGTAATGCCGAGTTTAGGTGTGGCCGAGCGCATCGTGGAGATTTTGAAAGACTACGAGATCGAGTCGCGTCTCGCGTTGACCGGCGAAACGTCTGCCTCAAATGCAACTCCGGTTGTCGTCACCGTCGGTCGAATCAGCGGCGGATTCGAATTGCCCAAGGCGCGGCTGATTATCCACGTTGAGTCGGACGTGTTTGACGAAACGACGACTTCGGTTGACCGTCGCGGCACCGCTGCCGATCGAACCTCGCGTCCCGAAGGACGCCGCCGTCGCTCGAAAGCAGCCGCTTTCCTTTCCGATTTTCGCGATCTACGTCCCAACGATTTCGTAGTCCACATCGACCACGGCATTGCGCGCTTTGGCGGTCTCCAAACGCTCGACCTTGGACCACGCTCGGGCGAGTTCATGCTGCTCTACTACGCGGACGAAGCTAAACTCTACGTCCCTGTCGAACGACTCGATCTGGTCCAACGTTACTCGAGCGCCGAAGGTCATCAGCCGCAACTCGATCGTCTTGGCGGTCTCGGTTGGCAGAAGACGAAAGCCAAAGCGAAACGCGCGATGCGCGACATGGCCGACGAGCTGCTGCGGCTTTACGCGGAACGAAAGCTCGTCGGCGGGTACGCCTTCGCCGCTGACACACCATGGCAGCAGGAGTTTGAAGACGGGTTCCCGTTTGTGCTCACGCCAGATCAGGAAACGGCGATCGAAGACGTAAAGAAAGATATGCAGGAGCCTGTGCCGATGGACCGTTTGTTATGCGGCGACGTCGGTTACGGCAAAACGGAAGTCGCGATGCGCGCGGCGTTCAAGTCAGTAATGGAAGGGAAGCAGGCCGCCGTACTCACGCCCACGACCATCCTCGCCTATCAGCACTACGACACGTTTCGCAATCGCTTCGCGCCTTTTCCGGTGAAGGTGGAACTGCTGTCGCGTTTTCGCTCGGCGAAGGAACAGAAAGAGGTAGTGAAGCGTGTCGAGGCAGGCGAGATCGACGTAGTCATCGGCACTCATCGGATGCTTTCGAAAGACGTTCGTTTCAAGGATCTCGGACTCGTCGTCGTTGACGAAGAACAGCGTTTCGGTGTGGCCCATAAGGAACGACTCAAACAGTTGAAAAAAAAGGTCGATGTATTGACGCTTTCGGCCACTCCGATTCCACGCACGCTGAACATGTCGCTCAGCGGCATGCGCGACATGTCCCTCATTGAAACGGCGCCGCGCGATCGACTCGCGATTCAAACGCAGGTGGTCCAGTTTTCCGACAGCGTGATCAAGTCGGCCCTCGACCTGGAACTCTCGCGCGGCGGGCAAGTCTTCTTCATTCACAATCGCGTGGAGACGATCGAGACGATCGCGGCGCTCGTTCAGCGTCTCGTGCCGCAGGCGCGCCTGGCGATTGGGCACGGTCAGATGAACGAGAAAGAGATGGAGAAGGTGATGCTCGACTTCATCGACTACAAATATGACGTTCTGGTTGCGACCACCATCATCGAAAACGGCATAGACATCCCCCGCGCCAACACCATCATCATAAACCGCGCCGATCATTACGGTCTTTCTCAGCTTTATCAGTTACGCGGGCGTGTGGGACGTTCGAACCGCCGGGCTTATGCCTATCTGCTGATTCCGGCCGAACAGGAGCTCACGCCCATCGCACGCCGTCGTTTAGCAGCAATTCGTGAGTTTTCCGATCTTGGGGCCGGTTTTCGTATCGCGGCGCTCGACCTTGAACTACGCGGCGCGGGCAGTTTGCTCGGCGGTGAACAGTCCGGTCATTTCGAAGCGCTCGGGTTCGATCTTTACACCCAGATGCTGGAACGGACGGTCGCTGAGCTTCGTGGCGAAGAGGTCGAGGACGAGACGAGCGTGACGCTGAATCTCGGGGTGGATGTGGCGATCCCCGAGGAGTACATCTCCGACATGGGGCAGCGGCTGAGGACGTATAAACGTGTTTCATCGGCGCGTGACGAATCGACCTTACAAGGCATCAAAACAGAGACCGAAGACCGTTATGGGCGGATTCCGCCGTCGGTCGAAAGGCTTTTTTCTTACGCTCGTTTGCGCCGGACAGCCGAGGAGTTGGGGCTGGTTTCGATAGACAAAACACCCGACGGAGTCGCGGTGAAGTTCAGCGAAAAAGCGCGAATTTCGCTGGAAAAACTGGGAGAATTCGTTAGCAAGCATCCCGGGGCGGTGTTCACGCCAAACGGGGTTTTGCGTCTCGTTTTGACCGAGGACGAACAGGACAATGTGCTCGAGTTTGCGCGCGACGTGTTGCTCCAGATAAAGGTCACTGATTAGAATTCCCCCGCTAAAGTCAGTTTTTGAGGAGTACCTGTGAAATTAATTAAATACTTTGCCGTCGCAATCCTCATGGCGTTCTTCGCCAGCAATGTTTTTGCCCAGGAAGGCGAGATGACCGTCATCGACGAAGTCATTGTCCAGGTGAATGACGATGTCATCACTTTGTCGATGCTGAAGCGCGAGACGGAGGAACGGATCAAATCGCTCATCCAGAACGGCATGACCGAGCCGAAGGCGAGGGAAGAAGTCGCGAAGCGCGGACCCGAGCTGATCGCCACACTGATCAACGAGAGACTGCTGCTGCAACGAGGCAAGGAGCTGGATCTCGCCAGTGAGATCGAAGCGGAAGTGAACCGCCGCATGTTGCAGATCGCAAACGAGCAGGGCATCAATTCGATCGAGAAACTCTATCAGGCTATGCGCGATAGCAAGCTCGAGCCGGAGGACATCCGCCGGACGATGCGCACTGAGATGATGAAGCAGGCGGTGTTGGAGTCGGAGGTCGATCGTCGCGTTTATCTCGGCTTCTCGGCTGCTGATGTTAAGAAATACTTTGACACCCATCCTGACAAGTTTAAGAAACCCGAGAGCGTGAAAATTTCCGAGATTTACATAACGACGACCGGCAAGGACGAAGCGGCTGTCAAGGCTAAGGTTTTGGAGATCATCGCCCAGGTACGCGCGGGCAGCGATTTTGGCGCTCTGGCGGCAGCGAATTCCGAACGCGAGAAAAACGGCAAGCGTTCAGCGCCAGAGGACAAGGGTTACGTCGGCGAGTTTGACGTGCCGAATCTTCGCGAGGATCTTGTCAACGCGATTAAGAACGTACAGGTGGGCGGAGTTACGGAACCGATCCGGATTGGAGAGGGTTACCAGATCCTTCGTGTTGACGCGCGTACTCCCGGCGGTTCTACCCCGACATTCAACGATAATCGCGTTCGCGGAATGATGTTGATGGAGCGCCAGGCGAAGGAGCGGGAAGATTACCTTCAGAATCTTCGTAACGAGGCGTTCATCAAGGTTTCCGAAGCTCATCGCGCCTCCGTCGAACCGCTCTTGAAACTGAAGCCGGCGACGGCCGCCAAGAGCGCCAACAAGGACGAAGAGAAAAAGAAAAAGAACTAACACCGATTGATACCGATAACACGCATCGCCATTCTCGGTTTGCTTTGTGTTATCGGTTTTAATCTGTGGTTCCAAAAGCCCATCACGAAACCACGCATCGTCGTTTACAAGAAAGAGCGGAAACTGGAGTTGTATTCCGATAAAACTCTGGTCCGCTCTTATCGTGTCGGGCTCGGATTTAATCCCGTCGCCGACAAGCAGCGTGAGGGCGATGGCGCGACGCCCGAGGGTGACTTCTACGTCTTCGTCAAAAACAACAAGAGCGCGTACTACTTGTCGCTTGGCGTGAGTTATCCCAATGTCGAAGACGCGGAACGCGGACTGCGCGACGGTTTGATCACGCAGGCGCAATACAATTCGATCGTGGATGCTCACAAGCGCAAAGTTGCGCCGCCGCAGTACACAAAGCTCGGTGGTCTGATTTACATCCACGGCAATGGCGCCGGCAGTGATTGGACATTAGGCTGCGTCGCATTGGAGAATGAGGAAATGAAGGAGTTGTTCGACTCGGTCGTGGTTGGAACTCCAGTAACGATTAAACCCTGATGGAAATTAAGCCGTTCAAGATTCGTGACGTCGAGATCAATCCGCCGTTGGTGTTATCGCCGATGGCCGGGGTCACCGACGTATCGTTTCGTCGTTTGTTGAAGCGACGCGGCGGTGTTGGCTTGTCTGTTTCCGAATTCATTTCGGTTGAAGGGCTCACGCGTAACAATCCGAAGTCGAAACGACAGATGCGGTTTTACGCGGATGAGCGGCCATTTGCGGTGCAAATTTTCGGCGGCCAGCCGGAACGAATGTGCATGGCAGCTGAGATGGCGCAGGAAGTCGGGGCTGACATTCTCGACGTGAACTGCGGTTGTCCGGCGCCGAAGGTCGTCAAACATGGCGGCGGTTCGGGTTTGCTTAAGGACCACAGCCGGCTCGAAACGATCCTGAAAGAGATCAAGAAAACGATCACGATTCCGCTTACGGTGAAGATCCGTGCGGGGTTCTACGATCACACGATTAACGCCGTCGATACTGCGAAGCTCGCGGAAGACTGCGGTGTCGAACACATCGCGCTGCATGGTCGCACGAAAGAGCAAGGTTATCGCGGGTTAGCAAATTGGGACCTCGTTCGCCAGGTAAAAGCCGCGGTGAAAGTTCCGGTATCAGGCAGCGGCGACGTGACGACGATCGAAGGTGCTTTCGACAAGTTTCGCGAAACAGGTTGCGACGGCGTGCTGATCGGTCGAGGCGCAATGGCGAACCCGTGGATCTTCCGGCAGATTGAAGACGCGATGCACGGGCGTCCGATCTTCGAACCTTCACTTGCCGACAAGCGCGCTATCCTGCACGAGTACTTCGACATGCTGCGCGAAGACATGCCTGAAACTCCGGCGATCAATCGCATGAAGCAGTTGGCGGGGCAGTTCACGCGCGGATTACAGGGCGGCGCGTTGTTCCGCACCTCGATTTATCATTCGCATTCAGTAGACGAAGTGTTGGATCGAATAGAGGAGTATTTCGAAGCGATTGAGAATGGCCGTCCTTACTACGGCGAAGCCGGCGCGCCCATTGAAGACGCGCCGGTGCTCGATTCCTGCGAAGCCGCTACCGTCGCTTAGTTTGGCCAGCGGCGGCCACGCGCACGGGCTTACCGGATCCGTTATCCAACTCGACAGGCGTCGGGTAACCTTTGGCGATTGACGGGATCGCTACAATAACCTCTTTCTTCTTCGACACAGCTTTAAGACCATTCAACGCAGCAGTGCGCTCTGCCTCCGTCAAAGCTTCTAAAGTTGTGCCATGCGCTTGTAGCACCGCGCGCAGATTCTCTTCTGTGTTCGTGTTCTGCTCGTACACGTCTTTGTAAATGTAGAGCTTGCCGTCCTCAACGACGATCGTTTCGTAACGCAGTTCCACCGGAACACTCTTTTCCAACTTAACTTCATGCGTCTCGGTCTTTTGTTTTAAGAACCCGTTGACTTCTTCGTCGTTTAATTCCGTGTTCGTCGCCTGCGCGAGTCTCATAGCGAAGTCTTTGACCTGCGCATTCGTCAAACCAACGCAGCCATGCGAAGCAAACGTGCCGATCTTCGCCGGCGCTTTACCGCCGTGAATCAGATTCGGTAGACCGATCGGGATCTTGATCCATCCGAGCGGGTTGTTTTTACTGCCGGCTTCGACGGTCTCACCGACGCTTACGTTCTTCATCTCCGCAGCCCACGCTTCGTCCGGGACGGTCCATGTCGGATTGAAGATCACGCTTTCAGCTTTGCGCAGACCAGTCGGCAGCGGAAAGTCCGGCACGCCGATACCGACTTTGTACGTCTTGATTAATGCACCGTCGGCGAAGATGTCCATGCGATGTGCCGGTATGTTGACGACAACTCGCGTATCGGTCGGAATCGCATTTGGTCCAGCCATCATCTCCGGACTCGGTTGCGCGGTTGCGACAGCTTTTGTCGCTTCGGCTGATGCTCCGGGTGATGCTGCTGGTGTCGCAGCGGGCCGAGTCGAGGAAGTTGAATTCCGGTTATTGGGCTCGACGGTGCAGCCCAGCAGAAATACAGATAAAAGAACAACAAGAACGGATCGCTTCATATATTGTGAACTCCTTTGACTTGCGTGGGAGCAACGGGCGTTCCTGTTGATTTAGTCGAGAAAATCCGTGTTTTTTGGCGGTGTCCTGCACTATTAACGGACAGCAGAGCGTAACAGTGGGTACGGGTTGATGTTGGTGCCTTCCCAGTAGCGCTTCGGATCTGAAACGGCTGCGATCGAGAAGTGAAGGTGATAGTTTCCGACGCCGGCGTTTCCCGTGTCGCCGACGTAAGCGATCACGTCACCCTGGCGCACAACATTTCCTTCGGAGAGTCCGGGTGCGTAGCCTTGAAGATGAGCGTAGTAGTAGACGGTTTTCTCGTCCGCGCTCAGTTGGTAGATCGTAATTCCGCCTTTGTCACTCTGAAATAGCCGAAGGATCTTGCCGGAAGTAGCGGCGAGCACCGGCGTGCCTGCGGGCGCCATGATGTCGATCGCATCGTGTAACCGGCCTTCCGATCTCGCATCGTCATATGTGTCGAGCAACTGGTCGGCTCGCACCCCAGCGACGGGAATAATCAACTCCACCTGACCGACGAAGTTTGCAGTGGGTTCTGTTGCTGGTGTCGGTGCAGGTTCAGGTATTGCTGCTGTGGCTACCGGTGTCGCAGCAGGTTCCGGGGTGGGTAATTCGATCGGCGTGATTTGAGTTTGCAGCGGTTGCTGAGGTAATGGACGTTGCGTTAACGCAAGCCACACTAATCCAATAATCACAATCCAAATAACACAGATCAAAACTCGCAAAAACGCAGGGCGCATGCCCGTTTTGCAGACAACTAACGTTCCATACCGAGCGGCAATAGCGGGCGGGGCTCTTTTCCACCTAAAAACCAACTGGCGCCAACACGTAAACGGTGATGCCACGTCGGCAAACGCGCGGTATACAGCGCGAACCGTGCCTGTCTGGCCATTGCTCCACCGAACGCTTTTCCACCAGCAAGTAGTACAGCCGCACGCTCTGTTCCGAGGCTCAATGCTTCGCCGAGTTCTTCAAAATGTTTCGTTTTGAGCTCGTTGCCGGAAAGAAGTGCCTTGATGTTGTCGGCCGCCAGATTCGCTTCCTGCAACGCCAGTTGCGCCGTGCCCGGGAGCGTGGCATCAGCGGGCGGGCAACAAGCAATGTCGCCGAGGGCAAACACGTTGTCGTGCTGGGTTAGTTGTAACGTTGGCCTAATCTTGATCAAACCGCGCGAGGTTTTTTCGACGTTGAGTTGTTCGACGAGCGGCCGCATCTTGACGCCGCCGAGCCAAACCACACCGGCAGTCTTTAACTCCTCGAGGTTTCCGCCGTGCTCGTAAGTCACAGTGTCGCTCGTAACTTTCACAACTCGCGTCAACGTGTTCACTTCGACGTGCGCTTCACGCAAGGCTGCTTCGACAAACTTGCGAATCTGTTCACCCATCCCGGGGACGACTCTGTCGCTCATTTCGAACACCAGCACGCGGGGCTCGCCCTGAAGCGCACGTCGCTTGACTGCGTCGAGCAGCAGGTCAGCCATTTTCGTTGACAGTTCGCAGCCGCTGGCCCCGGCGCCGACGACAACGAACGTCAGGTCACGCCGAACGTCCTGGGGCGGCAGGTCGGGCGGGATCCGATCCAGCGCCTCAACCATCCGGCGACGGAGCGCATCGGCGTGTGCGATCTTCCGAAACGGAATGGTGTACTGTTCGGCGCCTTCAACACCGGCGTAGTTTGTAACGCCCCCCACGCTGAGTACGAGAACGTCATAATCGAGGGGATCCTTAAGCGTCTTGAGCGTGACTCGCTTCGCATCCAGATCTATGGACGCAACTTCGTCGCGGATCAGCCGGACGTCATTTTCGTTGACGAGTTCGTTAAACCTCGGTGCGATGTGCCACGCTTCGACCTCGCCGCTGAGGTATTCGTAGAGCATCGGAGTGAAGAGGAAGTGTTCGTCGTCGTTGACGAGGGTGACGTCTGCTGAACCGGCGAGATCCAGTGTCGTAAAAAGGCCCCCAAAACCGCCGCCAAGAATCAGAATTCTGGGTCTAGCCATGGCTCTACTCCGCACCTCCGATTATTCTTGAAAGACGGATAGTAACAGACCCATTTTCGGGGTCAACTGGACACTCCCTAACCCCCGTGATACATTGAGCGAGCTTTTTAAGTTTAGCGGTTACCGCTTTTAGCGGAGTTTACTGCGGTCGAGGAGGACCATTTAAGCAAGTGGCGTTAGCAAAAGAAACCAAGGAGAAAATTGTCTCCGACTTCCGTACGCATGAAGCAGACACCGGTTCACCGCAGGTGCAGGTGGCGCTTCTCAGCAAGCGAATCAACGACCTGACCGAGCATTTCAAGACCCATAAGAAGGATAATCACTCGCGGCGCGGCCTGCTGAAAATGGTCTCGCAGCGACGAAGTCTGTTGGATTACCTGAAGAAAACGGATATTGAGCGCTACCACGAGGTCGTCAATCGTTTGGGCCTGCGCAGGTAGCATATTTTCACCGTACTTAAGCGAGAGATCTTCGAGTCTCTGTTAGTAAAGCCCGCGTCTTTCGAAGAGCTTGTGGCAGTGCCGAACGTGACGGCGATTGACTGGAAACAAGCAGACGTGTACGGCCCTGGCCTAGACCAACAAGGCGGCATGAGCTTCACGGTTAAAGAGGCTCGTGCCGCCTTTTGTATTCGCCATCAACGTTAGTTTTACCTGCCCGCTTCACGTTGGCGTGCTCCCGGAAAGTCTATTGCAGAATTGCCTAAAAACAGCGGGCGGATGAGACGTCCGCGACCTGAACCCGGATTCAGGTGCCAATGTCTAAGGAGAAGAAGAACATGCCAGAAAAGAAATACCTCAAAGAATCAATCAAACTTGGTGACAAAGAGTTGACCGTCGAAACCGGTCGCGTCGCCAAACAAGCAGACGGCTCGGTCGTCATTCGTTATGGCGACACGATGTTGCTCGTAGCCTCTGTAGGCGCCCCCACCGCGCGGGAAGGTGTGGATTTCTTTCCCCTCACGGTTGAGTACCGTGAATCCAATTACGCCGCCGGACGCATTCCCGGCAACTACTTTCGTAGGGAGGGCCGTCCGAACGAAAAAGAAGTGCTGACCGCCCGCCTCATCGACCGTCCCTGTCGCCCACTCTTCGCAGAAGGTTACCGAAACGAAACTCAAGTCATCGCCAGCGTCATCTCGGCCGACAACGATAACAATCCAGACGTAATCGCAATCACCGGCGCATCGTGCGCGCTTTACCTGTCGGACATTCCATTCATGAACCCCATCGCCGGTGTGCGCATCGGCCTGATCGAGGGACGTTATATCGTCAACCCGACCTATGATGAAGTGCGCGAATCGCGTTTAAATCTCATCGTCGCGGGAACTGAAGAGGCGATCGTGATGGTCGAAGCCGGCGCGTCTGAAGTCTCGGAAGAGATCATGGTCGAAGCGCTGATGTTGGCCCACAAGGAGATCAATCGTCTCTGTCGCTGGCAAAAAGAGCTTTACAAAGCGCTCGAAGTTCAGAAGCGAGAAGTTTTTCCCGTTCAGCTCGACGAGCAGATGGTGAGAGAGATCACCGAGAAGTACGTCGACCAGTTGCGTCAGGCGCTCGATACGACCACGCAGGATAAGCGGACTAGTTACGCTACGGTCGATTCGTTGAAGAAAGAAGTGGTGGAATCATATCCCGAAGATCAGCCGGAAAAGCGATCAATGGCGAAACTCGTCTTCGATCAACTGAAGGAAGGCGTCTTTCGTGATGACATTCTGAACAAACGCCGGAGGCCCGATGGCCGCAGGTTTTCTGAGATACGTCCGATTACGTGCGAGGTAGGCTGGCTGCCACGCGTGCACGGTTCCGCGCTGTTCACTCGCGGTGAAACTCAGGCGCTCGTTTCCACTACGCTCGGTACTAAAGAAGACGAGCAGTTCATCGACGATCTCGAGAAAGGCGAAGTCAAGCGACGCTTCCTGCTGCACTACAACTTCCCACAGTATTCGGTTGGCGAAGTGGGACGGTTTGGATCGTCGAGCCGTCGCGAGATCGGTCATGGCGCACTCGCTCGACGTGCCTTGGAACCGGCCCTACCCGACGACGCCGACTTCCCCTACACCCTCCGCGTGGTTGCAGAAATCACAGAATCGAACGGCTCTTCGTCAATGGCGTCCGTTTGTGGTGGAACCCTTTCGATGATGGATGCCGGTGTGCCGATGAAAGCGCCTGTTGCCGGTGTGGCGATGGGTCTCGTGATGGAAGGCAACAAGTACGCGATCCTTACCGACATCGCGGGCGCCGAAGATCACTACGGCGACATGGACTTCAAAGTCGCGGGCACGCGCAACGGCATCACCGCGTTACAGATGGATATTAAGATCGCCGGTATCAATGCGCAGATCATGGCTGAAGCGCTCGAGCAGGCGAAGAAGGGCCGTATCTACATACTTGGCGCAATGGAGCAGACACTTGCGGCTCCACGCGAAGCCATTTCGCCGCACGCGCCGCGCATCATCCAGATCAAGATCAATCCCGACAAGATTCGCGACGTCATTGGACCAGGCGGCAAGGTGATCAGATCGCTCGTCGAAGAAACTGGCGCGAAGATCGACGTCGCCGACGATGGCACGATCTCGATCGCGACCGCGAGTGGCGAAGCTGCGGATGCAGCGGTCAATCGTATCCGGGGTCTGACTGCCGAAGCCGAGGTGGGCCAAACCTACCTTGGCGTCGTCAACAGAATCGTCGACTTCGGAGCGTTCGTCGAAATCTTCCCGGGTACTGATGGTCTACTGCACATCTCGGAGATTGCGGATCGTCGCGTCAAAGACGTTCGCGACGAATTGAAAGAAGGGCAGCAAATTCTGGTGAAGTGCATTGGCCGCGAAGGCAACAAAATCAAGCTTTCGCGTAAGGCGGTGCTGCGCGACGAGAATCGCAAGGCGGAAGCTGCCAGCTCCAGCGAGACTGAGTAAAGTTATTTGGTCCATCCAGGTCTTAGGCCGTCCAGCTTCTGGATTTACGGTCTGAGACCTGGACAAAACCTGCTGGTCCAAGAATCACA
Organism: uncultured Acidobacteriota bacterium; assembly: GCA_963789185.1. GTDB lineage: Bacteria > Acidobacteriota > Blastocatellia > Pyrinomonadales > Pyrinomonadaceae > PSRF01. Next base: position 181,636 of record CAWBJU010000008.1, read on the forward strand.
AGCCCACCTTTTAGGCCGTTTTACCAATGTTGTACGAACGGCCCTCGATTTGCTGGGAAATTCTGCTAACCCAGGTGGCCTAAGTAAACGATGCGGCGTTTACGTGAGGTGCCCGAGACCTTCCCCAGGACGTCGCCTTACACCCAACTCTGTTGCTCACCTCTTTAGTTTAAAACTGGTAGGTGCTGGAGTTTCCAGGCAATTAGCAATCTTCTTGTAGTGGATAAGAAAGCGTCACAGTTTCGACAGGCAGGGTACCTGGTGCCTCAATTCTTTATCGTATGAACCGAATCTACGCCCCCAACCTCGGCAAGCGGCCCACCGCAGGGCTGCGGCGCTTCTGCTGCATGCTTGCCGTTTTCTTTGGCATCTTTCAGGTGACAGTTGGCCCAGCCAAGGCCGACCCGATCACGGTAAATCGTGTGGTTCAGACCCTGAAGACGGTCCAGGGCACTACTGACTTTCACTTGACCCTGATTACGCAGGATCCCTTACCATCCGGAACAAAGGCTACAGCCCCGACAACTGCTTCTGGCGCCGGCATCGGTTCCAACGATCCGAAGCTCGATGCGCTCCTTACTGGTTTCCCGATCGTTCCGCCGAGTGTCAGTCTCGGTATCGACGACATTTCCGAAGAAGGTGAAGTCGACGGAACGATTTGCGACTGCGGCGAGATCCTTATCGCCGGCGGTGGTTTTCCAAAGTGGCCCTTATTGTTTTTAGCAGCCGTGCCGATCGCGTTTATTCCTGATAAGGAGACTGAGAGCAACCCGACGCCGACTCCCACGCCGACCCCACCATCTCAGCCTTCGCCCACTCCTACGCCTACGCCTGAACCGGCATCATTGCTGATCTTCGGTACGGGTTTAGTTGCGGCCGGCGCTGGATTGCGACGCCGTTACAACAAAGCAAAGCTCGCAAGTCAAATTCAGAAATCGGAGGAGGAGCAATCGTAGTCATGAAATCCAGATTCTTCTCCGCTCGCAATTTCAAAATTGCATTGTTGCTTTCGGCAGCAGTGATGTTCTTCGGGTTTGCTTCAGCAGCGGATGTTTCGGCGAAGCCGAAGAAGGCGAAGTACGGCACTATCAAGATTCTTACTAACCCGGGTGGCTTGTTGCTCGTGATCGACGGACAGGCTCGCGGTGAAACGTTGACTGAGTATCGTTCCTTCGATCTTAATCCCGGCATCCATAACGTTTCGGTGACGTTGCCGAACGGAAAACTGTGGACACGCGAGATCGAAGTGCCGGCAGGTCGCGTCAAATGCGTCGTCGTCAACTACAGACCATTGCCGCCGTTGCCGAAATCGCCTTGTCCCTATCCCGTGAGTGTTTCAGCGCCGGAGACAGTAAACGAAGGCGAGATCATTACGTTTGCCGCGGACGTCACCTACGGCGGAACTCAAGGTTTGAAATACGCGTGGACGGTTAACCCGACTGGCGCGAAAGTCATCAGCGGAGCCGGCACGCCGACGATCACTGTCGACACGACCGGCCTTGGTGGTCAACGCGTCATCGCAACGCTGGTGGTAACGGATGGATCGTCCGATCCGACGTGCCGTCAGACTGCGCAGAGTGTTGCTGTCGTGAGGGCCCCGGTAAAAATAACGCTCGTATCGCGTGAGTTTGACGAGTGCGTTAACTGCACGTTCGACGATCAAAAAGCGCGGCTCGATAATCTCGCAGTTGAACTTCAAAACGATCCGTCGACGCGCGCCTACATCATCGCGTACGGCGGACGCCAAAGCCCGCTTGCGAAGGTTGAAGTGTTAATGAAGCGGGCGCGCGATTACATCGTCGACGAGCGCGGCATTGATGCTTCTCGTCTTGTGATTGTCAACGGCGGTTTCCGCGAAGCCGATAGTGTCGAGCTCTGGATCGTGCCGGCAGGAGCGGCTCCACCGCGCGCAACGCCGACTGTCCAGGCAGGCGAAGTTACACCTTCCAAGAAAACACGCAGGTGACACGGAGTATCCGTGTCATCTGTGGGGTCTCTTTCTTTTTCCCTCACCGTCTTTTATATTCGGTGCGTGCCTGCACCAAACATTGACACTGTGGTTTCGCTCGCCAAGCGGCGAGGTTTTGTCTTTCCTTCTTCTGAAGTTTATGGCGGCCTCGGCAGCGCCTGGGACTATGGTCCATTAGGCGTCGAACTCTCCAACAACATCAAACAATCGTGGTGGCGGTGGCTCGTTTATGAGCGCGACGATGTCGAAGGCATCGATTCCTCGATCATTCTCAACCGTCTCGTGTGGAAGTATTCAGGTCACGAAGCGACCTTCAACGATTGGCTGGTCGATTGCCGGAAGTGTAAAGGACGTTTTCGTCAGGACAAGGTTTTTGATAAGAACGAAGACGGTTCGTTTCAAACGAAAGAATGCCCGACATGCGGATCGAATGATTGGACCGATGCACGTGCTTTCAACACGATGTTGCAGACGAAGTTGGGTGCGGTTGCTGACGACGATCCGAGTGCGCTGGCCTATCTGAGGCCTGAGACCGCGCAGGGAATTTTTATCAATTTTCTGAATGTGCAAACCTCGATGCGACGGAAGTTGCCGTTCGGGATCGCGCAGGTTGGGAAGTCGTTTCGAAACGAAGTCACGCCGGGAAATTTTATTCTGCGCACGCGCGAGTTTGAGCAGATGGAAATGGAGTATTTCGTTGCGCCGGATGCGGAACATTCGAAGCTCGTTGACTACTGGGTCGAACAGTACATGGAATGGTTTCACAGCCTCGGACTGCTACGCGACAACCTCTCGTTGTATGAAGTGCCGGAGGATGAGCGCGCGCATTATTCGAAGCGTACGGTTGACGTGATGTACCGGTATTTCCCGGAGCGGGAGAAACCGTGGGAAGAGTTGATGGGAATTGCCTGGCGCACCGACTTCGATCTCGGCGCTCATTCGAAGAACCGGCTCGACGAGGAAGGGAAACGGATCAATCCGGATTCGACTGAAAACCTCTCGTACTTCGATGAACCGACGAAGACGCGTTTCTACCCACACGTCATCGAGCCGGCTGCCGGGGTCAACCGCACTGTGCTCGCGGTGTTGATGGATGCGTATTCCGAACGGACCAATGATAAAGGGGAGACGCGCGTCATTTTGAAACTCGCGCCACAGCTTGCGCCGATCAAGGCCGCAATTCTGCCGCTCGCGAAGAACAAACCCGAGATTGTCGGAATGGCGAAGGCGATTAAGCGGTCGTTGCAACCGACGTTGCGCGCTGTTTATGACGACACCGGCGGGATCGGTAAGCTTTACGCGCGACAGGATGAGATCGGGACGCCGCTCTGTGTGACGGTGGACCATCAGTCGCTCGAAGATGAAGCGGTGACGGTGCGCGATCGCGATACGTGGGAACAGGAGCGAGTGAAAGTGTCTGAGCTCGTGGACCATCTAAAACGGCGTTTGCAGGTTTGAGGCATTGAAGTTTTATGCCGGTTGTAAAGAAACGCAATCAACAAACTGAGACTCGGTTGTTGCTCGAATCAGACGAGCCGGTGGAGTTGCCGCCCGCTGAGATCGACGACAACGCGGTGCTGGTCCAGTTTGAAAAGTTCAAGCCCTACATACCGCAACTGCTCGAAGCCCTGCGCGTGGGAACAGTTGCCGAGCCCGTACCTGTCATGATCGACGGCTCTACCTTTGCGATTCATGGATCAACGCGAACCTTCTGGGTCAAACTGTGGCACGCCGCCGGAAGCGAGTTGACGAAGATCGATCGCGCCCAGGTCATTAGCTGCATCCCCTCCACGCGCGGCGTTCAGGTTGTCGTCGACGACCTTGAAGAGTCTTAAACCAGATTGCGAGCCATTCATGCCTGAGGTTCCCGAAAAAGTGATGGCACTCGCGCGCGTGATTCACGAGGCGGGCGGTCGAGCCTTGCTCGTCGGAGGCTGTGTGCGCGATCAGTTGCTGGGAATCGACCCGAAGGATTGGGACCTCGAAGTCTACCAGTTAGCACCGCCGCGACTACGCGAGATTCTGGACAGTTTTGGATCGGTGAACGCGGTCGGCGAGGCGTTCACGGTTTACAAGTTGGGCCACGATCTGGACGTTTCGTTGCCACGCCGCGAGCGCAAGTCAGGCCGCGGCCACCGCGCGTTTGTGATCGAAGGCGATCCGGCGATGAGCGTCGAGGACGCGTCACGCCGGCGCGATTTCACTATCAACGCGATACTTCAAGATCCGCTGACCGGCGAGTTGCTCGATCCGTTTGGGGGCCGTCAGGACATCGCCGCGCGCGTCTTGCGGGCAGTTGCCGCCGAAACTTTTGTCGAAGACAGTCTGCGCGTTTTGCGTGCAGCGCAGTTTGCCTCACGATTCGAATTTCAGATCGAACCGGAGACGGTCGCGCTGTGCCGCACCATGGATCTCAGCGATCTACCGGCGGAGCGCGTATGGGGCGAGCTGGAAAAACTGCTGTTGCGATCCCGCCGTCCATCCGTCGGTCTCAACTGGCTAAGAGAACTGGGCGCAGTGGAGAAGGTGTTTCCCGAGATCCAGACTTTGATCGACGTACCACAGGATCCGGAGTGGCATCCCGAGGGCGACGTTTTCATTCACACATTGTTGGCAGTAGATCGAGCGCGTGAACAAATCGACGATCTACCTTACGCACGACAGGTCACGGTGATGCTCGGCGCGCTGGCGCATGATTTTGGGAAACCACCGACGACGCAGTTTCTCGAAGGCCGCTGGCGATCGCGAGGACACGAAGAAGCGGGTGTTGAGCCAACAGCGCGTTTTCTCGATCGCATCAACATACACACGATCGACGGTTACGACGTGCGTCAACAGGTTATTGCGCTCGTGCGCGAACACCTGAAGCCGGGTGAGTTTTACAAAAAGCGCGACGAGGTTGGCGAAGGCGCATTTCGTCGTTTGGCGCGCCGTTGCGAGCCCGACCTCTTGTACCGCGTAGCGAAAGCCGATTCCCTCGGGCGCAATGCGGATTGGGTACCGCGTGATAAGTGGTACGGGTCGGAAGCGCAGGAGTGGTTCGTGCAACGAGCGAGAGAGTTGAACGTCGAGCAACGCCCGCCGGATCCATTGCTGCTGGGCCGGCACTTGCTGGAATTGGGTGTCGAACCTGGGCCAAGAATGGGTGAGATCACCCGCGCGGTTTATGAGATGCAGTTGGATGGTCGCGTCCGAACGCTCGACGACGCGATTAGTGAAGCACGAAAGCTAGTCGATCAGGGTTGAGGTTGTTGTTGCGTGACGCAGTGAATCGTGCCCATGCCCCAAACGAGTGGTTCGCAATTAATCGGAACAACTCGCCGATTTGAGAACACGCTTTGTAGAGTTTCCACCGCGCGCTGATCGTTCGCATGACCAAACACCGGAGCAAGAACGACGTTGTTCGCGATGTAGAAGTTTGCATAGCTCGCGGGTAGCCGATCGAGATTGCGCGTGTCAGTGCTGGTCCCGCCGACAACCCCAGGCATCGGCAACGTGACGATTTCAAAAGGCCCGCCGTGGACGTCGGTCATCGAGTTGAGCCGCTCGAGATTGTCGTTTAGCAGTTCGTAATTAGCGTCTTGCGGATCTTCTTCGATCGCGCAGACGATCATGTTTGGCCCAACAAACCGCGCGATGTCATCGATATGCCCGTCGGTATCGTCGCCGACGATTCCTTCACCCAGCCACAGCACTTTGCTGACGCCAAGATAACTCTGGAGATACTCCTCGATCTCATTCTTGTTGAGGTGTGGATTGCGGTTCGGATTCAACAAGCACTGCTCGGTCGTCAACACACAACCGGCGCCATTGACGTCGATCGCTCCGCCTTCCAAAACAATTCCCGGTTCGAAGCGACGCATCTTCAACTGCGGCTCCAAAAGGAGCGGTATGTTGTTGTCGCGCTTTAAGGTTTCATACTTGTTGCCCCAGGCGTTGAAGATCCAGTCGTTGAACGCACTGCCATCGCGACCGTCGACGAGAAAGTTTGGACCATAATCCCGAATCCACGAATCGACGGTACGGATGTGATGAAAACGAAGGTTGCCGGCGCTCGCAAAGGTGCACCGCTCTCGCACCGCGTGCTCAGTCGCGAGATCGTCAACCAACAAGTTGACGGTTTCGTGCGGCGTCAGCGCCGCGATCATCTGGATATAGATCTCCTCTACTTGCGGAACGCGATCGGGCCAGGTTTCAGGATCCTTGGGCCACGTTAACCACGTCGCCACATGTTGCCGCCACTCGGCGGGCATGTGAAAACCGAGTGCGGCGGGAGTTTCTAGCGACGGAGTGGCCATGGGTCAGGATCTGATCGTCTTGAGTCGCAAGTGACGGCCGATGCCGATAAAACTGATCAGCACCCAGAACACTTCCATCAGTAGCGCCGAAAGATTGAAGTCGACGATCAGTGAAGCGACGATCAGGCTCGCGCCCAATGCGTTTAAAACGGAGTATGCAAGGTCTGTGCTTCTAAGCTTGTCGAGTTGCAGCAACAGGTAAGTAACTACAATCATTGCGACACCTATGAGGCCAAACAGATCTATCAAGCCGTATTTCATGTTCATTCCCCAAAGCGGAAGCGCAGTCCGTCGTAAGCGTCGATGCGGCGGTCGCGCAGGAACGGCCAGTTCTGCCGCGTCTCCTCGATCTTTGTAAGGTCACATTCAACAACGAGGACCTCTTCATCTTTATCGGAGCCCTTCGCGATGATGCGTCCGAACGGATCGGCGACAAACGACTGGCCCCAGAAGTTCAGCTTTCCTTCGCGGCCCACGCGATTGACCACGACCACGTACACGCCGTTCGCGATCGCATGCCCTCGCTGAATAGTTTCCCACGCCGAATGCTGCGCTTCATTCATCGACTGTTCTTCGTCCGGTAACCAACCGATGGCAGTTGGGTAGAAAAGGAACTGAGCGCCACCCAGTGCCGTGAGTCGCGCTGCTTCCGGGAACCACTGGTCCCAACAGACGAGCGTCCCCACCTTTCCATACGATGTGTCGTGCGTTTGAAAACCGAGATCGCCGGGAGTGAAATAAAATTTCTCGTAGTAAAGCGGATCGTCCGGGATGTGCATCTTGCGATACTTCCCAACGATCTTGCCGTTGGTGTCGATCATCACGGCCGTATTGTGATAAACGCCCGCGGTGCGTTTTTCGAACAGCGACGCCACGATTACCACGTTTCGTTGTCGCGCCACTTTGGCCAGTGCCTCCGTCGATGGTCCGGGGATCGATTCGGCCAACTTAAACAATTGGATGTCTTCGGTCTGGCAGAAGTACTGCGAACGAAACAGTTCCTGAAGACAGATGATCTGCGCTCCGCGTTTGGCGGCGTCGTTGATCCCGGCGATCGCCTTCTTCAAGTTTTTCGCAGGCTCCGGCACGCAATTCATTTGCACCAGGCCGACCGTGACGGCATCGGCGCGTTTCTTTTTCGGCATGGTCCGCAGTATAGCAAAGCATTCGTGCGATCCGTGTTTTGCTCTGGTAAGATGTCCGGTCTTTTTGAGTACCTTTTTGGAAAGAGTAGAGAAATGATCGATTTTGCATTGACGGAAGACCATCAGGCGCTGGTGCAAACGGTGCGCGAGTTTGCGCAGAAAGAGGTCGCGCCGCACATCAAGGAGTGGGACGAGAAACAGGAATTTCAGCCTTCGGTTTTGAAAAAAATGGCCGCATTGAATCTGCTCGGTGTGTGTATTCCCGAGGAGTATGGCGGCGCGGGTTTTGATTACATCTCGCTCGGACTGGTATGTGAAGAGCTCGAAGCAGTCGATACTTTCATGCGCGTCATCATGTCAGTGCACACCGGCTTGAATTCGTTGACGCTTTACACGTGGGGCACCGAGGAACAGAAGCGAAAGTACCTTGTACCGCAGGCAAAGGGCGAAAAGATCGCGACCTATGGTTTGACCGAACCCGGCGCTGGTTCTGACGTCGTTGGCGCGCGCTCCACAGCGCGTCGCGACGGAAACGAGTGGGTGCTGAACGGCGAGAAGATGTGGATCAGTTTGGCTGACGTGGCCGACAACTTTTTATTCTTCTGCTGGACTGATGAAGAGAAGCGTCGTAGCCGCGATCACACTGGCATGTCATGTTTCATCGTCGAACGCACAATGAATGGTTTCTCTTCCGGAACGATTCACGGCAAGTTAGGCATTCGCGCCGGCAACACTGGCTACTTCTCGTTGCAGGACGTGCGCGTGCCGCAGGAAAACATGGTCGGTGAAGAGGGCGAAGGATTCAAGATTGCGATGTTCGCGTTGGAGCAGGGACGTTACACGGTTGCTTCGGGCGCAACTGGCGTAATTCGCGCGAGCCGTGATGCGTCAGTGTCGTATGCGAACACGCGCGAAACGTTTGGCACGAAGATCGCGAATCACCAACTGGTGAAGCAGAAGATCGCGGAGATGGAAGCCGATTATCAAATGAGCCACTTGCTATGGCTTCGGGCCGGCCATCTGAAGAACGAAGGCCTGCCCAACGCAAAGGCCACCAGTTTGGCGAAGTGGCAAGCCACGATTCGAAGCGAGAAGGCCGCGTCGATGGCGATCGAAGTTCATGGTGCAAACGGTTATTCAAACGACTACCCGGTGGAACGTTACCTGCGCAACTGCAAGGCCGCGATCATCTACGAAGGCACTCGCGACATTCACACATTAATGCAGGCCGACTGGGCCCTTGGTCTGAAACACGAGAAGCCCGCGCGACGTACCTTGCCGCCGTGGAAAAAGTAGTCGCGCGGCTTACTCATCTTCAATTCATTGCGTCACCAGAAAAACGTCCCAGGCCCACCGGCCGATAAACGCGCCGGTGGCATCCTTCACCTTGGCACGATATCGAAACTGGTTGCCATAGCGATCGACGCGTTTCGATTCCTTGAACTCCAACTCAAGCGCGACAACCTTCAACGACGGTAACGTGTAGAGTTCATCCGGCTCAGACACGCCGTTGTGGTTTTTGTCCTGCCATAACCGCAGACTGCTGAAGATCGAATCGTTTTGATCGATGAGACCATCGCCGTTTCCGCCGTTAACAGTCTTATCAAACTCAGCCAACGCGAGAAACCCGTTCTTGTTATTTGCCTCCGGTTGTGGCGTGTAATCGCCAAACAGTTCCGCGCCTTTATCTACCAATCCGTTGCCGTTTCGATCGAGTGCCAGCCAGGCATCGTCGGAACCGGCGAGCGTCCAACTCAACTTCTCCTTTGCCGCATTGCCGTCGAGATCAAATTCGACGCCCGCGGCAGCATCGCTGAGCGCGATTCCATTACCCGAAACGTCGATGATGATCGGCGAGCCGCCGCAGACATCGCAGCCCCAGCAGGAGCATGCGGAGAAATCAAAGTCGCCGCCGAACATCAGGCATTTGCTAGCTAACGTCTTGCTGCAACTCGTGCTGAGCGACGGACAGCAAAGCCCGTTCGTCATCTTTGTTCCGGTCGGACAGGTACCGTTAAGGAGTGGCGGAGCACAGTTGCTGGGGAGTGTGCTGCCAAGACTGCATGAGAAGTGTTCCGCATTGGCATCCCGCCAAAGATTACCTCCGGATACGGTGACATTTCCGCCGGCGACACCGACACTCACCGAGACTTGCGCGCTTACGCCGCAACTAGTCCCAATCAGGCACGTCGAAAAAGCCACTCCCGTTGCCGAGGCGCACTGGACCGTCGTCCCGGTCGCACCCGTTCGGTTTTCAGTTTTCAGGTCTTTGGTGCCAACGTGCGCAAAGAACGGTGTGATGTGATCCAAAACTCCGCTTTCGAATGCTGCAAAGTTACTGACTACCACCGCGCAGCGTTGCAAGCCGCCGACAATCGGCCTGCACGTACCCGTGTATTCGGCTGTCCCACCATGATCGCCGGAAGCGTGATCGGTGGAGTCAGGGCTGAACCAGAACGGAAGCGGCGTCGAGATCAATGCTGTATCAGTTGGATTCTCTTCACCAATCAACCCACCGGCTTCGTCATCTGTGGAACCGCCGCCGTCCGTCACGCCGCCGTCGTCGATCAACACTGCGTCCGCCGCGAGCGTTGTCAACTCGGTTTGTGTGGCACTCTTTGTCTTGTACGGTGGACGTTTCTCTTCCCAGACGCGGCCAACACCGTCCACTACCGCGTCCCAGAATTCCGGCGCGCGCATCTCCGCGCCGTTCGTCTGGTCGTGAAACAGCGCGAGTGCTCGATACGTGCGCGATCGTCCTTCAAACCGCACGGTCACCTGGTACGACGCGTAGCTGACGATATCGAAATACTTCTCCGGCTCGAAATGAAAAGCGTCGGCGATGGTCCACTGCGGATCGAACACAGACGCATATCGCCCGCGCTCCCAGGCAGCGGCGAACGTCGCCTCTTCCGGTCCGTCGTCGAGCGCATGACTGCCGCGAGTGAGAGAAATGACGTCGCCGGACGGCAGCGTGATTAGTCGCGCATATGGCTGGCTAAGAATCTCTTCAATACTTCCTGATCGAAAGTCGCCGAGTTCAAAACGCAGACTCGCTTCAGGCCGCAATGCCTTCCGCGTAAACTCATTTTCCAGTACTTGCGCGGCAGCGTTGTAAGCTTCGAGCTTCGCATAAGTCTCTCTGATTAATTTTTCCGGTTGAACTGCTGTTGCGTTTACGCCGCAAAGCGCGACGCAGATGAAAATCCAATGCAATCGTTTCATGAGGAACTCCTAGTTTTGTGAGGATGTTTGGTTTAACTCGCGCTCGATAATCTTTTGAAACTCGGCAAAGCTGAGAGCGCCTTTCAGCAACTTGCCATTCACGAGGAAGCTCGGCGTACTGTCGATGCGAAAACTCCGCGCGGTCTCCACGTCTCGCACCACGGCGGCGCGCGACTGCTCCGAACTCCGACACGCTTTGAATCGCGTTAGTCCCAAGCCGAGGTCTGCCGCGACCTGTTCGAGAACCGCGGGCGACAAACTTGCGGCCGCAAAAAGCGCGTCGTGAAACTGCCAGAAGCGATCCTGTTCTCCGGCGCAATATGCCGCCCTGGCTGCCGGCAGCGCGTTGCGATGGCCTTCGAGCGGCAGATGTTTGAACACCAGCCGCACGTCTTTCCCGTAACTCTCCAGCACTTGCTTCAACGTCGCTTGCACATCGCGACAGAAGCGACACTCAAAGTCAGAAAACTCGATGATCGTCACCGCCGGTTTCAACGCTCCGCGAGCGGGTGACGCACCATCGTCCAACGACAAAGCAAACGCCGGCTCAGCACGTCTCACGGAGATGGTCCACTTCTGTTTGAGCCGCTCGAGCCCAGCGCGGTAGTGCTTCATGCGTGCCTGGGTTTCGAGATCGAGTCGCAGACGCTCGCGCGCCTCGTCCGGACTCATTGAAGCAAAGAACGACGCATTCTGCGTGAACGCCTCTTCAACATGAGTGCGCGTGACGTTAATCTCTCCTTGCGTGAGTTGCCGTCGCACTTCGTCAACAGACACACCACGGGCTTTAGCTTCCGTTTCCAGCAGACGCGAGACGATGAGGTTCTCGAGCGCGGCTCGTCTAATCGCGTACAGTTGTTGTTGCAATGGATAAATTCGCGCGGCGATCGTTTCATCAACCTGCTGCTGCGTGATCGGGACGCCGTTCACAGTCGCGACGACCGTTTCCGGCGTTTGCCCGCGCGCTACAGCGGCGACGATAAAGAAGAACAACAAGACACACGTTCCCCGTGAGGTTTGGGACATCATTCATAAACTCCATTTTGTTTTTGTTTCGTGGGGCGAGCGGCACTGTAGACTAAAGGGTGGTCCAGGTCAATTGCCGAAAGCGGCTATTTTGTAACGAAAGTGGCTAATGTTTCTTTGATTTCGCTTTTAGTGCCGCCATACGCGCGGCAATGCGATACTCACGCGGCGTCATCCCGTGTCGCTCTTTGAAGTCCTTCATCAGGTGGCTTACCGAAACAATGCCGATCGCCTCCGCGATCTCTTTGAGCGAAAGAAACGTCGTCGCCAACAGTACCTCCGCTTTCCGCAAACGAAGTTCGCGCAGGTACTGGCGCGGACTGGTCCCTGTTTCGTGCTTGAAAAGATGGCGAAAACGAGAAGGCGAAAGGTTTACGAGCGTCGCGAGCGTGAGAGTGTCCCACGCGCGTGAGGTGTCGTTTTCCAGTAGAGAGATAACCAGTTCTATTCTTCGATCCATGTGATGAGGACGTTGAAACGAAGAGTGCGTCTATAATTGCGGCTGAGATTACTTGTTACGCTTTTGTTTGTCCACTACGGCTCTGCTATAAGTATCAGTGCTCCGCACGAAACACGGATTTCAGGACAAACAACTTCCAAATCAGGAGAGCTGAGTAAATGCGTGACGAACTGAGGACTGATCGTGAGCTGTCTCTCGATTTCCTGCGCGTATGTGAGGCGGCGGCAATCGCCGCAGCGCGCACGATGGGCCAGGGCGACCGAAAGTACTCCGATCAGGTCGCTGTCGAGGCGATGCGTGAAGTGATGGACACGGTGCCGATGCGCGGGCGCGTCGTGATTGGCGAAGGCGAACGCGACGATGCACCTATGCTTTACATCGGCGAGGAAGTGGGCGGCGGAATTGGCGCGGGCGAGGAACTAGCGGAGTCGTGCCCGGAGGTTGACATCGCAGTCGACCCGCTCGAAGGTACGAACCTTTGCGCGCTCGGCGCCAACAACGCGATCGCCGTTCTGGCAGCGGCCGAACGCGGCGGCCTGCTCAACGCGCCTGACATTTACATGGACAAGATCGTCGTCGGTCCATCGTCACGCGGCGTGGTCGACATCGACGCGCCTGTCAAGGACAACCTGAAAAACATCGCGCGCCGGTTGGGCCGTGACATCGAAGACCTCACGGTCATTGTTCTCGATCGTTCACGTCATAAGAAACTGATTAACGACGTAAGGGCTGCGGGCGCGCGCATTCGCCTGATTTCCGACGGTGATCTTTCGGCGGGTATTTCAGCGGCGGTGGCCGGCACAAACATTCACGCCTTGATGGGCATCGGCGGCGCGCCGGAAGGCGTAATCACAGCCGCGGCGATGAAGTGTCTGAACGGCGAGATCCAGGCGCGACTTGTTTTCGATCCGGACAGATTGGGAGTTGATAAAAACAAGGTACCGGTCGCGTCGGAAGTGCTCGATCGACTCGCAACGATGGGAATCCGCGATCCAAACAAAGTTTACGACACTGACGATCTCGCCCCGGGCAAGAAGATCATCTTCGCCGCAACCGGAGTGACCGATGGTGCGTTATTAAAAGGTGTGCGGTTCTTTGGGTCGGGCAAGCGGACGCACTCGGTAGTGATGACCACTGAGTCGAAGCACATTCGCTTTGTCGACACGTTGCACATCGAAGGTGGGCCGGACACAGTGATCAGGTTCTAAGGACGTAATGGTAAGACGGATCTGGTTGATCAGCTCGATAGTAGTATTCGCGATAGTTTCGCTGATCGTCATTGCTCCGCTAACTGCCGAAACTCACAGTCAACTCGCAACGAGCATCTACGGTGGTTTTGCCGTCGTTTGCCACCAACTCGCGGAGCGGTCCTACTTCATCTTCGGTCACAAGCTTGCGGTTTGCTCACGGTGCACCGGGCTGTACGCCGGCTTCGCGTTGACGTTATTGCTGTATCCGCTGCTGCGGCCGTTACGGTCGGTTGATTGGCCGCCGCCGGTATGGCTGGTCCTGTCGGCAGTGCCGATGACTATCGACTTTGGTCTAACTTTTCTTGGAATTTGGGAGAACACCCACACTTCGCGGTTGCTGACCGGACTGTTGCTCGGCAGTGTCTCGGTTTTCTACGTAATGCCGGGTATCGCTGAGCTAAGTTCGAGAAAAACGCGCGAAAAACGGCCCACTTTCACCCTCGCCTCCCCTGAACACATGGCCTCAGCGCCGAGCGATTACAGCGCCCCGGAGCGGCGGATCTAGATTTCCCTATATCGCTCCCATAAGGTAAAATCTGGCGCTTTCATGATTTTGCAGTCCCCAACACCGGCACCAACTCCCTGGCCCAATCCAGTAGGCGACGACCCGTACACCGTCTTTGAACGCTATTTCCACGATGGCGTTTATAAGACCTGGGGCAACATCAGCCCGCTCTACAGACTCGACGCCTTCGACTGGATCATCCTGATCATCTACTTCGCGATTCTTGGGACCCTCGCGGTCTACGGCGCTTATCGCATCAAGCAGGTGATCGACTTCTGGCGCTACCGCCGGTTTGTACCCGTGCCGGCTGCGCGGTTTGCCGAAGCAGACCTGCCACGCATCACGGTCCAACTTCCGCTCTTCAACGAACTGTACGTCGTCGAACGTTTGGTCAAAGCGGTCACGGGAATCGACTACCCGAACGACAAGCTCGAGATCCAGGTCCTCGACGACTCAACCGACGAAACAACAAAGGTCGCCGAAGCGGTGGTCGCGAAGTATGCGGCCCAGGGTTTCGACATTCACTACATCCATCGCATGGATCGCACGGGCTTCAAAGCCGGCGCGCTGGAAAACGGAAACAAGACCGCGAAAGGCGATCTGCTCGCGATCTTCGACGCCGACTTTGTGCCCAAGCCCGACTGCCTGCGCAAACTCGTTGACTTCTTTACCGATCCGCTCGTGGGCTGCGCGCAGATGCGCTGGTCGCATATCAACGGCCGCTACAATCTGCTGACGCGTTTACAAACGATCATGCTCGACGGCCATTTCGTCGTCGAACAGACCACGCGCAATCGTACCGGTGGTTTTTTCAACTTCAACGGCACGGCGGGCATTTGGCGACGGCAGGCGATCGAGTCAAGTGGCGGCTGGCAACACGACACCCTGACCGAAGACACGGATTTGAGTTTTCGCGCGCAGTTGATGGGCTGGAAGTTCGTTTACCTGCTTGACGAAGAAGCGCCGGCGGAGATTCCGGTCGAGATCAACGCTTTCAAGGCGCAACAGCGACGTTGGGCCAAGGGCGTAATGCAGGTCGGGTTGAAACTGTATCCGCGCATCTGGCTTGCGCCGCTGCCGTTGCGCGTGAAGCTGGAAATGTTCTTCCGTCTGACGGGAAACATCAGTTATCCGTTGATGATCGTGGCGAGCTTCCTGCAATTCCCGCTGTTGCTCGTGCGTTACAACCAACCGTTCTACCACTTGATGATCCTCGATCTCCCGCTATTGTTCTTCTCATCGATCTCGGTGGTGTTGTTTTACGGTTCCGCGGTCTGGTATCTCGACGAAAAGCGCGCGCCGCGATTGATGCACCTGCCCCTCGTGATGGGATTGGGAATTGGTCTCGCATTTTCCAACGCGCGGGCCGTGCTCGAAGCGCTCCTGGGTGTGAAGTCGGAATTTGTGCGCACGCCGAAGTATCGCGTTGAGGAAACGAGCGACGCGACGTGGAAGAAAAAGAAGTACAGACGAAAACGCGGTCTGCTACCGCTGCTGGAAATCGGTTTCGCGCTCTACTTTCTGTTGGCGATCATTTACTCGTCGCGGTTGCACATGTGGGGCACGATCCCGTTTCTGCTGCTGTTCTTCTTCGGCTTTGGTTACATGGGCGTGATGAGCCTGCTGCAAACCGCCAGTGGACAGCGAATCGCCGCGCTGTGGCGCCCGTTAAAACCGTCGAATACGGCGTAAAGATATAACCTTCCTTCACCTTGCCAACCACCCACCGCTGAACTAGTATCAACCGTCAAAATCCAGACGTTATTCAGACCGCGTTTAGTCCGCCAACAAAGGAAGGAAATCATGTTTAGTAAGCCCCCGCGCACATACTCCTTGTGCCTGCTCTTAGTGTCTCTCTTTACATTTTCGATCAGCGCTTTCGGTCAGTCGCAAGCGAACACCGGAAACATTGAAGGTCGAGTTACCGATCCAAATGGCGCATCCGTTCCGAATGTGACGGTCACTGCGACGAGTCTTTCGACCGGCCTCGCGAAGAATGCCGCAACAAACGATGAAGGAATATACCGCATCGTCTTCCTGCCTCCCGGCGCTTACAAAGTGGAGACGAGTGGTGCGCAGGGATTCGTGCCGGCGACGTTCACGAACGTAGTCGTCACTGTCGGCGGCCAAACACCGTTGGACATCCAACTGAGTGTTGGTAATGCGACCGTTGCTATGGTCGACGTTTCCGCTGAGGGCCAGGTGGTCGAGACCACGCGCACTTCAGTTTCCTCGGTGATCAACGAACGCGCGATCGACAACCTTCCCGTGAACGGCCGAAACTTTCTCGACTTCGCGACCCTCACGCCAGGCGTCGTTCGCGATCCGACGCGCCAGGGAGATCTCGCGGTCGGCGGACAAAAGGGAACTCTCAACAGCCTTCAAGTCGATGGTGCTGACAACAACAACACCTTCTTTGGCCAGTCATTCGGACGCACCGGCACACGGCCGCCGTATCAGTTCTCGGAAGAATCCGTTCAGGAGTTTCAAGTCAACCAGAACGGGTTTTCGGCTGAGTTTGGACGCTCGGGCGGCGCGGTTATCAACGTGGTCACGAAATCAGGAACAAACGACTGGCATGGCAGCGCGTTTGAATTCTTCCGCGACGAAGCATTGAACTCCAACACGCCCATCCTGACTGCGCGCGGAGCAAAACGTCCGAAGTCGCAGATCAACCAATTCGGCGCGACCATAGGTGGACCAATCAAACGCGATCGCGCGTTTATCTTCTTCGCTTACGACGGTCAGCGGTCGAACATTCCGAACATCGTCGACGCCCCGAACTTCTTCGCGCAGCCCGCGAGCATTCGCAACCTGCTTGCGCCGAAGATGGAGACTTACCAGATCGGACGCGATCAGGACGTCTACATGTTGAAGACAGACATTCGTCTGAACAATTCGAACCAGCTCGTGCTGCGCTTCAATCAACAGAATTTCACAGGCAACAACAACGAAAACGGTGGACCACTCAGCGTTGAAGAACACTCGGGAAACAGTGTTGCAAAAACAACCACTTTCTCCGGTTCATTAATTTCAACCTTGTCGCCGACCCTAATCAACGAGTTTCGCTTTCAGTTTGGCCGCGATCGTGAACCCGGGGAAGCAAACACGGACGTCACGGAAGCGCGAATTCAAACCGGTGGCGGGTTTCTGCAACTGGGTCGAAACAACTTCAGTCCGCGCGAAACGACAATCAAGCGCGTTCAGTTAATCGACGTCGTGAGTCTGACGCATGGAGAACACAGTCTGAAATTCGGCGCTGACTTCAATTTCGATCGTGTTTTCAACTTCTTCCCCGGTTTGTTTTCGGGTCAGTTCACGTTCAACTCGTATGCGTTGTTCGCGTCGAACACGCCCGCGGCGTTCACCCAGAACTTTGCAGGCACCGGTACGCCGGGCGCAGAAACTCATCCCGATCTGAACGAGTATGGTTTGTTCGTGCAGGACGATTGGCGCGTGACTCCGAAGTTCACGCTCAACCTCGGTCTCCGTTACGACCTTCAGGATCTCGCGGATCCGCAGGTGCGGAATCCGAGTGCCGCGTTAGCGGCGGCGGGATTGGACACCACGACGCCGGTTCGCGACGGCAATAACTTCGCGCCACGTTTTGGTTTCAGTTATGCCTTTGACGATAAGACGGTCGTGCGCGGCGGATATGGAATCTTCTTCGGTCGCACACCGGCGATCATGCTCGGCACGGCCCACTCGCAAAACGGAATTCAGGTCACTGGCGTAAGTCTCAACTGCACCCTCGTGCCAAATCCGTGCCCGACTTATCCGAACATCTTCACGGCTCCGCCGACTACGGGAGGCGTGAATCCGAGTCTTTACTTGTTCTCCAGGGATTTCGCGCAACCGTACGTGCAGCAGGGTCGACTCGGCGTCGAACGCGAACTGTTTGCGAATACGAGTTTGTCAGTCAACTACCTGTATTTCCGAGGCGTACACATCGGCCGCACACGCGATATCAATCTCGGCGCGCCGGTAGCAACGACCGTAACGGATCCGGCGGGGCAAACGTTTACGGTGCTGCGTCACCCGGCGGCGCGTCCGATTCCCGGCTTTGCGCGCATCAGTTTATTTGAGAGCACTGGCGACTCTCGCTATAACGCGCTCGCTACGGAACTGCGGCGACGTTTCACGCGCGGTTTCCAGTTCATTGCGGCGTACACGTTCTCAAATGCAAAAGACAACCGGCCTGATCAAACGATGGTCGTCGTGGGCGCGGATGATGCGAAGGGTTTGCAGAACAACCTCGACATCAATGCCGATTGGGGCCGAAGCGATCTCGACATCCGGCATCGCTTCGTATTCAGTCCGGTTTATGAAATCGGATCTGTTCAGCAGGACAATGCTTTCGCGCGACATCTTCTGAGCAATTGGACCTTCTCCGGAATCGTCACATTGCAGTCGGGGTTTGCGTATTCGGCCTCGATTGCCGGCGATGCGAACCGCGATGGCAATCCGAGCACCGACCGCGTGCCGGGCACGGAGCGAAACGGTTTTACGACGCCGAGCGTTTACATTTTCGACGCACGCGTCACGAAGACGTTCAAGTTTGGCGAGAACTACAGCCTGAGTATTCTCGGTGAAGCATTCAATCTGTTTAATCGATCGAATTTGGCAACCGTGAATACGGGCCGTTATGGAATCGCAAACTCGGGGGCGGTGGTGCTGACGAATCCGGCAGTGACGACGCCGTTTGGTGGACCACGAACGTTTCTCGGCGAGCGGCAGATTCAGTTAGGTTTGCGGTTTAGGTTCTAATTCAACGTTATCTTTCGAGGGAGGCGCGGTCCCACTTAGCGAGATTCGCGCCTGCCTCGTAAGTGCTTTCCAAAAACTCCATCAAAGCCTCATCGGCGTTTGGCGCCGTTCGCACGTCGTCGTAGTACATCAAGAACTCAGAGAGGTCGTTACTCCAGAACGCTTTGTCGGGGCGTAGCGCTGCTGCGTTCAAACCTTCCGGCGCAGGTGCGGTGTACGAGTAGAACGCGGGTTTGCCGAGTGGTCCGTGTCCGGGCCACCAGCCGTGACTGATTACTTCGTGTGAATACGCCTCCCGTGTGATCGAGTCAGCATCGGGCCGTGGCGGCGCTGGTCTGCCTGAGAAACGCGTCACCGCAAGATCGAAACTGCCCCAGAAGAAGTGTACGGGACTGCTCTTACCGATGAACCGGCCGCGAAACTCTTCCATCACTTTGTACGAAGCACGCAAGACTTCCCAGCACCTGCGCGCATATTCAGGATCGTACGACTTATGCACCTCGTCCTGATCGAACGGGATCGGATCCGGAATCTCGACCGGCATCTTCCAGATCTGAACTTCGAGACCGAGATCCCGCAGCATATCCATCGTTTTCGCGTAGAACGTTGCGACAGACATCGGTTCCAGACGGATAAATGCCATTTCTCCGTCGCTGCTTTTCGTCACGAGTTTGTGGGCGATGAAGTCAAACTCCATCTCGAAAAACTTGTCGCCATGCGGCATCGCAGTAGTCGTGAGACCGCGTGCCGAGACGTAAAGCGGCACGTTCCACCAGTGGTTAACAAGCGGCGTTTGCGCCAGGCGAATCTTGCCGACGACCTGCGTCCACATGTGCAGCGTGGCACACGTGTCCTTCCATTCTTCGAGCGGGAGTGATGGCCATGTCATAATGCGAGAGCTTACCCCCGGAACCACTAAGTCTTCAATCCGTGAAAACACGGGAAAACGCGGGATAGAGGTCTGCGCGAATGAAAAGGTTTGACTTTAAGGTAATAGCATTCTTCGTCGCCCTCACCGTCACATTGACTATCGGCGTAATTGCATTCTGGGAAATCGCACTCCGGCCGCCGTTTTTTGCCTGGGTTGACGCGCGGTATCCCGGTCAGGCCAACGAGCAGAGACGTTGGAACATTAAACAGCGAACGGAACACGTTGTTATATCGATCCTGGTCGATGCCCTCGTGGTAACACTGCTGCTCCGCATCGTGCACCGGCAACAGCGTCGATTACGCGCGAGCGAAGAACGTTACCGCGCGTTGTTCGAACAAGCGAAAGACGGAATCGGAGTGGTGCGCCTGTCGGACTACCATCTTATCGAAGCCAACAACAGAGTTTGCGAGATTCTTGGTCTTCGGCAACAGGACTGCATCCAGCGAGACGTTCGCGAGCTTCTTCACACCAAAAAGAACGGGCATCCGGAAGCTGCGATGCTCGCCGGTTACGCTTCAGGCGAAATCGAGTTGACGGTCCAAACTGCGCAGGGCAAATCGCGGCCAGTTTCAGTTTCATTCACGCCGCTGACCGCCGATGGCGAGGCTGTGATGATCCTGTCCCTCCGAGATCTATCGGTGCGTAAAAAACTTGAAGCGGAGCGCGAGGAGATGCAACACCAGCTTTACCAGACTTCAAAGATGGCCTCCATTGGCGAACTTTCCGCGGGCGTTGCTCATGAGATCAACAATCCACTCAATGGCGTGATCAATTTCGCTCAACTTCTCAAGGATGAAGAAACGCCACGCACTGATTTTGAAAAGCAGATGATTGACGGGATTATCGACGAGGGGCAACGCATCGCACAGATCGTCCGAGGCCTGCTGATGTTTGCGTCGGCAGAAAGTCACGATCTCGACCACGTGCACTTTGCAGACTCGATCAAAACGTCGATTGCTCTATTTGGCCGGCAGTTTGAAAAAGAAGGTATCACTTTGGAGATTGATCTCGAGCCGGGTCTGCCGATGGTGCGGGCTGACGGATCACGCCTCAGGCAGGTCGTGGTCAACATGATTAGCAACGCTTATCACGCCCTTAAAGCGAAGCCCGCCGAATTTGTCGACCGCAAACTATTCAAAATTACGGCGCGCCGTGTGGGCAATGACAGCCGGCTGGTGCGCGTTGAGTTTTATGACAACGGTGTCGGGATCAAACGGGAAGATCTACATAAAGTTTTCGATCCGTTTTTCACAACGCGCCGCGAAACGGGAGGGACTGGCCTCGGATTAAGTGTCAGCTTCGGAATCGTTCGCGACTTCGGCGGCACGATCAATGTCGAAAGCGAGGAAGGAAAGTTTACGCGTTTCATCATTGAGCTTTCCGCAATTCAGGAGTGGGAGGCCCAATACGTTTGATGCCTAGCGTTCTCTTGGTCGACGACGAGCCCAGTATTCGCCTGACAATGGGAGAGTTCCTGAAGCGGGCGGGTTACAACGTCTTAACAGCCGCGGACTACAACAGCGCCGAGGCGCTTCTTGCTGAAAATTTCGACGTCGCCGTCATCGACGTCAATCTGCCCGGCACGAGCGGCATTCAGTTATTGCAGAAACTGTTCGACGCCGCGGTTTATGTTCCCGTCATCATGATCACGGGAGAACCAAACCTGTCGGTCATACCGGAGATCGTCCGTGCCGGTGCTTACGATTTCATCGCGAAACCGATAGTCAAAGATGTGCTGCTCAACGCAGTCGGACGCGCAGCGGAGAAGAAGCGGCTGACTGACGAGAAGCGCAGGCTCGAACTTGAGATAAAAAGGTATGCCGAAGAACTCGAGGCACGTGTGGACGAGCGCACGGCCGAATTGATCGAAACCCATAAACGGCTCGTGACTCAGGAACGCATCGCCGCTCTCGGACGCGCGGCGGCGCAGGTAGCACACGAGGTCAAGAATCCGCTCGCCGGGTTGCTGCTTTACTCGCTCCATCTTAAAGGTAAAGCCACTAACTTTTCGGAAGGCGAAATCTATCTCGTCGACAAGATTGTCGAGACCATTAATCACCTCAACAGTCGCGTGGAGCAGATCCTTGGGTTCGCGCGCCCGGTCAGTCTTAACTTGAGGTCCGTTGATTTGAATGACATGGTCAAGGACGTTCTCGAACTGTTGCGGCCGCAGTTAACTGCGAACAACGTCGAGGTGCGGCTTTCGTTGGATCAGAACGCGACGAATGGGATGTTTGACGAATCTTCGATGCGCGGAGCGTTAATGAATCTCATCCTGAATGCAATCGAGGCGATGCCCAATGGCGGCAGCTTAAGTATCACGATCGGCCGCAGCGATCACGAGCTTCGACTCGAGATCAAAGACTCCGGTCGGGGAATAGGCGAGGAAGAAGCTAAGAAAATTTTCGAACCCTTTTACACCACTAAGACGCAGGGCCTTGGCCTAGGTATGCCGTACGCTAGAAAGATCATCGAACAGCACGGAGGCATGATCTCGTTTAACAGCACGCTCGGCGAGGGTACTACGGTAGGCATCTCGATGCCCACACAAACGGAGGTGGAGAATGTCTCGTAGCCGGATTCTCGTGATCGACGACGAGCCGAGCGTCACTGATGCCCTCCGACTTGTCTTAGCAGAACTGGGCCATCACGTTGACTCCGCCAAATCCGGTGCCGAGGCGAAAGAGTTCTTGAAAGGCGCTCCGTACGATCTGGTGTTCACGGACCTGCGACTGCCGGACGCCAGCGGCATCGATCTTCTCGCGTTGATAAAAAGCGACACGCCTAATACGGAAGTTATCTTGATGACGGCCCACGGGTCGGTTGACATCACAATCGAAGCCATCAAACGTGGCGCTTTCTACTACATCGAAAAACCATTCACGCCTCAGCAGGTCACGGCTCTCGTCGAACGCGCGCTCCAATTCGAGGCGATTAAACGCGAAAACCGCAATCTAAAAAGCGCGCTGCGCGTAGACGGCGACGACTTCGGCATCATCGGCCGTCACCCAAAGATGCAGCAGATCCACAATGTTATTCGCACTGCTGCGCCATCAGACGCTTCGGTATTAATCGAGGGTGAGTCAGGCACTGGCAAGGAATTGATTGCGGCGGCGTTCCATTTTCAGAGTCCCCGCGCTGAGTTTCCTTTCACGCGTATTAACTGCGCCGCCATTCCGCACGAGCTGATCGAATCCGAATTGTTCGGTTATCGAAAAGGCGCATTCACCGGCGCGGATCGTGACAAACGAGGGTTGATCGAAGCGACAGCCGGCGGCACGTTGTTACTGGACGAGATCGCCGAGATGCCCAGTCACCTGCAAACGAAGCTGCTCCGCGTTTTACAAGAGCGAAAACTTCGTCGGCTCGGCGACGAACAAGAGATCAGCGTCGATTTTCGTCTGGTCTCCTCGACGAATCGTGACACCGCAGAGATGATTCGAGAGGGAGCGCTGCGCAACGATCTTTACTTTCGCATCAGCACGATCAAAGTTAAGCCACCTCCGCTCCGCGAACGACTCGACGACATACCGCTGCTTGCCAACCGGTTTCTTCATCACTATGCCGAAAAGTACAAAAAGCGAATTCGCGAGATCTCGTCGCCCGCGTTTGCTTTGTTATTGCGTTACGACTGGCCGGGAAATGTTCGAGAACTCGAAAGCGTGATTGAACACGCGGTGTTGTTCGCGACGGAAGATAAACTAACGCCGGATTCGCTACCGGAACATCTTCACCATTCTCAGCCGGGCGAGTTTCGTTGCGTGATTCCGCCATATTTCACGATGGAAGACATTGAACGCGAAGCGATCGCGCAAACGCTCGAACGCACGGGTGGGAACGTTAAGCGAACCGCGGAAATTCTCAACTACCACCGTCCGCGACTGTATCGAAAGATGAAAAGCTTCGGGTTGCGTGGCGGAGCCGAGTCAGACAACGAAGCGGAAGTTTCTTAGACCATGTGTTCCGTGGTGGAACACTCACACACCACTAACTCCAAGTTGGAACACCGGGGCAATCTTCCTCACCTACAAACTTCAAACAGATCTACAGGCACAGCGGTTGCACAGGCGAGATTTCAATCCGTTGTGTGGTCGCGTGCACGCGTCCTCCTCCGATGAACTTCCGATGAAGCCTCGCCACCACGTTTGGTAGGTCCGCGCGGCGCAAAGAAACTCAAACAAATACTTTCTTACGTGGTTTCAACGAGGAAAATTCTATGAATATCAGAAATGCTTTGCGGCAATGGCAGTCGCTGTTCGCGTACGGCTGCGCCGCAGTAGTCATCGCTGTCGCCGCGTCGGGTGCGCAGGCTCAAACGCCACCTACGACGTGCGAGCGGACGGTCAAGGCCGAAGTGGTCGCGTTCGACCAGGCTTTGATCTACAACCGTCTCGGCGTGATCAACCCCGCGGGTATGATCTATGCGCTCAAGCGTGACGTTGTTGCCATCGACTCGGCGAGAGGCCTGGTCGCCGGCAACGTTCAACTGCGTCCCGGCAAGCGTCCGCGACCGATCGCCCTCCGCATGAACGTCGGAGATTGTCTCCAAATCAACTTTACAAACCTTCTAGCACCCGATCCGGCCGACGTTAATTCGTTTGCCGCGAATAACGCTCCCGCGACGCGTACCGCGTCAGCGCACGTCATGGGTTTGAGTCTCGTCGGCTCGATTGCCTCTGACGGCTCGAACGTCGGACAGAATCCCAACAGCCTGGTTAACCCGGGTGCATCGGCCACTTACACCTACCTCGCGCAGCGCGAAGGCAGTCACTTGCTTTATTCGACAGCCGCCACGACAGGCGGTGAAGGCGATGGCGGTTCGTTGGCGATGGGCCTCTTCGGCTCGGTCAACGTTCAGGTAAAGACCGCCGAGTGGTATCGCTCGCAGTTAACTGCTGAAGAGCTGGCGATGGCCACCGCGAAGAACGCGGACGGCACACCGAAGAAAACCGCGGCCGGCCATCCGATTCTCGACTACGACGCCGTGTATCCCACGGGACATCCCCGCGCCGGTCAACCGATCGTGAAGATGCTCGATGCCAACAACAACATCGTGCATTCGGATCTGAACGCCGTGATCACTGGTCCAAACAAGGGCCGCTTTCCGGCGGGCACGTACCGTCCAAATGCCGTGGAACCTGATCGCGATCAACCGTTCCGCGAGTTTACCGTCGTCTATCACGACGAAATCAAAGCAATTCAGGCATTCCCGCAGTTTGAAGATCCAGTACTTTCGCACACGCTCTACAGTGTGAAAGACGGCTTCGCCATCAACTATGGCACCGGCGGTATCGGCGCGGAAATTCTCGCCAACCGTCTCGGCGTCGGCCCGATGGCTAACTGTACTGAATGTAAATACGAAGACTTTTTCCTGTCGGCGTGGGCCGTAGGCGACCCGGCGCAGATCGTTGACGTTCCGGCCAACACGAAGGACGGCAGCGGCAATTTGATCACGGGTGCGAAAGCGACGAAGGTCCTGTTTCCGGACGATCCGTCGAACGTGCACCACAGCTATCTCAACGATCACGTGAAGATGCGCGTGGTCCATGCTGGTCCAAAAGAGCATCACATTCACCACTTGCACGCGCACCAGTGGTTGAACACGCCTGACAGCGACAACTCGAGCTATCTCGATAGCCAGGCGATGGGACCCGGCTTTGCGTTCACTACCGAGATCGCGCACGGCGGCTCCGGCAACCGGAATAAGACGCCAGGCGACTCGATCTTTCACTGCCACTTCTACCCGCACTTCG
The DNA here is from genome assembly GCA_963789185.1 of uncultured Acidobacteriota bacterium. Classification (GTDB taxonomy): domain Bacteria; phylum Acidobacteriota; class Blastocatellia; order Pyrinomonadales; family Pyrinomonadaceae; genus PSRF01. Next base: position 206,965 of record CAWBJU010000008.1, read on the forward strand.
CACAAGGTATGTGGGAACTGTGGCGCACACACGATGTTTTTGAAGAAGGCACACAGCTCGACGGCGATGGCCGTCCGGCCGATGGCGCGCGCGCGTTGCCTGACGGCGAGATCGTGAAGGGCACTCCGATTCCCGCGATCGTGCCGTTGCCGACGATAGCGATGCCTCCGATGCCGACTGCCCAATTCAAGGGCTATCCGTTCTACATTCCGGGTGTCGCCGGACACCGTCCGCCACATCCGCCGCTCGACACGATCGACGACGGTGGTCTGCCGCGTCACATCATCGTTGGTGGTGAGGCAGAGAGCGTCGAGACGCGTCTCGATTTCAACAAGGAGATCCTTGTCGCCGAAGCGAAAGCGATTCCGGAAACAGGAACACCGGAAGAAATCGCGGCGATGAATTTCCACGCACAGAAGAACGTCGCGACGTTCCGTCCAGACGGCACGGCCGCGAGCTTCGTGTTGAATGGTCTACCGCCGAAACCAGGTGCGCCGTTCGCGGATCCATGTCGCGACGATGCTGGCAATGCTGTTGGTCGTCCGCGTTTGTACAAGGGCGCTGCGATTCAGCTTGACCTCAAGTTGAACAAAGCAGGCTGGCACTTCCCGCAGTCGCGCATTCTGACGCTGTGGGGAGACGTTGCACCGACTTTATCCGGCGCGCGTGCTCCGGAGCCGCTGTTCTTCCGCGCTAACACTAACGACTGTATTACGTTCCAGCACACAAACCTCGCTCCGCACATCTACGAACTCGACGACTTCCAGGTGCGCACGCCGACCGACATCATGGGTCAGCACATTCACCTCGTGAAGTTTGACGTGACTTCGTCAGACGGCGCGGGCAATGGTTTCAACTATGAAGACGGCACGTTTGCTCCGGGTGAAGTGCTCGAACGCATTCATGCCATCAACGCCGCGGGCGGTTTGCAGGCTTTCAACAGCACGGACAAAACCACGCTTGAAGCCAAGCCGCATCCGTTCTTCGGCACTCTCGGCGCCCAGACAACCGTGCAGCGCTGGTTCGCCGATCCGACGTTGAACCTGGCGGGCAAAGACCGCACGCTCGGCACGGTCTTCTCGCACGATCACTTTGGACCTTCCACGCACCAGCAAGCCGGCCTTTATTCCGGTCTCGTGACGGAGCCTGAAGGTTCCATTTGGAAACACAACGAAACCGGCGAAGTGCTCGGTGGACGCTTCGATGGTGGTCCAACAACGTGGCAAGCCGTCATTCAGACGCAGAACACTGCGGACAGCTATCGCGAGTTCCTGCTCGAGTTCGCCGATTACACGCTCGCTTACAAAGCAGGCGGCGGTGTGAACAGCGCGGGCCATCCGATTCCGGATCCGGCCAACGCCATCAATCCGCCGGCGAGAGAGGAAGCGGCCCTTCCGATCAACATCAAGAAGGCCGATGAATGTCCCGGTGGCGTACCGCTTCCGTGTCCTGAAGCAGTTTCGGCTGCCGACCCGGGCACGATGACTGTTAACTATCGCAACGAACCTGTCGCCCTGCGCGCACAGGATCCTTCGAACAACCAGCAGGCAGCGGGTGAAGCCGGCGACCTGTCGAACATTTATCGTTCGGACATCACGCGTGCTAATCCGGATCTGAACGTTCAGCCCAATTTCTACCCGGCGCTGACGGGTGGTCTTCAGGGCGGCGACCCGTTCACTCCGATGATGCGCGCTTACGAGGCTGACAGGGTGCAGATTCGCATTCTCGTCGGTGCTCACGAGGAAAGTCACAACTTCAACGTCTACGGTAACAAGTGGCTCTACGAGCGCAGCGAACCGAATTCGGGTTACCGCAATTCGCAGTCGATGGGCATCTCTGAGCACTTCGAGTTCGAGCTGCCTGGTGTTTCGGCGCTAAAGGGCAACACGCCATTCGCCGATTACCTGTACCAGCCGGGCGGTTCCGTGGATAACCAGTGGAACGGAACATGGGGACTCTTGCGCGCTTACAACGGCGGTCTTGGTCTTCAGCCTGACCTTGTTCCCCTGCCGAACAATTCAGACGGTAAAGCGACTTCGGCGAGCAATAAGAACGACTTCAACGGCCCGTGCCCGAGAACTGCGCCGAGCCGCAAAATCAGCGTAACCGCAGTGGCAGCGAAAGATGCTTTGCCAAACGGTACGCTCGCCTATAACAACCGCACAAACCAGGGCGGCATACTGCACGATCCGACGGCGATTCTCTACGTTCGTTCGACTGATCTGGACGGTACAAGCGGCAAGCTCAAATCCAACGTACCTGTCGAGCCGCTCGTAGTCAGAGCCAACGCCGGCGACTGCATCGAGTTCAAGTTGCAGAACAACTTGCCGGCAGAGCTTGCTGACCTCGCGGGCTGGAACACCGTTCCGATGATCATCGAAGGGTTCAACGCGAACCAGGTGAAGCCTTCCAACCAGGTTGGTCTCCACCCGCAGCTCGTTCATTACGACGTAACGGATAGCGACGGCGCGAACATCGGTATGAACGTGGCGAATGCTGCTGGCATGAAACAGACGGTGAGCCCAGGCGGGATCATCACCTACAAGTGGTACGCAGGCGACATTCGCATGAACGGTTCGACGAAGGTTGCCACTCCGATCGAGTTCGGCGCGACCAACCTGATCTCGTCTGACCCGATCAAGCACTCGAACAAGGGCGCGATTGCGTCGCTCATCATCGAGCCGCAGGGTGCGACCTGGATTGAAGACACAAACTCGCGCGCGCAGGCGACCGTCACCAAGACTGACGGCACCACGTTCCGCGAATTCGTTCTCCAGTTCCAGACCGACATCAACCTGCGTCGCGGTGAGTTGGAGGGCGATGCTGCCGCGGTGCCGAACGTAGCTGGCGAAGAGGATCCGGAAGACTCCGGTCAGAAGGCCCTCAACTATCGCACGGAACCGATGTGGAAGCGCCTGGGCTACGAGCCTGACCTGCCGCTCGAGCAGACTCGCGAATTCGATTACACGAACTCGCTCTCGAACGCACAGGTTGGCGGCGACCCGGTGACTCCAGTGTTCACGGCCAAGGCCGGCACGCCTGTTCGTTTCCGCGTGCTCAATTCAATGGGTCACGCGCGAAACAATGTGTTCCAGGTTCACGGGCACATCTGGCAGCAGGAGCCATACATCAACAACTCGACCAAGATTGGCAACAATCCGCTTTCAGAGTGGAAAGGAGCCCAACAAGGTCACGGCGCGACGAATCACATGGACGCTATTCCTGTGAATGGCGCAGGTGGCGCGCGTGGGGTTGCGGGTGATTACCTGTATCGCACGCAGTCGTCCTTCCAGTTCGACAACGGGCTGTGGGGCATCTTCCGCGTCAACCCGTAGAGCCACAAAAGGCACAACACGGAGTCACAGAAGGCACAAGAGATCTTAATGGTCTCTGTGCCTTTTGTGTTTCTTGGTGCCCTCTTGTGGTTAAGTGATCCATCCTGGAGCAAAAGCCTTGGCTATTGTTCCACCACGGAACACCTCTTTTTCGGTTTACGAATATTTGAGCGGAAACAGCAAAGGCACGGTGGTTGCTCAGGAGAGGGTGCGCGTCAACTGCGCAAAATTAGCTAAACATGATGAAGGGATAATGATGAAGAAAATTTCGCTCTACGCTGTATTTGTTGCTCTCGCACTGTTCGTTGCTGTTCCCATGGCGCATGCAACGACCGTCACTGAAGTACAGGCGATGATCGCTACTTTGAAAACAAAAACCACAAACGTAACTATCACCGGCAAACAAGCCGAGACGAAGGACCGCCCCGGCTTACTCGAGAAAATCAACGAAGCTTCTCTCAAGGTGGACCAGGCGAAGTTCTGCGACGCTGTGGTGAAAATTAACGACTTTAAAAACAGAGTTAACGCTCTCATCGCCGCCGGCAAAATCAATCAGGACCCCGCCCTTGGAACGACCGGAACGGAACTCCTGGCTGACGCCGACGCAATCATCGCAGGTCTCAACGATCTCCAGGTGCAAAACACCGGCGCTGCCTGCGCGTTCTAACACAACTCTAAAACTGCGAATGCGGCCGGCCTCGTGCCTCGCCTGCTACCTGTGACACAGGTTGGCCGCTATCGCTCTGTCAATACGTTGCTCTCCTGAGAGCACTCAGCGATGAAGAAAAACTATGAACCCGAATTCTCTCGAATCATCGAAGACGACGTACCAAACAACTGATCTCACCCTAACCAGCTTCCTTCGTTGCCGCGGCTTTGCCATTGAAAACATCAGACAGAACAACGGTCGCACGCTGTTCATTTTTCAGGAGTCGCAGGAATTGCGCACGGCGATTCTCGACTTCGCGAACGATGCCGTCATTGCGGTTCGATCGTTTTGCAGCACGATGCGCGACTTGAAAGCGATTACACGCGTATTGATATTTTTCTTTGCCGCAGCCCTAAGCGTTACGCCTTCATCGGCCCAGGAAAAACTCGCAACACAGAAAATCGAGCGCGAAGGCGTCGAAGTCGAGTTCACCATCGAGCCGGTAAAAGAATCAGGCAAAACCTCCGAGCTGATGGAAGGCAAAGAAGCTGTTGTTCGCTTCAAGATCCAGGACAAAGCGACGAAGACGCCCTCTCGGGAGTTAAACCAGCCGTCTGGTTGTCACAACGTGGCGAAAACCTCGCGGATGAAAAGGTGTGTCGCGAAAAGGTCCAATCCTTTCTTCAGGGCAGCTTGCGTTCACGTCCCGACGTCGATCTAAACGCTTATTACCTGCTCGCACTCAACGAAGAATCAAACATCTCCGTAATCGACCCGCTGCTTGGTTTCGGCTCCAGCAAACTATTGACGCTCGTCATGCTCAAGAGTCCCGGCGAAGACTGGGCGCAGAAGATTAGTGACGAGAAACTTTTCGTCAGCATGCCTGGTGCGAACCAGGTCGCAGTCGTCGATACCAGCACGTGGAAGATCGTTGCCAGTATCGAAACCGGTCTGAAGCCGGTTCGTGTTCGCTTGCAACCGGATCAGCGATACCTGTGGGTAGGGAACGACGCGGCAGCGCCCGACAAACAGAGCGGCGTGACCGTCATCGACACTACGACATTGAAAGTTGTGGCCCAGATCGCAACCGGAAACGGTCATCACGAGATCGATTTCAGCAACGACAACCGTTTCGCGTTCGTCACCAACGAGACAGACGGCACGCTCTCAGCAATCGACATTAAGAAATTCGCGAAGGTCAAAGATCTCAAGACGGGCGCGCCAGCAACGTCAGTCGCATTCTCTTCGATCGGCAATGCGCTTTATCTTGCGAATGAAACAGACGGAAGTATCGCGGTGGTAGATATACGCAGCCAGCAGATTGCTACGCGAATTCAAACGAAACCGGGAATCACAAACGTGCGTTTTGCGCCCGGCGGTCGTTGGGGATTCGTTCCGAACACGAAAGAGAATGTCGTCTACGTGTTCGATGCCTCGACAAATCGTCTTGCGCATACGATCACAGTTGACAAAGGTCCCGATCAAGTCGCGTTCACCGGCGCATTCGCTTACCTGCGCTCCACTGGTTCGACGGAAGTCAGCCTGGTTCGTCTGAGCACGTTGACGGGCCAACCCGACGTCACGAAGTTTCCCGGCGGACAGATTGCTCCCGAGGTAGCGTCGGTGGAGGCGAGCGCAGATGTGATAGTTCCTGCACCCGAAGGAAACTCGGTGCTGCTCGCAAATCCCGCTGACCGAGTCATCTATTACTACTCGGAAGGCATGGCCGCTCCGATGGGTAGTTTTCAGAACTACCGTCGCAAACCCCGCGCTTTGATGGTGGTCGATCGCTCGTTGCGCGAAGTCACGTCGGGCGTTTACTCGACCACGACGAAGTTGCCGAAGAGCGGCAACTACGACGTCGCGTTCCTGCTCGACTCGCCCCGCATCACCCACTGCTTCACTGCCGAGGCAAAGTCGAATCCCGATGTGCCGCGCGAAAAAAGAGTCGCGATTCAGATCGTGTACCTGAACAAGGACAACAAGCTGAACGTCGCAGAGGATTACAAGCTGCGATTCAAACTCATCGACAGCACGACGCTCAAAGCGAAGAGCGATCTAAAGGACGTGCGTGTGTTGACGTTACTGTCGTCTGGTATCTGGCAGAAGCGCGACTTCGCGCGTTCAGTCGGTGATGGCGTTTACGAGCTCGACATAAAAGTTCCGCAGACGGGTTCGTATTTCATTTTTGTCGAGAGCAGATCGCAGGGAGTGTCGTTCCGGCAACTTCCATCCATGACGTTACAAACGAGGAGTTAAAATGCATTCAAAAATAGTATCCGCGCTTCTGCTTTGCGTGCTGGGTTCTGTGGCCGCACAGGCGCAGCACCAACACGGTGCGCACGGCGCCCACGACACCGTTGCGCCGGCGGCTTCGAAAATGAACATCCCCGACGTCGAACTACTCGATCAAAACGGAAAGAAATTTCACTTCTACACGGACCTCGTTAAAGGTCAGACGGTCGTTATTAATTTCATCTTTACAACTTGCACGACGATCTGTCCGCCGCTCGGCGCAACCTTCGCACGCGTTCAAAAGGAACTCGGCGACAAGGCGGGACGCGACGTTCGTTTCATCTCGATCAGCGTCGATCCTGCGACCGACACTCCCGAACGGCTCAAAGCCTGGGGTGCAAAGTTTCACGCGGGCGACGGTTGGACCTTTGTCACCGGAAACAAACCACAACTTGACGAATTGCTGCGCGCTTTAGGTGCTTCGACCGCTCGTCCTGAAGATCATTCGCCGACGATATTGATCGGCAACGACGCGCGCGGCACCTGGACGCGAACTTACGGGCTGGGGAAGTCAAGCCAGCTCATCCAAATCATTAACGCCGTCGCAGCAGGCAAGAGCACTACGACCGTGGAGGTATCAAAGTAATGAAACGACAAGTTTTTACAATTCTCATGTTGTTGGTTGCCGTTCTCACGACGGCACAGATCTGCCTGGCCCAAGGGAATACCGCGGGTCAGACGCAGGCTGCGGCAACGGCGCCGGCCCAGAATGCGTCGAGTGCGAAGCCGACGCAGACGGCGCCCCCGCAGCCTCATGATCATTCGCACATGAACAAAACTTCGGCGCAGCCTTCGCCGGCAGAGAAGTATTTCACCGACGTCGAATTGCTCGATCAGGACGGGAAGAAAGTGCGCTTCTATTCAGACGTGCTCAAAGGCAAGACCGTGATCGTCAACGCCTTTTTCACCTCCTGCACGTCGGTTTGTCCGCCGATGAACCGCAACATGGAGAAGATTCAGCAAGCGCTTGGCGATCGCGTCGGCCGCGACGTGTTTCTCGTTTCGCTCACGGTCGATCCGGAAGTCGACACGCCGACTCGTATGAAAGAGTACGCGAAGAAGTTTCACGCCGGTCGCGGTTGGATTTTTCTGACCGGAAAGAAAGAGAACCTCGACTGGGCGCTCTACAAACTCGGCCAGTACGTCGAGAACAAAGACGACCACAAGACGGTCTTCATCATCGGCAACGAGCCGACCGGGTTGTGGAAGAAAGCGTTTGGCATGGCGAATGTCGCTGAGCTGGTCCAGGTGGTCGAGAGCGTCGTCAACGATAAAGGCGAAGTTACAAAGTCGAAATGAAATTCCGCGTTCTTCTTTTCATCAGCATTCTGCTGGCCGGTTCCGTTGCGTACGCTCAATTAACTGAGAGCGAGCGCCGCGGGAAAGCGATCTACCTGCGGGGCGATAGCCCTTCGGGGAGAAAGATCACCGCGATGCTCGGCGACACGGACGTGCCTCCGTCGACAATGACGTGCGGCGGGTGTCACGGTTTGCGCGGCGAGGGCAAAACCGAAGGTGGCGTGTCTGCCGGGAACCTGACGTGGTCCAACCTCCTGAAGTCTTACGGCCATACGCATCCGAGCGGGCGTAAGCACGGAGCGTTTGACGAAAAGCTGTTTACACGATCGCTGGTCCAGGGTCTCGATCCGGCGGGGAACGAATTGTTGGTGGCGATGCCGCGTTTCGAGATGACGCCGGAAGACATTGCCGATTTGGTTGCATATCTCAAACGCATCGAAACTGACCGCGATCCGGGTCTGACAGAAACAACTATCAAGGTCTCGACGATCGTGCCGAAAGATGGTGCGCTCGCGGAGATCGGCGCGGCGATGAAAGACGTGTTGACAGCTTATTTCGCGAACATCAACGACAAAGGCGGCATTTACAACCGCCGCATTGAGTTGCAAACGATCGATGCCGGACCGGATGCTGCGACCACAGCAGCGCACGCGAAAGCGTCGATCGAGAATGGTGATGTTTTTGCCCTCGTTAGTGGATTGAGTGCGGGTGCTGACAAGGAGCTTGCTGCGTTGACGCGCGAGGCAGAGATACCTTTCGTCGGAGCGGCGACACTGTTGACGCAAACGAGTGCGCGCGAGAATCGCAGTCTATTTCACTTGTTGCCCGGAGCTGGTCCACAGGCGCGTGCCCTCGTGAACTTTGCAGCTCGTAATCCGGAACTGAAAAAGTCGCGGCTCGCGATCGTTTACAGTGAGAATGAGCTAGCCCTCGCAGCAGCGGACGCCCTTGAAGATCAGGCGCGTAAGCTCGGCTGGACTTCAATCGCGAGGAAACACTTCTCAAGCGGCCAGTTCGACGCGACTGCCGTTGTCGCAGATCTAAAAGCACAAGGCGCTGAATCTGTGTTCCTGTTCGATGGGGGTGGAGAGGACACGGTTTTCATCAGCGCCGCGGCGTCCGCGAATTGGACTCCGCACATTTTTCTTCTCGGTTCGTTTACCGGGAAAAATCTGGTCAAAACACTTCCTTCGAGTTTCAAGGATCGTGTCTTTCTCGCGTATCCGACGGTACCGACTGATGTCGCGCCCGAAGGCTTGGCCGAACTACGCGCGCTCGAAGAGAAGTACAAGTTTCCCCCGGGGTACACGGCGTCGAAGTTGAGCGCATTCGCCGCCGCGAAGATCTTCACCGAAGCGCTGAAACGCGCCGGAAGAGATTTGAGCCGCGAGAAGCTCATCACTGCGCTCGAAGGCCTCTACGATTACCAGACCGGCGTGACGCCCAGCATCACGTTTGGACCAAACCGCCGTGTCGGGTCGATGGGGGCCTACGTGGTCTCGATCGATCTTGCTAAAAAAGAGTTCGTTCTTATTTCCGATTAATGAAAGATGAAGAAAGACATTATGAAAAAAGTTCTCCTGGGTTTTCTTATCCTACTCGCAAGTGTTTCCCCGTTCGCCGCGCAGACTAGCGACTGCGGGTGCGAAGACAAGCCACTTCCTGAAATCCTCGGCGTCGTTAACGGTGTGAAGATCACGAAAAATGATCTGAGCCCGGAAACGCGTTCGCGTGTCGAACAGTTACAACGACAGGTAATTGAAGCGCGTGCGCGCGAACTCGATCTACAGATCGATTCGCTGCTCCTGCAAGCTGAGGCGAAGAAGCGCGGAGTTACCCCTTCGCAAATCATCAAAGACGAAGTAATCGCAAAGGTTCAGGCGCCGACCGAAGCCGAGGCGCAGGCTTTCTACGACAAGAACAAATTCAGTTTCAAAACTGAGTTCAAGGATCAGAAGAACAACATCCTCGAATACCTCGGCTACCAGCGTCAGGAAGAGCTCGCGCGAAAACTCGCGGAGCGGTTGCGCGCAACGGCCCAGGTCAAGGTGCTCGCCAAACCAACAGCGCCGCCTGCCGGCGATGCAGATCGCGCGCGTGTGATGGCAACGGTTAACGACAAGCAGATCACGATCGGCGACATTGAAACCAGCTTGCGTCCGTTGATCTTCAACGTGCAGCAGGAGGTCTACGCGCTGCGTAAGCAGGATCTCGACCTCAAGATGAACGACACGCTGCTTTCCCAGGAAGCGCAGAAGAAAGGCATTACCACGCGAGCGTTGCTCGACACAGAAGTCAGCGCGAAAGTCGCAAAGGTGACGGATGCGGAAGCACAGGCGTTTTACGATCAGAACAAAGAACGCATCAGCGGCGAATTCGCGCAGGTGAAAGCGCAAGTCATTCAGTACATGCAGGAGCGCAAGGAACGTGAAGCCACAATCGCGTTCGCCGATCAACTGCGTCGCGCGAGCGAAGCTCGAGATCAATCTGACTGCGCCAGCGTCGCCGGCTTTCTCGATCGCCACTGACGATCAACCCGAGAAGGGAAATCCGAAGGCTGTTGTCACGATCGTCGAGTTCACTGACTTCGAATGCCCGGGTTGTGCGCGGCAGCATCCGGTGCTCGAGCGGATCGTAAGTGAGTATAAAGACCACGTGCGGCTGGTTGTGCGCGACTTCCCACTTTCGCAGCACGCGAACGCGCGCAAGGCTGCGGAGGCTGCTGAAGCTGCGCGTGAGCAGGGTAAGTACTGGGAATACGCCGCGGTGCTATTCCGGAATCAGTCGGCACTCGGTGGCGACAAGCTTCGACAGTATGCGACTGAGCTTGGTCTTGATCGCGCGCGGTTTGACGCGTCGCTCGACAGCGGCAAATTCGCGGAGAAGGTCCAGCGCGATCTATTCGACGGCCGGAAGCTCGGCATCAACGGCACGCCAACGCTTTACATCAACGGAAAGCGTCTTGCCGATAACTCGTACGAGAGCGTAAAGTCCGCCATCGAAGCGGTGCTTAAAGCTGAGGCTGTTGTTCGTTAAGTCAATATTATCGAACGTGATAAATTGACCAATAGCAGCGGTTTCTCAAAATGGGTTCAGACGCCGAAGTTTTTCCGTTTGATTACGAATCTTATGTGACGGCAGTTGTTCCGGCCTTTCTTGATCTGCTTCGAGAAGGGAGGGTCGCAGACTGGCTGGATCCGCTTGTAAAGAGGCGAGAGCTCAAGCCTTTGCTTTGGGACAAGGACGAGCTCGCTCGATTCGGCGCTGGTCTCCAGCCGGATCTCTCCTGGATAGGACCTTATGACTTGAAGTGGACCTACGACCAGGATTGGCACCAGCGATGGGCCGGTTCGATGCAAGCCTCTGAAGCGAAAACGCACGTGAGCTTGAAGGCGCCTGCGCCAGAGCTTGTGGAACAGGTTAACTGGCTGTTCGAAGTCGCCCTCAGTGTCAAATGTCTAAGTGCCTCCCAGTTTGTCGGACGCTCAATGACGCCAAGTTTCTATTCAACAGTACTTAATGACATGGGAGTGCGAGACGATGATCCGGTTGTTCAACTCTTAGCTGCGTTGGGAAAGCGGGGTTTCATTATTGGTTATCAGTTTGGCTTCGGCTTCGAGGGTATTAATGGTTGGCTTCAGCCGTCCGAGACGGTCGAATTGGCTAGAATGCTGGATATGTTGCCGCTGCCACGGTATGAAGTCTCGTTTGCGGCGATGGAACAGTTTCGCTCGCCGGACACAGGCGCATTTGAATCTCCCGGCTTTTCCTTTGAGATTTTGAGCTTGTCGTTTGTTCGTACTACTGCAACCATTGCTGCCGGAGAAGGTCGTGGGTTGTTGTGGGGAAATAATGTCATGCCTGGGAAGTTCTATTTTAAAGGCGCCGCTAAGTGAGTTGTCGAAAGCAAGCGCGCTTGACACTCAAATTTCGCGAGCCTATCATCTTTCTGCTTATGTTGCAGGCTTGCTCATGTTGTCTCTGTTGCTATTGCTGCTATCAACGCAGCGCGACCGAGACGCCGTGTGCAGCGTGAGAAGCGGATAAGCTAACCACTGACTAGCAGATTCACGGGAAAGCCGGTCGCACTTGCAAAAAGTCGCGACCGGTTTTCCTTTTGTCTTTATGGAGTAAATCTAAAAATGGGACTCGCTGTTGTTCTCGAAGGTCACGGCCCGGCAGCCGTACGCGACACGGTCGAATCGAGAGTCGGTAACACGCCACTGTTGCGCCTGAGGATGTTCGACAATGAACTGCCGCCAGGTATTCAGGTCTACGCCAAAGCAGAACATCTGAATCCGGGCGGGTCTGTGAAGGATCGTGCGGCGCTCTCGATGATTCGTCAGGGCGAAACGAGCGGAAAGCTCCGGCCCGGGATGACGATCCTCGACGCGACGAGCGGAAACACCGGCATCGCCTACGCTGTGATCGGCACCGAACGTGGGTACTCGGTGAAAGTGTGCCTGCCGAAGAACGCCAGTAATCAACGCAAGAAGATTCTGGGTGATTACAACGTCGAAATCGTCGAAACAGATCCAATGCTCTCGACCGACGGCGCTCAACAAGTCGCGCGCGAGCTCTACGCCGCGAATCCCGAAAAGTATTTCTATGCCGATCAGTACAGCAACGATGCTAACTGGCGCGCTCATTACGAAACGACCGCCAACGAGATCTGGGAACAAACCGGAGGAAAGGTCACGCATTTCGTAACGGGACTGGGCACGTCCGGAACATTCGTCGGCGTCGTGCGTCGTTTGCGTGAACTCAACCCGTCTCTTGGTGCGATCGCCGTCCAACCCGAGTCGCCTTTGCATGGTCTCGAAGGGTTGAAACACATGCCTACCGCAGTTCAACCCGGTATCTTCGATCCGTCCCTGGTCGACGCCACTCTGGAAGTTTCGACCGAAGATGCGTTATTAATGACCAGTAAACTAGGCATCGAAGAAGCGTTGTTTGTGGGTCCGAGCTCCGGCGCGAATGTGCTCGCGGCCCGGCGCGTCGCGCTGTCGTTGCAGCAACCGGCCGTTGTTGTGACAATCCTGTGTGACGGCGGCGAGAGATACTGGTAGGCACGGACCCTATGAATGATGATCCCAAGAAGCTCGATATAACCACGAGGCTGGTTCACGCAGGCGAGCGCCAGCAGTTGCACGGCGGCCAGCCTGTTTCGACTCCTATCTACGCCACATCAACGTTCACTTATCCATCGATGCAGGAGATGGACCGCGTCTTTGCGGGTGAACAACCGGGTTACGTCTACACGCGTCACGGTAATCCGACGCTGGTGGCGTTGGAACAGGCGATGCTCTCCATTGAAGAAGGTGCGACTGCGTGCGTTTACGGGAGTGGCATGGCTGCTTTGCACGCGGCACTACTCGCTTCCGACTTGCGCTCCGGATCGACTGTGCTCACTTCGCAGGACGTTTATGGCGCGACGACCAATCTGCTCTTTACCGTCCTGTCGTCGTTTGGTGTGAAAACGGTCGCGACCGATTTCAGCGACATCGATCGACTGCGCGAAAAAGCCCGCGAGGTCAAACCGCAGGTGATGATCGCCGAAACGATCTCGAATCCGCTGCTGAAAATTTGCGATATCGAAGCGTGCGCGGAGATCGCGCGTGAGAACAACGCGCGCCTGATCATCGACAACACGTTTGCCTCGCCGTATCTCTGCCAGCCGTTGAAGCTCGGTGCAGATATGGTTGTGCACAGCGCGACTAAGTATCTCGGTGGACATGCCGACGCAACTGGCGGCGTCGTAGTTTCACGCGACGAGATGGACAGCAACGCGCTCCTCGGCGCGATGAAACTCGTCGGCGGCGTTCTTAGTGTTTGGGACGCGCACATGATCCTGCGCGGTGTGAAGACGCTGGCGTTGCGAATGGAGCGTCAGTGTCAGAATGCGCGCCAGTTGGCGGAGCACTTGATCGGCAACAACCGTCTCGCGCGTGTTCACTATCCAGCATCGACACCTAATTCGAACATCGAGTTGACGAGACGAATTCTACGCGCGCCGCATTCGGGCGCTTTGGTTTCCATCGAACTGAAGGAACAGACGCGCGAGGCGGCGTTTCAGTTCATGGACGCGCTGCGGTTGTGTGTGCGCTCGACGAGTTTGGGGGACGTTTTCACCAGTGTGCTTCACGCTGCGAGCGCGTCGCATCGCGATCTTCTTCCTGCCCGGCGGGCGGAGTTGGGAATCAGCGAAGGCCTCGTGCGGATTTCAGTCGGCATTGAGAGTATCGACGACATTATCGCCGACATCGAACAAGCGCTATGATCAGGGTACCCAAAGAACAGTTAACGGAGATTCGCGAACATGGTGTGCGCGATTATCCGTACGAATGTTGCGGGCTGTTGCTCGGCCGGTTCCGCGAGGACGGGAAGCTTGTCCACGAGACTTATCCGATCTCGAATGCGCGCGAAGAAAGTGCGAAGCGCAATCGTTTTCTGATCACGCCGGAAGAATTGATGAAGGGCGAGCGATACGCGCGGAGCCGCGATCTCGAGGTCGTCGGGTTTTATCATTCGCATCCGGATTTTCCAGCGGTGCCGTCGAAGTACGATTTGGACCATGCATGGCCCACGTATTCATACATCATCGTCTCCACGGCCGAGGGCCAGTCGAGCGATCTCTTTTCGTGGGAGCAGGAGCCCGACCGTTCGCGTTTTAATGAGGAGAAAATAGAATGCCAGTAACAATCACGATACCAGCGCCGTTGCGACAGTTCGCGGGTGGACAATCGCAGATCGTCGTCGAAGCGAATACGGCCGGCGAGGCGTTGGATTCGCTCACCTCAACACACACGGCACTCCGCAGGCATCTTTTCAACGATCAGAACACGCTGCGCAATTTCGTCAACGTGTATTTGAATGATGAAGACATTCGTCATGCCTCGGGGCCTGCCACGCCGGTGAAAGACGGCGACACGCTCATGATCGTTCCTTCAATTGCGGGTGGCGCGGTAGTTGAGTCGGAAGTGGGCCAGGAACTGCCGGAGCTTTCGAACGAAGAGATCATGCGTTACAGCCGTCACCTGATCATGCCGGAGGTCGGCATGCAGGGGCAGCGAAAGATGAAAGCAGCGAGCGTGTTGATGATCGGTACGGGCGGACTCGGAGCGCCGGTGGGAATGTACCTCGCTGCCGCTGGCGTGGGCCGGATCGGGATCGTCGATTTCGACGTCGTCGAGGAGTCGAACCTCCAACGTCAGATCATTCACGGCACCAAAGACCTGGGTCGTCGCAAGATCGAATCCGCGCGCGATCGTTTACGCGACATTAATCCGCATATCGAGATCGAGACGCATGAGTCGCGGTTGACCAGTCACAACGCGATGCGACTCTTTCGCAATTACGACATCATCGTCGATGGCACCGACAACTTCCCGACGCGCTACCTGGTAAACGACGCGTGCGTCCTGAGTCGGAAGCCTAACGTTTACGGATCGATCTTCCGTTTTGAAGGACAGGCGAGTGTGTTCTGGGCGGAGAAGGGCGCGTGTTATCGCTGCTTGTATCCGGAACCGCCACCGCCGGGGCTTGTTCCGTCATGCGCGGAGGGCGGTGTGCTCGGAGTGTTGCCTGGAATCGTCGGCGCGATCCAGGCAAACGAAACGATCAAGATCATTCTCGGCGCAGAGGATCTGATGGTCAACCGTCTGCTGCTGTTTGACGCCTGGACCATGAAGTTTCGCGAGTTCAAGCTGCGCAAAGATCCCAAGTGTCCGGTTTGCGGCGAGAACCCGACGGTTAAAGAGCTGATCGATTACGAAGAGTTTTGTGGAATGGCGGCGCACCAGGCGCCTGCGCCAGATACGAGGCTCGAAGAGATCTCGGCGACGGAACTGAACGCGCGCCGTTTGCGTGGCGATGCGCTACAGATCATCGACGTGCGCGAGCCCCACGAATTCGAGATTGCACGTTTTCCAGGAACGAAGCTGATCCCGCTCGGTCACGTTGTTGGACGCATGAACGAGATCAACCCGGATGTTGAGACGATCGTGCACTGCAAAGGCGGCGTCAGAAGCGCAAAAGCGATCGCAGCGTTGAAACGTGCCGGTTTTCAGGGGCGTCTGATTAACCTCAAGGGTGGCATCACGGCGTGGTCTGAAGACGTTGACCCGCGCGTGCCGAAATACTAAAAACAGTTCGTCACGCGCGGGCGGCTATCTACATCGTCATTTAATCAATCCGTGTCAAACCTCAACCTCACCGCCTCGGACGCCTCTAAACTGCCAGGTGGAGGAAGAAAACCATGAAAAGACGCGAATTCATCCATCAAACTACCGGTCTCGGTGTCGTCGTCGCTGCCGGATCGTTACCCGGCTCGTTTCTGTCGGTCATTCCGCCTGTTTCAATCGATGCGTCGAGCAGCAAACTCACGCCGCCCGCGAAAGGAAAAATTCCAGTGGCGTTTGCGATTTCGGAAGGCGCAACGGTGATCGACTTCGCCGGCCCGTGGGAGGTTTTTCAAGATGTGCACGTCACCACGCGCGGCACCAGTCACGACGAGATGATGCCGTTTCAGTTGTTCACCGTAGCGGAAAAGATCGAGACGATCACCGGCTCCGGCGGTTTGAAGCTCGTACCCGACTACACATTCGATTCGGCGCCCCAACCGAAAGTCGTCGTCGTGCCGGCGCAGCGAGGATCCAAAGCGCTTCACGCATGGCTTCGCAAAGTTGTGACATCGACCGACGTTCTCATGTCCGTGTGTACGGGAGCTTTTCAACTCGGCCATGCCGGATTGCTAAAAGGCAAGTCAGCGACGACGCATCACGACTTCTTCGACGAGTTTGCGCGCGAGTTTCCGGATGTCACCCTCAAACGTGGACTGCGCTTCGTTGAAGAAGAAAAGATTTCAACCGCGGGCGGTTTGTCTTCGGGAATCGATCTGGCGTTGCGAGTGGTCGATAGATATTTCGGACGCGACGTCGCGCAGCAGACTGCGGTTTACATGGAGTATCAGAGCAAGGGTTGGATTGTATAACCACGAAAGGCACAAGACGCAAAACGCACAAAAAATAAAGTGGGCGGCGACGATCACTTCCGTGTGGGCAGTGATTGGACTGCTCTATGCCGGGCCGATCTATTTCGAGATGAGTGCCGAGGGGATGAACCACGAGGCGTGGCGCATCTTTTCCTGGGGCATCCTGATGTGGCTTGCCTGGGTGCCGCTCACGCCGGTCATTATCTGGCTCGCGCGCCACTACTCGCTACTCGACGGCGCGCTGAAGAGAAACCTGTTGGTCCACTTGCCGGCGTTCCTGGCAATGTCCGTGCTACACACTGCCGCGGCCGCCGTAATCATGTTGAGCATTGACCCGTTCGACGTCCTGGACGAGAGTCCGAAGGCGTTTTGGCCGCGCTTCCTGTCGCGTGTGCCGGGGTCTTTCGGGTCTGACCTGCTGATTTACAGCGGCGTGATTGGGATCTGTTATGCGTTCGACTACTACCGCAAGTACCGCGAGCGTGAAGTAATGGCAACGCGTCTTGAGGCGCAACTCGCGCAGGCGCAACTCGATGCGTTGCGTATGCAGTTGCATCCGCATTTTCTTTTCAACACTCTGAACAGCATCGCCGGGCTCGTTCGCGATAACAAAAACCAGGCTGCGGTGAGCATGCTCGTCGGCCTCAGCGATCTGCTGCGTCACACGCTCGAGCATTCTTCGCGGCAGGAAGTTGAGTTGAGGGAGGAGCTCAACTTCATTAAGCTGTATCTCAGTATTCAGCAGATGAGGTTTTCCGATCGGCTCCGGACCGAATTCGATATCGATCCGGCGACGGCGACAGCACTCGTGCCAAATCTGATTCTTCAGCCACTCACGGAGAACGCTCTGCGACACGGCATCGCGAACAGTGCCGAGACGGGTGTTGTGGGTATTAGTTCCACAGTTCAAAACGGTCACTTGCGATTAATGGTTTACGACAACGGCGCGGGCCTGCGCGACGGGTGGCAACTGAAAGGCAGCGCCGGTATCGGGCTTGCGAATACGGCCGCGCGTTTACAGCAACTCTATGACGACAATCATCAGTTTGATATTCGTAATCGCGACAGCGGTGGGGTTGAGGTGATGATTGTGATGCCTTTTAGAGACGCGTCTTAATGCCGGAGAAGATCAGGACGCTCATAGTTGATGACGAGCCGTTGGCACGGCGCAACCTGCGTGTGTTGCTGGAGAAAGATCCGCAGATCGAGATCCTCGACGAGTGTCGCAACGGGCGGGAAGCAGTGAAGGCCATCAACGCTTTGTCGCCCGATCTAATCTTTCTGGATATTCAGATGCCTGAGCTTGACGGGTTTGACGTGCTGGCGCGTGTCGGGCCTGAGCAGATTCAGGCGATCATCTTCGTGACGGCGTTTGATCAGTATGCGTTGAAGGCTTTCGAGGTGCATGCGCTCGACTATTTGTTGAAGCCTTTTGACGACGAGCGATTTGCTTTTGCGTTGCGGCGGGCCAAGTCGCAGATCGAAGCGCGCGAGATCAATCGCGTAAGTAAACGGCTGCTTGCGTTGCTCGAGGAACGCGAGAGTCTGGCGGACTCATCCGCCGAAAAGAACTATCTGACACGCTTGATGATCAAAGCTTCGGGACGAGTGGTGTTATTGAAAGTCGGCGAGATCGACTTCATCGAAGCTGATGGGAATTACGCGAAGTTGCACGTCGGCCGCAAGGCGCATTTGTTACGTGAGAAGATGCACGACCTGGAAGGGCGGCTCGATCCGGCGAAGTTCGTGCGCATTCACCGATCGATCATCGTCAACCTCGACCGCATCAAGGAACTTCACCCCCACTTCAATGGCGACTACATCGTCGTCCTCGAGGACGGCCGCCAACTCCGCCTCAGCCGCACCCGCCGCGAAAACCTTGAAGCAAGACTGAAAGCGGTTTCCTAATTCTGAATAGGAGCGGCGGAGCCGCTAGTGTCATTTAGCCGCCTGTAAAATCCCGTCGCTGCTGAGGAAATACATTACACCGTTCGCTAAAGTTGGCAAGGGTCCGTTTCTTTTCCAGTCAAACTTCCATTTCAGTTGACCAGTTTGCGGATCGATCGCGTAGAGGTGGTGATCGCCACAACTGGTGTAAACCGTTTCTCCGGCTACGATCGGAGCAAGGCATGGCTTCTTCGTCTTGAACTTCCACTTCTCGGCGGCACTGTGAGCGTCAAGAGCGACGATGTCGCCATACTCTCCACCATACATAACGGTGTCGTTGAAAAGGGCGAGGCCCGTTCGAGTCCCGCCGTCTTTGTTTGACTTCCAGCGGAGTGTGCCGTCCGCGAGCGAGTACGCCCGAATCTCGCCCTTGTCGTGAATCACAAATACCGTATCGTCGAGTATTGCAGTGGCGCCAAAATTTCTACCGAGCTTTGTCTCCCAATTCTTGGTTCCAGTTCTCTTATTGAGCGACAACAAGACCCCGTTGATCCCACGGACGACCAGATCGTCGCCCTGGATAGCCGGCTGATAGAGAACCTGGTTAGCTTTGATTTTCCATTTCGCCACACCCGTGTCAGCCGACAACGCGACGATGCCGTCCTTTTCTCCTGAAACGTAGACCACCCCCTCGTCGATCACTGGCGACGAGTACGAAAACGATCCCTGTCCTTCATAGGCCCACTTCATATTCCGAGTGGACATGTCGTAAGCGTAGACATTGCCGGTGCTGGTGCCAAAAAACGCCACTTGCCCCAAAGCTGCAGGGGCCGAGAACCTATTGTCGTCGAACTTAAGAGTTAGAAGTTTCTTTCCGGTGTTTGCGTCGACCGCATAAAAATAGGCATCGTTGACGTAGAGAGTGAAGAAGATTATCCCGTCCGAAACGATCGGGAACGTGTAGTCATGGTAGGTCGGGATGTATCCTCGAAGGATCTCACCGGGGGTATTAACTGAAATAGGCGTGCTGTACCTTAGCTTAAACAGCTGTTCTGTTTGCCACAGCCATTCCTTCGGCGCCGCGTCGACACTTTTTGTGGCGAGCACTCGCGAACGTTGAGCATTGCCGTCAACCATCGCGATCTCAACAGACGCCTGCGACCTCGCAGGCCCCGCGACCAGACCGATCAGGCCGCAAACAATCAACCCTCGAAGTAATCCGCCGGCCAACGTCACTACGGCTGATCGCCCTCCTCGCTGGCGCGGTATTTTTCCTTCTCCTTCTCGCGTTGCAGGAACGGGATGCCTTTTTCCATCCACTCCGGTGCGGGTGCGCCCTTTAGGTAGTGATCGAAGAATTCCTGTAAACGCCGCGTGTAATCTTTTTGATTGATGCGCTTCCGCAACCCGTGCTTTTCGCCGTTGTAGTTGAACATGAACACAGGCTTGCCGAGACGTCGCAACGCGAGGAAGTATTCGATGCCCTGGTACCACGGCACCGCATCGTCTTCATCGTTGTGAAGCATCAACAACGGCGTGTCGACTTGATCCGCGCGGAAGATCGGTGAGTTGTCGAGAAAACGCAACGGGTAGTCCCAAAGACTGCCGCCAATACGCGACTGCGAACGTTCATACTGAAACTGACGCGGCAGTCCGGTGCCCCAACGAATGCCACTGTAAGCGCTCGTCATGTTGGCAACGAGCGCACCCGGCGCAGCGGCTTTGAAACGATTGGTTTGCGTCACCATGTAAGCGATCTGATAACCGCCCCAACTGTGTCCCTGAATGCCGATCGCATCTTCGTTCACGTAACCTTTGTCGACCACCGCCTGAATTCCTGGCAGCACGCATTTCAAAGCACTCGCACCCGGATACCCGATCGTGTACGCAATGTCAGGCATGTAGACCAGATAACCATTGCTAACGTAGAAGATCGGATTGATCGACGTGCCTGGACCAGGACTGCGGAACTGATGCAAGCCCTGCGAAAGCCGCTCGTAAATGTAGACGATCATCGGATACTTCTTCTTCGGATCGAAGTTATCCGGTTTCAAGAGCAGTCCCTTGAGCGGAACGCCATCGGTGTTTTTGAAACTGACTAACTCGGAAGTGCCCCAGTTGTAGGCTGCACGTTGAGCGTCGCCGTTGCTGACGCGCTTCAACTCGCGGAAGTTGCTGGTCGTCACCCAGATGTCAGGGAATTGATCAAATCGCGACGCACCGACGATAAGCACGTCAGCGTCTTTCGCTTTGATCGGATTGTTAAAGTCTTTCGCCGCCATCAGGAGTTTCTGCGGTACGAGATCGCTGTTCACTTTGTCGCGATAAAAACCGGAATCGCGCGTCTCCTGGTTTTCGGCTTGCAGCAGCATCGACTTGTCCGGATCGATCCAGCGTTCACGCGGATCGAGCCGCACGTACCGCAGTGTCGTCTTTTCTTTTCGGCCGACGCCGTCGGTCAGGTTCTTTGTGCGGCTGCCGTCGGGTGCGACTTGCCAAATGTCGTATCGATCGTAAATCAGCACGTCGGCGTCGTCCTTGGTCCAACCCGCGATGCCGTACGAACCGGGCGTCGACGGAAGATCGTTCAGCTCGTTGTAGAAGATTGCGTTGATGCTCTTGGTGAGATTCGTAACCGTGCCATTCGCGACGGAGTACGAGTGCCAATCTTTGCCGTCAAAGAAGAGCCCGTACTTCGCGTTGGGTGAAAGCGAGACCGCGCCGCGTTGTTTTGTCAGTATTGATTTGCGCGATCCGTCTGATGTGTTGACGAGGTAGTAATCAGTGAAACCGGGATCGTAGTCGTTCATCACGCGATACTTCCGGTTGTCGGAACCGATCGCGTAACTGCCGTCGTTGGACGGATTGATGTTCTCCATCGTCTCGTCGGCGAGCTGGACAAACTTCTTGTCCTTA
>CAWBJU010000009.1:0-17843 GCA_963789185.1 uncultured Acidobacteriota bacterium
ACATAACTCGCCCCGCGCGACAACGCTTCAATTCCCACGGCGCCCGATCCGGCACACAAATCCAGAAATCGCGCGTCTTCAATTCGTGGCGCAATGACGTTGAACAACGTCTCGCGCAACCGATCCGATGTCGGCCGCACCTGCATCGACGGCGGGCTCTTGAGGTTACGACCCTTGTATGCCCCAGCAATAACTCGCATGTTGTTAACGTATCACCCGACAGCGGCCAGTCCCAGCCGCGCATCTTTCATCACGTGTTCGACCATTTTGATCGTCGCCGCCGACTTCTCACGACTCAGATAAGACTCCGCTTCCCGGCGTGCCTGTTCCAGCAGTTGCTGATCGCGAACGAGGTTGCCAATGCGAAACTCCGGCAAGCCTGACTGCCTCGTCCCCAGCAACTCACCTGGACCACGCAATTCCAAGTCCTTTTCAGCGATCAAAAACCCGTTGCTCGTCTTCGCCATAATGCCCAGGCGTTCCTCGGCGATCGCCGTTCGCTTATCACTGGTGAGCAACACGCAGTAACTCTTCTCAGCCCCACGACCGACCCGCCCGCGCAGTTGATGAAGCTGCGACAACCCAAACCGTTCCGCATGTTCGACGATCATTACAGACGCATTCGGCACGTCGACGCCGACCTCAATTACGCTCGTCGAAACCAGTATTTTGATCTTTCCGGCGACAAACTCATTCATCACCTGCTCTTTTTCAGCCGGCTTCATCTTTCCGTGCAAGAGTCCGACAGGCAGTCTCGGGAAAACGGTGTCGCGCAGGTATTCGTAACGTTGCTTCGCATCGCGCAAGTCCATCTTCTCCGACTCTTCGACGAGTGGATACACAACGTAAACCTGCCGTCCGGCGCTAACTTCCCGCTTTATCAGTTTCTTCACTTCCTGCCGGTGGTCCTCCCCGACGACCATCGTTTCGATCGGTGTGCGTCCGGGCGGCAGTTCATCGATAACTGAAACGTCGAGATCGCCGTACACGGTCATCGCGAGCGATCGCGGAATCGGCGTTGCCGTCATCACGAGCACGTCGGGATTCAAACCACGAGCGCGCAACTCCGCGCGTTGCATCACGCCGAAGCGATGCTGCTCGTCGATGACCACGAGTCCAAGACGGGCGAACGACACTCCCTCCTGGATGAGTGCCTGAGTGCCGATGACGGCATTGATTTCACCGTCTTGCAAGGCGGATCGTAGACGTCGCTTCTCGGCGGAACGCAGCGATCCCGTCATCAGTTCGACTCGATAGGGCGTCCTGGCAAGCAAGCGTTTGATGTTTCGTGAATGTTGTTCTGCGAGAATCTCCGTCGGCGCCATCAGCGCTGCTTGCAGACCGTTTTCGATCGCCGCGATCATCGCGATCAAAGCAACGATCGTCTTACCGCTGCCGACGTCGCCCTGAAGCAGGCGATTCATCGGCGCGGTTGATTTCATGTCGTTGAAGATGTCCGCAACTACTTTTCGCTGCGCTTTCGTCAACTTAAAAGGCATGACAGACTTCACCGCGTCGTTCACTGACTTGTCGATCCTGATTACTACTTCCTTCGTCTCCTTAACTCGACGACCGCGTTTGAAACCGAGTGCGAACGTGAGCCAAAAAAAATCTTCGAAGATTAGTCGCAAATGCGCCGGACTTCGCGACTGCTCGTAATCAGACAACGCAACGTCCGCAGGCGGAAAGTGAATCTCATGCAGTGCTTGGGCGCGACCGATTAGCTGCGCGCGCTTTTGCAGGTCCGCCGGCAGTGTTTCCTCGATCGCTTCATTGTCGAGTTGGGCGAGGGCCGCATGCATGATTTCGCGAATGCGCTTTGAATTGAAGTCGCCGAGTTTCCGATAAACAGGGACGCGCCGTGCGACGTGAATCGCAGCCAGTGCCGGATCGGGTACGTTTTCCTCTACTTGTTCCGGATCGGGATCGATGCCTTCAATATTGGCGAGGTTGGCGGGTTGACCCGGTGTCGCGATGATCTCGAGTTCGTCGGTTGGACGTTGCAGACGCAGTTTGTAAGCGCCACGGCGAGGCTCCAGTTCCCAACGCCCAAACGTGATGAAACGCGTTCCTGAGACCATCCGCGCCGTGTAGTACTTGACGATGTCGTAAGCACGACGACCGGAGACAAACCACCAAACGACTACGTCCCGTCCGGTCTTTCCTGCATCACTTGCCCTAATTTCGAAAATAAACAGGCGCGCTTTGCCGAAGCCAGCCTTGCCACGCACTGGATAACCGTGCGCATGAGTTACAGTCAGATCGAGCGATGCTTCGAGTCCATCCTGAAGATCTCGGATCGCCGCAGTGCGAGACCGGTCCTCGTAACGCATCGGCAGATACGTCAGTAAATCCTCGACCGTGACTTCGGATCGGTTTCGCTTATGGACCTGGCTCGCGAGTGCGGACGCGAGTTTGCGTGAAGGATTCTCGCCTAGTCGAGCAATGCGAAACTTGTGAAGATCCTCGACTGGCGTGTCGAGGGAGATGGCGCTGGGCATCGCCGGGATCATAAGCTATTTTTCCCGGGGTTAGAAGAAACTCGGATAAGGGGATGGGGTATGGCAGATGAAATGATGTCGGAGATCACCCGTGACGAGTTGAAGCAATTGCGTCAGGGACTGTTGCAGTTGCACAAGACGCTGCTCGACATGGAGCGGCGCGGATACGAGCGAGCACGAGGGCAGATCAGCAACAGTTATGAGTTCTTGCAGTTGGTGTTGAAGGATCCGTGGTTCGACTGGCTGCACCGTCTGTCAGAGCTCATAGTGCAGATCGACGAGACCTTAGATAGTCGCGATCCTGACCAACCGACGACTGAAGAAGATGCGAAAGCGCTGCTCGCACGCGCGAAGGGCTTGCTCGCGCCGGCGGAATCGGGAACAGTTTTTCAGAAGAATTATTTTCTCGCCTTGCAGCAGTCACCTGACGTGGTGCTGCTGCATGCGGAGATTATGAGGTTGTTAGGAAAGTGAGACGAGCGGTTCAATCATCCAAAGATATCTCTCACCTTATCGACCAGTTTTTTATCCGCCAGGTCCGTGGTTTCCACTTCGGATAACTGTTCAAGCAGCTTGCGCTGTTCGCGCGTCAGACTTGTCGGCGTCATCACAGTCACAGAGACGAACAAATCGCCACGACCGCGGCCACCGAGTGCCGGCATTCCCTTCCCGCGCAGTCGAAACACGGTACCGGTTTGAGTACCCATCGGAATCTTCAGTTTCTCTTCACCATCGAGTGTCTTCACCATCAGCTCAGCGCCGAGCGCAGCTTGAGTGAAACTGATGGGCACTGCTTCGTAGAGGTTGTTTCCCTGACGCTCAAACTGCTCGTGTTCGGCAACGTGAATCACGACGTAAAGATCACCTGCGACGCCGCCATTCGTCCCGGCTTCGCCTTCACCAGGCACGCGGAGTCGCGAACCAGTTTCGACTCCAGCCGGAATCTTGACTTCCATCTGCTTCTCACGTTCGACGCGACCCGCACCGTTACACTGCGTACACGGAGTCTTAACTACACGGCCCGCGCCACGACACACGTGACACGTTCGCGCGACTGAGAAGAAGCCTTGTTGATAACGAACCTGGCCAGTACCGTTACAGGTGCTGCAATTTTCTGGTTGTGTACCCGGTGCTGCGCCTGTGCTATTGCAAGCTGTACAACCCTCGAGACGCGGAATGCGCAACTGCGCGGTCATGCCATTCGCTGCGTCTTCGAGTGTGATTTCGAGGTCGTAACGAAGATCAGCGCCACGTTGGGCCGCCGAGCGTCGCGAGCCACCTCGCCCGCCGCCAAATACATCACCAAATCCAAACAGGTCGCCGAGAATATCTTCGAGGCCACCAAAACCGGGTGCGCCCCACGCACCCGCACCGGCACTGCTCGAAACGCCCGCATGACCGAACCGGTCGTAGCGCTTTCGCTGGTCGGCATTCGACAAAACACTGTAGGCCTCGGCAGCCTCCTTAAACTTCTCTTCCGCTGCGGCATCGTTCGGGTTTTTATCGGGGTGGAACTTGACCGCGAGACGCCGGTACGCAGTCTTCAACTCCTGGTCGGTGGCCGTGCGACTCACGCCAAGTACTTCGTAATAATCACGCTTACTCATTCAGTCCTCTAAATAACCTCTCTAAATCAGGATGTAAAAAGGATGCTTAAACTTCGCTTGTGGTCGCGTCGGGTGTGGGGTTCAGCATGGCGGTGGTGAGTTGCCCTGCGACGCGCTCCAGTTTGTTCAATACGATATTAATCTCTTCAGTCTTTTCTGAGTGGCGCGCCTCTTCAGCTTCTTTGAAAACCGCTTCGGCCGTTTCCTGATCGATCTCGGAAAGCAGCCCCCCATATTCTACAAACGACTTCTTCGTATTCCTAAGCAGCGCCTCGACTTTCGTTTTCAACACGAGAACTTCTTTCGCGGTCCGATCGCTGTCGGCAAATTCTTCAGCCTCGCGGATGAGTCTGTCAATCTCTTCGGGCGCCAGTCCGGACGTTGGTGTGATGCGAATCTGTTGTTCGCGTCCGGTCGCTTTATCCTGCGCGGAGACCGAGACGATGCCGTTGCCGTCAACTTCAAACGAAACCTCGATTTGCGGCACGCCTCGGGGACTCGGCGGAATGCCGACCAGCTCGAATTTACCCAACGAACGATTGCCTTTTGCGATCTCACGTTCGCCCTGCAAAACGTGAATCTCAACCGATGATTGATTGTCGACAACGGTGGTAAACGTTCGGCTCTCGCGTAACGGAATCGTCGAGTTGCGCTCGATGATCTTGGTAAACAAACCGCCACGCGTCTCCAGGCCAAGACTCAAGGGCAGCACGTCCAGGAGCACGATGTCTTTAACATCACCGGTAAGAACACCACCCTGAATGGCCGCGCCCATCGCCACAACTTCGTCAGGATTGATTTCCGCCGAAGGTTTGCGGCCGAAGATTTTCTCGACTGTTCGGGCGACGATTGGCGAACGCGTCTGTCCGCCGACGAGGATCACCTTGTGTACGTCAGCCGGTTGCAGTTTCGCGTCGTTGAGCGCGGTCTGACATGGTTCGACAGTTTGCTCGACGAGATCGTTGACCAGCGATTCAAACTGTTGCCGCGTCAGCGTCTTGTTGAAATGTTTCGGACCAGTCGCGTCCGCGGCAATGAACGGCAGGTTGATCGTGGTTTCGAGTTGCGTGGATAGATCGCACTTCGCTCGTTCGGCAACTTCTTTCAGACGCTGCAAGGCGAGACGGTCCTGGCGCAGATCGATGCCGGTGTCGGATAGAAACTGGTCCGCCATCCAGTTCATGATGCGCTCGTCGAAGTCTTCACCACCAAGGAACGTATTTCCCGAGGTGGACAGCACTTCAAAAACGCCGTCGTTCATTTCGAGAATCGAGATGTCGAACGTGCCCCCGCCGAGATCGTAAACGGCGATCCGTTCCGAGTCTGATTTTCCCAGACCGTATGCCAGCGCGGCCGCGGTCGGCTCGTTGATGATCCGTTCGATTTTCAGCCCGGCGATCTTGCCCGCGTCTTTGGTGGCCTGACGCTGCGTGTCGTCGAAATAAGCCGGGACGGTGATGATCGCGTCAGTAACTGATTCGCCAAGAAACTCCTCCGCGGCGGCTTTCAAACGCTGCAAAACTATGCCTGACAATTCCGGCGGACTGTAGTTTCGTCCTTGAACTCGCACGCGAGCGTCGCCATTTGTCGAATCGACAATGTCGAACGCCGAGGTCGCGCGCATCCGCTCGACTTCCCGCGAGCTGAACTTCCGCCCGATCAAACGTTTCACTGCATAGACTGTGTTGGCGGCATTAGTGACTGCCTGGCGCTTGGCGATCTGACCGACGAGCCGCTCACCTTTATCGGTGAAACCGACGACGGTCGGCGTGGTGCGGCCACCTTCCTTATTCGGCACGATCTGCAAGGCGCCGCCTTCGAGAACGGCGACGCAGCAGTTCGTCGTGCCTAAATCTATGCCAATCGATTTGCCCATGTAGTTTGAACAGCTACTTTCGCGTAGAAACTTTTACGAGCGCCGGGCGGATTAGTTTGTCGCCGAGTCGATAGCCGCTGCGAATCTCCTGAATCACTGTGTCGGGCTCGTACTCATCTGTAGCTTCGGTAACGACTGCCTCATGGATATGCGGGTTGAATTGTTCTCCAACTGCGGAAATCGGCTTTACGCCGAGCGCGTCGAGAACGCCGGTCAATTGTTTCCAGATAAGATCGACACCACTCAGGAAATGGCGAAACTCGTCAGATTCCGCGGCCTCAACGGAAGCTTCCGCTTCGAGTGCGCGTTTCAAATTGTCTGAAACTGGTAACAGTTTCTCGGCGACGTCGGCGACTACGCGGTTGTACGTCTCGTTTCGCTCGCGATCCATCCGCTTGCGATAGTTTTCAAAGTCAGCCTGACGGCGAGCGAGACTGTTTTTCAGGTCCGCGTTTTCGCCCTCGATTCGCTTCAATTCGGCCCGCGTGGCAATGAGTTCGGCTTTTTCAGGCCCGCCAAGATCGGCGGTTAAATCGTCGAGCCCAAGCGCGTCGTCTGCGCTTACTTCGTCGCCGGCGGACGGAACATCAGTGTCGGTGTCGGGATTAAAGTCGGGGTCTAGTCTGTCCATCTCGGATGGTCTGCTGCTCGGAGAGTCACTGTCATCTTCAGCGTCTCTGAACCTGATTGGGATACGGAACCCGCGCTTGTCTTTCCTGTCAGATGTCATTAGGGAGGTCGGAATCTCCGCGAGTTAACGTGCGGTTTGCTCTCCGAGGCGATGCTCAATCAACCGCGCCATGTAGTTTACCATAGCCATTATCCGTGCATATTCGATTCTCATCGGGCCAACGACGCCGAGTGTGCCGATGTTTTCGTTTGATCCGACACGATAAGGCGCAGTGATCAGAGCGCAGTCGCGCATCGAGCTCGCCAGGTGTTCGCGGCCGATGGTTACGTGCACGTCGCCAGGATAAGTAGGGGCCTCATGAACGCATTCGTTCAGAATCTTGATCAAACGCGACTTCTCCTCAAACATGCGGAAAAGGTCGCGCATACGTTCGACGTCGTCGAAATCAGGCTTGGTAAGAATGTTTGAAGCGCCGTCGACGTAAACTTCTCCCGTCGTCTCCTCGCCTTCCAAACTTCGCTCGCACAACAGCACTGCGTTTTGCAGCAGGCGATCGTAAAGCGCCTTCTCCTCTTTCATCAGTTCGACGATTTCGGCGCGGATGGTTGCAAGACTCTTGCCGTTAAACTCGATATTCAAATAGCTGGCGGTGCGATCAAGCTCGTCCTGCGAAAACTCGTCAGCGACTCGGATCACCTTGTTGTGAATGATTCCGGAAAGCGAAACCAGCACGACGAGAATTCGCTTGTCCGGAAGCTGCACGAATTCGATGTGCTTCAGACGGTTCTCCGCGAGCGACGGTGAAACTACGATCCCGACGTTCTGCGATAGCGCGGAAAGTACGTGCGAAGCAGTTTCCATCAAGCGATCGGGAGACGAAGCAGCGTCGATGTCGTGGGCGGTGAACAGGTGATCGATGGCTTTCAGGTCGCTGCGTGAGAGACGTGCCTCGCCCAACATGTTGTCGACGTAGTAGCGATAGCCTTTATCAGTCGGTACGCGGCCGGCGGAAGTATGAGGCTGGTCGACGAATCCGGCCTCTTCCAGGTTTCCCATCACGTTGCGAATTGTCGCCGGGCTCCAGCCGTAGCCATGCGAGAACCGATCCGACAGCACGCGCGAGCCAACCGCCTCGCCGGTCACCAAATGTTCCTTGATCAGGGCGGCAAGCAGCACTTCAGCCCGCGGATCCAACGGGCTTTTTTCGTTATGTTGAAGGTTTGAGGCTCGCCTGGGCATAAAACTAAATGAGTGGGCAGTATAAGCGTTTTATCCACAGATTGCACAGATCGCCCGTAAATCCGTGTAAAAGTTGCACTTGTGGCCGCCTGCCCGCGCCGGGTTGACGGCTTGGTTTGACCGTATTTAAGATTGAGCCTCCTATCGGGTCGGGGTTACTCACATGAAGGAAACAGAAAAGTATTTCGCAGACGCGTTTCGTCATATGGGTGGCAACCGTGGTGTGCCATCGATCGAAGTGCGCTTTTACCCCTACGCCGGCCTGCGACATACAATTCGACTCCGATCTGGACGCGTTTACGTGCGTCTCTCCGACATCTGCAAAGACTCGCCACCGGAAGTTTTGCGCGCCTTAGCGTGGATTCTGGTCGCGCGCCTGCTCGGAAAGCGAGTGCCGACTATCCATGACCGCGTTTATCGCGATTATTCATTGACTCCAACGGTCATGCGGTCATCTGATCTGGCGCGACGCGGCCGCGGACGCAAAATGATCTCGACCTCCCACGGCGAGGTTTACGATCTCGAACGGATGTTCAGCAAATTGAACCGGCGCTACTTCGACGGGCAAGTGGAAAGGCCCACGTTAACCTGGTCGCAGCGTCGCACGCGCAGCATCCTCGGTCATCATGACCACATCTACGACAGCATCACGATCAGTAAGACACTCGATTCAAAAGACGTTCCGGAATGGTTTGTTGAGTACATCCTCTATCACGAGATGCTTCACATCAAACATCCTGCGCGGTTAATTAAAGGACGGCGCTACTATCACACCAGCGCGTTCCGTCAGGACGAACGGCGATTTCCGCATTACGAAGAGGCCCAGCGATGGCTCGAACGCCTCGCGCGCCTGCGACGAGTGCCTCGCGCTCGTGCCGCCTGAGTTCTTGGAACTAACCCAAACGAGAAGCGTTTATCAAACCGAGGTAGGTGGGCTCCTCAAGAGAGGGCGGTCTGGCAAGGGGGTAACTCCAAACCGGCCGCCCTTTTTCTTTCGCTCCGAGCACTCCGCAGTCGTTTCTGGTTCTACTTTTCAGTGGTCTAGCCGGCGTCGCCGCCCGTGTCAGACACCGCCCGCGGCGCCGCGGTTAGCGGATTCGGCCACTAGACAACGCCTTATCAGCCTCGTTAGACTACGCGCTTTGCACTCGGCAAAGTGCGTACCTCTATCTACGGAGACTTCAGTTTTATGGCAATTCCTGCAACTCAGATTCGACGCGGCATGGTGATCGTTTTCGAAGGCCAACCCTGCAAGGTCGTCGAATTCCGGCACCATACCCCCGGCAATCTGCGTGCGATGGTGCAAACCAAGCTGCGAAATATTCGTACCGGATCTTCTTTTGAACACCGCTTTCGTTCCGCTGATACCGTGGACCGCGCGTCGCTCGAACAGCATGAGATGGAGTATCTCTACTCCGACGGCTCGCACCACCATTTCATGAATACCGAAAATTACGAACAGACAGCCCTGAGCGAAGATGACCTCGGCGACGCAGCGCAGTGGCTCACGCCGGGACTCAAGCTTCAGGCCGAGTTTTATGAAGGCTCGCCGATCGGCATCGACCTGCCGCCGTCGATGGAACTGGTAGTGACGCAGACTGAACCGACGCTAAAAAGCGCGACGGTCTCGAACGTGAACAAACCCGCGACGCTCGAAAATGGCGTGACGATTACCGTACCGCCGTTCATCAACGAAGGTGACCGCATTCGCGTCGATCCAACCGAAGGACGTTATATAGAGCGAGCGAAGTAAATCGCCAGATCGTGGTTTCCAATGTACCTGGCTTACAGCCTTCTGTTGTCGGTCGGTTTTCTCTTCTCAGCTCCTTATTTCCTCTATCAAGCGTTGGCGCACGGTAAGTACCTCGAAGGTCTGCGCCAACGCCTGGGTAAGCTCCCGTCATTCAGTAAAAACCCGACAATCTGGCTGCACTGTGTTTCGGTTGGCGAGACGCAGGCGGCACGGCCGTTAGTAGACCGGCTTCGTAAAGAGTTTCCGGATCATTCCCTGGTGGTTTCGACGATTACGCGCACCGGGCAGAAACTGGCGCAGGACGTTTTCGCTCGTGAGGCGGACAACGTTTTCTATTTTCCATTCGACTGGCGCTGGTGTGTGCGACGCGCGCTGCGGGCGGTAAATCCGTCGGTAGTGCTTCTGATGGAAACGGAGTTGTGGCCGAATTTCTTGCGTGAGTGCAGCTCGCGCGAGATTCCGGTGGCGCTGGTTAACGGTCGGATCTCGCGGCAATCGTACCGGCGCTATGCGTGGATCAAGGTTTTTCTGGGGCGAGTGTTGGAGTCGTTGAGCATTGCCGTGATGCAGTCTGAAGCGGACGCGCAAAGATTGCAGAGTCTCGGAATGTCGAGCGATCGAATTCGAACGGCAGGCAATCTGAAGTTTGACGCGCAGGCGGTTCCGTCAGCGGGTGAGAAAACGGCTGAGATTCGCGAGCGATTTGGTCTAAACGCTGGTGCGCCGATTGTCCTCGCCGCCAGCACACACGCTCCCGAAGAGAAGATCATTCTTGAAAGCTTTAAACAGATCCGTGCCACGCAGCCTGCGCGACTGATGCTCGCGCCGCGTCACCCTGAACGTTTCGCGGAAGTCGCGTCGTTGTTACAGAGCTCGGGATTGAGTTGGGCCAGAAGAACAAACGCGCCTGCCGGCGATGACGTCGATGCGGCAGTGCTTCTGCTCGATACTATTGGAGAACTGCCGTCAACGTATGCGCTGGCTTCGGTCGTGTTTGTAGGCGGAAGCATCGTCGATCGCGGCGGGCACAACGTGCTGGAACCGGCGGCAGCAGGGGTGCCGGTTGTGACAGGCGCACACACGCACAACTTTCACGCGATCGTCGATCTAATGAACGAAGCGGGTGCAATCGTTCAACTTCCGCCGGTCGATGGTGATGCCGCTTCCACGGAACTCGCAAGGGTCTTGAACGAATTGCTCGCGAATCCACAACGTCGCCGCGAACTCGCGGAACGAGCGAAGCAACTGATCGCCGTCAACCAGGGTGCGGCTGAACGCACTATCAAACTGATCGCTCCATTGTTGTCGACGAAACGTCGCGACAGCTCCCAGTCAAACTCCGTCCTGGCGCCGAAACCGCAGACTTCATGAAGTCGCTGATCCTCCCGCCACTGAGTGTTCTGTACGGGGCCGTCACACGAACGCGCCTTTCGTTATATCGCCGCGGAACTTTTCATTCCACCAAACTGGATCGCCCGGTTATCAGCATCGGCAACATCACGGCCGGCGGAACAGGCAAGACCCCGCTCGTCGAATGGGTGTCGCGCACGCTCGCGGCCGCAGGACAAAACGTCTGCATACTCACGCGCGGTTACGGCCGCGATAATCCGGATCGAATGGTAATCGTCTCCGACGGCCAGACGGTTTACTCAAACCCGTCAGAAGCCGGCGACGAGCCGTTTCTTTTGGCCACAAACCTGGTTGGGCAAGCAGCAGTAATCAGCAGCGCGAATCGAGTGGCGGCGGGCAACGAAGCGATCAGACACTTCGATACCGATTGCTTCGTTTTAGACGATGGCTTTCAGCATCTGCGTCTCGAGCGTGACTTGAACTTATTGACGATAGACGCGGCTAATCCATGGGGCGGTGGACACTTGCTGCCATACGGCCGCTTGCGCGAACCGTTGAGCGGTCTCAGCCGCGCAGACTGCATCGTGATTACACGTACCGATCAGGTTAACAATCTCGACGCGCTCCAAACTGAGATCCGCAAGTTCGCCCCTGACGTACCCATATTTCGGTCGCGAATGAATACCTCACAGATCGGGTCGCTTGACGGTTCTTCAAACCCGCTCGTCCCTCCGGTGGCGGCTTTCTGCGCAGTCGGCAATCCGCGTTCGTTCTTCGACGCAGTCCCACACGAAATCGTCTTACAAAGAGCGTTCCCGGATCACCATCGCTACTCGCAATCCGATATCGATTCCCTTATCGACGCTGCTAAACGCGCAGGCGCAAACAGCCTCATCACTACCGCAAAAGACGCAGTGAAGCTCCGTTCGCTTTCGTTCTCGCTGCCCTGTTACGTACAGGAAATCGAGCCGTCGATCGAAAACGCGGATGAACTGATTCGCTTAATAAAATCTGTATTACGGTGACGGTGTTGGCGCTGGCGGCTTGGTTGCCGCAGGCGACGGCGGAACATTTGGCGGCATTACACTTCGCGTAGGCTCCGGCAACGGTGGCGGTTTGTTGGAGTTTGAATTGGTGTTGCTGTTCGCGTTGGCATTCGCGTTCGCAGTCGGACTGACATCCGCGATCGGCGTCTGAATCTCGTCGGCGTTCACGTTTGGCGAAGCGTTAACGTTCGCTACAGGTTTCGTTACGCCTCCGGATGGAAGTCCTTCTTCGGCTTTGCCGGTTGGCGGCTGCGCTGGTTGCACCGGCTGGCTGTTCGGGTCGGCGTTAAGTGTTGGTGCCGGCTGGTTAGCGTTCGTATTGCTGCTGGCAGGAGAAAACTTGGTCCATGCGTAAACGGCCCCAAAGATAACCAGCAACGCAACACCTGCGGGCACCAAAACCTTCCACGGATTAAAACCACCGGCAGCGGCCGGGGGTGCCTGATGGACTGGTACCATCACCGGCGCTCGACGTTGGCCACTCGGCTGCTGATCAACGACAAGCGGATACTCCTGACGTGGTCGAACCACCGTCACTTCATCCGGATCGTTGCTCACCGCTGAAGCGGTAGTAGTCGTACTCGCGTCGTTGGCCGCGGGCGCGACAGGCACCGGCATGATCATTCCCGACGCTATCGTCAGATCTTCAATCAACTCGCTGACGCTTTGATAGCGATTGCCGGGCACCTTCGCCATCGCCCGCGCCACCACGCGCCCAATCGGCGGCGGCACGTCGTTGCGCTCATCCAGTACCGACGGCACAGCCTCCTGCAAATGCTTCATCATCACGATCGTCGCCGAGTCACCAGAAAACGGGACGTGACCGACCAGCATCTCGTAAAGAATCACACCCAACGAATAAATGTCGGAACGCGAGTCAATCTCCGAATCCTGCGAGCACTGCTCCGGCGACATATACTGAGGCGTGCCAATCACAAGGTTCGGGGCCGTCAAACCACCGTCAAACTCACCGTCAGGCTCGTTGATTTTGGCGATACCGAAATCGAGCACCTTTGCGTGATCGCCGACACTCGTGGTGTCGAGCAACATGATATTGTCGCTCTTCAGATCGCGGTGCACGACTCCCTGCGCATGCGCGGCGGCGAGCGCGTCGCCGACCTGGCGCGTGATGTCGACGATCCGCGGCAGCGGCAACGGTCCTTCCTCGCGGATCACGTGCTTGAGCGTCTTACCGCTCAGAAACTCCATCACGAGAAACACGGTGCCGTGGTCTTCGCCAATATCGGTGACACTGATAGCGTTGGGATGCGAGATGCGTGACGCCGCGCGTGCCTCGCGCGAGAAACGCGCGACGATCTTCTCGTCGGCGGCAAGCGATGGGCGCAACACCTTGACGGCCACAGTCTTGTCCATTAATACGTGCGTGCCTCTGTAGACACTGCCCATGCCGCCTTCGTTTAGACGTGCGTCGATACGATATTTTCCGGCGAGGGTGGTGCCGATCAGTGCGTCGTCAGTAGTCTCCAGCGCGACGCCGTCCGCGGGACAAAGCGTCGACGTATCAGAATATTCAACTCCGCACTTCGGACATTTTTTCATTTGCAGTGCCTCGATTATCCATCCGCATCAACCTGCGGTCAACAAAGAGGCGGGCGAGAGAAAACGATCTCTCGCCCGCTCTGAGAAACACTTTGATTCGTGTTTGTCCGCTTAGGTTGGCGATCCAGTTCCCTTCACGACAGCGAAGACCACCAGCAGCGCAAAAAGCACCAACGACTCGATCAGCGCCAAACCAAGAATCATCATGGTTTGAATACGACCGGCCGCACCAGGATTTCGCGCCGCACCCTCGCACGCTGCCGCGCCGATGCGCGACTGTCCGAGAGCTCCACCCAATACAGCAATCGCGAAACCGATACCCGCCGCGAGGGCGCGGTACTTGTTCACGGAAAACGCATTGTCACCAGCACCAGCAGCGCCTTCGACTTGCGCAAACGTGGTCATCGCACTGAAAAGAATACCGACCACGGCGAACAGCAGGATTCTGACTTTGCTCATAGTTCCTCCTACGATCTGCTTCTAAACTGCTCGCCCGCCACGAGGCTCGTTCAACCAAGCGCTTTATAATTTCGCCTGCATCCGGTATCCACCGCCCCTCTTACAACGGCGCTCCTGCGAAACAGACATGACTTGCTTCAACAAAACCGAAGCTATGACTTGCCCGGTGTTTACGAATGTGACTGGAAGCAATCTATTCAAATTGCACGGCAACGTGTGCTGACACTGTTGTCGCATCGCTCACCGCGCGCTGGATAAAGCCACTAAGTTAAAACTGGTGCGATTAATTCGTCGTCCTCGTCGTCATGATGAGCGCCGTGCTCGGCGTGCTCTTCATGAGGATGCGAGACCTCGCTGAGATATAGCTGCGAAAGCAGTATGAAAACGAACGTCTGAATCAGGGCCACGAACACGCTCAGCGGCATCAGGAAAATTGGCGCGATGAACGTGATCGGCGGCGCCAGGTAAGCGACAGTTGCCATCACCTGCTCGTCCGCAAACAGGTTACCGAACAGTCGAATACCGAGCGAGAATGGTCGAATCAGATTACTGATCAACTCGATCGGGAAGATCAGCGGCGCGATCCACCACACTGGACCAGCCAGGTGCTTCAAGTGAATGAGTATGCCGTTCTCGCTGATGCCGACGTAGTTGTAATAAAGAAACGAACTCAAGCCGAGAGCGAAAGTAACGCTCGTCGCGGCGGTCGGACTCATGAACAACGGGAACAGTCCCATCAGGTTCGAGACCAGGATCAGCACTGCGAAACTCATCACCACCGGGAAGTATTTCAACCCGTGTGGTCCAATGATGTCCTGGAGCATGTTGCGCACCGCCAGCACGCTAACCTCGAGCGTTTGTTGACCGCCGCCCGGCTCAGACTCGGATAACTTTCCTTTGAAGATCCAAATGAGCGCGACGCTGAGGATGCACGCGATGAAGAACATCACCGTGTACCACGGTATCGCGTTCTCAGCGGTGTATGGACCAAACGCCGCTTCCGGCGTGGTGCCAAACTTACCGAGCACTTTGTCCCAGATCGGTTTCGTATAAGTCAGCTCAAACTTAAGCGCTGCTTCACCAAACCAGTGATTCACAAGCTCAACAATGACGGGTGTATGATGGGCCGCTCCTTCGGCGTGCTCGCCAGACTCAGCGGCTTCAGCCAACCAAAACATCAAGTAATTTCCTCTCGCTGGATGATTGCGAAGTAAAACTCTCTTGCAGCTTCAACGAATATTGCGACTACAAAACTCGACATGCCCGCAAACACTGCTATCAACGACACAAGATCAAACTCGTTCAAGGCAAACAGGAAGGCTCCAATCACAAGGTAGCGCAGCAGAAACTGCGCCAGCCGCAAGCGCGGCGGCCCGCCCCCAACCGGTAAGGCAACGGACATTTCAATCGCTGCTGCCACGGAGCTTTTCAGCCAGCGATGACTGAACAACGCCAGCAGTCCGCCGACAAACAAACCCGTGGTTACGCGCCCTGGGCCTATCACCGCTGACACAGCTACGCTGATGCCGGTGGCGATGGCCATCGTGCGGAAAATCCTCAGATTGAGAGCATTGCTTGCTGAGTCGGATATTCGCAAAGCCGCCGATTTTAATTTAATACGTCTTGGAACTCAAACGAACAAACTGGTATAGCCCGACCGCGGATCCGATCACAATCCCGCCCACCAGACCCCACGGCTGCGCCCCGAGCCACCTGTCGAGCAGGTATCCGAGGCCTGTGAAGGCTGCAACCGAGGCAAACAACGTCAGGCCTGCGGCGTAGGCGAAACCGGTCTTCCGGTTCTCGTCGGCCGAGGGTCTTGACGAGTCTCGCTGCTCAGGCATGGGTTACCAACTCTCGCGAGTCAGAAAGTTTTTGGGGACTTCGTAAAGCATTGCCCGCCGTGAGTGGCGCATGGAATCGTGGATAAAACAGACGTGGGTGCACCAGCATGATTTCCCGCCGTCGATCGTCGCGAGTTCAGCGTCGCGCGCGTGGGTGGCCCAAAGCGCGCCGAAGTCGTAATCGAAGTCGCCGAGCGTCGCGAACTTTTCGCGCAACTCGCACGCTCGCACGTCGCCGTTGTAGTCGATGACTGCGGTTGTCTCGCCAGCCGTGCACGGGAAAGGCCACGGAGTTGATTGCTGGAAGTTCGCGTGTTGCGTGCGGTAGTGCGTCGTGATGGTGCCAACGTAAGCGGCGTTCTTGACGAAGCGCTTGCTCGCGTCGTCGCCTGCGAACATCCGATCGCCGTAACGTTTGGTGAGCCTCGCTACGTGCGCATACATCGCCGGTAACACCTCGGGCGGCACTTGTTTGATGTGATCGCCAACGAGAGTTTCACCGCGAACGATGTTGAAGTATTGGCCGTCGAGTTTGTAGTTCTCCCACATGAACTCCGAGAGCATTTCGATTTCGGTGTAATTCGCGGCGCAGACGACGGTGTTCACGTTCAGCCGGAAGCGATCGGTGTATTTCGACTTCAGCGGGTAAAGCGATTCGATGCAGTCGAGCGTCTTTTGCCAGTTGCCGGGAACGCCGCGGATGCGATCGTGCGTTTCGCCGTAGCCGTCGAGCGCGACGTTTAAATACAGATTGATCGATGGGTTATTTGCGAGAGCGCGATCGACGATGTCGAGCACACGCGACTTAATTAGACCGTTGGTCGGGATGATGACGCGGGTGACACCGTTGTTTGCGACGAACATGTCGATGATCTGAGGAACGTCGCCGCGCAATGTAGGCTCGCCGCCGGAGAGCCAGAGGTCCGTGATCGGCGGCATCGTGCGCGAGACTTTCTCGATTTGCGCGAACGTCATGTCGCCGGGATGGTTCAACTCTGCGTGATAGAAACAGGTTTGGCAGAGCGCATTGCAGCGCGAGGTGACGAAAAAGAATCACCGTGCCGAGACGTTTCTCGCGCGTCGACTGTCGCAGGAGCTGAACAAATTGGACCGTTTTGCTCGTCATTTAAAAGGCCATGCAGGGTCGCGCGAGATAATGACAGCTTCAGTAGGCGATTTCAAATTATAGGTAATTCCGCGCCACTTTATGCGGCGCGAGATTGCAGCGGCGAGGGTGTTGTAGAAATATAGCAACGACGCAAACGGCCAGAGAACAACGTGCGCCCAGAGATCGCGATTTAATTTTGATCGGTGTTCGGCGAGCGGAATCTTTACAGCCCTCCAGCGAACGAAACTCTTCGCCGCGCCAAGCAGAAACAGAACTGCGAGAATGACGAGAACAGGCAGTGAACCCGTAAACAAACCACAATGCGATCCCACCAAAGAAGACCGTGCATAAACAACTCCGAACCCAGCATCAGCGGCAGCCACAGATGCGACGCATAAACGCGTGTGATCTTCACCTGCCGCGTCGTGAACTCCAGCAACTCACTAAAATCACAATCTCCGACCGAAGGCACAAGGCAGTTCGGCGTGAAATGTATCGGCAGCTTCGCTTCCTTTAAAACTCGCGTGATCGTGAAATCATCTGAAACAGTTCCCGCCCAACGCTCCACAACTTTCAATCGCTCAAAAGTCGCACGCGGGATTGCCGTCGAGCCACCCCAGCAGAAATTCTTCTCCGTATTTTCGCCGAGCGCGGACGCGATCGACGCATTCCAAACAGAACGCACGCGCGTCGCCAATCCGCCACGGTCCGGTATAAACCACCGATACCCACTTGACGCGCCAACATTCTCATTATGTAGCGGCGCAACGAGTTTGCGCAACCAATCTTTCCCCGGCCGCGCATCAGTATCGACAAACACAATCACTTCACACCGCGGATCGATCTGTTTCACCGCCGCAATCAAGTTG
>CAWBJU010000010.1:0-507944 GCA_963789185.1 uncultured Acidobacteriota bacterium
GAGCGGTACGTTGAATAGCTTCTATTGCAACGTGAATATGCCGCCGAGTTTCGACGGACATGTTCTACAGTACGTCGATCTAGACATCGACGTGCTGGTACGACCCGACTTTTCCTACCAGATTCTCGACCTTGAAGATTTTGCAGTCAATGCGCGTACTTATGATTACTCGCCCGAGGTCCAGGAAAATGCATATGCGGCGCTGGCAGAGCTAGTCCAGTTGATTGAAACGCGATCGTTCCCGTTCGACGAATAACTTTATGGCCTCTAAACAAGAGACAAGAAAATCGAAATCGAAGTTGGACGCACTGCGTGAGCGTAGCGCACAGGCAGAGCAAGGGGGCGGCGCCGCGCGTGTTGAGAAACAACATGAAGCGGGAAAGATGACGGCGCGCGAACGGATTGAGTTTCTACTCGACGATGGATCGTTTGAAGAGTTTGACAAGCTCGTCGTGCATCGCTCGAAAGATTTCGGTCTCGACAAACAACTCTATCCGGGAGACGGCGTCATCACCGGTCACGGGTTGATCGACGGGCGAGCCGTGTTTGTCTTCGCGCAGGACTTCACTGTGTTTGGCGGTTCCCTTTCCGAGACTCATGCAGAAAAGATCTGCAAGGTGATGGATCTCGCGATGAAAGTCGGCGCGCCGATTATTGGTTTGAATGATTCGGGTGGCGCGCGGATTCAGGAGGGTGTCGTCAGTCTCGGCGGCTATTCAGACATATTTCTTCGCAACACCCTCGCGAGCGGGGTTGTGCCTCAGATCAGCTGCATCATGGGACCATGTGCGGGTGGCGCTGTTTACAGTCCGGCGATCACCGATTTCAACATCATGGTCAAAGACACGTCTTACATGTTCATCACTGGACCAGACGTGATCAAGACTGTCACGCATCAGGAAGTAACGAAAGAAACTCTGGGCGGGGCCCTTACGCACAACTCGATCTCCGGTGTGGCCCACTTCGCAGCCGAGTCAGACGAACACGCGCTGCGCATCGTGCGCGAGTTGTTTTCGTTTATTCCATCGAACAATGTTGAAGATCCGCCGCGGATGCCGGTCAGTGATCCGATCGATCGTGTAGAACCAAAGCTGAATGACATCGTGCCCGAGGCGTCGAATCAACCGTACGACATGCGCGACGTTATCAATCACGTCGTGGACGATGGCTACTTCTTCGAAGTGCAGCAACTTTTTGCGCAGAACATCGTGGTCGGCTTTGCGCGGTTAGGTGGGCGAGCAGTAGGCATTGTCGCAAACCAGCCGGCGTTCCTTGCGGGCGTGCTCGACATTTCGGCTTCAGTGAAGGGCGCGCGTTTTGTTCGTTTCTGCGACTGCTTTAACATTCCGCTTGTGACGTTTGAAGACGTCCCGGGGTTTCTGCCTGGAGTGTCGCAGGAGCACGGCGGGATCATCACCCATGGCGCGAAGCTGCTTTTTGCGTTTGCAGAAGCGACGGTGCCGAAGGTTACCGTCATCACGCGCAAAGCTTACGGCGGCGCCTACTGCGTCATGTCGTCCAAACACATTCGCACTGATGTGAATCTCGCGTGGCCTTCGGCGGAGATTGCAGTGATGGGACCTGAAGGTGCGGTCGGTATTCTTTATCGCCGCGAGCTCAACGAAGCGAAGGACAAGGAAGCAGCACGTCGCGCAAAGATCACCGAACTTGAAGAGAAGTTCGCCAATCCCTACGTGGCTGCCGAACGCGGCTTCATCGACGAAGTAATCGAACCCTCCCAAACGCGCCCCAAACTAATCCGCGCTCTTTCCCTGCTGGAAAACAAACGCGACACAAACCCACCCAAGAAGCACGGCAACATTCCGTTGTAAGGCATCTCATTTGTTGAAAACTCTCTCCGAGATGTAAACTCTCGTAGCCACCCTTCTCTCACCAGACCCACATTTAAATCGAAAATGTCATGAAAAACCTCACGGATACGTCTGTTGAACACATCGAGAACAGTATCTTCTCGATTCGTGGAGAAAGAGTGATTCTCGACTCGGTGTTAGCAAAACTGTATGGCGTAACAACGGCCAGACTCAACCAGCAGATAAGAAGGAATCTTGATCGATTTCCAGCCGATTTCATGTTTCAGCTAACAAAGGAAGAGTACCAGATTTTGATGTTGCAAATTGCAACATCAAAACGCGGCTCGGGAGGACGGCGTAAGCTTCCGTTAGTATTTACGGAACACGGCGCGATCATGGCGGCCAACGTCCTTAACAGTGAGCGAGCGGTACGGACCAGTGTAGAGGTTGTTCGCGCCTTCGTTCATTTGCGCAGAATATTAGCTTCTAACGCCGAACTGGCACGTAAGCTAGGCGAGCTCGAAAAGAAATACGATCGACAATTCAAGGTCGTCTTCGATGCTCTGCGCGAACTGATGGCGCCACCCACATCCAAACGCAAGCAGATCGGTTTTAACGTAAGGCGTTAGTCTTCTTCGACGGGTTCGAAGGAAATCAAACGCGCCTTGGGATCGAAGGTGATGCGGAATGGGAATAGGGCGCGGCGGCCGAGGATGATTGGAGTGCCGCGGGCGACGCCCGTGAGAACGTCGGTCGGAACGCCATTCAAAACAAGCGCTCCAATGTTTACTTTCTGAGGTGAAATGCGGCGAGACTGAACGCGTCCGCCACCAAGATCCTGATTGACTCGCGAGTGCGAGCGATTTGCATCCTCAGGCCTGCGACTCACAACCTGATTCTCATTCAAAGCTAATCCAAAACCCGAACCAGTATCGATCAACGCAAGACTTCCATCGCCAAGTTTCACAAACGGACGATGACTCCCCGCCTGACGCACCCAGCGAACCGTGGCACCCTCGCGAGGCTGATGACCCAGCGTCAAACCGTTC
Organism: uncultured Acidobacteriota bacterium; assembly: GCA_963789185.1. Lineage (GTDB taxonomy): Bacteria > Acidobacteriota > Blastocatellia > Pyrinomonadales > Pyrinomonadaceae > PSRF01. The sequence goes on from CAWBJU010000010.1 coordinate 2,861, forward strand.
ACAGACGGATCGAACAGTCGCAACTCTCGGCGTGGCAGATCGATTGAAAAACCAAACGGACTAAACGCCTCGGTCGGATCCAGAATCCCATCTATCGCACGCGGCAGATTCGGAAGAACAGCCGCTACGACACGCCCCGGCACACGGTTACCAGGTTTCCCAAGTGACAACCCGTTAATTCCCGCTTCCTGATCGGAAGAAATTGGCGACGTACTGAGGCCACCGACGAGCGGCGTCCTCGCTTTCGTCACCTGCAACCGCGCTTCAGCAACGACTCGTTGACTGATAATCGAAGCACCGGCGCCCGTGTCTATCGCAAACACAAACGGCCCTGCGCCGTTGATCCATCCTTTGGCCAACAGTCCGTGATCCTCATCATCACGTAACGCAACTGGCTCGACGGATGAAACAGATGTACTCCGGACAAGTTGATGGGCGGTCCCGATCCCGGGTACCGCCCAAACAACTGTTGCCACAAGAGTACTTAGAGCGAGTGCAAGTTTAGCTTTGCTCACGACTCCGGACCTCGACAATTAGTAGCTCCGGTCTCGATTGCGCAGCTTGTACGTCCACAGGGCGGAACCACCCGCACCGGAGAGCGCACCAATCGCAGCACCCTTCTTACCACCGATCAAGCCACCGACGGCTGCACCAGCACCGGTACCAATTGCCACCGTGAGCTTATCGCGGTGCTTGTCCCAGAAGCTGCGCTTGCGCGGCTGATAGTCGTAATAAACGCGACGTGCCGAACTGCGGCTGCCGCTATTCGCGCTGTTGCGATAAACCACGCGCGATGGTGCTGCCTGTCGCACAGTGCTCACTTCTTTAACTTGCTGCTCGCTGGCTGCCGCAAAACCATCTGCGAAGCCAGTCTTGTAAGCGGTCTGCTCACCGGCAGTGTTAAAGGCCATTTCCGTTTGGTCAGCAGCAACCGGGGTCGCTGTCTGAGGCGTATTCAAATTAGACTTGGTCGTCTCAGCCGTCGCCGACTGCGTCCGGTTCATCACCAGCGCGCCAACCGAACCACCGATCAACGCCGCAATCAAGGCAACAGGTAGTAACTTGTTCGTCATAATCATCGCTCTGTTCTCCTCAAAAAGATCCGTGCTGCGAAAGCACGCTGCTTACGCTGCAAGAGCTATTCCTTGTTGTCGGGTGTTCGGGGATTTGATGCAGATTCAGCGAAATTCTAGCAATGATGCCCAAAAAACGAGTCATCGCAAGAAAATCGCAAACTAAGTCCAACGATCGTAACGCCGAAAGTTGAACTGTATGGGAGAGTGGATATTCGATATGGAACCGGTGTAACCGATATCGTAACCAAATCGGTTACACCAGGTTCGAACAGAAACTAGGCGGCCTTCACGACCGGCTTGTCCTTGAGCAATTCGAGAGCTTTCTTGAGCTGGAGATCTTCGGATGCCGGCTTCACCGTCGGTGCCGGTGCCGGCGTCGCAGTTGAGGGTCTTTCAGTTCCCGGCTCAGCAGGCTTCGCAACTGGATCGTCGTCGTTGCCCGTCAACTCGTCCGGATCGACGGCGTCGGCCGTTTCCTGAACCTTAACCTCAACAGAAGGCGCAACACCGGAGTGCGCACGATCTTCGCCGAGGAACGTTTTACCGTTGGCTGTTGCCCATTTGATGGTCGTCAACAGGAGACCATCGCCACCGCGCAGCGTGAACAGTTGCTGCTCGGTACCGGCGCCAAAACTCCGTTCGCCAACAACCTGGCCACGGTCTCTGTCGATCAGCGCCGAAGCAACGACTTCAGCCGCGCCAGCCGTACCCTCGTCGATCAAGGCGACCACCGGTCCAGCGAACAACGCCAACTTCGGATCCGCGCTAAACGTTTTCAAAGCTTTATTTTCGCGGCCCACAGTCTGCGCGATTACACCGTCTTTGACGAACATGTTGGCGACGGCTACGGCTTCCGGTAGCGAACCACCAGCCGTCCCGCGGAGGTCAACGACAATCTTCTGAGCGCCGAGCTTCAGTAGATCCTGAAGTCGAGTGCGAATCTCCGCAGCCTCACCGTCGACGAAACTGTTGATTCTCAGAATGCCGATTTTTCCAGCTTCCATGCGGGCTTCAGACGCAGCGGCACGGCTCGTACCGCGCTTCACGGTCACTGTCAGCGGACTCGAGTTAGCTCGCAAAACTCGAAGCTTTACTTCGGAACCAGCCGGTCCATTCAACAACTGCTTCGCATCGTAAAGAGAGACATCGCGCGTGGCTTTGTTGTCGATGTACTCGATAATGTCGCCCGCTCGAAGACCAGCCTGATCGGCCGGCGAACCCTTCATTGGCGCAATCACGTAAAGATACGAAGCGTACTGCGACAGTTCAGCGCCGATCCCGATCTGATTGTCTTTGCTTCCGGCGTTATACTCGCGAACTTGTTCCGGCGTGAGATAAGTCGAGTATGGATCCAGTCCATATGCCAGTCCGCGCAACGCGCCGGCTCGAACCTTGTCCATGTTGGGCTCGTCTACGTAATCGTTCTGAATGTGCTGTAACACACTCTCAAAAATGCGCAACTGTGCGTTCGGATCGTTTGCCGGTTGCTGCGCGCTCGTCGAAATCCAACCGCCGAGCACGGAGTAAAGAGTCAAACTGGCCGACAGCAGGATCAGGATAAACTTGGTACGAAATGACATTTAGTTACCTCTTCGATTACGTTAGAGCCGGGACAATCGCACGATTTGCGAATCGAAACGTATGATACAGGCCGTATTTAGCCTGCGCAAGCCTAAGCTTTTACTACAAATCAAGTGACAAAACCTGAAGTTAACTGCAATCTGACAGGGCCGATTCTCGCGCTCGATCCCGGCGAAAAGCTGGTCGGAGCAGCCGTTAGCGACGAAAACTTGATAACTATCAAACGACTGCCGCCGCTTAAGCGTTCCAACTGGAAACGACTGCTTCAGGACGTGCTGAGCTTGATCGAACACTTTGACGTTAAAACGATAGTAATTGGTTTGCCACTGTCACTCGACGGAACGCAAGGCGAGGCGGCGGACAAGGTCCAGCGACTGGCCCAGAATCTTGCCCGATCCGTATCCCTTCCAGTCTTTCTGCAAGACGAGCGCTTGACATCGTTCGAGGCGATGGAGAATTTAAAAGCAGAGGGCAAGCGACACGAGGAAATCCCTGCCCTTATCGACGGCGAAGCGGCGGCACTGATTCTGCGCGATTTTCTTCGTACCGATCAGAACAGAATTCTCGTCGAAACCACAGGAGATCAGGACACGACAGCCGAATGAAACGACTCATACTTGTGATCATCGCAGTTCTACTGGTTGCCGCCGGGGCTTCGGCAGGCTGGGTTTATTCGGAACTGCGACAGCCGATCAGTCACAACAAAAGCGGGCAGTACATCGAGATTCCCCGGGGTTCGTCGCCGTCCGCAATCGTGAAAAAGCTTGCGGACGAAGGCGTTCTTAAGAGCGAGTGGCCTCTCAAGCTTTACCTGCGAGCCACCGGACGTGGATCGACGCTGAAGGCGGGCGAATACGACTTCCCCTCACCCGTGTCACCGATGGGGGTGTTGGCCAAGCTCCAACAGGGGCAGCGACGACTTGCTCGACTAACCATCCCCGAAGGCTGGACGCGTTGGGACATCGCTAAAGCAATGGTCCAGGTACCGGAACTCAAACTCGAAAGCGAAGCTCAAGCATTAGAGTTAATGGATAACGTGAGCCTCGTCAGCGATCTCGATCCGCAGGCAAAGAACCTTGAGGGTTATCTATTTCCCGACACGTATGAGTTCGCCTACGACACGACGCCGGCCCAATTGATCGAGATGATGGTGAAGCGGTTTCGCGGTGTTTGGAAATCGGATTGGAACGACCGTGCACGAAGCCTGAACATGACCACCCGACAGATCGTGACGACCGCATCGATCATCGAAACCGAAGCAAAGCTTGACGAAGAGCGTCCCATTGTGTCGTCAGTTATTTACAACCGGTTGGAGAAAAACATTCCGCTCGCGGTTGACTCCAGCATCGTTTACGCATCGAAGCTTGAAGGAAAGTGGCGGTACGACGGGAAGGTTTACAGGAGCGATATCGAACGACGCTCGCCGTACAACACGCGTATCTACGCGGGACTGCCGCCTGGACCAGTCGCATCACCGGGCGCGAGTTCATTGAGCGCGGCCTTGAATCCGGAGCAGACAGACTATCTTTACTACGTTCGCAATCCCGATCGTGACGATGGTGCGCACAACTTCTATAGCAATGGAAGTGACTTCGAAACGGGCGTGCAGGCATTGCGTAAATGGGAACGCGAACGCGATGCGGAAGAAGCACGAAAGAGACGTGAGAATGGCACACAAAAATGAACTGCCGATCCACACGTCGTGCTTGTGTTTTGAATGACCATTAATCTATTCTCAAGTTGAGCCCCAGTATCAGATGTTTCGTAACAGAATAAGGTGTAGCAATGTTTAGCTTCCGCATGATTCCCGTCCTATTGATGTTGATGGTTTGTTCTCTTCCCGCTTTTGCGCAAGCAGCGAAGGGCGTCGATAAACAGAACGAGCGCGTTCGAGACAGTGGATCAGATCGACAACCCGGCAACAATGGCAACAAGACCGACACGGGCGCGGGTCGCGGCATGGATTTCGGCAGAGGTCGCACACCTGAAACACCGCCACTGCCAAACCCGTATCGACTGACCGGACGGCGCGACGTGATCATCGCCGCCGTTCAGGACCTCATGCGCGATCGAAAGATGGTGGTGGATGAGGTTGCATCCAAACTGTCAGACGGAATCATCGTAAGCCAGCCGTTCACGTTCACGAAGGGTGCGGTTGTTTCGGCAGGAGAACTAAGCAGGTACGCTGACGTTCCGCAGTCCGCGGCACGTGCGTGGACCCGTGGACGTTACACGATGACTGTTGAGATTCAGCCGATCGATGGCACGACAGCGAACGTAGTGGTCAATGCAAAGATCGAAGGGCGCACCGACGGTCCAACGGGCGCTGAGTGGGCCACGCTAAGAAGCACTGGCCTTGCTGAATACGAATTTTTAGAGGGCCTGATCACAGCCGTAACCGGCGCAACACCAGCAGGCCGAATCCCCCAGCCCTAACTAATGGTCGTGAAGTAATACTTTAACCTGCTTCGCGGCTTTAGTTGAGAAGTTACCTAAAGTTTTCGAATGATCAATAACCCCTTTCACCAGGACGACGCCGTTGAGCAACAGCACGATACAAACCGCCGTTTACTTCTCGGCATCGTTTGCGCCGTTGCTGTTACCGCGCTTCTCGTAGCCGGCTTCTTTTTTGTTCGCCGCTACCACGCGCAACGAATCCTCGCCGAGAACCCGCCTCCTCCGCCGGTTACTGACTCCGGTCCGAAAGGGCCGCCGGTAGCGCACGTTGTCCTCGACGAACCGACATTGGAAAAAGGCTTCACCGTTATCGGCGGCGCAGTCAAAAACACTTCAGACCGCGATTTATCTGATCTTTTCGTTGTGATCGAGATGCGACGACGAAAGGACGGTGGAATCGAGGACGTCGCCTTGCCGGTTTCGCCTCCCATACTGCAACCGCAGCAGGAAGGCGCCTTCTCGTTGAGAGCGGCCGCTCAGGACTACGCGTCGATTCGTCTCGCGGGCGTGAAAGCGGAACCTCAATCGACCCTCGTCGCCTACACATCGTCGCAGGGTAAGAAACGACCGCCTGAACGGTTCGAACCGAAAATCGTAGTCGTCAAACGTTCGGGCAAGCCGGGAGAGTTCATCAACACACCCGACAACCCACAGCGCATTAGGTAAACCAAACCCACAGTCTGCTGAGGTTATTGTTTAAGGGTCGGCGTGCCGATGGTTAAGGTGAATTCTGAAATCCGGCAGCAAAATGCGGCATGAACCTCGTGTGATTACTTAGCCCGGCCGTGCAACGCCATGCCGTTCGATGTCGTCACAGTGTATGCTGAGTAAGCCAGCGATGAAGAGTAAGCTGACATTCTCCATTCTGATTTGCGGCGTGCTTCTCGTTCCGGCACTTGCCCGGGCGCAAACGCTACCGCCCGCGCCGTCGCAAATGGATCCCTCAAGCACTCGCGAGCGCCCGCTTTCCGAGGCTGAGGAGGAAATGCGCGCGAAACAAGCGATCAAATTCGCGGAAAAGGAACACCGGGAGAACATTGATCGCGCGAAAGAAATCGCAAACATAGGCAAAGACCTAAAAGCAGCGGCCACCAACGCGCTGCTTATGAGTCGTGATTCTGAGAAGAAGATCGAGCGACTCGAAAAGCTCACGCGGAAAGTCAGAGGCGAAGCAGGTGGTGACGATCAGGAGGTCGAGTTGAAGAACCGGCCAAGCGATCTCCCATCAGCAATGGCCATGGTTGGCGAAGCCGCGGAAACGCTATCCAAAGAAGTTCAGAACACACCAAGGCAAGTTGTTTCAGCTGCCGTAATCGAAAACGCTAATGTTTTACTTGAGCTCATAAGACTAATGCGCACGCTTTCAGCCAAGCCCTAGTTATATCAATGGCCGCCTCAACGTAGATGACAACCACTCGATTCCTTTTCCTGCTCGTCATCCTGATCGTTAGCACATCCGTAGCAGTTGCCCAGGCCGATGACGACATCATTCGCACGAGCACAGACAATGTAGTGCTAAACCTCACTGTCACTGATAAGAGCGGTCAGTATGTGAAGGGACTCAAGCGTAGCGACTTTAAGCTCATAGTCGATGGAGTCGAAGTTGATCCAAGCACGATCGCGGGGTTCTCGTTTCAAGAGGCGCCGTACGCGGCGGTTCTACTGCTCGATAGTTCGGGGAGCATGGAGGAACGCTTTTCGTTAGCGCGCTCCGCAGCGATCAGGTTTCTCGACGGACTAAGGCCGGAAGATGTTTCGGCTGTTTACCGGTTTGATTCGAAGGTCGAGCGAGTGCAGGATTTTTCCGGTGGACGCGATCTCGCGCCAACGGCTTATGCGATTCGCGCTAGTGGCATGACGACGTTGAATGACGCGATCGTCAAAGCTGCCGAAGCGCTCGCCTCTCGCGGCGAACATCGCAAAGCGATCGTCATCCTATCGGATGGCATGGACACGCAGAGTAAAGCTTCGAGTGATAAAGCAGTCGAGCGAGCCCTCGCTGTTGGAGCAAGTATCTACGCCGTCGACATGTCGCAGATGGATGTTGCCGGATCGAGGAAGCAGTCCGGAGCCGCGTCGTTGAAATCGTTTGCGGACAAGACGGGCGGGCGTTTCGTCGCCACCCCGGGTGGTCCAGCATTGCGTGATGCCTTCACCAGCATCGCCGACGAACTCGGTCATCAATACACACTCTCCTACCGGCCGACCGATCAGAATCGCGACGGTAAATGGCACACGATCGAAGTTAAAGTGAATCGTGAAGAAGCGAGAGTTCGAACGCGGAAAGGTTTTCGCGTTCCGAAAAGAAATTAGCGGCTGGTCTTAGTAAGCAATTTCTCGCGATGGCGTTCGAACGCGAACTCGATAAGCGTTTCAAGCAAGCGGCCAAAAGGAAGCCCTGAAGCGGCCCACATCTTTGGATAACCTGATACCTCAGTCAAACCCGGCATCGTATTCAATTCGTTAATCACCAGTTCCCCACCGTTATGTGGTAAGAAAAAATCAACTCGCGCAAGTCCAGCGCCGTCAATCGACTGAAACGCTCTGATAGCCATACGCTGGATCTTCGTGGTCATCGCTTTTGACAATGGCGCCGGAACAACAAAACTCACGCGACCAGTATTCGTGTACTTCTCGGTGTAGTCGAGAAACCTCGACGCCTCATCGTTGACAACATACTCACCTGGCAAACTGGCCTTCGGTTCGTCGTTTCCCAACACGGCGCATTCAATCTCGCGCGCCACCAACTCTTCCTCGACGATGATCTTTCGATCGTATTGCGCGGCAAGATCGATCGCTTCAGTCAACGACTTCTTATCAGTTGCACGCGACACGCCGACTGACGATCCGAGGTTCGCTGGTTTAACAAAACACGGCAGGCCAATATCAGCAACAACCTTACGTATCACTTTAGCTGGATCGTTTCGCCACTGCGATCGCAAAAACCAGAGGTACTTGCAGATCGGCAGCCCTGCCTGAACGAAGAGCGACTTCATCGTCACCTTGTCCATCCCGCAGGAGGATGCGAGCACGCCGCACCCGACGTAGGGCACGTCAGCCATTTCAAGTAATCCTTGAAGTGTGCCGTCTTCACCGTAGGTACCGTGCAGCGCGGGAAACACAACGTCGAGCTTTTCCGCGACGAACGATTGCGAGTCGCTTTCGAGTGAGATGAGTCCGCGATGTGAGGGATCGCCGATCAACGCGACGTCTCCCGTCGCTGGTCCATCCGCCGCCATTCGGTCGTGCACCGCCGGAGGAAGCAGTTGCACTGACTGCGCCGGAGCGAGCCACTTCCCTTCCTTGGTGATCGCGATCGGAACTATTTCAAACTTCCGCTGGTCGATACCTTCGACTATCGCTCGCGCGGATCGAATCGAGACCTCATGCTCACCCGATCGCCCACCGAAGATCACGCCGACGCGCAGCTTTTTTGGCACTCTCGTTGGTCCAACCTTTACAGAATTGTCTTGCCTAACGCCGACAGAATCAGTTCCACGCCGAGTTCGGCAGTCTTGTTGTTTACATCGAGCGCTGTGTTGATCTCAACGATCTCGAGATAACGCATGCCGCCGGCTTCGGCGATCTTCTCCATCCCCAGGTGCGCCTCGCGATAAGTGAGCCCACCGCGGACGAGCGTGCCCGATCCAGGCGCATCGCCCGGATCCAAAGCGTCGACGTCGAATGTCACGCCGTAACCGGCAGTGCCCTGCGAAGCAATCTTGATCGCCTCGTCCATGCATGCGGACATTCCGCGTTCGTCGATCTCTCTCATCGTGAAGAAGCGTATTCCGAGCTTCTGGATCAGCTCTCTTTCGCCGGCATCGATATCGCGAGCACCGACGTGAACACAGAGTCGAGGATCGAGTTTAGGAGTGAAGCCGGCGATGTTCGTTAGCTCAGACGTGCCGTAACCGAGTAACGCAGCCAACGGCATGCCGTGAATATTGCCGGAGGGCGTTGACTCCGGAGTATTCATATCGGCGTGTGCGTCGAACCAAATCAGTCCGAGCGTTTCGTCGCGTTGTTTGAAGTAAGACGCTGCACCGGAAAACGAACCGATCGCGATCGAGTGATCGCCGCCAACCACGAGCGGGAGTTCTTCGGCTTGAAGTATTGCTTCAACTTCGTCGGCTAACTGTTCGCAGGCATTGCTGATCTCGCGGACATACTTGAGCTTCTCATCCGCGAGCGGCACCGATTCCGGCCGCTCGAGGCGCATATCGCCAAGGTCGCGTATCGGATAACCCAGCCGTTCGATTCGCTGCTGCAAACGCGCGACGCGCAGTGCCGCAGGGCCAATGTCCACTCCGGCCATGCTTGCGCCATAACCGAGCGGTACACCGAGAATCGCGACCGTCTTGTTCCCGTTTGCACTCACCGTAAAGATTTTAGCTACCAAAATTGAAACCGCCGCCACCGCCACCCTGACTCGGGAAGAACGGCTTGAGAAAACCCGCGAGCGCTGCGAGATTGCGCGTCTGAATCAAAAGCTCGCCCGGTCCGGTAAACTCCGCGACGATTCCCTCGCCACTCATCATACTGCGAAAGAACCCGGACGCCGCCTTGCGCAATGTGTATTGCGTCGTTCCCTCCCAGGCCACGAGATGACCTGTGTCGACGACATAACGCTCGCCAGCCTGGAGCCGCTTGCGATGAATCGCGCCAAACGAAGAAACAAGCAGCAAGCCCTGTCCCTGGACCATCAACACAAACAGTCCCTCGCCGGAAAAGAACGACTTCGCGCCGCCCCACTTCGTATCAACCGTGAGACTCGCATCGCCTGCGAGATACGAACTCGACTGTACGAAGAACGGCTGGCCGCTTAGTTCGATCGCAGCCACGTCACCTGGGACGCCCGGCGCCAGTGTCACTTCACCTGGACCACCACGAGCAGTGAACGTAGAAATAAACGCCGACTCACCACCAGCCGCACGCTTGATCGCGCCAAACAGACCACCCTTCATCTGCGACTGTAGTTCGACGTTCGCCGACATCGAAACCATCGCGCCCGCCTCAGCCTGAATCGCCTGCTCAGCCTGGAGTTGCAACACCGCGAGCGAGAACGACGGTTGATGTAGCACTTCGTAACTGTAACCTCGTCCTTGTCCACGCGAGTCCTGATCGATGTTGATGGTGTGAGCACCTTGATTCATAGGTTGCGTCGCGGCCGGCGCCAGCCGAAGGCCACACGCGCCGCAGAATGTCGCGTTCGCCATTAGCTGAGCGCCACACTTCGGACAGTTCATACTCGACTCCTCATCGTGAAAACTACGGTCTGATTCGATAGAGCATGCGCGGGAACGGGATAGTTTCGCGGATGTGCTCGATGCCGCACATCCATGTGGTGCAGCGTTCGATGCCCATTCCGAATCCGGCGTGTGGCACGCTCCCGTATCGCCTCAGATCCAAATACCACTGAAACGCCTCTTCCGGCAGCTCGTGCAAAGCAATCTGTTCCAGTAAAAACTCAAGCGAGGTTGCACGTTCGCCGCCACCGATAACTTCGCCGTATCCTTCCGGCGCAAGCACGTCAACACCCAAAGCGAGTTCGTTGCGCTCAGGATCGCGCGCCATGTAGAACGCTTTCACCGCAGCGGGATAGTGATGGACCATCACCGGTTTATCGAACTGGCTCGAGATGTAAGTCTCATCCGGCGCACCGAAGTCGCCGCCCCACTCAAACTTCGCTTCCAGTGCGCCTTTCTCAAAACCTTCGTGCAGTATCTTCACGGCATCGTCGTAATGCAGCCGCGGAAACGGTGCGGTGATCGCTTCAAGTTTCGACGTGTCGCGTTCGAGCACCTTCAACTCTTCGCCCCGATCTTCAAGCACACGGGCGGCGATGTTCGAAAGAAACCGCTCCGCCAAGGTCATCACGTCATCGAGCGTTGCGTAGGCCATCTCCGGCTCAACCATCCAAAACTCAGTCAAATGCCGCCGTGTTTTCGACTTTTCAGCCCGGAAAGTCGGGCCAAAACAATAGACTTTACCGAGCGCTGCAGCGGTCGCTTCGTTGTAAAGCTGCCCCGACTGCGTGAGATACGCCTTCTCGCCATCAAAGTAATCGACTTCGAAAAGCGTCGTCGTTCCTTCGCATGCCGCCGGAGTAAATATCGGCGAGTCACACAACGTAAAACCGTCGTTGTCGAGGAAGTTTCTCACTGCCTGGACCACCGTGTGACGCACTTTCAACACTGCGTGCTGCCGCCGCGAGCGCAGCCAAAGATGCCGGTGGTCCATCAGGAACTCCGTGCCGTGCTCTTTGGGCGTGATCGGATAGTCGTGAACTTGTTGTAAGACCTCAGCTGCGATGACATCGATCTCGAAACCGCCCGGCGCACGACTGTCTTCGCGTACTGTGCCTTTGATCACGAGCGCCGATTCCTGTCCGAGTCCTTTCAGCGCTTCAAACGTTTCCGGATCGATCGCGTTCTTGAACGCTACACATTGAACGACTCCAGTCCCGTCACGCAGTTGCGGAAACAGGAGCTTGCCGCTCGAACGCATGTTGTAGAGCCAGCCTTTGAGCACAACTTCATGGCCGACGTGTTTTGAAAGCTGGTTGATGTAAGCGTGATTAGTTGCGGTGCTTGCGAGTGATTGCGTCGTCATCTAAAAAACCCGAGGGGATGTCATTGTTAGTTGATCCGTTCCTTCAGCATACGTCGCAGGGTGGGGAATCTTTCGAGCCAGTCGATTGCCTGCAAAACGATCTGAAGTGTTGGTTGAATAAAGTGCTGGTAAGCGGCGCCACGGCCGTACACCGCGGTTTGACACGAGAAAGTTCCGGTAGCTTTCAAGCCACGTTGAATGGTCATCAGCCGGAACTCCTGCGCGAAGTCGTCCGGATCGATCGCTCCGAGACCTAACAACCGTCGCTCCTCGAGGAAGAACAAGCGATGTCCACGCAATTCCGCGAGTGAGGGCGGGCACGGTTGTCGATCCAGAAGAAACGAGACGAGGTCGTAACTTGCAGGCCCCATGCGAGCATCCTGATGATCGACTACTCGCATGCGCTTCTTGGGATCGATCATGAGATTGGCCGAGTGATAATCACGATGACAGAGCACCCGCGGTGCGGCAGCCAGTTCCGCGGCAATGTCGTTGAGTTCGGCTTTTAGTTCCGCTGTTTCGGCGTGACGCAAGTTTTCCTGACGAAGGCTGCCGAAGTAGTGATCGAAAAAGAAGTCCAGTTCCCACGACAGCTTTGCCTCGTCGAAAGCCAGGCGACTCGCGATCGAATTCATCTCGTGCGCCTTCTCGGAGGCTTTTTGAATCTTCGCGATCAGCGAAATCGCCTGCTCCTTGTACTCTTCGCACTTCTCTTCCGGCTCGTCCTCGTAAACCTGAAATAGCTGAGCGTTGCCGAGATCTTCCTGCACGATGATGCCGGCGTTTCCGTCGACCGCATAGATCTCTGGCACCGGAATATCGCATTCAAGAAACAACCGTGTGACGTCGAGATACGGATGAAACTCTGGATCGAAAGGTTCCTGATAGACAGCGGCGACTGCCGTGCCTTTCTTCCAACCTATGCGGTAATACTTGCGAGTCGAGGCGTCGGGCGTGAGCGGAATGACTTCCTTGCCGGTATTTCCCTCCTGCGCGATGAATCTCGCAAGCCGATCTGACGCGGAAGACTCAAATGCGTTGGAAATCACCTGTTTAGCGGAACTCATTGGGTGTTGATTGCCGATTGCCAATTGCCGATTGCCAATTGGTAATCTCGAACAGGTCCCCGCAAAAACAAGGGTTAGATAAATCGGCAATTGGCAATAGGCAATCGGCAATGCGCGCGAAGCGCGGCGATTGTATCACAACGGAACGACAAAGTTTTCACCCCGAAAATCGCCCCGAAGTGCCTTATCTGGACGCTTTTTGCCCTCCACTAAATCGCGCCGCACGACGATTGAATTCTCGATTCGCTCACCGCTGGGAACAGTTACGTTATCCGCGAGGACACAACGATCAATCGTCGCGCCGTCGCCTACCTGAACGTTGTCCCAGATGATCGACTGCGTCACGTCCGCCGTTGGAGCGATAACGCTGTTTGTGCCGCTGAAGTACGACTGTCCAATATCGCTAAGCATCTCGAGGCTAATGTCGAGATAACGCTTCAGGGTTGAAAGCTCTCGCCACCTTCCCTGCGCGACATGAGCGGCAATAGTCTCGCCGTTCGCCATGGCCTGCGGGTAAACGTGCGTCACGGAGTCGGAAAAAATATCGCGTGGGATGTAGTCGAAGATTCGCGGCTCCATGATGTGAATGCCCGTGAACATCAAAGGCGCTGGACCATCGGCTTGCGGATCAGGCATCCCACCGAAGCGCGCGACGCGTCCGTCTTCAGTTTCGACAACACTGAAATGCTCACGTCGCGTGTTGGGTAACAGAACCAGGGTTGCCAATGCGTGGGTCTTGCGGTGCGTGTCGAGCGCTGCTTTCAGATCAATATCCGTGATGATCTTTCCGTTGACAACGAGAAACGTATCGCGATCGAAGAACTCACGGGTGTTGTCGAGCGCACCACTGGTACCGAGGATCTGCGGTTCCTCGACGTAGTGCAGCGTCACTCCGAAGCGGCTGCCGTCGCCGAGGGCCTTGCGCACGGACTCCGGCCGGTGATGCAGGTTGACGACGATCTCGTCAAAACCATACGCGGTCAAATACTCGGCGACGTAGCCGACAAGCGGTTTGCCAAGAATGGGAATTGCGGGCTTGGTGCGATCCTCGGTGAGAGGCCAGAGACGTGTGCCGTAACCGGCGGACAGAATTATCGCACGCATGGTCGCATCACGGATGTCACTGATTAAGAGGCTTTCGACGCGTCGCGCATGACGAGGTCGAAGGTGCCGGGGGCGACTTTGCGGAAGCGTGTATTGCGGTTTAGTGAAACGGCGACGCTGATGGTCGGATTTTGACCCGTGAATTTGAACCCGCCTTCAAGCAGCCGGTTGTAGATCTCGTTGACGTGCAGCGCTCCACCTTCTTCGCGCAGCAGCAGCGTGACTGCCTGTGGAATCGTGCGGTCCATAAACCGGTCGCTGAGTGCTTCGACGTTGTTGCGGACAGTGGGAATCTGTGGACGGCGTTCGACGGGAATGTGATTGCGCGCCTGCGGGTTCGCCTGGTGCATCGCAGCTTCGAGCTCGGCATCGGACGGGAGACCCGCTGAGAAGTTGCCGGAACCAATCACGGACGAGAGAAGCCTGTAGATTGCGGCCTCGGTCTGGCTGGTCAACAAATCCATCTCGGCGAGCTCGGCACGTACGCTGTCCGCTTCGGCTTCCAGCTCACGCAGACGAGCCGCCAGATGCATTCGCGCCGCACGCGACTGCCGCAGGCTTTGTTCGAACCGGGCCAACAGGTTTTCGTTATACGGCCGTTCCATCGCGAGCGATTCTAGAGGCGTTTCATGGATTGCACAACAAGATTCTTGGCGAGATTCCCCTTACCGGTCGCGCTTGAGCACGTAGATAGGAAGCGCGCGTAGCGAGTCGGAGTACTCGGAATCGGGCAGATCGTCGAGGGCGGCACGGGCGTTTTCGGCGTATTGGTCGGCCAGAGCACGCGCCTGTTCAAGCGCGCCCGCACGGTCCAGGGCCTGGCGGAGATCTTTCTGGCTCACGCTCGCGTAGCTACCGTCGAGCAGCACGCGCTGGACCATCGAAACAGCGTTGGCATCGACCGCCATGAGGTATATCAAGGGCAACGTCACTTTTCCGTCCAGCAGGTCTGCGCCCGCAGCCTTGCCCAACGCCGCATCGCTCGACGTGAAATCCAGCAGATCATCCGTCAACTGAAACGCCGTTCCAAGACTTAGACCGTATTCACGCAAAGCGGTCTGTTGCTTTTCATCCCCGCCGCCCAGGATTGCGCCGATCTCACAACTCGCACTGAACAGGTAAGCGGTCTTGCGCTTTAGAACGTCGAGATACTGCCCTTCGGAGATGTCTGCATGGCCCAGGAGGGTCAACTGCAACAACTCACCTTCGGTCATCTTGCGCGTGACACTCGTGAGAATGTCGAGAATCGGCAAAGATCTTTCCGCTAGACTCGTTTCAAACGCCGACATGTAAAGCCAGTCGCCCATCAGCACCGCAGTCTCGTTTCCGTAAAGTGCGTTGACGGTCGGACGGTTTCGCCGCGTGTCGGCTTTGTCGATGATGTCGTCGTGCACGAGCGTCGCCGTGTGGAGAAACTCCATCACGGTCGCCATGCGAATCGAGTTGTAACGTGCGCCATCACCGCCGACAGCGTAGTTCGCAAGGATCGTAAGCGCCGGCCTTACGCGTTTGCCGCCTGAAGCGCGGAGATATTCTCCAAGGTACGCGATCACCTGCACGTTGGAACGCGCCTGTCGCTCGAACTCGATCTCGACCTGTTGCAACTCATTCCCGATCACACTGAAGATGCGCCGGGCCGAGAGTGTCGCCTGTGCGTCGATTGTCAGTGTGTTGCCTGAAATAGTCATTCTTGAATTCTTGTGCCTTTTGCGGCTCTGTTTTGCGCCTCTTGTGATACTTAGTTCGACCGATAATTCGTGAACTGCATGTGAATGCCGAAATCTTTGTCCTTCAGTTTCGCGATGATGTCCTGCAACGTGTCGCGATCGCGCCCCGACACGCGGACAACGTCGCCTTGAATTGACGCCTGCACCTTCGCCTTGCTGTCTTTGATGAACTTGACGACTTCTTTCGCCTTCTCCTGCGGAATCCCCTGTTGGATCTGCGCGCGTTGACGGACGGTACCACCTGCGGCAGGTTCAATGTTGCCGTAATTGAACGCCTTCAACGGCACACCGCGGCGGACGAGTTTCTGTTGCAGGATGTCGTTCATGTTGCGCAGCTTGGTCTCGTCTTCGGCGCTGAGCACCAGCTCGGTCTTTTCCATGACCACGGTCGCGGCGCTGCCTTTGAAATCGAAGCGCTGGCGCACTTCCTTGATCGTCTGATTGAGCGCGTTTGAGATCTCCGCCGCATCAACCTGCGAGACGATATCGAAAGTGTTTTGTTGAGCCATCGGCGTGTTCAGTGTTTGGAAGAAATCATGTCCGTTGGCATTGAGAATAACATCAAAAGTGTCGCATGTGAAACTTATCTCTTACTCAAAAACGCTAACAAATACATCATTATGGCAAACTGAAAAACCGCATAAAGTTCTCTGCCGTGATATGGCCCAACTGCTCTGTCTCGAGACCGTGAAGTCCCGCAAGACAACGCGCGACTTCCACGACGTAAGCAGGCTCATTTCGTTTACCACGATGCGGCACCGGAGTGAGATACGGACAGTCTGTTTCGATCAATAAATGGTCCAATGGAACCTGGCGCGCGATGTTACGCAACTCTTCCGCTTTCTTGAAAGTGACGATCCCGGAAAATGAGATCATAAAATCCAGGTCAATGGCGCGCCGCGCCAGATCTTCACTGCCGCTGAAGCAATGAAAGACGCCGCGACGATCCGCGCCGTCGTAATCGCTCTTGAGAATCTCGATCGTTTCTGTCTCTGCTTCGCGCGTGTGAATGATCACCGGGAGATTGAGAGCGCGCGCGGCGCGAAGCTGCCGTCGAAGGACATCTACCTGCACATCGCGTGGTGAGTTGTCGTAATGAAAGTCGAGACCGATCTCGCCCCACGCGACCACGCGTTCCCCGCTCTGGATCAGCGAGCGCGTTTTCTCTTCAGCTTCGTCGTTGTAGAAGCGAGCGTCGTGCGGATGCGTGCCGATGGCGGTGTAAACGGTCTGGTGAGACTTGCCGAGCGCGATTGCGCGCTCGAATGCGCCACTGTGTGGATTGCCTGTGCCAACGTTCAGGATTGCCGAGACGCCCGCTGCATGCGCACGCTGGATGACCTCTTCACGATCCGCATCAAACTCAGGACCGTCAATGTGCGCATGCGAGTCGACAAACATTAAATCAATTTCGAAATTCGAATTTCGAAATTCGAATTCTCTATCACTTCAAGCGCGCGCCGTTCGGCACGTCTTCAGTGAAGGTCGCGATGACCGGGCGGCCTTCTTCGCCGTATGACGCGGCGACCACCATTCCCTGCGACTCGTAGCCGCGAAGTTTTCGTGGTTTAAGGTTAGCGACGATGACTACCTTGCGGCCCACAAGTTTCTCCGGTTCGTAATACTGCGCGATCCCGGCAAGCACCTGGCGCGGTTGTTCTTCGTTCAGGTCGACCTTCAACAACAACAGCTTGTCGGCCTTCGGGACCCGTTCCGCGGACAAGACCGTTCCGACACGCAGATCGACTTTCGCGAAATCGTCGATCTCGATGAAGTTTTCAGGTAAGACCGATTCTTTGGGGGCGTCGGGAACGACCTGCGTTTCCTTGTTTTGGATTGCAGAAATGATCTGAGCTTTATCGAGACGTGGAAATACAGGTTGCACCTCGCCGATCGGCGTACCTTCGCCAAGCTCTCCCCACTTAAGTTCCGCAGGATCGATCTTGTCAGGTGGTTGGTCCATACCGAGCTGTTTCGCGATCGCGCGGCTAGCTTCCGGCATCACTGGATACAGCAACACACTTAACCAACGCAGTGTTTCCGCGGCGCGATAAAGCACGGCGCCGAGCGTGTGTCGCTGGTTCTCGTCTTTTGCGAGGTCCCACGGCTTCGCGTCAGTGATCATCTTGTCGACGCGCGCTACGACGGACCACGCGACCTCGAGCGCTCGACTGAACGCGAGGTTCTCGAAGTGCAAGAGAAACTGATCGCGCGCCGTTTCGATGAACCCGACGACAGTCGTCTCGTCTGTATCGACTCCTGACCGCTTCGCGAGCAACAACTTCTCTTCCGGAATCTGGGGCGAAGGAATTCGCGACTCGCAGTAACGCGCGATCATCGTCAACGTGCGGCTCGAAAGGTTCCCTAAACCACTGGCAAGATCGCTATTGGCCCGATCGATCAGTCCTTCATAACCGAAACGCCCGTCCTGTCCGAACACCATCTCGCGCAGGCAGAAGTAGCGAATCGCGTCGATCGAAAAATTCTTCTGCAACACGTCGAGCTCAACCGTGTTGCCGAGCGTCTTCGACATCTTGCGGCCATTTGGATCCAGCCACATGCCATGGGCAACGATCGCCCGCGGCAACTCGACCCCCGCGGCCATCAGGAAAGCCGGCCAATAGACCGCGTGAAAACGCAGTATGTCTTTGCCGACCATGTGCAGCGCGGGCCAGTATTTTTCAAAACCGACGGCACGCTCCCGCTCTTCGTTACCGAAGCCGATCGCGGTGATGTAATTCGTTAACGCGTCAAACCAGACGTACATCGTGTGGTTCGGATCGTCAGGCACCGGCACGCCCCAGCTCACGGACGTCTTCAATCGACTGACGGAAAGATCCTGAAGCCCACCACGCACAAAACTGCTGACTTCGTTTCTGCGTGACTCTGGTCTTACAAAATCCGGCTGCGTTTGATAGACGTCGAGCAACGCTTCGGCGTAATCGGAAAGGCGGAAGAAATAACTCTCTTCGGATACGCGATCGAGCGGCGTGTCGTGAATCAAACACGTCGGAACGCCGTTTGGATCCGCCGGGGCGCGGTACTCATCTTCAGTCTTGTAAGCAGCACACGGCGCGCAAAACCAGCCTTCGTAATGACCTTTGTAGATCGCGTCGTTACCTTTCGGCGTCTTCGCTTTTGCGCAGCGACGCCATAACTCGCTGACGCCCTCGTAGTGAAACGGCGCGGTGGTGCGCATGAAGATGTCGTACCCTCCGTGTTCGGTATCGAGACCAAACTCGCGCGTCATCTGCTTGAAGTAATCGACTACGTAATCAGCCTGCTGTTGTGGTGTGCGGCCTGCCTTCTGGGCCGAGCGTTCGATGTTGATGCCGTGCTCATCGGTGCCGGTGAGAAAGTAAGTTTCGATGCCGCGCTGACGCTTGGAGCGCGCGATCGTGTCGCACACGATCATCGTGTAGAGATGACCGAGATGCGGCAGGCTGTTGGCGTAGTAAATCGGTGTAGTTACGTAGAACGTTTTCATTTGGTCTTAAGCGGAGGCGGGAATCTTTAATCCTTTCCTTTTATGAGCGCCATCGCTTCGGCGCGCGTGCGCGGGTCGCTGCGAAAACCACCTAGCACTGCCGACGTCACTGTCTTGGCGTCGGCTTTTCGCACTCCGCGCAACGTCATGCACGTGTGTTCTGCTTCGATCACCACCATGACGCCGAGTGGCTTCAGACCTTCGAAGAGGGTGTTCGCGATATCCGTGGTCAAACGTTCCTGAAGCTGTAGTCGACGCGAGAACGTCTCCGCGAGTCGCGCGAGCTTCGAGATGCCGAGAATGCGCCCGCCCTTTGGTATGTAGGCGATGTGACACTTGCCGACGAACGGCGCCAGGTGATGCTCGCAAAGCGACGCTATAGAAATGTCTTTCACGATCACCATCTCGTCATGCTTGTCGCCCGGCAAGGGTACAACGTGTTGCTGCGGGTCTTCTCGCATGCCGGAAGTCAGTTCGGCATACATCTCAGCGACACGTCGCGGAGTGCCGTGCAGACCGGGCCGGTCCGGATCTTCGCCAATGCCTTCGATGATCATGCGCACGCCTTGCGCGATCAGATCGAGATCGACCGCCGGCGGCGCATCTTGCTGTTTATCGTTAATCACGGGTCTTCGCTAGCGCGACACGCGCTGCCTCCTCCACCACTTTCAACGGCACATTTGCACGGATGGCAGCCTCTCGACACTGCTCAAACTCCGGCATTTCATTTACCACGCGACCGTTCAGGTGCGCTACTTTAACATCTATTGGCCCATACGGCGTTTCGACCTGTACTGCGCTGCGACGCAACGCGCGCCGTTCGACTTCGTAACTGCGAATGCCGAGTGTTGTCGTCTCGTTGAACAACAACGTCATCACTCGTTCCTTTTCGCTCACGCCACACAGCACCGACAAAAGCACACCCGGACGGTTTTTTTTCATCTGCACGGGCGTGAAGTAGCAATCGAGCGCGCCCACGTCGAATACGCGGTCCATAACGTGGCCGATGATTTGCGGGGACGCGTCGTCGAGATTCGTTTCGATCATCCAGAGACGGTCGGACGCCCCTTCCGCAGCATCCGTCTCGCCAACAAGCACGCGCAGGACGTTCGGAAAGTTTTCATACTGTCGCGTTCCGGCGCCATAGCCCGTTCGATCCGTTTTGATCTGCGGTATTGGTCCATACTCCTGGCAAACCGTGGTAATGATAGCGGCACCAGTGGGCGTCAGCAGTTCGCCTTTTATTTCGCCGGAGTAGAACGGCACGCCACGCAGCAGTTCAGCGACGGCGGGCGGTGGCACCGGAAAGCGTCCATGCGCCATTTCAATCATTCCGCTACCGACGTGCAGCGGCGAACTAACAAATCGATCGATGTTCATCAGATCGAAACAAATCGCCGCGCCGACGACGTCGACAATCGCATCCAGCGCACCAACCTCGTGAAAGTGCACTTTCTCCACAGGCTCGTTATGAACGCGCGCTTCCGCTTCTGCGAGTCGAGTGAAGATACGGATCGAAAGTTCTTTTGCCGCGTCGGTTACGCCTGAATGTTCTATTATTCGCCGAATATCTGATAAGTGCCGGTGTTTGTGTTGATCCGTGGTTACGACCCGCGCGTACGTCGCACTCAACCCGGATCGATCGACAGTTTCAAAGTCGATCTTGAAACCTTCGACGTTGAGCAACGAGAGCTGATGTCGCAGCGCATCAGGATCGACGCCCGCCGCCACCATCGCGCCGAGTATCATGTCGCCGCTCGCACCCGCGAAACAATCGAAATACAGAGTCCTCATAAACCGATCTGTGGCACTACCTCGCCCGCTTTCCCTGTGATTACTTCGTCGCACAGATCCGAAAGCGGCGTTCGTTCCGGATTCACTTCACAAAGATACGCGCCTGCCGACTTCGCAATTCCAGGCAGTCCGGCAGCCGGATAGACGAGGGCCGACGTTCCTATGACAAAACAGAGATCGCACTGCGCAGCTTTACTGGCAGCCAATTCAAACGCGCCAGGCGGCAACATCTCTCCGAACAACACAACATCGGGCCTCAGCTCGTTGGCACATGAGGGACACGCTTCCGGTCGCACGCTCTGCGACATGTCATGGTCCAACCTGCAAACGGTGCATCGCGCGCGCCAGACGTTCCCGTGCAATTCGACGACGTTGCGCGATCCGGCTTTCTGATGCAGCCCGTCAACGTTCTGCGTCACGAGGGTGAACTCCGGAAAGCGATCCTGCCACTTCGCGATCTCGTAGTGCGCCGGGTTGGGATTCAGCGAGGCCAGCACTCCGCGACGGTAATCGAACCATTCCCAAACAGCCGGCAAGTTGCGCTCGAGCATCTGTCCGGAAGAGATGACGTCGAAAGGCATTCCCTTCCAAACGGCTGTATTCCCACCGCCACGAAACGTCGGTACACCCGACTCGGCGGAAACACCCGCCCCGGTCAGCACCAACACCCGGCGCGCCTCGGCGAAACGACGCCGCAGGTGCGCGGAGATCGAAACTTGCGCGACTTCCATTGTGGGCGCGATGGTAGCATATCCGTGTTATCCGCTATACTCTGCCCTTTTGCACACATGACCCTACGCGACCTGCAACAAAAACTAAGAGATTTAATCAAGTCGTCTGCGCAAGAGATCTTTGGCGTGGAACTCGATCAGATCAACACGGATCAGCCACCGAAGCCCGAGCTCGGCGATCTCGCCTTCCCCGTCTCATTCGAACTGGCCAAACTCGTCAAACAAAAGACCGGTGAGAAACAGAATCCACGCGCCATAGCGGAACAGCTTAAAGTGCGGCTCGAAAATATCGAAGAAGTCGCGCGTGTTGAGATCGCCGGCGCCGGATACATCAACGTCTTCTTTGATCGCGCGAAGCTGCTCAGTCTCATTGCCCCGCCCGATCTCTTTAGAGCCACCCAATCAGACGATGAGCGTCCGAAGAAGATGGTCGAGCACACGAGCATCAACCCGAACAAAGCCGCCCACATCGGACACGTGCGCAACGCTGTGCTCGGCGATACGTTTGTGCGCATCCTGCAAGCTGCCGGTGATCGCGTCGAAGTCCAGAACTACATCGACAACACCGGTGTGCAAGTCGCGGATGTCGTCGTCGGTTTCATCCATCTCGAAAAGATGGACCTCGATCAAATCAAAGCACTCGACGCGTCGCTCTCAAAAGACTATCCGTTCGATTACTACTGCTGGGATCTTTACACCAAAGTCGGGCTCTTCTATCGCGACGGCAATCCAGGCGCCGACATCAATCCTGAAAAAGCAAAACTCCGCACCGACGTCCTGCACGCCGTCGAAGCCGGCGATAATTTGATTGCGGAATTGGCTGACTACGTCGCGACGCGAAACGTCGAATGCATTCTCGACACGATGGAGCGGCTCGGCATTCGTTACGACCTGCTCGCACGCGAGTCAGACATCCTGCACTTGCACTTCTGGGAACGCGCGTTCCAGTTAATGAAAGACACGGGCGTCATTCGTTACGAGACCGAAGGTCGCCACGCCGGCTGCTGGGTGATGCCTTTCGAATCGCACACCGGCACTGACGAACACGAGTCAGACAAGATCATCGTGCGCTCGAACGGCACCGTCACTTACACGGGCAAAGACATCGCCTATCAACTGTGGAAACTGGGGAAGCTCGGTCTCGATTTTCATTACAACGTCTTTCGCAACTACCGCGACGGACATGTGCTCTGGGTGACGACGAGCGATCCCGATGCCGAGAAAAGCGGCGACATCGCTCGTCCACACTTCGGCGGTGGCGTGACTGTCTACAACGTGATCGATTCGCGACAATCATACCCACAAGACATCGTCGCGCGCGGAGTGGCTGCGGTCGTGCCGGAGATCGGCGATGACGCAAGCGTCCACTTCAGTTACGAAATGGTCGCGTTGTCCCCGGCTGCTTGCGAAGAGCTTGGCATCGAAGTAAGTGACGAGGATCGTGCGCGGCCCTACATCGAGATGAGCGGGCGCAAGGGTCTGGGAGTCAAAGCTGACGATCTGATCAATCAACTCGAAGCGGGCGCGCTCGCCGAAGTCGAAAAGCGCAACCCTGAGCTTTCACAGGAAGAAAAGAATGCGACCGCGCATGAAGTTGCCGTCGCGGCGCTGCGCTACTTTCTATTGAAATTTACCCGCAATACACTAATTGCTTTCGACTTTAATGAGGCGCTTTCGTTCGAAGGTGAAACTGGTCCGTACTGCCAGTACGCGGCGGTTCGGACGAATTCCATCTTCCGAAAGCTAGGTCGTGAAACTGTTCACGAGGCAGATTCGTTAATAGAAAGCTTGGCGGACGATGCCGAGGTGCAGCAGAAAGCAAGCGAGGTGCTTTCTGGTGAGAGCGGCACGGAGATCTGGTTTTTGTTAATGTTGACGCAACAACTCGATGATGTGATAGTACAGTGCCGTAAGTCCGCTGAGCCCGCCAACCTGGCGAAGTACACTTTTTCGCTTGCGCGCACCTTTAGCAGGTTTTACCACGATCATCGAATTCTCACGGAGAAGGATGTGGTCCGGCGCGCAGTGCTGATCGCGGTGACGAAAGTGGTACGTGCTCGCTTGACCGCCGCCCTGGGAATCCTGGGCATCAACGTTCCCGACCAGATGTGAAGAGATTGCCAATCGCCGATTGCCAATTGCCGATTGGTCGCCTGCTTCAGTTTTACCTGGTAATCGGAACAAGACACATTGAAAGAGTTAGCAATCGGCAATTGGCAATCGGAAATCGGCAATGGAGTAAGCCATGTTAATCGTAATGAAAGCCGACGCGACTGACAGCCAGCTCGATGCTGTCCTGCGCGTCATCGAACAACTGGGATTCAAAGCGCATCCGATGCCGGGAGCAAACCGCACAGCCATCGGCATCACTGGCAACCCGACGGCGATCGACCCGTCGCACTTCGAAAACCTGGCCGGCGTTGCAGAAGCAATTCGCGTTACTAAACCCTACAAACTGATCTCGCTCGACTTGCGCCCGGAAAAGACAGTCGTACGCATCGGCGACGCCACGATCGGCGGTGACGAACTTGCGATCATTGCTGGTCCATGCGCAATTGAGAGTCGCGCGCAGGCTTTTGCGATCGCTGAAGCAGTCCGACGCAGTGGCGCACGCTTCTTCCGCGGCGGCGCCTACAAACCACGAACTTCACCTTACGCTTTCCAGGGACTCGGCGAAGAAGGACTCAAGATACTGGCCGAAGTGCGCGACACCTACGGTTTGAAGATCGTTACCGAAGCACTCGACGAAGCGGGTGTAGACCTCGTGGAACGTTACGGCGACATGATTCAGATCGGCGCGCGCAACATGCAGAACTTCACGCTCCTGCGTCGCGCCGGCAAAGCACGTATTCCGGTGTTGCTGAAACGCGGACTATCGGCCACGCTCGACGAATGGTTGCTGGCAGCCGAGTACGTCATGGCCGAGGGCAACTATCAGGTCGTTCTCTGCGAACGAGGCATCCGCACCTTTGCGCAACACACGCGAAATACTCTCGACCTTGCAGCCGTCACGGCCGCCCGGCGCATTTCGCACCTGCCGGTGATCGTCGATCCTTCACACGGAACCGGAAAGAACTACATGGTAACGCCGCTCGCACGCGCCGGTGTCGCGGTCGGAGCTGATGGATTGATCGTGGAAGTCCACGACCAACCGGAGCACGCGCTTTCAGACGGCGCCCAGGCCTTAACACTCGATCAATACGAACAGATGGTGAGTGAGGTCAGGTCGATTCACGAAGTGATCGCGCCGGTCACGGCTGCCCTGTAGCGAGTATCTGGCCGAGATCGCGCGCGAACACGGATCTCGGTATGACTTGATCGTAGCCGGCAGCTATCGCATTACGTTGCAGATCAGCTTGGACGTGTGAGAAGAAACCAAGCAACCGGACCTGCCTTAAATCCTCATTCGACTTCAGCTCGGTGCCTACAGCAACCGGATCGAGCTTCGTATTATGCAGGTCAACCACTACTAAACCCGGCTTCACTTCCCGCGCCGTCTCAATCAACTTCTCAATCGATCTCACGAACTTGACTTCGACGCCAACGGCCTCCGCCGTCGCGCGGATTTTCGATGCGAAGAACATGTCGTCTACAATTGCCAGTACGATGGACACTGCAATTCCCCCGTTAGCGGAAGCTGAGAAACTCGAATTCGGCAATCATTCTAGCAATCACCCGGCAGATCCCGAACGATCGAAGCTTGTTGTCGCTTCCTACAACATTCGTTACGCCCGCGGTCCGTATCTAATTCCCGGTGGCATCGTGCGAAAGCTCGGCCTGATGAGCCTGGCGCGTCGCCCGCAACACATTGGCAACATGATTTCCCTCGCGGCACGCGCATTCACTACCGGAAAACTACTGCCCGCCGTGGACGTCCTTGCTTTGCAGGAAGCAGACAAACGCACCGTTCGCACCGGCGGTCATCACGTCGCCTGCGAACTCGCTTCGCAGTTGAACATGAACTGGGTGCACGCTCCGGCGGGAATCCCGCGCGGTATCAAGCCAGTGAAACGTCAATGGTGGCTCGACTTTGAAGAGCCGATCGATCTTCACGATGAAGGCGACACGGGTGTGGCGCTGTTGAGCCGTTTACCGATGAGCGACGTCGTCCGTCTCGATCTTCCGTGGCAAGAGTGTCCGTGGCGACCCCGGCTGGCGATGGCCGCAACGATTTCAGCCGGATCACACGCGGTTCGTATTCTTAATGCTCACGTAGACCCGCACGCTGCGAGCGACGGACAAGTCGCGCAACTCGAAGTGCTCGCCGCGCATGCAGAATCAAGTACACTCCCGACGTTAATTCTCGGCGACTTCAACACGCTTTCCACCCAAAAGTGCATCGTAACGCGCCAATTCCTCGAGTCGCGCGGTTACACCACGCCCTACCCCACTGGAACATCAACCTGGCGTGGTGGCGGCCTGCTGATGCATGCCGACTGGATTTTTTCTCGCGGATTGAAGATCGCGCGCTGGGGTGTCGCGAAACCACTGAATGTTTCAGATCATTGGCCTATCTGGGTCGAAATAGACCTCAGAAAGGACTTGTAAACCTCGAATTATTTCATTAGTGTAAGCGCCCATGACACAGATTCCCCTGGGTTCCCCAAATGGACCCTCAGATGGTGGTCGTCTAATCGTCCTTACTGCACCGCTAACTGAGGCAATCGATCACGCTGGTTACTTCATTCAGATGGCGATGGCGTCAATACCGATCTGGATGGAAGGCGTCATCAATCGAAAGTATCCGAAGTGGCGCGACGTCGAACACAACGCCGACGGTTCGGCGCGGTACATGCCCGCCGGCGTGCGCGTCGTTGAGAAGTCGCTGCTGCGCGAATTCCAAAGCGACGACGTCGTCGCCTGCTTCCCTGACGACCTCGACAAGTTCGTTGGTCCGCGCACGCGCGTCGTCGCCGTGTCGACGCACAATCCGCTCGGCGTAACATTTGCTGCCGGTGTTTACACTTCGATCTTCGGATCGTCGAAGATGCCGATCAACTCTCATTACTCGCGGCAACTTTTCGCTAAGATCAAAGCAAGTCCCTACCGGGAGAACTTCAAAGTGATCGTCGGCGGCTCAGGTGGCTGGCAAATTATTCAAACTGACACGTACGACGAACTGAGTGTCGATTGTGTCGTCGAAGGACGAGGCGAATCAGCCGATACGCTCGAACTCTTTCGCAAAGCCATTCAAGGCGAGCCACTGCCTCGACGCGTCGACGTCAAACATCCGGTCGAGCGAGACGCAATTCTTTTCCCCGACACGCGCACCACGTTCGGCGTCGTCGAGATGACCACGGGCTGCGGCCGGCGCTGCAAGTTCTGCGTTCCTGATCTGAATCCCCAGATCGATTTACCAAAAGACAGGATCCTGGAAGCGGTGCGCGCCAACGTGCGCAACGGCAACAAGCAGATCTCCCTCGCAACCGAAGACATGTTCATTTGGGGTCAGGTCCACACTGATACGCCTTTTTATTTTCCCAACCGCGAGGCTCTCGTCGATCTTTATTCCGACATCGTGAACACCCCGGGCGTCGAGCAGCACGTGTTGAGCCACTGCACGATCGCGCCCGCTGTTGTCGATCCGTTGCTCATCAAGCAACTCTCCGATCTCCTGCTGCCGAAGAGTCCGATCCATTTTCCGTATCTCAGCAGTCATCCGGAAAAGAAAGCACTCGCGCCGTTGATTGGCTTGGAGACCGGTTCTCTTCGCATGGCGAAGCAGATTATGTCGAGCAAGGGAGTTCCGTTTTCGATCGAAGACTGGCCCAGCGTCGTCCTCGAAGGACTGCGCGTGCTGAACGAAAACAACTGGTTCCCCGCGATGACGTTAATCGTCGGCAACCCCGGCGAGACGGACCAGGACGTCATGGAGACGATCGATCTCGTTTACGAAATGGAACGTCGTGGGCTTTTCGCGTTTCTGATCCCGTCGATCTTCACGCCCCTGCACGACACGCGGATGGAAAAAGAAGAAGGCGTGCGGCAAACGAAACAGCTCACTCCGCTGCAATGGCAACTGATGATGAAGTGCTGGAAGATGAACCTGCGACCCGGCCAGTATAGCTGGTGGGGACCGATGGCCTGGCGCGTCGGATCCATTGGTATGTGGCTCTACAAGTTGCGCCGGCTCAATGGTCCAAACTTTACCTGGCCGTTGTGGATGTTCTCGGGCGCGATTCCGGAGAAGACGTTGCAGCGAATGGGAAAAATTTATCCCGGCAAGCCCCTGAAGACGAAGAATCGCAAAGAACTCATCGCTTCATTGAAGCCGAAGGATTGGCAGTACCTGCGCGCTGATAACGGCGACATGCCGATCGAATACGTTCCGCCGCAGGTTCAGTACCAAACACAGACCGCATGATCGCTCTGCTGTTGATCGATTGGAGTTACTGGGGAAAAGCGCTTTTACCCTCGGGTTTGTTCCTTGAAATCATCCTCCGCGGAACGATCGTTTACTTCTTTATTTTCATCATCTTCCGGTTCCTGCGACGTGGCGCGGGAGCGATTGGCATCTCCGATCTGCTTGTAGTCGTCCTCATTGCCGACGCAGCACAAAACGCAATGAGCGCCGAGTACAATTCCGTCGGCGATGGTCTGATCCTCGTAGCAACGATCGTCGGCTGGGATTATCTTTTTGACTACCTGGGATTTCGCTTCCCTGCCCTGAACAAGATACTCCGCCCACGCGCGCTGCTGCTGATTAAAGATGGACGAATACAAAAACGAAACCTGCGCAAGGAGATGATCTCGGAAGAAGAATTGCTTGGTGAACTGCGCGAGCAGGGCGTCGATGATTTCAAGGACGTAAAGGAAAGTTACATGGAGTCAGACGGCCACATCAGCGTTGTAAAGAAGGACGATGGCGAAACAAGTAAGGGTAAAGATCATCCGGAAATATGAAAGATTTAAAACGTCTTCTCGATAAGAACCGGGAATGGGCAGAAGCGATCACGGCAAGCGATCCGGAGTTTTTTGAGACCTTAGCCAAACAGCAGACGCCGAAGTTTCTTTGGATTGGCTGTGCCGACAGTCGCGTTCCCGCGACGCAGCTCATCGGTATGGTTCCCGGCGAGATGTTCGTGCACCGGAACGTCGCGAACGTCGTCGTGCATACAGATTTCAATTGCCTGTCGGTCATGCAGTACGCAGTTGACGTGCTGAAAGTCGAGCACATCATCGTGTGTGGCCATCATGGCTGCGGCGGCGTGAAGGCCGCGATGGACAATTCGCAACTCGGTTTGATCGACAACTGGTTGCGTCACGTCCAGGACGTGATACGCGATCACGAAACGGAGCTCTCGCAAATCACGGACGAGAGGCAACGCTTGGACAGGCTCTGCGAACTGAACGTCGTCGAGCAAGTGCTGAACGTGGCGAGCACAACGATTGTACAGACCGCATGGCAGCGCGGTCAGGAGTTGGTGGTCCATGGTTGGATTTATGGTTTGGAGGACGGTTTGTTGCGCGACCTGGGTGTCTCAATCGACTGCGCCGAAGGACTGGCTGCTGCCATACCACGGCGCGACTGAAAGCCCGGGTCAAGACCGGGAGCAACTAGCAATGTATCCAAAACTCTTCAAGATATCGGTTGTGTTGTTCCTGGCAGTTGTGTCGATTACGGTGCTGGGCCTGGTTATTAGCATGCTGATGACACTGCTGTCGCCGCAACTGATGGCGGAGTCTGACGGTATCATCGTCATCGCTGGTGGGCTGAGTGACAGGCAACTGGGTTACATCATTATCGCTGCGTCACTCGTCGTCGCAGGCTTCTTTATCTTTTTCCGTCGTCGCAGGTTTCGTCGTTGAGTTGAGTTATGCAGCGGCGCGCGTTTCTCCAGTCATTAAGTGCGCCACTCGGCATGGTTCTGTTCGACTCCGCTCTTTCTTTACCTCAGCAATCAGTTGATTTGGAAAAATTCGCGGATCTTCGCGCGAACCTCCTCGAGATGGTGAATGAGGAGCGTGCGGTTGCGAAAGTGCCGCCGCTCGCGATGGATCCGTTGGCCACGCGAGTCGCCACGCAACATGCAACCGAGATGGCGATGCACGAGTTTGCGAGTCACTGGAGCCGCGACGGATTCAAACCCTATCACCGCTATTCGTTCGCCGGAGGCGTTGACGCTACGCAGGAGAATGTTTCCGCTGCCGACAACACCTGGTCCAACAAGATGAGTGACTTGAAGCAGGATACGTCGTACTTACACCTGCGTCTCTACCAGGAACAACCGCCCAACGATGGTCATCGAAAGACGATCCTTGCGCCGCAACACACGCACGTGGGCTTCGGCATCGCCGTTGAAAAGCTGCGATTACGACTGGTTGAACTGTTCGTCGCGAGGTATGTCGAGATGGAGGCGATGCCGCGGGTGGCGAAACCGAGGGGCGTGGTCCAGTTTGCGGCGAAGATGTTGAAACGAGGTCACAGTCTCAATCACGTTGAGGTTTTCTACGAGCCGCTTCCGAAGACGCCGGAGATGAGCTGGCTCAACGAGGCGAGGTCTTACGGATTGCCGCACGATTCGAAAGTGCTGCGTCCGAAGGTTACGCCGCCATTCATGTATATGGACCGCACGAGAGGCGATGTCGACATCGATCTCGATGGAAACTTCAGCGTGCCGGTTTCGCTCTTTCACGACAGGCCTGGGATTTACACGATAGTTGCGTGGCTCAAACGCGGCTCAGGCAAGGCGTTTCCGGCGACTGAAGTTTGTATCCGCGCAGAATAGCCACAAGAGGCACAAGAAACACAAAAGGCACAAGAATAAAAAGGAACCAAGGACATTCCTACTGGACAAAGACTCTTTGTGCCTTTTGTGTTTCTTGTGCCTCTTGTGGCTACTTGACCGATCGCTGGCGTGCGGCTTCGAACAACAGAATCCCGGCGGCAACGGAGACGTTGAGAGATTCGACGGCGCCGTGCATGGGGATGCGCACGATGTGGGTGGCGCTGGCGGTTTCGGCGTCGGTGAGTCCGGTTGATTCAGGTCCCATGATGAGTGCCGTCGCTCGGGTCCAGTCGAATTCCGTGTGTGCCAGCGGCGCGTCGGCATCCGCGCAAACCGTTGCGATCTCGCGACTGCGACACCACTCAATCATCTTCTCGTAAGTTGGACCATTCCAAATCGGCAATCTGAACGCCGAACCCATCGCGCCGCGCAACGACTTTGGTGAAAAGGGATCGCTCGTGTTCTGCGTCGCGATCACACCGTTCGCGCCGGCCGCTTCCGCGGTGCGCAGGACAGCGCCTACGTTTACGGGGTTGTTGATCTTATGCAGTACGACGATTAGCGAGTTGTGATCGATAGCGGAGGCGAGTCGAGATTCAAAAGAGTCAGGTCGCCGCGCGAGCACGACGATGCCCTGCGGCGTCTTCGTGTAAGAGATCGACTCGAGTAGTTTTTCGCTGACTGACGCACTGCGCTGTGCTGCCTGGTCCAACTCGGCAATCGCGGTCGCAGCTCGCTCTTTTCGCAACAACTCTTCCGAGACGATCACTGCCTCGATCTCGAGGGCAGACCGAAGCGCTTCCTCGCACAATCGCAGCCCTTCCACGAAGATGTATTCGGTTTCTTTGCCGTCGCGCACCGCACGCGCAAGCCGAAGTAGCGAGTTGTCGCGGCTCGTGACCGATTTAATCATTTACGACCGTGCTTTTTCCTTTCGAGACTGTCAGCGAGAAGCTCGAGCTCGTCGCGATCGATCTTTATCACATCTTCAATCTGTTGCGCCGTCAGTCCGGCTTTTGTCGCTTCGCCGCGCGGGTCTGCGAGAAACAGCCCGCGCGCCTCACGATCGACGTAAATGCGGGCAAGAAACGTTTCGAGTCGCGAATAGTTCATGCCGCTGCAGCCCTCTTTCGTGCTCGTCCCCGTGCTACGGCGCGTCGCGCGCGGTCAAGCTGTTCGAGCAACCATTCGATGGGCGGAAAGTTGCCGTCACGCTCGAGAATCACCGTTAACGGACGCGTCGCGCGTGCACCTACTTCTTCCAGTAATTGATAAACAGGATCCGGCACGTCGTGCAAGTGATCGTCGAGTAGCCGCCGCGCGTTCGGAGGTCCGATCCACTTGCCGCCCGCGAGATGAATGGCACCGATGCGTTCCGGCGGAATGCGCGTTATGTAATCAACCGGATCGAAATTGAAGTTGATCGAATTAGCGTGAAGGTTATGTAGATCCAGCAGCAGATCGCTTTCAGAGTGAAGAATGATTTCTGAAACCCACGTTGCTTCGTCGCGATCGCTACCCGGCGGATCGATTAACGTCGCCACGTTCTCCACTTGCGGCGCTACGCCTACGATCTGTCGTGCCCGGCGAAGATTTGCGATGGCGCCATCAACCGTCGCGGTGGACCGAGGTGGAGCGGCGAGGTGTCCGATCTCAATCCCACCACCGCGCACAAACGCCAAATGTTCCGACCACGAGACAGGTCTCACCTCTTCGCAAAGCCGTGCCATCTCGACGAGCCGCTTCGTCGCGACCGGCACGGACGAAGCCATACCAAGCGACACGCCGTGCAGCGTCACCGGGGTTTGCGCACCAAGCGTCCGCAACGCCCGGCGCTCGCGATGCGGCGCGCCAAAGTAATCGTCGGCAATAACTTCGACGATGTCTATCCGATCGAGATTCGAAAGAATCCCGAGCGCCAGTTTTGCACGCCATCCAAGGCCAAACCGATCACGCACGATCATGATCCTCCACAACCACCACACCCACCGCCACATGAACCACCGCCGCCTGAGCACGAACTGCCGCTGCTACACGATGAGCTACCGCTACTACACGACGAACTACTACTGCTGCACGAACTACCGCAGTCGGAGTCAGTCGCACACGACCCCTCTGACTTTTTACGGCGGCCTGAAAACGGTTGATCCGCGTAACCGACAGCCGACAGCGCACCGACTCCGAAAACCGCAGCCAACATCATTGGTTCGACGCCGGCAGATCCTGGTGTTGACGGCACAGGGCGATGTTGCAGCCCGCTGTAAAGACTCTTCACGTCCTCGAGCATTGCCTTTCCGCTCTCAGTCAAACGCGGAAATGAAACGACGGACGCGATCACGACCGCCGCAATCGTCAAGAGGATCAGAAAACCAACATTCGAACGTCCCGCAGCCAAAGCAAGTATAAGTTTCGTAACTGCGACGCTGCCGAGTAGAAGTCCGGCAATGATTAATCGAAATAGCCGCGCGCGCGTGACGTATTCATCAGGCAGCAGCCGGGCTCTTCGCAGTGTCTTATCATAGGATTCGCACGCCTCACCCAACCCGAGCGTTTGAGTGGAAGGCGTGTACGTCCGCAAGAGCGCCACTTCCCTCTCTCCACCGCGCAGAAAAGCAATCAAATACGGATCGAAGAGATCGATCCGCGCCGTCGACGGTGACAACTCAGCGCGCCGGCGTGCGAAGACCAGGCCTGAAATAACCAGACCAGCAAAAATGATGTAGACCAGCAGGAATTGTGGACCGGGAAGATCGAAGGGATTCATGATGAGTCACCTCACTTACGTTTCCGGTGGCGGTCATGTTAAATCGATGTTACCTAAAACGGTGTTAAGGGTGGTTCGTGAACAACTATGATCCGGTAGGCGTCCATCAAGCTACAGGTGACGAAATTCTGCCGGAGATGTTATTACGATGTGCTCGAGGTTGAGGTTCGCTGTGGTTTTAATCTTTTCGATTATCTTCGGTGTTCACAAAGATTTAATATCCGAGTGCCATGCCGTCTTTGCGAGGATCGGAGGCGCCCATCAGTGTTTTACTTACCGGATCGATCATGATCGCCTGGCCGCCGCCCATCGACGAGCGCAGCACGCCAGGAGGCTTGGCGCGCACATGGCCCATCGAGATCAGACGTTCGATCACGGAAGTGCCTAAACCGTCCTCCATCAACACGCCGCGTCCGGTCATGAAGCGATAACGCGCGGCATCGATTGCCTCTTGCAGATTCATTCCCCGATCGATCAGGTTCACCAGCACCTGCACATGTCCCTGCGGCTGGATCGCACCACCCATCACGCCAAACGACATGAACAGTTCGCCATCCTTCAGGACCATCGCGGGAATGATTGTGTGAAACGGCCGCTTGCCAGGCTCGAGACGATTCGGATGATCAGGATTGAGCGAGAAACCAGTGCCGCGGTTTTGCAGCACGATACCCGTGTCGCCCGCGACGATGCCCGAACCGAATGAATCGAAGATGCTGTTGATGAACGAGACGGCGTTGCCATCTTTGTCGACCACCGTGAGGTACGTCGTGTCGCTGCCGACATTGATGTCGCCCGGCGGCGGCGTGTCGAGTGTCTTGTTCGGATTGATGAGCGCACGACGACGGGCCGCGTAGTCTTTTGAAAGCAGTTGGGCCACCGGCACTTTCGCGAAAGACGGATCCGCGATGTAACGATTGCGATCGGCGAACGCGAGCTTCGTCGCTTCGATTAAGGTGTGATAGTAGCGCTCGGGCTGCGCGCTCAGTTTCTTGAGATCGAAGCCTTCAAGGATGTTCAGAGCAATCAGCGCGGTGATTCCCTGCCCGTTTGGGGGAATCTGGTAAACGGTGTAACCGCGATAGTTCGTCGAGATGGGTTCGACCCAATCGTGTTTAGTAGCGGCGAGATCTTCCATCGTTAGGAAGCCGCCGTTCTTTGCGCAGTAGTCAACGATGGCTTTCGCGATCTCACCTTTGTAAAACGCATCGCGCCCGCCGCTCGCTAGCGTGCGCAGCGTCCGTGCGAGGTTGGGTTGACGGAAGATTTCGCCCGCGCGAGGTGCGCGACCGTTGACGAGGTAATTCGCTGCCGCTGCCGCGTTCTTAGTGAGCTTATCAACTTCGGCATCCCAGTCTTCCGCCGTCTTCTCCATCACCGGGAAGCCGTTTTCAGCGTAACCGATCGCCGGCGCGAGCAGGTCCGCCAGTTTCATCGTGCCGTACTTCTCGTTCAGCGCGACCCAGCCATCAAACGCGCCGGGAACTGTAACCGCCTCCATGCCAAACTGCGGCATCTGTTTGACGTTCTTCTTCGCGAAGTGATCGATACTCAAAGCACGTGGCGCTCGACCGCTAGAATTGAGTCCTTTGACCTCTTTCGTCTTGGACCAATAGACGAGGGCGAACATGTCGCCGCCGACGCCAGTCATCATCGGCTCGGTGACATTAAGAACGGCGGCCATTGCGATCGCTGCATCGACCGCATTGCCGCCGCGTTTGAGAACTTCGAGTCCGGTTAACGAAGCGAGTGGTTGGCTGGACGCCACCATGCCGTTCTGCGCGCGAACGACGGAGCGTCCAGCACTCTGCGCAAGAGAATCCGTGGTCCTAATGTGGCTACTCAAGAGCACGCCACAGATAACAACACACACGACACGGATCGTGAAAGGAAATTGTCTCAGTTCATAAACTCCTGCAAGTCTTTGGCAAACCACGCGGGACGCTCCCAGTGCATAGCGTGTCCCGTGTCTTCATAGACCTTTAAGCGTGCATTTGGCAAGGCCGCAAGGAGTGCATCCTGTTCAGACCGCGGAAAGACGTTCTCTTTGTCGCCCCAAAGTATCAACGTCGGTACTTTGATCTTCGCAAGTTCGACATTCGATTTCGGCGATAACATCTCCGCCATCACTTCACGCCAAACTCGGGCCGGAAGATACAAGCTCTCTTTGACGACGCCCGCGACGAAAGCATCGGGCATCGGCTGAAAGGCCACCCCGAGCTGAAATTCGCGCACGAACTTTTCCGGAACCGGATCGGTGAGTGCGTTAACTTCGCGTTGAAGATCCGTCACCACGTTGTTGCGAATAGTAGTCGCCGAGCCGGAGAGCACCATCCGCTTTACGCGTTCCGGCGCGGCGACTGCGACGTGCTGCGCCACAAAACTTCCCATCGAGTGGCCCACTATCGTCGCTTTATCAATTTTCATTACATCCATAAACGCCACGACGTCCGCGGCGAACTGTGACAGAGCGTAAGCATTGGTTGGCCGATCTGATTCACCGTGACCGCGCTGGTCCAAAACGTAAACGCGGTACTTGCGATCCAGCAACGGCAACACCGTGCTGTACGAAAACGAAGAATCACTGTAGCCGTGCAACAGGATGATCGGCTCGCCCGCAGGGTCGCCCTGATAGCCATAACGCAATCGGACACCGGTCCTCAGCGAGACGTTGGAAAACTGCACGTCCGACGACCAGCCCGAAGCGGCGATCACCTTCGGCTGAACTCCAATCAAACTCTCAACAGTCAGCTTCGTGTCAGCGTTTTGCCACGCTGTTTCAAATTCATTTTGGACCATCCGCGCGGATGAATCCTTACCCTGCCTCTTCAAACTCTCAGCCAGGCCAAACAGCGCCCGACCATTGCGCGGATGTCTCTCAATCTCCGCACGGAAGACGCTCTCGGCCCTGGCGTAATCGCCACTGGCCAGCAGCGCGCCGCCGAAGAACTCGCGAACGGGAAGATCCCAATCTGAGGGTTCGTTATAACTCGTCGCGTCCTCGGCGGCGACGGCCTTGCTGAGCAGGTCAAAGGCCGCTTCCTTATCTCCACGCGCATACGCCATTTTTCCGGCAAGTGCCAGATCGGCAACCTTTAAAACATTGACGGCGCCGCTGTTTCCCATCGGTGCGTCCGCGGGAATGGTTTTGATTAGCGCTTGCAGAGCAGTCAGCTCCGCTTCAGCTTTTGGAACCTGATTCGTCGCTGCATAAGCACTGCCGCGGGCGAAATGCCAGAACGCGGTCGTGATCTTCAACTCCGGCGCAGGCTTTGGTTCATTAAAAACCTCATTCCAACGCGCAAAGCGAACGAGCGCCACTTGCGAATACGGCACGAACATTTCCAGCATCGGCATTGCTTTGACGTGCGGTTTGACGTTCGCTTCGAGTTCGCGCGCCGATTTGATTGAGTCGGCGTAACGTCCCTTCATGGCATTTGCAGCGGCCAGGAAGTGGATGTTGTGGTTGTAGTACATCATCGTGTAAAGACCCTGCGCGCCGGTCTTTGCGATGTACTCACGATCGGCAGCAATCGCGTCAACATTTGATTGTGCTGCTTCCGCGTAGTCGCCGGTACGGACGTAGATGTGCGACGGCATATGGACCAGATGGCCCGCCTTCGGCGCAACCTTGCCGAGACGTGCGGCACTAGGCAGCGCGCGGTCCGGATTCGTCGAGGCTTCTACGGCGTGTATGTAGTAGTGATTCGCTCCAGTGTGATTCGGATGTCGACGCAGCACACCTTCGAGCACGGCAACGATCTCGAGCGTCTCAGGCGCCGGTTTGCCGTCGTGCGACCAAAGTTTCCAGGGTCGCAAGTTCATCATGCTTTCAGCGTAAAGTGTGGCCGCGTCCGGGTCGTCGGGATAACGTTTCGCGACTTCGCCCATCGCGTTCTTGTAATCGACGGCGAGTTTGGATTGATCGGCCTGGACGTCAGACGAGTAACGCTTCGACAAAGCTTCAATGTAAGCGCGCTCATGCTCTGACGCTTTTGGAGCTAAGGCGATTGCTTTTTGAAGTTCCGAGTAAGCCTGGACAAGTGCCGGACCTTCAGCCTGCACGTTGTAATTCGATCCGAGTGCGAGCGACGTGCCCCAATGGGCCATCGCGAGTTGTGGATCAAGTTTCGCCGCTTGCTTGAAAGAGCGAATGGCTTCTTCGTGGTTGAATCCGTAAAGGTACGCGAGTCCCTGGTTAAAAAACTTCTGCGCCTCCGCGTTGTTGGTCGAAACCGGGTGATTGATGTCGCCCAGTCCGGCAGTTAATGCTACCGGCGCCGCTTCCTTTGCTGGTGCATGACCATGCTGGGAAAAAGCGGTAACCGGTAAGAGCAGCAGAATCGCAAGAAACAGGTATTTCATTCATGTTCTCCTCGCCGGCAACGACGCCGGCATTTGACTGTAAACAGGCCCCCTCTAATCCTAACGCGAAAAAGCGAGGCTTTCCGGTTCATTTTGTTGCTGGTTGGGTGGGTTATTGGGCGCTGCCGTACTTCATGTGCGCCACTTTTGCCTTGCCCTTCGCGTAAACCGTCACAACAAAGAGATCGTCGAACTTTTTCTCATCGATCACGGGTGTGACGTCACCGCCAAGCATTTTGATCACGTCGGGTATCGAGTTGCTGTGTCCGATTACCAATACACTCTCCCCGGCGCGTTCGAGGATCTTGTTGGTAACTTCCGCCGTGGACTGTTCGGCGATCTGGCGCGGGTTGGCAGGATTCACACTCAGACTGATCGACGTGACATTGACGTTCGCTTGTTTCGCGAACGGCTCAGCGGTCAGTTTTGTGCGCGAGAACTGCGACGTGATGATCGCTTTGATGTTTGCGTTACCAAGTATGCGTGCGAGTTCCTGGGCTCGTGCAGTTCCCTTCTCGGTTAGCGGTGGATCCTGGCGCGGCTCGTCGGCACGTTCGGCGTGGCGAACGAGGTAAACAGTAATCGGTTTGAAGTCATCCTGAGGAACAACAAACAACGCTGACGCAAGGGCAAGCAGGAAAATAAGTTTCACTGATTCTCTCCAGGTTCTGTTTTTATTGGTGTTGGTGCTTCAGGCCAAACTTTATCGGGACTGACGGGATCTGCTTGATCCGGACCAAGGCGATCGGGGCGGATTTCCGCGACGATGAAATTCTCCGGCGGCACAGGCGCGCCTGCCAGTCGTCGCAACAATGCAAGTTGACCGGCGTGGGTCATCGCGTCCGAGAATGGTCCCTGCAACAAGCGCTCTTCGGTCATGCCGTCGAGCAACACGTCGCCGTTCCGCAGATGCTGGGCCAACGTACCGAGCATCTCGTGGAAGCGAATGATCTCTTCGTTGAAGGTTGACAACGCTTCGGGCCAGTAATGGCCGCCGATGAAATGGGTGCGTGCGTAGCCGAGCACGCTCGTCATGTGGCGCACAAGCTCCGCCGGCGTGCGCACACCGTCTTCCATGCGAAACGAGCCGAAGTTCGCAGGCGCGTCGCGCAAAGCTTTTTGCGTGCGATAAGCAAGTGCAGCGAGAAAATGACCGAGTAAAGCTCTCTTGTTTTCAGTGGTCATGCTGGCGTTAATTGTTAATCGAACTCGGTGCGTCTTGATGACTGCTCGGTGCCGACTCGTCCTGACTCGATTTCGGCTTTGAAGTAGTTCTCGCCTTTGATTGGACACCCTGCGATCCGCCGCAGCATTGCGATCTGTCCGACGTGCGTGAGCGCGTCGGCTATTGGGCCTTGAAACAGTTTCTCAACTGGTGCGCCGAGCGGTTCATCGGAAGCGAGATACGAATCAAACGCCTTCAACGCGGCATAGAACCGAGCGGTTTCGTCCTCCCAGGGCAGCGGCGTCGAGTTATGCCAAGTCTGTTTGCCCACGGCAATCGATAACGCCCAATCGAGCAGATCGCCAATATGGGCCAGGATCTCACCCGGCGTGCGCGAGCCATCCGCTACGCGGAGATCTTTAAAATCTGCCGGCGCGTTGCTGATAGCTTTTCCACCGCGGTAGGAAAGCGTCGCCACCGTGTGTCTCAGAAGTTCGCGTTTATCGTTCATAATTGTTTACGCATCGGCACGAACGGGATTTTTACACCATTGGCGAGCTCGAGATCAAAATTTCCACTGGGCGAATAACCATTGGCTTCGTAGAACTTAATGCCGGGCAGCGTCGACAGTAACTCCAACGCGCCGAATCCATGCGCCTTCGCTTCTCTTTCGCAAACGGAGAGGATGGCCCGCGCGACGCCCTTTCGCGCATGTTCCGGATGCACAAAGAACGCGCGAATCCGGGATGGTTCACTAGCGGGGTCGATCATGGCGGTGTCACGATTTGAGAACTGGTCGCCGCCATAAAGCGTCTTGCGTTTGCTCCAACCACCGCAGCCGATTAATTCCCCATCCTGCTCAGCAACAAAATAAGTCTCATCCTCGATCAGAGTGGTATCGACACCAAACACCGACGCGATCGCCGCTTCGATCTGTACATCGTCATAATGCTCTCGACTCAAATGCCGCGCGGAGTCCGCAATCAACCGCGTGATCGCTTCGCGATCGTCGAGCGTAGCGTGGCGGACCTGGTAGTCCATCATTATTTGAGTTTAACGACCGCGTCGGACCACGTCGCCAACGGCTCTTTCAGCAGACCTGAGCCTCTACTACGGATGCGTGCGGTTGTAATCGGCAATGAAGTCTCTCGTGATGTCGATGGTCGGCGCCGAATAGATAACCGGCACACGATTAATGTCGATCAAAAGCGAGATGCCTTTTGACTGTGAGTACGTAGTCAGTGCAGTAAAGATATCTTTTTGCAACGGCTCCATCGCAGCCACCGACTCCTTCTGGTAACTCGCTTGCGCGTCCTCCGCCTTGCGTTTGATCTGCACCTCGAGCTGGTCCGCGGCTTCGATCTGTTGCGCCGTCGTGCGCTGATCCTGGATTGCGCGCTTCTTCTCGATGTCCGCGCGCATCGTTGTTAGCCGGTCTCGCATTCCCCGGAGTTCGGTGCGCAACGGCTGAAACTTAGTTTCGAGCGTCTTCATCGCATTCATCACGCGCGTAATGCCGGCCTTTTCGCTGCCGAAAGCCGCCGAGTCGATCACCGCAATACTCCCTGGAGCAGCGGCTGGCCTGTTCGCGGGCGTCGCGGGCGTCGCTGCCGGCCTTGTTTGCGTGTAGGCCAGAATCCCAAATGCCGCAAAGACGATGGCGGCAACACTGATTCGAAATACTTTCATCTGTTCTGCTCCTCGATTTCTGGTGGACTTGCCGGGGATGTCGGTAACACTGATAACACAGATCAAATGCCGAATCTAGCGGCGCGGTTTTTCGTTCGCCTATACATTTATTTGCGTCATCTTTGGTCCTTATGGTAGCGTGCTCTCGCTTCTGTAGGCCCCGTTCGAACTCTGTACCGGAGACCCGATAAATGAAAATACGAAACAAGCTAGTAGTCCTTGGCGCGGTAGTTCTGTTCCTGATGGCACTTTCAATCCTGCCACGAATTATCGAAGCCAAGTGGTCTAACGCGGCGGCCACGGCCGTAAACGCAACGCCCGCTGCCGCAGCTCCTGCGCAGGGACGCAAGCAGGAGGTCGCCAGCGGCATCTCGATTCGCAACGACACGTCGATACCGATGCGCGAGATGAAGCAGAAGCCGTACGACGGCGGCCCGAAACGCGAAGCAAACACCAACCCGAAGATCTCCCATTTCCACAAAGACGCGCCTGATCGCGTGGTCCAAAGGACCATTGCGGCAGACGAGTTCACGATCGCCGCCATGCCGAGCGTAGACCAGAACTTCAACGGCATTCCGTTTCCAGGGGTCTCATGCAACTGCGCACCGCCCGATACGGTTGGAGAAGTCGGTGACACGCAGTATGTGCAGATGGTGAACAAAGGGATTCAGGTTTTTGACAAAGCGACTGGCGCTTCCCTTCTTGGACCATCCAACATAGCGACTGTGTGGTCCGGCTTTGGCGGCGTCTGCGAGTTCAACACGCGTGGCGACCCGGTGGTGCTCTACGATCAAC
Organism: uncultured Acidobacteriota bacterium; assembly: GCA_963789185.1. Lineage (GTDB taxonomy): Bacteria > Acidobacteriota > Blastocatellia > Pyrinomonadales > Pyrinomonadaceae > PSRF01. The sequence continues at coordinate 44,004 of CAWBJU010000010.1, forward strand.
TTGCCGACCGCTGGCTGATCTCTCAATTTGCGGGTGTGTCGATCCCGACCGATGAATGTGTCGCGATTTCGACGACCTCCGACGCAACCGGCTCATATCATCGTTACGATTTTCATCTCGGCTCAAATTTCTTTGACTATCCGCATTTGAGCGTATGGCCCGATGCTTATTACATGAGCATGAACGTGTTTAATTCCACCGGCACGTCGTTCCTCGGACCTCAACCATTCGCATTCGATCGCGCGAAGATGCTGGCAGGCCAGCCCGCGACTTTCGTCACCACGGGCATAACGAATGGTCCACTCGAAGAGACCTATCTTCCGGCCGATCTGGATGGCTCGAACCTGCCGCCACCTGGCGCACCTGGCGTGTTTGTTGAGTTTCCCAGCGGCGGGAACTATCGCGTTTTCCACTTCAACGTCGATTTTGTGACGCCTGCGAACTCGTCGTTTACTTTGTTCAGTACTCCACCCGCTGCGGGGTTCACCACGTTGTGTCCGCTTACTCGATCGTGTGTGCCACAGTCAGGAACGACTTCAAGACTCGACGGCATTGGCGATCGACTGATGTTCCGGCTCACGTATCGCAATTTCGGTACACACGAATCAGTTGTGGGTAACTACACGGTCAGTTCTGGAACTGTCGCCGGTATTCGCTGGTTCGAGATGCGCAACGTGACAACTGGGCCAGTGACGATCGCGCAGGAGAGCACCTATCAGCCTGACACTACATGGCGTTGGATGGGCAGCGCTGCGATGGACCAGGATGGTAATTTAGCAATTGGTTACAGCGCGTCGAGCGCGACGATCTTCCCGCAGCTGCGTTACGCAGGACGTCTGGCGACTGATCCGCTGAACACCTTGGGCCAGGGCGAAGGAATCCTGTTTGCGGGAACGGGAAGTCAAACCGGTACGGGCAGCCGGTGGGGTGACTACAGCGCGCTGACGGTCGATCCGGTGGACGACTGCACGTTCTGGTTCACGAGCGAATATTACGTAACGACGAGCCAGTTCAACTGGCGCACTCGTATCGCGTCGTTCAAGTTCCCAACGTGCGGTGGCGGATCGCCGACGCCGACGCCAACTCCAACACCGACACCAACTCCGACGCCTACTCCGACGCCTACTCCGACTCCAGTGCCGGTGCCAAACGCGCCGTCGAATCTGAGCGGAAATGCGGTTGGTCCAACTCAGATCAATCTGACATGGTCTGACAACTCCAACAACGAACAAGGGTTCCAGATCGAGCGTTGTACCGGCAACAACTGCACGAACTTCGCGCAGATTGCGCAGACAGGACCAAACGTCACGGGCTTCAACAACACGGGGTTAACTAACAATACCTGGTATCGCTATCGAGTCCGGGCGTTCAACGCGTCAGGAAGCTCCGCATTCTCGAACACGACTACCGTGAAAACTCCGAAGCGTTGACAGTAGGTCAAAAATAACAAACCACGGATTACGCGGATTCAGATCCCCGTAATCCGTGGTTTCTCTTTTTAGTTGATGGTGAACTTAGTACCGTCACCGTTTTCCGACAGCTTCTTGTCGGCGCTGTTGTAGGCCTCGATCTTCCAGCGATATCCACCCTTCTGGAGCGGCTTCGAGACCTTGAACGACGTTCCCTCAACCTTTTCGTTCACATACGGCGCGTCGACCAGGTGATTGTCATGATTCAGACTGAACTTGTAGTACGCAGCATCCGGATAAGCGTCCCATTGAAGTTCTAGATCCTGCCCGCTCAACGTCGATCCCGCCTTGGGATTCACTGTCTTTAGATCAGTCTTGAACAGATGAGTCGGCTTGACGAAGAGCGTCTTGTCGGCGAGGACAGGGTACTTGGCGGCACTGAGGCCCGCGATACCGGTCGTCGCGAAGATGACTGAATCGGTCTCGAAGATCCGAACCGTCAAACCCTGGTACTCTTTCGGCTCGACATTGGCGATCACGAAATCGCCGTCCTTGTCGGTTTTGACCGTGTAAGTCTTGCCACCGCAACCACTCATAAACTGACTGAACGTCTCGCACAATTTAACTTCAATATTCGCAGCGGGCGCGTTGTTGTACAGCACCTTCCCTTGCACGTTTCCGGTTCCCGGCGCCGGTTTCGCTTTCGCTTCGCCGTCGTAAAGAGAATCGGCGCTGTCGCCGGCAGTAGCATTCGTCGGCGCAGCTTTCCTAGCACAACCTGAAATAGCAAACGCAACTACTAAACAAATCAAGACAACCAAATGTCTCTGGGCCATATCGGATTCACCTTTCTTGGTTCTCTTAAAACGTCCTGAACAAGACGACTACAATCAAAATCAGTACGACGATGGCAGCCACGAACAGCGCGATCTTCGCGGCACTGTACGGACGGTCGCCATGAATTTCGGCGGTCCGCCCGTTGACGACGATCTGAAAAACTCTGCCGTTGAACTGGTACGCTCCGGCGTAAACGGGCAGCAAAAGGTGCTTGAACGTGGTCTTCAAATACTCCGTGTCCATTTGGTCAATTTGCTGCTCGTCGCCTCCGATATCGTTCCGCACATCGCTCTCGATAACGGGCGCCATCAAGTCCTTCGCGCGTTCAAAGCCGTCGGCAAGATCCACCTGATAACGTTGCGCTTTAAACCCGGCAAGGAACGCGGGATTGTATGGTTGCACCCGGTCCATGTCCCATGGCTCGAGCGCGTGGAGACGCTCAGACGACAACGACTTTGTCGCGGGCACGAGAAGATCGCCGAACCAACCGGGAACAGTTCCCGAGGCGTCGGACCACCGCGTGTGACGGACCTGCCGCGTCCGCTGGACCTGGCGCCCCTGCGCATCAAGTTCATAGTAAGTTTCAGTTGTGTAATAGTAATCGCCTCGCTGGCCGGTGTAGCGAGTCGTGGTATTCGTGTAGTAAACCCAGAACGGAATGTAAATGCCGTGAATGGCTTCGGGTTGCGCGAACTGCTTCAGCCCGTTCGGAGCAAACCATCTGGACGACAACCATTCGCGCAGACCCTCGCCAGCCTGCTTTTGTGAAATCCGAAAGGGCAGCAGTCCTTCGGGCGCGAGGATCGGATCCGCCAACTTCGGTTGGGCCACGATCTGCACGCCGCAGAACTCGCAACGCCCGGCAACTTCCGGCGGCACGAACAACGTCTTCGCCCCGCAACTCTGGCATTGCACTTCACGTGCATTTTCGGCCAGTTGGCCCATCTGTTCGGGCCGTAGGCCGGCGTATTGTTCGAATGGACGTTCCTGAACCTCGGCGGTGCTGGGCGCGACGGGTTCTTTGTGCCCGCAGTACGGACACGTCAGCAATCCGTCTTGCGGTTCGTAGAGCAGATCCGCTCCGCATGAGGGGCACGGGAACTGATGGATCGCCCTTTCGGACGCAGCCTCCACGTTCTTCACTTCGCTCATTCGCTGCCGCGACTCATGCCAAAGATCCGATCGAAGAACGCGACGGTTGCGTTGTTGACCTTCAGCAAGTTTGCATGGCGCATGAAGTGATGCGTGTCGTCAGGTATCACCATTTCCTCAAACGTCACGCCCGCTTTCTCCAGTCGCCGGACAAGATCCGTGGTTTGACTGAAGCGAACGTTGCGATCGTCGTCGCCGTGAATCAAGAGCACTGGCGACTTCCACGTCGATATCGAAGCGACTGGTGACGACTGCCACGCGGTGTCGAGCGCTTTTTGAACGTCGGGCGGTTTTTCGTAACGGTTCTCGAGAAGCGGCGCGGCACGTTCGGCGGTCCAGTTATGCACGCCATGGATGTCGACGCCCGCCGCGAAAAGTTTCGAGTCACGTGCCAGAGCGAGTGCGGTGAGATAACCCCCATAAGAGCCACCGTAGATCCCGATCCGTTTCGCATCTACCTGAGGCAGCCGTTGCAAATACTCGCCACCGGCTTTCACGTCCAGGTATTCCGACGCGCCCTGAACGCCTGCGTTTAGTGGACGATGAAAATCGTGACCATAACCGATGCCCAGCCGGAAGTTCACTGACAACACGACGTACCCGCGGCTGGCGAGAAATTGATTCAGCGCGTAGGCGTTTGAGTAGTAGTCGGAGTAGTGCCAGCCAAGCAGCATCTGCCGCGGTGGACCACCGTGGACGTACATGATCGCGGGCTTCTTCGCAGGACCACCTGCTGTTTCAAACAATTGTGCGTGAATGTTGAGACCGTCGGGCGACTTGTAGACCACCTTCTTCGGCACCACCAGTTGGCTCGACGGGAAATCGGAAGGCAGTCGATCTTCGGCGATCGTCATCGGCTTGCCGCCGCCAGCGACAGGCATCACGGTTGGCAACGGCGGACGCTGTGAAGTTGCCGCGAGATACGCGATGTGCTTGCCGTCGCCAGTTACAAACGGCGTCCATTCGAGTCCCTTGCCGGGCGTTAGGACGCTGGGTTCTGCCTTGTCGACCGGGACTTTTACGATGTGACGTCGATCGATGTCATCCGGATCAGATCCGGCGTTTCCGGCAAACACGAGGTACGTTCGATCGGTGCTGATCGAGATGTACTCGGCCATGTAGTTGCCCGGCGTCAGCAACAACGGTTCGCCACCTTTCTCGGGAATCGAGTAAAGATGCGGCTGGCCGTCGAGATACGAGAGAAAAACGATACGTCCGGCTGCGGCCCAGTGCAGGTTCGTTCCGCCGTGCGTCGTGGGAGGCGAGCCGCGCAATGTAAACGGGCTCTTCCATATTTGGCTTCCCTCGCCCGTCACAGGGTCTGCCGTCCAGATGGACCATGCCTGCGGACGTTGTTCGAGGATCGGTTCGGGCGCACCGCCAGTTCCCGGTCGTCGCACGAAGGCAATGCGCTTTCCATCAGGCGACCAGCGCGGACTCGAATCGCGGCCAGTTGATGGCGAGAGATAGACGATCGGCGTTGAGTCGTTTGTGTAAACACCAATGAACCAGTGATCGCCACGACTGGAAATAAACGCGAGCCGCGAACCATCGGGCGACCACTCAGGCGATCCGCACTCGCCGCGCGCGAAGAACAAACGTTTCGCCGCGGTCGAACCGTCGATCGGGACGGTCCATATCGCGCGCTCTTTCACAAACGCTACGCGATCGCTCTTTGGGGAAATCACAGGCTCGTCGCCGTCACCAATCATTTTTGGTTCGCCGCCTGCGAACGGCACGCTCCAGATCTGCACGCGCGTTTGCGTCGTGGACAGACCGGGATTTACCGGCGCCGAACTGTCGAAGTTTGAGCCATGATCACCACCGCGAACATAGACCACGTACTTCCCATCGTCAGAGATCGCGATACTCGTTAACTCCTGTCCGTCGTCGACGGTGTAGTTCGTCAGCCGGCGCGCTTTAAAGTCTGGTCCTTCGGCGACCCAGACGTTCCGCAGACCGCGCTCATTGAAGGCCCAGGCAATGCGCGAACCCGTTCCCGCCGCTGTGAGTTCGTTGGGAAACGGATAGCTCTTGATCTGTTCCATCGTGAACGACTGCGCGTTTATAATCGGCGCAATCGCCACGCAGATCAGTGTTAGGATAAGCGGGCGGATTTTGATTGGTGTTCGCATGGTGCGCATCCAATCACAGCACCCACATTGGAAGCAAGTCCTAAATCATCATGAAAACACTTGTACTTCTATCAGTGTTGCTGTTGAACGGTTACGACGCACGTGACACGTTCTGGCAACAGTTCAAAACCGCCGTTGCGAATAAAAACGTCGACGCCATCGCGACGCTTTCACGCTTTCCGATCGGAATGTCGTACGGCATCGCCAGCGTGAAAACGAAAGCCGACTTGCGCCGGCGCTATCGCAAGGTCTTCACCGAGCAGTCAGACGCCGCGGCTTGCTTCAGTAAAGCCAAGCCCGAAGCAGATCCCGAGAATGCGAAACACTTCACCATTGCCTGTCCCGACTCCGCAGGCAATGAGGTCGTGATTTATCACTTCAACCTAACCAGGACCGGTTGGAAGTTCACCGGCATGGATAATCTCAACGAATAACTTTCGTTGCTTCACGAAACGAGGTGACCCACAATGCGCAAAGTCAAAGCTCTTCTCATCGCAACTATTGCTCTGCTCGTCGTTCTTACGCCTTCGGCGTTGTCGCAACGCGGCAACGTCAGCAAGCTATTTCCTGTTTATAACAACGGCGGCAAACCCGATCTCGTCGTCGATCCGCAACGGTTTGTGTCGCAGATGGAGATTGTCGATCGTAACTTCGATAGAGACCCGTGCGCTCTCGAAGAAGGCGTCGTCGGTGCGGCCGGTGTCCGACGCGTACTTCGCTTCGATACAGTTGTGATGAACAGTGGCGACGCGGATCTGATCGTTGGCGATCGCAGCGATCCCGACAATCCTTTCGCCGAGTGGTTTGAGTTTGCGCCGTGCCACGGTCACTTCCATATTCGCGATTTCTCTGTTTACGAATTGCTGGACGAGACAGGAACGGTTGTCGTTGCGGGCCACAAGCAGGGCTTCTGCATGGAAGACTCGCTCAAATACGACGGCGGAAAGAGCAACGGTTACAACTGTGGCTTCCAGGGAATCACGTCAGGTTGGGGCGACTGGTACTTCAAACAGTTAACGGGTCAATGGATCGACATCACCGGCGTTCCTGAAGGCGACTACGTCGTGCGCGTCTCAATCAACACCGCCGGCACGTTCGATGAAGGCACAAACAGGTACGGAAACGTAGTCCAGACGCCGATCCACATTCCCGATCCGCGCAACAAAGTCGACTTCGACGATTCAGCGCCGATCATTGCAAAGTGAGGTTCTATGACGAATGGTCTATCAGGAAGAAACATCGGGGTGGTCCTACTCGGTCTGTGGTTGATTCTGACCGGGCTACTGCCGCTGCTTAACGTTCCGATCTCTTCGACGGTGTCGATGGCGTTAGGCGTGCTGGCAATCGTCGCCGGAATTCTTATTTTGATCCGGCGGTAGCAACCGGTGAAGGCGGTTCCGCTGGCGCGAGCTCCGGCGCAGGGACGATCTCCGGCTTCGGCTCTTCGTGTTTCGCGTACTTATCCAGTCCGAGGCCGAGGAAGATCGTCGCGACGATGAATGCTGAGGCGAAGAAGTAGGGCGAGGAAATTCCGAGAGTATCGAAGCACCAGCCAAAGAATAGCGGCGCAATGATCCTCGCCACGCCGCCATACGTCTGCTGCATTCCCATGTAAAGCCCGCGTTCCCGCGGCGAGATGACGCGCGATAATAACGCGGTCACACAGGGAAACGTAAAAGCAGTCCCAAGAGGGATCAGTGCGACCGCGATGCCGAGCGTCCAGAGATTATGCGCGAGCGGCATCCCGGCAACGCCCGACCCCAGCAACACCAAACCGAGTCGCGAAAGCTTTGCTTCACCTAGCCAGTCGACCATCCTGCCGAGCAAAAGGACGCGCGTGAAAACTGAGATCGATCCGATATACATGAAGAAGTATCCGATCGTCTGCTCCGTAACCTGAAAGCGTGCGTTCAGAAAGAGCGCCAGCACTGAGAAGCTTCCCTGAAACGCGCCGATGGCGATCGCATACGTCCAGATCAAACGCGACGACGGCTCACCGGAATGAGAGATCACACGCCAGATAACTTCGCGCGACTTTCGCCGCGGTTGTCCGTCCGGCGACTGGTGCTCGGCAGGATCACGTGACTCCGTCAGATAACGCGAAGCAAATAAGATGTTCAGCAGACAGAGTCCCGCGGCGATGATTCCCGGCGCAGCCTGACCCATCCGCCACGTCGCCGGCCCAGGCACCACGTCGTACTTGCCCAGCGCGATCGCAAATGAACCAAGCACCGGTCCAAGCGCGACGCCGAGGTTTGTCGTAGCGGATAGCCAACCGAGCGCACGCGCGCGATCCTGCGGCGCGGTGGTGTCTGCGACGTAAGCCTGAATCACACCAACAGTTCCGCCGCCAGCGCCCTGCACAATTCGCGAAATGAACAACATCAACAGCGACTCGGCGAACCCGAAAATGAGATAAGCGATTCCCGACGCAGTTAATGCGATCAGCACGACAGGCCGCCGTCCGACGCGATCGGATAAGCGGCCCCACATCGGCGCGCTGAACAGTTGGGCCACCGTGAAAGCCGCGATGATGAAGCCGACGATGATGCCGATCCCGAAGTGAAATCCGAGTATGTTGACACCCTGTCCGCCCAGCGATTTCACATAGAACGGTAACAGGGGAATGATCATCAGCAACCCGACCATGTCCAGAAACGCGGTGAACATGAGCACGAGCAGCTTCGGCGGAATCTTGCGCACTTCTCGCCACAACACGTAGAGGAGGCCCGTGCCGATTACGACGAGAAAGATGCGTACGATTGGAGATTGAAACGAATGTGTGATGTTTTCTTGGATGATCATTCGCGTTCCAGCCAGTCATGATACACGAATGTGGAAACCGCGATATATTTCGAGGCCGGAGGCAAAATGAAACTAACAGAGTTTTTTCGAGCAGAGCTCGATCGCGAAGTAGAACGTTCCCGAAAAGCACTCGAACAAGTCCCGAACGAACATTACAACTGGAAGCCGCACGACAAATCGATGATCTTCGGTTATCTCGCCGACATGATCGCGACCATGCCGAGTTGGATCACGATGGAGATCGATCGCGACGAATTAGACATCGCGCCCGCCAAGGGTGAAGGCATGAAACAACCCCCGAAAGAAACGAAGGACGCGCTATTGAAGGCGCTCGACGAGACCGCAGCCGGCGCTCGTGCCGCACTCGAAAAGACGTCTGACGAACATTTGTTGACGAAGTGGAAACTGCTCGCTGGCGGAAATGTCGTGTGGGAACCAACACGCGAGGAAGCGATCCAGGACACGATCAATCACTGGTCACACCACCGCGGACAAATGACTGTGTACCTGCGCTTGATGGGCGCAAAAGTTCCGGCACTTTATGGCCCATCAGCGGACGATCAGAGTTTCTAAACAGCGCGGGCGACTAGGTAGAACACGGATCTGTGTTCATTTTGCTTTAATCGTCTGGCCCACGTGGTTTCGAATTCCGACCATTGAGCGGCAGGCACAGATCCGTGTTCTAAAACCTCAAATCCAGCAGATCGATAACGTTCAGTGAGTTGATCGGCAATATAGTCGTTAATCACGACTTCCAAGAGCGCGCCCGGCGAACAGATCCGTCTCACGTGTCGAAGAATATCAACATCGCCGGTAGCGAAGACGCGCAACAAACTGCCCCACGGAAAGTGCACGTGCACTTCATCGGCGACGCCGTCTAACTCCGGCGGCAGATCTTCAACCGCCGCCTGAATGAACAGTACGTTCGGCGCACCGCCCTTCGACGGCTTCCGATGAATCTTCTCCGAGATCTTCTCGAGCGGACGAACGTTCGGATCGATCCCGATGTAGAACTTGTTCGGGTTCTGACGCGCAGACTGGTACACAAAGCGCCCGTCGCCTGTCCCGATATCGATGATCACTCCTTCGCCGGTAAGGGGCGATAAGTTCTTCAAAGGCGTGTCTATCGAGTTATCACTTGGTACTGCCACGAATTGATTTGATCATATTTTGTTTCCTCACGTTGAATTATTGCTCATGCCGGCTTTGCAAGAAAAGTCTTTTTCTGACTTATGTCTCCCGCAAAGACGCCAAGGCGCAAAGCGCTACCGCGTTTTTAAACGATTTCTTTGTGCCTTGGCGCCTTTGCGGGAGACGATCTCCTCCGCAGGTGTGCTTTTCGTGCAAACTGCTCAAACCAGAGAGCGAATCCAACCGCCGTCAACCTGGATCGACGTGCCGGTGATGTAGCTTGCGCGTTCCGAAACCAGAAATGCGGCGAGCGCAGCAAATTCGCGCGGCTCGCCAAGGCGGCCCATCGGGATCTCTTGTTCCCATTTACCGCGAAACTCCGCCGCGCTGATGCCGAGTTTGTCGGCCATCATTTCAGCCAACTCTTCGAGGCGTTCAGTTCGCGTGTAACCCGGCAGAATGTTGTTAACTGTCACGCCATCAGCCGCGACTTCGTTCGCGAGTGTGCGAGCAAATCCTGTCAAACCCGCCCGCAGGCTGTTCGATAACATCAGGTTATCAACGGGCTGCTTCACGGCGATCGAGGTGATGTTGAGTATTCGTCCCCAACGTCGCTCCTTCATTCCCGGCAAGACCTGACGCGCGAGCTCAATTGCGCTAAAGAGCGTCAGACGCGACGCCTGTTCCCATTGCTCGCGGCTAAGCTGATCAAACCGTCCCGCAGGTGGACCACCCGCATTCGTGACCAGAATGTCGATACGTCCGAATCGTTCGTTGCCTGACTGGACCACACGCGCAACCTGGTCCACATCGGTCACGTCCGCGGGCACAGCCAAAACGTGCGCGCCAGTGCTGTCTGCGATCGCCGCAGCCGTTTCCGCAAGCGTCGCCGGATCGCGCGCGCACAGAACGAGCCCGGCGCCTTCCGTGGCGAGCTCTTCGGCTACGGCGCGTCCGAGTCCACGGCTCGCAGCTGCCACGAGCGCGACTTTGTCTTTGAGTCCAAGGTCCATTTACCGGCGCAGGTAGTCGTCAGTCTTGTTGAGCCAATCTTCACGTGGCGGACTAAACACGTCAACGTCGAGCGTGTCTTCGAGTGCTTCGGCCTTGTGTTGGACCATCGAAGGAATGTGCAACACTTCGCCGGCGAGTACGTCGATCACCTGCGATTCATCCGGACCAATCCAGAAACGCAGCCCACCCTCGAGGATGTACGTGATCTGCTCGTTTTCGTGGGAATGCCGCGGTACGACCGAGCCCTTCTTGAGATAGACGTGCGAGATCATCATGCGGTCGCCCGTGATGAGCCGGCGGTCCAGGGTTTCGCTTACCTTCTCCTTCGGCATGTCGTCCCAGCGGTAGAAAGTAACATTGCGTTCACTCATTCAGTTGTCTCCGTTAACGAAAAGAAAAACCGCTTGCCTTTATGCAACCAAGTGGCTGCACAATGCAAGCGGTAAACTGAGAAGAACGGGCCTGAATTAGCTCTTCGACGTACCGTTACGCGACCTGAGAAGCTTGCGCAGTTTCATGCGCGCCTTGTGTAGCTGAGACTTCGAAGTTCCGACCGCCACGCCGAGCATCCTCGCGATCTCTTCGTGTTCATGGCCCTCGATATCGTGCAGCATAAACACCGTGCGATATCCCGGCGGTAACTGTTTCAGCGCATTGTCGAGCGCGATGCGATCCATAACCGGCATCGCGTTCGGGTTTTCGGTACCTCGCACAATCTGCACCGGAGTATCACCTTCCTCGGTTGTTTTCTCCAGCTTCACACTTCTCTTGCGGAAGTGCATCAAACACTGGTTGACGGTAAGCCGGTGTAACCAGGTGGTGAACGCCGACTCGCCACGGAAGCTGCCAATCTTCCTGAAGAGCTGGATGAAAGCTTCCTGCGCGAGATCCTCCGCTTCCGCTGCGTTCTGCGTCATGCGCAGACACAACGAATACACGCGACGGTTGTGTCGCTCGTAAAGTTGTTCAAACGCGCCCATGTCACCTTCACCGGCCTTGATCGCCAGCGCATGGTCCGACTGCGGCGCAAGCTCCTGCGTTTTCGTTTTCGGCTTCGCGACGAAGCCGCTGTGTACCATTGGGAAGACGTCAGCATTTGTCATAGCAGGGTTGTTAGAGCAATCGCAAGGCCACAGAAAACCCCTGAAAAACGGCTGTTTTTGGCGTCGCAAGACCATATTTGGCGTTGAGGATGTGCGAAAACGGGTCTGAGGATGCGAAACCGTATACTCGTTTCAAACGGAAGGTTGCCCGTATGTAAATTGAAGCAAGTTAATCACAACACGTTTGTTACAACCCCAATTAGACATTCGCCAGACATACCAACAGGTCTTCACCCGATTTCGGGGATGAAGACCTGTTGTTTAACTCACTCAGCTATGCCGAAGCGATATCGACTTAGGGCCGGGTTGGCGCCGCACTGCCCGTGCTTGTTCCGGTGGCGTTCATACCACGATTGATGATCATCTTCACATCCACGCGACGGTTCTGCTGGCGTCCCTCGCGGCTGGTATTGTCGGCAACCGCTTCCGTCTTGCCATAACCCATCGGAGTCACGAAGCGGCGCATGGGAATCTTGTGCTGCACAGCCAGGTATTGAATAACGGCGTCAGCACGCTGACGGCTCAGCCGGAAGTTCTTCGCGTCGCTGCCGGTGGAATCAGTATGGCCGGCAACTTCGATCATGAACGCGCGCGCGCCCTGCGTCTTGGCCGCAAGATCGTCAAGCTGTCGCTTGGCTTCCGGTGACAACACCGCACTGTTTGTTCGGAAGGTGACAGCCGTTGTCTCCTGCACGTCGAAATCGTCGAGCGCCGAAACGCGCTCGTTCACCGCTTTCACTTCGGCGCGAGCTTCAGCGGCCACGGCATAGAGTTCATCCATCTGACCCGCCATGCGTTCCTGGTTCGCTTCGACCGGACTCACGCGCGTGTCACTGGTGATGGCGGCGCGCATGTCTGATTCGTTAAAGCGAATCTTCTCGGCTACGAGCGCGCCCTGGTTATCGCCGCGTCCTTCTACCTCTACGATCAATCCTCGCAGGATATCGGTGACCGGATAGCTCTTACCCCGGCGGAAGAACCCACCGTGAGTCTTGATACTGGTATCGTCGGTAATGACAACCTGATAGTCCGCGCGACTACGATCGCGAATCGTGAACGTATCCGCGTTGCGTTCAATTACGACCCCTCTGAACTTCATCTTCGAGCCGCTGGGAACAGAACGAATTGAGATGCTGCGTTCCCGCGTGGCCGTGCTGGTTTGTGTCGGTGTTACATTCTGGCCCAACACCAACGGTGCAGCCAACATCAGGATGGCAAGCGCGCAACCGACGGTGAATGGACGAAACCTGTTAAAGCTCATAGTTTGCTCCTTCAATCCTCATAGGAATGCACTAGCCGCACTCCTGAATACTGATAGTGTCGGGGCTAATTATTAGAACAGTGGGGGCTCAAACAGGTTAGCAAATGAGGGCGAGGAAACAAAGCATAACGGGCCGTGGAATATTGCAGGAATCTTGTATTCCTACGCAATCTCCGTTTCAGCCCCGTCTTCGTTAAAAAAGACACGATAACACGTGCAAATTGGGCTTAATCCGTCTCAGCTTGAAGGTGGTTTTAAGCCCATCATGCGCATGTAGGTAATGATGTTTCCGTAGTGCAGGTTTGTATGGCCCACGTTCACGAACAGCGGCTTGAACTGCGAATTCTTAGCGTCGTGCGCAGCGGTGCAGCGACCGACGGCCTCCTTTAGTTTAGGCATGAGCGTGTCTTTGTCCGTACTTCCCTTCTCGACCGCCTCTGAATATTCGACCTTGTTGCCAACGCCGTGCGCGCAGAAGTAGTTGTACGAATCGGTGATGTGGGCGATCAGTTGACCGAAGGTGCGGACCGAGTCGGTGGGTTTGTAGTTGTACTTGTCCGCCGGGACCATCTCGGCCGACTTCACAACCCAATTGTTGACTACCTGGAAGGCGTTCTTAACCTCCTCGTTTGGTGTTTGGGCCGCTGGTGTCTGGGCTGCGACAGAAACTGACAAGAGCAAAATCAGCAAAAAGATTCTTGGGATCATTAGGGTTTCTCCTCGACCAGTTTCTAACCGTCGATTTTATGAATGACAAGAAGCAATACGTGAACGGTATCAAATCTGACACGAACGGGATTATTCGTGTTACCGCTTACTGCCTCGGAGGTGTAGACGGTAGATCACTAACACTAAACCAATCCCCTCTCCCGTCGTTGGTTCGCAGCATCCGCATCATCTCAGCGAACGTAAACGGCCGCGCGCCGCGACGGCCAAACACCGAAATCTGATTGCCGCTTTCGTCAACTGCCCGATCGCGATCGAGAGCCTTCGAAACAGCGAGCGCTTCGCCTTTCGTTTTGAACGTCGCGATCAACACGGGCTCGCGGCCGCGGACTGAAGCCAGCATATTCCGGCATCGTCTCCGGCGAGTCAGTTGCAGAATCCGCAGGCCGTTCTTGCCGTCAGCCACATAAGCAAACAGACTCGCATTCGTCATCGCGATCTTCACCTGATGCACGTCGTTGAGTTCGCCGTTCGCATTGAACGTCTGATCGAGGCGCGGGCTGTTCAGGCTGCTCGACATCGACGATGGCGATTCCGTCTTTGCCGTTCGCCACATAAGCGTAGGTGCGCGCGACGTAAACATCGTGCGCGTCGCAAAGCGAACAAAAGCGCCTTCAACGAGCCGGGCTCTCCGGCCAGGTTACATCGATAACTTTCAATCCGTCGTCATCGACCACAAAGCCATATCGAAACTGAATCGCGATCGCGCGTCGGGTGTTTGAACGCGAATTCGTCTTAACGATCTCGGGTTCAGCGGATCATCAATACTGACAACCACCAAGCGCCGTATCGGTGGTGATGTAGGCATAGTTTCCCGCAATCGTAATGTTGTTCGCGCCGTTGAGCGCTCCATCGGGATTGAATGCGCCGTTGGATACTTCGTCGGATCCAGCACCGCTTCAAATAGTTATTCAGCGGATCGCCGTCGAGCAGCGTCGCGGCATTCACGAGGATCAATCCTTCAAACTTGTCAGCAACGTAGAGGTAAGCGTAAAGCGGATGAATCGGCTGCTCTTCGTTCACAGTTGTTCCTCCGCCGTCAGCTGCGCGCGCTCGCCGGATCGATCATCGACCGTCAGTCGTCATCGCCAGCGCGCCGGATCACCGCCAGCGTCGACGGCGCAGCAACGGCCGTCGCGTATTTCGTCTTCACCCAGAACTTCTGTCCGAAGCGCGAGACCGGCGCGGTCACGATCCGCTCCGAAAATCCTTTCTGATCGATCTGCGCCACGTCGTAAACGCGCAACCCGCCTTCACCGGCGGCGACATAGGCGTATTCGCCGCGCAACTGCACCTGCAACACGCGCGGATTGCCCATGTGTTCGTAGAAAGTCTTCAGCTCGCGACCGCCGCTTCACAAACTTCTCATAATTGTCCGGATACGCAATCCGATGCAGCGTGCTGCCAAACACCGCCTGCGGCTCAGCTGCGTTCGGTCGCGACGACCACTTCCAGCGCATGATCCGCAGCGACGTAAACAAACCGGCCCATGAAGTTGACGAAGTTCGTTCCCTGCAAAAGCACCTGGGCCAGCCAGGCGTTGTTGTCGTTCTTCGTCGACACATGACAGTCGCTGCAGGTCTTCGTTTCTGTTGCCGCGCACGGTGTGCGGCACGTGCGTGTTGAAAGCCTGACCGGCGAAACCCTTCAGCGGAAATCGTCTGTTGCTGCGAATAGATCCATTCGCGATTTTGGTTTTGCGAGCTGACCAGCACGGCGGACGACGAACGCACCGGCGCAATGCGGTTGCCGGTCACCGTTCCATCGCGGCCGAGCATGAAAATGTCGTCGCGCAACACCTGAAAGTTGTAGTGCGTGAAGTTGCGCGTAGTTGCCGCCTTCGTTGTGACGGTTCGGCATCTTGCGATTTGCCTGCATCGAAAGGTGACAACCAAAACAACTCGTCACCCACGACGAATGACACGCGAAGCAGGTCATGTCGTTGTCGCGATGCGCGAGCTGGTTGTCGTCGGCCGGGACATCGCCCCAGGTTGCGTTGTCTTTGCGCATCGTTTTCGCGTAACGCGACTTTTCGTTGTAGTCGCGAGTGGCCGGGGGTGACTGTGTCGATGGTTTGCGGCACTCGCCACCAACGGCCGGGGACGACCATCGAGTTCTGCACGATGTCGCCGGTCTTTAATTCGATGTCCTTTCCCTGTCTCGTCTTTTCGTTTTCGATCGCGCGTGATGCGTTGAAACAGCGGAACTTCGCGTGCCGTCTCGATCGCGAACAGCGAATCCGCGGTCAGATTCCGGCCCACCAGCGGCTGGTTCTGGTCTTGCCGACGCTCTGCGGCCGCCGCGTCACGGGCGCAGCGGGACCCGGAAGTCAACAGCGTCGCGCGCTTGCCGGATCGTGCCGTGACAATCTTCGCAGGTGATCTCAATCGCCGCGCGCGGTTCGTTGTAGAGATTGCCGTCGCCGTGCGCGTCCTGGCGGAAATGACAGTCGACGCAGTGCATTCCCTTCTCGAGATGAATGTCGTTGAGATGGACCGCCTTCTTAAACTTGTCCGGATCGTCAGCCGCGACGATGCTTGTCCTCGGCGTCGAGCAGGTTGCCTTTGCGATCGCGTTTGAAGACTTTGCGAAACATCCAGCCGTGACCGTGAAAATCGCCAAACTGCGTATTCTTCAGCTGGCGAGTTGAATTCCGGCGTGCCGGTCTTCTGAAAGAAACTCGAGGTCAGACCAAAGCCCGCGCAGGCTCGCGCCTTCGGGATTGCGATTCAGTTTCTCCTGCTCTTCGGCCTGCGACGGATTGTGCTGCTCGTGCGGATACATCTTGTCGCCGTCGCTCTCGTTGTCCCACCACGTCATGCCGAGATAGCTCGCGACCATGTTTGTGCCCGGGTGCATGTGACAGACCATGCACTGCGACGTGGGAATCTGGCTGGTGAACTGATGTTTGATCGGATGACCCGACTCGTTTTTCGGAATGTTCGTGTCCGCGGTTTGCGAACGGCCGAGATTTCCGGCCGAGCTGTAGAAAGCCGAATGCGACGGCTCGCGATCGTTCGCGTAGATGACGTGACAGGCCGTGCAACCCGACGAGCGATAATCGCCCGGATGATCGTTGGTGCCGAGAAAGTTCAGCGTCGGATCGAGCAGACGCGTCTTCTGCAATCCGAGATAAACCGGATCGGTGCGTTGTTCGGTTCCGAATCCGCGCGGGCTCAGACCCTTGTCAGGCTTGCCCGGTTCCTCTTCTTTGTCCGGCAGACCAACTTCCAGACGGCGTTTGCCGCCGCGCTCAAACACGCGCAGAACGTTGCCGGGTTGCGAAATTTCCCAACGCGGGAGCGGATCGAGAAACTCGAGCAGGCCTTTCGTGCGGCGCTCTTCGTACGTCGGCGTGGGCGTTTGAATCAAGCGTTTGCGGCGCGCCGTTCTCGCTGTAGCTTTCGCCAAAGCGCGCGTCTTTAGATGGAAACCGCCGTTGTTGTAGAGCGCGGCGCCCCAGAGCATCGCGCCGTGCGTCATCATGCTGCGGGCAACGTTCTTCGATTCAACCTCGTGACATGCCGAGCTGCCGCAGGTTTTCGCGGCGACGCGCAGGTCGCCGGGATTCATGAAACGCACAAACTCCCAACTCTCGCGGTCAGCAGCGTGTTGGTCCGTTCCGGATTGGCGCCGGTGTATTTCCGTCGCGCTTCCATTCGTCGGGAAACCGCGGTCGTACGTGCGCTTGGTTCTTGCGCGTTGATTCTTTGGGTCTCGCTGTTTTACGCGGACTGGATTGCCGCCGTGGCAAGCGGTGCAGCTCAGTCCAACTGCGTCTTTGCCGTCTTTAAGTTTTCGAGCGTTTCGGTGGTGCCGTACTTGTGCATCGGCTCGATCTGCCCGTGACACGTGACACAGCCTTCAACGCGCTGTTATTCTGTTGCTCTGAAGCCGATGAGGGCCACGCCGCAATAACCGTGACCGCGATGAAGCACAGAACTAAGCATATCAGTCGAATCATTCTGCTTCTCAGTTGCTCCTGACAATAACGTAAGGTAGAACATGTCGACAAGGTGAAGACTTGACAAGGCCCTTGCGCTTCCCGATTTCATAGTACAAAGTATCCGTCAAAACTCGCCGGCTGGGTACAAAAATCCGTTCGTCGGCAGGCCTCTCAACTATTCCACGCGGATCGATGTTACTCGATAATGTGGTCCAGATCATGAATTATCAAACAACCGCTATGAAAAACCTTCAAAACACCGACTCCCGCAGCCCCGCCAACTATCTGCCAACAGTAAACGTCCTGGACAGATTTCTTGGGTTCTTGTTTGGCGATGACATTTTTATTTCCTATTCACACCGCGACGCTATTAATTATGCTCGGGCTTTTGCCACAGCTCTTCGCCGTGGGGAAGAAATTCGTTAGTTATCTCGATCAGTACGGAGGTGACGTGGATAATTAACTGCCCGCTCGGGTGATTCGTCACCTTAAGCGAAGTACGGCCTTCGTCCTTGTTGGTACCAGATCGGCCGTCCAATCGGAGGCGGTAAGAAAAGAAGTGGAGATTTTTAGAGCGACTGGGCGGCCGATCATTCCTATTGATATTGGAAATGCTTTGACGCAAGCGGAGTGGATTGAAATAGTAAAGGGGATTCCCGTATCGAGAGAAAGCGAGTCGTCCAGCATTGCTTCAATAACACTCGCCAACGAGCAGATTATTGCCGAACCAGTCTTGGATGACTCTGAAAACGTTGAAGCACCCTCTCTACTGGTTGTCAGCCGCGTAGTTGATTCATTCAAATACACAAAGCGCAATCAGCGCGGCCGAACGCGAAGAGCATTAAAAAAAAAAAAAAAAAAAAAAAAAAAAAATAACGTAAATGAAGATCGAAAAAAAAAAAAAAAAAAAAAAAAAAAAAAAAAAAAAAAAAAAAAAAAAAAAAAAAAAAAAAAAAAAAAAAAAAAAAAAAAAAAAAAAAAAAATTTGTCATCCGTGGTTAAAAAATGAATTTCAATTGAGCAAACAAGGAGTACAGCGTTTTCCGCGGACTGATCACGTCTGGCTCGCAAAAGTCTGACAACGCCGGGCGGACAATTGCGCGAACCCGTCAGTAAAAATATCCCGAAAGCCACGGCCCGTTTGCAGCGTCGCCGCTCCAAAAGTCATCGTCACGTTATTAATCAAAAACGGCCGATACGCCACACCCAGGCTGTAATCAAATCCGATATCGTGCCGGATGCGATTTTGAAACAGCACATATTCAAGCGGCTCAGTGCGATGAAACCGCAGATAGTTGGCATTCAACACAGCCTTGACCCGTTGCGTCGACCTCCACATCGACACCGGCGTTGTAAATGAAAATCCCCGGATTGACGAAATTTGCTTGCCCCTGAATCTTGCTGCTCCGCAGACTCGGTAAAAGACTGTTCGGCTGGACCAATCCAACTCCCGTTTGCGTCAGACGAATTCCATTACGGTTCCAGAACGAAAACTGCCCGCCGACGAAATTCGGATCGTCGAAGATCGCGTCGAAACCCGTTGCCTCTTCATCGGTCGGATTCTGATCACCTTGCGCCCAGAAAAACGAACCCTTGAATCGCAGATAGTCTCTGGTCGACCGAAGCCTCGACCGCGGCCATGTGCGATTTGACTTCGCACGCTGCGTCCGGCAATAGGATTGTGCTCATCGTGTCCGAAAGCGAAGTAGTACGAATTAGAAAGATTCAAAAGTCCCAGATGTCCGTCACCACTCACGCCAATATAGCCAACTTTGATCGCATGGGGACGGACGTCGCCAATAAACGCCGGACGAACCAGAAAGCCGTTACGATCGAATTCAATCTGCGGCGATCGTCGTTGTAATGAAGGCTGCCCTGGATCGTGTAGCCCTTGCGGATGAAGTCCTGGCGAAAGACGTTGGCGATATAAACGTTTTGATGTCGCGTGTCGAAGCGATTGAGGCCGCTGTTCGTGTCCTTCTCGAGCATTGAGAACCAGGCGGCATTGAATTGAAAGCGATTGTTATCAGCGCGCCGAACAGGCGCGCACCCAAGATTGTTATCGGAAAAGATGAAACCGCGAAAGTCGGAAACAAAAGGCTGGATGCCGGCGCGCACAGAAACGAAATCGTAGTTCGCATTCACATCGGCGAGTTTCACTTCGCGAACGCTTCTTCCAAAGAGACGTGCGAGTCGGTGCGATTCGTTCCGCGCCTGACGTCGATATTAACCACGCCGTTCTCGCGCGCGTCAGATAATTAGGAATGCTGAATGTCGGGGAAATCTTGATGGCCCAGTCGCGCGGTTTGAAGGTAGTGTCGCCGTGAAACAGCTCAAAACTGAGCTGGAGGGTTTGCTAGGCAGCAACTGTTCCGGCTGTCCGAAGAACTCGCCGCTGCCGGGCTCGTCATTGCTCACGTCGGAAGGAGTTGGCGCCCGGCGCTGTTCGAGGGTGGTCGTGCTCGCCGCGGAGAGAATCATGAAAAGCTTATTGCCTTTGATCGGGTAGTCGCCTTTGAGGACGTTCTGGTTGTAAGGATCCCACCAGCGTCCACGCTTGAAAGGGATGTCGCGGCCGCGAGCTCCGCGATCGCCATAACGATCGTATCCGGAAACCTGATGCGCCATCGATCGCGGGTCTCGCGTTTTTGCGGTAGGCTCTGTGGTGTCGCCTGTCCTTCCGGCGCAGGCGGTGCGACGGGAATGTCGACGACGGTCCCCTTCCCAGCTTCGATAATCACGTTTTCGAGCGTGTCGCCACGCACGATGGCGAAGTCACCGTAATTCTTGTCTTTTTCAAACTGCGCGATGTGAGGTTGGTCTAACGTGACACGATAGGCGCCGGCGCGAAGTTGTAACGAATAGCTGCCGTCGGCGTTGGTGCGAGTGCGATTTGTTTCGCGGGTAACTTGATTGGTAATAATAACGACTGCACTAGCAACCGGGGTGCCCGATGCAGATCGGACCACACCTTTGAGGTGGCCGTTAGTCTGTAAAAACAACTCGCTACGATCAGTAATATGATCACGCGGTTTGCGTTTTACCACAGAATTCACGGATTCGGCAGAAAAAATCTGTAGTACATTGTCGCCCGATGTGGCGTCGAATGATCTTCGTAGCGTGCGTGCTCTTCGCCGTCTATACGCAGGCGCAACAAAGCGCGCCGGTATTGATCAGCCAGGTCGACTCGACACGCGCCATCTCTTTCGATTCCGTCACCCGCCAGCGCGAACCAATTCCTACTACCACGACAATCAAGTTCGGCTGGACCACGCAACCCGCATCATGTTGTTTGCGATTAACCTCAATCTGCGACCAGGCGAGACAACTCGCTGACGCGGAAGCGGAGGACTCGAGCCATAACAGCCATCCACACGCAGTTGAAAACGCAGGTAAGGTGCCGAATCAACCATGGGCCACGTCGATCGTCGTGCGGCCTGGGGAGCGGGTTACCTGAGACTGGCGACTGCTGGTGCGAATCAAGTATGCGGCATTGCGAGTAATCGCGTACGTGTGGGTATCGGTCAGGTGGTGGTGGCCGACCGGACGACATCAACGCGATACCGACACCGGGATTGCCCGACCATTCGAGCCGCCAACAAACGTCGCCGCTACCGATCTCACGGCAAGTGATGTTCAGACGATCCTTCAACAAGCTGCTTCCGCTGCGGATCTCTGGGCCGACCGGTAACGATGTTGTAACCGATCGCGAAGCGAACGTGCTTGGGCTTTTCGCGATGACTGGCCCGCCGGCCACATCGACCATTCGCAGCGTTGGCACACTCGGCCGCGGTTGGAGGGGAAAGTCGTACCTGCTGCTGAAGCCGCGACAGCGAAAGCTGCAACGGCAGCGTTCTTCAGCACGACCGGAAATGCGTTCTCGACCCGTACCGCAGATTTCATCATTCAGGAACATTTTCCACCGGGAGTCGGGTTCGCGCCGGTGGCCCACTTTACGGCGTTCAGTTCTCCCCGTTACCATGCAGCGACATCAACGTACCTTCGGCTCGACTCGGTTTGTCAGCGGATCCGGGGGGTCTACCGATTTACAAGAACGGTCTACCCGCGGGCGGCATCGGTATCGAAGGTGATGGACTTTACACGGTGGATCGCATTCCCACCGACAACGATCAACCGTTTGAAGAGTTGATAGCAGCGTCGGGAACACGCGGTTTCCAGGCGCCGAGCGGAATAACGGGAGACAAGATTCTCGTCGACGGTATTCGACTTCCTTTTTCCAACGTGGCAAGCCCGCCCGCGCCAAAAAACGTCGCGAACATCGCGGGCGCGATCGTTTTGTTTCCGGGCGGCATGGCTCCGGCATCGGAGTTTGTGCCGCAGACTGTCGGCGGGATTAGCGGCGAAGTTAGTCCACGTTTCTTTCCCTTCATCGCCGGGACCGCACCTGTTGGCTCTAATGCATTAACCTCCGCCGACGTGCAGACGATCATTTCGCGCGCGGCCCAACAGTCGAACATAACGCGTGCTGCGATCAGACAACCACTCGGCAGCAATGCGCGCGTAACGATCGCGGTGGTTGACACAGCGGGCGTCGTGCTCGGATATTTCGCCAACAAGATGCTCCGGTGTTTGGTTTCGACGTCGCGGTGCAAAAAGCACGCACGGCCGCGTTCTTTTCGACTGCAAACGCTGCTACGCAATTGCGTGCGGCGGGCTTCGGATCCTACATGGACCGCGCGGCTGCAGACGGTTTAAATTTTAATGGCGCGTTTGCTTTCAGAGATCGAGCGATCGGTTTTCTGCATCGACCGTTTTTCCCGGATGGCATCAACGACACCGCCGCGGGACCGTTGAGCACTCCGCTCAGCGAATGGAGCCCGTTCAACGTCGGCCTGCAACTCGATCTGGTCCAGGCGGGTTTCCTGGCTTCGCTGGGTGGACCAGCAGTTCCCTGTACTTCGATTCCAGATCTGCCAAACGGCATTCAGATTTTCGCCGGCAGCGTGCCGCTGAACAAAAACGGCGTGCTGGCAGGCGCAATCGGCATCAGCGGCGACGCATCGATCAGGACGATCTGATCGGCGCGGCGGGTGCGAATGGTTTTTCGCCGCCGGTGAACGTCAGGTCGGACCAGATTTTTGTGCGCGGTGTGCGCCTGCCGTTCTTGAAGTTTCCGCGTAGTCCGAATCTTAAAAAGCAAAAGTAAAGAGCCAAGCTTAAGCGATGAAGCTTGCGATAACACTGGTCGTGCTGTTGCTGCTCGCGCTGCCTGCAACGACTGCGCTGACACAAACACCGACGGGCGTGTTGCGCATCCGCGTGCGCGTGAAAGCTGACGACGCGTCGCCATTGCGCGGTCTGGCGAGAAAACGTTTCTTCCTGATCCCTGGCACACTCGAACAGAATCGCACGCTAATCGAAGCGATTGAGCGACAGACACTCGTCACGCGCGACTGTTACTACCGCAAACTCGGCGCGAGCCAGGCGCTAATCGACTGGCTTAAAACCGGCGACTGCGAATCGGTCTATTGTCGCGAGGTCGAGCAGGAGTTTGTCTCCGGGCCAAAAGCCGTTCCTGAATTTGCCACAGCCTTTGCGGCGAGTCAGAAAGAATTTGGCAGCGACGAAACGGCGCGCAAGTGGATATCGACAAATCTCGCTCCAAACATTCGCGACGGGTTTTACAAAGACCGGCAAGCAGCGATCGCAACCTTGTTGAAGCCGGCAACGGGACGCGTGATGTCGGTCATGACCGACCGCAACGGCACAGCATTCTTCACCGACCTTGGACCGGGAACTTTCGTGTTGACGAACGTCATCCCGACAGAATTGGGCCAGAACGCAGTCTCCTGGAACTGCGAGGTGCAGGTGAAGCAGGGCGATCTGGCGACGGAAAAACCATACCTCGTTTCAAACCGCAAAGACCGGCTCGTTAAGTGTGTGGGCGTCGAGAAACCGCTTCCGGCGTGTGAGTAAACACGGATGAAACTATTTCTTCTCATTGCGGTCATCAGTGTTACTCAAATCGATTACTCGAAGTTTTCCCACTCAACGAAGCAGCACCAGGCCGAATGCAAGACGTGTCACACAGTTCCAACTAAAGACTGGACCGAAGCTTCTAAATTTCCTGACGTCGTAGATTATCCGGACCATGACGCATGTGTTAGCTGTCACCGGCGTCAGTTCTTCAGAGGCGCGCGCCCGCAGATCTGTTCGGTGTGTCACGAAAAGACTGGCCCGCGTGAGGAGGCTCGCTACGCGTTTCGAAATCCAGCGTCGCGATTGCAGTTCACGATCGAGTTTCCGCATGACAAACACCAGGACGTGATTGCGAGGCTCTTTCGTCCGACGAGAGCGCGTCGAACTCGCGCACGCAGCGCCCCAACAGCAGAACTACAACAACTGCACGATCTGTCACGCCCCTGCAACTACAACATTCAAAGCTTCACCAACGGATCACGGATCGTGTTTCAACTGTCACTGGAAATCGCAACCACCCGTCGCTACCGATTGCAAGGGCTGTCACAAATTGTCCGCGCCGTACAACGCTGCTGCTGGACCAACACGGATTTCCGCAAAGTTCATACACGAAGGCGGGGGCGAGAAAGCGAACCACGTTCTCGAGTGCACCGCGTGTCACATCAACATCACCAAATCGGCAACACTACGCGGTCTGAAACCCGATGTTCCGATCACGGCCTGTACCGAGTGTCACAACAAAGACGGACTGCGACAGGATGTCAGCAAAGAACTGGCAGCGATTGATAAGAACCGAGCGTTTGTGTGCGCTTACTGCCACGACTCGAAGGTCGGCAGTCTCGATCCGCCGGCGAGTCACTATTTGATTGCCGAACGCCCACCGCTGAAGCGCAAGGACATCAAATGAGTAAACGGGTTCGCCTCATGAGTGTGATTGTCATAACGCTGTGCTTCGGCGCAGCGGCGACGGCACAGGGACCCGAGATCGATTACTCAAAGTTTCTCCACACGAGCCAGCGACACAGTTCCCTCGCCTGCACTTCATGTCACGAACGCTCCGACAACTCCGGCCACGCCACGCTTCCCCGGACACAAAGCCTGCACGGACTGCCATCGCAGCCAGTTCACAATGCCTGCCATTCCGATGTGTTTGATTTGCCATACCGACACGAAGAGCGGCAACCCACCGCTCAAGACTTTTCCGGCGGCTTTCAATGAACGATTTAACGTTAAGTTCGATCACGCGCAGCATAACAAAGGCGAAGCGCGACCGGCGCAGGGTTGCAATGGCTGTCACACGCCTGCGAACCGCCGCGTAGCTTTCTCGATTCCGGCGAACCTGGCGGCGCATAACGGTTGTTACAGTTGTCATACACCGTCGAGCAAATCTTCAGCGGGGCGCGAGATCGCGTCGTGTGGTGTTTGCCACGATCAAAAAGCTTATCGTCCTACACCTGTCAATGCGCGCTCGTATCGCTACGCGTTCAGCCACGGAGATCATGGCCCAGGCGAGCGGCTCGCCTGCACCGACTGTCACCGTCTGACCGCAGGCGCTCCGCAAACGCGGCAGGTGAGTTCACCCACGCCCGCCGAACATTTCGTCACGACTCGCGGCATGACGTGTTTGACGTGTCACAATGGAAAGCGCAGTTTCGGGGGCGATTTGGCGTTCAAAGACTGTCGCCGCTGTCACACTGGTCCCACCTTCAATATGCCGTAACCGCCGATAAAAAAATTGACAGCCCGTCGGCCGCCTACTTAAGATTCGATCCATGAAGATACTTCTTATCCTCCTGCTTACATTCGGATGTGTGGCCCTCGTTTTCACCCAGCAAAAGGAAAGCAAGATCCAGCCGAAGGAAGTCACGCTCGCGAAAGACAGCCAATCGGACAAGTATGGCGAGGTGGCTTTTAACCACGAGACGCACTCGCTCAAGAAGTACAGCCCGGATGGCTCGTCAGTGCTGAGTTGCGTCGAGTGTCACCACACGGACCAACCGGCCACGAGCCTGAAGCCGCCATTAAGGACTTCTGAACGAAATGTCGTATTGACTGCGGAGATTCTGGTTCCCGCGGATGCGAAGGGCGTGAAGAGTTGCCGCGCCTGTCATCTTCAGGCCGGGGACGATAGCGCGCCATTGGCGACGATCCAGTATCCCGATAAACCAGCGCCCACGAAACTCACCAACGAGGTCGCCTATCACATGAACTGCAATCTCTGCCACGACAAGGCCATCGCCGCGCGCCCCGCGCTCAAAGGCAAGATTCCCGGTTCAAACGATTGCGTGCCGTGTCACAAACCGGCAGGCTAGAGCTGACAGCAGAACGGGGAAGCGGCTATCTACTGGCTCAGGACTAAGCTGTCTCATTGCAACTCTATCCGTGCTCTCGCGTCCGATCACTTCGTGTCATATGTCGAGTCGATGTGCTGGACGTGGCATGAGGTGCAGTCCGGCTGGGCGTTTTGTTTGGTGTGACAAGCGGCGCAGGTGGTTTTTGGCGTGTCACGATCGATCGGGTCAAACGATTTGTGGCAACTGTTACACGATAACCGTCCAACGTCGTTGCCTGGAATTCCCGCGACGACCTTGACCCGCTGATCGTGAAGCGCGTGAAACTGATTGCTCCGCCACTTCTGATCCGAGTCCGTGTTCAACCGGACAACTGCTAACTTCCGCAAGTCCCACTCGTCATCGTTGATCGACTTCGCGCTCCACTGACCATTCACGACTGGATAACCGAATGTTCCACCGTGCGGCGTGCCGACGCGCCGCCCGTTATAGGTATGCTGATTACTATCAGAGTGACATTCAGTACATGATGCGAGCGCGCCCTGCTTCGCACTAAACTCCGCCCCCTTGTGCTCAGCATGACAATCGACACAGCCAATGCCCGCCGCCTCATGCGGTCTGATCACGGTGGCAACAAACGCGTCCGTCTTGTGACACGAAGCGCAACGCTCTTCCATGTTTCCCCGCCATGAGTGACACGTCGTACACGAGCCGCTATTCGCACTCACAGCGATCGCGGGTTTCATCGTCAACTCGCTTCGTGCATGAGCATCCGCCAAGGGCGCCGGAGCATAAGCCTGCGTGTACCAGTAAGCGCCGGCAATTGCGATCAACGCGACTCCAAGGAACCCCCAGACGAAGAACGCCGCGGGCCAGCGCGAGGCGAGATCCGTCGTCGCGGTCCAATTCGATTGCGCCTTTCCGGAACGCCTGCGAGCGCGCGGAAATAGCGGCGACGGCCGCACCATCTTCGCCACGTCGCGCATGCGCTTGTCCCAGAAAATATCGAGCGCCTTTGTGCTCGCGATCGGCGCCGCTCGCGGCTTCTTCGCTTTTCCACCCTCCGGCATGACGAGGTTCGCGGTGCTCAAACCCGCATCGCTGACGTCGATCTCCGACGGCCCCATCCCGATCTGCAATTCAACGCGAATTACTAACCCCGCGTCGGAGATATCAACCTCCAACTGGAATGGTCCAACATCAATGACATCGCCTGACGCAAGCGCCTCGTTCTCCTCAACCGGCTTGCCGTTCAAAATCACCGGATTGCGCGGACGCAGCGGAAAGAGGTAGTAGCCATCCTCAACTTGCTTGATACCCGCCTGCACACGCGAAACAGCCGGATGATTCAGCAACACTTCACACTCTGGCAACCGCCCAATCAACAATCCATCCGAGATGATCGTCACCGGATCTATGGCGAGGTCGCTACGAACTACGATGTACTGGTTTTTCGCAGGCATTAACCGACTCTAAAGAACACTACCTGAACTACGTGAACGAGCATCAAAGCAAGCATCAGTGCGGTGGAAATGACATGCGCCGGAATCCAAACCCGGAGTGATCGATGGAGCAGCAGCAGCGCGTCGATGCGCCGCGCAGTGACGGCCGTTTCGACCGCAGAAATTAAGATATCTCGTTCTTCTTCAGTCGCGAGCCTTGTCAAACGTTCTTTGAAGTCTTCGCGCGCCTGGGCCAACAGCGACTTTAACGACTCGCGCCGCGACAGCTGCCGCCACAAAAACGCGAGAGAGAAAAATCGCGGATAGACTCGATCGCGGATCTCATCCTTCAGCCAACCCTGACTCTGCGCAAGTATCTCATCTGACTTTTGCCGCAACTCCGCGCGCCGCTCCTGAAGATCTTCGATCAACAGCGGCTCGCCCTCAATGCGCGTCATTATTCGCGGCGCGAAGTAGTACGAAACAACCCCAAGAACGCCTGACATGATCACGACATCGAACGCGATGTAGAGCAACGTCGTGAGTGCACCGCCAGTGTTCGTACCGGAATGCAGCAGAAGAACCACACCGGCTGTCGCACCGATGTATATGTGGGCCAACATCCAATAACGCAAAGCCCCCGCCCGACGACGATAGATCTGTTTGCGCAGTGGATACGTCATCACGATCGCCACACCGAACAGTCCGACGAGTCCAGTGAGCCAGCGCATCGTGAGCCACGCGCCTGCGATCACTCCGTCGAAACCGTTTCGCGCCAATCCCCAGATCACGAGGATTACGGTGAGTATGGTCAACAGCGCACCGAAGATATGCCACGCACGCGCCAGCGGATCGCTCTTATGAATGTTGCGTCCAACGGCGTGCGTCTCGTCTTTGAATACGAGCCCCTGCGTTGGACCAATCTCGGTGAAGTATTCAATTGGATTGACTCGCACGAGCGCGCCGGTCGGACAATTCTCTTCACACGAGTACGCCTTTCGACGCGCGCCCGGCGGATTCAGCCCAGTGCCCTGGCAGAGATTGCACTTAATCGCTACGACGTCATCACCCGGTTCGGGCGTCACCGCCGGATCGATTCTAAAACTGAAGATCTTGCGGAGTTTCGAAACGAAACCGCCATTCGCCGGTGGCGCTTTACGAGGGACCATCGAGATCGCATCGTATGGACACTGCGTCGCGCAATCGTAACAACCGATGCAGGTCGGAGCGTCAATATCGATGTGGCCCAACGCGTCGCGAAAGATCGAACCCGTGGGACATCCTGTCAAACACTCCGGATCCGCGCAGTGCATACACACCTGCGGCACGAGTGCGTGTTGCAATCGCTTCTTACCAATCGCCACCGGACGTTCAATCTGAATCCCGCGACGCAACAGTCGCGACTGTCCATGCACCTTGTGACACGCCAGCGAGCAGTTGCCGCAGCGCACGCACAGGTCCATGTCCATCACCAGCACGTTCGCACCGTCGACAATGCCGGTCGCGATCTCCTGCTCGGCTGATTTCAAAACGTTGAGATCGGGAACGGCCTCGATCGTCAGCGGCAACGAATCGTCGGCGTTTGAAAACGCGGAAAAGGTCGCGAGTAGTTGTTCGCGAAGCTGCGGATCCGCCGAGAACGCTGTCAGCGGCACTTCAAGCACTTCCGTACGCGCCATCAAACTCGCGTTGTACTTCCAATTTTCGGAACGTTGCACGCCTTCGAGCCCGAGACAATTACCACCGCCGAGAAAGTCGACCCCGATGCTCTCATTTACCCCCATCACAACTTCCGGGGCGGTCGAGTGAAACGAAACACCTCGCGCACGCCGCACCCAACCACTCTTGATCAGGATCAGTCGATCGATCGGCTGGCCTTCCTTACACATCACGTGGTTCTTGCCATAGACCATGTAACGCGCCGATCGTTTCAGCTCCGCGGCAAGCTCCTGGCCCACCGGCTTATCGGAAATCAGTGCCAGATCCTCAAGCACGCGACCAAATCCATGCGCGCGATAAGTCTCGTCAAGTTTCACACCAAACTTCGGAAGCTTGCGTAACAGACGCAATGCGGGCCGCGTCACTTCGAGCACCACCGCGCTATGACCCGCGGGAACTTTCACCGTCGCGTTCCGTTCGATCCCGGCGAGCAGCGCCATCTCGCCAAAACACGCACCCGGCTCAAGCTCGCCGATTCGTTTTTGGCCACCCGCTTCACGCACGTACACATCGAGCGAGCCTTCTACGGCGATGTAGAAAGTGTTTCCACCCCACTCACCCTGACGCATGATCTCTTCGCTGGAGTCGTACGCGAGCAGTCGCACATAGGGACCGACGCGCTTGCCGTTGCCGTAGTCGCGTCCCTGAACGATCACCTCAAGATCGGTGCCGTATTTCTGTTTTCCATTTTGTTCTTCGAAAAGTTCGGCAGTGAGAGAAAGCTTCTGGACGGCTTCAACGACGCGACCCCGATCGGTGATTTCGCGTGGCATAGGTTCGTTTATTAAACCACAGATTAAACGGATCGTATGCTAAACTTTCATCAGCAATGGTGCCTGATAATCTTTATTCACTTCCCCGCGAACAACAAATCGGACAATTTCTCTTCATCGGACTTCCGGGCACGGAACTCGACGCGGAAACGCGCGCGCTGCTCGCCGACGTGCAGCCCGGCGGCGTGATCGTCTTCGGCCGCAACGTCGCGAGCGCAGAGCAACTGCGCGGATTGCTCGACGGAGTTCGTGAACTCGTGCCAACGCCTCTGCTCTTCGGTATCGATCAGGAAGGCGGACTCGTCGATCGCTTGCGACGCATCTTCACGCCGATGCCCGCAGCTCGCTCGATTCGCCAGCACGGAGACCTCGCCGCGGCTCGCGCGCTTGGCCGCATCACCGGCGAGACACTGCGGATGCTGGGTTTCAACATCAACTTCGCGCCCGTGATGTCGATCATGACCGACGATCGCGATCTGTTGTCGAACGGTCTGTATTCGCGCTCGTTTGGACGTTCGCCGGGTGAAGTGCTGGGTTACACGACTGTTTACATGCGCGGTCTTCAGGGCGCGGGCTGTCTTGGTTGTCTAAAGCATTTTCCAGGAATCGGCGCGGGCGAAGTCGACTCGCATGAAGAAATGCCCGTGGTCCGGCTGTCCCACGACGATCTGATTGCGCAGGATCTCGCGCCGTACATTGAACTGTTCCAACGCCGCGACGATCGTGTGCGCTGCGTGATGGTGAGTCACGGCGGTTTTCCAAACATCGACATCCGCGAGGAAGTCACTGGGGGACTGCTCGAACCGGCGTCGCTGAACTACAACATCGTCACCAAGCTCCTGCGCGACGAACTCGGATACAAGCATCTCGTTATCACCGACGACCTCGAGATGGGCGCCATCGCGCGTCACTATGAAATTGGCGACGCCGCGACACGCGCGGCATTTGCCGGAGAAGACATGCTGCTTATTTGCGCGTCGCCCGACAAGATCCGGCGCGGCTATGAAGCGCTGTTAGAAGCGGCGAATAAAGGACGGCTGCCTGAGAAACGCATTCGCGAGTCGCTGCAGCGAATCGCGCGGACCAAAGCGATTGTCGAGCCGCCGCTGCCACTGGATCTCGAACGGCTCAAGTTTCTCGCCGACAGCATTCAACAGCTCAACAGCAAGCTCAACTACGTTTACGGAGGCACGATTAAGTGAGGATAAGTGCGTTTATCCTGCTGTTTTGTTTGATATTTTTAATGATTCTGCCGATCGGTTGCCGCACCCGGAGCGACGCGTTTGTGATCGCCCTGGGCGACAACATCCGCACGATCGATCCGATCGGTTCGCCTTCAACTGACGCTGCGAGCGAGCGCGTGAGTACGTTAATCTTCAACAGGCTCGTGAAGAAGAACGCACAGTTTGATTACGAAGGCGAGCTGGCATCGGACATCAAGCGTTCTGACGATGGTCTGACTTTCACGTTCACGTTGCGCGATGGTGTGAAGTTTCACGACGGGCGTGCGTTCAGTTCCGCCGATGCGAAGTACACACTCGATCTGCTGCTGGCAAGCACCTTCGCTAAATCCGCGAGTTTCTTCGAAGGTACCGGCCAGCAAAAAACCGGTTACATCAAGGCCATCGAGGCGCCGGATCCAAAAACGCTTGTTGTGTGGTTGAACAAGCCCTGGGTCGGTCTGCTCTCCAACCTCGTCGCGATTCCGATCATCGCGAAAGACAGTTACGAGGCGCAGAAGACTCGTCCGATGGGCACTGGACCATTCAAGTTCATCAACTACGATAATCAGCAGCAACTTGTCGACCTGGAAGCGTTTGCCGACTACTGGGAAGGTGCACCGACGTTGCCGACGGTTCGCGTGCGCGTGTTGCCCGACATGAACCAGTTGCAGGCCGAACTTCAGGCAGGCCGCGTCGATATCGCACCGATGCCGACGAGTCTTTCACCAGACGCAGTAAAAGGGCTCGAAAAGGACCCGAACCTTCAGGTCAAGGTTTTCAACGGTTCGAACGTCGTGTTGTTGACTATCAACACTGCCTCGGCGCCACTCGACAACGTCAAGGTTCGTCAGGCTATCGCTCACGGTATCGATCGTCAGACGATGATCAATACGCTGCTCGGAGGTTATGGCAAAGTGGCCCACTCGATCATTCCTGAAGAATCGTGGTCCTATACTCCGGGCCAGACCTATGCTTTCGATCCGGCAGCGTCGAAGAGACTTCTGGACGAAGCTGGCTTTCGCGATCCAGACGGCGATGGACCACGCGCGCGTTTCGACAAACCGGTTCGATACGGCGTGTCGGGAAGCAGTATTGCCGGACGGAATTATGCTGTAGTGATACAGAACCAGCTCAAGGAAGTGGGTATCCCGGTCGAGATTCAGACGTACGAGGGCACCACGCTGTTTGATGAAATGCGTCGCGGCAGTTTTCAGATCGGTTACTCGCAATGGGTCGGCGGTAACCAGGATCCGATCTTCTACAAGGATCTGTTTGCGACTTCAGAGATTCCGACCGAGACCAAGATCTCACGCAACCGTAGCCGCTACAGCAACCCGGAACTGGATCGAATGGTCGAAGAAGCGGTCAATACTTTCGATCGCGTGAAAGGCCGCGAGCTTTACAAACAGATTCAGGATATGGTGAGCCGCGATGTGCCGGTGTTTCCGTTGTGGTACCAGTCAAACATCGTGATCGCGCGAAAGAACGTGGGAAACATTCAGGTGAATGCCAGCGGCGACTGGGGTTTCGTGAAGAACCTCACTCGCGAAGGTCAATGAGTTTGGCGGCGATCGCGCCTTCGCGAACGACACGCGGCGGTGAGACGGTCGCATCGACAACTGTCGAAGGCTGGATGGCTGTTACGTGGCCGCCGTCGATTATTAGATCAAGTCCCTCCGGAAAATAACTTCGTACTTCTTCAGCGGAACGGGCAGGATCACGGCCCGCCGGGTTGGCGCTCGTCGCAGTCACCACGCCGCCGCACTCGCGCACCAGATCGCGCACGCTCTGGTCTGCCGGAAGCCTAACTCCAACCGTGCCTGTTCCTGCTGTGATCTCGAGCGGCAACTCCGGCACCGCCTTGCCGATGATCGTCAATGGACCAGCCCAGAACTTCGCAGCGATCTCCTGAAACTGTTCTGACGGCTCGACTATCAGACGATCGATCTCCTCGGCGTCTGAAATCAACAACAGGATCGGTTTATCGTCTTCCCTGCCCTTCAACGCTCTAATCCGCGCCACCGCGACGGCGTTGAACGGATCCGCGCCCAGCCCGTAAAACGTGTCGGTGCGAAACGCGATCACCCCGCCTTGTTTGATTATGGCCGCCAACTTGTATTGATTCGTGTGTTCTTAAGATTGGGGGCGTCGAGAACGTTCGGATCGAATCCGGAAACGTAGGGTTTGACAACCGCGTACGATGAAGCGAAGTAGATTGGCATCGCCTTTAGGTCCTGCAACGCCTGCGTCTCTGATTCCGGCGAATCGCCATCGAACAACATGCGGAGGTTGGTCCATTCGCTGGTCGTTTGCATCACCATTCCGCGCCGCACGATATCGTAGTCGCCTGCCTGAATCGCAGCCTCGTACTCATCCCAGGGCTTAATCACGATCTGCGTCTCGATGTTCAGCGTAGAACGCCACATCGCCGCGATCGATTGGGCCACGATGCGTTGTTGTTCGTTCCGATTGACGAGCAATATGATTAAGGGAAAACCTTCCCCGTCAGCATAGCCGGCTTCGGCGAGCAGTTCTTTCGCGCGGTTCACGTCGTGTTTGATTAACTCCGTTTCGTCAACGACCGGTTTCTCACCCGTAATCGCTTCGGGCAAAAACTTCCCGGCGGGTACCGTCGCGCCCCCGAGATCGTCGCTGCTGACACGTTCGCGATCGATCGCGAGCGCCAGTGCTTCGCGGACGCGAACGTCGTCGAATGGTTCGCGCGACGTATTGAAGGCGTAGAACGTAACCGCGCCGAATGTCGAGCGGCGGAAGTCTTTGTATGGCGTCAGAAGTTTCAGTGCCAATGGCTCGAATGGCGCGTTGGTGACGGCGTCAACCTTTCCGGCACGATAAGCAGCAAGAGCGTCTTCGGCGTTTTCGGTGTTAACGAACGTGACGCGATCGAGTGCGACTGACGCGTCGTCCCAGTAGGTTTTCGCTCGTTCGAGACTGACGCGGTCTGCTTCATTGGCGGACAACTGAAACGCGCCGTTGGAGATCAACTCGTGCGCGTTGAGACGCTGCGTTTGATCCGGGTGGTCCACCTTGACGGGACGAAACACCGGATGGGCGACGAGCGCGGGAAAACTGTGATCCGCGTGTTCCAGTGTAACCTGGAGAACTTGATCGTTCACTGCACGCGCACCGAACGGCGGGGTCACAGTTGCCGGTTGTCCGGCGGGTTGTTCGTTTGGTGGCGGTGGCGGTGGCGTGCCGTTCGTAGTCGCCGCGCCTTCGATGTTCGAAAGCAACTCGGTGTGTGGCGCAAGCGGGCCAATTTTCAGTGTACGCTCCCAGGAGCGAACAAAGTCGCGGGCGGTGACCCGATCGCCATTGGACCAGCGGGCATTGTCCCGAAGATAAAAAGTCCAGACGCGGCCATCCCCCGAGGATTCCCAGCGCGTTGCGACTGCCGGAACTGGCGCGAGAGTTTTCGGATCGTAGTCTGTGAGACCTTCAAAGAGTGCGCGGACGGCGTCGGTGTCGGGTGGCGCAACCGCGAAGGCGGGGTCAAACGTTTGCGGGAGTCCGCCGTCGCTCCAGCGAAATTCCTGCGTGCCCGGCGCGACAACGTTGCCGCCGTAGTACGTCGACGGCTCATCGCCGGTGAAACAGCCGCTGTGCGTCAGGCACAGTATGAGCAACAGCGCGCAGATGGGTGAAATTCGTTTCATCCGTGTTTACGTAGTTCTTTGTAAACTTCAGCAGTCCGTTCTCGCGTTGGTTCAAAACCGTCAGACGTGTCGATCAGATAATCCGCGTATTGTTGTTTCTCTTCCTGTGGCATCTGCGAAGCGATGCGTCGCTGGGCTTCGGCTAGCGTCAGCTTATCACGCAACATCAGTCGCTCGAGTTGAACCTCGGGCCGGCAATGGACCACGATCAACTTGTCGAAGCGCTTGTAACCGCCCGATTCAATCATCAGCGCAGCGTCGACAATGGCAATCCCGTTTGGATCTTCACGTTCCCAACCGCGCAGGATCTCGTCCTGTCGCGCGATGATGAACGGATGTAGGATGTGATTCAAACGCAGTCGCTTTTCTTCATCGGCGAATACGATCGAGGCCATTCGCGCGCGGTCGAGCGTGCCGTCAGTCGCCAAAACGTCCCTACCAAAGCTTTGGACCACTGCTTCTAACCCGGCCGCGCCCGGCATGACAACTTCGCGCGCCGTTTGATCCGCATCCAGGACGCGACAACCGAGTTCGGCAAACACCGATGTCACAAACGACTTGCCGACGGCGATCGATCCAGTTAGACCAACACGAAGCATAAGTTTATTTGCCAAGTGCCGATTGCCGAATTTCAATTTCTCCGAGTAATCGGCGATTGGCAATTGCCAATCGGCAACTACTCTCGTCTGAGCCTTGCTGCCAAAAGTGTGTTTTTCATCAACATCGCGACGGTAAGCAGGCCGACACCACCCGGAACGGGGGTCAATCGTCCAGCGACAGCAGTAGCCTCAGCCGGATGCACGTCGCCGACGAGCGTGTAACCACGTTTCGACAACACATCGAGTCTTTTTTCGGCTTCAGGACCAAATAGTTCGCGTACCTGATTCGCGTCAGTCACCTTGTTCATGCCGACGTCAACGACAGTGGCGCCAGGTTTAATGTGTTCGCCTCCGATCATCCCCGTCCGGCCAATCGCAACGATCAGCAGATCCGCTTCGCGGGTTACGGAAGCAAGATCGCGCGTCCGTGAATGGCAGATCGTGACCGTCGCGTCGCGCTGCAAAAGCAGTTGGGCCATCGGACGTCCCACAATCTGACTGCGACCGACGACACACGCGCGAGTGCCGCGAATCTCGACGTCGCTGTGCACCAGCAACTCAATGATCCCAGCAGGTGTGCAGGGCACGAATGCCGGCCTGCCGAGCGCAAGGTTTCCGACGTTAACCGGATGAAAGCCGTCGACGTCTTTCGCCGGATCGATCGCCTCGATAATCGCGCGTTCTTCAATCCCGGCGGGCAACGGGAGTTGAGTAAGAATCCCGTCTACACTGTCGCTGTCATTCAACGACTCGATTAGATCGAGCAATTCAGCGGTGGTTGTCGTCGCCGGCAACGCGTGATGTTCCGATCGGATCCCGACTTCTTCGCACGCCTTGATCTTGTTTCCAACGTACACGGCCGAAGCGGGATCGTCGCCGACGCGCACGGCCGCGAGACACGGTCGCACATCGTGCGTTTTCACCATGTCTTCGACTTTAAGCTTTACTTCCTGCTTGATCTGGTCCGCTAATGGACCTGCTTTAAGTGTTTCTGCTGCCATTGTTTGAGCAATAGTATACACAGATTATAATTCGCTCATGCCATTGTTAAGACTGATTCTTCTATTAGCGTTATTCGCGTCACCGGTTGCGGCCCAGTCGAACGACCACTACCGGCGCGGGCGCGAAGCCGAAAAGTCGGGCGACATCGCCAAAGCGACTGCGAGCTATCAGGCAGTCGTTACGCAGAACTCGGTGCTGAAAGAATATGCGTTGTGGCGACTGGCCCGCATCGCACGCTCGACCGGCGACCTGCAACTCGAACGCGAACGATTGCGACAACTTCTCACAACCGCGCCGTCGAGCACGCTTGCTGAATCAGCCGCATTGAGACTTAGCCGCAGTTTCTTCGAGAGCGGCGATTTTCAATCCGCCGCCGACAGTGCACGTCCGCTCATCGCGTCTAAAACCGTAACGCTCTCGCGCGAAGCCTTGTTGTTGATCGCGGAATCGCTCGCTCGCACCGGCAAGAGCGCGGAGGCTCGTGAAGTGTTCACGCGACTCGTGATGCAGATGCCCGATGCATCGCGTCCGGACGACTTCGCGCTCGCCGCGGTGCGGAAACTCGATGCGTTCGACAACAACGCAACGCTTCCGGAAGCGGAACACTTGCTGCGTGCTTCTGTCTACCAGTTCAATCGCGACTTCGCCGGTGCGCGGATTCATTACCAAACGCTGATCGATCGTTACCCGCAAAGCACGACGGTCCCCAACGCGATCTTTCAACTGGCCCGCGGTTTCTATCTGGAAGTGAAGTATGACGATGCCCTGAAGGCTTTTCAGAGGGTGGCTGATGCTTATCCCGATTCTACGAGCGCCCGCGAGGCATTGAGTTTTGTTGGTTCGACTTACCTGCGCATGAAGCGTTACGACGACGCCGTCGCCGCTTACAAACGCTTTATCGCTCGCTTCCCTGACGCCCCAAATCCGGAGCGCCCGTATCTGAATCTCATCGACGTTTTCCACGAAGCGGGACGCCACAACGAAGCTCTCGATTGGGTGCAACAAACGCGCGCGCGTTTCAAGAACGACCTCGGCGGCACGCTCGCATTGTTTGCCCAACTGCGCATTCATCTCGCCCAATCAAACTGGCCCGCAGCGGTGCGCGATACGGAGGAACTGTCGAAGGTTTCCGATCTTGGTGGTATGCGCGTGCCCGGGGGAACCAATCCTGCGGAGATCAGTTTTCTGCGCGCGTTTGCGTTGGAACAAATGGGTCGAACGGAAGAAGCCGTTGCCGCCTATTTGTCCATTCCGGATGGGCGGAACGAGTACTACGGCATGCGCGCCACGCAACGTTTGCTCAATCTTGCGAACGCGGACAAGTCGCGCACGATCGTGCAGATGCGTTTGAATTCATTCCTGAACGAAGCGAAGTCCGAACAATACGAAGCAGCGAGAGTGGCCGCAACGTCAGCGTTGCGGCTTACGAACGATCCGAAAACGCGTGCGGAACTGTTGCAGCGCTTGCGAGTCGCCTACGACGCGTCGCCTTCATACCGGCTACCAAAGTTGATCCAGCTCTCACTCGTCAGTGAGACACCGGAAACTGCGAGTGATGTGCTGCTGGCTCTCGAACTCTACGACGAGGCGTTACCGGCGTTCCTGGCGAAACGTGGCACAGTCGCATCCAGGATAGACGAAGCGTACACAATCGCGCTTCTCTCCTTGCGCGCCGGCTTACCAAATCGAGCGATCCGTTTTGCCGAGCCGCTTTGGAAGACGATGCCGCCTGACTACGTACTCGAAGTCGCACCGCGTGATCTTCTCGAACTGTTTTATCCTGTTCCCTACCGCGACTCGCTTCTGAAACATGCGTCGCCGAGAAATGTCGATCCCCGTTTTGTGCTGTCGATCGCGCGGCAGGAATCGCGCTTTCAGGCGGACGCGAAATCCGTTGCGGCTGCTCGCGGCATGATGCAGTTCATTTCATCGACGGCAGACAAGATCGCCAGCGAACTCAAGCTGACACATTTCGATCAGGACGAGCTTTACAACCCTGACACAGCGATTCTCTTTGGGTCGCAATATCTTTCGAACCTCTTCAAACTATTTCCGAACCAACCACAGGCAGTGGCCGGCTCTTACAACGGCGGCGAGGACAATCTCGCGCGTTGGATCGCTCGTTCACGTGCGACCGAAGCCGACCGCTACGTTCCCGAGATCGGCTTTTCACAAACCAAGGATTACGTTTACAAAGTGCTGACTAACTATTGGAACTACCAGAGACTTTACGACGCTCAACTCAATCCCACTTCACAGGCAGCCAAATGAAGCGCGCACTGTTACTGATATTGATCGCGCTTGGCGGAGTAGGTGCGTCATGCAGCCGAAATTCCGGAAATGAGAAGCGGTACGACCTTAAAGGCAAGGTGGTGTCCGTCGATCATAACAAGCAACAAGTCACGATAGCGCATGAAGAGGTCAAGGGTTATATGCCTGGTATGACGATGCCCTTCACTGTGCGTAAGCAGTCTGACTTTGAAATGCTTGTCCCGAACGCTGACGTTACTGCTACGCTTGTGGTAGATGGTTCGCACTCCTGGCTCGAGAATCTCTTCGTCGTCGTTAAGCAGGATGCGGGTACCCCCGTGACCACAGCGGCGGTGGTCCAGGCCAAAGAAGGTGACGAGGTTCCGAACTACACACTTCTCAACCAGGATGCCAAACAAATTCGCATCAAGAACTATCGCGGCAAAGCGTTGCTGTTGACGTTTATCTACACGCGTTGCCCTGAACCCGATCAATGCACGCTGATGAGCAACAACTTCGCGCAGATCGAGCGGCAGTTGGGCCAGGATCCAGAGCTATATGCCAGAACGCACCTGCTCAGCATCACGATCGATCCCGATTACGATGACCCGAAAGTGCTGCGCAGCTACGGCGCCGCACACACTGAGCGCTACGAGAATGAGACTTTTTTGCACTGGGAGTTCGCAACAGGAACGGGCGATCAGGTGAAAGAAATCGCTCAGTATTTTGGTCTACAGTACTTTCCGGAGAAGAATCAGATCATTCACGCGTTGAGGACTGTGATCGTGAATCCCGATGGAAAGGTCGGGAAGGTCTACACCGGCAATGAATGGAAAACCGAAGACGTCGTCGCAGAGTTGAAAAAGGCAGTGTCTAAGCCAGCCCCTTAATCTTCTTAATCTCCTCGGTGAGGACAGGGACAGCTTCGAACAGATCGCCGACGATGCCGTAATCGGAGATATCGAAAATCGGCGCTTCGGGATCTTTGTTGATCGCCACAATCGTTCCGGAGTTCTTCATGCCGACGAGGTGCTGAATCGCACCCGAAATACCCAACGCGACATAAAGCTTCGGAGCAACTGTTTGACCCGACGATCCGATCTGGCGATCGATCGGAAGCCATTCGGCGTCACAGATGGGGCGCGACGCTGCGAGATCACCGCCCAAAACTTCCGCGAGCTTCTCGGCCAGCACCAGATTGTCTTTACTCTTGATGCCGCGGCCGACGGCGATTATGACTTCGGCTTTCGTGAGATCGACTGCTTGTTTCGCTTCCTGGAACGGCGGTTCGGGCACCATGCGCACGTCGCCAATCTGCACCGTCATGTTTTCGACCGTTGCCGAGCCACCCTTGGTCGCCTGGTCGGGACGGTAAGCGCCTGTTTGGAACGTCGCAAATACCGGCGCCTCACCGTCAGACAAGACATCGGCGTCAAGCTTGCCGAGGAAGATGCGTCTCGTGAAACCGATTTTGCCGTTGTCAGCTTTGGCGCGGATGCAATCGCTGATCAATGATTTCTGAAACCGTGCGGCAAGTTTCGGCGCGAAGTCACGCACCTGGTAAGTGTGCGTTAAGAAAACGAGACTTGGATCTGTTTGTTTAACGACTTGTTCGAACGCGTCAGCGTAAGCATCAGGCGTGTAGTCCGCCAATTTCGGATCGTTAATCGTGATGACGCGCGCGATGTCATACGCAGCGATCTCCTGGGCCAACGAAGACGTATCTGCACCCAGCACAACCGCACTCACCGGCTGTTGCAATTGCGAGCCAAACGCCTGCGCTGCCGCGATCGCCTCGAATGAACTGCGATTCGCAGTCCCACCTTTGTTCTCTATAAAAACAAGAATTCCGTTACTCATTTAATTAAAAGACCCTGGCTTCTGTATGTAGCTTCTGCGCAAGTTCAGCGGCGCCCGCTTTTGCGTCGCCATTCCCCAGCATCTGCGTCTGTTTCGTCTTCTGCGGTAGATAGATCTTCTCGATGCGCTGGTGCGAAGGACGGTCAACGATCTCAGCAGGCGGCGTCACTTCTTTGATCTCTTTCTTCTTCGCCGCCATGATGCCCTTCAAAGTCGCATAACGAATCTGACTGATGCCTGACTGAATCGTCAGCAACGCAGGCAACGGCATTGTGTACCACTGGTACCAGCCGCTCTCGAGCTCTCGCTTCACGCGAAACTTGTCGGCCGCAGCGTCAACTTCAATCACGATCGTTGCATGCGGAAGCCCAAGCAGTTCAGCCATGATCACACCGGTTTGCCCGTAACCATGATCGTCTGACTGCAAACCAGTCATGACCAGGTCAGGATTCTCATCTCGAATCGCACCGGCCAGCACGGTCGCTGCCGCAAACGGCGAAATATGCGTTAGGTTGTCGCCAACAACGTGAATCGCCCGATCAGCACCGCGAGCAAGCGCGTCTTTGATCACGCTCTTTACGCGCTGCGGACCCATCGAACAGACAACCACTTCCCCGCCCAGCTTCTCGCGAACACGCAATGCTTCTTCGAGCGCATAGCCGTCAGACTCGCTCACTTCAAACGACAGATCGGCTTCTTCGATCCACGTCGCGTCTTTGTTAATTCGCAGGATCGCGTCTTTGTTAGCGACCTGCTTCATCATCACTATGATCTTCACTATTCCTCGTACCTCTTAAACAACAACGCCGCGTTAGTCCCACCAAATCCAAAACTGTTCGACAGCACGTAATCGACGCGCGCCTCGCGCGGTTCGTTAGGAACGTAGTCGAGGTCGCACTCCGGATCCGGATTGACGTAATTGATTGTCGGCGGGATGACGTTCTGATGCAGCGTCAGAACACAGAAAATACCTTCGATTCCGCCCGCCGCGCCCAGCAAATGCCCCGTCATCGACTTCGTCGAACTCACAGCCAGCTTGTAAGCATGCGCACCAAACGTGTCCTTAATCGCAAGTGTTTCAAACTTGTCGTTATACGGCGTCGACGTACCGTGCGCGTTAATGTAACCGACCTGATCGGGAGCAATGCCGGCGTCTTTCAGCGTTCGTTGCATAACTCGCCGCGCACCTGACCCGGTTTCATCAGGCATCGTCAGATGGAAAGCATCGGCGGCAGCGCCGTAGCCGACGATTTCGCCGTAAATCTTCGCGCCGCGACGTTTCGCCGACTCCAACTCTTCCAGGATCATGATCCCGGCACCCTCGCCGATCACAAAACCATCGCGATCGCGCTCAAAGGGCCGCGACGCATGAATCGGATCGTCGTTATTTGTCGATAACGCGCGCATCGCGGAGAAGCCCGCCACGCTCATCGGTGTAATGGCCGACTCCGCACCACCACAGATCATGATGTCGGCGTCGCCGCGTTGAATGATCTTGAAACTGTCGCCAATCGCGTGCGCACCCGCGGCGCAGGCTGTTGCAGTCGCGGAGTTTGGTCCCTTCGCACCGAAGCGAATCGACACCTGCCCGGCGGCTAGATTGACAATGGCCGAAACGATAAAGAACGGCGACACGCGATCGGGACCATCGTCGAGCAACTTGGAATGCTCACGCTCGATGGCCCAGAAGTCGCCGATGCCGCTACTGATGTAAGTGCCGACGTTCTCGGAGATGTCGTCCGGGAGTTTCCCGGCCTCGGAAAGCTTGATGCCGCTGTCGGCCATCGCTTCGACTGACGCGGCAATCGCGTAATGAATAAAGGCGCCCATCTTGCGCGCCTCTTTCTTTGCGATGAATGTTAGTGGGTCGAAGTTTTTAACTTCGCAGGCAAATTTTACTGAAAACTTCTCAGCGTCGAATTTTTTGATGTAGTCAGCGCCGCTGCGGCCATTCATCAGCGCAGTCCACGTCTCTTCGACAGTGTTGCCAACGGGAGTGACGAGGCCGAGGCCCGTGATCACGACACGACGTGTCAAATTTAAACTCCTTGATAACAGCAGAAGCGATCAATGACGGGTGATGTTCAATCACCGATCAATTATTTCTTATGCTGGTCGATGTAATTATAGGCGTCGCGAACGCTTTGAATCTTCTCAGCGTCTTCGTCGGGAATCTCGATCCCAAACTCTTCCTCGAAACGCATCACAAGTTCGACTGTGTCCAGCGAATCGGCGCCGAGGTCGTCGATAAACCGCGCATTCGGCGTGACCTCGTTCTCATCGACACCAAGCTCATCGACGATAATCTGCTTTACCTTGTTCTCGATCTCTTGATCGGGCATCGTTTTCTCCTCTGTGAGTTAATTAAACTAATACATCCGGGCAGCAAGTACGGCGCTAGTCGCTTCCAAACTTGCTGCGTCTTCCACGTTAAGACACTTTATGTCGCGACTCGTCTGCCGCATGAGCCCTGACAAAACTTTTCCTGGTCCAACCTCGACTACTTTGTCAACGCCGTTCTCAATCAGCAACTGCATCGACTCGACCCAACGAACCGGCGCCGACACCTGTCGGACGAGTGCATCGCGCAGTTCACCGGGCGCGGTCGTGATGCGCGCATCGACGTTTGTAACCACCGGAAACTTCGGTTCGCCGAATTGTAGCCGCTCGAGATCCGGCGCTAGTCTGTCCTGTGCCGGCTTCATCAGCGCACAATGAAACGGCGCGCTGACATTCAACTTGATCACTCGACGCGCTACATCCTTCAGCAACTCGATCGCGCGATCGACAGCGGCAGTGCTTCCGGCAATCACCACCTGCCCGGGCGAGTTGATGTTTGCTACTGAGCAAACCTCGTCTGCGCTCG
The DNA here is from genome assembly GCA_963789185.1 of uncultured Acidobacteriota bacterium. Classification (GTDB taxonomy): domain Bacteria; phylum Acidobacteriota; class Blastocatellia; order Pyrinomonadales; family Pyrinomonadaceae; genus PSRF01. The sequence continues at coordinate 87,165 of CAWBJU010000010.1, forward strand.
CCTCTGCGCAAACGCGCTGAATCTCGTTCAAGTCGCCGCCAATGACAGCGGCCATCGCACCTGTCCCGACGGGCACCGCTTCCTGCATGTAACGTCCTCTGGCTCGTACTGTCCGCAGCGCGTCTGACAGGTCCAATACACCGGAGGCAACAAGCGCAGAGTATTCACCTAAACTATGTCCGGCGACAAATGCCGGAGCCGGTGCTCCCGTGCTTTCAAGCGCTCTATACGCCGCAACTGAAACCGCAAGTATGGCTGGTTGCGTGTTCTCAGTGAGCTGTAAATCCTCAGCCGGGCCCTCAAAACAGAGTCTTGAAAGCGCGAAACCTAATGCTTCATCAGCTTCTTCAAAGACCTGTCGCGCAACCGGAAACTTATCCGCGAGATCTTTTCCCATTCCCGGACTCTGCGAACCCTGGCCCGGAAAAACATACGCAGTCGCCATCGCGTTTACCATCGCATCAACACGGAGCCCCACGTGACGCCACCGCCAAACGAAGCCATCAACACCAAATCGCCTTCCTTGACTCGCCCGGCTGCGACGCATTCGTCAAGCGCGATCGGTATCGACGCTGCGGAGGTATTCCCGTGTACCGCGATGTTCGAATAGACCTTCGACATGTCAACATTCAATCGATCCGCCACCGCTTCCGTGATTCGTTGGTTCGCCTGGTGCGGAATGAAGAGATCCACGTCGTCCGCTTTCATTCCCGCCTGTTGAAGGACGTCGCGCGAGATCTCAGCCATCGAACGTACGGCGACTTTGAACAGTTCGTTGCCCTTCATCTTAAAGAAATGATCGCCAGCGGCGAGCGTGTCTGCCGACGGCTTTCGTCGCGTGCCACCGCCCGGTGAAAAAAGCTGTTCTTCGTAACGTCCGTCTGACTTTATCTTCGACGCGAGGATGCCGCGGTTTCCTTCTACCGCTCCTAGCACGGCCGCGCCAGCGCCGTCGCCGAACAACACGCACGTTTGACGATCCGTGTAATCGACGTATTGCGTAAGCACTTCGGCGCCGACGACCACCGCATGTCTCACCTGGCCCGTTCTGATCATTGAATCAGCCAGCGAGACTCCATATAAAAACCCTGAACACGCAGCGACAACGTCCATAGCCGCGGCGTTATGAGCACCGATTTCGGCCTGGATGATGCAACCTGTGGATGGAAGTATTTGATCCGGAGAAACAGTGGCGCAGATCAGGAGATCGATGTCTGACGGGTCGAGCCGTGCTCTTTCGATCGCCTGGCGAACAGCGCGCACGGCAAAGAGGGACGTGTATTCATCGGGCGCGGCTTTCCGCCGTTGCTTGATGCCGGTGCGGGTAGTGATCCACTCGTCCGAGGTCTCAACCATCTTGGCGAGATCGGCATTAGTCAGAATGCCTTCAGGGTACGAGTGTCCGGTACCCAGAATTCCAGCGCGTTGGTTTGCCATTAAGTGCCTCAGAATATAAATGTCGAACTACTTTATGCAACCCGCGTCATCTGTGTCTCGAGAATTCCCTTTTCGATACGTTCACTCGTACGGTGTTCAGAAAACTCTTTAACGCTACGAATCGCGTTGCGAATTGCTTTCGCATTAGACCGTCCATGCCCGATGACGACGATCCGGTTAACTCCCAACAGCGGTGCGCCGCCGTATTCCGTGTAGTCGAGCCGCTTCTTGATGTTCCGAAACGCCGGTTTTGCCAGCACCGCTCCCGCTTTCGTCACCGCCGTCGCGCGCAACTCGCGCTTCAGCATCGATAGCATCGCTTCCGTCAGACCTTCCGACAGCTTCAACATAACGTTTCCGGTGAATCCGTCGGTGACGATCACGTCGACCATGCCGGAAAACACGTCGCGTCCTTCAACGTTGCCGACGAAGTCGATGTTGCTCAACTGTCGTAACAATGGAAACGCTTCCTTCGTCAGGTCGTTTCCCTTTCCCTCTTCTTCGCCGATGCTCATCAGTCCAACTGACGGCTTGACGGTTCCCAGCACCGAACGTGAATAGGCATCCCCCATGATGGCAAACTGCGCCAGGTGTTCCGGTTTGCACTCGGAATTGGCGCCGACGTCGAGCAATAACGTCGGTTTCGCTGCTTTTGTAGGAATCATTGCGGCCAGTGCCGGACGATCCACGCCGTGAAGCATGCCGATAACCATCTTCGCGGTTGCCATCGCAGCGCCAGTGTTTCCGGCGGAGACGAAACCATCGCCACGGCCTTCGATCACCAGCTTCGACCCGATTCTCAAAGAACTCTTCTTCTTGCGACGGACGGCGTTCGCAACTGCTTCATCCATCGCGATCACTTCCGCCGCTTCGACCAACTCGATCCCATGATCGCCGTCACCACGCCAACCACAGCGTCGCAGTTCAGGCTCGATCTTTTGCGGTTGGCCCACAAGGATCACGCCCACACCGAAGTCGCGGGTCGCTGAAAGCGCACCGTCAATCTCAGTGAACGGCGCATGGTCGCTACCCATTGCGTCGAGAACGACCTTGCCCGTCAACTGGGCTTCATTCGTCGACTGACTTCGCACTTATTTAGCTTAGGATTGTTCCACCTGCACTATTTCACGACCTTTGTAATGGCCGCACTTGGGGCATACGCGGTGGGGCATGCGGGGCTCACGGCAGTTGGGGCAAAGAGTAGTTTGGGGCGTACGCAGCGCATCGTGTGCCCGGCGCTTGTCTCGACGAGCTTTCGAATGTCGTCGCTTTGGATTTGGCATAAATAACTCCGTTAATTAATGATCCGTGTTACTGCTTAAGATTCTTTAGCGCGGCCCAGCGCGGATCGACTTCTTCGTCGGCGCAGTTGCACTGGCCGGCATTCAAATCAGTTCCGCACTCCGGACAGATTCCTTTGCAATCCTCTCGGCAAAGCGTGCGCGCCGGCACGGCTAATAGAATCTGCTCTTTTACGATCTCGTCGACGTCGATCGACTCGCCGTCGAACACCGAGACCGCCAATTCCTCTTCGCTGAGCGCCGCTGTGGAACTGGATTCGTAATCCGATCCAGTGATGTATTCGAGCGCAAAGTCAGCGCTGACAGGTAATTCGACAAGCTTTAAACAACGATCGCACTCGAGTTGCGCTCGCGTCTCAACGTGTCCGCTGACGAAGACCTCGTGCCCGGCCAGCCTGACGTCGCCCTTAACTTCCGCCGGTTGCGTTAGTCTAACGCGCTCGTCGACCGGATTAAGCTCCTCAGGCTGATAAACATGAGCGAAACCGCCCTTCCCACCCTGCAACTTCTCGAGCTCAATCCGCATGACCACCCCGCACTGCCGCCGATAGTCCTTTTCGGCGCTATGCGCACAAAACGGCCATTATAGCGGGCAAACACGGTCTGTCAACGCACCGCCCACCGTCGGTAGTGTCCTAATCTGAGATCGAGAATTTATTTTTGAAAGATTGATCAAAAATAAAAGGGCACGCCACTCAGATGGCGACGCCCTTTTAGGAACCTTCTGACCAATACTATGCCCGCTTCCCAAAGTTAATCTTTACGTTTTCCAGCTCAGGCTGCTTAACACCTTCCCGAACTGTCGTTTGAACAGTTCTTCTGAGGCTGGCATTACTTAAGCCTGCTGCCAACTCATCAATAGTAGCGAGGATCGGTAAATCTTTGATGTATTTGGCATCCAGTCCTGTCATCCACTCGGGCATACGGCGCCGATCTGCCAAGAATGGAATGACTATGCAGACTTGTAGTTTGATTTGGTCGGTTTGTTGAAACCCTTTCGCAGGTTTGGGTGTGAAGCAAATTTTCCATGCCATGAGTTGTTACCTTTCTAGCGTAGCGGTAAGGTCTGAACCATGTCAGACGTAGGTAAAGAGGCGAGGAACAAGCGGCTTTATATCACATGACCGGAGTCGTATGGCCTCCTGATTGTGAGATTCAGAATTTATTTTTAGGCACACTTCTCCCGTTGGGGGGAATTGAGGTTCGATGAAATAGGATTAACCTTGAACAGGGCGCTTAAAGATGAATCGAGTCTCGTTACTGTCATCATCCCTAACGGCGACCGCTAGCTCCCAGCCTTGCTTCCCAAGCTCGTTTAGCTCCTGAGAGCCGCCCTTCGGTTCTATAATTTTATATTCCCACTTCTGCATATAGCCTCCTAACGGTCACTGAAGTTCAGGGGTTGTGCCGTTCAAGTATCGTTTGACATCGTAGAGAAGGAATTCTTCGCCGTCGTCATTGCGTAGCCTGTATTCAGCTTTGCATTTCGGGCATCGAAGGACTTCGCCAGAAGCGTCCTCTGGGTAGAAAATATGTAACAAGACTTCGCAGGCGGGGCACAACGGATTAAACTCATCGTCCCAGTGAATACCAAATCGACGGACGGGCCTCTGTGGTTGCTCCGAAGGCGTATCCTTGCGCTTTCGTCTACTATCTATCGCAGATGCGGCCAACAGACCTATTACTATCAATTCCAGTGCTATTAGTGCCCATAGTGCTCGCTTTGGTGTTGCCTCCGAGACTCTATCCCATACTGAAGAAGGAACCGCCTGCCAGATTACTAGCAATAGGAGCACTACTAGGCCAAGCCCTATTGATACTATGTTGTCTTGCGCTTTCTGCTTTAAGTTCCACGCCATAAAATAAATTCCCGTAGTACGAAAATAGTTGTGGACAAGCTACAGTTTCCGTAGTACACTTATTTCACTGGAGACGGAAACAATGTCTAACAACCACCTAAGCAAAGATAAACAGATTGCAGTTACAGCAGCCCTAGCCGAGGGTTCGAGTATCCGGTCTATTGAGAGAATGACCGGAGTTCATCGTGACACGATCATGCGCTTGGGTGTTCGCGTCGGTCAAGGCTGTGCGCGTCTACTCGATGAAAAAATGCGCGGTCTGGATTGCCAACGGATCGAGCTTGATGAAATCTGGGGCTATATCGGTAAAAAAATCGCTAACGTGCGCGAGGATGACGATCCGACATTCGGCGACGTTTGGACCTATTGCGCGATTGATGCGGAGACTAAACTGGTCCCGTCTTACTAAGGTTGCGAGCAGACGTAATCTCCCGACCACAATCGCCTTTATCAGCGACCTCAAATCACGTCTCAACAATCGCATTCAGATTTCCAGCGACGCCATGCGCTCATACGCAGACGCAATCGATCAGGTATTTGGGCAGGAAGTCGATTACGCGCAAATTGTAAAGACCTACGGCACCGACGAAAGTAAGTACAGCACTCCAGAACGCAAGTACAGCCCGTCACGCATCACGGCCAGCGAAAAGATCTGGATGCAGGGTAGGCCAGAGGCGCGATACGTTTCAACGAGCTACGTTGAAAGATTGAACGCCACTACTCGCCTGCACGTTAAGCGGCTCAATCGCCTCACGCTCGCGTTCTCAAAGAAGCTGGAAAACTTCGAGGCGGCAGTTAGTCTGCACTTCGCGGCATACAACCTCGTGCGCCCGCACAACGCTCTGAAAATGACACCAGCAATGGCCGCAGGCGTTGAGCGTAACTTTTGGTCCTATGGCGATCTAGTCGAGGCGGTTATATGAGTGACTATATCGGAGAACTACAAGCGGTCTTTGTAAAACTTCACAACTGCGATGCGGAGTACGTTGAGACCGTTCCTGTCGTTGAAGAATGGCAAGGCGAAACGATCTGGCAGGGCGACGTTGAAGTGTTCGACATTCGCGGGCATCCGAAAGCAACACGCGGTTATGGTTGGGGCTATGTCGTAAACGAAGAAGGTGGTAGGCGTTACTTCACGGTCCTAGAACTACCGCCCGTCGATTCACCACAGACCGCAGTTAAAGCGGCGATCCGTTCGGAGATCCAGAATGCGCGAAAGAAAGAAAAAGGTAGGTAGACCACCGATGCCAAAGGGCGAGGCGAAAGCGATTGTATTGCAGTCCCGCGTACAACCCGCAGAAAAGACCGCGTATCAAAAAGCGGCCAAGTCTGCGGGCGTAGACCTTTCAACCTGGGTTCGCCAGACGTTGAACGAGGCGATCAAGGCGTGATAGGGTTGACCGGAGAGTGTAGGAGTCGAACCTAACGCTGGTATCAGCAGCGTCCCCTATCAGGGTGTAAAGGCCTTACGTGGACCGACCACGGGGACACTCTCCGCAGGGAGGGCAGCGCCGAAACGCTGCCCTTTGCGTTCTCACGCGAACGTGAAAAAAGAGCAATTCCGCTTTGATGGTGGCCCGCGTATGGGGTATAAATACACCATGACCATTTAACCGCCGCCTAGTGGTATTTGGTTTGAGAACGCGGTCAGGGATTGTCCAGCAGACACCTCCCCTGACCGTTTCTCTTTTTGCCGCTATTCCTTCTTACCAGCCGCCTTTTCCACTGCCGCCTTCGCTGACAGCACGGCAGCGATGCCGCCAAAGAAAGCCGTGACCAACTCGGGTTGCCAGTTCTCAAACTCAGCCATGTCAACTTTCACGCTGATGTTCCAGATCTCAGATTAGGACACTACCCCCACCGTCTCAAACATTTCTATTGCACCATGCCTGTCTTGTCCTGGTGATTCAAAGCACCAACATTGGGCAATTCGCCGACCAAAGGTTCCGGCCTTCGCCTTGCTTGCGTACGGGCTGTGAAGATTCTCAGGTCATTATTGTCAACGGTATCCGTGACCGCGCTTCTGATGTCGAGTGGCGTCGTCCGGCCAGTTTTATCTGCCGAATACATACCGACACAGAGTTCCGAGGATGCCAACAGGCAGGAAGCGGAACGGCTTTGGGAGTTGGCCATCGCGGCAAAAGGTGGTCGCGAGCGCTTGCACGCCGTTCGTAATCTACAAATTTCAATTCGCGACAAATATTGGTTCGGCTTAAGACGCCTCACATACCTTCAAGAGGCTTTATACGTTTTCCCTGGTAAGACCTGGGAATGGACGGACCAGAGGGGAACGGTCCTGGGGTTCCGTCTGATGATGTACAACCAGGACCGAGACATTGCTCTCTGGTACCTCGATGACGATGACGGCAAGAACGCACGTATCGCTCGACCGGTCGAGGGTTTCAAAGGATCACGAGGCATTCATCTGTACGAAGTCCAGCTCAAGTACTTTATGGAAACTAAATGGGTCAAGCCCATACCCATGAGCGTTCAACAGGAGAAACTGGACGGAAAGTCGGTTGATATTGTTCAAACCATTGTGAAAGGGTTTCCAACTAAGGACGGTACGAATGAGCAGCGGGTCGGTTTCGCGTTGGATCGAAAGACGCACTTGCCAACCAGAGTCATCTATTACCGGGTCGTTAAAGGAGAAGAACGCGAAGGGAAAGTTTCCTTATCGGATTATGTAGATGTTGACGGATTACAAGTACCGTCGAAGATTCATTATCTTAAATCGAGCATTCAGATCAATGTTGACTACGATGAACAGATCTTCGTTCGTGACCCCAGTGTTGAAGGCGGAATTAAGCAGTGGGCGAAGAAGTAGCGCGGAGTCGTTAATTAGACCGCTGATTCACAAATGCATGTAAAGCATCCTCGCGGAGCGCTTGTGCGAGGCGCCGATCGGCACCCGATATCAGACGTTTGGTCTTTGTGACTTGAAACAAGGGCGCGTTCCGGCGATTTCGGACGGGAGAATCATCAGAAAGATCGACACCCGCCTTCTCCAGCGCTTCCTGAGCAAGTTCCTTTTGGCCGGATCTTTCATAAGCCTGGGCAAGAAGGTAAAACGCTTCCGTATAGGCGGCGTCCATCTTCGTGGCTTTGCGGAGGTGACGTACGGCGAGTGTGTCGCGGTTCAGTTCGTAGTAAACACAGCCAAGAACGTAATGGGCCTCCGGTGAGGGACGAACGGTCAGCGCTCGTTTGAACTCACCGAGCGCGCGGCGCCAGTTTTTCTCCGCCACGAACAACCAGCCGAGTCCGTAATGGCCGGCGAACGACGAACCGCCCTGCGCATTCGCGCTACTAAGCAGATCCTTCGCCAGTTCGACTTCACCATCATCGGCGCAAGTCAGACCTAACAACAGTGAAATGCGAAGATCGTGCGGCAGGGCGTCGTGTGCCTTGGCGAGATAAGTGCGCGCGAGCTTCGACTTACCCCGGCGGAAGAAATGCTCACCTATAAACAGATTCAGCGCGGCGTTCTCGTTGGAAAGCTCAGCAGCCTGCTGAAGTTTCGTGATGCCTTGCGTAACCTGCTTGTCTTCGATCAGCAGAAAACCTTCGTTCACTAACTCCTCAAAGGCTTTCTTCTCAAGCATCTGGACTTGCTGGTTCGCCTCGTCGGGGCGCGCAAGTATCTTCAAACGCAACTCATCGCGATGAACATTCTCTTCCTGCTCGACCGCGTCGCGTTGACAACGTTCGCTCCACAACTTCTCCAATCGTTCCGTCTGGATCACGCCATCTTCAGAGAGCAAGTTGACGAGCGCCCTGACGAGCGAGCGATCGAAATAGGCGTTCTGCGCATAACGCAGAAGCAGATCCAGACTGCGCTCCAAACGTTCAGCAAGACGCGCGACTCGGTTCTCTGCCGCCGAAATGCGTTCCAGCAGATGTTCGTCAGTCGAGAGTCCCGTAGTCCCGGCTTCAAAGCGCGACGACGACGGCTCGACGATAATCATCAGCCGCGTACCACAGCGTGCACAGAACTCCTGGCCCAGCGGATTCGCTGCGAGACACTTTTGACAGTAGTGTGAGATGGTGGGGCGCACAACAAAGACGAAAAATCAAAAACTTAATACTCGTAAAACCCGCGGCCGCTTTTCCGTCCGAGCCAACCAGCGTCGACATAACGCTTCAAAAGGGGGCACGGGCGGTACTTGGGGTCTCCGAGCCCCTCATATAACACATTCATGATGGCCAGGCATACATCTAAACCGATGAAATCGGCCAGTGTGAGCGGCCCCATGGGGTGATTCATGCCGAGTTTCATAATGCCGTCGATACTCTCGCGAGTCGCTACGCCTTCGTACAGTGTGAAGATCGCTTCGTTGATCATCGGCATTAAGACGCGATTTGAAACGAATCCCGGCGAGTCCTGACAGTCGAGCGAGACCTTGTCCATCTTCTCCGCGAGTGCTCTCACGCGCTCGTAAGTCTCGTCGGACGTTGCCATGCCGCGAATCACTTCGACCAGTTTCATCACCGGCACCGGATTCATGAAATGCATGCCGATAACTTTGTCGGGTCGTCCGGTGGCAGCACCGAGTTTAGTGATCGAAATCGAAGACGTGTTTGAAGCGAGAATGGCGTGCGGCGGCGCGATTTTATCGATCGCGGCGAACAGTCCGGTCTTTACTTTGAGATTTTCAGTAACAGCTTCGATAACAAAAGAAGCATCGCTCAACGCTTCGAGTTCGGTCGTCGTGCGAATGCGCTCGACTATGGCCTGCTTGCCGGACGCGTCGAGTCTTTGCTTGTCGACGTCACGTTGAAGACTCTTATCAATCGCGGCGAGTCCACGCTGCAGAAACTCATCGCTCAAGTCGCGCATGATTACGGCGTAGCCGGCACGAGCGGCAACCTGGGCGATACCGTTTCCCATGGTGCCCGCGCCCACTACGCCGATGATTTCACTCACGTTTGTCGAGACTCCTTGAGTTAGCGCCAATCAGGCGGCGGCTGTGGAGGTGCGTATTGTCCTTCGCGTTGTCGCTGGGCGTCATAATCCCACTGCTGGTTGGCCCAGGTCTGCCTGCCTGGCGGCAGCGCATAGTTGTTCTGGTCGAACATTTTTTTGCCGGCGTCGCTGAAGAGAAACCAGAACGTATAAACGGTGACCGCAGTGCCCATCGGAAACTGTCCGCCGGCGATCACGGCGGAGATTATGGCCCATACTTTTGCCCACTTTTTTCTCTTGAGCAATCCATACCCGGCGATGAACGAGGGCAGCGTGAACAGAGTAAACATCACCCCCATGAACAACAACATGAACACGAACATGACCGCTGGAGGACCCGTTGGACCTGGCTCCGATAACAACGCACCAATGATCCCAGCTCCGAACAACAACATCATGAGTCCGAAGATCAGGGCAAAAAATCCAGCGTACGCAACGTGGGACCAACCGAGGTATTTATTGTGCTGTTCAGGGGTCAAGCTAATCTCCTATTCCAAACCCGCTTATTACCGTTCAATCGCCATCGCTACCGCGTTACCGCCGCCCAAACACAGGGCCACAACACCGCGATGCGCATTACGACGTTTCAATTCATAAAGGATCGTGGTCAACAAACGCGATCCCGACTGTCCGATCGCGTGACCCAGCGCTACTGCGCCGCCGTTCACATTTACACGCTCAGGATCGAGTCCAAGTTCCCGCGTGACAGCCAGTGCCGCAACGGAAAACGCTTCGTTCAGCTCGATGAGATCGACTTCACTCGCGGACCATCCAGTTTTCTTAAACAACTTACGCACGGCTTCGACCGGCGCCATCATCACGTACTTCGGTTCAACGCCAGCAACCGCCTGCGCAACGATCCGCCCCATCGGCTCAACGCCCATTTCCTGCGCGCGTCGGAGCGACGTAACAACCACCGCCGACGCGCCATCGTTAACACCCGGAGCATTGCCAGCCGTAACTGTTCCCTCTTTCTTGAACGCGGGCTTGAGTTTGCCGAGCGTGTCTACCGACGTGTTTTCACGAACCGTCTCATCCGTGTCGAAAACAATCGCCGGTCCTTTTCTCTGCGGAATCTCTACAGCCACGATCTCGTCTTTAAATTTTCCGGCCTTGATCGCAGCCGCCGCTTTACGATGTGAACTATTCGCGAATTCATCCTGCTCGGCTCTACCGACGGAGTATTCATCGGCCACGAGCTCGCCGGTGCAGCCCATGTGATAGTTTTCGAAAGCGCACCACAGGCCGTCGTTAATCATCGAGTCGACCAGTTCGCCATTGCCGAGACGATAACCTTCGCGCGCTTTCGTCATCAGATAAGGCGCGTTGCTCATCGACTCCATACCACCCGCGACAACCATCTCCGAGTCGCCGAGTTTAACGGCCTGCGCAGCCATCATCACCGCTTTGAGTCCGGAGCCGCACACCTTGTTAACTGTTACAGCAGCAACAGACGGCGAGAGACCACCACGCAGTGCGGCCTGGCGCGCAGGGTTTTGGCCCAACCCCGCCTGGATCACGCAACCCATGATCACTTCGTCAACTTCTTCGGGCTTAACTCCCGCGCGTTTCACACTCTCGCGCACTGCGATCGCGCCGAGTTCCGGCGCCGTAAAGCCTTTCAACGATCCTAAAAACTTGCCCACCGGCGTTCGTGCGGCACTGATTATTACAGCCTCATTTAATTCAGACATGCACCAATCCTAGCCGATTCTTATCATCAGTGTCATCCGTGTTAGACTTCCGGGCGCATGCAAGCACTCATTCTGGCGGGGGGCAAAGGCACGCGCCTGCGCCCGTTAACGGTTTATACCCCGAAACCAATCGTTCCCATCTGCAATCGACCGTTTCTTCTCTACCAAATCGACACTCTGCGCCGCGCCGGTATCACTGACATCACACTGTCACTCTCGTATCAACCAAACAAGATCGAACAGTTGCTCGGCGACGGGTCCGACTACGGTGTGAATTTGAAATACACAGTCGAACCACAGCCGATGGGCACTGCCGGCGCTTACAAGTTTGCCGAAGATCTGATTCGCGAACCGACTGTAGTTTTTAACGGCGACATCTTGACGGATCTCGATCTCAAAGCCGTCATACGCGAACACAATGAGCGAAAAACGACGGCGACGATCGTGCTGACGCCAGTCGAAAACCCTGAGAGTTACGGACTGGTTGAGACTGAAAACGATGGCGCCATTCGTCGCTTTCTTGAGAAACCCAAGCGCGACGAGATCACCTGCAACACGATCAACGCCGGCACTTATATTCTCGAACCCAAAGTGCTCGATTATCTGCCCGCCGGCGAGAACTACTCGTTCGAGTATGGACTGTTCCCGGATCTGCTGAATCGTAAAGAAGCTTTTTACGCACACATTCCCGCGCGCACTTACTGGATCGATATCGGCACACCCGAACGGTATCTACAGGTCCATTCCGATCTACTCGCGAACCGGGTAACGCGAATACACATCAAGGAGCGCCGCGGAAATTTCGACGCAGCCACAGTTGCGGAAATCGATGATCTGTCGATGATCGGCGACGACTGTCAGATCAAACCCGGCGCGCAGATAATCAACTCGGTATTGGGTCCGGGTTGTTTTGTCGAGGAACGTGCGCGCGTCGAGAACTCGGTTATCTGGCCGCACACGCGCATCGGTACGACCGCGCAGGTCACAGGCGCCGTCATTGGTCGTGGTTGTCACATCGGACGTTCGACGGTTGTAACACCGGGCAGCGTACTCGGCGATAAGTCGTCGTTGACTGATTACACATTGACCTAAGGGAAGCAGGAGGATTAGTTGTGGACTGGGCAGTTTTTAAAGCTTACGACATTCGCGGAGTTTATCCCGATCAGATTGACGAAGAAGGTTATTACAGGATCGCGAAAGCTTACGTCTACCTGTTCAAACCTAAGACCGTCGTCGTCGGGATGGACGCTCGTCTGTCTTCGCCGCCGCTGAAAGCCTCGCTTATCGATGGTTTCCTCGATGCGGGTGTGGACGTCGTGGACATCGGCAAGGTCACGACCGACATGCTCTACTTCGCCGTCGGCGAATATGATTACTCAGGCGGAATCGTCGTCTCGGCGTCGCACAATCCCAAGCAGTACAACGGCATGAAACTTGTGCGTGAGAAAGTTACGGCGATCTCTTCCGATACCGGTCTTTTCGACATTCGCGACGTTATTAAAGAAGGCAAAGACGTTGAAGTAAAGGCGGATAAAAAAGGCGACCTGACAGAGCGCGACATTTTGGACGATTACCTTCGTCACGTTTTTAAGTCGATCGATAGGACCGTTATTAAGCGTTTCCGTTTTGTAGGCAACACCAACTTCGGCTACGTGGCGCGTGGGGTCGCGAAACTCGCTCAGGAACTCGGACAGGATATGATCCCCTTAAACTTCGAACCCGACGGCACATTTCCAAAAGGACCACCCGATCCGATGTTGCCCGGCAACCGGGCCGAGACTGAGAAACTGGTGCCGGACGAGCGCGCAGATTTCGGTGTTATTTGGGACGCCGACGCCGACCGTGTCATGTTTGTCGACGAAGGCGGAAAGTTCATCTCTGGTGCTTACGTTACCGCTCTTTTAGCCGACATTCTGCTCGACAAGTTCGGCGGTGATAACGCGATCATCTTCGATCCGCGCGTCATCTGGCCGACAATCGCTGTCGTCGAAAAGCACGGCGGTCGTCCGATCATCTCCAAAGGCGGTCATGCCTTTATAAAGGACCGCATGCGAAAGGAGAATGCGTTGTTTGCCGGCGAGATGAGCGCTCACTACTACTTCCGCGACAATTTCTACGCTGACAATGGAATCATTCCCTTCCTCCTCGTCCTCGAACACCTCTCGAAGCTCGGGAAATCATTCTCTGAAATGATGGCGCCCTACATGTCGGGGCATTTCATGTCTGGAGAGTTGAATTACAAAGTGAAAGACATCAAACAAGTGATCGCGGCGGTGAAGGAGAAGTATCACAGCCAGGGGACTGAAGATTACACCGATGGCTATTCGCTGGACACTCCCGACTGGCGCTTCAACATTCGCCCTTCCAACACCGAGCCGTTGCTTCGTCTGAACATCGAAGCGCACAAGGACGGACTTGTCGATCAGATCAAGACCGAGATCGAGAAGATCATAAATGCCTGAGCTTCCGGAGGTAGAACATGTCGTCCGTGCTTTGCGACCGGTGGTCGTCGGACGGCGTATTCTCGCCGCTGAGTTAAAGCTAAAAAGAATCGCGCCCGACATTTCCCGCCCCGCGTTCGATCGTCAACTGCGCAACGCACGTGTCACGGCAGTCGGCCGTCGCGGCAAGTACATTCTCTTTGAACTGGAATCGGATCGAGTGCTGGCGACTCACCTGCGTATGACGGGCAAGTTTGTCTCGTTAACTGCTGACGACAATCTGCCGCCGTACGCGCACGTCGTTTTTCACCTCGACGACGAACGGCGGTTGGTCTTCTGTGACATGCGCCAGTTTGGCCGCATGCGTCTGATAGCGAACTCCGCGCGTCTGCCGAAAGAGTTGCTGGCGCTCGCGCCCGAGCCGCTGTCTGATGATTTCACTGAAGAGTATTTCATCGAAACGCTGTCGCGCTCGCGACGCAGCCTGAAACAACTACTACTGGACCAGACACGGATCCTTGGTCTGGGAAACATCTACGCCGTCGAAGCACTGTTCCTCGCCGGTATCAATCCGATGAAATCGGCGCATACGTTGTCGAAGCCGCGCGCACGCAAGTTGTACCAGGCGATCCGTGAAGTGTTGCGTGAAGCGATCGACGCGGGGTCAACGTTGAGAATCGATCTCGCCGATGGCAATGGCAGCTACTTCGAAGCTCCTGAGCGATTCTGGCGCGTGTACGAACGCGAAGGTGAGCCTTGCGTTAACTGTGGAACGGAGATCAGACGCGTGGTTCATGGCGGTCGATCCACCTACTACTGTCCTCGCTGCCAAACAAGATAGCCAAAAAAGATAACGCCACCAACTAAAGTTTTAGTGTTGTTAGCAAATTAAAATGTCTGGTTTTTTTAGCAAGTGAAATGTCCGGTTTTGGTTTTACCACTTCCAAATATCTATGCAGCAGTAGTGGCTGTGGGAATGTGGGAAAGTCAGGCTGCTTTTACGCCTGACTTTTCCAAGCCGCTGCGGGAAGCGACTGCTTTTGTCGCTTTCCGGGGCGGCGTCATTTCCACAGCTTCTTCGTTGTAACGGCCCACCACATGCGGACCAAAAGTAATGGTGAAAGTGCCATCGAGATGTTCGTGCAGCAGCACTTTGCAGCCCGCCAGAGTGCCTCTTAATTTGCTGCGCTGGAGCTGCCAGACGCGATTCGCAAAGCTCACCGTATTGTCTTTGGCCACCACTCGCTCGTGTTGCAGGCAGAAAACCAGGTCGAGATCCTTGCGTTGCAGCGGCCCAAAAGCGGTGCCGCGCTCACTGGCTTTGATACTGAAACGTCCATTGAACTCACTGCGGTACTGCAGGCGCAGAAATTGATTGGCGGCGGCGACAGCGGTAATGCCGCGTAGCCGCAGCTCTTGCGGTAACCGTCCCTGCCAGGTGCTGAAGCCTCGTTCGCTGCGTCCGCGTGCTTGCGGTGAGTAGGCAGGAATCATTTGTATCCCCAGCGTGCGCAAGGCCCGGCCCACCTGCGTCAACCGATTGTGGTCCACCGGCTCACCAGCCTTCGGTGTCAGGAAGAAATGGCTGGCGCGATCGCTATAAAGCGCGCAAAACACTCCCTTTTGCTCAATCACCTCCCGCAACGCCGCCAGCACCGTCGGCGTCGATTCCTCCTCCACCAGTTGCGCGTAATAGATCTCACTGGTGGCGTCATCCATGATCACCAGCAAGTCATACCAGCGATCATCGCAGAACCAGCGATGCTGGCTGGCATCGATGTGCAACAACATCCCTGGCAATGGCCGTCGCGGGCGCCGCTTGCGATGTTTGCCACGCTTGCGTCTGGTCTTTACCAGTCCCGCACCCTGCAGCGCTTGCTTCACCCAGGTGTAACTCAACTCGATCTGGTGTTCACTACTAAGCTTCTCGTGAAAGTGCCGCACGTTAAAATCAAAATACTGCTCCTGGTACAAGCGCAGCACCGTCTCCACCGTTTGCAGTGGTACGCGCTTCGGTGAAGGGATCCCACGCCGTCGATCGAATAGTCCTTCATAGCCTTCATGCTCGAAGCGCGTCTTCCAGCGCTGCATCTGCCGGCAACTGATCCCGAGAATCTCCGCCGCCTCATACCAGGTGATCCGCTTCGCCATTGCCTTCAACATGACGTCCTGTAGTTTCATCGCCCGCTCCACTGCGGCTGCGCTCAGCTGCTTCATGACCGCATCGTGTCATGCTGCTGCTGACCGTGCCGCTCAAAGCGGACACTTCATTTGCTAATTAGACCGGACATATCATGTGCTAACGACACCAACTAAAGTTTTAGTTGACAGGCGGCCTTGATTAGCGGTATAACCAACTAAAGTCTTAGTAGGTAAGCGCGATGCCACGACAGAAAAGCGATCAGATGACGCCACTCGAACTCGAGATCATGCAGGTTCTGTGGGACAAAGGCCCCGCTAATGTTCAGACCGTTCAGAAAGAACTGAAGCGGGAACTTGCCTACACGACCGTGCAGACGATGCTAACGGTTCTGCACCGCAAGAAACGTGTAAAGCGAGTGCTCAAGGACAAGGCGTATGTCTATCGCGCAGCTGTGAGTCGCAATAAGTTCACCAGACAAGCCTTGCGTGATTTTGTCGATCGTGTTTTTGGCGGCTCTGCTGAGGGGCTGGTTGTAAGCCTGCTCCAGGAAAAACATCTGACGCCCGAACGGCTGAAGGCGCTACACGAGCTGCTCAACGAGAAAGAAGCCAAGGAGGAAGCGCAGTGACTTTCGGTAACGAATTCATACTGAACTTTCTGGTGAATTCAGCCTGGCAAATCACGGCGATCTGCCTGCTCGCTGCGGTCGGAACTCATCTGCTGAAGAATTGCTCCGCGCACTACCGGCACGTTGTGTGGATCACCGCGCTGTTCTTGTGTTTGAGCGCTCCGGTGATCACTGCGACCCACGTAGTTCCAGCGTTGACCTTAAATCCGGGCTCCTACTCCGCCTCTCAACCGCCGAACACAACGACCGATGCTGAACCGCTGGTTGACCACACTAAGCGACGAAGTTCGCAAGTAGTAATCAACACGCAACCTCAAAACATGCAGCTGGTCGCGGCCGCATATTTCATATTTCTCGGATTGTGCACGTTGAGGTTCGTGCGACTGTGGCGCACAAAGGAAAAACTGCGGCGCTCAGTAACTTTAACCGGGCTTACCGCGCCGATTGAGATCGCGCTGAAGCGCTGCAAGACAGCTTTCGGGATCGAAAGAGTTCAACTCGGGCGATCAGCAACGGCTCGCGTCCCCTGCACCGTCGGAATCAGACGTCCATTGATCGTCCTGCCCGACTCATTCTGCGGTGACGTCGATCAGGAAACACTGATCTCGGTAATTGGACACGAGCTGGCCCACGTTCGCCGCAGAGATTTCCTTATGAAGCTCGTGTGCGAGCTGGTTTCACTGCCGATCTCTTTTCATCCGCTTACTTTTCTAATCAAACGCCAGATCGAGCGCGAGCGGGAGCTCGCGTGTGATGAGTTAGTGACGCAACAGGTACTGCGACCGGAGACGTACGCGCGATCGCTGTTGCGAGCGGCTGATCTTTCAATACTTCCTGCTAGGAGAACCATGATGTTGAGTGTTTTTGACGGCCGCATGCTCGAGGAGAGGATCCGCTTACTGATGCATAGGCAATTTTCTGCAAACAAATGGTCTGCACGAATCATTACCGCCGTTGTCTTAATTGCAATTTGCGTGTCGTCGGTTTTGGGTTCGACGTTTGGCTTCTCATTGCGCACGCCGCTTGAATTACCGAAATTGGCACCAACGCCCGCCGCAACTGTCATCCCATCTCCGGAACCGATGACCACAAGTGTCGCTCGCAAACAAGATCCAGCACCAGTCGCCAGCCAGCGCGAATCGACGACTGCACAGGAACGCGCTCAGGCTGCATGCGACGCCGGAAGAAAGCGCGATGTCGAAGAAATCCCCTCCCTCGTTGCGATGCTCGGTGACGATCGACAAGTCGAGCCAATCGCCTGCTACACCACCGGCAACTGGACCCCTGCACTCGACACTTTCAAACGTCCTTCACCGGGCGAACAGGCAGCACTCGCGCTGGCCTCGATGGGCCGTAACGCTTTGGTCCCGCTCCTGAATCAACTGAGTAATTCCAATGCGGCGACACGTCGAAACGCGGCTTGGGCCATCGGCGAACTCACCAACATGATCCCCGGCGGTCGTGCACCAGCAGTGCCGCAACTCATCAATTTACTCAGCGACTCCGATCCGTGGGTGCGCATGGCTGCCGCCCGTGCACTTGGCGAAGTGCGAGATCGACTCGCCAGTCCCGCCTTGACCGCGACCTTGGGTGACTCAGACTGGCGCGTGCGCCGTGTGGCAGCGTGGGCATTGAACGAAATGAAAGAGCCACGAGCAGTACCGGCACTATGTGACCTACTGCTCCGCGATTCTCGCATCGAAGTGCGTGTCGCCGCGGCCGAAGCCCTGGGCGAGATTAGAAGTGTCGCGGCGCTTCTTTCTCTCGAACGAGCGCTAAACGATGCTGACGCCGACGTGCGCGCAAAAGCCCGTTGGGCCATCGACGAGATTAATTAGAAACTTGAGTCTTTATTTGAAGGAGGCATACGTATGTCAGGCTCGAAGTGTGTCCTTTTTATCGTCGTATTGCTTTTACATGTATCCGTCTTCGGCCAACAAAAAGCCGGCACCCTGAAACTCAAACCCCATACCTTTGAGAACAGCAAGGGCGAAAAAACGGCGGCTGAATTTGGAACGCTTCTCGTTCCCGAAAAGCGAGGCGATCCGCAAAGCAACTTGATCGAGTTGGCCTTTGTTCGCTTCAAGAGCACTGCGACGAATCCCGGTCCGCCGATCGTCTATCTCGCGGGTGGACCAGGCGGATCCGGAATCGATGCAGCGCGCGGCTCGCGCTTCCCGTTGTTCATGGCGTTTCGAGAGATCGCAGACGTGATCGCCTTTGACCAGAGAGGGACCGGTCACTCCAAACCCAATCTCGGTTGTTTTGATCGAATGGCTCTGCCGCTCGACGTTCCACCGTCACGGGAAATGGCTCTTAAAGAACTACGCGCGAACGCGAATCGTTGCGCGTCGTACTGGCGCGACATCCAGCGAGTTGACCTGACTGGTTACAACAGCAACGAAAGCGCCGACGATCTCGAGGATCTCAGAAAGGCACTCGGAGTTCCGAAGATTAATCTATGGGGGATCAGTTACGGTACTCATCTCACATTCGCGGCCCTTCGACGTCACCCGCAAAGTATCAGCCGCGCGATACTCGCCGGCATCGAAGGACCGGACCACACGTACAAGCTGCCAGGCAACATTCAAAAGCACCTGGAAGATCTCGCCGCCCGGGTCAAAGCCGACCCGCAGATCGGAAAAGACATTCCGGATCTCTTAGGTTTGATGAAATCGGTATTTGATCAACTGGACGCGCAACCGCAAACAGTCGAAATCACTGACCCTCGGACGAAGCAAAAGGTGCGCGTCATCGTTAATAAGTTCGTGATGCAATACATCGTCGGCAACAACATCGGCACGACCGTGACGGCAAACTTTCCGGCGTTCTTCTATCGAGCGTCGAAAGGCGATTACACGAATCCGGCCCAGGTGTGGTTGAACATCTCGCGCCAGGGGATTGGTTCCGCGATGACGTTCATGATGGACTGCGCTTCAGGGCAAACGGCCGCCCGACGCGAACTGATCGCTCGCGAAGCGAAAGATACTTTGCTCGAGGACCTGTCGAACTTTCCCTTCCCGGGAGTTTGTGAGGAGTGGAACGCGCCCGATCTTGGTGACGAGTTTCGTTCACCTTTGAAGTCAAACGTACCGGTGCTGTTTATCAGCGGAACCCTCGATGCCCGCACGCCCGTCAGCAATGCGGAGGAATACCTGAAGGGTTTCACCAACGGCACGCACTTGATCATCGACGGAGCCGTTCATAGCGATCCGCTGTTTCTTTCGTCGCCGAAGATCAAAGACGGCATGCTGGAGTTCATGCGTGGCCAGAAAGTGACGGTAACGAGGACCGCCGCGCCACCAATTAAGTTCGCGCCTCTGCTTGCGACGGAGAGCAGGCAGTAAAACGCCCCCCAGTAACAATTTATGTTACCGCCCGATTAACAGTTTGCGGCACCTTAGTCTCGTGTGGATCAGAACTGGGCGTCGTGTTGGGAGTCGTCTTTCTCCTCCGGAGTACGGGAAATTCTCGGCCAAGACAGCGCGCATCTTCACGTGGCCGTAAAGCAATTCGAGGAAGCAGAGGAACTTGTGCAGTAAAGGTTTGGCGTCGAGGTTGTTCTCGATTGCCGTGATCACTTCCAGGGCCAGAGTCTCATAGCCGCGCCAGTCTTTGTACATCAGGTACTGCATGCTCCCGTCCCGAAATTCGAGGATTCGCGCCGCGACGGTGCGAAGTACGTCCGGGTCGGAGTTCGCCTGAGAAAGACGCACAAAACGCATCAGCGATGACAGGTCTTTGCAGAGTACGAGCGACTGTTGGAGGCGCTGCTCGATGTCGTTAAAGAGCGCTGATGCGTCGATTGGTTTGAAGACTGCGAGCAACGTGATGGTCGACTGCTGGAAGCAGTTGGTTAACAGGCCGTGAGCGTGGAGGATCTTGCCGTAGACGATGGGGGTCGATTGTTCGGTGACGCCACGGACCAGTTCCCGCTCGAAAACCCTGCGTAAATCGTGGGTAATTCCGTAGGAAATGCCGTCGAGCACGTCGTGGAGGCGATCGTGTCCGGCAGCTGCCGCGGCTCTTATCGCCTTATTCTCGATGTAATCAATTAGCGAGCGTACTTCGAATTCGAGGACTTCCAGCAGTGAGAGGCTTTCGAGTAGGGTGTCGAGTTTGTGAAGGTTGTTTTCGATGCGGTCGAGCCAGTCGAAAAAGCGGACCAGCTCGGAGAGGATTGTTTGTGAGACCTCGCATAACTGAGGGTTTTCGATGAGGGTTAATACGGCGTCAATCTCAGTTTGGAGGTTGGCCTGGACGGCTCGTTGAACTTCGGTTTGAGTATCTAGGTGGACCTCGTTGCAGAGGAGTGGTAGCTGCGGTTCAGGTTCGGCGGCGATGTGGGTAACTTGAGAAATTGATGCGAGAGGTGTGGACATCAAGGACCTCCTTGGAGGCAAGAGAGGTGCAGTCGAGGACGCGGCCGCACGCTGGCCTACGTCCTCCCGGTGGCAATGCCCGTGCCACCCTCCGCGGACTTAGAGGTTCTTGAGGATGAAGTCGGTCATCATTTGGCGCATGTGCTTGAGCTGTAGGGGGTCGGTGACGCCGTGGCGCTGTTTTGGGTAGAGCATGAGTTCGAACTGCTTGCCGGCCTTTTGTAACTCGTAGACGAACTGCATCGTGTTCTGCATGTGCACGTTGTCGTCAATGGCGCCGTGGATTAGTAAAAGCTTGCCGTGCAGATTTTTCGCTGCGTGGAGCGGGGAGCTTTTCTTGTAGCCTTCGGGGTTGTTCTGCGGCGTACCCATGTAGCGCTCAGTGTAGATGCTGTCGTAATCGCGCCAGTCGGTGACGCTGCCGCCGGCGATTCCGATCTTGAACGACTGGCTGTGCGTCAGTGCATAGCTAGTCATGAACCCGCCATAACTCCACCCCCAGATCCCGATGCGCGAACCATCAACGTAGGGCTGCGTTTTCAACCACGCGAGGCCATCTTCGATATCGCGCAACTCCAGCTCGCCGAAATTCTTATAAACGGGCCATGTTGATTCGAGTCCCTTACCACTCGCGGTGCGATTGTCGCACACCCAAATGATGTAACCCTTTTGCGCGAGCAGTTGATGCCACATGTAGGTCGTTGAACCCCATGCGTTTCTAACTTGCGGCGCGTGTGGTCCACCGTAAGTAAAACTCATCACCGGATACTTCTTCGACGGATCGAAGTCAGGCGGCTTGATCATCATCGCTTCCATCACGAAGCCGTCGCGTGTTTTCACCTGAAGCAAATCCGCAGTCCCAAGCTTGTACTGCTTCAGCGCGTCGACCTTGTTCTCCGCAATCACGCGAACCAGCTTCCCGGAAGCGTCATACAACCGCACCTGCGAAGGCGTGTTGAGATCACTCCAAACGTTGATGAAATAGTTGAACGTGGGACTCACATCCATCCGATGCGTTCCCTCGCCTGTCGTCAGACGCGTAAGTCCCGAACCGTCAAGCTTGATCCGGTAACCACCCGGTGCAATGTGACTGTCCTTCGTCCCCGTAAAGTAGATAAACCCGTTCTGTTCGTCGACGCCTTCAATCGTTCGCACTTCCCACTCACCATCAGTAACCTGCTTCAACAACTTTCCATCAGCGGAATAGTGATACAAGTGTTCCCAGCCATCGCGCTCGCTGGCCCACAAAAACGATCCGTCTTTTAACCAGAGTGGCTGTTCGTTGATCCCCACCCACGCTTTCGAGCTCTCATGAATAATCGTCTTCGACTTACCGTCTCGAGCATCGGCGAAGTTGACATCCAAAAACGTCTGCTCGCGGTTCTGAGCCTGGAATACGACATTCTTGCTGTCAGGTGTCCACGTAACACGCGAGATCAAAAAATCAGCCGGCTGATACTTGAACGTGTCGACCCAACGAATCTCGCCTCCGGAAGCATTCACCACACCCAGCTTGACGATCGGATTCGGAGCACCAGCCTTCGGATACGGCGTGACCTCGACATTCTGGTAAAGCGGAATGTGGTCCACGACGGTAAACTCCGGCACCGGCGTCTCGTCAAACCGCAAAAACGCGATCGTCGTTGAATCAGGGCTCCACCAGTACGCGCCGAAATTTCCGCGTCCATACAACTCTTCCTGGTAAACCCAATCCAAACGCCCGTTCAGAATCTTCGCACTGCCATCGCGCGTTAGCGCGCGTTCACGGCGTTGCGTGCTCAGGTTTTCAACGTAAAGATTGTTTTCGCGAACAAAGCTGACCATCCGTCCATCAGGACTAAAACCTTCGCCGACTTCCGGCTCGGGAGTGCTCGTGAGTCGAATCGCGCGATCGCTGCCAAACTCATAATAGAAAAGGTCGTTGGCCCAGTTGATTAGCACTGCGGTTTCCGCTGGGTTGAGGTCGTAATTCCCCCGCCCCGCGAGCTGACGCGCAGCGTCGGCACTAACACCCGGCAATGCCGCAAACGCAGCTTGCATTTTCGCCGCGTCAAAAAACGGCGTGGCTTGTCCCGTTGCGGCATTCACTTTTTGCAACCGCGGCCCGTCGCGTCGTGATGCTTCATTGGTAACGAGGTAGTGAATGCCGTCCTTCAGCCAGCGAACCGTCGGCGTGGTCCCGTTGAAGTTGACTCGCTTCGCGGGATCGAAAATGTCGTCGATCGTAAGAAGTTTTTGTTGGGCGTGGGCAGAAAGAGTGAGCGCCAGCACAAACGCCAGCGCAACGCAGAAACGATTGAGCAACGTTTAATCTCCTACGAGTTTGTCTTCATTCGGAATCAACTTCTTGATGAACGGCACCATCAGACCAAGCAAAACGGCAGCACCTACGAGCGCTGCTGTCGTCGCAATGAACAGCCTGGGCATCTGGTCCAGTTTTTCCGGATCGACGTGCCCGCCAACCAAACCCGCGATCAGATTTCCAAGTGAACTGGCGAGAAACCAGATTCCCATCATTTGCCCCACGTACTTCCGTGGCGACAGCTTTGTCATTGAAGATAGACCGACCGGACTCAACGACAGCTCACCGAACGTATGGAACAAGTAACAAACGATTAGCCAGAGAGGCGATACTTTCAAGGTGCCGCCACTGGCAACGATAATATTGGCAGCCCATACCATGATCGCGAAACCGATGCCCGCAAACAGAAGCCCGATTGCAAACTTAGCGGTGCTCGGCGGATTCGCACCTCGTTTGCCGAGATTGAGCCAGATTGCCGCAAAAAGTGGCGCCAAAAGCACAATGAATATTCCATTGGCCGCTTGAAACCAGATCACTGGGACTTCCCATCCCAACACAAAACGATCTGTAAAATCTCTCGCGAACAGATTCAATGACGTAGGCGCCTGCTCGAACGCTGACCAGAAGATCGAAGCAAAGACAAACAAGACCGCTATTACGACAAGTCGTTTCTTTTCTTCGGTTGTTAGACCACCAAGGAGGAAAAGAATACCGAAGTACACGATGGCGGTTCCAACTAACACGTAGACCATGTACTCGCCCACCGCTATCGGATTGATAGTAATGGCCCCGGTCCCGGCGAGGATTACAACAAGCGCCAGCGCTCCGAGTCCGAGCGCCAACCCCAGGATCATCAGTTGTTGCTGGCGCGCTTGTTTCACCGGATCGGGATTTCGTGAAATCTGTAAGCCAAGATCGCCCAGTGTTGGACCAGCTCGGAGCGCGAACCATATGAGACCGAGGAGCATTCCTACACCAGCAATACCAAAGCCCCAATGCCAGCCAACCTTTTCGCCGAGTAATCCAGTCGCCAGAAAGCCGCCGGTCGCGCCCGTGTTGATTCCCATGTAAAAAATCGAGAATCCGGCGTCGCGCCGCGCACCACCCTCGGGATACAAGTCGCCAACAATCGCGGAGATATTGGGCTTGAGCAGGCCAGTTCCCAGGACAATCAAAATCAATCCCACGAAGAACGGTACTTTTGAGTATGCGAACGATGAGAGCCCGATTGAGATATGACCCGCCGAGATCAGAACCGCGCCCAACATAATCGCCCGCCGCAGTCCCAATAAACGATCGGCGACCCAGCCGCCGGGTAATGACGAGAGGTAAACGCTCGAGGCATAGATACCAACGATTGCACCGGCCGTTGGTCGATCAAACCCAAATCCGCCTGAAGTAATCGCCGCGGTCATGAAAAGGATCAGAAGCGGACGGATCCCATAGAACGAGAACCGTTCCCACATCTCGGTGAAAAACAGCGTCGATAATCCGCGGGGATGACCAAAGAAGCTGCGATCATCAGCGGCTGTGGGACGTACCCCCGCCTCTGTAATTGTGCTCATAGAACGGATTCCTCAGTTTGCAGCGCAGGTTTTTAGGGAAAGACCGGATGCATTCAGCCAAAAGGCGGGGCGTAGTGTCAAGGAGGATCCGTGTTATCTGGGCTTCAGATAACACGGATTGGAGGTGGTAATTACTCGCTCATCGCGACTTCGGATTCCGCGTAGAGGTTAAAGGTCTCCGCTGCCTCTGGCGGAGAAATCACGGGGTGATATGTCTTTCCATAACGCTCGGAGATGATCTTCACGTAGTTCTTGGTCTCTTTGTACGGGGGTATGCCGTCGTACTTGTCGACCGAACCCTCGCCGGCGTTGTAGCCCGCCAAAGCCAGCTCCACGTTGCCGTCAAATCTTTTAATCAGCCATCTCAGGTACTTGGTACCGGCAGCAATGTTCGAGGCTGGATCGTTGCGATCCGCGCAGCCGAAGCGTTCCGCCGCAGCGGGCATTAACTGCATCAATCCAACCGCGCCAGCATGGGACTCCGCGTCAGCTTTGTATTTCGATTCCTGCCAGATCACCGCATGGATAAATCGCGGGTCTACGCCTTCGCGCGCACCGGCGTCGAAGATCAAACGATCGATACTTTCACTTCCGGAGGTCGGAATGTCGCCGGCTATCTGTTTGAGCGCCGGGTGTGCAACTGCCTCAGGCGCAAGGACGCGACTGAATAAAACACCTGTCACGTTGGTAAAGATGAAAAGCGAAACGAGCGCAAACGTCGGATACTTCACGGTGCGAAACAGGGGAAACTTCTGGGGCAACTTCATTCGTCATTATCTCCATGCTAACGGGGACCATAAAGGCACCTGACTTTCTGCCGGGCAGACCTCAACTTTGGGAGGCTGCGTTACTCTCGAAACTGTTCAGGAGGTCGTTATCGACGACCGTCACTCAGATGGATCAACTGATACGCCGGTTGCCCTTTTATTAAATTTTTATGGCTTGTAAGTAGTTGAAAATAAATGTACTTAATCGGTTCGATTGGACCAGTCATATTGAATTACATCGTCAGCATGACAGAGAAAACCGGACACAACGGCCATTCACAAATATTGAGCGGTAAATCTGCATTTTCGTTGACAGGACTCACCGCCGTTTCTATCATGCGCGCACTTCGTCTCCCCTAATCCGAGTCCTCTCCCGAATACCCAGATTCGCGGACTTACCCGATTCCTGCAGAACTGAAAGGGACTTCACGTGTATCCGTCGAGCAACTATCTCTTCAAGTTCTTTGTTTTTCTCCTGCCATTCTTGTTTGTTGGTTCTGCTGCGGGATTCACGTGCTCGGAGCGTATTAATGTTGCGCTTGCCGCAAATGGCGCTACTGCCAGCGCTTCCTCTCAATTCAGTACAAATTATCCGGTATATAGCACCATCAATGGAGACCGACGCGGTCGGAACTGGAACAACGGCGGTGGCTGGAACGATGGCACCATCAACACACATCCGGACTGGCTTCAGATCGATTTCAACGGCACCAAGACGATCGATGAAATCAACGTCATCACGCTTCAAGACAACCCGGCCACACCGGCTGAACCGACTGAATTAATGACGTTTACGTTATATGGCTTGACTGGGTATTCCGTTCAGTACTGGAACGGCAGTGCATGGGTGACTGTGACTGGCGGTACCGTGAGCGGAAACAACAAGGTTTGGAGGAAGTTCACTTTCACCGCCATTACAACCACAAAGATCCGAGTGCTCACGAGTAGTTCTCCTGATGCCTACAGCCGCATCACGGAAGTTGAGGCGTGGGGCAATGGAGTTCCACCCTCTCGAACGAATTTCGCGCTTGGCGGTCTTACGAGTGCGTCGTCGCAATTCAATGCGAATTATCCGGCGTTCAGCACCATCAATGGCGATCGACGTGGTCGGAACTGGAACAACGGCGGCGGCTGGAACGATGCCACTGTCAACACTCATCCTGATTGGCTTGAGATCAATTTCAACGGCAGCAAGACTATCGATGAAATTACCGTGATCACGCTTCAGGACAACCCCGCTACACCTGCTGAACCGACCGAGGCGATGACGTTCACGCTATATGGCTTGACTGGATATTCCGTTCAGTACTGGAACGGCAGTGCATGGACCACCGTGCCTGGCGGTACTGTGACCGGGAATAATAAAGTTTGGAAGAAGTTCACTTTCACCGCCATTTCAACCACTAAGATCCGGGTACTCACGAGTAGTTCTCCTGATGCCTACAGCCGCATCACGGAGGTTGAAGCGTGGGGACCACAATCGAGTAGTTGCCAGCCGATTGCGCGGCTCGACCCCTTGAATGGGACGGGCGGCGGCGGTGAGAATCCGTTATCACAGAACTTCAACTGGAACCTGCCGCTAGTAAACCTCCCGGGCCGTGCCGGTCTCGATTTGTATTTGGCGCTTTCTTACAACTCGCTCGTTTGGACCAAGAGCGGCAGCACTATCTCGTTCAACGACGACAATGGTTTCCCTGGTCCAGGCTTTCGCCTCGGCTTCCCAGTCATTCAGCAGCTTCATTACAACAATGGGACGGGCAAGTATGGATATTTGTTGATTGGTCCCGATGGCAGCCGCACGGAGTTACGCCAGGTTGGCACCTCCGTGTTGTTCGAAGCTGCTGATTCGTCGCATCTGTTGCTTGACACAACCGACTTGACACTGCAGACGACCAACGGCACACAGTTGACCTATGTCTTGATGGACAATCAACTCAACTGCACCAAGATCAAGGATCGCAACGGTAATTACATAACCATCGATTACGTCTCAGGCCGGGTTGACAAGGTTATCGACACGTTGGGAAGGCAAATCAAGTTCAACTACGACGGAGCTGGTCTGCTTACCTCAATCACACAAACCTGGAAGCAGGGACAGCCGACTGAGACGGAACACCCATGGGCTGAATTCACGTACACCAACACAACGATCCAAGCGGTCTTCAGCGGTTTGACTGTTTCAGGTCTTCCCAACAACACCATTAAGACGCTATCGAAAGTGACACTGCCTGACGATTCGCATTTCGACTTCAGTTACACAAGCTGGGGACAGGTGTGGAAAGTTGCCTACATTGCTTCCGACAACGTCAATCACGTCTTGCACTACCGCGCCTACAATCTACCTGGCTCACCGTTGCAAGCGACCGGTCCGCAAACCGATTGCCCGCGTTTCACTGAGCGACGCGATTGGATCAAGTACTGGAATGGCGATACCGAAGGCGCGATCGCAAGCAACGAAGAAGCGGTTACAAGTTTTTCTGGACCAGTGTTTGACACCTGGACCATGCCCGGTGATTCGCAGTCCATCACCGGCAAGCGCACGGACGTAACCCTACCTGACGGCACCGTAAACAAGATCTATTTTGTCGACGCGAGTGGTTCTCCGAAGTGGAGTCGTGGTCTAGCCGCGTTAACGGAATCTTCAAGCGGTGGCAACTGGCAACGGAAAGTCAAAACGACCTGGACACAGGACAACACTACGGTTGATTATCCGCTCAATCCTCGCGTGCTCGAGACAAATATTTATGATCCGTCTGGCAATCGCGCGCGCGCCCAGATCGACTACCAACAGTTCACGCTCACGAATGGTACAAGCTGCTGGCTGCCGCGGGATTTCATGGAGTACGCGGCTGATGCGTCGACGGTCCTGCGCACCACGCGCACCAACTACAACACAAGCGCAAGTTACACCGACCGTCGAATTCTTGGACTACCAAGTGAGAAGTTGCTTTACAGCGGCACTGTGTCTGGCACTCTTATGTCAAGAGTAGAGTTCTTCTATGATGAAAGCGGTTCAATTCAGGGCAGTGATGCGCCAACACAACATAACAACCCCAACTACGTTGTCGGCCGTGCAAATCTCACACGCGTGAAGCGCTACAACGTGAATAATTTTGCCGAGTCAACATCGACAACCATGAAATACAACACGGCGGGTGCCGTGGTCTCGTCGAACGACGCATCAGATCACCAGGTGCTGATCAGTTACGCCGACTCCTACTCGGATAATAACAACTCGCGCGGTACGTTTGCGTATCCGAAGACTATCACCGATGCAGATGGTTACGCCGTCACGTCCAAGTACAACTTTGACTTCGGCGCGGTGACCTACCAGCGGACGCCAAAGCCGAACGAAACCAACATCGGCATAGCCAACACCGACGGTCCAGAACAAACGTTCACGTACGATACTATCGGCCGGTTGGAACAGATCACGAACCTGGTGAATAATGCTTACACCCGATTTGTTTACGTCCCAAGCCAGTTGAAGGTTGAAAAGCACAGCACGATTCAGGACGGAGTTGGCGAATCGCCTTCGTTCAGGATCACCGATGGCGCCGGTCGGACGATTGCCACAGCTACTGACCATCCTGGCGACGAGGACCGTTATAGCGGGCAAATGTTCATGTACGACGTCATGGGTCGGATCACGAAAACTTCAAACCCAACGGAGACGAGCGCTAGCGGAGCGCCGTTCCAATGGAACTCCGCCGGCGACGATGCGACAGCCGGTTGGATCTACTCCGAGCAAACATATGACTGGAAAGGTCGACCCCTCGCAACAACAAATCCCAGCGTGACAAGCAATCCTGCTGAGACCACGACCGTAACAGCTTCTTACACAGGCTGTGGCTGTGCAGGTGGCGAAGTTATAACGCTAACGGATGAAGGAACGAAAGTCGGATCAGACACGAAGAAGCGACAGCGGAAGATTTATACGGACGTGCTCGGGCGCGTCGTAAAGACCGAAGTTCTAAACTGGGACGGCTCAGGACCGAATGGAACTGGCGGCACCGTGTACTCCACGATCGCTACAACATATAACGCGCGTGATCAGGTAACGCTGATCAGGGAATTTGCCGGAACAACTTCAAGCTCGAACTTTAAGGATACGACCATGTCCTATGATGGCTTCGGACGCTTGAAAACCCAACACGTTCCGGAGCAAAAGGTCGATCCAAACAACAGCGCCTCTTCCGACCACACAACCTGGAATTACAACAGTGATGACACGGTCCAAAGCATTGTTGACGCTCGGGGTGTTATCACGAATTTCAGCTACAACGCGAGACATCTAGTTACGGGTATTGCGTACGATGCCAGCAATGTTCCCACCGGCGCGAACGTTGCGGCCACAACGAGCGCTGCGTTTACTTACGACGCTGCGGGGAATCGCAAGTCGATGTCAGACGGATCCGGCGCTGCTATTTACCATTACGATCAACTTTCGCGGATGGATTGGGAGGAGCGAACGTTTTCGGGACTGCCAACCGCAGGTACGTTCCGGCTCAGCTATGAATACAGTCTTGGCGGCGTATTGAAGAGTGTTACAGACGAACGTGCGGATACGAGTTTCACTGAGACGCTAGACAGAACTGGCCGAGTTACCGCAGTCAACGCCGTCGGACGTCAGGGGGCCGAAACTGAATTTGCATCGCAGATCCAGTACCGAGCGGGAGGGCAGTTGAAGTCCAGGTTGCAGGGGAACACTACACTAAGCCTCGACTACAACAATCGAGGTCTGGTCAAATCGTATTCTGTAACCAACTACGGAAATGCGTCATACGCCTACCACCCGGATGGCGTGATTAAGCTGGCGCAAAACGGTGATCCGATCAAAGACCGCGCATACAGTTACGATGCCGCTAACCGGCTACAGACGGCGTACTCAGGTGTAGAGGCGCGAAACTTTGCCAACAACACCAGTGGCGGCACACCTGATGGCCCGTATCTCCATAGCTACACTTACGATCACTGGAACAACGAGACCGAGGTTGATAGCCGCTTTTGGACCCGTGGGGCAGACGTTTTCTTAAGCTTCGACGCAAATAACCGCGTTTCGGGCTGGTCCTACGATGCCGAAGGTAATGTGCTCTCGCGTAATGAAACTGGCACTTTCTCTCCGTTTGAGCCAGGTCGTTTCGCCTTTGATGCCGCAGGACGCCAAGTTGGCAGCACACAAAAGAGATCGACCTTCATCATCGAAGAAGGCACCGGGTACGTGCTCACTAACGACTTTGTGAATACACAGAAGCATGATGGCGACGGCCAGGTAGTCGATCATTCGGTGTTACGTCACCTTTATGTGAACACGAATTTCTCGACCACATTCGGAGGGAGAGTGTTCCTGCTGCGATCCACTGTACTCGGCGGAAAGACAATTTCCGAATACGACGCCACAGGAACGTGGTCCACGACACATGTCTTTGCTGGGGGCGAGCGCATAGGACAAGTAGTCGCCACTGGACCTCCTGCTGGTATCTGGCACAACTTCGACCCGGTGACCAGAGATCTTCTGAGCACGTTGTCGAACGGCAACTCTTGGGCTCGTACGACGCTCGATCCCGGCGGCGCAAACGTTGGCGACTCTGATCCGTTCCCGGCAGATGGCAGCGCCGACCCGGATGGTCTGGTTGCGGAAAGTCAAGGAGGGAAGAATTCACAAGGTATATTAGGAGCTGATGGGGGCCGCTCCGACTGCGTGCTCGATGGCATTGAAGTTGATTGTTCGTTTATTCGCGGCGAAACATCAGTGCAATGTCCCGATAACGACTGCGGCCCTCGGTGGAATCCCGATGCCAAAAATAAAGATGGTTCGCGTGGAGCTTTCGAACACTTTTATGCGTTCGTTAACGGCTTTGCTGGGTATATGACCCAATACGGGCATTACAAGTACGGGAGCGGAGCCGCATTTTTCAACCACCCGTTTGAGGAAGAGAAAACGTCGATGTTGGAGCAAAGCGTTGATCAGAGGGCAAAGAAAATTCCGTTCGTTAGGCTACCCTTGCTAAATCATAAAAAGTTACTCCAGGACACCTTAGCCTATTCGGACTGCGATCAGTTCATGTCTCAGCTGATTTCGGAAACAGCTGGGTTATCTGAAGGCAAGAATGATCCGGTATCAACCGATATCATAACGCTTTATGGTACGGTAAACAGGCAAGCTCGAGGGGGATTCCGTCTGAACCATGAGGGAGATCTATATGGTTATGGATTTAGGGGGTTAGAAAAGTTAGAGCAGATTGCGGCAGGTGGCGGGGCTTCTTGGGGTAATTGGGGGGCCTCAAATGTTACTATCTGGATAAATGAACAGAAGAAAGCGGAAAATGCTAGTGCTCGAGAAATTGCGCGTACTCCATTCGAATACGCTCAAAGGTCGCTTGAAGAGCTCGTTCATGTGGCTGGAAAGAATCGAACGTATACAGAATCAGAAATCAATTCCGCCGCGAACGCTTTAGAGCCCGGACTTAATTTTATCCAGGCAATAAAAAAACACTGCATCCCCCGGCAAATGTGGTGACGAAGATGAAACGTCTTATCCTCTTATCGACAGCAGCAATACTCGCATTTCAAACCCAGTCGGAACAAAGAACTGGATGGCGGGGTATTACTCCATTGAGATCCACTCGAACGCAGGTGGAACGGGAATTAGGAGCTCTGGATCTAAAGTGTCAATGCTACAAGACTGAAAGTGAAATAGTGCGCGTAAAGTACGCACGGGATCGATGCACTGGAGATTTACCTGGTTGGAATGTCCCCGCGGATACGGTCTTGAGTATCGAAGTTTCGCCAAAGTCAGACCAAACGTTGTCCGAACTTGAACCGAGGAAGGAGGATTTCGTCGAAACCAGGGACCACAGTTTTACAACCTATTATGGAAATGGGAATAAGGGAATCCGTTATTCCGTTTCATCAACGGGTTCAATCATAAGTATCTCGTATGTACCTTCCGTTAAGGACAATCATCTACGTTGTCCCGGATTTCCACCAACGGACGGAGGGATAACTGCCTATTCTCCATATAGCGAGTTTCCGTTTGAGACCCTCCATGACATAACAGAGCGGTTAGGAGAATTCGTAATCCGACTTCAGGAATCACCGAAATACAAGGGTTATATCATCGTCTACGCAAGACATGATAAGGTCATACCCAGCGTCGGTGAGTTCGCCAGCGCTGCAAGAAACTATTTGATAAAGGAATTCGAAACGGATCCGAAAACTATAGAAGCGATTACTGGTGGCTATCGTGAGCAAGCGACGGTCGAGTTGTTTCTAATCCCGAGTCCATGGCCGCCTCCTGTTCCCACCCCAACCTTTGGTGCACTCGTTAAGTAACGAGCTCAAACTTGACAGCGCCGCTCGTGCGGCGTATAAGCAGCGATGAAAAGCGTGGTGAGTTAAGGCGACTTGCGGCCACGTAAAATAAACAGCTAAACAGCTCGGGCGCCTGAAAGAAAAAGCCCGAAAAACTTCAAAACCAATTTGAAGTCCCGTTGTTTAGCACGGGGCTTTTTTATTTAACAATGGATTCTTTCAGAAATGTTCTCGACTCCGACCGCATCCACGTTGTGGATGGCGCCATGGGGACAATGCTGTACGCCAAAGGCGTCTACATTAATCGCTGCTACGACGAGCTCAACCTTAGCAGTCCCGATTTAGTCGGCGAGATTCACACCGAATACATTCGCGCCGGCGCCGACATCATCGAAACAAACACCTTCGGCGCCACGGCTTACAAACTCCAGCAATACGGTCTCGAAGCTAACATGCACGAGATCAACGCTCGCGCCGCGCAGATCGCTCGCAAGGCCGCCGGCGATCGCGTCTACGTAGCCGGAGCAATCGGACCACTCGGACTGCGCATCGAGCCTTATGGTCCAACTTCGTTTGACGAAGCGAAAGACCTATTCAAGCAACAGGCCGTGGCATTGTTGGAAGGCGGCGTCGATCTCTTCTGCCTCGAGACTTTTTCCGATGTCTCAGAAATTCGCCAGGCAATAGCGGCCATTCGTGAACTCTGCGATCTCCCGATTATCGCGCAGATGACGATCATGACCGACGGCAACACGCTCTTTGGCACGACGCCCGAACTGTTCACCGAACGGCTCGATAATTGGGGCGCGGACGTAATCGGCCTGAATTGCGGCGTCGGTCCAGCAATCATCCTCAACGCACTGGAAAAGATGCGTGAGGTGACGAAGAAGAAGTTATCCGCGCAACCTAACGCCGGCTTGCCGCGCGACGTACAGGGACGGCAGTTTTACATGTGCTCGCCGGAGTACATGTCGAAGTTTGCGAAACGGTTTATTCAAGCTGGAGCGAAGTTTATCGGCGGGTGCTGTGGGACAACTCCGTCGCACATCAAGCTGATCTGTGATTCGGTGCGCGCCGCATCTCCGCGTGCGCAACGCATCGCCTTCACGTCAGGCGCACCGACGGCAGTTGAAAACACACCGCCGGACATCAAGGTGGTACCGCCCGAAGAACGATCGAAGTGGGGACGCAAGATCGCGCGCGGCGAGTTTGTGACTTCCGTTGAAGTGCTGCCGCCGAAAGGTGTTGACGCGAAGAAGACGCTCGACTCGATTCGTTTACTTAAAGACGCGGGCGTAGATGGGGTGAACATTCCCGACGGCGCGCGTGCCCAGTCGCGCATGAGTGCGTTGGCTACCGCCGTGCTGGTCGAACAACAGATCGGCATCGAATCTGTGTTGCACTACTGTTGTCGCGATCGAAATTTGTTGGGAATGATGTCCGATCTACTCGGAGCGGCCGCACTCGGGTTGCGCAACCTGCTCGTCATCACGGGCGACCCACCGAAGATGGGACCATACCCTGACGCCACCGCCGTTTTCGACATCGATGCGATCGGGTTGACTAACATGGTCAACAAGCTGAACCACGGACTCGATCTCGGCAACAATCCGATCGGCGAACCGACATCTTTCTGCGTCGGCGTCGGTGTGAATCCAGGTGCGATCAATCTCGACGAGGAGATCAAACGCTTCGAATGGAAAGTCGAGGCAGGCGCGCAGTACGCGATCACGCAACCGGTGTTTGATACCGAGCAGCTACGCGATTTTCTGAAGCGCATCGAACACGTGCGCATCCCGATTATTGCCGGGATCTGGCCGCTCGTGTCTTATCGCAACGCGGAGTTCTTGCACAACGAAGTGCCAGGAGTGCGCGTGACCCCCACGATCATGGAACGGATGCGCAACGCGTCGACAATCAGTAAGGAAGCCGGCCGCGAAGAAGGACTGAAGATCGCGCGCGAGTCACTGCTGGAAGTCCGCGACGAAATTCAGGGCGTGCAGGTGTCGGCGCCGTTTGGCAACGTCAAATACGCGCTCGAAGTCTTCGAAGTCTTAACCACGGATGTCACGAATTAGAAAAGACAATCCTGCCTCCGACGATAGTGTAAACAACATCCGTAGTTAGATACTCACTCGGCGAGATCTTCAGCAGGTTCTTCGACAGCACGGTCAGATCCGCGACCTTACCAACCTCAATCGAACCTTTCGTTGTCTCTTCGAAATTCGCGTACGCCGTGTTGTAGGTGTAGGCCTTGATTGCGTCGGCAATCGAGATTCTCTCATCCGGAAACCAGCCTTCGGCGGGCTTGCCGGTAACGGTTTGTCTCGTCACTGCTGCGAAGAGACCGAGCATCGGATTGATCGGATACTCTGACGCAGACGTGCCCGGCCAGTCAGTTCCAAACGACAGCACCGCGCCGCTCGACTGAATACTCTTGAACGCGTACGCGCCCTTTGTTCGCTCGCGGCCGATGCGTTCCTCCATCCACCGCATGTCGTCGCTCAAGTGAAAGGGTTGAACTTCGGCGACGACGCCAAGTTCGCCCAACCGTTTGAAGTCTGCTGGCGCGAGAACCTGCGCATGGACCAGCCGGAAACGGCGATCGCGTTTACCGTTCTGTTTATTGAGTTCTTCCAGATAGTTGAGCAGGACGTTGTTTGCTTCGTCGCCGATGGCGTGGACCGTTAGCTGGAGCCCTGCGCGATCCGCGTCAAGCATGTAGCGAAGAAACTTCCCTTCAACAAACTCGCCTTTGTCGTTAACCATCAATGGTCGCCAGCGGCCGCGGTTGTTCGGATCGTGTGAGTAGGGTTCGAAGAAACGCGCACTGCTTGTGCCCATGATGCCGTCGATGTGGCCCTTGAGCGCCCCGAGTCGAATCCATTCGTCACCCGAACCCACTTTGATGCCGCGGTCGGCCAGTTCTTTCCAACGATCGAGGCCAGGACGAAAGTGAATACGTACTGTGAGATCGCCGGTGCGATGCAGCTCGCGATAAATGTCCAACTGCACGTCGTCAGACATGTCGCTGACGTTAGTCACTCCGTATTTGCGTATCTCCGCAAGTGCGTTCTTTGTTTGCTGGATGCGTCGCTCGCGAGAGAAGGTCCGGGGAATAACTGAATTGAAGAGACGCGGCGCGCCTCGCCCACGCATGTGGCCGGTTGGCCGCCCCTGATTGTCTTTCAAGAACTCGACATCAGGCGCTTGTGGATTGCTCAGATCAAGCTTCAGCGCGCGAAATGCAGCTTCATTAGCCGCGAACTGGCTGTCGTCAAACTTCCGGATGAACATCGGATAGTCAGACGTGATCGCGTTCACGAGACTCATGTCGGGCGCGAACGGTTCGCGTCGCTGATTGCCGGCGCTACCCGCGGCCCACTCGTCGTAAGCGCCCCAGTAACCACCGACGATCCATTCACCTTTCGGCAGTCGCGAGATGACGTCTTTGACGCGGGCGACGAACTGGTCCTGTGTCGCGGCGCGCATGATGTTGAACTCAAGAAACTGGGCCGCGGACGCGAAGTGGACGTGGTTGTCGTTAAATCCAGGGACGACGAAGCGGCCGTGTAAGTCGATCACGCGCGTCGATGGACCACGAAAGTTCATCACGTCAGTGTTGGAGCCAACTGCGACAAACTTGCCGTCTTTGATCGCGACGGCCTGAGCGGTCGAGTTGTTCTTGTCGACGGTGTAGACGACGCCGTTGTGCAGGATGAGATCGGCAGGTCGTTGCG
This sequence comes from uncultured Acidobacteriota bacterium, assembly GCA_963789185.1. Taxonomy (GTDB): domain Bacteria; phylum Acidobacteriota; class Blastocatellia; order Pyrinomonadales; family Pyrinomonadaceae; genus PSRF01. The sequence goes on from CAWBJU010000010.1 coordinate 123,704, forward strand.
CCTGAACGGTCGTGGCTGTGATAAAAATAGGCAGCAACAAGATTAGCGAGAGCAACGCGATCTGTTTCATGAGTACTCCCTGTGAAGGATGTGTTTCAAAGTCGGCTCCAGCGTGGCGAAATTAAACGCGAAACCGCGCGCCTTCAGCACCGCCGGCTCAACTCTCTGACTACCCAACAGCAGCGCGTCGCCCATTTCGCCAAACGCGAGACGAACTCCGAAACGTGGCACGGGCAGGAACGTCGGCCGCGACAGTACTTGGCCCAGCGTTTCGTAAACTCCGCATTCGTAACCGGATTAGGTGCGACAAAGTTCACCGGTCCACTCACAGCAGCGTCGTGGATCATAAACTGAATGGCGCCGACGACGTCGTCGAGCGCGATCCAGCTCATCCACTGTTTACCGTCGCCCATACGTCCACCAATTCCCATACGAAAAGGCGTCAACATCTTCGCGAGCGCGCCGCCGTGTTCGGCGAGAATGATGCCGAAGCGAGTCAGTACGGTGCGGATTCCCTTCTCCGCCGCCGGCGCCGTCGCTTTTTCCCACTCCTGACAAACATGGGCCAGGAAGTCGTTTCCCGGAGCGCTGGTTTCAGTCAACAACTCATCACCGCGGTTGCCGTAATAGCCAATTGCCGAAGCGCTCAGAAAAACGGCGGGCGGATGGCGCAGTGTCGCGAGTGTTTCGCTCAGCAGAGTGGTCCCTTTGACACGACTCTCGAGAATGGCGCGTTTCTTATCCTTAGTCCAACGGCCTTCGCCGATGTTTTCACCGGCAAGATGGACCACGACGTCCATGCCTTCGAGATGTTCTTTGTCGATGATGCCGCGGTTCGGGTCCCAACCAATTTCCAGGCGGCCGGAGTGCGGCGCGTGACGCACGAGACGTATGACCTCGTGGCCGTTCTTGGTCAGCAACTCGATGAGCGCGCTTCCGACAAATCCGTGCGAACCGCTGATGAGGATCTTCATTGTTTGTGCACCGGCAACAGCTTATAACACGGTGATATACCTGATCTATCATCCCCGTTGACTTTTCTTCCCCACAGGAATAACGTTCGCATACTCAAAAAGGTGATTTTGGAGCCTCTACGTCCTCGCACGCTCGCCGTGAATTCATCTTTGAAGATCTTTTTCCGCAACAACGACCTAACTCACTGGGTTTAACAAGGAGGGATCGATGTCCAAAACTCTAGCGCAGCCTCAAGCTCCCAACGGGTTTACTTTTCGTAGAAAACTTGAAAGACACGATCAGCAAATCTCTCGGTTTGCATGGTCGCCGGATGGCAGCAAACTTGCGACTCCATCGTTCGACACAAAAATTCACATTTGGAACTGGCAACAGGGAACGGTTCTTGAACTACGAGGGCATTCTGATGTGGCCACGGGCGTCAGTTGGTCGCCGGACGGTACAAAGCTCGCCTCGAGTTCTGACGATCCCAGCGTGAAGATTTGGGACACCCGCACAGGAGAATGTCTCACCACACTGCCTCAACCCGTAATAGTTACTGGAGTTTCATGGTCTCCAAAGGAGCCGAAGATTGCTTCCAGTTCTGATGATTGCATTGTCAGAATATGGGATATCCAGAAGGGCCAGATCCTTCACGAACTAAAAGACCATACCGATCGCGTTTTGAGTGTGGCCTGGTCTCCGGACGGCGACCTGCTTGCCTCGGCTTCATGGGACGGTAGCATTCGTTTGTGGGATCCCGACGGTAAGTTGTATGCACACTACTTTCCGAATAAGAAGAAACTTTACCACCTGGCCTGGTCGCCTAATGGCCGGATTGCCGCGGCATGTATGGCTGGTACGATCAGCATGTGGGACGTAAAGTCAGGAAAACAGTTTTCCCTTCCGCCAACGAAGCATAACGGTGCGATCTTTGGCATTGCATTCTCACCTGACGGGAAATTCCTGGCCACCAAAGCGGCTGATAATACTTTACGGCTGTGGCGCTGCGACACATGGGATTTTGTCGAGCTCAAATCCTCCGCTCAGTGGCCGTATTCATGTGTGGTCTTTAATCCATCGCCGGCACTACCGATCCTGGCCACTGCAACTGATGACGAACGAGCTATAGATCTGTGGGACCTGGATTACGATCTTATACTTCCGAAGCGGGTTCCGCGGCCAACCCCCACACACGACGACATAAACATACTGCACCTTTCTGATGTGCACATCGGTGGATCAAGCGCGGTCCAACACAATAATCAACTTACGGCCGACCTGATGTCGAATCTGAAAACCCAGCGGCTTCATTATCTGGTCATTTCAGGAGATTTCACCGACGCAGCCGCCTGGAATGAATATGACAAAGCCGCCAACCTGATAAACCTCATCGCGGAGCGGTTCGAGCTGAGTAAGGATCGAATCATATTGGCGCCTGGCAATCACGATGTGAATTGGGAGACTGCCGAATCGGCTTATAAATTCCAATTCATGAGACGTTTCAAGAGCCTGCCACCGAACGATGATCCAAGCTACATCAAAGCAGGCGACATCGGATATCTGGTGCGCGACGAGGAGCAATACAAGAAGCGGTTCGACAACTTCAGGAAATTCTATGAGCGCGTTTGCTCTCGGCCTTATCCTTCCGATTATGAGGACCAGGGCATACTTCACGAATTCGCCGACGATCGCATACTGTTTCTGACGCTTAATTCAAGCTGGGAGATCGATAGCTATTTCAAGTCTCGCTGTAGCGTCAATACCGAAGCGCTGGCGAATGCGTTACACCAGGTGATGAAGAGTAAGTACGATGGCTGGCTGAAGATTGCTGTTTGCCATCATCCGGTAACAGGGACAGAGGCGATGAAGGACAACGCATTCTTACAGCAGCTCGTCACAAGCGATTTCCGGATCTTTCTGCACGGTCACATTCACCGCTCGCTTGAACAGTATCACCGGTACGACACCAGACGTGGGATGCAGATCACTGGCGCAGGCACGTTTGGAGCACCCGCCGCTCAGATGCTTCCCGGAATTCCTCTTTCTTATAACCTGATGGTTCTCAATTCGGATAGAAGAATCGTCACTGTTCACACGCGCAGAAAGGAAGACCCGAACGGTGCCTGGAGTGCTTACGCGAATTCGGGAGACAGAAATAATCCGGAGCCGCTCTATTCAGTTGATTTGACGCGGAGGGCTGAGCCCGGTTCATAACAGATTCGACTTGAGTTTTCTTCTTTGATGTGTACAATGCGCTGAAAAATTTAGCGCAAGGAGCAACCTCACTATGCTTCGTATCCTCATTGCCTTTTTGGCTTTCCTGTTCATCGCACTGCCGCGTTCCGAAACAGCTACAACTGTCAAACGACTGACGAACACGCCTCGCGAGGCTTTGAATCTGAACCCGTCTCTTAGTGATGACGGCCGCACGGTCGTTTTCGAATCGTCGTCGGATGTGTTTGGGGATGGTCACGGCTTGCCTTCGTTTCATGGAGTGCGCGCGGATGTCGTTAATGGAACGTTTATGGAAATCGCGCAGGGACGCATGGTTTCGGCGGCGCTGTCGCGCGATGCGCACGTTGTGGCGTTTGCGTCACGTGAAGATTTAGTGGGAGAGAATGAGGATGGTAATTCCGAGATCTTCGTGTTTGAAGGTCCCGTGCTGAAGCAGTTCACGCATACTCTTAACGAAAACAACTTTGGGCCATCGATCACTTCGGATGGCCGGTTAATTGTTTTTAATGCCAGAAAGATTAGTGCTGACGGGTCGCGCATCTATGTCCAGAGAAACACTGATCTGTTTGTAATCGATAGAGAAACACAGGTGGAAACTCAAATAGCATGGGCGGTACCGGAGTTGTTCGTGGGTGAAGGCCGTGTGGTCAGTAACGATGGAATGCGGTTCGTGTATTCAGCGAGCGTCGGACCGAATCAAACCCAGGTGTTCATGTTCGATGCGCGTGAGAAGAGCGTGCGGCAACTCGCGCAGTTGGGATCGAGAGTCACGGACGTAAAGCTCCAGCCAACGATCAGCGGTGATGGCAAGCGCGTGGCGTTCGCTACGAGGCGACGGGTGACGACGGCGAGTGACGGAAGCGTCGAACTCTATGTGCTCGATTTGCCGACGGGGCAAGTGCAGCAGGTTACGAATGCGCCGTCGAGTGCGACTGCTGAAGTGGTTGCGTCGCTGAATTTCGATGGAAGTCTCGTTGCGTTTAACTTTCCGCGTGTTCTGTCTGAGCCGGAGATCGATGAGGATTTCCGGAACAACAGTGAGATCTATGTCGCGACAATCGCGCCGCGGCCGGCGTTTGGTAGCGGAACTGTTTTAAACGCGGCAGCGCCAGGTTCTTCACCGGCAACGCGGATTGCGCCCGGGAGTATCGTGAGTTTTCGTGGCGATGCGCTCGGAGCGAAAGTGACAGTGAATGGTCAATTGGCGAAGGTTTACTTCGCGTCGGCGACTGAAGTCATCTTTGTCGTGCCGGAGAACGTGGCGCTTGGACCGGGCGAAATCATTGTGACTAATGCCGATGGGTTTTCTTCAAAAACCGCGGTCGTTATCAGTTCTGCCGCGCCAGGCGTGTTTACGGTTAGTGGAGATGGAAAGGGCGAAGGAATCATTCTTGATGCCGATCTGTTAACAACGGGACCATTCGATCCTTCGAACGGTAAACGGAGACTCTCTATCTTCGCGACAGGTGTCAGACATGCCACTTCCGTATCCGTGACGGTTGGCGGTCAAGCAACGATCGTCGAAACAGTTGCTCGTGCCGATTTAGAAGGACTTGATGAGATACACGTTGTGTTGCCCGCTGGATTAAGCGGCGCAGGCGTATCGACGCTGCTCGTCGAAGCGGATGGCACAAAAAGTGATTCTGTATCTGTGGCATTAGGTGGTTCGCCCCCGGTTTCACAGGACAAACTTGTAATCAGTCAGATCTACGGCGGCGGTGGAAACGCGGGCGCGCCGTTGCGCAACGACTTCATCGAAATTTTCAACGTCGGTAGCACTGCTGTGAACCTCGCGGGCTGGTCTGTGCAATATGCGAGTGCTACTGCGTCCACATGGTCAAGTACAAATCTGACTTCAGTCGTGTTGTCGCCAGGTCAGCGATATTTGATTCAGCAAGCAGGTGGCAACAACGGCGTCGCTCTCCCCTCACCCGACGCAACGGGAACGATTGCAATGGCCGCGGGCGCAGGCAAGGTTGCTCTCGTCAGAAGCACTACCGCCCTAACTACTGCTTGTCCGACTGATCCAAACATCGTCGATTTCGTCGGTTACGGAGGTACTACGAACTGTTTCAGAGGCGCAGGCCCCGCACCTGCCGCGAGTAACACCAACGCCGCGACACGAAATGCGAACGGCTGCGCTGACACGCGAAACAACGCGAGCGACTTCACCCTCGCCCCTCCAAATCCGAGAAACACCAGCGCACCTTTTAATCAATGTTCGATCACTGAATCCGTGTTAACTTGTTTTCCCGATGCCCTCGCTCAGCGACGCAATCACCACTCTGCGCCAGCACTTCGGCTTCGACGATTTCCGTGAAGGCCAGCGCGAAGTTGTGGGATCAATCCTCGAAGGCAAAGATGCCGTCGTAGTCATGCCGACGGGAAGCGGTAAGTCTCTCTGTTACCAGCTTCCCGCGATGATCCTCGACGGAGTCACGCTCGTCGTGTCGCCGCTGATCGCGCTGATGAAAGATCAGGTCGACGCGCTCCAGGCGCGTGGCCTTCCAGCCACCTTCATCAACAGTTCACTCTCGGAACCCGAGCAACGCGCGCGCATCGAATCGCTGCGCCGACGCGAACATAAGCTCGTCTATATCGCCCCCGAACGTTTTCGCAGCAGCCGGTTCACTTCCGCGGTGCAGTCGATTCCGGTTTCGTTGTTCGCGGTTGACGAGGCGCACTGCATTTCAATGTGGGGACACGATTTCCGACCCGACTATCTTCGACTAAAACATGTCATCCGCTCGCTCGGCCGGATTCAAACCATCGCACTCACCGCAACCGCAACGCCTTACGTTCGTTCCGACATCATTCAACAACTTGGACTATCGCAGCCACAGACCTTCGTCAGCGGCTTCGATCGGCCGAACCTGTCAATCGAGGTGGTCCATACCGAAAAGGAAAAAGAGAAGATTAGCCGCATCCGTGCCCTTGCCCAGAAGACGAGCGGGTCAGGAATCGTCTACGCGTCAACGCGCAAAGCAGTGGAACAAGTCGGACGCGAGCTAAAGACGGCGGGCTTAAGTGTCTCAACCTATCACGCGGGCATGAGTGATGGGATTCGCATTAAGGCGCAGGAAGATTTCATGAACGGACGGACGCAGATGATCGTCGCGACGAACGCATTTGGTATGGGCATCGACAAATCCGACATCCGGTTCGTTGCCCACTACCAGATTCCCGGATCGATCGAAGCCTATTATCAGGAGATCGGACGCGCCGGGCGCGACGGTCTGCCGTCAACCTGTGTGCTGCTCTTTAATTACGCCGACAAAAACACGCACGATTTCTTTATCGAAGGTTCGTATCCCGATATCAGCACGGTGAAGAACGTCTACAGCGCGCTACTCGGAACCGGTTTAAAGAGAATCGAATTGACGACGGCTCAGATCGGCAAACTCGCAGGCGAAAAGAACGAGATGTCGGTGCAGTCAGCCCTTTACCTGCTCGAACGCGCCGGACACATCTCACGCGAAGCGCCCGCCGCGCGCAACGAACGAGGCGCCCGCACGCCGCGAGCCATCGCGATGGTCGACAATGTTGCGCTAACTGCCCTTCGCGTCGACGCACGACAGATGATCGGACGCGCAGATTTGGAGCGGCGTAAGCTTCGCGAGCTGATCAATCTGTGTTACACCGATTACTGTTATCGGGCGCACATCCTCAACTACTTCGGCGACCGCAATCACGATCGGCAATGCGGAACATGCGGCAACTGTCGTCCGAAGACTGTTCGAGAGATCGAAGTCGACGAAACACCTATCGCAATCAACTCCAACCCACGCGCGCTCAGCGACGACGAACTACTCCGCGTCCGCAAAATCCTCGCCTGCGCTAAACGAATGAATGGAAGATTCGGTAAGAAGATCCTGGCGGCAACGTTACGCGGTTCGGCGTCGAAGCAAGTGATGAACGCGGGGCTCAACGAACTCTCGACCTACGGTTTATTAAACGACATGCCGCAAGACGAGATTCAACTTTACATCGATGCGCTAATCGTAGCAGGTTGTTTGAGGGTAAAAGGAGGCGCTTATCCTACGATCTCGAACACGGATCTCGGCGACCGTGTGATGCGCGAACAAGAACAGATCTCGCTCGCGCTGTGATAATCGCGATTACTTGATCACGCCCTGCAACGGACTCGACGCGCTCGCATACAACCGCTTCGGCATGCGACCCGCCTGATACGCAAGCCGTCCAGCCTGAATCGCGAGCTTCATCGCCGCGCCCATCTTTGCCGGATCCACAGCTTCGGCAATCGCAGTGTTCATGAGCACGCCATCGGCGCCGAGCTCCATCGCAATCGAAGCATCACTCGCCGTGCCAACGCCCGCATCGACAATGATCGTCGCATCAGGAAGTTGTTCGCGCATGATGCGGAGGTTCGCAGGATTCTGCACCCCCAATCCGGACCCGATCGGCGCGGCCAGCGGCATTATCCCTGCGCAACCAACGTCCATCAGCTTCTTCGCCATGATCAGGTCGTCGTTGAAATACGGCAGCACCACGAACCCTTCCTTGACGAGAACGCGCGCGGCTTCAAGTGTTTGTTCGTTGTCGGGAAACAGCGTAGTCTGATCGCCGATCACTTCAAGCTTAATGAGATCCGTTTGCAGTGCCTCGCGTGCGAGACGCGCGGTGCGAACTGCATCTTCCGCCGAATAACAACCGGCGGTGTTCGGGAGAATTTGCAAAGCCGGATCGAGATGGTCGAGAAACGACTCGCTGCTCCGATCGAGCGGCACGCGTCTGACCGCGACAGTCACCATCTCCGCTCCTGAAGCAGCATGCGCCGCACGCATCTCTTCATAACTCCGGTACTTGCCCGTGCCGATGATCAGACGCGAATTAAACACGCGGCCGGCAATAATCAGACTCTCACTCGAAACCTTCTCTTTCACTGTCGACATACTCGAAACTTTACACGGATTTAGCTTTGACCACCACCAACGAAGTGGACGATCTCGATTCGATCATCGTCGCGCAGCTCGGTACTGTCCCACTCGTTGCGACGCACAACGGCACGATTCAACTCGACGGCAATTCGCGCAGGCGGCAGCTCAAGCTCGGTGATCAATTGAGCGAGGGAAAGTGGGCTGGAGAACTCTCGGGCTTCGCCGTTTACGTAAACGCGCAAGGTAAGCCTCGTCAGGCGGCGACAGGATGGATGATGCGGCGAAGCTCGGCGGCCTGGTCCTTGACCACAGCACGCACGAGCACAGCGGCGCGTCCTGAAGAAAACTTCGGAATCTCTGTGGCGACAGTCGCGACGCCGTCGCTTTCCGTTTTCAGCGAATAGATCAATGGACGGAACGTCGTTCCGAGAATCTTGATTGAAACGGCGGCGTTCGCGAGGGGCTTTTCATCCCCGGCGGAACGATTGGCGATGAGCACGCGCAACGTATAAGGCTTGCCTGAGTAGAATTCTTCGTCGTCTAGCAGGTCAATGATGAGCCCATCCGGCAGCGCCGCTTCAACTTCGACGGGTTCGTCCTGCGGGACTTCGTCTTCCTCGGCGGCGGTCCAGGCTGGCTCTTCGGCCTCTTCCTCGGTCGCAACTTCTTCTTCGTCCGTCTCCGTCTCCTCTTTGGGCGGCGGAGGCGTCCATTGCTGCGTCATCTCATAATCGAACTCAAATTCCTCCGTAGCTGGCGGAGCACTCGCAATCTCAACTTCCGACGGCGGAGCTTCCGGTTCCGCGACTTCGACCGGCGCTTCAACGGCTGCGGTCGTGCGTCCGCTCATCTTCTTAAGATCACCGATTCGACCGGAGTGAATGGCGGCGCAGATCAATCGGTGCTGGCGTTTCAGCCGTTCCGCCAGCAACTCATCGCTGAAGCCCTGCTCGATTAAATCAGCATAAGGAGAACGCTTGCTGGCCAGGATCGTGCCACCGGCGTAGACGAGTGAAAGGATGATCGGTGAGTCGAGCCCTTTGTCCTCGGTCTGCACATGATAGACGATGCCATCATGTTCTATGTCAGTGTTGAATCCAGTAATCACAAGCTAAAGGAAAGTCCCTCAACGAAGCGCCGCTTGAAAACGGCTTTGGCTGAACGGTAACACAAGCATTTTTTCACGGTCAATCAGCATTTTTATCGCGGAATTTCGGGGCAGAAACCTTACTTGACACCCTTGATCACTTCGTCTAGCATCACGCTTGTACAATGATTCTCAATCTCGTGATCGAGTGCCACTCGCCGCGCAGGATTGGTTTTCGTGCGAAACCGATCTCCGGCAGGTGGCAATGTGTGTTTAGATGACGTTTCGTCTTTACGACTATCTGCCGATCCTTTTGATGTTCGTCGTCGCGGCGGGCTTCGCTGTCGGCAATGTTCTGCTGTCGCAGCTAGTCGGACAACGAAAGCGAACGCGCACAAAGCTGATGCCTTACGAGTGTGGCAAGGATCCCGTGGGATCTGCTCGTGAGCGGTTTTCAGTAAAGTTCTACCTAATCGGGATGCTGTTCATCCTCTTCGACATCGAAGTGATTTTCCTGGTGCCGTGGGCGGCTGTGTTCAAGACGCTCGCCGGACAGGGACCAGCGATGCGCTGGTTTGTGTATTTGGAAATGATGGTGTTTGTTGGTCTGTTGCTGGTCGGTTATATCTACGTCGTCAAGAAAGGCGCGTTCGATTGGGGCGAGAGGGCGCGTCGTGACGCTGAAGCCGAAGCGCGCGCGCTTCACGATCTCGAAGCACGCCAGATCAAACAACAACGACCGGCAGCTTAAAGGTTTTTGCAATGGGACTGGAAAACAAAATCGCCGAAGCTTTACCGGAAGTGCTGACCACGCGGCTCGACTCGCTGATCAACTGGGCGCGTAAATCATCGCTCTGGCCGGCGACATTCGGACTTGCCTGCTGCGCCATCGAGATGATGAATGCGACATCATCGCGAAACGATCTGGCGCGCTTCGGTTCCGAGGTGTTTCGCGCGAGCCCGCGGCAGGCAGACGTGATGATCGTTTCGGGACGTGTGTCGCGAAAAATGGCGCCTGTGTTGCGCCGCATTTATGATCAGATGCCGGAACCGAAGTGGGTGATCTCGATGGGCGCGTGCGCGACGTCCGGAGGCGTTTTTGACAACTACGCGATTGTTCAGGGAGTGGACAAGATCGTTCCCGTCGACGTGTATATTCCCGGTTGTCCTCCGCGGCCCGAAATGTTGATTCACGCAGTGATGATGTTGCAGGAGAAAGTGATGAAGGAGAGCGTGCGCGATCGACGCGACGTTCCCGAGGCCGAAGCACGCGAAGCAGTCGTGCCCGGCACGTTACCCATCACCGACGGATCGACTGCGCGTCAGAACACGTTGCCGGAATCGCGGCCATACACGATCGCCTCGAGACACGAGCGGCGCCGGTCTTCGTAAAAGGTACTAAGCACAGATGGAAAACAGCGAGCCAGCGGCACAGACAAGCGTGAGCTTGGAAGTGACAACTCCGCCTTTTGTGGCGGCGTTACAACGTGAGCATCCAGAGTGGGTTGGCGAAGTGATGTCCGCATTCGGCGAGTACACCGTCGTCGTGCCTCGCGAACACATCGTCGCCGCCTGTTCGTTCCTGAAGACCTCGCCGGAAACGCACTTCAATTTTCTAGCCGACATTTGCGGCGCGGATCGCGGCCCTGAAGAAGAGCCGCGTTTCGAGGTCAACTATCACCTCTTCTCGACTACGAAGCATCATCGCGTGCGACTCAAAGTCTTATTGAACGAGGAAGATACGCACGTTGAGACCGTCACCGGTATCTGGAAGACAGCGAACTGGCATGAACGCGAGACGTTCGATCTGTTTGGAGTGATTTTTGACGGCCATCCGGATCTGCGTCGCATTCTGTTGCCGGACGACTGGCAGGGACACGCGTTGCGCAAGGATTTTCCGTTGCGCGGTTATGAACCGTACAGCTTGAAGTAATTAATAATGAGTTCCGCACCGACAATTCCGCCGCAGTTTGAGATCGTCGATCAACCGCTCGATACCCAAATGACGATTTCGATGGGTCCGCAACACCCATCGACACACGGCGTGCTGCGTTTGGAACTCGTGCTCGACGGCGAGATGGTGGTCAAGGCAACGCCCGACATCGGCTATCTCCACACGGGCATGGAGAAGCTGTTCGAGTACAAGAAATATCAACAGGGCATCGTCATCACCGACCGGATGGATTACCTGAATCCGCTCGGGAACAACCTCGCTTACGTAATGGCAGGTGAAAAGCTGCTTGGTCTTGAGATTCCGGAGCGCGCGCAAGTGATTCGCGTCCTGATGTGCGAGATCCAGCGCATCGCCTCGCATCTCGTCTGGCTGGGCACGCACGCGCTCGATATCGGCGCGATGACCGTCTTCTTCTACTGCTTCCGCGAACGCGAGAAGATAATGAATCTGATCGAGGCCGCCTCCGGTGGACGACTCACGCCATCCTATTTTCGTATCGGCGGATTGATGATGGACCTTCCCGCGGGCTTCGAGAACCGGTGCAAACAATTTCTAGATGGTTTTCTTCCTTCGGTCGCAGAGTTTCACACGCTGCTGAGCGGCAACAAGATCTTTCAACGACGAACACAGGGCATCGGACTGATCTCCGCCGAAGATGCAATTGACTGGGGACTCTCCGGTCCATGCTTGCGAGGGAGCGGCGTCAATCTCGACATCAGGCGAGCCAACCCGTACACCGGTTATGAAACGTACGACTTCGAAGTTCCCATCGAACCGGACGGAGACGTTTGGGCACGTTACATGGTGCGCATGCGCGAGATGAAAGAGTCGCACAAGATCGCTGTTCAGGCGTTATCGCGTCTGCGGCCTGGTCCAGTTAAAGCTGATGCGCCGAAAGTCGTGTTGCCCGATCGCGAAGCGATGAAGAGTCACATGGACGCTTTGATTCATCACTTCCTTATCGTCGCCGAAGGATTCGACGTTCCCGCGGGTGAGGTTTATTTCCCCATCGAGGCTTCCAAGGGCGAGCTCGGCGTGTATATGAAGTCGGATGGTGGACCACGACCGAGCCGTGTGCATTTCCGCGGGCCGAGTTTTGTGAATCTCTCGGCGCTGCCGGTGATGTCGGAAGGCGAAATGGTGGCGGACGTTGTCGCGATTATTGGATCGCTCGATATCGTGTTGGGAGAAATCGATCGGTGAGCACGCAACTAACACAGATCCAACCGCTGTCCCAACCAGTCGAGCTCGATGTTGAGCCTGCGACGTTCTCGCCCGAAGTCGAGGCGGAGATAGATCGTCACCTCGCGAAGTATCCAGTCCCCCGCTCCGCGATCCTTCCCTTGATGTTCATCGTGCAACGTGAACGCGGCTATCTAGACCCGCCGGGCGTGTTGTATCTCGCAAACCGTTTGGCGCTGCGCGTGACGGACATCTGGGAAGTCGCAACGTTCTACTCGATGATCCATACAGAGCCGATCGGCAAGTACCACATTCAGGTCTGCCGCACGCTGTCATGCAAGATCATGGGTGCCGGAAAAGTCGTCGAGCATTGCGCGAATAAACTCGGTATCAAGGTCGGTGAGACGACAGCCGACGGACGATTTACGTTGTGGGAAGTCGAGTGTCTCGGCTCGTGCGGCACAGCGCCGATGATGCAGGTCAATTTTGATTATCACGAGAACCTGACGCCGGAAAAGATCGATCAGGTATTGGAGTCGTTGCCCTAGAAGTTTATGCGTATCGAAGCCATCGGCTGTGAACCACTTCAACTCCGTCGAGTTCATCTCGAGAACTCGCGGTCTCTCGATGTCTATCGGGCAAATGGAGGCTACGAGGCGCTCAAGAAAGTGCTCGATGGAATGTCGCCGGACGACATCATCAACGAGGTGAAGAAGTCAGCGCTGCGCGGTCGTGGCGGTGCGGGTTTCCCAACCGGAATGAAGTGGAGCTTCGTTCCGAAAGACTCGCCGAAGCCGAAATACGTCGTCTGCAATGCGGATGAATCAGAGCCGGGGACGTTCAAGGACCGCTATTTGATGGAACGCGATCCGCACATGTTGATCGAAGGCATGTTGATCGCCGCCTACGCGCTCGGCGCAAAGACTAATTACGTCTACACGCGCGGCGAGTACAAATACTTAATCGACATCATGGACGTCGCGCTCGAAGAAGCGCGCGCCGCGGGACTTGTTGGTCCAAACGTTCTCGGTTCGGACTTCGCCTGCGAGATCTACACACACACCGGCGCCGGTGCTTACATCTGCGGTGAAGAGACCGCGCTACTTAGTTCACTTGAAGGACTCCGCGGCCATCCGCGCATGAAGCCTCCCTTCCCCGCTGTCTCCGGTTTGTACGCGTGCCCGACGGTGGTGAACAACGTCGAGACTCTGACCGCCGTGCCTGACATCATCAAAATGGGCGGCGAGGCTTATCAGAAACTCGGAACCGAAAAGAGCGGCGGCACGAAAGTGTGGTCCGTCTCCGGACACGTCAATAGTCCTGGCGTTTACGAACTGCCGATGGGCTACGACGATATGGAAAAGTTCATCATGGAAGATTGCGGCGGGATCATCGGCGGCAAGAAACTTAAAGCCGTTATTCCCGGTGGATCTTCCGTCTATATCATGCGGGCCGATCAGATCATCGGGAAAGATGTGCGCATGGATTACGAAGGCCTAGTCGCAGCAGGATCGAGTGTCGGATCGGGTGGTTTTATCGTCATGGACGAAACGGTCGACGTGTTCGAGTCGACGAAGAACCTGACTGAGTTTTACAAACATGAATCATGCGGCTGGTGTACGCCGTGTCGTGAAGGCACGGACTGGCTCGTAAAAGTTTTCAAACGCATCGATAAAGGCGGCGGGCGACCCGAAGACGCGCAACTGATGCTCGATCTTTGCGACAACATCGAAGGCAAGTCGTTCTGTCCTTTGGGAGACGCTGCGGCGTGGCCCATCCAGTCGGCGATCAAGCGCTTTCCGGAAGATTTCGCACGCAGATTAAACAGAAATGGCGACTGAGTTAGTCAAAGTCACAATTAACGGAAAGTTGTTTGAGGTTCCCAAAGGCGCGCGTTTGATCGACGTGTGTCGCGACAAGGGATTCGACATCCCGTCTTTCTGTTATTACGCCGACCTCGCGCTGCAAGCCTCGTGTCGCATGTGCCTCGTGCGCATCGAAAAAATGCCGAAGCTCCAGACGTCGTGCACCATCACTTGCACCGACGGCATGATTGTCACCACACAAAGCGAAGAGATCGAAAAGGCCCAGCGGGCCATGACCGAGTTTCTACTCGCGAACCATCCGCTCGATTGCCCCGTCTGCGATCGTGGCGGCGAGTGTGAACTCCAGGAGATGACCTTCGACTGGGGCGGTCTCGAAGAGCGATTCACCGAACAGAAAAACTACTACGCCGAGAAATTCCTTTCGCCGATGGTCGCGAACGATTCGCAACGTTGCATTCTCTGCAAACGCTGCACACGCGTCTGCGACGAGTGGATGGGTGAGGACGCGATCGAAGCAGGTGGTCGCGGCGCGCACACCGTGATTGGGACCTATCTCGGCTGGCTCGATTGTTCGCAATGCGGCAACTGCATCGAAGTCTGTCCAACGGGCACGCTGCTCGACGCTACTTATCGTCACCAAACACGTCCCTGGGAGTTGGCCCAAACGATCTCGACCTGCAACTTCTGCTCGGACGGCTGTCAGATGTCACTTGGCTCGCGCGGCGGTGAGTTGATGCGCGTGGTCGCGCGCGATCGTTACGTCAACGGCATCAACGGCGAATTCCTGTGCGTTAAAGGGCGATTTGCTCATCCTTTCGTCAATCACGAGGCGCGCATCCGCACGCCGATGATTCGTTACAAGAAAGGCGGCAAGCTGATTCCCGCAACGTGGGATGAAGCGATTCGTCACGTGGCCGAGCGTCTCGACGCAGTCGCGAATGATCATGGACGAGATTCGATTGGCATTGCCGGCAGTCCTCGTCTCACAAATGAAGCGCTGTACGTGCTGCGCAAGTTTGCGACTGAGTTGGTCGGCACTAATAACTACACCACAACGGATGCATTCACGCTGAAGCCGTTCTTCGACAACCTCGGTGGGCAGTTGGCGACGCATCGCGACATCCGTTACGCGAAAACGATTCTGCTAATCGGTGGCGAGCCTGAAGAGTTGCAGCCGTTGACCGGAAAACAGATCCGCCAGGCAGTTAGAAACGGCGGCGCTAAACTAATCATTGCTAATCCGGTTCGCATTCGTCTCGTGGAACAGGCCGCTAAGTTTCTACACATCCGTCCCGGTACTGAAGACGCAATCGCGCTCGCACTCGCTCTGCCCGCGAAGGACGCGTTAGCTGCACAGAAGGCCGATATCGAAACGAGCGAGATCGATGCGGTGCGGCAGATCATCGCCGATACGCAGGGCGATCTGATCGTGATGTTTGGCGGCGAGCTCAGTCGGGAAGCGCAGGCTGTCGTAGGCCAGCTCGCGACCGTGTTTGGAGCAGACGGCAGGCGCGTGCTGTTCCACCCGTTACCGTTATTCAACAACAGCATTGGTGCTCATGACATGGGCATGATGGACGGTGCGATGACTGCGTCAGAGATGATTGCGGCCTCTGGCGATGCGATTCGCGCGATGTATGTCGCCGGCAGCTTCCTGCCGCATCACCTGGAGGCAGCCGAAGATGCACTCGCGAAGCTCGACTTCCTTGTGGTCCAGGAACTCTTCGAGACTGAAACAACCAGATACGCCGATGTTGTGCTGCCAGCGTCGTCATACGCCGAACAGGACGGCACCTTCACAAACAACGACGGGTTGGTCCAACGAGTGCGGCAGTCGATTCCGCCGGTCCACCAGACAAAGCCCGATTGGATGATCACCGCACAGCTCGCGAAAGAACTCGGACTCGATTATGGCTTCGAATTGTCGCCGGGCGCGGTCTTTCGTGAGATCGGCGAGAAGGTACCGGCGTATTCGGGTATGCGCTATCCGTTGTTGAAAGACGAAACGAATCCGATTCAGGCGAAATACCGCGTTGGGCAAACTGATGTTAGCGAGGAACTGGCCGCTGTTCGCAACGCCGTCGAAGCGCTCGACGATACTGGCGAGAAGATTTACGGAACGCCAAAAGTCGGACACGAGTTGTTCAGGATTGGAAACCTGACGGACAAGGTGCCGCAGTTTCATCTGCTGGCGTCCGGCAATCCGCGGCCTGAGACGACGGCGATTTCTCCGCTTTACCAGATAACAGTGGGACCTAAGGCATGAGTTAAAGGGGTTTCCCGCAAAGGCGCAAAGACGCAAAGACATACCAAAACTCGCTTTGAACTTTGCACCTTTGCGCCTTTGCGGGAAACCTTCTTGCAAGCGCGCATTCACTAGCAATGGACACTGCCATCGACATTGGCCTCAAGCTGGTAGCCATCACCGTGGCTTTCACGGTCGTCCTCCTGATTGTGGCTTACACAGTGCTAGCGGAACGTCGCGTACTCGGATTCATCCAGGGGCGCCTTGGTCCGAATCGAGTTGGGCCCGGAGGCATCCTGCAACCATTTGCCGACCTGCTGAAGTTTATACTTAAAGAAGACATCGTTCCGGATAAGTCAACGCGCTTCGTTTACGTTCTGGCGCCGATCGTAGCCACGATGGCGGCTTTGATGACGATGATCGTCTATCCCTTTGGACCAGACACCCGAATTCCCTTCACCGACATCTCGTTGCCGCTGACCATCGCGCGTCTCGACGTGGGCTTGCTTTACGTTTTGGGCGTCACGTCCGTTGGCGTTTACGGCATCATGCTTGCGGGTTGGTCGTCGAATAACAAGTACAGCTTGATGGGTGGTTTGCGTGCGTCCGCGCAAATGATTTCGTACGAGCTCGCGCTGGGGTTGAGTCTGATCGGCGTGATTCTGTTGGCTGGCACATTGGACCTCGGGACGATCGTCGAAAGACAGTCGGGCTGGCACGGCGCGCGGTGGTTCATCTTCTTTCACCCGCTGGGCTTCGTCATCTACATGATTGCGGCGATTGCGGAGACGAACCGAGTTCCATTCGACTTGCCTGAAGCTGAAACAGAACTTGTCGCGGGTTTTCACACTGAATACAGCGCGATGAAGTTTGCGCTCTTCTTCCTCGCGGAATACATCAACATGTTCACGGTGTCGATGCTGGCGACGACCTTGTTTCTCGGTGGCTGGAACGTCCCGTTTGCGGAGGACATCTTCGGACGCGGAACGTTTCTATTCGGGCTGGTTAGCGCGATCGGTTTCATTCTTAAAGTCATCTTCTTTCTGTTTCTTTATATCTGGCTACGGGGAACGCTGCCGCGATTTCGCTTCGATCAATTGATGAACTTTGGTTGGAAGGTACTGTTGCCGTTTGCGCTGTTTAGCATCTTCCTGACCGCAACGCTGATCTTCCTGTTTCCGAGTTTGTGATGACGGTCCTGCTGTTCATTCTCTTTGCCGGGATGGCGATTGGTTGTGCGCTGGCGGTGGTCGCGCAGCGCAATCCGCTTTACAGCGCGATCTCGCTGGTAGGTGTCTTCATTTCGCTGGCGTGTCTTTATGTGATGCTGGCGGCGCCATTCATCGCGGCGGTGCAAGTGATCGTTTACGCGGGCGCAATCATGGTGCTCGTCGTGTTTGTGATCATGTTGCTCAACGTCGAGGAGGAGGAACGCCGGCGACCGCGTCTTAAGTTTCTCGTACCGGCGGCGGTGGTTTTGTCGGCAGTGCTGATCGCGGAAGTCGCATTCATTCTGGTGACAGTGCAGGAGTCACGCGTAACGCCTGTATCTGACAGCTCGTCAGTGGGACTGACGCATTCGATCGGATCCGAGCTGTTTACCCGATACCTGCTTCCATTTGAAATAACTTCGATCCTGATACTGATGGCGATCGTCGGCGCGATGACACTTGCACGGCGCGGCGGGTTACTTTCGCCGACCGCGCGCATCGTCCCGGGCGCGACCCAAATCCCGTTGTCGTTGATCGATCCAACAGTTGGTCACGAATCGACGCTCGCGGTTGAAGCTGAGACAACCGGGGAAGCAGCGCGTTTGCTCGGCGTCGATCGGGTGCAGGAACGACCAAAGCAAGAATAAACGTTATGGAACCACAACTCTCCTGGTATCTCGCGCTTTCCGCCGTGCTGTTCACGATCGGTGTGACTGGCGTGATTATCAAGCGCAACGTCATTGCGATGTTCATGTGCATCGAGTTGATGCTGAATGCCGTGAACCTGACGTTTGTTGCGTTCTCGAGTTTCTTTCACGACGTTACGGGACAACTGTTCGTTTTCATCGTTATGACGGTGGCGGCGGCGGAAGCGGCAGTAGGCCTCGGGATCATCATCGCGATCTTTCGTAATCGCGAAACACTGGACGTCGACGAGGCGAGCATTCTCAAGTTGTAATGGAAACGAATCTGCTCAGCGTAATCATCTTCGCGCCCTTGCTTGGGGCGGCGATTAATTGGTTCGTCGGGCGGCGTGTGCGCGACGAGCGATTCATCGGATTGGTCGCATGCAGCTCGATAACGATCTCGACTCTGGTCGCGTTCTATCTAGCGTTTAAATCGCACGGCGCGCTGCGTGGCGAGGAACCGTTGCTCGATCACATCTGGACCTGGCTTCACGTGGGCCAGCTTCGCGCCGACTTCGCCCTCGCGATGGATCGCCTGAGCGGGACGTACGCGCTCTTCGTCACTTTTGTCGGTCTGCTGATCCACATCTTCGCTATCGGTTACATGCACGGCGAGGCAGGCTTCTACCGCTTCTTCTCGTACCTGAACCTGTTCATGTTCGCGATGTTGACGCTCGTGTTAGCGGACAATTTCGTGTTGATGTTTGTCGGTTGGGAAGGCGTCGGTCTCTGCTCGTACCTGCTGATCGGTTACTACTTCAACAAGAAGGAAGCGGGCGACGCGGCGAAAAAGGCGTTTATTACGAACCGCATCGGCGACTTGGGATTCGTCCTTGGCGTAATGCTTACGTTTTTTGTGACAGGCTCCGTTAGTTTCTTCGCAAATCCGGCCGCGGGCGAAGCCGCACAAACAGCGCTGTCGTTTTTCAAAGACCAACCCGGTGTGGAGCCTTTCACATTCGGAGCGATCTTTGCCGGTGGTGCGACGACGATCGCGATGCTCTTGTTCATCGGCGCGGCGGGAAAGAGCGCGCAGATTCCGCTTTACGTTTGGCTGCCGGACGCGATGGCCGGACCGACACCCGTCTCCGCGTTGATTCATGCGGCGACGATGGTGACAGCGGGCGTTTACATGATCGTCCGTTGTTCAGAGATCTTCATACACGCGCCGACTGCGATGTTCGTCGTTGCAATTGTAGGCGCGGCGACGGCGCTATTCGCCGCAACCATTGGCCTCGCGCAAAACGACATCAAGAAGGTTCTTGCATACTCGACTGTCTCGCAGCTTGGTTACATGTTTCTTGCCTGCGGTGTCGGTGCTTTCGTTGCGGCCATCTTTCACGTCATCACACACGCGTTTTTCAAAGCATTGCTGTTTCTCGGATCGGGTTCTGTGATTCACGGCATGCACCACGAGCAGGACATGCGGCGTATGGGCAACTTGCGAAAGTATATGCCCGTGACGTTTGTGACGATGTTCATTGGATGGCTGGCGATCAGTGGCATTCCGATCTTCGCCGGGTTCTTTTCGAAGGATGAAATTCTTTGGAAAGCGTGGAGCGCGCACGGGATCGGCTCCGCAAACAAGATCCTGTGGGCCGTTGGAGCGATCACTGCACTGCTGACTGCGATCTACATGACACGAATGATGGTCATGACGTTCTGGGGTAAAGAGCGGTTCGATGCAGCGCACCATCACCCACACGAATCGCCAAAGATCATGACGATCCCGCTGATCGTGTTGGCGGTGCTATCAACGGTCGGTGGTTTCATTGGTATTCCTTATGCATTTGTAAATCGAGATATCAATGTTATCGAGCACACGTTGGAGCCTGTAATCGCGCATCTCGGTCCGGTGGTCATAGATCATTCACACCTAAACGAGGAACGACTCTTAGCGCTCGGCTCCGTGATGATTGCGCTCATCGGAATCGGCATCGGTTGGATGATTTTCAAAAAACGTCCAACACTGGAAATGCCGCGTGTACTCGAGAACAAGTACTACGTCGACGAGATCTACGACGCAACTTTAATTCGCCCGATCGTTTCGGGCTCGCGCGAAGGTCTCTGGAAACTGATCGACATCGGCGTGATCGATGGACTGTTGCACGGAATCGGGCAGTCCGTCACTGAACTGGGCCGGCTTGCGCGATACATGCAAGCCGGATTCGTGCGCGCTTACGCCGCGATCATCCTGATCGGGGCGCTGATCCTGATTGGTCTGTTTGCGTATCTCGGTTTTCCGGGGGCAAGGCCGTAAACAATGCCTTACTTACTGACCACGCTAATCCTTTTACCAGTTGTGGGCGCTCTGATCGCGGTCGTTTACGGCATCGTCGCCCGCAATCGTGACGACCGATATCACAAGTTGATCGCGCTCGGCACTACGACGCTGACATTTGTGGTTTCGCTCCTCTTGTTGCGGGGAACCGGCTGGGGCCCTGAATTTCGTTTCGAAGAAAACATCAGTTGGATCGGCTCGATCGGCGCCCGTTATCACCTTGGTGTCGACGGCGTGAGTCTGTGGCTGGTGCTGCTGACGACATTGTTGATGCCGATCGCGATCCTGTCGAGTTGGACCGCGGTCCACAAGCGACAACTTTCGTACTACGTCTTTCTGCTGATCCTCGAATCGGCAATGATCGGCGTTTTCGTTTCGCTCGACCTGCTGCTCTTCTACTTGTTCTTCGAAGCATCACTGGTACCGATGTTTTTCCTGATCGGAATCTGGGGCGGCGAGCGACGCATTTACGCGGCGGTCAAATTTTTCATCTACACGGCCGTGGGCAGTTTGTTGATGCTGGTCGCAATCATCGCGCTTTATTTCACGTGCCAGTGCCAGTCGTTTGACTACACGACGATTCTTCAGGCACTGGCGACGAAGCCACTGGATGGAAACCTCCAGTTCTGGCTGTTTGTCGCATTCGGTCTCGCATTCTGCATCAAGGTGCCCCTCTTTCCGTTTCACACGTGGCTGCCCGACGCGCACACGGAAGCGCCGACCGCGGGCTCAGTCATTCTCGCGGGCGTGTTGCTGAAGATGGGAACGTACGGCCTGATGCGTTTCAATCTCCCGCTTTTTCCGGAAGCGGCGAAAGCCTGGGCTCCGTACGTAATCGCGCTGGCGGTGATCGGAATTATCTACGGCGCACTCGTGGCGATGGTCCAACCCGACGTTAAGCGGCTTGTTGCCTATTCCTCTGTGAGCCACATGGGTTTTGTGGTACTCGGTATCTTTTCATTCACCGAGCTCGGCATGCAGGGCGCGCTTTATCAAATGCTGAATCACGGTGTTTCCACCGGCGCCCTGTTCCTTTTCGTCGGCTTCATCTACGAACGACGGCACACGCGCATGATTAGCGAGTTTGGCGGACTGGCTACTCCGATGCCCTGGTATGCGACGCTCTTTGTGATCGCGTCGCTGTCGTCGATCGGTCTGCCGTTTCTGAACGGGTTTGTCGGCGAGTTTTTGATCCTGACGGGAATGTGGACGTCCGCCTTCAGCCGTTCGTGGATCGTCACGATGTTGGCCGCAACTGGCGTCATCTGGGCGGCGGTTTATATGTTGTGGATGTTGCAGCGCGTGCTGTTTGGCGAGACTACGAATCCTGAAAACGCGCGACTCCTCGATCTCAACACTCGTGAGATCGGACTGATAATGCCGCTGATGCTGCTGATGCTTTTCATGGGTGTTTACCCGCGGCCGTTTCTGGATCGTTCGAAGGCTGCTGTGGAAGCGATTCGAGCGCGCGTGATCCAATCGCCGGCGGGCGGATCGATGGAAACCGCAAATCTCCAACGCAGGTCTGAATGAATCTGTTTTTCGCGCAATCAACTATGCCGATTATCAACTGGTCGCTGATCGCGCCGGAAGTAATCGTCTGCGCTGCTGCCGTGATCGTGATGCTTGTCGATGCGTTTGGGCGTCCGACACAGCGCTGGATCACGGGCGGAATTTCAATGGCCGGACTCTTCGCCGCGGCCGTCGCGACTATTTGGCTTTGGGCCTCAGGTACCGCTTCGTCCGACGCGTTCAACGGCATGATCGTGCTCGACGAGCTGCGGCTTGGGTTCACACTGATCTTTTTACTCGTCTCGTTTCTCACGTTGTTGATCTCAAACGTTTGGGTTGACGGAGAACAACTTCCTGCCGGTGAGTTTCATTCGTTACTGCTGTTTGCGACAGTCGGCATGATGTTGATGGCTTCGGGTAACGATCTGGTGATCGTGTTTCTCGGGCTCGAAATCCTGTCGATCGCGACGTACGTGTTGGCGGGTTTCCGTCGCACCGACGTTCGTTCAAACGAGTCGTCGTTGAAGTACTTCATTCTCGGTTCGTTCTCTTCCGCATTTCTGCTTTACGGCATCGCCCTGGTTTACGGCGCGACTTCGATCGCGGAACCAGGACCGGGCGGGACCCTTACTCGCATCGTTCCGGGCACGACGAACATTGCGGACCTCGCGACCCGCTTGAACGACGCGCAATATCCGGCGCTGTTGTTTGCCGGAGCAGCGATGATGTTTGTCGGATTTGGTTTCAAGATCGCCACCGCACCGTTTCACATCTGGACGCCCGATGTTTACGAAGGCGCACCGACGCCGGTAACCGCATTCATGGCAGCAGGTCCGAAGGCGGCGGGTTTCGCGTCGTTCCTTCGCGTGTTTGTGTTCGGGTTGCCGCTGGTCGTTTCGTCGTACAGCAACGCCGGCGACAATCTGCATCAGGCATGGGTCGGCTCGCTCGTCGTCATGGCGATACTCACGATGACGGTCGGCAACGTCGTCGCGATCGTTCAGAACAACGTGAAGCGAATGCTTGCGTATTCGTCGATTGCCCACGCCGGCTATGCACTCGTCGGCTGCATCGCGGCCGGGGCGGCCAGCGATCCGGCGCAACGCAATCGGGCAATCACGGCCGTGATGTTCTACCTTTTGACTTATGCGGTGATGAACATCGGCGCCTTCGCGGTCGTGCAATTGATCGCGCGCAGTGGCGACCGCCGCACCTCGATGGAAGACTACAGCGGGATCGGATTCCAGTCGCCGGTCCTCGCGTTCTCGTTGAGTCTGTTCATGCTGAGTCTGCTGGGGATGCCGCTCACGGCGGGATTCATGGGCAAGATCCTCGTGTTTGGCGCGGCGATCGATCAGCGGATGTACCCGCTGGTCGTGATCGGCGTGCTCAACACCGCAGTCTCCGCTTATTACTACCTGCGGCTGATCATCATCATGTTTTTCGGCGACCGGACCACCGCGTGGTCTGCACCGCGCATTCCCGCGAGTATCGCGCTCGCGTTGATCATCACAGTCGCGGGCGTGTTGTATCTCGGTATTTTCCCGGGCCGCGTGATCAACGGTCTCCAGACCCGGATTCAAACTCAGCTCTTTACGAAACGATAAGTGACCGCCGAAGGCTACGCCGAACAAATCCAGGAAAAGCTCGGCGAAACGTGGCTGCCGGAAATCTATCGCGAGCGAATCCTGCGCCTGCGTACGCGCTCATATCATTTTGACGCGGTAAATCCGAAGGCGCGCATCGTTATTCAACACACGCTGCTCGGGGTGGAGTTGAAAATCGGACGCCGGAGGCTCTTGTGTCCCGACCTGGCAACCGCTCGATACCTTTCGGTCTTTGCCCGGATCGGGGTCACGGACGTCGCCGTCCCCTACGACATCACAAAGATTTCGCACATTGCCGACGAATTGGACTCGTCGTGGTATAGAATGTTGCTGCTGGTTGAACAGGAAGCCGGCAAAGAGAGCTCCCGGGTTCGTAGCCGGTTGCGTGGCCTGCTAATTGCTAAGGTTCGTGAGGAAATTGCGGCCGCAGGTGCGGGAACGAAAATGCCGGAGTTTAAGAAGAAGTAGAGAAACCCCCAAGGACGAGATTAACGACACGACAGATGAGCCAAGACCTTATTCCATTCCCCTTCACTCAACAAACTTTTTGCCGCTACGAACCGGTCGCCCAGCGCATTCAAACTGCCCGGGTTCTCGTAATAGATAGCCTACTGCGGGACGAAGGCGATCTGTCTGATGTGGCGCGCAACGAGTGGGGCCAGGCGATGGCCGCGCAAATGAGACGCGAGCGTTTTATTGCGGGCCTGGCTGTCGAGAACATTCTCAACAACATCTCGCGACTCGTTAAGGAGCCGGCTACCGAAGTGGCCCACGTGTCTCAGATTGCTGAGGCGGCGGCGCGTTTCAAACCCGATGCCATCGTCGTGAGCGGCACGCTCCGCGATTTTGATTACTACCAGCAATCGATAATCGACAGTTTCAGCCGGTTCATCCGAGAGACAAAGATCCCGGTGCTCGCGATCTGCGGCGGCCACCAGTTGGTTGGCCTGAGTTTTGGCGCCCGCGTGGTTACTCTCGACAAACTCGAGCAGCACGAACAACGTCTCGATCGTCCGCAGGAGTATCAGTATCGTTTCGTTCGCATCACTGAACCTGAGGATCCGATCTTCGAGAACATCGCCGTCGATTGCGAGCCGGGCACTGAGCCCGTCTGGCAGCTGAATCACCTGGCAGTGAATCAAAAGCCGCGCGCATTCTTCACGTCTGGCAAAATCACGGACTCCAACTCGATCGCGTTCCCGAAGGTTTCAAGCTGCTGGCGACGTCGTATCTCTGCCGCAATCAGATGATGGTAAAGCGCAGCGACGGTCAACTCATCTACACCGTTCAGTTCCACCTCGAAAAGTCGTTCGAAGACTGGAACAAGAATCGCACGCGCTGGGAGCATCCGAACGAGTCACGCGACGGCCGCATCCTTTTCGAGAACTTCCTGCTGATGGCTACGCGGTAGCTTCTTGGCGCCTTTAACGACGAAAACCCTGGTCCAGGCCGCAGAGGAGCTGGCCGCGCGCGACAAAACGCTGGCCTGGATCCTCACGACTTATGGTGCGCCGCCGATGTGGGCGCGCCCCACCGGATTCCCCACGCTCGTACACATCATTCTCGAACAACAGGTGTCGTTGAAGTCCGCGAAGGCGATGTTGCTGCGGCTTCAGTCGGCCATCGCGCCATTTACTCCGGAACGATTCGTCGATCTTGGCGAAGCACATTTGCGCGGACTCGGAGTCACACGACAGAAATCCTCGTACTTGCTCTATCTATCGGAGTCGATCCTCAATCAGCAGTTCAATTTTAGACGGCTCGCACGTTTGGACGACCGAGAGGCGCAGATGTATCTGACCCGGATGAAAGGTATCGGATCGTGGAGCGCTGATGTTTATTTGCTAATGGCGATGCGGCGTGCTGATATTTGGCCGGCGGGTGATCTTGCGCTGGCGGTTGCCGCGAAAGACTTGCTAAGTCTCGAACGAAAGCCTACGCCAGAAGAGCTTGAAACGATCGCCGAGAGGTGGCGACCGTATCGCGCGGTCGCAGCGCGCATGCTCTGGCAGCACTATCTCGGCAAGAAATCATTTCGCGATGGTTGAAGTCGTCGTCGTTGTCGCAAGCGGCACTCCCGAAACATTTGCTTCCGGAACGTTTTCCATCGTCAACTCGACCAGATCATCGACCACAGCTTTCAGATCGTTTGTTTCACGATAGACCTGAAGCTGGCGGTCTGCTGACGTTCCCCGCGCGAGAATCGTGTGAATGTGATTGATCTCGTTTCGCGATCCGAGTTCGTCGACGACGTCGTCGACAAACTCGAGCAGCTCCAGCACGAGATCGCGCACCGGCACCTCTGTCTGCTTCCCAAGATCGATCATTTTGCCATCGAGTCCGTAACGCACGGCGCGCCACTTGTTCTCCTGGATCAACATCCGCCGGTACAACCGGAAGCCAAGGTTCTTGTCGATGAGGCTGTTCAACTTCGCCACGATCGCCTGAAACAGGGCCGCGATCGCAATGGTATCGTCAACGCGCGTCGGAATGTCGCAAACACGAAACTCCAACGTCGGGAAGTACGGATGCGGCCGAAGGTCCCACCAGATTTTCTTTCCGTCGTTGATACAGCCGGTCTTGATCAGCAGATCGACGTAGCGTTGGAAATTGGCGTAGGAGTCGAAGTGATCCGGAATGTCCGTGCGTGGGAACTGCTTGAATACTTCCGTGCGATACGATTTGAGTCCGGTGTTGTGGCTCATCCAGAACGGCGATGACGTCGAAAGTGCGAGCACGTGCGGCAAGAAATAGCGCGCCGCGTTCATGATATGAATCGCACGCTCGCGGTCAGCCATGCCGACGTGCACGTGCAGTCCGAAGATTAATAGAGATCGGGCAACGGTCTGGAGCTCCTGGACCAGCAATTCGTAACGCTCGTCGTCGAATATCTTCTGGTCCTGCCAACGTGAGATCGGGTGCGTGGATGCTGCGACGATTACGAGTCCGTTCTTCTTCGCGAGTCCGGCGATGATGCTGCGCAGTCGCGTGATATCGGCGCGGGCTTCCTGGATGTTTTTGCAAATGCCGGTACCCACTTCCACCATCGACTGGATCATTTCCGGTTTAATCTGCTCGCCGAGCAGCATCTTGCCTTCTTCGAGTATCTCGGCGACGTGCGAGCGCAACTCGCGGGAATGCGGATCAACGATCTGAAATTCCTCTTCGATGCCGAGCGTGAATTGATCGAACATTTGCTCTCTCTCAGTCTAGCTATCTGTATTAGTTTACTTGGTGGTCAGGTGTTTCGCGATCATTTGCCAGTCGGGCTTGACCTTGCCCATAAACTCATGGCGGAAATGCCTGAACGCGCTTCCCGGTGTATGGACCGGACTATAAAGATCGAAATGCACATACCAAATGCGCGGTTCACCTTCCTGAAACAAAAAATGAAGAACGGCCGCGCCTCGTCTTCGTTCGTAAAAGCCGCCGGTGGTGTCCTTGTGATTGGCCATCAACCGGGTGAAGTCGCGGTGGCGGATCAGCGTTGATTCGATCATGGGCCAGGCTTCGAATTGCATTCCCACGCCGCCCTCGCCGTAAACATTCGTCACTCGCTTGACGACGTGCCAGAGTCCCTTCGCGTCCATGCGGTCCAACAACATCAACATCGCCCGCTGCTTGTCGATCGGCCACGAGTCGAATGACTCAGCATCAGACGTGGCGCCCCACAGACCCGCGAGCTTCCCTTGCAGGAGTTCGCGTGTGCTGGCAGTCAGGTCGTGCCATCTGAGCTGACTCATTGCCGCGGCAGGTTTACTCATTCCTGGAAACTTCTCGCTCTAGCGTCGCACGCACTTCGTCGGGAACTTCATGAAACTTCAGTCCCACACCCTGGCCCGGGGTTGCTGTAGATCACTTCGGCGTTGCAGACGACCTGCACCTCTTTGCTAAACGGTATTCGCACGATGAGAAACGCGCCCTCGGGAATACTTGCCTTAGTGTTCATATAGAGCCCGCCGGGACTGATGTCTTTCGTGCTGGCGACTCCGGTCACGTCCTGGCCGTCGAAAAAGATGTCCAGGATCAGTCTTGAACGATCGTGCGCTCTGCGTTCGTCCTGCGATTGAAACCCTTCCTCGACGTCGTCGGCCACGGCCTGCGCTCCTCCTCTACGGAACTAAGATCCGGCGTTTGAATTGTACCCGTTTTCGCTACTTTTGGCTGATGATGTAGGTGGGCACCATGCCTCCGCCGGAACTGACGTTTGCGAGCTCGGTCGCGGACAATCGCGTGAACGCGGATCCGACTTTGCCGTTGAATAGCAGTGGGTCGAGATCTACCAGTTGCTCCGCGAATTCGATGCGGCCGTCGTTCGTTAATGCCGGAAAAGTCTCACGCGCTGTCGGAACGCGCTCCTGGACGAGATAGTCGCCGTTGGCGAGCGCGCTTTGAATCGCTTTCTCCCAACCTGCTGGATCTGCGTTCCAGCCGATTGTGATCCCATGACCGCCGTAGTCGTCATTTGGTTTGAGTACGAGCCGCTCGCTGTTGTTACGAATAAATTCGAGCAGATCCACCGTGCGATCTTGATAGTCTGACTGCTCGTCTCGGACGATGCGCGTCCAGGGCACGTGCGAGTGAATCGCGTCGAGTTCTGATTGTGTGAACAGATGCGCGTGTTTCCGGTTGGTGAGCACAGCGAACAGTGCCTTCTTGTGAATCAGCTTCGAACGAAAACTGTTCACCATGCAGATCGCACCCGCGCGGTACGCGTCGAGCAGCGCCGGGTAGTCGTTCATGACCGGCAAGTACTCATTCACCAGCAGGCGCTTGTAAACGATGTCTATTTCCTGGCCGGCAAAACTGAGACGATTGTCTTTAAACTCCAGCTCCTGTGGCGTGCAAATGATCGAGGGATAACCGGCACTCTCGAAGAACTCGCGAAACAGTTCAAACTCCTTCACCGTGGGTACACCTGCGAGATCCACGATCGCGATACGCGGCGGACGTTCCGGCTTGCGTCCGAGATACTCCTCGTATGATTCGAGCAGGACGTCCAACATGAAACGCCGGCCGTAAAGTGCACGCAGGTTGTAGTCTGCCGAGAACTGCTTCATCACAGGCAAACTGGAGAAGATGTCGTAGGCGGCGTCAGCGTACGCGATGCCCGCGGGACTCTCGCCGTTGAGTTCAACGAAACTATAGGCTGCGGAGGTTAGAAAAGAGTCGAGTCTCGAGGTTGGGGAAACTGCTGTGTAACCCGGATCGATGGCCACCAGTTCTCGCTCGACGCTGGTCAGTCCCAGGTCGTCAATGACCTTGCTGTCCGCGACCGCCGCATCCTTCACTTTCTGAATCGCGGACCAGACGGTTTCGCAAATACGGCAGATGCGGGCGAAATCTGTTTCTGACACAAAGTGCGGCCGCAAGTACGGCGACAACCGTCGCCCGCCAAAAATAAGCTTCGCCCGCTCGAGCCCCTCGTCGAGCATCGCTCGGGACTCTTCAGCTAGTTCGTTATTTGCTAGTAGTTCGTGATACCGCGCGACAGCCTCAGGAAACATGGGCGGTAAGCGTATCACACGCCTGTGGTATCCGCGTAAGGAGGGTCTTTTTACTGTTTCTTCTTCGGCTGGGCCGGCACCGTCATTGTGAGTTTTTCCTTGTTACGCACCACCTCGAATGTGTACGTCGCGTTTTCGTTTTTCGGTGACAGGAATGGACGGCGTGAGACGGCTTCGCCGTTGATGGATTTAATAACATCGCCCGGTTTGAGTCCCGCTTCGAACGCCGGCGTGGAAGGTTCGACATAGACGACAAGGAGACCCGCCGTCGTTCCTAGTTGTGAAGCGACCCCGGCTCGCAAGGTTATAGTTTCGATACCCTGGTCCATGAGGGCAACAAAGCCATCGGACGTTCCTCGTGGGCGGAGCCGAAATCTAAAACTCCGCGCGGGATCGAGGACGCCGCTCAACTTCACCTCGAGTGCTTCTGCAAAGGCCCGATCCGGACGCGCGACTGTGAACGACACCTGAGTGCTTGGTCCAGCTTGTTCCAATAACCAGGTGAAATCCTGACTGTTCTCGATCACCCAGTCGTTCACTTTCAGAATCACGTCGCCAGCTCGCAACGCCGCCTGATCGGCGGGACTGCCCGGCACAATCGCCGTTACCAGAATGCCGCGATGATCGTATGCGAGTGCCGCCGCACGGTCAGGCTTCCAACCGTGAGTGAGTATCTGATCGACTTTTAGCTCCGCAACTGCTTCGCCCTTAACGCCGAGGTAGGGCTTCGGCACACTTGCCTGCCGCTCCAGCACACGTTGCGCCGCACGTCGAATCATCGCGGTTGGGAGTATACTCGCCTCATCGCCCTCAAGACCGTTGACGATTCCGAGCGTCTCGCCGGCGTCGTTGATTGCCACACCACCGACGATCGCCTGCGACAGTCGAGCCGAAACACTTTGAACTGCGCGACGCCTCCTGACGGCGCGCGACGAACGTCAAACACTCGCCCTTCCGTCGCCGCAATGCGCACATAGAGATTTGAATTATTTAGTAGTCCGCGCTGGCCTGTGACGGGTTCAGGACCAAACAAACGAACATTCTCACCGACATCAACCGGTTCTTCGTTAATCGTATTTGCAGCGGAAGGATTTTTATCGGCGAGCTTCAGTATCGAGAGACCTGTGACCGCATCGAGCCCGACGTATTTGGCTACGAGAGATTTTCCATCGGCGCCAATTACAGTCACGTCAGGCGGCCCGAAGAATCCGCCTTTGAATCCCTCCCACGCTTTGGACATATCGGATGGCAATGCAGGAACCGCGGGAACTCCCGGCACCGCTGGCACTTCCGGTACTGCCGGCACTGAAGAAGTGTCCGGTTCAGCAGTCACTGCCGGAAAGTCTCCGAATCCGAATTCGACGTCAGCTTCCGGTAACCACGCGACTATCGTCTGACCGTCGTCCATCGCAACTCCGGCGATCACGTTCGTATGAACGTCGTCCTTCAGATCGAAAGCTGAACCGAGACTATTAACCGTCCATGTCTGTTGTTGTGACCGCATCAGCAACCGAAACATTTTCAGACCGTTCAAACGATGAACAATCGTCACGACCTGGGGCGCGGTTTTCTTCCTGTCCACGCGAGGAGCCACGCGTGGAGTCGGCGCGTCTTTCCTGGTAGTTTGCGCGGGAGCGTGCACGAAGGTCACTGCGTAAACCAACAACAGACTCGTGATTGTCGCGACTTGCCGTCTCATCATTAAAGCTCTTAAACCTTTGTGCTTACCAAACCCCAACACCCTTCTGTGCAGACTGGTTCGCGTTTGGCAAAACTCGCTGTGATCCGAACGTTATAGTCGGCACTGAGATCGTGCGAGCGTTACCGCGGCCATCGTCGAGCGAGACCTGGAAGGGCTCAAGGGAGGCCGATGCATCGATCGAGAAAATCGCGGAGTGCCTGTGCGCATCAATAAATGACGGTGGTTGTGAACTGGCGCTATCGAGAGTCGCGAGCGTCGGTTTCTTGCTCGACGACACGCGCCGCTCATTCGGAACCCGACGCGAAACATTATCTGAAGCTACCATCGACGGTGGGTTGTCGAAGCGCGTTTCGTTTTCAACCGGCTTGGGAGGTGGTTGAGGCGGCTCACTCCTCTGCTCGGCGATGTCCTGTTTAAGTGGTTGATTCATGATCGTTCGCACATAAACGGCGCCGCCGACAAACAAAAGCATCATGGTTGCCGCGGCAAAACCCTTGCTCGCGAAGGACCACTGCATAACACGAAGGCCGTTGCCGCTGGATTCATTCGCCAGGCGCGCACGCAAGCGGAAGTCGAAATCAGGGGGCGCTTCCACCGTGCCCAAACTGCCGACGATCTGTCTAAGTTTTGTTTGCTTCTGGTGAAACTCGCGACAGTCGCCGCATTCGCGCATGTGCTGGGTCACATACATGCTGCACTCATCGTTCAGCATCAGCTCTTCGAGCTCGTGACGAACTGTTTCACATTTTGTTTCTCTCATAGTTTTCTCACCTACAAATAAGCCCGCATCTTCTCCCGCAGGAATCCCCGCGCCCGGCTGATTCGCGACTTGACCGTGCCCTCGCTCGTTTCGAGGATTCTCGCGATCTCGTCGTAGCTTCGGCCATCGACATCGCGCAGGATCAACGGCGCGCGATATTTCTCGGGCAGCGTTCCGATTGCGCGTTGCACTGCGTTGCGCCGTTCGGCGTCGACCAGTTCCGAGTCTTGCAACGGGCGCAAATCCGGCGGATTCAACTCCTTCGGTTCCGAACCATCGCTGGACTGGAAAAACCCGGTTAGGGAAACGAGTTTGCGGCGCTTTCGTTTTCGCAACTCGCTGATCGCGAGGTTCGTGGCGATGCGATAGATGTAAGTCGAGAAGGCGTAACTTCTCTGGTATCTATCTCTCGCCCGGTAAACCCTCACGAAGGTCTCCTGAGCCAGATCGACGGCGTTGTCATAGTCACTAGTCATGCGATAGATATAACTCGTGATCTGGTTTCGATAACGACTTACCAATTCAGCAAATGCGTCCTCATCGCCGGTTCGGGTCGCTTCTAACAACGCATGATCCGAAGTTGTGTCCTCCAGCACCTCCTGCTCGAGTGGTGGGACGAAGGCCAGCTCGTCGATGGTCGTCAGCGTATTCATCAGGGCAGGCAGGCTCTCATGCGTTAAAAAGCGAGGAAAACCTCTTCAAAGAGGGCCTCGGTTCGAACGATAAGTATCGCGGGCTCTACAAGAGTTGCGCCGGGGCTTGATTATACCCACACCGGCCGCTACCCGACAGGAATACACGCCAGCTTTTCCGGTGGGTTCCAGGGAAATCGGGGCTTAGGCGGGTGGGTGTGCAGATCCTGCCATTTAAATAGGCAACGGGCTCCGTTGTTGCAATTTGAAAACAAAAAGAGTATTAATGTGTTGCACTGCCATTAAATCCGACTGCACCTGGCGACGCGGAGTCCTCAAATTTCCCCGCTAAGCTGACGCGATCCCCCAGAAGATCGTTTTTCCGCAGTCAAGAGAAGTTTTTATAGGACCCGATAGCGCGGGAACTTACGTGCGCGCTCTATAGACTTTGGAGTATTGCGGTTTCGTGATACGAACGCCCCCAGGCGTTCGCCCCGAGACATCCAAATCTCCCACTCTACATTGGATGGATCTCTTGCCATTCCTTGTCAACACACCTCTAGCCCAGCAGGTGCCTTTATCTGCGAAGCATAAATCAAGAAGGAGCCGTTATGTCTTCCAACCATCCCCGTACAAAGGGTCTATCTTCACATTTTGTTAGTTCGAAAATCTGGCGCGTTTCTATTCTGATGACGACCGTTTTTGTTGTGGCAGTCGCCGCAGGTTACGTCGCCACCGGCGCAACTCCCAAAGTAATCCAAAGTGTTGCTCGCACAATCAAAGGAATTTTAGATCCGCAAGTTCATGCGACGAGTTCACGACCGACCTTTGCAGAGTCAGTCACCGTCCAGGATCCCGTTCCAACCGTCGTCAGCGATAAGACCGGGTACCTCGGTGGAGAGGCGGTCACAATTACTGGAACCGCGTTTGGTTCAAGCGAGGCCGTAACCTTGCGCGTCACGCACGCGGATGGCTCGGCGGCATCTGAAGCCTTTGGCGCCACCGCCACCGCTGACGGAGCTTTCGAGGCAACTTGGTCCCTGCCCAATAACTCCAGCGGGCACGGCTTTGTAGTCACAGCAGTCGGTAACACATCGGGCGCTTCATCGAGTGCAACGTTTAGTCGAATAGCAACCGTTCAGACCGATAAGTACGACTACCAGCCCGGAGAAACCGCTACATTCACCGGCGCGGGATTTTATGCGAATGAAGTGGTAACGCTGCAAGTCGTGCATTCGAATGGAAACAACTTCGGCTCTGGCCATGAACCATTCGAGGCAACGGCAGACGCTGACGGACGGCTAACCGCGAGTTGGTTTGTGCATCCGGACGATTCGGAAAGTAGCATCTTCCGACTTACGGCAATTGGAAAAACTTCAGGTCTAACCGCCACTACTACCTTTACAGATGTCATTATCAGCTTCATCGACGACGCGGGACCGGACGATGAGCCCGGTCAGAAGGATCTCAACGCCATGTCGTCGGATCTCGGCGCAACCGCCATCGGCATAACGTGGAACTGGGATGACACGGGGTTCGGTCCTCTGGGTGGCAATACCGGAGACGCGTGCACCCTCGTGGACACAGACGCGGACGGATTCGCGAACTTTGCTTTTTGTGTAACTGTAGACGGCAACCCCGCAGTTAAGGTCGCGAACAGATTCTATTCGTGCAATGACACAAGATCGGATCGCTGCGGTGGTCCAACCCTGATTCCAGCATTTACAACGACATCCACGGCGAGCGTCGTGCCAAACTCCGATCCGTTTAGCGCGCATCCCGCTCACAGTGCTGGGAACGATTGCGACATCGACGCAAACTGTCTGACTCACGATACCGTCGCAAACGTCACATTACAACTGAGCGACGTCGGCGGCGCTGCTAACGCCCGACTTCTCAATGTGTGCAGTTTTCCATCGGAGGAGCCAAACTCTGATCCATCTGATTGCGTCATCCATCCGGATCGAGGATTTTTGACCATTAGGAAAACGACGCAAACGAATGACAACGCCATTACCGCATTTAGTTTCAACACCAGCGCGCCGTCGGCCGGTGGTGTGTCCAATTTCTCGGCAAACATTGCCGGATCTCAAACAAATGTCGTAATCGCTAACCAGGTCTTATTCGCATCGGGCAGTTATAACCTTTCTGAAGTGGTTCCGGCAGGATGGGATCTCACGACCGCGAGTTGCGCGATCCAAACTGGTGTTCCAACTCCGACGGGTACCTTCGCTGGAAATACGATAACTGGACTGACGATTCAGACCGGACTAGAAACCATCTGTACCTTCACTAACCAGAAGGACGCCAACATTGTGGTGGTCAAGCAGACCAACCCGGATGGCGATCCACAGAGCTTCAGCTTCACCGCAAGCTATGACAATGACGGCTTTAGCTTGAAGGACGGGGAACAGAACGACAGTGGTGATCTCGATCCCGGCAGCTACTCGGTCAGTGAGACTGTACCGAGTGGTTGGGATCTGGACAGCGCCACCTGTTCAGACGGCAGCGATCCAGCCACCATCTCGTTGCAGGCCGGTGAGACTGTCACCTGTACGTTCACCAACGAGAAGGACGCGAATATCGTGGTGGTCAAGCAGACCAACCCAGACGGCGATCCGCAGAGCTTCAGCTTCACCGCCAGTTACGACAATGACGGCTTTAGCTTGAAGGATGGCGAGCAGAACGACAGTGGCGATATCGATCCAGGCAGCTACTCGGTTAGTGAAACAGTGCCGAATGGTTGGGATCTCGATAGTGCCACCTGTTCAGACGGCAGCGATCCAACCAACATCTCGCTGCAGGCCGGGGAGACTGTCACCTGTACCTTCACCAACGAGAAGGACGCCAACATTGTGGTGGTCAAGCAGACCAACCCCGATGGCGATCCACAGAGCTTCAGCTTCACCGCCAGTTACGACAATGACGGCTTCAGCTTGAAGGACGGCGAACAGAACGACAGTGGCGATCTCGATCCCGGCAGCTACTCGGTTAGTGAAACTGTACCGAGTGGTTGGGATCTGGAAAGCGCCACCTGTTCAGACGGCAGCGATCCAGCCACCATCTCGTTGCAGGCTGGTGAGACCGTCACTTGTACCTTCACTAACGAGAAGGACGCCAACATTGTGGTGGTCAAGCAGACCAACCCGGATGGCGATCCACAAAGCTTCAGCTTCACCGCCAGTTACGACAATGACGGCTTCAGTTTGAGTGATGGGCAGCAAAACGACAGTGGCGATCTCGATCCCGGCAGCTACTCAGTCAGTGAGACTGTACCGAGTGGTTGGGATCTGGAAAGCGCCACCTGTTCAGACGGCAGCGATCCAGCCACCATCTCGTTGCAGGCCGGGGAGACTGTCACTTGCACTTTCACCAATGAGAAGGACGCCAACATCGTGGTCGTCAAGCAGACCAACCCCGATGGCGATCCACAGAGCTTCAGCTTCACCGCCAGTTACGACAATGACGGCTTTAGCTTGAAGGATGGCGAGCAGAACAACAGTGGCGATCTCGATCCCGGCAGCTACTCGGTTAGTGAAACTGTACCGAGTGGTTGGGATCTGGAAAGCGCCACCTGTTCAGACGGCAGCGATCCAGCCACCATCTCGTTGCAGGCTGGTGAGACCGTCACTTGTACCTTCACTAACGAGAAGGACGCCAACATTGTGGTGGTCAAGCAGACCAACCCGGATGGCGATCCACAAAGCTTCAGCTTCACCGCCAGTTACGACAATGACGGCTTCAGTTTGAGTGATGGGCAGCAAAACGACAGTGGCGATCTCGATCCCGGCAGCTACTCAGTCAGTGAGACTGTACCGAGTGGTTGGGATCTGGAAAGCGCCACCTGTTCAGACGGCAGCGATCCAGCCACCATCTCGTTGCAGGCCGGGGAGACTGTCACTTGCACTTTCACCAATGAGAAGGACGCCAACATCGTGGTCGTCAAGCAGACCAACCCCGATGGCGATCCACAGAGCTTCAGCTTCACCGCCAGTTACGACAATGACGGCTTTAGCTTGAAGGATGGCGAGCAGAACAACAGTGGCGATCTCGATCCCGGCAGCTACTCGGTTAGTGAAACTGTACCGAGTGGTTGGGATCTGGAAAGCGCCACCTGTTCAGACGGCAGCGATCCAGCCACCATCTCGTTGCAGGCTGGTGAGACCGTCACTTGTACCTTCACTAACGAGAAGGACGCCAACATTGTGGTGGTCAAGCAGACCAACCCGGATGGCGATCCACAAAGCTTCAGCTTCACCGCCAGTTACGACAATGACGGCTTTAGCTTGAAGGATGGCGAGCAGAATGACAGTGGCGATATCGATCCAGGCAGCTACTCAGTCAGTGAAACTGTACCGAGTGGTTGGGATCTGGACAGCGCCACCTGCGACGATGGCAGCGACCCGGCCACCATCTCGTTGCAGGCCGGTGAGACTGTCACCTGTACTTTCACCAACGAGAAGGACGCCAAGATCATTGTCATCAAGCAGACTGATCCCGATGGTGATCCACAAAGCTTCGGCTTCACCGCCAGTTATGACAACGACGGCTTTAGCCTGAAGGACGGTGAACAGAATGACAGCGGCGATATCGATCCAGGCAGCTACTCAGTCAGTGAAACGGTGCCTGCCGGTTGGGATCTGGAAAGCGCCACCTGCGACGATGGCAGCGACCCGGCCAGTATCTCGTTGCAGGCCGGTGAGACTGTCACCTGTACTTTCACCAACGAGAAGGACGCCAAGATCATTGTCGTCAAACAGACTGACCCCGACGGTGATCCACAGAGCTTCAGCTTCACGGCGAGTTATGACGCCGACGGCTTTAGCTTGACTGACAATGGACAGAACAATAGCGGCGATCTCGATCCCGGCACCTACTCCGTCAGTGAGACAGTGCCTGCGGGTTGGGATTTGACCAGTTCTCCCTGCGTCAGTTCCAAGGGCAACAGTGAAACCGCAGGCAGCATTTCGCTCCAGGCCGGCGAGACTGTTACCTGCACCTTCTATAATCAGAAGGACGCCAACATCGTGGTCATCAAGCAAACCGACCCGGATGGCGATCCACAGAGCTTCAGCTTCACGGCGAGTTATGACGCCGACGGCTTCAGCTTGAAGGACGGGGAGCAAAATGACAGCCTCGATCTTAACCCCGGTACTTATTCAGTTAGTGAGACAGTACCGAGCGGTTGGGACTTGACCAGTTCTCCCTGCGTCAGTTCCAAGGGCAACAGTGAAACTGCCGGCAGCATTTCGCTCCAGGCCGGCGAGACTGTCACCTGCACTTTCAACAACCGGAAACGCGGCCTCGTGGAGGTTCTTAAGATCACCAACGGCGCCCCGAATCCTCAGCTCGACATTAGGTTCACACTTTACCGTGATGGCCCAGACGCCGATCCCGACTTGACTGGGACCGACCTTCAACTCGAAACGCTGACCACACTCGGGGACGCTGACGGCTTGCTAAAATTTGCCGAGAAGCTTGTTCCCGGAACCACGTACACAATCTGTGAGAATCCGGTACCCGCAGGTTGGACGTCACTGTGGACGATCGGTTTCACTGTCGGAGGAAACATCATCACTCCGTATAACCCCAACGCTAATGATGCGATTCCTAGCGACGTCGGCATCAGATGCGTTGACTTTACGGTCAATCCGGGACAAACCAAGCAATTCGAAGTGCATAACGATTTCCCGGGCGGCGATCCAAGGACAATTGGTTACTGGAAGAACTGGAACAGATGTACGGGTGGTGGACAGGCCGCTAATGCTGCGAAGAACGGAGGCGCAGCTGCCGGCTTCTTCATACTCGAGGATCTACTACCTCAACTCATCGGCGATTTCAACGTCACCACTTGTCTGCAGGGAGTTAACGTACTCAGCAAGTCGGATCAGGCTGGAAAGAGCAAATCCGCCGATGCTGCGTATGAACTCGCTGCTCAATTCCTGGCAGCGAGGTTGAATCTTGCCGCAGGCGCTGAAACATGCCCCGCAGTTCAGACTGCGGTCGTCAGCGCTCAGAACTTGTTAGACCAGATTAACTTTACTGGTTCAGGCGACTATCTAACGTCGAAACAAAAGAACCTGGCGACCCAGCGAGCGCTGGCGCTAAGTCTTGCGACGACGCTGGATCGGTACAACAACGGAATTCTCTGCCCCTAGTGGTGGCGAGTTCCATCGGAACGCATTAGAGGAAAGGCTCGGCGAAAACCGAGCCTTTTTCTTTTTTATTGAATGAGTACTTGATTAAGGGTTCCAGCTCTTTAAATCGCCGGTTAAGGAAGCGATTGGCTGTCCACTTTGAAGTCGATAAGTCCGCATGAAAATATCAGGTTGCACACCTCGAAAATCTTTCCCTTGTTTGACGATCACTCCTCCGTTTTCAAAGACCTGCGGAGTCACAGCCGGACCTTCGAAAGTAAATTTCCCTGGAATATAGATCGCCTGACACAAATCTCGATCGTCTCTCTTCTTTAGTCCATAGGCTTCTACGCTCGCTCCCCCGCCGTCTGAGCCCTCAACAGCTACTGGAGTCATCTTCGTTTTAACGAACGCGCGATCAGAGTTGTACATGTCATTCAGCTTGAGCTCATCCCGGGCGTAGTCGAGCACCTGCTTTAGCTGAGGTAGAGTCAACTGATTTGGATCCTGGTTCAACTCCTTCACTTTTCGATCGAGCTGCGCCGCTTGCTCCTGACTAACTTCGTTGATGATGATTACGCCCTCACCATCGCCCGCAACGGCTTGCCACGTCTGATCCTTTGCGTTGAGAAAGACCAGTCCTTTATCGCCAATTTGCTTACCTTCGTAATCGAGGATCGGTTGACCAGCCTTCTCGTGCCCCGCGGGATAAACAAGCGGCTCTCCGCCTGCATTCAACTTTGGCACTGGCATGATGAATTTTTGCGCACTGGAAATCACGGCAGTGCTATTAGCTGGGTCGAAACGCAAATCGTCCGGAGAAACTCTACGACTAGAGGCCTGACGCTGACTCGCTGTGTAGCAAGCTGACAGAAAAGCAAAGGCCATCAACATCGACAAGAATAAACTAATGCCAAGCTGTAACTTCATCGACTTCTCCTGCGTTGGTCGACACTACAACGTTCTTGCATTGTTCATGGGGGCGGCGTACGATCCTACCACCGCAAAGATTTAGTAGAAACCTGAGCACCCCCCAACTCCGGTGCGTAACCAGTTCCGCACATAAAGGAGACAGTATGAATGCAATTACACAGATCATCACACAACAATTAGGGGGAGGCGCGGCGCGCGCTATCGCTCAGCGATTCGGTATCAGCGAAACGGCGGCCAATACCGCTGTTCAGATCGGCGTACCCCTCATCCTTGCCGCACTGGCGCGGAATGCTTCGCAACCTCAAGAGGCGCAGAACATACATCAGGCCGTCGCCAACGATCACGACGGCAGCATCCTCGATAACGTCCTTGGTTATGTGCAGAGCCCGCAACAAGCAGATGGTTCTGCAATTCTTGGACACGTTTTTGGAAATCAGCGGCCGGCGATTGAAAACAATCTTGCGCAAGCGGCTGGTCTGGACCAGGGCTCCGCGGCGGGTTTACTTGAAACGCTCGCGCCTCTTGTTATGGGTTCGCTTGGAAAAGCGCAGCAGGAGAATGCACTCGACGCTGATGGCCTAACCAACCTGCTGAATAATCAACAGGAGGAGGCTCGCACGAATGCGCCGGACGCTATGGGTATGCTTTCCTCGATGTTGGACCAAAATCAGGACGGCAGTTCGATGGACGATCTGAAACGCATGGCTGCGAGTTTCTTTAAATGAGTTGCGCGGGCTTTCCCACCGGCAATCGGCCTGCTAACGCGAATTAACTTGAACGAAGCAAAGAATTTTTTCGCGGCTTCCTCGTCGACCTTTTCCAGGCTCAGGAATGACAAGATATATGCCCGGTCACCGTCAAGGAACATTCGCAGGCGAAGGTCCCCACGATACATGTGCACTTTTACTTCACGTCCAGCAACGCCATCCACCGACAAGGGGGTTTCGCTTGCCAGCTTACCCTCAACCTCCTTGATAAACCTGTCCCGAATTTCATCAAAGAAACCATCGATATTCTTTTCGGCGAGAAAATTCTTTGGAATGTCGGTGTAAGCAACCATACAAACAAGCGGAGAGTGTGCCGCAATAAAGGCGTGCTGTTCAAAGCGTCCTTGTCCCGTTTCGATAGAGGACTTTTGCGTCTGCGGTTTTTCCGGCATCAACACGCTAAATCGTCCCTCATCGGATTTGAACTCAGTCCACACGGGTGGTCCCGGATTAAGCAGTTTGTCAACAGCCTCACTGTCGATCTCTTTTGGAGTAGTCAGTGGGATAGGTGGTTTGTAATTAAATACAACTTCCGGAATCGACTGGTTAACCTGAATCTTTCTACGAATCTCTTCTTTGATCCGTAAATCGTCGCCTGACTTGGTTTCTCGCCTGTACTTGCGCAGGAGAAAGTCATTCTTCCCAATCCACAAGTCGACTAGCTGGTCGTCCAAGGTTGCTTTGATACGATAACAAAGGACGCCTTCGAACCGTTCCTCGCCTAACAAAGACACGTTCGTCAGCCTTTTCAGAATTGAAGCGATAGGCTCTTCGGCGTTCAGCATGTCGAGGACGGTATGAACCGCTCCATAAGAAATACCGGTCGCGCCGGCCACGGCGAGTTCCGGTCTTTCCTCCTTTTCAAAGCGGTCTGGTTCCCAATACGAGAAGGCGTCCTTTCCGTTGAACCATATCATCTTTGTTCTGCCTACCTTCGCAATCCCGTAGTCAGTCCATTCAAAGCGAAACAGATTTGGAGTTTTGAAAAACGTTTTGAAAGGCAGCTTTTCAATGGTTCCGCCGGTTGGCTCGTCATGAGTATTTACGAGAATGCCCTCGTCCTGATACGACGTGATGCGTTCATATGCAGCAAACATCCTTTTGAGAATTGTCGTCGCATCATCTTTCTGTTGAGGTTGGGCCATTATCGGCAATGCGCACAGGAGGATCGCAGCGGACAAGGCGAGGCACAGTGAAATCGATCTCATATCAATTTCCTCTTAAACGGAAGTGAGAATTCGACTCTAAAACAATACTACGCTTCGGGAGCCTTGAAGATCGCGTCGCTGACTTTGATGCCGTAGGTGATGTTGGAGACGCGGACTTCCTGCGCCTCACGGCCGTTCTCGTAGAGTATGGTGCGGTAAGGAACCCAAGTCTGTTGGACTGGACGATAATCAAGGAATTTCTTCGTGTATTTCACGGCAGGTCCGCCGGGAACACCTTCCTGGTACTCCAACCAGAGAATCCGCAAGGTTCGCGAGCTGATGAAGTAGCGGGTCTTGCGCTGGTCTTTGTCCGTAAGATCAACGACGAACAGGTCAAGCCCCTTCTGCTGCTCTTTACCGACAACGCTGAGCGTCGAGCCACATTCTTTATATCGCAGCAGCGAGTCGATGCTGTGATGATGCTGAGAAATGAAACTCGTCATCGCGTCCTGACGCGGCGTAAAGGCGGCGCCATTAATCAATCCAAAGAGTTTTCCTTCGCCGAAGATGAGCGAATATTCCATCGTCGACATCTTCTGATCTAGCCGGATTTTGTCTTTATTCAGGTCTGCCCCGCGAATAAAGCGCCGCTCGTAGTTTGCTTCTTCAGCGTTCCCCTCGGCCGTGTAGCGGGTTATTTTTCCGCGCTCGATACCGTTACGACGAATGTGGTCCAGCGCCGGACGCGTGCCGTACACCAGGATTACAGATTCGACGATCTGCTCGGCCGTAAACTTCACGTCCGAGTTAGACTTATTGTCCTTCGCCAGAGTCTGTTTCGCCGCCTTCGCGGGTGTCTCTTTTGCGGGAGTTTCGGCGGGCTTGGGGTCCTGTGCCGAGACGGGAAGTAAGATCGCGCAGAGGACTATCAGGGCAAATATTAAACGATGCAAACTAACGAGTCTCCTTGGGATTCAGGCCAAACACTAGGGAGAGGCGGATTGTAACATGAACCACGGATTTGCACAGAATCCACGTTAACAAGGATTTCCTCCACAAACCGCCGGTTCCGGGGACTTAGAATCAGGTTTGACAAGATAAGGCTGCCCGCGTATGTTCCTTTGTTTTTTCACAGAAAGGAAAATCCATACATATGAAGCGGGTCGGAGTTCTCGTTGGCAGGGAAAAGACTTTTCCGGAAGCCATAATCAAAGGAATTAATGAAAAAGGGCGGGGTGACGTCGTCGCCGAATACATCAAGCTC
Source organism: uncultured Acidobacteriota bacterium (assembly GCA_963789185.1). Lineage (GTDB taxonomy): Bacteria > Acidobacteriota > Blastocatellia > Pyrinomonadales > Pyrinomonadaceae > PSRF01. The sequence goes on from CAWBJU010000010.1 coordinate 166,232, forward strand.
GACGGCGTTCGTTACGACGCACCGCCGCAATACGACCTAGTCATCGATCGTATCTCGCACGAAGTTCCGTTCTATCGCGCCACCCTGAAACGAATGGCGCTCGAAGGCACCATCATCATCAACAATCCATTCTGGTGGTCAGCCGACGACAAGTTTTTCAACTATTCATTGGGCAAAAAGCTCGGCGTCGCAATCCCCAAGACCGTGCTGTTGCCGCAAAAGGATTACATTGAGGGCATCGTCAGCGAGAGCTTGCGCAATCTCGCATTTCCGATGGACTGGCAAGGCATCGTCGATTACGTCGGCCTGCCGGCGTTCATGAAACCGTTCGACGGCGGTGGTTGGAAAAACGTTTCGAAGGTCAACTCGCTCGAAGAGCTTCTGACCGAATACAACAAAACCGGAACGCTCTGCATGACCCTCCAGGAGGGGATCGATTTCGATCAGTTCGTCAGATGTTACTGCGTGGGCCAGGAAGAAGTGATGATCATGGCTTACGATCCGCGCAAGCCGTACTTGTCAGGCGAGCAGTACATCCACGAGCCAGATTACCTTGCGCCCGAGCTTGCGGATCGCGTCCGCAGAGACGTGCGCACGTTGTGCACCGCGCTCGGTTACGATATCAACACAGTTGAGTTTGCGATCAAGGACGGCGTGCCGTACGCGATCGATTTCATGAATCCCGCGCCGGATGCGGAACTCGCGTCGGTCGGGGAGTTTTATCACAACTGGATCACCAACGCGGTTATCGAACTGGTGTTCAAGCGTTTGAGTGAATCAACGCAGCGATCTCGTTATCGTTGGGATGCGTTGCTCAGTCCGGAACCGGTGCAGGCGTTTGCGGTCGCGTCTGCGGCCGAACAACAAGCGCGCACGATCACACCGAAACCGGAGGTGGCCTCGGCAGCGAAGAAGTCGTCGTCTAAAAAGAAGAAGTCTTAGGAGAATTTCGCACGGCTGAAAAGCATTCGCGTGCCGAGTAGTGAGACGAGCCAGACGGCGAGAGCGGAGGAAGCGATTGACCACGCAAAGCTTCCGGCGACTGGATCGACAAGTCCGGCGATCAGTGCCATCAAAACGCTTACGTTTGTCACGCGCAAAGCAAAGCGCCGGATTCGCGTAACACTCTGAAGCCAACTGATCCTGCGAAGTTCCGTTGCCAGGTAGTCGTCGTCGTTGTTGAGGTGCATGTAGTACTCACCTTCGTTCCGGGCATAGCGCGCGAGCGCTTGCTCGGACGCATCGCGGGCGGCTTCCTGGTAATGGTGAATAACGTGGGCCAACTTCCCTTCCCGTAAGGCAATATCCGCCAGACCAACACGAGCTTTAAAGTTACCGCTGTCCATCTCGATCGCTTTTTGTAATGCGAGCCGCGCCTGTCGCGCGTCGCCGCACTCGAGAAAGCTCTCGCCAATCAACGGCAACAGGACCACGTCGTTTCGCGCGCGAATACTCGCGAGTCGTAACGCGGCCCGTGCTCTCGTCAACAACCGCGCATCAGCATTCGCGCTCGCCTGCGAACGAAGCAGACGCGCGTAGTCATAAATCAACCAGGCGCCATGTGGTCTAACGTTGAGCGCGCGGCGAAACGCTTCGCCCGCTTCTCGCAAACGTCCGGAGACGCGCAGTTCGTTCCCTAATCGACGCAGCAATCGCGCTCTTTCCAGGTCTTCGGGAGTGGGTTCGGTCTCTTCCATCTCGCGACGCTGATGCAGTTTGCCGCCCACTTTGAAATCCGACTCGGTCACGTCCAGAAGAGCGGATGAGGCGAGCTGCGAGAGTTCTGCTTTTCGATTCAGAAATCCCGGGTCGTGAAGATAATCGCGCAAATCACGGCTGCGGTTGTCGAGTTTGTTTTCGTGAATAAGCGGGAATAGCTCGCGCACGAGTCTTCGATACTCGCGTCCGCCCGAGACGATGACAAACTCCCTGCCTTTGCCGCTAATCTGAGTGCGATAGCGGTATCGCACTCGTCCGCCACTTCGCAACGTTCGCACGGCGTGCGTTTCTACTGTCTCGAAGTCGTCGATCCAAAGTTGTTTGCGATAACCAGTGAGAAGATGAAGCAGCGACGAGATTGGTCCTTGTCGTCGCAGTGAAAGACCATCAAAAACAATTCGATCCGTAAACGCGAGCAGCGGAAGTATCAACCACGCTGCTGAGACGAGGAGCAAAGCCCAACCGTCGTATTGCATGCGCAGTAACAGAGCGGCGAAGAAAGTGAGTACGGCGGCGACGGTGATATAAGGACCCGGTGAGACTCGTACGCTGGCGATAGTCGGTTGTTTACGCGCGCGTTCTCGTTGCTGGCTTACTTCCGCAAGGGCCGGCAGGGTTTCGAAATCCTTTGAGAACTCGTTGGTTTCGCTCATCTGCCTCCCATATCGTTCGTCGGACACTCAACCGGTTGTTCGAGTGTAAAAGTGCCTCGCCGGCTGCCCGGCTCAGTGTAACGTAAGTCTGCCAATTGAAGTAGAGTGTCGGTCGTGCAGTTTGGATCGGCAAGACGCGCTACGGGATATCGTGCGAAACCCAGAAAGATTTGCACAGGTCGATCCTGCGAGACTTCCTGCATCACGTGCGCTAAAGACCCTGAAGGCTTTTCATAGCGAATGATTCGCGTTTGAGGAAAGTTGTCACTCATCAGCCGCAAGCCAAAGCGGTAGGTCGCGCGATCAGTTTCGAATACGCAATCCCAATGTAGTGGACTGGCGAGGGTTGGCATAACAGACAGCCTTCGAATCGGTTCACCCGATGGCTGCACGACGTTCGTCGCCTGGTGATATCCACTGGCGAGTGCTCGTGAATGTGCGTAACCAAGAAAAGTCCAGTAACAGGGTACGATGGCAAGAGCGACGATTGCGATCTTGTTCCCAAATCTCCGGCCGGCGCCAAGTACAAACAACACAATCAAAATCACGATCGCCGCAACCCAGAAGGCAACGAAAAAAGACGGCAGACCGGCAGCACGAGGAGCAAAAATCACGAGCCCAGTCAGCACGGCTGCCACCGCCGCCCAAATGACTTTCCCGCCCATCGTTTTAGCCGACAACAGGAAACACGCTCCACCCAACAACAACCATATATACGGATCGATTATGTAAACGAGATCGCCGTAGGACCACTTCGAGCTCCATGGCAGGAAGAACCGAATGCCGTAGTTGTTGGTCCAATCGAGCAACGGATGAGTCGCGGTAACGAGCACTGACGCCACAATGAGGCCCTTCAACTTCGTCTTCGCAGGTTGCCCGCGAACCCGTGCCCACAGTCTATCGATTCCGTAGAAGACCAACGGTAGGAACAAGGAAAGAGCAGCGACACCGACAATCGCGTGAGTGATTCCGCGATGATGGTGGAGATACGTCCAACGATCTCCAAAGAGCAGAATGGCTACATCGCAATCAGGAGCATTAGCGGCGAGGACGCAGAGGGCGCTTGCCCCGGGAGACAGTCTCTCCAAACCCGCTTTGGCCGCAGTTAATCCGACGAGTGAATGAGTTAGGTTATCCATCCTCGTCGTGGTACTTGCGTAGCGGAATTAACCAACTAACGAGGCGGGGACCTCAGATGGCAACTGTTTGTGGCGCTCGGGATCGAGTTTCTTCAACTCAGTCTCCGCTTCCCGTGCCGCGGCGGAAACTGGCGCAGGCTGGTTGTCCGCGCCTTTAGCCTTGCGAGCAGCATCGACGATGTTGAACAGAATGTCAGTCGCTTCCTTCGTCTTTCCCTGCTTCTCGTAGACCTTGGCAAGTTTGAGGTTTGCTGTTTCCTGAGTGATCGTGGAGCCGTTCAACCGGGCAAGTTCGCTGTAAATCTGGGCTGCCTCGTCGAGCTTACCGTCGCTTTCCTTTACTTGCGCGAGAGCAAACTTCGATAAGGCTGCGACTTCCGGAACGCCGTTGTTTTGCAGATCTGTCAGTTCGGCGATGCCTTTCGGGCGGTCGACTGAGAGACGGTTGGAGGCGATAAAGTAGCGGGCCTGCGAGCGGTAGGGATCACCGTACTTGGCAGCCACTTTCTCGAATTCTTCAATGGCCCGCTGCGAACGTTCCGACTCGCTGTTGAAAGTCACGCTGGATTCGCTTACTCCGGGCATGGGTGCTCCGACAGTTGCGGTGGAGATAGTGATTGCGCGTCCCAGCGCCTGCCGGGCCTCATCGGCTTTACGGTTGCTCCACTTAACAAAGAAAAGGATAAGCAACCCGGCAACGATCAATCCGCCGAGTCCGTAAAGAATCGTCCGTCCCCGGCCCTCGAGCAGGTTGCCCAGCCGGTCAAACAGACCCATCGTTGTGTCGCGGAACTTGTCCTGTTGAAGTTTACGGACGACCTTCTTTTTATACTTTGCCACTTATATTCCTCGTGCAAGCCACCACAGTCGGCTGCGTTCTTTGTTTTGGGTGTATGATAGCGAAAACCGTCACTCTAATGGCGCGTATGAAAAGTTGTCAAGGCAACCGAACTATCTCGGTTTGTCCAAAAAACGCATCTAAAATACCGATGAATTTTCTTCGGGAACAAATCGACCGGTCATGGTGTCAAAAGGGCAGCCTGTCCGGGAAAGGGCAAATTATTTGGACTGCTCTGATTCCCGCCCCAGGGGGTAATCGGTGAGCTACGGAGAGCCAATAGCCCTCCGCGGGCAAATGGAAATGGAGCAGGTTGCACCGGCGACCTTGGTCGAAGCTCGGCCAGCGGTTGAAGATCAGTTCATTGAAAGATTGAAGCGCAGCGACCCGGCCGCCTTCGAAAAACTGGTAAACGAGCGCTCCGGCGAGATCTACGGTCTGCTTTACCGCTTGACCGAGAACACTGAAGAAGCTCGCGACCTGACTCAGGAAACGTTCCTGCGGGCCTTTCAGAGCATAGGGCAGTTTAGAGGTGAGTCAGATCTGCGGACCTGGATTTATCGCATCGCCATTAATCAGGCACGGAACCGTTGGCGGTGGTGGCGGCGGCGACATCGGGACTCGACCGTCTCAATTGATGCCGCGGATGCCGCGGGAAATTCGGCGCTGATGGCCCAGCTTAGGTCTGGTAATTCCAGTGACCCCGAGCACGGCGCCCTGGCGCATGAACGAGAACGGGCGTTGAGGAAGGCGTTGAGTGGTTTGCGGCGCGTTTATCGAGAGGCAGTAGTGCTGCGCGACATTGAAGGTTTTGCGTACGAGGAGATAGCGGTCGCACTCGACATCAGCGTGGGAACTGTTAAGTCTCGACTGGCGCGTGGACGCCAGGAACTCCGGCGCAAGCTGGAAGGATCTTTGTAAAGGATGGCTGACCCGCCCCGGCTCACGAAACTCGGTGCCAAATGGGTCGAAGTGAAAAAACGGCGGGGTCAAGGCTTCCGAAGTGGCAAGATGAGAGCGTATTGAAAACGTGGCCAGCAACACCCGTTTTGATTGCATCGCTCACTCGAGCCTGAAGGGGTTGCCCTAAACTTGTCGGAGTTGCTTCTTTTGACAAAAAGGGAGCAGCCGGGGTCGGTCAGCCATCCAAACATTGGCAATGCCAATGGAATGAGAAGTTTTCTTATGTTGTGCGAAGAAACCAGACAGTCGCTTTCGTTATACGTTGACGATTGTGTATCTCTGCCGGCACGGGTGGCGATCGATGAGCATTTGGATCGCTGTCCGGTGTGTCGAGCGGAGGCAGCAGAACTGCGATCGTTGACTCGCGGCCTTGGTCTTTTGTCTCGCCCGACTCCGCCCGCCGATTTGGCCGTTTCGATTTCCAACGCGCTTTATATCGAAGCAGCCGCTAGCAGGCAGGCGCCGCGTCCGTCATTTGGTACCAGCCTCGCGGGGTTCCTTAGACCACGCGTGATGCCTTACACCGTCGGCACGTTTGCGTCGGTGATCATGTTCTTCCTGATGCTTAACGCGCTGCGCCCGCATTTCGTGGCGTTGCGTGAAGCTGCGATACGAGAGCACGCACTGCTCATGCTCGGAAATACTGATTTGGGAGATCAGGATCTTAGAGCGCTTGGCTTCTACGATTTGAACAAACCGGTTACGCCTGAGTCTCTAGCCGCCAAGCGTTCCCCCTACGGCACCGAATCGCCGAGCCTCGACCCCGACGGTGCCCTCGCGAAGATGACCCGCGCTTACGCGCATCATGGGTCGACTTATTACACGCCTGATGATGACATGCTGGTCGTCGCGGACGTGTTCACCAACGGTGCTGCATCGTTGGCGGATGTGGTCCACCCACCGCGCGACCCGCGCATGCTGGAAGACTTTGAATCCGCACTGCGCCAGAACGCCGCCTTCGTCAAAGCCTCCCTCGACGGCAGGCCCGACACAATGCGCGTCGTCTTCTGGTGTCGCGGCGGTGCCGTGCAAAAAGTCGAAGTCGACGGCCGCAACTGATCTCAACTCGGTCGCTCCATTCACGTCAGTGGTGCTGTACCTCGACGCACCCTCTTCGCTCCTCGGTCTACGAAAAATGTATTGACTTCCGAAAACCGCGAGAGTAGATTGCCGCGGTCAAGTACAACTGAATCGTCTCGTCCCACCCAAAGCCACCAAAGACGATTTTGGAAGAGCCCACTGCCCCACTTTTGCTTTGTCCCCTTTAGACGGTACTGATCACGAAACCGGCTGTTCGGTTTCGGAAGATCTATGGAGGTCCTCATGCACTCACGCATCTCTCTGCCACGGATACTGCAAGTTACAATTGCTCTAATCATGTGTGGTTCCCTCATAGCCTTTTCGAATGTTTCGTTACTCGTGTCCGATGCAGCGCAGAATCCGGGGCAGGACCGACTGGGAAGGCCCAAACCCGGCAAACCGGAGGGTAGTTTCCCTGATCTCGAAGCTGTGCAGAATGAATCACGTTCAGAGCGTCAGCCGGCACCGCCGATTCCATCCACGATTCGTTCACCGAAAGTGCCGCTGGAGCCTTGGAACGGGCGACGCGTCGGCGATCCCGGTACGCGTGGTGAGTTGGGCCAGGCGATAAATCGTACCCGACGTGCGCACGTGAGCAGACGCGCACCTGCGCCTCCACCTGTACTTGACGATCAATTCATCGCAAATTTTTTCATGTGGGCGCTGGTGCGGACACCGAGCGGAACCGAACCGACCTTCTGGAACGATCAATTGCGCGTGGCCTACGCGCAGGGGCAGACGTCGCTGAAGTTAGCAGCAGTGGAATTGGGCAAAACGTTGTTTGAGTCGGCGGAGTACGCCGCGCGGCAGCGGAATGATCACTGGTATGTGTACGACTTATACAAAACGTACTTGATGCGCGAGCCCGATGCTTCAGGTTGGGCTCACTGGGAAAGCGTTGTGCCAGTCAATGGACGCGAGAATGTCCGGCGCGCTTTTGAAGAGTGTTTGGAGTTCTCCGGGATATTGGCCAGCATTGTTCCTAACGGTTCGCCTACCGCGAATGCCGCATCGTTGATCTCGGCGCGAGTGGATCCGAGAAATCAACCGGGCAATGGAATGTTAACGCGGGACGGCACGTGGAGTGTCCAACTTTTGAGCTTGCCCGGTCGTGCGGGACTGGACCTCGGCCTGGGACTTTCCTACTCCTCGATGGTCTGGACGCGCTCCGGTCCTTACATTCATTTCGACGAAGACAATGGTTTTCCTAGCCCGGGCTTTCGGCTCGGCTTTCCGGTCGTGCAACGTAAAGTGTTCGACGCGCAAACGGCGAAGAATTCGTTTCTGTTTATCACCGCCGCCGGACGGCGAGTTGAACTGCGACAAGTGGGCACGTCCAAAGTGTACGAGGCAGGTGATTCGTCTTATCTGCAATTGATCGACACCAGTCCGTCACTGGTCGTGCGGTCCACCGATGGCACGCAACTCAGTTTCGTTGAAATCAACAACGAATACAGTTGCACGCAGATAAAGGACCGCAACGGTAACTACATCACTGTTAATCACAACGCACTGGGCCGCATCACCGCCGTCACCGACACGCTCGGCCGCGTCATCAACTTCAACTACGACGTCAATCAGAACTTGTTGTCTATAACGCAAAGTTGGAACGGCCAGCCGTCGCACCAGTGGGTTAGTTTTAGCTGGGATACGCGCAACATGCAGGCGAGTTTCTCGGGCGCGGCAGTGATTGGTCCAAAAAACGGCACAGTGCTACCGGTAATCACGCAGGTGACACTGAACGACACGTCACACATCACCTTCGACTACAACAACTCGCTCCAGGTGAATTTGATTAGGAACTATTTCGGCACGCTGAAACGCAATGAGACAACCTTCACCTATGAAACACCCGGCAGCGACGTACCACGTCTGACTGACAGCCGCATATCCGCGCACAACTGGACCGGCATAAACGGCGTACCGTCGCAGGTGATCACGACCTACAGCGTGGCGGGCGATGGCGCCTGTGTCATGACCGCTCCGGACGGCACCATCTACCGTGAGTACTACGGCACGGGCGGGCAACGGGGCCTGACGACGCTGAGTGAGGTCTGGTCCGGCGGAGACCGTCAGAAATGGACCACGACCGCCTGGATCCAGGACAACACGTCAGTCGGCTATGAAGTTAATCCGCGGGTTACGGAAACAAATGTCTACGATCTTGGTAGTAATCGCCGGCGCACGGTAATCGACTACGGCTCATACGCGCAGTGGGGCCTTCCCTATTGGATCAAAGAGTACGCGGCTGATGGAACAACCGAGATTCGTCACACCTTCACCGATTACAATCTGAGCCAGGCTTATCTCGATCGCCGCATCATCGGCCTGGTATCGGCAGTGCACCTGACAAATCTCAGCAGCTACCAAAGTAAGTTCACCTACTCTTACGACGACCCGGCCCGGCTTCAAGGCGTCCCGGCGTCGGCGACGCAGCATGATACTGCTTACTCAACTTCGCTCACCGCGCGCGGAAACGTCACCGCTGTCTCACGCTGGGACGTAACGGACATCAACAACGCCTCCAAGGCACTCACCTCATACACGAACTATTACACGACGGGAACGCCAGCTTCGACGACCGACCCCGCCGGGCACCCAAACACCATCGGCTATGCTGACTCGTTCTCCGACAGCGGCAATCGCAATACCTTTGCCTACCCGACGACGATCACAGACGCCGACGACTTCAGTTCCTACATCCAGTACAACTTCGACATCGGCGCTACTACGCGAACGCAGTCACCCGCCCCCGCCGGTCAGTCGCAGGGCGCTATTCAGACGATGACGTATAACAATCTGGGCCAACTGCAGCAGGTTACAACAACTAACAATGGCGCTTACAAACGCTTCTGGTACGGTGACGTTTTCACCGCCAGTTATGCCACCGTGAATAACCCCGTTGATGAGTCGTATTCAATACAAATCTTTGATGGTCTTGGTCGACCTCTTACCGCAGCCAGCAATCATCCAGGCAGCACTGGCGGGTACAAGGCGCAAATCAACGTTTACGATTTGATGGGACGAATCAAAAAGGTTTCAAATCCCGCTGAGACCACGAGCGCTTGGGTACCGGCGGGCGATGATGCCGCCGGCTGGCTATACACTCAACAGACCTACGATTGGCAAGGACGCCCGCTCGTCACCACCAATCCTGACAACACGACAAGAGAAGCCAGCTATTCAGGCTGCGGTTGCGCAGGACGTCAGGTCGTAACTCTCACTGATGTAGGCACGATCGATGGCGGCGTCGCGAAGCGACGGCAAACAAAGATCTATTCAGACGTGCTCGGCCGTACCGTGAAGACTGAAACTCTGAATTGGGATGGTCCAGGGCCAAACGGCACCGGCGGAAGTGTTTATTCCGCAACCGTCAACACCTACAACGCTCGTGATCAGGTAACGCAGATTCGCGAGTATGCAGGCGCCGAAGGCACCGGCACCTACCAGGACACGACTATGACTTACGACGGATACGGGCGTCTAAAAGCAAAGCACGTCCCGGAGCAAACCGCCGGTACATCAACCACCTGGGATTACAACGCTGACGAAACGATCCAAAAAGTCACTGACGCCCGCGGCGCCGCTACAAACTATGCCTATAACGACCGGCATCTCGTTACCGGCATAAGTTACACGGTGCCACAGAACTCTCAAATCTCTGTTCCCACGGCTGCAAGTTTCACGTACGACGCAGCGGGCAACCGCAGCACGATGACAGACGGTACCGGAGGGATGAACTACAGCTACGACTCGCTGTCGCGCATGACGTCCGAGTCGCGCACATTCACCGATCTTCCGGGCAGCTCATTCTCGTTGAACTACTCATACAATCTCGGCAACGCTGTGACTGGACTTAACATTCCATTCCGCTCGCGACAGATTGGCTATAATTACGACACCGCGGGACGCTTGTCAGGAGTAACAGCCACCGGTTTCTCAGCGACCTATTACGCCTGGCCCAACCAGTACACGCAAAACCTCACCAGCTTTGCTTCCAGTATCACTTACCGAGCCTGGGGTGCGCGCAAGAGCATGACGTATGGCAATACGACTAGTGAGCAGACGACTTATAACTCGCGTCTGCTACCGGCCTCTTACACGCTCGGCAACATGAATTACCAGAATACGAACATCTGTTGTAGCTATCCCACCTACAGCACGATGACATGGAACTACGGCTATTATGATGACGGGAGTCTAAAGCACGCGTGGGATTCCACTAACGAGTGGTTCGGTCGTGCCTACAAGTACGACCATGCTTCGCGTTTGAAAGAAGCGAGTACTTTTCGCCGCGCTCGCGGCTTGACTCCTTATCCGGCGATTAGCTATCCCGATCCTTACTTTCAAAGCATCACGTACGACGCGTTCAACCACAGTAGCCGCACGGGCAAGCTATTCACAGGTGAGCCGAGTGACGTCGGCACTTATGTCAACAACCGCCGCAACGGTTGGTCATACGATGCTGACGGGAACAATACTTCGAATTCAAGTTATCAACAGACGTTCGATGCGGCGGGAATGACGATACGTTCCGTTTCAACGGCCACTGTTGGCGATGGCGTTCAGTATCCGTTTGAGCCTCGTTTAGATATAACGCAAACCTACGATGTTGATAGCACACCTGCAAAACGTGTTCAGATCTCACGTCTGCCCGGCCTAGTTGACGAATTCGGCAACCCCGGTGAACCCATAGAGGATACTCAGACCACGCACTATGTGAAGTCGACTGTTTTGGGCGGAGCTACCGTTGCAGAACTCGGTTGGGGCGATACCATCCATGTTTACGCCGCCGGTCAACGCATCGCGCGCGAGTTTTGGGGCAACGTCACATTCGAACATCACAACCCCATGACCGGCAGTTGGGTCACCTCACACGGCCATTCAGGTTACCGAACAACCGCGCGTGAGGAACGAGATCCGAGAGGCGGAGAAACGCCCCTTTCCAATCCCTATGGACAAGCTGAGAATTATGTCGACTGGAAGTTTAGCCAACCGCTGTTCATCGAAGGCGGTGATCCGTTTGATTATGTAAGTGGTTACACTAAAGATGGCTTGCCCATGACCCGAGGTGACCTAGATCGAATACTGGGCAAACTTGGACCAACCGGGTTCCTTTTATTTAGGGGTTACCGCGTTCCGAAGACTATCTATTGGGCTGGTGAACATGAGCATCACCTGGCGGAGTTTGAGAGGGTCACGGTCGCGATCAGCGTGGATCGCTTTTTACAGAACAAGCAACGTCCAGCAGGTGGTAAAATCGGAGCCCGTTTGCCTGCGGGACTGCAGAACCCTACGCAGGTTCCAGTTCGTGTAGGTGGTACTGCGGGGCTCGAAGAGTTGCTGAGAAAGATATTGGTTGGTGAATGCAAGAAGGCGATGGAGCGTCTTATCGATAAAATTGCAGCGTCGTCAGGGTATAAGGCTAGCTCCACTGATCTGATGCAGCTTTTCGGATCTTTGACGGCGCAAAAAGGTGGAGGGGGCGTCTTCGCGGATGTACGTTCGGAGGCGATTAACGACCATGTGCCGAAAGAATCGGTAATTGTCCAAGAGGAGCCGCCTGGCGGCGGAGGACTCTCCTGGATGGTTCTACAGAAATCCGGACCGCCGCAGCGAGTATCGGCAATTTTTCTCTTGTCATATTACAGCGATTATCCACATAAGCTTGAGAGTTATCCGTTTCGATATTTTGGCAGGGCGGTGCATGAGTTAACTCACAATGCGCCGGAGATGGACGGTCGGTTCTATTCTCACGCAGAAATGAATACAGCCGCAAAATTGCTGGGGTCAACCGACTTTGATCAATATGTAAAAGAGAATTGCATTCCCAAGCAGTACTGGTGACGACCATGAGGCTAATACTTATTACTATAGCCGTGCTGCTCGTTGTGGCACCTCAGCAAACCAGGACCGACTGGAATGGAATCTCACCTCTCTTCTCGAATCATGCTGACGTACGCAAGCGCTTAGGTGCGTCACAAGAGAAATGCGATTGCCTTTTTAAAACGTCTACAGAAACTGTTTTCATTGATTATGCGGAAGGTCCTTGCCTTGGTCCATTGTCGGGCTGGAACGTCCGTCGTGGTACAGTCCTTAGGCTTCGAGTAACACCAACCGTACCAATGAGGTTTGATCCTCCTAATGCGACTGATTCTATAAAAACGACAGAGGGGGCGGTGACCACATTTTATACAAATGTGAAAAAAGGAATTAAGTATGCGGTTCAGAATGATAAGCTGATTTATACGGAATATATCCCATCTTCTCGGGACGAAAAATTGCGGTGTGCTGGTTTTCCTTCTTACGATGGAGGGGTCAGGGATTACGAACCTTTTGACAGCTTTCCTAAGAAATCTAATTCGGACATGTTCGGTCGATTGGACAACCTTGCGATTCAGCTTACCAATGACCCAAGGGTAACCGGTTATGTAGTTTCATATGCTGGCAAGGTCTCGACAAGGAATTCGGCAAGAACATTGGCAAGGCAAGCGCGCTATTATCTAATTCACAAGCGTCAGATCCCACCTAATCGCGTTGTCGCAATTGACGGAGGGTTTCGTCAAGTTACTGAGCTGGAGCTTTATTTGATTGGGACTAACCTTCCAGCCCCTTCGCCGAAGCCTACACTTTCGTCGACCCAGGTGACGATTAAAAAGAATTAGGGTGGCCACCGAGGCTGCACGCCGTGAGAGCCGAATGGGACGTTGGTCGATTGGGACGGAGCGTTTAAGAATCATTGCTTGCTCTCAATTTAGAGCGAAGAAAACTGGTGCTAAAGACAACCCCGCACTGCTTCACATTTTTTCGCAACGAGTTGAACACTACCTTCTGCTAACCCTCGCTTGACGCACCGCACTTCGCATGCTAGTTTGCGGCTTCACCTTTATTCACTGATAAAAACAGCGTGAGGCCTCGAAGCAAGCCGCGCGAGTGACTAATTTGACCGCAACAGCGCCGCAACTAAAACGTACCCCACTCAACAACGCCCACCGGCAACTCGGTGGACGCATGGTCGACTTCGGCGGTTGGGACATGCCCGTCCAGTATCCCGCCGGTACGATCGAAGAACATCTACGCACGCGCACACATGCCGGTCTCTTCGATGTGTCGCACATGGGCGAGATTGACGTTCGCGGCAGTGACGCGATCGCTTTCGTCAATCGTCTGACTTCCAACGACGTTACGAAACTCGTAGACGGTCAAGCGCACTACTCCGCGCTCACGACACCGTCAGGAACAGTGATCGACGATTTACTTGTCTATCGTCTCGCCGCCGATCATCTGTTGCTCGTAGTTAACGCCGGCACAACTGAGAAAGACTGGGACTGGATCAAATCACACCATAACGGCGAATCGGTCGAGCTGCACAATGCGAGTGCTGAATATTGCCAGCTTGCACTGCAAGGCCCCGACGCCGAATCGATCCTTCAATCACTTACTGATCTGCCGCTCTCGGAGATCAAGTATTACCACTTCCGTCCCGGTACAGTTGATGGTGTTAGCGGCATCGTCTCGCGTACGGGTTACACAGGCGAAGACGGTTTCGAAGTCTACGCATCCGCCGATCGCGCCGAACAACTGTGGAACAAGATTCTCGACGCTGGAAACACAGGCGCCCCGACCGGAGTGCTTCCGTGCGGACTCGCCGCTCGCAACACACTCCGACTTGAAGCCGGAATGGCGCTTTACGGTCACGAGATTGACGAAAACACCACGCTACTCGAAGCAAACCTCGGTTGGATTTGCAAGCTCGACAAAGGCGACTTTGTCGGCCGCGACGCGCTGGCCCAGCAGAAGCAAGCAGGAATCAATCGCAAGCTCGTCGGGTTCGAAGTAACCGAACGCGGCATCGCCCGAGATGAGCAGGACGTGCTCGTTAACGATGAGAAAGTTGGAAAAGTAACGTCGGGTAGTCCCGCGCCGTTTCTGAAAAAGAACATCGGTATGGCGTACGTCCCGGTTGAGCACGCGTCCGTCGGACAGGAGATCAAGATCGACGTTCGCGGCAAACTCGTTGGCGCGCAGATCGTCAAGACGCCGTTTTACAAACGCATTAAATAATTCTCAAACCAGTTGGAGGAACCATGGCAAACGTTCCAGAAGACCTGCACTACAGTAAGGACCACGAATGGGTCAGGGTGGATGGTGATGAAGCCATCATCGGCATCACCGACTACGCCCAAAACTCACTCGGTGACGTGGTGTATGTCGAGTTGCCAAAAGCGGGCGACGAGTTTAGCGCCAGTGAGTCGTTTGGATCAGTCGAATCGGTTAAGGCAGTGTCTGAAATCTTCACTCCCGTGTCCGGCGCTGTTTCACGGATCAATGAATCGCTTGCGGACGAACCGGAAAAGGTCAATTCCGATCCCTATGGCGAAGGCTGGATGGTCCGACTACGCATGGCGAACGCGGGTGAAGTCGACAGCCTGCTTACCGCTGCGGAGTACGAAGATTTTACGAAAGCTGAGAGCGAATAAACTTGCGCTACATTCCTAACTCGCCGGAAGAGCGCAAAGAGATGCTTGAAGCCATCGGGCTCAAATCGGCTGAAGATTTATTCGATTCCATTCCTCAGGATTTGCTACTGAAGCGGCCCCTCAATACACCCGCCGCACTCTCGGAGATCGAGTTACTCAATCGCTTTGAAAGAATGGGCAGACGCAACGCTGCCGCTCGCAGGCCGAGCTTTCTTGGCGGCGGTGCGTATTCTCACTACATTCCGACGATCGTCGATCACATCATTTCGCGCTCTGAGTTTTTCACTGCTTACACGCCGTACCAACCCGAGATTTCACAAGGCACACTGCAAACGATCTTCGAGTTTCAAACTCTCGTTTGCCAGTTGACGGGTATGGAAGTGGCGAACGCGTCGATGTATGACGGTTCGACAGCGCTCGCCGAAGCAGTGTTGATGGCGGAACGCGTGACGCGACGTTCGAAAGTAATTGCGACGAGCTCGGTACATCCGCAGTATCTCGAAGTCGTTCACACTTACGTGCAACACGCGGGGATCGATCTGGAAGTGGTTCCGTTCGATGCGCAGACGGGTCAATCGGCTGCGGCGCTGGCGAAAGCCGTCGACGATCACACAGCGGCGCTCGTGGTCCAATCGCCAAACTTTTTTGGCTGCGTCGAGGATCTTTCAGCATTGGCCGACGCCGCACACGCGAAAGGCGCGTTACTCGTCGTCGCGGTGACGGAAGCGATGTCGCTGGGACTGCTGAAGTCGCCAGGTGCGTGCGGCGCCGACATCGTCGTCGCCGAGGGACAGTCGTTCGGAGTCCCGTTATCGTTTGGTGGGCCATACGTCGGGCTTTTTGGGACGCGCGACAAGTACGCGCGCCAGATTCCCGGCCGGCTCGTCGGTGAAGCCTACGATAAAAAGGGAAATCGCGGTTTCGTGCTCACCCTCGCGACTCGCGAGCAACACATCCGGCGTGAGAAAGCGACGTCAAACATCTGCACCAACGAAGGTCTGATCGCACTCGCCGCTACAGTCTACCTGGAAACGATGGGACGGCGCGGCATTCAGGAAGCCGCGCATCAGTGTCTGCAAAAGGCTGCGTACGCCGCGGGCCGTATCGCATCACTCGACGGCTTTTCACTTCCCTTCTCCGGCCCTCGGTTCAACGAGTTCGTCGTGCGTGGTCCACTCGACGCGAGCGAGTTGCTCGCGCGTCTCGGTAAAGAGAAAGGGATCGAAGGCGGCATTCCCCTCTGGCGGTTCTTCTCCGATCGGCCAAACGATTTTCTTGTTTGCGTGACGGAGATCAACAGCCGCGACGAGATCGACGCACTGGTCGAAGGATTGAGCGAGGTTTCTAAACGATAGTTCTTCTATGAGCGACGGAATTACAAAAGTCACATCCCACATCAGTCCCAATGAGCAACTAATCTTCGAACGCTCGCAACAAGGCCGGGTTGGTTATCGCTTGCCGGCGTTGGACGTTGAAGAATCACCCCTCGACGATCTCCTGCCGCGCGAGTTTCAGCGCGACGACGATCTCGAAGGTGTGCCCGAAGTCAGTGAAGTCGACGTGATTCGCCACTTCGTGCGTATGTCGACGTGGAACTACTCAATCGACCTCGGCATGTATCCGTTGGGCTCGTGCACGATGAAGTACAACTCGCGACTCAACGAACGAGTGGCGCGCATAGCAGAGTTCGCGAACGTTCATCCGCTCACCGAAGAACAAGATGCGCAAGGCGCGTTGCAGGTCATCTACGAACTCGAACAACATCTCGCGGAGATAACCGGACTGCCGGGAGTTTCACTACAGCCGGCCGCAGGCGCGCACGGCGAAATGACCGGCATCATGATCATTCGCGCGTTTCTCGACGCGCGCGACGGCGCGGCAGCATCAGGCCGGCGCACGATGTTAATTCCCGATTCGGCCCACGGAACGAATCCCGCCTCCGCTCATCTTTCAGGTTTTTCTGTCAAAACGATCCGGTCGACGGGCGAAGGTCTTACCGACTTGGACCACCTCCGCGAACTATGTTCACACGGCGACGTCGCGGGCTTGATGTTGACCAATCCCAACACGCTGGGTCTCTTCGAACGCAACATCAAACAGATCTGCGAAATCGTGCACGAGGCCGGCGGGCTGGTCTACATGGACGGCGCGAATATGAACGCGCTTGTCGGCATTGCGCGCCCCGGCGACATGGGTGTCGACGTTATTCACCTGAACCTGCACAAGACGTTTTCGACGCCGCATGGCGGCGGTGGGCCAGGCTCGGGTCCCTGCTGTTGCACGAAGGAGCTCGAACCGTTTCTCCCCGTGCCGCGCATCGTCAAAACCGATTGGACCGTTGGCGAACCAACGTTCAAGCTCGAATACGATCGACCGAAGTCGATCGGCCGTGTGAAAGCGTTTTTTGGAAACTACGGAATGATGTTGCGCGCACTCGCGTACATCCTGACGCACGGCAACGACGGTTTGCGTGAAGCGACCGAAGCGGCGGTGCTCAACGCGCGTTACATCGCGAACGGTCTCACCTCCGATTACGACAAGCCATTCAACAGTCCACCGATGCACGAGGTCGTGTTTACGGACAAGCGTCAGAGTCGCAAGGGCGTTCACACACTCGACATCGCGAAGCGTTTAATCGATTACGGCTTCCATCCGATGACGATTTACTTCCCGTTGATTGTTCAGGGGGCGATGCTGATCGAGCCGACGGAATCAGTCGGCCGGCAGGAGTTGGACCAGTTCATCGCGGCGATGCGTTCGATCGCGAACGAAGCGCTGGAAGATCCGGAGCTGGTTCGCAACGCTCCGCACAGCACGCGCATCGGTCGCCTCGACGAGGCTGGCGCCGCACGCAAACCAGTGCTCCGCTGGAAACTGTAACCACGGATCAAACCAGAATCGTTAAAACCGGATTTAAGACTTGGCGGGAATTCGGAGTAACGCGAGGCGTTCAACCGGCCGGTTGTTGATGATGTGCTCTTCCACGATCTCCGGTACGTCTGAAGCACGCACTTGCGCGTACCACACACCGTCCGGATAGACCATCACCGCCGCACCCACGGCGCAAAATCCAACCGAACCGCATTCAGTCAGCACCACCGAGCCATTCGGATTACAACCCTTCGAAGCTTTCCCATACTGAAGCTCGCGCGACTTCAACTCGCGTTCAAACGCTTCTTTTACTGCGACGCTGTCGTTACCAGAGCACGATTTTCCGGTACAAACAAACACGTGACGCTGGATGTTCGCCGACGCGATCGGCGCCAATTCCATGAGCCGTTCACAGTCGTCGATGAAATCCACATTGGCCAATGGTGTGCAACCTCACTTCGACCTCATGCTATCACGGACGCCCACTTTTATCGCTAACCCTTTAGCTGGACTTCCTGTAGAATGCATGGCGTGGGCGACCGAAGACAGCCGCGGAAGAAGCAGTTAAGCGGCCTGATTCGGCCGCCGCTTTAATGATCGAGGTTTAAGTTAGAATATATGGCTACCGGCCTGGTTATCCACATCTCCTCGGGCGACGACCGGCACACCGAAATCCTCACCAACGATCAGATTCGCATTGGCGCCTGTGACAACTGTGACCTGCGGGTACGATCTTCGAGTCTGCCTAAACCGCTGGCGAATGCTGTTCTGCTCGAATTGACGCGAGCGAATGGCTCTTACCGCGTCGCGAGTTTCGAACAGTCTGTCCCGGTGACGTTGAACGGCGAGTTGATTACAACGGGCGCGGAGATCCACGATGGTGACGAGGTGCGCGTAGCCGACGGCGACCTCGTGCTTCACTTTTATCCCGTTCGTGCCCTTCCCGCTGTCGTTCCACCCGGATCTCGCGAAACTCACGTGGCGCCGTTTATCGAAGCCGCCGCGATCGAGTCAGCAGCAACCGCGCGCCGCGACGATGCAAAAGTCTTTCTCCGACAGTTCACCCGCGAACTCGTGCGCGAGATTAATCCGAGTACGAAACTGATCGCCCTCGCGCTCGTCGTGATTCTCGTCGGTGGGGTTCTGTACCTGGGCTTTGCGATGTTCAGAGAGATTCGGCGCAGCCGAGCGCTTATCGCGGACCAGGGAACGCAGCTCGGTCAGATGAGAGACCAGGTCTCACGTACCAATGATCAACTGACAAACATCAGCGACCGCACTAAGGCGTTGACGGACAGTCTTTCCCTCGCAGTGAAACTGCGAAGCGAATACGGCGCGGGAGTTTGCCTGATCGCAGGCTCGTTCTACTTCGTTGAGTCCGGCACCGGCCGTCCACTTCGTTATGCCGAAGCTCAGATGAACGACAGCGGCAGCGCAGTGCAGAGTGGCGCACCGGAGTCATTGACTCCGGAAGGCAATGCCGCGATTGCTGAGTATGAATTTGTCGGCACCGGATTCCACGTCGGCAACGGCTACGTGATGACGAACCGTCACATCGTGCAACCGTGGATCGCCGACGATCGCGCGCAGAGCATCAGTTTGAAAGCTCAACCCCGGCTCAAGCGCTTGATTGCTTATTTTCCCGAATACGCGCAGGCGATTCCGTTGAAGTTCAAAGCAGCGGCACAACGGGACGATCTCGCTGTCTGCCTGCTCGATCTTCCTGAGCTTCCGGAAAAGCTTCCAGTGCTGCCATTGGAGACTGATCCGGATGCGGTTGCTGTTGGTAAGACGGTAGTGATGATGGGTTATCCGTCTGGTCCAGATCGGCTGTTGGCATTGCTCGACGATGCAGAGTCGCGCGGAATTCAGCAACGATATGGAACACCAATGGCGCAACTGGGGTATCTCGCCGAAACAAAACGTATTCAACCGCTAACAACGCAGGGCAGCATTACCGACCTCGATGTTCGACGCATCGTTTATGACGCACGAACTGCCGAAGGCGGATCCGGCGCGCCTCTTTTTGGCCCAACCGGGCGCGTCATCGGTGTCAATTTCGCCGTCTTCACCGAGAACCAAGCCTCAAACTTCGCCGTGCCGATACGTTTTGCCTTAACTTTACTCGAACGAAACGGCTGGCAGTCTCCGCCGAAAGAAGTAAAAGACATCGAGACGGCCGGCCAGTCCTCGCATCCAACCGAATCAGCCTCGAGGTAATCTCATAGCCCGAACTGGTAATACTGACAGTATCCGATTAACAAACCAGTGACGAAAATCGTCTTTAGAACGGATTGTTACAATGCAAGGTCTGTCATACGTTCGACAGAAAATCGGTCCAACAGCCTGCAGACTCGTGTATATTAAATTGGCCCGCGGAAGGGCATAGCTGTTGCAGAAAGGTGAGGTCGGACCACCGAAGTATTTGTTTTTTGCGAAGTCCGTAGGTCGGAATGCAATACAAACTCCCCATCTGCCAACTATTGTTGCGTGCGATTAGACAAGGATGAGTTTCCAAAGGATTAGACCCCGACAACGGAGTGCGAGCCTAGTATTCGCGTTTCTGCTCGTTATCTCGCCAATATTCTCGACCATTAGCAGGGCGTCGGGTTTTAATGACCCACCCACCGCTGCTCCCACCGTCGACGAAACCAACCCGGCCGCATTTCTCTCGCAGATCATGCGACTCGAACGCATCGAGGTCGAGGGTGGCGCCGAGCTGATCACTGTCTTCGCCAGACTCGACGGACTCGAATCAGCAAACAACGACAAATGGGTCCCGTTGGTGTCTATTCTCCGCGACACTCTCGGCGATAACACAGTCGAGAACAACCGGCTGCGCTACGTCTGGCCGCTGACTTACACGCGGCCTTCAATGAAACAGAAAATCGCGGCTGCGATTCCTTTCTTTTACGCCCGCGTCGGCAATAAAAACCGCACAACGCGCACACCGCCACCAGCGCTCGATCTCGCATCGCCGGAGAGCGAGGTGTGGAACAAGATCTTCTGGACCGCGCTGCAAAATGTTCTGCTCGATCCATACGGCACGCCGATCAAAGCGTCGACCAGTTCGTATCGTCGCAACACGAGTGACTATCGCAAGTCGCACATCATTCGCGCGCTCTCAGTGCTGGCTCTCTATCAGGAGGTCGAAGGGCAGTCAGCTTTTTCGCGAGACGAGATGGCCACGATCCAGGCGCGCCTGATGTTGACCGACAAGGCATTCGGCGGACTCGTCGACGATTCAAACTTGCAGAGCTACTACGCGAAGCGCACCGCGGCAACTAGAGACGCGCGTGGTCATAACTGGGAACTGCTGCGACAGCGAGCTGAAGCAGAATCGTTGTATTTCGAACCGCTTGTGATGCCTGACGGCAGCGCCACGCACGCGTTTCTGTGGGTGGCGAAACGTGACCTGTTGAAACAGCAAGGCGCACGTTTCAGTGGACGTTTTCTGAATATCGCGAATCCCTGGACTGACAAGCGTCTGTTGAATTGGGATGGTTATGTTGAAACGCGCTACTTCGACGCCGACAATCAACCGGTCGCTAGTGACGCGCCGGGCGCCGAAGCTGTCGAGATGATTCCGCTCGGCTTGTACGGTCTCGACAATCCCAAGATCCCGATGTTGCTCGTCGACTTTCGCGATAACTACAATCCGAAGAAGCGCGAGATGTCGCGGCGAGTTATCAACGATATAACTCGCAACGTGCTTTCGGTTTCGAAGTTTGGCAACATGCCTTACTTCCTCGGCAAGACTGTGTTCGACTTTGTCACCGGCCGTCGCGGCATGGACATCAATCAACCATCGCGCCTCGCGACATATTCTCAACTCAAATTGTTGCTGGCCCTGAACAACTCGATGGAGCCCGCGCTACGAACTGAAGTGAGCGGGCGCCTCGAGTCTATTTCTGTGAACCCGTTTGAGAATGGCATCAACGCGGAAGCGAATATCGCGCTCGAGCAGTACGCAGCGCTGGTAGCTTTCGCTAAAGATCCGAAAGGTCTGGCTGCGAAGATCGAACAAGATCGGCGTGCGGAGATGTTGCCGCTACAGCATGGATCGAAAGCGCAGATCGCTTTTCGAGTACTAAACGTGCTGACGTTCGGGAAATACGTTCATCGTGAAGAGCGCGAGGGCGACATGGAGCACCGGCTCGATATCGCGCGGCGTTTTCAGTATCACACCAGGTTCCTGGAGCAGATTGCGAAATCGAGTGCGGAAGTGGACATAACCTGGAACCTCAACGACGTGAAACGTTCATTGCAGTTCATCGCCGATCACGGCGAGCATGCCGACGGAACGGCCGCCGCCGTGACAGCTCGCATTTTTGCGCGCACGAAAGATAATGAGACGCGGCGCACGTGTCTCGACGGTCTCGCGCGTATCCGCAGCTCGAAAGCGCGTAACGAACTGCTACGCATCTCCAAAAACACTGATGTCGATCAAACCCTGCGTGACCTCGCCAGCGAGTACCTGCGCGGTGTTCGACGCGACCAGCCAATCGCCGTCACGACTCTCAGCGGCGGCACGCCAATCGGCGTCGGCCAGCCTTAATGATGAAGTATCGGACGCTTCTACTGGCTGCCCTTTTACTGCTGCTGGTTTCACACACCTATGCCGTCGCGCAGCCGCAGCGCCTCGTCGTAATTAGGTGCGACGGGCTGCCCTACGACATGGTCGACAAGCTTGCGCGTCAGCACGACTCGCAGTCGGGCAAGAGTGTATTGCCATGGATCGATCACATCTTTTACCAACGCGGTGCACGGCTCTCGAATTTCTACGTCCGCGGCATGAGTCTTTCCGCGCCTTCATGGTCGCTGCTTGAAACCGGCCAGCATCTACAGATCAAAGGTAACGTCGAGTTCGATCGGTACACGTTGCGTTCTTACGATTACCTGAACTTCTTTCCGTTTTACATGGGAGGCATTGTCGGCGCTCGCGTAGACATGCCCGCCGTCGAAATACTCGACTCGCTTGGTATCCCTTTGCTTGTCGACGCTTACCCCCACGACGAACGCTACATGACGATGTCGCTGTTTCTGCGCGGTCCTCGTTTCGCAACGCTCCAGAACAGTCTCCAGAATAAATTTCTAAGACCACCCAAAGAACTTTTTGATGAATGGACGATGGGCTTTGAGCTGAGGAGTGCCATAACCGATCAGCTTCTTAAAGAGACGTTACAGAAACTATCCAACCCCAAACTCCGGTACGTGGATCTCTTCATCCCTGATTTCGATCACATCGCGCATCACAACAACGACAAAGAGTCGCAGATCTTTGTGCTTAGGCAGATGGACTCAGTAATTGGTCAGGTGTGGACAGCAATTCAGAGGAGCCCGCTCGCAAACGAAACAGCGCTGGTTGTGGTGTCGGATCACGGCTTCAACACGGATGACAAGATCTATAGCCAGGGCTACAACATAGTGAAACTGCTCGGCAGCAGCGCCGGTGGCGGTCATCACGTGATTACGAAACGCCGTTTGATGCTCGACTACTCAATCAAAGGCGTGAATCCCCTCGTGCCGCTGATCACCACCACAACTCCCGATTCCTACTATCTAAAAGGCGAAAGCACGGTCTATCCGACGGCTATGCTCGATTTCGATGGTAACGAACGCGCCTCGGTTCACCTGCGCGACAGCGATCTCAACCTGTTGCAGATCCTGCTGCAACAACTCCAGCGCAACGAGCTGCGTCCCGAAGTCCGCAAAGCCGCGATCGAAGGGTTCTTTTCCGTCATCGACCGAAGACGCGCCGAATGGAAACAGAAGCTCATCGAGCTGCGTAACGAACTGGGCGCGCTCAATGTCGCCATCGAAGAGCAACGCAAACTTTGGGAGTCGCAACCGAAGAAGTTCACCAAAGAACAACAGAGCGCCGGACTCGACGACGCCGCCAAAAGAATCTGGGTGCAGTACGATCGCTGGCGGATCGAACAACGCGAATACACCGCCTACGTTCAGGCGCTAAGTAATCTTCTTTCGCTCTCATCGGAGGCTTTTATGCCGTCGAAGGTCAAGATTCGCGACGTTATCCCGAAAGAGTCGATGGGCGATCGCAATTCGATCTACAAGCTTCAGAACTACGTCTACGGACTTGCTCCGAACGGACTTGTGCTCAACAGCGACGGTTCACTCGACCTCGCGCGCAGTTTCCTGCGACTTGACTACTTCGCAATGCTTCACGGCGTCACTGTTCGTAACAACGTCCAGCGCGGCATAACAAATCGTCCTGTCGATCTGATCGCCACGCGACTTACGCGCGATCTCGTCCTGCCGTTAATCAACGAGGGCGACATTGATGAAGACGTGATTTGGGTCAGCGCGGGCGCCGATCGGCAAGCGTTGCTGTTATCGCGTCGTGGCGCTGACGGTCAGTTGAGTCTTCGCTATTTGCCTGTGAGTAATTTGAGACAGGATGCCGACGGTAAGCTGCAATTCAAGTTGATCGATTGGCAGGCGGGGTTGCCGTTACAGATGTTTGAAGACCCGAATCTTGCAGTGCCGGGAAACAATCGCGCCGCGTGGCTCAGCAAGTGGCACACCGACACTGAATGGCTCGAGGCGTTGCATCGAACACATTATTCAAACGGCTTCGTCGGTCTGCATGAAGAACTTGCGCGCCATCACAACGAGCGACTCTCGCCGGACGATGCCGGGTTAAGCGACCGTGAGAAACTGATGCGCCACTACGCCCGCCGCAAACGCGAACTGGTCGAACCTGACATGCTGATCGTCGCAAACGATCATTGGAACTTCGACGTGCGCGGTTTCAATCCAGGCGGCAATCATGGTTCGTTCTTCCGCATCTCAACGCACTCGGTATTCATGATCGCGGGCGGCGCAAACACGAAGATTCCGCAGGCGTTAACAATCGAAGAACCTTACGACGGTTTGAGCTTGCTGCCGACGCTGCTGGCACTAACGGGCGAATTACGCGATGATAACACTCCCGTTCCGAGACTTTGGGACAAAGGATTCAGACGTTTTCCCGGGCGCGTTGTGAAAGAGCTGCTGCCGAACGGACTGAACAACAAGCACACCACGACTAATGGGGTGAACGCGGCGCCTTGAGTGAATCGACCGAGAACCTGGCAAATAATTGGCAACCCGCCGAAGTAGAAGAACTCTCTGAAGCGCCAGACGCTGCACCCGCCAGCACCTCTCGCCGCTATCTAATCTGGCTTCAGTCACTGGCCTTCCTGTTAGGTCTCAGTCTGCTCATTTACGTAATCAATCGCGTCGGGGTGCAACCGCTCTTTGACGCATTGCTGCGCATCGGGTTCGGCTTCTTCGTAATCGTCGGACTCAGTGGATTGCGTCACGTGCTGCGCACCATCTCAATGCGCGCGGCTGTTCCACCGGAACATCGACGAATCACGTTTCGCCAGGCCTTCGCCGCACGACTCGGTGGCGAGGCGATCAGTTTTCTCACTTTCACTGGTCCACTGCTCGGCGAAGCAACGAAAGTCGCATTACTTCGAAAACGAGTGCCGCTGACTTACGGTGTGCCCGCACTCGTCGTTGACAATCTTCTTTACAACCTTTCGGTCGTCTTTTTCATTCTGAGCGGCGCGGTGGTGATGCTGGTGAAGTATCCGTTGCCGCGCGAAGTCAACATGGTGCTGCTGGTGATCGCCGGCGTTGCGGCGTTGGGGATCCTGGTCGCGGCGATCGCGGCCAAGCGGCGAGTGATGTTGTTGACATGGATCGTCGATCGCCTGGCCCAACTGCGACTCAGCCCAAAAGTCATACTCAGGAAGCGCCAGCACATCTATCACCTCGAGTCGAAGGTTTACGACTTCTACAAACATCATCCGGCGGCGTTCTTCGTAATGGTTGCTTGTAACCTGCTGGCCCACGTAGCAAGCGTCACCGAAGTTTTTCTCGCACTCAAGATGCTGGGCTTCGAAACCGGCGTGGCGCAGGCTTACATCATCGAGTCGCTCACGAAAGTCATCAACGCAGTGTTTGCTTTTGTTCCGGGTACGATCGGAGTCTACGAAGGCGGCACCGAAGTTATTCTGCAAAAGGGTTTGGGCTTTGAGCCCGCTGCCGGACTGGCGTTGGCGCTGGTCCGCAAGGCGGCGATCGTTACCTGGACATCTTTTGGTTTGCTCGTTCTCACGTGGCGCACGCTGCCAAAAGCGTGGCGTCGTATCCTGGATCGTAGTCCGCGCCTTCAACGTCTTATGGATAGCCTCGTACTTTCAAATATTGCTCATCGACCTGCACGCACTGCCGTAAGCATTCTCGGAACGGGAGTCGGCGTGATGCTCATCGTTTTCACAGTCGGACTGTCGCGCGGAGTTTTGCACGAACGCGGGCGCCGCGAATCAAACATTGGCGCGGAGATCATGATCCGCGCTTCGGGAACGATTGGTCTCGGCGCGTCCGGGTTTCGTTTGCCCGTTTCGCATGCGGCTGAGTTGGCGTCGATTCCCGGCGTCCGTGCCGCGACGCCGGTCGGACAAACCATCGACAAGAGTGACTCCGGGTTTGGTCAACGGTTGATCGACGGCATCAACTACGCGGAGTATGCGAACATCGCGCGCGTGACGATCCGGGAAGGGCGAGCATTGCAATCGGGTGATGAGGCGATCGTCGATCCCGAGTGGAAGGAACGGCGGCGTGCAAAGGTCGGCGACACCGTTGAGCTTTTCGAACGTCCGTTTCGCATCGTGGGTGTTTACGAACCACCTGGTGGCGGGCGCATCAAAATCCCATTGTCCACGATGCAGGAACAGGAAGGCGCCACCAACCGGGCGTCCGCGATACTGATCGCATGCAACGATCCTTCAAAACAGGAAGAAGTCGCGGCGAGCATTCTCCAGCGCTTCCCTGACGATCAACTGATATTTACGCGCGACCTTCCTGAGCTGTACGCCAGCGGTGTTCCGGCGTTGAACGTATTCATCAAAGTCGTCGTTGGTGTTGCGGCTGCGATAAGTATGCTGGTGATTCTATTGGCGATGTATACGACCGTAACGGAGCGTACTCGGCAGATTGGAATTTTGAAATCGCTCGGTATGTCGAAGTCATCGATCGCGTGGGTGATCGAGCAGGAAGCGATCATCGTCAGTATTCTTGGCGTAGCGGTCGGTATCGGATTGACGATGCTGGCGCGTCTGGCGGTGGAGCGCACCACCAGTTTGACGATCGAGATCGAGCCACGATGGGTGCTAATCGCTTTGGCTGTCGGATTATTGGGAGGTAGTATCGGCGCGTTGTATCCGGCACTGCGTGCGGCACGTCAGGATGCGGTTAAGGCATTGAGCTACGAATAACATCGAACTAAACTTGGCTGACGCACGTTACGCTAGTTGAGACTCGAAAATCATGTACTGCTACCAATGCGGCACAGAATCTCATGCGAATGCGCAATTTTGTCGCGCCTGCGGTGCGAACTTCAAAACACTTCTAAAAGGCAACGAAACACCACGCCCGCTAATTCAGCTCGGCTCAAAGAAAACTCCGGCTGAAAGACGAGAGAAACACCTCACAACCGGAATCGTATCAATCTTCTCCGGCATCGGTCTGACGATTTTCCTGTACTTCCTGTCAGCGGCGCTGGTCTTGAAGCTCCCGCCGCACATCATCGAGCAAATCCCCTTCGAGATCGGTCCGGTGGTGAGGATCATTTGGCTTGTAGGTTTGCTGCCGACGCTGAGCGGTGTCGGACACATTCTGGCGGGCTTAATGATTCGCCCCCGGCAAAACCTCGAGTTGGACCAACCGGTTGCTCCACCTCGCGATCTCACCGAGGGCGCTTCTACAACAACGCCGGTGCCTGCGCCCGGCAGCGTTACCGAGCGCACCACCAACCTGTTCGAACACAACTACTAACTACTCATTACGAGGGATGCGAATCGCGTAATCCGGCCAGCAGTTGCGCCAGTCAAAATTCTCAATCGAACTTGAATCCGAGTTGAACTGCAACTCGTCATCCAGCCCGAACGGAAAAGTGATAGTCGGAGCCGCGGGCGCCGCAAACTTCGGATCGAGCGCTTTCGCGATCTGATCGCGCGCATCGGCGAGGTGAGCGCGTGTCTGGCGATCCAGTGCACGCGGCATCGCCGCTCCAATCGCGTTACTCAAATCACGCAGTTCGGCTTTGATTAACGCGCGATAGTCGTCGGTTACTGACGGCCGCACGTTAAGCTTGGTCGACAGCAAATCGAGGTACGAGTTCTGGAGATTGCGCCGGTAGACGTCGATCTTCACCGGTCCGCCTTCGAGTTCGGTCCAGATTCCCCTTCTCACGTCCGTCATGAAGTCAGCCGGTTTGTACGCGGCCATGCCGTCAATCGCTTCCTGTTCGATCAAACGATTGAAGCGCGTGTTGCTCAATAGCGCACTCAAGACGCGCTCCTGAGCTACGTTCACGCGGGCCAACGCACCTGACGGTTCGATGCGCCGGAGGATGTCAGCCTTCAACGCCCACGACGGTGTGGCGAACGCGTTCTCGTTGAGAAAACGTACGGCTGCCACTTGCCTTTCTCGCGGGACAATCACGAACCGAACACCGTCCTGCCCACCATGTTTCTGCTGTGAGTTGAAGCCGCCCACGATAGCTGTGACGTGAGTCAACTCAATGGCCCATTGGCCCAGCATACGCGCGTAAAGCTCATTTAAATCGTTGTACGGTTCACCTGGTTGCGTCGTCGCCGGCAACAACATATCGGCAACGCGCTTCAGGTTCTTGATGACCCAGCGCCGTCGCGGCGATCGCATCGCCATCGCCCACGGCCTCTGTGTTTTCACCGGGATCCGAACCGAACGACTCGGCGGTCGAGAAGCGAAGATACGCTTTCGCATCCTGTTCGCGCGCCCATTCATCGAGCGTCTTCTTCTCGTCGTCAGAAGATTTTGCGCCCGGAATCGGCTTGTAACCCCAGACCGTCGCCCACTTGTCGTATGGACCAACCTGTGGAATCAGTTGTTCAAGCGGGATGTTGTCTTCGGGTTGCGCGACGTAGTTGAAACGTGAATAGTCCATCAGCGTCGGCGTGTGGCTCATTGTCTTCAGCCACTGCACGTCGCGCAGTTTGTCGACGGGATAAGTCGCGCTGGCTTTCATGTTGTGTTGAAAACCGAGCGTGTGACCGACTTCATGCGCCACGACGTACTCGACGAGACGTCCCATCAACTCATCGGACAGCGGGAGCTTCTTGAAACCTGCATTGAGTGGTCCAATTTGTATGAACGACCAGTTGCGCAGCAGGTTCATGACGTTGTGGTAGTACTGAATGTCCGACTCGAGAATTTCACCGGTACGCGGATCGTTCACGTGCGGGCCGGATGCGTTTTCAATCGTTGACGGCAGGTAACGAATAACTGAATACCGCGCGTCTTCCGGATCCCAGTTTGGATCCTCTTCCTTGGATGGTGCTTCTTTCGCGATGATCGCATTCTTGAAGCCGGCGGCTTCGAATGCGGGCTGCCAATCTTCGATTCCCTTCTTGATCCACGGAATCCACTTGGCCGGTGTCGCCGGATCGACGTAGTAAACGATTGGCTTCACCGGTTCGGAGACCGCAGCGTTCGGATCTTTCTTCTCCAGTCGCCAGCGAGTGATAAAACGCCGTTCGGCGGCGCGCTGTTCGTCAATCCCATAGTCATACTTGCGAATGCTGAAATAACCGACGCGTTGATCGAACAAGCGCGGCATCATCGGCTTCTCGGGAAGCTTGACCATGCTGTAGTGCATGACAACAGTCGCATTCGTTCCGGCGCGCATTCCCGCCGCAAACGGATTCGGAGCAGGTTGTGGACCACCACCACCCGCTGGAGCCAGGTCCGGCGGCGACGTGTAGGTTTGCGAAACTTCGACCTCGATGTTGGTCGGGAACGACTTTGTCTTCTCGATGAACGATCGCGACGCATCGAAGCCGCGAGCGCGTAAACGTGTGCGCGCGCTGAACTCAGTCACTTCGGAAGTGAACAGGCGGGTCACGTCGATCACGACCGCGTCGTCCTTGCCGATCGCTTCGACGTTGAACGCCATGATGATTGTGTTGTTGTTCGCGGCCTGCACCGCACGAGACACCGGCAGTTTCGGATCGGCAACCACCTCATACGAGATGTTGCGTAAGAGAACGCGATTGCCTTTCCGTTCCCATTTGACGACCCGGTTTCCCATGGCCTGTCCGCCGTAGCCAACGCCGAGCGTCGTCCGCGCGATCTGGCTGACCCAGAGGAACTCCTTGTCGAGTTCACTCTTCGGGATCTCGTAATAGATCTTGTCCTTGATGGTGTGAACCTTGAACACACCTTCATCGGTCTTGGCGTCTTTAGTGATCACACGGTCGTATGGCCTTGGATCAGTCGACGGAGTGGGCCGGCCCATGGGGCCTTGCGGCAGCTCCTGACCACCGCCGGCGGGCGGCGCTGGAGGATCTTGAAACGAGTTATTTGCTTCTGAGCGTGGAGCCAGAAGAAAAACGACTGCGAAGAATGCGAGGACCAGAATCGAGACAGAGAGAACGCGAGATCGAGCACGCATGCGTGAACTCCTTCCGAATGGCTTTTTGTTGTGGAATACAGACCTGGAAACTGCGAACTGGGCGAAACAATATGACAAGCGGCCGTTGTGAGTCAAACTTTGGCGGAGCGAGCCCCGAGCGGAATAGCGACTCACATAGCTTCACCGCTCAGTTGGGGGGCTAAACCCAACTCTTTTATTATCTGGTCGAAAACGTCAAACGCCAGTTTGTTTCGCTTTTCCATTTGCTCTGGACCGTCCCCTTTTATCTCGTCTAACTTGTCAGCCAAGCCGTTAATGGAGGCGCTAATCTTGCGAATGACGGAATCCGGAAGGCCCCTCACTCTAATTATTTCCATCAAGCTAAGAGGTCGGACGCTGCTTAGTTGTTTCTCGCTCGAAAGTTCGACAAGGGGCGCGAACGACCCGTCTTCCTGACGTTGTTCAATCGACAACGTGATCGTTTCTGTTCGCCGTTGATCGGCCACCGCGACGGGCGTATCCGAGCGAGTGTTCGGAGACGGGGTGGCACTCGGAGTCGGGGTTGCTGTCGGAACTGGATCGGCAGGTTTGTCTTTTTTGGTAAGGGTGTCTTGGATGGGGTTCGACGACTTTTTTTCATCGACTACCTTCGCATCATCAGCAGCGGGGCCAAGTGCGTGAGCTGTTTGAGCCGGAGTGAGTCCACCAGCGGCCTTTTTTTCTGCACTATCGTGGCAATCATCTCTAAGCGACAGTCTTGCCCTCAGATCAGGCCGAGGACTGAAGTTAACAAGATCAAACGAGGTGGAACGGCAACGCGACGTCGTTAGTGACGCGGTTGAGACTTGTTCGCCCCGCCGAAGCTGGACCAGCTTGCTTTCTCCGTCAAGCGCTATGACAGCAAGTTGTTTGCCATCATCGCTAAAAGACATGTTGACGATAGGGCTCCAGGTTCCTGACACGCCGGCCAGCGTCTTCCCGGAAATGAGGTCAACAATCTTCGCAGAACCATCTGCTCCATCAAGAACAGCCAACCGCTTAGCATCCGCACTCAAAATTATTCTTAAGGGCTTGGTCGCGATTCCTTGAAGTCGCTGCACCGTCTGCAAAGTCAGATCCGTTAGCAGAATCTCGCCATTTTCGGCGGCTGTTACAATGCGCCCGCCATCGCGACTGAACGCGGCAGACAAGAACCTGCCGCCCGTCTTGATTGTGTTAATAGGCCAGCCTACAGCGGTGCTCCAAACTGACGGTCCCTCGGCGCGCGAGAAGGTGAAGATTCTCGATGCGTCGGCGCTGAAAGCAGCCTGAGTGCTCAATGCTCTCTCGGTCTGGAGCAAATTGTTCTTGAGCTCCACGTTCAAATTGATCTGCGCCTCTCGGGCCAACCTGAGGTTCTCTTCTGTCTGTTCCTTTTGTTCCTGAAGCTGAGCGCTCTCGATCGCAAGTTCCTTGGCGGTTGCGATGGCCTCTTCAGCCTTTTTCTCTAATTCATCTCGGGCAATAGCCAATCTGCCGGCCAATTCGCGTGCTTTATCTGCGTCAACAATCGCTTCAAGCGTGGCGTTTTCTGCCTTCAATTGAAGTTCTATCGCGCGTGCTTCGGCGACCCTCGCATCATGCTCTCGTTTGCGCGCTAGTTCAGCCTCAGCAGATGCCTGTCGCGCAAATTTTTCGGCCAGAGACCTTTGGTTTGCCGCTTCCTGCGCCGCGTCTACCGCCCTTTGTTTTTGGCGGTCAGCTTCCTGCGCCGCGTCTACCGCCATTTGTTTTTGGCGGACAGCTTCCTGCCGTTGTTGGGTTGCTTCATTCAGGGCACTCGTGGCTTTCGATTCCTGCAAACGGGCCTCAGCCTCGCTCCGTGTTGCCAGTCGTGATTGGCGCGTGGCATACACGGCTGCTGTCGCGGCCATTATCGCAACCACGCCCAGAGCTGCGGTTAGCAGTGTGAGCGTTCGAGCGACCTTCGCTTTAGCCTTGAGCTTCTCTCGCTCGATCTCGTTCTCCCTTCGAATTCTTTCGCGATTAGCCTCGCTGTCCAAATGCAATTCCCACGCACTCGCACTTGCATCCAGAAACTTTATCGTTTGCTTAAACTCCGCCTCGGTGCCGTAACGCCGCGCCCAGGGAAGAGTTGGTTTCTGTTTATTTCTCCACTCCTGCGCACGTTCGAGATTAATACCGCCAAGCAGTTCAGCATCCTTGGGCCAATCTTGGGCGGTTTTTTTTAGTCGATCGTAAGCCGCCGCCGAGCGGGCCTCATCGTCCACCCATCCATCAAGAGTGTGCCAGAGAGTTATCAAGCTTTCGTGCGTGATGTCCAGAATAGTTTCCTCTTTAAGATGAACTCCGGTAGGCGGTGTGAGAAAGCTGCGGTCAGATCGGCGAAACTTCTCGACTACTGCCGCCACTTCTTCATTTGTCACACCCGCTACTTTTGCCACGTCACCGAGCTTTGTTGGACGTCGCCGATCTCCACGACCCACTACACGTTCAGTTAGACGACGAAAAAGCGTTTGTGCGATTCGCTGCTGCTCAGGTGTGAGATCATTCATCAAGACCTCGTCCGCGTGGGCGGAGAGTGCCTCTTCGAGCGCACCAATATCGCGGTACTCGTCCAGCGTAAGAGTTACGCCGTTATTAGTCTGTCTCTGTTCCATCATGGATCTTGTCCTCCTTGCTGATGGAGGTCGCTTTCGACCACATGCGCATCAAGCAATGTTGCAGCAGAGGAAGCTGATTCGGATCGGACGACATCTCGTTAAGCAGACGGTTCACCAGGGCGGGATCCACATTAGCTCCAAATACGCGGGCAGGTTTCGTAATCGCTGCCTCACACTGCTCGCGTGTCATACGGGGAGTGAGGAATTGGCTCTTATTAATCTCTTCAGGCAACCCATTGAATAAAGCACAGTCGCCGAGATATTCGGATCGCATCGTTATCACGATATAGATCGGTACCTCTTCTTGCTGCGCAGTTGCGAGCAGGAGGGCAACAAACGCATCAGCCTCGTCCGAATCAACCTCTCGGCGGAATCGAAAAATCTCTTCGAATTGATCAACCAATATAAGTAAGTTGGCGCGCCGCGGCAGAGGCGTTTCACCCAAAGCTTCAAGTAGTCCCAGCGGTCCTCGTTGCAGCGTAGCTTGAAGAAAAGCTGCTGCATCAGGCTCAATGCCAATCTCAGGTCCCAGCGCGAGCGGAGCAGCAAGCGCCTTAGCAAGCCTTGCTATCGGACGTTCGCCGGGCCGCATTTCAGCCACCCGCCACTGCGCTCCCGAATCTGTCAACATCCCGGCTCTCAGCGAGGCGATCATCCCCGCCTGGACCAATGATGATTTGCCGCAACCAGACGGTCCAATCACGGCGAGGAAACGAGATCGCTGGAGGTTCTTCAGTAATTCATCAGTCTGCTCTTCACGGCCGAAGAAGATGTCGGCTTCTGTGTGACGATACGACCGCAATCCAGGATAGGGTGCAGCGGTAAAGTGTAAGGGTGAAGAGGTTGACATAAGCTTTCAACACTCCGAATTAGAGCTTATCGAGAAACTCCTCGAGAGCTTTTTGATCTCTTCGGCAGTCAAGCAAGTGTAGGTTTGGGAAACTAAAGCTAAGATTGTCTCGCAAATCCGGTGGCGGTGGTCCATCGTAGACCGCTATAGCCGGAATCGGTTCGCGTTGATTAATTATTTTCCGACACTGCAAGAACTGGCCCAGAACCGAGGCCTGATCCGTGGCGCAGTAGATGATCACCGCTGCATCACAATCCTCGAGGCTAGCCTCCATGAATCTGCGAGTTAGAGCAGGATCGTTGCTGTTCGGTAGCATGGCATAACTAAACCCACGCTTTTTCAAACACAGCTCGGCGAGTTGCTCAGCGCGAGCACGATCCGCCACGTCAGCGCTCAAGAACACAAACTTCCCCTCGCATGTCCGACGTTCTTCCTTCGCGGGAGGGGCCAGCGCAGCAACAATAGCTTGTTGAAAATTAACGATGCTTTCGGCTCGAACTGTGGGACCGTCTATCAGGGCACGATGATCGGGATCATCAACATCTTCCAGTGCTAACTTTCCTTCCCTGCGCCACTGCAAAACCTTGATTCCGTTTCTTTGGGTCGCTCTCGCGTACTGAAGTCGCGGGGAGCCATATGGCTGATTGAAAGGTTTTTTCCCGGCCACCTCGCTGAGGAGTTGGGCGAACACTGTACATTGGGCCAAGTCCCGATCAAGTGCCGCATGGTAGGCGTTCAGATCGTCGTAAGCTCGCCAGGTTTCGGGGAAAACCTTGTATCCCGCTTGCTTGAGAACGTCTTTGATGTGGTTTCTTTTTCCATCGAGGTCGTCGGTTACTTCAGCCAAGAACACTGAACCCTTGCCTGAGTCCCGCTTCACGGCCGCGTTCTCAGTCGCACGGGGTGACTGCGAGGAGACGTGTTCCAAATCTTTGATTTCGTCTTTAAGGTGGACAGCAATACGATTAAGAACGCGAACGTACTCCTCGTCGAGAGGATCAGGGAAACCAAGCGTCTGAGTTGTCTTGTCGTCCCAATTCTCGCTCCAGAATTTGTAGCCGAACAGATCCTGAAACTCGGCGGGCAATTGCTCTTGAATTCTATCGAAGTCAACTCTAAAGACAGGTGAACCAGATGAGGTTCGCTGACTAACAAGCTTCTGAAACTCCTCGCGTTCTTTTCGACACCACTCAGAAGCCAAATAGCGCGGGGAGACGATCAGGACGATGGTTAATGTCCGGCTAAGCGCAGCCATAAGGGCGGGCGTCAACGGCTGGTTGCCCTTCAGCTCCCGATGATCCATCCAAATCTTCGCATCGCGCCTGAGTTTCCGCGATAACAAGTGCTCAAGATTCATGGCAAACGCAGTAACCAAACCCGTTTGAGCACCAAGAAATAACTTATTGTCGGCGTGAGCGTAGCTAATGAACACGTCGTATTGATCACATTCTATGAAGTCCATGTGTAAACCTCAGGAGCAACACTTGGATCGTTTAGCCCGAACGGAGTGCAATCAACAACAGGGTTTAGTATGCCCGGGATCAGCTAATACCGATGTAGCGGCCAGTGAGACCTTGTTCGCGAGACTCTGTTTGCAAACAGTGAACAAAAGATATTTCCAGGCCTGCCCGTTGTCAATGTCTGGATTTCAAAATTCGTTAAGATCCGCGTTTAGGCGCGGCGGCTGACCATGCGTGACCGCGAGCGGTTGTCCGCAGGTTTCGTTCTGGTCATGGTAGGAGCCGGAGCGGGAGCGACGCGGTCAGTAATCAGAGGCAGCGGATTGATCGCACTGCCAAACCCGAACGTGTATACGCCAAAGTGAAGATGCGGCGGCGTTCCCTGTGCGTTACCGGTTGTGCCGACAAAGCCCAACACAGTTCGAGTCGTGACGGGATCGCCAACCTTCAAGTTCGGTGCATACTCATCAAGGTGTGCATAGTAATAAATCCGTCCACCGGAACTAATCACAGAGACTGTTTGTCCACCGAGATTGTTCTCACCGATCTTGTATACGTAACCATTCGTTGCTGAAAGGATCTTTGTTCCCTTTGGCGCAAAGATGTCCTGACCTTCGTGCGTTCGACCACCACTACGCGGCGCGCCCCAGGTGTCGGCGATCTCGCGCTTAGTCACGTCGTCGACAGGCATCTTGATATTGGAGTGAGGTTCCTGCGTGTAGAGTTTCGCGATGCGGGCGTAGAAAACCACGGTGTCAGCCAGCGCGCCCCCCGCACCGGTCACCACAAGTAAGAAGATCACTGCGGCAAAAACACCGAAAGCTTTCCACGTCCGTTTCATCGTTAGTCTGGGATGCATAAACGCCGGCGGCATGTTGTCCTTAACGAACATGCCGCCGAGTTAGTTCCCAATCGCAATGGATCAGAGATTACAGTTTCTTTGTAGAAACATTCTCCGCAAGGATGAAACGGTCCGGATCGAGCTCGACCTTCAATGGGGATGCAGGCAACCTGATCTGGAATGGAGTAGATGGTCCCTGGACGATCACTGTTCCCATCGCTGCCTGGTTGCCGCCAAAACCAAATTTAACCGGCAACACCATCACCCAGTTCTCACCCGCATTCTTTTGCGTGATTGTTCCGGAAACGACGACTTTTCCATCACCTTCCGGCGCAATCTTGTATTGCATTTCGTATGACGGGAGTTCCGACTGATAGACCGCCTGGCGGAAGAGCCAGTTCAAATTCGTCATGCCGTATTTCTTCGCAATCGGAGTCTTGGCGAAGTGTTCGTTGACGACCGCACGGAAATCATCGGTCGATGCTGTCCGATTTCGATGACGCTCGACAAAGTCGGTCATCATGTCGAAAAACGGCTGGCCTTGACCAGTGGCCGGATCGCTCATCATGTAATGCAGCATGCGCAGGACCAGCGCGCCTTTGTTGTAGATCAACGTTTGATAGGCGCCGAACGTCTTACTCGTATTGAGGCGATGGCCGAGGATGATTGGACCAACGTCCACGAGACGACCCTTGCCGACACCGGTCAAAGTCACCGGCGGATCCTTGAGCGACGATCGTAACTGGCCCAGTAGATCTTCCCTGGCGCCACGGCTGTCCCGCAGTCCGGTGTAAAGAATGCCGGAGTACTCGGCAAAACCCTCGCTGAGCCACTGATCGCGGTACGAGCGCCACGCCACGATGTTGCCCCACCATTGATGCGCGGTTTCGTGCGCGATGAAGCTGTAGGTGTACTTGCTCGCCCGATCCGTGTTCGGAATCATCAACATCGACGGGAATCCCTGTCCAAAACCGAAGGGATGGAAAGCCGCGCCAAATGAAGGATAAGGGTAAGTGCCGAACAACGACGTGAAGTACCTGACTGAGTTGTTGAGCTCGGCCAGAATGAAATCTTCCTTGATCGCCGCGAGGTCTCCCGGTAATGAGTTGAACTCAAGCGGCGTTGGAGCGCCGCCTTTTTCCCACTTAACCGTGTCGTTGTGACGTTTGAATGGTCCAAGCGCGAAAACGATCAGAGCGACGGGCTGTTTCATCTCATATTTCGAGATGGCCCCATCCTTGTCTTCCGGATCAAGTGCCTCGGAAAGACGGGCTCCTACGCTCGCGACGCGCCGATTCTTCGAGTGTCTGAAAGTGAGTTCGTAGGTGGCGCGATCGAGATAGCCATGACGCGGATACCACGTCGTGTTGGATCGCGGGTAATGGCAATCCTTGCAGAACTCCGTGTCCATCATGAAGTCGCCTTCAACGTCGAGATCCAACTCGAGTTGATCGCCGGCCTTCAATGTTTGCGGCAGCAAGACTGTGAATCCGCCTTCCCAATCTTCCTGGATAAAGCCGAGATCCGTACCGCCCGCCTTAACCGACTTCACGCGCATCTGTTTTTTCAGACGCAGATTGTCGTACTCACCCAAACCTTCACCGATGCTAAAACTAATGGCGCGCACGTTTGGCTGAAGCGCCTGGACAAGCATGCGCGACAAAACTCGCAAACGCTTGCTGGACTCGCGCAGGTCAACGTCCATGCGGTAATGCGCAATGTCGATCTGGTCGTTCGCGTCGGAGTATTCAACTTTACCCGCCTTGTAATCTTCCTGTCCGTAGAACGAGAGCCAAACTTCCGTCCCGTAAACGCCGGTGTTGTAAGCCCAGATCAGTCCTTTTTCGCCGGCATTGATTCCGAAGTTGGCGACGGGAATGCGGTTCTGATAGTCGAGGACCATTGAGAAGCGTCCTCGCCTGCCGCCATCGAACGTAGCTGCGAAGAACCCAGGTTTCTCACCGTTCACGAGTGAGACTGCGAGACGTGCGGGGAAATTCGCGCCGGTCTCCCGCATTAGTCGCGCGTCATTCTCGAGCGCAAGTTTTTGGGCGCGATCGTTAGCCGGACCGGGTGTAGCCTGGCCAATTTTCTGGGCCGTGTCGTCAGTAAACCTGAATACGGCGGTTTTAAAATCGGATTCAATGTTCTCAGCGCCGAGCAGGCGTTTGACGTTCTCTTTTTCGAACTCGTTTGGCGGCGTTTCCGCGGTGAACCTTCCTTCACCGATAAACACCGCGCCCGTCGTCTGGCCGTTCACCGGTTCACTGAAATAGACAGTGCCGGTGAGCGTGATTTCGGTGCGATCTTTCTTTAATACAAACGCGTTCACCTGGGCGGAACCACCGCTCAAGGTGAAATTTTTCAGTTGGTTATAGGTTTGTTTTTCTGACGGTCCGGCATCCTGCGCAAACGCGCTGGCAGAGCCGAGGATAAGGGAAACTACGACACACGCGAACAAAAAAAGGGGACGCAGGGAGGGGGTATTCTTCATTTGAGGGATCTCCGAGATTAAAGTAATTCGTCCGTGAGAAAAACGGTGTTGTCACGAACGCTACAGTGAATCAAAAAGATGGCGGTTAGTCCAGCCTTGATTTAACATCCGTGGTATTATCCCGGCACAAAATTCGCCATGACAAACCAAGCCAGTAACCTTGAGGAGTTTCTGGGAGATTTTCGCTCTACGGTCGTGAATGCGACAGAGCGTTTGCGAACCATCTCCGCGGAAGAAAGCGCCCGGAAATCGGCGCCTGACAAGTGGTCGATAAAGGAAGTACTGGGTCATTTAATCGACTCTGCCGCCAACAATCACCAGCGTTTTGTGCGCGCCCAGTTTACTGACGACCTTGTGTTTCCGGGTTACGAACAGGAGAAATGGGTCAACGCGCAAAAGTATATCGACGAGCCGTGGAGCGACATGGTCCAACTATGGAGCTCATATAACATCCATCTGCTACACGTCATCGCCGCGATTCCCGAAGCTACTTTAATGCGAGCACGAATACGCCATAATCTGGACCAGATTGCGTTGCAGCCTGTTGACAAGGACGACCCGACGACGCTGGATTATTTCGTTCGCGATTACCTGGTCCATATGAAGCACCATCTCGATCAGATCTATGAAATGAATTCCAATTAGTTCATAGGAGCTTTCAATGGCATACACAATCGAGGAACTTAAACATAAAACCCTCGCCGACTTGCGCGAGATCGCGAAAGGCATCGAACACGAGGCCGTCCAGGGCTACACGCAGCTGAACAAACAGCACCTGATCACGGCACTCGCCAAGGCGCTCGGCATTAAGCACGAGCATCATGAAGTTGTAGGCGTTGACAAAGCCAGCATCAAGGCTCGTATTCGCCAGTTAAAAACACAGCGTGAAGCCGCGCTCACCGCTCACGATCACGCGCAGCTCAAAGTCGTGCGCCGGACAATCCACCGGTTGAAGCGTCGCATTCACAAAGCCACTGTTTAGTTCGTTGTTCGTTTAATCCGGGAGTAGACACATGAAAAAGACCATCAATCTCAACGTGAATGGTGTCTCTCACAGTGACGAGGTCGAACCACGCATGCTCCTCGTTCACTACCTGCGTGACGTTCTGGAACTCACTGGAACGCACGTTGGATGCGAGACGTCGCTTTGCGGCGCGTGTACCGTGATGCTCGACGGGCAGGCCGTGAAGTCGTGCACGATGTTTGCCGTTCAAGCGGAGGGATCGTCAGTGACGACAATCGAGGGGTTCGCGAAG
Source organism: uncultured Acidobacteriota bacterium (assembly GCA_963789185.1). GTDB lineage: Bacteria > Acidobacteriota > Blastocatellia > Pyrinomonadales > Pyrinomonadaceae > PSRF01. The sequence goes on from CAWBJU010000010.1 coordinate 206,008, forward strand.
AATGGCGAACTGCATCCGGTCCAGGAAGGGTTCTGGGAACGACACGGATTGCAGTGCGGCTATTGCACGCCCGGAATGATCGTCACTGCGGCGCAGTTGCTCGATCGCAACGCCAATCCGTCGCGCGAAGATATCTGCCACGGGCTCGAAGGCAATCTCTGCCGTTGCACCGGTTACCAGCACATCATCGAAGCCGTTGAGTACGCCGCCAAGAAAGCGGCGGGTAAGTAAATCGGAGGTCGTTATGGCAAACAAATACGTCGGCCAACGAGTGAAACGCACTGAGGATCCTCGACTGATCAAGGGTCTGGCCCATTACGTGGACGACATCGGTCTGCCGGGGACGTTGCACGTCTCGTTTGTGCGCTCAATTTTCGCGCACGCAAAGATTACAGGCATCGATACGTCGGTTGCGTTGGCTACGCCGGGAGTCGTCGCCATCTACACGGGCGCGGACGTCGCGGACAAGATTGGACCAGTTCCCTGCGCGGGCGCGCTGCCGGATCTCAAAGTCCCCGATCATCGCGTGCTTGCGAAAGACAAAGTTTATTTCATGGGCCATCCGGTCGTCGCCGTCGTTGCGACCGATCGTTACATTGCGCGTGATGCGTGCGACCAGGTCGTCGTTGATTATGACGAACTGCCCGTGGTCACAGATGTAGAAGCAGCCGCAGCGGGCGGCCCGGTCATCCACGACGGCTTCGGCGACAACATCGCGTACCGGTTGACGTCCGGCGAGGGCGACATCGATGCCGCGTTTTCAGCCGCCGACCGCACAGTAAAACAACGCGTACTGCACCAACGGCTCGCACCGATCGCGATGGAACCGCGCGGTGTTCTGGCGCGCTATTTTCCGGGCGAAGAAGAGCTCACGTTGTGGTCGTCGACACAGATCCCGCACCTGATGCGCACGCAGGTTGCGCTGATGATCGGGATTCCGGAAAACAAGTTGCGCGTGATCACGCCGGAAGTCGGCGGCGGATTTGGATCGAAGTTAAACGTTTACGCGGAAGAGGCGTTGCTTGGTTGGATCTCGATGCAGTTGGGCAAGCCGGTTAAGTGGATCGAGACGCGTCGCGAAAACATCCAGGCAACGATTCACGGACGCGGACAGATCGGCGACGTTGAAATCGCTTTCAAGAACGATGGGACGATCACTGGTCTGCGGTACAGCGTGTTTGCCGATCTTGGTGCGTATCATCAACTGCTGACACCGGCCATTCCGACGTTAACCGGGCTGATGCTCTCCGGCGCGTACAAGATCCCGGCGATTCAGATGAACATCACCGCCTGCTTCACAAACAAGATGGCCACCGACGCGTATCGCGGCGCTGGACGCCCGGAAGCGACCTACATCGTCGAGCGCTCGCTCGATCTCGTAGCTTTGGATCTCGGTGTCGATCCCGCGGAAGTAAGGCGCAAGAACTTCCCTGCCGCAAACGAATTCCCGTTTCACACCGCTACCGGACTCGACTACGACAGCGGCGATTACGAAGCAGCGTTGGATAAAGCCCAACAAATCGCGGGTTACGCCAAGCTCCGGGAAGATCAGAAAAAGGCACGAGAAGAAGGACGTTTGATCGGCATCGGTGTTTCAACTTATGTGGAGATCTGCGCGCTTGGTCCATCGAACGCGATGCCCGCTGGTGGCTGGGAAAGCGCGACGGTCCGTATCGAACCGACGGGCAAGGTCACGGTTCTGACCGGTGCTTCGCCGCACGGCCAGGGACAGGAAACTTCGTTTGCGCAGATCGCCGCTGATGAACTCGGCGTCAACATCAACGACGTCACAGTCATCCACGGTGATACAGGCGTGGTCCAATACGGCATCGGCACTTTCGGCAGCCGCGCAACCGCTGTCGGTGGCACGGCGGTGTTTGTCGCGATTCAGAAGTTGAAGGAGAAAGCAGACAAGATCGCCGCGCACATGTTGCAGGCTGATGCAACGCGGCTCTCATTCGAGGGTGGAAAGTATTCGTTGCAAAAAGCGGCAGCCGCAGCGGCCACCGGAGTATCCGAACCCGTTGTGCCGGTCGGCCAGGCGCCCGCCGCCGCTCTGCCGGAACCGGAAGTTGAAGGCCGGTCGAGTGTGACCATTCAGGAGATTGCGCTTGCCGCACATATCGCGAAAGATCTCCCGCCTGACACCGAGCCCGGACTCTCAGCTACTTACTTCTTCGAACCCAAAAACTTCACGTTCCCGTTCGGGACGCACATCGCGGTTGTCGAAGTCGATCGCGAAACGGGAGACATCGAGTTTCTTCGTTACGTCGCCGTTGACGATTGCGGCCGGGTGATCAATCCGTTGCTCGTAGATGGACAGGTGCACGGCGGTATCGTGCAGTCGATCGGACAGGCGCTGTTTGAGGAAGTTGTTTACAACGAGGACGGACAGCTAGTTACGGGCACGTTGATGGACTATGCGGTGCCACGCGCGTCGCATGTTCCGAACTTCGAACTCGATCGCACCGAGACGCCAACGCCGGTTAATCCGCTTGGCGTGAAGGGCGTTGGTGAGGCGGGAACGATCGGCGCGACGCCTGCGATTGTTGGCGCTGTAATCGATGCCCTCGCGCCGTTTGGCGTGAAGCATCTCGATATGCCGATCAAGCCCGAGAACATTTGGCGCGTTATCAAAGGCCACTGACGATAGGAGAGCATGAAATGATTCCCGCACAATTCGATTACCAGGCGCCCGCTACTCTCGAAGAAGCTGTTTCGTTGCTGGCAGCCGATCCGGATGGCGCAAAGGTGCTTGCCGGCGGTCACAGTCTGATTCCAGCCATGAAGCTCCGCTTTGCGCAGCCACAGTTGCTGGTCGACATCGCGCGGATCAAGTCGCTCGCCTACATTCGTGAGGAAGGCGAGCAAATATTGATCGGCGCTACGACCACGCACTATCAACTCGAGTCGTCGGATCTGTTGAAGCAGATTTGTCCGCTGCTACCCGCGTGTGCAGGAAGCATCGGCGATGTTCAAGTGCGGAACAAAGGAACGATCGGCGGCAGCCTGGCCCACTCCGATCCCGCGGGCGATTGGCCGGCAGCGGCGCTCGCACTCGGCGCTGAGCTCGTGCTCACAGGACCAAACGGTGAACGAACCGTTAAGGCCGACTCGTTCTTTATCGATCTGTTAACGACGGATATTCAGCCTGGCGAGATACTGCGTGAGATTCGTATTAAGAAACCGTCGGGACGTTTTGGACAGGCGTACCAAAAGGTGCCGCATCCGGCGTCGGGCTTTGCCGTGGTCGGCGTTGCGGTCCACCTCAGCTTGAACGCCGATGGCTCATGCTCCAGCGCAGGCGTCGGTATCACAGGTGTATCGACGAAAGCCTTCCGCGCGCAGGGTGTAGAAGCCGCTCTCGCAGGCGCAACCCTCGACGATCAAACCATCACAGCGGCGGCAGCAAAAGTCTGCGACAACATCAACGCCACCACCGATCTCTACGCCTCCGGCGACTACCGCCGTCACCTGGCCGAGGTCCACACCCGCCGCGCCATCAAAGCCGCGCTGGCGAGCGCGAAGTGAGTCCCGTGGTCCGCTTGAAACCGGTTTACAACTGTGGGTATACTGCGCACATCCGTAACGCCGGTAGGCCGGCAGAGAATCCGAAACGCCGGTGGGCCGGCAAGTAACAAGCCCCTTCTTTTGCGGCAGAAGCCACAGAGGAGGGGGCACTTTTTTTGAAGAAGGCGGCAGTATTACTCGATTTAGGTTTCGTTCTTCACAAACTACGAACCTCACTCAGCAACCGCTATCCGACAGCATCTGAAGTTAGAGATTTCGCGCTAAGGTGCGTCCTGCCCGATGAGGAATTGTTTCGCATCTACTGCTATCACTGTCATCCCTACGAGGGGAAGGAGATTCACCCCTTCACTCGAAGCATTGTCGACTTTGGTGCATCGTCAAGTTTTAGGATGATGTCGCGCCTTATGAAGGATCTCGCGGTGCTCGACAACATCGCTTTGCGATCTGGGGAGCTTTCATTCGATGGATGGCTTGTCAGAGATGTGGCGGTGCTTCAAATGCTGAGAACAGGTCGATCGTTACTCGGAACAGATTTCCAACCGGATTTAAAACAAAAACATGTTGACATGAAGATCGGGCTCGATATTGCGTGGCTTGCCAGCAAACGAATCGTGGAGCGGATTGTGCTAGTCACAGCGGACAGTGACTTTGTTCCCGCGATGAAGTTTGCCCGACGTGAGGGAGTGCAAGTTGTACTTGTCACAATGGGTCACACGCTCGTCAAACGTGAGCTGAAGGTTCACGCAGACGAACTGCGGTCGGTTGTCTACCCATGAAACAGCTCGAGTTCAATATCACTCAGATTGGCGCCGAGCCTTCGCGATGAAGTCCTCGACGTCCGCGAGCTTCCGCGGGAGGGCTTCGCTCATCCAGCGGACGCCGTTTTCCGTGATTACCATATCGTCTTCAATACGGACGCCGATCCCTTTGTACTTCTCAAACGCCGGACGGACCGCGGCGACGAATTTATCCCACTCAGATTGGGTGAAACCGGGCGGCATCTGGTCCAACGCGTCGAGACGAACGTAAATACCCGGCTCGTTGGTGAACACCACTCCCGGCACAAACCTTGCCCCGCCACCAACGTCGTGAACGTTCATGCCCAGCCAGTGCGACGTTCCGTGCATGAACCACAGCCGGTGCTGGCTCGAATTGCGATCCGTGATCAATCCCAACTTCAACAGACCGTCCTTGATAACTTCCGTTCCCGCTCTATTCACGTCCGAAAGCGTCGCGCCGGGTTTTGAAGCAGCAGCGACTGCTTCCTGCGCGTCGAAAACAATCTGATAGATCCCGGCCTGCGCCGGCGAGAACTTTCCATTGACTGGGAACGTGCGCGTGATGTCTGCCGTGTAATGATCGTACTCAGCGCCAACGTCCATCAGAATCAGGTCTCCAGCTTTCACCTGACCTTGCGATTCAATGTAGTGAAGCGTCGTCGCGTTTGGACCACAACCGACGATGTCCGGGTAACCCCAGTTATCTGCGTTGCGAAGCTTGAACGTGTAAGCCACCTCGGCATCGACTTCGTATTCCCATTTCGCATTTATCGCCGACACCCACGAGCGCTGGTGCGCCTCGATACTGATGTCGATCGCATGCTGCATGATCCGCAACTCCATCGGCGACTTCACTAGACGCATCTCCGTGAAGATGCTCCAGGCATTGCGAATTCCATAGCCAGAAGCGGTCGTACCCCAGTCCGCAGCGAAACGCTGCTCGTTCCTGTACTCGCGGCTTTCGCGACTCCCCGGCATCAGCATGTACAACCCAGCCTCGTTTTTCGCAGCCGCGTCGAACAACGTAGTGAAACCATGATCGTTATTCACCGCCATGTCGCGAGGCAGATCCGACATGAAAATGTTTTCCGGTTTCGGACGGTACGGTTGTCGATTCCGCAAAGCAGTGATGAACGGCTGAAACTCAGTGTTTTGCCAGATCTCTCGAACACCCGATAACTGGTGGGCCTCTTCCGCGCTATACATGTGTCCGTTCCACGTTTCACTCAACGGACTCCGTCGCGGCAGAAACAGGATCTCTTTATGCTTCGTGTTACCAGGCAACAACACGAGCGTCGCGTTTTTTTGCTTCAGGTTTGTCAGGTAGTAGAGGTTGTTTTCCTGGCGATAGGGATAGTCGACGTCGTTTGCATAATTGCGCGGTTCGGTACTGAACAGAATCACCAGCCCTTTCGGACCGACGCTCTGCGCCACACGGCCACGTCGTTGCGCGAGTTCGGCGACTCGATCTTTGTCGTTGAAGACAGGCGCCGGCGGAGCCAGGCGGACGTTTGAAGCTGCGCGGCGGCTATCAGTGGCATTGATCGCGCGCACCGACACACCGGCAGGCGCAACGAGTGCAACGATTGCAACGCAAACTGCGAGGAATACAAAAACGATCCGTGTGGCTCTTAGAGCTTTCATTGTTTCTCCCTCGATAAAGACAGACTAGGGCGTTGGAGTAGGTGGCGGTTGTTGCTGACGAGGTTGCTGCTGCTGACGCGGCGGACGTCGCTGATTCAACACGGTGCGCTTGCCATCAGGTGTTACAAACACGCGCGTTCCATCCTTCATCGTGATCATTTGCGAACCATCAGGGAAGTTACGAATCGTGACTCCACCAGGCAACACTCGAGTAGTTGGTTTGCGCGGTCGCGGAAAAGCACCCACCTCGGGCGGTGTCGGCACCTGCGGATCGACTTGCGGATCGGAGTGCGTCGGCGCATCAGCTTCCGCCTCAGCGCGCGCTGCGTCAGCTTCACGTGCCTTCTTTTGTGCTTCTGCGCGGTCTGTTTTTTCCGGCTTCTTTGCAACCGGCGTGCTGGACTTCTCTTCTTCGGCGTCGTCTTCCTCGGCTTGTGCTTGCGCCTGATCCTCTGGTGTCGGCGCGACACTGGGCGTCGCAGTGGCAGCGGTTTCTGCGGGCGCAGGCGTTTGGACCACCGAGCCGTTGCGATCCTGAAGCGCGAAGAACGCCATGACCCCGCACGCGAGCAATATCAAAGCCGCACTGGAAGCGACCCACGGGAAGATTCGCCTGCGTTCGGAGATCGGCTTCACGACAGTCGTTTCGCCAATAGGAACCGTCTGTCGTCCGGCGACAGTTTCAGTAGGAATCGCCGCGACCGTGCTCGACGCCGCAGGCGGAAACAGCACCGTTTGCGCTTCACCGCGATCGACAACAGTGGCAACGCGATTAGCCGCGTGAAGATCTCTCTGCATGTCAGCGGCCGTGGCGTATCGCTGATCGCGATTCTGGGCCATCGCCTTCGCGAGAAATGTATCGACGTCAGTCGGGACCGCCGCGTTCGCGACACTTGCCATCTGCAAAGGATCCGGCTGGCCGTTGACCATTGCGGCCGCACGTGACAAAGCGTCAGGCGGCTTCACGCCCGTCATCAGGTGATAGAGCGTTGCGCCGAGTGAATAAAGATCGCTCCGCGAGTCGGTGCCGAGTCCTTGAATCTGCTCGAGCGGCGCGTAGTTTGGTGTGTAACCAAAAATGCTGGCCGAGGTCGTGACGCGCGAGATGTCGCCGGCCTGGCCTTTTGCGAGACCAAAGTCGAGGAGAATTATTTGTCCGCGCGGCGTCAGTTTCAGGTTCTGCGGCTTGATGTCGCGATGGACGATCTGCGGATCTTGCGTGTGGAGGTAGTCGAGCGCGTCGAGCAGTTGATCCGCCCAGGTCAGGACCTGATCCGCCGGAAACGGTCCGCGCTTGCGCGCCATCTTCTCCGCGAGATCATCGCCGGGGATGAATTGCATGACGAGAAACTGACCGTCGCCCTCGGAAAAATGGTCGCTGACTCGCGGCAGCGCAGGATGATGCAACCGCGCCAGGAGTCGTGCCTCACGTTCAAATTGCTTGCGTAAACGTTCATCGGCAAACAACGTCTCTTTCAACGCCACTGTCGTATCGAGTCGTTGATCGATGGCCTCGTAAACTGCGCCCATTCCGCCCTGCCCAAGTTGACGGACGATGCGATACCGGCCTTGCAGGATTGTTTCTGGCGTCAGCATTAGTAGGTAAACACCGCGAACGGGGCAAACGAGGCGATTATACAGTGGTCACCTTCTATTATTAAATGTATCCTACAGCGAGTGAACGCAAACGATGTAGAAGTAATCGATGTTGGTCCACCCAGACGGCGACGGTTCCTGATCTGGATAATTGCGGCTGCCCTGATTCTGTTCTTTTCGTTCTCACGAATAATCTCGGTTTATCTTTCTTCCCTCTGGTTTGGTTCACTCGGTTACTCGTCAGTTTACTGGTACGTATTCAAGACGAAACTCGCGCTTTTCGCGATCTTTACGGTTCTGACCGCTCTACTGTTAAGCGCGACCTTCCTGCTCTTTCAACGACTTTTTGGCGCGTACGCTTTCGAAAACCGCACAGTCATTCTTAACAATCAACCGTTTCAATTCTCACCAGCGAAATTCATTCGCCCACTCGGCTGGGGCGTCTCGATATTGTTTGGTCTAATCTACGGTTTCGATCTCAAGGACGACTGGCGGCGGTTCGCACTCTACTGGCACCAGCCCGCAACCACTTTTCACGATCCGATTTTCGGCAAGTCGCTCGGCTTTTACCTGTTTTCATTACCACTCTACGACGCGCTCAGTTCGTGGCTGCTCGGCGTAACGTTCATCATTCTGATCGCGGCGATTCTTTATTCCCTGCTCGGGCTTCCGCAAACGGTGCTCAAGCCGAGCGTGCGCTGGTCTTCAGGCGCAGCTTTTCGCGCAGTTTGTTGCGCCCTCGCCCTCGTCCTGCTGGTATTAAGCTGGCGCACATACCTTTCGCGTTTTCCATTTCTCTGGCAGGACCATGCGACGTTCTCCGGTGTTACTTACACGGAAGCTAACTACACGCTTCCCGCGCTGCTCTTAGTCTCGATAGCCCTCATCATCGCGGCGATCATCTCGCTCGTTAATGCCTTCGTCGCGCGCCGCTTTAGTCTATTACTAATCGCGATCGCGATTCCGGTCGCGGTCTATCTTGTTGGTGTGGTCCTGATACCGTCGTACATACAGAGTTTCATCGTTAAGCCCAATGAACTCGAACGTGAAACGCCGTACATCAGTCACAACATTGAATGGACGCGTCGCGGTTTTGGACTTGAGCAGATCGAGACCCGTGAGTTTGATCCCGATCCATCGACCGCTGCGATCGACATAAACAACAACCGCGAAACACTCGAAAACATTCGGCTATGGGACTGGCGCGCCCTCCAGGACGCACTGCGACAAGTCCAGGCCATCCGCACTTACTACGACTTTCCCGACGTCGACGTCGATCGTTACGTCATCGGCGGCCACACGCGTCAAATGATGACCGCGCCGCGTGAGATCAACGATTCAAAGCTGCCGCAGCAATCGCGCAACTGGATCAATGAACGACTGATCTACACGCACGGCTATGGCATCACGATGAACACAGCAAACGGCTTCACACCGGAAGGTCTGCCGCATTTTATCTTCTCAAACATGCCGGTGCAGTCATCTGCACCCGAGCTAAAAATTACGCGGCCGGAGATCTATTTCGGTGAACTGACGGACCGCTATGTTTACGTCAACACGCGAACTCAGGAGTTTGACTATCCGCAGGGCGATACGAACGCTACGACGAAGTATCAGGGCACGGGTGGAATTCGCGTCGGCGGCTGGGGACGCCGGATGCTGCTGGCCTGGGGCCTGGGGGACTTATCAAAGTTACCGTTTTCTGACGATGTAACCAGTGAGAGCCGAGTCCTGATGCGACGAACGATCCGCGATATCGTTAACGGCGTCGCGCCATTCCTGACATACGATCGAGACCCGTACATTATCGTCAGTAACGAAGGGCGTCTGTTTTGGATGATGGACGCCTACACCGAATCGTCTTACTTCCCGTACTCGGCACATCACGACGTCGCCGGACACTCGATCAATTACATCCGTAACAGCGTCAAGGCAGTAATCGATGCTTACAACGGAACGGTCCATTTTTACGTTTTCGATAACGCCGATCCCTTGCTCGCCGCCTACCGGCGCATCTTTCCCGGACTATTTCGCGACGCGAGTGAAATGCCTGCCGATCTGCGCACGCACGTTCGGTATCCGGAAACACTGATACGCGCGCAGGGCGAGGTCTACAGCCTCTACCACACGCAGAACCCGAAAGTGTTTTTCCAACGCGAAGATGTGTGGAGCGTGGCGCAGCACGTCACCGTCAACCGCGAAGGAAAGCAGCAGTCAGCTCCGATCGATCCGTATTTCGTGTTGATGCAGTTGCCGGGCGAACAGCAGAAGAATGAGTTTGTGCTGATACTGCCGTTCACACCGGCGAGTCGAAACAACATGATCGGCTGGATGGCTGGTCGCAGTGACGGCGAAAACTACGGGAAGCTGGTGGGTTATAACTTCCCCAGTTCGCGACTCATCGATGGTCCAACAAACATCGAGGCGCGTATCGATCAGAACGCGCAACTGTCGAGCCAGTTCACACTCTGGAACGCGCAAGGGTCACGCGTGATTCGCGGACATCTGCTGGTGATACCGATCGGTCGTTCGTTAATCTTCGTCGAGCCGATCTATTTGCAGGCGGAACGGAGTCCGATGCCGGAATTGCGTTTGGTAGTGCTGGCGACGCAGGAAAAACTGGCGCATGGTCCAACGTTCGCGGATGCGATGAACAATCTCTTTGGCGAAGCCGCCGTAGCGCCGACCCCGCCTCCAGCCGGTCAGGAAACTCCACGCGAAGGAACGCAGCCGCCAACTCCGTCTGCAACGCCGGCTCAGAATCTGCAACAGTTAATCAACCGCGCGATTCAGGAGTTTGACGATTACCAACGACTGTTATCGCAAGGTAAATTCGCTGAAGCCGGTCAGAAACTCGAGCAGCACAAACGCACCCTCGACGAGATTCGCCGATTGAATAGATAGTTAAAGCGATAACTGAATCACCTGCGGTTCGCCTCAATCTTCTCCAACAACTTCTTCGACTTTTCCACGGCGTCTTTGTGTTCGGCCATGTATTTCGGATCGGGCGTCGTGCCCATTACCGTCTCGAGCTGCTTTTTAGCTTCCCCATCCCGATTGTCCGACTCGTACGCCTGCGCCAGGTGATAGCGCATCAGTGAGTGATTCGGATTGAGCTTTACTCCTTTTTCGAGATATTCAATCGCCTTTGAGGTGTCGCCGCCGAACATGCGCGGCGCCTGCAAGTAGAGCCGGCCTAACCCGAGGTAGGCGCTGTAGCCCTGATAAGTCTCGTCGATCTTCAGCACCGCATCCATCTCGGTCTTGATGTCATTAAAACTCGAGAGGTTCGCGATCGTGCTGTGGGACGCAGCGCCGCCGTAGTTCGCGCCGAGCCAGAAGTGACCCTCCGGTTTATCCGGCTGGAGTTTGACGGCCGATTTTCCGGCTTCCGTGCCGCCGCGAAACATGTTGGCGCGTTCGTCGTCGTTCTCTGAATGGTCGCCAACGTAGAAGCTCGCCCGGGCCAGTTTCCACGCCGCTTCGTAGTTGCTGTAGTCAGCAGTCCTGGCCTGCCGGAGCGCCGCCACTGCCACTCTCGCCTTGGCCAAGTCTTCGCGTCCCTCCCACAGCGCCTCAGCTTCGGTAATACGGTCGGCCGCCATTTTGGCGTCAGTCCCGCCTGTGAGGCTCGTGGACGTTTCCTGGCCACCTCGATCGCATGAAATACCAGTTAAAGTAATAGAAAAAACAGCACATCCGATAAGGGTAGATCGTAGTTTTTGCTGGCTTTTCTTGAGATTTACCATTCAGGAACCTCCGATTGTCTAGTGTCGCCATACAGTTTGTAATACTTTTGCTTTCGATTACTCAAATCCAAACGAATTACGGTATAGTGGCTCACCTAAACGCTGGAGGAGAGCTTGGCAGGGGCAGCATTCTACGATCTTGAAGGCACGCTGGTGAGCACAAACCTGGTGCACACCCTCTCATTCTACGCGGGTCGCCAGCAGGGGCTAATGGCCAGTTTCAAGAAGAGCGCCGCCACGTTTCTGAGCCTTCCGGTGTTCGCGGTCACGGACCAGTATAGCCGAAAAGTCTTTAACGACCTCTATTTCAAGCGTTACAAGGGCCAGTCAGAGGACCGGCTCCGGTATTTCGCACAGGATTTATTTGAGGACGTAATCAAGCCGGCGGTCTTTCCGGGTACTTACGAGCTGATTGAAAAGTCTCGCAGCCTGGGTTTGCGACAAGTCGTGATAACGGGCGCGCTCGACCTCTCGGTCAAACCACTGATGGAGCACCTGGGAATCACGGAGTACGTCACAAACCGGCTGGAATTCGTGAACGGCATGGCCACGGGGCGACTCTTGCCTCCCGTCATGGCCGCAGCCACGAAGGCCTCGTGGATCAGGACTTACGCGGAACGGGAGGACATCAGCCTGAGCGATTCATTCGCTTATACCGACAGCATGAGCGACCTGCCGATGTTGTCGATTGTCGGTCACCCGGCGGTGATTAATCCCGATATGAGGTTGCGGCAAACCGCACTTCATCACGATTGGCCGATACTGAACCTAAAATAATGGCGCTTCAACTCAGAAGAAAAACGCACGAATCGGTCGTCTACATCGACCGCGATAGCGCTCCGCGCATCATTCCATCCGGCGAAGACTTCATCCTCGAAGACTTGCCGATCGGAACGCGAGTTCTTTATCCAAACCCGTCGATCAAGGGCTTACCCAACCGCGAAGCTGCAATTCGTTACGCCCTCAATCACCCGCACGGTTGCGATCCGTTGTTCGCGCAGCTCGAACCCGGCATGCGCGTCACGATCGCCGTCGACGACATCAGTCTTCCCTTGCCGCCGATGGCCACACCCGACATTCGCCAGACAATTCTCGAAATCGTCTGCGACATGCTCGCCGGTCATGGCGTCGACGACGTTCACATCGTGATCGCCAATTCGCTCCACCGTAAGATGACCGAGTGGGAGATGAAGCGGATGGCCGGGCCACGTGTTTTTGCCGATTACTACCCGGACCGCTATTACAACCACGACGCCGAATGGGCCGACGGCCTGATCAAGATTGGCGAAACACGTCATAAAGACCCGCTTGTTTTGAATCGCCGCGCCGCCGAGAGCGATCTGATCATTTACGTCAACATTAATCTCGTGCCGATGGACGGTGGTCACAAGTCAGTCGCCGTGGGGCTCTGTGATTACGAGTCGCTGCGCATGCATCACGACCCGCAGACGATCCGCGATTCAGACAGTTACATGGATCCGGCGCGTTCGGCGCTGAATCATAAGGTCGTGAAGCTCGGCAAAATCGTCGACGAGACACTGAACGTGTTCCACATCGAGACCGCCATCAACAACCGGATGTACGGCGGGGACATGGATTTCCTGCTGCGCAATGAGAACGATTTCAGCGCTTTCGATCGCATGAAGTTCGAAGCGATGCGCTACACGATGAACAAGCTGCCGCGGCAAGCGCGACGCAAGCTGCTGCATTCGCGCCCCGCGGCGTACGAGATGATCGCGTGTCACGCGGGAAAGACTGAACCGGTCCACGAGCGCATCGTGGCGAAAGGTTTCGAACAGTACGCGATTCCGATCCGTGGTCAGGCCGACATTCTGATCACCGGCATTCCCGACATCTCACCTTACAACGTTTATTCGATTTTGAATCCGTTGCTGGTCCAGGTGATGGCGCTCGGCTATCACTTCAATTTCTATCGCAACAAGCCGCTGTTGAAGAAGGGCGGCGTGATGATCATCAATCATCCTTGCTACGACGAGTTCGATCACGACTTTCATCCGAGCTACATCGAGTTTTTCAATCGTCTGCTGCCGGAGACTCGTGACGCTTTCGTGCTGCGCGAGAAGTACGAACGCGAGTTTGCGAACAATCCGAGTTATATCGAGATGTACCGCCGCGGCAACGCATATCACGGCGCGCATCCGTTTTTCATGTGGTACTGGGGCGAGAATGGCCGCCAGCACGTGGGCCGCGTGATTGCGGCCGGTGCGGAGAACGCCCACGTACCGGCGATGCTTGGTTGGGAACGCGCAGACAATCTGACCGAAGCGATCGCTATGGCGCGAAGTTATATGGGGAATTCAGCGCAGATCACGATGCTGCATCAGCCGGTGATCGCCGTCGCAGATATGGAATAAAGTAATGAAGCTCTCTCCGACCGAGATCTACAACGACCGCAAGATCTTCCTGATTGGAAGCACGGGCTTCCTCGGTAAGGTGACACTCAGCATGTTGCTGCATCGCTTTCCGAACGTCGGAAAGATCTATCTCACGGTGCGCGCGCGGTCGCAGGAAGAGTCCGAAACACGATTCTGGAACAACATCATCACCGCGCCGCCGTTCGATCCGCTGCGCGAGCGCTACGGCAGCGCGCTCGAGGGTTTTGTTAACGATAAGGTCGTCGTTCGCGGCGGCGACATCGCCGAAACAAACTTCGGTTACAGCGAAGAAGAAGCGCAGGCGATTGCCGCCGACATCGACATCATCATCAACTCCGCCGGTAACGTAACGTTTAATCCAACACTCGAAAGCGGCCTGCGCACAAACGTCGTCGGCACGCAAAACGTGATCGCCTTCGCGAAGCGGATGAAGCGGCCGGCGCTGGTCCATGTGTCGACTTGTTTCGTGGCGGGTAATCGAGCCGGAGCCGTGTGGGAAAGCGATCCCGTTATTGGTTACTTCCCGCGTCACAACGAGCCGGAGATGAAGGGCGTTCAGTTCTCCGTCGAACAGGAGATCGCGGACTGCGCGAAGCTTGCAGATCGTGTTCGAGACGAAGCGCGCGACGCGATGATGGCTGCGCGTTTTCGCGAATCCGCTCGTAAACGGCTAATGGAAGAAGGACGCGACGTCGACGATCCCGATGCACTCGGTCTGGCGGTCGCACGCGAGCGAAAAGTGTGGACGCGTACACGACTAACGGATCTCGGCGTCGAACGCGCGGCGTACTGGGGTTGGCCCAACATCTACACCTACACGAAGTCGCTTGGCGAACAACTCGTCGCGGCCGAAAATGACATCGTTCGCAGCATCGTACGGCCCAGCATCGTCGAGTCGGCGATGTCTTACCCGTTCCCAGGTTGGAACGAAGGCTTTACGACCACTGCGCCGATCATCTTCCTGATTCGCAAAGGTCAAACGCAGATTCCCGCGAACGATAAACTGATCCTCGACATCACGCCGGTCGATCAAGTCGCATCCGTGATGCTGGCGGTCTCCGCGCAGGCTTGTGTTGAAGAACCACGACTCGTCTTTCAGGCAGCCACTGGCGATTCGAATCCGAACAACATGGAGCGAATCATCGGTCTGGTCGGTCTCGATAAGCGCAAGCACTTTCAGGAGAAAGAAACTGGCGTCAAGTTTTTCAATCAGATCGCCGCGCGCATGGAGCCGCGTCCCGTTTCGACGTCGCAGTACGAAAGAACCTCGGTGCCAATGTTCAACTCCGCAGCGAAGAAAGCCTCGTCGTTGCTGGATCGCGTGCGACCGCGTTGGGGCGGCGGGCGGTTCGGCGAGGTAATCGATCTCGTAAAAACCAACGTCGAACGTGTTGAAGAGCTGACGCGAGAAACAACCGAAGCATTCGACATGTTTCGGCCATTCACAGTCGAGAATGCGTATATCTTTCGTTCCGACAACGTGCGTTCATTGTTCGATCGAATAAGCGAGGACGAACGATCCTTTTTAACCTGGAACCCGGAACAGTTTGACTGGTACGACTACTGGCTCAACATTCACTTACCGGGACTCACGAAGTGGGTATTCCCGACTCTCGAAGACGAGATGCGGGCGCAACCGAAGCGCGTCTACACGTATCGCGATCTTCTGGAACTGTTCGAAACATCGACGAAGCGTCACGCCACGCGCGTGGCGATGCGCATCGAACGCGACGGTCGCAAGGAGCAATACACCTACGCCGATCTGCGCGAACTCGCTACGCGCGTGGCGGGGTTCCTTGCGAGCCAGGGCATCAAGCAGGGCGACCGCGTGATGCTCGTCAGCAGTAACGCACCGGAGTGGGGCATGACGTATTTCGGTGTGTTGAAAGCTGGGGCGACGTGCATCCCGTGTGATCCCGAGAGTTCGACGAGTGAGATTTTGAACTTTGCGCGGGCCGGCAACGCTGCTGGCATCATTACCAGCCAGGCCATCGTCGAGGACCATCCGGATCTACAAGAGCGACTTAAAGAACAGGGACTGACGCGCTTTTGGACCTACGACGAAGTGTTCGAACTCCCCGATGAGCAGACTGAAGACGAACGCATCGCACTGCTCCCGCAAAAAGCACATGCTCAGAGTGTTGCCTCATTGATCTTCACGTCCGGAACGACGGGCCAACCGAAAGGCGTAATGCTCTCGCATCGCAACCTGTCGAGTATGGTGTCGATGCTTTCGTCAGTATTCGACATGAGCACGAGCGACGGTGTGTTGTCCGTTCTTCCGTTGCATCACACGTTTGAGTTCTCTACTGGATTCTTAACACCGCTGAGTCGCGGCGCGCAGATTACCTATCTTCCCGAACTTACCAGCGACGCACTCGCACGCGCGATCAAGAACGGACACGTAACGGGCATGGTCGGCGTGCCGGCGTTGTGGGAACTGCTCCATCGCCGCATCAGGAACCGGCTCTACGAACGCAGCGACTGGATCGGTAAAACGGCAGACAATTTGATTCGCGCCAACGCATGGCTGCGCGACAAGACTGCTGTGAACGCAGGACAAGTGCTGTTCTATCCGATTCACGAAGGACTTGGTGGCCGCATTCGTTATTTTATCAGCGGCGGCTCGGCGTTGAGTGAGAAGATCCAGCGCGACTTCTACGGTCTCGGCTTCACGATCCTCGAAGGTTACGGTCTGACCGAAGCATCGCCCGTTTTGACTGTCACGCGTCCCGAGAATCGAATGCTCAGCGGCACAGTAGGCAAACCATTGCCGGGCGTTGAAGTGCGCATCGCGGAACCTGACGCAACGGGCGTCGGCGAAGTGATCGCGCGTGGTCCAAACATCATGTTGGGCTATTACGAAGACGAAGCCGCGACGAAGAAAACGCTCATCGAACGCTGGCTCTACACTGGCGATCTCGGACGCGTCGACGACGACGGCAATCTCTACCTCGTGGGCCGCTCAAAAGAGATCATCGTCGATACGAATGGTAAGAATGTATATCCCGACGAACTCGAAGAGCTTTACCTAAACTCTCCCTACGTCAAAGAACTCAGCATCGTCGGTTTGCCGGATGGCATCGGCGAGAAGGTCGCATGTCTCGTAGTTGCCGATGACGAATACGACATCTCGCTTTCACGCGCGGCGCTGCATCGCCAGGTCGAGGAGCACTTCCGCGAGGTTTCCGCTTCCCTGCCCTATTACAAACGCGTCAAGGTGATGCACTTCACTGACATCGAACTGCCGCGCACCGCCACTCGCAAAGTGAAACGGCGCGAAGTGGTCCAGATCATGGAGTCGCTCGAAGAAACGCAGAAGTCAGGTCGAAAGTCGACGGCGCGCGAAGTCGCAGATGCAGACTCGGTGTGGCTGATGGGGCTCGTGGCGAATGTCGCGAACCGTCCGCGATCTGAAATTTCGATCGACACGCGCTTGAGCGATCTCGGTTTCGATAGTCTGATGTTTGTCGAACTGGGAACGGCGATCGAGGGCGCAGGCGGCTCGATCTCGGCGCCGGAGCGATTCAACGAGATTCAGGACATTCGCGAGTTGACAACCGTGGTGAGCCGCCGCGGCGGCGCTGCGGTAAAAGAGGAAGTACGAACTGCCGATCGTGAAAAAGACGAGGAAATCCATATCCCATCGTTTGTGCAAAAAGCAGGCACGAAAGCAGGCGACCTCCTCCAGCGTTTCCTCTACGACCAGTTTCTCAAGACCTATTACGAGGGACGCTCAAACATTCCACCGCACACAAACTTTATCGTCGCCGCAAACCATTGTTCGCACCTCGACATGGGCCTGACGAAGATGGCGCTTGGAGAGGCGGGTAAGGACATGGTTGCGCTTGCTGCTGCCGATTACTTTTTCGACACGAAGTACAAACGCGCCGTAATGGAGAACTTCACGAACCTCGTGCCCATGGAACGGACCGGATCGCTCAGACAGTCACTGCGCCACGCGCGCTCGTTCCTCGATCAGGGTTACAACGCGCTCATCTTCCCCGAAGGCACGCGCTCGATGACCGGCATCATGGCTGACTACAAGCCCGTCGTCGGTTACCTCGCGCTGCACGCGCGCGTTGGCATTCTGCCGATGTTTCTCGACGGCACGTACGAGGCGATGCCAAAAGGAACAACGATCATCAAGAACCGCAACATCGGTGCGCGCATCGGTCGTTTCCTCGAGATTGAAGAACTGGAAGAAATGACCAAAGGCCTGCCGCGCGCCGAAGCGTACCGGTTGATTGCCGCGCGTGTACGACACGAGGTGGTTAACCTGCGCGATCGCACGCGACACCAGTTCGATCCAAAACTGCTGCGCAAGCAATGGCGAGCCGAACGCAAGACCGAGCTTATATCCGCGTAAACCCGTCTTCTGATGCCTTCTAAAACGTCAGGCAAACGCACCGCGCGCATGGTCACAACCGGGACCAAGCGCCGTGCGGCCATCGAAAAACGACAACGTGCGGTAACGCTGATTACCGGCGGTACGGGCTTTCTTGGTTCGCACCTCGTTCGGCAACTGATCGAGGACGGCGCGAAAGACATTCGCGTCATGGCCACGTCGATACCCGATTGGCTTGTCGATCTTGGCGTCGAAACCTTCGCCGGATCGATCACCAACGCCGACGCCACGAAACGCGCCGTCGAAGGAATCAGCGAGATCTATCACCTCGCCGGCAAAGTCTCGCGCGAACGCGAAGACGCGCGCTCGATGTACGACATTCACGTCGAAGGCACGCGCCTGCTTTGTGACGCCGCCAAAGCCGCCGGAGTTAAGACGATCGTCCTCGCTTCGACCAGCGGCACGATCGCAGTCACGAAAGATGGCGACACTGTTCCGGACGAAACCTTCACGCAACCGCTCGATATCATCTCGCGCTGGCCGTACTACGCCAGTAAGGCTTATCAGGAGATGGCAGCGCTCGAACGATTCAGCGGCAAAGGACTGCGGCTCGTGATCATGAACCCGAGTCTGCTACTTGGTCCCGGCGATGATCGTCTCAGTTCTACTAAGCTGATCCTCGACTTCATGGCCCGCAAGATCGGCGCAGTACCCACGGGTGGCGTCTGCTTCGTCGATGCGCGCGACGCGGCGCACAGTTTCCGGGTCGCGATGAAGAAAGGACGTCATGGCGAGCGTTACCTGCTGGGTGCGGCGAACTGGACCTTTTCCAAGTTCTTCGGACGGCTCGAGCGGCTAACAAAAGTGTCGGCGCCAAAACTCGCGCTGCCTTCGCGCGTGGCAATTACCGGAGCCCAACTGGTCGATTCGTTTTTCAAACAGTGGGACCTCGCCTCGCCCGTTGAGCCTGGCGCGATTGAAATGGCCCAGTATTACTGGTACCTGAACTGTTCAAAAGCTGCGCGCGAGCTCAGTTTTAAACCTCGCGATCCCGGCGAGACCCTGCATGAGACGGTCGTCTACCTGCGCGAAAACTTCCTTGGCGGTAACGCCTTCGGTAAATAAAGTTCCACCTTCGGGGAACTCTTTACCCGGCTGGGGCGTCTTAAGACCGTCAACCTCGGGCATTAAGACAGACAAAAGCAAGGAGCGATTATGGGCTGGATTAGGGCACTGATTCTCATCTGTGTGTCGATTGGCGTTGTCGCGGCTCAAAAATCATCGGTACCCACGCTTCAGCTCGGCACACCGCTCGAGCGCACGCTTTCAGCCGGACAATCCCACACCTTCCAGGTAGTCGCCGAAGAGAACAGTCTGATCCAGATAACAATCGAACAACGCGGCATCGACGTTGTCGTACGCGTCCATCATCCACTCGGCAGGAAACCCTCTGAATACGACTCACCGACCGGAACCGATGGAGCGGAAGACGTTACCTTTGTCACCGCGAGCAAAAAACCCTACCTGATAGAAGTAACGCCATTGAGCCGCGAACCGGTTCCTGCCGGTAAATACAAGATCGAGCTGACAGAACTGCGCCCCGCCACCGAGCAGGAGATCAAAGAAAGCAAGAGTCAGGAACTGCTGAAAGCGCGCGGCCTCGCTTTGCTTAGTGAGATCGAAGGGACCATAGCCGAAGTGCGCTTGCCGCAAACACGAATCAGGGCACAGATGCAGGCGGCGTTGCTGCTGTGGGAGTCGGATGAAAAGCGGGCTTTGAAGTATTTCACGGATGCGGCAACCGGATTCAAAGAGTTAACGGCAAACATCGATCCTGCTTCTCGCGAATACACCAAGAACTATCACATCATCACGAACCTGCGCTTCGAGATAGTTCAGGCACTGACACCACGGCAGCCTGAGATGGCGCTGAGTTTTTTGCGCTCGCTGCCTGGGCTGGCTGATCCTTACGGCAATCAACATGATCTGGCCGCGAACGAAGCTGCGATGGAAATGGAGATCGCAAATCAGATTGCTGCGAAAGATCCGAAACGTACGCTCGAAATCGCACGCGAGAATCTCAAGACGCGATACTCGTCAGCGCTTATCAACACGATCAGCATCCTCAGAGGAAAGAATCCCGAAATGGCGGCTGAACTGGCCGCTGACGTCGCCGCCAAACTCCTCGGAGAGAATCTAACAAATAATTCGCAAGCCGCCTCCTTAGTCATAGGCCTGATTCAAATGTCCGGACAGGCAGGTGGCAACCAGGGTGCCGACACCAACGGCTCGTCGCCGCGTACGGCGCTCCTGTCGGATCAACAACGCCGTGAGCTGATACAGAAAGCGGTGAAAGAGGCGCTGGCTTTCAAATCTCCATCAGCGATCCATTACACATCGGATCGCCATTACGCGATGGGTCTACTTCAGGGTTTGCAGTCGCTGGGAGCAGAGGTCGACTCGTTGGAGAATGGAAGCCTGGCTGCTGTCAATAAAAAGTTTAGCGAACTCTCAGCCATCAACAACCCGATGATGCCGGGAGTGCAGGAATACTACGACGCCATCAACAATATGAACATGCCTGTCGACGAGGTCATTCAAGTCTTGTCGAAGGCGCCGCAGCAACTAAAAGAACAACTCTTCGTTCAACTCTCGGGCCGTCTTCAGAATAATGGCGACCTGGCCCGAGCGAGACAGATCGTGAACGATCACGTCACCACTCCTTACCAGCGGCAGCAAGCGCTTCACAATCTCGACATGCAAGAGATGTATCGCGCAATGTCGAAGGGAAAAGTAGAGGATGCTCTCAGAAGCGTGGCGAATTTTCCCACCACCCAGGAACGCGCACAGGCGCTGTCACAGTTGGTAGCCCAGATCGGACCTGGGCTCAAGCGGGCCGCGGCAATTGTCTTTCTGGATCAAGCACGTGCTTTGTTGCCGTCGTCACTACAAGCCCAGGACCACGCGCAGATGCAGGCCCTGCTGGAAATCGCGAAAGCGTATGCCCGTCTCGACACGAAACGAGCTTTCGAGATCGTCGATCCACTAATCGATCAGTTTAACGAAATCAGCGCCGCCGCACGTGGCGTGGATGGGTTTCTTGGCGAGTTCTACGAACAGGAAGAGCTGAACCTGCAAAATGGCAACATGATCGCCAGTATAGCGACCCAGTTGTCGTCGTCGCTGGCCACGATCGCGTTAACCAATTTCGATCGCTCGAAGCTGGCGGTGGAGCGGATTAGACTTCCTGAAGTCCGCCTGCGTGCGTACCTCGATATCGCTCAACAGGCAATTCAAAACCAGCGCTGATTACTCGCCGAGCGCCGCGTACTTAAAAACTCTGAATCGATATCGTTGCTGCGCGCGAATGTTTGCCGCGATCGCGCCGTGAAGATTTTCATCCCACTTCGTGTACTGATCGATAAACTTGTCTGACTCCGCCTTGTTGCCCGCGTACTGCACCGCCAGCACTCGCTCGAGCATCTTGCCCACAACCTCGTGGTACTTGTCGTAGTTGATGCGCAACGTCTTTGTCGCCGGATCGAAACTCAACAAACCATTCTCGAGATAGAAGTTCCACTGCATGAGCTGCATCGTTTGGTAAGGCTGATCGCGACGCGGACGATTGTTTTGCAAAACGCGCAGAATGCCGCCGGCGTAAACGCTGCGGAATTGCGCGTCAGTGTAGTAGCCCTGCTTGTGCAGCGCTTGGGCGACGAAAAGCGAAACCAGATCCGCCTTCATCTCTTCCATCGTGTTCGCGTTGTCTTGCAATGCTTCGTCGAGCTCACGGCCGTCGCCGGTCTTATCGACGCCGAGATAGTGGCCCACTTCGTGCCACAGCGTGCGGTAGAAGTTGCCGTCAGGTGTAAGCGCTTTCGCTTGTTCCTCGCCGACAGCGGCCGCAAACGTACTGGAGGTGCCTTCAAAGATACTCGTGTCCCGCATGATGTTTGCGCGCAGCAATATCGTGCGGCCATAACGACGTCCGAGATAACTTTCGTTGGGAAGAATCGTCGCCGTGTTGCCGCCGCGCGATTGTCCGAAGTCGGCGACCACGTCGTAAACACCGACTGGTATGTCTTCCTTAACTTTCTTGTGATGCCGGTAAGGCAGCGAATCCTCGAGCGCTTGAATTCCCTTCATCGCCTGGCGCAACGCGGCTGTTTCCTGTTGCCGGCTTTGAAGCAGGCAGAACGAAAAGAAAGTCTTCACGCCGAAGAGTTCGTCGTCGTAGGTCTCGTAGGAGCCGATCTGCGCGTTGAGGTTCTTGAATCTGCCGGTAACCCAACTCGCATCACCCGACTCGTAATCGTTAGTAAGCAGATCGCGCGCGCGGTTGCGCAGGAAGCGAGCAAACTCCCAGTCGTCCTTTTCGACCGCATCCGCCGCTTCGTTCAATAGACCATACGCCTTCATCAGATCGTCGGCATAGGCAACTGAGTAGGGCACGGCGTACAGGAAGTCCACGCCGGTCCGCATTCCACCAAGCTGGCTGAGCAATTTCGGATGCAGGGTTTGTAACACCGGGTACTTCCTGAGCGCGTCCATGTCGCTCTTAACATTCACTTGCGATCGAACGACGGTTCGCAGGTCGAGCAGCTCGGGCATGAGAGCCCGTTTCTGATCGATTGCTTCCTTCGTGATGCCCCACGGGTACACGTTCTTCCCCGGTTTCGTCGGCTCCACAGGGAGAAACTGTTCGCGCTTGTTGTCGAGCGTGGTGGCGATTGGTCCCTGGAACAGACGATAGAGCGTCAAAAGGTTTTGCGTTGCTGGCTTCGAACCGGTGCTCTTGTCGAGTTGTTCGAGCGCGCGATATGAGGAGAGCGCTTCCGGATGCCGCTGCTCTTCGTAGAGTTTTTGAAAAATGCGACCTACTTCGATCAACTTCGCCACGGCTTTCTTTTCACCATCGGTCAGTTTTGAAGTATCCGGTGAAAGAGTAATCGTCTGCGTTTTATCGATGATGGGTTGGCTCTTTTCGAGAGGCCAATAACCCGCCGGAAGAGTTTGCGTTAGCAACATGACAGTCATGAGAAGTTTAGCCATGCCCGCATTCTAAACTGAGCAAATCTGCGGCAGCAATTGTCGGCAATTATTTGCGACGCATATTTATTGCACCTGATGTTTACCACAGAATTTCGGGGATCATAAGTGAGGCACCGCGCTTGCACTCATCTCGATCGATGATGAGTCTACGCACATTCATCAAGCGCCGCTTCCAGCGCATGCGAAGGCGCCGGAAAGTGGGCCGCGCCTACGACATGGCGCTGGAAGTGGCGCGTACGTTACCACCTCGAGCCAACGTGCTCGACGTCGGTTGCGGCAACGGTTTTATCGCACATCATCTAACCGGGTTGCTGGGCACGCCGGTGGTTGGACTGGACGTCGGCAACGGCCCCTCAGCGCGCATCAATTACCTGCCTTACGACGGCCGACATTTCCCTTTGAAGGACCAAACTTTTGACGCAGTGCTGCTCTGTTACGTTCTTCATCACGCGCACGACGCGGTACTTGTGCTGAACGAAGTTAGTCGAGTGTTGCGCGAGGGAGGTTTAGCAATCATTTACGAAGACATTCCGTCGCTCTGGTGGGATCGGATGGTCTGTTGGTCCCACGACCGGCAATGGCGTGGGCGGACTGGACCATGCACGTTTCAGCGTGAACAAGGATGGCGAAAAACGTTTAGTCTTGCCGGGTTTGAGATCGTGAGGGAGCGGTCGTTGTCGCGCTGGCGCAACGTCGCGCATCCGGTGGCGCGAAAGTTTTACGTAATCAGGTCAAACCAGAGAACGCGTGAATTAACCCAAACTGATAATCCCGCGCTTCAACAGGTCTCGGATCATGCGCAGGCAGTCCGCTTCCCGAAATGGGCAGATCGAAAGTATGGATTGGATGTCCCATGAACCGTTGATTCGCGATAGCACAAAGCCCTCCTGCGGATCGATCTGTTGCAACGTCAGATCGGAAGGCGCAACCAGGAGATGCGGCACAGCCTTTGGCGAGAGATCGTTCGCGTAAACGTGCTTCACATATTTTTCTTCAGCGTCCACCAGCAGTCGCTGCGCATCGGCATTGTTAGGTTGCTGCTGCAACGCCTTCTGCACGGTCAGCAACGCCGCTTCAGGATCGCTATCGAGCTTTCGCTGCGCGGACCAGATCATTTCAGTCACGCTTTCAGGGAGATCCTCAACGTTCGCAATCTTCGGCGCGCTCTCTTCCGGCAGTTCGCCAGCCACGCGCGCAACGCCCTCGCCAATCAACGTAAAAAGCTGACCATAAACGTGAAACGCCGAGGCATGCATGTGATAACAAATCTCGGCAACGGTCATGCGCTTCTCGACGAAATAAAGAATGCGACGGTATTCCTTGCCCAGTTTCAACGACGAGGTCCAACCGGCGCCAAGCTCCACAATGCTTCGATCCGATGGAACCAGGATCTTGTAGCGGGCCAACTCGTCGAGCCGGTAGATTCCCTCCATGATCACAGTCGTCGGCTCAACTTCGATGAGAATCAAGTCGTCGGGCAACGGCTCGTCGTCGTAGAACTCAAACTCACCTTCGTTCCAGACAAACAGGTCGTAGATGGCGTCGAGCGTGCGTGTCTTGAGAATGTCGAGTACTTCGTCTTCGGTCAGAAATCCCTGTTGGACCAGCACCTCGCCGAGTTTCGCGCCCGACGTGCGTTGGGCCTCGCGGGCCGCTTGTAGCTGCGCCTCGTCAACCTTTCCGTAATGAAGCAGAACCTGGCCCAGGTACTCTCGCGGATCGTTTGACTTCGATCCGACGATGAGACCGTTTTCAAAATAGACCTGCTTGCTGATGTTTTCGCGATCGAACTTGAGTGTGCCTGACTTTCTGCCGGCTGCCAGAAACTGGAGCAGGTCGGTCAGACTCATCGTTTTCAACGTGCCTTGAATCGCCATTTATGTGTTGGTTTTAAGCCGCTTGCCGCCGTGTGTCTACGCTTGGTGAGAGGTTCTGGGGGGAACTCACTGCGTTTGGACCGTCGCTCGTTCAGTTCGCTAAAGGCAGATCAGTCTTCGACCAGATCAGCGGAGATAACAGCTTCTGGTCCAGCTTCACTCGCCAGCTTTAGCAGGAAGTGCAAATTCGTTGTCTGTTCTTCATTCAAGTCGACGAACTTAACGCCAAATCCGAGCCCATGATGGTGATGCCGCACCTCACCTTCCAGATATAGCCAGTCCCCGTCAGGAAGCAATACGCGAAAGGCCACAATCTCGCCGCTCATTACCTCGCCCACGGTATCGAGGTAGCATCCGCCTTCGGAAAGATCGGTGACGCGAGCGGAGTGACGTTCCTCTCCACCCTGCCAAACCGCATCGAGACGCACGCTCAAACGTGGCTTCGCACGTCGCTCATCCATGACTCAAGCATCATAGAGTTTTGATGAGGTGAAGAAAAGAAATTTTTCTTGTTTGAAGTTTTCTTAGACTGCGCTGCGAACTTTTAGCGCTTGAGGAATTATCTGGAACGTCGCCGGAAGCTTTCCAGGAAGTTCTCCATCGACTTCCAAATGTACTTCGGTTGAGCTATCGGGCGGGCGAACGACAACCTTTCGGGCGAGGGCGTGACTGACTTCCGGCATGGAGAGGTGCGCGCCGAGGTAAACGCGCGGTGCACTAGTAAAGATCTTCAGCGCACTCAGGTCGCCAATGCCGACGACGTCAAACTGGCCGTCAGTCAACTTTGCGTCCGGCGCGATCTTCATGCCACCGCCAAAGAAACGCGCGTTGGCGATACAGAGATTTGCTACTACAAGATTTCGTTCGTGTTCGTCGTCGAGTTGGACGACCAGCCGCGTGCCTTTGTTACGCAGCGCCGTTTGAAACATTGAAACGCCAAAGGAGATGCGGCCGCCAAGTCTTTTCGGCGTGCTGACGGGAAGCCAGTCGGGCGTACCGGCCTTCACGCGCTCGATCACCTTGGTGCTCATACCGCAGGAGGCCACGCCTAAAAAATACCGCATCGCTTCGGCGCCGTTATGATCGACGAAAGAAACACGACCGACGTCGATTTGTCGCGTTTGGCCCGTGCGCAACACGCGCGCAGCCGCACGGCTTTGTGCAGGAATTTCGAGTGTTCGCCGGAAATCTCCGCCCGTACCACTCGGCACGATACCCAGTTCAACGTCTTTACCGGAGGTGAGAATGCCGTTCGCAACCTCTGAAACCGTGCCGTCACCGCCGCAGGCGATTATGAACTTCACGCCTTTCCGCGCTGCTTCGCTCGCCAACGTCACGGCATGTCCCGGGCCCTCGGTGAACACGTTTTGAAACGCGCCAAACTGCGAACGGAGATCGCTCGCGATTTGCGACCACACGTCCGCCGTGTTGCCACCCGCCGACGTCGGATTCACGATTACCAGCGGTAAAGTCATCGTTATTTTCCGAGCAACTTTCGATCCTGTTCGCCGAGTTCAGCGATCTTTTGCATGACGGTGTCGGCGATCTCTTTATGCGTGCGCAGGCGATCCGGTTTGTCGAGGTGCTCTGAGAGATCGAGCTGCGGCCCGAAGTGAATACGAATGACGTCCTCGCGGTTCCAGTTTCGCATCACCTGTCGCGGCAAGCTGTTGCAGAGCCCCGCGATGAAAACTGGAATCACTTGCGGATGCGCGTCCATGATCAACTTCCCGACTCCCGGTTGCGCCCGCAAAAACGAATACGGATCAGCTCCCTTGTTGCGTGTCCCTTCCGGATGAAAGCCAATGATGTTGCCTGGTCCAACTCGCGCCAGATTCGTCAGAAGGCGAAACGCGTACTTGTCAAACGGACGCTTCTCCGGCAACGGATGATCGCCCGTCGAAAAGAATGGTGGATACATGGACCACCAACCCATGATTAGGTTCACCAGTAGTCCCGCCGGGTTCTGGTAGAAGAACCGGCCGCGCACCGGAAAGAAAAGCTGCTTACGCCAGCTCGTATTCCGAAACAGCACAGTCGAGACTGCGTACATGTCGAAAAACGAACGGTGGTTTGCCACCAGCACGATGGGACGCTCGCGCGATACTGCCTCGATGTTTTCGAGACCGTACACATTCATGATGTTGTAAGTAGAAAGGTGGATCCAACCCGCGCCCATCGTGCTCTGACACCACGTCCAAAAGCGTTTCCACTTACCGCGGTTCATCCGGTCGACAAGGCGAAGGGCGAAACGTTCGAACGAGGATAGAACTTGCAGTTCCTCCCCAGTTGGATTCGCTGGATCCGTCGGATCCGCGGTGTCTGTTTGAACGTTGGGTGCTGAACTGATCACTCTATCGAGAAGTATTTCGCCTCCGGATGGTGAACAATAATAGCCGATGTCGATTGTTCCGGCTCTAGCTGAAATTCTTCGGTGAGCGAAACGTCGATCCGGCCCGGCTCCAGCAGGGCGAAGAGTTTTTGCTGGTCCTCGAGGTTTGGACACGCAGGGTAACCGAAACTGAAACGTGAGCCTTGATACTGCTGGCGAAACAACAGCGTCAGTTCGCCAGCATCGTGCTCGGCAATTCCCAACTCCTGACGAACGCATTGGTGCCACAGTTCCGCGAGGGCCTCGGCGGTTTCGACGCTTAGACCATGGAAATACAGATAGTCGGTGTAGTTGTCTGCTTTGAATAACTCGTGCGAATACTCGCTCGCGCGCCGTCCTACAGTCACGAGGTGAAACGCGACGACGTCCATACGGCCCGACTCCCGTGACGCGAAATAGTCTGCCAGACACAGATGCTTGCCCGCGGGTTGCCGCGGAAACGTGAAGCGAACGCGTTCGGTTTGGTCCTCGCCGTAGACGATCAGATCGTTTCCTTCAGACTGGCACGGGTAATAGCCGTAGACGATCCGCGGGACGAGCAACTCGTCACGTATCGAACGCTCTTTCAGTTCCTCATAAATCGGCTTCACCTTCTCGCGTACGAGCGCCTTGTACTCGTCAACCGGCATTCTTCCCTGCTTGAACTGCCACTGGCCTTTGAACAGTGCGGTCTCGTTCACATATGCGAAAACATCCTCAAGATGGATGTCGTCGACGATGCGCGAGCCATAAAACGGCGTCTTGGGAATTGGAACGTTCGGATCGACGTTCGAACGCGTCGTGTGACTCGTATCGGCGATCACGCGCGGCTTCGCTGCTTTGCGGATGCCAAGCTTCGCTTCCTCGCCGACGAGATCTTCCACATCGTCAGCGGCTTCGGAAGTCGCAGCCGCGGCTTTGGCAGCCTTGTCATGGTCCACTTGGCCGTCTTCTCCGACGAGCAGGTCCATCGTGTGCAGTCCCGCAAACGCATCGCGCGCGTAGTACAGTTGACCGTGATAAAGCGACTTCAGATCGTCCTCGACATACTTGCGAGTCAACGCAGCACCGCCGAGCACCACCGGGACCTTGATGCCACGTTCGTTCATCAACTCCAGGTTCTCTTTCATGATCAAGGTCGACTTGACGAGTAACCCGCTCATGCCGATCGCATCGGCGCCGTATTCGTCATACGCCTTGAGAATGCTGTCGATCGGCTGTTTGATTCCGAGATTGTGGACCTTGTAGCCGTTGTTGGTGAGAATGATGTCGACCAGGTTCTTACCGATGTCGTGCACGTCGCCTTTCACCGTTGCGAGCACCATCGTTCCCTTTGCGGTCGCGCCACCCTTCTTTTCCATGTGCGGCTCGAGGAAACGAACGGCGGCCTTCATCGCCTCGGCGGATTGCAAAACGAACGGCAGTTGCATCTGGCCGCTGCCAAACAGATCACCGACGACTTTCATGCCGTCCAGCAGGATGTTGTTGATGATGTCGAGCGCCGAGTGCTTCTCCAAACCGCGGTTCAACTCGTCTTCGAGACCGATCTTGTCGCCGTCGATGATGTGATTCTTCAGTCGCTGTTCGACAGTTTCGCCCTTCGACGCCTTGCTCGAGCTCTTCGCCTTTACGCCTTCAAACAACTTCGTGAACTCGGTGAGCGGATCGTAAACGCAAACGTCGCCCTCAAACCGGCGCTGCTCGTAGATCAACTCGCGCGCGACTTTTAGCTCCTGTTCGCCGATGCGATTCAACGGTTCGATCTTGCTGGCGTTGACGATGGCGGAATCGAGTCCGGCCTCAACTGCATCGTGCAGGAACACTGAATTCAGAACGATTCTCGAGGCAGGTGAAAGACCGAACGAGATGTTCGACACGCCGAGGATTGTGAAAGCACCGGGACAGTCCTGTTTGATTCGACGAATCGCATCGATCGTTTCGAGCGCGTTGCGACGGTCCTCTTCAATGCCGGTCGAGATTGGTAACGCGAGTGGGTCGAAAAAGATGTCTGACGCGGCCAGACCGGCTTCATTCGTGGCCTGCTCATACGCACGTTTTGCTATCTTCACTTTTCCGTCGGCGGTGCGGGCCATGCCGTCCTCGTCGATCGTGCCGACCACGACGCTCGCCCCATACTGTTTTGCGAGCTCAACGACCTTCAGAAAGCGCGGCACACCGTCTTCGTAGTTTGTCGAGTTCAGGATGCACTTGCCGCCCGCGTGTTGCAGCCCCGCTTCCATCTTCTCCCACTCGGTCGAGTCGAACATCAACGGAATCTTGACGTTCGTTACGAGACGCGAAGCGAGTTCGTGCATGTCGGCGACCCCGTCGCGGCCGACAAAGTCGACGTTGACGTCGAGGATGTGCGCACCTTCGCGTTCCTGTTCCTTTCCGAGCGCGACAAGGCCGTCCCAGTCTTCGGCGTTGAGCAGATCGCGCATCTTCTTCGAGCCGCTCGCGTTCACGCGCTCGCCGACGATGAGAAACGACGCGTCCTGGACGTACGGCTGTTGGAAGTAGATCGACGATGCAGCCGGGATCAGCGTTGCGTTGCGCTGCTTCGGAGTGATTCGCTGTGCCGCTTCAACTAGCAACTTGAGGTGCGCGGGTGTGGTGCCGCAACAACCGCCGACGATATTCACGCCAAAATCATTCGCGAAATGGACCACTTGTGCCGTGAAGCTCTCGGGCGTCTCGTCGTAGTGCATCTTGCCTTCGACGACTGACGGCAATCCCGCGTTTGGCAAAGAGGAAACTGGGAGCGGCGAGTTTTCGCAGAGATGACGAACAGTCTCGGTCATGTGACGTGGGCCAGTACCGCAATTCGTGCCGATCACGTCGATCGGAAACTGTGCGAGAGCAGTTAAGGCGGCTGCGATCTCGGTGCCGTTGAGCATCGTGCCGAACGTTTCGATTGTGACCTGCGCGATGACGGGCACGCGACGGTGCGTCTCTGCAAAGTGCGCGAAGATAGCGCCTAGCGCCGCTTTGGTTTGCAACAGATCCTGGCAGGTCTCGACGATCAGAAGGTCTGCGCCGCCGTCGAGAAGTCCTCGCACCTGGACCGAGTAAGCGTCTTTGAGTTCCTGGAACGAGATGTGGCCCAGGGTCGGAAGCTTTCGGCCCGGTCCCATCGAACCGGCGACCCAGCGTGGTTTCGCTTTCGTGGCGTAATCTGAGGCGATGCGCTTCGCAAGACGCGCGGCCAGCACGTTCATGTTGTACGCATGGTCCGCGATGCCGTATTCGTCGAAATCGACGGGAGTGCCGTTGAAGGAATTGGTCTCGATTACGTCGCAACCGACGTCGAGAAAGCCGGCATGTACTTTTTCGACTGCGTCGGGACGGGTTACGAGCAGGTTCTCGTTGCAACCTTCAAAGCGCAGACCGCCGAAATCATCGAGGGTCAGGTTCTGCACCTGAAGGTTGGTGCCCATCGCGCCGTCGAAAACGATGATTCGTTCTTTTAAAGTGTCGAGGAAACTCATATGTGATTGCCAATTGCCGATTGCCGATTTCCAATTGGCGGTCCGTTCTCATGTCCGCCAGCTGGTCTCATAAGAACCAAAGAAGCTAGGCTCACCAAGAACCAATTGGCAATCGGCAATTGACAATTGGCAATAACAAAGGCCCCGCGCTTAACAACGCGGAGCCCTCAAAACTGCTTTGAATTAGACTCGCCGAGCTGTTTAGCGGATTATTTTACGTGGCCGCAAGTCGCCTTAACTCACCACGTCAACTTGTCAAAGCGTATTGAACCACCCGCATAAAACAGTGTCAAGCCAAAGATGGTTTGATCCGTGCAGCGTCAATGTTACCATTCGCCTTCATGCGACGCGCCATCTACCCCGGTTCGTTCGATCCAGTCACTAACGGCCACCTCGACATTATCGAACGCGGCTGCAAGCTGTTTGACGAGATCATCATCAGCATCCTCGTTAACCCGGAAAAGCAACCGTTCTTCACGATCGAAGAACGCCTCGAGATGCTAGCCGATGTCGTCGCGGACATTACTAAAGGCGGTTGCACAGTGCGCATCGACTCATTTCGCGGACTGCTCGTCAACTATGCCGTGGCCCAACAGGCAAACGTAATCGTCCGCGGCATTCGCGCTATTTCCGATTACGAGTACGAGCTGCAAATGGCGCTGATGAACCGTCGCCTCGAACCCGGCATCGAGACTGTTTTCATGATGCCCGCGGAAACATATTCCTACGTCAGCTCACGGCTCGTAAAAGAAGTCTTTCAACTCGGCGGCACAATTAATGGCCTCGTTCCGCCGTTGATCGAAACCCGCATGAAAGAGAAACTCGCTAAACCCAGATGAAAACATATCCTGCTATGTCACGATTTCCCGTTTCTGAAAACGTCGCGCGCATGCGGTCATCGGCCACTCTGGCCGCGGCACAAGCGGCGGAAGCACTGCGCGCCTCCGGCGTAAACGTCTGCGACTTCGGCGCCGGCGAACCGGATTTTGATACGCCGGAAAACATCAAACAGGGCGCCGCTGAAGCGATGCGTGCAGGCCGTACGAAGTACACGGCCGCAGGCGGCATACGCGAGATCCAACGCGCGATTATCGACTTCTATCAACGCGATTTCGGTACCGAATACCAGGCGAGCGAAGTGATGGTAACCGCCGGCGGTAAACAGGCGATCTTCAATGCGGTCGTCACGTTGATAAACCCGGGCGACGAAGTGCTGATTCCAAAGCCTTACTGGGTGACCTTTCCGGAAGTTGTCGTGTTCGCAGGCGGCATACCGGTTTCGATCGAAACAGAGGTCACGGATTTTCTCCTAACAGCAGAACAAGTCGAGCAAGCGATCACTCCGAAAACAAAACTGCTGATCCTGAACTCACCATCAAATCCATCGGGCCGCGTGCTTCCGCCTGCCGACTTCCGTCGCATCATGGAACTCACCGCCGAGCGCGGAATTTACGTAATCTCCGACGAGTGTTACCTGCGTTTCGTCTACCCGCCGGGTGAAGTATTCAGCGCGGCGAGTCTGCCAACTGAACTTCGCGCGCGCTTGTGCATCGCGGGATCGTTTTCGAAAACTTATGCGATGACGGGGTGGCGTATTGGTTACGCGCTGGCGCCGACGGAATGGACCAAAGCGATGTTGAAGGTCCAGGGTCACTCAACCTCCAACGCAAATTCAATCGCTCAGTGGGCCGCGGTGGCTGCGCTGAATGGACCACAGGACTCGGTCGCAGCGATGCTTGCTGAATACACCACCCGGCGTGCGTGGCTACTCGGAGCACTAAAAGAAATTCCCGGCATGAAGTGTTCCGAGCCGGAAGGCGCGTTCTACGCGTTTCCCGACGTGCGTGGGTGCTTGAAGAATGGACTTAAGACATCAGGCGACTTCGCGCAGCAACTGCTCGAAAAAGAACACGTCGTGGTTACCGACGGAGCTGGTTTCGGAACCGAAGGTTTCGTCCGCATCTCATATGCAACGTCGATGGAGCAGATTCAGGAAGGCGTGAGGCGAATCAAAAAATTTGTGACCACGGAATAACTGATTTTCAGTTACGCCGTGGCCACACTTAACTAGAGAGTCGTTTTAGTAAAGGTTGAAGTTGTACTCCAGCTGCATCCACGTCGAGACCTTATGCCCGTCCTTGGTGGCCGGTTCAAATCTAATGTTACGCGCTGCAGCAATTGCTTTCTCAGTTAATCCGTAAGGCAAACCTCTCATCGTTTGGATGTTCGTGATCTGCCCGCTCGAAGCGAACACCACTTTCAACACCACAGTTCCGGTGATCTGGTTCTTGCGTGCCTCTTCGGTGTACTGCGGTTCCGGCTTCGCAAGCAGACGCGCTTTCGTCGTCACCTCGCGATTCTGGAAAATGCGCGAGTAATCGCCACCGCCGCCACCGCCAGGTCCACCGCCGCCGTCCCTCCTGTCGCCGCCGCCCATGTTGCCGCCGCGACCGGGTCCGAGACCGCCGCCTTCACCTGGACCGATACCGCCACCCTTACCGTCTCCGATACCGTTTCCAGTGCCAGGACCAGACGAAGGATCTGTGCTCTTCGATTTGTAATCACCGTACGGCAGCACGCGCGCATCAGGTGGAACTAAAAGCGGATCCGCAACCACCGTCGCCGCTACCGGCAACGACGGGTTCTTCGGCATAGGAGGCGGATTCGGATTCGGCGCCACTACCTGCGGAATATTCAACGATGCCTGCGGTGCTTTTCCGAACGACGCCGGTCTTGAATCTTCACGGCCGCCGCCGCCACCGCCCTGCGGGCGTTCAAATTTTGGTTTACTACCGCCGCCACCGCCTTTGTTCAGTCCAGCAGGACCGGGATCGGGCGTCGGTTGTTCCTCAGGAATCTCGAACATCTGCTCGACCTGGAGATCCTCGTTGGGATTCTCACCCCTCGCCAGCAAACCCTGGCCACGACGATCGATTGCGACCACGATGCCGAGAATCACGAACAGGAACACGAACGATGAAACCATCGCCGCTACAACGCTCTTCGAGTCGGATGGTTCGGCGCCCATCACTGCCGCGCCACGCTCACGTCCCAACCACGTTGAGAACAGAGCAATCAGCAAACCGCCGGCAACTATCGAGAAGACGATCAGGCCGGCTTTCGAAACGCCAGATGACTGAGTGCGGTCCATCAGCATGACCGCGCCAACCAGCGCCAGCATGCCAAGGAATGCAAAGCCCATCGCGACCAACACATTCGGCTTGCCGAGAAACTTTCGCAGCATGCTGCCATAACCGACGAAGGTCCGCTTGGTAAAGCCAAACGGATCGCGCTTGAACTCGGGCCACGTAAGTTGATACTCATGGGCCACGTCTTTTAGTTCGTGCGTGAGACGGGAGGTTAAACCCGCATCGTCAAGGAATGTGAGATGGAATTCATCGCGTAGGACGCGCGCTTGAGAAGTGCTCGAAGCAGCGCTGGATGCAGCGCCCCAATTCGTTTCCGAATCGGTGTAAACAGGTTCGGCTCGGTTCGCTGTCTCGCTGTACGCCGCAGCCGCCTCAATTGCGGGTGGCTGATCGTTTCTGCTAACCGTAATACTTGGATCGTCCGCCACGTTGGGCACTACCGCGGTTAGCGGCGTCCCGTCGACCGGACAGAAACTGAACTTGTCAGCAAACTCTTCTTGGCACTTGGAACAAAACTTCATCGACACTACCTCTTCTCGCCTTAGGGGATGCAGTACCGGCTGTGACAGCCTGCCTGCACCAGAAAATTCTCTCGCAAAACTTGTTTCAATTCGCCTGTCGAGAACTCCCGAAGGCCCTGGCGTGGTCCAGCGTTCGAGCAAAGCTTTGAGCTCGTCCTCGGAATCAAACTTATCTTCCGGCTCAACGCCCATTTCAGGCCTCCTTCAAAGTAACAATTTCCCGACCACTATTCAATTCCTGATTGCTGTCTAAATAGGGTTTCAGCACTCTTTTAAGTCTCTCGCGTGCCCGGTAAAGACGGGCTTTGATCGCTCCTGCATCCGCATCCACGACGGCGGCGATCTCGTTCAAACTTAGCCCCTCATACTCGTAAAGGATCAGGGCTTCTCGTTGCAGGTCCGGCAGATTGAAGACTGCCTCTCTAACCTGTGCCGCCAACTCCTCATCAAGCAACCTTCGCAATGGCGTATGCCTCGGCGAAGCTTCAGGCTCGTCAGTCATTTCTTCGAGCCCAGTCTCGCGACCCGCATTCCTGAAATGCTTCAACGCCAGGTTTCTGGCGATCGCAAACAGATACGTTCGCAGCGCCGCACGCTCGGGATGATAGCCTTCTGGCCTGCGAATCAAACTCAAAAAGCAGTCGTGCGTGATGTCTTCTGCAATTTCAACTGAACCGAGGAGCCGATAAGCAAAACGAAAAATCGGGTCCCGGTGTCGATCGTACAATTCTAAGAAAGCCGCCTGGTCGCCCTTCCCTGCTTTTTGCAGCAAGAGCTCGTCTGTGGTTCTCTCGGGCAATCAAGCACTCGATCCTGCAGGAATTGCTTCCTACTGTAGTTACCAAAACCCTGCTAAAAGTTACGGCCTGGTCGGGAAAAACTTGCGCGCGCGAAAGAAATATTAATCCCGCAAGGGCGGCAAGTACATAACTCTTTTGAAATC
Source organism: uncultured Acidobacteriota bacterium (assembly GCA_963789185.1). Taxonomy (GTDB): domain Bacteria; phylum Acidobacteriota; class Blastocatellia; order Pyrinomonadales; family Pyrinomonadaceae; genus PSRF01. Next base: position 241,452 of record CAWBJU010000010.1, read on the forward strand.
CCCGGGGTCAGACCGCCGTCATTGCGTTGCTAACCAGTTGCTTGAGATGCGGTTTAAAGCCAAACGGTTGCGGTTAAAACCCCAAACGGTTGACGGGTAAACTAACGGCATCTAAGATGTTTTGCTCCCTGTCGAACCTGTAACTTTTAAGCGAAAGACCCCGGTTTAGCCTCAACATGTTAATACCATTAATAATCCCTGTTCCGGCCCGTTTTTGTGCGAAAGCGGTCACTTTGGTCCTTTGCTTCCTGCTGGCTGTCCCGGCGACCCTTGCCCAGTCAACAAACGAGCCCCAACGGGAGCAGTTGCTCAACGGCCTGCGCCTGCTGCTGTGGGAAAAACCCGGCAGCTCCGAAGTTTTGCTGAAACTCCGAATAAATAGCGGCTCCGCCTTCGACCTCGCCGGCAAGTCAGGTCAGATGGCGCTGCTCGGCGATCTGTTGTTTCCAGATGCGAACACGGTCGAATACTTCAGGGAGGAGATGCAGGGGAAACTCGAAGTTGCCGTGAATTACGACTCAACGACGATCACGATGGTCGGAAAAACATCGGAGTTCGAACAGATCGTCGATACGCTGCGCGCAGCTCTGCTTGCGACCCAGTTAACCCCTGAAGTCATTACGCGAATACGCGAGGCCCGAATCAAGTCAGTCAAGGACACGGCCATCGCTCCGCCTCTCGTCGCCGATCGGGCCATCGCGGCTCGATTGTTTGATGATTTTCCCTATGGACGTCTGATGAGTGGCACGCCCGAGGATCTAACACGCGTCGAACGGGCCGATCTGATGCTCGCGCGCGATCGGTTTCTAAACTCGAACAACGCGACGCTGGCTATTGTGGGTGGCATAACGCGAGCACGCGCGCTGAGAACGCTTCGTCAATTGCTCGGGCCATGGCGCAAGAGCGAAAACATCGTGCCCACTACGTTTCGTCAACCAAAAGTTCCGGATGCGCGAACGTTGATCGTCAACGTTCCTGGGACCGCCGCCGAAGTTCGTTTGGCTGTACGAGGCGTTTCCCGAACTGATCCGGATTATTTCCCGGCGAAAATTCTCGCGAAAGTCGCTGAGCAACGCTGGCAGGGGATAACGCCGGAACTCGTGAAGCAACCAGTGTTTGCGAGAAGTCAAAGTCACGCATTGCCGGGTGCTTTCGTGATGGGCGCGACGATCGATCCGCAACACGCAGCGGATACACTCGCCAATGCGCGAAAAGTTATGGAGTCGTTAATAGCGACGCCTGCGACCGCGGCTGAACTGGACCGCGCAAAAACCGAAGCCGTCGGCGAAATCTCCGGCATACTTTCAAAACCGGAGTCGTTTCCCGATCCATGGCTTGACGTTGAGACATATCACTTGTCTGCGTTACAGGACCAGGTCGCTTTGCTTCGGTCTGTAACCGCGCAGGACGTGCAACGCATTGCGAGTCGTTTGTTCAAAGAACCACGGCTTGCTTCAGTAATTGCGGGCGACACATTGCCGTTGAAAGCGGCGCTTCAAGGACGATTTCAGTACGAGGTTTTAGGTGAAATGGCGACTCCAACTCCTGCTCCAAAACCAGCGGCAACGCCCGGAACGAAAACCAGTCCCGGGTAATCACAAAGCGTTTGCAAGCGTCTTGCAACCAAACCTCCATCAGATTTGGCTTAACTGTGCCTGAGAACGGAAGTGCCGCAAACGAACATGCGGGCCGCGTTCGCGAGATGTTCTCGAACATCGCGAATCGGTACGATCTTTTAAACCATCTGCTCTCCGCGAACGTCGATAAACGATGGCGGCGGATAGTAGCGACCAAAGTACGCGATAAGCTTTCGTCGAGCGGCGCATGCGTACTGGACGTCGCGTGTGGGACCGGTGATCTGTCACTCACGTTGTTTGAAACTACAGGAGCACGAGTTGTTGGCACTGACTTTTGCCGGCCAATGTTGGCAGTAGCTGCCGGTAAGACTTCAAGTCAGGTGCCACTAATTGAAGGTGACGCCTTGCGGCTTCCCTTTCGAAGTGGCTCGTTTGACGCGGCGACGATCGCCTTTGGTTTGCGAAATCTGTCGAGCGTCGAAGACGGTCTTGCGGAACTGTGCAGGGTTTTGAAACCGGGCGGCTGGGTGGCAGTGCTCGAGTTTTCGACACCTTCGAACGCGATCGTCCGGGCTGTGTATGGCCTGTACTTCCGAAATGTGTTGCCCCTGCTGGGCGGCGCCATCAGCGGTTCGCTGAGCGCCTATACTTATTTACCAGCATCGGTGCAAAAGTTTCCGGACCAGGCACAACTCGCGCTCCTAATGCGGCAGGCAGGTTTCGATCAGGTTCAATATCAGAATCTGACAGGCGGGGTGGCGGCTCTGCATTTGGGCAGGCGACCTTTGAAATAGATTTTTCAGGATTGGTTGCAGCGTCTAGTTTGCAACCAGATACGTAGTCACGGGGAAGGTTTGGTAAGCGCGCGGTTGTCGGGGCTGTGCGAGTATTCGAACCAACCCCGGGCTACGTTTTTTATTTGCGGGATATTGGTTATCAGCGGTTTCACTTCTGATAGAATCCTGACGGATTGAAAACCAAGCTTCGGCATAGCATCCTCGGCGGTATTCGTCGCCTACTCATTCTCCTATTGGTTGCCTGGACCGTCGTCTCGCTCGTGACGCTGCTCATCGAGCTGGTGCCAGGCGATCCGGCCGTCGCAATTCTCGGCGAGCAAGCCACTCCAGAACAGTTTGCGCAGTTTCGCGAGAAACACGGACTCGATCGTCCTCCCTTCTTTTTCTCTTTTCCACGCGACCAAAACGGTGAGCGTCATTTCGCCTGGCATGGCGCCGATAATCGCTACACGGACTACTGGAGTGCTCTGCTGCGCGGCGACATGGGTCTGTCGTTTCGCAATGACCGTCCGGTAATCAGTCTGATCCTCGAACGTTACCCGGCGACAATCGAGCTCGCGATCTTCGCAATGCTGATCGCGGTGGCGATCGCGATTCCCCTCGGCGTGATAGCCGGAACAAATCGCGGAACGTTGATCGATAACGCTGCTTCCGTGGTGGCGTTGTTGGGTATCAGTTTGCCGAGTTTCGTGATCGGTCCAATGCTGGTCTACGTTTTCGCCGTCAAACTTCGCTGGCTCGCTCCGTCAGGACGATTTGATTGGAGCGACATCATTCTCCCTGCCTTCACACTCGGCGCCGCGTTGTCGGCAATCCTGACGCGCATGGTTCGCTCGTCTGTGATTGAAGAGTTAGGAGAAGACTACGTCCGCACCGCGCGGGCGAAGGGGCTCAGCGAGCGAACCGTCGTTTACAAACACGTCTTGAAGAACGGACTGATTCCGGTAGTTACGATTCTTGGTTTGCAGCTTGGTGTGTTGCTCGCGGGCGCGATCATTACCGAGAAGATTTTCGGTTGGCCGGGTTTGGGTCTGCTGCTGGTCGAAGACGGAATTGCGAGACGCGACTATCGCGTCGTGCAGGGATGTGTCCTCGTGATCAGCATGACGTACATCGTCGCGAATTTACTTACAGACATGGTTTACCGGTGGCTTGATCCGCGAATCCGCGTTAGTTGACTACTAAATGAATCGTCTGACCATCATCGGATTCGTAATCGTCGCGATACTCGTGATCGTAGCGCTGTTTGCGCACTGGATCGCGCCGTACGACATTAGCGCGACAAATCTTGCGATGCGTTATCTTCCGCCTTCCGCGGAGCACTGGTTCGGCACAGACTCGACAGGCCGCGACATTTTTTCGCGCGTCATATTTGGCGCCCGCATCTCGTTAAAGGTTGGGCTCGTGGTCGTTGCTGTTTCGGCGCTTATCGGCACGGTGATGGGAGCGGTGTCAGGTTATTACGGTGGTTGGGTTGATCGTATTGTCTCTGGCTACCTTTTCAATGTGTTTCTCGCCTTTCCCGGTCTGTTGCTGGCGATTGCGATGGTCGCGTTTCTCGGAGCGGGTTTGAATAAACTGATCCTCGCGTTGTGCATCATTGGTTGGGTGGGATACGCGAGATTAATTCGAGGCCAGGTGCTAAAAGTTCGTGAGTACGACTTTGTGCAGGCAGCACGCGCGCTCGGCGCCAGCGACGCTCGCATACTGCTCATTCACATTCTTCCGAACGCGATTCAGCCGTTGATTGTGCAAGCAAGTCTCGGAATGGCCGGCGCTGTTTTGTCTGAAGCCGCCTTGTCATTCCTCGGCCTCGGTGTCCCACCGCCAGCGCCCTCCTGGGGTGTAATGATCGAAGAAGCCCGAGACCTCTCGACCCTGCAAGCCGCCCCACACGCCCTCATCTTCCCCGGCATCGCCATCGCCCTAACCGTCCTCGCCTTCAACTTCATCGGCGACGGCCTCCGCGAATACCTCGACCCCCGCCAACGCTCGAGGTGACTACGCTAGGCAACTACGAGATGAGAATGAGGCTTCTAGCCCATGGAGACGCGAGTGTGTGACTTTTCTGGTGCTCGTTCTTTAGCGGAAATTCGGACCTCAACACTGTGGCCGAGGCGGTTAAGAATGGCAAACAGGCGGTCGACTGAAAAGCCGGAGAAATGGCCACGCAACAGACGTGAGACCTTCGGTTGATCCAGTTTCATACGCTCGGCGGCTTGAGACTGCGTCCAGCCCTTCTTTTCGATCAATTGCTCGATCTGCGTAACGATCTTCGCCTTTAATAGAAGCTCTTCGGCATTCGGAAGACCAAGATCAGCAAACACGTTACCACTGCTCAACTCAACCCTAACGTCGTCGTCCGCTTGAGTTCTTCTACGCTTACTGGTTTTAGTTCTTGCTTTCATCTGTCACGTCCTAAACGCAACTCACGCGCCTTATAATCTTCTTCAGCATCTCTTAAGCGCTTCTTTATCAGTTGCATCTCGCCTTTCGGAGTAGCGTTACCTTTCTTCGATTTCTTCTGAAACGCATGCAAGACGTACACCAAATCTGAAAACCTGACCGTATAAACGGCGCGGTACGTATCAGTCTGGTAATCGTCAATAATTTCAACAACGCTAGCACCACGAATCCGGTCAGAACCTTGGCTATCGGAGCTTTAAGCCCGATTTGAGCTTGATACAACGCCTTACCCATAGCCCGCTGGACCTCCTCAGGAAAAGCCTTGAGGTCTTTTCTTGAGGACGCAATCCAGACTAAATCCTTGATGAGGTGAGGTTCATCCACGGCCTGCCAATTATGCCTGATCTGGCATATTCATGCAACCGGCAAGTTGGTATTTGACACGCCTGAACCTCAAGGCTACCATCCACACCGATTTAAATGATGCGCGTAGCTGAAAGCGTTATCGATCTCATCGGGCAAACTCCTCTCCTTCATATCTCTCGTTTCGCGCCGCCACCACTCGCAAGCGTCTATGCAAAAGTTGAATGGTTAAATCCGGGTGGATCCATAAAAGATCGAGCGGCGTTGGGGATGATTCTCGACGCTGAGGAGAAGGGACTACTAGAGCCGGGTGCGACGATCATCGAGCCAACCGCGGGTAACACCGGAATCGGTCTTGCCCTCGTGGGAGTTGCACGTGGTTACCGTGTTATCCTCTGCGTCCCGCGCGGCTTCGCCGAAGAGAAGATGAAGCTTATCCAGGCATTAGGCGGAGAAATCGAGTACGTGCCGAGCGAGGCGGGAATGCAGGGCGCGATTGACCTTTGCCACGAGCTCACAGCAACGATCCCGGGCAGCTTCGTGCCGCAGCAATTTGAGAATACGGCGAACCCGTGTTTTCATGAACGCAGCACCGGACGCGAAATTATCGAGCAGATGAAGGGCCGCATCGACGCCCTTGTGATTGGCGCCGGAACTTCAGGAACGTTCGTCGGTGTCTCGCGCGCGGTGCGGAAGATAAATAAGAACGTTCTGTGCGTTCTCGTCGAACCGGAAGGCTCAATTTACGGCGGCAAGCCACCGGGTCCGAAGAAAGTCGAAGGTATCGGGCAGCGTGACTTCATTCCGAAGATCTACGACGCTTCGTTAGCCGACGAGATAATGATGGTATCGGACGAAGACGTTTGCGACGCGCTCAAGAAGATCGCACGCCTCGAAGGTCTTCTCGGCGGGTGGTCCAGCGGCGCAGCAGCCGCTGCTTCGTACAAGATCGCGGAACGACTCGGCGCCGGCAAGAACATCGTCACAGTTTTCCCCGACGGAGCGGAACGTTATCGCAGTCAGGGCATCTTTGACGAAATTTGTGATGAGTAACTAATAATGGGATTCGCAACAACAGCAATTCACACCGGATCTGAACCTGACGAAGCGACAGGCTCAGTTACCGTTCCGATCTACCAAACGTCAACCTACGCCCAGGACGGACTGGGAAAAAACAAAGGTTACGAATACGCGCGCACACAAAACCCGACCCGCTCGGCGGTCGAACGTAACATCGCCGCACTCGAAGGCGGACGCTTTGGATTTGCATTCGCATCAGGCATGGCAGCGATCGACGCCACCTTGCGGCTTGTGAAATCAGGCGAACACGTCGTCGTTTCTGACAACACATACGGCGGCACTGCGCGACTCTTCAATCGCATACTCACCAACTACGGCGTCACATTCGATTACGTCGATACGTCTGAACCTCTAAACGTCGAAGCCGCAATCAAGCCCAACACGAAGATGGTGTTTATCGAAACGCCAACCAATCCGGTGATGATCGTCACGGATCTGAAAGAGGTCAGCGAGATCGCTCACCGCGCCGGCGCGCGCGTCGTCTGCGACAACACGTTCATGTCGCCTTATCTTCAGCGGCCGCTCGAATTCGGTGTCGACATCGTGGTCCATTCAACCACCAAGTATCTCAACGGCCACTCCGATGGCGTCGGTGGCGCCGTGGTTTTGAACGACGAAGAGGACGCGAACTGGATCGGTTTCGTCCAGAACAGCGCAGGCGCGATTCTTTCGCCATTCGATTCATTTCTCGTTATGCGAGGCACGAAGACGTTGGCCCTCCGCATGGAACAGCACGACAAATCGGGTCGCGCAGTTGCGGCATTTCTCGAAGAGCATCCGAAGGTGAAAAAGATTTACTACCCCGGCTCGGCGTCTCACCCGCAGCACGCTTTGGCCCGCCGGCAACAACACGGATTCGGCGGAATGGTCTCGTTCGACGTTGGTTCCCTCGCGAACGCGCGAACAGTGCTCGAGTCTGTTAAGCTTTGCACTCTTGCTGAAAGCCTGGGTGGCGTCGAGAGCCTGATTTCACATCCGGCCACAATGACCCACGCGTCCGTGGACGAAGCGAAGCGGCAACGCATCGGGATTACAGACGGACTGGTTCGAATCTCAGTGGGCATCGAGGACACGGACGATATAATCGCCGACCTCGATCAGGCGCTGGCAAAGATTTAATGTTTTTTACTTATTCCTGGTGCTTTGTACCTGTCGTTCACGCGTTTACGTTAAAGAGTGCGGCATTAACAGAGGACAAAGTAGGATTTTTACTGAAGTGACAGCTAAACAACATAGGGTTACAATTACGCCGTTCTCAACCTTTTAGCAGACTCCCTGATACGCTCTCCTTATGATCGTTGAGTTATTCGCAAAAACAGACGTCGGCCGGGTGCGACGCGGCAACGAGGACAATTTCCTGGTCCTCGATTTGTCATCAGAACAAACATGGACGGGCACAGACGGCGCGACCCCTCCGGACAAACTGACACATTTTGATTTGGGGCAAAAAGGACTCGTGCTCGTGGTATCAGACGGCATGGGCGGCGCGCTCGCAGGCGACGTTGCGAGCCGTATGGCAGTCGACTCGGTAAAGGAGATGTTGATTGGCGGCGAGGGCAACGCCTCGTGCGATCCCGAGTTGGACCTCGTCGAGTGTTTGAAAAACGCTACTATCTACGCCAACCTCGCAATTCATCATCGCAGCCAGGAAGACTCGCGTTGCGCTGGCATGGGCGCAACCTTTACCGGCGCCGCCATCCGAGGCGATAGCCTCGATTTGGTGCAGGTCGGCGACAGTCGCGGCTACATCATTCGCAAGGACCACATTCGTCTCGCCACGAAGGACCAGTCACTGGTTCAACAGCTTGTGGACGTCGGCCAGATCAGCGAGTCGGAAGCTGAGACGCACATGTTCCGCAACGTAATACTTCAGGCGTTAGGTGCGCAAAGCGACGTCAATCCGGTTACTGGCAGAATTCGTTTGCGACAGGGCGACGTCGTGCTGCTTTGCAGCGACGGACTCTCCGGCAAACTAAGATCAGACGATATTCAAAAGATTGTCGTCGAGAGTCAGGGAAACCTGTCGAAAGCGTGCGATTTGTTGATTGATGAAGCCAACAACCGCGGCGGTGAAGACAACATAACTGTCGTGCTCGCAAGATTTGACGGCTCGGATCTCGAGGCGCCCGCAACCGATCGAATCACCATCGAACTGCCGCCCCTGGAAGAAGACAAAACACTCGACGACAACTACGAAGCCGACACCGAACCTCACTGACCTCTTCTCCAAGCTTGCAACTTGGGCCGTATTCGAGGCATCATAGGGTCCAGTTAATCCTTCTCTCGCGCATCGACGGTGATGCGCCCCGCGCACAAAATAATTCGCGCCGGTCGTTTGGATAGTTCGAGAGCAGGCTTGTTTCACACTTCGAAGCCGCTCTTGTGAGAGCATCCGAACCTGATCCTTCGAACGCCACCGTTCGCCGAAGTTCAATCCGATTCGCAGCTTCTTTTCTTCCTAAAAATAAGGGAAAGGTATATCTCTATGACAAAGAAACTATATGTTGGAAACCTGTCTTTCCAAACCACCAATCAGGACCTCCAAGACTTGTTTTCACAGGCTGGAACTGTCGAATCAGCGCAAATCATCGAAGACCGCGACACGGGACGATCGAAAGGTTTTGCGTTCGTCGAAATGTCGACTAATGAAGAGGCAGCGTCGGCGATTGACCAGTTCAACGGCAAGGACGTTGGCGGTCGAATGCTGAAAGTCAACGAAGCTAAACCGCGCGAGAATCGTAGCGGGGGCGGTGGACGTGGCTTCGGCGGTGGCGGCAACCGCGGAGGCGGGGGCGGGTACGGCGGCGGCAATTCTGGACGACGTTCTGAACCGCGCTGGTAATTCTCATGCCCTCAGCCGACAACCCGACACACACAAAGGAACCTATGAATTTTTCTCAACTAGGATTAGCAGACGCGCAGTTGCGCGTCTGCAAGTCACTCGGATACCTCGATCCGACACCAATACAAATAAAAGCCATCCCGATGATTTTGAAGGGTGACGACGTAATTGGCTGTGCCGAAACCGGCACCGGCAAGACCGCCGCATTTCTTCTTCCCATCATTCAGAATCTCAGCGCCCGAACACGTCCCGGCACACGCGTGCTGGTGCTTGCGCCCACGCGTGAGCTGGCACTTCAGATTCACAAGAACTACGGCGAGCTTAATAACCTTAAGGCCAATCGCAGCGTCCTCGTGATCGGTGGCGCCAATATGAGAACGCAGATCGCAGATTTGCGCAGCCGAGCAACCGTTGTCATCGCTACACCTGGTCGTCTGCTCGACCTCAGAGAACGCGGTGTGATCGATCTCTCTACGGTTGAAGTACTCGTTCTTGACGAAGCCGATCGCATGTTGGATATGGGTTTTCTGCCGGCGATCAGGCAGGTACTCGCAATGTTGCCGGTTCAGAGACAAACACTATTGTTTTCAGCCACGATGTCTCAGAGTATTGAGAGCCTCGCGCGATCGACCATGAAACAACCGAAGTTGGTTGAGGTAAGCCCACGCGGCCGCGCGGCCCAGATGGTTGAACAAACTGCCTATTCGGTTGCTCCTGAAAGCAAAACCGCGCTTCTGCTTGACTTGCTCGAGCGCGAAAACGAACGAGAATCGCTTGATAAGGTTTTGGTTTTCACACGCACTCGACGTGGATCCGAACGACTGTCACACATTCTCAAAGCTCGCAATCACAGCGTAAATCGCATTCACGCGGATCGTAGTCAGCCGCAACGCGAAGCCGCATTGCGCGGATTCCGCGATGGCCGAACGCGAGTTTTGGTCGCAACGGATATCGCCGCTCGTGGACTGGATGTCGACGCCGTCTCGCATGTCATCAATTACGACGTGCCGAGTGTGCCTGAAGATTACGTACACAGAGTGGGGCGCACAGGTCGAGCCGGCAAACATGGTAAAGCCATTACGATCGTCACACCTGTTGACGAGCTTTCGATGAAAGCGATCGAGCGCTTGATCGGACAACCGGTAAAACGAATAATCCCCACTGGTTTTGGTGGTGTGCAGGTAGCGGCGGCACGCGCAGCTAAAGCAGTTGTGCCGTTTGGTCGCGCTTACAAGGGCTCGGTCCGATCGTTTCGACCGCAGCGCGGACGATAAATTCGGTCACGTGAGATGAAATTGTGAGGCCTTGATCTACAGACCGTCAAAGAGATCGACCGCAATGGTTGCGCAGATCTCTTTGACGCGATTCCAGTCATGCCATTTCGGATGCAACCTCCGATACTCATTTAGATCTGTGTTTTCCAAGTCGAACGGCACTGGGTTGGCCAACTGAACTTCGAGCTGCTGAAGGACCGACTCGCCGCTGGGTTGTGGGTACAGTTGGTCCAATCGAGCAAGTGCTTCTGAGATTCGCGCTTGTCCGATTCGTTCCGCAAGCGCGGCAAAATCCAAGTAATCCCTTGTTGCGTTGCGTTTGAGAATCAACACGCCTTTTATGCGAAGCAATTCCTCCTCGGTCGGCACTACCAAGCGCACATTACCGATGACTACTTCCTGAGTCTCCAACGGTTGCTCCCGAATCATCTGACGCACTCCTGTCTCAATACCATCGAGGCTACCCAGAATTAGGACTGGTCTTTTCACTCGCGCGGTGCGCCATCCTGCCACAGCCTCGAGCTGGGCCAAGACATCGTCGAACGTGTGACGAAGGTTAGGCAAAACGTGATCGGCATCTCGCGACAGACGATGTTGAGCAAAGATCGCTACGGCGGTTCCTCCCACAAGTGTGGCTTCCGGCAAAATTTCTTGCAGGTGTGCCGCTGCCGAGAGAAGTTGCTCCCATTCAGGCAAATTGCTTTCGGACATAAAAGTTCCAGAAGTGATACCGCTGCGCGTATTGATCGGAGAGGTGAGGCTTAGCCACCCGAAGGATTCGCTCGCGAACCTGCTGGCTTACGGCAGCATCACGTAGCTCCTTCCAGTCATTCAGCCGCCCGCGAGCGATCACATCGTCAATCGCGGCAAGCGTCCAGTTCGAATGATTTAGATGACGGTGCAACATGCGTTTGGAGTATAGCAGTTTGGATGTGGGTATCGAGGTAGTTAGGATCGCGAACTCTCTTATCTTCGTTGACAGCCGAGGATTGATTCAAAGGACTCATGAAATCGCCGAAGCTTGGGTTCCTCGATGGACCGAACAACCAACGCTGTTCCGTCAATCTCGAGTCCAGTTCTGCGCGGCCTCGAACGCTGCGCGCGAAGCGGTTTGGCGGAAGCGCAACAAAGACTCATCGAACTCTAGAATGGTAACCGATCCCAAGCGGTGTGCAGAGTCACCAAGATGGTCATTCCTGGACACTGCGTCGACACATTGATTCTACTGTGGTAAAAACCTCGAGTGTACGTCAAAATTGCCGATGGGTGAGTCGAACTGACTGTGACAATCTACCAGAATCTCCTCACGCGCGGCTATTTCCCGAAAGAACTGCCTCCTAGTTTTTTTACCGAGCAGTTTGCGCGGTACGCAACATCAAAACAAGGCAGGACAACATTACGAACCTATAAGCCTTCGAACGGCTTTACGGAATGTGTGAGTTACTCTCTAGCACTTCCGAATTTGCAACGACGTCAACTTCGAACGCCGCATCCTTATGCATTCGCCCAACTTGCCGCGTTAACTGCCATGACGCACCTGCTTTTTTAAGGAGGCGGCGAAAGTGCTTGACCGAAATTGTCTTGGCACAGGTGGACCGCAAGCTAGGTGTTAGGTCGAATCGATCATATCGATGGTTTGATGATTACGAGATCGCGTGCGATACGCGTGACGAAGCAGAACAAGTATTGGCTCGGTTAAACCGCGAACTTGGTGCGTTTCGTCTGCGGATTAATCAAAACAAGACGAAAATCATCCAACTTCCGAGCCCGTCCCAAGAAGAGTGGCAGCAAATTCTCCGCGAGCAAAGTGAATCGGATCTCAACAGCCCACAAAACATGGCACAGTACTTCGACACCGCGTTTAGGTTGCATCACACTTTCCCCGAATCCCCGGTTCTACAATATGCCTTGGGCATCTATTCAAGCTGCGGAGCCCAAATTTTAGTACAGGACGGGTTGCGCTTAGTGCTCTGACGCAAACGCTATTGGCAGAGCCTGGTGCGGCACAAAAGGCTTTTTCCCTTTTAACATTTTGGAAGCTCAACGGCTTTGCGTTAGATATGCAACTATTGGCACAGGCAGTGGAGCGCATGATCCTACGCCACGAGATGGCCGGCGTAAGCAGTGATATTTCTTGGGCGCTTGCGTTTTGCATCGAGAACGAGCTCATGCTTGGGTCTCGCGCCACTAAGGTTCTTTCGACATTCGAGGATGACTGCGTGGCGGTGCAAGCGCTTCATGCTCATAGCCTCGGATTATTGCCCAAGGGTTTTTCGACCACGAAACTCGCGCGGTTGCTCAAAACCATCGACCTAGAGGGCGAGCATTGGTTACTGGGATACGAGGCGTTTCGTCAGGGATTTCTGCCTGATAGCGGCTCGGCAGTTAAAAGCGAATGCACTGTTTGACAGCCTCTATAAATCGAACATCACCTTTTATCGAACGAAGTTGCCAGCCTATGCCAGTGTTATCCATCCTGGTGGTGCTCCTGAGTGGGCCGTCACGTCTTGGATAAGGTACTTACGGCTCAAGAAAGTCACTGGAGCACGCGCAGAAGAATTGAAGGCTCATCCTTTGCCGATCTTGGATCTAATGAAACACGATCTTGAACAGGTAATTCGGAAAGAAACCTCGGTTGATGATGCAATCGCAGAGTCGCTGGACGTGCTTGAACCGAAGGATGACTCTGGCCTGATCGCTTCCGTTGAACCTTACGTCGGGTAACACGGGCCCTGGAGATTGGTGATTCTAACCCTCACCCTCGGGCAATACTTTGGGACGCCAGTCTGGCTCGCCGCCGACTCGCTTCACATAAATCGACGCGCCTTCCACGCTCTCTACACAAACACGCTCACCGGCCTCAAGAGGTGGCTCACCGGGCGCGGGATAGGCGGTCCAGGTAGAGCCGAAGACTTTTACAGCGCCTTCGTGCAGTGCGCCTTTGCTGGACGAAACGACGGTCCCTATCTTTCCCGGAAGCGCGTCGACGCCACTGCGGAGTGATTGACCCGTCTTTTCGCGTGAGAAGTAATTGATGAAGATCGTGCGGGAAGCGGCGGTGAGACCGATTGAAACAACGGCGAAGACCATGAACTGGACCAGCAGGCTGTCGATGCCGATAAGGCCGACGAACGCAGCGGCCAGTGCACCAATGCCGAACCACAACAGAACGAAGCCGGACGTAAAGACCTCGGCCACGATCAATATCGCACCCAGCACGGCCCACAAAACCCAGAACCAGTCACTCATCGTCTAATCAGCTACCTGAAAGAAGGTTAACCCTTGAACATGTTCTTCATCACGAACCAGATGTTCGCGGGGCGCTCGGCCAATCGCCGCATGAAGTAAGGATACCAGTGTTTCCCGTAGGGAACATAGACGCGCATGTTGTATCCATCGCGCGCTAACTGCCTTTGCAGATCGCGCCTGATGCCGTAGAGCATCTGAAACTCAAACTTCTCTTTCCCAATTCCCTCACGCGTCGCGAAGTCGATCGTCGCATCGATCATCTTTGGATCATGCGTCGCGATGCCGTGATAGACACCGCTCGACAACAAAAGTTGCATCACCTTGATGTAGTTGTCGTCGGTGTCCTTCTTGTCAGGAAACGCAACTTCCGGCGGTTCACTGTACGCGCCCTTGCAGATGCGTATGCGCGCCGGCAGTTTCACGAGCTCCTGCGCATCGTCGTACGTCCGCCGCAGGTACGACTGCAATACGATCCCGACATCGTTCAGACCAAATTCGGAGCGCAGGCGCTTGAAGATATCGATCGTCGTCTGCGTCACGTTCGAACCTTCCATATCAACGCGCACAAAGTTGCCACGTTGCTGGGCGTCGAGAACTACACGCCTGGCGTTTTTATAAGCGAGTTCGGGATCGAGATCGAGACCAAACTGCGTGAGCTTGATCGAGACATTGGACCGAATACGTGTCTCGTCGATCCGCTTCAAAATTTGCAGATACTCTTCAACTTCCTTGTTCGCTTCGTTAGCGTCATTCACCGACTCGTTCAAATGATCGAACGATGCGGTACAGTTCTCGGCGTTGATCTGGCGAATGTAAGGAACGACCTCGTCGATCGTCTCACCGGCGACGAAGCGGGTGGTTAGTTTCTTAAAGAAGCTGAATCGAGCGGCAAAATCCTTGAGGCCTTCGTGGCCCGACAACCAAATCAGAGCGCTTCTCGTAACCATCTAATCCGTGTTCCCGAAACCCTTCTGCAAAGTCAGTTTTGAGCGGTCCAAGAAAACACGGACAACCTTCGTTGTGCTATTCTTGGCGGGTTTTTCTCCAACCCGAGGAGGAATAATTGCACACCACCACTAGAACAAGGAACTGCGCGGGATGCGATTGAAGCTGGTAATAATTGCTTCAGTGCTCGCGGCGGTGGTAGGCGGCGGCGCCAGTATCGCGCTCGTGTTGGGTGTGTTCGCCGTGAAGTCGTTGTCGAGCCCCGGTCTATTGGCGGCTTCAACATTTCTGCTGCCGATAGCGGCAATCGTCTTCGCCTCAATCTTCGTTTATCGACACACCGCGAGACGACGAAAGCTACAAGCGTTTCTAACAGCACTGCTCGCGACGTTGCTCACTATTTCGATTTTCATTCTTACTTCGACTTTAACTTCTCGGGTCAACCCGCCTGAACCGTATCCACCGGGACCACAGATCGCTTCCTAAACTTCGATACTGTTCAATCCGATCTCGCGTTGGACCGGACGCAACGCGTCAATAACGAAGCGAATGTGTTCGTCGAGATTCACACCCAACTCTTCAACGCCCTGTTTGATGTCGTCGCGATTCACCGATCGCGCGAACGCTTTGTCTTTCAACTTTTTCTTCACCGACGAGACTTCCATATCGTCGAGACTGCGCGAAGGCCGCACCAAGGCGCACGCCACTAAAAAACCGCACAACTCGTCAGTGGCAAACAGCGCGCGGGCCATGTCAGTATCACGCGGCACGCCGGTGTATGTTGCGTGGCCCATGATCGCGCGAATGATGCGTTCGGAGTAACCACGCCCGCACAGAATATTCGCACCGGTGAACGGATGCTGGTCCGCAGTCGGAAACATTTCGTAGTCGAAATCGTGAAGCAGTCCGACTAGTCCCCACTCATCTTCGTCGGCTGGTCCGTCGTTGTAACGCTTCGCACAGGCGCGCATCGCTGTTTCAACGGCAATTGCGTGCTTACGCAGGCTATCGCCCTTCGTGTACTCACACAACAACTCCCAGGCGTCCGCTCGATCAGGCATTCGTGTTTTGTAGTTGTATTACTTGGCACCGGTAGCAAGATAACCAGGGCGCGCGCGAATCATAACATCCTTGCGCGTGCTTGCAACCTTGATACGGCGATAACGTTCGTCGCGCTCTTTGTTGAGTGGATAGTAGCCAAGCAGGTATTGGGTGCGAAGCTCGTCGGCGATCTGGGCGAAAGCTTCAGGTAGATACTCGAGTGTGTCAGCACGCAGGAGACGGCCGCCTGATTTTTCTGCAAGTGCGTTGAGGTAGTCGTCTGCCTTGGAGTAAAGCATATCGAGCATCCGGGTGATTTCGTCGTCAGGCCCTCTTCGTCCACTCGTGGTTGTCGTCGTTCGATCAGTCTGGCCGGGGACGCGACGACGATCGGGTAGCCGCTGGTCTGGAGGAATTCTGTCATCAGGCGGAAGACTACCGGGAATCTGGTTTGGATCGGTTGGATTCGGATAACGTCGATCTCGATCTCGATCGCGATCTCGTTCGGCTTCGCGACGACGACGCATGATGTCTTCGGGCAACGGCAGACCAAACGGTCCCGTTTGCGGTCGTGTTCCTGTGGTTGGAATCGGATCGCCGCCAGGGAATGTCGGCGGAGTTGTACCGCTCGGTGGACGACGAATTACTTCCCTCGTCGGCAACGTTGGTGTGATCTGTTCCTGCTGGTTTCGGGCGATTGCTTCGGTGGTGGCGCGGGTTTCATAGCGAATCGGATAAACGATCACGCCTTCTTCGTCGAGGTTTCGGAGTGTACCGTCAAACGTCGCCGTATCACTGTGCCAGTCCGCGGCATCGCTGAAAAGGACGATCGCCTTGCGGCCCTGAATGCGACGGATGGTGTTCAATGCCGTTTCAAATGCGTCGTAGACTTTGCTTCCGTTACCCGATCGCGCGGTGTTGATTGCGGTTCTCAGTGTTTCCCGATTGCTCGTAAAGTCGTTTAAGTCGCGGATCTCATCGTCGAACGTGATGATCTTGACACGGTCAGCAGGTTGCAATTGTTGGACAAACACAAATGCTGCATTTTGGATTTGGCGGAGTTTGTCCTTCGTACTGCCGCTTGTATCGAGCAATAGGATTACGTGAAACGGGGCCGCGACCTTGCCGAAGAACGCAATCTCGTGAGGTACGCCATCTTCCGAAATCTTGAATTCGTCCTTAGTCAGGTCGGTGATGTAAAGGCCGTTTCTTGACGTAACGATTACCGGGACAGTGACCAGGTTCGTGTCCGTTTTGATGGTTTCGACTTCCTGAGCCACCGACACGACTGCGCCGATTCCAATCACGACGAATACAAGAAAGACACGTGAAGCAGAAGAAAGCATTTGGGTACTCCTCACGCAAAACCGGGCAGAATCACATTCGAAGCGAAAAGCAGGAAAGCTGTGTCGGCGCTAGGATGTTCGGCACAAGCATAACGTTTCCCCCGCTGGGATTGCCAATTGCCGATTGCCGATTGCCAATTTTGTCCTCCTCTGAACTAACCTTACCGTGAGGAACCGCTCGTAAGCGCCAATCAGCAATCGGCAATCGGCAATTGGCAATGCTAGAATGCGAGTCCGGTTTATCCCCAATGAGGTCCTTGCTGCTCGCAGTTTTGGCGGCGTATCTAATCGCCGCGATCCATTCCATTCTGGCGTTCGTCAACAAGCGACGCTCGCTCCAGCAGGTTGCCGAATGGTCTCTGGCCGTCGGCTGGGTCTTGCACACGGGCGTGCTGATTGACGAATGGGTAGTTGACGGGCACTACCCGCTGTTTGGTTCGCGCGAAACGCTATCGTTTTTGGCGTGGGCACTCGTCGCGGGTTACGCGATCGTGCTATATCGGTACGGGGCACGAGCAGTCGGCGCCTTTGCCGTGCCGCTGGTTTGTATTCTGACTTTCGTCGCCGTGATGAGCGGTCGCGGTCGTAATCCATCGGCCGCTGCATTCTCAACAACCTGGCTGTTCCCAATCCACACCACGCTGCTGGTCTTCGCTTATGCCGCGTTCTTTATCGTGTTTATGGCGAGCGTCATGTACTTACTCCAGGAACGCGAACTCAAACTCAAAACATTCAGCGCGTTCTTTCATCGACTGCCGTCGCTGTCTACAGTGAACGAAATCGCGACTCACTCGGCGGCGATTGGCCTGACGCTGCTGTCACTCGGACTCGTTGCGGGTGTGTTCTGGAACTGGTCCGAGAAGGGAATAATGTGGCGGAACGATCCGAAGGAAATAATGGCCGTGCTGACATGGGCGCTCTACTTCGGCCTCGCCATGTATCGTTCGACGGCAAACTGGCGCGGACGGCGAGCAGCGTGGTTAGGCGTTCTGGGTTTCGTTCTTGTGCTCTGCACTTTTCTGGCAGCGCCACTGTTTGGGAGTTATCACGTGTTTGGTCTCGCGTTGATGTAACTGCAATGAGGTCGCTGAACCGATGTCCATAATCCTGATCGGAGTCAATCACAAGACAGCTCCGGTTGAGATCCGCGAACGCCTCGCGTTTGACGACGCGACGTGCGCGGCCGGTCTGCGCGCGCTCGTGGATGGACAAGTGGTGCGTGAAGGGTTGATCGTCTCCACTTGCAATCGTGTCGAGATCCTGAGTGCGACGGCAAACGATCAGATCGATTTAGGGGCCGGACGTGTCACGCAGTTTCTCGATACGTCGGGACAGTTGCCGCCCGGTTTTCTGAATGATCATCTTTACCGGCATACCGATGAAGATGCGGTCAGGCACTTGTTCCGCGTGGCTTCGTCGTTGGATTCAATGGTGGTGGGTGAGCCGCAGGTGCTGGGCCAGGTGCGTCATGCGTATTCACTGGCGGTCGAAGCCGGTACGGCGGGAAGAGTTCTGAACCGGTTGGTCCATCACACGTTTCATGTGGCGAAACGAGTGCGGACCGAAACCGGTATCGCGGCGAGTGCTGTTTCGATCAGTTACATGGCAGTCGAGCTCGGGAAGAAGATCTTCGCCTCGCTCAAGGACAGCACCGTGATGCTAATCGGCGCCGGCGAAATGGCGGAACTCTCCGCGAAGCACCTCGTCACCGCCGGTGCTTCCCGTGTGCTAATCGCGAATCGCACCGAAGCCGCTGCACGTCAACTCGCGGACCAGATCGAAAGCGCGACTACCGTTCCTTTCGATCAAATCGGCGAGCATCTTCACGAAGCGGACCTGGTGATCTGTTCGACGGGCGCGCCTGATTACGTCGTGACTGAAGCGCAGTTGCGCAAAGTTATTCGACGACGTCGCCGGCGTCCAACGTGTCTTATTGACATCAGCGTGCCGCGAAACATCGATCCCGCCGTAGCGAAGGTTCCGAACGTGTTCCTGTTTGACATCGACGACCTCGAACAAGTTATCACGTCAAACATTCGCGAGCGGGAACGTGAAGCGGAACGCGCTGAACTGATCGTGCAGTCGGAAGTGATGCAGTTTCAACAGTCGCTGCGACTGATGGACGTCGGACCGAGTATAGGCGCGTTGCGTGAGAAGTTTCAGGACATTGCGCGTGCCGAGCTTGCGCGACAACGAAAGCGACTCGGGCCGCTGACGAAAGAGCAGGAAACCGCTGTTGAATCGCTGCTGATGTCGACTGTCAACAAGCTTTCCCACCCGATTCTCAACCAGATGCGACGCTTTTACGGGACAAACGACGCGGAAGGTGTTCCGGGTCCGAACGATCTGTTTGATTCCGAGGAGTAGCCACGCATGTCTCGCCCGCTCGTCATCGGCTCGCGTGGTTCGAAGCTCGCCCTGTGGCAAGCGGAACAAGCCAGGGCCCGCCTGTTAGCGCTCAATCCAGAGATCGATGTTCGTGTAGAGATCATCAAGACGACTGGTGACGTTAAGACAGACCCGTTGTCGGTGATTGGCGGAAAAGGCGTGTTCACGAAAGAATTGGAAGACGCACTGCTGGATGGACGGATCGACCTGGCGGTGCACTCGTTGAAAGATTTGCCGACGGTGGTGCCTGACGGTTTGATCGTCAGTGCGATTTGCGAACGCGATGATCCGCGAGATGCGTTAGTCGTTCGTGACGATCTGAAAGCACGCGGCGGTTCGATACTGAATCTACCGGGAAAGGCAGTGGTCGGCACGTCGAGTCAGCGTCGATTGGCGCAACTGAAATCGTTGCGCGTAGACGTTGTGGTGAAGGATGTTCGCGGCAATGTTGATACGCGGCTGCGAAAGCTAGACGAAGGGCAGTACGATGCGTTGATCCTGGCGTGCGCCGGTTTGCGCCGGCTCGAGCTGGAGCACAGGATTGACGCAGCAATCTCGACTGAAGAAATGGTTCCCGCAGTAGGTCAGGGGGCGATCGCTATCGAAACGCGTGCGGATGATGAGTTTACGATCAAGACAACTTCAGCGTTGGACCATGAGGAAACGCGACTTTGTTGTTTGGCGGAGCGGGCGTTTCTTCGCAGTCTCGGTGGCGGTTGCCAATTTCCCATTGCCGCGCATGCCATCATTGACGAGGAGACCCTGAAACTAGACGGACTGGTATCGACACCCGACGGCGCGAAGATGCTGCGTGCTCAGCTTTCAGGATCACCAGATGACGCAGAGGCTATCGGGTCGTCACTTGCTGCGCAGTTGATCGAGCGTGGCGCCAATTCCCTGCTCAATCCATGAATCAACCGCTTGCAGGACGAACGGTTGTCGTAACTCGAGCCGCTTCGCAAGCAGGCGCTTTCATAACCGCGCTCGAGAGTTACGGCGCGAACGTCATCTCCTGCCCCACGATCGAAATCGCCGAACCGGAAAGCTATGAGCGTCTCGACGAAGCGCTCGATCATCTATACGGCTACGACTGGCTGATCTTCACCAGCGCAAACGGCGTCGAATACTTCCTGCGTCGTTTGCAGACTCGCGGTGTCGGAGTCGAAGAGCTCGACGAACTCAAAGTTTGCGCAATCGGCGATGCCACTGCCGACAAACTCCGCGACGCGCACGTTCACGTCGACCTCATACCATCACAAGCCAAAGCCGAAGGGGTGTTCACGGCGTTGAGTGAGTTTGCCGGCGGCACCGAGCAATTACACGGCCTCAACATCCTGATTCCCCGCGCCGCCGCGGGCCGCGATTATCTGCCAAAGTCGTTAGAAGAAGCAGGCGCGCGCGTCGACGTCGTCACCGCCTATCGCACCGTCCTGCCCGAGAACCTCGATCGCGGACGGTTGAGCGCGATGCTCACCGGCAGCGCCGACTGCATCGCGTTCATGAGTTCATCCAGCGTGAAGAACCTCGCTATGCTTTTCGACACACATGATCTCGGCGAGAAGTTGCAAGGTCTCACCATCGCCTGCATCGGCGACGTCACAGCGGCAACCGCCGCAGAACACGGTTTGCGCGTTGATATCCAACCGGAAGAAACAACAGCAGCCGCCCTCGCAAACGCGATCGCCGAATACTATTCAACACACAAATGACGAAAGATGGGCTAAACTAAACACCGGATGTCGACCCCCAGTGTGCTCATCTTCGATCGAGACGCCCACAGTGGATCATCGTTGCGCGATCTCGTCGCGACGTGGGGCTACCTTCCGATCGTCGCCGACGATATTCCCGCCGCTCTCAAAGCCGTCGACGAACTAAAACCAGCCGTTGTTCTCGACAGCGGTCCGGAGCACGACGCCGGATTGGTCCAGCAAATTCGCGAACAGAACGTCGATCTCTCCGTCGTTGCACTCGAAAGACCTGTCGATCCTTTTAAGCTGCGCAGATTGATCGATCGCGCGCTTGAATTAGACATCGCCAGAAAAGAAAACGAACGACTCCGCCGCGAGCTTCAGGATCGTGGCGCATTTGGCGAGCTTGTCGGCAACTCTGAATCGATTCGCAAGATCTACACGCTCATCGAACAGGTCGCGCCGTCGAGTGCGTCCGTACTGATCACGGGCGAGTCCGGCACCGGAAAGGAACTGGTCGCACGAACGATTCACAAAATGAGCCCGCGTCGCGATAAACCGTTCGTGGCGATCAACTGTTCGGCGATTCCCGAATCGTTGATGGAATCAGAACTGTTTGGACACGAAAAGGGATCGTTCACCGGCGCTGCCTCACGACGACAAGGTTGTTTCGAACTCGCAGACACCGGCACGTTGCTGCTCGACGAGATCGGCGAAATGCCTCCGCTGCTCCAGGCGAAACTCCTGCGCGTGATCGAAGAGCGTGCCGTCAGACGCCTGGGCGGCCGCAAGGAGATCGAAGTCGACGTCCGGTTACTCGCGGCGACGAATCGTCATCCGCAACAGGCGGTCGACGAGGGCAACCTCCGAAGCGATCTGTTGTATCGTCTCAACGTCTTCAGCATTCATCTACCGTCGCTGGGCGAACGGAAAGAAGACCTGCCACTGTTGGCCCAACATCTCGTCAAACAGCTCGCCGAGAAACACGGACGACCTGCTCGCTTCATGAGTCCGGCGGCACTTCAGGCGTTACAGTTTCATGCATGGCCGGGCAACGTGCGCGAACTGCGAAACGTGATCGAGCGCGCGGTGATCATCTGTTCCGGCGAACAGATCGAACGTCACCACTTCGCACCGTATCCGATCGAACAGCGCGAGCGTTTGCGTCATGAAGATACGTTGACTGTTCCTGTCGGCACGCCACTCGAAGAGGTCGAGCGGCAGATGATCATGCGCACGCTGCAAAAGACAAAGAACAACAAGACGCGCGCCGCCGAACTACTGGGCATCAGCCTCAAGACACTGCACAACAAATTGAATCTCTATCGTGAGCGTGGGCTGTTGCATGATGAGTAGCTCGTCTCAACAACATGTTCTCAACGGCTCCGCCGACCGATGTGCGGCAAGGCTCCGCCTTGCCGCGCGATTAACGGAACCGTTGGGCTTAGCCCATGGTTCGGGCTTCGCCCCAACGTTTTGGGCCAGAGGCCATACCAGGGGCTCAGCCCTATTTCTTTGCCCACTTACGGCGAGGTATAACCTCGCCGCACATCCGGCGGCAGAGCCGTAAAAAGAATACTTTCAGCCAACTCCATGTCGAATGACGCTTCCGTCCTGCTGTTTTTCATCGACGGTTTAGGAATCGGCACTCGCGGTCCTCACAATCCACTCGACAATCTCGACGGCTCTGCGCCGCTCGCAGTTTTTCAAAACGAGGAGCCCGCAAGGTTTCTCGACGGCATCGTCGTCCCGACCGATCCGACTCTTGGTGTGCCGGGCCGGCCGCAGAGTGCTTCGGGCCAGACGACGATTCTCACAGGCGTAAACGCTCCCGCGCAGCTCGGCTATCACAAACAAGGCTTCCCAAACCAGGCGCTGCGCGACATCATCCAAACGCACTCGATCTTTCGCCAACTTACCGAAGCCGGCGTCACACCGGTCACCTTCGCGAATGCTTACAGCCGTCGTTTCTTTGTCGAACGGCCCCGTTGGGTTTCAGCCACGACCGCTGCTGTCGAAGCCGCGGGACTGAATTTCCGCACAATTGACGACGTGAAAGCAGGCGCCGCCGTCTTCATGGACTACACCAATCGCTTCTTGATCGAAAAAGGCGAAGATGTCCTCGAACGAACCGAGGAAGAAGCAGCAACTGTGCTCGCCTCGATCGTCGCGCAGAACCGCTTCACGTTGTACGAATACTTCATCACCGACAAAGTCGGTCACGCTCAGGACATGGCGCTCGCGAAAGTCGTGTTGACAAGTCTGGCCCGTTTTATTCGCGAGCTACTAAACAGGCTTGATCTGGAACGCACTACCGTTATACTCACCAGCGACCACGGCAATATCGAAGATCTGACGTCGCGCAATCACACGCTGCACCAGGTACCGACGATCGTCTGGGGCGCTCACCGTGAGCGAATCGCAGCCCGGATTCAAACTCTAGCCGACATCACACCAGCCATTGTCAGCGAACTCGCAAATGGATAAGAACAATCCACGCGAACTGTTCGGGTGGAAGATGTACGACTGGGCCAACTCGGCCTTCTACACGACAGTCGTCGGCACACTTTTCAGTCCTTACATCACGCGGTTGGCCCAGTCGGCCGTCGGCGAAAACGGCGTCGTGCTCGATCTTGGACCATTAGGCGCGGTCACGGCGAAGTCGTTGCCCACGTTGTGCGTGTCGATTTCGGTCGGCGCCCAGGTGTTTCTGTTGCCGGTGCTGGGATCGCTCGGAGACTACTCGAATCTCAAGAAGCGCTTGATGGCGTTTTTCTGTTACATCGCCGTCATCGCTAACTGCCTGATGTTCTTCATCAAGGGCGGCGCTTATCTGTTTGGCGGCGTGCTGTTCATCATCGCGAACGTTTGTTTCGGCGCCGCGCTGGTTTTCTACAACGCTTTTCTGCCCGAAATCACCACTGAAGACCAGGCGGACAAAGTCTCGAGCCGTGGTTTTGCGTACGGCTACCTTGGCGGCGCGATCCTGTTGGCGCTGAACCTGCTGCTCGTGCTGCGCGCGGAGGCGATAGGGATCTCGACCGAGCTCGCAGTGCGTTTGTCACTACTGTCGGCGGGCGTGTGGTGGGGTGGATTTGCACTCATCACTTTTTTCCTTTTGAGGTCACGACCATCGAAGAAGCAACTGCCACCCGGCAAGGGCTACCTCGCGACTGGAATCTCTGAGATCTTCGCGACGTTCAAACAATTGCGGCACTTGCCGCTCACAACTCGTTATCTAATCGCGTATCTCATTTACAACGACGGCATCCAGACAGTTGTTTTCGCATCCAGCGCGTTTCTCGAACAGGAACTGTTTCCCGGCGGCAACCCGCAGTTTTTGCTCCAGATCTTTTTGATGGTCCAATTCGTGGCGGTCGGTGGCGCGTTGCTGTTCGAACGGCTCGCTTATTTGATCCGCACCAAGAACGCGATCATCGTATCGCTCGTAATCTGGTCGGGCGTAGTGATCTATGCCTATCGCTTCCTAAACAGCGTTCCCGAGGCGTGGGTCATGGCAGGCGTGATCGCGATCGTGCTCGGCGGATCGCAGGCGCTATCGCGCTCGCTCTACTCTCGAATGATCCCGCCCGGTCGTGAGGCGGCGTTCTTTGGCATTTACGAGGTTTCGGAACGCGGTACGTCGTGGATGGGCCCGCTCTTGTTCAGTATCGTGATCGCGAGCACCGGCTCCTACCGGCAGGCCTTGCTATCGTTGATTTTCTTTTTTGTGATTGGGCTCGCGCTGCTCTGGATCACAGACACGGATAAAGGGATTCACGAAGCGGGCCATCTTGCCCCGGAAGAAATTAAGCACTGACTAGCCGACGAGCTTCTGCTCTTTCGCGTCTGCTTTATTCGCGAGGCACTCACGCGAGCAGTAGTTCGCCAAACCCGAGTTGAGTCGAAACACTCGATCCGCCGGCACCCACGTCCCACAGCTATCACAACGCACTAGCTTGTTTTTCGACGGCGATCGTTCGCGAGGCGCGGTAGCGACGTCCGCGGACACGTTCAGCGCACCCACAACTTTTCGGATTAACTGGAGGTAAGGACGCAGGCGCAGGTAAACAAAAGCAGCGACGAGACTGATGATCGTGCCGATTATCAGGTATTTCAAGCAGTACTCGTTTCAGGTCCGCGCAACAAAACGTGATTAATCGTCTCGTCCGCCGGCGACTCCGTACGGAACGTCATTCGCCCTTCGTCGTGGCATCGGATCCGAAGCTCGACGACGCGGTTGAGACTCCTTCGTCCGCCGATCAAGACTACCGGGCGGAAGACCGCGCCCATGAACTGCCTCTTCGAGAATCCGCGTGATCTCCTGCGAGAGCGTTCGATGTTCGGCAGCCGCGCGGCGACGGAGAGATTCCTTGAGGTGGTTGGGAACGTACGCGCCTATGAAAACACCTTTCCTATTAGCCATCTATCGCCCTCTCATCCAAGTGTCGGGATTAACCCTGCAATAACGGAACAGGTCTGTAAGCCGAATTCTGTACGTCCAGCTCCGTAGAGCCTGACGTGGCGATCATTCATCTAGCCCAGCCGTTGCCGGCTGGATCGAGCGACCTACCCGGAGGTCGTAGCGGACCGAAATCCGCTTCGGGCGGGCAGCCCTGGTTGACGCCTCCCTATTTGGTCTTGCACCGCGAGGAGTTTGCCTGGCCGCGCATGTCACCACACGCGCCGGTGCGCTCTTACCGCACCATTTCACCCATCACCTCACGATCTATGATCGTAGAGGCTGGTTTGTTTTCTGTTGCACTTGTCGTCGCCCGCGGTGTCAAATCTCACAATTTTAAACCGCAGACGCCCCGCCGTTAGCGGGCTCGCTGCCCTATGGTGTTCGGACTTTCCTCTCCCGGCTTTCGCCGGCAGCGACCGCCCGACCTGTTCTCATGCAAGGCTGGGTGATTATACCAACAAGTGTTCAACGGGTATAGTCAGCGCGTAATTGCAACTAACCAAAGTACTTGAATCCGACGCGCAAACTATTAATCCACTGCGGCGGAAAAAAAAGGACGACCGTTAATGAGACGAGTGCGTGCGAGAGTGCGAGCGCAAAAAGGTTAGGCGCGCGTTGATAGACCCATGCCCAGATCAGCCCCACCCAAAAATGTGAGACCAAACAAAACTGGATTCGGCAGATGAACGAGGCCAAATAGTAGACCAACAATCACGATGCTCGTCCAACCTCGACCGAACACGATCTGAACTCGGCGGTTTATGTATCCCTGCAACACATACTGTTGAAACAGGGCCCAGAGGGGAACCAGCAAGAATCGCCAACGCAGTGGATCTTTTGGCGACATGCTTGTCGGTATGAGAACTACAATTGCGATCGCCGCGACTGTTGGCACGATCAACAGCTTCGCAGCCGCCGCAAAGTTGTCCCAACGAAATCCGATCTCGCGCAGCGTCTCACCGTACGCGCGATGCGAAACGATCATCAGCATCAACGCCAATGCGATCGGAATTGCCAGGGCCAACTTGCTCCGGCCCACGAACGCCAGCACGACCCATTCGGCGATCAAACAGGAAACGACTACCGAGACGATCTCCCATAGCGCGAGCGTTCGTTCGTCAGTTCGAATTAACTGTTCTCCAACTGCCATCCGTGTTCACCACAAATCTGATCGGATCTCCTAACAACTGCAATGTGTAACGCGTCGCGTCGCCGCTGGCGTGTCGCGCATACACTCGCGCCTCATGATTCCCGTCGGTAATGACGTTAATACGAAGTTGTAACCGCGCCATTCATCTTTGGCCCATCCGGCGGCAACAACGTCCGGGCGCGAAAGGTTTGCAATCTGTTGCCCGCTTGGTTTTCCATCAATGAAGAGTTCGACCTGAACCCGCTGCCATGGATCGGCGTCGTTCACGGCCCAACCCGCAATCGATCGCGACTCTACAACCGCTTCACCCCAACCATGAAACGTTGGCGGGAACGCATTCAGGTACGCGCCGACGGCGATGGCGCCAACCAGTATCGTCTCAACGATAGACTTGCCGATCAGCACGTTGACGAGTTGAGGTTTGTTCATGCCGTTGCCCAAAGAGTGGGTTTGGTACGGCTCCGCCGTCTGATGTGCGGCGGGGCTTCGCCCCGCCGTGGACTGATAAGTAAACAATCTCTCTTCCGGCGGGGTGAAGCCCCGCCGCACATCCGGCGGCAAAGCCGCTGCAAAGTGACTTTTGGGGCGATGGCCTTGTTCATGCTGACGCTTCGGGTGCTTTCGGCAGCGTGCGCGGCGTGAAGAGATCCGGCCAGCGTATTTTGAATTCGTTCCGCACGAGCTCCTCGACTTCATCAGCCGTTGCCGACTCGAGACACTGCGATGCGATTTTGCGTGCTTCGCGGGTGTCAATCTGCGCGAGTGTTGAGCGGACGCGCGGGATCATCGCGGGCGTCATGCTGAGATCAACGGCGCCGAGTCCGGTAAGTAAAACGGCGTACGCAGGCGTGGAAGCCATTTCCCCACAAACAATTACAGGGATTTCGACGGCCGCGGCGGCTTCGAGGGTGCGTTTGATCCCGTAGAGCACAGCCGGGTGAAGCGTACGAAACCAATCGGATACTTTGTCGTTACCACGATCGACGGCGAGCGTGTATTGGACCAGATCGTTTGTGCCAAGTTCAAAGAAATCGACTTCGGCGGCGATCTTCTCGGCAGTCAACACAGCGGACGGCACTTCGATCATCGCGCCGATCAGCACTTTCGCACACGGTGTTCCCGCAGTGTTCAGATTTTGGAGTTCGTCATCAATCACCGTGCGGGCCGATCGTACATCCGCGACGTCATTAACCATCGGAATCACGAGACTCAACTTTCCATCAGCGGCAGCGCGAAGTATCGCGCGCACCTGCGTTCGCATCACTTGCTGGTTGCGCAGGTTGAAACGTACCGCGCGTAAACCTAGCGCCGGATTCCGCTCGCGTTCCTTTATCTCGCCACCGACTTCACCGCCAACGTCAAACAGTCGCACGATCGCGCCGTCACTTCCCGCTGCCTCGCCCAGTGCTTTGTACGCCTCGTACTGTTGGTCCTCAGAATGCATCAGCCCGGGACGCGATAACAAAAACTCCGAACGGAACAGTCCCACACCGCTTGCGCCAAACTCTCGCACCGCCTGAAACTCTGTCGGCAACTCAACGTTCGCGCGCAAAACCATACTCACGCCATCGCGGGTCGTCACTGGCCCTGACTCGACAACGTTCGCCGTAGTCGTCGCAACTTCAGGCGCGGCGCTTGCAAATTGATACTCCTCGATTGTCGCTGTCGTCGGATGCAGAATCACTTCGCCTCGCCGTGCATCGACGATGATCTGATCGCCCGTCCGTGTGCGGCGGTAAAAATCTCGCAGACCAACCACTGCCGTCAGACCAAGACCACGCGCGATAATCGCCATGTGTGAGGTCCAACCGCCGGTGTCTGTCGCAATGGCGCGTACGTGATTGAGATCGAGTTCGGCGATCGTCGACGGCAACAGATCACGCGCGACGATCACCGCATCTTCCGAAAGGTTGGGATACTTTGGACCTTCGCCCGTGAGGTTTGCCAGCAGACGTTGGATCACGTCTTCGATATCTGAGCCTCGTTCACGCAAATACTCGTCGTTGATTTGCGTATAGATCGACAATAGACGATCGCCGACGACTTTTGCGGCCCACTCTGCGTTCGAACGTTCTTTAACGATGTAATCTTCGACGTCGCGGGTTAGTTTCGCGTCTTCAAGAAACAACAGATGCGCGTCGAAGATGTATGCGTGTCCGCGGCCGAGTTCCTTCTCGGCTCGATCCTTGATCGCCTCCAGTTGCCGCCGTGACAATCTCACCGCGGCTCGGAAACGACGTCGCTCGCGTTCTACATCGGCCTCGCCGATCTGCGCGCGATAGACTTCGCGTGTCCCCTCCTGCAACCGCAAAACACGCCCGACAACAACTCCGTCCGACACACCAAGCCCGTGACAACGAAGTTGCTGCACCGCAGCCGACGATTCGAAGTCGCCTCTTTCAGTTTCATCAAAATCGCGCGAAAAAAGACCGACGACGGCGTCCAGAGCCTCTTCTTCGTCGACGCCGTTTGCGACCACGCGCAGTTCGGTGCCGCGACTGGCTGCAAGCGTCAGGATGCTAAGAATCGATTTGGCGTCGGCTTCGAGATCGCCGTCGAGACGATGGATGCGTGAGGCTGCTTTTGAAACGGCCCGCGACGCGCACGAGGTTGGCGGCAGCGCGAGCGTGTAAACCGAGACGGCCCGTTACCTGGAGTCTGCGTTCAGCCACTCTCAATCGGCTCCGGATTTCGTCGGGGGAGCGAGTAATCCGCCGGCGAAGTAAATGCCCTGCCGGCCCTGTTCGCAAATTTTGCGCGCGACCTCAGCGAGTGGTTCTTCGGTCGAGAAGGAAGCGAGCTTGATTACCATCGGCAGATTCACTCCGGTCACGACTTCCACCGAACCCTCTTCCAGAAACATCGACGCGATATTCGTCGGCGTCCCGCCAAACATGTCGGTGAGCAGAAGCACGCCTGCGCCCTGCGAGACGCGCGTGATGGCGCGTTGCACTTCCTCACGCGCGGCGTCGACGTCGTCGTGCCAGCCGATCGAGACTGCCGCGATGTGCGAAATTGGACCAACGATCATCTCGGCGGCGGCTAGCAACTCTCCGGCAAGATGACCGTGGGTGACGATCACTCCCGCTACTCGCTTTGTCTCAGGCGGTAAAGTACTACTCATCGCTACCCTCTAACACGCGGACTTGGCTTGAGGCGCGCGCGTAACTTTGCGGACGTCTCGATGGGTGGCGCGCGCGTCAAATCCTTGTCGGCGCAGCGCACGCGCCAGGGCATTTGCGATCATCACCGAGCGATGCCGTCCACCCGTGCAACCGATACCGACCGTCACATACGACTTGCCTTCACGCCGGTAGAGCGGCAACAGATACGAAAGCAGATCGGTAAAACGCTTCAGCGTCTCCTGCACTTCGTCCTGCGATCGCAAGTAACTAACGACACGCGGATCGTGACCCGACAACGGCTTCAGCTCGCGCACAAAGTGCGGATTTGGCAAATGCCTCACGTCAAACAATAACTCCAGATCTCCCGGGTGGCCATACTTGTGGCCGAAACTCCGCACCTCGACGCGCATCGGAGTGCCTTTGCGGTCAGGACTGAACCGCGTCAGCAGAAAACTGCGCAACGAGTGGACCGTGTGTTCGGAAGTGTCGATGATTTGATCCGCGAGCGATCGAATCTTCGCCATCGCCTTTCGTTCGGCACGAATTGCGCCCAGCAGTCCCTGGCCGCGATCGGCGGGATGAGGGCGTCGAGTCTCGCTGAAGCGATACTGCAACACGTCGTCGGACGCTTCGAAGAACAGGACGCTGACTCTCAATCCCTCCGCACGCAAAGCTTCGAGTTGTTTCTCGAAATCGCCGAGGAACCCGCGCTCGCGAATATCAATCACGAGGGCGGCGCGACTGATTCCCTTCTCGTCGTCGTCCGCGGTAACGAGGCGTCCAAACGTCGGAAGCATCGTTATCGGCAGATTATCGACGCAGAAGTAACCAAGGTCCTGAAACGCATTGGTAGCGGAAGACATCCCCGACCCGCTCAGGCCGGTGATGATTACGATGTCTGGTACGTTGTTCTTCTCAACAGCCGGGGCGGTTTTGGTTTTACGGGCCATCTCGGTGGGAGACAGTTATACCAGAATCCGTGTTTCCGCTGAATCTAAGATTAACGGAAACACGGATCGGAAACTCGGCGTGAGATCAGGGTTCGATGAGTCCGTAGTTACCGTCCTTGCGTTTGTATATCACGCCGAGGCGTTCGGTGTCGGCGTCGCGAAAGACGAGGAACTGGTCAGGTTCGCCGGAGAGACGCATCGCGGCCTCCTCGGCGGTCATGGGTTTCACCGCATAACGACGCGCTGGCGATGATTCGTGGTGGACGGGCAGCGGCTTCGATTTGTCCGTCCGGTTCGGGCGCGACACTCGCGGTCCTCTTTGCGCCCTGCTTGCGATCGATAATCTTCTTCTTGAGTTTGACTGCCTGCTTCTCAATCTTCGCCATGGCACGCGTCAGCGCCATGTACATGTCGGCGCTCGTGTCTTTCGCGGTCAACGTATGATCGCGCCAGTGAACGATGATCTCACCTATCTGCCGGTTCTTTTCAACATCAATAACTACATGAGTGCTTAAAGTGGAATCGCCGTTGAAAACGTGATCCAGCTTCTTGAAGTGTTCTTCGACGTGACGCCTTATGGCCGGCGAAACGTCAACGTGCCGTCCTGTGTATTCAAATTTCATCAGTCGCTTCCTCCTCGACGTAGTAAAAGAGACTAATGCGCACTCGCAGCCCACTGATGACAGTATGCTCACGCGCAACAATTACTGATTACGTCTAAAACTTTTCGCGTCGTGCCCTTTATTGGTCGGAGGAGGGGCGGTTAAACGACGGCGCGACGCTCGCGTGACCCGGGAATCTGCATTTGATCGCGATATTTCGCGACTGTTCTGCGCGATAACTTAATTCCGTCCTTCGCAAGTATCTTAACTACCTGATCGTCCGTAATCGGATTATGCGAATCTTCTTCTTCGATAAGTTTCTTAATCTGTAATTTAATAATTCGCGTCGAAATCTCTTCGCCGTCTTCGTTCATCATGCCTTCGGTGAAGAAGCGACGTAACTCAATCACACCTTGCGGCGTGTGCGCGTACTTGCGATTCACGACGCGTGAGACAGTCGACAAGTGCATCCCAATGTCTTCTGCGATGTCTTTCAACATCATCGGCTTGATGTGCTGCACGCCGTGATCGAGAAAGTCTTTCTGCCGTTGCACTATCGACTCGACGACTTTGTAGATCGTCTGGCGGCGGTGTTCGATGTTCCGCAACAGGTCGACAGCCGAACGCATCTTCTCGCGTATGAAACTCTTCGTCTCGTTGCTGACGCCCTGGCTCAGCATCTGTTGATACTGCGCGCTTACGCGCAACCGCGGACTGCCATCATCGGCGAAGTAAATCACGTATTCATCATCGTCCTCTTCGAGCTTCTCGATGTAAATCTCCGGACTGATCAAAATTGGTTCTTCGGACGAGTAGCGCCGGCCGGGGTACGGATCGAGCGTGCGAATAAACTGTAGCTCTTCGAGCAGTACTTCGACCTCGACGCCGATCTGCTTGGAAAGGTGCGGCAACTTGTGTTGTTGCAGCTCGGCAAAGTGCTCGCTGATCAACTTGGAAGCGAGCCGATCGCTTTCGCCAAGCACTTCGAGTTGGACCAGCAAACATTCTTTGACGTCGCGCGCGCCGCAACCGACCGGATCGAGTCGCATCACCACCTGGCGCGCCTTCTCGATCACCTCTTCGGAGACTTTTTCCATCGCGGCCATCTCTTCGTTCGTCGCACCGAGACGGCCATCGGCGTTCAGATTGCCGATAACGCAGATTGCAGGCTCGAGGAGCTCAGCGTCGAGCGTGCTCATGGTCAGTTGCCATTCGAGATGGTCGGCGAGGGACGGCGGACGCGTCAGAAACTGTTCGAAGGTAGGAGCGTCTTCTTTGTACTCGATCTCCTGTGTCTTGTATCCGGGATCGAGATAGTCCTGAAACTCACGTCCGAAATCGATCTCTTCAAAGGCGTCGCGCGACTCATCAACTCCACCGTCGCCCTCTTCACCACCTTCGCCCGCCTGAACCGCTTCGCCAATGTCCCCTTCGGGGGAAGCAGCGATAGACGCGATGGCATCCGCGTCTCCGGAACCATTCGTCGACGGACTGCCCGGCTCAGGCGCCTCGCCAAACGATGCCTCTGAATCCGAACTGGCCAGATGATCGAGCACCTTCTCCGCCAACTCCTGCACCTCTTCCTGACTCGGCACTTCCTCGAGTACAGGGTTCTCCAACAACTGTTGCTGAATGAGGTCAGACAGTTCCAGTGTCGTCATTTGCAACATCTCGATTCGCTGACGCAACTGCGGCGTCAGCACGAGGCGTTGGGAAAGGCTGGTGGTTAGCTTTAAAGACATTCCTTCAGATCAGATTGCCAAAAAACTCGTCTCGATTTTTGGTAGTTATTGCGGCTTCAACCGCACGGGAGGATTATAACCGATCAGTGCCCTAGTCTGTGCAACTCCATTTGTTCCGTAGCAGAATCTTCACATGCGGAATTTTTCGCCAAGATATAAGCGGCGCACTTCCGGGTCATCTGTCAAGTCTTTTGGTTGGCCCGACCGAAAAATCCTGCCCTCGGCCATTATATAGGCGCGGTCCGTCACACCAAGTGTTTCACGCACATTATGATCGGTAACCAGAATACCAATGCCACGATTTCGTAAGTAGAGTATTACATTTTGTATGTCGTCGACGGCCTTCGGATCGATACCGGCAAACGGCTCGTCCAAAAGAATGTAGTGCGGCCCGGTGGCGAGTGCCCGCGCGATCTCTGTGCGCCGCCGCTCACCGCCCGAGAGTGCGTCGCCGCGCGTGTTGCGGACGTGTGCGATCCCAAACTCTTCCAACAACTCTTCCAAACGCTTCAACTGCTCGCGCCGCCGCAGACCGACAGTTTCCAGCACCGCGAGAATGTTCTGCGCGGCGGTCATCTTGCGAAACACTGAAGGCTCCTGCGGCAGGTAGCCGATCCCCAAACGCGCACGCAGGTACATCGGCAACTTCGTCAGATCCTGATCGCCTAATAAAACATTTCCCGAGTCAGGACGCTCGAGACCGACAATCATGTAGAACGTCGTCGTCTTTCCCGCGCCATTTGCACCCAACAATCCAACAACCTCGCCTGGTTCCACGCGCAAACTCACATCGTCGACGACTCGACGGCGCCCATAGTGCTTGATGAGATTCTTGCTGCGGAGTGCGTCTGTCACACCGGTGTTGCTGATCTCCGGTTCCAGATCAACTTGTGGTAGCAGGGTGGACACAGATTTGACTAATCAGGGCTTTCGGACCTTGTGGCTGGAGCGAACGCGTCCCGGCGAAAGTGGTCCACGAGCATCGTCGGCGGTGACTTTATTGTCTTTGAGTGAGACCGTCAAACGAGATCCTTCCGTGTTGCCTTGCTCGACGTCCTCAACTCGCGCGGGATTTCCTTTCAGAATTGCGACCTCGTCGGCGGAGGTGTATTCGACCCAATCGCCGGTTCCTTTACGCGCGGGTTGGGTCAACACGACGTTTCGTTGCGCGACCGTCTTCTGCATCTCGTTCGATTCCTTTTGGAGATAGACGTCGGCAACATCGCTGGTCAATCGATCGGTTCCCTGCTTGATGTCGACGTTGCCTTCATAGTGAATCGTGCGATCCGGATCGGAATAGAACATCGAATCGGCGGATGCGAACACCGGCACGACTGTCGTTTGATTTTCAACACGTCGCTTCGAATTGTAGATGGTGGTCTGAACGTGGCCCGCAGCTTCCATTCGTTTGTCGTTGACGTACAGGACCAGTTTGTCGCCGCGCACGTAATTGTCATCCTGCCAGGCGCGAGCGTTGCCTGAATAGACTGCCTGCCCGCTTTCGTGACGAAACTCCCCACGTTCACTTGCGATGTAAACCGGACTCTTCGTCTTCGAAAAAGGAGTAGCGCCGTTGGTCTGTTCCTGACTGTAGTAGGTCGTCGTGGTCCGTCCTCGTGCATAAGAGACGTGGTTCTTCAGATCAGAATCGAGTTCGACTGCTTTCGTCCGTCCGCGCGAATCCCAAACGGTTGGATCGCCGCCGCGGAGACGGACCATCTCCTCGGCAGCGACATAAGAAACAGTCGCGGCGACACCGTTGCGATCGAGTTCATTGAACTTGCCGTCACCCTGCGCGTCGACGCGTTCGATGTCCTGCGCGTCTTTAACGAACACCGCCGTCATGTTTTGTGAAGTGATCGTGCGCGTGCCGCGTTTTGGCGACGGCTGCACCGGATCCATCGTGGCTTTCGATCCACCCGTTGATTTGCATTCGCGCGCGAGATTGCCGGCGTCGAAAAACTCGCAGTCAAAACGGGGCGCGTTCAAGGTCTTGCGTTCGGCGCGGGCGCTGCTGACAACGGGTTCAACAAACAACTCCGCGTTTCCAGAGGCTTCGGCTTTCTCGAGATCGCGGCCGGTGGTGCGCCACGCGAGCCGAACCGAATCCGCAGTGAGACGTTTGTTCGCCGCGCGCGGGTCATTGGCTTTTGACTTCGGAGCACTCAGCGTGATCGTCGAACGCTGACCGGTCTGCATCTGTTTGAGCACGCTGCCGTCTGCGCTTGCCTGGAACAGGACTTCGAGCGTGCTGGCGCCGCTGAGTTGCATGTCGGCGTCGGCGTCGAGCGAACGGGCGACGACGTTGTTGTTAGCGACGGCGCGTTGCAGGCGCTGGTCCTTGTCAAGGAAGAAGTCCATGTCTACTGACGAGACTTCCGCAGAACGTCCGGGTTGCATTGTCCGCAGGTAAGAGTTGCCGCGGAGTTCGGCGCGTTCGAGTCGCTTCTCCTGGTTCAGAAAAGCGTAGAGGTTTTCCGCACTGAGAATGTCGCGTTCCTGCTCGAACGTGGCGCCACCGGAGAAAGTGAACTTCAGCGCATCCTGTTCGAAAACGCCACGCGCCGACTTGATCAGCACCGGTCGAGCACGCGTTGGTGATTTCGCGGCAGTCGCAGCCGGAACTTGTGGCGTTACCGTGATCTCAACGTCTTTTTTCAACTCCAGACGCTTTGCTTTTTGCTCGACCACAGCGCCCGTCGATTTGCCGGTCACGTTTTCGCGTTCAAAAGTTACGGCGGCGTCAGTTTGGGCCACGCCGCTGTTCTGATCGAAAGACAGCAACTCAGTTTGGACTTTCAGTTTGTCCTTGGTCTCAATGCGGACGTTACCGGAAAACGAAAGGACGTTGGTGTCAGGGATGTAAACAGCGTGAGCCGCGGAGATTTGATCGGGCACGTCGCCTTCAGGCGGAAACACCTGCATGCTTACGTTTTCGAGTTCGTGATGACCGTCGGAGAACGTCGTGTCTTTCGAGGCTTTGACGAGCAGGTAGAGTCGATCGTTTTTGGTGACACGCTGTTCGTAACCTTCCATTACGCCGGTCACCTGTTTCGAAAGCTCCGGCTTCTCTGAACGCGGTTTGAACTTTTCGGTGTTGCGCAGCTTGTAGTAAGAGACGCCGACGAGCGCGATGCCTGAAACCGCCAGCGCAAAAGCGAGCAGGCGCGTAATCATCGGCACCTTGGCCCGCAGGCCAATTGCGATTGCTCGTTTTCGCGTTAGTTCGTGCATCTCAAATCAATAACGTTCAATTGCAACCGGTATTCATTGTTCCAGCCGCTTAGCTCGATCGTGTAGGCGAGTTCGATGCTGCCGTTCAGGTTGGGCGTTTGCCCTCCCTGCTGGAGGCAGTTAAACCAAATCGCCTCCAACGGCCTGTTTTGCGGGCCCGCCAATCTCAATTTCAAATGCTGGTCCTTCAGTACAACGGGCTCCGATAAACACCGCAGGTTCCTCGTCATAGAACACCGGACACGAATTGCCTGCTCCGAAAGGTTCCAACGCCTGAAGATCTTTCGCGAGCGCGAATGTGACACTTTCCGCGGGCAACTCGATATCTATCGTCACCGAATGCTCGAGATCTTCCGGCGTCAAGCACGACGCGGCGTGCTCGTTCAGTCGACGTCGAAACTCCGAAATTCGTTCAGGACGAATCGTGATACCCGCGGCGTGCGAGTGTCCGCCAAACTTCTCAAACAAATCCGAACACGTCGTCAGGCCGTTCAACAAGTGATACGCCTCGATACTGCGTCCGGAGCCGTGTGCGACTTCGCCATCAACCGATAACACGACGCACGGGCGATTCAAACGCTCCGCAATCTTCGACGCGGCGATGCCGATCACACCGCGATGCCAACCTTCCCCAGCTACGACGGTCACAAACGAACCGGTTGAGTCGCCCCCGTCCTGAAGCTCCGCAACCGCCAGATCCACGATCTGCTGTTGAACGGTCTTGCGCTCCTCATTTCGCGCGTCCAGGTGTTCGGCCAGTCGCCTCGCTTCAACGGAATCGCGGGTATCAAAGAGCTCAACAACCGCACTGGCCGCATCCATGCGGCCGGCAGCGTTAATCCGCGGTCCGAGTCGAAAACCCAGATCGTATGCTGTCATGCCCTTGCCGTCTCCGCAACCGGCAACGTCGATTAACGCCCGTAAACCGGGGTTTGCGGCCTTGGCAAGATCCTTCAGACCAATTGCGACAATCGCACGGTTTTCACCAACCAGTTTGGCGACATCGGCGACTGTTCCAATGGCGACAACCTTCATAAACGCAGGCACTTGCGCTTCCCGGCCACGTTCGCGAAACAGCGCGTGGACGAGCTTGAACGCTACCCCGACGCCGGCGAGGTTCTTATCGGGGTATTCGCAGCCTTTTTGGTTGGGATTCAAGACGGCAAATGCCGGTGGGGCACCGTCGGTTTCGTCGGGGAGATGGTGATCCGTGATGATCACGTCCAGGCCGTTGTCGCGCGCCCAAAGAAGCGGCGCGTGAGCGCGGATGCCACAGTCAACGCTGACGACCAGTTTGTAACCTTCGGCGAATGCTTTCTCGAGTGCGGCTTGTTGAATGCCGTAGCCTTCGGTGAAACGGTGCGGAACGTGGAAGCCGCAGCGGGCACCGAGGAGTTTTAGTGCGCGCAGGAGAATCGCTGTGCCCGTCGTGCCGTCGACGTCGTAATCGCCGTAGATCAGGATCGGTTCCTGAGCGTCGATCGCTTGATGAAGCCGCGCCACTGCTTCCTTCATGCCGAGCATCAGGTATGGTTCGTGAAGCTGGTTGTAGTTTGGGGTCAGGAAGGTCCGTGCGGACGACGCGTCGGCGTATCCGCGGTTAATAAGCAGTGCAGCCAGGATTGGTGAGACACCCAGTACGCGTGCGAGCGAGGCGGCCTCATCGGCACTATGCCCACGCACGATCCAGCGTTTGGCTTTCATCTAATGTTCATCAGTCTTCGAACTATCACTTACTCAGCGAACCATCCGTTCGCGTCAAGCAGCTTAACACCGATGCGACGATTGCCGTCGATATCGTCGGTCCACGAACCATTTACCTCGGCCTCGAGCTTACCGCCGAACGGCGGAACCAGTTTCACAACTGTCCCGACAGCGACATCGATGTCGATAGCGATGGTCGCGCCGCCGCGGCTGATTTTAGTGGCCAGGGCCTTTGCTTGAAAAGGATTTCCGGAAACGTCGGTCCCCTCGATTTCAAGCGGAAACTCTACGGGAACTCGTGGGCTTCTGGGCCGCTGTGAAGAAGCGACTTCACCCTGCGGATCTTTCTCAGTCATACTTTCACCGCCCTTATTGTGTTGTGGCTTATGAGGAGGGCCAACGTAGTGTAGCACTGATTCCCCGCCTTGGGGTTCAAATACTTGCCGAAACATACCCCGCAGCGAGCGCAGCGAGAATCAGGCCGCCGACGATCACGCGATAGACGATGAAGACGCCGGTTGAGTGTGTGCGGAGAAAGCGCAGCAGGAACCAGATCGAGGCGTAGCCGACTGCGCCGGAGACGATCGTCGCGACGATGAGTGCACCGTAACTTCCATCCGGGAGCTTGTGAATCGCTTCGCGCAACTCGAGCAGGCCGCTGGCGGAAATTGCGGGGATCGAGAGTAAGAACGAGAAACGCGCAGCGGTCTCGCGAGTCAGACCGGAAAACAAGCCACCCATCATCGTCGATCCGGATCTACTCGAACCCGGAATCAACGAAACGACCTGCGCGAATCCCACCGCCAATGCGTCGCGGATGCGAAGTTGCGACATGTCGTGGTCTCTTTTTCCGACCGCTTCGGCGATAGCCAACAACAAACCAACGACAATCATCATCGTCGCGATCACCCAGAGGTTTTTCGTAAATGGTCCTTCAATCTGTTTCTTGAGTAGAAGCCCAACAGTGCCGATCGGGATCGATCCAATGATCACGAGCCATCCGAGCCACGCATCCTGCGAGAGTTTCGGCTGACCCGGGACTGAACGGCCTTTCATCAGCGCCAAATGATCGCTCGTGAAGGCTCGCAGAATCTTCGCAATGTCGCGGGCGAAATAGACGAACACTGCCAGCAGCGTCCCCAACTGAATAACTGCGATCGTCGCCGTCGTCTGCTCGGCCTGCAACGTCTTGTCCACACCCCCATAGAGATTGAGGACGCGAGCGGCAAAAACGAGATGTGCGGTTGAACTAACGGGAATGAACTCTGTCAGGCCCTGGACGAGGCCCAGCACGATAGCTTGAAGAATGGTCATGTAGATTTCGAAGCAGACATGAATTTAATAAACTCACTCACGAAACGAATTGCGTGCGGCGATCCAGTCGTACATGAACGTTGGCATCAACATTCCGGCGCGCACGACCGTCGCGAGTTGCCACGGAAACGCGACGCTCTTCTTTTTCTTCTCGATCGCCGACACGATCTTCGGAATGGCATCGTCGAGTTCCATCAGATACGGCATGTGCGCCTCGCGTCCGGCAGTTAACGGCGTCTTGATAAAACCGGGATGAATGATCGTGACGTCGACGCCTGTGCCACGCAGATCGATCCTGACGCTCTCGAAGTAAGACGACATCGCCGCTTTGCTTGCACAGTAAGCCGCCGACTTCGCCAACCCACGATATGCAGCCAGACTCGAAATCGCCACGAGCTGTCCGTGACCGCGCTCGACCATCTGCGGCACGACCGCCGCAACGCTGTTTGCCGAACCGAGAACATTGATTCCAATCACGTTTGCCACGTGATTCGGATCCAGTTGCGAGATATGACTCGACGTTCCGATGCCGGCATTCGCGATCAAAATATCAATTGGCCCAAGCTCGGTACGAATTCGCTCTGCCGCGTCTTTCATCGCCTCTGCGTAGCGAACATCAGCGGTAACCGCCAAAGCACGACCCTTAACCGCATCGACGACTTCATCAAGCAAGTTTTGCCGGCGCGCGACCAACCCGAGCCGCGCACCACGTGAGGCAATCTCCAGCGCCAGACCTTTTCCGATCCCGGAAGAGGCGCCGGTTATCATGACAGTCTTGTCTGTCCAGAAAGTCATTAAGAAGGATTAGACCATTACGATGACCGGCATGATCACCGGTCGCGATCCGGTCTGCTTTTGAATGAAGCGCTTCAGCTCAAGGCGAACATGCTCTTTCAACAAGGTCTCGTCGGCGAGTGTCTGACGGGAAGCGCCGGTGATCGACGCCGCCACCACTTGCTTTGCATCGCCCAGCAGGTAACCACCCGGCGCGCCGTTTGGTCCAAACCCGTTCGCGCCCATGCCGCGCACACCGCGCGCGACGATTCGCGGTTCGCCCTGCAATGCTCCTGTCGCCTGATCGATCGTCAGGACGACGGTGATCGTTCCCTCGTACGCCAACTGTTTTCGTTCGCGCACAGTCTCGCTGTCGATCTCTTCGAACCCGCTCTCGTCGATGAAAGTCCGGCCAATCTCTTTCTTATTCACGACTGCTGCACGTTCGCCGTCGAGCTCGAGCACGTCGCCATTCTCGATCAGGATGATGTTCTCTTCCGCATAACCAAGATGGTTTTTCACAAACTCCTTGTGCCGGAAAAGCATGCGATACTCGCCGTGAATCGGAACTACAAACTTCGGCCGCACCGCTTCCGTCATAATGCGAATGTCTTCCTGCGACGCGTGCCCGCTGACATGGACCAGGCGCCGCTTCTCCTCGATGATGTTCGCACCGCGTTTGTAGATGAACCCGATCATGCGCGAGATGAGTCGCTCGTTGCCGGGAATGATTCGCGCGGAGAGGACCACGGTGTCGCCTTCCTCGATCATCAGCCCCTTGTAACTCTGCATCGCCATCTGCGACAGCGCCGCCCGGGACTCACCCTGCGAACCAGTGACGAGAAATACAATCTCGTCGTCGCTCATCAACTTCGTCTGGTTGAGCGAAACGAGCAGGCCATCGGGAATGTCGAGGTAACCCAGTCGCTCCGCTACTTCGACGTTCTTCTGCATCGATCGGCCAAGTACACAGACGTGACGATTAAACTGTTGGGCCACGTCGAGCACGATCTGCAAACGGTGAATCGACGAAGCGAACGCGGCGACAACGATCCGTCCCTTCGCTTCCGAGAAGATCTCTTCAA
Source organism: uncultured Acidobacteriota bacterium (assembly GCA_963789185.1). Lineage (GTDB taxonomy): Bacteria > Acidobacteriota > Blastocatellia > Pyrinomonadales > Pyrinomonadaceae > PSRF01. The sequence continues at coordinate 282,593 of CAWBJU010000010.1, forward strand.
ACGCAGGTATCACCGCGCGCTCAGACGGCGTGCGGCCCGGCACCGTCGCGTTCGTCGAGTCGGAAAGCAACGCGAGTACGCCGTCCTGACCGTAACGACGAAATGACCGCAGATCGATTGGTTCGCCGATCACCGGTGTCTCGTCAACTTTGTAATCGCCTGTGTGAATGATCGTCCCGACCGGCGTCTTGATGCCGAGTGAGAAACAGTCGACCAGCGAATGCGAGACGCGGATGAACTCAACGCTGAACGATCCGACGTCGACCACGTCGCGTGGTTCGACGCGGTGAATCAGCACATCGTTAAGCAGGTCATGCTCTTCTAGCTTGCTTTCCGCTAGCCCGGCGGTGAAGTGTGAACAGTAGACGGGAACGTTGAACTTCTTGAGCAGGTACGGCAGCGCCCCGAGATGATCTTCGTGACCGTGCGTGAGGATGATGGCAGTGATGTCGTCCTTGTATTCGTCGAGGACGTTGAAATTCGGGATCGAAACGTCGACGCCGTAAGCCGATTCTTCGGGAAAGCCCATGCCGGCGTCGAGAATCAACATCTCGTCGCCGTAGCGCACAGCCATGCAATTCATTCCAAACTCGCCGATACCGCCGAGTGGGATGATCTCGAGGACACTTGCCATAAGTTTCCACAGTTTAACGCGGATGACATACCGTTGTCTCCATCTGTATTATCCGCCGTATGATCAGACTAATTGCAGCCTTTATGGCAGTTTTCCTGTTTTCTGTCACCGCCAGTGGCGCCACCCAGACCATGCGGCTCGACTATTACCACACCGGCGACGCGTCGTCAGAGGTGTTTAGTGTCGATCGCGTCGTGATTGAACCGCTGCCGTGGCCGGGAGATCTGAAGCAGGCAATCGACAGTTCCAACCTCGGGAAGTACTTATTCGAGGTCCGTGATGCGAAGACGAAGGAGTTGCTTTATTCGCGCGGGTTCGCGTCGATTTACGGCGAGTGGGAAACCACGGATGAGGCAAAAACGATTAAGCGCACCTTTCAGGAATCACTCCGCTTCCCTGCTCCGGCGGCGCCAGTCAGCATTGTTTTGAAGAAACGGGACGCGCGGAATAATTTTCAAGACATTTGGACCACCACGATCGATCCTGCCGACATGTTCGTCGATCGCTCAAAACGCGTCGCGCCGGCGCCTCTGATCACAATTCAGAAATCAGGCGAACCGGAAGCGAAAGTCGACTTCCTGATCCTCGGCGATGGTTACACAGCCGCCGAGGCGAAGAAGTTTGAAGCTGATGCGCGACGGTTGACTGAGGTGCTGTTTTCGACGTCGCCGTTCAAAGAGCATCGCAAAGACTTCAACGTTTGGGCCATGTCGCCGCCGGCGGCCGAGTCAGGGGTCTCCCGTCCTTCGACAGGCATTTATCGCAACTCGCCGATCGGCGCCACGTACGATGCGTTCGGATCCGAAAGATACGTGTTGACGTTTGATAACCGCTCGTTGCGAGAAGTGGCGCAACACGCACCGTACGAGTTCATTGAAGTGCTGGTCAATAATCGCACCTACGGCGGCGGAGGGATTTTTAACCTTTACAGCACTGTGGCGTCTGACAATGCTTTCGCGAATTACGTCTTCGTACACGAGTTTGGTCACCACTTTGCGGCACTGGCGGACGAGTACTACACATCATCGGTCGCTTATGCACCCGCGGCGGCGGATCGCGTTGAGCCCTGGGAGCCAAATGTGACGGCGCTTCTCGACGTCACTACTTTGAAGTGGCGAAACCTCGTCTCGCCATTCGCAAACGTCACGCCGATTCCGACGCCGTGGAACAAGGAAGCGTTTGAGACTTACTCACGCGAGATACAAAAGCGGCGGGCGCAGTTACGCAAAGACAAGCGCCCCGAGGAAGAGATGGAAGCGCTTTTCCGCGAGGAGTTGGCGCACGAAACGAAAATGTTTGCGGCAGAAAAGCACTTCGGCCAGGTGGGCGCCTTTGAAGGAGCGAATTACGAAGCGCGGGGCTACTACCGTCCCGAGATCGACTGCATCATGTTCTCGCGCACCGACAAATTCTGCCGCGTCTGCCGCCTCGCCATCGAACGCGTCATCAAAATGTACTCACGGCAGAGTTGACGACCTCGCAGCAGAAGCTTCAAGGACGATGCGGCAGGCAGCGATATAAGCCTGTGATCTCAGCGCCTTCGATTCAATGCTTTGCGCAGCGGCAACTGCGCCCGCCCAGTCGTGCTTAGCCGCCTGCTCAAAGCAGTGCTTCAGGTCGGATTTTGGAAGTGGAAGCCACACGTTAAACTTCGACACCTCGAGTGTTATCGCGTAAACACTGCCGTCGTACCGTTTTGTTCGGTTAATCGCCTTCACTCCTTCTGTGAGTACTTGCGTGGCCCATGATGCGTCCGCCTGTACAAAGAGTATCCCCGCCGCCGTAACCAGGGCCGCAGCCCGGGCATCAATGTCATCGATTTTCGGAAAAGACCCCAAGGCGGTAAGCACAAGATCCGAGGATAATTCTTTCTTCTTAGCATCGCTGGCGGCATGTGCGGCCGAGAGAACCAGGTACGTGCGAAGTTTTGCATCGGACACGCGGTTTACCTGCGTGTTGAAGGTGTCCCACTCGCGCTGTTTGAGTGACGTTTCCGCGACACGGAAAGACAGATACGTATTGAGCTGGTCTCGAAGCATGTCGTCCCGCAACTCGGCGATCTTCTGAACAGCTTGCGAGAATTTGTCCTCGTCGATTAGCTGGCGTATTCCGGCCGCGAGTAGTTGCGCACGTTGCGCTGAGTCCGCCGTCTTTTCAGCGGCGGCAAGGGCAGAGTCGCCGGCGTCAAATCGAAACACGGTGTTCTCCGTGACGATTCGATGGGCCACAGAAGCCAAACCGTTCAAGTCTGTGTTACTTACCCTCGCTCGCTCCGCAAGCAACGTGTACTTGGTGTCGAGCACGACCCATTCTTGAGCCTCAGCCAAGCCTAGCCTTTCAACGTAGGCCCGTAGTTTCTTAACCAGGAAAAAACTAAGCGCGATGTGGATTGCGTCCGGATCCGCGCGCGGTTCAAGTCCATTTGCCTCGGCATTTAGATAGGCGCCTGAGGCTGCGAGGTACGACGACACAAGGCTGCGATTCAAATCTCTGCTCGGCGGCGACAATGGACTTGCGAACGTGCCAAATTCCAACGGCACGCCTTCGCGTCCTCCCCTCACTACTGGGACTGACATCTCCGTCTCTCTGAAGATATACGTTGAAAGCACCGTCGCGTGTATGGGGTTATACCGCCCGGTTGGGAGTATCGACACTGCGACGCGAAAGAGCGAAGTCGCAGCCGCGGCATCACGTTGTTCCAATTGGTTTAAGTATGAGGGGAATGACCCAGGGACTCCGACCTCAAGCACCTTAGAGGCGAGTGCCGCCACTGGACCACGTCGGAGTCAAGGCTTGCCTGTGCTATCGACAATCGCTCGCTCGGCGAAAGGGAGTTTCCCTTCAAGACATCTTCCAGCAGTTTTTCGAATTTATCGAGAAGTCGTGCCGCCGCCTGCGAGTCGTGGCGAGCGAACGCCATCAGCAACGTAGCTATGGACGCACGGATTTCAGAGCGCTCATTCTTTTGAATTGCGTCAGAAGCAAATCTATCTGACAGGGCGGAGGCAGATTTGATGAAGCTGGCGCGCGCATAAGGCTCATCATGCTTCCAGAGTAGATCGAGGGCGCCGGTCAGCACAGCCATGCGCGTGCTCATTTCCTGTATGTCGGCAACGCTCTCGACAACACCCTTCAAGATGTCGACCGCCTGCGATATGCGTTGCGCTTCTTCCGCTCGGCGCAATACTTCTTCCGACTTTTGCTCTGCGCTCTCCTTTGCATTGCTCTTAGCCTTATCGCGCGTCTTTTGTTGTGCGGCAGCGTTCGGCGCGACGAACGCTGCGATCAGTAATAAGACGATCAGCTTTCTCATCGAGAAATCTCACAACAGCCGGATAACTCCGGCACAGACCAGCAACAAAGCGCTTTAGTGCGGAGGCGGGTCGTCGAGGTTCTGGAGCCTTGCCCGCCTCCTGGTGACTAGCTACCGCTGCTCATCAATCAAGTTCGGAGGGTCCACCGCTGCAAGACCCACACCCGGGGTTTCCGTTGGGTACGAAGCAGCCGGTACAGCCCTTCCCACCGATCACAACATCCGGACAGTAGCAGTTGTTGTTATTGTTCCGCGCGCATGAGGTACTTGTGTTGCAGCCCCCGCCTTCACCCGGATCGGCTTGAACGTTAAGCAAGGCCCCCGGGACAAGGATACAGTACGAGGCGATCACGATCAGGGCGATCCTGACAGTCCACCAAACTCTTCTCATTGGTTGGTCCTCCTTTGTTTATGTTGAGGTAAGAATAGTTAAAGCAAGGCATCGAACACTTTCAGCGCCAATGGCGCAGCAGGTATTTCCAGCGGCGACCCCGAGTAGACACTGGAGGGTCGACCGTAGCCATAGTCGGGCACATAAACCTTCCCTTTGAAAGACTAAGTTGCTCCGCCCCGGGTGGATGAACTTTAAATCCGTACCGACCCTCTTCAGTTGTTGGTCGTACACGTCAACAACCTGGCGGCCACTAGCGTCACGCGCACTGGTCCACACGAGCAGGTTACCGTTGGGCGTATAGTTCAGTTGGAGGATCGGAGGGTAGTTATGCAGCCCCTTGCCTTGGCCCAATCCTCCGATTGCGATCTTGCGGATATGGAGCCGCCCGTCCTCTTCCTCGATGCGACGCGCCTCATGAGGTCTCTCGATAGTGCGCGTCAAGGCGCCATTCTCAAGAGAGTACAGGTAGACTTTATAGTCGTAGAGGTCCGAAATGTAGAGAAACTTATTCCCTAAGGCGAAGGCGAACGCGCCAGGTGTGTACGTCGGATTGAACGGAACCGGTTTAGGAAGACGATAAACTTTCGCCACACGTTCCGACTTGAGGTCATATTTGTAAAGAACCTGAGAGAGGGGCTCCTGGGTGTAAGCCTGAATGTAGATGGACGCTCGCTTTCGATCCAGCGCCAGCTTCAGAGTGAACGTGTCCTGAGGAACCCCTTCGCCCAATGACACCTCTTTAAGCTTAAATAGTTCCGGGGAGAACACGGATATTCCACGCGCGCCGGCGGCATAAAAGTTACAAACGTCGTCAACACAAAATGGACTTTTGAAGTCCGAGGGAAGAATGCGCGCGCTTTTAAGTGTCCCTCTTGCGTCGTACTTGTACATCGACCGATCGTACGAAAGATAAACCTCTCCGTGGCCGTTCACGTCGAACACTTCGACGAAGTGTGCTGGATCGCTCGGTGGGCCGAGCTGCGGTTGAATTGACAACGTCGCTTTCTGTTCATCAAAAAGATCAGCAGTCTTTTTAACATTCGCCGCCGTTGACGTTGAACCAGCCCTGGGCTTGTAGGGAAGATCGAGTGCTGCGAACACTTCGCGTTCACCATCGGGCTGAAGTTCGCCCCGCCAGGCGTCGAGAACCTTGCCCGCATTGTCGACCAGAACGAGCGTCGGAGTGGTGTGCACGCCAAGCTTGTCCAAATCAACTCCAGCCATCGCTTGGACCAACATCCGTTTCTCTTCCGCGTAGGCCTTAACCAATGCCGCTTCCTTGTTGATGAATGCAGCGACAATGTTGACCTGCCCGGCGTTATCGCGTCGAGCTTCCTCCAATGAGTTGTAGAAAGGCACACTCCTTGTGCAGTAACGACAGTCAACGTTGAGGGCGAGGATGAGGGTACGAGGACTTTGCTTGTAATCGACTCCCTTAATCTCCGGGAAGACGCTCCCTTCTTGACGTAACTTGTGTTCTCGTTTGATGGCGCGAAGTAGTTCTTCACCAACACGCCTATGGCTACCAGGGCGAATAACACGACTACGACGTTAGTCGTCACGTCAAGAATGTCTTAGTTTTTTTCTGGTTAGTAAAGCGAATGGAAGTCGCATTTCCGTGCCCTCAATGGGTGAAGAGGTTTGAGGCCGATTCGATCGTCTTCGGAAGCGCGCACAATTTATCCGCGTGCTAAGCTCGTGTCAACATTTTTGTTTGAGATCTCACGGTGCTTTGATCCTGATCAGGACCTGATTGCTCGTGACGCCATGAACAGTGATCGACATTAGAGCCGAAGGCTTATCCGCCAGCCCGGCAGGAAGCCTCACCACAACCTGCGTCAGCCAATTGAACGACGGCACAGGACCGACAAACTCAACCTGCACGGGATGAACTCCGACGTTCGGATCCTGAGCTACTGCCGTGACGGCTGTGGCATCTTCACCCGGCGCAAGCTTAAGCCCGGTTGCGAAGAGAATGATTCGCGTGCGATCGTCGGCACTCAGGTTGAAGATGCTATCGACCGGATAAGGATCCCGTACGAAGAAAACTGATTCCACACTCAGGGCCTGCTGGCTACCTTCTTCAGTTAATAAGAGAAGCGAGTCGTCATCGATGATGGTCCCTACGCCGGTATTATCTGAGATGGTCACATTCGTCGGCACATTGAGATTCACGGTGAACGTCTCATTTTGCTCGACCGAAGTATCGCCTATAACTTTTACGGTTATCGGCTTGGTCGTTTCGCCCGGATTGAAAGTGACTGTCTGCCCGAACTGGGCTTGAAAATCCGAGCCGGCAAACGCGCTTACTCCAAACGTGTTGAAACGAACATTGACATTTCGGCCACTCGCCGCCGAAAGTTTCAAGCTGAACTGAATATCGGTGAGGCCGCTGTCACCTTCACCGACAGTCGCATCGCTAACCGAAACCGTCGGTGTGGGATCGTTGTCAACAATATTCAAGACTGCGGTGTTCCTGGTACCCAGCGAAAGACCGGTCGCATTGCTGAGCGTGAGATTCACCGTTTCAGAGAATTCATCAAGTGAGTCGTCGAGAATCGGAACCGTAAATGACTTGATTGTTTCACCTGGGCCAAACGTGACAGTACCTGAGGCCGCCGTAAAATCGCTCCCACTAATCGCCGTACCGCTGCTTGTTGCAAAATCCACCGAACCGTTATCGACGTTGCCCAGAGTTCTCGTGACCGTGATCGTGGCGAGGCCCGCCTGCTCCTGTGCTGAGTACTGAGTTGCAATGAACTGGACAGTGCCGGGTGCGTTAACCAAACGGCAGAGCGAAAACTCGGATGTGTTACCAGCGGCATCGGTCGCTGTCGCAGTGATTGCCGATCCGGTCGAAAGCGAAACCGGAAACTGCACCGAAAAAGCTGAATTGCCACTTGCATCGGTAGTAGTTTGCGTCGAGCCGATGAAAGTCGCGCCCTCGCCGAAACCAGAAGGGTCGCAGGCGTCGCTGGCGTAGAAATCGACAGTAAATAAACTGCTGGCCGCGCTGTTGAGAGTGCCTTCGATTGTGCTCGTAGCTCCCGTCGAAACCAAAAGTACGTTCGGATAGTTCTGTAGTCCGTTGGCGCCGGTGTCTGCGTCGCCGGGGTCGTTCAGAGTAATGCCATCAGCATTGAGATCGATTCCGAGAATTCCGTTGGAGTGAATTTTGTTTCCTCGAATGCTGTTCTTTGTAGCGTTGAAAGAACCCGAAGGCGGCGAGATGGAGACACCGCTGTTACCGTTGAAAGCAATCGTGTTGGCTGCTCCAGCTTCAGTCCCACCAATTATGTTCTCACTTGAAGGTCCGCGAATTTCAATGCCTTGCGAATTCGGGAGTGCTGTTGTGCCGTCTTTCTGCGTGCCAATGAGATTTCCCTTAACGATCGAGCTACTGTTTTCAAGCTGTATGCCGACGCTGTTTCCGGAAATCAAATTTCCTTCACCGGCATTGGCTCCACCGATCTTCGTATCTTTAGGGTTAGTTCCAACTTCGATGCCGACCGAATTTGGAATAGCAGTGGTTCCAGTGATGTCAGTCCCAATGTAGTTACCAAGGACCGAACCGCTACCTGAGTTCGCGAACGAAATGCCGGTGCTTAAACCCGAGATCACATTGCGCAGGTCTGGCGTCGAACCTCCAACTATCACATCACCCCAGAGATTCATGGCTTGTCCAGGTCCGATGAGAGTGAGGTCTGCCGTGCCGGCGGCATTTGTGCCGACGAGGTTTCCCTGAATCAACGTTTGCACGCCACCGAAAATGAACATGTCTCCGAGGACGTTGCCGGGGGCCGTTCCCGGAGTCGAGGTCGAACCACCGATGAGCGTGTTGTTGCAGCCGGAAACCCTTAAGCTGTCGAACAAGTTGTCGATTGCAGCATCGCCCTGTGCGTTAGTGCCGATGAAGTTTCCCTGGATCTTCGTGCCGTTGGAAGAGTCAATTGTAATACCGGTGTTCTGGTTTCCCGAGATTACATTTCGCGCGGATGCAGTGGTGCCTCCGATTGTGTTGTTGGGAGCATTATTAAATATGAGCACGCCGTGGTTGATGTTCGGCACTGCGAGGTTACCCTGTGCGCTCACGCCGATGTAGTTTCCCTGCACCAGGTTGTTGGAAGCGCCGAGCGCCATGTGCACTCCATTTTGGAAGTTGCCCGAAATAACATTTCGTGCAGCAGCCGTTAATCCTCCGACTCGATTATTTGATGAAAGACAGGATGAAAACGCCGTTCGAATTATTCCCTGCGCCAACTGTGCCGGTAACTTCGGTGCCGATGTAGTTACCTTCGATCACATTGCCACCGCCGGTTTCGAGAACAATGGCGTGACCACGAAACCTGTTGAGAACCAGCCCGCGCAAAACGCTGTCGCCGCCAGTGATCTTGAACCCGTCGCCTATCACCTCGCTCGCGGGATGAACTTCGATAAGCGGCACCCCGGCAAAACCCGGCTGGGTCCAGCCGTCGATTGTCACCGGATCCGTAATCACTGGTAACAGCGAAGCCAAAACGATGGTCTGCTGCAAAGAGCCGATGCTGAAGTTGATAACATCGGGACCAGCGTTCGCGTTCGCGTCGAGAATCGCCTGGCGCAAAGATCCCGGACCAGAGTCCTGCGCGTTCGTCACTGTAAACGTCGACGCTGCGCTGGCCGTGGATTGAGAGTCTAAAAACTTGTGGCTTAGACCAATCGATACGACGGCGGTCATTATCGCGACTAACAGACAGTTTCTGACCTTGAGGGTCTCTTTAAGGGAGTGTCTGGACATAAGGTAAATAGAAGAACGATTGAAACGGGGAGCTGGGCTCTGGCGGGCGTCAGTGTACGAAAAATGTGAACCAAGAACCAGCTTTTTAGACGACCGGGCTAGATTGAGGGCGATTACCGCGGCTTGAGCGGGGCGATGAGGTCCTGATCTTTCGTGCCCTGGTGGCAGACGATGCAGGACTGTTGACCGCGCTCTTCGAGATCGGAGACGAGTGCGTAGGTCAATCCCCGATCGGACCAGGTGAGGACTTTCAATCCGTGAATCGCGTTGTAGTGAAACTTCAGACCGCGGGCGACGATCTCTTCGCCGCCTGACGGCTTCACGACTGAATCAGAAGTAATTACCAAACTGATCGGACGTTGCTTCATCCGGTAAGCAACGTAAGCGGCGTAATCATCCTTGTATCCAACCAGTCGCGCGCCTTCCAACTCGTAGAGCTTCTCCTGTCCCGACGACTCCTGATAGTTCGGTAGTTTGACGCTGAAGTTCACCTTATTCGCGAACCAGTCGGAGATGACACGCGGCGCGGCCGTTTCGACCTCCAGCGGCAACTGACCGCGTGTGCGACGTAAATGATGGTCCGCCGCCATCAACGCAAAACTCGACGCCGTCGGCTGATCGGAGCGACTCATCGTACGCCAGATAACGATAGGCACAAGCAGTACGAGCAACGCCGCGGCGATCGCGATACCCCACGTCAGTCGAGATCGCGAAACCACAGGTGCATTCGTCGCCTCGCGTTCCGATCCACTCACCGTTTCCTGCACTCTCGCGCGCAACGACGGTGAAGCAACATGCAACGGTCCACATTCGCGAATCGCGTTAATGAAAGACTGTTCACGTTCAAAAATCGCCGCGCACGACTGACACTCCCGCAAGTGCGTCTCGACGGCGACACGATCCTCGCCCAGCAACTCGTTATCGAGGTACAGGTTCAAACGTCGACGAATGTCTTCGCAATTCTTCATTCGCAAAAATCAGACTGCATGCGCGCGGCTCTTGCTCTGCCACGTCGAAAGCGAAGCTCGCAACTTCGCCCGAGCGCGTCCCAACCGCGACATCACCGTGCCGGCCGGACAGTCCAACACCATCGCAATTTCCTGATAACTAAAACCTTCAATATCGCGCAACACCACAATCTCTCGATACGCTTCCGGAAGTTTCTCGATCGCCGCTCGCACCTGTTCGCGTTCCAGCTTCCTCAAGTAAACAACGTGTGGGTTGCTGCGAGAGTCGTCAGTCTGCTCGTTTGGTTCAAGCTCGACGAATCTTGGACCACTCTGGTCGTGCCGCAACTGATTGAGCCACGCGTTGCGCATAATGACAAACAGCCACGCCTTCAGATTCCCGTTAAGCTGCGGTTGGTTTGCCGCGCTCGTCGCTCGCAAATAAGTTTCCTGAACGAGATCCTCGGCCTCCGTGGTATTGCGAGTAAGAGTCATGGCATACCCGTAGAGCGCATCGATGTGCGCGAGTGCCGCCTGACTAAAGACCGCGTTGTTAACGGAGGCGTCCATGGTTTTCTCCGCCGGGGAAGCCATTCTAGATTAACACTTAACCCGCCGAAAAATTCCATGGAATAATCCCGCCGGTCGCGTGTTATTCCAATCATGAAAACGCGGCGACTGAAAGTCCTTCTGATGGCGGTCTTTGTACTCTCGACCGCGGCGATTCTGATCGTTACCGACGCAGCTCGCGCTCAACAGCAGCGCCCGTCTTCATTTTCACCAGTTATAGAAGAGCCTTTTGATGTTGTGCGTGCGCGCGACAAGGCCGCGAAAGCGGGAGTCGCAGCCGCACACCAGCGTTTACTTGAAGCGCGTTACGATCTTACCCGGCGCGTCGATGAAAGCGTGCGTATGACGCGCGGTAAGCCGATTCCTGTCGGGCCGACTGCGAAACTCAAAGTTGGCCTGACGTGGGATCGGCTCGGTCAAATGACTCCGGACGCGATTCGTGACCAGGACGCCTTCCCTTACCTGCCGCTACCACACGTCAATCATCCTGCGGGTGGAATGGTGTTTTCTCAAGCTCAGATCAAACTCTTGCCTCGGGTCGAACGTTTCGACATGGATTTCGATCTACCGGATCATTTTCTGCCGGAGTTTCCACCCGCGATGTTTCTGACCTCGCGCAAAGACCTCGGCGACGTGTCAAAAGGTCAACTGATAACGGTCAATAATTTCTACGAATTGTTTAATGGCATTCTGAATCCCAAACAGCTCGAAGGCTTGCGTCTGCTGGTCACGCAGTTTCCGCAACAACAGTTCAACGCCACCGCGGATCGCAAAACAGAGCGCGCGGACGGCATGCTCGGCGTCGCTTGTTTAGATTGTCACGTGAATGGTCACACGTCGGCGGCGTTTCACCTCGTCGGCGATATTCGACCGCAGGAGAACCGTCGCCGGATCGAAACCCCATCGTTGCGTGGTGTCTTTATTCAACGGCTTTTTGGATCGCAACGCGCACTGAAGAACGTTGAAGACTTCACGGAGTTTGAACAGCGTGCGGCCTATTTCGATGGCGATCCTGTGCTCGCGACGAAAAAAGGCGTGAGTATTCTCGAACGTGGTTCGCAGGTTCACTTCATGGGAGAGTTTCAGGCGTTACTCGACTTTCCACCGGCGCCAAAACTGAACGTGCTTGGACGTCTGAACCGAGCGAGAGCGTCGCAGGGTGAGATTCGCGGTGAAGACCTGTTCTTCGGGAAGGGGCAATGCAGCGTTTGTCACCAACCGCCGTTCTACACGGACAACCAGATGCACGACCTCGCGGTCGAACGTTTCTTCAAGCCGCGCATGGAAGGCGGAATGATGATCACGGCGCACGGAGCGATCAAGACGTTTCCGTTGCGCGGTATCAAGGAGTCGCCGCCGTATCTGCACGATGGGCGTTTGCTGACGCTCGAGGATACGGTTGAGTTTTTCAATCTCGTCCTGGAATTGAAGCTAACCGCGCAGGAGAAGAAAGATTTGGTCGCGTTCATGCGAGTGCTTTGAGATCTGTGTTAATTTCTCCCGCGTGGAACGCGCCGTCCTGGTCCTGTTTATCGTCGTAGCTTTAGCGGATGCTGCATCCGCAGCTAAGCATCACATCAAGCTCGCCAACGGGAAGTCGTTCGACCTGACACTTCCCGACAGCTTCGGAATCAGCGTCGCTGCGCAGGGTCTGAAGCGCGTGCGCTTCATGGCCCGCAGTCCTGACGATCGCATCTTCGTCACGGACATGTATAACCTCACGGACAATAAGCGTGGCGTCGTTTACATTCTCGACGACTTCGATCCAGCTACCCATCAGTTCAAAAAGGTTACGAAGTATCTAAGCGACTTGCGCAATCCCAACAGCGTCGCCTTTTACACTGATCGATCCGGCATAGACTGGTTCTATCTCGCACTAACCGATCGACTCGTTCGTTATCGTTACGAAGCCGGCAGCGAAGCGCCCGTAGGCAAGCCAGAAGTGTTGTCGACGTTTCCCGACTATGGTCTTGGTTACAAGTACGGCGGCTGGCATCTGACGCGCACCGTTGTTGTCGGCGGCAATGGGAAGATCTATGTCGCTGTGGGAAGCAGTTGTAACGCGTGTGAAGAGAAGGAAGAAGTACGGGCCACTATCGTCGAGATGGATCCGGACGGTAAGAATCAGCGTTACTACGCGCGCGGTTTGCGCAACGCCGTCGGATTGCGCTGGGCGAATGGCCGTTTGTGGGCCACCAACATGGGTTCAGATCATCTCGGCGACAACCGCCCCGCCGACACTTTCTACGCAATCGAAGAAGAAAAGAATTACGGCTGGCCATATTGTTTCCAGGCCGGCGCTAAAATTCTCTCCGATCCGAAGTTCAACTTGCGCAACAAGAAATTCGACTGCCGCAAAGTGCCCGCGGCGCACACCCCGTTTCCTGCACACAGTTCACCGCTCGGACTCGAATACTTCGATTCAACTAACGATCCCGCTCTGGCCAACTCCTTCCTTGTCGCCCTGCACGGCTCGACGAAGCGCCGCCTCAGCCGTGGTTATACCGTCGTCCAAATCCAGGAATCCGGCAGCGGTACAGTCGAAGACTTCATCACCGGCTTCTTCGACGGCACAAACATCAACGGCCGCCCTGCGGATGTTTTCAGTTTCGGAAAGAACGCCTTTCTCGTGACCGACGACCACTCCGGCGTCGTCTATTACGTTTACCGAAAGCCGTAAGTCTCTTGTAAAATACACTCGCCAACCACACCCGTTTGCCGAAAGGAAAACCCTATGCGTTTTCGCGTCTCGCTGCTCGCAGTCGTCATTGTCGTCGTCTCACTCGGAGCGCCCGCGTTTGCTCAGAAACGAAACATTACCGAGAAGGATCTTTTCAACTTCGTGTGGATCGGCGACCCGCAGGTCGCTCCTGACGGATCGCGCGTCGCTTTTGTTCGCGTCACCGTTAACGACCGGAAGGACGGTTACAACACCGCAATCTGGACTGTCGCGACCGCTACCGGAGAGACGCGCCAGTTGACGAATGGACCACGCGACTCAACTCCACGCTGGTCGCCCGACGGAAAGTATTTGCTATTCGTGCGCGCGCTGGAGGTAAGCGGAAGAACGGAACCGCCACAGTTGTTCATGCTGGCAATGGGCGGCGGCGAGCCTTTTCAATTCACGACACTGCCACGCGGCGCGGGTGGTCCACAATGGTCGCCGGACGGAAAGTCGATTCTCTTCTACAATTCAGCGACGCCGGAAGAGCTCGCGAAAGCCGCGCGGCAAAACACGCCTTCGACGCAACCGACGTCTGGCCCCGGAGGGGCTCCCGCAGCGAGTCCCACTCCGCCCGAACGCGAAAGCGACGTGCGCGTGATCACTCGCGCCATTTACCGTTCGAACGGCCCCGGGTATCTCGATTTCAAACATCCGCAACACATCTGGGTCGTCACAGCTCCCAGGACCGGTGACGAAAAAGTCACGCCGAAGCAACTGACCAGCGGACGTTACGATGAGGGCGGCGCGTTCTGGTCCAGGGACAGTTCCACGGTCTATTTCGAATCGGATCAGACCGACGAACCCTATTACGAGCTCCCGTCAACCACGATTTATTCCGTTGCCGCAACCGGCGGCTCACCGTCGAAGTTCACGACGTTCGACATGGGCGCAGGTGGGTTCGCCCTCAGCCCTGACGGCAAAAAACTCGCAATGATCGGTTCCGTTCGTCAACCGATTCGTTCGTATTCACAACCCGATCTCTGGGTAATGGACATGACTGCCGGCGCGAAACCGCGAAACCTCACGGCTTCGTTCGACTATGACATCGCCAGCGGATTGAGCGGCGATAACGTCGCACCTCGCAGCGGCGGCGGCAATCTGCCCGTCTGGTCCGCCGACGGACGCAGCGTCATCATCGGCTATGCGAAGGAAGGCACAGCGAATGTCGGATCGTTTGATGCTACGAACGGGAAGCTCTCCGACATCACGACGGGCAATCACGCGGTTGTCAATTTCCGCACAGTTCCCGACACGTCGAAGTTTGCGCTTCTGATCTCAACGCCGACGCGCATCGGCGATCTTTTCTGGCTCGACAAAGCAGGCGCGCAACCAAAACAACTCACGCGTCTCAACGACGAGTTGTTCTCGAAACTAAATCTGACCGAACCTGAAGAGATCTGGCACAACAGTTTCGACGGCAAGAAGATCCAGGTATGGGTGCAAAAACCACCCGACTTCGATCCGAATAAGAAGTATCCGTTGATTCTGAACATTCATGGTGGACCACACGCCGCCTACGGTTTCATCTTCGATCACGAATTTCAGTGGATGGCGGCCAGGGGTTACGTCGTGCTTTATCCGAACCCGCGCGGTAGTACGACCTACGGTCAGGAGTTTGGCAACATCATTCAGCACAACTACCCCGGTGACGATTACAAAGACCTGATGGCGGGCGTTGACGAGTTAATCCGTCGCGGTTACATCGACGAGAAGAAACTCGCGGTGACTGGAGGCAGTGGCGGTGGTTTGTTGACGAACTGGACCATCGGTCAAACGACACGCTTCGCGGCGGCTGTCTCGCAACGCGATATCGCGAGCTGGACCGACTGGTGGTACACCGCAGACTTCACACTCTTCCATCCGACGTGGTTCAAGGCGCCGCCGTTTGAAGACCCGGAAGATTATCGACGTCGATCGCCGATCACTTACGTCAACAAGATACAGACGCCGTTGATGTTGATTCTCGGCGAGGTTGATTGGCGAACGCCGACTGGTCCAGGTGGCGAAGCGATGTTTCGCGCGTTGAAGTATCGCAAGATACCGACGGTGATGGTGCGCTTTCCAAACGAGTCGCACGAGCTCTCGCGCTCGGGCCAACCGTGGCATCGCATCGAACGTTTGCAACACATAGTTGGCTGGTTTGATAAATGGATCATGGGCGTTTCGAAACCCGAGTACGACGTTGGCGAGATAACGAAGAGTACGACTACTCAACAATGAAAACGCTGGGCTTGATTGGCGGCACAGGTCCGGAGTCGACGATCGAATACTACCGTCTGCTGGTCGCAAAGTATTGCGAACGGGCAGACGGTCATTCGCCGCCGCTGATTATCACCAGCATCGATCTCAAACAGATGATCGAGTGGATGACGGCCGGGAACCTCGCATCGGTCGCCGATGGTCTCGCCTTCGAGTTCGAACGACTTCACAAGGCTGGCGCGGATATCGGAGCACTTACCGCCAACACGGCGCACATCGTCTTCGATGAACTTCAGCAGCGCTCGCCTATTCCGTTGATCAGCATGGTCGAAGCGACGTGCGAAGAGGTACAGGCACGAGGACTGAAGACTGTCGGTTTATTCGGCACGCGATTCACGATGCAAGCGCCGTTCTATCCTGAGGTGTTCTCGCGCGCCGGGCTTAAGTTAGTTGTGCCGGCCGAGGAGGAACAGAATTACATTCACGGTATTTATCTCGGTGAACTGCTGAAAAACATCTTCCTTCCGGAAACGCGCGCCCGTCTGCTCGAGATTGCATTCGAGATGAAACGTCGCGACAACATGGAGGGTGTAATTCTGGGCGGAACTGAGTTACCACTCTTGCTGCGCGACGAAGAGCACGACGGTATGCCGCTCCTCGACACTACCCGCATTCACGTCGACAAACTCGTGACCGAAATATTACGGTAAACATGTTGCGCTGCTGACGAGAAGTAGTATCATCCTCGCATAACCTCCATCGCGAACTTATTCCCCCTGAATATCCCCCAATTGTGTTGTTAAACGAAAGGAAATCATTATGGGACTCTTTGACAAGATGTTTGGACGCGGTGCTGCGGACGCTGAGCAGCAACAAGGCGCGCAGCAACGATTTAATGAGCTCAAGCAGAAGTATCAAACTGTGCTCACAGTTTCTGACAACGAAAAGATTCAGTTTCTGAACCTGCATGTTCAGGACAACAAACTCTTCATTCGCGGTATCGCGCCTTCGGAAGAGGCAAAGAGTAAGTTCTGGGACCAGGTCAAACTAGCCAATCCGAATGCTGACGACATCACCGCCGACATCAGCGTCGATTCGAGCCGAGCGATCGGTGCGGCGGCCGGCGGCGGTCAGGGCGCGGGAGGCCAAACATACGAAGTGAAGAGTGGCGACAATCTTTCAAAGATCAGCAAGCAGTTTTATGGCGATGCGAATGAGTACATGCGGATCTTTTATGCGAACCGCGACAAGCTGAACGATCCCGACAAGATCCAGATCGGACAGCAACTGACAATCCCACCAGACGACGACAAGTAGTTCGCGATTGCTTCAGGGGGTGGCCCTTCGTGGTCACCCCTCGCTACAATCGCGGTCCCATGGATTCACACTCGCTGCCAACAATCACCACACCTCGTCTCGTAATGCGCTGGGCATCGGAAGACGATGTCGATGCGTTCTATGAAATCTTCTCTGATCCAAAAGTGATGCGTTACTGGAGTTCTGGTCCACTCCCTAATCGAGAAGCTGCCGCTGCTATGCAGCGTGAAATCGCGCAGCACAATCTGAACGACACTCAAATGAAATGGGGCCTCGCACTGCGCGACACGAACAAACTGATCGGCACAGTTACGCTCTTCAACCTGAGTATCAGCAACGGCCGTGCTGAAATCGGCTACGCGATGGGCAGCGCTTACTGGGGCAAGGGCTACATGAACGAAGCACTCAAGGCGTTGATCGTCCATGCGTTCGACGTGATGAACTTTCGTCGCCTCGAAGCCGACGTCGATCCTCGCAACGACGCCTCAATCCGCACCCTGGAACGCCTCGGCTTCCAGCGCGAAGGCTTCCTCCGCGAACGCTGGCACGTCGGTGGCGAGTTCCAGGACGCCTTCTTCTACGGCCTCCTCAAGCGCGAGTGGCAGCGCTAACTATTCACCGTTAGCCATGCAAGTTTTCGCGCCGGGCGCGTTCATCTCACTAGTTTGAGATTGAAAACGCGAGGTTAAACCCGTCATGAAATCCTTTCTGTTCCTGCCGCTTGCTGTTGCAGTGATAGTCACTTCCAGTCTCGTCGCCTATATTGCCGGACCAACCGAAACGATACCGCCCGTTGGCCCGTCAACGCTCCAGACCACAAAAACGATGCGTGCTTTCGGTTCCGAAGAGGAGCTGAGGCGCTATTTCCGCGAGCTCGCCGAAAAGCAAAAAAGGGATATGCGCCGGGAGGCGAAGGCGCAGGCGAGTACAGCAGACGCAGTCGGAAACGCGGCAGCGCCGGCGCCAGTGACGAAGGCAGCCGAAGCCGGCGCCGATAAAGAATCCGTCACTAACACGCAGCACGCCGGTGTTGATGAAGGTGGAATCGTTAAGGTCCATGGCGATCACCTCGTCGTTCTGCGCCGCGGTCGACTCTTCACCGTAAAGATCGGGGATAACGCTTTGAAACCGGTGTCCGCGGTCGACGCGTTTGCTCCAGACATCAATCCGGAATCTACCTGGTACGACGAAATGCTCGTCTCCGGCGACAGCGTCGTCGTCATCGGTTACAGCTACGATCGAGGCGGCACGGAAGTCGGCCTGTTCAATATCAACGATCAAGGTCAGCTCTCGTATCGCTCGACTTATCACCTGAAATCGAACGATTACTATTCTTCTCGCAACTACGCAAGCCGCCTCGTAGGCAACAAGCTGATCTTTTACGCGCCGCACTATCTCTATCCAGGCGAGGGAGATCCGTTTGCGTCATTTCCTGCTGTACGTCGCTGGCACCGGGGCGCGCGTCCGAATGAGTTTCGTCGCATCGTCGCAGCGACCAGTGTTTACCGGCCGGAGACAGAGTTCGACATCAACTACGGCATGGCCCTCCACACTGTGACCGTATGCGATCTCGCAAACGGCGGGTTTGATTGTCAGGGTACATCCGTACTTGGACCAGCGGGCCGCGTGTTCTATGTATCGCCTGATGCGGTCTACGTGTGGACCAGCTCATGGGCGCGTCATGCGAAAGATAAATCGCCGTCGATCGTGTTTCGTATGCCGCTTGATGGTTCAGGTCCCAGCGCGTTGCGCGCGTCCGGCAGCCCGGTGGACCAGTTCTCGTTCCTTCAGAGTGAGGATCAGCATCTGAACGTCCTCGTGCGATCGGAATCGAGTGGCGACGGGATGTGGGGTGCTGAAGTGGCTGAAGGCTCACTCGCCTTGATGCGTGTTCCGGTTTCAAGTTTTACAGACGGCAGCGAAGCAGTTCCCGCGTCGCGTTATCGGCGATTGCAAAAACCCGAGGGCTACACATTTCAGAATCGCTTTGTGCATGACTATCTGATTTACGGCACCGGCAGCGGCTGGGGTTACTCGACGAAGCAGGCCGTGCAATCGAGTCTCTACATGGTCAATTGGTCGCGAGGTAATTCGCACCAGATGATTCTGCCGCACGGCGTGGACCGTATCGAACAAATGGGTTCCGACGCAGTCGTCGTCGGCACCGATGGAAAGGATCTGCACTTCACATCCGTGCGGCTCGGAGACTGGCCGGAGATCGCATCGCGCTACACTCGAAAGGACGCATCGCAGGGTGAACTGCGAAGTCATGGATTCTTCTACAAACCGGATGGCGATGATTCGGGAACCCTTGGTCTGCCAATCAGTGTTCCTGGTCGGGCGGGTTACCGGCATCTCTTTGAAGACTCTGCGGCGATCCTGTTCCTGCGCAACGACTCGCTGAAGTTTCGCGAAGTCGGAGAGCTCGGAGCGCAATCGGAAAACGCGATCGACGATAAGTGTCGTGCGTCGTGCGTTGACTGGTACGGCAACGCGAGACCGTTGTTCCTGCGTGGGCGAGTGTTTGCTTTGCTCGGCTACGAAATCGTGGAGGGCACGCTCGACGACGGCCGCATGAAGGAACTACGTCGCGTCAACTATGCGCCCGGTCGTCAGTACATCACACGTAGTGAAGAGTAAGACACGTTAGTTCTGTCACTTTTGGCCTCCTGTTTGGTAAACTGCCCGCTCTGCGCGCTGCCGTAATCGCACTAAAAACAGTTTACCTTTCAGGAGGCCACCCCAATGCTCCGAAACGCCAGTCTTTCATCATCCCCTTCCTGCTGCTCGCGCTGGCTGCCGCAACCGCTGCACAGACCGCCCGACGTCCGCTTAAAGTCGAAGACTTCAGCCGCTTTCGCAACGTCAGCGATCCGCAGGTGTCGCCTGATGGTAATTGGGTAGCGTACGTCGTCAGCACAATCGACGAAAAAGCAGACCGCTCAAATTCACACATTTGGATGGTGAACATCGACGGCAGCAACAACCGGCAAATCACGTTCAGCAACGAAAGCGAGAGTTCGCCGCGCTGGAGCCCGGACGGCAAATATATTTCGTTTACTTCGTCGCGGCCCGGCAAAGCGCGCGGCAATCAAGTGTGGCTGCTCGATCGCAGCGGCGGTGAGGCTTATCAACTCACCGAGATCAAAGGACGCCTGCAAGGGCACGAATGGTCGCCCGACTCGAAACGTCTGGCACTGGTGATCGGCGATCCGGATCCTGAATCAGAACCTACGCCAACACCGCAACCCGGTGCGACAGTGACACCGCGCGTGCCGAAGCCGATCGTGATCGATCGTTATCGATTCAAGCAGGACGGCCAGGGATATCTGCTGTCCGGCCGTCACACCTACATCTATCTTTTCGAACTCGAAACGAAAAAACTCGACCGGCTGACGAAGAGTAAATGGGATGAGAGTTCGCCTGCGTGGTCGCCCGATAGTGCGCGCATCGCTTTCATGAGTAATCATGCGGACGATCCCGATCGCGATCCGGCCGCGCAACTTTACGTAGTCGATGCCAAGCCTGGTTCGACGGAAAAACAGTTGACGCCGACAGGCATTCGCGCCTCACGGTCGCGCCCCGAGTGGAGCCCGGATGGAAAGACGATTGCGTTTCTCGAAGGCGATGAGATGAAGTACGGCGCGTACAGCATGGACCACCTCATGCTGGTCGCCACCGATGGGAGCAGACCACCAGAACGATTTAAAGCCACCGAAGAACTGGACCGTGGAGTTGGTGCGCCGAGGTTTAGTCCTGATGGCCGATGGATCCGTTTCCTTGTAGTCGATGATCGATCGGTGTATCCAGCAAGAGCGAACGTTTCCGGTGGCAAAGTTGAGCGGCTGTTGTCGCCGCCAGTCGTTGTTTCAAATCTTAATTCCGCCGCCGGCAGGACGGTCTTGTTGACCGGCGGTAACGCGAAAGGGACCGAGATTTATGTTGTCGACGGCGACAAGCTGCGCCAGTTAACGAAACAAAACGACGCGTTGTTCGCGGAACTGGATCTCGGCGTTACTGAAGAAGTCGGTTTCAAAAGCAAAGACGGCACGCAGGTAAATGCGCTGCTCACCTATCCCGTGGGCTACGTCAAAGGAACGAAAGTGCCGCTGTTGTTGAGAATTCATGGTGGACCAAACTCGCAGGACCAGCATTCTTTCAGTCTCGAACGACAAATGTTCGCAGCTCACGGTTACGCTGTGTTGGCGGTGAACTATCGGGGCAGCGCCGGTCGCGGGTCAAAATTTTCGAAAGCGATCTTTGCTGACTGGGGCAACTACGAAGTTCAGGACCTGCTCGCCGGAGTGGACCATGTCATCAAGATGGGCGTTGCCGATCCGGATCGACTCGGTATCGGTGGTTGGAGCTACGGCGGTATTCTGACCGACTACGTAATCGCCACCGACAATCGTTTCAAAGCGGCGACTAGTGGTGCGGGCGTGGCTTTCACGATCGCGTTCTACGGCACTGACCAGTACATCATTCAATACGACCACGAAATTGGACCACCGTGGAACCCAAAGGCCTGGGAAACCTACGTAAAGATCTCTTATCCGTTCCTCCACGCGGATCGCATTCAAACGCCGACGCTGTTCCTCGGCGGTGAGCGCGATTTCAACGTTCCGATCGAAGGCAGCCAGCAGATGTACCAGGCTCTCAAGTCACTGGGAGTCGACACGCAGCTCATCATCTATCCCAATGAGAACCACGGCATTCAGCGACCGAGCTATCAACGCGATCGGATGGAGCGATACCTGGCCTGGTACGACAAGTACATCAAAAAGGCTGCTAGTCCATCGAGCACTTCAACCGCACGCTAGCGCAGACGTAGCCGAGGAAAACGAAAATGAAACTTCAACGTCTCGCTCTAACGCTGCTCGTCACCTTTCTGCTTATCACCGCGCCGTTGCCTGTCGCCGCACAGGGCCGGCGCTCTCGTCCAGCGCCGGCGCCTGCGCTCATTCTCGAGCGCGATATTCGCGCCGAACTTGGATTTCTCGCGAGCGACGCACTGCAAGGGCGTGGCAGCGGCACGAACAACGAGCGGCTCGCGGCTGAATACATCGGCGCACAGTTTCGTTCGTTCGGACTTGAGCCCGGCGGCGATGCCGATGCCTCTGGCAATAAGGACTTCGTACAACGAGTGACGCTCGAGTCGACGAGATTCAGCGCGCCACCATCATTCACAGTTACTTCCGGCGCCAACACTCAAACGTGGCAATTCGGTCGCGATTTTCTCGTGTCGTTTCTGCGAGCGACAAAGATCACCGGCGACATACAAGTGATCGACGACGCAGGAACGCCCGCAAAAGGCGCGGTTGTCGTATTCAAGTCGTTCAGTGATCCACAGAAGCGACAGCCAACGATCATGAAGGCCTATGAAGCAGGCGCCGCCGCGGTAGCGTTGTTGGAATCGGAGAACAACCGGCGCACTCGCGAAGCGGGAAACGCACGTTTGCCGTCGCTGCCGGCACAAATTGGCGGCGAAACAAACGGTGATCAGCCGTTTGCGGTGATTAACCTGAGCCAGCAGGCACTCGATGCGCTGACTGCGATTGGCAACGGCGCGAAGGCTGAATTCTCAGGTCAGGTACAAGCTGGTGAATCACGCTCGACCTGGAACGCAGTGGGCGTACTGCGTGGTTCGGATCCGAAAGCCGCCAGCCAGGTGATCGTGCTCAGTGCTCACCTGGACCATCTCGGAATGAGCGAAACTGCTACCGGCGACAAGATCTTCAATGGTGCTGACGACGATGCGTCCGGTTGTGTTGCTGTGCTGGAAATGGCGCGCGTCTTCGCCGCGGGCCGCCGGCCACGCCGCACGATCTATTTCGTCGCTTTCGGCAGTGAGGAGCAAGGTGGTTACGGCTCGCGCTACTTTATTGCAAAGTCACCGGTGCCGCTGACTGACATCGTCGCCAACGTCAACTTCGAAATGCTCGGCAGGCCGGATGCGAAAGTTCCGCCGGCGACGCTGTGGTTGACTGGTTACGATCGGTCCGACCTTGGTCCAACTCTCGCGAAACAGGGTGCGGCGCTTGTTGCTGATCCTCATCCCGAGCAGAATTTCTTCCAACGGTCAGACAACTACACGCTCGCGTTGCGCGGTGTGGTGGCCCATACAATTTCAAGTTATGGCTTGCACACTGACTATCACCGCCCTAGTGACGACATCAGCAAAATCGACTTCCCGTTCATGACGCGATCGCTGAACTCCCTCGTCGCGCCGATTCGCTGGCTCGCCAATTCAAACTTCCGTCCGGATTGGTTGCCGGGGAAAAAACCGACACGCTAAACAATCTCGACGATGAAGCCAAAGTTTTTTCGTACTCCAGAGCAGTTTCGTGAGTGGTTGGAGAAGAACCACGACAAGACCACCGAGTTGTTCATCGGTTTCTATAAGAAGGCCTCCGGAAAGAAGAGCATCACCTACCCTGAAGCGCTCGACGAAGCACTGTGTTTTGGCTGGATCGACGGTGTGCGCAAGACTATCGACGAAGCCAGCTACATGCAGCGGTTCACGCCAAGGAAGGCGCGGAGCATCTGGAGTAACGTCAACGTCCGGCACGTCGAACGTTTGCAGAAAGAAGGACGCATGGCGGAGGCCGGACTCAAGGCTTACGCGCTACGCGATCCAAAACGCACGGGCATATACGCCTTCGAAAACCAACCCCGCGAGTTCTCACCTGAGTTCGAAAAGAAGTTCCGCGCCAACAAACGCGCGTGGGAGTTCTTTCAATCCGAGCCGCCTTCAATTCGCCGAGTGTGCATCTACTGGGTCATGAGCGCGAAGAAAGAAGAGACACAGGTGCGCCGCCTCGACAACCTCATCGACAGCTCCGCCAAAGGCCTTCGTCGCGGCGTGCTCGAGACCAAGAAAAAGCCCTGACGCTTACCGCGGCGGGTTTTGCGTGCCTGTGCACAGCGCCGAAACACCAGTCTTGCTAAAATCTCCACGATGACGCAGAAGAGACCGCCGGGGCCGAAAGGCCAACTGATCATGGGGGTGATGCGCGAGTTTAATCGCGACACACTCGGGTTTATTGACCGCTGTCGCGAGTACGGAGACGTGGTCCATACGAGATTTCTCTACGTTCACGCTTACTTTCTTTACAATCCGCGCGATATCGAGGCGCTCCTCACCACAAACGCGCGTAGTTATCGCAAAGCAGGGTCGCTGCGCTCGCCGTTTTTTCACCGGCTTGTCGGCAACGGGCTCGTCACCAGCGAGGGCGACTTCTGGCGCCGGCAAAGACGCCTGGCCCAACCCGCCTTTCACCGGCAACGCATCAGCTCGTATGGTGAGATTATGGTCCAGTACGCGCAACGAATGCTGGACACGTGGAAGGACGGCGAGGAACGCGACCTCTCGCGCGATATGACGCGTCTCGCACTCGAGATCGTGGTCAAGACACTTTTTAATTCCGACGTCTCTCGCGACGCGGACCACGTCGGACAGATTCTCACCAGCCTCGTAAAACCATTTGCTTCACAGGCGACACTGAAGTGGATTCTCGATAATCGTCTTCCAACGCCCGGTCACCGGCGCTATTTCAACGCGGTCAGCGAGATCGATCGCATCGTCTATCGCATCATTGCCGAACGTCGCGCCAGCGGTTCCGATGAAGGCGATCTCTTATCGATGCTGCTCGAGGCGCAGGATGAAGACGGCTCGCAAATGAACGACGCGCAGCTCCGGGACGAAGTGATGACGCTGTTTCTCGCCGGTCATGAAACGACGGCGCTGTCGTTGTCGTGGAGTTGGTACCTGTTGGCCGAAAATCCTGAAGCGGAAAAGAAGTTTCATGCAGAATTGGATGAAGTGTTGGGTGGACGAACGCCGGATGTGTCGGACCTGCCGAAGTTGAAATATACGGACATGATCGCTAAAGAGGCGATGCGACTCTATCCACCGGCGTATGCGGTCGGACGCGAGGCGATCGAAGATACTGAGTTGGGCGGGTTTCACGTACCGAAGGGCACGCAGGTGTTCGCGTTTCAGTGGACCACGCATCGCGATCCGCGGTTCTTTGATGATCCTGCGGCGTTCAAACCGGAACGATGGTCAAACGGCGCGAGCGAACAACTGCCGAAGTACGCCTACTTCCCTTTCGGCGGTGGACCACGGCAATGTATCGGAAATTACTTTGCGATGATGGAGATCGTTTTATTGCTGGCCACGATTGGTCAGCGATTCAGGTTTTCGATTACGGACGAGAAAGTGGAAGTGCTTCCGGTGCTGTCGTTACGTCCGAAGAAAGGGATCAGAGTACTGGTTCACCAGCGATAGTCATTAGCCGCAAAAAGGCACAAAAGGCACAAAAAAACACAAGCAAGAGTGAATGGGGAAACGACTACTCGACTATTCGTGCACCCGCGAGACTCTTTTTGTGCCTTTTGTGCCTTTTTGTGGCTCACAGCATCGCGGCAACGATTCGACTCCACTCGTCGATCGTTAAGGTTTCCGCACGGCGTTGTAGTTCGACCTCAGCCTTACACAACACGATACTCGCGCCGCCGTTTCGCTGAAGCACGTCCTGCAAATGTCCCGGTGCGTGTCGCAGGTTGTTGAGAATCGTCTTTCGCTTCTGCGCAAAACCCGCACTTACCGTTTCCCAGAATAAATCTTCGTTTTCGACGACCCCCGGCTTAGATGTGAGGCGCATGACGCTGCTCCAAACTTTCGGTGGTGGCCGAAATGAGCCGGGTGCAACATCAAACAGCTTCTCGGTATCGGCGTACGCTTCAACAAGCACCGATAAGTATCCACGCTCACTTGATCCAGCCGGCGCCAGCACTCGCTCGACCACTTCGCGTTGCAACATCACCACCATTTCCGTCAGACACTCGCGTTGCGAAATCAGTCGCTGGAGAATAGCGGTGGAGATGTTGTACGGCAGGTTGGCTGCGAGTCTCGCACGCGGAGCGGGTTGAATCTCGGCGCAGAAGTCGGTTGTGAGCGCGTCGCCCATCACGAGTTTGAAATTCGCATTGTCTACGAAGCGCTCACGCAGCAACGGCTCGAGGTTTTCGTCAAACTCTACAGCTACGACTCGTCCTGCCCGTTCGAGCAACGCTGCCGTGAGCGCGCCCGTGCCTGGTCCAATCTCGATGATTGTTTCGTCGGGTTTAGGATCCAATGCGTCGACTATGCGTTGAACAGTTCTCGGATCTCGCAGGAAATGTTGGGCCAACCGTTTCAGGGGCCGTTTTAGCGGATGAGGGTTCATCCTTTTGCGTATCGCGGATAACCGGAAATCTCCAGGTCTTTGCCTCGTTGGACCACCGACAAGCGTTCGAGGTCCATCGCGTCGGCCATCTTTTCGACTCCCGCACCGCCAATAGCACTCGGCGCGGTCGTTCCACCAACGAGTTTTGGCGCAACAAAGAAGGTCACTTTGTTCACCAGTCCCGCATCGACAAACTCGCCTGCCAGGCCCGCACCGCCTTCGATCAGCACGCTTTGCAACGACCGGTCCGCCAGCTCTTTCAAAATCGATGTCAGCTCACCACCCAGGACTAGCAACGGCGCTCCTTCGGCAGCCGTTCTGGCCAGTTGCGAATCTGGTGAGAGACGGGATCTGTCGCCTACGACAACGCGGACCAACGCGCGCCGCCGCGGTAATCCCGAACGATCGGTCAGCAGTGGATTATCAACCGCCGCGGTTCCGGCTCCGATCATGATCGCATCGTACTCGTGACGCAGCTCATGCGTTCGCGCCAGCGATTCCGGTCCGGAAACCCAACGCGAATCACCGGTGCGCGTCGCGATCTTTCCATCGAGCGAAACAGCAAGTTTTAAATGAACGAACGGTAAACCGGTCCGCATAAAGTGCAGATAGGTTTCGTTGATTTCAGTCGCTTCCTCTGCGAGTAAACCGGTCTGAACGTCAACACCGGCGGCACGCAGATGCGCAAAGCCTTTACCCGAAACTTTCGGATTCAGATCCTCGATTGGCGCGACCACGCGTTTGATACCGGCGGCGAGCAAGGCATCTGTGCAAGGCGGTGTGCGTCCGTGGTGGGCGTGCGGTTCGAGCGAAACGTAAGCCGTCGCCCCGCGCGCTTTGTCACGCGCCTGGGCCAAGGCGATCGTCTCGGCGTGTTTCAGTTCTTCAAAAAGATAGAAGCCCTCGCCGGCGATCTCGCCGGTTGGACTCACAATCACACAACCCACCAATGGTCCAGGACTTACCTGACCAATGCCCTTGCGCGCCAGTTCAAGTGCGCGGGCCATCATGCGCCGATCGGTCTCGGTCCAGGTGGTTGTTGATTGTGTGATGGTCTGCACTGGCGGGATCTCAATTTCCAAATAACCCATTCACGTACTGCTGCGGATCGAATACGACGAGGTCGTCAACTTTCTCGCCAATGCCAGCGTAGCGTATTGGCAGGTTCAATTCTTTCGCAATAGCCACAGCGATGCCGCCCTTGGCTGTGCCGTCGAGCTTGGTCAACACGATCCCGGTGACTCCGGCGACTTTCAAAAACTGCCGCGCCTGTTCGAGCCCGTTTTGACCAGTAACCGCATCAACGACGAGCAGCGTCTCGTGCGGCGCTCCTTCGACTTCCCTTGCCGCCACACGTTTCATTTTCTCCAACTCCGCCATCAGGTTCGACTTCGTGTGCAGGCGTCCGGCGGTGTCGACGATCAAAACTTCCGAGCCTCGCGCCTTCGCGGCTTTCAACGAGTCGAAGAGCACGGCGGCGGGATCAGTTCCCTGCTTCTGTTGAATCAGCGGCACACCCGTGCGCTCGGCCCAGATCGCGAGCTGGTCCGAAGCTGCTGCGCGAAACGTGTCGGCGGCGCAGATCAAAACGTCGTTGCCTTCAGCCTTAATGCGTTGGGCCAACTTGCCAATCGTCGTCGTCTTGCCGACACCGTTCACGCCGACGATCATCATGACGTAGGGCGCTACGCTCTCGGGCACGGATGTCTCCGACGCAATGCCCCCACGTTCGGAAGCTTGCAGGATGTTCAGCAGTTCCGTCTTGATCGCCAGCTTGAGTGCCTCGAGGTCATTGATCTGCTTGCGCGCAACGCCGCGTCGCACCTTCTCGAGAATGTCGAGTGTGGTCGGCACGCCGATGTCGGCAGCGATCAGCACTTCTTCGAGCTGGTCTAACAACTCGTCGTCGATCTGCTTGCGTCCGGCAAATACCGTATCGAGTTTGTCGGAGAGCGATTCGCGCGTTGCCGCGACCGCGCGTCGGAACCTCGCGGAAAACTCCTGCTCCAGCGCCGCTTCCTGGGCCTGCAATTCCTCCATTGAGAGGTTGAGGCCAAGCACTGACGTCTGAAACGGTGAACGCGAAGGTACCGGAGCGGGCTCCGCTACTTTGACTGGCGGTTCAGGCTTAGGTTCCGGTTGCGGTTGCGGTGGTGGTTCTGGTGTAGTGGAAGTCGGTGCTGTCGCCGCAGGTTCGTTTAAACGAAGTGAGACAAACTGATCTTCCTTCTTGCGTCGCCAAAAAAGTCCCATGAAGGGATGGATTATAGCGACAGACCACCGAGATTCAAATCTGGGTCACCTGAGGGGCCTGCGAAGGCTGTACCGGCGGCTGGGGAGTCGTTTTGGCGGGCTTGCGTAACTTCACGACGCCGGGACGAATCTGTCCCTCTTTGCACGCGTCGGAAAGCGCACCCACAACCGAAGCGTCATAGCGGGTGCCAACAAAACTTTCTATACGCGCGAGCGCGTCTTCAAACTTCATCGCTTTCTGATACGGACGGTCAGTCGTCATCGCGTCAAACGTATCGGCAACGGCGACAATCTTGCCCATCAGCGGTATCTCGTCGCCCTTCAAACCCTGCGGATAACCCATGCCGTTCACCATTTCGTGGTGCATGTACATTCCGGGCAGGAACTCCTTCATCGCCGGAATCTGCGACATGATCTTGTAACCCTTTTGCGGGTGCCCCTTCATGATCTCGTATTCTTCATCGGTCAGCGCCGCGGGCTTCTTAAGGATGTTGTCGTCAATCGCGATCTTGCCAACGTCGTGCAGAAGCGCGCTGATGCGGATCTTTTCGATCTCGTCGTCGGGCAGACCTAAACGTTGGGCGATCGCCATCGAGAAGCGAGAGACGCGCTCTGAATGACCGCGCGTGTACGGATCTTTTCCGTCGATAGCGGCCGCGAGTCCTTTAACAGTGCCAATAAACAGTTGGCGGTTTTCCTCGGCTGACCTTTGCAAGTCGCCGATGAAGCGCTCGACCTGATCGGTCATCAGGTTGAAGGAATTGCCGAGGTCGCCAAGTTCGGTACGGCTGGTAACTTCAATCCGTTGCGAGAAGTCGCCGGACGCGATGCGATGGGCGCCGCCTGCCAACTCTTGCACGGGCTGCGTCAGCTTCTTGGCGAAAAACATTCCGATCAGGATCGTGAACAGGGCCGCAACTAGACTTATCCAGAGCGTTTGCCAACGCATGTCCGCAACTGACGCGAGTGCGGCTGTTTCATTCTGAATCGCGATCACGCCGAGACGAGAATTCTTGTCGAGCTCCGCAGTTGCATACGAGCCGAGCATTTCGACGTTCTTTCCGTCGCGCACCGCCGTAAACGGAGCGAGTGCCGATTGAACTTGGGCGCCGGATTCCTGCCAGTCCTGGACGACTTTTAGGTCCGTCATTGGCTTCTCTGAAAACGCAACGCTCTCTTCCGGGTGCGCGACTGCGCGCCCATTCTGATCGACGACGAAAACTACCGGCAGACCTGCGTTCAGGAGCTCGCGTTCGCTCTTCGAAGTCGGTTGTTGCACCGCGTCGAAAACTTCCTGAAAAGAAACGATGGCGACCACGGCAGCGACAACCTCCTGGTTATTCGCGCCGCCGAGTACCGGTTCAGCGATGGTCAACGCCATTTCCTGACCGGAACGAATGACTTGGGGACGGCTGACGACGGCGCCACGCCCGCTCATGCGCGCCAGCACTTCGCTTACTCGTGCGTCGACCTCTTCCAGTTTGATGACCTCGGGTTGAAACGCCCGGTGCAGTGTGCCATCGACTGGCCAGAGCGCGAGGGCAATAAGGTTCGGGTCGTCCTGCAGGGTGACTTGGAGGCGTTGATCGTAGCCCTGATCGGCCAACCCCTGCATGCCGCCGGTGAGTTCGAAGCCGCGGGCGAGGCCGGTGACGACGTCGCGATATCGCTGTCCGTAAAGTTCGATTTGGCGGGCTTTATCCTGCACGAGCTGGGCCTGGTAGCGGCCCTCGATCGCGCGGAGTTCGTCGGCGCTGCGGCCGGAGAGGAGAAAACCGGCGAAGGCAAGCGGGAGCAGACCGACCAGGAGCAGAACTCCCAGAACGATATAGAGGAGACGGATGCGTCCGAGCTTTTCGAGCATTCGTGGAATCTGGCGGTACAATCGCGGCAGGTGTTTTTGCGGCGGAGGTTGTCGGGTTGCTAGGTTGCCGGGCGACGCTCACCCGGCTTTGCGCAACCCATTATTGTCGACCAAGTGCTTATGTGTCAACGAGATTTGCCATCGTTTAACGCGAGAAGGCGGCAATTACGGCAGATTTTTCGGCTGGAAGTGGTTGATGAACGTCCAAATTGTTGAGCGCCGATGAATACCCCAGGCACCGACGAGATCATCGTACAGCGAGCTCTGACCGGCGATGCCGAGGCTTTCGGCGAGATTGTGCGGCGCTGGGAGCGGCGCATATTTGCGCTTGCGTACGGGATGCTGGGTCGCGAGGAGGACGCGCGCGACGCAACCCAGGAGACTTTTCTCGCGGCCTTTCGGAACCTGCGCGGTTTTCGAGGCGAGGCCAAAGTTTCGTCCTGGTTGCACCGGATTGCGGTCAACCAGTGCATCACGCGTCAGCGACAGGCGCGAGTAAGAAGCGAAGCGGCGCTCGAGGACGAACAGGAGAAAGATGCGATCAGTTTTGCGACGCCTGTTCATTATTCGCCGTTACGCGTGGTCGAAGGACGGCAGGAAACCGTCGCGGTGCGGCGAGCGATCAACAGCTTGCCGCTCGAGTTGCGACAGGTTGTGATCATGAAAGAGTTTGAAGAGCTGACGTTTCGCGAGATTGCCGACGTGCTCGATTTGCCGCTGAGCACAGTCAAAAGCAGGCTATATACGGCGATGAAACAGTTGCAAATGCGGTTACAGAGGTTTGAAAGCGGAAACTAGCATGAATTACAGAACGGACTCTCCCGAGTGTGAACGTTCGTCAGACTTGATGGCGTTCCTCTACAACGAAATGGACGAGCGCGAGTCGCGTGAATTCACCTCGCATTTACAATCATGCGCGAACTGCCGCGACGAAGCTGCGTCTTTCGGACACGTGCGCCAGTCGATCGTTGCGTGGCGAGACGAGGTGCTGACTGGCTTTGTTCCAGCAACAACCACGCCGACACGACGATCCGCTATCGCTGCGTTCAAACAGTTCTTCGATCTGTCGCCGCTATGGCTCAAAGGCGCCGCTGCTTTTGCGGTGCTGACTTTTTGCGTGCTCGTTGCACTCGCGTTCGTCAACTTCAAAAAGCCCGAGACCGTCGTGACAAACAACAACGGCGGCGGTTACACGCAGCAGGACGTCGATCGATTGGTCAAAGAAGCTTTGGCGAAACAACAACCCCCGGTCGAGACTGCTCCAAACGTTGCTGTAACAGTGCCTGCGTCGTCGCAAAAACCTGTTAACAAGCAACGGTCGCCCAATCGCCGGCCGCTCTCGCGCGCCGAACGCGAACAACTCGCAGCCGATCTCAGGTTGCTCCCAACCGACGACGAACTCGATTTGATTAACGATCGCATCAATCACGAGGAGAAGTAATGACGACGTTCAGAACAATCTCATTAGCGGTTTTAGTGTTTGGCCTGGCAATCTCAGCCGTGGCCCAGGATCCACCGGCGCCTCCACCGTCCGATCCGATCCAGCAACTAAATCTGAGCCCCGAACAACGTCAACAGATCCGACGGCTCACCGCCGAAACTCGTGACGAACGTCAAACGACAAACCGTCGCCTGCGCGAAGCGAACGCCGCTCTCGATCAGGCACTCGATGCCGATCAAATAGACGAAAGTCTAGTCGAACAACGAATCAACGAAGTCGCCGCCGCTCAGGCCGCGCAAACGCGGATGCGCGCCCACATGGAAATGAGAGTTCGGCGACTTCTCAACTCCGAACAGATCGCAACGTTGCGCCGGTTGCGCTTACAGATCCGCGACGTGATGAACCCACAGCGTCCTAACAATCCAAACAACCCGCGACGCCCGAACGTGGACGCATTTCGTCCGAACCCCCGTCGCCCATAAACAGGTAATTTAGATCCGCCTTGACGCCTCACACACAATTTGCGCATGATAGACCGCTCTTGTTAAAAGACTGGCTACATCGCTCTCCATGAACTTCGCAACGCGCGCCCTGCTCGAGTTGCAGGAAACAACTTTGCTGGCCGCGCGCGCATTTCGCGGGATATTCAGGCGGCCCCGTTACATTCAGGAAACCATCGATCAGATGGAGGCTATTGGTGTCGGTTCTTTAACCATCATCCTCCTGACGGGTTTCTTTACGGGTGGCGTATTGACTGTCCAGACGTTTCCGACGCTCAAAGCCTACGGCGCGCAATCTCAGACCGGATACCTCGTCGCCGTCTCGCTGGTGCGGGAGTTGGGCCCTGTTTTGTGCGCGTTGATGGTCACCGGACGCGTCGGCTCTGCAATTTCCGCTGAACTGGGTTCGATGGTGGTCTCGCAACAGATCGACGCGATGCGGGCGCTCGGCACCGACCCGGTCCGCAAGCTTGTCTGGCCACGTATGTTTGCTCTTCTCGTCAGCCTACCCTTGCTGACGGTGCTGGCGGACGTGCTGGGAATTTTCGGCGGTTGGGTCACGGCGATCTTCCTTTATTCTGTGTCGTCCAGCGTGTTTATCTCCGCCGTGCGCGACGGCATCACGACCGACGACCTGATTGGCGGAATAGTTAAACCAATCGTTTTTTCGCTAATTATCGGCGCCATTGCGTGCCGGCAAGGGCTTAGCACTGAGGGTGGAACTGTCGGCGTCGGGCGCTCCACTACGAGGGCCGTGGTTATGGCCTCGATTATGGTTATTATTGCCGACTATTTCCTCGCTAAAGCGCTTCAGGTTATTCTAGGAACGACCTGAAGATCCCTGGCTGCTCTGAAATGGCAACTTCCGAAATCCATACCACTGCACCCACCGTCAGCGAAGACGCACTGGAGTCGACCTTTTTTGAAGTCGACGATCGCGACCGTGCGATTCCGGCAATCGAGTTTCGCAATGTCGTGCTCGCGTTCGACGAACGCGTGATCCTCGACAATCTCAGCTTCAAGGTCATGAAGGGCGAAACCAAGATCATCCTTGGCGGATCCGGCGGTGGAAAGTCGACCATCATCAAGATCGTGCTCGGACTGTTGAAACCGGATTCAGGACAGGTCCTCGTCGACGGTGAAGACATCACGGAGCATAGCGAAGAACAGATGATCAGCGTTCGCAAGAAGATCGGCATGGTCTTCCAGGAAGGGCGCGCTGTTCGATTCCCTTTCCGTGTACGACAACGTCGCTTATCGTCTGCACGAACAGGGTGTGCCGGAGGATGAAGTAGAACCGGAAGTTCGCCGCATGTTGCGGTTCGTCAATCTCGAAGACGCGATCGATAAGATGCCGATCGAGCTCTCAGGCGGTATGCGACGGCGCGTCGGAATCGCGAGGGCGCTGATCGGCGATCCGAAGATCGTCTTGTTCGACGAGCCGACGGCCGGTCTCGATCCACCAACATCGCGCACCATCTGCGAGCTGGCGATGAAACTCCGCGACCTCGAAGACGTTTCGTCGATCTTCGTCACGCACGAGATGAACAATCTCCACTACATCTGTTCGGAGTACGCGGTAGTCGACGACGACGGCAAAGTGGTTTTCGAACGTGAAGGAGAACGGCTCTGCCTTATCAACAGTAAAGTGATGATGATGCGCAGCGGCAAGATCATTTTCAGCGGCACAGACGAAGCTTTACGCCGATCGGAAGATCCTTATATCCAGAAGTTTCTGCGCGGTCATTAATCGCACCGGCTTTTATCAGAAGGGACGGACCAATGCCTCCAACAAAGAAGAATGTAACCCTGGGCCAACTGCGTGTCGGTATTTTCGTACTGATCGCGATCGCTGTCCTTGTTTTCCTCGTGCTCAACGCTTCAGGCGACATTAATCCGTTCAGCAGCAAACTGCATTTGAAAGCGCATTTCGCTGACGCGAATGGTTTGCGCGAGGGGTCGGAGGTACGTCTCGCTGGTGTACGAGTCGGTAAGGTGGAGCGCATTTTGTTGCTGGAGCCATCGACTGATACCACCGCGCCACGCGTTGAAGCGCAAATGGTGATCGACTCGACGATTGACGGCAAGCCGGCGAATGAACGCATTCGCACCGATTCACAAGCTCAACAAGGTTCGCCAAGCCTGCTCGGTAACGAGATGCTCATCAACATCACGCCCGGCACGTCGATGGGCCAACCCATCTCGGACGGTGCGGTGTTGCCTTCTTCTTCGTCGAATACTGTGAACGACTTCGCGACTTCCGGCACCGAGTTGGCCCAGCGACTCAGTAAACTTTCAGACGAGATTGGTCTGATTGTAAAAGACGTCAGAGATGGAAGAGGAACAGTCGGACGGCTCTTCAGCGATGAGGCAATTTACAACAACCTCAACGCCACCATTCGCGAGACTGAAGAAGTGATGCGACAGGTGCGTTCCGGTGAGGGTTCGGCGGGCAGGTTCATCAACGACCCCGCGCTCTACAACAACGCGAGTGAGATTGCCATCCAACTGCGCGGCATTGCCGAAGACATTCGCGCCGGACGCGGTACCGCCGGCAAACTGCTGACCGACGACGAATTCTACAACCGCATCAATCGCACCGCTGATCGACTCGACAAGTCAGTGGACCAGATCAACCTCATGATCGCCGAGATCAACGCCGGTCGCGGCACACTCGGAAAACTGATCCGCGACGAACAGATCTACAACGACGCTCGCGCCGCGATCGCGCGCTTCAACACCACCGCCGAACGCATCGACAACCTCGTCGCTGCCGCTCAACGAGGCGAGGGCACCGTCGGCAAACTCCTGCACGACGACTCGCTCTACTCAAACGTCAACCAACTCTCTTCAGAGGGCGTGAAGATGCTCTACGACTTCCGCCAAAACCCGAGGAAGTACCTGACGATCAAGTTTGAGCTGTTTTAGGTCTTTCTACCGCGGCGACGTTGAACGCGACGCGCCCAACTGTTTCAGCAGCTCACGCACCGCGACGTCCAATTGCGAGTCGCGCGTGGTCAACGTTTCGCCGATCGGACGCGTTACTTCGATGTCCACCGGGCGTGGGTTGCGTTCCATGACGGCGCCGTCGTTGGCCATCACTTTCATGCGCGGCAAACGGAATGTTGTCCCGTCGATCAACGTTTGACCCCACGTGTAGATAATCCATCCCGCGGTCGGTTCACCCACGACCTGGCCCAGGCGCAATGTGCGATACCCTTCAGTAAAGTCCTCAGCGTCAGACAACGAATGCTGATTGGTGACTAGGATCGTCGGTCGATGCAGCGCGCGTTGGCCCAATACGGTGCGCGCCGGCGTGCCGCTCAATCCGCGTAACGACATCGTCAGGTAACCACGCCGAGCGAGTACGTCGATCGCGTAAACGTTGACGAAGCCGCCGCTGTTGTTGCGGATGTCAATCACGACGCCGTCTTTCGCATAGTTCTCCGCGTCGAGATCGACGTACAACTGCGCCAGTGAATTTGAGCTCATGTCCGACATGTGCGCGTAACCGAGACGTCCATTACTCGCCCGCGCCACGTATTCCCGATTTCGTTCAACCCACTGCCGGTAAAGCAGCCCGCGTTCAGTCCCTCCGTTAACCGGACGAACGACAACTTCACGATTCGCAGTCTCGCCAGGGGTATTGACTGTCAAACTGATACGCCGGTTGATTTTGTGATTCAGCAACTCGTCAAGGTTTGCACTTCGATCAATATTTTGACCGTCAACCGCGATTAGGCGGTCACCGAGTTTGATCGTTCCGGCAATCGCTGCGGGACTTAAACTGATCACCTCAGTAATCCGCAGTCGACCGCTCGTTTCGTACTCACGTCGATCAAAACGCAAACCGAGGCGGCCCGTTATCGGTCCGGGATTGCCGGCCCCCGGCGCCGAAGTTCCGAGGTGCGAAGCATCCAACTCGCCCACCATCAAGTTCAACAAGCGTCGCATTTCGTCCGATGTTTGAGCGCCGGCGATGAGCGGCTCGTACTGAGTTCTCACCTGATCCCAGTTCACACCGTGAAAACCGGTGTCGTAGAAATTGTCACGCAGCAACGACCAGCCCTGGCGAAACACTTCAATCTTCTCGCGCGAAAAATCGACGTCCATTTCGGCCGTCACAGCAAGCGCACGCGATCGTCCTTCGAGGTTGACGATGTTGATACGGCCATTTTCGAGATAGAAGATCTCTTTGCTGTCGGGCGTAAACTGCACGCCGCCGTTCTTCGTAGCCGCGGTTGACGTTAATTGTTTTGCGACGGCCGGCTCGCGCGCCAACTCATCGAGTGAGTAGACATAAACATTTCCCTGGTTGCCGGAGTTGGCAATCATCGCGAGCCATTTACCGTCGGGACTGATGGTCAGAAAGTTCACGTCCACGCCGACCGGCAACAGACTCAAACGCCGGCGAATGTCTTCAAACACAACCTGCACGGGCTTTGGTGCAGCGCGACGTTCATCCGTCGGACTCGCAGCCGGGCTCGGACTTGGCGCGACTACCGCGGCTGCCGGGGTTTCGGCGGGAGTCGGACGCGGTTCCGGTCGCTGACGAGGGTTTTCTTCTCTGAAAAGATCGCGAAACTGGTCTTCACGAAAACGCGGCGTACGCGGCACGAGATCGACGCGCGCGAGTTGCGTGCTCTCAGTTCTCTGCCCGGAATCAAACAACATGAACGTGCCGTCCGGACTCCACGAAAGCGTGTTGCTGAAAACGTTTGCGAGAAAACTCGCCGGTTTTCCTGGTCCACCGGCCGCGGACACGATAAAGACATTCTTAAACTGGTTCTCACCAACCGGAACGTACGCCAACCACTTGCTATCGGGCGACCAGACAAACGGCCGGTCAGCGATGATCGGCGGTCGTTCAAAGAACGCTGTTACAACCACGCGTTCTTTCTTCTCGGCCATGTCCATCACACGCAACTCCTTCGCGCCACGAATGAAGGCGAGCAGCTTTCCGTCCGGCGAAAAGCGCGGCGTGGAATCGTCGGCCGCGTCTCTGGTCAGTTGCGTTTCCGTGTTGTTGTTGAAGTCGTAAAGAAAAAGACGTGGCGTGCCGTCGCGATCCGAAACGTAGACGAGGCGACGACTGTCGGGTGCCCACGTCACCTGATACTCCTCGGCCACGCTCTTTGACACGCGCGCTGCATCACCCCCATCGGCCGCGGATGCCGCAAACACTTCGCCACGAACGATGAAAGCAACCTTCTTCCCGTCCGGCGACAACTCCATCTCACTGATGCGATCGCTCAGTCGCAATCGTTCGATCGCCGGACCCGACGATGCGCCACGGCGCTTGATTGAGATCTCAGTAGTCTTGCCGCTCTCGGTATCCAGTTTCCAAATACCGAAATTGCGTTCGAAAACGACTTCGCGGCCGTCGTAAGAGATGCTGGGCCAAAGCACGCGTCCGTCAGTGAAGTTTGAAATGCGCCGAAAGTCGGCTGCGTCCCCAGGCGTCGCGACCCAGATGTTCTGCGCGCCTTGCTTGTTAGCGGCATCAGCGCGATCTGAAACGTAGTAGAGACGACGTCCATCAGCGCTCCACATGGGCCACATCTCTTTCGCGCCGCCCGCTTCAGTCACACGCTCGTAAGTTCCCGGTCCATCATCAAACGACCGCAACAGCCACACTTCCGCTTCATCGATATGACTACGTCCCCTGCGCCACCACTGACCCGACGCGATGCCACGCGCGCTAAAAGCAAGCGTCTTTCCATCGGGAGACGGCGCACTGAAAAACTCATTTGTGTAACGGTCGGCACTGACCTGCATCGGCGTGCCGCCTGCGGCACTAATACGAAAAACATCATTCAATCCGCCGATGTCGCGACTGGTTGAGCTGAAGTAGAGCCAGGCGCCGTCACGCGACCAGCCGTCGAATTGATCCAGACCGTCGTCATGCGTGAGTCGTTTGAGTTCGCCACTCGCGAGAGTGAGCACGTAAAGGTCGCCGTTGCCTGTTCGTGTTGAGACGAATGCGAGCTTGGCGCCGTCCGGTGAGAACATCGG
This sequence comes from uncultured Acidobacteriota bacterium, assembly GCA_963789185.1. Taxonomy (GTDB): domain Bacteria; phylum Acidobacteriota; class Blastocatellia; order Pyrinomonadales; family Pyrinomonadaceae; genus PSRF01. The sequence continues at coordinate 320,772 of CAWBJU010000010.1, forward strand.
ACGTGATTCCGTTGCTGGATGCGACACCAGGAGCGCTGCGACACCGCCGGACGAAGAGACGGTCCAGATATCACCGCCGGAGACAAATGCGATCTCTTTGCGATCCGGTGATAGCGAGGGCTCACTGAAATACGGTCGTGCTTGTTGAGCGTGTGCTACGCTGACGCAAATCAACAAGAACAGAATCACTTTCATGTCGCGCCTCCAGACAAATCCGTGTTTCAAACTATCGCAAAAGCTCTAACGGGAAACGTGCCGAACTCTTGCACCTTCACCGGCACAGCGAAAAACTTGAAACCCGAATCGGGCAATTCGCCGAGTCCGCGAAGGTGTTCGACGATGGGAATGTCGTGGCCCAGCAGAACCGAATGTGCCGGCCGCTTTCCATCGCGAGTCGAATCAATGTTGTAGGAGTCGATGCCGACGATTGTCGCGCCACCTTTCGCAAGATACGTCGCACAACTTTCGGTGAGAAATGGATGCTCGCCGTTCCAGTAAGTCTCGGTGCGCCAGTGCGCGTCCCAGCCGGTGTGAAACAACACCGCCTTCCCTTTCACGTCAACGCCTGCGAGCAACTCCTCGCCGATCTCGCGCTCGGAAGAATGCACGACGACGCCATCGACGTTCGCAAGCGATTCGAGGGCGAGATGGGCCAGGTCTTTCCCGCGCGCATACCGGTGGAACGGACTGTCGAGATACGTTCCCGTATTCGCCACCATATCGATCTTTGCGATGTTGAACTCCGTTCCCGCCTCGTAGTGGCTACGCGATGCCTCGCGCGACATGAAATCGGAAATGACCGGCGCAGGCAAACCTTTGTACGTAATCATCCCGTGTTCGACAGTATGCGAAAGATCTATAAACATATAAACTTAGAACCCTCTTTTCTGTACTAGTACCTGAAAACTCGCTCCCATTCCGCCCGGTAGAATCATGTCGCGAGCGCCGGCAGTCAACGAAAGCTTGTCGGCTTCGGAGGTTAATCGACTCATCTCGCGCATAAGTTGATCGAGCAGCCCGGCCTTCAATAGAAACTGGTCCTGTTGCGCATATTCGACCGTGGTGAAACCGAATCGCGCACCGGCTCGCTGCACCTGCGACCAGTTTACGTTCGAAGTGATGTCGTAATCTCCGGGTTGGGCCAGAACGTCGTCGATAAAATCATGACGCGAGAAGGCGCGCAACGTTCCCTGTGGTCGCAGTGACGTCTCGTAAAGGTCACAACTTTCGGCGCCATAGTCGACGGTGATCAGATAACCGGATTCAAGTTTAGCGGCGACGGATCCGATCCAATTATCGATCTCGAGACTCACCTCGATAATCTGTCCGTCCTCGAGTTCAACCGAGTACTCGCGACAGAATTCAAGCAAAGCAGGCGTCGACACCTGCCCGTTCAACCAGATGAATTTGTCGTTCACGTCAACGGCGACATAGAGTTCCGCCAATCCATCTTCGGTTTGAATCAAACGATGAACCGGAAACGCGTCGAGGAGCTCGTTTGAAAAAAAGATTCCGGGTTGGATCGACGGTAGTTGGTCCAGCTCCTCGCCCGTTTCAATCGAAACATAACGCGTTGTACCAAAAACCTGCGGAAACTGTTCCTGCAAAGTTCGCAACACGCCGGCTTTAAAGTCACCGCTCCCACCGCCGGCCTCGACGATGGTCCATTGCGAAGGTTGCTTGAGTTCGTCGTAGAGCCTCGCGAAGTAACGAGCGAATGTTGCGGCGAAGAGTTGGCTACGCTCGGGACTGGTGCGATAGTCGCCTTCCCTCCCCCAGCGCTTCAAATCCGATCGTTTGTAGTAACCTCCTGCTTCGTCGTAGAGAGCCGCGTTCATCCAATCGTGAAAAGTAATAGGCCCGCTAAGACGAATTCGTTCCCGTAATCGCTCGGGGAGTGACGGGTTATCGATCGGTGCGATCTTCTTTCTCCAATAATCGGGTGGTGTTTTCGGTAACGCTGGGTGGGGTTACCAACTCGGCGGTATTCGGTCGCGACCGCCAGCCGCTTGGCGTACGCACCGGCGGGGGCGGTGTCAGTGCGCGATGTTGCATGGGTGGTCCAAACTGCGGCTGCCCAACCGGAGGTCCGTACATCGGCACGGGCTTTGGAGCTCCTTCTTCGAACACGGCCGCATAGAACATTCGCAACGGGCCACCGATAAAGCAGATAATCGCCGCAAATGCCATCAGAATCTGGGGAAAGGCGGCGTTGCTGAACTCCGAGATTACGCCGAGCAGGGGCACGAGCACAGCGCCCAGCAGGAGCAACAGTCCGCCCTGCTTCACGCCTTTTCGCCGCGCCGAGACGGGAACCGGCTCGTCGGGATTACGGAACACTTGGAGCATTCCGCCCGTGCTCAGCAGTTGAATCACGCCGTCAAGCGGGAAACCACACCGCGAACAGAATCTGATAACTCCGGTAGCTTGTTGCTGACCGCATTGCGGACAAAACATGGAGGTTGTTCCTCGTCAACAGACTCTTACGACGTGCTAGATAATAAACCGAGGAATGCCTTAGCCGGAAAGTATTTTGAGCGTGGCGACCGCCCGGCCGCGATAGTCACTCGCCCGAACAAGCGTCTCCAGCAACAAATCGATAAGTACTTTTGGCTCACCCGACGGAACTGAAACGTACTTACTTAACGCTTCGTCATTGGCAATCGAGCGAAAGAAAGTTTGCCGCAGAGCGTCGACCTCCGACAAGTGATCGATCACCCGATCAGACGTGGAAAGAGTTTCCGGCAGCGTCCACTCGAACGGGTCGTCCCACAGATTGGACGTGAGCCCGCCAAACGTCTGCTCGATTACCGCTCCGCACCGCAGGATCTGCTCGCCAAATGAGACGTCGGCAACTCGCCGGTAGAGCAACTCCGAATCGACGGCTCCGACGATCTGTTTCAAGCCGGCGATTGAATCGGCGAAAGCTCTATCCAGAACGTTGGCGACAGAATTAACGGGTTTATCTTCCTCTCGTCCGGCGATCGGTCTCTTCTACAACAGTGCCGTAGCTGCGACCGCCAAAATTGAAACCGTTGCGGACGTAACCCTTCGCCCCAACTTGAGATCCACGCGAAGGAACACCGCGCCGTGTTGCCACCCAGATCTTGCCGGTGCCGTCGTCGATCTCGTAAGCGCCGACTCCCATCGCTCCGTAACTATCGGTAACAGTGCCGGCGATCCCAATCTCTTTGCCGCGATAACGATCGGGATCGGCGTTTATCTTCGAGATGTTCGTCTGATTGGGGCAAGCGGTAAGTAGTACTGTCCCCAAAAGAAGCGCCAGGAAACCCACGGCCTTTTTCGATCTTTGCATAACGTCTCCTTCAATGTTTGGCGTTCATTTTCGGGAGAGGTTGCAATAATAACATCACTTGCCGAACCAGCCGATGGGGCGGCCCGAAAGATCGACCCAAACGCTCTTCACCTGCGTGTAAAGATCGAGAGCGTGGCGACCCATCTCGCGGCCGTAACCCGACTGTTTGTAACCACCAAACGGCGACGCGGCATTGAACATGTTAAAGGTATTAATCCAGATCACGCCCGCCTTAATCTCTCGCGCAAAACGATGCGCGCGTGTTATGTCGCGCGTCCAGATGCCGGCCGATAGTCCATAAATCGTGTCGTTAGCCTGCCGGATCAGGTCGTCCTCATCTTTGAAAGTGATCACAGACACCACTGGTCCGAAGATCTCTTCCTGGGCCACGCGCATGTCGTTCTTGACGTCGGCGAAGATCGTCGGCGTGAAGAAGTACCCCTTTTCAAATTGAGCATCCAACCGCGGCGAGCCGCCGCCCACGACCACCGACGCGCCTTCTTCGCGCGCGATGTCGACGTAACTCTTGATCCGGGTCAGTTGCTCAGCGGAAACCTGCGGACCCATCTGCGTGGCCTTGTTCATCGGATCCCCGACTGCGATTCTTCCTGCGCGTTCGCTGAGTTGACCGAGGAATTCATCTTTGACTGACTCCTCAACAAACAAACGCGAACCTGCACAACACACCTGGCCCTGGTTGTAGAAGATTCCCATCATCGCACCGGCGACAGCTTGTTCGATATCCGAATCCGCGAAGACGATGTTTGGCGCCTTGCCGCCGAGTTCCAACGAGACCTTGGTCAAGTTGTCTGCGGCTGACTTAGCGATTATTTTTCCAACTTCGGTCGAACCGGTGAACGCTATCTTGTCGATGCCGGGATGGGCAGCGAGCGCCGCACCCGCGGTCTCACCGTAACCGGGAACGATGTTGACGACGCCCTCAGGAAAACCTGCTTCCTGGACCAACTTCCCGAGCTCCATCGCGCCAACCGGTGTCTGCTCCGCGGGCTTGAGCACGACTGTATTCCCTGCCGCTAGGGCAGGCGCGAGTTTCCACGCCGCCATCAAGAGGGGAAAGTTCCACGGGATGATTTGTCCGCAGACGCCGATCGGCTCGCGCAACGTGTAGTTGAACATGCGACCCGGAACCGGAATCGTCTCGCCTTCGATCTTTGTGGACCAGCCGGCGAAGTATTCGAAATTTTCGACGACTTGCGGGAGATCGACGTAGAGCGATTCCTTGATCGGTTTCCCGTTGTCAGCCGTTTCGATCTCGGCGAGTTGCGACGAGTTCTGTTCGATGAGTTGCGAGAGTTTGTAGAGCAGACGGCCACGATCGCGCGCGCTCATCTTGGACCACTTGCCTTCGTAGGCGCGTCGCGCTGCAGCGACTGCCTTGTCAACGTCAGCCTTGTCGCCTTCCGCAACTTCAGCCAGCGGCTCGCCTGTCGCCGGGTTTGGTGTCGAGAATGTTTTTCCGGATTCGGAGTCCACCCATTGTCCATCGATAAAGAGTTGGTACTTTATTCATAGTTAGAAAGTCCGTTGTACCTGCCAGTAATTGCCTTAACACAAATGGAAGAATTCCACCGTGATGATAGTAGTCGACTTCGATCGGCGTATCGATGCGCAGCGTGATCGGTACTCGTTCAGTTTCACCATTCGCGCGGTGAATGACGAGCGTGATCTCCTCGAGCGGCTCGATTCCGTCTTCGATGCCTAACAAATCGAACGTCTCTGTGCCGTCGAGCTTCAACGAAGCGGCACTCGTGTCGTCCTTAAACTGGCATGGCAACACGCCCATGCCAACCAGGTTGCTGCGATGGATCCGTTCAAAACTCTGCGCGATCACGGCTTTGACACCCAGCAACCGCGTGCCTTTCGCCGCCCAGTCGCGCGAACTTCCTGTGCCGTATTCCTGCCCTGCAAAGATTACGAGCGGCACGCCTTGTTCCTGATAACGCATCGAAGCGTCGTAGATGCTCATGCGATCGCCATCGGGTTGATAAATCGTGACGCCGCCCTCGACGCCCGGAACCATCTGGTTCTTGATGCGCACATTGGCAAACGTCCCACGGACCATCACCTCGTGGTTCCCGCGGCGCGCGCCGTAGCTGTTGAAGTCTTTAACGTCGACTCCGCGATCCTGTAAATACAACCCCGCTGGTGACGAAGGCTTGATTGCTCCGGCAGGACTGATGTGGTCGGTGGTAACTGAGTCACCAAAGACCGCGAGCGCCCGCGCGCCGTTGACATCCGACAACGACTCGAGCGTGTTGCTGAAACCATCGAAGTACGGGGGCTCGCGAATGTAAGTCGATTCCGGCTCCCATTCGTAAACATTGCCGCTGCTGGATGGAATGTCGTTCCAAAGCGGATTCTGCTCGGCGAAGCTGCTGTAGAGGCGTCGATAGGTTTCCGGATCGAACGCCGCGCTCATCAGGTCCTTGATCTCCTGCATGCTGGGCCAAATGTCACGAAGAAATACGTCCTGACCGTCGTTGCCTGTGCCGAGTGGCTCGCTTGTCATATCGACGTCGATCCGTCCGGCCAACGCAAACGCGACCACGAGCGGAGGGCTCATCAAAAAGTTCGCCTTAATACTCTGATGCACGCGCGCTTCGAAGTTGCGATTGCCGGAAAGCACCGACGCTGCAATGACGTCGCGTTCACCAATGATCTGTTCAAGAGCGGGATCGAGTGGCCCGGAGTTTCCGATACACGTCGTGCAGCCGTAGCCGACGAGATTGAACCCGAGTTGGTTCAAGTAAGGTTGCAGACCAGTTTTTTCAAGATACTCAGTGACGACGCGTGATCCCGGCGCGAGCGAGTTCTTCACTTTCGAACTAACAGTCAGTCCACGTTCGACCGCTTTCTTCGCGAGCAAACCAGCAGCCAGCATCACGCTCGGATTCGAAGTGTTCGTACATGATGTGATAGCGGCGATCAGGACGTCGCCGTGGCCAAGAAGTTCATCGCCGGTCGTGAACTCATCCTCAGGAATCTCCGCAACCAGATCGGGCGTCGGACGGTTGTTGACCATTTCAGTTTCCGTCCAGACGCTGGTGTCTTTCTCGCTTACCTGGTCGGAAACGGTGGCCGGAATACTTTCAGTCCGCTGTTCGCCACCGCCGGCAATCAAACGCTGTTTGTCAGCGCCTACTCTGACGTGATAACGCGTCCAGAGTTCGTCTTCAGTCTTGCCATAACCACCCTCGCTGGCAGGCTTGAGCATCAGTTCGGTGAACTGTTCTTTTAACTTCGCCAGGTCGATTCGATCCTGCGGTCGCTTTGGACCAGCGACGCTCGATCCAATCGATCCGATGTCGAGATCGAACACGACGCTGTAATCAACTTCGCCCTTCAGCGGCATGCCAAACATGCCTTGCGCCTTGTAGTAACTGCGCACGAGATCGACATGCTCTTGCGATCGTCCGGTCGCGAGCAGGTACGTACAGGTCTCTTCGTCCACCGGGAAGAAACCCATCGTCGCGCCGTACTCGGGCGCCATGTTAGCGATCGTGGCGCGGTCCACAACCGACAGATTCGAGGCGCCTTCACCGTGAAACTCGACAAACTTGCCGACCACTTTCGCTTTGCGCATCATCTCCGTCACGCGCAACACGAGATCAGTTGCCGTCACTCCTTCGCGCAAACTTCCGCTGAGGTGAACACCGACAACGTCCGGCGTCAGGAAGTAGACCGGCTGGCCCAACATCGCGGCTTCCGCTTCGATACCACCAACCCCCCAACCGACGATACCGAGTCCGTTGATCATCGTCGTATGTGAATCAGTGCCGACGAGTGTATCCGGAAAGTAAACGTTCTTCTCCCAAACGTTCCGCGCGAGATATTCAAGATTGACCTGGTGGCAAATGCCGATTCCCGGCGGGATGACGCGAAACCCGTCGAACGCCTGCGTGCCCCATTTCAAGAACTGATAACGCGAGCGGTTGCGCCGAAACTCCATTTCCATGTTCTTTTCAAACGCATCGCGCGTACTCGAAAGATCGACCTGCACCGAGTGATCGATCACCAAATCGACTGGAACGAGTGGTTCGATCAAACCGGTGTTCTTGCGCAAACGCGCCACGGCAGAGCGCATGGCAGCGAGGTCAACCAGCAGCGGCACGCCAGTGAAGTCCTGGAGCAACACGCGCGCTACAACAAACGGGATCTCTTCAGTGCGTCTGCCGTTTGCCTCCCAGTTGGCGAGTCCGCGGACGTCGTCCTCGGTGATCTTCGCACCGTCGCAATTGCGCAGCACTGACTCGAGCACGACGCGGATGCTGTGCGGCAATCTCGAAATCGGACCGACGCCGTTCTTTTCGAGTTGTGGTAGCGAGTAAAAGCTGCCGATGGGACCAGCGGGGGAAGAGAAAGTTTGCAAAGAATCGAACGGGCTATCTGGCATAGTGGTGCTCAAACTCTTTCCTGAAAAGCGAAGCCGTGACGCGGCCCGCGAAATGAATTCTGCTGTGTTTTATGGTTCAAGTTGAAGTGTAAGGGCCGCGTTAAGCAATCGTCAAGCAAGGTGTTTGAAACGATTGTAATGAAAGATCTGTGTTATATTTTGCGCACACAACCCCCGCCACAATTGACGAACCAGGTAAGGGAGACTTGCATGCCCAAAAAGCACCCAACAGATTTCGAGTATCTCGCCAATGATCCTAATTACGTACCCGATCCCGAGATCGAGGAGTTTATGGAGCTCGAGATATCTCATGCACCGAAAGATCCGGACATGCTGGCCCAGCGGTTGCGGAATAACACGGCCGCGTCGCCGGCCGATGCCGGTGGTGATTTGGATGCTAATTGGGAAGATGTGAACGACAGTGGTTCCGAAACCGTCGCCGGTGACAATCCTACGCCGGACCAGTCACTGGTCGAGGAGAACGCTGCGGCTATCGGTGTTACTTACGAAGACAATGAGGAGCTGGAGATTATCGAGAAGATCGAAAAGCGTGATCGCGATCGATTTGAATTGGAAGAAAGCTCGAAAGCCACTGACGACATGATCTAGTTTGATTCAACGATTAATGTAACTGGACCATCATTAACTAATTCAACCTGCATCATCGCGCGAAAGCTGCCGGTCTCCACCGGCTGGATCAGCTTTCGGCTACTCTCCACAAAATAGTTATACAAAGGTTCTGCGATTTCAGGTGGCGCAGCGTCGCTCCATGATGGCCGCAGACCGCGACGCGTATCGCCATACAACGTAAACTGCGAGACGACTAACAACCCGCCACCAACGTCTTTCACCGAGACGTTCATCTTCCCGTCAGCGTCGTCAAAGATCCTGAGCGCCACAATCTTCGACGCGAGATAATCGGCGTTGCTCTTAGTGTCATCTCGCGCAACGCCCAACAAAACGACGAGACCTTTTCCTATCTCGCCGACTACGCGGTCATCGACAGTGACCCGCGCTCGAGTTACACGTTGAATAACAGCTCGCATGCCGAATAACTATCTACGAACGAAATTGTATTGAATTACTCCGTAGACCTGGACTGGTTTTCCGGAAAGCTTGGTGGGCGTGAAGCGCGCTGCATATGCGGCCTTGACGGATGCTTCGCTTAAGTATGGTGGTCCTCCGCACATGTCTTTGGCACTAACTACTGTACCAGTTTCGCCGATCGTGACCCTTACAATTACTCGACCTGACAGTCGCTGCTCTCGGGCAGCCTCGGGATACTTAGGCTGCGGAAGACTGATGGCTCTGCCGTTTAAGATCGTTCCAGCGGGAGCCTGACGGGGGCCATCGGGGCTGGCTAGTACTTGCCAAATCGAGTTTATCTCGCGGAATACGTCAAACTCCGTGGTTTCATAACCCAAACAGCTATAGGATTCGCTCGTCCTCTGAAACTCCGCACTCGCTACGCCTAGCTGCTTGCCGTAAATTAGGAGCGCTCGACTGAACGACGGCTGCGCCTGACGAAAATCGCGTTGCGCGCGATGAAGCTCTGCGAGACCAAAAAGCGTATGGGCCACCTCGACGTGGTCGATTCCATACTCCTTTTCTTTTAGTGCCAGCGCCCGCTTATAAGCATCCTCAGCCTTACTGTTATCTCCATCTCGGAAATAGTGCACACCCAATCGCTCGAGTGTGGGGGCGAGTTTTACGTGTTCGGCGCCAAATCTTTCTGTCTGGTGTTGAAGCAGCCGCAGGAGCATGTCCTTCGCCTTGCCGAAATCTCGTTTCGCGGTGTAGATGTCGATAAGGTAGATCAACGAATTGCCGATCCGCGGATCGTCGCGAGGCAAAAGCTTTTCTCTTATCTCAAAAGCTCGCTTCGCAGGAGCCAGCGCGTCGCTGTACCTTTTTTCAGCGATCAGTTTGACCACTGATTCAGTCAGGTCGGCCGCTTCCTTAAGTTCGGGTGAATCCTGCTGAGCCGAGGGAACGAGCAAGAGCAAACTCGCAAAGAGAAGAGGAAGTAGTTTCATTTTTTTGGAGGACGGCTGGGCCGGAGTTCGATACGGCTCGCCAGTGCGCGGTCAGGATATGAAAGCAGGTTGATGACTGTGTTCGCGACGTCTGCCGGTTGAAGTTGCCAACTCTTTTCGTCGCTTGGTTCGTCACCACCGAATTCTGTGTTCACGGATCCCGGCATGATGTAACTGACCTTGATGTTATCGTGCCTCACTTCCTGCATCAGTGCCTCGCTGAATCCGTTCAAACCAAACTTCGAAGCATTGTATGCAGCCATTCTCGGATGAGCATTCGTTCCGGCCAGCGACGAGATGTTGATGATGTATCCGCCGCCGCGTTGCTTCATCAACGGAATAGCTTCGTGACAGCAGTAGAACACGCCGCAAAGGTTTGTCTCGATCACAGCGCGAAAATCGTCGCCGCTCATCGACTCAACAGTCGCGAACATGCCGATACCGGCATTGTTGACGAGGATATCAATGCCGCCAAACTTTTCGACAGTCTGCGCGAAGAACGCCTTCACCTGAGCTTCGTCGCGGACATCGCAGAAGAAGCCGGCGGCTCGCCCGGGGCCCGCTTCGTTGAGCTCCGCAGCAACGCGCTCGATCTCGCTTTCGTGTCTCGCACTGAATGAAACATCGACCCCTGCGTTGACAAGCGACTCCGCAATGGCCCGTCCGATACCTTTAGTTCCGCCCGTTACGACAGCAGTTTTCCCGTTGAGATCCATCGTGCGTTAGCCCTGTAACTTTGCGCGGAGCCGTTCGTTGACAATCTTCGGATTTGCTTTGCCTTTGGAAGCCTTGATCACCTGGCCCACAAAGAATCCGAGCAGCGCTTCCTTGCCCGAGCGATAACCTGCCACCTGGTCCGGATTTGCCGACATCACTTCGTCGATGAGGGCATCGATCTCGCCCGTATCGCTGACCTGGACCAGACCCTGTTCGGCAACAATCGCTTCGGCCCCCTTGCCGGTTTTGAACATCTCAACCAGCACGTCCTTAGCTTGCTTACCGCTAATCGTTCCGTCGTCGATCAGGTTTATCAGTTTACCCAGGTTTGCCGGAGTTACAGGCGAATCCGCCGCTGAGAGTCCGGCGGCTTCCAGTTCGCGCATTAACTCCGATCTGATCCAGTTTGAAGCAGCGCGAGGATTTGCACTGGCTTTGACTGTCTCCTCGTAGTAGTCAGCCAACGAGCGATCCGCAACGAGTTGCGAAGCGTCGGAAAAACTCAATCCATATTGCTCGTTGAATCGCTTTCGACGCTCCTCTGGCAGTTCGGGCATCGAGTCGCGGACCTGGTCGATAAACTCACTCGAGACGATCACTGGCGGCAGATCGGGTTCGGGAAAGTAGCGATAATCGTGCGCCTCTTCTTTCGAACGCATGACGCGTGTTTCCATAGCGCGGTCGTCCCAAAGCCGCGTCTCCTGCGTCAGACGGCCACCCGATTCAAGCACCTGAATATGCCGCGCCACTTCAAACTCGATCGCGCGTTGCATGAACCGGACCGAGTTCAGGTTTTTCAGCTCTACCTTCGTGCCAAACACTTCATCACCAACGCGCCGCACTGAGACGTTGGCTTCACAACGAAGATTTCCCTTCTCCATGTCGGCTTCCGAAGCGCCGACCCACTGCAACGAACGGCGCACGTGATTGACGTAATCGTAAGCTTCCCACGACGAGCGGAAATCCGGTTCGGTGACGATTTCAGCTAATGGCACCCCGGCGCGATTCAGATCGATATAGGAATAGCGATCGACATCCGGTAGACCTTCGTGAACGTTCTTGCCCGCATCCTCTTCGAGATGCAAACGCGTGATCCGGATCGTCTTCGGCCGCCATTCAAGCGGATGACCCGCCTCGTCGCGTTCAGCCGTCATGATCTCGAGCTCGCCGTTGGCCGAGAACGGTTGATCGTACTGCGAGATTTGATAGCCCTTCGGGAGATCGGGATAGAAGTAATTCTTGCGCGCGAAGATCGATTGCTGGTTGATGTGCAGTCCAAGTGCGAGTGCAGCGCGCGCGCCGAGTTCGATGACGCGCCGGTTCAGAGTAGGCAGTGCGCCCGGCAGACCGAGACAGACCGGACAGGTATTCGCGTTAGGTAGATCGCCGAAGCGTGTGGCGCAACCGCAGAAGATCTTCGAATCGGTGCTCAGTTGCGCATGAATTTCGAGTCCGATGACTGTTTCCCAGGTCATGTTTCGTTCTATCGTCGTCCGCCGCGATGACCGCCTCCGCCGTGGCGGCCGCCTCCGCCCGACCGGGGAAACGAATACAGCAACCGTCCCCTGAAGTGCCCGGGAAAGTGGCCCCTAAATCCGAAGTTATTAAATCCGAACCTGCTGAAGCCGAACTTGTGCAAGCCGAATCTATCGAACTGGCTGTTGAGGCCGCGAGACCCGTCGAATCCAAATGGAAAACCACTCGTGACGATTCCCACTCCATACGGATACGCCCACGGATATTCGTCAACCTGGTTTACTCGCATTCGATTTTGCGTTGCAGTTATTTGCGTCTCGAGCGTCATCGCGCGGTTACGCCAGAAATCGAGTTCTTCGCGGGAACGCATGTCGCGAATCTGCTCCTGCGTGCGGTCATCGATCTCCGCGACCTCGCGCCGTCGTTGTTCAAGAGACGGCAAACCTAACTCTTCTCGCTCTCGTTCACTTTGGAGCCGTGCACGTCGATAGCCTTCGAGATCTTTGTTCGTTATCGATTTCGTGGCCGTCTGTCGTCGCGTTTGGACGGGAGCGGGCGCGAGCGGTTCGGGTTTCGAACCTGAGACCATGAAAGCTCCTGCTGTCTGGCCGTTGACGCGTTCAGTCGTGGCGATGTCGATGCCAGTCAACTGAATCGTGACCTGGATCCCAGGCGCTGTCTCATAAGTCAACGTCGAATTTGTAAGCGTGAACGTATTCGGGATCTCCACTCTCCGGCCGTTGCGCATCACGATCGTGTAAGCGCTTGCCGCGGTCGCGGTGAAAATGAGGAGAAAACTTGCAACCAAAAATCGGCGGAAAAACATAACAAACCTCGCTTGATTAAAAAGCATTTGCTGAAGGGGTCGCGACCAAGTATAGCACTCGCCAAATGCGCGATCCCAGACCAAGCCGCGCAATCAAACGTGTAAAATACTTGGCAACAAGCCGCTCTCTTTGATATACATGCGGCGCACCGAACGGACCATCCCCCTCAGGGTTTCAAAAAAACGCGGACGCCTGTAGTGCCTCGGGCGATGACCGCCAGTTTTACCACCGTTTTCAAAAGGAGCGGCTGAGAAATGGCAAAAACCGTCTGCAAGATTCTTGGGGTCGTCTTTGTGTTAGTAGGTTTGATAGGTTTTGCGGCGCCGACCTTGCTTGGGGCTCATCTGACCCCGGCGCACAACGTCGTTCACCTCGTGTCAGGCGCCATCGCTCTTTACCTTGGCTTCGCTGGTACCTTGTCTGCAGCAAAAACGTTCTGCCTCGTGTTCGGCGTCGTTTACCTGGGGCTTGGAATTCTCGGCTTCGCCTTCGGCACCGGTGCCGACCGCATGTGGAACGTCGCCGGGCTCTTACATCTCGGCCAGGCCGACCACGCCATTCACGGCCTGCTCGGCGTCGTCTTTCTCGCGGGGGGATTGTTTACAAAGAAAACCTGAGGTGCTTCAGCTTCCGGGTTGCAAGGACGGGTCTCGTAAGTGACGCACCAGCGTCCAGAACTCATAATCCTTGCAACCCGGATTTCCGTGTTTGTGATTAGAACCTGACGGTGACTCCACCGCGTCCTACCACTCCCGGCGCTAGAAAACCATTCTCGTAATACTCCCGATCGAAAGCGTTTTCGACTCCGCCGAAAAACACCACGACAACTCGCTCGCTTCGTCTCGTTTCATAACTCGCAAAAACGTCGACCTTGGTGTAGCCGCTGAACCTCAACTCGGCTATGCGAAACGGAAAACCGTTTTCGAAAACAGGCGCGATGTACGATCCGGTCCGGTTCACGTCGACACTGAATAACAAGGATCGATAACGCTGGCGTAACGTCAGCCCCAACAAGTGCTTCGGTATCACGTATTCAGGTTGCAGACCCTGCGGAACAAGCGAGCGATCGCTGTTGGTGAACGTGTACGAAGCGCTAAGGTCCATGCCCTTCACAGGCGATGCGTTCAGATACGTTTCAACTCCGCGTGAAAGCCCACCGGGACGGTTTACAAATCCACTGAAACGGTCCAATCCAAGCGGATCGACCGCGAAACCGGTGAATGCGATCACTCGTTGCAGGCGCGTGTAGAAATAGGTTGCTCCAAAAATCACGCGATCGTTTGCGACCCGTTGATCGAATCCACCGTCGACGCTGATCGACTGTTCCGCGCGCAGTGTCGGATCACCAAACCGCGTCAATCCAGCACCGCTGAAATTTCCTTCGCCAAAGCGCTCGAAGAGTGACGCAGCGCGAAAGCCGTTGCCAACGTGGACGCGTAACTTCGTGCCGCTGCGTCGAATGAAGTAAGCAATCGCTCCGTCGCCAGTGGCGGAACTCTCCGCTTGCGTGCCTTGCAAAATTCCAGGACGGTCTGCGCTGCGAATGCGGTACCACTGCCCACGCACACCGAGCGACAGTCGCAGTCGATCGTCGAGAAACGAAAGCTGATCCTGACCAAACACGGCGAATGTTCGTTGTCGATCAGTTGTGTTGTTGAAAGCATTGAAGGAAGGTTGAGAGCTCTGGAAGAACGATTCCCGTTCAAACTCAACTCCCGCCATCGCCAGGTTCGATCGCGAGAAGCGAATGTTCACGCGACCGTCGATCGTGTCGATGCTGCCACGATTAACGTTGAGAAACTCGAAGTCGCCAAAAGGCAGAAATGACGCGAACTGCGGATCCAGATTTGGACCATTGTAGTTGCGCCTGTTGCTCGATACGCGCTGGTAAGCGACTGAGTAAGAGATCCAATCGTTTGCGACTTGGGTGAATCTTGCTGAACCGACGATCAGGCGTTGGCGGCGTCCCTGGTCGGGATTGTTGAAGTCTGGTTGAAAAGTTACTCCCGGAAGCGCGTCCGGAAATAGTTGCGAACTGCTAAACGCTGCGGGCAGTGCGAAGGGGCTGTCGTTGAGACGTGCGTTCGCGATCGTGCCGTAGAGGTTTGCGGCAATCGCGATCGATTCAGTCGGTTGAAACTGAAGCCGTCCGGCGAACCCTGTGTTGCCGTAAGCATCGTCGCCATCGATCCCGTTGCGTACGTCGATACGATTCGCACCAAGCTCATAACCAAACGACTTCCCACCGCCTGTCACCTGCAAACGTTCGCGGTACGTTCCCAAACCGCCGCCTTCAAATCCCGCACTGACGTGAAAGCCGTCCGATCCGACCGCGGGTATCACATTGAGCACGCCGCCAATCGCGTGTGTGCCGAAGATCGACGAACCCGCACCGCGAAGAATCTCGACTCGATCGAGCGCGACCGGAACGAGGTCAGTGATCAACGACAGCGCCGAGCCGTTGATGTCACTCGCGTCGCGGATACGCAACCCATCAAGCAACAGCGACGTGTCAAAGTTTCGTTGACCGCGAAGGCGCACGGTCGTCAATGAACCCGGCGAGCCTTGTTGCTGCACGCGCACGCCCGGAGTTCCGCGCAATGCTTCCGCGAGACTTAGCTCATGTTTTGCTTCGATCTCATCCGCGTCGAGTGTCGAAACAACCTTCGCGACTTCATCGGCGCGTTCCGCTGTTCCCGTCGCGGTGACCACGACGCTTGCGTTGATCGCGGCAACTCTGAGTTGGATTGAGAGTTCTTTCGTCTCCGTGCGATCGAGTTGGATCGCTTCTGATGTGAACTCTGAAAATCCTCCGGCTTTTACTTCAACCAGATATGATCCGGAGCGCAGTCCCTTGTACTCAAAAACACCTGATCGATCGGTTTGGGTAGTGAGCTGAACGCCGGGCGTGAAATTCAAAACAACGCGAGCGCCCGCCACCTTCGCCCCGTTTTCATCAGTAACCGTTCCGCGGATCGTGCCGCCGTTCTGCGCAAAAAGATTTGCTGAAGTGATCAGCGTAACCACAGTTATCAGAACAATTCTCTTCATTAGTTCCTCCTAATCGGCGTGACACGAGGCGCGCCCGAGATTGGGTGCGCGTCAACTAAAACTTCCACCTCGAAAACTTCATTAAGCAATTGGGGCGTCAGCACTTCCTCCGGCGTTCCCAATCGAACAACCTTGCCGTCTTTCATCAGTAGAATCCTGTCTGCGAATTGCGCCGCGAGATTCAAATCGTGCGTGACTACAAGCGCCGACGCCTGTCGCTTGTCGCAACGGTTTCTGACGAGGGCGAGCAACGTAGCCTGATGCGAGAGATCAAGATTCGCAGTCGGTTCGTCGAGTAACAGGAACGACGCCTCAGTCGCGAGGGCGCGGGCAAGAACCGCGCGCTGGCGTTCACCGCCCGACAACTCATTCATCAAGCGACCACTCAGGTCGGTGAGCTCGGTTTCAGCCAGCACTTCAGCGGCGACACGTAGATCGGTTTCAGTTTCCCAGCCCCAACCCGAGTTCGGTCCCCACGCAAAACGGCCGCCGAGCACAAACTCGAGCACCGTCACGGGAAACCGTAGCTCCGCCTCCTGGGCCACGACCGCAACACGACGACCGATGGTCCGGCGGTTGTATTTCTCGATGGGTTGGCCGTCCAACAAAACCGCGCCGGATGTGCGAGCGACCTGTCCGTTCAAGCTTCTCAGCAACGTCGACTTACCCGCCCCGTTTGGACCAACGAGCGCGGTTATCTCACCTGCCGCGAGCGTCAACGTCACGTTCGACACCGCAACCCGGTCGTTGTAACTGATGGTTAAGCCGTGAGCTTCGAGCACGTCAGCCCCTCTTCAACAGATAGATAAACAACGGCGCTCCGATCAGCGCCGTGATCGCACCGACGGGAAGTTCGCGCGGCGCGATGATCGTGCGCGCGATCGTGTCAGCAACGATCACAAAAACTGCCCCACCAAGTGCTGCGGCCGGAATGCTGATCCGGTTATCGCTTCCGAGCGAGAGTCTTGCGAGATGCGGTACTACAAGTCCTACATAACCAACCGATCCACTCGCCGCCACCGAACTTCCAACCAACAAACTAGCGACGACGAAAACAACGATGCGCACGCGCCCAACTTCGACTCCGAGATCAAAAGCGTCGCGTTCGCCAAGCATCAGTAAGTTGAGCGAACGAGCATTGAGTGTGAGTGCTATTGCTCCTATGACAGCAATCGAAATCGTGACCGGCAGCAGCGTCTTACTCGTTCCGGAGAGATCGCCGAGCAGCCAGAACGTGAACGAACGAATCCGCGTCGCGTCCATGAGAGTCGTGACGAAAACGATCGCGGAGGATAGAAATGTCGTGACGATGACGCCGGCGAGTATCAGACGTTCCGGCGTCGCGCCCGCGCGACCACGGGCGAGGCGATAAACGGCGAACGTGGCGAGAAGCGAACCGGCGAAGGCCAGTATCGGCCGGCTCCACTCGTTGGCGCCAAAGAACACGAGCGCCACCATCGTTCCCACCGCAGCGCCGTTTGAAATTCCCAGCAGATAAGGTTCGGCGAGCGGGTTTCGCAGCAGCGCCTGGTAACTCGCGCCCGCCGTCGCGAGTGATCCGCCAACAGCGGCGGCTAACAAAATGCGCGGCAAACGAATCTGAAACAGGATGTCAAACTGGTCCTGGCTCAGGCCGCACGGCGTCGTTCCCAACGAGAGCAGCGCGCACAACGAAGATCCGGCCGGCAGCTGTTCACTTCCAACGAGCGACAACAAGATCACCGCCAGCAATAACGCGAGCGCCAGTAGTGCGCACGAGACGAGCGTTTTACGAAACGTGACGCGGTTTTGCCGCAACGCAATTGGATTTGAAAGCGCTACGGTCATTGTTTGAACGCCTCCGGATGTAGCGCGCGGGCCATCTCTTCAAGCCCATCGATTAGACGTGGACCAGGGCGGGCGAGATGATCGTCATTGATCTTGTAAACGCGACCTGCGAGCGCGGCAGGCGAGTTGCGCAACGCCTCAGTCACCGACGCGTTCGCCGCGCCCATCGATCCGCCTGTTGGCAGAATGATCGCTTCCGGTCTTGCGGCAAGCGCCGACTCGTTGCTGTATCTGGGCCACGCACCGGGAACGTCCGCGGTAACAGAAACACCTCCTGCGCGGCGAATCAGATCCGTGAGGTACGCATCCTTACCAATCGTGTAGAGTGGTTCGCGCGAAACTTGATAGAACACAAAAACGGGGTTTGTGTTTTGGACCGCCTGCTCGACGGCAGTTGTGCGCTCGCGTAGTTGCTTTACAAGCGCACCTGCTTGTTCCGCTCGTCCAACTATTTGTCCAATCTGCTCGATTGAACGAAAGATGCCATCGAGGTCGTGCGGATCGGTGACGAACACGGCGATGTTCTGGTTGTGAAGTTGCTGCGTGAAAACTTCGAGCTGCGAAGCGGTTGAGATCAGGACCACTTGCGGCCGGAGTGCAATGATCCGCTCAAGACTCGGTTGCAGTGAGTCGCCGACCTTCGTTATCGCTTTTGCTTCCGCTGGATAGTCGCAGTAGGTGGTGTTTCCAACGAGTCGATCACCGCCGCCAACCGCAAACAAGATTTCAGTCAGGTTAGGTGCGAGCGTGATTACGCGATCGACTCGCTCCGGAAGCGACACTCGCCGGCCCGCGTCGTCGGTAATTTCGCGTGTTGCTATCGAGCCGTCACGCGCACGCCCGCCGGAGTTGCAGGCGCAGGCGAGCAGGCAGATTAGGACCAACGCACGGATTGACGTAGTTGTAAAAAGAGGTGTTAACAAAAAAGTCCCACCGACTCTCGATTTTCCTCCGGCAAGGAAAACAGGCGTCAGCGGGACTCGTGTAAAACCCGTAGCGGCCTGAACACCTTTGCGCGAAGTGTTTAGAGGCAGCAAAGTGTTCAGGCAGGTCTCCTGGCTAAGAACATCGCCGAGGCGTGTTCATCACAGTGGCGCGACCGCGCGGGATTCACACCCGCTTCCCTATTCTCCCCTCATCGGGGCACCCGGACACTCTTCTGTGCAAAGATCAGCGTTTACGAAGGCGGCACACTAACACGCGTG
Source organism: uncultured Acidobacteriota bacterium (assembly GCA_963789185.1). Taxonomy (GTDB): domain Bacteria; phylum Acidobacteriota; class Blastocatellia; order Pyrinomonadales; family Pyrinomonadaceae; genus PSRF01. The sequence goes on from CAWBJU010000010.1 coordinate 339,641, forward strand.
TCAACGGCTGTCAAACCTAAACCACGGATGACGCGGATTGCGCGCAGCTTTAAGCGAAAGTAAGATGCTCGCACATGATCAAAACAGTCGAGTGGACAAAAGACGGGATACGTATGTTGGACCAGCGGCTACTGCCGTCTGAAGAAACCTACCTGATGTTGCGCTCTTATGACGAAGTGGCCGAAGCGATCCGGAAGATGGTTGTGCGCGGTGCTCCCGCGATCGGCGTTTCAGCCGCGATGGGAATCGCGCTCGGCGCGAGCCAGTCAGTGGGAACTTCGGTCGCCGATCTGGAAGACGATCTGCTTTACATCTGCGATGTGATGGGCAAGACGCGGCCGACCGCCGTCAATCTGTTCTGGGCCATTGAACGAATGCGCGGCGCCTTCCATCGAAACAAACAACTCGGCGACGTCGAGTCGGTGAAGAAAGTACTCGTTGACGAAGCCCTCAAGATATTTGACGAAGACATCGCCGCTAACCGCGCGATCGGCAAGCATGGTGGACCACTGATTCCGGACGGGGCCACAGTGCTAACGCATTGCAATGCCGGCGCCCTCGCGACAGCGGGAGACTATGGCACGGCGCTCGGCGTCATTCGTGGCGCCCGAGACGCGGGCAAGAAAGTCGCCGTCATCGCCGATGAGACTCGACCATTTCTACAGGGACTTCGTCTCACCGCATGGGAGCTCGCAAAAGACGACATTCCGGTGACGGTGATCACCGACAACATGGCCGGTCACGTTATGAAGAGTGGCAAGGTTGACGCGGTTGTCGTCGGCGCCGATCGAATTGCCGCCAACGGCGATACTGCAAACAAGATTGGCACCTACATGGTTGCCGTCCTCGCACGCGAACACGAGATCCCGTTCTACGTCGCTGCGCCTTTAACGACTCTCGACCTGTCGCTCGCGTCAGGCGATCAAATTCCGATTGAAGAGCGTGATTCGATGGAAGTGACGCACATTCGCGAATATCAGCTCGCGCCCGATGGAGTCGCAGTCCACAATCCGGCCTTTGACGTCACGCCGAACCGCCTGATCACGGCGATCATTACCGATGCAGGAGTCGCGCGCCCGCCGTTTACTGAGAGTTTGAAGCAGCTTTGCTCGACTGGCGTTGATGAACAATGATGCCCGAATCCACGGTCTCACCCGTGCGTGATATCACTTGAAAATGCATCTGGTTGTCGTCCACCTCAACCAGCATGAACGACATGTCCGCATCGTAGGCCTTTGCCGTCAACGGCGAGCCTTGCTTCACGTCGCCCTTTCTTAACTTTCCGCCCGAGCCCGAGATGAAGTAGTAAATGCCTTTCTGCGGTTTGATACGTTCGTAGAAGTGTTCGTGACCCGCGAACACAACATTCACGCCATGCTTTATGAATATCGGTTCGACGATTTGCCGAAGCTTCGTGTCTGAACCATGCGCGCCACCCGAGGAGTAGGGAGGATGGTGGAAGTAAGCGATCTTCCAGGTGGATCTGTCAGCAGCTAATTTGTCGTTCAACCAATCGACCTGTTTCTTGTCCATGTAGTTGCTGTTTAGCGAGTAGAAGCTGACGTTACCTTTTGTGAAACGGTAGTACTCCTGGCCTTCCATGTTGAAGAACTCGTAAAAGCGCTGGTTCGATTCATCGTGATTGCCGAGTGCGGCGTAAAACTTCACTTTCTGATCGAGCAATGGTCTGTAAACGTTCTCGAACTTTTGTTTGTAGTCGGCCGCTTTTTCGCTGCCGTACATGTTGTCGCCGAGCATCAAAGCGAACTCGTAGGGAAACGTCTGCCGGTAACGAAGCATTATCTGCGAGAGTTCCTCTTGCTTGTCAGTACCGGTGCCCGTGTCGCCGATCACCAGGAAGCGCACGTTACCTTCTTTGTTTGGCAACGTCAGCGAAACCGCCGCGTTGGGCTTTGCGTTTCCGTTCTTGCGCGTTGAATTGTTCTGGGCGTTGACGCCCGCGACGATTAAAAGAATGGTCAGGATTAGTGATGAAAGGATCCGTTTCATGATTTCAACCCCTTGTTTACGGAAGCACTTTTGTCATGTAGTCAACGATCAGGCCGTTTTCGCGATCGACGAGCAACAGGTTGTCACGAACAAAGCGGTAGCGTAACTGTTTCGGCAGTTGTGGTAGACGCAGCAAAAGTGTTGCCGGCATTTCCATCAACTCCTGCGATTCCGGATACGGATAATTAACACGCAGCGGAACCGCCTTGTTCTCCGCTTCCTTCAACACTGTGTCGCGGAACTCAACTCGCTCGCGCCCTTTGAATTCGTCCTTGATCATTTTGCGAATCAACGTCATTGCGTCGGGCGTGAACACGTCACCACGTTTCGCATTGAGACGCGCATTTCGCACTCGTTCCTGGAATTGTGTTTTGTGCGCTTGAATCTCTTCCGGCTTGGCCTCTTTTGAGAGCTTCGGCATTTTTTCTTCCAATGCCTCACGCATCTTTGAGTAGTCTTTTGCGCGTTTCTCGAATGCTTCAGCGATCTGCTTGTCGGCTGGAGACAGTGGTGGCGGCGCCGGTGTTTGACTTTGCGCTATGCCTATCCAGGCGCTGATCACACACACGATCGCAAGTAGTTGCTTGCTGCTAATTGTTGCTCTCATCGCAACATAGGAAACGCAAGCAGAGTACCGAGGGTGAATTCGAGTGAGATGTCGATTATTGGTTGGGTTTTTGAAGTATTCCGAGTCGCTGCTGTTCGAACTCGATACGAAGGATTTGAACTTAGCGGGTTGCGAAACGGCTCGTTTTCCACCAGTCGAGCGTACGTTTTAGACCCTCACGCAGGTTTACCTTCGATTCGTAGCCCAGCAGTTCGCGCGCCATTGTGATGTCCGCGAGACTGTGACGAACGTCGCCGACACGAGAATCGCGATACTCGGCCGTGACATCGGTTCGTCCGGTTAACTGTTTCAATTCGTTGAGGAGTTCATTCAGCGTGATCCGCTCGCCATTCGCGACGTTGATTACATTGCCTGCTGCCTTGGGCGCGGACGCGGCGCTGAGGTTGGCCGCGACCACATTTTCGATGTAAGTGAAATCTCGCGACTGCTCGCCGTCTCCAAAGATCACCGGACGTTCGTCGCCTAACAGCGCGCTGATAAATCGCGAAACGACCCCCGAGTATTGCGAACCTGGATCCTGGCGTGGTCCAAACACGTTGAAGTAACGCAGCGAGACGGTCTCGAGACCGTAGACTCGCGTGAACACGCGACAATAGTACTCACCCACCAGCTTCGCCACTGCATAAGGCGACAGCGGATCCGGCGCCATCTGTTCGACTTTCGGTAAGGTAGGCTGATCGCCATACGCCGAACTCGACGCCGCGTAGACGACGCGTCTCACGCCTGCTTCCTTCGCAGCCAGCAACAGTGAAAACGTTCCGTCGACGGAAGCGATATGAGTATTTCGCGGGGCCTCCACTGATCGCGGCACCGAAGGAATCGCTGCTTCATGAAAAATCACCTCAACGTTCTCCAGCGCTTTCGGCAACAGTTGTTCGTCAGCGACGCTGCCTTGAACGAAATCGATGTCGCCCCCAATCTCGTCGAGGTTCTCGCGGTGGCCCGTCGAGAGATCGTCAAGCACGCGAACGCGCGCGCCGCTCGACGCCAAGGCGCCGGCGATGTGCGAGCCGATAAAACCCGCGCCACCAGTAACGACTGCGATTCCTGACAGGGCCATTATCTTCCCACCCCCACGTATTCGAATCCCATCTCACGCATATCTTCCGGATCGTAAATGTTTCGCAGGTCGGCGACCTTCGGCGACTTCATCAGATCTCGAATCCGCACCATGTCGAGCGCGCGAAACTGATTCCATTCAGTGACGAACACAAGCGCGTCCGTTCCAGTCACCGCAGCGTATTCATCGTCGGCATAGACTATGTCAGGCAGAATCTTCATCGCCTCTGATCTCGCCACGGGATCATAAGCGCGTACTGTCGCGCCATCCTCGATGAGATTTTTTATGATGCCGACAGCCGGCGCCTCGCGCATATCGTCGGTTTCGGGCTTGAACGCGAGACCAAGCACAGCGATCGTCTTTCCTTTCAATGTGCCGACCAGTTTGCGGATCTTGACCATCATTTGTTCGGCCTGGTTCTGGTTAACCTCAATCACCGCGTCGACGATGCGCGACGAGCAATCGTAATAGCGCGCGACAGATGCGAGCGCCCTCGTGTCTTTCGGAAAGCACGAACCACCAAAGCCTGGACCGGGATGGAGAAACTTGCTGCCGATGCGTTTGTCCATGCCAATGGCGCGGGCGACGTCGTGCACATCACAACCGATCTTGTCGCAGAGGTTGGCAATTTCGTTAATGAAAGAAACTTTCGTGGCGAGAAATGCATTCGCAGCGTACTTCGTCAGTTCGGCTGCTTCGAGCGACGTGATCACAAACGGTGCTTCGATCAAATAGAGCGGACGATAAAGATCCTTCATGATCGCAATCGCTTCTTCGTCGCGGCTGCCGATGACAACGCGGTCCGGGCGCATGAAGTCGTTAATCGCTGCGCCTTCGCGAAGAAACTCGGGATTCGAGACGACGCCGAAGTTCGCCTTCGTTTTCTTGCGTGCGTTGATGATTTCTCGAATGCGTTCACCGGTGCCGATTGGGACTGTCGACTTGGTAACGACGACCTTGTATTCGTTCATGTGATCGGCCACGGAGCCCGCGGCTGCTTCAACGAAGGTCAGATCCGGTGAACCGTCAGATTGTGGTGGAGTGCCGACTGCTAGAAAGATGACGAGAGACTCTTGGATGGCGTGACTGACGTCGGTAGTGAATTTAAGACGTCCGGCCTGGGTATTCTTCGCTACAAGTTGCTCGAGCCCAGGCTCATAGATAGGCATGACGCCTTTATTGAGATCGGCTATTTTTCGCTCATCGACGTCGACGCAGATAACGTCGACTCCAAACTCTGCAAAACAAGCTCCGGTCACGAGTCCGACATAACCCGTTCCGATAACCGCAATATGCATTCGTCAAATCCGTCTTTCTAACAATCAAAACCTTGCGGGCCACGCGCGAGAATCATCGCGTGACCCGCAAGGTTCAAATTAGGTGACCGCAGCGCTGGTGTCCAGTGCCACAGTATTTTTGTGCAAACCGGACGAGACTTACTTGGTCGGGCTGACTACTGTTACGTCGCCGCCGAAGTTAAGATCGTTGTCATGAAGCGTGGCATAAAGAACGGCTGCCACGGCGCCGCCAACGGCCAGCAACAACACGGCGAGTGCACCACCGCTCATGTCGTCGTCATCATCGTCAGTCTGCGGATTCGGCACACCTGCCATGGCGCTTTCACCAGCGGCGACCGTCTTGGCGGTGGTTCCCGTGCGGAACTCTGCTACGCCTGAGAGAGTCGTCATTGAGGTGCGACCACGGGAGGCACTCACCGTGAAGCTGGTGGCTTCCTTACCGTCGACAACAACAGTACCGTCTTTGGTTGTCAGATTGACTGTCGTTCCTTCTAACGTTGATACCTGGGCGCTTCCGGTTTCGAGCATTGCCGTAATGCTGCTCTCCGAGAAACTGAGTTGGAGATTGCTATTGGCGGAGAGTTCAACTCGGCCCACCTTCGGGATGCTCACTGATGCGCTGCTCTGGGGAGCAGTGCTGATCGTCGAATTGGTGAATACCGTGCCACCGGAAATCATCTTTTGGCCGTTCACCGTAACCTGCCCGGAGACCGACAACTCGCCTGAGGCCTTGCCGCCTGCTCCGGCCAATGCCACCATTGAGTAAACACTCAAAACGGCAACAGCCACAACAGTCGCGATGGACTTGCGGCTCCAAGATTTGCTAGTCATTAACTTTCCTCCCGTATAGTGAAACACAAAGGTCTTTATTGCGTACCGCGACGGCCCTCACAGTCGTGGGAATACACTCGGTAAACTTCCGAACCCGTCCAAAGCCCTTAATGCATGAAAAATTACGGCCCGGAAAGGCGGTAACACTTAGGATTTATTACACTAATACAATCCTTGTGTCAACAATCATTTGGCCAAAGTTTGCCACAAAACTGTGTCAGGACCTGAGCAAAATTTCAAGGGCCAAAGTCTAACATAGGTCCAACCGGTCCTTGCGCTTTATTTCGGGCCACGCGGCGTTCAGATCCGGATAGGACCAAAGACTACGGCCCAACACGCCTTCGTAACCCGGAAGGATGTTGGGCCGCGACCGCTTTCTTGATCTGGCAAAAGATCTATTGGGCCAGCGGCCCGCACCGCGCCAGCAAAATGTTTAACTCAACAAATCGATGCGTCGCTAACTAGCGACCAGGTTTCCGGAAATGCCTTCGTGCGTACGCTCCGGCTGCCACCAGTCCAGTACCCAGCAGCAATACTGCTGTCGGCTCTGGATTCGGAATGGTGCTACCGCCACCCTCACCACCACCGGCTCCTGACGAGGTCGGACCTCTGAATAGCCCGGTCCTGTTCCCACGATTCGCCGTCGCCACACTGAATCCGAGGTGCTTTCCGCTATTGTTCTCGAATACGAGATCCTGCGCGGTGTTCTTCAACAATCCGAGGTGTAATCCGTTATTGCCCTCAAAAAACTCAGAAAAAAGAGAAGGCATAGCGGCTCGAACTTCCCTCGCGAACATTCAGGTGGTGACCTTCGCTATTGTTCAGCTTCACGACCAGGTCGCCGGCTGAAAACGAATCCGCACGAGCAGATGAAATGGTGAGTGTGAGTAAAAACAAAACACCTAAACAAGCAGCCCACGTTCTTGCTTTACGCATACTGTGATCCTTCGGGATCGGTCCCGGTTCCGTAAAAAATGTCGCCGCACGACAAAAGGGGTTTTAGAGAGAGGCTGTTTAATAACACATAACTGGTTTAACTTGTTGTGCGGTTCCGCACATTCAATTCTTTTTCTAAATATGTGACAAATTCGTGATGGAGTTAGCGGCTTGAGGGTTCCCGACCGTACAGACGAGTCAACGACCGCAGGCGTATCGCGAGATCTTTAGTGAGAATGCCGGGTTTGTAGCGCCAAATCCAGTTTCCCTCGTTGCTATTTGGAAGGTTCATCCGCCCCTTGCCGCCCAGACCCAGGACGTCCTGCAACGGCGCAATTGCCCTATCTGCGACAGACGCCCACACCGCGCGAATAAGATCCCAGTTGATCTCTTCGCCGCTAGTGTTCAAATATTCCAAACAAAACTGACGGTCTTCGTTCATGAGACTGGTAAACCAACCGACCGCGGTGTCGTTGTCGTGCGTGCCCGTATAGGCGACGACTTTCCGGAGGTAGTTATGCGGCAGATTGACGCTCGTCGAGTCGCCGCCAAAGCCGAACTGAAGCACTCGCATTCCCGGAAACCCCAGATCGTCACGCAATTCATTAACTTCAGCCGTAATAACACCGAGATCTTCGGCAATGATCGGCAATTCGCCCAGCGCCTGGCGAATCGTGTTGAACAACTCGCGCCCGGGGTCTCGACCCACGCACCGCGTTCGGCGGTCGTGTCTCCACCCGGAATTTCCCAGCACGCGACGAAGCCTCGAAAATGGTCCACGCGTGCGATGTCGACGATCGCAAGAAGCGCTCGGACGCGTTCGATCCACCATTTAAACCCGTGAGACCGCATTCGCTCCCAGTTATACAGTGGGTTTCCCCAGAGCTGGCCCGTCGCGCTGAAATAGTCAGGTGGCACACCGGCGACGATAATCGGTTTCCCATTTTTATCCAGCTTGAACTGTTCGGGATTGATCCAGACGTCGGCTGAATCGTGGGCCACGAAGATGGGAAAGTCGCCGATGATCTTGATGCCTCGTTCGTGGCAGTAACTCCGCAACGCTGACCATTGCCGGAAGAAGAGAAACTGGTAGAACTGATGCGCTTCGATTTTAGACTTGAGTTGCTCGCGCGATTCCGAGCCAGTGGTCCACTCGGTCCAGGCAGCGCCGCCGTGTTCGTCTTTCAACGCTCGGAATAGTGCATAGTCGTCGAGCCAGTAAGACTGCCGCTGCAAAAACGCTTCAAACTCGGATCGAAGAGTCGTGTTATTCGCTGGAACGAAATTTTGATAAGCGTTCGCGAGGATCTTGTCTTTGAGTTGATGAGCGTAGCCGTAGTCAATGGGACCAACCGGAGTTTCTTCCAGATCGCCGTGGTCCAATAAACCCCCATCCACCAAATGTTCCGGACTAATCAGCAGCGTGTTGCCCGCGAATGCGGAATAGGAAGCGTAAGGCGAGTCGCCGTAGCCGGTCGGTCCCAGCGGCAATACCTGCCACAAGGTCTGACCGGCCTCGACGAGAAAATCGATGAACTTGTAAGCCTCCGGTCCGAGATCGCCGATACCAAAACGGCTCGGGAAGGAGGTCGGATGGAGCAGAATACCGCTTGATCGACTCACAAAATCAATTGGCTGTAATCACGACGTAATCGCGGCGACTGTAAAAACGAATTTCATCGTCCAACCTTGTCATCATTAACGGACGCGGGCGCCGGAGTGCCTTGTCGTTAGTTGACGATACCGAGAGGACGTCTTTCCCCGAGATGTCCATCACGTTCATCTTTCCGTCATTTGAAAAACCAAACCCGTAAGCTCCGGTCGGCAGCGCCTCTCCGTTCACTTTGATCGGCGAATCCGTGATGAAGAAACCTTCATACTTAGCGCGAATTTCCGCGGAGTAACCCGAAGTATCAACCAGTCCGACGATGACATATCGATCGGTGCCGAATCTTGCGGCGGCGGTGTTGCGCATCTGCGTGGGAGCGCTCTGACCTTTGAAATAGTAACTACTCGGCACGAGCCGCGTCAGATCCGAGCCTGTTACAATCATCGGCTTGTCCTGGCCCATGGAGGCGAATGTGATCGAGCCCGCCAGTGCCAGTAATGTCGCGGTAACAAGAAGATGTATTTGCCAGCGTTTCATGAACGTCATCCTCAAAATTGTTTGAATATGGAGTTGCGGGTTCTGCTATCGCGTCATACTCTGAACGCAGAGTTCATTTAAGGCAAGAGGAAAAAACGAAAAGAGATGGCTGAGATGCGCGTCGGGGTCTTGACGGGCGGCGGAGATGCGCCCGGATTAAACCCCGCTATAAAAGGTCTTGTTTATCGCGGGTCTGAACTCGGACTCGAAGTCGTCGGATTGTTTGACGGTTGGCGCAGCCTGATGAATCCCGCGCCAGGCGTGCTGAAACTAAATCGCGAGATGGTTCGTCGCTGGGACCGCGACGGCGGCACCAATCTCGGCTCTTCGCGCACCAATCCGTTTCGGCAGGTGAACGAAGAAGGCGAATCGATCGATCGATCGCATGAAGTGCTCGAGAACATTGAAGCACTGAAACTCGATGCGCTTGTCGTTTGCGGCGGTGAAGATACGCTCGGCGTCGCGGCGACACTCGCACCAAGCGGCGTGAACATCGTCGGCATCCCAAAAACGATCGACAAGGATCTCAACGGCACCGACTACACACTTGGTTTTGACACTGCTCTAAGAAACGTCTCGGAAGTGATCGAACGATCGCGCACACCCGCAGGATCGCATGGCTGGGTGCAGATCGTGGAAGTGATGGGCCGGCATGCCGGTCATCTGGCGCTGTGGTCGGGCGTCGCCGGACAGGCGCACCTGATACTGATCCCCGAACATCCGTTTCGCTATGGGCGAGTGTTTCATTTACTTCGCGAACGTTTGGGCGAATCGGACTTAAGCCGCGGTGTTGATCAGCGCCCACGGTATTCGGTAATCGTCGTCGCCGAGGGCGCGCGAGCCGAGGATGGTGAGATCGTCACAATCGACGATCGGCATGATGCGTTTGGCCACGTGCGACTTGGCGGGATCGGCGAGGTACTGGCCAGAAGAATCGCAAGCGAGACGCCGTATGAAGCGCGAGCAGTGGTCTTGGGCCACCCGCAACGTGGTGGACAACCAAGTCCGATCGACCGGGTCATGGGAATGCTGTTTGGTGCGCGAGCAGCGGAGGCAGTCGCGGCGAAAGAGTTCGGTAAGATGGTTTCGGTGCGCGGTGTTGCGCCTGCGTACGATCTTTCACTCGTCGACATCGCCACCGTCCAGGACACCATCAATATCGTCGACGTCGAACGCTACTACGACACCGGACGCTATCACCTCAAAGGCATCGGCATGTGACGCCGCCCGCTAGCTACTGAGCAATGAACGGATCCGCTGTAGTCAATCGACGATGAACACGCTCGACTAACGTAGGAATCGTCGAATCGTCGTTGGGCTTGGGGACGATCTGTGGATCGGGCGCGATGACCGGACGAATCATCTTCTGTTGCAATTGTTCGCGCGCGTCCATCATCCAACCAAAACCGCGGAAGATATACGTCAACAGCGTGCGGTCCTCTTCTTCGATTCCGAGGGCTTCCTGCACACACCAGGCGCCAAAATCAGTGTTCGCCGTGAGTCGCAAAGGCGGTTCGTCCTGCCTGTCGGCCTTCAGCACTCCGTTCACAAACGCAGTTAGATAAATGAGCCGCGCGATTGCGAGTCGCTCGCGCTGGCGTGGAGAGATCGTCAACTTACCGGCGTCGATCGCGTTGAAAACAGGATCGATATAGATCGCCGGCCGTGGATCCTGTTGGACCTGGTTTCCTCTTCCGGCCGCTGAAATCTCAGGATGCCCGAAGGTCGGCAGTCCCCCACCCAACATTTTCTTACGAATCTCATCTGCACGTTTGTCGGCTGGTAGCGCTTCAAGTTCCTGGACGAAATCGGACATGTCGTGAATGGCCCCGAAGTGACGCGCACCGTCGAGAGCCATTTGTGACGCGACGAAAAAGTCGGAAGCAGAGAGTGTGTGTAACGTCGCCATGTACCGCGCGACCATGCTCGAACCCGCCGACCCGTGATGGATCTGGATTGTGCCCATGCGTTCAAGTATCAAACGCTCGTGTTCATTCGCATGACGACCCAGGATAAGACTGTAGGAGAGCTCGAAGGCGTTTCGTCCTTCCGCAACTTCAGCGGCGATAAACTCGTTCACCGCGGCGGCCAGATCGCGTTCAGTCGCTTGCGCATTTGTCGCCAGCAAGTGGTTGAGATACGCGGAGACACCACCCACCGCAACGTTCCGCATGTGAAGACTGATCATTTCCACCAGCAGCGAAACCGGATCGCGATCGTCGTGCACGCCGTGGTCCTGCGGTTCGGCGTGCACCAGGCGCGCCTTTTCGAGCGCCGCCAAATATTGGATTGCTACTTCCGGACCGTTGCCTGGATACTTCTTAACAAAAGCAGCTAGTTCCTCGAGCAGTGATCCTCCTCGAAAACTGCCGTCTTCGCGCTTTCCCAAGCTTTCGAAAAACTGGTGATCGATAAAGCCCGCAAGCTTCTCTTTCGTATAAGTTGAATCGAGGGATTCACCCGCACCGCTGAAAAGACCAACAAAAATTACGTCGATCGGTCCCGCACTGCCGCGCACGATGTCGGCTTCGGGTATGACGCCACGGATTGTGAATGATCTGATGTCGAGCGTGATCGTGGTGCCGTTGCAGTCAACGGGCTGATGATATAAGACCGGATTGGCAATGATTCCGGTGGATGCCGGCATGGTGGCGAAATAACCCAATGTTGTCGCGATTGATTTCTCGCCGAGCTCATTGGCCCGCGCGGTGGCCTGCTTGACCGGATTATATGCAGGCGCAGGCGGCAACAATGCGAAGGTGGTGTCCATTGAAGTCTCCCAAACGTTGATCTTTGATGACTCTACATTTTTATTGAACTATACCATTAAGCCAAGTATAGTTACGCCGCTCTAAATGTCTACGGCTGAATTCTCACGAGAAGTACGACGCCCGGCTCGCTAATCCAGCCAGTAGTTCTACGATTCCAAACGTTAACTCCCGTTAGCGCATTTTTGTTATGGCTGAGACTTCGGTCATCGCTACCCTGTCAACTCCGCCATCGACGAATGGCGTCGAGTTGTCCACGTTGCCTGATTCGGTGCAGTGGCTCGAAGTACGCACCGATCTGACTGGTGAACTGGATCCGGATTGGTTACGCGATCACTTCCGAGGGCGCATAATTTACTCCTTCAGAGACGATTGCGTAGATCGGCACGAACGCCTTGCAGCCGCCGCCGGACGTTACGATCGCGTCGAACTCCAGGCCGAGCGCGATTTCACCGCCGAACTGTTGGAGTTGGTACCTCAAGAAAAGCGACTCGTTGCCTGGTACGGACAAGTTAACAACTCGTCAGAGTTGCGCGATCGATTCGATCACGTCTCATCCGTTCCGGCGAGTCTGTATAAAGTTGTAACGACGTCTGAACGTATCAGCGAAGAGTTCCTGCCGCTGTGGTTGCTCAAGTCTTTGCGGCGCACGGACACGGTCGCGTATTCGCAAGGCACGCTCGGTTTTTGGAATCGTCTGCTCGGTTTGCAACTCGGAGCGCCTGCGATCTTCGGCGCTGTTACTCCGAACGCTGTTTCCGAGCCAACTGTTAATAAGCTGATCGACGATTATGGTCTACCGCATGTAAGACCGGTCACACAGTTGTTCGCCATCATCGGCAACCCGGTGTTTCATTCGCTGTCGCCGCGGCTTCACAACGCGTCGTATCGCGCGATGGGTTATCCGGCGCTCTTTGTACCGTTGCACGTCGACTCGTTCGAAGAGTTCTGGCGCGAGTTTGTGATTTCGAAAACACTCGATTCACTCGGCTTCCCAATCAACGGTATGACGGTCGCTTCACCGCACAAGGAAGAGGCACTGCAAGCAGCGACGAATGCCAGCGCGATGGCGCGACAGGCCGAGGCCGCAAATATCCTTGTCAGAAACAACGGTTGGTGGAATGCTGATACGACCGATCCGGACGTGGTCTACGCCGCAAAGAAGCAACGCAGTGTCAACGTTCGTGAAAAACGTGCGGCGGTAATTGGCTGTGGCGGTGCAGGTCGTGCAATAGCCGCGGCGCTCATCGAGTCGGGCGCCGGCGTCACTTTGATCAATCGAGGCGCCGAACGTGGAGAACATGCTGCTTCCCTGCTCGGTCTGCGTTATATTCCGCTACCCGACTTTGACGCGCATGGTTACGACATCGTAGTTAACGCCACCCCGGTCGGACGCGACACAGACGAGATTCCGTTTAAGATCGAACGGTTGAATAATGAGGCCGTCGTGATCGATCTCGTTTATGGCTCGCGGCCGACGCCATTGATCGGCGGAACGCGAGCGCGTAGTCAGGTGGCGATCGACGGTCGCGACGTGCTGTTGACGCAGGTGCGACACCAGTTTCAAATGATGACCGGTCGCGAGATGCCCGACGGAATCTCCGTCTAGATGCTAACTACCGACACAAACGACACTTATAGCCAGCTCGAACTGACCAGCGAGCAGCAAAAACTAATCAACCGCGTCAGCGTCCTTGCTCGCAAGAACTTCGCTCCGCGCGCCGCCGAATACGATCGCACGGCAACGTTTCCGTTTGAGGATTTTGACGACCTCTTCCGCGCCGGACTGCACGCTCCGGTGGTCCCGAAAGAGTATGGCGGACTCGGGCTTGGTCCATACGCCGGCGACGTTTTCACGTTGTGGATGATGACCAAGGAGATTGCCCGCGTCGATCTCTCACTCGCACGTTGCTGGGAAGGTCACGTCAACTCGCTTGTGCTGCTGGACGGTATGTCCACGGAGGAACAGAAGGCGCGCTGGTTTAAGGGTGTCGTCGAGCGCGGTGAAAAGTGGGTCGCGTGGAGTGGCGAGCCGCAGGCGCGTAAACCCGGTGAACCGGTCAAGTTTGGAACGCGCGTAGAGAAAGTCGACGACGGTTACATCATCGAAGGCAACAAAGCGTTTGCGACGAGTGCCGGCGGTGCGCAGTGGGCGATTCTGCTGGTGAATACGGCTGGACCGGGCGGTGTACGTCACGCGGAAGCCGGATCGCTCGATACGCAGTTGATGATGGGGTGCAATCTTTCCGATCCATCGGTAGAGATCGATACGGCGTGGTGGGATCCGATCGGGATGCGTGCGACCGTCAGCCATTTGGTCCATTTCCGGCGTACGTTTATTCCCGAGTCGGACGTCATCGGTTATCCCGGGCAGTATCTCAAGGAAGGGTGGCAGACCTGTTTTATCCCGCATTACGCCGCGACCTTTCTCGGCGCCGCAGAAGCGGCATACGACTACGCGATGGACTACATCACGTCGCAAAACAAGATCGAGGATCCGTACGTCCAACATCACATCGGCCAGATGTCGGTGAATGTTGAGACGGCGCATCTTTGGCTTCGTCACGTAGCGCGTCTGTGGGAGACCGGGCGCTATCTCGAAGCGCAACTGGCAGGCAGCCGTGCGCGACACGTCGTTGAACATCTGGCCGAATCGACGGTGAAAGATTGCATACGCGCTTGCGGAGCTCGTTGCCTGATCCGTCCGAGCACGCTCGAACGCATTTATCGCGATCTATCTTTCTACGTCAGGCACGATAACGACGATCACATTCTGGCAATGATCGGTAAGTCAGTCCTGGGACTTACTCACGATCCTTCTTTCTACAAACCATGAAATTGGGCCATGCGGTGATAGCATGCAAACGACTCCTCATCGACGCTTCAAACTCAGAATCTGGTGGCTCGCGTTTGGCTACTTCGCTTTCTACGTTCCTTACAGCTTTCTCGTAAAAATCCTGACGACGCCGTTGTGGCCCGGGATCTATGGGCCAGTCTCAGGTTTTCGCATTCTGCCCGCGGTTGCAGTAGCGACTGCCGTCGTCCTGCTGGCAATCATCACGTTCGCAGGGTGGTGGAAATATGCCTCGTGTCGAAAGTTCTTCGGACGCAGCATGCCTTTTCCACCGGCGTTGATCGTCCTGTCAGGTATCGGCACCGCAACGATCATCGGGACAACCACACTGTCGTTCGCGTTCACCGGCATCTCAATACTTTTTGCGCTGCTCTTGATGCGCGGCGGCGTTCTGCTCATCGCTCCGAGCGTCGATCTTTTATTCCGACGTCGAGTGAGGTGGTTTTCGTGGGTCGCCCTCTCACTCACTCTGCCAGCGCTCGCGATTGCTTTGTTAGACGTCGACAACTACAGCCTCACCACAGTGGCAGCACTCACGATCGGCGCGTATCTTTGCGGCTACCTGTTGCGACTTCCCTGCCTTACGAGGCTCGCCAAACAGGATGACCAGGAGATCACGCATCGTTACTTCGTCGACGAATCGATCGTCGCACTCCTGTTTCTAGTTTCAGTGCCCGCAACGCTGGCACTCATCGGTAATGGCGAGATCATGCTGGAACTGCGGCGCGGCTTCGTCGACATGTTCGCCAGCCCGGTGACAATTCCGGCGATGCTTATCGGTGCGCTTTACGCCGGTCTCTATTGCTTCGGTACGCGCATCTATCTCGACTGCCGCGAAAACACATTCTGTGTTCCGTTGAATCGTGCTTCGAGTTTGCTGGCGGGTCTCGTCGCGACAATTGGTCTTGGTCTGTTGTTCGGACAGACATTGCCAAGTGCCGCACAGCTAAGTGGTGCGGGTCTGATCGTACTGGCGCTGCTGTTCCTTTCGCCACTGCATCACATCGATCGTTACGTGCCGTTTCTCAAACCGCGCCGCGTACCTATTTTACAACCCGAGCGACTGTTTCTGTTCGTCTGTAGCGGTAACACTTGTCGTTCGCCCATGGCGGCAGCAATAGCGAATGCGGAGATCGCGCGACGACTGCGCATACCTTTCAAATCGCTCGAAACAGTAAACGTTCGCGCGCTCAGTGCGGGCGTGTCGGCGCGCGTGGGCGAGCCGATGACACCTGAAGCGGAAGACGTGCTGCGCTCATTCAACATCCCCGTCAAACCACACGCTGCTCGCAGTCTGACACTCGAGCTCGCCGAGCGCGCGGAACTGATTTTTTGCATGACCCGCGAACATCGTCAGAAAGTAATCGAGATGCTACCTTCGGTGGCGGGCAAGACCTACTGCCTCGATCTTCAACAAGACGTCGAGGATCCGATTGGCAAAGGCATCGCGGCGTACGTCGCATGTGCGCGTAGCATCCGGGCCGCGGTCCAATTGCGATTCAACGAGATCGGCTTAGCCGCGTAAGTAATGAAGTGTTGAAGTCGGATGTCATCAAGGTGCTGGGTGCAGCGTCGTTTGCCGAGTTTCCCGCAATCAGATTTCCCGGCACGGTGGTTTGGTGCAATTTCGATCTCGTTCGCGAACTGGGCTTCGACGTTCCATCCAGCAATCGGCTCACACCCGAACTCCACGAACAGCTAATCGCTTCCTTTTCGCTACGGGCAGTACCTCCCGCTGAGAACAACGGTCACCCGATCATAACGATGTACGCCGATAAGTACGGCGGCGACGGTGTGAGTCCGGCGCTCGGCGCGGGACGCGCGGGTTTTCTTTCCGATGGCAACACGTACGTGAAAGGCATCGGCTTCACGCCGTTGTTTCGTCACAACGACAAGAACGACTTCGTCCACTCGCACGGCGGTGTGCACTTCGAGGACTGCTTGTCTGAAGCAATCTTCGGCGAGGTGAACCACAACCTGTTTACCCTCGGATCGTCGCGCATCATCGCGGTGATCGATCAGGGGATGCATGTGACCGAACCTTCCGGCCGACAGCGTCACATCGCGCTCGCCGTTCGCGTTGGTCCACAATTACGTCCCGGACATCTGCTTGCAAGACGCGCGCGTGGCAGTCAAACGCCGCTCGAAATGTTTGTCCAGATGACGAGCGCGACGAATCAACTCGTCAACAATGGTTTTCCCGACATCAGTGCGACAATGTTGCGCGTCATCGATGATCACGCGATGGCCGCGGCCGAATCGTTCCGCTGGCGAATGATCCACGGCGCGTTGAGCCCTTCAAACATGGACCTGAGCGGGGCGATGCTCGACCTTCCCACGCAATCCACCCAGCCGCGGACGGCGCCGATCTTCAGACTCGATTACGTTCACTCCTACTTCGGTACGGAGCACAAGTTTCGTGGTTACTATCTCGCCGAGATGTACCGGCGTTTGCTCAAGGCTACCGACCCAGCACTCCGCGAACGTTTCAATGCAAAGTGGATCAACGTCTCCAACGAGATGGATCGCGCGTATCGAAAGCACCTGGAAGTGAAACTGCTTGGCGCCGCTGGTTTGAAACCACAGATTGCAAAGCAGATTTGCACGGAACGATCGCAGCTCGCGGCTCGGTTCACGGATCTACTACTTGAGATGGCCGTTTTGAAAAATCAGGGTTCAGCGTGCGTGGCACGAAGAGTTGTGGAAGAAGTATCCGTGCTTGATGTTTTCAACCTTCTACGCGGAGCTCCGCGTGATTATTTTGCCGGAAAGCCGCGTTACCTGAAGCATTTGCGACCCATCTACAAAGGTAACCGCTTTCAAATCGCCGGCAAGAAAAAGAGAGTAGAAACCCTGGCGCGCAAATTCGCAGGAATGTACCGTGAGTTGATGACGGTCTGTGCAGAACACAAACAATCGATCATCGCTCGCGCGGAGTTTGAAAACGCGCCCGTTGATGCGCTTTACTGTTCCAGGCTATACGAAGACCTCAACCGAGCGATCGCCGAGTACAAATCGAGCGGCAACAGAGAGATAATTCGCGATGCAATCGACACTCGGGTCGCACGTTCGCTGCGCAACGTCGATCGAATGATCTAATGTGGTCCATCGGCATCTACACCGGCGACTCGCCGTTCCACCTTCGCTCACCAGCAGACAGAGCCAACCCGGTGATAACCGCCGCTGACGTAACTGATATCTCCGCCGAATTCGTTGCCGATCCTTTTATGCTGCGTCACGATGGTCGGTGGTACATGTTCTTCGAAGTCCTGAATCGTGAGTCGCAGCGAGGCGTGATCGCGCTCGCGAGCAGTGACGACGCCTTCACCTGGACTTACAAACAGGTAGTTCTCGAGGAACCTTTTCACCTTTCCTATCCGTACGTGTTCGAGTGGCAAGGTGATCACTACATGATTCCGGAAACACTCGGCGCGTCCGCGTTGTGTCTCTACAAAGCCGACGAGTTCCCAACGCGATGGTCCCTTCAGCGAAGATTGATGGAAGGCTCGTATGCCGATCCGTCGGTGGTGCGTTTTAACGATCTGTGGTGGCTGTTTACGTGCACCCAGCCCTACGGTCACGATATTCTGCGGCTCTATTTCGCGCGCGACCTCGATGGACCATGGAGAGAACATCCGCACAGTCCGGTTATCACGAACGACAAGTCTCGCGCACGTCCAGCGGGACGGATTCTGCAAGTCGACAATCACGTGATCCGCTTCGCGCAGGACTGCGTTCCGGATTACGGAAAGAACGTAAGAGCTTTTGAAATCAAAGACTTAACGCGTGAGAGTTACGTCGAAGTCGAACACTCGCTAAGCCCCGTGCTAATGCCCTCCGGTGAAGGGTGGAATGCGATGGGAATGCATCACGTCGACGCTCATCGCCAAGACAATGGCCAGTGGATCGCCTGCGTAGACGGTCGCAGGTCATTGCCGATTGCCGATTGCCGATTGTCAATTTAGCGCTGGCAACCCACAACGCAATCGACGATTGGCAATAGAACTAAAAGTGTCAACCAGATGCCAATTGGCAATTGGCAATTGGCAATCGGCAATTGGCAATAAGAAACATGCGCATCCTTCTTTCATCCGAGCATCGTTACCCGGCGTCTGAAGATATCGGCGTTGGACCACATCCAAAGGCCTACCCTTCAGCTTCGGGTTACTGGATTCACGATCTGCTCGCGCGCGGACTCGCTGAGTTGGGCCATGAAGTCTTTTACCTGCTGCGGCGAGGGGCAGCGAAACCGTTACCGCCGGGCGTGCATCCTGTGGCTCGACCGGTTTGGGACGCAGACATCCTGCACACGATCTCCGATCATGACAGCGAATTAACGCGCGAGTGGCAGTCGCGCGGCCGCCCTTGGGTCTCGACGTGTCACATCGACATGCGCACGCGCGGCCTCGCTCAACGACCAACTACCGAGAACTGGATCTTTGTCTCGCGCACGCTCGCGCATCGCCACCGGCGCCAGCGAGTCGTGCTGAACGGCGTCGATCCCGGCGCGTGTATCTACTCCGAACGGAAACACGACTACCTCCTGTTCATGTCGTCAATGGATTGGGAGATGAAAAAAGGACTCGACATCGCGATCTCCCTCGCCGTTCGCACGCGCGCCAAGCTGGTCGTTGCCGGTACCGCAAACAACTACAAGCGCATCGTGAGAATTGCCGGTCTGTGCAGGCAGATTGGGGCCGCTTACGTCGGCGACGTCAGAGGTAAACGAAAGGCTGAACTACTCGCGGGCGCTCGCGCGTTTATCTTCCCTACGCGAGTTGACGAAGCGTTTGGCCTGGGAATGGTCGAGGCGCTGATGTCCGGCACGCCCGTAATTTGCAGCGACAAAGGCGCGTGTCCAGAGATCATCTCGCCTGACGTTGGCTTCGTGTGCCGCGACGATCGCGATTACGTAGCCGCGATCAAACGCGCCGGTAGCATTTCACCGCGCGCGTGCCGCGAGAAAGCGATGCGCGAGTTTCACTACCTGCGGATGACTCGCGATTATCTCGCCGAGTATGAAAAAGAGATCGCGCGAAACAACTCTTCCCACTGCTCGAGTGCCGATTCAAACGGAAATCTTTCTACCACTTCCGGCGCCCGCGAAGCATAACGTGCGCGTTCGTCGTCATCACTCATCAGTTTCGCGAGGGTCTCGGCCAGTGCGGCCATAGTGTTCTGACTCACGATCTCACCATCGATACCATGCCGGACCAGAGTTCGCACCGGTGGTCCAGCGTCCATCGCGACGACCGGCACGCCGCACGCCAGCGCTTCCCAAATCGCGTTTCCGAAACCTTCAATCCGCGACGCCGAAACAAACAGATCTGCACGAGCCAGCACGCTGTAAGGATCGTTTGAGAAGCCACAGAGGCGAATTTGGTTCGGCGCCAGTTTCTCGATCAGGTGCTCGAGCATGTTTCGTTGTGGACCATCGCCATAAATCTCCAGGTCCCAGGCCGGAAAATCATGCGCGATGCTGGCAAACGATCTAACCAGAAACTCCGGCCGCTTTTCTGCCGATAGGCGCGAGAGGGTGATGGCCTTTCGTTGTTCACTTCCAAATCTGTGTTCGCTCTTTGGAGGGGCGACCAATGGGTTGGGAATAGCACGCGCCCGTGCACCCTTGGCTGCGAACCATCGTGCAATCACCGGATCAGGTGCGATCACCGTCGCCGCGTGTCGATATAACTCCTCACGCGCGCCCTGCAATCGACCCAACGATATGCGACGCGCGTCAGTCTGCTCACAAACGACAACGGGCACGTCTGTTTCAGCCATAGCAGCCACTACGCGCACGTTCGTTCGATCGATAAACGAAACCACGACGTCAGGTCTGCTCGCCAGAATCGCGTGACGCAGCATCGCCAGATTCGAAATGTCGGGAATTAGTTGCGGACAGCGTGCGCTCTCGAGTAGGCGAAGAATTGGAGCAGTGGTGTCATGATTGAACTCTTCTGCACGAGTCTGGCGAGGTAAACCGAGGTCGTGGAGTTCGACGCGTGGATCGATCGGGTACGCCGGTGCGCGTTTGTTTTGCGAGATGGTGAGGATTGTTGCTCGCTTACCACGCGTGGCCCAGGCGTTTGCAAGGTTGATGCAGACGCGCTCTGCGCCGCCACCTCCAAGTCCGGCAATAACGAGCGTGACGCGCATCGGTGAGGATCCGGGCTGTCATTCGACCGGGTAGGCGGCGACCACGTCGAGCATGACGAGCGCGCCTGCCGGAAGGGCGGCGACGGCAAAAGCAGTGCGTGCGGGCAGTGGTGTGATGCCGAGACCCGGCAACCAGGCTGCGTAGATCTGGTCCACTACTTTGAAGTCTCTGATGTCAGCCAGCAACAGCGTGACCTTCACGATGTCGGCGGCCGAACAGCCCGCGGCGTTCAGAATCGCGTCGATATTCGACAGCATGCGACGTGTTTGCGCTTCGAGACCCTCTTCAAGCTTCCCCGTGTCAGGATCGCGTCCCGTCTGCGCAGTCACAAAAACCAGATCGCCCGTGCGAATCGCCTGTGAATAAGTGCCGAGTGCCGGAGGCGCCGCGTCGGTTTTGATTCGCGTTTTGTTAACCATCCAACGAGAGCCTTTCTGCCCGCAGCGGGATTTCAAAGTTCACCTTCACCGGTCCGCCGCTCATTGGTGCAAGATCCAGTAGCTGCACGTTGCCGGGGAAAATAATTTGCAAAAGAACGACGTTACTCGGGTCGGCAAACTCGAGATCGAAATAATGAAACTCCGTGATGTTCGAAGAATAGATCCAGAGATTGTTCTGTTCGCGAATCCAACTGCGAAAGCCTTCGCTCTCCATCGGTTCAGTACGAATCTCGAGGGGCACATCCGTCAGTAACTGTTTCGTTAATTCGAAATGTTCGAACGCATACTGCCAGCTCTGCTCGTACGGACGCTTTGTTGAGCCGCGCTCGCGTGGCAGCGTGCCGCGCTGCTTCATGCAGATGTTCTCGCGGACAAACTGCTCGCGCTCGTTGGCGACCTCGTAATCACCGTCGGTCAGCCGTTGCAGAAAGTGGTCCACGTCGCGGCTGCTGATGAACACGCGCCGGATGATGTTGAAATACGTGACAGCGGTGGGGTTGATGTCGAAGATGGTCAGCCGCTTTGGACGCCACAACGGGATCAAATTCAGACCATACAGACCACCGACGACGCTGATCATGTGGATGTCCTTGTGTCGCTCGGCAGCGACGCTGTCGTAGTGCGCCTTGATCTCCGCAAACTCGCCGAACGATCCATTCTGGTAACCGTCGTCGGTGCCGTAAAAAACATTCTCCGGATGGTCGTGGTACATCTCGCGATTGAAGGCTCGGGGTGCTTGTGCTGTCACGATTGCCTCTTTATTTAACGACCTCAAAATCCCAGGTCGGCTTGTTGAGTTCCCTGAAGTTGTCTATGCGCTCACTCCATGCAGTCTCGGCTGGCTGTGGACTGCTGTAGGTGATGCGAACTGTTTGCTCGATGAAGTCAAGTGCATCCTGGACCACCGAAGTCTGCGCATGACGGACCGTGATAAATCCATCGCCGGTATAAGTGGCTGACTTTGGACCACCGATTCGGGGCCAGCGTGATTCGACGATTACGTCGTTGAGATTGTGCTGGAGTGGCTCGATTCCTTCGACGGTTTCCACCGATCCAGACCCAGGGCCGCGAAGAAAGATCGTTCCGACGGCGTACTTGCGTTCCAGTGGACCATCGAAAGCATCGTCGACTGCCACTCTGGCCCAAACACGATAAGGATCGACGTCATGCGCAAAACCAAACATTGGTCCAATTCGCGCGCCGGCTGGCCGGAGTGTCGCGTCGATAATGCCTGCTGGTCCGGACTCGTTGATGAATCCTTCCATATGCGTCATTGCGTTTCCGACGCGCAATGCTCGAACTGCCGCTAAGCCCTGCTCTATGAATGGTTTGTAAGCGTCGAGGTCGCGCGGCATCACGCAGCGCCACTGTCTTGACGGATCTTCGACGGCTTCGATAATCGGCGGGTCGTAACAACAGACTGAGTAACACTGAGGCTCATTGCCGATGGTTATGGTGTCGAAGCAAAGCTCGTCACCGTGAATATGGGTTTCAGCGATCGCCGGGGGTTTTATGAGATTCAGCACTCGCGCAAGTTGTTCTTCACTCGTTATGCGAAACGTCGTGAGTGCGCCGCTGCCGTTAAGCGGTTTCAGCACGATCGGAAAACCCACCTCGTGCGCAAAGTGTCGAGCATCCTCAGCGCTCTGTATTATGCGATCCTGCGGCGTTAGGATTCCTGCGCTCTTCAATGTTGCTTTCAGCTTCGACTTGTCGAGCGTGCGAGCGACAAGATCGGAACTCATCGCTTCAAGACCCAGTGCCTCGTTTGCTTTCGCGACCGACAAGAGCAGAGTTTCCTGGGCGGTAACGATTCTATAAACATCACCGCAACTCTTCGCAGCATCGATTAGCTTTTCTACATCGTCAACCTCCTCGACGCAGACAGTCGCCAACGTAACGTCTTCAAGTTCCTGAATCGCTCGCGCGCAGCGCAACGCCTCGCCTGCAAGAGCACGACACACGAATACGATTCGCCGAGTATTCATGCGTTCGCCTCCTGCGCCGCGAGCCGTCGTGCCTTGAGCTGTGCTTCACGCGCCGCTTTATCGTGAATGACGTACTGAATCACATCGCGCCCCGCTGTTGTCGTGACATCACGCTCCGACAATGGCTCCAACCCATGGAACGAAATGTCTGAGCGCACAAAGGCAAGCAACGAGTTGGGCCGGTAAGGAGCAGTCTCAACCCGCATGAAGTCTGAAAACTCGTAATGCTTGCTGTCTGGACAACTGAAACCAGCCTGCTTCGGACGATACAGCGAGGTGCCGAGATGTTCGGCGCTGTCATCAGGCGCCAGGTAAAGCAGCAGCACGACCAGCTTCGTGTAGAGATCCGAGTGTGGTCCAAGGAAATATCCGGCCCGGTGACGAATAAACTGCGACTCGACTGACAGCTCCGGCCATGAATCGCGTGCAAACGATCTCATCACCGCGTGCGCGAGCTCTTCGCTCAAAAACCACTCGTTAAACGCCTCCCAAAAACTCTTCTGCGCGCTGGGCAACGGGTCGGTCCATCCCTGGTCCATGTCGCGCTGATCTCGATGCCGGAAATGATCCATTTTCAGATCCGTGACCTCGTAAAGGTTCTCGTAAACGGTGCTGTCAGGCAGGTTAAGTAACAACTCGCGATAGTAATCCTCAGGAAACACGTGCTCGAGAAAGTAGTGCGGAAACGGATCCGGTACGACCTTCGCGCTGCGTAGGCGATCGACAAAATGTTCCAGAGGCCTATTCATGCGACTCCGCCTCACGCACGCGTGGAATAACTTCGCGCCCGAAGATCATCATCTCATCCAGCTTGGGCCAACCGGCGATGATGAATTGCGTCACACCGATTTTCTTGTACTCGAGAAAAGCTTCCGCCAGATCCTCCGGCGATCCGACGAGTGTGATCGCCGACGATCCGTAATACGGCACCAATCCCGCCCATAAATTTCGATTCATCCAACCAACATCATCCGCTGCCGCGAGGGCGTCTTTCAGCGTTTTCGAATCACTGCTGGACAGGATGCGTCGCTCCTGCCGGCCAACCTCTTCCGGCGGCAACAAAGCCTGGGCCGCGGCGAGTGCGTCTTCGTGCGTCGGGCGGCACACCACGCAAAGCCGCAGACAAACCTCAACCCCATTTTCTCGAAAGCGCCTCACAACAGGTTCGAGCTTTTCCGGCGTATCGATGAGCCGCAAATAGCACGAACCCTGCGTAAGCGCGAGATGCTGCGCCTGCTCAGAATGGCCTGACACGTAGATCTCGGGCATGGTCCGATCCGGCGCGAGAAATGGCGTGAACAGTTTTCCATGTTCGATCCGGCAATAGTTGCCCGCGAAAGTCACGTCGCCATTGTTGGCCCAGAACGAGCGGCACACGCTCAGAAACTCCTCGGCGCGGGCATACCGTTCGTCATGCTCCAAAAAGTCGCCGTACCCGCGTTGTTCAACGGTGGAACTGCCCGCGACGACGTTCAAACTCACGCGTCCGCCAATCACACCCGAGAGCGTATTGATCTGCTGAACGAACGTCGCCGGCTGCATCAATCCGAGCCGGTACGCGACGATAAACTTCAGCCGCTTCGTCGCCTGGCCCACCGCGCACGCGACAAAGATCGTGTCAGGCTCATAACGACTGAACGAAAGCAACACCGACTCAATCCCCGCTTCTTCCGCGCAACGCGCAAAGCGCACCCAACCCTCCATGTCGGGCAGCGCCGCGGCGGAACCGGCCTTCGTGGTGGCGACACGCGAAGTCTCCTGCGCGGTCTTCATGCCGACCTCGCCGCCTTTCGGAAGCATCCAGTGAAATCTGAGATTCATCGTCGCCTTATCAGTGGTAACACCTCACGTCCGAAAACGTTCACAGTATCGACTTCGGGCCAACCTGACATGATGAACTCCGTTACGCCGATTCGCTCGTATTCAAGAAACGTCTCGGCAAGTTCCTGCGGCGATCCGAGCAGCGTGGTCCATACCGGACCGTAATGCGGCACGAGTCCGGTCCACAGCGAACGATTCAGCCAGTGCGAACCGTTGCCCTGGCTCCCCTCTCGATACATCTGCGAGTCGTCTTTCAGAGTAGTAGTGCTTTCCTTTTTGTCTTGCGGCAACAAACTCTCCGCGACTGCGATCGCTTCGTCGCGAGTCGGCCGGCAGAGCAGGCACAATCGCAAACAAACTCCAATTCCCCGCTCTCGCGCGCGAGCAATGACGGGCGCGATCTTTGCAGGATCTTCCGCGACGCGCAGCCAACAGGTTCCCTGCGAATAAGCGAGTTGCTCCGATGGTTCGGAGTGGCCGGAAACGTAGATCTCGGGCGAAGGTCGATCCGGCGAAACAAACGGTGTCGCCAGTTTTCCCTGCTCAACTTGATAGTGTTTACCTGCGAAGTTCACGTCGCCGTCACCGCGCCAAAACGCATTGCAAACGGCCAGAAATTCTTCCGCCCGTTCGTAGCGCTCGTCGTGCGAAAGAAAATCGCCATAGCCGCGTTGTTCTTCACTCGAACTGCCGGCGACGATGTTGAACGACACACGACCGTGAGTCAGCGCAGACACGGTGTTCATCTGCTGCACGAATGTTGTCGGCTGCATCAGACCCGACCGATACGCGATGATGAACTTCAGTTTCTTCACGGCCTGGCCCAGGGCACATGCCACGACGAATGGATCCGGCTCGTAACGGCTGAACGAAATGAGCACCGACTCGATGCCCGACTCTTCGGCCTGTCGCGCAAAGTGAGTCCAGCCGATCATGTCGGGCCGCGGCGCCGGCGAGTCGGCACGCATCGACTCGATCCGGTAGCGCGCTGCTTCACGCGGCGTTTGCGGCGCGCCTAATGCGACCTCGCCGCCCTTCGGAAGCATCCAGTGAAATCGCAAGGTCATTGGCTCTTGATAATGCAGCAGTGTTGCCACTCGCCGCAGACAGGCTCACGGATAATCGCGTCGGGAAAAAGTGATTTCACCAGATCCATGGTGAAGTACGAGCAATACGATTCGTGCGGTTTACCTTTTCGCGTTTGGTGATACAACGCGTCATCCGGTTCCACGTACAACGTGTCTTCAATTACAGCCAGCCACCGCGCGCGTTTGACGACCTCGATCTGCCCGCGTGGTCCAAGATTGCTAAGCACTGTCGATCCTCTCGGCAATTTCAGATCCGACAGCGACCGATCAAACCGCGGATCGAAAAACGTAAACGCCAGCACGCCATCCGGCGCGAGCATGCGCCGCAAAGCCGCGACCGACTCGACCATCTCTTTCTTATCGACGTGCGTGAAAACTGAAAACGCGAGGATGACGTCAAACTTAACGCCACAGTCGGGTATCGGCTGATTGCGTTTGCCGTACGGATTGTATTGCGGGCTGTAACGATTGAAATGCACGAAGTGCGCACGTGGATACGCCTGCCGTCCATGTTCGACAACCGCGGGATTGATGTCGATGCACCAGTAGTCTTCATGATTGACGGTGTCGCCCGCGCTGGCGAGGAATGTGCCGACATTGCCGCCAAAATCGAGTATTTTGCGGCCCTTCCAAACCGGTCGATCAAGCAGCTCGTCGAAGTATGGAAACTGTGTCAGTCGCGTCGAGACGAGGTTCCACGAAAACGAACGCGTGCTCGCGAACAAACGTTTCGCGCCATCCATCAGTCGTTCGTCATCATGCAGCGACATGCGAAATCTTTTCCTTCTTCACACTTCCATGATCCACGGCACTGCGTCTCGTGTCAGTCCGTGACGTTTGGCCCATCGCTCGATGGCCCACGGGACCGTATCGACGTCGCTATACCCGCCCAGCAACTGGCGCGTGATTGGATCGGTCGCCAGTAGCTGTTGCTCGTCCGGGTTTTCGAGATACACCTCGGGTTTCATCCAGCGATACGCGTAACCATAAATCACCACCTTCGAGACGCGATCGCTCCGGTTCGGCGCCGCGGTGTGATAGATCCGGTTCTCGAAAAACAGTGCATCGCCGGCCTTGAGTTGCAGGTCGCAAACTTCGACATCGACCGGATCGACATTACCTTTCGGGATATTCAATGGGCCAGGCAGACGATGCGACCCACGGGCCATCAACGTCATGCCGCAATTGGGTTGCTGGAAATCCGTCAGGCAGTAACAGACTTTGATACCAACCAGCGGCAACTGTTCATGGCCCAGATCTTTCGGAATGCGAATGTCGCGATGCCAGCCGCGACGAAACGGCGGGTCCTCCGCGTTCTCCGGACGTTTGTAAATGATCGTCGTCGAGTGGAGATGAATGTTGGGACTCAACAATTGGACGAGGAGCGGCACGGTTGTCGAATTTGAGACGAGTGCGAGCAGCGCTTTTTCCTTGAGCAGGCCCCGACGGAGATCGAGATGGTTGTATTCCGGTTTACCGGAAATTACCGGCTTGCGGAGAAACGCTTCTGCCAAACGATCCGATTCATCGACGAGATGTGCGACAGCATCAGCATCGAGCGCATTGCGGACGACCAGAAAGCCATCGTCGGCGAAAGCGTTGCGTTGCGCTTCTGTGAGTCTCACAAAGTCCATCGATCTAGTTTTGAATCACACAACAATGCTGCATCTCGTCGTTAACCGGAGGCAGAATCGTCGCGTCGGGAAACAACGATTTCATGTACTCGACGGAATAGAACGTATGATAAGTCCGCTGTTGCTCGGGCTCATAAACGCGCGTCCGTTCAGTTTCGAGATAAAGATCCTCGCCATTCACCAATACAAACCAGGGGGCATGGCGCGCGCGCGCAATCAGATCATCTACTTCGATATCCAGCGTGTTTCCCTTCTCGTTTTCAAGAAAGATTTCGCGCTCGAGTCGCCAACGAAGATTGTTGCCGTCGTATCGACCGGGCCATGAGCGGTAATGCGGGTCGATGAATGTGAACGCCAACGCGCCACTGTTAGTCAAATAGCTCTTCAGTTGTTGGACCAGGTCGAGCATGTCCGTTCGCGAGGTATTCGTAAAGACCGAATAAGCGACGATGTAATCGAACGACCGAGCAATCTCGGGGAGTTTTAGTTGCGGAATTCCCTCCGGATTGAAAAAGAAACAATAGCGATCGTAAAAGACCCAGTGCGCCCTCGGAAACACGGCCTTCCCACTTTCAATTGAGTCCTTCACAACGTCGATGCACCAGTAACGATCCTGATCGATCGTCGATTTCGGATCCCGCAGCATGTTCCCGATGTTTCCACCGAAGTCGAGAACGTACTTGCCACACCAGTCACTTTCACCCAATTGCAGAGAGAAATACGTGAATTGGCCCGTTTTCTTTGAGAGAAAAGCCATTAAGCACTATGGAAAAACTCACGATTCAGATAATTGGACCGGCCGCTGTCGTCGAGGAACGTGGCGAACAACACGATGACCAGCACGCCTTTATTGATCCTGATGTGCGTGTCGGCGCGCATGAAACCGAAGTCGAACGTGGCCATTAACGCGCCCGTGCGCTGGCCGGCTTCTTCTTCGAGATTAGCCACTGCATGCGCGGATGCTATGGGCCATGCGATTGGACCATCCTCACCGACGCCGACGATGCTGACCTTAATTTGGTCTCTGTCCTGTGTGATCGTGCATTCAGCAATGCCGCGTGTTTCGTGATTGGTGTTCAACCAGCGTCCGAACAGTTTCTCAAGGTTCGGCGCGGCCGTGTGTAGCTCCGGATTCAGGTGGCTGTTTTGTTTGAAGGGCGCGGTCATGTTTTTAGAAACGGTCGTGACTGAGCGCGAAATACTCGCGCAGGAAATAATCCGCGCGGCCGCTGTCGTCTTTGAAAAGGTGGAATTGCGCTAGCACCAGCAAGCCTTTCATGATCATGGCCTGGAGGCGTGCCTCAGCGAACCCGAAGTCGTAGTTGCAGGTGAAACCAACGCCGGCGTGAGACGCTGGTCCACCGGCGAAGACACGGGCCTCGCTTGGACCCCAGTCGATGAGACCGTCTGGTCCAATCGCAAATACCTGAAGCTGGAGCTTGCCGTCCGTTTCAGAGATCCTGACGCGAGCGATACTGTTCGTGTCGATATTTGAATTGATCCAGGTGCCGAGCAGTGCCGTTCGACTGATCTCGGCATTTTGGGTTTCTACTTGATCAGAGATTTGTGCGAACTTCATTTTCTTATCCAACTGCGAATCATCAAACGATCTGAAGCGGGTCCTGCTGCTATCGGCGTGCGGGCATGAATCGTGCGCCGGTTGTCGGAGAACAACAGTTCGCCTTCGCGCATCAGGAAGTCGAGCGTGCGCGGAGTTGTCGAGATCAGATCTTCAAAGTGTGCCAAAGAACGAAGCAGATCGTCGGAGAGACTTGCTCCGGTTGAGTCGAGCGCGAGATCGATCGTGTAGCGGCGCCAGCAGATACTCGACTCAGTCAGTATCGTGCGCCATTGAACGCCGCCGCCGCAGTAACTCGCTAGCTGCCACGGCACGGGCTCCGTTTCCAACTGCTCCAGCGTCGCGCTTCCTAATCGTTCATTTACCTCGCTGCGAATGGAGTCGACGTCGAGAATTCGCGAACGGCCACCGCCGTCAGGATCGGCGCGCACACAAACCATCGAGATCAACTCGACAGGCGGCTCCCAGTCGGCTGTGTCGGTGTGGAGTCGCTCGCTCTCGTGCCCGCCGCGAGCCGACAATAGGTCAGTCGAAGGCTGAATGTAATGGACAAGCTGAGAGCGTGGCTTTTCATATGGGCGGGCGACCAGTTCTCCAAAAGCGCGATTCACGGCCACGAACACTTTGTTCCCGGGGTCGAATTCGAGACCACGGATCAAAGCGCAATATGGCCACTGCGCTAATCGATCTCTAGTCTCATTGATCAACGAGTCAAACGCTTCGGGTGCAGCGGCACGCACGTTTTCAAGCACCGATGCCTGTAACGCCTTCGAGTAAAACTCCTGGTTTTCGTAATTGGGCAAACTCTCCGCCGCGCGCAGCAGATCGCGGGCGAGTGTGTCAGCAACGTTTACCCTTGCGTGTTCTGGAAATGGGATCATTTCTGAATGATGCAGCAGTGCTGCATCTCGCCATTGACCGGGGGGAGGATCGTCGCGTGTGGAAACTGTTCACGCATAAATTTTTCGGTGTAAAAGACGTGATACGTCAGGCATGACTGGGCCTCGTTGGACCATCGCCCATTGCTCTCGATGAACAACTCGCCATTTACCAGCGAACACCACCGCGCGCCGCGACTACGCTCTAACGCTCCTTCGCTTTTTTTCGACCGCTCCAGACGCCACTTAAGATTTTCCTGCCAATGCGGATCGATAAATGTGAACGCCAGTTTTCCGTTTGGTGTCAGCTTCGTTTCCAACTGCGCGACGAGGTCGTGCATTTCATCGAGCGTGGTGTGCGTAAAAACCGAATACGCGAGGATGATGTCGAACTCGGTTGCGAGATCGGGAATCGCGAGACCGGCTATGCCTGCCGGATTGAACGAGCAGTTGTAGCGGTCGTAATGAAACCAATGAGCACCCGGAAACGTCTTGCGACCTTCTTCAATGGCCTCACGAATCACATCGACGCAGTAATAGTTTTGTTGACGAATCTCACAAGCCGGGTCGTGCATGATACCGCCACGGTTCCCACCGAAGTCGAGCACCAATTTATTTGACCAGTCGGGATGGTCCAATTGCGAGTCGAAGTAGGCAAATTGCGTCGACTTGACGAACTCGGCACGCCTTGCCTGTTGCTCGGGTGAACCGCGCCAGACGTGAACTTCTTCGATCATCATCCGTGTAATCCGCGTTCGGTTTCGCTTCTAAAACGTTCCAGTTCAGCCGCCAGTGGGGGCTGGAGATCTTTCAACCATGTCGCGCGCTTGATCACGGTGAGTCGATCGCGCAACAGGATCATTTCCTGATCTCTGGTTTTCGCGCCTCCGGGAATGCCTCGTCCGTTACGCGAGTTGTCGTCGAAGCGACGTACGTGCGCCAGCACCTTGGGCAACAGGACTACGCGACACAGGTGGCAGACGCGCATCTGAAATTCCCAATCCTCACAGCAGTCGAGATCTTCGGCAAACAGCGTCGGGCCGAGTCGCGCCAGGGCTTCGCGACGCACTGTGACAGAACAGGTGTGGGCGGTGTTTGTGCTGTTGGTCCATAACCAATCGCACTCGCTCGCCCAACGCACGTCGCCGCCAGTGGCCGTAAGAAGTCCGTTCTGTGCGAAGCAACTAGCTGCGTCCGCCTGGTGCTCGTAAAAGTTCTGACTGTCTGACACAACAGCCTCGGCATCCGGAAACCGTTGGAACACCTGCAACTCGGCGTCGAACTTCCCTGGCAACCACACGTCGTCGGAATCCAGAAAGCCAACAAACTCGCCACGAGCAAGTGCGGCGCCGGCGTTGCGCGCTGCTCCCGCACCTGATCGCTGATTCAACCGCAGCAACCGAATTCGATTGCCATAAATCCGTGTTAGCACCTCTGTCGTATCATCATTCGACGCATCGTCTACAACGATTACCTCTACCTCACCCGGCCGCTGATTCAGCGCGCTATCGATCGCCTCGCACACAAGTTGCGCTCGGTTCCAGGTTGGTATGATCACACTCAACTTCATGCAAATAACATCTGGTGATCGCCCGCCCGATAAGCAGCGATCGCGTCCTCCAACGAACGCTCTCGCGGCTCGTCGATGATCGTGAAACAATCCTTTGGTCCATCGCCGCGAACCCACGCCACTGCCGTCCTGCTTGCGGTTAGCGCCGGTGTCGAGTATGTCGCCGAAAAGCCGATGCGCGACTCCTCGGATTGATTCGGGTTCGACGCGTGCAGGACTAACGGATGGTGCAGACTCATCTCGCCTTCACGCATCACGATGTCGTGCGGGGAATCGATCTCAACCTGCGCCGTCAATCCCTGCGTCGTTAAATTGTTAGCGTTCGGACGATTGCTGTGCGGCACCAGACCGAGTCGATGCGATCGCGGCACCACACGCAAACAACCGTTCTCAGGAGTCGCCTCAGTTAGTCCGAGCCAAATCGCCGGCACAAACGCCTGGTCCACGCGCTCCGTGATGCCGTCCTGGTGCCAACCCACAAACGAATCACTTTGTCCGAACTTGTAGAACAGCCGCGTCGACTTCAGAAGAATGTTTGGACCAATGAGTTGCTCCATGCAATCGAGCACGCGAGGATGAGTGCTCAATTCCCAGGCCCAACGAAAATAAAGATGCGGACCATCGAGTCGCGTGACACGGCCGCCAATCGCATCACACGTCTGCTCGACGTCGGCGCGAAAACGCCGTACTTCCTCCGGCGAGAGAATCGGGATCGAGTGCAGGAACCCTAACTCCTCGTAATCAGCCAACTGTGCGTGAGTGAGAACGGAGGCCATTTTCTTGTCCGTATAGAGGGATGGGGAGCAGTTTAAAAGACGGTTCCCCAAGGGTCAATAAAATCGCTACAATCCGAATACTCCATGTTGTTATTCCCGTCGAAGGTCTGCATTAACCTCGATCGCCGGCCTGAACGGTGGCAGCGAATACAACGCGCATTCACCGCTCATGGCTTTGAATCGGTGCAACGCTTTTCCGCAACCGACGGAAACGGTGTCGCTCTCCCGCACAACTGGATTCACAGCGCCGGGGCATATGGATGCCTGCTCAGTCACGTGCAAGTTGTTCGCGAAGCGCGCGACGCTGGCGCGGCCAGCGTTTTGATATTCGAGGACGACGTCGTTTTCGATCCTCAGTTCAAAGAAAAGTTCGCGAGCTTCATTCAGGAGCTGCCCGCCGATTGGGACATGCTGTTCCTCGGGGCGCTGCACAAGGCCGAGCCGGTCATCGTTTCCGAACATATTGCTCGCATTACGAAAGCGAACTCCACGTTTGCCTATGCAATCAGGAGCACGGTGTTCGATGCTTTCATCGAGTTGAACAATCGAGCCGAACACGTGTTGGACATGAACAGCTACGTGTTGCAGGAGCGGTTCAACTGCTACTGCTTCATGCCGAACCTGGTCTGGGTCGAATCGGAATACTCAGACGTTCAGAATCGCCTGGAAAACCACTGGTACCTCGAAAAATCGCTCGTGCTGTTCGGCAGTCACATGGATCGCATATTGAGCGAGACAACGATCACTCTTTCGGGCGAAACGTCTGCGGCTAACCTCGAGTTCCTCATCAACTATTATCGCGAGTACTTCGCTGAATTGACCTCGATCACGGTTGGTAACACCGATTTGAAGAAGAAATTCCTCGTGTTGATCGGCGCTGACCTTTACCTTGAAGCGATGGATATTCGCGCAAACTTGCTGATCTGCGAAGAACACGACGCGGCTACAGGTTTTGCAAAAATCATTGATCTTACTCCTGAGCAGTCGGAACACTTGCGCTCGACCGGGCTTACTCGTGGTCTCGATGTCAGTAACAATCCTTTTTCAAAGAACGATCGATGTCACTTTCTAACACGCCGTCCATTAACAAAGATCTTCAACTCACCTAATCACGCGCTGCGTCTATTCGGTGGTTCCACCAATCGCAAATGACTGCAATCCGCATTGCCCCGCACTCGCATCACTTGCCGATCGCGATTAGTGCTC
This sequence comes from uncultured Acidobacteriota bacterium, assembly GCA_963789185.1. GTDB lineage: Bacteria > Acidobacteriota > Blastocatellia > Pyrinomonadales > Pyrinomonadaceae > PSRF01. The sequence goes on from CAWBJU010000010.1 coordinate 373,309, forward strand.
AGGTTAGTAACGAAGCGCACGATGAACCCGATGCGTGGTCCATCGGATGTATTCGGATTCGAACCGTGAACAATGTTTGTGTGATGCAGCGACATCTCACCGGGCTTTAAAACGACGTCTACCGCCTGCGACTCGTCGACGTCCATTCTTAAACGCTCACCACGCTTGTTGAGCAGATTCGGATCCTGCACATTTTCATGCTCAAGTAGTCCTTGCTTGTGCGAACCCGGAATAACGCGCATACACCCATTTGCAGGCTCACTCACCGTGAGCGCAATCCACGCCGAAACTGACGGCGTCAGATGCCAACCCGAGTAGAGGCTGTCCTGATGCCACGACGCATAACCCCCGTCGTGCGGCGGTTTGTAGAAAACGAGATTCCCATCAATCAGAATCTCCGGCCCAATCAGTTTCTCCACCGCATCCAGCACGTTCTCATGACTCGCCAACCGGTACGCCCACTCATATTGCATGTGCAACTGATCCATCCGCCTCGGATTGTCTCCCGCCACCGCCTCAAGCTCGTCGCGAAACTGCGTAACCTCCCGATCCGAAAGCACGCGTATCGGAAACACGAAGCCCTGCTGTTCAAACAGATCGATCATTGCACGTAAAGAAACGAGTTGCGTTCGATGAAACCGCGGTACTTCTCACACGCCTCGGTGTAGTACTCGAAAGCGTCGCGTTCGTAGCCTTTCTCCTTGAATACCCGTTTCATCCGTGATTTCCAACCGCTTTTTCCACTGAGATGGCCCGCCACGAACTGATCCCAGTCCAACAACCTTTCAACAAACACGTCGTTCACGAACGCACGCAACTTGCGATCGTTCAAAACCGACTGCTGCGTTTTCTTATAAGCACGCAGTAACTCATTCTCAGCAACGCATTGCGCTTCCGTTTCCAAACGAGAGTCGATGCGATAGATGCCTAGCAGGTATCCAACCAGGCTCGTCGGGAACAGCGCCGGGTTTGCTTTACCCCAAATGTGACGCTCGTCGAGCAACATTCCCGGTAGCGCGTTTTGCGCAAAAAAGTGTCCAATCTCCAGATCCGGCAGCGTCAACGCATCGTGGTCCATGAAGATCAACTTCACTCGCCACTGCCCATCGACCCAAACACTTCGCAACCCAACATTCCGCCCGACAAACGATTCACCGCGTGACTGACCGCGGACGCCCAACACCGTTCCCCACAACTCCGCGATCTGCCGTACTAACGACAAAAAGATCTCATTCGCGCGTTCGCGATTCGCAGGTACCGCCAACGCAGCATCGACGTACCGCCCATAGTTCTTAAAAGCCACGGAAGGCGGAACGTAAACGCCCAACACTTCATCAAGCAGCTCATCCGCAAACCGTCGCGCGTCGTCTGCGGAATAATCAACGCCCTGATACTCCCGGAAATACTTCTCCGCGCCGTCACTCGACAAATACGTCGCCACTTTATCGACGCGAAACGAACTGGTCCCACACAAAATCGCCTGCGCCGGGGCGACGTGACTCAGAAACTCCGCCGTCAATCCCATTTCACCACCGGTCGCCGGCAGGTTCTCACCTTCATCCCGTTCGAAGACCTTGACGGCATCCTTCATCGCCGACCGCATCTCGCGAAAACGTTCCTCGCCAAACGCATGCGGCTCCGTGAAGTAACGAAAGGTCGGAGCAGGTCCCCCACCGTTTCGCGCCGGAATCGAATACACCGTATTCCGCGCCATGTAACCCGGCAGCGGTGCATCAACCCGATGGACCAGCCGAAAGATCGAACTCATCTTCGATCCGCTGCGCGCCTCGTAGCGCAGCAGCCACTGCATACTGCCGCCATCCAACCGATGCGACGCAGGTACGTTGCGTCCATTCCGTTTGAAAACAACGCTCAGCGCATTACTGCCCTTCCGCCCCGCGCGCTTCAGCTCAAACTCAACATCACTTCCGGGCGGTTTGATCACCAACACGACGGTCGAGAGCGGATACTCGACGAGCGAATTAATCGCGGTGCTCGTATTCGAAGCAACCCAGTAGATCTTCGACGCGGTACACAACCGTTGCAGTATTCCCGCCTCATAATCCGGCAACATGCTCAGGTTGTGCTTGATCTCGGCGTTTAGGAACGCCGGCTGCGACACGTCAACATCGCGCACGCCGTCCGTCACCGTCACATGCCGGAGCACCTCGCGCATCACGTCGTCGGGCGTGAACAGGTAGCGTCCGAGAGTGAGCTTGCAATCACGGCGCGACTGTTCAATGAATTCCTGAACCGCAGCACTACTCGTTTTCGACCCGCGAATCGTTCGATGCAAGCGGTCCATTCGCGTGAGCCGCCGACGAAACTCGACGATGAACTTGCGAAGCTCCGTCGTCGAGTAACCCTCTTTCAACACCGACGACGCGACCGGGTTATTCAATCCCGGTTGCTTGAGACGCAACTCGCTAAACAACGCGTCGAACTCTGCGACGTTGTCGGGCAGAAGTTGAAGGATCTGGTTTTCTGCCATGAGAATCGCCAGCCGGCGAGTGTCCCACGGCACGGACGCGTTCCTTCCCAGCTCGAAGAGTTTCAGACAAAACGCATGTTGGTAGGTGCGATGAGCGAGGAATTCGTCAACGAGATCGATAGTGAAACTGTGTCCTCTCTTCGAGGACACAGCAGACACGGATTTCATCAAGATTGTTTCGCCCGGTGCTCGCTAAATCTTACCCTTGGGCTTCGGCTTGGGCTTGGGTTTGCCCTTGTCTTTGCCCTTATCTTTGCCTTTATCTTTGCCCTTGTCCTTACCCTTATCTTTGCCCTTGTCTTTCTTGTCTTTCTTCTTGTCTTTCTTTTTCTTCTTCTTCGGCGTGGGTAATGTGCCGAGGGCAACTACGAGCGCGGCGTACAGGGCTTCGGCGCAATCTCGTTTCAGGATGATAGCGACGGTGTCAGACCAGTATTGATCGCCTTTGTCCTTGCTTTTACCCTTCTTGTCTTTCTTGCCTTTGTCCTCTTTGCCTTTGCCGTCTTTACTCCCTTTGCCTCCGGGCTGAGGCTTGTCCTTATCCTTGCCTTTCAGTGTGCCGCCGCGTGGGCCACCTTTGGCGGTTGTCTTGCCGGCCATAACTTCCTCCTATGATGATTGTCTACTCCGAGGTGTAAGTTTCAGTCCTCGGCGAGAACAAAGTTTGGGAAGTCTGTGAACACCCAGTTGTACTTGAGGGTGCGATAGATGACTCCCAGGAATTTGCGCGCGGTGGCGATGATGGCCTTGCCCGCGCCTTTTCTTGCTTTGATTCGTTCGTAAAAGTTTTTCAAGTAAGGACTGTAACGAGCGGCAACCAACGTGCATTGGACCAGGGTCGTGCGCCCCAGCTTGGAACCGCGTTTGGTAATGCGGCCGTGATGCACAGTTTCATTTGAATTGGCCACGCGTGGCACCAAACCGAAGTAACTCGCCAATTTGTCCTCACCGGCAAAGTCCGAGACGTCGCCGATCACACTCAGTAACACCGCCGCCGATTTATCGCCGATGCCTTTAATGCTCGTCAGGTTTCGATGTCCCACCAGGCGGCGACCATATTCAGCAAGCTTGTGGTCCAGCCGCTTGATGCCTTCGTTGAGCGACCCGATCTGACTGACGATCACTTCCAACTCCGCTCGAGTCAGTTCGTCCCAACTGCGAGCCAGGGCTGCCTTCACCCCTTTCACACTACTGAATGAACTTTTCTTGCTCTTGATGCCGGCCGCTATATGCAGCGCGTGCAACTTGTTGATTAGTGTGGTGCGCAGCTTCACTAGCTTGTCGCGCGTATGAGCCACGGAATTGAGTTGTGCCTGTGCTGGTTCCTTCAAGCGCGACTGCGGCAGCATTTCCTTGCTCAAAAACAACGCCAATGTGCGCGCATCGTGCCGATCAGTTTTCTTCACGCTCTTGCGGATTACTTCGAACTGGTTCGGATTCACTACCACCACCTTGCTCACTAGCTCCTTGATCGCCTCTTTGAAATGCCGCGTGTTGCCGGTTGCTTCCACCGCGATCTCGTCCGTGACTGCGAGACTCGCTTGAAACTTCACCATCTCTTGCAGGTCAAACGTGCGCATCTCTTCACTACCGTTCTGGTCCAAATAACACGCCGTCAAACTATTGCTGTGCAGGTCTACTCCAATGAATCTCATCTGTGGTTTCCTCCAGTTGTTTGCCTGGAGTAGACTTTCTGTTGCGGCGGTCACCAGCCTCCTATTCAGGGTCAATCGCCCTACGGTGGCGCTTCGGTCAAAGGTCTGATTAGTCTCCTTAACGTGGTCAACAGCCACAGGAATTAATTCAGCCTATGACCTATCTACTCCAGTTTTTCCCCGTGGTAGGGTTCAACTGAAGTTTACCGCCGCACTTCCTCATCATGCCGTCTCCTTAGGGTGAAGAATCTCTGTCTAGTCGCGCGTAACGTGTTGCGCCCTACTGTCGACTGCTCGGATTAAGCGGTGCGCGGCGGAACCGTTGGTTCAAATTCAAAACTGGCGCCCGCGCCGGCGCCGAGACTCCCGGAGCCGCCTGTTGATTGCCGCAAACCGCGTTTGGCGACGGGCTTCCGGGATTACCAACTCGGAACAGTCCCCACGCGCCAAGTAATGCCTGGTCGGGCAGGTAGGCGGTGTAGAGGTAGTCGCCGGCCTTTCCAAACTGGCCTCCGGCTTTGTCGATCATGAGATCGAAGTGATCGCTCGAGCCGTGGTTATCGCGCGATCCAAGCCATTGCGAAAGATTGTTGTTACCGATAATCGTCGAATTGTTTTGATAAGGATTTCGTTGCCACTGGTGACCGTGGATCGTGAACACCTGCGAATCGCCCGTGCCCATCGGATGCGTCATGCGGAACCGCACCTTGTCGCCGATGCCCGCAGTGAAGATCGGAGTCTTGGGTTCGCCAATCGCCACCGATGGATTCGATCCCGGTTGGGCCAGCAGGTTCGACGTCATACACGAGAAGTCTTTAGCTGAACTAAGGTAACGCTGGCTCCTCGGTTCAGTACGGTAGTTGATCGCGCTGGAAGTAGACGACGTAATCAACGCATCGCTGATCATCACCGAGAACTCGCGGAAGCTGTCGCTTCCCGCTGTTACCGTTGCTGACGCGCGAGAGGTCGCCGGTGGTCCACCGGACGGATCGCACGAGCGCAGGTTTCCAGCTTCACCGCACTGCCAGGTAGATCCCGCCGGCTCGATGATCATTTGACCAAACAATCCATTCGGGTGCTGGAACATCGGATCCGACGCGAACAGATTCAACGCGCCAAACTCCACCGGAGTATGTGTCAACCCGCCATCCGCTTTGCGATCGATCTTGCCCGCGTACCACGTGTATTTGATCGTCTTGCCGAAACCGACAACCTGATCCGTGCCTCCCTGCCTGTTCCAGCCGACGTTCATGCCCTGGCTTGTGAACGCGTCGTAACTGAGAAGTTGCGGATGCAAACCGACGAACTTCGACGACTTCGAGTTGAACTTATTCGTGTAAGGCGACGGCCAGCGGAAATTCTTGTCGAAAATCCGCGAGTTCGGATTGATCGCGTTCGTCAGGTTAACTTCGATGCAATCACCCGCATTCGCGCGCAGGATCAACGGTTCGATTGGCACGCCTGTTTTGAGCCTACCGTTCGCGTCCAGGTCTTCGGAACGCACGTACATGATGCCGTTGAGCGTGCTGATCCAGCCTGACTGTGGTCCACGATTGTTGAAGACCAATTGACCCGCAGCTTGAGGCTGGTTCGACAGCGCTCGCTGCGAAGTCACGGCAGTGACGTTGAAAACGCGTCGCTGCGATGCCGGCAGGTTCGCCGGACAGGTCGAGTAAACAACAGGTGCGGTTGCACCAACAGGATTGTTCGGCAGCGGCGCCAATCTCGTCGCCGATGTGGTGGGATCGTACGACCGGAAGATGCCCCACAGTCCCTGGGCCAACCCGTTTTCGTCAAGACTCGGGCTGTATAGATAATCGACGCAGTTAGCGTTCGACATGCCATCCGGACATTTGCGAACGGAAGTTGCCGGTGCGATCGGATTCGGCGCAGATGACGCCGGCACCTTGAACAGCAATTCAAAGTGTTCTGACAGACCCATCGGCTGGTTGCTGCGATAACCCGAATTCTGCCACGAAGGCTCGGCAAACCACGTTGGTCCCATCAGGTTGAACTGGTGCGCAAACACATGCGCACCGACAAGGGTGCGGATCTGAACGTTGTCGTTCTGATACGCGCGCAACAGCGGAGTAATCGGATCCGGCGCGAAATTCGGATTCGCGATCTTCGCCGAAGCGTTGTCGTAGGCGTAGGACAGATCCTGCGACGCGCCGACGCGGAACGGCAGTGGCTCGTTGTAGTAGTTCACCGACTGCGTGCCGGTGATTGGAGTAATGTTGCCGGTGCTCACGAGCCGTGGCCGTACTTCATTGAACTCCGGAAAGACAGTGGCGTTGATAGCGTGGTTCGGATCGCGCCAGCCGATGTTCTTCGCCGGATTCGGAGCAGTCTTTGATGCGGCATCGTAGGCGAGTTGCAGATCCTGGAACTCGAGCATGAACTCTCGATAACTATCCTGTGGATTCGTAGTGATGATTTGGGCCTGCCAGCTTGTCGGACCACCATCAGGACGGACCGGCGGCGTGTTGATTGTTCCTCCGCCCATCGGGCTGCCGTCTATCGAACTCTTCCACTGTGAGTCCTTGGGTTCGACTACCAGTCCTGCATAGAGACCTACCTGTTGGTGCGTCGATGGACCAAAGTGATCGTGCGTGAACACGGTGCGCAGCGTGCGATCGACGTTCTGACTATTGTTGACCGGATCGAGATACCAGCGTTGCACGGTAGTCTGCGCGCCCATCCACGCGTTGGCGCACTGCGCAGGCGGGTTTGGACCAGCGCAGATCTCAGCTGGCGGCGCTTTGGGAGTTAACGTAGTCGCAGGACAACCGGGGCACGCCGTCCACGAACCGCCGTTATTGATTGCATGAAGTATCTCGCGCACTTCGTCGGGACTGAACGTTCCGTCCTCGTAGTTGAAACCGTTGCCGGCGCCGTCTGACGAGGTCACGTCAAACTTCACGAGGTGAATGTGCTGACCGAGGATGTCGGTCGGCGTGCGCACCTGAAAATCATCAACGAGGTAGTAATTCGGCACGAGGTTCGTATGCCAGTACTCGACGATGTCGCCGGAGTTTCCACGGAAGAAGAGTGGCTCAGGCGCACGGCCGGAACCGCCCGGCGTATATTGCAGCGTCGGCTTCACGTCGTTCCACAATGTAAGCATTCGTTGCTGCGGGTAGTGCCAGCCCGCCTTGTTGAGCGTGACGTTGAGCTGGATCGCCGCGGCTTTGTAGCGACGCAGAATCTGCTTGCTGGTGACGGGATCGACGTTGATTGCTTTGCCATTGTCGTCCACAGCGGGATCCGCGAACGGCGCACCGAGTTGTGGACCAAGCGGCAGGCCGTTCACGATGAATCCGGTCGGCGGTGTGTTCTGCGTCATGTGGGGCGCGCCAACAGGAGTCGACGGGCATGAACCCGCGGTGCCGTCCGGTAAGAATGATGAATAGCAACGCTGGCTGAAAAACTTGATCGCAACGTTCTCGACGTTGGTGCCTTTTTCGGGAAGCTGTTTCGCGGCGATGGTGGCGAAGTCTTTACTCCAGTCAAACTGATCGTGCTTCTCGTAAGCGATGCTGCCGCCGGTAACGACGTGACGCGGCAGTCCGCCATCCAAAAATCCACCTGAACCGTCGGGAGCGAAATCAAACGGCGGATGCGGCGCGCGCATACCTGCGACGCCCGGAATAAAGAACGGAAAACCTGGATTGACTGTTACGTTCGCGCCGGTTGGATCGGGCGCGCCGGGAGTGCCGAAAACGATGTTTCCGTTTTGAATGAATACCGGCGAAGGCATCGGTGCCATCGGAAGGGTGGGCATCGGCACGAGCGCGGGATTCGGTGTGCCGGCTTTGATCTCGCCGTCGGGAAGCGCGCGTGTCCCTGCCACCGGCAAACCATTCGAGTCCAATGTCGATCCTTCTTCGAACGTGTCATGCGTGCGCCACATGGCCCACATGCCCGCCGCGAAGTGCGGATAGAAGTGACAGTGAAAGATTGAATCGCCGACGACTTTATTGCGATTACCGCTGCCGTTGAACGTCATTTCCAACGTGTAGCTCGCGCCGGGGCTGATCATCTGGCTATCGAGGTACGCGCTCTCGTCACTGTTGGGCGATTGCAGCCACTGATGCGCGTGCTGGTGATGCACGTGCGTCGCGACAGTGCCGCCGTGATGGATGCGAAACTTGATGTGATCGTTGATGTAGCTGTGATAGACGTTCGACGGATCGTCCGGGTAGTAAGCCTTTGTCGCTTTCACGAGTGGCGCGAGCGTGTACGCCGTACCAGTCGTCGTTACACGCGCATTCGCGCAGCTTGGATCCGGAGTTCCGGTATCGCCGAGTTGCGCGCTCGTGCAAAGCACAGGTGGCTGTGCGGGTGGTGACGGCGGATTAGACGGCACTGGAGGCGATGACGGCAAGCTCGCAAACGGCGGCAACACGCTCGAATTCGCGGGTCGATCGACCAGCATCGCCGGATCGCCAACTGACCACGCACTCAGGAAGAACTCTTCAAACTTGCAATCGACGCAACCACCCATCGGTCCAACGCCGATGCGATTTGCATAAACCTCAGCACCGATACCACCCGTGCCGAAGTTGATCGCGAAACCGTCGAAACCGGCGTTGACCGTGCTTGCCATCTGCGGATCGGTGAATACAGGAAACGCCTGCGTCGCGATCTGTCCAACTTCGTGATAGATGATCGTCACTTCACGATACGGTTGTTTGCGATCGGGCGCCGCAGGGTTCGCGCAAAAGAGCGGGTTGCCTGCGCCGCTGCCGTTGTTTGCAGCGTTGCAGGGCGGCTCAGGATTATTAGCTCCGGTGGTTCCCTCGAAACGTCCCGCGTTGGGGCCAGTGATGATTGCCGTCAGATCCGTGTAGACGAGATTGCCGTTCTTATCGAGCATCTTCAGGATCGGCGTATCGGCAGGGATGGACGTGCCATCGGACCACGTCGAACCCGCGGGATAGACTGCGTTGTAATCGAGCACGGGTTGACCGCCGGCGGTCTTTATCGGATTGCCGCTGCCGTCCTTTTTCGTAGCGAGCGCGAGCTCCTTCTGAGTGACCTGGCTGCGATACCACTCGGCCTTCTCCGGCTGCACATTGAGAGCGCCGAACAAGCCGCGACTGACCTGCCCGAGGGGCGCGGCCTCGTTGTCGCCCATCGAGTACAGCAGGTACGTTCCTTCATTCCTCACGTAGAGCGTGTAGATCTGTGTCGGCGGCGGCATCGGACTTGGCGCCGGCGTTGCGCTCGCGAGACTTGAACTGTTTCGTCCGACAAACGAACCGTCATCAGCACTGCTGACTGCCCACTCCTGTCCCTGAATGTGAAGTGAAACCTCCTGCGTACCAACCGGAGGGTTCTGCGGAGTTGAAGCTAGAAAAGCCGACGGTGGTATCGCGTTTGTAAACGTTACTTGCAGGCAATCGTTAACGTTTGCACGCAACACGATAGGTCGCGGTCGTTTGCCCGGGCGCATTTGAAGATTGGTTCCGGTACCGGTGGTGTCTCTTCTCAGCGCGAAGATGAAAGCGTTAGGGATCGTCGCGCCGAGGCGATTGAGCATGATCGCTTTGGGTATTGCGACGACGTCCGCTTTCACTAATCGCGTACCCGCCGGGCACGGTGGTGGCGTCGGCGCTGCCTGGGCAGTCACCGGCGTCGCTGGTGCGACGTCAACTTTAGCGACGTTAGTTTCAGCGGGTTTCGCTTCTGCCGGGTCGGAAGTTTTCGCGGGGACCTTCGCAGTCGATGCGGTTACGGGCGTGCTCGCTTCAACAACTGGTTTCTCGACTGGGACGTTCGGCGTTTGCGCATCTGCCGCAGTTACAGCAAACAAACTGAGGCCAAGCATTGTTAATGAGGTAACAACTGCAACGGGGGATCTGAAACCGAGCATGTCTAACTCTCCTTTGTCGACTCTCCGGAATGGCGGACACAAATAGATCGAGAAGCCAAGTGAACACGGGCTGGTATCGGGGGAGGAAACATTTAGTTTACGCTGGTTTCAGTGTGCGGTTTTACCAGCAGTGAGAAGAACAGGACGACCCTAAGATATGACAGCCGAAGCGTAGTTTTCTTTAACTTTCCTGTCAAGCAAAATAACTTGCAAGATCGTTTTTAGAAACACTTTAACTGCGCCGTTTCGGTTACTTGCGAGACGAAGCGGATTGAATGAGATCGAGAATCTTCGCCGGTGACGACAATCCGTACGCTCTTGTCCACTGGTCAGCGGCTTCATTGCCGATGAGAACCATCGGCGTGTGATCGTTTTTGTTGGTGACGCCGGCTCCCAGCGCCTGGAGCAACGCATCGATCTCGGATTTGTCACCGGTGACGAACGTCCAACCCGGTTCGGCTTTGAACTTTTTCGCGAAATCCTGCAATCGTTCGGGAGTATCGACGGTCGGATCAACGCTGATCGAGATCAGTTGCACGTCGAGTCCGCGCGTGCGCGCTTCCTGCTGCACCCGGCGAAACGTCGCGGCTAACGACGGGCAAATCGCGGTACACGTGGTGAAGACGAAATTGATCGCGACGCTTTTTCCTTTAATCAGATCGTTGTAGAAGTTAAGTTGCTTACCGTTTTGATCGAGCACGCGAGCGTGTGGGATTTTCGCTGCACTGAAAGAATAATTTTCGGTTTTGGGACTTGAAGGGTCAGCGGCGGGGTCAACGGGGTTAATCTCTGGCGGCACATCCGCGACCTCTGTCTTCGTTCGTCGCAGGTCCATCCCGCACTTCCGGCACTTCGCGCCGCGCTTCGTCGACGTCACCTCCGGATGCATCGGACACGCGTAAACGATTTTCGTTTGGGTTTTCGTCGTCTTGCTCGTTTGGGCCGTGGCCTCGTAACCAGCGGTGAATAAAATCGCGATAACTAATAAAACGATCCCTGTTGCTTTCTTCATTGTTAACTCCCCTCGATCTGCTCTTCACGCGGATGTATTCAACTGACATCGCGCCGGGTTTTTCTGCTGGACAATCTTAACCTTGCTTGGTCGGAGGCTTGGTCTGGCCAGCGGAATGTCTCCGTCTTTCGGTTCTACATAGATCTCAACTATGCGTTGGTCGCGATAACCTCCGTCGATTGCACGTATCCTGTCAGCGCTGAATTTATGTTCTTTGATCAAGTATTCACGGGCACATGATGCACGCGTCTCCGCTTCACCCGGATGAGCCTCACGGCCTGCATACGCAATGATGTAGATTTCGGAGTCGGTAACTGAAACCGCATACGACGCCGCGCTATCGAGCCGGTAGCGTTCGTGTGTTGGTTTAAGGTCGCCATATTCGTCGAACTTATCAAATGAGTCGGCCTGCTTGCGTCCTACTGGCAGCCGGTTTTTTGCGTCGGGACAACGCAACTTTTCATCAGACGTCGTTGGCATGTAATAAAAGCCTTTTACGATTGCGATCGTAGTGTCATCGACGAGGATGTCGATTCCTTCCTCGTAATTAACGTAATGAACTCGATTCTGTATGTGACCTTCAGTATATTTCTGATACTTGCTCTCGTCGATTTTCAGATCGGACAAGAAGACACTCTCTTTGGCACTAACCCAGATGCCTGTGACGGTGTCCTTTTCAACGTTCCATCCGTAAGGCCATCCCTTTTCGCAAGGTCCATCCGAGTACTCAACATAAATATACTGGTTGTCAGGTCGGTAAGTTGATCCGCCGGGAGGGTTTGACACTCCAAGGAGTCCTTCAACGTCGCGACGAGTAGCGTGCAACGGCACCAACCCGCGCCAGCCTTTTGCCCTCTGATCCTGAACACTCCTGTTTCGGCGTAGCTCATGGGTCCGAACGTCGCGAGGATCAGAGTGAACAGGATTAATAGAATCAACAGTCGCTTCATTGATTCATCCCGACCCAACCACTGACGGGCATGAATTTCTTCTCTTTCAGATCAACCATGACGATGTATGCGCCCATCGCCCCGATGCGACGATTGGGGCCGTAGGTGATTGGAGGCGTCAATCCGGTCTGATAGTTGTAAAAGCCTTCGAGCGCCTGGATAAGTTTCTCACGACTCAAGTCCTTGCCCGTTCGTTTCAATGCCTCAATCAGAATCCTGGCGGAAGTAAAACCCGAAATCTGAGCTGCGAGATGTTTCGGAGCTAACTTATACTTTTCTCCCAGCAAACGAAACTCTCTTATCGCTTCTTCAGTCTGATCGGCGGGGCCAGTCGGAAACGTGCAGAAGATTTTTCCTTCGAACCCGGCGGGCGCGTCGAAAAGCGCCTGGCTTGCATTTCCGCTTTGCACAAAGATCTGGGGAAACCAGTTAACGTTGGCGGCTTCCTTCATCATCGCCAATAAATCGGTCGCACTTCCCATAAAGAATACACCGTTCACGTTCGCCTGCTTCAAACGCGTGACTGTTTCCGTTGCGGCAAAACTTCCGGCCGCGTAGGCGACGACGTGCGGCGCCGCTAACTTATCTTTTCGACTCTGATCTTTTAGCGCGTCGATAACGCTAGTAGCCAGGTCCCCGCCGGAATGCACGACGCCGAGCGTCAACGATTTCGACTCCGGCTTCTTCAAGATGAAACTGATCTGCGCCCGCGCCTGTGTCGCAGCTCCGGACAGCACATAAAAAATCTGACGATTGAGCGGCGTACCGATTTTCGGATCGAGCGTCATCGGTCCAATGAGGGGCACTTCCTGCCCCGCCAAAAATGGCACGATCTCCTTCTCGACACCTGCGATCATCAGTCCCGCGAGTGCGAAAACCTTCTCGTCTTTAATCAACTTTTCGACGTCCGCGCGCGTGATCGCGTTCGTATCAACTGCGACCGTCTTGAGTTCAAGCTGGCGACTGTAAACGCCGCCTTGCGAATTTATTTCAGCAAACGCTGCGGCGATGACGTCTCTTGTTGCCAGCGACAACTCTCCGACTGGACCAACGGTCGGAAACGCCATGCCGATCACGATCTTGTTTTCAGTGACTCCCGGATCGACGTCGGTTCCCAAACGCTTGAGATAGATAACCAGATCGTCGAGATCTTCTTTCGACATCTGATACCGAGGCATCGTGTAAAGCAGTTTGTTTCCGGCGGGATCGAGCCCGCGAGTAATCGCCAATTCGATCCCGCGAGCGGTGTAGGGCGGATGCTTGCGTCCATTGACGTGCGTGACGCCGTAAGGCTTTGTGAGTGCTTCCCACTTCACATTCGACGGACTGATCCCGCCTTCAACTTTTCCCTGCCCTGCGAGGCCGTGGCAGTTTGCGCACGGCACCACGGCACCCGGAATTTCGAGCGATGCGTCGCCGACGTAGGCGAGTATGTCTTTACCGGATGGACTCGTGCCCTGGAGGTAGATTTGCTTGCCGCGGATTTCCTGAGGCGTCAGCGGCTGTTGAGCTGTCACGGCCTGACTAGCGAAACCAAGACTAAAAACCGTCAGACAGATCGCGCTCAAAAGACGACTGGTCATGATTTTCGGCGCCAGGTGTTACGGCTTGGCAGGTGCTTGATCGTTTACGACGCTATCGACAACTTTGACTATTTCTTCACTCTTCGCGAGCCCAAACGCTTTCTTCCACAGACCCGTGCGTTCGTTGCCGATGATGAATATGTTGAGATGCGATTCCTTGCTCTCGACAAACTGGCCGAGTTTTTTGAGCGCAAACTCAACGCGTGCTTTATCCCCAGTTAAAAAATACCACCCGTCTTTCGCCTGAAGCTTTTTCGCATACGCTTTCAACGCGGTGGGCGTGTCGACAGTTGGGTCAACGCTGATCGAAATAATCCGCGCGTCTTTGCCGAGTCGATCGGCGAGCGCTTCCTGCACCTTTTGCATGTTGCGCATGAGCGGCAAACAACTTCCCTGGCAGGTTGCGAAAAACGTGTTGATGATGACCGTCTTTCCCTGAAGCAGATCGCTGTAGAAGCGCATCTTTTCGCCGTCCTGGTTCACCAGTTCAATGTCGCTGAAGTATTTCTGTGCAGGCGACTGTTCGGGTTCTTTTGTTTGCGCATTGACTGAACTAAAGGCGAGCAACAGGACCACGAGCAGTAAGAATTTAGTCATTTGATACTCACTTTACGGCTGACAGCGTTAGCGGAGTTGACTGGTTGAAATCAAGTCCCAGTGAAGCGCTCTGGACGAAAACATAGTATACGCCGGGGTTTGGTGGCACAAAGCTCATTTCGTAAACGCCATCGCCAACAGACTTCGCGTCTTCGCGATGCTGCCAAATGCCCGGCGCGAGAAACACAAGCACCCGCACGTCATCGAGATCCATTCTCGGCTTGCCGGTTTTCGTTTCCAGTAATCGGAAACGCAGATCAAAGCGTTCTCCGACCTTCGCGAGTGCGCGTTTCGCTAACGGGTCGATCTTGTATGCCGTCTCGGATGGCTTTGGCGCCCCTGGATTTTCAGCGATCGTAAGGTTGAAACAGTTCACGATCCGCGGCGAGTCGAGGAGAAACGCCACGTCGAAGTAACCAGCGCCCGTCAGCCGCAGCGTCGTGGTGTAAACGCCCCGGTCTGTTTCGCGCAGACTGTTATCGAGAACGAGCAACGCACGCGGATCGCGTTTGTAGTTTTGAAAACTTCCCATCGGCGCAGCCATGCCTTCGGTGTAGTAGTAGATCATCTTGTCGGCGGGATTCGCGACCAGCACGGCACCGTCGTCCGGCGCGGGAACGATCGCGTCAGCCAGCGAAGTGAAGCGGGATTCTGAAGGTGCTTTTTGTCCGGCGGGAAACTTTGTGATCGACGCTTCTTTGCCGAGATCCGCAATTCTGATCATCGAAACGAATTCACTTGCGGCGGATCGAATATACGCAAACTGCCTGCTGAACGTGATCTGGTCGGCGCCTTGACCCGCCGCGATGTTGTGGATCACGCGGTTCGATGAGAGATCGATCACGTGAACTGTGCTCGTGCGCGTGTTGAGCGCAAATCCGTAACGTCCGTCGGGCGAGATGCGAATGGAGCGCAATCCCGGCTCGCCCGCGAGTCGCGCCAACAACCGATCGGGGTCTTTGGCGTCAATGGCAGCAATCGATCCGTTTCCGTCGACGATATAGAACGCCTTGCCCAATGAAGAGTATGCAATAGCTGTCGCTTGTGTCCCGATCGAGACGCGTTTGACTTCTTCGAGCTTGCGGACGTTGATGACGGAAACATGTCCGCTGTCTTTATTGGTGATAAAGGCGATTGTGTCGTCATCATTTAACGCAATCTCATGATGACCAGCGCCGGTGTATATGTAGCGGATCGTTTTGTTCGCAACGGTGTCGATCACTGCGACTCCGCTGGCGTCGGGTGTGGCGGCATCATTTCCAACCCATAAGTAGCGTCCGTCATTTTGCAGCACCAGGCGGCTCGGTTTCACACCGGCGTCGACGTTAGCGATCACTTTCCACGTCGGAACATCGATCACCGCGACCTGATTAACCGCCGGCATCGATACGTACAGCCGTTTGTTGTCGCGGCTCAACACCCAGTCTTCACCAGGACTCTTCAACACAATCAACGTGTAGAGTTTGCTCCCGCCAAAACCGCTCAAAGGATCGATAACCGAAATGTTTGGTTCGTTATTCAACGCCAGGATGAAGTAGGCGTTCAGATCAACTGTCGGGCGTTTTGTAAATGACGACTGTAAAAACGATTGCACCTTCTCTCGACAGGCGCGTGCGTCGGAGATCTGTTGTGACGCGCGCTGATCGACCCACGCAACTGGTCGCAGGTTGCTAAGCGGCACGCGGCCATTCGTGCCGGAAATCTTGAACCTCACCGTCGCTTCTTCGCCTGCGATAGGCTCCGCCGAGCGCACCGGCTGCACGCTAAATTCGACTGAGATTCCTTCGGCGGTGAACGTCTGTGGAGTCGCGGCAGGCTTCGGGGCTGTTGCTTTAGTCTGCTGCGCGTAAACATGGGCAAACGGAGTTGTCAGTAGCAAAGAAATGAGTGTGAAGAATTTGATCCGCATAATTGTTTAGAAAGCGAGCTGAGAGTGTGTAAATTGCGAAAAGGCGCGACAGTTTTGGGCTGCCGCGCCTAATCTAAATGTGGTCATCGTCCTCACCCCGACAACCACTGAGATGGAAGGATCCACCAACCATCCTAATTGCCCCAGACTATAGCCGGGGTCGCCGACAAATGCAACCGTCACCCTTCGCATAAGAAATGCCTGTGACTACCATCAAAAATCATGATGGGCCGGAGATGCTGCTCCAGACCCACATGGTTAAAAAGAACCCGTAGAAAATCGCGAGTGCGACCAGTGCGGCACGACGCCACATCGGCGGCCGCAGTTCAATCGGAAGCAAGCGAGTGTTGACGTAAAGCAGATGCAGTGAACTGATGATGAAAACGATTCCCGCCATGTTCGCGCCGAGTGCAAGCAGAACGATGGGTTGAGTCAGACGCATCGCAATAATCCCCCACAACGAGATCACTGCGAGCGTGACGTAATACACAACGCGCACGTCGCCGCCGCGCCACGCGCGTATGCGTGCACTACCCGTCCAAAGAATGTCGGTGATCGCACGTGTCATGGCATCGAGGATATCGAGTTGCGTCTTGAACAGGATCCAAACGCCCAGGACAGCGATCGTCAAACCAAAAAAGGCGCCTTTCTGAGCACCGACGGCCTGGGCCAGCGCAGCGGCGATCCCGAGTCCGCGAATTTCACTGCCGGCAGGTACGAACGTTACGTAGAGTAACGCCGGCAACGCCATGCCGAGTATCGCGCCTGTGAAGTAGACACCCCACTGATCCACACGCACGAGCCGCCACCAACCCTTCCAGCGCTCCAGCGCCGCGCGATCCGGTTTGAACGTGCTGCCCGAGTGAGCGAGCGAGACCTTCTTTCCACCCACGGCGGCGGGAATAAAGCCGACGATGCTACTCATGCCATAGCCTTTGTCGCGTGCCCAGTTACTCAAGGTTAGATTGGCAACACCGCCGCCGCCTGCGTATGCGGCGAAAGCGCCGAGCAGAAAGAAATCGGCCCCCACCGGGACGAATTGAAAGTTGCCGGTATTCAGATCGAACCCCGCAAAACCAGCGAGGCCGGCGGCCCAGTTGTGTCCGGGAACAAACATTATCGCGAGCAAACCAAGTCCACCGATAATTGCCGCGACCATGATCCAGTTTAAGTATTCGAGTGTACGTTCAATACGGCGACCGACCATCAACACGGCCGCGCACATAAGAAAGAGTCCGACGCCGATCAGGTAAACCGTTCCCGTTTCGGCTGCGCCCGGAAGACGTTGCGCCCAAAGAAAGAAAACTGCGCCCGCCGCCGCGCCTGCCCAACCCGGCCAGCCCATTTGCAGGAAGAACAGAATCGAATAGAACCACGCCCAGAAAGTCGAGTGTGGACGCGTGCGCATGAAGCCGGTGAAGACAGGCTCGCCCGTCGCTAACGTGTAACGCATCACTTCGACGTTCAGTAGGGTTTGCAGTAGCGCCGCGACACCGACGATCCACAGTAGCGAGAGTCCATACTTCACAAACGCCGCCGGGCCAAGCAGAAATTCGCCGCTGCCGATCGAAACGCCGAGTGCGATCACGCCTGGTCCAATCGCGCTGAACCAACCGAGTCCACGAGGAGTTGGCGCTGGTGGCAACTCGTCGATGCGCCACGGATCGAGTCCGGACCGCGCTTCTGGCGATCGCGATTCCGGAGCGACGGTTTCGACTACCAGGGGTGTCGTCATATATGATTCGCCTCTGTTTGTGTTGATAAACTCATGAGCCAACCTGTGCACATCAGGATTGCCGAAGCCTCGGATGCAAGGCAGATAATGGCCGTTATCAACTCCGCCTTTAAGGTGGCGGAGGAATTCTTCTGTTTTGAGGATCGGATCACGCTGGAAGAGGTCGAACGACTCTTCACTACCGGCACGTTTCTGGTTGCCGAGACGCGCGCGCGCGGTGACAGAGTACTAGTCGGATGCGTTTACGTCGAGCTTAAAGATGGCGATCGGTCGTACCTGGGCCTGCTTTCAGTCGATCCTTCACAACAGCAAAGCGGGCTTGGTTCGTTGCTGATGACGGCGGCTGAAAAACACTGTCGCGAGATGGGGTGTCGCGTTATGGATATCTGGATTGTGAATCTTCGGACCGAGCTCACGCCGTTCTACCAACGACGCGGCTATGTGGAGACCGGAACGCTTCCCTTCCCGCCCGAAGTGCAAACGAAGCAACCGTGTCATTTCATCACGATGGCGAAACCGCTAGGTGAATAAGTGGCTCCAAAGAAGGACGATACAACCGAGACGCTCTCGATCGACGGACGCGACGTTCGCATAACTCACCCGGACAAGCCGTACTTCACCAAGCAAGTCAAAGTTACAAAGCTCGATCTCGTTCGTTATTACCTGGCGGTCGCACCAGGCGCGCTCAACGGCATTCGCGATCGGCCGATCGTGTTGAAGCGGTTTGTCGACGGCGCGGAGGGTCAGGCGTTTTATCAGAAGCGCGCGCCGGAAAACCGGCCGGAGTGGTTGCGCACAGTCACACTCTTTTTTCCCTCCGGACGCGAAGCTGAAGAAGTCGTGGTTGACGATGCTGCAGGGCTCGCATGGATCGTCAATCTCGGTTGCATCGAGTTGCATCCGCATCCTGTTCGCTCCGGCGATTTGGACCATCCTGACGAGTTGCGCGTCGATCTTGACCCTGGTCCGGGTGTTAAGTGGGACGCTGTTCGCCGCGTGTCTTTGGAAGTGAAAGCGCTGCTCGAGGAGATGGGTTTGCGCGGTTGGCCCAAGACCAGTGGTTCGCGTGGTATGCACGTCAACGTCAGGATCCAACCGCGCTGGACGTTTAGCGAAGTGCGACGTGCGGCGGTGGCGTTGTCGCGGGAGATCGAGCGGCGGGTACCGAAGCTGGCGAGTTCGAAGTGGTGGAAAGAGGAACGACACGGCGTGTTTCTCGATTACAACCAGAACGCGAAGGACCGTACGACGTGTTCGGCGTATTCGGTGCGGCCGCTGCCCGATGCGCGTGTGTCGATGCCGCTGCGTTGGGATGAGGTGATGGAGTGCGACCCGGCAGATTTCACGATCCTGACGGCGCCGCAGCGGTTCGCGGAGATTGGCGATCCGCATGCGGAGATGGACCAGGCGGCGGGTTCGCTGGAGAAGTTGCTTGAGCTTGCCGATTGTGATCAGGAGTCGGGGCTGGGTGACGCCCCCTGGCCGCCGCACTTCCGCAAGATGGCGGGTGAGGCGCCGCGCGTCGCGCCTTCACGGGCGCGATCTGCTGGATCCAGGAAATCCGCGAAGAAACCGGCGAAAAAGCCGCGCGTCAAGATGCCGCTGATCGTCGTCGCCAACTCGCCGGATAAGGAAGCCGCACTGGCCGGTCTGGAACGCTGGAAAAAGAAACACCGAAAGATCGCGAAGCTCATCAAGATTGAGGATATTTTAGTCGACTCCATGCGCGGTCGCTCATCGACGTGGACCCGCATCCGCGTAAACCTCCGCAACGTCCCCGAAGATCTCCGCCCACCCGCGGAGCCCCCCGACCCCGACGACGACCCCACCCGCGAGTGGCGCGAATATCGCAGGGCGAAGCCCGAACCAGGGGCATAGCCCCAAATCTATTGCGAGGGCTGACGGCGGGGCAAAGCCCCGCCTCACATCAGGCGGCAAAGCCGTCGACTTAACTGCACGTTACCCACCCGCCGGCCGGTGGACCAACTCGCACTCTCAATCGGTATCGACTCCTACTGGCGGATCCGCCCTGACCTCTACTCGCAATCCGTACTGACTTATCGCAATTTGGTATCGACTCCTACTCGCGGATCGGGGATCGATTCCTACTCGCAAATCGGTGCTGGCTATGCTCGATCGGTGTTGATTCATATTTGCGGATCGGGATTGACTCCTGCTGGCGGATCGATCCGACTTGAACGCGGATCAAAGTGCCAACTGGCAGTCCCTATATGAATACCACGCGACTCGCAGATCCAATTAGCGATTCCACTTGCCGGATCGGTTTAGTCTGCAGCCGATTCGTGCGGAATTTCGATTCGCGGGTAGGCGGGACTCCTTCGCCGCGGCTTCGCCGCCTGATGAGAGGCGGGGCTCCGCCCCGCCGTAAGACCCGCAAAAAAATTGGGGGCTATGCCCCTGGTTCGGGCTTCGCCCTATCGCTTCCTACCATGTCGCCATTGAATCAGATCATGATTCAACAGCAGCGGCTCATCCTCCACCGCTCGCCCTTGCCAAGCTCGCGCACTCGACCACCGGTATTCGGCCGCGTGGTCAACCAGCCCGGCCCGCACGGGGTTCTCGTGAATGTAATTCACCTTCTCCATAAACATCTCCTCACTAAATACCGGCAAGACGTTCTTTTCGGTCTGCCATAATGAGTACCTGTACTTCCGATCCCGCTCCTGATGTTGAAGCTTGGCGAGTGAACTTTCATGACTGTTCACTTTCAGGTAGTCGATTAATCTCCGAGCAGTGATCCCTTTTATTACCCGCAGAAGATCGGAAGTGGTGGATGGTCTACTGGCGAGCAGATGTAGATGGTCCAACATAACAACATACGCAAAAAGTAAAAATCCCGCTGATCTTCGCGCTTCATCAATTGCGCGACATACCAGTTCCCTCATTCTGTCAGTTTGAAAAACTGGTAGTCTGTTTTTGGTGACGATGGTTAGGTATAAGACGGGAGAGTCGTGTGAGATCAGAAATCGATGAGCCATGAGGTTGCTCCTTTGCGTGAGGTATAGAACTGAGTTGAGACTACTGGCGAAGCTAAGCACTGTAAAGGGCGAAGCCCGAACCAGGGGCATAGCCCCCAAATTTTTGGCACGCTGACGGCGGGGCAAAGCCCCGCCTCACATCAGGCGGCAAAGCCGCACCGATTCGCTTCGCTTGTTAAAAGCTTCGCACTTCGGTTCGCGCGTTTGTATCTAACGCGCCCGCCTGACTCTGTCACGTCTTTGCCCTGTCTCCGCCACCTATGCCCTGTCTGTCCCCACTACGTGTCACTCTTCTAAAGGTCTCGGCTAACGTCTGCGCCACGTCTGCCCGCACCACGTCTGCGCACCGCGTCTGCGCACCGCGTCTGCGCCACGCGTATCCATCTCCGTCACGTCTGTGTCACTGATTCCGTCCGATCTCTGCTACTCCTATGCAACTTCTGCGTTTCGACTTTGCGCATCTGTGCCCCCGTCGTCATCGGTCTCGCCAACATCTCGGTCACGTGTCTCGATGTCGTCCGTCCCCACTCCGCGTCTGGGCGTTATTTCCATCACGGCTTTGCCGCCGGATGTGAGGCGGGGCTTGCCCCGCCGTCAAGCCGTCATAAAATCGGGGGCTGTGCCCCCGATTAACGCCCGGTGGCGAAGATTGTTTCCAGTTCGTGGGGTGGGACGACCTCGAGTTGCTCGAAGGTGCAGTCTGAAGGTTTCTTGTCGGTGCGCCAGCGGCGGAATCGGGACATGTGACGAAAGCGCCCGCCTTGCATATGCTCGTATGCAACCTCGACCACGAGCTCAGGCCGCAACGGTTCCCACGACAGGTCCTTGCCCTGACTCCAACGACTCTGTCCTCCAGGCATGCGACCGGCCTCAACACCCTCGGCGATGGCCCACTCTTTCCACGGATGATTCTCTAAAGCGTTCTTGCGATACGGCTTGAGAAACTCCACTAACTCCAGTCGCTTCTGATCGGTGAAGCTCGCACAGACGCCGACGTGATGAAGTATTCCGCTCTCGTCGAAAAGCCCAAGCAGCAGTGATCCCAACCTCGTGCGCTCTCCCTTTTTATGCCAGCGAAAACCCGCCACAACGCAGTCGCAATCACGCTCGTGTTTGATCTTGAGCATCACCCGCTTGTTCGACTCATAGACTCCCGACGCCGGCTTCGCCACAACGCCATCAAGCCCCGCACCTTCAAACCGGCGAAACCAGTCTGACGCGGTCGCGAAATCGGTTGTCGCGGGCGTTAGATGAATCGGAGGCTTCGCCTTCGCCAGTATCGACTGCAGCTTCAACCGGCGCTGTTCAAAAGGAACGTTTCGCATGTCGCGCGCGCCATGCGCGAGCAGATCGAAAAAGACGACGGATGACGGAATCTTTTCGGAGAGCATTTTTGCCCTCGACGCCGCCGGATGCAGACGAAGTTGCAACGCGTCAAAATCAAGCGCGCCGTCCTGAGCAATCACGATTTCGCCGTCGAGCACACACCGCGCCGGCAAGTGCTTGAGCAACGGATCGATCAATTCCGGAAAGTAGCGATTCAGCGGCTTTCCATCACGACTCTGAATGAACACCTCTTTACCGTCGCGGAAAATCAGCGCACGAAAGCCATCCCACTTCGGTTCAAAAATCCAATCACCTGCCGCAGGCAGTTCGGCGACGCGCTTTGCCAGCATCGGCAAAACCGGTGGATTAACGGGAAGCTGCATGCCGTCAATCTTATTCGCAACCGCGCATTCATGCCATTAGGCGATGCCATTAAGGGATCACCAAACGAAGTCCGGAACTTTTCGCGCAATGGCGCGTCTAATTTTTATGCTCGGGAGGTTGCCATGAATAAACGCACTTTCGCGCTTCTTGCCGCCGTAATCACTTTCACAGTCGGCGTCGTGTTGGCAAAACTATCGCTGCCAAATCTGTTCAAAACCCCGCCACCCGTTGTTATCAAAGACGTCCAACTAAGCAATTACCGGTTGTCCGGACCATATGAATTCGAAGATCTCTCGGTCTTTCTCATTCATGGTCCAGACTCGCCTGACAAACGTCTCTACACGCCATTACAAGACGCAATGGCGCGCCAGATCGTTGTCGTACACGAAACGAGCAACGTGAATGAGCTGGCGATTGAAAATGTCTCGGCGACCGAGGAAGTATTCGTCCAGGCGGGCGACATCGTGAAGGGCGGTAGACAGGATCGCGTGTTGTCAGTTGACCTTATCCTGCCTGCGAAATCAGGACCGGTTCCGATCTCCGCGTTTTGCGTGGAACAGTCGCGCTGGCAAGCACGTGGGGGTGAGTCGGCGGACCATTTCACCATGACGGAAATGGTAGCCAATTACTCGTTGAAACAAGTAATCAAAGACGTCGCGACCCAGACCGGCGTGTGGGCCGAGGTTAACTCCGCAAGCGAGAATCTCGGTGCTGAGGTGGCGACGAGCGTTCGTTCCGAAGTTTCACCAACCAGTTTGCCATTGGCTCTCGAGAACCAGGCCGTGCAGGAGTCTACAGAGCCTTACATTAACAACCTCTCATCCGTCCCGCATCGCTGGAACGACGTGATCGGCGTTGCTTTTGCGATCAACGACCAAATCGTAGGCGCCGATGTTTACTCGTCGAAGGAAATGTTCAAACGACTTTGGCCCAGACTGCTGAAAGCGGCGTCAATTGAAGCGATCGCGACGCCGGGAATCAAGCGCGCGCCAAGCGCATTGCCGATCGAAACGGTCGGCGCGTTTTTGGTGAAGAGCGAATTGGGAACGGAGACCGTGGTGACTGTAGGCGGACACCGATCTGGTTTTGCAGCTATAAGAGCGGTTAGTGTTCGAACGGAGTCAGTGAGACGCGAGACGGAGGACGCTTTGTTTTTCGAGAGTCGCGACGCCGGTTACGGTGGCGCCTGGATTCACCGCAGTTACCTCCCCCGAAAACAATGAGATCCGTGCCCCTTACTAAGAAGCACGGATCTCGAGGTTCGGGCTTAAGTTAGAAAGCAACGAACGGATCGCTCAAAATAACCCTGACCGCAATGCCGTCCATCGACTGCGCAAACTGCGGACGTCCCGGCGCGGTTCGATCGACATAGATCACGATCGCCGGCTCGGTTTCATCTTCAGCCGTTGCGCCAACACCTGCGCCGATCACACCCGGTGTCGCCATCAGGTTAGCGCGATGCAGCTCAAGCACTGCCAACGCGCGATCAGCAGCTTGCTCAGGTAGTTGTCGCATCTGTCCTCTTCCGCGAAGGAAAGGTGTTACGTCGTCCTGTGACTGTGACGACAGAATCGTTGGACTCCCCCCACCGCCTGAACCGACAAAGCTAAGCTGATGGCCGATAACGGTACTTAGTTTCGTCAGCACTTCGCCTGCTTTGTTGGCGATGGTCGCGCTGCTGCTGCCCGCAAACAACAAACCGACCGGATTGTGAGCCGAGTTGTTGGTAACGATTAACGATCCCGAATCGCCACCCGCGCTGAATGCGCCAGGACTAATCACGATCTGGCCCGTGTAACCGACCGTAAACTTCTTGCCGCTACCACAATTCTTCTGATATTGAACGCTGACGCTCGTATTGATCGAAGTTATGGAGCCGGTAGTCAAGCCGGTTGTGCGTCCGCTCTTAGCGACTGACATGCCCACAGTCGGCGCGACAACAGAGCTGTTGATAACACCAATGTCTTCGATCTCCCCGGTGGCATCCATGAGTCCGGGTCTCAGTTGCGCAATCGCAGCATCGACGTTCGAAGGACCGAGCGGTGCAAAGGCGGTGAAATCGGCAACGACGGTCGTAACGTTGCAGTTGGCATCAATCATTCCCGGCTGGGAGACATCCTCACCGGCGACGGCCTGATCGCTGCGTCCCAGAACGTGGTTGTTGCTGAGGATGTAATTCGTCCCGGTGTCATCAACGACGAGCGCTCCAAGCGTGCCGCTACAGCAGAACCGGCTGGTGCGGTCGTTGACGTTACCTCCGGACACACCGAAATTCAGGTTGCGCATTCGGTGATTGGGGCCATTATCGGCGAGACTGGGCGCCAGCGAACCGGCAATCACAACCCCCAAGACAGTAAGGACAATAAGACAGGTTCGAGCTCTCACTGTTTTCGATCTCCTTTTATTAAGTTACTGGGCTGATGTCTCCAACTATCGCGGATCAATGATTGGGGTTGTCCTGCTTAGTTAGCGACCGACGACTAGAGAGGCCTTTCTTTTTACGCCACGTGAGGTAGCAAGTCAACTCCAAAATCAAATGTTATGACTGTATAAGCGCGCGAAACGCTCGGGCGGAATGTTTCAGCCGGAAACGATCCCAACTACTATCTTGTTACGTAATTTAGGAAAGACGCAAAACCACGGATCTTTCAAAAGCGAGTCCGCGAGAGCATCTGGGCGCGCCCGCCGGCTCCCGCGGACTGTGTGTGGCCCCCTCACCCAAAGGCCACTTCAAGACTTCAAGTTCTTCTGCAAAATCAGCAACAGATCGCGTGAGGCGCCCAGAACGCCACGCGCCTGATCGCGGCTGACAGCGGGAAACTGGTCCAGGAACGTCTCCATCGTCTGATCGTCGTCCAGAAACTCAAACAGAAACGAGACCGGAATCAGTGTTCCGGCAAACACTGCTACGCCGCCCGCTCGCTTCGGATCGCGTTCGATCAGTTCGTGGAGGTTCATCACACAGAAATCAACCCCCCGAGTCCGCAGAAGCGCCTCGGATCTTCCGCGGACCCAACCTGGCCCCCCCTACCAGGCCACCCGAGTGAGTTTTTTCTATTTACGATTTTGCAATAACGCTTTACGATGCACTCGTCTTTGACAATTCAGCTACGAGCCATGCGCAGCTCAAGCTCCCACAGCAACGAGTGATGATCATCGCCGGCGAGCAGTTAAGACTGAAACTCGCGGCGGACATCAAAAGCGAACGCATGCTACTCCCATCTGGGAGTTTACGCAAGCGAAAATTTTTACTCGTTGGGTGCTCGCCGTCAGGAGGTAACTCCTGATGGGAAACCCGCGCCCGAGGCCGCGACGCATGGCGAGTAAGCTACTCGCGATTCGAGAAGGGCTGGGCCTTTCGCAAAGCCAGATGCTGGCGCGCCTTGGCCTAGCTGACACGATGCACTACGGGCGCATCTCTCAGTATGAGAACGATGAACGCGAACCGACGTTGATGACTTTGCTTTCCTACGCGCATGTCGCCGGCGTGCATCTCGAAGACATCGTGAGCGACGACCTGGACCTCCCCGCCAAACTCCCAGGCAACGTCACTTACCACGGCCTTCGCCACCGCTCCTCCCGCCGCAAGTAGGCTCGCCGGCTTAAACACTCAGTCTCATGATCAAGAAACACGGTCGGTCCAATAATGCAGGTCCCGACGCGTGTGGGCCACTGCGACGATCACAATCGTTTCACCTTCGATACCGTAGATCAGCGCGTAAGGAAACCTGTCGAACATCCACCTTCGAATATCCGGTTCGATTTCCGCTGCTGCAAAAGGATATATCTTTAAGAGTCGTATCGATCGATCGATCGAGATCGTCAAGGAAGTCCACACCTGTCCCCGGTTGTTTCCCTTCAAACCAGAGAACAGCGTCATCAACTTCCTGTTGAGCGAGTGTGAGGAACCTGACTTTCACTTACCGTTTGTACTTACTCATTAACTCTTCGTACGAAATACTCTCAAGCTGCCCCGCTTTGTACGCTTGCCAACGCCTGCGGGCTTCATCGGCCCATGCGGCATCGATCGCGGGATCAGGCGGATGCAGATCGGTGAGAAGCGCCTCGAGCACCCGAATCTTTTCCTCATTCGGCAACAATCGAATTTCAGAAACCAGTTTGTCCGTGTTTTTAGCCATACTTTCCTAGCTCGCAACCAATATACACTAACCCCGACTCATTGATCACCGCTCATCAGTCGGGACTTGCACTCACAAGCGATTGATAGCATCTTTGGTTCATGTCTGAGAACGTGAGGGAGATTGTTGGGGGGTTGGTTTCGGTGGCGCGGGGGTTTTATGCGCGCGGGTGGTTGATGGGGACGAGTGGGAATCTGAGTGCGGTGGTGGAGCGGGAGCCGTTGCGGTTGGCGATCACTGCGAGTGGGGTTGATAAGGGTGAGTTGAAGCCCGAACAAGTGCTGCTCGTTGATGAGAACGTGCAAGTGGTGAGTGGCGCGAGGAGTCGACCTGGATTTACGAGTAAGCCAAATTCGAAGAGCAAATCGGCGTCGACGAAGAAACCGTCAGATGAGAGTCTGCTGCACGTGCGCATCGTAAAGGAGAGCGGCGCGGGTGCGGTGCTTCACACACATTCGATTTGGAATACAATCTTCTCCGATCTTCACGCCGAGGAGGGCGGTGTACGAATCGAAGGCTACGAAATGTTGAAAGGACTCGCCGGTGTGCGCACACACGATCATTCCGAGTGGTTGCCAATCGTAGAAAACTCCCAGGACATGCCCGCACTCGCGAACACGATCAGCAAGACCCTAAATCAAGACAAGCCCGTGCATGGTTTTCTGATCAGACGTCATGGACTTTATGCCTGGGGCAACGATCTTACCGAAGCGAAACGTCACGTTGAAATCCTTGAATTCCTTTTGGAAACTATGGGACGAACAGCGATGATAAAGCGGGGATAAACGATGGCTTTAGTGACAATCGTCGACGAACAACGAACCCTTAGAACGCCTGAAGAGATAACTTCGGGTCTGGCTCAACACGGCATCGACTACGAACGTTGGCAACCGGCGCATCCGGTGCCTGACGACGCTCCAGCCGAAGAGATCCTGCGCGCTTACGCAAACGAAATCGAACAACTAAAAGCGCGCGGCGGTTACGTGACCGCCGACGTAATCGACGTTAGCCCTACAACACCCGGTCTCGACGACATGCTCGCGAAATTCAATCGCGAACACTGGCACGACGAAGACGAGGTTCGCTTCATTATCGCCGGCCGCGGCATCTTCCACATTCACTCGAAAACCGGCAACGTCCTATCAATCGAAGTCTCAGCAGGCGACCTCATCCGTGTTCCGCGGGGAACCTTTCACTGGTTCAATCTCTGCGCCGATCGCCGCATTCGCGCGATCCGTCTGTTCCAGGACACTGCCGGTTGGACGCCACATTACACGGAAAGTCACGTCGATCAAGGCTTCATGCCACTCTGCTTCGGCGTTACGCACATTCCAAAATCGACATCTGTTTGAATCGTGACCGAAAGTCTCTCAAGCAGCGGCATTCGCGGCATCCTGCTGGACATCGAAGGCACGACAACACCGATCGCCTTCGTTCACGATGTGCTGTTCACATACGCACGACAACACGTACAAGACTACCTGGTCCAACATGCAAACGAGCTAACTGACGACATTGCACTACTTCGCGAAGAACACATGCGCGACACGACGAGCGGCGCGCAACCGCCAGTACTCACCGACGACCCTGCTTCAGTCGCAAGCTACGTCCACTGGCTCATCGATCGCGATCGCAAGTCAACAGGTTTGAAGTCATTTCAGGGAAAAATCTGGCGCGAAGGTTACACAAGCGGAACTCTGAAAGCGCAGGTTTTCGACGACGTGCGTCCGGCGTTCGAACGTTGGCACAACGCAGGACTGCGTATCAGCATTTTTTCTTCCGGCAGCGCTTTGGCTCAACAACTTCTCTTCGCCCATACCGAGGTCGGCGATCTCACAACGTTCATCAGCGACTACTTCGACACGAACGTCGGCGCAAAAGGTGACGCTGAAAGTTATCGTCGCATCGCGAATAAGATGAATCTCCACCCCGAGGAAATCCTCTTTATCTCAGATGTGGTGACAGAACTTGAAGCCGCAAACGAGGCGGGAATGAAAACAAGATTATCGATCCGTCCGGGGAATCAACCTCAGCTTAACCCGGATCGTTTTCAAATCATCGACACGCTCGCGAACGTCTAAGCAAACCTACCCGCTCTTTCGGTTTAAGATCCGTTGCGCAACCGCGTTTCGCAATAACGCAATGATCTCCTCATTCTTTGACGACTCAGCGGCATCGAGCGCGGTTCCATACACCAACCCATGCTCACTCCCTTCAAGCAATCCCTTTACCGACGGATCTGCCCCACGTGCGAGCAGTAACTGCACGATCCCAGCATGGCCCACGTTCACGGCGTCGATCAGGACGGTAGTCTTAATGTTCGGATGACGGTATCCGATAACGTACTTCTGGTTTGCGTCGGCGCCCGCCGCCAGAAGTTCCTTTACCTTCAACTCGTCTTTTTTCGCCACAGCCGCACGCAACCACGCGTTTCGCTCGGAGGAAGTGATCTTCGTGGGATCCACGCTTCGCGACAACGCCTTAATGTCACTCAAACCTTTGTCATAGGCCAAAACCAAAGCGGTGTCTCCAAGAACATCGACGAGGTTCGGGTCTGCTCCGTGAGCGAGAAGTAACTTGGCAAGATCCGTCCGGTCTTTCCGCACCGCCCGCATCAACAACGTTTCACCATCGGTGTTCTGCGCATTTAACCCTTCCGCTCCGGCTTTCAACAGGGCTTCCACAACCGCCAAATCACCACGGTCAACGGCACGCGTCAACGCCGTCTCTCCTCCTTCATCTTTCGTATTCAGCCGCGCTCCCCGCGCCAACAAAAGCGTAACCTTGGTCGCCGAACTCACCGCCATCAAAGCCGTGCGTCCGTACTGTCCGACCTCGTTTGGATTCGCACCTTTTGCCAACAACAATCCCATGACTTCAGACGACGCAACCGGAGGTGGACCACCTGGCTTCGCATTCATCTCCACGAAACTCCGGTCAGCCGACATGATCAGCGGCGTGTTACCCGACCTGTGTTTCGCGGTGAGATCCGCACCGTGATCGAGCAGGAGTTTCACCATTTCGGGATTGCCGCGGTTGACGGCATTCATCAGCGCGCTGCCTTCATCGGTCTGAGCGTTGACCTCCGCACCTTTAGCGAGAAGGAACTTTGCGATGTCTAAATGGTCTTCACTTGCAGCGTGCATGAGAGCCGTGTTGTAAGTGGTGCTTTGATTCACACGCGCGCCTTTTTCAATCAGCAGCGCCACCATTCCGACGGTCGGATTCTCTCTCTGACGCACCACATACAGCAGAAACTCATCATAGTCTTTACCGACTTGCGCACCAGCCTCGACGAGCACCGCAAAGTGATCGGTGTTGCCGGCCTGGATGGCTGCGTTAAGGTAACGACTGAGTGCGTAAGGCTTTGGATCCGCTTTGACGGCGGCATCGATGACGGCAAGTGCTTTCGTTCGCTCGCCGCGTTTAAGGTAGTTGCTTGCGAGGTCGACTTGGACGTCCGAGGATGTAGCCTGCGTTTGAGGCGGAACCGCGAGGACAGTAGTCGATACAAACAGTGAGATTGCTGCGATTAAAACATGAATCGGAGACATATTGGCCCTCCTCGATGAAGTGCTGACCGTCCGGTCTCTTTTCTGAAACGCGTATTTCAGCCAGCAAATGGGCCAATAGGGATTAGAAAATGATGCGGGTGTTAATGCTTAATCGAGTCGTAAAGCTGCCGGGCCATCTCGGCGTCGATGCCTTTTAACGCTTCGTACTGGGCCATCGCGCCTTTCTTGTCACTGACGGCGTAATACGTTATGCCAAGGTTGAAATAAGCCTGGGCCAAGTTTGGCCGAAGCTTGATGACCTCTTTGTACGATTCGATCGCTTCCGAATAACGCTGAGCATTGTAGAGCGTAAGTCCGAGATTGAAATGTGCCGACGCATTCTTTGGCTCGATCTCAGCCGCCTTCTTCAGTGCATTGGCGGCCTCGTCGTAACGCTTCATCCCGTTGTATGCATTTCCAAGGTTCTTGTAAGCGTACGAACGAATCTCGTTTCGCTCCTGGAATCCGAGTTTGAAAGCCTCGCCGGTTTCGCCGAGCAGTTGAATCGCCTTCGTACTCGTGTCAATCGCCTCCTGGAAACGGCTGGTATGGTTGTAGGCGAAGCTGAGGTTGTTAAAGACTTCGGGACTTGTCTGATCGAACTTTAGCGTCTGTTGATAGACGTCGATCGACTCCGGGTAGCGATTCAGTCGCGCGAGAGAAAACGCGAGCGGCAGATACGCCGCACTGTAGTCGGGCTTTAGTTTGATCGCCTGCTGATAATTGGTAACGGCGTCGGAAAAGCGACCTTGATCGACATAAACGTTGCCCAACCCCGCGAACGCGCGCGCATCGTCGGGAGCAATCTTCGCTGCAAGTTTGTACTGCTCTTCAGCCTCATTCGGTTTGGAGGCGCTGCGTGCGGCGTTTGCCCGCGCGATGATCTTGTCTTGTTGCCGGACCGGAGGCTTCGATTTCGGCTTGATCTTGCCGCCCCCGAACGTTCCCTGACCGCCACTCATCTGTACCGTGGGATTCTGCGGGGTGCGAAAGATTAAAGCCGCTCCGCCGGTGATATCGCGCAAAACGCCGCCACCGGTAATATCCTGCGCTAAAGTATTGATTCCGAAGGGGAGTGTTAAAGCCAGGGCCAGAACCGTCCCAAACAACCAGACAAGGGGGTTTCTCATTACCAAATCTCCTCAGCGGCAGATTACAACCCATTCTGCCCGCTTACACAAGACCGGAACGCGAAACCACCCTCTTCTTGCAGGATTTGGTGGATTTCCTAATGCAAATCGTCGAGCTGTAGACCGATGGGCGAGGCACCCGCGCCTTTGAGACCATCGATTACTTTCGCGATCTCGCCATATAAAAGGCCGCGTGGGGCTTTGATAAAAACTGTCTTCTCGATGCGCTCGTCGTCAGGCAAATCGAACCGGTTGAACATGTCGTGACGATATGCGCGGTTCTGAGTTCGGTCATTGAAAACTGACGCCAGTTTGGTCGTTAGCTTCGACATGTCGTCCAACGTGCCCATGTCGCCGTCGTGGTTGAGCTTCAAAGTCCGATCGGGAGCGACGGTGACGACAAGCGTGTAGGGATTGGCCTTGAGGTCGGGAGTGTTCTCCGGTGGGGGCGATGGCACCTTTGCCATGAAGCGCGACGGATTGAGCGGCACGGCGACCATGAAAATGATCAGCAACACCAGCAGGACGTCGATAAGCGGCGTGACATTTATAAACGGCGGCGGCGTTGAGTCTTTAATCCGTTTCATCGGCGTTCCTCCCCGAATTACGAATTTAGACACGCCTGCGAAGAAAAGGTTCCCGCTTAATACGTTAACGCGCGTCGCCTTTGGGAAATTTCACGCGGTCGGGTTCAGCGTTCAGCCTGAGGAGGAGTTTCTTAATTAGCCTGTTCTTAACTCGACCCGCTTCTTTTGGGGGCACGAGGTAACGCACGATCACTTCGAGCCAACTGTTCTCAGCGACGCGAAACATCACTACCGGCCGCTCCTGCACCTCGAGCTGGTTCACCGGCGTTTGGGCCAACAACTCACGAAATACGCGCACGTGCTTCATCATCGCTTCGCCCACTTCCTGCGACGCGACCTCCTGCATTGTCGTGGCCACAAAGTCGAGATCGGAATTGTAGGCGATGGGAAATTTGATCTCGTTCCAGACGTAGGGAAACAGCGGCCACGTGTAGTTGTAAACGGGGTTACTCAACACGCTGGAATTGGGAAATTTGATCACTCGTCCGCTTGGGTGCTCCGTCGAAAGGTAGTCGCCGCCAAACTCCCACAACGTCGTGTCGAGATATCCGACGTCGATCACGTCGCCGGTCGCCGTCCCGATGCGAATTCGATCTCCGACGCGGTACGGCTCCCGCCAGAGGATGTAGACCCAACCGATAAAACTCGTGATCGGCGTTTGCAGTGCGAAGCCGAGGATCAGCGAGATCAGACCGAACGAGACGACCGCCGTATACCAGTTTTGAAAAAGTATCGTCAGGACGAAGAACGCAATCACGAGCCAAACAACCAGCCTCGCGACGCGGCCCAGGTTGTACTGATGGACCGTATTGCCGACGCGCCCAATGAAATACACCTCGACGAGGCGAAGAATCATCAGGCAAACGACCGCAACCGCTACGGCGGCGACGAGTTTTCTGATCAGCGGATACTGCGTGTAAATCCAGGGAAACCTCAGCTCAATGAGTTGATGGACCACGCCGAGCACTACAAGCATCACCAGGTGAGTCCCGATAACGAGCTTATCGCGCAGCCGTGCTCGCTTCGGCTCTTCCTCCGGCTCCGCAGTCGTCGCCTGCTTGAGCGCGCGCTGGACGTCCGCGTCCTTCTTGATCTCCTCGACTCTAGTTTCCAGTTCGTTGTTCATCGCTGCGAGTCAGTCACTTCACTTCCTTTAGTCCGTCGATTACGATGCGCGCCACTGCGGGAATGATCTCGCGGTTGCGCGAATGGTCAGTCGTGAACGTTGCGAGCACAAACTTTCCGCCGTCCGGCATTTCAATGTATGCGACGTCGTGTCGCGTGGTGCTGGTCCATCCGGCCTTGGACCATATACGATAGCCTTCACGACCTTTAAGCGCCATGCCCGTGAAGCCGGTTCCCTGATCGTCGGTATCGCTGGTTTTGCCGTTGTAGTCGCGTTTCAATAGTTCCATCATCTGGGCCGTGCGCGCAGCGATTTGCCACCTTGCCCGTAACGATCTCCATCATCAGACGCGCCGTGGCGTCGGTCGTTAGCTTGTTGCGGTTTTCGCCGTTTGGTCCACGCGACACGCGCTCGCGCCCGTAAGCATCTTCGCAAAACGTTTTCTGGTTGATGTTGATGTTCGTGTACCCAAGCTCCGTAAAGTAACGATTCACGGCGTTGCGTTTGTATTGCCACTCTTCCATTTCCTTCGGCGGCAATTCGTAGCCGGAAGTGGTGTGAGTGATGACATCGACAACGTATTGCGTCGCTTCATTCGACGAATCGACGATCATGTCGCGGAGCGCGCGCGTCAGCTCCGGTGTCAACTCGATCTTCTTGTCTTCCAGCCAGCGATGCGCGGCTACGAGATAGAAGAGCTTGGAAACACTCGCGGGATAGATTCGTTCGTTGCCGCGAAAACTCGCGGTGACCGGACGTTGAGGGTCACGAAGATCGATCAGAGTGATCGAAAGATGCTTGTCTTCGAGCTTCTGCGCCGCGAAGCGATCGACCGTGGTCCTTGCGGCCCGGTTGACGAGATCCTGAAGCGAACTTTGTTGGGCCACTTGCTGACTGAGGGCCTGGGAAACTGAGAACAAAATCAACGCGCAAAGCGCCGGAAGGGTTTTGATCTGCATAGGCTTGTCAAGTTAACACGGATCTAACGGATACGCGCAAGATGTGTTATAACCGCGCGCCGTGCAGAACAAACCTGGCGGCGATGAGGGTCTGGTCCGCGGCATCAGGCGTTGGGACCTGGTCGCAATTGCAATCAACGGAATCATCGGCGCGGGAATCTTCGGACTTCCTTCCCGCGTCTACTCATTAATCGGCACTTACAGCATCATCGCCTTCATCGCGTGCGCACTCGTCGTCGCGCTAATCATCTTTTGCTTCGCAGAAGTCAGCAGCCGGTTTGAAGAAACTGGTGGGCCATATCTCTACGCGCGCGAAGCGTATCAACCCGCAGTCGCTTTCGAGATCGGATGGTTGATCTGGCTCGCTCGCGTTACCGCGTTCGCCGCGAACTGCAATCTCCTTATCAACTACCTGAGCTTCTTCTGGTCGGGCGCAACGACGACCGTTTGGCGCGCGTCGATCATCGTTTTCGTCGTTACTGTCTTAGCGATCATCAACCTGCTCGGAATCAGACAGGCGGCCATCGTCAGCAACGCATTCACCATCGGCAAACTGGTGCCGCTCATTATCTTCATCGCTGCCGGGTTGTTCTTCCTGAATCCGCAGGCCTTCGAACTCGGACCAGCGCCCGCATCCGACGCTTTTTCAAAATCCGTGCTGGTGCTGGTATATGCCTTTACTGGATTTGAAATGGCGACGATTCCAGCCGGTGAAATCCGTGATCCGCAACGGAATCTGCCGCGCGCGCTGCTCATCGCCATCCTCGTCGTCGCGACTATCTACATACTGGTGCAGATCGTTTGCGTCGGCACGCTGCCGGGCTTGGCCCAGTCGACGAAGCCATTGGCCGACGCCGGTGCGCACTTTTTGGGAACACCAGGTGGTGCGATCATCTCCGCTGGCGCTGTTATTTCGATCACGGGTAACTTGAATATTCTCCTGTTGTCCGGTTCGCGGCTGCCGTTCGCAATGGCTGAGCAGCATCAGTTGCCCCAAGTCGTCGGCAGTATTCACAAACGGTTCTCCACGCCTTACATCGCGATACTCATAACCGCCGGACTGATGATGTTTCTCACGTTGAAGAGTTCGTTTTTAGAAGCGCTGACGATCAGCACTCTCGCGCGACTCGTTACGTACGGCGCGACGTGTCTTGCATTGCCGCTCTTTCGCAGACGTCGCGACACACCGCCGGCCGCGTTTCGATTGCCTGCGGGAACGTTGATCGCGATTCTCTCGCTGGTGCTGATTGTCTGGCTGCTCGCACACAGCACGTTCGCGGAAGCACAGGCGACAGCCAGAGCCGCCGCTGTAGGACTGTTGATCTACATCACTTACTGGATATATTCCCTTTTTGTTCGTAAACCACCCGACCGTCAACCATCGTCAACACCACCTTAACCTTCTCAATCTCCTTCGGATCGATCTTGAAGATGTCGCGCGAGAGAATCACGAGGTCCGCCAGCTTTCCGGGTGTGATGCTTCCCTTCGCGTTCTCCTGAAACTCCGCAAAGGCGGAACCCAGCGTGTAGGCGCGCACAGTTTCTTCGACGGAGATCTTCTGCTCCGGCACCCAACCGTTTGAGTTCTTGCCGTCGAGAGTGCGACGAGTGACGGCGGCGTAGATCGTCAACACCGGATCGAGTGGCGCGACGGTCCAGTCGGTGCCGAAAGCGAGCGTCGCTCCGGCGTCGAGCAAGGAACGAAAAGCGTAGGTCGTTTTCGCGCGGTCCATTCCGATGCGCTTTTCGGCCCAGCGACCATCGTCGATCGCGTGATACGGTTGCATCGACACGATTACGCGACTGCGAGCAAAGCGAGGGATGTCCTGGGTGCGCAGATGTTGCGCGTGTTCGATGCGAAAGCGTCGATCGCGCGCGCCGTTCTCGCTTTCAACCTGTTCGTAGATGCTCAGGATAAGATCGTTCGCGCGATCACCGATCGCGTGAATCATGATCTGTAGACCAGCACGGTCCGCTTCGACGACGCGCTTGAGCATCGAGCCCTCGGGAAGCATCTCGTCGGTTACGATGCCGCTCGTGGATGGTTCGTCGCGATACGGTTCGTAGAAGAGCGCCGTCGTCGATCCCAAACTGCCGTCGGAAAATCCCTTGAGACCACCAACACGCAGCATCTCACTGCCGAAATGCGCACGGACGCCTGTTTGGGCCAGACGTTCCCACGCGGGCAGCGGCGCGACGGCGTAGATGCGCGTGTGGAGTTCACCGCGATCGAGCAGCGCCTGGTAGACGCCAACGTCCACGCCGGCCGACATGTCTTGAATGCTCGTGACTCCGAGTTTCGCGGCATGTTGCGTAGCGGCGCGCGCGGCAGTCATCTTTTCTTCAAAGCTTTCGGGCGGCTTCACTCTCCATACGAAACTCATCGCCGCGTCTTTCAGAACGCCGGTCGGTTCGCCGTTCTTGTCGCGAACAATCACGCCGCCTGGTGGATCCTGCGTCTGGCGTGTCACGCCCGCAAGTTTGAGTGCGGCGCTGTTCGCGAGCGCCATGTGACCGTCGAGACGACTGACAAATACCGGCCTGTCACCGGTGAAACTGTCGATCAGTTCTTTCGTCGGCAACTTCGCATCGGTCCAACGCTCGTGATCCCAGTCGCCACCGGTTATCCAACGTCCCTTTGGCAGGCCCGCTGCGTAAGTTCGGATGCGCGAAGCAAACTCCTGCGGCGTATCGGCGTCGCGAAGGTCGACGCTCGCTAGCTGAAAACCGCCGCTAAGAAAATGCGTGTGGGCGTCGTTGAAACCGGGTAGCACCAGACGCTTGTTGGCGTCGATCGTGCGGGTTCGCGATCCGGCAAGCTTCTTGATTTCCTTGTTGGAACCTATGGCAACGATGCGGTTGCCAAGGATCGCGACCGCTTCGACGGTTGGTCGAGCGGGGTCCATTGTGTGCACGGTCGCGTTCACGATGATGGTGTCTGCGACAAGCGCCTGGGTCTCAGCGGAAATAGGTAGATTCATCAGCGTCAGGGCTACGATAAAGAAGAAAGTGAATCAGTCGGGTCATGACTATAGTCTACCACCGTGCCTGCGGTACACTGTCGGCTAAGTTGTTGGCGTGGATAAACTAATCGACAATTTGGCAGCGATCTTAGGCCGCGAGAACGTTCTCTCGAAACCTGACGAACTCATGGTCTATGAATGCGACGGTCTGCCGCATCACAAGCATCGCCCGCGGGCAGTCGTGTTCCCTTCTTCGACGGAAGAAACGTCCGCCGTAATGCGCGAGCTTGCACGGGCGATGGTTCCGTTTACACCGCGCGGCGCCGGCACGGGATTGTCCGGTGGCGCGCTCGCACTCGACTCCGGTGTCGTGATCGAGATGGCGCGCATGCGCAAGATTCTGCGCATCGATGCGGAGAATCTTTTAGCGGTCGTGCAGCCGGGTGTTGTTAACTTGCACGTGTCGCGAGCGGTGGCTGCGCACGGTTTGTATTACGTCCCCGATCCATCGAGCCAGCCCACGTGCACGATTGGCGGGAACATCGCCGAAAGTGCTGGTGGCATTCATTGTTTGAAGTATGGGACGACAACGGACCACGTTCTTGGTTGTCGCGTGGTGCTGGCGGGCGGCGACGTTGTCGATCTCGGAGGCGCTGGGGTTGAAGTGCCCGGTTACGATCTGCTCGGCACGTTTGTTGGCTCTGAAGGAACTTTCGGCATCGCGACTGAAGCGACGCTCAGGTTGTCGCGCATTCCACCCGCAGTGCGCACGCTGCTGGCTGAGTTTGGCGAGGTCAACGACGCGAGTCACGCTGTCTCGGCAATCATCGCCGCCGGCGTGATGCCTGCGGCACTCGAGATGATGGACCGCGAGATCATTCGCGCCGTTGAGGCGAGTTCCGTTGCTTGTGGATTGCCGCCGGATGCGGGTGCGGCCTTGCTGATCGAGCTGGACGGGATCGAAGCCGGTATCGATTTGGAAGCCGAGCGCGTGAGATCGATCTGTTTGGAGTACGGCGCGCGCAGTTGTCGTAACGCGCGTGATGAAGCTGAGCGCAAACAGCTTTGGGCTGCTCGCAAGGGTGCGTTCGGCGCGATCGGTCGCATCTCGCCTGATTCGATGATCCAGGATGCGGTCGTCCCGCGTTCGCGTCTACCGAAAGTGCTCGGCGCTGCTTACGAAATCGCCGCGCGCTATCAACTGCGAATCGCGAATGTCTTTCATGCCGGTGACGGTAACCTGCACCCGCTAATCTGTTTCGATTCACGCTTCGCAGATCAGGTGTTGAGAGTGCGAGAGGCTGGACGCGAATTGATGGAGGTTTGTGTTGCAGCGGGTGGGACGATCACGGGCGAGCATGGCGTCGGGTTGGACAAGCGCGAGTTGTTGCCGCTCGTGTTTTCGGACGCGGACATGAACGCGATGTTGAACGTGCGCGCTGCGTTTGATCCGTCGGGGATTTGTAATCCGGGAAAGATCGTGCCGATGCTGCGCGGATGTGGTGAAGGAAGAGCGGTAGCGGAGACATCGGAACGGCAAGTCGTCGCATCACCTCATAAAGCTGCATTAAGACCATCGATTGAAGAGCTATCGGAAGTGGTGAGGAGTGCTTCCAAAGTTTTGCCGGCAGGCGGCATGTCGTGGCTCCCGAACCATCGATCCACGGATCAGATCGTTAGCACCGCTAGCCTCAATCAGATCATCGAACATGAACCAGCGGATTTGATCGCCGTCGCTCAGGCTGGGGTGACGCTGCGCGACTTCAACGCGAAACTTGCGGAGAACGGCCAGTGGTTGCCACTCGATCCACCGGACGACGGACGCGCGACACTCGGCGGCGTGGTCGCAACAGGTCTCGGCGGTGCGCAACAGTTTGGTTACGGAAGGCCGCGAGGTTCGGTTATTGGAATGAAAGTCGTGCTCGCGGACGGCAGCGTGATCAAGATGGGCGGGCGTGTGGTGAAGAACGTTGCGGGTTACGATCTGTGCAAGTTGTTCACCGGCAGCTATGGCACGTTAGGAATTATCGTCGAGTTGAATTTTAAGCTACGGCCGAGACCGGAATGCGAACGCACGGTCATCGTTGAGGGTCCTATCGGCGAGCTGCCTGCCAAAGCAAGATCGATCATCGCTGCCGGACTGTTTCCGGTTGCCGCGGAGATCGTTTCACCGGCATTTGCCTCGTTGATTGGCATCGCCACGAACAGGCCGGTGATGCTAGTCCGTTTTGCAGGCAATGAAGTTGCGGTTAAATATCAGACCGAACGGACCCTCGCGTTGAGTGAACGATGCGATGTCATCACTGATGACGCGCAGATCTGGCAACAGATCGCAGCCGCGCCCTTACAATACTCATCAGGCTGGTATGCGAGCGTGCTTCCAACCCAACTCGACGCCCTTTGCAAAGACATCGACGTCCCTGACGCAATATGGCAAATTGGCGCAGCAGACGGACGAATTAGAACGTTGGACGAAAGCCAAAAAAATCCCGTGTCGGATCGTGGCAACGCCGGCTTTTTAATGGACCGCGTGAAACAGCAACTAGACCCGACGAATAAATTTGGAGTGTACCGATGAACACACTTCGCAAGATTGGACCAATCCTTTTAGCGATCGCGTTGCTCTGCAACATGGTGGTCGCGCGCGAACCAGTGCGCGCCAAAAACGGCATCGTCGCCTCTACCAACGAGGTCGCTTCGCGTGTGGGCGTGGAGATCATGAAACGCGGCGGCAATGCTGTTGACGCAGCGATCGCAGTCGCGTTTGCTCTCGCGGTGACGCATCCGCCCGCGGGCAATCTCGGCGGCGGCGGGTTCATGATGATTCGTCTCAAGGATGGCCGGACGACGTTTATCGATTATCGCGAGATGGCGCCGTTGCTTGCGCATCGCGACGTCTATCTCGACAAGAATCGCGAGCCAATCAAAGGCGAAGGCGGTTCGCTCGTCGGTTATCGCGCCGCTGGTGTACCGGGAACCGTGCGCGGGATGGAACTCGCTCTGAAAAAGTACGGCTCCGGAAAATTAACGTGGGCGCAATTAGTCGAGCCCGCGCGTCGGCTCGCCGCAAATGGTTTCACCGTCACCCATTCCCTCTCTCGCTGGCTGCGCAACAGCAAGGACTATCTTTCGACCTACGCTGAGACGAAACGGATCTATCTAAAAGGCGGCGCTCTATACGATG
The DNA here is from genome assembly GCA_963789185.1 of uncultured Acidobacteriota bacterium. Lineage (GTDB taxonomy): Bacteria > Acidobacteriota > Blastocatellia > Pyrinomonadales > Pyrinomonadaceae > PSRF01. The sequence goes on from CAWBJU010000010.1 coordinate 413,470, forward strand.
AAGGCGAGCTCTTTCGCCAGCCTGAACTGGCGGCCACTTTCGCTCGTCTGCAACGGTTTGGACCAAATGAGTTTTACGAAGGCGAAACGGCGCGGTTGATTGTTGCCGATATGAAACGCAACAACGGTCTGATGAGCATGGAAGACCTGCGCGGCTACGTCGCCAAAGAACGCACACCGCTTCGTGGGAACTATCGCGGGCACGAAATCATCTCCGCGCCGCCGCCGTCATCGGGTGGCGCGGTGCTGATTGAGATGCTCAACATCCTCGAAGGCTTTGACCTGCGCAAGCTCGAGGCAAGTTCTTCCGATCGCTATCACCTGATGGCTGAAGCGATGCGCCGCGCGTTTGCGGACCGTGCGGAGTACATGGGCGATGCTGACTTTGTGAAAGTCCCGATTGCTGGTCTGATCGACAAGTCGTATGCAACGACCTTGCGCTCGACCATCAAACCGGATCGCGCTTCAACCAGCGCTGAAGTCCGCGCCGGACGTCCGGCCGGTTACGAATCGGAAGACACAACGCACTTCACAGTCGTCGACGCAGAAGGCAACGCGGTCGCAAATACTTATACGCTGAACGACTCGTACGGCTCCTCCGCGATGGTCAAAGGCGTCGGCATTCTGCTGAACAACGAAATGGACGATTTCGCCTCCAAACCCGGAACGCCAAACATGTACGGGCTGATTCAGGGCGAGCGAAACGCAATCGCGCCGCGCAAGCGACCGCTTTCAGCAATGACGCCGACGATCGTGTTGCGGAAGGATGGTAGTCTTTGGTTTACGATTGGGAGTCCAGGTGGTCCAACGATCATTAATACCGTCTTGTGCGTCATCACGAACGTGATTGACTACGACATGAATATCCAACAGGCGATCGACGCGCCACGCATTCATCATCAATGGCTGCCGGATGAATTAACGAGCGAACCGTACGGTCTTTCCGGCGACACGCAACGGGCGCTGACTGTGCGCGGTCACGCCCTCGCGAAACAACGCAGCCTGGGCGACGCGGAAGGAATCATGATCGAGGAAAAGACCGGCGTACGCCTCGGCGCCACAGATCCCCGACGCAGCGATGGCCTGGCCATCGGCTTTTGACGTGGCCCGTTAAGGCACAAAGATGCAAAGAGATTGTACTGTTATGCTTTTCGGCTAATCATCGGTAGCGGTATTCTAGAGTTCTAAGTAGTCCGAGCGTGAAACTAAGGCAACATCAAGTGAGACTTTGACTCGTCCAGGTTGAAGGTATGTATGACCGCAGAGTAGGTCCTCAGTATGCTTGCTGTTGTTGAGACCGTACAGTTTCCGACTCTTAACCAAATAAATTAGGCGGTGCGCCAATCAACAGACTTCGTTGCTGAAAATCTGAGTCTTTAGAAACGATGCTGTATCCGTGAAGTCCTGCGTAAGCCCAGATCGTAACATCGTCGGCCTCCCCCAAACCTACGTCACGCACCTGGGTACTACCAGGGTAAAGATCAGCGAGCAAACGAACCAGACGTGGTGAGAGGTTCTGATCAAAGAGCAGTTTCATGTTCGGGTAAGGTGGCGAGCTTGCGTTCTCTGTCAGCAGCAAACGCTAAACAAGCCTTTATATCTTCAGAAGTGAGGTCTGGGAAGTCTGCAAGAATCTCTTCCTCGGTCATGCCGGAAGCCAGATACTCCAGGACATCGGTAACCGTCATTCGTGTGCCGCGAATGTTTGGTTTGCCGCTACGCTTGCCCGGCTCAATTCTAATGATCTTGCTATAATCCATTGTCCGAATGATAACAGAACAAGCCGTCTCCTGAATACGTCTGACACTAAATGGGTCTGCCATAACCGACAACTCCGTACCATCAATTGAGTCTTCAGTAAAAACGGCGCTTGCGGCTCAAGAGCAGGAACTGCTCGCGTGTATTCATTGCGGGTTGTGCCTCGAAGCGTGTCCGACGTATGTGGCTACCGGAAATGAGAATGATGGACCACGGGGACGGATCTATCTGATGCGCGCGGTGGCTGAGGGACGACTGGAGAACACGTCGACGGCGTTTCGCACGCACATCGATCGTTGTCTCGGTTGCCGGGCGTGCGAGCAGGCGTGTCCCGCGAGTGTTGGGTACGGACAGTTGCTCGAAGCAAGCCGCGAAGAGTTGTTGCACGCGCAGCCAGGGACGGATTTGACCAGCAGGTTGCTGCGGTTTGTGTTGCGGCACGTGTGGTTGTCGCCGGCGCGGTTGCGTTTGTTTTTTGGGGCGACGAGGTTGTTTCGCGACCTTCGATTGTCGAAACTGGCGTTGAGAACGGGCATTGCGCGGTTGATATCAAAAAGAGCTGAGTTCGGGATGGCGTTACTCGAAAGCTCGCGTCCGATCTTTAAGGAGACGAACACCGCGAATCAATCCAAAGGTGGTCCAGAGTCCGTATTGTTATTCAAAGGTTGCGTGGGTGAGGGATTATTCGCTCGCGTCAACCGAGCCACGAAGCGTGTCCTGCAAGCAAATGACTATGAGGTTGTCTCTCCAGCGAATCAGGGCTGCTGCGGAGCGCTGCACGCGCATGCAGGCGATCTTGAAGGAGCACGCAAACTTGCCCGAAAGAACCTGGAAGCGTTTGCCGAATCGGAAGCACCAATCATCACGAACGCCGGCGGATGCGGTGCGATGCTGATCACCTACGGACACCTCCTCGCGGATGATCCAAACTTCGCCGAACCGGCGCGGCAGTTCAGCGCGCGCGTGCGTGACGTGAGCCAGCAATTGGCCACTCGCGAAATCCGCGTTGGCAAATCGCCGGTAAACAACGACGCGAGCGTTGCGTGCGATCTATCTTGTCATCTGTTGTATGGCCAAAAGGCAGGCGACGCGTCGCTGAAGATGGTACGCAACATTCCCGGCTTGAACTTCGCCGAACTCCCCGGAGCTGAGCGCTGTTGCGGCGCGGCAGGTGTTTACAACATGCTCCAGCCCAAGCTCTCGCAGCAAGTATTAAGGGAAAAGCTCGATGCCATCGACATGGTCGAGGCCGATATCGTGGTCACCGGCAACGCCGGTTGTCAGATGCAAATCGGCGCCGGCAGTAAGTTGGCCCAAATGGACGTGCAGGTCTGTCACCCAATCGAACTCGTCGACCAGTCGTACGCTCGCGCCGGGTTTTACGAAGATGGAAAACAAGACGCTTAACCAAAAGACGCTGATGGTTCTCGCACCGCTGCTGATGCTGACCGGCATCGCCGGCTTCCTGATCCCGCAGCAGTACAGCCTGATGAGTGGCGAGCCGCCCTACAACATGTTTCACCTGATCTTCGGCGCGCTCGGGCTGGTGTTGATTTCGGCAAACAGCGATCTCCTCGCGAGTGTGTTCAACTTCGGTTTCGGTTTGATCGATCTGTACCAGGTGGTGGCCAGTGTCGTTGGCCTGACTCCGATCGAGTATTTCCTGTGGACCTACGTAGACGACGTGGTCCATGTGATTCTCGGCTTCGCGCTCGTGATTATTGGTGGTTACGGAATCTGGAAGTGGAAGGAATCAACCGCGAAACGCCACGTGACCACCGATCAGCGTTAGACGAACGCTGCCATCTTCGCCCAACGCAACGAGGTCAGCGCGTTTCCCGACTTCGATCGAACCGCACTCATGATCGACGCCCAACAGCCGGGCTGGATTTAGCGACGCGAGCTGGGCCAACTTAACATACGAAACCTCAAGCGAACGCATGAGCCGCACCGCGTCGAGCATTGAGATCACCGATCCGGCGATGCTGCCCGCGGCGTTGCTGGTGCGGCCGTCTTTCACACTGATCGTTTCGCCCCAAATTCGATAATCGCCATCTCCTCGACCAGCCGCACTGATGGCGTCGCTAATTAAGCTGATGCTACGTTCGCTCTTCACCTTCAGCAGTAAACGAAGCATGAACGGATCGAGATGAATACCATCGGCGATGACGTCGCAGGTAACGTCGTCATGCGAGAGTCCCCACGCGATTGGACCGGGAGCACGATGATGCAGCGGCGCCATCGCGTTCATGAAATGCGTCATGTGATGCGCGCCTGCCGCAAGCGCTTGATCGAGGATCTCAAGAGAAGCTCGCGTGTGGCCGATTGAGATCACCCAACCGCGAGACTTCAACTCACGCACAAGCTCGACTCCCCCCTCGATCTCAGGCGCGAGAGTTGTTATGCGCACTAAGCCGTCAGGTACAGGCAGTCCCTCAAGATCCGCCGGATCGGAATATGTCTTGAAGTATTCAGTGTGTAACGCTCCGCACTGCGCTGAATTAACAAACGGGCCTTCATAGTGAACACCAAGCACACGCGCAACACTCAGGTTCTCCGCGGCCTTCCCAATCGCCTCGACAGCGCTCGCATAAACTTCGTCCGCTGCCGGCACGAACGTCGGCACCCAACCGGTCACACCCTGCGAAGCCAAAAAGACTCCGACCTCAGACAACTGCTCCGGCGTCGCGTCCATCACGTCGATACCAGCCGACCCGTGAATGTGAACGTCGATAAATCCCGGTAACAGTGTCGCTCCCGCGAGGTCGAGTTCTTCGTCACCTTTCTCGGCATCGAACGAAACGATCTTGCCATCCGCAATGAGGATAGAGGCGCCGTTCACCTGGGTCTCGGGCAACACAACGTTCGCATTTCTCAGCAACAGGGTCTTCATAAGTCCGATTTTGTTTGGTCTGCTTGTTTCACAAGCTGATGCCCGCATTGTAACAAGACAATGCGGGCATCTTTCGGGTGGAACTCAAGTGAAACTCAGAACAAAAACTTTATGCCAAACTGTAGCACTCTTGGATCACGAAAACTTGTGACCGAACCAAACAGAGCTTCATTCGTAATCGCCCTGCTCGTGCTCAAGTTTCTGAAGTTTGTGTGATTGAAAACATTAAAGGCCTCGGCGCGCAATTGAATCGACGTGGTCTCACCCATTCTGAAGTACTTCGAGAGAGTGAAATCCACACGCGTCGTTGGTGGACCATCAACAGCACCACGGGAAGCATCCCCGGGCACATTCAATACGCCCGTAGCGCCTGCTGCAGTTTGTCTTGCGAAACACGCTCCGTTGAACCATTGGTCGACGGTCCGAGGTGCGTTCTCATTTGGGTCGCAGAGCAGCCGCGGTCTACCACCGGCGACGATCGCAGGAATAAATCCAATTCCGGCCGTATCGTAGGTGGCGCTCGCTACCGTGAATGGCAAACCGGTGTAGTAAGTTCCGATGCCAGACACCTGCCATCCTCCCAAGACTGCATGGACTAAACCTTTCTGTTTTGAGAAGAAAGGCAATTCATAGATGTAATTGAAGCTCAGTACGTGACGACGATCGAGAATTGCCCTACCGTACTCAGCGCGGATGTTGTTTGCATCCTGCGGAGCGGCGTTGACCGAAGAGGTCTGATTATCAGTCAAATTCTTCGACCAGGTATATGAGAAGTTCAACTGTGAAGCACCCGAGAAGCGATGCTGAGCATAGGCTTGAAGGCTATGGTAATTCGAGTTATAACGCGTCTCGAGTACGTTGATTGAGCGATAGCCGCGGAAAGGCCGAATTTGATCGAAGATGGTGGGCGTTGCAGTGAGCGCCGTTCCGGACGTCATGCACGCGGTTGTAACCACACCCGGATCCTGTAATGCGGCCGTCCCGGTTGCACACTGTGAATTCAGCGCGAAACCTAACGGTAAGTTGTTGTACTCGGTATTTCCGTTCAGATGAGTCCCCTTGGAGCCATAGTAACCAATCGTGACAACGGTGTTGCTTCCAAACTGACGCTGCACATCAAGCGACCAGTGCTGCATGTAGGGCGTCAGAAAATCAGGCTGAATGGCGCGAATAGAAGCCGGAGTGGCCGAAGCGACGACGGGTATTGCGGCCCCTGTCGGAATTGGCTGGTCCATACTCGTCAGCGTTTGTGTGGCCGTCTCCTGAAAGGGCGGGTTCAGGGAAAGTAGCTCTGCGGCGCTTAGCGATACCTGGTCATGATACATGCCGTAGCCGATCCTGACTGAAGTTGTCCCTTCTCCAAACGGATCCCAGGCGATACCAATTCGAGGAGCAAAGTCTTGCTTCTGTGCCTCGTAAACGTATTTGCCGAACGGCGACGCCGTGGGTCTGCAATTAAAAGCAGCCGGACCTGTTTGAAGATTCTGCGAGTTAGCAATCATACCGTTGCAGAAATTTCCTGATCCGGCGCGACGATTTCCAGCGCCTGTGACAATCGGTGCGTCTGAAGCTTTCCAAAGACTGGGAACGAAATTAGCAAGCAGTCCGTTTTTGTCATACGGCGGTCCGAAATACGAGTACCGAACGCCGAGTGTCACTGTGAGATTGCTGCGAAGGCGCCAATCATCCTGCGCAAACCACTCGATCGACCTCTGACGCATATCCACTGTCAGATCGAGCTTGGACTGCGTAAACGTGACGTTCTTGCCCATCATGAAACAAGCCCAGTTCTGGAACAGAGTATTTATCGATGTGGAAGCGACACCGGTTGCGCGCACGCAAGCTGGAGTGGCAAGCGATGTCACTGTGTTGCTAAAAGTGGTGAACTGCCCCTGATTAGTTCCGGACAGCGCGTTTTCGTGCTTTGTATTGCCTGAGACCATTAATCCAAATTTCAACGAATGGTTACCACGAATCCAGGTGAAGTTACCCGCCATGTTCGCTTTGTATGAATCATTATCGTAGTTGCTAAAGCCAGTGAGTGAATTGAAGCCGGCAACAGTAACGATTGGGACCGTGTCTCTGACGCTTGTGTAAGGCAGATTGACTGCGATGGGGGATACTTCCTTGGAAAGAAAACCCACAGTGTTGATGAAAATCGCGCCATAACCGTAGGTGAAGCGGCCCTCGAAAACCATGTTTGCATTCGGTGTAAAGATCACCTGAGCCGTATGAGTTTTTCCCGGAGAATCAGAGTCGGTCCGGTTAACGAAGGGTAGATTAGAACGTCCGCCGATTGTACCGTCTGCGTCCTGAGTGGGAATCTTGTCTTGTTCGAAACGGTAGAAAAAGCTCCATTGATTGTTAGCTGTGTGGTCGAGTCTGAGAATCTCCTGTCGGAACTTCGCGACGTTTATATCCGGGAAATCCAACTGAAGCGTCGCCGGGTCAGTAGGATTAGGTACTTTGTTCCAGATCTGGTTTATGTATTGTTGAGCGACACCACTTACTGGCGTAACACTGGAGATAGGCGTTCCCGCGGGGAGGATCGAGGTGCAGTTTGTGGCGCTTGAAGCGCTCAAACAAATTGGTATCGGGAAAACCCCCTGTTTCATCTGTGCAGAGGGAACAGCTCCGCTGGCGTTGCGCGTGGATAACGTTGGATAGCGAGTATCACGGCGTTGCTCCTCGGAGAAGAAGAAAAAAGTCCTCGCGAGTTTCCGTGCCATCGGCCCATCACCTTCACCGAAGTTCAGGAAGTAAACCGGACCGCCAACGGTGAATCCGTAGTTGTTATAGCGAAACGGCTTGCGCCGGATTTTTCCGTTCGAATCACGGCCAAACGCCGCCGCCAACGAAGGTGTTCGATTGGATTGAAAATCGTTTGCGTTGAAAGCCTCGTTGCGAATGAACTCGAACGCACTGCCGTGAAACTGCTCACCACCTGAGCGGGTTACGATATTTACTTGTCCGCCACCGCTGCGACCTGATTCTGCGGGATACAAACTCCGCAACACTTTGAACTCGCCGATGGAGTCAACACTCGGATACGCCTGAATAGTGAGATTCGATCCTCGGTCTGTGACATCAGCGCCGTCGACCGTGAAAGTATTCTGCGTACTCCGTGCACCATTGACGGAGATAAGCGTCCTGTTGACGACTTGAGTGTCAGGATTATTTGTTCCAGTGAACACGAGGTCGTCAAGGTCATTGGTAACACCAGGCGCCAACGTTACGAGCTGAACAAAGTTTCTGTTGTTGATTGAAAGCTGACGCACCTGGTCGCCGTTAATGACCGTCGATGTTGTTGCGGCGTTTAATTCAACCGACACCTGTGAAGTTGTAACTAATACCGATTCGGAAATGTTACCAGCTTCCAAGACGGCATCGACGGATCGGCGCTGGCCCACGTCCAATTTGACTCTAGTCAGGAGTGACTTCTTAAAACTCGGCGCTTCGATTGTTATGTCGTAAAAGCCTGACAACAAATTGGGAGCGACGAACTCTCCATCGTCATTAGAATTGACCGTACGAACCAAAACCTTCTTATCGGCGTCCGAGATAGTCACGGTTGCACCGGGAATCACTGAGCCATTGGCATCCTTCACGGTACCTGTTATCACGCCCGTTACTTCCTGTGCAGAGACAGGACATAAGAAGCTCAGTAAAGCCAGGGTTACAAATATAGCGCGCACATAATGGAGGTGAAGTTTCATGGGGATAATCCTCTTCATGATTGTTGGAGTGGACGGGTGCCCACCAATCGGACAAGCCAACGGGGAGAACCGCAATACCGGGTTTTCAGTACGGTCTTTAGGCAACGCAATTGTCGTTTGGAAAGAAGAAAACAACTCGTAAACGAGTGCAGTTATTCTTACATAACAGTTCATTTAGGCGCAACATTTCAGTAACGTGGGGATAACCCGAATTTATACTGATGCCATGCTTCGCGCACACTTTTCAGAACGCCGTTCGCCGGATGCGTTCAAGATACGCGCCATCAGGATTTAACTCGCTCGGTCGCGCCGTAAAGTCGTAAGAGAACAGGATAAAACCTTCGGTCTTCAACGACCGAGCTACATTGATCTTCTCGACTGCTGACTCTGACGGAATCCGGTAAGCACCGATGCCCGCCCAGACGCGACGTTTCGCGCCGTGCGCCGTGGTAGCCGCGATCTCGATCTGTTTCTGAAAGACAGCCGTGTCAGTGCTGTAAGCCATCGGACACGCTACGTCGAGAATGCCCATCTGAAGCCAGCGGCGCCAATCCTGAAAACGACGCGTGAACGCGTTTTCGTCGTTGGCAAAGACGGCTGCTGACACCAACACGTCAGGGTTTCGCTTCTTGACTGCGTGGTAGATCCGCTCGACGAGTGCTGTTACCTGCGCGCGTTGGAAATCAGCAAACTTCGCGGGAAATTTTTCGACAGCCGCCAGTGGATCCTGTTTCAACGACGCTTTTAAGTCGCGCCATTCGTCTTTCGTGAGTTGCGGCCTCAACCACTTTTCAAAATTGCTGAGAGATGTGCGGCTGTAGTCGAAGTCCGGGCTCGCGAAGCGAACGTAATCGAAGTGCAGACCGTCAACCGGATAATGCTTCAGCACGTCCATCCAGATCTTGTAGATGTGGTCGCGCACCTTTGGATTAGCGGGACCGGTGTAAATCCCCTCCAGTTCCGCGCGGTTGGCCTTCGACCACTCCACTATCTTTTGCCGGTAAGCAGCATCGCTGGGCGAAATCCGGTAAAGCTCACGAGCCACCGGCTTCGGCACCGCCAGCCATTCCGGATGCTTGTTGTAGACGTGACTCGGATCGGCGGGTAAAGCGTCAAGGTTCGCGAGCAAGCTGGTGTTCAGCCACCCGTGAACCTTGAGTCCTCTTTTGTGTGCTTCGGCTAACGTGAAAGCAAACGGATCGAATTCAGGTGGTTGATCCTTCAGTTCAGCAGCGCGCGGTTCAACTCGTGATTTGTAATACGCGTCACCACGACCGCGAATCTGAACGATTAGAGTGTTGAAGCCGTTGTCGGCGGCAGAATTCACCATCTGCCGAATCTTCTCGGGTGAAGTTAAGGTCGTGCGCACAACCCACAATGCGCGCACTTCCTCGTTCGCCGGAACATTCGCAAATGATGGCCCTGGTAATGCCGGTAACGCACAGACCAGCACGAACCAGATCGCAAATTGCCACAAACAACTTTTTAGTCTCATCAAATCAGTACTGATACCGCAGTGATACCTGAATGTTGCGCGGCTGATAGAGAGTCGCGGCCCCTGTGATAGCGCCGAAGTTCGTGTTGGCGATAGAGGCGCTTGGAATACCATACTGAACATGGTTCAACGAATTGAACATGTCAGCACGTACGACCAGCTTATGTCCTTCCCATGGCATTGAAAACGCCTTCATGAGACCGAAATCGAGCGTCTTCGTACCATCGATGAAGAACGTGTTGCGTCCGAGTATCGACGTCGTATTGAAGTCGGCAGTCGTAAGTGCTCGAAAAGCAGATCGTGGAAGCGCACTAATAGAGTTACTCGGATGATTCACACTATTACCGAGCACTGATGGATCGAGAAGCACCGGCCTGCTTTCGCTGAAGGCGTCGAAATTCAAATCGACCGCCGTAGTCGTCACAGTGAACGGCGTTCCCTTTGCGAGCTTGAGGACCGCTGAGAACTGCCAACCTCCCAGCACCTGGCCCACTAAGCCTTTGTCGGTTGCAAAGAACGGCAACCGGTAAGTTCCGTAGATTGTGAACCGGTGCGGCGTGTGGAAACGTGAAAGACTGCGTGCCGCACGAGCGTCGTTTCCGTTCTGGTTGCTGTCACCGGCGCCGACGAACGTGGCTTCCGACGTAGTGTCGATTGCTTTGCTCCAGGTGTAGTTAGCCTGGAAATTGAGATTGCTACTCAAACGCTTGACCCATTCGAGCTGCATTGCATGGTAATAACTCCAGGCGGCATTCGATACCGCGACGTTCGTTCCGAAGAGACCGTTTGGCCTGCGCTCGTTTGTGCGCGGAACGCGGAAGCTGTATTCGAATTCGCCGATCGGTACGACGACAGGACATTGCGCCGTGAACGGAATCGCTGTGGTGCCCGCGGTACCAGCGCAGAGAAAATCGCTCGCAAGTTTAATCGTTTTCCCACGCAAGTTCGCGGGATTGTTCGGATGGTTGGCAACGAGCACGCCATTGACGGGGTCGTGCAACGGCAAATTGTCGAGCGCGTATTTCAACAATCCAATGCCGCGGTTTCCGGTGTAGCTGGCGCGGAAAGCCGAAGAGAATGGCATCTGACGCTCGATCGTGAAATTCCATTGCTGCGTGTACGGCATTTCCAGTCCTGGATCGATCGCCGTGATCGTATGACGCGCCGTTTGTGGTCCAGGCGTGAAAACAAAACCGTTAGTCGGATCGGCCAGATTGACCGGATTGAAAACTGACGTTGCCACGCCCGACTGGTTGTAGAAGAAAGCGTTCGGCGGGTTGAATCTTACGGTTGCCCCACCCTGCGAGAAGACCGATTGAAAGATGCGGCCGTGATAGATCCCGTAACCGCCACGGAATGAAGAGTCGCCTGCGCTGCCAAACAAGCTGTGCAGGAAGCCACTCTGAAAATTCGGACTCCACGCAAACCCGATTCGCGGTTCCCAATTGTCTTTGTCGGCGCTGATGCCGTAGGCGATCCGGTCCGCGGCTTCGTCCGGCGCGGAAACATATTCATATCTCAACCCGAGGTTGAGCGTGAAATGTGGACTGATTCTCCAGTTATCTTCGGCGTAGAAATTCGCCTCGCGATTACGATTCTCCAGAAAGAATGGTCCAAAGCCTTTCTGATAGTTGGGCGTGCAGCCGTTGATGAGCTGGTTGAAACCGTTACCGTAATTTACGCCGTTACACGTCGCAACGGTGCTGCTGTAAAAACCACGCGAGAAGTTGTCTGCCAGGTCGTCAAGGTTCTGACGGCGAATATCTGTTCCGAGTTTGAGGTAATGTTTACTAAAGAGAGTAGTGAAGTTGTAAACGAACTGGTTGTCGGTTTGATAACGCTGAATCGGAAAGTTACCGGCACTGCCGATGCTCGATTGCGTCGTAATCGGGCTGGGGTTAAAGAAACGAATGATCGGAGTGTCGTTGCCTGCCGCGATGTTGACGAGCGTCGTTCTCAAACCAAGACCATAGCGAAACTCGCCGACAGACTTTGCGGAGAACAAGCGCGTCCACGTCAGACCGAAGTTCTGTTGCTTGTGATTCTGATCGGCGCGTTCGCCGACAATGATGTCGTCGGCGACAAATTTCTGGCGCGTGTAATGCCAGCGCGCGCTGATGTTGTCCTTTGACCAGGGATTCCAATCGAGCCGGCCGGAATAATCGCGCGCCGGGAAATCAAATCCTTGTTGCCCACGGAAAACTCTGGGACCAGCCGCCGGATCGTTCGGAACGGCATTCGCAAACCGATCGATGATGTCCTGAACGAAAGCGCGATTCGCGGGTGTGTTGTTCGCGGGCGTCGTTAGGAACCAATTCGCCGGGTTGCGCTCCGCGAGGGTAAAGACATCGCGATTGAAGTTGTTGGCGCCCGTGTTCTCTGTGTGGTCCAGACTTATGAAACTGAAAAGTCTGTCCTTAAACAGCGGAAAGCCAGACGTGAAGCCAAATTGGTTGCGACGCGTGACGCCCTTTTTCACTCCGGGAGCAAACACATTGTTCGTCGAGTTCAAAGCACTGTCGTTGTGATACCAGTAGACGTCGCCGTGAAGCTCGTTTGTTCCGGACTTGGTTTGGACCAACACCACCGCGCCGTAACCGCGTCCGAATTCCGCGGTGAAGTTGTTGGTGATCACCTGAAACTCTTTGATCGTCGATAACGAAGCGCCCTGGCGGTTCTGGTTCTCGGAAGAGTCGTCGTTATTGACGCCGTTGATCTGGAACGTCGCGCCGCGTGTTCCGGTGCCGTTGAAGTTTATCGACGAGCCGGATGACGCGGTCGGATTGTTTTGTCCTGACGTCGGGTTCTCCTGAAATCCGGCGAAGGTTTCGGCCAGCGACAGAAAGCTGCCCTGGTTGAGCGTCGGCTTGTCGAGGATCTCCTGAGAGTTCAGTGATCCTTTTATCTCGGCGTTGGTCGTGTTGATTGGCGCAGCGTCTGTCGTAACCACCACCGCCTCAGTGACAGTACTCGGATTCAAAGTGAAATTGAGCACTCGAGTCTGGTTCAACGTGACCTCGATGTTTTCCTGGGATATTTTGCTGAATCCCGTACTAGAGACTGTGACGGTGTAACGGCCCAGCGGGAGAAACGAGGCGACATAAGCTCCCTCACTGTTCGTCTGCAACGTGCGCTCCTGGCCGGTATCCATGTTGCGAATGGCGACCTCCGCGCCCGGTATCAGCGCACCTTTCGCGTCACTAACATTGCCTTGCAATGTTCCGGTGACTGTTTGTGCAGATGCTGTCGCGGGTAACAAAAACAACGCCGCGCAAAAGAGTGTGAGTAAGAAGAATTGGCGATTGGACCTAGAGTAGAACATGGGGCTCCTCCTCATTTCATCGAACCGAGATTTCTTTATGAGTTAGCGTCGAACCCGCGCCGCGCAAGGCGACTCCGGGACGCGATTCTGTCATTTGGTTGTTTGTCATTACGACAACGCCATTTACGAGAACGTAACTGATGCCCAACGGATACTGGTGCGGCTTATCAAATGTCGCCTGGTCCATGATCGTTTTTTCATCGAAGATGACGATGTCAGCCGCGAACCCTTCGCGAATCATGCCGCGGTCGCGAAATCCGAAGGTCTGCGCCGGTAGCGACGTCATCTTCCGGATCGCGTCTTCCAACGAGATTAGTTTTAGATTGCGAACGTATTGGCCGAGCACGCGAGCGTTGTTGCCGTAGCCACGAGGGTGCGGAACGCTGTCGTCTACCTGTCGCACGCCGGCGTCGGAAGCGATCATCGTAAACGGTTCCTGCATGATCCGTTTGACGTCGTCTTCACCCATACTGTGATAGACCATGCTCGCGCCACCCGCTTCGTACATCGCGAGCATCTGTTCGATCTGGCTCTCAATGTCTTTCTTGTTGCGGACCTGCTTAGTGATCTCGGCGATCGACTTTCCGTTGAACGATTTGTCAGGACCGTATGAGGCAACAACGGCAAACGAGTAGTCTTTGAAGCCGCTGCGCTTCAGGGATTCTTTCGTGTCTTTGATCACACGCTCGCGCGTCTCCTTGTCCGCGAGTCGCTTTTTCGCTTCTTCAAAACCACCAGCGTGCAACCAGCTTGGCAATCTAGATGAAAGTGAAGTCGAGCTTGCCGTGTAGGCGTATTGATCGACCGTCACGTTGAGTCCGCGCGCACGAGCCTCACGAACTAGGCCGAGCGTCATCGGCGTTTGGCCCCAGAGTTTTTTGTTGCTGATCTTGAAGTGTGAGATCTCGACGGGCAAACCGGCTTGTTCGCCGATCAAAATACTCTCGCGAATCGCGTCGGCAACCTTGTCGCCCTCGCTTCGCATGTGCGTCGCGTACAAACCACCATGACGACCGACCACACGAGCGAGCGCCACGATCTCGTCAGTCTTCGCATACGTTCCGGGAACGTAGATCAGCCCGGTTGACAGACCAACCGCGCCATCTTTCATCCCTTGCTCGACGAGCGCTTCCATTTTCGTGAGCTCATCGGCAGTCGGCGCGCGATCGTCAGCGCCCATCACCTGGCGACGCACGGAACCATGACCGATCAATGTAGCGAGATTTACTGAAAGTGGTTTTTCATTCACGCGACCAAGAAACTGGGCCACGTCTGTTGCAGACGATCCGCAGTTTCCGGTGACGAGTGAAGTTACGCCCATACGCACGAAGTTCTCGGCAGTGGGCAAGCTGTAAATCGACTCTACGTGTGTATGCACGTCGATGAAGCCCGGCGCGATGATCTGATCTCGGGCGTCGATCGTCTTCGCAGCCGTTTGAGGCGCGATGCGACCGATGCGGACGATGCGACCGGCTTTGATCGCGACATCGCCGCGATACCACGGATTGCCGCTGCCGTCGACGATGCGCGCGTTAGTGATTACGAGATCGTAAGCAGGGGCTTGCGCGGTGACACGATGGTCCAGCTGGCCGAAGATCAGGCTTCCAAGCGCCAGCACAATCAAGGCTAACAGAGACTTGAAGAGACTCGTTTTCACTGTTGTGTAGTAAAGCGGAAGAAGCTGGATTATAGGTGAAACGGAGGAATAATAGAAGCTAAAGATTCTTATTCAATCGATAAGTTTGACTGATAACCTGCTGGAGTAAAAACTACAAAAACCTTGACGTTCTATCGCATAGGGATATACTGCCGCTCATCGCAAACTAGTTTTTTTCTTTCCGGCGTTTGCGGTGATTCCCTAAAACCGCTCCCTTCCGGCGCCGCCGTTCCAGCGTTATCGCATACGGCTTTGTTGCCCGGCTGCGCCTAACCAAGACAGGAGGTTCGCCTATGTCACGGGTCAAACTACTATCAGTTCTCGTAGTCGCCCTGTTTACTGTCATGCCGATCGTGGCAGTAGCCCAAACCAGCACGTCCCGGATCACGGGCCGCGTGGTCGATGGTAAGCAGGCGTCGATCCCGGGTGCCAGTGTCACCATCACCAATGAAGCCACTGGAGTATCGCAAACACAGACGACGACGGAAGCCGGCGCCTACGCGTTTGAAGCACTGCCAGTCGGCAACTATACCGTCACCGTCGAACACACCGGTTTTAAGAAGTTCGTCAAGACCGGGAGCCACATTGAAGTCAACAACCCTTTGACCGTCGACGTGGTGTTGGAGGTCGGCCAGGTCTCCGAAGTTGTAACTGTCCAGGGTGGACCGGAGCAGTTGCAAACGGCCAACGCCACACTTGGGAATGTGGTGGAACAGAAAGCCATCGAAACGTTGCCGCTCAACGGTCGTAATCCGCTGACTCTTTTGCTGCTGGAACCGGGCGTAGTGCAACGCTCTTTCGGCGGAGCTGGATCGGGCGTGCACGTGAACGGCTCTCGAGATCGCGCTTACAACGTGACGATCGACGGAATCGAGGCGAACGAATCGAGCGTCCCCAATCCCGTGTCGAATCTTTATCGCATCAATCCTGACAACGTGCAGGAGTTCAAGGTCACCACGAACAACGCCACCGCTGAAGAAGGTCGAAACAGCGGCGCGTCAATCTCGATCGCGACGCGAAGCGGCACCAGCGAATATCACGGCACTGGGTTCTACTTCCTGCGCAACGAAGCCTTGAATGCCAACGAATGGTATGCAAACGCGCAAAACGCCCCGAAGCCGTTGATCCGCATGGGCCAGTTCGGTTTCGAGATGGGCGGGCCGATCAAGGAGAACAAAACCTTCTTCTTCGGGAGTTATCAATACAACCGGGTCGACTTCACCCAACCAATCGATCAAACGTTTGGCTTCCCGGTGGTCTACACAGAACAGGCGCGCAACGGAATCTTCCGTTACTTCGTGCCCGATCCGGCAAACCCTCTCGTAATCGGCGGCACGACGATCACGCGCAATTCCACGCTGCTGGTTAATCCAAGCACCGGCGCGCTGGTGGTGCCGCTGTGTGCGACGCCGACGTCGCTCCGCTGTATCCGCACTTACAACGTGAACGCGGCCGGCAACAACACGACCGGCAAGTCACTCGACAGCGTGACAGCAGGCCTGCTTCAGGCGTACCCATTGCCGAATAACTTCGCCGCTGCGGGTGATGGCCTCAACACCGCAACGTTCCTGTGGAACCCGCCGACGCAGATTAGAGGTCCGGCGATCAATGCGCGTGTTGACCATAATTTCAACGAAAACAACAGCATCTTCGTCAGGTATTTGTGGTCTGACTACAACACGTTGAAAGGCGATCCGCTAAACGGCAGGCCACAGGTCTATCCTGACAATCCGCCGTTAGGTGAAGTCTTTCGTCGTACGTCCAACCTCGCAATCGGCTGGAGACGCGTGATCTCGCCGCGTGTAGTCAATGAGTTCACTGCCGGTTTCGGTCGTTTCGGCTTTCTCTTCACGCAAGGCGAGGCGAATCCAGAGTGGCCGGATGTGCCCCCCTTCGATTTCAACAGCATCAGCGAGCCTTACATCAATACTCCGCGCACCGCGCGCTGGGTAACAACTCCGCAGATCCTCAACAACTTGAGCATCGTTCGCGGCGAGCACGTGTTTCGCATGGGCATGAACCTCCGGTTCTATCGTCACGTGGACCAACGCGGACAACCGGGCGGGATCAACGTCACGCCATCGGTGACTTTCTCACAAACGACGCGGCCGGTGTTCCTCGGCACCACAGGCAACTCAGGTTTCGCGGTGGCTTCCAACATCAACTCGACTGACCAGACCCTTCTCGGAAACCTGATAAACAATCTCTACGGTTTACCCGCTTCCATAAACCAGGTCTTCATTTCGAACCTGAAAGACGACGCGTTTCTGCCGTTCAAGACAGGCGATTCCGTCACGCTCTACGCGGAGAAACACAATCTCGATCAGTACAACTTCTTCTTCCAGGACGAGTGGAGAGTGCGGCCCAACCTAACGCTGAATTACGGCGCGCGCTGGGAGATTAATCCTCCCGCCAACACTTCGCCGCAAGACAACGTCTTCGTTGCCGAGACATCGATCGCGGGCACGGCGCTGCCGGCAGTTCCGAAAGTCGGCGATCCGGGCGCCGTCAATTTCATTCCGGCGAAGCACTGGTATGAAGGCGACTTCAAGTGGGCCATTGGACCACGTTTCGGCCTGGCTTACAGCCCCGATTTTAAATCCGGCTTCATGCGCACTCTCTTCGGAGACAGTAGCAAGAGCGTGATTCGCATCGGTTACGGCATCGCCTTCGACACGATCTCGTCGTTTCAGGTGACCGCCGCCGCCGGCAGAATTCCGGGCCTGGTGCAAAGCTGCACGTCGTCATTTTCGGCAACGGCGGGCGCTTTCACGACAATCACACCCGGCTGCGTAAACTCGCCAAACATCAACAGTACACTCGCCGGAGGCTTCCCGACAGAACTACCTGCGCCTTCGGCAAAACCTTCGTCGCTGCTTAGACCACCCCAACAACTACGAACCAACTCTCCACCGATCACGGTGTTCGCGCCTGAGATGAAACTGCCGACGGTGCACGAGTGGAATTTCAGTGTTCAGCGTGAACTGCCGTGGGGTATGGTGGCCCAGGCTGCCTACATCGGGCGTCGAGGGCAGACCCTCTTCATGGCGTACGACATTAACCAGGTGAATCCGGATAAGATTCTGCCGTCGTTCCTGATCATGCAGCAGAACCGGGCGAAGGGTTGCACTCCGGCAGGCACCGGTTGCCCAGCCGGCGTTACGGGAGTCGCGCCACCATTGCTCTCCCAATTACAAACGCTGGGTGGTCTGAGCGCGACCGCATCCGCTGGTTTTCTGAACTCCGCGACGACGATCAGCGAGTTGGACATAAACGGCGCCGGCAGTTTTGCTCGACGCATTGAAGACAACACGCTTGGTCTGAAGTTGCGGCCGAATCAACAGTTTGCGTTGATCACCTATCTCGACAACAGTGGTGACTCCAACTATCACGCCGCGCAATTCACATTGCGCCGTCGCTTCAGCACCGGTCTCGGACTGAGCATGGCTTACACGTTTGGCAAGTCGATCGACAATCAGTCGGTCGATCCGGTCGGCGCGGCGTCAGGCGGCGGTCTTTCCACCACCAACTCACGCACGCCTACCGATATTCGCAACTTCCGCGAAGAGCGTGCCCGATCCGATTTCGATCGCACGCACGCCTTCACGGCCGCGTCTGTCTGGGAAGTGCCGGTGGGTCGTGGCCGGAAATACTTCAGCAACGCTTCGGGAGTGGTGAACCAACTGCTGGGCGGGTGGTCCATCAATACGATCTACACGCACATGAGTGGTGAGCCATTCGCGGTCCGCAGCGGGGCGTTTACGTCGAACGGTAGTCACGAAAGTCGCGCCGGTGTGCAGGCTCCGGTCAGAGCCCAACTTCAGGAACTACCGGGTTCGCCGTTGGCCGGTCCGGTGTTGTTCAAACCGGTGAATGCGCTGACGTGCGGCGTGGATCTGACGCAACCGTTTTGCATCCCGGCGCCGGGACAGAATGGCGCCGGCCGTAACATCTTCATCGCTCCGAGTTATTGGAACATCGACTTCGGTTTCATCAAGACGTTCGCGATCACCGAGCGGGTGAAGATCCAGTTCCGGACTGAGATGTTCAATGCGTTCAATCACACGAACTTCGACAATCCGCGGGATGCGTCAACCGGATCGCCCAGCATCAGGTCGAGCGTATTTGCTTCGTCGTGTTGCGCCGGCGTCGCGCCGCCTTCCACCCAGACGATCGTACAAACGGGTGAGGCCGCGCGCGTGATCCAATTCGCGCTGAAGGTCCAGTTCTGAGCCACAAAAGGCACAAAAAGAAAACGCAAAAAGGCACAAAGAAAGCAGGTTCGGCTATCCGGTCGAACCTGCTTTTGTTCTTAGAGTTTTCTTTGGGCCTCTTGCGTTCTTCTTTTGTGCCTCTTTGTGGTTAGAAGTTGAACTTCGCCACGAACTGAATTTTCCGAGAAGTACTGGTCGTATTTCCCAGAATCTGACCAAACGAACCGCCGGCGGTCAGAATCAAATTGGCATCGGGCACCGCGAATGATGGAGTGTTGGTTACGTTCTGCGCTTCGACCCGAATCTCGAGATCCTGCGATTCCGAGAACCGGAATTTCTTACCGACCGTCATGTCGAGGTTGAAGAACGATGGACCGTTGAAGAAGTTTCTACCTACGTTACTGAATTCACCGGCGGCAGGAACGAAGAACTTCGCGCGCTGCTCGGCAGTGAAGAAAACGTTGCGGCCATTTTCGAGGACGACGCTGCCGAGGTCCGGCGAGCAGTCGTTACAACTTGCCGGCGTGAATACTACCTGCGAAAGAGTGCCGGCGCCTGAGAAAACCGTGAACGGACGTCCCGAGTATCGCCGCATCACGCCCGCGACGTTGAAACCGCCGAGCAGGAAGTCAACCGTTCGGCCCCAATCGGCGCCAAATCGCCTTCCCTTCCCGATCGGAAGTTCGTAAAGCACGTAGCCCTGAAGCGCGTGTCGCCGATCGAAATCGGAGCGCGCGTAGTTCAAATCGCGATTGTTGATATCGAACGGAGTGTTCGCCGCCGATTGTCCCGTGCCACCTCGCGTAATAAGCGTGAAAGCAGGATCGAAAGAGCGCGTGTCTTCCGACTTCGCGAGTGTGTAGCTCGCCTGGAACGCGAGTCCTTTCGCCGAGCGCCGGCTCACCTGGATTTCGAGCGCGTTGTAGCGCGAACGATCGTGGTTATCGATCACGTTCACTGCGCCGGTGAACTGCGGGTACGGTTGGAAGAAAAACGGGCTGAACCCGTTCGCGATTAGCGTTGGGCCGGATTTACCAGAGAATGCGCCCTGAGTACTCTGGGCGATTATGAACGCCGCTTGTGCCACCGCTCCAGCAGCGACGAGGTTGCTGCTCAAATTTCCGTTGGGTAATCGAACTTGTGCTGCCAGCGTCTGCCGCAACAGAAACTGCGAACCCGTTTCGCGCCCATTAGGGCCCGTAGACGAGGTCGCGAGTCCGGAGTGTCCGGCGAGCAGATTGTTAATTAGTGTGCTATTGCCGGTAGTCCTTAACTCTTCGAACGCTGCCAGGAAACCGTTATTGCGAATGTCTACCTGGTTCACGTCGTAGCCGCCATACAGATCGCGGCCCAGACGTCCGATGTAGTTGACCTCGAGCACGTTCTTCCAACCAATCTCACGCTGGAAGCTAATCGAGTACTGATGCGTTTTCGGGTTACTCAGTTCCGGATCGACGACGTTCAACGAGTTCACTGAGAACGAGGGAGGTTGTCGAAACTGAAGCGGCGTAACGTCGTTTGAGGTCAGTGTTGGAACGCCCTGTCGCAACAGGCCACCGTTCTGTCCGAACGAGTTGTTGGTCACAGCGCGTGTTAGGCCGGGAGCGCTTTGAAAGATAAACGACGAAAAGATGAACGTGTTGGTGCGATCGTACGCAAGGCGGTAGTTAGCACGAATTGAACTCTTGCCGTCACCTTTCGGATCCCAAGCCACACCAACCGTCGGAGCAAACAGGTAAAGCGAATCGTCATACAACTTTCCTTCACCGAAGCGGAACGCGTTCGTTGCCGGTTCGCCGATTGCCAGCCGTTGTTCCGGACGAAGGACGATGTTGTCTGGCGCGCGCGGCGACAATCTCATCTCCCAGCGAATACCGAGATCAAGCGTGAGATTGCGTCTCAGCTTCCACGTATCCTGCGCGAAGAAATCGTACTCAGGGTATTCGGCCGAGTAGAGGAAGCGTGTGCGGCCTGGACCAAACTCGTTATCGTTAATCGCCACGAACGCCTGGTTGATGGTGCCGACCCGTCCAAGGATGTCGTTTATCCAACTATCCAGACGACCCCGGTCGGCGTTGGCGATGCCGGGAACCAATGTGTTTTGCGACTGTGTCCCGAATGACGCTGGCACCGGATTAGTTCCAGTTCCCAAAAAGATGCGTGCGCGCGTCAACACGCCCGCGACGGCGCTGCGATCATCAACGTGCTTTTGGAAACGCAGGTTGGTGCCGAACTTGAAAGCGTGCGTGTTGTGAATCCAGGATAGATTATCGGCGAACTGCCACGTCGTGATCGTACGCAGGTTGTTAACCGGTTCTTCCAGGTTCAGCGGATCGTTCGGCACGTTGAGAATGACCGGCGGGTTCTCGTTCGGATCGGGATTGTTGAAGCTGAACGTGAACCGGTTGAAGCCCGCGATGAATTCATTCACGACTGTGGGCGACATGGTCCAACGATAGTTGACGGCCAGGTTACGCGGCGTGCGATAGGTGTCGACAAAGTTTGGAATGCCCGGAAACTTTTGCAGCCCACCGTTGACGTTGTCGCCGAGAGTATTCTGCGCGCCGTGGGCCCAGCGCACGTACATCGAATGCCGATCGTTGAAGTAGTGATCGATCTTGGTAGTGAAGTCATACTGGCGTTCGGTCTGCGGCGCCACAAAACTGAAACCGGCGACGTTCAGACCATCGCCGACGTTGAAGTTGTTAGGCAGCGGAGTGACCCCGATGATGAACGCGGTGGTCGGATCGGGTCCGAGACCTAGCGGGTTCGGAAAAACGTTATAGGAGCCAATGGTTAAGCCAGGCCTCGGGTTGCCGTTCGCATCGACCGACGGGTTCGTCTGCGTGAAATTGGCGTTGGTTCCGCCCACAACGTAACGGTAAATACCGCTGCGTGCCTGTTGCGTGTAAACAGTGCGGTTTACGAAGAACGCCTGACTGGTGCGCAGGAACTGGAGGTTGGTAAAGAAGAACGTCTTGTTCTTACCGCTGTAATGTGTTGGACCACCTTCGCCGAAGCGCGGCAGGTAAACTGGTCCACCGAGCGAACCGCCGAAGATGTGCTGCAAAAACTGTGGCCGTCCCGCTTTATTGATGATGTTGTTGTATTCGTTCGCGTGAAAACGCGGTGTTTGATAAAACTCGAAGAGCGATCCATGAAAGTCGTTTGAACCTGACTTCGTGACGAGCGTGACTTGCGCGCCGCTGCTGCGTCCGAGATCGGCGGTGAAGTTACCAGTCACCACCTGAAACTCCTGTAGCGAATCAGGATTCGTGCGGATCGGAGTAAAGTTTGATCCGCCGGCGCTGGTCTCGTTGATGTCGATGCCGTCGAGCGTGAAATTGAATGCGCGATCGCGGGAGCCGTGGACGTGAATACCGCCGCCGGTGTTCGCGCCGGTCACCACGCCGGGCTGAAAGTTGATGAACTCGAGAGGATTGCGGCCGCGGTTGCCCACGATGGGCAACGTTACGAGCGTGCGTTGCTCGACAGTGTTGCCGATGTTACCCGAGCTGCTCGTCTGTACCGCTTCCTGGGTGGCGGCGACTTGCACTGTCTCCGACAAGCCACCAATCTCGAGTGTGAAATCGACGGTCAGCGGTTGGTTGATGTTTGCGGTGTTTCCAACGGAGACTGCTTTCTTGAAACCCTGCTTCTCGACCGAGACCGTATACTTTCCTACTTGTATCGAATCGAAGACGTAAGTTCCGCTACTCGACGTCTCGGTGGTAAGTGCGCTCTGAGTGGCTTCGTTGGTGAGCGTCACAACGGCACCCGGAACGACCGATCCTTTTTCGTCGACGACGGTGCCGGTGACACGCGACGTAGTACCCTGTCCGAGCGCGACCGCTGTGAAACAGACAGTCAGGATCAAGAACGCAAGAATAGGTTTTCTCATGGGCTTCCTCTCAAATACTGAATCGGCTCCCGCATTACACACGGGGCCATCTCAACTCTTGGGCTGTTTGAAGTAAGGTTGAAACTGCGAAAATTCGGACGGATTATATATCCGTTCAGGAATAATGCTAGCTAAATATTGTTATTCTTTCCATAAAAATTACTGATGTCAGCAATTTTTGATTCCGTCGCTTTTTTGGACCCAATCGAGTCGATTACCGCGGCGAATTTTGGTGAGGTAACGCACATTCTGGAGTTCGCGGAAATGCGTGCGCGGGCTGGCGCTTACGTGATGGTAATGCTGAGTTACGAAGCGGCGCCGGCGTTTGATTCAGCGTTGCGTACTCACACGCCAGATGACTTTCCTCTCGCCTGGGTAGGAGTTTTTTCAGAGCCATCGGATCCGACGGAGATCCGTTCTACTGTTTCTTCAAATCCGTGGTTACCTAAAGTTACAAAAGACGAATACAACGAATGTGTGGCACGGGTTCGAGAGTTGATCGCGGCCGGTGATACCTATCAGGTCAACTATTCATTTCCTTTGACGTCGTCATTTACCGGCGACTCTTTGGCGTGGTTCCACGCATTACGCGGGGGTCAACGCGCAGAGTACTCAGCTTACGTCGATCTCGGACGCTACAAGATTCTTTCGCTGTCACCTGAACTGTTCTTTGAGCGCCACGGCGATCGCGTTCGCACAAAGCCGATGAAAGGCACTGTCAAACGTGGCCCAACCGCCGACGAGGACGAGGAGTTGGCGCGCTGGTTGAAAAACTCGATCAAGAATCGTGCTGAGAACGTGATGATCGTCGATCTGCTTCGCAACGATCTCGGAAAGGTGTCCGTGCCGGGCGGCGTTGACGTGACCTCACTATTCGATCTCGAGCGGTTTGAAACTGTTTGGCAGATGACATCAACAGTCGAAGCGACGCTTAAGAACGGAACGAGCCTTGTGGATTTGATCGGGGCGCTGTTTCCGTGTGGATCCGTTACCGGTGCGCCGAAAATTCGCACGATGCAGATCATCCGTGAGCTCGAACGCTTTCCGCGCGGCGCTTACACGGGGACGATTGGACTGCTGCGTCCCGGCGGTGACTGCACGTTCAACGTTGCGATTCGCACCGTCGTGCTTGATACGGATACGAATGTTGCGACGTGCAGCGTTGGCGGCGGGATCACGATCGATTCAACCGCCGATGATGAATATCAGGAGTGTTTGGTGAAAAGCAGGTTCTTAGTTATATAACAGGATCTCCGCGCGCGCCTGCCGAAACTCCTGCAATGAAGTATTCCACGAGTTGACGATTTCTCTCGCCGCCTCGCCACGTTTAATCCGCTCGAGGGTGTCGGCATTGACCAGCAGTCGCAGGTATTTATCAACCTGCCAATCGTTTGGATACAACTTCCGCAACGCCAGTGCCATTTCGATTCCGGTGAGCAGCGGACGAAAAGCGCCGCGATCCGTGATGATGATATTCACGCCACCGCATTGTTCGTGTTTGAAGACGGAAGCGTTCGGCGTGAAACGTACCGGGACGAAACGAACGCCCGGAATCGATCGCTGGTTCAAATAATCCGCAAGCTTGTCTCCCTGGATCCATGGCGCGCCGACGATCTCGAACGGCGTGTCAGTGCCGCGACCAACGGAGAGGTTCGTGGTTTCGAGTAGACCGACACCCGGATAGAGTGTCGCCTCCGTCAAGCTCCGCATGTTCGGTGACGGATTGATCCACGTGAGATTCGTTTCATCAAACCACATCGACCGTCGCCAGCCGTCCATCTTGATCACGCGCACGTCCGCGCCGATCTTGCGTTGACGATTGAAGAGTTGGGCCAGCTCGCCCACAGTTAGTCCATGACGAGTCGGAATCGTGTGATAGGAGATGAACGAAAGTTTATCGCTATCGGCAGTCGGACCTTCGACGTCAATGCCGCCGATCGGATTCGGACGATCGAGCACGAACACCGGGATTTTTGTCTTCGCTGCCTCTTCCATGATGTGGCCGAGCGTTGAGATGTACGTGTAAAAGCGGGCGCCGACATCCTGGATGTCATACACGAGTGCGTCGAGATCTTTTAGTTGTTCAGGCTTCGGCCGCCGTAGCTTTTCGCGGTAGAGCGAATAGACGGGCAAACCGGTGGCTTCGTCTTTCGAATCGGAGATGTTTTCGTTGTCGTCGAGCCCGCGAATACCGTGTTCGGGAGAAAACAGCGCAACGAGCCGAACGCCGGGAGCTTTGTTCAGCACGTCTATCGTCGCGCGGCCTTCGCGATTGCGCCCGGTGTGATTTGTGACGAGACCGATCTTTAGACCGGCGAGTTGTTTGAAGCCGTCGCGTTCGAGCACGTCGATGCCCGTCAGCACTTTTGCCGCAGCCGCCGACGAACTGAGATGCGATGCAAACTGTTGCATGCTCTTGATCGTCTCGGTGTAGTAATTCGTGGCCTGCTCGCGCGCGCGTCCAACCACGGCGGTGTCTGTTACGGAACCGGCGACGATCGAAGAGACGCGGCCGCGTAGTGGTCCAACATCGCCCTTCCCATCCGGATGCAGGCGACTACTCAGAAACACTACAAACATCGAGCTCGCCGGATCGATCCAAATCGACGTGCCGGTGAAGCCGGTGTGGCCAAACGAGCCGAGTGGGAAAAGTTCGCCGCGATTGCTCGAAAAACTCGTGTTGATGTCCCAGCCAAGCCCGCGCGTGCCGCCGGTGTTGTTGATGATTCGCGGGCGAGTCATTTCATTAACTGACAGAGGACTGAGTATTCGCACACCACCGTATTCCCCGTGGTTCAGGATCATCTGACAGTAGATCGCCAGATCGCGCGCTGTCGTGAATAGTCCCGCATGTCCGGCAACTCCGTTCATGCGATACGACGTGGGATCGTGAACCTGCCCGCGCAGCCACACGTCACCTTCCGCACCAATGTTGGCGGCAGTGTCACCAAGATAACTAAGCTGCCCGCGACGTTTTTCCGTCGGCGCGGTCCTGATCTGCAAACTTGCATCCGGACGGAAACCCGTATCGCGCATCTTCAACGGTTCGAAAATGTTTTTCTTCGCAAACTGGTCGAGCGGCATCCCGCTGACACGGCCGACGACTTCGCCCAGCGCGATGAATCCGATGTCGCTGTAAGTGAAGCGCGTTCCGGGAGGGTTGCGGAGTGGTTCGGTGATCAGTCGCTTGATCGCTTCGTCGTGTCCGGTCCAACGCTCGCGCAGATCGAAATCAGGAGCGTAGCCGGAGACATGCGTCAGTAGCTGCTCGATCGTAATTCGCTCGCGGCCTTCACCTTTCACTTCCGGGATGTAGCGCGAAACGGGATCGTTCAGACGCACCTTGCCTTGCTCGACGAGGAGCATGATGCTCGTCGCGGTCGCAACGACTTTCGTAAGACTCGCCGCGTCAAAGATTGTGTCTGGCGTCATCGCTTCACGCGACGGATCGACGACGCGCGAGCCGTAAACTTTCTGCCAAACAAGACGACCCTTGCGACCGACGACTACAACCGCGCCGGGCAGACGGCCTTTCGAGATCTCGTCAGTGATGACTGAATCCATCGCCGCGAGATGCGATGCTGAGACCGATACTGTCTCCGGTTTTACGAGTGGAAGTTGCGCGAGGATCGGCTGCGCAACCAGCATCAAAACTAATACGATCCGTGTTAAGCGAAGCATACGATTATTTCGCCGCCTTCAACTGGATTCCCGTTCCGCGCGGGTACAACCCCGGCAACGAAATCGGAAGTTTACCTGTGATCTCGATCTCGCCAAGTAACGCGCGCGCAACCGCTTGTTGTAGACTCGGCATGTCGCCATACGCGACGAGGTAGGTGCGAAGTCCGGAATAGTTTTGCAGCAGATATGGATTGCCAAAACTGATTCCGATCACCGGCGTTTTCGCATCGATCAGAGCGTTCAGCGCACGGGAGCCCGCGTTCGGCAATCCAACACTCGACGCCTGACCAGATCGCACGCGGCCGTACATCGATACGAAGACAAACTCGGCTGACTTCGCGCGCTCGATCGCCTTCTGCACGTCCTGCTCGCTCGACCTCTCGTCCAACACGATCGTCTCAACCTTCAAACCGGAACGATTCAACTTGGAGACGAATGGGTTAGTGATCCAATTGCGATCCTCGCCGTTTGTGATGGCGAGATTGAAGACGCGCGAATCAGCTTTCAGGTTTTTCAGCGGCAACAACTTGTCTTCGTCACGGACGAGCGTGACTGCACGTTCAGCGATCTCACCGGCTAGTTTGTGGACATCACGACTGCCGACAATGCGATCGATTGCGTCGACCGGCGTCAGACGCTGCTCCACAAGGCCGAGATCGTATTTCCATGCGAGTAACTTGCGAACCGAGTCCTCGATGCGTTGTTCCGTGATGCGTCCGCTCTTCACCGCCTCACGAACTCCCCGGAAAGTCGCATCGACGTCCGCGGGCTTCAACAACATGTCTGCCCCTGCCTCCAGTGCACGGACAGCCGATTCTTCCGGAGTGAAATAGATCGTCAAGCCGCTCATGCTCAACGCATCGGTAACAATCATTCCGGGAAACTTCATGTCGTTTCGGAGAATGCGGCCCATCACTGGTGAGAGCGTTGCGGGTATCGTGGATTTCTCTTCGACGATCTCACCCGCCTCGTCTGTGTCGATCGGTTTGCCCTTGACGTTGCGTGGCAACGGCTTGATTGCAGTCGCGTCGATCTGCGGGAGCGCGATGTGGCCCACCATCACCGATCCGACACCCGCGTTGACGCTTGCCTGAAACGGGACGAACTCGACTGAGTTCAAACGCTCTCGCGAGACATTTATCTCCGGCAACCCGCGATGCGAATCCACGGCCGTGTCGCCGTGACCGGGAAAGTGCTTCGCTGTCGCAATCACGCCGGCGGCCTGTGCGCCTTCAGTGAACGCGGCCGCGAAACGCGCGACCTCGGCCGGGTCTTCGCCATACGACCTCACATTGATCACTGGATTCGCCGCGTTGTTATTAACGTCCACCACCGGCGCGAAGATCTGCTGAACTCCGAGCGCCCGCGCTTCTCGCGCAGTGATCTCACCTTGCCGCCGCGCGAAGTCGGGATTGCCGGTGGCAGCCACTGCCATGTTCCAGGGAAAGTTGACCGTGTCTTCGAAACGCATGCCCGCACCTGCTTCGAGGTCCGCCGATATGAGCAACGGGTGACGTGACAGTTGCTGCATGCGGTTCACAAGGATCACCGATTCGTAAACCGGCCCGCGAAAAAGAATGATGCCGCCGATTTTATGTTCTTCGACGTTGCGTTTGAGCGTGCGATACGCATCGGACTCCTGATTCATAAAGGTCGCATTGACGCCGACCGAGATCAGTTGGCCCACCTTTTCTTCCAGCGACATCTTCCGCAGCTCTTCGTTGGCCCACTTCAACGCTGCCGAGCTGGGGTCGCGCTTGAAGGCAGCGACCTTCGCAAGCTGGTGCGCCGACAACACAGGCGACGTCAGCGAGGCCAGCAACATCAGCAACAGGACTACGCTAAGACACGGATGAAGGCGACGAATCACGAAAGGAGTCATGCAGCTCTTTTTCCTCGACTTGTTTTGGATGTTGCCAGGCGAAACTCGCAAGCCACGCCACGACGAACGTGATCAGGCTCCCGATAAAAACGAACCACGTCCACGCGATCCCCGTCGCGAGGTAGATGTAAAGCATCGAACCGATACTTACAAGCATGCCGATTAGCGCCGGCGGCTGGCTCACGCGCCGCAGGAGCGTGCCCACTAAAAACACGCCTAGTATCGGACCGTTAATTAGTGACGCAATCGACAACGCCTGACTCAACGCTGATCCCGGCTGATTGCGCATGGCCAGCGCCACACCGATCTGGACCACGCCCCAGACGAGGGTCAGCAGGTGCGAAACTTTCAAATAGTGCTTGTCGTCCTGATTCGGCTTGAAGGGCTTGTAAAGATCGTTGACCGCCGTCGCGGCGATTGCATTCAACGACGACGACATCGCCGCCGCAAAGATCGCAGCCACTACCAAACCCGAGAGCCCACTCGGCATGAACTTCGTTATGAAGTCGGGAAAGACACGGTCGCCGCCCGTGAACGGAAACGCTGTCGAAGCGGCAGTCGCATAACCCGGATCCGCAAAAGGCTGGTAGAACGCAAACAGCAGCACGCCGATAAACAAGAATCCGATGAACTGTGCCAGCACGATGGCGCCACTTGTCAACAGTGCTACGGTCGCCTTCCGAGGACGATCTGTGCAGAGATAACGCTGCACAAGATACTGGTCCGTGCCGTGCGTGCTCATCGTCAGGAAGCAACCGCCGATCAGTCCCGACCAGAACGTGTAGGTCTTTGTGTGGTCGAAAGCAAAATCAAAGATTGAATACTTGCCAAACTGCGTTGCCAATGAACTGACTGTGCCGAAGCCGCCGTCGATCGACGTCAACAGAATCACGCCTGCCGCGATCGCCCCCGCGATGTAAATCCCGAGTTGGACCACTTCGACCCAGATCACCGCTTCCATCCCGCCGAAGTAAGTGAAGATGACCATCGCGACGCCGATCAGAACGATCGACGCGATCGTGATCATCTCGACATTTCCCTGCGGTTGAAACGCAACGTAAACCGCCGACAGCACTATCGCAGTCAGCAACAAGCGAATCCCGTCGGCGATGTTTCGCATGACGACGAACAGCGACGCCGCGAGCATTTTGATCTTCCCGCCAAAACGACGATCGAGTAGCTGGTAAACGGTTAAGAGATCGCCGCGAAAGTAAGACGGGATGAACAGTAATGAAATGACGATGCGCCCGAGCAGATAGCCGAAGACGAGCTGTAAGAACTGGAAGTTTCCGCCACGCGCAAAGGCAATGCCCGGTACGGAGATGAAGGTGATGGTTGATGTTTCAGTGGCAACAATGGAGAAAGCGACGGCCCACCAGGGCACCGATCTGTTACCGAGAAAGTATGCGCTGGTGGTCTTCTGCTTGCGGCCGAACCAGGTGCCGAACAGAACAATCCCGATCAGGTACGCAAAAATGATGAACAGATCGAGTGGTTTCATTCAGTCTACTGTCGATCTTATCGCTTCACGAACGTCCCAGCCTGAAGCTTCAAGCGCCATGGTCGCCGCCGTTTGGTCCAAATCGGTTTCCGCCATCACGATCCGCACTGCTCGTTCACGTAATTTTGTATTGCCAGGCTTCAGGTGCGACATGCGATTGCCGCTCACGTAACCGAGTTGGACCATCGTTGCCGTCGAGAGCATGTTGAGCACCATCTTTTGCGCCGTGCCAGCTTTGAGCCGGCTCGATCCGGTCACGACCTCGGGTCCAACAACCGGAACAATGCTCAACTCCGCGGCCTTTGTGATCGGCGAACCCGGAACGCACGTCAGGCCAACGGTAAATGCACCCAACGAACGCGCGAAGGAAATGGCGCCGACCGTGTAAGGCGTCCGTCCTGACGCTGCGATGCCGACTAAAATATCGCCGCCGGTGAAACCGCGCGCGCGCAAATCTGCACTGCTGGCGTCAGCATCGTCTTCTGAGGCTTCAACAGCGCGATGACACGCGTCGTATCCACCCGCGATCACCCCCTGGACCAACTCCGGAGAGACGCCAAAAGTCGGCGGACACTCCGACGCGTCGAGCACGCCGAGGCGTCCTGATGTTCCGGTTCCGATATAGAAAAGTCTGCCGCCCTTTTTCAACCGCTCGACAATCGCGTCAACAGCCGCCGCGACGTCGCCAAGCACCTTGTGCACCGCGGCCGCAACAGTCGCGTCTTCCGCGTTCATTAGTGCAACAATCTCGGCCGCAGACTGCGAGCTGAGGTTCGCTGAACGTGGATTGTCTTGTTCGGTGATCGGAAGCGAGACGCCTGTTTCAGTACTCATTCTTTGCCGCGTCAGACTGCGAGTGCAATGTGATTGATGCGTTCGCGAGCCATTCTAGCGGCAGCCACGGCCGGAGCGAAATGCGGCGGTTCGAAGTACGCGCGCGGCGCGACTCGCTTAACTTCCGCACGCAGCGTGTTCAGCATCAAATCGCCCGCCGACCGGAAAACGCCACCAACGTACGCGATCTGAAAACGGTCGTGCTCCATTTGAAGATGACGAATAACAGCCGCCGCCGCTAGGCCCAGCTCCGTACCGCCGTCGGCAACGATTTGCAGCGCGATTGGATCCTTCATTTTCGCGGCGTTTACCACATCGCGGCCGAGGCCAGCCAGGCGTTCGTTGGTAATCGTCGGCGCATAGATCGCGGTGTTCAGATCGTCGGCTGTTGTGACGTGAAAATAAGCGCACGCCAACTCGGTCAGCGCCGTTTGTGGACCACGTCCGTCCGACGCATGCGCAATTGCGCGCAACGCGCGGCGCGCGAGCCATGCGCCACTACCTTCGTCACCCGCAATCGGTCCCCAACCACCGGCGCAGCATCGTTTCCGACGCGAATTGATACCGCAACAGACTGAACCGGTGCCGGCGATGACGACTAAACCCGGCGCGCCGTCAGTCGCGCCATAGAGTGCGATATCGGCGTCGGTGACCACTTCAAGTTCGCCCATGTCGAGGCGCGTCAGCGTCTCACGCATGCGTTCGCGCAACTCCCGCCGTCGCGCGCCTGCGAGCCCGACTTGTGCCGCGACCAGATCGTTGCGCCGCAGCTTCGCCATCGCACAAGCACTATCGATCGCCTCGCGCACAGCTGTGGCCGCGCCGGCGATTCCGACTCGCAAGGGATTTGATGGTCCAGCCAGGCCTTCACCGATCACACGGAAGTTGGCGTCCATGATCACCGCTTCCGTTTTGGTGCCGCCGCCGTCGACACCCACCACCGAATTCTGCGTGTGCAAGCGTTTGGCTGGAGAGAGATCTGCTGTTCGTCGTTCAGTGCTCACAATGGTAGCTACGGGGGCCGGATAGACCAACGGCACGATGTAGCGTGTTGATTATTCTAGGGGTCGTGGACTTATAATCCAAACTAAAAGATTTTATTATTCCGATAATGCATCTTGATATGTGGAGCAAGGCATGGAAATTCGACAATTAAGGGCCTTTGTGGCTATCGCCGAGTCGGGAACGTTCACGGCTGGGGCTTTGCGAGTACACGTGACGCAGGCTGCGATCAGCATGCAGATCCGCCAATTGGAGAACGAAATCGGCGCAAAAGTGTTCGTGCGCGCGCCACGACACGTGATCCTGACCGAGGCCGGCGAACAACTTTTGCGTCGCGCGAGGCACATTTTGCGAGAGCACGACGCGGCGCTCGACGAGATTGCGGAGCTCGCAGGCGCCGAGCGAGGGCGTTTGCGAATCGGCAGTGCGTCGGCGATGGTCCTGACGGACCAGTTGCCGTTGATCCTTGCCGACCTGCGCGCGCAGCATCCCGGCGCCGACATCAGCGTCACGTCCGGGACCAGCGAAGTGCTGGTGGACCAGATCCTCGCCGGCGACACCGACATCGCTTTCGTTTCGCTTCCGGTGGACGTGCGAGGTATTAAGACTGAACGTCTTAGCGAGGACCAGCTCGTCGCGATCGCCTCGCCGAGACACAAACTCGCCAAGCAAAAGACGATTAGCGCTTACACACTTGCGGGTGAACGATTGATTCTCGGCGAACGTGGCGGCAACACTCGGCGCTTGATCGATCAGTTCTTCGCGCAGGCCGGCGTGACACTTCACGTCGCGATGGAACTGAGCCGCCAGCAGGCGATTCGACGAATGGTCGAAGCCGACATGGGTGTCGGCATCGTGCCGCTGCAATCGGTGATTGATGAAGTGGAGAACGGAACGCTGGTCCGGTGGTGGATCGAAGGCGCCCAGATCAATTGGGAACTCGGAATCGCGCAACTGACTGGAGGTTACGAATCTCCGATCATGCAAACCTTCATCCGTTTGTCGCGCGCGATGTTCACACCAGACGGCAGCAAAGCTGCAAAGAAGAAAACTGTTCGCAAGTCACGTCGTTGAATTCTAGTTCAAAGCATTGATCGCCGCGCGGATCTCATCGTTTGTGGGTCGCCTTTTATAGTCGGATTCGACTTTGGCCCAAACCACGACTCCTTTTTTATCGATCACGTACACGGCTGGGTGAGGTATGCCCGCAAGTTTCTCACCGTCGTATGCCGGATCGCGGAGCCGGTAGGCATCAATCGTCCGATGATCCGGATCGGACAACAGCGAAAAGTTGATCTGGCCTTTTCCGTCGGCCGCGATTTTGGTGGCAAGTTCTTTGCTGACATCGGGACGATCAACGCTGATGGCAAGTATCCTTACGTTTTCGTCTTTCTTAAGAAGGTTGCGTAATTCGGCCAACTGCCGTGCACAATACGGTCACCAGTAGCCACGATAGAAGACAAGGACCACAGGGCTTTTCCCTTTTGATTCAGAGAGCGTCACCTTCCCTCCATGATGGTCCTCCAGTGTGAAATCAGGAGCGGAGTCTCCGACCGCCACAGGTTTCGCAACCTTTTGAGTTTGCGCGCTTGTCGTGTTGACTAACGCGACGATCAGTAAAACTAAGGATAAGAATTTACGCATGAGATCTCCTTCGAGCGGCTGAAGCTGACCTGGTTTGCGGTTCATCAACGTGTTCGACTACACGCAAGATACTCGCGGCGCGCTCCTGCGAGACCATCGTGTTGGCCAAACTGATTGCGATCACCTGGTTTGGTCTGATCGACGCATCTCGAGTTTCACCGTTTACTACATCGTAAAGACAACCGTATTCATCGTTCCAGAATACCTCGTTGAAACTTGTGCGGGCTTTGTTTGCGATGGCCTCGTACTCTTTCTCAACACTTGGTTCGCCGAATTTGGCTGCGAGACGTTCGACTACTCGTAGCGCGTTGTACCACAGCGCCTGAATCTCAACCGGCTTTCCGTGACGCGGCGTCACGACCCAATCACCGACCTTGGCATCCATCACGTCAACTGCACACCTGGTTCGCCGGAGAAGAGCAACCCATCATGATCCAGGTGGATTTGATAGCGCGTGCCTTTTACGTGCCAGTTAACAATGTCCTTCAGCACTGTGTATAGACTTGTTCGGACGAACTCGTAGTCACCCGTGTATTGGAGGTAGGAACGCACTGCTTCGCAAAACCACAATGTTGCATCGACGGTGTTGTACTCGGGAGCTTCGCCGGCATCCGGAAATCGGTTTGGCAGCATCCCTTGATTTACATGCGCTGCAAACTCCGCGAGGATGCTTCTCGCGATCTCCCATCGTCCGTTGACGAGAGTCAAACCGGGCAATGAAATCATCGTGTCTCGGCTCCAATCAGCGAACCAGTGATACCCCGCGATCACTGTTGTGCCACGTTGGCGCGCGACAAGGAATTGATCCGCAGCCGTGTTCAATCTTGTAACGAATTTGTTTGATCGTTCCGTTGAAGCGATGATGATGATCTTATTCCTCGCGCTCAAATCGAAGGTGAACGCGCACGGACTGAACAGGTCTTCCTGAAAATCCAATCCTCGTTCTTGCTCGATGCAGTACTGAAAATTGCGATACCAAAATCCATTTGTATCGATTTCGGCTGGATCGTGAGCAAGGTGAAGCGCCGGAAGATCGCGATACGGCCGGAATGTCGTCTGACCCGGTCCAGTTTCCACTTGTGAATTAAGCGCTCCGTTCTCATGCGTCGTGCTGTGGTAGTCGCGGAACGCGATTAGGGGTCGAATCTCCAATTTAAGTTGTTCTCGATTAGTCATTAACTGTACTGAACCACAGTCGTATTCTCACCGTGGACCATAAACACTGATTTTTCAATGCGTACACCGTCGATTTCGTAGGTAAATATTGGAAACGGACGAGGACGAAAACTGATCTGATAATTGAAACCCTGAGGATGGATGACGCCCGGATATTGATTCGCGGAGAACTCGTATCTGCTTCCATCGATTACCAGTGTTTCTTCAAGCTTTGAAAGGAGAACGAGACGTCCTACCGGTGGCTTGTTGGCCGCAGTAAGTAGGCCATGATACCGCCGGGTGTTAATACCGGAAATCGTTGAAGACGAAAACCCACCAATTCCGTTTGTTTCAAGCCACTCGCTGGATAGGTTGGGATTCATCGCGACCTCAATCTGCCACTTCGCAATAAACCTTGATCGCCCCGTTAGGGTTAGTCAACTTCGCAAACAGGTTCTTGTAATTCTCGAGGCCACGCACGGGGTGTGTCAGCAGGCGCGAGAGCCAACCTGGATATTCTGCCTCCGCCTGAGCAAGATCCTTTACGCCCATCTCGAAGTATTCGCGATTAGCATTCACAGTCCCAACCATCACCTTGTTTCCGAGAACGAATTCGAGATTGATTTTGTCGGCAGGCACCTCAACCCTTCGGTCGCCACCTGTTACGCTCGACAGGACCAGTACTCCGTTCTTTCCCAAAGCTTGCATGCTGTCGAATACAACCGGCGAAAAACCGGTCGCTTCAAAAATGATGTCGAATGGTCCATACGTCGTAGCGCCCTCCAGGATCGATACATTCTCCGTCGACTGGTAAGTGGCGCCGATGGCTTCGATCAAATCCGAATTCAGATAGGGCTTCGCGGTTTTGCCAAACGTTGTAACTTGTAATCCCTTGAGTCGCAGTACCAGAGTCGCAAGCAAACCAATCGTTCCCGCACCCATAACTGCCACACGCTTTGGCTTCCACACTTTTAGACGGCGTTGAATCTCGTACGCTTGAGCGATTCCCTTCTCGACGACTGTAGTGGGTTCAAGCAGAACACCCACCTCTTTCAGACCTTGCGGTACCTTCACGATGAACTCCGCGTCGTCCACGTAGTACTCACTCATGTACCCATGGCGCAGGTTGATGCCGCGTTCGAAGTACTTGTCGTCGGTAGTCATGTCGTTGGTACCAATCAGGTCGTAAATGCTCGACCCCGGTCTACGAACAGTAGCGACCACGTAATCTCCCGGTTTCACTTCAGTCACATTTGGACCAACCGACTCGACCTGACCAAAACCCTCATGACCGATAATCAGAAAGTCGTCACCCGGCGGCGACTGGCCATACTCAGCGGCATTGATCTCCTTGTCCGTGCCATCGACGCCGACGCGTAACACGCGCACAAGCACGCCCCGCCCGCCAGCAACGTCGCTAACTTTGGGCGCGGGCACTTCGGTTAAGTGGACCGTGTTCGGTATTCCGGGTTTTACTGCGATTGCTCTCATGATCGATTTTCCTTTAGCTCGCGGTCCTTTCCAGATGCGATTGGAATCCAAGACGAGCTAGAGTTGATAACACTCGATTTGGCTCGCCGAGATCGCTCCAACCAACGTCTCCCACTCTCATCACCATTAGATCCTCCGGCCGCGCTTCCAACACTTGATGAGAAAAGTTCGAATCCTCGATTTGCGAATAGAGCTCGGCGAGAGCGAGATGCTCGGCTGCGGTTCTGAGCGTGGAAGTGACAGCGTCAAAGGCCGCAAACAATTCCGGCATCGCAGCTCGCGTCATCTTCAGTAGTGCATCAACACGTCCCACCATGACGAAACTGTTCCAAAGACAGCCGCGTTCCATCAGGGACGTTGCGAGATTCACACTCGGCTTTTCCCAGAACTTTCTGACTCGCGTAATCGATCTTTGTGCGTTTGCGAGTATCGACGGGTGTGGTTCTATCCAGCCGTATTCCGTTTCCGGAGCGGTTGGAGTGATTCCCAGCAACGTCACGAGTTCCGGTTGGATCTCGG
This sequence comes from uncultured Acidobacteriota bacterium, assembly GCA_963789185.1. Taxonomy (GTDB): domain Bacteria; phylum Acidobacteriota; class Blastocatellia; order Pyrinomonadales; family Pyrinomonadaceae; genus PSRF01. The sequence continues at coordinate 450,134 of CAWBJU010000010.1, forward strand.
TCGCATTCATCGCGACTTCGATGTGCGACATAAATTCTTCGTCATCGGCGAAGAAGTGGTCTGAAGGAAACAGTGCCACGACCGCTTTCGGCGATCGAGTCGCAACGTGCAGCAGGGCATACAGGATCGCCGGCGCCGTTCCCTTGTTCTGTGGTTGCTCAATCAATAAACCTGGGGAAACCTCGTCCAGGAGTGGTGCATAGAACCGCCGATGCTTCTCTGTAACAACAATCAATGTACGGCTCTGTTTGATCGACATGGCGACTCTTCGCCTGGTCTGATTAAGAAGAGTGCGGCCGCCGATGATCGGCACAAATTGTTTGGGACGATTGTCGCCTGTTATAGCGCGCGTCATGGATTGCAAGCGGGTTCCATCTCCGCCCGCGAGTATGACTGCCCATCGTTCTCTCATGTTGAATGCGTCCTTCTGTTGGAGTTCGCCAAACGATCATGAGTCGCGCGACGACGTTAATCCTTACAGGTGTTACCCGCCGTTTTGTTGAATGAGTTTTGCGACCAGGCTGGTCCAACCAGTTTGGTGGCTGGCACCAATGCCGGAGCCATTGTCGCCGTGAAAATATTCGTGGAAAGGAACAAGGTCCTGCCAGTTAGCGTCGGATTGAAACTTTTCAACCGCGCCAAAAACAGGCCGCCGATGATTCTCATCTTTTAGAAAGATCCGTGAGAGCCGATTGGAAATCTCGCCGGCAACTTCCCAGAGCGTCATCATCTGACCGGAACCAACCGGACATTCCACCTTAAAATCTTCACCCAGGTAGTGATGAAACTTTTGCAGAGACTCGACCAGCAGATAATTTAGCGGAAACCAGATTGGACCACGCCAGTTTGAATTGCCGCCAAACAGACCGTTGCTCGATTCAGCAGGCTCGTAATCCACGCGATGCTCTCTTCCATTAACTGGAAGGACATAAGGATGGTCCTTGTGGAAACGTGAAACCGCACGAATGCCGTAAGGCGAGAGAAACTCATTCTCGTCGAGCATCACTCGCAGAACTCTGCGCAGCTTTTCATGGTCCACGATCGAAAGTAGCCGCCTTTCAGCATTACCGGGCGTGCGCATGCACGCAACGTTCTGCGTTAGATCGGTACGATTGCCGATAAACCACTCCATGCGCCTCTTGAAGTCAGGCAGGCGATCAAGCAGTTCAGGTTCAAGCGTCTCGACGGCAAACAATGGAATCAAGCCGACCATGGAACGGACCTTCATCGGGTACGGCTTGCCTGCGGGCAGATGCAGAACATCGTAGAAAAAACCATCAGTCTCGTCCCATAAACTGATCTCATCGTCGCCACGCTTGTTCATTGCATGCGCAATGTACAGAAAGTGTTCCCAAAACTTGCTCGCAACATCCTCGTAGGAAGGATCTTCCTTCGCCAACTCCATCGCTATCGCGAGAAGATTTAGCGCGTACATTGCCATCCAACTAGTGCCATCGGATTGAGCGATGTGCCCGCCAGTCGGCAGCGGCGCGCTGCGATCAAAGACGCCGATGTTGTCCAGGCCAAGGAAGCCGCCCTGAAAGATATTCATTCCATCAGCGTCTTTGCGATTGACCCACCAGGTGAAGTTCAGCAACAGCTTCTTGAACACGCGCTTAAGAAACACTGTGTCGCCGACCCCGCGCCGCTTTTTCTCAATCTTGTAAACACGCCAGGTGGCCCACGCATGGACGGGGGGATTCACATCACCGAATGCCCACTCATACGCGGGCAGTTGACCGTTCGGATGCATGTACCATTCGCGCAGCATCAACACGAGCTGTTCTTTCGCGAACTCTGAATCAACGAGGGCCAGCGGCACGCAATGAAACGCAAGATCCCATGCTGCATACCACGGATACTCCCATTTATCGGGCATCGAAATAACGTCGGCATTGTAGAGATGTTTCCACTCATAATTGCGACCGCGCTCACGTTCGACTGGGGGCTTCGGTGTCGATGGATCGCCTTCAAGCCATTGCTCGATCACGTAGTGATAGAACTGTTTCGACCAGAGCATGCCGGCAAACGCCTGGCGCATTACTAATCGTGCATCATTCGAAAGGTCAGTGGGAATGATCGTTTGATAAAACTCGTCGGCTTCCTGAACCCGCGTCGCGAAGAGGTTTTCAAAGTTCGCGAAAGCTTCCTCTCGTCTGGCGTTATTGACGTCGGACAGCCGCAAACGGATCGTCGTTGTTTCGCCCGGCGCAATCGTTATTTTGTAATTAGCAGCTGCTTTTGTTCCCGTCTCTTCAGGATTAACAGCGTGCTGATTGCCGTAAACGATGTGGTCGTTGATGCCATCTTTGACATAGTGGGAACCATTGCTGAAATTAAAGAGCCGTTGAGTGTTCGTCTCGTTCTCCGTAAAGAGCAAGTCCGGATCGCCGTCGCAATACAACCAGCGTTTGCCGAGCTCACTGTGGTCGAGTTCGATAGCGAACTCGCCTGCTCTTCGCAATGATGGTTTGGCCGTGCCGTTCTGATTCCAGGACCAGGTATTGCGAAACCAGACCGTGGGAAGCAGGTTCAGCGAGGCCTCAACTGGACCATGATTCGTGATCGCAATCTTGATCAAGATGTCTTCGACGTCGGCTTTTGCATATTCGACAACAACGTCGAAATATCGATCACCCTCGAATACGCCTGTGTCGATCAATTCAAACTCTGGTTCAAGCTTTCCTCGCCGCCTGTTCTCTCCAACTAATTGACTGTAGGGAAACTCCGCTTGCGGATACTTGTACAGGTACTTCATGTACGAGTGAGTAGGCGTTGAATCGACATAGAAGTAATACTCTTTGACGTTTTCACCGTGGTTTCCTTCGTTTCCAGTCAGGCCAAATAAACGTTCTTTCAAAATCGGATCCCGGCCGTTCCACAGTGATAGAGCGAAACAAATGTTCTGACGTCGATCGGAGATACCTGCTATTCCATCTTCGTTCCAACGGTAAGCGCGCGAGCGGGCGTGATCATGTGGAAAGTAGTCCCAGGCAGTGCCGTGCGGACTGTAGTCCTCACGCACTGTGCCCCAGGCGCGCTCGCTGAGATAAGGTCCCCATCGCTTCCAGTGCTTCGTGCGTTGCCGAGCTTCTTCTAATCGTTTTTCTTCAGCAGTCATGGTTATGTAATTCATTTCTGGGAAATGTTCTGTCGCCCAAAACGAAGCGCCTCGCTCATCCAAACCAATTCACCGAGGAATTTATTCATGCGCTTCACGTGCGTCGCTTCATCACGAATCTTGCCGCTGTCATCAAACAGGTCCTGGGCGTTGGAAAAGTTTCCATCCCAAAAAATCGTGACCAGTCCAAGTTCACGCATCACGGGTAGCAGACTCTCAATTACGCGAGTGCCGCCGAAACCGCCGGCTGAGACGCCGCAGATTCCCACGGCCTTGTGGATGTACTCCTTCAGATTCGAATCGAGAACGTGTTTAAGCATCCCGGGATATCCGTGGTTGTACTCCGGAACGACGAGGACCAATCCATCGGCGCGTTCGCAGATTTCGGAGAATCTCTTGTCTTTAATCCCCTCTCCCGCATCGTCTATGCGAAGGTCCAACTCTCGAATATCAACGAGCTCCGTTTCGACGCCTTCACGTTGACGAACTTGCTGGAAAACAAACCTCGCAACGTTTTCACTGGCGCGGCCTTTTCTGACCGTGCCGAGAATTACCGGAATGAAGAGTGGTCGACTGTTCATCGTGTTCATCTCTCAAGCAACGCCATCACGTGGCCATCTGGGTCTCGGGCCAACAGGCCTTTACTGAAACCCAAATTCTTCCCGCTCATCGTCACCACGCCTGGGGAAACAAAGCGGGTGTTCTCGGCAAGCAATCGCTTCGCGAACATGTCGGCGGTGTTAACGATCAGAGTCGTTTGCCAGTGAAAGAGGTCCGACGCACGCGCATCGTTAGGCAGAGAACGGCCATCACGCGGCGCAAGGTACTCGAGAAATTCGATGCCTGGCCCCCCGCTCGCAGCTCGAAGACTCGTAATGCGTAACCTTGCGCCGAAACGTTATTCAGGTGCTCCTGCTCAGTGCCGTAGTTTTCGCTGGTGCCGGCAACCTGCAAACCAAGCGCATCTCGATAGAACTTAAGACTCGCTTCCGTATCGCCCACGACGATGGCCGTGTGATCGATTCCCAAAAACAGCTTGTGATTTTTCTGCCATTTCTGATGACCCTTGTCGGGAGGGAATTGAAGGATCTCCAGCCAGTGCTTGTCGGGATCCCGAAAATAAAATGCCTTGATGCCGCCCGCGTTCTTGTTCCAATCAGGGAGACGTTGAGGTCCGGTCGAGGCGTGCTCGACCTTGTGCCGTCGCAAAAGGGCATACGCCTGGTCCATATCGCTGGTGATGATCGCGATGTGCTGAAACCAGCGATCATTGCTGCGCGAATCAATCGGAATGGGACGACCTTTGGGCGTCAGGTATTCAGTCAACTCGATTAATTCCTCCCCCAGTTTCATTCGCACCACGCGCATGCGCAGACCGAACAGGCCTTGTAGCCGTTCGTAATCCTCGCCCGCGACCTCCACATCGGAAACTTTTTCAAACAAAAGGACTCGCGAGTAGAACTCGACGGACTTATCCATGTCGGACACGGTCATACCGATCGCGCCTACTTGCTTGACCTGCGGTACCAGCTTGTCGTCTTCAGCAAGGAGGGGGACGCGCGAGCTGTTTAAGGCACGCGCGTCCATTGGCAGGAACTGGCCCGCCGTCGTACTAACGACGACGCCCAGCGCAAGCAGTAAACCGAGTAAAGTTACTTTGATCCGTTTCATTTCAATCGCTCCAACAGGTGATCGCCGACGCGTAAAGCATTAGCCATGATCGTGAGCGCTGGATTCACCGCACCGCTCGACGGAAAGAAACTCGCATCGACGACATAAAGATTGTCGAGCTCGTGCGCTTTGCAATACCGATCGAGTGCCGATGTCTTTGGGTCGTCGCCAAAACGGACGGTGCCGTTCTGGTGGGCCACTGCCGCCAGCGGCAAACGTTGTCCGAGGTAAAGATTCCGAGCGAATAGCCCCTGATGACATTCGTGACCATGAACGTCACAGTTCGTCTGCTTCATGGCCTTTTGTAAGTGATGTTTCAGCCGATCGTGTCCTTCGACGTTGTTCAGCTTGTAACTCACGCGGATCTGACCATCGCGATCGATTACCACCCGGTTATTTGGATCGGGAAGATCTTCGGAGGTCAGCCAGAAGTCCAGCGAGTGTTTCGCCATCAGATCGAGTGTCCATCCTGGCGCGATCGCCGGCGCCCCTGCTTTCAACGTGTCAGCGTCGAGCTTGCCGACAAACGAGATATGGCCCATCGGATAGTCCCAGTCCTTCGAACCGAAATAGAAGTCATTGATCGCGAGTGTCTTTTGAAAGACCGTTGGATTGGGACACTTGGAGAGCGCCATCAGCACTGAATTGATGTGGCCCATGTAGTGACGACCGACGACGTCCGATCGATTAGCCAGTCCGTTTGGGTGACTGTCGTTCGCCGACCGCAACAACAACGCCGCGGAGTTCACTGCCCCGCAAGCTACGACGACGATGTCGCCTGAATACTCTTCGCGAGTGCCGTTTCGTTCTACGACTACTTTGCTGACCACACGCGCGTCGCCATTCGTTTCGAGGCGCATCACCTTCGCATTCGTTATCAGCGAGACGTTTTCGTGCTCAAGCGCCGGGTCAACACAGATCGTCTGCGCGTCGGATTTAGCACCGATCAAACAGGGATGACCATCGCAGGTATTGCAGCGAATGCAGGGACTCTTCCGTGCATTCTTTTCGTCGATGCGGATGCCCAGCGGCACATGAAATGGCTTCAACCCTGCCCGTTCGAGATCGTCGTGCAAATGTTGTATGCGTTGTTCATGGCTGACGGCGGGATACTTATAAGGGGCACTGGCCCAGGGCTCGGTTGGATCTTCACCGCGGTTGCCGTGTACCTGGTACAGATGCTCAGCCTTCGTGTAATAGGGTTCGAGTTCTTCATAGCTGATGGGCCAGGCGGGGGAGACGCCGCCGTGATGTCGAACTTCACCGAAGTCTTCTTTGCGCAACCGAAAGAGAGCAGCACCGTAGAACTTCGTGTTACCGCCGACGAAGTAATTAGTGTGCGGATGCAGGTCCTTCCCTTCACTGTCGCGCCAGGCCTCTTTGGTGTTGTATTTCCCTTCGAGATTGACGGCGCGTGTACTCCAGTTATCCTTCTCACGCGGCACGTAGTCTCCTCGTTCAAGCAGCAGGATCTTTTTGCCCGAGGGCGCGAGCTTGTACGCCAGTGTGCCGCCGCCCGCGCCCGTCCCGATGATGATTACGTCGTAGTGGTTGTTGTTTGTCATGACCTAACTCCTCGACCGTCGAAGAGGTTGTTGGAGGTTGTTAGCGGTTCATTGACTGCATCGAATCATTCATCAACGGTGCGGTCCCGAAGTTCACGCCAAAGCGCTTACACCAGATCGTTACCGCCCGGTACTTCGCGAGATCCGTGTTTGCCGGCAGGTCATAATTCTGATCGCCAATGTTTCCTTTTAAGGTGCCGACGTCGATGAAACCTGCTTTTGTGACCGTGTCGTTGTCTTTGGCGTCACCCGACGCGACTAGATAAACGTGCACATCCGGGCCATTCGACGTTGCGAAATCCGTCAGTCGTAAAGTCTTCTTTCCATCGGCGAGTTGAAACACCGTGGCCGTGCCTTTGGTTTCATGAGCAGCAGTATGAAACTGACCGCTGGCCAGCTTGCTGCTCGCAGCCGAGGCGGTAGGAAACTGTTCGTTGACTGTCTGATTAATGAAGAGCCGTTCCGGACGGAACGCATACCAGGCTACAAGACCAATGATAGCCACCGCCAAAACAACCGGGATTTTTCTCGACATAAGTTAAACTCTCCTCGATTAATGTTTCTGAATTCCAAACTTCAACCCGTTAGTCGAGCGATTGGGTGATTCCTTACATGCGAATAGCAATCTTTGGAACCGGAGGAGTCGGCGGGTATTTCGGCGGGCGTTTGGCACACGCCGGCGAGGACGTGACGTTTATCGCAAGAGGAGAGCACCTGCGCGCGATTAGGGCCAATGGGTTGAAGGTAGAGAGTCAGTCTGGGGACTTCGTCGTTTATCCGGCAAAGGTAACGGATGATGTCAACGACGTAGGCGAAATTGATCTGGTTGTTATCGGTGTGAAAGCGTGGCAAGTGCCTGGGGCGGCGCGGGCGATGAAACCGCTCGTTGGCCCAGGCACTACCGTTCTGCCCTTGCAGAACGGAGTTGATGCTGTGTCACAGCTCGTTGATGAGCTGGGCCCTGGCAGAGTTATCGGTGGACTCTGCCGGATCGTTAGTTTTGTCGTCGCGCCCGGGCATATTCGACACGCCGGTTTTACACCTTCGATAGTGATTGGAGAGCGCGATAATCGACGAACAGAACGCATCGTGAGAATCGAGCAGGTTTTCCGGCACGCTGGTTTGGAAATAACCATCGCAGCCGACATTCAAGTTGCGCTCTGGACCAAGTTCCTGTTCATTGCATCGTTCAGTGGGGTTGGCGCACTCGCTAATGCGCCGGCCGGAGTCCTGCGAACAGATCCGAAATGGCGTGAACAGATGCTCGCCGCGATGAATGAGATTTACCGGCTGGCGCACGCGCGTGGCATTGAACTACCGGCAAATTCTATCGACAACGCGATGGCGGCCATCAATGCTTTGCCTGAAGAGGCAACGAGCTCGATGCAACGGGACATTGCGGCGGGAAAACCTTCGGAGCTGGATTCGCAGAATGGAGCGGTCGTGCGCCTGGCCCGCGAGGTCGGCCTCGAGGTCCCGACGCACGCTCTCATCTACAAGACGTTGAAACCGTTAGAAGAGAAAGCTCGCGCAGAAACTTCTTAGCTTACGGTCGTACTCCAGTCACGCTCAGTTGAATGCGATATAAAGCTGATCGAGCGCAGAGATACAGTGTCCTTCCGTCATCACCCCATGCCATGTTGTGTACGTGACGTGGCGTGATGATGGTGCCGAGATGTTTACCCTCCGGCGAGATCACCCACAATCCACTCGGAGCCGACACGTAAAGATTCCCTTTTCGATCGACCTTGATTCCATCGAGACCGTCGTCACCCGGCGCGTTCGTAAAATCGAAAAAGAGTTTGCCGTTTTTTAGCGTTCCGTCCGCCTGCACTTCGTAGCGCATGATTGCTTTGCGCCTGTCGCCGATCTCGTTTACAGGCTCATCTTCCTTGCGCAATTCCTGCCCTGTAAGTGAACGCGGCCAGTTGCCGACGTAGAGGTACTTTTCATCCGGTGATAACGCGATTCCGTTTGGACCAGTGAGATCCTTGCTCACAACCTGCAGCTTGCCTTTATAGATCGAGTAGACACCACTAAACGGAAGCTGCTTGCGCGGATCGTTGAAAAGCTTTGGAAAACCAAACGGCGGATCAGAAAAGAAGAGCGTGCCGTCGGATCTATAGACCAGATCGTTTGGACTGTTCAACCGCTTGCCCTGAAAACTATCCGCCAGCACAGTTTGTGTCCCATCGTCTTCGTCCCGGACAACGCGGTGATTGCCGTGTTGATTAATGGTAAGCCGTCCTTGCGGATCGAGTGTGAGCCCGTTTGAACCTGGCTGGCCGTACTCCGCAATATCAACTCCGGAATAACCACTCGGCGTGCGAAAGACCTCGAGCTTGCCATCCTGGTTTCCATTCGGTGTGTACCTGTAAATCGTGTTGGCGTTGGGATCGCTAAATAGCAAATAACCGCCATCCTTATTGATCCAAATCGGACCTTCGGTGAACTTGAATCCTTCGGCGAGTTTGAAAACCTTGGGATTGGGCCCGATGATTTCATCCATCGCCGGATCGTTGCGCACAACTTCCACGTTCACTTCGCTTGGCGTCAAAGCCACCGGACCCGGCTCGGTCTTGTAGAAAGCGAGACGTGCGTAACGAACGTAGATAAAATTCGTCGGCGGGTTTGAAAGTGGACCATTGACGCCGAAGATCGCGAGTTGAATCTGCTGGCCCGGTTTTACGTTACGGCCAACGATCAGATTGTTCTGAGCGTTCCAACCGGCAATTACTGAACCTCCGGATTGGCCCAACGATCGAGACAGCTCGCCGTCGACCCAGATCTCAGCGTAGTCGTCAAGCGACGTTTGAAACACGGCGGTCGATCCGGTCGGATCAAAGTCACCGATGCGATCCGGAACCGTCAGTTTGATGCGATACCAGTTGAAGCCAAGCCGGCCGTTACCGCGCCGCTGGTCCAGGCTTGTGGGTCTGATTACTTCCCATTTTGAATCGTTGAAATCGGCGCCACCGGCGTGTGGTATGTAGTCGTATGTTTTAACCGGTGCTCCAGTGGGCTGCTTGTCTGGACCAGGTCCTCGAAAATCGGCTTCGACGATCTTCGTATCGCTATAACGCCACTCACCTTTAACCAGAGCAACACCGTCAGTTGAGGCCAAATCGATCGTGACCTCTGGCCTGGTTAGTGAAACATCGGCTGATACAAGGCCGGCTTTCTCGCGACGGCTGGTATGGTTGGACTGCTTCATTTCACTCGCGTTCGCGCCGCTCATAAGAGTGTTCACTCCCGCAATCGCCAGCTCTTCATCCTGTTGCGCACTGGCCGCGCCACTCACACCAACGCCGCCAACTATCTGGCCATTAACCGTGATCGGAATGCCGCCTTGCAGCGGTGTGAAGTAGGCATCCGGGAGTGCAACCAATGAAGTCCGACCATTCTTGATGTTGTCTTCAAACACTTTCGTCGGTCGTTTAAAGAGTGCTGCTGTCCGTGCTTTCCCGATTGAAATATTCGCCCCGGCGGCAAAAGTGCCCTCCAATCGTTCCAGCGCCATCAAATTGCCACCGTCATCAACCACCGCAATTGCTCCGCCGGGTGCGTTGACCTTCTTTGCATAGGCGACTGCGCCCGCAATCACTTTTTTAGCACCCTCAATTGTGAGCGTCGTCTTTTGAGCTGTCTGCGCGTTCGCAAAAACGGCCGCGCTTAACAGGATCAACGTTGAGAATGCGATCTTGATGTTCGCTTTCATGACTTACATGCCTCCTTCAGGCGTGATCGTGACGCGAAAGAACTCCGCGTTCTTGCCTTGCCAGCGAGCGTCTCTAACGCGATGGACAACGCCGTTTTCAGCCTCGCCGGTGTTCGGCCCCTTCTGGCGTGGTCCTTGATTGGCACCAATCCCGATCTCTTCATCTTTTTCGGTGCCTGCATCCCAGAGAATGAACTTCTCTGTGATGTCGCCACTAAGCGCATTGCCTTTCGCATCAAACAGCGCGATACCATTTGCGGCCGGAGCGTAGAACCAGTCGTTCGACTGGCCGAACATCTGCGTCATGAAGAACTTCATTCCCGGCATGGCGGTAACCGTAAACTCAAACGAGTCTCCGGGACGGATTGGACCAGCAGCCATCGCGCCAAAGGGCGTATTGAAAACGCCATGCAGATTCGAACTGTGATGCCTGGCCACCAGCGAGGTCACCAGTCCTGACGGGTCTCCGTCTTCCGCCTGCATCTCCAGGCCGTTGCGCGCCGGTTTACCTTCAGTAAATAGCGCTGCGTTCTTTTCGCTTAACACAAACATGCCGGGTGATAACGCAAACGGAACCTTCTGGCCATTCGACGCCGTCGTTCCTTCCGGGTTGGAAATGTTTTCGACGCGAACCGTGAATTTGGTTGGTTCGCCCTTGCGCGTTGCGACTGCTACCGTGAACTGGGCCAGGTAGCAAGCCGTTAGCAGCGCCAGACCAATTGCGAGATTTCGATGTTTCATGATTACGATTCTCCTTTATTGTTCAGCTTCAAAGTTGCAACGAAAAATGCAACGCTTGTTGTTATGGTGATGCAGCTTTGCGCACGCAATCGTGGGCCATACATTTAGTCGCCGGAAAACTTCTGCCGCCAGCAACATTCCCAGAGGCGGCGCGACGAAGTAGATCCACAGTGACATCCAGACGCGTGCGCCCGCGGCCGAACCGAAGGTGCGCGCCGGATTCATACTCATGCCTGAAATCGGTGATTCAATGGTTATGTAGATTGCGACCAGAGCTCCCGCGAAAACCCCGGTCCAGCGGGCCAATCGTCTCGTATTGCCGAGCGTAAGAACGGATGACATCAGTATGAAAGAAATAAAGAGTTCGGCGAAAAAAGCGACGATTGGCCCACGCGGGCCGGGAAGTGTTACTGCGTAATTGACCGATTGATGAGCGATCAACTTACCGAGCGTGAGCGATGCGAGCATCACACCGGCAATAGCGCCGGCGAATTGAAACAGTGTGTAGAAGACTGCATCCCACGCGTTTATTTTTCCGAGTCGAAAGAAAGTCCAGGTCACGGACGGGTTAAAATGTGCGCCCGATCGCTTACCTAACGGTGAAAAGATGATTGCGATCGCGGTAAGACCCATTGCCGTTCCCATCATCAGTCGTCGCACCACGCCGTCGGCAATTGTTTGAGCTACTGGCGACGATGGGTGAAACAGGAGGACAGTGAAGGCGCAAGCCGAGAACATGAACAAACCGAGCTCCGCTGCTTCCATCAGATACTCAGGCCAATGCTGCTTGAACGCGTCGACCGATCGCCCAACGGGTCGAACCGGGTCACTCTCGTTCACAGTTGTGGTCCACGGATCCGGCATCATCATTCGCCGACGCAGCATGTCGAAGGCACTAATCGTGTTTTGCTCTGTCAGTTCCATCTTCCTGTCTCACTTGCCTGTTAAGTAGTCGCTTGTCGTCGCTACTCCTTACATTTTCATCCAACTACAAGAACTGAATTCAAGCCACCATGGTTATCAGGTACTTTCATGCCGTTGCTCGGATCTTCGATCCAACGTTGGTTATCGACGATGAACTTGTATTCGAAGCGGCCCGCCTGCTGAAGAACGATTTCGGTGGACCAAAGACCATCACCGTTGCGTTTGAGTGGGGTGGCGACGTGGCTCCATTTATTGAAATCACCTGCCACGGAAACACTGCTCGCGGCGTCATCATGAAACACAAACAGCAAGCGGCCATCTTCCACGCGAGGCGGTTTGCCACCGGCGACGTTTAATGCGTGCTCTTCAGCCCTTGCCAGTTCCACAGCACGCCTGGCGTTGACGACTCCGTAGCCCTGCCTAATCACGGGCTCGCTCATGATGCGGTCTGCTGTCGAAATCAAAATGTTCTTGATCGCACCGGGCGTTAGTCGCGGGTTTGCCTCGATCATTTGGGCCACGATCGACGTCACGATCGGCGCTGCGAAGGATGTTCCATCGACGTGCTGGTAATGCGTAGCTACGATCTTTTCGTGCTGTAAAGCAGCCTCGATGTAGGCTCGAATTTCAGTCGCTTCTGTGTTCACGAGGTATTCAGGAAGCTGGGCTGTTTCTTCCAGTTCGCGTGCCAACTGTGGGAGCTGATAATCGGCGGCGGCAGCCATCCGCGACAACGCTTCGGCTTGTTCGTAAACCCTCGTTTCCGGCAGGATGGGCGCAGCGATCCACATTGCGGGTGCAACGATCTCGGGTTTCATCGTCCCATCCGCAGTGATGCCAAAGTTAGAGTGATAGAGAACGAGTTTTCCGTTTAGCTGATTGTGATCTGAATAGCCACCAACCGTAATTACGGAAGGCGAGTTAGCAGGCGGAATAGAATGCTGACCGTCGTCTCCGGAGTTTCCGGCGGCGGCAACAACTACGATTCCCTGACTGATTGCTTCCTCGGCGGCCTGGTCGATAATACTTTTCGAACAGGGAACGTCTTCGTCACCACCGAGAGAGATGTTCAGGACCCGAATGTTGTAACGGTCGCGATTGGCAATCACCCACCGAATGCCTTTAGCAATGTTCTCTTCGGTAATGCGACCTCGCTCACTCACTTTGACCAATACGAGTTTGCATTCGTGCGCCAGTCCGCGATAAACGCCGTCACTGAGATTTCCGTTCCCTGCCGCGGCAACGGCGGTTTGTGTCCCGTGCCACTGCCACGACCCCACTGAATCAGCGGGTAGTCCCTCTCCCGTTACGTCATGACGCGCGATGATCCGCCCCGTTGGCGTGACTAGATCAGGATGTGGATAAAACCCGGAATCCAGAACGGCGATCGTTACTCCCTTGCCCGTGTAGTCCGAGTTTGCGTTTAGTCTGATCGGCGTGGGAATCACGCCAAACCGATTGGATCCGTGTTGGTGATCGTGGTTTGAAGATTTCATCGCACAGTTGTCGAAACTGCGCGGTTGAACCTTACAAGTGAAGATCCCTAGTTTTGATTAGTGAGGCGGCGGCGGATTCTTTCGCGTGCTTCGGTGGAGAGAGTTGCGCCAGTGATCTGATCTGCTGCTTCGCCGCCTTGTGCACGAGAAGCGTCGCGAATGACTTGCAGGTGCTCCATGTACCACTGACACCAAACGCAGATCCAGAAATGAAGTTTAATTTTGAATTTCTCGCCAAGCGTTAGCGGCCGCTCCATTGATTGAGAGATGGTCTCGACCGTCTGCTGGCACGTAGGCAGGGTACGCAACAGCCAGAAGCGAACAGAGTGTTTCAGTTTGTCGTAAAGTTTCACTGCCATATCATTGTTCGCGTCTGAACCAATTTACTTCCAAACAATTGCGCAAGTGCAGCCGAGCTCGGTGAAGCATGACCCAGAGATTGTTCACCTTGATGCTCAAAATCTCGCAAATTTCTTCGCTGTCCAACCCCTCGACCTCGCGTAGCGTGAAAGCGCTCACGGTGCGTTTCGGCAATGGCCCCAGACAGTCGTTAAACACCTTCCAGAAATCACTGCGCTCCATCAGTTCCGCCGGAGTCGCATGCCAATCGTTAGGGGCGCGATCAACGTTCCAATGACCTTGCCATTCATCGGGGCGCACAAAAAACTCACGGTGCTCAGGCCCCTCATCAGATTCGTCGCCTATTGGCGCTTCACGGCCGACGCGTCGAAAGTGATCGATGATCTTATGTTTTAGTATCCCAACGAGCCAGGTGCGCTCAGATCCTCGTCCCTCAAAGTTTCCATAAGCTTTCAACGCGGCAAGAAACGTCTCTTGCACCGCATCTTCGGCCACATTGTCGTCGCGCAGACGGAAGACGGCGTATTTGAATAGATAGTCGCCGTGATCATCTAGCCAACGCTCGGGATCTGGGGGCTGGTAGGGGGACTTTGCCTGTGCCTCACTCATAGGAAATCGGCCAGTAGAGTAGTGCATGCGCTGGTCGGCGGCAAATCGCGGATGCTATCCTGCGACACGGCTACCGATGGACCAACTGTTATGAGCGCAAAGACATGTCGAGACTGTGGAAACGTGCTCGAACTGGAAGCCCGCGGCTGTCCGCGGTGTGCTCTTAACTTCGAAGCCGAAAATATGATCGACCGGTTCTTCTGGCGTCGTCTTGTGCCTGGTTTTTTCCTCCTTTTCTTCGCTGTGGCCGCTTTGGCCTACCTGTTAGTCGCGGTCAGTCGCTAAAACTTACAAATATCAGACGGCCCGGCAGGCATGGAGACCGTCTATCAGTTGGTGGATGTCGTCTTCGTTGTTGAAAAAGTCAGTGGAGACGCGAATGCCTTCCGGCTTTTCAGTGACGATGATCTTGTTTTCAGCGAGCGCGGCGACTACGCGCGCCGGGCTCTCTGTTGCGACCAAAGTTTCCGCGGAACGAAATTGTTCTTTGCCTAGTGGCGAAAGCACCCGCCAACCCGCTTCCTGCAGGCGATCGGTCAACAGTCGATTCAACTCAAGCACGCGGGCCTCGATGTTTTTCATTCCGATCGACTGCATAAGTTCAATTGAAGCACCCAGCGAGAAGACACCTGCGAAAGGCGGACATCCCAGCTCCGCTCGCGCTGAAACGTCGCGACGCAGGTGGACCTCGTCGTTCTTCCCACCGTACGGATCCTGCACGCTGAGCCAACCAATCGAACGCGGATGAGAGTTCGCTTGTAGTTCCCTGCTGAGGTAAACAAAACCAGAGCCGTAACCGGACAACATCCACTTGTGTCCGGTCGAGCATAGGGCGTCGATCTTCATTCGGTTCACGTCGATCTCAAACGCGCCCGCGGCCTGGCTCGCGTTGACAACCAACGTGTGCGCGCCCTTTATTTCGCCGATCGCGGCGAGATCGGATCGAAAGCCGTTCGAGTACTGCACGTAACTCATCGAAATGATGCCGGTGCGGGTGTTCATCGCGGCTCGCACGTCTTCAGGACCGACCATCCCCTCGACCGACTTAACAGGATGAACCGGAATACGCCGGTTCATCCACGGAATCGTCGTGACAGGAAACTCCAAATCGCACGAGATCACTTCGCCGTGTTTCTCCAGCGCGTCGACGATGATGTTCATGCCGCTCGACGTGTTTGTCGTCAGCCCAATCTCATCAGGCTCGGCATTTATGAACGCGGCAACCTTCGCACGCACTTCTTCGCGGCGCGCAAGCCAGTCGTCCCAGTGCAGATCGCCGTCGTTCTTCATCTGCTCGTAATAACTGACTCCGGCTTGTGCAGTCGCACGCGCGAGCGGACCCGCGGCGGCGGTGTTGAGATAGATGTAGTTGGCAGTTACTGGAAACTGCTCGCGAATGTCGCGCCAATCAGTCATGTGAGGGAGCTTATATCGATTCCTTGTATGCTTCCAAATTCTCCTGAATCTTTTGCAGCAGGCGCGACTTCAGAGTGTTTGACTTAAGGTGGGTCGGTGGAACGGGTCGCCACTTCCCAGGTATCAGGACTTGTGAGTCGATGAATGCGTCGATCGCTTCCTGTAAACCGTCGATCTTGATCTTGCCTTTCATCGCGATTACCTCTTCGATAATCCACGTAACCGCGTCGCCGGTGATGCGATGACGGTGATTGATCACCGCCGATCGTTCCTGAAGTGTTTGCAGGACCAGGTCGAGTGGGCCACCGAGAGCGGCGACGAGTCGCAGGTACGAATCCTGGAAAGCTCGAATTTGGGCAACGCGCGCATCCGTAAGTTTTAGATCTTTCTTGCCGACATACGACGCTGCCATCGTTTGCAAAAAGATTTCGTTTGGCATGTGCACGCTTTCGTCGTCTGCGCGCGTGATGGCGTGCGAGAGGTAGTAACCGGGCAAGGTTCTCAGCAGGTTGCGGATCAGAAACACCGGATTGTGCGTGAAGCCGTCGGGGAGTTTTTCGATGCCCTTCGAGACTTTTCGATCTTCGAAATAACTAAGGCTGCGATCGAAGTCGCGAATCTCCTTTCGAGCGTTAGCCATCAGATGGCTGATCTGCTCCGCAGTGAAACCCATTCGCCAGAGCATCCGCTGATCGCGTTCGCTCGCGAACGCTTCGTCGAAGACGCGCAAACACTCGGCGTTTTTAAAACTATTCAGGTTCTTCTTTTCACCGGTTTCGAGAAAGTCCATCGTCTGAGCGAAAACCTGGACGAGGGTTCTGGCCCAACCTCGCTGCTCCGCCAGTGAAGCCGAATAACGATCGACGTCTCTGAAACGATACTTGTCATGCTTGGCGGCAAACTGGCGAATCGATCCGTAATCGAGAATCGCGCCGCTCGCGAGCATGTTGTCGCCGTCCCAAGAGAGCCAGTTGAAGATGTACTCTTCTTCGAGCAGGGCGGCGAGCTTTGCGTAGTTGCGGGCGAAGTAGTCGAGCGCGGTAGCGTAACGTTGCGCAGGATCGTCGCTGAAGGTCCAGGTGCCGTTTTCGATCTCGCGATCGATGAAATAATCGACTGAGGCTTTCAGCTCGGCGTGCCTGTTTTGTTTGAGGTAACGAAAGATGTGGGCAGGTCTAATTAAGTTCGGCGCGCTCCTCACGCCAATCGCGGTTCCGTCAGGAAAACCGATCACAGCGAGACACCGTTCGGTTGGAATTCCCTGGCGATAAAAGATCTCCGACATCACTGCACTGCCTAACATCTCGTCCAACTCGGCGAGACCTGATGAGTAGCCGTAGGTCGTATCGCCCGTCGCGACCACTGTGTTCGCTTCAACGGCGCCGGGGCTGAGGATCGTAGCGCCGGTGCCGCGACTCGAAATGTCGAACGTCAGATTGTGGTTTCGAAGATAACCGTTCCAGATACTTCTTCCATCGCCCGACGTTTTGCCTTGCTTGTTGCGATGTTGAGTCTGGAGATAACGCGTGGCCATGAACGGTTTCGGCCGAACGCTTTCGGGCGGAAACTTCGTTCCGTGCTCGAGGTCGTACTCGTTGATGATGCGGAGCGAGAAAGTATCGAGGATCGCTTGTTCGAGGTCTTTGTTGATGCTTGAGGGGTGATCGTCGGGGATGAGTCCCATCTCTTTTGCGAGTGGGAAGTTGAAAAAGAGAACACGGCCCTGCGGACGGTAACGAGCCCGATAATCAACATAACCATCGGGACTCACGTTCCGCCACGGATGCGTGCCGTCCAACTCCTTGAACTTCTCATACATAATGAGCGGTATGAGAAATGGCAACTGAGGAAATTCTGGACGGATCAGGCGAATGCGTCAATGAATTTTTTTGATCAGTTGCTCGCAGACGGCATCGCTGAATCTCGTGTCCAGGCCGAACGAAACTAAACGGTATATTGACAGTTATCTATATAGGCTGTAATCTATGCGCATGAAGCAACTGGACCAGGCCTTTGCCGCCCTTGCGGATCCCACCCGACGAGGAATCGTGGTGCACCTTGCCCGCGGTGAGGCCTCGGTGTCAGAGCTGGTTGGCCGCTTCTCGTTGACGCAGCCCACGATTTCCTCGCACTTGAAGGTGCTGGAATCTGCAGGGCTGATCTCGCGTCGCAAAGAGGCCCAGTTGCGGCCGTGCAAACTGGTGCCGGAGCGACTGAAGGCCATCACCGACTGGCTGGAGCAGGTGCAGGAGATCTGGGAAGGCAACTTCAAGCGTCTCGATGCGTTGCTTGCAGAGCTAAAACAACAAGAGAAACAGGAGCGAAAGAAATGAAACCCGCCGAAGCAAGCCTGCCGTCAGATACCGAGGTACTCGTCAAACGGAGCTTCGATGCTCCCGTCAAACTGGTGTGGCGGGCCTACATGGAACCGGACCTGATGCGTCGTTGGTGCTCGGGCCCCCCCGGTTGGTCGATGCCTGTCTGCGAGATGGATATGCGCGGCGGCGGCCAGTATCGCTGGCGCTGGCGCAGTGACGAGAACGGCCAGGAGTTTGGATTCACTGGCGAGGTTCTGGAAGTCGTTCCGCACGCGAGAATCGTTCATACCCAAATCTACGATCCGGGTGATCTGGGCTATTCCATGGGGGGTGAACCATATATCGTGACCGTCACCTTCCAGGAAGCCGACGGGATTACGAACGTGGCGACCTCGATCAAGTTTGCTTCGAAGGCCGACAGCGACGCGGCGTTCTCTACTGGCATGACTGATGGTATGGAGATGAGCTACAAGCTGCTCGATGATGTGCTGGCTGAAGGGTGACGAGTGAAAGTCGTGAGTGGAGCAGGATTAGGTTGGTCAGGCTAATCACTGGTTCGGACGAATGGAAGCGACACCAAACATGAAGACAACAGCTTTTCTCTTGACGATGCTCGTGCCGGCTGTCGTATTGGCGCAGCAAAAGCCAACGACGGGCTACGCGCCCGTCAATGGGCTGAAAATGTACTACGAGGTCCATGGCAGCGGCGAGCCGGTGGTGCTGCTCCACGGCGCATTCATGACCATCACCAACAACTGGACCGGGTGGATCGGCGAACTCGCCAAGACGCGGAAAGTGATCGCCGTCGAAATGCAGGGCCACGGGCGCACGGCGGACATCGAACGCGACATCAGCCAGGAAAACCTCGCCGACGACGTGACGGCGTTGCTCGACCACCTCAAGATCCCGAAGGCGGACCTCATCGGCTACAGCATGGGCGGCGGCGTGGCGATGCAGTGTGCGATCCGCCATCCTGACAAAGTGCGGAAAGTAGTCGTCATTTCGTCCGCGTTCCGCCGCGACGGCATGGCCAAGGAAGGGCTCGACGCGATCTCGAAACTCTCGGCGGAAGTCTTCAATGGCTCGCCCATCGAAGTCGAGTACAAGAAGCTGAGCCCTACGCCGGACGCCTTTCCGAAGTTCGTCAAACGGGTGCTCGCGACGGCCACGAAGGGGCACGACCTGGGCGCCGACAAGCTGAAGGCGACCACGGCGCCCATGTTCTTCATTCACGGCGACGCCGACGGGATACGGCTCGAACACATCGAGGAGATGTTCCGCCTGAAGGGTGGCGGGACGCACGGCGACCTGGGGCCGCGCTCAGCATCGAGGTTGGCCATTCTGCCCGACACCACGCACGTCACGCTGATGCAGCGCATGGCGATCATCGTCCCGATGGTGAACGACTTCCTTGGTGCAAAGCCGCAAAAGCAATGAATCTTTGCGTTATTTGGAACCCGGGGTCTAGCCGGGAGAGTCTCATTAGCGGCGAAGTAAATCCTGCGCGTTGGTTTGGATCAGGATCAGAAACAACCCTACTTCGTGTCATGAAGAGGAAGTACCAGTACGTGCTTGGTAATACTGTTCGTTCCTGCCACCGTCTGTCGCAAAGGTTTATGAAAGTAGCCCGATTGAAAAAGTCATGCTGGCGCGGGATGAAGTGGCGACCCTCGTTTGGGGTGTTGAAGCAACAATCCCGGGAATCGCCGGCAACGGCGTAAATGGATTCGAGGCGGTTGTCCTTGTCCCGCGGGACGGATCAACGTCTGAACACCGAACACGTCGCTAACGATGATGCCCTTGATAGTGGCAAGCGAACCAACCTCAAGGTTATAAGGAACCACGGTCCAGTCGTTGCCATAAATCAAGCCAAACTCCGCGAGCAACAACAGCGGTACATCGGTTGTCGTAGCCCGGATGCTGCCAAAATCCGTTCGTCGATCTTCAAACTCCCACCAACGAACATTCGGCATTCCATTGAATTCAATCTGTGATGGAAGAAAAGGAACTGGTGCGCGCTCTACAGCATTACTCGGAGGAAACTGAGCACCGGGATCGTCTTGCAACTGAAGCTTACTGTCGATGTCGAACGCATACCAATCAAGCGTTCCGTGGTAATACTGCTCGGCAACCAACGTCGCGCGGATCTCACTGTTCTTCTCTTCCGGCGCTGAAACTGCAAATTGATATTCGAGATGGTGAGATTGGTGAGCTCTTCGACCACAATAAGTGTCTCATCAAGCCGTACTGATGGTTCATCGTTACGCAAGACGTGAATGTCGCCGCCTTTAAATTGAGCCCACGTGAATCCGGTAATTGACATGACTCGAAGTCCTCAGACGATCAATTCACTACGCTCGGCCGTTATCATCAAAAACGACACGACCCTTTGCACCTCGATGTGCCATGTTTGTCATGACGAAACGTCTTAAGATTTACGACGTTAAGGTGGGGGGACCTGAACTGAAGATATGCGCGAGGTTGCGCTGCAAGTCTTTACTGAAACGTCGGCAGGCTAAACCGTTTTTGAGTGGTAGTGTTTAATTTATCGACGCCGGCAGACAGTTACAGAAGGAGTAAGTGCACTACCCCAACCAGACGGTGGTAAGGGGTGGAAGGTCTATTTGAACTGACTGCGCGCGGCCGTGAGAAGCGACGGGTTCGGAATCCAAATCGCGAATCGGAGAGCCACTGCGGCCGCCGTATTCCTCTTCATCGGTGTTGACAAGAAGTTTGTAATGACCCTCGTGAGGAACACCTAAGCGATACGCGTCCCGCGGTACGGCGGAAAAGTTTGAAACACAAATTAATTCTTTTTCCGACTGCGGCGAACGGCGGATGAATGCGACGATATTTTGAGCAGCGTTGTCGACGTCGATCCATTCAAAGCCTGCGGCTTCACCGTCGGCGGTCCATAAGGCGTCGCGATCCAGATACAATCGATTCAGATCACGGATCAACTTCTGAACACCACTGTGCAATGGCTGGTCCAACAAGTGCCAATCAAGACTTTCGGTTTCGGTCCACTCCCGCCACTGTCCAAACTCCCCTCCCATAAACAATAACTTCTTCCCCGGATGCGCCCACATGTACGCGTACAGGGCCCGCAACGTCGCAAACTTCTGCTCCTCCGTGCCGGGCATCTTGTTCAGCAGCGAACCCTTCATGTGCACGACTTCATCATGCGAAAACGGCAGCACAAAGTTCTCACTCCACGCATAGACCAATCCAAACGTGAGCGAGTTATGATTCCCCGCCCGAAATAGAGGATCGGTTTGAAAGTACTTGAGCGTATCGTGCATCCAACCCATGTTCCACTTGAAATCAAAACCCAGCCCTCCCGCGTAAACCGGATGACTGACGGCGGGCCACGCAGTCGACTCTTCGGCGATCATCATCGTTCCCGGACATTCGCGATGCGTTGTCTCATTCAACTCTTTTAATAAAGAGATCGCGTCGAGGTTCTCGCGGCCGCCAAATGCATTGGGCTCCCACTCGCCTTCCTTCCGGCTGTAGTCGAGATAAAGCATCGACGCTACCGCATCCACTCGCAGTCCATCGAGGTGAAACTCTTTGAACCAGTAAAGCGCGTTGGCGAGTAGGAAGTTGCGCACCTCGTTGCGGCCATAGTTGAAGATGTACGTGCCCCAATCGGGATGCTCCCCTTTTCGCGGATCGAGATGTTCGTACAACGCGGAGCCGTCAAACCGTGCTAGCGCAAACGCATCTTTCGGAAAGTGCGCCGGTACCCAGTCCATGATCACGCCGATGTTGCGCTGGTGCAGGTAGTCGACGAGATAACGAAAGTCGTCGGGCGTTCCATAGCGCGCTGACGGTGCGTAGTAGTAACTAACCTGATAACCCCACGATGGACCATACGGATGTTCTTTCAACGGCAAGAACTCGACATGCGTGAAACCCATCTGCGTGACGTAGCTGGCCAGAGGCTCAGCCATCTCGCGATAACTGAACGGCTGATTGTCGTTGCCCCCTTCGATTTTTCGCCGCCACGATCCAAAGTGCACTTCGTAAATAGAAAGCGGGAGGCGAAAATGCTCGAGCGACGCGCGTTGCTTCATCCACTTCGCGTCGCGAAACTTGTAAGTCGATTGATAAACGATCGAAGAGGTGTCGGGCGGAACTTCAGTGTGTTGCGCGTACGGATCGGCTTTCAGGAACGGAAGATTCCGCGGCGGGTGAATCTCAAACTTGTAAAGCTTGCCCGCGGTGAGATCGGGGATGAACAACTCCCAAACTCCGGAACTACCCAACATGCGCATCTGATGCACACGCCCGTCCCAGTTGTTGAAGTCGCCGACCACGCTCACACCGGAAGCGTGGGGCGCCCACACCGCGAACGACACGCCCTTCACCGTTCCGACCTTAGTCACGTGCGCGCCGAGCTTGTTGTAGATCTGTTCGTGTTTGCCCTCGCCAAATAAGTGAAGATCCAGGTCGCTGATGACAGGCGGAAAGCTATACGGATCGCGAATTGTGCTTATTTCGCCTCCCAGGTGATGGAGCTTGAGTTTGTAGGAAGGAACTCTCTTGACGCGCGAAATCTGGAGTTCAAATAACCCAGCCGGATCGATCTTCGCCATCGGCAGCGGTGCTCGACGTCCGATGACAACTTCGACTTGCTCCGCGTCAGGCCGGAAGACACGAATTGTCAGACCATCGTCCTTCAGATGTGGGCCAAGGGTCTGATGGTTCGGCATGGAGCACATAGATGTCCGCTCCGGTTCCCTTCTCGGCAACGTTACTCCGTGCCTGGGCTAGCATATCCAAAAACGCTTTTCGGTGTGACGGGAGGCCAAGTTGGTCCGACAACTCAATCACACGCGCGGCATACTTCATCACCTGGATTGTCTCGATCCCGGCAATGTCGTAGAAGAACCAGCCGCAACTTGTAAACATCAACAACGCGTGTCGCTGCATTTCGAGCAACATAAACGCCCGCACCTCGTCTGCCGGAGACAATTGTTGGCGAGCATGCTGCGCGAGGAAATCACTGGGTGAAATTCGTTTCAACAAAACGTCGATGTACGCATTGCGCGCGTCCCACGAATCCGTAAACAACTTGTTGCCGAGTTCCTCGAACCCCTCAGCCGAACGATCGCGCAAGAAGTTCAAGGCTAAGCGCAATGGTCCACGCCATTGCTGGTTCCACCCTGCTTCTCCGCCGGTAGAACATCCGCAATCGCGAATCCAACGACCGACGCCATGCGTGCAACTCCACGACGTTCCTTCTTCCTGCGGTCCACTCTGAATTGAAACTTCGTGTTGCGCTGGATACCGATCCAGAAACTCACCGTAGTTTGTGATCCAAAAACCCGCGCGTGGTGCTTCGACATTTAACACATGCGCCAGGCACAGATCACCAAACTTGAAATGATGCCCGTAAGTCTCGCCGTCGGTGGCGACGTTGACCATCGACCTTCCCGCAGAAGCAGACTCAATCATCCGCACTAACCGCTCACTCGACGTCAGCGCCTTCTCAAACGCGATCGCCCGGGCAAGTCCACCATCATAGAAAAAGATCGCGATGGATCGTCCGCTGCCGTCTCGATGCAAATACTTGTACGCGCGACTTGTATCGATCGAACCTTCAGCCTGGGATGGAGCGAGGATCACATAACGCAACCCTTGCTCAATCAACAAATCGAGCGTCGCATTGTCAACGGCCGTCTCCGGCAGCCACAGCGACTCCGGTTCGCGCTCGAATCGATGCCGAAAATCGACGATTCCCCAGACGACCTGCGTCAGCCGATCACGCTCATTACACAAAGGCAAGATCGCATGACCGTACGCCTGCGCGATCGCATTACCGTGACCCGACCGCGCGCGAGCGCTCAATCGATCGGCTTCGATGATCTTCTGATAAGTCGCAGGATGATGTTTTTCCAACCACGACAAGAGGGTTGGACCAAAGTTGAAACTAATGTGAGCGTAATTATTGACGAGGCGCGAACCGACTCGCGCGGCCGCATTTGCCGCATAGCATTCGGCATGAATGCGTTCGTTCCAATCGTGATATGGCGTGGCGCTGACCTCGCGTTCGACTTTGCCGGTCCAGGGATTCTCGCGCGGAGGTTGATAGAAATGGCCGTGGATTATTAAAGCCGCATTACTCATGCCATCTCATCAAACGCCAACCGTGCCGCCCCGAGCAAGCCCGCATTGTCACCACACTCCGCCCGCGCGATCTTTACCTGTTTTGCCGTCGCCTGAAACCCTCGCTCTTCGACTTCCTGGTACATGTCCGCTGCAAAGAGATCCCACCCGTTCACGACTCCGCCATTGATCACAATGATCTCCGGATCAATTAGACTCGTCAGGTTGGCCAACCCGATGCCCAAATACTTCCCGGCTCGTCTGAACACCGACAGCGCCAGTTCATCACCATCACGACCGGCGTCGTAAACTTTCTCCGCGGTCAGATTTTCAGCGCTCAACGTCGCCTGGGGAAATTGCGACAAACTCTCACGCGCCATGCGCACGATCGCAGTTGCCGACGCAAAAAGTTCGAGACAACCAGTGTTGCCACACTTGCACTTCAAACCCGAAAACGAATCCACCGTCGTATGTCCGATCTCTCCCGCGGCTCCGTGCGCGCCCCGCCAGAGTTTCCCACCAAGCACCATGCCGCCTCCGACTCCGGTGCCTAACGTAACGCTGACAACATCGCGACAACCGCGTGCAGCGCCGAGCCACATTTCACCCATCGCTGCCGCGTTCGCGTCGTTTTCGAGAAACACGGGCCAACCCAGACGCTCCTGCAACTCTGCTTTCAATCCGAAGTTGATCAGCGAAGGCAGGTTTGGCGCCGACAACACCACCGCCTGCTCACGATCAACCGCGCCCGGCACCATCACCGATGCGCCGATGATTGGACCATAATCGGCGCGCCATTCATCCGCGACGGAGGCGAGGGCAGCGATAAGCGCATCGGGAGTCTCGTCCTTCGGCGTTTGGCACTTCAGTTGTTTGTGGATCTTTCCGGCGTCGTCAACGAGACCGATCCGAAGGTGGGTGCCGCCCAAATCGACAGCGAAAACAAGGCCTTGCCCGGCTGGTTCAGATATCTCATTCATCAAGCGTTTCGCTCGACTGACCTTTCAGGTCCCAAACAACTCCTCAAACTGCTTCTTCGGCAGGTTCAAGCTTGGACGTGTCAACTTCAAATTCCGCTCGTGAGAGGTTTCTTGATATCAACACTCCCGCCACGATCGCGATTAGCAAGTATACCGCTCCCAGCGCCCACTCTTTAAAGATCAACTTGCCAATGCCAAACAGTGAACCATAAATCAGCGCGCAACCGAGTACCCAATTAACCAAATGCAACGAGAGCCGGCCCTGCGCATGCTCTCTCGAGAGACCCGCCTCCGCGGCAATTTGATTCCAGCCCGGTCCTTCGGGCCGCACACGACGATAGAAAGCGATCAGTTTCTCCTTCGGTTCCGGCTGTGTGAACGTCGTAACAGCCACCCATACGATAGTCGTTATCCCTACCGTGACCAACATCAGGTAGGCGAACTGTCTCGGTTCGGCACTGTCCCACTTCAGTTGCAGTTGCAGGAATAGTGAGACCACGGCCGCGCAGATCATCGCCGACACTTCCGACCATGCGTTTATGCGCCACCAGAACCAGCGTAACAATAACACCGTGCCAGTTCCCGCTCCCGTTACGAGCAGCAGCTTCCACGCCCCTCCAATGGACTCCATGTAAAAGGTCACGACTAGAGAAACGACCATCAGAAGCAACGTTACGAGTTGTGAAATGATGACGTAGTGCCGGTCGGAGCTTGAAGGCTTCACAAAGCGCCGGTAGAAATCGTTGATGACGTAGGAAGCGCCCCAGTTTAGCTGCGTACCGACAGTCGACATATAGGCAGCAGCAAACGCCGCCAGCATAAAACCACGCAGGTACGGAGGAAAGACGGCTGGATCCAATAACGTCTTTATGTAGCCCGCTTCCTTGTCGGCGAGCTCGGGATAAAGAATAAGAGAAGCGAGCGCTGTCAGGATCCAGGGCCAGGGCCGCAAAGCATAATGCGCGATGTTGAACCACAACGTCGCAAGCAGTCCGTGCTTTTCGTTCTTCGCTGAAAAGATTCGTTGGGCCACGTAACCGCCGCCGCCCGGCTCTGCACCGGGGTACCAGGTGGCCCACCAGATCACGGCGAGATAAACGAACAACGTGATCGCCGGCATCCACACCGAATCGAATTCCGGAAAGAAAGCAAGTCGGGAACCAGCACCGCGCGCGGCATCAAGAGCTCCGATCTTCGCCTTCATCTGATCGATACCGCCGACCGCGTTAACGGCAAGCACCGCGAGAACGATCACCATTCCCATCTTGAGCGCAAACTGAAAAAGATCGGTTACGAGCACGCCCCACAAACCCGAGATGGCAGTGTAGAACGCGGTGAAGAGCAGCATGCCGATTACAACCAACATCGCGCCACGTTTATCAAGACCGAGCGTTATCTCGAGTATCTTCACCATCGCCAGGTTTACCCACCCGAGGATGATGCAGTTGATTGGAAGTCCCAGGTACAAAGCACGAAAACCACGCAGGAACGCCGCCGGCTTCCCTGAATAACGCAGTTCGGCAAACTCGATGTCTGTCATCACACCGGCGCGACGCCACAGTCGTGCATATAAGAAGACTGTGAGGATTCCGCTCATCACAAAGTTCCACCAGAGCCAATTGCCGGCGATCCCGTTTGCGGCGACGAAACCCGTGACGGCCAGTGGTGTATCCGCGGCGAAAGTCGTTGCGACCATTGAAGTGCCTGCCAACCACCACGGCACGTTGCGCCCCGACAAGAAGAACTCACTCGTACTACCAGTCGCTCGGCGGGCGTAGTAGATGCCGATGCCGAGATTGAAAAGGAAGTACGCGGCTATTACTGACCAATCAAGGATTGAAAGTGTCATAATGAGTTGCCGGTCTCACTGGGCGTTGATTGTGGGTACTCGGGCGCTTATCTCACGGTATGTTTCTGATTCTGTCAAGTGAAAACTGGTAAACGGTTAACGAGGCCCGATACGGACCATGAACAAAGTTCAAATCTTGAGGCTGGCAACTATGCTTTTTGCAACGCTTCTTGCAACCTTCAGCGCCGGATCTTCCGGTCAAACTCAAACGAGGCCACGCGCACGTGAAGCCGGAGTTAAAGTGGGCGTGCTGCCGACCGGCGCGCTGAACGCTATCACCGATGTTCAAGGCGTGCTTGTCGGTCACACGACGCTGATCCGCGGCGACAACATTCGTACCGGTGTCACTGCGATTCTCCCACACAACGGAAATCTGTTTCGCGAGAAAGTTCCGGGCGCGGTGTTTGTCGGCAACGGGTTTGGCAAGCTTGCCGGTTCGACCCAGGTGAACGAGCTGGGCGAGATCGAAACGCCGATCCTGCTGACTTCAACTCTCGCCGTTCCTCGCGTCGCCGATTATCTGATCGACTACATGCTCGCACTGCCGGGCAACGAGCAAGTCCAGTCGATTAATCCCCTCGTCGCCGAGACGAACGACGGCTACCTCAACGACATTCGCGGACGGCATATTTCGCGTGACGACGTTTTTGCGGCTATAAAGGGAGCAAAAACCGGGGCAGTTGAAGAAGGTTCCGTGGGAGCAGGCACGGGTACCGTCGCGTTCGGTTTCAAAGGCGGAATCGGCACTGCGTCGCGGAAAGTGCCGGCGCGATTCGGTGGCTACGCGGTGGGTGTGTTAGTTCAATCAAACTTTGGTGGCGTTTTAACGATCAACGGCGCTCCGGTCGGACAGGAACTCGGCCGCTATTATTTAAAGGACGAACTGAACCCACCGGCCACTCAGCCATCGACCCCCGACGGGTCGATCATCATGGTCGTTGCTACCGATGCGCCGCTCGACGCGCGCAATCTGCGGCGTCTCGCCTCACGGGCCATGATAGGCATGGGCCGTACCGGTGGGTCTGCCAGCAACGGCAGTGGCGATTACGTCATCGCGTTTTCAACCGCGAATGCAGTTCGTATTCGCCTAACCAATCAGCGCGACACAAGTCCCACCAGAGATCTCAAAACAGTTACGAACGATGCGATGTCTCCACTCTTTCTCGCCGTGATCGAAGCAACTGAGGAAGCAATCTACAACTCGATGTTCAGGGCCACGACCATCAGCGGAAGGGGCCGAACCGTGGAAGCACTGCCTATGGACCGTACGCTGGAGATCCTACGAAAACATGGTCTACTCACCGTCTCGCGCTAGTTCGCTTATCACAACAAGTTCACGGTGGTCTAACCTTTTCATACTGGTCCGAAAAGTGTTTGACACTCGCATGATCGCTGCTTAGAATTCTCGCGTAACCCCCAAGCGACAACTTAAGTGACCGAAGGAGCAAGAAGGTGGCGACGAAGCTGAATGTTCGTGTCAACCGAAAACGGCCGGAGTCTATGACCCGGCAGATTCGGGAACAGTTGGATACTCTAATTGAGGCCGGTACGTTGGCTGCGGGAGCTCTTCTCCCCAGTGAGCGTGAGCTAGCAAATTCTTTGAAGGTGGCCCGTAATGTTGTTCGCGGTGCCTACGAACAACTGATGGATGCCGGAAAGCTGAGAAGTGAAGGCCGGCGAGGTAGAAGCGTAAGGGGCGGTGGTGGCGGTGGGACCAGGAAGAAGTCTACCAGTAAGACGACCAAGAAGTCGCGCAAGAAATAGTATGGTCCAACTCCCAACGGCATGAGCCTTTCATAGACCAAGCTTGCCAGATCCGACGAGAGTCACTCACTGGCAATCGGGGTTTCTTTGCCGAGCGAAATGATCTCATTTCTAATTGCGTTTCGCTCTGCTAGTAACCTCACAAAAAAGCGCCTTTTTACAAGGAAAAACATCAATACCCGTATACCCGCGATCGATCTATCAAGTTTTTCAAAGAAGACGATCGCGAGGTATCCGCTAATCGGGATTACGATTAACGCCAGCACCGCCCCGACCCAACCGAATGTGGGGCCAACCATGAAGTAAGCCACGGTCGCGAGGATCAACCAGGTCAACGGAAACAAAAGCATCGCGGAGATGATCTTGACCGTCGAGATTACGTCTTCCGAGTCGGCCGAGAACCTCGTCGCAAGATAGCCGCCAAGTTTATACGCGGGGTAGTGAGTAACCGTACCCAGCAGCGCCGGTCCAAGCATCAACAGAAACAACACCGACCGTTTCAGGATCGTGAAGAACACGCTTCGCGTCGACGATGGCGGCGAGAGTTCTTCCGTATCGACGCCTGCCTGCTCCAGCTCTTGTTCAAAGCGCATCATTCGAATCTCGAGTTTACGCAATCGATCGGGTTGAAGCTTTTGCAACACTGGATAAGCTTTGATGAATCGTTGTTGTAGTCGGAGCTCGTCTTTGAGGCTGTCGTCGTTGTCGTTGTTTGCTGATGAGAAGATCCGTTCGGCGCGCGCGGTGGTCAACAATTCCTCTTCGTGTTGCGCGTCGAGGATCACGTTGCGCAACGCCTTCTCGATCTGGTCCGACAACTGGCGCACCGCATCGCGAGGCGGATTGCCCTCGGGATCGAGTTTGACTGGTTCGACTTTGATCGGGTTTCCGAAGTAGAGCAGCGCCTCACTGCGAAAGCTCGTCTTGGATGTGTAATAGAGTCCCGCTGGAACGATCTTGAGATCTGAGACTTCGCCGGTTGAGACTGCCGCCAGCGAGATGCGCGCGGCGCCGGTTTTGATCGGCTTGAGTCCGGGAGCGTCGTGCGAAACACCTTCGGGACAAATGCCGATCGTCCCACCGCTCGCCAGCAGCTTTCGGGCTTCGATAAAAGTTTCCTGGTTTTTGCGAGTGTCGGAGCCTTCGTCCTGCTGCCGGTAGACCGGTAACGAATCCATTGCCTTCACGAGATAACCGATGACCGGCATGTGAAAGAGCGGCGCTTTCGCGAGGAACGAAACACGTCTTGGGGCGAGGCAGAGTAAAAACACCGGATCGACGAGCGCGTTTGGATGGTTCAGGACGAAGATGACCGGCGTGTTGAGCGGGACGTGTTCCAGACCGGTAACTTCGATGCGTTGGAAGTAAATCCGCAGCGCGACTTTCAGAAGGGCAACTATGACGCGACGTATCATCCGGGTAATCTGTGTGTAATAATAACAGCGATTCAGAATCCAATTCCCGAGGAATGTTTATGAAGCGTTTTGTTGCCCTTCTTGCCGTTTTGTTGGTTGGTCTATGTTCAGTCGCGTTATCGCAGAACCGCAGCTACACCGTCGACGATCTGTTGAAGGTGCGCCGCGTCGCGGACCCGCGGCTGTCGCCTGACGGAAAGCGCGTTGCGTTCACGATTGGCGACGTTAACTTCGCCGACAATCGAGTCGTGAACCAGATCTACGTCACTTCGGTCGAGGGTGGCGGCGAACTGAAGCGCCTGACGGATGGAAAAACGTCGTCGTCAGCACCGCGATGGTCGCCTGACGGGAAGAAGATTGCTTTCGTCACCGGCGGTCAGATTTGGACGATGGACAGCGATGACGGTGGCGATAAAGAACAGGTGACGAAGATTTCGAGTGGGGCGGCTGGCCCCGAATGGTCGCCTGACGGCAAGTGGATCGCGTTCGCGTCGGACGTCTATCCCGATTGCAAAGACGACGAGTGCAACAAGAAGAAGGATGAGCAGGCTGAAGGCAGCAAAGTCAAAGCGCACATCGTAACGCGACTCCTCTACAAACATTGGGATGAGTGGCGCGACGTCAAACGCACGCATGTCTTTGTTGTTTCGAGCAATGGCGGAACGGCTCGTCAGATCACTACGGGTGACTTCGATTCGCCTCCGTATGCGGCGGCAACTGGAGTTGACTATGCATTTTCACCTGACTCGACCGAGATCGCGTTTCTTCGCAATCCCGACAAGGTCGAAGCGATCTCCACTAACAGCGACATCTTCATAATGCCGCTGTCTGGCGGCGCCGAGAAGAACATCACTATTCGCAATCGTGGTTACGATGCTGGTCCAATCTATACGCGCGATGGCAAGTACATCATTTATCGATCGCAGGCGACGGCAGGTTTCGAAGCTGATCGTTGGCGGCTGATGCAGTACAACCGTGCTACCGGCGCGAGTGTTGAGTTAACACAACGATTCGATCAGCAGGTTGAAGATGTTGTGATGTCGCCGGACGGTAGTCAGATCTATTTCACCGCCGGGGAACATGGCAAACATCCGATCTTCCGTGTCGCGTCCGGTGGTGGCGTGCCGGTTCGCCTCGTGCCTAACGTTTTTGCTTCGGGTCTTCGGATAACGGCGGATGGACGCAAGCTTGTATTTCTCGGCAGTTCGATGATCGCGGCGCCGGAAGTTTATTCCGTCAACATCGACGGTAGCGGATTGATGGCGCTCACGACTGTCAATAAGGAGTTGCTGGGTCCGGAAAATCTGAAAGCCGCTGAAGATGTTGAGTGGACCGGAGCGATGGGTAAGAAGGTCCACGGGTTTATCGTTAAGCCGGCCGGTTTTGATCCATCGAAAAAGTATCCGTTGCTGGTGCTGATTCATGGTGGACCACAGAGCGCGTGGTACGACAACTGGAGCTATCGCTGGAACCCGCAGGTGTTTGCTAACGCCGGTTACGTCGTGTTTGCGCCGAACCCACGCGGATCGATCGGGTACGGGCAACAGTTTGTAAATGAGATCAGCGGCGATTGGGCGGGGAAAGTTTACGTCGACATCATGAATGGCGTTGCCGACGTGCTTCGTCGCAATCCGTATTTGGATCGCAATCGCGTCGGGGCGGCGGGTGCGAGCTATGGTGGCTACATGGTCAACTGGATCCTGGGCCACAACAACGATCCGCGATTCCGCTTCAAAGTGCTCGTCTCGCACGACGGTGTTTACAACCTTGAGAGCATGTACGGCGGCACCGAAGAGTTGTGGTTTCCGGAGTGGGAATTCAAAGGGACGCCCTGGTCCAACCCGGCTCAGTACAACCGCTGGTCGCCACACAAGTTCGTACAAAATTTCAATACACCGATACTCCTCATTCACGGAGAGCTCGACTACCGCGTCCCAATCGGCGAAGGCATGCAACTCTTCACCGCGGTTCAGCGCAAAGGAATTGACTCCAAAATCCTAATCTTCCCAGATGAAGGACACTGGGTCCTCAAACCCCAGAACCTTCAACTCTGGTTCAACACGATTCTCGACTGGGTCGACAAATACCTTCAGCCCTCTTCGCGCACGACGGAGTAAACGATAAAAAATGAGCGAGACAACTGAAACCACGTTGTCTCGCTCGTTCCCGAGGCTCACTCAGCCTATAACCTTACAACCTTCCTAGGCCGGAACCGGGAAGGGCAAAACGGCCACGTCCTCAGGCAGATCATTAACGATGCAGAACGGGAAATCGTGCTCCGCATGATGCGAACCACCCGCATCGTTAACACGAGTCGTATCGGTCACCTGTAGTTTGAGCAGGTACGCGCATCGCTGTCCTCGATAAATCCGGGGAGAGGGATCCGGAGGTGTCCCGCCCGGCAACGGGCCGGCATCGAGCGCGGCTACGATGTCCCACGCCGCCAACACGCCCGTACCTCCCGGAAAAGCGGGAAGAGGTGATTGTTGGAGGATGTTTGGAACGCGTGTAGAACTGATGTTGATATCGGTGAAAACGGTACCACCATCTTTCTTGAAATTTAGAACGTACTGGTTAAAGTTGTCGTTGGGCCGATCTCCGGACGGATAGCTGTCCAGGATTATCGGGTCCCACGCTCGGCCAATGATTTCCGCATTGACCTTGTGACCCGCCTGCACGAACTGAGATAGAAGCAGTTCATCACAGACAGCCAGCCCACCACCGCCCTCGACCGCCATGTGCGTAATTCTTGCCTCAATCACCCGATTGTCCATCCAGACGGTAGCCGTGTCGTAAATCTCCGGCGGCACCGCATCAGGTGGCGGCACTGTCGGCTGGTGCTGCACTCGCAAACGAACCGTAAAGCGTCCGTTGAGAGCAGTCGTATTCCAATCGAGTTCTTCTGTAACCCATTGGTCGAGATCGTCACCCGGTGTAGAGGACTGCGGTTTGGGCGTGAAGACCCATTGACGTGTTAGCGTGCCGTTGACAACGTAATTGGGAAGCGTATCACCCATTTCCAAATACACGCGGGGATGGGTGGCGTCGCCGAAATCCAACTGCCCATTGATAGGGTCCCATGAACCCGGAGCATCTTGCTGGAAGGGTGGATCAGGTGAAGGTATCTCTCGGTATTGCAAGACGTATTGGGACATTTCACGGCCACAACCTTTGACGTCTGCACTACCCTCAACGCTAATGCTACCTCCCAGTGATGCTTCAGGCGTCGTCGGAAGTGCGTTTACCTTAATGAGCTTGAGAGGTTCAGTCGAGTCGACAGGATGAGCACCCACCACACGTGCGGGAACATTTCCAATGTCCGAGATCCGAACAAACCGCCGCTGAATATGGAAGATCTGGCTGCAAGTTCTGGTTGAGCCTGCCCCCGCCGGAAAGACTGTCAGGGTAATGGTGAGGTTGTCGGCTGGGTCCGTCGCTGAAATATTAAGTTGGCCCAACTCACCGTTCGTCACTGGCGCAGTCCCGCTGCCACCGCCGCCTGGATAAATCACGGGGATGGGAGGGCCGCCTGTTACCGCCAGGGTGTAATGACCAAACACAGTTCCGCTGGCCGTGCCGGTCACGCGAATGATGAGCCTCTTGTTGGCGCGGTCATACTCTTTGGTAGCACAACCGATCGGCGCCGTGATCTGGCAGTTCAAATGGCGCTGTACCCAGATTAGGATCAGCAAGCCGATGATTAGAATCAGCTTAACGAATAGGATGAGCCAGATGATCCAGGAAACCCTTGGAAAGCGATTGAACTCGCCGGCATAGATTTCCGCGAAGAAAAGTATCAGCAGAAAGAGAAGCAAGATGTACTTGATACAACCAGGAACATCTTTAAATTGCCGCTTTGGTGTTAGAACGGTTGATTGTCTGTGATCAGGGTGGTTTGCAGACACGATTCAAGCTCCTTTCAGGTGGGCCGATGCCGATCGCGAACGACCGAGGAATCGCCGTAACGGCTCGGGTTGGTGGGCAGGTCGCGCGTTCGCAGAATACGGACGAACGATGACTGCGACGGTTAGTTGATTAGTTCGACTTGGTAGTCGAGCTCGTGGACTTTACCGGATGAGAGAACGGCTAAAGTCCTTTGGACCAGCTTGATGAGTAATCTGAATAAAGACGGCAGCGGAGGATGATTGTTTATCGAGCATTATGAGGTATCTCCGTTAAAGGATCATGTTGTTCTGGGCCGGACTTTACGCCCGTTGAATGGTCCTGTCAACAAAAACATCGGAGCTTCACTCCGGTCGCTCAGGCGACGCTCACCGCACCTGATTACTTTGTTTACAGAGCTGAGTAACGCAACTCATCCGCAATTCCCTCACCCGCTCAGGAGACAGCTTCCACGCCTTGCCGTGCACCAACGCCCAGATGATTTCGCGCTCGATTCGACCCTGGTGTTGCGCGTCCACTTCTGCCACTCGGTTTCCCCACTCGTCGTGCCATCGCTTTAGTCGCGCTTCCAGCACCTGTTGGTCCGCCGCGGATCCATGCAGTCCAATCAGATACGCCGCCAGACTCGCTGCTGCGCCATCGTCCGTCGCCAACAGTCGCTTCACCAGAACACCTATCGCCTCCGAGTAATACAACGCCGTCAGCTCGCGAAGCACCGCAGGCTCCTGGTCCGGCTTCAACTCAGACAGTGCTTGCTCTATCAGCGGAATAGCTTCTCGTTCATTCTGCTTTGCGAAGTAAGCGAGCAGACCTGCACGACTGTCTGGATATAGCTTCGCTCCCACTGTTTGATAAAGCTCCATCAACTCTTGGTAGATCCCGGCAGTCCCAAATCGCACCAGAAGAGATGTTTTCTGTTTCAGATGAACAAAACCGCGATTGTTCGGTGTGGTGGCAAAGCGTCGAATCTGTTCGAGCAAAACTGCATCGGTTTCCGGCAGCGATTTAGCCTCGATACTGCCCAACAACTTCACATCGACAAACGAATTAGGATCGCGTATTTCCGCGACAACGAATGGACGCACTTCATCCGGCGCCACCTCAATCAATAACTTCAGCGCGGCCTCGTGGAGGGGCTTCTGGCCGGTACCAGGACCGGTCGAAAGCGCACGCTTGAAAACAGGAATCATGGAACGATCGCGCAACTCCTCCCAGTCCTGCCTCAAAAGCCACTCCTGATCGTATTGATGTAACGTGTCGTACTGTTGAATGAGTATGCGTCGCGCCTCACGCGAACCAGCGCTCGCCGCCTGAGGATCTTTGGGCGGATTGGAGACGATGGTTATCGCCGTGGTTGTCAAAGCCTTGTCTTTTCGTTTGGCCAGGCCCGATGACAACTCGACGACATACGCATCGCTAATTTCACGAGCGCGAGGATCTCCCTCCGGGCTCAGCATGGAAGTCACAACGACAGGTTTATCTCTCACGCCGTCTGAGACTAACATTCGCAGCTTTGTTACCGCGTGGAGCAATTGCGAACTCACGGCCGTGTTAGGATCGCGCAAACCCGCTTCAAGGAGTTTCAGTGTCAACTGACGATTCCGAGCGATAAACAATCCGTACCAAATGTGCGACTGGTAGTTTCCACCTTGCTGTTCCGGGTTAAGGAAACGCCGCACTTTCTCGCGAGTCGACGGGTCACCAGTAAGAAACGACAACTGCTTCGCAGTGTCCTCGTCCGTCTGCCAGTTGTGACTCGCAGCCAACAGATCTGAGAGACGCTTTAATTCCGCGGCCTCGTCAGCCTCACTCATTGGCTCAACTTCGAAAGTGACCGCATTGGTTGTGATGCGAAATTGTCGAGAAGATGTACTGGAGCGTGTCGAAACTCGGCGAGTGATTACTTTGACTATGTATTGACCAGCAGTATCGAATCTCAAAGTATCGTTGAGAATGAGTTCAACACGCTGCGGTACGTTAGACAGATCCTGTGTGGAAAAAACGTCCCTGGCGTATCGAATCCCAGCCGTCATTTCATCAAGCCAATGTGAGACGCCAGACTCAGGTGAAATAACAACCGTATCGTGCCCTGGCTGTTTAGCATCCGGCAGGATCTCAACGATATAGCCTTCGCGATCGGCAGTGAACTCCAAAATGAGCTTAATTGGCTCGCCCATTCGGTAGACGCTCTTCGTACTCGCAAGACTTAGTTTTACGTGAACGTCAGACGGAGAGGAAGTTTGTGCAAACGCTGAGGTGACGAGAAGTAGCAACAAGCAAGAGGCTAAGGAGTTAACTTTCACGGTTTTACTCGGGGCGCTCGGGCGGTGGAGCGACGGCGACGAAGTCGTCCGCGAAACGTTGAGAATAAGAGGACAAAAGATCGTTGATGCGGGCCAGTTGCGGGGAGCGGACGATTAGGCCGGCGTGGTGGCGCTTCTTGATGCGATAGATGATCTCTTCGTCAACATACGATGACGTATCGGGTTGTTCCTGTTTTGCGAGTGAAAGGATGATGCCCGCGTATTCCTTGTGGGTTGGACGGATCCTTGTCGAGGGTTTTCCGTCTGAGAGCTCCAACCTGGCCCACTCACGCCACAGATTCACACCCGAAGCAGCCTCAAGCACCTCCGCGATGTACGCTCCACCGACGCGAGCTGCAATTTCGAGAAAATAAAACTTCCCATCATCGTCGCTCTTGATGAATTCAGCGTGCGTGGCGCCACGTTCCAATCCGAGCGCCTTTACGAGTTTCTTGTTCGCATCCAACAGCGCCCGCTCATCATGCGAACCTCGCTCCAGCGTCCGCGAAATGTAAGCACCGCCCTGATGGGCCACCTGCATCGGCGGTCGTCCGTACTGATTCGTCCCCGCAAACACGACCTTCCCATCATTAACTACGGAATCAACGTGAAACACTTCACCCGCGACAAACCGCGCTAACAAATAGTATGACGCACGCTCACGCAGATTCTCGCGCTCGTTCATTTCATCCATCGTGCGCATCACCTCGCCAGCCTCAGCCACCTTGCGAATGCCAATCGCTGACACATCCGATCGCGGCTTGATGATCCACGGCGCGGGAACCCGTTCCATGAACTCAGTCACTTCCTCGCGATTCACGAGCGGCACAAATTCCGGCACATTGATCCCCGCATTCGACGCACGCACAGCCATCGAAAGTTTGTCGCGAAAAACTTTCGCCCGTGAACTACTCAGTCCCGGCAAACAAAGATGCTCGCGCATCAACGCCGCCGTTACAACGTCAAACTCTTCCAGCGCCACTACACGATCGATCCGGCGATTGCGCGCCAAAAACGCGAGCAGATCGATAAACAACGCCGGACCCGCATCGTTCGGCACGGCGATCAAGTCGTCGAGACTCTCGCGCGGCCAGTCCTCGCGCAGCATCTTCTCTTTTGTAACCAGGACCACATGACACCCGTGGGCCTTGCATTCGCGGATAAAGTCGGCGCCTTTGAAATACGTCGCCAGGCAGACAATGTTGAGCGGACGAGTCATGCGGATATGTATTTCACACTGGTTCACAGATTACAAGGATCTGTGTAATCTGTGCGACATGATAATCAAAGGCCCCTACCCGGATGTCGAGATCCCCGAGACCGCTCTGACGCCGCTGGTTTTGCGCAGAGTTAACGAACTTCCTGACAAGCCTGCGCTCATCGATGGTCCTTCGGGCCGGACGATAACTTATTCGCAACTGGCGGATTCAATCGCCATCGTCGCTTACAACCTGAAGCAACGCGGTTTCAAGAAAGGCGAAGTATTCGGGATCCTGAGTCCGAACTGTCCGGACTACGGAGTCGTCTTTCACGCGGTCGCGACACTCGGCGGAATCGTAACGCCGATCAACCCGCTCTACACCAAACACGAGATCGCGCATCAACTCAAAGACGCCGGCGCACGCTTCCTCGTCACGATCCCGATGTTCATGCAGAAAGCCAGCGAAGCCGCCGAAGATGCCGGCATCGAAGAACTGTTTGTATTCGGCGAAGCCGAGGGTGCGACGCCCTACTCTTCGCTGCTTGTCGATAACGGGCGCGCCGAACAAGTCGAGATCGATCCGCACGAAGATCTTGTTACGTTGCCTTACTCGAGCGGCACCACGGGATTGCCCAAAGGGGTGATGCTCACGCATCACAACCTCGTCGCGAACATTCGTCAAATGGAAGGTCTTTGTTACTTCTTCGAGACGGACACACTGATCTGCGTCTTGCCGTTGTTCCACATTTACGGTCTCGTCGTCGTGCTGAACATGGGGCTTTACACCGGCGCAACGATCGTGACAATGCCGCGCTTCGAGTTGGAGTCGTTCCTCAAAACCGCGCAGGACTACGACGTCAGTCTCGCGCACCTCGTACCGCCGATCGTGCTCGCACTTAGTAAACATCCCGTCGTAGACAACTACAGTCTGCCAAAGTTGCGAACGATCTTCTCCGGCGCCGCGCCCCTCGGCGAGGATTTAACTAAAGCGTGCATGGAACGTCTCGGTTGCAGCGTGCGACAGGGTTACGGCATGACCGAAACAAGTCCTGTAACGCATTCGTCTCCAGCGCCGCCGCACATCATCAAGTTTGGTTCGGTCGGAGTGCCCGCACCGAATACCGAATGCAAGATCATCGATCTCGAAAATGGTGAACCGCTTCCAACCGGACAACGAGGCGAAGTGTGTGTGCGTGGTCCACAGGTGATGAAAGGCTATCTAAACAACCCGGACGCGACCGCGCAGACGATCGACGCCGATGGCTGGCTGCATACGGGCGACATCGGATATGCAGACGAAGACGGTCACTTCTTCATCGTCGATCGCGCCAAGGAGTTGATTAAGTACAAAGGTCTGCAAGTCGCGCCCGCGGAGTTGGAAGCCGTGTTGGTGACTCATCCGTGCGTTGCGGACGCTGCGGTGATTCCCTGCCCTGACGAAGAAGCCGGTGAAGTACCCAAGGCCATCATCGTGTTGCGACAGGCTTCCGAGCCCGAGGCGATCATGGAATTTGTCGCCGAACGGGTCGCGCCGCATAAGCGAATTCGATATGTAGAATTTGTCGATACGATCCCGAAATCTGCATCAGGGAAGATTTTGCGGCGGGTCTTGGTGGAAACCGACAGAGCCAAAAGCGCAGCGTCCTAACAAAAGCACGCAGCCTCTTGACACTCGCGTACGTGCCGACTAGAGTCCAAAAACGGATTAGCTTCACGTGGTCAAACGCTAAAACCTGAGGAGGTAAATGACATGTATTTCCGTCGTCTACATTGGGCGCTTGCCGTCGTCTTGCTGGCAGCGTTCGCAGTGTCCGGACAGGTTCAAAAAAGCGCCGGTGACTGGGCCGAATGGGAAACGATCAGTCCCGAAGGCGAAGAATTCACCGTCTCGATGCCCAAAAACCCGACCACAGAAACCACCAAGTTCCCATATCACAAGATGGAACTGAACGCGCGCTCCTATCTGGCGACGAAAGCCGGCGGACCGGTGTTCGCGATTGTCTCGCTGAGCGGCATCAAATCGACGCCGGGACAGTACTCCGACTTCGCGCGCTTTAATTCTTACATCGATGCCTTTAAAGATTACTTTCCACCGAAAGTGCGAACGAAAGATACGGCGTTAACGAAACTTGTTTTGGTGAGTAGCCGACCGTTCCACGGTCACACTGGACGACAGTACAAAGTTTCAATCGGCGAGCTTAGCGGCACCGCGCACGCGTTCGCGACGCGAAAGCGCTTCTATGTTGTCGTCTCGTTGAATTCGAAGGACGAACAGATGCAAGAGAAGTTTTTCACCTCGTTCGTACTTCCGGAGCGACAGGTTGAACAACCGAAGATAGCCGCGGCCGGAGAGCAGCCGAATGCTCAACAAGGACAGACCGGAGAGAATCCGCAAGAAAAAACTTTAGATCCAAACGCACCCGCGGGAAGCGAAGGCAACACCGAAAACGCCGGCAACAACGCGAACAACAAGCAGCCCGAAGGTAAGCTGCCGGAAGGTAAGAAGCCAATCAATGGCGGCATGCTGAACGGAAAAGCGATCTATCTGCCGCAACCTGAAGTCGCATCAGCCGAAGCAACCGGAGTTGTGTTGGTCCAGGTTCTGATTGACGAAAACGGGGCGGTGATCGAAGCCAAAGCCGTATCCGGTCCGCAACACCTGCAAGCAGCGGCTGTCAGTGCAGCGCGGCTGGCAAGGTTCTCTCCGACTACACTGATGGGTGAACCGATCAAGGTTGCAGGAACGATTAGCTACAATTTCACTAAGTCAAATTAAGACAATAGTTCATACATAAACCATTCACCGATGACACAGATCAGCACTGATATGGCTATCTCGTGTCCTGCCTGGTCCATCTCCGGTTACCTGGAGGTGCGCGACGGCCATTTAAATATCAATGGCGCCGACGCATTGGACCTCGTAGGACAATTCGATTCCCCGCTCTTTGTTTTCTCCGAACCTCGAATCCGCGACAACATCGCGCGCCTGCAACACGGAGCCAGCGTCGTCGATCGGCCCATCAAGTTTTGCTACGCCTCAAAAGCCAACTCGAACATGGCGATCCTCAAGACCGTGCTCGACGCGGGCATCGACATTGAGGTCAACAGCGGCGGCGAACTCTTCAAAGCGCTGCGCGTCGGCTTTCATCCGGATCAGATCATCTTCAACGGCACCAGCAAGTCAGATCAGGAAATCGACGACGCCGTGCGGGCCGGGATTTACGCAATCAACGTCGATTCGATTTACGAGATCGATCTGGTTGACGCTTCGGTAAAACGTTTACGAGCGCAAGGCGAAGAAGTACCACCAGCGCGCGTCACGCTGCGTCTCGTACCAGAGATCGGAACACGTTCGCATCTCGGTTTGCAGACTGCGTTGTTGACGTCGAAGTTTGGCATCTCGTCAAGCGAAGTGCTCGACGCGTTTCGTCGTGGACTGGAAAAACAAGACACGATCCACGTTTGCGGCATTCACATTCACGTCGGT
Organism: uncultured Acidobacteriota bacterium; assembly: GCA_963789185.1. Classification (GTDB taxonomy): domain Bacteria; phylum Acidobacteriota; class Blastocatellia; order Pyrinomonadales; family Pyrinomonadaceae; genus PSRF01. The sequence continues at coordinate 491,089 of CAWBJU010000010.1, forward strand.
TCGCAAACACCGGACGTCGAACCGTTCGCCGAAGCGTTTCGAAGCATGTGGGAACATCTCGTCACGATCCACAACGAGACGGGACACACGCTCGAACACATCAATCTCGGCGGCGGGATTCCCGTGAATTATCTGCGCGATCGTACGCAGGCAGACCAGCTTCCCGAACACGAACGCGACATGCTCGGCGCTGAGCTCGAGCCTGCTACGGTGCTGAAAGAAGCACTCCGAGTCGCGCGTGAATCAGCACGCGCGGCGAATGCCGAACATCTGATTGATAAAGTCACAATCGTTCTAGAGCCGGGACGCAGTGTCATTGCCGACGCCGGCCTCGTGCTCACGACTGTACGCAACATCAAGAGCCGTCCGGAAACCGGAGACGTTTGGTTACTAACCGACGCCGGTTACAACATCATGCTCTCGATGAACAATTACAAGTGGTACTACCACCTGATCTCCGCGTCGCGTGCCGGCGAGCCATACGCGCGTGATTACAAGGTGGCTGGTCCATTGTGTGATTCCGGCGACGTCTATTTCGATATCGAACGTGAAGGTCGTTTACCTGACTATCGCAAGCTGCCGGACGACGTAGCGCCGGGTGAAGTGCTGGCGTTGTTGAACTGCGGCGCATATTCATTGGCCCAGATGTTTCACTATAATGGGCGACCTCTCCCCGCAGCAGTCTTGATTCGGCAAAACGGCAAGGCCGAACTGATTAGACGACGAGACAATTACGAAGATCTGATCGCAAACGACGTCGGCTACTGACCTCAAACAGAAAACTGTGCAAACTGAACACGCTCAATTGATCCGCGGTCTCGGACTGATCGCGGCCATCTCCGTCAACGTCGCCAACATCATCGGCACAGGCGTTTTTCTGAAAGCGCGAGTGATTACGTGCAACGTCGGCAGTCCGGGAAAAGCATTGGCGATCTGGGTGTTCGCAGGCTTGCTGTCGATTGCCGGAGCGCTCACGTACGCCGAGTTACTGGCGATGATGCCGCGCGCGGCTGGTGAGTACGGCATCATTCGCGACGCTTACGGCCGTGCGATGGGGTTTGTTTATGGTTGGACGCAGTTCTTTCTCGCACGCACAGCTTCAGCAGCCGCACTCGCGATGGGCTTCGCGATCTTCCTCAACGATCTGATTCGCGGCGGCCTCAGAACTCCTTTCCTGGAAGTGCCGTTACCGTGGGGTAGTGTTCTTACTTTTGAATACCTACAACTCGTGGCGGTGGGCGCCATCATTATTACGACGATCATCAACTGCGCTGCGGTTAGTTTCAGCGGCGGTGTCGCGTCCGTGCTGACCGGATTGAAGATTCTGCTATTGCTCGCCGTTGGTTTTGGCGCGTTCTTTTATACGGGTGGTGACTGGGGAAACTTGTCGCTCGTCAACTCAGGTGGCACTTGTGAAAACGTTTCGGTGACGAGTGGCGGCCTCGCGGGATTCGCGGCCGGAATGATCGGCGCGCTGTGGGCCTATGACGGTTGGAACAACATCACCTTCATGGCCGGCGAGGTGAAGAACCCCGGACGCAATTTGCCGCTCGCGTTGATTGGCGGAATGTTGCTGGTGATGGCGTTGTATCTGTTCGTCAACCTCAGCTACTACCACGTGCTCACGCCCACAGAGATTGCCAGCGTTCCTGAATCGTCGTCGGTAGCGGCGGAGGTCGTGGGACGATTGTTAGGCGCTCTCGTACTGACGCTCATGGCGGCCGCAATGATGACTTCGTCGTTTGGCGCGTTGCATGCTTCGATACTGGCAACCGCCCGGCTGCCTTACGCCCTCGCGCGTGATGGTTTGTTCTTTAAGGGTCTGGCGGAAGTTTCGCCCCGTACGCACGTCCCCGTGAAATCACTTGTCGTACTCGCGTTTTGGGCCAGCGTCCTGGCCCTCTCCGGTTCGTTCGACACGCTGACTGACTACGCGATCTTCGCGCTCACGTTGTTTTATGCACTTGTCGCCGCGTCGGTCTTTATCTTCCGCAAACGTTTGCCGGACGCCGAACGCACCTATCGCGTGTGGGGTTATCCGTACGTACCGATCATCTTCCTCGTCGTGTCGGCGTGGCTGATCGTGCAAACGATCTCGAACCATCCGCGACAATCAGGCATTGGCTTGGGGCTGATCCTGCTGGGACTGCCGATTTACTGGCTTTTGGAGAAACGTAGTTCGACCTGAATCAGTGGCGGGTGTTTTCCTTCGCTCGTGGCCAACAATGCTTTGCCGTCGGCGCGATAAGTGATCGCCTCACCTTGTTCGCGCTGTCCCAATCTGAACGCGGTAAATGTTTGCTTCCATACGTCATTGAAGTTTTTGCTCGACGGAGGCAGTACCGCTTCGTAAGCCTGAAGATAGTCGCAGAGCGCAACGCGACGACCGTCCGGAGAAATACTTCCGCCCGTTAAAACACCACCCATCAGACTCGGCACTTTGATATCACCAATGCGCTTCATCGTAATCACTTTACCTGGGACCAGAGGCGCCTGTGCTTCATAAACCGTCGCATTCTTGAGCATCACTTTTGTAACGATGTAAAGATTGCCGCTGGTCGGATGGACCAAAAGTGTCTCGGCGTCGAACTTGCCATCCGGGTATCGCAGACGAATCGCTTCGCTCGCCGCGGTCGCTTGCGGGAAACGTCTGCTCGAATCCTTGTCAGCTGCCGAGGGCTTCGGTTCGGGAACACGATAGACCACGATTTCCGAGCGCTTTTTGTCGTTGTCGCCGATGTCGCCGAGGTAGAGATACGATGAGGCCCGTTGCGGTCCTGGGCCGATGGCCATGTCTTCCCAATCTCGCGCCTGCGCACCCGTCACACGAAAGACACCGCGCGATTCACCAGTTGCGTCGAACGCGTAGACGAATGGTTCATCGCCGGAGTCGTTGTGCGTCCAATAGATGTTTGGGTTTGTGCGGGAAGCTGCGAGGCCGCTGCTTTCGTTGATGCCGGGGTTCTTTAGATTCGCGATCGTTGTTGGCGTTCCGTATAACTGAAGGACCGATACAACGAACAAAGCCAGGATGTGCACTGATTAGCCTCTTTGCGCCAGTGCGTTTCTGGCAACTTCCTTGTCGTCGAAGTGGAACACCTCACGACCGATGATTTGATAGTCTTCGTGGCCCTTGCCGGCGATCAGGACGAGATCGCCGCCGCGGGCTTCGGAAATCGCCTGGTTGATCGCTTCGGTGCGATCGGCAATCTTGCGGTAAGGCTTGCCGGTCTTCTGAATTCCCTCCTCCGCATCGCACAGAATCTGTTCCGGATCTTCAGTGCGCGGATTGTCGGAAGTCAGGATCACAACGTCACTCAAACTGCCCGCAGCCTCGCCCATCGGGGCGCGCTTCGAGCGATCGCGATCGCCGCCACAGCCAAACACGGTGATGATCTTTCCCTGGACCACTTGGCGCGCCGTGCGCAACACGTTCAAGAGCGCGTCATCGCTGTGTGCGTAGTCAACTACGACTGAAAAGTCGCCATCGTGGGCCACACGTTCGAAACGACCGGGCGCGCCGGTGCAGTTTTCGAGAGCGTTGCTTATGACATCCAGTGAATAACCTAAAGCAAGTCCGCCGGCGACAGCGGCGAGAGTGTTGTAAATGTGCGGTGGACCGACGAGCGGCGAACGAAAGTCGCGCTCGCCGGCGGGGGTTTTCAGTCGAAAGCGCATGCCCGTTAACGAAAACTCCGCGTCGTGGGCCGACACGTCAGCTGCGGCGTTGACAGCGTAACGAATGACTCTTAGTCCGTCTTTTTCGAGTGACGTTGCGAGCTCGACGCCGTAGGGATCGTCGACATTGATCACTGAATTGCGCGGGCGAGTGCCAAGACGTCCGTCGAACAGTCGCTGTTTGGCGTACCAGTAGTTTTCCATCGTCTTGTGATAATCGAGGTGGTCGCGCGTGAGGTTCGTGAACACCGCGACTGCATACTCGAGTTCATCACAACGATGAAAATCCATTGCCTGCGACGAACACTCCATCACTGCTGTGCGACAGCCGATAGTGACAGCTTGGCGGAGCAGTCGCTGCATGTCAGGTGCTTCGGGCGTGGTGCGATCGGCTTTGAATCTCTCCTTGCCGAGCCGGTATTCGACCGTGCCGGTCATCGCGACGAGTTCGCCGGCTGCTTCGGGAATCGAGGCGATTAGATACGCTGTCGTGGTTTTTCCGTTTGTGCCTGTGATGCCTGCGAGTTGAAGCTCGCGGGAGGGGTGATGTTGAACTTCCGCCGCGACGAGCGCCATGGCGCGTCGAATGTTTTCGACTTGCAGCCACACGCCTTTGCCCCCGAAGTTTTCCGGCGCGGGGCGTTCAGACAACACGCCGACCGCGCCTTGTGACATCACTTGCGGGACGAACTTGTGCGCATCGAACACCGCGCCCGAGACCGCGGCGAACAACGCACCCGCGCCCACCCGACGCGAATCGTGACTCACATCGGTGACGACGATCGCTTCGTCGCCGGTCAACTTCGCTTGCGTTAACGATGCAAGTTGTTTGGTGGTAACTGGTTTTTGATCCACGAACTTACTTTACCACCACCGCCGGAATATTTTGATCGCGCACCAGTTGATTGAACGCCGCAACATCGGTCCGCATCACTTGCGCGAGCTTTTGTAACTGCGCGTCGATCTGCGTCACCAGCTCATCGTAAACCGCATACGACTGCGCCGTCGGCGCCGCTTCCGCACTACCGACAACACCTCCCAACGCAGCCAGCTTGTTGTTTAGCCGGATCGGATAGTTCAACGGATCCTGGTTGCTCTGGTTCTTAGTCTGATACAGCGTTTCCTCTATCGTCGTCAGATTCTTGTTCAACGCCGTACCCGCATCGTTCACCGTTTTATACTGCGGTTGACCGGCAACGCGCTTCAACAAGTCTTCAACCTGCCGTCGCACCTCGCGGATCTGTACGATCGCGTTGTGCGTTTCCGTCAACTTGTCGCGGATCTTCAAACCGAGTTCGGTCTGCTTCGCATAGTCGGCGGCGGTGATGTTCAAACGCGGATCGGGTTTGATCTCAAAGTTCTGCGTCAGCGTTTGACCGTCGACCTTCAAACTCACCTTGTAAGTCCCGGGCGACAGTTTTGGACCACGCATCTCGCCGGCCCACAAAATCAGGTTCGGGAACCGAGCGGCATCGGCGTATCTCGTGTCCCAAACAAAACGATTGAGTCCGACGTTCGTCGGCGGTGGCGGTGTAGCCGGTGGACCAAAACCACCTCCGCCGCCGGGAGCAGCGGCCGGCGCCCCGGCATCGCCGGGCCTCGGCAATCTGGCCGTGTATTTCTGAATCGACTTGCCCGCCGTGTCGAGGAATTCGAGTTCGAGATCTGTCGTCGGCTTCGCCTTCAGCGAATAGTAGACGACAACTCCATTCGCCGGGTTACTGCCGATTGTCGCCGTAGCAGGCAGCGGAAACCCACCGCCGCCCTGCGTGCGATAACTCTCTTTCGGTTTGAAGAGTTGCGTCTTGGAAACGGAGTTGAATCCACCGGCATCCACGATTTGATGCAACAACGCCAGATCGTCGAGGATCCAGAATGACCTTCCCTGCGTCGCGACCACGAGCTCTTTCTCTCGCTTATGGACCGCGAGATCCGTGATCGGCACAACCGGCAGATTGAGTTGCAATGACTGCCAGCGGTCACCGTTATCAAACGACACGTACATTCCCGTTTCAGTTCCCGCATAAAGCAGCCCGCGCTTATTCGGGTCTTCGCGGATAACGCGCGTGAAAGCGGTGTCGGGAATGCCGTTGGTGATCTTCTTCCATGTCTTACCGTAATCGCTGGTGCGATAGAGATACGGTTTGTTGTCGTCCCACTTGTACATCGTTCCGGCGAGATACGCCGTGCCCGGATCGTGTGGCGACGCTTCGAGCGAATTGATCTGGATCCACTCGGGCATAATGCTCTCGGGCGGAGTCACCTTTGACCAGTTCTTACCGCCGTCGCGCGACAGATGGACCAATCCATCGTCGCTGCCTGCCCAAATAATCCCTGCCTGCACCGGCGACTCCATCAGCGCAAAGATCGTGGCGTAGTACTCAACGCTCGTGTTGTCTTTCGTAATTGGACCACCGGACGCGCCCTGTTTCGATTTGTCGTTGCGCGTGAGATCAGGACTAATGATCTGCCAGCTACTGCCTTCGTCCGTAGTTTTGAAAAGCACGTTCGCGGCAGCGTAAAGCGTGTTGGGATCGTGTGGTGAAAAGACGATCGGGAAGTTCCACTGAAACCGATACTTCAGAGCGTCAGCGCCTGAACCCATCGGGTTGTTTGGATAGGGACTAACGTTGCGCTCCTGACGCGTACGGTGATCGTAACGAGTCGTGAGCCCGCCGTACGAACCTGCAAAAACGATATTGGAGTCTTTTGGCGACGGCGCTATCCAGCCTGATTCGCCGCCACCGACGTCGTGCCAGTCGCTAGTGTCAATTCCGTTGCCCATCGTGCGGCTGGCGATCCTTATCGTCGAGTTGTCCTGTTGCGCGCCGTAAATGTTGTAAGGAAAATCATTGTCGATCGCGACGCGATAAAATTGCGCCGTTGGCTGGTCTTGTTCAGTCCAACTGCGGCCGCCGTTGAAGGACACGTTCGCGCCGCCGTCGTTGCTTTGGACCATGCGGTTCGGATCTTCGGGCGCAATCCAGAGGTCGTGATTGTCGCCGTGCGGAACACCGATCGTGCTATATGTCCGTCCACCATCATTCGAACGGAAGAACTGAACGTTCAGGACATAAACAGTGTCGGCGTTTTTGGTGTCAGCGTAGATGCGCGTGTAGTACCAGGCACGCTGGCGAAGCCGGCGTTCGTCATTGACCCTGGTCCATGTGCGCCCGGCGTTGTCTGAACGGAACACGCCGCCGTCCTCCGCTTCGACGATGGCCCAGACGCGCTCGGGGTTCGCAGGAGAAACAGTGATACCGACTTTGCCTACCATACCGCGCGGCAAACCGGGATTACGCGTCAACTCCGTCCACGTGTCGCCGCCGTCAACCGACTTGAAGATGCCGCTGCCTGGTCCACCACTCTCCAGCGTCCATGGCTTTCGATAAACTTCCCAGAAACCCGCGTACATCGTGTTCGGGTTCGACGGATCGAGAACCAGATCGATCGCGCCGGCTTTGTTGCCACGGTTGAAGACTCTTTCCCACGTCTTGCCACCGTCTTTGGAGCGAAACACGCCGCGCTGATCGTTTGGTCCAAATATATGGCCCAAGGCCGCGACGTAAACCAGGTCCGGATTCTTTGGGTGGATGCGAATACGCGGAATCTGTCGCGAGTCTTCGAGTCCGACACGCTTCCACGTCTTGCCCGCGTCGGTTGATTTGTAAACTCCGTCGCCGTGCGAAACGTTTCCGCGAATCGGCGACTCGCCCATCCCCACGTAAATCACATTCGGATCTGATTCAGACACGGCGATCGCGCCGACGGAGCCGGTGCCGAATACCGAGCCGTCGCTAATGGGTTCCCAATTGATGCCGCCGTCTGTAGTTTTCCAAACTCCGCCACCGGTTCCGCCGTAGTAATAAACGAACGGTTGCGACGGAACGCCAGCTACCGCGGCTGAACGGCCACCGCGATATGGTCCAATGCTGCGATACTGGAAAGCCCGCAGCAGATCGGACTCGGACGGTGTTGGTGTTGGATTCTGAGCGGAGACCGAAATCGCGAAAAGAGCGACGAGGCAGAGAATCACACTCTTACGAGACGCGCACCACGTCTTGAACATTTGGGTAGGCTCCTTTACTTTTGACACTGAGTGGACGCTGGCTAGCGGGTGCGAATATAGAAAATGCGAATCGGAACCGTCAAACAAATTTGGCGTTACGCCGTGAAAACGATGGGCGGCGAACAGCTCGAGTCGTGTAGTGTCGGGCCTCTCGGCCTTCGCGCCGACCGTGGGTGGGCGATTCGCGACGACACGACGGGCGAGGTTACCAACGGCAAGTACATTCCGCTGCTGATGCAGTGCGAATCGCGATATCTCGAATCGCCGAGCGACGGGGCGATTCCTCACGTCATGATGCGTTCTCCGGACGGCGTCGAATTGACGAGTGATTCGACTGACGTGAACGCTCGTCTTTCGGAGATGCTTGGGAGGTCGGTCTCGCTTTGGCCTCGTCAACCCGCGACGAATCTCGAATTCTACCGTCGTAAATCAAAGCTTGCGCAGGTGTTTGGGAAGCTCGCTCGGTATCGCGCGTTTCGCGCAGCCATGCCCGCGCTGACCAGCTTCGGAAAAGCGAATGCTGAGTTGCGCGAAGCGTTCAGTCGTTTGCCGAACGAACCGATTCCTGATATCTCGACGTTGCCGCCCGAAATACTCGAGTTCACCTCACCACCCGGCACCTACTTCGGTGCGTTTCCGATTCATGCGCTGACTACGTCGTCGCTTGAAGTCATGCGGAACGTTAATCCGACGGCGACGTGGGACGTGCGACGCTTTCGGCCAAACTTTCTCATCGAAACTGAACCACAGATTAAAGGCTTGATTGAGAGTGGATGGGGAGGGCGGAAGGTGCGGCTGGGGAATGTTGAGATTGTTTGTGAGATTCCGACCGTGCGGTGTGGCATGACGATCCAGGCGCAGAAGAACTTGCCGAAGGACGCAAGCATTCTCCGTTCGATAGTGAAAGATGCAAAGCAGAATTTTGGAGTCTATGCGAACGTTGTGACGCCGGGTGAAGTGCGCGTCGGCGATCTGGTGGAAGTGGATTAAGCTTCTTCGCGTAGTGGTCGGCTCATCAGTTCCGAAACCGCATCACGCACTGATTTTCCGTCGTAAAGCACCGCTTTCACTTCGTTGGTGATTGGCATCTCGAGTCCGGCGCGATCGGCCAGTTGCTTCACTGCCAGCGTTGTCTTTATCCCTTCCGCGACTTCGTTCATACCGGCTGAAATCTCGTCCAGCGAAATTCCCTTTCCGAGTTGCTCGCCTACGAATCGATTGCGCGAAAGACTTCCGGTGCACGTCAGCACGAGATCGCCGAGGCCGGCGAGGCCCATCAACGTTTCCATCTGTGCGCCTTCGCGGCGTGCCAGGCGAGTGATCTCCGCGAGTCCGCGCGTGATGAGGGCCGCAACGCTGTTTGAGCCGAGTCCTGAGCCAGTAGTCATGCCTGCCGCGATCGCCATTACGTTTTTCACGGAACCGCCAAGCTCGGTGCCGACGACATCCGCGTTTGTGTAGATTCGCAGGTTCTCAAAACTCAGATCTGCCTGCACTGTTCGGGCCGCAGCCGCGTCCTTGCTCGCTGCCACGACGGCTGTCGGTTGACCTATTACTACCTCCTTCGCGAACGATGGACCGGAAAGACATACGAACGGGTGCTCACTGCCAACGGTCTCTTTCGCGATCTCTGAAATTCGTTTGCCGGTTTCGATCTCGATACCTTTTGAAACGCTCACGATGATCGCCGATTCATCAAGCCCCAGTGACATCTGCGTGAGAAGCTCGCGAGCAGCGTGTGAAGGAGCGGCAAGTAACACGAGCGATGCTTCATGAAGCGTAGCGCTGATGTCGTTTGTTGCGGTGACTCGATCGGGGATTGAAGCTGACGTGAGGTATCTGCCGTTGACGCGCTGTTCGTTGATTGAGTTCACGACATCAGGATCGCGCGACCAAATCGTCACCTCATGACCGGCGCGGGCGGCGATAATCGCGAGCGCCGTGCCCCAACTGCCGGCGCCGATGATGGCTATTCGCTTCGTCATCGTTTCAGATCGGAAATGCGCGGCTCCGTTCCGCTCAATAATCGCGCGATGTTTCCGCGGTGCGCGAACACGATCAGCAACGCGCCTGCGATCGCCGCCGTTAACAACGATTTCAGATCGACTTGCCACGACAAACAAGCCATACGAACAGTGGGATCGTCGCGGCTGCGAGAATCGATCCCAGCGAGACGTATTTCGTCAACGCAACAACAGCCACAAAGATTACACCAGCACACAAAACTGCTATCGGCGAAAGCGCCAGAAAGACACCCACGCCCGTCGCCACGCCCTTGCCGCCACGGAACCTGAGCCACACTGGAAAAATATGGCCGACGATCACTGCAATCGCTACCGCCGCAATCAACCAATCCGCGTTGTCACCATTTAACATTAACCTCGCGATGACGACAGCCATCGCTCCTTTCAAAGCGTCAAGAATTAACGTCAACACTCCTGCCACTTTGCCTGCTCGTCGCGAAACGTTCGTCGCACCAGTGCCTCCTGAACCGGTTTCGCGCACATCGCCGCCGCCTTTAGCGCGCACGATTAAGTAACCAAACGGAATCGATCCGATCAGGTATGCAATAATGACTACCAGCAATAGTCGCAATTGAGTTCGCACCTTGAGATTTGTGAATGGCGGATCACACTAACACATGCGGCAAGCAAGTCCGAACGAGAAAACAGTAATCGTTAAAGGCAAGCGCGTCGTGCTGCGGCCGCCGGTAAAAAGCGACGGCGCGGAGTTTATCGCTGTGAACCGTCGCAGCGCGAAGTTTCATCGAGGGCTCGCTTCGCCGCCGACAACGATGAAACAGTTCGAAGCGTTTATGAACCGGAATTCGAAACCCGATGGTGCGTGTTTTCTGATCTGTCGTGCGCAGGATGGTGCGGTGATGGGATCGATCGCATTGAGCCAGATCTTTCATGGTGGGTTTCGCAGTGCGTATGTCGGTTATCAGATCGGAGAGGAGTTCTCGCGCCAGGGATACATGACCGAAGCACTTCAACTCATGCTGCGTTACGCGTTCGTTAAGCTAAAACTCCACCGACTGGAAGCCAACATCCAACCGGAAAACGCGCCGTCGATTGCACTCGTGAAACGCGCAGGCTTTGTTAAGGAAGGCTACTCGCGACGTTACCTGAAAGTCTCCGGCCGCTGGCGCGACCACGAACGATGGGCCATCCTCGTCGAAGACTGGCGGAAGAGGGCATAGCCAAAAGATAACAAACCGACTTTCGGCGAGGCATAGCCGTCGCCGCACATCAAGCGGCAAAGCCGCTGCTCACAAACGAGATCAACTCAATCGTCTGCGTAACATGTCCAGTGCGGCTTGTGAGGCGCGCCAGCGGATGAGGTGGCGATCGCCGGGCAGGTGAATTTTGCGATGTTGAGTTTGAATTTCATCGGACAACGCGATGAAGACTGTCCCCACCGGTTTTTCATCAGTTCCACCACCAGGTCCGGCGATCCCGGTGATAGATAACCCAAAATCCGTCTCGGCCCGCTTGCGAATGCCCTCAGCCATCGCTTCCGCAACGGGCGCACTCACCGCCCCATGCTCCATCAACAGCATCGGCTCGATACCGAGCGTCCGCGTCTTCGCGTCGTTCGCATACGTAACAACACCTTCAATGAAGTACTTCGACGATCCCGGAACTTCAGTCAAACGTTGCGCGAGCAACCCTCCAGTACAACTCTCAGCGACCGCCAACGTGTAACCACCAACCGACAACTTCAACCCAACAACCTCTTCCATCGTCTCGCCCGCAAACGAGAAGATCGAATTACCCAAACGCTCCTCAATCTGCTCCGTCAACCGATCGAGCAGATCCGTCGCTTCCTTCTCCGTTCGGCCGCGCGCCGTCAGATGAATCTCGATCTCGCTCTGATTGAACAGAATTGTCGTCACCGGATTGGCATACTGCGTGTAGACAGGCGCGATCTTTTCATCAACAGCCGACTCCCCCATTCCCGCAACACGCAACATCCGCCGCACAACACGCAAACTCCCCGCACGCCCGCCGAGTCTCTCACTCACGTGATTCTCAAACATCGGACGCATCTCGCGCGGCGGCCCTGGCAACAACACAATCGCCGTCCCCTGATGGTCGATAAACATTCCGGGCGCTGTGCCATTCGGATTTGGCAACACTTCAGCGTCTTCGATCACCATCGCCTGACGCGAGTTTCGCTCCGGCATCGTCACGCCAAAACTCTGAAACCGCTGCCGGATCTCAGCAAGCACAACTTCATCGAGCAACAACCGTCGGCCAAGCGCGCGGGCAGTGATCTTGCGCGTGATGTCGTCTTCGGTTGGTCCAAGACCTCCGGTCGTGATCACGACCTTCGAGCGTCGAACAGCATCTTTGATTGCTTCTTCGAGGCGGGCGTCGTCGTCGCCGACGATCGTCTTGAGTTTGACTTCGATGCCGAGTCGATTGAGTTTCTCGGTGAGCCAGAGACTGTTGGTGTCGGTGCGATCGGGCGCGAGGAGTTCCGACCCGATCGCGATGATTTCGGCTGTCAGGGTTTCAAACAAGCGACACTCGCGGGGGCGAACTGTTAATTCGTAACCGGCGTTTCTTCGGGATAGACGTCATGTAGCACTGTCGAAATCGGCGGTGGCGGCGAGATAAAACTCAACGGCACCGATGGCGCAAACCTCGTCTCAGTCGGAGCCGGCTCGGGCTTCTCCGAAGCTGCGGCTTCGATTCGAGGCGGCGCAACGATTTGCTTTTCGTTCTCGAGTAAGCCACGGCTCTCGATGAGTAGTTTACCGGCAGTCTTCTGTCGCGCCCGTTCGAGACTCCTTACGGCGGCTAAGGTTTGCGGCGCAGTCGACGGGTGATATTCGATCTGACGCAACATCGAAACGTAACGACGCAGTTGCGGTGATGGAGCGATGCGATGAGCCTCATCGTAGCTTTCGTCTTCCACCAACCGCGACAGGTATTCGACCGTCGCCTGGTGATTGCCCATGCGATGATAAAGCGCGCCGATTGCGAAGTGATTCAACGGCGGCGCATCGGGCATCATCTCAAGCAGGCACTCGCCTTGTTCGATGACTTCGGCGATCTCAAACCCGTACCAACGTCGCTCTTCTTCGCGCAGGATCGCGTCCGCGGCAACGTAGAAGTCGAAGATTCGCTCGACTTCGCGTGTTTGTGTATGGCGCGCGACGATCCAGATCACCAAAATAACTCCAAAGAAGAACACCATTATGACTGGCGAAAGCCCCACCGCACCCAGCATCGCCACTATCACAATTATCGCGATCGCCTTCGTCGTGAGTTTTCCCGCACTTGTCATAACGCCTCCACTTCTATTGCTTCCCGGCTCATGAGGTAGCCACTGGTTTATTGCTTCCCGTTTACACAAGACGCGCGATAATCGCTGCGCCCGCTTGTTTAGTAGAAAGTTCCCCGCCGAGATCTCGCGTCGTCTCGTTGTCCGAGACTATGGCCCGCACCGCTTCTTCAACTTCGTCACTCAGCTTTTGGAAACCCAGATATTCTAGCATCATCGCCAAAGTCAGAATAGATCCAATTGGATTAGCAATTCCCTTTCCCGCAAGCGGAGGCGCGCTGCCGTGCACTGGCTCGAAAAGCGACACTTTTCCCGGATGAATGTTGCCTGAAGCAGCGAGCCCGAGTCCGCCCTGAATCGCCGCACCGACGTCGGTCAAAATGTCTCCAAATAAATTGTTCGTGACGATCACCTGATATTGCGACGGATCGAGCACCATGTGCATCGCCATGGCGTCGACATACTGGTGATTCGCTGTAATCTCTGAATAACCGGCAGCGACTTCCTTGAACACTCGCTGCCACAAATCGCCGCCGAAGCGCTGCACGTTCGACTTGTCAGCCATCGTCACGCGCGTGCGGCTATTCGCGCGAGCGTACTCAAACGCCGCGACGATGATCCGTTCGACTCCGCGTCGTGTGTTGATCTCGTCCTGGAGCGCGATCTCGTCCGCAGTTCCGTGTTTCAAGAATCCACCGGCGGCGCAATACGCGCCTTCCGTATTTTCACGAAAGACGACGAAGTCGATCTCGTTAGTCTTGCGATTGATGAGCGGCGTTAGTCGTTCGTGAAGCAAACGCACGGGGCGAAGATTGATGTAAAGATCGAGTCCACGACGCATGCCGAGCAGGATGTCTTCCGCGTGTTTGTTTGTCGGCACGCGCGGATCGCCAAACGCACCCGCGAGGATCGCGTGAAACTTAGTTGACAGCATTTCGAGTGCGCCGTCAGGTAGCGTCACTCCGTCGCGCAGAAATTTGTCGGCGCCCCAATCGAAATCTACCAGCTCGACTTCGAGGCCTCTTGTCTGTTGGAGATGCCGGATGACGCGAACAGCTTCGCGAACGACTTCCGGGCCGATTCCGTCACCGGGGATTACCGCGATTCTTTTCATCTTGATCTTGTTGTGTGCTTCTTTCCGATTCAATACGCGCCGCGAGTTTCAGCAGGCTCGCCAACACCGTGTCGCCGACGACCTTCATGCTCTGCGCTGAAATCTTGTCGATTGTATCGTCAGCCTTGTGCCAGTGTGGATAACTATTGAGTTGAATAATATCGACCGCATCTATTCCGGCGCGAAGGAATGGCTCGTGATCGTCGCCGCCAATGCCCTCTTCGCGATCGACGAAGATCTTTCCGTGGCCCAGTTCGCGTCCGGTTTCCCAGATGATGTCTTGTAGCCAGCGGGTGCTCGTTGAGTCGCGGCCGAGTTCGAGTTTCTGGTAACCGATCATGTCGAGCAGGATCAGCGCGTAGGTCTCCTCGAGTTCTTTATTTGCTTTTAACTGCGACACGTAATGCCGGCTGCCATAGGTGTTGTCCGGATTGTCAGGATTACCGCAATCTCTCCAACCTTCGCAGAAAGCCTCTTCGCCGTCGAAGAACACGAGCTTCACTGTGATTTTTGGTTTCTCGCGCAGACTGCCGATAACGCGTCCGATCTCGATCAGCGTCCCGACCGATGCTGCGGGATCGTTGGCGCCCACGAAAAGCATGTCTTTGTAAAACTTCGTGTCGTAGTGACTGCCGATCAGGATCGTGGTTTTCGTTTCACCGGGAAGTTCGGCGGTGATGTTTGCCATCTTCTTTTCGCCTTGCGGTGTCTTGGCGGTGAACTCGTCGACGGTGACATTCAAACGAAAAGACTTCAGCTGCTCGACGATGTAAGCGCGCGTCTTTTCGAGTTCTGGACTACCCGGCGGGCGTGGTCCAAATTCGATCTGCTTGCGTGCGTGGTCCAACGCGCGTTCGCCGTTGAATGCTGTGGGAATTGGCGGGAGTCGCGTTACGGGAGACGAGCCGGACTTCATCCCGACGCGTGGTTGTCGCGGCGGTTTCTGGTTCTTCGGACAAGCCGCAAAGAGCAATGGCACGAGCGCCAGCAAGAGCACGCTGCACGCACGAGTGAGAGTGTTTCTGTGCCGGGACCGATCGCGAGACTTGCCGTGGGTCATTTACGGTGCTTGCTTTTTCTTTGTGCGCGTTTTGCTCAGGACCGCATCCATTGTCTTGGCGCCGAAAGCAAGCGGTTTCTCGATCGCCGAGTCGAAAGCTTCTGACATTGTGATTGCTTCGAGCTGCACGAGCGTCGCGAGCTTTTGGCGAAGTGGAAGAGCGCCGAAATCTCTTTTTAGTTCTGATGCTGTGTCGCGTGGCACGCCGCTGCTGCCGGGTTTGCGCGCGGTGGCCATCACTACTACTTCGCCGGGAAACTGGAGTTTGACCTGGCAGGCGAGACGATGCGACTGGGCCAAATCTTCGACGTCGAGTTGTTTCAGTTCGGCGGCACTCGGGGCGGAGAGCAACGCGGCACCGGACTTAACTGATATGAGACAGGCAGGACAATCGCTTTTACCGATCGTGCAGCCTTCTCCCAGAGAGACGCCCATGCGTCGCGCGGCGTCGATGAGGTAGGTTCCCTCCGCAACAACTCCGGACAGTCCCGAAGGTTCAAACGTGATCGAAACACTCATCGTGCAAATCCCCCGTGTTGGCAGTGCTGTATCAACCTGAAATTACACCTTTAGTTGAGGCAAAGGCAAAGGGAGTTGTTTTTGGGTTCGAAATCTGTGCTTCGTTGAGGGTTGGGACTCAGGACGCCTGAGATTGTGCGTTCTGTTTCAGGGCGCGCCTACAGTCGGCACAGATCCCAATAATCCTCAATAGATGTTGGGTAATCTGAAACCGGTGCTTGGCGGCCATCGCATCCTGGATGGCTTCAAGTTCCGCGGAGAAAAACTCGATGATCTTGCCGCACTCGGAACAGATCATGTGGTCGTGGTGCTGATGTTTGTAGTTATGCTCGTAATGCGTGCGTCCGTCGCCGAACCGGACTTCGCGTGCGAGTCCTGCTTCGGTCAGGAGTTTGAGTGTGCGATAAACGGTCGTTTGCCCTACGCCGGGATCCTCTTTTTGCACGAGCCGGTAGAGATCTTCGTTGGAGAGATGTTCTTCGGTGCGTAGAAAAACGTCGAGAATCAGGTCACGCTGGGATGTGCGCTTGAGGCCTTTCTTCTGAATGTGTTTGAGGAAGACTTCCTGCTCCTCCGACATTGGCTCCGCGGTCGTCATCAGTGGGAAGATTTTAGCATTGTGCGAGAGCGGGCGAAAGAGAGCGGCGAATGCGTGTTTTACGTTTTCTTAAGCCGCTGTCCTATAATACTCTGGGTTCGAAGTGAAGATGTCACTGGTAATCGAAGAAAAAGAAATTGACTCGCTGCCAATAACGGTAGATCCCGAGATCCTTGGCGGCACGCCCGTTTTCCGTGGTACGCGCGTACCGGTGGATGCACTCCTCAACAATCTCGGAGCCGGTGTGTCGATGGATGAGTTCCTCGAAAATTTTCCCAGCGTTACCCGCGAACAAGCGGTGCAGGTACTCGAATTCTCACGCTGGACGTTACACAAACTGATTAAGATGAAATGAAAGTCCTGTTGGACGAGTGCACACCTCACGTGCTGAAGCGACTCCTCACCGGCATCGAGAGATCGTAACAAGACTGAAGGCGCAAGGTTATAGTTTTAAAACCGTGTTTGAGTTGCTCGCGGCAACAGACTAGAGCAACTACCGCCGGGCGCAGATGCAGTGAAGAAT
>CAWBJU010000011.1:0-41106 GCA_963789185.1 uncultured Acidobacteriota bacterium
GCCGTCGCGGCTCAACCGGCGCCGAAAGAGGGCGCTGTTCGTTATCGTTTCGTCCATCGTCAACCGGTGTTGATTGGGAACTTCGCCGCCGGCCAATACATCAATCGCAATCTCCGCTATGCCAACTACGACCTTCAGTTGTATGCCATGCCGGGCAGCAAAAGCGGTCGAAGCATACGCAGAACTGACGGTCGCGCTGAGTTTTACACCAAGCAATACGGCGCACCGCTTTTTCGTATACGGCGTCGTCGTGCAGATCGACGACGAGAGTCTCGACACATATCCGGTCCGGGAATGATCTTTCTCTCGACCAAGATGTTCGACACGACGCGTCCAGTGCCCGAAGAAAAATTGCAACGCGATATTGCGTATCAGTGGTGGGGACAGACAGTCGGACTCAAGTCGTTTGACGACGCGTGGCTTTCGCAGGGACTCGACGAGTGGAGCGCGTTCACTTTCGTGAGAAGAATCTGAGTGCCGGTGGGCTCGACGCAGCGCAACGCGAACAACAGGAACGTGAGCTGATTGAACAGACCGCGTCGATCGCGCGTGCGCCAGTGCGCTTGACGATCAATCGCGGCGGACCAGTCAATCGTCTTCTACAAAGGTTCGATGGTGTTTCGCATGTTGCGCGAGACCATCGGCCGCGATAAGTTTGATCGAATATACAAACCTTCCTCCAGCAATATCGCGGCAAGAACGCTTCGATGACGAGTTTGAAAAGCTCGCGACGAGCATGTCCGAATACAATCTGCGCTACTTCTTTGCGCAGTGGTGGAAGGCACGGGTGTTCCCGAATTACAGTCGAGTATCAGATCATTCGCACGCGCTCGGTAAGTTTCGGGCTCGCGGAACGGTGAAGCAGAATCTCGAAGCGCTGCGGATGCCGGTTGAGTTGTTGCTGCGTGCTGAAGGAGACAATCAGCAGAAGACGGTTCGCGTTGAAGGCCGCAGTGAGGATTTCGATTTCGAGTCGAATGGCCAGCCGATTGAGGTGATTGTCGATCCAAACAACAAGATACTGCGGATGTCAGACGACATACGCGTTTCGGGATCGCGCGGCGTGGGATCGAGCAGATGAAGGAAGGCATTTACGCTGAAGCGCAGCAGCAGTTTGAGGCGGCGCTGAAGCTGAATAGCTTCGAACTCGTGGGTTTATTACAACCTTGGGTTGCTATTTACTCGAACAGCGTAACTGGCAGCAAGCGCTCGACGATCTCGAGGCGTCCCTAATGGTAATCTCAAACCGTCATGGATCGAAGTTTGGGCGCACATCAAGCGCGGGAACGCGTACGATGCAAAGGGCGAACGGCAGCGTGCAGTGTCGGAGTATAACAAGGCGGTGCAGTCAGGCATCGACTACGACAACGCCCAGGCAGTCGCGAAGAAATACCTGGCCACGCCCTCCGATCCTAAAGCCAGCCAGACCGCCGAAGCCCTACCACGCAACAGCAACTAAAAACGCACAGCGATGCGGGGAAGGGGGAAGAGGAGACGCGGGGAAGGGGAGACGCGGGGACGCGGCGTCTTCCAGTCAGCGCTCCCTTATCGGCATCTCCGCATCCCCGCATCTCCTCTTCCCCCGCGTCTCCTCTTCCCCGCGTCCCCGCATCCCCGCATCTTCGCATCTCCGCATCTCCGCGTCTCCGCATCTCCGCATCCCCGCGTCTCCGCCTCTCCGCATCCCCGCGTCTCCATCCCCGCGTCTCCGCCTCTCCGCATCCCCGCGTCTCCGCATCCCCGCGTCTCCGCATCCCCGCGTCTCCGCCTCTCCGCATCCCCGCGTCCCCGCATCTCCTCTTCCCCCGCATCCCCCCGCGTCTCCTCTTCCCCGCGTCTCCTCTTCCTCGCGTCTTTCCGCTTCAGACGGCGACAATCGCGATCTTGCGATCGTTCGCCAGGCGAATCATTTCTTCGCGATCGAACATGAGCGTTTTGCCGGCGGTGATGCAGACATGTGAAGACCGCTTCGAGCATGGTTTCGATCGTCGGCACACCAACAACGGGCACATCGAACCGCATATCCTGATTCGGCTTTGCAATCTTCACAACCGTCAATCGCTCTTTAACAAGCTGGCCGGCACGACGAATCGTTTCGTCTCTTTCCTTTGCCATCGCCTCGATCGCGACACACGCGCAGACTTCCACGCACAACAATCGTCTGCCCCAAATCCAGCCGTGCAATCTCACGCGCGATCTCCAACCCGTACTCGATATCTTCGCGCTCGTGTTTATCAGGCTGACGTCTCGTCAACGTACCAGTCTGCGGCAAGTACTGCTGTAGAAAGTACGTCGAGTTGATCAACTCAATACCTTCACTCTGCAACTCAGCAGCGATCGCGCCAATCAGCGAGTCGGTATTCCGTCGAGGCAGTCTGAACAGCACTTTCAACATCCGCGCATCAGGCACAGCGCGGCTTGAAGATCTGCACATGCTTCACCTGTCCCGCCATGATCGCCTTCTCGACGCCTTCGTCCTTGAAGAAACGAATCATGCGCCGGGGTGACCAATCCCGATCCACTCGACTCGTTCAGCGAGTTCTTCAATCGACGGATCAGTCTCCTCACGAATCGCCGCGACGACCATGCGCGCACCCGACTGCCGAGCTCCTTCGACAACCATGAAGGGAAACTTTCCGTTACCCGCGATCAATCCGAATTTCATTTGGTGACGCCGCGACTCGACCCTTCGATAAAACGGAGCAAGTCGGTTACTTCGAAGAGCCGCTGATCTCTTCGCGGATACGTTCTACGGCCTGGGTGGTGTTGAGTTTTGCAGACAGGAGCAGGTGGAATGCGTGATGAAGCGCATCGATCGCCGAGCGCGAATAGCCTCGACGCTTCATGCCGGTGATGTTGAGCCCGTAACACTTGGCGTGATTGCCAACGGTGAGAGCAAACGGCAGCGCGTCTTTGACAACAACGGAGTAACCACCGATGTACGCTTCCTTGCCGACGCGGCAAAATTGGTGCACACCGGAGTACGCGCCGATGTTGGCCCGATCTTCGATTACGACATGCCCGGCGAGGGTCGCAGCGTTTGCCATGATCACGCCGTCGCCGATCAAACAGTCATGCGCGACGTGCGCCTGGGCCATGATCAAACAGTCGTCGCCGATCTTCGTCAGCATGCCGCCGCCTGCGGTGCCACGATGAATCGTGACGAATTCCCGAATCTTGTTTCGCTGCCCGATTCTTGTCTCCGAAGGTTCACCTTTGTACTTCAGGTCCTGCGAAGCGAGGCCGATGGAGACAAATGGAAAGACTTGTGTTTCCGCGCCTATGAACGTCCGCCCGTCAACGACGCAATGTGATTCGAGTCGTACGCCATCCGCGAGTTCTACCTCATCGCCGACGATGCAATAAGGTCCGATGAAACAGCCGTAACCGATGCGGGCACTTGAGCTGACAATTGCGGTGGGATGAATAATCGTCGGCTTAGTGGCAGCAGACATCAATCTATTCCCGACTTGTCTGGTCCGCAGCGTCTCGCGGCGCGACGATGCTCATGATCTCTGCATCAGCCGCCAACTGTCCGTCGACTTTGGCCTCACCGCGCATTCGTTGCACGCGCGAACCTATGCGCAATGCGGTGACTCCAGAACGAGCGTATCGCCGGGAACGACGGGACGACGAAAACGCGCTTCCTTGATGCCGGTAAACAAAACCAGTTTCTGATCGCGATGTTCGATCTCACGCAGCGCCAGAATGGCGCCTACCTGGGCCAAGGCCTCAATCACCAACACGCCCGGCATCACCGGCGCGCCCGGAAAGTGGCCCTGGAAGAACGATTCGTTGATGCTGACTTGTTTGATTCCGACGATACGTTCCTTCGGGACTAACTCGACAATTCGATCGACCAGAAGAAACGGATAGCGATGCGGCAGGAGTTTTTGAATTGCCAGGGAATCGAGGACTGTTTCCATAACGAACATTGCCGATTGGCGATTGCCAATTGCCGATTTGGTTCAGCGTCAAACGGTAACTTTTAAATCGGCAATCGGCAATCGGCAATTGGCAATCGGCAATGGCTCTATGGCGTCGGCGTCGTCGCTGCGGCCGCCGGATTCTTGCTGTTGAAGTCCGCGATGAACGCGCGTGTGATGTTGGTGCTCTCCTCGAAGTAAAGCAGCGGCACAGCGGCGCCATCGATAACTACGTTGATCCCACGCGCTTTGGCGAACGCTTCAAGCGCGGCGCCGATTTCAATTTGCAACGGCTGAAAGAGTTCATCGCGGCGCTTGTTGTAAGCGCCTTGCGCGTCTTCAGCCCTGCGCTGAACGTCCTTCTTCAGTTGTTCGAGCTGATCACTTTGACCTGTAGTGCGGGTTGATCGATGGGTGTTCCGGCAGGCGCGTCACGAAGCTTGTTAATCTCGGCCTCGAGAGCTTCACCGCGCACGCGCAACGCGTTCAGATCGTCTCTTTGCTTCTGAAATTCGCCGTTAAGTTTGTTGACCACGGTCGTGAACTTCAGAATACCGGTCTTCGCATCCATGAACTCCTGGGTGTTAATGATCGCGATCTTGCTCGTCGGCAAAGCGACGGTGGCTTGCGTTGCCGGTGCTGCTGTCGCCGGTGCTGTGGCAGTGGGCGTCGGTCGTGGAGTAGCGGGTGCTCCTGGACGTGGTTGTTGCGCGACCGCCGTAGTGGCGAGCGCTACGAGGATAAAAATCGGAAAGAGAGAGTTTCTAATCATGATAGTTGAGGGCCTCCAGCATGGAGGCCCCGGGCTAAACTTAAAACTTAGTCAGCAGCTAAGGACGCGCTGGCGTTGCCGGTGCAGGCGCCGGTGGCGTCGTAACCGCAGCAGTCGCCGGGTTCTTGCTGTTGAAATCGTTAATGAATGCACGCGTGATGTCGATACTGTCAGCGGCGTAAGCAAACGGAACGCTGCTGCCGTCAACAATCACGGTAATGCCACGCGACTTCGCGAAAGCTTCGAGGGCTTTGGCGATGTCCTGTTGCAACGGAAGGAAGATCTCCTGACGGCGCTTCTCGAAAGCAGCCTGGGCGTCCTCACCCTTGCGCTTGTACTCGATATTGGCCTGCTCGAGTTGATCTCGCTTCTGCCGAATCGTGTTTGGATCGGCGACGGCTTGCGTGTCGTTGATCTCTTTGGTCAGCGTGGCGATTCTGGTTTGTAGATTCTGAAGGTCGGTCTCGCGCGGCTGAAACTCGCGCTTCAGCGTGTTCGACAAACTGGCGAACTTCGCAATGCCCGTTTTCTGATCGAGAAAGAAATCCGAATAGATCACGGCCATTTTGCTCTCTGGTACGGCTACTGTAGCAGGAGCCTGAGGCTGCGTTGCCGGGGGATTCGCCGCTGGTCGTGTTTGTGCTGACGCGGAAACTGCAACAGTCGTCAGCAGGACGACCGCAGCAAAAAGGCTAACTATCTTCATAACTTTGTATTACTACTCCTTACGTTGAGGTTAACTGGACAAACCTCTTAGTATCTGGCCAGTCACCGTGGGTTGGCTCAAGTATTAAAAGGTTCGCCCCACACTGAAGCGAATGACTCTCTTCTTTTCGTTAAAGAAGAAGGGGAACCCGTCAATAAACTGGTTCGGCCGGGCATTTGGATTATACGCAAAGATCAGGCGAAACGGTACATTGATGACCGGTACCTGGACCCGGACTTCCATGCCTAAACTCGACCGGTAATCGCCCAGACTGTCAAACAAACTCTCGGACAATTTGACGACACTGTTGGTCTGCGCTTCGCCGCGGAGGAATACCGGTTGGAAGCCACGCGGCAACAACGTTATCGGGTTGATGTCGCCCGTTTGGGCCGCCTCGAGCTCTGCCTGGCTGACGATGCGATTGTCGCGAGCGACGAGACTCAGAAACGCTGACGATGCGAGGGTCGGATTGGTGCACAGCGCCAGGGAACTCAAACTAATCGGCACGTTCTGGTTGAACCTCGGACACGGCACTACGCCGGTCGTCGCCAGAAACGGCTGGTCCGGAAGGAACTCGCTGGAGAACGCCTGGTCGCTCTTGCTTCTGAGATTGAACGTCGTACCAATATCGGCGAAAGCCGCGATACTCACCGCGTCACTGATGATCGGAATTCGATACTCGAAATTGCCGAGTATTTGTGTATCGCCACCGACCGACGTAAACGAGCGGGGCAACTGCGCAACGTTGGCGCCGGTTGCTCCCGTAAAAGTTCCCAGCGTGATCGCCGTCTGGGCCGGAAGTTCAGGTACTGGTTGGATATCACCAGAGGCGGTCGACGAGAACTGGACGTTGCGCGACGTGATAAACGAATCAACCGGCGCGATCGGACTAATCGAACGCACGTTGTAACCGCGAATCGTAAACTCGTCGCCGAGGAAGAACCGTTCAAAAATCGGGATGCCGTCGACGAAAGCGAGCGAGTTTGCGTTTCTTACTTTATCGCTGATCGCAAAACTGCCGACTGTTCCGGCGATGATACGGAAGCCAAACACTTCCGGTCTCGGCGACTTCTTGCGGCGCACCGGGAAAAACTGCGTGTACGAGAGTGTCGGCTGGTAGGTGCGAACGTCGCCAAGCAGTCCAGCGACGGCTATCGCCGCCGACAATTCACGACCACTGGTCGGGTCGATGCTGGCGTTCCGCGTATCGTACGAGAAGGTTGTTGTGATGCGACTCGTCAGAATGTTTGGCTGTTTGTAGATGACCGGAATGAAAGAACTCGGGTTGTTCGGATCGTTCCCTTCCGGATCCTTCACCGAAGAAAGCGACAACTGGTACGAAGCGCCGACGCGCGAAAACTGTGTAAACCGACGCTTCCGATAAAACTCTGAAAGCGGTGCACTAATATAAATCGAGCCACCATACGAGTCGCGCGTGAACAGGTTCGTCTCGTCGATGTCCTGGAAGTTGAACTGCTGGTTGATGATGTCCTGTTGCGCTTGCAGGTTCTGCGAAAGGAACGTGCCCTCGCCGAAGAACTTCTGCGAGAAAACGAAAACTGAGAAGCCCGCACTAATTGGCCGGTCTTTAATGTACGGCTCGGTAAATGAAAACTGGAACGAGCGCTGGCGGTTGCCGGCTGCCATCACGAACGAAAGAACTTCACCGCGGCCGAGCAGGTTGTTGGTCGAGTATTCAAGTCCGAAGAACGAACCACCGATACCGGAGATGCCGCCGTTAAACGAGATCTGCTGGCGGCCGCGTTCGCTGACTTTGAGCGAGAGATCGACGGTCGCTTCTTCGTCGTTCGTGCGGCGATCGACGTCTTTGTCTTTGTCGATCGGATTGAAGTATCCGAGCTGGTTCAGTTTGACGACTGAGTATTCCCAGTAAGCGTCGTTATAAATGTCGCCTTCGTTGATTAGCACTTCGCGGCGCAGCACGTTGTCGCGCGTGAATGTGTTGCCGACGAACTCGAGGCGACGCAGTGTGAACTGTTTGCCTTCTTCGATCGTGACTGTGAAATCGACGACGCCTTCGTTTGGATTTTGTGGGTTGTCGTGGAAGGTCGGCACCGGCTCAGCGGTGTACTCGATGAAGCCCTGTTGGCCGTAAAACTTCTTCAGGTTTTCGAACAAGCCTTTGGTGACTTTTTCGCCGTCCGCGACGTCGCCTTTGTTCAAGCCGATGACTGCTCTGATCTGGTCTTCGGAGAAGATCGAGTTGCCTTCAACTTTGAACTCGCCGAGTCGATAAACCTTGCCTTCGAAAATCGGTACCGTTATGCGCAAGCCCTCGTCGACAGATGAAAGCAAGGGCAACGGAAGAATCGGGAAACCAGTGCGACGACGACCGACACCTTCGATTCGCGGCTCACCATGTCGCGCCTGGAGGTAGCCCTTGGAGCGCATGTAGTTGTCGACGAGACGCAGATCGTATTCGAGCTTCTCGCGGTGGAGAATGTCGGAGCCTTTGAAACGAGTGATCAGACCGGCTTCTTTGACGTACTTCATTGCGCCGCGAAGTGCGCCGTCGCTGAAAACTGTGTTGCCTTCAAACTGGATGTCAACGACGCGAACGCGATCGCCTTCGCTAATTTTGAAGTTGACGGCGAGTGACGTCGCGGAAACTTCTTCCGTTTCCACGTCAACCACCGCGTTCGGATGGCCGCTCTCGGAAAGTAGTTCCTTGATCACTCGCTGGGCCGTGCGAACCTTCACCGGATCGTAGATGTTCTCTTTAGCAACACCCACACGTCGCTCACGAAACGCCTTGAGCACGTCCGATTCCTGGACGCTCTTCAGGCCGTCAAACGTCAGGTCGCGAATGATCGGAAGTTCTTTAACTTCGAAAATGACGTTGACGCCGCCTCGCGGACCGTTCTCGGTGAACACGCGAGTCGCCGTTTTATCGAAGAATGTTAGTGAAAGCAGTGTCTGGTAATCGCGTTGGATCGCGGCTTCGCTGAACGGATCACCGGGCCGGGTTTGAATGTAGTAAAGGATATCGTCTTTTCTCAGACGACGATTACCAATGATGTCGACACTTTCTACGAGACGTTGGGGTTGGGGTTGGGTCTGCTGGGCCTTAACTTGTCCGGCGGCGGCAAAGATTGTGATAAGTCCAGCGAGTAAGCCCAAAAAGAAGAGCCGAAGCGCGCGATATGAGTGCATAGGCACCAAATTCCCTCAGTAGTTCTTGCCGGGCCTCAGAAACTTCGGGGAGCTTATGAGTGAAATACTAATCCGAGACTGAAATTTAGGTAAAAATCCCGCTGCTGAACTGGGTAAAGAGACAGCAACTTTGATTCCGTCCTAATAGAGCCAGTTGCCAACTTTTAAGCAGCAAAGTGGCGCATTATAAGGCAAAAAAGGGGAAAGTCCAAAGGCGTGAAATCCGTTGGATCCTTGTTCTACCTTTAGAGAACAATAGACCCGAAAACACCTGGAACAGTTGGCATTTTCCATTTGTCATTTTCCATTTGTCATTGTTAATGGAGGGAGCCCAACGCTCGGCCAATGAAAAATGAAAAATGACAAACGATAAATGGAAAATGCTCAGTGGATCAGCAGGGCGTCGTCTGGGGTTTCCACCTCAACGGGTCGGAAATCGATCTCCTGTCCATTCAAGAAAACTTCGATAACCGTAGCGCCCTCGAGTTGACCCTGAATCAACGCCTCCGAAAGGGGATCTTCCACATACTTCTGCAACGCGCGCCGGATTGGACGGGCGCCGTACAAGCGATCCGCGCAGGTCTTGTCGACAATCCACCGCTTCGCGTCATCCTTGAGTCGCACCTCAAAACCGTGACGCGTCATCGTCCGGTTGATCTGATCGACCTGCAACTGCACGACGTCGAGCAATTCGACATCCAATAGCTGGTCGAAGATGATGATCTCGTCGAGGCGGTTGATGAACTCGGGATTGAACGTCTGGCGAACTGCGGCCATCACCATTTCTTCCATCTTTTCTCGGCTGGAGTCAGTGTTTGCCTGGAAGCCGAGCGTGCCCTTCTTCTGGATGAAGCGGGCGCCGATGTTGGAAGTCATGATGATGATCGCGTTTTTGAAATCGACCGTGTTGCCGAGCGCGTCAGTCAGAATTCCGTCTTCAAACACCTGGAGCAGGATGTTGAAAATGTCCGGATGCGCTTTTTCAATCTCGTCAAACAGGAGCACCGCGTAAGGTGAACGCTTGATCCGCTCGGTGAGCTGACCGCCCTCTTCGTGACCGACGTAACCTGGCGGCGATCCGATCAATTTCGAGACGGAGTGTTTCTCCATGAACTCCGACATGTCGAACCGGATCAACGCGCGTTCACTGCTGAACAGAAAACTAGCGAGCGAGCGGGCGACTTCCGTCTTGCCAACACCAGTCGGACCGAGGAACAGGAACGACCCAACCGGGCGGAGGGGGTTCTTGAGTCCGGCACGGGAACGGCGAATCGCGCGCGCCAAAGCCGAAATGGCAGGTCGCTGCGAAATTACACGCTTGTGCAGCTCGACCTCAATGCGGAGAAGTTTCTTTGTCTCTTCTTCCTTCAACGAGTTGACCGGGATTCCCGTCCAGCGAGCAATCACGTCTTCGACGTCGTCGCGCGTAACTTCAGCGGACACGAGCGCGTCTTCCTGCGTCGCACGAAGGCTCGCCCCGTCGTAGGAACGGGACGACCAGTCATTCAGCTCGTTCCAGTCGGCGAGATTGCCTTGCTCGCGACGAACGCGCAGCTTCACGCGCGCGCCGGCTTCGTCGATCACGTCGATCGCTTTGTCTGGAAGGAACCGGTCCGGAATGTAACGATGCGACTGATAAACCGCGGCTTGAAGAGCGTCGTCGGTGTAGCGCACCTGGTGAAAGCTCTCGTAACGCTCGCGTACTCCGTCGAGGATGCTTACGGCTTCTGCTTCCGACGGCGGCGGAACTTTCACCGCCTGGAAACGACGTTCAAGCGAACGATCTTTTTCGATCGACTTGCGAAACTCTGCAGGCGTCGTTGCGCCGATGCACTGAATCTCGCCGCGCGACAAAGCCGGTTTCAAAATGTTGGCGGCATCGAGTGAACCTTCCGCCGAACCCGCCCCGACAAGCGTATGCAACTCGTCAATGAAAACGATGTACTGCGGGTTCTCAACCAGTTCGCGCATGATCTGCTTCAAGCGCTCTTCAAACTGGCCGCGATATTTTGTACCCGCAACGATCAGTGAGAGGTCCAACGAAAGGATGCGCTTGTTTTCGAGGAACGAAGGAACGTCGCCGCGCACGATGCGTTGGGCCAGACCTTCGACGATCGCGGTCTTACCGACACCGGGTTCGCCAATCAACACGGGATTGTTCTTCGTGCGCCGGCAAAGGATCTGCACGACTCGTTCGATTTCTGCTTCGCGTCCGATGAGAGGATCGAGTTTGTCGTTTCCGGCGTCCTCAGTAAGGTCGCGAGAGAACTCGACAAGGTGCGGTGTGTCTTTCTTCTGCGAGGTGCGAGACTCGGCTCCCGACTGGCGGGCGATCTCGTCGCGCACGGCGTTCAACCTCAGACCGCGTTCATAAAGAATCTCGGCGGCCATCGAACGTTCTTCACGCAAAAGTCCCAGCAGGAGATGTTCGGTGCCGATGTGGCGATGCTGGAGCCGGTCGCTCTCTTCGTGGGCGTAGGCCAGCACGTGCTTCGTTTCCGGAGCGAGCGGTAGTTCAACCGAGGTTGAAATCTTCTCTCGCAGGAGCGTTCGACCTTCGATCTCCTTGCGAATCGACTCAATTGAAACCTGGGCGCGTGGGAAAAAGCGCCCGGTGAGTGTTTTGTCTTCTCGCATCAGACCCAGCAACAGGTGTTCGGGTTCAATTGCCGGAGCTCCAAACTGCGAGGCTTCGTACCGGGCGAAGAAGATCACACGGCGCGCTTTTTCTGTGTAGCGTTCGAACATCTTGATTACGTAAAAAACTCTTTATGATTACCAAGCCGGGCAAAACTGCTGCCCGGCAACTTGGCGGGCATTATAACCCATGAATGAAAGGGTACGAAGCTTTGTCTTATTTATTAGTATAAAAGGTTTAACGTAACCGTTTTTTCACAGATCCGATGGTGCTTTCAGGCGTCCGCCGTCCAAAACGAAAACGTGATCGCACAAACTCGCCAGGCTCGCGCTGTGCGTGGCCATCACGGCCACTGCGCCGTTGTTGCGAACATAACTAACGAGCGCTTTCCCCAATTCTTCACCGATTGCGGCGTCCACGTTGCCCGTTGGTTCATCGGCCAGCAGCAGCCGGGGGTGCGTAACGAGCGCCCGCGCCAACGCCACACGTTGTTGTTCGCCACCCGATAAGTGCGAAATGGGATGATCTTCGCGGCCCGTAAGATGCGCGTCCTCGAGGAGACTCGCGGCCCGGCTGTAGGCGTACGCTCGCTTCTCACGAGCGATCATTAAGGGCAGCGCGACGTTTTCGATTGCGGAGAGATCGGGGAGCAGGTAGTGAAACTGGAACACGAATCCGATCTGCTGGCGCCTGAGCGAGGCCAATTTACGCGGATGGAGATTCGTTATTTCGTTGCCATCGAACGTGATGGTTCCGTGATCCGCAGTGTCGAGTCCGCCAAGCAAGTGCAGTAACGTCGACTTCCCCGACCCGGATGGTCCAGTG
The DNA here is from genome assembly GCA_963789185.1 of uncultured Acidobacteriota bacterium. GTDB lineage: Bacteria > Acidobacteriota > Blastocatellia > Pyrinomonadales > Pyrinomonadaceae > PSRF01. The sequence goes on from CAWBJU010000011.1 coordinate 12,042, forward strand.
ATCGCGACCGCCTCACCATGCTTCGCGGCAAACGTGACGCCTCGCAGGACCTCGATCCGCTCGCCGCTCGGCGACAGAAAACTTTTTCGCAGATCGACAACGTCGAGTCCGAAATCAGCCATCACGCAACGCCTCAACCGGACGCAACCGAGCGGCTGCGCGTGCTGGATAGATCGTCGCCAACACACTCAACACAAACGCGACCAGCGCCGCGATGAGCGTTTCGCTGAACGTCGCATTGAGTGGCACGTTGCTGATCGAATAGACGTCGGCAGGCAAACTGACAAGTTGAAAATAGTTTCCGACGAAACAAGCCGCGAGACCCAACAACATTCCTGCCATTGCGCCGACTGCACCAACCACCGCGCCTTCGATGATGAACAGCAACATCACTCCGGTGCGTGTCGCACCCAGCGTGCTGAGCACTGCGATATCACGACGTCGCTCGACAACTACGAGAATCAGCATCGTCGTGATGTTGAGCGCGGCGACTGCGATGATTAGACCAATGATGAACAGGCCCATTCGTCGTTCCAGCGCGAGGGCGGAGAACAACGGTTGGTTCGCTTGTTGCCAATCGATAGTCGTGTACTCCTGGCCCAACGCCGACTGAACACGTGCGGCCACGTCTTTCACGCGATCGGCGTCTCGCACCTGAACGCTCATCAGCGACGCGGAGTGATCGCCGCCGGCGAACGTCGAGGCTAGACGAAAGTCGACGTAGATCCACGTCGAGTCGTACTCAAACAAACCGGAACGAAACACGCCCGCAACGCGCAAACGCCGCATCGTTTCACCGCCCGCTTCGTTCGCCGGAATGATTTGGAAAACATCGCCAACCGAGATTCCGATCCGGCTCGCGAGTTCTGTCCCGACAACGGCGGGTGGAATGCGGTTTTCGTTCAACTGTGATTGATCGAACAGCGGATCGAATGAACCGTCGATCATCCATTTGCGTGCCTGCGCTGTTTGGCCCGACTGGTTTTCAGTTCCGCGAATCACGGCATATGCGGCGCCTTTCGATCCGCGCGCGAGGCCGCCGTCGTACGTCGTCGCTGAAGCGCTCTCGACGCCGTCGATCTGTTGTAAACGTCCTGCAAGGTTTGCGTAGTCGGTGATCGGCAGCGCATCAGTGCGCAAAACGCTCAGGTGCGACGTGCCCTGCAAAATCTTTTCGCGCATCTCGTTGCGAAAGCCGTTCGACAATGCGAACGTGACGATCAACGCCGCCACGCCCATCGTGATGCCGAGCATCGCGGCAATAGCCGTGACTCGCGCGAGTCGTCGCTTCTGACGCGAGCGAAGATAACGAACGGCAAGAAAGAATTCGTACGGCATCCGTGATTCGTGGTCGATGTTATCTGCGTCCGGGAGGACACTTCTTCGTGTCTTCGGGCCGGTTCTCCGGCAGCAGTAGTTTCAGATTCGGATGATCTTGCGCCGCCGGATCGCCCTCCGGCCGCAACTCGTAAATCGTGTCCGTAACCTTACGGAAACTAAAATGATCCTCGAGCTCGACAATCGTCGGGATCTCGTCGCGTTGCCAACTGCACGGCAACCACCAACGCGGATCGGCGTCGAGAAAAACGCGGCGTCCCTTCACCAAATGATTTTCAACCGTCGAAAAAAGTTTATCCCCAGGCCATCCTCCACCCGTGCCGATCGTTTGCCAGTCGCGATCGCCAATGATGGCCCAATAGTGGACCGCGATCGTCTGCGCACCCGAAATCATGATCGCGTCAGGCGGTACCGACTCGAGCCGCTGCTTGTAATCGCGACTCATCGCGCGACGCTGAATAAACTCAAAACTAATCGGCCGCACAGCAATGAAAAAGATTATCGCGAACACTACTATCACCGCCGACCACGCGAACAACGCGCGACGCTGGCTGCCGAGTTTCTTCTCGCCAATGTAAATCAACCAAACAGCGCCGAGCGGCACGAGGCCCGGCAGACCAGTCAAAAAGTAACGCCAGTTAATCGTCGTGCTGTAGTTGAGAAAAAGAACAAGATTCGCAAAGAACGCCACGAGCCACAGCGCCAGCATCGGCGACAAACGATGCTTACGCCACTCACGAAACGGCGCAAACGGCAACGTCAAAAACAAGACCGGCGCGCTGATAAAAAAATACAAAACATACGGACGCAGGTTCGCCAACTCCACTGGATGCCGCGCGGACTCCTCGCGCATCGACTCACGCCAACCATGCCACAGTGCGCGATACTGCGGATCGGTCATGAACCAGTAGCCAAACCATCCAAACGCGAGCAACCCAAACACAGCACACGACGCAACAACGTAAACAACTTCTCGTTTGCCAAACTTCCAACCGAAAACGAACGGCGCCAACACCAACCAAGGCACATAAAACCCAACGGTCTCGCGCAAATTAACGCCGAGTCCCATCAACGCCGCGCCAACCAAAATCATCCACAGTTTCTTTTGCTGCACGCCGCGGATGTGCACGTTCAGCGCCAACGTCAAAACAAGCACCGACGGAACGTCAGTCATTACCTGCCCGCCGTAAAGCACAAAAACCGGCGAAAAGACGACGAGCAACGACGCCATCGTCGCGACGATGTGCGAAGCGCTCAAGTCGCGAACCAGCACCCACACCGCGATGACGGCGATCGGCGCCTGGGCCACAACCACGTACTTGAAAAGCAGGTACGCGTTTTCAGGTTGTAGTTGGAAAAGACTGCGCCCGGCGACGAAAAGCAAATGATTGCTGAAGATGAACAGATTGCGTCCCAGCGCCATCGACGACGGATAGCCAGTCAGCGACAGCATCGTGTAATCGAGGCCGTCCCAGTCGCCGATAAACGGATCTACGAAGTAAAGGACGAGTGCGAGTGTGATGATTGCTGGTGGTAACCACCACCGCCAGGTGCTCCAGAAGGATGCTGCGCCACGTTGGCGGGCGCGAGAGACTTCAGGCGTGTTTGTCGTCAGGGACTGGTTCAACTAGTTGAGCGTCGATCGGAGATTCCGGTCGCTTCACCATCTTTACGCGATTACCCTGCGCATTGTACTCAACTTCGTCCATGATGTTGTAGATGAGGAGCACTCCACGACCTGACGTGCGAAACAGGTTTGCAGGGTCGCAAGGATCGGGAATTTCGCGGATATCGAAGCCTTCGCCTTCGTCTTCAACAGTGAAACTGGCTTCTTTGGGTGAGAGTTCCGCGGTGATCTTCAGCAGCTTACTCGGATCGTTCTTGTTACCGTGTTTGACGGCGTTTACGAACGCTTCGTCAAGTGCGACAAAGAGGTTCGAACGATCAAGTTTGATCAAACCGAGTTTCGCGACGCGTTCCTGCAAGTACTCGAGCACGCCATTCATCAATCCGAGATCGCTCGGCAGTTCAAATTCAATCTTCTCGTGAACGTGATGCAGGACCTCGCGATCGTCGATATAACGAAGTTTGTAAGCGAGGGTTTTTTCGACTATTTCGCGTAACTCGTCGCGGTTGTAGGGCAACCGGAGGTAGTTCGCCGCGCCCATTTTGAAAGCTTTTATTTCGGCTGCTTGTCCGTTGACTTCGCCGTCTGAAAGGTCGCTGATGATCAGGTCGAAACTGTCGAGGTCGTCACGACGGAGCGCTTTGTCGCGTGCCCCGGTCGCGACCACGTCATGGCCGAGCTCTTCAAGAGCCTGTTCGAGCAGAACACGTAACTCATCGTTGTTATCCACGATGAGAATCCGGCGTTTTTCCATCCAGCTCCTATCCAGCTAAAACTGAGTTGTGCGAGGAGAGAACTTGCCGCGAGAGCACAACTGACGATCGGCTGTACGAAAACCTATCGCCGCGCGTTCGAAATATATCAGATCCTGCTACACTACGCCTCCTGTTCGTCCCCATGGCAAAGCCCGGAAAGCTGCAAACGTTCTTGGAATACTGGGCGGCGAAGTCCGTCCTCACCGGTCTCGGAATGATGCCGGGGCGTGCCGCCATCGCTACCGGACGCGCGATGGGTGGCGTCTTTTACATGTTCGCCGGCGACCTCCGCCGCACTGCTGACATTAATTTGAAGCTGGCGTTTCCTGAAAAAAGCGACGAGGAACGAAGCGTTCTGGTGCGGGAATGCTTCGCCAGTCTCGGCAGGTTGCTGGGACTGTTCAGCCAGTTTGGCACGCGTACGCGAGAGGAATTGCGCGACCTGATCGAGCCGAGCGGCTTCGAACACCTCGACGCCGCCAAAAAGACCTACGGCAATCGAATAATTCTGTTGACTGCTCACCTCGGTGCCTGGGAGCTGACAAGCTTCTCGTTCTCCTTTCTGGGACACCCGATGACCATTCCAGTTAGGAGAATCGACAATCCACGAATCGAGCAACTCGTCGATCGCTTCCGCACCAGATTTGGCAATACAACTCTCGACAAACTGGCCGCCGGCCGTTTGATGCTCAAGATTCTGCGCTCCGGCGATAGGCACATCGGCCTCTTGCCGGACCTCAATACTCTCGACGACGAGGCCATCTTCGTTGATTTTTTTGGCGTTCCGGCTGCAACCAACTTTGTGATTGCGAAACTCGCGTTGCGCACGAACGCTCCGTTGATGCCGGTCTTTGCACCGTGGAGTGAAGAAAAGAAAAAATACTTGCTGATCGTCACTCCGCCACTGGTACCCGAATCAACGGGCGATGAAGACGCTGACATCCGCCGTTTGACCACGAACCTGGCGCTGCGAATCGAGAATCAGATCCGGCAGCATCCGGGTCAATGGTTGTGGGTGCACAAACGCTGGAAAACAAGGCCGCCAGGCGAGCCATCGATTTACTAGGGCGATTTACTGATATCCATGTCTTCTGTGGTTAAATATGGCCCGCTTGTGATGCGAGTTAACCGCGCTTACGAATTCGCCGACCTCTCGGACTATTCCTTCAAAGATCGGTTTTTGATTCGCGCGGCTGACCTCGTCTTTTATTCTTTGATAACACTGATCGGCAAAACTGCGCGGTTCGAAGTCGTAGGTTGGGAAAATCACGAGAAAGCCGAGACGAATGGCGGGCTTCCGATCTACGTCTTCTGGCATGATCGCATTTTTCTGACGACCTATTGGTGGCGCAAGCGACGCATCGTGGTGATGACGTCCCGCAGTTTTGACGGTGAATACATCGCGCGTTTCATTCAGCGTTTCGGCTACGGAGCGGTACGCGGATCGAGCACACGCGGCGGTGTCGGTGCGATTGTCGAAATGGCGCGACTGATGCGAGCGGGTTGCACGACGGCGTTTACGATCGATGGACCAAAAGGTCCTCGCTACGTCGCAAAAATGGGCGCCGTGATGCTGGCGAAGAAGTCAGGACAGCCGATACTTCCAGTTACGATGGCTCTGGACCGTTACTGGACGACGCCGAGCTGGGACAAATTTCAGATTCCCAAGCCGTTCACGCGCGCTCGTGTTTACGTGGCGCCACCGATTTACGTCCCGGCCGATGCGGATGACAACGTCCTTGCCCAAAAACGCAACGAACTACAACAAGCCCTCGACGAGTTGAACAAACTTCCGGTGAAGAGTTGAGCGCTCCGCAACAACACAGCGGTTACGTCGCTTTTATTGGGCGGCCAAATGCTGGTAAATCGACTCTGCTGAATCGATTGGTCGGGCAGAAGATCGCTGCCGTCTCTGATAAACCACAGACGACTCGCTTTCGCATTCAGGGAATCATTACGAGACCGGAAGGCCAGGTTGTGTTCGTCGATACACCTGGCGTGCATCAACCAGGTTACGAACTGAACCGCCGCATGATGGCTGCTGTTCAGGACGCGCTGCTCGGCGTCGATCTGGTCGCGCTGATTCGCGACGCTTCGGTGTCAACCGGAAACGGCGATCGTTTCGTACTCGACCTCATCAAGCGTTCCGAAAAACCCGCTCTGCTGCTGCTCAACAAGATCGACAAACTCGAAGACAAGGCGGCGTTGCTGCCGCTGATTGACTGGTATCGCAACGAGTATGACTGGCGCGAGATCATCCCGATTTCCGCGCTCAAGGATGAGATGACGGATGTGTTGGTCGAGAGCGTCTTGCGTCATCTGCCGGAAGGCGAGCCGATTTTTTCGGAAGACGAGTTGACCGATCAGTCGTTGCGGGTGTTAGTGGCGGAGATCGTACGCGAGAAGGTGTTGCGCGCAACCGGGGACGAGATTCCGTACGTGACGGCCGTCGTTACCGAGCGTTACGAAGAAGTGCGCGAAGACTTTGCGAGAATTCATTGCTTGATCGTCGTCGAAAGAACTTCGCAAAAGAAGATTGTCATCGGCAAGGGCGCGAGCCGTTTGAAAGAGATCGGGATCGCGGCGCGTCACGATATCGAGGCGTTGGTGGGCCATCGCGTGCACCTCGAATTGTTTGTAAAAGTGGAAGAGGATTGGCGCAACGACGCGCGGCTGCTCGACGAGTACGGCTTACGATGAACTGGCAAGCGCTGGATGTGGAGATCGAACCGCAGGCGCGTGAAGCGGTTGAGTATGCGTTGATGGAAGCAGGCGCGCTGGGAACATGAATCCACGGATACGAAAGTTACCGCCTATTTCTCGGAAACACCGGATCGTGAATCCGTTAGATCTGAGTTGTTTGAAGCGCTTCGCATTTATGAGCTTCCGTCGTCGTCCGTGCGTGACATGAACCTTCGCGAGGTTGCGAATCGCGACTGGCTCGCAGAGTGGAAAAAGAACTGGCAACCGGTCGAGGTTGGACGTTTCGTCATCGCGCCGCCATGGAGCGAGATCGCCGAATCGCCCGGTCGGATCGTTATTCGCATCGAGCCGGGAATGGCTTTTGGTACCGGAACGCATGAGACGACGCGTCTGTGTCTCGACGCGATCCAGAAACATTTTGCAGGCGGTAGCTTTCTCGACGTCGGCACGGGAACCGGAATACTCGCGATTGCGGCGGCGAAGATGTTTCCTGATGCGCGCGTGGAAGGTCTTGACACTGATGCTGAAGCAATTGAGATCGCGCGTGAGAATGCGAAGGCGAATGGCGTTGACATCGAATTCCGAGTCGGATCGATCGAGGAAACAACACCGTCTGCGGATCTTGTCTGCGCCAACCTCACCGCCGACGTGATACTGCAAATACTTCCGGCGCTAATCGGTGTTACGTGTGGAAAGTTAATCCTGTCCGGGATTCTGGAAACACAGATTGAAGAGATCATCAGTGCGTTAGGTGAAGTCGAAATAATTCAAGATGGCGAGTGGATCGCAATCATCAAATGACTCGTCGCAGGTTCTTCGCGCCACCGAGCGCGTTCAACTTTAGCAAGCGCATCGTCACGCTGAGCGCGGACGAGGCGCGTCACTTGCGCGAAGTGCTGCGGTTGAAAGTGGGCGACGAAGTACAGGTGTTTGACGGAGCGGGGCGTGAGTTTCGTGCGGTTGTGTCGCAGGCGCGACGTGAGACTGCCGAACTCGAGATCGGAGACGAGATCGGATCACCCAAACCCGAGTCGCCATTGCGACTGACGCTCGCCGTCGCATTGTTGAAAGGCGAGAAGTTTGATCTCGTTGTTCAGAAAGGAACGGAGCTCGGCGTCAATCGTTTTATTCCGCTTGTTACTCGCTACGCCGACATTCGTTTGCGCGATGAGTCGGACGCTGCGAAACGCGTCGCACGCTGGCAGCGCATCGCGCTCGAGGCGACGAAACAGTGTGGACGATCTGTCGTGCCGGAAGTAAACGAACCGGTCCAATTCGAATCCGTGATCGGTGGAAACTCGTGTCTAATGTTTTCGGAACGCGATGGTCAGGCCTTGAACACGGATCTAAAACCCGAAAATCTCACCGCAATTATCGGGTCGGAAGGCGGGTGGTCCGATGAAGAATTGGAACAAGCGCGCGCGGCCAACGTGGCCGTTGTAACGCTGGGCGGGCGCGTCCTGCGGGCGGAAACTGCCGCCATCGCCACCACGGCGTTACTGCAGCACTTGTATGGCGATTTAAAGTAGCTCAAAATGGTCGGGAACAAAGGATGCCTGGAGGTCGTTTGACTCGGCAAAACCACCCATGACCAAAGAAGAAGCAGTTGAGAAAGCTCGAAACGATCTGGCGCAGCGGTTGAAAACTGACTCCTCGAAAATCGGCGAGGCATCGGTCGAAGACGCCGATTTTCCCGATATGGCACTCGGCGCCCCCGAAGACGACGAGATGAGCGGGCAGATGATCTCGAGCGGATGGCGCATCGGTCTTTTGGCCGACGGCCGACCATACGAATACCGCGCCGACAAAAACCAGCTTCGCCTTTATAAATACAAAGGGAAGAACTACCGCGTTTGAGTTGTGAGGTACTACCATGAACCGCAACAATTTCCTGATCCACGTGGCGCTCGCCATCGTCCTCATTCTCGTCGCCGCCTTTGCCGGCCAACTCAATCGCTGGCGGAAGCATTGGAAGTCGCAGATGCGCATCGTTCCTGCCGAGGAGAAGAAACGTCCGCAAACGGCTGAGGAAGTCGCGATCGCGGAAGCGCGTGCCCATGGCCGGCCGGAAGTCCTGGTCAAATTCAAGAGTACCGTGAGCCTGGATGCGATCGACGTGCTAAGTGCGCGTTTCAACGATCAGGTCGAAGACCGTATTGAGAACGCGCCAGGATGGATAGCAATAGACGACCTCGACAATGCGAACCCCGCAGCGACCGTGCGGGAGTACCTGACATTACCCGAAGTCGAGTACGCTGAAGAGAACTTCGAGATCAACCTTATCGAGGCAGTCGACAGTTCGATCGTTCCCGTCTTTCCGCACGACCCGCAGTTTATCGAGCAGTGGGCGCTCGCGAATAACGGTCAACGTGGCGGTAAGGAAGGCGCGGACATCAGTGCTCCGCTTGCCTGGGCCACCACGACCGGAAGCCAGGAAGTTGTCGTTGCCGTGCTCGATACGGGCGTCGATTACAACCACGAAGATTTAAAGCCAAACATGTGGACGCGTCCCGCAAGCATGGAAGCGTATCAGGACGCCCAGCTTGGCAGCGTTGACGACGAATACGGCTTCAACGCTGTCGAGAACGCGTCCGATCCGATGGACGACAACGGACACGGCACGCACTGCGCAGGGATTATCGGCGCGGAAGGTGAAAACGATCTTGGTATCGCGGGCGTGAACTGGAAAGTTCGCATCATGCCGTTGAAGTTTATGAACGCGGGTGGTTCAGGGACGACGAAGGATGCGATCGAAGCGATCAACTACGCGATCAATCGCAAGAAGGCGGGCGTGAATGTGCGGATCATCAGCGCGAGCTGGGGTTCGACTCAGCGGTCACGCGCGTTGGAAGATGTGATTCGCAAGGCTTACGAGGCCGATATTCTTTTCGTTGCCGCAGCGGGAAATTCGAGTGTCAGCAATGATCGGACGCCGCATTTTCCGTCGAGCTATAACGTGCCGAACGTTGTGAGTGTGGCGGCGCTTGATCGGAATGATCAGCTCGCGAAGTTCTCGAACTGGGGTGCGAAAAGTGTCGCGATTGGCGCGCCGGGTGTTGACATACTCAGCACGTGGCTCGGGAATGCTTACGAAGAGAAGTCGGGAACGTCAATGGCGACGCCGGTCGTTGCCGGAGTCGCGGCGTTGATCGTTGCGGAGCATCCGCGCATGACAGTCGACGACGTACGCAAGAAGCTGTTTGCGTCAACCGATCCGATTGTCGCGTTGAAGGGTAAAACGGTTACTGGCGGGAGAATCAATGCCGCGAAGGCATTAGAGTAAAAACATTGACGTTTCGCTTGGACCTTGCAAGGACCTCTGGCGGATCTCACATGTTTTGAAGAAGATCGGGAGTTTCGCTGGGCTGACCGCTACGGATTCTGCGGTTGGCCCAGTTTCTTCTTGCCTTCGAGCGCTTCACGATAGGCGCCACCGCGCACGTCACCCAACTTAATCGCCTCATCAAACGATTTCATCGCCTCGGCGGGGTTTTCGAGGAACGCGTTGATGCGTCCCATCGACTCGTGCGCACGCGAAAGGAGCGCTTTGTCAGTCTCCGGTGACGCGGCCGCGATCGCCAACCGGTACTGGCCCAATGCACGATTCAGTCGCTGCGCCTGGATCACTTCATCCGTCGCGTCCGTGGCGGCAAGACTCGCCGCCTGGCCGAGGGCGAAAAATATCCGCGGCTCGCCCGGATAACTAGCAAGCATCTCCTTCAATCGTGTCTCGGCGTCGTTGTAATCCTTCCGCCGCATGGTCTCTTCAACCGCAGCGAGATCTCTCACCAACGCCGCATCACGTCCGGTCGGCTCAACATTCGCACTCTCCGCAGCTTTGCGCGCCGCTAGTCGTGCTTCACGCGCCGCGTTTGCCCGCTGCACTGTATCGGCATACTCCGACGGGCGACGGATCTCCCGCAGCGGATCGAACGAAGCGATCATGTCAGGAAAGAAGTTCGCGAGATCGAATCCAGCACTCTCGATGCCTTTCAATTGATCGCCAAAGAAAAACGCGAGCACTGCACCGCGCTCATACTCCTCCGCAAGTCGCGCCACAGTCTCGTCCTGGATCTCCTTCATTTGGTTCTGAGCATTTATGCCAATCGCTTTGCGATCGGCCTCGGTCTTCGCCGCCGCTAACATCGCCCGACTCGCTCGCCCCAGCGCTTCGAGCGATCGCATTTCGACATACCGCGCATCTGCTGCCGCGACCAGCGATCGTCCAACGCTGAGAAACACATCAGGACTCACCTGCGAACCCGCCTTCTGCCGTTCAGCCAAAATCTGCTTAACAGCATCACGACGCAGCGCGACATCTTTATTGAATCGCAGCACCATGGCGTCGATCACGTATTGCAAATACGCGCGCCGCAACTCCGATGAGCTCGGATCGGTGCCCTCGGGAACGATGGCGTAATAATCGTCGCCAATGATGCGGAAGTTGATTGCTCCACGTGGCGTCAGAAGATCCGGCAGGATTAGGAAGCGTCGATCTTTCGTGCGGTAGGTGTACGTCTTTTGTTCCTTGTTTTTCTTCGTCGTCGGCGCCTTAACCTCAACTCGTTCTGACGACGTAGTGATCGGCCGCGTGTGCAGATAGGTCAAAAGACTGCGGACCATCTCGGTCGCGGGCGCACGCAGTCGATCGCCTTCTGCCTGGTAAGCACGAACATACTCGATCATGTGGTCGTCAATTCCGGATCGACGGTAGAACTCCTGGACCAACGGCGCGAAGTCGAGCACTTCCAAAAGCCCCGCAGGCATGTCGTTGTCACGCGCGGGCGCTTCGAGCGCGGGCGGTGGACTCAACGCGAGCGCGAGGGAAACGAAACGCGCCGCCTGGTCTGCCGGGGTCGCAGGCGAAGGCAGGCGATTACGCTCGTAAAACGTCTTCATGCGCGCGCGCAAATCAGGATCGAGATTGGCGAGATCCTTGCGCACTTTGGCGCGAAAACCCGTCGCTTCGCGGCCCGGCGGGAGCGGATCGAATCCGGCTGCTTCCAACGCTGCCATCACAACGATCAGTCGCTGGTCCGCCTGAAAATCGACACCGTATTCAGAAACTTCGAATGTTGCGCCCTGGCGTTGCTGCACTGGTTGTGGCTGTGTTTGTGACCAGGCAACACCGCACGCAAGGACCAAAATTAAACCGGCAAGTAAATACTTCATGAGACTGCTTTATTCCGTCTTAATCTATGTTTCCGCAAGGCCCACAATGTTATCGGATAAGCAAGTAGCGAACAAACGACCGACAGGACCGTCGCGCCGATGGCAAAGGGCCAAACAATGTGGTTCCAACTCTGCAAAAACAGGCGGCGGTAATAGTCGCGCGATAAGAGATGCGGGTCTCGTAGCAGCGCGATGCCTTCGTCCGGAATTGAGAGTGGCCGTCCGAGAAAAAATGCACCTACGGCATAGGAGAGGATGATGATCGGAACGAGCGTAAAAATGGGGTTATTGATAAACGTCCCCGTGTAAATTGCGATCTTGTTGAAACGAAAGGCAAAGGCGAACACCGTTGCCATGATCGTGTGCAAGCCCAGGAACGGGGAGAAGGCGATGAAAACCCCAATTGAAAAAGCAAGCGCCGTCCGCTCGGGTGGATCGTCGATCGCAAGCAGACGGCGAAATGCGGCGCGAACATTAAACACAGATTACTGAAAGCTTTTCAGTGCTTCACCTTCATCCTCATAAGAGTCAAAAACGGTAAGCAGTTTTGTGATCACCAGCAGGTTCTGAATTCGATCGGTAAGGTTCAACAACTTGAGCTGGCCGCCCTGACGGCTGACAGTCGTGTAGTTGGCGATCAATTCACCGATGCCGCTCGAATCGATGTAACTGACACCGCGAAGATTGAGCAAAATCTTCTTCTTGCCGCCGGCGGAAAGGTTTCTGATCGCGTCTCGCAAAGCAATGCTGCCTTCGCCGATACGCACCTCGCCGTTCATGTCGAGAATGGTGACATCACCGGCCTGTCGTTCTTTTACGTCGAGCTCAGCCATGGTGGTTCTCCGTTCAGGGATAGTTAAGAACTAGGTCTGGGTCCGTTTACTTAAAGCTATTGAGGGCGGCTCCTTCGTTGTCGTAGGTGTCAAAAACCGTCAGGAGCTTCGTGATCGTCAGTAGATCCTGGAGTTTTTGCGTCAGGTTAAGGAGCTTCAGCTGGCCACCTTCTTTATTGATCGCAGTGTAACTGGAGACGAGTTCGCCGATGCCACTGGAATCGATATAGCTGACGCCGCCGAGGTTCAAAAGAATTCGCTTCTTGCCTTCTTCGAGAAGGCGACGGACGGCAGTACGCAGCGCCACACTTCCTTCACCGATAGTGATTTTTCCGGACATGTCAAGGACGGTTACATCTCCGGCTTGACGCTCGTTGATATTCAACTCAGCCATTTCAGGAATCTCCTTTATGCAATTGCGGATTAACGGCGCTTGAGCATGCGGACAGTTGTACCACCTCCGGGCCTGATCAACCAGTCAACCTCGTCCATAAAGCTGCGCATGAAAAAGATGCCGCGCCCGGAGGCTTTTAGAATGTTTCCTTCGGCAGTTGGATCGGGTATCGCTTCCGGATTGAAGCCCGCGCCTTGATCGTGCACGCTGATTTCGACAGCGTCAGGCGAGCTTTTGAGAGTAACTTCTACGGTTTTGTTCTCATCCTGGCGATTTCCATGAACGACAGCGTTGGTCACAGCCTCGCGCACGGCCATGTCGATTCCAAACGCGGCGTCTTCAGTGATGCCTGAGCGGCTAACGAATTCAGCTACCGCGGCAGCCGCGGTGGCAACCGTGTCGATGCGGCTGGGCAAACTTAGCTCGGTCGTCTCTGCTGTCACTTTTTAGAAGTCCGACGGTGTAACATGGTGGGTGTCTGGCTGTCAAGAAACACGAGGCTTAACGAGGTGATCCGCCAGAGGACCTGCCGACGCCCAGACGAAACGTCAATCAATTCTTTAACTCATGAGTGATCTGCCAGAGGGCCGGTGGGAGTCGAGGTGAAACGTCAAACGATAAAACCGAGCCCTTTCAGTTCGCGATCCAACTCTTCCATGTCGAGAGGCTTACTGAGGTAGCTGTTGCAGCCGATTTCCAATGCTGCTTCTTTCATGCCGTACACGTCAAACGCGGTGATAGCGACGATCGGAACGTGCTCACCAGGCGCTTCGAGTTTGCGGATCTCTTTAATCGTTTCCAAACCGTCGATCACCGGCATGTTGAGATCCACGACGATGAGATTAGGACGCGTTTGGTTAATGACCTCGAGCGCTTCCCCGCCGTCCTCGGCTTCGATTACGCTGTACCCCTTAAGCTCGAACGCTCGCTTGAGCATAATTCGAGTGTCGCGCGAGTCTTCCGCAATCAAAACTGTCGGATAAAGCGGAGTTGGCACAGAGTTCCACATGGGGCTGACCACCTTGTACCCGGGAGAAAAAGGGGAGCTACGAACCTTCCGAAAGGATCGACAAACAGGGGATGTCGCACTTATAACACAAAGACAATCACATTTCTTCTGTAAGAGCGTCGTTAGAGGATTGCATAGTGATTGTAACTTTGTGTCGAAAATGAGGTTAACTTCCGCTCGTAAATTAAAAGGACGAATTTCGCTGCCCGGTGACAAGTCGATTTCGCATCGGGCGGCGTTGATCGCGGGCCTGTCTTCCGGCAGCTCGGAGATCTCAAATTTTTCGACGGCGCAGGATTGTGCCTCGACGCTGGCGTGTCTTAAACAACTCGGGGTTTCGGTTGAACTTGAAAAAGACGGGGTTTTTCGCTTTCCCGGCGGCGAGAAGCTGACAGCTCCCGAGAAACCGTTGGATTGCGAAAACAGTGGTTCGACGATGCGTATCCTCGCTGGAGTCCTCGCGGGTCAGAATTTCACTGCCGAACTCGTCGGCGACCATTCGCTGAGTTCCCGCCCGATGCGACGTATCATCGAGCCGCTCGAACTCATGGGCGCCCGCATCGATTCAACTGACGGAAAGCCACCCTTGAAGATTACGGGTTCCGATCGACTCAGCCCGATCACCTATCGACTTCCGGTCGCCAGTGCCCAGGTAAAGTCCGCAATTCTCTTCGCATCGCTGTTCGCGAACGGCCGCACAACCGTCATCGAGAAGTCGCCTTCGCGCGATCACACGGAGCGACTGTTCAACGGCTTCGGCGTTCCGGTAACCACCAACGACGATCTTTCGATCACGATCGACGGCCCGGCGCGGTTTACCGGAGGCACGATCACGATTCCCGGCGACATCTCTTCCGCCGCATACTTCATCGCCGCCGCAATGTTGCTGCCGAAATCTGAATTGACGATCGAAGCGATTGGATTGAACCCGACGCGCGCAGCGTTTCTGTCAGTGTTCAGTTCCTGGGGCGCGCAGATCTCAACAACCGATTTACGCAGCGAACACAACGAGCCCGTTGGAACGATCAATGTCAGCGGCGGTTTGCGTTTCGCTGCCCGCGACGAGGATCGCACGCTATCTGGCTCGATGATTCCATCACTGATCGACGAACTACCGTTGCTCGCCGTCGTCGGATCGCAAGTTCCCGGCGGCATTCAGATCCGCGACGCCGAGGAGTTGCGACTAAAGGAAAGCGATCGGCTGCAAGCCACCGCTAACAACCTGCGTTCTATGGGAGCAGAAGTTGAAGAGTTTGACGATGGCCTCGCAGTGTTTGGGCCAACGCAACTCCGCGGCGCCGCGATCGATTCGTATGGCGATCATCGCATCGCGATGGCGTTCTCTGTTGCAGCGTTGATCGCCGAAGGCGAAACCGAGATCAAAAACTCGGAATGCGTTGCCATCTCTTTCCCCGAATTCTTCGAACTACTAGACACGCTCGCTGAGAGGTGATCCGCTGAAACCGTCTGGACCAATCGCCATCACCGGCTTCATGGGTTGCGGCAAGACGAGGGTCGCACGCGAACTCGCCCGCCAACTCAATGTGGTCATGGTAGATCTCGACGATCAGATCACGAAGCGAGTTGGAAAATCGCCGGCGCATTTAATCGTCGAGTCAGGTGAACCCGCGTTCCGCGCCATCGAGTCTGACACGCTGCGCCACGTCCTACAGATCGGCGAAGCACGGGTGATCGCGCTCGGCGGTGGCGCCTGGATTCAGGAAGCGAACCGGCGACTGCTCGATCAATACGGTTGTATTAGTGTCTGGCTGGATGCGCCGTTCGAAATGTGTTGGACCAGAATCAGCAGCTCGCAGGAGGATCGACCGCTTGGAAGGACGCGAGAACAGGCGTTGGCCCTCTACGAACAACGCCGTCCGGTATATGAATTAGCGAAGGTTCATATACCGATTCGTGAAGAAAATTTCGAAGAGCTGATTTCGCGCGTAGTTAGTTCATTTTCTTAAACACAAACGACATCGCTTTGCTGCCTTCACCGGCATCGATACTCGCGGTCAGTCCATCGTCCGTCTTGCGGTAGATGATGCGCTTTGGAAAGTCGTGTTGCGGGTTTTCAAAGACCGCTTCCGTTGCAGAGGCGCGGGTAAGTTTGAAATCAGTGCCGGGGCAGCGGGCCTTTGGATGCGCGACGTAGTAAATGCCGTCCGCGCGTTGCTCGATTCGCAAATACTCGAACTCGACTGTCTTGTCGCCGGCAACGGTGCGGCTGACACCCATCATCGAGCCACCCGCGACTGCGGTCCAATGTTCTTCAATCTGCCTGCGACCACCGGGAGCTGTTTGCCAGTCGCCCGAGATCCACGAAAGGTCCGACATGGTTGGGTTTTGAGGTAAGAGATACGGAAACAAGAGCAGCGCTGCAAGAATCAGTTTGAGCATACGTTAATCTCCTTGCGGCAAATCTAGAATGAATTTATCGGGCGGTATTGGAAAAATCCGACATCCGTGTCTTGCGCGTGAAAGCTTCGGTGAGCGCGCTCCGTTCAGCCAATAAAACTGCCGGTGTCTGACCCGCAAACTGAGAAAAATCGCGAATCAGATGGGCCTGATCGTAGTAACCACACTCGACTGCGATCGATGCCCATGCTGAATCAACCCGCTCGACCGCACGAAAGACCTGTTGAAACCGCAGTATGCGACCGAGAAGTTTTGGACCGACACCGATCTCGCGCAGAAAGCGGCGCTCCAACTGCCGGCTACTGATACCGGCAGCCACAGCTAGTTGGTCTACAGAAATCGAACCCGCGGAGTCGACGATTCGCGCGGCCAATCTAATCGCAGACGACTGAGGAGAACCGCGCATCAAGCGAGCGATCAAAGCGATTTCAACCGCAGCGATCTTGTCAGGTAACGAAGGTAGATCCTCGCTCACAAGCAACAACTCGCGCTCCAACTCACTGGAAAGACTTCCCAGCTCCGCGATCTGATCCGTCAGTTCATTCATCGGCACACGCAGGAACGGCGCGGTGCCACCCGGATGAAACCGAATACCCAACAACTGAACGGCTCCATTCGGCGAGATAAGTATCGGCCCACTCATCTGCCCCACGAGGAAGTGACGTGGTTGAAGTTCGCGTTCGTTGTTCTGGTGTTGTGAGAACCGCTCGCCGAAGTTCAGGATCAATTCAACACAGCCATCGGGAAGGATCCGTTCCGGCGCTCCACCTGGCGATGGACCATCGCCTTCGAGCGTCCATAAACACTCAACGAAACGATTCAGCGGCGGTCGTGAAGGGATCTCGGAATAGCGCATTTATAAGGTGCGCCGAAGAATATCACGGATCGGATAACAGGGGTGGCGCTGGGAGGCACGCCACCCCTCCCCCTTGCACCTTAGAACACGTAACGCAGTCCGACGATGATGCGCCGGTTGCCGCCGTCCGTGCCCCATTGATTCAGGAAGTTGTTTGACGTAACTCTGGAGTCGGGAATACCGAAGTCTCGAGAGTTCGTGAAATTGAAGAAGTCAGCGCGGAGTTGGAGCCGGTGTGTTTCTCCGATCCGCGTGTTCTTCAGGATTCCGAAATCAATGTTGTTGATGCCGTCGGAGCGCAGCGTATTGCGTCCAACATTGCCGATTCGTTGCGCAGCCGTGATCGGAGTGAAGAGCGAACGGCCACCAGCCCGAAGTATCTCTTCGACACTCATACCTGAAAGATCGAGTGTCGTGTTGATATTCGGTCTGATCGCGTTTCCGACCAGCGAGGATATGCTGGCCAGCGCCCCCGCTGGGTCGGAACCGTTGAGCGGCGTAAACGGCGAACCACTCTGTAGGGCGAATTGAGAGTTGATTTGCCAGCCACCCAGAACGTGGCCCGTAAAGCCCTTCTGATCGCGGAAGTAAGGCAACTCATAGACGAAGTTGCCGGCCAGACGATGCGGACGATCGAAACTCGATCGCGCGCGGTCTGACCTTCGGTTGTACGAATCTTGCGCAACGGCAATCTCGCCTGACGACACGTTGAAGATCTCAGACATCGTGTCGATGAATGAGCTGTACGTGTAGTGAAGTCCGAAACTGAAACCGGCGCTCAATCGCTTCTCCAAACTCGTTTGCAGCGAGTGATAGATCGACATGCCCGAGTTGGTGCGTAGACGCGTCGGCCCCTGGTTCGGAATCACACGGCAGAAGTTGTTCGCCGCGCTTGCTTGCGTGCATCCGGGAACGGTTGGATTTGCGTCAACCGACTCGAACAGGCTCGTGCCCTTCGTGCCGACGTAACCAACACGCAACACGAGGTCGCGCGTGAACTCGCGCTGCACTTCGAGGCTTACCGAGTCGTAGACCGGCATGTGGAAATCACCGTCAACGATCGTGCGGTTAACGGTGTTCGGACTGAACGGCGGGTTTCCCAACACGCTGAACGCGTTGGCAATCACGCTTGAATTCTCGCCCGCGAGGTTCTGGACAGTGATCGTCGGGAACGACGATACCGCCGCGACGAACGGGAACGAGCTCCAAATGTTCAGCACGATGTTTGTGTAGGCGTAGTCGTGCGTGCGTGTGTACCCACCGCGCAGGACGAGCTTGTCGCCACCGGTAAGCCAACTCAACACGCCGTCGCTACTCGTTTGCGGGTTCCAGTTGAAACCGAATCGCGGTTGGAAGTTGTTGTTGTCGCGACCGGGAACCGGTGTCAACACGAAACGTGGATCGTTGTTCGCCGCGGCCAGTACCGGTTGATTGAAGTCAACCAGGTCCCCGATAGGCTGACCGGCGTTTTCGTAACGAAGTCCAAGCGTCAAGGTGAAGTTGGGACGAATCTTCCACTCGTCCTGGCCGTAGAAGAAGAAATCGTGCCAATCGTTGTGCAGCACCTGGGCCGTGCCGGGTAGGTCTTTGTTGATGTTGGCCCGAGTTGCGAAGTCCTTCACGAGGAAGTCGAGCGACGCGTATTCGAGTAATCCCCGAGTAGTGGGTTTGAAGAGTTGATGGAGTTGATTGCGGCGAATGTCGACGCCGAATTTCCAGGCGTGATTGCCGTTGGTGTAGGAGACGTTGTCCTGCACCTGGAACGTGTTTCGCACCTGATTCTGCGGCAGGTTCACGCCGAGTCCGATCGCGGTGCGAGTTGGACCAGCGTTGAAACCGCTCAATCCAAGTTCCACCACTTCAATCGATGGAATCAACAGCGAACGCGGATCAAGCGCGTTCGTTGCGGACGCGCTGCGCAGAAACGCACCGCGCACTTCGTTGATCCATCGCGGACTGAGCACGCTCATGAACTGCAAGTTCACGCCCTGCGTGCGCGCCGGAACGACCGACGAAAATCCCGGGGGCGTGATTTGCGAAGCCGCAACATTGGGAATGCTGCCGAACGCTCCCGAGTCCTGATACAGATACCGGCCGTTGAGACTGTGTGTGTCGTTGAAGCGATGATCGAGGCGAATCGACACCTGCCAATCGTCGTAGGTTGATGCCTGCGAACCTGTCAGCGATCCGACCGGAACGACAAACGTTTGTCCGTTGCGGACGAAGCGAGCGGTTTGATTGAGCGGCGCGGTGGCGGCGGGCAGGAAGTCGAGCAATGCTCTCACCTGCGGCAAATCCCCTGCGGCTTGTTCGAGGATCGCCTTGCCCGCCGCGGTCGGGGCACCATTTAGAGTTTGTCCGATGCCGAGCTGGCGGTCCCACCAGCGCTGCACCGAGAAAAAGAAGAACGTTCGATCTTTGCCGCTGAGAATGGCTGGACCACCTTCGCCGAAGCGCGGCAGATGCAATGGACCACCAATCGTTCCGCCGAGTTGGTTCTCAATTCGGAACGGCGCCTTGCGACGAAACTCAGCAGTCGCGTTTGGATTGCAGAAACCGTTCGCCCCGGCCTTTTGCACGTTGCTGCACGCGTTGAGCGCGTTGTCGTTGTGAAACCAGAACGCCGATCCGTGGTACTGGTTTGAACCGCTGCGCGTGATCGCGTTGAAAACGGCGCTGGCGTTGCGACCATACTCAGCGCTGAACTGGTTCGTCACCAGTCGCACTTCCTGGATCGCGTCAGGGTTATTAAGTGGGATCGTCGATCCGGCAACGCCGAAGTTGTTGTTGTCCTGACCGTCGATCATGAAGTTGTTGGAACGAACGCGTCCGCCATTGGAGGAAAAGTTTGTGCCCCCGGCGAAGGCGCTCTGTCCGGAATTCAACTGGCTGACACCCGGAGCTGAAAGCGCGATGTTGTAAACGTTACGGGTAGTGGCGAGCGGCAATTCCGAAAGACGTTTCTCGTCAAAGCGAGTGCCGACTTCCGCGTTTACGGTGTTGAGCACCGAGGCGTTTTCGACGATGTTTACGACTTCCTGAACGGCGCCCGGTTTCATCGTCACGTCGACCACGGCGTTTTGGTTTAACGCGAGCGTGATCCCTGACTGCATGTACTTCGCGAAACCGGTGCTTTCAACCGTGATCTCGTAAGCACCGACCGGGACGCCCGCAAAATGATAGCGACCGTCTGCATTCGTTTGCGCGGTGCGCGACTCGTTAGTCGAAGTGTTGCGCACCGTCACTGTAGCGCCGGTGATGACTGCTTCTTTTTCGTCTCTCACTTCGCCGGAGATCGATCCTGACGTTTGGGCCAGGATCGAAGTACAGAGACAAGCGAGCAGTGTTGTCACCAGCAACAGGATTTTCGTGGCTTTGAGCATAAGCATTCTCCTTTTACTTCCTGGGTCTTTAAATGGTGACGGCCCGGAGAACGCAGATTGTTTTGCACTAAAGTGCAAAACTTCGGAGACGAGTAGGGTCGTTAATGCATAGAGGCAATGGGTATTCCAAGCAGAGCGATCCATGAACGTGGATCGCTAAGCTGTGAAGTCGCGCGGGTTAGTTTCTTAAGATGATCCGAACGCGAATTTTTCGCAGGCTGAAAATCTAAAGTTGATTCAAATTCATGAAATCGATTGTTACTGAGGCGCTGACGCGAACGCGACGTCAGTGATCAGCACGCCACCTGCCAATCGTTCATTAAACGTGAGTTGCACTGTGCGAACAGCGTTGAGATTCACAGCGCCAAACGCGTTCAGCGGTACGCGCACCGTGTTCAAAACCACCTTCGGAACCGGTCCAACGTTTCCCGGCGGAAAGAACAACGCACCCGAAACGTCGCTGACTCGCACAGACGCTGTGCCACCTGAAGCATCGGTCAGCACCACGCGAAAATCCTGCGCAAGATCTTCGAGATTGCGCACATCGGCAAAGTTCACGCTTACGCGAAACTGTATCGCCTGAAATCCGGAAACGTTTCCGAGCGCCGCCGGAATGTCGTTTCTGTAGTTGCCGGTGAAGTTGTTCCAACCCGTTCGCAGTTGACTCAAACCACGCAACGGCGAGCGCGCGCTCGGCGTCGTATGCGGTTGTCGTGCGTTCGGTTGACCGGGCAAGCAAGTGGCAGGCTGTGGCGCTTCACCGCCGCACAGGTCATAAGGCGTTAGACCGATCTGCGTCACAGCGCCGCCGAGATTGTTAAGTATCAGGTTTGTATCGTTCAGCAACCGGTTGACGTCGAGTCGTAGAGCCGAAGTATCCGGCGCGTGATACGAGACAAACAGTTCGTTCGTCTGTGCCGAAGCCGGAGGCGGCGCATCGCCCGTCAGGATCGGTACGAACTGGTTTTCGCCGCCAACATACGCTCGGAAGAACGCACTCATGTACGCCAGTCCAGTCCCGCGCTGCTGCGTTTCGGTCAATCGCTTATTGCCCGGAACGGTGCCACAGTGCGGATCGGAATGCCCGCCCGGAACAAACACCTGCCAGTCGTTCGCCGTACCCGGAAACGTACTCGATGGGGACCAGACAGTGTTGTAGAAATTGTGATTGGCCCCCATCACCAGAACGTAGTGTTTAGGAGCGAGATCGCCGGGCACGTTGTAGCGAGCGTCGTCATAAAAGTGAACGCCCTGCAAGTCGACAACGTCTCCATCGCAGTAAGGAAGCAACACATTCAACGCGGCATTGTTTACTACGAACCGGTTGAAATCGACCGGCGCGAGTGGGAACACTGCTTTGATTCCATAGGGCTCGCCCAACGAGTCGTTCAGCACGTAATGACGCACGACACCCTCGCCGCCACGCGAGTGGCCCATCGTCCCGATGCGAGTCATGTCAAACTTGCCGACGAACTTGTTTCCGAATGGCGCGCCACCGGTTGTATTGAACCCGTTGAGTATATCGAGATGTCTTTGGACCAGTTCAGCTCGCGCAAGAGCGCCGAGATCGAAAACGCTGTTGTCTACGGCGTTCACGCCGTTGGCGCTGATCGACACGACGACGTATCCATGGCTGGCGAGGACTTGAGAAAAATAATCGTATCCCTGATAACTGGGAATCGACTGACTTCCTTTTAGGGTGCAGGGCCACTGCAATAACACGCTTCCACCTTTAAAACAGGTGGCATGCCGGCCGTGCAACAACACGATCACAGGCAAAGGCGCGCCGGAAAGATTCGTCGGGTAATGAATCGAAGCTATCAGTTCTACTGGTCCAGGAAAGTTACTCGGTTGAAAAGCAGTGTCACCGAAGTTGTACTCTTCACGGGTTACCGCCAACGGTCCGGGCGTTCCCGGATCGGGCCCCTGGCCCAACGTATTCGCTGCCGCGCTGATGAGGAGTAAAACCGCGACGCAAAAGGCGCGGATGTAATTATTAGGCCTGGATTTCATTGGTTTCCTCCTTCACGCTTTAGCTGCAGCGGCTGCGGAACTCTTTCGCGAGACTCTTTGTTTTCACCATAGGAGATCGAGACGATACCGCCTTCCCGGATTAGCGAGCCGTCGAACGTGATGGCGGTTATTTGCGAGAGCGTTTCGTTTTCGATGCCGTTGCCGACGATCTGATCGTCAATCCAAACAACCGCCGGAAGTGCGCGAACCGGGAATGGACCACCGTTTATCGTCACGCGCCATGCTTTATTAACGACCGACTGCCGGCCCTGAACTTCAACTGTCATGTTTCGTGGCAGTTCGAGTTCTTCGACGCGATAACCGATTAGTTGAAGGTCGCCGTTTGGGCGAGCGGATTTGGCTTCGCTGACGAGCCTGCCCGGTCGCTTCAGAAGTTCTCTCATCTCTTTAATTGAGACGCCAGGATTCCCCTGAGCGAAGACTCTCGAACCGCTTGCCAGCAGCAGAGGCAACACGACGACGCAGATCGCTACATAGCGACTTTTGACACTTTGTTTCATTTGCGAATCTCTTGGACGGATCACGAATAAGGACTAGCTTGGTAAGTTAGTGCTCAAGGTACACCTCTACGCGGAGGCACGCCGGGGGATGATTGACGTTTACGCACAATTTTTGGGAGTTAAGTTTCTGGGCTGGACCCGCTACCTTAGTGGCAATTCCAGGTAGTGTCAATTGCAATCATATTCTGATTAAATGATCTCGCGATGCTGACCACGGCGTGGAGATTTTTGGATGAAGAGACTTCGATTCCGTTCGAGCAATGCGATCGTGTTTGCGGTGGTGCTCTGTGTTTCCGCGTGCACGAGCGCGGAGGAGACGGCGCAGCTTAAGGAGGCGGGGAACGGGGTGAACAGTCGTACCGGCAGTATCGTACCGGCGATTACGACACAGCAAAAAGTGCGGTGCTCAATTACATTCAGTATCTCAAAGGCAAGTTGGCGGATCCGAAGTTTGTGCACGTCGAATCTTCCAAGTCAGACATCATGACGAATTATGCTCGGCTGGCGAAGCTGGAACAGAGGTACAACGGGCCGGACAAGGAGATGTACACGCAAAAGGCGATCGCGATGTGTGAACAGTTGAAGATGAAGAGGAATTGCACACCGCTGGACCTCGAAGCGCACGTCGACGCGATCGACGCGATGTTCCCGATTAGATAAGGGTTTTAGTTTTAAAAAGACATGAGTCTCGCCAGAGGTCCGTCAGACGCCCAGTCGAAACGTTAATGTTTTTTGAGGAAAAGAAGTCTAGAACTTGCGGAAGAAACGTCCGGCGAGTTTGCGCGCCCTGAACGTTCCTCTTTCGACGAAGCGCATACTGTTGCCGAGACGGTCGCCGAAGTCTTCATCAACATGCGGCGATTTGAGCACCGTTTCGGTCCATGTTTATGCAGGCTCTTGCCGTAGTTTTCAGTGTAATCGCGCATCCAGAACTGCGTCCGACGCATGCCCGAGCGCTCAGCCTCGGCTAACGCCTGATCGGCACTCCACCCGTCATGCTTCATGCGATAGATCGCGACGATCATACCCGTGCGATCGACGCCCTCTTTGCAGTGGATAAACACCCGCCCATTTTCAGGCGCATTAATCAGTTCCAGAATGCGCGCGACTCGCGTGTGCTGAGGCCGGGCCCAATTCGGAAGTGGAACGTTAAAGTAATTCAGACCTAACGCACGGACTTCCTTCTCTTCAGCTCTGTGCGTTCACTCGCGCCACGCAGATTGATGACTGTGTTGATGCCAAGCTCGTGAAGTTTACTGATGCCGCCATCGCGAGGTTGACCGCCGCGAAACAACTTTTCACCGACTTGCTGAAAACGCGGCAACTCCGAGTAGGCAGTCGAATCCTGAGCGATTGCTGTCGAAGAAAGAACCAGCAGAAGGAAGCCAAGCTTAATCATTGAGGTAACTCCGGATTTGCACGCGCATCAAACCACGAATCTTGCGCATAAAGCAACAATTTCACCCGATTTGAACTAGCTCGTTGCGGGTTGTAGAATCCAATTACGAAAAGGGGAGTAGGTCACCTGCCTTTGTGGTCCGGTGCAGCCGTCAACACGGCGCCGACATAGGCGCCCGGCGCATCGGGTAGGGCAAACAAATCAGCTCCACGACCAAGACCTTTTGCGGCTGATGAGGCGCGCGAAGGGTCTTTTCTTTTTCGCGACGCCCACGTGTCGAACTGCGCAACGTGCGAAAGGAACGGTTGGTGACCAATTTCCATGAAAGTTATCGAAGACAAGTCCAGCACGAGCTGGCATACCTTAAGTGTAAAAGAAACTCTTGAACGTCTCGCGTCCGGACCGCGGGGTCTGACTAACGACGAAGCGACAAAACGGCTCCAGGAGTATGGACCAAATGAACTTCAGGCGCGCTCTCACATCTCGCCGTGGTCCATCCTGCTCGAACAATTCAAAAACGTTCTGATCGTCATCCTGCTGCTGGCGACGGCGCTCTCCGCGTTTCTCGGACATGGTGTCGAGGCGATTGCGATCACCGTAATCGTGCTGTTCGCGGTCATCCTTGGCTTCATTCAGGAATACCGCGCCGAACGCGCCATTGAAGCACTGCGCGAAATGGCAGCGCCGAATGCGACCGTCATCCGCGACGGACGCGAACAACGAATTCCCGCACGCGATCTTGTTCCCGGCGATCTGTTTTGCTGGCGACCGGAGATAAAGTTCCGGCAGACGCTCGACTGACGGAAGCAGTCGATCTGCAGACTGTCGAAGCGCCATTGACAGGAGAATCCGCGCCTGTTGAAAAACACTCCACGGCGCTTCCCGAAGAACAATTACCCGCAGCCGATCAACGAAACATGACATTCGCCGGTACCGCAGTGACGTACGGCCGCGGTCGTGCGCTCATCGTCGCAACCGGCATGGCGACGGAGTTCGGCAAGATCGCGCGAATGCTCCAGGATGTTGATACGGCAAAGACCCCGCTACAGAAGAACCTCGATCGTATCGGCAAGTCGTTGGCCCGCGCTGCGTTTGCTGTCGTGTTTGTGATCGTCATGCTGGGTCTGTTTCGCGGTCAGCCTTTTGTGGAGATGTTGATCTTCGGCGTCGCGCTGGCAGTTGCAGTTGTTCCTGAAGCGCTTCCTGCGGTGGTCACGATCTCGCTCGCACTCGGCGTGAAACGAATGGTCCGTCGCAACGCGCTGATTCGTCGTCTGCCTGCCGTCGAAACTCTCGGCAGCACTTCGGTGATCTGTTCTGACAAGACGGGCACGTTGACTAAAGACGAAATGACGGTGCGGCGACTGTATGTTGACGGTCACATGATCGAGGTGTCCGGCACTGGATACGAACCGACCGGCGCGTTCTCGATGAACGGCGCGGGCGCGTCGATCTCGACGCCCGTATCGATTTGTTACGTGCGGCGGCGCTCGCGTCGGACCGCGCGTCGAGCAGAAAAATGGCGCTGGTACGTGGGAAGTCAAAGGCGACCCGACGGAAGGAGCGCTGGTCGTCGTCGCGGCGAAGGCGGCTTGATTAAAGCTGACCTCGACTCGCAATTTTCACGCGTCTCTGAAATTCCTTTTACGGCCGAGACGAAGCGGATGACCCGTTGCACGAAACGCCCGAAGGAATCGTCGCCTATTCAAAAGGCGCGCCGGAAGTGATCGTGCAGTCGTGCACGTCGCAGTTGACGAACGCCGGCGCCGAACCGCTGGACGACGCGCGCCGGGCGGACGTGCTGGAGCGCGCACGGCAGATGGCGGGAGAAGCGTTGCGCGTTCTCGCTGTTGCGTACAAACCGCGCGCGGCCATTGCAGACGCTGAAAACGAAATGACGTTGCTGGGTCTCGCTGGAATGATCGATCCACCGCGGCCCGAAGCAAAGTCAGCCGTCCGACGGTGTGAAGAGGCTGGATCAAAGTGATCATGATCACCGGTGACCATCCACTTACCGCAAAGGCTGTTGCCGACGAGTTGGGTTTGAGCAAAGACGGCCGCGTTGTAAATGGTTCCGAACTGGAGGCGATGGACGATGCGCAGCTCGAGCGGGAGGTGAGTTCGATCGAGGTCTGCGCGCGCGTGTCGCCGGCGCACAAGTTGCGCGTCGTGACTGCGCTTCAGAATCGCGGACAAGTGGTCGCGATGACCGGTGATGGAGTAAACGACGCGCCTGCGTTGAAGAAGGCCGACATCGGAATCGCGATGGGCATCACAGGCACGGATGTTTCGAAGGAAGCAGCCGCGATGACGCTCACTGACGACAACTTCGCGTCGATCGTAGCCGCTGTCGAAGAAGGTCGCGGGATCTTCAGTAACATCAAAAAGTATTTGATGTACCTGTTGTCGTCGAACATGGGCGAGATCGGGTTGATGGCAGGTGCGACGCTGGCGGGTTTGCCGTTACCGTTGAGCGCGGTTCAGATTCTTTATGTGAATCTCGCGACGGATGGATTGCCTGCTCTCGGGCGGCCTGAGTTGATCCACCTGAACAAGGGTTGATGCAACGGCCGCCGCGTAATCCCCGCACGGGAATCTTTACAAGGCCGGTGATCCTACTGATGTTGGCCGGCGGTGTGTGGTCGGCGATCGTCAACCTTAGTCTCTTCGTTTGGGCATTGAACTCAGGTCGTAGTGTCGCAGAGGCGATGACGATGACGTTCGTATCGCTCGTGCTGATTCAGTTTTTCAAAGCCTACAACTTCCGATCTGATCGTGCGTCCGTGTTGCACCAGCCGTTCGCGAACAAATGGCTGAACCTCGCGATCCTGTGGGGACTCGTGATGCTGGGATTCATTCTGTACGTTCCGTTGCTGGAAAGGACGTTTGGAACGTTTCCGCTGACGCTAACCGACTGGGTCATCATCGCGGTCGCAGCGTTTACAGTGTCACCAGTGCTCGAATTGACGAAGTGGATCGAGCGGCGGTGGCTGGCGGCCGAGTTCGATAACTAATCAACGATTGCTGACGCCGGGTTTCCGCTTTACTTCGGATCGAGCG
The DNA here is from genome assembly GCA_963789185.1 of uncultured Acidobacteriota bacterium. GTDB lineage: Bacteria > Acidobacteriota > Blastocatellia > Pyrinomonadales > Pyrinomonadaceae > PSRF01. The sequence continues at coordinate 39,523 of CAWBJU010000011.1, forward strand.
GGAGCCCGGCGTTGGTCCATGCATCGAATCCACCGTACAGCGGATGGACATTCTTCCAACCGCGATCGGCGAGTTCCTGTGCCACACGGGCACTTGAAGCTTCGTTCGGTCAAGTGCAGTAAGTGATTACCACACGATCGTGCGGGATCTCGTTGACGTGTTGGTCCACTTCCTCCGCCGGCACTCTGACGGCGCCGGGCAACTTCTGGTCAGCTTCGCCCCACGCCGTCGGATTTCGCGTATCGACAAAAGTGAACTGTTCACCGCGATTTAGCCGCTCTGAGACTTCATCGACCGTAATTCTTGTTACTTCCATAATGTGTTGTTATCGCACACTGAAAAACGCAGATATCACAAACAACACATATTTATTTGACGGCGATTGCTGCCTTTCTCACAAGACCCATGACGAGCAGAACCGAAACCGCGACTAAGATCACGTAAATCATCAGTAACAAAACGGCACTGGAAGAGAATGCGTCTAATATAGCCTCAGGCGCCACAAACGGGATTATCGAGATAAAAAACGCCGGCACCGCGAGGCCTAAATAGAAGTTTCGCCGGAACTTCGCGACCTGCATCAACTCGAAATTATGCGAGGCGAGCGCGAGTGCGAGGATGCCGGAACAGATTCCCCAAATTAGAAGTGTGTCCAGAATGTGTGCGACTGCCGAGATCGGAAAGAGCGGATCGATCGTAATTCCGCCTCGCCTGTCCTTCGAACCTTCGAAAGCCAACCTATAGTCTTCGGCCGAACCGCTATAGCCCTCGACTATGTAGAGGAGTCGACTATTTAGGCCTTCGCTACCCCAGGTTCCGGGGTTCCACAACGTCCACCCTCGGTTCCACCATTGTTGTATCACCCGATCTGCAACGTTTACGTTTGAATATGCTGAAATCGTTGAACCGTCCTGGCCGGTTGACCCGTGCGGGAACTGCATAGTGTCCGCTTTAAAGCTCTCGTCCGTTTCAGCTCTTTTACGAATCCCCTGGTACGAGTATTCACCTTCAGTCTTTTGTTTCATTGCCTCAAGCGCTTCTTCGGCTGAGCCATAACGCAACACCAGGATCCTGGTCCCGTCGGAATACTCTCCTAGTATCCGATCTTCTTCGCGCGGTGGATTGTGAGTTCTATTTGCATCTATTTCCGTTGCCGAACGTGTAGTGCGTATTAGGCGAGCGGAGTTTACCTGTCGAGGCAGCAAAGTACTCAGCTCGCCGGTCAAGGTTGAAATCCATTCTCGTTTCAACCTGGGCGCTTGCTTTGCATCGACCGCGATCTCGACAAGAGTGGTCAGAGAAACGAAGATCAGAATGATTGCGAAGATTCTGGCTGTTCGAAACCATTGGTGATGTGAAGCCAGACGACCAAGGCCACTGGCGATGAGGATGTAGCCGACGAAATCCGGCAGGACCAAATCTACGGAACTAATCCGTATATCGAGGACAACAAAAAGAAGCCCCCAGAAGATTAGATTAAATCCAACGTTCATGAGCCGTCGCGCCTAAGGGATTTGCGAGTGTTTACGTCAGACTCGTAAGGAACGTGCAGACACTATTCCCGTTCGACAGCAAAGTCAACGT
>CAWBJU010000012.1:0-420893 GCA_963789185.1 uncultured Acidobacteriota bacterium
TTTTCTTTTATCAGTATCCTATACTGGTGCAAAAATTGTAGTAAATCCAATAGAATCCAATGGTTTAGTCCAAGCAGAACCTATTCAAATAATTCCTACAGGCCCAAAGCCACACTCAATTTTAGTTGATCAATCAAACAGATTTGTATATGTTCCTCATTTAGGAAATGATCAGATAAAACAATTTTTGTTTAATGAATCCACTGGAACTCTTACACGAAATGATCCTGAAGTGGTATATACTAAACACAATTCTGGACCACGACATTTTGTTTTTTCACCAAATAACAAGTTTATTTATGTATCAAATGAACTGGATGGTACTTGTTTATTCTTATGAGATGAATAACAAGACAGGGGCTTTAACGGAAATCCAACGAATTTCAGTATTTCCACCCTTACTATGAATAATGAATTATCATCAGATAGTCAAGATACTAGTTTAAAAATTGCAGATATTCACATAACACCTGATGGTAAATGGCTATACGTAAGTGAAAGAGCAACCAACACAATTACTGCATTTTCTGTTGACGATAACAGGTAACCTTGCTTATAGTGGAAGTTATGATACTGAAGAGATTCCACGGGGATTCAACATTGATCCTAATGGTAAATTTGTAATTGTTGCAGGACAGAAATCAGATCATGAGCAGTACACTGGGATCAATCCAGAAACTGGTGAATTAAAACTCTTGGACCGTTTTGAGTCAGGTAATGAACCAAACTGGGTTGAAATAGTTGAATTTTATTGAAAAATCAATAATATCAAATCTTTTACTTGAGACTAATCCAGTTTATGAAATGGATAAAAAGACATTAAAATATGGAATAAACTTCAGATAGTGTAACTTTTATAGATTTACCAAGCGAGGTTGATCAAACTATTTTGGTAATTAATACAACAGATTATGTAAAAAGTAATTATATTCATTACGGCAACATATATGAGTTAGTAGCAAAATTTTTTACAGGATTCGAATCAAATTGTTAGAATAAATATAGATAGTTGAAAGTATAAATAATTTATAAAAATTATCTAATTAGATATGCTTAAGTCAATGTGATATGCAAGTCTAGACAAAATACTCTCTATCGTTAATTTGTGATTATGGTAATTAAGAAGATGATGATGACAATGGTATTGTTGTATCAACATCATCTATAGTCATCAAACAAGTTTTAACCTCTCCAGATTTAATATCACCTTCACACTGATTCTGTTGAGAGACTCTATATCCTTCAATATTGTTTACATATACTGAATATTCACCTTCTTCAATGGAGACAGTTTTAATTTCAGGTGTTTGAATTGCTTGAAATGAAGGAGTCGATGTATTCCCTGCTATGTTTATTGTAAAGTTTGATGCAAGTTTTGTTCCTCCATTATCATTGATAATATTGTTGTTAAGATAAGATACCCTGGTTGAGATTGCTTTTGTATTAATGGTATTTGTTTTGTAACTATTTTGGGTGCTTGAGCTGGGTCTTGTTGTGATTTCGGAGGATTACCATGGGTCATGGTAAATTCATCCTGAAACTCGGGCACTTGTTGCTGCGGATATTTTGTAATTGTGAAAGTGTCTTCAGCCCTTTCTCCATCACTGAAAAAAGTAAATTTCAACATCCTAGGATTTTCCGTTACCTTTATCTCAGCCACCCAAATCGACATATGGTACCGCTGTAGATTGGGTGCTTCTCCGACGAAATGAAAGGGTTGTGCTCCACCCGTCCCAATTATCGCAAAAACCTGTCCAGGGGGATTATTGTATTGACTCTTATTTCTGTCGGTTATGATTGGATTTGCTGGACTAACAGTATTATATTGAAGAGGATAAGTCCTTTCATAATTATGTTGATGAGCCATGAGCACAAAATCAACACTGTAGTGCTCGAAGAGAGGATGGTAGGTGTCTCTAAATATGGGTGAGCCAACATCTTCGGCCGAAGTATTAGAATTGTAAGTTATTGTTCTATGTAGGCAACTATTATCCACTGTACTTCAGGATTGTTAGCAGCCTTTGATAGGTCATCGACAGCAAAACGGAATTGGGCTGAACCCTCCTCATATTCAGTTTCGGTAGACAAAACTAGAAAGTGCACACCTCCTTTATCAAAGGAATAGTACGGGTTTAATAGAAGGTTAAAGTGATTTAAGTATTGGTTGAGTATTTCAGGCGAATCAACTCTATTTCCTTGATCATCTGTTATTCTGTTATCATGGTTACCTATTATAATCTTCATTTTTTCATCTATCGGATCTACCAATTTGAGCCAGCAATCAGCAGTATCTTCGTATGAAAAATCACCTAATGCGAGTATTAAGTCTCGGTGTCTTTGTGTAATATCATTTATTGTACTTACTGTATCCTCATTTACAATCCCAATCTCCGACCGCTACAAATTTGAATTCTGATGCAATCTGATTTTCCGGAACTCGGATTCCTCGTGGAAAGGATTGGACACTGTTTGTGAGAATGCGTTCAACATGGATTGATTGCTAATTGAAAAGAAAATGAGAGCAGCACAAGTAATGGTAAAAACCGAAACAAGCCAGAAAAAAATCATATTTAACAATTTAAAACCATATAAATTATATATATATAAATCATCCTCCTCTTCGATATTCAAAGAATGTAAGCAGCAGGAGCAGTAGAAGAGGAAGAAAACCAGGACACTTCATGGGAGAAAATTGTGTATCTGTATTTTGATGGTTTATTTGGTTTGATTTATCGTTATATGCAGAATGCGGTAACACCATTAAATTTACCATAGAATAACAATGAATCATATTTAGACCATAGTTGGATACAACGTATATGTAAGAAGATACCATTAAGGTACTTTGAAGGTATTCTACCTGGTCAGCCTATATGTGTCTGAAGAAATTAGAATAGAAAAAAAGAAGATGGATTATTACTACTGGTTTTAGATAGTTCTGCTATAGAAACAGATAGATACGATTATGAAGAACAACTAGTCAAGCAGACTAAAAAATTTGAACTAATAAGAGTAAAACAGTAATTGAATTAAATGGCATTTATTATATAACTGTAGCCCATCTTGCGATAGTAAATGTAAGAACAACAAACTAGAATACACATGACTCTCCAGTGCCTAACAATATTAAACAGAGGAAAGAAATATGTACGTAATCTTGCAGGTTCAATATTCAATGCTGATAGTTGATATGATGAAGAAAACAACTACAATTTGAATCTTTATGATGAATATGTTTCCAAAAAGCAAGCAAAGGATAAATGCTAATAGGAACAAAGGTAAGAACATGAAGTACAGAAAGAAGGCTTCAGAGATATACCACATATTAGTATATCAATACAAAGGATTAATAGAAGGAATATTTGGAATTGAAGAAACAGCACTTCATCATCCATAAGGCAGATTCAGGATTGTTAGGTTAATGCTAAATAATAATTAGAATGGTTTTTAACTTGTTGAAACGTCTAATAAATGACTTAAGTTAAACACTATATTCTCTACAACGGCTCTTCTTAAATTTATAGTACTGCTATTTTCTTACAATATTTGGATGCCATCAATGAAATAACAAATAATCAAATTAACTATTCTCACTCACAAACTAGTTTTAATCACTTACCAAATTTTACTACAGCCAATAAACTGTTAGTTAACGACAAGTTTTGCATTAAATACGATACAAAAAAGAAAAAACAAAAAGAGAATAGAGATAACATTGGGAGATAAAATTTGAATTGTCAAACCTCATACAGGTTTAGTTTGTGATACTATCGTCAGACGCATATTGTCCAAAAGACATAATGAATTAGTATCTCCTCGTGTATATGTATTGGTAACAGATAACAAATTTGATTTTTAAAATATAGTAGATATAACAAATAATGAATATCAAATATTGGATAGAAGATTTAGAAAATGCAATAGTAAAAAGAATTTTTACAATTTATCAACTCACAAATTTTTCGGGTAAATGATTTGGAAGAAGATATCAAGAAATACAAATCAAAATTATTTATTATAACTAGAGATTTCTATTTAAGGAATGAACAAATTCAAAAAAAAGAGAAAGATATACACACTTTATGTCTTTTATCTTTCTGATATCCATCATAATATTTTTCACCATTGTTTCCAAATGCATTCGTAGTTCAGGCTCCATTAAATCCATCATCTGATACTACTCTTCTGCTCCCACTATTACCAATACTGAGATTTCCTTTAATAACATTGTTAAAACTATTATTGACATTCTCACACTTTATTTTGCTTATTCTGACACTACTATATCTATCTTTAAATTTGTATTTATCATCATATCCATATGAATTGGAATCTTGTTTATAAGATGGGTATTTAGGTTATAGTTGTTGTTTCATACAAAGATTGGTCTACTCGTAGCCATCATTTACATATGAAGGTCCATCTTCATAATAGGCTACCATGTCATTTGCATAATTCATATTATTATCTGTGTGCTACAATTACTGCAATTCCCATTGCGTCTCATGTTAATGCAGAATGGTAGTAAAACTACTAATAAGCCTAGCAAGACTATTATAGAGTTGTTCGTAATGTTAACTATCGTTTTATTTATATCTAGAATACGTAAAATTATTAGATAACATATACTATATCATTTATAAGAAAATAATTATTGTATTTTTGTATCCTAAATATTTATATCGACATGTCGTGCTAAAATTATTTATATCTAGAATACGTAGAATTATTTGATAACATATACTATATCATTTATAAGAAAATAATTATTGTATTTTTGTATCCTAAATATTTATATCAAAATGCAATGCTAAAATTTATTAAACTCACGAGTCATTAAATTGTGACCAATTGAGAACGAAATCAACAAACAAAGCTTTTATGATCACGTTAGTACGCCGAAAGTACTCCACCGTCATTGTGCTCTTCCTATCAGCTATCATTTTAGGAGCTGCATTGCTAAGATTCTGGAACCTTGGTGAACTAGGACTAGGTGGCGACGAGTCGGTATACGCAGCGCAAGCACGTATTTTGGCTGGTGATAATGAACTAAGTAAATATTTCGTTCTTATATCACGTGGGGTAAGTAATTTTTTATTTAATCAAGCGATACTATCGATAATTTATACGGTTGCCGGATTCTCTGAATTTTCGACCAGGTTCGTATCGGCTGCGTTAAGCGTTGGCACTTGCGCATTAGTGTTTTTTCTAGGAAGGGATATGTACAATAAGTGGACAGGTTTAATTTCTGCCTTATTGCTATCAATACATACATATTCGGTGGCACTTGGTCGAATAGGATACCTTGATTCAACTATGGTATTTTTTTTCACCCTTTCTATATTCATGTTATACAAGTGGATAAAGACTGGCGATCCCAAATGGTCGTATATATTAGCTGCTACATCTGCAATTGCCATCTTAACTAAGGTTCCTTCTATGATCTTAATTCCAATCATCATGACTACTCTTTTATTGGTCTCCAGAGGATTTAGACCTATTAACGTCTCCAGCGGATTTAAATCCATTAACCTGAAGACATTAACGATATTTGCTTCGATATTTTTTGCAGTACTTATTCCGGCATTTGTTCAAATAGCAACGAACTTTGACACTTATCTCTCTTTTTCAGGAGCAGCTGGTTCTAGAAGTATTAATGTACCAATTACATTTTATTTTGAGAAATTATTAGAGTATTCTGGACCGTTCTTCATAGCTTCTGCGTTCTTTGGTATTTTAATATCATTTGTTCATAGGACAAAAGCAGACTTGTTATGTATTGTTTGGCTAGTTATCACTGTGGTTTACATACAATTAATTCCTATAAAGGCTTGGAATTACTGTTTACCACTAATTCCTCTTTTGTCAATTTTTGCGGCTAGAGGTATCACTCTACTATTAGCATTGTTGCCACCATTGCTGGCAAATAGAAAAAATAATAAAAATGCAAGACAACAAATTTCTCCGAGGCATCTTCCTATTACAATATCTGGTGGATTAATAGGAATCTTCCTACTTTTGTTCGTTACATATACAGAAATATATGAAAGCGTAGATTACCTTGTATATAATAGACCTTTCGTAGGACTCAAAGAAGCCTCGCATTGGATCGCGGAAAACGGAATTCCTAACGCTACAGCGATGACACTATCGCAGGGTTCAGCACAATACGTTTTATCTTTGTATGGGGATATGGATACATATCCATTCGGAAATTTCAAATTACACACAATATTACCGAATGGAGATGTTATAGTTGGAGCTCCTCCTCCTGATCCGTTGATCCAAGACGGAACAATTGACTATCTTGTTCATTATGTCTCTAATACGGATGCAGGCGATGATCCATTCCATATGGAGAACAAGACAAAACTCCAGAGTAAATTCCTAGAGCTAGTTCGAAAGTACCGATTCCAAACTCCGCTACACATACTACGATAAGTATTTGGGCTTAAATGGGACTGAAATACATGAGCCTCGTGTATGGGTTTTTGAGGTAGGGAAGCGCATGCCAGACATGTCCCATAGTGTAGAGTATAAAGAGGTGGAGTATGGTATTGGCAAGTAACCGGTTTACCTTTTTACTAGTATAATCTTATGGAGCAGAGATTATCCATTAATTATTTTGGCAAGTTGGTTGTTGACTGTATTTATAACAACAATTGGGATTAGTTATATTGATTCTAATAATCTAATGATTGTTACTTTTTGTTTTTGTTGTTTATTCATTATCATATATATTGTTTGATATATTAATAAATAAATTGATACTATAAATATTTTCCTATTTAACGAACAATAATTATCTTTCAATTAAATACTTGTATTACAATATTGATAATTAATATCATTGTAACACTCAATCACATAATATTGATGTTTTGTCAAATATAAAACTAAAAGATGAGGAGATCAAAATTTTATCACTATATGTTACTTTATTGTCTTCTTATTCATTCATTCTCTTTCATATCCTTTTTTATTTATCCCACTAGTCATAGTGGTGCTAATACTTATGGGTATGGGTATCTCTTTTACAGTAGTTTTATAATCGAGTTAAACAGATGTATTAATTATTTTATTACTATTGATAATATAGTTTATGTAGAATAGAATTTTGGAACTAAGTAAAATTTTAGTTAATCCACCAAATACATTCATACTTTAAAATCTTTTTAATAGAGTCTTTTTACCCATAGCGGATTGCATGCAGGAAAGCAGAGGGCGCGACCGCGGATGAGCCCGAGCGAAACGAAAGGCAGCGATAGTTTGGATCCGGAGTGGTGCCAGAACTTTCTCGAGGACGCCTTACTCGCAGAAAGCATCGAGTAAGACTGCTCAGGTTCGTAATTCAGTAGCGACCAGTCTCCCGATAAGGTCCAGCGATTGTTGGTAAAACTGACCTTGGACCACTGTGGGTGAATGTGCAGTTGAATATCGTGCCCGCGAGTGAATGCCAGGCGCACGTGTTCGTCCCACGCGTTGGCGAGCGGTTCCAGATGTGGGTAGGAGTCTTGCAGTTGTCGAAACGTGAGTTGCTGCATGACCTCCGCGTTGAATGTCGACTTGATTCCGTGTGAGTCGTACAAATCGAGGAGCGTGCGCATCGCTCGAAACTGGATCTCTTCTATATCGCCGGAGCCGTTACCACGTAGCTCCCAGTCATCGGTGAGAGCAAGGTGAATCCGCATCTGTTTAGGAAATGTCCTTGTTCTCAGCGGCGTCGACCATAGTTTCAATGAGATGTTCCAGAGCGCCTGCCGGATCGTGAGCCCTGCCGGTATGCACGGGCGAAGTTTGAATGATCGTGCTGCGCGGAGCGACGAGCCAGTGAAAACGTTGGCGTTGCGGTAATCCACCGATCGTTCCCGCTTCGCCGCCGCCGCGACAGATCGTCGGAATCGCCGCTAGATGGTTTTTAACCAGATCGAGATCGATCGTCGGATCCAGGGCGAGCAGTCGCGATTCGTTCAGGTTTATACGTGCTTCCAAAAACGACAAATCGGGACAGGATACGATTACGCCGGCGTTAATAAACTCTTCGCGATCGACTTTCGGCACGACGCGCACAACCGCATAGTCATACCTGTATTTATCGGACACGGATGATCTCCTCAACAAAGTAGCGAGGTGCAACGAGGCGTCTTGTCAGGTAATCGACGTAGGCTTGCCTGTTTTCCGCGATCGTTGCGAACGGCGCGTGGTTTTCCATCCAATCGTCCGGCACCAGGTCGACGATTCGCTTTATCTCATGTTCCGTGATCACTGCCGTCATGGACTCATCGACTTCCGCGATTGAGTCTGCTATTGGCAGCAGTATATGTTCGTTAATCATATGGAAAGGACGCTTGTCGCGGTCTTCCATGTTGGTCCAGGCGTGATGAAAGAACAAGGCCGCGCCGTGATCGATCAACCAGAGTTTACGATGCCACATCAGCATGTTCGCGTTTCGAGGAGTGCGATCGGGGTTAGTTACGTAGGCGTCGAGCCACACGATCCGCGACGCGAGATCAGCATCCAGTTTGTCCGCAACTGGATCAAACATCACCGATCCCGGCAAATAGTCCAACCCAAGATTGAGCCCGCCGCTTGCACGGATCAGATCCTGTATCTCCGGATCGGGCTCGGTCCTCGCAATCTCAGGATCGAGGACCACGAAGACCAACTCTGGCACCAGGAACCCCGCCGTCCTGGCAATCTCCCCAACGATCAACTCAGCGATCAGCGCCTTCGGCCCCTGTCCCGCCCCCCGAAACTTCAGCACATACATCCCCTCATCATCCGCCTCAATGATCGCCGGCAGCGACCCACCCTCGCGGAGCGGCGTAACGTATCGTGCAGCATTAACAGTTCGCATTAGATTCAAGACGCGATCTGAAGGAGACTCTTAGTCACTACTCTTTTATCTTCACTTTTTCTCGCAGAAGTCGTTCAACTTCATCGCGACTGAGCTGGCTCGAGGCGATAGCGAGAAAAAGGGAAACGACTTCTTCGTTCGACATTGTAAGCTCGAATCCATTGGTTTCCAGGAATGCTTCGGTGATGGCGGCAGCGACGCGCTTGTTACCGTCAAAGAACGCGTGGGTTTGGGTCAAGTGATACGCGTATGTCGCCGCACAACTCACAACATCGGCGCTCTCATAATGATGACGATTGTAAGCAGCGGCGAGGGCCGACTCGAGTAGGGCTTCGTCTCTAACTCCACTTGTGCCGCCGGTTTCGGCGATCAATCTCGCATGGACCGCCAGGACGTCGAGCTTCTCCGGAAGTATCATTAACGAGGAGTACTATTGCTCAGGGCCTTTTGCTAACTCTTCATAAGCGTCGCGACGTTTGGAGAGGATTGATTCGAAGGTACTAATGAATTCGCGCGAGCGTTGAGCTTCTTCTACCGAGCGAACGATCAGCGCCTTTCCAACAATCTCGACCTCCAGTTCTGCGCCAGCCTCAACACCAAGTGCGTCAAGGGCTTCAGGCGGAAGCGCAACTGATGAGTGTTGGTCTATTGTGGTAACCGTCTTAGACATGTGCCGATTGTACCATGCCGCGAAAGTCGATACCGCAGTCGCATTTCGGTGCACAGATTACACAGAATGACGCAGTTTCGTCACTTTAGCTGGTGTAGAATGAGCGGGCTTGCAGACTATGGTTAAGACCAGCAGCCGATCATAATGCCGCTTCCCGTTGCTCACTCACTGATCGGCGCAAGTGTGGCCGCGGCGATCCATGGAAAAGCACCGTCGTGGTGGAAGCTTCTCTGCATCAGCGCTTTTCTCGCCGTTTCCCGGATTTTGATTACATCCTGAACTGGCTGAACATCGGTTGGGGCGGTTGGCACCACGGGTTTACGCATTCGTTCGTGTTCGCCCTCTTTGCCGGAGCGGTGACGGTACTAATAACAGGATGGCGAAACGTTAGAAGTTTCATCGCTTTTAGCGCCGCCACCGCTTCGCACGGACTACTCGATTATCTGATCACCGAGTCGCGCGGCATCGCATTGTTTTGGCCATTCACGAACCACCGTTACAAGCTCCTGATACCAAATCCGATTGATTACACGTGGAGCAAAACGTCGCTCTGGGATGCAGCAGTCGACGTGCTACAAATCTGTTTCACCGAACTCATTATCTTTGGTCCGCTATTGCTATTAGTAATGTTGTTGAGGATTATGAGCATCCGAAAGGGGAAACTTTTGCATGGAATGGATCAGTGATCCACAAGCTTGGGTCGCGTTTTTGACTCTGCTCGCGCTCGAGATCGTCCTTGGCATCGACAACATCATCTTCATTTCGATTCTCGCCGGAAAGCTGCCGGCAGAACAGCAACCGCGCGCGCGTTTCATCGGCCTCGGCCTCGCCCTCTTCATCAGAGTGGCCCTGTTGTTCTCACTTTCGTGGGTGATCGGCCTGACGGCTCCGCTGTTCACAGTCCTGGGTCAGGAAATATCCGGCCGCGACTTGATCCTCATCGGCGGCGGACTATTCCTGCTCGGCAAAGCGACGTTTGAAATCCACGAGAATCTTGAAGGTGAGGAAGGTCATGCTTCAAAGGGTGTCGCGGCGAGCTTCCTCAGCGTGATCATTCAGATCATTCTGCTCGACGCGGTTTTCTCACTCGATTCAGTGATCACTGCGATCGGAATGGTCGATCAGGTTGGAATCATGATCAGCGCCGTGGTCGTCGCGATTGGTTTTATGATGCTCTTCGCGGCTCCAGTCGGCTCATTCGTCAACCGACACCCGACGATCAAGATCCTGGCTTTGAGTTTCCTCTTGCTGATCGGGGTAACCCTACTTGTCGAAGCGTTCGATTATCACGTTCCGAAGGGTTACATCTATTTCGCGATGGGGTTTTCTGTATTTGTGGAAATGCTGAACTTGCGGCTACGAAAGAAGTCGAAGCCGGTTAAGCTACATGAGCGTTACGCGCCGGAACCGGGAACCGAATCGTAGCTTATTCTTTGGGGAATCGTTTTATCTGGTCCGGGAGCGGAGCGACTGGCAACACCGTGGTGGTTTCGCTTCCGGCCGCGATTTTTGCAGTTAGTGATCCGGCAGTCGATTTCGTCCGTTCAGGAATCGTTTTCTCATCCAACAAGAGTATGTGCTCTCCCGGCGGCAGGTCCCCAATCAAAAAATAACCGTTCTCATCAGTCAGAGTGTCGCGACCACTACCGGTCACCACGCGCACATCCGCTAACGGACGTTCCCCGTCGTCGAGCCGTCCATTCTCATTTAGATCCAACCAAACGACGCCACTTACGCGGCCCGTACGTACGACGCGAAAATCAACGACGACATCACGTTTCGAATCGAGCGCGATCTGTTGCTGCGTGTTATCCAGCAGCGTCAGATCGGCTCGCACCGACAACAGGTCTAAGTTAACTGAGTGCTCGCCTCGCAAAACAGTCTCGATGCGATAATTACCTTCCGCGTCTGAAACTGCGTATCGACTCCCGTCCACCCGAACTCTCGCATTTGCCTGTGGCTGATCGACACCCGGATCAAAACGTCCATTGAGATTGATGTCCTGGTAAACCCTGCCGGTGACGGAACCGTACGAACCGAGATCCGCGACTGGACCATTAATCCCGCGCTCGGCCCGCCTCGTCGAGAAGAACAGACCGCGCAACGTGAGCAATGCGGTCGTACCCGCTTGCGTCCGCAGATAACTGAATTGCAGCGTGCTGTTGCGAGGCAACTTAACCGAGGTTGAAAGGTGTGTCGAAAGGTCAAACGGCGCACCGCTGCTTGTCGTGTAACCCATGCCGCCACTAAAAGTCATGCGATTACGAAACAGGTTCTGCATGTGCCACGTCGCAATGCCGCTATACAGTTGTCGACTTCCGACTGACTGGCTCACCTCGAAACGATTCGATTCATTGATCCGGATGTTTCCACCCACTTGCAGGTTGAGACTCGTGGCGCCAAACGACTTAACACGCGCGCCATTGACGAACAACTGCCAGCGATCAAAATTCTTCGAAGCAGTGATCAAAGTGAACGCCGCGTTCCGCAATTGCGTCGTACTGCTTTGAGTATGAGAGACAAACACGGCCGGCCATGCGTCACGAGCCGCCAGATTCACGGTCCCGGTTACGTAGCGATTAAACTGGCCTGCGTGTCCAGGTGTCGTGCCCGTACTCCCGCTCAATGTCGTCGTGATCCATCGTTGTGGTTTCCAGCTCACACTCGCGGCCGCAACGTTGTTTGGTGTGTGTAACCCACTCTGAGGACTCATGAAGTTCGGACCGATGTACGCATACCGTCCTTGCACAAGCAGCTCGTCCGTCAGGTGATAAGAACCGGTTAGATTGATCGCTGCGTCACTGCCGCTTGTTCGCGTTGCGTCGGTACGGAGTCCTGAAAACTGACCGAGGGCAACGTCGGCGTGAAAGCGGTTGTTGCCGGGCGTGTACTGCACCCCACCTGCCACCATGTTTCCTTTGCGGGTTGGACCACCAAAGTGCATCGCCCCCGCGGAGAACGCGAATTCCGATCGACGTAGATTCGTTAGCGTGCGAGTCGTGGCGATAGCCCCGAAGATCTTTGTGTCATAGCGAACTGGGAACAACGTGCTTTGCGGATTTACAAGAGGCTCCGCCGGCAACAGCAGTGGCGAGACTCCGGAAGTTGTTTGTCCACCGAAGAAATCGAGTCGCACGCGATCCAAAGGCAATTGAACCAACCCGCCGCGCACGCCCGCCGACATGAATTCCACGTCTGTTCCGGTACCGAACTCACCTGCAACGAAGCTTTGACCGTTTGGTCGATCCAGCCGCACGCTGCCACCATACAGATTCGGCCGCGAAAAATTTGACGCGACGCCAATCGACGAGTTGGCGATGAAACTCAACCTCGCGTCGCCAACGCGTCCCGTTCCACGCAGCACAAGGCTATGGTCGCCCGACGAAACGTAGTGACTGAAGTTGTAGTCATATTCGATCTGAAAGATCTCCCAGGACGCACGCCTGGCCCCCGCGCGAATCGTCTCGACCGGAACGCCTTTACGACTGATAACGATCGCCTGGTTTTCGTCACGCCGAACGATCACGTCCAGAAGTGCAGCGACGATCTCGGCGGGTAACATCAGTTCGCTCGGCGTGGGTGGAAAGATTAAGTCAGCGGTACCGGAAACAGTGAGAACAACAGCGCCGTTTTCGCGCACTTCATTCAACGGCGCATTGAATACGGCGACGATGCCGTTCTGACGACGAACCGTGGCGATGCGCGTCGCGGAATCCGAGCTGAACGCATCGCCAAGTGCCTGAGCGATAGTCGCGATAGGAAGAAACAGGCGTCCGCCGCGTAGTTGTGCAGCGCTGTTTGGTCCAACGAGGGCGCGTTCGTTAACGATGATTACAGAGGTTTCCTGCGACCCGTTTGCTTACGCGAGCACGGTCCCTCGAGCCATCGCGAGATGGCAGAGGATCAAAACCAAAAAGACTCGAGTCAGGATTCTCATTTTCCTGGAAGCGTGTTATAAGGAGCCGAAATGCCAAAGGATCTGTGGAAACACCTCAGTGTTTGGTGTGTCATTGTGTGGCTTCTAACCGCGGTGAATGGTGTTGAGGCCCAAACGGTGACATCACAGGGCACCGTCAGCAAAACCGTCGCTCTTTCCGTCGCACCTCATTGGCCTCGTGGCGATGTTGAAGTAGGCGTCGTGAGCAGCGGTAACACTGTCCGACTGACGTTATCCGGTAACGGTGTGGGTTCTCGCGTTATCCGGGTGCCGTTGCTTGTGCGTTCAAATAGCAGTTTCAAAATCTCAGGCACGTTCGAATCAACAACGGCCGTACTCACTGAATTGTCCGTGACAGACGTGAGGGCTACAGGGAGCCTGGTTTCGACAGAGGCTATCGATGATCTTCAAATCCCACCCGAGTTCGACCTTTCCAGCCCGTTTGTTCTGTTGAGTGGACCACGTGTTTCACTTGGCGGTACTCTCAACTCTCCGAACAACGCACTCGAAGTAACCCTGGTCATTCGCTTGAAATCCGAATCAGTTCGGGGCTGGCTGGCCCATCTGACGTTCTTTAACGACTAACTCGGTTATACCTTCCGTGGGCCGTGTGCCATCCTGAAAATCGACGCGGTACTTCACGTTGTAAGTGCCGGGCGCGAGACGCTTCTCGATCACCACTGGTTCCATCAACTCAGCACCACCCAGTAAGGGTATCGATTCTTTTTGTGGCAACTCTGCCAGCGCGACGCCACTGCCGTCGGTGATCTTCACCGATGTCAGCGGACGAATCACACTGTTGCCGGCGTTCTTCAGCAGGGGAGTGACCGTAACCTGATCGCCAGTCGACTCTGCGCGAAGACTCTCTAGCGATCCTTGCCGACGCAGTTGCGGAACTTTGATATAGAACACTGCTCCCATTCGATACCGAACCACGACCTGACGACGATTTTCGTTCAGCTTAATGCTGTCAGGACGTTGCTCGACAATCAGTGCTGTCAGGTGATCACCGGGAGTCGCATCTTTTGGTACCGCAATCGTAACTCTGATCGCATGCAGCGTATTCGGGACCACCATCGTTTCAGCCGGGCTGTGGATCAACCACGAACTCGCCGAGTTTGGTAACGTGTTGGCCTTCTCAAATCGCACCTGACCATTTCGATCGATGGTCCAATCATTCAAGCTAGCAACAATGCGAACGGGCTGTTTGTTTTTCCCCGTGGTGTGATAGTCGAGATTCACGACGACTGTTGTTTCCGAGCCAGGTCGCATCTCCAGTTCAAACCGAGCGGGCGCTAGCGAGATGCCACTCGTAGGCGGCGCTTTAGGCGACGCTTCGGGACTCGGTGTTTGCGTTTGCCCCTAACAGCGATGAGCGTGACAAAGAACCAGACCAGAACAGTCGTGAATCGGAAGATGTTGTTTAACGGCTGCATCGATCGAGGACCCTTTCAGCAGGGAACGTTTGGACCAGGCGAGATACTGAATACAAGAGTTGCGGAAGAAACTCCGGCGGAGAAAAACTGCGGCGTGATTGTCAGGATAACGTCGAATTCCCAGCCGTCGCTTTGCTGGCGTTTGGAGCTGTTGTTCTTTGAAAGTTCCGGCCCGCTAAGAATAAGCGTCGCCCCCGAGAGGTTCCCAAGCGATGAGGTATATGCCACGCGACCGTTAGTTCCAATCGTTGCCGTCGTGGCCGGATCGTTATCGAAGGGCGAACGAATAATATGAGTGCTTTGGTTGCAGATTTTTCCTGCTCCACCCAGTAGACGTGGGTTTTGAAGACCGAAACCGATGTCTGACGCTTGTAGTCCCTGCCCGTTAGCATTGCCTATTCCACTCATCGAAACGGTGACTTGATAGGGTTGATTACTGCGCAGCGCGATCGGTACAACAACTTTCACTATCGGGTTCGTGTTCAGCGGTGAGACTTCTCCGAAGTTAACAGTCACTACGAGATCGTTCAGCACGCTAGCACTACCCGTTACCGAACCATTTACGGCGCCGGTGATCGTTGGTTGACCGCCGCTGCTGATATCCAGTGCCTGGCCATAGTTCGACTTTGCGAGCATCAACAGCGTCAGGAGAGCGAGTAAACCGAATATGAGGAGGCGTATACGCATCATGGCGCAGTCACGGTGAAAGTAACGGAGATCGTGGTGGTTCCGTTTTCGAAGAATTGAGGCTTGATTGCGAAGAAAGCGGGTACGGTCAGTCCGTTGGTATTGCTTCGTGGCACGGCGTTCAGGATGAAGGCGCCACTCAGCGCGGTGGTCGATGAGGCGAAAGCGCCCAGGTTTGATCTGACGGCTGTGAATTCATAGCGGCCGGTTGTTGCGTTCACGGATCCATTCGCAGCCAACGTTGGATCGCCGGAAGTCGCGTTTGTATCGGTGCCGGTTAGATGTACGCCGGTGCCTGATCTCGTTGCTGTTCCTAAACCGAATCCTACGTCCGCGGCGCCAATTCGGTTGGTGGTGGTACCCGAACTGTTAACCGTTGCGATCATCGACAGCACATAGTTCGCGTTACTTCGCAGTTTGAGCGGTACCTGTGCAGTGACGAAAGGATTGGTGTTACTTGGACCAAGTTCACCGAGATTGATTGCCACCGCAAGCGGACTGTTGGCTACTCCATCTGTTGTCACGCCGCCACCGGAGTTGCCGGTGAGCGTGACGGAGCCGGCGGATTGGATCTCGACGAATTTCGAAACAGTCGCGCTGACGCTGATCGTTCCGCTAGTGCTTTGTCCGAAGCAGGTAAGAGCTGAGAACAACAGGGCAATCGTGAGCAATACGAATTTCATGATCTGGCGAGGCATTGTTTTAGGCGGGGGTTGAAACATGGTCTGCCGGCCGCAGCAAAAATGCTCGCGGCCGGCGCCATGCAAAGGGGCAACGGGGACTTGTTAAAGATTACAGCGCTACGACAGTGAATTGCGCCGTGATGGTGATGGCTGGAGCCGGATCGAAGAACTGCGGCTTGATCGCGAAGATAGCCGGAAATGTTAAGTTGGTCGCACTGTTCGCTGAGACTGCCTGATTAATGCGTGGTCCACTCAATACTGCACCCGACACGGCATACGCGCCGAGAGTGGAGTTTGCACCGGCGAACACCCAACGTCCGTTGGCGTCAGTGCTGCCACCGACTGTCGGATCGCCAGGAGTCGCGTTGGTGTCAACACCCGCTGCGAGATTCGCGGGACGCGCCGCGGGCGTCAAACCAAAACCGACGTCCGTGTCTTTGAGACTGAAAGCAGTCGCACCTGCGCCGGCAACGCTGCTGACCATGTTCAGCTGATAGGCCACGTTGCTGCGGAGTCTGAGCGGCACGCTCAATTTCACAAACGAGTTGGTGTTTGACGGGCCGAGTTCGCCCAGGTTTACCACTACTGCGAGCGGGCTATTGGCGGTGCCATCAGTGATGATACTGCCGCCTGAATTGCCGGTGAGCGTGACAGCGCCGCCGGAAGTCAGTTCGACGAAATTCGAGACAGTTGCATTCATCGTGACGGAGCCGGTGGTCTGCGCACTGGTCATCACTGCTGTCACTGTCAACAAGGCTGTTATAGCAAGGGCCTTCAGGGCGCCCTTCGAAAATTTAAACATGTCGCGTTACTCCTCTATGGTTGGGGATAGTAGGCTCGAGTCATCTTTGTGAAGGAGACTTGAGGAAGGTAGGTGATAGGGGATAGCTCGTTACAGAAGGGTCTCAAGCAGCATCGCGCGCCTGCTTTGCCCCTACGGTTAGCGGCGCGTTTTGATGATATGGACCGGGAATTGTGTTTGTCAATGACATTATCGTTTAAACGTCGCATTTTGGGCATTTTGGTTGGGAAAGGCAGAACTTTGACGAGTTATCGGTCACGCTGAAACTGCCGTTGACTTGTCTAAGAGCTAGGAGTAGGCTCCCGATTTCACCATGGAGTGGGGTGAATTGCCTCGCAGATCCCTTAAAAAAAGCGCGCAAGTTGCAATGCCGGCGACGGCAAGTCGTGATTTCGTCGAGCGCGGGTCAATCGTTCGGAGAATCTGGGGCGATCCGGATTTGGTGCTGCTGATCTTCGCGGGTTCGGCGGCTGAGTTCGCGCTAAATCGCGCGGTAGATTGGCTTTTCTTCACAGGCAAGATTCCACAAGACCCGATCGCGCGTCTTTTTTCCACCGTTCGTTATGCGCAGGAAATAGTGTTCGTCGATGAGGAAACGGCGCACCGCACACTTGGACGAATCAATGCGCAACACGCTCGTGTTGAGCACGACCGCGCGCAAACCATTCCTGATTGGGCTTACCGCGACGTGCTCTACATGCTGATCGATTATTCAGAACGTGCGTATTCGCTTCTCTATAAACCGCTCTCGAAACTTCAGAAGCGCGATTTATACAAAGTCTTCTTCCGTATCGGCGAGGCGTTGCATATACCGAAGTTGACTACCACTTACGACGAGTGGAAAAAGGATCGACGTGAGCACATTGCTAGCGATCTGGTCTACAGCAAGCACACGTCGATGCTGTTCCGGCAATACCGCAAACATTTAGGAGTGTGGCGTTATCAGTTGTTGCTTGAAGTGCAGGCAGTGTTGGTACCGGACGAAGTGCGACGACTCCTCGATTTCAAATCGAATAAGTTGATATCTGGTCTAGTTCAGACGTACGGGATCATTAGCGTTGGTCATGTGCGATCTTTGGTCCATGGTTTATTGATTCCGCCGCGTTATTGGGCCGATGTGCGAAGTTTTCACCAGCCGGTAGCGAACAACGCTCGCGCGCCCTTAATGCCACAGTTCTGATACTTGTTGTAAGCATCCGCCGCACGCAGTCGGATCTGTTCGTCGCTCTCTTTTTTGAGCCAGCCATCGATCGCCGCCGACAAAACGTAGGCCTCGGGCGCCATTAAGTTCGTGGTCCAAAGCAACGGCGTGGCGCCGCTTTCGCGGAGCGCCGAGGAAAAGTACGACTTGCTCGCGCACGCGAGGATGATCGCGCGTCGTTCGCGATCGTCGCGCCGCTGTGGATGAGAATTGAGTTTGAAGTCCATCAGGCCGTTGTGTCCGATGTACGCGACAAGGTTTGCGCTACCGCCGGTATGAAACTCCGCGCTCCCGGCATTGAGCTTCTCGCCGGGTTTACCGGCCGCTGCTTCAAGAAAGTCCATTGTGGTTTGTGAGATTTCTTTGCCTCGATAGGCGTCGGCGATCATATGTAACGCAGTGCGCCGGTGTTTGAAGATGCAACGCTCGAGAATCGTCGCACTTGGATTGGGTGTGACTGAAACGAGTTCCCAATCTTTACTTCGTGAGAAGAATGTCTTGATGCCGAAAGCTGCGCCCCAGTAGAGGTTCGTCGCCGCGTTGTCGCCGTTACCGAGAGTTGCTGAGACGGGGACGATGCCCTGATTGACGTTATCGGCGAGTGCGACGAATACGTGAATCACCGGTGTCGCGTTGACCGGCGCTTTCTCAATTTGTGTGTTTGCGACCTGCGCGACGGCGGGAGTTCGCGGCGGGATTCGTCGAAGCGCAGGATAAAACTGCACTACTAAGAAGGCCGCAACACAGTAGCCAAAGCAGACGTCGCCGCGATTGAGGAGTCATGAACGGGTTAGACGCTTGTTCTTCAAGAATGTTCCGCGATAACCGTTTAAAAAATCGTTGATTTTCGTCGCTGGGCGGGCCTATTATTTCTCCGGCTATTCGACAAGACCCTTTCCGACGTTCGGCAAACGGGTCATATTCATTCTCGCTTGTTCCGCCGGTTTCGGCGCAGGTATCCGAACAAGAACGCTCAACTGTTCCAAATCGAGTAACAGCGACCCACCCCGCCGGCACTACTCATCGGCAACGTTGACGCTGACGATCAACTGAGCGTCAGTTTCAGCTTGAACACAAATACGGCTGTCGCATTCGGCAGCCGTATTCTTTATTTACGCGTACCTGCGAGCGACCGGCCATGATGTTTCGCAAGGATTCATTCCTTACCGGCTCCGCCGCCTGACGTGAGGCGAGGCTTTGCCTCGCCGTCAGCGCTTTGTTTGAGTGGCGGGCTATGCCCTCGTTCGGCCTTTGGCCCAAAACCTGAGGGCGGAGCACGAACCAAGGGCACTGCCCAAAGCATAAGAAACGCCTTTCGGCGAGGAATAGCCTCGCTTCGCATCTGACTGGTCGAACGCCGTTGTGTGGAGGCTGGCGACTTTGCAGTCTGCGGTGCTCGCGGTTAATGACAATGTTTAGTTGGAGGTCGGGATCTTGATGATATTCTCCAGCACTTAACAAAGGGGAACGGATTCCGGAGAAGCAATGAACAATCCGTCAAGCTCCACGGAAGCCGAGTGTTAGGCTCGGCGAATCCATCACTCCGAAGACCGCAACCTCTTACGATTTCAGGCAGTGACGAAGGATTATAAGAGTATTGCGTCCCCATCCTACCTCTCTAAAAGCCCTCGCTGAAGCGCGACCGAGCAGCCGAAAGCTTCGAACTCGCTACAACAACGCTGACGCGCAACGTCATCCCGCCTAACGCGCAGTCGCCGTTTGACTCGAACTGGCGATGCGCAATTTCCAATTCTCGATCTCGGTTCCTTTCGTCTGTAAATTCGACGTCAGGTAGTAGAGTCGTTGTGTGGCGGGGCCGTTGGGCGCTTGGGTAAAACGATCGCGCAAAAAGTAAGGCGGGATCGATTGGTAGTAAAGCGTCGCGGTGACGGATAGGTTGCGCGCATTCAATCCACTCAAGGGAATTTCATATCGCACGACACTCGTTCCACTTCCATCTGCATAAGACGGATCTCCGCTGACTTTCACCGGATGAGTCTCATGAAGATAATCCGCGGGAATGTACGGCGTTTTGTCGGGATTCAGCGGACCGGTGCTGGTCCATCCGAAAGGCAACAGCCGGTTGTCTTTCAACTGGTAGTCGCGGCGGAGAAAACTAGTCGTCATCACGCAATCGATATTCAGGTTTAGCTCCTCGAAGATCTGCACCTGGTCCTGTCGAGTGATCGCCAGTCCGGTGTTCTTTTGCGGATCCCAAAAATAGTGTCGTTGATAATGTTGCGGCTGCGGGATTCCGTAACAGGGAGTTGGATAATCGAGAGTTGCGGGCTTCGTGCCGTCGGTGTAAACGTCGAACATTTCAGACGCGAGCCTCTCACTGCCTTCGCCTTTCGTGATCACACCCAGTTCATTCGTGCAGCCGGAACACCAAACAGTTTTCTTAGTCTCGTTATCCACTACCCGAAACTCCAGGAACGCCCGGCGAAAACCAACGCCACTCGGCAAACGGTGGCCCGTTTTGTTCGTAACCTTCACATCCGCGACCAGTTTCTGGTTACTGATCGTTGCCGGCGAGACTGAAACTTCCGCGGTCGAGTTTCGCGCCTGTTGCACAAAAGCGTCGATCGAGTTTGTTAGACCATCAATCCCAGACATGTAGTCGTTCTGTCTAACGCCGAGGATCGAATTGGCGAGGATGTTGGTCCCGTTCGATTTGTAAGGCGACATGAACTGGCGAAAGAGTTCCAGGAGGGTGATGTTCAAGCCTTGCAGTTGATGACGCGCGAAACCTTCTTTGCGAAAGCGAACGTTGATCTTGTCATCGGGTAACCGATTTCCCGTTTGCGGATACTGAGTGTCTTCGATAAACGCGATCGGCTGTTGAATCACCGGAACGACCAGCGTGCCTGCGTGGTTACTGTACTTCGTAGGCATGTGACAATTCTGGCACGTCTGCGCTCGTGAATTCGTGCCGACCTCGTTCTGGTAACCACTGTTAAGCCATTCGAGATACGTCACCTGCTCAAGGTGCGGCTTGTTGGGATCCGCATTGGGATTGTCCATCAACGGCAGGTTGATCGTGTGACAGTTGCCGCACATGCGCGAGCTCTTGATGTACGCACTGTGTTTCGGCTTGATGCCGAGCGAGTTGTTCATCGGGTCGGTAACGATTTCGTTATCGAGAAACGGACCGAAGAGTTCCGCCGGATTGCCGGTCGTAAAGTTGCCCGTGATCTTGTTCTTGAGGAAGTCGATGAATGGACCTTTATCTTCAACGATTCGATGACAAGACATGCAGCTCACGCCATCACGAGCGAGGGCGCCATAGGTATACGACTGCTTGTCGTTATCGTAAGTGGCATAGACAAGCTCGGGATTGAAATCACCTTTACCTGGACCACCGTGATCGTCGTCCAGACGGCGTTTACCCATCACGCCGTGGCATTTGAAACACGTGTTATTGATGGTCTTGATATTTTCCGCGACCTTAGCCGGATCGTTTTTGAAAAAACTCTTTACAAACTCGATTTCACTTTCGAGTTGCGCGTAGAAGATCGGATCGCGTCCGGCCAGTCCCATCGGCGACCAGCGCCATTCGCCGTACGGTGAAACGTTCATCACCGGTGTCGAGTTATCGCGCTGCTTGGCGCCGGTGTAGAGCATTACGTTTCCATACGTGCCGCCACTATGACAGCCCATGCATTGGTCAGATGTCAGAAACTGGTTGGGATTCGGAGATGGTGCGGGCTTCGATTGCAGCGCTCCGATGTTCTGCGGAATTACGTGATCGTAAGTCTCGCCGGGAAACTTTCCGCACCTTTTCGAGTGGCACGGGAGCGATCGAGTTGAAGAAGGCGACGAATTTTGGATCGACAGTCGCGGGACGGACCATCGCCATCTGTCGCATGACAGACTGTTCCTGCACGTCACTCGCATCCGTATTGTGACCGGCTGTCGGAACTTCGCGATCGCTGTCAGCTGCGTCGCTGCACGGTTGCACGGGAGCTGGTGAGTGACCGGAGACTGGCGTCGAGTTCCACGACAAATCGACAAAATAAGAATCCGGATCGCCGGCGAAGCCGTTGATGTTTTTTGAATAAGTGAACGTGTGCTCTCGCTCGGCCGATGCGTGACACCTCACGCAGTACAGTCCGAAGCCTGTATACGGATACGCAAATGGAGGTTTGTTGTCGTCAACGCACTGCGTGTCCCAGATCTCCGCCCAGTACCAGCCGTCCGCCGATCCTTTACTGTCTTTGATCATGATGGTCCAGCCGTTGATACCTGTCGGCGGTCCGAGCTGGTAACGAGCTGCGGGCGGTGTGTATTGTTCCTTCACGATCATCGATCCGTCTGGGATCAGACGGCTCCGGTCTTTGTGTAATAGCCAATCGATGACGGCGGGCGAATAGTAGATTTTGACAGTTGGGTGGACGCCATAGCTGACGCCGTTGACGAATGGTCCAGTGTCGCGAAGCTTCTTGTCTTCACACCATTTGAGGTCGCGATACTTTCCGCTCGTCAGAAATGTTTTGAGCTGTGCCTGAAACTGCGAGAGTCTCGCAGGCAGGAAAGTGCTTGGCAGGGGCAGGCCGCTCTCCGGCTTCCCGGCGCAAGGCGATTTTTGCGCGACGGTTGATTGAGCAGCACAGATCAGGGTCAAACCAAGGAGGAGTACGTTTCGGATTAAACTTTTTTGCATATTTTATTTTTGTGAAAGGAAGACTGACCTTGGAACCTTTGGGACGCACGCAATGTATATTGCTGGTAAAAGTGCGTCAAGGTTTTGAAGGAAATGAATTTCGGAAATACTCGATTGGGGAAGGCGTTACGAGCCGCCCTCTATCCAACTCTTGAGCCGGCGGAGACGAAGCGTTTCGAAGCGCTCTCAAGACAGGCTCGGAATGCGCGAAACGCGGGAGATCTTGCCGGAGCGGAGCAGATTTATAAGCGCGCGATCGCTGAAGCCGAGCGCTCGCCTGATCCGTCGCATTTGAGTTTTATTCGGTTCAGTCTCGCGCTGCTTTACCAGGAGCAGCAGCGATTTCAGGAAGCCGAAGTCCTTTATCGCGCTCAAATGGAAGAGGCATTAAAGCTGCCCCAACCAAACACGCAAGTTCACTCGGCACACATGGGCTTCGCGCGACTCTATAAGGATCAAGGAAGACACGAGGAAACCGAGCAGCATTACCGCGCGGCGCTCGCAGAAACCGAGAAGCCGGAGTTGTGGCCCGACCGGGAGCTTTACAGTTCCACCGCCTTGTGGCTCGCGAGGTTTTATGTCGAGCAACATCGTTACCGCGACGCTGAACCATTGTTTGAACGCGTGTTGGAAATGCGCGAAGCGGACCGTCCTTCAGACGCTTCTCTCGCGCACTATTTTCAAGAGCTCGCGAAAGTATATAAGGCACAGGAAAAGTATGCGCCGGCGGAAGAACTGTATCGGCGAGCGTTGAAGTTTTCTGAAACGCTGGACGAACCAAAGGAGTTTCTGATCGTACGCGCTATTGATGAGCTTGCTGTATTTTGTCAGGCACGAGGCCGTTACTCTGAAGCCGAAGATCTTGCCCGCCGAAGACTCGCAATCGTCGAGGAAAAAATAAGACTGCACACTGCCGCCAGTGCGGCACGCTTGCAACGACGTCCCAACGACAAGCAGCTCGAAGCCCAAATCAAGCATGCTCAAGTTCCGATCGGCGAGGCACTCGATCGCCTTGCGGAGATTTGCGAGGTTCAGGACAAGTTTGCGGAGTCTGAACCGTTGCGGAGACGATCGTTAGAAATCAAGCAACAAGCGTGGGGAGAAGAGAACGGTCATATCTGGGTTGACTCACTGGCCGCGCTTGCAAATGTGTTACACAAGATCGGTCGTGATCAAGAAGCAGCTAAGCTCGACGAGCGCGTCGAAATATTTCGCGCGATGTATCCTCACCGTCGCGCGTTTGTGCACATGACGTCGAGACCGTTGAAAAAAACTCTCCGTGGACGGTTCCGTACTTTCATGCATGCGCTGCGTCACCCCTCGACTCGCTGAAACTGATCTCGATCTTACTTTTCCTTTTTGACGACGAGCTTGATCGGTTCCTGGTTTGAGGTGATTACAACTTCGAACGGCTCAGATCGTTTCACGTGGCGTCCGCCGGACTCAACGTATGCATTGAGCGAGTATTTGATTCCTTCGTAAACCGGATAGGAAAACTTACCTTCGCTGTCGGTTTCTCTTCGATACGGCATATCAGCGTCTTCATACTGTCTTTCTTTTAACCAAACAATTGCGCCTGCCACAGGTTTTCTATCCTCGTCGACAACGACTCCATTGAGCGTTCGATCAATAAATCTCGCCGCCAAAATAAGTTCGTCTAGTTCGATGCGTTGGCCTTCGGTGATCGTGATCAGGTTCGCTTGCGATCGATCTTTCACTCCAGGGAAATAAGTCTGAGGAAAGGGAACGTAACTAGCACCTGCCGAGCCGGCGATTCTGACCCCGAGATAATAACGACCGGGTCTCACCAGTTTCATCACGTAACGTCCTTCTTTGTCCGTCCTGACATACGACGGAAAAGCATCGCCCTCTCGAGCAACAGGAACAAGCTCCATCAACACATCCGCCGCCGGCATTGCCTGAGCATCAAGTACTTTCCCTGTGATTCGTGTGTCAGGTTCGAGAAGAAAGTAAGCCCCGCGACATCCGCGACCGGTGAGTTTTAGTTCCTGTTCCGGATTGTAAGTGCTCAAGCCTTCGGGCTCATCAATGCGGACCTTGTAGGTACCCGGCGGAAGACCCGAGACACTGAACTTGCCCTCCGCATCTGTTTTGAGTTCGAATTGCTTTGGTCCTGCAAACGAAATCCTTACATCTTTAACAGGTACCAATCTCTCGTACGCACCAGAGGAACCGCCACGTCTAACTTCACCGGAAATAGTTCCACCTGGAGGTGCTTTCGACAGTCCGTTAATGTATTCAAGATCGGGGTCGGCTTGTGACAACGGACGTGTCCGCGTACAGATACTGGTTGAAAGCGATTTCTTGTCATCACCGTAGGCATAGACCAGATATTGACCGCCGAGTCGAAAGCCGTATCCGCAATCGGCATCTCCCCAACCGGTCGTGATCTCGATGTCACCGGTCTCTACATTCGCGAGTGGGCGATCGACGTGAAAGCGCACCAGTCGTTTAGTCGATTCATAATCGCCTTCCTTTATTTTGGTTCGCGAACTGAAAGTGACGGTGCCGACGAAGATCGCCGATGCGTCCGCATAAGCTTCGCAGGGTTGCGGAGGTCGAGCACACGAACACGCCACAGCTTCAGCAGCAAATGCGAAGAGGAAAAGAACGGAAGCTAAAAGAAGTTTCATGCTCGCCATTATACTCCCGTGGCAAACCACAGACGCGAGAAAAGGAAAACCTCGAACACTGATGAGGTTCAACCTGTGACAGGAGGCACCGATGCGATCCAAAATCACCGGCATGAGAACAATATTGATCATCTTGTTGTTGCTCGCGATTGCGCCAGTCTCGGCTCAGTTGCATGGCGTAGGCGGCGGAAGTCAATACCTGATCGGAACATTGAGAGCAGACGGCACGCTTGTACCTTTCGCTCAATACAGCAACGATGGATGGTTCAATCCCTGGCCCAGGCCACGCCAACTTGTTCCTGAACGCGTTTACGCTAAGAGCACGGAGACTGAGATCGCAAACAACTCCTTAGCAGATCTATCGGAGCCCTGGTTCACACAGGGTTTGAAATTACCAACCCCATGGTTCTTCTGGTCATCGGATGGAACGATTACCGAGCTGAAAGCATCGAAGGTTGTGCCGGTCAGGGCGCATTCAGGAACTAACTGGGGATTGTTGACGGATCTTCCGAAACGAGCCTCGAAAGATCCGCTTCATGACATCATCGGGCTCGCCATAATTCCCAAACAAACGATCGAACCTTTCATCAAGATCGAGACCGCAAGCACGCAAGGGAAAGAGATTAGATCGTTCATAAGACAAATCTTTGATGACGCGGAAAAGGATGAGGCTGAGCGAGCGCGCTTAGAGAAACCACCAGCGATCGCGAAGGTAGCAGCGTCGCTTACGGTCTTGTACCGGAGCAGCTACGCCGTTGATGGCAAACACATCTACTATTTTGAGGCTGAGAAACAGTATCCAAAGCGCACAGCGTCAGGCGAACCCGGCTGCAACGACGTTTCTCTTTTTCAAGGATGGGTTTCAGCAGAAGAAAAAGGCGCCATGGGATTGATGGAGAGTAATTTCGTGTTTACGGACTGCGATAGGAAGGGTCCGAGCACGATGGTTCCGATGGGACTAACGACGTTGCAGGAACAAACGTTTCTCTTTGTGCGTGAACATGGTTGGGAAAGCGAGAGCTATACTATTCTTGAACTCAATAAATCCGGGCTTCATCGCGTGCTTGAGACTGTCGGAGCCTGATGCAATCGAACCGGGAGGTAGCTGTAAATGAACCTGTTTCATCGCGTATTTATTCTGGGAATTGTTTTCCTAACTCTCTTTTCAAGTCCGGTCGTTAAAGGCCAGAAACGCACGCGTGAAGAACTGTTGAAAGAGGCCGGGCGACTTATCACCGAGGCCGAACGATCTGGGGGTGAGGCCTGGAAGAAGGTTCAAGCCGGCGCCGACCGGAAACTTATTCGCGACGCAGAGCGATTCACCGCCGAAAAGTTTGAGACAGCGATTGAATTGTGGCGTGAGGCTGGTCACGATGAGCGTCTGCGAGCGGGAGTTGAGGAACTCACGCGTCTTTATTCGGTTCTTGGTGAGTACGACCGGGTTGTTGATCGACTCACGCGCGAGGCTGAGTACTGGCGGGAGCGCGGGAACGTCGCCGCACAAACTGACACTCTGTATACGCTGGCAATACGACAGTCGCAGATGAAAAGGGAAGCGGCTGCACTCGAGACGTATGAGCGGGTTCTGGCGTTGAGTCGATCGGCTCGTCTACGGTCGTTGGAACCAAATGTGCTCAATCAGATGGCGTTCTCTTACGAGAGAGTGGGACGCCTGAAAGACGCGGAGTCGAGTCGAGAAACGGCGAAAAAATTGTGGGGGAAGCTTTACAGCGAACCGCGACGCGAGCCAATTCCGGTGCGGATTCCACCAGCAACGATACCCGCGCAGTGGGTTGATTTACCCGGCGCGCCGGCGGCGGCGGAGTACCGTGTGATTCAGGGAGTTAATGAAGCTGTGCTGGTTAACAGATCGACGAAGGGTATCGAGATGGTGGCGTATGGCTGCGTCGCGCTCGAGGGTGATGGGAAGACGCGCGTGTTGCACAGTCTCGGGGGAGAGGGTGTGAACCATGGAGGCGTCCGCCCCGGGTCGCACTACTCGCCGTTCGTTAGATTGAATGGACCATTGAATCGTTGGACTGATGAGAAAATGGGTTGTGAAGGTGCCGCGAAGATGACGCTGATCGAAGCAATGTTCGACGACCGCTCACGGTGGAAAGCCGATGGCATTGATTGGACCAAGTGAATGAAAATACTGAACCGCCTTACCTCTTCTAATTATTTTGCGTATTGCTCACAAAACTCCGTCCCCGCTAACGGACCCACATGTTCCGACCACTTCCACCCCGGTTCGTATGTCGCCCGACCAACCGTGATCCCGCCGATGTGAATGATTTCAAACTTGCCTTTCTCGAAGACGCGCGTTTCGTCTGGCGTTTCGAAGCGTTTCAGGATTACGTCTAGCACTGTTGTTGGTCCTTATAGTTATAACGACGCTGGATTGTTCATGTAATTAGCAGTCTTATGAGTGACTCAATGCTAACTAATCCATGCCGAAGAGTGTATTCCTTGGGGCTCACGGCACGACTTGAATTGTACCGAATTGGTGGAAGTGCTGATCGAAAGCAAACGCCACTTTAATATTGAGCTGTTCCATTACGACTTTGCTAGTACAGTCGGTGAAGCTCCAATTTTTATCCTGAAATTGCTCGAATACCTTCCACGCAAGAGTCAGATCGGCAGCTGTGATCTTATGTATATCCGCAAGTGAGTGGTTAAAGAATCTCGCACCCAACAACAAAGCACGTTTTCTCTCACCGCGAGATCTGAGCAGCGTGAGTGTCTCGTCGACCACATAGTCTGTCGTAATTAAAGGAGAACGATTTGCAGCAAGCCATTGCGCCGCGAGGGTGTGGTCGGGATCCGTGGGTACTAGTGAGGCGTACCACGCGCCAGTATCGACGAAGATCATTTAACCTCTATTTGGTTGGATACAGAATTGAATCGTGGTCGCGGCCGGCAAAGGCATCGTTTTCGCCCTCGAGAGGGAGGGCGGCAATTTCCGCGAGGATTTCGGCCGCATTACCATTCGTTTTTACTTCTTCGTGAGTAACGACAATGACATCGAGACGAGCCCCTTCCGGCAGGTCCAACGGCTGCAGCGGGCGAATCATGCCATGTTCATAAATTGCTTCGATCTCTTTAGTCATTGATGCACCAGGTCGGGATTATACACTGGTCCTTCGCAGTTCTGCCTGCTCCGGTTATTAAAATCCCCAAACCGAAAATCGGCCGTGCTATAGTCGCCGCGACCCCTCCAAAAATGAAGCGGGCCGATTTGTGCGGACACACAAGATCGACCCTAGGACCTCAACCTTCTAACGAAAGGATGAAGACCATGGCTACTGATACTAGCGCAACACTGCGCGAAGAAGAATCTCACCGCATTGATGCCGCGCCTAAACAACTTGCTCGGTTACTCGTCACGAACGGGTCGATACCAAGACAAACGCGATCGCTGATCCAGTATGCGTTGCAACGAAACGACCGGCATTTGCGCCAGATAGTTCGTCGCGTAGAGGCGGGCGAAATGACAATCGATCACGTGCAACTTGAATAGCTCAGCACCGGTCACAATTTGTGACCGGTTCGCAGGAGGGGTGATTATGAGTTGAACGAATCAACCTCGCTTGAACGACGCTCGAAGCAGCATCGCCGCTACGACCACACCAAACGTTTCCGTTATTAACAGCAAAAGAGCGGTCGTACGAAACAGTCCACGTGCGTCTCCGGGAGGGAGGTGGGCCACATGGTCGGGAGAGATGATGAGGTAGTGATAACACGCGCCGAAGATGAGGGAGCCGAGCATGGAAGCAAACAAGAGCCAAAGACCGGACCGAGAATATCGTGTGAGTGACAAGACCAGCGCGACCAGAGGCGCGAGCACGATGATCGTAAGCACGTACGCTTGCTGCCAGTTGCTAAGCCCAACACCCAGTCTCGTGTGCGCCTGCCCATGAAGGACAGTGACAACGAGGTGCGCCAGTACGGCGATCGTCACCGCCACTCGCAATTGGGTTTGCTTCGTCACTTCACCTCACAGAAGGGTCGTGCGGGGAGGCTACTTCCCGCTCAAACTAGGACCTCAAACATTCCAATCGCGCCGGTACACAACAAAATTCCGCGCAACACGTCCGCCGAGTCTTTCCGTGGTCCGCCGCGAGGGCCAGTTGTCGTCCATGACTGTGTAGCTGGCAGTCTTGTAACCGCGACTCATCATCCCAAGATAACTCTGCGCGCCGACAGCCAGATTAATCCCACGCCCGCGAAACTCCTTCTTCACACCGATTATCAAAAGCACACCACGATCGATCGCTTGAAATCGCTGCTGAAACTCCGGAAAGTTGTCCTCCAAGGCTTTGCCACGCATCGGTTGAAGCGCCAGGTTCAGGTCCGACAACGCGTAAACAAAACCTACTCGCTCACCATCCACTTCGGCAAAAGACAAAAACTCCGGAATCAGGAAGTCTTTGAAGTCAACATAGAAGCTGCGCATCACTGCGTCTGTTAACGGCATGAAGCCCCAGTGTTCGCTAAACGTTTCGTTCGCGAGTGCTGCGAATACCGCGCCTTCCTCTTCAAGCCTCTGAAAGTCCCATGAGCGCACGACCACGCCCGAGTCTGTTGCCTGCTGTATGATCTCCCGATAACGATTCTTTAACTCAGGTGTGAATTGAGTTTCATACTCGACGACGCCCTTCTCGGTAACAAAGTCGCTGTCCTTGATGTAGCTGTGATAGTACGGAGGGTTGTAAGTGTTGAAGCACGTGGGAACAACGTCGTAGGCGTCGATCGTGAGAGGTAGCTGAACTCCTGCCATAAAAGAAAGTCGTGCTGCGGTGCAACGCCGCTCACGCAGCCAAGCGCATGCTTCATTCATCACCGCGTCAACGGCCTCGAGTTGATCCGGCAGTGCTTCAAAGAACATCAGATGGCCCAGCTTTTCGTTCCAGTGAAGATCGTATGCATCGTCTCTCAGCGCTGCGACCCTTGCGAGAATTCGATTTCCCTCTTCGACTGTAAAAGCCTGTATTTCGTGCGTTGGACCAAAGCCCGCGTTTCCGCTTAGGATTTTGATCAAGTGATGTTTGTCAGTGGGTACCCAGTACTGGTTGTCGCGATAGACATCGTTCGCAAAATCGACAAAGCCTTCGAGGTCTTGAGGTGTGGTGAGTGTTTTTACATGCATGGCAA
The DNA here is from genome assembly GCA_963789185.1 of uncultured Acidobacteriota bacterium. GTDB lineage: Bacteria > Acidobacteriota > Blastocatellia > Pyrinomonadales > Pyrinomonadaceae > PSRF01. The sequence continues at coordinate 30,745 of CAWBJU010000012.1, forward strand.
TCTCCTGCGCGTAAGACGCGACATTTACAACTTCGGGATCTCTCGCCGATACACATTGAAGTTCCGCGTAACGCGTGCGCCGAGCTTTTCAGCCGTACGGCGGGAGGGCCAGTTGTCGTCGAGTACGACCGTGTAGCTGGCAGTCTTGTAACCACGAGCGATCATTCCAAGATAACTATGCGCCGCCAACGCTAAATTAATTCCGCTCCCGCGAAACTCTCGCTTGACTCCGATTATCAACAACACCCCGTGGTCTATCTTTTCAAATCGCTGCTGAAATTCTGGAAAGTTTTCCTCCAGCACTTTGTCACGCATGGGGTGCAGGGCCTGATTGATGTCAGGTGATGAGTAAACAAACCCCACTCGCTCACCATCAACTTCGGCAAAGCCCAAAAACTCCGGAATCAAGAAATCTTTGAATTCGACAGTGAATCCGCGCATCACTGCGTCAGGTAACGGCATGAAACCCCAGTGTGCGCTAAACGTTTCGTTGGCCAGTGCTGCGAACGCATCGCCTTCCTCTTCAATCCTTTCGAAATCCCATGACCGTACGACGACGCCTGAATCTTTAGTGCGCTGGACCATCTCGCGGTAGCGTTGTTCTAACTCAGGCGTAAATTGAACTTGATACTGAACAACACCCTGTTCGGTAATAAAGCCGCAGTTCTTGATATAGCTGTGATAGTACGCGGGGTTATAAGTGTGGAAACACGTGGGAGCAGTGTCATACGCATCGATGGTGAGAGGCATCTGCACTCCCGGCAGCATCGTAAGTCGGGCGGCAGTGCAATCGCGTTCTCGCAGCCACTCACATGCGTCACTGATCAGCGCCTCGACAGCATCATTTTGATCCGGCAGGGCTTCGAAGAAAAGCAGGTGGCCCAACTTTTCGTCCCAGCGAAGCTGGTAAGCCATGTCTTTCAGCGCTGCGACCGTTGCCAGAGTTCGCCCTGCGTCTTCGACTGCGAAAGGCTGTATTTCAGACTGCGCACCAAAGCCGGCGTTTCCGCTCAACACGTTGATCAGGTGATGTTTGTCTGTCGGCACCCAGTGGGGGTTGTCGCGATAGACTTCTTTCGCGAAATCGACGAAGCGCTCGAAATCTCGAGGAGTGGAGAGCTTTCTTAGTTTCTCGTAGTTCATTGTCCTTGCTTGAGGTCTGCGGTCCAGTTCGTGACCACGTTGATCGGAGCAGACGTGATCTCGCCAACCATATTAATTACAAGAAATCGTTGACCGTCCGCAGTAACCGAAAACTGCGCTGAGGCCGAGCCAAAGCTTGGAATGCGCAAATCAAAGAGCGGCTTCGGCGTACCCGTCTCGAAATTTCCGTCTGTTATTTTCACGTCCACTGCCATCATTTTTCTGTCGCTTGAGACGTAGAACAACTCTTTGCCGTCCTGTCTCCAACTCAGGTAATAACCGCCATCAGTTGAAACCTGCCACTTGCCGCCCGAGGCGGGAAAGGCTTGTACATAGACCTGATTGGTACCGGAGGCGTCGGAGACGTATGCGATCCATCGTCCGTCCGGTGAGAACCGCGCGCCTCTTTCGTTAGCACCACTATTGAGCAAAGGATATGGCTTTTGATCTCCAAACAGTGGAAGCACCCAGAGATCGACTCTCGTGCTGGGGTGGTTGACGATGTAAAGAAGGTGGCGTCCATCGGCAGACCAATCCGAAGGGTAGGTATTTTCATCGGTCTTGAGCAGCAGTTGTTCTTCACCGGCGCCGCTCGCCGTCTTTACATAAAGGTTCCTCGCGCCCTGGCGATCCGAAGCGAAGACGATGCGGCTACCGTCAGGCGACCAGACCGGAAACAAATCCTGACCCAGATCGAATGTCAATCGCGTTGGCTTGCCGGTCGCTACATCCATGATCCAAACGTCACGATTCCCATGGGCGTCAGTACTGTCAAGTGCAACGCGTTTCTCATCGGGAGAAATCCAGGGACGAACAAAGTTGCCCGCCTCGCCCAGTGTGCCGACTTCCTTGCCACTTCGATCGATCCATATTGGTTGCGTTCTGCCGGTGTTACTACTGCTGTAAGCCAGCACACCGGTTTGGGAGACCGAAAAGAACGTTTGAAACGACGCCACTTCGTAACCAACTTGTTCGGCGATGGGAAATGGCTCGCCGCTGAGCTCGAGTTTATTGACGTCAAAGCGCTGGGCCATCAGCGTTGATTCACGACGGAACAACAGATAACCGGGATCGGCGTAAGCAACAATGGTATTGGAAACATTCAGAAGTCGACGGCTCTCTTTGGTATCAAGCGATAGAACATGAATTCCCTGGCTTTGTGGTCCACCGAGAACGGCGTACAACAGGTGCCGGCCGCCGGGTAGGAAATGGGGCCAACGATGAGACGCCTCCTGCCGCGATGGCTCCAGCTTTGTTAGTGGTGTTGCCTCACCACCAGTTACTGAAATCTGATAGAGCGGATCGTTCGGCGTCGGCTCAAAGACAATCAATCCGTCTTTATTCCAGGTGCCGCCTCGCGGGACTGTCGCAGCACACAGCGTCTGGACCGTACCACCCGTTACCTCGACTTTCTTCAACTTACCGGCGGCGAAGAATCCAATAAAGCGACTGTCTGGCGACCAAAAGGGAAAAGCGGCACCTTCGGTTCCGGATAATGGCTGCGCCGTAAACGAATCGAGTGGTCGGACCCATAAGAGACTCTTGCCTGAAGAATCTGTGGCGACGAAGGCGAGATGTACTCCATTGGGTGAAACAGTGAAGGAATTGAAACCGCTTTTATCGGGAGGGTTGATGACGGTGCGCAGTACGCGCGTTTCACTCGGCGTACTTCGAAAGTAAGGAAAGTAAAGAGCAGTCAAAACAACTGCTGCGATCACTGCGAGTGCAGCGACTGCCGCGAAAATTAATTCGCGTCTGGTCCATTGACGCGGTGCGGTCTCAGGCAGAGTCATTGTCTGCGCGGAGTTTCCGTTCGAACCCGACAGCGTTTCCAACGCAAACGCGATATCACGCGCTGAATGAAAGCGAGATTCGGGATTCTTTTCGAGACAGTGATTCACCAATCGTTCTAACGCAGGTGAAACTGACTGGTTGGTCGAAGATAGTTCCGGCGGATCTTCTCGCAAGATCGCGCTCATCGTTTCAGCGGCTGAATCACGAAAGAACGCACGTTTGCCGGCGAGTATCTCGTAAAGAATTGCGCCAAACGAAAAGATGTCAGTGCGATGATCGACTTTCTGTCCTTTTAATTGTTCGGGCGACATGTAACCCACAGTGCCCATCACGACGCCGGGATCAGTGTTGACGCGACGCGTGGGAACGTCTGTTTGGACCTGGTCGCCGTCGAGTTGCGTGAGTTTCGCGAGGCCGAAGTCGAGAATTTTTACGCGGCCATCATTCGTGATGAAGATGTTGTCGGGTTTTAGATCGCGATGGATGATTCCTTTTTCGTGTGCGGCGGCGAGACCGTGAGCGAGCTGTAACGCGTAGTCGATCGCACGGCGTTGGCCCAGGGGAGTTCCGCCGATGCGTTTGCGCAACGTTTCGCCTTCGAGCAATTCGGAAACGATGTAGGGAGCGCCGTCATGCGCGCCGATGTCGTGGACGATCAGAACGTTGGGATGATTCAGCGCACCTGCCGCACATGCTTCCTGTTGAAATCGATGCAGGCGATTTTCATCGGCGGAGAAGGTTGCAGGAAGGACTTTGACTGCGACGTCACGACCGAGATCGAGATCGCGCGCGTGATAGACCTCACCCATTCCGCCCGCGCCTATCTTTGAGCGGATTTCATATCGACCGAGTTTCGTTCCTTGGATCAGACTCATGTATGAGTTTTCGAACCGATGTGTGTTGCGTCAGTTTAGCGGAAGCCGTGCTTATTCTATTGGACGGTGAAAGAAGAGGGCAACAAAAAGCAGGCGGCGCGGGTGGGTGGGCCGCCTGCTCGCTAAATGCTAGCGCAACGATTTGAACGTGGCGCGGATGTCTTCGGTCAGGATTTGCGGCTGTTCCCAGGCCGCGAAGTGACAGCCCTTGGGCGCGTAGTTGTAATAGACGAGCTTCGGATAGGCTCGCTGCGCCCATTCCTTCGACACCACGTAGATTTCATCCGGGAACACACTGACGCCAACCGGGATTTTGACGCCTTTGGACGCAACGAAGCTGTACGGGTTGTTCGAGTAGAGACGCGCTGAGGAAATCGCCGTGTTCGTTAGCCAATAAAGCGTGATGTTGTCGAGAATGTCGTCTCGAGTCAGTCCCTCCTCAGCCCCGTCAAAAACACGAGCGATGAGCTTGTAGCTGCGAATGTCATGGTCGAGGATCCAGGAAGCAAGTCCGATCGGTGAATCTACGAGTCCGTAGAGCGTCTGCGGCCGGTTCCCCATCTCCAGGGCATACGCCAACCCATTCTTGTAGAAATCAGCGAGGTGCTCGTATCCCAGTTTCTCAACGTCCGAGAAGCCGTCTCGCGCCGGAGCCCCGGTGAAAGCAGCTTTGTCGATCTCGGGAGGAACTGCACCAGCCATGTTCGTGTGAATGCCGAGCAATTCCGGTGGCGCTTGTAGACCCATCAGATCAACGATGAGTGCCCCCCAATCGCCGCCCTGAGCTACATAGCGTTCATAACCGACGCGCTTCATCAGAACGTTCCAGGTACTCGCGATCTTCGTCGCATCCCAACCCGTCGTCGTTGGCTTTCCAGAGAATCCGTAACCCGGCATGGAGGGGATCACAACGTCGAAAGCATCCTCTGCGGTGCCGCCGTGTGCCGTCGGGTTGGTCAGCGGATCAATGATCTTCAGTAGCTCGATGACCGAACCCGGCCACCCGTGCGTGACGATCAACGGCAGCGCATTTTCATGTTGCGAACGAACGTGAATGAAATGGATGTCGAGCCCATCAATTTCGGTGATGAATTGGGGGAGCGCGTTCAACTGCGACTCGCACCTCCGCCAATCGTACTCAGTCGCCCAATAGGCCGCGAGTTTCTGCATGGTCGCGAGCTGCACTCCTTGTGATGCGTCCGGAACGACTTCCGCCTCGGGCCACCGGGCTGCGTTAATGCGCCGGCGTAATTCGACGAGCTCTTCCTCGGGGAAATTCACGCGAAACGGGCGGATCTCGGTGTTGTCAGCGGCCCGCTGTGTAGCACTGGTCTGGGTCATAAGCCCTCCTCCTCCTCAGTATTGTTGTTTGGCTTGGGGGAAGCGGGAGAGTACTACCAGGCAGAGGTCAGCGAATCCTGAAAGACAGGTACTCCGAAATACCTCTTTCGAGTTAATGAGTCGCATCAGAGGACGACTTAAAAATATTGGATGAATTCGGAAACTTTCTCTCCAGTGCCAGCGTTGAAGGCTCTTTGAGTTGGTTTTCGGTTGACTTTTAACGGGCTTCTGGGATAGAAGCTCTGCCAAATCTGCGTTGCTCACTTCGCTGGATTGGCTTCGCTCGGCCGTCCTTAAGAATCAATTTTGTGTTGGAGTAGTTTAGTCCCCGCCACATAGGAGTACGCCCATGAAGACTCGAATCGCGTTGCTTTTGTCGATCGTTCTTGTTTCTACGTTCGCTGTTCCGGCGCAGCAACCACAGCCGCAGCCGCAACAAAGCCCCGCTGCACAGCCGGCAACTTCGCCCGCTGCCCAGGGTGCCCCGAGACCTGGAGCCCCTGAACCACCCAAGGACAAACCGTTTGCGGACATCGTCAAAGATGCTCAGGTGATCAAGGGATTGTTCACCATGTACCGCACGGAAGATAAGGTTTTCCTCGAAATTCTTCCCGATCAACTCGGGAAGATGTATCTGCTTTCACTGACGTTTGATTCCGGTTTGGGTGAGCGCGGATTCTATGCCGCCGCGATGGCCGGTGAGGCGCCGATTGTTTTCAACAAGCAAGGAAAGAACATTCAGCTGGTCGCCAAAAACACTCGATTTATCGCAGATGCCGGCCCGATGCGCCGCGCGGTCGATCGCTCATTCAGCGACTCGATTATGGGTATGACCAAAATCGAGAGCCTGCCACATCCTGAACGCAAGAGCGTCCTGATTGACCTCGGTGCACTGTTTCTTACGGACTTGCCGATGCTCAGTTACGACCTCGAAGCTACGTTCCGGATCGGATATCGCTTTGACCCGCGGAACAGCACTTTCGGCACTGTGAAGGGGTTCCCGCAAAACGTGGAGCTCGAGACGATCGCGCACTATGCAACCGAGCGCCCTCCGTTGCCGCCGATGCTTCCGCCCGGCGCTGCACCGCCGCCGATGCCGCAACCGCCAGCCAATCTTCCCGATGTCCGGAGCATGCTGTTCCGCTTGAGATACAGTTTGTCAGAACGGCCACAGACAGGTTTCCGTCCGCGACTGGCTGACGATCGTGTCGGTCACTTCGTCAATACCATCGAAGACTACAGCGACGACAATCGCTACAGCGCGACGAAACGTTACGTGAATCGTTGGCACCTCGAAAAGCAGGATCCATCAGCCGCACTGTCGGCTCCGAAACAGCCGATCGTGTTTTGGCTCGAGAACACTATTCCGCTGAAGTATCGCGACGCGATTCGCGATGGCGTGCTGATGTGGAACAAAGCGTTTGAGAAGATCGGATTCAAGGACGCCGTTGTGGTGAAACAACAACCCGACGACGCCGATTGGGATCCGGGTGATGTCCGGTACAGCACGATTCGCTGGTTTGCCGGTTACCCCGATCCGGGATTTGCTCAGGGACCATCGCGCACGGATCCGATCACCGGTCAGATTTACGATGCGGACATTCGTTTCTCTGAAGCGATGACGCGTTTCTTCCGTCGCGAAGTAAACGAAGCGATCTACCCGCTGGCTGCAATGCCCTGGGATTACGCGCCGAAGAGCGCATTTGTGGCGCCGTGGAGCGTCAAAAACGCAAGCTATTCATGCGACTTCGCCCAAGGCGCGGTGCACGACGCTGAATTTGCCGTTGACTTGTTGATAGGCCGAGGCATGGATCCGAACGGAGCCGAAGCCGATAAGTTCATCAAGGACTTTCTGCGCGAGATCGCTGCGCACGAAGTTGGTCACACGTTGGGCCTTCGTCACAACTTCCGCGCGAGCACGATTCACACTTTCGAGAACGCGCAGGATCCGTCGATCACTTCGCGCGACGGGTTGACGGGTTCAGTGATGGACTACATTCCAACCAACATCGCCGCCCGTGGTGGTAAGCAGGGTGAGTATCACCAGTCGACTCTTGGACCATACGACTACTGGGCCATCGAGTACGCCTACAAACCCCTGAATGCATCGAGCATGGAGGGTGAGGAGCCTGAACTGAAGAAGATAGCGCAACGGGCGGCTGAACCGCTGCTTGCTTATGACACTGACGAAGACGCCGGCTTTGGTCCGGGTCTCGATATGGATCCGGTGGTTAACCGGTTCGACCTGGGTACCGACCCGCTGAAGTACTACACGCATCGCGTCAACCTTGCCCAGGAGATCTGGTCCAACATGGAACAGCGTCTCGAGAAACAAGGCGAGAGCTATGGGGTGCTTCGTCGCAGCTTCAACAACGCGCTGGGCCAAACTGGTTCCAATTTGTTCCTGGCGTCGAAGTATATCGGCGGCGTTTATCACTATCGCAGCCACGTCGGCGATCCTGGTAACCGTTTGCCGTTCGAGCCAGTGCCGGTGGAGAAGCAGCGACAGGCTCTGAACCTGCTGCGTGACAACTTGTTCTCGCCGACGGCGTTCAAGTTCTCTCCGCAACTGCTCAACAAGTTGCAGAACGAACGCTTCATCAACTTCAGTAACTTCACTCCAGCGCGGCAGGACATCGCTATCCACGCGGCGGTGCTGTCGTTGCAGCGGCAGGTGTTGGACCGAGTCTTCCATCCGACCCTGCTGAGTCGAGTTCAGGATACTGAGCTTAAGGTGACGGCTCCGGCGCAACCATTTACGCTGGGTGAGTTGTTTGTTGGAATTCAGGATTCCATTTGGGCCGAGACAAAGGCACCGAATGGGACACTGAACATCAACAGCTACCGTCGCTCGTTACAGCGTGAGCATCTGCGCAAGATGATCGGAATGGTGCTACGCGACGCTGCGGTGCCGGAAGATGCGCGCACGTTGGCGCGTCACAATCTGGTTACGCTCCGCTCGCAGTTGCAGGGCGCTCTCGCGAAACCGGGAATTAAGTCGGTTGAAGTTCGCGCGCATTTGAGTGAGTCAATCGCGCGGATTGACGAGGCGTTGAAGGGCGGCATGCAGCGTACTGCGTTCTAAATTCTCGAACGCATTCCGGTTGCGCTTGCAACCTTGTCTCTGGAATGACTGGGGCACGATCCACAAGATTGTGCCCCAGTTTTTTGTGTTGGTGACGTGGTCCAACAGTCTGTTGCCGCACGAGCGATCTTCGCGATCACTGCTTCGCGTGTCGGCAGGTTCGCTTTTGATTCGGACACGAAAACCGCAATGGCGAGGTGTTGTCCGTTTGGGAGGGTGATGAGGCCCACGTCGTTCGTTGTCGCGGTGACGCCGTTGCGCGTTCCTGATGTGCCCGTCTTGTGCGCGACTTGCATTTCAGGGGGAAGCAAACCTTTGATTCGTTTTGGACCAGGGCGACTCTTGATCATTAAATCCAACAGGAGTTGGCGGCTGTTGGTCGATAACACATTGCCGGTTTGAAGCAAGCGTAATACTTCGACCATAGCGGGTGGGGTGGACCAGTTTTGAGAGGCGACTGACGGATCGGCAAACATGTCCGCTTCGTAAGTCGCGATCGTTATGTCGTTAATTTTCAGTTCGCGAACGTATTTTGTGGCGACTTCGGGCCCACCTAACAGTCGCAGCAACGCGTCGCATGCTGTCCCATCGCTTTCAGCGATCATGTAATCGAGCAGTTCGGTAATCGAGAGATTTGCGCCTTGCGGATAATCGAGCGCAATAGTGTGTTCACGCCGGCTGACATAATCCTTCGGCTTGATTTCGACTTTCTGATCGAGAGTCAGGAATTTGTTATCGACCCTCGTTAATATCGCCATTGCGATCGGTAACTTGTAAACGCTTTGCATCGCGAAACGACGATCGCCGTTCAGGGTTACGGTCTGTCCGGTCTCGATGAGAGTCGCGGCGACGCCGACTGGGCCTTGCGTGACCTTCGCATGCTGTTCCATCTGGGATTGCAGAGCGTCAGCAGCGCATTGTGTTTGTATTGGAGTTGGTGATGGTGATGATTGCGCGGTTGAGTTTGTCGGGACGACGTTAGCCGTGCATCCGAGGCAAACGACAATAATTACGAACAGCAATTTAGTTTTCATTGGATATAGAAAGCGGATTGTTGTGATGCGGTTTTGTTCGCCGTACGATCCTGGACGTTCACCTCAAGAATATAGCGTCCGGTGTGTAGTCCCGCCAGATTTATTTTTGCCTTGAACGGTATTCGTCGCGGATCTTCTGGCGCGGCTTCGATGTTCTTAGCGGGGATGGAAAGCACTGATTTGCCGTCTTTGTAGACGTGAACTTGCACTGTCGAATTATTCGAACTGTTGTAGATGAAGGTCATGAACTCGAATTGGGAGTTCAGAGCGAACTTCTTATCTACGCTCCACTGAATCTGCCCGGCCTCGGCGTTCCGGTTTGTCACGCTCCCGAGTCCGACGATCAAACTGCTGAGGGAAAGTTGGTTCCTCGTCAGGTCAGGAATTACGATCCACTCCATCGCGCTGCCCAGAATGCCGCTGCGATCGTCACGCGCGGCGACACGTACCTGATAGATTCCCGGTTTTAGCGGAGAACGATAGTTGTAGATCACGTTTGAGTTCGCCGGAGTGGTCTCGCTTGATGAAGCCGGGTTCACTTTCAGTTCCGTTTTAAAACCTGCCATGCGTTTGCCCTGATCGTTTAAGACGACACCCGCGACGCTCAACTGCGCGGGATCGCGACTTTCATTGCCGTAAGAAAGAAACTCGGTTGGCGCTTGCACTGACGTCGTCAAGACAGGACCGTTTGCGGGCGTGTCCAAATAGATCAACGAGAGTTGTAACGGAAGCGCGTGCGTCGATGCCGAGTCGTTAAGGGCTCCACGCAAGTCCGCATCCGTTTTTGACTCCGGCTTCGCGTTCTTTTCTTCCGGAACAGAAGTGGTTTTAGCCGTTGTGCCTGCGGTCGCGCGGTTACTGAAAAAGCCACGCGCCGATTGAACCGTTAACTCCGGGCGGCCAACAACTGCGATCTGAATCTTTTTGAAGTTCTCGGTTTTCTCCTCTGCACCTTCGGGACGCCAGGCAATTAGGTAGTAACGAGACGTCTCCGCAACAGCTTCGTTGATGAATCGATGGAACGTGTTCTGATTTCGCAAAGCGCGTCCACCGGTGTCGACCGCGAGAGCGTTCAGTGCGTCCTGCGAGGCCGCGATCTCGCGCGCGTTAGCGGCTTCGAGTCTGCCGTCGGGATCCATCGGAACATTCCCGGACGCGTCGAGAGCGCCAGACATCAGACCCCGCGCATCGATTGTGTAGAGCACTGCGCCTGCCCGACGAGCTTGATCCGTAAGGCGTCCAATCTGGTCGCTGCCGACTGGACCACGTGGTCCTGCGTCGGCCAGGAATCCGTCCGAGAAAAAGAACGCGAGCTTGCTACCGGGCATGCGTTCGGCGGAACGAAGCAATGTTTCGAGCGAATAGTAAGTGCCGCTGGTAACTGCACCAGCCTGAACCACGAGTTGTCGGGCGCGATTTTGCACTTCGATCTCGCAGTGCCGGCGGATGGAAGCGCGATCCTGCCGGCTGACACCTCTCGGGGCCGTCCGCAGGCAATCCTGTACGAAGAATTCAAATACGTTCGAATCGTCTTTGCGCTCGATGGTGAGGGCCATGTACTCCGTCATCCGGCTGCCCGGTCGTCCGGCGTAATCCGTTACTACATAAGGAACGTGGTTGAGGCGTTCGACTGCCGCGCGCAGGACCTCCTTGTTGTCCGTGAACTGCTGGAGGAAACCGATCTGGCCGCTGGCGGAAGCAATGGCGACGAGATCGTTCTGGCCCATCTCTTTGTCGATAAAGTCTGAGAGTGTTTTACGAGTGCGGCCGAGACTGCCGAGCGAGAGATGGCGGTCATCAAGAAAAAAGATGATGGTGCGTTGGCGAAATGAGACTTCGGCAGGGGAGTCTTTCGTCTTTGCAGTTTCGTTTCCGCGGACACGCGTCAATCGATCTCGCTGGCTTCCAGCAACAATGTTTTCGAAGAACGAAATCGGAACGACACGACCGTCAACGCGCAGTTCAAAATCTTCTTTCTTTAGTCCGTCGATGAGGCGGCCCTGCTTGTCGAGAACCGTAACGCCCGTTTGAACGAGCTCCGTGGTGATCCGCACCACATCCTCTTGCTGTGCGAGCGCTACTCCACCAGCGACGAAGATAATGATCAGCAATGTGTTTAGTGTTCGAATCATCACTGCGGCAAGTGTCTCAGAGCTACTGGTTTCCAAGCAAACTTCATAGAATCCTCGCATGATTTCGCATGAAAATATTATTCAGCAGCTCCAGCAGTGGGCTGCTGAAGAGCCGTCAGTTCGTGCCGTTGTGCTGACTAGTTCGCGTGCGATACCGCATGCACATACAGATGCGTTCTCGGATTACGACGTTATCCTTGCGTTTACTGATATCGAACCTTTTTTTGAGGATCGCGCTTGGCTGGAGAACTTCGGCTCAGTGTTGGCGCTGTATCGCGATCCGCTCATCAGCGATCGGGGATTTCAGCGCTCGGCGTTTGTCACTCAATACGAGGATTCGCTCAAGATCGATTTCAACTTGTGGCCGGTTGGATTGTTGAAAGCGATCGTGAGCGAGCCGCAACTCACGCCCGAGTTTGATGCCGGGTACAAGGTACTACTCGATAAAGATCACCTCACAGATCAGTTACAGCCGCCTACGTACCAATCGTACATTCCCAAGCCACCCACTGAGGCCGAGTACCAGGCGTTAATCGAATCGTTCTTTCTTGATACCGGCTACGTAGCGAAGTTTCTGTGGCGCGATGATCTGGTTGCGGCCAAGTATATTCTGGACCACTCGTTGAAGCACCAACATCTCCTGATCATGCTCGGGTGGCGCATCGAGATCGATCATGACTGGGCGCTGAAATTAGGTCCTTACGGACGCGGTTTGAAACGCTGTTTACTGCCGGACCTTTGGGAGCCGTTCGAAGCGACGTACGCGGATGCTGAACCGAGCTCCAATTGGTCGGCCCTGTTTCGAAGTATCGACTTGATGCGCCGCGTCGCCGTTGAAGTTGGTGATCACCTCTGCTACCGCTACCCTGAACAATTGGAGCGTCGCGTCCTGGCTTATTTGCAAAAAGTTCGGGAATTCCCCAACCCGCGTGATTAGTGTGGGGCGCCGAGGAAGGAGGCAAGGCGGAGGAGGTCGGCGAAGACGCCCGCTGCGGTTACCTCGGGGCCGGCGCCGGGACCGCGCACGATCATGGGTTGGGTGTTGTAGCGTGCGGTTTGGAAACTCACGATGTTGTCGCTGCCGGTCAGATGTGCGAAGGGATGATTGAGCGGGTAGCTGCGCATCCGGGCTGACAAGTTGCCATCGCTTTCGATCGCGCCAACATACCGCACCACCTCACCACGATCGCGCGCGGAGTTCAACAACGCCAACTATCGTCTGATCGTATTTGCTAAGGCCATCGAGATACTCGTTCACAGTCCCGCCACGCAGATCTTCGGCAACGAGGCTCTCAACTTCAACTGCATCCATCTCTACTCTCGAGCCCCATCTCCCGCGCAAGTATGATCAGTTTGCGAGCGACGTCGACACCCGACAGATCCTCGCGTGGATCTGGCTCAGTCAAACCTAATGAGTGCGCTTCGCGGACGACTTCGGAAAAAGTACGACGACCATCCAGCGAGTTGAAAATGTAAGAGAGCGTCCCGGAAAGCACGCCTTCGATCTTGATAATCTCATCACCGGTCTCAACCAACCCGCGCAGTGTCTGAATGATCGGCAGTCCAGCACCGACATTGGTTTCGTACAAGAAGTACCGCTGATGTTTGCGAGCAGTCTCGCGCAGACTTTGATACGCCAGAAACGGACCCGCGTTACTTTTCTTGTTCGGCGTGATGATATTGATCCCACGCGCGAGCCAGCCTTCGTAATGCGAAGTTAATTCGGCGCTCGCAGTTGCATCGATCACGACGGCATGCGGCAAATGATCCGCGTTGATGTGATCGACAAAACTCTCGAGGTCGGCCGTTTTCGAACTCTCGCCTAACTCATCAGACCAGCGATCGAGCGCGACGCGCCGGTCTGCGAGAATCATCTTGCGGCTGTTCATGACACCGCGCACTCTTAAGTCTATCCCGCGATCGCGCTTGAGCTCTTCGATTCGACTCTGAAGTTGGCGCAGCAGCGTGCCACCGATAAGGCCCGTTCCGATCACGCCAATTGAAAGCGTCTGGTTTGAAAGATAGAAAGCCGAATGGATCGCTCGCAGCGCCTTCGTAGCTTCAGCCTGTTCGATAACTGCGGAGATATTTCGTTCCGACGACCCCTGCGCGATTGCCCTGACGTTAATGCCCGCCTTACCCAGCGCACTAAAAAACTTTCCCGCCATACCCAACCGCTCGATCATGCCGTCGCCAACCATCGCGATGATGCAACAATCCTCGGTCACATCGACGGTCTGCACTTCACCACGCTGCATCTCGACAACAAACGTTTCCTCAACCGTTTTTCTCGCGAGCTCCGCGTGCGTCCGTGGAACGGCGAAGCAGATCGAATGCTCAGAACTCGCCTGCGAGATCATCACGACCGACACATCAACCGCCCGCAGTGCACCGAAGATCTTTTGGGCCACACCCGGAATGCCGATCATCCCCGTGCCTTCCACGTTGATCAGGACCGTGTCTTCGACTGCCGCAAAACCTTTGATCGGCATGTCCGCTGGTGACGTAGCGGATATTCTCGTGCCCGGCGCATCAGGCTTGAAGGTGTTTTTGATCCAGACCGTGATGTTGTGCTTGATTGCGGGCGACATCGTGCTCGGATGAATCACCTTCGCGCCGAAGTACGCGAGTTCCGCCGCCTCTTCGTACGAGAGCTCAGGTATGACGACAGCCTCCGGAACGCGCCGTGGATCAGCGCTAAACACGCCATCGACGTCGGTCCAGATCGTCACTGAATCGGCGCCTAACAAAGCGCCAAAGATCGAAGCCGAAAGATCGCTGCCATTGCGTTTCAGCGTCGTCGCAACTCCATCATGAGTCGACGCAATAAAACCTGTGATCACCAGGACGTCAATCTCAGAATGATGACCCAACCAGGTTTGCAGTTTTAACCGTGAAGTTTCCCAGTCAATCGTAACCGTAACCGGATTTGGTTCAACCACGAGCGTCTCCCGCGTATCAAGCCAGCTCGCGCGATGATCCCTTGATTCGAGATAGGCGTGCATGAGTTGCGCCGACCACAATTCACCATGGCCCGAAACGAATTCAATAATGCGCTCCGAAGCGAGTCTCGTGATCCGAACGCCTCGCAACACTTCTTTAATCGCACGGAAATCTGAAACGACAGTTTCCTCGAGAGCGGAACGTTGTGTAGGTCGCAGTTCTAATTCAGCGATAGTCTGGAGATGCCTATTCTCAAGCGCGCCGAGTTTCTCTAGATACGAATCGTCCTGAGCGGCCGCGAGATTCACCGCTTCAATGAGCGCATTAGTGACGCCACTCATCGCCGAAACCACCACCGCCACACGCTCACCCGCCCGTTGCGATAGAACGATCTCACACGCTGCCCGGTAACGATTCGCATCGGCGACACTAGTGCCGCCAAACTTATGAACGGTCCATCCTTCACTCATGACGACGTAAGGTAGTGCAACTCACTCTCGGTAGCAAACCTTCTGCCTCGTCCGAAATTCTGTACGAACATGTTTACGCTTACGGCCTTCCAACCATCCCTTCGGAGTTTGAGTTTTTAGAGACCCATCCAAGATCAAAAAGATCTGGCTACGGGATTGTGAATCGCCATCCATCTAATCGTCGGTGGTGATTCCACCAACGAACAATCATAGAAGTTCGATGCATTCGTACTCATCGAACAAAAAATCGGAATGGCCCTTGCATAAATCGCGATCAGGCACGCATTACTCGTTGCCTGCGTTCAAACTCAAGTTCGCAACGCCATACGAAAATTTGTACTGCGTCCGCTGAATCAACTCCCAAGGAGGAAGTTATGACTATTCGAGCGCTCCTGATCGTGGGCGTATTGATCACCTTATCAACAGTTGCTCTAGGGCAAACCAGTCGCGGCACCGTCGCTGGAACAGTGACCGATCCAAACGGCGCTGTCGTCGCCGGCGCTGAAGTTACGCTGACAAGCGCAGCAACCAAACTCAGCCGCACCACTACCACAAACGGTGAAGGCCTTTATCGATTTGAAGCAGTCGATCCTGGAACCTATTCCGTAGGTGTTAAGGCCACTGGCTTTGGTGAAGTTGTAAAAACCGGCGTTGAAGTTCAAGCGAATCAAACGTCGGATGTTACGACCCAACTAACAGTCGGCGGCGCGATAGAAACGGTTAACGTTGCCGCTGATGCCGGACAGTTGCTGCAAGTCGAAGCACCGGTTCGCGGCGGCAATATCGACAAAGTTAAGATCACGGAATTGCCCGTTGCCGGTCGCAATCCCGTGGCTCTCGCGCTGACGCTCCCCGGCGTTTCAACCAACCGATTCGGTTTTGGCGTGGGCACGTTCTCTGTGAATGGCTCGCGCGGTCGGTCCAACAACTTCCTGATTGATGGCACTGAGAACAACGATATCTCCGTCGCCGGACAGGGCTTCCAGATTACAAACCCTGACGCTGTGCAGGAAGTTTCAGTGCAGACGTCGAATTACGACGCGGAGTTTGGTCGTGCGGGCGGCGCAGTCATCAACACGATTACCAAGTCAGGTACTGACGATTTTCACGGCAGCCTGGCTTATCTCTTCGACGTCACTCGCGACGATGCTATCACCAACACCCAATCGACGTCGGCGGCAATTGTACAGCGTGGTCACCCGCCACGTGGTACCGAACAGTACTACGCCGGAACGCTGGGTGGTCCAGTTCTGATTCCGTTCTTTGGCGAGAGCAATAAGATGTGGAGTTACGACGGCAAGCAACGGACTTTCTTCTTTGCCGCGTGGCAGGAACAGTTTCAAAGTGCTTCAGCCACAGCCACCAGGACCGTTTTGAGTCAGAACGGCCGTAACCTTTTGCGAACTCTTTTCCCGCAAGGCGTGAATCCAAGAGTCGATCTCCTTATGGACGTGACGAAGCAGGTCATTGGCGAGTCGAACTTCCAGAACATCGACATTGGTGCTCGTCCCGGTTGTCCGGCGCCTTGCAATATTCAGTTCGGTACTGGCTCGCTCTTCGTTCCTCAAACCTATCGCGAGCGCCAGGCGCAGTTCCGCATCGATCACAGGATCAGTGACAACGATCAGCTCTCAGTGCGTTACTTGTTTGACGATCAGAAAAGTCCCTTGGGTGGAGGCATCACCTTCCCGGGATTCTCAACCGCCAACAACAACACGTACCAGAACCTTCTGATCACCGAAACGCATATCTTCTCACCGCGTTGGACCAACGAAGCACGTTTGGCTTACAACCGCATTCTGATCGACTTCCCGTTGAATCCGGATGATTCGCTTGGTCTGACTTTACCGCGCTTCGACATCTCGACGTTGAGCCAGTTCGGTATCGCAACGAACCTGCCTCAGGGTCGCGTCGCGAACAACTACGTGTTCCAGGACACTGTCACTCATGTTCGTGGAAATCACACTTTCCGTTTCGGTTTGGATTTACTCGAGCAACGTTCGCGCCAGTTCGCGCCAATCGTCGAACGTGGTCTATTGACGTTCCGGTCGGGCGGTGGTTTCACGGCGCTCGGTAATTTCATCGACAACTTTGCCGGTTCAGGCGGCGGTACGCAACGCGACTTTGGTAGCCCGCGCTACTATCCGTTCCTGTTCCGACAGGCGTATTTTGCGCAGGATCGCTGGCGCGTTAACGATGCGTTGACGCTTACTCTCGGTTTGCGTTACGAGAATTTCGGCAACGCCATCAACACTCTTCAGACGGCTGCTTTTACTGGATTGTTCAACGTAAATCCGGTCACGTTTGCTGGTCCATTCAGTCAGCCAAACGAGGTTGAGAACGACAACAATAACTTTGCGCCCACGTTTGGTCTCGCTTATTCACCAGCGTTCGAAAGCGGACTACTCGGACGCATCTTTGGCAACCGGCAAATGGTGATCCGCATGGGTTACCAACTTGGTTACGATTCGTTCTTCAACAACATCGCTTCGAATGCCGCGACTTCTTCTCCGAACGTCGTCGCGACCGCGGTTCCATCGGTGGTCAACGCCGGTGCGCCACGAGGCCTGTCAAACATAACTGGTGCGTTGCCGTTAACTCCACGGCCACTGTCGCCGTTGGATTCACAGACGCTCGTCGTCGGGAACCTGGTTAATCCTTACTATCAGCGTTGGTCCTTCGGATTTCAGCGTGAGTTGTTTGGAAACCTGGTTGTCGATGCGTCGTATGTCGGGTCGAAGGGAACTAAGCTCTACATCAACGAGGATCTGAACCCACTGGTACCGATTGTAGCTGGAGCGAACCATCCGGGAATTCAGCGCATCACTCCGGCGGGCTTCACCGGCTCAACTACCTGCACGCCCAATGCTGTGGGTTGTTTGATCTCGGGCCGGTTCGATAACCTGCAAGGATCGCGTCTTATTCGTACCAACGGTGGGTCGTCGATGTATCACTCGGGCCAGTTGCTGGTGACGCGACGTTTCACCAACGGCTTCTCACTGACCTCTGCTTACACGTGGTCCAAACTCATGGATAATGGCAGCGAGGTCTTCGGAGTGGCGGACACTAACTCACCGCAGCAGTCTTCGTTCCCGGCGATCTTCGGCGGTCAAGCGTTAGAAAAAGCGGTGTCGTTCTTCGACCGCACACACCGGTTCTCGTTGACTTACGTCTACGAGCTTCCGTTCTTCCGTCAACAACATGGATTTGTGGGCCACCTGCTGGGAGGGTTTCAACTCTCAGGCGTCACGACGTTTGAAACCGGAGTTCCGCTCACGGTTATCAATGGGCAGGATGCCGACTCGATTGGCGGTAACCTCGATCGGCCGGATTTCAATCCCGATGGTCAACCGGGAGTGCGTGCTGTCCCGGCAATTGCCACCGCGACAACCAATCCGTGCAGCGTGGCGGTTGGCGCAACGTTCTACACAAATCCTGATGCCGGTGGTGCATGTATCAATCCCGCGACCGCGCAATTCATTGGATTGCTCGCGGGGACGGGGCGGCGAGGTAATCTCGGCCGCAATACTCTACGCACTCCGGGTTTGAATAACTGGAACGTTAACCTGCTGAAGCGAGTCCGTATCGATGAAACTAAGTTTGTCGAGCTGCGGGCTGAGTTTTACAACATCTTCAACCATCCGCAGTACGGAACCGCGAGCGTCAGTCCTTTCGCACCGCTGAGCACTGGCGTTCCGGCGAATGTGTTTACTTCCGCGGCTGGTCAGTTTCTCCATCCGGAGTTTTCTGAAGGTGGCGGTCGTGTTATTCGCTACCAGTTGAAGTTCGCGTTCTGAGATCCTCACGAGCTCTCTCCAAGGCCCGGCGGTTCTAGTCCCGCCGGGCCTTTTTCTTCTTGAGATGCGCAGTTCCTTTTTAAGGCGCTTGTGACTGATTAACCTTATAATAGGCGGCGGCTTGTGCGGTTCACGGCGAACGGTCGCCTACTTGAAGCAAGTAGTTTATTTCTCTCACACTGAGCAGGAGCCAACATGTCCCACAGTCGCATCCCTATTGTCTGCCTCGTATTGTTAGCACTAACGGCCTCAGCATTCATTGCGACGCGGTTGTCCACCGGTCAAGCTCCGAAAAAGGATAAACCGTTAACGATGAAAGTCTTACGCGAAAAGACTCACGTTAAAAAGGAGCCTGGACCATGGGAAATTGTTGCCTTCAAGAATACTTTGCCGCAGGAGCCGCAGGAAGAGGAAAGGCAACTTGAAGATCTGATACCAAAACATGTGCCTATAAAAATCAAGATTAAGAAGGAGAAGGAAGCTGGATTCAAAGACTTGAAAAACGAGAAATGGGCGAGGGAGTTTGAGTTGGAGGTGACCAATACTGGTACGAAGCCGATCTATGCTCTGGATTTGTACGTTGTGACCGACGTGAAGGCTGCTGCGGGTTTTCGCATAGTGTCGATGCTTTCATACGGGAGAAACGAACTTGGAGATATTAGAACTAAAGCTGAGCCAACTGATGTTCCTATTCAGCCCGGTGAAAGCGTCTCATTGAAAATCCATGCGAGCCAGCTTAGCGCGTGGGACTATGCGCGTAAAAATGAGAACAGACCACTCCCAAAACGTCTTGAGATAAAATTTCAGTTCTTGAGTTTCGGGGATGGCACTGGTTACGTTGGCAGCGGCGCGACAGCACTTCCACGTGCAATACCGGACGAGGCAGGGTTAGCGGCTTGTCTACCTTCTTTGCGGACTGATCCCTCGGCGTGGAAAGATGCTCCGCCCGGTTCGTCATTATCAAAACTGCTCGCTTTCAATTTACCGGCCGCAATCTGGCCGGTAAATTTTTTTTCAGCTTCAGAGTTTGAGACCAGGCCTTCAAGTTCATCGTTGAGTGACACCTGCTGTGAAGGAGTGAATTGCAGCATGCTAACGCGGTCCCGCGATACGACCTGCGTTAATTGCCCGATTCAGAATAGAGTTGGTACAGCGCTCTGTAATAATTCCGCTGCGTCCTGTCTCGAACCAATTTTCGATTCGTTTGAATGCCATGAACCACCGTATGACGTCGAGCCTTTCACTTGCCAGACAATTGAACTACTAACCTGTGGTGCTTCGTCCACGCCGTCTCCTTCACCGTCGCCAAGTCCCAGTCCGAGTCCCAGTCCAAGTCCGACGCCGACTCCTTGTCCCTTGGCGCTTCCGTCGGAATGTCCCGGCGGCGTGCCAAGAGATCCTTGCACCAATCCAGATCCTCCGCCGCCAGAGGGTGGCACCCCGAGCTCCAACCCGGAGGGGTGCCCCTTCGGCTATCAGATTAGCAGTGGCGCGTGTTGCGTTCCCATTGCGTGCCCGCAACCGACTCCAACTCCACCTTCCTGTCCTCAGAATGAGATCTCTACATTTTTTGGACCACCCACTTGCGCGTGGTCGGACTGCTTCACGCTTTTGCCTGATCCCAGTCCAACGCCAACGCCAACATCCGAAACAGAGCAGTATAAAAGGGATTGCGTTGATTTTTACTGGGTATGGTTTGTGTCCTACGATGGCGGCAAGACTTGGCAACCGACTGGCCGAGTAGAGTACGCCGGATGTTTCTATGCCTACTAGGGGCGAGCGCAGTGTAGTGAGGGAGCATGGGAAGTCAGTTTGCTTCTGGTAAAATCTCTGCAAGCCTCCAACAAATAATTACCCACGGTGAAAGGAAAGTTCATGGTCCACGAAACTATCGACGGCACTTATCGTCAGACCAATCTCACCAACGAGTCACCCGAATATCTCGCCGCGCGCGAAGAGTTGCGCAAAGCGGAAATTGAATTAATGCGACAACGTGAACGCATTGCAGAACTCCGCCGCGGGCTGCCTGCCGGTGCGGTTATTGAAGATTACGAGTTGCTTGAAGGCCCGACTTCGCTCGACGACGGCGACGAGCCTGTTCGCAAGACGCGTTTAAGCGAATTGTTTACGAAACCGGATCGCGCACTCGTCGTCTACCAGTTCATGTTTGGGAAGAAGCAACAGAAGCCGTGCCCGATGTGTACCGCATGGATCGACGGCTTGAACGGCGTCGCTCCCCATCTGGCTCAAAACATTGACCTGGTGATCGTGGCTGCCGCGGATCCTGCGGCACTGCGAGCGCACGCGCGAAATCGAGGTTGGGATAAATTGCGTCTGCTAAGCGGGGGAGAAAGCACGTTCAAATACGATCTCGGCAGCGAAGATCGCGAAGGCGGTCAGGACTCGACCATCACCGTCATCACTCGAGACGCTGACGGCACGTTGCGCCACTTTTACAGCGTTCATCCGCGGATGGACCATGAAATCGACGTGCGAGGCATCGACTTGTATACTCCGATTTGGAACGTCCTGGATCTGACCCCGCAAGGTCGAGGAACGTTTGAGGCATCACTTGACTACGGGACGAAGGTACAGGCGGCGCGGCAATAACTCCCCAAACAGAGTCCATTGCTTTATCAAACAGTTCACGACTTATTTTGCATTTGGATTTGCAAAAATCTGACCCGATTTCAAAAGTCGCAATCGCTGAGAAAACTGCATAAAGCACTTCGCGTCCACCGGCATCGGCGCCATCGAGATTCAACTCTTCGTTGGCGCCTTTGTTAACAGCACTCGCGACTCGCTCGGCGTATTCAAGCGTCGGGTTAATACCGTAGGGACAATTCGGCGGCTTACCGATCGAGCCAACACAATCATCCGGCGGAGCGTAAAGCGACATGATCTGAAACGCCGTAGTGAGCTGACCCTTCTCGATCCGCCGTTTCATCCATTCTCCCCACGCAGCAATCCCATCTTCAACCGATCCAAACAACGCATGACCCTTGGCGTCGGCGATCGGCTCGCCGGCACTATCTCTCATCTGCGTTTTCCATCCACCTTGCGGAGTCTTCAGGACTCCCAGGTTGTTGTATCGCAACGCTATTGGCAGGCATGAGCAACGAACATCCGGGATCGCAATCGCCTCGTCATTAACGACGAGAGAAATGCCGGCGCCTCGCGTACCGTCCGGCGCACAGAGAGCGGGCTTCTTGTTGTAAGTCTTTTGATTAGGATTCTTGCAGTCGCTCGTTTGACCGTAGACAGGTAAGGCAGCTACGGTCAACAAAGCGGTGGTGAGAACGAAACTAAAAATACGATTCATCTCTGCGTTCACGTTCTGAGTAAGGATTAGTTCCTCACTCATCCCGCAACGCTACCATCGGCTCAACTCGGCTCGCCCTTAAGGCGGGAATCAAACAGGCCAGGCCCGCGACGACGAGCAATAGGAACGCCGTCCCTCCGATCGCAAGACCGTCCATCGCGCCGACTCCGTAGAGCGTTGACTGCATTGCGCGCCCTACGAGATAAGCACCACCGAGTCCGATCGCAGCTCCGATCACCGCCACAATCGTTCCTTCTTTCATCACGAGCCTCAGAACATGTGAGCGTCGCGCGCCAAGCGCCATCCGCACGCCGAATTCCTGCGTACGCTGGGCCACACCAAACGCCATCACGCCGTAGATACCAACTCCCGCCAGCACGAGGCCTAATAATCCAAAACTCGCAAACAAAACCATACTGAAGCGATCGATTGCTAAGGCTTCACTTACGATCTCGTCGATCGTTCGCACACCTGCAAGCGGCAAATCGGGGTCGACTGAATTAATGGCGCTCGCAACACTCGTGATTACACTTCGGGGCTCACCTTCCGTCCTCACTACCATCGAAACCCACGGCCAGGGATTCTGCCAGAATGGCACGCTGATCTCCGGAAACTCCTCGCGCATCCCGGCACCGCGCACGTTCTTAAACACGCCAACGATTTGATACTCGCGCGGCGCGCCGAGTCGCGCGCCCACGATGATTTCTTCAATAGAAACTCGCTGCGTGAGCGGATCGACACCGGGTAAATAGCGAGTGACGAAGTTTTCATTAACCATGGCGACAAAGGGGCTCGTTTCAGTGTCTTGCTCGTTGATGCTGCGACCTTTGGTCACTTGAATTCCCAGAGCCTCCGTGTATCCGGCTGTGACCATTTGAAACGAGGAGTTGGGACGTTCCGAAGGAGCTACCTCAGGCTGGCCCACTATTCTGATCGGCATCCCGAACATTGGCCCACGAGTCGGTACGCCGGTCATGATCGCTACCTTGTTTATGCCGGGCACATTCTCGACGCGCTCAAGTATCTGCCGGTAAAACGATCGAACCTCGTCAGCCGTCTTGAGTCGCTCCGGTGGCACTGGCATCTGAAACGTAAGCACGTGCTCTGGACGAATGCCGAGGTCCACCTGGGCCAGGTTCCAAAAACCCTTGAGCGCCATACCACCGCTGGCTAACAAGGTCAGCGCCAGCGCGAACTCAGCTACGACCAGCAGTCGAAGCGCATTACGACGAGTTCCGTGACTTGTGCGTCCTCCCGTCTTGAGCACTTCATTGAGATCGAGTCGTGTTGCTTGCCAGGCAGGAGCGGTTCCAAACAATAGTCCTGAAATTGCAGTGACGCCGATCGTGAAAAGGAGAACCGGAATGCTCAGTCTGATCTCAGCCTCAGACGGCAACATGGTGCCGACGGGCACGAGGGCTGTTATTGCGTTAAGGAGCAAACCAGCAAGCATCACCCCGGCGAGGCCGCCGAATAGGGCCAACACCAGGCTCTCGGTAAGAAACTGATTAAATATGCGGAATCGCGACGCGCCGAGCGCTGCTCTCACTGCGACTTCACGTTGACGCGACGTGCCGCGAGCCAGCAGCAGATTCGCAACGTTGACGCAGGCAATTAATAAGAGGAAGCCGACAGCGCCCAACAGCAACCACAGATTTCTGCGCGTCGTCGGGTCAACGAAATTAAGGTGCAACGGTTGGACCATGATTCCCCAACCCTTGTTCGACTTCGGATACTCGTTTGCCAGTTGCGCTGCGATTCCATCCATCTCTGCCTGGGCCTGTTCAATTGTTACTCCGTCTTTCAACCGGCCCATCACCAGAACCATGTGGGCCTCGCGGTTGTTGGTCTGTTCAGCATCGAAAGCCAGCGGCGTCCATAATTGCATGGGCATGCGATCGTACATTCCTGCTGGAAGCACGCCGACCACGCGGTAAGGTAGACCATTCATTCGAATGTCTTTACCGATGATGTTCGGGTCTGACGCAAAGTGCCGGGCCCACATTCGGTTGCTGAGGATGACGACGCGGTCCTGGCCCGGAATACCTTCTTCTGGAACGAAGTCGCGGCCCATCAGCATCGGCAAGCCTTCCATCCTGAACATTCCCGGGGTTCGCGGTGAGCCTTCGATCTGTTCAGGACGTTCGTTGGTTGAGACGTTGAATGAGGCTCCGCTCCATGCATTCAGATCCTGAAACGAAGTGCTCCTTCGTTTCCAATCCAAATAGTCGGCCGGGGTAACGGAATTTCTCCCTCCCTGTACTCTGGACCACACCATGACCAGTTGCTCGGATTTTGGGTAAGGCATCGGCTCGAACACAGCGTAGACGACGCTGAAGATGGCGGTTGTTGCTCCTATGCCCAATGCGAGCGTCAAGACCGCGGTTATGGTGAAACCAAAGTGCTTGATCAACGTCCGGACACTGAAGCTCAGGTCTTGTTTAAGAAATCCTCGCATCTCGTCCTCCTCAGTTGTGTTGTGGCCTAGCTGGTTAGTTTGCGTGACTCTAATTCAAGAAATGTGCCGTTGGATCAAAACCTGAGTTTCGTAAGTTTTGGCGAGTTTCGAGTCGAAAAACCGGGAACTTGAGTGCCATGTTCACATAAATGGACACCGCTGTTTCGCTTGTGGAACTGCGAAATCCCACTTTCGAAAACGTGGCGTGTTAACCTTTCCGGCATGATTCGGCAAGCCGTGATGACGGTCTCTCTGGTTCTCGTGATTGGCGGTCAAACGACAGTGAACACAGTCCAGGACGACACATCCAAATTCACATCGGCTGCGCGTGCTTTTGTTGAACTGCTGAGGACTGAAAACTTCAAGGCAGCAGTGGCACAGTTTGACGACACGATGAAAGCCGCTATGCCCGAAGCAAAGTTACAAGAAGTCTGGACTGCGGTTCTGAACCAGGTTGGGGCGTTTAAGAGTGCAGGGAAGTCCCGAGCTGTAAAACGCGACGACTACGTAACGGTTGTCGTTACTTGCGAGTTTGAAAAAAAACCTCTCGAGATCAGGGTCGCGTTCGATCAGAACAGCCGAGTTGCTGGGCTTTTCTTCGCTCAAGTTCCACTCGTTGAATATTTGACTCCGTCGTACGCCAAACCGGACGCGTCTCGCGAGAAAGACATCACGATTGGTCGAAGTGAGTGGGCGTTGCCGGGTACGTTGACCGTGCCCTCCGGTGCTGGTCCATTTCCCGTAGTGATCCTGGTCCATGGTTCCGGTCCAAACGATCGCGACGAAACTATTGGTCCAAACAAACCATTCAAGGACCTGGCGTGGGGGTTGGCATCGCGAGGAGTTGCTGTTTTGCGTTATGAGAAGCGAACCAAACAACACTCCGCGAAGCTCGCATCAGTTCGTGCGTTTACGGTGAAAGAGGAAGTGCTTGACGACGCGCTGGCGGCGGTCGCCGTGCTGCGAACGACGGAAGGAATAGATCCCAAACGCATCTTTGTGTTGGGTCACAGTCTCGGCGGAATGCTGGTGCCTCACATCGGACGGCTCGATCCAAACATCGCGGGGCTCATCTCTCTCGCCGGAGCGACACGTTCGTTGGAAGATGCGATACCTGAACAATATGCCTATATCTTTTCGTTGGATGGAAGTATTTCAGCGGAAGAGGAGAAGCAACTCAACCAAGCGAAGGCGGACGCTGCAAAAGTCAAATCGCTGAAACCCGAGGATGCCAACTCTGCTATAACGATCTTCGGAGCGCCAGCGTCGTACTGGCTTGATCTTTTTTGCTATGATCCTCCCGAACTTGCAAAGACGCTCAAACAGCCTCTGCTTATCCTGCACGGTGAACGCGATTACCAGGTGACGATGAAAGACTTCGAACGATGGAAGGCGGCACTGGCTACAAAGAAAAACGTTTCCTTCAAGTTGTACCCAGCCCTCAACCACCTCTTCATTTCTGGAACTGGACCCAGTACCCCGTCGGAATACGCCCAGGCTGGTCACGTCGACGAACAAGTGATTACAGATATTGTTGCCTGGATAAAAACGACGTCGTCCATTCGTTAGCGACGAAATCAAGACGATCGCGAATGTATTTCAGACGTCACGATATTGATCGTCGTGACGGGCAGTTCGATCTCGCCAGTCATGAAAACAGTACTCATTACAGGTTGCTCTTCAGGTTATGGACTTGCGACGGCGCACCATTTTCACGCGCAGGGTTGGAACGTGATCGCGACAATGCGAACGCCACGTGAAAACGTTCTGCCGCGTTCTGAACGTTTGCGTGTGCTGCCCCTCGACGTGACGAAGCCTGAGAGCATTGCTTTAGCGATCGAGATGAGTGGGCCAATCGACGTCCTGGTGAATAACGCAGGAATCGGCGTTGTCGGCGCGTTTGAAGCGACTCCGATGGCTACAACGCGTGAGGTATTCGAGACCAACACGTTTGGCGTGATGGCGATGACCCAGGCGGTAATACCTCAGTTCCGCGAGCGAAGGTCGGGAGTGGTGGTTAACGTTACGTCGAGCGTGACGTTAACTGCGATGCCGCTAGCGGCGATGTACACCGCGAGCAAGATGGCCATCGAAGGTTTCACTGCGTCACTGGCGTTGGAACTGGAGTTTTTCAACGTCCGTGTGAAACTCGTCGAACCCGGCTATGGTCCAAGCACGCGCTTCACGAGTAACGGCGCACAACGCATGGAAGGACTGATACCCGAGGCGTACGCGCCTTTTGCGCAACCGATCTTCGAAGCATTTGCGCGACCAGCGGCGGTGACATCGGAGTCAGATGTCGCGGAAGTGGTGTATCGTGCGGCGAACGACACGTCTGGGCAACTTCGATTTCCCGCCGGCGCCGATGCGGTCGCACTCGCGATGCGCAAGTCTGCTTGACTCGTAAGCGCTCGTGACACAGCGTGCTCCACTGGCTACGATAGTTTGCCTTAGTGGACCACGAGTTCGGGAGCAGCATTCTTGCAGCCGTCAACAGCAGATGTTTCAGATCCGCTAGCGATCATCATCTCACTTCTACGTCCAACGAGTGTTTTGTCAAAGATAATCACCGGCGCGGGCGCGTGGAGTGTTCGCAAACCGCGCTACGAGGATCCCGCCTTCTGCCTCTTGCTCAACGGGTCTTGCTTTCTTGACCTTGACGGCGTTGGAGTGCTCGAGCTGAACGAGGGCGATTTTATTTTGCTTCCCGCGACTCCAAGTTTCACGCTCGCAAGCGACCTAAGCGTTAAAGCGACCTTCCAGGACTTTGATCCCTCGCATGATACTCATCATGGGAGCAAGTCGGATCCGGTGACGATGCGCATGCTTGGTGGCTACTTCCGCTTCGATCGTGCCAATGCGCAACTTCTCCTGAAACTGCTGCCGCCGGTAGTCCACATTCGTCGGGAAGAGGAAGGCGCAACGCGTTTGCATCGAATCGTGGAGTTGATTAGTGATGAGGCTGTTGCAGATCGTCCCGGACGCGATCCGATCCTTGATCGACTCGTCGAAGTGCTGCTGGTCGAAGCACTTCGTTTTCGATCGCAGTCTGTCGGAAGAGAAGAACAGGGTCTACTTGCTGGTCTTTCCGATCCAGCACTCGCGCACACGCTTCGCGAGATCCACGTTGATGTAACGCGACGGTGGACAGTCGAACAGCTTGCGCGTGCGGCGGGAATGTCGCGAGCTGTATTCGCAGAACGTTTCTCGCGCAAGATTGGAATGCCGCCGATGCAATACCTGCTTGAATGGCGAGTGGCGCTGGCGAAAGATCTGCTTCGTCGCGAGCATCCGTCGCTGGCTGAGGTAGCAGAGAGAGTTGGATATCAATCGGCGAGTGCGTTCAGCACGGCTTTTACGCGCGTCACTGGCCAATCACCCAGCGAGTTCGTTCGCGAAATCTAGGGGTTTCGTTTGTGATTAAGAATCTCGCGTACCTGTTTCATCGTCGCGAAACCGCGGTCGTGAAAGCCGTAGATCTGCGCCGGCTCCAGGTTGTTTCTGATTAACCAAGCACCGAAAAATTTCATAACGCGATCGCGTGACGGGTCCTTCGCTGGAAACGCAGCCAATCCGCTGTAATAGAAAAGGTCACCTTGAAACAGGATTTTTTCCTGCGGCAGATAGACCACGACGTTCTCTTTCGCGTGTGGGCTTTCGCCAACGTTGATCAACTCCACGGACCTCTCACCATCCGTGATCACACGCTTGCGATCGAACGTCTCGATCATGGCTGCGCGAGGTTCACGGGAGAGTTTGTCCGGAACGACGGTGTACTTCGCGACGGCGAGGGTCTCGAAATAGTCTTTGTTGCCGGGAGTGGTTAACAATGTCGCACCCTCGGCCAGGAAAGCTCGAGCGCCGCCCGCGTGATCGCTGTGAAAGTGGGTTACGGCAAGATATCGAATCGGCTTGTTCGGAATCGTTTCTTTTATCTTCTGGATGAATCGTACGCTTATCTGATCGCTGCCTGCTTGCGTATCCGCCGGGACTCTTTCGAGTGATGGATGTTGTGCTGGAGCCTCCACCGCGAGGACGAAATCTTTGAACTCGACGAACATCGGATTGAGTCCGCCGGTCGGAAAGATGTACACGCCTTTGGCGACTTGTGTCACTTCATTCAGTGGCATCAGATAGCTCTTCATCTGCGCGGAGCTCTCAAAGGCCGCGCCGGCCTTTGCAGAGTCAGCCTCGACATCCGTGAACTCAACCTCGCGGTAGGTCTTTCCTCCCAAGAGAATCTTGTAACCCGTTGGCGCATGGCCCAACTTTGGATCGCGTCGATAACCGTTGTAGACAAACTCGACGAGGGTGTCCCCAAGGCCGGGAAAGTCCATCGTGTACTCGTACTTTGTTAGAAGATTCGTGTCGGCAGTGAAGAAGAGCGCGAGTACGGTTTTGCTGTTAGGAAGTGGAAAGCCAATCACGTTCTGCGGTTTTCCGTTATAGCTTTGGTTCCCGATCCACCGTAAATTCGATGTCCGGGTCACAGCTTCAAGTAGAAGCAAGTGCGGGATGGTCCGTGCAATGCGCGCCCGCTCCGTTGCTGCGTTAGGATCACGACGCACCTGGCTGATGAAATCGTCCTGCATGTCGATGACGGTTCGTTCCTCACCTGCATACATCCAGCGCCGCCAACGAAAGCTGCCATCGTGCCGGCCAGTGCGTTGCTCGTAAAGAATCCTCTCCTGCGATGGAAACGCCGCGGTCGTCTCTTCGTGAAATGTCCTGGTCGGGGTCGAAGGATCGGGCCCTTGCAGATCCACTGAGCGAAATTCACTCCCTTTGCCTTGGAAAAACAGCGAGTTCAGGTTGCGCAGTCGTTCGATCCCGCCCAGTGCCTGCAACGCTTTTTCAAGCGTCTGCTGCGCTTGTTGATCCTGAGTTGATGCGCTTGCGCTGAAGCTGACGCTGACGGTCACGATCAGTGCGAGTGCTAGAACGAGTTTTGGTGATTGCATGGTTCTTCAATGAGATTTAGCTGGACTTTTCGCTAGCGGGCAAGCAGAAGATGCAAATAATAGCACATACAACTTTTTACAATTCCGGTGCGATTGATGACAACTTTCTGTAGTATCTCGATGTATGCTCCCGCGCAGTATGTTCCGCAATGCGATCAGGAAACTATCGCTGCGACAGAAGTTGACGATACTGGTCTCCGTCGGAGTGTTACTTCCTCTCCTCCTTTTGACTTACATGCAGTATCGATCGCTCGCGGAACTCCAGAACAAAACCAAAGGTGCATTCAAGGACAACTTGCGACAGGGAATAACGATCGTCGAGCACCAGATGAAACAACGGCTGGAGGAGATCGCAGCGCAAACTTTGAACCCGATCGGCGGCACTAAAGAGCCTGAAAAACACTTCGCAGAGTTAAAGAAAACTCATCCCGAGATCGAAGAGATCTTTGTTCTCGGTCCCTCCGGCGATCAGCAGAAAACGTCGTCGTTTGAAAAAGCGCGGGTAACGGAGAGTTTTGTTGACGGTAATCGCCGGTATCTATTCGTCGATCGTTATCTGTTTGAACAGAGTGGTGTCGCAGGTGTCCGATTAACCGAAGCTTTTATCAAAGATGACTTGATCGCCGGCAGTATAAATAAAGTCGTAAGTACCTATCATGCAAATCCTGCTTCGCCTGCCATAGCGTTTACAATCACCGACGAGAATCAGCGCGTCCTTTATTCAAACGCGACGGCTCAAGGCGGATACTTTCTCGAAAGCAACTTCGATCGTCCGTTCTCGAATTGGAAAGCAGGCATCGGCCTGAAGAACACGAATCTCGATGAACTCGCGCGTAGCAGTTTCTTGCATAGCGCCGGCGCAACTCTCCTCGTACTACTGGTTTTAGTCGGCGGTGCGGTCCTTACCATACGGGCGACCGATCGCGAAGCGCGTCTGGCGCAAGCGAAATCAAATTTCGTTTCAAATGTCTCGCATGAACTAAAGACGCCTCTCTCGTTACTCACACTGTTTTCTGAAATACTCGAACTGGGTCGCGTAGACAGCGACGAGAAGAAGACGGAGTACTACAAGATCATCCGGCATGAAAGCCTGCGTTTGAACAAAGTGATCGACAACATCCTCGACTTTTCAAAGATCGAGGCGGGACGGAAGACCTATGTTCTAGCCGAGGGTGATATGGCAGAAGTGATTGCGAATGTACTTTCCAGCTATCGCTATCAGATCCTCAATTCCGGCTTTGTCATTGGAGCGGACATTCATCGCAATCTGCCGGTCTTAATGGACCGCGATGCAATGGAACAGGCGATCTCGAATCTGCTTGATAATGCGATCAAGTATTCACGTGAGGTGAAGGAGCTTACGATCACGACAGAAAAACGCGGTGCTGATCTGTGTATTGAAATCGCGGATCGCGGCATCGGAATTCCACGCGCCGAACAGGCAAAGATCTTCGACAAGTTTTATCGTGTGGGCAACGGACTGGTCCATGATGTAAAGGGCAGCGGCCTGGGGTTGTCGCTCGTCAAGCATATTATCGAAGCTCATCGTGGAACAATCACCGTAGAAAGCGAGGTCGGCAGGGGAAGTCGTTTTACGATTTTGCTTCCGCTGGCGCCTACGACAGGTCGGGAGAATTGACGTGGCCAAAGTCCTGATAATCGAAGATGAACCCAACATGGTTATCGGGTTGAAAGATAGCTGTGAGTATGAAGGCTACGAAGTCTCTGTGGCACGCGATGGCAAAGAAGGTTTAGAAAAAGCTTCGACTGAGAAACCTGACATCATCCTGCTCGACGTGATGCTGCCTGTGATGAGCGGAATCGATGTGTGTCGCACCTTACGCACGCGCGGGATCGATACTCCGATTCTTATGCTGACTGCTCGAAGTCAGGAGACGGACAAGGTAGTCGGCCTCGAAGTTGGCGCCGATGATTACGTGACGAAGCCGTTCAGCATCAAGGAATTGCTCGCGCGAATCAGGGCGCATTTGCGAAGGGCTTCAAAACAAGTCGCCGAACTCGAGAGTTTTACGTTTGGCGATATTGAGGTGAACTTCAAGAAATTCGCAGCTCGCAAAGGTGGAGAGGCACTCGATCTTTCAGCACGCGAGTTTGAGATACTGCGCTACCTCATCCGGCGTCGGGGCGAGATCGTCACACGCGATCAACTGCTCGACGAAGTTTGGGGTTATGACAGCATCCCGATCACGCGCACGGTGGACAACCATATAGCCAGGCTGCGCCAGAAAATCGAGAAAGATCCGTCCGCCCCGCAACACATCATTACCGTTCATCGCATCGGTTATCGCTTCATCGAATAATCCTCTCGTTACAACTTTTTACATTCTAATTACAGCGTGTGGAGACTTGAAAGTTCGCAGGCTATAGCCTCTCCAAGACTGCCCCCGAGGAGAATATCAATTGAAGGAAAACAATCTCTTAACCATCACGTCTCTGCTTTCGATTCTCTTGATGTCGCTTCACCTCGCAGACGACATCGTTCGCGGGTACGAAAAGGGAGACCTTTATAACCTTACGGCCGTACTCATCGTTTGCACGTGGCTGTATGGATTGCTGTTGCTTAAGGAACGGCGATGGGGATACATCATCGTCCTCCTCGCATCGCTTCTTTCGTTGGCCGTGCCCTACCTTCATATGAGAGGGAAGGGTGTGGCCCTCAGCAGCCGCGTCGCGCACTCCGAAGGAGCTTTCTTCTTCGTCTGGACGCTCATAGCGATCGGTGTGACGGCGCTGTTTTCCTTCATCCTTTGCGCACGCGGACTGTGGCGTCTGCCATGGCGCCGGACTCGATAACGAACATTCACTACCGCAAAAGAGTTATTGAAAGTTACCTGTATTGATAGTTTCGTCCTTGTTGCGTTTTCAACTAACCTTCCCGTACGCTTAAAATCAAAGTTACCGGAAGGAGTGGGGCGATGATTCCATCAGAAAAAGAAGTGGCCGTGCTTGCGGGCGGTTGCTTTTGGGGAGTTGAAGATATTTTGCGAGGGGTTCAGGGAGTCATCGATACCGACGTCGGGTACACCGGTGGTTGGCTTGAGAATCCGAAGTATGAGGACACGCACCACAGCAAGTCCGGACACGCCGAAGCAGTCCGCATAACATTCGACCCATCGGTCCTCTCCTTCGAGGAGTTGCTCGAGCGATGGTTTTTCCGTTTGCACGACCCGACGACGCTCAACCGTCAGGGCAATGACGTTGGAACGCAGTACCGCTCAGCGATCTTCCCGCAGACGGAGGAGCAGAAGGCGATCGCCGAACGCGTCATCGCACGCGTTGATGCATCGGGACAATGGAAGAAGCCGATCACGACGAGCATCGAACCCGCCGGGACGTGGTATAGCGCCGAGGATTACCATCAGGACTATCTACGCAAGCACCCAAACGGATACACCTGCCATTACTTACGCGAGTAAGTTGCTTGCCGCTGCAAACGTAAATCAAAACGAGATGCTGTAGCTGGCGCCTGGGTTACGGCCGCGTTCGAAGATCACTCCGAACTGGTGACGACCACGTGTGTAATTCAATAGCGGATGGATGCGCACGCCGTCGAACAGAACCGTTGAACTCCAACTCTCGTTGAATGTGATATTCAACCCTCCAATCAAACGAGCGCGATCTTCGAACGTGCCGTACGCGACACCAATGTACGGACTGACAGGTAAACGCGTGTAGTGTTTTACGTTCTTGCTTAACGTCGCGTAAAACGATTGTCCGGATGGTGTGCCGATTCGATCGGAGCTTGTTCCGATGATGAGTGCGGGTCGATTGTGAGTTTCTGTTACTACGACGAGGTTCGCGAGTGGGCTCACCTTCTTCGCTAACGGGTTGTACTCGACGCCCGCGGTGAACCTGGGATGGAAACGATAAGTCAGAGTATTACGCCACGTTGCGCGATCGATCTGATTGGCAATCACGCGAACGCCGTAAGTCCATCTGAAATCGTTTTCTCCTGCCCCGCTCACGGCGCGGCCTTCGCCCGGTCAAAGCGGTCAACTCGGAACAGCTGAAACTGGGGCCTTTCGTTCGGTCGCACGCGTGTCACCTTTGGTGGTCTTTATGGTTGCAATTGCGAGTAACGCTTCAATCTCTTTTCGCAACAGAGGCTGATCGACGATGCCGGAAATAATCTTCACGATTTTTCCGTCGCGCCCAATTACAACTGTGCCAGGTAAAGCAGTGCCGAGTCCGAAACGGACCATGTGCTCAGCGGAGCCGCCAACCCAAATCGGAAAGTTAACTTTCGTTTCTCTGACGAACTGCACGACGCTCTTTTGATCTTTGAGCTCGTCAACGTTGACGCCGATAACCTGCACACCCAAGGCTCCGAACTCGTTTTGAATGGCTGCGAGATCGGGCATCTCTTTGCGACACGGAACGCAGTAAGTCGCCCAGAAGTTTAGGATGACGATGCGGCCTTTCAGTGCCGACAAACTCTGCTCGACGCCTGAGAGATCTTTCAGTGTGACATCAATTTGCTGGCCGACTAACTTCGTCGCTTCACGCTCGGCAAGACTTGTTGCGAGCACCTCGAGAGTGTCGATACGAATGATCTCAACGTCTTTTTTCTTTTGAATCGTGCCTTCTACGGCGATGCGTTTGCCGACAAATTCGAGCCAATTCTTTCCCGGCAGACGAAACTTGCCGGTGCCTAGTTGATACAGCTTGAACTTGTCACCTTCGCGTACGGCGAGCAGTGTTGGATCGCCGCCTTCGACGCACGATTTTGCTTTCAACAGATCCTCGGTCGTGCCGAATTCGATCTTGGTACGATCAGCCTCAGCCCAACACTCGGCGCAACAGACCACTTGCCCTTCAAGCTTCGTACGTGCGTCTTGCGCGTGGACCGGCAGAACGAAGAAAACTGAAGAGATTAGGATTGTCAGTAACAGTTTCACTAAGTGTTTCTCCAAAAAATGTTGACGATTATTAAAGTGGGCCATAAACTCCCTGTCCCCCGATCAGACGATTTGCATACCTTCGACCATCGATGTCTCTAAGAGAAGCTAATCGAACGATGCTTTTTCCATTTGCACCACCCGACGACGCTGACTCGTGAGTGAAACGACGTTGGGACGCAGTACTGTTCAGCGATCTTGCCGCAGACGGAGGCGCAGAAGTCGATCGCTGAAGGTTGTCATCGAACGTGTGGCTGGATCGGGACAATGGAGAGGCCGATCACGACGAGTATCGAGCGGGCCGGGACATGGTATGACGCTAAAGATAACTATCAGGACTATGTGGGCAAGCACCCAAACGGATACACCTGCCATTACATGCGCGAGTAAAGTTGCTTACCGCTGCAAACGTAAATCAAAACGAGATGCTGTAGCTGGCGCCTGGGTTACGACCCCGTTCGAAGATTACTCCGAACTGGTGACGGCCACGTGTGTAATTCAATAGCGGATGAATCCGCACGCCGTCGAACAGAATTGTTGAACTCCAACTCTCGTTGAATGTGATGTTCAACCCTCCAATCAAACGAGCGCGATCTTCGAACGTGCCGTAAGCGACACCGATGTAGGGACTGACAGGTAAACGCGTGTAGTGTTTCACGTTCTTACTCAACGTGGCGTAAAACGATTGTCCGGATGGTGTGCCGATTCGATCGGAGCTTGTTCCGATGATGAGTGCGGGTCGATTGTGAGTTTCTGTTACAAGGACGAGGTTCGCGAGTGGGCTCACCTTCTTCGCTAACGGGTTGTACTCGACGCCGGCGGTGAATCTCGGATGGAAACGATAAGTCAGAGTATTACGCCACGTTGCGCGATCGATCTGATTGGCGATCACGCGAACGCCGTAAGTCCATCTGAAATCGTTTTCTCCTGCCCCGCTCACGGCGCGGCCTTCGCCCGGTCAAAGCGGTCAACTCGGAACAGCGGAAACTGCCGCTTTTCGTTCGGTCGCGCGCGCATCGCTTTTAGCGGGCTTTGTGGTTGCAATCGCGAGTAGTGCTTCTATCTCTTTTCGCAACAGAGGCTGATTGACGATGCCGGAAATAATCCTCACGATTTTTCCGTCGCGCCCAATCACGACTGTGCCCGGTAAAGCTGTGCCGAGTCCGAAGCGGACCATGTGCTCCGCGGAGCCGCCCACCCAAATCGGAAAGTTAACTTTCGTTTCTCTGACGAACTGCACGACGCTCTTTTGATCTTTGAGGTCGTCGACGTTGACGCCGATAACCTGCACGCCCAACGCTCCGAACTCGTTTTGAATGGCAGCGAGATCGGGCATCTCTTTGCGACACGGAACGCAGTAAGTCGCCCAGAAATTAAGGATGACGATACGGCCTTTTAGTGCCGACAAACTCTGTTCGACGCCTGACAGATCTTTCAGTGTGATATCAACCCGTAGGCCCACTAACTTTGTCGCCTCACGCTCGGCAAGACTTGTTGCGAGCACCTCGAGAGTGTCGACGCGAATAATCTCAACGTCTTTTTTCTTCTGAATCGCGCCTTCTACAGCGACGCGTTTGCCGACAAATTCAAGCCAATTCTTTCCCGGCAGACGAAACTTGCCCATGGCGAGTTGATACAGCTTGAACTTGTCACCTTCACGCACGGCGAGCAGTGTTGGATCGCCGCCTTCGACGCACGATTTCGCCTTCAACAGATTTTCAGCTGTGCCGAATTCCACCTTGTTGCGGTCCGCTTCAGCCCAACACTCAGCGCAACACACCACTTGCCCTTCAAGCGACATGCGACTGCGCGTGGACCGTCAGACGAAGAAAACTGAAGAGATTAGGATTGTCAGTAAGAGTTTCACTAAGTGTTTCTCCAAAAAATGTGGACGATTATTAAAGTGGGCCATAAAGTCCCTGGCCCGCGATCAGAGATTTTTGTGCGTGTGTCTTGTGCATGGGCCGGCAGGACGAAGAAAACGAAAGAGATGACGATTGTAAGCAGCAGTTTCACTAAGGGGTTCTCCTAAAAGATTCGGCTGTCACTGACTAGCTCAGCGACAAGAAGTATCTCCTCACAAAACCCCTGTGAACTTCAAGTGCGTAACGTCCGCATGGGATAAAATGTTGAATGCTAAGTCTTTGGGATTATGAGAAACATGAGGAGAGTAGCGCCACCGGCGACTGCCGCCACAATCAGCGCCGCCTTCCCTACATTGATCGCAACCTTCGCGGCGGTTAGGTCATTCTTACCCCTGATTTCTTTTACCTGTGAATAATCGACCGTGATTTCCGCGTTCGATTTGTCAGCTACGACTACGAAGCTCGTGTCGTTACTTTCCTTTATATAGCCCTTGAACTTTCGTTTATCGAAGAGTTTGACGTCGACTCGCGCTTCGCAACCGGTACCGAGCTTACGAACTCCTCGTTTCACCTTTTCGATTTTGGCCGTGTCTGTTTGCTGATTGACGATCGCGTGCGCCGTGGCATTGAACATGAAAGCGTGAAGCACTAACACGCTAACCGATACTGCTAACAATCTCTTGAACATAATGATCCCCGAGAATTGGAATGCCCATCACTTGGCAAACCTCAGGCCACAGCTTTTGTCCCGAAATTAGGTAGTGCGAGAGATGGATTTGATGATCGAATTCCGACAGATGTCGGAACAACCTAGACGCAGCTACGGTTTTTCAGCGCCGTTCAGTTTTCGCTGGATCCTGGCGCTGTTTTCCGCGACCGTCGAGAAGGCAAGCGCTTTGCCCCAGGCGTCGCGTGCGCGTTCCATGTCGCCCAGGCGACCATAAGCGTCGCCGAGACCTTCGTAATGAGCGTAGTTCTGCGGGTGGGCTTTGATGGCTTCGGTGAAGTCAGCGAGAGCGTCGGCGGTTTTACCCACGACGAGTTTCGCAACGCCGCGTGCGCCGTACGCTTCGGTCACCGGCGGGATAAACTCAGGGCGCGATCATAGTCAGCTATGGCTGCTTCGCGGCTTCCTTTGCGATGATGCGCGAGGCCTCGAATGTAGTAGGCGTCGGCGTTGTAGGGGTTCAGCTTGATGGCTTCGGTAAGGTCGGCGATGGCCGCATCGTACTTGCCCCCTGCGAGTTGAGTGATCCCGCGGGCGTGGTAATGCATCTCGGGCGAGCCGGTTGCGGTGTTGATAGCCTTCGTAAAGTCGGCGATGGCCGCGTCGTTGTCGCGTCGGGCGCGGCGGATAAGGCCGCGACGGTGATAAGCCTCGGTATATCCAGGATCAATCTCGATCGCCTCTGAGAAGCTGGCGAGCGCGGCATCAAAATCTCCTTGCTTGTAAAACTCGTCGCCGCGGAACATGTGGCTCGCCGCCTCAGCAGACTTCGGATCGGGCGCAGGCCTAAAGCCGATGCCGTAGCGTCCACCTTTTTTCTCAACATCCTCGATCCGATCTTTGGCCTGCTTTAGTAGCTCCGGCGTGATCTGTGATTCGTTCACCGGATCGATCTTGAGCAGCGCGACGGCCACCATTGTGCGCACGAATGCGTGACGATCGTTCAGCGACTTAAGCAGTGCGGGCACGGCATCTTTAGCTTCCGGCCCGATCGCTCGGAGCGCGTTGGCCGCTTCGAAACGGCTAAAGAAATCTGGTGCTTTCAGAATGCCGACGAGCTGTGGCACGGCGTCGCGCGCCGCGGGGCCTAATTTCCGGACTATCTCGGCGGCGTACATTCGCACCTGGGAGTCGTCGTCGCTTAGTGCTTCGACAAGCACGGGAACGGCGGATGCCTCCAGATCAAGTTTGCGGAGCGCATAAGCTGCGGAAGCACGGCTATCCCTCTCAGGGTCTCTGAGCATCTTCAGCAAGAGCGGGATGGCAGGCTTTGAGTCCGGTCCAATTTCGCCGAGGGCGGAAGCAGCGCGCCTGCGGAAATCTTTGTCGTCGCCGGTGAGAATCTCGATCAGCGCGGGAATGGCGTCGCGCGCATCCGGCCCGATATTACCCAGTTGTGACATCGCGCTCATGCGCGTGTCCTTGTCCTCATCTTTCAGTAGTGCAAGGAGTGTTGTGACAGGAGCTTTGGCGCGAGTCTCACCCAGCACGTACGCAGCGAGACGGCGCGTGGTCCTTTCCTCATCTTTCAACATCTCGATAAGAACGGGAGCTGCGGCCTGCGCATCATCACCCATAGCGGCGAGACGGCCCGCGGCGAGTGCGCGCAAACCCGGGTTATTGTCTTTTAACTCTTTCGCCAGTTCCGCGACGTTCGACTTGTCGCTTCCGATTACGCCGAGTGCTTCGAGCGCAGCGTAGCGGACGATGAAGACGTCACTTTTCAAGGCCTCGGCAAGAACGGGGACGGCGTCGCTCGCCTCCGGTCCGATGTTTTCGATAACGTCGAACACCTGCGCACGAATATCCTTGTCGCCGTGTTCCACCAGGTTGAGAAGCGCCGAAACGGCAGCCGCAACCTCAGCGTTCGCTGAGAGCAACCGGCTCGCTGCGGCAAGACGCACCTTGGTGTTAGCAGCTTTCAAGTCTTTGAGGAGGGAAGATACATCCGCCGGCTTCAGCTTCTGGCCCAATGAGACGGGGCCGTATGCGAGGAGCAGCAGACAGGTTATACAGGCGCTTGTTGTGAGGCGTCGTAATCTGTGAGTCATGGCGCGGGGATCTTACCACATCGTCACGTGACTTAATTCACACAATTCGCTCTTCGATCCGGCGGTCGAATTTCAACAGAACTGAACAAGATGCAAAAACGACCCGACTGAAAGTCGCCAGACCTACACCGGTTTTCTTCGCGATCCACGGGAGAAGTCATATTTATCACATGCGACATATATTGTCTGTCCAAAATATATTTTACGATCGAAACACATAGACCCTCGTTTGCTTGCAGCTAAACCCATCCATATGGCATCATAGCTTCCGGTTAATCCTTCTCTCGCGCATCGACGGTGATGCGCCCCGCGCATAAATCGATTAGCGCCGGCGTTTGGAAGTTCGAGAGCAGGCTTGTTTCATACTTCGAAGCCGCTCTTTCAGAGCATCCGAACCTGGTCCTTCGACCGCTACCGTTTCGCCGAAGCCCATCCGATTCGCAGCTTCTTTTCATTCCCAAAAAGGGGAAAGGTATTTCTTTATGTCAACAAAACTTTATGTTGGAAACCTCGCTTTCCAAACCACCAGTCAGGATCTCGAGCAGTTGTTTGGTACCGCCGGAACGGTTCAGTCTGCCAGCGTTGTAGAAGACCGCGACACCGGCCGCTCGAGAGGCTTTGCCTTCGTGGAAATGTCCAGCGAGGAAGAAGCGACTTCAGCGATCTCGCAATTCAACGGCAAGGAAATCGGTGGCCGCTTCTTGAAAGTCAATGAAGCCAAACCGCAGGAAAATCGCGGTGGCAATGGTGGCGGACGCCGCTACTAATTTCGCGTGGTAACAGTCAGATGTGGGTCTCCGTAATGTCGATATCACGGAGATCCTCTCTGCTATTTGGTAAAGAAAATCATTGAACTTAGATCAAGATAGCGAACCGATGCCCCTGAGCCAGATCAATCGCGCCCAAGCGAATTGGGGCATGGGATTTTTCCTGCTTAGCGCCCATCTGACTGCTGTCGCGGCGCTTTTTTTCTGGAGCTGGTCCGCCGTAATCACCGCAGTTATTTTTTACTGGATCGCCGGCAGTCTGGGTATCGGCATGGGATATCACCGGTTACTGACACACCGCGGTTACAAGGTGCCAAAAGTCGTCGAATACTTTCTTGTAACTTGCGGCACGACTTCTCTGGAAGGTGGTCCAATCGAATGGGTTACGACGCACCGCATGCATCATGCGCACACGGATCGCGAGGGTGATCCACATACACCGCGTGAGGGTGGATGGTGGGCGCATGTTGGCTGGATATTGTGGGGCACGGCACAGAATCACTCTGAGGCCACCATTGCTCGCTACGTACCCGATTTAATGAACGATCGCTATTATCGCTGGCTTACTCGCTTTTACTACGTTCCTCTTTTAGTGGTAGGAGTGGTGCTTCTAATCGTCGGCGGATGGGGTGTGTTGCTGTGGGGAGTTTCTCTCCGGCTGACGCTGGCGCTGCATGCGACCTGGCTCGTCAATTCGGCTACGCATCTTTGGGGAAGAAGAAGATTCGAAACCGCTGATGATTCGCGCAATAGTTGGTGGGTTGCGCTGCTGACATTCGGTGAAGGATGGCACAACAACCATCATGCTCATCCCACTTCGGCGCAACACGGACTGCGTTGGTACGAGATTGATTTGAACTGGTTAGGTATTAGGGCTTTGCAATTTTTAGGATTGGCTCATGGCATAAAGCGCATTCACTTCAATCGCGTCTCTTCTGCCTGGCAACCGATCACCGCGCGGGTTAAGTCGGAAGGTTCTTAAGCATCAAATGGAAGGGGAAAAATCATGGACGAGAAAGTAGTTCACAAAGTCGGAGATCGTGTCGACCAGATGTGTCTCACGTGTAATGAGGAGCGAGGTCACATTGTGGTTTCGATCAGCAAGACAGGAAGAATTACGCGCGTCGGTTGTCCGATGTGCGACTCACGAGTCATCTATCGCGCCGGCACAACGCGTCGCGCTTCCGCCCAGCCCGGCGCCCCGTACGATCGGACTCGAACGTATCGCAAGGGACAGACTCTGACGCATCCCACGTTTGGTGAAGGTGAGGTCACGGCGGTCATAGAGCCACAGAAAATGGATGTGTTGTTCGCGGATCGCATGCGCCGGCTCATTCACGCGCATTAGCCCCCCCACTGCTTACCGAGAACTTTGATCACAAATGCGCTAAGTACGTGCGTATGTGTGTTGTCGCACGGACGCCCATGGCCTCCAACCTGTAAGGTCCATTTACACCTAAACCTTTAACTTTCTTACCGATGAGGTGTGGATACAGGTATGGACATGAAAGTAGTGGATTTTACAGACGTTAAAAAAGACCGGCTAATTCTAGTAGTCGAAGATGTTTACGAAACGCGTGCAGGCATCGACACTCTCCTGAAGGCCACCGGCTATCGCGTAGTTTCGGCAGGCGCCGAACTAGAAGTACTAAACCCCACCCGGCCGGAACGACCCGACCTGATACTAGTAAGTGGGGCGGCGTTGCCAAACAACGTTCTCGGCACGGTTGGTCGTTTACGAAAGGGAGCCGCCGTTGGTGATGAGGTTCCAGTTGTAGTCTTTTGCGCTCAAGACATCCCGGAAGGTGAAGAAGTTGCAATTGGTGGAAATGTATACCTAACAAACCCGGATAACTTCAATCAATTGAGAAACCTCTTGGCCCGGCTTCTGTCAGAGGTTTCGCACGGTGGCATGATCGACGAAGGAGAACCGATCCTGGAGGTTTAATGACAAGCAACAATAGTAGAGCGCCTTTGGTGGTCAGGTTCATGGACACGAAACCGCGAATGCTGATGGAAATCACTAATACGACCGAAAAAACGCTGCGGTCGGTTGAGATTCTGACAGTGTTTTTGACGAACGAAGAAGGTCCCGCTGGTCCATCCCGAGCACATATTCGGTTTGACACAATCAATTCGGTTCGACCAAACGAAAAAGCCGTTGTTTCTCATCGGACTTGGATCAATGGCATGCCGGCAAATGATGCGCAGGATCAAATCAGACGGCTTGAGATTGTAGTGGGCGCGGTTAAGCCTTACGTCCTGGATATTTCCTGGGAAGATCTGGATGGAAAGACCCAGTTTCAGCGAATTCCGGTTGGGCATTAGTCAGGAAATGTTTCATGTTATGTCAGCAATTGGATATGTGGTCTAACGCACGGACAGCCGTCTTTGGTTAATCCATTCTGTATTCAAGGATTAAACAAACGTGGAAATGAGGAGAGTACGATTATGTTGTGGGCAATTCTTGTAGTGTTGTTACTGCTTTGGTTGGTGGGGTTTTATGGCGGCTATGTTACCACCAGCCTGATTCACTTATTGCTGGTAGCTGCGGTGGTGGTTCTTGCACTTAATCTTCTGAGGCAGTATCGAAACCCGGCATAGGCGCAACAGAGAAGCTACGACGACCTACCTGCACGATTCAGTTAGAAATCACCAACCAGCGCTCGGGAGTAGGAACAAGTTAATGGCAAAGCAAATAACGCTTGGCGAACAATCTCGCGCCGCAATTCTGCGCGGTGTGAATAAACTCGCGAACACCGTAAAGATTACACTTGGTCCAAAAGGACGCAACGTCGTGCTGGGCAAGCAATATGGCAGTCCAGTGATCACGAAAGACGGCGTTACTGTGGCGAAGGAGATCGAACTCGAAGATGCAATGGAGAATTTGGGCGCGCAAATGGTCCGGGAAGTAGCGTCGAAGACCAGCGATGTTGCCGGCGACGGCACGACCACCGCGACCGTATTGGCCCAGGCGATTTTCCGCGAGGGCGTGAAAACGGTGGCAGCGGGTGCAAACCCAATGGCTCTGAAGCGTGGTATTGATAAAGCCGTCGAGCGTGCGACCCGGGAGATCAGGAAAACAGCTAAGCCGGTAACGGAAGACATGATTGCCCAGGTAGGCGCGATCTCCGCAAATGGTGATCAGACCATCGGAA
This sequence comes from uncultured Acidobacteriota bacterium, assembly GCA_963789185.1. Classification (GTDB taxonomy): domain Bacteria; phylum Acidobacteriota; class Blastocatellia; order Pyrinomonadales; family Pyrinomonadaceae; genus PSRF01. Next base: position 73,587 of record CAWBJU010000012.1, read on the forward strand.
AGTTAATCGCCGAGGCGATGCAGAAGGTTGGTAAAGATGGCGTTATCACAGTAGAAGAATCAAAGACAATCGAGACCGGTTTGGAAGTGGTCGAAGGGATGCAGATCGATCGCGGATACCTCTCGCCTTACTTCGTCACCAATGCTGAAACCATGGAAGCCGTACTGGAAAATCCAGTTATTCTCCTGAGTGACAAAAAGATTTCTTCGATGAGAGATATGCTGCCCATACTTGAAGAAGTTGCGAAGCTGGGAAGACCGATCTTGATTATCGCGGAAGATATAGAAGGAGAAGCACTGGCAACGCTTGTAGTAAATAAATTGCGCGGCACGCTTGGCGTCGCAGCGGTCAAAGCCCCGGGTTTTGGTGATCGTCGCAAAGCCATGCTCGAAGACATTGCGATCCTTACGGGCGCAAAGGTTATTACCGACGATCTCGGCATCAAGCTGGAAAATGTCATGCTTGAGGAGCTCGGTAGCGCCAGGAGAGTGACGATTGAGAAGGAGACTACGACGATCATTGATGGCGGCGGAGACACCGGAGCATTGCACGCCCGTGTAAACACGCTCAAAGCTCAGATCGAAGACTGTGACTCCGATTATGATCGCGAGAAGCTGCAAGAGCGACTGGCAAAACTTGTGGGAGGCGTCGCGATCATTCGCGTCGGAGCGGCTACTGAAACGGAACTCAAGGAGAAGAAAGCGCGTGTTGAGGACGCGATGCATGCAACTCGCGCGGCGGTTGAAGAAGGTATCGTGCCGGGTGGAGGTGTGGTCCTAATTCGAGCTGCGAAGGTGTTGGACAAATTCAAACTCTTCAATGAAAACGAAGGCGCGGGCGACCCGGACGAGCAAATTGGCGTCAACATCGTGAAGCGCGCGCTTGAAGAGCCTCTGCGCCAAATCGTCGCCAATGCGGGCAAAGAGGGTGCAGTGATTGTCGAGAGAGTTCGCTCCGAAAAGAACCCGAACATCGGCTATAACGTCGTCACGGAGGAGTTTGAAGATCTTGTAGCAGCGGGTGTCATTGATCCCGCCAAGGTAACGCGCAGCGCCCTACAGAACGCCGCGTCGATCGCCGGGTTGATGTTGACGACGGAGGCTTTAATTTCTGAGTTTCAGGAAGATAACAAACCTGGAGTAGCTTCCGGCGGCAAGGGCGTGTAGACACGAACGCTTATCGTCGTCTAAAAAGAAAATAGAGAACCGCAATAACCAGAAGAATTCCAATCGTGCCTGGCCAGATAAACCATCCGCGTCCGCTGCTGTAACCTCCGACGACCACGCAACCCGACGAGAAGAAAAGAAGTAATGTGATAATGCCAACCTGTTTCATTGCGACCCCCTTGGCTTAGTTGTTTTCGCGCGCTTCGATCTGTTTGATCAGTCTTTCCGGCTGCGTCTCCTCGCTTAGTGCCCTTAATTGAGGATCATGGGACAAGTCAGCACCCACTTTTGCGGCGATGGCGTGCAGCATAATGATCATCTTTGTGTTTTCCTGTTCGCTCAACAGGTTTAGTTGAAGGTCCAAATGACTGCGTCTTTCGCTAATGCGTTTGTCGAGATTCTGACTGATCAGAATAAAAGTCGAGAGAAAGATTGCTTCCAGTGAAACCATGAGCGTCAGGAGAATAAAAGGAAAAGGATCGATATGCGGCATGCCCGGAATCGAATTGAAAAGGATCCAACTGCCGAACCAGCATACATTCACCCACACGAACGTCATGCTGCCGCAGAAATTCGAAATCCTTTCGGCAAGCCGATCCGCCGGCGTCCGTTGTTCCCGGGCCGCTTCTTCAAGTCTCGTTACCCTTTCGACATTCTGCTCCGTCAACTGCTCCGCGGATCGGACAGCTGGCCCATCTCCGTCTGGAGTTTTACGGGCATTAACCGGTGGTGGTCCATTCTTCATAAACGTCAGCAAATGTATTGTTTGTCGCTTACCCCCGTCGTTGAGCCGCACTCAAATAAGTCAGTCTCGGCATCGATTTGCAGCCATAACGTGGAGTAGCAAGTTCGATGCCTGACGTTCGGCCGTGAGGATTTAGGTTGTCTAATTCAGATCACTGATCAGGACCACGTCCCACTTCCAGACCCCGCGGGTAACAGCGAATTGTCCGGACGAGGAGTAATCGAAATCGAATACATCATTTTGATCGAACCTTGCGACTTCTTCCGGAGGCCTGCCATCCAATGACTGCTTCATGATGTTGAGAGTGCCATCATTCTCCGCAATGTAAATAAGGGCCTTGCCATCCGCTGTCCACTTGATCCGGTAACCCGCCAGCGCGGCAACGCGAACTTCGATCCTTTTCAAAAGCTCTCCACCTGCTGCCGGTAAAATCAGGATCTCGCGTTTCAATCCGTTTCTGCCTAAGCAAACAATCGATCGTTGGTCCGGCGACATCGACGGTCGTATCGCAACGTAGCTTGTGACTTCGATCGGATCTCCACCATCAACTGACACCTTCCACAAGTGCAACTCGTCGGGAAGCAGTTGCTTTGTTTACATTTCGGGCGATGCTGAGATCGTGATACGAAAGAAAACCTTCAGTCAGTTGGGTGAGTTGCAGACCTGGGTAGGTTAGTTTCCAAAGTTGGTTGTTGTTTTCGAGATTGGTCCGTGCCGACAGTATCAACGAATCCGCTTTCGCCGACCAGGCCATCTTCGTAATGTGAAAGAATTTTGGACCAGGCAATTCTTTCATCTGGCCATCTGCGGCGTTTATTTCAATCAAACCAAATTCTCGTCCGCCACCGTTTGAGTCGCCATACGAGCAAATGATTGCTGACCCGTCAGGCGTCCACATCGGTGTATCCAATTTATGAGGATGAGTGCCTTTGAACAGCTTCTTCTCGTCGGTGCCATCGGATCTCACGGTGAACAATGAATACTCGTATCGTCCTTCGGCATTTATCGCTTCACGAATAAACGCAATTCGACTGTCGTCCGGCGAAATTGAAAACTTGCCTTGCGGGTTGTCGGTTATCTTTGCCGGCACACCACCCAGCAGGGAAACTCGGTAGAGCGCAAGTGGATCACCTTTCACTACATAGAGGTATTCCCCGTTGTTCGCGAACGTCACTCCAAAAATGTATCCGGTCGGTGGAATGAGCTCGACATTTGTATTTGCCTCGAGATGACGTAGCCAGAGGGCGGACTTCTTTTCAGAGGCACGCTGATACGCGAGGTATTTGCCATCGGGTGAAAGCGCCACCAGATTGCTTTGTCCGGTGGCAGTTAATTGTTCGAGCCTTAAAGGTGAGGTCGATGACCTGGAAACACCGTTGTTGTTCTCAACAGCGCCCTTACGTCCGGAAAAACTCCACGCGATTAAACCCGCACCGATGAGCAGTATGACTGTTGCCGCCGCAAACACCGTGATTCTTTTGCGGCTGTCTGTCGTTGCAGCGAGAGTTGGTGACACCACGCTATGAACTTCTGGCGCCGGGGTTTGATTACTTGTAACGACCTCAACCTCTACAAGGAATCGATAACCTCGCCGCGGCACTGTGCCAACGTAGCGTGGATTGCGCGCGTCGTCATTCAGACTCTTGCGCACTTGTTGAATATTGAAAGCAATGTTTGCTTCGTCAACAAAAGTGTCCGGCCACAACTTCTCGCCTGCGGATACACACGCACAGAGTGCCCAGGCACAGGATCAGCAGGCCGATCGCGAGATCGGTCCGCTCGCAGCACCAACCGGAGCGCCCAGGGCCGGGCGCGGCACTTACTTCGCGGCCGTCAACTTCTTACTCGAGCGCGGTTCGGATGTTATCGATGTTACTCGTACAGCCCCGGGAGAATTCATGGTCACCTTCGCTGATGACGTTAGCAAATGCGCATACACGGCGTCCGTCGCGACCACCACCGGGCCAAGCGGACAAGCCACTGTGAAAAATGCGATAAATGGGACGCGGCCTCAGTCCGTGATCGTCAACACCTACACTCCCGAAGGTTTTCAGTCAGACCGAGCATTTCACCTCATCGTGAGCTGTTCGTAGGAGGGACAAAGGAAATTCTCAAATCTGTGATCCAGGGGCGGCGACCCCTCGCCGCCCCTTAAACATTTTTATCGTTTCGAGGGGAAAGAATGGCTTTGCACAAAAAGTCGTTTTCGCGGCTACGCCGTCTGATGTGCGGCGAAGGCTATGCCTCGCCGTAAGCATTTTACTACCTTGGGCTACGCCCTTTGTTCGGCCTTTGGCCTAAAACCCTTAGGGCATAGCCCGAACCAGGGGCACAGCCCATCGCATACATGCGAAATCGGCGGGCACAGCCGCCGCCGCACATCAGGCGGCGTAGCCGAAGCTAAGAACTTTGTGTGCACAGCCGGAAAGAATCCTACTTGCTCTTAAAATAAACCTTGTTGCCGACCGATAGTCGCTCATGCCGAGCGCAGTAAAACTTTTCGAGAGTGAGCCGGCGTGAAAAAGCGTGTCAGACGTGACTTTCACCCTTTGTGACCGGTCGGTATAACCGAAGCCTTCTGCCCAAACTATGCTGTCGCCGTCGAGCAGCGCAATTGAAGCTCCCGAAATGTTTCTTGACGCCATCGCAACTGGGAGCAGCTGTTTAGTTGTTTTAATAACCGATGAGTAATCAGTATTCGACGAAAGTTTTTGCTGTGCGAATGTCCGGAGAGGTTTGAGCATTGATAGACCTGCGGACGCCGCAGCCGCACAGCAAAGAAAGTCTCGTCTGGTAACGATTTTTGTAATCGGGCTCATTGAAGAACTAAGGTTTCGGGAGTATGACACTTCTTAGCACACACAGGTATCCCTGCGATGCGCCATTCGCATCGCAGGGATAAAGAACGTCGATTCCTGAAACATTACGGGGCGAACGGCTTGAATATGTTCGCGAACGCCCAGTTACTCTGCGAAATGCCGCTACAAACAGGAGAAGCAAACCCCTGGTTTGGGCAACTGCCATTGTCGCGTGACACTGACCACATCGACAGCCGCGTGATGTAGCTGTTTGCGTTCGCAAAGTTCAACAGCATGGTCGCGTCGCTCAGTTGAAAGATCTCTGAGGCGACGTCGTTGATTCCGATCATGGGGGTCACTCCGATCGTCGCAGTCAGACCTGCCGCGACGACCTGATTGTGGGTGTTGCTCGCGGCTTGAACAGCGCTGAGACCCATCTGACCGCCATTATCGTTGGCTGGACCATAGTCCATGGCCATGATGTTTATTACGTTGACGTTGAGTCCGGAAGCTTTGATGCTGTTCAACATATTGACACCACTCGCCACCAATCCCGTCGGCAAAACCGGCAGCGTGTAGGAAATCACCAGATTTGGATTCGCGGCCTTGAGTCCAACTAACGCCTGGTTGCGACGATTGACCGAGGTCTGATCGAGAATCGCGCCACCTTCAATGTCTAGATCGATTCTCACTGGTGTACTGCTGTTCACACTGTATTTATTGATCACCGATTGGTAAGCAGCCTGTAGAGCCGACGCGGTGGAACATCCCAGTGCCAGCTCAGTGCCGGACGCGCCGCCGAACGAGATGATCACATCACCGCCGGTAGCACGTATGCCCTGGACCAGCGAAAGGATAGTTGTGCCATTGGGCAGCGTGTCATTCGCTACGGTTGCTCCCACACCACCCCATGTCGGTGTGCAGCCGCCGTTACCAACGACGAAGCCAAGCGTAAAGACCCTGATTCCGGATTGCTGCTTGATAGTCAACAGTTGCCAACTAGCAGTAAGGCCCAGATCGATATAGGGCGCGAAGACTTTCGCTGACGGCGGTGGCGGTGGCGGACCGTTGGGTGTGGTTACGTTTATCGCAGTGCTCTGTGCTGAACTTCCCGCAGCGCTTGAAGCTGAAACCCTGAATGTGTAGGTGGTTTGCGGAGACAATCCGGTTATGGACGCGTTTGGTGTGGTCGAAGTAGCGAACGCAACACCGTTCCTGAAGATAGTGTAGCCGGTCACAGTGCAGTTGACGGCGGCTGTCGACGCGGTCCAACTCAGGTTCGTGCTGTTGCTTGTAGTTCCCGATGCTTGTAATCCGGTCGGAACGCTGGGAACAGTTGTGCACGCGCTGCAAGTGTTGATGATGGTCCAGGGCGCACCACTACCTGCACCTCCGTTGTTAGTTGAAGGATTTTGTCCTTGCGTCCAGAAGTTAGCCTGATAGTTCACGCCATTAAGACTTGCCGTGTTACCAGCGTTGTAAACAGTGGTCGAGTTCCAGGTCGAGGCGCATGAGCCACCTCCGCCGCCACCACCAGATCCACTACACGATCCGTTGCTGGTCCATGGTTGACCACTGCCCGGTCCGCCGTTGTTAGTGGAAGGGTTTTGGCCCTGGGTCCAAAAATTTGCCGTGTAATTGATTCCGTTAAGGCTAACTTTCATGCCGCCCGTATAGACGGAAGTGGAATTCCACGTTGGGTTGCAAGCAGTTTGTGCAGCGCCCACGCGCGCCGTGCACAACAACAACAAAGAGAGTCCGAGGACACATTGGATTTTGCGAGCTGAATTCATAGAAACTCCTATGATGATTGTCTACTCCGAGGTGTAAGTTTCAGTCCTCGGCGAGAACAAAGTTTGGGAAGTCTGTGAACACCCAGTTGTACTTGAGGGTGCGATAGATGACTCCCAGGAATTTGCGCGCGGTGGCGATGATGGCCTTGCCCGCGCCTTTTCTTGCTTTGATTCGTTCGTAAAAGTTTTTCAAGTAAGGACTGTAACGAGCGGCAACCAACGTGCATTGGACCAGGGTCGTGCGCCCCAGCTTGGAACCGCGTTTGGTAATGCGGCCGTGATGCACAGTTTCATTTGAATTGGCCACGCGTGGCACCAAACCGAAGTAACTCGCCAATTTGTCCTCACCGGCAAAGTCCGAGACGTCGCCGATCACACTCAGTAACACCGCCGCCGATTTATCGCCGATGCCTTTAATGCTCGTCAGGTTTCGATGTCCCACCAGGCGGCGACCATATTCAGCAAGCTTGTGGTCCAGCCGCTTGATGCCTTCGTTGAGCGACCCGATCTGACTGACGATCACTTCCAACTCCGCTCGAGTCAGTTCGTCCCAACTGCGAGCCAGGGCTGCCTTCACCCCTTTCACACTACTGAATGAACTTTTCTTGCTCTTGATGCCGGCCGCTATATGCAGCGCGTGCAACTTGTTGATTAGTGTGGTGCGCAGCTTCACTAGCTTGTCGCGCGTATGAGCCACGGAATTGAGTTGTGCCTGTGCTGGTTCCTTCAAGCGCGACTGCGGCAGCATTTCCTTGCTCAAAAACAACGCCAATGTGCGCGCATCGTGCCGATCAGTCTTCTTCACGCTCTTGCGGATTACTTCGAACTGGTTCGGATTCACTACCACCACCTTGCTCACTAGCTCCTTGATCGCCTCTTTGAAATGCCGCGTGTTGCCGGTTGCTTCCACCGCGATCTCGTCCGTGACTGCGAGACTCGCTTGAAACTTCACCATCTCTTGCAGGTCAAACGTGCGCATCTCTTCACTACCGTTCTGGTCCAAATAACACGCCGTCAAACTATTGCTGTGCAGGTCTACTCCAATGAATCTCATCTGTGGTTTCCTCCAGTTGTTTGCCTGGAGTAGACTTTCTGTTGCGGCGGTCACCAGCCTCCTATTCAGGGTCAATCGCCCTACGGTGGCGCTTCGGTCAAAGGTCTGATTAGTCTCCTTAACGTGGTCAACAGCCACAGGAATTAATTCAGCCTATGACCTATCTACTCCAGTTTTTCCCCGTGGTAGGGTTCAACTGAAGTTTACCGCCGCACTTCCTCATCATGCCGTCTCCTTAGGTGACGAGGAGGTGAGTGGCGCGGGATGTGTTGTTGTTTCGATGACGGGGGAAGCCAAACGAGGATGGGCAACTAACTTCTATGCCTAATATTTGCGCTTGTCAATAAGTAGAGAGATCGGTGGAGGGACTTCTTTGGACACCTTCTTACCGGGCTCGTTTCTTTACAATCTTGATTCCTCGAAGTAACCTAAAAGCGTTCCCTCATATCCCCGGAAAACAAGATCAGCAACACTTCAGAATGAAGTCTGCGCAGTCGCACGCTGGACCGTTATAGAACCCGGTGTACGACAACAACAAGGAGGGCTAAGAACAAATGAAATATGCAGGTTTTTGCAAGTTAGCGTTAATCTTTGCGTCGCTTGGTCTGGTGTTTGTTTGCGCTTCACTCGTGGAGGCGCAATACGGTTCTAATACTAAAGAGCAACCGGCCGCCAGCCAGGGCACACCCTCGTTGACCGCGACGCTCGTTGATCCGGAAAAGAAAGCGCAGCAAAAAGCGGCTACTGTTTCTGTGAAAGTCGACGGTATCAAGTTGGTTGATCCCGCTGCCTCAGGAGAAAAAGCAAAACCTGGTGAGGGTCACCTGCATTATCAAGTGGATAGTGGACCGGTAATCGCGACAACGACCACGAAGCTCAGTTTCCACGGCTTAACTCCGGGAGCTCACAAGATCGTCGTCATGTTGGCAGGGAATGATCATAATCCACTTGGTCCACAACAGACGTTAGACGTCACTATTCCTTAAGCCATCGCTTTTGGAATAAAAGATCAATCCCGACCGTTCGTGAGCCGCAAGAACAGGTCTCCTTTCGCCGTCGTGGACAGCGATCTGCCTGTTGTCTACCGCTGTTTCGTAATATACCCGATGACAGATCATTGAGATGACAATAAAACTTCTAATGCTAATCACATTGACACTGTTCGTGGCTCCACATTGGACCGTGCAGAGGAGTGGGGTCAACGTGCGGTTGCGTGGTGTGAGCGCAGTGAGTGAGAGCGTGGCGTGGGCCAGTGGGGCAGGATCGACGGTGTTGCGGACGGGTGATGGCGGGACGACGTGGCAAAAGCTCACGGTGACCAGTGATACGCTGGATTTCCGCGACGTCGATGCCGTTGACGCTCAAACAGCGTACGTCCTTGCGATCGGCAATGGCCCAGCTTCGAGGATCTACAAAACTACCGACGCTGGAAAAACCTGGACGCTCCAGTTTAAAAACGAAGATCCGAAAGCGTTCCTCGACGCGATGTCGTTCTGGGACGCGAACAACGGCATCGTCTTCGGGGATTCAGTCGATGGTCAGTTGTACGTACTGACGACTAACGATGGCGGACGGGTTTGGTCGCGAGTGGAAACCAAAAATCTGCCACCCGCTCTCGAAAACGAAGGCGCGTTTGCCGCCAGCGGCACGAACGTCGCCGTGTTTGGAAAATCACACGCATGGATCGGCACGGGCGCAGCTTCCAAATCACGTGTGTTACACACTTCGGATCGCGGACGCACCTGGCGAGTAGCTGATACTCCTCTGGCCTCCGGACCATCTTCCGGAATCTTTTCAATCGCCTTTCGCGATGCAAAGCATGGCGTGATCGCGGGTGGTGATTATCGCAAGGAAAAGGAAGCGGTTGACAATCTTGCCATCACAAACGATGGGGGACTCACCTGGACGCTCGCAAAGGGCTTGTCGGGTTTTAGATCCGTAGTGGCATACGTTCCCAATTCGAAGACGCTCGTGGCGATTGGTCCGTCGGGCGGTGATTACTCGATGGACGATGGACGAACATGGAAACCGATCGATGGCCCGGGCTTCGACACGTTCAGCTTCGTTCCGCGTAAGTCAGTAGGCTGGGGAGCCGGCGCGAATGGCGCTATTGGCCGGCTGGAGTTCCGCGAGTAACGAGTGCCACATTTCTCCGGGCCAGTGCTCAGTGGTGTTGCACTTGGTCAGGTTCTGCTTCAGCGACTGTAATGGCCCACCATGGTCCAAGATCAGGTTCTTGTACCGAAGCCCAATACCAGGCGGATACGTCGGTCCAACTTTCGCCGGTATTGGTGTAGATCCTCTCACGAACACGCAACCGCTCCTTTCCACGAGTTGCAATGAAGCTTGACCACCGAGAACCATTCCCATCGACATACAGCGGCAGCGGTCGGATGCTGAAGCCGATGCCTTCAAAGCAGTCGGCAGACGGGTGCAATCTGCGCGTCGCCTCGGAGACCCAACGAATGATTACCTCGCGCTTACCATCAGTGAAACGACCAATGTGACCCGGGAACTCTCTACCGAAACGTAATTCACGTTCACTCAACGGAAGAGGTTTTAGAGCCTCCCCTTCGAACCGCGCGGGCCATCCACTGAAGGCGACGCGTGGAATTGCTGCATTCGACGGCTTTGAATGCAGTGGCAATATAGGAATCAACGCTGCCAATGCGCAGACTCCTAAGTAGACAGCAGTTCGCCGCATAGTTTCTCCCTGCGAATGAAATGAACAGCCGCAACAATGCCGGTAGCTACCAACGCGAACGCAACCAAGCCTGTATAGTCGTGCGCCCATGCCGGCATCGGGTATACGCCGGACTCTAAATAGAAGAGCGCGACCGCTCGAAAAACATTTCCGGCGATAATTGCGAAGAGGGCGGCAATCAAGAGTACCAGCGTCTTAAACGGACGAAGCTCATAGATGCAAACGAGAGTAAAAGTTAGGTATAGACCAACCCAGAGCATACGTATGCCGCTGCAAGGGGCATCGATCCATATAAGCTGGCCAGCCCAGTTGAGACATGTCCCTTCCTGAACTACCGCGAAGCCCCCCATTCTGAGAATCGGAGCGGTTAGACTTCCGACTAGCATTCTGAACGGGTACCCCAGGTAAAACTGGAGCGAAGGTACGAGGGGAAGCGAAAGCCAAAAGAGACCAAGCACACCAGGATGTAACAATCTCCCAAAGCGAACGAGGCTGACCGTAACTGCGATTGCCGTGACCGCAAGTGCCGCCCGCGCCAGCGGTGGAATTAATGGATAAGTAACAACATAAACAAGCAAGAGGAGAATCGGTATCGTGAGTGATCGCTCAATCACCAAAGTTGAGGGCTGCTTACGAAGCACAAAAAACAAAGCTGTGACGAGGGCGAGAAGGCCCCAGCTCTGATCCGTAGAGTCGCCAACACGCGCGACATACCATTTCCAGACGGGCCAGAAAGCAATGAGCTGCGCTATGACTAAGAAAGTAGTTCGATTCATACCGCATTGCGACCGCTCGCGCGACGCGACAAATGTTGGCGATAGAGTAGCCATAAGAGCAGGGCGCCTACCATCACGATCAGCATTACCATCTCCGGTTCAGGAATAGTGGGAACTGTTCCGGGCTGCACTGGCTTTAGACCCGCCGCGTTGTATTGTTCCTGTGTCTCCAGTACGACAGCTCCGCTTACGGGCGTCACGAGTTGATATGCAACTGCGAGTTGAGTGGCCTCTTCAAGGGATTCGTCCTCTCGCGAAGCCATCAAACGCATGACCTCATCGTATGCCCAAATCCTGGCCAGGTGCGCGGAAGTCTCTTTCGCATTCGAAGAGTTTGGGAGCCGTTCCAGCTTCTCGTTGGACCTGACGAATTCGAATGTTTTTAGCCGGCCGCTTAGTTGCGCGAAGAGTTTCTCCAGGTCGGATTGGAGACGATCCATGCGAGGCACCGACTCGACTGAGGAAACTCCGTCGAGCTTCTCTTCCACTCGGTCAGGACCATTACTCGTCTGCACGGTGTAGAGAATTGGACCATCGGGACGGCGCTCCCAACGTTGGCTCAGTTCCTCCACGGGCTGGAGCTGAAGGAGCTGTGGACTGTGGATCCAGACAATAGCGCTATTGCCCGGATTCTGAGCTGCCAGATCCCAGGCTCTCGCCAGAGCCGGCACGTTGTCGGCGCCGCCCGCAAATGTCGCTTCATCTAATTCACTAGCGAGCACCGACGGACTTGCCGTGGTCGCTTTCTGGGTCGCTCCTTCCTCATTCGCGCCGTTACCGTCAGCAAGCAACAGCGTTATCTCACCGTCGCCTGGAAGCGCTCTCAAAGCAGCACTGATCTCTTCGGCTGATTCTTTCATTGCCCCCGAAGTGTCCACGACTAAAACGACTCGCGGTCGCGCAGGACTCTGTTTTTCTCGAATGAATTGCTGGACGATCGCTCCGTTTCCTTTGCTCGGGTTGCGTGTCCAGGCGTGTGTAACGCCGTCCGTTCTGAACATTCGAACGGACGATTCCGGGTTCAAGAGCTCATGGTCGTGCAACGATCCTCTGACAGCGTGAAGGTTCGCGGACGGCTGCTCCTTTTCGAGGATCTTGCTGTCTGAGTGCAACGGAGTTTTCGACTCTATCCAAACGGCGTGTCTGAGATTGTCGGGGATGCGAAAGTTTCGATCGCGGAATTGTGGAAGCAGCAGTCGCTCATGTCCTTCAGCTTCAAGTACCAGTGGCGCGGTAATGCCGATGCGCACCTTCATTTCACCTCCTTGCGGAAGAACCGGAAAACACTGAACGAGAATGCGGTCGCGTCCGGCGGTTGTAACAAGCACCGGATCGCGTCGCTGAGAGACAACTTGTTGGTAAGCCTCTCGGGTCTGAGCCCTGCCGGCGAAAGCAGCCTCACGCTCCTCACCATTGACCCAAAGTGTCAGACGGGACACAAATCCTCCGGGTGGAAGCTGAATTTGCGAGCGGGCTTCCTGCTGCCATGCGGAATCGTTTTTAAAGTTGAGCGTCCATTCGAGGTAAGTAAGTCCTGCGTCAGCGTCCGTTGAACCGTCGATGCGGGAGCTCGATAGCGAGAGGCCCATCACTTTGCCGGCGATAGTTGTTCCGCCCTGGTCGGGATCAAAGTCGAGTTGGTCTTGGATAGCCAAACGGCCGCCAGATCTTTTTGGTGGGGCCAATGTATTAAAAGTTTTGCCCGTTAAGCGGTAATAAATTTGTCGGGCCTCGTCAGGAGTAACCGGATTTTGTAGCGAAAAGAGATAGCCAACTAGATCTGTTGCCCGCCCGGAGCGCACGTAGCAAGCTCGCAGCAGATAGTTATCGTCTCCGAAGGTGCGTAACCAGCGTAGTCCTTTCGCCCTCTGCGCTGGAGATTCGGAGGCAGCCATTTGCAACCCGACACGGGTTAATGACGAGGGAAGTTCGGTCAGAGTGATCACGAAGAGGGCCAGAGCACATCCTGTCAGAAGGCCACGAGGTTTTAGGGCAAAATTTTGTTCGCTCGCAACAGCCCGCAGTTGTCTACGGAGAATTAATCCCGATATGAGCGCGAACAGTGGCGCGAGTGGCAGGAATCCGAGGCCCGCAACCGCGATGGCAAGTAATGCCATGGGAATTAGAGGGATGTAGACAATTGTATAGAAGATCGAGATACCGATGGCGATGGCATTGGTAAAACCGAGCAGTGCGCCGCGTTCGGTTTGTCGCTTGCCCACCGCCAACCAGGCCTGCAGATGAGCAAGTGGCACGAAGATGACCAACAGAAGGTGCCACGTAGTGGGGATGGGGTCGAAAAACGTGTCTGCGCAGATGTGAGTCGTGGCTTCGACCGCGATGGAAATGCCCGGCAATACGATTCCCGCCATGAGCGTGAATCCGTGCCACACTTTGCGTACTGGTTTGTCGCTCGTTTCCTGCATCTTGCCTCTCCTGATTCCGATTCTCCGCGTCAAATTCCCTCTTAGAGGTCAGTACTTTATACCACAGAGTACTTTTAAGCAATATTTATATTTGAAACTGAAAGGTTTCACGCCCTGGACGGGCGGCGTTTCCTTAATCTGGACCCGCGAAGCGGAAACCTCAACGCACACCTGTGGTACGGTTTGTTCATCGCTCGCGATCGTCAGTTGGTACTCACACTCCTCGAAGCGGCTCTGCGCGATCCTAACACCGAGGTGAACACCCAATTGCTCCACGCAGCAACGAGGCTGCGTAAATTGGTCATAGATGGCATCAGGATGGATAAGCCTGTGACTGTGTCTCCAATGCTTAGCCCGGAAGAAGATCCTCGCACTCGTGAAATTCGAGATGCTTATGTCATCGAGTTATCAGCTGGTCTGGCCAAGCGAAAGGACAAGGCTCTAATAACCACGGCAATAACCATTGCTTCCAATCCGCCGAAAGATCCTCAGGCGGCGAACGTTGGTTCGCGTGAGGTGCGACGGATTCTCATTCAGCAGTTCGACACGTTACATCCACATAGTCAGGCATGGCTTATGCGGCAGGACTGGGAGGAGCTGCGCGATCGTTCGTTGATTCCTACATACAAGCGGGCGCTATCAACTGGACCTGGTTCTGGCCAGAAATACATCCACGAAGCGGCGCTGAAGTTACTGATTGAAATAGCTCCGGATGAAGTACGCCCATTTGTAGTTGCGGAAATACGCGATCCGAATTCGTTCGTCGATGTGAAGCTGTTGGGCAGTATTGAAGCGAAGTCGTTGGAAGAAGTGGATGCATCTTTGCTCGAACAGATTCGGCGTCTTGCCTCATTACCCAATAACGCCGGTTTTGTTCATATGAAGAAGAAGACCGCTCTGCTCGTGCGGTTTGGCAGTGCCGGCATCTATCAGGAGTTGATGGAGCTTTATCAAGCAGTGGGACCAAAGCTGCACCGAGACGGCCGTGCAGGTCTGCTCGCTTATTTCGCAAAACACAATGAACGTGAAGCGCTTCCGTTGATTGAACAAGTAATCTCGGAATTGAAACCTGGCGACGATCCTTCTGTGCTTCGTGAGTTGACGGCGTTGTATTACTCCGACGCGATCGGTGTTTTAGTGAAGAAGCTTTTGGCGACGGACGATCGCACGCTGGCGAGTACAGCGGCCTATTTGATCGGGCTTCATGGATCGCCCGATGATCAGAAGGTCTTGGAAGCGCGATTGAAGCGTTGGCAGGAGGAGTGGGGCAACCGGGTGGTTGAAACGAATGAGCAACACCAGGGTCGAATCGAACGTGAACTCATCTGGGCATTGACTCACGGCAAGTCGTGGAAACTTTCTCCAGAGCGTGAGCGCGAACTTCAGATGGGCTGCATCACACGGCTGTGCAAACAGAGTAATCCCATACGATGAATGTAAGATGCATGACGTTCAATCTCCGAACGTGAGAACCACTCGGAACCGCACTTTGCCACGTCCGGCGATTTCATGACCGGGCACACGAGTTAGGGCTAGATTTAATTACATTCACGACGTCGCCGTAGGTAACGCCGACACCTCTCTTGATATACACACTGTCAACCAATAAGCGTGGTTCCCTTGAGGCGGAGGCGGTTCTCGCTGCTTGAGATCCTCGATCGCGTTTTTCGCAAACTCGATTGTTGCCTGCGGAAGCACCTGCGGCAAGACGATGTATCCCAAGTCCGCGAAGGCCTCCATTTGCTCAGGGCTGACCTTACTCAACATTTCGTTCCATAGTGTAAGTCTATTTTGCTAAGATTGCAGAGGCTTCGAGCCGCGTGACGCACATTACCAAGCCCTCACAGAATACCAGGAGAAAACTGAATGAATTACCCACTTCAACTATCCTTCAAGGTCTTGTCGCTAGCCCGACAGATTTCTGTTATCGACGCCGGGGGAAACTTGAGTTTCTATGTGAAGCAGAAGATGTTCAAGCTAAAAGAGGCAGTCACCGTGTTCGCTGACGCGGAGCAAACAACTCCTTTGTATGAGCTGAAGGCTGATCGGGTACTCGACTTTTCTGCCAGCTATCATTTTAGTGATGTCAGAGGTACTCACGTTGGTACCGTAAGACGAAAAGGAATGAAGTCTTTATGGAGAGCACGTTACGAGATCGTCAATGGTAGTAGTCGTCCGCTGACAATTCAGGAAACAAACCCATGGGCCAAGGTTGGTGATGCGCTGTTTGGCGAGCTCCCCATAGTCGGAATGTTCAGCGGATATCTTTTTCACCCGGAGTACTTAGTTGCGCGAGAGGATGGCACGGCGCTCATGCGTCTGAAGAAAGAACCGGCATTCTTCCAGGGCAAATTTACTATCGAAAAGCTGGCTGACGTAAGTGAGGAAGAGGAGACGCGAATACTTCTCAGCCTGATAATGATGGTGCTGCTGGAGAG
This sequence comes from uncultured Acidobacteriota bacterium, assembly GCA_963789185.1. GTDB lineage: Bacteria > Acidobacteriota > Blastocatellia > Pyrinomonadales > Pyrinomonadaceae > PSRF01. The sequence goes on from CAWBJU010000012.1 coordinate 89,487, forward strand.
AGCGCGCGGATAGGAGTCCAACCGTGGAATAGCGCAATAAACGCTATTCCCGAATCCCGAGCTTCTCCCAATCAATCCCGTTCTTGATCTTTCTTTGAATGTTGACCTCTGGTTGGCCAAAGTCGGTTTGGAGGTCGTTGTCGCCTGCAACCTTGAACGGGATGCGAAGGTTGAAACGCATTCCGGTGAGTTCCTTGCCGTCTTGAATGCCGAGCGCATGCCCCTTCGTATTTGTAACAGAGATGCCGGCACACATTGATCGCACGAATGAATCCGAAACTTTCGCCTCGTTTTGGTGGTTCGGAAGAATAAAGAACGGCACGTAGAATTCGGCATCCACCTGAATTGCTTCTTCGTCGTTCAACCAAAGTTGTGCCCGGCGTCTCAATCCTGCACCAAAAAGCAAAACTTCCTTGCCGTCGGTTACTTGTTTGGAGATGCCAAACGTGAGGGTAGAGAAAAAGGTCCGTTCCAAACCTGATTTCGCCAGCGGTGCTTTCTTAATGGCCTCAGACACGCCTGGCCGGTAACGGTCATACTCCTTAGCCAACAGATCCATCGAACAAATGACAGGTTCGGAGATGGCGTTGAACTCATGCTTGTGATCCGTGATGTTGCTGAAGAGGGTTGTGATCAGCCAGTCGCGAAACTTTACCTTGGACCAGGCCAAACCCGGATTGAGCAGGAAGAGTAAATCCCACGTCGATTCCCGCAGGGTGCGCTCTTCCTTCAGCTTAGGTGGATTGAGGTAATACTCTTCGCCTGACTGCGCTGCGGCATTGGGAGTCTTGATGAAATAGGCGCCAAAGATAAGAAGTAAGAGGTCGGTTGTCGAAGGTGGCTGGGCGTCCGGCCATAAATGAACCTCGATTAGGACTCTTGATTACAGACGGACTCCTGCCATGCAGATAAAGAGCGAGGGAGACTGACTCTTTATGGAGTAAATCGTCTTAGAGATTAAGTGGGAAACCGGTCGGGATTGAAAACCGTACCCTTCGCATTCAATTAATCAGTTTGGGCGGTGGGAGTATAAAGGGGAGATGGAATCGTGACAAGAGCCATTGTCGCAACACATCATTCTTCGGAGTGGACAGTGCAGGCGGCGGCAATAACCTGAATAGCACATACATCGTCGAAATCAACGACGTAATGTTTGAATCTTTTCTCGCCGCCCAATTCTTGTTGGTATTCCTGCCATCCCACTGTTTCTTTCCATCGCCCAACAATTTGAGTCAGCCAAGGGGACTCGGTGCGCGCTTCAATCACATCACTCGGTATTACGGTTTCAACGGAACAACAAGCGTTGTCGCAAACCTCACACGCCAGAACGTCTGAAAAAGTGACAGAAACCCAGCTTATTGCTCCGTTAAAGTCGACATGATCGTATTTAACGAGCAAGGTGGAACGCTGATACTCAATGAGCGGTCCTGTGTTAGTTGCGTTTGTTGGAAAGGGAAGCTTCATCCTCTACCGACGCACTCATGGCTTACCTCGAATAATTGGGAAAAAATCCGGTCCGGGATTACCACCGATCTCGGCCAGCCTTATAGTCAGCCGAATCTGGGCAATCGGATCCCATGAAACGTCGTTTACTATAGTTGGCTCCATTCCTGCCTGCCGCAGGGCGGCTAAAGATCTATTGTTCATCGTGTATATTACGCCGTTACGGTTAATCACGTTAATAGGTAACTGGTCTGGAGAAATGCTGCCGTTCCGTAATCCCTCTGCTATTTCGACGATGGTTCGGTTCGCAAACGGTCCATGTCGGAACGTCGGAGAAATCCCTCGCTGTGCGAAGCGAATGCTCGCCCTGCCTGCTCCGCCGCCTGTCGACATGGCAAGGTCACCGATGAGCGCCAGCATATATTCAATTCTCTTTATATTCTCCTTAGTGGCCTCCTCAATTTCGACGCCGGGATCGTCCTCGTTGTCGAGACCAAACGGATCTGTGAAGTTGGTTGGGCTGTTGGCGGCATAAGCGTAGAAGTTTGGCCCAGCAGCAAATCCGATCGGATCCTCACTTACGAAGCGATGAAGCGTAGGCGAATAATATCGGGCACGATAGAAGTAGAGTCCCGTGCCGTCATTCTCGCGTCCCGTATATTGCGAACGGTTGCCATTCGCAGCCCCACTCGACGTAGTCTCGCCAAACGGGCTATACGTGTACTCAGTTTGAAGGGCTCCGCTTGAGTCTGTTAACGCCAGAGTGCTTCCAAGGCGGTCAGCTATGAGATTTGAGCTCCCGCTCGTTTCACTTCGCACCAGGAGTTGGTCCAACCCCGCGTTGAGAAGGTTTGCAGTAACCTGACCTCCGGATTTTTCCTGAACAAGATCGGCTCCATCGTAAAGGTACGTAGTGGTGATGCCGTTAATGGTGGTGCTGATTCGATTTCCCCATGGGTCGTATATGAAACTGGCGTTTAATCCGGGTCCTGTTATCGCCGCCAGTTGAGTGCGAGCATTCCAGGTATACGTATTACTTCCGTCACTCGTCAGACTACCGTTGTCATCGAAGGTGTTTGACTGACCAGCAAAAGATGTTTGCCGGTTTGCTGCATCGTAAGTTGCGGAGTTAACGATTTGGGGAAGATTGGTGCGGGCAAAGCTGCCGCTGACGTTTGTGCTAAATCCGTCAGCATCATATGCGTAGGTGATATTGCCAAGAGTGTTCGCACCCTTTTTGTAAGTCAGCGCGGTGAGTTGCGACGCCGCGTTGTACGAGTACTCTGTGACGACCCCGTTCGGAAGTGTTAAGGAAGTGCGCCGATTGGCATTATCGTAACCAAAACTCGCAACGCTGGTTCCTTGGGTAATCTGCGTCAGGCGACCGGCATCATCATAGGTGTAACTTACCGCAGGTTGTCCCGCGACTGTCATGCTGGTGTGACGGCCCATTGCGTCGTAGGTGTAATTAATAACACCCTGGGGCGTAGTTTTCTGCGTGACTCGATCAAAGTTGTCGTAGACAAAAGAAAAAGTTCCGGAGTTCGAATCGACAGCTTGAGTAAGTCTGTTGACCGAATCAAAGGTGTAATCAACCGTAGAACTATCCGCATAAGTTATACGCGCCAACCGACCCAGAACGTCGTACGTAAAGCTTGTGATTTGACCTTTACGGTTGGTTGTTTGCTTCAAAGAGCCATCGACATTGAATTCAAAGTGACTGTCATGCAGCAACGAATCACGTCTGGTGATTACCTTGTTTGTATTGTCGACCGTATAAGTAGTCGGGTTGTTCCTCGCGTCGGTGATGGTATGCAGATTACTGTTTGCGTCATATTCGAAAGAGGTGACGCCTTGCAGCGGATCTTTAATGCTGGTGACTCGGCTTAAAGGGTCATATTGATATCGAACAATATTCCCCAAAGCGTCTTGCGTACTCAGAGTTCGACCAATTGCGTCAGTGAATCGACTCGAAATGTGATTCAAAGGATCCTTAACGCTTACCAAGTCTGGTCCATCGTAGGTGAACTCATAAGTGTTGTTTAGCGGATCAGACGCAGACAGCCGTTGCCCGCTCGCATTATTAACGAAGGTGTATGTTTGGTTCAGTGGGGCATGGACTTCAGTCAAACCCCCTTTTGCATCGTAGGTGAAACTAATTTCTCGGTTCAGCGAATCCGTGATGCTTCCAGGCAGATGGAACGCAGGATTGTAGGTAAACTGAGCCGACACTGCCTCCGTGGTATCTGCTAAAACGGTTATCTGAGTGATGAATCCGACCGAGTCACGGCTATAAGTGGTCTTGCGCCCAAGTTGATCGGTTGTACTTAGGATTATGTTGCTGCCGCTCTGCCGTTCGTAGGTAATGCTCTGCGCTTCTGGCCGGCCCGCAGCATAAGTGTGGGTCAACGGATACCCACTCGCATTGAATGTCACCCGGGTGATGTTATTGCGCGGATCGGTGACGTCTGTTTGAGTGACCTTGCCGTTGCTGTCGAGAACGTACGTGAATTGATAGGTAGGATTGTCCGCAGAGTTCGCCGGTGTGTTATCAGCGAGAATCTGCTTTTGAACTCTCCCGTTAGCATCGTATTCGTTTGTTAGGAATACGATTCCCTTCGCATCCTTCACCGTCAACATCTTGTTCGCAATGTCGTAGGTGTATTCTGTTACACCACCGTTCGGATCAGTTACCTTCCACAGCCGTCCACCTGAGTCGTAGGTGTAATTGACGGTTCTTCCTATGACGTCCTTGGCCTGCGTAATCCGATTGCTTGTGTCATAGGTGAACTGAATCCATCGGTTGTTGGGTGAAGTGATCTGCGTGATATTTCCGTAGGTCCCACCCGTCCTTGTAATAGTTAGCTTGTTTCCATACCGATCCTTGATGGCTTGAAGCGGAGCGAATTCGCCCATGACGAAACGGTGCCGTCTACAAACTTAAGATCCCACCCTGAGCCATTCCAATTTATCGTTGATTTATAGAATGTCGTGGGTGTAGCTGTGTGCTCGAAACGGCGTCCGCATAGCCTGTGCCCGGCGAAATGCGCACGTAGTGTATTGAACCACCGGAGGGCAAGACCAGATCGACTTCCTGGTAATTCTGAGCTGACCAGAGCTTCATGTCGTAAAGAAGTCTGTTGCCGATTCCAAATGCACGCGCATAGCTATCCGCAGGGCGGTAAGTACGGGTGAGGTTTATCGGAATGACGTCGGGAACGATTAGATCGGTTTTCGCAAAGACAAAAAGCCCGGTTGATAGATCTACCGGATCACCGCCGCTCCCGCCCGTACCTGGTGGCTTGGGCGGCCCTGTTCCGCCGCCGGTACCGGGACCGCCACCGGCTCCCTTGCCGCCTTTGCCGGCAGTGGAGCCAGCAGGATTCTGTGGGGGAACAGTTGGGCCACCGTCAGTTGGCGCCGGTGGTGGTTGCATTGGATCCGTCGATTGGTCTGGTGGTGGAGACGGATTCGGAGAGCGGTCCTGAGCTTCTTCACTGGTCATGATGCCGCCAAACTCATAGATCGAGAGTCCGGGGTCGGGCACTACTTGTTTTCCATTCGCCGATACAGTTCCCTGGCCATAGATGTACCAGCCTCGTTCCTCCGGATCGTAGCGCCAGAAATATATTCGGGAACCTGGTGGGGAACCCTGGTAGTTCGGGTAGTACACCTGCGCACGCGGAGGAATCAACTTTGCTCCACCCGGCTGAATAGTGAAGAAGACCGGAACATTCAACCCGGCCGGCAATGGGTACGGTGGCCGATCAATTGGGATTGGTGTGATGCTGACCTGTTTGACAATTTGATCCTCAAGCCCGTGAATCACTGAACCAGATGGAATGCGGAGTTCGAGGTTAGGAATGTGGGGGGTGCTGATTACGATGTCACGATTGGTCGGCGAGGCGAGGTTTACCGCATTGCTCATATCAAGCTTAGGCATCCAGATTGTGAAGGGGAGTCGATTCGTTTGCCCCTCATTGATATCAACACCAATCCGGAACACTCCATAAGCTTTGTTTGGCTTGTTAGCGGTGCGACCATCAACAAGCAACACATGATGGCCTGGACCAGCGCGAAGCAGAAATCTTCCGGTGTGGTCCGTGCGAGCGGTCGCTGCTCCTATCTTAAGTGTTGCATCGGGCAGTGGATTCCCGTTCAGCAAAAGAATCCGGCCTGAAATCGCAGTTGTACCTGGTTCAGCCTGGAGGGCCGGGAGCTTTTCCCATTGTGACTCGGGACGGTTGCTGCGCCAGTTTCCCCCGAAGTTACTGTCCGTTGGAACCCATTCCTCACCTTCCTGTGGCCCAATTGTTGAATTTTGGCTAGTTCGGAACGAAATAGTATTGGAGCTAGTGGCTTCGCCTGCTCCATCACTTATCGAAACCGTGTAAGTGGCGGCTGGGCGCAGGTAGGTTTTCGGCGATATAAACACCAGCCTGCCACCCTCGCAAGGAACCACTTTTGAGGGAATCACGCCTTCGGGACCAATCAGCTCAATTGTTTCTTCGTTGGCCCAACCGGCTCTTACTTTCTTCGAGAAGCGCAGCGCAATTCTTGTATCGATCGGAACATTAGTCGCGCCACTCTCAGGTATCGAACCCGCCAGGTAAATGTCTCTCGGTTCAGTTAAGGCAGACGTGACGTTAAATGTGCGAGAGTTGATGTCAAAGAGTTCAAGAGCCTTTATTTCATTTCCAAGACTATCCACTCCGCCGTCGACCACAACACTGCCATCTTGCAGTAATGTCGCCGTGTGTTTTTGACGAGCAACAGCAAGTCTGCCAGCAACAGTTGTTACAAGGTTCGTTTTTTCGTCCCATAGTTCGGCGTCGTCAAGCGGTGTGCCGTCTCTGGAGATTCCGCCGATGAGTAGAATTCTGCCGTCCGTTAGTAACGTGGCGGTATGATGTGCACGCGCGCGAAGATTAGTGACCTTTACTCGTTCGAAGATTCTTGTTTCAGGATCAAGCACTTCCGGAATGCTCAAGGGATTGCGACTTTGCCCAATGCCCCCGAAAATCAATACTCGTCCGTCGGGCAGCATGGATGCAGAGTGCCATGCACGTGCATGTTGCATGTGAGGAAATGAAGTAGTCTCGCCTGTCCGTGGATTAACTAACGTTACCGATGTGAGAGGACCGTTGTTGCCTTGCCCGCCTACGAAGAGCAGGGTTCCGTCCGGCAAAGCAGTAATGGTCTCGCCTTCGGGACGCGATCTTTCCTGGGCTCGCCTTGTGGTAAGCGGCCGCGGTGGTTTAGGACCAGGCATCGGCGCAGTCGAGCGCGGCGACCTCGGCCCGCGCGAACTGAGCGATGAGTCGAAAGGCAGTACCGAGTTCGCATTCAAAACAACAATGAGAATGCTCGCGAGAAGACGGCCGATTGCTGGATTCATAACCTGGTTCTCCGAAAGCTGTAATGCCTGGTCCGTTGATGAGCCTGTTATGGGTTCGTCACGCTAACGTTCAGACTGCCCGTTAAGACACCGGGTGGATTGACCGTGATGCTGTATGTCCCTGTCGTCGGCAGCGTCTGGGTCGCTAGATTGAAACTGGTGCCGCCTTGTGAGCTGGTCATCTGCGTTCCATCTGGTTTGAATAGAGCAACCACAACGTTGTTGATTGTATTGCTCGTGATTCTTACTGTGACCTGCTGGCTTGCTGTCCCGTCGAAGGTGAGACGCGCGTTCTGTCCGGGCCTGCTGATGTTCAACGTCACCTGCGATCCGTTGATGGTGATGGGAACAGAAATATCCTCCGACAGCGTGACGGTGATGTTGCCAACCTTTGCTCCGTTCGGGTCGACGTGAATCGCATAAGTGCCGTTCACCGGTAGCACCATCGTGTTCGTACCGTTGCCACTGGTGCCGACATCGATTGGCGCGAGCAAAGTAGTGCCATCGGGCTTGCTGATCCAGACTCGCAAACTGCAACAATCAGATGGGCCAATGGTCACTCCACTGAAGCCCACACTCACGCGTTGACCAGCCGTACCCTCAAACGGCAGCCGCGCATTTCGTCCTGGCCTGCTTAAGTCGAGAGTGAGAGAAGCACCGCCGATGCTGATCGGGTCGGCCAGTTCTTCCGATAAAGTGACGGTCGCATTGCCGATGCTGGAGCCGCGCGGGTCAAAGAAAATCGCATAGGTGCCCGTAGTCGGTAGGACCAACGTGTTCGTGCCTGTGCCGCTGGTGCCGACATCGAGCGGGTTCATCAAGAAGCTGCCGTCAGGTTTGTAGACTGAAACGAGGCTGCTACAGCAGTCCGATGTCCCGATGGTTACGCCTGAAAGCCCCACACTCACTCGCTGACCTGCTGTCCCGTCGAAGGTGAGACGCGCGTTCTGTCCGGGCCTGCTGATGTTCAACGTCACCTGCGATCCATTGATGGTGATGGGAACAGAAATATCCTCCGACAGCGTGACGGTGATGTTGCCAACCTTTGCTCCGTTCGGGTCGACGTGAATCGCATAAGTGCCGTTCACCGGTAGCACCATCGTGTTCGTACCGTTGCCACTGGTGCCGACATCGATTGGCGCGAGCAAAGTAGTGCCATCGGGCTTGCTGATCCAGACTCGCAAACTGCAACAATCAGATGGGCCAATGGTCACTCCACTGAAGCCCACACTCACGCGTTGACCAGCCGTACCCTCAAACGGCAGCCGCGCATTTCGTCCTGGCCTGCTTAAGTCGAGAGTGAGAGAAGCACCGCCGATGCTGATCGGGTCGGCCAGTTCTTCCGATAAAGTGACGGTCGCATTGCCGATGCTGGAGCCGCGCGGGTCAAAGAAAATCGCATAGGTGCCCGTAGTCGGTAGGACCAACGTGTTCGTGCCTGTGCCGCTGGTGCCGACATCGAGCGGGTTCATCAAGAAGCTGCCGTCAGGTTTGTAGACTGAAACGAGGCTGCTACAGCAGTCCGATGTCCCGATGGTTACGCCTGAAAGCCCCACACTCACTCGCTGGCCTGCGGTCCCGTCGAAGGTGAGGCGCGCATTCTGTCCGGGCCTGCTGATGTTCAACGTCACCTGCGATCCGTTGATGGTGATGGGAACAGAAATATCCTCAGACAGCGTGACGGTGATGTTGCCAACCTTTGCTCCGTTCGGGTCGACGTGAATGGCATAAGTGCCGTTCACCGGTAGCACTATCGTGTTCGTACCGTTGCCGCTAGTGCCGACATCGATTGGCGCGAGCAAAGTAGTGCCATCGGGTTTGCTGATCGAGACTCGCAAACTGCAACAATCAGATGGGCCAATGGTCACTCCACTGAAGCCCACACTCACGCGTTGACCAGCGGTACCCTCAAACGGCAGCCGCGCATTTCGTCCCGGCCTGCTTAAGTCGAGAGTGAGAGCGGCCCCGCCGATGCTGATCGGGTCGGCCAGTTCTTCCGATAGAGTGACAGTCGCGTTACCGATGCGCGCGCCGCTCGGGTCAAAGAAGATCACATAGGTGCCCGTAGTCGGTAGGACCAACGTGTTCGTGCCAGTGCCGCTGGTGCCTACATCGAGCGGGTTCATCAAGAAGCTGCCGTCAGGTTTGTAGACTGAAACAAGGCTGGTACAGCAGTCCGATGTCCCGATGGTTACGCCTGATAGCCCCACACTCACTCGCTGGCCTGCTGTCCCGTCGAAGGTGAGGCGCGCGTTCTGTCCGGGCCTGCTGATGTTCAACGTCACCTGCGATCCATTGATGGTGATGGGAGGTGATAGGTTTCAGAGAGAGTTAGCGTGGCACTGCCAACGCTGGAGGTTTTCGGATCAAGCAGAATAGTGTACGTGCCATTGACTGGAAGGAGAACGCTATTTGTCCCGCCTCCGCTGGTTCCGACGTCCATCGGCGCGTGTAAATTCGAGCCGTCCGGATTCTTGATTGAGATAAAGGTACTGCAACAGGCGGAAGGTCCGATTGTTACGTTGGTGATGCCGACACTCACTCGCTGCCCAGCGGTACCGGAAAACGTCACTGCTGCGTTCTGACCGGGTATAGTGGTCGTCATCGTCACGGACGCGCCATTAATGGTGATTGCACCGACTACATCAGAGCTGTTATGGAGCGTGAAGGTCACGGAGCCCGTAGCGGTGCCGCTTGGATCTATCGAGATCATATGCGTGCCCGCAACGGTTAGCGTCGGCGTTTCGAGAAGCCCCCCACTTGTATTGAATGTGGTGTTCGCGATTACTGCCCCGAGCGGATTGTAAACAGTAAAGACGGTGTTGCTGATACTGGAGTTGGTAACACTAATGCTTGCGCGTTGTCCTGCCGTAGCGTCGAAAACTATCAAAGCAATTTTGTTAGCGGTGCTGAAGGTAACCGTTTTGTTTTCGCCATACGTCATTCTGCTTGTTGTTGACACATCAGTTGCGTTGTACGGAGCGGGCGGAACAAAAAAATCGGCAGTGCTAACTGCAGTTCCGCTGGACGTAGCAACCGTAAGGTGACCCGACGTTGCGCCATTCGGCACGGATGTAGCGATAGTTGTACTGGTGGCTGCTGTAATGGAAGAAGGTCGGTTCAGATTGAACTTCGATTTGTTATTTTGAGAAATAGGATCGAAATTCGTTCCTGTGAGCGTGACAGCTGTTCCTGCAACTCCGATTGTGGGAGAAAAATCGGTGATGGTTGGTGACTCAGATCCGCCGACGATAAATGATGCACTGCTCGAAGCATTTCCCCCTGGTGTAGTCACGCTTATGGGTCCTGTTGTAGCTCCGGCAGGTACGCTTGTGACGATTCGCGTCGTGGTCGCCGTAACAATCGTTGCAGCTACTCCATTAAAGGCAACTGTATTTTGTCCCGCGGTCGCACTAAAACCGGTCCCGTAGATTGTGACTGGAGTTCCTACTGCGCCTTTATTAGGGGTGAACTCGATGACTGAAACCGTTGAAGAACTGTAGCGAGCGATGGATAAGATATTACCGACCGCATCGTACTGATAGACGGCAGCCTCTCCGCTCGGATCAATTACAGCGATGAGTCTTCCCAGCTCGTCGTACACGAAAACGATATCGCTTCCAGATTGGCTCTTGACGACCGTAGCGACAAACAGCAGAACCAGTATCAGAAGTTGACCAAGACAGAACACTCGCAGCGATTTACTAGAGCGCAGGCCGTTTAGCGCCATGAGAAAACTCCTAGTTTTGAGAGGGCTGGCACAACAACATCGAGTCGAGATAGATCTTGATATCTAACTCCGCGTCACAACATGGCGGAATCTAACAAAGCCTGCTTGTTTAAGATTCAGGTCGGGAAAGTGAGTGCAGGCGATTAAGGCTAAACGCCACAACAAAACACAACAGCTTAATTACGACTTAACGATCGAACCAATGCGAGGGGTCGAACACGCGAATACGTGTCAGCGTAAAACATGGTTCGTAGCGGACTCTAAATTCGTGAAGAGAACCTGTCAACAAAAGGTGGGTATTCAGCTGTTTTATTTGCTGGGTTGTTGGTCGAAAGAATTTGAGACGCGATCAACCGGGCCGCCGCGCGTAGACAAATACCGTCCGGTTGGAATATGGTTTTAATGCCGCTGAGCTGGTCCGACTGGGCACTCTCGTTGCTCGCCGACAAATTCAAACCGGCAAACTCTGTCTCCCATTAGCTAGCCGACAGTGACCGAACAAATTTCAGAGCCACTCCCAAATAGATTCAGTCATTAGAAGTCCAGAGGTTCTAATTGAAAATTAAGGCCCCCATCACTAAAACAAGGCTTTTCACACTCTTCCTCGTCACAGGTTTGATAGGGCTTATCGAAGCAGCCCCCGTGTTTGCGCAATCGTTTGCTTCTCCGGTGAGCTACGCGGCGGGTAGTTTCCCCAATGACGGTGCTCTCGGAGATTTCAATGGTGATGGAAAACCGGATCTCGCGGTGGCAAATAACAGCAGTAGCAATATCAGTGTCCTGCTGGGTAACGGAGATGGGACCTTTGGGGTCAAGACGGATTACGATGTTGGACAACACGCTTATGGAGTTGCCGTCACCGATCTGAATAGCGATGGAAAGCTCGACATAGTCGCCCAAACCGCCATTGGCTTTTCAGAAGGCGTTAGCGTTCTCCTCGGAAATGGCAACGGCACTTTTCAGACCCGCGTCGATTATTTGTTTTCGGGTTTGGCCCAACCTAAGTCAATTCTCGCAAGCGATTTTAATAACGATACTAAGCCCGACATCGTGGTTATCAACGGAAGCGGCGCCTCGGTGCTTTTAGGAAACGGCGACGGCACCCTGAAACCGCCGGTGAATTATGGCTCGACTGATTTTGCCACGTCAGTTGCCGTTGGCGACTTCAATGCCGATAGCAAAGTCGATCTGGCCGTCAGTAGCTATGGATTTAGTATTAACGGAGTCGGGGTCGTTAGCATCATGTTGGGGAAAGGCGACGGGACGTTCTTTCCCGCTGTTGAGTACTCGACTGGGCTTAGCCCTTTCTCTATCGTCAAAGGCGACTTTAATGGCGACAGCAAGCTCGATCTGGTTACGGCGAATCTCACCGTCGACAGTGTCAGCATCCTGCTGGGAAACGGTGACGGCACCTTCGGAGCTCATGTTAACTACCCCGCCGGAGGTTTTCCTTATGAACTGTCGACCGGAGATTTCAATGGCGACGGAAAATTGGATCTGGTGTCAGCGGGAAATGGGAGTGGATTGAGCATCCTCAAGGGAAACGGAGATGGGTCGTTTCAAAAATCAGTAAACTTTCTAGGTGGCGGCAACTTTGCAACTGTTTTCGATCTCAATGGTGATAGCAAACCAGATATCATCTCAACTCATAATGCGACTTCGATCGCCGTCTTCTTAAATCAAACCGGACCCCACAACATCAGCGGCACCGTCAGAGATAACAACAACGTTCCACTTTCGGATGCGACGGTTGTGCTCTCCGGTGGAACCTCAATCATCATTAGAACCGATGCAACAGGCACCTTTGTCTTTAACGATTTGAGTGCCGGCCAAACCTATACAGTAACGCCGTTTAAGACAAATTATACTTTTGCGCCGCCCAATCAAACCTTCAATAACCTGACGTCGAACGGCATCGCTAACTTCACTGGCACACTTAACAACTACTCGTTCTCGGGGACTGTTAGGGACCTTTCAGGCTTTGCAATGGCCGGGGTGACCATGACTCTGTCCGGATCGAGGACCGGCTCAATGGTCACCGGTGCTGACGGCAGCTATTCGTTTACGAATTTGCCTGGTGGAGGCACCTATACTGTGACTCCATCACTGGCGAAATTCATATTCAATCCACCCGCCTCCACTGCTAACAACATGTCGAGTAATCGTGTGGTTAATTTCATCGCCAGAGTAGCTACTTTTACGATTAGCGGTGAAGTATTGAGTGTCGATAATGGTTCAAGTTTGAGTGGTTTTACGATTGCGTTAACCGGAACGAGGATAGGAACTGCCGTAACAAACTCAATCGGTTACAGCTTTTCGGAGCTTCCAATAGAGGGCAATTACAGCGTTACCGTTTCTCTCGGGAACCGCGTGTTCACGAATTTTAGGTTGTCCTCCCCAACGAGCCACAGCTTCACTGCCTTATCGTCAAACATGACGGCAAACTTTAGTGCTAAGCGTCTGGGCTTCGGTACCGGCGATTTTAATCCTCTCGGTATTGCTAGCGGCGATCTGAATGGAGACGGCAAGCTCGATGTCGCGGTTGCAACTACGACTGGATCTAATATCCATGTGCTGCTTGGAAACGGGGACGGAACTCTCCAGACAGAGGTCGCCTATCCGGCAGGCTCGAACCCTGCGGATGTTGTCATCGCGGATTTCGATGGTGACGGAAAAGCGGATTTGGCCTCTGCAAATAGTAATAGCTCGAACGTCAGCGTATTCATTGGCAACGGCGATGGCACGTTGAAGCCTCGAGTTAATTATCCCGTTGGATCTCAGCCCAATAATTTGAGCGTAAGCGACTTCAACAACGATGGAAAGATTGATCTGGCAACGCTCGGCAGCCCCAACACGTTGAGCATCCTGTTAGGGAACGGCAACGGTACTTTTCAGCCTGCGATAAACAGAAACATCGCAACGGCAGCTTTCACCGTTTTGCCGGGCGACCTCAATGGTGATGGCAAGGCTGATCTGGTAACGCTCAGTTTTCCAGGCAGTATTCTTGTGCTTATGGGACGCGGCGACGGTACGTTTGATGATCCGGTGAGTTACGCTGCGGCCAGTGAGGCCGTCAAGGCTACGTTGGCCGATTTTAATTCCGACGGTAAGCTTGACGTTGCAGTAACTTCGCGACTTCCCGACGCGGTAACGATCCTTTTAGGTCGCGGAGACGGCACGTTTCAAACCGGAATCAAGACCTCTATCGCCGCGACTCCTGGCGATCTTATCAGCCACGATTTTGACGGCAACGGCAAGCTTGATCTGGTCGTCGCCGGACACGGAGGCGGTTTTGCTTTCTTGAGTGGAAACGGCGACGGCACATTTTTGGCTCCTGACTTCTACCAGGCGGGATCGTTCTCCGGATCGCTGGTGGCAGGCGATTTCAATAATGATGGCAAGCTTGATTTTGTCAAAACTAGTCAGAACAACAACGAAGTAGACGTCCTGCTTAACTCCTCACTTACACCGCCCACAATTTTCATCGAACAGGGAACGACAAACAAAGCTGCGGCGCTAGAGTCTGTCACGCGGTTACGTGGTCCATTTTCCATTCTTAACACTCAAAACTTCAGCGCAGATCAGCACACACGAGTAATGTTGTTCACGTCTGATTTGGGAATGAGCCAACCAGACTCTGCGATACTTTCAGTGCGAGCGAATGGAATCTTGCTGACAGTCGAAGCTGTTGGAACGATGACCGGAGTACAAGGCCTGGACGCTTCTTACATCATTATCAGATTACCCGACGGGTTGCCGGCTGGAAGCTTGCCGTTGACTGTGACGCTTCGCGGCGTGGTGAGCAGCAATACGGCAACACTCGAAATTTCACCTTAGGGACATGCTGTTCAAATTTAGCTGCGTTCCTTTTGCCGGCATAACTCAATTCCTCGTTTTAACGCTGCGGCTAACTCTTGAGCCCGCTCCTCATTTTTTGTGAAGAAGCTGGCACGAGTTTCAAAGCCCTCTCCAACAACCTGATTGTCAATCCGAGAGCTTTGCCAGATCGCCTTTCCATTGACAATCCTCACGGCGCCGCCATTTGCCTGCGCCTGACGAATAAAGTCGGGATCGTGTGGATCGAAAGAGGTGAACTCTATTCGTAGCGGGTTCTGTTTAGTTGCCGGTTGGATCTTGATCATCTGCGGATTCAGACCCGCTAGATCGACTTCCCAACGCTGACGTTCGAAAGAACTACTGTCCTGGTCCAAGGTCTGGATTGTTATGTCATAACTGAGTTTGCAGTTTTTGCTGTGCAACCCGCCGATCGTCCACCGGCGAGCCTCGCCGTTTGGAGGCGTTGGCAATAAATAACTATATGGGATGAGCGATTTGAGCGAGGCCATCGCCTCAGAGATTGGGGTGTCCGGCGCCAATGATTCTTTCTTACTTTGTGGTTGCACTACTTTGATGTTGAGAACAAAACACGCAGTCGCAACCAGCAGGATTGTCATTCTTGCCGGGCTCGTCATTCTCTCTCTCCCTTTTCGAACCACTTCAGTTACTAACCGAACATGTAATAGATCAGTTGCTCGCTCCTTGTCGAGCACCGTTGCACATCCATGTGTAGTGACATTAAATAAGTGTGGTGCATTAATAAGAGGAGCATTCAGTTCGATTGATGCCTGGGCCTCAATTTGATGCCTGGCTCGCCGCATGGATACCCTACTTCTCACGTTCATCGAGGCAACAGACGAGGATCAAGCAGACCGCTGCCTGACGCGTCTCATCGATGAGCATGCCGCGCCAATCGTCAGAGAGATTCTAGCTTCAAGTTTACGCGTGTACGTGGATCTAACCGGGGGTGCAACGTCAAATCAGGATGTGGGCGATTTATTCAACGACATCGTCGTCAATCTCGTCTCGCGTCTACGCCACATCAAACTTGACCCTGAGCAAGAATCCATAGCCGATTTTCGTGGCTACGTCGCAGGCGCGGCGTACAACACTTGCAATCTCTACCTGCGTCAGAAATTCCCGCGGCGTGCTCGTCTCAAGAACAGACTAAGATATCTTTTGTCCCACGATGTTGATTTTGCGTTGTGGATTACTGTGGAGTTTGGGCTACTCTGCGGCTTCGCGACATGGCGCGACAAGAAAGAGCGCGCTCCAGGAAGAACTCTGGAGACGATCACGCGAGATCCATCGCAATGGACCGAACGCGCCGGGCTAACCACGGTCGGTGTAGAACGCGCCGAACTCACCAACCTGTTGAAAGCAATCTTTCGGTGGTGTGCAAGTCCGGTTAGACTCGATGACTTAGTGAATATTGTCGCCGAAATCTGTCGTGAAAGAGACTTGCCTGACGAATCGCTCGAGACGGTGATGAATGTGGCAACAGATTCGCTGAGGCTCGAAACAGTACTGGAACACCAACACAATCTCGCCGTACTTTGGCAGGAGGTTTGCCAATTACCGCTTCGCCAACGTATCGCGCTGCTGCTTAACTTTAGGGATGCTCACGGCCAGGAGTTGATTAGTCTCCTTCCGTATACACGTACAACCACGATTGAGGAGATCGCGAAGGCCCTCGAGTTTCCCCTCGCGGAATTCCTTAAACTGTGGAACAAGTTGCCGTTGGACGATCTGAGCATTGCTCAACTACTTGGCGCCACACGGCAGCAGGTAATTAATTTACGGAAGTGCGCCCGTCAGCGTTTGGAACGCCGGATGGGCCACGTATGTAAAAGTTCTGACGGCAAGTAATATCGACCGTTTGTTTGTCTCTAACCAAATGGGGAGAAGTCGCTAGTATCGATGTCTGAACATCTTTCACAGACTCAGCTCGCAGGATATGGGGAGCGAACGTTGAACGCCAACGAATTATTGGCGGTCGATCGACACCTGGCGTCATGCGATGTCTGTTACCAGAGGTTCACACAAATCTCGCCAAGGCGACAACACACGCAACCGCACTCCAAAGAAGAGCCTTTCCATCTGGACTATGATCTTCACCTGGCGGCATATGTTGATGGTACGTTGGACGACATTGACCGGGAGATTGTCGATAGTCATGTGGCCCTCTGTTCCGACTGTGCCGAGGAGCTTCGAGACCTTCAGGAGTTTAGCCGTCAAGACGTTCCGATAACGGCGCAAACTGATGGAAAAGCTGGTCGATGGTTTTTCAAACAAGCTTACTGGCCACTGAGTCCGCAGTGGACCGCTGCAGCACTTATTCTTCTCGGAGTTATCGCCGCAATCGTAGTATGGACCACGCTGGGAACGCGCCGTCCCGTGGAGCAAGCTGGTGATAAGTCGCCGTCTGAAGTCGAAAGACAGGCATCGGAGACACCAACTGGATCTGAAAGGGTCGCAGAGCAGCCTTCTCCCCAGCAACAAGACCGACCTGATCC
Source organism: uncultured Acidobacteriota bacterium (assembly GCA_963789185.1). GTDB lineage: Bacteria > Acidobacteriota > Blastocatellia > Pyrinomonadales > Pyrinomonadaceae > PSRF01. The sequence continues at coordinate 106,411 of CAWBJU010000012.1, forward strand.
GCAACCGTTGATTGCACTCAATGACGGTGGAGGTCAGATCACGGTGGACCAGGCTGGTCAGGTGAACGGCCTTCAATCGCTGCCTCCAGATCTGAGGAAGAACGTCGAGAGAGTGTTAGCAACGCGCGAGTTTCAAGCGCCTCGAAACCTCGTTGACTTGTCGACTGGATCAGGTACGTTGCGCGGCGGTGGTTCTGAGCAGAACACATTGCTCCCGTTGGATCCGATGGGAGTGGTGCTCGAGACAGATCGGCCCACATTTCGTTGGCGAGCTCTCGCAGATGCGCGCGATTACGTTGTGACGATTTATGACTCTCGGCTTCGCCGTGTTCAAAGTAGTGGACCAATCGTCGGAACCGACTGGACCACAACAACGCCGCTCGAAAGAGGTGTTACATACTCATGGCAGATCAGTGCCGTGAAAGATGGACAAACCATTGTCGCGCCAAAGCCACCGGCGCCCGAAGCACGCTTTAGGGTTCTGGATCGCAATGGGGTGACAGATTTGGAGAATGCGAAAAGGGTTCATGCCGGGTCACATCTTGCAATGGGCGTCTTGTATTTAAAATACGGATTGATCGATCAAGCGGAGAATGAGTTAGAGGCTCTGGTACGTGCGAACCCCAATTCTCCTGTTGCGACCCAGTTACTAACAAATCTCAGAAGAGTGCGGCCAAAATAGAGTCAGCTCTAAAGACTCACTCACAAGCCGTCACCAACCATTACAAACCCCGCCCAGTAGAATGGATGTCGATAGCGATCACTTCTCAACAAAACTAGTGCAGCCTGACGAAGAGACTCTGCCCTCGTTTCTTTCGCCTTAGCATTAGCGCCTGCGCGCGTGAGCCGGCGATGGAACTCGATCATCAGATTCGTCGTGCTTGCGGAATCTACTTTCCACTGGCTTGCCACAGTCGTCGGTACGCCAGCGACAAAGAAAGCCCACGACATGCCGATTACACCTTCGCCGGCGCCGACCCGGCCACGTGCCATCTGACAAGCCGAAAGCACCGCCATTTGTGCTGATAGATCCATATTGATTATCTCTCGTGCTTCCAGCAATCCATCTTCCTGGGTGTCGGCTGCGACTTGAGCGAGAGTCAGCTGTGAGAACATTGGACTCCGGTCGTCTAATAGTCCATGGGTTGCAAAGTGAAGTATTGCGTACCGTGATGCCTCAAGTTTAACGCTAGATTCGCGCGCGTCGGCTCCAATAAGAATGCGGCTTTTGGCAGCGCCGTAGAGACGCTCTAGTGTCTTTACTTCTTTCTCAGCTTCTGGCAATGGTCCAAGTTGCTCAAAAGAACGAACTGAACTTGTGGTCTTCTGGTCTTCTCGAATCAACTGCGGATTACCGAGCGCTAATAGAGTGCTACTCATGCCTGATGAATGTGACGGAGATAGCCGTTTCTTCCGCATCTCTCGCAACACAGTTAGCGATGGAGCGTAGAAGAGCGAAAAGTCTTCAATCATGTGAACACCGGGTTTGGACTGTAATGCTTGAAACGGTAGTTCCCAGAGCGATTTATCAGGCACGATGCACAGTATTTTCTTACCCCTCAGCTGTTGCTCGGCCGGCTTGATCAACAGGTCATAAAGTTGCCGCGCTGTTTCCGGGTAATTGAGATCTCGGTCAGCCAACATTCCTCGGAATACGTTAACCTGTTCGGACAATTTATTTGCCGTGATGTTAAGAGGATAAAAAGAGACCTTTAGAGGACTCGCTTTACGATCTCTTGTTAACACGATCAGGTATGACTTGTCCTCAGCTACAACGAACTCCAAAAACGCCGTCGTCAGTCCCGGTAATAGTGCAGCAGTTTCTTCTTGCGTTATTGGTGTAGTCTCACCACGCTGCACTTTCAAATCCGGATGCTTCACATAGAGGTTTGTCAGGAAGGCGTCATGGTCCAACCGTGCTTTTTCTCTCTCCGTCTCAAGTTGTGCGATGCGATCGCGATTTGGTTGTGGACGCTGGTTCTCCTCGTGAATTTGAGAGTTGAGCATTACAAGTTGGGCGTTTGAAGCGCGCTCCACCCTTTGCTCTTCCGCCGTCATAGCTTTAGTGATTTGAACTCGTCCGTTCCGTAATACATCAAGTAATGTGCGCGCTTTCGCAAGTTCTGCATAGGTAAGAGCGTCAACCGGACGGCTGCGACTAAAAAGTAGATCCATCATTGCGATGTACGGCGGGAGTTTGTCCTCGAAAAACCTTTGCTTGGCAGCCTCGCCCCCGCCTACTCGATGTCGCATCTTTTCAATCGTCTCAATGGAATTCGCGAGTGCTTTTTCAGCTTCGTCAAATTGCTTGAGGGCTGAATGAGCTTTTCCAGCGAGCTCGTAACCTCTCCAGAGCAACTCCGGACTGGAGACTCGGTTGGCGATTTCAACCACACGAGTCGCGAGTTGCAGGGCTTGAGTGAAATCTCCACGAAGCTGATGAATGATGCCAATGTTGTTGAGCACGTTTCCAACGCCGGCTTGATCGGCCAATGCCTCGCGAATCGCGAGGCTTTTGTTGTAGTACTCCAACGCGCGAGCGTAATCGCCCAGTTCACGATAGATGACGCCGATGTTATTCAGCGTAAGCGCCGCCATGCGTTTGTCCTGCAATTCTTCACGCAAAGCCAGAGTTTGACGGTAGTAATCCAGGGCTTTCTCATAATTGCGTTGTGAGTAGTAGCCAATGCCGATATTGTTCAGGGCATTAGCGATCATCGGTTTGTCCGAGGAATCCTGACCGAGTTTCAAGGTTCTTTGGGAATACGCTAGTGCCTGATCCTGATTTCCCTGTAAACCATGAATCATTCCGATGTTGTTCAGTGCAAAGCTCGTCGCCACCTTGTCTCCGAGTGCTTCACTCAGGGCCAGACTCTTCTCGAAGTTAGCTAAGGCACTTGCAAGATCGCCCATCTCACGTTGGACCACACCAATACTATTCTGTATGGAGCTGATTATTTTTTTGTCCCCGTGTTTTTCTGCTACTTCAAGACCACGAAACATGAACTCGAGTGCGCCCGCGTAGTCGCCCTGAGTGCGTTTAACTGTGCCGATGTTATTGAGCGTGTGGGCTGTCACGACCGGGTTGCGAGTAGTTGCAGGTAACGACAGCTGTCTCTGAAACATTTCCACAGCTCGCGGATAGTCGGATTTTGAGTAATAGAGGACGCCCAGGTTGCTCAATGCAAAAACCAATTCCGCTTCGTCCCCGCTCCTTTCAGCAACAAATTGAATTACCTCCAGAGCAACAAGCATCTTTGCTTGATCTTTCTGCCGCCTGAAGTTGTCGAACTCCGCCTTCAATAGGCCTATCAATGCGGGTGTCTGTAGCTCAGGTGCGGCCTCCAAAAGCGCAAGTTGATCTTCTTTGGTTTTTGCCGAGAGAAGCGCCAGCGCCAAAGCCAGTTCGCTCGGTTCGTTCTGCCACAGTCGCCATTGTCCATCCTCTTTAACGAAAACTAGAGTATGGTTTGAGCGACCGGATCCGGCAGTTGGCTTACCTGACTTGGCATCTTTCGACTGCATCTCCAGGGCCACTTTCAAAACGGCTTTCGTGCCTTCGATAGTCACTCGCTTGATTTCCAGGTTCTTGAGTTCGACCTCTCCCACACTAGCGAAGACCTGTTGCACGCGAGCTATGTACACAGGCAGCTGAGGAGCCTTCTCGCTCCACATCTTCCGCAATGTCTCGAGATCTTTTCGTTGTGTGGCTTCGAAGAATCTGCGAGTAGCCTCACGCACTAAAACTTCGTCCTCATTTGGCTGGGCCACAGCCGTAAGAGACAGAACATGTCCAACGATTAATCCGACTAGTAACAGTCGAAGGCATTTTTTATTCAACATGGGTGAGTCCCCCTTACACAGGAATGACGAAAGCGAATTGTCGTCGTTCGCTTATCGAGAACGGTGGGCTGGGAAAGACCGCGCTATTTTAGTTGATCGATTACAGATGACAAGAGTTTTTATTTAGATTTTGTGTGGTCCAAGTACACCAGAAGAATATTTTTCAACCAATGGTAATCAAGGTCACACCTTTTCATCTTCACTAAGCAAGGACCAAAAAACACAACACGAGGTCAAAGGAGACTCAACGGTGAAAAAGAGCTCCAGACAGGTAAAGACAAGGCGTAAGCTACGACAGCGAAGAAGCGTCCAGTACTCGGTCATCGTATCCGTTTGTCTCATTGCGATGTTTTCTTTGGGACCAGCGTGGGGAACTATAGGAGATCTGGTGGGCGCCGGAAAACTGACTGCATCGCTCTCCTCAGCCCAACCACCGGCACCTTTTCCTTCTCCGAATAATCCTTCGAAGGAATACGTCTACCTGGGCGGCAAACTGATCGCCACAGAAGAGCCTGGAGGTGGCAGCAGTCTGGCGGCGCCGTTGGGGGTTGTTGCAACAACCATATGGACTTCGCCACCAGTCACACCACAGGTGCTCATCACCTGGGCCGCTTCTCCAGGAGCGCATCATTATCAGGTCGAAAGAACGGACCGTCTTAACAAGCCCTTCACGATTCTATCGTCCAATGTGTTGACGACCAGCTTTACTGACACTCAAGTCACGAGTGTTAATGCGTTTGTGTATCAAGTAAGGGCCGTCGATGGGTTTGGCAATGTCTCATCTTCCAGCAATCTCGACATGGCGACTGCAATCACTTTCACGGATGACCCGTTGATAGCTAACTCGACGGTGATCAAGGGCCAGCATGTGATGGAATTGAGGCAAGCGGTCACTGCCATGCTGCAAACGGCCCTGATGCCATTACCCACCTGGACCGACGCTTCACTTTCAGGGATCCATGTGAAGGCGATTCACATCGAGGAATTGCGAACCAATCTCAATGCGGCGCTTAGCGGCGTAGGTATAGCAGTTAGTCCCTATACCGACTTAGCGCTTTCCGGTGTCCACATCAAGAAAATTCATATGGATGAACTGCGGGAGCGCGTCAGGTAACCCTTGCGGAGTTGGCAAGAGCGGAGAAGGAATCCATCCCGATAGAGAAGAGAGGACGAAATGAAAACCAATCAGCGCCCTATTCAACAGAAAGTTGTTATCACCACCTTGATAGCGAGTGCCACTCTCATTCTGTTTGCTTGCGTTCATAACGTCAGTGCGCAAACGCAGCCCTGGACCAATGCAAACGCTCAGGGAAACATCAACAACACCAACTCCGGCAACGTCGGCATCGGGACTAGCACGCCCGACAAGCGCCTCACGGTCCAGGGGGATATACCTTTCGGAGGAGGTTTGGCCGTGATCCGCACTACCGGCTCGAACAACGGCTACGGGCTGCAGCTGGACGCCACAGGGTCGGGTAACAACAACCTGGGGTTTATGCGCAATGGGACACCTCAGGCAAGCTTCGCCTGGGATAACTCGCGAAGCTTCCTTGGCTTTATCAACGTTCTGTATGCGCCCAATGACTTCACTCTAAGACTCAACTCCAACGGGAGCCTCACGTACCACGAAGGTGTCTCAGGTGCCGAACGCTTCAGGATAACGGCTGCCGGAAACGTTGGCATCGGAGTGACGTCGCCTGCGTTCAAACTCGATGTTGCCGGCGAAATCCGATCAAGCTCCGGCGGATTCCGTTTTCCTGACGGCACAGTTCAGACGACAGCTGCAGTATCCGGTGGAGGCTCGCCGTGGACGCCTTCAGGTTCGAATATTTACTTTTCGACCGGGAACGTTGGCATTGGCACAACTACTCCGGCGTACGCCCTCGATGTGAACGGTTCGGTTCGAATATCCACCGGCAACTCTTTGCACCTGACAAGAGCCGGGGTCAATAGAAACATTTCGTTCACCAACGCCAGCAACAACGACGACCTGGGGATGATGACTGCCTATCCGTCATCGGGGACCAACGTGGCCTCGATGTTCACGATTGCTCCGCGAGGGACTGGCGCCTATGGAGTCAGATCCCAACTAAGTCTTTATAACAATGATTACGTCGTTGATCCTGCCAATGCGGAACGACTGCAAATCGGCGCTTATGGAACCAAGTTCGCAATTTTCTCCGGACCTTTCGGGACTGGCGCCAACCGGCCAATCGATATTTACGCGAACGGAACTTCTGGACAACTCTATATCAACACGAATGGAAACGTGGGCGTCGGTACTACCGCGCCAGCTTCCAAACTTGATGTAGCCGGTGAAATCCGAACAAGTGGAGGAATCAGATTTGCCGATGGCTCAGTGCAGACCACCGCAGCTGGCAGCGGCGGCAGCATCTCGGCCACGAACATTTCCGCGGGACAGTTTGGCCAAAACACCGGTGGTGGCAACTACACTTTTCCTTCGAATGTTGTTGTAAACGGCACCATCAACGCCAAGTATCAGGACATGGCCGAATGGGTGCCCACAGCACAGGCATTGCCCGCCGCGACTGTCGTCGTGCTCGATCCTACTCAATCCAACCAAGTGATGGCTTCGGCCCAAGCGTATGACACGCGCGTTGCTGGTGTGATCTCAGAAACGCCCGGGCTGGCCCTGGGCGAAGGTGGACCAGGCAAGGTATTGGTGGCGACGACAGGTCGCGTGCGCGTAAAGGTTGATGCATCAAGCGGACCGATTGCGATCGGCGACCTGTTGGTGACTAGCGATATCCCTGGTGTAGCGATGAAGTCAGAGCCACTCAACGTTGGTGGCGCGGCCCTTCATCGTCCAGGCACGTTGATAGGCAAAGCACTCGAGCCGCTGGCGAAAGGCAAAGGTGAAATTCTGGTGCTACTAAGTTTGCAGTAGGCCCATCACGACTAGACGAAACTTCCTACAGCATCTCGAGAGATTCATCAGTGCACCGTTTGTAGTCAATTAACCGGCAATCGACTTGAGGTTCAAAACGATGAAACTGTATCCATTCAAGCAAAATAGCAAAAGCCTGCTCAAGTGGTTGACAACGTACAGCCTCGGCATTGTCGTGATGTTTTCTGTGACTTGGCAATCACAAGCGCAGCACAGACCCGACCGTGGATTTCGGGCGGCGAATTCCTATTCGATCTCGGATATCGAAACCGTCAATATGACGAACGCCAACATGATGATGAACATCCCTCTGGCTTCTTTGCCTGCCGGTCGGGGAACAAGTCCAGGCTATACGGTAGCACTGCGTTACAACAGCAAGCTTTGGAACGTCTTTCGAGAACATAGAGGGGATGGCCTTGGCGAAGGCATCGAAGGCACGCGTTACACTCGCGAGCTGATCCAGCAGGGTTCAGAGGGCGGGTGGATTCTCGACTCTGGCGGCTATCAACTATATCTCGTCAATCGTTTTGAGGTATTGGAACCGGAAGTTCTGTGTCCTCTTGGTGAGGAGGCTTACCGGCGCAATGGCTACCGGTTCATGCTTGAAATGCAACTCCCGGATGGGAGTTTTACAAAGTTTCGGCCACGAGGAAACTTTGCGGACATATATAACGACGGTTTCTTCAATATCGACCCGTGGGGCGTGAAGCATGACTACATGTATCTTCCTGCCTCGGACCCTTCGAACGGGCCAAGCTGCAGTGATTCCCACGTAATCGTTCAAACCTCAGGAATACACTACTACACCGACGACGGTTCGCGGCTAAGGTTGTTTGTTCCATATCAGCCTGGCGTTCACGTGTCGCAGATGCGCTGGACACTTTCTTATCCTGATGGCCGAGTAATTGAAAACCTACCGGCTGATGACCCCAGCATCGTGTTACGGCTGACCGACCGAAACGGCAACAAGATTGTCTGGAAAGGAGCAACGCTAAACGGTGAAGGCGGTCTTAAGATTGAAAACGACGTCGGCCATTTCATTTTCGTAACCGGCACGGCTACACATTACAAGATCATTCAGCCGGGCGTGGGGGGCGAGCTGCTTGAGACATCCATCGATTGGAAAAGCGTCTGGGTATATCACAATTACCAAGCGACAAACAGCCCCCTTGCACCGACGCCCGCGTTAACGGCAGAGTTGTTTGCCAGCCTCTTTGTAGTGGACAAGATTACGCTTCCATCACAGGCGGGCGGTCTGCAGTACAAATTTACTTACTTTGCATCTGACACGCAGCCTGCACACGGCAATTTCACTGACGGCTGGGGCGAGCTGGCCTCGGTTACGCTGCCGAGTGGAGCCAAAGCAGATTATTCATACAGCATGTTTGGCAATGAGCCGTTTATGGAAGCCCAACAAGTCACTCATAGCGGCCTCTCGGGGAGAGTGCTGACCTACGACAGACAATACGATGGCATCACCGAAACGGTGTCCGAGACGACAGGTTATGGCGGCGGGGCTTGTACGGACGACGGTAAATGCTGGTCAGAAGTTTCTCTTCCTTCTGGCACACTTAAAGGCTATCCATATCGAGTAATTCATACAGGCGGCCTAATCGAGGAAAAATTATGGGTCGACCTGAGGCCAACGGGAGGAATCGGTTCTTTTAAGATCGAAGCTTTTGTAAAAACTGAGTATCGATCGGTACCCGATAAGAATGGCAATCCTGTTTTCACAGCTATTAAGGATTACGAGTACGATCAAAACGGCAATCTGCTCGAAGTCAAAGAATACGACTGGGTCCCTTACGGTTCGATCCCTCGTACGACTTTGGGACCGTTCAGCGAGACCCTCATCTTTCCGAAGCCAACGGGATTGCCTTCTGGCCTGAACTTAAAACGCAGAACGATCAATACCTATTACAACCCGACGCCGAACGCACTTTCGCCGGGACAGAACCATTCGAATCACCACTCAAACCCTGCGGCCCCGAAGTTTCTTCACTTGATCAAGTCGACGGAGGTGCGGGACGGCAGTGGCCAGACATTTTCGCGAAGTGAATTTTATTATGACGGCGGTCTCGCAGTACCGACCAAAGGGAACCTAACCGAGACCCGCGTTTGGGATTCAACCAAAGGCGCAGTTTCTATTCCTCTGTCCCCGAGCAACGCGATTTTCACTTCCAGTGAATACGATACGTTTGGGAATGTAACTGAATCCACTGACGCCAATGGAAACGTAACGGTAATTACTTATGGCGAGGTTGTTGGGCCGAATGGGTTGGTCAGCGGATTGTATCCAACGCAGACCGTTGCGGCTCATGGGACGGCGGTGGCGAGAACTTCAGCAACGATCTATGACTTTCATACGGGCCTTGTTACCACCTCAACAGACGTAGACAACAACGTCTCGGGCATGACGACATACGACGCGCTTGGCCGGCCTACTCTGGTTCGCGCTGCCAAGGACACTCTGGATGAAACACAAACGTCGACTCAGTATTTCGATTCGGAACGACGGGTGGTTGTGCGCAAAGATCTGGAGATTAAAGGCGATGGCAAGTTGGTGAGCATCCAACATTTCGATCAACTGGGAAGAGTCCGGCTCACACGGCAGTTGGAAGAATTTTCAGTCGACGGTTTGTGGGACGAGACGATCGGGATCAAAGTGCAAACCCGCTATCGGCTGAACAATCCGTGCCAGGCAACCATAAATCTTCCTCAATGTTACGTTGATAATAAAGCGACTATTGGTAGCTTCGTCATGACTTCGAACCCTTATCGGGCGGCGACCTCCGCAGCAGCCGGTTCAGAATCAACGATGGGCTGGTCACGCACACACAATGATCATACGGGTCGATTCGTAGACACGCAGACCTTTGCGGGTAGCGCTCTGCCCGCTCCCTGGGGTACGAGCAGCGCCAGCACCGGCATTATGACCACGGATTATGATGCCGAATTCGCGACGGTGACTGATCAGGCCGGGAGAGTACGTCGCAGCAGGTTGGACGGCCTCGACAGATTGGTCAGAGTCGATGAGCCCGATAACAATTTTGACCTGGGGCCAGTGAATAATCCCAAACAGTCCACTGTGTACTCCTATGACCCGCTGGACAATTTGAATTTAGTCACCCAGGGTGCTCAAACCCGTACTTTTAAATACACCAGCCTCTCGCGGTTGAGGGAAGCGATTAATCCCGAGAGTGGCTCGGTTAATTACGAATACGATCCCAATGGCAATCTTAAGAGGAAGCTCAGTGCTCGCCTTTTGTCAGACAACGTAACTCGCATCATCACCACTTATGTTTACGACAATCTAAATCGTGTCAAGACACGCAGCTACAATGATGGCACGCCCAACGTCACTTATCTCTATGATGATGGCAATGTGCTTAACTCCCGCGGTCATTTGACCAGCGTGAGTTCCAGCGTCTCCGCGTATTCATTGGATGAGTATGACGCGCTCGGCAGGCAAAAGAGAGCCACGCAGACAACTGATGGACAAGGCTACTTGATGAGTTACGATTACAATCTGGCGGGCAACCTGGTCTCACAAAAATATCCTTCGGGTCGCATCGTCAAAACTGAGTATGACAATGCTGGACGAGTTGGAGGTATAAGGAACAACTCAAACGGCCCGTACTACGCCGGCGCCGCAGCCACCGATACTCCAAATCGCTTTCAGTATTCTGCCGGAGGTGCTATCGAGGCGGTCAAACTTGGAAATGGTTTGTGGGAGCATACGAACTTCAATTCACGCCTCCAGGCAATTCAGATTGGCCTCGGCACCACCAGCACTAACTCAACCATTCTTAAGTTGGACTACGCCTATGGCTCGGCCAGCAACAACGGTAACGTGCAGAGCCAGACGATCACGGTCCCGACCGTGGGCAGCGTAAATGGGTTTACGGCCACGCAGAATTACACCTACGACTCATTGAATCGACTCGAGACGGCCCAGGAAAACAACGGGACCAGTTGGCGGCAGAACTTTAGTTACGATCGATACGGGAATCGCCAATTGATCGCGGGCACCACCTTACCTGCAACGCTTACAAGCGCAAACAATCCCGTTATCAATCCCAACAATAACCGGATTGATAGTACAGCTGCCAACCAGGGAAACATTCTTTACGACAACGCAGGCAATTTGACTCGTGAAGTATCAGGTCACACTTACCAGTACGACGGCGAAGACAAGATGGTGAAGTATGACGGTGGAGCCACCAGTGGTGGCGGCGCCAGCTACACGTACGACGGCGATGGTCGCCGCGTAAAGAAAGTTGTGGGTGGCTCGACTCTCACCACTACTGTCTTTGTTTACGACATTAATGGTCGGTTGATTGCGGAATACTCCGATTCTGCCCCGAGTGGAAGTGGAACCAGCTTCGTAACAAGTGACACACTGGGCAGTCCTCGCGTAATCACAGGCGCAAGCCAACAAGTCAAAGGTCGGCACGATTATCTGTCCTTTGGCGAGGAACTCTTTGCCGGGACCGGCGGTCGAACTTCGCAACAGAACTTCGGTGCGGATAACCTCCGGCAAAAATTCACGTCGCAAGAACGAGACACCGAGACGGGTTTGGACTACTTCGTCGCCAGATATTACGGGTCAATGCAGGGTCGATTTACCAGTGCTGATCCGCTGTTAGCCAGCGGAATGCCGAATCGGCCGCAGAGCTGGAATCGATACGCCTATGTGCTGAACAACCCACTCAAGCTTGTCGATCCTACCGGCCTTCTGGCCGAGCCACCACAAGACCCGGTAGACGACTCATGGCTTAAGAAGAAGCCGAAGCCGTTTTTAGACTCGATACCTCAGCTGCCGGCGCCGAAACCGGGGGAACCTATTCAAGAACCTAGTCCACCTGTAGAACCTGCGAACCCTCAGCAAGCGGAGGCGTTCGCCGCGATCAATAATTACAACACCGGCATTCAGCAGGCCGACGCAGCCTATATAGGCTGTATTCAAACAAATGTCATCGGCCAATTCCGCACCGATCGCCAGAATGCGATTAGCCCTTTGAGAGTGTTTGTCGCAGTCGGACTTGCGGCTGCAACTGCTCTGCTGGCGACTACTCAACCAGAGCTAGTGGTGGGGGGCGCCTTGGTTGGCGGTTCCTATGAATACATCAACCAAACCAACGCGCTTAACACGGCGAGCAATGATGCCGTCAACCAGGTTGGAGTCTGCGCGACTAACTGGAACACGACCATGGCTCCGCTGCAGTTGACCGCACCCACCGTTGCCAATGCGATGGATTTGAAGGGAAACTTGAGGGTGCCGATCAGACAATCTACGGTGAACTTTGATGCAGTTAACGATTTCCTAAAAAGGCGCCACTGGTGATACCCGGCGCGAACTCTGGCTATGCCGAAGTGTTCATTGATTCAAGGCTTTAACCAAAGGACTCTTGGAAACTAGTGGAAGGGAAGAAGTTGAATGGTGGAGCAGAGGGGGGTCGAACCCCTGACCTCCGTATTGCGAATTAGACGACCGGCATAAACGTAAGTAATTGCCTTTTCAAAAGTTGCAGCCACCGGGGAAAATCAAGGCTTTCCAGTTCTTTCCCATTCCTTACCATCGCGTATACGCAGTGTGCTGTTATTTTTGTCCATGTATTGGCCAGTTGGGAATGAAGTCACACTACTTCGTCTCGGATAGTTTTGACCGAGGTTTACGCCGGCCACTTCGATCACCCCACGCAGGTTCCCCGCGTTTGGAACCCAGTTTGTTTACGCCTTTCCGTTACCTTCGCCTTTTCCAACGTTGGTTGCGGAAGGCGGCAACTGCGCTTATGCTTCAGTTCAATTTCTCCTAAACATTTCCTTGAGTTGGGACGCGCGGTGCCTTTCGTCGGCGCACGTTACGGCTTCTGTTTATGTCACGTGGCAAGTCCACAAAAATTAAAGAGCGCTCGATCAATGAATCGCTACGGGAATACGGACGCGGCGTGGCAGGAGGCCTGATGTTCAGCCTCCCTCTTCTGTACACTATGGAAGTGTGGTGGGCGGGATTTAACACACATCCTTACCGGCTGCTAGCCTATGTATTGACAACGTTCCTTTTGTTACTTGGCTACAATCGATATGCGGGTTTAAGGCGCGATAGGAGTATGACGGAAGTCGCAATCGACGCCGTCGAAGAAATGGGCATCGGTCTTTTTCTGGCAGCCCTAGTTCTCTTTCTTTTGGGGCGCATTACCTTCGAGATGCCAATCAATGAAATTGCCGGAGTCATCGTGGTGGAAGCCATGACTGTAGCAATCGGTGTTTCTGTCGGCACGGCGCAGCTTGGCGCGGGTGGAAAGGACGAGGGAATGGGAGGTGATTCGGACAGGGACGGAATTCACTTCGGTGCCCAGATTGTTTTTGCCTTCTGTGGCGCCGTGCTCTTTGCGGCGAACCTCGCGCCGACTGAAGAAATCGTCATCATTGGAATTCAGACGTCCTGGTTGAAACTAATAGGAGTGGCAGTGTTTTCGCTTTTGATGGCCTTCCTGATTCTGCACTACAGCGATTTCAAAGGCGCGGGGGAGTTTGTTCGCGCGGACCATCCAACACTTATTCTGCTAGGCACTGTGGTTACTTACGCGATTGCGCTAAGCTCTTCGGCATTGATTCTCTGGTTCTTCGGTCGGTTTGACGACGTGACAATGTTCACCGCCCTGGCTCAGACCGTGGCGCTCGGATTAGCCGCGACACTCGGCGCATCCGCTGGAAGGCTATTGCTGCAATGAATAAGCCACAAAAGAATTGGTTTGAGTGGATGGTCTTTGCCCTCGGGCTGATCCTGGTTTCCTCAACGCTCGGTTATCTCATATACGCCGGCGCCTCGATGGGCCACGAACCACCCAGCCTTGAGGTTCGCCTTGGAACTCCGGAACAACGTCAATTCAATTTCATTGTGCCCGTCACTGTAGTTAATCACGGCGATGAAACAGCCGAGGGCGTGCGCATTGAGGTGGTTATGGAGAGCGGCGGTGAAGTGAAAGCGCGAGGGGAATTCGATGTCCCTTTTGTGCCACGCCATGCGACTCGCGAAGGGTGGGTAACGTTTGAACAAGACCCCCGGACAGCTCAGCTTAAAGCGCGAGTGCGCGGCTATCAAAGACCTTGAAGCCTGTGTACTCGACCATCCGGATCAGAATGTGGGCGTCAACTTTGGACACGAATCACGCAGCCATTTACTCCTTCATATTGCGATCCTCGCTCTTAGCCTCCGCCATTGCCTCCGGCTCTAACTCCTCGGCACTCTTGTTCATTTTGATGAATATGCCCCAGGCTGCCAGCAGCACGCCCGCCGCGATTCCGATGGTAGCGGCCTGCGGCAGTCGGGCGGGATCCTCATGAGCGAGCGAGAAGACAGTCACCAAACATTCTATTGAAAGCGCCACGACGACAACTACCATAAACCGCGACAAGAATCGCCGGACGCGGGTCGGCGCGCTCACCTGAACTTTCCGCTGCACTTCCTCTTCAAGGATCGTTTGCCCGAGTTCCAGAGCAACGACCGCGATGGTTAATAACCCGATACCCTCAACGATAAAGTTGAAACGGCTCCTCAGCGGCAACGCCTCGCTAGGGTTGAGTCCATGCCAAAGCTCCAGTGCTGCAAAGAAGATCAAAGCGAGGCCGCAGCAGATGAACAGAACAATAATTGCTGAATAACTGACGGCAAATATTTTTCTGATGATTTGCAACGCAGGGCCCCTCTCTTTACATAATTGGCAACCGGTATAGGTTAGACGGTTAGGCCGAACACTCTTTCTCCGGTTTGACCGTTCAGTTCACAACCTAACGTTTTGAAAACGAGCGGACAATAGATCCGGCGTTCGCGACCGCGACGAGTTTATCACTTGCTTGCCGGAGTGATCATGCCTCGCAAATGCTCTCCGACTTGTTTGTGGTATTTCGCAAGATCATAATGGTTGAGGTGGCATTCGAGACGGGCTCTTGTTCGACAACTGCTTCAACATCCTATGGTGATTGAGCTCCTGCGGAGCGTACCCTCGCGCTTTCATCGGGAAGCTTTTCACCTGCCCCTTTCGCCTCAGGGTCTCCAGTTCGAGCTGCGGCTTGCTCGATGATGGCGTTAACTTCGCCGCCGATGAGAATCGTCACGCCTGTCAAGTAAAACCATAGCATCAGAATGATGACCGCCCCGAGTGAGCCGTAGACCACGCTGTAGTTGTTATAAAAGTTGAGGTATGAGCCGAACAGAAAGGAGACGAGCAACCAGAGCACGACGCCAGTCATTGCGCCAGGGGCGAGCCAGCGTAGTTGTTTTATCTTTAGGTCGGGCGCAAAGTAGTAGATCAACTCAAAGGCTAGAAAGACGAATACGACTACGAACACCCATCGCAAGACCTTCCATACTGTTGTAAACGCTGCGCCGAAACCGTAGTGGTTGGCAATGCCTTCGGCAATCCCGCTGCCGTAAAACATCAGCGCGAGCGCGGTGATAATCAGCACAGCGAGCGCAATCGTCAGCAAAATCGCGAGCAGAGTTCTTCTCACCACGCGCGCGTCTCTTTCACGTCATCGGCGACGTTCAACCCCTCGATGATCGCGCCCATGCCCGAGGAAGCGAACCACAGTGAAGTCAGCAGACCGAACCACAGTTTGCCGCCGCTGCGTTGTTCACTGATCTCGTCAACTGTCGTGTTGATGAGGTCAAAAGCGGAGACCGGCACAATTGCGCTCAGATAAGTCAACAGATTGCGGCGCAACTCCGTTCCAGGGTCCGCGAAGTAACCCAAGAGAGCCGTCAGGAACAGCAGTAGCGGAAAGAGCGCAAGCAGGAAGTAGAAGGAAAGAATCGCGGCACGGTTAATCACGTCGTCCGTGTTGACTTTCCTCCAGAGGTGCTTAGGGAACGTTTTCCATCGCCACCCGCTGATTCTCCAACCTCGTGTCATCCACATTTGCTTCTTACCCGATTTGCGTTTGACGAACGCTTTTAAGGTAATGTTCGCTTCAACGTATTCAGCACCGTGAATTCTTAACTTGGATCCTTAAGCGCGATTGGATCGTCATGTTTCTTGTCCGGCACGAGAAGTTCGTCACCACTTTCAGACCCGATCTGTTGAGCGAGAACTGTTCGGCAGCGGCTCCGCGCAACTGTTCCAATTCACCCTAAACAGAGCCGCCAAATCGACTTCTGCCAACTCGATTCTTATACCGAGTCCCAATGTGGTCCGATTGAAATCGATTAAGTCATCCAGGAGTGCCTTCATCGAAGCGCCGCCGCGAATCAGGCGCGATGCTGCGTCCGATACCTTCGCTCCAGCGTTCAACGCGGCTAGGTACTGGGCAGTCATTAGGATGGTGTTTAGCGGGCTGCGCATGTCGTGACCAAGCATTCCGAGCAACAAGTTGCGCGCCTGATCTACTTGCGCACTGAAAAAGCTGATTGATTCGGCGATCGCCTGATCGATGGCCTCGTTGAAACGGACGATATTCATCCAGGCTAATCTCATCAGGGTCGCACGCTTCCGTCCACAGGTGAAGGACGCTGGCGCGTAGCGCGCGGTACTCAGCGGCCAGTTGGTTGATGTCGAAGCCGCTTCGCGCCCGCAGCACGGCGTGCGTTTGTGCGGCTGTCTCGGGGGCTACCCTAAGTTTGGGTGCCCTACCCTTGGATTTTTCGGCCTGAGCTTCCTTCGTCTGGAGCGTTGACAAATCTTTCGCCACAGCCTCTAGAATCTCTTTCGCGTGGTCACGCAGGGCCAGGGTTGTCATGCCCCCCGCTGCCGGGAGTAATGTCGAAAGAATCTATCTGTAAAAGAATTGATCAAACGAGTCAGTCTTACGCATTCCTTTGCTTCTCACCAAGCGTTTTGAAAAATCAACTACATTATGTGAGATCGGTTTTAATGCTGAACATCGTGTGAATTTCAACGTTATCTAAGCCTCAGAGAGAACCAAGGCAAGAACCAACCCACGCTGGTGAGGAAAACGCAGAGCCTCAGATAGACGATCGCGGAACCGATCAATCCGAAGCAGCTTACAGCCGCACTTTTCGCGTTGCTCCGCAGTTGACATTTATTTCTGCGAAGCTTGTGAAGGCTGCCGCACCTTATGGCACCTTTATTGCCGTAAGAAATTAATGCCGCAAAACGTTCTGAATGGATGCAGATTACTTTGCGTTTCAATTCAGGCGTGCGAGGTATCAAAAAAGAACGAACAAGGGGAGGGTAACCATGGCAGACGATCGTAAATCAAATCAAGGTGGTAAGAAGCAGGGGAGCAGCCAACAAGGTGGCCGCCAAGAAGGTGGCCCCCAGGGGGGTGGCAGTAAAGGCGGCGGTAAGCAGGCGGGTAGTCAGCAAGGCGACAAGGGGAATAAGCAAGGCGGCGACAGGCAAAGCGAACGCTAGGATCAGCTGAAATGGGAATGTGAGTCGCTCTGTTGAGCCGGCTCGCATTCCCTTATTTATGTTTGGTAGTTCACAGGAACGTAAATCTGCAGAACGCGTAACAACAAACCCGACGCTGACGTACCACGCGTCTTTACCGAACAGGAGTACAGTGATGAAAAAGCTTCATGCTTTGTCAAGATGGATTGGGAGTGGCGTACTCGCGCTCACTTTAGTTCTTTGCTTATTCGCTATCTCAGTGTCTGCTCAAAACGCAAATACGGGAGCAGCCGGCACGCCTATTCAGACGGTCAGAAGTGATGATGATCGCGATTGGGGCTGGCTTGGCTTGATCGGTCTGCTAGGACTGGCCGGTTTGCTGCGCCGACGCGATGCACCAGACCGTAATCGTAATCTTGATCGTGATCGAGATCGAGATCGTAGCTAGTAAGTGGCTTCAGGATCGACACTGTCATGTTCCGATTCGAGCAATATCGGAACATTGAGCGAGCATTGTCGCGATTGAGATAGGCGAGTTTGTAGTAAACGAACCGGGGCGATTGGTGTGTCAGGGGAAACTGACCGCTTGGGACGTTTCGAACCTGAGCGACACAGGTCGTGTTCCGTTAATGATATCTAAGACGGAAGGTCAAGAAGGAAACATCGGACTTATTCTGGGTTCGGCTTCGAAGTAAATAACGGTTTAGAACGGTACATCCTGATGCATTTGATTCGACTACTATTGCCGCTTCACGATAACAACAAACAAGAATTTCCCATTGCTTATTTTCTCAAAGTTCGCGAAGAGCTAACCGATCGCTTCGGAGGAGTGACCGCCTTCGTTCGTTCTCCCGCGGTCGGGTTGTGGAAAGATGCTAATAAAGTAAGCCATGACGACATGCTCATGTTCGAAGTGATGTCTAATCAGCTCGACAAAGAATGGTGGTCTAACTATCGAACACAATTGCAGAAGGAATTTCGCCAAGAGGAACTATTGATTTGGGCATCCGACGTCACAAAGCTCTGACCACGCGTATGTTTGGATGCTGCGTACCTATCGATCCATCGATATTTCTGGGCGAGGAAGTAGTGTCTGAGAGCGCTCTCGTTCCTAAAATTACGGGAACTAACGAAGATGAACCGTACGCTGCGTGACGTCTTTCGTCTCGACAAGCTGCGTCCCGGTCAGGCAGCGGTTTCAGAATGGACCTGGTAAACGCTATTCAATGGCCAGCGATGCTGGTAACCGTTGTCGCAGCCTGGATGATTGCCTCTAAGAGGAAGTTCAAACGGAATTGGGGATTCTGGTTGTTCCTCCTAAGCAATGTGCTGTGGATTGTTTGGGGTCTACATGATCGTGCGTTTGCGCTCATCTTTTTACAGCTCTGCCTTGCCTTCTTAAACGTTAGAGGAGCAATGAAGAATCGCCCGCAAGAAACTAAGACGTAATATTTACCACTTCGCACGGAGCTGGGAGATAACGTCAACTGGAGGCGATTTCAAGAATGGAGCTTACTGGTGATGGTTCGCTTACGGAATGAGTTACCAGTATCAAGAAGTGGACCAGTCAGAAGCTTGCACTCGGATCAAGCCTGCAACCAGTTAACTGGCAAAACAAAGATCGGCACATGCGGCTTTGGTGTGGCGCAGGCCGAGTATGCGCGCACCTTTTCATGTGTTGAAGTTCAGCATACCTTTTACCAGCCGCCAAAACTCACGACACTAGAGCGCTGGCGCAGTCAAATGCCGGCCGATTTTGAGTTCACTTTGAAGGCTTGGCAATTGATCACTCATGAGGCCAAGAGCCCTACCTATCGGCGACTCAAACGAAAACTCTCCGAGACTGAGAAGGCAGAGGCCGGGTACTTCAAGGCGACGGCAATAGTCAACGAGGCTTGGGGAGCGACGCTTGCTTCGGCAAAGGTGCTAAAAGCCAAAACAATTCTTTTTCAGTGCCCGTCCAGTTTCAAACAAACCGCAGAGAACATTGCCAGTATGGAAAAATTCTTCTGCTCTATAGATCGACAGGATCTCAATTTGTGCTGGGAACCGCGCGGAGATTGGGATGCAGGGGTAGTAAGCTCAATTTGTGTAAGCCTTGAATTGTGCCATGTAGTCGATCCATTCATTGTAAAGACTGTGACTCCGGACAAATACTACTTCCGACTTCACGGCAGGAGTGGCTGGCGTTACCAGTATGAACTGGGCGAACTTAAGGAATTGGCGACATCACTTGTTAAATCCAAGCGCGGTTACGTGTTCTTTAATAATAGTAAGATGACCGAGGACGCCTTAAAATTCTGTAAGCTGCTTGGCGATCGGGAGCCATCACGTTCCTTTAAGAATGGTTCAATTTAAACAGACAGTGATTTACGTTGTCGCTCAGTGAGTTTGATTTGAAGGGATTGTTCATGCACCCATGTTTGAACGCGTAGTCGGCGCAGTAGGATTGAATGCATCAACTAATAAAAAGCTCTGTGAGATTAGTATCGGCCACAGATGGTGAGCATCTCGTGAGGCGGGCCAGAGTCGCCATGCTCGGTTTAAATGCAGCGCAGGTTTAACTGTTTTTGTTGAGAAGGCGCGCAAGCAGACGCTTTACTTGGTCGATATCTTCGTAATAACAAATCCACTCAAGATCGTTAACTCTTTCATCAGTACCATGCAGATCCTGGGACCTTCTCCGGCAACAATCTCTGCGATGGATGGAATTCAGAATTTGATTTCTGCTGATCTTGCTTCTACTCGCCGTAATTGACTCAAAAGTAGATGATGTCTACTTGGACAAGTCAGCATACAGATCATCATACTCCTGTTTGATAACCGGATAGCACTCGCAAGCTATTGCTTCCAAGCTTTTGCGATCGACGACTTGAATATAGCCTCGCCGGTAGTCAATTGCTCCGATATCCCTAAAACCGCTTGCAGCAACGCTAACACCAGCGCGACGCACTCCTAATGTAAGTGCCATCAGATCGTGAGTCAGACGCAGTTCATCGCCGACATAATCATTCATTGTCAGCAGCCAGCGGGCCAATTGCTGCTCCAAGCTATGCAATTTATTGCAGGCGCCTGTACGTCCTGTCATGGCGAGCAACATTCGCGTATAGCGTGTCAGGTTTTTCGACAGCGCAGTACGTTCGCCAGTCAGTTCTGCTTTAAGCATGCTCGCTGTTAGTCGCAGGGCATTACCCCCGATGTGCACCACCACTCGATCCGGCGTTGTTTCAACACCCAGAGCGACGCGTAATCCCACCAAGCCTTCCTTACCGACAGGGCCGACCTCAGTAGTGCGACCGTTTTCCATCGTTGCGAGCATGGAAAACACTGCCGTTTCAGGAAAATAAACGTAGTTAATACGACCCTGGGCCTCGTAAACAAGGTCTCCGACAGGCAGTGAGACACGCTTCAACTTAGAAAAGAAGTGTTGATAATCAGTTTTATCTAAACGGGCAAGTATCTGATTTTCGGTCGAGTGAGAAGGTAGAGACGGGGGGATCATGAACTAACGTCCTTTGCCATTATGCAAACCCGCACAATGTCATCTTAGCACGGAGCATCTGCTATCACATCGTAAACCTTTTATGCGATGCGGGTCTCCACAGTACAAATCTTCGGTCACGTATTGGCCAGTTGAAATCCTAAAACGTTAGAGTCCTCGTATGGCTCTCTATCTCCCTGGCTAACCAGCGCAATAGAGTTCTGGCCCAAACTGCGAGTGTGATTGGCGAAAAAGATCTGCCGGATCCGATCGAGCCGTTCTGTTGGTTTGAAGCCGCCTGATTGGCGTTCCCAACAGTCGGTCCACTCATTGTCGCCAGGCGTATAAATCACCGGATGCCGCAAGCTGTTGAATCGTTCCAGCGTATGTTGGTAGTGCTCGTCAGTGCAGGGTCGCCAGAAAATATCGGCGACATGGATCACCCAACTGAGATCGTGAGAGTTCAAAGACTCGAGAACAAGCCGGTACTGAATTTCTTCTAACGTGTCATAAGGGGCATCACCGAGTACGGCGAAAGAGAAGGCTCCCGGTGGATTCGGTGTCGGAGTTTCGTGACCACGAGTGAACAGCACAAAGGCCACTAACGACGACAGGACGATGGCGCCGGCTCACATTTTTCGGTGATTGGTTAGTACTGGTAGGTGCTAAATCTCAGACAGTTTTTTCATTCTGAGAAAACAGTTGCTCTAGTGGACATTTCAACCAATGCGCGCCATGCCGTTATTAATGACTTCGCATTCTTGGAAAGCCAGAATCATAACCTACAGGGCATCTCACAGTTTCGTATAGACGCCGAATCGAAAGACATATTAAGCCACACCTGTTGCGACACAAGGTGGCAACTCTACTGCTCCGCAACGTTGTCAAATTCGAGTGGTCCAAGAGTTCTTGGGTGATGCTCCTATCGCGACGACAACGATACACGTATGTCTCAAAGGAGCATCTCGTTCAGGTGTTGTGCGAACGCCATTCTTCGTTTCTGCTTAGATCTGTCTCCTAATGAGCAATGTCACGAAAGTTCGTATGACTAAGTGACACCAGACCTCCGCATTACGCGAATGTTAAGAGCTAGTACTTTAAATTCATCAGTTATAGGCAGAGTTTTTCTATCTGTTCCCATTCTCTACTGTTCTTTACCATCCGATGTTGTTTTTTCTGGCCAGATATTGGCCAGATGGGGAAATCGGGGGCTGTCCGAGTTGTGCTTGTAAGTTGTTGAAGAATTGAGGCGTATTGGTGGAGCAGAGGGGGATCGAACCCCTGACCTCCGCATTGCGAACGCGGCGCTCTGCCAAACTGAGCTACTGCCCCACGCGGAGTGTCATATTAGGAAGCGTAGGTGATCGTGTCAAGGATGCGTTGCTGCGCCGTCGTGCGAGGCCGCCCAGATCGTCATGTGGTCAGTTTTGACTGAATAAGAGCAAGGATCTCGTCAAGTCGCTCGACATGTTTGCCGCCGCCTTGCGCGAGATCGGGTTTGCCGCCGCCGCGGCCGTCGAGTATGGCGCAGGCTTCGCGCATCAGTGCGTTCATGTCGCCCGAGGCGTCGGACGAGCGGGCGAAGACAAGGCGAGCGGTGTCTTTGTCGCGGGAGCCAAGTAACGCGATTGTGCGTGGGTTCGCCATGAGGGCCTGCGCAAGTTTCTTCAACGACTCAGCATCACGCCCTTCAAATACACGCGTTACGATTCCACCTGAAGCCGTCGCTAATAATCTTTCAGCCTCAACTTCCGCCGCGTTTTCTTCAAGCAGGCGGATCCGGCGGTGAAGGTCTTTCTGCTCTTCTAATAGATGTGCCGTCAATTGAGGTATGTCATCCCGGCCAGAGCTGAACAACGCCGCGACTTCGCGTGCGCTTCGGTTCGCCTTGCGATAATCGGCAAGCGCGCGCATGCCCGCCACGAAGTCGATCCGCGTTAGACCTTTTGCACGTTCCCACGCCCGCACCACGATCATCCCAACTTCACCCGTGCGATACGCATGCGTACCTCCACACGGTGTCAGATCGAACCCGTCGATTTCAATCAACCGGAGTTCGCCTTCACGCGAAGGTTCCTTGCGCAATGACAATTCCGACGCCTCTTCCGACGTAACATTGCGAATCGTAATAGCCCGGTCTTCCCAGATCACATTGTTCGCCAGCTCGACTGCCCGTTCGATCTTCTCAGTCGTCGGCTCCGACAACTCGACGTCGATCTCGCACGACGTCTCCAACACGCGAAACCCGCGAGTCGGCGCATTGAACAGCGTGACGAACGCTTGCGAGAGAATATGCTGGCCCGTGTGTTGTTGCATGTGGTCCAACCGTCTGGACCAGTCGACGCGACCACGAACAATCGCGTCGCGCGCAGGCGTTACTCCCTGCACGACGTGAAGCACGCCGCGGTCGCCATCGTCAATGCACTCCACGACGCGCATGCCGTCAAGCGTTCCGGTGTCGCTCGGCTGTCCACCGCCAGTCGGATAGAACGCCGTGCGATTCAACACGATCGCGGTCCAACCACTGACACGCTCAGTGACATCTACAACACGAGCTTCAAACTCGATCAGGTGTGAGTCCAAATAATAAAGACGTTCGGTTACCGGCATTTTTCTGTAAGATAATCCGCGCATGCCTGCTTGTCCACGCAAATCAATCGTCGCACTGGCGGTGATTGCAATCCTGAGCGCCGTTGTCGGTGCTCAGGAGCAAGTGCCACCGCTAAGGTCAATCACTTACAAACTCTCGATGTCGCGACCGACGTCGCACCTGTTCGAGGTCGCAATAACAATTGCCCTGCCCGACGAATCAAGAAACAAACCGCTACAGCTCCAAATGGCGAAATGGTCGCCAGGACGTTACGGCGTGTTCGACTTCGCGAAGAACGTCCAGGAGTTTCGTGCCAACGGTCGTGTCACGCGTCTCGACGATCAAACTTGGAGCGTCGATCCAGCGGGCTCGAATACCATCAACGTCTCTTACAAAGTCTTCGGAAACGATCTCGATGGCACCTTTTCACAACTCGACGAGCGACACGCGAACTACAACGGCCCTTCGATCTTCATGTACGTAGTGGGCCACAAATCGGATCCAGTAAAACTTACAATCCAGCCTCCGTCAGGGTGGAAGATTGTCAACGGACGCATGGACCAGGCGGGCCAAACCGAGTGGAGCTTTCCGAACTGGGACGTCCTGGTCGATACCCCAACCGAAATAGCCCCGGACTGGACGCAGGAGACATTTGAAGTCGACGGGAAGAAATATCACGTCGTGGTCCATTCGTTTGGCGCGGAAGGTGGCAAGCGCCCGTCGCTCGTCAAAGACATCGAAAAGATCGTGCGCGCGCAAATCGCAATGTGGGGCGCGCCGGAATTTAACGAATACACGTTCCTGCTCCACTACGCTGCCGACGATCGTTCAGGCGACGGAATGGAGCATCTGACGTCGACACAGATCATAGAACCTGGCGCGCTCACCGACCCCGGTATGTACGAGGCTACACTCGGCACGGTTTCCCACGAGTTCTTCCACGTCTGGAACGTCAAGCGTCTCCGTCCGGGGGAACTTGGACCATGGGACTTCACGCGATCGGTGCGCACGCGCGGTCTATGGGTCGCCGAAGGTTTCACAAACTATTACGGCCATCTGATGTTGCGGCGCGCGGGCATCTGGGACGACAAGAAGTTCTTTGAACGAGAAGCACAGACAATCGGGCGCATTGAGAGCGCGCAGGGAAGCCAATTGATGAGCGCTGAAGAATCGTCGCTCTCGGCGCCGTTCATCGACGACGCTCCGCACGCGCAGTTGACGAATCTGGACAACACGGCGATCAGCTATTACCCGAAAGGTGAACTCATTGGAATGGTGATGGACCTACTGGTCCGTGGCCGCACCAAGGGTCGCGCGTCGCTCGATGACGTGATGCGCCGGATGTATGACGAGTTTTATCTGAAGAGTCCGAACAGCAGTTACTACCTGCGCGGGCGAGGTTATCAAACGGAAGATCTCGAGCGAATCGTGTCACAGGTTTCAGGAACGGACTTCACAGACTTCTTCAAACGCTACGTGCGCAGCGTCGAAGTGTTGCCGTATGAAGAGGCCTTTAGTCACGTCGGTTTTCGGTTAGTAAAGACGCAGGCGAAGGAGCCGTTCGACGCCGGGTTGTCGATCGAGTTTGGTTGGGTGGCGGTGATCGAGAACGTTCGCAATGGTTCACCGGCGGAAGAGGCCGGACTCAGCGCAGGTGACTGGATTGTTTCACTCGCGGGCCGCGAGTTTACGAGAGATTGGTTGAAGACGCTTGCGCGTCACAAGCCCGGTGAGTCGATCCCAATTACCGTCAAGCGTGATCGACGGATGATCAAGACGAACATAGTTCTAAAAGAAGTTGAGCGGTTTGAGTACCGGATTGAAGAAAACCAAAGTGCCACGCCCGAACAAAAAGCACTGCGGAATGCTTGGCTGACGGGAACTCGAAATTAAGGCACGATCACTTCAAGCGAATGTGGAGCGATCTCGAAGCGCATTGGCAGCGAGCCGATTAATTCGCCATCAATTTGGACTTGCGAGTTACCAAAAGCGCGAACTTTGTT
Organism: uncultured Acidobacteriota bacterium; assembly: GCA_963789185.1. Classification (GTDB taxonomy): domain Bacteria; phylum Acidobacteriota; class Blastocatellia; order Pyrinomonadales; family Pyrinomonadaceae; genus PSRF01. Next base: position 131,594 of record CAWBJU010000012.1, read on the forward strand.
TGTCTTAACGAACTTCACTGCCGGGTTATCACGCGGCATCCCCGCCCGCATCGCAGACGACAACAATCGTAAATAACGAAACCGGTTCGACGTCTCGATTATACAGACCTCGAATTCGGGCTCGTCTAGTCGCGCTTCCGGCGTGATCGCAAGGTCACCACCATACCGCGGCGCTTTTCCGATAGCCGCAAACGTAGCCGTGTACTCACGTCCGTCAATCTCGAGCTTGAACGGATGCGGACTCCACGACGCGAGATGACTCAACCCTGAAATCCAGAACGCACCTTTACCGATTCGCTTTTTCAACTTCGGTCGCACATGACGCACGATCGACGCGTCGAGCCCGATCCCAGCCATGAGCGCAAAGTGACGACTGACGTTGTTCGTCTCGTCGATCGCAAGACCGAGATGAATGCGTCGCGAGTTACCACGCGCAGCAATTACGGCTGCTTCCTGTTCGTCCAGCGGCAGACCAAGCTCACGCGCAAGCACGTTCGCCGTTCCGCGAGGAATGATTCCGAGACGTGCTTTCGTTCCCGCGACACCCTGAATGACTTCGTTGATGGTCCCATCGCCGCCGGCGACGATGATCTCAGACGATCCATTCCGCGCGGCGCGCGCTGCGATCGCCGTCGCGTCATGCGGCGCGGTCGTCGGTCTCAAATCGACCTCAACACCACGCGATCTTAGAAGAGAAGCGATGTGCTCGATCGGAATACGGCGCGAGTTATAGCGTCCGGTCCTGGGGTTTGAAATTAGCGTTGCCTTGCGTGCTCCCACGGATCTTCACAGTTACTCCAACCGGTAATTTGGCGCCTCTTTCGTGATGATCACGTCGTGAACGTGCGACTCTTTTAAGCCGGCCGACGTGATACGCAGGAAGCGAGTCTGCTCCTGGAATTCGCGGATCGTGTGACAACCCGTGTAACCCATGCCGGATCGGAGTCCGCCTACGAGTTGTGTCACCATGTCAGCCAGTGTTCCTTTATAAGGAACTCGACCCTCGATGCCTTCGGGCACCAGTTTCGACTCGCTCGCCGTCATGTCCTGGGCGTACCGATCGCGAGAACCTTCGCGCATGGCGCCGATCGATCCCATTCCCCGGTAGCTCTTGAACGAACGACCCTGAAACAAGATCACTTCGCCAGGCGCCTCTTCCGTTCCGGCAAACAACGATCCAATCATCACCACATCCGCGCCCGCGGCGATTGCCTTAGCAACATCGCCGGAAAACTTCACGCCGCCGTCGGATATCACCGGCACGCCTGTGCTGCGTGCTGCCTGAACACAACTTGAAATGGCGGTTATTTGCGGCACCCCCGCGCCGGTTACTACACGCGTCGTGCAGATCGAGCCCGGTCCGATGCCGACTTTGATCGCATCCACTCCTGCGTCAATCAATTCCTGCGCCCCGTCGGTCGTGCCGACATTCCCGGCGATCAGATCTGTTTCCGGATGTCGACGCTTGATATCTCGCACCGCGTTGATGACGCGTGAAGAGTGTCCGTGCGCCGTGTCGATAACGAGACAGTCAACGCGAGCTTTTACCAGTTCGTCAGCGCGTTCCTGGTAATCGCCAGTCGCCCCAATCGCCGCCGCGACGCGCAAGCGGCCGAGGTTGTCTTTTGCCGCCGAGGGATACTTGATCGCCTTTTGAATGTCCTTGACGGTGATCAAACCCTTAATGTGTTTGTCTTCGTCGACGACGAGCAGTTTTTCGATTCGGTGTTTTTGCAACACCGCTTTCGCCTGATCCAACGTGGTGCCGACTGGAACCGTGACGAGCGGCTGTTTGGTCATCACTTCGGCGACGGGAATGTCGAACCGTGTTTCAAAGCGAAGATCACGATTGGTAATGATGCCTACGAGGTGTCCGGTTTCATCCACAACCGGCACGCCGCTGATGTGAAATCGCTCCATTACCAGTAGAGCTTCGCGCACGGGCCGATCGGGTCGAATCGTGACCGGATCGACGATCATTCCCGACTCCGATCGTTTAACTTTGTCGACTTCCTCCGCCTGCCGTTCGACGCTGAGATTTTTGTGAATGACGCCGATGCCACCCTGTTGTGCGAGCGCGATCGCAAGCGACGCTTCGGTCACTGTGTCCATTGCGGCCGAGCACAGTGGAATCTGCAAACGGATGTTGCGAGTAAATTGTGTGGCGGTGTCGGTCTCGTGAGGAAGAACGTCAGAACGAGCGGGGATTAGTAATACGTCGTCGAAGGTCAAGCCTTCGTAAATATCGGATGTGATCATGTCTGGCTAATAATTCCTGGTTCGTTGCCGTTAGCTCTGAATTGTCTATTGTTGATGAACGCCCATTATACATAGAAGCGTAGTATTCGTGATTCTGCGGGACGCGGTTCTCAGCGCGTTTTTGAAACCAGTAAAGCGCTGCCAGTGCGGCGGCGGTCAGCACAGCCAGAATCAGAATCGCCAGGATCACAGTTAATAAAGGAGAACGTGTCGCCGGCGTATCGGTGTAAACCTTGGAATGCATTGGCGTGGTGTTGACGTCGTCGGAGGAGTCGCCGTGCTCGCGCAAATACCGCGTGTAACCTTCAATCGCTTCGCGTTCATCGTAGCCGACGCACTTCGCGTAGGCCTTTATAAAGGAGCGATTAAAAACACCTCCGGGCAGGCGTTTGTAATCGTTCGCTTCAATTGCTTCTAAATAATGGACTGAGATTCGGGTTTGATCGCAGATCTCGCGCAGGCCAATACCGCGCTCCTCGCGAGCGAGTCGCAATTGTTCGCCTATGCTTGCTGCCATCTCCAATCGCTCATTCCTGGCGTTGGGTCGGTTGGACTGCCGCTAGTATGTAATGCGTACATACTCCCGCTTTTTCGGCACTATAGCGTGCGCTGCTAAACGGTGTCAAACTTTAGGTTACTTCTCTTGCTTCTTGTCGCTCGCGGTGGTACGTTGAGGCCAATCAATGAACCGGTAACAGTCAGTTTTAATTTCTACAATTACAAAGTGAGGATCAAGAGATGCCCATGGAAGCACTCGGAATGGTTGAGACCAAAGGATTCGTGGGTGCAGTTGAAGCCGCCGATGCGATGGTCAAAGCAGCGAATGTACAACTGCTCGGCAAAGAGTACATCGGAGCCGGTTATGTGACGATCTTCGTGCGCGGCGATGTCGGCGCGGTGAAGGCTGCGACAGACGCAGGCGCGGCAGCAGCCAGGCGTGTCGGCGAGTTGATCAGCGTGCACGTGATCCCGCGTCCGCATGCGGAAGTCGAGCGCGTGCTTCCCGTGAATGGTCGCACCGGTTTGAGCCCCGATGAGCAGTCGCTGCAAGGTGGTGGCGCACGCGGGCAGCTTGGTCAGGGAGATCAAGGCCGTTCGCTCGGTGCCGGTACACGCGACGCGAGTAAAGAACGAGCAAGGTAATTGCCGATTGTCGATTGCCAATTGCCAATTTTCAGAGTGTTAAGGAACGCGCGCGAAAAGTGAGAGATCGGCAATCGGCAATTGGAAATTGGCAATGCTCGGAGGCGTTATGTCAGTAGATAAAGATCTAGTTTCCGTACAGCAGGCGCGCGATCTTGTGGAGGCAGCGCATCGCGCCCAGGCCGATGTGGCCCAATTCGATCAGGCAAAGATCGATCGTATTTGCGAAGCCATGGCGAAAGCGGCGTTGCGCGAGGCCGCACGGCTTGGATTAATGGCTGTTGAGGAAACTGGTTTCGGCGTTCCGGATGATAAACGGGAGAAAAACCGGTTCGCAGCCGAAGACGTTTGGAACTACTTTCGCGGACTGCGCACCAAGGGAGTTGTTTCCGAGTCGAAAGACGTAGTCGAGATCGCAAGCCCACGCGGTGTAGTAGCGGGCATCATACCTTCCACTAATCCAACCTCGACCGCTATCTTCAAGATCCTGATCGCTATCAAATCGCGTAACGCGGTGGTCCTATCGCCACATCCATCGGCAGCGAAGTGCATCAACGAAACCGCGCGCGTAATGCGCGAAGCGGGTGTCAAAGAAGGTCTGCCGGCTGATGCAATCGGTTGCATGACCTCCGCGACGATCGAAGGCACCGAAACGCTGATGAAGCACAAGCAGACGGCAGTGATTCTTGCCACTGGAGGAATCGGCCTCGTCCGCGCGGCGTATTCGTCAGGCAAGCCGGCGTTCGGTGTTGGACCAGGCAACGTACCTGTTTGCGTCGAGCGCACTGCCGATGTGCCGAAAGCGGTGCAGGACATTTTGACTGGAAAGTGTTTCGACAACGGAACGATCTGCGCTTCGGAGCAAGCGGTGGTTTGCGATGCGCCAGTCGAGCAGGCGGTGCGCGAACAGTTCAAACTCCAGGGCGCGCATTTTCTATCCGCGGCGGAAGCGGACCAGCTCGCGAAGGTTGTCGCCACTCCACAACGATCGCTGAATCCAGCGATCGTCGGCAAATCGGTGGAAGTGATTGCAAAGATGGCGGGGTTGACTGTTCCGCCGGGAACGCGATGTTTGATTGCAGACGTCGCCGGCGTGGGTCGTGACCATCCACTGTCGATGGAAAAGCTCTCGCCGATCCTCGCGTTCTATGTCGTCGACGGTTTATCAGCGTGTGCGCAAAAGAGTCAGCAGATACTCGGTTACGGAGGCATGGGCCATACGGCGGGTATCCACACGCGGTCACGAGAGGCTGCGGTGAAGTTTGGTTCCGAAATGCCCGCGTCGCGCATCACGGTCAACACGCCGACGACGCATGGCGCGATTGGTTTCTCGACTGCGCTGCCGCCATCGATGACGCTTGGTTGTGGTTCGTGGGGTGGCAACGTCACGTCTGACAACGTCTCGCCGTTGCACTTGATGGACATTAAGCGCGTCGCATTTGAAACTCGTCCCGTGAAGAGTGCGCGTCCCGCGGTTGGCGTTCAGCCAGCGGTCAGTGCGTCACAACCAACGCAAGCGAGTGAACCGGCGATTGCAGGTGGCAAGATCGATCGACAGGAGATCGCTGCGATAGTCGATCGCTTCCTCGCCGGCAAGCGTGTCGAAGCGCCCGCACCGTCTGCTTCGCCGTTACCGAAGCCGGAGATCGAACCGGAAGCCGGAAGTATGTACACCGCGCCGGCGCCTCCGCCAGTCGCTGCGCCAGTGAATGAGCCGGTAAGCAAGCCGAAGTCAACAGCCTCCAGCAACGGCAACAAAGCAGCGATCGATTTTGTCAGCGAGGACGACGTGCGGCGCGCGATTCAGAAGGGTGAAAAGATTTATATAAACGCAAAGACGATAATCACCCCTGCCGCCCGTGACCTCGGTGAACCAGCGGAGGTATTCGCGAAAGTTTAGTCCGTAGTCAGTGGTCCGTGGTCAGTGGTTCATGATTCGCTGGTCGCTAAAAAGGACAACTGACTACTGACAACTGACCACTGACATGTTTTTAGCAAAAGTAGTAGGCACTGTTTGGTCCACCAAGAAGACGCCCGATCTCGAAGGCGTCAGGTTTCTGATCGTCCATCCTTACGATCTCGACAAAGAACCAAATAAAAACATCGTCGTCGTAGCCGATCGACTGGGCGCCGGGACCGGTGAAATGGTCATGTGTGCTTTCGGTAAGGCTGCTCGCACCGCTATCGGAAACCAGGACATGTCGATTGAAGCGGCGGTGGTCGGTATCGTCGACCGAGTGGACATCAACGAGACTATTTCGGATGAAATGCGTGAAGCAGCGCACCGCCTCGCGCAGGAGAATGGACGCCCCTAGCTGCTGACATCTGATTACTCATCGCCAACCACAAACACAGCTCCCCATGGCCAATGAAGATTTGATTTATCGCATCACTCGCGCGGTTTACGAGCGCCTGGGCGCGGGTGCTGACGAACAGATGGTGGAACAGTTGGTCACGGACATTTATCGCGAGGTCGACTCTTCAGGTGCGCGCAGTTCCGTCGAGTGGAGCGCCCAGTGGGGCGACTGAAGGATCCGCCGCGCGTTTGATCATCTCCGTCTTTGGGTTGGACCATCCGGGGATCGTTGCCGGTGTTTCGCAGATCCTGGCCGAGGCGAGTTGCAGCATCATCGACATCAATCAAACTGTCGTGCAGGGAAAGTTTGCGATGGTAATCATCGCCGACTCGTCACGTGCGCGCGAAAACACAGCCGAACTGAAAGATCGATTACGCCGCGCCGGCGAACAACTCGGCGTGCGCATCTACGCGCAGCGCGAAGACCTGTTTAATGCCATGCATCGGGTCTGAATTTCGAATTGCGGATTGCGGAATGCGAATTTCGTGAAGCGATGACAGTTGCTACAATCCGATTCGCAATTCGCAATTCGCAATCCGAAATTCGCAATCCGAAATCTTCTTTATGTCCGAACCTGAAATCGCCCGTCGTTGTGCCGCTTGTGGAGTTTCCGTGCGCAAGTCGGCGGCGTTCTGTCCGCAGTGTGGCAATCCGATCGTAAGATACCAGGCCACCGGCGACGCGCAGACTGCTCCCACCCAAGCCTTGCATACAGTGGCGACGGCCGATGAAGATTCGCCACCGCAACAGGCTTCGCAAACCGCTCCCACTCAAGTGATTCATGCGAGTTCAAATCCGACTCCTGCCGCACTTCACGGAGTTGCCGAAAACGTGCGCGAGCGCGTGGAGAAGATCCGGCACGTCTCCAGCGTGGTTATCGATCAGGCAGCGTACGATCCGAGTCTGCGTTTTCTGCTCGTCGCTGCCGTGTTGTTTCTGCTGTTCATTGTGCTGGTGATCCTCAGCAAAGTGCTCGGGTAGACGATGGAATACACGCAGGCTGAAATTCTTCAAACCGTCGCGATGACCGAGATGGAGCATCTCGACGTGCGCACCGTCACGCTCGGTCTCAACCTGCTCGATTGCAGCAGCGACTCAATCAACACGATCGCGCAAAAGGCCGGCGACAAGATTCGCACAGTCGCTGCCCGACTGGTGCAAACAGTCGACGAGATTGGCGACGAGTTTGGCATCCGCGTGGCTAACAAACGTATTTCCGTTACCCCAATCGCGTTGCTCACCGAAGGCGCGAAAGGCGATCCGGTTGTGCTGGCCCGGGCAATCGACGACGCTGCGGGAACAGTAGGTGTCGACTTCATCGGCGGCTATTCGGCCCTCGTCCAAAAAGGCACGACGCAATCAGAACGACGCTTTCTCGACTCGATCCCGGAAGCACTCTCGAATACAAAACGTTTGTGTTCGTCCGTCAACGCCGCGACTACGCGAGCGGGCATCAACATGGACGTCGTGGCCCATATCGGCAGAATAATCAAGGACGCAGCTGAGCGAACTCGAGAAGAAGGCGGCCTCGCGTGTGCGAAGTTTGTCTGTTTCGCGAATGCAGTCGAGGACAATCCGTTCATGGCGGGCGCGTTTCACGGCGTCAGTGAAGCGGAAGCGATAATCAACGTCGGTGTATCCGGGCCGGGTGTGGTCCATCACGCCGTCCGACATGCCGATCGCAATTTACCACTGCAAGATCTCGCAGAGACGATCAAGAAACTCTCGTTCAAGCTGGCGCGCGCCGGTGAACTGGTCGGTCGTGAAGCGGCGCGACGTTTAGGAATTCCGTTCGGCATCATCGATCTCTCGCTCGCGCCGACGCCCGTTCCGGGTGACTCGGTCGCAAACATCATCGAAGCCATGGGTTTTGAACGCGCGGGTGCGCATGGGACGACGGCCGCGTTAGCGTTGATTACCGATGCCGTGAAAAAAGGCGGCGCGATGGCGAGCGGTTCAGTTGGCGGTATGAGTGGAGCGTTTATTCCGGTATCTGAAGACGCGGGAATGATTGAGGCTGCACAAGTCGGCGCCTTGTCGCTTGCGAAACTGGAAGCGTGGACCAGCGTGTGTTCGGTGGGCATCGACATGGTTGCCGTTCCGGGTTCAACATCCGCCGAAACGATCGCCGCAATAATTGCTGACGAAATGGCCGTTGGGGTCATGAACAACAAGACGACCGCAGTGCGAATCATTCCGGTGCCGGGTCGTGACGTCGGCGACATGGTGGATTTTGGTGGTCTATTAGGCAGCGCGCCGATCATGTCGGTCAGCGCTTTTTCTTCCGACGTCTTCATTCGTCGCGGTGGCCGCATACCGGCCCCGATTCATTCGCTCCGGAACTAAGTTATATTGATCGATCATTAGTGGAGGACGCTCGTATGCCAGAAGCACTCGGATTGGTTGAATGTCGCGGACTGGTAGCGATGATCGAAGCGGCTGACGCAATGGTTAAAGCCGCAAACGTTCGTCTGGTTGGTTGGGAAAAGATCGACGCCGGTTTGGTAACGGCGATTGTGCGCGGGGATGTCGCTGCGGTCCGTGCCGCGGTCGATGCTGGGGCGGCGGCAGGGAAACGAGTCGGCGAAGTCGTGGCGACGCACGTCATTCCTCAACCTCATTCAGACGTGGACGAGGGCCTTCCCGTTCTGCACACAGGCGAAACGACGCGCAAGAAGATCAGCGGATCGGTAAGGCCAAAGGGCTGATAGTCAGAGCTCAAGGAGCGTATCGATGGCGCAACAGGAGAGACAGGTCTAAGTTGCTCGAGAGGCTCTCCCGTCAGGCCACAAAGGCCAGCGGAACCTCGTACGCGTTCATCGTGGCTTTGGCCGTAATCGTGATCTGGGCCGTTACCGGACCACTCTTTGGTTTTTCAAACACGTGGCAACTGGTCATCAACACGGGCACTACGATCGTTACCTTTCTGATGGTGTTCCTTATCCAACGCGCACAGAACAAGGATTCGATTGCCATCCATCTAAAGTTGAACGAAATCGTGGCAGCGATGGACGGCGCGAGCAACCGGCTAATCGACGTTGAAGATTTAAGCGAAGCCGAGATCGAGGCGTTACGGAAATACTATCTGAAGCTGATTCAACTCGCGAAGAAAGACGAGAACCTCACCGCGACCCACTCAATCGAGGAAGCCACAACAAGTCACGGCAGGAAGTACAAAAAGAAAAAGGCGAGTTAGTACTGCGCGGGAGCTTACGGTTTCTTCACGCCCGTAGCCGGCAGTCGCACGGTCGGAGGTTTCGGTCCGCCGGGCCCACCGTCTCTGCGAGCGAGACGTCCGTTGCGAGTTAACGCGATCCGCTTATCAGAGCCGGAAGGTTGCTCGACGGTGACTTTGATGGTGCGAAAAGTGCCATCCGTCGTTTTGTTTGTCGGATTGTAGGCGATCACGTACTGCGTGCGGAGATCACGAATGATCTCGTTGGCGATCTGCGGCAGCTCGGAAAGCGACTCGGGAAAGAACGCGCGCCCACCAGTTTCCGAAGCGAGCCTGTTAATCAGGTTGACGGCCTTTTGTCGGGGGCTCTTGCGAATCAGTCCCGCCTCTTTGTCCAACTCGTTGACAAATCCGATCACGAAGATCTGCACGTCTTCTTCGCGCAGCCGCGCGAAGAGTTGTTCCTGATTGTAGTAACTGTTGCGGTCCTCGCCGTCGGTGATAACAATCAGCGCCCTTCGACGGCGGTCACTGTCATCGCCCTTTTTATATTCGGCGACGTGTTCAGCCGACAGATAAACGGCATCAACAACTGCTGACTGGCCGCCTTCGGTGTACATATTGTCGAGAGCGTCCGCCAGCGCTTCTTTGCTCGCGGTGAAATCCTGGACGGTTTCCGTGTTATCACGACCGACGAACCGCACAAGAAACGTTTCGTCGCCCGGTCTGTTGGCGTTGATGATCGTCTTGCCCGCTTCAAGTACTGTTGCGAGTTGCGTACGCAGCGAGCCGGAAGTATCGACCGCGAGGCCATAACTGATTGGCACTTCCTCGCGGGTGAAGTATTCGATCGGCTGCTTCACACCATCTTCGAACACCTGGAACTCGTTTTGGGTCACGTTGTTGATCGGACGATTGTTGCGATCGATCACGCGAACATGAAGTTGGACCAGGTCGGCGTTAATTCTGAGAATGTCGCCCTCGTCCATCTCGGGTGGTGGAGTTGGCGTGGGCGTCGGTTTGAGTTTAGGTACTGGAGGTGGTTCGCCCAGTGTCGGGGCGGTTCGACCGCCGGGACGTTGAGGTTGCGGGATTGGAGTCGGGCTCGGACTGGCCGCCGGCGTCGCGGGCGCCGTGCTTCGCGGACGATCCTGACCTTCGACATCCGCGCCGAACACGAATATTGCAATAAGTAATGCGAACGTTCCGAGAATCGCGGTCCGTCGCACGTTTAAACTACAAACCAATCCGAAACTCCTCATCACACGAAACGCTCCTCGGACCCGGGATCGGGACGGGAGCGTCAATAGAGCGTTTCACACCGACAAGCGGGCGATACTGGGGCAACCAGCGTCGCATTGATATGCGGTCACTAGACGCACACGTAAACAGATGCAGGGGAGTCAATTCCGCGTTGCCGGGCGCTGGCGGATAGACTTAACGGGCTCCCGACGTGGCGTAGTATCCTTCCTTATACCGAGTAAACAGGCGCGGCAAACCACGTGGTGCGGTGACTTTAACCTTTACCCGGTGCCACTTACCGTCGTTAACGAACGTCTCCGGTTTGTAGCCGATGGAGTACTGGTGTCGCAGCTCCAGGGCGATTTGTTCAAAGATATCGTCCATTTCCGCGGCCGATCGCGGGAAAAACGCCTTGCCGCCGGAAACACCGGATAATTCGTCCAGAATTCCTTGTCCCTCCATGCCGAGAGAACTGCCGGCGTCGCTCCCACTCAAAATCCCGATCGCGTAGAGCGTCACGTCAGATTCTTTCAGAAGCTTCCGGAGCTCGTTGAACGTGTAGCGGGAGTCGTTGTCCTGGCCGTCGCTGATCAAAAGAAGGGCGCGTTTGGGGTGAGCCCCGCGCTGAACTTTTTCGACCCCGAGATAGCAGGCATCGTAGAGGGCCGTCTGGCTCTTGGTCTCGACGAAGGTCAGCCGGTTGAGAATTGCGTCGCCGTCGCGCGTTCTGTCGTTCAGCAACTGTGGGCGCGAATTGAATGCAATCAGGAAATACTCATCCGAGTCATGACTGGTTTGGATGAACTTGGCCAGTGCGTCCCGAGCGCGTCTCACTTTGTCGCCGCTCATGGATCCGGAGACGTCGAAGATAACGCCTACCGAAACTGGCGAGTCGTCGTCGCTAAAGTGGGTGATCTCTTGTTGTTGCTTATTGTCGTAGATGGCGAACGCGGATTTGCTCAAGCCGGAAACGTAGCGACCGTAAGTGTCGGTTACCGTGACCGTCAGGGTGATCAGATCGGTGTTGGTAACGAGCGTGCGTTCATCGAGTTCCTTGCCGAGCCTTGGACTTGGCTTTGCTGTGGGCGCAGGATCGGCCGGCGCGGCGGTCGTCGCTTTTTCGTCTCCAGGCGTTGGCTTCTTTTGAGTGGGTTCCTGGCTGTTTACTATCAGCGTGAACCCAAACGTCACCGCAACTAGCGACAAGGCTGCTGCTGCCAACTTGGTGGCGTAACGAGTCGAAAAATACATGTCACCCCCGGTTACATGCGTCTCAATTTTTAATACCGGTCAGGGTCGTAGAAAGGGAACTGTCAACACAGATGCTCGCAAGGGAACGAGTGATGCCCGATACTGACTTCCGGGGCTGAAAAGTTTGCGGGGAGACGGCCGCGCGCGTTTCATTATCGGTGTTAACACGGCCATTCTAGGACATCCGTGTTCCCTTTGTAAACGGTTAAGGGAACACGGATTTCAAGTTATCTCAGCGCGCTAACTAGCAGGGTTCCGCTTCGATGATGCTGGTCGGTGGCTCGGTGGCGATTACGCGAAGGAAACGGAGGTCTGCGGCGGCCAGAAGCTCGTCAAACTCCCTCGCGGTCCGGACGGAGTCGAGGATGATGACTCTACCGTTCTGTGGCATGCGACTGCGGCAGTTCTTGAGGATCCTGATAGCGAGGGCATCGTCCCAATCGTGAATGATCCACTTCATGATATAGGCGTCGCCGGCCGGAACCGACTGAAAGAAATCACCAGCGACGGCCGCACACCTGTCCGCGATCCCAGCCGCTTCGAGCTTCGGCCGCGCACCCGCGATTACTTCCTCAGCGTCGAACAAGACGCCAAACGCCCGCGGATTGGCTTTAAGGATCGACGTAATTAACCCACCGTGCTCACAACCCACCTGGACGATCTTATCGAACCGCGAGAAGTCGTAAAGCGTTGTGACTTTTTCGTTCAAAACTGCGGTCATTGCGTAATAGATCTCCCCGTCATTTGTTCCCAGTTAAGAACGCGAGAAGGCGTGAAAAAAAGCACCAAAGCAATTGTTTGCGACCCGCTGCAACTTCCAGCGAAAACCCGCGTGATATACTCCCGGCTCACTCGGAAGTGCTATTTTCCTAACTATGGCTGAGTTTATTTGTCGATTAGGTACGCCGGGAGGCGAGGTGGTCACGCGCACCATCGAGGCTTCAGGCATTCACGAAGCGCGAGCGCGCCTTGAACGTGAAGGGTTTCGTGTTTTCAACGTTACCCCGCCGAAGACGTCAGGTGTCACAGCGCTTACGGCTCTTGGCCGCGGCGGCGGGCACCCACGCGTCAAAGCCAACGATTTTCTCCTCTTCAACCAACAACTCGCAGCTCTTGTTCGCGCGGGTATTCCGATACTTCAGGCGATCTCGATGCTGCGCAAGCGTGCCGCGTCAGCCAGGTTGCGGACCGTCCTCGGGAACGTTGAAGAACAGATTCGCGGGGGCGCTGCGTTGTCGGAGGCTTTCGCGTCGCAGGGTCCGATCTTCCCGCGTATCTATACTGCATCGATTCTCGCGGGCGAACGATCGGGAGCGCTCGACGAAGTGCTGAGCCGCTACGTCAGCTACATGCGACGCAACGTCGCGCTGCGACGAAAGATCCGCGGCGCACTCGCTTATCCGATGTTTCTGTTGTTTGCGTCGGCGTGTATGGTGATCTTCCTGACGATCTATGTCGTGCCTCGAATGTCGGACCTTTTTGCGAACTTTGGTAACGAACTGCCCACGGTAACGCAAATCGTCGTCGGACTCTCGCGCTGGATGCAGACAAACGTGTTCTGGTTTGCGCCACTCGTGATCGGTGGGTCAATCTTGCTTTTTATCTGGTCGCGGACACCTCGCGGCAAACTCCAGATAAGCGCTTTGATTCTAAGGATACCTCTGGCCGGAAGCCTGGCGGTGCAATTGTCCGTTGCACAGGCGACGCGATCGTTGGCGACGTTGTTGGCCGGCGGTATCACACTCGTCGAATCGTGGGAGATCGCGTCGGAATCAATTACGAATCTGGAACTGCGGCGTCGCAGCGAGTCGATTCTGCCGATGATTCGCGAGGGGCGTTCGTTTACGGAAAGTTTGGAGTCGGCGGGGTGGATGCCGCTGCTGGCGATTGACATGATTGGAATCGGCGAGCGGTCCGGCAGTTTGCGCGAGATGCTCGATGAAGTTGCCGTCTTTTACGACGCCGAATCCGAAGTGCGGCTCGAGCAGTTGACGACCACGCTTGAGCCTGCGATTCTTGTCGTCATGGGCGGTGTAGTGGTGACGATTCTCCTCGCAATCTACCTGCCGATCATTCAATCGATATCGAGTGGATCAGGAGTCACCGGGGCCCGTTGACGGCCCAGGCAGAACGCGTTTATGGAGCAAAGGTCCGAGAACGAGAACCCCGTCATTAAGCCGGTGGTCTCTCCGGTCGAAAACGTCGATCAGAACGGCGACCATGAGCCGCCCGAGATGAAAGCGGCGAAGGAACTCGCGCGCCGTTATCGTCTGCCATTCGTTGACCTCCTGCCGCCCGATCGCGAATCGCCAATCGACTATCAACTGTTTGCTGAAGTGCCCGTTGATCTGATGGTGCGGCACCAGTTTGTTCCGCTCAAACGCGACGGCAAGGGATTGCACATCGCGATGGCGGATCCAACGGATCTCGAGCGCCTCGACGAAGTTTCGGGCACGTTGCGCACGCGTGTGATTCCGCATGTTGCGACCGCCGGTGCGGTGGAAGTCGTTTTGCGAAAAAGCGACACGACGCAGCGCGTGTTGCAGGAAGCGGCGTCCGGTTTTCGTATCTCGCTTGTTAGAGAAACCGAGCACGGCGAGGAAGTGCTCGATCTCGATCGTCTGGCGACCGACTCCGAGATGTCGCCGATCATCAAACTCGTCGACACCATCATCTACAACGCGATGGAATCGCGGGCCTCCGATATCCATATCGAAACGCGCGACACGGAAGTGCAAGTCAAGTACCGCATCGACGGTGCGCTCTACGCGAAAGTCGATCCGATCGATCTCGCGTATCACCAGACGTTGATTTCGCGTATCAAGGTCATGTCCGAGCTCGACATCGCCGAGCGTCGCATCCCGCAGGATGGTCGTTTCCGCGTCCGTTATAAAGGACGCAACGTCGACTTCCGTGTTTCGATCATGCCGACGATTCACGGTGAAGACGCGGTGATTCGTATCCTCGACAAGGAACAGATCAACGAAGAGTTCCGCAACCTGAACCTGCATGTCGTCGGATTCTCGGATGATGACTTGCGCAAGTTTCGTCGCTACATCGCTGAGCCGTACGGCATGGTGCTGGTGACTGGTCCAACCGGTTCCGGTAAGACAACGACGCTGTACGCTGCGTTGAACGAGATTAGAAACGAAGAAGACAAGATCGTCACGATCGAGGACCCGGTTGAGTACCAGTTGCACGGGATCACACAAATACCAGTAAACGAGAAGAAAGGTCTAACATTTGATCGCGGGCTTCGTTCGATACTGCGTCACGACCCTGACAAGATCATGGTCGGCGAGATCCGCGACACTGAAACCGCGCAGATCGCGATTCAGTCAGCGTTGACAGGGCACCTCGTGTTCACGACCGTTCACGCCAATAACGTGATCGACGTGATCGGTCGATTCCTGAACATGGGAGTCGAGCCGTACAACTTTGTTTCTTCGCTCAACTGCGTGCTGGCGCAACGACTCATTCGCATGCTGTGCCAGTATTGCAAGCGGCCGTATCATCCGAGCGACGTTGAACTGGCGGAATCAGGTCTTCGGCCGGAAGAACATGCCGGTCGTACCTTTTATATGAATGTCGGTTGCGACGCGTGTAACCACACTGGTTACCGTGGTCGAACTGCTATTCACGAATTGCTGGATTTGTCGGATAATATCCGCGAAATGATTGTGGAGCGACGGCCTGGTTCAGAGGTGCGTCGGGCGGCCGAAGCCGAAGGGTTAACAAGCCTGAGAGAGTCGGCCCTGCAAAAGGTTTTCAGCGGTATTTCGACCTTGCACGAGATAAACCGCGTGACCTTTGTTGAAGAATTGACCGGTACAAAGTAGGGATTTCGAAGTTTTACCCGCTGTCATTACTCAAAACCCCCGACTTGACGTAAAAGTAGCTGGCTAAAGGGAACCAAAATTTTGGGTTCGCGTGTAAGGAAATCGGCAGCGCGGATCTTGCATCTTAGCCGTCTCGGTAGCATTATTAGGGTCGCCATTTAGGGTCGCTAAACTTTCCACCTTCCGGACGAAAAAGTCATGAGAATAAACACACGAACTCGAACACTAATTTCCTTCGTTCTGGCCGCTTGCTTGCTCTCGCTGCCAATTACGGCGTTTGCCAAAAAGGGCGAGAAGAATTTCAAGCGTGGCATGCAATATGAGAAGGCGCAGCAGTGGGACAAAGCGGCCCAGGAGTTCACCCTTGCGGTGGCTGCTGACCCGTCGAATATGGAGTATCACCTCCACTTCCGGCGCGCGAGTTTCAATGCCTCTCAAACCTACATGCAGCAGGGCCGGTCGTTGTCCGAGCGTGGCGATTTCGTTGGAGCATACAACGCCTTCCGGCAGGCTTACGGCTACGACCCGGTGAACGAGCTCGCTGTGTCAGAGATGGAGCGCATGCTTCGCTTGCAGTCCGTGAAGGAAGGCAGGAACGGGAATGGGAGTGGGAATGGCAACGGCAACGGGCATGGGAAGAATGGCGAACCCGAGATCGGCAGTGCGACACCAACGTCAGGAACTGGTGAGACGCAAGACTTCGCACCACCGTCACAGCAACTGCGGATCATTAACTACAACGGCGATCTCAAGACACTCATTCGCAGTCTTGCCGATCAATTGAGTCTCAACGTTATCTTCGACCGGCAATCGTTCACGCAATCACGACCAATCGACATCAATCTGAAAGACGTCACCACAGCGCAAGCGTTGGATTACGTATTCCTTCAGGAAGGATTGTTCTTCCAGAAACTCAGCAAGCGAACGATCCTTGTCGCCGATCAAGCGCGTCGTCCACAGTATCAACAACTCGTGCTGCGCACGTTCTACCTGTCGAACATGAAACCGAACGACGCGCGCACCCTCGTCCAACAAGCGATTCCCCCATCAGTCGGCCGTCCCCAGACGATCGTCGTGCCTGACGAAGCGACTAACAGTTTGACAGTGCGCGACACGGCAGAGAACGTTCGACTCATCGGCGACCTGTTGAAGAGTATCGACAAGGACCGCGCCGAAGTGGTGATGGACGTCAACATCTATGAAGTTTCCAAGAATGATCTGCTCTCGTTCGGCAACCAGATCAATGCGACGCTCGCCGACGGTCTCGGCGGATCACCGGGCTTCTCGCTGTTGACCGACAACGGCGTGCTAAGTTCCGCCGCTCGTGGCGTCAGTTTGGCGGGTCAGGTAGCCGGTACGCCGACGGCGCTGGCCGCAGCATTGGTGATTCCATCTTCAGTACTGCAAGCGTTCCAGAGCAAGGACAACACCAAGCTGATCGCTTCGACTCAGGTTCACGCTTTCAACGGCGAAGAATCGACGGCCCGAATCGGACAACGCGTGCCGGTTCAAACCGCGCAGGCTTATCCGTTTGGTGTCCAAACAGGAACACCGCAGCAGAACGTCGGCAATCCATTCCCGAGTGGCGGTTTCCCCGTCATCAACTATGAGCCGACTGGTCTCACATTGAAGTTCACGCCGCAGGTGTTTCCGAATCTCGACGTGCAAGTGAAGATGAACATCGAACAGAAGGATGTACTCGGTGCGAGCACTTTGACGCCGACGTTTACTGAACGCACGATGACCGGTACGGCCCGCGTTCAGAACAATCGCACGATGATGTTGGCGAGTATCTCGACTGACGTTGAGACGCGCGGCCGCCGGGGAATCGCTTTCATCAGCGGTCTGCCGTTCATTGGTCGTCTTTTCAGTGCTCCGACGCGCGACATTCGCAAGGTCGATATTGTGATCAGCGTGACTCCACGCGTGCTTCGTGCACCGAATGTAACTCCGCGTGACGAAGAGATGCGTCCGAGTGGAACGTTGCAGTCTCCAACCACCGGATCGCTCGCGGAAATGATTCGTGAGGCAGATCGCGAAGATCAGATCGCCGCCGCGCGATCGCTGCCGCGACACGCCAGCATTCAATTGCCGGATGCACCTTTGGAAGTTGCCAAGGCCATCCAGCCGACGCTGAACGCACCCAAGCCGGTTGTGGACAGCACGGTCCCAGCAGCAACAACACAAACCGCTACCACAACGTCGGCGCCAGCAACTCCGACGCAGGCGCAAGTGACGCCACCGGTGCAGGCGCAGAACAACAAGCCGGCAGCGATGGAAGATCTACCAGCGTTCGTACCGGCTCCGAAGTCGCTCGTTAGCGAAAAAGCCGCTGCGGACGTTGCCGCCGTAAATCCGAGTGCCGCTGGTGCCCAGAACGCAGTACTCACTGCGGCGCCGAAACCTGCGGAAACATCATTCGACACGAAGTTGAGCGTGAAACGTGTCGCGCAACTTAGCTTCCTCGCCGGAGAGGAGTCACTCAAACTGGGCGAGAAGCGTCGTTACGCAATTCAATTAAACTCCGATATTCCGTTAAGTCTGGCCTTACTTGCGTTGAGGTTTGATCCGAAGGTGGTGAAGGTACACGCGGTTACCGCGGGCACCTTGATTGGTACTTCAACCGATACAGCACCACTCTTTACACCGTCGATCGATGCGAGCGGCGTGTGCCTGATCTCGATCTCTTCGCTCAATGGCAAGATTTCGTTCGGCGGATCGGGGCCGTTGATCTTTATTGACGTCGAAGCGATCGGAGCGGGCAATGCCGCGCTCGTCTTCGACAAGGAGAGGTTGCACCTGGTTGCCACTGACGCAAAGGACGTGGTGTCGGAGGTGGTCCAGGGGACCGCAACAGTGAAACAATAAAATGTTGAACGGGTATAGGCAGTACGCAGCCCAACAACGCGGCGACTGGGTGAACAGAGGTAATGCTGGTCGCCGCGTTCCTTTGCGCGCCACGCTCCGGCGAAGCGAGCAAGGCTTCTCGCTGATCGAGTTGGTAATCACCATAACCGTGATGACCATCATGACGCTCGGCGTGATGCCGCTTGTGAAAGTCTCGGTGCAGCGCCAGAAGGAACAACGACTGCGCGACACATTGAGGCAGATCCGCATCGCCATCGATGAGTTTCATCGAGACACGATCGGCATAAATTGCACTGGACAACTTGGTGGCCAGGGCCTGCAAGGTGGACAGGGAGGACCGCAGCAGCCACCCGGCGGTGGCGGTTTCCTCGATCCGCGCAGCAAAGTGGTCATCAGCGACTGCACGATCTTCGGGATCGACAATCCGGATCATTACCCTCCGGATCTGGATACGCTGGTCGAGGGTGTGAATGTGATTCCGCGAGGAGTCGGCGCCGGGCAACTCGGCGGCCAGGGCCTTGGCGGAACAAGGCCGTTGAGCGAACAGACCCAGTTGTCGACCAAACTGAAAGTTTACCTGCGGGCCATACCCGTCGACCCGATAACCGGTAAGGCGGAGTGGGATCTGAGATCGTCTTACGATCCTGCCGACTCGAATTCCTGGGGCGGTGAAAATGTTTTTGACGTGCGTTCGAAGTCAAAAGAAACAGCATTAAACGGAGAGCAGTACAGTGATTGGTAAGTTTCAAGACAAGGGTTCACGTTCATTCGCGGCAGCAGGCTTTACACTGCTCGAGCTGATGATCGTGATTGCGATCGTTATCATTCTTGCTTCTATTGCCTTGCCGCAGTACCAGCGGACAATCATGCACACGCGCGAGACGGTGTTGCGTGACAACCTCTGGAAAATGCGTTCGCTGATCGACCAGTTTGCGGCCGACAAAGGACGGTTGCCACAGTCGCTCGACGAGATCGTCAGCGAGGGTTACATGCGCGAAGTTCCGGTCGATCCAATGACGGGACAAAAGGACTGGGCGCCGACAATGGGTGAAGATCCGAATTCGCTCGACGGTGGTTCTGGTTTAACTGATATTCACAGCGCTTCCGCCGACACCTCATCACAGGGTAATACCTACAGCGAATGGTAGATCATTGCCAAGTGCCAATTGCCAATTGCCAATTGGCACAAAGCTGAAGCGCCGAAATTTGTTTCTTAGAGTGCAAAGTAGGAAGGTAAGAAAGAACCAATTGGCAATCTGCAATCGCCAATTGGCAATAAACTAGTGCCCAAACTCGTTTCCAAACTTGTAAATCCGCGCTATCCAGCCACGGCCATTGGCCTCGAGCAGGGCGTTGCTTCCGTGGTCCATCTCGAACGCGTAAAAGACGGCACCTCCAGGCTTCGCCGCGCAGCCACTTTCAACATCCCGGAATCTCTCGTTCGTCCCAGCTTCGATGAACCAAATATCGAAGACCGCGCGCAACTCGCAACGGTGCTTAACGATCTTGCCGGCAGTGCTGGTCTCCTGCGACAGAAACGTTGGTCCTTGAGTTTGCCGGAGGCAACTACGCGCACACTCGTCGTGACGAATGACAGTAATGTGCAGTCCGGCGCCGAGCTGCAGGAAGTGATGAACTGGAAGATTGAGCGGGGCTTTGGCGCGCCGCTCGAAGAGATCTCAGTCTCGAGAGAAAAGATCCAAAAAGATCCGCAGGGACGTGATCGTTACCTCGTCATCGCCGTTAGGAAAGATGTACTGGCGGAATATGAATCGGTGCTTCATTCGCTCGGATGGCGGACCGGTTTGATTCTGCCGCGTCATCTTGGCGAGGCCCAGTGGCTGGTACGAAACGGCTCCGGCGGCGATTCGCTCTTGTTGAGCGGTTTTGGCCAGGGATTCACCGGCGTGATCTTTCGCGATAAACATCCGCTGATCGTTCGCACGGTAACGTGCGCGCCGGACGAATTTGAAGACGAGTTCTACCGTTTTCTACTCTTTTACCGCGACCGCGCCCTGCCCGAAGGGGTCGAGGCCGGTTCCCGTTTGTCCCGCTTGCTGGTGATGGGCGAGGGAATTACCCGAGAACGCGCGGGCGAGATCGTTAACGAGACAACGGGCGGAGATTTGCGGCCCCTGGAAGCACACGATCTGGGTCTCCAGTTACCCAACCGTGAATTCAGTTTCGACTCCATCGCGGCACCCGCCGGATTGGCGACTCTGTCCTGGTAAGATTTCGCTAACCCCTTGAAACAATCCTTCTTATTGGAACGTAACACCCTGGTATCATGAGTGTTGCTGCCTCCTCCGTTTCTACTATTTTTTCCCGCGATCTTGCCTCCGTAGCCGACCGCGATCTCGTCGCAACCGCCGTCAGTGGTCTCGAGGGGAGTTTTGAGGAACTCGTGCGCCGCTATCAGCGTCCGATTTCAGCCTACGTCTACCGCATGGTCGGTAACTATGAGTCCGCACTCGATTTGACGCAGGAAATTTTCATCAAGGTCTACAACTCGCTGGAACGCTACCGCGCCGAGTTCAAGTTCTCCACCTGGATTTACAAAATTGCTCACAATGCAGCCGTCGATCACCTGCGCCGTACGGCGACTCGCGAACAGTCGCTCGTGGTCGGGCCGGAAGGCGATCAGTTTGACTTGCCAATCGAGTCAACGCGGTTGAGTCCGGAGCAGGAGAGCGAACAGCGTGAACGGCGAGTCGAGATCGAAACGGTCGTACGCGCTCTGCCATCGAACTATCGCGAACTGATCATCCTCCGTCACTCGCAGGACCTCAGCTACGAAGAGATCGTGGACGTAACCGGGCTGCCGCTTGGCACCGTCAAGAACCGTCTGTTTCGCGCCCGCGAAATGATGCGGCAGCAGTTTGTCGAGAAGGGAATTACCGGAATTTAAATGCAGACCGGCAATCAAAAAGGAATCTGCGAAAGAGACTTGTTCGCATCGTACGTCGATGGCGAGCTCGACGCGGATCTGACTCTCCTTTTTGAACAACACCTCGAGGGCTGTGCAAGTTGTCGCGCGGAACTCCAGGCACATCGACTGTTCGTATGCGAACTCGACGCGGCGATGTCGGACAGTGTTGAGATTTCGGTGCCGGCAGGTTTTTCAAAAATGGTGGCGGCACGCGCAACCACCGACATGCGTGGCGTGCGCACGCGTCCTGAACATCGCAAGGCGTTGGGCATTTGTATGGTCCTCGCGCTCGGCGGTTTTGCTCTGGTGGGCGCGTCGGCACGAGATGCGATGTTTGCGATTAGCGGAAACTTTGTCGGCGGGTTGGTCAGCATCGGCGAATTCCTGTCGAGTGTTGTCTACGATGCCGGCGCAACTGTCGCGGTAGTTTTTGGCGTTTTGAGCAGGAAGCTAATCGTCGAGAGCGGGTCGTTGGTTCCTCTCCTGGTCCTGCTGGTCGTCGCCATTCTGATTCTCTCGCGCATGATCTCCAACTATCACCGCACTGGCGCAACCGAGTAAGAAGGGTCGCCTGTTGGCAATGGTTACTACTCACGTACAAGCCAACCTTCCAACTCCCGTTCCCCAAATCCCTGTCACCCTCAGGAAGTTTGGGATAACGCGTCTATTTGCGCTTTTCGTTTGGCTGCTTGTGCTGATGAGCGCGGTGTACGCGCAAACCTCCGCTACTCCAACCGCAGAAGAAAAGGTCGTCCTTGTTAATGAAGTCACCGATAGCACCGTTTTTGGAGTCGGGAGCTCAGTGCGCGTTACCGGCACGGTCAAACAGGGAGCTATGTCGTTCGGCGGCGATGTGATCGTCGAGGGCGTCGTGGAAGGCGACGTCGCCGCGATCGGAGGCAACGTCATTCAACGTGCGGGGTCGAGAATTGGAGGCGACGTAATTGTATTGGGTGGAACGTACCACGCCGAGGCTCCCGCACAGCGCACTGAAGGTACTCAGACAATCATGTACGCCGGTTACCAGCAGGAGCTGCGCGACCTGATGCGCGACCCAACTGGTGTACTCAGCCCGCGCTGGTCTCCAACTTTCCTGGGAACAAGATTACTGGTCGTGTTGTTCTGGTTCATCGTTTCCCTCGCGTTGACGGCAGTAATGCCCGGCACGGTCAGCCGCGGCGTGGCGAGATTGCAGTTGACGAGTTTGCGCGTAGCGACGATCGGTCTGATCGGAGTCGTTGTTCTCTTCGGGAGCGTCGCTTTGACTCTCTGGATCATGCCCGAGCCGGTTCGAGTTTTGGTTGGTCTCTTGGCGCTGTTGTTGCTGATTGTGGCGAGCGTGTTTGGCCGGGTGATTCTTTATGCTGCTACTGGTCGTTGGCTACAGCGGAAATATGTCACCTTCGGTAAAAACTCCGAAGCCGTGGCGTTGTTGCTGGGAACAAGTTTCTGGGTGTTGCTGACCTCACTTCCTTACGTTTGGCCGTTTTTGGCGCTGGCCATTTTGATTATTAGTATTGGCCTGGCCCTCACTGCGCGTTATCGGGTTGGCTGGAAATCCGTGTAATCTTTGGGTTGAAGAAATCTCCATAAAATCGTATCCGGTGGTGTTTAGAAGAAGGAAGGGACATATGACGAGAGCGCTGGCTTTCACTGCCATATCACTGATTACACTCTCCTTTGCAACCTCGGTCGCTGCTCAGACTGATCCGTCGATCGCCGCCAAACATGCAATTGGCGAGGTAAAAACCATCGACGCGGCGACAAAACAAGTGACGATCAAGACCGATGCGGGTTCCGTGGTGGCCGTTTCAACAACAGAAAAGACCACGTACAAGAAACTCGCGCCCGGTGAAACGACGCTGACGAACGCCACGGACGTAACTTTCGCGGAACTTACCGAAGGCGATCGCATCATGGCGAGAGGAACTGTTTCCGAAGACAAGAAATCGGTGCCGGCGGTTCAGATCATCGTCATGACCAAGGGCGACCTCGCGAAGAAGCAGGAAGCTGAACGACTCGAGTGGCGCCGGCGTGGAATTCTCGGCGTGATCACTGCGCTTAAGCCCGACACGAAAGAGATCACGATCAATAACCGCACGATGGCCGGCACACAGTCGGTTGTTATTCCCGTCAGCGATACGACAGAAATGAAACGCTACGCTCCCGACTCAATCAAGTTTGGTGATGCGAAGCCGAGTACTTTCGCTGAGCTAAAAGTTGGCGATCAGTTGCGTGCGCTCGGCGATCGAATCCAGGACCCGCTTCGTTTCAATGCGCAAAAGGTTGTAACTGGAAGTTTCCGCACGGTTGGCGGCGTTGTGACTGCAATTGATCCGGCCACTGGCGAAATCAAGATCAACGAACTCGAGAAGAAAACTCCGCTGACGATCATCATCAAGCAGGACGCCGTGCTGCGCCGATTTCCGGCGGATATCGGCGCGATGATGGGTGGATTCGGTCGTGGCCCGGGTGGGCCAGGTGGCGCTTCCGGCGCTGCTCCCGGAGCTGCTTCCGGAGGTAGTCAACCGGCGGCAGGTCAACCGCCGGCTGGACAAGGTCAAGCTGGTGCACGCCCGCAGGGCCAGGGTGCAGGCGGTCAGGGGCCGGGCGGTCCCGGTGGACCGGGTGGTCGTCCCGGTGGTGGATTCAACATCAACGACATGCTCGAGCGGTTGCCGGTTATTTCAGTCGCAGATGTTAAGGTCGGCGACACTATCATCGTTTCCAGTACGCAGGGTGTCGATCCGACCCGACTGACCGCAATTTCGCTGGTCGCGGGCGCCGATACTCTGCTCGCCATGCTTGCGCCGCGTCCGCAAGCGGGACAGGCTCCGCCAAATCCCGCCGCCGGCCTCGGCAGTAGCGGTATCACATTCGGCATCGGCTTGCCATAACTCCGAAAACGCCGGGCTTTCGCCTCTACCTGAGTGTCGAAAGCCTGGTTATCCCCCAATCCAAGGCTTAGCCTTTTCCCCAAAGGTTTCTGCAATGAATGCTACCCGGCTGCTCCCCCGAAAACTTCTCGTCACCAGTCTGATTATTCTCCTGGCTTCGCTCGTCATTGCGGCCCAACAGAACAGAGGAACACTGCGCGGTGCGATCACCGACGAACTTGGCGCCGTGATCGTCGGCGCTAACGTTGTGTTAACCGACGCGAGTGGAGTGCAGAAGAAGACGACGACAAACGCCGAAGGAATCTACACCTTCGCCGGCCTTGTGCTGGGAAAATATGCGCTCACGGCGAACGCGCCGGGCTTCGCACCATCGGAGAATAAAGAGATCGACGTAACTGCCGGACGCCAGTCTGCTGACGTCACGCTGAAAGTGACGATCGAGGAGAAGGTTACAGTTGATCAAACTCCCGTCAGCACAGAAGCGACGGCCAATGCGAATCAAACCGTGATAGCCGGAAAAGATTTGGATGCGTTGCCCGACGATCCGGACGAGCTCGCGGCCGCGTTGCAAGCATTGGCTGGACCATCAGTTGGACCAAACGGTGGTCAGATTTTTATCGACGGATTCACCGGCGGAAACATGCCGTCGAAAGATTCGATTCGCGAGATCCGCATCAACCAAAACCCGTTTGCCGCAGAAAACGATCAGCCATCAGGTCGTATCGATATTCTGACGCGTCCTGGAACTGACAAGCTCCGTGGCGGCGCATCGCTCAATTTCACTGACGAGAGTTTGAACTCGCGTAACCCTTTCGCGATCACCTCCAGCAAGCGAGCGCCGTTTCAGGTACGACAGTACGACATGAACTTGAGCGGACCGGTCGTCAAGCAAAAGGCCTCTTTCTTCGTTAACTTCGGACGTCTCGAAACCAACGATAACGAACTGATTCGCGCAACCGTGCTCGACGAGAACCTCAACCCGCTGGAAGTCGGCGCCGGGTTTGTGACACCCAAGCGCAACACGTTCTTCAGTCCGCGCTTTGACTACGCGATCAATATCAACCACACGCTCGTCGCACGTTATAACTTCAATCGTTTCACGTTCGACAACCAGGGCGTCGGCGGATTCAACCTGCCCGAACGCGGCTTCAACACAGTCTCGACTAACCACACGATCCAGTTGACGGAAACCGCGATCCTCAATCCGACCACAATCAACGAGACCCGTTTTCAGTTTTCAGCCGGACGAAACGAAAACACTGGAGATAATTCGATCCCGGCGTTGAATGTTGGTGGCTCGTTCAACTCGGGCGGTTCGCAAATCGGCCAAACGTTCAACGAGCGCAAGAGTTGGGAGCTAAACAACTTCACCGCCAAACAGATGGGAACACACGCGATCAAGTTTGGCGGACGTATTCGGCATGTGAGTGTTGACGATAACAACGAAAACAACTTCGGCGGCACCTGGAGCTTCACCGGTGGTTTTGGTTTGACCAGCATCGAGCGTTATCAGTTAACGTTGCAGTTGCAGGAACAAGGGTTGACGCCTGCGCAGATTCGTGCGGCTGGTGGTGGCGCGGCGACGTTTAGTATGAACTTCGGAAATCCATTCGCCGATGTGAGCCAAACCGATCTTGGCGTGTTCTTGCAGGACGACTGGCGCGTGCGACCGAACATCACGTTCAGTTACGGTTTGCGTTACGAGGTCCAAACTAATACGGCCAGCCGGTACGACTTTGCGCCACGCGTAGCTGTCGCATGGTCGCCGGGTGCAGCAAACAGCGCACGACCACCGAAGATGGTGATTCGCCTCGGCACCGGCTTCTTCTACAACCGTTTCAGCGAAGGTTCGACGCTGACGGTCAATCGCAACAATGGCGTGAACCTGCGGCAAGTCTTTGTGGTTGAAGAAGCGGGAAGATCTGTTCCCCGCACTGTCGCCGAACAACTGAATCCGAGCGTCGCTACCACCTATGCGATCCTGAACCAGTTTAGTCCGACGACCATCCCTAATCTCAGCGGCGTTCCCCTCAACCAGCAGATCGTTTGGGAGAAGGATCCGAATATCCAGAACCCGACGGTGTTTGCGACAGGAATCCAGGTTGAGCGCCAATTGCCGCGCAACATTACGATGTTTGCGGGCTTCTACAACATTCGCATCGTTCACGTGATCCGCGCACGCGACGTTAACGCGCCGTTGCCGGGGACCATCACACAACTCACACCGTTCGGCATACGACCCGACCCGACGCGCGGTGATGTCTATCGTTTCGAAGCGAGTGGACAGTTCAACCAGCGACAGTTCTTCATCGGCTTCAATACCCGGTTCAGCAGGATGTTCCAACTCAACGGTAACTACTCGCTGAGCAAGACAACTAACGATACGGACGGTCAGGGTAGCACGCTGTTCCCGATGAACTCGTATGACACGTCGGGCGAATTTGGCCGCGGTTCATTTGATATTCGTCACCGGTTCACGCTCTTCGGCACGATCAATCTGCCGTGGCGGAAGATCGTTGTAAATCCGTTCCTCGTAGCGAACAGTGGTCCACCGTTCAATATCATTACCGGGCAGGATCTGAATCTCGACCGTCAGACGAACGAACGGCCGAGCTTTGCTAGTGCGAATGCGCCTTGTGTCCTTCCCATTAAGTGCACGCGTTTTGGAAACTTCAATCTCCAGCCGCTTCCGGGTGAAGAGATCATTCCGCGAAACTTCGGAAAGTCTCCTAGTTCAGTCGTGGTGAATCTGCGGATCGGCCGCACGTTTTCATTTGGTTCTATCAATCGCGGCAATGCTGCCCGACCTGCGGCTGGAGGTCCTGGTGGTCCAACGGCGGTAGCGGCTGGCGGCGGCGGACCAAGAGCGGCTGCGGGTCCAGGTGGTCCAGGTGGTCCACAGGGACCTGGCGGCGGCGCACCGAGCGAAAAGCGATTCAACCTGAACGTCTCGCTTTACATTCAGAATATTTTCAATCACGTGAACCTTGGGACGCCGGTAGGGAACTTATCGTCGCCGAATTTTGGCGAGTCGCTGGGTCTTAGCACCACCGCTACGCAATTCGGTGGGCCCGGCGCCGCGGGAAGCGCCGGAGCCGGCAACCGACGCATTTATGCGCAGCTTCGCTTGAACTTCTAACGAGAAAGGTTTTTGGGGAAATGAAAACGTTTGTTGTTGCGTTACTTGCAATGTTTCTCTTATTCGCACCCGTTCGTGCGCAGGAACAGAAGTCCGCTGCCGCGCCCGCGAACGGTGCGACACCTGCGCCGGCGATAACAATCACCGCGGAGAGTACGCCAACCGAACTCGCTCGGGCTGCGTTTTTGGCTTTTGGCGGCGAGAAGTTTCGCAACCTGCAAAACGTCGTGATGCGCGGATCGGTGCAGCTTTATCCGCCGAACAGCGTGCAATCGATTCCTGGATCGTTTTCGCTCGTGACTGCGGGACCGAAGTTGCGCATGGAGATCGACGCGCGACCCGCGATCGTATTCAAGCAGATCTTCGACGGGCAGAATTCTTACAGCTCGATGCCGAACGTTGAGATGCCGCCGCTCACGAAGTTTGGTCTAGGTGCGCTGGCTCGCTACGATCAACCGGGATTCCAGATCACTGCTTTAGCCAACAAGAAAAAGCAGCGCGCGTTTCGAATTGTCGATCCGGACGGTTACACAACCGACTTCTACATCGATCAGACGAACGGGCGAGTGATGAGTTTTCTGCTTTACTACGGTGGGTTCACGCTCGGAACGGAGCACAGCAAGTTTAAAGAGATCGAAGGCGTGCTGGTGCCGTGGAGTTTCTCGCAGAAGTTCGAGATGCCGATGGGAGCGTTCTTTGCTGAGTTTAGCGCGAAGGACGTGAAGATCAATCAACCGCTCGGCGACGATGCGTTCGCGATTCCGCGCTAGTTCACAATCGTTAAGTAGGTTGTCCACGGGCCGATAGCTTCGCGATACTGTTTCGCCATCACTCTGACGATTTGGCGGATGTGGCCTAGATCGTGGACCACCCACGAGGACAGCAACTGACTCAGTGTTACAACGCCAAGTGCCGGATGCGATCCTTGCTTCTGCAACAGCTCCGGAGTCAGTTTCATCTCGTCCAACTGTCGAAGACTCTCGCCGCGTAATTGTTCGAACTGCTTTAGCAACTCGCTTAACGACTTACCTCGCGACTTCTCATACATCGCAAAGCGATCGAATTTGTCGAAGGGACGTGCTTCGCCTTGTTCGAGGATGATCCGAGCGCGCGGGATCCAGTCATTCTCCTCGCCCTCGATCAAATGCCCGATGACGTCATACGGGCTGAACGTTTCAGGGCCTTCATTAGCAAGCACCCAGTCGTTGGGCAGATCGTTGAGCAGTGCATTCAGCGTCGCGGGCGTGCGCTGCAAAACTTCTTTCGCTTTATCCACTTCAAATTCCATGACACACCTCGACCTTAGGATACTACGTCAACGCTCTTTGACTGAACGCGCTAGACGCTGGTGATCTCTTTTTCCTTAATCCTAAGGAGTTCATCGATTTTGGCGATGTAGCCGTCGGTGAGCTTTTGAATTTCCTGCAACGCGTCGCGTTCGGCGTCTTCAGAGATGGTCTTATCCTTGAGCATCCTCTTGAGACGGTCGTTGCCATCGCGCCGAGCGTTTCGCGCGGCCGTGCGATGATCTTCCGCGACATCGTGAAGCTGTTTGGCGAGTTGCTTGCGACGTTCCTCGGTGAGCGGAGGAATCGGAACGCGCACGAGCTTACCGTCGTTCGACGGATTGAGTCCAAGATCGGCGGCCCGAATAGCCTTTTCGATCGGCCCGACCTGCGTTTGGTCCCACGGCTGGACCGTCAACAGTTGCGGCTCCGGCGCATGGACCGACGCCATCTGATTCAGCGGCGTCGACGTGCCGTAGTAATCAACTAACACTGAATCCAAGATGCTCACGACAGCGCGACCGGTGCGGACACCCGCGATCTTCCGCTTGAAGTCGTCAATCACCGCATCCATTCGCGTGCGAGTTTCTCTGATAACGTCCTTTTCGCTCATCTTGCCGAACTCCGTTGAAAGAATTGGTTACCCGACTTTTGTGCCGACACCTGCCTCGCCCAGAACCACGCGCCTGATGTTTCCCGCTTGCCGCATGTTGAAAACGATGATCGGCAACTGGTTGTCCATGCACAACGAGATCGCCGAAGCATCCATCACCTTGAGTTCTTTTTCGAGCACTTGCCGGTAGCTGATCACGTCAAACAACTCCGCGGTTGCATCAAGCACCGGGTCGGCAGAGTAAACACCGTCAACTTTTGTAGCCTTGAGAATGATATCGGCCTTGATCTCCAAAGCGCGCAACGCCGCAGCCGAGTCAGTAGTGAAGTACGGATTCCCGGTGCCGGCCGCGAAGATCACGACACGCCCTTTTTCAAGGTGCCTGACGGCCCGACGCCTGATAAACGACTCCGCCAGTTGTGGGATGTCGACCGCTGATAGCACGCGCGTATCGACCTGGATCTTCTCAAGCGCGTCTTGCAGCACGACGGCGTTCATCACTGTCGCGAGCATGCCGATGTAGTCAGCCGACGACCGGTCCATGTTGCCCGCGCTCTTCGACACACCGCGAAAGATGTTGCCGCCTCCGACGACGACCGCCACCTGCACACCCATCTGGTGCACAGCTTTCAGTTCCTCAGCGACACTGTGAGCGACGTCGACGTCGATGCCGTAATTCTGCTCGCCCATCAACGCCTCGCCCGAGATCTTCAACAAGACTCGGCGATACGCTAAACCGGATTCTTTCTGAGCCGTAGTCATCGATTTTAACTGGCGAAATTACCCGGCCAGCGACGCAACCTCGCTGCCGAAGTCATCAGCACGACGCTCGAGGCCTTCACCCATCTTGTAGCGCGTGAATCTGCGAACGGCGATCCGCTCTCCGGTCTTGGCAACTTTCTCAGTCACCAGTTCGGCAACGGTTTTCTCCGGTGCCTTCACAAATGGCTGGTCCAGCAACACCTGCTCTTCGTAGAACTTGTTCAACCGTCCCTCAACGATCTTCTCGATCACCTGGTCGGGCTTGTTCGCATTCTTCGGATCGCCCTTCGCCTGGGCCGTCGCGATCTCGCGCTCTTTATCAAGCACGCTCGCCGGCACTTCTTCACGCGAAACGTAGCGCGGCTCGGCGGCGGCGATGTGCATCGCGATGTCTTTCACGAGTTGTTGAAATTCATCACCGCGCGCAACGAAATCGGTCTCGCAGTTTAACTCGACGAGCACGCCGACTTTTCCACCCATGTGGATGTACGAACCAACAATGCCTTCTGCCGCGATGCGACCTTCGCGCTTTTTCGCCGATGCGAGTCCGCGCGCGCGCAGGATATCGATTGCTTTCTCTTCGTTTCCGTCTGCTTCCTTGAGTGCGTTTTTGCACTCCATCATTCCGGCCCCGGTCTTTTCCCGAAGCTGTTTAACTGCCGCTGCTGTAATTTCCGCCATGATTGCCAATGTCTCCGACTGATTAATTTGATTCTTCAACGAAAAACGCAGCCGAGCGGATGGTCCGCTTGAAGGCTGCGCTTACCGATGAGTAAGAATATCGCTTAGCTCGCTGCCACGACTGACTCTGGGCTTTCATCGGGCGCTGTTTCAGCATTTGCGCCCGGCGTTGTCGTGGATTCGGATTGCGCCTCCCCGCTGTTTACGCCGCCACTATCGGTATTGACACCGTCTGATGCGAACTCCGCGGCAACGGCGGCTCCCAAGCCACCAACGCCTTCAGCTTCAGCAGCTTCTTCGCCGGTGTCTGCACTGACGACGCCGCCTTCGGTGGCGATCTGATTGCCCTCGACGATCGCATCGGCGATTCGCGAGGCAAACAAGCGAACGGCGCGTAACGCGTCGTCGTTGCCGGGAATCACGTAGTCGATTCCTTCGGGGGAACAATTCGTATCGACGACGGCGACGATCGGGATACCGAGTCGATTAGCTTCGGCGACTGCGATCTCTTCCTTCTTAACGTCGATGATGAAAATGGCGTCGGGAAGCCGAGACATTCCCTTGATGCCTGACAAGTTCTTGTTCAAGCTCTCGCGTTCGCGGTCGAGCTTGATGCGCTCTTTCTTGGTCAGCTTTTCGTAACGGCCGTCCGTCTGCATGCTTTCAAGATCTTTGAGCCGCTTGATCGACTTCTGGACCGTTTGAAAGTTTGTGAGCAGGCCGCCGAGCCACCGTTGATTGACGAAGTACTGGCCGCACTTCTCCGACTCTTCACGAATCGCGTCCTGGGCCTGGCGCTTGGTGCCGACGAAGAGAACTGTCTTGCCTTTGTCTTCAGCGATGAGGTTGGTGACGAAGCCGATAGCTTCTCGAAACATACGCTGCGTTTTTTGCAGGTCGATGATGTAAATGCCATTGCGCTCGCCAAAGATGTATTCCTTCATCTTTGGGTTCCAGCGCCGTACCTGGTGACCGAAGTGAACACCGGCCTCCAGCAGCTCTTTCATGGTTACCGAAACCAAACTGAACTCTCCTTCTCGTTAATTGGTTTAATGTACTCGCCGCAGACTCGACTTCGTCTTTGCGTAAGCAACCAATCGTGCCACGGCAATGGATTAATGAAGTTACCGCTTGGAAAACTGGAAGCGTTTCCGTGCGCCCTTCTGTCCGTACTTCTTGCGTTCCTTGATTCGGGGGTCGCGAGTTATCAGACCAGCATGTTTGAGTGCTGGCCTAAGGTCCGCATTGAATTCGAGCAGCGCGCGAGTAATGCCATGACGAATGGCGCCGGCCTGTCCTGCTGGACCACCCCCGCTCACGTTAACTACCAAATCAAACTTGTTCGTCGTTTCCGTCAACTGCAACGGTTGACGAATGATCATGCGCAACGTTTCGTTGGGGAAATAGCGATCGAAAGGTTTGTGATTGACCTTGACTTCGCCGCCGCCTGGTCGCAAATAGACCCGCGCGGTTGCCGACTTCCGCCGTCCCGTTCCGTAATACTGAATTTCAGCCACAGTAATCTTTCCTTCTTATCTTTCGGGTCCGTTTACTTTGAATTTGCTTTGTGAGTAAGGTCGAGTGGTTGGGGGCGCTGGGCTGAGTGCGGGTGCTCGGCATCGGCGTAAACCTTAAGCTTCTTCGCCATCGCTTTGCCGAGCTTGTTCTTCGGCAGCATGCCCTTAATGGCCAGCTCGATGACCCGCTCGGGTTTCTTGGCAATCATCTCCCGTGCGGTGGTCTGTCTGAGACCTCCGGGGTACCGAGTGTGATGGCGATAGAGTTTCTGATCGACCTTGTTTCCCTTCAATACTGCGTTACGAGCATTGATCACAACGACGTGATCACCCGTGTCGAGAAACGGAGTCCATTCGGGACTGCGTTTGCCGGTCAGGATCGAAGCAACCTCAGAAGCGAGATGGCCCACCGTTTGGCCACTCGCATCAACCACGTACCATTTTCGTCTTCCAGCGAGTTCCTTACCGCTGGGGAAGTATGTCGACATAGTTAACTATCTCTGTTTTCAGCGAATAAAACGCGAACGGCTAGAATACCTTCGCCTCGAAAACGTTGTCAAGCAACGCGGCTTGCCGCAGTGTCGCCGGTTCCGTTGGACTTCGATAGAGCCTCTGGCGGATCACCCATCTTTTAAAAATACTGACGTTTCGCCTGAACCTCGACAGGACCTCTGGCGGATGACACATTGAAAGGCCCTCGAGCTGGGTGCCCAAGGGCCTTGGTTAGTTCGGATTGTAACCGATCTTATGGCTTATCGGGATCAGGCTTCGGCACGTCGTTACGCTTCAGTTTCGGCGGCGCCGTCGACTCGGCTGGCTTTTGCTCGCCATCCGGCGTTGTCGTGGTGCTGTCGTCCGGCGTTGGTTGACGTCGCTTCAAAGTCGGACGTCCCGGGGCTCCGCCTTCCTCACCCGCAGCGATCGCGCCAGTAGTGGCGGCACGCGCGTTGGAAAGCCGCAACAGTCGGCCCTTAACTCGTTGAAATTCCGAGCTGCTAATGACGTATTCCTCGTGCTCCGGGAACCTCGCAGCCAGCGCCAATGCGGACGCGCGACGGTCCGGCGGCGCGGGGTGTGTTGCGAAAGCGCGCGAGATAAAGCCCGGCTTCTTTTTGTTCTTGGCTTCGAGCTTCTCAAACATCGTGGCCATCGCGCCGGGGTCGTAACCCGCGGCATACATGTACTGGACGCCGAGTTTGTCAGCCTCTTCTTCAGCGCCACGGCTGAACTTCATGAAGATACCGAGCAAACCGATACCGGCGGTGTTCTGGTAAATCAGACCAGGAATGCCGCCGAGGAAAATCGATGCGCCAAGGGCCGCGTATTCGAGCAAGCTCGCCTTAGCCTGGTTCTCAACCGCGTGACGAGCCGCGACGTGCGCGATTTCATGCGCCATCACACCTGCGAGTTCCGCTTCGTTGTCAGCGGCGAGAAGCAATCCTTTGTTTACGTAGAAAAAACCACCCGGAAGCGCGAAAGCATTTACCTCATCGGAATCGATGACTTTAATGGTAAACGGCACTTTGGCGTCGGAATGCAGAACGATGTTCTGACCAACGCGATTGACGTACTCGGTAATGATTGGGTCGTCGATGAACTTCGCCTGGCGATCGACTTCTGCCGCCGCCTCGCGTCCCATGCGGACTTCCTTCTCGGTTCCACCACTGATTTTCCCGACAAAACCGCCGTTGATGTTTCGCTTGCCGATCATTGCGGGATCTTCGTTTGTTGATAACGGTTTCTTAGCGGTTGTGATGTTCGGTGTGGCCCGATCCGTCTTCTTTTCCGCCTGCTGCGTGGCAGTTGTCGGAGTTTGCGTCTTGGTGTCTTGAGCCGGCGTTTCTTGAGGACCGGTACGGCAGGCGGCTCAGACTGCTGCGTCTGAGTAGTGGTTTGCCCGACCGCAGCCACTGAGCTGAGCAGCAGCGATGCCATTACTACGAAAGCACTCGTGGCGCGGGAGAAGTTATTCATCTCGGAAACCTCCAAAGAAACAATCAGAACCTGAGGCCAGGGGATTGATGTCATTTTACGCTTGAACGGCGCGCAGTCTATGATGCTTGCGTTCAGCGGACAGGTTGCGCGGCACCGCAGCAATTCTTTAGCGTTTGACGCTCCAAATATACGCGGATCCCACCGGAGAGTAAACAAAACGGGAACACGCATGAATAAGGTCAAAAAGCCCAAACCGGAAGTGTCCATCATTGGGACAGGCCGGCTCGGAACCGCGCTCGCCATTGCACTCGCCGAGGAAGGTTATTCAATCGGCGCTTTGGTGGGGCATCGCCGCGAAAGTGTCAGGCGCGCAGCCGCCTTGCCAGGCAGTTTATTAGACGGGTCGACCCGCGTATTGGCTGCAAAAGAACTCGCCAAATTGCGCGCTCCGAAGCTCCTAATTATCGCCACGCCCGACGATCAGATCGCAAAAGTCGCGGAAACCGTTGCAAAACTCGACTGGAAAATAGGCCCTAATTCAACCGTGCTGCACACGAGTGGCGCCTTGTCCGCGTCTGTCCTGTCGCCGCTGCGAAAGAAAGGCTGGAGCACCGGTTCGCTTCATCCGTTGGTTTCGGTAAGCGAGCCAAAGGCAGGCGCGAGACTACTCAGAGGCGCGTTCTGGTCTGTCGAAGGCGACCGACGCGCGATTCGGCTGGGCAAAACGATCGTTCGCGATCTTGATGGCAAAAGCTTTTCGATCACTTCCGAAAAGAAGCCGCTCTATCACGCTGCCGCAGTCATGGCTTCAGGTAATGTCACAGCACTGTTTGATGTGGCGATCGAGATGCTCGCCG
Source organism: uncultured Acidobacteriota bacterium (assembly GCA_963789185.1). GTDB lineage: Bacteria > Acidobacteriota > Blastocatellia > Pyrinomonadales > Pyrinomonadaceae > PSRF01. The sequence continues at coordinate 166,344 of CAWBJU010000012.1, forward strand.
AGTGCGGTCTGACGCGACGACAGGCACAAAGCGCATTGCTGCCCTTGCTCGCGAGTGCCGTCCGAAACCTCGAGGTACTCGATCCCGCTGCCGCCCTCACCGGCTCATTCGCGCGCGGCGATCTCGAAACGGTTAAGCGCCATCTCGCTTCGTTGAAAAACAATCAGGCCGCGCTCGAGCTGTACCGGTTGCTTGGCCTTAGGTCGTTGGACCTCTCGGGTTCGCGACTCGATCCGGCGGTAGTGAAACGGATCAAGAGATTGATAGGATAAGCGCAAATGCAACAACCTACGCCGACAGCGAGCTACAGTTTGACTCTACGAGTCCGCCTCTCGTCTCGCGCTGGTTCGCTTGGCGAGTTGACGATGGCTATCGGCCGCGCCGGCGGTGACATTGGCGCGATCGATATCGTCACTGTCGGCAACAACTACATCATCCGCGACATCAGCGTCAGTTCCGTGTCGAGTGCGCACGGCGACCAGATTGTCGAGACCGTCAAAAACATTGACGGTGTGGAACTTCTCCAGGTTTCCGATCCGACGTTCCTGATGCATCTCGGCGGCAAGATCGAAGTCGTTTCGAAGGTGCCATTGAAAACACGCGCCGATCTCTCGATGGCCTACACTCCCGGCGTCGCGCGCATCTGCGACGCGATTTACAAAGATCCCGACAACGCCTATACGCTGACGATCAAGAGGAACACCGTCGCCGTTGTTACTGACGGGACTGCTGTTCTCGGGCTGGGCGACATTGGACCAGCCGCCGCTCTTCCGGTGATGGAAGGCAAGGCAATGTTGTTCAAAGAGTTCGGTGGCGTCGACGCGTTTCCAATCTGTCTCGACACGAAAGATCCGAATGACATTGTCCGCACCGTGAAAGCAATCGCGACGACGTTCGGCGGCATAAATCTCGAAGACATCTCCGCGCCTCGTTGTTTTCAAATCGAAGAGCGACTGAAAGAGGAACTCGACATCCCTGTGTTCCACGACGATCAGCACGGCACCGCTGTGGTCGTGCTTGCCGCGCTAATCAACGCGCTGAAGATTGTCGGCAAAGAGATGGGCGAGATTAAAGTCGTTGTGAACGGCGTTGGCGCCGCTGGTGTTGCGTGTTCGAAGATCATCATGGCGGCCGGCGTGCAAAACATCATCGGCTGCGATCAGACCGGCGCGATCTATCGCGGCCGCTCTGAGAATATGAACTGGGTGAAAGACTGGTACGCGCAAAACACGAATCCGAACCTCGAACTGGGGTCGGTACACGACGTGATCAAAGGCGCCGACGTTTTTCTCGGACTTTCAGTGCCGGGTGTGATTGACGAGAACGACGTCAAGAACATGGCCGAGAAGCCGATCGTCTTTGCGATGGCCAACCCGACGCCGGAGATCATGCCTGAGGCCGCAGCGCCTTACGTTGCCGTGATGGCGACCGGGCGTTCCGATTATCCGAACCAAATCAATAACGTACTCTGTTTCCCAGGCATCTTTCGCGGCGCACTCGCTTGTCGCGCGCGACGCATCAACGAGGAGATGAAACTCGCGGCGGCAAACGCGATCGCCGGCATCATCACCGATGCCGAGTTGCACCCCGAGTACATCGTTCCGTCAGTGTTTGATAAGCGAGTGGCGGAAGCGGTGGCGCGTGAAGTGGAAGTGGCTGCGTATCAGACCGGCGTCGCGCGATCAAAAGTTAATGAAAAAACAAATTAGCGTCGTTCCTGATTTAAAAACTATTGTTTCGCTTTTTTCGGCGCAGGCTTCGCGGGTAGTTCGAGGCACGGTTCGATGACGGCCAGTGTTGTCAGCGCGCGCAGCGATTTATCCGCAAACGCAGTTGCTTGTTGAAGTGAATTGTCGAAATCGATTTTTCCCATCTCGCGAAACGCATTCTCGGGATTGAAACCGGGCGTCGGAAACGACGCGAAACTCCCAAACGTTTTCCCTTCGAGTTTCATCATCGTAAACTGCTGCGAGAAGTCTGGCGACTCGATCGCGTTGATCGTCTTCACTGCATTCCCAAGTTCCTCAATGCCGCGATTGACGTCAAGTTTCGCGTAGAGATTCGCCAGCGCGAGCAGGGCGCGTGCGGACACGATCGTCTTCGGCGCTTTCGCCGCGGCGTCGGAAATCTCGTTAAGCAGCTCCCGCGCTTGTGTCTGATCTTCCGAATCCTTGATCGACTCTTCAGCGATGCGCGAGAACAAATACGCGCGTAGATCAAGGTCGGCGACTTTCGCCGCCGACTTTCTCGCCTGGACCAACTCCTTCTCTTTAATCAACGACTGCGTGTTGAAGAAGTAAAACCACATCAGCACTCCGTCGCGCAGCTTTGAATCAGAAATCTTGTCGATGACGCTAAGCACCTTTTCCGTCGGTTCGTTCTTGGAAGATTGAAGCGCCGCGAACGTCAACTCGCGATCGCGGTTCGCAGGATCCGAGAGCTTCTCAGCGGCTTCGATCCGTTCGTCAAAAGTCTTACTGGGACGGTTTTCGCCCGCGAATGTAGTGGTGACGCGCCCTTGCGTAGGCGGAGTAAGCTGCGCGAAGAGCCGGTCTCTCGCTTGCACCGCTTCATCGGCGAGAGCGGGGAAGAAGTTTCGTATCTGCGGTTCCAAACGGCTCAACGCGAGCCACATCTGCGCGTTGTCCGAGAGACGTTGTGCGACTGCGTCAACCCCGCTATCGACTCCAGCCTGGGCTCTCGCCAGCAACCGCCGGGTGAAAAGATTTGGCAAAGCGACGTTAACGCTGAAACCTTCGGGAACTCCGTAGTTCGTGTAGCCCGGCATCTCCCCAGAGTCGCGCGTGTTCCCAAACGGATAGGCGGAGAGATAGAGAAACTGGTCCATCGGCGCTGCACGATACGCAACGAGCGCTTCCTGCCAGAGAAGATCGGCAGCGCGCTGATCCGTGCGGGCGAGTTGGTAGAGAAATGTGTTGAGGTGCAACGTGGCGGGGTAACGTAGACTCTGCCGCGCGAAACTCATCGCCGCCGCCACATCAGTCGCCGCAAGCCCGTGAGCGAGTGTCAACAGTTTTTCCGCGGTCCTCAACTTCGACTGTGGATCGGCGGCAGGCTTGTCGGCAGCCTCTCGTGCCGCATCGTCGAGCACCTGATCCGTCAGCTTGCGCGCCCTCACCGGATCGCGTCGTGCGAATGCTGAGATCACTTTGAAACGTTGATCCGGCAACGCAATAACTGCCGCAAATTGACTTTGTGATGTCCGCCGGATCTGGTCGCCCTGTTCTTTAAAGTCCTGCACTGCGAGATCAAACGCTTCCATGAAAGTCGCCACTGACCGTTCCTGATCGTGTGGCCAAAGCAAATCGGCTGCACGCAGCAACACAGCGATTCGCTGCACGCTGCGATCGAAGGTGCGCGTGAACAGTATCTGCTCCTTAGTGTTGTCGATCGCGTGCGTTCGCGTGCAGAGAGCGGAAGTTGCAGTTGGTTGTTTAGGCGCTTGGGCGAGTGCTGCCGAGGCCATGCAGAGCGTAACCGCAACGAGCAGGCTGGAACGGATCATCAGGATTTCTCCCGTAATTCTTTAGCGATGAGTGGCACGATGCGGCGGGGTACGTCGATCGCAGCCTTAATGTGGCGCGCGTGCGTAAAATGACCGGCGACATAGACTCCACGCACGTTCGTTTCAAAAGTTTCAGGATCATAAACCGGAACCGCCGTGAGCTTTCCCGGTTCCGTTTCTACTCCCAATCGTTTCAGCAAAGTTAGATCCGCATCGCTGCCGGTCAGCACGAATACGACGTCGTTCGGCACGGTCATCGACTCGCCTTCTTCGCTCGTGAGCACGACTTCAGCGGGCCGAATCTCGTCGAGTTGCTTGTAGAGAATGACGTTGAGTCGGCCGAGCTTGATTTGTTCTTCGAGCGGTGTGCGCACCCAGTGCTTCATTGCGCCGGCTTTCGGATCGCGATTTTCCCAGTCTTCGCGCCAAATTGCCATCGTGGTGCGCGCGCCTTCTTCCGCCAGGAACAACGCAGCCTCGGCGGCGCTGTTGCCTCCGCCGACAACGAGCGCGTCACGACGGACGTACGGATAGGGATCAACAAAACGATGATGGACCTTCGGTAGATCTTCACCGGGAATGTTCAGGTGACGGGGGTGGTCCATCGCACCAATCGCAAACAACACGCGGCGGGCTTGATACTCGCCACAGTCAGTGCGAACGACAAACCCGTTTTTTAGATCGCCAGCGACTGATTCGACTCGCTCTCCGGTGTTGATGTGCAGATCGCGATCCAAAACAAAGTGAACGTAATGCGAAAGCAACTCTTCGCGCGTCGGCTTTTCAAGCACATGTTTCAACGTGCCCTGATGCATCTCCACTTCGTTTGGCGTGGAAAACATTGTGCGTCCGACCGGGTACTGTCGAATCGTGTTGGCAATCGTTCCTTTTTCGATTACCAGATAATCCAGACCTTCAAGCAAAGCAGCTTCCGCAGCCGAGAGACCCGCTGGTCCAGCCCCGACGATTAATAGATCCAGCATCATTCGTGTTTAGAAAACGACTTCCCCTCGCGCCACGAGCACTGATGGTCCACCAACTTTGACTTCTTCCACCGCCTGCGTCGTTCCCTTCACGTCGAGATTGATTCGACTCGGACGGTGAATAAAGTCGCCTTGTTCGATCACGAACTTATAGCGATCATCCTGCGGTTCCAACGACAACGCTCCGTGATGTATGAGATACGCTCCCAGCGCGCCGCAGGCACTACCCGTCGCCGGATCTTCCGCGATGTTGTCGGCCGGCGCAAAGAAACGTGCATGCGCACGCGATGCGCCGATCTCGATCGTCTCGCGCGTAAACGCATGACAGCCCGTCGCGCCCTTGCGCGTGTAGATCTCGGCGAGCAGCGTTGCGTTCACGCGACACGATCTCAGATCCGCGAGTGAACGGATCGGCACCGCCATGCACGACAGCCCGGTAGTAATTACCTGGATCGGAAGACTCTCGTCGAGATCTTCCCGCGCGAGTCCGAGTGCACGAGCGATCTCGGCCTGATCGTGTCCATCGTCGATGTCGTCGAGTATTTCGAACTTGCCCTGCGTCATCACGACCTGTACCGGTTGACCGTCTTTGAATTCAATATCAACCGGCAACACACCGATTCCGACTTCGTGATGAATTCGTTGCCAACCGTTCCCGCCTTCGGGCAGCGGAACCACACCTTCGCGGACAAGCGCGTTCCACGTTCCAACCACCGGATGACCGGCGAACGGAATCTCGCGTGTGGGCGTGAAAATCCGCAAGCGCCGTAAAACTTCCGGCTTTTCAGATTCGAGCACGAAGACCGTCTCGGAGAGGTTCATCTCGCGCGCGATCTTCAGCATTACTTCATCACTCAGACCCTTGGCTTCGGGAAAAACGGCGAGCGGATTGCCCGAAAACGCGTGGTCGGTGAACACGTCGAGTTGTAAAAATCGATAGGTTGTCATGGTTGTCTGCGAGCAATAGTACACACGTCTCCAACCTTCCTGAAACATTTTGGTGGATTGCCCGCATAGTTAGTCAGAATGTAGACGGAAGAACATTGAAGAATGAATAGAGATCTACTATTGTAAGCGCCGCTCATCTGCTTCAAACAAGTCCTCGGACCATCGACTTACCAACTGGCGCCGGCCAGCCGAAATTAGCAGAGGCCACTCGATGTTTTAACCACGCATTAGCAAACAAAAAGGAGAGTTTATGGGAAAGTGTAAAGAATTCTCGATCAACCTTGCCGTCCTCGCCCCCAGCAATAAGCGACAGTTCTCGTTTGGCATGATGCGGGGCTGCATTGACGACAACACGCCCCTTTACGCGATGATCTTCGTGCTGCGCGATTTGATCAACAATGAGTTTCAGGATCGCGTGAAAGTGAGGGTCACGCTTGGCCCAACCTTTAACGATAAAGCCGAGGCAATGATGAAACGCGGTTTGACCTCTGCTCAACTCGATTTTCTCCAAGGTCCACTGACAAGCCGCATGGGCAGGTTGCAGCCCAATGCCGGCGAAGTTCAGGATCCGCGGATGAACCAACTGGCTCCGCAATTGCTGCAACAATGACGCCACTTATCGCCAAGGCAGCATTCGAGATCCGGGGCGGGGGAATACTTCGCTGCAAGCGTTACTTGTCGGCTGTGTGGTGCGTGCTGATGCTCGCCGCGTCCTGCTTCGCGGCGGGCGACAGCTCTGCAACCAAGCCTTGCCGGGACTCTGTCGATTCGTACGTTGGGTATAAGCTCAGCAACGTGAGACTCGTGACGCCTTTGGCGATCAAGACGCCACTCAGTTTTCTCTTCGGTTCGCAGAAGAAGTTCGAGGAAGAGTTTGCCGCGGTGCTGGCGGAACTGTCGTTAAAAAAGGGCGACAGTTTTGATCGCGCAGCTCACAACGCAGCGATCGCGTTCTTGCACGGCCGGTACGAAGAGGCGGTCGTCAGCCCCGGCGAACGCATCCGAATAGCATTCGTGACTTTCCGGTTCGAGAACTGCGACGACGCCGCTCGCACAGTCGGGCTTGCTTACCTGGTCTATAGTTCGGAGTTCCTTTACCACGCGTCCCGCATTTTTGAGAAACCAAACAATCGATTTACCCGCTCAGCAGCGCCGGGCAAGCTCAGCAATGCCGGTTCGCTCGTTAACACGGCCGGCAAGATACTGCCGCAACCGATCGTTGGTTACGATCGCGAGCGCGAGCTGTTTGCCGGCGGAAAAGCCGCTCTCAATTCGGAGAATGGCATCATCAATCAAGTGGCGCTCGACGCCACCGGCTCACCGAACAGCGCAACTGCCGACTTCAATCTCGCCGGCAATCGGGAGTTTACACGTAGCTTCCTGAGCCATGTTGACTGGCGGCTTGGCTACAACTACTTCAACTTGCCGTCAGATCTCAACAGAATCAAAGCCGCCACCGTACTGGGCCAAATCTTCGGCGCGAGCAAACCACTCGGGCGCAGAGATCTCGTATTCCGTTTTGGTGCTTCTGTTGAAGGAGGTAATCGCCAGTCGGAATTGCCTGTAAACGATCCTGAACTGGCCCAGTTGTTGGGTTACGGAGCACTCAAAGCTTATTTGGGAGCTACCGCGAATAGCGGGCGGCGATCGTGGTCAGCGTCTTACGGCGTGCAATTCAGCAACGACGGATCAGATCTTGGCCTCGATTACACGAAACACCTGTTCGACGCTGCTTATCGCCTGCGGTATCTCTGGCGCGAACACTTCCCGTTCCGGCTCGAGGCGCAGTTCTCCGCAGGTGTGCTCCGAACGCGTGGAAAACCCGTTCCGGTCGCCGAACGTTTCTTCGGCGGCAACAAGATCAGTCCCTTTATCGATGGCGACGACTGGATCATAAACAGCGCTCCGCTCATTCGGAGTTTTTCGCAAACGAGTTTCAATCTCGTCGGCCTGAATGCTCCTTTCGGGGGAGAGCATTTTTTCTCGGCGAACGTGACCCTGTCGCAGCCCGTTTGGAACTTTCCTGCCGTCCCAAACGAGGTATCTCAGGAGTCGATCGTCAGAGATGGGATTGGGGGTGCGCTTCGCACCGCAAGAACCGCAACTGTAAAGACCTATCTGGAAGATGCTCCGGAGTACGTCGCCATCCAGAAAGATTTAGTTGGTGATGCGGCTGCGCCGCCGCCACCTCCGGGCGGAGTTCGAGGCAATTTGATTGAACTCGCACAGACTGTCGATCAGGTGGATCAACAACTCACGACGTTGAATTCACAAAACCCGCCAGCGGAAGTCCTGGAGGCGATTGGCGAGATTGGAGACGATCCCGATTTCGGTGCCGATTTGGTGGCCGACTCAAAGGAAGCAATTGAAAGTGCTCGAACCGATCCAAGCTTCTTCAGGGCGAAGGTTAGGCAGTTGATCATTGGGAGCAAGGGGATGGGAGGGTTGATCCCCAGACTCATAACGGGTTTGGAAAAAGTTACAGACTCGCTGCGTCGCGCCTCATTGCCGGTCCCCGCCAGCCAGTTAAGCGCCAGCGTAGCTACGTTGAAACAGATCAACGCGCGGATGGAGCCGCAGGTTACGACCTTGGTGCGCATTGGCGAAGTAAAGGTCGACGTATTCAAGCCCGTGATGTCGGTGGTGAAGAACGATGCGTCATCTGACGACGTGGATGACGTTGTCAAACGGATTGCGACGATCGTCGCCGGAATCAAGACGCGCGCCAACACGATGTCCACTCCCGGCAGGGCTGCATTGCTGAAGCCCGCTGACATTCAACTGCCGACGAAGTTGGCGGTGAAGCTTCGCGATGCGCAGGATACTGTCTCCGCATTTCTCAACTCCCAATTCAATGCTGAAACGCGTGCACTCCTCACAGCATACAAAGAGACAGCGGAACCGTCTGACCAGCTAATCGGCGCCATGGCCAGCGAATTGAATCGCTTGATTTCGGGGCCGTCTCTGTTTGCAGAGGATCGTTTCAAAGACATCAACTTGAGTGATGAGACGGAGGAATTGGCCGAAAGTAATCCGCAAGGCCCGGCATTGCTCGCCCTGAATAGAGCGCTGCTCGCGGAGGCATTTCCGCGCCTGATATTGAAGAGCCCACTCGACGACACGCTCGACCCGCTCGATGGATATATCAACGACGCGCAAAGCGCATTAGGCGCGCTCGCTGATTTCGAATCGGCCGACGCCGATCAAGTGCGCGGACCGGTCCATCAACTGGTGGTCGGGTTCGGCGGTCTGGCGCCTCCAATTACAACCAGCATCGATACTCAAGTAAAGAGACTTCAGCAGCCCCTCACGAGTGCCGGACTTGCGACAGAAGCTAAGGCTTTGCTCGCCGAAGGCTCTAAGTTGAGTTCACTCGGCAAAGAAGCGCGCCAGGTGTTCAACAAGATTCCGCTCAATTCGATCGAGCAACAAGCCGATCGCGACATCGCCCACGCCGCCAGATCGTTGGACGTGATCTTTCGCGAGATCAATCTGATCGAAATCGCACCAGTCGTAACATTCGACGCCGCGCGGATTGGTCCGGCCGTGACGCCCGGGTTTGGCAAGACCCATTACGGGGTGGGCGCGGGAGTGCGGTTCAGTCTTGTTACGCTCGACTTCACCGCAGGTTATTCCTTTAATCTGAATCGTCAACCAACGGAACCTCGCGGCGCGGTAATACTGTCGATGACGATCAGTGACCTGTTCCGTTAACTGGTGGCTATCCCGGACGGGACAATAGGCAAGTCTTGCCTCAGTCAATGGTTTGATGCCCCGTTTCAGAGGGCGTTCGGTTCGCACTGTCGAGCGCTACACTGTCGAAGCTCCACCAGAACTGCGCGCCGAGTTCAAGCTGAATCTAGAAGATCTCCAGCCTGTGGGTGAATCTCATTTATCCCTGCCTCTTGAAAGCTGAAATACCCCTTCCGGCTGACAATGATATGGTCCAAGACTCGGATGCCGAGTATCTTTGCGGCCTGAACAAGCCGATACTGAGTGGTTAGATCGGATTTACTGGGCTGGACGTCACCCGATGGGTGGTTATGAGCAAAAATAACCCCTGCGGAGCGATCTGCTATGACGTCGGCAAAAACCTCGCGCGGATGCACTTGGCTGCGATCAAGCAAGCCAACGGTAACGATGCGCTTTTCGATTAGTTCATTCGCCCCATTCAGCGTGAGACACACGAAATGCTCTTGTGATTTCGAAACTATGTCAGCAACCAAAGGCAATACATCAGCGGCGCTCTCAAGTTTCATGCTCTCTTTGATTAAGTAGCGTCGCGCAAGTTCAAAGGACGACAGTACCTGTCCACTCTTAGCCAGACCCATTCCCGGCACAGAGAGCAAGTGATTAAGGGTAAGCCCGTCACGATGTTTGCGAATTAGATCGACAACCTGTCTGGCCATGGTTCGCACATCAATCTTGGCCGTGCCCATACCGATTATTGCTGCGATCAATTCTTCATCAGTGAGTGCTGCTGCGCCTCGCTCACGCAACTTCTCGCGCGGACGACTGTGTTCAGGTAGTTCTTTGATTGTCTTGTTCATGTGAGGAATCCTTGAGGTTGTTGTACCGGCCAGGGCCGCGTCAGGCATCAGAAGCCGTGAGTTTTTGATCGATGTAGATTACGTCGAGAAATACGTTGAACAAATGATCGAAATCATGGTCGATTGCAAGCAGCGCTGCGTTCAAGACTGACGCGGTTGCCGCGATCCACAAATCATTCTTTCCCATAACCCGGGCTGTTTGACCGCTTCGGAGAGGTCGAGCTTTGTCTTTTCCCAGACTAAATGCATCAATCTCGGCATATCGTTGGATAATCTGTTCATGGCTAATATCGACCGTTGGCAGCTTTCGTAAAAGTTCGTCCAGAGTTTTCAGCTTATCGCCTCCCCAGCCAAACTGTTTTGCAAGAGAGTAGATCTCGCCTTTGCTAACAACAGAAATCAGAGGGATATTTGGTGGAGTAAACGGCGCATACTTCTTTTCGATGTAGTCTGCATAGCCAGCAGCTCTTATATAGCCAAGGATTACTCCTGTATCGAGGACAAACTTTTGCATAAGAGTGAGGTCGCTATTGAGTGAGGGCCGTTAACAGTTCATCGATTGACTCGTCGCCGGGCCACCTTCCCCAAATGTCCGCCAAAGCTGGTGCGGCACTCAGTTTTTGAGACTCGACATCAAACAACAACTGCGGCTCGGGTGCTTTGGGAACTCGTTCAAAAATCTCTTCTCCAGATTCGGCCACCTTTATACTCTGAGCCTCAAAAAGACGCACCTTGCGGCCGGGATTAAAATGGACCAAGCCCTTAATCATTACGCTCTTGCCCCAAAACTCACGCATGTTCTCAACGTTCAATATTTCAGGGTCAATTACCCCAGGGATTACTTGTCCATTGCTCAGCATCAGATGGAATTTCCGACGGCTATGTTGGATCAAATCAAATTTGCCGGTTATTACAAACATTGAGGGCTCTGGAGTGTCCTGCTTCAAAGCTCGCACCTGCTGAAGTTCAATGCAGCTAAGGGAAAAGTTCTCGAAAGGCCGACCTTGAGCAGTTACTTCAACTCTATTTCCGTAAGTCTTGAAAAATGCTTCGAATAGTAGCAGACCATCCAGAACACCCTTGTCAAATGAATGGCTCTGAAGATTTTCAGCTACAGCATCCTTGACTGAACGGCTCACCAGTGAAATGGCAGTGTCTTTGGGGTTGGGCTTAGAGTACCAGAGATCCTGTTGCTGGATTTGCTCCTCGGCCGTTTCGCCCAGTTCAGGTGCTTCAAGTGTGAGCGTAGTTGACCCTTTTTTTAAGTCGATGATTGTGAAATCGAGTGACCTGGCCAGCCAGCCAGGTACCGGCCCTCGCTTGACACTCTCTCCCTGGACGGCCAAACGTAGCCCGCGCTCAGCAGTCTCAACCAGAGTGTCGACCAAATCCTTGAGGGCAAGAATTGAAATGGTGCCAGAGGGCGTCTTAAGTCCTTTCAGTTTGAGTTCATATTTCAAGACTTCACCTCAACACCAGGCATTCTCTCGAAGCGTCTGAACCGAAAGAGTTAATCGGCTCGAATTGTCAGGTACATTCCGGAAAAATGCTAGTCAGCCAGCTGCCATAATTCCCTATGCTGCCCACTTCAGGCCCTGACTAGCATAGTTCAACATCAACTCAAAAACCGTGTCACATTTCTTCGTGAACAAGGCCCTGTCGTAGCTGTCAGGCAAATGCATATTGAGCACTTCCTGAACCGTTGATTTAACTCGCTCCTTACTCTGAGAATCCTTAAACCAATCCTGAATCAACACCGGCGGTGGCTCTCTCAGCAAGCGCTGCAGAAGTGACTTCGCCGCAAGTCTTACTCTTTGAGTTTCATCCTTGGTCATCTTCTCCTTTTTGAGCAAATCGAATATTTCCAGCTCGTCCTCACTCAATCCTTCGCGAACGTGACGCTCTGACTCCTCCTTAAGATCCTTTGCGAACCTTACCAACTCATTGAAGTAGTTATCTGCGGAAGAGCTTTCTGAGTTGTACCTGTCGATAATTTCCTGTAACCGTTGTGCGAAGTCGGCGCGAGTTGCATTCTGCTGCATCATCTGGTCAAGCTTTTGCTGAATGAATGCTCGCAGATCCGCAATCTCAATATTTTTGTAATTGACCTCTTTAAACTCAGCCGCGAGTTTCTCAAAATCAAGCTTACTTAAATCCCAGGTTTTTCCTGATTGCTTGATAACGAATTCCGGTTTGCTTTCTGGTAAATCTGTCGAGCCATCGACTACAACGCTTTCATCGAGTAGTTCACTTATTCTGACGCTTACGGCTTCAATATCTTTCTGTTCAATAATCGAGTCAACAACTCCACGCAGGTATTGAAAGATTGCTATGGAACGCACAACTGGATTCCCTACAATCTCAGGTTTACACGCCTCAAAAAGAGAAGTGATTGTGTTTTCGTAAACGGCAAACGCTGTGCGCCATTCATCTTTCGTTAGCAGTCTGTCCGCATACTTGCCAAACAGATCGACGTTCTTGAATACATCGTTAGACTTCAGGATTTTCTGTAAATCAATATCTCTCTCGGCACAAAACTGCATACCCTGAGCAATCGAATCGCCAAGTAGTTGAAAGAGAACATTCTTGTCCTGAACGGGGGCGGCATCCACGCCCTCTTCGCCGCCAGCATAATTCTTCAACGCCTCTTTCATGTTTCGAAAGACGTTGTAGTAATCGACCAGGTCGCCGTTCTTCTTCTCAACGTTATTAATTTTGAAGGATGTCACACGGTTCGCGCGGGCGATCGTCTGCATCAACGTGTGGTCCTTCATCGGTTTGTCGAGATACATCGTCGAAACGGTCGGCGCGTCAAATCCCGTCAACCACATCGCACAGACGAATACAAGCCGGAGCGGATGTTCGGCGTCTTTGAAGTTGTACTCAACGTCGTGACCGTGCTCGTCAACACGGTTCATGCAATCGCGGTGCGACTTGATCTCGAGCTTCTGGTTTTTAAACTTTTCCTCTTCACCAGCTTCCTCGCTGATGATGACGGCCATTTCAACTGAGCGCATCCAATCGACAATTCTTCGAAGCCTTGTCTTTTCGTTGTAGTTACTTGTCCTCCTGATCTGACCGACGAGGTCCTTTATGTGCTCGTGCCAGAGACGCGTCACTTTGTCGTACATCCTAACGGCGGTGAACTTGTCGATCGATACGACGATGCCTTTTCCCAGATAACCTCGGCGTGGAAAGTGATAGACAATATCCTTCGCTATCGTTTCCAGACGATCATCGCGTTTGATAACCTCGAGTTCACTAGCGAATTTCTTCTCCAGTTTCTCCTGCTGCGCATCGTCGAGATTTTCGTCTTCCAGAATCTCGTAGAACTCTTCGCTCAAGTCCTCGTTCTGGATCAGCACCTGCGGCACTCGCTTACTGTAGAACAAAGGGACCGTCGCGCCATCGGCCATCGACTGCTGAAAGTTGTATTCAGAGACGTAATCTCCAAACCACTTATTCGTCTTTCGCTCTTTGCCGAGCAAAGGCGTTCCTGTGAAAGCCAGATATTGCGCGTTAGGAAGACCCTGGCGCATGTTCTCCGCCAGACTTCGATATTGCGTGCGATGGGCTTCATCGACGATCACGATGATGTCGTCTCGCGGAGACAACAACGGATAGTCTTTGCCTTTGGGCCAGTGAAACTTTTGAATTAAGGTGAAAACCAAACGCTTATTCTGACCGAGAAACTCTGCGCATCTCCTCGCCGCTGTTGGGTTGGGCGGTTTCGGCTTTGGTGACGGCGCCGGTGTTGAGAAAGTTGCGATAGATCTGCCCATCCAGATCTTCTCGGTCAGTGGCGATCACGAAGGTGAAGTTTCCTACTTGTTTGCGAAAGATCTTTTGTGAGTAAAAGATCATCGAGAAGCTTTTACCCGAGCCTTGCGTGTGCCAGAAGACGCCTAACTTCCCTTGCCTCTTCTTGCGATCGATGAAAGCGTCGTAGGCCCGGTTCACGCCCATGAACTGGTGGTTCTGAGCGATGATTTTCTGATTCTCTTTGTAATAGAGAATGAAGTTCTCGACGTAATCAAGCAAACGCTCTTTCTTAAAGAGGCCCTCCACGACACGCTCGAGGCTGGTGCCTTCTCTTTCGATTTGTTTGCGATCGATCTTCTCCTTCTCATCATCGACGCGCAGCCAGTTAAAGAAGTATTCCCATTCGGCAGTAAAGCTGCCGACTTTTGTTTCGATGCCGTTCGAAAGCACGCAAAAGGCGTTGGTCAGAAACAACTGCGGAATCTCGGCTCGGTAGTTCGTAATGTTCTCTTCGTAGGCGTTCTTTAGTTTGATGTTAGAGTTCTTGAGTTCGATAAAGACGAGAGGAATTCCGTTGACGTAGAGCAGGACGTCGGGACGACGAAATCGAAGGTCGCCTTTCACCCAGAGCTGTGATGCAGCAAGGAAGCTATTGTTTTCAGGGTTGTTGAAGTCGATTAATCGAACGCGATCCTCTTGCCTCTGGCCTTGTTCGTCGTCAAACTCAACTGGGACTCCATCGCGGATGAGGTCGTAAATTTCGCGATTGGCGGCGACTTGAGACATCGCGGTGCGCCTGTCAGCGAAATTTTCCAAAGCTTCATCGATTGTCGAGTGCGGAATGTGTTTGTTCAAAGCGACTGCGGCAGCTCGGACGCGGCCGAGGAGGATTACGTCGCGTTTGTTCGTGCGACCGGAGTTGTCGTTGAGGTCTTCAGGATCTATGCAATGACATCTCAGAATCTCAAACTTGTGCACCTGTTCGAGGCGTTGCAACAGGGCTTGTTCGATTTGATCTTCAGAGATGAAGTTAGGCATCGTGCGTAAGATTTGAGCTTTGGTTCAATTCCTCCATCATTCCCGGAGGGAATTGTATGTCGAGGTTCTCGACTGAAAGCTTGCCTGAGATGAGACGCGGTAATAATAAGTCGCGAGATATCATCAGTTTATCGATCTGCTCTGAAAGGAAATGAATCTCTGAGAAATGGGGCTGCACCAGATTCGAAAATCGCCTTCGAATGTCAGGAGGGGGAGTTTTGACGAGAAAGAAAGAAAAACAGTCTTCTTGCACGCGCTGCCGTCCAGATGCGCCGGTCATGCTCAGTTCTGCGTGTTTTCGAAAATCAGGAGAGCAAGTCAGAAAATATACGTGCTCCGCTGTAATTACTTTTTCGCGGAAAACAATGAATTCAGTTGAGCCTAATCCAACTTGTCCCTCTTGTAGGGACATTACGAAGCCCCGCTTGCCATTTTCCACTGACGGAGTGATGCGTGGAAACAACACGTCTCGATTTCTGAATTTCGAGCCTGGTCCGCCCTTTCTGACTCCTTCCGACCTGAAGAACAGGGATTTTACTGATAGATCCTCCATGCCTACGTAAGGAGTATCTTCAGATTTTTCGAGACGTTCAGGTGGATTAATACTGACGACTTTGGAGAATGGAAGAACGTCCCATCCTGTTGGTACACCTTTAATCGTTGCTGCTTTTTCGTAGCCCGGAAAGCGGAGGCGGACGAACCATTCGCGGTAAATTTCCTCGGCTAGCTTTTCCAGCAGCGCGATGCGGCGTTTGTTGTTCTCAATAAGCTGGTCATACGCCCACAAAAGCGCTGCGATCTTTCGTTGGACTTGTAGTTCAGGGCATTTAAGCCGAATGCGCTCGAACACTGATTTCGGAACTATTGGGGTGTCGATACCCGAGTTATAAGCGAAAATGTAGGGAGTGCATGCCTTCAGAAGATAGTATACAAAGTAAGAGTCATTCTGTTCGTTTACGATTACGGAGTTGATCTGCTGATTGGAGAGAGAGAGCCGACTCGCAATGCCCATCTTGCCAAATCCGAAACTAAGACTCGTGAACATCACTGCGTTCTTTGGAATTACTTGATTCCTGAATTTGCTCAGAGCTTTGCTGGAAACGCGAGTCTCAGTTTGCGTGACGTAGAGACAATCCCAGCCTAGGTCTTTAGGAGAAACAAATAACTCGTCTCCGTCAAAGTAGTGAGTTTCATTCTTGGGCGGCGTTTTTCCGGTAACAACTCGACCTAGCTCGTTAATTTGCTTGTTACACCACTTGGTCATAACTCGCCCGCCAATACTCGAATGTTTCTATCGATGATGACTCGTAAGGATTCAGCTTCAAAATTGCGCTCCGCAAGTTCGGTGTTTAACTGAACAAGCGCTTCAATGAACTCCTCTTCTGTCTTCCCATCTTCCTCAATCACCACGCCAACATAGCGTCCTGGATTCAGTGAATACTCCTGTTCTCTTACATCTTTCGGGGTTGCCAGCTTGCATAGGCCAGTAACATCCTCGTATTCCGCCTTAGGAAAGCGCTCCTGCAACCACTGGATGTACCTGTAATGGATTTCCGCGTTCTTCACTTCCTTGTGCAATTCTTCCAATGCCGATTTAAGCGCCCTGGTTTTGCGATCCGTGGCGACGCGTTTACCGTCTTTTTGCGCTTGTTCAGCTTGCTGCTTCTCGTGCTGCCGCACAGTCTTGTCCAGTTGCTTCAAGCACTCATGCAGCGACGCAAAAAAAGGATCAAAAGCCTCGCGTAATTGCTGTTGAGCCTTGTTCTTCGCATTGACGCTTTTCTGATCTCCATTCTTCGATCTGTATTGTTGGTAACGGGCCCGCAGTTTGTTGAGCCCGGCCCATAGCTTCACGAGTTTTGCCACAGCTTCTTTGCCCGCGTCATCATCCAGCACTTCCAATAATTGCGCGGACACGGGTTCGACTCGATTCTTATTCTCGACGAGACGCTCCATGCCGGCAGCAAAGTATCGATCTATCAGTTGCACAAATTTTTCACGGCGCCCTTTGTGAAGCTGGCTAATGATCGCAATGTTTTGAATCTGTTCTTCGGTGAATTCGCGGTGCGCGCGATCGATCTGCGTGAAGATGTTTCGCGCATCAATGAAAAGTACGCGGTCGTCCGTCTTAGCGCGATCGAAGAACCAGAGCGTCGCCGGCAGAGTGACGGTGTAGAACATATTCGACGGTAACGTCAGCATCGCATAGATCAGATTCTCCTCGATCAATCTCTTTCGAATCTCCGCTTCTGAGTGACGAGCATCCGAGGCCGAGTTTGCCATCACGAGCGCGGCGCGTCCTTTTGGTTTCAACGACGTCGCAAAGAGATTAATCCAAAGATAGTTTGCATTGGGCACGGTCTCCTTGCCGGCGTCGGCTTTCTTGACCTTCGACTTGTTTCGCGGGACGCCGTAAGTATTGAAACGCCGGTCCTTCTCAACTGCTTTAAAACTAACTTCGTCGACATTGAAGGGTGGATTCGCGAGCACATAGTCGAAGGCGTGAAAGCTGTTGAAGTGATCGTCGTAGTAAGTGATACCTTTCTTGATCTCACCACGCAGACCGTTTACCGCCAGGTTCATCTTGGCGAGATTAACGGTCTCGAGAGTTTTCTCCTGACCGTAGACGTACACGCTGCTGTTCTTGCCGTTTGCCGACAGCTCCTTCCGATGCTCCTCAATAAACTGAGCTGACTGAACGAACATCCCACCGGAGCCGCAAGCCGGATCAAACACCTTTCCACCATGCGGTTCAATGATCTCCACCATCAAACGTACAACGGAGCGCGGCGTAAAAAACTCTCCGCCTTTCTGTCCCTCGCTTCTGGCAAACTCCGCGAGGAAGTATTCATAAATCTGACCGAAGAGATCGCCGGTTGTATCGGAAGGGATATTGGCGAAATTCTTTAGCAGGTTATTGGGAATCGTTTTTGTCTTTGGATCGCGAGTGAGTCGAAAGTATTCGTCCTTCGGGAGTACGCCTTCCAGTTCCTCCTTGTACTCCTCAATGGACTTCATCGCTTCCTTCAACGCTTTGGCAATATCCTTCTCCTCGGGAAGACTAAGCAGGTAGTCATAACGAGCGTGGTCAGGAAGATAGAATCCACATTTATCGATCGCTATGTCTGATAGTTTCTTCTCGCGACGCGTGCCTCGTAGTTTCTGATACTCAGCGAGAATCTCCGCTTCATGGCGACGGTAATTATTGTCGGCAAACTTTAGAAAGATGAGGCCGAGTACGGGAGTCGAGTATTCGCTGGATTTTAGATCTGAGTTGGCGCGGAGATTATCGGCGGCGTTCCAGAGTTCGCGTTCGAGTTGCTTTAGTTGATCCTTGGTCATTAGGTGCGATGGAAGAATGCGTCCTTTTGAATTGTGAGCGGCTGGAGTGTCAGCCGGTTTTCTGCGAAATCGTTTCTGTGAGGAGAAAATCGTGAGGAAGCGAGGCGCGTTCGCCCGAATCGAGGCTGGAATATAGGAAGCTATCGAATGCCGTGTCAAGTAAAGCTCATCAGGCACAAACTTTCTACTCCCAAGCGAAAAGTTTTGTGCTATGGTCGCGCTATCCCCTCAAAAAAAAGAAGCGGGCCGACTTGTGCGTCAACACAAAATCGACCCTGTACCATCAACCTTCCGAAGAAAGGATGACGATCATGGCAAATGATAGTAGCGCAACCGTGTGCCACGAAGCACCTCACGTAAATCGAACAACCAGAACCGCAACCATAATGAACGCTTTAGAACGAAGAGCACAGGCAACCTTGAACGACACTTCGATCGATCCACAGAGTCGTGCGATTGTCCGTTATGCAATGGAGATAAACGATCCGTGGCTGGCTGAACTCGTCGGCCGCGCCGATGCGGGCGAAACCGCGTTAGAGACAATCGACTTCTCGCAAACACCCGACACGCTCGAACAAGATGCGAGCGACAAAAGAGTTAGAGCACTCGCAGACATGATCTGTCGGGATGGGGATGAGCGTGAAACAAAATCAGCGGCACTGCTCGTGCTGATGTCTTCGATCGAAGACTCCAAGTATCCGAAATCACTCGCGAACACAGCTAAACACTTGGCCTTCTCGCGTTGCGGTGAGTTGAACCTCTACGGCATGGTCGAGGCGCAGGCTGCAGCAGTTGAGCACGAGCTGTTTGCGAACGTCGTTTAGTGCCACGGCTACGTTAGACTGTCGGGGCGGCCCTCCGTCGCCGCCCCTCGTTTCCGTTTCGGGAGTGGTTGACCAAAGCTCGAAAACATGCGAGTGGAACTTCCCTCATCACGGGACTCAAAATCCGTGTTTCTCTCCGGCTGTTACACCACACGGATTTTCCGAATATAATCGCTCGCGTTGACCCAAAAGCCTGAAGAGAACCTATCGCTCGCTCGCATGCGCGGCATACTTTTGCCGCTCACGACGGTTTTCACAGCTACCGATGAAATCGACGCGGCGAGGCTTCGCGAAAACATCGTGGCATATAACAAGACAGGTGTTCGCGGCTACGTGATACTCGGGTCTACGGGCGAGCGCGTCCATCTCGACGAGCGTGAGTATCTACAGGTGATAGAAACTTCGCGCGTCGCGGTTCCGAGTGAAATGGCTTTTATCGTCGGAGCCGGACAGCAGAGCACCACGGGGACGATCAACGAGATCAGGAAAGCCGCACACGCGGGCGCGGACGCAGTGCTGGTGATCACGCCGCACTACTATCGTTCTGCAATCAATCACAAAACACTCGTTGACTACTACACAGCGGTGGCTGATGCGTCGCCGGTGCCGTTGCTGCTCTACAGCATGCCCGCGCTTACGGGCATCAAGATCGAACCGAAAACGGTCGCGCGCCTCGCCGAACACCCGAACATTATCGGTGTGAAAGACAGTTCGAACGAGATTGCCGCGTTTGACGAAACACTGCAGCTTTGCCCGCCCGACTTCGCGGTGCTCACCGGCAACGGGACGATTCTATTCGACGCTTTGTGCGCCGGTGCGACCGGAGGAATTCTCGCGGTCGGTTGCGTTGTTCCTCAAGTTTGCATCGAGATTTTTCGCGCGATCAATGCGGGTGAGCACGAACACGCTGCCGCGCTTCAGTCAAAATTGACGCCGCTGGCGGCCGCGGTCACGACCAGGTTTGGTATCGGTGGTTTGAAGGCCGCGTTGGACATGGCCGGATATCACGGCGGCAACGTCCGTGCGCCGCTGCAAATGCCCGACGAACACGCTCGGCGCGAGATTAGGCACTTACTGAAACACGGATTAGAATGTCTGGCAGGAGCCTGAACCAATCTTGAGCACCGCCGAAGCCGCTTGTTATAGCACCCCTGAAGAATCTGGTCTGCGCGTCGAAACCCTGCCCTTCGAACGCATCCCGCATCAGTCGCGTCTGTTTCTCGACTACTTAAAAGATCCGGTAGCGTTGCGGAATTTTTATCCGTCCGCCGTCCGGTTTCATCATGAACTGCAACAGCGCGTGCCGGAGGTGCTCGCGGCGCACCAGGTCGATCGGAACCAGGTCGCCGACGCTCTGGAAGCGATGAATCGCCGTTGGCGCGCGCCCGAGGAAACACTCAACAACATCAAGTTGCTGCGCGATACTGACACGGTCGCCGTAGTTTCCGGTCAACAGGCGGGACTGTTCACCGGTCCACTCTTCACGATCTACAAAGCCGTCTCCGCCGTGAAGCTTGCCGGGTGTTTGCGACAGCGAAACACAAAAGCGGTGCCCGTTTTCTGGATTGCCGCCGAGGACCACGACTTCATCGAGGTCTCAAAAGCTGAAATCATCGGACGCGATTGCCAGCTCAAACAAGTTGACATTTCTACCGATCTGCATCGCGAAGGGCAGCCGGTGGGACGTGTCGTGCTCGACGACTCGATCAACGCGCTCATCGATCAGCTCTTTGAACTGTTACCGAATTCCGAGTTTGCTGACGACATGAAGGCGCTGGTCAAAAACGCCTGGCAACCCGGACGCGGTTACGTCGACAGTTTCGCGACGATGATGACGTCGTTACTCGGACGTTACGGGCTGATCTTTCTCGATCCGCTCGATCCGGCGATGAAAAAAATCGCCGCGCCGCTTTACTCGGCGGCCGCACGACAAGCGCCTGAGATTGCGACCGCAATCGAACAGCGTAGCCGCGAGTTGGAAAACGCGGGTTATCACGCCCAGGTGCTCGCGACGGCAAATTCGTTTCCACTGTTTCTGCATGACGAAGACGGCGCGAGGCGCGCTCTGGTCCGGGCTGAAAACGGAAAGTACCAGGCGAAAGATACGTAAGCAGCAGTATTCGGTCGAAGATCTCGCCGCGCTCGCGCTCAACGAACCGCAGCGTTTCAGTCCAAATGTAACGTTCCGCGCAGTCGTGCAGGATTACCTGCTGCCGACAATCTCTTACTACGGCGGCGCCGCCGAGATCGCGTACTTTGCGCAAACCGCCGAGGTCTATCGCGTGCTCGAACGTCCCGCGACGCCGATTCTCCTTCGTTCAGGTCTCACGATGGTCGAGCGCCACACGGGCCGCGTGCTCGAGCGCTACGGGTTGAGCCTCGCAGATTTCTTCGAAGGTCTGGAACCGGTAACGAAGCGCGTCGTCGAAGAATATCTTGGCGCGAACACCGCGCGTTCGTTTGACGATTTGGACCACAACGTCAACCAGGAACTCGATCGACTAAAACGCGAGTTGCACGCGATCGATCCGACGCTCGGCGACGCTCTCGAAACTGGCCGCAAGAAGATCCAGTATCAACTTGAGGGACTGCGCACGCGCTTCGTCCGCGCGCAAATGACGCGCGACGATGCCGCCCACCGGCAACTGCAACGCGCCGCCGATCAGCTATACCCAAACAAAGACTTGCAGGAACGACACATCAACATCATGTCGCTGCTGTCCCGCCACGGCACGTACGTGATCGAGTGGATCTACAATGCGATCAATATTGGGAGTAATGACCACCAGATAGTTTATCTGTGAGCTTGAATGAAGGTCAGTTGTCCGTGGTCAGTAGTAGCCAGGGGCAACGGACGACTGACCACGGATAACTGACTACGACTACAACGAATGTCTAAAATTCGCGTCCTCGCAGATCACATCGCCAATCAAATTGCAGCAGGTGAAGTCGTCGAACGTCCCGCATCGGTGGCCAAAGAGCTCGTAGAGAATTCGATCGACGCCGGTGCGACGCGCATCACGATCGAGATCGAAGCCGGCGGGCGTCGTTTGCTAAAGGTGTCAGACGACGGCGAGGGCATGGTGCGTGACGATGCGGTGCTCGCGTTTGAGCGGCACGCGACGTCGAAGATTAGCGTCTCCGAGGATCTCGCTGCGATTGGTACTTTGGGTTTTCGCGGCGAAGCGCTTGCTTCGATCGCCTCAGTAGCGAAGGTTGAGTTGACCACCAGCACTGAAGGTGCTGCTTCCGCGACGCGCGTCACGATCGACGGTGGACGCATGCGCGATGTGAAAGACGCAGCGCATCCGCGTGGGACCACGATCGCCGTGCGCGATCTGTTTTTCAACGTACCCGCGCGGCGCAAGTTTTTGCGTGCGGAAGCGACGGAGACGTTTCACCTGACAAATCTCGTGACGCACTACGCGTTGGCCCATCCGGAGATCGCGTTCACGTTTGTTAACAACGGCAGGGAAGTGGTTCGAGCAGCCCCGGCGAAAGATCTTCGCGAGCGCGCGTATCAGATTTTTGGTGGTGAGTTTCTGGAGAATTTGTTGGAAGTAAACGGCGGACACGGAGATGTTGCGCGTGTGACAGGTTTTGTTTCGGCGCCGCGCGATCGTCGCACCTCGCGCGATTCGCAGTACTTATTTGTGAATCGACGGTTTGTGCGGGATCGCATGATCGGGCGGTCGCTGTCGGAGGGTTATCGATCGATTCTGCCGCATGGGGTTTATCCCGCGGCGTTGTTGTTCATCGAAACGCCGCTCGAAGAGGTTGACGTGAACGTGCATCCGGCAAAGACGGAAGTACGCTTTCGCCGACAGGCGGCTGTAGCAGATGCGGTGCGGGAAGCGGTCAAGAACGCGCTCGCGAGTGCCGCGTATGCGCCTCCGCAAGAGCGAGCAATGCCTGCGTATGTCAATGCGCCTTTTATTTCGCCGCCACCGCCACAACCGCGGATTGAATACGAATATCAACCGCCATCAGGTGATGAGATCGCACGTGACGTGGCCGCGATGATTGAAGAACGAAAACCTGTTGAGTCTGTGGTTCCTCAATCTGTGATTCCGCCCGTTCCGTCAGCAGAGAAGTTTGCGCGCGAAGTTGATCCGGAAGCGCTTTCGTCAAACATCCGCGCCTTGGGCCAACTCGACGAGAGCTTTATCATCGCGACCGACGAGCAGGGTTTGCTGCTGATCGACCAGCACGTCGCACACGAGCGCGTTCTCTTCGACAAGTACCGCGCGCTCGAAGCTGCGCGACAAACCGATTCGCAACAACTACTCGTTCCCGAAACGTTCGACCTGACGCCCGCGCAAGCCGCTGTCTTCGACAACCTCGCGCCGGAACTTGAGAACTACGGCTTCGAGCTCATGCGGCTTTCGGGACGCACTGTTGCAATCAAAGCAACGCCTGCGGATCTTCCCGCCGGTGAAGCGCGCAATATGCTTTCCGAATTGCTGGATACGGTTGACGCTGAAAGGAAAGACTCCGCGCGTGAAACTCTGCGTGATGAGATCGCGGCGTCACTCGCGTGTCACGCCGCGATCAAAGTGAACATGCCGCTTGCACCCGAGAAAATGCGCTGGCTCATCGATCGTCTGCTGCAAACCTCTTCGCCGACAACGTGTCCTCACGGACGACCAGTCATCCTTCGCCTAACGAGACGAGACATCCTCAAAGGCTTCCACCGCATTTGAATTTACAGTTCGTCGAGCGTTCTGATCACGGCATCAACGTCGGTGAGATCGAGGAGAAACTTGTCAGGCGCGTGCTCGAGGATTTCTTCATTCGAGTAAAAGCGTCCGGTGCCGACCGCGACGGCCCGGGCACCGAAGTGACGCGCGCAGTCGATGTCGTTTGGCGTGTCGCCGATGACGATGAATTGTTCAGGCGAGAGATCGAGTTGCAGGTGTTTGCTAATGCGCTCGGCAGCGAGCGCGGGAAGATCGCGACGGTTGTGCGACTCGTCGCCAAACGCACCGGGCAGAGTGAAAAACTTTTCGAGACCAACCAATTCCATCTTCAGATAGGCCATCGGTTCGATGTTGCCGGTCAGGAGCGCCGAGCGATAACGAGGATGATGTTCCAATGCTTCGAGTGTTTCGCGCGCGCCGGGTATTAGTTCAAAGAACGTGACGCCGTTACCGGTGATCTTTCGAGCTTCAGCCGTTAGGCGTTCGCTTAGCACGGCCATGCGCTCGCGCACATTGTCGTGAGTGACGCCGTGATTCCCGAGCGCCTCGATAAAGATCTGCATGTCAGTCATGCCGGAAACGTGCATGTCAGCGAGCCCGCCCGCGGTGCCAAACAACTCCTCGAGCACGGGAATGGTGTATTCCTTGTATCCGCCCGGCCGCGCCGAGCGAATCAACGTCCCATCGATGTCCCACAACAAAATTCGCATTTGAAAATTATTCAACTACCGCCAGCACGTCGCCGGCGTTAACTGTATCTCCCGGTTTGACATTAATCGAAACAACGACGCCCGCACGCGGCGACTTCATCTCGTTCTGCATCTTCATCGCCTCAACAACCACGATCCCAGAACCCTTTTCAACAGTGGCGCCTTTCTCGATCTGCACCTTCACAACTTTCCCCGGCATCGGCGCCGTGATCTCGGCCATCCCGTGCTGGTGACCATGAGAGTCCTGCCCGCTGCGCAATCGCTTCGGATCGGCAATCGTTATCGCGTAATTGCGTCCGTGCAAACTCACGTCAAAACCTTCGTGCGCTTTGTTCACCTGGCACTCGTGCACTTCCGATTCGCGAAGAAATAGGTAGCTGCCAGGCTCGGGCTCGCGTAACTCCAGATCATAAACGCGGCCATCGATCTCAGCTCGCACGCGTCCGCCGTCGATCCGAACGTCCACATCGTGCTCTTGCTCTTCGATGTTGGCCTTGAGTTTCACGACCTTTTCCACCTTCTCAAACCTGCCGCGCGTCCGGCCATCTTCCAACGGCCATCGGAAGGTTGCGTCCCGCCCTGGACGAAAACCGGCTGCTGGTGTCGCGTGTAGTGAATTGCCGCGGCGATCACCGCGAGATCGACCTGCTCCTCGCGGCGGATCGGCAACAGTTCGCCGCTCGTTGAATCGTGCAATGAAACCGGTGTCTAGCTTGCCTGCGATGAACTCTTCGTCGTCGGCTACTTCACGAAAGAAGGGAAGCGTCGTGGTGATACCTGCGACGTGATACTCGTCGAGCGCGCGCCGTAAACGTTCGATCGCTTCGTCTCGCGTCCGTCCCCAAACGGCGAGCTTTGCAATCATCGGATCGTAATGAATCGACACTTCGGAAAAGTTCACGACGCCGCTATCGATTCTGATCCCCGGTCCGGACGGTTCTCGCAAATATATGATCGTTCCCGGCGATGGAAAGAAGTTGTTAGCGGGATCCTCGGCGTAAATCCGGCATTCAATCGCATGGCCCAACCAGCGCACGTCGTCCTGCGTGAACGACAGCGGCTCACCGGCCGCAACCCGAAACTGCTCTCGCACCAGATCGAAACCGGTAACGAGTTCAGTTACCGGATGCTCCACCTGTAGACGCGTGTTCATCTCGAGAAAGTAAAACTCGCGTGTCGCGTCTGACAGCAAAAACTCGACCGTTCCAGCGCCCGTGTATTTCACCTGCTTGCCGATCTTCACCGCAGCTTCGCCCATGCGCTGACGCAAATCCGGATCGTTGATTGGCGACGGACACTCCTCGATCACCTTTTGATGTCGACGTTGAATCGAACACTCGCGCTCGCCGAGATGGACCACGTTGCCATGACTATCGCCGAAAATCTGGATTTCAATATGCCGCGGACGTTCGACCGCTTTCTCGAGATACAGCGCTGAATCGCCGAACGCAGCAGCAGCTTCGGTCTGCGCGGTCTCAAATGCCGAACGCAATTCATCACTGCTCGTCACGAGCCGCATGCCTTTGCCGCCACCACCCGCCGCAGCTTTCAACATCACTGGATAACCAAACTCTTCCGCCGTCTTACGCGCTTCTTCAAACGACGCGAGTGCATCAACCGTCCCAGGCACGATCGGGACACCTGATTCAACAGCAACTCGGCGCGCGCTCGTTTTCGAACCCATCAACTCCATCGCTTCAGCACTTGGACCAATGAAGGTCAGGCCCGCTGAAGTCACAGCGCGAGCGAAGTCAGCGTTCTCGGCGAGAAAGCCGTAGCCGGGATGGATGGCTTCGGCATTGACGGACTTCGCCGCGGCGATGATGGCGTCGATGTTGAGATAGCTGTGGGCTGACGAAGCGGGACCGACGCACACCGCCTCATCCGCAGCGCGCACGTGCAGGCTTTCGGCGTCCGCTTCGGAATAGATCGCGACGGCCCTGATGCCCAGCTCGCGGCAACCGCGAATGATGCGGACAGCGATCTCCCCGCGATTGGCTATCAGTACTTTGCGAAACATTCCCACTGATTAAACCACAATCGAGTTCGCAGGTTGACGTACATCGTATCTGACGACGATTTGTTTACCGGGTGCGTAGTCGAATGAATGCTGCTGTTGCTGGTCGGTGAGTGCCTGTGAAGACTCGTAAAGCACTCCCGCCAGCATGTAGGTGTAAGTGACTTGCGTGATGCGACCGTGGTTGTCGGAGACGGCGTCGATGATGTTTCCGTCAGTCATGCGTCCCGTCCGGGAAAGACGTGCGATTCGTGAGGCTTCGTCTTCGACTTTTTTACGGAAACGATCCAGAAACGACATGCGTCGCTATGGTTGCAGGATACCGGCTGAAACGGAACGGCCCACACCGCCTTTGGAAACTTCGGTTACTCGCTTCAGGATGCCGTTCGATCCGATCCAGTCGTCTTCAGTGCCAAGGATCTTGTCTTCACCGGGAAGCTGCAGTTCGTAGGTGGTGAATGCCAAACTCCCACTCGGGGTATCTTCAGTGGCGGATAATGAAACTCGGCGAATAGCTGCGCCGCGCAGAGACGGTGTTTTCTCCGCGGCATTCGCTGCGAAGTCGGCACTGGGCCGGTAACCATTCGGGTCTATGAATCTCAACGCTTCGGCCAGGGTACCATCAGGATCCGGAATCCGTTTTCTGAGATCAGAGATGTCGGCCGGGTAGGTTTGGTAGCGCAACTGATATTCGAGCGTGGCAGCTTCAAACTTGTAGTAATGAGCCTTGAAGGTGGCGTCCTTCGCCATTTGTCGTTGTCGCAGTCGCTCCGGAACAGTGACTCCGATCAGCAACGCAATCAAAAACACTACGAACGATGTCGCGAACAAACCGCGTCGGGCATGTTTCAGGCCGCAAAACTTTTCCGGGTTCTGTTTGATCGAGCGGTAAAGCTTTCGACCCAACCAAACGGTGACGATCAGCAACGGAATCGAGACCCACTTCAAACGCCACGCAGCGATCTGGCCCGCCGTGATCCAGGACCATCCACCCAGTGGATCCATCGATTTGGAAAACACCGCAATGACTGTTTGCGCGAGGAAAAGAAGGACGGTCAGCGAGCCGGCAACTGCCAATACGAGCGCGCGTCCGTAGGACGGAAGCTCGTGGGCCGGTCTCGGAAGGGGTTCACCGACCGAGCGGGCCCCACATTGTCTACAACCATTGCTCAAGGCTCCAACAAACTTGAAGCCACAGCACGGACAGATAGTCAAAATTCGTTACCTCTACGAGCGAAGTATCGAGCGCTTGCCGATTGCCGATTTCCAATTGCCGATTACCACGTTAAGTGCTCATTTTCGCGGACGGCGTTGCTCGCTTAACCCTGTCAATCGGCAATTGGCAATCGGCAATTGCCAATGGTTCAGCGTTCTCTGTTTTTGCTGCCTCTACCTTCGCCAGTTCGCGCCACGTGTGGTACATGCGATGCGCGAAGGTCCAATAAGAGCCCACTGCAAGTACCCACAATACAGCCGGCATCCGATTGGCAAAGAAATTATCAGAACCTGGATGAGTACTAAGCGCGCCGATAATAAAGAGTATCACGCGTTCTGGGCGCCGCAGGAAGCCGACGTCGCATTTGGGAATCAGGCTCTCTGCCCGCGCGCTGGCGTAGCTTACCATAACTGAGCCCATTAGTCCGGCGCCCGCGAGAAAAACGTTAAGAGTTGAGTGGTCCGGGATGTCGCGGGCGTAAAAGACCATAAGGCCCACAAATACAACCATATCCGAGAGCCGGTCCAACGAAGAATCGAGAAAACCGCCAAATCTCGTTACCCGGCCCGACAGCCGGGCCACCTGGCCGTCAAGCATGTCGAAGAGGTTTGCGACCAGGAGCAGAATGCCCGCTGAGAAAAAACGCCCAAAGCCAAAAAGAAGACCGCAGCCGACGTTTATGCCAACGCCGATCACGGTCAGGAGATTGGGATTGATGTGCCCACTGGCCAGCCACCGCACAATGGCATCGATGATCCGCTGGGCGGCTCGTCCGATACTTGCACCAAACATCTGCTAGCTTAGTTACTCCTCGGTTAATCCCGTATTTTTACTCGCTTAGGGTGTGCCCGACTGTACGTCCGCGGACATGTCATCATGCAGGGTCCTAAGTTGCCGGATCTCGAAGTTGCGCGCGCCGGCGGGCGTTCGGACCACCACTTCGTCGCCTTCCTGTTTGCCCATCAAACTCCTGCCGACGGGCGAAGTGGTTGAAATCAACCCCTGGGCCGGGTCGCTTTCCTCCGGAGTTACGAGACGATAGGTCACTTCTTCGTCCTTCTCCGCGTCGAACAGGACCAGCGTCGATCCATACGACGCCTTATCGCGCGGCACCTTGTTCGGATCGATCGAGGCAATCTCGCTAATCCGTTGCCGGAGTTCGACTATACGGGCCTTGACGACGTTCTGCCGGTCGAGCGCGGCGCGATACTCGGAATTCTCGCGCAAGTCGCCAAACTCGAGCGCGCGCTTAATCTCCTTAGGCAGATGAATGCGAAGCTCCGTTTCGAGTTCGTCGAGTTCGCCCTGTAGCTTCTCTTTGATTACCTGTGACATCTACGTTCCATCAGCGGATCATTCAATCCGCGTTCCACTAACTCGACCTATGATAACTGGCCTCGTTCTGCGCGCCAAAAGAAACACCAGCGTCACGCGCTGTCCGCACGAGCTGACCGTCCGGCGGCACTGTTTTAATACCCTTGATCGCCTCGGCTAGCGGCACCGTGACGACGTCGCCCGCCTGGAGCGCCACCATTACGCCGCTTTCTCCATTCGCCAACGCTCGAACCGCGCAGGAGCCAAAATTTGTCGCGAGCATGCGGTCAAAAGCGTTCGGACGTCCACCGCGCTGAAGGTGCCCGAGGACGACGCACCGCGTCTCTCGTCCGGTAGCTTCCTCGAGATCTCGCTGCAAGTGCTGGCCGATTCCCCCGAGTCGGGGTGCATGAGAACTATCACCCTTGTCTTGATAAACCAGCTCGTGCCCGATCTCGATTGCCCCTTCCGCGACCACGATAATACTAAAGTTTGATCCCATCGCGTCGCGCGCGCGCACTTTCTCACAAACCGAGTCGAGCGTAAACGGTATCTCCGGAATCAGGATGACATCAGCGCCGCCAGCGATTCCCGAGTGCAGCGCGATCCAACCCGCGTGCCGGCCCATGACTTCGAGGATCATCACGCGATCGTGCGATTCCGCCGTCGTGTGCAAGCGATCGAGCGCCTCGGTGGCGATATCCAACGCTGTGACGAAACCAAACGTCAGTTCCGTGCAAGCAAGATCGTTGTCGATCGTCTTGGGCACGCCAACGATCGGAACGCCACGTTTGTGAAATTCATTAGCGATGCCCAGCGTACCTTCACCGCCAAGGACCACAAGCGAGTCGATCCCGAGGATCTTCATATTGGCGATAGCTTCTTCGTAAACGGCCTCGACGCTCATTCGCACGCCGTCTTTGTCACGTTCGACAAAACAGCCGCGATTGCGCGTCCCGAGAATCGTTCCGCCACGAGGCAAAAGTCCCCGCACGTCCGACGCATTGAGCGAACGTGTTTTGCTGGCGCCGAGCAAACCTTCGAAGCCATCTTCGATGCCGATTACGCGCATGCCGTATTCGCACGTGGCAGCCTTCACCACCGCGCGAATTACCGCATTCAGACCCGGCGCATCGCCACCTCCGGTCAGAATTCCAATGGTTCCAAACATAACGGGACTGCGACAGTCTACCATTGCCGATTGGCAATTGCCGATTGGCAATTTTGCCGCTAGCGGATCTACAAATAGAAACCCGGGAGTCCATCTAGCACACAATCGACATTTGGCAATCGGCAATTGGCAATTTGCCCTGTCTGTCGTAGCATACCAGCAAAATGGAAATCGACGACGACGCAAAAGAGATAGTTCGCGAGATCGGCAGCGCGATTAACGAATCGGTCGAGAACTCGAAGCAGGTTGCGGACGCGATCGAGCGTTTGCGAGAAGCCGGATACGAAATGGAATTGACGCTGCGTCTCGAGATCGGTCTCAGACCTCACGCCGGCGAAGATGAGAACGAGACTGATCACACCACCCTCGATCTCACCGAAGAAGATCTACAGGTCCTCCAGCGAATGAAGATTCGCATCGATCCCGAAAAATAGTCTTTACTCCGGAAACCTCCTCACTTCGCGAGGCAAGGTATGACTCGAGAACTAACGATGATGCTGCTCGTGATGCTGGTCCTTGGTGTGTCGTTAACCCACGCACAGGAAAAAACTACATGCGGTATCGAAGCGAAGGGCTATTACACGCAAGGCCAGCCAATAGTCTTGAAAATTAGTTTTCAGAACCACTCGTTTGAACCGTCCGTTGTCGACCTTGGCTACGATCGAGAAGGCGCACTTGAGTTAAAACTCAAACGCGTCGAAGGTGAGTGGTTGGCGCTGCCGCATAAGAAAGTCCGCGAGGGAACTTCTCGTATTGGGAAATTCACCATACCGTCACAGGAGGGCTATTCCCAGCAGATCATTCTGGACGATTGGTACAAGTTCAGTGAACCGGGGAAGTATGTTGTTTCTTTCGCACTCGCAAAGTCGCCTCGTTGTATCCCACTGGAACTTCCATTCGAGATTTTGCCGTTCAATGCTGAGTGGTTGAGCGATGCCAGTAGCGAATTGCTGGACAAGATCCGGCAGAACAAGGACGATTACGCCAAGGCTGCCGACGCAGCGAATGTTCTTGCGAGAATCGATAACCCACTCGTCGTTCCTTTTTTAATCAAGGCGCTGGAAGCGAATCCAATGGTGGACTCGATCGTCATCCCCGCTATCGAAAGAGTCGGGGACAAAAACGCTATCCACTTTCTCATTTCATTTCTTGAAAAGAATGAGTCGTCAAGCTCACGGTATGAGCTGGTGCGACCGGCGCTGGTGCGGCTCGAAAAGCGCAGCGCGCCGGAAGAAGTCGAAGCCATCCGCATTGCACTCGCCCGATTTCCCGCTCCGTAACCGTGATTCTGCGACAAATTCAAACGACGGATTTGGCGCAATTTAGCGGGTGTGTTATCTTGTCTGGCTTTTAAACCTGCCCATTTTGTTCGCCTTTATAGGTCGAAAGAGGAGTTCAGCGACAGTATGTCTACGCCCAATGGAAACGTGAGCGCCGACAAGAATCACGTCGGCAAAGTCGTGCAGATTATCGGTCCCGTGCTCGACGTCGAGTTTCAGGGAGGCTATCTGCCTCCGATCTACCAGGCGCTGCGAGTTACCTCAGAAGGTTTCGACGTGCCGTCACCGATCGACGTCATCGCGGAAGTACAGCAGCACCTCGGCGAAGGACGCGTACGGACGGTCTCGATGTTGCCCACTGACGGCATGGTCCGCGGCATGAAAGCCATCGACACTGGTGGCCCAATCACGATGCCCGTCGGCGAGGGAACCCTCGGCCGAGTGCTGAACGTCATTGGTGAACCAGTGGACACGCTCGGTCCCGTCAAGCACGACAAGCGTTATCCGATTCATCGTCACGCTCCGACGTTTGAAGAGCAATCAACCGAACTCCAGATGTTCGAGACGGGCATCAAGGTCATCGACCTGATTCAACCGTTTTTGCGCGGCGGCAAGATCGGATTGTTCGGCGGCGCGGGTGTCGGCAAGACCGTTATCGTGATGGAGTTGATCAACAACATCGCGAAAGCGCGCTCGGGCTTTTCGGTATTCGCGGGCGTCGGCGAACGAACGCGCGAAGGAAACGACCTTCTGCGCGAAATGGTGGAGTCGCAGGTTATTCAGTTTGGCGAGAAGTTCAACAAGAATTTCCACGACACAGGCGCGTTCGATCTTTCGAAGGTCGACATGAACACGATCGGCCAGTCGAAGGTGGCGTTGATTTACGGACAGATGACTGAGCCGCCAGGCGCGCGTCTGCGCGTTGCGCTTTCGGGTCTGACGGTCGCCGAGTACTTCCGCGATCAGGGACTCGACGTGCTGCTCTTCATCGACAACATCTTCCGCTTCACTCAGGCGGGATCGGAAGTATCGGCACTGCTCGGACGTATGCCTTCCGCGGTGGGTTATCAACCGAACCTCGCGACCGAGATGGGCGAAATGCAGGAACGCATCACGTCCACCAAGACCGGATCAGTCACATCGATTCAAGCCGTTTACGTTCCCGCCGACGACTACACCGATCCGGCACCGGCAACGACCTTCGCGCACCTCGACGCCGTCACGGCGTTGTCGCGACAGATCGTGGAACTCGGTATTTACCCGGCGGTGGATCCGCTCGCTTCATCGTCGCGCATTCTCGATCCGCGCGTCATTGGTAAGGAGCACTACGACACGGCGCAGGATGTGAAGCGCGTGCTTCAGCGTTACAAAGACTTGCAGGACATCATCGCGATTCTCGGTCTCGACGAGTTGTCAGACGAAGACAAGCTGATCGTTTCGCGCGCGCGGAAGATTCAGAGGTTCTTCTCGCAGCCGTTCTTCGTTGCTGCGCAGTTCACGGGTCTCGAAGGGAAGTACGTCAAACTCGAAGACACGGTACGCGGCTTCCGCGAACTGGTCGACGGCAAGCATGACGATCTGCCGGAACAGGCGTTTTACATGGTCGGCACGATTGAAGAAGCAATCGAGAAGGCGAAAACCTTCACGCAGTAAAGGATGGTCAGTGGTCAGTAGTCCGTTGTGATGCTGACGGTGATAACGCGAACTGACCACTGACTACTGACCACTGACAACGAGTTATGGCAGACAAGATACAACTCGAAGTTGTTACTCCTGAGCGGCGTGTGCTGGCCGAGTCTGTGGACATGGTTACGGTTCCCGGGCTGGGTGGTGAACTCGGAATTCTTCCCGGTCACACGCCGCTAATCTCACAATTGCAAACTGGTGTTTTGACGTATGTGCAGGACGGGAAGAGTTCCCCTTTGCATGTGTCAGGCGGGTTTGTCGAGGTGCGCGACGATCACGTTTCCGTGCTTGCGGATGTTGCAGAGCGGCCGGAAGAGATCGACGCAGCGCGCGCAAAGTTGTCGCGTGAACGCCTTGAAAAACAGCTCAATCAGTGGAGTGGAACTGAAGAGGACTTTGAGGTCGCGCGAGCCAAGCTGGAGCGTTCTGTCGTGCGATTACAACTCGCTTCTTCCCGGTAACACGGATCAACGGCCAATCGCCGCACGCATTTCTTTCACTGCGGTTTCTAATCCAACAAAAATCGCGCGGGCTACGATGTTGTGTCCGATGTTGAATTCGATGATCTCGTCGATCGCGGCTACAGCGCCGACGTTTCGATAAGTCAAACCATGACCGGCCGCCACAAGTAATCCATACTGCGCCGCCAGTTCAGCCCCTTCTCTCAATCGTCGTAACTCCTGGTGAGCATGGACCGCGCCTTCGCCGTGAATCCCGCGCGCGCCTAACATCGCTTCCGCGTAAGCTGCCGTGCATAACTCGACCTGCTGCGCGCCGATCTCGTGAGCGACTTCGATCTGCGCCGGATCAGGATCGATAAAGAGACTCGCCAGCATCCCGCTCTCTCTAATCGCATCAATCGCGTTACTGACAGCCGCCTTATTCGCTTTAACGTCGAGTCCGCCTTCGGTGGTTATTTCATCCGGTCGCTCTGCTACGAGCGTAACTGCATCCGGTCGAGCCTCGCGCGCGACGTCAAGCATCTCTTCAGTCGCTGCCATTTCGAGATTGAGATACGTCGTCACTGATTCGCGCAGCAGTCGAACGTCGAGATCCTGTATATGACGACGATCGCCGCGCAGGTGGACCGTGATCCCGTCAGCGCCCGCCTGTTCACACGCCATCGCTGCCGCAATCACACTCGGCTCCGGCGCCCTTCGCGCCTGCCGGACCGTCGCAACGTGATCGATGTTGATGTTAAGACGTGCAGTCATTGCGCTAGATCCTAACCCGGTTCGGTCCTGTCGTGCACGGCGCGAATGGCAGCGTCGTAGACACCGCGACGGGCCTGCTGTCGAATGAGTCCAACCTCGCCCAGCATCTTGAAACTGTCGCTGAACAGACTGATCTTGCTTCCTTCGTTATGGTCCCACCGAACGGGTATTTCGCGCAGCCGTAGCCCAGCGCGATACGCGAGATAGAGAAGCTCGACGTCGAAGCCAAAGCGATCGATAGTCGCTGCTTCAACCAGCGGCCGGCAGACAGACATCTTGAACGCTTTGAACCCGCACTGCGTGTCCCAGAATGGCATGCCCGTCGCCACACGAACGGCCAGATTGAAAACCCGGCCCCCCTGCTCACGGCGCCATGATTGGTGCACGCCGATCAGTTTGCGGTCCAACGCGCGCGAGCCAAACGCCACATCACATTCGTTCTTCAGAACGGGATCGCACAGTTTCGGCGTTTCCGTTATTGGCGTCGAGAGATCGGCATCCGAGAAAAGTGCGACCTCGCCGCGGGCCGCGAGCAACCCGAGCCGCACGGCGCGCCCTTTTCCCAGGTTTGACTTGTAACTGATAACGGAAGTGCGGAGCGTGCCCCTTCCGGCCAGCAACTGTCGCGAGAGGGTCGCCGTTTCATCGGAGGAACCGTCGTCAACAACGATTATCTCGCCCTCCGGGTAACTCTGGCGCATGTAGTCCACGACGATCTCGAGGGTTTTCCCCAGCCGTTCCGCTTCGTTATATGCAGGAATGATGATCGAGAGAAACTGGGACATTCGGGTGTCTCAATCGCAATATACCACACAGCCGGGCGTCGCAGATTTTGCAGCTTCGGAGCTCCGACGATGCCTGTGCTATATTTTGGCTATGGAAGTCGCCCGCCAATTAGAACCATCGGCTTCGGAATACAAGGGCGGATGGATTACTAAGAAATTCACCGTGACAGCGGCCGTTGTCATACTGGCTGCGTCCATCTTTGGCGGCGTTATCGGCAGCACCCAGCGACTAAGCGGACTCACCTCAACCGCGAATAAGAACTCGTACCGCGTCGTCGACGAAATCGAAAAGGATTATAACGAGGCTGTCGCCACCATCACGTCCAACTATTCCGGCGACATCGATCACGAAAAAGCGACGCAATCGGCCATTCAGAGCATGCTTTCGACGCTCGACCCGCACTCCTCTTACTTCCCGTATAGCGAGTTTAAGAAGCTGAAAGAGGATCAGTCGTCGAGCTTCTACGGGATCGGCGTAACGATCGTGCAGCACCGAGACGGCGTTTACGTTCAATCCGCCGTCGAGGGGGCGCCCGCAGCGAAACTCGGCGTGCGTTACGGCGATCGGATCATCGAAGTCGATGGTAAAGATTCGCGCGGTTGGACCAGCGAGCAGGTTTCGAAGAACGTGCGTGGTGGGTTGGGTGAGCCGGTTACGATCAAAGTTGAGCGCGCTGGCCATCCGGCGCCGTTGTATTTCACGATTGTTCGCGCGGCCGTTCCGCTGCCGTCGATTCGCAACTCGTACATGATTCGACCGGGCACCGGATATATCGGTTTGACGGGCGGGTTTCAGCGTTCGAGTGACGACGAGTTGTCGAAAGCGATGAAGAAACTCCAGGGAGAGGGGATGCGTCAGCTCATTCTCGACCTGCGTAACAACCCGGGCGGGCTTCTCGAGCAGGCAGTCGACGTGGCAAGTGAGTTTTTGCCGCGAGACAAGACAATCGTTTCGGTTAAAGGCCGCACTGAATACAACGAACCGATCGTTTACAAATCTAACGGCTCCAGCCCGTCGACCCTGCCGCTGGTTATTCTTATCAATCGAAACAGTGCGTCAGCTTCGGAGATTGTTGCGGGCGCGGTTCAGGATCACGGGCGCGGGTTGATTGTTGGCGAGACGAGTTTTGGCAAAGGGTTGGTCCAACGCATTTATCAGTTGCCGTTCAATACCGGTCTGACGTTGACGACCGCGCGTTACTACACGCCGTATGGTCGTTCGTTGCAGCGCGATTATTCGAGCGGGTCGATTTACGATTACTACACGCGTCACGATTCTGAAGAAACACCTCCTCCGCCGCCGGCGAATGGATCACGCAATCTTGAAGCGCCGTTGCAGCTCGCGTCGCCGACCCCG
Organism: uncultured Acidobacteriota bacterium; assembly: GCA_963789185.1. Classification (GTDB taxonomy): domain Bacteria; phylum Acidobacteriota; class Blastocatellia; order Pyrinomonadales; family Pyrinomonadaceae; genus PSRF01. Next base: position 202,767 of record CAWBJU010000012.1, read on the forward strand.
CATCCGCATAGTGGACCGGGAGTGCAAACCGCTGTTGGTCGCGTTTTTTATGGTGGTGGTGGGATTACGCCGGACATTGAAGTGAAAGAAGCGGCGAATACGACGGCGCGAGCGCGCATCGCTGAGGCGGCGTTTCATTTCACGCGACAGTTAGCGGCGGGGCTAACGACGGGGCTGGAGTCGTATAAGGTCGAGAAGGTGCTGTACGGAAGGACTGCGAAGTCGACAGATTTTCCGATTAACGATCGTGTGCTGGAAGCGTTTCGCAATTTCGTGCGCACGGATCCGTCTTTTCATGTTCTGCCGGCGCAGATTGACGAAGAGTTGGAGTTTACGAAGCTGCGACTTCGGCAGGAGATCATCACCGCCTCATTTTCCAACGACGCCGGCGCCCGCATTCTGCTCGATAGCGACGTCCAAGTCCTCCGTGCCCTCGACGCCCTCCCTGACGCCAAACGCCTCGCCGACAACGCGCGCAACGGCGTGTGGCAGGGTTAACCATTCCAACTCGCACATTCTGACAAACTTTATCTTTCCGGCTCGTAGGTAACGGCTTTATCAGGACGCGCTCGATCCATATCAGGAGGCGCTCGATCCGTCGCGGCTTCGCCGCCCGATGTGAGGCGAGGCTCTGCCTCGCCGTCGGCGTCACCAAACTTTATGGGCTGCTCTGCCCCTCGTTCGGCCTAAGGCCTAAAAACTTTGGGGCGAAGCCCGAACCATGGGCATAGCCCATTGTTATTTATAGTCCGCTGACGGCGAGGCAGAGCCTCGCCTCACATCAGGCGGCGAAGCCGCGGCTAAGCGCACTTATCAAACCCAGAGTTGCGCCTGTTTCTCAAGTCAGAGTTGTGCACCGTACTCAAACTCAGGGTCGCGTGCGTCAGGGGCGGGCGGCGCGGAAGTTGTCGAAGATGACAGTTCCGGGCGCGGTGGGTTCGGATTGCCAGGTTCCGGCTTTTAGTTCGAAGCGCACACCGGTTATCGGGATCGCGGAGGTGTTCCAAGTTGCGCTGGAGCGGATGGTCCATGTTCCAGGGCTCCCCCCATTGTCACTCGCCGTTTCAAACACGACGTTCCCGGAAGATGAATCGTGCCGTATGCGCCAGTAACGGTGTGTCACCGGGCTGTAGGCGGCGGTGAAGAGGTTCAACTTGTTTCCGCCTATTCTCGACTGGCAGATGAAGATGCCTTCCTCGACGTAGATGCGATAGTAGTTGTGCGCATCGATGCCCACAGTAAACATCGCGTTGGCCTTAGTCGACGCGGACGGCCCCTGGACCAACTCGACGTAGCTGTAAGCTCCAGTGAAGTTGTGCGTGTTTGTCGATCGAATACCGTTGTAATGCGATCCCGACTGCCCGGCGAACAATGGACCAATCTGCAAGCGTTGTGCGGTCTCGGCCGTGGTCACAGACGCATCAGTGAATCCACTGAAGAGACTATTCGCCTGCCACTTCACGCCGTCCGTCGCGTTGTCGTTGAAATTGTCTTCGAGTATGACGGTTTCACCCGAAGGCGTAGGACTCGGCGTCGGCGTAGGCGTTGGAGTCGGCGTCGGTGTAGGTGTCGGCGTGGGCGCTCCACCACACGGTTCGATAGTACCTACCGGTTGCCAGGCACCGATCCAGCGCCACCACTGATTATCAAGGCCGAGCACATAGATGACCTGATCGCAGTATATAAGCGGAGAGCCGAGGCCGCCCGTGTCTTGACCGTTGCGGAATACTTTTCCATTCGAAAGCGTCCACACAGCGCCAACGCTATCGGTGATCTGCGTCCCTGGCGGCACGCGTGTGTTATTCGGTGATTCCGTGCCAGGAGTGGGCGTTGGAGTTGGTGAAGGTACCGGAGTCGGAGTCGGCGTGGGCGCTCCACCACACGGTTCGACAGTACCTACCGGTTGCCAGGCGCCGATCCAGCGCCACCACTGATTATCAAGGCCGAACACATAGACGACGTGATCACAATAGATAAGCGGAGAGCCGAGGCCGCCTGTGTCTTGACCATTGCGGAAGAACTTTTCCATTCGAAAGCGTCCAAACAGCGCCGGCGCTATCGGTGATCTGAGTCCCTGGCGGAACACGTGTGTTATTCGGCGATTCCGAGCCAGGAGTTGGCGTAGGAGTCGGCGTCGGAGTCGGAGTCGGCGTTGTCCCACCACAAGGATCAACTGGTCCTTGTCCCATCCATCCATTATTCCACCTATACCACTGCGAATCTGTGCCCAACACATAGACGATGTGATTGCAGTAAAGAATTTGAGAACCAACGCCGCCCGCTGCCTGGACACCGTTGCGCAAGATCGCTCCGTTAGCTGCACGAGTCCAAACAGCACCGGTGCTATCGGTAATCTGCGTAGCTGGTGGAACGCGCGTGTTATTTGGAGACTCCTGTCCGGGTGTTGGCGTTGGCGTTGGAGTCGGCGTAGGTGTCGGAGTAGGAGTTGGCGTTGGGGTCGGAGTTGGAGTTGGAGTTGGTGTAGGCGTGGGAGTTGGAGTGGGTGTGGGTGTCGGCGTCGGTGCCGTACCGGACACGGTGAAACTCCACACCGGACCATCAGTAGTCTTATTCGCCATCGTCTTGCCAGTGATGCGCCAGTGATACGTCACACCACTCTGCAACCCTGAAACGATGAACGTCTCCTCCCCGTCAGGTCCCAACGTCCCCGTAACTACATCAGCCGCAACCCGCGACAAACCGCTCGGACTCGTCCCGAGATAAATGTCGTACTTGTGCGCCCAACGTCCTCCTTCCCACCTCAACATCGCCGACGTTCCCACGGTCGACCCAATCGCGGGTCCGCGATTAACCGGCACTTCCGGCGGCAACGGGACAAACGCTTCATACTCCGTCGCCGAGTTCCACTTCCGATTAAACTGATCGACGAACCACTGGAAAAACCAACTCTTGTTCGTGAAATAGTTGTGCTCTTCCTGGAAGTTGAATGACTGCCAGCTCCAGTTCGACGAACCAAAGACCGTCATTCCATTCCCGTAAAGCGTTACCGATTTCTGATGATTCAATCCGCGATGCTTGCGCATACGGATCTGCACACCCGCCGTAAACATCCGATCCATGTTGTACGGACCCGTGAACTCCGCACCAAGTCGGCTTATGTCAAACCGGTATTCATGAGGCTCCGCAAGCAATCGCACCGGCACGCCACGCGCCAACGCACGCAACAACGCATCAACAATTCCCACGTCCGTGACCCGGTACATCGTCAAATCGATCTTCTGGTTCTCACGATCGAGTTCGGCAATCATCCGCGCGCCGTAATCTTCCGCGGGGTTGCTGTTGGGCACAAAATTCACCGACGGATCGATCGCAAACGTCGGATAGCGCCGTGTCAGAGGACCGGTAATATTCGCGTAGTTTCCGTAGAGAGTCGTGTTAGTCCAGATGTCGTCGTACCTGGTTTTGAAGCTGTTAACGACTGCCGGATCGTTAGTGAAATACCACGCTCCATCGACGTAATTCTCAAATTGCGCGTAAGGTCCGACATCCGCATCGCCGAAGTTCGACCCGGTGAAGAGCACTGTGTTCTGAGCTGCGAAGAACGCCTGCTTCACATGGATGATGCCGTCGCCCACCTTGTAGCGCATCGGAATTCCGGCGGCTTGCAATTTATCCAGCAATGGTTGGTTTTGAGGAAACTTGATACTCCCGCGCGGTTCCACGACGAGGCGGACAGGAACGCCGGCGTTGTGCCTGGCGATGACTTCGTCAACCAGCCCGGGCAGCTCGATCATGTAAAACGCCATGTCGATGCCGACCGTTTCTGACCGCACGAGCTGCCGTATCTGGTCGTAACAAAATTCCCACGACGGATCGCACAGCCGTTCCGTCTGCGCCGAAGTCGATGGTGAGGCAAGCAGACAAACAGAAGCGAACCACAGAACGAATACAAACCGGCGCGCGCGAGTGATCATGGACTTCCTAATGCTCGATTCCAACAAGGATGGCCGATTCTACGCCTTTTGCAATGGAAAAAGTCTCTCGACATTATTTCGAAGCAGTGTTTGCAACACAACCCCGCAGGCCGCAATGCCAACCGGAATCTATTGCATAAAACCCTGTACTTATTTATATTCCGCAATTCAACCTACGAAAAACTGGGTTGCGTTGCTACCGTTCTATTGCCTTTTTCTAAGGCAACAGTTCTATCCCGCAGAAGTTAGAAACCAAAAGTGAAAGGACACTTTCGCATGAAAGACCGGTCCCGCTCCGTTTACGATTTTGGGCTCTTGGTCGTGATCCTTCTTGCTGTGGCGCTGGCTACAGTGACGGTGCACTCGCGGAACGCCGCGTTACAGCAGAATCAGGCCGCAGCCCAAGCCAGCCCCAGCCCGCCCCCGAGCCCCAGCCCTACTCCAACGCCAATCAACTGGTCAACCGATCCGACGCTGAAACGTTTTGTCTTTCGCAGCATCGGCCCGGCCAGTATGGGCGGTCGTATCGACGACTTCGCCGTGCCGGAACAGAACCCTTACATCATTTACGTCGCCTTCGCGACCAATGGCGTTTGGAAGTCGACGAACAACGGCACGACGTTCACACCGATCTTCGACACCTACAGCACGCATTCGATCGGTGATATCGCCGTTGCGCCGTCGGATCCAAACACCGTTTGGGTGGGGACCGGTGAGCCAAACAATCGACAGAGCTCCAGCTATGGCGACGGCATTTATAAATCAGTCGACTCGGGCAAGACGTTCACAAAGATGGGACTCGAAAACTCGCAGACCATCGGCCGCATAGTCATCGATCCGAAAGATGTGAACACCGTCTACGTTGCCGTGATCGGTCACCTGTTTGGACCAAACAAGGAGCGCGGGATCTACAAAACAACGGACGGCGGTAAGACGTGGACCAACGTCAAGTTCATCGACGAAGACACAGGCTTCACCGACCTCGCGATGGATGCTTCCGACAACAAGATTCTTTACGCCGCTTCGTATCAGCGCCGCCGCACCAACTTCGGTTTTAACGGTGGTGGACCAAACAGCGGCATCTGGAAAACGATCGACGCGGGCAAGACGTGGAAGAAACTCGAAGGCGCCGGTTTGCCGGAAGGAATTCTCGGCCGCATCGGTCTCGACGTTTCGCGATCTAATCCAAACATCCTTTACGCGCAGATCGAAGTGGGAACGAGCACGGGTACGGGCGGTGAAGAAACGCCCGGCGGACAGGTCGCACCGAGTCCGAGTCCGTCACCGGCAGCGTCCCCATCGCCAAGCGTCGCGCCGAGTCCGGCTGCTTCGCCAACGCCACGGCCGCCAGATCCGAAGCGATCCGGTGTCTGGCGTTCGGACGACAAGGGCAAAACCTGGCGCGTCGTCAGCAACGAAAACAATCGTCCGATGTACTACAGCCAGATTCGGGTCGATCCGAAGAATCCGGAGACTGTTTATGTCGGCGGTTTGAATTTCAGCAAGTCTACGGATGGTGGCAAGACGTTTCGATCGCTGCAACAGGGCATCGCACACGTCGATAACCACGCGATCTGGATCAACCCTGCGAACAGCGATCATTTGCTGGTCGGTAACGATGGTGGTTTGAACGTCAGTTACGATCAGGGCGCGACGTGGGAGTTCGTCAACACGATTCCCGCCGCGCAGTTCTATGCAATCGGCGTTGACATGCGTAAGCCTTATTACGTCTACGGCGGATTGCAGGACAACGGCTCGTGGGGTGGTCCAAGTCAGACACGAAATCAGCAGGTTGGAATCACGAACGCTGACTGGTATCGCATAGGCGGCGGCGACGGTTTTTACACGCAGATAGATCCTACGGATCACAACATCATCTACGTCGAATCGCAGGGCGGCGCGGTGCAGCGTCTGGATATGCGCACCGGGCGTAGTATCAGTATTCGCCCGCGTGGCGTGCCGCGTCCGCGAGGAAGTGGACAACGTCCGGGCGGTGGTGGCCAAGGTGGAAGCCCAGCCGCGAGTGGCTCGCCCAGCGCGAGTCCGTCACCGGAAGGTTCGCCGACGCCCGACACGCAGACCCAACTGGCGCAGTTTGCCCAGCAGCAAGGATTCGGCGGTTTTGGTGGCCAGGGTCTTCAGTCGAACGTAGTGCCGACGCCACCCGTCGGTGAAACGTATCGCTTCTACTGGAGCACACCGATTCATCTTTCGCCGCACAACCCGCGCGTCGTGTACGTCGGCGGCAACCGGTTGTTCAGATCGATGGATCGCGGTGATACGTGGACAGCCACACCCGATCTCTCGAAAAAGATCGATCGCAGCACACTGCCGATCATGGGTGTGCCAGGCAAAGACCCGATGGCTTCCAAGCACGACGGTTATTCCGGATACGGCTACATCGTTACCATGGCTGAGTCGCCGAAGGTTCCGGGCATTCTGTGGGTCGGAACAGACGACGGCAACATTCAGGTTAGTAAGGACGGTGGCGCCACCTGGACCAACGTCAGCAAGAACGTGCCGGGCATTGGTGACACGTACCATATCTCGCGCGTCGAACCTTCTCGCTATGACGCGGCGACTTGTTATCTCTCAGTTGATGGCCATCGCCTCAACGACATGAAGCCCTACGTCTTCGTCACGAAGGATTACGGCGCGACGTGGACTTCGCTCACCAACAACCTTCCGAAGTGGGGTAACGTCAACGTAATCAAGGAAGATCCGAAGAACCAGAACCTGCTTTACGTCGGCACCGAGTTTGGCTTGTTCATCTCGATGAATGGCGGCAAAGAATGGAAGCCGTTCATGTCGGGCATGCCTACGATGCGTATCGACGATATTCTGGTCCACCCGCGCGATAACGATCTGATCATCGGTACGCACGGACGCGGCATCTTCATCCTCGACGACATCACGGCGTTGCAGCAGATGACGCAAAAGGTGATGGACTCCGAGGCGCATCTGTTTGAAGTCAGACCGGGAACGATCTGGCTGAACGATATTCGTCTCGCTCGATACTGGGGCGCCGCAAAACTCTTCCGCGGCACCAACCCGCAACCCGGTACCGCGATTAGTTACCACCTGAAGTCAGCGCCCAGCGGCGACGTGAAGATCACGATCTCCGACTACACGGGTAAAGTGGTGCGCAACATCAACGGAACGAAAGATGTTGGTCTGAACAGGATTCAATGGAACCTACGTGGTGATCCGCCGCCTCGTCCGCCCGGTGGTGGAGGTGGCGGCGGCGGCGGCGGTGGCGGTGGCGGTGGCGGTGGCGGTGGCGGCGGCGGTGGTGGTTTCGGAGGATTTTTGGCTCAGGGCTTGCCGCTGGAAGCCGGCACGTATGTCGTGAAAATGTCGGTTGGTGGTAAGGACTACACGACGAAGGTCGTGATCGAAAACGATCCCGGAATTAATCCGTGATCTAAATGACGCGCGCGATCACGCACTTGAGATAATAAGTCTCAGGCATCGTGATTAAGACTGGATGGTCCGTCGCCTGCATTCGTTTCTCAACGATTTGCAGGCGACGGTGCGCATCAATCGCAGCCTGCCTCAGGACGCCGACAAACAACTCCTCAGAGACGTGATACGAGCAGGTGCAAGTAGCAAGCACGCCGCCTCGGTTCAGCAACTTCAGCGCTCTCAGATTGATCTCTTTATAACCCCGTAAAGCTGACTTCAGACTCGCGCGGTTCTTCGCAAATGCGGGCGGGTCGAGCACGATCGCGTCGAAACGTTCGCGCGTCGCTTCCATCTCACGTAGCGCATCGAAGACGTTTGCTTCGCGAAACTCAACATTCGTCAATTGATTGAGTTCGGCATTGCGTTGCGCCGCCGCGACTGCGTCGCCTGAAATGTCGATGCCGGTAACGTGTTCGCAGACTCCGGCGAGATGAAGCGCGAACGCGCCGTTGAATGTGAAGCAGTCGAGTGCGCGGCCGCGGTTGGTCGTTTGTGCCGCGTCACGAGCGGCGACGCGATTCTCGCGCTGGTCCAGAAACGATCCGGTCTTTTGTCCGCCCGAAGGAGCGACAAGGAATTTCAGACCATATTGTAAAGTCTCCAACTCATCGGGCGCTTCACCGTAGATCGTCCCGCTGGTCAACGGTAGTCCTTCGAGTTCGCGAACACGCGCGTCGTTTCGCTCGACGATCGCGCGTGGGTTGAACTGTTCGACCAGTATCTCGACGAGCATCGACTTCACCGCGTCAGTGCCCTGTGAGAGTGTTTGCAAAACAAGAACGTCGGCATATCGATCGACGATCAACGACGGCAGCAGATCGCCTTCGGAATAGACAACGCGATACGCGTTGGTGTCCGCCGCGATGTGGCGTCGTGCGGCTGCCTCCGCGATCTTCCGGCGCCACCAGTCGCGATCTATCTCTTCTGTCCCCTGCGTCAGAAAGCGTAGCGCTATTTGCGACGCGTCGCTGAATAATGCCTGCCCGATAAAGTTCCCGCGCTCGTCGCTGACGGACACAACCGAGCCACCTTCTGCGTCGACCTCGATCACGTCGCTGCGATAGATCCAAAGGTGGCCATGACGCACGCGGTCGGCGCCCTTCTTGTTAACCCGGACCGTTTTCATGCCGAATACTCTCGTGTCAATCGTGTAATCGTGTCAAATTGCGTTATGCTACGCACCAGCAATGGCAGCAGGTATCGAACTTCCGAGCGTCTTCAACCCCGGTAACACGGATCCCATAGATTACAAGGCGGATTTAGGAGATCCGGGCGAGTTTCCCTACACGCGCGGCATCTATCCAACGATGTATCGCGGCCGGCTTTGGACCATGCGGCAGTACGCCGGTTACGCGACGGCCGAAGAATCGAACGCGCGCTACAAATATCTCCTGGCCCACGGCACAACCGGCCTCTCCGTCGCTTTCGATCTGCCGACGCAGATCGGACTCGACTCCGATGATCCACTCGCCATGGGTGAAGTCGGAAAAGTCGGGGTCGCGATCGATTCACTCGACGACATGGAGCGGTTGTTTGCCGATATTCCGCTGAACGAAGTCTCGACCTCGATGACGATCAACGCGACAGCGGCGATACTGCTGTCGCTGTATCTTGCGGTTGCGCGCAAGCAGAACGTCTCGTTCGACAAGCTCCGAGGCACGCTGCAAAACGACATTCTGAAGGAATACATTGCGCGCGGCACATACATCTATCCGCCTGCGCCCTCGCTGCGTCTCGTCACCGACATCTTTGCCTACTGCGCTCGCGAAGTGCCGAACTGGAACACGATCTCGATTAGCGGTTATCACATTCGCGAAGCGGGATCGACGGCCGTGCAGGAAGTCGCGTTCACACTTGCCGATGGCATCACGTACGTTGAAGCCGCGCTTGCGGCGGGTCTCGAGGTTGACGAATTCGCGCCGCGCATCTCGTTCTTTTTCAACGCGCACAACAATCTCCTTGAAGAGATCGCAAAGTTTCGCGCAGCACGGCGACTGTGGGCGCGCATCATGCGCGATCGTTTTAACGCGCGCGATCCGCGTTCGTTGATGCTGCGCTTTCACACGCAGACGGCGGGATCCTCACTGACTGCCCAACAGCCGGAGGTGAACGTCGTTCGCACGACGATCCAGGCGCTGGCGGCCGTGCTCGGCGGCACTCAATCGTTACACACAAATTCCATGGACGAGGCGCTGGCGTTGCCAACTGAAGACGCCGCGCGAGTTGCGTTGCGGACGCAGCAGGTGATTGCGCATGAGTCTGGCGTTGCAGATACGGTCGATCCGTTGGCTGGTTCGTATGCGATCGAAGAGTTGACGAATCAGGTGGAGCACCGGGCGGAAGAGTATTTGAACAAGATCGACGCGATGGGTGGAATGTTGCGCGCGATCGAAACTGGATACGTTCAGCGTGAGATTCAGGAGTCGGCGTATCAGTATCAACGGGCAATTGAGTCGCAGGATGAGATCGTCGTCGGCGTAAATCGCTTTCAAGTTGAGTCAGTGCCGCCAACGCAACTATTGCGGATCGACCCGGCTTTGGAACAAGCGCAAGTCGAGCGCGTGAGAGCATCACGTGCACGACGCGATAAGAAGGCATTTGAAGACGCGCTGCGCGAACTTGAACGAGCAGCGGCGACGACAGAGAATCTGATGCCCCGAATCCTTGCGTGTGTTGAGTCGTACGCGACAGTCGGCGAGATCAGCAACACGCTGCGACGAGTTTGGGGTGAGTATCGAGAAACATCAACGGTCTAATCATGAATCGAAGAACGTTCACGAAATCATTCGCTGTAACTGCCGCAGCAATCGGTATGGGTGGCGTACCCGCCCTCGCGAGCAAGCCGGCCCCACAGTTTTCCATCACGATGGACGACTACTGGTGGCGCAACGCCGTAAAGCAAACTGCGCAGGAACGCAACCAGTCGATCCTCGACACGCTGAATAAACATTCGATCAAAGCCGCTGCTTTTGTCATCGGACGCAACATCGAAGATCAGGAAGGAAAGGATCTCATTGCCGCTTGGGACAAAGCAGGCCACCTGATTGCGAATCACACTTACTCACATCGGAATTTCAATGCGCCGGAATCCGATCTCAATGCTTACCAGGAAGACATTCTTCGCGCCGAAGGATTGCTGAAGGAGTTTCGCGCGCTTTCGCAAGTACTTGCGCTTCCCGATGCTGAAAGAAGGCGACACACCTGCGAAACGCGACGGCATGCGGAATTTCATGTCGCAGAACGGTTATCGCAACGGGCACGTGACCATCGACAACTCCGATTGGGCCATCGATCAGCGCCTGACCGCGCGATTAAAGAAAGAGCCAAACGCCGATCTGAAACCGTATCGCGACTTCTATCTCGAACACATGTGGGCTCGCGCCGAGTACTACGACTCACTCGCGCAGCGTGTCGCCGGTCGTCCCGTAAAGCACACGATCCTGACGCACTTCAATCTGCTGAACGGTCTGTTCCTGAACGACGTCATCCACATGTTGAAAGGAAAAGGCTGGCAACCAATCGACGCCGAAGAGGCATTTACCGATTCTGTTTTCCTGGCCCAACCCAAGGTCGTCCCGGCCGGCGAAAGCATCATCTGGTCGATCGCAAAAGAGAACGGCACGATCGCGAAGTCGCTACGCTATCCGGCGGAAGACTCAGTGTACGAGAACAAGCGGATGGATAAACTGGGGCTTTGATGCTGAACGTATCTCACCTCTCAAGGAGATCTCACCATGAAGAAGCAACTGTCCTTACTCGCATGCGTCGTGTTAGCGGCGACGGCCGCGATGGCCCAACCGCAAATCGCGTCTCCGGCTGCCCAACCAAGGCAGGCCGAACTCAGCGCGTGGAAGAGATACACGGTCGATGGCGAGCGGTTTTCCGTAACCCTTCCGACTGTTCCAGCAATGACGACATAGAAAACGTTAATCTGGGACATCCGCAGAAACTCAGCGTCAACGAATATCGGCGCGTATGCTGACGGCGCCGTTTATGCCGTTTACGTTTACGAGAACGTTCGCAACCAGTCGCTGGCAGATTTTATTCGCGAGCGGAACAGACGCGGTCGCTGGGATGGTTCATCCGAAACTGGGGTGACCGTCGGCGAGATCAAAGGTGAGCAGTTGACGTCGCGCGGTAAGCCTGTGAATGAGACGGCCCAGTTTTTTGCCACCGAAGGACGCCTCTATGAATTCACCGTTGTCGGCAACGATGCTGAAGATGAGGGGACGAAGCAGTTCTTTTCCTCAATCGTGTTTGGGAAGAAGGCAGACGGCCTCAACATTAGCGACGGTGAGGGAATGCCTTTCTCGACTCCGAACTGCGACACGATTGCGGGAGGAGGAAGAGAGGTGGACCGCAAGGTCCGGGTCGTCATGAAGCCCGAACCAAGGTACACGGAGTCTGCTCGCCAAAAACAGGTAACAGGCAGGGTTATTATAAAAGCAGTCTTCTCCTGCAACGGAAGCATCACCGACATTCGCGCGGTGGAAATGCTTCCGAATGGTCTAACGGAACAGGCCGTCGCGGCTTCGAGGATGATCAAGTTCGTTCCCGCTGTCAAAAACGGCAAATACGTCTCAATGTGGTTGCAACTCGAGTACAATTTCAATCTCTACTGATGCCCACATGGCGGAGATTCTCACAATGAAGAAACAACTGTCCTTACTCGCATTCGTCGCTTTGGCCGTGACCGGCGCGATGGCCCAAACGCAAAGCGCATCCCCGGATGTGCAAACCAGGCAAGCCGAACTGAACACATGGCAGACGTACAAGATTAAAGGTGAAAATGTCTCTGCCAGCTTTCCTACGCATCCGGCGATGACGACCTCGGGAAGATATCGTGAGATCCAGAGGCAATCGCTCACCGACCGCATGGTCGGGGTCTACGCTGATGGTGTTGTCTACGGCGTTTATACTTACGACAACCCCTGGCCTCAAGATTCGTTTGATGATTTCATCGCCGACGACGCTCGGAGTTACAGATGGGACGCTTCCAACCCAAGCGAAGTTAAGATCGGCCGTTACACCGGCAAAGAGTATTCATCTAAGCAGAGCAACAACTATCCCTGGATCGTGCAGGTTTCGCGGTAGAGAACCGCTTCTACAAATTCACTGCCACGGGCGTGCTTGGCGATAATCCCGCAGTAAAGCATTTTTTTTCTTCGATCTCGCTTGATCGTAAAGGCGATATTGAGGTTTCCGATGGTCCTGGAACGCCCTTTTTACGGCGGACTGCGGACGTTTTGACAGGCAAGGAAGTCACCTCCAAGGCCCGGTTGGTCATGAAGCCTGAACCCAGATACACCGAGCGCGCTCGTCAGGAGCAGGTCGTCGGTACTGTTGTACTTAAAGTTGTGTTTTCCTCCGCCGGAGCCGTAGACAATATTCAGACTGTCAAAGAGCTGCCGTACGGACTGACGGATCAGGCGATTGCGGCTGCCAGAAAGATCAAGTTCATTCCCGCCATGAAAGAAGGTAAATTCGTCTCAATGTGGATGCAGCTCGAGTATAATTTCAACCTTTACTGATGAGCTCATCGCACCTTCTCGAAGTTAACGATCTACAAACGCATTTTCCGACTCGCAGCGGACTCGTGCGCGCGGTTGATGGGGTGAACTTTCATCTCGATCGCGGCGAGTTGCTGGGGCTTGTCGGGGAATCGGGTTGTGGTAAGTCGATCACTGCGCTGTCGGTGATGCGTCTGATTGCGCCACCGGGAAAGATCGTCAACGGCGAAATACTCTTCGAAGGCAAGGATCTCCTAAAAATTTCCGACGCCGACATGCGACAGATGCGTGGCGACGACATCGCCATGATCTTCCAGGATCCGATGACGTCGCTCAATCCAGTATTCACTGTCGGCGAACAGATCTCCGAAGCGCTTCGCCTCCATCGTAAGTTGCCGCGGAAAGAAGCGCGCCACGCGACGATCGAAGCGATGCGCGAAGTGGCGATTCCCGATCCGGCGCGACGCGTCGACGATTACCCACATCAACTTTCCGGCGGCATGCGTCAACGCGTGATGATCGCGATGGCGCTCGCGTGTAATCCGAAACTACTGATCGCAGACGAACCAACCACGGCTCTCGATGTCACGATCCAGGCTCAGATTCTCGAGTTGCTGAACGAATTAAGAAAGCAACGCGAGTTGGCGGTGCTTTTAATCACACACGATCTCGGCGTTGTAGCCGAAGTCGCCGATCGCGTGGCAGTGATGTACACCGGACGAATCGTCGAAGAATCGCCGGTTGAAGAATTATTCGCTCGGCCCAAGCATCCGTACACGGAGGGCCTGCTGCGCTCCGTACCCAAACTGACGAGCGAACACGTTCTCAGAAAAGAACGATTGGAGACGATCGAAGGCGTCGTGCCACGGCCGACGGATCTGCCGCCGGGTTGTCACTTCGCGCCGCGCTGTCCGCATCGCATGCCGCGCTGCACCGAAGAGGACATTCCGCTCTACGAACTCGATGGCGGCGTCAAAGTGCGTTGCGTTCTTTACGATCTGGCAGCGGCGGTCGCAGCGGATCACGATGCCGACCAGTTGAGAAAATGATTGCTACATCCGTGCAAACCGACACGCTCGTGAGCGTTCGTGACCTCGTCAAACATTTTCCGGTCGAGGGATCGGACGACGTCGTGCGTGCGGTCGACGGTGTGACGTTTCAGATCTTTGCCGGTGAAACGCTCGGTCTGGTTGGCGAATCGGGTTGTGGCAAGTCGACCGTGGGCCGATGCCTGCTGCGCTTGATCGAACCCACATCCGGTCAAGTCAACTTCCAGGGACGCGACATACTCGCGCTCGATAAAAAAGAGTTGCGACAGATACGGCGCGAGATGCAGATCGTCTTTCAGGATCCGTACGCCTCACTAAATCCGCGCATGAAGATCGGCGACATCGTCGGGGAACCGCTCGTGATTCATAACGAGGGATCGAAGAACGATCGACGCGACCGGGTGGCCCAACTACTGCGACGTGTCGGTCTCGATCCTGATTACATGAATCGTTACGCGCACGAGTTCTCCGGCGGTCAACGCCAGCGCATCGGCGTCGCGCGCACGCTCGCACTTAATCCGAAATTGATCGTCGCGGACGAGCCAGTCTCTGCCCTCGACGTGTCGGTGCAGGCGCAGGTCGTCAACTTGTTACAGGAACTTCAGCAGGAATTCAGGTTGACTTACCTGTTCATCTCACACGGACTCGCCGTCGTCGAACACATCTCGACGCGCGTCGCGGTGATGTACCTCGGCCGGATCGTCGAAATAGCACCGGCTGCCGATCTTTACGCGCAGCCGCTTCATCCGTACACGCAGGCGTTGTTGTCGGCTATTCCGATTCCGGATCCGCGTCAGAAGCGGAACCGAATTATCCTTCAGGGAGACGTGCCGACGCCGATCAACCCACCGTCAGGCTGCCGCTTTCGCACACGTTGCCCGATTGCGATCGAAGAGTGTGCTCACATCGATCCGGAGTTGCGTGAAGTGACGCCGGGTCACTCGGTGGCGTGCATTCGCGTGCCCGGTTGGCCCGAGGCGAAGGCCGTTGAGTGAAACTTTGGCCTTCGTAACGCCGTATCAAACAAGCGACTTTTTGAACAAAATTTAAAGAAGCACGGATGGACATTGATGAGTGCTCTGACCGAACCAGCTTTCCCGCCGCCACCTCCAACGCCACCAACCGAACCAAAAGCTCCTCGGCCCACTTACTTGTGGCCCTTTGCGATAGGGTTTTTCGTGTTGGGGTTGCTGTTCCTGGTTGGCTCGATAACGAAGTTAAGTCCGGATGCGTGGTTCACCGCGATCGCATTCTGTTTTGTCGGTTTGCTGATCTTCGGTCTGAGCTTCATTCGGTTACCGGTGGTTCCTCAGAAAGAGGAACCGCTTTCGTTTCTGCAAAAAGTAACGGGTATTTTTTTCGAGCCAAGTCGCGTGTTCCGCAATCTGCGTGAACACCCGCGGTGGGTTGGCGCTTTCATCCTGATGGGCCTGCTCTCTGCGACCTATTCGTATGCATTCGTGCAACGCATCACGCCGGAACGAATCGTTGAGCATACCCGCCAGCAGATGGAGAGTATGGGAAATTTCGCAGGGCCGCCCGAGAGACGTGAGGAGCAGTTGGCGCGTCAGTTGGAAGCGATGAAGCACCCTGTCACTCGCGTCGGGTCAGCACTCAACGCTGTGCCGGTCACTTTCCTGATAATCGCAATCTTCGCGGGCCTGTGTTTGCTCGGCATTGTTGCCTTCGGCGGCCGAATGAACTTCTGGCAGTCGGTGGCCGTGATGGCGTATGCGGCTCTTCCCATAGTTGTAATTCAGAAAGTGCTCGGAGTGATCATTCTCTACTTGAAAGCGCCCGAGGATTTGCATGTGAATCTCAACCGGGACACCGCGCTTCAGGACAACCTCGGCATCCTTGTCTCGGCCGCAGATCATCCCGTCCTCTTTGTACTTCTCTCCTTTATCGGTATCACTGCGTTTTACGGAGTTTGGTTGCGCGCGAAAGGCTTGCACTTGGGAGCTACAAAGGCCAGCAGTGGAGCAGGCTGGGGGGTGTCTCTCATTATATTGTTCCTGGGCTTGCTTTTAGGGCTTACCGCTGCGGTCATTTTTCCTAGCGCGTTTGCATAAAGAGCGGACGCTACTCGTATCTGAGCGATTCGATGGGATCGAGACGCGCGGCTTTCCATGCCGGCCAAAGGCCGAAGATGAGTCCGATCCCAACGCTCGCAACGAGTCCGCCAATCGGCGCCCACAGTGGAACGTAAGACGGGAGCAGTAACCGCAGCAGCAGCGTCAAACCCCAACCGATCGACAAGCCAACGATCCCACCGAGCCCGGTAAGCGTTGCCGCCTCGATCAAGAACTGCCACATAATGTCGCTGCGCTTGGCGCCGATTGCCTTACGCACGCCGATCTCGCGCGTTCGTTCCGTGACGGACACCAGCATGATGTTCATCACGCCAATCCCGCCGACCATCAAACCAACCGACGAAATGACTACCATCGCGATCGCCATCATCGCAGTGATGGACCGGAAGTTATCGAGAATACTTTCCGAGGTCTGCAAACCGAAGTTGTCGTTCGCCGCAAAAGGAACCTGGCGACGGACGCGCAGCATGTCGCGCACTTGGTCCTTCGCTTCGTCCATCATCCCAGGCTTCGCAACGGCAAGGATGTAAACGTCGTCCGCGTTCGGTTTCAGTTTTTGGGCCACTGAGTAGGGCACGTAAATAACGTTGTTTTGATCGTCACTACCGCCGCTAATAAGAAACTGTTCCCGTTTGACGAGCGTGCCGACGACACGAAACTCCGTCGTACCGATCTTAATTGTTTGCCCAACGGGCGAGCCGAGTTTGAAAAAGTCGTCAGACACTTTTGAGCCGACCACGCAAACTTCCTGGTTCGTATCGTTCTCTGTTTGCGTGAAGAACCGGCCTTCGGAGATCACCTGCGTGCCGGCCTTTTCAAACTCAGGCAACGTGCCCTGGAGCGCGACTTGCGCCGACGTCTTGCCGCCGCCCGACACGTTCAGTCTGCCGCCAAACCAGTTGTTGGTGATATCGAGGAAGGGAACTGACAACTCGATAGCGTCCAGAGATTGGAGCGCTATGGCGTCGTCGTACGTCAGCTCTTTGCGCATGCGTTCTTCGCGCGACCGGCGGCCCATTTGAATACCGGGATCGAATTTGGTGATGAAAATCGAGCGCGTGCCGAATGACTCAACTTCATTCTTCACCGACACGTCGATGCCGCTGATGATTGAGGCGATCAACATCACGGTGATGATGCCAATAACGACACCGAAGACAGTCAGAAACGATCGCAGCTTGTTGGCGCGCAAGGTTGAGAGCGCCATCTTGAGGTTTTCATAAATTTCGCTTCTGATGATTCGCATTTGTTAGTCTGCCCTCAGCGCTTCAATTGGATCGAGTCTCGCCGCTTTCCAGGCGGGGAAGATTCCGGAAGCAACACCGGCGCCGCCAGAGACCGCCAAAGCGCCGGCAATCGCAAAAATCGACAGGTACGTCGGGAGAAAAAACGCAGAGACTACAAAGCCGATAACCCACGCAAGAAAAACCCCCACAATTCCACCCATGAGCGCGAGCGTCGCTGCCTCCACTAAGAACTGCTTCAGGATGTCCATCTGCCGCGCTCCGAGCGATTTTCTGATCCCAATCTCCTTGGTACGTTCGGTCACCGAAACCAGCATGATGTTCATGATCACGATCGCGCCCACGACCAGCGCGATACCGGGAACGGCAATGGCGACGATAAAGATCGTCCCGAAAAGTCGATCGCGCAGTCCTGTAATCGCGTCGGGCGTAACGATGCCGAAGTTGTCTTTTTCACCTGGACCAAGTTTGCGCCGGGCGCGCATCAGATAACGTGATTCTTCGACGGCGTCGTTGAATAGCTCATCTGATTTGGAGGTAGCGATGAAGTAGAGCGAACGCTGCCGGATCAGTCCGCCGTAGTTAACGGCGTAGGTCTTCAATGGGATGATGATGAAGTTGTCCTGCGGAATGCCGAAGACTGTTCCCTTCGCGACCTCGACGCCGATTACTCGATACGGCAGACCGCGAATCGAGATCTCCTGTCCGATGGCGCTGCCGGTAAACAGCTTGTCGGCGATGTCCGCGCCCAGATACGCCACACGCGCGCCGTTGTCGTTCTCAGGTTCGGCGATGAAGCGGCCGTCGGCGACGTCACGGTTTTCAATATCAACGCAGTTGGCAGTGGCGCCCGAGACAAAGACATCTTCCAACACCTGATCGCCACGTTTCACTTCGGATGGCGTGACTCGCGCGCGGGCACCGATCTTGTCGATCAGCGTTGCGCGTTCTCGCAGGTAGTCGTAGTCGTCGAGGGTCAGTTCCTTGTTGCGCCTCGCGGCGGCGGCGATTGTGTCAGTGTCTTTGAAATCTTCGAGCGGATTGAATCGTTGAACGGTAAATGACTTCGCGCCGATGCCGGCGATCTTTTCGTCAACGTAGCGATTAAACCCGGCGATCAGCGAAACGACGACGACGAAAGCTGTGACGCCGACAATCATTCCGAGCAGTGTCAGCGCCGAGCGCAGTTTATGCGCCCAGATCGCGGCGAGAGCCAGTTTTAACGTTTCGACAAACTTCACGGCCTTGGACGTTTATTACGGGTTGATCCGGGTTAGGGTTGCACCCCGCATATTAGCACTACGCAAAGCACAGCCACAAAAAAGCACAAAAAGCACAAAGGGGAAAAAGGCATGTTCAGAGCCTTTCTTCTTTGTGCCTCTTGTTCTTCTTGTGCCTTTTGTGGCTACTACTTGATTCGTTCGTCCTTCTCGATTAGACCGTCGCGAATGGAAACTACGCGGTGAGCGCGCGCTGCGATGTCGTGCTCGTGAGTAACGACGATGATCGTGTTTCCTTCAGAGTGCAGTCGTTCGAAGAGGTCCATGATCTCCATGCTGGTGTGCGAGTCAAGCGCACCGGTCGGTTCGTCAGCCAGCAGGATTGACGGGTGGTTCACAAGCGCGCGCGCGATCGCAACGCGTTGTCGTTGGCCGCCTGATAGCTCGTTGGGCCGGTGCATCATGCGGTCGGTTAACTCGACGGCCGTCAGCGCCTTCTTCGCCATTTCATGCCGCTGCGAAGCGCCGATGCCGCCGTAGATCAGCGGCAGTTCGACGTTGTGCAGCGCGGTGGCGCGGGCCAGCAGGTTAAAGGTCTGAAAGACGAAGCCGACTTCCTGGTTACGGATGCGCGCCAGTTCGTCGTCGTCCATCTCGGAAACGTTCTTGCCGTTGAGCCAGTATTCACCCTGCGTAGGGGTGTCAAGGCAGCCGATCAGGTTCATCAGCGTCGATTTGCCGGAACCAGACGGGCCGATAATCGCGATGTACTCGCCACGCGGGATGTCAAACGAAACGCCATGCAAAGCATGCACTGACTCCGTTCCCATCTGGTAAGTCTTCCAGATGTTGCGCATCGAGATGAGCATGTTCGGGTCATGCCCATCGAGCGGAGTCGTTGGCTTGACTTCGTTCTCCGGAGGAGAAAGCGTGAGCGTCGCGTTGCTCATTTAGCTGCCCTCGTTTCCATTCGCGTTGCCGGGTTTTTTCGTCTGGCGTTTGACCGTCATTCCATCCTTGAGCGTTTTCAGGACTCGACTTGGACCACGCACGATCTCCTGGTTCTTGTCGGCCGACAGACCACTCGTGATTTCAATGTCGGCTTCACCCGTGATGCCGGTGGTGACTTCGATAAATCTTACCTTGTTACCCTCGATCAGATATACACCCTTCTGAGCTTTTGGCTTCTCGGGCGAGGCAGTTGGAACGCTACCGGCGACTGCCGGCGACGGCGAACTCGACGGCGCCTGTCTCTCGACGATCGACTCGAGCGGTACTGCCATCACGTTTGTCTTCGTGTCAGTGGTGATAGTCGCGGTGGAGCTCATGCCGGGACGCAAAGCAAGTTGGGTTTCCTCTGTCAATTCTCTGAGTTCGAGTGTGACTTTGAACTCTTTCGCTTCCTGCACGTTCACGCGGTTCGACAAACCGCCCGTCGTGTCTGACTTGGAAATAGCCAGCGGGTTCTTCTGCGTGACTACCGCTTTGATCTCCTTGTCGCCAAGAGCGTCGACTTTAACTTTCGCCTCCTGGCCCACCTTGACGTTGTTGATTTCAGTCTCGTCGACGTTTACTTCGACGTTGATCGACGACATGTCGGCGATGGTCATCAGCGGCGTGGTCGACAATCCGGCGACTGCGAACTCGCCGACGCGGGTCGGAATGTCGGCAACGACTCCATTCAGCGGTGACAACTGCGTTGCTTTGTCACGTCGAATCGTTTGACCGCGCAGCATGGCCGACTGTTGATTAGCGCGCATTTCGGACGACTTAATGCTGGTCTGCGCGTCTTTGACGGCGATGCGCTGTTGATTGGCCCTTTCGGTTGCTTCTTTGACCGCGATCCTTTGCGATTCGAGATTCGCCTTGGCAGTTTCCAGGGCAATCTTGGCGGTTTCAAAACGATCGCGAGCCGTGTCGTATTCGAGTCGCGATGAAACGCCTGCTTCGATCAGTTCGGTGTAACGCTTCAACTCGCGTTGGGCTGTGTTCAGGTCTACCTGGGCGCGATCGACGTTGGTCTGCATGGCGACGACCTGCTGTCTCGCCGCGGCTACGGAAGCTTCCGCGACGACCAGCGCCTGTTGCGCCGATGAAACTGCGGTTCGCGCGTTTTGCACCTCGTTTAGCGAGGCCTGAGTCGCGGCCCATTGGGCCTCCTGGCTCGACTGTAGCTCGGTGGGATCAATTCGGACCAACGGCTTGCCTTTGACGACTAAATCGCCGGCAGTCACGTAGATTTCTTCGATTCGTCCGGGAACCTCACTCGTCAGCTTGATGTAACGAATGGGACGGACCTCACCGGAGGCGGTGACCGTTTGCTTCAGCTCAGGTCTGGTGGCGAGCTTGATTGTTATTACTTCAGGCTCTTCCCTGCGGGTTGCGATTACGCTGACGATCACAGCGATTCCAAGCACCGCAACCACAGCCACAGCGATAATAATCTTCTTTTTGCGACTCAATGCCATCTTTAAATTCCTTCGACAAGGGGTAAAAACTAATGAAATGAAAACGAGGTAGTGGCTCTAATCGGGACCGCTCGTGCCAAACCGGTAGCTTCTACGTGAAAAGTTATCAAACTGTTTCATTTTAGAGCAAACGGAGGCAACCGCATTAGACACCAATTCCTGCAAAAAGGTTCGCAAGTTATAGGACGTTTTCGGGGGCCTCTTTCTTAACAGGTGCGCGTCGTTAAATCTCAGTTGCCAACGATTGGGCCGGATCTTGATCCGTTGGCGTGTGGAGCAGCTTTCGCGATAGAATGTCTTGCTTTTTGGGATTCAGATGATTACCTGCGACAGGTGCAAAACAGAAAATCTCGACGGCTCGCAGTACTGCGACGAGTGCGGTGCGCCGTTGCGGCCCAACGGCCGTCCGAGCTCCAGAAACACGATGTTTGGACAACAGCCGGGCCAAAACGGGTCGCATACGCCGTCCCCCAATGCGCATCCGGAACTCGCCGGCAATTCCGGTCGTGTCTCGGCGGGATTGAGTTTTTCTTCAATCCATTCCGCAGCCAAACCGCACGCCAGGTTAATCATCGAACGTGGTCGATCGAGCGGCAAACAGTTCATGTTGAGTGAAGTGGAAGCCCAGATTGGAAGATGGGACGCCGACGGTGGCATCTTCCCGGACGTCGATCTAGACACGGACGATCCCGAGGCCAAAGTCTCTCGCCGTCACGCGCGGATTACTTTGAGCAATGGCCAATACTTTCTCGAAGATTTGGGCTCGACCAACGGCACGTTCATCAACCGCGGCAAGAGATTGCCTCCGGGACAGCGTCAGGCGTTGTGCGATGGCGACGAGATTATCGTCGGCAAAACGTTTCTGCGCTTCCATATCGTGAAATAGACTTCTACCCCAGGCGTCTTCATCCAGAGAAGCCGCGGCAACTTCGGAATGAAAGACGTTAATACGGATCGAGATGGCTGAGTGTAGTGCATGCGGTGCCCGCTACTCCCCGGGTGAACACTTCTGCGGCAATTGCGGCGCCCAACTGATTCCCAACGACCCGGAATTGAAGACCATGGCGACGACCCTCGGCGACGAGGACGACGCGCCACCGATGACGTCTGCCCAGTTGGTTGATACAGACGCGCCACCGATGACGTCTGCCCAATTGGCCGATACAGACGCGTCACCGATGACGTCTGCTCAGTTGCCCGATACAGATGCGCCACCGATGACGTCTGCCCAATTGGCCACCACAATGGAAGACGCTGAAACGCGCGAGACGCCGATTGGAGAAGAGGAAGAGCCGGGGGTTGACGATCCGGCCTCAGCGAAGTCTGACTTTTTTCACGAATCCGCCGCTGCGGTGGCGGAAGCTCCAGCGCCGGTTGCGAAAGCCGTCGAAGAACCGAAGCCGATCTCTTCAGACTCTCTCGGTGGTTCATACACCGACAATATTCCCGCCGAGCCAGTCGCGAGTCACACGTCGAAACACCGTGGCACGACCGGCGGACACCAGCCCACTGTCAAGCAACTCCCGGCGAACACAGTATTGAATGGCCGCTATGAGATCGTACGCCGGATCGGCGGCGGTGGTATGGGCGCGGTCTACCTCGCGAAGGATCGTAATCTTGGCGACGCACCGCGCGCTGTGAAAGAGATGATGGAATCGCATCTCGATCCCGCGCAGCACGAGAAAGCGATCGGCGACTTCAAACGCGAGTCACTGCTGCTTACGTCACTCGAGCATCCGTGCATCCCGACCATCTACGACTATTTCTACGACGCCGACCGCAGCCGTTTCTACCTCGTGATGAAGTACATCTCGGGCGGCGATCTCGCGTCGCGGATGCGCGCGGCGATCGGCGGAAGACTCGATGAGAAAACCGTCACCGACTGGGGCATGCAAGTCGCCGACGTGCTTGACTATCTCCATTCGCGACCCAAGCCAATCATCTACCGCGACCTGAAACCCGCGAATCTAATGATCGACGGCAACACCGGACGCATCATGCTGATCGACTTCGGAATCGCGCGCTGGGTCACGCAACAGGAGAAAGGCGTGACGGCTGTTGGCACGATGGGTTATGCGCCGCCCGAGTTGTTTAGCGGACGTGTGCAACCAGCTTCTGACGTGTACAGTCTCGGCGCGACGATGTTCCACCTGTTGACCGGGTCGGATCCGCAGGACAACCCGCTCCTGATTTTCGACTTCTCGAAGAACCCGCGGCCGCGACAGATCGCTCCATCAATCTCGACCGAGATGGAGCACATTCTGATGCGCTGCGTCGAGTACCGGCTGGAGGATCGCTATCGCTCAGCGGGTGAGTTGCGGAACGAGCTCGTAAATCATCTCGACCGGTTAATGAAGGGGCAGGTCAGTTTCGGCATGCCGGCGCCGCTGCTCGGCGGCGAAACTGTTCAGGTCGCGACGGTCTATTGCGGTTTTTGCGGAGGCCGCATCGCGGCGGACGATGTGTTCTGTGCGCACTGCGGTGCTCGACAACCGCTAGCCGCAGTCGGCGCGAGCGCCACGTTGCACGCTGCAAGGCCGACGGCGAAGCTCGTCGTTACTGGAACCACAGAGCTCGATGCTTCGTTCATCCTGCAGAAGGACAGCAACTTGCTTGGACGCACGGACCCGCATTCAAACATTTTTCCCGAGATCGATCTCTCGCGATTCGATCCCGAAACGAAGGTCTCGCGGCGTCACGCGCGTATCTGGCTCGAAGGCGAAACGTTTCTCGTCGAGGATCTGGGATCGGTGAACGGCACGGTGATTAATGATTCGGTGAGACTTGCGCCGCGCCAACCACGCGTATTAGATAGCGGAGACAAATTGCGCGTCGGCGAGACGACGCTGCACTTTTTAGTTGGTTGATTTGTGCTTCGATCTTTGTACTTTGATCGAAGTACAAAGCTCCAAGCACAAAGAATAAAGTTCTAAACGATGACTGCTGCCCAGGGTTTGCCCCGCTCCCATCCTCGAAGCCGCACCGCCAAACAGGCTGGTCAAAGGCTACGAACCCCGTTTCCACTCCGCTGTGGCGCAATTCTGATCGATTACATTTTGCTCGCGTCGGTGCTCGTCGTTAGCACGCTGTTCGCGCGCATGATGGGCGGCGGTGCGCGTGCCGCCGGCAATTCCGCCGAGACGGCAGGCATTCTAATGACTGTTGCGCTGGCAGTTCTGAACCTGGGTCTCCTGCCCGGTTTGACCGGTTTTACTCTCGGTAAATGGGCCACCGGTTTGCGGATCGAAAGAAACGACGGCGGCGAACTCGGCATTGGACGCGCGTTTCTGCGTCACTTTGTCGGGTATCCGATCTCGTTTGCCCTGTTGGGCATCGGCTTTTTAATGGCGGCTGTGTCCGTGCATGGCCGGGGTTTGCACGATATGATTGCCGGCACCATCGTCGTCCGGGAAGGTTCTCTATAGTTTCTCGATGCTGCTAATTGCCGCCCGATAATCTGCTGAACTGCTGAACAAATGTCAGAGCTCATAGTTAAGTACCCCGATCGCAACCCCGACCATTTCCCGTTGGGCCGGCTACGCATCACCATCGGCCGCTCGGCGCGAAACGATCTCTGTATCCCTGATCCGTTTGCGTCGCGTGTGCACGCGGAGGTGCGGCGAGAGGGCGACGAATACGTGTTGCAGGATCTCGGTTCGGCGAATGGCACGCTCTACAACGGCGCTACGGTCGAGGGTGTGATTCACCTGCGGGCCGGTGGTCGCATCCAGATCGGCGAAACGGAGATCATCTTTGACGACGGCACATACAACTCCGGTATGGGCGCCACGATGATCACCGACAATTCCGGTACATCGCTTCCGGAAGCCACGATTGCACTCGCTTCAGGCGATCGGACCACGTCCGGATTGCTAGAGGCGATCGAGGGAGCACGGACCAAGGAAGAGATCGCCGCGACGGCGACGGCTGTAGCTCCGAAGATAAAACAAAGCGATTTGCTGGCGCTGATCAGCAAAGTGGGCATCACGCTATTGGCGTCCGCGACGTTGAATGAAACGCTCGAACAGATCGTTACGCTCGTGTTCGAAGCAGTGCCCGCCGACCGCTGTGTGATCATGATGCGCGACGAGGGTGGTGAAGAACTGCGAGTGGCGGTCGCGAGGTTGAGAGATCGCGTTGGGGAAGTCGGAGAGATTCGCGTCAGTCGCAACGTGCTCGACGAGGTTGTGATTCGCGGCAAGTCGGTGTTGACGTCTGATGCGCAACACGATCCGCGATTCGCGAGTGGCACGATGGTCTTGCAGGGCGTGCGGGCGGTCCTGGCTGTGCCGCTGGGCGTTTCTGAAAAAGTGTTCGGCATCATCTACGCGGATTCGCCGATCGCTGAGGGACGGTTCACAGAAGACCATCTGAAAGTGTTAACGACGCTTGCGTCAGTGGCGGCGATCCGCGTCGAGAATGCGCGACTGGTGGAAGCGCGACTCGAACGCGAACGTCTCGAACGCGAACTCGCGCTGGCTAGTGAAATTCAGCAACGGTTCCAACCAACCGCGCCGCCGATTATTAACGGTTATGAGTTACAGGGAATCAGTTTTCCCTGTTACGAAATCGGTGGCGACTATTACGACTTCATCGAACGTGAAGATGGACGGTTGGTGATTGCGCTGGGCGACGTGTCAGGCAAGGGAACTGCGGCGGCGCTGTTGATGTCGTCGTTGCATGCTGCGATTCACGCGCAGTCGGCGTCGCACGATTCCTTAGTCGCGACGATCTCGGCGGTGAATCGTTACCTGGCGGACAACATTCCCGCGAATCGTTTCGTCACGCTGTTTTATGCAGAGTTGGATCCGGAATCGGGAGCGATGTCGTTTCTGAATGCGGGTCACAACCCGCCGCTGATCATTCATGCGGCGGGAACGGTTGAACAACTTGCGTCGGGCGGTTTGCCGTTGGGTATTAAGCCGGATGCGGAGTATCGCGAGGGACGGACGCAGTTGCAGCCAGGGGATGTTTTGGTGATCTACTCAGACGGTGTCACCGAAGCCGTCAGCCCGACGGGCGAAGAGTTTGGTCCAACCCGTTTGTATGAAGTCGTCTCGCGCAACGTCGAGGCATCCGCCGCCGGCATCCGTGATCGTATCGAATCCTCTCTTACTAAATTCGCTCAGGGAACCAGCGCCGCTGACGATATCACACTCGTGATCGTCAAGCGCCAGAGCATTCACTGACAGTTCCAATGCGAGTGGCAGTCTCAGGGACGCATTGCTCTGGCAAGAGCACACTCATTGATGCGTTCCTCTCCGCCCATGCTGAGTATGTCCACGAGTCTGAACCATACGAAGCACTTAACGACCTGTATGGCGAAGGTTTCGGTGCTGAGCCGTCAGCAGAAGATTTCTTCCGACAGTTGGAGTACCAGATCGAGCGTCTTCAGCAGTACCGCTTGGGCGATCGGGTCATCTTCGAGCGCAGTCCGGCCGATTTTGTAGCGTATCTGTTGGCCCTTGACGATCTGGACCGTGACACTGCGGACGCCGCGCTAACCAAACAAGCTATCACCGCAGCGGGAAATGCTGTGGCGTTGCTCGATCTGATCGTGTACGTCCCGGCGTCCGATGTGCCCGCGCCCGAATCGGAAGATCCTAAATTGCGGCGCGCAGTGGACGCGCGGTTGGAACGAATGTTGCTCGACGACGACTTAGGTCTGTTCACGAATGATCGGCCTTCTATTCTCGAGCTGGCGGGTACAACCGTGCAGCGATTGCGAGGGCTCGAAGCGGCGTTGTCGTAACACCCAGGCGTAATGAGTAAGCCCAACTAACGAAGGGAACCCCCAAATGCCTACACCCGATTCTGATACTCCCAACTACGAAGTCTCGCTTACATCCTCGGATATTTATCGTGCCGCCGAACAAGGTGTGCTCTCGCGAGATGATGCTGATCGCCTTGTCGGTTGGGGTCTCGAGCAGCGTTCCCATAAGCCAGCGGTTGCTCAACCAAAGGCGATCGAAGTTGAACACGGAAAGGGTTTGAACTTCGTCACCGTCGCTTATTACTTCGGTGCGATGCTCATGATTTCAGCCTGCGCTTGGTTCCTCGGTGATAAATGGGAGGAGCTCGGCTCACCGGGAATACTGGTGACGGTGGTTGTCTACATGGCGTTGGCGGGCGGGTTGGGATGGTGGCTGCGCGGTAAAGGATACCTTATCGGCGGTGGTCTATTGATAACCGTGGCCGTTTGTCTGGTACCACTATTCACCTACTCAGTGCAGGACATACTCGGTCTTTGGCCCGATGAGCACCCGGGCGATTACGACAGATATTATCCATGGATTCACGGCTCGTGGATCGTCATGGAACTCGCGACCATTGCTGCTGCCGCAGTCGCTTTATACTTCGTGCGTTTCGGTTTCCTCACGGCGCCGATCGCTTTTTCTTTCTGGTTTCTGTCAATGGACTTGGCAGCTTTGATAGCCAAGAAGAACCACCTCAGTTATGAGACTAATCAGTGGATCAGCGTGGGGGTTGGCCTGGTCATTCTTCTCGTCGGTTTTGGATTGGAAAAACTCTTGGAGAAGCGCAGCGAATCGCGCTCAGAAGATTTTGCCTTCTGGTGTTACATCTTTGGAATGATGGCGTTCTGGGGCGGATTGACGTCGATGCACAGTGACTCGGAGTTAAACAAAGCTTTGTATGCGGTGCTGAACGTTGGGTTCATCGCGTTGGCTGTGAAGATGGGTCGCTCGACATTTCTGGTGTTCGGAGCGCTCGGTGTGCATATCTACTTAGGGCATCTTGCCTACCGAGTCTTCCAGGACTCGTTCTTCTTCCCGTTTGCACTGGCGCTGCTTGGCTTGAGCCTGATCCTTTTCACCGTATGGATCCAGCGACGCGTCCTATCCCGCGCCACGCCACTCGTGTGAGGAGAATGCGTTTTACGGCAACGCCTGAGAGGCTCGAAGGTTATTGGTGTAACACGTCGTATCAGTTAACGTGCTTCCGCGTCTTCGAACTGCATAATCCTTATAACGCCATCCGGGAAACGTGCCGTAATCTCGAGTTCTCCGCCCATCGCGACCACAAATTGGCCCAGCGTACTGATATACATGTCGGTACGCCGTTCCATCTTGGAAACCGCCGCTTGATTGATGCCCAGTGATTTCGCGAGACTCTCCTGCGTAAGCTGTCGAGCTGCTCGCAGTTCGTTTAAGGGCATTTCTGCGAGCACCTTCCTGGCTCGTTTTTCAGCACGTGCCAACGCTGCGGGGGACATTTTTTGTTTCAGGTTCTTAAAGGGCTTAGCCATGATTCTTACTCTCTTTCGTCAAACTGACGATGTGGGTGTCGTAAATCTTGTCGGCTAATGGGACATACTTCTCGTACCAGCGGTCGTCGCCAGTTTTATCACCGCCAATGAGAAGAATTGCTACGCGGCGAGGATCAAACGCATATAGAACGCGATACGGTCGTCCCGCGTGTTGTATCCTCAACTCCTCATATGAGAGTGTCGAGACCGCTCGATGCCCGAACTGAACGGCTAAGTCAGCATTGGGCCTCTTGCCTCTAACAGTAGGATGCACGACGTCACCGACTCCTATTCATCTTCATCGAGGCTGTTCCACCAGCTCTCAAACTCGTCGGTGTACTCAACCTCCCATTCCACAGAGGGAATATAACGCTCGTGGAATACTGCGTCAAGAATCTAAGTGCGTCTTTTGTTCATAGTTATATTCGACGTGACACGCCGCCTCACGCCACTGAACAAGTGTAGTAACGTGCCGACGGCGATCGTGATCGTTCCCGCAAGCGAAAGAGGCGTTTCGAGATTCTCGAGGCGAGGTTCGTAGAAGAACGCGATCGTGAATAAGACAACGGCGACGGTGATTAGAACAGATCCAGTGATCTGTAACGCGCGGCGCGTAGCCGTAGGTTGAAAGCTGAAGTAAGTGCCAATCCCAAGATGCAGCAAGCCGGACATGAGGATGAAAATATGCCGCGTGCGGTAAAGCAGCCTTGGTCCATCGGGCATAAATTCCAGATGGTTGTGATAACGGTCCATGTATTGGCCCGTAAGAAGAAAAACGATCAACACGACCAGCCCAAAGACCAGATGGAATCGTTTCATGGGATGAAATAATACCGCCTTCCGACCAGCTTCGTGTGATAATTCCCGCCTCAAACATGGACCCGGATACCGACATTGGCGGTGCGCAGCAGCGGTTCCCCGTTACCAACCAGTCAGCAATCGCAGCCGCCCGCAGCGAGGACCAAGTCGTGCGCCAGCGCGCCTTCGACACCATCCTCACCAGTTACTGGAAACCTGCATACAAGTACGTTCGACTGAAGTGGCAGGCAAACAACGAAGACGCGAAAGATCTGACGCAGGGATTCTTCGCCAACGCCTTCGAGAAAAATCATTTTGCGAACTACGACGCGCGCAAGGCCAGCTTCCAAACTTTTTTGCGCACATGTCTCGACGGCTTCGTCGCCAATGAAAGAAAAGCAGGCAAACGTTTGAAACGCGGCGGCGACACTAATCATTTCCAACTCGACTTTCTTAGCGCGGAAGACGAGATTGCGATGCATGCGACAAGCGCCGATCTAAGTCCCGAAGATTATTTTCATCGCGAGTGGGTGCGGTGGATGTTCACCATGTCAGTCGACGCGTTGCGCGAACGATGCGAGGCCTCGGGTCGCATGGTCCATTTTCAGTTGTTTGAAGCGTATGACCTCACAGACAATGACGAAGCAATCTCATACGCCTCGCTTGCAAAAACATTCGAACTCGAACCAGCGACGGTAAACAACTATCTCGCCGCCACGCGTCGCGACTTCCGTCGCATCGTGCTCGACAAACTACGCGAGTTCACCGCTACTGACGAAGAGTTTCGCACCGAAGCACGTTCGCTACTCGGAGTTGACGTGAAATGAAGTGGCTCTCGGACAGCAAACTGAGTCATTTGCGAGAAGTGGTCGGCAATCCCGACTTCAGCGGCACGAAGTACACGTTCGTCAAAGAACTTGCGCGCGGCGGCATGGGAACGGTCTACCTCGCTGAAGACACAGAACTAAACCGCCAGGTCGCGATCAAAGTACTCAGCGCTACGGAGATTTCGGATGACCTGCGTCGACGGATGATCCGCGAGGCGCAAATCATTGCGCGGCTCGAACACCCTGGCATCGTTCCCGTCCACGACGTTGGCGAGTTGGCGGACGGCCGCGTGTTCTACGCGATGAAGCTAGTGCGCGGCGTCCGTCTCGACGAGTATGCGGCGAACACAGGCTCGACAAGAGAGCGGCTACGCAAGTTCCAAGCGGTGTGTGACGCTGTCGCATTCGCGCACGCTCACGGTGTTATTCATCGCGACTTGAAACCGCAAAACATCATGATCGGATCGTTTGGCGAGGTGCTTGTGCTCGACTGGGGCGTCGCAAAAATCTTGCGTGACGATCCCCGGCCAGTCGCCTCTGAAGCAGACACGTTGATGCTGCCCGGTCCGGATCAACCGAATCCGAACACAACAAGCGACACGAGTCAGGGCACGGTCATTGGGACGCGCCAGTACATGTCGCCGGAGCAGGCGCGTGGTGAAGTCGATCGGCTCGACGAACGCTCTGACATTTACTCCCTCGGCGCGGTGTTCTATTTTTTGCTGACCGATCAAGCTCCAAACGACGACAAACCGCGTGCGGTGAATCCGAAAGTGACGAAGCCCGCCGAAGCCGTTTGTCTGAAAGCGATGGCGCGAGACCGGTCCAATCGCTACGCCAGCGCTGCCGAACTGTCCGCTGACGTGAGTCGATTGCTGGACGCGGAACCGGTGTCAGCCTATCGCGAGAACGCTTATGAAAAGGTCAGCCGGTGGGTGAGTAAAAACCGTTTCCTGGTGCTTTTGGTGCTCGTTTACCTCCTGATGAGAATTTTTTTCATTTTCACCTCTCGCAGTTAAAGAAATCGCCGGCGACGTTTAATAGAAGGATAGGAAACAAACCCCCAAAGGAGAGACACTCATGTCGAAACCGCTTATTGGTGTAATCCTCGGCGCCGTGCTCGGCGTCATCGACGGACTGACTGCCTTGTTGACGCCGGACCCGGAGGTCAGAAATGCGATTGGTGGAATCGTGGTGGGCTCGACGATCAAAGGCATCCTTGCCGGTATCGCGATTGGATTCTTCGCGAAGAAGTTTCACTCGCTGCCGATCGGAATAGTCTTCGGCCTTATTGTCGGCGCGCTGCTGGCGCTGCCGATCGCGTTGATGCAGGGCAAGTATTACCTCGAGATCATCATCCCTGGCACGCTGGTCGGATTGTTCGTCGGGTTTGCGACGCAAAAGTACGGAAAGTCAACGGCGCCTGCGAATACTTAACTACTTAAAGGGAGAGACAATAAATGCCTAGAGTTGTGCATTTTGAAATCCATGCGGCCGACCCGGAGCGCGCCGTTAACTTTTATAAAACGCTTTTCGACTGGCAGTTTCAGAAGTGGGAAGGACCGATGGAGTACTGGCTTGTCACGACTGGACCAGACGGCCAGCCAGGTATCAACGGTGGACTCATGCGCCGCCAGGGCGAGATCGACGGGCAGGCTGTGATTGCTTACGTGTGCACCGTGGACGTCGCGGACGTCGATGCTTCGACGAACACGGCGCTGTCGAACGGCGGGCAAATAGCACTACCAAAGATGGCGATCCCCGGAATGGGATGGTTGGTCTATTGCAAAGACACCGAAGGCAACATCTTCGGGATGATGCAAAACGATCCGAACGCTCAATAGTTTTTAAGCACAAGAGGCACAAGAGTCACAAGAGGCACAAAAAGTTAAACAGGAATGAGTGTTCACTTTCCCCTTTTTCTTTCTTGTGCCTCTTGTGTGTCTTTGTGCCTCTTGTGGTTAAGTCCGTTAGTCGCTGGGACGGCCCGTTAACAACGCATCGCACTTCAATGTTTGCGGGCCGTTCTCATTGCAGATCGCGAATGATCCACCCTCGTACATCGTCACGCCGGCAAACTCACCTTTTGCATTGAGAATGTAGAACGTGATGCCGAAGTTCGGCAGGCCGCGACTGTTGAGCAAACGCTTCTCGACGGTGTTGCTCTTGATCCGGTTCAAGACCTCCATGCCCGCGTCTTTCGGACGCGCG
This sequence comes from uncultured Acidobacteriota bacterium, assembly GCA_963789185.1. Taxonomy (GTDB): domain Bacteria; phylum Acidobacteriota; class Blastocatellia; order Pyrinomonadales; family Pyrinomonadaceae; genus PSRF01. Next base: position 234,854 of record CAWBJU010000012.1, read on the forward strand.
CCTCGACGCATCTCTTCGACGATGACGAACGAGCAAAGATTGAATAGATTCGCTTCACCGCGACCGGTGGAACCAGCAGCTCCGACAGCACCATCGACATAAAGACCGGCGCCGAGGATCGGCGAGTCGCCGATGCGTCCCGGTATCTTCCATGCGAGACCGCTGGTGGTGGTGACGCCGCAGATCTCGCCTTTCGAGTTGATGGCGTCGCAGTTGATCGTGCCGTGCATGTTCTCTTCGCGAAGCAAGCCGGCGGCCAACATGTCCAACGCGGCTTTGTGACCGGCTTCCGCGCGCTTCTTTGGATCGAGATAGTGATCGGGATCAGATCTTCGTTTCCACTCGAGCCACTTGCGGCGGGAATTCTCAGTGTTCAGATCATCTTCGATCTTGAACCCCATGTTGCGTGCGAAGTCCTGTGCACCCTTGCCGACGATCAGGTGATGGTCCGTATTTTCAAGCACGGCTTTCGCCACCAACGACGGCGTGCGCACGCCTTCGAGCGCGCCGACTGCGCCCGCACGCTTCTTTGGACCATGCATCACCGAGGAGTCGAGTTGCACCACGCCGTCAGCGTTTGGCAAACCGCCGAAACCGACGCTGTCGTCGAGTGGATCGAGCTCGACGATATTGACGCCCGCTACCACGCAGTCGAGCACGTCGGCGCCGCCGGTCATCATCGTAAACGCCTTCATGACCGCAACGACGTCGCCGCCGTTTTTGAATCGATTGCCATTCGCTGAGGCAATGACGAGCGGCTTAACGGTGTTCTGTTTGAGGATTGTCGGGAAACCGGCGACCTCGTTCTTGGTGGCCGCTATCGTCAAACCGGCGGCTGCACCCGTGCGCATGAAATCACGGCGTTTCATTTTCTTTGTCATGGTGGTGGCTCATTCAATCAGAAGTGGAACTACAGATCAATGCTAATAATACTCCAGCGACTCCTTGATCTTTTCGGCAGTCTTGGGTCCGATGCCGTCGACCATGTCGAGACCGCCGCCCGCGACGAATGTCTTGAACTCGGCAAGTGAGGAAACCTTAAAACGCTGGTGCAACAGCGCGGCTGTTTTCGGACCAATGCCGGGAATCTCCATCAAGTCGAGAACGCTTTCCGGTGTTTCCGCAGTCAGCCGGTCCCAGGCGTCGAAGGTTCCGCGATTCAGGAGGTCGATCACTTTGCCGGCGATCGCCTTGCCGACGCCGGGGATTTCCTGCAAACCCGCGACACCTTCCTTCTCGGCGATCTCCTTCAACGGCGTGGGCCAGACTTCGATGGCCTCAGCAGCGTTGCGATACGAGCGCCAGCGAAACGGATCGTCGTCACGCAGCTCCATCAAGGCAGCAAAACGATAAAACCGGCGAGCGATGGCTTCGTTGTCCATTTGAGATTTTGCTTAGTCTAACTTCGCGAGCAAGGTATTATCAAAGGGTTCATAGGAACGACACGGTTTCATTCCAGGAGAACAATAGTTGAACAAGACAAGAAGAGAATTGCTGGCGGGGATCTCGCTCGCCGGCGCAGGTGCTTTGCTCGTTGGTTGCCGGAGATCGAGTCAAGGCGACGGTAGTAGCTCCAATCCGAACGAACCCACAGCCGGCGAGCTTGGTCCGACTGATGTCTCGGCCACCGAGGATTTAATGCGCGAGCACGGTGTGCTGCGGCGAGCGTTGCTCGTCTATCGCGAGGCTGCAACACGTCTTCGCCAGGATCCCAATTCAATTACGCCGGACGTACTGGAAAAGACCGCACAACTGTTTCGTGTTTTTGGCGAAGACTATCACGAGAAAAAACTGGAGGAAGGGTTTGTTCTGCCGTTGATTAAGAAGTTTCGCAATCCGGCGGAAGTGTACGTGGACGTGCTGATGGTCCAACATACGCGCGGCCGCGAAATCACCGATTACATCCTGTCCGTGACAAATTCGGATCGTATTGCTTCGAGCGTGACAACGCCGCTAATCAACGCGCTGGAATCATTCGCGCGCATGTACGACTATCACTCCGCGATTGAAGACACGATCGTTTTTCCTGCCTGGAAGGCCTCGCTTGGAGAAGCAGAGCTGGAAGAACTCGGCGCTAAGTTTGAAGAGATCGAAGTGGATCATTTCGGTGACGCCAACGGTTTCGAAGCTGCCGTTGCGCGAATCCAGGAGATCGAAGCGAGTATGGGAATGACTGATCTAGGCACGTTCACCGCGCCACCGCCATCGGGAAAACCGTCCGATTAAGTCGCGCTTTACTTTTCCGAGCGCAAGTACGACAATGCGCGCTCAACCCACATAAAACATAACTTGGACGGAGAGCCTCATCGCCTCCAGGCGCCTCAATCCTTAAACCTCTCAGACTGCTTAAGGAGCCACGAATGACGACTATTCAATTCGCCGACGAACCCGATCAGGAAGAACGTATCGCCAAACTGCGTCAGGAACTGGAGAAGCTTGGCGGCAGCGCCATGTCGCTCGAGTCGATGCCGGCTGACATGGAGGAAGAGTTTCTGCGGCAAGTGTTGGGGTACGAGACCGCTGAGCCGATCAGCCTGTTTCGCCTGATCGAAAACAGTGGTCTCGAGATTCCACCGCCGGACCAACTCGACGAACCATCGCTCGGCTCGAAGTTAAAGGAGATCGTGGAGCGCATGGCGTCGCTTGGCGCGTACCTGTTGCACACGAACCACCTCACCGATCGCGAACTTTACAATTACCTTTACGTTGACGGTTTGCGCGAGGAGGCGGTGTTGTTTCCGGAGAACCCGAGCTATGCGTACATGATCGACCTCACCGGCAGCGGTAGTGACTCGGATAATCAAATCTATCTGAGGTATTACGCCGACGAAGAGCACCGGAAACGCTGGTCGCAGGACTGGCCCGACGATCCGATCCCGGAGCATGAAGAGCCGCCATTCGATCGCGATCGGTTCTTGCCGCAATCACCGATTGGGTGATTCAGGCGACGATCATTGTTCCGGTGCCTTTGTCGGTGAAAACTTCGGACAGGAGCGCGTTACGTTTGGAGCCGCTGATGATGTGAGCGCTGTGCACGCCGCGTCGCAAGAGCGTGGCGATGTTCTGTAGTTTCGGGATCATGCCGCCGGTTGCGGCGCCGCTGCTGATCAACTCATCAGTTTCGGCCGCCGTGAGGCGCGACAGTTTCGTCTGTGGATCGCCGGACTTCAAGTAGATGCCGTCGACGTCGCTGAGCAGGATTAACTTCTCGGCCTGGAGTTGGACTGCGATCTCAGCGGCTATCGTGTCGGCGTTGATGTTGAATACCATGCCCTCGTCGTCCGCGCCAAGCGATGAGATGACGGGCAAATAGCCGTGGTCCAGCAGGACGGTCAGCAGTCGTGCGTTGATCTGCACGACGTCGCCGACGTGTCCGAAATCGACTTTGTCACGTACACCCGTCTCGCGGTTGACGATCTCTTTCGGCGGACGTCGTTCGGCGTGGACGATGTTGCCGTCCACGCCCGACAAACCGACAGCTTCGATGCTGCGATGGCGGAGCGCTGCCAGGATGTCGGTATTAATCTTGCCGGCAAAGATCATCTTCGCCATCTCGAGCGTCGCGTCGTCTGTGACACGACGGCCTTCGATGATCGTTTGTTCGATCCCAAGCCTCGTGGCGAGTTCGCTGAGTTGTTTGCCGCCGCCGTGGACGACGCAGATGCGGATGCCGACCTGGTGCAGTAGTGCCAACTCTTCAGCCAGTGAAGTGAGGTTCTCCTGAACTTCGGTAACTTTTCCGGAGAGCTTGACGACGAACGTGTGTCCCTGGAAGCGCTGGATGTACGGCAGCGCTTCACGCAGGAGATCGAGTCGTAATTGATTGTCGATCATGATCCACAGAGCTCGCTGATCACCGCTTTTTGGACGTGCAGCCGGTTTTCGGCTTCGTCAATCACCACTGATGAAGGGGAATCGATCACGCCGTCGGTTACGATCACATTACGACGCACCGGCAGACAGTGCATGAAGATCGCGTCGTCCGTTAGGGCCATGCGGCGTTCGTTAACGATCCACTTGTTGCGATACTGTGCCCGCGTGATCGTGTCTTGTTCGTCGCGCCCGTAAAACTGTTTCGCGCCCCAACTCTTCGCGTAGATCACTTCGGCGCCGGTGAAGGCTGTGTCCATGTCGTTACTGATCGTCAGGCTGCCGCCGGCATCGGCAGCAACTTTTCGAGAATCTTCGATCAACTCTTCATCGAGCTCGTATCCAGGCGGATGCGCGATGACGAGATCGTGGCCCATCTGCGCTGCCGCGAGGGCGAAACTGTTTGGCACGGCCATCGGAAGCAGTTTCGGATGCCACGCCCAGGTCAACACGACGCGTTTGCGTCCTGCGCCGAGTTTCTCGCGAATCGTCATCATGTCAGCGAGTGACTGGCAGGGATGATGCATCGCCGACTCGAGATTGATGATCGGCACCGACGCGTATCTCGCAAACGAATTGAGAATCGGATCGGTCCTTTCCTCCGCCCAGTCTTTCAGCGCCGCAAACGTTCGCACACCAATCGCGACGCAGTATCGTTCGAGCACCCGGACAAACTCGGCGACGTGTTCAGTCTTGTCACCGTCCATCACGGCTCCTGCGCGATGCTCGAGTGTCCAACTCGTCCCGCCGGGTTCGAGTACGACCGCGTTGCCGCCAAGTTCGTAGACGCCAACCTGCATCGACGCACGCGTACGCAGGCTGGGATTGAAGAACACGAGGGCAACTGACTTACCGTCAAGCGGTCGCGAGCGATCGTCGCCGCGCTTGAAGCGCAACGCCGACTCGATCAGCGCATTCAGATCGGCATCTTTCGTGGTTAGGAAGTGCATATCGCCCCTAGCTGCTCAACAAACAAATCCACCTCGTCCATCCGTAAGCATAACGGTGGCAGCAACCGTAAAACGTTTGCGTCGCTTGACGTTCCGGTAATGATTTTACGGTCAAGCAACGCTTTGTGAATAAGTGCGGCTTTATCGTTGAACTCAATTCCCAGCAAGAAGCCGAGACCACGGACGGCAACCACCTGTTCGATCTCGCGCAATCGTTCGCGCAGACGCGCTTCGACGGCTTTGACGTTCCCCAGCATTCCATCATTTTGGATCGCTTCGAGAGTAGCGGTCACAGCCGCCATCGCCAACATGCCGCCGCCGAACGTCGTGCCGAGATCGTTTTCTTTGATGTGCGAACTGATCGCTTCGGTGACCAGGCACGCGCCGACAGGCACGCCGCTGCCGAGCGCCTTCGCCAGCGTTACGATGTCAGGCACGACGCCGTCACCTGCTGCGTTTCCGGCGAAGAACCATTCACCGGTGCGACCTACGCCAGTCTGCACCTCATCGTAAATCAGCACCACGGCAAATTCGTCACACAGCTCGCGCAGCTCGCGATAAAACTCGCGTTGGGCCATGCGCACGCCGGCCATCGACTGGATCGGTTCGAGCATGATCGCGGCGACGTTATCGTCAACCAGCGCGCGTACCGATTCGACGTCGCCAAACGTCGCTTCCAGGTGCCCGGGAACGTTTGGTCGACCGAGTTCGCGATACTTACCGAGAAACGTCGCGCTGATCGAATCGGCCGTACGCCCGTGAAATCCGCCGCCGAAGGTGATGATGTTTTCACGGCCCGTTGCCATGCGCGCCATTCGCATGGCGTTCTCGTTTGCTTCCGTACCGGAGTTGCAGAAGAAAGCTTTGGTCAGCGCCGCAGGGGCGATCGAAACTAACCGTTCCGCCGCGCGCGCGCGTGCGTCGGAGTAGACGAGGTTTGAATAAAACAACAATTTCTCCGACTGCTCGCGAATGGCCTGGACCACGTGTGGGTGACAATGCCCGGTGCCCGCGACAGCGTGCCCGCCGTACAGATCGAGATACTTTTCGCCGTCCGTCGTGTAGATCCACACACCATCGCCACGTTCAGCGGCGATAGGCATTTTTTTATAAGTGGCGAGCTGAAACTCGTCCTCGATCTCAACGACGGATTTCACGGATTTGTACCGACCAGCATCAAACCTGTCTTTTCATCCAGACCAAACATCAGATTCATGTTCTGCACTGCTTGTCCGGCGGCGCCTTTAACGAGATTGTCGATCGCAGAGAAGACCACGATGGAGTTTGCGCGCACGGCGAATCCGATGTCACAGAAGTTCGACGTCTTCACCCAGTTGATGTCGGGCGAACCGTTCACGAGCCGGACGAAGAAGGAGTCGCGATAGTAATCTGCGAACATTGTTCGCAATTGATCTTCGGTATGATTTGTTTTTGTCTCGGCGTAGATCGACGCGAAGATCCCGCGCGACACCGGCAGCGAGTGCGTCATGAACACGAGTTCGTTGGTCCAATCGCCGACGTGTTCGAGTTCCTGTTCGATTTCGGGCACGTGCTGGTGCGTGAACGGCTTGTACGCGTAGAACGAATTCATTCGCTGCGGGTGATGCGTGTTGGCGGCCGCCTTAGCGCCCGAACCCGATGATCCCGTCTTCGCATCAACAATCACGCGACCGGTGAGCACGCCGTTCGCAACGAGAGGCGCTAGTCCGAGTAGCGTCGCTGTCGCAAAACAGCCAGGGTTAGCGATCAATCGCGCGTTCTTAATTGCGTCGCGATTTGTCTCAGTCAAACCATAGACAAACTCTGCCTGAGCTTCCATCGCGGTGTGCGGTTGCTTGTAATGCTTCTCGAAGACAGCTTGATCGCGCAGTCGAAAATCGCCTGACAGATCGATCGCCCTGGTTTCACCGGGCAAACGCGGAACGATGTCCATCGCCTGCCCGTGCGGGAGCGCGAGGAACACGCAATCGACGTTATCGATGCTTTCCGGCGCTGCAACAAAATTAAGGTCAGTCAGCCCGTTGAGATTCCGGTGCACTTCGCCAACGGCTTTGCCGGCGTGCTCGTTCGCCGTTACGAATGCCAACGCGACGTTCGGATGAGACAGCAGAATACGGAGCAGCTCGGAGCCGCCGTAACCTGAACCTCCAAGAATTGCAACACGGATCTTATTCATTGTCAGACTGCTACTGTTGCCCCAACTTTTGCCATCACCAACTCAAACAACGTTTCACCTTCACGCCGCGCATTAGCAGCGGGCACATTAAACTGCGACTTGATGTAGTCGCCACCCATGCGCGAGTCAGTAACCGAACCGGAAATCACGTCGACCTCGACACCGCGCCGTCGCAACAACTCGATCCCGCCCCACGCACCAACGTAGTCCGACGCGCAAAACACGACTGCCGCGGTTGCATCCAGCAACTCCGCATCGCTGAATACGGTATCGACCGAATAGCCGCCGAGAATGCCGTCGCCCAACTCGATCACGATCAGATCGGGCGCGATCTCATTCAGCTTCGCAATGATCGCCTTCGCCATCGGCGCGAGATCTTCGACGTCGACCGTCGAAGGCAGACCGCAATCGAGAAAACTTGAAGTTGCCACAGCGCCGTGGTCCGCCATGTTCAGCGTGTCACGCAGACATGCGACGCCCGATAACTTTGCGGCCGCAACTTTTAATCCGGCTCGCGTCGCCTGTTTGATCAACTCAGTAGCAGCGTACGTCTTGCCGCTGTTCATGCTAGTGCCCGCGATCATAACGATCGGCGCGGTTTCGCCAAGTCGTGCGCGCAATGGCAACGCGGCGTTCGCGATGTTCAGCACCACGCCGTCTTCGTCGCAAACGAATCCAATCACTTCCAGCTTAATCGCATCGCCAAGACTCGAGTGATGCCCGGTGCAAAAACCAATCACGCCGCCCATGTTGAGCAGGTGCAGCTCGTCTCCCGCCTTTACTGCCGCTGGAACGTCGCCGACGAAACCCTTCAACGCACGCCGGCGACCAAGCACGCCAATCAACATGTCGCCCGGATTGATTTTCGCCAAACGCCCCGTCGGCAGCTCGAGCATGTTGTAAGTCGCACTGTCAGTCAGCGCGCGCACGACCACAACATCTCCCGCGCGCGGTGACGACGATGAGCTCACGAAACCTACCGTCTTCGCCAATCCAAGCGGCGACGTGGCCGATCCGATTTTATCGACGTCAACAACCGCTATCTCTTTGGTCATTGCCCTTGCCCCCTTCCGCCTAATCGCAGGCGTAACGCGTTGAGCTTGATAAACCCTTCAGCATCGCGCTGGTTGTAAACCGTGTCGGCTTCAAACGTGGCGATGTTCTCGTCGTACAGCGAATTCGGTGAACGACGTCCGACGACGATCGTATTTCCGCGATAAAGCTTCAGACGCACGTCGCCGTTTACTCTGACTTGCGTTTCGTCAATCAGCTTGCGCATCAGTTTGAACTCCGGCGCGAACCAGAAACCGTAATACACGCTTTCCGCGAACTTCACACCGAGCGAATCGCGCAGGTGCATCACTTCGCGATCGAGAGTTATCGACTCGAGCGCGCGATGCGCTGCATGCAGGATCGTGACGCCGGGCGTCTCATACACGCCACGCGACTTCATGCCCACGAAACGATTCTCGACGAGATCGACACGACCGATGCCGTGCGCGCCACCCAATCCATTCAAGGTCTCAAGCAGCGTGACCGGATCGAGGCGGCGTCCGTCAATCGCCACCGGCTCGCCCTTGTCAAAAGAGATCTCGACGTAATGCGCTTCGGCACTCGCGTTTTCAGGCGAGCGCGTAAGCTGAAAGATGTTCTCGGGCGGTTCAGCCCACGGGTCCTCGAGAATTCCGCCCTCGTACGAGATGTGCATCAAGTTCGCATCAGTCGAGTATGGTTTCTCAGCCGTCGCCGTCACCGGAATGCCGTGCTCCTTTGCATACGCGATTAAGTCTGCCCGTCCCTTGTACTCCCACTCGCGCCACGGCGCGATCACCTTGATGTCCGGTTGCAGCGCGTAGTAAGTCAGTTCGAAGCGGACTTGATCGTTTCCTTTGCCGGTCGCGCCGTGGGCGACTGCGTCGGCGCCCTCTTTTTGCGCAATCTCGATCTGCCGTTTCGCGATCACCGGACGGGCCAGGGAAGTACCCATCAGATAGACACCTTCGTAAACCGCATTCGCTTTCACTGCGGTCCAAACGTAATCGCGCACAAACTCCTCGCGCAGATCTTCAACGTAAAGCTTCGACGCTCCGGTCGCGTGTGCTTTTTCTTCGAGACCTGATAACTCGGCGCCCTGGCCCACGTCGGCGCAGTAGCAAACGACCTCGCAGTCGTAGTGCTCTTTGAGCCAGCGGAGCATGACCGAAGTGTCGAGCCCACCTGAATAAGCCAGAACTATCTTCTTAATTGTTTTCATCCGTGGTCCCAAATAACTTCCAAACTTTCTTCACCGTCGTTTTCTGATCGCGTACTGCAATAAAGATCGTGTCTTCGCCGGCAATCGTGCCGACGATCTCCGGGATCGCGGCAGCGTCGATCTCGACTGCTACTGCCGACGCGAGTCCCGGCACGGTACGGGCGATTACCAAACTGTCGCCCGCGTGGTCTAAACTCAGCAGGCCGCGCGCGGCCGCGCCATTGGTTCGCGGCAGCGTGTAGTGGCCGTGGTGCTTGACGACACCGAGCTCTTCCAAATCTCGAGACACGCTCGACTGCGTGGCAGGCACGCCGGACTTCTCGAGCAACGCACGCAAATCTTCCTGCGTGCCGATGGGCCTGGCTCGAATCAGGCTCAAAATCTTCTGCTGGCGGTCGCGCTTATTCATGCCAACTTATGCAACTAACTTGCATAATCGTTGCATAGATGCATAAACTAGCATGCGAGTTGGACGTGGTCAAGGAGACTTTCGATTTATGTGGGGTGGCAGATTCAAGGACAAGACGGATCCCGGCTTCGCGGCCTTTAATAACTCATTTCGTTTCGACCGCCGGCTGTTTGAGGCTGACGTAACGGCGAGCATCGCATACGCCCAGGCGCTTGAAAACGCGAGCGTTATCACTGCTGACGAAGGCGCGCAGATCCGTGACGGTTTGAAAACGATTCTCCACCGAGGTTGCCAGGATGACGCGCCAGAAGAAGACATTCACTCCTTCGTCGAAGCGCGATTAGTTGAATTGATTGGCGACGCAGGGCGGAAGCTGCACACCGGACGCAGTCGTAACGATCAGGTCGCCACCGACTTTCGACTCTGGCTGCGCGAGTCGATAGACAATCTCGACGCAACGCTTCGACTCACGCAAACCGCGCTGCTCGAGTTTGCAGAAGCGAACTCGCAAACCGTCATTCCCGGGTACACGCACCTGCAACGTGCGCAACCGGTGTTGCTGGCTCACTGGTGTCTCGCGTATTTCGAGATGCTCGCGCGCGATCGCGAGCGGTTGATCGATACTCGCAGGCGTGTGAACGTCATGCCGCTGGGATCAGCAGCCCTCGCGGGTACGTCGTTTCCGATCGATCGCGCCGCACTCGCGCAGTCGCTTGGTTTTGACGGCGTGACGAAAAACAGTCTCGACGCCGTCAGCGATCGCGATTTCTGTGTTGAGTTTCTCAGCGTGTGTTCGTTGATCATGGTCCACCTGTCGCGGTTGGCGGAGGATGTAATTCTTTACGCGACTACGGAGTTTGGGTTTTTCGAGTTGGGTGATGCGATTGCCACCGGATCGAGTTTGATGCCGCAGAAGAAGAATCCCGATTCGATGGAACTGGTGCGAGGGAAGTCGGGTCGTGTGTTTGGGGACTTGCTTGGACTGCTGACGACGTTGAAAGGTCTGCCGCTCGCTTATAACAAAGACATGCAGGAAGACAAGGAAGCGGTGTTTGACGCGTTCGATACCGTCACCGCGTCTTTGCAAGTGACGAGTACCGTTCTAACAAACATCACCGTCAACAAACCCTCACTCGGCGGATATATGAATGCAACTGAGCTCGCCGATTATCTCGTCCGCAAAGGAATGTCTTTCCGGCAAGCGCACGAAGTTGTTGGAAGAGTCGTGAGGCAGGCGATTGAGTTGGGCAAAGAGCTTGAGGAGTTGACGCTTTCAGAGCTTGTGTCCTTTTCCCCATTCTTCACTGAGGATGTCCACGTTGCCTTGTCCCTCGATCAAACACTAAAGTCCAAGTCGCAGGTTGGCGGCACTTCTCCGGAATCCGTAGCTGGGACACTCGCAAGCGCGCGCCAATCGCTGAAAGAATAGTCAATCGTTTATCGGTACGTCGGCCTAATCCAGGAGAACCCATGAGAAATCAACTCACTATTCTGTCGCTTCTCCTTCTAACATCACTCTTGATCCATTCACACGTCCGCTCTAACACCCGGCAGGATGATGCTAAGAAGCCGCTTTACTACACGACGGGAAACGAGGCCAGCATCGTTGGTACGATTAGCGTGACCGGCACTATGCCGAAGCCACGGCGCATTGATATGGCTGCCGATCGCGTCTGCCAGGAGCTGGTACGCGAGCCGGAAACCGAGTCGTTCGTCACTAATGAGAACAAATTGAAGAACGTTTTTGTTTACTTGCAAGGCGAATCGCTCCGGAACTATCGGTTTGCAGTGCCAGCTTTTGAGCCAACATTGCAACATGACAAGTGTCAATACTCGCCTCATGTGATGGGTTTGCAAGTGGATCAACCGCTAAGGATTATGAATAGCGATCCGACCGTTCACAATACGCATCCGACACCGAAGTTGAACCAGGAATGGAACCTTTCTCAACCGCCGGACAGTCCGGCGGTCGTCAAGACGTTTATTCGGCCTGAAGTGCTAATACCGGTTAAGTGCAATCAGCATCCGTGGGAAAGGGCTTACCTCGGGGTGTTGAAACATCCTTACTTTGCAGTCAGCGATGGTTTGGGACGGTTTGAAATTCGTAACGTGCCCCCGGGAGTTTACAGGCTGGTGGTTTGGCACGAGGAACTTGGTGAACAGGGGCAGGATCTGACGCTGATTGCCGGAGAGATTCGCAACGCAGATTTCACTTTCAATTCGCCTTAATCATTTTGTGCCTTTGGTGGGTTTCTGTGGTGAAGGAGTCGGTGATGCGGCGGTATTCACAAACTGCGGCTGAATCGTCTCCTGGTAGATAAACCTTACATCCATCAACTTCAATACAACTGCTGGTTTCACTGCGTTGCGGTGTCCGTCCATGCTGATCATCCCCGTCACGCCGTTGAAGTCTTTCGTTTGCGCGAGGGCTTCGCGCACCTTCGCACCTTCGGTCGATCCGGCGCGCGTGATTGCGGCGAACAGAATTCGCGCGCCGTCGTAGGCCAACGCGGCATGTGCGTCAGGCGCGAGGTTGCCGTAACGTCTCAGGTACTCGTCCACGAACGAGCGAATCGCCGGCGAAGGATCATCAACTGAATAGTGCGTCGAGATGTACGAACCATTCAAAGCGTCGCCTCCCAGCGGCCACAACTCCGGCGCGTCCCAACCATCACCGCCAAGCAACGGCTGCGTCAGACCAAGTTGGCGCGCTTGTTTGGCAATCAAGGTAACGTCGCCGTAGTAACCTGGAATGTAAATCACGTCGGGTTCCGACGCCTTAATCGAACTCAACTGACCTTTAAACTCGACGTCGCCCTGCGTGTACGACTGCTCGTTGACGATCTGTCCGCCGAGACGTTTGAAACTCGCTTGAAAGAAGTTCGTCAGGCCGCGGCCGTACGGTGAGTTGAAATCGAAAAGTATCGCGGCCTTACGTGCTTTGAGCGAGTTGAAAGCGAAACTTGACATCACTTCGCCCTGAAATTCGTCGACAAAGCACGCGCGAAAGATGTAATCGCCGACGAGCGTCACCGCCGGGTCAGTAGATGAAGGCGAGATCAGCGGCACATGCGACGACTGCGCGCGTGGCGCGGCCGCACGGCTATTGCCCGACGTTCCTCCGCCGATGATCGCTATGACTTTGTCCTGATCGATCAGTTTTGCCGTAATCCGCGCCGCTTCTTCCGGACTGCCCTTGTCGTCCTGGATCACGACGTCGATGCGCCGGCCGTTAATGCCTCCAGCCTGGTTAATGTTATCGGCGGCCATGAGTACGCCGTTGAGCCCCGACTGTCCGAAATTAAAAGTTGGACCACTAAGGTCGCCGAAGTAACCGATCTTGATCGTGCTGCGGTCTGGTTGGTTTGTGTTCTGAGTGGGGTCGCGCGAGCAGGAAAACGCCAGTGCCAGCATCACCAGCACGACAGGAAGAATTATCTTTTGTAGGTGGAGACTTGTATGCTGCCGCCGAAGAGGTGTTTGAATTGACTGACTACTAACGCGTGATCTACTCGCCAAGGTAAGCTTCTTTAATCCGGGGGTCGTTCGCCAGGTCCTTGGATGGACCTTCCATAACTATTCTTCCCGTCTCTAAAACGTAAGCGCGATCGGAGTGGCCCAGCGCAGCGTGCGCGTTCTGCTCGACCAGCAAAATCGTGGTGCCCTTACTTTTGATCTCGTCGATCGCTTCAAAGATTGTGTGCACGACGAGCGGGGCGAGACCCAGCGACGGTTCGTCGAGCAATAAGAGTCGCGGGTTTGACATCAACGCGCGTCCAATAGCGAGCATCTGTTGCTCACCGCCTGAGAGCGTTCCTGCTTTCTGCGCCTCGCGTTCTTTCAAACGCGGAAACATTTTGAACGCGCGGTCCATGTCGGCGGCGATCTCTGCTTTGTTTTTCTTCAGGTAGGCGCCCATGTTCAGGTTCTCGCGGACCGAGAGGTTCGCGAATACGCCGCGTCCTTCGGGCGACATCGAGATCCCGCGCGCGACCAGTTTGTGCGTGGGTTTGGCGCTGATGTCTTCGCCTTCAAAAACTACGCGGCCCAGCCGTGGTTGAAGCAGTCCGGTGATCGTGCGCAGCGTAGTCGTCTTTCCGGCGCCGTTGGCCCCGATCAGCGTCACGACTTCGCCCTTCTCGACGTGCAGCGACACGCCCGTGAGAGCTTCAATCGCGCCGTAGTTTACTGAAACGTTTTCGAGAGTGAGCATTCGTGGTTTTAGTCGCCGAGATATGCCTCAATTACCTTGGGATCGTTTTTGATCTCTTCGGGAAGACCGAGTGCGATCGACTTGCCGTAGTCGACGACCTGAATTCTTTCGCACACGCCCATTACCACCTTCATGTTGTGTTCGACGAGCAGGATTGTCAGTCCGAAACGATCGCGGATCTGCTTGATCAAGTTCATCAAATCTTCCTGTTCTGACGGGTTCATACCCGCGGCGGGTTCGTCGAGCAGCAACAATTGGGGCCTCGTCGCGAGCGCGCGCACGATCTCGAGCCGGCGTTGTGAACCGTACGGCAAGCTCGTTCCGCCTTCATCTTTAAAACGCGCAAGGTCGAATATTTCCAGTAACTCCATCGCAAACTCGCGATGTTCGCGTTCATCACGTTCGAACCGCGGGAGTCGCAACACGGCGTCGAGCAGGTTCTGCTTCGCGTGTCGATGACAGGCGGTCATCACATTTTCCAGCACGGACATACTTGGAAACAGCCGGATGTTCTGGAAAGTGCGCGACACGCCGCGGCGCGAGATCTCGTACGGCTTGAGTCCGTCGATCCGCTCGCCATTGAAATAAAGCTCGCCGGAAGTTGGCGTGTAGACGCCGGTTAAAAGATTGAAGATCGTCGTTTTTCCGGCGCCGTTAGGACCGATCAGTCCGTAAATCTCTCCCTGGCGCACGTGCATGTCGAGTTCGTTGACGGCGACTAATCCGCCGAAACGAATGGTGCACTTCTTGGTCCTTAGTGGATGTTCGCCGTTGGTTTTCGTTTCCGCCATGTTCTTACTTCTGTACCTCTGTTGATTGCGCAATCGGCACGCCTTTTTCGCCGGCCGGTTTGTCGCCTTCAGGTCGCTTCTGTGATCGCTTCAGCCATGGAATACCGAACTCCCTCGCACCCATCACCCCCTGCGGCCGCGTCAACATGATGATGACCAGCAACGCTGAATAAATGACGAGACGATAGTGGATGAGATTGCCGGGTAACTGGCGCAACAACTCGGGCAGGATCGTGATCACAATCGCGCCCAGCACGGCCCCTGTGATCGATCCCATTCCGCCAAGCACGATCATGATAATGATCTCGATCGAGCGGATAAACTGGAAGTCGTTGGTGTGCAGAAACTGACGGAAGTGACCGAAGAGCGCGCCCGCGATGCCGGCGAATGCCGAGCTGATGACAAACGCCAGCACTTTGTAACGGGTCGTATTAATACCCATTGCTTCGGCGGCGAGTTCGTCTTCGCGAATCGAGACCAGCGCGCGTCCGATGTCAGATCGGACGATGTTGTAGACGACGACGATCGTGATTACGGCAAAGCCACCTATCCAAACAAAGTTTGCATACAGCGGAATAATCGGACGGCCTTCCCACGGCGCCACTGCGCCGCGAAAGCCGGTCGCGCCGCCGACGCGATCGATGTTCAGGATGATAATGCGGATGATCTCCGCGAAACCGAGGGTAACGATTGCGAGATAGTCGCCGCGCAGTCGCAAACTCGGAATTCCCACCAGTAATCCAGCCAGGGCAGCCACCAGCGCGCCGAACACAACGATGCCAAGAAAAACCAGCGACTGTGCGACCGTTGCGCCGAACAAACCCGCCAACGCCTGCTCCGCGGACTGTGAATAGTAGACAGTCAGGAATACAGACGAATAAGCGCCGACAGCCATGAAGCCAGCGTGTCCAATTGAAAACTGTCCGGTGAACCCGGTGATCAGGTTTAGCGAGACGGCAAGAATGATGCTGATACCGGTTAGGTTGAGGAGTTCGGCGTAGTAGTAGGGCAGTCCAAAACCAAAGAGACCGTCCCGGCTCATGAACGCGTTTAAAACCACGAGCACTACGACGACGACGACTAAACCCAGAATCCGTTTAATGAAGGTTGGCATTCAGTGGATGTCGATTTGCGAGCCTTCAGACTTTCTCCTGTACTGTTGATCCGAGTAGACCTGAGGGACGAAGCAAAAGAACCAGAATCAAGATCGCAAAAGCTACGGCATCACGGTAAGTGGAAGCGATGCCGATGTGATGTCCGTAACCCACGACTAAAGTCTCCGCGGCGCCGATGAGCAAACCGCCGAGCACTGCGCCGGGTATGTTTCCGATGCCGCCGAGTACCGCGGCCACGAAGGCTTTCAATCCCGTTAGTATTCCCATCAACGGATCGATGTTTGGATTGTACTGCGCTGTCAAAACTCCGCCTGCTGCTGCCAGCGCTGAACCAATCGCGAATGTCAGGCTGATGATGGCGTCAGTATTGATGCCCATCAACTTCGCTGAGTTCAGATTGAAGGAGACAGCGCGCATCGCCGTACCGACCTTCGTCTTGAACACGATCCACTGCAACAGCAACATCAACGCGATGGAAACGAGAAAGATAACGATCTGTGCTTTCGAGATCGCGGCGTTACCGAAGAGTCGATAAGGTGCTTGACTCTGCGATCCAAGGAAATCAGGGAACGCGCGCGGCGTCGCGCCGATCTGAGCCACAAACAGGTTCTCGATCAACAACGAGACGCCGATCGCCATGATCAGCGTAGTCATGCGCGAGTATTTGCGGACGGGCCGGTAAGCGAATCGTTCAATGATCATGCCCACGACCGCCGCGATGATCATCGCCCCCAAAAGGACGAGGATCAACGTACCCAGTGATGCGCCGGCAGCGAAACCTGCGTAGAGCGCGATGTAAAAACCGGCGAACGCGCCCACCATGTAAACGTCGCCGTGCGCGAAATTGATTAGACGGAGAATGCCGTAGACCATCGTGTAGCCCAGAGCGATCAGGGCGTAAATGGCGCCGACATTTAGACCGTTAATTAGCTGCTGGACGAAGGTATCCATCGGAACGGCTCACCTATTACTTCGGCGACGGGCTTGCTGCCCTGGTCGGTGACGGGCTCGCAGCCTTAGTCGGCGGTGGAGGTGCAGGTGCCCCCGTCGCCGGAGACGTCGCGGCGGCCGGTGACGGGTAGCCTGCGGCTGGCGAGGCAGCAGACGTGGCCGGCGGCGTCATACCTTCCGGATAGATTGTGGTGTCGTAAACAAATTTTCCATCCTGAAGTTTCAGGACGACCGCGGATTTGACTGGGTTGCGATCCTTGTCGATGGTGATCGAGCCGGTAATGCCGGGAAAGTTAGTCGTTTGGGCAATCGCATCGCGCAACTTCGTGCCGTCGGTGCCGCCGGCGCGAGTGATTGCATCAGCAAGAACTCGCATTGAATCGTAACCGAGAGCGGCCAAGGCGTCGGGCAGGAGGTTGAAGCGGGCTTTATAGTCGGCCACGAACTTTTGCACCGCCGGCAACGGGTCATCGACCGAGTAGTGGTTCGAAATGTAATTGCCGTTCAAAGATGCGCCGCCGAGTTCCCAAAGTTGAGGAGAATCCCAACCATCGCCGCCGAGCAGTGGCGCTTTGATTCCGAGCTGCTTGCTCTGATTGGAAATGACGCCGACTTCACCGTAGTAACCCGGCACGTAAATCACGTCAGGATTTGCCGCCCGAATCTGCGTTAACTGACCGCTGAAATCGCGGTCTCCCTGCGTGTACGACTGTTCGGCCACGATCTGCCCACCGAGGCCCTTAAAACTACGCGTGAAAAACTCGCGAAGCCCACGGCTGTAGTCCGCGTTGAAGTCGTAGAGGATAGCGGCTCTTTTCGCTTTCAGATTGTTGGCAGCGAACTTCGCCATCACGTCGCCCTGGAAAGGATCGATAAAACAAACGCGGAAGATGAAGTCGCCCACCTGAGTTACGTTTGGATTGGTCGATGACGGCGAAATCATCGGAATTTTGGCTTCCTGTGCCTTGGGCGCCGCCGCCAAACTATTTGACGAGGCTACCTCGCCGAGTACAGCAGCGACTTTGTCCTGGTTCACCAGCTTGCTGACCACAGTTGCCGCTTTATTGGGTTCGCCCTGATCGTCTTCGACGATGACCCTGATTTTGCGTCCCATGACGCCGCCGGCCTTGTTGATCTCATCGGCGGCCATCTCGACTCCATTCTTTGTCGATACGCCGAAGCTGGCCGTGCGTCCCGTAAGATCGCCGTAGTAGCCGATTACGATCTCACCGCCACTATCCGTGGCATTGGTGCCTGAGTCACGGCGTTCACAGGCAAAGCTGAAGCAGAGTGTAGTAATCAACAAAAGCGCGAGTAACGTGCGTTTCATGTGGTCCTCACTAACGGCGAATTGGATTTACGAGCGGGGCCCGGGTCAAACTGTGACTTATTGGTTCAGCGACGAATTATAGCGATTTCACCCGAACTGTCGAGTGCGGAAGCACTGTAAGCCGTGCAGATCTTTGGGTTATGACTGTAATATAGGGGCTTCGTGAGCCACTCCACACCTGCCAAAACAGGCTTCGCACCCGACTTAGGCGACATGAATAAGGAAGACTTTCGTCGCTTCGGGCACGAGTTTGTCGACTGGATTGCCGATTATTTCGAGCGCGTTCCAGAGTTACCGGTACTGGCGCCACTTGAGCCCGGCGCTCTGAAAGCGCAACTTTCAGATGCTCCGCCGCTGCGCGGTGAACCGATGGATCAGATCATCGCTGACGTCGATCGGCTGATCGTTCCGGCGTTGACGCACTGGAGTCATCCTTCTTTCTTTGCCTACTTTGCGACCTCAACTTCAGCGCCGGGAATCTTCGGCGAAATGTTGGCCGCCGCTTTTGATAACAAGGCAATGCTGTGGCGCACGTCACCGGCGTCAACTGAACTCGAAGAGGTCACACTCGACTGGCTGAGACAGATGATGGGGCTCGATCGCGGAATGGTCGGGATCATTTACGACACCGCGTCGGTTTCGAGCATGCACGCGATTGCCGCCGCGCGCGAAGGCGTCGAGCAACGAATTCGTGAAGAGGGAATGAGCGGACGAACCGACTTGCCGCTGCTGCGTGTTTACGTTTCCGAACAGGCGCACAATTCCATTGAGAAAGCTGTGATCACGCTTGGTCTGGGCCAGCGCGGCCTGCGCAAGATCCCCGTCGACAAAGATTTTCGTATGGACGCGAAGGCTCTCGCGCAAGCCATTGCCGAAGACAAGCGCGCCGGTTACCTGCCGTTCTGCATCGTCGCCACAGTGGGAACGACGTCCACCTCGAGTATCGATCCAATCAAGGAGATCGTTCCGATAGGCGAAGAGCATGCGATGTGGTTGCACGTCGATGCCGCTTACGCAGGTTCGGCAGCGGTCGTGCCTGAGTTTCGACACATCCTTGATGGTTGTGAACGCGCCGACTCGCTGGTGACGAACCCGCACAAGTGGCTCTTCACTCCGTTTGATCTCTCGGTTTTATATTGCCGTCACATGGATCTGCTCAAGCGCGCGTTTTCGCTCGTTCCGCCTGTGTATTTGAGTACGCCGGAACAGGACAAGGTGCGGAGCGGATCGGATTACGGCATACAACTCGGTCGCCGTTTTCGCGCGCTCAAGCTGTGGATGGTGATTCGCTATTTTGGACACGACGGACTCGCGGCGCGAATTCGAGAGCACTGCCGTTTAGCGCGAGTGCTTGCGTCGTGGATCGATGAGTCGAGTGATTGGGAATTGCTGGCGCCGGTGCCGCTGGGATTGGTCTGTTTCCGAGCGCGTCGCGAGGGTTTGGATGCAGCGGGACTGGATGCGCTGAACGAAACAATCCTGCAAGGCGTCAACGAAAGTGGGCGAGCGCTTCTCTCACAAACGCGCTTGAACGAAAAGTTTACGCTGCGACTTTCGATCGGAAACATTCGCACGACGGAAAAACACGTGCGTGAGGTCTGGGAGTTATTGAACGAACAATTACGATCCCTTACATGAAACGGAGACGATGGATGACTAGCTTAACTAACGTGCGCTTACTTGCGGTTATCTCAATTGTTCTGGCCCTTGGAGTGACGGCCGTGGTCGCTACGCAAACAGCTAAACCGAATTCAGGCAAGCTGCTTCAGATCGCCGGCAACGTCACGGTCAACGGCACCGCCGCAATTTCCGGCGCCACGGTTTTTTCAGACAGCACGATTACAACCGCGGCGCGGTCGAGCGCCGTAGTCAGTCTCGGTAAACTTGGTCGCGTTGAAGTGCAGCCTTCATCAAACATGAAGCTGACGTTTTCGGATGCGAGTGTTTCGGTGAGCATGTTGGACGCGGGAAGAGTTCGCATCTCGTCGTCATCGAACGTGAACGCGTCGACGACGACGAATGACGGAACGATCGCGACGACGGGAAATCAGCGAAACGAGTACATCGTCGACACGAGCTGCGGCAACACATTTGTATCGGTTAAGAAGGGAACGGTTGAATTGCGTGCAGGCACTTCGGTGAAACAGATCGCGGCTGGAAATCAGGACACTGCGGGTACGGCGCGTCCGGGTTGCACGCCCGCTCCTTAAATAGATCCGGCGGAGGAGAAACATGAGACTTACGGTTAAGTTATTAGTCATCGTCGTCTTTTGCTGCGTCATTGACTCTGCGCAAACGCCCGCGCAAGTTCCGTCAGACGCGCAACAGTTTTCCAAGGGCGATCTCTCGTTTAATTATGCAAAGGGCTGGACGCTCACGGACATGAGCGACGACGACGCCCAGCAGTACAGTTTCGCGAACAGCGCTGCCGACATTCAGATGCGAGTGTTTGCGCATAAAGGCCGCATCGCCGCGGAGAAACTCCCTGAGGCGAAAAAGGCTTTTATCGATCCTTATGTCGCTTCGATTGAAAAGCAGTTTGTGGCCATGGGAGCAACGCCGCAAAAGTCGCCTGATACTTCGGAGATCGGCGGGGTCAAAGCCGAGGGCGTTCAACTCACCGCGTCACTGGGAGGTGAGCCCGGCGCTGCGAAGATCTACTGGGCTCTCGTGGGCGGGCGAGTCGTCGTGATGACACTCTTTGGTCCCGATCGCGATATCAAGAAGTTCGCGACGGCGTGGGACACGCTTCGAACCACTATAAAAATTGCGGAACCGGCACCAGCAGCGTCTCCTTCACCAAAACCTTCTCCGTAGCCGATTTAGTTACCGCTTCTAACCTCACAAGGAACTCCTCACATGACCGAGAATGATATTGCGTCTGTTGTTGTTGACGCCGCACTGAAAATTCACAAGACACTTGGCCCGGGTCTGCTGGAATCGGTTTACCAGGCGACTCTTAGTTTCGAACTCCGAAAGAGGGGGTTGGTTGTTGTCGAGCAACTTGCTTTTCCAGTGTGCTACGAAGGAGTCGATCTAAATATTGGCTTTCGGGTGGATCTTCTAGTCAACAACAAAGTAATCATAGAGATCAAATCTGTAGAACTTCTTACACCAGTTCATCGAAAGCAAGTGGAAACCTACCTGAGATTGACGAACAAACGCTTGGGATTGCTGATCAACTTCAATGTGGAGTTAATAAAGTATGGAGTACAGCGAGTGGTCAATAGATTACCGGAGTGAGTTTCCCGCAAAGGCGCAAAGCCGCAAAGGGAAACAGGGCTGTTCGATCTTTGCGTCTTTGCGTCTTTGCGGGATACTTTTGCTGCTCTTAGGACTAGCTTTCACGGGATTTGCGCAACCACGCGGCGTGATGAGACCGGCGGATATCGTGAGGGTTGCGAATGTTACCGACGCGCAGATCTCACCGAATGGGCAGTATGTTGTCTACACCGTTTCTTCCGTTGCTGACGACAAGACAG
Source organism: uncultured Acidobacteriota bacterium (assembly GCA_963789185.1). Lineage (GTDB taxonomy): Bacteria > Acidobacteriota > Blastocatellia > Pyrinomonadales > Pyrinomonadaceae > PSRF01. Next base: position 256,395 of record CAWBJU010000012.1, read on the forward strand.
TTAGTACGCTCTGGATCGCTCGCTTGCTGCCTGAAATGCTGCCTTTCGAACCGACGGCGCAACCTACGCCTTCACCTCGAACGGAGTTCTCTTTCGACTGGCCCGAGCTCCGTATAGCACCGCGCACGCTATTGCCGGCCGGATTCTCTGCGTCGACACCTCGCTGGTCGCCTGACAGTATGTCGATCGCGTTCCTGTCCCAGCAGGACGAACACGACGGGCTGTGGGTAATCAGACTCGACAAACCTGAGCCGCGTTTTATTGCGCCCGTCACTTCGACTAACTTCTTCATCACTTACGCTGGCGAACCGTTCTCATGGTCGCCGGACTCGAAGCGCATCGCTTATATCTCCGCTCGTGCAGAGAGACCGGTCATAGCAGACCGATCGGCGCGCGGCGACGATCCGCGCGTGATAGATCGCATCCAGTACAAATCTCGCACCGGATTTTCCGACAATCGCCGCACGCACGTGTGGGTAGTGGACGTCGATCGGCCAGTGCCGCTGCAATTGACCTCCGGCGCGTTTTACGATCACGCGGTCAGCTACAGTCCACTTGGTGACGAGATCCTGTTTCTCTCAAACCACGAATCCGATCCGGACGCTTTCAATAACTCTGACATCTTTGCAGTCGATCTGGGTGGACAAACGCGTCAGATCACGCAGACGAGAGGTTGCGAATACGATCCGGTTTGGTCGCCTGACGGACGGTCCATCGCCTACACCGCAACCAAACGCGACATCACGACGATCGACAGTGTCGCCGAAGATGCGCATCTGTGGGTGATCCCCGCTACCGGCGGCAACGGAAAAGAATTGACGTTCGAGCATGATCGACGCGTTCGCGATCCACGCTGGTCAGCCGACGGCCGCTTTATCTTGTATATCGCGGGCGACAAGGGTTTCACCACGCTATTTCGCATCAGCGTTGAAAGCGGAAAGGTCAGCCGGTTTTCGCTCCATTACGGGAAAGGCGAAATGATTGGCGTCTTCACAGACATCGACGCAAAATACATGGCTGCGCCTGTTAATGCACCGTCGAACCGTGTTGCGTTCCAGATCACGAGTTTCAGTTTGAGCAATCGAACGAGTCTCGTGCGTGAGATCTCGTTCCCGTTTGTTATGACATTCGGAACGCCTTTGCGGCCGGCCGAAGTTTGGTCGGGATATGGATCCGTTATTCCAATGCGTCGTCTCAGTGGGCACAACGATCAGTTAGTGCGATCGATGCGACTGGTAGCTCCCGAGGAGATCACGTTCCCGAGCTTCGACGGCACGCAGATTCAAGGTTGGTTGATGCGACCTGCCGGTTGTACGAGCGATCGCAAGTGTCCGTTGATCGTGAGCGTTCATGGTGGACCCCACGGGATGTTTGGCTGGTCGTTTAATGCGACGTTTCAGGTTTATGTGGCGCGCGGGTACGCGGTGTTGTACTTGAACCCGCGCGGGTCGAGTGGTTACGGGCAGAAGTTTTCCGATGGGACGTTGAATGAGTGGGGCGGTGGTGATTATCGCGACTTGATGTTCGGTGTTGACGAAGCGTTGAAGCGGAATGCGTGGATCGATGGTGGTCGCATGGGTGTTACCGGAGGAAGTTACGGTGGGTTTATGACGAACTGGATCGTCACGCAAACGCCGCGCTTTCGTGCGGGCGTGGCGGTGGCGAGTGTTAGTAACCTCATTAGCTTTTACTCGACGTCTCTCTACCAGGATCTGATTCATGCGGAGTTTGGTGGATTTCCGTGGGACAACTTCGAAGTGTTGTGGCAATGGTCGCCGATGCGTTTCGTGCGGCAGGTGCAGACGCCGGTGATGTTTATTCACGGCGAGCTGGATAATGACGTGCACATCACGCAGGCTGAAGAGATGTACATGGCGTTGAAGCGTCGTGGCGTTGAAACAGTTTTCGTCCGCTATCCGCGCGAGGGTCACAGCTTTCGCGAACCGAAGCATCGCATCGACGCGCTCGAGCGAACGCTCGCGTGGTTCGATCGACACGTGAAGTGAAGTGAGGGCACTTGAAGGGAAAGTATCTGAAGTATGTAATTGCAGTGCTGTTGTGGTTTCCACTTCCAATGAAACCCAAAGCCGAATCTGTGCTGACAACGGGCTCCGTCGTTCGATCTTTATCACGAATTACAGAGCAGGATACGCCATGCCCCCACTTTCGAGTCGAGTGTCCTGATTCGGAGAAAGCAGGGAGGAGAATAGTATTCACGGTGCCGGCTCTTCACGGTGCTCTTCCTCAAAGTGCACCTACTTACACGTGGAAGGTCTCAGCGGGCAAAATCGTTAAGGGACAAAGAACGAATAGCATTGAAGTTGACACGCGCAACGTTAAGGCGAGGTCGATCACGGGTCGAGTTAGAGTAGGTGGCTACCCGCGTGAGTGTTCATTGACAGCCTCTTGTTCGGTCCAATTAGCAAAAGACCAGTAAGCGGCTCCGAGGTGCGGGGTGGCGATTCGGGCTAGCCTTCCACTCTAGAATTAGATTGGAATCCGGCTCGGCGAGTACTAACATTGGGTCTCTCGGTAAGTGGTGTCGCATTACCTCAAGACAGGGACCACGCAGCTTCGATTCTGAGGTGCCATCATGAAACTGTTTGTTTCGAGCGCCATTGTTGTTCTGGTCTGTTGCTCGTCATTTAGTAGCGCCAACGCGACGGTGTTTCGCGATCGGGCGTCGTTCAATGCTGCCTCACAGAATCTGCATACCATCGACTTTGAATCGGGCGCGAACATACCGAACGATTTGTCTTTCCTTGAAATCAACGGTGTCATCTTTCGTGGTCCCAATGGTCCCTCGATTGTAACGGGGCAAAATGGCAACCATCTCATGCAGGCTCCGAGCTTGATTGAATTCACGCGCATGACGATTTTCCTTCCACCCGGTACGACCGCTGTCGGAGTTGACCAGTTCAACACGCCAATGATCGTTGCTATCTCCACGGGTGAGAGCGTGACGATGAACCCGTCGGATACTTCAACATTCGTCGGCTTCGTCTCCGATCAGCCGATTGAAACTTTGACAGTTTCCTTCGACTTTCCCGAACCGACGCCGAACGCGCTTATCGACAACCTTTCTTTTGGTCAGCGACGTGCCGGGAATGAACCACCAGTGCCACTGCTACTGGTAACCAATACCGGACGCGCCGTCGCTCTGGACTCCGTTTCAACGATGAGTGAAACTTTCCGCCTTCCCGCGCCGCACCCTCTCGCAACTGACGGCCGGAACAGAATCACTTTCTTTGTAGTCGGAGTCTTGCTCGGACTCGCTGATCGTCCGTTCGTAACAGTTCAGGCGGAGGACTCACAGCAGCGTTTGTTCGACTTACCGTTGAAGCAACGGATCGAGCGAAAAACATGAGCTGGATGTCGCAGGTGACCGTTCGCCTCCCCGATGCGCTTGCCGGTGCAGGCGAGTTGAAAGTGAGTGTTCAGGTTCGCGGCCTGGTGAGTAACAAAGCGTCAATCCGCGTGGAGTAAGTTCGTTGGCTATGCCGGTGAGTGACCCCGAGATCCAATCGCAAATCGAAGCAGCCAGAGGGATTGATGCTGTTCCCGGAATGATCGCGGTTGCTCAACAAATCACGCCAGGCGTCGAATGGCGACAAGGTAAGGCAGAGTCGTTACCGTTTTCTGATGATTCTTTTGACGTAGTCGTTAGCCAGTTTGGTCTGTCGCACAGGGATCTAACGGCAGGAACGTTTGCCTTGGGTCTTCACTGTCATAGACAAACACGTTTCAGGGCTCTCTCCTTCGATTGAATAGCTCATTGAGATTAATCCCAACACCAATCTTGTAATAGTCCCGGTTGGGCTGTAACAGTTGCTGCAGGTCTGGCGGTGGAATAAACACCTTTGAATCAGTAATCAACACTGTTGCGGGATCAAGAAACAGCGGATTTACGACCTTTGTTCTGCCTCCTCCAACTTTTATCATTGCGGTGCCGTAAAGATACAAGAATCTGGTCTCGCGAAAAGGCAATGGGTAGAAGCCATCTATTCTGAGCACGTAGGCGTTCTTTTCACCGATAATCTTGGTGTTGTCGTTTGGATCCGGAGAACCGCCGTACTTGCGACTGCCCCCGGTTACCGCCTCGTTCTGTCCAAACATTACGTCAAGCATCCCCGGGAAGTTGTTACGAAACCGAGTGCATTCCTGATCTTCGCAGAAGTAGGTTTTTAGTCTCATTCCAGCGTACCACTGTCGCAAAAAGCGATCTCGATCGAGAGGAACAAAGGCGACAAACTCCTTGCCCTCCTCAGGCTCCCCATAGCGTTCCACGAAAAGATCGAATTGAGGCTCCTCGGGTTTAGGTATTCTAAAGGTTCGTGTCGCGTCTCTCGTTGCGGTCAAAGGACTGATTGCTCCCCAACCCGCGGCAATGTAGAAGCGGGTCTTCTGTCGAATGCCGGGAATCAAACTCAGGAAATATCCGTTTGACGTAAACGCACGAGCTTCCAGTCCGGCAAGAAAATCGAAACTTTGGACCAAGCCTCCAGTTGATTCGGATCCGACCTGGTTTACCAGGTTGGTTGGTAAAACGCCTGTGTTCGTGACTTGGTCCGGTGTGCTGTTGAATCTGATTTGGCCCCAGGTTGCGAGACGAGGCACTCTCGAATCGAAGATGAGTGGGCCGGTAAAGAAAAAGTCGACGAAAGGTTTAGTCTCACTGGTCGTAGAACTCGCTCCGGCTTGCTCCATGCCGACCACAACTCTCGTATTCTGGCTGTTAGTAACAATCGTTGCGACGTCGCTTTCAGTGCCACAGCGATCGCCTTCGCACTGTACGACGATAGTGTGAATATCGGTCGGATGCCTTGGGATCGAATCGAAGGCGGTGATTTCATTCTTGCGTGGGCCAATTCTGATTGTCGTCTTAATCGTCTTGGCCTTCCATCTTTGTCTCGCTCGACTACCAACAACTCCTGCTGTTGTGGGATGGGTTTGCCATCATTCAGGACTCGCACAAAAACTTTGTTAATACCGTCCTTGTTAACGTTTATCTTGAGTGCTAAGAAAGTTTCGTCTTGAACGGTAAGCTTAGATGTCGAGTCAAACTCGATGTTACTTGCCGCTACAGTTGCGGGTGTAGCCGCAGGTGGGAGACCCATTACTGAGACGACTGAAGCAGACGTGAGTTCAAATGGCTTCTTGCACCAACGCCCCGCACACGAAGCTGTCCAGTTCTGTATTGCCACAGGCGCACCGGCAGCATCGAAGCCGATCAGCGTTATCGTATTGGCGCCATCAAACAAGTTGACGTTGAGGGGGAAATCGCTGTCCTTTGATTGAGTAATTTCGTTGCTTGTTACGCCATCCACTGGACCGGTTACTCTGACGCGATCTTGCCGGCTGCGGAGTACGCAGCGGGCAATTTAAATACCATCCTGATACTTTCCTGGGACGCCCAAGGAGGAGCTGCGGCAGGCTCTTGGAGAACCACTTGACCCGTCGCTGCGGCGGTAGGAAGCAGCAACAAAATACACAACGGAAAACGCCTGGTTCTTAAGAATGAATAGGGAGCGGCTATCATCGGTACTCCTGAAATGAAACAGTTAACGAGCGCGTGAATCGTAGGATCAGAGGATCAACGGTGATTCACGTTAAGATTGATACTGCGATGTAAATATCTCGTATTTTTGCGCAAACCGTCAAAATAATTTTCACCGCTGGTTAGTTCTGCTTCTCCTGTAACCGCAAACTCGCGACCGCGTAAGGAATATAGACCAGGCCGAGGGGGTTTCCCTGTCGTAGGAGTTCCAGACGTGCGCCACGTACCGCTTTTCCGATCGGCATCTTCTCTGTATGTGGCGGGGCGCCGATGAATCGCTTGAAACACTCCTCCGCAAAATTCACCGCCAGCGGTTCGAAGATCGTTATCTCTGTCCCAATGACACCAGCGGCCCCGCTGTCCCGCACAAAGGAGCTAACGAAGTCGAGCGTGACCTCCGGATTCAGCGACGTCGTGTGACAGCCATTGATGAACACCAGCGGATTCGGTCCGGTCCATTCAATACCTTCGCTTCCCCAGTTGTTCGGGTCGATCTCATCCTTCTCGCCAACCTGGAGAAACGGATTATTCGAACCTGCCTTCACTCCTCCGTGGCAGTAGAAGTAAATGATCTGAGGTACGGCCGGCGACTTCAGTCGCATGAGGAACGGATCGTAACCATTGTCGCGTTCAAACTTGAGTCCCTGTAGCGCTTCGAGCCTGTCGAGATGCGGATCGCGTTCTTCGAAATCCTTATCCATAGAAACGCACGCGAACATCTGGAGCGAGTCCTTAAACTCAATCACCGGCGGAATGTCAGTGTTCGCTCCATCGACCGTCAGCGGCAAACCCAACAGATGACGATAACCCCAGAACCCGCTCGGACAGATGATGGGACCAAGAGCGTTCAGCGTCTTTGTTTTCACGATCTCCCTGGTCATCGCCTTGAGCTCGCAACCGCCATTGAAACAAACGCAGTCCTCCAACGGTGGTCCACCATTGCGAGCTTCGTTCAGCGCCTTCGAAAAACTCGGGCATAGCTCGAAAGTCGTGTTGGGAAAATTGAACTGGTTTGGATTCCAGGCGTAGTCGTAAACAACTGCCGCCGGAAGCACTGCTCGAGGTGAAAACTTGAGTGCGATTTGGATCAACCCGGTGTTCGCCAATAGCGCTTCGAGCTCGCTGCGCTTCTTGCGCAGGTTAGATTGAAAGCCGTGGTAAATGCGCGATCCTGCGCGAGCCAGGTACGCGAGGTCTTTCGCCAGCTTCTGCTCATCGAAATCTTTTGTGTTCTGATACCTGTAAGACTTTCCTTTTTTCTGGCCCCACTCTTCCTCATCATCCCACGAGACTTTACGCAAGGCGGCGCGGGCCTGTTGGAGAAATCCGGCGAGCTGTGGACCATCGATGGGTGCGTCGTCTTTGTAAGCGTCCCCGCCATCCGAACCAAAAAAGCGAAAAGTGCTCGAGCCGTCGCCGTTGTCGTTCACCATCAGACTCAGAAGGTGTGGCTCTTCCGTCATGCTGGCAAGATGACTCGCGCGCAGAGACTCAGACAGGACGTAGTCGAGCCGCTGTGAGCATGCTTCGGAAACCGGGTCGGACGTGCTTTTGACGTTCGCGGAGACAACGTAGGATTGGACCAGCACCTGCTCGCAGTAAATATTGCACCGCAGACGATGCGTCGCTTCCTTATCGGGAACGCTGATCGGGAACACAAGATGACGCTCGAGAAAATCGGCGCGCGCGTTTGCCGATAGCGAAATCGATTCTTTTTCGACTGGTTGACGCTGCACCTTCACCTTGCCGTCCTTTTCGATCTTCAACTCGCCAACGTCCGCGCCCGGCGTGATCTCTAGTTCGTTTTCGAAATTGAAGATGGCGACCGTTAGTACGGCTTCGGCGGGAAGTAGCTGAGATCGATTTTCCGAGGCGTTCCAATCGCGGCTGCGTCAACCTCCTTACCGATGTTCAGCCAGAAGTAATGAGACTGACGGCGTTGAAGTGGTTCGTTCTTCTGTAATTTTTTGTCGGCAGCGTCTTTTTGCGAGAAGCCGAGGTTGACGACGTCGGGTTTTGACTCGAATCCGTCGTCAACAGCCTCGAATCCGTCGTCAACAGCTTGAGGTGGCGGTTCATCCACCGACTCAAACCCGTCGTCGACAGCCTCAAACCCACCATCTGCTGGCATCGCTGCCACCGACATTTTCCGGCGGATCGATCGCTGCAACACCACCAAAATCGTCGTCGATCGATTTGGTCTCCGGCGGACGACGGCTTTGTCTATCGCGACGGAACGCGGGTTCTATAGCGGCGAACATTTGATCGAAAAATTTGTATCGCTCTTCCTCGGAGAGTTTCTCGATCAAACGCTGCGCTTCTTTGCCTTCCGGAACCGAAACATCGTCCACCGACATGCCGGCGAAAGCCGGATACTGGTCCTTCAGTTGAGTACGCTCACTTCGGTGAGGGCAAACGTTCTGCGAGCGCGTGAACGAGACACACTTGCAGCGCACGGTCGCTCGCGTTTTCCGCGAGCCGGATCGCCCGCTGGAGCAGACTTTCGGGCAATAACGTTGTGAGATCCAACATGAGGGCGAGCGGGTCGACCTTCGTTTCAGACAGAAAGAGTTGAACCCGCTCTAAGGGATCTTGCGACATGACGAAACCTCTTGAGGAAGAAAGACGAGACGTTAGTCTTCGACCTGTGGCGCGCTACCCATGCCTTTGCACCACCGACGATCGCCTGGTCTTTAGCTAGCGCGGGCCCTCGTCCGTCGATGAACCAGCCGGAATTGAAGCCCGGCGCCTTGTTCACCAGGATCACCAGAATAAAGAAATACAGGAAGAACCCGGAAGCGAGACCGATACCGTAAGCGCCAAACAGATCGGTCTTTTCGGGGAAGAGGGCGAGTACCGCAGCGCCGCCAACAGCCCCAATCAGAGTTACGATGTCACTCAACTGCACATCGTCCTTGCGCCACCGATTGATGTAGTAAACATACCAGCCGACTACTGCTCCGAAAGCGCCCGCGCCAATCTTTTGCAGCATTGTGGCGATTTCGGCGGCGGGTTGAGAGGCTTCTTGCAGCATGAGTTTCTCCTTTTAAGTGTTGGTTGACTTCGGATGGCGTTTGCGAAGTTCGCTACGCCATTGTGTATGCACCCACAGAGCTGCGAGCGCGGCGACGGAAAATGGCGCTGTGGCTGACAGGCCACCGAGCCATGCCGTTACGCCGGCTCCCACAACGGAGGCGCCGGATAGTGCTGTTATAGCGGTCGGTAGTTTTTCAGGTCGAATGTCATAGAGACCGAGTAACCATCCAAACACCAGGCCAAAGCCGATGGAGCCGAGGGTGACAAGCACTGTGACACCTCGAATGAGATATGGGTGGACCTTACGTCGAGCATACGGTCCACATACAAATGCGGTTAATCGGAAAAAACGTTACAAACTGGACGCGCAGAGCGGCGGCCAGACGTGGAGCAACGGTTAACGACGAAGGGCGCCCATGACTTTCGGCGTCGCCGAAAACGAACGCGATATTTGGTTCGTTGTGGTGTGGTACCTCGCACGGTTCGAGGGTGTAGTCAGATACAGCTTCGCTGCACACTGTGGCGGCGACGGGCGAGAAGTAAACGATGAAACGATCTTCGTGATCGCCCTCGTCCAGGGCCTTCCGTCGCGTGAAACATCGTAAAGCCTTCGGGTTGATTTCTTCTGGCGATAACACTTCCTGGGCCCGTTTTCCAATTTCCACGATATCCGGGTTAATTTCAGTGGTAAAAGGAAGCACAATTCGTTGCCATGACATGGTTCGCAGGTCCTTAGTTTTCTGATTAATTTGAGTTTGTCGAGGACTCGCGCATTGATCTACTAAACCCATTTGTGTCTGTCAAGGCCAAGGTTGTCGTGATTCGAGCAACGTGTTGAAAATCCGTGTTCTGTACGGGTTAGCGCTTTCGGATCGGTCCGTCTGGGCGTAGAATACGGGAACCGTCATGAAAATCGATAAAGAACAAGGAATTCGGGTATTGAAGCGTGCCTAAAGCTGCGTTGTCCAGCGTGTGGCGAGAGCTCAATCGTAGAGCGACCCTTTTCATATCCGGCATCATTGTCCCGTTTGCCTCGCGCTCTACAAACGTGAAGACGGCTTTTTCGTCGGGGCAATCCTGGCGAATGTGGTGATAACGGAACTGGTGATCCTCGCATTCTGCTTCTTTTGTTTGCTGGTGATCGGCGCTAAATACGAGAGTGTATTGGTGGTGCTGTTTATCGTCGCGCTGATCTTCCCGGTCGCTTTTTATCACCACAGTTGGAGCTTATGGCTGGGTTTCGACTACCTCGTCGAGTCGTTGCCGAAATATCGGCAATATCGCAAGTCAGAACTAAAACACGAATCCACGGATGTTTCATGGATCTGTGTCCTCTGCTATACTCCCCGCAGCCCCGCCCCGCTTTTTCAGGTGCTTAGGTCCACAAAATTCGACGGAATGCAGGGGAGCATGGAGTGCTTACGGCACTTAACCGGCGAGGCCCGGTTTTATAATCGTCTGTCAGACGGTTTAGATTAACTTCGGTTGCAGCCGCTGACCTGGCCTTTGGCCAAGCTCAACTAGGCGCGTAAAGGACCTCAAAAATCCCAAGCGGCTCCGCGAGATCCAACCAGGTTCAGAGCAGACAGCAGCAAGCCAGTCGACCGTTGGTCCACTGTTTGCCATGCTCCCGGTCGATCTATCTCCGGCCCTGAGCGCCCTGCGGCTAGTCAGGTTTTCTGTTGAGAGAAAGAATTTTCCGTCGTGCTGCGGAGGCACTTAGTCCGCCGCCGACGAGAATTGTGCGCCGGTCGGCGCGCGGTTCCAAAACTATCCATAAACGGCCGGATGTGAACTACTCCTTCCTCGGCCACACTTCGTTTCATCATTTTCATGGCGACCCATTTAGTCGTGTCTGGCTACTCGTGTCGCCGATTCTGTGCAGGGCCGTCTCGCCCGCGCGCGCTCGCGCCCTCGGCTTGCAGGCAAGCTCTGCCCATCAACAATTCCGAGAAAAGGCTGGTAATGGCAAAACAACTAATCGTTAGCGTCAACGGGAAAGAAAAGAAGATAGCGATCATTGAAGACGACAAGGTCGCAGAGTTCTACATCGAGCGTGGAGAACAACATCAGGGAATCGTCGGAAACATTTACAAGGGGCGCGTCATGCGCGTTCTACCCGGCATGCAGTCGGCTTTCGTCGACATCGGACTCGAACGCGATGCGTTCCTTTACGTCTCCGACTTCTTCGACGAGGAAGAAGAGTTTGAACGGATCGTCATCGACAAGTCGAAGAAGGGCGCGCCGGAGCCCGAACATGCAGCGGCTGAAGAAGTCGCACTCAATCGCGTCGAGCGCGAACAACAGATAGAAGCAACACAGGAGCGAATCGAGGCGGAAGCAGGCGAAGCCGGGCTCGCCGAAGAAGTGCCGGAGGCGACCGACGGAGGAAAACGTCGCAGCCGCCGTGGCCGTCGTCGAGGCCGTTGGGAAAAAGGCGAGGACGGAGCTCCGCAAGCACCGCCGTCACCGAGGTTCGAGGTTCCCGACACACCCTTTGTTGCTGCCGATCCTTCAATCGAACGCATTGTCGACGAAGAAGAGTCCGCCGCAGTCAACGGCGAGATGTTCAAGGACGCGCGAATTCAGGAACGCATCTTCGATCAGATTCACGCCGTTGAATTCAACATCGAGGACGACTTCAGGTCTGCTGAAGTTGGTTCGTTGCTTTCGAGTGGTTTTGGCAGTGAGACATTTGAGCGGATCGACGACGGCGAGAGCGATAGCGAACCGATGGTGCGTGAAGGACAACGTCCGCGTGAGGCCCACGTTTCCACTTTTGTCGACGACCTTTCCAGTGCGCCTTTGAGCAGCGCAGGTTTCCAACGCATCAGCGACGACGAAGAAGAAGCTGCCCACGCGATCGAGGCTGAAGCGCCGGCCGGTAAGAAAGCGCGCAAGCCCGCTACAAAGAAACGAACTAAGTCGGCCGCACCGACCAAAACTGCTTCGAAGAAGAAAGCGTCGAGCAAGAAGCCTTCCAAGAAGCGAGCCGCATCGACTGGAGGCGAGGACTCCGAGCAGCAAACGGAACTTTACGCAGACTCCGCGGCGAGTCTGAGTGAGAGTCCGTCGCGCGGAGAATTTGCGACGCGTCGCGGTGGCCGCAGACGTCGCCGTCCGAGCAAGAGCAAAGGCGGCGCGGCGCCGGTTGAAGCGGAAGGTTCACCAGCGGATGGTCAGGACGACGAAGTAGAGCAAACGCCGGCGATCGAGATTCAGGAAGAAGTCGTCGTCGCCGCCCCGCCCGAACGGCGGCAACCGCGCGATCATCGTGAAGGGCGCCGCGATCAACGTGGTCATCGCGGACAGTCGCGACGCGAACGTTATCAACCCGCGATCACTGACTTGCTGAGCGAAGGTCAGGAAATCCTGGTCCAGATCGCAAAGGAACCGATTGCGAAGAAAGGCGCCCGCATCACTTCGCACATCGCCCTACCGGGACGTTTTCTGGTCTACATGCCGACCGTCGAACACGTGGGCGTCTCGCGAAAGATCGAGTCGGACAGCGAACGACATCGCCTGCGAAAGCTGATCCAGACGATTCGCGCTGAAGAGGATATACCGTCGGGTGGTTTTATCGTGCGCACGGCGGGAGTCGGCATCAATGAAAAAGATTTGCGTGAAGATGTCCGCTACCTGGTTCGCACGTGGCTCGACATCCGCGGCGCGGCAGAGAAGTCGAAAGCACCGGCGCTGGTCCATAAGGATCTGGATTTGGTCCAACGACTGCTGCGCGATCAGTTGTCAGACGATTTTGAATCGATACGAGTCGACTCCGAAGAGGAGTACCAGGCGATTGTCGAATTTGTGAATCGCATTCAGCCGAAACTGGTGCGACGTGTAAAGCTTTATACGAAGGACCAGCCAATCCTCGAAGCCTATGGCGTGCAGGCGGAGATCGATAAAGCGATTAAGCCGCGTGTGTGGCTGAAGTCGGGCGGCTATCTCGTTATAAATCAGACGGAAGCGCTGGTGGCGATTGACGTCAACACCGGCAAGTTCGTGGGCCGCGGCAGTGGACGCCTGGAAGACACGATCACGCGCACCAATCTCGAAGCGGTCGACGAGATCGTGCGCCAGATTCGTTTGCGCGATCTTGGCGGCATCATCGTGCTCGACTTGATCGACATGGAGGAACGTCGTAACCGGCAGAAGGTTATGCAGGCGTTGCAGGAAGCTTTGCGCAACGACAAGTCGCCGACAAAGGTGCTTTCGTTCAACGACTTCGGTCTCGTGATCATGACTCGCAAGCGCGTGAAGCAGTCGCTCGAAAGAACGCTCTGCTCGCCGTGCCAGTATTGCCAGGGTGCTGGGTTGATCAAATCGCCGCAAACGATCTGCTACGAGCTGCTTGAAGAAGCGCGACGACTCGCGAAAGGGATGAACGGCGATAGCGAGAACAAGCAAGTCACGCTGCGCATCAATCCCGAGGTGGCAAAGGTGCTGCGATCGAGTGAGCGCGACGTGATGGTCGAGATCGAGGATTATCTTGGTCCAATCGACATTACGAGCGACGACAGGATTCACCAGGAACAGTTCGACTTCGCGATCATCTAATGGGCCAGCTAGGCAATTAATGAGCAAGCTAGGCAATCTCTGGAAAACCGTTCTTGCCGGCGGCGCTGGCGTGGCGGCCCTCGCTGCCGTCAACGCTTCGATCCAGCGTAACGCGCTTGAGCCTGACGACAGCGCGCTCGGCGGTGAAGCAAAACTGTTTACCTGGAAGTACGGCCAAATCTTCTACAAGGAAGCCGGGGTCAACAATCCCGGACTTCCGATCGTCTTCATTCATGGTATCGACGCGGGCGTGTCGAGCTTCATGTGGCGCAAGAACTTCGATGATCTCGCGCAGAACTTTCGCGTCCTCGCGTTCGACCTGCTGGGTTTTGGTTTTTCCGATAAACCTCCGGCCGCACCGTATTCAGCCGATCTCTACGTCGAACTGATTTCCGATTTCATTCGCGAAGTAGCAGGTGGTCGCGCGAATGTCGTCGCGAGCTCGCTTGGCGCGTCGTACGCCGTGCGCGTCGCGGACGAACATCCGGAACTGATCGACGCGATGATTCTCAACGCGCCCGCCGGCTACGACACGATGAACAGACGGCCGGGGATGGCGGGCGCCGCGTTTTATGGATTGCTGCAATCGCCGGTTCTGGGCACTTCGTTCTACAACGTTATGTCGAGCGAAAGAAGCATTCGCGACTACGCGCGCCGCACACTCTTTTACGACTATCGTCGCGTTACCGATCGACTCGTTGCGCATCTATACGCCACGAGTCATCAGCCGGGAGCGCAATACGCAATCGCCGCGTTCATGTCGGGTTATCTCAATTGCGACATGAGCGCCGCGTTTTCGCGTCTGGTCCAACCGATTGTCCTGGTATGCGGTAAACAAGACGTGAGTACGCCCGTTTCGAAAGCGGTTGCTATGTTGGACTTGAATCCGCGCGCGCGGCTGGAGATTTTTGATTTCTGTCGCGTGATGCCCGAACAGGAACACCCGGAGAAGTTCAACGCATTGGCCAGCGAATGGTTTAAGACGCGGTCGTACACAGATCAGCGCGATGAACGTGCTGGTACAAAATATCTCGTTGCTGGGGAATGAAGCCCGCCTCACGAATCAGAAATTGCAGCATCTGCTCGTCGGCACGATTGTGAGCGCCAGCCGCTGACACCACGTTCTCCTCGATCATGATCGACCCCATGTCGTTTGCGCCGTAGCGCAACGCGACCTGCCCGAGACGCAACCCCTGCGTCAACCACGACGATTGAAAATTCTCGACGTTGTCCAGGAAGAGTCGTGAGACGGCGAGCATCTTCAGGTAATCGACACCAGTCGGCTCATCTTTGATCCTGCGGCCCAGCGCTGTGTTCTCACGCTGGAAAGTCCACGGGATGAACGCAGTGAAACCACCGGTCTCATCCTGTAGATCGCGAATGCGTTGTAAGTGTCTGACGCGATGCTCGAGGCGATCGCCGATGCCGAACATCATCGTCGCCGTCGATCGCAGACCGACGCGATGGACCGCGCGCATCACGTCGAGCCATTCGTCAGTCGTACACTTTGTGGAAACTCGTTTGCGAACCTCGTCGTCGAGGATCTCCGCGCCGCCGCCAGGCAGACTGTAAAGACCCGCCGCTTTCAAACGAGCCATGATCGTTTCGTAATCGAGCTTCGTGATCAGATGAAGGTTGTGTATCTCCGGGGGTGAGAAGCAGTGCAACTGGAAACTGGGATACTTCGCGCGCAGTGAGCGCAGCAGATCTTCGTACCACTCAAGGCCGAAGTCGGGATGAAGTCCGCCCTGCATCAGCACGCCGGTGCCGCCGAGCGCGATCGTCTCGTCAATCTTTTGGCAGATCTCGTCGAACGTGCGGACATACGTATCTGGCGCACCGGGCCGGCGATAGAACGCGCAGAAGGTGCAAACTACGTTGCACACGTTCGTGTAGTTGATGTTTCGATCGATGATGTACGTAACGACATTCCCGGGATGACGGCGGGCACGAATCTCATCCGCGGCGACGCCCATGCGGGCGATGTCGTGCGACTCGAGCAGCGTCGTGCATTCTTCAACGGACATGCGCTCGCCTGCGAGCACTCGATCGAGAATCGGTTGAACGTAATTCATAGGGCGCCTTAAATGTATCGTAACGGCTTTACTCGTTCAATCAAGCCATGCTTGTGCGCCAGTTCGAAATAGAGCTGGAGCCCGCGCTGCATCGATTCGTCGATGCGGTAAACGATGTTCTCCGTCAAGTATTTATATAAATCCATTGGGATTCTCTCGCGATAGGCGTCAACTATTTCTTCAATCCGTGTTACACCCTCGTCTCGCGCCCCCGCGAAATCAACATTAACTTCTGCCTTGCCCACCATCCACATAGCAAAAACGAATCCGAAGCCCGTGTAGTTGCGCCAAAGAGTGGCCATGTCCCACACCCTCAGACCGGTGCGCGGGAACGTCATGCCGGGATCGCCGATTATCAAGGCCGCGTCGTTGCGATCCAGCATCTCGTCGAGGTTTGGCGACTGCGTGGTCCACTCCGGTTCGCGTCCAAGAAACTCGCGAAAAATGATTTTCACGAGCGTCGCCGAAGTTCGCGACGATTCATCTAAAGCAACGGTGCGAATGTCCTCGAGTTGGGTATTCTTCGACACGAGTACGACGCTGAGCACTTCGTTTTGCGATCCGACACAAACGTCCGGTACCAGAGCACCGCCGGGGATGCGCTGGTACTCGATCACGGGAATCAACGCCGCGTCGACTTCGCTTTTCGATAGCAGTTGCGCGCAGCGCGCGGGAACCGCGTCGATGAAATCGACCGTGTCACGTTTTGCTCCGTGAAGAAAACTCCAAATGAGTGGCGCTGAATTTAAGTAGGTTGAAGCAGCGATGCGAAACCGCGGATTGGTTGTCATTCGTTTACGAGTATACTATGGGCCGATGCCAACTTATTACGACATCACCGTTCCTTTATATAACGAGTTGCCGACTTACCCCGGCGATCCGGGAATTGAGATCGGCGCCTGGCGAACCCTCGCGAAAGGCGATGGCGCAAACGTTTCGGTAGTCAGTTTTGGTGCACACACGGGTACGCACGTAGACGCTCCAGCGCATTTCATAGAGAACGCCGCGAAAATCGAATCGTTGCCGTTAGACTCATTGATCGGCGAAGCGTTGGTGGTTGAGGTGCCGGAAAAGCATCTTGTCGTCGACGAAGAGTTTGTAACTAAGAACGTCCCGCCAGGAACACAGCGCGTACTCTTTAAAACCCGAAACTCTGCGTTTTGGAACGAACCGAAACCGCAGTTTCACACGGATTTTACTCATCTTAACGTAGGGTCCGCGACGTGGCTGCGAGATCAGGGCGCGAAACTTGTCGGCGTCGACTATCTCTCGATCGAAAAATCCAAATCACCCGGACACCCTACGCACGTCGCTTTGCTTTCAAAGGGCGTTGTGATTTTGGAAGGTTTGAATCTGACGGATGTTCCAGCAGGAAGATACGAACTGATCTGTCTGCCTCTCCGGCTGCGCAGCGAGCTTGGCGACGGCGCTCCGGCGCGCGCTGTGTTAAGAACTCTTGAATAAACAACAAAACCCAAAGTATCGCGAGCGCGTTTATACAATTGTGCGTCGCATTCCATCCGGTCGCGTGATGACTTACGGCCAGATCGCCGAATTGCTCGGCGAAGGTTACACGCCGCGAACAGTCGGATTCTGCATGCATTCTTCGCCCGACGGTACGCCGTGGCATCGCGTCTTGAATGCGCAGGGTGCGTGCTCGACCGGGCGGCTCGTGCTGCCGCACGACAAACAGCAACGCATGCTCGAACAGGAAGGCGTCGTGTTTGATAAAAACGCGCGTTGCGATCTGCAAACGTTCCTGTGGATTCCGAAAACCAGAGCGAAGAAATCAGAAGCGAGTTTGTATAAATCAAAATCCGCCCGAGGACGAAAACGATGAGTACTGATCCCATCGCCAGAGCCCCTTATGCAGTGAGTCCGCCGCGCTATTCCGTGTCGCATCAAATGGTGACGACGACGTTTGAGTTGCCAAACTTTCGCATCGTTCAGAACCTCGGAGTCGTACGCGGGATCGTGGTGCGATCGCGAAACATTTTCGCCACCATCGGCGCGGGGCTGCAAACGATTGTTGGCGGCAACATCACCGTTTGGACCAAGCTCTGCGAAGATACTCGCGCGGATGCTTTCGAGATCATGATTCAGCACGCCACCGAGATCGGCGCCAACGCGGTGCTCGGCGCACGCTACGACACAACCGAGCTGTCGCAGGGAGTAACAGAAGTGCTCTGCTACGGCACGGCCGTGATCGTCGAGCCGACCAATCCCGGAGAAGGATTTCGTTCGTGACAACAGCGCAATTGACTGACGCGCAACGCGAACGGGTTGAGCGCGCACTCGACACTGTTCCGTTTGCGAGGCTACTCGGGATTCAACTTGAAACGGTCCTTGCGGGACACGCGGTTTTATCACTGCCGGTACGCGACGATCACAAGCAGAACCACGGTGTCGTTCATGGTGGAGCAATCGCGTCGTTGATCGACTCCTCGATGGCGTTCGCGATCATCCCACTGCTTGCTGAAAACGAGCGAACAACGACAGTTGACCTCACGATCCATTACCTCCGTCCCTTGACCGAAGGCGTCGCCAAGTCGACGGCGCGAGTGGTACGAGCGGGGCGGCGGGTCATCGTCGTATCGGCTGAAGTGGTGGATCACAACGAGCGACTTGTTGCAACCGCGGTCAGCACTTATCTGCGGTTGACGCCGGACGCGGATTAACACTCATTCATGTTAGTCTGTCGTAGGCAATGGATGATTTAAAGAAATTCGCGCGGTACTTCCGTCCTTATAAACTCCAACTAGCAATCGGCATAGCCTGCATCTTCGGCAGCACCGCCGCCGGCCTCTTCATCCCACTCTTTGTCGGCCAGGCGATTGACGCCAACTGGACCGGCGTCTCTTGGGCGCTGCTCTGGATCGCGGCGGCGAAAGTGCTCGGCGCAAGCGTTATCAGTGGCCTGTTTCTCTTCCTGCAACGACGGATTCTGATCGGCATGTCGCGCAATGTCGAATACGACATGCGGAAAGAACTTTACGAGAATCTCGTGGGGCAGCCGCTGTCGTTCTATCACGATCATCGAACGGGTGATTTGATGGCACGCGCCACGAACGATCTTTCGGCAGTGCGACAACTCGCCGGACCGATGATCATGTATACGTTGCAGACGCTGCTTGTCGTCATTCTCGTGCTGCCGCTGATGTTCGTGCTCAACTGGTGGCTGACGTTGTTGTTGTTTGTGACGATGCCGTTGGTGTCGTTAACGGTGAAATTCTTCGGCCAGCAGGTCCACACTCGTTTCGAAAAGATCCAGGAATTCTTTGCCGACATCATGGCCCGCGCGCAGGAAAACTTCACTGGTGTGCGCGTGGTGCGCGCGTATGCGCAGGAAGATGCCGAGATGGAGGCATTCAATTCGTTGAACTGGCAGTACGCCGAGCGGAATCTCGGACTGGTGCGTGTCGAGGCGCTGATGCGTCCGTTGATGACCTTTTTGATCGGCTTTGGTTACGTGCTGATCATCTGGCAGGGAGTGCCGCTGGCGGTGAGCGGCGAGATCAGCGTCGGTCAGTTCACGATGTTCAACTTGTATCTGACGCGATTGATTTGGCCGTTGATCGCGCTTGGTTACGTAGTGAATCTTTACCAGCGTGGCACTGCGAGTCTGAAGCGACTGAACGCGATCTTTCGAATCAAGCCGTTGATCGCTGACGAGCCCGGTGTGGTTGAGCAGCCGCCGATCAAAGGCGCGATCGAGTTTCGCAATCTGACGTTTCGCTATAACTCGAACGACGAGCTGGTGCTCAAAGACATCAACTTAAAGATCCCCGCGGGGCAGACGTTGGCTTTCGTTGGCCGGACCGGCAGTGGCAAATCGACGATTGCGAATCTGATTCCGCGTCTGCTTGATGCTCCGGAAGGGACCGTTTTCATCGACGGCATCGAGATTCATGACTTTCCGCTGGCCCAGCTGAGATCCAGCATTGGCTACGTGCCGCAGGAGACGTTTCTGTTCAGCGATTCCGTAAAAGAGAACATTGCGTTTGGCGTTGCAGATGCGGAGATCGCGGAAGTTGAGGCGGCGGCGGAGATTGCGGGACTTTCGGGCGACATCGCGGGTTTTCCCGATCGTTACGAAGCCCTCGTTGGCGAGCGCGGCATCACGCTTTCAGGCGGTCAGAAGCAACGTACAGCGATCGCGCGTGCTGTGTTGCGGGAACCGCGGATTTTGATTCTCGACGATGCGTTGTCGTCGGTTGATACTTACACGGAAGAACGGATCCTGAGTCAACTTCGTGGCGTAATGAGTGACCGCACGAGTCTGATCATTTCGCACCGCATTTCGACGGTGCGCAACGCGGACCTGGTCTGTGTTTTGGAAGAAGGACGCATAATCGAGCAGGGCACACACGAAGAGCTAATAGCACTGGATGGAGCGTACGCGGATCTTTACGAGCGGCAACTGCTCGAGGAGGAGCTTGCGGCAACCTAAGAACATTGCCGATTGGCGATTGCCAATTGCCGATTTTCAAAGCAAGTCGGCGCCCGCGCAGGTCGACAATTGGCAATCGGCAATTGGAAATTGGCAATAAGAAAATGTCGACGGCCGTAAAACAGTTTCACGAAGAAGAAGCGATCGGGAAGACTTATGATCTCCAGGTCGCGCGCCGGCTGCTGCGTTACCTCAAGCCATATCGACGTCTGCTCTTGGGTGCGATCGGGCTAACACTCATACTGAATTGGCTCGGCACCTTGGGGCCGAAGTTCACGCAATGGGCCATCGATTGGTACATCCTTCCGCGAACCTTTGAAGGCATTGGCCTGCTTGTCGCGTTGTATCTCGGAACGCAAGTCCTGCGACTGATCTTTTCATATTTCCAGGCAATCCTCGTGAACAGCGTCGGCCAGTACACGATGTTTGATCTGCGGCGGGAACTTTACGCGAAGCTGCAACATCAGGAAGTCGCGTACTACGACCGCAATCCGGTCGGGCGCATCATGACGCGGCTCACGAACGACGTCGACGCGCTCAACAGTTTGTTTACCGAGGGCGTTACGGATTTGCTTGGCGACCTCGTGATCATCGTAACGATCATCGTCGTGATGCTGTTGATGGATGTCAGGCTGACGCTCATCTCATTACTGACGGTGCCGATGCTCTTTGCGGCCACGACCTGGTTTCGCAAAGGCGCAAGACGTGGTTACGATCTCGTCCGCACACGCATCGCGCGCATCAACGCGTTTCTTCAGGAACACTTTGCCGGCGCGCAGACAGTGCAGATCTTCAATGCCGAAGCTAAATCGCTGCGCACCTTCGATCGCATCAACGAGGATTATCGCCGGGCCAACATCGACACGATCTTTTATTACGCGGTCTTCTTTCCGCTCGTCGATCTGATTGGTGCAATCGGCGTCGCCCTCATCATCTGGTACGGCGGTTATCGCGTTATGCAAGACGCGCTGTCGCTCGGTGCGCTCGTGGCTTTCATTCAGTATTCGCAGGCGCTGTTTCAACCGATTCGCGATCTGTCGGACAAGTACAACGTGCTGCAAGCCGCAGTTGTCGCTTCACATCGACTCTTCAAGACACTTGATTTGCCGATCGCGATCACCACACCCGAGAAGCCGCTGAAGAGTGAACGCGCCCGCGGCCGCATCGAGTTTCAAAACGTCTGGTTCGCGTACCACGACGAAGATTGGGTATTGAAAGACGTGTCGTTCACGGTCGAACCGGGACAGTCGATCGCGCTCGTGGGCCACACCGGTTCAGGCAAGACGACGATCACCAATCTGTTGATGCGTTTCTACGACATTCAGCGTGGAAGCATCCTGCTCGACGGCGTCGATTTGCGTGATTGGGATCTGAAAGCCTTGAGGCAAAACTTCGCGGTCGTGTTGCAGGAAGTATTTCTTTTCAGCGGCACGATTGAAGGCAACATTCGACTTGGCCGGCAGGAGATCACGGAAGATCGCGTGCGCTGGGCGGCGCAGGAGGTACACGCCGACAGCTTTATTCGTCGTTTGAAAGACGAGTATCAGGCCGAAGTACGCGAGCGTGGTGCGGGGTTGTCAGTCGGACAAAAACAGTTGATCTCGTTCGCGCGAGCCCTCGCGTTCGATCCGGCGTTGTTGATTCTCGACGAAGCGACGAGTTCGATCGATACGGAGACAGAGCAACTGATTCAGCGCGCGATCGAACGCGTAATGCGCGACCGCACATCGATCGTAGTCGCGCATCGCTTATCCACAGTTCAAAACGCGGATCGGATCATCGTGCTGCATCACGGTGAGATTCGCGAGCAGGGCACGCATCAGGAATTGCTTGCCGAGCGTGGTCTGTATTGGAAGCTATATAAACTGCAATACGCGGATGGATCTCAAAGAGATTTGGAACGCGTCGGCAGTGTCACGAGACTGTCAAACGATTTGTAGATCTGCAAATACATTTGCGTCTCGCGCGGGATCAGCACGCGCCAACCGTCGCCGCCGCGTTTGAGATAACCCGGAAGTTTGGCGGCGTTGGAGTTGTAACCCGCAGCCATCAGTTCGGTCTTCGTTGCCAGCTTTGCGTTGAGTGCGTATTGCACTTCGTCGTTGGCAGCGAGATCGGCCCACACGTCCTTCATGTAAAGCAGCATCGCCTGGAGTGCGTTGCCGTGGTTGCGCATGCCGGCCACGAAGTCCGGCATCAAGCCCACACCGGGATATCGCGTTCGTTGCAGGTTGTAAGCCCACGGAATCATCTGCACCATGCCGCCGGCGCCCGCCGAGCTCACCGCGAAGCGATACGTATCCAGTTCGTTTAGCGCAAACAACGAATAGATCTCGTCGTAGAGAGCGATTCGGTTTTCGTTGCGGAAGCGATCGTGATCGACGTGTTCCACGACGCAGAGACGTTCGGCAATGTCGATCAGATCCGGCGTGATCATGATGCCTTTCTCGCTCAGCCGTTTGGCGGCGAGATCGAGCATGTCGCGAACGTACGACTGACCAGAGCGTACCAGGTCTCTCGAAAGCAACTCCGGATGCGCCGAAGTGTAATAAGCGAGTTCTTTAAACTTGCCGCCTTTTTCGATCGGATACTCAACCGTCAACGGCGCGAGCGCTTTGCCTTCGGGAGTGATGATCGTTAGTGCCGTGTTGACACCGTTTGCCCGCACGATCTTGACGTTGACGATCGTTCCCAGCGAGGTGACGGTATTTAGTTCCGAGCCCTTCTTGAGAAAGGTTTCCTTGGACATCGTGACGAAATGCGTTTTCGACGTTTCGCGGTCGAGCGCCGCGACCGTCACGAATTCAATCTGCGGTGTAGTCGTCAACGCTGTCGTCACAGGTCGGGTGCGAAGCATTCTCTTCGCTTCCCCGATGCGCGTCTGAATGACGGACGGCGTAAGGTGTTGAATCGGTCCGGGCGCCAGTTTCTGAGGCGCTTCAGCGGCGGCGCCGGCTGTGCTCGGGAGTGCGGGCGACGGCGGATTCTGCACGGAAGGTTGCTGCGCCTGCGGCGTGACAACACGCGGCCGGCCGGCCTTTTCAGGACCGGTCTCCTGTGCGATTGCGTAAACTGAACAGCAAATAAGGGCGACGACAGCTAATACGATACGGGTATTCATTTTCATAAATGTCTTTGCAGCAGGAGAGTCCAGGATCCGCAGCACGTCGGCCGGGGGGCGGCGGGCGTTGGCTTAGATTCACCCATCCTCCCGCGAGTTGTCAATGAGATTTTCATTTATATAATCAGTATCCGCGTTGTCTCGCCGAATATAGGAAGGGAGCTTGTTATGCCTTTTTACCCACTGACTCGTGTCGCGGTCGTGTGTTTGTTGGCAGCAGTTGCTACGCAGCAGATGATCACCTCAACTAAATATCCCCCAGCCCGTAAGAGCGATCAGGTTGACGATTATCACGGCACTAAAGTCGCCGATCCGTATCGTTGGCTCGAAGAACTCGACTCAGCGGAGACGAAAGCCTGGGTCGAAGCCCAGAACAAAATGAGTTTCGACTACTTGGCGGCCATTCCGGCGCGCAACTCGCTGAAGGATCGCATCACCAAGTTGTGGAACTACGAGAAGTATGGCGTTCCCATTCAGGGAAGGGGACCGTTACTTTTACTTCCGCAACAGCGGGTTGCAAAACCAGTCGGTGCTCTACACCGTCACTGGTCTCGATGCGCCGCCAAAGATGATCCTCGATCCGAACACGATGTCGGCTGACGGTACGGTCGCGGTTTCGGGCGTACAGGTTAGTCCCGATGGCAAGTTACTGGCGTACAGCATCTCCGCGTCAGGGTCGGACTGGCAGGAGTGGAAAGTCCGCGATGTCGAAACCGGCAAGGATCTTTCCGATCATCTGAAATGGGTGAAGTTTTCCGGCGTTTCGTGGACGACGGACGGCAAGGGCTTTTTCTACAGCCGTTACGACGAGCCAAAAGGCGATACGCTGAAAGATACGAACTATTTCCAGAAGGTGTATTTCCACAAACTCGGTACGCCGCAGACTGACTGATGTTCTCGTTTACGAACGTTCGGATCAAAAAGACTGGCTCTTCGGCGGTTCGGTCAGTGAAGACGGAAACTATTTGCTAATCACGGTCTATCAGGGCACGGATGTTAAGAATCGCGTCTACTACAAAGACCTCAAAGCGAGCGATGCGTCAGTAGTCAAACTGCTTGACGATTTCGACGCTGCTTACAACTTCATCGGCAATGAGGGAACGCGCTTCTGGTTCCAGACTGACTTGCAGTCGCCGCGCGGCAAGATTGTCGAAATCGACGTCAGCAAGCCGGCGCGCGACAACTGGAAAGTCGTCGTGCCGGAGAGTAAAGACGCGTTGCAGTCGGTCAGCCTCGTCAACAATAAATTCATTCTCAATTACCTGAAGGACGCTTACACGCAAGTCAGGATTCACGACACGGCAGGCAAGATGCTGAGCTGAGGTTACGTTTCCCGGCATCGGTTCAGCGGGCGGCTTCGGCGGCAAAGCAAAGGACAAGGAAACGTTCTACTACTTCACTGGATTCACCACGCCTACGACGATCTACCGTTACGACATGACCAGCGGCAAGAGCACGATCTTTCGCGAGCCGAAGGTCGAGTTCAATCCTGCTGACTACGAAACGAAGCAGGTTTTCTACAGCAGCAAAGACGGCACGAAGGTGCCGATGTTTATTACGCACAAGAAGGGTTTGAAGCTCGACGGCAACAATCCGACGTACCTCTACGGCTACGGCGGCTTCAATGTCTCGATGACGCCCGGGTTCTCTGTTGCGAACATGGTTTGGATGGAGATGGGAGGCGTTTACGCGCAGCCGAGTTTGCGAGGCGGTGGTGAGTATGGCGAAAACTGGCACCAGGCCGGGATGAAGTTGAAGAAGCAGAACGTGTTTGACGATTTCATCGCCGCGGCGGAGTGGTTGATCGCAAACAAGTACACGTCAACGCCGAAACTCGCGATCGGCGGCGGCAGTAATGGTGGCTTGCTCGTTGGCGCGGCGATGACGCAGCGTCCGGATCTGTTTGGCGCGGCGCTGCCGGCGGTTGGTGTGATGGACATGTTGCGGTTTCAGAAGTTCACGATCGGTTGGGCGTGGGTTTCCGATTACGGTTCATCAGAGAATGCGGCGGAGTTTAAAGCTCTTTACGCGTACTCGCCGCTGCACAACATCAAACCGGGAGTGAAGTATCCGCCGACGATGGTGACGACGGCCGATCATGACGATCGCGTCTGGCCGGGTCATAGTTTCAAATACGCGGCGGCACTTCAGGCCGCGCAGGGTGGTGATGCTCCGATCCTGATTCGCATCGAGACGAAGGCGGGACACGGCGCCGGCAAACCTACTTCGAAAACAATTGAAGAGATTGCCGACCGCTGGGCGTTCCTCGTCAAAACTCTAAACATGAAGGTCGCGGCTGGCTCCTAGCCACTCGCGACCTTTCACGGTCCAACTATATGAGGCGTATGGTCTATTCGCGTTTGCTGATCGGACTGGCGGTCTGTGTTGTTTTGATTGCCGCTGTTGGCGCATGGGCCCAAACAGAGAATCACGACATCGCCGAACTTCAAGTCGCCAACAAGACATACGCCTTAATCGTAGAGTCGGTAGCTGAGTTAAGCACCATTCAAGCGGGAAAGGACAAAATCAGACGGTTACAAATAACTGTGAAGAACGGTTATACCCAGCCGGTCGTAGCATATGCATTCGACCAAAAACACAACAACGTAGGTAAGGGAAATAAGGCCGGGACGGAGATGAATGGATCGACTATCGGTTGGACGTTAGCTCCTGACGCGACTCATGCAGTTGAACTTTATACGGCTTCTGACGGCCCGGTGGTCTTGACTCTTGCGGCAGTAATGTTGAAGGACGGCAGTGGCGACGGCGACCCCGATACACTCTCACGACTGAAGGAGGTTCGAGCCGGAGTCAAACTCGCGTATGAGCAAATCATTCCTCTACTTCGTCAAGTTTCAGAGTCTAGTGTGAATTCCGGATCTGACTCCGTCGTTGAAGCACTCGAGAAAGAGATAACGGCAACTGCGGACGAGCGCAGCGTTGATGTCAATTTGCGGCGCGGTTTTCGCAGTGCAAAGGATCTCATTCTGTTCGACCTCCGCGCTCTTAAAGCTCGCCCGGGTCACCACCTCGAATATCCAGTTGAGATCTCCAAGATAAAGACCCGGGTCGAAAACGTCTTAAAAGACCTGTAAAAGTTACGCAGATCGTCAGTAATCAATCAACTTCATTACATAGGCTCAGCAGCGAACTTCTCTATGCGAACTTCTCTATGTTGTTAGCAAATTAAAATGTCTGGTTTTTTTAGCAAGTGAAATGTCCGGTTTTGGTTTTACCACTTCCAAATATCTATGCAGCAGTAGTGGCTGTGGGAATGTGGGAAAGTCAGGCTGCTTTTACGCCTGACTTTTCCAAGCCGCTGCGGGAAGCGACTGCTTTTGTCGCTTTTCGGGGCGGCGTCATTTCCACAGCTTCTTCGTTGTAACGGCCCACCACATGCGGACCAAAAGTAATGGTGAAAGTGCCATCGAGATGTTCGTGCAGCAGCACTTTGCAGCCCGCCAGAGTGCCTCTTAATTTGCTGCGCTGGAGCTGCCAGACGCGATTCGCAAAGCTCACCGTATTGTCTTTGGCCACCACTCGCTCGTGTTGCAGGCAGAAAACCAGGTCGAGATCCTTGCGTTGCAGCGGCCCAAAAGCGGTGCCGCGCTCACTGGCTTTGATACTGAAACGTCCATTGAACTCACTGCGGTACTGCAGGCGCAGAAATTGATTGGCGGCGGCGACAGCGGTAATGCCGCGTAGCCGCAGCTCTTGCGGTAACCGTCCCTGCCAGGTGCTGAAGCCTCGTTCGCTGCGTCCGCGTGCTTGCGGTGAGTAGGCAGGAATCATTTGTATCCCCAGCGTGCGCAAGGCCCGGCCCACCTGCGTCAACCGATTGTGGTCCACCGGCTCACCAGCCTTCGGTGTCAGGAAGAAATGGCTGGCGCGATCGCTATAAAGCGCGCAAAACACTCCCTTTTGCTCAATCACCTCCCGCAACGCCGCCAGCACCGTCGGCGTCGATTCCTCCTCCACCAGTTGCGCGTAATAGATCTCACTGGTGGCGTCATCCATGATCACCAGCAAGTCATACCAGCGATCATCGCAGAACCAGCGATGCTGGCTGGCATCGATGTGCAACAACATCCCTGGCAATGGCCGTCGCGGGCGCCGCTTGCGATGTTTGCCACGCTTGCGTCTGGTCTTTACCAGTCCCGCACCCTGCAGCGCTTGCTTCACCCAGGTGTAACTCAACTCGATCTGGTGTTCACTACTAAGCTTCTCGTGAAAGTGCCGCACGTTAAAATCAAAATACTGCTCCTGGTACAAGCGCAGCACCGTCTCCACCGTTTGCAGTGGTACGCGCTTCGGTGAAGGGATCCCACGCCGTCGATCGAATAGTCCTTCATAGCCTTCATGCTCGAAGCGCGTCTTCCAGCGCTGCATCTGCCGGCAACTGATCCCGAGAATCTCCGCCGCCTCATACCAGGTGATCCGCTTCGCCATTGCCTTCAACATGACGTCCTGTAGTTTCATCGCCCGCTCCACTGCGGCTGCGCTCAGCTGCTTCATGACCGCATCGTGTCATGCTGCTGCTGACCGTGCCGCTCAAAGCGGACACTTCATTTGCTAATTAGACCGGACATATCATGTGCTAACGACATATGCGAACTTCTCTATTGACTTTCACTCCTAAGAGGCATATAAGCAGCCCGGACTAAGGGTTAGTTTCTCACCTCCCAATGTTGACCCTTCCGTACTCAAACTGATCGCCTTGCTCTAAAAGGAGAAACCTCATGAGGCGTTTGGGCTATTCACGTTTAGTGATCGGACTCGCAGTGTGTGCCGTTTTGATTGGTGCCGTCGTTTCATGGGCCCGAAAAGCGAATCACAACATTCCTCAACTTCAGGTCGGAAACAAGACTCGCGCCTTACTCATTGAGTCGATAACTGACTTGGGCACTTTTCAGATAGGAAACAAACAACGTAGACGGTTGAGAGTGACTGTGAAGAACGGTTATAGCCAGCCGGTCGTCGCGTATGCGTTCCAGGAAAACCACAAGCTGGTGGGTGAAGGAACTACTGCAGGGATTGAGACAAATGGAGCCGTGATTGGTTGGGTGTTACCTCCTAACGGTACGGATCCGACTCATTTCGCTTT
The DNA here is from genome assembly GCA_963789185.1 of uncultured Acidobacteriota bacterium. GTDB lineage: Bacteria > Acidobacteriota > Blastocatellia > Pyrinomonadales > Pyrinomonadaceae > PSRF01. The sequence goes on from CAWBJU010000012.1 coordinate 284,298, forward strand.
GCCCGTTGAAGGCGAGATCGTAATAACGCTGGCCGCGGTCTTGTTACACGATGGCAGTGGCGACGGTGACTTCGAACCACTCTCACGATTGAAGGAGAATCGAGCTGGAGTCAAAATCGCGTATCAGCAAATCATGCCGTTACTTCGGCGAACATTAGAGTCGAACGAGAATCCGGTATCTGACACCGTCCTTGAGTCTCTCGAAAACGAGATATCGGTAACCGCCGACGACCAAAAAATCTACATCAATCTCCGGGGCGGCTTCAACGAGGCCAAGGATCTCATCCTCAGAGATCTCCGCGAACTCAGGGGCCGCGTGCATGCAATCGAACATCGATCTGAGGTCTCCAAAATAAAGGCACGAGTTGAAGACCTGCTGGTAAAATTCTGAAGTAAAGTCTCTCTCTTCACAGCTTCCTCGCGAGGATTCACAATGAAAAACCAATTCGCGCTAGTTCTCACCTTGTTAGCAACACTCACGATGTTCGGGCGTGTTGCATATGGCAGTTGCAACGCAACGTGGACTTCAGAAATATCAACGACAGGTTGCGATAATCTGTTTAAGTCGCAGGTTTTTACCATCACCTGGCCTGATGGCAACACCAGCGAAAAGGCCAACGTCGGAACGGGCCAGTGCTGCGGGATTTTTACGACGACCGAATGTTGGCCGACCTTCAACCAGCCAGTGCAGTCTACGAAAATGATCAGTGGCACTCTTCACATCGAATGGCCGCAAACTGTGTACGACAGGCAGTGCAGCATTGTTAACGGCTGTTCCAATAACGGAGGTCCGAAGACGATACTGACGCATCATCCATGCGGTGGTGGCGGAGGCGGCGGCGGGGGCGGCGAAAGCTCCTGTGAAAGTGACTTTGAGTGCGTCCAGCAGGGGTGCAATGAATGTAGTTGTGTGTTTGGGATGTGCTCGGAGAATACGCCGGTTTTAATCGACGTTGCCGGGAACGGTTTTGACCTTACGGATGCGGCGCACGGTGTAAATTTTGACCTGAACGGCGATCAAGTTGCGCGAAGAGTTGCCTGGACGTCAGCGGCTTCCGACGATGCGTGGCTCGTTTTGGATCGAAATGGGAATGGACAAGTCGACGGCGGTGTCGAATTGTTTGGCAATCACACACCCCAACCTGCTTCGACGTCGCCAAATGGCTTCATCGCACTCGCTGAATTCGATAAGCCCGCAAACGGTGGAAACAGCGACGGTCGACTGGGCCAAGCGGATGCAGTCTTTAATTCGCTGCGACTATGGCAGGACGCGAACCGGAACGGCGTCTCCGAACCTGGTGAGCTAAGAACACTATCGTCTCTTGGTCTTTCGGCTATCGATCTCGAATACAAAGAGGCCGGCAGACTGGATCAAGCCGGCAACCAGTTCCGCTATCGAGCGAAGATAACCGACACGCAAGGGAAACAACTGGGTCGCTGGGCCTGGGACGTGATCCTCGTTAACAGACTCTGATACAAAAGATAAAGGCGGCCTTACGCAAGGCCGCCTTACAAGTTGTGCACTCGAATTACGCTCGGATGCTGCGAGCGCCGGAGCCGATCGAACGTTCGCGTGCGATCTGGCGTAGACGCGCGACGCGTTGCTCGGTCGGTGGGTGGCTGCTGAAGAGACTCTGCATTGAAAAGCCGGTCAACGGTTTCACGATGAACATGTGTGATGCCGCTGGATTTACGGGCAGCGGAATCTGTCTCGAGTAAGCGTCAAGTTTTTCCAACGCTGATGCGAGTGCCTCTGGATCGCCACCTACCTCCGCACCGGTACGATCCGCGCCGAACTCACGCGAGCGAGAGATCGCAAGCTGGATGATCGTCGCCGCGATCGGCGCCAGGATGATCATCAACAACGCGCCAAAGATTCCACCACCATCGTCGTCATCGTCACTGCGGCCTCCGAAGATCATCGCAAACTGACCAATGTGCGCCAGCATCGTTATCGCGCCCGCGAACGTTGCGGCGATCGCGCTGATTAAAATGTCGCGATTGCGAATGTGTCCGAGTTCGTGCGAGATAACGGCGGCAAGTTCACGCCGGTCGAGTATCTTCACGATACCCGTCGTCACTGCTACTAATCCGTTATTCGGATTTCTTCCCGTCGCAAACGCATTCGGCGCATCAGCGTCGACGATCGCGACGCGCGGCTTCGGCAAACCCGATGCTTGCGCGAGACGAGCGACCAGGTCGTGCAGCTCCGGCGCTTCCGCATAAGAGACTTCGCGCGCGCCCGCCATCTTCAAAGCGATCTTGTCTGAAAACCAATAGCTGCCGAAGTTCAACGCCACGGCAATAACAAAGCCCAGCAACATACCGGAGTTGCCGCCAATCACGCCGCCCGCAATCACGAGCAAGCCGGTCAGAAGTCCAAGCAAAAGTGTCGTCTTAAGTGTGTTAAAGCTGAACATATTTCTCCTGAAACAAACCCACGCTCGTTAGATGTTCGATGTTGAGGCGTAGTTGCGTAAATGAAGCTTCACTGCGACCACGGCGCGGGTTTGCGCACCCAGCGGAAAGCGCGCATTTTTTGATGAAGTTCAGCAGGGAGCGGTCCGGCGTCACTCGCCGCGACATTCGCTTCCACGTGATGCAGTTTGCGCATCCCGGGAATGATCGTGGCGACGTCCGGGTTGTTGAGGATGAAACGAAGCGCGAGCTCCGGCATCGTGATCCGCGTTCCGCGTTCTCTGTTCCAGTCGTCAAGCACCTTCTTGATCTCGTCTGCTTTTTCAACCGCGGGAATTAGGTTCTCGGGAACGAAGTAGGTGTTACGCCAATCGCCTTCCGGCCACGTGCTGTTCTTTGTCAAGTTGCCGGTCAGAGTTCCTTCGTCAAACGGCACACGCGCGATCACGGCAACCTCCATCTCGCGGCACGCGGGAAACAACTCGTCCTCAGGGTTCTGATCGAAGATGTTGTAAATCACCTGCACGGCGTCGATCTGCCCGCTTCTCACCGCGCGAATTCCATTCCACGGTTCCCAGCGATTGATACTGATCCCCATCGCTTTGATCAGTTTCTGACTGCGCAGATCGTCCATCTTGTAGAACCAGCGATCGTCGCGCATCCAGTCGTCGTTCCACGTGTGAAACTGCATCAGATCGAACTGGTCAAGACCAGCATTTTCGAGACTGCGATGAACGTACTCTTCGACGTGGTCCGGAGGAAACGACTGCACCAAAATCGAGTCAGCAGGCGCTGGCCATTGCAATGACTTCGGCGGAATCTTGCTCGCGGTGTAGAGCTTCTTGCCGGGGTTGGCCCTGACGGTCTGGCCCAACAGGTTTTCGCTGTGGCCGTTGCCGTAAGCGTACGCGGTATCGAAAAAGTTGACGCCGAGCTCGACCGCGGCCTGGAGTGAACGAAGCGACTCTTCATCGCTCGAGTCGGACCAACTGGCCATGCCCCACATGCCATAGCCCATTTCACTAACTTCCCAGCCAGTACGGCCGAAGCGTCTGTATCTCATCTCATGTTCTCCGTGTTGTTTTGTTGATAGTAACTCAAACAACACGGATTCATCGAATGCGCAAAAAACGACTACGCCCCGGAACTCGAGTCCCGAGGCGTAGTAGGGGAAACGCTTACTTGAAAACTTCAGCGTTAGTTACTGCCGGTGGTGGTTGCAGTGCCGTTGGTGATCACAACGTCTTTGTCGGATCCACCAAACGTCATTCCGGTCAATTCGGTCTCGTCGCCGGTGCCGACCGAACGCAACTGAAATCCATTGGCCTTCTTAGCGCGCGCTTCGAGCTTGGCCATAGTCTGGGCAACGGTCTTGCCGTTCTTGATGATCGAGAGTTGACCACTCGCGTCATCAAACTTCACGTCGTAACTGCCCTTCTTAACAAGCGTGCCGTTCACCTTGATGTCGTTCTCAAAGGTAACACGATGCTTATGCGTTTTAGCGAACGCGGCAACGCTTGCGAGCGCGCCGATCATAATAACCACCACAATCCGATTCACAATTGACTTCATCACAGCTCTCCTTCAGATATCTAGTTCAGGCTTACTCCCTGTTGGAACCATTAGTGCCTTTGTCCCTCTGCGAACAAACACCGCTCGCATTCGGGTTATGACAAAAAATCAAGGGCTTCTTTTTGTCTTCACATTAATCGACGCTACGTGCACATTCTCGGACAATCGTCGATATATCGAACTCAAAGAATCCCGTCGAACACCGCCTTACGCATCTATAACGCTGAAGGTTCCGGTCCATTAACAAAAGAGGTTGCCTTTACCAACGCTATACAAATCTTTACAGTTCCTTACAGTTTTCCGGAGGTCGTTTTGGTAGACTGCGCCCACTCTCAAGAAAACTTTTTAAGGAGATCCGTTAATGAGAAAGTTGCTTTGCGCTCTTAGTCTGATCAGCGCACTTGTATTCTCGCTGGCCGTGCATGCTGCGGCGCCGACCAGCTTTGCCGGAACCTGGACGCTTGATAAGAGCAAGAGCCAGGGTCTCAGTCAGCGAATCCAGGGCGTGGATAGTGTCGTTTGGACGATCACGCAGACCGACAAGACAATCACCATCGACGAGAAGGTGACTGGTGGACAGGCCGGCGGTCCCGGTGGCGCTGCGCCTCCGGCAGGTGCTGCTCCGGCAGGTGCTCCTCCGGCGGGTGCTCCTCCGGCAGGTGGACAGGGTAGCGGGCCCGGTCGTGGTATGGGCGGCGGTGGAAACATGGGACCGCGAACGTTCAACCTCGACGGTACCGAGACGAGCGGCGAGATGATGGGTGGACGCGCCAAGTTCGTCAGGACTTCCAAGTGGTCCAGCGACAACAAGACGCTCGAGTTGATCACGAAGTCGACGTTCCAGCGTGAGGGGGAGGAGATTACAACTACCTCTACTGACAAGCTTGAGCTTTCGGCTGACGGTAAGGTTTTGACGATCGCGCGTCACAGCGAATCACCGCGCGGTCCGCAGGACTCAACCTGGGTGCTGACCAAACAGTAGTTAGAAGTTCCCGCAAGGGCGCAAAGGCGCAAAGGAAAACCCAAAGACCGCTGGTGTCGGCGCGTTTATCTTGCCGCTCTGCCGTCTTTGAGTTCTTCCTTTGCGCCTTGGCGCCTTTGCGGGAAACTTAATCGAGCCAGTCCTGTGTTACATCACACCAGAGCGCGAGGCCGCGCCACTCTTTGAAGCGTGAGTAGTAGCGCTCGATCTTCTTGTCGTTTGCCTTACGACCATTGTTCCGCACTTTGAAAAACTTCGCTCGCGTCCACGAGTCGAGCGCCAGCCCGTCGTATCTGCCCAACAGCTTCAACAGATTCTCCGCAGCGTAATTCCCGGCGCCCTTTACGCCTTTGATCTCCTTCACCAGCTCAGGCGTCGATAGATCACTCGCGAGCCACGTTTCCACATTCAACTCACCTGACGCGACTCGATCCGCCAGTTCTTTAAAGTACGGCGCTCGATAACCCGACCGCACTTCGTCAACGTAAAACTGCACAGGCATCGCCGCCATCGCCTCTGCCGTTGGAAATGTCTTCCTGCGGTCATCACTCTCGCGGCCGAGACTCTGAACAAGTCCTGTAACCATCTTCTCGGTAAGTGACCAGGAACAGTTCGTGGTGCAGATCATCTTTACGAGGTCTTCGAACACGGTCGGTGAGCGGAGCATTCTTCCTGCCCCCTGTTTTCCGATCCATGCGAACTCAGGATCGGCTCCCGTCGCCTGGTAAAACGGCGCGAGGTCGTCGTCAAGACGGAGGATATGCCGCGCGTCGCGAAGGACGCGGGCGGTCTCGGTCTTGTTCAGCCGCCGGGAGGTTGTGGCGGAAACGTGTCCTCTACCGCGCCGCATCATAATGGTTACCGGTGGCTTATCACCGAGGTCGATTACCCTCGTGAGTTCCCACTTCGCTTGATCGAGCGAAAACGGCAGGAGCCCGTACCATCCGTGACTAATGACGGTCCTTTGAAAGCTAAAATTTCGAGGCGTTGGTATTGTGATTTCCATAACAGTTTTTTGGATCGATTTTGGTGTGGTTATTCTAACGAATTTAGGGTTGTATTGTTCACGTTCGGTCAAGCTGCCAGTTGACATGTTTTCGGTCCAAGCCTAGACTGATCGGACTTGAAAAAACAGTGTGTGGAAGGCTGTACTCCCGATCCCCACTTACACTAGGGGAATTAGGAGAGCGGGGTCCAACACGGGACCTTCAACAGTACTCCGGTGACGTACGCACCGCTTCCGAAAACAAGTGAAGCCGGAGCTTTCCGGCGCGGTTTGTCGCCCCACAGGGTCGCTAGCAGGGCACCCGGTGGGGCGAAACCTTGTCTGGACCACGGATTAATAAACCCAAATCGAATTCGAGATTATCCAGGGCTTGCCGTCCGCTAGTTTGCCCAGTTGTGGCAGGTAAACCTCGACGCGGTAGACGCCGCGTTCAGTCACTGGAAAGTCCTTGCTCGTCACACCAGTTTCGTCCGCAATTACGTTCCCGTCTTTAAACAACTTAACCTGGCTGGAAACAGGTGTTCGCACCTTTAGGCGAGTGTCTGGATTCAACTTGATGTCGTCGCCCTGAATCTTCTGTTCGCCCGCACTCTCGGCAGTGAACGAGAAGCCGGAGGTGTCGCCGAGGAAGTCGAAGCCGATGAAACAGTGGCCGGCCCGGAATGCGTTCAATAGATTGTCTTCATTCAGCGGTTCGTTGCGATCAATCAGCACGTGCATTCGTACGAGTCGAAAGCTGACCTCGTAAGGGTCGAGTTGAATACCGACCAGCGTTTTTCCTGAACTGTCGCGCAAGCTGAGTCCGATGTTCGCGTGCGCATCGTTGCCGGCGGTGGCGGTTGCATGCGACAACTTCTGGTCCCACAGTCTCAGGTTCTCGTTCGGACGTTGGTAGTAGAGCGCAAATATCAGATCGGGATAACTGCGTCTGGACCACAAGGCGTCGAAGAAAGCTGCGACGCGATTGATTTGTTGAGCATTGGTGTAGACGTTGAATACTTCAATACCAGTGAAACCAACCGTGACCCAGTTTTTATACTCCTGCGGGTACGCGAGAATCTCGAACAGTGCGCCCTTCTCTGCGCTTATCGCCGACCTTGCCTCATATTCCGCACGCGTGGCATAGCCCGGAATCACAAGCGACCGGTCGCCGTTGTCATCACTCTCTTCGTTTCCGTTAACAAACAGCACGCCCGCGTGCATGCCGCGTAGCGTCATCGCCAACGTGTCAAAGTCTTTCTCCTCGTGCTCGGTCATCACGACAAACTGCAAGTCGTTTGCTTTCGCCGCGGAGATGATTTCTTGAAACGTTCCCGAGCTGTGTCCGCCGAGAAACGAGTGCACATGGACCACGCCTTTGTACTCGGTGAACGGATTGTCTTGTGGAGGTGGAGTGCGTTCAGAGTTGAGGCGCTGGATCGCGGCGCTCAGCCTGCTGAGCTGGTAGCGACGATAGACAAAAGGCGTCTGCGAAAGCAGCAGAACGAGGAAGACGATGAGAACTATTAACTTCTTCTTTGTAATTAGAAGCTGACCCTTACTCGCAAATAAATTACGCGATTACCGCTCGAGCCTCCGCCCGGACCAAAGAAGAAGGTAGAAGAACCGGATGGAGATTTCAAGAAGTAGGGCGACAACATGTTGCCGACCGGCAGGCCTTCATTTGTCCGATTGAACACGTTGTTCACGTTCATTGAGAATTGCAGCGTATACGGCCGTTGAATCGGAGCGGGCTTTGGCGGTGTTTGAGTAGAACTCGCGTCGGTCGTGCGCGGTGCGCCTGGCGGAGGCGCTTTGGGTTCGATTGCTGGTCCAAACTTGAATGCCTTACCGAGGCTAAAACTGACGGACATAAAACCCGGTCCACGTCCAATATTTCTCGGAATGACTTTCTGTCCCGGCGCAGGTGTCGGGTCGAGCGCGCCGAATGGAGTCATCACTACGCCGGGTTCGTTGAGATCGGTGGCGAATGCGGGTCGTTCGGTAAACAGTGTGTCACCGTTTGTGTCGACGCCGGTTGTGATGTTGAACGGCGGACCGGAATTGGCGATGCCAAACATGCCGAGCGTGATCCCGTATGGCGCCGTGTAGTTGGCGCCAAAGTGCGCAAAAACCAGTGAACTGAATGGCGAGCGCGCAAATTCATTGGTGAAGTCGTAAGCATCAAACGTTGCACCGCTGGTTCCCCCATCCGTACCCCTTGTCTTGGCAAGACTGACGCCGCCGAAGAAGTTGATCTTCCTCACCGTTCCGTTGATGTTCATATTGAAGCTGTTCGCAACAGACCTTCCAGTCGACTGATACTCGAAGATGTTTCCCGCTTCGTTGCCGAACGGCCGGACTCCGGAATTCGGTTCGCCAGGAATGTATGTGCCGCCGAGTGGTGCATTGATGTTCACGTAGCGTCGCAGGCGCTGGAAACGTGAATGCGCGTAACTGAACGTCAGCCTGACGTTTTTAGGCAGCACGCGCTCGACGCTGAACGTCGCTCGCAGCGAGCGAAACGGTGCGAGATCGTCGGACACAACGCGCCGGACCTGTGGTTGTGCAAAAGCGTCGAGAACTTCGATGGCCGGCACTATCGGAAACAGATCGAGCACCGTTGGATCGGTCACCAGAAACTGCTGCTGGTTTTCGCCATTGAAACGCGTCGCGTTTAGCGTGATGTCTTCACCGATGCGGTTGTAGAAGATCCCAAAGCCACCACGAATGACCATCTTGGGTGGACCAGCCGGCGCAGCCACTGGAGCGGGAACGGGCGCGGCTGGAGTTGCAGTTGCTGTTGTTGCTGCCGGCGTAGTCGTTGAGCCGGCGGCCGCTGCTGGTTTGGGCGGCGCGGGTTTTTTGCTGCCGCCGAAAACCGGCGACCATGCGAAAGCGATGCGGGGCGCGAAGTTGAATTTACTGTCGATGTTGGTCTGGTTCTCGTAACGGAATCCAGGCGAGAGCGTGAAGTTAGGACGCACCTTCCATTCGTCCTGAATATAAACGGAGACGTCAGTTTGTTTCACACTCGCGAGCGGATTCCCGCCGGCGATGGAAAATTGGCTGGCTCCGCCGCCGAGCAATCGAATTGCCGGCGCGCTCAAACCCAGGCGTGAGAACAACAGCGTGCGGCGGTAGCGTTCAAGGCTGCTGAGATCCTCCATCACAGGTTTGCCATCCACGAGAATGATCTGATCATTCGCGTCGAGCTTCGGACCGTCTCCGCCGGAGAACATGTAGGTGCCGCCGAAATTGTCAGGAGAAACGCTTTCAACGTTGACGTGTCTGAGGCGCACACCGGCTTTCAGAAAATGGTTACCGTGGGTCCACGACGTGAAGTTTTGTAACTCCATCCGGTTCTGTGCGTTCGACGACGCGCCCACCTGTGCGCCGCCGCCGAAGAACGACTCCGTCACGTTTAGCCCAAACTCGTCGGACACGCTCGCCTGATTGAATCGGTTGCGAATGTACTGGAAGCGCGTTTCGTTGACGGTCTTCTCGTTGAGCAGAGCTGTTTCAGTTATTTGCAGGACGAAGTTCGAGCGCTTGCCTTTGTAAGCGCGTGTCGGCAGCGAGAACCCGCCGATGCCCTGGAGATCCTGCTTCGATTCGCCGTAGTTGAACCTTGCAACGAGCGTGTGGGCTTTGGTGATCTTGAAGTCGATGCGTCCGTTGCCATAGGTATTGGTGTCGGGGGTGACGAACGTCTCGTTCAACTCGAGCGGTCTCAAGGTTACGGGATCGAGGATCGTTGCATTCACGACTGAGTTAGCGTCGCTAACGTAACGTCCGAAGTAAGCCGAGAACGACGCGCGCTTGGCGATTATCGGACCGCTCAGACTCATGTTGTACGCGCGTTGTTGATACGGTGCGCGGACCTTCGTGAACGGATTGCGTGAGTTGAGGCTCTCGTCGTTGAAATCAAAACTGAAACTGCCGTGCCACTTATCGGCGCCGGGTTGCGTAAAGATCTCGATGCCGCCGAAACCTGGAAACTCGTTCTCTGCGGAAAATGGATTGTTGTTGATGCGAACTTCGCGAATTGCCTCTTTCGGCGGTATCTGGCCGTTGGAAAAACCGTCGACTTTGACCTGTGATGGATTCTCGGGATCGGTTGGTCCAGCGAGCGCCTGTAACGCTTGAGCAAACGCTTGCGGATCGTCCGGCAACGCTTCCAGCTCCTTGCCACGCAGAACGATCGCGCTAGCGTTGTTATCGGAGTCGGTGCTGATGTTTCTGTCGTCGACGGTGACTTGTTGTTCTTCGAAGGCGACACTGAGTTGCGGGTTTAGCGTGGTCGTCTCACGCGCCTGGATCTCGACCTCTTTTTCCTCGAACAGGTTGAAGCCGGGAGCGTTGACGTGAAGCTCGTAAGTGCCGGGCTCAACACGCCTGAACTCGTAAACACCGGAAGAGTTTGAAGTCGCGCTTGTGGTAACGCCGCGGGAGTTTTTGATGGTGACCCTGGCTCCAACGACGAGACTTCCCATTGGGTCGGTCACGGTGCCTTTTAGCCTTCCCGTGTTCTGTTGGGCCGGCAGAGCAGAGGCCAAGGCAAAGATGAGCAGCAAGCAACGCAGCATCGGGGTGGTTCCTCTCTGACGTTAGTGAGCCTGGGCGCTAAAAGGTTTCAGCTCACTCAAACCGGATGTTTACACGATAGGACTATGGATCTGTTGCAAAAACCAGAAAGAAATCTTAGTTCTCGCCGCGCAGGGCTTTGAGGGCGTTGACGAGGTCTCCGATCGCGTCGGTGCCGACCATCATCTTCCTGGCGCGCCATACGATGCGTGGCGGCTTCGATTCCTGTGGCGAGCCTTTCACGATGACGAATAGTTCGCCCCATGGATAGACCGCGTTGAGGATACGCCGAAACTCAACCACATTGAAGAAGATTACGTACTCCGCGTCCGCAAGATTCTTCGCCGAGGTCAAACTGCCGTGCTTGCGGATGTACTTGTTGAGCTTGTGCGCGAGTTCGTTGTAGACGTAACGGTAACGACCTCTCGGTTGTGCCTCGGCTTTGAGGACGTCTTCGATAATCGCTTTGTCAGCATTGCCCGCATCGACCACTCGCGACTTGAAAACAACAAGCCACGCTCGCTGCTTGTCGCGTAACTCCGAAATCGTCCCAACGTGATTATTCTGCTGCTCGGCTGGCGCTTCAGCGGGCTGGGCCAACACGTGGACGCTACACGCAAGAATCACGAACACCGCCGACCACGCCATTCTAAGGAGCGTGACGTAGTCTGCTTTGTAACGTGTGCGGAACATCGACTCAAACGTTCTTCGTCGCACTCTTCGGCGGATGAGGCAGAATTGGCGGTTCGTCTTCGACGTCGGACGGCTCGAGTCCGACATACATCGTGCCCTGCGGTGTCAACGAAATGTAATCGTTACCCTCGTGTGTGTGACGAACCAGCAACCGGTGTTTCTTTTCCAAGTCCTCGAACGCCCTCACGAGATCGGCGTTGGCATACTCGCTCGTGCTGTCGAACAATTCCTTTGCCAGCACCCGGCTCTGTTGCCGGCGTTGAAAGAAGCCCAGGATATACTCCTCGATCTGCTGCAACCGATGCTTGTCCATGCTGCCCCTTTGCTTGTTCGCGGAAGTTCTGGCTAATTATGCGCCTGCAAGTGAACATGATCAATGGCGTTCATGTAATGTATCCCTTGTGCAGAAGTGGGGTCTTTAGGCATCATAGGCACCTCCCACATCCAAATCTTCGGTGCCATATCTATTGGGTTCCCGGTGTCTTAATCTCGGAATGGGAAACCTGCTCCGGGCGGGTTCGGTTAACGAGGCACATGAGATTAGTAATTGCGTCAATTCTGGCGGTTTTCGCGGCATCAATAAGCGCCGGCGCTTACCAGCAGGAAAAACTGCCAGTCATCAAATCCACCAACACGATCATCAGCATTCAGGATGGTGACCAGTACCGTGCAAATATCTGGAGACTCGTCCCTGAAATCAAGCCCGACGTTTACGAAGCCCAACTCAAAGACGGCAAGCCGCACCGAGTAACCTTCATCACCGATATCGATGCCATCAGTTTCTGGGTCGAACTCGGGAAGAAGTACGACTTCATCATCCAACGAGGCGACGACCTCTGCTACACGCAGATCATCGGCGTGAAGTACGTGCCTGCCGCCGTTTTCGATCAGAAGTATCAGGCGGCGTATCGTGGGAAGATGATCGTCGAGGTGCCGGAAGTTTATGAGTTAGTGAACATCGCGATCGCGATGACACCAATCGGAATCGAAGATCGGAATCTGGTTTACAAAGACACGGAGTACTACAAGCGCGTTCGCGAGCATTTCGATGAACACAAGGATCACGCCTTGCTCGCCGCTCTCGAATCTGAGTTGCGCCAGGATCTTGGCCGCTATTTCTCGTTGAAGATGAACGGATACTCGTTTGAATTCGACGCGCGCGGTCGCATCGTGCAAAGCAAAGTTTACGATCGTACCGGTTTCCGTGGTGACGCAAGGAACGTGCTCCGGCCGTTCCTGCCGCTTTTGCAGTCGTTCGCCGACGAGACTGAGTTTCGCAAGTTCTACAAAGAGAATGCGGCGACGTACCAGGAACAGATCGCTTTCTATCGCGAGACGGCAAACATCGGCGAGATGAAGAAGTGGCTCGACAAGAACTTTCCGAGCTCAAGCGGTTACGACACTTACAAGATCGTCTTCTCACCGCTCGTGGCTTACAACCAGTCGACGACCTGGTTTGACAGCAATGGTTTCCGTGAACTCCAACCGCACGTCAACTTTCCTTATCCGCAGGACGTGAAGCGCTCGTACGAGCCCGGAACAGAAGCGGGCATGAACGTGTTTCGTGGCAACATCGTCTTCACCGAGATCAATCATGGTTACATCAATCCGGAAGCGGAGAAGTACGCTGACCGGATCATGAAAGCGATCAGCAATCGCGAACGTTGGGTCGCGAGTGCGCGCGGACCGGGCTATTACGCCGGCATCGGAACGTTCAACGAGTACCTGAATTGGGGCCTTGTTAGCCTGCGTCTGACTGACTACGCGCCGCGCGACGAGCAGGAGAGAATGATCGCCGCCGTCGACCAGATGATGACCCATCGCAGGGGTTTCCTGATGTTCAGGGAGTTTGACAGGTTTCTCGTCAATCTCTACCGCACCCGCCCTGCCGGCACCACCATCGCCGACCTGTATCCCCAGATAATTGCGTGGTTTGAAAGAAACAATCGTTAACGACCCCTGTCTGTAGTAAACTGCGAGTACCTCACCGCCCCGCCGAAAAGGAGTACGAGCGATGAAAACCGGTGTATTGATCTGTCTGCTGCTTTTGGTCGTAACGGCAGTTCCGGCTGCGAATCAGGACGGTGGTTTTGAACAGGCACGCTGCGTCCCCAACTGTGGTCAGGCGACGTTCTTTAGATTCTCAACGTCATTCGGCGTATATACCGTTCGCAGCGATGGCTTCGGAGAGCTGGGAGCAAACAGGAAGCAACGTCTCTTCGATCTTAAGTCAAAAATTCGATTGGTCGGGCGTCTCAGGCACCTCTACTTCCGCGAATATCAAAACGATCTATTGCTGCTCTACATGCAGAGTGACGGAAAGGTGTATCTCGCAAGAATGATGCAAGAGTCAAAGAAGGTCCGGTGGATCACGCAGATCACGGAGAATATCGAATCATGCGAGGTTAAAGGTGAAGAAGCTCATTGCGGAGCGGCCGACGCGTTGACGAAGATCGATCTGACTAATGGTGATTACGTGAACTAAAAGTGAGCAGCTTTCTTCTTCGTAATTTCCTTCATCCTCTTCACCGATTCGCGGATGAGTTTCTTCAACGTGGGCGCGTGAACGTCGGATAGCCGTTTGATGTAAAGGCACGACTTGCCGGTGCTGTGCTTGCCTAACTTCTCCATCAGATCCGCGTGTTCCTGGAAGCCCGGAAGTAGGTAAAGCGTCAGATCCTGCTTCCGCGGTGAAAACGCGGCGATGGGCCAATCGCCTTCCTGTCCACTCGCATACTTGTAGTGATAACTGCCGAACCCGACGATGCTCGGTCCCCACATCTTCGGCTTTTCACCCGTGATCTCTTCCATCATCTTCGCGACCTTGAAACAGTCTTCGCGTCGAGTCTCGTCCGCGACCTGGTTAAGAAACTTTTCAACGCTCGCATTAGTTGGTTTGGTTTTCAGTTCTGACATCGCCGTCTCCTCATCGCGTCGTCGGGTATTTGATTCCGAGCTGTTCGAGATAGGTGTTGTACTTCGAAGGATCGTAGTAGTACTTCCGCATCTGTTCGCGATACGTGTCCATGATGCGCTTGTTGAGATACGTCGCGGGTTTATCGGTTGGGGAGATCAACGGCTGATACTTCGTGTCCTTCGTTTGGACCTCGCGAAAGTATTTCCACGCCTGGTCCACGAGTTCAGGTCGCGTCAACAGATCGATCATCGTCATGCCGACGACCTTCGCGCCTGCGATCACACCTTTGTGCGCGATCGGCGTGGCCATCGTGACTGCGTTGGCCCAGTTATGACCGGGAAGACCGGGAATGTTTGACGGGTAACGCAACGAGATGGTCGGCACATTCCACGAGACGTCGCCGATATCGTCGGAGCCGCCGCGCGTTCGTTGTTCGTCAGGAACTGGCCCGGCCAGTTCGTCGAGTTGTGTCGGCAATCCCTGCTCACGCGATTTCAATTCACGTTGTAACGCTCGCGCCAGCTTTTGATCGTCTTCACTCCATTGCGGCAGTCCGACTTGCTTGATGTTCTCGTACGCGGCTTCGGCTACGGGCCGGTTGAAGTGTTGTGGCCACGCGGAACCCAGGACGCGCGAGGACACAGTCGTATCGGTCATCATTGCAGCGCCGTTCGCGATCTGGTCGCCGATATCGCGCATGCGTTTGATGTGGTCGTAATCGAGTTCGCGGAAGTAATACCAAACGCTGGCGAGTCGCGGCACGACGTTCGGTTGATCGCCGCCGTTAGTGATCACGTAGTGCGAGCGTTGTTGGATGCGCAGGTGTTCGCGGCGGAAGTTCCAGCCGATGTCCATCAACTCAACCGCATCGAGCGCGCTGCGTCCCTGCCACGGCGCGCCTGCCGAATGCGCGCTCTCGCCTTTGAATGTGTATTCGACCGAAACGAGGCCGGTCGCTGAAGATTGTCCCCACGACGTGTTGAGGTTGTTGCCGACGTGCGTGAAGATCACGACGTCTACATCTTTGAAAACGCCCTCGCGCACGAAATACGCTTTGCCCGCAACCAGTTCTTCAGCAACACCCGGCCAGAGCTTGATCGTGCCGGGAAGTTTCGCGCGTTCCATCTGCCGTTTGACCGCAATCGCGGCGAGGATGTTTAGCGGCACGCCGGAGTTGTGGCCCTCGCCGTGTCCGGGCGCGCCATCGATCAACGGATCGTGATAGGCGACACCGGGTTTCTGCGATGCCTGCGGAATGCAATCAACATCTGAACCGAGCGCGATCACGGGTTTGCCCGAACCATACGTCGCAATCCACGCAGTCGGAATTCCCGCGATGCCGCGTTCAATCTTGAAGCCTTCCTTCTCGAGCACACTCGTCAAGTACTTCGACGTCTCGACCTCTTGAAAACCGAGCTCGGCGAAGCTGAAGACCATGTCGACCATCACCTGCGCCTGTTTCGACATGCCGGCGATGTCTTTAACAACCTGCGCTTTGTGATCGTTGACCGGAAGAGATCCATTGACGAAGAGGGCCAGAATAAAGATCGACGCGAGAAGTTTTGTCATGTGAGCTCCTGTGAAATTTACACGAATTGAGGTCGGATTTCTATCTCCAGTTGTACTTCTGAAACTGCGGGTCACTATCGAGTTCGTACTTCTTCAAAAACTCCCACGCTGTTTGATTGAACTTCGACGCCTTGTCGTAATACCAGTGATCGTGGTTCTCGATCTCGATCAGGTCGACGGTGAAACCTGCTTCTTTCAACGCGTCGCGTGTTTCCCTGACAACTTTGAGTGGAACCAGCGGATCGCTGTCGCCGATCTGCATCGAGATCGGAATCTTTCGTTTCGCCAGTTCGATTACGTCATAGTCCCGGCTGGTTAATGCTCCAGCGTGAATCGCGACCGCCGCGAAGTACTGCGACTCCATCAAACCCATGTGCAACGAAAACGAAGCGCCCGCTGAGTGTCCGAAAAGATACACCCGCCGCGGGTTGATTGGGTACTTCGACTTCAGCTCTTCGACAAGATCGCGCAGATAATCTGGACCATCCTGCGGCGATCCCCAACCGCGCAGGTTCGTCGCGTCAGGTCCAACGATGATGATGTTTTCCTTCTTTGCGTAGTCTTTCCATTTTTCAACCAGCGTTACGCCGGTGCGATTCGATCCGTGCAGCATGACGATCAACGGCGCCGGTCCTTTGACGGTTGAAGGGACGTAGAGGTAGTACGCGCGCGTCTTGCCGTTCGAGGTGATCAGTTCTTTCGTAATGTCGTCTTTGGCTAAGGCGGAGGAGACTGCTGCCAGCAGCAAAACAAGTGCGAGTGGGATTCGCGTATTCATTTCGGGAACTCCTTAGTATTTCACGAATTCAAACTTGAGCCGGAGGCTCAAACCGGGACTGTTGAAAAACGTGCCGAACTGACGGCTATCGAGGTTGTTCTGAACGTCGCGCGGGTTCCAGTGGTTCGTGATGTTGAAGATCGTCATGCCGGCGCGCCCCCGATACTTCTTGCCGCGAAAGGGAATACTGAGTCCCTTCATGACAAGTACGTCGAGCGAGAAGAGCGAAGGAAAGCGACCGCCTTCGTTGCGTGGCCCAACGAAATCCTGCTGCTCGTTCACCAGAGAGAAGGGAAATCCTGTGCGCCAGTCGACCACCGGTGTCGCAACCACGTCGAACGGCAATGCGAATTCACCCCAGAAGAGCATCCGGTTGGGAGCGTCGAAAGGTTGTTTCGCGTACTCGTCCGGACGAATGACCGCTTGTTTCAGATTGCCGAAATAGTGATTGAAGTCGTTAAGGTTGCCGCGCGCTTGTGACCGCACGTACGACAGAAAGATGTTGCGTCCTTCCTGAAAACGGAAGCGCGCGACGGCCTGCAACTCTCGATAGCGTGACCGTCCAGAGTTTATCAGCAACAGCCGTCCGGTGTTCAACGTCGAAGCATCCGGGACGGGTTCGAGGACGAAATCGCGACGCGTGCTGCGTTCTTCATAACCGAGCCGGAGCACTAGTCGTGGGGTCACTTCGTGATCGACCTGCGCATTCCAGGCGAGACTATACGGATTCTTCAGATCAGCCGGCGCGGTGTTCAGGAATAGACGTGGACCATCGACCCTATTGGCGCCGTCATTGTTGAGAGTAATAACGGCGAAGTCCTGGTACTGTTCGAAGGAACCGACGTTTAGCGGGATCTTGTCGTAGAAAAGACCAACACCGCCGCGCACCACTGTGCGACCATTGGACGCAGGGACCAGGACGAGGCCGAGGCGCGGAGCAAGGTTGTTTTCAGCGCCGATCAGATCGCGGTCGTAGCGCAGGCCAAGATCGAATACGACACGCGAGTTTACGATCCACTTGTTTTGAACGAACGCTGAGATCTCGTTTTGATGTCTCGAAAGATCGCCGGGGCCGAAGAAGCCAATCTCCTGATACTTCGTTCCATCCGCGCGGATGATGCTGACCAGCGCACTACGATCGCTGCCGCTGAAAGTCGTGTAGCTGTAGTTAACGCCGACCTTCAAAGCATGCGAGCCGCGCCAGTTGAACGGCGCAAGATTGTAGATCTCGAGCAGTTCGTAACGACGGCTCTCGCGGTGCTGGCGATCGAACCAGCCGCCAAAGTTTCGTTCAGGAGTGATCTGATAAGGCGCGCGCACTGTTACCAAAAATGTCGCCGTCAAACTGTTTGACGCTGAAACTCGATTGCAGTAGTTCACCTGACTTGAAAGTCGCTTGTTCGTTGAACGCGAGAAACCAACCGCGTTGATGAAAGTTCGCGGTCGTGTCAGACGGGTTGAAAGTGTTGAGATTGAAGAACGCCTGCTTCTGCGGAAAGATCGAAAAACTCGCGGTCAGCCGGTTGTTGGAATTGATGACGTAATCGAGACGCGAAAAGGAGTCGAAGCTTTCACGCTGGATGTCGCGTTGGTGTTCTTCAAGCGCTTCAAGACTGGGAACGTTCGTGCGTACAAAGCGGTACTCGAGACTCTGAAAGAAGAACAGTTTGTCTTTCTTGATTGGACCACCGACGGCGATCCGCGGCGTCGCCGCGCCAATGCCGTACATCTTTCCGTCGCGCCAGCGTGGACGTGGCAGTACACCGGTAAACAGATAGCGCAAGTCGTTGCTGCCGGAGCGTGTTTCAATTGTCGTCACGGCGCCGGTGAACTTGCCGTACTCCGACGAGTAAGGATTCGAATGGACCTGTACTGTGTCGACTGCTTCGAGTGGCAATTCAATCGCGGGAGCTCCGGTCCATGGATCGGTAACGTTGAGACTCGAAACGAGAATGCCACTCTGACTCGGCCGCGTGCCTTTTATGTTCAAATTGCCGTCAGGACCACGCACGACACCGGGCAACAGCGGTAACGCATCCTGAAACTTCTGATCGATCAACGGCGCTTCGCGCAATGCTGCCTGCGTGATCACGGAAGGCGTCGTCGATTCAGTTCGACTGGCTTCGGTGCGGATCGTCGGTGACAGAACCTTTCGCTGAGCGGTAGTGGTATTAAGAGCGCGTCGTGTTCGACGGTGGCATCGATCTGGATGCTGATCTTCTGTTCGTACTTCTTGAAGCCCTGAAACTCGATCGAGAGCAAATACTCACCTGCGACGAGGCCGGTGAAATTATAAGCGCCTTCGTAATCAGTGACTGTCTGGAGCGTTCGATCTCCCAGTCTGTCACCACGGAGATTCACGACGACGCCCGGCAGCGCTCTTCGCTGATCGGGGCCCAAGTCGGCAACGACTTTGCCCCTGATACTTCCGCCCTGACTCGCAGCGCCAACAGCGATAAGAAAGGTGATTATTGCAGCGAGGGTTCCCGTAAAAATTGCGGAATTGCCGAATTGCGAGATTGCGAAATTTTGTAACTCCACAATCCCCCTCAATTCCGCATTTTCGCATTCTCGCATTTCCGCAATTCCCTCACTTCCTCCTGCCAACCGCGAACAGGCTCTCCGCTGAACGCACGTACATCACGCCGTCTGACAGCGCCGGTGTGGCCATCAAGAGTTCTCCCATCGTGTTCGTCGCGATATGGGAGAACTTTTGACCGGCCGCGACCACGATGATCTCGCCATCTTCATTCGACAAATAGATCTTTCCGTCAGCAGCCACCGGCGATGCGCTGTAGCCGCTGCCGATCACCGGCAGCCGTTGCCTGTAAAGCTCCTCACCCGTCTTTAAGTTGTAAGCGTCAAAAGTGCCGTTGTTCGCGAGGACGTAGAGTATGCCGTCGTAGATCAATGGCGTCGGCATGTAAGAGCCACGACCGGTTCGACTCCAAACCACTGCATCACTACTCGTCTTGCCTTCGGGCAACGTAAGGTCGCCACGCGCGCCTGCTTTCATGACGAAGATCGGCCGTTCTGGTCCACGTCCACTCACGACGACGAGCACATCGTCAGCGAAGATAGGTGTCGGCGCAGTGATCTTCGAGCTGCGACCGAGTCGCCAAAGTTCTTTTCCGGTGCGTGGATCGTAACCGCGAATGAAGTTCGACGCGTTGGTTACAAGCTCTTCGCCTTTTGGAGTCGTGACAACCGTCGGCGAGCCCCACGAAGGAAGCTCATCACGATCGGTTTTCCAAACCGTTTCGCCAGTATTTGCATTCAACGCGATGATGAATGAGTCGGCCTGCGTGTCGCACTGAAGAATGACGAGGTCTTTCCAGATAATGGGTGAACTGGCGGGCCCCCATTCGTAACCCGGAATGTCGTAAGCGCCGACGTTGACTCGCCCCAGATCAACCTTCCAAAGAGAACGGCCGTTCACGTCGTAGGCATGAACTCCCTGCGATCCGAACCACGCCACTACGATGCGTCCGTCGGTAGCGGGAGTTGAATTTGCATACGTGGCCTTAATGTGACGCCTCTCGCGCGGCTCGCCCTGAAACGCGATGCGTTCCCAAACGATCTTTCCACTCTGCTTATCGACGGCATAGATCATCCAGCGATGTTGTGATCGATCCTTCGACCAGTCACCATCGCCGTAGAGTCCTGGTTTGAACGACGCTTTCGAATCGGTGCTAACCGCGGTCGTGACGAAGACGCGATTACCCCAAACGATCGGGCTCGAATGCGCGAGACCCGTAATCTTCGTTTTCCAGAGAATATTTTCGCCGGTCTTGCCGTTCCACTGATCGGGCAGGTTTTGTGCCTCCGCCACGCCCGAAGCATGTGGACCACGAAACGAGGGCCAGCTTCCTTTCATCGTCGCCGCTTTCAAACGCGACGACGGCCGCTCACCCGCGGTCCGCGTGATACTTCTCACCGGGTTGGCTGTCGCTTCTTCCGGCGGCAACCAGGTACTGCCGTTAAGAATCATTCGTCGCGGAGTGCATTCGTCGGCAATTAGTTCGAAGGACAAGCGCTTGCCGTCGCTGCTAAAACGGTATTGCCCCGGCGCTGCGCAAGCGGTTGTGCCAACCGTCGATACCAGTTCAACTTCTCCGGCCTTTTTAGTCCAGGTACCGTCTAGCTTGGGCCAACCCGCTCCTTCGAGCGTAAACGTTCCGCCGGGATCAAAGCGCACGGTAAAAACACCGTACTTCAGTGGATCGGAAGGAAGATCCGCGGCCGTCTTGGGTTGCTGGTGCTTCTCGATGTATTTCTTCGCGAACTCGATCAGGTGCGCGCCCTCGCGCAGGTTTCCGATCTTGTGCGCCTCAGCTTCGGCATCCTCAAGTTTCCAGCCGTCACGCAAGACCCTTCGAATCATCCAGAATCCAGCGACGCGGATCGCCGCGGTGCAGTGGATGAACGCTGGCCGGTTCGCCGGATCGTCAGTGATCTTCAAAAACTCCGTTACCTGTTCTTCTTTTGGATCGCGGTAGACGACCGGAATGTTGAAGTAGCGGAGGCCGAGTTCCTTTGCCTTTGCTTCTTCTTCCTCGGCGCGGTGCTCTGAAGGCTGGCGCAGATTGATGATCGCTTTCACGCCTTCGGACTTGAGTTTCGCGAGATGTTCGAGGCGCGGCTGTCCGCCGGTGCAGAAATTCTCGTTCACGCGCAGGAAGTTTCTGATCGGACCGGCATCTTCCTGCGCCGCTATTGGTGAACCTATCAGAGCGATAACTGGCACCAGGCAAAACAATATTCCAATCCGTGTTACGGTTTTCATTTGTGATTACTACCTCGTTAGCTGACGATACTTGATGCGGTGTGGTATTTCCGCGGCTGGACCAAGACGCGTCTTCTTGTCTTCCTCGTAATCAGAATAGTTCCCTTCAAACCAGAAGACTTTGCTGTCGCCTTCGAAAGCGAGAATGTGCGTCGCAATGCGATCGAGAAACCAGCGATCGTGTGAGATGACGACCGCGCAGCCGGCGAAGTTTTCGAGTGCTTCTTCAAGCGCGCGCAGCGTGTTCACATCGAGATCGTTGGTCGGTTCGTCCAGCAGGAGAACGTTGGCGCCTTCCTTAAGCATCTTCGCGAGATGGACGCGATTGCGTTCACCACCGGAGAGCATGCTTACCTTTTTCTGCTGGTCGGAACCGGAGAAATTGAAACGTGCGACATAGGCGCGCGAGTTAACGTCGCGATTGCCGAGTTTCAACGTCTCCTCACCGCCTGAGATCTCTTCCCAGATTGATTTCTGCGGATCAAGCGTGCGGCTTTGATCGACGTAGGCGAGTAAAACGGTGTCGCCTTTGCGAATCGTGCCGGTGTCGGGTTCTTCCTGTCCGGTGATCATGCGAAACAGCGTGGTCTTCCCGGCGCCGTTTGGACCAATCACGCCGACGATGCCGCCTGGCGGAAGCGCGAATGTCATGTCTTCGACGAGAAGTTTCTGGCCGTAAGCTCTTGCTTACGTCGTCTGCTTCGATGACGACGTTGCCGAGACGTGGTCCAGCAGGAATATGAATTTCGAGATCTTCGCGACGCTTTCTCATTTTCCTGGCGCAGCAGGTCTTCATACGAGTTGATTCTCGCTTTGCCTTTCGCGTGGCGAGCTTTTGGCGACATGCGAATCCATTCGAGTTCGCGTTGCAGCGTTTTCTGTCGCTCGGTTTCAGACTTTTCTTCGCGTCGAAGGCGTTCCTGTTTCTGCTCGAGCCACGAACTGTAGTTGCCTTTCCAGGGAATGCCGTGGCCACGATCGAGTTCGAGAATCCAGCCGGCGACGTTGTCGAGAAAATAGCGATCGTGAGTGACGGCGATGATCGTTCCGGCGTAGCTTTGCAAGTGATGTTCGAGCCACGCTACCGATTCCGCGTCGAGATGGTTCGTAGGTTCGTCGAGTAACAGGATGTCGGGTTTTTGCAGTAGCAGGCGGCAGAGTGCGACGCGACGACGCTCGCCGCCGGAGAGGATTTTCACCGGCGTTTCTGGTGGTGGACAGCGCAACGCGTCCATCGCCATTTCGAGACGCGAGTCGAGATCCCACGCGTCCTGCGCGTCGAGTTTTTCCTGGACCTCGCCCTGTCGTTCGAGCAGCGCCGACATCTCGTCGTCGCTCATCTCCTCGCCGAACTTTGAGTTGATCTCTTCGAACTCTTTCAGCAGGTCGACGGTTTCCTGCACGGCTTCTTCGACCACTTCGCGCACTGTGCGCGCGTCGTCGAGTAACGGCTCCTGTTCGAGATAGCCGATAGTGAATCCCGGCGAGATCACAGTCTCGCCATTGAAATCTTTATCGACGCCCGCGAGTATGCGCAGCAACGACGACTTACCGGATCCGTTCAAACCGATAACGCCGATCTTCGCGCCGTAGAAGTAAGAAAGATAGATATCCTTGAGGACCGGCTTCTTGTCGTAGAATTTGCTGACGCCGACGATCGAATAGATGACTTTATTTGGTTCTGTGCTCATGGATCTGTGAGTCTATTCCTAACACGGATAGGCGGGATCTCAAACCAAAGAATCGCTAATTCTTTAACAGTTCTCGCGCGTGGCGGCGGGCGGTGTCGGTGATTTCGGCGCCGGTCAGCATACGCGCAAGTTCTTCGATGCGGCCAGGACGATCGAGTTTTGAGATGTCGACTTGCGTGCGGCCGTCGACCACAGCTTTTTGAACCGCCAGATGGCTATCTGCGAAGCGAGCGATCTGCGGTTGGTGTGTGACGCACAACACCTGATTCGTTTCCGACAGCTTGCGTAACTTTATTCCGACCGCCTCGCTGACGCGTCCGCCGATTCCAGAGTCGATCTCGTCGAACACGATCGTCCGCGGGAACTCGGTCGCATTCGCAACTGTTTTCAACACCAGCATTAGTCGCGATGCCTCGCCACCCGACGCGACACGAGCGAGCGGCTTGAGATCCTCACCCGCGTTGGCCGAGAAATAAAACTCAATGTGATCGATCCCTTTTGGGCCGGATGAGTCGCCGAGATCAGAAATCTGGACCTGGAAACGGGCGTGGTCCATCGCTAGTTCGGCGATACAGCTTTCGATCGTTCGTTCGAATTTCTTGGCTGCCTTGACGCGTTCGCGATGCAACTTCCCGGCGCGGTCGAGATAACGCGTTCGCGCGGACTCCACCTCAGCGCTCAACTGCTGCTCGCGCTCATCAGACGTCTCGATCTGTCGCAAACGATCTTCCGAATGAGCGAGATGCTCCAGCGCCGTCTGAATCGATCCGCCATATTTGCGCTTAAGTCGCGAAAGCTCAGCTAGGCGATCCTCAATCTCCGCCAGACGCGCCGGCGAGAATTGCAACTTATCCGCGAAATCTCTCAACGAGAACGATAGGTCCTCCAACACGGCACGCGCATTTTCCAATCCCTCGAGGTAGTCGCGGAAACTTGATTCGTACTCCGACAGTTCAGTCACATCTATCACCGCGAGGCGCAGACGTGCGAGCGCCGCGTCGTCATCCTCGTAGATCCGCCCATAACTCGACTGGCACAACGCCGTCAGCTTCTCGACATTCGCTAACCGCTTCCGCTCCTCATCCAGCCGCTCATCCTCGCCAATAACCAGCTGCGCCCGTTCCAGTTCTTCAATCTGAAACTTCAGCGTGTCGACGAGCTGAAACTTCTCCGAATCATCACGCCGCAACGTGTCGAGCTCCCGTTGCACTGCGATCCAGGCGCGATACGTCTCAGCTACCTCGTCGCGCAGCCCGTTACTGATCGCAAACGAATCAAGCAACTCGAGATGTGTATGTGGATTGAAAAGCGTTTGCTGGTCGCCCTGACCGTGAATGTCGACCAAAAACTCGCGCACCTGCCGCAACAGCGAATGCGTGGCGAGTTGATTGTTGATGAAGATCTTGTTGCGGCCTGTCGCAGAAAGCTCCCGGCGAATGATGAGTTCTTCAGACGAAGCAGCGTCTAGACCGGCGTCTTCAAGCAACCGTTCGAGATCCGGATTTGGACCAACCGTGAAGAGGCCTTCAATCGATCCACGCTCAGCGCCTGATTTAATCAAGTCGTTCGTAAAGCGCCCGCCAATCAAAACACCGAGGGCGTCGACAATGATGGACTTACCCGAGCCAGTTTCACCCGTAAGCAGATTAAGTCCAGGTTCAAACTCAACCTGAAGCTCGTCGATCAGCGCGATGTTGGTGATATTGAGGAATTGAAGCATTCCGGCGCACAGATTACGCAGAACTAAACAGATTATCAATCTGTATGTTCTGCGTAACCCGCGGTCCGGGGCTATTAGAAGATGTAACGCAAGCCGAACTGCATTACACGACCCGCTTTGGTTTCATTCAAAGGGGTTTGCGTTGAGGTGAATTTGCCGAAGTCCGAACTAGGGCTAGTCGTTCCGAGGTGGGGGTCCGTATCCAAACTCAAATCGGAAATGGTCAAACCATCGAACCGTTGAGTGTTGGTGACATTGAAGACTTCCCAGCGGAACTGTAGCTGGTGACCTTCCCACGGCATGTTGAATGTCTTGTTAAGGCCCATGTCGAGGGTGATGTAACTCGGAGCTCGCAGCACGTTGCGATCGCCAACTTCACCCGGACGAGCCGGACGGAAGCTGCTATACACCGCGTCAGGATCGCTGAAGATGTTCGGCGAACCTTCTCTGGTCGGCGACGATTGTACCGGCGCTACCCGCACACCGTTCGATTGCACGTTCCAGTTTGTGGCCCAGACGCAGCAATCGAATGGCGTTTGAATCGGCAGTCCACTGTTCCAACGGAAAATGCCGCTGGCTTGCCAACCGCCAAGAACCTGGTTAGCAAAACCATTAACACCGCTGAAGAAGCGCTTGCCGCGACCGAACGGAAGTCCAACGACCCAGTTCGCATTGATAATGTGCCGGGCGTCGAAATCCGACGAAGCGTAGTTCTGGTCCGGGTCCAACGCATTGACGATGAACGCGGCTCCATAGCTCCCGGAGGACTGAAGACCGGAAGCACTGTCGAGCGAATGACCGTAGGTGTAGTTGAAATCAAACGTGACGTCGTCGGCCATCCGTTGTCGCAGGCTGAGTTGCAACGAGTTGTAGTTTGACCTCGCGATGGTCGAGAACGCCGACAACGCCGCAAACTGCGGTTGATAGAACACGTTGTTAAAGCGCGCCGGACCACCACCAAACGGGCAAGTGGAACAGGTTGGACTGTCGTCCCATAGCAGTTGCAGGAAGGTGTAGTCGATCAGGTCGGCGCCGCCGAGAGCTCCCGGCGCGATCCAGGCATAAGAGGCCTGGGTCGGCGTCAACGAAGTATCGCCCCACCATTCCGCCGCAAACGGGAAGAAGTTGTTGAAGAATGGAATGTCCGGGATCGAAGTGATCTCGCGATTCTGATAACGGAAATCGACCAACATGTTCATCGCTTCGTAGAAGGTCATTCCCGATTGCGGATCGCGAATATTGTTCAACTGCATGATGTCACGCGAGGCCAAAAGGCTACGCGCGAAACGCCCGACGTAACTGGCTTCAACCGACAAACCTTTGCCGATTTCACGGCCATAGGAGAAGTTGAAGCTGTAGTTGTACGGCGTCTTGATTCCCTGGTCCAACGAAACCTCGATGCGTTGATCTTCATCGGAAGGCACCGTGAGCGGGAATTGCAAGGTCGTCGCGATTGGCGATTGACCCGGGAAGTCCAGCACGCGAACGTTGGGATTCAAACCACCGAATAGCGGTCCGAGTGCGCCATCGATCACGTCGAAGGTGTTGGCGTTGATGTTACGCGCGGAAGTGAATCCGGCGAGATTGTTCAGGTCGAAGTTGACTGCCAGCGCGCTTCCGATGCGGTCGTACGACATGCGGAAGCCGCCGCGAATAACGCTCTTGCCCTGGCGGCCGAAAACCTTGCCAAACAGGTTGTCACCAAAATCAGGTGACCATGCAACTGAAACTGACGGCGCCCAGTTGTTCCAATCCTGTTCGTAGTAACCCGGTCCGTTATTGGCCTTGCCGCCGAGGATGAACGTGATTGGATCGTTAAGGGATGAACCGTTGAACGAGGCGTCCACGCGCTGGTTGAAGTAGTCGGTCAGGCTTACGTTCGGAACGACTTGGAGGCCGTTCTTTTCGTAAACGGGAGTCGACGTGGACCAGCGGATGCCGTAGTTCAACGTCAGGTTTGGACGCATGCGCCACGAGTCCTGGAAATACCATTCGTACTCTTGTGTAGCGAACGAGCGGTCCGTCGGCGTGCCGACCTGCTGGAGCTGACCGCTACCGTCGTAAACAAGATTGGCACTGTATTGCGAGAAGCGGCCAATCGCTGAAGCCAACGCGTCGCGCAGGTCGGACGCACTTTCGAAATCCTCGAAACCGTCAAGGAGCACTGCGCCTGAGAAGTTGTAGAACGATGGGTTAATAATCGCGTCGTCAAACGACGCGCCCTGCGAAATGCGGTTGTTCGTGATCAGACGAATATTGGCGCCGAATCCGAAGGTGTGATTTCCGCGGACCCACGAAACGTCGTCCACGAAGTTATGCACCGGTGTGGTGCGCTTCAGCGTTCGGCGGAAACCGGTCGGCGAGAAGATGAAGCGGAAGTTCACCCGATTTTCCTCGGAGTCGCCGCCCTGAGTAAACGATGCGCGCGTCAAACCATAACTTGCACGATTGACGATCGAGTTCGACACGGTCCAGATATGACCCAAGGCGATTCCTTTCGGATGGTGCCACGTCGTCAAAGCAGGCGTATCGGGGAAGCACTGGATGTTGTCGCCGGGAACGCTGCAATCAGACGAGAAAAACCCTGCCCGCGTTATCGTGTCGTTCTGGTAATTACCGCGCACGAACAGAGTCTGCCGATCCGTCAGGTTGAAATCGAGCCGCGCGATGTAAGTGTTCAGTTCCGTCGGCGTGCGAGCGTTGAAACGAAAACCGCTCGTGTTCAAGCCGTCGCCGGTGGTCGTGTCGTTTGCAGGGTAACGAGAGGCAGCAGCGGCCAGAAAATTAAGCGCATTCTGGTTGATGCCGGGGTTGGCGCCAACCGATGCGTAAGCCGCATTGATCTCGTCAATCGTCAAACAATTCACGCCCGAAGGTGTGCCGGCGGGACATCCGGGATCGCTAGCACCACTTTCTGTGCGATAGCGGACGATGCCCTGGCCGAGGGTTGGTAACGGAACTTCACGAACGACCGAGGTTGCGGTGGCTTCACGGAAGCCCTCGTAAGTGAAAAAGAAGAACGCGCGATCATTCTTGATCGGTCCACCAACTGAACCGCCAAAGATGTTGCGCAGCAACTGGGGCCGTTCGACTCCAGCCGCATTGTTGAAAAAGTCGTTTGCGGTAGTGATCGTGTTGCGATGAATTTCGAACAACGATCCGTGCCATTGATTTGATCCGGATCGGGTTACGAGTGAAATCTGCGCGCCGGACGATCGTCCCTGCTCGGCGTTCGGATTCGTCGTGGTGACGCGAAACTCCTGTAACGAATCGCGGGTCACTCGCAAAACACTCGCAAACGCTTCGTCGGTAACGACGTCGAGACCGTCCTGCTGTTCGTTAACGTCGACGCCGTCGAGCGTGATGTTCGACTGGTCGGCGCGTCCACCGTTCACCGAGCCAGTGCGCGTGACACCCGGTTGCAGAGACAGGAGACCGACGACGTTGTTCGCGTTGAGCGGCAACTCAGTAATGCGCTTCCGTTCGAACGAATTTCCCATGGTCGCATCGCTGGTATTAATTGCGGCTTCTGCTGCCGAGGTCACGTCAACTGTTTCAGACACAGCGCCGATCTCGAGTTGAACGTCGCGAACTGTCGGGGTATCGACTAGTGCTTCGAGGCCTGACGCTGAGGCAGTCTTGAAGCCTTGCGCCGCAACTTCGAGCTTGTATGTTCCAGGAGGAATGCCGTTGAAAACATAGGCGCCATCCTCGTTGGTGGTTTGGGTGCGGGTGAAGTTTTTTTCCGGATTCGTGAGCGTTATGTTAGCTCCGGACACGAGGTTGCCATTCGGATCCTTCACAGTACCACGCACCGTGGAGTTGCCCGACTGGCCGTAGCTGGTCGTCGCGACAAGTAACAGAGCGAGCAGTGAAGTGATTTGGAGAAAATTTCTGATGTTCATAAACAATTCTCCGTGACTGGATTGAAGAGCGGGGGAGACAAAGATTCAAGTTTTGCGACGCAGAAACTGTTCCAGTTTTCCGTAAAGTGATTTATGTTCAGGAATTTGCAGGAGTTGGCGAGGTTTGCGGCCCAATGTCGCGTTCACAAGTCCAAAAACTCATGAACATTGCAGATTTTGAACTACGAATGTTTGAATTATTCGTCCAAAAAATGAAATGCCGTTCAATTTAATAGACGTTTTACTGGTGGTTCTGATCGGATTGAACCTGCTTAACGGGTACCGACGAGGGTTCATTCTCGGAGTGGTGGACCTTGCCGGATGGGTTCTCAGCCTGGTGGCGGGCTTACGGTATTACGACCCGGTCGCTCGTTGGCTTGGGCCGCGCGTTGAGGTGTGGTCCGAGGTTTGGGACCAGCCGGTCGCGTTTATTCTGGTGGCTTTGATTGTTGGTGTGGCAGTCCATTTGATCGCCTATGCTCTGCTCCGCCGACTGTCGCCTGAGGTGCATGAACGTCCGTCGAATCAAGCCCTTGGTCTACTGCCTGGACTTGCAAACGGATTGATCACGGCAGCAATCATTTCGGCGTTGTTGTTGGCGATTCCGCTGAACGAAAGCATTAGTGAACGCACACGCGAGAGCGTGGTTGTGAATCGCCTCGGTGGTTATGCGCAAGCGCTGGAAGCGCGGTTGCGACCCGTTTTCGGCGAGGCAATCGCGCGTTCGCTGAATCTTTTGACGGTCCACCCGGACTCGAACGAACGAGTCGCGTTGCCGTTCACCGTCAACTCTTCAAAACCGCGTCCTGATCTTGAAAAACAAATGCTCGATCTGGTGAATGAAGAGAGGGCCGAAAACGGTCTACCGCCGCTGGCCGCCGATCCGGAGTTGACGGAAGTCGCGAGACGACATTCGGCGGACATGTTTGCGCGCGGGTATTTCGCGCACGACACACCCGAAGGAAGCACGCCGTTCGATCGTATGCGCGAAGCAAACGTTCGTTTCCTGACCGCCGGCGAAAACCTCGCGCTTGCTCCGACCCTTTCGATCGCTCACCGGGGCCTGATGAACTCACCCGGCCACCGCGCCAACATTCTCCGGTCGCAATTCGGCCGCGTCGGGATCGGCATCATGGACGGCGGCATGCGAGGACTCATGATCTCGCAAGAGTTCCGAAACTGAGCAACGCCACTGGGTCAGAACTTTTATGAGGATCTTAGGCGCGGGTTTTCGCGGTCTTCCCAGAGGAGCAGTGGCTGTTCAGGTCAGGTGTTTTCCAAGGGCGGCATCCCAGCGGTCTGATTGATAAATCGCCATTGTCTCCAAGCCCCGTCGGTTACGACGAAAAAATAGAAAATCAGGGGAACTTTTTCCCGTCTGAAACGTCTATAGTGACTGGAATTCGAATTTGGTCAGCGGTCAAGTGCGTAAAATGGCAGCAATTGCACCTAAAGAGGCAGTAAAGGACGCGATTCTGGATGCCACCGACCGGCTCCTCGCGCGCTACGGCTACCGGAAAATGACGGTCGAAGATATCGCTCACGAAGCCGGAATCGGCAAGGGAACGATCTATCTTCACTTCGCCAGCAAGGAAGAAGTCGTGCTGTCGCACGTCGATCGCATCGTCGACCGGCTCAAAGAGCAGTTGCGCGAAATCGGTAGTTCATCAGCACCGGCGCCCGAACGTCTGCGCCAGATGCTGCTGACGCGCGTCATGTTTCGTTTCGACAGCATCCAGCACTACACACAAAGCCTCAACGATCTTCTCGCGGCACTGCGTCCCGGTCTGCTCGCGCGGCGCGCATTGTACTTCGAAGCCGAAGCGCTGATCTTTGCCGAAGTGCTGACAAACGGCCGGCTATCCGGCGAATTTGAGTTTGTCGACGAGTACGCGACTGCGCACGCGATGCTGCAAGCGACCAACGGTTTGCTCCCCTACAGTCTTAGCACAACAGAACTTGGCGAACGTCAGGAAGTGGAACAGCGGACCGCCGACGTCGCCGACCTGATACTTCGCGGCCTATTGTGTCGCCAATAAAAAACTTGGATTTACCTAAAGGAGAAATTACTGATGTTTAGACCACCTACCTCCCGGATCTTTTTGATCCGGTTTGCCGTCCTGTTGTTGCTCGCTTTCATGTTTGCAAACATCGCCGCGGCTCAACCTGGTCCAATGGACCAACCGGATCTCACGATTGACGCTGCCACGCGCACCAAAGTGATCGACTCGGTTCTGAAGCGCCTCAACGACTCGTATGTCTTTCCCGAGGTCGCGAAGAAGATGGAACAGTCGATCAAGGAAAGCGTCGACAAGAAGGAATACGATCAGATCGCTAGCGCGAAGGCGTTTGCGACGAAGCTCACCGATGATCTGCAGGCAATTAGCAAAGACAAGCACCTCCGCGTGCGCTATTCACATCAGCCAATTCCCGAACGCGGCGAACGCCGTGAACCCACTGCAGAAGAAAGGGAACAACGAAAACGCGATCTCACGTGGATGAATCACGGATTCTCCAAAGTCGAGCGTTTGCCGGGCAACATCGGTTATCTCGAGTTCCTGAACTTCATGGATGAAGAGCTGGGCGCTGACACCGTTGCCGCCGCGATGAATTTCATCAACGGTACTGACGCGTTGATTATCGACATGCGCCAAAACGGCGGCGGTAATCCCGCGATGGTGGCGCTCGTTTGTTCTTACCTGTTCGGTACCGAGCCCGTTCACCTGAACGATCTCTACTGGCGTGAAGGTAACCGCACCGACGAGTTTTGGACCAAGAAGGAAGTGGCGGGTAAACGTTATCTCAACAAAGATGTTTACGTGTTGACGAGTAAACGGACGTTCTCAGGCGCGGAGGAATTCACTTACAACCTGAAGAACCTCAAACGCGCAACGATCATCGGCGAGACGACCGGCGGCGGTGCTCATCCCGGCGGTGGTTTCCGTATCAGCGAGAACTTCGGCATGTTCGTCCCGACTGGACGGGCGATCAGCCCGATCACCAAGACCAACTGGGAAGGCACCGGGGTGACTCCAGACGTTGCAGTGTCCGCAGACCACGCGTTACATGTCGCCCGTCTTATGGCACTGAAAAAGCAACTGGACAAAGTTAACCCGGACCTCAAACCCCGAGTCCAGGGTGAAATCGACCGGTTGGAGAAAGAATTGAACTCGATGAAATCGAAGAGCGAATAACCGCTCGTTCGCTACTTCGATTCGTAAAGGAGCACTCGCTTTTTTCCGGTTTTGCCGATAACGAAACCAGCGAGTGCTCCTGCGACCGCTCCCACCACGGTAACCGCACCAGCTACGGCATTGTCTATCTTTTCAAAACCGCCCGCATCACTGCTCGCGTCGCCGGCTAACCCGATAGCAGCTCCCGCGCCGGCTCCAATTCCGAGGCCGATCAAAGTCGCTTTCCCTACAGATTTACTCGTGAGTTCGTGAACGCTGGCAATATCGGCGCGTGGGATCTCCTTAGCAGCATTCTTGACTGTCATAGAGAGCGAGGAGTCGGAAACTTTCGTTAACGTTCCCTCGACCTTCTTTCCATCCTTCGTTTTCACTGACAGCTTGGTCCCACCAGCAACGGCACTGAGCCGTGACCAGTCGTTGCTTCCACTTTGGGCCAACAGAGTGACAGGTGACACAGGAACGAAAGCACCAGGACCACGATGACCGCGATCTGTTTCGGGATCTTCATACACAACTCCTTTGTGAGAATCGGTGGATTTACCAGATCGGCCGCTTGTTTAGGTGAACTGCGCTCATGATACGCCTAAACTGCGCAACAAAGAAGTGTTTCCGATGGTATGATGCGGCCCACGGAGGAACCCCACGATGGTGAATGTGATTCTTTGTCTTTTGATCTTGTTTGGATCGGCGTTCGGCGCGACGGCCCAGATAGATACCGCGGAGGTCGAGATCAACAAAGGACGCACGCTGCTTCGAAAGTCACAGTTTGAGGAGGCGCTGAAAAGTTTCAAACGCGCCAACGAGATGCGCGAAAAAAAATGCGCTGAATGCCTCAGTCTGATGGCCGACGCGTATTACGGATTGGAGGAGTACAAGAAGGTAGTCGAGACTGCCGATAAAGCCATCGCACTTGCCGGTGACAATAAGCAACTCCTGTCGAAGGTTTACATAAACAAGGGACTGGCGCTTCACGCAGCTGCTGAGAAAAAGGACCAAAAGAAACTACAGGGAGCAGAGGCAGCGTTCCGGCAGGCAATGGCGTTTGAAAACGCGCCACCCGTGACTCATTACAACCTCGGCGTCGTGCTGTTACAAATGAACCGCGATCCGGAGGGTATCGCCGAGATACAGCAATACCTCAAGGCCCAACCGAACGGCTTTTTTGCTGAAAGCGCCAAGAAGATGGCAAGCAATCCTCGGCGCGCCCGAGAAAACTACGCACCTGATTTTTCGTTCACGTCGTTGAGCGGTGAGCAGATTTCGCTCGACGATCTTCAGGGCAAAGTCGTGTTGCTGGATTTCTGGGGCACGTGGTGTGGTCCATGCGTGGAATCAGTTCCCGAGCTGAAGCAACTGCACAAGAAGTACGCCAACGAACCGTCATTCGTGTTGATAGGCATCAGTTCGGATCGGGATGACGACGTGTGGCGGGAATTCACCGCAAAGAACAAGATGGCATGGCCCCAATACCGCGATAAAGATGGGAAGATTATGCGCGACTTCCGAGTTGGATCGTTTCCGACTTACATCATCCTCGATCATGAGGGAATCATCAGGCATCGAAGCGTCGGGATGACGTGGTCGCGAGCCTCAAGCCTCGATAGCGAAATTAAGAAGCAGATAAAAATGATCCCAAAGAGCGACGCGTCAAACTAGCTGATTCGTTACATCGTCGCGAACCCGATAAAGAAGCCGGCCATATTTACTGCGACGAACAGAAGCCACTCGAAGAAAAACAAAGGCAGCGCCTTCAGCGTCGTGATGAACCAACGCTGTTGATAAACCCGCTTCATTGCGAACAGCAAATACGCAAAAGCAACCGGATAGAACAAGTTCAATATGCCCGCGGACAACTTCCATCCCAGCGCGGCGCCCGCAATAAATATCAACGCGAAAGCACTCTTGCAGAAAAAGTCGAACGAGTAGTAGTAAAGCGAAAACACCAGGTGCTCGACGTAGTACTTCTTCATTCGAAAGTAAAACGCGGCCAGAAACGTTCCGGAAATCAGCACACTGAAAAAGCGGAATGCCGACGCGTACTTCTCCGCTTTCTGATGGACCTTGTCCGCCAGGACCGATGGCTCGACGCCTCGCTTACGCGCGACGTTTACGAGCATCGGCGTTCTCACGGTGCGTTCCATGCCTCCGCGAATGTCAGCCAGCGCTCCCCAGGCAAATAGAAAGTAGATTGCGCTGAAAGTGAGGTATAGCTTTATTGGACCAACATAGTTGCCGCGGCGGCCGGCGAGATATTCAGTCGTCAGAAGACCCGGCTTCGTGAACATCGCGCGCAAGGTTTTGAAGATCTTGCTCGATTCGATGTCGGTGATGTCGCCGGCGACGCGCGCCAGAAACCGTTTGAGCGCGAGCTCGTTCGAATTGATTTTCTTCTGCCCGCATGAGTGACAGTGCGCGCCGATCAAGGCAGTGGTGCAGTTTGGACATGCTTCGATCGGGGGATCGAGGATCAGTTCCGTCTGAGACATCGTCGTAGCTCGGGGGTGTCGGTAAAGCCGCACTTGCCGTTGGACTGGCGTTCGCACCTGGCTGTTTTATAACACTCATACTCGGCCCGCCATTCACACGTCGTGACGACTTCTTCATCGGAACACACTTGTCGCGAACAGCCCGTCTTGAAACATGGCTTGTTCTGATTGTCCGAAGAACCGCCGGATTGAGCGCGCAGATAAAACTGCGTCGCCTTCAGCATCTGCGATCTTCCCGCTGGACCAGTGACGCGAGTGTGCACACCGGCGATGAGAATTCCATCGCGCGAGGTCATCGCTGCGTTAGCGTCGCTCTCGACCTTATCGGTAGTACCGGCGCCGCTGAGATCGACGCCCGCGATGTTGCGGTGCGCGGTGGAATTGAGTCGTGCTTCGTGATGCGTTTCGCATGGAGCAGCGATACAGCGAATCCCTCGATCGCGCACGCGAAAGTATGTGCCTGACGCGGGGGTGTTGCCAGCCGGCACCCAGACTTCGCTGGCCTGCAACACTCCAAACCTCCGGCGGTGACCGGGGAAAGTGCTCAACGAGCCGCGCACTAGCACCCGGTCGTTTTGCGGTTCCGGCTGGCCGCTCCATTCAATGGACGCGACGTAGCACTCGTTCATGAAACGACCATCGTGGCAACGCGTCCGCGACTGGTTCACGAGCTTGACGAAGTAGCCACCACACATCGGAGAGGCGCAACGTCGCAGATCGCGCCGGATCGTATAAAAACTGGACGTACTGGCGAGTGAGTCAACCTCAGGCGCGGCCGCGTTTACGACGGGCACACCCAGGAAAAGTGCGAGGATCAAGGCCCGAAACATCATGGTTGTGTTCCCCCTGCCGACAGATTACACGGAATTTGCAGATTGGCAATCGCAATGTCTCGCCTTCCGCTATAATACGCCCCGCTGCAAAATCGTAAGTTCGATCTCCCTTTCATTTATGATCGGGCAACTCCTCCTCCATTATCGAGTCGTCGAAAAAATCGGCGAGGGCGGTCAGGGCACGGTTTACAAGGTGATCGACACCTCACTGGACCGTCCGGCGGTGATCAAAGTACTGCCTCCGGATCTAACGGATCGTCCGTCGAACCTCGTCCGGTTTGAACGTGAAGCGAAGCTGGCGTCTTCGCTGGACCACCCGAACATCTGCACCATCTTCGGTCTGCACAAAGTCGACGAATTTCACTTCATCGCCATGCAATTCGTCGAAGGGCGTAACGTGCGCGAGGTCGTCGCGGGGCGTCCACTCGATCTGCGGCGCGCATTGTGGATCGCGATTCAGGTGACGAGCGCGCTGGCCGCGGCTCATGCGCGCGGGATCGTGCACCGCGATATCAAGGCGCGCAACGTGATGGTCACGCGATCAGGTCACGTGAAGGTGCTCGACTTTGGTCTCGCTAAACTGATCGAACCATCGACCACCGCACATCACGATCCGCAACTGACCGAACTCGGAGTGCCGTATGGCACGTCCACCTATGCCGCGCCTGAACAGGCGCAAGGGTTGCCGGTGGACCATCGCGCGGATATCTGGTCGACTGGAGTTTTGCTTTACGAGATGCTTGCCGGCACCTGGCCGTTCCGAGGCAAGACGGCGTTGGACGTGCGTTACGCCGTTGTCTATCACCTGCCCAAGCCGATCGCCGAAGCGAGGCGTGACGATTCTCCGTGGCTTCCGCGTCTTCAGGAGATTCTGGACAAGGCGCTCGCGAAACAACCTGAGGACCGCTATCAGAAGATTGAGGATCTCGGAAACGATCTTCAGGAAGTACTGCGCGAGATTGATGTCGATTCGAGTATCGGCAACACGCTGAGTGAGACGGGCAATCTCACGGCGTCGCCGGTTCGTTGGGCCAAGCCGGGAAGCTTTTGGACCAAGCCCAGCAAGATCGCCGCTATTGCTGCTGTAGTTTTGCTCCTGGCTCTGTCGTTTATCGTGTTGCGCGCGATCTATTATCCGGAAGATACCAACGCCACCACGACGACGATAAACTCCCTCGCAGTTTTGCCGTTTACCAACAGCGACCCCAATACTGAATACCTCTCAGACGGCATCACGGAGAGTTTGATCGACAGTCTTTCGCGGATGCCAAATCTCAAGGTGAAATCGCGAAATACAGTGTTTCACTACAAGGGCCGCGAGACTGATCCGAAAAAGATCGGACGCGAACTCGGAGTGCATGCACTCTTGTCGGGAACGGTGGTCCAGCGTGGAGATGAGCTGGCGGTCAGCGTCGAATTGATCGACGTGCGCGACGACAGTCATATCTGGGGACAGCGTTACGGGCGCAAGGTTTCTGAAGTCGTTGCCTTGCCGCAGCAGATCTCGCGTGACGTATCACAGCGATTACGGTCGCGAACAGATAGCCTCGATCATTCGCAGTTAACCCGGAACTACTCGCCCGATTCCGAAGCTTATCGACTTTACCTGTTGGGCCGTTACAACTGGAACCAGCGAACGATCGACGGCTTCAAGAAAGGCATCGATTACTTCGGTCAGGCGATCACGCGCGATCAGGATTACGGTCTCGCTTACGCCGGTCTCGCCGATTGTTATCTGTTATTGAACGTTTACAACGTGGCCTCGGCGAATGAATCGTTTCCTAAAGCAGAAGCGGCTGCGAACCGCGCGTTGTCGATCAACGAGAACCTTGCGGAGGCACATAACGCGCTCGCCTTTGTTAAGTATCGCTATCACTTGAAGTGGTCTGAGGCCGAACATCATTTCAAGCGCGCGATCGCGCTCAATCCGAATTACGCGACTGCGCATCAGTGGTACGGCAGTTATCTCGCGGCGACGGGCCGGTTGCAGGAATCTGTTATCCAGGCGCGGACAGCGCACGAGTTGGAACCATTTTCGTTGACGATCTATTCAGACTTCGTCCGTAGTCTGTATTATGCGGGTCACCTTGACGACGCGCGTAAAGAATCGTTAAAGCTGTTGGAGTTGGACCAGACCTTTGCGCGTGCCCATTACGAAGCAGGGCTGATACTCGAAGAGCAGGGGAAATTGGACGAGGCGATTGTCGAATTTCGCCAGGCTTTGAAGAAGTCGCCCGACAACGTCGCGGTGCTGACGGCACTGGGCCACGCGCAGGCCCTCGCGGGGAAGAGAGTCGACGCGGAGAAGGTGGTCGCGCGGTTGCAGCAGCTGTCAAAGCAACAATATGTCTCGCCGTTTCACACTGCCGTCGTTTACGCAGGACTCGACGATCGCAAACAAGCTCTCGACTGGCTCGAGAAGTCGCAGGAAGAGCGGTTCAATTGGATGCCTTTCATCAAAGTCGATCCAGTCTTCAAGAACCTGCGAGAGGAAGCGCGGTTTGTGGAACTTTCAAAAACGCTCGGTCTAAATACAAACTAAAGAACACATTGGGGTTATCCATGAATCTTTCGCGGCGTAAGTTTCTGTCGAATAGTGCAAAGTCAGCATTGGTTGTAGCTGCCTCCGGCGCGATTGGGGAGTCAGTATTCGTTCATTCAGTTGCTTCTGCGAGCGCGCAGTCTGCCGCGGTCCAGCCCGTATTCGCGCGACTCGACGAATACATCGCGCGTCACATGCGCGAAACGGGCGCGCCGGGATTGACGCTCGCGCTCGCGAACCGCGATGGTCTAATCCGGGCCTCGACCTATGGATTCGCTGATACCAAAGCGGGGTTGAAGGTCGTAAACGAAACGATGTTTGAGATCGGATCGGTCTCGAAGTCGTTTGTTGGTCTAGCGTTGGTCCAGTTATACGATGAAGGGAAGCTCGATTTTCACAAGCCGATTTCACAGTACCTGCCGTGGTTGAAGATCAACACGAAGTTTGATGCCATTACGACTCATCATCTCTTGAGTCACACCGCGGGCCTGCCCGGTCAGCCTTTACTACTTGACGCTCTTCTCGGCGAGTTATGGACCGCGTACGAACCGGGCAAACGTTTTCTCTACTCGAATACCGGTTACAACATTCTCGGGTTTCTGATTGAAGCGCTCGACAAGCGTCCGTTTCCGGATGCGATGCGCGAACGTTTGCTGGCGCCCATGGGAATGACTGCCAGCAGCCCGACGATCACGAACGGCATTCGCAAACACATGGCGGTCGGTTACGAGCCGCTCAACGAAGGCAAGCCGTTTCCCCTCCATGGCACGTTGGCGGAAGCGCAGTGGATCGAAGTTGATGTGGCGGCCGGAAGCATTGCGTCAACGCCGGGTGACATGGCGAAATACATTCGCATGTTGCTCAATCGCGGTGCGCTGCCGAAGGGCCGGCTCATTTCGGATGAGGGGTTCAAACTGTTTACGAAGTCGGCGATCAATTCACCGTATCGCGGTGAGCCGGCGTCGTATGGTTATGGTCTATGGGTCAGCGACGTCGGCGGACATACGCGTCTGCGCCACACGGGCGGAATGGTCGCGTTTAGTTCTGCACTTGATGTTGACGTGACGGCGGGTGTTGGTGCGTTTGCGTCGGTGAATGCGAACTTGCGTGGATATAGACCAGTCTCGGTAACTAAGTACGCGATTGAACTCTTTAACGCGTCGCTGGACGGGAAGAAATTGCCTGAGCTGCCCGCAGCTTTGCCCGCGCCGGATGAAGTCAAAAACGCGGCTGATTATGCCGGCGAATATACGTCGACGAATGGAAAGAAGCTGGTGCTGACTGCGGAAGGCGAGAAACTGATTCTCACGCATGGCGGGCGACGTGTGCCGCTGGAACGCCCGGCAGCCACGGGTGATCGGTTCATCGTGAAGCATCCGGATTTTGAAACGTTCATGCTGGGATTCGTGCGTGACAATCGCGTCGTTACCGAGGCCTATCATGGTCCAGACTGGTACGCGGGTGAGCGATACACTGGACCACGAGGAGCGTTTGACAGACGCAAAGATTGGGAAGGTTATGTGGGGCACTACTACAACGACAGCCCGTGGTACGGCGACACGCGTGTTGTTTATCGCAAGGGACGTTTGTATCTGGACGGGCTTCAACCACTCGTAGATCGCGGTGATGGAAAATTTGGCATCGGCGACCCCGAAGCACCAGACTGGATCGCCTTCGAATCAATCATCGACGGACGTGCCATGCGGCTGAACTTCTCCGGGATCCTCTTCCGCCGCATGTCTACGCCTTGAAGAAAATGAAAACCAGTCCCCCGAACAAGAAAAAGAAGTGCGAGCCCAGTTATGTTTGCGGCAAGGTCGAGCCAGCCGAATCCTCGTGCGCGGGAGAACCAATGATCGGCGAGCTCGACGGTAACCAATACTGTCTGCTTCATTTTCCCAGTGTTGATAAGGACCTCGCACTTTTCAAACAAGCCATAGACAATAAGCTTTCCGAACGCGACTTCAACTTCCGAGGCGTCTGGTTCCCAGTAGAGTACCGGTTTACCAGGGCGGAGTTCACCACTAAGGCCGACTTCGTCGGTGCAGTCTTCAACCGTGCTGTGGGGTTCCATAAAGCAAACTTTGAGAAAGCCGCATATTTCAATAATGTCTGTTTCAAGGGGGAAGTGAATTTCTCTCAGGTAGGTTTCAGAGAGGGCGTCAATTTCAGTGACGCGATTTTTGTTGAGCGGACGAATTTTGAGTACGCCCATTTCCATGGTGAGGTGGAGTTCACAGGAGCTGTCTTTGAGACTTCGGTCAAGTTTTACGGCGCAAGTTTCAAGAGCCAGGTCCGATTTGCTGCGGCAAGTGAGCTTGCGGACAATATAAGCTCGCTTGATCTTCAGTTCCCGAGAATTGAGAAACCCGATCTCGTTTACTTTCATTCTCTGTTTCTAACGCCCTCGTGGTTTGTGAACGTGGATGCGCGTAAATTTGATTTCGTAAATGTCGAGTGGAAGTGGCTAAAGGTGAGAAAGGAGATAGCGAGACTCAAAGAGAGGAAAGTGTCATCGGAGCATCGAATGTTGGCCATAACGTACCGGCGATTGGCTGTGAATGCTGAAGAGAATCATCGCTACGAGGAAGCGTCGCGATTTCGATTACTGGCAATGCAGGCACAACGTCTCCAGAGTTGGAAGGGTTTCGATTTCCGTAAATTGAGTTGGTGGTATGGGTTGGCCAGTGGTTACGGTGAACGTGTTTGGCAGGCATTATTGGTCCTGGTTGCTATCTTGATTGTTTCGGCATTGCTTTATACGCAAGTCGGGTTTGCGACTGCCAGACGTGATGAAGTTGGTGTCCCATTAAACTTGTCGGGCGCGATTACCTACAGCGCTGCAGTGATGACTCTGCAAAAACCCGATCCTCGTCCGGCAACAACAGCGGCCAAAGCCATTGTTTTAACGGAAACCATTCTTGGACCATTGCAAGCCGCCCTGCTTGCCTTGGCCATTCGCCGCAAATTCATGCGTTAGAGGTTAATTACTGATCCGGTAAAGGTGCGTGGCGCTGCGGATGAAGAGGGAGCCGCCTGAGACGGCGATTGAGGCGAGCGTTGGGCCGTCGAGTTGATTGGTGGCGAGATGTTTCAGTTGCCGGCCCGGTGCGATTACGACTGACTCGCCTTCCTCGCTCAAGAAATAGATCTTTCCGTCAACATAGACTGGCGATGCGGAGTGGTTGCCACCAAGACGCGCGCGCCAGAGCTCCTGTCCAGTTCTTCGCGTCAACACACGTGGCGATGCCATTGTCGGTAACGATATACAACTCGTCGCCGACCAGCAGCGGCGACGGTGTGAACGGCACGCCGCGATCGAGTCGCCACACGACTTTCGATTTCGTAATGTCGCCGCGCCCGTCCGGCTTCACT
This sequence comes from uncultured Acidobacteriota bacterium, assembly GCA_963789185.1. GTDB lineage: Bacteria > Acidobacteriota > Blastocatellia > Pyrinomonadales > Pyrinomonadaceae > PSRF01. The sequence continues at coordinate 325,331 of CAWBJU010000012.1, forward strand.
GCCAGTAGCGACGCTTGTTGAAACCCAGTGCAGATGAACACGAGACCGTGACCAAACACCGGTCGGGGCACATTTGAAAACCCTTCCCCATACTTAACATTCCAGATCTCTTTGCCGGTGCGCGGCTCGTACGCGATTGCGCGAAAGGCGCCGGGGCTGATGACTTGATCACCCTCGGGCAACGAAACAATCAGCGGCGTTGAGTACGCCTGGTAACCTTCACGCGTCTTTTTCCAACGCACTTTCCCGGTTGACTTGTCGAGCGCGGCGACAAACTGCACATCATTGCCATCACAACTCACAATCAACAGATCTTCGTAAATTATTGGCGAGCCACCGGTACCGTGTTGGCCGTTGTCATACTCGAGTCGAGTCTTCCAAACGATCTCGCCTGACTGCGTGATGCACGCCGTTCCAAACGCGCCGAAGTGAAGATAGATTCGATCACCTTCGATGACAGGCGTCGGCGAGGCAAAACTGTTTTTGGAGTTCGCGAGTTTGGCTGACTTCAGACGGAAGATTTCGACGTTTTGAACGATCGCGCCCGTGTTGCGATCGATCGCAATCGCGCGCAGCGATTTTCCTTCTTCGGTTGCGGTTGTGAGCCAGATGCGATCGCCCTGGACCACCGGCGACGACCATCCACGTCCGGGAATTGCGACCTTCCAACGTACGTTCTTGCTCTCGCTCCACGTCAGCGGAAGACCGCGTTCTTCTGAGACACCCTGCCCGGTTGGTCCGCGAAACTGCGGCCAATCGCCGGAAACCACAAACAAAAACAGAATCAGCAGAATCATTACTACATCAACAACGACTCGACTCGATGTGCATGGACCATGTCCTCGCACGGCGACCACGCAAAGACCGTGAAACGACCGTCCTGCGACGCCACTAGCGCGAGCGAATCGCGCTGATCGTTTACAAACTGCGCCGCCGATAAGTGTCGCGTGCCGCCATGTGTCGTCGAATGGACGACTACCGGCACGTTACCAACGATAGGTTCGGTGATCACCCACTTGTCAATCGGTGACCGGCGATCAGGTCTGGCAATCTTCGCGCCGAACGCAAGCACCTCGTAGTTGTCGTTAATCACCGTCGCGCCATCAACTGCGGTTAGTCCGCCAATCATATCGACGGCCCGTCGCATTTCAGCTTCCCACTTTCGCCTGTCTTCATAGTCGACCTTTTGTCGCAACAGATTGGTGAGTGATGAGAACGCCGGAGTGACCGAATAGAGAATCGGTTGGGCAATTGATTCGCGCCAGCGTTCCGTCCCGGTCGGGACGACGAGCAAGCTGCCGCCGTGCCCCTGTGCGCGCATCGAGGCAGAAAGTTGGACCAGCACGTTCAACGAATGATGTGGTCCATTCGTGGCTGCTGCCGTGAAGGCCAGGAGTGCTTTGAGTAGCTGCGGACAGTCGGGCAGGCTGGTGCCTTCTTCGTCGATGACTTTCACCCGCTCGCCTTTGAGCACTACAACGTTCGCGTACTTGCCGAAACCATCCAGCCGGCGATGTTTGACGACGAGCAGCCCGGGCTCGACGTCTTCGAGAACGAAACAAAAGGACGGAATGGTCCTCGTCGCTCCCCAAACGCGCAATTCTTCTCCGAAGGTCCAGACGCCGAGATGTATCTCCGGTCTTTCGACGGCGGGCGCGAGCTTTGTGAGAACACCCGCAGTCAGCGGCAGCGAGTGTTCAAAGACCAACGGTTGTCCCGCCTGTTCGGGCGGTAGATAGGCTAATGAGATCTTTGGAAAGCGACCCTCTTCCGGGCGAAAACTGGCCCAGAACGTCGCATTGATGATACCTGCTACGGCGCGCGCGTCAGGCTTTGGCGCCAAGTCGGTTTCGCCATTCTTGCGGGCTTCTTCGAGATGACGTGTGAAGTGCTCTTCGACGATTGGCGCTGCGATATTGGCCGCTGGATATGTAGGGTTCTCTTGCATCGATTACTTGCCGGTAAAAAGTGTCTGCTCGTCGACGAAGCAAAGTTTGTTGGCCCACGGATCGTGAACGTAGAAAGATCGTTCACCCCACGGGCGCGTAACGATCTCGCCTGCGGCCTGGCCGTGAAAGTCTTCGGGCGAGAGGCAGTTCAGTTCACGTGCACGGGCGTACATTGCTTCGAGGTCATCCACGGCGAAATAAATGTAGTCAGGAATCGGTTCCGGTTTGAGATCGGGGATGTTCTCTCCCGCGACATCGACGAGCGCCAGAATCACCGGACCGCAATCGATGTAGTGACGCGAAGCGCGCGGGATTCTGCGTCCGCGGTCGCCGAGCAACGTGCCGTAAAAGTCTTCAGCGCGGTCGAGATTGTCGACCTGAAGAATGATTCGGTAGAGTGTTGGGGCCATGCGGGGGTTGTCCTTTCGGTAACCCAGATTAAAACACGGATGAAACGTATTATCGTAATTGGCTCAGGTGGATCAGGTAAATCGACTTTAGCTACCAAACTCGGCCAGTCACTGAATCTCGAAGTCTTTCACCTCGATAAATTATTCTGGAAATCGGGATGGGTCGAGTCGCCTCGTGATGAGTGGTTGCAGACGGTAAGTCAACTGGTTGACCGCGATTCGTGGATCATCGACGGCAACTACTCCGGAACGCTCGAGGTACGAATTCAGAAATGCGATACGATCGTCTTTCTCGATCTGTCGCGTCTCATATGTTTATGGCGTATCGTAAAGCGAAACTTACAGTATCGTCGCAGCGACAGGCCGGACATGGCGGAAGGGTGTCCAGAGAAGCTTGATCCGGAGTTTGTGAGTTGGGTGTGGAACTATAAGCGGCGTTCGCGGCCGAAAGTTGTGAAATTGATTCGAACGCATGCTGAAGGGAAGCAAATTATCTGGCTGCGTTCGAAAGCTGATGTCAAAAAGTTTTTGTCAAATCCGAGGGAGATTACGCGAGAGTCACGATCGAGGGCTGGCGACGATCAACTTCTAGTTCACAAACCTCCGCAACTGCACACTGATCGCAAATCCGATCGCGATAAACGTGGCGATCAGTGAGGCAAGTCCGGCGCTCATCAATGGCAGCGGCACGCCGATCACAGGCGAGATGCCGAGCGCCATGCCGATGTTGATAAAGATTTGAAACGTTAGTCCGCCGACGAACGCCATGATAAAAAGCATTCCCGGGCGGTCGGAGGCGCGTCGCGCGCCCGTGATCAACCGCGACAACAGGACTATGTACGCCAGCAACACGAGGACGCAGCCAACGAAGCCGGAGTTTTCCGCCGTGACTGCGAAGATAAAGTCGGTATGAGGTTCGGGCAGGAATTTCAATCCGCTCTGCGAATGCGCGACCGAGGAACGCGATCCAAATAGTCCACCCTCACCAACAGTTAGTATCGACTGCCACGTGTGATAACCGATGCCGCGCCGGTCAGCCTTCTCGGGTTCCCAAATGACGTTGATGCGTTCCTGCTGATAACCCTTAACCACACCAGTTTTGACTCCAACCACATACGCTGCCGGAATCATGACGACAGCAAGCACAGCGGTCGCGACAACCAGCCGTAATTTAATTCCCGAGAGAAACAGGACGACGGCTAGAATCGGCAGATAAGTCAAAACGGATCCGGCGTCCGGCTCCAGCAGGATCAAACTAATCGGCAAGGCGAGGATCAGACCGCCTACGACCATTTCCTTCAGCGAGAGCGCCGTCACGCGGTGTTTTCCAAAGTAGCGCGCCAGCATCATCGCTGTCGTCACTTTCACAAACTCTGACGGCTGAAACTGTCCGATGCCCTGGACCTTGATCCACGCGCGCTGCCCGTTGATCTTCAAACCGATACCGGGAATCAGAACGATGATCAGCAGGATCAGGCCGAAGATGTAGAACGCCGGCGCGAGTTGCAGGAGTTTTCGATAGTCGGTGAAAGCGATCGAGAGCATCGCGACCAGGCCGATGCCGAGACCGATAAGCTGTTTGGCCCAGTAAGCTTCGGTGGGTTGCGCGTTACGGATCTGGATTGTGCCAAACAGCACTATGCCGATGGCGAGAAGGGCGAGAATCCAGTCGAAGTCACGCCAACTACGTTTGTGAATAATTGCAACCATTAAAAACGCGGATTGCGGCTAGCTATTGATTACTCACGATTGCCTGTCGCTGCGCAGCTGCCGCAGCGACTGGTTTAGTTTTGTTCGGAGTTTCTTGCTTCGCGATCTGGGGCTTGGGGAGCGCGCCGGGAGGCTCCTGATGTCGCGTCTTGCGATAGTAAGCGTCGTATATGCCGCGAATCGCGGGCGCAGCATGGTGGCCACCAAAACCTGAATTCTCGATCAGGCCGACCATTGCTATTTCCGGTTTGAAAGCCGGCGCATACGTGACAAACCATGAGTGATCTTTGTTCTTACCTGTGTCCTTCCCAAGGCCGACGACTTGCGCGGTTCCGGTCTTACCCGCGATGTCGAACCCTTCCATGCGGATGCGGGCACCCGTGCCGCCAGCATTTACCACAGACCACATCCCGCTATTTACCTCATCGTGAATCTCCTTCGGAATCGGGATGATCTTCGGATTCGGGCGCGAAGGATCCAACGGCTGAAAGTTAACGGCAGCTTTGTACTCCGGAGTGCCTTGATTGCCGATAGGTTTCACTTCCTTCAGAACGTGAGGAATATACATACGACCGCTTTGACTGATACCCGCGATCGATCTGATTAATGAAATCGGTGTGATGATGTCGTAAACCTGTCCGAACGACGCGTAAACCGTGTCGATATCGCGCCACTCCGGATCGCGCGGTTGCATACGCCGTTTGAACTCGCGCGAAGGTGTATAGCTCACCACTTCGTTCGGCAGATCGATACCGGTGCGTTTGTTCAAGTCAAACTCGTCAACCATCGCTACGATGCCGTCAATACCCATTTTCAATCCGAGACGATAGAAGTAACCGTCACAGGAATGAGTGATCGCAGCTTTGACGTCGGGCGAACCGTGGTTGCCCATGCAACGCGTGAACTTGTTGCCGATCGTAATACCACCGCCGCAAACAATGTTGGAGTGCTCCAGCGTGATTGCTTTCTGTTGTAGTCCAGCGACGGCCATCGGAATCTTCCAGGTTGAGCCGGGCGGATAACGAGCCTGGACGGCGCGATTGAGCAGCGGCGTTTCCGGATCGTCTAAGAGACCCTGATACTCGGCACGACCTTCTTTGGTCGTGATTCGTTGTGAGAACAGATTTGGATCGAACGTCGGATACGAAGCAAGCGCGAGAATCTCGCCGTTGTTCGGATCCATCGCGATGAGCACGCCGCGTTTGGTTGCGGAATTCGCGAGTTGTTCTTCGGCGGCGTTCTGAAGATCGAGATCGATCGTGGTGACGAGATCGCGGCCGGGAATTGGATCAACGATCTCGATCTCGGCCTGAATGCGTCCGCGACTATCCACTAGTACTTCTCGATAACCGTCCGTGCCGCGCAGGTAATCGTCGTAGATCTGTTCGATACCGCTTAGACCGATGATGTCGCCGGGTTTGAGTCCCTTGTCTTTTGAAACTTGTTGCTTCAGTTGTTCGGGACTGATCTCGCCGACGTAACCAAGCACGTGGGCCAACGAACCATTTGCCGGATAACGTCGCTGCGGTTGTTGCTCAACACGCAATTCGGGAAACTCGAGAGTGTGTGCTTCAACCCAGGCGATATCGCCGGGAGAAGCATCCTGTTTCACCGGGATCGATTCGAACGCCGGCATCGACTTCACCAGGTCGAAGCGTTCTTTCAAGATCTCTCGTTCGACCAGTAAACCTTGAGCAAGCGGTTCGACCAACGCGTTCAGATCTTTTCCCCTCACGTCCTCACGCGAGAGGATCACGTTATAGATCGGACGCGAGTCGACGAGGACCTTTCCTTCGCGATCGAAGATGACGCCGCGCGGCGCGGGAATTGGCAGTCGTCGTCGCCGTTGGTTCTCCGCGATCTCCGCGTAACGTTCGCCGCGCACCACCTGCAAAACGTAGAGCCGCACGGTGAGTGCGCCGAGCATCAGCACGACCAGAATCTGAACGAACCTGAGGCGGGCGCGAAGGTTTTGAGATGAGTCTTCGAACTTCACTAACTTAACTCCAAGTAGACGGATACCACGGATTTACCTTCTGCGCAATGGCCCTGTTGAACGGCGCGCGACGCGTCGTCGAGTGGCGAACTGTCGTCGCTGGGCGGAGCGTTCCGCGACGACGGAATCGATGAGATAAAGCAGCAGCGTACCCACGACCGTCGTCGCGATCAGCTTGTAAGAGATCGTCTGCACGACGGGGGCAGAGGGCGGCTGACTGAGCAGCCGGTGCACGGAGACGTACACCAGCGAATCAAGCACTGTCGCCGCCGCCAGCACGGGAATGCGGAGCAGCGGGTTTTCGAGGTTTACCTTCGTGGCGGCGAAGTAGATGACGTAAGCCGTTAAAGTCTTCGAAAAACCGCTGGCGCCAATCAGCGCACCACTTTGAGCGTCAACGATCACGCCGGCCAGTGTCGCCACCACCAGCGCCTGCCACGCCTCCCGCTGTAGGGCGATGTAGACGATCACCACGAGGGGGAAGTCGATGTAAACCAAAGGCGGCCAAACTGCGCGCAACGAAAGCTGCAACGCAACGGACGCGATCAGAATTGCGGCTAACTTCAGCGGAGGCATAAAGACATTGCCGATTGGCGATTGCCGATTGCCGATTGGCCGCAGGTCGAAGTCACACTGCGTGGCAAACCCTCAAAGCTAAGAGCCAATCGGCAATTGGCAATCGGCAATTGGCAATCCCTCTTACTTCCCGGACTTTTCAACATTTGGCAGGGTCTCTTGGGGGGTAGGAGTACGTTGAGGAGCGCGATAGAGAAGCACCGCCACTTCCTCTAAATGGTCAAGCTGAGCGCCGGGTTGAATCAAAATCTGGTGGGCCTGCGTTGCGGTGCCGTTCTTAACATCGACAACTCGTCCCACATTCAAACCAGGCGGGTAAATCCCATCCTGCCCGGTCGTCATTACGGTGTCGTTTACCTCCACTTTCTCCAAACCGGAGACATAACGCATTTCGATAACGCTGACTCCGAGATCCGCACGCCCACGCACCGAACCAAGCGCGCCTGACTCGCCCAACTGTCCGACGACTGCTCCCGCGCCAGCTTTCTCGTCGGTAATGAGCATCACCTGTGATGCAAAAGGACTGACAGTGATCACGCGGCCGACGATGCCGCTGCCAGTCACTACCGGCATGTTGACAGCGACGCCTGACGTACTGCCGCGATTGATCGTAATCGTGTTGAACCAGACCGACGGATCGCGAGCGATCACGCGCGCTGGTACCGACTTGACTTCGTTTTGTTGCTTGAGATCGAGTAGAGCTTGCAGACGCTCGTTTTCAGCCTCTGCCTGGCGGGCAATGTTCAATTGCGCTTCCAGCTCGGACAGCCGTTGTTTTAGCTGCTCGTTTTCCTGGGCAGTGCCGCGAAAGTTCCAGATCTGCTGGAAGAAATTGGACGTGGCGCCGCTGGCTTTTGAAGAAGCGTTTTGAAGTGGTGAAGCGAATAGTTGGGTCCAGACTCGGACGACTTTTTGCTGACCGTCGGGGTCGCGGGCATCGACGCCCATGATTACGCAGTTAATGACCAGAAGGGAGACAAGCCAAAGCGGAGCGCGCTGGCGAATCTCTTTTTGTGTGCGAACCGAAGCCATCGTACTACTAAATCCGTATAAATCCGCGGTTCAAATCCGTGGTTCACATGCCACTGGTCATCGTGTTCTCCCACTTGACGCGCTTGAGCAGGTCGAAGTCGGAGAGCATCTTTCCGGTTCCCAGCACAACCGAAGCGAGCGGATCGTCGGCGAGCGAAACCGGCAGTCCCGTTTCGATCGAAAGTCGCTTGTCGAGGTTCTTCAGCAACGCACCACCGCCGGTGAGCACGATGCCGCGTTCCACGATGTCCGCCGAGAGCTCGGGCGGCGTTCGTTCGAGCGCCACGCGAACGGCGTTGATGATCGTGGAGATCGAGTCAGCAAGCGCCTCGCGTACTTCCTCGTCGGTGATCGTGATCGTCTTCGGAATACCCTCGATAAGATTGCGGCCTCGGACTTCGTAGGAGAGGGGCTCGTCGAGTGGATAAGCCGAGCCGAGTTCGATCTTGATTGCTTCCGCAGTTCGTTCACCGATTAGGAGGTTGTACTTCCTCTTGATGTACTGGATGATCGCCTCATCCATCTCGTTGCCGGCCACGCGCACCGCGCGTGAGTAGACGATTCCGCTCAAACTGATCACCGCGATGTCCGTCGTGCCGCCGCCGATGTCAACTACCATGTTGCCGTGCGGCTCAGTGATCGGAAGACCAGCGCCAATCGCCGCGGCCATCGCTTCTTCGACGAGGTAGACCTCCGAAGCCTTGGCCCGGTAAGCGGAGTCTTCAACGGCGCGCCGTTCGACCTGGGTAATCTCTGAAGGAATTCCGATGACGACACGCGGGCTCACCCACGTCTTTCCGTTATGAGCTTTGCGGATGAAGTGCTGCAACATCTTCTCAGTCACTTCGAAGTTGGCGATGACGCCGTCCTTCATTGGCCGGATCGCTACGATGTTTCCGGGGGTTCGGCCCAACATGTCTTTGGCATCTCGACCCACGGCTTCAACCTGGTTGGTTACTTTATTAATTGCGACGATTGAAGGTTCCGAGACGACAATGCCACGTCCCTTCGCATAGACCAGGGTGTTCGCCGTTCCCAGATCGATGGCCAAATCGCTGGAAAACAGACTGAAGATAGATTTAAAAGCCACTAGACTTATTCACTTCCCGTGGTTGTAGTTTGGAACTTCGGGTGGGATCGGCGGCAACAACGCACGAACACGTCCGACCTCCTACAATACACTGAGACGGGCGACCCGTAAACGGGAAACTTTACACTAGTTATCGCCGTCCAGCTAGTACAAAACCTGAACTGATCTATAAATCCGAGTTCTAGACCGGAGTAAGGTTTTCGATGTCGGTGTCGAGCGTGACGAAGTCGGGTACGACAGGCTCGCGCGAGGTAGCGAGGTCAGCCGCAAATCGCACGCAGTTCTTGTTCGCAGCCTTCGCTTCATACATGGCCGTGTCGGCGCAGGCGATGAGCTGCTGCGGCGAGGATGCATGCTTCGGAAATGCGGCTACACCGAAACTGGCCGTCATTGAGAGTTGCAAGCGGCGTCCGCCGGTAAACACGCACCTGAGGATTTTCTGCCGGATACGTTCGGCAACCTGGCCCGCCAGTTCCGTTCCTGTGTCAGGCAGGACGATGACGAACTCGTCACCACCGTAACGAGCAACCGCGTCAGTGTCGCGGATGGACGACAGAATCACCGCCGCCATTTCCATCAAGACATGAGATCCGACCAGGTGCCCGTGTTCGTCGTTGACGTGTTTGAAGTCGTCGAGGTCGATGAACAGCGCGGCCACGCTCGTTTTGTAACGACGTGCGCGGCGGATCTCGTTCAGCAGGAACTGTCGCAGGTAGCGCGCGTTGTGCAGCTTGGTTAGATCGTCGGTCTGCGATAGACGTTCGGCTTCAGCGATACGCACCGCGTTCGCGAGTGCCGAAGCGATCGGCAGCGAGAGTGAATCAAGTAGTGCGACTTCGGGTTTCTTAAAAGCGTGTGAGCCTGGCGCGTTGCGAATACCTTCGAGCACGCCGAGTATTCGCTCGCCACAGATCAACGGCACTGCGACGACGAACTGTCCGCGCTCTTTCTTCTTAACGATGCCCATTCCAGCGGCAGCACGTTTCGCCGATCGAGTTTCGGAGCCCAGCGGCAAATCTGACTCGCCGGTCAGTCGTCGTCGCCATTCTTCTTCCGACTTAACGCTGCTTGGCTGTCCGGGTTTTCTGACCGCGACCGCTTCGAGTCGTGAAGCTTCGGCTCCTTTTCCTTCCGTGAAGAGATAGATGGCCCACCGGTCGGCGCGCACGAGTCGTTCGAGCCCTGCCAACGCGCTGTTGGCGGCGCCATTCTGGTCGCTGATGAAGTGCAGCGAAGCAACAAGATCGAAAGCGGCGCGCAAATGACTCGCTTTGATCTTTGACGGTAATGAGGAAGATCCGGTTTCGGCAGGTACCTCTTCCGGTTCCTCCATCGCAAACTCTTCACTTCCGTTTGTTTCGATCTCCCGAAGCAGCGCCGGAAGATCGCCCGACTTGTCGGCGACGGCCAGGAAGCCGAGACGCCTCAACGTCGGGCTATCAAGACTGCGAAGATTCAAACTCTGGTATCCGTTCGTATGACGGCGGCACGCAACCAACGGCGCTCCGGGCCAAAACGCCCGCGCGTGATCGATCGCCGTGTGAAGTTCGACCAGGTCCGCACCCGGAACGACTTCGTACAAGACTGCTAAAGGTGGTGGGATGTCGGAAGGAGCGGCGTTCCGTTTCTTCTGCTGCGCGAGCGCAACTTCCACTTCAACTTCGCGGAGACCTTCGATCAGCGTCTTTACACCTGCCGCGCGCAACGCCTCGATCAACTCGTAGGCAGGTGCTTCATGAGCGTCCGTCAATAGAATTACGTGACTCGACATGCTCTGCTGGTCCTTACTAATCGCCGCGTGCTGCGCGGCTGGAAAGTGCAACTTTGTACTGACTGCTGTTGCCCCGGGGATCTTGTGCTTCGACAGTAACCTCTCGCGCCGTTCGCGCAGCACTGATCTGGACTTGGAATGTTCCGTCAGTAGCGACGATCGTTTCGCGTCCACCGCAGCGTATCGTTGTGCCGGGCTCTGCGCGTCCGCGAATCAGATAAAGATTTCCACCCAGTAGTTCGGAAGCCAAACCTGAAACGGTAACCTGCGAACCCGTGCCTCGTGTCGCGACGATGAACTTTAGCGGATCGCTCCAGTCGCTCACCTGACCACTCGCCGCCGTTGCCCTTACGCGCCAGAAGTAAACACCGGGACGCAAATCAGTGGCTCCTAACTCCGTCGCGACCAATTGATCGCGTTCGATTACTTTTCCGTCCGTAACGAAGAACGGCGACGTCGCAACTTCAACGCGGTAGTAAGCAGGAGTGCCCGACTGTGGCCGCTGCCATTTCAACGGTACGTTTGCGGCGCCGTTGTTTCCCACGAAAACTTTTTCGAGATCATGCGGCGTTGCTGGTTGGGGAACGTCGAGCAATTTCTGCGCTGGCGCAAGGCGTCCGGAGTTGTTTACCGCAACGTACTCACCGCCGCGAATCGACGCTTTGTCGCCGGCGGCGTTTGTCGTTTCGATCGCACCGGTCGCGACGCGGATTTCTTCAGTGCCTTCCGGGTTTACGCCGAAGCTGGCGTTGGTCTGTTCACCGACTGCGCTCTTTGTCTTGGGGGTTTCGACGACGTTCGTCGCGCCGTCAGTTTGTTGTTCGGTGCGAACCGACAGTTGACCGCTGTCAACCCTGACGTGGATGTTCGTTTTCTTGCCGTCGTCGCCCCTTGCGTTGTCGCGCACGATGATGGTGCTGTTTGGTTTGACGAGCAGAGTCGAGCCGTCGGCCAGATTGATACGGGCGCGTCCGTTCGCCTGGGTCTGCACCGTGTCGCCGGGGTACAGCTCTGTTTCGGCGCTGGCGGCGATCACTTCGCGGGTGGCCGCCCGGATAACCCGCACGTCTCCTTCGAACGAGACGAACCGGGCGCCGGACGGATGCTTGATATCGACGAGGCTCTTGAACGGATTTCCGTAAATCTTGACGTAAACCGCCGCCCCTATGCACATGGCGCAGACGAAGAAAATGGCGATCACCAGATAGAGGAAACGCTTCTGGATAATCCACCAATCAAAGGCAAAACGACTGGTTCTATTGGCAACCATTGGCTGATCGACTAGGAAAGAGGAGCCTTGAATAATTGAGATCGTGCGGTTTTACGGCACTATCGAAGCCGCAACGTCTCTGGGTGTGAGTCCGATCTGGTGTCGGGGGCGAAAACCCACCGTTTTTCTGGCAGCAACACTACCGGCTTGGAATTTAACACACGTCCGAAGGCGGTTCAAGCATGTTTATCGTTGTATTACAGCAATTTTTGATGCTAATCGGCGGGGGAATCAAAATCCGGAGGTAAATCGACCTCAATTTTGGAGCCTTCACCCGCCGGAAACAGCAATGAAGCTGCTACGGAACCCAGCAGGACTGTGGCTACGAAGACAAGCGAAAACCAGATCGGAATATGCAGCCCCACTGCAACGATGAGCATTTTTATCCCGATAAACGTGAGAACAATGGCCAGCCCGTACCGCAGGTAGCGAAACTTCTCAACCACTCCCGCGAGCAGGAAGTACATCGAACGTAAACCGAGGATCGCAAACACGTTAGAGGTGTAGACGATGAAGGTGTTCCGGGTGATGGCGAAGATTGCCGGAATTGAATCGACCGCGAAAACGAGGTCGGTAACCTCCACTACGATGAGGACGAGCAGCAACAGCGTACCGATCCGCTTTCCGTTCTGAACGGTAAAAAACTTCTCCTCGTCGTAGGACTTCGAGATCGGAAGAAACCGGGTCACCAGACGAACCACGGGGTTTTGGTCCGGATGGATGTCAATTTCCTCCTGCCGGAACATCTTGATACCGGTGTAGACCAGGAAAGCCCCAAAGATGTAAATGATCCAATGAAACCGCTGGATCAGCGCCGCCCCGATGAAGATCATCGTCAAGCGCATGATCAGGGCGCCCATCACGCCCCAGAAAAGGACGCGATGCTGGAACCGTGCGGGTACCTTAAAGTAGGAAAAGATCAGCAGGAAAACGAACAGGTTATCGACCGACAGCGATAGCTCGATGAGGTAGCCAGTGACGAACTCGAGTCCCCGCTGCTTTCCCAGGTAGTAAAAAACGAGTCCGGCGAAGATCATCGCCAGCGTGACCCAAACACCACTCCAGATCCACGCTTCGCGATACTTGATTGAGTGAGCTTTGCGGTTGAAGAGCCCGAGATCGAGGCTCAACATGACCAGGATAAAGACACTAAAACCGACCCAGAGCCACGATACGCTGCTAATTGAATCCATTCGGGGCAGTAAAATAGCATCAGATTTCTAGTGAGGGCAAACGGGAAGGAATTGCCGATTGCCAATTGCCAATTGCCAATTGCCGATTTGCGCGTTCGTTTACGGGCTTCCAAAACGGCACGACTTTAAACCAGCGGCCAATCGGCAACCGGCAATTGGCAATCGGCAATGTCCCAGAGTTGCAGGTATTCCTGCGTGTCCCTTACAATCCGCCCTTCGCCTGAAAGGTACTAAATCATGCTCAAACAACTCGGACGACTCAAACGAACGCGTAACTTTGTCATTCTCGGCTTCGCCTTTCTGCTGGCCATAAGCTTGATCTTTTTCTATGCTCCCAGCCGCTCCGCCAGCAGCATCGACCCCTCCAGAAACACCGAAACGGTTGCGAAAGTCGGGTCGAATTCGATCAGCGTCGCCGATCTCGCGCGCGCGAGACAAAGGTATGCGCAGTTCGGCGCCCAGATAATGGCCCAGTTCGGCAATCGCGCCGTCCTCGAAGACTTAATCAGCACGTACGTCATGTTAGAAGAAGCTGAGAGGCTCGGCCTCGCAGCCAGTGATGTTGAGATCGCCGACAAGATTCGGGAGCGATATAGAGACGAATCAGGCAAGGTTGATATCGAGAAGTACAAGCAGCAGATCCTGGACCAATACGGTGACATTGATAAGTTTGAAAACGAGATGCGGGCCGCTATCTCGCGTCAAAAGCTGGAGGCGTTTCTGAATGCGAGCGTGAATGTTTCCGACGAGGAAATTGAGGAAGAGTTTCGTCGCCGCAATACGACATTTGATGTCACCTACATCTCGCTGACAGAGGCTAAGCTTGCCGAGAAGATTCAACCGAGTGACGAAGATCTGCGCAGCTATTTCGAGAGTCACAAAACGGACTATCGTTTCCTCGAGCCGCAAAAGAAAGTTCGGTACGTTTTTGTCAACACTGAAAAGGCCGGTTCCAAGCTCCAGATTTCCGATGCCGATCTAAAAGCGGAGTACGACGAACTCAAGCCGCCATACAAGGAAGCGGGCATTAAGATCCAACAAATCCTTCTGAAGGTTGCGCGCAAGGATCTCGATCCAGAAGTGGATAAAAAAACCCAGGATCTGATTGCGAAGTTACGTGGTCCAGACGGTAAGGCAACGGAAGCGGCGTTCGGCGAAGCCGCCAAGGGTCAGTCCGAAGATCCCACAACCGCCAGAAACAACGGCTTCCTTCTGAAGCCTTTCAAGAAGAATCCAAACAAGGTACACAGCCTTTACGATCGCATGGCGGATATGCAGCCGGGCGAGGTGACTGACGTTCCGATTCGTTACGAGGGGAACTTCTACATCCTTCGTCGTGGTGACTCGGTTCCGAAGACCTTCGCCGAAGCGAAACCGGAATTGCTCGTATCGCTGCGCAACCGTCGCGGGTATGGCGTGGCCTTTCAGCTCGCGCAGAAGATCCACAACAAGTTGAAGGAAGTTAAAGATCCGCAGAAGGTGGCCCAGGAATTTGCCGCCGAAGCGAACATGACTCCGGCCGACATGGTTCGCGAAACCGCCTTCATCAAGCCCGGCGACGATGTACCGAACGTGGGCGTGAATCAGCAGTTCGAAGGCGCAATAGCGCCACTGAACAATGCCAATGACATTGGCGAAGTCACCGGCATCAAAGACGGCTTTGCGATCCCGATGCTTCTCGAGAAGAAAGATCCGCGCATTCCGGAATTCGACGAAGTGAAGACCAAAGTCGCCGACGCCGTTAAAAAACAACGCGCAAAGGAACAGATCGAGCAGAAAGCTAAAGATTTGATCGCAGGTTTGACTGGACCAGGAGACCTTAAGGCCGCTGGTGAACGGGAAGGTTTCGATTCAGGGCTTGTGGAAGGACACAAGCGCGAGTCGACACTCGACAAGGCTGGCGCGAGCGAACTGCTCGACGATGCGATCTACAACTTAAAGGACGGTGAGATTACGAAGACGCCCGTCAAGCTTGACGACAAGTGGGTGATCCTCGGTCTCGTCAAGCGCGACAACGCCAACATGGCGGTGTTCAGTGCCGATCGTGAGCGCATCAAGCAGAAGATGTTAGGCGATCGTCAGGCTCAGGTGTTTTCGGATTACATCACCGCCGCGCGCGAGCGCATGGAGCGCGATGGGAAGATAAAGATTTACACCGACGTGCTGACGCGTTTGGAAGCGGCTGAGCCCGCTGCCCAGCCGCTTCCCGGTGGTTTCCCAAACTTCCCGCGTGAGTAGTTAATAATTTTACCGGCCCATCAGTGGACCAACATCTGCTGATGGGACTGCGGTGCGAATTTGCAACTCGTCTGCGCTGTTCACGATCTTCAGGTTCGTCAACGCGCTTTTCGCCAGAACTCCTCGCGCACCTGACATCCGTCCCACAAAGAACGATCCAATGTCTTGCAGCCCTCGCAACATTTCACCGAGGTTGCTCGCCGCTGCCGCGTTCATTGCACGTGCTCCGATAAACAGCTCGAGATCTTTCTCCGTCGTTCCGACTGAACCGTAGACGTGACGAAGCTTGGCTAGTTCGGCGGCGATTGGAGCATTGCCGATCGCATCGACGCTGCTGACCAACTGCTCCGACATATTTGCACCGAAGCCAATCACTGCGTTTGGATCGCGCCTCGCCAGAGCGATCAATTCGACATTCGCGCGTTTGGAAGCGCGCGTGGCATCGATCAGCGATCGGATGCTCGTCGGATCGCCGAGTGCCAGCGTGTTTGTATCGAGCGGCAGCACGGCGAGTTCGCTGATACGGAAATCAAACACGCCGAGGACCGTTATGTTTTCATCGAGCGTGAAAACGTAGATCGTCTTGTCCTTATATTTTTCCTGACGAAATTTACCATTCACGGCAACACTGCCGGCGGTAATCATCGCCGCTGAATTGTATGCGCCTTTCGCCAGCGCTACTGTGTTGGCTTTCGCTGTTCCTTCGCCCGGGAAGGTGAAGCGGATACCGACGGCGACCTCGTCGAACATGCGCGGGTCAAGGCCGGTTCGCGTCTTGAAGTTTTCAACGGAGTCGTTCACCTGCGTCATCCTCGCCGGATTGTTGGCAAGGATGCGCGGCATCGCTTCGTTGAAGAGTTGTTTCATCTTCACCTGGATCACTGCGTCCGACTTTGGCAGCGATTCCATGAGGCTCGCGGCGGCGGCTGCGTTGCGGCCGCGGGTCTGCGCGATGGCGTTAATTTGCAGCAGGGCGAGAACTGCGATTGATACGAGTGCAAAGCTAAAAAACCTGTTTTTCATTCGAAAGCCTTTCTATCTATTCCAGGGAGCGACTCAGGGATTCAATTCGCGTGCCTTGAGTTGCTTCTGAAGCGCGCTGAAGGGAATCTTTTCATAGCCGGCGGGGATTTGAAAAAGTTGTTTGTCGGGCGGCACCTTAATGTCTGTCAACTCTGTTACGACGACAACGCCGTCGCGCGATTTCATTTCCGACTTAATCGGCATGTTCAGAGCATTGTCGACCCAGATCCAAGTCTCATTAGCGTTGACGTTTTCAGTAAGCGAACTGTTAACAACGACGCGGTATTTAGCGGCCTCACGTCCGGCGACGGTGTCCGTCCCAAGATACTGATAAGTAGTGACACTGGGTTCGATGTGCAACAGGCGATCGGGCGAATCTTCTTCCGTTTCCGACGGCGCCGGAGTGGCCCGATCGCCTTCCTGAGCTGCGTAAATTTTTTGTTCGGGCCACAGGATAAATCTGCTTTCGGGCGAATCGAGATAAACGATTCGCGTCTGCCCGGACGCAGATTCTTCTCGTCGCATTAGACCGTCTCTTCCGATCAGCTTGCTCTCGACAAGTTTTTCGCCGTTCGCACTGAACGTCGTGATCGTCCTCGTTGCGGAATACTGCTCGGGTTCTTTGGTTTTGAATGGAGGCGTGGTTGAGACGACGGTGTCGGTTGCGGGCGTCTCGTTAGGCGTGGGCTCGGTCGCCGTGCGGCACGAAGTAATTGCGACGAAACAAAAAGAAATCAACAGCAACGCGCTGCGGTTCGCGCGCGCGTATTTCATACTCGTTCCAGCAACAGAGCCAAACCCATGCCGCCGCTTACGCAGAGCGTTGCAAGTCCGAACTTCGCGTGTCGCTTTTGCATTTCGTGAACGAGTGTCGTGGTGATGCGAACTCCGGTACAACCGATCGGATGGCCCAACGCGATCGCGCCGCCGTTGACGTTCAAACGATCGGCAGCAAAGTGCAGCTCACGATCGCAGGCGATCACTTGTGCGGCGAACGCTTCGTTCAGCTCTATCAAGTCGATCTGGTCCAGGGTGAGCTGTTGCCGTTTAAGAAGCGCGCGAATTGCCGGCACTGGTCCAATGCCCATGATCTCCGGTGCGACGCCGGTGATTTCGTAATCGACGATCCGTGCCTGCGGTGTTGCACCCGATTGTTTCAGACCATCTTCGCTGAGCACGACGAGCGCTGCTGCACCGTCAGTTATACCTGACGAGTTTCCGGCAGTGACTGTGCCTGCCTTCGAGAATACCGGCGGCAGTCTTGCGAGATCCTGAAGCGTCGTTCCCGCGCGATAGTGTTCGTCGCGCGCAAACGTTCTAAGAGCTTTTGGACCTTTGACTTGGAAAGACATTACTTCGTCGTCGAACCTGCCGGACTCAATTGCTGCCTGCGCCTTCTGTTGAGATCGCAACGCAAACTCATCCTGCTCGGTGCGGGAAATCTCATATTGCCGCGCAAGATTCTCCGCGGTCTCACCCATTACAAGCCCGGACAAAGGATCGCTGAAGCCGTCGCGATACATGCCGTCGACGAGTTGCGAATTACCCATTCGCATGCCCCAACGGGCGCCTTCAGCGAAATAGGGAACTCGCGACATGCTCTCAGTACCGCCCGCGAGCACTGCATCGGCGCGGCCGAGGATGATCTCCTGCGCGGCGAGAATGATCGCTTTCAATCCGGAACCGCAGGCCTGGTTGATCGTGTACGCCGGAACTGTTTCCGGCACTCCGGCGCGGTACGTAATCTGACGGCCGACGTTTGGTCCACCGCCAGCCTGACGCGCGCAACCCCAAATGGATTCGGTAACTTGTTCCGGATTTAAGCCGGCGCGGCGCAAGCTTTCTTTTGCGACCAGCTCACCGAGATCTGCTGCCGACCACGACAACAGCGTGCCACCAAACTTGCCGATAGGAGTTCGTACCGCCCCTGCGAGATAAACGTTCTTCATGTTGACCAAAATGGTAGCACAAGGTAGAAGTATCGAGCATATCCGTGGTTCCTCACACCATGCTGAAACAAATACTTCAACAGCATGCCGAATGGCTCTTCGTCTCGGGCAACGGCCAAGCACAATCACTCCGCCGATCGGAGATCGATGTGGCAGTCTCACACGATCGTTTATTGCTTTCGTGTTGGACGGAACGAGGGAACCAAACCTGGCGCATTCTCGATTGGCAATGGAACGGCGAGATGTTGTTGCTGCAAGCCTCTCGTCGATTGGGCGCCGAGCGCACCCGCATTGAACTAATTCCCCGCACTTCCGCACGCGCGATCGCCGCGGGGATTCGCGTCGCCCGGCAGATCCGCTGCGATCGTTTTGCGCAACTCGTTTGCGAATGGCAACCGAAAACCACTGTCGAGCGTTGCGCCCTAAGCCCCGGCACGCGCCGCGGACAGCCCGGCCGTTACGCACGCATACTGTTGCGTTGGAAAGGTCAACGCATCGCTGTCACTGGACCAGTGATTTCAAGTAAGGCGTCATCAGTCGATGCGTTCGTGTCGTCGGCGCTGTTGTGGTTTACCCGGACGCGAGATCGCGTGCGATCACCTTTTATCGAGCAACTGTGGCTGATCGTTCCAGAGGATCTGGCGAAGTCGACGTGCTATCGCGTAGCACTGTTGCGGGAGAGTTTAAGGAATGTCGTCACGGTCTTCGTGGTCGATGATGATCTACGCGCATTGTCGCCGCTGGCGTGTCCGGATCGAGAGGAGTTATGGAACAAGAACCTCGGTCGTTTTCCACGCTTGCCGGCGGCTGTCATGAGCGAACAGACACAGGCGATCGTTGCAGAAGCACCGGAAGCGATAGACGTCGTACATTCCCGTCACGGTGAGACATTAAGATACTTCGGTTTGCCTTTTGCCCGAGTGCGCTCACTGCTCGGAGTTGAAAGAGTTTGGTTTGGAGTCGACAGTTCGCGGCGGCGTTTGCTCGATGAATCGTCATGGCGCGACTGGCAGAACCTGTTGCGCGATCTGCGTGAACATCGTTCAGCGTCGACGCGCGATCACCGTCACGCGTTTTACCGCACGGCGACTGAAGCGTGGCTCGAATCGCTACTACGGCGTGACATTACGAAACTTGATCCGGGCTTGATCATCGCACCGCTTCACGCGCAGTTCCGTACCGCGCACAGCGGCAAGCTCGGCATCAGGCCGATCGATCTCCTGGCGTTGCGTCAGGACGGTCGCCTGGTCGTGATCGAGTTGAAAGCGTCGGAAGATCGCGAGCACGTCTTACAGGGCGCCGACTACTGGCGACGCGTCGAGGCCCACCGACGTCGAGGTCACATCGCGAAAGCGAAGCTTTTCGCTAACAAAAAGATCAAAGACGAACCGCCACTCGTCTATCTCGTCGCGCCAACGTTGCGCGTGCACCCGTCATTTTCGACACTCGCACGCTGTATCTCTCACGACATCGAGATCTATCGCTTCGACATCAACGAAGACTGGCGCACCGGCGTCCGCGTCATGCGGCGCATCGCTTGCGGCGCATAACGTTTTCAAAATGGCACTATGTGTTGGGGACTAACCGGAGAGGGTAGGTGATTATGGACGCACAGAAGAAGAAGTTTGGCTTTCCTCGCGTCGGTTTTGGCCTGTCCGCGCTTCCTTGCGCAATTCGCTTAAATACCTCTGAAAGCTTTCCTCAGAAAACTCTTCGGTTCTCAGATCCTCTTCCTCGATCTCAATACGATAACTCGTGGCAGAACTTGCGAGCTCCGTTTCGCTAAGTATTTTCATCGGCCAAATCCTCCATCAAAAGAAACAGTGATTTAACCACTCCATGGGATGGCTAAATCGATATGGCGACCATATTTACTGCCGCCATGAGGTCGTTAGCATACCATGCCACAGCCTTGTTCACTAGCATTCTGAAAGCGGCCTCATCTACGTCACCCAGGTCCTTAGCC
Organism: uncultured Acidobacteriota bacterium; assembly: GCA_963789185.1. Taxonomy (GTDB): domain Bacteria; phylum Acidobacteriota; class Blastocatellia; order Pyrinomonadales; family Pyrinomonadaceae; genus PSRF01. The sequence continues at coordinate 345,504 of CAWBJU010000012.1, forward strand.
AACAGACGAATCATGGGCGCCGTGTTATCGCGTGTGGCCAGCGTCAATACGCCAACACGGGCGCCAATGTTTAGCGGATAACTTAACGGTATGGAAAAAATACAACTATGTGGCGGGTCTGGATCGAAGTCGAGAAACGCCGCATTATCGCGACCTCTGTTCTGGCCCCGAACCCACTTCATGTGCTCACGCCTTGAACAGGCCTGGCCGATCGCATGGATGCCAACGGGAATTACCTTTCCCAGCAGTCTTGATCTGGCTACCGCTGTTGCCGTCGCGCCTACACAAATTAAGCCCTCCCTTTGAGGATCGAGAACATGAAGAACAACCTCAAGATCTGGCGCTCCGACAGGCTGAGAGTCGGCAGTAGCAGTATTCACAGTTGTCTTTAGCCTGGCGAGAACGCTTTGCATTGTTACTTCGTCAAGATTCAGTAGTCGCTTGCGGATCTCGTCTTTCCACAAGCGATCACGATCGGACAGCTTTAGTTCATCCTCTTCACTCTCAGGTAGTCCCCAAACGATCTTGTAGACGTAGCGCGGCAAAGGGTGATCGATAATTAGCACCGCTGTCTTGTCATCTGTAAAACTCGTGAAACGACTGGACGCATATTCTTCCTCCCGTCTATCGCGTTCCTTCTCAGGAGTGAGCACATGAACTTTAGGTTGCTTCGGAGTGAAGGACGCAGGAAACTTCACTTTAAACACAAACTGTTCACAGGCGTCTGTAATTGTCGCGTAACACGTTTCATCACGCTCGCGATCTTCGGCGGCGCCACCTTGTGTGGCTAACCGATCCTGCTGGTTAAAGTACATCGCATTAAGAATCGTGACTTTGCAATTGAAGTCTACTGGCGAGTCACTAAGCGGAGGATCAAATCTGATCTGTCCTTTGCCTGGCTTACGGGGATCGGGATGCCATGAAACCTGGTGGGTATTCGACTCGAAGCTCGGATCGCTCACGAAGCCTGAAGAAGAATAAAAATAATCGGTGATCGAATCCTGCGGTTCTCCGGAGATACTTCGTAGACCGCGATACTGCTCCGTGATCTCATCATCACCCGAGCCTATCTTAATCGTGTCAACGCGCGTGTATTTCACCACACGTGCCCGCATACCGTCTGCTAAACGATCGAAGAGAGCCTTTCTTGTCTGGTCATAGGGTAGTAACGCATGCGGCGTACCTTCCGAGTAAGAAGCAATTTCGCGTACTCTTCTTTCCAACGTTACACCGCCATCATCAAAGATGGTGACAAGGTTGTAAGAAGTATGAGGAAGACCCTTTAAGCTTGCACTACCGGCCGCGATAATCGAAATCGTGTGAGAGTTCTTGTCATGTGTAGGAAATCTGGCCTGCGACAAGGCAGGGTAATGTTTATGGCCGTGAAGAATCAGGTCGACACCCTGGCTTACCATCTCCGTCATAAAAAGTCCCGCATTCTTCAATAGGTGATAAGCGTCCGAGTCGATAACGCTTCCCCGCAATTCAGTACCCGCAATGGGCATCGGATGATGGTGGACCAGCGCGATCTTTGAGTACGTAGGCCAGTTTTCGATCTCGGTCGACCACTTTCGGCATAGAGTTGTGAATTTAAGGAGCTCATTATTCGTGATACTCCCTGATGCCAGGTTCAAGCTCAGATCGGTCGTCGTATTCGAGTTAAAAGTGAACAGGCAGCAACGGAGTTCCGGCAGGAAACGAGGTTGAAAACAATCATTAAATTTTTTATAGAAAAGATCATAGTGTGGCTGCACAAATCGCTGCTTTACTTTTTCCCACCTCTTAAAGTTGGAATAAGCACTAAACACACCCTTCACTCGAAAATCGTGATTCCCCGGAACTACTGCCAGGCGCTTCTGCGGGTCAATATCTAGTTTCTTACAAAGCGAGATTAGATAGTCCTTCGCGGTGTCGAATGCCTTGGCTACGCCTTCTTTTCGAAAGTTGTCACGCACGGAACTGTCGATGATGTCGCCGGTCACGACGAGCAGATCGGCGTCACTTGTTTCAAGATCTTCGCTCAGTGCGGTCCACACGTCCTCTTTTTCGACGTCTGTGGTGGAAGTGAAATGCAGGTCAGAAATATGAGCGATTCGTGTCTGATTCTTCGTCTTACGCGTTCCGTTCGAAACAAATGGGATGGGATCCGTCATCGCAATTTCTCCCCTATGAGTGTTAGGTGGTAGGAGCAAAACTTAGTTGGTAAGAACTAAGCTGTGATGAACGGCGCCATAATAGTCCTGGAGGTCGCTCTTATCAAGGCAAAAGCGGAGGCAAAAGCGGAGTCGACCAGGCTCTTTACTTAAAGGTGAGCGCGACGGGAAGCGGAGGTTAGTGTTTGACGAAGATGCTCTCAGATTCTTTGCTCGCCGGTGGCGGTGGGGTGATGGCGGGAGTCGTCATGTGCGAGCTCAGTCCGTCGTCTTTTGAATAGATGCCTGAGATTCGCATCTTGAATTCGTCGGCGTTCGTCGCGTTGTGCAGCGCTTCTTCCTGCGTGATGAGCCGCTGCTGGAGCAGATGAAACAGCGATTGATCAAACGTCTGCATGCCGTACTGTGAAGTTCCCGCCGCAATTGCTTCGCGAATCATGTAGGTCTTTTCTTCGTTGATGATGTGATCGCGAATGAATGCCGTCGATACGAGCACTTCGATCGCCGGAACGCGTCCGGCTCCTTTCGCGGCTCGCACAAGTCGCATAGAAACCACGGCTTTCAAAATGCCTGCCAATTGAATACGCACTAGTCTTCTGCTGGTGCGAAGGAAACGAAGAGACGATACGCGTGATGGTTTCCGTGGCGTCTAACGTGTGCAAGGTCGAGAGTACGAGGTGACCTGTTTCCGCCGCGGTCAATGCTGTTTCGATCGTTTCGTGGTCACGCATTTCGCCGACGAGGATCACGTCAGGATCCTGGCGCAGTGCGCCACGCAGTGCGTCGGCAAACGAACGCGTGTCGACGTCAACCTCGCGTTGCGTCACGAACGATTTCTTGTCGCGATGCAAGAACTCAATCGGGTCTTCGATAGTGACGATGTGTCCGCTGCGCGTCGAGTTGATTGTGTCGATCATCGCCGCGAGTGTCGTCGACTTTCCTGAACCGGTAGACCCGGTGACGAGGATCAGACCGCGACGTTCCTCTGCGATCTGATCGATCACGGGAGGCAGACCGAGTTGGGCCGTGCTTTTCGTGTGGTCCGGAATGACGCGCAGGACGATGCTCACCGTGCCGCGCTGCTGAAAGATGTTTGCGCGAAAGCGTCCGAGACCTGAGACGCCGTAGCCGATGTCGACCTCTGATATTTCTTTGAACCGCTGCTTTTGACGGTTGGACATCATCGAAAACGCCATGTCCAGCGTGTCTTCGGGCTTCAAACGCGGAGCGTCCTGGACTGGATGAAGTTCGCCGCCAATGCGCATTACCGGGAATGCGCCCACCTTGAGGTGCAGATCGGAAGCGGCATGACCACACGCCACTTTCAATAAGTCGTCAATTCTCACGGCCATTAGACGTAGTGAAACCTTTCGGGGACTTTGGAAGAGGTGGTTTTGGGAACTTTGCGCGGGAAGGGGCGCGGGGCCTTTGGTACTAGCGCCTCTGGAATGACGCCGAAAAGAATATACCACAGACTACGCGGGGTCGCGCAATCTGTGGTTTTTCAATGCGAAACGCCGATTAATCCCGGGCCGCAGCTTGGAAAAGTATGGGTGCCGTGTCTTCGGTCGAGGTTTCAAGGCTCCGAGGAGCGAAACCTTGAGGGGTCGAAGAGGCGTCCTTTTTGTTCACATAGGTGAGCCAGTCGCCGGGCGCAGGCCGTTCACCCTTGGTGATTTCGAAGAAAAGTTTCTGGACTTTAGCCGTTATCGGGCCGCGTCCACCGTTTCCCACTTGGATCCGGTCGACGGAGCGAATCGGAGTGACCTCAGCCGCCGTGCCGGTAAAGAAGAGTTCATCGGCGACGTAAAGAGCGGCGCGTTGAATCGTGCGCTCCTTAATAGTAATGCCGAGTTCCTGGCAGATTTGGATCACGCTGTCGCGGGTGATGCCGGGCAGGATCGAAGACGAAAGCGGCGGAGTCAACACGACGTCGCCGGTGACGAGGAAGATGTTCTCGCCGGAGCCTTCGGAAACGTAGCCGCGGTCGTCAAGCGCAATGCCTTCGGCGAAGCCGTTTAGGAGCGCTTCCATCTTGATGAGCTGCGAATTCATGTAGTTTGCGCCGCTCTTCGCCATGGCCGGCATCGAGTTCGGAGTCAGACGGTTCCAGGTGGAAACGCAAACGTCCACGCCCTGTTCGATCGCTTCGTCGCCGAGATACTTGCCCCAGTCCCAGGCGCCGATGTAGCAGGCGAGGGGGTTAGGAAACGGGTTCACGCCGAACGCGGGATTCTCTTCGTCGAGACTGCGAAACAGGATCGGTCGCAGGTAGCACTGGTCCATCCCGCTGCGTCGCACGATTTCAGTAGCCGCGTCACACAGTTGGTCAAGCTTCCACGGGTGGTCCATGCGGTAGATCTTGGCGGAGTTAAGAAAGCGTTGCATGTGTTCGCGCAGACGGAACACAGCCGGACCTTGCTTGGTGGCGTAACATCTAATGCCCTCAAAAATACTGGACCCGTAATGAAGCACGTGCGACATCACATGCACCTTCGCGTCGTTCCAATTAATGAATTCACCATCATGCCAAACGACGTCGCAAATGCGTGGTGTCTTTACGTCTTTTACTTTGCCGTCTTTTGAGAACATATTATTTTACTCCTTAGGGTAATAATCGGATCAGGGGCGGGCCGTCACCGTAGTCGCAGACCATAAACTTGGGAACTCGGTCCTCTTTTAATGCGCTGAGTGGATGCCAGAAACCGCACAATACATTAGTCACAGTTCGCTTGGCAAGAACGCTTGCCTCGTGTTTGTTTTTTTGCTTCTAATGTTTCCAGCCTGCAAATCTGGTCAAAAAATGAACCAAACTAATCAAAGCTCTCCACCGACTGAAACTACTAATAACGACCCACTTTCAATCCACCAGCGCGCGATCGCGATCGACATGCACGCCGACACCGCGCAAAGGCTGCTGGACGAGCAAGTTGACTTGCAACAGGAACTCGACGACGGCCATTTTGACGCAGTACGCGCAAAGGCTGGCGGCCTGGACGCACAGTTTTTCTCGATCTGGGTCGAGCCGCAATTATTCGGCGAAACCGGCGCGCGGGCGATGAAGCGAGCTGACGATCAGATCGCCGTCGTACGCGCATTGGCCGAAAAACACCCGGAAACATGGGCTTTAGCGACTTCCGGCGACGATATTCGCGCCGCGGTTAAAGACGGAAAAATGGCCGCGCTAATGGGGCTCGAAGGTGGGTACGCGATCGACGAGCGGCTCGAGAATGTTCAACGCTATTACGACATGGGTGTGCGTTACATGTCGCCCGCGTGGAGCGTCAGCACGAGTTGGGCCGGATCTTCCGGCGACGACGTTGGCCGGACGCGTGGACTTAACGAGTTTGGCAAAAACGTCGTGCGCGAGATGAACCGTTTGGGCATGATGATCGACGTCTCGCACGTTTCTGATCCAACTTTCTGGGACATTGTTAATACTTCGACCGCGCCGGTAGTAGCGACACACTCGGCATGTCGTGCGATTGCCGACGTGCCGCGAAATCTGACTGACGAGATGGTCCGTGCGCTAGCGAACACAGGCGGAGTCGTTAACGTGATCTTCTACCCGGAACATCTCGAGCCGGGTTGGAGTCAGAAGAAGAAACAGGTGGACGCGGAGATCACGCCGATGGTCCAGGAAGCATCTGCGGCGGAACCGGGTGATGCGGTGCACAAGAAGATGGCACGCGATCGTGTGCGATCGCGCGAGTACGCACAACGCTTGCCGCCGGTCAACGTGGCGCGCATCGTCGACCACATCGATCACATCGTGAAGCTGGTGGGAGTCGATCACGTCGGGATTGGATCGGACTTCGATGGCGTGCAGATCACCACGACGGGGTTGGCGACTGTCGCCGAGTTGCCGAATCTTACAAAGGAACTTCTGCGCCGCGGTTATACCGAAACTGACGTGAACAAGATCCTTGGTGGAAACATGTTGCGCGTTCTGGATGCAATGAAACGATGAAACGTCCGCGAATAGGTTTTCACGCTCCGATCAAGGGTGGAGTTCACAACGCGCTGATAGTCGCCAAAGACACCGGCTGCGACACCGTGCAGTTGTTCTCACGCAATCCACGTGGGTGGATGGCGAAACCACTCACACTCGAAGACGTGCTTTTATTTCGCAAGGTGCGCAAGCAGACACGAATCACGCCGGTCCTCATCCACTGCAACTACCTCGTTAATCTCGCTGCCGTCGACGATGTGTTCCTGCAAAAATCCCGAGAGTCGTTTCGCGAAGAAGTCGAACGCGCGTTACTGCTTGGCGTCGATTATCTCGTCGTGCATCCCGGAAGTTCTCGTGGCGCGTGTGAAGCTGATGGCATCGCGCTCTGCGCGGAGAGTTTGAAGATCGCGTGCAAGGGGTTGAAGTTCGGCACGCTTCGCATCCTGCTGGAGAACACTGCAGGACAAGGCGACTGTATCGGTCATCGCTTCGAACATCTCGCGCTGATCATGGAGTTGTGCCCGAAAATCCCGCTCGGCGTTTGTTTCGACACGGCTCACGCGTTCACAGCAGGCCATGACATCCGCGAAGAAGACGGTCTCGACGCTCTCATTCAGCGTATGCAGAAGACGGTCGGAATCAAGAACGTCCGTGCAGTTCACTTCAACGACTCGCGCGCCGTTTACAACTCCCGAGTCGATCGACACTGGCACATCGGCGAAGGGCACATCGGCGCCGAAGCCCTGCGCCGCGTGGCGCGTCATCCAAAGCTGAAACACGCGGCGTTCATTCTGGAAACCCCATATGACGATCCACGCGCCGACCTCAAGAACTTATCGATGTTGCGTTCATTTGTAACGCCCTGATAGAATGACCACGCAATGTTCTTCAAGCCGAACACCACCCTCGTCCTAACGGTGCCGCTTCAGCGTCGCGCGATATAGCGTGATTTCGCGGAGCGGCGATTCCATCTTCAAACATCAATCAATCAAAGCGTTGGACGCTTTTGTGTCTGCGCAAAACGTGTTAAGTAAGGTTGGACAACGTTATGGACGAAAAATATTTTCCTGAGCAAATCGAAAACAAATGGCAGCAGCGCTGGGCTGAAACCCACGCCTTCGAAGCGCGTGAAAACGATCCGCGCCAGCGGTTTTATGCGCTCGAAATGTTGCCCTACCCATCAGGCTTCCTGCACATGGGCCACGTGCGCAACTACGCCATCGGCGACGCGCTCGCATGGTTCAAACGTTTGCAGGGCTTCAACGTGATGCATCCCATCGGTTGGGACAGCTTCGGTCAACCAGCGGAACAAGCCGCGATCAAACGTGGCGTGAACCCGCGCGACTGGACTGAAGAAAACATCGCGCACATGCGTGGGCAGTTGCAGCGTCTGGGTATCAGCTACGACTGGACGCGCGAGATCGCCGCGCACCGGCCGGAGTACTACAAGTGGGACCAATGGTTCTTCCTGAAGATGTTGGAACGCGGACTCGCGTACAAGAAGAGTTCGCAGGTGAACTGGTGTCCGAAGGAACAGACCGTACTGTCGAACGAACAGTCGTCAGGCGGGATCTGCTGGCGTTGTGGTACGGCAGTCGAGAAGCGAGATCTGGAACAGTGGTTCCTGCGCATCACTGATTACGCGGAACAACTCGTCGCCGACATCAAACAGATCGAGGCTGGTTGGCCCGACAAAGTCTTGAAGCGCCAGAGCGACTGGGTCGGCCGAAGTGAAGGCGCGTTCATCGACTTCGCTGTGAAGAACAGCGACCAGAAGATACGTGTGTTCACAACGCGCATCGACACTATCTACGGCGCGACTGCGATCGTGCTCTCCGCGGAACATCCGCTGTTGCCAGAGTTGCTCAAAGACTCTGCTTTGAAAACAGATGTCGAAGCGTTCGCCGAGAAAGTTAAGAATCAAAAAGCGATGCGCAGCGACCTGGCTGAGGAAGGGGAGAAGGAAGGACTGAACACTGGCGTCCTGGCGATCAATCCGTTCAGCGGCGAGACGCTGCCGGTGTGGGTGGCGAACTACGTGCTGATCGAATACGGCACCGGCGCCGTGATGAGTGTTCCGGCTCACGATGAGCGTGACTTTGAGTTTGCGCAAAAGTACTCGTTGCCGATTCGTCAGGTGATCGCGCCAGCGACTCACGAACAGCTCCGCGCTGAACCCGTCGCGACGACGGCGGGCGACGCCTCCGCGGAGATGAAACATTCGTTTATCGACTACGGCGTCCTGATCAACAGCGGCGACTGGGGCGGTAAACCGTCCGACGTCGCGATCAAAGAGATGGCGGCGTATGCGCAGGAGAAAGGTTTCGGCGAAGCAGCAGTCACGTATCGCATTCGTGACTGGGGCGTGTCGCGTCAACGTTTCTGGGGCGCGCCAGTGCCGGTGATCTACTGCGACAAGTGCGGCATGGTTCCGGTGCCGTACGATCAGTTGCCGGTTGTGTTACCGCAAACAGCGGAATTCACGGGAACCGGTGAATCACCGTTGGCCGGTGTAGCGGAGTTTGTAAACACGACCTGTCCGAAGTGTGCTGGTCCAGCTCGACGTGAGACCGACACGATGGATACGTTTGTCGATTCATCGTGGTACTTCTTCCGTTACCTGGATCCACATAACGAGAAGGCGCCGTTCGATCCGGAAATTGCGCGGCATTGGACGCCGGTGGACCAGTACGTCGGTGGCGACAGTCATGCAGTAATGCACCTGATCTACACACGCTTCTGGAACAAGTTCATGCGTGACATCGGAATGGTCACGTTTGACGAACCCGTGAAGCGGTTGTTGACGCAGGGCATGGTGACGAACCGCGTCGGCGACACCGACGAGTGGAAAGCGATGTCGAAGAGTCTCGGCAACGGAGTCGATCCTGACGAAATGATCGCTGCGTACGGCGCGGATGCAACACGGCTCTTCGTTTTGTTTGCTGCTCCGGTCGAGAACGAATTGCGCTGGTCCGATACGGGCATTGAAGGCGCTGTGCGTTTCCTGCGCCGCGTTTACACCATGGTGTGGAAATGGCAGGAGCGGCTTGCGAGTCGCGGTGGCGAACCACCGGCAACTGAGTTCAGTCCCGAAGCGCGAACGTTGCGACGGAAGTCACATCAAACGATCTCGAAGATAACCAGTGACTTCGAACAGTTGCACTTGAACACGAGCGTCGCTGCGTTGATGGAGTTGTTCAATGAGTTGAGCGACTTGAACGCAGATCCGGCGCGCGCATCAGACGCAGATGTTTTTGCGGTTCGAGAAGCGTTGGAATCTTTGGTTGTCATGCTGGCGCCTTTTTCGCCGCACATCGCGGAGGAGTTGTGGGAAGGATTAGGACATGCCGGAGGCTTGTTGGGTGAAGTTCCCCGCTGGCCCGTCGCCGATCCCGAACTCGCGCGACGAGAAGAACTGGAGATACCGGTCCAGGTTAACGGCAAGCTGAGATCACGTGTGATAGCCGCGCCTGATGTATCGGAAGATGACCTGCGTGCGGCTGCGTTGTCTGATGATCGAGTGCGTTCGTTGATTGATGGTCATGAAGTGGTGAAGGTAATTGTCGTGCCGCGCCGGCTGGTGAATATCGTCATCAAATCTGCATGATCTGTGTATACTCTGCCGAGTGAAAGAATGTCCGTCCTGTAGGCGCTGTTACCCGGATGAGACCAATCACTGTCCACAGGATGGTGATGAAACTACGCCGTCTCTTCTGGGAGAACCAACACTCGATGCCCGCTACCTGCTCGAGCGACGACTCGGGCAGGGAGGCATGGGCGTAGTCTTTCAAGCGCGACACATCTTTCTCAAAACCTCACACGCCATAAAAGTCATTCTTCCGGATCTCGTCGGAAACGATCCGATGTTGACGACGCGCTTTCGCCAGGAAGCTCTCGCAGCGGCGGCCATCCGTCATCAGAACATCATCGCCGTGACCGACTTCGGTGTTGTGCGAAGCACGATGCCGTTTCTCGTTATGGAATTTGTCAAAGGACGATCGCTTCACGAGATCATGCTGACGGAAGGAGCGATGCCGGTGCATCGCGCGTGGGAATTCATCAGCGCGATCGCTTCCGGAGTTGCGGCGGCCCACCGGCAAAACATCGTGCATCGCGATCTTAAGCCGCTCAACATCATGGTCCAGGATGATGTGCCGGCGTCGGAAGGCGTGAAGATACTTGATTTCGGTCTGGCGAAGATCAAGTCGGGTGAATTGCTCGGCTCGTTTGTGCAGGCGCAGACGAGCGGGTTGATGGGTTCTCCTTTTTACATGGCGCCGGAGCAGTGGGGTGACGATGAACCTGATGCTCATGCGGATATCTACAGTCTGGGCGTGATCCTGTATCAAATGCTCGCAGGTGAAGTGCCGTTTAAAGGCTCGTCGATTCCATCGATCATGAAGAAGCACCTGACGATGCCGCCGCCGAGCTTCCATTCGATGGGTGTTTCAGTGCCGCCGCCGATCGAAGCAGTCGTTCGTCATGCATTGGAGAAGGAAATACGATCGCGGATCGACACTGTTGACAACTTTTTAAAAGAGCTGCGCGCGGCAGTCGATGCGGCGCCTGTGCCCGCTGCATACCGGGAGACGGTGGCACTCGATCCGAATCGCACGATCGCCACGACGACGCCGACGAGCATTCCTCCCAACGTATTTCCGACGGCAACGCACGCGCCGATCTCGAACGATACGAGCGTCGGTGGTTCTCTCGACTCAATCATCGGCGAAGTCAGTGCGCCTGGAACAAACAAGCAGGACGAAGAGCGAGAACGAAGAAACAAAGAGCACCAGGAAAAGCTGGACCGCATGTCGCAGCAGGCGAAAGAGCTCGAAGATCGACTCGAACGTCTCTCAGGCAGCATGGGTCCCTCAACCCCCACCGTCGATCCGGAATCGACGCGAGTACAGCAGGGCGCAGCATCACCAAACGTCGCGCCAAACAATGTCGCTCGTCCATCAGTAGTCCAGGGCAGGCCGATCACCGTCGATCTCGATCGCGGACGCAAAAGCTCACGAATGTTTCTGATCGCAGCCGCGGCGGCGGTCTTCATAATCGCCGGCATGGGCATCAGTGGTTACCTGATATTTAAATATGTATCCGGCAATGGAGGCGATCCGACTCCCACACCAACTCCCACACCTCCGGGAACCGAAATGGTTTCGATCCCCGCCGGGACTTTCATGATGGGAAGAAACAATGGTCCAGCCGAGGAGACTCCAGCGCACTCCGTGACGGTTCAACCGTTCATGATGGACCGCACAGAAGTCAACAACACTGAATACGCCGCATTCGTCGCGGCGACAAACCATCCAGCGCCTTCTCACTGGGTCAACAACAAACCGGTGTTCGGTCAGGAGATGTGGCCCGTCGTAAACGTTTCTGTTGCTGATGCAGTGGCCTTCGCGGCCTGGCGATCAAAACGCGACCGAGTCACCTATCGCTTGCCGACCGAGGACGAGTGGGAGTACGCCGCGCGCAACGGTCAACGTGCGGATCCCTATCCATGGGGATCGGAATGGGTCGCGGGGTTGGCAGTGTTGAAGGAAGCAACTCCCGCCGTCGTCGGTTCGCGTCCCGGTGGTGCGAACCAGTGGGGCGTCACTGATCTGATAGGTAATGTTTGGGAATGGACGTCCTCAAAGGTCTCGGTTTATCCGGGAAATTCTACCGTAATACCGAGCGATAAACAGGATCTCGTCACGATCCGCGGAGCTTGTTACGCGAGCGATCCGGCTAATCCGGAGGTGCCGGTGTCATCGAGTCTGCGCCAGTTTGTCTCGCCATCCACAAAGACCACGCTTTTGGGATTTCGACTAGTCAAGAGCGGTCCGTAAATAGTAAGTTCATACAGGATTGAGTTCCAATTAGCTCATCCGGCCAAAGCTGATCTACAATCCCCCTCAGTAGTTCTTCAGTAATCCATAAGTTCTTTTATCAGGCTGTTCTAAACCGAGGTTAGTCTCGATATTCGCAATCCAAACAGCATTAGGAGAGTAAAGATGAGAGCTGACGCAATACTGCGCGGGGCCGGATTAATCGTGGCCGCCCTCTGTTTCGCTCTATCCGGAAGCGCTTCCAGAGCGATCGCGCAGGACGTGGGAGTGGATGTTGGCGGCGCGACCTTCAGAGCTAAGAATCCTGAAAGTAAAAAGAAGACGAACAACCCGACTACTACGTCAACTAAACCTGGTAACAGACCGACCGGCAACACACGCGTTAGACCAGCAGTCGCCGAGCGGATCGAAGATTTGCTCGAGAAGGGGAACGAGGCTCGTGATGCGCGGCGGTTTACCGACGCCGAAGCCGCTTACAAAGAGATTCTGAGACTGAAAGCACGTGACGCTCGCGCGGCGTATGGTTTGGGTAACATATACTTCGATCAGCAGCGCTGGGACGATGCTGAAGGCGCGTATCGCAATTCGGTTACGTGGGCGCCCTTTGAACCCGACGCACACATCGCGTTGAGCGTTCTGCTGGTAAAACCGCGCGCCGGCGGTGACAACGCGAAGAGATTTGCCGACGCGGAATCACTTGCGCGCCGGGCCGTGCAACTCGATCCGAAAAATGCAGTCGCATGGGACCGTCTGGGCGTCGCGCTCCAGACGAGAGGAGTCGTCAACAGCGAAACTGAGCATTCGTATCGTAAGGCGATCGAACTCGATCCGCAGTTTGCCGTTGCTTACGCGCATCTCGCTCGAGTGCTGAACAAGATCGGCAAGGCCTCTGAGTCGCCGGCGTTGTATCAGAAAGCAATCGAGTTGGCGAAGGATCCGGCGACACTGAACCTGATTGCCGAGTCGTTACAAGCCGAGCAGCTTTGGCCGCAGTCGGAACCAGTTTTGAAACGCGCACTCGAACTCGATTCGCGTAATCCGACGTCGTTGCTTCTGATGGGCCGCATGCTCGTGGTTTACAAGCGTTACCAGGAAGCGGAACCGTTTCTGAAGTCGGCCACTGAAGTGAGCTCGCGTGCGTTCCAACCTTTCAACCTGCTGGGCCGCGCTTATCTCGGCATGGATCGCTTTAGTGATGCGGAAGCCACTTACGAACGCGCTTCAGCGCTGGCGGGTGCGGGTGAGCGAAAGGACCTGGCTGGTGTGTTTGGTTTTGAAGGTGTCGGCGACGGTTATTTGAAAGCTCGTCAGAAAGAGAACGCCGTGCGCGCGTATCAACGCGCCCTGGAGCTCGATCCGGCAAACAGCGGCGCCGCGCAAAAACTGGCGAGAGCCAAAGCGAATTAATTGAGCTCCAGTAAACAAATTCGATACTCGTTCACGAGGTCCTCCTGATGAAGAGTTGCCCCAAGTGTAATCGTACGTTTCCAGACGAAGGTCAGAAATTCTGCACGTTTGATGGCGGACTTTTAATTGCTCCTCAAACCTTCGATCCGAACGCTACGATTCGCGCTACGTCCATTGACCTGAACGCTGCCTCAGAAAGACCAACCAGCAGGGACTTACCAGATCCGAACGCGACGATCATCGAGAGCTATCCAGCGACGGTCGCACTGCCGCGAAATACTGGTCCAACAGGACCACCGGCGGGAGCGCCTAATACAGCGGACATTGCAAACCCGGCGCCACCCCCACCACCGCCTCCGCCGCCAGTGCCGCCCCCACCTGTGGCGCAGACTTCGCAACCATTACCGCCGCAACCACAAGCTCCGCCGCCACCACCGCCTCCGCAGCAAACGTCAGCGCCTCTGCCCGCGCAAGCGCCTGCGCCTGCGCCATCTGCTCCTTTGCCTGCTCCGCCAGTCGCGCAGAAGAAGTCAAAGATGCCGTGGATTATCGCGGGCGTGCTTCTTTTCCTGTTGCTCGGCGGCGGCGTTTTGGCCGGTGCATTCTTCTTTATTATTAAGCCGAGATTGGACCAGACAGCCGAGCGACGACCGGAACCGGTTGCGACGCCAACCGTCGAAGTCACTCCGTCACCATCAGTCGAAGTACCTTCGCCGACTCCTGAAGATACATTCGTGCCACCGCCGGACGCGGTCCAGTTTCAGAACTCCGCTTCCAACCTCGATGGCAATCTGGCGGAACACTATTTCGACTTCTCGTTCTACTATCCGAAGTCATGGCAGCGCGATCCGAAAGCCGGTGTGCCGGGTGCGAGAAACTTTGTGAAAGTCGAGCGACGTCTGTCGCCTGATTCTCCGCAGGAGGATTTCGCCGTCGGTTGGTACACGAGCACTGGAACCTTCGCTGGAGATTTGAGCAACTTCCCGCAACGAGTTGCAGAAGTCAGTGCCGCGCTCGCAAAGGCTTATCCCGAGTACCGGAAAGTTTCGGAAGGACCGACAAGAGTCAACTCGATGGATGCGTATGAGTTTCGTTGGGAAGGTCTTTCACAAGGCGATAACGGCGACGATATCAAGTTGTGGGGACGCGTGGTGTTCCTCCCGACCGGTAAAGAGGGTGATACGGCGGGCGCGACCATAGTGATGCTTTCAACATCACTGGCTCCTGAATTGTCGTCAGTGGAAGATATCGGAGAAAAGGGTCAAGCGACGGTCATTCTCGACTCGTTCAGGTTTGGTAAAAAGTAGTAATGGCAGTTAAGAAGAAAGATACCCCGGCGATAAAGTTCTGGACGCCGCTGCGCATTGTTTCGCTGCTAATCGTGGTGGTGTTGGTCGCGGCGATTGGTATTTCGAGTTGCAACATGAATGGCCCGTCGAGTAGCACGGCCAATCTTCCAGCTGTGCCCTCGGTAGTATTCGACACGGAAATGCGAGCGGCCAACGGCAATCCGATCAAGCTGTCGAACTATTCCGGAAAAGTGTTGTTTGTGAACCTGTGGGCCACGTGGTGTGGACCATGCCGGATGGAGACTCCGGAACTGGTGCGCCTGCACAAGGAGTATCAGTCCCGCGGCGTGGAGTTTATCGGACTGTCGACTGAAGACCCGAACACGTCAGCCCAGAAAGTACGCGACTTCATGACTCAGTACGGCGTCGATTACCAAATCGGCTGGGCCACGCGCGAAGTGGCGCTGACGCTGATGGGCGGCAAGACCACCATCCCGCAGAGTTTCATCATCACACGCGATGGAAAGCTATTCAGAAAAATCGATGGTTTTCACCCGAGGCGCACGCCTCCCGAGTTAAAAAAGGCTCTCGACGAAGCGCTCCTTTAGGCGCATCAGCGCCGGTTCATTCACGGTTTTCGTTACTTTCGACGTCAGTGCTGCTTAATCCCTCGCGAACGTCCTCTTTAGCCTTCTTTTCCAATTCTTTCATTTCTTTTTCGACCCGTGCGTCAACCTGATCCATTGGCGCGGGTTCATTCAGTTCATCCTGTGTTGTTATCTTGTTTTTATCGATACTCATATCCCTTTTGTTCCCTCCGATGGTTTAGGCTAACACGATGATTCTGCGCTGCGTGTTGAGTTTCTCTTTCGAATTCTCGACAAAACCACCGCTGGGACGATAGACTTACCCAGCCAAATGACTTTTCTGGTCTCCCTCAAAGTGGTCCGATTACTGCTAACCGCCTCAGTTTCTATCTGGCTGGCCGGTGGATGCCTGTTTAGTTGCAGCAACATGGCCACGGCCGCACAACGTGCTGAAGACCAGGCTGCGGTTGAGGGTGAGAGCTGTCAAAGCGCCCAGGAACACCACTGCTGTTCCAAACCAAAACCTGCTAGACAAAGCACGATCGAGCCGACACTGACTGAGTCGTTACTCGCTCTCGCGACACTTCCGGGAGGTCCCATGGGTGACTGCCCTTTCGCGATGAGTGCTACGGCGATTGCCGCGAAAGCGAGCGGCAACTCGGCGGATTCAGACCAGACCACTAACGCCACGCTGGCGCTTTCTGCCGGCAAACGTGAACAGCGTCAAAAGCATTTTTCTGTTCCGCTCGTTCCGAATCGTGGTCCAACTTATCTTCGCTGCTGCGTTTTCCTGATTTAGAAAACTTCCTCCCAACTCCCGGATTAACCCGCCAGAGCTCACAACGGAAGTGCCGGTGTGTGCGCTGGTGTCCGACAGTAATCATTCATTCCGATAGGAGAACAAAATGAAACCCCGAAAGAGCACTGTACTCGTTGTGCTGCTCACCTTCCTCCTGGCTGCCTTTGCGATCGCAGTGGGCCAAGGTCAAACCGGCACAACGCAAACCGATCAAAAGAAGAAAGCCGAATCGTGTTGTGCCCAGGGCGAGAAGTGTTGCGCCGAAGGCTCGTCGTGCAAACACGAGGAGGCGAAGAGCTGCTGCAAGGAAGGCGCCGAGTGTTGTAAAGAGGGTGCCGAGTGTTGCGCCAAGCATGCCGATAAGGATCACGCCGACTGTTGTGGTGAATCGTGTGAGCTCGGCGGAAAGCACGACGCCAAGCACGATGCAAAAGGCAAGCACGATCCGAAGAAGCCCGGCGAGTGCTGCAAGGTGAAAACGAAGGACAAGACGAAAGACTAAGCAGTAAGGATCGTGTTGTCCGATCTCAGGGGGGTGGCAAGTGAAGCTTTTTGAACGCAAATTATGGTGCGTCGTTGTGTTTTTGTTTTTGGCGCATCCGGTCTTTGCTCAACACGAAGGTCATAGGCCACCTCCTGCTAAACCAACGCCTGCGAAACCTGCACGTGCGCAGCCCGCACCCGCGAAGCCCGCACCTGCGAAGCCAGCGTCTGCGAAACCAGTCGTTGCTCCATCTCCCGAACCGAGCTCGGAAACAACAGATCACGCCGGCATGGACCATGGCCTGCTGGTCATCGAAGACGACGAGATGTTTGTTCGTGTCGGCGACAGTCATGCCAACCTCATGCCGATGGGTCGCATGGGTTCGGGCACAGCATGGCAACCGGCGTCGAGCGTGATGCCGATGCTGCACAAGCAGGTCGACGACTGGTTGCTGATGTTTCACTACAACGTCGTCGTCGGTGTAAATGCTCAGGGTGGTCCCAGAGGCGTGACGAAGTTCGAATCGGCGAACTGGTTCATGCCGTCGGCAATGCGTCGCGTGGGGCAGGGAACACTCGAACTGCGTGGAATGTTCAGTGCCGAACCTTTTACGTTCCCGCCGGGCGGTTCGCCGCTGCTGTTTCAAACTGGCGAAACGTACAAAGGTGAGCTGATCATCGATCGACAGCATCCGCACGATCTGTTCATGGAATTGAGCGCCACGTACACGCTGCCACTGGGCGAGCGCGGAACCTGGTTTGTCTACGGTGGCTATCCGGGCGAACCTGCGCTTGGTCCAACTGCCTTCATGCACCGTACGTCCGCTTCGGAAAATACGTCGGCGCCGCTATCGCATCACATGCAGGACTCGACGCACATCAGTTTCGGCGTCGTCACGACCGGATTCACGTATCGCTGGTTCAAACTCGAAGGGTCGATCTTTAACGGCCGCGAGCCGGGCGAGAATCGCTACAACTTCGAAGCGAACCCGTGGACCTCGCGATCGGCGCGGCTATGGTTTGCGCCAAACGACAACTGGTCCATGCAGGTGAGTCACGGTTTTCTGCGCAATCCGGAAGCCTTGGAGCCGGGCGACGTTCGCCGTACAACCGCATCGATCAGCTACAACCGTAGGTTTGAAAGAGGCAACTGGGCGTCGAGCCTGATCTGGGGCCGAAACCACGAAAGTCACGGGGACGAGATCTTCAACCTGAACGGCTACGTCGCCGAATCGACCGTCAACTTTCTCGATCGCAACTATCTCTATACCCGGCTCGAGCTCGCCGATAAGAATCAGCTCCTGCGCGACGACGATCGCGCGCAGTTGGGCATCACCGAACATCATCCGTCGTTTCGCATCGGCGCTTACACGTTCGGCGGCTCGCGCGAGATTTGGAATACCGAAAAACATTCGCTTGCCGTCGGCACCGACGTCACTTTCTATTCCAAGCCTTCGATTCTCGATTCCATTTATGGTACAAATCCAGTGTCCTGGAAAATCTTTTTTAGATTGCGTCCGCAGAAGATGTCGATGAGCGGAATGCACGGGACACACTGAGTTTTAGGAGATTTACAATGAAGAAGACCTGGATACTTATCGGCGGCATCATAGTGTTGCTTATTGCCGCAGTCCTCGTCGTCAACAAGCAAAAGACGGCAAGTGGAACAACGGGCCTTTATCAGTCAGCTTCTAACCCCCCGGCCGCGACAAAGTCTTCCACGCCGGTCGCGACGAAGTCTTCGGTCGATAGCCACGCAGGGCACGCGCACGCAACCGGGGAGAAAACGGTGCCCGCTTTTTTTACGACGGCCCCCAGTCGCGCGAGTCTTGGTCCAACCCTTGCGCCTGAGAAGTTTACGGGTTTGACCCGCGACGCGTATCGTGCGGCGCGTGAGATCCCGGTAACGCTCGCGCAGATGCCGTGCTATTGCTACTGCGATCGCGGCATGGGCCACAAGAGTCTTTACAGTTGTTTCGAGGACGATCACGCGGCGCATTGCGCGGTTTGTGTGAATGAAGCTTTGCTTGCTCACAAACTCGAGAAAGAAGGCAAGCTGACCACGGCGCAGATTCGCGATCGCATAAACGAAACCTTTGGAGACAACTAAACGATTACAGATTCATTTAGAGTTCAGGAAGGAGTGAATGGGATGACTAAGTATGCGTTCTTTTTGGTGTTAGCTATGGTGGCAGTGCTGGCTTGCAGTCCAGTCAGCGCGGTGAGCGAGATTCCTGCCGTGGGATCGGCCGCGCCGGCGTTCACATTGACCAGCAATGAAGGCAAACAGGTTAATCTGAGTGACTTCAAAGGTAAGTGGGTTGTGCTTTATTTCTATCCAAAGGATTTCACGCAGGGTTGCACAATTCAGGCTCGCAACTTCCAGCGCGATCTCGCGAAGTATGAAGAGGCCGGCGCCGTGATTCTCGGAGTGAGCGTCGACAGCGCGGAGTCGCACAAGGAGTTCTGCGCGAAGGAAGGTCTGAACTTCAAACTGCTCGCAGACACGGAAGCGAAGATCTCTACTCAGTACGGCTCAATTATGGAGTACCAGGGCAACAAACTTTCAGCCCGGAATACTTTCATCATCGATCCGACCGGCAAGATCGCGAAGGTGTATGAGAAGGTAAAGGTTCAGGCGCACAGTGAGGAAGTGCTGGCTGCGCTGGCTGAGTTAAAGAAAGCGTAAGGTCTTTAGCCACAAAGAGGCACAAAAGGCACAAGAAGCACAAAAGCAATGAAGGTGGGCTGAAAAATCCCCTTTCTGTCTTGTGCCTCTTGTGCTTTTTGGTGCCTCTTTATGGCTACTTCTTCTTAATCGCCGTCACTCTCATGATGCCGGTGCGGTCCTCGATCGTGAAGTCGATCTGATCGTTGACTTGCAGTCCGTTCAACAGCGCGGCGTCAGAAACATCGAACTCCATCTGCATCGCGGGCATTAATCCTTCGATGTCTCCATGATCGATCTCGATCGAAGGCGCCTTCGGGTTAATGGCCTTCACCGTTCCGACACCGGGATAACTCCTCGGCACAACAGCCGCTTCTGGTCCACTCGCAGTGCTCGATGGCGACGGCGAGGGCGTCGCAACATTATGAGTTGAATGCTCAGCGCCCCCACACGCTACGAGGAACGCCAGCATCATTACCCCCGAAAAAATTCGTTTCATTTGTGGTCAGCTTTGATCAGCCAAACGCTGCGCTTGTCTTTTACCTTCGAAACGTAAGCGACGAACAATCCATCTTTTGTAACCGCCGCCGACGGCAATTCGAAGTTTGATCCGATGCTCATCGCCGGACCGTCCTGGCCTACCCGGCGGAACCTCGTTTCAGAACCCTGATCGCCCGGCTTTTCCCAAATCGCAACGTCGCCCGTCAACACCGGGGTGCCGCGAACTCCTTCCTGCGCAAGCAGTTGGCGCGGCGAAAAGCTCATGCCTTTGTTTTTCGACTCGGTAACGTAAAGTCCCGTCGCATTCGCGTCCCCGGCTGCGTACCATAACACTTTCAATGTCCCATTATCAGCGATAGACAGCGACGGACCGGAAACCGGGCAGCCATGCAGCACCCACTTGTCGTCGCTGACAATCACCGGCTTCGAGAAAGTCGCACCTGCGTCGGACGAAGTCGCGACAGCGATATGCCGGAAGTTTCCCGGTAAAACGTGTCGCCAACTCACGTAAACGGTGCCGTCCTTCGCAACCGCGAGAGCCGTCTTGCAGCACGGGCACGCATCACCGGCGACTTTACGATTGCGCGAAAACGTGCGGCCACCATCCGTTGAGTCTGCGATGAAAAGCTCGCGATTGCTTTCCATGTGATGGCCTTCGGCTTTCGTCGAAGGTTTCGGTACGACAACGTTTCGCTCGTCAAGCCAACTCACGAAGATGCGGCCGTCGTCGGTGACGTCCAACGAGTGCATGCCATGGGCCGCGGGAAGTTTGTCGTCATTAATCTTAACGGGTGGTCCAAACGTTTGGCCCATGTCAGACGAAACCGAAAGGTAAAGGTCCGTCCCTTTCTTGCCGTTAGATTCGACACGAGTGGTCCATACGACGTACACAGAACCATTCTTACCGACGACGACACTAGGTTGATCTCCGCGCCATGCCGTTGCGGTTCCCGGTTCTGGATTCACACGCACGGCAGGAGCAGGAGTCTTGCCCACTTCGTAGCGGCCAATCATCACATCGGCACGATTGTTTGGTTCGTGGTTCACCCAGACGACATAAAAACTGCCGTCAGGAGCGACACTGGTAACTGGTTCCGCCGCGTCAATACCCTCGGCGGAAACAAGGACCAGCGGCGAGATCAGCACCGGAGCAGTTGCTTCCCTCGCCGTCGATCGATTGCAAGCCGAAAGGAAAACCGAAAACGCAACGCACAGAATCCCGATGACTAGTTTGTTATTCCGTAACATCTCTTAGAAACTCACCCTCATTCCAAACTGAAACTGACGTGGATCGAAAGCCTGCGTCGGTTGTCCGAAGTTCGACCGCGGCGTGACGCCGGGACCGAAAGTGTTGACCGGCACACCCAGGTTCGAACGATTCAAGACGTTGAAGCCTTCAGCCAGCAACTGAATACCGACCCGCTCAGTAAGCTTGAACCGGCGGCTCAAACGCAAATCGAGCGAAGCGAAATCAAAACCGCGTCCAGTGTTGCGGCCGACTCCGAGCGGACGATCGTTGTTGTTAGTGTCGAGATTGCGATCGTTACCGAGCAGCACGTTGAACGGCAATCGAGACGCGTATGTAAAGATATACCCGAACTGAAAACCGCACAGGATACGTTGCAGCCCGGACGGTTTCTTATGGTCGGGCACTTCAAGCGACCCGCTAATCACGAGACGATGGCGCTGATCGTTGTCGGAGAGTCCGCGCTCGTCGCGAAGGTTGAAATTATTTTGCGGCGTCGAAAAGAAGAAGTTACCTGAGTCGTCAATCGTCTTTGAAAGTGTGTACGAAACGCGAAGGCTGGACCAGCGAGTGGCACGTTGATTTAAAGAGACCACCATGCCGTCGTATGCAGATGTTCCGGAACTCTCGAATCGGCTGATGTTGCCCCAATTCGGATCGGGGCGGCCCAGGTTGGGATCGCCGGCCGAAACCGGAAGCGTCGGCACATTCACGTTGCGCGAAACGATCAGGTGACGCGCCCGCAGATGCAGATAACCTACCGAGACAACCGTGTTACCGGGCAGCTCACGTTCGAATTGCAGATTTGCCTGCTGGCTATAACTCGACTCGATATTCGGATCGACTCGAGTGATGTTCGGTTTCGTAATCAACGCCGAGGGTTGGACCGTCAGGACATTCGGAAACACAGGAGCGCCGGGCTGCGTCGGCAACAGTTGCGCCACGATGTACTTCGATCCGTCGCGTTGCAAAGCGTTGGAAGTGGCTCGCAGCGGAATGCGATCGTAATACAGACCATAGCTCGCGCGGATAACGGTTTTGCGATCGCCAGGCGCGTAAACGATTCCCAGTCGCGGTGAGAAGTTATCGGCGTCGGTCTCAATCGGTTCGGGTAGAAACTGCGCGTCGTATCTTAAACCCGCATTAATTGTGAAGTTTGGCCGCACTCGCCATTCGTCCTGAACAAACAAACCGAAATTTGGGTTCGATTGAGCCTGTTCGGGGACGCCAAACGCCTGCTGGAAAGTAGCATAGTTGCCGGTCAGGAAGTTGTTCAGCGAGTTGAAGTTGTAAACACCCTGGATCGCGCCGGGGAAAAGAATGTGGACTTTGTTGTAGAGAAAACCGCCGCCCGCCTTCAGCGAATGACTGCCGCGTTGCGTTGAAACGTTATCGACGATCTCCAGGAGATTGATGTCGCGTCCAAGCGGCGAAAACGTCGCAGTTCCGAAGTTAGCGACGCCGCCGATATTGACGGCTGGTCCAACCGTGTCGTTCACCGGCTGGTCGAACCTGCTGATCGTGTATTGGAAACGCGCTTCATTCAACGTTCGGCTGCTCAGCGTGGTCACATTGCTGACCTGGACCGTTTGGTCCGTGTTCTTTATCCCTGAACCTCGACTCACCGCGTTGAGACCGCCGGAAGTGCGCGAGTTATCGGCGCCAATGTGATACAGGCTGTAACGACCACTAAGATCGTTGCGGCTGTTGATCTTGTGATCGAGTCGGGCGAAGAAGTTCGTCGTGTCGAAACTCGCCGGCACTACGCCTGTGCCAATGAGTGAGCCGGGATAATTCACGGCGCTCAGGCGATTGTTGATCGTCGATACAGCGCTCGGGTCGATCGTAATTACCGCTGAATAGTTTCTCCGTGTCTGTTCGAAATTGGTGAAGAAGAAGGTTCGCTCGGAGCGCAACGGACCGCTGAACGTGCCACCGTACTGCCCCTGCGTCAACAGATCTTTAGTCGGTGCAACAGGGTTGCGAGAATCAAACCGCTGGTTGCGAAAAAAGCCATAAACACTGCCGCGAAAGTCGTTCGTTCCGGAGCGCGTGAGGATATTGACTACGCCACCCGAGGCCCGTCCGAATTCGGCGATGCCACCCGAGGTTACCACCTGAAACTGATCGATCACTTCCTCACTGTAGTAGGAGCCTGTTAGATCCGCTGCGTCATCATTGGCGGAAACGCCATCCAGGATGAAGCTGTTGTAGAGATTCCGTTGGCCGGCGATCGAGATACCTTGTCCGGGCACCGCTGAGGTTTCGGCGAAGCGTTGATTGCTGCCGGTGTTTGTCGGCGAAACGCCGGGAATCAGGAGCGCCAGATCCAGATAGTTCCGACCGTTCAATGGCAGTTCGTTTATTTCGCGCGGCCGGATCGTCTCAGTGATTTGCGTGCGAACGGTTTCGACCATCGGCACGCTGCTGTCGATGTTTACCTGTGCCGCGACTCCGGCCACTTCCAGTTTCACCGGTAGATCAAGCGACTGACCTACTGAGAGCGTTAGCTCACGGCTCATCGTGGCGAAGCCAGGCGCCTGGATCGTCAGGTCGTAAACTCCGGTGCGCAGGTAAGGGAACCGGTAACGGCCTTCCCCGTCGCTGGTCGTGGTTGTTTGTTGATTCGTTTCGAGATTTTTTGCCGTGACGTTGGCGCCGTTCACAACCGCGCCCTGCGCATCCTGGATGCTGCCGGTCAGCGAAGCCGATGTCACGTTCTGCTGGCCCATCGCGAGGCCCGCGAATAGAAATATGAGTGCGAAGCACACATAGACACGTGTCTTCATCGAAATTTCTCCCTTAGCTCTAACGTAGAGGCTTAGTTTTAGTTAAAGCGAAAGGAGGAGGTAGGCGGACCTCTCGGAATGATCCGGGTCCACTTCTCATTCGATGAAAAGACAACGGCCCAACTGTTGTAGCGGGCGGCTGTAGTTGTTGGTGACGTGGGTGTGGTTCTCGAATGGAAAAGGCTCTTGTCGCGCGCCTGGCGTGATACGCCCGACACGCACGCGCCGCAATCCATTCGACATGGTTGGCTTAGTGATTCAGCAGTTACCTGTGAGGTGTTTGATTCAGCATTCGTATCAAGTGAGGTTGTTTCAGCAGTAAGGAGAGATGATGGATCCAGGCCGCACATCGGCTCGGTTATAACTGGCCGGGGCTTTGGTTTTGTCAGTCCGGAATCGCAGTGCTCCGACGACGATTCGCCGGCACAGCACGGCATCGACGACTCTTCCGCGAGACTGTTGACGATCGGAAGTTGTGTGACTGCAAACGAACTGAGAATCAGGACAGCGAGAAACCGGCTCGCAAATGAAATCGCGAACGAGCGGAGACGGTTTCTGTGCAAACTCAATCTCATTGATCGGAAGGTTTGGCTTCCTCAATCTTTCTCTTCTCTAATTTCATTTTGCACTTCGGACATTTTTTACCTCGCGTCTTCGAGGTTACGTCCTCATGCATCGGGCAAACGTAATGAAACTGAGCAGGTTTTTTCGAGTGAGCCGAACGCTGCTTTTGTGCTGTTACGATCGGGGAGTATACAACGGCCGTTGTGAAAACAAATATAGCCGCGAGCAGCGGCACTGTCGTGATTCGTAGGAATTTCATTTTCACCCCTGGATGCAAAAGCGTCTTCCTGCTCACGTCGCATGGACGCGAACAGGAAGAGTGCTTTGATAGGCTCGCCGGTAGGTGGGTGTGATTTTCCCTACACGACCGTCTTGGCAGTTACGAAGTTTTTTCTGGCGCCGTCTCTGGCTAACGTAACTTTCCTCCACACGGTCTTGCCTTTGCCGTTCCCAAACGGGGCGTTCGGGAAAGGCTGCCCGGCCGCGACATATTCGATAACGTTGAATACGTCGTCAGAGCATTCGTATAGGTTCGTGTCGGTACAGATCGTGCCCGTCTGAAAGGCGTCTATGCCTAGTCTTAATGTCTCTTGAGTCATACCTGTTCTCCTTCAGGAATGGAAGTTCGTTTAACTTTGCTTCCCGTATTTGGGAAGCGCTAGTGAATTTGTTGCCGGCCGCGTTGCAGAGTTGACCCTTTGAAATCAGAGCGACTCCCATCGCAGCGTTACCGATTCATCAGGACGATATGCAATCACCATCAGCTTCACGAGCTGCTGGGTGCTTTTGTCTTTCTTGTCCGTAGTCCTCACCAGATAGATGTGTCCCAACTTAATGGGTGCCGCTACAGGTGATCCTACTTCTGTGAGTTTGGAATTTTCCTGTAGCGGTTGGAATTCCTGCTTCCCAAGGTCCTGCTTGAGAACCATGACTTTGTCGCCTCGAAGATGTATGGAAGCGAAGCCGGTTCCGCCTCCTTGTGCGTCCTCAAAGCCATTACGGCTACTGAGTTCGTCTGCCGTGCCGAGGTCGACAATCGCCCCCGGCCGGTCAGCTTCAACGCCGGCGACAAGATTGCTACCAGCGAAACTAAGGTCACTACAACGGTTAACCCAGGTAGTGTCCGTAAACACCATTCCTTCTTTACCGTCACTGAAACAGAGCGTCCGTGCCAGTGGATCAATGGAATACATGGTGAAGATTCCACCACGTTTTTTTGGCTGAGTCGCGCGCTTCTCATCGGGTGCCGACGGCGTTTGAGCTCTCATCACCTGCTGGGAAGTGAATCCGATGGACACGACCAACACGATGAAGAGAAAGCCTTTCATGACCCCAGTTTTTTGACTGTCAAAATTTAAATTCATATCCTCCCCTTTGTATTTTTGGTCTAGTGGGGGAGACCTGCTTAGTTGATGCTATCGACTAGCCACGTTTGGCAGCGGCACGAGTTCCTGAAACTTTTTGTCGTCAATATGTCGCGCTTCGTTCCGCAGCCGGAGTTCCTTGAAGTAATAGAACGGAACCAACGCGGACTTATACTTGTTGCTGATCCAGTCGTCCTTCTGGATGTAATTTAGCGGGTACAGATTGATATCTTCCGAGCACTGGTTGAGACTTTCGGCAACCGCCTTAACAACCAGAATGTTATTGAGATAGGTCGAATCATCTAAAGTCTCTCGAGCGCCGGTGTACAAAAGCGCGCCTTCGCGGGCCCGACGGTCCCACTCCTTAATGATCTTCAACGCTCTTTCATACTGCCGGGAGTTGATTTCCAAACGCAGTGTGGTTTCAGAGTCGGTTCGTGCCTCTCGAAGATAGTTCTTGTATACGTCGGGAGGAACGGTGCCCAGGGCCCTTTCACCTTTCGCTAAATAGACACCGAAGGCGTCGATTGTGGGAGCTCCTCCTACGAGTTTGATAACCGTGGGGAAAGCCGAGCCACTTGAATCGTAGAACTCTCCCTTGCGGGCAGAGAGCACAATGAAATACCGGTTGGGATCGACCCTGGTCCACCGAGTGGTTCCTATGCCCGGTATTGCGCAAGTGATCGAAGTATCGTCATAGCTGAGGAGCTTCATCGTCTTTTTAACGGCTCCGAATATCCGGTCTTTGCCGGATGCAGTGAACGAAACCGACTGCGGTTTGCCGAGGTCATTGATGACCTCGTATTTAGCGGTAGCGATCTGCTGCGGTTCCGCGGTGCCGGAAGCGGTGAGTACTGTGACCACTCCTTTCTCATCGAACTGGTAAAGTCGCGCCTCGGTGCTCGAGACCTGCGCTTTCCAGGTTCCGACGAGATCGAATGAACAACTCTTCTTTTCCTGAGCCAACGCGGTTGAGGTTGAGCCCAAAAGAATGATTGCAAGTAGCGAGATTATGCCGGTAACTTTCATGCTGTATTTCTCCCGGTGCTGGTTTGGTTTTCTCTGCGTTCTCTGTGTCTCCGTGGTTAAACCACGGAGGACACAGAGACACAGAGGTTGTGCCGCAAACTAAAGTGCGTCTCGGCGAAGGTAGCCGTATTTCTTGACAACCGCGTTGATCCGAGCCTGACGAGCCAGGATTATCTTGTCCCATTCCGCGGGTGTCTTAAACGGATCGGCCCAGGAGATGTGCTTCAGAATACTCTTCTGACTGGCAAACGCCTGTGCATGGACGAAGCGGTTGGTGGCATCGTTGACAATCCGGAACGATGCGGCGTGCATGGCGAAATCAGTGTCGACCCCGATATGGCCCATATTAAAGAGCCTGTAGCGGATTGTCTCGATATCGTAGGGATCTCCGGTCAGGAAATACCAACCAGGCAGATCAGCCCCGCGCATCTTGGCATAGTGCTTCAACGCGGCGGGCGTGTCGTCCTGTGGTTTGACCGAAATTGAGTAAAAGAAGAGGTCCTTACCCATGCGAGCTTTCAGGTCACGATATGTTCGTTTCAGAACCGTAGTCACCCGAGGGCACGCGCCGTGACAGTCTGCGTACATCAAATTAATCACGGCTTGCTTGCCTCTGATCAGATCGTCATAGAACCTGACCTCTTGGTTGTCGTGTGTTCGAAGCACCGCATTTGTGAACCTCGCAGGACCCTGCGATGACGGATGCGGCGTGAACGTTCCTTTGGTAAATAGTGATCTTCTATCCATTACGCTACCTCCTCACCGCGCAGTCTAGCTTCGTACTCCTCGTTGGCCTTGGCAATCGTTGCGTCGCATGCTGCCTTGGCCGCTGCATCAGGAACAATGACCCAATGCACCATCATGAACGCATCTTCGTGGCCCATGTTGTGACAGTGGATCAGGTAATCTCCGACATAGTCGCGGAATTGCATCCTGATCAGGGCAGCCTCTCCCGCTTCCACCTTGGTTACGTCTTTCCTGCCCGAGTTTAGCGGAGACACCGGAACTTCCGTAAGTACACCGCCGATGTTCGCAAATCGCTTCAGAATGCGAAATTCCTCAAAGTGAATATGCACAGGGTGGTCCCAGTTGGTAGGTCCGGATGGCAATTGACCGGTGTTATTGTCGATGAACCACTCTTCACAGGTGTTCTTGATGACGCAATGCTGCGGTACATCGACATCGAAGTCACGGCTGTTGATCAAGAACCGTCGTGGAACCGTTCCAATAGGATCGCGATCAAACCTCCACGTGAACGTAGTGTCTGGCTCACATATCGGCGGATAGGTACAGAGGGTCTGCGGAATTGCCGGTGTATCGGCTGGGAAAGAGGGCTCCCTTTGTATCACGTCGAACCGCATTATAACGTTTCCGATGCCGAAGGTGGACGGTAATCCCGGAAACACGTTTCCTACGTTGACACGCTGGGTCGTCCTAGGATCTGTGAGATACAGCTGAGTGCCCGGAGCGTACTTCCCGAAGTCGATGATCACGTCGTAGCGTTCAGCGACGTTCACTCGAATTGCGCCCGGAGTATCAATGTTGGCTCCTGAGATGGCGTTGGTGTTACCTGCATTTGCGGGGCTGTCATCGACCGGAACCGGATGCTCGAGGAAATTGGCATCAGTGGCGATGACCGTCATCGTTTCGACATTGCCTGTCGTGCCGTGGCGGAGCCTAAGGTCCCATGCGTCCGTTGTCGGTCCGGTAGAGAGAATGCGGAACCGATACTTTCTGTTCCTGACAGTAAACCTCGGCTGGATCGCTCCATTGACGACCCACTTATCGCCACCGGCCGCATTCACCATTTCATTTCGGCCTTGTGCATCCAGGTTACAGAACCTCTTCTCGGTAAGGATCAAAGGAATGTCAGTGACACCGTAGTATCCCGGCAGTCGCAGCGATCCTTCTGACGGATGCTCATGGCCCGGATCCGTCCGGTCATAAACGATGTACATGCCGTTCAGACCCATGACGTTGTTCGGGAGGGTTTCCTCCTGACGGTGATCGTGGTACCAGAACGTGCCCATCTTTTCCCTTGCGTCACCGACGCCGTTCCCACCAGGGTTCTGGTTCGGAAAAGCCTCGATGCCGGCGTAGACATTCGGGTAGAGATGGTCTTTATATCTGCCGCTTGGGAAAAAGTCACCGGCGAAACCATCGCTCTCTGAGCCATGGTGACCGTTATGCAAGTGGATCGTTATCTCCGGGACACCAAACGTGTTATCGCCGTTCGGCGGCAAGCTGTTCCGGAACCGCACGATGTTGGATTGGCCATATCGACCCAGGACCGTGGGTCCAGGGTACCGACCATTGAAGCCCCAGATATATGACGGACCAAAGTCGGAGTGGAATGTATGCAGGCCGGGCCTGGCTTCCAATTCGGTTGTTATGTGGGCCGGCGTGAACTGAGCCCAGCGCTGATGGTTGTCTCGGTCGGCCTCAGCCGGGGTGTTGGCGACCTCTTGGGGTTGTGGACTCAGTGGATGGTCTATCGCTGGAAACGGAATCGGTAGCTCATCCTTAAAAGGTGTATGTGGAATCAAGGTTGCGTTAGCGGTGCATTGAGCCAGTGGCTTCTCTGGAATTGTCCCCTGAAACGCCAGTGCCTGGCTGGAAGTCAGCATGGTTGGGGCCACGACCGCGACGGCCCCGGCTGCTGCACCTATCTTGAGCACATTTCTTCTGCTGACTGTGCCGTCAGTTTGTTCGACGGCACCCTGCCGGTCTTTTGCCTTCTTTTTAGGCATAGAAAATCTCCTTTCAGCCGTTTGGGTTCGGCCTCACTCTAAAGGTCGTTGCTTTTTTAAGTTATGACCGAGACCCTAAGCTCCCAGTCCTGGTCCAACTTTTCGGCAAAGACGATCAGTTTGAATTGCGAGGGCTTTGCTGAAACAGTTAGGTAATTAGTTTAGTGGTGCGAAAGTGACTAACGGTGAAACATCATGCGTGCGTTGTGCTGAAACTTTGTTAGATTACGCTCTGAGTTTTCGTCTAACAAGCTTTCTTCCTTGGCGCTTTTTGTTGTTCATTAGCCGATTTTGCTCCGTGCAAAATTCCTTGCTGGAGCGCCTCGAAAAACTACCGGGTTTCAAATCGTCGACATTACGCAAACGAACAAATGTATCGTCGGCAATATCGACTGTTTGGCAGTGCGAATGAGTTGTTGGCCCAGTTGTCCGGGTTGAGGGGCGTCATGCGAGTGGCCATTGCCATTGTGCGACTTGCCATTGGCTGAGTGACCGTTCCCGTTATGCGGCTCGACGCCATTCTCTCTGAACTGGGTGCGATAGCACGCAGGCGACAAACCATACGTGGCCTTAAAATCCCGCACAAAGTGACTCTCGTCGGTAAGTCCGACGCGAAAACCGATCTCCTTCACACTGAGAAAGCTTGACTCGAGGAGATCCTTGGCCCGTTCCATGCGCAGCACTCTCAAATACCTCATCGGCGGCATACCGATGTCAGTTTTGAAGATGTGACACAATCGCCAGACGGAAAGGTTTACGGATTGCGCGAATTCGCCAAGGGAGAGTTCTCCACTAACGTCGTCGCGCATCATCTCGATGATTTTTTCTACTCTTTTATCCAAAGTTCAACACCCAGGGGAGAAGTGTTTTGATCTAGTTAATAGACGGCAACGGTTTACGTTTCTATATATCGGGTAAGACCGGACCTCACACGACACGCTTGCTCTTCGGCTCTTGAGCTCCGGTGAGGTAACAGGTTTTTCTGGGCATGACTAGTCGAGGCAAAACTGAGTCGGGCAAAAATCTAAAGCACTATTTCGCGGACCTAATGGATGCGAAAGACCTTCCAGAAAATTCAACATCGGGAGGTGTCGACTTGAAGGCGCGGGAGTTTTTACTACAGCCAATAAAAGCATGTCAACCGAGACACAAATTTGTGACTACTTTGCAAGTTGAGTCACCGTTCATCGCGCATTTGTTGAATTCCAATTTCAACACCTGACCTAAATAAACGAAAACGGCGAGCGGTTCGCGCCTGCCGTTTTCGCTTCATTGGACCAGCCCGATTGTGTTGGTCCATGTTGTTTGTTGCGTGACAGTGCTAGTTCGCAGCCGTCACCGATACTGAATCACTGCCGGAGTTTGGCAGCCACACCCTCACGCCATCGAAGGCGATCGAAAAGGGGCCGTTTCCGGTAGCGTACTTGCTGATGATCGAGCCATCGCGAGTCATCTTCACAACAGCATCGTCACCGTGGAGTGCGACCCACAGATTGGTGCCGTCCGAAAGTACACCGGCTGCGCCATCGCCAACAGCGAACGTGCCGAGGTTTAATCCATCAGCCGCCCGAAGTCTGGTGACGGTCTTGGCGAAGAAGTTCGAGACGTAAACGCTGTCGCCGGCCCCGGCAACGCCATAGGCGCCGCGACCGGTGGCGTAAGTGCCGAGAACGGCTCCGGCCGTGCTCAGTTTGGTAACCGAGTTGCCGAAGTTGTTCGTGACCCATAAAGCGTTTGCAAAGAACGCGATAGTGATCGGTCGCTTACCGACGGCAAACGTTCCGAGGTTGGCGCCTGAGCTTGCTTTGAGTTTTGTTACGGTGTTGGCGTTGCGGTTGGCGACCCAGATGTTCGTGCCGTCATAGGCAAGACCCCCGGGACCGTCGCCAGTGGCGTAAGTTGCTACGATTGCTCCTGTTGAAGGAGCAATCTTTAGTACGTTGTCGCTTTCCAGATCGGCCACCCAAAGATAGGAGGCTGCATAGAGTAACGCCACCGGCCGTTTACCAACTGCGAAACTTCCGGCAACGGTACTGTCTTTGACTCTGATTCTGGTGATCGAGTCGGTGAATTGATTGGCGACCCAGATATAGGTGCCATCAAACGCTGCGGCTTCCGGTCCGTTCGTGGTAACGGCGGCAATGCCACCACCGCCCATGTCACCACCTTCCAGACTCGTAACGCCGCCGGCAGTCATGCCAGCGGCGCTGCCGCCACTGGTTGGAGTTCCCGAACCGAGCGGGATCTCAGTCATCGGTTGCGCCTGAGCTTTGACTACAGTCGGCGTCGCCAAGGCAAATGCCATTAACAACGCCATGCTGAAAAGTCTCCAACTGAGAAGTTTCATTTGGCACCTCCTTTTGCTTGAGAACGCATCGCCGACATTCTTTCTCTGAGCGAGTTGTTCCGGTTTTGCGGCCAGTCGACCCAGCTCAGCGTCTCTGCAATCCAGATCGGTTCTGACATTCCCGGGCAGCCGCCCCACCTTTGCAGTGGTTCGTTGCCATACTTTAACACCCCGATGTGGTTCGACTTATCCTTATCCACTTCGGGATCAGGATCGACAAAGCCCAGCTTGCGGCGAAGTTTCTCCATGTCGTCCACGGATCCAGTCAGAAACAGCCAGCCTGGTTTCACTTTGTGCATGTCGGCGTAGTGTTTCATTACTGGCACCGTGTCCTCTTTCGGGGTGAGCGTAAACGAGTACATGAAGATGTCCTTGCCGACTCGATCGCCCAGCACCTTTTGAAGTTTCACCAGGTTTCTGGTGATCGGAACACACTTGCCCTCGCATTTCGCATAGAACATGTTGAAGATCACGATCTTGTCTTTCACAAGATCATCGTAAAACTTCAATTTGACGCCGTTCTGATCGGTCAGAACCAGGTTCGGAAAATATCGTTGCCGGATTCTCTCCCGCGACGGTATTTGTGGGAACTTTGGTGGTTCTTCCACCTTACTTGTTTGCGCTTGGGCCAGCAGCGGAACAGCAATTGGGGCCGCGCCCAGTGCCGCTACCAAACTTCTGCGTTTTAAGTCAGTCATAAGAATTCCTTTCTGCAGGTTGAGAAGTTCAGGTTTCCCCGGCGCACGCATGCGCGGGAATACCCCATGGAGCGGCTAGGGTTGCGTCCTGTTGTCGCCAACATCGTCGATCTCGCCGAGCACCATCATCGCGTGGTCTTCGTGGACCACGTTGTGACAGTGCAGCGGGATTCTCCCGACGAAGTCGCGGAACCGGAAGAAAACCTTTGCCTCCATGTTGTGCTCCAACCTGAAAACATCTTTTCGACCTTTCGTGATCAATCCAGTGCCGGACGGGGCATTGCCATTGATCGAAAGGGTCTGGAACTCTTCGAAGTGCATGTGGATCGGATGCTGCCATCCACCAGAGTTGTTCTGGAAGATCCACTTCTCCACCGAGTTTCGTTTAATTCTGAACCGCGGGGCCTGGTCGCATCTGCCCACAAGTTTTCCGTTGACCTGCCATTGGCCATCTCCTCGCTCGAACCGGAAGGTGCGAGTAATGCGTGGCGCTTCGGTGGTGTTCGGGAAGTCATAGAAATACGTTCCCGCCGGAATAGTCGCCGGGTTAACGCTGAAGTCGTTGACTTGCGGACCATCGACGATGATCTTGAGAATCTTGTCTCCCTGGCCAGCGCCCACCACTTCGCCCGTCGGGCCGCGACCGTCTTCCTGCTCCAGACGATTCTCGATGTAGAACGTCTTTCCGGCATCGTTGGTGAAATCCACGATGACGTCGACGCGCTCGGCCACTGAGAAACGTGAGCTGTTGACCGAAACCGGTCGCTCCAAAAGGTTTCCGTCCGTCGAGATCTGCCAGAACGATTTGGTGCTGTTGTTCGGTCCCAGCAGGAACATCTGGTAGAAGCGCGAAGGTCCGGTGTTCAGCCAGCGGAAGCGATACCGGCGTGGACTTACGTGCAACACAGGTTGGATCTTTCCGTTGACGAGGAACTTGTCACCCAGAATACCGTCGGTATTAAACAGGTCGAACCGCAACAGGCGGGTCGTGTTGTCGAAAACCTTGTCGTTGAAGACCATGTAGATGTCGAAGCTTGTTAGCGGGTTTTGTCCGTCGCCGAAGCTGGGCAGGCGGAAACCCGTGGTCTCATCACCAGTATCTTTTTCATTGAACAGGATGTAGGCCCCGGCGAGACCTTTGTAGGTGTTCTCGGCGGTGTGATCGATACGGTGGTCGTGATACCACAGCGTGTGCATTGCTTCGCGGATGTCGCCAGTACCGGGATGAGTCGAGTTAATGCCGGCATACACATTCGGATAGTGGTGATCGTAAAACTCGCCACGTTCCATAAAAAAGCACGGGAAACCATCGCTTTCGAGCGGTGTGTGACCGTTGTGCAAGTGAGTTGTAACGGATGGCAGACCGAAGCCGCCGTTGTCCTCAGGCAAGTTGTTGCGCAAGCGCAGCAACACGGAACCGGCGCCGGGATTTCCCAGGTTTCCGTATCGCTCTTTGATTAGCGGACCCGGGGTTACTCCGTTGAACGTCCACACCGGTTGCGGCGGAAGTTCGTTGGGGAGGCCCATGTTTACCATGGCCAGGTGCTGCGACATCTCATAGTAACGTTGCGGTGGGAACTGCGCGAAAGCCTGGTGTGCTACTGTGCGCGCTTCGCCCGCGTCCTGGTTCGGCGCCGCAGTTGGCTGCGGATTCAACGAGCTAAGGGGAACCGGTTGTAGCACGGGCAGTCTCGGCATCAGTTCCTGGAATGGGGTTGTGTTGGGGCTATTTGGCTCGTCGTCATCGAACGAACCGCGTGTGTTTAACGGGTGTGCACTCAAACCTTTCTTTGGGATCAGCAAACCGGCACTCGTTAGTAATCCCATTTTGAGCAGGTCGCGACGTTTAAATCCGGCCGCGATCAGCTCGGCGCGATTATTAGCCGCCGTCTGCTTTTCCTTCTCTTTTCGTCTATTCCGTTTGGAGATATACGCCATCAGGGAAAATCCTCCTATTCAGGGCGCGCGCTGATGTTGCCGCGCGCCGTTTTGCTCCGTTGTGTGGGTCGAGAATTCGGCAGATAGTTCATCGTTTGCGGAACGATCAACATCCGCTTTTGGTTATTTACGGTTTAACCGGGTCCGTTACATACACGGCCACCGGGTAAGGTTGTCAGAGAAAACCTTTGAACTCGGTGATCGTCGTTACTTGATGACTTGGGCGAAGTGTGAAAACAGGAGGCACACTTCGACTCGGTTGAGTAGTCAGTAAGACGCAACGATCATTGTGAGTGGAAGGCCTGTTCCGTTGACCCCGGCTCGGGGGGAGAAGTCACGATCAAAAGTGGAACAAGCCAGTTGTGCGAAGCGGGCGAAATGTATTACTCCTTCCTATCGAAGTCAAGAAGAATTTGTGGCGTCCTGCCGCACAAGTTGTCGAAGGGTTACTATGTTGAGTCAGCAGGAAACTTCTTTGCGCAACGCGCATCCTAGGAACTCAGGAGGACTGGTGTTCATGACTTTGCTTCGTGCTTCATTGGGAGTGATTCTCGTCGGACTTTTGCTTTCCACTCCCATCTTAACCTCCGCCCAAAAGGATTCACGCACGAAGGATGCGGCACGACATGCAAGTGACGCTGCGAAACGTTTACTGAAATCATGAACGTCAAAGAAAAAGCGATTCCGAAAGAACTACTCGACACGGCTGAAGCGATCGCCGTCTTTCCCGACGTGACTAAGGCTGCGTTTTTGGTCGGTGGACGTCTTGGTCAGGGTGTGATCAGCAGACGCGTTAAGGGCGGATGGAGTGCCCCGGCGTTCTTTAATCTCGGCGGCGGCAGTTTTGGACCACAGATCGGAGCGCAGAAGACTGACTACATCCTGCTCATCATGAATGAGAGTGGTTTGAATGGTCTATTGAAAGACAAGTTTGAACTTGGTGGTGAAGCGAGTATCGCGGCTGGTCCAATCGGTCGCGAAGCGTCAGCCTCAACCAATCCGCGACTCCAGGCCGGTATTCTTTCCTACTCGCGCAGCAAAGGTGTATTCCTCGGCGCGGCTTTAAAAGGAGCAGTGATCTCTCCTGACAACGATCTCAATGAAGCGATTTACGGAAAGAAGGCCGATGAAGTACTTAAGACGCAAGCCGTACCGCTTGGCCAAATGCCTCCTTCCGTTCGCATTTTTCCTCGCACGCTTGTGCGATATTCGATTCGCTAATGAATTGATCACAACAAAGGCTTGACGCTTTTGTTTGTGCGCCCTAGAATGCCTCGTCACCCTTGCGCTGGCGCAACTGCTCTTATCACCTACAAGCGGGATCACAATCGGGAACCGAACTGCTGAAAGACATGCTCCCTCGAACGCAGCGACAAAAAGAAATTCTCGATTACATCACTCGTTTCCTCGAACGTCACGGTTACATCCCTTCATACGCACAGATTGCCAGACAGTTTGGCGTGAAGTCGCGCGCGACGATTGCAAAGCACATTGCTGCACTCGAACGTCGCGGTCTATTGGTTCGCGAGCATGAAGACGGATCGTTTGCGCTCAACGTTAAAGTTGAAGACAAGAGCAGCGATTCATTGTGTGAAGTAAAACTGCTCGGACGGATCGCCGCCGGCGCGCCTCTCGAAGTAGTCGATTATGAAGAGCGCATACCGGTGCCGAAGTTCTTGTTGGGTCGAGTCAGGCCCGATCGCGTTTACGCGTTGCGAGTGAAGGGCGACTCGATGATCGATGAGCACATCTGTGATGGCGACATTGCATTGATCGAGAATCGCACCGATGCTCGTGATGGTGAGATCGTGGTCGCACTACTGATCGAGGAAAACCAGGCGACACTCAAACGTCTGTATCGGCGCGGCGCGAACATCGAACTACAACCAGCCAATTCTCAACTTCAATCCTTTACGGTTCCCGCCAGTCAGGTCCGCGTTCAGGGCATTTTCCGCGGGCTTTTGCGCCCGAGTAACTAATTCCACAAATTCGTGGAAAACCCCTATTGCCTCGGAACGAGGCTTCTTCTATATTGGCCGCGCACTCTCACCAAATTTCCCCCAAACCCGACTAAACCCATCCTCCAATAGTTCTTTGGATATTCATATCTTTCTGTTTGAACGTACCAGGGAGGAACTGTAATGAGTTCAACAAACCGCATTTGGTCGAGTCGACACGCGTTTTCGTTTGTGCTCTTTTCATTCGCAATATTCTTAGCGCAGGTCAACACGTTGGCCCAAACCGCTACTTTCACGCGAACCGATTATCCAATTCTCGGCAACACCCACATCACCGCTGACTTGAATGGCGACGGCATTCTGGATCTCGCTGCTACGGGATCGGGCGGAGTCGGGATCATGCTGGGCAATGGCGACGGAACGTTTCGGCCCAGAGTTAACTTCAGCACGGGAGCTCAGTCGCAGGATCTCGCGGCCGGCGACTTCAATGGCGACGGAAGAGTGGATCTCGCAGTCTCGCTGATCAGTCCGGCGTTTAGTCTCGCTCTACTTACAGGTAGAGGCGACGGCACGTTCAATGCGCCGGTAACTTTCGATAACACAGCCTCGCTGGATGATTCGCCTGCGATCGTCGCCACCGATCTCGACAACGACGGGCGTCTCGACGTGGTGTTGGCCCATATGTTGTCGTGCTTCGTCAGTCCCTGTGTCGCGGCGCGCACGATCACGGTGATGCTTGGTTTTGGTGATGGCACATTTCAGACTCCTTTTGAGATCGACGTCGGCACCGGAATGTCTCGTATCGCGGTCGGCGACTTCAACAGCGATGGAATCAAAGATCTCGGTATCGCCGGCGATCGTTCGCAGGTCTACATTCTTCTCGGCATCGGAAATGGATCGTTCTTGAAGCAGCCCACGATCAATCTTCTGTCAGAAGGCACGATTGGTGTTGATGGAACTGATATCGACGTTGCGGATCTCAACGGCGACACGATTGAGGACCTGGTGGTTGCGATTGCACTCAACGGTAGCCGCACCGCAATCATGCTAGGCAACAATGATGGCACGTTCCAGCCCGCGCGAATCATCACCGAGCCGCGTTTGCGTGTGCCGCAGTATCAAGTGATTGCGGATTTTAATCGCGACGGGCGACTTGATCTGGCGTTGTCTTTGGGGAATGGAACGGAAGGTCTGTTGGAGATCCTGCGCGGTAATGGTGATGGTTCGTTCGCGGCGCCTCAGTTGTATTTTGCGCCACCGTCTAACTCGAGTGTTGGTGGTGGTACGATTGTCACTGGCGACTTTAATCGCGACGGACGTGCGGATATTGCATTACCAATACTTGGCGCCAGTACCGGCCTCGCCGGGTTGTTGAACTCGACGGGATCGGTGGTTGTTGCTCCTGGTTACGGCAGTGTAACTGCAACGCCTTCGACGATCGCGTCGGGTTCGTCGACCGAAATCAGAATCACGTTGACGCCGGGTGCGGTTGCGCCGTCGAGTGGGTTTTCGTTTTCAGTGTCGAGCAGCAATTCGACTGTGCTGCCGGTGCCGTCGAGTGTATTCATGCCGGGTGGCACTTCGAGTGTGAGGTTTAGTGCAACGGCGAGAAACGTAACGTTGACTCAGGACGTCAGGATCAGGATACGCAATGGCCAGCTCGGACGCCGCGATGTTGTTGTGACTGTAACTCGAGCGAACCCAACGCCAACGCCTACACCGACACCGACTCCGGTACCAACTCCGACACCGACACCAACGCCAACGCCGGTACCAACGCCAACCCCCGCGCCAACACCGGTCCCGACTCCAGTACCGACCCCGACGCCAACACCTACACCTGTTCCTACACCGACACCAACGCCAACTCCAACTCCGACACCGACGCCCAGTGCTGACACGGTTAGGATCACCCGCGTTGAGTACGAGAGTGCAAAACGTGTGTTGCGTGTGGAAGCGACGAGTAGCAGCAGCAATGCAACGCTGCGAGTTTTTGTCACGGCGACCGGCGCGGCGATCGGTACGCTCTCGAATAATGGAGGCGGCCAGTACCGAGGAGAGTTCAGCGTGGCGACGAATCCACAGAACATTACTGTGCGCAGTAGTTTGGGGGGTGTTGCTACGGCCAACGTTCAGTTGAAGTGAGTGGAGCTCTCTGTTTAGAAGCCTTTGAAAGGCAGGCTGTCGGAACGTTGAAGCCAGTTGTCGGCGGGGTAGTTTGCGTCAGCGTGAATGAGATGCAACGTGTAGGCATGTCGTGAGCGCGGCGAGCGGTTTTCGAAACTGCGGTGCGGCAGGAGTCCGTTAAGCAGAATCAAACTACCCTTTTTAACTTCGAGTGGAAACAGTTCGTGCTCGGGCCACGGTTCCGCATCGTAGACCTCAAACGCCATTCGTCCTTCGGGTGAGCGTACCCACCGCGACTTCAAGCCGCGCTTGTGGCCGCCAGGTATAGCCCATAGACAACCGTTCTCGATCGTCGCGTCCTCGAGCGCAAACCACAGTCCCACGATATCGGTCGGCTCGGTATAAATGAACGTGCTGTCCTGATGACACGAAACCTCGCCGCCGATGTTTGGCTGTTTGAAGATATACATCGACTGCACGAGATACGACTCGCCAAAGCCGATCGCGTTCGCCAGTTCCTTGATCTTTTCGCTGCGTGAAAAACGGTTGAAAATTGGATCGAGATCGTGAAGAGCGTGGCCGATCTTGTTTATCGATCTTTCTTTCCGCTGCTTCAGCGTGCCGTCCGAGAGAAACGCCTTCTCTTCGAAGAAGAATCGGATTTTGTCGCCAGAGGTCATGAAGTATTCGTCCGCGATCCGGCTCTGCTCGTGCGTCGTAAAGATTGAAACGACTTCCGCCGGCTCAAACTCCTGGACCATCTGCTCGGCTCGCTCGCGCAACGCGTCGCACTCGTGCTCCGCGGCGAAGCCTTTCAGGACCAGAAAGCCGTCGTTCTGATAGCGCTCGAGTTGTTGCGGAGTAATCATTGCAAATTCGCCTCGTGGCCTCGGCGACACTCTTCGGCGATCTTGACGTGACGCTGATCATTCGCGTCAAACTTCAGCATTCCGATATGTTCGATCACTGACGCCGAAATCTGTGTTCCAACCATTCGACTCTCAATTGCGCTTCGTATCGGTGTCGAGCTCAACATTCCACACACATAATAAGCCTCAAGAGGTTCGTCGAAGCCAATCAGCATGAGCTTTTCTTGCGGTAAGACCGGAACTAAGCGATCACCAAGCCACACAGGTTCGATGACACAACATTTAAATGTCTTCGAGATGTATCGCCATACAACTTTATACGGCTTGAAAGTGTAGTCTCCGATTCGCAGCAACGTATAAAAACCAGCGGCGAAACTGTCGCGATCGAAACCGGTGAATCCTTGTCGCGCCTCGAGCACGTCGCGAACGTTCGATAAATACGAATACGTGTTCGGCGCGATCTCCTGGAGATCCTTCGGTTTGACTGGTCTGATACCCGTCGCGGGCGTGTGCGGGCAAAGAATCAATCTATTGGAGTCAACCGCTGCGCGCCATGAGTCGACGTCTCGACCTCTGACAAAGGGATAAACAAATGTCGGTTCTAATTCGACTTCAACTTCAGATGTTCGTCTACGAGTTCTATCGACGATGTTCTTCACGAGCAGATTTCCATTCGCAAGCCCCGACAACCGCTGTAAATAGAAACACCGTTTGCGCCACCAGTGAAAACGCCAGTACGAGCGCGGTACGGACACTGCCCAGCGATAGCGTCATAGCTGCTCAATACCGATTCCGGCGCGTGCACCCAACTCGAGGACGGATCGTGCGCGTCGACTGGTTGCGCCTTCTCCATGCGAATCGTGAAACTCGGCGCTGCCTGGTCCCAGGTGGTCCATCGCTCGGAGTCTGCCGGTCGCGCCACTCCTTTCCACGTTGCATAACTAACGGGATACGTTGTTCGTGATCCTTTTTCGAGAAAGAGTATTGCTGGTCGATTGGAGGCTTCTGCGAAAACAGATGTGTCTGACAAATCGTCTACATGATCTACTTTTAACGGTGGTCCAT
Organism: uncultured Acidobacteriota bacterium; assembly: GCA_963789185.1. Lineage (GTDB taxonomy): Bacteria > Acidobacteriota > Blastocatellia > Pyrinomonadales > Pyrinomonadaceae > PSRF01. The sequence goes on from CAWBJU010000012.1 coordinate 385,924, forward strand.
CAGTGCCTATTTGGAACCGTCTGAATCCCTTCGCATTCTTCGCCGATTTGAAAATGCTCTGCGGCAACACAAACCCCAACTTGCCGCCTGGTTTCAGTAACTCATCGCAAGCGACGTATGTGGCAAGGACAGACAAGTCCACCTTGCTGAAAGCTTTGTCGGTGCCTTTGAAGTCGACGAGCCCAAGCCTCGGCCACATCGGTTTGATCAGTTCTTTGTAAGAATTCGGCAGGTATTCCCAATTGACCCACGGTGGGTTTCCGACGACGTAATCAAAGAGTTGAGTCGGCTTTTGCTTCGAGTAAATTGTATCGGCGCAGAAGATCGGAAGCCGCAGCGGCTTTTCAAGTTGATACTGTCCCGTAGAGATCAACCAACTTACGAACATCAGCAAGTTCGTTTTCGCAGCGATCGTGGCGACCGGATCAACATCAAAACCACAGATACCGTCTGACAAGAGCCGATGCCATTCGCTGCAAGACATTCGTTTCGCGGCGTAAGCTCGACGCAGGGCAGCAATCAAAAAAGTTCCCGAGCCACAATGTGGATCCACCAGGCGTGGTTGAGAATCGGCATTCTGGTAGTTCAGTTTTTGAAGGACGTAATCAGCTAGCCACTCAGGCGTATAGTGCGCTCCGGCACTGTGACGAAACTGCTTTGGTACCAGTGATTGGAATAGAGATCTTACCTCGTCTCGGGGTTCGTAGATCTCTGTCGTTTCTTGCTCTATGAGACCACTTAGTATGTTTTCGTCAGCGCAATCCGAAACCCAGCTGAAGAGTTCCCCACCTCCATAGTTCTCGATACCGAGATCCGCGAACGTTTCAGTCCTCAGTAACGTCGAGACCGGGAGAGACATGCCCTTCGTCAGACTGATATACGCCTTCAGTCGCAATCGAATAACGTAATACGTGTCAATCGCGTAAAGCAGCGCGGTCGCATCCAGATCCTCTTCCGGCAAATCATATCGTTTTGCGAGCACATCAGTTCTCGCTGACTTCTTCCTCCCAACCGGCCCATGCAGTGATTCACGATTCGTTTTCCAAACACTATAAAGTTGGTTTTCCTTCGGAAATTGCTCAGAAGAGATTCGGGTGTAGAACGAGCGGATCAGCTTGCGCGATTGGTCAACCATCTATATAGTAATCGGCCTGTCTGTTAGCCTGAACGATCAATAATTAATTTAGCTCAACAACTCCCCCGAACGTCCCCAGATTCGTGTGAGTGAATGCTTCAATTCTTGTTTTCACCTTCCGTCTGTGCGGCAACCGAAGGTTTCAGTCCCCAATCCGTCGTTGTGAAAGGTAAAAAACCGAATGTCTCGAAGAGGTTTCCTGAAAGTCCTCGTACTATTTCTGTCTCTAGGTTTAATCGCGTACCTCCTCACGCAACCAGATCAAGTTAGCCTTGCCCAATCCGGCTTCGATCGCACCCAATTCGCAAACGACAAGCCTGAGGGCGATCTCCAAAGCGCGGATGAACTCCCGCAAACGGGCGAGTTCGATGTAATGATCGAATTAAACGATCTTCCAACCGCCCGAGTCTATGCGCAAACTTTAGGCAATAAGAGCGACAAAGCCGCCACTGCACATGAACGCAACGCAGCGCGGACCGCAGCTCGTGCGCAACACGTGCGCATCAAGGGCGCACAGCGGCGTGTGCTCGCCCGGCTCGCGAGTCACGGTCGAAGCGCGCGGGTGCTTTATAGCGTTCAGAGTGCTTACAACGGCATCGCCGCCAGAATCGATGCCAGCATCGTTCCGCAACTGAGAAATGACGCCGACGTTAAAGGCGTCCACGCGCTTCCGGTTCACTACATCGATAACTCGTCGAGTTTGCCCTTTATTAAGGCCGCCAGTGCCTGGGCCGCGACCAGCGGTAACTCAGGTGATGGCATCAGGATTGGCGTTATCGATACGGGTATTGACTATTTGCACGCCAACTTCGGCGGACCGGGTACTGCCGCCGCCTACGCGGCCAATAACCGCAACATCATCGAACCAGGCACGTTCCCAAACGCGAGGGTTGTCGGCGGCACTGATTTCGCCGGAGACGCATACACAGGCGCCAATGTACCAGTGCCTGATCCGGACCCACTCGACTGTAATAGCCATGGCTCGCACGTTGCCGGAACCGCCGCCGGTTCGGGTGTCAACGCGGACGGCACGACCTTTCTCGGTCCATATGATGGCAGCATTCCGTTTCGATCGTTCAGCATCGGCCCCGGCGTAGCACCAAGAGCACAAGTCTACGGGCTAAAGGTTTTTGGCTGTGCGGGCAGCACCGGTCTTACTACGCAGGCGATCAACTGGGCCGTCGATCCAAATGGTGACGGAGATCCTTCAGATCACCTGGACGTTATCAACATGTCCCTCGGCTCGAACTTTGGTACTGCTAACGATGCGAGTGCGGCCGCCAGCAGCAACGCAGTTCTCGCCGGCGTAATAGTCGTGACCTCAGCCGGTAACTCCGGTGATACGCACTTCATTACCGGCAGCCCCGGCACCTCAACTCGCGCGATTAGCGTGGCCAACATCGGCGATTTCGGCTTACAGCTCGCAACAACGGCCGTCGCCTCGCCGGCGGCAATCGCTGGAAATAAGGCATCGCTTCCCGCAACCTTCAATCCGTTGTTCGAAACTCCGGTGCAGGTCAACGGCAGTATCAAACTTGCTAACGACGGGTCCACAGATCTGTTCCCAGGAGCCGCCCCCGGCTCAGTCGGTACGACTACCGACGGATGCCAGACATTCGCACCCGGGTTTTTCACCGGACAACTCGCGCTCGTCGATCGAGGAGGTGGCTGCGGCTTTACCTTCAAAGTGAAGAACGCTCAGGACGCTGGAGCGATTGGCGTTATCGTTGGCAACAACGTCGCCGGCACGATTTCGATGGGCGGAACAGATCCGACTATCACGATCATGTCGCTGTCGATCCAACTGGCTGATGCCAATGCGATCAAGGCTCAACTGGGAACCGGTGTTAACGCGAGCTTGAACTTTACTCATCAGGGCGACCTGGTCAGTGGCAGCACTTCCCGCGGAACGCGACGCGACAACCTCGGCGTCAAGCCTGACATTGCCGCTCCTGGTACCAGCATCAGCTCGACTGGTTTCAGTACCGGCAATCTGCCCCTCACCATCAGCGGAACTTCGATGGCGTCGCCGCATGTGGCAGGAGCAATGGCCCTGCTTCGTCAACTGCATCCGACGTGGACTATCGAAGAGTTAAAAGCCCTCGTGATGAACACCGCGAATCACGATCTATTTACCGGCGTGCACGGCACGGGCTCGAGGTTCTCGACCGCGAGAATCGGCGCCGGTCGCATCGACCTGCAAGACGCGAGCAACAACGAGGTCATCGCATACAACGATGATTCCTCCGGTGCTGTAAGTATCTCTTTTGGCGCACCGGAAGTGGTCGGCACTGCGACTTTGACGAGAACGGCTCGTGTCGCAAACAAAGGCGCGGTCGATGTGAGCTACGACCTTTCTTACGTGGCTCTCGCAGACGTGCCCGGGGTAAGTTATTCATTCCCGGATGGACCAAACATCACAGTGCCTGCCGGCGGCTCGACGACGTTTACGATCGAGTTGAACGCAACTGCCGCAAACATGAAGCATGTGCGCGATGTGACGATGGCATCTACGCAGGGAAATCCGGCTAATCCTCGTTATTTCATGAGCGAGGAATCAGGATACGTCACGTTGACGCCGACAGCCGGCACGTCGCTACGCTTACCTGTGTATGCGGCCCCGCGTCCGGCTTCAGACATGGCGACTGAGCATAATTACGTCTTGTTAACAGGACCGACGGGTTCAACCAACGTCGGTTTGACAGGACAAGACGTCAGCACTGGTAATCTTTTCCCGGTGGATGTGCTTTCACTCGTTAGTGCGTTCGAGTTACAAGGAATAAGTCCAGCCACCATACCGGCTTCAAGTCTAGCGAGAAACGCTGACCTTAAGTCTGTTGGCGTAACGAGCGACTTCAAAGCCACAAACTCGGTCACTGGCAATACCAAGATTTTCTTCGGCGTCGCGATGCACGGCAAATGGTCCACGCCAAGCGATCTTCAGGTCAACATCTTCATTGATCGAGATAGGAACGGCACCGATGATTTTCAGGTCATCAACACGTCCACTGCCGATGCGCAGGGGAACCCGTTTGACGTGTTCGTATCTGCGCGTCGCGCCTTAGCACCTCTTGGACCATTCACCCTGGATAGCTTTCTCAATAACGTCGCGCCTTCGGGCCTCGAAACCGTCGCTCACAACAACAATATGATGGTCATTCCGGTGAACGCTTCGGCGATCGGTTTGACTACGGCGAATGCCAGGTTCAACTATCGCATCACGACGACGAGTCGTGGGTTCGGTGGCATCATCGATACTCTTACGACGCGTACGTACGATGCGGCTAATCCAGGCTTTGATGTGACGGGTGGATTCACAGGTCTGCCGCTGTATGCTGACCTTAATGGCGGAGCTGTTCCCGTCAACTACAACAAAGCAAATCTCACGGCGAACGGTACTCTCGGCTTGCTGTTGTTGCACCATCACAACGCAGCCGGAGATCACGATCAGGTCCTCAGTATCCAGGAGCCAACAGCGACGACAGTCACAGTTGATGCCGCGTCCGGGGTCTACAGTGATCCCACTACATTGAAGGCAACCGTCAGTCCAGCGACTTATTTGGACCAGACTATCTCCGGTACCGTTCAGTTCTCGGTTGATGGTAATCCAGTGAGCGCTGCGGTGGCTGTGAATTCGAGTGGCGAAGCTTCAACGTCGTACACAGTTGACGTAGGGGCTGGACCACACACGATTACAGCAGCTTTCACGAGCACGAATTCGGCATTCCTAAATAGCAGTAACACCGGGACGTTGACGGTATCGAAGGAGGATGCTGACGTCACGCCAGCGGCCGCCAATCCGTTTGCGATCCAGGTGAATGCGCCTGGAGGTACGGGTGGTCCAGCCACGCTTTGCTTCGATATGAAGGAAGTGAGCGACTCGACTCCCGGAGACACTACGAAGATTACGAGTGTCACAGTCAACGTTACTCCAATCGGTACTGGCGCCGCTGTTTCGGCGGGTGTTCCAGTGTTGAGTGGTGGTGGAGTCGGACTGACGCGCACAGCGTGCGTGACTCTGAATAATGTTCCTGTGAACGTCTACGATGTAACTCTGACAATCAACGGGAACTTCTACCAGGGTACAGGCAGCACCGTGTTTACGGTCTACGATCCGTCGCTCGGATTCGTGGCCGGTGGAGGACAGCTAATTCGCAACGGCTTTAAAGCGATGGTCGGTGTGAATATTAAGTACCTGAAGAACGGCAACGCTCAAGGATCGCTGCTTTACATCGAGCATCGACCGACGGGCGACGTCAAGGTCAAGAGCAACGTGATTAGCACGATGGCGATTGTCGGAGGTGAAGCGATACCTACCGGCAAGGCGACCGTTAATGGAGTTGGTAATCACAGCTTCATCGGGCGGGTTATCGACAACGGCGAACCGGGATCCACAGATCGATTCGGGCTGCGGATTACGAACCCGTTGGGTGTGATCGTGGCTGATCTGACGTTCGATCCGATTCAGTTGTCAGGCGGCAACTTCTCTGTGCCGAAGTTGACTGGCAATTAGGATCGGCAAGCAACTACCCCACCTTAGTTTTATGGTGGTTAACGGAATGGCGGCCTCACGGCCGCCATTCTTTTTAAGCGTGGCGCGTCATAGCACCTTGAGGGTATTTTTTGGCCGATTAACCGGATTCACGCACAAAACACGGAACTCTATGAAGCTATTAGCCCTTTTACTTCTCTTCGCGGTTCTTTGCTCAACTCAGACGCAGGCACAATCAACGGAGCGAATTCAACGAACATGGAAAGGACCCGACATCTCAGCTATTTGGGAGTTGCTCAGGGAAGGTGAGCAACGACCAACTCAGAAACCTCAGGATCGCAATAACCCGTTAAGGTTTACCCCAAGTGCGGATTCGGGCGTTGTGAGAGCGCTCGCGGATGCATTCGGAAGTTCTGCCGAACAACGAGAATCGTTGGTCGAGGCGTTTACGCAGATCAAACAAGGTTATGAAGTCGAAGTTGTGAAGGAAGGTAAGTCGAACAATCTCGCCGTCGCGATGGCCTTTTTCATAACTGCCAATGTCGTCACTTATCATCAGGCCGAACTGCCCCCTGACGCAGACACCGACAAACTCTTTGAGTCGTTGCAACGAGCAATGGTGAAAATTCCCGCTTTCGCCAACCTGTCAAACGCAGAGAAGCAGCAGTTGCATGACTGGCTGGTTATCATGGGAGGTTTTGCTTTAACTACGTACATGGGCGGAAAACAAAACCGCGACATGGAAGGACTCGCAACAATCAAAGATTTTGCTGACTATTCGATGCGGCTTGTTCTCGGGGTTGAAATTGCGAAACTGAGGCTCGATGGCGGCCGGCTAAGTATTGCCGCTGCACCAGCAAGTGCTCCGACAACGGTTAGTAGTCAGATCGTCGGCACTTGGACGTTCGCATCTTCTGCCAGGTATGGCGGAGTGATGCGTCTTAGATACATCTTCAACGGTGATGGAACTTACAGCTTCAAGTCAGAACGCAGTGCCCAGTCACAGAAGTGGTGGACCATCGAGGAGAACGGCTCGTTTTCTGTAAATAACGATTCAGTGACAATTACTCCGAAAACAAGCAGGGCGACTCTGAGAAATCTCGATGGAGTGGTCCAGGAGACGCGTTCTAATGGGCTGGAGAAAGTGACGTATAAGTGGACCACACACTACTTCGAAGGCATTCGCGAAACCAATCTGGTTTTGCAGCCGCCATCTGCGACGAGTCGCGATGGAATTCTCGGCGGCAACAGTCTATTCCCGAATGCTTACCTATACTCGCAAGGCGACCGGCTCGAGTGGAGGTTCTGACACGAGTTCTCAAAAAGGGGCAGGATTTTATTAGATTAGGAATAGGGATTACTGGAGCCGGCTGCCGGAATTTGAACCGGCGACCTTCTAATTAGGAATCAGACCAACGAGGAAAGAGCAAGCTAGTCAATTCAACAGGTTGCAGCCACTGCGGGTTTGCAAGGGTTTTTGATGATTCTATTCGGAGCTTTAGCGCTTCCTCACGCGCTTATCTAAATTCGCGTCACAACTACGTCACAACTCAGTGGGGTGAACCCCTCGGTTGAGACAGTTTCAATTAGTCACACTTGCCGCTGAATAAGTTTTCACTTCTCAAACTACTGCTCTTGGTTCAGAATCTGCGTCGGCTGGTGAAGCGGAGGCGAGCTCTGCTGGAGAGCAACTCGCCAAGGAATAACCAGCCGGAGACTCATCGAAACCGATGGTCGAAAGAGGAGCGGTCTGCGGGCCGCTCCTTGTTTTTGTATGAGTATCATCGGGTCGATAGTCCTCCCGATGCCTGAAAAAACTCATCGTTGCACCCGCGGAAGTCACAGCAGATTCGAGTTGCTGCTCGAACTCTTCCGGTGGTTGGTAGCCAAGCGCTGAGTGTAAGCGGCAGCGATTATAGTACTGGTCGATGAACGCCTCGATGTTTCTGCGCAAGTGCTCGAGATCAACATAATCGTTAGCATAGATCTCTTCACGCTTAAGCGTCTTCATAAAGCTTTCACAACTCGCATTGTCGTACGGATTCGCCGGCCGACTCATGCTGGGGATCATCTGGTGTGCTTGTAGCAGCTGCACATATTCGTGTGAAGCGTACTGCACCCCGCGATCGGAATGATGGACCAAACCTGGCCCAGGTTGGCGTGTAGCAATTGCTCGCTCCAACGCAGTCCTGGTTAAGCGTGTGGCTAGGGTTCGCTCCAGCGCCCAGCCGACCACCTTGCGTGAAAAGCCGTCCAGGATGACGGCCAGATACACGAACTCCGATTTCAGCCGAATATACGTGATATCAGCCACCCAGAGCTGATTAATGCCGGTCAACTTCAGACGGCGGGCGAGATTCAAATACACTTCAAACTCATGTTCTGAGTCAGTCGTGACTACGAAAGCACGCGGCTGGACCGCCAGCAGATTATCTTCACGCATCAGACGCGCAACACGTTTGTGATTAACGAGCAAGCCGCGCCGCCGCAGTTCCGCGGTCACTCGGCGATAGCCGTAGCGGCGCCGATGCTCCAGCACGATCTGCTGAATGGTGGCTCGTACCTCCAGCTCTTCTTCCACTGGTAAACGCTCCTGCAATGATCTATAGAAGCCGGCGCGACTTACCTGGGCCAATTGACACATCCGTTCGATACTCAAGCTGCCTTGCAAGGACATCACTTCCCGGATTTGGTCGTAGATGCCTTCGCGCCAGAGTCGCCGCTCTGCTGGCGTCGCGCCTCGATTTTTTGCAAGGCACCTTTGAAAAAATCTAGTTCCAGAGTTTTCTCGGCCAACACTCGCTTGAGTTGGCTGACCTCTTTACGCAAGGTGGATTCACGTGAGTTCTGTGGTGGCGGCCCTTCACTCTTCTCCGCGGGCTCGAGTTGATCGCGCCAGCGGTACAAATATCGTCGATGAATATCTAATTCCTTGGCCAGCGCCCCGATGTCGTCGCATTGTTTCATGCGCTCGACGCACATCCGCCGGAACTCGTTTGAATATCGTCCCACTCGTTTCTTGGCCACTTGTAGCTCCTTTCTCTGCTAAGTGTGCCTATTTCGAGTGTCTCAATCTAGGGGTTCAGTCCATCAGCCGGCGCTTTCAGCTAAGAGAAAAACTAAGTCTGGAGACTCTGATACAAGGGAAGGACTGCGCACTCTTGTAGCCAGTAAATGTTGGCCGATCTTGCTGCGGCACTACACGCTTGTTCGGATTTCATTTCGATTCTGAGGAGTTCCCGCTACAATTGAAAAAATCACAGTCATTTGTGATAGAAGACTATCAGACCCTACGCGACGTCCCCCTTATAAGAAATCAGGCTTGGAAAGAGGAACAGAGAGTGCTAACAAAATGTTTGGATAACACTCTTAGCTGTTTGCGTGGGACCTCTAAAGAGCCAGACTTCCAGACTCCGGGCGCCGAACCAAATAAGCAAAGTTTAAGAAAATCTGAAAGGGGACATGCGCGATGGGAAAAACTACTGGTCCAAACTACACAACTCGTGAAAGTCAGAAGAGGTTTGCTCGGAGCATCGGCCGATTTTCGGTGATCGCGCTTCTGGTTTTCGGAGTCATCGTGGTCGGCTTAGCAAGCTCGATGCGCACAGAGCAATTCTTCCCTTTCCTCAGGGCGTTCACCGTCTCCGCAGCAGCTCGAGACCGTACGCCTCCCACCGCGCCCTCGAACCTCCGGGTTACGGGGAAAACGACATCCAGCGTCTCGCTGGCATGGAACCCTTCGACCGATAACTCGGGAAACTTCTCCTATAGGATACGCCGCAGTGGAGGCCTCGAAATTTCGGCGCCCCAGACGCAGACAAGTTTGACCTGGACCTCCAATCTGTCCGCGGGCAAGACTTATGAGTTCAATGTCTACGCAATCGATGCCGCGGGGAACAAATCGCAGAACAGCAACACAGTGACCGTGACACTTCCCGCTAACAACATGCCGCCGACGCCAACGCCAACGCCAACGCCAACGCCAACGCCAACGCCAACGCCAACGCCAACGCCAACGCCAACGCCGACGCCGACGCAGCAGTTGTCGACCCCTGAAGTCTCCGTAATCGACGTTGGGCCGACGCATATTTCGCTGGCTTGGGCTTCCACAGGTGGCGGGTCGACCCTTCGCTATTTGGTTTTCAAAGACGGCAACCTGGACAGGCAGGCGACGCCCGAGACGTCTGGCACCTTTTACTTGCTGGAACCGGAAACCACCCACACCTTTACGGTCCAAGCCAAGGACGGGGCAAGGTTTTCGCCGACGAGCAATCCCCTCACCGTGACGACCGAACCTAGCAACCCCAATGACACGACACCACCCACGATGCCGACGATCAAGTGGGTAGAGGATTGGGGTGGGAACGAGATTATTTTGGTCTGGGACCAGTCCACCGACGACCTTGATCCGCAGTCGATAATCCGTTACGACATTTACGTCAACGGCGTCCTGGAAAACATCAATGTGGGTTCGGGCCGAAGCCATCTTTACGTTGTCAGAGGCCTCAATACCATCACTGTCATAGCAATAGACACGGCCGGTAACGAGTCGGCGGGGGCGACCACCACCTTCAATTGCGCTTGTTGACGATGAGCAAAAGACGTCCCGAGTCTGGAGTCGTCGTCATTTGGGCTCTGCTTGAGTTGGTTGACCCTGACGCGTGCAAGCCGAAAGCGCTAAGGCAAGGAACACCCCTGTTCGTGTCTCTGGGGTTGGCGTCGATGCCGCCGAGCCAGCGGTGGCCGCCGCCTCCGATGGATCAGTCTATCTTGCGTGGGTCAAGCGAAACCCTTATTTTCAAGCCATCGTTGCTTTTGTGGAAAGGGCGGCAATACGCAACGATTAAGGACGTGTTGAAAGCTAAGTGCACGAGCTTTGCCACCGCGTGAGGATTTTTGTAAGCGAGACGTATTTGCCATGGGCCAAAGCTAACAAGCGCACATGGCGCAATGACGAGATCATTGCGAATCAGTGGGCAGAAGTATTCAGGGGCAAGACGTTGCGTGAAGTCTCGCCCCTGGCGATTGAAAAATGGAAACGCGATCGTGCTCAGTCTATTACGAGGCGCGGCACAACTCGCAGTCCGGCATCTTTGAACCTGGAGCTTGGTGTACTGTCTCGAATCTTCGCCCTCGCGGTGGAGTTGGAACAGGCAGCATCAAATCCTTGTCGCAAAGTGCGTAAGCTGCGACTGGATAATCAACGTAACCGCTACTTATCGGCTGATGAGGAAACGCGATTGATGGCACAACTCACAGGAAGACGCAAACACTTGTACCCGCTAGTTGCTCTGGCGCTTGGTACGGGTATGCGTCGCGGTGAGTTGCTAAATCTGTCGTGGCCGCACGTCGATTTTCTGCGCGGCGTCATTCATGTGGTCAATACAAAGACCGCGCGCGATCGGATTATCCCGATGAGTCAAAAGAGTGAGAGAAGTTTTGCTCGATCACCGGAAGACGCAACAGGGTGATCTCGTGTTCGCCTCAAGACGGATAGCAAAGAGGCGAGGGGATGAAGTCTAGTGGAAGTGGACGTGAAAAAGGGTTTGTGGCTGCATGCATCGAAGCGGGCAGAAGATTTTCACTTTCACGATCTGCGTCACACCTTTGCGACACGATTAGGTGACGCAGGATGCAACGCAACGACGATTGCGCGACTGTTGGGCCACTCCAATATTCAGATGTCTATGCGTTACACGCATGCGTCTGATGACAGCCTCAGAAGCGCGGTCGAACACGCTGCCACAAAAATGCCACAAACACTAAAACAGCCACTCACGCGAGTGGCTGTAAATACTTGATTCTATTGGAGCCGGCTGCCGGAGTTGAACCGGCGACCTTCTAATTACGAATCAGACGCTCTACCAACTGAGCTAAGCCGGCCGAAGGGTGGAAACAGTGGTGCAAAGAGCATTTGCAATATACGAATGCGCTGTTTGCAGTGTCAAGCGAACGAACTGAGGAGGAACTGAATGCCGAAGGATGCGAAGAAGAATATCGATCGATACAAGATTCGTGGTGGAGATCTGAACGAATATGAGTTTAGTCAGAATCAGGCCCGAGTGAAAGAGTCCTTTCCAGGCAGCCCGAACTCACCGATGCCGATGAAAGGTCCGACGCCCAAGGGCATGATGCCGGAAGAAACACCAGCCAAAGAGTCGGCAAAGGAAAAAACGGCTAAAAAGTCATCCACGACTAAAAAGGCAGCGGGGAAAACAACGGCGAAGAAGTCCGCTAAAAAAGCCAGCAAGCCGGCAAAGAAATCCGCGAAGAAAGCAGTAAAGAAATCGACCAAGAAAGCTGCGAAGAAATAGGAACTACGGATTTCAGAACACAGATCTAAGAAGTTGATTTCGAAATGTTAGTTCCCCCAATAAGTGTGCGACTGTTTCTGCTGGTCATTCTCTTGTTGGCCCCGCAGGTGGCGGTCGCGCAGAAACTTCCCTCCGTCGACAAAGTTGTCGACAAGTATCTGAAGGCGATTGGCGGGAAGAAAGCGGCGCGCGCAGTCACGGGCGCAACTTACGAATGGACCATCCAGTTCAACGATCAACCATTCGGCACCGCGCGCACGCAGCGCAAGGCGCCGGCGTCTGAACGCTGGGAACTGACATTCGGCAACGGCCAGATCATCTCAGCAACCAACGCCAGCTCCGCATGGGAGATCGGGCTCGATAACAAACTGCGCACGCTGACCACGCTCGAAGCTGCGACGGCAAAACTCCGCGCGGTGCTCGACTCGTCACGCCTCATCGACTTCAAAAAAGCAAACATTCTCGCGCGCGTACTCTCACTCGGCGATCTCGGATCCGAACCCGCTCACATCGTCGAGTTCTCGATGCGAAACGGCGCCCGCGCCCAGTACTACTTCAGCGTCAAGACAGGCTTAATAACCAAAGTCACCAGCGATACAAAAAAGACGCGCATAGTTTTCGAGGACTATCGTCGCCCACAAAATGCATCGCCAAGCGGAACGACAACGATCCTCGAGCCGCACCGTCTTCGCATGACCCTCGATGGCTCAGGCGAACTCACCCTTATCCTCCAGTCCGTCAAATACGACACCAGCATCGACGACCGCATCTTCGATCCACCTGCCGCGACTGAAAAACTCGACGTCGCCGAACTGCTGCGCGAAGTCGGTCGCAACCAGGACGACATCGACAAACGCGTCTCCGAATACGCTTTCACGCAAAAAGAGACTGACAAAGAGATCACCAGCAAAGGCGAGATCAAGAAACAGACAGTAAAAGTTTACGAAGTCTATCCATTACCAAACCGCGAACCGGTCAAAAAACTGATCAGCGAAAACGGCATTCCGCTTTCTCCGGACAAAGCAGCGAAAGAAGAGCGACGTGTGCAGGAAGAGTTCACGAAAGCTGAACGCGATCGCGAGAAGGACGAGAAGAAGATGGCCCAACGTCGCGCCGAGCGCGACAAGAAGGAGAAAGAGGGCACTGAGATCGCTCCTTTTCTAAAAGCCTGCGAGTTTGTTTCTCCGCGACGCGAGCAGTGGGAAGGACGCGAGACGATCGTTTTCGACTTTCGACCGAAACCTGGTTTCCGTCCGCAGAGTCGCGAAGAGAGCCTGATTGCGAAGCTCGTCGGCGTCGTCTGGATCGATCCCGATCGACAAACAGGTAATTCGTTTGGAAGCGCGCCTCGCTGAAGGTTTTAAGATTGCTGGAGGACTCGTTGCATCACTCAAACCCGGCGCCGCACTCGTGATCGAGCAAACGCGAATGACGCAGGGAGTTTGGCTACCACGCTTCGCGCACGTTAATCTCTCCTTCAAAGTATTGTTGTTCGCCGGCGGCGATTACAATCAAACGATCGAGTGGAGCGATTACAAACACTTCTCGGGCGACGTGAAGGACTACAAAGTCAACGCCCCACCGACCGAGAAACCCTGATGAAAGAAGTAAATGTAATCGGTGGTGGCCTGGCAGGTGTCGAGGCGGCGTGGCAGGCGGCACGGCTGGGCGCCACGGTCAATCTCTACGAAATGCGCCCGGTCAAGCAAACGCCGGCGCATCGCACCGATAAACTCGCGGAGATCGTCTGCTCCAACTCCCTGAAATCCGACGAAATCGGAACCGCGTCCTATTTATTAAAGGAGGAGCTCCGCCAGGGCGACTCGCTCGTCATGTCCGCGGCTGCCGAAACGCGCGTGCCCGCAGGCGCGGCGCTCGCAGTTGATCGACACAAATTTGCAGAACTAATCACCGAACGAATTGAAAGCGAACCTCTCATTCATCTGATCCGCGAGGAAGTCACGAGAATTCCCGAAGACCAGATCACAATCATCGCCACCGGTCCTCTATCTTCTGACACGTTGACGGCCGAGATCATGAAGCTCACCGGCAGCGATCAAATGTACTTTTACGACGCGATCGCCCCGATCGTCTCAGCCGACTCGATCGACACGTCGATCGCTTTTCGCGCCGCCCGCTATGACAAAGGCGGCGACGATTATCTGAACTGTCCGATGGACGAAGAGCAGTACGCGCGCTTTTACCAGGCGCTGCTCGAAGCGAATAGCGTCCCGTTGCAACGTTTCGAAGAGACGCGCTGGTTTGAGGCGTGTCTGCCTATTGAAGAGTTGGCGCGGCGCGGAGTCGACACGCTGCGTTTTGGGCCGATGAAACCCGTCGGATTGCGCGATCCGCTTACTGGCCGCGAGCCCTATGCCGCCGTGCAGTTGCGGCAGGAAAATTTAATGGCCGACGCATACAGCCTGGTGGGCTTCCAGAATCATCTACGATACGGCGAACAAGCGCGAGTGTTGCGACTCATTCCGGGACTGCAAAACGCCGAGTTTCTCCAGTTCGGCCAGATTCATCGCAATACCTACATCTGTTCACCGCGCGTGCTTGGGGCGACCATGCAGATGCGCGAGCGTCCAAACGTCTTTTTTGCCGGGCAAATCACGGGAGTTGAGGGTTATGTTGAGTCGGTCGCGATGGGTTGGATCGCGGGGATAAACGCAGCGCGACAAGCGTCCGGCCGCGGCTTGATTGAAGCTCCGGAAGGGACCGCAACCGGCGCACTCGCCCGTTACGTTGCGCACGCTGACACGAAAAACTTTCAACCGGTTAACATCACTTTCGCGCTGTTGCCACCGTTAGACGAAACTGCCAGACGCACCGTACGTAAGAAACATGAACGCCGGAAACTCCAGGTCGAATTAGCGTTGAAGGAATGGACTGAGTGGCTCCGAGAAAATCACAAAGAAGCGGCACAGATTTCTGCAGGCTGAACCGTCGGTGGTTTCTGCTGGCAGTGCTCACGCTGTGCGTCGCTCTGCCTGTTTGGAGTCAATCGGGCCGGCGCAATGAACCCGGAAAGGGAGGTAAGCCCGCCGGTCCCGATCCAACTCGGCCCGGCAGTTCGATTCCGCGCACCACTTCAACCTCCAAAGACGAAGTCGACGAAGACGATATCGTTCGCATCACTTCCAACCTTGTCCCGATCCCCGTGTCAGTTGTAGACAATCGCGGCGCCGCGATTGTGAATCTGAAGTTGGAAGACTTCGAACTGCGCGTTGACGGAACCGTCCGACCGTTGACCGAGTTAACACGATCCGAAACAGCTGTGCGGCTTGTGTTGCTTTTCGATAACAGCGGCAGTCTCGACGCGGCGCGCGAGTTTGAAAAACAAGCGGCGATTCGTTTCTTTCGCAAAGTCTTGCGACCGAAGGACGAGGCCGCGATCTACTCCATAGAAACTGACAGCTACCTGGCCCAACCACTGACGAAAGACATCGCTCGTCTCGAACATACGATCACAATGTTCGGCAAGCCCGAAGGCGGCACATCACTTTTCGACGCGATCATCGGCGCCGCCGATTACCTGAAGCCGTACCCCGGGCGCCGAGTGTTGGTTATTGTTTCAGACGGAATCGAAACGACAAGCCGTCACAGCGAGTTCGATTCGGTGCTGCAACACGTCCTCGCTGACGATTGTCAGATCTACGTGGTCCAAACCGGTTTGTACGACGGTGCGAATCTTCGTGCGCTTGCGGCTGAGCGGCGAATGGAGCAGTTGACGTCGCAAACCGGCGGCGCGGTTTATCTTCCGAAGACAACCGCCCAACTCGATCTCGCATTCGATCAGATCGCCGCTGACCTGTCCCAGCAGTACGTTTTGAGTTACTACCCGAGCATGGATCATCATGACGGCCGTCTGCACTTACTCGAGCTGACGGTGAAATCGAGAAATGATGTGCGCATTCGCACGCGAAGAGGTTATTATGCGCCGAAGAAACGAGGCGGTTCCGGCGAATGGTAGCTGACTCTCGCTCACTATGGAGAAGCTGATCGAGCAATTTCTCGAACACCTGCGTTACGAACGCAACGTCAGCGCCCACACCTTACGCAACTACGCCAGCGACCTTCAACAGTTTGTCGATTTCCTTGCGCCCGCGGACGCGTCCGGTAAAAAACGCAAGCTTCCCGAGCTTTCCGAGATCGATCACCTCACGATCCGCGAGTGGATGGGCGAACTTCACAACGCACAAAAGACGAAATCATCGATCGCGCGGAAACTTGCAGCGTTGCGCACGTTTTTTCAGTTCGCCGTGCGCGAAGGAGTCGTCGAACTGAATCCTGCCAAACTGGTCTCCACGCCACGTCAGGAGAAGAAACTACCGAAGCATCTTTCGATCGAAGAGGCGATCCGGTTTATCGAGACGCCCGATCTCGAAACTGATCTTGGTAAACGCGATCGTGCGATGTTGGAGCTGATGTATGCGACTGGAGTGCGCGTCGCGGAGTTGACGACGCTGAATCTTGCCGACGTCGATTTTCGCAACCAGTTGATTCGCGTCACGGGCAAGCGACGCAAGCAACGGATCGTGCCGTTTGGTGATCCCGCGGCTGAAGCGATTCGGAATTACCTCACTGTCCGCGACAAGTTTCTGTTCAACGCTCCGATATCGAAGCGTGACGACGAAGCGCTGTTTCTTAACTACCAGGGAACGCGAATCACCACTCGCTCAGTGGGCAGGATGGTTGAGAAGTACATTCACATCTGCGCTGGGATGCACAACATCAGTCCGCACGCGTTGCGGCATTCGTTCGCCACGCACTTGCTCGACAGTGGCGCCGACCTGCGTGACATTCAAGAACTGCTGGGCCACGCGCGTCTTTCGACGACGCAAGTCTACACACACGTCTCAATGGAAAAGCTGGTCGCTGTTTACGACAAGGCTCATCCGAAAGCGTAACCACAAAAGGCACAAAACGAAGACGCAAAAAGGCACAGAGAGAAAACAGAGGAAGAAAAAAAAGAAAGGACGGCCTTACCTGCCCAAGTCTTTTTGTGCCTCTTGTGTCTTTTGTGCCTTTTGTGATTAAAGCGTCGGAAGATCGTCCTCGCCATTCGCACTTTCGATCAGCGACTGGCAATGCGCGTCGTAACGCGCGGTGGGGACTGCTTCGAGACGTCGCTCGTCGATCGGCTGACCGCAACGGGCGCAGATGCCGTAATTGCCTTCCTTCATTCTCAACAACGCCTGATCAATATCGGCGACGACCTTGGAGCTGCGTTCCCCGAGACGCAATGCGATCTCCTTGTTTAAGTCCTGCACTGAAAGATCGACGCTGTCTTTGACGCCGTCGTCGTAAAGTTCGAGGGCCGCCGCTTGATCGGTGCGAATCTGTTCGGTGTTCTGGCGAAGCTGTTCGATAAGAAGGTTCTTAAAATGGCTAAGTTTTTCTGCGTCCACTGAATCTACCCTTGTCCGCGCGATTACCTCAACGCGCTTGAATCTCGCTAACGTGCCAGCGGAGTTTAGCATATCGCGTCGGGGTAGGCGGTAATGCGGGCTGTCGTGATATGTTCGACAGCGCATGACCCGTTTGCACCAGCTCCAGAAGCAAATCACGAGATTACAGCGCCGGACGGAATTTCTTAACCAGATCAGTAGCAAGTACTGGAACGCGCGAAGAATCATCTTCATCGCCGGAGGTTTGCTGGCGCTCGCGTTCTGCAACGTTAGTGGCACGAAGGCGGGATGGATCGCTGGCGGATTGATCGCCATTCTGTTCACCGTCGTCACGATTTTTCATAACAAGGTGCGCGACAGTCTCACCCGCGTTTCGCTACTCATAGAGATCAAAAGACTACAAATCGCACGCATTCATTTGGATTGGGATCGACTGCCGCCGACCGAGCAATCGCCATTTGCGCTTGCGGACCATCCTTTTGCAAGCGACCTGGACATTGTCGGGGAACGATCGCTGCATCGCTTGATCGACTCGGCTGTCACAAGCGAAGGAAGCGAACTGTTGAAGTCGTGGCTGTTGGAAGTGCGACCAAGCGTGGATGTGATCGAACATCGCCAGGCGTTGGTGAGAGAGCTGAAGGATCTCTCACTATTTCGCGATCGATTGCAGTTGCTGTCGGCAGTTGCGCGTATCAATACGGTTGGACCAGCACAACCGCGTAGTCGTGCAAGTCACTGGAACTCACGAATCCTCGTCGACTGGATCGGACGCAGCACGCCGCAGTCTTCGTTGCTGCCGACCGTGTTCGTGCTGTCGGCGCTGTCTGCATTGAATATCGCGTGCGTCATTCTCACGGCTCTCGAAGTGATTCCTGCTATTTGGCCGTTCACATTTCTGCTTTACATGGGCGGAATGTATCTCGTGCAAAAGCGGATTGCGTCAGCCTGGGGTGAAATACATGAACTGGAAAAGGCGCTGACGCATTTCAAAGTCGTCTTTCGCTATCTCGAGACACGCTCCTACAAGAACACGCCTCGTCTGGCGCAAATTTGCGCGCCGTTTGCTGATCGGGACAAGCAGCCGTCTGTCGAAATGAGACGTTTAGGCCGTTTGGCAGCGGCACTGGGTGTTCGTACCAACCCGATGCTCTGGTTCCTGGTCCATGTGGTGGTGCCGTGGGACTTCATCTTCACGCACCGGCTCGAGTTGTTGAAGAAGGACCTCGCGCATTTGCTGCCGCGATGGCTCGACGCGTGGTATCAGTTGGAAGCGTTGAACTCGTTAGGAAACTTTGCTTACTTAAATCCGCACTACAAATTTCCGCAAATCACTTCGGAACCGAACCGGTTCGCCGCACAAAAACTCGGCCACCCGCTGCTGAACCCCGAAACGAAGGTGTGCAACAATTTCGAGTTGGACCAAAACCAGCGGATTGTGATACTGACGGGTTCAAACATGGCGGGAAAGAGTACGTTTCTGCGGACCATCGGAGTCAGTCTTTCGCTCGCTTACGCCGGTTCGCCAGTGAATGCAGATCAAATGGAGACGTCGTTGTTTCGACCGTTCACCTGTATCAAGGTGAGCGACTCAGTTCAGGATGGACTTTCTTATTTCTATGCCGAAGTGAAACGCTTGACGGCGCTGCTCGCGGCAGCGAAGTCTGACGACCCGATGCCTGTTTTATTTTTGATCGACGAGATCTTTCGCGGTACAAACAGTCGCGAACGATTGATCGGGAGTCGGTCCTACATCCGCTCGTTATCGGAAAGCACGGCAGTCGGTCTGGTTGCCACTCACGATCTCGAATTGGTTAAGTTGGCAGACGAGATCGACGGAGTAGTGAACTTCCATTTCCGCGAGGAAGTAAGTAACGGCCGTATGGTGTTTGACTATCGTCTGCGATCCGGACCATGTCCCACAACCAACGCTCTGACAATCATGCGTCTCGAAGGTTTGCCGGTGGAGTCGTAAAATGAAAAACTTACTATTCACACTCATCCTCGTTCTGTTGCTGCCGTTTGGTTTCTCAACTAACGCACAGGTCCAATCGAACGTTCGTTTCGAGATCTCGTTGCTTGAGTCTGCCGGTAAGGAGCCACTGGATGGACGCCTGCTCCTCCTGATCTCAACCAACGACAAACAGGAACCGCGATTTCAGATTAGTGAAGATCTAACGACACAGCAGGTGTTTGGTGTTGATGTAGACGCGTGGAAACCGGGACAGAAGAAGCTCGTTGATCAGAGCGCGTTTGGTTATCCAGTGCGGAGTCTGGCGCAACTGCCGGTGGGTGAATATTGGGTACAGGCGCTGCTTCACAAATACGAGACGTTTAAGCGATCTGACGGTCACACGGTGAAGTTGCCAATGGACCGTGGTGAAGGCCAGCAATGGAATCGCGCGCCGGGAAATCTCTATAGCACGCCGCAGAAGGTGGGGATCGTCGCTGGTTCGAAAATTGTCCTGACCCTCGACAAGGTCATTTCACCAATCGAACCGCCGAAAGACACGAAGTACGTCAAGCACATCAAGATTCAAAGCGAACGCCTGACGAAGTTCTGGGGACGTCCGATGCACCTCGGCGCGCACGTCTTGCTGCCTGCTGGTTTCGACGAGCACCCCGAAGCGCGTTATCCGCTCGTGATCTTTCACGGTCATTTTCCGTCAGACTTCGGTGGCTTTCGAGAAGCGCCACCCGATCCAAATCTCAAGCCCGATTACAGCGAACGTTTCAAACTCTCCGGTTACAACCGCATCCAGCAGGAACACGCGCACCAGTTTTACAAGGAATGGACCGGACCAAACTTCCCGCGCTTCATCATTATCGAGATCCAGCACGCGAATCCCTACTACGACGATTCATATGCGGTGAACTCCGCCAATCTTGGACCATACGGCGACGCCATTACTTACGAGCTGATTCCGGAAATAGAGAAGCGTTTTCGCGGCATCGGCAAAGGCTGGGCGCGATTTCTTTACGGCGGATCGACTGGCGGTTGGGAAGCAATGGCGGTCCAGGTCTTCTATCCCGATGAGTACAACGGTAGTTGGATTGCGTGTCCCGATCCGATCGACTTTCGCGCCTACACGGTCGTCAATATTTACGAACACAAGAACGCTTACTACGCCGATTCGCCGTGGAAGCGAATTCGGCGTCCGGGTAAGCGAAACTATCTTGGCGAATTGTCGGCGACAGTTGAAGACATGAACCACATGGAACTGGCGCTCGGCACGAACAGTCGTTCCGGTGGGCAGTTTGATATTTGGGAAGCGGTGTACTCGCCGGTTGGAAGCAACGGTTATCCGAAACCGATCTGGAACAAGTTGACCGGAGACATTGATCGTTCAGTTGCTGAATACTGGCGTCAGAATTATGACCTCGGCCACATCCTGCAACGCGATTGGGCCAAGCTTGGACCAAAGCTCGAAGGTAAACTTCACATCTACGTTGGCGAGGCTGACAATTACTATCTGAATAACGCGGTCTATCTCGTCGAAGACTTCCTGAAGACAACTAAGAATCCGCATTACGGCGGCGTTGTTGATTACGAGCCACGCGCTGAGCACTGCTGGAACGGCGATCACACACGGCCCAACGCCTTCTCTCGTTTGCGTTATCACCAATTCTACGCGCCGAAGATTCTCGATCGAATTCTGAAGAGCGCACCTCCGGGCGCCGACGTGAAGAGTTGGCGCTACTAAGCGGGCTTCAGTCCCGTCATGACTTCGATGTGCGATTCGAGGATGCTGGTGGCTTGTTCGGGATTGGGTGCTAGCGACCAGTCGTCATGGTCCCACGTGCCGCCAAGGATGATCCCATCGCGTCGTGGAAACATGTAACCACTGCTCAGGTAACAGTAATCGATCTCAGGTTGCGGCAGCAGCACTTCGAGTTGGCCGCGCACCGGAATGAGATCCTGGTCGTCAAAAAGTGCGCGCGATCCGAGGCCTGTGCAGTTAAAGATCACTGGCTCCCGCAGGCGCGCGAGTTCCGCCAGACTCTTGAATTCCTTCACGACAACTCGTCCGCCCGCCACGTAAAAATCTCGGAGCAACGCACTCAAATAGATCGAAGGTTCGATCATCATCGACGTGTACTCACGCACGTAGGGAAAACCAAAATACGTGTCCGGATCGCGATGACTCTGAATTTGGTAGTAGAGATCGTTTCCACCGGTGAGTTCGCTTTGCAGTCCTGCTTCGTGATGCATCAGCTCAAAAGTATCGATCCAGCGCACGCCATACTCTGCCCCGACGAGCAACTGAAATGCCCGGTTGGAGATCTTGCACGCCGCGCGAAACTGTTCCATGAATTTCGTAGTC
Organism: uncultured Acidobacteriota bacterium; assembly: GCA_963789185.1. Classification (GTDB taxonomy): domain Bacteria; phylum Acidobacteriota; class Blastocatellia; order Pyrinomonadales; family Pyrinomonadaceae; genus PSRF01. Next base: position 407,601 of record CAWBJU010000012.1, read on the forward strand.
GCATCTTCGTAGACCGACGTAGGCGACCACCACGCGCCGGCAACGTTCGAGGTCGTGTTCGGTGGCAAGTCTTTCGCGTAGATCGTTACCGTGCCTGGTCCATTCTGAAAATGACGTTGCAAGAGAAGCGCCGTTGAGAGACCGCTGACGCCGCAACCAAGAACAGCGAAGCGCGTTGGCGTCGAGCGTCTCTGCGCGCTGACAAACTCGCGCGCGAGGTCGATCGCCAGCGAGGCAGTGCCCCATGAAAGTGTTACGCCAGCGCCGCCGTGACCATAGTTGTGTACGAGAAGTTTACTTCCAAGTCGTTGCGCCTCCACGACGAAACCAGCCGGACGATACGGTCGAAGTCCAACAACCTCGCGAATAATGCGATTGCGTTTGACTTTAACCGGAGCGAAATGACGTTTCGGATCGAACGCAAAACCGCGACGCGCGGCCGTCAGCGCTACGCCGGCTGCGCCCGTAAGAACGGCACCTCGCAGAAAGTCGCGTCTCCGGATGGGCAATGTTGTTGTAATCTTTGGTTGCATGACTTCGTTTCCGAAATGGCTCGTGCCGATGGCCGCGACTTTGACGCAGGATCGGTTCACGGGCCCGGAGTGGATCTTCGAGCGCAAGTACGACGGCATTCGGCTGCTCGCATACAAGAACGGCGATAGCGTCGAGCTGTTCTCGCGCAATCAACTCCCGCAAGACATACCTTCAGTTGTCGACGCCGTCAAGAAGCTTCCGGTGCGGGACGCGATTTTTGACGGTGAAGTTACGTGGGGCCGCGGAAAAGTCGCGTATCACGTGTTTGATGTAATGTGGCTCGACGGGCGGAACGTTACCTCGCTGCCGCTCGAAGAACGGCGCGCGCTGTTGGCCCAAATGCCATTGCAACCACCGTTACATCGCGTCGATCTGGTCGAAGATCCATCGCCCTGGGACCTCGCGCAACGAGAAGGTTGGGAGGGAGTAATCGCGAAACGCCGCGATTCAACGTACGAGCATCGACGATCGAAACAGTGGTTGAAGATGAAGTGCGAGTTGTCGGAAGAGTTCGTCGTTGGTGGTTTCACTGACCCCCAAGGCAAGCGCGTCGGACTCGGTGCGCTTCTCGTCGGTCACTACAAAGACGACGACTTCGTTTTCGCGGGAAAGATTGGAACTGGATTCGACAATGAGATGTTGCTGGAACTCCGTGCCCGGCTCGACAAACTGGAGATCGAAAAACCGCCCTTCACGAAAGGTGTTGGTCTGCCGCGTTTGCGCACGCACTGGGTACGACCACAGATTGCTGTGCGCGTAGGTTTTATTGAATGGACCGGGCACGGAAAGTTGCGACACCCGCGACTGTTGAGTGTAGTGAAGTGATCATCACGCATCCTGAGAAAATTATGTTCCCCGACGAGGGGATCACGAAGGGCGAGCTAGCGTCGTACTACGAAACGATCGCGCCAGTAATGTTGCCACATTTAAAGCGACGGCCCATCACTATGGAACGTTTTCATCGTGGTATCGCGGCGCCGGGTTTCTTTCAAAAAGACGTATCGAAAGGTTTTCCGGAATGGCTGGAACGCGTTGAAGTGCCGAAGCATGGCGGGACGGTCCATCATCCGATCGTTACTGGCACGGAAGGGCTGCTTTGGCTGGCGAATCAAAACAGCATCACGATTCACGTCTGGCCCTCGCGTGCGCCGAACCTTTATCAACCGGACGTTTGCGTTTTCGATCTCGATCCGATGAAGGCAGATGATCTCGATACTCTGCGCGCCGCTGCGTTGAATCTCCGCGACCTGCTTACCGAGCTCGGGTTGCCAAGTTGGATCAAGACGACGGGTTCGAAGGGTTTTCATATCGCTGTGCCCCTCGACGGGAAATCAGACTTCGGAACAGTTGCGCGTTTTGCGCACGTCGTCGGACAGGTGCTCGTCAAACGCGATCCGGACCATCTCACGCAGGAGTTCAGTAAGGCCGATCGTGGCGAGCGAATTCTCGTGGATACGGGTCGCAACGGATACAGTGCGACTTTTGCGGCGGCTTATACCGTACGCGCAAGGCCTGGCGCGCCCGTGTCTGCTCCGTGTTCGTGGGAAGAAGTCGAAAGCGGTGAGGTTGGGCCAAAGAGTTTGACGTTGCGAACGATGGCCCAACGAATCGCCGCAACCGGAGATCTATGGGCGGACATGCTCAAGATCAAAAAATCGCTTGTCCGCTCAATTGCCCGTCTTCGAAAGCTCAAAGAATCGGTCTAATCGGTGTTTCCTTCGTACGCGCGTCGTATTGGCTCGATATCGATCTTGTCCATCTTCAGCATCGCTTCCATTACGCGTTTTGCTTTTTCCGGATCCTTGTCGGCCATCAAATCGCCGAGAATACGCGGCTCGACCTGCCACCATAAACCGAAATTGTCCTTCAACCAGCCGCACCGTGATGTCTGACCGCCCTCCGACAGCTTGTCCCAGTAGTAGTCAATTTCTTCCTGCGTCTCGCATCTCACGGTAAACGAAACGGCTTCCGTGAACTTGAAGTGTGGTCCACCGTTGAGACCGACAAACTCCTGTCCGTCGAGTTCAAATTCGACGGTCATGACCGAGCCCGCTGGACCTGGACCAGCCTCGCCGTAGCGTGTGACCCTACCGACCTTGGAGTTCTTAAAGACGGAGACATAAAAGTTCATCGCCTCTTCGGCGTTATTATCGAACCATAAGAACGGGGTGATTAGTGGCATCATTTCTCCTTTTTACTTTTCAAACTTAAATAGTGTTCGCGTTGTTTCTTATCAAGCTTTTCGATTGCGTACCGCAACATGACACGCGGCATCGTCGCCGCGTGTTTGTCGAGGAAACTGAGCAATCGCGCCCTATCCTTGTCGCCGGCGAAGCGCAGCATCCAACCAGTCGCTTTATGGACCAGGTCTTCCTTTTCCTTGAGCAATACTTCAGCGATCTTGTACGTGTCGTCGAGGTCGCGCTGACGGATGAAATACGCGGTGCTCACGATTGCGGTGCGCCGCTCCCACATGTTTTTCGATTTCGCCAGCTTGTAGAGGACGGCTCGTGGTTTATCGGCCAGGTAACCGCCAATCACGTGAATGGCACAGACGTCGACGAGGTCCCAGTTGTTGATGCGATCGTGACGACGCAGGTAGAGATCGTAGAGTTCCTTGCGTCGCTCCGGCGTCGTTTTCTTGCGACGGGCCTGCTTGTCCATGATGCTGCAACCGCCGGCGCGCATCTCGTGAATCTTGCTGTCGAGTAGTTTTTCGATCTCGGCCGGCGTCATCTCGATAAACTCTTTCGCGTTAGCGAACACCTGGCCCATGCGGACGCCGATGAACTGATCTCCGTCGGTGTTTTTGAAGTAGCGCAGGGTTTTCTCGCGCTCCTCCGGCGAGCTGCGTGCCTTCAGCACTTCGATAAACCGCTTCGCGGTGATTGGGGGTGTGTTTGGCATCGAAATGGCTCCTGTACCGAGACTAGCAAAGTTTCGTTTCTGCTTTTAGATCGAATGACAACCGGCGAAATCGACAGGGCTGGAAGAAATTTTTTGCGGGAAATTTAGCGGGAGTTGCGGCTGATGTAAACCCAGGCAGTTGCACCGGATCTCAGTTGAACTTGAATGCGTTCATAATTGGAGGGTTCGTAGGAGTCGGCAAGGTGGAGTTCTGACTTGGTCAACGAGAGGCGCGTACCTTCCACGATGCCTGACTGGACGCCGGTGAAGCGAAGGTTGCGGTGGTGCGGCGTGCCACTCGTCACGACGAAGTCTTGATCTTCGATCTCGATTATTACGATGCTGTACCCGACGAGGGCATCGGGTTGTCCGTCGAGTCTTCGACCGAAGGTTTTTAGTTGGACCGATTCATACTGAAGCGTACCGTAAGAGAAGAGGTACTCAGTTTGTTGTTCGGCCACAGCCATCATCATATGCTATCGTGCGGAACGATGTCGCCAAATCTATTAGTTAAGACATGCCTTGCCAGGTCCGTGATTTGTCTGGCGGCGTTTCTAACTCTTCTGTCGTTTCCGGATGGTGCGCGCGGTCAACGTACCGATAAGTCTGCCCCTAAACCAGTCCAGAAAACGAAAAAGCCGGCGGAAGATCGAACTCACTGGAAGTTTTTACTCGACTCCCTGATCGTCGAAACACGTTTGGTTGATCCTGAGCAGCAGCGCCCAGTCGTGATGGCTGACCTGGCCGACGCGTACTGGCTAATCGATCAGCCGCAGGCGCGAAAACTTTTCACCGAAGCATTCGATACGGCGGTGGCGTTGAAGATAGATCCGCCCGTTGCACCTGTTCTCGCGAGAATTGCAAAGCGCGATCGTCCGCTGGCAACGGAACTCATGAAGCGGTTGCTGGCTGCCAAGTCCGAGGAGAAGGATTCGGGCGAAGAGTCGTCCGAAATCGGCCGCGAGTTACTTAAAACGGATCCGAAGTTTGCCATCGAACTCGCAAGACTAAACGCCTCGCTTGGTCCAACTTTCAGTGGACTATCGTTCATGTTCGAGGTCGCGCGCACTGATCCAGCGGGCGCAGCGCAGATTTACGATGCCTACATGAAGAGCCGGCAGGTGCGTCAGCTCGAACTGAGTTCGATTCTGTGGTTAGCAGGTTATCCACTCGGTTACGGCGAAGCCTACGGGGGAGGATCGAATGACCCGGCTACGTTTTCCGGTTTTAGTGGGATGCGGATACCTGGTCTAAAACCGCAACCCAATCTGGCCGCAGCATATCTTCAACTCGCTTTTGTCGCGATCACCAACACACTGAAGAGAGCAGCCGAGTCCGGAAATCCCGACACCGAAGCGCTCAACGCGCTGGCACTTTACTCGACGTCTTATCTGTTCCCGGAAGTGCAGCGATATTTACCGGATGCGGAAGCCGCATGGTCAGGACTTTATCGGCAGTCATTGGCTGGCACTTCCGAACCCCGGCGAGCCGACATTGAAAAGCGTCTGAGTTTTATCCGCGGAACGCGAGGTCGGACCAGTGACCAGTCGGCCGAGGAATATGCTCGCGATAACGCGAAGGAGAAGCTTTCGGAGATCGAGAAACTGCCTGACACGTGTAATCGGGACCGTGCCTATGCGCAAGCTGCGCTCGCATACAGCTTTGCGAAAGATTTTACTCAAGCGCGCCAACTCGCTGATCGGATCGACAATCTTGAACAGCGCGACGCAGTGATTCAGTTTACTTATTACGACGAGGTGGCGGCGCTAACCGAGAGTGGCGATTTGATCAGGGCGCTGGAGCGGGTTGAGAAAGTTGCGGCTAAAGAAGAGCGAGCAGTACTTCTTGTGCGAATCGCGACGGCGGCGTTGAAGAAGCCGGATAAACCGATGGTGCTCGATGCGCTAAACCGTGCGCGAACACTTGTGCGCGATTCAGATGATGCTCAATTACAAGCCGGTGTGTTGCTCTCCGTCGGCGCTTTGTATGCACGGTTTGACGCCTCTGAAGCAACGTACGCTACTCGCGAAAGTATAAAAGCAATCAATCGCATGAAAGACCGCGTGGATGAGACGTTCTCTATTATGCGGCGAGTTAGTTTGAGTTGTGTGGGCGAGATCAGCTGGCATGGGAGCAGGGAACAGGTTGATACGTTCAACTTTTACGAAACCCTCGGCGCAATCGCGAAGACCGATGCACAAGCTGAAGGCGCACTCGCGCTCGCGACCGAGGTTCAGGACAAAGCAACGCGCATTCGCGCGCAGTTGGCGATCGTCAAGGCTGTTATTAAGTGATGCTGTTTATTTTATGGGCGTGGTCAGATCACCTTCGAGAAGCTTTTGCGGAACTTGTTTGAATGAGTATTTCAATCGCGAAGGAAGCAGATCAAACACCCAGATCATGTCGTAACAGTCGTCGGGCCATTCCGGCGGCGCGATCCTGTCATTGCCGAGAATGAGAGAGGCAATGTCGGGAATGTATTCGCGTTGCCAGCATATCAGCACCACTCCCTTAGATAGGACCACTTCCTTCACCATGCTTTCGTATTCAGCTCGCTGAAAATTCGAGTGGATTCGAACTGCGAGTTTCTGCGCGAGCGGCATGAGGGTTTCCATTGGTCGTCTGCTGCCTTTGCGTTGCACCGCTCTTGAGGCGTACAGATACTGCGGTTTTGCGAGAGCGGTGTGTTGGAAACGGCCGTTTGTCGGGGCGAGCAGATTTGCCAAAGCGCCCGCTCTCTGCCATCCGCGGACCTCGAGAGACTCTTTACTGCGCTCGCCCTTAGCCGTAATTCCGAAAGGGGCGCCATCTTTGGCCGGCTTCTCCGCGTGCCGGATTAACATGATCTTTGTGGCGCGTTTTGGTTTCGTTCGGGACTTTTTCTTTGTGCTCACGGTGAGAATTAATAACCGGGCGGGGTGAGTAGCGTCAATCTGAATTTCAGGTGAACAGTTTGGGCCAAGGGCGAGAACGAGCCGGCAGCACTAGGGCGCGCAAAGCAAAACGGGCGACGATTGTCGCCCGTTTGGAACTGATGGTGCCCGCTAGTAGATTCGAACTACTGACCCCTCGCGTGTGAAGCGAGTGCTCTACCGCTGAGCCAAGCGGGCGTAAATCCTTGAGAATCAATAACTTACAGCGATAATTTGGTCCAGCCGATTAGCCGTAGATTGACTTAATTTGAACGCATCTTAAACCATCGTTGCTCTCTTGCGCCAGTAGTAGAGAGAATGCCGATAACTATTCATGCTCGGCTTGCATTGATGGCATCGGATCCTTCTGGTTGCGCCATTTCGTTCCGCCGTTAACTGGGATTGCTTCGGGAACCAATGCGATTTAGGAACGATGAGTTTCTTCTCCGGCTGCGACTCCAAGGCGTGTGACATGATCTGCACCCCTGCTTCGTTGAACGTAAGTCACCAAACACTCCTACGACTCAAGTTCGAGATCATACAAACACAAAAGTGAATCCGGTGAATATGTTAGCGAGGGCAAGGAGGATGTCCGCAGCCACACCCCGGTTCTTTCTTCCCAGACTTTTCAGCATTCTCGCAATACTCACTACAGTACCTCTCCTTGATGGGGTCGACCGCGCAGTTACAACTGCCCTGTGCACATTTCTTCTCATGTGGCATTTGAGTACCCTACCTCTCAGTTCAAGTGCTTGAACTGTAGTCAAGATAATGGTTTTCTGCAAGATTCATATTTTTCGATCGGTAGTCAGGATCGACAGTCGTGACTATGTCATGGCGGTCGACACGTCCAAGCGTGATGCGGTGCACTTGCCGCCGCGCCTGAGTCAGAATTGCGGAGCGGATTCAGTTTGTATTCAAAGACGAGAGAGGACATCTTAGGTGAGTTGCGCCATCGCATTCCGAATTAGCGACCTGCAAACCTCAGTATGCGTTTAGCGTTGCCTCAAAAGTCGGACGTCGGGCTTGGAGACAGTCAGTACAGGGAGCGGTAGCGACCTGGTCCGTGACTAGCATGCGTTACTTCCTGGCGTTTCTTGACTCGCATCGTTTGACCAGGTCGCTACCGCTCCCTGTACTGACTGTCTCCAAGAATAATTTCGACTTTGAGGCATCAAAGCCTATGCGTTCGACAGTTGCAGCCACCAACAAGAATCATGGCTTTCCAGTTACCAAAAGATCTGAGTGGCCCGTTCGCAACTATGGGTGCGAAGTCTTGCCCCATACTGACCCGCCAGTGCAGCATTAAGTGTTCGATTGTGGCTGCGATGTCAGATCGTACCAAGAACGCTGCTTCACGATAAATCGGAAAAATTTCAAAAAAGCTACGACGGGATTGAGATCGCCAATCCAAAACTATGCTATAAGAATAGTCCCCCTGCATTAAAGAATAGCCCCTGCATTAAATTTCTATCTGCAATTCGGGCTGTTAATGAAAGATAGACCATCTACCAGTCGGCCCAGGTTCAAATCTGGTGCTAACGGTTCCCGCTCATTGCTTCGACGACACGCAATTGCGCTTTTGAGTGTCGTGGCAGCGGTCCTGCTACGCTGGATTCTGATTCCAGTGCTGCATGACAACTTTCCGTTCATAACCTTATACGGAGCAATCGCGATAGCTGTTTGGTATGGTCGTTGGCAACCCGCAGCGCTGGCGAGCTTTCTGGGATATATCGCCGCTCGTTACCTCTTTTTTGCGCCTACTGACGGTCGGGCATTTACAGCCATCGGCGAAATCGTTGGCCTGATAGCATATGGACTCTCCTGCGGACTGATCATCTATTTTGGCGAGCGCATGCACCGCGCCAATGATCAACTTCTTCAACTGTTTCGTACCACCAACACTCTGGAAGACGCGTTGACGAGAGAAAAGGAATTGCTCGCAACAACACTCGCGAGCATCGGCGATGCGGTAATTGTTACTGACGCTCAGGGGCACGTAACTTCGGTTAACGCCGAAGCGGAACGTCTGCTTGGATGGAAGAACACCGAGGTGGTCCACAGGCCGTTGAGTGACTTCTTTAGAATTATCGATGAGAGCAGCCGGAGACCGGCTGAGAATCCAGTTGACAGAGCATTGCGCGAAGGAGCAGTAGTCGGCCTTGCTAATCACACCATACTCATTGCCAGGGACGGAACGGAAATTCCGATTGACGATAGTGCTGCTCCTATCCGTCAAGGTGATGGTCCTGTGTTGGGCGTCGCGCTCGTTTTTCGTGACGTTACTGAACAAAGAGCAGCGCAACGGGCGCAGGCTCGTCTGGCCGCGATTGTTGAGTTCTCAGGCGACGCCATTATTACTAAGAATCTTGACAGCATCATTCAAACCTGGAACGTCGGAGCGGAACGACTTTTTGGCTACAGAGCGGAAGAGGTCATAGGTAAACCGATCACAATCATCTTTCCAGAGGAGCGTCTAAACGAGGAAGATGCAATTCTCGAAAGGCTTCGGCGCGGGCAAGCAGTCGAGCGCCTCGAAACTATTCGTCTGGCCAAGGACGGCCGGAGGATTCCAGTTTCTCTAAGTATTTCACCGCTCAAGGATTCAGAGGGACACGTTATAGGAGCCTCCAAGATCATCCATGATGTCACTGATATTGTTGCCGCACGAGAAGCGTTGGTTCTGGAAAAAGAGTTGCTGGTGACAACGCTCGCGAGCATCGGCGATGGGGTGATAGTTACCGACACTCATGGCCGCGTGACTTTCCTCAATCCTGAAGCTGAACGTTTGACAGGATGGACCAACTCAAACGCGGAAGGTAGACCGCTTGCTGTCGTGTTTCGCATCGTCAACGAACACACTCGCCGTGTGGCCGAGAACCCAGTAGAAAAAGCAATACGTCTCGGGACGGTTGTTGGTCTTGCCAACCATACGATGCTGCTGCGGGAGGATGGCGCCGAGTTCCTGATTGACGATAGTGCCGCGCCCATTCGTAATAACGATGGTTCATTGTTTGGAGTGGTCATGGTCTTCCGCGATGTTACTGAGCAACGAAAGTTATATGAAGCTCGCGAACAGTTAGCGGCTATTGTTGAATACTCAGGCGAGGCCATCGCCACCAAGAACCTCGATGGTATTATTCAAACGTGGAATGCCAGTGCTGAAAAACTGTTTGGATACCGCGCCGATGAGATCATCGGTAAATCAGTTACGACACTCATTCCGCCCGAGCGTCTTCACGAAGAAGGCGAGATTCTTTCACGCCTGCGCCGTGGTCTTCCGGCAGAGCGACTGGAAACGATCAGATTAAAGAAGGACGGTACACCAATACCGGTCTCTGTAACTGTCTCTCCGATAAAAACCCCGGAGGGTGAAGTTATCGGCGCGTCGAAGTTGGTTCAGGACATCACGGCGCGCGATCGTTTGGAGAGACAGCGCCAGCAACTACTCGCACGTGAGCAGGCATTGAGAGTTCAAGCGGAGGCAGCCGGGCGAATGAAAGATGAGTTTCTTGCGACCATCTCGCATGAGTTGCGCACGCCGTTAAGTGCGATCCTCGGTTGGGCCACAATGCTGAATAGAGGAAAGCTCGAACCAGCAATAGCCAGTCGGGGCCTTGAATCAATTGAGCGTAATGCAAAAGCCCAGGCCCAACTGATTGAAGATCTTCTCGACGTTTCCCGGATCATCTCCGGCAAAGTACGCCTGGACATCAAGCCTATAACGCTTGCTCCAATTGTCGAGGAAGCTCTCGATGCAATTCGTCCGGCGGCTGAGGCAAAGTCAATACGGCTCAACGTCAGTATCGATCCAGATGCGGATGAATTGCGCGCTGACCCCGGACGCCTGCAGCAGATAATCTGGAATCTCGTTTCTAACAGCATTAAGTTCACCGCGACACGAGGCGAGGTAACTGTCAATGTCGGACGCAGTGCTTCAATGGCGCAGATCTCCGTTAGCGATACAGGGGAGGGTATTGATCCCAAGTTCCTGCCATACGTTTTTGATCGATTTCAGCAAGCTGATTCGTCAGTGACGAGAAAACATGGTGGTTTGGGACTAGGCCTGTCTATCACACGCCATCTGGTGGAGATGCATGGTGGAACTATCGAAGCACACAGCGAAGGTGAAGGACGCGGCGCGACCTTTACAGTCGAGTTGCCGATTCGTGCTGTCTACTCTGAAACATCGCTGACGAGAGACAGTGGGGACCGCCACTGGGACTTAAGAGTGCGTGCGAGCAATGAGCCGTCGAACTTACAGGGAATTAAGATTCTCGCCGTTGACGACTCAACTGACACGCGCGAGTTGTTATCCGTCGTCCTTGAAAATTGTGGCGCAACTGTGATTACAGCTTCGTCAGCGCGTGAGGCGCTTGATGTTTTTGCTGGTTGGAAGCCTAACCTAATAGTCTGCGATATCGGCATGCCGGAACTAGATGGGTACGCCTTCATAAAGTCAATTCGTCAATTACCGCGTGAACAGGGTGGAGACACACCTGCGATCGCATTGACCGGTTATGCGAGAGTCGAAGATCGAGAGCGCGTATTGGAGGCGGGGTATCAGATGTTTGTGCCGAAACCGATTGAAGCAGCAAAGCTCTGTTCGATCATAGCGAACCTGGTTAGTGACAACGCATATTCTTGAACCGAATGGAAAAGCATCCCTTGACACTTCTCCCTGCCTAGCCGCGGCTAGCTTCTTTCATGTTCCACCGCCATCGTCTTTTTTTCGTTGACGAGATAAGGTTGTTCCCACGCGGAGAGAAGCTTCCGTGACAAGGGTTGCCACTGCTGCGACCAGATCGCTGGGTGCCACAGGCTTGGCCATGTGGGTTTGGTAGCCGGCTACGCGGGCACGTGCCGCATCTTCTGCACTGGCGTAGCCGGTGAGCGCTAAGGCTGGGATTGTTTCATCCTTTTCGGATTCCAGCGCTCGCACTCTCCTAATCAAATCGTAACCATCCTCACCCGGCATCCCGATGTCCGACACCAGGACGTTTGGTTTCCATTGCTTCAGGATCTCAAGTGCATCCTGGACTGTGGCAGCAATTCTCACTTCCGCGCCGCTATGCATTAGAGCCAGGGTCAACAACTCGCGGGCATCCTCTTCGTCGTCAATTACAAGCACTCGCACTCCTTTCAAGATTGCGGATGACGCAAAGGCCGGTGACCCTGACGGGAAGAATGCGCGCTCCGCACTGATAGCATCGGTCTGCACGGCCAGCAAAGGAAACGTAACGGTGAAGGTTGATCCCTTTCCAATTCCTTTACTCGCTGCGCTAATTGTCCCGCCGTGTGCGTCAACCAGGTGGCGCACGATGGCCAGTCCTAAGCCGAGGCCACCATGCTGACGCTTGGAGGTGCTTTCTGCCTGACGGAAACGATCGAAAATGTAGGGCAGGAATTCAGCGCTAATGCCTTCACCAGTGTCAGTCACACTGAGAATAACACCGGTGTTCTCACGTTTCAGCCGCACCGTGACCAGCCCTTCTCCTGGAGTAAACTTGATCGCGTTAGTCAATAAATTCCAAACGATCTGCTGCAAGCGCATGGCATCTCCCGACACCAACCCTGCGCCTTGATCCAACTCGAGTTGCAAAAGGATCCCTTTGGAGTCAGCCGCGGGACGCACAGTCTCAGTGGCCGCCTCAATCACCGGCATCAAATCAACCACGCTGCTCTCAAAACGCAACTGGCCGGAGATGATCCGCGACACATCCAACAGGTCTGAGATGAGTTGGTTTTGCGCAGAGGCATTTCGCGCAATAGTCTCGAGGCCACGAGCGGAAGTCTCTTCGTCAAGCTTGCCTCGCGTTAACAGATGCGTCCATCCCATTATTGCGTTAAGCGGCGTCCGCAGTTCGTGCGAGACGGTGGCCAAAAATTCATCTTTGACTCGATTCGCAGTCTCAGCCGCCTCCCGGGCCTGCTTCAGATCCTCAATCTCGGTGTTGGTACCGAACCAGCACGTGATATCGCCACTTGCGTCCCGGATGGGCAGGGCGCGCGAGAGAAACCAGCGATAGCTACCATCCTTAGCGCGGAGCGGGAAGGTATCATCCCAGATTTCGCCGGTCTCGCGCGAACGGGTGATGCCGGCGACGACGCGATCGATGTGATCGGGATGATGGCACTTGGTCCAGCCCCAGTCTTTCATCTCTTCGAAGGACATGCCGGTATATTCGAGCCAGCGCTGGTTGTACCAGGTGACAGTGCCGAGCTTGTCGCAGGTCCAGGCAAGCTGATCCATGTTGTCGGCGAGCATGCGGAAACGTTCTTCGCTTTCGCGCACGGCCTTCTCGGCCTGTTTGATAGCTGACACATCGTGAAAGGCGTTGATCGCGCCGATGACCTTGCCATGCTCATCGCGGATGGGGTCGATGTTGACCAGCACGGGTATGATCGTGCCGTTGGGTTGGCGAATGTTGACCTCCGCATCACGGAAGGAGCGGCCCTCGCGCAGCGCGACTGCCATGGGACACTGCTCATGCGGAAGATGCGTACCGTCAGGCAAGATCATCTGATCGGAGCCACAGAAGCGCTCACCGCTATCGCCAATTTGCGGCGCGCGCCCCCACAGTTGCGCAGCGCGCTCGTTGTAGTAGCTGATGACGCCGGTAGCCTCGCATGAGTACACGGCGGCGGGCATGAGCGAGAGCACTTGGCGATGGCGCTCTTCGCTCTCGCGCAATGCTTTCTCAGCCTGCTTGCGCTCAATCGCAAGGGCCACGGTGCCCGTAACGAAATCGACCAGTTGCCGGTCGCGCGCGCTCGGATGCCGCGGCTCGCGGTAGTAAATTGCAAACGTTCCGAGAACTCTCTTTTCTGCCGAGACGATGGGAGTGGTGAAACAGCCGCGCAGTCCCAGCGCGATCATTTCGGCTGTAAAGGCGGGCCAGCGCGTCGTGGGCAGATCGTCGGCGAAATCGTCCACGAT
>CAWBJU010000013.1:0-235370 GCA_963789185.1 uncultured Acidobacteriota bacterium
AGCCGCGCAGTCCCAGCGCGATCATCTCGGCTGTAAAGGCGGGCCAGCGCGTCGTGGGCAGATCGTCGGCGAAATCGTCCACGATCATCGGAGTGTGCGACACTACTGCCGAACTGCAACAACCCAGCTCTTGGCGCGCGTCCATTCCTCTGGTCGCCTGCGCATATTTGGTCGGCAAGCTCGGGGCTGCGACATATCCGAAGTGGTAGCCATCCGGCTCCATTAAGTGAACCGCCACAATCGCGCCGTCCAACTGGTGCTCCATCGAGCGCGCCAGAAAATCCAATATTCCGCCGTCACCTTCAAGCGGCGCGCCGGCGACCACCAGTTCCAGCGATTGCTTCTGGCACTGGATGAGCGATTCGGTCCGTTTTTGCTCAATGAAATCCGCGGCCTGCCGCACGTACAGATCAAGCAGGCGCAACTCGTTGTCGCTGGGCAGGTGCACAGACCTGAAGTGCGTCGAGATCACGCCCAGTGGCCGGCCCTGACGACCGATGATTGGAGTGGACTGCACCGTGCGGAAGCCGGCGTTGCGCACGATGTGAAGCATCGGGGCGAAGTTCGAATCCGTTTCCACATCTTCAACGATGACGCGTTCGCCGGTGCGCAGGGCCCGGCCACAGCATGAGCCATCGTCCGCTGACACTTCGCGGAAGAAGTCCAGAAACTCCTTCTGGAAGCCGCGCTGGGCCTCAATCAAAAGCACGCGGCGCTGAGCATCCAAAATCTGGATATTACCGAAATCCGCGCCGACCAGTTCAATGGTGCCCGCGAGCATCTCGTCAAGCCCTTCGCTCAAACTGCCCATGTTCCAGAGGCGCGAACTCAGTTCATTCAATTTGGCTAGAGCATGAGCGTCGGATTGAATCCGCGCTTCGGCCACTTTGCGTTCGGTGATGTCCACGAGCATGTTGATGCCCCCGATGAGTTCACCGGTATCGTCGAACAGCGGCATCGGATAGGGCGTGAACCAGATACGCGTGCCGTCCGGGCGCTCTGCGATAGCTTCAGCGCCGCGCACAACACGTCCTTCCTTGAGCGCGATCGCCATCGGGCATTCATCGTGCGGCATGGGCCGGCCGTCGGGGTGGAACAACTTCCATGTGACGCACCATTGATCGGAGCCGAGCGTCGGCGTGCGGCCGGAGAACTCGACACACGCTGGATTGAAGTGCGTGATCTTGCCCTTGGCGTCGGTGGTATAGATCGCTGCTGGCAGGGCATCGATGATCGCGCGAAAGCCCTGTTCACTCTCGCTATGGACCAGCTCGAGGACCGCCTTCGGTTTCATCGACACCAATTCCCTGAGAAATCCGTTGGGATTGCGTAAGGTTTTGGCGCTCATGATAGCCTCCTCGTCGGGATCAATGCAGGACATCCTTACTACTGGTAACGAGAACGCAGGTGCAGCCGGTCTCGCTCCAGACGCGCTCGTCAGCCGCGCCGGGTGCACCGTAGTTGTAGTCGCCGGGAAAGAGTTTGCGCTCATCGATCCACAGCTCACCGTCGAGGAGATGCAGCTCTTCTATGCCGGTATGAGTGTGCGCCGGGTATCTCGCGCCGGGCGCAAGGCGCACCAACATGCTTACGCGATGCCTTTCGGCGTCGGTCGCCAGCAGTTTGCATTCGATCCCGGGCGCGACCTGCTCCCATTCCGGTTCCGACCACAGCCGCGCTGGCGGCAGCACTGGTTGCTGGCCAGTCTCCTCGGCGATGCGAAGTGCCAACCTCGTTTGCAGTGATGTAGTCGGACGCAGCACATCGGTGGGCCAGGAAACAAACCTAGCGACAACCGGGCGCAGGCTTTCCAACTCTCGCTGGCAGTACGGGCACGAGGCGATATGTGCTTCGGCCGCGGCAACCTCGTTCGTAGGCAGACCCTGGAGGGCGTACGCACACGACAGCTCGGCGCTTTCGCAATCGTTCAGGTTTGAGCTCAGGCTCATTGGCTTGAATCCCCGCCAGCCGTCCGAGTGGCGGCAAACTGGATTGGGATTTGGCAATGGAAGAGCACCGTATCCACGACATGGAGGAACAGTTGATCAGGCGCTCGATAGCCACCGCTCGAATTTATCCGTTGCGGGACGTAGAGCGAATGCGAGTGTTGCATACCCTTTAAACGTCAAACGCGAGCTTTTGGATTGGTGCGAGGTGAGAAGGAGGCGAAAGCAGCGCGCTCAGGCGGTGGCGACAGTCCCGAATAGATGATTATAAACCCGTTTCTACGACGACCGTAGCGTACGAGTTGTTTGCGGTATGCCTATTCATGCGCGGACGCGCTTCAGCGAAGCATATCTTTAGTGCTGGTAACGAGAACGCAAGTGCAGCCGGTCTCGCTCCAGACGCGCTCGTCGCCCGCCCCGGGCGCGCCGTAGTTGTACTCGCCGGGGAAGAGCTTGAGGTCGTCGATCCACAGCTCACCGTCGAGGAGATGCAGCTCTTCTACTCCTGCATGAGTGTGCGCAGGGTAGCTCGCGCCGGGCGCAAGGCGTACCAACATGCTTACGCGATGCCTTTCCGTGTCGGTCGCCAGCAGTTTGCATTCGATCCCGGGCGCAACCTGTTCCCATTCCGGTTCAGACCATTGCCGCGCTGGCGGCACCACTGGTTGCTGGCCAGTCTCCTCGGCGATGCGAAGTGCCAACCGCGTTTGCAGTGATGTAGTCGGACGCAGAACATCGGTGGGCCAGGAAACGAACCTATCCACCACCGGACGGAGGCTTTCCAGCTCGCGCTGGCAATCGGGGCACGAGGCGATATGCGCTTCGGCCGCGGCCACCTCGCTCGACGCCAACGCCTGGGCCGCGTAAGCGCACGTGACCTCGCTGTGCTCGCAGCGGTTCTCGTGGAACCCACTCATGGCTTCACTCCTTCCACGGTTAGCGTGTCCCGAAGCTTATGCAGTCCTGAACGAATGCGCGTCTTTATAGTTCCAAGCGGCTGGTTCAACCTCGCCGCCGCTTCGGCATGCGTAAGCCCGGCAAAGAACGTCGTTTCGATTGCCTGACGCTCGTCCGGCGTAAGCGCTTCCAAAGCCGTGCGCAGTGATTCACCCTGCTCACACAGCTCGAGCACGTCGCGCGGATCGGCTGCAACCTCTGCGACCGGCTGCACATCACCGACGTGGCTGCGCTTTTTTCGACTCTCGAAGCGCAGACGGTCGATCGCCCGTGAGCGCGCTTGGTTCATGATCCAGCCGAGCACGGTGCCGTTTGCGGCGTCGTAACCCGAGGCGCGCCGCCACACGTCGTGGAAGACGTCTATGGTGAGTTCTTCAGCAGTTTCCCGGTTGGCCGTGATTCGCATGATCAAAGTGAAGACGGGGCGGTGAGCCCTCTCGTAGAGCGCATGCAGCGCGAGCTGATCGCCCGCGGCAATCGATTGGACGAGCGTAGCCCAGTCCTGCTCGGGCACCGGAGCCTCGGACTTGGCATACAGCACGTCCCCTAGAGTCGTCGGCGTGTTTTGGTTGCCCATAACGACAAATTCGTCCTTGGATCGACCGTAGCTCAAGCGAAGTCAAGTCCGAAGGTACGTTGGGTTCCGTTCGTCAATCGCGTTCCGTGTTCGGCTCAAAAGTGGAGATAGACTGGCGGGCCGCTGACCTTGAGAATTCGTTTATACCTTCTTCGTCCCGAACGGCCGCGCGTGAGGCAACATATAACAAAAGCGCATGCATTTCAATTAGCGAGGGGCCATTAGAGTGGGACCACGCGGCATTAATCGCTATCGGGCATGTTTCCTTCCCTTACGGCACTGATTAGTTCGTTTTGGGTATTGATCTTTTCATAGCAAGGAGTCAACGTCGAAAAGTCTGCTTCCGCCTTCATTAAGCCGAGAACGAACCTCGTATCGTCGGTTTCTTCTGAAAAGGCTCGCCTATATATGTTTTCCGCTTCCGCAATCTCTTTCGCCTGGAAGTTATTAGTTCTTAAATGAATCTCCTCGTGGTCGTAGACTCCGTAGTTCTTTGAAAGGAGAAGCTTATACTCTGAAACCAAGTCGTCCGAAGTTGTGTATGAAAGTCTTTTGTTTCTCGCGATGTCGTCGAGCATTCGATCCGCCGCCGTGCATATGCTGAGCAGTTTTTGTTCCTGGGTTGAAAATTTTTCTTGGGATGTTTGAAGAAACGTATTAACTGGTTCGACTAATTTCTCCGCTACAGAGCATCGAGGATCAAAGACACCTCGCTGACACATCGAGTGCCAGTCGGGAATCACTTCAATCTGCTTAAGACTTATGGTCGTCAGTTCGTCGCTTGTTAGTATTTTGACATCGGGTCTCGCGTTTTCGGTCTGACGCAGTTCCGTTCTCTTCAAATCAGAAACTTGATTTAGCTCGAGTAACTTACGCTGCGCAGCGTTGGTGGCGAACAGAAGAATCACCCCGAGGGTAGCCAGTGGGTAGTAGATGATATCAACCGCGTTCCAACGCCACGATTTGTACTTCCAAAAGCCTACCAGGCCAGTAATGATGAAAGTGATAACTCCAACGACTATGATTTGAACCATGAGGCGCACTATGGGCCGCCAGAAGCAGACGGTCAAGCAGCGAGCTTTATTATTGCACTCATAGTGTACAAGCGGGTACGAATCCCGAGCTTAAGTACGACCTCAAAGATCCCATCAACGTATCGAGCGCCTGGCATCCTCCTCCTTCATCCGAAATAAACTTCGAGAGCCTCGAAAACTTCAACGCGAAATGTTTTGGCACTAAACAGCATTTCATCTTGGAGGTGCTCCCAAGTTAGCAAAATCGTGTGACTGTGCTGCCGCGCACAGTTGATCTGGCGGCAGGCTAGCACCTTCAGCATCACGAGCGAGAAAGAGGAGGTCAGGATGTCCGAAGATCTATCATCAACCGTTGAATTCATACGCCCGGCAGACAGTCCATCCGATCGCAACGGCGTACTTAATAAGATCGCAACAGAATTAGCCTTCGACGACCCCAATCGGGTAGGCAACTTAATGCGCGCGTCGAACATGCGCAGGGCCGGCGCGCTTTCCGACGAAGTGTTCGCCGCGGCACTCTCCGGTGATACGGCCGGACTCGAAATCGTCATTGGCGAGAACAATATCCTGCCTGCGTGGTTCCTGGACGTTGCACCTACGCGCTCCACCGCCGTCTGCAAAATCGAGGCGAGCGGGACAAACTACAAAGGAAAAAAAGGTTCGTGGGCCGGTACTGGCTTTCTGATCTCAGACAATATCCTTCTCACTAACCATCATGTCATCAACTCTAAAGACACTGCGGGCAAGGCCGAGTGCGTTTTTAACTATCAGCGCGATCCGGAAGGCAAAGACTTGCCGGTTAAACGTTTTCGCCTCAAACCTGACCGCCTCTTTATCACGAGCCCGACGCCGAACGGCCTCGATTTCACGTTTGTCTGGATCGACGGCGCGCCCGGTAAAAAGTTTGGCACTGTGCCGTTCAATCGCGACTTCTTCGTGATCAAAGAACGGGATGTGGCGAACATCATCCAGCATCCGGGTGGCGACTATAAGGGCGTCACGTTGCAGGAGAACAGAGTCACGGGCCTGGACGAAAGCCTTGTGCATTATGTCTCGGACACCAAACCGGGAAGTTCGGGAAGCTGCGTTTTCAACAATAGCTGGATGCCGTTCGCGCTGCATCACGCGAGCGCCGACAATCCGAGCCGGGATGAGAGAAATCCTTCCCAGTATGTAAACGAAGGCATCAGGTTTTCGGCAATCGTCGCTTATCTCGAGAAGCTCGTGTTGGAACAACCGCAAAACCGAAAGAACATTCAGGAAGTCCTCTCACACGTCAACGGAACTGACGCGATCCTGGGCCACTGGGGCGCACTGGGTCGTGCCGTGCCGGATTCGAACCGCGCTGTCGAATCGCTGGTGAACATTTACAAGGGCGAGGCCGGCGACATCGATGTCGGCTTCTGGAACATCGAGTGGTTCAATCGTAACTACCAGACAAAACTTCAGCGGGTCGCCGAGGTCATCGTGAAAATGAACCTCGACATCTGGGCTTTCGAAGAGACCTCTCCCGAAGCGACGCGTGCACTCACAAAATACCTCAACGAGGTTTATCACCTCGACTTCGCGTGTGACTTCTCCGAGCCCGATGCGCCGGGCGACGATCAAACGACTGCCGTCATGTGGAACAAGAAAACGGTCGATGGCGAGAAGGTCAAATGGCCCGAGGAGATCGACGAATGGTTTCACGTGCATAGCCTGAATTTCGACGACCTTAATCTGGAAGCTGTCGAAGGTCAGGTGTTCGATCGTTATCCGGGACTCTTCCGCTTCGCGAACAAGGGTGGCGAAGAGTTTGAGTTTTTGCTCGTGCCGTTGCACCTCAAAGCTAAAGGCGAGGGCCAGAAGCGACGGCGCATGGCGGCTGCAATCCTCGCCGCGGCAGTCGATCGGATGATTAACAAATACGAAGTGGATCGTGATTGGGTGATCGGCGGCGACTACAACGCTCCGTTGGCGAGCGACGACTTCAGCAAGCTGATTTCCGGCGGCATGGTCCCCCTCAGTGCCGGCGATGAAGAGGGCGGCGCCTTTTCGTACGTAAAGGGGCCGCTCTCTATGATCGATCACATCTTTCTGTCACCTACTCTGGCCCAGACGCACGGTGCCGACGATTTCTTCATCGTTGCTCATGATAAAGAGATCCCCGACTACTTGACCGCTCTCAGCGATCATCGTCCTGTCCTGGTCAGACTCAGCATTAAGAGCCCACACCCACATCACGAGAGGTTCGTTATGGAAAGCGAAAAGAGTATGCCCGCGTTGTTGCGCGACAAGTTGTCAATCCTCGACCTGGACAACACAGACAATGGAGACCGAGGGAACGAAGGAAACTCAGCCGAAGCCGCTGTGAGCGTGCCGCTGAATGTTGCCGTCAGTGGTGATGAGATCAACATCTCCGCACGACTGAGCGCGAGTCAACTCTCTTCGTTGCTTAAAGAGCCTTCCGGGGGAATTATAGACGAGGCCGTAAGCATCGATCCCGATTACGGCAACCGCGAAGGTTACGATCCAGACTTCCTCGGAACTGGCGCCGCGAGAGTACCGTTGCCGAAACTGTCGACCGAGCTGAAGGCAAAAGCTGCGGTTAACCTAAACGCAAACGGCGCGGACAAGCACGTGTTGCCGTATCACCATTACAGCGTAGTGATGAACGCTGAGCGGAGGCTGGCGTTCTACACCGCCGTCAACATCGACGGAAGTATCTTCTATAACCTCAAGCGCGAACCCGATAAGTGGTTCTTCGATCCCAGGTTGAAGAAGAGTCAGCAGACCGGGAACGATGTTTACGCCAAGAACCCGCTGGACCGCGGACACCTGGTGCGAAGGCTTGATCCGGCTTGGGGCGACTCAAAGGCACTCGCCAAGATCGCTAACGACGATACCTTCCACTTCACGAACTGCACTCCGCAGCACCACGACTTCAATGCCGGCCAGTCGTTGTGGGCTGGCCTCGAAGACTACATTCTGAAGAACGCCGATGCGTTGAACTTCAAGGTCTCCGTTTTCACGGGCCCGGTATTTAGCAATGGCGACGACGATTACCGCGGCATTCAGCTTCCGCGACAGTATTGGAAGGTCGTGGCGATGGTTAAAGAGAATGGAAAGCTCTCAGCGACCGCGTATCTCCTCAGTCAGAAGAGTCTGTTGCAGGGCATCGGCGAAGAAGCCTTCATGCCTGAAGACGTTGAGGCTTTCTCGTACGGAGCCTATAAAACGTTCCAGGTGCCGGTAAGGAGAATCGAGAAGTTAACCGGACTGAACTTCGGTCAACTCCGTAACTTCGACCCGAAAAAGAATTTGGAAAGCGATCTGGAGGGACTGGAGAGTCTCGATCCCGAGCAGGTAGTTCTGGAAGACTACAAGGACATCCAGTTCTGAACAGTTGGCGTGTATCTCTTTATTAAGAGCGCGTGATCCACCGCGCTCTTTTTTTTCTAAGGTCTGGCCGTCACCTCAGAAATGTTTTGCACCTTTTGAACATAACACTTTGAAGGTCGGTTGAGTTTAAGTCCGCATTTCTGATTACAAGTCCCAGACTAGCAGCCCGGGCCAGTTCGGCTTCCGAATCTTTGCTGAAATTTCGACCTTCAATTAAGGAGAAAAAACTATGGATCCTGTAAACCCCTTAGCTCCGATTTTTGCTGCGAGTGTTGCGGTCCAACAAATCCTCGAAGTGTTCTCGGTCGTCGTTGAGGAGCTAGTCGGTGAAAAGAGAAAGAAAATTGTCCTGGGAATCATCGGCTTTGTTGTCGGGATTTTATTGACGTGGGCCTTCGGACTCGATGTGATGTACTACTTCCAAATCAATAGCAAGATCCCGGGTTTCGATACAATCGTGACGGCCTTGGTTCTCAGTGCAGGAACTGAAGGAACAAACTCGATCGTCAAGTTTCTTAAGTACCTCAAAGAAGACAAGAAGGCGACCGCAGCCGACACTCTCGAACTACTTCGTAAACGTACCGCCGAAACGACAACAACCGCCGCTCCTTCAGCCGCCAGAAGAACTCTCGAAACGCTTCGAAGAAGCGCCGGAACGACCGCGCCACGTCGCGCCGAGATCGCACGCCGCCCGGAAAACAACGAATTCCAAATCGCAGCCTTGGAGAACATTTCAGCGAAATGACCCACTATTCCAATAAGGTCCCAACTATGCACAGGCAATTGAAAACCTATCTCCTCCTAGCGCTCCTGGTCCTCATAGGAATTGTGTTTGCTTCCGCTATTCCGCCGGTTACCACCGCCCTTCAGGATAAACCGGCGCTCACCGATGACCAGAAGAAGAAGGTCAACGCAGTAAACGATCAACTTCGAAGTGCCGAACAGTCGATCGAGCTTGCCGAAGTTGCGAGGCGTTCAGCCACCAGCACGGTGACTCTCGTCAACGACCGAAGCACATTTGAAGAAGCAAACGAGACCGCGCTGAGGAAGCTCGAGGAGCTTGCCGATGCTATTCGCACGGTTGCAACGCTAAGCCACGTTTCAAGTCTTGATAGCACCAAGGCACAGGTGGAAAAGGTCAAGACGGATCTCACGACAGCGCGTGATGCTCTGCCTGCCGAAGCCGATGGTCTGCCCGCAGAGATTGGAACGGCGCGAAAGAAGGCCAACGAGCAGCTCGAACGTCTAGCCAAACAAAGCAAAGCTCAAGAGGACGCAAAAACGAAATTGCGTGATTCACTTGCCGCGGTTCCTGACAAGGTAAAAGTACTCGCAGAACTGTTTCCACCACGACTTTCCACTATCGCCGCTGTGGCGCAGGACGTCGAAGCCTCGGCTCTAGTTCCCGCGTTACCCGACAGCTTTGCGTCCGTGATTGAGGTTGAGGCGCAAAGACGACTACTCCGAAGCCGCTGGAAGGAAGTTGCCGCCGCGCTTGCACAGGCAGGAAGTGAAAATGCTGACAAGAATGCGGCGGTAGTAACGGCCATCACGGCAATCGACACGCTTGTAGTTAATGACGTGTTGAAGAAACTCGACCCCTGGATAAATAAGCTGGCAACTGAAGCTCTGAAGCAAAGCACTGACACTAGAAACATCCTGCCGAAGCTGATCGAAGATCCGGTCACGAATAGTCCGTCAGCTCTTACGCTGGTCGCCAGTGCCTCCGCTCTTCACGACGACCTGGTACCTGTACTGGAAGGCTGGACAAAACTGAGTGTGCAGCTCGAGGGTGTGACGATAACCGGTTTCGATAAAGTGAGGACATCGCAAGCGGCCAAGGCTCTTTTGGCTGCCGACAAGAATCTGAACACAACCATCACTGTGGTCCAGGATGGTTTGACTGGCGACGCATCCGAGTTCGTGGCGGACAAGGTTTCGCTTTACTACTTTACCGAGGTAGAGCGGATCATGAAGATGCTCAACAATGCTACCTACGAGATCGGTGGCATCAAAGGCGCGCAAGAACGTGCGGCTTTGGAGCGACAAAAGCTGACCTCCATCGAGCTTGATTTGGCAGCGGCGTTGGATGCAGTCAACACCGCGCAACGGAGAGTGCAAGTATTAGAGGAGGAGCTGCGTCAGTCGAAGGCGGGGTTTGCCTCTGCAACAAGCGTTTTGCAGAAGGCGACACGCAGCTTAAAGGGAGTTCAGAACGACCACACCAAGAACGAAGAGCGTTTCAATAAGGCAAAAACCGAAGCTGAGGCCGAGCCCACCAATCCCGAAAAACAATTGGCGTTGACTCGCGCCACTGAAGAAAGAGATCGCTCGGCCGCACGTCTCCAGACTTATGAAGAACGAAATGAAGATGCCACCAGAGAACGCGATGCGGCCAAAGAACGAAACGAGGTACTGGCGAATGAGCAAGCGGGACTGCCGACAAGAATACAGCAGGCACGGGATCAGTTGGAGAATGCGCAGAGTGCGGTAGTCCGTCAGCGACGCGCCGCGTTTCTTGCAGCGCAGGCTGAAAGTGAGGCCTTCGCTTTCGCACGCGATAACCGACCTTTCTTGTTTGCTCCTGCCATTGCGTCAACCCGAGATCCCGTTCACCGCGTTTTAATGTATGCGTTCAGCGATAGCAAGACAATCTTTCTGCGTGGCAAGCCGGGCGATGTCGAGGTGGTTAAAGACATAATCGCAAAGTTTGATCGTCCCGCACCACAGGCACGGCTAACTCTCTGGACGAT
The DNA here is from genome assembly GCA_963789185.1 of uncultured Acidobacteriota bacterium. Lineage (GTDB taxonomy): Bacteria > Acidobacteriota > Blastocatellia > Pyrinomonadales > Pyrinomonadaceae > PSRF01. The sequence continues at coordinate 10,649 of CAWBJU010000013.1, forward strand.
GGAGATGAGCAGCGATACCAGTCCAAAGGGAACCGAGCGTTTCAATAAAGCACTCATTCTAATCGAGCAAGAGCTTGCGAATAATCGCGCGCTTTCCTCGGCGGCAATCTCCTTCCTGCGTAACTGTCTCAACGAAGAGGTCAACAGGATTGCCTCACAGTACAACAGCAGTCGCCTGGGGGATCCAAACTTCACCAGCCTCCCTGACTCAGAACGCTTTCGTTTCGCACGATTACAGTTTTATCAGCCAGAAGTTCGCGCGCGACTAGGCGTTGATGACACGGAACTAAGCAGCGCAACCCCACAGAAAAGGCGCGAAATAATTCAGTTAAGCAAACTTGTCCTGCCTGATCCTGCCGGGACCACGACGCTGGGCGAGACGTTGATGATCCTTAGCCTCGGGATGCGAAGGTCTCGAGAAATGGTATTCAACAACTTTCGCAGAGACTTGAGAGCGCAACTGCACAGACTAGGTTTAACCGATTCTATGTATCAGGGTGAACCTTCGTGGAGAACAGACACTGTCTTTTTTTCCTCGACGGCACGCGTGCTTGGGCTTGACATGAATTCGCAGAGCAGCGATCCGCTTACTTCAGCTCAAGAGGAGATAGTGCGAGCTCTCGAAAGAATCGCAATCGATAGAATCGTCGCTGAGGCACAAAGCGCAGGCTTTGAATTAGAGCGAATCGAAACTCAACAGAAGGCGCTTTCAGACAACGACATTCGCCAAAAACAACTGGAGGCGAGAAAACAAAACATAGTTAGAGCGATAATTCCTCTAGTGAATTTTGCGCGAGAGCGATTCGGTGTAGGCCTCTATGAATCATTGACCCAGGGTAATGCCAAAGCGCAGTTAAGCGCATTTGGCGCTAAACGTAGAACAGAGATAGATCCTCGCAGAAATGAGAACGCTCGCATCGCCGCGGCGGATCAAATGCTTAAAGAGATCATCATTGCGGTCGAAGATGATATCGAACGTCATTTCGTCCAGCGGATGCTTAACCGTCTCCGTGAAAAGATCACTCGCGAGAAGATTGGCCTCGGTGTTGGTGTCATGCAACGCACGTCAATGCTTGCAACCAACCGTCTGATTGCTCGTGTAGACCCACGCGCAACAGCGCAATTGGCGGTTGGCGAAGAGCAAAACATTTTGCAGTCAGTGCAGCAATTAGCTCAGATCGTACTGACCACACAAACGGGCGGCGCGCTTGGTCTACTTGGGGCACTCGATGGACAACCACGGGAAGCACCACCAGAGATCTATGGCATAACCAGTGGCAACACCTTCCAGGTCACGCCGATCTTTGATCCATCAGGCCAGGCCTTGCGATTCAAGTTTGACTTCGTTGGTATTACGAGAATTCAGGAACCGAATGGCACCGTTAGTCGCCAGTTACCGCGCATCGAGAGACATACCGTTAACACTGAGGTCCAACTCAGCAACCTCGAAATTCGCGAGATCTCGCGCTTTGAATCCAATACTCGTATCGGTAGACCAACCGAGTATTCAGGCGGTCTGCCGATCATAAAAGACATTCCGAAAGTGCGCCCTTATCTTCCTCTCCTGGGATGGTTTGTCAGGAAAGCTGGCAAGGGTGCTGTCATTCAGGAGAGTTTGATCTTTGGACAGACAACCATGTACCCAACGATTGTGGACATCATGGATCTGTTAACGCCGCCGTTAACCGCTCGATAAGGAGGCATCATGGCATCAGGCACAGGATACATTTACGATTGGATTGTTGATGATGTTGGAGGGATCATTCACGTCTGCTCCGGCGATAACCTTGTTAACGATGACGTGGCCTTTCCGTTTAAAGAATGCAGCCCGGACCTTCAAGCGATCTTGAAGACGAAGGATATTAACGATGAAGTTAAATGTCCTCCTCCGGGTGGCGCGCTCAAGGTAAAGTTCGATTTTAGCCTTCTGGGAGGTGAAAACCTGGCGATAAACGTGAAGCGCAATTAACTATCCGAACGAAGGACAAATCAATGAGAATGAACATGATGTTTCAAAAACCGGGCACTTTAACGCTCACTGTGGTTATGCTCCTCGGCGTTTGCCCAACTCTTTTGGCGCAAACTCCCAAAGCTAACCTGAACGGTAATCATTCAAGACGAGAAGCTCCTCCTGAGGACGTTTATTTCAACGCCGACGGGACGACAGGTTTCTTCGACGACCAACCTGTCAGCTAACCAGATGAGTGCAAACAGTATCGGCAGTGTTTTGAGTCTGCTGTTCAACTCCGCGAGCATCAGTCTACAAGGCGCAAACGATCCATTGGTAGCTACGTGGTCCGGGACAATCACGGTGCCAACCAACACGAAAATCAAGCCTAAGCCCAAGGTATACCAACAAGACATTCGTGGCTCGGTGAATAAGACCGCCGACACGCGCGTGACGATTTTCCTGAATATGGGAGGAAAGAGTTTTGTACTTGAGTTTCCCTACGGAATGAAGCACAGCGGAAACATACAACGAACGTTTAATTCTCTCGCCAAACTCTCGGCATCGGTTAGCTATACCGTATCGATTTTCATTTTTGCTGAACGCCGAGATCCAAAAGGGGCGGTTCTGGTCGAACTGGACTCTATCGACATTGCGGCTCGCTGACGATCGTCTTTTATCTCTGAGCTCTGGCACGTAAGGCCGGGGCTCTAAACTGAGCCAAGCGGCCTCTCTTCCTCGTAAATATTTACACTCTCATAGCAATCTGCTAGTCTTTGCGTCCCCCAGCTTCAACACAGAACCAGTCCTCCCATCGTCGTTTCAATCAGCCCGTGCATGTCTCACTTAATCAAACTATGAGTGTGCGAAGTTCCACCTTCAACACATGAACAACGGGCGAGTGCTGCCTACCCAAAGCTAAAAGGAGTCGCAAATGATTCGTAAGATTCTGATCTTTACAATTCTCGTTGGGGCCGCTGTGGCTTCAATCGTCATGCCGTTATGGAAGTCAGATGCTGCACAACCGCGAACGTCAGCAGGATCCCCACAAGCACCTCCGCGTCGCGGTCTGCCGAACTTTGATATTCGCCTTTCCGGCCGGCGCGAGTTTGAAGACATGGACCTTAGTTCAACTTCCGGCAAGCAAGCTGCGATGCAGAACGCGCGCACTCGCTCTCGAGCGTCCGCCGTTGGGCAATTCCGCTCGTCGCTCGCGACTGAGAAGGCTGCAAATCTTCGCGCGGTCGTTAACGAAGCAGGCGGCATGAAGAACCTCTTCATCGACGGCGACACTCTTTCAGAACCACGATCAGATACTGCCGATAACATCGCTCGCAATTTTCTTGGGCGACATAACTCACTCTTCGCGCTGCCCGGCGCCAGCAGGGAAGAGTTGATACTCGAAAACGAAGACAACGATCGGGGAACTACTTTCCTCAACTACACGCAGACCGTCGGTGGTCTAAAGGTATGGGAAGGACAGGTTCAAGTCGTCGTTAATAAAAACGGCGAGGTACTCAATGTACGCGAAGGATTTGTGGTCGATGGTCCACCACTCAACCGCAAGGGCGCGATGAACGAAGCAAAAGCCATCGCGAAAGCGTTCGAGCATGCGGGCAGAGATGTTTTCCCGTCTTTTGTGGCGGTCTATTCTCGAGCCTCAACGACGGAAATGTCTCGCTTTGCCAATCCGCTGGATCTGAGCCTCGAAGAAGTACTCTCGGAACAGGTTGTAATGAGCGTCGCGGGTGAGAGCCGCCTGGCCTGGCACGTCGTTGCGGAAATTGGTCCCGACGAGTGGTATGAAATTCTACTCGACGCTCACACGGGGGAGCTTCTGCTTCGTCACAACCTTTATTTGTTTGAAGCCCAAGGCACGATTTACACCGAAGCACCTGACAAAGGCGCACGCCAGCTCGTTTCATTCGTCGGAGACACCGTCATCAACACGGCAGCCGGCTGGATGGGAACTTCGACCGTAACCACTGGCAACAACGTCGAGGCCTACCTTGATGCAGATGCCAACAACGCACCGGACAATAACAACGGCACCGGGCTCTCCGTTGGTCACGCCTCAGCAGCGAACCAGGATTTCACTTTTCCTTTCTCGACCGCAGTCGATCCAAGGACACAGCAGGCCGCTGTGGTGACGAATCTTTTTTACTTCAACAACATCATGCACGACTTCTCGTACGGCCTTGGCTTTACCGAGACATCGCGCAACTTCCAGGTAAACAACTTCGGCCGCGGCGGTTTCGGAAACGACTCCGTTCGAGCAGAAGCGCAGGATGGATCGGGAACAAACAATGCAAACTTCGCGACACCGCCTGACGGTTCGCGTCCGCGCATGCAACAGTATTTGTTCACGTCTCCGAGTCCTGATCGCGATAGTTCAGTTGATGGCGATGTTGTGTTCCATGAATACGGGCACGGCATCTCAAACCGCCTCATCGGCAACGGCAGCACCGCGTTGAGCGGAATACAGTCAGGCGCAATGGGTGAAGGTTGGTCTGATTACTGGGCCATCACAATCAACAACGACGGTGCTGTCGGCGAGTACGTCACCAACAACCCAAACGGCATTCGGCGAGCCGCTTACACGGTTCCTGCCGCAGCCGTGCACAACTCTTACTCCGACCTCGGAAGCGTCTCAGTTCACAATGACGGCGAAGTTTGGGCCGCAACTCTTTGGGATTTGCGAACGCAGCTTGGCGCCGCAACAACTGATCGTCTCGTGCTCAACGGGATGAAGTTCACACCTAACCGTCCATCATTCCTGACTGCACGCGACGGCATTCTTCAGGCCGATCAGAACCTGTTTGGCGGCGCAAATCGCTGCGCCATCTGGACAGTGTTTGCGCGTCACGGCATGGGAGTGTCAGCGGTGGGCAATGATGGAACAACTCACACTGCCGCAACTGACTTACCCGCAGAATGCGGAGGCGCTTGTTCGTTCTCGATCAATCCGACCAGCGCGAGCTTTACGGCGTCGGGTGGATCAGCAAGCGTGGCGGTGACTACGCAAGCGGGTTGCAATTGGACCGCGGTGAGCAACAACTCGTTCATCACCATCACGTCCGGCGCTAATGGTTCTGGTAGTGGCACAGTGAATTACTCAGTCGCAGCAAACGGTTCCACTGCTAGAAGTGGTTCAATGACGATTGCCGGTTTGACGTTCAACGTGTCACAGGCCGGCATTAGCGGTGGCTGTACGAACGCGATCGTTAACCCGGGATTCGAAACCGGTACCACACCGTGGACAGTCAGTGGACAGGTTACTAGGAGCACTGGAGCATTCCCACATAGCGGAACTGCTTACATGATCCTGAACGGAGTGAATAGTTCCAGTGGAACTTTATTCCAAACGGTAACTATTCCGACTAACGGCTGTACGAACTTGCAGTTCTGGCTAAACATCACAACCAACGAAGCCGCTGGAGCAGCAATTTTCGATCGTCTCTTCATCGAGGTCCGAAGTACGACGGGAACATTGCTCGCAACGCTTACGACGTTTAGTAATCAGAATAGCGGCACGGCGGGAGCGTACGTCCTGAGAGGGCCGTTCAATCTCAGCTCGTTCGCCGGACAGACAGTGCGGATTCAATTCCGCGGAACCAACGACATCACGTTGCCAACGATATTCAGAGTCGACGACGTGTCACTGCAGTAACGCGTTTTAGAGAGACGCAAACCGGAGCGGAGGCGTTTCAAACGTCTCCGCTCTGTTCGAAGGCACCTACCGTCAAGATCCCGTCAACGTTGTCGAGGAACGATCGCCGTACAAAGTTTGATTCAGCGTTAGCCTCATCGATAAAGACAGTCAATGTCTTGACGAACGAAAATCCAAAATCAACAATCGCTCTAAGCAAAAGTGTTGAGGACGCGGCTCGAACTGATTAAGAGGAGCAAAGAAAGGTTGGGCAGAAATAAAATATTGCAATCGTAGCGCGTAAAGAGGGCGTTACCGCTTCCGCTTCCATACGTTTACGGTAACGCCCCTGCGCCCCTGTCTGGACAGTCATGGGGCATTCGCGAGAGACAACACCCCCCATTGTTGCCTCTCTGAAGGCGAAGTACGTTGACAATGCAATTGTCACCGGGCTGCGCACTTCGCTAACATAAATGCAAATGATTATTCGGCGAGCAGGAACCGCCTGAAATGCTCACCGCCCGGATGCAAGGACTCCGGGCCTCTCCAAAAGCCAGCTACAGCGTATTTCTATTTAGAAACCTTTGCAAGTCTAGCCGCGCGTCATCCCGGAGGGTAAGTTGATGGGGCGCGCTCACCGTTCCCGACCACACCGGTTAGGCGAGAAACTGCGATTGATTAGGATTCACTTAGGTCTATCCCAGTCGGAACTGATCAGGAAGCTCGCAGTCAAAAACGAGGCTCTCTACCCATCCAGTATTTCGCTTTTTGAGCGGGGTGGGCGAGAACCGTCGTTGATGGTCCTCCTTGCCTATTCGAATCTCTCCGGTTGGACCATAAACGACTTGGTTGATGACAAGGTGAAGCTAACTTCAAGGCAAGCCTAGCCCAAGTTTTTATTGCCCTGGCCACTGCAAGTCTTGATCAATGCTCGTAACAGCGATCGGATGGTACGTTGAACGGGCGCGGCGATAGATCGCAAGCGCACGCGCTCGGCCTTCGGGTGTCTTGGCGAGCTCTTGATAAAGCGGCCTGATGAATTTGCGCCGACCAACCGAAAGCAGAAATTCCTCCAGCCTCGCAGATGCCGGTTCGTACCTGTTTTGAATCGACATCATCAGCCACTGAAAAGCGACTTCGGAATTGCCTGAGTGCGTCAGGTTGAAGGCGCGGTCGAGTTCTCCCATCAACCTTACTCTTTCGGTCTGGCTTAGTTGCGTGCCGGCTGGACCACCCGAGGACGGAGGCGGTTCGAGGGCGCTCTGCACGAACTTCAGAAAATGAAGTCTTTCCTGTGTGGTCCACCTCGCAAAAGGAATCTGCGTCACCGGTATTTCGTTTCGCAACCAACGTTGTGCTTGCTCTTCAACTCGGGCGAATGCAGGAGACGTTGGCTTCGGCGCGCTGGCGGGAAGTCCCGGTTTTGAAATCCATTCATCGATCGGGACTCGCCCAGCCAATGCGGGATCTTTATCGAGCAAGTTTTGCTTCAAATAGGTCAGGAACTGTTCAGTCGTGATGCTCTGGAAAGCGAAATGATTGAAGTAGCTGCGCAGAAAACGATCGAAGCGCGCGCGGCCGAAGGTTTGTTCGAGATGAACTAGAAAGAGCGCGCCTTTTTGATAAGGCACGTTCGTGAAACCTTCATCCGGATCGCGCCCCGCGAGATCAACATGAAGGATTTCGTCGCGGTCTTCCAACGTGGCCATCTCGTCCTGCAGTTCACGCAGGCCCAAGGCAGCTTCCATTTGTGCACGCGCGCGACCGTAAACCGCTTCCTGAATGCGGCCTTCGAGATAAACCGTGAAGCCTTCATTCAACCAGAAGTCGCGCCAAGTCGCGTTTGTAACGAGGTTACCGGACCACGAGTGGGCCAACTCGTGCGCGACGAGTGATACAAGACTCTTGTCGCCGGCGAGAATTGTCGGCGTGGCAAAAGTGAGCCGTGGATTTTCCATCCCGCCAAAAGGAAAGCTTGGCGGCAAAACCAAAAGGTCGTAACGACCCCAACGATATGGTCCATAAAGGCGTTCAGTCGCAACAACCATTTTCTCTGTGTCGTTGAGTTCACGTGCCGCGCGATCGATCACCTGCGGCTCCGCGTAAACACCTGTCCGCGGGCCAAGACTGCGGAAACGCAGATCGCCGACCGCCAGTGCAATCAGGTATGACGGGATTGGTTGGCGCATGCGGAAGCTGTAGTCGCCGTCGCGCGGTGTGCGCGCGTCGTTCTCGGCGCTCATTACGGCAAGGAGACTTCGCGGCGTGCGTACACGCGCGTTGTAGGTCACTCGAACAGCGGGCGTGTCCTGTAGTGGAATCCAACTGCGTGCGTGAATTGCCTGCGATTGAGTGAACATGAAAGGATCTTTTTTGCCGGCAGTCTGAGCCGGTGCGAGCCACTGCAATCCGGAAGCGCCGGGTGACGTTGAGTAATGAATGCGAACGCGTGTGGCGCCGGCAGGCAAGGGAATTGTCAGCGGCGCGCCGAGAATCTTGTCGCTCGTTCCGACCGTGAAAGTCCCGGATGCGTATGCCACGCCGTTGGTTGACGTCTCGACCCTTTCGATCTTCAAATCCCGGGTATCGACGATTAAAGGTTCAGTCTGCGAACTTCGTTCGACCGTCAACGTCGCCGTGCCCTTAAGAATCTTCTGATCAAAAAGGACGTCCCAGTCCAGTTCGACGTGCCTAACTCGAACCGCCGAAGGGTTCGCGTAAGAGTGAACATCCTGCGCCGCTAGATTCATGGCAAACGCGATCATGACGAAGAAACAATAAACCAACCTTTTCATATATATACCCCTTAATGCTGATCTTCGGGTCGCCGTCTAATCTTCCGGATCAGGGCGATGCCCCACAATATACCGATGGCGAGGAACGGAAATAAATACAGCAAGAGGTCCCAACGCCCGTAGCCAGGCGGAGTGGCTTCAACTGTTGCGACCGTTTCGGCTTTGCCCTGCGCACTCTCCAAGCGTACGCGCACTCGCCAAAGTTCCTCGGCATCGAAGTGCACTTCCGCTTTATATTGAATCTGTTGCTGCAAATTCTCACGTTGAGCTACATAAAACGTCTCTGTTAGTCGACCGCTGACGGGTTGCACTCCGATTTGAACTCGTAAGTCGGCAGGAACGTCACCGGAGTCCTGCGCATTGATAATCACGAAGAACTGTGCGGTGCCAACATCCGGATCAGTCCAGACAGAAACGAGGTAGCGATCAACTTTTTGATCTACGAACAGCGGGAAGGGAGGACCTTCGTGAGCACTTGCGGTCGTTGCTATTAAAAAGAATACGACTAACGGCAAAGCATATCTGGCACTGTGTCGAATCATTCCTCAGATACACTCATCCGCCGCCGAGTACGACTCCACGCATTTCCATCGGCTGTGACATCAACCAGAACGCTGATCCGGCCATTAGCAACGACACTGTGGCCCACACACTAAAAACCGGTGTGGGACGCTCTATTCTTTCTGTGGTGACGATGGCGTAACTCACTAGCAGCGAACCGAGTAGGCCAAGCGTGATAAAACCAAACTCGAACAGTTGGACCACATTCGGAGCCAAACCAGTCAGACCCCAGCGAGGCTCACCTAAGATGGCCCAACCAACGTTAGCGAGCGCAGTCTGGGTCACGGGAATGAACGTGTAGAGGCCGGTCAGAAAGTGAAAGCCGAAGTGGGCCAGCCAAATGCCAAATCCAAGCGGCACGAGCGAATACGAATAGCGCACTGCGATAGATAGTAACGATCTGTTCCTTCTTTCCCAGACCCGAGTAAGCCACGCGGCAACACCTATCAAAAGCAGCGGTTCAACAACCAGGAACAATGCGAAGATGACAGCTAATACCGGCGCCTCATTATTAACTCCAAGCAAATTAGCCAGCCACTGCTCCAAAGCATAAACAGGGCTCACCATTCCGAAAGCATTCAGCAACGCGCCGAAACTGAATACCACGACGAGAGCTGTAAGATCTTTTCGCTTCGATAAGAATCCAACGCCCGATCGCATTCCGTCCGTCATCAATTCTGTGGCCGGCAGCCTGCTGATTATGCCGACGTTGTCGTGAGGACACGCCTGCACACAATCCAAACAAAAAGTGCAGTCGAGATTGCCCACCTTGCGCGGTTGAAATAGCGCCAGTTCGCAACCCCGTTGAATCACCACCAACGGCGCGTCCGCCACGCGTTGGCCCCGGATACAATCCTTCGTCTTACATCGAGTACACACATCGTGGTCGCGGACTTTCACTTCAAGTGGCGAGACAGTGGAAGAAACGAAATTGAACTGGCCGAGGGGACAGACGAATTTACAGAACGGCGCATGTTTGAAGATCGCATCGATTACCAGCGCCCCCGCGAAGAAAGAAATAATTAGCCATGCCGTCCACCACGGAGACGCCCAAAGATCCCACCACTCATAAACAAAGAGCAAAGTGATCAGCAGCCCGGTTGCGATCCACTTATTGCGCAACGGCCGGGGCCAGTTTCGAACCGGATGAAACAACTTGCGCGCGAGATTTCGCACAAGCATGAACGGGCACGCGAGGCAAAAGAAGTTTCCGGCAAACAGCAGAACAAAAACCAGCGCGCCGCGAAAGTGTACCCAGGTGAATGTCGTAGCAATGTTCTTTGGCGCTAACACCGGACCAAACAGCCCGTGAAAAATCATTGCACCGGCGATCAGGAAGAGAGGAATTTGAAGCACCGTCCGTGCGTGTTTCTTGGTAAGCAGTTTGCCAAGCAGCGGAACGCGCAAAAGGTCAAATGAGTGTCGGGCGCTGCTTTTGTGATCAAGCTGAAACACGGGTTTAAGGCTGAACGACTCCCTTGATTTCAAACTGGCGGTCCAACTCACGACCGTCCGGTAAAATCATATGGACCATGAAATGCCAGTCTCCAGCCATCGAGAGTTCCATCGTTGATGAATACTGACCGGGGCTCGTCTCCTTCGCAACGGCGAATACGGGAGACATTCCCGCATGCGACATATTTCCTTCCAGCTTTATGCGAAAACCGGCCGCTGGTTTTCCCGCAGAATCCGCCACCTTGAGCATGATCGTCGACGGACCAACGCGAGGCGGGTGTGGAGAGACTGCATGCGTCAGTGTGAGGTCCGGCGCCAAATCGTTCTCGTATCTGCACGCTTGCGCAACCGCGAGACCGACACCAAGAGCAATTACCAATTTGCGTTTTAAGGACACGGATCAGGCAGTTACTGCCTGTACTGGTTGCCGCCGCAGCGAGCAGCTGCATGTGGCGCTTTCTTCTCCCTTTAGTGGGAACATGTGATAGTACATGCCGATCACCATCGGAATGAACACGACCGCGTTGTAGAAGAGATGTATTTCGACTCGAGACTTCGGCCACAGCATTTGCAGAAAACTAACTGGCACGGGCGAGCCGAACCAGTAGTTATGTGTTATGGCCTGGTATTGAAGCACTCCATGCTCGATGTGATGCCAAAACTGGATCACGAGAGCGATGGTCCACCATTTACGTGAGGTCCCGGTAAACCCGCTTCTAAGCGTCCAGAGACCAACCAGCATCACTATCGCGTAAGCGTAGTGCATGAGTTCGGAGCTCACGAGCCAGGGAAACAACAAACCAAGAAAACCACCAGCCTGTGGCCGAGGCCAGCCCATCACATAGATCTGATACGCCTGGGACAGATGTTCAGCCCAATGGGCCAGCACGATGAACATAAACACATTGAGTGCGCGTCTGTGCCAAACGCTGTTCAGTTTCTGATAGACACTAAGGTCGGCTACTGAGTCAATCTGCGTTGTAGCTGCTGACATATCGAGCTTCCTTGAATTGTTCTGAGTACGGCTGAGCGGCGCCGCAAGTCTAGCGCAAACTTGTCTCGGTACCAATACATTAATGCGACCGTTTGCGCATTGCGTTGCTGACGCGCATATTGGAAACTCAATCGTTCAGTCAGTCGCTCTGGTATGACTTAACCGTTCAAGCACTAAAAGCTCACTAACCAACAACGAGACACATCATAATGTGTCCACCAGAATCATGGGCATAATTGTCCAAACGGCCTTTGGCATCATTGTTATCGCTGTCGCGTCCTTTGTTATCTACGTCAGCATCAAGGACGTCGACACAGTCGGTTCCAAGCTTGTGTCCCTGGCATTTGGCGTGTTGTTTCTGGGCATTGGTATCTGGTGTGCCTGGCCCCTGGCGCTGTTGATCGCCGACTTGGTAGGCGGTAGCGAGCACCTCGCACGTTATACCCAAAAGCGCGAGACGCAGGAGGCTGAGAAAATCGGCGCGGAGGGGTATCTCTTTGGTTCGATCGCGGTCGCGCTCGCTTTCGCCAACGTGCCGGGTTCCATCGTGCTCAGTTATTTCCTGCGCAAAGACCGCCCTGGGAGCCGCGAGTGGTTGTTCATGCCTGCCACGGTGCTTCTCGTCAGCGGTGTTGTGCTCGCGGCCAAGGTGCAGACATGGACTGGAGCGGCGTTTCCGTTGAGGGGCCTTCTCGTTACCGTGAACGATTCGATCTCGGCTGCGGGCATCGCGGCCTTTATCGTGCTGTGGGCATCGATCTGGATGGGTGCGATCGGCACCAGGCTCGCTGCGGCGCTTCCGATGGGTCCAGTCGCGGCTTTCATGACGCCGGCTGCTTCGTTCCCGTACTACTACGGCTACTACCAGCAATATGGATGGGGTTGGATGGTGCTCCTCTTTTTTGCAAGTGTGCTGCTGGGCTTCTTCGTCAACGCGGTGCGCGACGCCGAAAACGAAAGGATAGAAGAAGCAAGAAACAAGAGCACAGAGTCGCTGTTCCACAGAGTGTTCGAGCGGTTGGAATCCGGCAGCGTGCCGGACTATGTGCTGTTTCTCCGGCCGTTCCAGGGCACCGGTACACTGGATACGCAAGCAGACGAAGAGGCGCTCGATCTCGAGACCATTCTTGCGCGAGCGCTAAGGCCGCGTTGGCTTGTCGGTCTCGGATCCCGAATGGAACGATCCATCGTGGGCGCAGGACGAGTGTACTTTCGCGATGACGAATGGTGGGACAGCCTTAGGCTTCTCGCAAAGTCCGCCAACGGCATCATCATCGTTCCGAGTGAGCACGAAGGCACCTTGAAGGAGATTCGCTGGCTGCATGAGGAGCGCCTATTGTCGAAATGTGTTTTCGTCATGCCGCCGCGTCCGGGTCAGGGCGGATGGTATGTAAACGTGCATGGTTCAAGCACGGTCCATATCAAGGACTACGCCGCACCCGATCCAGCCCAGTTGTGGTCGACGGCTAGAGCTGCGCTTCGCGATTCGCCCGGCATCGAGCTGCCGCCGTACATGTCTGAGGGCGCGCTGCTCGCACTCGATGCGGAGGGTCGAGTGGTCAAAATCCAGCCGCTCGCTCTGGGTAGCGTCCTCTTCAAGGTCCGTCGACTGAGACGAGCTCTCGTCCCCGTGTTGCCAGCAGCCACGTTGAGCGCTTAGACCAAGTCACGACTGAATACCTATTTCCGACGCGTGGCCCGGATATCAGCCCCATTGATTCGCATAATCGCGTGAGTTACCTCGCCCTTGCGATTTCTCATGAAGATTACCTGCGCATCTCGACCCTTCAGGAAGAACTCGGCTTCTGATTCGGGTAGGAGCTCGCCGGGTGGACGGCCCTGGCTAGTGCGCGTCGTAGTCCGTTCTTTGGGTACAGCCATCAGACGTTCTCCGTCCTTGACCACCGCGAAGTCGAATATCGCACTCTCATATTCTCCGACGTAATCGTCATAAACTTTCGCGTCGATCTTGATGGCTGTACGTTCGGCTGGGATCGTCTCGAGATGTTCCGCTAGCAACTGCCAGCGTTCTTGTCGTTTTATGTAAGTCCGGACGTAACGCGCGTAGGCGACGCCTTCACGGTTGTTGTCCTCGCGTCTACGCCTTTCAACGCGACGGCCAATAACGATCGCGGTATCGCCATCGACCGCCACGCGCGTGTTTTCAGCCGTCAGAGTAAGTGTCGGATCGACTTCAGAAGTCTTAAGAAAATCTAAGAGGGACGCCTTGTCTCCTACATTTCGACCGGAAGTGAAAATAAATTCATCGGCAACCAGTCGTTCGATTTTAGCGATATCGCGTTTCAAGTAAGCTTCACGCTGTTCTTGCTCTGCCTTCAGGACCTCTGCCTCGGGCCGCGGAGTCTGACTTGCGACGCTCGTTGGTGCGGTAATTACCAAAACTACCAGGAAAATAAATTTCATTCTTTGGTAAATAAGAATCATCACGGCGCCGTAACCTGCGCCAATCAGCAACGCGAGGTATCCCATTTTCCCATGGGGCGGTAGCGTGCCGTACACGTGCACTACGATAGACAACACACCGGTGGTGATTACCAACGATCGCTCGGCACTCCACTCTCGCAATATCGCGACGGCTGAAATGATGAACAGTACACTGACGATGATTACGGCTGAGCTTAAGAAGAAAGGTTGTAGCTGGCCATCACGAACATCACGAATAGAGAATTCCTGAGCTGCGGCGAAACCCATTGTGATAGCAACCAGGCTGTTCAGCCCAATTAGCACGAAGCGCGTTCTATTGTTCTCAAGCATCGCTACATCAAGAGACGCACCTGCCACCCTTGCCCATAGATCGACTCTGCTTTTGAAGTTGAGCCGATTCCTTTTATGAAGGACCCTTAAATGATTGACGACTTCGCCTTCCCACTCTCGGCGCCAATCAACGCGTGCCTGGCGGGGAACGAGCAGACTCATAGCGTGAATGAAATACAGGTACATGGCTTTATTGTCGAAGTTAAGTCTCATCCGGTTGTGCGTTTGGGCTTTCTGGTCAGCGTTCCTTCGAGTCGACGATATCTGCCAATCGCTTCGGACAGTGCCGCTTTGCCGGCGCCGGTTAATTTGTAGTACTTGCGCGCGGGTCGTTGATCTTTGTGCGCGGCAGCTTCGTCTTCCCACCGGGATTCGACGACACCGCTCTTCTCGAGTCGACGCAAAGCGGGGTAGACGGTGCCGCTGGGCAAGCCGGTTACGTCCATGATGTCGAATCCATACTGATAACCGTGCGCCAGTGCCTGGAGAATTGCCGTTGCCGAGAGCGATAGAGTGATCTTGGTCATCGGCGCATGTATAGCATGCTACATAGTACCGATGCAAGTGGTTTTCACCCGTTGACTTTCTTCGGCCGAATTGGATATTTCGTTTTGAAGATGACTGGCGCCCGCAAAGATGTTCCGTTATTGGAAGTTATCGCTTGTACCGTGGCGGATGCGGTCGAGGCCGAGCGAGGTGGAGCACACCGACTCGAGGTCGTGAGAGATCTCGCCCAACGTGGACTGACGCCGTCCTGGCAGCTGGTTGAAGAAATTAAACGCACGGTAGATCTGCCGCTACGAGTGATACTGCGCGAGAATACCGGCTTTGAAGTTAGTGGCGCAGACGAAATGGCTCGCTTGTGTGAGGCGGCGGAACGCTTCGCCTCGCTTGACGTCGATGGTTTTGTGCTCGGCTTTGTGAAAGGCCGAGAAGTTGACATCGAACTAACTCGGCAAGTGCTGGCATGCGCTCCCCTCGTGCGAGCGACTTTTCATCACGCATTTGAGGAGACAGAGAATAAGGCGCGAGCGTTGAGCGAGCTAAGACGACTGCCGCAGATAGATCGCGTCCTTAGTAACGGCGGAACAGACGAACTGCAACTGCGAATACAACGACTCGATGAATATCAAAAAGCGGCATCGCCGGAGTTGACGATCATTGCTGGAGGAGGTGTCGATGGTGAGGCCATCGTCAAGATCCGACGCGAGACCACGATTCGCGAGTTTCATGTAGGACGCGCGGCCCGTGCCCGGTTCCGGGTTGAGGGCCGCGTTCAATCCTCGCTGGTCAGTAGCCTCATTAAGAAGCTAGAAGAAATCTAAGACCGCGTTATGGCGTCAGTTCGGAAGTCAGAATCGCGCCATTATATTTAGTAAGCACAGCCTCGATCTTCAGCACTTTCCGACTAGCCTTATCGATCCAAACAGTCTGCTTGTCGGCCTCATTGTCGGCGGATTGGATCTCGACCTTGTAAGCGTCGAACTTGCCTGCCGGAACGGTGACGCTCTCCGATCCCACTACCTTCAACTGTTTCATCTGAGGCTTGTTCTTCATCACGTCAAAGTTTCGGAAGCTCAGACTGTAACCATCCGCGAGCGGAAGAGACGCGATTACTTCAAACGCGCCCGCGCCGTCCGCAAACAAAGCACCGCCTGGATCTGCGTCGATTGTTTTGGGTGGCCCACCCATCGCGCTCGTCCCGGTGACTTTGTTCGGCGTAACGTTCATTTCGATCGACACCGGGCCTTGTTTGATGGAGCGACGCTTCAGCAACAAACTTCCTTTTTCGATTGTGCTGACGTCGACGACATCACCTTGCGGAGTCGTCACTGTCTCACTGACGGTCCAAGCTCCGTTTTCTTCCTTGATATCTGTCTTCGCCGTGAGCGGAATTGATTGGCCGCCGAGAGCGATTGTTGCCTTGTAGTTGTGCGTGCCCGGACGCAGATCAACTGCCGGTTTCGGAACCTCAGAAGTAGAGGAGATCGTTTTTGGCAGCGTCACCGTTTTGACGTCGACGTTGATTTCCTTCAGACGTTGTGAAACTTCCGGGGTCATGCCTTCCTGGAAACGTCCGCCGAGGTATTTCGCAAGAAACTTTTCGGCGAGGGCAAACATCGCCATGTTGTTTACCGGACGCGCAAAACCGTGTCCTTCGTCCGGGGCGACCATGTACTCAACAGGAAACCCTCGATCTCTGAGCGCGATTACGATCTGGTCTGATTCGCGTTTGGTGACGCGTGGATCGTTGGCGCCCTGGATCACGAGCAGCGGAGTCTTGATCTTGTCGGCCGCGCTTAACGGCGACTGACGCAGCAACTGCGCTTTTCCTTCGGGCGTGTTGGGATCGCCCATTCGCTCGTAGAACAACTTGCGAATCTGTTCCCAGTACGGCGGAATCGACTCAAGCAGCGTAATTAGATTTGATGGTCCAACAATGGAAACGCCGGCGGCGTAGACATCAGGTGTGAAGGCAACTCCGGCGAGCGTTGCGTATCCGCCGTACGAGCCTCCCATGATTCCGATGCGCTTCGGATCGGCGATGCCCTGGGCGATGAGATACTTCGCTCCCCAGGTCACGTCATCCTGCATCTTGTCGCCCCACTGCTTGTTTCCGGAGTCGATAAATTTCTTACCGTAACCAGTCGAGCCGCGGAAATTAGGTTGCAACACAGCGTAGCCGCGATTGGCGAGAAACTGCGCGAAGGAGTTGTAGCCCCAGCTGTCGCGATACCATGGACCACCGTGTGGGACAATCACTGCGGGAAGGTTTTTCGCTTCGATGCCCTTGGGCAACGTTAGAAAAGCCGGAATTTCGAGACCGTCAGACGACGGGTATTTGACTGGCTTCATCGGGGCCAGCCACGCGCGGTTCAACTTCTCGCGGGCCTGGTACTGAAGCGTCAACTTCTTCGTGGTGCGGTCAAACAGATAAACTGACCCCGGATCTGTATCGGAGTTGGCTACGAGGATGAACAGCTTTTCATCTTTTGTTGAAGAGGTGAAAGCCAGCTCCTTACCCGGCAGTTGTTTCTGCAAGTGCTTGTAATCAGCTTCGTACGATTTGTCTTTGAAGTAGATCCGCTCGCGTTCATCTTCGTAAATGGTCGCGATCAGCTCATCCGAAACTTCCGAGAACGACGCGTTGCCGAAATCGACGCGTTTCAGCGGATCAGATTCCACCAGCTCTTCTTTGCTGGTGGTGGGATTGAATAGCACAAGCCGAATTAGGTCGGTGTCACGGCCCGCGTTTGTTTGGAAGTAAACTCGTTGACCATCCTTATGGAAGCGAATCGGTCCGCACGCCTCAAACACGTTGCAACTGTAAACCTTCGTAAACTTGTCTGCGTCAACCCGCAACACCTCGGTGTCGCCGTTTTCTGCTGATCTCGTAGCCAGTCGCAACTGGTCTTTGAGGTCGAAATAAAAAGCAGTAATGCGTTCGGTGTTCTTGCGCAGGAGAGTGCGTTCGCCGGTAGAGATTTTGACCTTGTAGAGATCGTGCCATGAGGCGTCGCGGTCGTTCATGCCGACGTAGATCGCATCCGGCTCTGACCGGGGGACGGAATAGATAACGGCGCGTATGCCTTTTACGTCGGTTAGATTTCGAGCCGTCGGAACGTCTTGTCCTGCGGCGGGTGTGTCCGCGGGATTAACCGCGTAGACGAGGTAATTCTCGTCACCGGCTTTATCTTGCACGAAGAGGATGAACTTGCCGTCGCGCGACCAGAAGTAACTGGAAATCGGGCGTTTCATATCGGCCGTGACGGGTTTCGCACTGCTAAACGGCTCGCCCGTCTTCTTCACCCAGACGTTGCGTACGCCTTTGAAGGGTTTGACAAACGAGATAAACGCGCCGTCCGGCGAGATCTGCGCGCCGGCAATTTCCGGGTCGCCGAAGAAGAGCTCGCGGTCGATTATCGGCG
Organism: uncultured Acidobacteriota bacterium; assembly: GCA_963789185.1. Lineage (GTDB taxonomy): Bacteria > Acidobacteriota > Blastocatellia > Pyrinomonadales > Pyrinomonadaceae > PSRF01. The sequence continues at coordinate 28,755 of CAWBJU010000013.1, forward strand.
GGCTCTGCGCCCACACCGGCGCCGCCATTGCGAAGAGAACCAGGGCTGAAAGTATGAGCAAACTGATAACTGAGCGGCGAGATTTGCCGATGGAACGCATAAACACCTCTTTCGTTGATTGGTTTCGAACAGGTTTCACAGATAAATGAACAGGTTTCTACGCAGCAGAGCGCTCTGAGGTTTCAATGAAGTACTGATCTGTCAGAGTTGCAAAGTTCCTCGAGCTGAGTGCCAGACGCGTACAATTTCACATAGCTTTCGCCCGAGATCAACGCGGTATACGATTCGATACGGCCGAAAAATGATCTCGCGAATAGCATCATTCCTATATTCAGGAACGACACGACCTAACTCCGGAAAGTCCTGTAGGCGGTTTGTCTCGGAAATCAGTTCGTAGCCGAATGACATCGCACGATTAGGACTATCATGCGCGATGAAGGTGACTATATCGTGGAGGTCGTCGCGAGCAGCGGCAGACCAGATTAGCTGGTAAGCCATGAGGCTAGTTGTCTTTTAACTTCGTCGTGAGGAATGCTTTCGCCTCTGTCGAGTTGATCGAGACCCTTCTGTACCGCAGCCATAAACTCAATGCGTTCGGCTATTTCTTCGAGCGAACAGTCGTCGGGTAGCGCTCGAATAGTTTCAAGTACAATTTCCTTCTCAGTCATGACTTGATTATCAGATTAAGCCGCGCTCTAGGTCAACACCATGAACAACTTAGCAAAGCTCGATATCCGTAGTAAGATTATCGTGCTGTATCGATGCAGAAGAAGCCGAGATACAAACTCGCCTGAGGAGTCGAGGACGGTACCTGAACGCGCTACACACGCGACCCAAACTTCAAACTAGTTCGACATGCTTGCTTAGATTGAATCTCAAGCTTCATTTCTTCCAATGCCGCTTAGCGAAGGCATAAAACTGGGGCGTTACGAAATCCGCGCGCACATCGGTACGGGTGGGATGGGCCAGGTGTACCTCGCGAAGGACACGAGTGAGCTCGACCGCACGGTTGCGATAAAGCTCCTGCCAGCCGCAGCCGCCGCCGATCCGAAGTGGATGCAGCGCTTTATTCGTGAAGCCAGGACAGTCTCCGGTCTGAATCATCCCAACGTCTTGACGGTGTATGAGTTCGGAGTGCACGACACAACACGTTTCATGGCAATGGAATATGTTGATGGCGTAACGCTCCGCGAGCACTTGAACGATAACCGTTTGAATCTTCACGAAGTGCTGGAGATTTGCGTGCAGGTCGCCGCCGCTCTGAATGCCGCACACGAAGCTCACGTCATCCATCGCGACATCAAGCCTGAGAACATCATGATCCGCCGACGCGACGGGATCGTTAAGGTGCTGGACTTCGGTTTGGCGAAGCCCGTCAGACAGGAGGAGGACTCCGGCGGAACGAGCGGGCTGTTGCACACAGAGACAGGCATCGTGATGGGGACTGTGAGTTACATGTCTCCGGAGCAATCGCTCGCACTGAAGACGCTCGACTATCGCACCGACATCTGGAGTCTGGGCGCGGTGCTTTATGAAATGGTTGCCGGGCATGTTCCTTTTGAAGGAAAAGATCTGTTACAGCAGATAGTCGGTATTCAAGAAGAAGATCACACCCCGCTTGGGCAAGAGGTTGACCACATTCCGCCAGAGTTGGATCGCATCATCGACAAGGCGCTCGCAAAGAGCCCGGATCACCGTTATCAGACAGCGACCGACATGTTGGTGGACATGCGGAACCTGAAGCGTCAACTGGAAAATGCGGCCGAGCATGATCGTACCGCGATTTTCGATCAGCGCCTCGTCGGACACGGAAACGGCCAAAACCTGCGACGGACGATATCCGGAGCCGGCGCCACCACCGAACAAAGCGGGCACTATCCAGTCTCGAGCGCCGAGTACATTGTCAATCAAGTCAAACTGCACAAACGCGGCGCGTTGATGATCGCGGGCGTGTTGGTCGTCGCAGTAACAGCGGCATTGTTTTGGTACTTCAAGAGCACACGCGCAGCCCTCCTGACCGACAAAGACACCATTCTCCTCAGTGAATTCGAGAACAAAACCGGAGAGGAAGTGTTTGACCGCACGCTCCGCCAGGGTTTGGTGGTGCAGTTACAGCAGTCGCCGTTTCTCGACATCTTCCCCGAAACACGCACGCGCGCAACCTTGCAACTCATGAGTCTTTCACCTGACGAGCGTGTCACTCGTGAGCGGGCGAGCGCGATCTGTCAGCGGCAAGGACTGAAAGCCTTTATCGCCGGCACGATCGTCAAGTTTGAACGAAACTATTCGATCACACTGGAAGCGTTGAACGGGCAGACCGGCGATCAACTCGCTCTGGTCCAGGAGGAAGCCGAAGGCAAGGATCAAGTGCTCAAAGCACTTTCGCGTGCGGCCACACAGTTACGCGAGAAACTCGGCGAGTCGTTAAGTTCGATCGAAAAGTTCGACGCGAAGTTGGAAGTAACGACTTCATCGCTCGAAGCGTTGAAAGAGTACGCGCTCGGCAGGGCTGAACAAGACAGAGGACAATTTTTCAAAGCGATCGAGTTTTATAAACGCGCGACGGATCTGGATCCAAACTTCGCCGTAGCATGGCTTGGACTCGCGCTCCAGTACTTCAACACGAGCCAGCCCGCACTGGCTGCGGAGTGTTTGACCAAGGCATTCAACCTAAGCGATCGCGTCAGTGAAGACGAGCGCGCGCGTATCACTTATTTCTACTACCAGATCGTCACGGGCGAACTCGAGAAGGCAATCGATGCTCAGGAAGCCTACGTGCGCAATTATCCACGTGAAGCGCGTGGGCCAGGCAATTTGGGAAACCTCTATTCGATCACCGGTCAATTCGATAAGGCAGTAACTGCCACGAGCCACGCACTTCAACTCAATCCGAACACAACAATCTGGCCCGGCAATCTGGCCGAAGCATTGATCGGACTGAATCGTTTCGACGAAGCGCGAGATGTTTGCCGGCGTGCTTTGTCGCAGAAATTAGACAGCACGAGCATTCGCGAGCGCCTGTATGCCGTCGCGTTTGTTAGCGGCGATGAACAGTCGTTACAGGAACAGATCACCTGGGCGACAGGGAGAACTGACGAATATCGAGCGGTGTACTGGCTCACACAGTCGTCGTCGTTTCGTGGTAGGTGGCGCGAGTCGAACGAGCACTTACGCCGCGCAACGGAACTGGCTCTTCGTGCTGAGGCGAAGGAGGTCGTCGCGGGTTATACCGCTGACCAGGCGCTTCGTGCCGCGTGGCTGGGCCAATTTGCACAATCGCTGACGTTGGCCCAATCGGCGCTGAAGATCGAACGGAATCGCAACGTCCTCACGCGCACCGCACTCGCTTTCGCGCTCGCAGGAGACGCCGCGAAAGCGCTGCCACTGATTCAGGAGTTGGAAGAGAAGCATCCTAAAGACACGATGGTGAATCAAGTCTGGCTGCCGGAGATCAAAGCGGCCATTGAGTTTCGCAAGAACAATGCTGCGGGGGCGCTCGAGCTGTTGAAACCGACGGAACGGTACGAATCTGCTGCCGGCTTTTCGTCGCAAACTTTGCGTAGCATGGTCTATCTCAAATTGGACCAGGGAGCACATGCCGAGGCGGAAGCACGCAAGATCCTGGACCATCGTGGTCAGAGTCCGCTCTCATCGCTCTGGCCGCTCGCGCACCTGACGCTCGCGCGAGCCACGGCGATGCAACGCAACACCGCCGAGGCGCGCAAGGCTTATCAGGATTTCTTTACGCTCTGGAAAGACGCCGACGCTGACGGTCCGCTTTTGATTGAGGCAAAGAGGGAGTTTCAGAAGTTGAACTAAAAATGCGAATGCCCTGAATTCGCGCGCGCGTTTTCAGGGCATCCGCAACTCGGGTGTGGGAGTAACCCGAAGGCTAATCTATCGTCGCGGCGACGATCACACGTTCAGGCGTGAAGTTCTTCACTAAACGCATGTCGCGGTAGAGCGATCTTTCTTCCTTCGACTTCATGACTTCCCAAGTCTGGTTGCCCGGTGTACAAATCTGCGCGAGAAAGTAACGATCACCGTACTTGTGAAAAACGAGTTTGCCCTGATTTGCTCTCTCAGAGCCCAACATCTTGCGACCGGCGCGCAACGCTAGCTCACCCTGGTTGAGGTTTCTGATTGCGAGAGAACCTCGAACCGCTTCAGACGCTCCATGAGCAGAGATGCGACCCGCAGGGATGGTCTTGTCTCCGACAACGAAATCGAATGGAACGTCTGCGCGAACACTATAAGAAGCCTGGGCGCGAGTGGACACGGCCGCCGCAGCAAACATCGCGACGAGGATTAACGAAATCCATAACGTTTGCTTTTTCATGTTTCCTACCTTTCTGCTTGAGGCTAAGGAGCGGAATCGGACAACCACGGGCTCCGGGGGATCGTTGAGTGATGGTCCGACTACTCCAACATCTGGGCCAGGTGTCTCTAACACCTTTTGGAGCCTTGTCAGCTCTCATTGCGATTGATGTGCCAGAGCGGAAACATGAGAAATCGAGAACAACTTGCATCCCGCAGGCTATCTGAAAGGGATGCAGACTATCTGATCGGATAGGTATAGCGCGTTAGTTTAGCGTGATCGTGCGCGTGAGTTGACCGTTGCGCATGTCCCAGAACTTGATCGTCCTATCTACACTGCCTGTCAGTAAGTAGCGATCGTCGCGTGTGAAGAGGAGGCCATTAATATCAAACTTGTGGCCCGACAGGGTGAACAGTATTTCGCCGGTCTTTGCGTTCCACACCGCCGTGTTGAGTGCCAGATAGGTGGTTTGTTTCGCGTCGAAATCTACGTCAGTCGCGGCTATCAGTTTTCCATTGTTACTGACCGCGACGGCGCTCGAGAACGAGGAGCCAGCTCCCGCAGTTTTGGGCATGGAGAGACTTTGAAGTTCGCGCCAGGTGGTCGTGTCCCACACTTTCACCACCGTATCGCCGTACGAGAGCAGGCGCCGATGATCGGGAGTGAGTGCCAATCTAAAGACGTAGCTTTCGTGCGCCTTCCAGTTACGGGTTTCTTTGCCGGTAGCGACATCCCAAACGCTGATTGTGCCGTCGCCATTGCCCGCGTAGATGTGTTTGCCATCGCGACTGAAGGCAAGAGCATAGGTAGACATATCGCTGTCAGGTAAGTCACGATGGACCAGTGATTTCAATTCCTTCCCAGTTCTAACGTCCCAAACCTTCAGCATGCCATCGTTGCCCGATGCAGCCACGAGGCGACCATCGGGACTAAACGCGACTGCCTTCACCGAGCAGCGAAAGCCACCTAGTACGTACAGTTCCCGGCCGGATGCGACGTCCCAGATCCTTGCGGTCAAATCGCGACTGGAAGAGGCGAGTAGTTTCTCATCCGGACTGAATACGGCTGTATAGACCATGTTTGTGTGACCGGTGAGCGTGCGTTTGATCTCGCCGGTATCTAGATCGATAAACCTGATCTTTCCATCACCCGCGGCGACGATGAGAGTCTTACCATCGCGACTGAGACTCAAACCACCAATGCCCGGCTTGGCGTTCGGTTGCATCGGCGGTGTGGGCCGGCAGTTGGAACTTGTTTGAGCGCTAACGGCGAGCGAACAGAATGCGATAACGACGGCAAGTTGAACGGTTTTGATGAACATTAGTTAATGGTCCTTATTCAGATGATGTATCCAAAAGATTGGTTGACTTTTGATCCAGTGGGGAGTAATGTGCCGCCGTCTTTCCAGAGGGTTTTATTTCTCACGAGCCTCTGCTCCCCCCTTGCACGGACTCGCCAGCAACCCTCGGTGTCATTACGAACCCATCAAGCAGGGCGCAACTATCTCGAGCTCTAACCACCTCGTTTCGATAGGAAGAACGCCATGGAATATCTGACTCCCAAAGATTTCGAAGATGACAATCCATTGAGCACCATCGGCCGGCGCGTCTTTATTAAAGGACTGGGCTTTGTCAGTGTTGCCCTCCTCGTAGGCACGATGGGCGGTTGTGACAAAATAGCCGAGGCAATCAAGAATCGTCCGGTGCGCCGCCGCATACGAACGGGTTCACCCGAGGTCGATGCAGACCTCGTTATATACAAGGATGCCGTCAAGGCCATGAAAGATTTACCTGCGAGTAATCCGATTAGTTGGGCGGCTCAGGCGACAATCCACGGGACACCTTCCGGCTTCAATTTCTGCGAACACAACACAAATCATTTCTTCGATTGGCACCGTGCCTACCTGTTTTATTTCGAGAAGATCTGCCAGAAGCTTACAAACAAACCCAAGTTCGGACTTCCTTACTGGAATTGGAACCAGAATCCGGCCATTAATCCGGCGTTCCTGGATTCCAACAGTTCGCTCTTTCATTCCCCCCGACCCGACACTGATATGACGGGTTTGTTGGAGGTCAGCAACGGTGCCCTAAATCCGATCATGGGAGACAGCAACTTTTTTACTTTTATGAGTCAGATCGAAGGCACTCCGCACAATACGGTCCACTGTGAAATAGGCGGCACAATGTGTGACTACACGTCAGCCCTGGATCCCGTTTTCTGGACCCATCACTGCATGATCGATTACTGCTGGGCCAAGTGGAATATGGAGCTCGAAAACAACAACACTAACGACGCCACCTGGACCAATCATGTAAACAGTCACTTTGTCGATGCGGATGGTAACCCGGCTGAGTTTAACGCAGCCGCGACCACGCTCATGCCACTGTTAAGTTATCGCTATGAGACTAGTGCTATCGGTGGCTTTACTGCTGCGACGGAAATCACCAGCAAGGCTGCATTTGAGAAGATAGAAAAGAGAATCCGGGCCGGTGCGGATATCAGGTTCGACATCAAAAAGAGAGTACGCTTGGCAGATCGAGCAGCCGTCAGTATCGCCAGACCATTCTCGAAGGAAATGAGGCTCGCCCCTCAGGACTTTGCGCAGATCGTCAACACTGACACGTCGAAGGACAGAATATTTGCGACTATCGAATACGCAAGCCTTCCTGCTCACAGTGATTTTTCTGTCAGGGTGTTTGTGAATCTTCCAAATGCCAATAGCGGGACTTCGACTCAGGATCCGCATTTTGCAGGCAGCTTCGCCTTCTTTGGGAGTACGGGTCACACGGGTGCAGGTGCGCATAAACCACACCAGCCAAGGTTCCTGGTTAATCTGACTAATACGATTCAGAGGCTGAGGGAGAGTGGCCAACTGAACGAGGGAACTCCGCTTTCGCTACAGCTAGTGCCAGTGCCGTTCGACGGAAACTTTGAACGCGCAGATACACAACTGGAATTGAACTCAATTGAGATTATCACTACGCCTGTTATAATCAATTCGCCTCCTCAGTAGAAGTAGTTGTTATACGTACGGGGGAAGATGATGTTCTACAGGTTGGGTTGTTGTGCGTGCCTCGTGGTCGTTGCGTTTACTTCGTGTAACGGCGGGTCGTTAGATTTAGTTAACCAGAAACAACAGAATAAAGAAGCCGCCAAGAGTGACGAAACTCTGTACCACCTCGATCTAAATAAAACCCAAATCGAACAGCCCGTTGAACCCGGCAATCGCGAGGTTGAAGGGGCGAAGTTTGTGCAGGTTGAGGTGAGTGAAGTGAACAACCCTCAGAAATACCCGGTGAAGTTTGAGGTTAGTTATCAGCCCAAGGATCAGGAAAAGATCTTTTTGGGAAGCTTTAGTCTCTTTCCGCCCAACAATCCAGGCAAATTTATTGTGCCCACTCAGGGAAGAGTCAAAGGTGAAGGAAAGATCATTTTGACGCTGGTCACGTCAGACCAGGCGAAAGCCGGCGATACGCTAAAGGTTGGAGTGAAACGCCTTCAGTTTCGAAAAGAGTAGGCCACTGAAATTCTCACTTTCATCCAGTCTGCTTCTCGTGATCGCGATCGTATCGGTCGCTCAACAACTACCTGATCCGAATTTCGATCCTACGGTTGCGCGGCCTGCGTACACGAAGAATCACCCGCGCGTTCTCTTCGATGAGGCTCACAACAACTTTCACACCGCAGGTGGCAGATATAAGGCTTTTGCCGATCTAATCACCAGCGATGGCTATCGCGTCACTCCCAACACGCAGAAGTTCACAAAAGAGACACTTGCCGGGTATGACATCTTAATTATCTCCAACGCGCTCGGAGCGCCAGTCGAACAGGGCTTCGCCGCAGCCAACAAGCCCGCCTTCACGGATGAGGAAAGCGATGTGGTGCGCCATTGGGTGAACGCCGGAGGTGCACTCTTGCTTATCGCAGACCATTATCCGGCAGGGGAAGCGGCGGGCATTCTGGCCAAACGCTTCGGCGTCGGGATGAGCAACGCTTACACTGACGACCCCGCTAACTACGATCCGAAGTTGCGCAACATTCTGTTCTCGCGCACCAACAAGCTCCTGTTGGACCACGCGATAACGCGCGGGCGTAACAACTCGGAGCGACTAAATCGGATCGTTACTTTCGCTGGACAGTCGCTCACCGGACCAAAAGGCAGCGTCGTTTTTCTCAAGCTGGCTGACACTGCCGTTGATGGGCTTCCGCCTGATCGGAAGATGAAAATTTCCGCGGCCGGACGTTCGCAAGGCATCACGCTCAAGTCCGGAAAAGGACGCATAGTTATCGTTGGTGAAGCGGCGATGTTGACGGCTCAGTTAGCGGGGCCGGAAAAAGCACCATTCGGTGGTTTAAATGCTCAGGGTATTGATAACCGCCAACTCGCTTTGAACATCATGCATTGGCTCTCAAAAATATTGAATTAATGAGGACGGAAAACTTGCTGCGCTCAGGCGTTTTTATCTTCGCTTTAATGCTCACGCTTCTCCCCTCGGGAATTGCACAAACAGCGAGTAAAAGAGCACCAATTCTTGCCGTCGAGGGTTCAGACGTTGTGAGGCAGGTAAGTGAAAGAGCCCAACAGGCAGCATCTCTAACGCCGGTCGAATTGGCAGCGTATGGCAACGACCTCATTGCTAAGAATGGATTCGACTACCGTTTTGATGTCTGCGATGCTCTCAACCACAGTGACCGAAGCCGCATGCCGACAGCGAAGTCTCTGACATATAAAATGACTTTAACCAGTGGTCGGAAAACTTCCTTCCGATTCACAATCGGAGATGAAGGACTCTGTGGTGAATGTTGGACTTCAATTCCCATTCTTCAGGTTACAAACAAGGAAATGACTTTGATCGCCCAAGGCGAGCGGTATCGAGTTAGACGACCGGCATCGTTCTACCTGGATGACGTACAACTCGTCGACGAAACTCTGAAGAAGGTATTAAGGACCTGGCAATTACCAAATCAAGCCATGCCCACCGGAATCTCTGCTGATGGCACTAAACTCTATGTAGATTTTTACAACCGATTCGCCTTAGATCATTTGGTGCTGGAACTTTCGGAGAACGGACCACCCCAATTTCGCGATCGAGCCGTGATAGAGTCCAGCGAACCCAAGTTGATAGAGAACCATCCCCAAGACCCCAACAATGCTTACCTTTCGTTCAGGAGTTTTCGCGTAGGTGAGAAGATTTATCGTCTAAAATTCTCCGCACCTTGTACGTAGCTGAGAAATCGCAGGGCATTGAGCCGGATGGGAATCAGCATTGAAGTCGTAAGCCGGATTGAAGCAGGGGAGATCCTCTGTTCGCCCGGTCACTGCGCGAAAATCACCTACCTCGTATCGATCGGCGACGGAGACGATCCGCTTCCGCAAGGTTACGAGAATGCCGAGCGTAAGTTGCGCTTGCGGATCGCCGACGTCGTAACAGAAGAAGGCGCGACCGTCGAAGACATACGACGAATAGTTGAATTAGCCGAGCAGCTTCGGTCAGAAAGCGGCACTTTGCTGATCCACTGTGAGGCCGGCATAAGTCGCTCGACCGCCACCGCGCTGATCATCTATGCGTGCTGGTTGGGCCAAGGCCGCGAGGACGAAGCAATGGAACGCGTAGTCGCCCAGCGTCCCTACGCGATACCAAACCGCCGCATGGTGGCGTTGGCTGACAAGCTGCTGACGCTGGACGGTAAACTGTTACGAGCGCGCGACCAGTCGTTGTCCTCACTTTGGTCGGATTCCATTGACGATGAATAGGACGCGCGTCTTAACGTGTGTCGTAGTTCACGCGCACGCCTTCGGCAAACCCCTCTATTCCAGTTCGCGTAACTTTCGGACAGCCACCGATCGAGATCTCGCGAAGCTGCGGCAGCTTAATTAGAAAAGGAATGCCGGCGTCGGTGAGGAACTTGCATCCTTCGAATGAGATCTCCTCGAGCGACTTGATCCGGCTCAATTGTTCGAGACTCGCGTCGGTAATCAACGTGTAACCAGCGTGATATTTCTTGAGGTTGGGCATACCAACGATGTGACTCGTCGCGACGTCTCCAGTGTCACGGCAGTACATGAGAATCAATGATTCGAGTCGCTTGCAGCGTCCGATGTGACGAAAACCATTATCTGCCACATCCATCGGCATCAACTCTCGGAGAGAAGGGAAGTCGGGCAAACTTGCGAGGGACGCTTCATCAACAGCCTTGCAACTCACAGCCAGACCTTTCAAAGCAGGCATCCGCGAGAGGGCAACAAATCCTGGCCCATTGAGGTTTGGACAATCACGTCCCCAGAAATACTCAATTGTTTGTGATCGACTCAGCGACTTGAAACCTTCATCAGTCGCCACCGCGCCCTGGCCCATTAGCATGCGCAGCTTTGGAAACGCCGCAATGTGGCGCATCGCATCGTCGTCACAGAGCGCGTCCTGACAACCGAGGTAAGTCAGGTTTGATAAGCCTTCGAGGCCCTGAAGATCGTCGCCGCGCAAACGCTTCGTATGCCAGAAGAAACTCAAACCAAGAACTCCATCGAGTCCGCGCAGGTTGTTTAGTCCCATCCGGGTGAATGGTCCATCGATCAGGAGATTGGTTGGTTCGGCGCTAAACGACATCAGTCCGAACTTTGGTTCTTCTCCTTGCCACGTTTTAAAAGCCGGAAATTGGTGCAGAAGTGCGAGACCATCGTCAGTTACGTTTCGGCCGGTCTTGAAGCGACGTAGTTTTGGTTTTCCAGCGAGTGCAGCGATTGCGCCATCGCCGAGGTTGCAGCCCAATAGGTCAACCTCTTCCAGTTGATCGCAAAACCTGAGATTGGCGGCGCCCGCGTCTGTGATCTTCGCTTGCCAAAACATTTGAAATACGCGCAACTCGCGCAGTTGGACGAGGGCTTCAAGACCACGGTCAGTGATCTCGCCACCCAGGATCAATTCTCGCAATTGCTGCATGCTAGCGAGATGTTGGAGGCCTTTGTCTGTCAGACGCTTAGCACCGTCGAGGTTCAGCGACGTGACTTGGTTGACTCGCGAAATGATTTCTAGATCATCATCGCCGACGAGGCCCATCGAGTTGATGCCGGTAAGTCCCAACTCCTCCATCACCGCACAGACGTTCTCCCAATCTTTCGTCGACATCGGTTGGCGCGGTTCGATGCTGTTGTTGGCCCAGTCGATGCGATAGAAAGGCGGCTTCGAGCTCAACACGAAAGGCGCCGAGTGTGGATCAGTCGCGGGTCCGGAAGTCGAACGCACCAACTCATCCCAATCTTTGAAGCCATAGAGTTGTGCGACGATGAGTTGAGCATCGAGCAACGTGAAGTTGCTTATACGTTGCTCAGCGTCAGGAATGTTGAATAGCCGATCGCGGATGAACTGACGGATCTGTGGGACGTCGAGTTCGCTGTGAAAGAGGTCGTTAAGCCGCGTGGCGGCTTCGACGTCACCAGCGTTGTAAACGCGCACCAGACCTTCAGCGATGCCACGATGCTGGTCGAGCTCAGGATTCTGAGTAGCTTCGATGTGGTGAACGAGCCTGGCCCAACTTTCAAAACCATGCTCGCGAGCCAGCACAAACTGCGCATCCGCCAAAATCGGATCGACAACGTTCGACTTGTATTTGCGCAGACGCTCAGTAGCAACCGGATCACCGCTACGAAGTTCTTGCAGCAGTTCTTTCGCCCGTTTGCGAAGTTGAGCTATTGAAGGACGTTCGGGTAGACGAGGTGTGGAATCAGACATGTTGATCTCCTTTCGTTAGCGCCCGTGTCCGCACGCGGGCCAAAAGAAGATCGAATTGGTCGAAAAGAAATCGCAGGTGGGCTCAGCCCTTTCCGCGGACGGGTTGCGGCCTGTTACGCGACACGATAGTAACCCCGCGCACATCAGACGAGCAACAGTTGAACAACGCGGCATATTACGGCTTCAGATGAGTTATTCTGGCACATTCTATGAGGCGCGAAACCGTATACGACATTGCTGCTATCTGTTTGTCGCTGATTGTTATCAGCGCTCAACTGTATTTTTCGGTACGAAGAGAATCTCAAACCTGGGATGAAGCAAATCACATCTTTACCGGCTATCGCTCCTGGACACACGCTGATTTCGGGTTGAATCCCGAACATCCACCTTTGCTAAAACTGCTCGCGACCACGCCCTTGTTATGGTCCCAGCCGAAGTCTCCTGCTCTAGAAGAACGCTACTTCAAGGAGGACGCATTTCTTCGCGGTAAGGAATTTCTCTACCAGAATGATCCTGACAAGATTCTCGCGAGCACTCGCACGGTCGCCGCATCTTTGACTCTGCTCGCCGCTTTGGTTGTTTTCTTCGGCACTCGAGAGATGTTTGGCAGAGGCGCTGCTTTTATTGCGCTTGCGCTGCTTACTTTCGATCCAAACCTCCTGGCCCACGGCGCGCTGATCACGACCGATGTGGGGCTTGCCTGCTTCATGTTTCTCAGCGTTTACCTCTTCTACCGGTTCGTGAAGTCCCCGTCCGCTTTTCGCCTCATTATGGCGGGAGTAGCGGTCGGATTAGTCCTGGCGGTGAAGCATACTGGTCTGCTGGTACTGCCGATTCTCTTCTTACTCACTCTATCCGAGATCATCTTTAACGTCGTCGACAGGAAAAACATCGGACGTGATGCACTCAAGCTCTTAGGGTCGCTGGCTCTGATCGCGTTGATTGGTTGGGTAGTCTTATGGTCCTTCTACAGGTTTCGCTACGAGGCCAGACCGGATGGTCTGCAAATGAATCCCCCTCTGGTCGAGTACGTAAAAGGTCTGAAGCCTTCCGAGGCCTGGCCCATTTCAACAGCGGCTCGATTCCGCATTCTTCCTGAGTCGTATCTTTATGGGTTGGTTGATGTTCGACTCACTGCCGATTACTACACGAGTTATGTGCTGGGCAGAGTTTATGCTCATGGCGTGTGGTTCTACTTTCCCGTTGTCTTTCTGATCAAATCGACGGTAGGTGTCCTGGCTCTGTTCCTCTTGAGTTTGGGAGTGATCGCCACGCGTCGTCTGAAACATCGGCGAGAAATAGTGTTTCTGGTGGTGCCGTCGATCTTTTATTTGCTCGTCGCAATGACGGTGGGAATGAACATTGGCGTGCGATACATCCTAATCCTTTATGTGTTTCTGTACGTGCTTATCGGCGGGGCGGCGTCGTCCCTGATCCAGCGTAGTCGCAAGTGGACCTACGCCGTCGCAGTGTTTCTGTTGGTCCATGCGGGTTCGTCGGTGATAGCGTTTCCGAACTACATCCCGTATGCAAATGAGCTCTGGGGTGGTCCATCGCAAACGCACAAGTATTTGACGGACTCGAATTCTGATTGGGGGCAACAACTAAAGAGTGTCAAAAGGTACCTCGATCAGCGGGGAACGCAGGAGTGTTGGTTCTTGTATTTCGCAGAAGGTGTCGCTGAGCCGAGTTACTACGGAATACCATGTAAACCTTTGCCAACGATCAGTACGTTGTGGCTGAACCTACCCATCGAGGTCCCTGGTTCGATAGATGGACCCGTGCTTATTAGCGCAAGCAACTTATCGGGTGTCGAATTCGGGCCAGGTTCGCTTGATCCTTACGGTCAATTCAAGCTGCTTAAACCGACGGCCGTAATCGATCGCGGTGTGTTTGTCTTTGACGGGAAGTTTGAGATGCCGTTGGCGGCCGCGATCAGCAAAGTACAGAAGGCGCAGAATCTCGTTCAAGCAAAACAACTTGATCAGGCATTACAGGAAGCACAGGCGGCAGTTGCGTTGGCGCCCGATTCAATACACACGCAAATGGCGCTGGGAGATATTCTGCTCGAGATGGGCCAACAGCAACACGCACGCGCGAGTTATGAAAAGGCACTGGAGCTGGCGCGGACGATTGAGCCTGAGTTTCAGGTGCGGTCCATTGCGAGTATTGAGGCGAAGCTAGCTACTACTTCTCCGAATCCGCGTTAGTGTTGGCACACATTTCCCGAGTGTGCATGAGGACGGTGCCGGGGATTACTTCTTCTTGCAGCCCTGCAAATTTTCTGTAACGTGCTCTTCCAATGTTAGGGATTGCTGTTTCGCCTGAAGGCTTCCTGCGTCATCAGATAGTTGATTGTTCCATCTGTTTCTACACGAAAGACGAACTGCTTTGTGCCAATAATTTGCGGCACCGATGGTTTCCGGGCGAGGACATGAAACACGTCTGTGTCCTCCGGTATGTCGTCCATGATCGCAGTATGAAAGCCGGCAACTGGCTGGTTCTCATTTTCCGGTGTGGTGAACTCGATGATCGCTTTGTGCAGTTGACGCTTTTCGACGATCTTTGAACTGTCCGCAGAGATCAAGTATCGGACATCTGCACCCAAAGGGTAAACGCCCTTTTTCGTTTGTGCAGGAACGGCGTAAACGTAGAATTGGTTCGATGCGGAGGGCAGGATGGCGACGTTGTAAGGTCGATCCGGGCCAGTAAAGTCGGCTAACGCGACGTCGAGCGCTTTCGCGGCCAACAGAAAGAAGCCGGTGTCTTCTTTTTCGGGACTGTGTTTCTTTACGGTGAATTCTTTCGGCGTCGCGCCCTGCGTCGCTTCGTACACGATCAGAAACTTGTTGCCTTGCTCATTCAAACGTCCAAACATCACGGTCCAGGCATCACCTTGTTTCTGCGCGATGTATCTTACAAACGCGCCAACCTCGGGCTTCAATGCGATAACGGCATCGCTGGCATGCCACGCGGCGACATCGTACTGCGCCAACTGCCGCCCGCGCTCCGTAATCTGAGCCAGTTCAGCTTTTGACGGCGGCGAGGTCCGCTGCGCCATTGCCGCGGTTGTTAAAAGCAACAACGTCAGAGTCAGAGTTGGAATTTTCATGGTTTCCCCTCAGACGAATGTTCGAATTAGTTAATGAACGACTGGTGGTACGCGATCTTGCGATTACCTGGAACCAATAGCACAGATGTTGGACGACATGACAAAGGTTGTTCGGTTCGAGCAACGCGGTTTGTTGGTCGCGTCATTCCCAAAATTCATTGACCCGGCGGCGTAACTGTATTATGTTCTCCGGCCTCTACAAAAATCTGTTGCCCGTTCTCATAGGGCTAGTGTGATTACTCATGAAGTCCCCCATTAAGAAACCGGATGGAGCGAAGCGTCTGCCGGTAGCGCCTCCTGTCTATCGACCACAGCCGGTGCCGAAAGTTCTTCAGCGGAAGATTGCAACGGCGCCGCCATCGAATGCGAGTGTTTTGCCGCAACGTAAACCGCCAGTGGCGCCGCCCGTCTATCGACCACAGGCGCCACCCAAAGTCTTACAAGCGAAGAGTAATCTGCCGCAACGAAAACAGCCCGTCGCGCCGCCTGTCTATCGGCCGCCACAAAGGCCAAAGGTTTTACAACCCAAGTCGGGTGGTCCACCTGCTCGTGCAACGGCACAGCCGAAAGCAACGCCTGCGCCCTTGAAACCGCCGCGGAGAATTGCAGCGCCTGTTTTCAGTCGATCTATTCAGAGAGCGATCGACTACGACACCGAGTACATGGGCAAGTCGGCGAAAAATGCCGACGAACTGATTGAGCAATTGGTTGACGCATTCGGTGAGGCCAACCGAGAAACGATCACCGCCGAAGTGACCAGGATCGATTCCGAAAAGCCGGTGTGGTCGATGAAAAAAGTTTGGGTTGGGTTCGGGAAATACGGTTTGCCGGTGCATGAGCAGGTGGCGTTCGCCTCAAGCAGTGGGGCACCGTCGCCCCGTCCGCTGGAGGATTTCAGTCTGCCGAGGGTTACCAGGCTAATTGGAAGGGTAGGTGACCGGCAATTTGCGTCCGTACGCAATTGCACAAAAGACAAGGAACACGCCGAAGAGATATTCATCCGGGATGTTGAGACAGCTTATAAGGAAGGACACATTAACCTGAGGGCTAACCCCGAGATTGCCATCACGATCAATAACAGCCCGTGTGCTGGAAAGTGCGCCGAAGTGCTCGCAAACTGGGCCAAAAGAAGGGAGCTTACAAGGATTACCATCCACTTTGGGGTTCCCTATGGTTCAGAAGAAGAGTTTCGGGAAGCGATCGAGACATTGCAGGGAGCCCGAATCAAAGTGCATGGCCTTGATTTCAGCAAAGAACGAAGCCGTGAGAAATTGTCTAAACGCGCCAGGGCCTCACTTGTGACAATGGGAAATAAGTTGCGTTCCGCCAGGGCGCACGGTTGGTATGAATCCGATGTAGATGAAGAACCGGGCGGTGAGGAAGAAGTAGGGCGAGGGAGACGCAGATCGAGAAGCGTGACCGCATCCAGTTCACGGGATCGCTCGCGCTCGCGGAGTGCACGCCAGGCGGCCGAAGCTCCCGAGCCAGCCCGCGCTCCGGCTCGGCCGAGACGCCGCCTGCGCAGCCGTTCGGCAAGTCCGCAACCCCTCCGCCCGCCGGCTCCCGAGCCACCGCATCCGCCAGCAGCACCGCGCACGCGAGCTGCTGCGGCAGCTGCGGCAGCTTTACTAGACGACGGTTCGGATTGAGAGCTCGTTAATTCTTTGCCGCGCTTCGTTCGCCGATTGCGTAGATCGCGTTCTCGCCACGCACGATCAGCATCCCTTGCGAGATTGCGGGCGTGGCCATCAGCGGCTGGCCCATTACATTTCGCGATAACAACTCATATTGTTTGCCTGCCTTAACTACAAAGACATCGCCGTCTTCGCTTGCGAGATACAGCTTTCCGTCCGCGGCAACTGGAGACGCACTGAACGAGCTCGGTAGTCGCTGCTGGTAAATCAGTTCGCCGCTCTTCGCTTCATATGCGCTCAGAACACCATTGTCAGCAAGGGTGTACATCAAGTCGCCGTAAATGATCGGCGTTGGTGTGTAAGGACTGCCCTTGCTCGAACGCCACACGATAAACTCGTTCTTCTCTTCGCCCGGCTTCAACGAGATGTCGCCAACCGCACCGGGACGAAATGCATACATCGTGCGTCCCGGTGGATATCCGCCGGTGATAAAGATCAGATCGTGCGCGACGAGCGGCGCCTGCATCTTTACCTGCGTGTCGCTATCGGCGAAGCGCCAGAGTTCCTTGCCGGTAAGAGGATCGTAGCCGCGAATGTATCGTCCACCGTTGACGATCATTTCAGTGCGATTAGCGCCTTGATAGATCGTCGGCGTGGCCCACGACGTGATCTCGTTGCGTTCGACGCGCCACGCTTGTTTGCCGTCTTTCAGGTTGAACGCCGCGATAAACGATTGCTTGTGACCGTCTGCCTGGACGATCACGAGGTCACGATGAATGATCGGACTGCTCGAGTGTCCCCACGAGGACTCCTTGTCGTCCCAAAGTCCCGGGTTCAAGATTCCGAGATCCTGTTTCCAAAGCAGCTTGCCCTTCATGTCGTAACCGGCGAGACCTTCCGAACCGAATAGCGCCACGACGTAACGGCCGTCGGTAACCGGCGTCGAGTTAGCCTGCGTCGCCTTAACGTGTCGTCTTGCTCGCGGCATACCTTCGTAAGCTGTGTTGGACCAGAGGACCTTGCCGTTGCGTTTATCCAGGGCATAGATCATCCAGGTATGCTTGACGTCGTCGGTCGCGAGCCCGATGCCGCGGTCTTTCGCGACGAATGTCGGTTTAGGGTTAGCACTGACGGCAGTGATCACGAAAATATGGTTGTCCCAAACGATCGGACTCGCATGAGACAGACCCGGGATGCTCGCCTTCCAGAGCACATTGGTGGACTTTTCGACGTCCCACGTGACGGGCGCTTTCGATCCCTCGGCCACACCCGACGCATTCGGCCCACGAAACGACGGCCAGTTTTGCGCGTTTGTTGTTATCGATGAGAGACTTAGAATTGAAACGAACAGCAGTGAAATTGTTAGACGACGATTCATATTTTTGAAGACTCGTTTCCGGCAACGCAAGTTCGGGCTTTTAGGCGGCGCATTATACACATTGATGTCTGGAGAGTTGTTAACTCGCAGCACGATCTGGATTTCGTTTGTCGCTTACGCGATCGGGTGTCTCGTCTTCGCGACTGCGCGGCCGATGAAGTGGGTGCGGCTGGCCTGGACCATCGGTTGTGCTGCCCTTGTCGCGCACTTCATTTTCGCGTTTCATTACTACCACGCGTGGAGTCATGAATCCGCCTATGTCGATACTGCTCGCCAAACGGCAGAGGTGATGGCGATTAACTGGGGCGGGGGCTTGTTCATAAACTACGCGGTCGGCGCTCTATGGATCACAGACGTGGCGTGGTGGTGGTTAGGAGGCGTGAACTCATATAGTCGACGACCGTGGTGGCTAACGTTGCTGTGGCACGGTTTCTTAATCTTCATCATCTTCAATGCGACGGTTGTTTTTAAACACGGCTGGATACGATGGGTCGGACTGCTGATTTGTTTAATCTTGTGTTTGAGCTGGTTCCTTATCAGTCGCCGGCGGAATGAATTCATTAAGCACTGAAATACGCCAACCTCCTGTTGCCCTGCCGTTTTATTACGGTTGGGTGCACGTGTTTATCGCCGCGCTGGCGATGGTCGGAACGCTGCCTGGTCGAACACAGGGACTGGGGTTGATAACGGAACCGCTACTCAGAGATCTACAAATCGATCGCGTCCACTTCGCACGCATAAATCTTTGGGCGACGTTGATTGGTGCGCTGTTTTCTATCGGCGTCGGACGGCTGATCGATCGCTTTGGCAGCAGGATCGTGCTGACGGTCGTTGCAGTTTTATTAGCTTTTGTTGTTTTGGGAATGAGTGCGGCGAGTAATGTCGCTGCGATCGCGATCCTGATCACTCTCACGCGCGGGCTAGGGCAGAGCGCGTTGTCGGTTGTCAGCATTACGATGGTCGGGCAATGGTTTGTGCGAAGGCTCAACGTTGCGATGGCCGTCTACACGATCGCCTTGAGCATCGGGTTCATGTTGGCGTTTCCGTTGATCGGCGCGATCGTTTTGTCGTATGGCTGGCGCACGGCGTGGTGGATCATCGGAGTTGCATTGCTCGTTGGGCTTGCGCCGCTTGCGTTATTGCTCGTGCGCCGATCGCCTGAGTCGTGCGCTATCGATCCGGGCGGCGAGACCCAGTCCGTCAAACAGAGTGAGGAGCTTCCTACCGATTACACGCTTCGAGAGGCCTTATTAACTCCTAGCTTTTGGGTGTTTGGAATATCGAGTGCAATCTACGGGCTGATCGGATCGGGTATCGCTCTTTTCAGCGAGTCGATTCTGGCTGAACGCCAGTTTGACGCTTCGACTTATTATCGCAGCCTGATTATCGTTGCGTTAACGTCGCTGGTCGGGAACTTCCTCGGTGGCTGGATCGCGCCGAAGTGGAGGATGAACCGCTTGCTTTCGCTGGCGATGGTGCTGTTGGGAGGTTCGCTTCTCGCACTGCCGCACGTCTCAAGTCAAACGCACGTCGCAATTTATGCGGCGGTGATGGGACTCGGCGGAGGAATCGTGATGGTGATCTTTTTCAGTTTCTGGAGTGCAGCTTACGGTCGCAAACATCTCGGCAAAATACAGGGCGTGGCCCAGGCGCTGACAGTAATCGCCTCCGCCCTGGGTCCACTCATCCTAGCCGAAACTGTCAGCCGCACGGGATCGTATGCGTCGATTTTTTACGTGCTGACCGTGGTGGTGATGGTGCTGGCGACGCTCGCCTGGTTTGTGAAAGTGCCGGTATTACGATCCTTTGAATCCGATTTGTCTGCTTGAAGAAACTGGTTTCTGTGTCAGTTTTTTCAGTTCATCAAACACAACCCTGAAGTATTTGTCGTGTGTGGAGAGTTTTCTGATGACGGCGGCGAACTTACGATTGAGTTCTTCGTTCGTTTCGAGCATCTGTCTCAGACGCACAAAAGCGCGCATAATCGCGATGTTGACCTCGATTGCCTGTTCGCTGTTCAACACACTGGACAGCATCGCGACACCCTGCTCAGTGAACGCATGTGGCAGATATCGCCGACCACCGCGTCCCGCGTTTGAGGTTGCAAATTGCAACCTCAAGTCTGGGTTTGAGATCACAAATTGTGATCTCAAAGATTCAGCCTCTTCTTTCGTCAATCGGAACATAAAATCTTCAGGAAACCGTTTCTTGTTGCGCGTAACCTGTTGATTCAAATGCCTTGTCGGTACGCCATACAGCTCCGCCAGATCGAAGTCAATCATCACCTTCAGACCACGAATCAAGTAGATTCGGCGCTCGATGACTTCAACCGATAGACCGGTTGTTGTGAGTTTAGTTTTGTGAGGCATAACTTTGGTCCGCTTTGTTGAGGGGTGCTCGCGCACTATAACACAACCAAACAAGGATGTTGTGACTAGGTCTGGCCCAGAGGCATGAGTAAACTGTCCATCTAAACTGATTTCGACAAAGAACAATCATCAGTAGTATATTACCTGCCAAAACACGTCATCGCTTCACGAGACTAGTGACTGATCAAAAAGCATCTTATCTACTGACTCTCGCCGTCCTGTTTGGAGTGATCCATTGGACCAGTGCTTCAATCGCCGCGCAGACTCCCAAGACAGCCGAGGATTACAACAACCGTGGGCTCAATCGACAGAATCGTGGCGATCTTGACGGCGCGATTGCCGACTACACGACAGCACTCACTCTGAAAGCAATACCTGTCGTACGAGCGACGGCTTATAACAATCGCGCCAACGCCCATATGGCGAAGAACAATCTCACGGCGGCGATTGATGACTACAGTCGCGCTATCGAGCTGCAACCTGACAATTTTGAGAATTATTTCAATCGCGGTATCGCGCTTTACAACAAGCGAGATCTCGACGCCGCTCTTGCTGACTTCACCAAAGCGATCGAGCTCGAACCGAAGCTCGCCCAGGGATACAACGAACGCGGGAATGTGCGCAGCGAAAAGGGCGACATCGAGGCAGCCCTCGCGGATTATTCACGCGCGATCGCCCTTGCGCCGAGGACCGCGTCTTACTATTACAACCGCGGAACGGCACTGCAAAACCATAAGCAAACGGCTGCCGCCATCAAGGATTTTTCCGAAGCGCTTAGGATAAATCCCGAATTCTTCAGAGCGAACATTAGTCGCGCTGTTTCACTATTGGAAGCAGGAGATTTGGACGGAGCAATCGCAGACTACACTCGCGCCCTTGAGTTTGAACCAGCTGATGCGTCGATTTATTACGAACGCGGTCTCGCACGGCAAAAGAAGAAGGATCTGGAAGGCGCCCTCGCCGACTATACCAAGACTATCGAAATCGAGCAGACGCATGCGTTGGCGTTTGCAAATCGGGGTGTCGTCAAGGTGTTGTTGAAAAAGTCAGACGCTGCAGCGGATTTCGAAACAGCGTTCCGACTGAATCCGTCGTTGAAAGCGCGTTACGGAGAGTTTTATGAAAAACGTCGACAACCGTGAGCATAAAAATTTTCGCCCCGCTGTCGATTTCGCCCGTCGCCGTTCGACTAACTAATGAAGGGTCGAATTCTGCTTAAAAAGAAGGACACGAAAAGATGAGCAATGTACGACTACTCGTTGGCACCCGCAAGGGCGCATTTATTCTGAGTTCCGACGGAAAACGCGAAAAGTGGGACGTGAGTGGGCCGCATTTCGCCGGCTGGGAGATTTATCATCTGAAAGGTTCCTCCGCTGATCCCAACCGTCTTTACGCGTCGCAAAGCAGCGGCTGGTTTGGACAGATCATTCAACGCTCGGACGACGGCGGCAAAACGTGGTTCCAACCCGGAACGCCTGCCGGCACGCCCATGACTACGCCCGACGGCATGCCAATGGGCGAAAGCAATAAGTTTGTCTATGACACGTCGGCCGAAACAGGCAAACCGCTCCTGACGCATCAGTGGTACGACGGCACTCCGCATCCATGGGAGTTCAAGCGAGTCTGGCACCTCGAACCTTCGCTTCACGATCCAGACACTGTTTACGCAGGCGTTGAAAACGCGGCGCTCTTCCGTTCGACAAATGGCGGTCAAACGTGGGAGGAACTTTCAGGTCTGCGCGGGCACGGCACCGGATCGCAGTGGCAGCCCGGCGCGGGTGGTATGTGCCTGCACACGATCCTATTGGATCCCGTGAATCGCGAACGGGTCGTTATCGCGATCTCGGCGGCGGGTGCGTTCCGCACCGACGACGGCGGCGCGACGTGGAAACCGATCAATCGCGGTCTGCATTCGCAGTACATTCCGGATCCGCATGCCGAAGTCGGCCACTGCGTTCATCACATCGCGATGAATCCCTCGCGTCCTAACATCCTCTTCATGCAGAAACATTGGGACGTGATGCGTAGCGACGACGCCGGCGACTCGTGGCGAGAAGTTAGCGGCAACCTTCCGACCGATTTCGGTTTTGTGATCGACGTGCACGCACACGAACCGGAAACGATTTACGTCGTTCCGATCAAGAGCGACAGCGAACACTATCCGCCGGACGGTAAGCTCCGCGTCTACCGCAGTCGCAGCGGCGGTAACGAATGGGAGGCGCTAACGAACGGTTTGCCTCAAGAAAATTGTTACGTGAACGTGTTGCGAGATGCGATGGCGGTCGATTCACTCGATTCCTGTGGCCTGTACTTCGGAACTACCGGCGGGCAGGTGTATGGATCGGCCAATGCCGGTGATACGTGGGCGCCGATCGTGCGCGATCTTCCGCCGGTGCTTTCAGTGGAGGTCCAGACGCTGAAATGATCCTCGTTGTTCTACCCGCGCATTTGCGAGCACTTGCGGGCGTCCAGGGCGACGTGCAACTCGAGGTTGATGGTCCAGTCACGCGGCAGTCGATCCTTGATGCACTTGAAGCACGATATCCGATGCTTCGTGGTACCATTCGTGACCACGTCGCCGGCGAACGACGCCCGCTGCTGAGGTTCTTCGCCTGCGGCGAAGACGTCACGCACGATCCCCCGGACGCCCCCTTACCGCAGCCGATCGCTTCCGGCTCCGAGGCCTTTTACATCATCGGAGCCATCGCAGGCGGCTGATTAACGGTTCCTTCGCAACTTTTCGTGAATGAGGTTAGTCAGAATGTTCAACGTTCGTGTAAGCACGCTCATTCTTGTTGTCTGTCTGCTTGGGTTTTCAAGTGCGTGTCAGAATCAAGCGACGGGCGACTCGCGTAGCGCCGATGAAGCTGCTTTAAAGAGTTTGGATGATGAATGGTCCAAGGCCATTGGTTCCAGGGACGTTGAGAAAACGATCTCTTACTATTCCGACGATGCGATGTTGATGCTGCCGAATATTCCGACCTTGACCGGTAAAGAACCGATCCGCGGTCTTTGGAAAAGCATGTTTGATTCGCAAACCTTTTCTGGTGGCTGGAAAACCAACAAAGTGGAAGTTGCGCGATCGGGAGATCTTGCCTACATAAACGGAACCTATGAGTTCACCGAGCAGGACGAGACCGGCAAACCGATCACGGACAAAGGTAAGTATGTGAAGGTCTTCAGAAAGCACACGGATGGTAGCTGGAAGTGCATCGCCGACATGTTCAACTCCGATGTGCCGGCTGGTGCGTCCGCTCAGGAGAGACCCGCGCGTTAATCCTGTCGAAATCGCCGGTCGCCATTCGACTTACTGTTGAAGGAGTCGAAAAACTATGACAACAAGCAATACAAACACAATCAAACTTTATCGAGTAGTGAAGGCGCCACCGGAGAGGGTCTACCGAGCATTTCTTGATCCAAGTGCAATCGCGAAATGGCTTCCGCCAAACGGATTCACATGCCAGGTACATCATCTCGAGGCATCCGTCGGCGGCACTTACAAAATGTCGTTCACCAATTTCAGCACGGGCAACAGTCATTCGTTTGGTGGCGAGTATTTGGAGCTGAAGCCGAACGAACGCATCCGCCACACCGACAGATTCGACGATCCGAATCTGGCGGGCGAGATAATAACGACAGTCACCTTGAAACAGGTGTCTGTCGGCACTGAATTGAACATCGTCCAGGAGGGAGTGCCGGCCGCGATACCCGCGGAAGCGTGTTATCTCGGTTGGCAGGAATCGCTAACGCTTCTGGTCCAACTCGTCGAACCCGAAATTCCGGACGCGGGTTGAAACTAAATTCTCACTTCAGTGGCAGCCGATTAGTAATGAAATCCGCTACTCGGCTTGCCGCCGGTGGGTCGAGGTTTGAAAGCACGGCGATCACGTAGCCTGGACCAGGACAGATTTTTAGTTCGCCGTTCATTCCTGGGGCACCGCCGCCGTGCCCGAAACATCTTGTACCGCTAAACATTGAATCCTGGAATCCGTAAGCGTACTTACCACCACCCGGTGTTTCAGTTTTTCCGGTCGTCAACATTTCCGTGTACTGCGCGTTGAGCAGTTTGTGTGTTTGCAGCGCGGTCGCAAATTTAAATAGATCCTCTACGGTTGAATAGCCACCACCAGCCGACGTTCCGCGGAAGGGTAGAGTGTCAGTGTTGGGCCGCAAGCTGGGGCTGTCGAATCGCGTGTAACCGGTGCTGCGATCGGCGACGGCTTGATCCTCAGGATCGGAAGCCGTTCCAGTCATTCCTGCTGGTTTGAAAATGTGATCGCGTACGTAGTCGTAATAACTCTGGCCGCTAACTTTCTCTATCAGCACTCCCAGCAGAAGAAAACCGTAGTTGCTGTATTGCCAACGAGCGCCCGGCTCATGTCCGAGCGCACGAGTACCATAGAGCTTCACATAATCCTGGAGGGTCTTTAGTTCAAGACGATTCTTGTCGAAGTCTGGGCCAAAGATGTCGCCGGTGCCTCCGGTGTGTGACAGGAGTTGTTCGATTGTCACTTTTGACGCAACGTCTTTGTTTGGGTAATCGGTGAGGTAGTTGCCGAAGGGCGCTTTGAGATCGAGTTTGCCGTTCTGCACGAGTTGGAGTGCGGCGACGGCGGTGAACATCTTGTTCATCGACCCGATTCGAAAGCGGGTTTTCAAAGTGTTTGGAGTTTTCTTTTCGCGGTCTGCCAGGCCATACGCTTCAGTGAAAAGAATCTTGCCGTTTTTTGCTAGCAACACCGTGCCGGAGAAACGATCGGCCGTTGCGACTTCGTCCATCTTCTTTCGGACGGCAGCAGTCAGTTCGCTCTCGCTCAGGTGAGGAAGAGCGAATTCCGCAGGTCGTGCAGTGCCTTGTAAAGCGAGCCTCGTAATCTGATGTGGTTCCGCAGCGTCGACCTCAACAGTAAAACGCGCAAACTGATCCGAAGCGCGTTCCTGGACCAGGGCGACGAGCTTTGTCGGCGTTGACTCCTCGACTTTCTTCATCTCGAAACCGCCGGTCATCTCTCGGAACCCCATCTCGCGCTCAGCACGATCAAGCCGGCTCGGGGCATTCTTGCGCAGAAACTCCTTATGTTTCTCGGCGTCTCCAGCGTTGAATACTTCTAACCATGCCTTTGCCTGTTTACCGGCGGGTGTATCGGGAAACTGTGTTTGCGCAACGCAGGCGGGGGCGATGAACAATAGAACTGCGGTGGTTAATAGCGAATAGATTTTGTGCTTCATAAGATTCTTAGCTTTCGTTTCGTTGCATGACACGTTCGATGCGACGGTCAGGGATTAGCCAGATTAGTGCTATGAGAACGTAGAGTGCCTGGGCAATCCATTTCACCCAGAATGTGGAAACAATCGCGAGCAGGTATACGATGGGAGATAGCTTGCCCTTCCAGTCACCGCCGACGGCGGTTTTCAGGACGGACGTGGGGCCCTCGGTTGAGATGATTGTCTGTTGCAGCACCCAATAGGCTATAGCGGCCATTAGTAGGACCACGCCATAGAGTGCAGACGGCATCGCGCCGAAATGATTCTCACCCATCCAACCTGTTGCGAAGGGAAAGAGCGAAAGCCAGAAGAGCAGGTGAAGGTTGGCCCATAGTACCGGGCCCGAGACTCTCTTTGACGCCTGGAGCATGTGATGATGGTTGTTCCAGTAGATGCCGACATATACGAAACTCAATACGTAGCTCAGAAAGATCGGTACCAGCGGTCGCAAAGACTCCAGCGACTCTCCATGCGGCACCTTCATCTCGAGCACCATGATTGTAATAATTATCGCGATGACAGCATCGCTGAATGCTTCGAGTCGACCTTTACCCATGCAGCCTCCCGCGGCTTCTCTTCACAAACTCTAATTCCCCTTACCTTGTTGCTTTTGCAACTCACTTCGAAAAGCCTGTTCCCTGTCGGTCACATAGTCTTTGCAACCAGTTGGGTCGACGAACGCCGTCGTCACGCCGCTTTTGAAGCGTTCATACTTCCTTTCCAGATCGTAATAACTTCCGTGAGCGCCGAGAAACAAGTCACAAGGCAGTGACTTCAATACGCGGAAAGTCTTTTCGTAATCCTCGGCGATTTTCGGATACAGTTGGTTGCCGACAAGCTGATAACCAGGGTTCACGTTTGGGCTACCGACGATTACAGCGCTGTGAGTCTTTGACCCTTCCTGAATTCTCATGGTCCAGGTTGTGCAGCCTTTGGTGTGCCCAGGCGTTAAATGTGCAATGAGTTCTGATCCTCCGAGCTTTACCGCATCGCCATCGTGCAATACACGATCGACTTTGGTTGACTTGTAAAGCGTCTCCGCGTCGTTGCGATAATGAAAATCGGTCTTACCGCCAGACTCTACTGCCTCGACATCGGCGTCCATCACCATGTACTTCGCGCCAGTCAATTGTTTTACTAAAACGCTGCCGGCGTTGTGGTCCCAATGCGCATGGCTAATCAGTAGGATCTTAATATCGGTAAACTTGAACCCCAGCGATTCGACGCTCGTGCGGATGAGTGGAACACTCGCTTCAAGATTGCTGTTGATAAGAATGTGACCTTCCGGCGTGGTGACCAAATAACTAGCGAGGCCTTTGCTTCCTACGTAATAAAGATTGCCCGCGATGCGGAACGCAGGGAAGGGCTCGGTCCAGTCGTTCTGTGCACTCCCGCTGTTGTCAGGTAGGAGAGTACAACTAAAGCAAACGACGAGCAGCAAACTTAACAAACCGCGCATGCTTGACATCATGTTGCTTGGTTTCGCGATTTTCATTCCCTCGACCAGAATCTCCAGGGAGATAGACGGAGGTCGCATTATAGTCTAAGCCTGAGGTTGCGAGAGTAACGTAACGCATGAGACGTTGGAAATGGCTTCAATTTGCATATGCGGTCGGATCTGTCAGACCCACTTAATGAACCACTCCATCCCGACACGCTGAGAGAAGCACCGGAAAGGGTGAGTGCTGTATAATCATGGACCGGTAGGTACTTAAAGATGTCATCGAAGTTAACTGAAGAGGCCAAGAAGCTCAGCATTGCCGAACGGATCAATTTGGTCGAGGAGATCTGGGACAGCATTGCGGAGGAGAATGGATGTTTTGAACTGAGCGAGGCTCAGAAACAAGAACTCGACCGTCGCCTCGAATCTTTTCGTGTAAACCCCTCACGAGGCAGAACGTGGGAAGAGATTAAGTCTGAATTCCTCAACTCCAAATAGTCCTCATGCAGATTCGTTTTCAGCCGGAGGCTGAGGCTGAACTCGCCGAAGCTCGTCTCTGGTATTCACTTCAACGCGAAGGCCTTGAGATGGCCTTAATGCACCGCATTGACCAAAACGCTAAGTGCTATTGTTGCAGCCTCGCGTTTATATCCAATTGTTTATTGACATCTTCGACGCGCGGTCCTGAGGCAATTTCCTTTTGCCATCTTTTATGAAGCTAACGAGAATGAGATTGTCGTGTTTGCGGTGTACCACTCAAGACGTGATCCAGAACGTTTGATATCTCGCTTCTGAATCAATCAGGTTGCCGGCCTTGCCTCGTTGACAATTCCTGGGAAGAAAAACAGTTTCTCATGCGTCTAATAGTTAATTCCCTCGATTTAACTAACCGCGCTTCAAAGGAAACGATTTTGAAACACACCATCGCCAGCGCCACAGTATTGCTTCTAGTATTAACGGCGCTGTGGTCGTTCGTCTTCACCTCATGTCAACCGGGAAACGCCAACAATCCTCAGGCGCAGCAGTCGTTATTCACGCCCGCGCCCGGTTCGCCGATTGCAGTCGCAGATGGACCGGGGAATGTACTCACCGGCGACGTAAACAACGATAAAAAGCTTGATCTCCTTCTGGCGAGCGAAAAAAGTCGCAGCATCACAGTTATGTTGGGCAAAGGCGACGGACAATTTACCGCAACAGCTAACACAACGACTGTGCCTGACAGTCCTGGAGACATAGCACTCGGCGATGTGAACAACGATAACAAGCTGGATCTCGCTATCACTTCTCACGACAGCTACGGCGTGATGCTGCTACTGGGGAATGGCAACGGTGGATTCACTATCGCTCCAAACTCTCCGATCGTGATGAAGGTTGGACAACATCCACACACGCATGGCCTCGCATTAGCAGACATGAACCGCGACAACAAACTGGACCTCGTCACTGTCAACAATGCAGACAATGACGTATCGGTCGCTTGGGGCAATGGGCGTGGCGACTTCACGCTAGCGGCGGCGTCACCCTTCGCGGTTGGACCAAGCCCTTATCCGCTTGCGGTCGGCGACGTCAATGGTGACGGGCAACTCGATATTGTCGCCACTACCACCGCCACTGGTCCATCAAGAGCGCAACAACTGCCGTTGAGTCGCGCGTTGACGCTGCTTCTTGCTGACGGGCGAGGAGGCTTTCGCTCGACCCGGCTTCCACTGCGCACCGGTGAACCCTGGTTTGCTGCTATCGGCGACCTCAACGGCGATCGTAAACCCGATATCGTTGCGACTCATCATGAACTTAGTCAGTTGACCGTCATGCTTGGCGACGGCCAGGGCGGATTCGGTGAAGCGACAGCGTCACCGTTCGATTTTGGAGGTCAGGTTTCCCACGCAGCCATAGCCGACGTGAACCATGATGGCAAGATAGATGTTATCGCTGCTGGTGGCGACAGCTTGCGCGTGATCCTCGGTGATGGACGAGGCGGCTTCGTAACGGGTCCGGCAACACGAGCTGGCCGAGGTACCTGGCGATTCGACCGGAGCGACTTTAATGGAGATGGAAAGATGGATGTGGTCGCGACCAGTAGTGAAAGCAACACTGTGAGTGTGTTACTGGGTAGGTAAACTTCTAGATTCTAGTGTTCCGCTGCGTCAATAAATCGACTGATCGCGCCGACGACTTTTGAAACCACTTCACGATCCGTGGGGAAGTAGTGCGTATGACTCGGCAGCAGCACGAGGTGCGCGCCGGGAATGAGCGACGCAAGCAGTCGTCCTTCATCAGCACTCACTGCCATATCATCGCGGCAATGGACCACGAGTGTCGGCAGCCGCAATTGTCGAAACAACTCCTGCCCATCGCCTCGCGCATGACACGACTCATGATAACGCGCGGCGGTTTCGGGATCGGCCGAGGCACGCTGAATCTCGTTGAAGTGCGCGATTAACTTCGGATCGGCGTCAGGTTGGAAGAACAAGCTGGTGAAGACCTGGCGGAACCGCGGCGTGTCACGACCCCAACCTTTTCGTATCAGCGTAACGAGTGCTTCATCTTCTTCAGCATCGTATCCGGGTCGAGCTCGCGCGCCACGACAGTAGGCACCGTAAAGAACGAGGTGAGTGATCTGCTCAGGATGGTGAAGCGCATAGGTTGCTGCGGTCCACCCTCCTTCGGAGATTCCAAGGAGGATCGCCTTTTCCGCTCCGACGGCTTTCAATACTGCATCGAGATCGATCTGACGGGTATCTTCGGTGAACTCGCCAGCGTAGTTATCTGACAGTCCCGTTCCTCGACCGTCATAACGAACGACCGTGAACCGCTCCGCTAGCTGTTCCCAAAAGTGCCTAAGATCGGGCCACTCCCACTCCATCTCGAGATGCGTAAAGTGGCCCAACACTCGCACAAGCAATGGACCACTTCCGATAACTGAATACGCGAGATGGACACCATCCGAGGTGGTGCAGAATTGAATGTCCTGCTGTTTTGCCGACGGCCGCGGGGCAGTGGCTATTATCTTTGTCGAGGCGTCAAAGCTTGAAGACGCAGCGGTCTGACGCAGCGCGTTCGCCAACTCCCTTCCATTCTCAAAGCGACGAACCGGATCAACCTCAAGACAGCGTTCAACGACCGCGACGATTTGCTCCGGCAAATCACTTCGCACCTCGCGCAGCCCCCGATGCGATCCATTCATGATCGCGGACAGCACTGCGCCCAGTCCGTCACCTTTGAACGGACGTTCTCCGGTTAACAGTTCATAAGCAACAATGCCAAACGAGAAAACGTCCGAGGCCGGACCAAGTTCACCACCACTCGCCTGTTCCGGTGACATGTAGGCGATGGTTCCAACCGTACCCGCAGTCAGAATTACATCACGATCGAAATCACGAAACTTTGCGAGTCCGAAGTCGACAACCTTGATGTGACCCTCATTCGATACCAGCACATTCGATGGTTTGAGGTCACGATGGACGATGCCCTGATCGTGCGCCGAGCCGAGCGCTTCCGCCACCGGTAACGCGATTCGTTGAAAATCTCCAATCGAAAGCGGGCGTGAGAACAAAGCCTCGTTCAAAGGTTTCCCATTGATCCATTCGAGAACAAGGAAGGGAGCATTATCAACTTCGTCGATGTCGTGGATTGTTACGATGTTTGGATGACTCAAGGCCGCGAGCGATCTCGCTTCGCGTCGAAGGCGTTCGTGCAGTTCGCGGTTGTAGTCACCAACCTGGGTTACGAATTTCAACGCCACATCACGACCGAGTTTCACATCGTGCGCACGATACACGACGCCCATTCCACCCTGGCCTGCGTTTCCCAAGACGCGAAAACGGCGAAACAGATCGCCTGTCTGAAGAATCATAAAGCCTCTCGGTTCACTATCCGATGTCGGATTTTCAGCTTCGCCCAAATATAAGTTTTCGGGGCGAGAATAGCACGGAGCTATTTCGTGACGACCGTCAGCACAGCTTCACTGCCGCTAAATATTCCTGCGACACAGCCGGTCATCAGTGTCGCAAGCGTAGCGGCGAGCAGCGCGCGCAGTCCGAGGCTGGCGAGGTCGTCGCGGCGCGAAGGTGCGAGTGCGGCGGTGCCACCGACGAAGATGGCCATGGCTGCGATATGGGCGAAGCCGCAGAGTGCATAACTCATGATCACGACGGTGCGCGGATTCGTGATCTGACCGCTGGAGATTGCCTGGGCCAGGTGGTTGTACGAGAAGACCTCCGTGAGTATCACTCGCTCGCCCAACAACCGCGCGGCGATCGGAACATCACTCGTTTGCAGCCCGAGCAGAAAGGCGAACGGATAAAAGATCCAACCCAATACCCGCACGATTGAGAGCGGTTCAGTCATTCCGAACCATGAACTGATCACGCCGAGTAGTTTGTCGAGTAACGCAACAATTCCGAGTATTGCGATGATCAGTGCACAGATACCCGCGGCGAGTCTCAAGCCATCCATTGCGCCTTCGATGATCGCGCCGATCAAGTTCTTCGATCGCGTCGACTCATCTTCAGCGGGAACGGCAACGAGCGTTTCCGGTGTTTCAGTCTCAGGAATGAGCAGCTTCGATACGACAACACATGCGGGGATTGCGAGTATCGACGCGGAGATCAAGTGTCCGGCGATCGTCGGAAACACCGGCGTCAGGAACGCGACGTAAACTCCGAGCACACTCGAAGCAACCGTGGCCATGCCTGTCGTTAAGATCAGTAACAACTCCGAGCGCGTCATTCGCTCGATATAAGGCCGGACCACGAGCGCTGATTCAATTCCGACAAAGATGTTCGCAGCACTCGACAGCGACTCCGCACCGCTGATCTTCATCGTGCGGTGAAAGAGCCGGGCGAAGAGGCGCACGAACACCTGCAACACTCGCAGGTGATAAAGCATGGCGGTGAACGCCGCAAAGAAAATGACGACCGGAAGAACTTGAAATACGAGAATGAAACCGACGGACCCTGTCTCTCCGGGACTGGCGGCGAGTGGTCCAAAGAGGAACGTTGATCCGCTCTTCGACGCGTTGAGCAATACGACTACCGCGTCGTTCAGCCATAGCAGGATCCGGTGCGAAACAGGCAGACGAAAGATGATTACGCCGATCGCGAGTTGAAGCGCGACGCCCCAGGCGATCGTCTTCCACGCAACTCGCCGCCGGTTACTCGAAAGTAACCACGCCACACCGGCAAAGACCACGAATCCCAGCAGGGAAACGGCGTGATTAATCATCTTCCTTTGGTCCTCTTAGTCGTCGGAAAGCAGGGGCGTAAGATACGAGATGCATGGACCGCGAGGCAAACGTTAATTTCACGAGCCGCTCGGCGTTAACGTAGTGGGGATCACCATGAAACTCATCAAACTCTTCCTGATCGCGCTAATTGCCTGGGCGCTCGGCATCGCGTTCATCTCCGCGACGCTTTACTTCAGTAACGGCGGGGTTGACTTCACCGTTACCGATCTCATGGGGTTCGGTGTAATGGCCATCGTGGCCTCCGGCCTCTTGATGTTGGTTTTGTATTTGCCAAGTCTTTACTGGCTAAAGCGACGTCGCGGCGGGGTGAAGCCACAGATTAGTTTTATGCTGCTCACCGGCGTCCTTTGTAATCTTCCGGTGTTCATCACCCTTGTGCTGTTGATCAATCGAAAGATGGTCCTGAGTGAGGCCTTAGGATTTATCGCCACGTTCCTGATTATCGGTTCGGTGTTTGGATTCGGATTCACACTTGTCCATCGTGAGGCGGATACTTAAGGGATCATGGTTTTTGAGCCTAGACACCCACGCGCTTCAGCAACTCATTCCAGCGCGGATCGCTTTTAACCGGATCGAGCAAGGCTTCCGTGCGCAGCGTTGCCATCGAGTGGCTGTGTTGCTGATATGATTTTTCCAACCACGCAAAGACCTGATCTTTCTGATCGAGACCCGCATACGCTACAGCCAAATCGCGGGCGTCAGCGTCTTGTTTGGCGTACTTCTGCTGTAGCTCTTTGATCACGGATTCGGCTTCCGCTCGTCTCCCCATCCGGCCGTAAACATGGGCCAATAAAGAGAGCGAGTCGTTCCCTCGTTTCGTTAACTCGGCGCCTTTTTGCGCTTCAGCCAACGCTTCGTCGTAGCGCTGTTGCTTCAGGGATACGATTGCGAGTGTGTGATGACCGGGCCAGAAGCTGGACTCCAAATCCAGAAGCTTTTTACAAATACCGGCCGCCTCATCAAGATTGCCGCGAGCGAGCTGTATCTCGGCAATGTTTTGCAGCACTACAAGAGATAACGGATCGATGTCGTTTGCACGGTTCAACTGATCCCACGCTTCGTCGTTCCGTCCCATGGCTCGCAGGAAGAGGCCGTACCAATGACGAGCCGTCGCGTAGTTGGGATTCAGATCGATCGCGCGTTTAAATTCAGCTTCAGCTTCTGCCGTCCGCCACTCGAAATGATTGAGCATGCCAAGCGTCGCATGAGGTTCGGCGAGCGTATTGTCTAACTGCGTCGCTTTCAAGGCATTCGATCTCGCTAGCGGCAGGTTCTCCTGCGATCTCCTTCCTACGAAAACTGAAAGGATCGCATAACAATCCGCGAGCCCGGCGTAAGCTAGCGCGAATTCCGGATCCTTTTGGACTGCGGTGGTGAACTGATCGATACCTTTTTCGATACTCTCTGCCGTGCGTTTGTTCCAGTAGAAGCGGCCTTTCAGATAATGCCTGTACGCGTCGTTGTCGGTGGTGTAGCGTTTACTAAATCCCGTGGATTCTTCTCCCGAGAGTTTTAACTGTAGCTTCTGACTGACAGCGGTCGCGATTTCGCGCTGCATCGTCATGAGCTCCGACATCTTGCGTTCATACTGCTCGCCCCAAAGCAAACGGTTATTGCGTGCGTCGATCAGCTCAACGCTGATCATGATATTGTCGCCGCGCTCGACCATGCGGCCCGACATGACCGCGTCGACACCTAACTCCGCAGCGATCTTTTGCACGTCCACCTCTTTACCCTTGTAACGCATCACCGCACTGGTTGGGCTGACTTTCAAGTTCGGCAGTTGCGACAGCCGGTAGATCAACGATTCGGCAAGTCCATCGGTGATGTATTCGGAGTCTGTATTCCCGCTGCGATCTACAAAAGGCAATACGGCGACTGAAGTGATTGCGTTGTTTCGTGTGCCCGCAAGGAGGAAATAAGCACTTACACCCAGCGCGACGAGGATAACGCCGCCAACGGCCAACAGGATTTTTGCGCGTGTGGGTTTCGTAAGCGGGTGAGTTTGAGAAGGTAAGTGCTGGCTCGGGAGTGTCGTTGTCGGACCGGTGGTGCGGCTGACGCTCTCGTTAGTTTGCGGAGAAAAATTGCGGGTTGTTGATTCGCTCGACGGCGTGGTCGAATCAAATATCGCGGTCGTGTTTTCCGAATCTGCGAGTGGACCAGTGAGCAGAGGCGCGCCATCAACGCGGCAAAAAGCCAGCGCGTTGTCGTTTTCGATCCGGTTACATTGGGGGCAGCGTTTCATTCTCAGAACGTCGTGCGTTTGAACGCAGCGTTTTCGACGTGTTCGCGCCGGGGATAGTGCAACAACTGTCCGGCGACGGCGATCAGCATCGGAACGCATTTTCCTGCGGATTGCTTTGATCTGCTCGTGTGTCCATAGTGTGTGTTGCAGTTTAAGCAACGGGGGTTGTTGTCGTAAAGGTTCGTAATGGTCCGAAACCGAAGATTTTTGCTGGTTGGCGTTGTTGTTGCGGTTGTGCTGGTGTCGTGGCTGGTTCTGGCCCTGAATTGTCCGAGTGCCGGGATAGCGATCACGGGTAAAGCACGGCAGCTTCATAGCCTCAAGAATCGAACTGCAATACCGCAAGCTGCCGATTTCGACGAGAGAGTCACGCTCGATTCGTTACTTCAGCGCGGTGATGATAGTACTCGCTGGTCCACCGACCGCGCCGCCCGCGTTCAGGGTCTCGTGGTTGATGTCGCGCATGCTGGTACGGAAGCGGCGAACTGTTTCAATCCCTGTCGCCGCGACATCCACATTTTGATCGCGAACCGCAAAGAAGCACCGAAGAGCGAACAAATCGTTCTCGAGGTCACGCCGAAGTTGCGCGACTGGGCCGCGGCCCAGGGAATCGACTGGTCCGAACAGACTCTGAAGGCGCAGTTAATCGGTCGCTGGTGTGAATTTGAAGGCTGGCTCTACTTCGACGTCGGCCACGCCGAAGAGTCGGAAAACACTGCGCCCGGTAATCCTGAAAACTGGCGCGGCACCGCGTGGGAAGTTCATCCCATCACGAAGATCACGGTGATCAGGTAAACCGTCTACTCCTTATCCAGGAATCGAGTTGTGTTTTCAGTAACGCTCGGTGGTTGCGCGAGTTCGTTCGTGCGCACTTGATTACGGCCGACGCCAGGGATCGGGACGTTGATTGGTGGAGGCAGTGCGTTGCGCGTCGGGGTTTGACCCAGGACGGTTGTCTGCGAGTAAGGTAAGCTCGCCGGCGCATTCGTCTCTTTGAAGAGCCGCGCGTAAAGCATCCATGCGAGGGAAATGAAAAACAGGATGAAGGGAACAGCCATCGGCCCGGGCTCTTCCGCAGCAAGACTAAATACAAGGAAAATTGGGAAGAGCACGGCACTGAAGAACATCATCTTCGCCGCCCGTCGCATGCTCTTGCGCCGCGGCGACGTTGGTTCCACCTGTGCTTCGTCGCGCCGCATTAAAGGCACGCGCCCATGGACAAGCCAGTCCGCCAACCCAGTCAGTGCGAGCCCGCACCGCGAACAGAACCTCATCTCTTCCGAGATCTGCTGCTGACCACAATTAGGACAATACATAAGCCTTCAAGGTAAGCGATTTTAGCCGAACCGAACAGAGTACGGTAACAGACTCGGTAATGTTCGGATTTACTCCATCTTTCAGGTTGGATCTTTCAATCTGTTCACGGCGCTCGTTTGGCCAGGGAATTGATAGGGTTAACAGCATGGAAAAGCACGAAGCTTGTGAGACGCACGTTGGTGGCGATTATATGAGTGAGGAGGAGATCGACTACAACCTCATGGGATCGTTTCCCG
Source organism: uncultured Acidobacteriota bacterium (assembly GCA_963789185.1). Taxonomy (GTDB): domain Bacteria; phylum Acidobacteriota; class Blastocatellia; order Pyrinomonadales; family Pyrinomonadaceae; genus PSRF01. The sequence goes on from CAWBJU010000013.1 coordinate 65,045, forward strand.
CGAGCGATCCTCCGTCATGGACACTTGGCGTCAGACCGCACAAGACTTCCTGCGACGAATTTGAAGGTGAGAAACCGTCGCCCCACGATCCCTCACACCAAAACGAGCCCGCAGACTGATCTTAGAACTGCGACCCTGTTTCATGACATCAGACAAGTGTCTCGTCCACGTAGCACCAGCGCCAGTTTTCACCGGATTCGAATGATCGAATGATGGGATGCTGCGCCTCGTTAAAATGATGTCGCGCGTGACGGTTGGGAGAGGAGTCGCAACAGCCGACGTGCCCACACGTGAGACAAAGACGCAGGTGCAGCCAGGTAGAACCGATCCGCAGACAGTCTTCACAACCTTCAGCGCTTGGCGTGACCGCGCGTATCATTTTCAAGTGTGGATCCCGGCCAATCGTATCGTCGGAACTCATCGCTCTTTGTCTCGCTTTCCTCTTTATTTGGTATAGGAATTGAATGATGAATCCATCATGAAACGCAAATCAGAAATGCCCGTACTGGGCCAGGGAACATGGCGGATGGGTGAGGATGCTTCGCGACGGGAGACGGAAGTAAACGCGCTTCGTCTCGGCCTCGATCTCGGAATGAATCTGATCGATACGGCGGAGATGTATGGTGAAGGCGGGGCTGAAGAAGTCGTCGGCGCAGCGATAGAAGGTCGTAGGAAAGACGTTGTCGTCGTCAGTAAAGTTTACCCGCACAACGCGTCGCGACGCGGAGCGATCCAGGCGTGTGAGCGAAGTTTGCGGCGATTGAAAACTGACTACATCGACGTTTACCTGCTGCACTGGCGCGGTGACGTGCCGTTGTCCGAAACTCTCGAAGCGTTTCAGTCACTGAAAGAGAAGGGAAGCATTCTGGATTACGGTGTGAGTAATTTTGACGTCGACGATATGGAAGAAGCTTTTGCGTTGCCGGGTAGAGACGAGATTGTCACGAATCAAGTGCTATACAACCCGGTGCATCGCGGGATCGAGTGGGACCTGATCCCTTGGTGTCGTGAACGCGGCGTTCAGATCATGGCTTATTCACCGGTTGGAAATAATGCGGCCGAGCAGCGGCTGTTATTTGGTAATCCAACGATCAAAGCGATTGCTGCACGACACAATGTGACTCCGGCGCAGGTCGCGTTAGCCTGGTTCTTCCGGCATCCGGGGATGGTCGTGATTCCGAAATCCAGCAACCCGGATCACATTCGCGAAAACAGAGCCGCGCTCGACCTTCAACTCACCGAACGGGACTTCGAAGAATTGGATGAAGCGTTCCCACCACCGGATCGAAAAGTCCCGCTCGAGACGCTCTGATCGTTAATTTTGCGTTTCACCTTGACACCATTCGAGTTCTAAATAAAAATACGGACGTTCGTTTTTATAGGCGGATGCCCAAACTCAGTCCCAGCGCGATCGAAAAGAACAAGAGTCGTATCGAAGAGGCGGCCAAGAAACTTTTTATCAAGCAAGGCTTTCACGCCACCTCGATGCGCAACATTGCCGCCAGGGCAGGGACGTCCCTCGGCAACGTTTACAACTACTACCGGACTAAGGAAGAGATCCTCAGTTCGATCATTGCCAAGTATCAGACGACCATCGACGGCCGTCTGCGATCGATTTTTGACGAGATTGACGAGCCGCTCAAACCCGAGTCGCTCATGCGCTTCGGCGGTCAGATCAAGAAGATGGTCAACGATCATCACGACTTTTGGCTGCTGATGTATATCGACGTCCTCGAATTTGAGAACCGGCATTTTCGCAAGATGTTTGAAGGTCTGGTCCACAACCTGCGCCGGCGCTTCGCGACGCAGTTCGCGGACCTGAAGAGTTGCGGCGCCGTTCACGGCGACGTCGATCCGGCCGTTGGTTTTACTGCTGTCTACATGCAATTTTTCAATTACTTTCTGGTCGAGAAATTGTTTGGCGGAAACCACCATTTTGGTTTGACCGACGAGCAGGTAATCAAGCAGTTGACCGACATGTATTGTCGCGGGTTGTTGATCACAAAAGGCACAAAAAACACAAAAGGCACAAGGAGAAAAACAGGCAAGGCAGGGAAGGCAAGCAAGGCAGCTCTTAAAGGATCTAGGTAACTCTTAAACGAAAAAGATCTTTTGTGCCTCTTGTGTCTTTTGTGCTTTTTGTGGTTAAAGAAAAACGAACGTTCGTGTTTGTAGGAGGCAGATTATGTTTAAGTCCACCCGAGTAGCTCTCACTTTTCTAATGATCGTCGCCTGCTGCGCCGCCAGCGTTTTCGCTCAGGGCGGCACGGGCCAGCTAAGCGGCAACGTCGTCGATACCAACGATGCCGTAGTTCCCGGAGCCGCCGTCAAATTGACGAGCGGCGGCACGGCCCAGGTGCGCGAAACCGTCACAAGCGACTCGGGAGACTTCGTCTTCACGCTGCTCCCTGCCGGCCTTTATAAGCTCGAGATCTCCGCAAGCGGCTTCCGCACCGTCGTGATCGACGAGGTGCGGATCAACGTCACGCAAACCACGACGTTGCCGGTACGTCTCGATGCTGCCACGGTTTCGGGAATGGTGACGATCAAGGCCGAAGCTCCTCTGGTGCAACAGGAAACTTCTCAAGTGGGCCGCACGATCGAAGAACAAACGATTCGCCAACTGCCGCTGCCAACGAGAAATTTTCAACAACTGCTGACGCTGTCTCCCGGCACCTCGTCGTCCGTTGCCAACAATACCGAGCTCGGACGCGGCGATGCGATCATCAGCGTCAACGGCCAGCGCACCACCAGCAACAACGTGCGCATCAACGGCATCGACGCGAACTCCATCGGCACGAACTCAACCCCCAACATCGCGGTCCCTGCCACGGACACGATCCAGGAGTTCATCGTGCAAACAAGTCTGTACGATGCTTCGCAGGGACGTAATGCAGGCGGCAACGTCGAGGCGATTACCAAATCGGGCCAGAACAATTTTCACGGGAATGCTTACTATTTCCTGCGGAACAAAGCCCTGAACGCGAACGATTTCTTTCTCAACGCCGCAGGACGTCCGCGTCCGGAGTTGAGCCGTCACCAGTTTGGCGGGACGCTTGGTGGTCCAATCGTCAAAGATCGCTTGTTCTTCTTCGGTTCCTACCAGGGTACGCGCGAAACTAACGGCGCATCGCTGAACAACAGTCTGATGTTTCCGACGATTCCGCCGGCGCTGCGTGATGACAATCGTACGGCTGCCGGTCTGGCCGCGGCCTTCAACCTGCCGGTCGCGGCAATCAATCCGGTGATCGTCAACGTGCTCAACGCGAAGTTGGCGAACGGTCAGTTTGCGATTCCGTCCGCGGCGACAGCCACGGGTTTGACGCCAATCTCCGGTGAATCTCGCTTCCGCGAAAACCAGTTCAACGCAAACTTCGACTGGCGCTTGAACGATCGTCATACGATCAGTTCGAAAAACTTCTTTGCCAGCAATCCGACTTTTCAGTCCAACTACAATTTCGCCGGGCTCGGCAATGGCGTCACTCAATTGCCCGGCACTGGCGGGTCGCTCGACATCATTCAGGATCTCAACTCGCTCACGCACACGTGGGTAGTTTCACCGAACGTTGTTAACCAGGCGCGTTTTGGTTTCAGCCGCTTGCGCGTGACTTCAACAGCCGAGGAACCTTTCACGGCGGAACAGTTTGGCATCAACAGTCCGCTGCGCAACCTGTTTCCAGGAATGCCGACGTTGACCGTGACAGGACTGTTCACGATCGGCTCGTCGCCCTTTTCGGATCAATCGTCGCGTATTAACGCATTCACCTATGGCGACACGCTGTCAGTCGTCGCGGGCGACCACCGGTTGCGCTTTGGTGGCGAATACCGGCGCTCGCAGGTCAATTTTTACTTCAACGCCTTCTCGCGAGGGCAGGTGATCTTTTCGACGTTCAACAATTTCCTGATCGGTAACGGCGTTTCGATCATTGGCTCAGGTGTTTTTGATCGCGCGTTGCGAGTGAACGATTGGAGCGGGTTTGCGCAGGACGATTGGCGCGTGAGCTCGCGTCTGACGTTGAACGTCGGCGTACGGTATGACTTCTACGGTTACCCTGTCGATACTCGCGGACGTCTCGTGAATTTCCTGCCGGATCAATTTCGTGCAGGCACCACCGCCGCACCTGCTGGTCCACCCAACGGCTTTGTGCAGGCCGGCAACGGAACCCTCTCCGGCGTGCCCACAGTTGAAGACTCGCTCATTGCCAGCGACAGAAACAATTTCTCTCCGCGCGTCGGTTTTGCTTATCGATTGAACGACTCAGGTTCGCTCGTGGCACGCGGCGGTTACGGCATCTATTACGATCGCTTTTCGACTCGTTATGCCAACACGCAGTTGCTGAATTATCCGTATCTGGCGTTGGCGGTAGGCCTGCCTGGAATACTGCGAACGATGTCCGATCCGTTCATTCCCGTGCCGCAGCCCGGACAGTTTCCGGTGAATCCAACGATTCCTTCTCCGCTGGCGCCGCTTGCGCCGATCGTGGGCGTGCCGATCAGTGGCATCTTCATCGATCCCGAACTGCGAACGCCGTACATTCACCAATACAACGCGAACGTGCAGTGGGAGTTTGCGAACAACTTCCTGCTCGAAGCCGGTTACGTCGGTTCGAAGGGAACGAAACTGTTGCAGGTGATCACGCTGAATCAGCCGGTTTACAATCCCGCTGCCAACGTGTTCACCGCGCCGTTCGGCACGGTGCTGTCAACGCAGAAGAACGTTGCGGGCGGCATTCAACAAGTGCAGTCGAGCTCTAATTCTGAATACAACTCGCTGCAACTCAGCGTCACGAAGCGGTTTAGTCGCGGGCTACAGTTCCTGAGCGCTTACACGTATGGGAAGTCGAACGATTACTACTCTGGTGGGACCATCAACGAGCTGTTCGCGGTTGCGGGCGACCAGTTCAACTGGAGGACCAACTATGGTCCATCTGACTTCGATCGACGTCACCGGTTCGTCACCAGCTTCGTCTATGATCTGCCCAAACTCGTGGAGGAATCAAACTCGGCGAGAGTAATCCTCAACAACTGGCAACTTAACGGTATCCTGACATTGCAAACAGGCACGCCGTTTTCGATAGTGGACATCGTCGGAAACAACATCATTCAGCGCGCTAACTTTGCGCCCGGATTTAGCGGCAACATCGAGACCAGCGGAAGCACGCAGTCGCGGCTGAATGGATTCTTCAATACGAGCGCGTTTGTGTTGTCGCGGCCGATTCTTGCCGGGACGAATTTAGGCGTGCCGAACAACCCGAACTTCGATCCAAACAACCCGTTTGGAAATACTCCGCGCAACTTCCTCTATGGTCCAGGTCAGAAGAACATGGATTTTTCCATCGTCAAGTTCATTCCGATCACGGAAACAGTGAGAGGCGAGTTTCGCACGGAGTTTTTCAACATTTTCAACTGGGCCAACTTCGCCAATCCCAACACCAACATCGCGGTGCCGTCGACGTTTGGACGGATTACGGCAACAAGCGCGGGGCCGCGCGTGATCCAGTTTGCGTTCAAGGTGAACTTTTAAGTGCCCAGAATATCGGTCAACGGTCTGAAGCTTTACTACGAGATCGAAGGCGATGGCGAACCGGTTGTTTTGATTCCGGGATTTGCGGCGGGCCGCTGGATTTGGTTCAAGCAAGCCAGCGACCTGTCGCGGAACTTTCGGGTCATCATTTTCGATCCGCGCGGCGTGTCTGAGTCTGACAAGCCGGAAGGTTCGCAGTCGATTAGTTTGCTGGCGGACGACGTAGCGCACCTGTTGCAGACGATTGGTGTTGAGAGTGCGCATATTGTCGGCGCGTCGTTTGGTGGTTTTGTAGCGCAGGAGTTTGCGCTGAAGTACCCGTCGATGACGCGAAAACTCGTGCTTTGTTGCACAAGTTTTGGTGGTCCAAACCACGTCGTGCCCGCGCCGGAAACGTTGCATGCACTCGCTTCAACCAAAGGTCTGAACAGTGAAGAACGCATGCGGACGAACCTGTTGCTGGCTTTTTCGCCGGAATACGTGCGGACGCAGGTTGCCGAGGTGGACCATGTAGTGCGACTGCGAGCCGCGAATGAAGTTCCGGAGCATATCTATTTGAGCCAAATGCAGGCGGCAATGAGCTTCAATGCCGAATCGACAGTCAAACAGATTAAGAGCCCGACGCTGGTCGTAAGCGGTGATGCCGACGTGATTGTGCCGGTACAAAACTCGCGCAATCTGGCGGCTAAGATTCCTGGTGCTGAGTTGCGGATCATCGAAGGCGGTAGTCACACGTTTTTCATCGAGCGGGCGGCCGAGTTTAATCGCCTCGTGACGGAGTTTCTTTCAAGAGGTAATCGAGATTGAGGTTTGCGAAGATCATCGGCACCGGAATCTACGTTCCGGAGAAGGTCGTCACCAACGACGACCTGAGCCGGATACTCGGCGAGGACATCAACGAGTTTGTCACCCACGTGCTTGGCATTCACGAACGGCACGTCTGCGCCGACGATGAAAGCACGGCCGATCTGGCGACCAACGCCGGACGTCGCGCGTTGGAAGCGGCTCAGTTAGACCCGAGTGAATTGGACCTGATCGTCCTGGCGACCGACACCCCCGAACAACTTTCGCCTGCGACGTCAGTAGTTGTGCAGCACCGGCTTGGCGCCATGAATGCTGGTACGTTTGATATTAATTGCGCCTGCGCCGGTTTTGTGACCGCGCTGGACACGGCATCGAAGTTCATCATCGCCGATACAGCTTATCGAAACGTGCTTGTCATCGGCGCATACGCGATCAGCAAGTATCTCGATCTGCACGACAAGAAAACTGCGACGATCTTTGCTGACGGTGCGGGCGCGCTGGTGCTTCAGGCGACTGAAGATCGTCCGGGTTATCTCGCTGGAAAGCTGCGCGCGGACGGCAGTTTTCACGATCACATGGGCATCTACGCCGGCGGCACGCACCTGCCTGTCACAAAAGAAGTGATCGACGAGGGGATATGGACCAAGGTGCGGTTCGCGAAGAAATATCCGGCTGAAGTCAACACTGAAGGTTGGCCGGCGATCGTTAGAGACGTGCTCGACAAGTCGAAGCTGACGGTTAGCGATGTAGGTTTGTTTCTCTTCACACAGGTCAACCTGAGCACGATCAAAGAAGTGATGGCGAAACTCGAGTTGCCGATGGAACGAACGCACACCATCATGCAGAAATGGGGTTACACCGGGTCCGCTTGCATCCCAATGGTCCTGCACGATGCACTTCAGGAGGGCAAATTGAATCGTGGCGACAACGTGATCATGTGTGCGTCAGGTGGTGGCTTGAACATGGCGTGCGTAGCGTTTCGCTGGTAATCGATGCATGAATTATCCGACCGTTTATTCCTTATTCACGGATCGAATTCAGAAATACGCCGCGGATAACGCGGAGCCGAGGAACGTTTTCTACTTCCGTTCCGGCGATCGCTGGCAGGGTATCTCCTGGCAACGCTTCGAACAAGAGACGTTCGATTTTGCGACTGCGTTGCTGTCGTACGGTCTGAAGCGAGGCGGTTCGGTTTGTATCCTGATGGGGAACGTGCCGGAGTGGCCCATCAGCGACATCGGTACGATCATCGCCGGTGGAGTCGGCGTCGGTCTTTATCCAACCAGCTCGGCGGAGCAGATCGCCTACATCATCGATCATTCCGACGCTGAGTTCGTGCTGGTCGACTCGCGCGCGCAGCTTCAAAAGGTGCTGAGTGTTAGAGATCAACTGCCGAAAGTGCGGCACATCATTGCGTTGGAAGCGGATGGTTCGAACAACGTTATCAGTTACCGCGACTTTATCGCGCGTGGTCACGAAGAACGATCGCGACTGGCGCCGTTGTTGAAAGAGCGCGCCGAAGGTGCGAAGCCGGACGACATCGCGATCATGGTCTACACGTCAGGCACAACCGGCGCACCGAAAGGCGCGTGTCTTAGTCATCGTTACATCCTCAACAGTGTCGAGTCGTTGCGCCAAACCATTCCGATCTACGAAACAGACATTTCGTTTTCGTATCTTCCGTTCTGTCACGTTGCGGAACGAATCTCCGGACTTTACACCCGTCTCCACGTCGGTGCGTCAGCTTACTTCGTCGACGATCTGACGCGCCTCGGGGAATACATGCTCGAAGTGAAGCCGACGGTCTTCGCGAGTCTGCCACGTTTCTTTGAAAAGATTCATTCGCGGGCCATGCTGGATGGTGCTACGCAGATTAAGGACTACTTTGGCGGCCGCATTCGTTTGGCAACTTCGGGAGGGGCGCCGCTGCCGTTGGAAATTGCAGAGTTCTTCGCCGCTGCGGGATTGCCGATCCTGCAGGCATATGGTTTGACGGAAAACGTCTGCGTCGCGTTCAACCGTCCCAACAAATACAAGTTCGGGACTGTTGGACCACCGATGCCGGGGTGTGAAGTGCGCATCGCCGCTGATAAGGAGATTCTGGTTCGCAGCGAGATGATGTTCAGCGGCTACTACAAGGCCCCGGAGGCGACTGCGAAAGTCTTTTCTGACGGCTGGTTGCTGACTGGCGATCTGGGTGAGGTCGACGAAGATGGTTTTCTGAAGATCATCGGTCGCAAGAAGGAGTTGATCGTTACTTCAACCGGCAAGAAAGTCTCGCCCGCACTGCTGGAAAACATGTTGAAAGAGCATCACGTGATCAGCCAGGCGATGGTCTATGGCGAAGGGCGAAGTTATCTCGTGGCGTTGATTACGGTGAATGCTCCGACGACGCGTGAAACTATTCAAGCAATCATCGACGGCGTGAACCGTCGCGTGTCGTCGACTGAATCGATCAAACGCTTTGCGATCCTCGACCGCGACTTTGAAATCGAGCGCGACGAGATCACGCCAACTGGAAAACTCAAGCGCGACGTAATTACCAACCGTTTTCGAAAGGTGATCGATGAACTCTACGCTTAAACCGCTACGACTGCTCGTCGCTGCGCTGCTCGTATTGAGCGCGAGTGTGATGGCACTTGCCTCACAGGCACCTGCTTCACAGTCTACGGCGCCGGTCACGAAAGATGTTCTCGTCTTCGGTCAGAAGATTCAGTACGTCGAAGCCGGTTCAGGACCAACGGTGATCCTGTTGCACGGACTCGGCGGTTCGTGGCAGGCATGGCAACTCAACATTGGTCCGCTCGCCGCGAAGTATCGTGTGATCGTGCCGGACCAGATCGGCTTCGGAAAGTCTGACAAGCCTTTGGTCAACTACCGTATTCGCACTTATGTCGATTTCCTGGACCAGTTCTGCAAGCAGTTGAAGATCGAGCGTGCGTCACTGGTTGGGAACTCGATGGGTGGATGGATCGCGACGATGTTTACTGCCGCGTTTCCCGATCGCGTAGACAAGCTGGTGCTGGTTGATGCCGCAGGTTATGCGCCGCCGAAGGATTTAGACACCCGCGTGTTTTACGGTTTGAATCCCACCACGAGAGACGGCATGAAGATTCTCCTGGCGAAGGTGTTCCACAACAAAATATTTCAGACAGACGCAGCGATCGACCAGGCGATCGCTGCCCGTCTCGCCGCCGGTGACGGTTACACCATCAATAGCATCACCGAATCGATCATCCGTGGTGAAGATCTGCTTGACGACACCGTCAAGACAATCAAGCGCCCAACGCTAATCATCTGGGGCCGCGAGGACGGACTGGTGGCGCTCTCCGAAGGCGAGCGATTCCATAAAGACATCGCCAGCTCGAAGTTGGTTGTGTTTGATCAGTGCGGCCACGTGCCGAACATCGAAAAGGCGACGGAGTTTAACGCCGCAGTAATCAATTTCCTTGGTGAGAAATGAAGTTCCACGCCGGCGACACCGCCGAAACAACCAGGAAAATAGAGCAATCCGACATCGACGCGTTCGCCGAGATCACTGGCGATCACAATCCCGTTCACGTCGACGCCGCATTTGCGCAACAGACGCGGTTCGGCCGGCGCATTGCGCACGGGATGCTGACCGCTTCGCTCATTTCGTCCGTACTTGCAAACAAACTGCCGGGCGAAGGAAGCTTTTATCTCGGACAGACGCTTCAGTTTGTTGCTCCCGTATTTCCGGGTGACGAGGTGACGGCACGCGTCACCGTGAAAGAGGTTAGGGAAGACAAGCTCATAGTAAAGCTTGAAACCATTTGTATGAACCAGCGTGGCGAAACTGTCATTCGCGGTGAAGCGACTGTACTGGTTAGTGATGTGAAATGAGTTCAACCGACACAACGACGACTATGCAAGCCAGCGCCACCGTCCCTAAAGACGATAGCAGCGTCAGCAACTATTCGTGGTACGCGCTGGGGTTGTTAACCCTTGTCTACGTTTTCAATTATCTCGACCGCACGATCATTTACATTCTCCTGCCGCTGATCAAAAGAGAGATGGCGTTTAGCGATGTCCAGCTCGCGATGCTCGGCAGCATGTCGTTTGTCATCTTCTTTACCATCCTCGGCATTCCCTTTGGACGCCTCGCCGATCGCGCTGTACGAAAAAATATGATCGCGATCGGTCTCGCGGTTTGGAGCCTGTTTTCCGGGCTGACGGGATTTGCGACGGGTTTCTGGTCATTACTGATCTGTCGCGTGATGGTTGGCGTCGGCGAGGCCACTCTTGGACCAGCAGCCTTGTCGTTGTTGAGCGACTACTTTCCGCCGCGCGTTCGGGCGACAGTGCAGGCGATCTACTCGTCGGGGATCGCTGTCGGTGCGGGTCTCGCGTTCTTTCTCGGCGGCTGGTTGGGCCAAAACTATGGCTGGCGCCTGGCGTTTTACGCGCTGGGTTTTCCGGGAGTCGCGATCGCCGTGCTGGTCTATTTCCTGCGTGAACGACCAAGAGGTACGACAGAAACAGCGACGACGAGATACTCCGCCAACGACTGGAAGATTCTCTTCAAGTCAGTGCCGCTGCGATATCACTACCTCGGCTACGGTTTCTTTGGTTTGGCAGCGAACAACTTGTCGTTCTGGGGACCGACGTTTCTCACGCGCGTTTACAAACTCGACTTGCTGACGATCGGGTTTTATGGCGGCGTGTTGACGCTGATTGCCGGCGTACCTGGCACTATTCTCGGCGGCTACCTGGCTGACAAGTTTCGCAGGTTTGGACGTGGCGGGCGCATGTTGTTTGGGGCGCTGGCGGCGTTGATCGCAGTGCCGTTCTGGTTGTTGTTTATCTTCTCCGGCAGTCTTTTGTTACTGCTAATCGCCAACCTTGTGTTGTTGGCGGTGTCGTTGGTGTGGCTGGGGCCGGCGGCGGCTGATGTTCATGACATTGCCGGCCCGCAACTGCGTGGTCTTGGGATTGGTGTTTACTTCTTTGCCGTGATTATCGCCTACGGCATCGGTTCGCTGGTCATCGGCCAGCTTAGTGATTGGTTGGGCGCCGCCGCTGTACCGCTGAACATGCGATTCTCGATGTTGGTGTGTCCGATCGCATGTCTAGCGGCGGCGTTGAGTCTTTGGCAAGGGTACCGATCCGCGAATCGAACCTTGCCTTCCTGATTACGTTACGCAGCGCGTGGTAGCCTGTGCGGCCCACTCGTATTCGGTGCTGTCACACGCTTCGTAGATTTCGATACCGCGGCGCGAATGTCGTACCAGTGAAGCGCCACGTCAGCGAGCGGCACCGCCGCTACGAGGCACGCCCAGATGATCGCCTGCACGATCTCAACCCCATGCGTTTCCCAGCCCGTGACTCCCATCACAAATCGCCCGCCGATGAAGACCAGCGCCACGGCGTAACTGCGCGTGGCCCATTGTCGATGCAGTGCGATCTTTCGTCTGACGGCAAATAGGAGGGCGAGCGCGGTTGTGACCATGAGCAGTGCTGCGTCAACTCCGCCCAGGACCGTGAATGAACGCGGTGCGCCTAAGCGTTCCTGAAAGTATTGGATGTATGCTCCCGTTGGCGCCAGGACTAAAACACCAAGCACATAAAGCCGGCCCATGATTCGATGAACTTTTGGGTATCTTTGCCGGAGCTTATCCGAAAACTGAAATGGGGCGGATAGCAGGGTAATGCTGCCGAAAATGGCGTGGGGCAGCAAAATCCACTTGAATGGCCCGTATCGTTGCCACGCCGGGTGGTCTGACTGTACTACAAAGCGTTCGTTGTGCCAGAGGACGTAAAGAGTAGCCAGTGTAATTGCAGTGAAAACAACGCGTTTCGCGTCAACCTTCATCGAGGGACTCCTTTGGGTCAGCCTTTCAAAAGCCTGACCTGTTACATAACGCGAAGTTTTAAGGCTTTTCGGACCATTTTGAGGTGGGAGGAAAATGGTTCCTTGAACGCGGGTGATCCGCCAGAGGTCTGACGACCCAGACGAACCGTCAATATTTTTTAAAACATGTGTGAACCGCCAGGGCATGCTGCCATGCCCAGAAGGATCGTGCACTTCTCGCTAGGTCCAGCCGCGGAAGCGGGCGTAGTCGACGACCTCGGCGCGGCTTTTGAGGTCGAGTTTCTGCATGGAGTTGGCTTTGTGAGTTTCGACGGTCTTGACGCTGATGGATAGTTCATTGGCGATCTCTTTATTGGTGTATCCATTTGCCACCAGCGACAGCACCTGGATTTCACGCTGCGACAACGGCTTGCCCTGCGGTTCGCCTTTATAAACTCGATAGTCCAGCGGCGAATGGACCAGCGACTCTCGCGAAGCGCTGTCGATATACGTCCCACCTTTCGCTACCGTATGGATCGCGTCGATCAGCTCGTCGATCGCAGCCTGCTTGAGCACGTAACCCGATGCTCCCGCCTTCAAGACTTCATTCAAGTAAGCACTCGCTCGATGTCCGGTCAACGCAATGACCTTAACACTCGGACACAACTCACGAATCTTCACCGTCGCTTCAGCGCCATTGAGCCGCGGCATCGTAATATCCATGAGCACGATGTCCGGCTCCAGCTCTTTCGCCTGTTGCCACGCGGTGACGCCATTGTCAGCCTCACCGACTACTTCCATATTCGGCTGTTCGGCAATCAGTCTCTTCAATCCCTCGCGCAGTATCAGATGATCCTCAGCGAGAAGGATTCTCAGTTTTTCCATACTCAGGCCTCAAGCTGTAGCGAGAGGAATAGTGACAACGATCGTAGTCCCGGCGCCGGAATCGATCTTGAACTCACCGCCCACCATCTGCACGCGTTCCTGCATGCTCAACAATCCCAACCGGCGATTCTCAACGGGACTGCTCACCATAATCTTTTCGACGTCAAACCCAACACCATCGTCTTCGATCGTCACACGCACCTGAGCGTGATCTCGCTCGAGAATAATGCTGACGATCTCCGCGTTTGAATGTCGCGAAGCATTGGTGAGCGCTTCCTGCACGACGCGATAGATCGCAACTTCAATATCAAACGGAAGCCGCTTATCAGGATTCGCAAACCCGCTGCTGTTGAAAACAACCTTGATTCGCTGGTCATGCCTCTTGGCCCACTCGCGCGCAAAGCTCGACAACGCAGGCTCCAATCCAAGGTCATCAAGCGTCGTCGGCCGCAACTCCAACGCGACGCTGTGCACATCAAGTTCAAACTGCTTCGTAGTTTCCGTCAGGTACGACAACTGGTTCACGGCTGCGGGAGAAAGATCCGGAAGACGCGCCAACGATTCAAGACCAAGCAATAGAGCGGAAAGATACTGGCCCAGGTTGTCGTGCAGCTCACGCGAGAGATGACGCCGCTCGTCTTCCTGCGCCGTAATGAGTCGTTGCAACAAACGTCGCCGCTCCTCTTCAGCGCTCTTTCGTTCGCTAACGTCCTGGCCAATGCTGACGCTGGTCCCATCAGAGAGTCGAGCCACCGCCCAGGACGTATCGATCGTGCGACCGTCGCGCGCTTTAGCACTGAAGTTGGTCCATTGTGAATTTGCCGCGATAATGGCGTCCCAGGCCCGCCGGCGATGGGTAGGATCGGGATAAACCTCACTCAAAATGTCGCCGTTACGTTCTTGTAGTTCGGCTAACGTCCAGCCGAAGATACGTTCCCATTCGCGGTTAACGAGTTTAAGCGCACCGTCGGCGCCGCGAAACGAAACCATGACCGGAATGTGATCGAAGATCTTCTGAAGGATCTCTGTTTTCTGCTGGAGCTCCTCCTCTGCCTCTTTACGTTTGGTGACGTCGAGCATGATCCCGCTCAGGTAGACCACACCGCTGGGTTCGATCTTGACGGACACGATGTCGTGTAACCACACGACGCGGCCATCGGCCGCAATCATGCGATATTCAAATTCGTGGTCCTCGCGTCGCTTCGTGGATTCCAAACAGAACTGGGCGCACCAGGCAATGTCATCCGGGTGCGTGTGGTCCCGCCAGAAGTTCGGTTCGAGCCATTGTCTTAACGGGTAGCCAAGAATTCGTTCGGCCTGAGGACTGACGAACGTGAATTGAAAAGTCTCGCCGTCAGCTTCCCACACGATGCCGTCAAGGGAACTAACCAGTTTTGAATAGAGGGTCGACGTTTGAAGCATAAAGTTAGGAGTCGAGTAGCGATGAACCGGCGTCCGGAGATTATAGCTCTAATCTGATCATCTCTTTACAAACCTAGGGGAAAACCCCGATATCGTCCTGAAAAGTGCGGCACTAGAATTCGCGCCGAGGTGCGAGAAACGAGATCCGTTGAGGCAAAGCCGCGCGCGGGTCTCAAGATTTGTGGTTCGTCGCCCACTAGAGTGAGCGAAGCACTCAGTTTCGCGTGGGGTGAAGGCACGAGAACCATAAAGGGCGGGCACTGTGGGAGTTACCCGCCCCCTCTCGCACTCCAACACCTGCCATCTTTCCGCGTTTTCCGAAGAATTTGTCGTTCCGCAAAAAGTGTCACAACTAGAGTTTGACTTCTCGCGCTGTTAATACTAAAAAGGACGCGGTTTAACGACGATAACCGTTGAACTGCAGGTGCCGCGGCTTTACTTACGAACGGTCTCCCCAGTTCGCCTGCCAACTGTCGCCCATAGTCTCAACGCACCGAATAAAAGAGAGAGTCTCACTCTGTAAGTCGAATTAAAAACATGATTGCAACTCACTTCCCCCGAATTAATCGTGCTCTGTCCATAATCGCTGTCGTCTGTTTGCTTACAACTCTTGCCGCCACTGTTTTCGTGTCCGCTCGTGGCGGCTACGACGAGAGCACCGAGAATCGGTCGGCTCAGACGGCGAGCGCGAGTCCCGTAGACGCGTCGGTCAAAGCGAAGATTGCCGAGAACTACGGCAGGCTGCCGTTGAGTTTCGAAACCAACGAAGGCCAGGTAGATGGAGCAGTCAAGTTCCTCTCGCGCGGACCGGGGTACGATCTGTTTCTCGCCGGCACCGAAGCGGTCCTGTCACTGCGCAAACCACGTACGTTGGACCAGGATCCACGGGAGGCAGCCGCGAGGCTCGCGCCGGAAGTCCGCGAAGGTACAGTGCTGCGACTGAAAATGATCGGCGCGAACGCAGCCGCGGAAATCGAAGGTCAGGATGAGTTGCCCGGTAAAATCAATTACTTTGTTGGCGACGATCCGGAAAAATGGAGTCGCAACATTCCGACCTATCGCAAGGTCTATTACAAGAATGTCTATGCCGGCATCGACGTCGTCTACTACGGCAATCAGAATGAACTCGAGTACGACTTCGTCGTCGCACCCGGCGCCAATCCGAAAGTCATCAAGTTTCGCATCGACGGCGCCAATCGAATCCGTCTCGACGAGTCGGGCAATCTGCTGCTGGCTTTGAAAGACGGTGAGGTTCGACTTAACAAGCCGTTCATTTATCAACTCGGTGAGAAGGGCGTTCGAAACGAAATCAAGGGCGCGTATGTGATCAATGGAAATGAAATCAGCTTCAAGGTGCGCGGGTTTGATTCGGGAAAACCTCTTGTTATCGATCCCGTGTTGTCGTACTCGACCTTCCTGGGCTCGAGTGGTAGCGAAAGCGCGTTCGGTATCGCAATCGATTCGCAGGGAAACGCGTACGTCACGGGCGTCACGAGCTCTAGTCAATTCCCCACAACGGCGGGCGCGTTCAAAACCACGAGCCAACTTGGCGGCGCCTTTGTCAGCAAACTCGATCCGACCGGCAGCAGTCTCGTCTATTCGACGTATCTGAGCGGGACCTTCAGCGGTTTTTCGACTGGACACTCCATCGCCGTAGACTCAGCCGGCAATGCGTACGTTACTGGTGATACTTCGTCAGTCGATTTTCCTCTCCTCAACCCGCTAAAGACGAGTGCGAATGTTCTTCAAGACCACCGACAGCGCCGCAAACTGGAACAACATCCAGACGGGTCTTCCCGGTGACATCGTGCGCGCGCTCGCGGTTGACGCCAGCGCTCCTAACACAATCTACGCCGCACTTCCCGGTGGTCCTTACAAGAGTACCAATGGCGGCGCCACCTGGACCAAGCTGCCAACGACGGGTTTGAACGGTGTGACTGCCGGAAAGATGGCAGTCGATCCCACCAACTCGACCGTTTACTTATCGCCGCTAGCCGGCGGCACGTTCTCCAAGTCGACGAACGGCGGCACTAGCTGGAGTCCCGTCACTCTACCCCCGAATGTTTTTAGTGTGGGCATCGTGTGGGATCCGGTAACGCCTACGACGATGTACATCGGTTGCAGTCAGGGCGTGTTCAAGAGCACTGACAACGGCGCCACCTGGACGCCGCTGAATAACTTCGGCGTGCCGAACGTTCCGCAAATTCGCGCACTCGCGATCGATCCGGCGTCGCCTTCAACGATCTACGCCGGTACGACAGGTTTTACGAGCCTGTTTAAGACCACGAACGGCGGCGCGAGTTGGGCGCCCGCGAACAGTGGCATGGTCAACGGCAACACGATCAATACGATCGTCGTCGATCCCTTCAACTCGCAGACGATTTACGCGGGAAGCGGCGCCCCCGGCCTCGGTGAGGGCGCGATCAATAAAAGTACGAACGGTGGTACTTCCTGGGCGCCTCTGACCACTGGCTTGGCGTCGAACTTTCCCATTCCCGCAATCGTCGCAGACCGCACGAACGCCAACGTACTTTATGCGGCGACAAACGGCGGTGGTGTCATTAAGACTACAAACGGCGGAACGAACTGGACAAAGGTCAACTCTGGTGTTGGAAAGCTCAACCTGGAAACTCTAGTGGCCCATCCGTCCAATTCATCAATTCTGTTTGCCGGTGGTGGTGGCGACTCTTTGCAGGATGCGTTTGTTACAAAGTTGAATTCTTCCGGCTCGGCCCTGCTGTTTTCGACTTATCTCGGCGGATTCAACACCGAAACCGGTGACGGCATTACGATAGACGGCAGTGGCAATATCTACGTAGTCGGCACAACTCTCTCGTCAAATTTTCCGACTGCGAATGCATTTCAGTCTGCGCAAGTTGATGTACCCGGCGGTAGCAACTGCAACAGCGCGTTCGTTTCGAAGATCAATCCCGCAACGCCGTCACTAGTTTTCTCGACGTACCTCGACGGCAATGGCTGCGATAACGCGAGGAGCGTCGCGCTGGATACCGGCGGCAATGTTTACGTAACCGGCAACTCCAGCTCAACAGACTTTCCGGTGGCGAATGCGTTTCAGTCAACCAGGAGTGGTTTTTTCAATAGTGATGTCTTCGTGACTAAGTTCACCACTAGTGGATCTTTGGTTTACTCGACTTATCTCGGCGGAGGCGGTGACGACATCGGTTTGGGCATTGCAGTGGACGCGTCAGGAAATGCGCACGTCACAGGCCAGACAACATCGGGCAATTTCCCGACTCTTAATCCGATCCAGGCAGCCCACGGCGGCGGCCCGGAAGACGTGTTCGTAACCAAGTTCAACAGCTCGGGATCGGGTTTGATCTATTCGACCTTCCTGGGTGGAACGCAGGCCGACACTGCCCGCGGAATAGCCCTCGATTCAGCGGGCAATGCTTACGTCGCCGGCTCTGCCAAGTCTGCGGAGTTCCCGTTGGTGGCGGGATCGCTGAGCACGAAGAGCGGCCTGTATAAAAGTACTAACGCCGCTGCAACCTGGCGCAACGATAACTACGGCTTGACCACTCCGGTCAACGAGCTGGTGGTCCACCCAACTCAAACCTCAACTGTTTATGCGGCAACGGACCTGGGCATGTTCAGAAGCACCAACGGCGGGAAAAACTGGACGCCAATCAATAACGGTCTGAGTAGTCAGTTTGTCGGTACCGTCATCCTTGATCCGTCGAACCCGTCGACGTTGTATGCCGGCGTTCTTTTCGTCGGCAACTTTGGAGTTACCAGCGGCGGCGTTTTCAAGAGTACCGACGGGGGTAACACCTGGAACGTGCGCAACACCGGGCTTAATAACACCGGCATCAGCAGTCTGGCGATCAACCCGGCCACGCCGCAGATACTGTACGCGACAGGCGGCGGCCCTATCTTCAAAACGACTAACGGCGGCGATAACTGGGGACCCGTCGGAAGTGGTGGTCCAATATCTGCAACTCGTTTGGCAGTCGATCCCCATTCGCCCACGACAGTTTTTACATGCACGATATTCAACGATGGCGGGATCTGGAGAAGTACTAACGCGGGAGACACGTGGCAGAAGATTAACTCTAGTTCACACGATGGAATCTTCATCAGCCCGCACACGCCTGGTCTGATTTATGCAACCGGCAATGGCAGTTTGATTAAAAGTGTGGACAACGGCGACAACTGGACGCAGGTCCAGACCGGAGTCGGGCAGACAAGAGTTGCTTTCGATCCAGTCAGTGCGTCCACAGTTTACCTGGCATCAGGAAATCAGGGCGTTCTTAAGAGCACCGATAACGGACAAACCTGGGTTCAGATGAACAACGGCATCCAGAGATTCGGGGTGAGCAGGATAGCTATTGATCCGCTCAAGACTTCGACGTTGTATGTTGCTGCCTCGCCGCTTAGCGGTCAGGACGACGCTTTTGTCACCAAGATCAACCCCACCGGCAGCACGTTGATCTACTCGACCTTGATCGGCGGCCCGCCTGAACCGGGTGGTCTGTTCGCTGACGTCGCTTTTGCGATCGCAGTGGATGCGTCTGGCAACGCCTATGTTACGGGATCGAGTGGATCACAACTCCCAACGTCGCCGAATGGTTATCAGCCGTTCAATCGGGGCGGCGGGGATGCCTTTATCGCAAAGCTGACGATGTCGCACATCATCAGTGGTCACGTGAAGGACGGCAGCAATGCACCGATAACCGGCGCGGAAGTTGTCTTGAATGATGGGAGTTCGATCCGTTCGATCACAACTGAGAGCGACGGCTCTTACGAGTTTTCTCATTTGCGTGAGGGCGGAAATTTCACCGTCAGTGCCACCATGCCGCATTTCACCATGGCGCCGGCGAGTCAGACCTTCAACAATCTAAGCAGCAATCAAACTCTCGACTTTACCGCCACGGCGACGGCCGGTGCGTTCCATACGATCAGCGGTCAGATCACCGATAACAGCGTTGGCCTGGCGAACGTGACTGTGACCTTGAGCGGATCCCAACCCGGATTACGGACCACCGACGCAAACGGCAACTATTCGTTTGAACTCGCGGCCGGCGGCAACTACACCGTGACGCCGTCGATAATCGGTTTCACGTTTGCTCCAGTCAGCCTGACCTTCAACAACTTGAGCGCGAATCAAACGGCAAACTTCCCCGGCACGCGGCAGAATTTTGTCGTTACGAATACAAACAACCACGGCTCCGGATCGCTGCGTGAAGCAATGACGAATGCAAATGCAACGGTCGGTCTCGACACGATCGTCTTCAACATCCCAGGATCGGGAGTGAAAGTCATTAATCTGCTGAATGCACTGCCGGATATCATCGATCCGGTCGTGATCGACGGCGCCACTCAACCAGGATACGCGGGAATGCCTCTCATCGAACTGGATGGATCTCTGGTCGGTACTTTTGGCAACGTTCTCGTGATCAAGGCGGGAGGCAGCACGGTGCGCGGGTTGGCAGTGGGTCGCTCTAGCGTAGGTATCTTGATCACTAACTGTGACAACAACGTAATTCAGGGAAATCACATCGGCGTCGATGCAACGGGAACGGCGAGCCGGCAGAATGGTACCGGCATAAGGTTGACCAATTCATCAAACAACGTGATTGGCGGCGTGACCGCCGCCGCTCGTAACGTCATTTCCGGAAACGGAACCGATGGTCTGGAGATCAACGGAAACGGCAACGTCGTGCAAGGTAATTACATCGGCACGAACGCTGCCGGAACGGTGGAGATACGGAATGGACAAAGGGGAGTGCATATTCCGAGTTCGCTCCATGCAAACAATGTGATCGGGGGCACCGCGCCGGGAGCGGGCAATCTGATCTCCGGCAATGACGAGGGAATCAGGGATGAGGGTACAGGAACCACGATTCAAGGCAATTTGATCGGAACGGACGTTACCGGCACGCAGGCCGTTGGCAATGGCGGCGGGATCGTGGCTCGGGGCCTGAATGCACAAATTGGTGGTCTAACACCGGCGGCGAGAAACATCATCTCTGGTAATGGCGCCGGGGTGCATTCCGAAGGCGCCGGCAACAGGATCCAGGGGAACTTCATCGGCACGGACATCACAGGTACTCTGGCTTTGGGTAACACCCACATTGGTGTCACTGCCGCCAACACTTTGATCGGCGGTACCACTCCGGAAGCACGGAATATCATCTCCGCAAACGGCTTCGCACAAGGTGGATTCGGAAATATCGCGCTCGGTTCCAACGTGTTCGGTCCGGGAGCAACCGTGCAGGGGAACTACATCGGCACTGATGTGACAGGCACTAAATCCCTGAAGGTCCCTGGTGCCGCGATACAGTTTGGCATCACAGTATTTAGCAACAATCACGTGATTGGTGGGACCGTAGCGGGTTCACACAACGTTATTTCCGGAAACGACATCGGCATCCAGCTCGGCGGCTTCTCGAGTCCTCCGAATGGGGTCGTCATTCAGGGGAACATCATCGGACTAAACGCACAGCGCACCATGCCGCTGCCCAACTTGCATCAGGGTATCCGCTTTTTCGGCGCGGACAACAACATCATCGGCGGAATACAAAGCGGAGCGGCAAACACGATCGCTTTCAGTGGCCTCGCGGGAATAACCGTCGAGTCAGGCACAGGCAATTCCATCCGTGGTAACTCCATTTTTTCAAACGGTGGACTGGGAATAGATATCGGTTTCAACAGCAGCGGAGTTACGGCGAATGATCTTGGAGACCTGGACTTCGGTCCAAACAACCTACAGAATTTCCCAGTCTTGACGTCGGTGACGTCGGGTGGTGGTAACACTACGATTCAGGGAAGCTTGAACTCCACGCCGAACACCACATTCCACATCGATTTCTATTCAAACGCCGCAGTCGACAAGTCAGGACACGGCGAAGGAGCGCTCTTCTTCAACACGACGCAGGTAACCACCGACGCCGGCGGCAATGCGACGATCAACGTCACGTTCCCGCTGGCATTGCCGGCGGGCCGAGTAATTACCGCGACTGCCACGTCTCCGAACGGCAATACGTCGGAGTTTTCGGCAGCCGAAGCTACGGGCGCAACCGGCTCGCTCCAGTTTGCTGTGACATCGTTCGTGGTGCTCGAAGATATTGGCCAGATAACCGTAACTGTTCAGCGCGTCGGTGGCAGCAACGGCAGTTTGAGCGTTGAATACGCAACCGCGGATGGTACGGCGATCGCCGGTCAGGATTACACGGCCACATCCGGTACATTGAGTTTTGCCAACGGCGAAACGAGCAAGACATTTCAAGTTCCCATTACGGACGACGCCCCGACTGAAGTGGATGAGACTTTCACCGTGCTGTTAAGGAACCCTTCTGATCTCGAAGCGTTTGGCGTGCCGATCAATATGGTCGTCACGATTCAGGACAAGAGTACGGTACCTACCGTGTTTACGCTTACGGAAGTAGCTTTGGTGACCGAAGGCAATACCGGAACAACGACCAATGTGCAGTTTGTCGTTCAACTCTCAGCCGCAACCGGGCGGACGGTCAGCGCGAATTTTGCGACGGTGGATCTTCCACCGTTCGGTGGGAACGTGGAGGCGACCGGTGGCGCTGCGTGCGGCGTGCTGGGCGTCGATTACGAATCAAGGTCCGGAACGATTACCTTCCAACCTGGTATGAACCTGATTACCATTCCGGTAACGGTCTGCGGCGACTCGAGTGCCGAGAGAAACGAGGCGTTCGGCTTCTTGTTAACGAATCCAGTCAACGCGACGATTCCGGTTCAGCTCGGGGATGCTCTTGGAGGCATCATTAACGACGACGTGATTCAGTTGTTGCTCGAGGAATCGGGTCCGGGAGTCAACCAGGCAGCGGCTCTCGACGCGCTACTGTTTGTCAGGGATCCGTTCGCCATCGTGACCGTTCCGGAAGCGTTTGCAAACGGCAGCGATCGAAACACGCGAGTGGCCCTGTTCGTGAGGAACCTGCAACTGAATCCGGGTGAGACGTCGTCAGCCGTGGTGGTGAGGTTGGTTGCTAGTAACAATCAGGTGTTCGATGTGTCTGCTGAAGATTTCCGGGCAATTCCTGGAACTGACCTCATGCAAGTGACCTTCAGGATGCCGAACACAATCCCGGCGGGCACCGCTACGGTAACAATCAGGTCACACCTGCGCGTCAGCAATATGGGAACGCTTAGGATCGCGCCGTAGCATTGGAAGAGAGAGTCTCACTTCTGTAAGTCTGAATTAGAAACATGATTGCAACTCACTTCCCCCGCTTTAATCGTGGTCTGTTCGTAGTCTCAATTGTTTGTTTAATCACAACGCTCGCCGCGACGATCTTTGTGGCCGCACGCGATGGCAGGGACGAATCGCGCGCAGATCGTTCCACTACTTCGCAGCCTGTTGATGCGGCGGTGAAAGCGAAAATTGCTGAGCGCTTCGGCAGCTTACCGTTGAGTTTTGAGGCGAACGAGGGGCAGGTAGATCGAGCTGTCAAGTTTCTTTCGCGGGGAGCCGGTTACGATCTCTTTCTAACTGGCGATGAAGCCGTTCTCTTATTACGCAAACCACGCGCTGCGGAAAAAGATCCACGTCGAACCGCGTCTGACGTGCCAGTGCGTGAAGGTTCAGTGCTGCGGCTGAAGATGCTCGGCGCTAACGCGAGTGCGCAAGTGCAAGGTCAGGACGAGCTGCCCGGCAAAGTCAATTACTTCACCAGCAACGATCCGGAAAAATGGCGTCGCAACATTCCGACCTATCGCAAGGTTTATTACAAAGAAGTCTATCCCGGGATCGACGTCGTCTATTACGGCAATCAACGTCAACTCGAGTACGACTTCATCGTTGCGCCCGGCGCGAATCCGAAAGTCATCAAGTTTCGAGTCGAAGGTGCGGAGCGGCTTCGTGTGGACCAAAGCGACAGTCTGCTGCTTGTTTTAAAAGACGGCGAGGTCCAGCTAAACAAACCGTTCATCTATCAAATAGCCGAGAACGGCAGTCGCAGCGAAATCAAAGGTTCGTATGCGATTAATGGGAACGAAGTCAGTTTCAAAGTGCGTGGGTTTGATGCGCGCAAGCCGCTTGTTATCGATCCGGTCCTGTCGTATTCCACGTTCCTTGGAACTAACGGAAGCGAAGTGGCCCAGGGTATCGCAGTCGACTCGCAAGGAAGCGCATACGTCACTGGCTTCACCGACAACGGTACGTTTCCTACCACGGCCGGATCTTTCAAACCGACAAGTCAGTCCGGTGGCGCATTCGTTACTAAGCTTGATCCGACCGGCAGCAGTCTCGTCTATTCGACTTACCTCAATGGCTCCAATCTCAGCGTGTCGAGCGCGACGAACATTGCGGTGGATGCAGCCGGTAATGCTCACGTTACCGGTTTCACGACTGCGGCAGATTTTCCTGTCGTCAACGGATTGAATACGGCGAGCAACTTTTTCAAGACTACGGATAGCGCATCCAACTGGAATAACAACAACTCTGGTCTTCCAGGCGACGTGCGTGTGATTGCCGTCGCGCCGAACGCTCTTAGCATCGTCTACGCGGCAACCGTACTTGGTCCATATCGCAGTAATGATAGCGGCGCCACATGGACCAAGTTGCCAACGACGGGCTTGCCGAGTTTCATATTTCCGTGGACGATGGCGGTCAGTCCGGTGAACTCAGCGGTTGTATACCTAGGATCGAATATTGGAGGCGGCAGCGGTTTATTTAGATCCCTTGACGGCGGCAGTTCATGGAGCGGGGTGAGTCTGCCGGTCGCGAATGTTATTCCGTCTGCGGTCGTCTTCGATCCTACAACACCTTCGACGGTCTATGTTGGTACGTTTAATGGTCTCTTTCGCAGTACCGACAGCGGCAGCACCTGGACTGGATTGAACAACTTCAGCGGACTTGCGGTTCCGCCAGACGTGCGGACAATCGCTATAGATCGCACGACGCCTTCGACAATGTATGCCGGAATCTTCTCTGCTGGTTTTTTTAAAACCACAAACGGCGGCGCCAATTGGGCGCCGATCAATAACGGCTTGACCGACGATCCCGAGAATAGTTTCCCGCGCGTCATCATCATCGACCCGTTCAATCCCTCAACGCTCTATTCTGGGCATGGTTCTCCCAGTGGCAGGGGAAAGATAAACAAGAGCACGAATGCCGGTGCTTCATGGACGCCGATCACCAACGGCGTGCCTTTCGGAGTGGTGACCGCCCTAATTGCGGACCAGTCGACTGCATCTACGCTTTACGCGGGGATCGACGGCGGCGGGATCCTCAAAACGATCAACGGCGGCGCCAATTGGACCAGCGCGAATGCGGGGCTCGGGAGCGTCAACGTCGCATCGCTGGTGGCTCACCCGGCCAACTCGGCGATCATGTACGCCGGAACGAGCGCCTTCGTGACGCAGGACGCATTTGTGACGAAGTTAAATTCGTCGGGCTCCGGTTTGTTGTTCTCGACTTATCTCGGTGGAAGTCAGGGCGACAGCGGTACCGGCATCGCTGTTGACGCAGCAGGCAATATCTACGTCGCCGGTGAAACAAACTCCAAAAATTTTACGACCGTAAATGCATTTCAACCTTCTCCGACCGCAACGGACAATTGCTTCAGCGGATTTGTCACGAGGATAAATCCTGCCGTTCCGTCTTACGTCTTCTCAACGTATCTTGGCGGCAGCGGTTGCGATACCGCTTACGCCATTGCCCTCGATACCGCGGCTGACATTTATATCGCCGGGCAAACCACGTCCAGCGACTTTCCAACCGCGAACGCGTTTCAATCCAACATCGGCGATCCGTTTGGTGGCGATGCATTCGTCACGAAACTGACGACAACTGGATCGATGGTTTATTCCACCTTTCTTGGTGGCGAATCGCTCGATTCGAGTCGTGGTATCGCGGTGAACTCTTCCGGCGAAGCGATCATTGCGGGCAACACTGGTTCAGACAATTTTCCAACACAGAATCCCATTCACGGATTCAATGGAAACACGGACGTCTTCGTAACGAAGTTCAACAGCCAGGGCTCAGCACTCATTTATTCAACTTATCTCGGCGGAGACGCTGACGAGTTCGGTCGCGGAATAGCCGTGGATGCGGCTGGAAACGCGCATGTCGTCGGGACTACAAACTCGCAAAATTTTCCGATCATGCCCGGAGCGTTGCGGAACAGGAGCGCGCTGTTCAAGAGCATTGATGGCGGCGCAAAATGGAGCAACGACAATTACGGACTGAGTTTAGGTATCAACTCAGTGATCACAAGCCTCATCGTTCATCCAACTCAAACGTCGACGATCTATGCGGGTACCTTCTCAGGTGTTTTCAAGAGCATCAACGGCGGCAGAACGTGGTCGGCTATCAATAACGGTCTGGACATTCCGCGAGTAACGGTCCTATTGATGGATCCGCAAACGCCTTCGACTCTCTATGCGGCGGCGCAGGTTTTTGATTCATTCGTTTTTGGCGTTTACAAGAGCACGGATGGTGGGAACACCTGGAACCTGCGCAAGAACGGAATGGGCAATGGCAACATTGTCAGTCTGGCGATCGATCCGGTCACTCCTAACATTCTTTACGCGGGAACTACGACCGGTACACAGAGCGGTGGTCAGGTTTTCAAAACTACTGACGGCGCCGATAACTGGTCGCCGGTTGGTACCAATGTGCCAGCACCATCGTTCTCGTCGTTAGCAGTCGATCCGCACAACCACACGACAATTTATGGCGCGTCCTTTGTTAACAATGGCGGGGTTTTCAAGAGTGTTGACTCCGGCGCTACGTGGAACCCCGTTGGGTTTAATCAAACGGGTGGTTTCGGCAGGTCGGTAGCTGTCAGTCCGCACACGCCCGGTTTGCTGTTCGCGCGTTTTAACCAGGGCGTCTACCGGAGTACAAACGGCGGTGATAACTGGTCGCAAGTGACAACCAAATCGGGCGACATCGGCTTCGATCCGGTAAGTTCATCAACGGTTTATTTGTTATCGGACTTCGAAGGTGTTTTGAAGAGCATTGATAGTGGCGCGACCTTCATCCAACTTACAAAAGGATTCAATGGCCCAGGTACGACCGCGCTGGCTGTCGATCCACTCAAGCCTTCAACGTTGTACTTTGGCACGCTGCCCGCCGGCGCAGATGATTCATTTGTCGCGGCGCTCAATCCGTCCGGAAGTACGTTGCTCTACTCGACATTCCTCGGCGGCATGCTTTCCAGCGGAGATTTCTCGGGTGTGAATGCGTTCGCGGTGGCGATCGCACTCGACAGTTCCGGCAACACTTACATCAGCGGTTCGTCACATTCCCCGACTTTTCCCACGACACCAAATGCCTTCCAGCCAATACATCGTCTTTTCCAAGATGCATTCGTGATGAAGCTGACGATGTCGCACATCATCAGCGGTCACGTCAGGGACGGAAGCAGCGCGCCGGTGAGTGGAGCGGATGTTGTATTAAACGATGGGACGTCGATCTTCCAGGTAACGACTGAGTCTGACGGCTCTTACGAGTTTTCACGTTTGCGTCAGGGTGGAAATTACACGGTCAGTGCGTCCAAAGCGCACTTCACAATGGCGCCACCGAGTCAGACGTTCAACAATCTAACCAGCAATCAGACGTTGAACTTCACGGCGACCGCGACAGCCGCCGCCTTCCACACGATCAGCGGTCAAATCACAAACAACGGCGCCGGATTGCCCGGCGTGACAGTGACGCTGAGTGGTTCTCAATCCGGATTGAGGACTACCGACGCAAACGGAAATTATTCTTTCGAACTCGCGGCGGGTGGGAACTATATCCTGACGCCTTCGCTTCTCGGTTTCACTTTTGGACCAATCAACCTGACGTTCAACAACCTGAGCGCGTCGCAAGCCGCGAACTTCACCGCCACGCGCCAGAACTTCATCGTAACGAACACCAACAATCACGGCGCGGGATCACTGCGTGATGCGATCCTCAATGCAAACGCTACCGTCGGCACCGACACGATCGTCTTTAACATTCCGGGACCGGGAGTCAAGACGATCAATTTGATCAACCAGCTTCCGGACATTATCGATCCGGTCGTGATCGACGGCACTACCCAACCCGGATACGCCGGTTCGCCCCTCGTCGAAATCGATGGCGTTGCGATTAGCAGTAGAAGAGGTCTGGTGATCAAGGCCGGCGGCAGCACCGTGCGTGGACTGGCCATCGGCAATTTCAGCAGTGGCAACGCGATCTTCGTCACTAACTGCGATAACAATGTGTTCCAGGCAAATTATCTCGGCATCGAGCCGACCGGCACGGCAGTGCGACCAAACGGTGTCGGGCTGTTCCTTTCCAACTCATCAAACAACCTCATCGGCGGAACGACAGTCGCAGCGCGCAACGTGATTTCCGGCAATCTCACCGCCGGCATCAATCTGTTTGGCAGCAATAACGTCGTTCAGGGTAATTACATCGGGACTAACCCGAGCGGAACCGCCCGAATTGGTTTTGCACAGAATGGAATTGAGATTTCAGGTGTGGGCACGACGAACAATCTGATCGGTGGAACTTCACCGGGCGCTGGCAATGTGATCTCCGGGAATTCACGAGGCATCTCAATTTTCGCCACAGGAACAACTATTCAGGGCAACTTGATCGGCACCGATGCCACAGGTACGAGCAAAATTAACGGTAGTGTGATTGGCATTCAGACTTTTAACTCGACGAATACCGTAGTCGGTGGTCTAACAGCAGGCGCCAGAAACATCATCTCCGGTCACGGCGGCAACGGCGTTTTCTTAAGCGGCGTTGGAAGTAGACTGCAAGGCAACTTCATCGGCACTGACATCACCGGCACCCTCGCTTTAGGTAACAGCAACACCGGTGTTGTGGCGGGGAATGGTGCGTTGATCGGTGGTACCACACCGGAAGCACGAAACGTGATCGCTGCAAACGGCGGATTCGGAAACGTCGCGCTGGGCGAGAACAACTCCGGCGTCGCGGCGACCGTGCAAGGCAACTACATCGGCACCGACGTGACTGGCACGAAAGCTCTCTCTTCCAATTCACAAAACGGCATCACCATTTTCACCAACGGTCACCTGATCGGTGGCACTGCCCCGGGCGCGCGAAACGTGATTTCCGGAAACGTTAACGGCATCCGGGTCGGGGTTTTCAGCGGCGATGTCACCGCAAACGTCATCCTCGGAAACCTGATTGGTTTGAACGCGCAGGGAACAGGTCCGCTGCCAAACACACAAATCGGTGTTCACTTCGCGGCTGCGCAAACCAATACGCTCGGCGGTCTCGCGGTCGGCGCCGCAAACAAGATCGCTTTCAACGGTGGTCCAGGGGTGGTCTTGACCTCAGCGACGCGCATTTCCATCCGTGGGAATTCCATCTTTGGCAACAACGGTCTTGGCATCGATCTCGACGCCAGCGGCGTGAGTCCCAACGATTTGAATGACCCGGACGGCGGCGCAAACAACCTTCAGAACTTCCCGGTGATCAATACAGTAAACTCGAACGCGAGCAGCACAACGATTCTGGGAAGTTTGAACTCCACACCAAACACCGCCTTCCAGATCGACTTCTACTCGAACGCCGCCGTCGATCCTTCAGGGCACGGTGAGGGCGCGCTCTTCTTCAGCACCACATCGGTAACTACAAACGCCAGTGGCAACGCTTCGATCGACGTGACCTTCCCGATCGCCTTGCCGAGTGGTCGGGTGATTAGCGCAACCGCGACCGATCCGAATGGCAATACTTCGGAATTCTCTGCTGCCCCCGCGAGTGCTGCTGCCGGAAGCGTGCAATTTAGTTTCGATTCGTTCTTCGTGATCGAAGATGTGGGTATGGCAACGGTAACTGTTCAGCGCAAGGGCGGCTTCTCCGGTAACTTGAGCGTTGAATATGAGACAACTAACGGCACTGCGATCGCCGGTCAGGATTACACCGCCTCTTCAGGTACGGTGAATTTTGCGAACGGTGAGACGAGCCAGACGATTCAGATTCCGATCATGAACGACAGCACGACCGAGCCAGATGAAACGTTCACAATCTCGTTGAAGAACCCTTCGGCTCTCGACTCACTCGGTGCGCCAATGAGAATGGTGATCACTATTCAGGATCAGAGCACCGTGCCTGCTTTATTGGAGTTTGGCGCAAACGTGACCGAAGGCGATACGGGCACGACGACTCAAATGCTGCTCGAGGTGCGACTCTCGGCCGCGACTGGTCGCACAGTCAGCGTTGATTACGCTACCGCAGACTTCAACGCGCACAGCGGCGCTGCATGTGGTACTCCCGGCGTTGATTATGAACCGGTCGCAGGCAAGCTCACGTTCCAACCCGGTAGCTTCTCGATGTTTGTCCCGGTGAGGATCTGCGGCGACAAGAGTGCTGAAGCGAACGAGACGTTCACATTCAATATCTCGAAGGCTGTGAATGCGACAATTGCCGATGGCCAGGGAATTGGCGTCATCACTAATGACGATGTGATGGAGTTGGTGCTCGAGGATTCGGGCCCGCTCGCTACCCAGGCCGCAGCGATCGACGCGTTGCGGTTCGTGAGAGATCCGTTCCCGGTAGTTTCGGTTCCTGACGCGTTCGCCGCCGCCGGGTTTGATCGAAACACGCGAGTGATGCTGCTCGTCAGAAACCTGGAATTGAATCCGGGTGAGAATTCGTCTGCGGTTGTGGTGCGACTGATCGGAAGCAACAATCAGGTCTTTGAGGCGTTTTCGGAGGACTTCAGACCCGTGCCCAACACGGACCTGATGCAGGTAGTGTTCAGGGTGCCGAATAATCTCCCCGCGGGACAATGCAACGTGCTCGTCCGATCGCACGGCCGGTTCAGCAACATTGGGACGATTAGGATTGCACCGTAGCGGTTTCGAACGTCGACAGCGAGTGAGAGATCGTACGAAGCGCGGGATAGAGTGCCTGGTATTGACGATACATTTCTGCGTAGCGAGAAACGTTGGTGACGTTTGGTGTGATGCGATCGCTGACGCGGATCGTTTCTGCACACGCTGAGTCGACATTGGACCACACACCAGCCGCGACGCCGGCTAACAACGCAGCGCCATAAGCGGCGCCTTCCGTCGTGTTCACCGTAACCAGTTCGCTTTCGAGTATGTCGGCGAGGATCTGTCGCCACACATTGCTTTTCGCTCCGCCTCCCGAGATGCGCACCTGATCGATCTCTCGCAATCCTACGTCCTGCATCAACGAGAAGATGTCTTTCAATCCGAATGCGACGCCTTCGAGCACCGCGCGTGTGAGATGCGAGCGTGTGTGACGATTCGTCAGTCCAACCCACGCACCGCGAGCGAGTGGATCCGGATGCGGTGTGCGCTCGCCGCAGAGATACGGCAGAAACAAAAGCCCGTCGCTGCCTGCGGGCACATTTGCAGCTTCGTCGACGAGTTCGGCAAAGGGTCCGTTAGGCGCGAGCGTATCGCGATACCACTGAAGACTCCCGGCCGCGCTCAGCATCACGCCCATTAAGTGCCACCGATCGGGTACAGCATGACAGAACGCGTGCAGCCGTCCCTCCGATTCGATTAGAGGTGATTCGGTTGCGGCGAACACGACGCCCGACGTTCCGAGCGTCACCGCCATAACACCAGGACGAATTGCTCCGACGCCAACCGCCTGCGCTGACTGATCGCCGCCGCCCGCCACCACCACGGTGCCTTCCTGTAAACCGGTTGCTGCCGCGGCCTCGCGTGAGATCTTGCCTGTGATTTCGGGACCTTCGAAGGTTCGTGGTAACCATGCTGTCGGGATTTCGAGTGCGTCGAGAACGTCAGTGGACCAATCGCGCTTCTCGAGATCAAAAAGCAACGTTCCCGATCCGTCGGCCTTGTCCATTGCGAATTCTGCGGTGAGTTTGTAGCGCAGGTAATCTTTTGGCAGCAGGACGTGGCGCGCGCGACTGTAGACTTCGGGTTCGTGCTTGCGTACCCAGACAATCTTCGGCGCAGTGAAACCGGTGAGTGCATCGTTACCCGAGACCTGGACCAGCCGCTCCTTTCCGATGCGCGCGCGAATCTCGTCGCATTCGGCAGCGCAACGCTGATCGTTCCACAGAATCGCCGGGCGCAGCACTTCACCTCGTTCGTCAAGCAGGACGAGACCATGCATCTGGCCCGTCAACCCGATCGCGGCAATTTCGCCGGCGCTGATTTTACTCAGAACTTGTTGGATGCTGTTGACTGCCGCCTGCCACCAATCGTGCGGATGTTGCTCGGACCAGAGCGGTCGCGGATTCGACAACTGGAGCGGAGAAGTGAAGCTATCGACGATTGCGCCGTCGCTATCGATCAGCAGAGCTTTAACGCCGGTGGTCGAAACGTCGATGCCGAGCAGTGTTTTCGTCATGCGAGAGAAGCTCAACGAACGCCGATAAGAAAACGAATTTTAGGATGATATTTGATCTGGAGGGAAACGCGAACTACAGCGACACGGTCTGTTCGGCCCAGAACTGAAACTCGCGATGTTTGTGCTCTTCCGCCTTGGCCTGAACTCCACCGGCGACCTCGACGACGCGCTGGAACACGCGTTGACCGACTTCATCAATCGTCTCAGTGCCATCGATCACTCCACCAGCGGAAAGATCGAGATCGTTTGCCATGCGTTCGAATACCGGCGTGTTAGACGCGAGCTTGATGACCGGAGCGATCGCGTTGCCGATCGTCGTACCGCGTCCGGTTGTAAAAACGACGACAGTCGCACCGGCGCCCACGAGACCGGGGGTCGATTCCTGGTCGTATCCGGGACCTTGCATCAGGTTCAACCCACGACTGCGCGGCATCTCCGCGTATTCGATCACGCCCTCGACGCGCGTGGTACCGGCTTTCGCAATCGCGCCCAACGATTTGATGGTGATGTTGAGAAGACCGCCGGCGACATTGCCCGGACTAGGATTGTTGTTCAGCACGGCGCCAAACTTCGACGCATATTCCTTGTACCAGTCCACCATTCGATAAATGGCGCGACCGGTTTCGACGTCCTTTGCGCGACCGGCGAGCAAATGTTCGGCGCCACAGAACTCGGGAACTTCAGTTATCAAAACCGTTCCGCCTGAACGCACCAGCAGATCCGCGGCGCGACCCAGCGACGGATTTGCGGAAATACCTGAAAAGCCGTCAGAACCACCACACTTCACTCCAAGCACCAGCTCGCTCACCGAACATTTCTCGCGCGTGATGTCGTTGACCAGCGGCAGCATCTGTTCGACTTCTTTGAGACCTTGTTGAATCGCCGCTTGCGTGCCGCCGACTTCCTGAATGCCGATCTTAGCTACGGGCTTGGCGAATGCTTTCTCGCGTTTGAGGAGATACTTCTCAACCTGCGAAAGGTTCGTTTTCTCGCAACCAAGATCGATCAGGATCACGCCGCCGACATTTGGATGGTCCGCGTAGTTTGAAAGCGTCCGTAGCATCACGTCGATCGTCGAGCCGTCCTGGCAGCCACAGCCTTTGTTGTGCGGAATCGCGACTATGCCGTCGACATTCGGATACTTCTGTCGATCGTAGATGGTGAACTCAGCGATTGTAGAAATCTGCGAGGCTTCATGACTCGCACACATGCTCGTCGGCACGATCAAAACGTAGTTGCGCGTTCCGACGCGACCGTCTGGTCTGTGGAAACCCATGAACGTTGCGCACTCTTCGATTGGTAAGTAGTCCGGCGCCGGCGTGTGCAGGTTTTCGGGCAGGTCGCGAACAATCGGAACCTCGTCAGTCATGTTGTCGTGCGTGATCTGTTCGCCTTGCCGGATTCCGAGTGACGTGCCGATTGGCTGTCCAAACTGAAGCACAAACTCACCGTCGCGGATGTCTTTCGTCGCGAAGCGGTGACCCGGTGGAACCGCGGCGCGAACTTCAATCGACGATTCATCCGGCAGCAGCAGTTCGAGACCCGGCGACGTCGCTTTCTTAACGACAGCGACGTTGTCATTCGGATCGACGATGATCGCGAACTCACTTAATAACGAAGGCGTTTGAACGCTCGACATAACTAGTTTTCTAAAACGTTCTCTAATATCAACGAACGGACATTTGGATGAACTCGCAACCAGAGGCCGGGATTCTGATCGAGTTGTTTCTGCCGCGTGGCGAAGTCACCGGCGTCACCGGCGTCGTCGGCAATTTCGGTCGTCAGTAGATTTCGATAACTTTCACGCTTCGCCGGAGCAGTGTCGGCGTCGACGATCGACTGCACAACTCTGCGCGCGCCCAGGATCGCGGCTGGACCAAGCGTCAGAATGTGTTTGGCCGCGCGGCACTCCGCTTCATCAGCTTCGCTGACCTCCGTGCCGCCTGCTTTAAACTTCTTAATATGGTGCTCGAGAATTGACTCGGATAAGGGAATCAGACCGCCGACGTCGCTGTACGTCGCGCCGGAGCCCGGCTTGATGTAACAGAGGTGGGACGCGCCACCAGCCTCTGGTCCAAGTCCGAGGAAGAATATGTCGATGCCGCCCAACGACTCGAGCCGCTCGACATAGCTCGCCAATTCCGTTTCGAGATCTTCGGCGTCGGTACGCATCGAGGTGAAGCTCTGCACCTTGCGAAAGAAATTCGCTCCGAGCAGTCGCTCGAAATCGCGAACGAAACTCAACCCGTTATCCATTCGCAAAGGCGCGAGCGCATCCTGTGTGAACACGTGAAGGCGACTGAGTAAGTCGTCGTAATCGGACGTCTTGGCCATCTCCCCGAGGATTCGATGAAGCGCCTGACCACCCCGTCCACCGACGATGATGATGACTAGCGATCCGCTTTTCGCTTCAGCCGCGTTCGTGATTTCTTCGAGCATCGCACGCCCGACCGCGGCCTCCGACGGCATCACCTCGTAGTGGAGGTCGTGAACCGGGAGGCCCGCGAGATAACCGGGGTCGCCGCGATCATGGGAAAGCCAGATGTTTCCGGCTACCGATCGACGCCGAATGATTTGTTTGCTGGCGACCGACATTTTGGTAATACCAATTTCACAAAGGAAGCAAGACTTTACCACGCAGGGCGCGACTACACAAGGAACATTTTCCTATCAAATGGGCAGAGGAAAGGCCAGCTAATCATAAATCAGGACGCGACTTTTTGTGCTTGACGACAACGGACGCACGGTGCTAAACAGTATCCGCACTTACTATAAGTGGTCTAACCTTTCCAAAACGAAGCGAACGCAGTCCAAGGTGGATTGCACGAGACCAGACCCGTGTGATCTTTAATCACAAACGGGACAGGGAAATAGTCCAAAACTATGACTTATTCGCCCCTCGAGCTTAAAGGTAAGGTGGCCGTCGTCATCGGCGGCACTTCAGGTATCGGGCGCGCCATCGCGCATGGCTTTGCCCAGGCGGGCGCCGACGTCGTTCCCACGTCTCGTCGCGCCGAGCAGGTTGAAGCGGCCGCGCGCGAAATCGAAGAGCTGGGCGGGCGCTCTCTGCGTGTGACGTCGGATGTTGCCGATCGAGCGTCCCTTGAACGCGTTCTCAGCGAAACGACTGCGGCTTTCGGTAAAGTCGACATCCTCGTCAACTCAGCCGGACGAACTAAACGAGCTCCCACGATCGATTTCCCGGAAGATGACTGGACCGCGATTATCGACACAAACCTCACCGGTACCCTGCGCGCGTGCCAGGTGTTCGGCAAACACATGCTCGAACGCGAGTCGGGCAGCATCATAAACATCGCGTCGCTTTCAACATTTGTCGCATTGCACGAGGTCGCGGCGTACTCCGCGAGCAAGGCCGCGGTTGGTTCGCTTACGAAATCGTTGGCGGTCGAATGGTCCAGCCGCGGCGTTCGCGTCAATGCGATCGCCCCTGGTGTTTTTCGTACCGCGCTCAATACAAAGTTACTCGACGAAACCGAACGTGGCCGCGAGTTTCTGTTGCGCACGCCGATGCGCCGTTTCGGTAACGTCGAAGAACTGGCAGGCGCCGCGATTTTCCTGGCTTCTGATGCGGCAAGTTTTGTAACTGGCGAGATACTCGCCGTCGACGGTGGCTTCCTCGCAAGTGGCGTAAATCAATAAAACAACTCGAAGGAGTGGAAAGAACATGGACGAGATCGCGAATGGCGCTGCGCTGTCGCCCAAGACAACGTCAGCACAGGACTCGAGTCAAGCTGCAACTGCTCCGGTCGCCACCGTTGAGACGGTAGGGCAGCGCATCGGGCGTTATCGCTGGGTCATTTGCGCGTTGTTGTTCTTTGCCACCACGGTTAACTATGTCGACCGCCAGGTGCTCGGCATTTTGTCGAAGGATCTAAAGCTCGCGATCGGCTGGACCGAGATCGATTACGGAAACATCGTTGCGGCTTTCAATGCGGCGTATGCGTTCGGCCTTTTGCTTGCCGGTCGCCTTATGGACCGCATCGGCACGCGCGCCGGCTATGCGATCGCGATCGTCGTGTGGAGTCTGGCTGCCATGGGCCATGCCCTCGCGCGCACGCCGTTTGGCTTCGGTGTGGCGCGTGCGGCGCTCGGAGTCGGCGAAGCGGGAAACTTTCCGGCCGCGATCAAGACCGTCGCGGAGTGGTTTCCGAAGAAAGAACGCGCGTTTGCGACGGGTCTCTTTAACGCGGGTTCGAACGTCGGCGCGATCGTTGCTCCATTGACTGTGCCGTGGATTGCGACCAACTACGGTTGGCGCATGGCATTCATCGCGACCGGCGCAATCGGGTTTTTGTGGCTGGTGTTCTGGTTGCCGATGTACCGGCGCCCGCAAGAGCATCCGAAAGTTTCGCGTGCGGAGTTGGACCACATCCAAAGCGATCCACCGGACCCTCCGACGGTCAAGGTTCCATGGGTGCGACTGGTCCCACACAGGCAAACGTCGGCGTTTGCGATCGGAAAGTATCTAACCGATCCGGTGTGGTGGTTTTATCTATATTGGATTCCGGGTTTCTTCCGCGAGCAACATGGACTCGACTTGCTCGCTGTCGGTCCGCCCTTAATCATCATCTATGTGATTGCTGACGTCGGCAGCATCGGCGGTGGCTGGCTGTCGTCGGCGTTTATCAAGCGTGGTTGGACCATCAACCGCGCTCGCAAGACTGCCATGCTGATCTGCGCGATCGCGGTGACGCCAATCATCTTTGCTTCGCAAATCAAGAACATTTGGGTTGCCGCGATAATCATCGGGCTCGCGGCCGCCGCGCATCAGGGTTGGTCGTGCAATCTGTTCACAACGACGTCTGACATGTTTCCGCGTAACGCGGTCGGTTCGGTTGTCGGCATTGGCGGTATGGCGGGCGCGTTGGGTGGCGCGACGATGGCTGTCGCTACCGGTTACATTCTCCAGACCACCGGGCAAAACTACTCGATAATGTTCATCATCGCCGGAACGCTGTATCTCATTGCGCTCGGATTGATTCATTTACTGGTCCCGCGACTCGATCCGATCGACGATGTGGAGCGTGTGCCTGTGAAGATGTTCTCGGCAGGTACGTTTGTTGGGTTCGGGTTTGTCGGGTTGATTCTAGGTTCGTTTGTTGGTTGGTTAGTTGGACTCATCTCGCGAGTGTCGGGCCAGACGCTGTTGAGTTACATGTTGGTGGCGGGCGCAATCGGCATCGGCATCGGCGTGATCGGCGGTATGTTGTATGGGCACAAAGAGGGGCGAGGGGTACAGGGGGCGTGAGCGTTTTGGAAGTAAAGGACAAGGCGCAGTGTCGTTGGGACGTTGTTTCGCTTGGCGAGGTGATGCTGCGGCTGGATCCCGGCGAGGGACGCGTCCACACGACGCGTAGTTTTCAAGTTTGGGAAGGGGGCGGTGAATACAACGTCGCGCGCGGTTTGAAGCGCTGTTTCGGAATGGACGCAGCGATCGTGACGGCGCTGGCCGACAACGCCGTGGGTCGCCTGGTCCAGGATCTTATTTACCAGGGAGGCGTGGACCAGTCGCACCTGAAGTGGGTGAAGTTCGACGGTGTCGGCCGCACCGTGCGCAACGGGTTGAACTTCACTGAACGTGGGTTTGGTGTGCGTGGAGCGGCCGGTTGTTCCGATCGTGGGCACACAGCGGTGTCGCAGTTGCGGCCCGGTGATATCGATTGGGAGAAAGTGTTCGCGCAGGAAGGGGCGCGGTGGTTTCACACCGGCGGTATCTTTTGCGCTTTGTCGGAAACAACGCCTGCTGTGGCGCGCGAGGCAATGGAGGCAGCGAAGAAGCACGGCACGATCGTTTCTTACGATCTTAATTATCGCGATTCGTTGTGGCGGTCCATTGGTGGCCGGGAGAGAGCGATTGCGGTCAATCGCGAACTGGCGCCGCTCGTCGATGTGATGATTGGCAATGAAGAGGATTTCACGGCGGCGCTGGGATTCGAAGTTGAAGGACTCGACGAGCATCACTCGAAACTCGACGTCGACAACTTCCGTCGGATGATCGAAAAAGCCGTTGCCGAGTTTCTGAATTTCAAGATCGTCGCGACAACACTACGCAATGCGAAAACAGCGACGATTAACGACTGGGGCGCTGTTTGTTACGTCGGCGGCGAGCTGTACAGCGCGCCGGTGCGTGAGA
This sequence comes from uncultured Acidobacteriota bacterium, assembly GCA_963789185.1. Taxonomy (GTDB): domain Bacteria; phylum Acidobacteriota; class Blastocatellia; order Pyrinomonadales; family Pyrinomonadaceae; genus PSRF01. Next base: position 102,945 of record CAWBJU010000013.1, read on the forward strand.
ATCTCGAGATACTGGATCGCGTCGGCGGCGGCGACTCGTTTGCCTCCGGATTGATTTACGGTTTCCTGACGGGACGCGGGCCGCAGTGGGCGGTTGAATGCGGCGCGGCGCATGGTGCGTTGGCGATGACAACGCCGGGCGATACGACGATGGCAACGCTCGCGGAAGTCGAGCGGGTGATGAAGGGTGGAACGGCGAGGGTGGATCGTTGACAGACAAAGCCGCAGTCATTCAAACAATCCGTGATATCGGCATCATTCCTGTCGTGCGCGCACAGTCTGCCGAGGAAGCGATGAAGGCGATCGACGCGATTCGCGCGGGTGGAATTTCGATACTCGAGATCACGATGACTGTTCCGGGCGCTGTTGCTGTGATCGAAGAAGTGTCGCAGCGTTATGGAAGTGAAGCGCTGGTTGGCGCGGGCACGGTTTTGGATGGTGAAACGGCGCGGGCGTGCATTCGTGCGGGTGCGCGGTTCATTGTCAGTCCTGTTTTGAACCTGGAAACGATTGAAGAGTGCAAGCGAAGTGGCATTGCGGTGATGCCGGGTGCGTTGACGCCGACGGAGGTGGTCCAGGCATGGTCGGCGGGCGCGGATTTTGTGAAGGTGTTTCCGGCGGGAGCAGTGGGAGGCGCGAGTTACATCAAGTCGTTGAAAGCGCCGCTGCCGCAGATCGAACTCGTACCGACCGGCGGCGTTTCGCTAAAGACGGCCGCGGATTTTATTAAAGCAGGTGCGAGTGCGTTGGGTGTTGGCGCGGATCTCGTGGACGTGAAAGCGATTCGCGAAGGGCAAGCCAATCTGGTCACTGAACGCGCGCGCGAGTTTGTCCGGATCGTGGCAGAGGCGCGAACCTGAACCAATCGTAATCCGCATAGCCGCCTCCTGACCCTCCTATTGAAAACAGACCTACTTTCGCGCCTATCCACACTCCTTGTTTCGCTACGAATGTCTCGCCCGCACGATGGAAAGTCTTTCCGTCCTCGCTGTAACTGAACTCGCAAACACCATCATTCACCGACACACGAAGGAACACGGATCTTTTTTTAAATTCGCTGATAATCTCGTCTTTATCTGTGGTTCCTTTGGCGGCATCAAGAGAGGTGACACGGATTATTTGACGACCAGCGATGGCAAGATAGGAATAGTCCCGTCCCATAATTATCAATCCACTTCGAGTAGCATGCGATGCATCAACCAGCGTTGTTACGGTAAACCTGCGTGACGGCAGTTTTTGTAGTAGCAGGTTGCCCGCGGTCCATAGATTCTGTGTCCACGGGATTGACTTCAATCTCAAATAGCCTCTGCGAGAAAACGAGACCCATTCGTCGCGTGGATTTGCGTGCCATTGCCATTGCAGTCCGAGTTTCTGGCCTGCGAACTCATCGGTTGTTTGTGGCGTGGCGGGTGGATACTCGCGTCCCACATCCGGCTTTCGATGTTTCGCGACCGGCTCCCCTTTTCCATCTCCGTCGACGTCGATGCCAATCACGGGCCAATCGTTAACCCACTTCATCGGCTGCAAATGAACGACGCGTCCGTGCGCTGCTCGATCCTGGAAGTGAACGAACCACGACTCGCCGGAACTTAGTTCGACCCAGGCGCCCTGGTGCGGACCGTTGATGTCAGTTTTTCCGCGATCCATGACAATGCGGTCTTCATATGGGCCGTAAATGTTTTTCGATCGCAGCACCGTCTGCCAACCGGTAGCTACACCGCCCGCAGGCGCGAAGATGTAGTAATAACCATTTCGTTTGTAAAGCTTTGGACCTTCGATCGTAGGATGGTTCACGCGGCCGTCAAATACTGTCTTGCCATCGTCGAGAAGTTTCGTGCCGTCCGGACTCATTCGGTTAATCGTGAGAATGCTTTTTATACCGGAACGGCTGTTGGCCCACGCATGGACCAGGTACGCATTACCATCATCGTCCCAGAATGGTGCCGGATCGATCCAGCCTCGCGCGGGTCTAATTAACAAAGGTTGTGACCACGGACCGGCGGCGCTGGGGGACTTCACCATGTAGATACCGAAGTCAGGGTCGCCGTAGAAGATGTAGAAATAGTTATTGTGAAAGCGGATTGCCGGCGCCCACACGCCGTTGCCGTGCTGAGGCCGGGCGAATACTTCGCGTGGTGGTTGTTCCTGTAATGCATGACCGATGATCCTCCAGTTCACGAGATCTTTTGAAAGGAGAATTGGCAGACCGGGAATGCAGTTGAAGCTCGACGAGGTGAGATAGAAGTCGTCGCCGACACGGATCACGTCAGGATCCGAATAATCAGCATCAATGATGGGGTTCGTGTAAGTGCCGTCGCCTTTCGCGACGATGACGCAGAACAGGATGAAAGCGATCACACGGATCGTCACTCGATCTCTTCTTCCTCTTCCTGAGCTTTTTGCGCCAGCATGAGGTGATCGCGCATGGCGTCGCGGGCCGCTTCGGGGTTGCGATCACGTATGGCGCGGTAGATGGTGCGATGCATCTCGGCCGACTCCTTCAAGTCGCGCGCGCGTTTCACTGTCTTGCGTCGCACTTCGAAGAGGATCGTCGCGACCATATTCATCAATGCAGTCAGAATTCGATTGCCGGACGCTGCCGCGACTGTTTGATGGAACCGCATGTCGTGGACCAGAAATTGTTCCGGCTCGTCGAGCGACGCGAACATACCGGCGATCTCTTCCGACATCTGCGCCATCTCTTCACCAGTCGCGCGTTCCGCCGCCAGCCCTGCGATCGCCATCTCCAACGAACGTCGTGCTTCGAACATCTCCGCCGGCGTGAATCGTTGTAGCGAAGCCATCAAGCGCAACGCACTGCTGTCGAGCGACGGTGGTCCTTCTGTTTCGACTACGAACGTGCCCGCGCCGCGTCGCGGTTGCAACACGCCGACAGCAGCCAGCGAGCTAATTCCCGCGCGCAATGTCGGACGGCTGACGCCGAGTCGCTTCGCTAAATCTCTTTCCGGCGGCAGTCGATCGCCCGGGCGGAGCTCGCCTTTATGAATCATTTCGCGAAGCTGCGATACGACTTCGTCGAACGTCGTCCCGCGTCTCCCCGCATCAATCGTCTTGAAGATGTTGGCGTTTGCCTGGCTCATTTTGTTAATGCTTTGGTTAGCTTAAGCCTCTGCTCCTGTAATTGAAAGGCCACGCTGGTGAATCTAGTTAGTCAGTTTCGACCAGTGCCAATTGATTGCCTGGCTGTACTCTCCATCTCAGTGGCGGCGAGCAGCAGCGCGCCGACGCCTTTTGGATCGTTCGTGACTACTTTCTCGCTCAGATAATACTCGTAACTGCCATCTCGATATGGATTTCCGCCTAGCCCGGCAACGCTCACGGTGCCTTCGAGATTTAGCTGGCCGTTCGCGGCTGTTCTCAGAAACTCCCTTTCAATCCCGCGATATCCAGCATCGACTACGCGATAGTACTTGGCCGGCAAGTATCCGAGTCGAGCTCCCTTCGCGAGTGTGTAGACAAACATACAAGCAGCGGACGACTCGAGATAATTTCCCTTTGCGTCAGCCTTGTCCAGGATTTGATACCACAGTCCCGATCGCGGGTCCTGATATTTAGCGACCGCTTCTGCCAAACGATTCAAGATCGCAATCAACTCACGACGCTGCGGATGACTTTGCGGGAAGTAGTCGAGCGTTTCGACAAGGCCCATCGCAAACCAACCCATCGCGCGGCCCCAGAAGTGTGGTGATCGCCCTGTTTCCGGATTGGACCAACGTTGCTTCCTCGATTCATCCCAGCCGTGATAGAGCAGCCCGGTCTTATCGTCGCGCGAATGTAGCTCCATCAGGATGAACTGCTTGGCGATGTCGTCAAATGCCGCCGGTTCGTTAAAGGTGGCGGCCCACTCCGCATAGAAGGGTTCACCCATGAAGAGACCATCGAGCCACATCTGCCATGGATAAATCTTCTTATGCCAAAAGCCGCCTTCCGACGTCCGCGGGTGTGTTTTTAACTGCTCGCGAAGAAGCGCAGCTGCTTTGCGATACTTCTCCTGCTTCGTTTCCCGGTAAAGCATGAGCAGGTTTCGTCCGGGAAGGATATGGTCGATGTTGTACTCGTCAATCGTGTAAGTGCGAATGGAACCGTCGTCCGTGACGAAGTGGTCCATGCTGTCCTGAATAAACTTGAAATACTTCTTGTCGCCGGTGTTTATCCAAACGCGTTCGATTCCTTTCAACACCAGACCATGATCGTAGGTCCACTTCGCCGGATAACCGTTCTCTTTTCTCGCTGCGTCGCGCCATAGCGCCGTCATCGCCGTTGCCGCCACACGTTCAGAGATTGGCGGCGTCGACATGATGGAGTCAACGGACTTCCCGTTAATCCTGACGTTGTCGTGCGTCAGGTCTTTCACGTTCTTCACGATGCTGCCGTCGGCGACATTCTCGAACGTGCAGTTAGTCAAACGCAGGTTGATGATTGGCGCGCCGGTTAGACCTTGCACGTCAAGTGCGTGCTTGCTCTTCGTACTGCGCAGTTGGTCCACCGTGTAATCGCGAACGACGGGAGTGAACGATCCTTTCGCGCCCTCCTCGTAGTTAAAGTCGATCGTGATCACCGCATGGGCCACCTGACCGACTTCGATGTTTCGGAAGTGGAAGTTCTCCAGCACGCCTCCGCGCATCGCGTTGTTTTTCACGCGGAGCGCGTGATCGAGATTTGGGCTGTCGAGCTTGCAGTTTTCTGCGAAAAGATTGCGTACGCCGCCTGAGATCTCACTGCCGACTGTGATCCCGCCATGGCCGTCCTTCATCCGGCAATCCTGGACGATGATGTTCTCAGTTGGAGCTTTCAACCGGCGGCCGTCCGCGTTCCGTCCTGATTTGATCGCGATGCAGTCGTCACCGGTGTCGAAGTAACTATTTTTAATCAACACGTCGGTGCACGATTCGGGATTACAGCCGTCGTTGTTTGGTCCATGACTGTTGATATGAACGTTCTGAACGATCACGTTCCGGCACAGTACCGGGTGAATTTCCCACATCGGCGAGTTCTGAATCGTGACGCCGTCGATCAGCACGTTCTGGCAGCGATAGGGCTGAATGAACTGCGGTCTTAAATAATGACCCTCGCCAAAGATGCGTTCGCGGACGGGTACACCTTTTTCCGCCATCGCGAATAACGCGTTGCGATCCGGACGCTGGTGCGGCATTCCATCTTTCCATCCAAAGCGCGGTCGCCCGTTCCAGGGCCACCAGGCTTCCGAGTTGCTTTGTCCATCGAGCGTACCTTTGCCGGTGATCGCGATGTTCCGCTGTTCGAACGCATAGATGAACGGCGAGTAGTTGAAAACTTCAACACCTTCCCACCGCGAAAAGACCACAGGCAAAAAGTCTTTCGGGTTTTGACTGAACTTGATCGTCGCGCCTTCCGCGACTTCGAGATTGACGTTGTTCTTCAGATGAATCGCACCCGTGAGATACGACCCGGCGGGAACGACGATCTTGCCACCGCCGGCCTTCGTGCACTGATCGATCGCGCGTCGAAAAGCTGCGGTGCAATCGGTCTTGCCGTCGCCTTTGGCGCCGAATCGCGTAATGTAGAACGTGCGATTGGGGAAACGAGGTGGCCGGATGCGTTCGAGGATCGCGGGCATCGTTGTTCTGTCCCACGGATTCGCCTCCGCTCCGAACGCGATCAGTCGCGGTGCGACAGCCACCCCGACTCCGCCGATCAGAAGTTCCCTGATGAATTCGCGTCTTGTCGTCATTTAGTTTCTGTGGATCTGCGGTTCCGCCACGCAGGATAGTCTTTGCTCAATAGTTTTGCTGCGTCGTAAACGTACCAGGCGTAATTCTCTCGTCGCTCCTCATCGATCTGTTTGACATCGTACTTAATCACGCCATCGCGACCGACAAAGATGGGACGATTGGCGCCGATCTCATAGAATCGGGCCCAAACAGGTTTACCCTCGGCATCTTTCAGTTCGGACTGCTTGAACCACGCCACCGCCGACTCAATCGCGTCAACGACCGCGGGCGATGGTACGTCTAGCGACATCAGGAATCGCACGATCTCGACACTTTCGCCACCACTCAACGAAACAACTTCAAACGTTCTGGCCCCGGCAGGCGCAAGTGTGACTTCGTCGTGCTGCGCGCACCACACGGTGCGACGGCCATTTACAACCACCTGCGTCTTGAGTATGCACTCGATTCCTTTTTCTACAGCCTTCGCTGCACTCGCGCGTCGCGCTTCGTCAACAAATGCGTACGCCGGTTTCTTTGCCGCGACGTCGCGCAGCAGTTTCATTACGCCGATCATGGCGTTGTCGTTGAAGGTTATATGTCTGTAGTAGCCGTTAAGGTTCGGGTAGAACTGCGGCCAGCCGCCATTTGGATACTGCGCCTTCAGCAGGTAATCAAATCCTTTGAGGAACGACTCGCGATGCCGGTCGTGCGGTTGCGCCGTGTAGACTCGCGCCAGAAACGATAACTGCGTGAAAGTTGCGCCGTTGTCGATCGTCGAATCGTTGTTTTTCTTTTGCGCGAGAAGCCTCGCCCGATCTTTTTCATCGAACGGCTTTGCCATGTCGATGTTCTTGGGCCAACCGCCGGAGTCGCGTTGATAGAGAATCAGGTTGTCTGCAATGCGCAACGCCTCAGCGCTCGCGTACCACTCAGCGGGTTTGTTTTGCGCGTCGTTCCAGGCGATCGTTCCGACTGCCTGACGAGCTTTACCCGTGAGTATGCGAACATTGCGGTTGAAAAAGCGCTCGCGCGAAAAGTCCGCGGCCTCGACTGCGGTCAACTGTTTGGACCACGCAACCCGAGCTGCGGGATTGGCGCCGGGTCCTTTCGATTGGTGCTCGGCGAACCACGCCGTCTTCTCTCGCGCCGGATCTCGCCAGTTGTCCCAACCTTCCGGCTTGATGTGCGAGTCGAGCCAACAGTCGATGAAAACAACGCGCGCATACGGCCGCCACGGTCTGCCGAGATAAACTCCATTTCCCGTGTCTTGTCCCGTCAACCGGCAACGAACAAAAACAAACCCGGTGTTCTGGTCGTTGCTGGTGCGATAGTGCGCCGTCACATAGCCTGCGCCTTTGCTGTGTATCGTGCAATTTTCAAAGATCGCGGAGGCGGTGCCAAAAATAAAATCGACGTGACCTTCGATGTAGCTGTCTTTAAACAAATGACGACTGCCATTCACGAACAGCGTGTCTTGCCAACCAAGAAAGCGACAATTCTCAAATGTCGCGCGCTCGGCATCGACAAACAAAGCGACCGCTTGTGAGCCCGTGCCGTAAGAGTTCTCAAATGTCACGTTCTCAGCGCGGAAGTCGTCGGCGTTGATGAAAGCGGTAAACGCGAGTCGCGTATTGCCTGCCTGTTGCGCGCTCAGCCGGTGGGTGATCACAGTTTTTTGAGCGTCGTCGCCACGAAAAGTGACGAAAGGTTTGTTGACGCGCACTTGCTCCTGATACACGCCGGGTTTGATCCGAATCACGACGGGCCGGTTGTTATTCGTCGTGGAACGTGATCGACGGCCTGTTGGATCTTCGTAAAATCACCAGACCCATCCGCGTTTACGACGATGAGTTTGGAAGGCTGGCCGTCCACTGTGACGGACAGTAGTCCATAGAGGACGGCCAGCAGTGCGAACCTTCTTAAGAAAAACACGGATCTAGAAAGTGAACTTCGCTCCAAACTGAATGTCGCGCGGATTGTTGCGTTGCGTCGTCACGATACCGAATGCCGCATTCGGCGCCCCCGGCGGTCCGGGATTCAGACCGATGCCCGCGCCGAAGTACGGATGATTGAACGCATTCAACGCCTCAGCGCGAATTTGCAACCGGCGCCCCTCGCCCATGCTGAAATTCTTCGTGAGCGAGAGGTTCGCAACTGAGTACGGTTGGTTACGCAGGTTCTCGAGCGTCGTCGGAACGTTGCGTATACCAAACCCCGAAAGCGCCACCAGACCCGGCGCATCGAACGCTGATCGATCGATGCCGAACTTGCCGCCCTCTCCATCGCCATCGCCGAGCCGGCTGGTCATCGTCGTCGGATCGCCCGGGAAGAAAAGGTTCGCCGCCGTCAAAAGGAACGGCTCGCCACTCTGCCACTCGTAAGTTCCATTCAACTGCCAACCGCCAATGACTGCATCGAGCACGCGGTTCATGTCGTTGCCAAACGCGCGGCCGCGTCCGATCGGCAATTGATAGACACCCGCGAATGTAAACCGGTGTGGGCGATCAAACTGCGAGATCCGATCTTCCAGAACCGTGTCGGACGGATTCAGGTAGCCGACCTTTTCGCGAAGATTGGAATAGGTGTACGTCGCGGTCAGCGTCATGTCAGTTGCGAAGCGCTTGTTGACTTGCGCCTGAAGCGACTTGTAACGGTTGGTCCCGTTGTACTCCTGAACCCAAAGAGCAGTGAACTGCGGATACGCGAGCAACGACTGCGCGCGCGAGATGTTAGCGGCGGTGTTAAATGCGCTGCCGCCTGGGACGAGGTTCCGGAAGGGATTCGGAATGTTCGTCGACAGGAAAGTATTTGAAGCGGTGTCGCTCGCCGGATCCGTGCCGAGGAACTCGCGCGGCACGAAGTTCAGGTTGCGACTGACCGCGAGATCGTATCCATGCGCATCGATGTAGTTTGCTTCGACAACGATCTGGCCCGGCAGCTCGCGTTGAATACCAAACACGACGCGCGCGAACTTCGAATTCTTTCTCAGCAATCCGACGATCGGCGCGGCCTCACTCGCCACGTCAGCACCGATTCCGGTCAGCAGACCAAGACTCGATCCGAACGAAGGCTGAACTGCGCTCAGTCCGGCCGGAAACGGATTCGTCAGCGTCGCGACGAACGTCAGACCGTTGTTATTCGATGGCACAAAAGGCGTCGTGCCTGCGAATCCGATCTGTTGAGGCGTTTCAATCATGAACGGCGCCATGAACACGCCGAAGCCGGCACGTAGCACCGTCTTTTCGTTCAACTGATAAGACAGGCCGATGCGTGGTTGGAAGTTACTGCGATCCGCCTCCCAAACATTCCGGTTGTTTTCGTCGGCGAACGTGTAGCCGCCGAGCACGCGAAACTCGCTTGGGTGGCGCGGAAAGTTTGCCGGGTTTGCGTTGAACGAAGTGGTGTACGCCGCACGAGCTTGCGCTTCGATCGGGCTCGGCGTGCCGAGATCAAAACCACGAAGGATGCGGTTGTAACGTTCGGTCAAACCCTGCTCGAGGTCGAAACGCAGACCGAGATTGAGCGTCAGGTTTTTGGAAACGCGCCAGTCGTCCTGGAAGAAGATGCCGTGATAAAGCGACTGGACCGAGTAGTTGATCGAGTTGTCGATCTGGCTAGCGTTGCCGCCCGAACCAGTAGTCGGAATACCGAGCAGGAACGCAGCTACGTCGCGGCCAAACACGTTTCGCAGGGCAGTCGATGAGTTGGACGCCGGTGCGGTGAACAATCCGTCGAAGAAAAACTGTCCGCCTTTGTAAGCATCGGTGCTGAAGTTTTCGCGTACGACGCGGAAGTCGTAACCGTACTTCAACGTGTGATTATCGACGACGTGCGTGATCGTCGGTTGCACCGAACCCATGTAGAACGGGCGGATGCGGCCTTCGTTCCAATCGGATCGCGTCGAGCCGAGCGTCGATCTGATTGGCCGTGTCGCGTCGAGGTTTCGGATCATGATGCGCGGGAAGTACTGGTAACCACGCATTGCGGCGAGCGACGCTGCCGCGAACCCGAGTTGTGCCGGATCGAACAGTTGCGCCGGACGTCGTTCCTGCACGAAGCGATTCAAGCTGACGCGAATGTCGAAGACGAGATTTGAGTTGATCGCGTTGGTGTAGTCGATGTTGCCGCCGTCGTTGGTGCGGAATTCAAATCCTTGCGTGATCGGAAAACCGTTTACTACGCCTGCCCAGTCCTGACGATCTTCCGGATTGAAGCTGTGATAGTACTTGCCGAAGATCGACTGGGTTGAACTGATGCGGTGATCGATACGTGCGAGCCAGCCGCGATAGTCCTGGTGACGAAGCTGGTTCGAGAAGAAGTTGTTCTGCGTGCCGTTGCCAACTCCCGCGATGTTCGGCGAGGGATAAAACTTGATCAGGTTCGCCGCTACCGGATTGATGAGATTGCTCGGAATGATGTTGCACTGCGAGTTCGCAGGGAGTGCGCCTGACGTTGGACAACCAAACGACGTGCGCACAACGTTGTTGCCGCTCTGCGTACCTGAGAACGGGTTGAAGATCACCGTGTTCGCCGCGGCTGCAATGTTGTTGCGATTGACGATCAACGCGGAGAAGTCGCCGCGTCGCATTGCTTCAGTCGGTACGGTGAAGATTTGCGGTTCAGCGATGTTGTCTTTGAGACGTTCGTACGAGACGAGGAAGAACGTGCGGTCCTTGCCGTTGAAGCCCGGCAACACAACCGGGCCACTGAACACGCCGCCGAAGCGATGATAGGTCCTGATTGGTCGCGCCTGGTTGCTGCGATTGCCGAAGAAGTTGTTCGCCGTGCGGCTGCGATCGCGATTGAAGTACCACGCGGAACCGTGCAGATCGTTACTGCCACTCTTCACTGCGACGTTCACAGTCGCTCCCGCGGAGTAACCTTGCTGCGCGTCGAAGGTGTTGGTTTGAACTTTGAACTCCTGCACTGCGTCAGATGGTGGTGAGAAACCGACGCCGCCGTCGAACGCGTAGTTAGGCGAACCGTCGAGCGTGATCTGGTTTGCGCCGGTCGCACCATTGGACCGGAAGGCGGCGAGGTTGCCGTTCGACGTTGGTCCAGTGAAGAGAGGATTGCCGGTGTAAGCAATGCCCGGAGCCAACGTCGCTAATTGATAAGCGGTGCCTTCGGTCAACGGCAGCTCGCTGATCTGTTTGCCTGTCACGACAGTTCCGGTGTTGACGGTGCCGGTGTCGAGCGTTAGTGCCGAAGCGACAGTCGTGACCATCGCGGTCACGCCTATTTCCAGTTGCACGTCGAGCGTCAGACGATCCGCAACCCGAACCTCGATGCCGTCGCGCACCGCGGTGTTGAAGTTTTCCTTCGTCACCGTGAGCTGGTATTTGCCGGGCGGCAACAGCGGGAAACTGTATGCGCCGTCTTCACCGGTCGTGGCGCTGGATACGATTCCCGTGTCCACGTTCTTGATGTCGACTTTGCTCCCGGGAACGACAGCGCCATTCGGATCCATGATCTTGCCGGCGAGTGATCCTCTGAATTCCTGAGCGGTGGCGGTAAAGGCGGCGAGGATCAGTATCAGACCAGCCCAAAAAATTCGTCTGTTCGGGTTTTCGGTAAACATAACTTTATTCTCCATCAGTGAGACGGCTGAGACGCACGTTCGCCGGCTCGATTGCGTTGAGTGGTAAGACCAAAGATCTAATTGTTTTTCGAGCGAAAAAGACGAGGCTTCGACCCCGTCGCTGATTTGTCCGTGTAGGTCGGCGTATTCTGCCTTACACAGATCGAGACTGTCAAGAGTAATTAATTACCAATCGAGGTAACAAAATCTTTGCGGTAAGACCAATTAGGACTTGCTCAACGCTGACCGGAGGTCATGCTGGGCGAGTCGTCGAGGTATTTCTTAAGCCAGGCGTGAACTTCCTGGTAAAAGTAGCGGCTGTTTTCACCTTTCAGGATCCAGTGGTTCTCATCTGGCCAGACCACAAGGCGGCTGGGAATGCGCAGACGTTGCAGGACGCTCCAGTTTTCCAACGTTTGATTCAGCGGCACGCGGAAGTCGTTCTCGCCGACTGAAAGCATGATTGGTGTCTTGAAATTCGCAGCGAATCGGATCGGGTTCTGTTCGCGCCAGACCGCGCCCTGTTCCCACACCGGTCCGCCGTTGTTCATTTCGCGCGAATAGATCATGTCGCTGGTGCCCCATTGCGATTCGAGGTTGATCAAACCGGCGTGACTGATCAGTGTCTTGTAACGCGTGGTGGTTGCTTGCATCCAGTTCGCGAGGTGCCCGCCGTAGCTTGCGCCCGCTGCCGCCTGACGGGAGCCGTCGATGAACGAATACAGGCGGATCGCTTCGTCAGCACCTTCGTTGATCTCGTTGCCGGGTCCTTTGAACGGATCGCCCTGAATGCTCTGCGCAAACGTCTCGCCGAATCCGGTCGAGCCGGAGTAGTTCGTCAGCAACACGACGTAACCCGGCCGGCCGAGCAGGTAGTAGTTCCAGCGAAGTCCCCAATTGTCGCGCCACATGCTGTGTGGTCCACCGTGCATCAACACCAGTAACGGATACTTCTTTCGTTCGTCGAAGTTCGGTGGCAGCGCGATCATGTTGTGAATGCGTTTGCCGGCTTTGCTTGTGAACCAGAAGTGACGAAGTGGCAGCCAGTCGATCTTCGCGACTTGTTCGGCGTTGAATGAAGTGAGTGGTTGTTGAGTTTTCGAAGTGAGGTCGAGTCGGAAAACCTCAGGTGGATTGGTGGCGCTTTCCCAGTTTGCGATCAGGATTGGTGACGATGCTTTCGCGGGGATGCGCAGGTTTGTGTAGACGCCGCGCATCATGTCCATCGCGAGCGTTACTTCACCGCCGTTAGCGGGCATGGTGAAGAGCTTTTCGTTTCCTGCTTCTTCGGCGGTTAGATAGATCGTTCGGCTGTCGGGTGTGAGCGCGAAGCTGCTGACTGAGCGATCGTATCTGGCTGTGATGGTTGTCGGTTGGCCGGGGTTGGGCCATGTGAATTTCGCGAGTCGACTTAGATGGTACGTTTTGGTATCCGATTCGATTTCGGTGAGGGCGTAGAGCGCTTTGCCGTCAGGAGCGAAAGGTGGGCCGGGTGAAACTGTCGGCGCTTGTCGTTAATCTGACGGGTTCACCGCCGCTCGTCGATACTTTGAAGAGCGACGTGTTTGTTTGCGAGTACGCGGCGCGATCGCGTGTAGTGCTGGCGACAAAGACGAGTGCATCGCCTGCTGGTGTCCAGACTGCGTCGAGTTCGTCGCCGGAGTCGGTGGTGCGGCCTGCGTAGCCGCGTTCGGTTACGAGTTTTGTTCCGGCGAGTAGATCTTTTGCTTTGGCGCCGGGTTGTGCGTCTTGAATGAACAGGTGGACCTGCGTGTCTTCAAGCCACTTGTCCCAGTTGCGAATGGGAAACTTTTCGTAAACGCGCGCGCGATACTTTTGTGCTTTGCGCTCGGCGGCGATCTTCTTGTTTGCTTCGTCGTCCGCGGCGCCGGGGAAAACGGTGCTGACAAACGAGAGCGCCTTGCCGTCCGGGCGCCATTGCGGCGAGCGTGCTCCGGTTGAAAGGGAAGTTACTCTGACCGCTTCGCCACCGTTCGCTACGTCCAGTACATAAATCTGAGTCGCCTCGTCACCCTCGCGCCGCGCGGAGAAAGCGATCTGGCGGCTGTCGGGACTCCATGCGACGCCACTCTCGCCGCCTTTACTGAACGTCAGGCGTCTCGGTTTCGCGCCTCCTTCCGTCGGGACAATCCACAAATCCGAAATTTGATCCTTCTCGTCGTAGGCGGGTTCGACGAGGGAAAACACCACCCACTTCCCATCGGGACTCGGCACTGGCCCCCCAACCCGCTTCATCATCCACATCGTTTCGTGCGTCAGCGGGACTTTGTTGGTGGTTTGCGCACTCGCGCACAACGTTGCCGACATCAAGACGACGAACAATGAAACCGACGGAACTAGAAAACGTCTGGTAAACATGACTATCCTCCTGGGAAGCTAATGGGTTGGCGTCGAGATGATACCGGAGCGGGCGCTGCGCTGGAAGTCACTTTTGACTGAATTGGAGATCCCAATTTGGGATCTCCAATTAGATCTCCATCAAATCTTTCCCGACAACAATGCGTCCGCTGAAGTGCTTCCGAACGCCTTCGGACCACTGTTCGTCGGTGATCGACGGATCGTCTCCGGGGACGAAATGGGAGAGGACGAGGGTTTTGACGCGCGCCTGGGCGGCGATCTTGCCGACGTCTTCGGGAAGAGTGTGGGAGGCCATTAGGTGTTCGCGGAGGCGTTTCGCGTTCGGCAGACGACTAATCAGCGCGTCGATGCCGGGCAGATACATCACTTCGTGAACCAGTACATCAGCATCTTTCGCAAACTCAGCCAGCTCCGGCGCGTACGCAGTGTCACCTGAGATCACTACCGATCGATCCTTCGCGTCGAAACGATATGCGTAAGATTCGGTAATCGGCGGATGACGCACCCGACACGCGCTGACCTTCACGTCATCATTCGTCATCAAAACGCCCGGCTTAGTCACCTCATGCGCCGTCACTAAGCTATTCGGATCGGGCCGGCCTTCGTCTGACAAACGCGTGTCGATATCAAACTTCAGATACTTGAAAAAGTCGCGCGCCAGTTGATTCATTCCGGTTGGACCATACGCATCAACGCGCGCCGGCTGTCCCGTAATCCACGCGTTATACAACAGCGGACCGAAATCAAGATTGTGATCCGAATGATGATGCGTGATAAAGACGTAGCGCACGCGATTCAGAGCGACGCCAGCAGCGATCAACTGTTTCGACGTTCCATACCCGCAGTCGACCAGATACGGAACGTCGTTGATCATGATCAGCGTCGAAGGATTGCTGCGACCCGACTTCCCGACTGATGGTCCACCCTTCGTCCCGAGTAGAATTACTCTCGTTGACTTCTTCTGCTGGCTAAACCCGACCCGGCGCAGCAATGCGTGTGAAATCGCAAACCCCGTGGCGGCAGTTACAAACTGTCTACGCGTTGGTTGCATGCTTTATATTCCGTGTACTCTTCGGATAGGAGACCGATATGAAACCAGTCTATATCTTAGTTTTCCTGCTGCTCGCAACCGGATTCGTCCGCAGCGAGGAGACGTACAACGATTCGACTGGTTATCGTGGAATTGAAGAAGGAATAAGCGTTCAGATCTGTCCGCTCAACTTGCCGGATCCGGTTGGCGAAAGCAGTCGCGCGATCAGTTGATGCATTCGATCGAGATCGATCGGCTTCGTCAAATAACCCGCTACGCCGACATCATACGCCGCTCGTTGAAAACCCTCGGTGCCGAAGGCCGTAATCGCGATCACCGGCACCTCACGCAGCGCTTCGGTTTCGCGAATCTTGCGCGTTGCTCCCAACCCGTCTAATCCCGGCAGGTTAATATCCATCAGAATCACGTTGGGCAACGTCTGCGCCGCGACGTTAACAGCGTCTTCACCATTGTTCGCTGTCACGACTCTATAACCCTGATGTTGAAGAAATAAACTGATGACGGCAAGATTATCAGCCGAGTCATCGACGACAAGAATCAAGTACTTCGACTCCGTTAGTTGACCCGTGTTCGGCACCTTGCGAGGAGCTGATGCCGGCAATCCTGAAGTCGCTAACGGGTCTTTGTCGTTCATAGTCATCGATTATGCTGTTCGCGCGGTTGTTTGGCAAAAACGAACCGCAATATGTTTATCAGCGTAATGTGTGGAACAATGTGCCAAGAGGTTACGGTTTTATGAACGCGAAATTTCATCTAGCAATGAAGGCAGTCAAAACGGACGATCTTGAACAATTTAAGGCCGCGATCGCTGCTGACCCGTCACTCGCGACCGCGCGATCGACGAGAAGTCATCCGACCTTGCTCCAATGCGTCGTGCTCGACGGCAAAGACAAACCTCACAACGTGGAGATGGCGCAGATACTGATCGACGCCGGCGCGGAGCTAAATGAACCATTCGTCGCGGCCGCCAGCATGGATAACCGGCCCTGCGCTGAGTTGCTGCTCGATCACGGCGCGGCGATCGACGGGACGGGCGGTTGGTTGCCAATCGAGGAAGCACTGTACTGGAACGCTCAAAACGTACTTGCGTTGTTACTCGAGCGCGGCGCGAAGGTGCAAAACCTGCGCACCGCTGCCGGACTTGGTCGCACCGATTTAATCGAAGGTTTCTTCAATCCGGATGGAACTGTAAAACCCGAGGCCGGGCAGATCAATTGGCCGTGGGGAGACGTCGAAGCGATCGAACGCTCAAATCACGCAGGTCCTGGAAAACAGTCGCTGATCGATCACGTCCACTCGTGGTCGCAGGACCAGCAGGGCATCGTCAATAACGCTTTCGTTTTTGCTTGCATGCACGGCCACATCGATGCCGCCAAACTGCTGTTGGAAAAAGGCGCTGAGATCAACGTGATTCCCGGCGGTTTCGACTATGCCGGCACAGGATTGCACTATGCAGCGCTCAACGGCCATCGTGCGATGGTTGAGTTTCTGCTTGCGCACGGCGCCGATCGTAATATAAAGGACACGAAAGTCGACTCGACCGCCGCCGGCTGGGCCGAGCACGGCGGCCACAACAACCTTCTCGATCTGCTGCGTTGACTCATACATTTACGAAGAGGACCGAATTACGATGAAAAAGACCCTCCGCATCTCGATTACTCTTGTTCTCTATGCAGCAACGATACTGCTTGTCTCCCAACAAGCGGCACTAGCCCAGGATCACGCGGCGAAGATCCAGGAAGTACTTACGCTCGCCCATAAATACCGCCAGTTCAATGGCTCCGCCTTAGTCGCCGAGAACGGCAGGGTGATTTACAAAGGTGGATTCGGATTGGCGAACATGGAGTGGAACATTCCCAACACGCCCGATACGAAGTTTCGCCTCGGCTCCATCACGAAACAGTTTACGTCGATGCTCACCCTCCAACTGGTCGAGCAAGGCAAGGTCAAACTCGACGGAAAGATTTCCGATTACCTGCCGGATTATCGAAAGGACATCGGCGAGAAGGTCACGGTCCATCATCTGCTCACGCACACGTCCGGCATTCCGAGTTATACGGGCCAGCCGGGCTTTTTCGCGAACGTGAGTCGCAATCCGTACAAAGTCGCCGACTTCGTGAAGCAGTACACGAGCGGCAATCTCGAATTCGAACCCGGAACGAAGTACGCCTACAACAACTCCGGTTACTTTCTACTCGGCGCGATCATCGAGCGCGTAACGGGAAAGAGTTACGAGCAGGCGCTGAAGGAAATGATCTTCGATAAAGTCGGGATGAAAGACACCGGCTACGATCTTCACGATCCGCTCCTTCAAAAACGAGCGTCAGGTTATGCGAAAACAGCGACGGGTTACACCAACGCTCCGTATCTCGACATGTCGATCCCGTACGCCGCGGGTTCGCTGTATTCAACCGTCGAGGATTTGTATCTCTGGGACCAGGTGCTCTATACGGACAAACTGCTGACGGCGCAGTCGAAAGAGCTGATGTACAAACCGTTTCTCCAGAACTATGCATATGGCTGGATCGTCACCAACGCCTCGTTCAAGGTGAAGGAGCAATCGATACCGGTCATCACACACGGCGGTGGCATTAACGGTTTCGCCACTACCATCGTGCGCTTTCCGAACGAGAAGCACCTGGTTGTGATCCTCGACAACACTGGCAGTCCGAATCTCAATCGATTGGGCCAGAACATCGCGAAGATTCTTTACGACCAGCCATACGATCTGCCGAAGATGTCGATCGCCACCGTTGTCGAAAAGACGATTACCGAGAAGGGCATCGCCGCCGCCGTCGCCGAGTATCGCGAGCTAAAAACGAAACAAGCCGCGACTTACGAATTCGCGGAGCCGGAGTTAAACGCGCTCGGTTACCGGTTGATGGCGGGAGGCAAGATGAAAGAGGCGGTTGAGATATTCAAGCTCAACGTCGAAGCGTATCCGCAGGGTTTCAACACTTACGACAGTCTCGCCGAAGCGTACATGAACATGAACGAGCGCGAGTTGGCAATTCAGAACTTCAAGAAGTCGCTGGAGCTGAACCCGAAGAACACGAGTGCCGTCGAAAACTTGAAGAAACTCGAAACGCCGAAATGATCAACTCCGCCCAGCGATTAGTTCTCGTCGCATTACTTTTGCTGTTCGTGCCATTCGTTGCGACAGCAAAGTCAAAGCAATGGCGCGCGGTGCACCTGTTGAATTACAACACCGATGCGGATCTCGACGCGCTTGGACAGAACCTTGAAGCCCTCGCGAAGCAGGGAATCAACGTCATCATCCTCGAGGTTGATTACAACTTCGCGTTTAAGTCGCATCCGGAACTGCGTTTCGGAACCAGTCCGATCACGCGCGACGGAGCACGACGCTTCGCGGCGTTGTGTAAGAAGTTCGGTATTCGGTTAATTCCGGAGTTTCAATCGTTGGGCCATCAGTCGTGGAAGGCGCAGACTTTTCCGTTACTCACAGTTTATCCGGAATTTGATCTCACACCCGGCGCGTTTACAAACAACGAAGGGATCTATTGTCGCGAGTGGGATCCGTTGAATCCAAAAGTCTGGCCCATCATCTTCAAACTGCTGGACGAACTAATCGACGCGTTCCGGGCCGACGCGATTCACGTCGGCATGGATGAAGTGTTTCTGCTCGGGTCGGAGAAGTCGCCGTCGACGAAGGGCAAAGATCCGGGAGTGCTCTTTGCAAACGCCGTTAAGGAGCTTCACGCCCATCTGGTCCGAAAGCGCCGCGTCGAGATGCTGATGTGGGGCGACCGGCTGATTGACGCTGCGAAGTACGACTATGGCGAGTGGGAAGCGGCGAAGAACGGCACCGCAGCGGCGGTCGATCTGATCCCCAAAGACATCATCATCTGCGACTGGCACTACGAAGTGCGAGACAGTTATCCCTCGATCCCGATGTTTATCGAAAAAGGGTTCCGCGTGTTGCCTTCAGGTTGGAAGAACGTCGACGCGACAAAGGCGTTCATCAACTACACCCGGCAGCATGCTGGTCCAAAGATGCTTGGATACTTGTTCACGACCTGGAGCGTTAAGAAAGAGGAGCTCTCGAGCTTTCCACCGCTGGTCGAGGGCTTGAAGCTATTGGGAACCAGAAACCCATAGCAAATCCGGGGCTCATGAACGAGCCCCAGATTACTCCGATCTAGTTGGCCCTGTCTTTCTTCTCCGCAACAGCTTTGCGGAAGTCAGCGATTGTCGTCACTGGACCATGCACCGGAATGGTCGCATCCACGGCGAGCTTCTTCGCGTCGATCCAGTCGAGGAAATGGACGGAGGTGTCATTCGCGATCGCCGGATCGCCGTTACCCGGTCGATTCAGCAGGTCGCCCTGGTAGATCAACTTGTGCTGCGGGAAGTAGGCGACCAGCATTTCCTGCGCATGCGGTCCGGCGCCGATGTCGATAATTTCAACCGTCGTCGTTCCGTCGGTCAGCACGCGCTTACCGTTTTGCAGCGGTTCAAAAATGGGTTCGCGCGGGTTGCGCGTGAGAAGGTCCGGTTCGGCCTTGAAGCGGGCCGCACTGATTTTCTTGAAGAACGCCTGTTCACCGGGAGCGACGATCAACGTCGCGCCTTCGGCCATGTACGTGCGAATGCCCCCGGCGTGATCGTCATGATGATGCGTGACAGCGACGTACTTAATCGGCTTGTTGGGAATCGTCTTCTTGATCTGTTCGATGGCCTGAAGCGATGTACGTTCGTTGCCTGGCGTCTCCATCACGAAAATGTAATCGTTGAAATCCACGAACAGGACGTTGTAACCACCGGCGCTGGTCGTATAAATCTTTTCGGCGTGTTTGGTAACAGGCGTCGGCGTAGGGAAGGTGACTGCGCGAAAGCCTTCAGGCACTTTGAACGTTTCCGGACGTAGCTCGGTATTGAATGTGACCTCCGCGATCCGAAAATCATTCACTACATCGCCATTGAACACACTCACTCGCGCCGTGGGAAGAATGTAGTTGCCCACCTTACGCTGTCCGGTGAAACGAGTCTCCACCAGAGAGTCGCCGGAATAACTATTGGTCACGAGTGTTTCAAACTTGGAAAGCTGCCCACTCGCCTCGTCGATGTAGAGAGCGAGTCGGAGGCCATCGTGCGAGACGTAGTCGATCACCTCGTGCGGTCGACGATCGTATTCTGTTTTGCCGAGGTAGCGCATCGTGTCAGCGCGTTCGAGCGCAGTCAGCAGCACAAGCTGTGGCAACCAGCGCAGACCGCCTTTGAAGTTGGCCGGCGTGATCGTTCCCGGCGGGTTCGACGTTTTTCTAATCAAGTCGAAACCGGTTCGCGTGTTGCCGTCAATGACGAAGCCGTTGTGCCAATTAAAGCCGCCGGGGTAATGGCCCTTCTGCCTTTGCCATGCGCGCGAGTTTTTCAAATCGATCACCACTTCGCCAGCGTACGGCGTGCGGTCGAGATCGCCGGGGCGGCGGCTCTGGTTCCGGTGCACTGACTCGCCCTGAATGCGGATCGAAACATTGCCGATCGAAGTCAGTGCGTCTCGCCCGCCGTAAGCCGCTACTGAACGATCTAGGACGGTCTTGGCTTTGGTAAATGAGTCGAGAGTAAAACTCTGCGACGAAGCAGTCGCGGCAGCAATCAGTACGGTGAGCAGGATTGCGAAGGACTTTTTCATACGTCTCCTCCGTTTCGTGAATTCAGGCAGATTCCTGGATATCGAGTGTAAGACTCTGTTAACGGTCAAACACCGCCGAGCCGCGGATTGTTACGACGAAGATTTGAGATCTAAAGCCCTACTCGTACCGCAGCGCGGTAAGAGGATCGACTTTAGCTGCCCTTCGAGCGGGAATATAGCAGGCCAGGAACGCAGCGACCGAGAGAAGTAATGCGATCGCGACGAAGATGAATGGATCGGTTGCGCTCGTATTGAATAGACAGACTGTGCATCAAACGTGTCAAGAGCGATCGCGCCGGCAACGCCGATAACGATCCCGAAAACGGTCAGTTTCATTCCGCGACCGACGATGAGCTTGAAAACGTCACGCGCAGTGGCGCCGAGCGCCATCCGCACGCCGATTTCATGGGTGCGCATCTGGACCAGAAACGCCATCACGCCATAAATGCCAATCAGCGCCAGCACGAGTGCGCCGCCGGCAAAGACGGCAAACAAGGTGGCGTAGAGACGCGGCTGCCAGATGGACTCAGCGATGACCTCTTCCATCGTGGCGATCTCGCTGATCGGTTGATCGCGATCGAGCTGCGCGACTTCGTGCCTGATTGCGCCGGTAATGTCTTGCGGCTCGGCAGTGGTCCGTGCCACGAGTGTCAAATTCGGAACAGGGATTTGCAGGTGAGGCAGATAGACGCTCTCGTCCGTGTCGGACTGAACCCGTTCGTGTCGCACCGCTTTAACGACGCCGATGATCGTATGCCACGGTTCGTTGTTCTCGGGTGGTCCAAACCGGACGCGCTTGCCGACCGCGCTTTCGTTCGGCCAGTAATGGCGCGCGAGGCGCTCGTCGACGATCGTTACCTTGAGAGATTCGAATGTGTCTGCGTCGGCGAAGTCACGGCCATCGATAAGCCTTATTCCCATCGTGCGAAAGTAACCTGGAGTGACGACTGTATGTTGGATCGATGGCGCTTGTCCGACGCTTAGTACCGGATAACCCTCGACTGTCAGACTTCGACCCCAGTTATTGCCATTCAGCGGGAGAGTGCCGGTCGCGCCAGCTGCTTCGACGCCGGGAACATTGCGCACCCGCTCCACTAACTGTTTGAAGAAAGTGATCCTCTGTTGAGGTTCGCGATATTTCGCGCGCGGCAGGATTACGGTTGCAGTGAAAACGTTTTTCGCCTCGAGTCCGATATTGACCTGTCGCAAGCGCAGGAAACTCTGGATCATCAACCCGGCGCCAACCAGCAGAACGAGCGACAGCGCGATCTCAGTGACGACGAGCATATTGCGCGAACGACCGCGAAAACCGATCGCGCCGCGGCCACCTTCCTTGAGCGTGTCGTTGAGATCGACGCGCGAGGTGTGGAGCGCCGGTACGGCTCCGAAGATCAAGCCGGTAAGCAGTGTGATACCGAGCGTGAAAGCAAGCACGCGCAGATCGATGCCGAAATCCATCCAGAACGGTAACTGAATCGGAATTGCATTCAGCAACAGATGCAGGGCCCACAACGAAAGTGCGAAACCGAGCGCACCGCCAGCGACAGCTAACAACAAACTTTCGATCAACAGTTGACGCACGATGCGCCAGCGACTCGCACCCAGCGCCGCTCGCAGCGCAAACTCTTTCTGTCGCGCGGTTGCGCGCGCGAGCATCAGGTTCGCTACGTTCACGCACGCCACCAGCAACACGCATCCGACCACACCGAGGAGGATCAGCAACGCCTCGCGGTAATCACCTGCGAGGTTGTCGTGCAGACTCGTAACTCTGACACCACGTCCTTCATTCGTGACGGGATTCTGTTGTTCGATACGCGCCGCGACGTTGTGCATCTCAGCCTGCGCCTGTTCGATCGTCACTCCGTCTTTCATACGGGCGATCGAAGTCAGGCCATGGTCGGTTCGCGTGAACGTCTGTGGTGTCAATGCGAGTGGCACCCAGAGTTCCGAGATCTCCGGAAACCGGAAACCGCGCGGCATCACGCCGACGATTGTTCGCGAGCGATTACTGAGAACGATCTGTTTACCGAGAACGTCTGTGTCGCCGCCGAAATTCTTCTGCCACAGTTCGTGGCTGATGATGACGACTGCATCCTGCTCGGGGCGATCTTCCTCGACAGTGAACGTGCGGCCGAGCTGCGGTGAGACACGCAAGACGTTGAATAGACTGTGTGAGATACGTGAGCCGCGAATCTCCACCGGTTCGCCCATGCCGCTCAAGGCAAACCTGCCGGTGCCAAAGTGAACGGCCACGTCGTCAAAGACTGTGTTTTGTTCGCGCCAATCGAGAAAGTTCGGATACGAAACGGGCGAGAATTCCTCCCCACGTCTTGCCGTTTCGTCGATCACCGCCAGGCGATCCGATTGAGGGTAAGGGAGCGGGCGCAGCAGAATGCCGTTGGCAAAACTGAAGATCGCGGTATTCGCGCCAATGCCGAGTGCCAGAGTCAACACGACGACGATGGTGAAGGCGTAACTCTTCAGCAGTACACGCACGCTGTAGGTAATATCGCGCAGTGTGTTCTCGATCAGGTTGACCCCGCGAGCGTCGCGACATTCTTCCTTCGATCGGTCCACGCCGCCGAACGCTTTTAATGCTTCATTACGAGCGTCGGCGGGTGTCATCCCGCTCTTGATGTTCTGCTCGACATCGCGTTCGAGGTGAAACTGGAGTTCTGCGTCGAGTTCGGTGTCGAGTTCTTTTTTGTGAGTTAATGCGCGCCAGCGACGGAATAAATTGCTCAAGCCCACGGGTAAACCTCATGCATCTTTCATAATCAGATTGACGGCGCCGGAAAACCGTTCCCACTCTCTGCGTTGTGCTTCGAGTTGTTTGCGGCCCTGGGCAGTCAAACCATAAAACTTTGCTTTGCGATTATTGTCGGATTGTCGCCAGTTGGCGGCGATCAGGCCGCGTGCTTCGAGGCGGTGTAGTGCGGGGTAAAGTGCGCCGGGAGTGACGCTGAGCACTTCGCCCGAAGCGAGTTGAATACGCTGCATGATGTCCCAACCGTTAAGAGTTCCGGAGTTGAGCAGTCGCAGAATGAGTAGTTCGAGCGTTCCCTGTTTGAACAGGTCGGCTGTTTGCTTCGTCATCGTCTTCCTCTAGTCAGTCGATAGGACGGCAGTCTAGCGAGGTTACCTATCGGCTGTCAATAGGAGAGATTGAAGATGATGAAAAAGGGAAACGCGGTGAGAAGTTATCTGAAACCTCTCACCGCGTTTGGATTGTGTTGCAGCAGTTGATCAGTGATGAGCGTGCGACGACTTGCCTTGCGACGGGCTCGCGGGAGCACCACCGCCGGGCGTGTCGACTTCGATCGTCGTGCGCATCCACGGATGAATGCAGCATTGAAAGCGGCTGGTGCCGACTGGAAGATCCGCACTGCCGGCGACCGGCCCTTCTAGTACAGCGCCCGCAGGAATGAATTCGATTGCGCCAAAGTTCAGGCACTCCGGAGCGGGTACCGGGTTGCCCGAAAGCGCGTTTAGCTCAGGAACAAAACCGCCGCCAAACTGAGCCACCGGAGTAAACGTGTGTACTTCGCCGCCGCGGTTTTCGATCTCCGTCGGCCGGCCAACGTTCAGGTGTGCCTGGCTGGGTTGGTTGCGCCATTTATGCGCGTCTTGTGTTTCTTCGAGTTCCGCCAG
The DNA here is from genome assembly GCA_963789185.1 of uncultured Acidobacteriota bacterium. GTDB lineage: Bacteria > Acidobacteriota > Blastocatellia > Pyrinomonadales > Pyrinomonadaceae > PSRF01. Next base: position 126,970 of record CAWBJU010000013.1, read on the forward strand.
GAACTCAAGCATAGTTGTGTGGCCGTTACCGATGCACCCACCGGGTACACCAGCGAAAGTGGCAGGATCACAATCGTCTAACAATCTAAACTTCTTATCACCTTGAACAGCGCCTGCACCGACAGTGAGACTCAATAGAGTAACCGCCGCAAACGCCGCCCAAATTGCTGCGCGAAAACTAAACCTTTTCTTCACGGGATCAAACCTCCTTGACTGCGCCGGCTCGCTTATTTTCTGGGGGCGAGCGGGGCTGTGTAGTGGAATGTGAGACAGCGCGCAAGGGTATACACCCCCGATTTAAGGTTGTCAATTCATTTTAGTGTGTCGAAGAGAACCGATTTTCCTTAACGACCGGCCGTATTAACGGTCTCCAGCGGCAGTCTGAACGCGGCCATCTCTTCGGCGTTGCGTACCAGCAACAGATCGCCTACGAGTACCGGATGATTCCACGTCTTACCCTGTATCGCCGGAAACTTTGCCAGCTCCGTAAACTGATCGGTTTTCGCCTGCACGAGCGCGAGTTCGCCCTCTTCCGACAGCACGAGCAGCAGGTCCTGATCTGGTAGTAAGACGAGCTGGCCGTTGCCGTAGCGACCGCCTTTCCATTTGCGCTGTCCGTCGTTTAGATCGACGCAGGAAAGAATGCGGCCGTCGAAACCGAAAGCATGACCTTTATGAACGACGAAGTCGTTGAAGTAAGGTTTGAGGCCGTTTGACGTCCATCGCTCGGCGACACTCCATGCGCCTCCGTTGTTAGTGAGCGAGATCCGGCGTATGCCGGCTTCCTGACTTGTGATCAGAACGTTGCCGTCGGCAGTCAATGCGGGCTGGACGATACTGTTTGCGTTCCATTCGTGCTGCCACAACTGTTTTCCATCCGCGAGCGCGACACTCGTTAAGCGTCCGTCACTCGTCATTAGAACTTGCGCGACGCCGTTGATGGTTACGAGATGTGGCGAACTGTAGCTGCCACCGGCTGTTGGTCCAACCCAGCGTCGATTGCCGTTTGCAGTTTCGTAAGCAACGAGTTGTCCTGCTGCGGCGACGATCACGATATCGTTGACGACCAGCGGCGAGCTCGAAAAACCCCAGAACGGAATTTTTGTATTTGTTTCGCTAGCGACGTTGCGCGACCAGATAACGGATCCGTTACGAGCGTCGAGCACATTCAAGATTCCCGTAGCTCCGAAGCTGTACACGCGGCCGTTGCTGATCGTCGGCGTTCCGCGTGGACCAGCGCCGGCGTTTGATTCAAAGAATCGTGCCTTGTCGCTGTGTGTCCACACCGGTTGGCCTGTTGACTCCTTGTAACACGAAACCACTTCGCTATCGCCTCGTTGCTCCTGCGTGTAGACGAGATCGCCGTTAACTGCGAACGACGACCAGCCTGGTCCAACCGGACGCTTCCACAGTTGCACCGGTGGCGTTGCCGACCAGTCAGTCTTGATCTTCACGCCGCGAACCACGCCGTCGCGTTTCGCTCCACGAAAGCCGGGCCAGTCGACTCGTGCTTCCGCTACTGGCGCAGCGGGTTTTGCAGCTTCGGTGGTTGCGGGTGATGGTGTCGGTTGAGCGTTGGTTGGGGTTGTGGCTGGTGTTGCCGGCGCTGTTTCGGAAGTTGATGCTGCGGCGTTGGTTGATTGCTGGGCCAGGAGTCGTTCTTCAGCGCTTGGCGACCAGCGCCAGCCGAACGTTGCGTTGTGATCACCGTTGATGCCGTCTTGTCTGAGAAACAACCACGCTCCGCACGCGAGCAATATCGTAGCCGCCATTGTTGTGTGCCGAACTCGATTGGGAAGTCGACGCGTCGCCACAGCCCACGTCACAAACGCCAGACTCAGGACCGGAACGGCGTACGCAAACAACCATTGGAGCCACATCGAGTCGTGTTTGAGAAACCAGGTCGCGGCCACCGCTCCGGCCATTAACCCGAGGGCAGCGAATCGTTCCTTCCAACGTGCGCGGCTGAAAAACGTCCACCACGCGATGATGACGAGGAAGAAGGCGAGTGAGCCGATTACAGCGTAGCCAAAACCTTGTATTCCGGGGAAAAGTTCTTTGACACCGAACCGGAATACCCATTGCAGCACGACGGCGACAACGCCCGGCCACACTCTGAGCAGCTTCCGGGGATCCTGCTCCCCGGTCTGGATGGAAGTCATGCGGGACTATACTGTCCCGCATGCAAATTTGTTTCGTGGTTTATCTAAACAACTGAGATGACATCACAGATCGCGGGCGCTGAAGGTGTCGCCCTGGCGGATGTCGCCGGAGTCGTAGCCGCGTTTGAACCAGCGCAGGCGCTGTTCGGAGGAGCCGTGGGTGAAGGAGTCGGGGACGACGTAGCCGGTCGTCTGTCGTTGGATCTTGTCGTCGCCGATGGCGCTCGCCGCAGTTAGGGCTTCTTCAATGTCACCCGGGTCGAGTATGCCCTGGTCTTTCACGTATCGCGCAAACACGCCCGCATAGAAATCAGCCTGCAACTCGAGTCGCACCGATAGCTGGTTAGCTTCAGCTTGACTCACCCTGCCACGCATCGCATCGACGCGATCAGAAATGCCTAACAGATGCTGAACATGATGGCCCACCTCATGCGCGATCACGTACGCCTGCGCGAAATCACCGGGCGCCTGGAATCGTCGCTTCAGTTCTTCATAGAACGACAGGTCGATATAAACCTTTTCGTCTCCCGGACAGTAGAAGGGACCAACGGACGCGCCAGCCCGCCCACACGCAGACTCGACCTGGTTAGTAAACAGGACCAGCGTCGGCTCGCGATACTGTCGTCCATTCTGCTGAAACAGGTTGTTCCAAACGTCTTCAGACTTGGCGAGGACCACCCCCACAAACTCCTTCAACTGTTCCTCTTCAGGATTGAGTGGCCGAGAGCTTTGCACTTGCGACGAAGGTTCCGTCGGCACCTGCTCGAGTAGTTGTCGTGGATCAGCGCCAAAGATTAACGCGATGATCAGTATCAGGACCGTGCCAAGGCCACCACCCACCGCAACCTTACCGGCCCCCATTCCTCGTCGATCCTCAATGTTCGAACTCTGTCGCTCGCCTCTCCAACGCATAGTCTCGTTCCCTCCGCGTTAATTTCTATGCGGAGATTTCCAATGCTGTGTGTCGTTCGAACGATAACTTAGTTATTTTTTAGTCACACCGGAGACACGGGGCGAGGCGCGATCATTTCTCGGGGGCTTGAAGCGGCAGGCGGAGCAACTGTCCTTTATAGACCACGTAAACTTTCTTTTGTCCCGCATCGACCCACATCGACATGCTGTTGAAGATTAGTTGCGGCACGGTCGTCACCGGTGCGAAGGAAAAATCTTTGAGACTGTAGCGGCCGATCCGTGTGTGGTTCTTTTTTTCGTCGGAGATCGCGGCCCAGAATTCATCCGGCTTCTCAGTGGCTTGCAAGAAGCGGTCCCCGATGTCGTGTAACGGCGCGAACTCTCCTGTGACTAACCGAGTGACGCCACTTACCGGATCGATTAGATAGTACTCCGGCTTATCAGGTCCTTTCGGTTTGGCGCCGACGTACACGACATCCATTTTCGAGCGTTTCACCAAAACTTTATTGATAACCGGCAGAGCAGCAATCGCCCCCAATTGATCGGCGGGCGGCACGTTGACGCGAAACTCACGCCCGGTTAGCAGGTTCAGGCGAACGATATGACTCTGTTCGTTTTCCTCTTCGCCTGTCTTAGTGACGATCACCCATTTGCCATCACGCGTAGTTATCGGGCTCGAGTAAACCGCGTTTTCATCACCGATGCGCACGGCTTTGCTGCCGGCGAACTGCCGCCACAATCCATCGTAGTTCTGTGTGAACACGATCGAATCGGGAGCGAGTATCCGTGGTTGCATGTATTCGTCCCACTCCAGATCGTTCTCATCACCGGTGATGAACTTGGTTTCGTCAATCGTTAAGTAGAAATCAGGCGCCGATGTGGGTGCGCCAAGTTTATCTCCGGCGAAAACGCGCCATGAGTGTCGCGACCGGTTCAGTTCGACTCTTCGCCGCACGAGTTGCAAGTGCAGATCGTCGTCGTCATCGACTTCAGTCTCGTACGAGGCTCGTAGTTCCTCCAGCTCTTCCTTTGTTTGCGGGCGTTCGAGGAAAAGCCGCAGCTCGTTACCCTGTTGAGTCACGTCGTTGACCAACAATTCGCCGGCATACAAAACTTCAAGACCTTTGATCTCCTTTTCCAACTTGTAATGCATCTTCGCGCCGTCGCCGGTTCCGAGTTGAGTAAACTGTTCGTGAAGCTCCATCCATTCCGTGTATCCTTGATGAAAAACACGGCGGCCCTTTTCTTTCGTAAGCATTAACAACTCGTTCGACGGGCAGCCGTGGTGACAGTACCCCATAGTTGGACCACGTTCTGAAAAACCACCGGCGGAAAGAAAATCTTTAAGCGCGGTGACTTCCGCCGTTGGCACAGTCCGCTCGCGATACCGTGCCGCGTCTTCGTGTTGCGTGAATACCGCTTTATCAGGATAGATGCGAATGACTATTCCCTGATTTCCAATGTTGGATACGAGCGCAAGAATCTCGATTGGACCATTCTCTTTGAGCAACTCGCCGCGTAACTGGTCCTCGGTTTTAACGAGCGATTCAAAGTTCATTCCATACCAGAAATTTTCGCGCCAACCGGTCACAAACGCCTCGTTGGGATGACGTTGCCAAAGAAGATCTCGCGCCTCGCGACTGTCCTCGGCAAGCAAGTAGGTTTCGGCGGCCTGCATCAACAACTGGTTCTTATGGTTCAGTAATGGAGCGACGAGTTCTACGGGCAGAGCGGTTTGCGTGAGACGCGAACATGCCAGTAAAGCAATCCGTGCCGGTTCATCTTCCGAGTTAAGGATGCCCTGGGCCAATGCCGAATCGTTGAGCAGCACGGCGCCGACTGCTTGCGCCGCGCCTTCGACGGAGGCCAGGCCTTGCAACTCAGTGCGTAGACCTTGCGTCATCTTGTCTTTACGTTGTATCGCCTCAGTGATGGTGCCCGAATCTGCTGAGCCGTTGCTGATTCGCCGGATGATGTCGAGTTCAATTTGCTGGCCTTGCCACGTATGGGCGATTTCAATCAGCGCGCCCGCCACGGGCGAATTTTGTGACTTGAGCTCTTCGGCACGCGCCAGGACTGCTTTGATCAACGACTCGCTTGGCGTCTCTCTGCTTTGGCCCAAATATTTTCCGATCGCGAGCGTTGGCGACAAAGGTTCTTCGGTTGCCGGGCGGTACCTAATCATGTCCGTCTTCGTCTCGGGCGACGCAAGCTTCGTCGCATACGCCTCGAGCGCTTCCAGTTGTTCCGTCTCCGGCATGGCGTTGGAACTTAGCAGTCCCTTAATGATGCGCATGCGCTGGCTTTCATCTCTTTCCTTCGCCAACGCTTTCTTGAGTGCCGGCACGGCGCGAGCATCCTGGTATAGGGCGAGTGAGTGCGCCGCAAAGGCGCGGACGTGAGAAACGTCGGAGTCATCATTTTCAATTACCGAGATCAATCCGGGCACACTCTCCGGGATCTTATAGCTTCCCAAAGCCTGAATCAGACGCATTCGGTAGCTGGCGTCGCTGTCGTTTGCCCAGGCAGGATTTGCGAGCCAGGGCAAGAGAGGAGTGAGCGCTTTTTTGGCGGTCTCTTCGTCGTCGTCAACCATCACCAGGCACGACGCGGCCGCGCTGCGCACGTTTATGTCCTTGCTCTCAACCAGCCGCGTCATGATCGGAATCCACTTCTCCAGATCCGAACTGAACAGTGCTTCGAATGGCGACAAGCTGTATTCGCCATCAGCAACATTAAGCAACGTTTCATCCTGAAACAGACTGAGATACCAATCCTCAACGCCGGACCATTCGCTTAACGACAGACTCTCGATCGCGACGTTGCGCGCGTAGCCCGGTTGATTTCGATTCAACGCGATGGCTTGTAAGTCGCGACGGTAACGTTCTTCGCTGGATGAGTCTTTTTCTTCGATTGCGTGTTCGTAGAACAGCGAAAGCGCAAGGGCGGTTGCGCGAGGCTGGCCCGACGCCGTCAGGCCGCGCAATATCGGTTCGGCATTGGTCCAACTTACACGCGCTAGTGCCGACAGCGCTTCTTCTTTATCGACAGCGCCATCTCGCTGGTTGTCTTTGGCTTTGCGAGCCATGCCCAGCAATTCTTCGAGAAAGTAAGTGGAGTTGAAGACCAGCCATTTTCTGATTTTCTCGCGCCAGTCGTTGTCGAACTGTGGATCGGCCTGAACCTTGTCGAATACGTTCTTGACTTTTGTCGGCGTCGAATCGTCGTCCGGCAGAAGTTCGAGGAACGTCGGGAGGAGTTTCGGATCAGCGACACAGGCTTCCAGCAGTCGCCTGCTCACGGCCTCCGTCGGTTCGCGGTCGCCGTCGGCCCACCGCGACCAGTAGTCGACGAGATCCGTGATTGGCGCATCGTCGGGCGGGGTTTTGTCTCGGTAGTAAAATTCGTCTGGCCGGGGGGTCTCGGCGACTTGCGGTGGAGTCGGCGTCGCTCCATGACGAGGTGTGGGCGCAGGCAACGCCAGTAGTTGTTTCAGTACTTCCGGAGAGTCGATCTTCCGAGTCTGCGCGGCGGAATTGAGCGCCGGGCCACAGCAGAAAAGACCGATCAGGATCGCGAGAGCTATTCGGGTCACCGCTTGTTCCTAAGTCGTACCGACGAGGTTTTTTACTTGCGTCTCTTCGACGCCACGAGCGGCAAAAAGTTCCAATAATTGCAGGTTTGTGGACCAAAGAATCTTGAGTGGCGAGCGTTTGTTCGGTCCACGCCGCAAAAATTGTCCAATAGGATGCTTAAGTTGAATATACTGTTGGCTCCACGAAGTTTCCATAACCCTACAAGGAGCGGCTGAATGAGATTTACGTTGCTGGCGTTTGCAGTGGTGGGTCTTTTCGCGTTGCCGATGTCCGTGCCGGCCCAGACGCGATTGACCGTAACTGCTGTGAACAAACTGAAGATTGGGCGGACGGGTGAAACGATTGAGTTAACGGCGAAGGATCTTGCAACGCTCACTGAAAAGGATCTGAACAAGCTCCACGTACTCGACAGCGCCGGCAAGGAAGTGCTCAGCCAGTCAGTCGATACGGATTACGACGACTATCACAAGCCGGACGCGCTGATCTTCCAGGCCGACTTTGCACCGGGTGAGACGAAGACGTTCACCGTCACCGCGGGCGCCAAGCGAGTCTATAACAAGGAAGACTTTCGAGCTTACGGTCGGTTCGCTCGCGAACGTTTTGACGATTTCGCTTGGGAGAACGACCGCATCGCGCACCGCACCTACGGGAAAGCGCTAATCACGTGGAAAGGCGAGCCACTCACAAGCAGCGCCATCGACATTTGGTCCAAACGTACGCCGAAGATGGTGATTAACGACTGGTACATGGTCGATAACTATCACACTGATCTCGGCGAAGGCGCCGACCTCTATTCGGCCGGTCCGACGCGTGGCGTTGGCGCGAGCGGGATCTGGGCCAACAATCAACTTTACGTGCCGACAAACTTTGTCGATTCACGAGTGTTGACGAACGGTCCGATACGCGTGATGTTTGAGCTCGTCTACGATGCGTTTGATGCGAACGGTGTGCAGGTGTCGAAAGTTCTGCGCGTGTCGCTGGACGCGGGGAGCCAGCTGAATCACTTTCAACCTTCGTATCGCGCCCAGTCGCCGTTGGCTGTCGCGATCGGATTCAAGAAAGTTAAGGACGAACAGCGAGAGGTCAATGCCGAGCGCGGCTGGGTAACGATCTGGCAAACGGTGGACAAGAACCTCGGCATGCAGGGTCTCGCTGTTGTGTTGAACGCTACCGACGTCGACAAACTCGCCGAAGACGCGCGCAACAATTTGATCGTGCTAAAGCCGAGAACGTCGTTTCCGATGTCTTACTGGGCCGGCTTCGCGTGGGACCGCGCCGGCCACATCACTTCCGCTGAAGCGTGGAAAAAATACGTCGATGAGTTTGCCGAACGATTACGCTCGCCGATCGAAGTAGCAGTCAAATAAATTTTACTTGTCCTCGTCGAGGTGCCAGCCGACGTTGACGAGTTCGTCACCGCGGCGTACGAACATCTCAGTGCCGCGCCCGCTCGTTGTCGTGCGTTTGCCGTCCTTCTCGATCTCGTAAACGTAAGTCGTGTAGATCAGGACCGTGTTGCCGTAAGCCTGGATTTCCGTTTTGGGAAATTCCAGCTTGACGAGTTTGGCGCCGCTATCTGCGAATCCTTTCGCTCCTTCGAAGATCGCCGCCCGGTTGGACCACTCTTTCATTCCGCTATTGATCGCAATCGCTTCCTCCGGAATCAGTTTCTCGAGAGTGGGTCGATCATTGGCGAACCATGCTTTCCAGACCGCGTCACGTTTTTCAAGAATGTGTTGCCGGATCTCGGGCGTGATGTTTCGCGGCTTTGTCGTCTGCTCCTCTTGCCACGTCGGATCGACAGACGTATGAGACGCGACTTGAATCCAGCTTCCTTTTCGTTTCGCGTAGATGTCCATGATGCGGAAACGGCGCAGAGTGCTCGTCGTGTTGCCTTCTTTGCGCACGAATTCGCCGATGAAGTTCGCGACCGCGAGTTCCGGAGTGTAAAAATAAACGTCGAAGTCGTTCATCTTGTAGCCGGTTCCAGGCGGGTAGTAAGGTCCCGGCTTTGGTGCGTTTGCTGGTTTGGGCCACTCGATACCGTTCGCACGCATGTATTCGTCGATACCTTTGATCGGAGTGGGCCAGCCGCCCAGTATCCCACGCCAGTCTTCCGAATGCGTGTCGTAGATCTTTTGTTCGTCGCCGTCGATGAACGCCTGGAAGATGCTGCCGATGTGCGCGCGAATAGCGGCTGCATCCGCGGAGCGATCTTGCTGATTAACACCGGCGAAACATACAGCGCCGAGGGCGAATGATGCGATTGAAAAAAGGATAATTTTCATGAATGGTCTCCTTCGTCTCCTTCGTCGCAGTTGCTGGGCAAGCGATGGCCGAACGACAAGACGTAACCGTGCAGATCGCGAACGGCGTAGTCGCGTATACCATAATCGCGATCGCCTATAGGTTGAACGATTTCGACGCCGTTGTTTCGATGAAACTCGTAAAACGCGTCGGCGTCGTTAATTACAAAGTAGAGATAACAACCTTTGGGTGACGGCTCGCCGTGTTCGAGAAATATCTGCACGTGGCCCAGATTGACTCCGGCCATTGTCGTGGGCTCGCCCCACCTGAACCCCAGCCAGAAGCCGAGCTTGTTTGTATAAAAATCGATGGCGGTCTCGAGGTCGCTAACGACTATGCCGGTATGGTGTTGCTCGCATTCGATCTTCGGCATGGGGCTGATGGGGATGTTAGCCATGATGGTGCATGCTAACGCCGAGTGAGATCCGCGAACAATAAAGAATACGCGAGCGGCGCATGTTTGGACGCGAACGGTCATGCGGCGTTGATTGATGTTGCGCGTGCTGAGGCGCGGGCGATACTGTGGCCCAGTGCGCGCGCCACGTTTGCGACCATGGATGATTGTGTCTGCCGCCTGGATCCTTCCGGCGGTGTTTGCCGTTATCAATCGCATCGTTCAAGCGCGTCTACAGCGTTGGGGACCGGCCACGCTTCGCGACGTGCTTTTCGAGTTCGGCGACTGGTTTCTGTATGCAGCGCTGACGCCGGGTGTGTTCGCGGTTTCCAAACGATGGCCGTTGACACGACCGCATCTCGTTCGACGAGCGCTGATTCACGTGCCGTTTTCAGTGTTGTTCTGTGTCGCCTGGGCCACGTGCGGACAGCTACTGCGCCTCGTGTTGGTGTTGATCTTCGAGCCCGAACTGGTAACTGGTGGTGGTGAATTCTGGCCGGAGTTTGGCCTTCAGTGGTTAAGTTGGATATTCATCACGTTGCCTTTCGGCGCTGCTGTTTACCTGTGCGTCGTCGGAATCGAGCATGCGATTCGTTACTTCATCGAAGTGCGAGAGCGCGAGGTGCAGCTCGCGCGGCTATCGGAACAACTGGCAGGCGCACGCTTTGCTGCGCTTCAGGCGCAGGTTAATCCGCACTTCCTTTTCAACACGCTGAATACGATCGCCGTGCTGGTGCGTGACGATGATCGCGCCGGTGCGGTACGAATCGTCGAACATTTGAGCGAGATGTTGCGGCGGACCCTGAACCGTCATCGCGCGAACGAGGTGTCGTTGGGTGAAGAGCTGGAGCTTGTGCAGCAGTATGTGGCGATCGAACAGGCGCGCTTTTCGGATCGACTGCGACCGGAGTTCAATGTCCCTGATTCACTGTTGTCTGCGGTGGTGCCGAGTTTTGCTTTGCAGCATCTGGTGGAAAATGCGATTCGGCATGGCATCGCGCGTGATCCTGATGCCGGAGTGCTGATTATCGCCGCTCGACGCGATGGTGATGTGCTTGAGATCACTGTGACGGATGACGGCGTTGGTATCGATCCGGATGCGCCAGCGCCTGCCGGTCACGGGATCGACAACACGCGAGAGCGACTGCGCGCGTTGTATGGCGATCGGGCTTCGTTGGAGATCGTTAGAGGGGCTGAACGAGGTACGATTGCGATATTGCGAGTGCCGTATCAGGAAATGAATGACAGCTAAATGGAATGTCTTAATCGCGGACGATGAACCGGCGGCGCGTCGCGGTGTGCGGCAACTGCTTGCGCCGTTTTCTGACTTTGCGGTCGCGGGAGAATGCCGCAACGGTGCTGAAGTGTTGACGGCACTCGATGCGTCAGCGCCGGACGTCGTTTTTCTCGACATTCAAATGCCGGGCATCGATGGATTTGAGGTGATTCGACGGCGCAATGTCGAGCGGATGCCCGCGGTTGTGTTTCTCACGGCGTTCGACCAGTTTGCTATTAAGGCGTTTGAGGCGGAGGCGCTGGACTATTTAGTTAAGCCGGTCAGCGAAGCACGTTTTGCCGCGACGATACGGCGGCTCACAAAGCGCTTGTCTTCAGCGCCACGATCGACACGCGACGAGCGGATCGTGGTTACAACCTCGCGCGGCGCTGCTGTCCTGCACGTCAACGAGATCGATTGGATCGAAGCAGCCGGAAACTACGCGCAACTTTGGATTGGTCAACGCAACTATTTCCTGCGGGAGTCGTTGCAAACACTCGAAGAGCGCGTCAGCAAGCACGGCTTCGCTCGCGCACATCGACGTGCCCTCGTCCGCGTGAGCGGCGTAAAGGAACTGGTTCGCACTCGCGCTGGCGCCCTGACTGCGATCCTAAACAGCGGCGCCCGCATCCCCATCTCCCGCCGCCGTTCCGCCTCTTTCGCCGCAGCCGTCCGCGATCTCACGACGTAGACGCTGAAAATAGCCACTTTCGTTAGTAAATAGCCACTTTCGGCAATTGTAATTGGCTTCAGCAGCGGCGATAATCTCCCATGTGGGAGGAATACAGGATGAAAGAGAAAGACAAGACGGAAAAGCCGACAACTTTGTTCAAAACAGAAAGGCGACCTTCGCGGGAGCACATTTCGAAAGAAGAATTCCTTCACAGATTAAGAAACATTGGTGAATGGAGAAAGAAATGCTTTGCCGAATTGCATGCCGAACTATGCGCCGAGCTCCGTGCTGCCGAATTACGCGCCTCGCGTTCGAGTAGAAATATACTTTCCGATCAGCAGTGAACGTGTGTTTCACGTCAGCTTAAAGTGGTTAATTCGCGAACTAACGCAACTCCGTGGAGGCTGCACTGTTCGTGAGAATATCGGCGGTTACTATCTTTCCGGAAGTAAGCAATTAATCGCAGATCGAATAAGGGTGGTCTACAGCGACTTTCCGATGGATTGGGATCAACCGTCCGAGCGGGCAGAAGTCCTTGCCTATTGCACCACGGTAAAACAGGTCCTACTGGAGGACCTTTTGGAAGAAGACATTCTAATTAGTGCGTATCCTGTTGCACATGTAGGCCAGTGAGGTTTCGCTCTTCCGACAAAGCCCCAGCTTCACAACTCTTAACAAATTTTTACTTCCACTTAACACGCGGGGATCCATCTGGGCGTATGATTTCGCTTTCATTAAAACGGGGGTACTCGCGTCTGCGGCGTGGTAATGGCACAATGGTGAGGCCACTTCTTAGCGCAACAAAATCGCATCGGAAGTCGTAAGCCAATCAAACTCGACAAATTACCAGTAGCCGTGACTAATCAGTGGGTTAGAACTTATGAACCGCGAGAATAGCTTGTCTTTTCGTCTGAACACATTTTTGCTTATCGCAGCCCTCGCAGCCGCAACGTCGGGCTGTGTAAACAAGGCGCAACAGAATTTCGAACGGCCGCCCGCGCCGGTGACGGTGACTGCTGCCGTCTCGCAGGACGTGTCGAACTATCTTGATGCACTCGGCAAGATCGTCGCGCGCGAAACTGTTTCCATACAGCCACAGGTCTCCGGTCGCATCACCCAAATTCATTTCACGGATGGCGCTAACGTAAGAAAAGGCCAGCTCCTTTTCACAATCGATCCGCGTCCCTTCGAAGCGAAGCTCAGGGAGGCCCAGGCAAATCTTTCCCGCGACGTCGCGCTGAAGAAACAGGCCGAAGCGAACCTCGCACGAGAGGTCGCCCGCGAAAAGTGGGGCTACGCGCAGGTTGAACGATATCGAACCCTCGTCGAACAGGGCATCGTCGCTAAAGAGCAATACGAACAACTGCGTGCGGAGTACGATTCGTTGAAGGCCAACTCCGAAGCCGCGCGTGCCGTCGTGCGAAGCGCTGATGAAACGCTCAAAGTCAACAACGCCGCAATCGAAACTGCAAAGGTCGAACTCAGTTACTGCTTCATTCATGCGCCCATCGACGGCCGCGCCGGTCAACGTCTGGTCGATCTCGGCAACGTCGTCAACCCCGGCGGACAGGCCAACGCCGACGAGAATGGAAACGTGCTGCTGGTGATCGAGCGACTAAACCCGATCTACGCCGACTTCACGATTTCGCAAAATCATCTTTCCGCGGTACAGCGCGAGATGCAGCAGGGAAGTCTGCGAACCGAAGTGCGAATGCCTGACGGCGGAAACGAATCAGTCACGGGCCAACTAACATTTGTCGATAACGCCGTACAAGATGAAACAGGCCAGGTCACACTGCGTGCGACACTACCTAACCCCGATCAGCGCTTCTGGCCCGGCCGCTTCGTAAACGTTCGTCTCGTCTTGAGCACGACAACCGGCGCCGTGCTGGTCCCGGTTTCCGCGCCGCAAATGTCCGCTAACGGCTCGTATGTTTACGTCGTCAAGCCCGACTCGACCGCTGAACAACGCACCGTCTCGCTGGGCCAACGACAGGGCGATCTTATCGTCGTCGAGAAAGGTGTGAACGCAGGCGAACAGGTCGTAACGAACGGACAACTCGGCGTCACACCCGGCGGACCGGTGCTCGTCGAAAAACCACGTGAAGCAAGCAGCCCGACCGCAGCGACAAACGGATCGAAGTCATGAATCTTTCTGAGCCATTCATACGCCGGCCAGTGATGACGGCAGTGTTAACGCTGTCCGTCATCCTTTTCGGCGTGATGAGTTATTTCCAGCTTCCGGTCAACGATCTTCCGGCGGTCGACTATCCCGTGATCCAGGTTTCGGTCGGCTATCCTGGCGCGAGCCCCGACACGATCGCCAACAACATCGCTACGCCACTCGAACGCCAGTTCATGCAGATCAACGGCCTCGAGGTGGTGACGTCACAGAGCACGCAGGGTGTAGCGACGTTCACGCTCCAGTTCTCGCTCGACAAGAACATCGACGCTGCCGCCACCGACGTTCAAACCGCAATCTCGCAGGCCATCGGCAATCTGCCCGTGGATCTTCCTTCGCCGCCGACATACTCGAAGACGAACCCGAACGATCAACCGATCATGTACCTGGCGATGGTCAGCGATTCAGTCACCGCGGGCCAGCTCTACGACTACGCCAGCACAAACGTGGGCCAACGTTTAAGCATTCTGCCCGGTGTGTCGCAGGTGAACGTTTTCGGAACGAAGTCGGCGATTCGCATCAAGGCGAACCCGGCGGCGATGTGGGCGCGTAGGATCTCGATCGATGATCTTAACAACGCGATCAGGAACGGAACGAGTTACACCGGTGCGGGTCAGTTGGACAGTTCGACGGGTACGGCGGTGCTGCGGCCACAGGGACAACTTGAAACCGCCGAACAATATGAAAATCTGATCGTCGGCGGCACGAGCAACGCTCCTATTTATCTGCGCGACGTGGCGACGGTGAAACAATCGGTTCAGGACGAGCGCGTGAACATGCGCTTCTGGGTCCGCGGCCGCACGATTCCCTCGGCCACTGTGATCGTCGCAGTGAATCGACGCGCGGGCGCGAACGCAGTTGAAGTTGCAAAGTCGATTTATGACGTTCTGCCGTTGGTCCAGAACGAACTGCCGGGCTCGATTCACATCCAGCCGATTTACGATCGTTCGCAGAGCATTGTCCACTCCGTTACCGACGTGCAGATGACGCTGATCATCGCATTCGTACTCGTCGTAGCAGTGATCTTCGCGTTTCTTGGTCGCGTGACAGACACGCTGATTCCCGTCGTCGCGTTGCCGCTGTCGTTGCTCATCACATTCATCGTGATGCGCATGCTTGGTTACAGTCTCGACAACCTGTCGTTGATGGCGCTCACGCTCGCGATCGGTTTCCTTGTCGACGATGCGATCGTCTTTCTCGAAAACACCGTGCGGCGAATCGAGCGCGGCGAACCGCCGTTTGAAGCATCAATCAACAGTGCGAAGGAAATCAGCTTCACGATCGTATCGATGACGATTTCACTCGCGGCCGTGTTTATACCGCTCGTGTTTATGACGGGTCTGGTTGGGCGCATCTTTCGCGAGTTTGCGATCACGATCGTGGTTGCGATCCTTGCGTCGGGTTTAGTTTCGCTGACGCTCACGCCGCTAATGTGCGCGAGGCTGTTGAAAGACCGCGGTCACGGAGCAAAGCAGAACTGGATCGAGCGCGTCATCGGCGGTATCGAGAAGCGCGTGCTCGGTCTTTACGGCAGTTCGCTCTGGTGGTTTCTTCGCCGGCGCTGGGTCTCGCCAGTGATTTGGGCCATCTGTCTGGCGGGCACGATTTGGCTGTTCATGCTGGTGCCGAAGACGTTTCTGCCGCCGGGAGACAGTGGCGTGATCTTTGGTGCGTTTATCGCGCGCGAAGGATCGTCTCCTGAACAGATGCGCGTCTACCAGGATCGTGTCGACGAAATACTGCGCAACGATCCGAACGTCACCAACGATTTCACGATGACGGGCGCGACCGGTTTTCTCGCCTCGAATCAGGGAATCACGTTCGTGTCCATCGGGCCGCCTGGAGAGCGAAGGCCAATCGCCGAAGTGACGGGCGAGATGATGGGCAAGCTCAACACCATTCCCGGAATAATGACGTTTCTACGTCCGTTCCCCGTGCTCGAAATCAGCACGGGCGTGACGAACCAGAACCAGGGTCAGTACGCCTTTTCGGTGTCAGGTGCGGATCCGAATCAGGTCTACGACGTGGGCCAGAAACTAATGGCGAAGCTGATGACCTACGACGGTTTCCTGTCGGTGTCGTCAGACTTCTACAACAACACGCCGAACGTAAACATCGACATCAATCGCGATCAGGCGAAGACTTTAGGCGTTTCGGAAGCGCGTATTCTGAATCTGCTGCGCAATGCGTACTCCCAAAACTATCTTTACCTGATCAAGAAGCCCGAGGATCAGTACCAGGTGATTCTCGAGATGGACGACTCGGTACGGCAGAAGCCCGAAGATCTCTCACTGCTCTACATCAAGTCGGACGACGGACGGAATCTGGTGCCGCTCAACGAGCTGGTGACGTGGAAGTCAACGCTTGGCCCACAAGTCGTAAACCACCTGAACCAGTTCACGAGCATGACGCTCTTCTTCAACCTCAAGCCCGGCGTCGCCCTTGGCGATGCGACCAATCACATCACGAACGCCGCGGCGGAGATCGTGCCGCCGGGTGTGCGCGGCGAGTTGCAGGGTGAGGCGCAGACGTTTAGCCGAACAGTGACGAGCCTGACGATTCTGATGGGACTCGCGGTGTTCGTGATGTACGTGATCCTGGCAATACTTTACGAGAGTTACGTGCACCCGTTGACGGTGCTGTCGACGTTGCCTACGGCGCTCGTTGGCGGGTTGTTGACGCTAGTCCTGTTTGGGCAGGAAGCGTCGTTATATGCATTCGTCGGCATGTTCATGTTGATGGGCATCGTAAAGAAAAACGGAATCATGATCGTCGACTTCGCGCGCCAGCGAGTCGAGGCGGGCGAGTCGGCGGTGCAGGCGATACACGATGCGAGCATGGACCGTTTCCGTCCGATTCTGATGACGACGTTGGCGGCGGTGTTTGGCGCTGTGCCGATCGCGTTGGGTTATGGCGCTGACGGATCTTCACGTCAGCCGCTCGGTCTAGTGGTAGTTGGCGGATTGGTCGTTTCGCAGTTCATCACGCTCTACATCACGCCAGTGATTTATTTGTATCTCGAAGAGTTCCAGGAGAAGGTGTTGGATCGTTCGTCGTTCTTCCGCTCGCGACGTTCGCAGAAGATCAGGCCGGTTAGCGAACCCGCTAGCGGCGACTAGCCGAGATTTCTCACGCGAGCCTCAAGCTCGCGCGTGATCTCTTCGGCTGACTGTTCGGCTCGGAATTGGACCGGTTCACCGAAAGTGACCGAGACCGTTCCGGGCCGAACGAAGTATTGGCGTCGCTGTTTCAACTCAAACAGACCATCGAGGCGGATCGGGACCACAGGCACATTGAGTTCGGACGTTAGCAATCCGATTCCCGCCCTGAACGGTTGCATGAGTCCATCCTTCGTCTCATGACCTTCCGGAAAAATCATCACGCTAAAGCCGCGATCGATCGCCTCGCCCGCGTATGCGAAACTTTTACGAAAACCGCTTTGTCGCGGCAATGAGAAGACGTTGAATAACGCCGCGCCTAGTGCGTAATGGAGCTTTTTGTCGGAACGCCACTCACGCAGGGTTTCGCCCGACATCGCAATGGCGACACGCAAGCGCCAGCGGAAAGGCAACGCGGATAAGATCAGCGCCGCATCGACGTCAGTTACGTGATTGGAGATTAATAATGCCGGACCTTTCAAATTTGAAAGCCGCTCGAGGCCTTCGCGCCGCACGCTACACATGATCCGTGTTAACGGCAGCAGAAACAGGTGATAGACAATCGGCCGTATCCACGTCAGCGGGAACCGCATGGCCCATGACGGGTACGGATACGCAACTGTCTCAGCCTTGCCACGACGCACAAGCCGTTCGAGATCTTCAACCGTCGTCGCTTCAGTGAACGCTGCTTCGTCAAGCTCGATCTGATAGCGATCTTCCAGCGCGCTCAACAGCTCTACACGGCCGAGCGAATCGAGATTCGAGATCGACGGCAGAAACACGGATCTCGACGGATCGTGAATAGTTTCGGCGATCTGTGTCTTGATGATTTTTCGCGTCCCGGCAGTGCGCGGGAAATCTGGTTCCGGCCAGGTTTTCCAGTGACGGATCCGCTGAAATTCCGCAAGCGACGCGTTCGCTCGCGCGATTCCGGCAGTTAAATCGGCGTTCGAGTCGGTGGGAATGACTACCGCCATCGCATTTGTGTCATCGAACGGGATCACAGCACTCGCTTTGATCTCCGGTTGGCGATCGAGCACAGCTTCAAGATCCGACGGATAGATCTTCATTCCCGCCGCGGTAACAATCGTCTCCTTGCTGCGACCACGAAAAAAGATGTGACCGTTTGGTCCAACCTCGCCGATGTCACCGGTGTGAATCCAACCCTGCTCGTCGGCGATCGGTTTCACATCGTCCTGCCAGTAACCAGGTGAAACACTGTCGCCGCGCACCAGGATCTCGCCGTTCTCGGCAAGCTTCAGTTCGTTTCCGCGGACGGGTTTTCCAATCGAACCGTGCACCAGACGAAATGGATGGGAAACAGACGTAAGCGACGCTGTCTCCGTCATGCCGTAGCCTTGAATCACGGCGTAACCGAGCCCTCGCCAAAACGTTTCCACTTCTTCTTCGAGCGTTGCGCCGCCGCTGATGAACGCCCACAGTCGCCAGCCGAAACGACGATGAATGCGACGAAACGTCCACCAGTTCCGCACGAAGTGACGATGTTCGGCAGCTTGTAGAGCGCGCGCGAGATCGGGATAGTCGCTGAGGATCTTCTCGCGAAGCGTCTCCAGCACGCGCGGCACGGTTACGACAGCGTTAATGCGTTGCTTGCGCGCGGCTTCCATGATCTCCGACGGCTTGAACGACTCGAGGAAGTGAACTTCACCGCCGACGATCTGCGGCACAAAGATCCCCATCAACTGTCCGAATACGTGACTCAGCGGCAGCAGGCAAAGAAAACGCAGCGGATGGACCAACCGTTCCCAGCGTGCATAGTTTTTGAACTCTTTTTCAATCGGCGTGAGATTCGTGAGCAGGTTCCGGTGCGTCAGGCAAACGCCTTTCGGCTCAGCAGTCGTGCCCGAAGTAAAAACAATTTGGACGAGATCATCCGGTTTGATTCCATCTGATGGATACGGCTCGTCAGAATGGTTTTCAGACAATTCAGTAAATGAAACTGTGGGGATTTCAATCCGTGTTTCAACTTCGTCTGCGAGCAACAGTTTCGCTGAAACCTGTTGCTGCACTCGCGCAACAAAATCCGGCGCCGACTTGAGATCGAGTGGGACCACCACCACGCCGCGCAACAGACAACCAAAGAACGCCGCGATCCATTCGGCGCTGTTCTCTCCCCAAAACAGGACGCGATCGCCTCGCGAGATCCCACGCGCTTCCAACTCGCGCGCAAACTGAAATGCACGCCTCGCAATCTCCGCGGACGACCACTTTGTAAGTCGCAACCCGCGCCGGCGCACGACGGCTGTTTCCTTCCGCCGGGCCAAACAGTCGTCAAGAAAACTGAGCAACGTCTCTCGCATGCTTCAAGACGTTATAACCCAACTGCTCACGCGCGCTCCACGGGCCTTGTTACACAAATGAAGCTGCCCCTTGGCAGCTTCAATCACACCTATCCGATCGGTGGCTGTTAACGTGGCTCTTCGCCTTCGACTCTCAGCTCATTCTTGACGCTGAACAAGCCCGGCACAGAGCGAGCGCGAATGTAAGCCTGAGTCGCATCTCCGCGATTGGAGACAACGCCCTTCAACGTCGCACGCCCGCGTTCGACGATCAAATGAATCGACGGAACTGCCTGGTGCGCGTAACGAAACAGCGGCGAATTGAAACCATAGATCTGACGATACAGCGCGCGTCGCAAACGATCGTCGTTCGGCGAAAGCGGTAACGTTTCGATCTGATTAATTACATTCGTCACTCCCTCAATTTCCTTCACACGCCCTTCGGCGTCCGACTTCGTCGAGGGCCGGACCACCTGTCCTCTCAATGTGACTGTTCCGTTGGGCTGCACTTCGTACTCCAGCCAATCGAAAACACCGTAATACGGCAGCGTCACGAGTTCATGACGCACCTCGCGCACGATGCGAGGGTTAATCTGGGCGAGCCCGGAAGTCTGAAATAAGACCACCAAAGCGAACGCGAACAGCAGTTTCTTAAGTATCGCTACGTACATAAGACACGACCTCCATTACTTCTTTTAGAAGCAATAAATGTCGTGTCTGTTGGATTTCCGTCTTATTTTGTTAAAGAAACAGGGTTACTGGCCGATCGGCGGATCGGTCGCGGCAGCCGGCTGCGTTTCGTTGACGTGAATAGTGTTGGTGTCTGACGAGACGAAGTAGTGGTTCTTACCGGTCGCGCTGACGCCATCGGTAATCTGCGGATCGGCATTGATGGTGTAACCTGCTTGCGCCGTCGTGGACTTCGGAATGATCTTCATCGTGTAGACGTAACCGTCGACGACGGGTGTCGCACCATCGAAGCGGCTGTCCAGCAGGTCTTCCTTCCGCATCTCTTCAAACGTGCCAAACGAGCTGCGCTGGTGGGCGTTGAAATACAGCATCTGCTGCTCGGCGATCGTGCGGAGCGTCTTGACGGCGGCGGCTTCGTTTGCCGCGCGCATTGCCGCCTTGTATCCAGTGACGCCAACGGCGATAAGAATGCCGATAATGGCGATAACGATCATCAACTCGATCAGCGAGAAGCCGCGCTGATTCTTCTGTTTCTTTTGCAGGGGTTCCATAAAGCCTCCTCGGGCGTCTTACACGAAGCGTTCATCAGCGGGTTCCGCTTTTTGCTCCGTGTGCCCGTTTTTCAAACGGGCCTTAGTCTACTACAGGAAACGTCCGCAGGTCACATTCGGCGCGCTTCGGATTGGATGCGTACAGCCAACTTTTCCGTGCGACGCGTGCTCTTAGCATGTAGAATGCAGCCAATTTGATGCGAAACCTCGAAACAGTCGAATCAGGGGAACTGACGGGCGTCAGGGCAGCCGAACAAATCGAGCGGTTGCAGCAGGCGGTCGAAACTGTCATCAAAGGAAAACCGGAAGCCATTCGCCTCGCGATCGTCACCCTCATTGCCGGTGGCCACCTGCTGGTCGAGGACGTTCCGGGAGTAGGCAAGACAACGTTGGCCCACGCACTGGCCCGTGCCCTTCATTGCACGTTTCAACGGATCCAATTTACCTCTGACTTGTTGCCGTCTGACGTGATCGGTCTGTCCGTTTACAATCAACACGGCGGTGTTTTCGAATGGAAACCGGGACCTGTGTTTGCGAACGTCGTGCTGGCCGACGAGATCAATCGTACAACCCCGAAGACGCAGTCGGCCTTGCTCGAAGCGATGGCGGAACGGCATGTGACGGTCGAAGGCACGACTCATCATCTGCCTGCGCCGTTCATTGTTCTGGCGACCCAGAATCCGATCGAGCATCACGGCACTTATCCGTTGCCGGAATCGCAACTCGACCGGTTTATGTTGCGGTTGCGAATTGGTTATCCGGCGCCAATCGACGAAGAACGAATTCTCCGCGATCGCGAGTACGCAGATCCCCTCGACGAGTTGGAACCGGTGATGAGCGCGCGTGAAGTCGTTGAACTGCAACGTGCGGTCGCCAGGGTTTCAGTTGACGACGCGTTGGTCCAGTACCTGATGCGCATTGTCGCCGCGACGCGAGCTTCCGAGATGTTGGATCTCGGCGTCAGTCCACGCGGAACGCTCTCGCTGTTTCGCGCGTCTCAGGCCATCGCGCTGGGAGAAGATCGCACCTACTGCATCCCTGACGACATCAAGCGTCTGGTGGTCCCCGTTTTTGCACACCGCATCGTAGTTAGTTCGCGGTTCTCGTCTTCGCTTCGTCGCAGTGAGGAAGCTGAGGCAGTGCTCAATGAGATTCTGAAGACCGTCAGCGTCCCGCTGTGAGACTTTCCGATCTGTTTCCCGAAAGAGCCTCGTTACTCCGCGTTGTCTTTGGCACAGTGCTGGTCCTGGCCGGACTGGGCGCCGCCCTCGTCACGGTGATGGCCCGCCGGCAGAACGATGCGACCCTCGCGGGCGCAGCCGCGATCTTTTCACTCTTGATCGCATTGCTGCTCACGATTTTCATCGTTCCGCCCCTCGCGCGTTCTGCAAAAGTTGAAGTCGCAAATCTGGATTTTCCGTTTGAGCCGACGAGCGGCGGCGGCGTTTTCATCATAATCATCCTCGTGGTTGGATTTGCCGCGTGGAACACGGGAAACAATCTGCTGTTTCTTGTGTTCTCGTTGCTGGTCTCGACGCTGTTTGTAGGCTGGATTGCCGCTCGCATTTCGTTGCGCGACTTAACGGTCTCGGCGCGTTTTCCGGACCACATTTTTGCGGCGGAGCCGGCGCCCGTAATCGTCACTTTGCGCAACACGAAACGAGTGTTGCCGTCGTTTTCGATCCTCGTCGAGGCGCGTGGTCCAAGTGGTGAGACAGACAAGCGCCGCAAGCGATTTGCGAAACGGATGTTGGCGTATTTCAGTTACGTACCGCATCATGCGGCGGCTGAACAGCGAGTGGACCAGTTGTTCCCGAAACGCGGGCACGTGCTGATCGATGGGTTTGAGTTGTCGACTCGTTTTCCGTTTGGGTTCTTTCGGCGGCGGCGTCGATTGCGCGCGCGCAACGTCGACATCATCGTGTATCCGAAGCCGGAAGTAATCAGCGACGAGTTGCACCTGTTGCCGATGTATGCAGGACGCAATCCGTCGTTGCGTCGTGGCGCCGGACACGATCTGTTCTCGATGCGTGATTACCAGCCGCAGGATGACCTGCGGCACATCGACTGGAAAGCTACGGCGCGGTCGCGACGGTTAACGGTGCGCGAGTTTACTTCTGAGGACGAACGGCGGATCACGATCGTGCTGGATACGCGTTTGCCCGCCGGACCGGTTAACGAATTGAAGGATCGTTTTGAACACGGGGTGGTGCAAACGGCGTCGTTGCTCAAGCATTTCGTCGACGAGCGCGCGGAGGTTCGATTAGTTGTGGGCGGTGAAGTTGGACCATTTGGTTCAGGTATGGAACAACTTTATCGCTGTTTGAAGCGGCTGGCTTTAGTTAATCCGGTCATGGACGGTGACACGCAGTCCGATGAGTTGCAGATCACCGGACGTGACATGGAACACGATTACGCCATCCTGCTAACGGCGGCCGCGCCCGGATCGATTCCGGCAAACGTTTGGCGCACCAGCCATGTGATCTACTTATGATCTGAATGCAACCTACAACTGGCGGCTACTCACGTTCCACAATTTTGCTAATCGGCGTGTGCTTCGTTTTCTCGGGCGCGACGGGGTTGATTTACGAAGTGCTCTGGGCACGCATGCTCGGACTCGTGTTCGGCGCGACGACACTTGCAGTCAGCACGGTGCTCGCCGCGTTTATGGGTGGACTTGCACTCGGCAGCGCGGTGGCGGGACGGCTAGGCGATCGAATTCGCAAGCCACTAAGCACTTACGGTTGGATGGAGATCGGGATCGCGGCCTATGCGTTGCTCGTCCCGTTCATGTTTCGCTGGGTCGACAATCTCTACGCGTGGATCTGGCAACAGTTTCAACCGGGCTACTTCACGTTTAGCCTGTGGCGGTTCGCGCTGTCGTGCCTGATGTTGCTTGTGCCGACTACGTTGATGGGTGCGACGTTGCCGGTGTTGTCAGCAGCGGTAGTGCGAAATGGATCGACGGGAGTTACGCGGTTGTACGCGTGCAATCTTGTCGGTGCGATTTTGGGAACGTTGGCGGCGGGATTTGTGATGCTGCCGTCGTTTGGCGTGCGCACGACGATCGTAATCGCTGCCGTCATCAACATTATTGTTGGCGTGATTGCGATCGCTTTACAGCGCCAGCCGATCACGCCAGTGGCAATGGAACCGATGGGGGTTGTAGAAACGGAGAAAAATCTATTCTGGTTTTTCGCAGCGCTCGCGTCAGGATTCGTGACGATCAGCACACAGGTGTCGTGGACGCGGATTCTCACGATGGTGATCGGGTCGAGCACGTATGCGTTCAGTATTGTCGTTGCGCTGTTTTTGATTGGTCTTGCCGGTGGCGCCTGGTTCATCGGACGAAAAGATCGATCGGCGAATTTGCGACGAACGCTTACGGTGGTCGAGATAGTAACCGCCGTTAGCCTGTTCGCGAGTCTTTACGTCGTGAACAAATTGCCGTGGCTGCTCGTCAGGCTGGGAATGAACCTCGACATCTCGTCGTGGGCCGGATTGCTTGGTTTGCAAATTTTGTCGGCGACGTTGCTGGTCCTGGTGCCTGCTTTGTTGATGGGCATGGTGATGCCGGTGGTGCTCGAATGGGCCGCTGCTGATCCGGCGCGCAGCGTTGCGCGCGTGGGACGCGCTTATGCCATCAACACGGTCGGTGCGATCGCGGGTGCATTTCTCACCGGCTTTGTCTTGATTCCGAAAACTAGCACGAAGTTTGCGCTTGTGCTTTCAGCGGCGGTGTGCGTGATCGTTGCCGGTTTTGCGTATCGACCCTCGCCCGAGAAACGCGATCCGGCGTTGAAGCGAGCACTCGCGATTGGCGCGATTCCCCTCGTCCTGCTGATCATGATCGTGCTCGTGCCGCGGATGAATCTCGCCGATCTCTCCATTGGCGCTTATGACACACTCGTGCGCGTGCTTGCGCAAACGCGCGAGGGAGAAAACACGGATCAGGCTACTCAGTCGAATATTCATCAACTGTTGATGTATGACGAGGGACCGACCGCGACCGTGTCGGTGCGTCGTGACAATGAAACTATCTCGATGGCGATCAACGGCCGGACCAATGCGTCGGACAGCATGTTCGACATGCCGACGCAGGTGATGTTGGGCCAGCTTCCGCTCTTCGTCGCGCCGCGACATGGAGAAAGGATTGATCATTGGCTTTGCCACGGGCATTACGATGGGGTCGATGCTGCAATCGCCGATACAATCGGTGACGTGCATCGAGCTCGAGCCGGGGACCGTTACCGGATCGAAGTTCTTCGAACATGTAAACAACCTGCCGCTCTCGGATCCGCGTTCGCGTTTAATAATCGACGATGCGCGGACTTACCTGCGAGTCACGCCGGAGCGTTTTGACATTATCGTTAGCGAGCCGAGTCACCCGTGGGTGCCTGGAGTCGCGAACTTGTTCACCGAAGAGTTCTTCGAGCTCGGCAAGTCGCGATTGAACGATCAGGGAGTGTTTGTGCAGTGGGTGCAGATTTATCAGTTGTCGACTGAGAGTCTTCGTTCGGTGCTCGCAACGTACCAGAAGGTATTTCCGCATGTGCTGATGTTCCGCGTTGGGGGGTTGAACAAAGGCAAGGACTTGCTGCTGTTCGGCAGCAATCAACCGCTGAATCTCGATCGCTTGCAGGAGCGGATGGCGGACCAGCGTGTGATTGCGGAACTGGCGCGAGTGAATCTTAGTACTGAAGCGGATGTGCGATCGTGGTTTGTTTGCGATGAGACGAGGTTGGGACCGGCGGTGGCGGGCGCGAAGATCAATACCGACGACAACATGCACATCGAGACGACCGTGCCGCGCGAGACGTTTCGTCCGCTGATGCAATCAAACGCGCAGTGGGTCGAAGGCTTAGCAATGCCGCCTAAGTGATCAAACTTTCGGCAGCAGTTTCTCCGCTGCGAATACAATCCGGTATTCCCGCGCCGCGATACGCGTTTCCCGCAAGCGCCAACCCTGGCAATTTACGCATTTCACTCTCGATCACCTGAACACGATCCAGGTGTCCAACTTCGTACTGCGGCATCGATCGTTCCCACTTCGCGATTTCTCTGAATAGAGGTTTACCCGTTATTCCCAACAAGTCGCACAGATCTTTTTCAATCCGTGGTCCCGGATCGTCGAACATTTCAGGTTGTAGCGCACCACCCGCAAACGCGCGCAACAACACGTGACCGTCAAGTGCACGCCCGGAAAACTTCACGCTGCTGAAAGTGCACGCGAGCAGCGATCGTTTCTCTATAAATGGAACCACGAATCCGAATCCATCGAGGGGGTGTTTGATTGCCGCACGCGGATAAGCGAGGTTGATCGTCGCCGTTGAGGCGTACTTGATGGAGTCTAGTTGGGTTGCGAGCTGTGGGTTGACGTTCTGAAGCAGCTTCGCAGCGGTGTATGCCGGCACCGCAAGACACACGGCATCAGCTTCAAACGATTCGTTGTCAGTACTGATGGTCCATGCGGAATCTAATCTCTTTATTTCGCGGACTCGCGTTTTCAACCGTACGTTGGGAATCGTGCTTGCCAACGCGTTCGCGAGCACTTCCATTCCACGATCGAACGACAGAAACAAGCTATACCGCGCGCCACTCGTCCCACGCGTTCGACCTTGTCGCAGCATCGCCAGGATCACACTGCGGTGCTTCTTTTCCATATCGAGAAAGCGAGGCAGCGTTGCGCGCAGACTAAGCGTTTCCGGATCGGCTGTGTAAATACCGCCCACCATCGGTTGGGCCATGCGTTCGAGCGCTTCCTGGCCCAGGCGACGTCGCACAAAACTCGCAAGCGACTCGTCCTCGTTTCCATTCTCGCGTGGTAACAACAGATCAGCCGCCATTCGCAGCTTTCCGGCAACGCTGAAAATATCCGTCGTAATGAATGGCCAGACACGTGAGGGCGCGAGCAGTTGGAAACCTTCCGGCACCGGGCGCAGACGTCCGTTTCGAACGATGAAACTGCGGCGATGCTCTTCATTAGTCTGAATGAGGCGTGACTCGAGGCCAAGTCGTTTGGCGAGTGAAACCGCTTCTGGTTTTTCCGAGATGAACGAGTCCGGACCGCCTTCGATCAGAAACCCGTCACGATGTTGGGTCTCAAGTGTGCCGCCCAGACGTCCGCTCGCTTCGATTAAAGTTATTTGCGACTTTTCGACGCCGAGTTCGATGAGGCGATGCGCGGCGGCCAGGCCCGAGATACCGCCTCCAACAACGACGATCCGTTTCGAAAGCATTGCTTAACCTGGAAGACAACAATCGGCCGGGCAGATCGAATGTACCGGGCCGAGTGAGCCAAGGAAGCGCGCGGGTGCGTTGTCGACGCGCTCGAGGATTAGTTCCCGAATCATTTTCACGAACAACGGATGTGTACCCGCGGTCGCCGCTCGAACGAGGTTCATTCCCAGCTCTTGCGCGAGCTGTTGCGCTTCGACGTCGAGATCGTAAACAACTTCCATGTGATCCGAAACAAAACCGATTGGCGCGACAACGACATTCCTCACGCCTCCCAGTTGTTTAAGGTGTTCGCAAATATCTGGACCGAGCCACGGTTGCGACGGCGAACCGCTGCGGCTCTGATAAACAACTTTCCAGTTCCGAACGCCGAGTGTCTCGGCAATCAGTCGCCCCGTTTCCTCGAGTTGGACTGCGTAGTCGCACTTTGCCGCCATCGATTCAGGAATGGAGTGCGCAGTGAAGGCAAGATGTTCGACGTCGCCGTTCAGTTGCGAGCACGCCTCGCGTATGCGATCGACATTCGCCGTGACAAACAACGGATGATTATAAAAAGCTCGCAATTTTTCGATCTGTGGCGACCCTGGTCCAACCGCGGCCTGCGCGTCCGCGATGTTTTGTCGATACTGGCGACAACTCGAAAACGAACTGTACGCGGACGTCACAAACGCCAGCGCATTCTTAATTCCATCCGACGCCATCTGCCGCACTGCGTCAGCCAGCATCGGGTGCCAGTTGCGATTGCCCCAGTAGATCGGCAGCGATGGTCCATTCGTGCGGAACTCTTCTTTCAGTGCGGCGATGAGATTTCGATTCTGTTGATTGATCGGACTCACGCCGCCAAACATCTCATAGTGTTGGGCCACACCGAGCAGCCGTTCGCGCGGCACATTGCGACCACGCACGACGTTCTCGAGGAAGGGCATCACGTCGTCCATCCCTTCCGGTCCGCCAAACGACACGATCAACAATGCGTCATACTTCATTAGCGCTCATCTCGTGGACCATCTCAACCAACGCAATAACATTCTCAACCGGTGTCTGCGGCAAAATCCCATGCCCGAGATTAAATACATGCCCCGCCCGCCCGCCGGCTTGTTCAAGAATTCGTTTCGCCTGCGATCGCAGCGCATCCTTCGAAGCAAACAGCGCAACCGGATCGAGATTTCCCATCACCGCCACATCGTGTCCAACTCGCTGCCATGCTTCATCGAGCCGCACCCGCCAGTCGAGCCCGATAACGTCGCCACCCGCTTCACGCATCAACTCCAGCAGGGCCGCGGTCCCGGTGCCAAAGTGAAGAACGGGAACGCCTGGCTTGACTCCTTCGATCACCGCCCGCGAATGCGGCAACACAAACTCCCGGTAATCATCAGGACCCAAACACCCGACCCATGAATCAAACAACTGCACCGCCTGCGCGCCTGCCTCGATCTGCGCATTCAAATACTTCACTAACGCTCGCGCAATCAGCGACATCATCGCGTGCCACGCGCCGCTGTCGTCGTACATCAACCGTTTCGCATGAATGTAGTTCTTCGATCCACCGCCCTCGATCATGTATGAGGCGAGGGTGAACGGCGCGCCGGAAAACCCAATCAACGGAAGATCCGGTTTCAACTCGCGACGAGTCAACGCAATTGCCTCATAAACAAAACTCAGCGCGCCCGGATCCTCAACTTCACGCAATCGCTGTACATCGACGGCGTTTCGTACCGGGTTGTGAATCACCGGTCCTTCACCTTCGGCAAACTCCAGATCGATCCCCATCGGTTCGAGAATGAGGAGAATGTCCGCAAAAATGATCGCCGCATCAACTCCAAGTCGCTCAGCCGCCGTGACCGTCACTTCCGCGGCGAGTGACGGTGTCTTGCAAAGCTCCAAAAAAGTGGTTTTCGCGCGCACTTCGCGGTATTCGCGCATGTAGCGCCCGGCCTGCCGCATCAGCCAGATCGGCGTATAAGGCACGGCTTCGCGCCGGCACGCCTTCATAAACACGCTGTTTTCCAGAGCTTGAGTCAAAGGAGGTCGATTATATATCCCGGGAACTTAATCTCGAACTTTCCATCTAAAAGCTACGTTCAACGCAACGTCGCGCCCCCGAACGACACATACTAACGATTACCGCTCCAACAGTTTCAACAGCTGCTGTTTCATATTGGTGCAAAACGGGCTAAGGGTCTACAATACACCGCCTAAACGCCGTAAAAGTGTCCGTACTGACAAAGATGTCACAAGTCAGTAACTTGCGGTGTTTGCACTGTTGAGAGAGCGGTGATTGATGAACGGACAAGCTAGAGCTTTGATCGAGTCCATGCCTAACGACATCGAGACTCAAGCGGTTGCTCCGCTTAGTTTCGACGAAGCGTTTACCCTCCATCACCGCGCCGTTTTTAGAACGGCAAGGGCGGTCGTTCGTGACTCAGCCCTCGCCGAAGACGTGACGCAGGAAGTATTTTTACGACTTTATCGCAATCTCAATGCTACCCCGGGCGAGGATCTGCTCAGGGCGTGGCTACTGCGCGTGACGCTCAATGTCGCGCGAAACACCTTGCGGGGACAAAGCCGCTCGATGGTTCGCGACAACGAGTATCACCGGACGACGACGGAAGACGGCTCCGTCGCGGCTGAAGCACCGGCTGAAGACTACGAACGCCGCATGGCGATCGAAGAAGCACGCCGCGCTTTAGACAAGATTAAGGAGCCGATGAGAAGTTGCCTGTTGCTTAAACAGCAGGGACTCTCATATCGCGAGATCGCCACGAGTTTGTCGCTCAAGGAGACGAACATTGGCAGTTTGGTGGCTCGCGGCCGGAAAGAGTTTGCGAGGGTGTACGGTAAGATCGGAGGCAGGCGATGAGACGGTGTTTGGACGAGGCAACGCTGCAAAGCTATTTCGACGGCGAGCTTTCCGCGAGTTTGATGGAAAGAGCGTCGTCACATTTGGCTTCATGCGTAACATGTGCCGCGGCGGCGCGAGAACTGGCGGAAGAAACGGCTCTTTTGACGTCCGCGCTGGCAGCAGAATTTGAAGGAAGTGTTCCCACACAAGCGTTGCGTGAGCGCATTGACGGCGCCGTGCTCGGCGAGCGTGTAGCGAATGCCGGTCGTGTAGAAAAAGCCGGGTTGTTTTCCTCTCTTGCGAACGTTTTCAGTTTCAACTCTCAACGTAATCTGGGATATGCGAGCCTCGTTGTTGTGCTTGCGTTTGGCGCAATCATCGGTGTGATGAAGTTCCGGCAGGGACAGGTTCAGCCACCGACCACAGGTTCTCAGGCGAGTGTAACTTCAACTCCAGTTCAACCACAGGCACCTGAAGTTGGATCTCGTGTGGATCAACAACTTGCGTCGAACGTAGGTGGTGAAGTTGTGACTTCGCCGGCGCGTCCGGTGGTTAAGTCGAACGTTGCACGTCGTCCTGTTGCTCCGAAAGTCGACACCGCTGCTAACCACGTAGAACTCATCCCAGGCGAACGCTCTTACCTGCAAGCCATCGCTCGACTCGATTCGTCGATCAAGCAGAACAAGAACTCGATGCGACCCTCGTTGCAAGTCGAATACGAGCGCAACCTCGCGGTTGTCGATCGCGCTATCGCGGCCACGCGTAATGCGGCGAAGAGCAATCCAAGCGATCCCGATGCGGCCGATTTTATGTTTGCTGCCTATCAGAGTAAGGTCGATCTTCTCAACACGATCGCCGATGCCCGTCTGAGTGGAGGTCGTTCTCACTGAAAGGCCCGGTCCTAAGTTGACAATGAAGTTGTTGGTAGTTTCGGCGGTGGCCGGCCTTATCTTCTCCCTCGCAGGTACGACATCCGCACACAAAACAAAAACAGGTGAAAATCCGGGCCAAAAGATCGAGAAATCGATTGCCGTCAGCCCGCAACTGACCGTAACGCTCTGCGTGGCTTCGGGCACACTGAGAGTACGCGGTTGGGAAAAAAACGAGCTGCGCGTCAGATCCGGCGACGCCAGCCAAATCGAACTCCGGCGACTCGACAAAGCAAAAGATATTTCGACTCCAGCATGGCGCGTAGACGTCATGGTCCTCGATACGAGCTCCAGAATTAATGCCCGACGTGATTGCCAGGCACTTGCCGACGTCGAGATGGAAGTGCCCACGGGCGCGACTGTCCAGGTGCAGACGCGCGATGGCGACATCACGATTACAGGTGTTTCAGCGGCTTATGCGGGTTCGCAAAACGGAAACATCACGATCGAGCGTGTGATGAAGATCATCGAAGCAGGCAGCGTCGGCGGCAGTATTTCGTTGAAAGACTCGAGTGGCCGCGTGAATTTGAGTTCCGCGGGTGGAATTGTCGTCGTCGCGAATGTTAAGCCGTCCAATGATGAAGACACGATTGAAGTCGGAACGGTGAGCGGCGACATTCAACTGGATCGCGTGAGCAATCCTAATGTGATGGCGAAGACCGTCAACGGTAATGTGACGATGACTGGTCCACTGGCGCGTTCCGGTCATTATTCTTTCACTAACATGTCCGGCGACGTGATACTCGGGCTCCCGCACGATGCGTCGTTTCGGTTGAACGCAAAAGTCTCTGAAAAGCGCGACATCGTTTCAGATTTCGCGTTGAAGTACGTCGAATCGCCGCCACCACCCCCGTCGCCGGCAACGATGCCGAAACCCGGAGCGGCGGCACCCGTGCCGAATCCAGGACCAGCCTCAAAGCCTGCACCGGTGGCGAAAGCGGGGACTCCGACGAATCCGACTCCATCCACAACTCCCAAACCTTCCGTGGCCAAAGGCCAACCACCCCACAAGACGGGTCCAATCGTCCAGCCGGTCATTGTTGAGCGCTCGATCACTGTCCAGCCGTATACTTTGCGTCGTCTGATGGCGATCTGCGGTACTGGAGATGCAATGATCTCGGTTGCTTCCTTCGGCGGCACGGTTCGTTTGAAAAAGATCTGACCTCGCGGTATCTCCCCGAAAAATCACAAATAATTTGTTGTCACAAGCTTCGGGTGTCTGGTGTTCTCAATACAGAGCAACGCAGAAGGGCCGAGGGTGGTTGGTCATGGTTTTACACAAACTGACTGCTCTCGGCCTTAAAACTAAGGGGTCCAGGAAATGAACAGCGTGGGTCAAAGCGGCGACCGGAAGTCCTATCGAGTTATTCTGCTATTAGTAGTCGGTCTGACAGCATTCTCCAGCGCCATGAAAGAGTTGAATCTGTTGCGAGAGTTTAGTCGCGACACGAGCGATCTCGTTGCGAGCTGGTCGAAGGCCGTAGGCCCGGAAGCACCGCAGGCGCCCGTAACGCCGGAAGCGGTTGTTCCTGTTCCAGTCCCGCAGGTCGTCGAAGAAGTTGAAGTTTGTGACAACAGTCATTCGCTGAAAGCGATCGAACCGGTGGATCACCTTCAGTTGGGGGGCGGTGTTGCTCAAGCGGAAGTGAAGATTAAGGACGTGGGAAAAACTTTTGTCGCAGAGCGATCGAAGCGTCGTAACGTACCGGCGGTGGCAACGTTGCGAAGCGATCGCTCTGTCGACATTGAGCTCATTGAGCTGCGGAATCAGGTACGTCGCGTAGCTGACCTCAAAGTCATGATCATGGCCGATAGTGACGGTGAGGCCCGAATAGCTATTCCTTCCAACTTCGAGTTTAAGGTGCCGAAGGCGAAACCCTACCGGCATGTCATGAAGCCGGAGGAACGCGAGATTTTGAAAACTCTGAGCCGTAGCTATAATCTACGCAGCGCAGGCTGACGACTTTCTGTAAGGAACCGAAAACGATGTCCACGAAACGCCTCATCACACTAGTTATTTTCCTGCTCGCATTGGTGAGCGCCGGAACGGGCCTGGTTGCAGCAACAGCCGCGAACGGTTTGTTCGGTCAGGATCGTCGTCCGGTTCCGTCCGTACCTTCGACTGAGAATTGCACGGCCGTCCCAGCCGAACCCTCGCAGGAATTACGCGAAGAATTTCATCAAACTTATCCACTATCAGCTACTGGTCGAGTAAGTCTCGAAAATATTAATGGCGGAGTGCAGATCAAGGTTTGGGATCGAGCCGCACTCCAACTCGACGCGATCAAGAAAGCCTATCGAAAAGACCGTTTGGACGAAGCGAAGATTGACGTCACGTCTACTGAAGAGAACATCAGAATCAAGACCGAGTATCCATCAGGTAACCAGACTTTCCGGAGTGGAGAAGGTCGCTACAACAATCCGGCCATCGTCGAATACATATTGACAGTTCCACGCAAGGCCATGCTCGAAACGATCGAGCTCGTCAACGGCTCGCTTGATATCGACGGAGTCGAAGGCGACGTCAAAGCGTCGTCAATCAACGGCAAGTTGGTCGCGCGAGGCCTGATGGGTGAGGCGAAACTCTCGACCATCAACGGTCAACTGCACGCGATCTTCGTTAAGCTCGATGACGCGAAGCCGATTTCGCTCAACTCCGTGAACGGCGGCGTCAATCTGATCATTCCGTCTGACGCGAACGCCGCGATTCGCGCGTCAACCGTGCATGGCGGCATCACAAATGATTTTGGTTTGCAGGTGCGACATGGTGACTATGTGGGCCATAACCTCGACGGCCAGATTGGAAACGGTGGTCCACGAATCAAACTCGAAAACGTAAACGGTTCGATCAAGATCAGCCACGCTCAGGATGGACGAGCGATTAGTCCGGCCACTTCCGTCGTGACCGATCGGCATCAGTTCCGTCAGGAACTGAATGAGCTGGAGGCTGATGCCGCCGCGCTGCGCGTTGAACAAGCAAAGGCAGTTGCCGAAGCGGCACGCGTTAGTATCGAAACGTCACGTATGACACGTGAAGCTCAGCTTGAAGCTCAACGCCGGGTGGATGCCGCGTTGCGTCAGGCGTTGCGCGACGTCGAGCGCGCGCAAAGAGCAGTCGAACGGCAACACCAGCAGCAGCTTCGCAATGACGTCAGGGTAATCAAGAGAGTCAAACCGGTGCATCCTGTCGGTCCGCCTCAGAGTGTCGGCAGCAGATTGACGGCGCAGGCACAAGAGACGAAGTCGTTTCAAGTCAGCGGCTCACCGCGTGTGAGCATCAACACATTTGACGGTGAAGTGATTGTGCGTGGTTGGGACAAATCGGAAGTCCAGTACAAAGCGACCTCGCGCGCCGAGAATGACGAAGCGCTCAAGCAGCTCGATATCATTACCGAACAACACGGCCAGATGGTCAGCATCACTGCGCGGAATGAACACCAGCGTCACGCAAGTGTCGCTTTTGAAGTATTCGTGCCGCGTCAAACGACCGTGCATGTCTCGTCTGGTGACGGCTCCGTTTCGCTCGATGGCGTTTCCGGAGAGATTACGCTTCGCTCCGGCGACGGTGCGATCGCAGTTTCAAACAGTGGCGGCCAGCTTCATGTCAACACCGGCGACGGCACAATTCAGATTTCGAAGTTTGATGGCCAGGTAGACGCTCGCACTGGCGATGGCGCAATTGCGCTCGACGGTATTTTCAAAGCCCTTTCAGCAAGAACCGGCGACGGCGAGATTTCGTTGACCGTGCCGGCCGGCTCCAGCTTCACGATCGAAACCAACCTGCCCGATGAAATCAGCAATGAAGGTTTCACCGTGTCGGAAGATATCACCCGTTCCCCTCGTCTAAAGAGATGGAAGATTGGCAACGGCGGGCAGATCTTCGTTCTCCGCACAGGAGAGGGAAAGATTCTTCTTCGTCCGCGTAACTGATCTGGGTTCCTAATCACTCAGGAACACAGATCCCCCAAGTTTGTATCGCTCGCGCTAATGAAAATAGTTTCTCTCTGCGTCTGCTTTCTGATGGTCGTAGCCTGCGCCATCGGCGTTTACGCGCAGACAACCGTAAAACCAAACGCAGTGGCCGCGTCTACTCCCGCTCCAGCCGCGTCCGCAACTCCCAGTTCCAGTCCTGCTCCCGCGCCGTCAGCTGCCGCTAAAGGCAGCTTCGTTTTACCTCCCGAGAAGTCGCAGCCGGTGGTAATTCCAAAGTTCGAAACGCCACCGGTCATCGACGGCAAGCTCGAAGAAGAAGTCTGGCAGAAAGCAGTGGTCCTGAAAGACTTCTACCAGATTCAACCAGGCGACAACGCACCTCCTTCGAAACCAACCGAAGTATTACTCGGTTTCGATCCGAAGTTTCTTTACATCGCCTTCAAAGCCACTGACGAACCCGACAAGATCCGCTCCACAGTCGCCAAACGCGACAATATTTTTCAGGACGATTACGTCGGTTTCTTTCTCGACACTTTCAACGACAAGCGAAAAGCATTCGAAGCGTTCTTCAATCCGCTGGGCATTCAGGCCGACGGCATTCTTACGGAAGGCGATGGTGAAGACTTCAGTGTCGACTTGCTGATGGAGTCGAAAGGGACGATTCACGAGTCCGGTTACATTGTCGAGGTCGCGATCCCATTCAAGTCGCTTCGTTTCGAAGCAGGCAAAGGCAAGTTGTGGGGCGCGCACTTCTTCCGTCGCATTAAACGTTTCGAGAACGAGCTCGATTCGTGGATGCCGTTCTCGCGCAGTATCAGCAGCAACATGAGTCAGGCGGGACATCTCACCGGACTCGAAGGCATCTCGGTCGAGCGCACAATCGAACTGATTCCGAGTTTGACCGTTTCGCAAAACACGCGGTTCGTTGGTTCTTTTCCCCCGATACCGGCGACTGGAGATCCGGGACGCCTCGTCCATGAACCTGTTGGACTTGATCCCGGATTAACGGCGAAGTTCATTCCGAGTTCCGCCATCACCGTCGATCTCGCGATTAATCCTGACTTCGCGCAGGTCGAAGCGGACCAGCTTGTAGTGACCGCGAACCAGCGTTTTCCGATCTTCTTTTCAGAGAAACGCCCGTTCTTTCTCGAAGGCATCGAGATCTTTCGAACGCCGATCACTGCGGTCCATACGCGCTCGATCGTAGATCCCGATATCGCCGTGAAAACGACGGGGAAAATCGGACGCAACACTTTCGGGATCATGGCCGCCAGCGATAATGGACCAGGAAACTTGAGCGCCGACGACCGTGGTTCTCTGTTCTCCTGTTTTGAGCGTCGCGCATTCAAGCCCAGTGAAGTCTGTAACTCCGAAAAGTTCCTCGATAAGAACGCCTACATCGGTGTGCTGCGTTTGAAACGCGACGTCGGCAAAGAAAACTCGATCGGGATGATCGCGACGAGTTACAACTTCATCGAGAAACACAATCAGACGTTCGGCTTGGACGGCCGCTTCCGTCTCGACAAACAAACGACGCTCGGCGTTCAGGTGCTCGGCACCACTTCGAGAAACTTCTTCTTCGATCCCGACGACGGCGTCACTCGCTATCGAACCGGCAACGGCTTCGGCTACATCGGAAGCTACAACGTCTCCGGTCGAAACTGGGGTTATGAGTTCTACGGCGAAGGATTCACGCAGGACTATCGCGCGGACGTTGGTTTCATTCAACGCACTAATTCAAACTTCAACTACGGGTTCATTCGCTACAACTCCGATCCGAATCCGAAGAAAAAGATCATCTCGTTCCACTATCACACGCTCGCGCACATCCAGTACAACTGGCAGGCTCAGATGTACACCTGGGAAAAGGAGAGTCTGGTCGAGCTACAGCTGCCGCGCAACAGTTGGGTGGGAATGTGGTGGGAACCGGGTTACGAGCGGCTATTTGATCGCGAGTTTGGCGCCACGCGAGAAGCAAAACCCTGCGATCCGGGTGGTCAGGATTATCACCTGCCCAAAGATCAACGACGTCCGCCGTGTACGTTCTTTGGTCCCAGCAACGAACGCGCTTCAAGCAAGCAGCACCTATCGTTCTATGGCGGTTCGAACTTTAGCAAGACGATTCAATTGAACGCGCAAGTCACACATCGGTGGGGCCACATGGATCTCGACTTTGGTAGCGGCAGTAGTAAGTATCCGCGCGTCAGTCCATTTGCGCTCGATTTGGCGGCCCAGAGGGCGGCGGCGGAAGCGGCGGGACTGTGTGACCCATTGGACGCAGATCGGCCGGCCGTTTGTACCGCTGTAGCTCCACTCGATCCGGGACGCGGAAACTTGTTTCAGTTGAACGCGAACCTGACTTATCAACCGACAAACGAGCTGCGTACACAATTCAGCATCAATAGCCAGTCACTTAAGCGCTACGACACCGATCGCTACGCTTTCAAAGTGCACATCATGACTTTGCGCGGAACTTATCAGTTCACGAAAGCGACGTTCGCAAGAGTGATCCTCGACTACAACACCCTCAACTCCCGCTTACGCACACAGGCGCTGTTTGGCTGGACGCCGAGTCCCGGCACCGCCTTCTATGCCGGTTATAACGACGATCTGAATTACGACAGTCCTCATCCATTTACGCGGAGCATCGTGCCCGGCTTTCGCCGCAATTCGAGGACGATTTTTATCAAAATGTCGTACCTGATCCGGCGCGGCTTCTGAGCTCCAGATTAGAAATGTAAAGTAATGTAAAGTTGGATCGACAGGCTCTAAGTTTAGCTTGCCTGCGTGATAAACTGCTGCCGAATGTTTCGGACCAAGATTTACCTTCTGGCTGTGCCGCTCTTGCTGGCGGCTTTCTTTTTCACTTCCTGCAAGAGCGACTATCAAGCGCAACAGCGTCAGGGTCAGGGACCGGGCCGTCCAGGACAAGCGGCTGCCCGGCAAGTCAGAACTACCGCCGTCGCGGAAACTCCTTTTGGCGAAACAGTCACCGCCACCGGCACACTCGCGGCCTACGATCAGACAACAGTTAGCGTAAAAGTTCCGGGTCGCGTGCGCGTGATTTCAGTTGACCTAGGATCGGTTGTTTCGCGTGGACAAGTCATCGCGAATGTCGATTCCGAAGATTACCGGCTGCGCGTGCAACAGGCAGAGGCTTCGTTGGCCCAGGCACGTGCGCGATTGGGACTAACGCCGGAGGGCACCGACGACCGCGTCGATCCGGAACAGACAGCGACAGTAAGGCAGGCGCGCGCCGTGCTAGACGAAGCGCGGTTCAATCGCGATCGTGCGGCGCGGCTGGTCGAGCAGGGCATCATCGCCAAAGCTGAATTCGACTCCGCCACTTCGGTATACAAAGTCGCCGAGGGTCGATACCAGGACGCCTACGAAGAGATCCGCAACCGGCAGGGCGTGTTGGCCCAACGAAGATCCGAACTCGCGCTTGCGCGACAACAATTAAAAGACACCAACATCGTTGCGCCAATCGACGGCATCGTTCAGGAGAAGATAACGAGCGTTGGCGAGTTTCTCGCCGCGGGCGCACCCGTTGTCAACATTGTTCGTATGGATCCTTTACGGCTGCGTGCGCAGGTACCTGAACGCGAATCGCAAGTGATTCGCACAGGTCAGGACGTTCGTGTCACCGTCGAGGGCGACCCAATTGTTTACCTCGGCAAGATCATGCGCCTGAGTCCGGTGATTGCCGAACAAAACCGTATGCTGATGGTTGAAGCTGACGTTCGGAATAATGGAAAACTGCGGCCGGGATCTTTTGCGCACGCTGAGATTGTGACGAACGATGCGAAGATGGCTGTCACGGTTCCAAACAGTGCCATCGTCACGTTCGCGGGAATCGAGAAAGTGATCGTCGTTCAAAATGGCAAAGCGCTCGAAAAACCGATCACTACCGGACGGCGAAATGCGGAATTTACGGAGATCGTCGCTGGAATTAGTGTGGGTGAGAAAGTGATTGTCGATCCGGGCAACCTCCAATCGGGACAGGCTGTCGAAGTAGTTGAATAAAACTCCCGCAGTTAATAATTAACGAATGCAGAAACTAGCTGAAATATGCATCCGCCGGCCTGTCTTTGCGACGATGATCGTGTTGTCGCTGGTGGTCGTGGGCGCGGCTGGTTTCTTCAGACTTGGCGTCGATCGTTTTCCGGCTGTCGATCTTCCGACAGTTAATGTTCGCATCGGACTTCCTGGCGGCGCGCCCGAGGAAGTCGAATCATTAATCACTCAGCAAGTTGAAGAGGTAATCAACACCGTCGACGGCATCAGCGAGCTGCGCTCTGTTTCCGGGCAGGGCACTTCGATGGTGATCGCGACTTTCAATCTCGATCGCGATCTGGAATCCGCCGCTCAGGACGTACGCGATCGCGTCAACACTTTAGGCCGTCGTCTTCCGGAAGATTCCACTCCACCAGTTGTTCAGAAGTTCGACAACGACAGCACGCCGGTCCTGACCATCGCGCTCACCGGCGATCGATCCATACGAGAACTCACCGAACTCGCAGACAAAGTCGCGCGACCAATGCTCGAACGCATTGGCGGAGTCGGTGAGGTGCGGGTCGTTGGTGGTCTCGATCGGGCGATCAACGTTTGGATCGACGCGGACCGACTGGCCGCATATCAAATTTCAATCTCTGCCATCCGCCAGGCGCTCGAACGTCAGAACACCGACGTGCCCGGTGGAAATGTAAACACCGGAAAAGAGGAATT
Organism: uncultured Acidobacteriota bacterium; assembly: GCA_963789185.1. Lineage (GTDB taxonomy): Bacteria > Acidobacteriota > Blastocatellia > Pyrinomonadales > Pyrinomonadaceae > PSRF01. The sequence continues at coordinate 165,840 of CAWBJU010000013.1, forward strand.
AACCCTCCGCACCCTCGGAAGATTCACGGACCCACGACAGTTTGCCGATCTCGTCATCGCGAATGTAAACGGTGCGCCTGTCAGGCTCCGCGACGTGGGCCGCGTTGAAGACGGCACGAAAGAGCAGCGCTCGTTTTCACGACTCAACGGCGTCCCCACCGTCTCGCTCGACATTCGCCGGCAATCGGGTGCGAACACAGTCGAAGTCATTCACGGTCTGAAAGAAGCACTGCCGCGCGTCAGTTCTCAACTCCCGAACGACGTCAAGCTCGAAATCATTCGCGATCAGTCGCGCTACATCGAAGCAGCGCTTCACGAGATCCAGATTCACCTCGTCCTCGGCAGTATTCTCGCCAGCCTTGTTGTGCTGGTGTTCATGCGCTCGTGGCGCTCGACTTTGATCGCCGCAGTCGCGATCCCGTGCTCCGTCATCTCGACCTTCGGCATGATGAAGGCACTCGACTTCACACTTAACAGCGTCACGATGCTGGCGCTCGTGCTGATGGTCGGCGTGGTGATCGACGACGCGATCGTAGTACTGGAGAACATCTTCCGCTTCATTGAAGAGAAGCGAATCGAAGCAAAAGAAGCGGCGCGTGAAGCGACGAAAGACATTGGTCTCGCCGTTCTGGCTACCACTCTGTCTCTAGTCGTGATTTTCCTCCCCGTGTCGTTCATGTCGTCGATATCGGGTCGGTTCCTTTACCAGTTTGGCATCACCGCCGCCGTCGCGATCATGGTGAGCTTGCTGGTCTCGTTCACCCTCACGCCGATGATGAGCTCGCGCTTGATTCGCGTCAGCGATGCGCAGGGTGGTCATGACGCTCCGTCTTCACGGCGCGGCTTCTATCGCTACATCGATTCGTCCTACTCGTGGTTGCTGGCGTTTGCAATGCGACACCGGATGGCGGTCGCCTTACTTGCACTCGGTGTGGTCCTAACGAGCATTCCGCTCTATCGCGCAACCAAACAGGAGTTCATTCCGACAAACGTCGACGAAGCGGAGTTTGAAATCGGCGTGAATGGCCCCGAAGGCACGAACCTCGCGGTAATGAACGAAACGATGTCCGCGATCGAGAAGGACATTCTCGATACTCCCGGTGTGGAGATAATTATGTCGTCAGCGGGCGGCGGTTTCCTTGGCGGTGTGAACCAGGGCGACGCGTACGTGCGCATCAAGCCACACGAGGAACGCACGTTGTCGTTCAGCAAGCTGTGGAGCGAGACCAAAAAGGGAAATCCGCTCAACGCGTTCCGCGGAAACTACACGCAACAGGACGTGATGCAGGAAGTCCGCCGGCGGCTGCGGAAGTACGCGCCGATGCGCACGAGTGTTCGCAATGGACGCTCGTTCAATTTCGGTACCGGTGGCCGTTCCGACATCGATTTCGTCTTTCGTGGTCCAGACATCGTGACCCTTGCCGGTTATGCCGACGAACTGGTCGAGCGCTCTGAAAAGCTCGGCGGCATCGTCGATGCTGACACGACTTTAAAACTCAACAAGCCGGAGTTGCGCGTCCGCATCGATCGCGAGCGTGCTGCGGATCTCGGCGTCGATACTTCCGATATCGCAACGAGCTTGCGACTGATGGTTGGTGGAGAAGAAGAGGCGTCGCGTTTTAGAGACGAACAGATCAACGAAGACTATGACGTGCAATTGCGTCTCACCGAACAGGATCGCAGCGACGCGGGTACAATCAGTCGACTCTGGGTTCCTTCTTCACGAGGTGGCCCTGGGGGCGGTGCCGGACTCGTGCGGCTCGATAACTTCGTGAAGATCACGCGCGACACGAGCCCGTCGCGAATCGATCGACTCGATCGCGAGCGACAAGTTTCCGTGCGCGCTTCGGTTGCGCCCGGCTACGCGCTAGCGGATCGCATCCAGGCATTGCGTGGCGCCGTCGGCGAGATGAATCTGCCGATCGCTTACACGACCACCGTTTCCGGTCGCGCACGCGAACTAGAGAAGACGTTCACCGAGTTCATCTGGGCGTTCATCCTGTCAGTGATCTTCATGTACATGATTCTCGCTTCACAGTTCGAGAGCACCGTGCACCCGCTTACGATCCTGTTGAGCTTGCCGCTCTCAGTGCCGTTTGCGTTGCTGTCGTTGTGGGGAACGGGAGATACGCTGAATCTCTACTCCGCGCTCGGTGTGCTGGTCTTGTTTGGCGTGGTGAAGAAGAATGCGATTCTTCAGATCGATCACATGAACAACCTGCGCGCGAAGGGGATGGAACGTCACGAAGCGATCATGCAGGGCAATCGCGATCGCTTGCGTCCGATTCTGATGACAACGCTTGCGCTGGTTGCAGGTATGTTGCCGCTTGCGCTTGGCACTGGTCCCGGTGCTGAGGAACGACGTTCGATCGCGATCGTCGTCATTGGCGGTCAGACTCTTTCGCTGTTGCTTACGCTGATCGCTACGCCGGTGGTCTATTCACTGCTCGACGATCTGAAAGCGACGTCGCGTTGGCGCCGGTTTGCTGAATCGTTTGGAACAGTTTCGCAGACCATCGTCGAGAAGTTTAAGAGACGTCGCAAACCCGCACCCGAGGAAGTTCCCGCGCCTGCCGAGCGCACCACGTCAGGCGACTAAGTAATTGGTCGGCCCTAAGGTGCGCCGCTCCGCATTTCATTGATCCCGAAAAAAAGCCAATGGTCCAACGCGGCTGAATAGCCTGCAGCGCCGAATGCCGCTCGGAGGTCAGGATAAGTCGCCAGGTAATATCGGGCGTCGAATATAGGTGAGGCGGAGCGTCCTTCATTTGGCAAGCCTTGTAGGATCCAATGGTCGAGGGCGGCCTGGTAGTTGGTCCCGAACGCAACCCGCAGATCGCCGTACCTGCCAAGGTAGTAACTTGCATCAACTTCAGACGCACCAGCTCGCCCCTCGTTCGGCAGTCCTTGAATGATCCAATGGTCCATCGCGGATGAATAGTTTGTGCCAAAGGCAACGGTCAGATCGGCATAAACGGTGAGATAGAACCGAACGTCGAATTCACGCGAGCCACGGCGTCCCTCATTCGGCAAGCCCTGATTGAGCCAGTGGTCGATTGCCGCTGCGTAATTTGATCCGAAGGCATTTGCGAGATCGCCATACAGGTTTAGATAGAACCGAACATCGAACTCTCGCGAGCCGCGCCGGCCCTCGCCTATTCCGAATTCGAGCCAGTGGTCGCGGGCCGCAGCACGATCATTGCCAAAGGCCGCTGCAAGATCGCCATAGTAACTGAGATAGAAATCGGCATTGAACACTTGCGGGCTGTCCGGAAGAGGTACCGCTGGTGGTCCTTGTGGAATGGACGCGAGTGCGCCGTCGGGCACAATTCGCACGCTAGGGAATCCGCCAAACCTTGCGAGTACGGACGGGTTGGGAACCCACCGGCGTTGTCCGCGCATGATGCGGAACACCTCCGGCGCAGACCATTCCCTGAGGAGAGTGTTTTCGTCAGGCAGTCCTATGAACGCCGCCAACGACCCATCGGGTACCAGCCGCACTGCCCCTGCTCCACCAAAACGGTCAATCCATGTGGGATCAGGTAACTGGAACGGCGCTCCTCCCTGGTAAACAAATATGGGTGCAGAACTTCTTTCGCGCAGCAAGGCATTGTCGCGCGGGCGCGGTGCAGTGGTTGGCGGCGTTGAGCCCACTACTGGTCTGACGTCGCTGCTGATACCACCGAGAGCTGCCAGTTCAGCCGCATCCGCGATCGGCATGCGCGCTCCATATGCGGTCATGTAGGAACTCGGATCGCCAGTCCAGCTCAAAAACTTCCCAAAGCTGGTCGCGAGCCATGCCGGCAGCGGCAACGGAAAGTACGAGGTGCGGAAGAACCCAGCGAGCGTGCCGGTGGTCTTGTCTGAGGGCGTGACGGCAACCAGCGAGGGGCCTCGGAGATCGAGCGTGACAGTGGAGTGATTCGTGTCTCCGAACTGATGTGGAGAATTGCAGTCGTAAACGTACATGCTGCCAAATCCGTTGCCGAAATCTTCGTAGCCGTATACAAGGATCTGATGTTGATCCCACACGTCCCTGCCCGTATACACCAACCCAATCGGGCAAGGCATGCCCGCGTCAATCGAGCTCTTCACTTTGGTCCATTCGGATAATGTACGACCGAAGAGAGCCCCTGCGCCGCCGAATGGAGCCGGTACCTGATTAAGCAGAAGCGACCATTCGAGCGTGCGGCTCAATGCCTGGCCCTGGACCAGGCTGTGCACTAGACGTCCCCAGATAAGGTCGCGAAGAATACCACCCACCGGCATCGTCCGCGACGGCTGATCGCGTGCATGTGAACCACGTGGAAGCGGCGCGCGCGCGAGCCAGTAGTCCAGGCTGGCATACGTCATTCCGCCGCATAGGCCCATCTCGATCGTCGGCGCGATACGCCCGATCGCCAGGTTGGCAGCGATCATCGCCGCCGTGAGCACGAGCGGGTCGGGCACCACGGGGACGAGGGCACCCACCGCCGACGACACGGCCGCCTGGGCAATCGCAGTTAGTCCGGTGGTTTCGACGGGATCGAGAAACCACGAGTTGATGAAGGCAAAGCCGTCGGCATCGTTGCGCCATGCGAGAGTTGGCATCGAATCCCCCTTTTGTTGCGGACGATGTGATGTGAGGGCAGGTGTGGGCGAACGAGTCTCGACCAACCGACCGTCGCATGTCGGTCTTACTATAAACCTCTAGTCAACGGGCTTTAAAGCACTGGCTGTTTCAAAACTTCCTGCCACCCGGAATCATCAATCTTCATCTGTCTTACCAGCTCGTCCCGCAACTGTCGCAGCTTGTCACTCAGAACGTGCGGATAATTACTAATATCTTCAAACCGTCTGCGCTGCTCCTCGACAAACACCTTCTGTTTCTCGATTGACGGAATCGCCGAGTGCTGTCCGTTTTCCCAGAACGGCACCAGCAATCGTTCGACTCTTGCCGCACCGGGTATCATCACGTCTTCATCATCAAGTCCAATCACATCGCCGACATAGTTTCCGCCCTCGTCGCTGCCGCGAAACAATTGCAACTTGCCTGGCAGCGTGATCTTGTCTTCAGAGTTTGACGCTTTCAGCGTTGGCCGATCTTTCATCAAGCACTGTTTGAAGATTACACCCGCAACGGCCGGTACTTCGCTCGACAACTTCGTGCCGATACCAAAACCTGCGACTTGCGGAAATGCCGCTACAATGCGTCTTACTTTTTCGACATCGAGATCGCCCGTGAGGTTCGGCCGCAGACCCGAAAAACCGTTTGCTTCAAAGAACCTCAAACACCAGTGGCCCAACTCAGCGAGATCACCGGAGTCAACGCGGAAACCTTTGAACGCACGCCGCCGTGATTCGTTCGAAGTCGCAGCCATCGCTGCATGGACCGCGCCCATGTAAACGTCGATCGTGTCGAGTAACAGCGTAGTGCCGTTTGGATTCGCGTCGAGCCAGCGTTCGAAGGCCACCTGTTCGAAATGCTTCGGTTTGCCTGTGCGGGGCTCGATTTCCGGATCGTCCAAAAACTCGATGTAGGCCTGTTGCCAGTAATGAGCTTCTGTACCGACGGCGGGAATGTCGAGACGATGAGCGGCTTCCATGTTTGACGTATCGTTGAAGCCGCCGATAAACGCATAGACCGCGATATCGACGGCGCGTTCGATGTCCCCGTTGCGTCGCAGCGAGAAGTCGGAGAGCCAGCGATGATCGCCCGCGGCCATACGAAACTGCATCGCCGTGCTGGCGGTGGTCATCGGCAAATCAAACGCATGCTCAAACTTGATCTCCTGAGCTTGTGTTAGTCCGAAGGCGCCGCGAATGTCGGCAAACGGTTCCTGTGCGAAGACGATCGTGCCCGGTCGTACCGCGCGGATTGCGCCGACGAACTGAATATCTTCGATTGCCTGGGCGAAGTTGTGCAGACCGCCACGGTCCTGCTCGAGGAAGCGCAGACGCGGGCGATCGATCTGGCTGTCGACGAGTAGGCGGACGAGACGTTCGTGGCCCAGGCAGGGTGCGAACGGCAGTTTTCGTTGGGTGACGTAGAAGGTGGCTTCTGCGTCGCTGAGGCGTTCGTTTCGCAGCCGGGTCACGTCCTTGAACGACGCGTCGCCCATGGCGGCGTGATATCGATCGATGTTCAGGGTTCCCATCAGTTATCGCCGTTGACGATCTGGGCTCCTGCAGCTTTCATTTCCTGAATGGCACGTCCGCCGTCGCCTGGGTTTACATCGACGGCGCGCATCGCGTTCTTCAATGCCTTCACCTTAAATCCGTGTTTAAGCGCATCGATGACGGTGTTTTTCACACAATAGTCAGTAGCGAGTCCTCCGACCAAAACTTCCTGAACACCTTGCTGGCGGAGTTGCTCTTTTAGATCGGTTTCGTCGAAAGCTGAATAACAATCAGTATCGCCGAGACCCTTGGAGATGACGCGGATGCGCGGATCATCGCGTAACTGCGGATGAAACTCGGCGCCTCTGGTGTTCTGTACACAGTGAATGGGCCACGTGCCGCCGTACACCTGGAAGTGTTTCGTTTTCGGCGGATGCCAGTCACGGCTTTTGTAGACAGGATCGCCGCGCTCAAGAAACTCGTCGATCAACTCATTCAACGGCGCGACCACTTCGTCACCTTCAGCGACGGCCAACGCCCCACCCGGACAAAAGTCGTTTTGCACATCGACAACGATTAATGCTTGTTTCGATTGTGTTGACATCGTGAATTTGGCCCCTTGTTTCCTGAGACGATGTTACACTTCTTACTCCCACTCTAAAAGTAAGGCTTCGGCATCATGAATCGCATGGAATTCCATCTCGGACCACTCGCGGACCAATTAAGCAGCTCGATCCACGACGCTGAACAAGAGTCCGTCGTCGAACGCCTATGGCGAAAAGACGCCTCGCTCTGGAAAACAGACGAAGCCAGTCAGAAACAGATTGGCAATTCGCTCGGTTGGCTGACTGTCGCCGACGAAATGGTCGGCGTCGCCGGCGAGTTGGTTGAGTTTGCAGCGACGATTCGCGAGAGCGAGTTTCGACATGTGATGGTATGTGGCATGGGAGGATCCTCGTTGTGTCCGGAGGTGTTGGCGCGAACCTTCGGCCAACAGTCCGGATTTCCCCGAACTGCTCGTGCTCGATTCCACTGACCCTGACGTTATCGCTCGTCTCCGCGATCAGATCGACGTCGAGCATTGCCTGTTCATCGTTGCTTCAAAATCAGGAACGACTACAGAGCCCACAGTCTTTTACAAATACTGGTACGACGAAGTCAGTAAACGACGCGAGAACCCGGGCGAGAACTTCATTGCCATCACCGATCCCGGTTCACCGCTCGTTGAGACCGCCACCGAACTAGGTTTTCAACGAACATTTCTAAATCAGCCAGACATAGGCGGACGTTACTCGGCGCTTTCGTATTTCGGCATGGTCCCTGCTGCGTTGATGGGAATCGACATACGTAAGTTTCTCGATCGCGCGAAGGAAGCAAATGACGCCCTCAAGCTGGGAACGATCATTGGCGAGTGCGCGAATGCCGGACGCGATAAACTCACGCTCGTAATCGATCAGCAGATCGAGACGCTAGGGTTGTGGATCGAACAACTCATCGCGGAAAGCACCGGCAAAGAAGGAAAAGGAATACTCCCCGTCAGCGGCGAACCGCTCGGTGAACCGTCGGTCTACGGCGACGATCGCGTGTTCGTATCAATATCAATTGGCGAAACCAGCGCAAGCACGCAGGTTTCGCTTCGTGCGTTAACTGACGCGGGCCATCCCGTCATTCAACGCGAACTACATGACGTTTATGATCTCGGCGCAGAGTTTTTCATCTGGGAGTTTGCAACAGCCTGCGCCGGTTGGCGACTCGGCATCAACCCGTTCGACCAACCGAACGTGCAGGAAGCAAAAGATGCGACGCGAGAACTGCTGAGCGAGTTTTCAAAGTCCGGCAATCTGCCTGACGATCAAAAACTCGCGGACGACGACGCGATACGCGCGCAGTTAAAGTCGATCGCTCCTGGCGACTACGTCGCGTTCCTCAACTACATCGAAGAGCTGCCGGAGATCGATCGCAAGCTTCAGGAGATCAGAATCGCCGTACGGGACCGTACAAAGTGCGCGACGACGATCGGTTATGGACCACGCTTCCTGCACTCAACCGGACAGCTTCACAAGGGTGGACCAAACACCGGCGTCTTTTTCCAGATCGAAGCCAGCGGACAAAATCGATTTTCCAGTTCCGGGCGAGCCTTACAGTTTTAGCATCCTGAAACAGGCCCAGTCACTCGGCGATTTCCGTGCGCTCGTGAGTCGCGACCGCCGCGTCCTTCGAATAAACCTCGGCGACGACCTACTCAGATCCTTAGACCACCTCCACCAAGTCATCCTGAATGCTTTGAAGTAGTACGTTCCCGCTTACCTCCGCACATTTGTAGTACGACCCTGGAAACAACGGTGTAATAACTATTTGTTAGATCCAAAGGACATCCCCCAGGTGCATTTACTCTTTCGTTGAGGCATACGACTTGCCGTTCGGAAGCTAAATTACTCGCTTCCTAGGACCCTGCCATTATTGGAGGAGGAGCCGTTCGCCATGAAGTTCATCGAGAAGTTTTTTAGAAGCGGACTCGCTATAGACCTGGGTACTGTCAACACCCTCATCTATCACCCGAGTCGGGGCTTGCTCGTTAATCAGCCATCCGTGGTAGCAATCGATCGCTACGACGGCGAGGTGGTTTCCGTGGGCCACAAGGCGGCACGACTCCTGGGCCGTGAGCCGCGCGGGATCGAGGTTCATCGACCAATCCGCTGCGGCACGATCTTCAATTTCGAAGTCACGCAGAAGATGCTCCGCTCGTTCGTAGGGAGCGTCACCGAGGGTTATCGACGCAGCCATTACGTCGTGGGGATTCCGGGTTCGGCAACTGCGGTCGAGCAGCGTTCGGTTCGTGATGCAGCTCGCGATGCCGGCGGCAGTCGCATTGACCTTGTCGACGAGGGATTAGCTGCCGGACTTGGCGCCGGTCTTTCGTTAGACGACGAACGCGCGCACCTCGTGGTTGATATCGGTGGCGGCACGACGAATATCGCGATCATCGCGTCAGGTGGAGTTGTTTCGTCAGTGAGTTTGACCGCCGCCGGAAATGCGATGGACGAAAGCATCCGCGACTACGTTCGTTCAAATTATTGCTTACAAATCGGCGAGTACACTGCGGAAACGCTCAAGAAAGAACTCGGCGCGTTGAGCAACGGCGAGATCCGCGACGATCAACAAAAAGTGCAGGTCGTCGGCAAGCAATTAAGCGACGGTTCGGCCTGCGCCGTTAATATCACTGCCGACGAAGTACGTGAAGCGTTGGAACCGGTGCTAGCTGAGATCGTGGCGGGCATCAGAAGAGTGCTGGAAGATGCACAACCGGAAGCTGTTGCCGACATCTACTACTCCGGGTTGATTCTCACTGGCGGCGGATCGTTGTTGAAGGGAATCAGAGAGCGGCTGCAAAGCGAACTGAAACTGCGCGTGACAATGACTGAAGATCCGATCACAACGGTGGTGATGGGCGCCGGTCTGTTGTTGACCGAACCCGATCACCTGTATCGCTGTGCGATTCGCCAGAACCTTCCTGTCTGGCAGGAAGCGGAAGAACTCGTGGTGAGCTGGTAAATCTTTCTGCTTTCACGGTTGAACGACAATATCACCGCTATCGAGAGGCAGTATTGTCAGAGGGCCCCCGGTACAGTCGTTCTCTAAACCTGGAAAAATAAAGGTCTCAAAGATAGGCGTAATCCGGTCTGCGAATGGAAAAGGTATCTGGCTTCCATCGATCGCGGCAAAGACCACCCTCATGTGCTTCGGAAAACCGGGATCGTCGCTATGCTGGACTCTCCCTGACATTACCGCGTCAGCCTGAGATAGCGTTACGCAATCGAGCTTTACTTCTATCTGCGTTTGAGTCGTCAGATTGTTGAATTGTGCGTGGCCCCTGCCCTTGCCGTTTTTGTTTACTGTGGCCTCAAAAGAGAATTCAAAGTGCTGCGTCCGCATTGCAATCGGATTCATGAATGTGAACGTGCCTTCTCCGAAAATTGAAGGATCGGGGTCTGGCTTTGTTGCCGACGAAGGTTGAGAACTGGTAAATACCACGAGCGGCAAAGAGATAACGAGGAAAGCGAGAACACGCTTGAGGTTCATGGAATGCCTCCTGGTGAAGGTCGAGGAAAGCCCCCGGCGAGAATTTTAGAGTTGCGCTGGACTGTAACGCGTCGGGATCAGGAGCCAGCGTGTGAGTTGGCGTGACGCAAGCGCACCCTATTCCAAACGGACGCTTGCGTCAAGACGAATTAAGTGAATGAACAAACCGGTTTCAACAATTCACGTAGCCGAGTAACCAGAAGACGAGAATGAAAATCAGGATGGTGGAGATACATCCGCCGCCAAACTTCCACGCCGCGGCGCCTGCAAGTATTCCTCTAAGTGGTCCTTCCATGTAAAACCCTCCGTTGCTCGATATCAGAACATCAAAACTTGTTCACGACGGCTTTCGGCAATATGAGTGCCAATCCGTCGTCCTCAGCGTTTGAGAAACCGAAGCAGTGCTCGTTCGGCTTTGTGCAAGCCATAGCCGCGAAAGGATACGAGACTTTCCAGACTGTTCGAACAGTGATTGATCATTTGTCCCTTTTCGTACGAAAGAATGATCTCGGGACAGACGTACGAACTGCGACACACTGCCGGTGTGTTGCCGAGTACTTCCGCAGTCTCCTTGATTGCGGCGACGATCTTCTTCTTCACGGCAGTAGCACTTGCCGGCGTCTCCTTTCGTTCGCGCGCCAGCGCGCACGCACAAACCAGTGTTCCGGCCCACGTGCGAAAGTCCTTCGCACTGAAACTCTCGCCCATCACTTCCTTGATGTAATCGTTAATGTGCTGGCGCGTCACCGCAACCGGCTGGCCGTTTCCGTTTTCAAACTTGAAAACATTGAAACCCGGAAGCTTCAAAGTCGCGCGAATTACTCGCGCCACTTGCCGATCGCGCAGTTGCCGTTGTTGCCGCACACCCGACTTGCCGGGAAAGTCAAACTCGATGACATCGCCTTTTACCGTCACGTGTTTACGACGCAAGGTCGCGATGCCGTAACTGCCGTGCTCACTCGCGTAGACCTCACTGCCAGGTCGCATGTAGCAAGTTGAAAGAACTCGCAGCACAGCCGCGAGCACTCGTTCGCGCCCGAGACCCGGTTGCCGCAAGTGACGTCTGATCGTGGACCGCATCTTTGGCAGGGCCAAAGCGAACTTCGTTATGCGCTTGAACTTTCGCAGGTCTTGAACGCGTGTGTGATCTTCGTGATACAGGTACTGCCAACGTCCAGCCGCATCGCGACCGACTGCCTGCACTCTTCCTTTAGCGGCCGGGTTGATCGCCACATCGACCCAGGCTGGCGGGATTTTTAGTTTCTGGATTCTTTCGAAGTCTGCTTTTTTGAGACGGCCGTTCTGCGACTCGTAACGGAAGCCGCGCTTCGGGCTACCGAGTCGTCGTATGCCGATACTTTGCAAACGTTCGAGTTTTGTCATGTGAAAGTCGAGTTTCCTTAATCCCGGAACGAGATTTGTCTATGCATTTGGTTGTGTGTGGATTTTGGCCAGTAAGGAACAGTCGGGAAGATTATGTTGAGTAATAGAAATAATCGGTTGGACAAAGCGCGGTTTAATCGCAACGTCGTTTGCTCGTGGTGCGGCGCGATCATCAGATCCAACGCCGAGGAAAACGAAGAGCAGATGTGTTTGATTTGTCATGCGCGAATGCTCAACGACTATTTTCAAAAGATAAAAAGAGTGAGCGACGAGAGGCGTGCCCCCCGCCGCTTCTGAACAATTTCAACCACTTTCCCTCATTCCGTGTCGCCGCGATCACCTTGTCCGGGTGGCACCTTCGTCTTCGCATGTTGTTTGGTGTCGTTTGCGATCGAGCGACCGACGTCGACGACTTTCTCGAATTCGCCCTTCTCGTCGCGTCTCACAAAACGCTTGTCATTGCCGGTATCAATTAGTTCACGATGACTCTTTGTCGCCTTTTTAGGCATTGTTGTATTCCTCCTAAAGTGTAGGTTTCCTATACAGCGAACTGCCTCGGGTTGTTTAGTTCCGAAGCATCCGCACGGCTGTATCCAACACGTTTGTACCTAAGCGCAAGGGTGATGCCACCGCTAATTGCTAGTAAGAATTGCCTTTGATCTGTGTCGCACCGATGGCCCATCGTTGTGGGACGCAATTTGCTCAATACGAGACATCAAGGAGGGGTCTGGTAATGCCAAGGGGAGATAAGTCGAGTTACACCGACAAACAGAAACGCAAAGCTGAACACATCGAAGAAGGATACGAAGACAAAGGCGTCTCGAAGAAAGAAGCCGAGAGACGCGCGTGGGCGACGGTAAACAAGGAATCCGGCGGCGGGAAGAAAAGCGGTAGCGGCCGCGGCAAGAAAGAAAACCGTAGCGCGTCGCGCAAAGGCGGAAAGAAGAGCGGCAGTAAGAAACGATAACCCATCAAGGGAGCAATATGGCCGAACCAGGGAAGCTCAAACAGCCGATGTCTCCGATGCCGCCGCAACATCAGCCCAAGCCGGGCATTGAAGCGGAGCTCGAGCCGCGGCCGAATTATCTCGCGCCACACTACAAGGGCGCGGAAAAACTAAAAGAAAAAGTCGCACTGATCACGGGTGGCGATTCCGGTATCGGACGCGCAGTGGCGGTGTTGTTTGCACGTGAGGGAGCTGACGTCGCGTTCACGTATCTGAAAGAAGAGAAGCGTGACGCCGACGAGACGAAGCATGCCGTTGAAGCAGAAGGACAGCGCGCGATCGCAGTGGAAGCTGATTTAACCGATCCTAAAGTTTGTAAGAAAGTCGTCGAACAGACGATTGAAGAGTTTGGCAAGCTGGACATTCTCGTCAACAACGCAGCCTATCAACAGCACCAGGAAGGTCTTGAAGACGTAACTGACGAGCAATGGGACCATACGTTCAAGACGAACATCTACGCCTACTTCTACATGGCGAAAGCAGCGTTGCCGCACATGCGTGAGGGCAGTGCGATCGTCAACACCGGATCGATCACCGGACTCGAAGGCAGCAAAGAACTACTCGATTACTCTGCGACCAAAGGAGCGATCAACGCATTCACGAAATCGTTGGCCCAGAACCTGGTCGAGAAGGGAATTCGAGTGAACTGCGTTGCGCCCGGACCGGTCTGGACGCCGCTGAATCCTTCGGACAAAGAGGCTAAGGACGTTGCAGAGTTTGGCGCAGACACGCCGATGAAGCGTCCGGCGCAGCCCGAAGAGATCGCGCCGGCGTTTGTCTATTTCGCTTCGGAGATCGACTCGAGTTACGTGACCGGAGAAGTTTTAACTTTGCTCGGCGGTGAAACAACCGCCGCGTAACGCTTTTTTGAATTCAATATTTAAACAAACTGGGAGGAAAAAAACATGGCAGACAATGGTAGTGGAAGCACGGGAGTGGTTGCAGTACTTGTAATTTTCGTAATCATCGTCGTCGCTGCGTTGTTCGTATTCGGCGGCCGGTGGTTTGGCGGTAAGAAGGAAGTGGACGTCAACATTTCAGCTCCTGCGGCACCATCGAAGTAGTCTTTACATGGTTCGCATGAAAGACGATTCGCAAGCAAACAACTCACTCTGGATGGCGACGGCAGACACGCCGTCGCAGTCTCGATTACAGGAAAACATTCGCACCGACGTGTGCATCATCGGTGCCGGGATCGCTGGGTTGACGACTGCGTATTTGCTTGCGCAGGAGGGCCGATCGGTTGTGGTTCTCGACGATGGTCCGATCGGTGGCGGCATGACCGGTCGCACCACGGCGCATCTGACAAATGCGTTCGACGATCGCTTTTTCGAAATCGAGAAACTGCATGGCGAGGAAGGTGCACGGTTAACAGCCGAGAGTCACACGGCGGCGATCGACAAAGTCGAAGAGATTGTTCGCAAAGAGCAGATTGACTGCGACTTCGCACGTGTTGACGGCTTTCTGTTTGCGCCGCCACCCGAGGACGAGGGACTGCTCGATAAAGAGTTGAAGGCAACGCATCGAGCGGGTTTGGTGGACGTTGAAAAAGTCGCGCGAGCACCGATTGAGTCGTTCGATACTGGCGCGGCGCTTCGCTTTCCACGGCAAGCTCAGTTTCATCCGCTTACTTATCTGAGCGGACTGACGCGAGCGATACGCCGCGATGGCGGCCGTTTGTTCAACGAAACACACGCCAAGACGATCGAAGGCGGCGAGAACGCGTACGTCGAAAGTAGCCATGGTCCGATTGTTACTTGCGACGTAATCGTCGTCGCGACGAACACGCCCGTTAACGATCGTGTCGCGATTCACACGAAACAGGCGCCGTACGTCACGTACGTCATCGGCGCCACGGTCGCGAAAGGATCGATCGCGCACGCGTTGTACTGGGACACACTCGATCCGTATCACTACCTCCGACTCCAGAGCCTTAAGGACCACGACGTTCTGATCGTCGGTGGTGAGGACCACAAGACGGGCCAGGCCGACGACTGCGCCGATCGTTACGCGCGGCTCGAGCAATGGACACGCGAACGTTTTCCGCAGGCTGGCGCGATTGCGTTTCGCTGGTCCGGTCAGGTAATGGAACCGGCCGATTATCTCGCCTTCATCGGCCGCAATCCGCTCGATTCCGATAACGTATTCATTGCCACCGGTGATTCCGGCCAGGGAATCACGCATGGGACCATCGCCGGCATCCTGCTCACCGACCTGATCCAGGGGCGAAAAAATCCCTGGGAAGATATTTACAATCCATCACGCGTCACGCTACGCGCCGCGAAAGAGTACGCCGGCGAGAACATTAACGTCGCCGGGCAGTTTGCGGACTACGTCACTGCCGGCGATATAAAGTCAGCGGAAGAATTGAAGCCGGGGCAGGGCGCAATTATGCGCGAAGGTCTCTCGAAGATCGCGGTGTACCGAGACGACGGCGGATCGATTCGCCGACGCTCCGCCGTCTGCCCGCACCTTGGCTGCGTTGTTTCGTGGAACGCATGTGAACGGACGTGGGATTGTCCGTGTCACGGTTCGAAATTTACGGCTGAAGGCCGGGTCTATAGCGGCCCGGCCAACTCAGATCTTGCCGAAGTAGAGTGATTGTTGGACTTAAACTGCTCTGCGGCCGGTAACCAGGTTAATAATTAGCACCACCACCGCAACTACCAAAAGCAGGTGAATCAGGCTGCCGCCGACATTCGAAAGCAAGCCGATAAGCCACAAAACCAAAAGAATTACTAAAATTGTCCACAGCATGGTCGGAATCTCCTTCTTTGTTTTCTCTTATAGAAGGGAGCAACGTTCATGCCAGCCGCAAAACGGCAAAATGGCCCCGGCGGGTGCATCACAACAATCCGATTTTGGGAGTCGGCCCTAAGGAATGTTTGAATTCAAGGCACAAACGAACTAATGCCCTCGAAAGCTTGTCCAGATTGCGGCAACTGATTATCATCTTTGGGCGAGTATTCGATCCTGTCATTCCGGTAACCCACGCAGGCAAAACAATATGAGTCGAGAAGTCGAACAACCCTCTCTCGAGCCGGTGCCCGAGGGCAAGTATGTTTACTGCATCATCGAAACCGATGAACCGCGTTCATTTGGCCCGATGGGTATTGGTGGACGCGGCGACGATATTTACACAGTGCGTCACAAGGGTCTTGCAGCCGTCGTCTCAAACACGCCCCTCGTGGTTTACGACCCCACTCGCGAGAACGTGTTCGCGCACGAGCAGGTGAACGAGACGGTGATGCGCGAGTTCACCGTGTTGCCAATGGCGTTCGGCGCATTGTTCAAGACGGAAGACGACATCGTCGAGCTGATTCGTGGAACTTACGACGCGCTGCGCGACGTGCTGGCGAAGATGGAAGGCAAGGTTGAGTTCGGACTGAAGGTGAACTGGGACCGCGACAAAGTCACAGCGGAACTGGAGGAGAAAGATGACGAGATCCGTCACCTCAAAGAACAGATCACCACGCGCACGACAGGTTCGACCTATTTCGCACGCATGCAACTGGGCCGCTTGATCGAAACGGCGTTGACAGACCAGGCAGATTCGTACATTCGCGAGATCTATTCGCACCTGCGCGACGTGGCCGTCGCCTCCCGAGCCAATAAGCCGATTGGCGATCGCATGATCATGAACGCGGCGTTTTTGATCGAGCGCGATCGTGAAACCGAGTTCGACCAGAGGGTGAAAGAGATCGCCTCGAAATACGAAGGCAAGCTCTCGTTCAAGTACAGCGGTCCGTGGCCGCCCTACAACTTCGTCCACATTCGTTTGAAACTGGAGCGCGGCGAAGGCACCACCGAGGCCGTAGCTAGTTAAGGCAATGTTTCTGATCGACGATTTACTGCTCGCGCCGGTTAACGGTTTCAAGTTCATCCTGGGCCAGATTCAAAAGATGGCCAATCAGGAGTTGAACGACGACACCGTGATCAAGGAACAGTTGCTCGAGCTGCAAATGCGCAAGGAGCTCGACGAGATCTCTGACGAGGATTTTGCGGAGCAGGAGGCGGAACTGTTTGCGCGTTTGCGTGCGATCAAGATGCGACAGCTCGACCTGATGCACCAGGTGGTCCATACGAAAGACTCGTCGAGTTTCGTCATTGAAGTCGGCGGTGATGAACACGAGCGAGGGTGAACGCACGTTACCTTTTCTTCGGCGGCAAAGGTGGGGTCGGTAAGACCACCGCCGCTTCAGCAACCGCACTCTTCCTCCTTCATAACTCAAAACGCAACGATTCCATCCTCCTCTTTTCAACCGATCCCGCACATTCGTTATCTGACAGTCTCGACGTGAAAGTCGGTAATCGTCTCGTTGAGGTGAAACAACCTCGCGGCCGTGGGAAGTTGTTTGCGTATGAGATGGACGCGAGTCTCGCGCTCGAGCGGTTTCGAGTTGCGCACGGCGAAGTACTGGCTGAGATCGCGGAACGCGGAACGTTGCTGGACGAGGACGATATTAACCAGTTGCTGAATCTTTCGTTGCCGGGGTTGGACGAAGTGATGTCATTGTTTGAGTTGAGTGAAGTCGATCGCGCGGGGAAGTACACGCACATCGTCGTCGACACGGCGCCTTCCGGACATACGTCCCGGCTGTTGCGTTTGCCGGAGGTGTTCGAGCGTATAGTGCGGACGCTGGATTTAATGGGTGAGAAGCATCGTTACATGATCGAGCAGTTTGCGCGGCGACGGGCGCCACTCGATAAGGTTGAGTTGTTCCTGCGAGATTTGAACGAGCGGATTGCGTCCGTGCGCAAGTTACTTTACGACACTGATCAGACGAGTTTCTCCCTCGTCACGATTCCTGAAGCGATGAGTGTTCGCGAAACCGAGCGCTATCTCGAGTTGCTGAAAGAGCAGGGCGTGCCCGTGCGCGATCTGATCGTCAATCGTGTCGAGCAGGAACATGATGATTGTGAATACTGTCATGCGCGTGTTTTGGGTCAGAAGAAGTGGCTGAAGGAGATTTCGCGGGCGTTTCGCGGGTTGGATTTTCACTATGTCCCGTTGCAGGCGCAGGAAGTTCGAGGGTTCGAGGCGTTGAATAAGGTCGGGAAGGTTATATGGAATTCCCATTAACCCTAAAGCCCATTGTGATCTTTGGCGGGAAAGGCGGTGTCGGAAAGACCACTGCGGCGGCCGCCTATGCACTGTCGCTCGCCCACGCCGAACCAAAAAAGAAGCTGCTGATCTTTTCAACTGATCCGGCGCATTCGCTGTCTGACAGTTTTGGTGAGGAGATTGGTCGCGAAAAGAAAAGCGTCGGGGGCAATGCGAACCTCGATGCGATGGAGATCGATCCCGGAGAATGGTTTGAAGAACTCAAAACACGTTATCGAACGTGGACTGACGAGCTGTTTGCTTCGCTGACTGGCGCCTCGCGAATGGAGATCAAATTTGATCGAGAAGCGATGCGTGAACTGGTTGAACTAACGCCGCCCGGCATTGACGAAATCGCCGCGCTGGGCGCCATCAGCGATCTACTCGACGAGAATCGTTACCACTCAATCATCCTCGACACGGCGCCGACGGGCCATTTGATCCGGTTTTTGGAGTTGCCGCAGGTCGCGCTCTCCTGGATACGAACGTTTATGAAGCTCCTGCTAAAGTATCAGAACGTTGTGAAGGCGACGCAGGTCGCCGAAGAGTTGGTGGCGTTGTCGAAGAGTATCAAGGGCGTTCTTGCTTTGCTTACCGATCCGAAGCGTTGTGAGTTTGTCGGCGTGGCGATTCCCGAGCGGATGAGTTTGGAAGAGACCGTCGACCTTACAAAGGCGCTCGACAAGCTGCAGGTGCCAATGGAGACGCTCTTGATCAATGGGATGGTCCCCAAGAACCGATGTGAGTTCTGTAAATCGAGACGGAAGATGCAGGACGAGGTAGTTGTGAACTTTCGCAAGCGGTTTCGTTCGGTCCAATTGTTTACCGCGCCTCAGCAACCGCACGAAATCACCGGCGCGAAGAATTTACTGAAGCATTTTCAGTCGTGGGATCGAGTACAATCGCGGACAAAATCAGCATGAGCGAGCTTGCTTTCTACGTCTACTGTATCGCCGAGCGTGCGGCCGCCGCCGAGCTTGCGGCGGGTTCGTTGCCGTCGGCGATTGAAGAAGATTCGAAACTCGAATGGCTCTCGAGCGGCGAACTGGCGGCACTGATTAGCGAGGTGCCTTTAGCCAGTTATAGTGAAGAAAGCCTCGCTGAACATCTGTCCGATCCGAGTTGGACCGCCGTACGCGCGATGCGTCATGAAACGATCGCGGAATATGTTGCCAAACGAGCCGCGATCGTGCCGCTCCGTTTTGGCACCATCTACCTCGAGCGGGACGGAATCGAACGGATGTTGTCGGAAAAGGGAAGGGAGCTCCGCGAGATACTCGAACGCCTGCGCGGGCGTGAAGAGTGGGGCGTGAATGTTTTTTGCGATCAGTCCGTGTTGATGTCGAGCATCACATCAGTCAGCCCAGTGTTGCGTGAATTAACTGAGCGCGCGGCCCAGGCGTCGCCGGGCCAGTCGTACCTGATGCAAAAGAAGATCGACACCTTGAAGGTCGACGAAGCGCGTGCTGCTCTGAATCGAATTGTCGAACAAGTAGAACAGACACTCGGCGAGCAGAGCATTGATGCAAACCGTCTGCGTGTGTTAAAGGTCGAGGCTACTGAGCACGGTGAACTTAAAGCGAAGTTTGCATTTCTCGTGACGAAGTCGGAGTTTGACGCTTTTCGCGATACCGCTGAACGGTTGGCGCAGGAACATCAAAGCGCCGGTGTACGTCTTGAACTTACGGGACCCTGGCCCGCATATAATTTCACACGGATTGAATAATGAGTGAGCAATTGGAACAGATAGATATTCTGGAGCAGTCTGATGTTTCGTTGCTCGAAACTCTCGATCATGTGCTCAACCGCGGTCTCGTGATCGCCGGCGAAATCACCATCTCAGTCGCCGACATCGACTTGATCTTTATCGGCTTGAACGTCCTCGTCAGTTCGGTCGAGACTGCCAACGAAGTCGTACGCAAACGTGAATGAAGTTATATGTCTACTGCCTCGCCGAGAAGATCGACTTGCCGGCAGCGTCGGTCAGCGGCATTTCCGACGCGCGAGTGGACCTGATCATGGTAGAAGAACTTCTCGCTGCTGGTGAGTGAGTTTGAAGGCGATTCCGTGTCGGTGACTCGTGAAAACGTCCTGAACCACGACAAGGTTGTGCGCAGCCTCCTCAATGTGACGACGCCGTTACCATTTCGGTTTGGATCTGTGGTAACCACACAGCAAATCACTGGTTACGTAAATACTCACCAGGCTACTTTAAAAAGTAGCCTGGCTCGGGTACGCGGGTGTTTTGAGATGGGGGTCAAGATTATCTCAAACACGGATCAAACCGATTCAGGATTGAAAAGTGATGTGACAGGCCCTGGAGCAGCGTTTCTTTATCGAAAGCAACGCGAAATACTTGGTGGCGAACAGCGGACTGAAGAAGCGAGGCAGGTTGCCGGCTGGCTTCACGAGCAGGTTCGACAGCTGGTTAGGCAGGAAGAAGTTAGTCTTTGCCCGACAGAAAAGCTGATCGTGGCCGCAGCTCATCTCGTCGACCGCCAGAACGTTGCGAAATACCGCGATCGACTCGCGGAAGCCCGTAAAACACGGCCGGAACTCCACTTTTTGGTAAGCGGACCCTGGCCGCCGTATACTTTTTCCAACATAGAGCTTGAAGTCAAAACGTGGTTCGGAGTAAGCTGATGGAGTTTTCCCCCGAAAAATCCCCTACGTCTGAGCCGGAGATCGAGACCTCGCACGTCGAGGAGTTCGTTGAGCAACTGAGTTGTGTCACAAACTCTCTCCCGTCGCGAATTAATATCGACGCGCAAAGCGTCGAACAGGGTCTCGCGAAGCTGGTTCTTACGTTGATCGAGTTCATCCGTCGTCTGCTCGAAAAGCAGGCGGTCCGCCGCATGGAAGGCGGGGATCTCTCACCTGAACAAATCGAAGAATTAGGGTTAGCGCTTATGAAGTTAGAAGCAAAGCTTCAGGAACTTAAAGAACAATTTGGTTTAACGGATGAAGAACTCAATCTCGATCTCGGTCCTGTGGGACGTCTGATTTAGCTGAAGTAAGTCTTTCCCCGGCATTGCATACGACGGTGGCGGCCACTTGAGCTTTTTGATTAAAGCCGCCTCCTGAGAGTGGAGGACGAAAGTGTCCAGTGAGCGGTCTACCCTTATAACGGCCCGTCCCCCGGGCTTAGTTGATGTTCTCGATCGCATTCTTGACAAGGGGTTGGTCATAGCCGGCGACATTAAAGTGTCGCTTGCTAACGTAGAACTACTCACCTTGCAGATTCGACTCCTCGTGTGCTCGATCGACAAGGCAGAGCAAATTGGCCTGAACTGGTGGCGCTACGACACGAACCTGACGACACGCGCCGAGCGTGCCGAGGCGGAAAATGTCGAGTTGCGTGAGCGGCTTTCTGAACTTGAGCTGGAGATCCGAAAGCTCGGAGCGGCCAACACCACCAGAACCGAGGTCACCCGAACAGAGATCAAAAAGAATACTAAGAGCAAAGGGCGGCGTCGTTAACGCTGGGCTAATGCTGGTTTTTACAACTTTGGATAAAGGAACCTAAGCAAATGGCTGTCGAAAGAGCACCAGGCGGAACTAGTCTAATAGACGTCCTTGATCGCGTTCTCGACAAGGGGATCGTCATCGACGCCTGGGTCCGTATCTCACTGGTGGGAATAGACCTGATCACTATCGAAGCTCGTGTGGTTGTTGCTTCAATTGACACTTACCTCAAGTACGCTGAAGCCGTAGGTTTGACGCCGGCTGTTTCCCGCCCGGCTTTGACCCCCGGAGCAGAAACTGTAGAGACTGAAACTCGTCGCCGAGTCACAGTCGAAGAGAAAAAATAACACGGTGTAATCCGTGTTTTGATGTGTGCGGCAAACACAGATCCTTAGAACATGGGTGAAGTTCCCACAGAGCTAGCTTTTGCCACGGTTCCGCCGATCTCAGATAACGAACGGATCGGTTCCTACCTGCGCCAGTATGACGTGTTCGTGGAGACCACGACGCAGATGCTGGCGACACCGCGGGTGAACGAACGACTCCTGCTCGCGCTGGAAGGTATTTCCAACATCTTCGGGCACCGGCAGGCCGCCGTTGCCATCATCAATGAAAGAGAAGCCGAGTTGCGAATCCGTGTGGCGGTCGGGTTTGAAGGCGATCAATCCGCACGAGCCGAGATGCCGCTGGATTCAAGCGCCGCGTGCGTCCGGGTGATTCACGATGCGGTGCCGTTGTGGATCTCGATGAAGGAAGACGTCGCCTCACGAACTCTCTTCGACAACATGCACTGGGAGCATGACGTTATCGCGCTTCCGTTGTTTGGAATCTCCGAGATCTCTCCGACTCGAACCCGAGATTCACGAAGCGGCGCTTCAAGGCTCCCCGGCCACTACTGGGCTTTCGATCCAGGCTCGCGACTGGGCGTTCTTTACGTAGGCGCTGATCGAGAAACAATCGATCCGCTTTCGCTGAATCTGTTGAAGCGCTTTGCCGATCGCGTTGGCATCATCGCGTCGCTTGCGATTCACCAGGAAAAGCTCGTCAGTACCGTTACAAAATTACAGCGGGAACGACAGTGGATCGAATCGATCATGAAGTCGGTCGCCGATCCAATCGTACTCACCGACCTCGACAACGAAATCCTGCTGCAAAATCGTCGCGCCGAGGAACTGTTCAGCGGATCGGCAAACGCCGGCGAAGGCAAACGCCGCGCGCTCAAGATGAACGACCTCCTCTTCTCAGCGTATCTCTCGAGCGCAACAGTTTCGTCCTCGGATTTAGTCCAGCGAGACATCACGCTCGTTGATCCGCTTGAAGGTTCGGATATTCACTTCGAAGTCATCTCCACTCCCGCCGCAAACTCGCGTGGCGAACCGCTCGGACTCGTCTCAATCTTTCGCGACGTTACGGATCTGCGCGAAGCGAACGAAGAGCTCGCCCGCAACTTCGTTAAGTTGCAACAGGCCGAAGCTGATTCGACTCGTGAACGCGACCGCCTCGATCTGATCATCGAAAACGTGGGCCACCCGATCGTCGTCTGCGATTCGGCGGGCAACTTCATTCTGTTCAACCGGCGCGCGGAGTTGTTGTTCGAGGAGCAATCGTCGTTTCGTCCAGCCGCGGCTGGCGCCGTTCGGACCAACGCCGTGAAGCTCACGTCGTTCATCTCCGGTCTTGCGTCGGCATCGGAAACGGGGAGGCAGGCGGAGATCGAGCTGATCGATCCTGAAAACGGCAGATTTTTGCCGATGGAGATCACGGCGCGCGAAGTGCTCGATCCGACGGGACAAGTCACAGCGGTAGTTTCCATTCTTCACGATCTGACTGAGATTCGCGAACTCGAGCGACGACGCGTCGAGCAACAACTGTTTGAATCAGAAAAACTCGCCGCGGTCGGCCGTCTTGCAGCGTCGATCGCTCACGAAGTCAATAATCCTCTGGAAGCTATTAAGAACGCGCTTTATCTGATGGAGTCCGGATCTGAAGGTGACAAGAATTCCCGCTTCCTTGAAATCGCGCGCAAGGAAACGGAACGCGTTTCACACATCATCCGGCAGATGCTTGGCTTCGCTCGTCGCTCAGGCGAAGTGGATTGGGTCGACGTCAATCAGTTGATCGAAGAGACGCTAGTACTGCTGGAAAAGAAGTTGCGCCAGTTAAAAATTCGCGTGAATCGGAATCTTGATGAGACGCTGCCGAAGGTTCGCGCGCGCGCCGACCAGTTGCGCCAGGTAATCCTGAATCTAATCATCAACGCGCAACAGGCCATACAAGGCGGCGGTGAAATCAGCATCAGTACTTCTCGTTACGAACAGGCATTGCAACCGTCGATCCTGATCCAAATCAGCGACAGCGGCGTCGGTATCAACGAAGACGATTTGAACCGCATCTTCGAGCCGTTTTTCTCCAGCGGCAAAAAAGGCACCGGCCTTGGACTATGGGTGACTCAGGACATCGTCAGGCAGCACGGTGGGCGCATCGAGGTAACAAGTGAAGTAGGTCGTGGAACTGTTTTCACGATCGTCCTCCAGGTTGAATCCCCAATTTTTGAAGCTCAAGAAACTGAACGGTTAACGACGAGATGAGCCATAGATTGGACCACAGCGATAGGAACCTGGCAGTTGATGACGGAAACGGCATGCCGTCGCTTATACGTGATGCACGATTGCTCGTAGTCGATGACGAAGAGAGTCTGCGCATCACAACCGCAGCTATTCTCGAAAAAGAGGGTTACCTGGTTGACACCGCATCGAGCGGTGACGAAGCCATCGCCCTGCTCGAGCAGAACGACTATGACCTCGTACTCACCGACTTGCACATGGAGGGAGGCGACGGTCTTTCAGTACTAAACCAGATTCGTCGTCACTCACCGTTGACGATCTCGGTCGTGCTCACTGGCTTTGCTTCGGTTGAATCGGCGATCGCGGCGTTGCAGGAAGGTGCTTACGACTACCTTGTCAAACCGTGTGACATCGATAGCATGAAGCACACGATCCGGCGCGGTGTCGAACACCGTCGCCTGATGCTTGCCGAACAGAAGGCGCGCACCGATCTGGAGCAGCTCAACCTCGATCTCGAACGAAGAATCGTTGAGCGTACCGCCGAGCTGACGCGCCTAAACGGCGAGCTCGCCGAAGCGAACCGCGCGAAAGACGTTTTCCTCGCGACGCTTTCGCACGAACTGCGCACCCCGCTTACGCCCGTTGTCGGATGGATCAAATTGTTACGCAACGCCCATCTCGATGAGAAAAGCGTCGAGCAGGCGTTGGATGCGATCGAACGAAACGCCTGGCTGCAATCGAAACTGATCGACGACTTGCTCGACACGTCGCGCATTGCGACCGGAAAGCTTCATTTCGAACCAAAGCCGACGGATCTCAACATGATCACGAAGGCCGCGATCGACACGGTGCTCGAGTCAGCCGGGCAACGCAACATTGAACTGGCAGTGAACCTGTGGCCTTCGACCCTCGTCGTGATGGGCGAGCCAGTGCGGCTTCAGCAGATCGCGTGGAATTTAATCTCGAACGCGATTAAGTTCACCGAGCCTGGCGGGAAGGTAACCGTGACAACGCAGAACGAGGGCCCGCAAGCACGCCTGGTCGTCACCGACACTGGAATCGGCATCGATCCGGGATTTCTGCCGCACGTTTTCGATCGCTTCAAGCAGGCAGATGGCTCGACCTCGCGGCGTCACGGAGGATTGGGACTCGGCCTCGCAATTGCCGATGCGCTCGCAAGAATGCACGGTGGAAAAATCCTCGCGGAGTCTGGCGGCACTGGGAAAGGCTCATGTTTTACCCTCAATGTGGCACTGGCGACGGCGGGAAGTGTAATTCCCGAAGAACCGCCCGAAAAGACTCATTCCCTGGTTGGCCTGGACGTGTTGATAGTCGAAGACTCGCTCGACACGCTGACGCTTTTGAGTGCGGTGTTCAGTCGTGAAGGCGCAAACGTTACGACCGCTGCGTCAGCCGCCGAAGCGTTGGAGCAAGCAGTGAACAAACGTCCGGCCGTCATTATTTCCGACATCGGCATGCCCGACGTCGATGGCTATCAACTCCTCGAACAACTCAGAGTTCTTCCCGGAATGGACGACGTTCCCGCCATCGCCATCTCTGGCTACGCGAGCGACGAGGATCGTGAGCGCGCTTTGTGCACGGGTTACCGCGCCCTCGTGCCGAAACCGATCGATGTCGAAACCTTGTTCGAACTCATTCACAACCTCAATCTCCCACAAATGTCCCCGGCGAATAAGTGATCCCCGTTCGGAAAGTGCCCGAAAACCGGACTCGAACTCCTTTAACATCAATCAGATTGACAAAATCAAAACTGTAACTATAATGGTTACAAAACGAAACCCCGGATTGCCCGGAACGTATTTGATATGTCGACTAACAGCAGGTTCGCCGTAGCCGTTCATGTGCTCAGTCTGATGGCCTGGTCGCGCGAAGAACCCCTTAAATCCGAACAGGTTGCGGAAAGTGTCAACACCAATCCGGTGGTGATTCGCCGCATGTTGCTCGAATTGGCCGAGGCGGGGCTGGTAGTTTCGCAAACTGGTTCACTAGGCGGTTCGAGACTGGCAAACGATCCGGCCGAAACGACCCTCCTAGATGTGTACCGGGCACTCGAGTACGACGGCGTTTTCTCGTTGCATCGACAGCCTCCGAGTCGCGATTGTCCGGTGGGTGTGAACATTGAAACCGTGTTAGGCGAGGTGCTTTTGGAGGTTGATTCGGCAGTTGAGCAGGTGTTGGGAAAAATAACGATTAATGACGTGGTGCAGCGCCTCAGACCGTGTGGCGCCGCCACGAAACAAACAGCCCACGCCCGAAACGGCCGCAACGGCAACGGGAAATCGAACGGCAAAACTAACGAACGTAATGGCAAGGGGGCGATTACGGGGAATGGCCGTAAAAAGCAGTATGACCAAGGGCAGATAGCTTTGTCCGAGTTGCGCAACGGAACAAAGACCCGGAGAGCGAAGGCGCTCCGACCTGCCTAACAACGCGAGAAAGGAATTGGTTAATTTGTCCAGGCTTGAAAAAGATCAAAGCGGTATCGAGCTCATGAGTTCGGCTCAAGGCGAGTTTGTCAACCTCAGCGAGGAACTGACCGACGACGCCGTGTCGATTGAGGATATCGATGAAGTTTTACAAACCCTCGAGAGAGCGACCAGTGGTGAAGCTGAAATCGAGGAGCCTTTGATCGAGGAGTCGTCGTCTGTCGTTGAGTCTGATGAAGCCATGAGCGAAGAGGTCGAACTCGACCTTTCCGCCGGCGAGATGGACAAGACGTCAGACCCCATCCGCGTTTACATGCGGGAAATGGGTGTAGTGCCGCTGCTCACACGCGAACAGGAAGTATCGATCGCGAAGCGAATCGAGCGCGGACAGAAGCGCGCTGAAAAAGCGATAGCACGTTCGCCAATCGCCGTGGTGGAACTTTTCCGAATCGGCGATGAGTTGGCGGCCGGACAGCTCAACATCCGCGACGTCGTGGCTTTCTCGGACCAGATGGAAACCGAGGAACACGAGGATCGCAGCGAAGAGTATCTACAGTGGACTATCGAAGGGCTACAGAACATCAGGCAACTTTACAAACGAGGCCTGAAGGAGTTTGAGCGTTTTGCTGACGAGCAGAAAGTCTCACGCGGCAAGCGCTCGAAGAAGTTGTTGCGTTACCGGCGGAAACTTGCCCGCACGCGACTCGAAATCGCGCAGGAAATCCGTGGACTACATTTGAAAGAAGCGGCCCGGCAGCGCTTGATCGCTTCCATCGGCGTCGTTCATAAGGAAGTCCGCACACTCGAACGCGAGATTGAAGCGTATTCCGAGAAGCTCAAACGCAAGGGACTGAAGGCTGACAAGCAGAAGGAATTCCGGAAGCATGTCACCACCGCCAGAAAGCGACTGAAAGAGATCGAAGTCGAACATCACCTGATGCCTTTGGAAATCAAGCGATCGCATCAGATGATCGCCGTCAGTGAAGCCCAAACGGCACAGGCGAAACACGAGTTGACTGAAGCTAACCTTCGTCTCGTTGTTTCAATCGCGAAGAAATATCAGAACCGCGGGTTGCAGTTCCTCGATCTGATCCAGGAAGGTAACCTCGGTTTGATGAAGGGCGTCGACAAGTTTGATTGGCGGCGCGGTTACAAGTTCTCGACTTATGCGACCTGGTGGATTCGCCAGGCAATCACGCGTGCCATCGCCGATCAGGCGCGCACGATTCGTATTCCAGTGCACATGATCGAGGTGATCAACAAACTCAAGAACACCTCGCGTGAACTGGTCCGCGAACTCGGTCGCGAACCTACAACCGAAGAGATCGCCAAGAAGATGGATACCTCAGTCGACAAGGTGCGCAAAGCGCGCAAGTTGATGCAGGATCCAATCTCTCTGGAAACTCCGATCGGTGAAAACGGCGATTCGCAGCTAGGTGACTTGATCGAAGACAAATCGAGCGAGAGCCCGGCAGCGCGTGTAATCACGTCGAACCTGCGAGAGATCGCCGGCGACGTGTTGCAGACTTTGAGTCCGCGTGAAGAGCGAGTGATCCGGTTGCGATTTGGTCTCGACAACGGCGGTCACGAACGGACGCTGGAAGAAGTGGGCCAGAACTTCAACGTGACGCGCGAACGCATCCGTCAGATCGAAGCGAAGGCGCTGCGTAAACTGCGCCACCCGTCGCGAGCGCGGCTGTTAAAGAATTTCCTCGAAGGCGAAGGTAACTAATTCGAGGGTAACGATTTTTGGAAAGATTAAAGTTCAGATTAGGAGCGATTGAACATGAGTGAATTTGTAAAGGAAGTTAGCGACAGCTCATTTGAGAAAGACGTACTGGGATCCAGCAAACCGGTGCTGGTCGATTTTTGGGCGCAATGGTGCACACCTTGCCGCATGCTGGCGCCGACCGTTGAAGCCGTAGCTCAGCAATATTCCGACAGTGCTAACGTCGTGAAATTGAACGTCGACGACAACCCGACGACCGCGCAGCGTTACGGCATCAAGGGCATTCCCACCCTGATCCTGTTTCGCGAAGGTAAGGAAGTCGAGCGCGTTGTCGGCGCGACGAGCAAAGAGTCGATCACACGCATGATCGAGAAGGCCACAACTGCCGCCGCTTAACACCTCTGGTGATTACAATCAAAGGCCGGACGAGTGGAGTTCACACGTCCGGCCTTTTTGTCTTTGTCAAAAAACCGTGTGAAAATACGGCCACAGATGGAGCACACGAAACCTCAACGACTGATTGTCGGTATTACTGGCGCCACGGGTACGATATTCGGCGTGCGAATCTTGCAGTTGCTGCATGGCTCGGGTGTGGAGACGCATCTGGTCGTGAGCAAGTGGGCGGCGCGCACACTCGCGCATGAGACGCCTTACTCACCAAAAGAAATACAAGAGTTGGCGACGCAGAGTTATGCGAGCGGCGATCAGGGGGCGGCGATATCCAGCGGATCGTTTGTAACGTTGGGGATGGTGATCGCTCCGTGCAGCATGCGAACCCTATCCGCCATCGCGCATGGTCTTGGTGACAATCTGATCCATCGCGCCGCCGACGTCATTCTGAAAGAGCGACGCAAACTTGTGCTCGTCGTACGCGAGTCGCCGTTCAACGAAATACATCTTGAGAACATGTTGAAGCTGACGCGGATGGGCGTTGTAATTCTCCCGCCGATGCCGGCCTTTTATAATCATCCCCAGAACCTCGACGACATGGTCAATCACGTCGCCATGCGCGTGATCGATCAGTTTGACGTTCATCTCGACATAATGAATCGTTGGGACGGCGTAATGCTCGATCAAAAGCGATCGGAAGAGTAAGGAGGAAGTCGTGGGAGAGATAGTTGAGTTTCCGGTGAGTGGTGGCAGCATCGAAGGTTACGAGGCGGTTCCGCAACAAGGTGGTGGACCAGGAGTGGTTGTCATTCAGGAGTGGTGGGGACTCGTGGACCACATTAGAGACGTTTGCGACAGATTTGCCGCCGCGGGTTTCGTTGCCCTCGCTCCCGATCTCTACCATGGCAAGACAACCAAGTCGCCTGATGAAGCCGGCAAACTGATGATGGCGTTGCGCATCGACGAAGCTGATAAAGAACTCGCAGGCGCCGTCGACTATCTACTCAAACACGACGCTGTGACGAGCAAGAAGATCGGCGTCGTTGGTTTCTGCATGGGCGGCGCGCTGTCGCTCTACACCGCGACGAAGAACCGGAACATCGGCGCCAGCGTTGTTTTTTATGGCATTCATCCAAACGTCAAACCCGATCTTCCGAACCTGAATGCACCGGTGTTGGGTCTATATGCTGAGAAGGATGCTTTCGTGACGCCCCAGGTAGTGCGAGATCTGGAGAGCAAAGTGAAAGCGCTCGGCAAACCGATGGAGGTTGTCATCTATCCAGGGACGGATCACGCGTTCTTCAACGATTCGCGTCCCGAGGTTTATGACGAAGAAGCCGCGGTCGATGCGTGGCAGCGCACAGTTGATTTCCTGCATAAGCATCTTGGTGAAGAGTTGGTAAAACACGGATCTGTTTGATCCGCGCGTTCTGATCGTCTCAATACACAACTAGAAAAAGGAAACCCCTTTATGACTACCTCTGCGTGCGCTCGTGCATTGCTCTCTATGTCATTGTTAGTTGTTTGTTTGGTTAACGTTGCGGCACAACAGCCGTCGCCGTCTCCATCACCCTCGGTTGCCGCGTCGCCGAGTCCGAGCGCGACAGCGACACCTGAGGCTTCGCCGACGCCGCGCGATCCGATGTCGACGCCGACGTTCAACGGCCTGCGACTGCGCTCGATTGGACCAGCATTCACGTCGGGACGCATCAGCGGTTTCGCGATCGATCCAGCCAATCCGACTCGCTATTACGTCGCCGTCGCGTCCGGCGGGGTGTGGAAAACAACCAACGCCGGCGTCACGTGGACTCCGATCTTCGACAACGAAGCGTCGTATTCGATCGGAGCTATCGCAGTTGATCCGAAGAACTTTCTAACGGTCTGGGTCGGCACCGGCGAGAACAACAGCCAGCGCAGCGTGTCGTATGGCAGCGGACTCTACAAGTCGGAAGACGGCGGCCGCGCCTGGCGAAACGTCGGTCTTAAAACATCTGAACACATCGGACGAATCGCGATCGATCCGAAAGATGCGAATATCGTTTACGTCGCTTCGCAGGGACCACTGTGGGGGCCTGGCGGCGAACGTGGTCTCTTCAAAACAACCGATGGCGGTAAGACCTGGAAGAACATCCTCAACATCAGCGAGAACACCGGTGTCACCGACGTCGTGATCGATCACAACGATCCGAACACGGTCTACGCCGCTGCGTATCAACGCCGTCGTCACATGTGGACGCTCATCAACGGTGGTCCAGAAAGCGCACTCTACAAATCCACTGACGCGGGTGCGACGTGGAACAGGCTGCGCGCTGGTTTACCAACCGTCGAACTAGGACGCATCGGACTCGCGATTTCACCAGTCGATTCCAACGTGATCTACGCGACTGTGGAAGCTGCCGATCGCCGCGGCGGGATCTTTCGCTCGAGCGATCGCGGCAGTAGTTGGGAACGACGCAACGACTTTGATTCGACCGCGATGTACTATTCGCGCATCGTCGCCGATCCGAAGGAAGTCGATCGCATCTACGTGATGAACGTGTTTCTGATGGTTTCGGACGACGGCGGCCGGACAATCCGGCGGCTCGGCGAACGAAACAAGCACGTAGACAATCACGAGATCTGGATCAATCCCAACAACACCGATCATTATCTAGTCGGCGGCGATGGCGGCATCTACGAGAGTTTCGATCGCGGCGTGCACTGGGACTTCAAACAAAATCTTCCGGTCACGCAGTTCTACGACATCACCACTGACAACGCGAAGCCGTTCTACAACGTCTACGGCGGCACCCAGGACAACTTTAGTTTCGGTGGTCCATCTCGCACGCGCAGTGCTTCCGGGATCACGAATCCCGATTGGTTTGTCACCAACGGCGGTGACGGTTTTCGTTCGCAGGTCGATCCGGAAGATCCGAACATCATCTATTCAGAGTCGCAGAACGGCGGCCTCGTTCGTTTCGACAAACGCACGGGAGAGCGGATCGGGATTCAACCGCAACCCATTCCCAGTGATGATCCATACCGTTGGAACTGGGATTCGCCGTTCATCATCAGCCCACACTCTCGTACACGCCTTTACTTCGCCGCCGATAAACTCTTCAAGAGCGACGATCGCGGCGACAGTTGGCAATTAATCAGCGGCCAGCTCTCGCGCAATCTCGATCGCGACAAGTTGCCGGTGATGGGCAAAGTCTGGGGCATCGATGCCGTCGCCAAGAACGCGTCGACGGCATTTTTCGGTAACGCGTCCGCGCTTGCTGAGTCGCCGAAGAAAGAAGGACTGATCTACGTCGGCACTGACGACGGGTTGGTCCAGGTGACGGAAGACGGTGGCAAAAACTGGCGCAAGATCGAGAAGTTTCCCGGCGTGGCTGACATGGCGTACGTCAGTCGCATTATCGCCTCGAATCACGATGCAAACACGGCGTTCGTCAGTTTCGACAATCATCAGAACAACGACTTCAAGCCGTATCTCCTAAAGACGACTGACGCCGGCAGAACGTGGACTTCGTTGAGCGCAAACCTGCCGAAGAATGGTCCAGTGCTCGCGATTGCAGAGGATCACGTCAATCGAAATCTGCTCTTTACTGGCACCGAGTTTGGTCTTTGGTTCTCGATTGATGGTGGCGAGAAGTGGATTCAACTAAAAGGCGGAATGCCGACGATTGCCGTACGAGATCTGAATATTCAGAAACGCGAGAACGATCTTGTTGTCGGAACGTTCGGGCGTGGCATTTACATCCTCGACGATTACACGCCGCTGCGTCTGCTCAAACCCGAAATGCTCAGACAGGAAGCCGCAATATTTCCGATCAAAGACGCGTTGATGTACATCCAATCGCAGCCACTTGGCGGACGCGGCAAGAGCTTCCAGGGCGAACGTTACTACACTGCGGACAACCCGTCCTTTGGCGCGACTGTCACATGGTATTTAAAGGACCCGATCCGGACGCGGAGGGAGAGACGGCAGGAAGCGGAGCGTGACGCAAGCCGCCGCGGCGCGCCGGTCGGTTGGCCCACACGCGAACAACTGCGCGCGGAAGAAGAAGAAGACGCGCCCGCGATCGTGATCACGATCACCGACTCTAACGATCGCGTTGTGCGACGGCTCACCGGTCCAGTCAGCGCCGGTATACAGCGACTCACCTGGGACCTCCGTTATCCCGCTGCGAACCTTTCCGCGCCGCCGCCACCCGATGCGGATCCTGATTTTGAACCACCTTCAGGTCCACTCGTCATGCCGGGAACGTATAAAGCGATAGTGTCGAAGCGCGTTGACGGTGTGATGACGCAGTTGGGCCAGCCGCAGCAGTTTCAGATCGTGGTTGAAGGCCAGGAAAACATGTCCACGACCGATCGCACTGCTCTCGTTGAGTTTCAACAGAAAGCAGTGCGTCTACAGCGTGCTGTCAGTGGCGCGACGCAGGCAGCGAACGCGTTGCGTCCACGGCTGACGGCGATCAAACGTGCGATTTCGGAGACACCGTCGTTGCCGCATAGTCTCTACGACACCGCGATGGCCCTCGAAAAACGAAACAACGATATCGTTCGTGCACTCTCGGGCGACTCGGAAGCACGTCGCCGCAACATGATCACACCGCCGTCGATCAGCGATCGCGTAGGTTACGCGGTGAACGCACAACGTATGTCTACCGCGCGACCGACGATCACGCAACTGGGTCAGTACGAGATCGCCGCGCAGGACTTTGAAAAAGTGCTGGACCTAT
This sequence comes from uncultured Acidobacteriota bacterium, assembly GCA_963789185.1. Lineage (GTDB taxonomy): Bacteria > Acidobacteriota > Blastocatellia > Pyrinomonadales > Pyrinomonadaceae > PSRF01. The sequence continues at coordinate 198,834 of CAWBJU010000013.1, forward strand.
TACGCCAGTTGATCGAAGTCGACGTGGCGCGATTGGAGAAGCAGTTAGAAGCCGCGGGCGCGCCCTGGACACCGGGCCGCATTCCTGAGTGGCGCGATCAGTAAGGAGCCAATATGAAACGTTTCGTGTTGCTGTTATCCGTGTTCCTGTTGTGTGTCTCAACGCAGGCACAAACGATCTCTGACAAGGTTAAGGGCATGGAGAAGTTTCCCGGCTTCTTCACCTTTTACTGGGACGCGAAAGCCGGAAAGATGTGGCTCGAGATCGACAAGTGGAACACTGAGTTTCTCTACGTCGAGTCGTTGCCCGCCGGGATTGGCTCAAACGACATCGGACTCGATCGTGGTCAGCTTGGCGACAGCTCGATTGTGCGTTTCGATCGCAGTGGACCACGCGTTCTGCTCGTCGCGCCGAACTACGCCTTTCGCGCAAGCAGCAACAACGCTGACGAACGGCTCGCAGTAAAAGACGCGTTCGCGGAGTCGACTTTGTGGGGGTTCGAAGTCGCCGCTGAAGAAGGCGGACGCGTGCTGGTTGACGCGACCAGCTTCTACCTGCGCGACGTTCACCAGGTCACGAACACTCTCCAGCGGGGACAGCAGGGCACATATCGACTCGATACGAGTCGTAGCGCGTTCTACCTTCCGAACACTAAGAACTTTCCGCAAAACACGGAAGTCGAAACGACGCTCACGTTCACCGGCGAACCTACTGGAGGGTTCGTCAGGCAGGTCGTGCCCGTTCCTGAATCGATCACCGTCCGCGAGCGGCACTCGTTTGTGCAATTGCCACCAGCGGGCTACAGACCGCGTGTGCTCGATCCGCGTGCAGGTTATTTCGGAATCGACTTCATGGACTTTGCGACGCCGATTGAAGAGCCGATCACAAAGCGCTTCATCGCGCGACATCGTTTGCACAAGAAGGATCCAACAGCGCGCGTGAGCGAAGCGGTTGAACCAATCGTTTATTACGTCGATCGCGGTGCGCCGGAGCCTGTGCGTTCGGCGTTGCTCGACGGCGCGCGTTGGTGGAACCAGGCGTTTGAAGCAATCGGTTACAAAGATGCGCTGCGGGTCGAAGTCATGCCCGAACACGTCGATCCAATGGACGTGCGTTACAACGTCATTCAATGGGTCCATCGTTCGACGCGTGGCTGGTCCTATGGCAATTCGCTCATCGATCCACGTACAGGCGAGATCATTCAGGGGCGCGTTTCACTAGGCTCGCTTCGCGATCGCCAGGACTTTTTGATCGCCGAAGGACTGATGGCGCCATACAACAATACGAAAACAGCTTCGCCAAAATTGCTCGAGATGGTGCTGGCGCGTTTGCGTCAACTATCGGCGCACGAAGTGGGCCACACGTTGGGACTGCAACACAATTACGCCGCGAGTCCCGTCAACCGAGCATCGGTGATGGACTATCCCGCTCCTCGTGCGAAGCTTGGGGCTGAAGGCGTACCCGATCTTTCGGAAGCTTACTCGACCGGTATCGGCGAATGGGACAAGGTCGCGATCGCCTACGGTTATCAGGACTTTCCTCCGGGTACGGACGAAGCACGAGCACTCGACACCACGCTGAGCGCGGCGTTCTCACGGGGACTGATGTACCTGACCGATCAGGACGCGCGTCCGCCGGGAAGCTCCAGTTCGGTGGCCCATCTTTGGGACAACGGCACAAACGCCATCGACGAACTCGGCAGCGTGATGAAAGTGCGCGCCGCTGCGCTACGTCGCTTTGGCGAGAACAACATTCGCGACGGTGCGCCGCTGGCCGCGATCGAGGACGTGCTGGTGCCGATCTACATGTACCACCGTTACCAGGTGGAAGCGGCAGCGAAGGTGATTGGCGGGCAGGACTACGTGTTCAGTTTGAAAGGCAAGGGCGATCGCAATCCGCAGATCGTTGCGCCCGAAGAACAACGACGCGCGCTTGCGGCAGTACTCGACACGATCAAACCGGCAGCGTTATCAGTGCCGGAGCCATTGCTGCGTTTGATCCCGCCGCGTCCGACCGGTTACCCGCGCAATCGCGAACTGTTTCGCACGCGCACGCAGCCGGTGTTCGACGCTCTCGCACCCGCGGAAGCCATTACCGATCACATTAGTAACTTCTTATTGAATCCGGAACGGGCGGCGCGACTGGTCCAATTTCACGCGCGTGATGCGCGCAATCCCGGTCTCACGGAAGTGATCGAGAAGATTCTGGAGGAGACTTGGACGGCGCCAGCCGCCACTGGTTATGCGGGCGAGATCCAGCACACTGTGAACGCGATCATTCTCGGCGATCTGATGTCGTTGGCAGCAAACGAACGTGCGTCGAATCAAGTGCGTGCAATTGCGTCGTGGCAGATCGAAAAGCTCAAGAGCTGGGTCGAACGACAGCGGCGTTTGCCTGCCGACGCAAATCGTCGCGCATTTCTCTATTACAGTCTCGAACAGATCAAACGTTTCCAGGACGATCCGAAGAAAGTGAATCTAACGCAGCCTCAAGCGCCACCCGATGGGCAGCCGATTGGGATGCTCATGGGGTCACCCACAGTAATGGAGGCATGTGGATGTGTGTATCTCCCATGTTTGCGGTAGCATTGGTGTTTCATGCAGGGACCCGAGCAATACCTGGGCGAAATTCTTGACGACAAATACCGCCTCGAGAGACTCCTCGGAAGCGGCGGTATGGGCGCCGTCTATCTTGCCACTCACCTGGGGACCGACCGTTACGTCGCACTCAAACTGATCTCGCCGCAGTTCATGCGCAATCGCGAGTTTGTCGAGCGCTTCAGGCGCGAGGCACGCGCCGCGGGCAGGTTGCGACATCCGAACGTTGTCGACGTTACCGACTTCGGTTTCGCCGAAGTGAAACAAGGCAACGTGGCGTACCTCGTGATGGAGTATCTCGATGGTTGCACGCTTGGCGACGTGCTCGCCGAAGAGGAGCGTTTGCCGCTCGAGTGGGTCGCGGACATTCTCGAACAAGTCTGCTCGGCAGTTCATGAGGCGCACGAGCAGGGGATCATTCACCGCGATCTGAAACCCGATAACATCTGGCTCGAACCGAATCGACTCGGCAGCTATCGCGTCAAAGTTCTCGACTTCGGAATCGCCAAAGTCGGTGCTGCCGCGGCTCCGCCGGTTGACGAAGACTCGACAGCAACCATCATCGACAACGTTTCCGCCGAGCGCGCGGCCTCCGCCACGACCAATCTTCCGGCCGCGAACCTCGAAACAGACACGCTGTTGCGACCCGCGGCTGGCGAGAACGTCGGCACGTTGTTACAGAACGAAAAACTAACGCAGCCTTTCGTTCCCGGCGATCACCCGGACGCTGAAGACGATGGCACGTTGCTGTTCGATCAGGGCACGCATCCTGCCGGTCGACACACCGAGCACAGCGCGACTTCCGCACAAGGACCAGCGTTGACGCGCGTCGGCGCGATCATGGGAACGCCGCTCTACATGTCGCCCGAACAATGCGGCGGCGGATACGTCGACACAAGATCTGACATTTACAGTCTCGGTGTCATCGCGTACCAGATGCTAGCTGGTGAACCACCTTTTGCGGGTAACACTTCGGCAGTGATGCGCGCGCATCGCGAGCAGGTGCCGCCTGACTTGCGTGAACGATCGGAGAAGAAAATTCCGAAGCGCGTGGCAGGCGTTGTGATGTCGGCGTTATCGAAAAATCCTGCTGAGCGTCCAGCAACTGCATTCGCGTTAGCAAGTGCGTTGCGCGGGCAGAGCGAAGGTATTGGGACTCTCTATCGTCGAGCGTTTTCGTTGTACTCCGAGTACTTTCCGAAGTTCGTCAAGCTAAGTATTCTCGCGCACATTCCGGTGATCATTACGACGCTCTTGCTGATCGGAGTGTTCGTCGTGACTGAAGTGATACCGCGCGGGGGATTGACGCAAAAAATCCTGCTGGTTTGCGCAGGAGTGATAGCTGGTCTTTTGCAGTTTGTTGCCTTAACGGTGGCGGCTGCTGTGATTTCGGGAGTAACCGCGGTCATTATCACGCAACTTAGTGCAGCACCCTTGCGACCCGTCCAGCTTCGAGTTGCGTTTCGAGTCCTGCGTCAGAGGTGGCGCCCGTTTTTGAAGACGCTGCTCATGGTCACGTGGCGGGTAATGCTGGGGTTTGTTTTGCTGATCATTCCCGGCCTCATCATGATGATCCGTTACTCATTGTACGCACCCGTGGTGCTGATCGAAGGGCTTGAGAAGAAAGCTGCGATGCGGCGTGCCCGCGAGCTGGCGTCGCGTTCATGGCGGACGATTGTTATCGTCATGATCCTTCAGCTTCTGATCCCCAGCATAATTAATGGGGTCTTGGGTGGGTTTGTGGGCGCCAGTTTCGGTTCCAAGAGCGAAAGTCTTCCGCGGCAAATCGTTGGCCAGATCCTCAACCTCAACCAGATCTTCGTACTTCCGCTAATGTCGATCGTGCCGGCATTGCTATACATAAAGATGCGGCAGTTGGGTGGCGAACAACTGAAAGTCGCGCTCGAACAGCTTGACGAAGGAATTATCGAGGGCAGAGAGTGGCAACAGCGCATGCGCACGAGCTTGAGTCTCGCCACACCGATTAGTCAGAAGACGACCACGACCGGTGGTTAGCGAGTCTTGCTGTGATCATCCTCTCTAGACTTCTGATATGCGGGCGCGAGGTAGAGAGCGTCGTTCCGATTCTCGTATGTTCGTCTGATTTAGCGTAAGGCTGGTTTCGAAAGTGGGATTTGAATGATCCCGCAAGCGAAACGATCTCGCCACTTTTTTCGAACTAGAATCCGAAATCATGGCCAAAATCCCAATAAACCGCCGATTTAGCTACTTCGCACTCGCTGGCACGGGCTTTGAATTGTGCCAGCGCGGAGAACTGTATAGTTGCGTGTGAAGTTTATCTAGCTAGATCCTAATCAGCTTCGCGCGCGCATCGCCGCTCTCTCAACAAGGCTATTACAGCTCTCCACAAATTTTGAGAAATACCTGAGTTGCCATGGACATAAAGCGACCCCCTAAATCGAAGATAAAGAAGCGGATCAAAACGGCGATCCTAATCGTGGTCGGTCTCGCGGCCGTAGGCGGTATAACCTATGGACTCGCGAAACTTAAACCCGCCGCACCAACAATCGACAAGGCCACCGCCGTGATCGAAACCGTTAAACGCGGTGAAATGGTCCGCGATGTCCGTGGCAACGGCACCCTCGTGCCGGAAGTTACCCGATGGGTTCCGGCGCCGGCCCAGGGCCGTGTGGAAAAGATAAATCTCCAGGCTGGCGTTGAAGTCGATGCTTCGACAGTACTCGTCGAACTCTCGAACCCGCAAATGCAGCAAGTGGCCCTTGACGCCGACTTTCAGGTGAAAGCAGCCGAGGCTGACGAAGAGAACCTCCGCGTGCGTCTCGAAAGCGAAACGATGACGCAGAAGGCCAACATAGCGACTATTAACTCGCAGTACAGCCAGGCAAAACTGGAACTCGACGCCGACGAAGTCCTTTATACGCAGAAATTGATCGCCGAACTCCGGATCAAGATCTCCCGTGTGGCCGTGCAGGATCTGGCTAATCGGCTCAAAGTTGAACAGGAACGATTAGCGGTAACGGCCAGATCAACACGCGCTCAGCTCAACGCTGCGTCTTCCCGATTGCAACAGTTGCGAACAATGGCAACGCTGCGCCGCCAGGAAGTCGAGAATCTGAAAGTGCGCGCTGGCACAGCAGGCGTGCTGCAGGTCGTTGGCGTACAGGTCGGACAACAGGTTGAACCCGGATTCAACATTGCGCGCGTCGCCGATCCAACATCGTTGAAAGCAGTGTTAAGAGTCGCTGAAACGCAGATTTCCGGCGTTCGCGTCGGACAGCCGGTTCTCGTCGATACCCGCAACGGCGTGATTCAAGGAAGAGTTTCGCGCATCGACCCGGCAGCACGCGAAGGCACGTTCGAGATCGACGCCTCATTGATCGGACCGTTGCCGCCGAGCGCGCGTCCCGACCTCAGCGTCGACGGCACTATCGAACTCGAACGATTACCCGACGTTTTGAAGGTCGGCCGGCCCGCTTTTGGCCAGGCTTATCAAACGGTCAAGATGTTTGTTCTAACCCCCGACGGCACTGAAGCGCAGCATCGCACCGTGAAACTCGGCGCGAACTCAGTCAGCACGATTCAGATACTCGAGGGCCTGCGTGAAGGTGACCAGGTAATCATCTCGGATACGTCGGGATTCGACAGTTTTGACCGTGTCCGCATCCGGTAAGTGTCAGAAGGCATAAGGTTTCAGACCCGTTTGGCATTTTGTCAGGGAAATCGGGTTTGCGGTGTTCATTTTTTAAGATCGTAGTCCACAAACAAATCAAGGAGTGACTGATGAGTTCATCCGAGCCCCTAATCCACCTCGCTGATGTCAAGAAAGTTTTCTACACAGACGAAGTGGAAACCCATGCGCTTTCGGGTATCCATCTCGACATCAAACAAGGCGAGTACGTTTCCATTGCCGGACCTTCGGGCTGCGGCAAGTCAACCCTTTTGTCGATTCTCGGCCTGCTCGATACGCCGACCGATGGTCAGTACATTCTCAACAATCATCCGGTTGAGAACTTGTCGCTGTCCGAGCGCGCGAGAATCCGTAACCGCGAAGTCGGTTTCATCTTTCAAAGCTTCAACTTGATTGGCGATCTCACGGTGTATGAGAACGTCGAACTGCCGCTGACCTATCGCGGCATGAGTTCCGGCGAACGAAAGAAACGAGCCACCGAAGCGCTCGAACGCGTCGGCATGGCCCATCGCGCGAAGCACTTGCCGAGCCAGCTCTCCGGCGGTCAACAGCAGCGCGTTGCAGTCGCGCGCGCAGTTGGTGGACAGCCGAGCATCCTGCTCGCAGACGAGCCGACGGGTAACCTCGACTCAACCAACGGCGAAGCGGTGATGGAACTGATGCGTGAATTGCACCGCGGCGGCGCGACCATCTGCATGGTGACGCACGATCCGCGTTATGCCCAACACGCTGATCGCATCGTCCACTTATTCGACGGATTGATTGTCGAAGAAGAAGCCGGAGCGGATCGACGCGAGATTCGGGAAGCCAAGCGCGAGCTGGCGGAGAGCGGTTTTGGAGCTATTTCATGATCAGTTTGCGGGGCATCGAAAAAGCTTTCCCACACGGTCCGACGAAGACTTACGTGCTGCGCCGGGTCGATCTCGACATTAAGCCGGGCGAGTTCGTTTCGATTATGGGCCCCTCCGGGGCCGGGAAGTCGACGCTGCTTCACATCCTGGGAATGCACGACCAGTCGTGGACCGGCGAGTATTACTTCGAAGACGTTCCGGTCCATACGCTGGATGGCAAGAAACGCGCTGCACTGCGTAATCAGAACATCGGGTTTGTATTTCAGAGTTATCACCTGCTAGACGATCAAACGGTGTTTGAAAATCTCGAATTGCCGCTTTCTTATCGCGACGTTAGCAAGAAAGACCGGCAGTCGATCGTTTGCGACACGCTTGATCGTTTTCAGATGGTGGGCAAGAAGGATCTTTTTCCGACGCAACTTTCAGGCGGACAACAACAGCTCGTTGGGATTGCACGAGCCGTCGTTGCCAGCCCGAGAATAATTCTGGCAGACGAGCCGACAGGAAATCTTCATTCAGCCCAGGGCAAAGAGATCATGGACATGTTCAAACGCCTGAACGACGAAGGCACGACCATTATCCAGGTCACGCACTCCGAGACAAACGCCGCTTACGGCAATCGCATTGTGCGGCTCGAAGACGGCTGGATCGTGAATGGCCAGTAATTTCTAACCTGTAGTTGCTCAACCTGCAATCCGTAGAACCATAGGGCGATCGTCTGCTCGATCGTTGACGTCACTCGTGTGCTCATTGGCTTGACCTGGCAATGGAGAAAGTTATGGACGCCTTCCTGAACGACATCCGTTACGCCATCCGCAACCTGATCAAACGACCCGGTTTTACCCTCATCGCCGTCCTAACCCTCAGCATCGGCATCGGCGCAAACACCGCGATGTTCAGCGCGATCCACGCGCTGCTGATGAAACCCCTCGAGTTTCCCGATCTCGATCGTGCGGTAGCAGTTTGGGAAAAGAACTCCGTTAACGGCAGGGTCCACGACGAGGTGACCGTTGGAAACTATGTCGATTGGCGCGACCAGAGCCAGTCGTTCGAAACACTCGCGCTCTATAGCGGGTGGAGCGTGAACCTTAGCGGAGTCGATTCTCCAGAACGCATTCAGGGTTACCTCGTTACTTCGAATTTTATGGACGCCACCGGTCTAAAGCCGATCATGGGCCGCAACTTCGCCCCGGATGAGAACGAGGCCGGTAAAGATCGAGTTGTGATCATCACGTACAGTCTGTGGCAACGACAGTTCGGTGGCGATCCAAACATCATTGGCAAGACGATCTCCGCAAATAGTATCCCGCGCGTGGTAATCGGCGTGATGCCGCAACACTTCAACTTTCCAAAGGGCGGAGAAATCTATACGCCGATGAGGCTGACGCCAGAGGTGTTGAGCAATCGCTTCAATCACAGCTACTACGTCTTCGGCAGGCTCAAACCCGGCGTGCAGATCGCGAGCGCACAGGCGGAAATCGACAACATCATGGGACGACTGGAGAAACAGTTTCCGGAGAGCAATACCGGAGCAGGCGCAACTGTTTATCCACTCCTTGAAGACATGGTGCGCGCCTACGACAAACCAATCTGGATAACGATGGGTTTCGTTGGGTTCGTGCTGCTGATAGCGTGCGCGAACATCGCGAACCTCATGCTTGCGCGCGCGAGCGGACGGCACAGGGAGATCGCGTTGCGGGCTGCCCTGGGGGCGAGTCGATGGCGCATCGTGCGGCAGTTGCTTACCGAAAGCCTCATCATCGCATTGATTGGCGGCGCAGTTGGTGTGCTCATTGGGTTCTGGGGAATCGACGCGTTGCGTTGGGCCAATCCCAGCGATGCTGCGAAGCATGCGGCTGGTTGGCACCAACTCGGAATCAACGTCCCCGTATTGCTTTTCACGCTCGGCATATCAGTACTCAGCGGTCTTGTATTCGGTCTCGCTCCGGCATTGCAGGTTTCAAGACCCAACCTCAACGACGCAATGAAGGAAAGCGGGCGTCAGACATCGGCGAGTTCGCACCGTTTACGCAGTTCGCTGGTGGTGTTTGAAGTCGCGCTGTCGCTGGTGTTGCTGGTCGGCGCTGGGTTGGCGATCCGAAGCTTTCTGGCGGTCGCCAAGACGAATCCCGGCTTCAATACCGATAGCCTCCTGACAATGAGACTGGTGTTGCCGGGAGCGAAGTACGGCGAAGAAGCGCAGCGCGCAGCGTTTAGCAGCGATCTGGTCCAACGTGTGAAAGCCACACCTGGCGTGGAATCGGCCGCGATAGTTAACTTCCTGCCACTCAGCGGTATGAGTTCGTCTGACATGTACCGCGTGGAAGGCGAGGCTCAGCCGCCGCCCGGTCAGGAGAATGACGGCCGCTATCGAGTTGCGACTCCTGATTACTTTCAAACGATGCGGATTCCGATCGTCAGGGGACGCGGGTTCACCGAACAGGACAAAGCCGGAGCGCCTCGAGTTGTGATCGTGAATGAGGCCCTGGCGCGCAAACACTGGCCGGGCCAGGACGCGATCGGCAAACGCATTTGTTTCTATGGACCACCGGAAAGAACGAACTGGATGGAGATCGTCGGCGTCGTGCAGGACGTCACGCACGAATTAAACGTGCCGGTGAAACCTGAATACTACTTACCGTTCGCGCAGGACGCCTGGAACATGATGACGATCGTGGCCAGAACGAAGGTGGATCCCACTTCGCTCGCCGCCGAAATCCGAAAGCAGGTATGGGCCATCGACAAGGACCAGCCGGTATATGAGGTTCAGTCAATGAACCAGGTGTGGTCCATGGCAGCGTCGCTGTACTCGTTCTCGTCTGTGACGCTCGGATTTTTTGCGATCATCGCGTTGTTACTGGCGTCACTCGGAATTTACGGCGTCATGGCTTTCGCGGTGGCCCAACGAACACAGGAGATTGGTATTCGCATGGCGCTCGGAGCGACTACTTCGGAAGTCATGAAACTCGTTCTAAAACACGGAATGAAATTGGCCGTGTTGGGAATCGCGATTGGTCTAGTCGGCGCCTGGGGGCTGACACGCTTTATGAAGGCGCTGCTTGTCGACGTACAGCCGACTGATTTGTTGACGTTCGGAGTGGTCTCCGGTTGCTTGTTTATCGCTGCGTTACTCGCGTGTTACGTACCTGCGCGACGCGCTACGAAAGTCGATCCATTAGTGGCACTGAGGTACGAATAAGGAGGTTTGGTGGTGAGTTCTGTATGGCGCGACATTCGTTACGGCGGGCGAATGTTGATTAGAAAACCTGGCTTCACGATCGTCGCTGTGCTGACGCTCGCGCTGGGCATTACGGCTACGACTGCGACGTTTACCGTCGTCGATGCAGTGTTGCTGCGCAAACTGCCCGTCACGGATCCGGATCGCGTCGTTGTAATTCACAATCAACTGCCGAAGCTTAATCTGCCGCGCTCACCAGTCTCGGCGCCGCATTACCTTGACTACAGTCGTCAGACCGATGCTTTCGAATCAACCGGCGCTTTCATCACACGAAACGTCAATCTTTCCGGCGTCAGCGTGCCCGAGCGTTTGCAGGCGGGCCGCGTCACCGCAACGTTCTTTCCCACGTTGGGAATAAATCCCGCTGCCGGACGCTTCTTGAATCCTGAAGAAGATCGAATCGGCAGCGAACGCGTGGTCGTGCTCAGCACCGGGCTTTGGAAACGACTCTTTAGTTCGAATTCCAGCGCTCTGGGTAGTTCCATTCAACTCAATGCCGATCATTACCAGGTGATCGGCATCGCACCCGAAGCGATCCAGGAGATGTATCCGAGTGTGGACCTTTGGATACCGATGGCGTTCACGCCACGCGAACTCTCCGAAGAACGGCGCGGCAGTTTGGCCTACACGATGATCGCGCGTTTGAAGCCGGGAACGACTCTCGCACACGCGCAGAACATCATGACCGGTGTTGCCACCAACAGTGGCGCGAAGGATCCCGACATTTTCAACATCGAAGTCCGTTCGATCACCGACGAATACGTCAGCGACGTGCGGCGTCCGCTCTTCGTGTTGCTGTGTGCGGTGATTGCAGTGCTGTTGATCTCGTGCGCGAACGTTGCAAACCTGCTGCTCGCGCGAGCGACGGTGCGTGGTCACGAAATCGCCGTACGTGCTGCGCTGGGTGCGGGTCGCGCTCGCATCGTTCGCCAACTGCTGACCGAAAGCCTGCTAATCGCGTTGCTCGGCGGCGTGGTTGGTGTCGTACTTGCTTTATGGGGCACGAAAGCTTTACTCGCGCTTGCACCTTCAGACTTGCCGCGACTAACGGCGGTCCAGGTTGATCTTCGAGTTCTCTTGATCAGTCTGGGCGCGTCGCTGCTGTGTGGTGTGATCTTCGGACTGGTGCCCGCGTTGACGGCGTCGAAAACAGATCTGGTTAGTTCGCTGAAAGAATCAGAGCGCACTGATTCGGGAACGCGTCAGTGGTTGCGCCGCACGTTCGTTGTCGCGGAAGTTGCCCTCGCGCTCGTGCTGTTGATCTCGGCCGGTTTGCTGGTGCGAAGTTTCGGCAAGTTGCTGGACGTGCGACCTGGATTCGATCCGCAGAACGTGCTCACGTTGCGGGTCCAACTACCCGGCGCGCAGTACGACAAAGCAACAAAGGTCGCGTCGTTCTACGACCAGGTGCTAACGCGCGTTTCTGGTTTGCCCGGAGTGCAACACGTCGGCGCTGCATATCAGACTCCGTTCACACCCGGCGCTGATAATTCCATTTTCTTCATTCGCGGACGGCAAGCTGGTCCAGGCGAGCCACCGCCACACGCTGACTACGCCTTCGTCTCTGCCGACTACTTCGCAACGATCGGACAACCGATCGTCCAGGGTCGCGCTTTCCAACCGTCCGACATGCGCGCCGGTAATTATTTTGCACCGAACTCCGTTGCGATTATCGACGAGGAGTTAGCGCGGCGTTTTTGGCCCAACGGTGACGCGCTTGGCGGAGGTCTTAGCTGGGGCAAGGAAGGTCCATGGGCCACGATCGTCGGCATCGCGAAAACCGCTCAGATCAAGGACCTCGCGGAACAGTCGAAAGGCACGTTCTACCTGCCCGCGTACGTTCCGATGTCAACACTTGTAATCCGCACGGCTGGTGATCCCAAACCGTTGGCGGGCGCGATCCGCGATCAAGTCCTCGCAGTCGATCCCAATCAACCAGTTTTTGACGTCAAGACGATGGAAGAACGAGTAGCGGTCACGCTCGAGACGCGTCGTTTCGCGGTGGTCCTGCTCGGAATCTTCGGTGGACTCGCGCTGCTGCTGGCGGCGATCGGTTTGTACGGCGTGCTCGCGTTTGCCGTGTCGCAACGCACACGCGAAATCGGAATTCACATGGCACTCGGCGCGCGCACGCGCGACGTTTTGTTGATGGTGATTAGACAGGGAATGGCGCTCGTCGTGATCGGCGTTGTGCTTGGAGTGGCAGGTGCGTACGCGGTTACGCGAACCATTCGCAGCCTGTTGTTTGAAGTTGGCACGACGGACCCCCTGACGTTCGTGTTTGTCTCGGTATTACTCGCGGTCGTTGGATTCGTTGCCTGTTACTTGCCCGCGCGGCGCGCAACGAAAGTCGATCCGCTTGTCGCACTTAGGTATGAATGATGGAGAATTTATTTAAAGACATACGTTACGGATTACGCGGACTGCTGAAACGAAAAGCGTTTGCCGCGGTGGCGGTGCTGACTCTCGCGCTGGGCATCGGCGCGAACACCGCGATCTTCACACTCGTCAACGCAGTGATGCTCAACACGCTTCCGGTGAGCAACCCGCAAGAGTTGGTCCTGTTCAGCGACGCGACGGGTGAGGGCACATCGCTGCAAGATACGCCGCCAACTGGCAAGTGGGAACGCTTCTCCTACGCTTCATACAAGTATCTTCGCGATCACAACGATTCGTTCCAGGACCTGACAGCCGTTCGCAGCGGCACGAGCCGCCTCAGCGTGCGTCAAACCGATGCGCAGGCAAATGCGGCGGCACGCTCGTCGGGCCATCTCGTTTCCGGAAATTACTTCTCGCTGCTCGGCGTGCCCGCGATCCGCGGCCGTGTGCTTACGCCCGAAGACGATAAGCCAAATGTCGAACCAGCAGCCGTGATAAGTCATCGCTACTGGGAACAACAGTTGAACAGCGACGCGTCAGTCGTCGGCAAACGGTTCATAATCAACGGCACGAATTTCACGATCGTCGGCGTGATGCCGCGCGAGTTTTTTGGCGAACGTGTCAGGCGTCCACCCGATTTCTGGATCCCGCTCGTCTTTCAGCCGCAGATCGAGCTACGCGACTCGTTTCTCGAAGATAAGGAAGCCTACTGGCTCATGCTCCTCGGGCCGGCTCAAGCCCGGCACCTCGATGGACCAGGCGCAGACCAGTGTCAACCTGCACCTGCGACAGTTTTGGACCGAGTTCGCCGGCAGCCAACCCACCGAAGAGCGACAGCGCGCAATTCAGAACACTCACGTGCAACTCGTCGACGGCAGTGGCGGCATCTCCGGACTGCGCAAGCTGTACTCCAAACCGTTGCAAATGCTGATGGCGATTGTCGGCATCGTGCTGTTGATTGCGTGTGCGAACGTCGGCAGCCTGTTGTTGTCTCGTGCCGCTTCACGCAAGGCGGAGATCTCGTTGCGGATGGCGTTAGGCGCGACCCGCTGGCGGATCGTCCGGCAAATGCTGACCGAGAGCATGTTGCTGGCGCTGATCGGCGGCGTGTGCGGTGTGCTGTTGGCCCAGTGGGGCGTGATTGTGCTCGTAAATATCGTTGCGCGCGAGGCCCCTCTCGACACAACAGTCGATGCCGGCATCCTCGCGTTCACGGCCGGCGCATCGATTGTCGCAGGTCTGCTGTTTGGACTTATTCCCGCACTTCAGGCGAGCCGGACCGATCTCTCGTCGGCGATGAAAGAAAAGACACGCGTGGGAAGAGGTTTCATGCGTCTGAGTCTGTCGGCGGCGCTGGTTGTAATGCAAGTCGGACTTTCGATGGTCCTGCTTACCGGCGCCGGTTTGTTTGCGCGGAGCCTCGCGAAGCTGCAAAGCGAAGACGTCGGATTCGATCGCAACAACCTGTTACTGGTCGGCGTCGACTCAAGGCTTGCCGGATACAAACCAACCGAACTGGCCACGCTTTACCAGCAGATACTCGAACGTTTGAGCACGCTTCCCAACGTTCAATCAGTCTCGATGGCGACATATTCGCCGTTAAGCGGTACGCAACGGAGCAGCAGTATTCAGATCCCCGGCTTTACGCCTGAGCCGGAACAAGAGCCGGTCGCGGAAGACATTCTGGTTGGTCCAAAGTATGCCACGACACTAGGTATTCCGCTGCGGCGTGGACGTGAGATCGAGATACGCGACACAGCATCTGCACCGCCCGTCGCGATGGTCAACGAAACATTCGTCGAACGTTATTTCAAGGACCAGAACCCGATCGGCCGCACGTTCTCTTACGACAATGAGGACGATGACAACAAGCCGGTCGAAATAATCGGTGTTATCGCGGACATCAAATCCGAAGACGCGCGCGAGCCATCTCAACCCGCTGTTTATCGTCCGATGCTTCAAATTCAGGATCAGTCTGCGTATTCGCCGAACGTTCAGATTCGCGCCACGCGCGATGCCGCGTCGCTGGCCGGTCCAGTTCGTCAGATGATCAACCAGATCGACGACAAGCTACCCGTTTTCGGCGTCACGACCATGGACGAACAGATTCGCCAGCAGTTGACGCAAGAGCGAATGATCGCTCAGCTCGTGAGTTTCTTTGGCGGGTTGGCGCTGATTCTTGCCTGTATCGGTTTGTATGGCGTGATGGCCCATGGCGTTGCGCGCCGCACGAATGAGATCGGCATCCGCATGGCGCTCGGCGCGAAGGGCGGCAACATCGCCTGGATGGTGTTGCGAGAAACGCTCGTGCTGGTCGGCATCGGATTGGCGATCGGTGTCCCGGCCGCATTGCTCTCGGCGCGTCTGATCGCAACCCAATTATTCGGACTCAGTCCGACGGATCCGTTGACATTAGTCGCCGCCGCAGTGGTTTTGACAGTTGTTGCTTTGCTCGCGGGTTACGTACCGGCGCGCCGTGCATCGCGCGTCGATCCCCTTACCGCCTTGCGGTACGAATAAAGGAGACACACTCATGGAAACGTTGTTTCGAGACATACGTTACGGATTTCGCGGGTTGCTCAAGCGGCCCGGCTTCACCGTTATCGCACTGGTTGCACTGACGCTCGGGATCGGCGCGAACACTGCCATCTTCAGTCTCGTCAACGCAGTTCTGCTTCGGCCGCTTCCTTACCCCGAACCGGATCGACTCGTATGGGCTTGGGGTAATTTCCCCGGTGGCAATCGCGCCAGTGTCTCACCGCCCGACTATCTCGACTTTCGCAGCCAGAACAAGTCTTTCGAACAACTCGCTGCGATGATCGGGAGTACTGCGCCCGCCACGATCACCGGCGGCGGTGAACCGGAACGTCTGACTGCTTCCGTCGTTACCGGCAACTTCTTCGAGGCGTTCGGAGTGATGCCGTCGCTCGGTCGCGCCTTTTCGCTGGACAACGAAAAGCCCGGAAATGATCAGGTTGTGATCCTTAGTCACGAGCTATGGGAAAGACGTTTTGCCGGCAACCCGGGAATCCTCAATCAACGAATCGTCCTCGACAACAAGAGTTTCGAAGTGATCGGTGTAATGCCAAAGGACGTCACGTTTCCGCAGACTGCGGACCTCTGGGTGCCGCTGAACTTCGACTCTGAGCCGGGGATGAAGATACGGAAGGCGCACTTCATGCGACCGATTGGCCGGCTCAAGCCGGGCGTGACCGTGGCCCAGGCTCAATCTGACACCGATATGATCGCCGCGGAACTCCAAAAACAGTTTCCGGATTCGAACACCGGGTGGAGCCTGCGCCTCGAACCACTCCGCGAACGACTCATTGGCAGCAGCAGATTGAGTTTGTTCATTCTCTTCGGCGCGGTCTGGTTTGTGTTGCTCATCGCCTGCGCCAACGTAGCGAACCTGCTGCTGGTCCGGGCGAATGCGAGACAAAAAGAGATCGCGTTGCGCACCGCACTCGGTGCGAGCCGTATGCGGATCGTTCGTCAACTGATCACTGAAAGTTTGTTGCTTGCTTTCGTCGGCGGTGCGCTCGGAGCGTTGCTGGCTGCATGGGGAATCGATTTGCTAGTGACACTCAGCGGCGATCTTATTCCGGCAACGGCAAACGTGAGCATCAATGCAACCGTGCTGGCGTTCACGTTTGCAATCTCGCTGCTCACTGGTCTGCTGTTTGGCGTCTTTCCCGCCTTCCGAACCGCGAAGGTGAACCTTTCGGACACTCTTAAAGAAGGTGGACGAAGCAGTGAAGCGGCGTTCAAAAATCGCACGCGCAGTTTGCTCGTTGTGTTCGAAAGCGCAATTGCGGTGTTCCTCCTGGTCTGCGCCGGATTGCTGGTAAGAAGTTTGATTGAGCTCCAGAACACCAATCCCGGATTCGACGCCAACAACGTTCTAACAATGCGCGTCGATTTGTCGCGTGGCAAATATGACACTGCCGAGAAGTCTGCGACCTTCTTTCAAGATCTTGAACAACGCCTCAGCGCACTGCCCGGGGTCGAGACGGTCGGCATGATCAACGGACTGCCACTAAGCGGTGCACGGAACGACACGCCATTCGTCGTCGAAGGACGGCCGGCGGTTAAAAAAGGCGAGGAGTTAACTGCTGATTTTCGTTCCGTGAACCACAACTACTTTCAAGCACTGCAAATTCCGTTGCTGCGCGGCAGGAATTTCACCGAGCAGGATGTGCGTGATAGCGCGAAAGTGATTGTGGTTAGCGAGCAGTTGGTCAACACGATGTTTCCAAATGAAGAGGCACTCGGGAAGCGTTTGCAAATGATGATCGACGACGATCCCTACGAGATCGTTGGCATCGTCGGCGGCATACGCGATCGCGCGGTCGAATTTCAACCATACCGAACGATCTACATCCCGAGCCGGTCATGGGGTTGGTTCAACGTCGCGCTTCGTGTGCAAGGCGATCCGGCGGGTCTGGTACCGGCGATACGAAAAGAAGTGCAGGCGATCGATCCCGAACAGCCGATCGCCGCGGTTAGGACCATGGACGAGTTGGTCAACAGGTCAACGGCGACACCGCGCTATCGCACCACGCTGCTTGGGCTCTTCGCTGCGCTCGCGATGGTCCTGGCGGCGACGGGAATCTACGGCGTGATGTCTTACTCAGTCTTGCAACGGACGCATGAGATCGGTGTGCGCATGGCGTTAGGCGCGCGGCACGGGGATGTTTTGCGTTTGGTTGTGGGTCAGGGAATGTTCCTGGTGGTTGTGGGATTGGCCATCGGGTTGGTGGCGGCGTTCTTACTGACGCAACTGATGGCGAGTTTACTTTTCGGCGTGACTGCGAAAGATCCGCTCACTTTCGTCGCCGTTGCGGGCTTGTTAGCGGTTGTGGCGTTTATCGCCTGTTACATACCGGCGCGGCGCGCGACAAAGGTCGATCCCCTGACTGCACTACGTTACGAGTGATTGGACCAGGAACATGGATAACTTTTTAAAAGACATTCGCTATGGGTGGCGTGGGTTAACAAACCGGCCGGGTTTTTCGGCAATTGTGATCATCACGCTCGCGCTGGGAATCGGCGCGAGCACGGCGATCTTCAGCGTCGTCAACAGCGTCATGCTGCGACGGTTACCGTATCCAAACGCAGGACGCATTGTCGCAATTCAGGAGTTAAATCCTGAAGGCCGGCAAGGTCAGGTAACCGGCCCCAACTTTCTCGACTGGCGTGCGCAGAACACTGTTTTCGAACATCTCGCCGCGATCAAGAGAACAAACGTCAACCTAACCCTTGCCGATCAGGCTGAACGCATCGAGTTGGCCCAAACGTCTGCGAACTTCTTCGACGTGTTTGGTGTTGGACCACAACTCGGACGTCTGTTTGTCGCGGGCGATGAACAGGCGGGACACACGCCCGTAGTGATTCTTAGCGATGTCCTCTGGCGGCGCAGGTTTGCCGCTGATCCGGGATTGATTGGCAAGCCTGTAAGTCTCGACGGTAGACAGTACTCGGTCATTGGCATTGCACCCGCCGGCTTTCAATATCCGGAGAAGACAGAAGCATGGTTGCCGCCACTGAAACTCGCGCCGGAACTGAACGAACGTATCGAGCCGACCGAAAGACGCGGCATGGGTTATCTGTTTGCCATCGCGTCGCTGAAGCCGGGTGTCACGGTGGACCAGGCGCACAGCGAGATGGAAACGATCACCGGCCGCCTGCGTCAGCAATATCCCGAATCAAACAATCGCCGTTTCAACCGCGTCCTCTCACTCGACGATCACCTGCTCGGCGATTCGCGCAAGATGCTATGGCTGTTGTTTGGCGCGGTGATGTTTGTGTTGCTGATTGCCTGTGCCAACGTCGCGAACTTGTTGCTTGCAAACGCGGCCGGGCGTCAGAAGGAGATGGCGATTCGATCCGCGCTCGGCGCTTCGCGTCTCCGCGTTATCCGGCAACTGTTAACTGAAAGCGCGATGATGGCACTCGCCGGCGGCGCGCTCGGACTGATGCTCTCCGTGTGGGGCGTATCGCTGATCACAAAACTCCTGCCGAAGGACTTCCCGCGTCTGCACGAGATCGGGATCGATTGGCGCGTGCTGGCCTTCACAGTAGGGGCGTCGATATTCACCGGACTGCTTTTCGGATTTGCTCCCGCCCTGCACGCGTCGAAATCAGACGTGCAGGAGGCGATGAAGGAAAGTGGCCGCGGCTCGTCGGGTAGTTTGCGTCGTAGTCGTTTGCGCCATGCGTTAATCGTCGCCGAAGTGGCGTTGTCGGTGGTGTTGTTGGCGGGCGCTGGTCTGCTGTTTCGCAGTTTTATGCGTTTGCAGGAAGTCGATGCAGGTTTCAGTTCGCATCAGGTATTGACTGCCAGGCTTACTCCTTCGGGCGACAACTTCCGCGAGGACGTTGATTACATCAACTTCTATGACAAGGTCTTGCAACGGCTCAACGCCGTTCCCGGCGTGCAGCACACCGGTCTAATTAACACCCTGCCGCTCGCGAAGGGACCAACGACCGGATTCAGAGTCGACGGCCGGCCAATTCTGCCAAGAGACCAATGGACCGGAACCAACTTCCGCAGCGTGAGCGATGATTATTTCACTGCGATGAGCATCCCGGTGTCGCAGGGTCGCGGCTTCAACGATCGCGACACGCAAACGTCGCCTCCGGTAATTGTGATCAATCAGGTGCTGGCCCAGAACGACTTTGCCGGTGAGAACCCGATCGGGAAACGAATCACGTTCGGCGGCGTCAACCCTCAGCAACAACCAGTTTGGTTTGAAATTGTTGGTGTGACGGCGAACGTCAGAAGCATCGAGCTGCGGGAAGAGCCGGAGGCTGAACTCTATTTCTCCGCGCGTCAGAATCCATTCGAGAACATGTCGGTCGTGGTTCGCTCGAGCGTTGAGCCGACGAGTCTCACCGGGAGTCTGCGTCAGATTGTGCAGGAAGTAGATAAGACGGTGCCGGTGTCTGACGTAAAGACGATGGACCACATCGTCAGTGAATCGGTCACGCAGCCGCGGTTCAATCTGTTTCTACTCGGCTTGTTCAGTGCCGTCGCGCTGTTGTTATCGGTGGCAGGTATCTACGGAGTCACTGCTTACACGGTAACGCAACGAACGCACGAACTCGGCATTCGCATCGCGCTCGGCGCGCAAGTGAGCGACGTGTTGCGGATGATCCTGGGGCAGGGAATGGCCGTGATCGGAATCGGCATCGTGATCGGACTAGTGGCAGCGTTTGGTCTGATGCGCTTGATGAACAGTTTGCTCTTCGGAGTGAGCGCGACTGATCCGTTTACGTTTGCTGCGATAACCGCGGTGCTCATCGGCGCCGGATTGCTTGCCTGTTATGTCCCGGCGCGGCGGGCAACGAAAGTCGATCCTTTGGAGGCACTGAGATACGAATAATCTCATGAAGAACATACTCAAAGATGTTCGCTATGCATTCCGGACGCTGCTGCGGCAACCCGTCTTTACGGTTGTTGCGGTGATCACACTCGCGTTGGGCATCGGCGCAAACACCGCCATCTTCAGTTTGGTGAACGCCGTTCTGCTGCGAGCCCTTCCATTTCAGACGCCCGAGCAACTGGTGTCGGTTGGCAAAGTCCCGGGGCAGGGTGGCATGCCGGGACTCGCAGGCTTTCAGTACCTGGCCTGGAAAGAGAAGAGCAATTCGTTCGACGGCATCGCTGCTTATACCGACAACAACTTCAACCTGATCGGTAACGGCGAACCCGAACGCATCTCGTGCGCGCAGGTTACTGCCAGCCTGTTCCCAACGCTTGGCGTGCAACCGATCCTCGGCCGCACGTTTTTGCCGGAGGAAGATCGTCGCGGAAACAATCAAGTCGCGGTTGTCAGCGAAGGCTTTTGGCAGCGTCACTACGGGCGTGAGGCGTCTCTTGTCGGCAGCACGATTCAGCTCGACGACAAAAACTACACCGTAGTCGGCATCATGCCGTCGAGTTTTCGTTTTCCAGGTGACTTTGAGATCTGGTTACCGCTTGCGCTCGATCCAGTGCAGGAGACGCAGGGCGATTTCTTCAGTCTGGTTGAAGTCGTAGGGCGTTTGAAGCCGGACGTCATGGTCCAACAGGCACAGTCAGAGCTGAATCTCATCTCGCAGCAAGCTTCGACTCAACTTAAAGATCCGGTGCAGCCCTCGAACCTGGAGATTCACGCACTGCACCAGCAACTCGTCGTCGGTGTTCGTCTCACGTTGTTCGTGCTGTGGGGCGCAGTTGGTTTGGTGATGCTGTTGGCGTGCGTGAACGTTGCGAATCTCATGCTGGCGCGAACGGTGGGCCGGCAACGTGAGATGGCGGTACGTGCCGCGGTTGGCGCTCGACGTTGGCAACTGATTCGACAGTTACTCAGCGAAAGCATCATCCTCGGAATTATCGGCGGCGCTCTTGGGTTACTGCTGGCTTTCTGGTTTACGAGCGCCATCGCCTCTATCGTGCCTGATGGGTTCGCGAGTTCGATTCACGATTTGAAAGCCATTGGCCTTGATTGGCGTGTGTTTGGTTTCACACTCGGCTTATCACTGCTGACCGGAGTGATATTCGGAATCGTCCCGGCGCTCACCGGATCGCGGCCCGACTTGCTCAGAGTGTTACGCGAGAGTGCGAGTCGCAATCTGATGAGCTTTGGCTTGCGCAGCATGCGCGGCTGGCTCGTCGTTACGGAACTCGCGCTTGCGTTGATCCTGCTTTTGGGCGCAGGGCTGCTCGTCAGGAGTTTCCGGGAATTAAACGCGGTCGATCTCGGGTTCAATCGAGAGAACGTATTGACCGCGCGCATCGGTCTGCCGCGCTCGGTATATCGCACTCCCGCTCAAACAACGGCTTTCAATCAGCAACTGCTCGACCGGATCAAAGCGCTTCCCGGCGTTGAATCGGCAGGCACGATCAATCACACACCGTTGACTGGTTTCGGCGTGATCGCGTCCACGGAGATCGAAGGTCAACCACCTCCTGATCGAAAGAGAGACACACCGCTCGGCGTTGGCGCGGTTACTCCCGATTATTTCCGGACGTTGCAGATTCCGCTTATCAGCGGTCGCGGTTACGACGAACGCGATCGTGCTGAAGCCGCCAAAGTTGCGGTGGTTAACCATGCGTTTGCGCAACGTTACTTTCCCAACGGCGATGTCTTAGGCAAGCGAATCGGATTCGGTTGCGAAGAGGGTTTGTGTACGACGATCGTCGGCGTGGTTGGGAATGTTAAGCAGGAAAGCATCACCGCCGGTGTTGCGCCCGAGATCTACGTTCCGTTTAGTCAGATGCCGATGAACGGCATGACAGTCTTTGTGCGCAGCAAAGGTGATCCTGCAGAACTCGCGCGAGCGCTGCGCGCCGAAGTGTTTGCGATAGACAAGAACCAGCCTGTTTACGATGTGAAGACACTCGAGCAGCGCGTGGTCCAAACCATCGCCGCTTCGCGATCGCTGATGCTGCTGTTTTCAGGATTTGCGGTGCTGGCCCTCGTGTTGGCGTCGGTTGGTATTTACGGGATCGTTTCGTACTCGGTCAGCCAGCGGACAAAGGAAATCGGGATTCGCATGGCGCTCGGCGCACGCGGCGTCGATGTGCTGCGAATGGTCCTAAAGAACGGAATGACTTTAGTCGTGGCAGGCGTCGCGATCGGCGTGGCTGGAGCTTTGGCTCTCACGCGCTTTCTAACAACGATGCTCTTCGGAGTAACACCGACCGATACGGCGACGTTCATCGTCGTTTCGCTGACGTTGGCAACCGTGGCCTTGATCGCGTGCCTGGTTCCGGCGCGACGCGCAACGAAAGTCGATCCATTAGAAGCTTTGAGATACGAGTGATGAATAAACTAATACAAGATCTTCGTTACGGCATTCGAACTCTCTTGAAGAGACCCGCTTTTGCTCTCATCGCTGTTGCGACACTCGCACTCGGCATGGGTTCGAGCACAGTGATCTTCACCGTCGTCGATGCGGCGTTGTTGCGCGGACTGCCTTACAAAGAACCGGATCGCCTGGTCCACTTGTGGGAGAACAAGGGGCAACATGAATTTGCTAAGCGCGAAATGTCCTACCCCGATTACCAGGACTATCAAAAGAATAACGTCCTCGAAGGACTGGCCGCTTACACCGGCGGTGGCGCGCTTCTTACCGGAATGGGTGAGGCCGAACGTATCGCCGCGCCGCGAGCGAGTGCGAACTTCTTCTCAGTGCTTGGCGTCGAGCCGTTTATCGGCCGCACCTTCCAAGCCGGCGAAGATGTACCAAATGGTCCAAGGGTCGCCGTTCTCACTTATGGATTCTGGCAGCGAAGGTTTGGTGGCGATCAGAGTGTTCTTGGTCGAGCGTTAACCATCAACGGCGACAGTTACACGATCGTCGGCGTGTTACCCGCGAGTTTTCAATTTGCCCTCAGAAACTCAGACCTCTGGATCCCGTACCAGCCGACGCAAAACCAACTCACGCGCCGCTTCATGCACGGCACAAATCTGATTGGTCGTCTGAAACCTGGCGTCACGCCTGAACAGGCGCAATCGGAATTGAACGCGATCGCCAGCCACATCGAACAGCAATTCAACGATTCACATGCCGGAACAACGGCGCGCGTGGTCCCATTGCAGGAAGAGATCGTCGGCACAGTCCGGCCGATACTGTTTGTACTACTTGCGGCGGTCGCGTTTGTGCTTTTGATCGCCTGCGCGAATGTTGCGAGCCTGTTACTCACACGATCGTTGGCGCGTCAAAAAGAAGTTGCGCTTCGGGCAGCGCTGGGTGCGAGCCGCTGGCGCGTCGTGCGTCAATTGCTAACCGAAGCGCTGATGCTTTCGTTGGCCGGCGGCGCAGCCGGTTTGTTCATCGCTTACTGGGGCGTGCCCGCGCTCGTCGCGACGTTGCCGCAAAACCAACTCAACGCGCTCCCGTTTTTAAAGTCCCTTCAGATCGATTGGGGCATTCTTGGTTTCTCTTTTGGGCTTTCGTTGTTGACCGGGATCATCTTTGGCCTCGTCCCCGCGCTCCAATCCTCGCGACTCGATCTCAATGAAGTGTTGAAAGATGGTGGGCGGCAGTCATCTGCCGGTACGGGGCAACGTTTGCGCAGCGCCCTCGTCGTTGGCGAGATCGCGATGGCGGTGGTGTTGCTGGTCGGCGCCGGCTTGATGATGAAGAGTTTGCTGCGGCTGTTGCAGACGAACGTCGGCTTCAACACTGAAAACCTGTTGACGATGGGCATCGTGCTATCGCCGCCGAAGTACACAGACCCAAATCAGGTCACCAATTTTTACACGCAGCTCAATGAGCGTGTTAGAGCGCTGCCCGGCGTTGTTAGCGCGGGCACTGTCGACATTCTGCCGGTGAACGGTGGTAACACGACTCGTGTCTATGTCGACGGCGATCCGATCCCCGCGCCCGGAA
Source organism: uncultured Acidobacteriota bacterium (assembly GCA_963789185.1). Taxonomy (GTDB): domain Bacteria; phylum Acidobacteriota; class Blastocatellia; order Pyrinomonadales; family Pyrinomonadaceae; genus PSRF01. Next base: position 222,951 of record CAWBJU010000013.1, read on the forward strand.
AAGAAATGGAAGCCAACACCCGCGTCGTCAACGAACATTATTTTCAAACGATCGGGGTTCCCCTGCTCGGTGGGCGCCTGTTTGACGACCGCGACACCACCGGCGCACCAACAGTCGTGATCATCGGCAAGACGATCGCTGATCGACTGTTTCCCGGGCGCGATCCGGTGGGCAGAAAATTCCGCTACCCCTCGATTCAAGCCGATCCGATTACGATCGTCGGCGTTGTTGGCGACGTGAAGATCACCGGTCTCGACGAAGAGATCAAGCCGGTGCTGTATTACCCGGCTCGTCAGTCTGGCTTCAACGCAAATCTGGTCGTTCGCACCAGCACGGATCCCACGTCGCTCACAAACGCCGTGCGCGGCGAAGTCAGTAAGCTCGATCCTGACGCCGCGATTCTGAACGTCAACACGATGGAAGGAATGATCGCGCAGACTCCGGCGTCGTTCATCAGACGTTTCCCCGCATTGTTGATCGGGATCTTTGCCGGCGTCGCGCTGCTGCTCGCGTCGATCGGAATTTACGGCGTGGTCTCCTATTCGGTCAGCCAACAGATCCATTACATCGGCATTCGCATGGCCCTTGGTGCGCGTCCTGTCGACATTCTCAGGATGGTGTTGAAGCAGGGAATGATACTGGCGCTTGCTGGTATCGCGATCGGCGTCGTCGCCGCGTTAGCGCTGATGAAGCTCTTGACGACACAGTTGTCGACGACATTGCTCTATCAAGTGAAGATAACCGACATAACTACCTTTGCGGTCGTTGCAGGAACGTTGTTTGTGGTTGCGTTGCTCGCGTGTTATTTGCCGGCCAGACGGGCGACGAAAGTCGATCCGTTAGAGGCACTTCGTTATGAATAGGTAAAAACAGATCGGAGCAAAAAAATGTTCCAGGATATCCGGTACGCCTTCAGAATGTTGCTGAAGAAACCGGGCTTCACCCTTGTGGTGGTGCTCACGCTCGCCCTGGGTATCGGCGCGAACGCCGCGATTTTTTCCGTCGTGAAAGGCGTCTTGCTCAACCCGCTGCCGTTTCCAAATCCGGAGCAGTTGGTTACGTTCCATCAAAGCAAACCCAACTTCGACACCGGCGCCATTCCCTATCTCAACTTCGTCGATCTGCAACGCGAGAATCAGACGTTCACGTCGATGGCGGTCGCTCGTGGTGCAGGTTTTACGTTGATCGGCGTGGGAGACGCCGAGCGAGTAACAGCGCGCATGGTGACGGCTGACTTCTTTAATGTCTACGGCATTCAACCCACGTTCGGCCGCAACTTTAGCGCTGAAGACGATCGACAGGGCGCCGATCCCGTGACGATCATCAGCGAGCGTTTGTGGATCAGAAAGTTCAACTCTGCTTCCGACCTCGTCGGGAAGAGCATCACGCTCGACGATCGCAGTTACACAGTTATCGGCATCACGCGCGGCACCTCGCGAGAAAGTGTTACCGATGTTTTTGTGCCGCTTGGCGCGTGGAACGTTCCGATGTTGAAAAACCGCAGTTCCGCTCTGGGTCTGCACGGCGTCGGTCGTATGAAACCGGGAGTTACGGTCGAGCAGGCGAACGCCGATCTCAACCGCATCATGCGAACACTCGCCGAGGCGTATCCGGCAAATAACAAAGGACACGGCTCGCGTGTCATCGCTTTCAGAGAACGACTCGTCGGTAACGTCGAATCAACTTTGCTCATGCTCTTTGCCGCTGTCGGACTGGTGTTACTCATAGCGTGCGTGAACGTCAGCAATCTGATGCTGGCGCGATCGACCGACCGGACACGTGAGTTTGCAATTCGCTCGGCGTTGGGTGCCGGTCGCTGGCGTTTGTTACGTCAATCATTGATCGAGAGCACATTACTCGGCATCGCCGGCGGTGCTGTCGGTCTGTTAATCGCGGCCTGGGGCACAACCTCCGCGCTCAAAGCCTTGCCCGAATCATTACCACGCCAGGAAGAGATCACGCTCGATCTGCGCGTGCTGTTGTTCACGCTCGGGCTTTCCGTGCTGACGGGAATCATCGCGGGCGTCGCTCCAGCGTTGAGAACGTCGCGAGGGCGATTCCAGGAGGCGCTCAAGGAAGGAAGCCGCACGAGTCCGACGCGCGCGCGATTGCAGGGATTATTTGTTGTCGCCGAAATGGCGATGGCCCTCGTCCTCTTGATTGGCGCGGGTTTGTTGATTCGGAGTCTGCACACGCTCTGGAATGTCAGTCCAGGTTTCAATCCCGACAACGTGATGGCGTTCGACGTCACTTTTCCGCCGTCGATGCGGGGCGCAACCGCGGACGCAAGCCGATCCTACGTCCGCGACCTCAGCAACAGGTTGAACGAGATGCCCGGTGTGACTGCCGCGTCGCTGTCAGACGGCACGCCCATGGTCAGCCAAAACGATCGCTATTTCTGGATTGACGGTCAACCAAAGCCGGCAAACGCGAACGAAATGCACATGGCTGTGTTCTACGTCGTCGAACCGGGATACCTGCCGGCGATGGAAATCAAATTGAAGAAAGGGCGATTTTTCACCGACCAGGACGATGAACGAGCAACGGCTGTGATGGTGGTCGACGAGATGTTGGCCCAGCAGCGCTTCCCTAACGAAGACCCGATCGGTAAACGACTCCACCTCGACGACGATCGTGGACCATACGAAATCGTCGGCGTTGTCGAACACGTCAAGCAGTGGGGACTAGAGCGCGATCAGAACGAGCTTCAGGCGCAGATGTACATACCGTTTCGCGGAGCAGCGGATGGTGCCATCGAGGGAATTGCCGGCACGTCGGTTGTCGTGCGCGCCGACAGCGAAATTGGACCATCGTTCTTCACCTCAATTCGCGACGTGGTGCAGGGTCAGAACAAGCAGAACGTCATCTCCGACGCCAAAACGATGAACGAAGTGATCGTCGAGTCGTTGGCCCAACGCCGCTTCGCGATGATTGTGCTGGCTTCGTTTGCGGCGGCGGCGTTGCTGCTGGCCAGTCTCGGGATCTACGGCGTCATTTCTTACATGGTGGGCCAACGCACTCAGGAACTTGGCATTCGCGTGGCGTTGGGTGCAACACGTCGCGACATCATGACGCTCGTGTTGGGCCACGGATTGAAGATGACGCTCGCGGGAGTCGCGCTCGGGCTCGTCGCGGCGTTCGGACTCACGCGCTTGATTAGAACGATGCTCTACGGCGTCGGTGCTACTGATCCGGCGACGTTCGCGGTCATTGCGGCGTTGTTAACGATCGTGGCTGTTGTGGCTTGTTACCTCCCGGCGCGCCGCGCGACGAAAGTCGATCCGCTAACGGCGTTGAGGGCGGAATAATGTTAATGCCAATTGTCGATTGCCGATTGCCGATTTTGCAAAGCAGTAAGGCAGTTACGTGTGCACCACTGGAAAAGGAATTGGAATGGAAATCGGAAATGGATGAGAGACATTCGCTACTCGATTCGTGTTCTCCTCAAAAATCCGGCGTTTACGGTGACGGCGTTGTTGACGCTCGCGCTCGGCATCGGCGTGAACACCGCGATCTTCAGCGTCGTCGATTCGGTACTGCTTCGACCGTTGCCGATGAACGACGCGGACCGCGTTGTGTCCGTTTGGGAGCACAGCCTGCGGGCGGGTGTCGATCGCAACGAGATGGCGCCGGCGAACTACTTTGATCTGCGAAACCAGAATCAAGTGTTCGAAGGTGTCGGTGCATTCGGCGACCTCAGCATGAACCTGACCGGCGCAGGCGAACCTGAACAGCTAGACGCACGAATCGTCACCGCGAATGTCTTCTCACTGCTCGGTGCGCGCTCGGGCACCGCTAGCCGTGTGACAGCCGCTGCTTGCTGGCTGCGAAACGGATGAGCAAGCTCGAGGCAGAGTCCCAAGATCCCCGTTTTTTTTCCGATTCGGCGCGTGGACGTCCAAAGCTCGCCGCTCCTGACCGCATCGAGCTCGGGATCGACCACCACCTCGCCGCTCCGGGCGAGACCGCTGAGTGCCGTCGCGCGCACCAGCGCGGGCCCGACCGACAGCGCGAATCTTGCCCCCGCCTTCGACGACGCGCGTGAGCTCGCCCTGCGCCAGACCCGCGGCGCTGCCCTCGGGCAGTGGCTCGTCCGCCAGCAGCGCGACCGCGTCCTCCAGCGCGTCGGGCGCGAAAATGAAGGCGACCGCCCCGGCGTGCCAGCCGACCAGGTGAGCTCCGTGCGCGACCGCGCGCTTCGAGAGCGCACCGAGCAGCGTTCCGAGCTCGTCCCGCTCGTTCGCGGCGGTGCTCGAAAAGCGCAGGCAGACGACCAGCCGTTCGGGCATCCGGAAACTGAGGGTTAGCTGCCGATGCGAATCTTCTTTTTCAGGGCGGCGAGCTCGTCGTCGACCTCGCTCTTGGCGCCCGGCGCCTCGCCGGTTTTCTCGCCGCGCTCGAGCGCGCGAAACTTCCCTTCGACTTCGTCGCGCGTCATACCGCCCGGTCCGCGACCGCTACCGAGCGCCTCTTCCACCTCGCGTTGCGCCTGAAACGTCGTCTCGACGCCTTCGATCTGGTCTTCCATCCGACGAAATTCTTCGAATGCGCTCTTTTCACCCTTGGCCCCGAGTCCTTCGGTGCCGCCGCCGGCTTTGGCCTGCTTCGCGCGGGCGATGATCGTGTTCTTCTTGGCCGAGTATTCGTCGAGCTTCTGCTCCATGCGCTCGAGCTCGGTCTTCATATCGATCGCGGCGGAACGCTGCTCGGCGCGCAGCGCCTCGGCGCGGTCGCGCTCGCCGGTCACTCGCTTCTTCTGCAGTAGTGCCTCGCGTGCCAGGTCGTCGTCGTCATGGCGGATCGCGAGCTCGGCTCGCTTCGACCACTTTTCGACTTCGCCGTCGAGCTCATCGACTTTTTTGCGGAGCTGCTTTTCGGCAGCGACGCTGCGCACGACCTCCTGGCGACCGGCACGAATCTGCGCCCTCATCTCCTCGAGCGTCAGCTCGATCGACTTTTTCGGATCATCGGCCTTGTCCAGCAGCGCGTTGAAGTTGCTGGAAATCACACGGCTCATTCGGTCGAAAATCCCCATGGCGCCAAACCATGCCACGTGGACCCGGGGAGGAGCCAGAGGAAGGGGTCCAGGGGTCCAGGGGTCTAGGGATCCAGGGGGATGAGGACCTCGGGATGAAGGGCGATGAGGAGCCTGCGATCTGGGCTATGAAGGTCGCATGAGCAGCGAGCTTTTTTCGATCAAAGGCAAGGTGGCGGTTGTCACCGGCGGGTCCCGCGGCATCGGCCTGATGATCGCGCGTGGGTTCGTGCGCGCGGGGGCGCGCGTCTACATCTCGGCTCGCAAGGCCGAGGCGTGTAATGCGGCGGCGACCGAGCTGTCGAAGATCGGTGAGTGCATCTCGGTGCCTGCCGATCTCGGAACGCTCGAAGGCGTTCGGCATCTGGCGGGTGAAGTTTCGGCGCGCGAGAAGCGCTTGCACGTGCTCGTCAACAACGCGGGCGCGACCTGGGGCGCGCCGCTCGAGGAGTTTCCCGAGTCCGGCTGGGAGAAGATCATCGCCATCAACGTGAAGGGCGTGTTCCAGCTCACCGTAGAGCTCCTGCCGCTCCTGCGACGAGCCGCCTCGAAGGAGGATCCGGCGCGGGTGATCAACATCGGCTCGATCGATGGGATCCGCGTGCCGCGCTTCGACAATTTCTCCTACTCGGCGAGCAAAGCCGGCGTGCACATGTTGACCCGCCACCTGGCGACCAAGCTCGTCCCGGAGAACATCACCGTGAACGCCATCGCGCCCGGGCTCTTCCCGAGCAAGATGACTCAATTTCTGTTCGAAGGTCTGGGCGAAGAGAGCGCCTCCTCGAGCATCCCGATGGGCCGCCCCGGACGCGAGGACGACATCGCCGGCACCGCGATCTTTCTGTCGTCACGCGCAGGCTCGTACCTGACCGGCGCGGTGATTCCAGTGGATGGCGGCGTCACGATGTGACGGAGCTGCTGCGAACTTTGGCCGCACCCATTCGGCGCTTGGGGTCCCGCATGTTGCCACTTGCTTGACGATCGTGGGTTTGGGTTTGTCTGCTCGTCACCCGTGCTCAACCGATCGGAACCAGCAGCCATCCAGCCAACGTCGCTGCGACGAAAATCTCGCCCTGTGCGAGAGTACCAAGAATTGCCCCTGAATCGCCGGCCGCGCTCGGCGTTCAGCGCAGGATCTGCGAGTTGACGATGTTCGCGGGCTCCTTCGCGATCACGTAGAAGCCGAAGAGCCCGGGGGTCTCGAAGGTGCCACGGGGGTTGTTGCGCGTGATCGAGTCCTTGATTGTGATCGAGCCGGTCTTGTTGTTGCTGACGAAGAAGACTGCGCTGCCGCCTTCGTTCGCCTTGTTGTTCTCGATCAGGCTGCTCGTCACGTTGAGGACGATCTCGTTGCCGTCGTTGTAGATCGCGCCGCCGTTGCCGCCTTCGCCGGAGTTGGCGCCGTGGCCGACCGCGGTGCTTTCGGAGATCAGCGTGTTGATGATGTTCCACGAGACCCCGATGCTGCTCAGCGCGCCGCCGTTTGCGCACGAGTTGCCGAGGCCGGGCTTGCCGCCGAACGTACTGTTCACGACCCAGACCGGGCGGCGCGGGCCGACTCCGGGCGCGACCAGGTAGTCGAGCTTGCGGATCGCGCCGCCTCCGACGTCGGAGCCGAGATCGTCGCACACGTTGTTGAAAAAGCGCGAGTGATAGACCTTGAGGCTGCCGCCCTGCGCGTGGATTGCGCCGCCGCCGCCGCTGTTGTTCGTGCCGTCCGGGATACCCTTCGCGCTGCCGTCGACGAACGTGATGTTTTGCACGACGAGCTGAATGCCAGGGTTGGTGTTGCAATCGCCCGGCCCCGGCGGGTAGACCTGCGTTCTGTCGCAGGTTGCCATGTAGAGGATGCGGGTCTTCCCGCCGCCGCTCAGCGTCACCTTGTTGCCGCCGTCGATAACGAGCTTCGTGCCCTTGTCGTTGAAAACTTTCGCAGTCTGATTGACTGCGATCGTCACCGGATCGGGTCCGCAATCGAAGGTGATGATGCCGCCCTTCGCGACCGCGGCCACGAAGGCGTCACCGGTGCAGCTAGCGGGCGTGCCCGTTCCGATGACGGTGGTGGGATTCGACACGTCCTCCGCTTGCCCCTCGGGCGGGATCACCGCGTGACCGTCCGGCCAGCCCGCGGGTGGCCCGTCTTGCGGATTCGTCGTCCCGCCGGCTCCACCTGTCGACGACCCGCCCGTCGAGGCACCGCCTGTCGAGGCACCGCCTGTCGACGCTCCACCCGTCGACGCTCCACCCGTCGACGAACCGCCCGTCGACGCGCCGCCTGTCGACGCTCCACCCGTCGACGCTCCACCCGTCGACGAGTTCCCCGGACGCAGACGACGTTCCTCCGGTGCCCTGGCTCGAGCCAGGCGGCGCGGTGGTGTCATCGTCTGAGCTGCATGCCGTGACGGCCAGCGCGACGAGCACACCAGCGAGAACCGCAGAAGAACTTGCACCCATCCTTGCAATACTACGCGCCCGACGATCGCGCGGCAACGGGCCGCGCAACGAACACGAGGAAACTGCTCTCCTTACCAGCGCTCGTCGCAATCGTAGTTCCTGAGAGCACGATCTGCCCGTCGCGGATCCGTTCTGCTGCTTCAACAGCTTTCGGCCCCGCTCGGCGCCATCGAGCGTGGTCGGCGAGCTCGCCAAACGACTCGAGGTCACGCAGCAGGCCGCTTCGAAGAGCGTCGCGGAGCTCGAAGCGCTCGGCGCGTGCTCGCTCCGCGCTGAACTATTGTTTCAGCGTTCGAACTGGAGTCCGGGTCACTCGGAGAGAATGACGAGCAAGTAATCCCCGGCTTGGCCCCGGTAGCTATCGACTGTCAGATAGTAGGTACCGGCGGCGAGACTCTGGATCAGGAGTCGATCGTTGCGGGCCGTGCACGACGCAGGCGCCGGAGAGCCCGTCATGAGCTGGAGATCGACGTCGACGTTGGCCCCGTCGAAGATCATGATGCGGAGCGTGGTCGGGCTCGAAAGATCGATGCGATAGCTGCGTTCGGGGCCCGATTCGTCGATACCGGGCCCGCAGGGATAGGTCGCGTTGGCAGAGTAGGGCGACATCGCAGTATTCGCCGAGTCGGTAAATGGGAAGCCGTCGACCACGATTGGCGAGTCGGGGGACCCGATCCCTGCGAGGGCGGTGCCGGGAAGGTCGGGCGCAGCGGCGCCGTCGACTACGACGCGTTTGACTCGATGCAGGGCTTCGAGTGTCAGCCAGTTGCGAACGTTGAAGCCAAAGCCGAGCCCGGCCGGCGTGAGCGAGCATGCCTGAGTCACCCCGCTCGTGTACGCGTTCAGGTGAACACCGTCTGCGGTGAGGCCATACAGCGGCAGCTTCAGGAGCTCGCCGTGAAGGTCGAGAAACGGAACCTGCCGCGCCTCCGCGATCGCGCGGACGACAGCGTTGTAGCGCGGGACCTGGGCGTTTGACGGCGCGTTATCGGTGCGCGGCGGGATGAACGTGAGTAGCGGGATCGTTCCCCGCGCAGTCATGCCGTCGGTCATTGCCAGCATGCTTGTCGCGTAGCTAAAGAGATCGACCGTATCCACGTCGTTCGTTCCAGCATGACGACCGCAAATCGCGGCGTGATGGCGGAAAGCTCCGTGGTCGAGCGGGGAAGGCGCACCGTTCAACAGGCTTTGAGCGGTAATGCCCGCGCTTGCCGCGAGGCTGGTTCGCTGGAAAGGCATCGTCCCCGCGGCGTCGCCTGCTTTGAACCATTCCAGAGTTGGCTGCAGATCGAGGTGGGTGTCGAGATTGACCGCGCTGCCGGCGAAACAGCTGACGAAGTTCGGTGACACCGTGCTGGAATCTCCGACCTTGGCGAAGACGTTGCCCGCGAGCGACAGCCCCTTCGAGGCAATGTCCTTCAGCGCTTTGGCAACGCCGGGCGTGATCGGCGACAAGCTGCGATCGCCGACGTAGCGGGTGCGTTCCGAACCCGTGCTTGCATCCGGTCCCGCGTCATCCGGAGGTGATTGGGCGTCCTGGTCGATGTCCTGGTCTTGGTCGCGAGAATCCACCAGCTCGTTGCCCGCGTCGCGCGGCTCGGCTGCAGCGTCGGCGCTCGCGTCTCGCGGCTTGGAAGGGACGTCGTCGCCGGCCGCGTCCTTCGCGGGAAAACCGGGACTCGCCGTGTCCGAGTCGCCGCAGCCCGCCCCTCCACAGACCACGGCGAGCACCAGTATCGGAAGAGAAGTGCGATGCTCACTCACTTGTTCGAGCATATCCCGCTTATGCCGCGAGCTCTCGCGGCTTTTCGGCTACTCACTAGCTCGAGCCGGAGGGCTGCGGCTTGCCCTTCGCCATTCGCCGGACTGCGCTAGTCCGAGCAAACCGCAACGCGACGAGCTTCGCGTGGATCCCACCAGAAACCCGCTGGCCGTGGGCGACCCCAGCGATCCGCCTGGACGACGAGCGTCGTGTCGTGTGACAACCCGCGCATATCAGCTGAGTCGTCCGTGTTCGAAATTCGATCCGAAGCAATGCGCCTTCTGGGATTGATCGCACTTCTGCTTGGCTCGAGCTGCCAGCCTCGCGGCCCGAAACTGGACGCGAAGTTCGACGTCGGCACGCTCTCACTGCACCTTGTCTGTCTTGGTGACGGTTCGCCGACGGTCGTCCTCGATGCGGGGCTTGGCCAGGACGCCAAAACCTGGGCACCGGTGCAACCGGACATCGCGCGATTTACGCGCGTGTGCGCCTATGATCGCGCGGGTATGGGTACGAGCAGCCCTGCCGCCCGACCGCACACCAATCGACAGATGGCAGACGAGCTCAATTCGCTCCTTTCGGCTGCGAAGATCCCTGGACCGTTCGTGCTCGTCGGCCATTCGATGGGAGGCGTCAACGTTCGACTTTTCGCCAGCAAACACCCGGAGAACGTTTCAGCAATGGTGCTGGTCGACTCGATGACCGGCGACCAGGCCGCGTGATTCTGGTCGCTCATTCCCGAAGCCCAGATGAAAGAGTTCCGGGAGGGCCTGAAAAAGCTGCCCGAGGGAATCGATTTCGAATCACTGTCGAGCGGCCTCGCGGACATGAAATCGTCCAGTCAGTCGCTGGGCGACAAGCCGCTGGTGGTCCTGACGCGGGGAAAGGAAGACCCCTTTCCTGGCGCTTCCCCGGAGCTCTCGGAAAAGATGCTCAGCTCTTGGCACAGCATGCAAAAAGAGCTCACCCAACTGTCCACCAATCGCGCGCATGTCGTAGCAACCAACGCTCACCACTTCATTCAGCGGGACGCACCAGAGTTAGTGGTGGTCGCCGTGCGCGAGGTGGTCGAGTCCCGAGCGAGCACGCCGCGCCCTCAACGCAGCCACGATCTCAGCAGCTGCACGATAAGGCTGTCCTCAGCTGCTTTGGCACGCCATCAACGCGGTGTGACAGCGTCCCCGCGACGCTCACGCGCCGTTTCAGTCGGTGCTGGCGTCGTTCGGACTGCCCGCAGCGCCTCCGGCTCCGCCGCCTTCGCAGGGCAGCGACGGACGCCTGCCGCCGTCGGCGTCTGCGGGATCGTGCAGAAGCCCTGACGGCCCGTCGACTGGCGCAAGGCGCCGGAAAGGGCCGTGAAAATCAGGTCCGGGCTTCTGCAATCGCCGTCGCAGTCACACAGCTGGCCGCACGATCCGCGATCACCGAAACCGACGTCTGGAATGGACGTCGAGAAGAACAGACAGTAAGCGTCTGCCTTGCCAACGCCTGGTGACCAACCGCACGAGGGCACCACGCCCCACGTGCAACGCTCGCTACAACGGAACGTCACCGGCGGTGACCCGGAAGTCACGACGATGCCAGTGCATGAGCCACGGCACGTGTCGGCGGAGCCGTCCGCGCCGGGGTCCTGACACTTCGCGCCAACGGGATCGCCCATGCGCGATGTCGTCGAGCACAGCCCGCTGCGCTGATCGCAGAGCAGATTCGTTCCGCAGTCATCATTGGTGTTGCACTGCGGGACACAGGTCGGAAGAACGGTGCCTTGGGTGTTCGTGAGCGGCGCGCAAGCCACCTCCCGGCGCCCGTGGCACTTGTTCGGGTCAGCGGAGGTGCCGCCTCCGAACGTGCAACCCTCGGCACAGAATCGAGAAGGCGCTTGTTCGGTGCCGTAATTGACGCAAATGCTTCCCGCGCCGAACCGCTCGCAATCTGCTTCAGACCCGACTTCGCAGGGCGTCGTGCACAACCCTTTGGCAGGGCCGCCGCCGCGAACATGCCGGAGCCCGGTAAGGCGCAGGTCAGACCCTCGCTTCCGCAGTCTGCGTCGCTCGTGCATGCCGCTCCGAGATGGCTCTGCGTGGACGCCGCGTCGCGCGCACCGGCATCGGACCGCCCACCCGATCCGCTTTTGCCGCCGGCAAACCCACCCGTGGACCCCGCCTTGCCTGCCGAACCTGCGCCGCCCCCGGACCCTTGGCCCTCCTCATCACCTGCGCACGACGCTACTCAAGCAACCCGTCGCCCCAAACACCAAAAACGCCGCCCGAATACCAGTCAATCGCCTGCTTCGTAGCAAGGACCGCGCCACCAGACCGCTCGCCTAGCGATCCCGGTGCAATCGACTGTCCGCGGCTCGCGGGGCGTTCCTCTCGATGGACCGCCCTGTTGCCCACAGAGGTCGTGATCAAGCTGATCGGTGTTGCGCACCAGCTGATCGCTTGCAAACCGATCTCTGGAGACTGCCTCCCGCAAAGGGAGCTCCGCATCTTCATCCACGTCACCGTCAACTGACGCTAAAGCCCGAAAGCTGGGATCGAGGAGCGCACGGGACGCGGCCGCGCCTCCACGCATGCGATGCGGGGACAACCACCTGCTCCCGCGTGCTGCCAAGAACGACATCAGCGCCGTCGGAACCCGTCAACCTCATGCCGGATGACCGCTTCGGGCGGCCTTAAACGCAAGCCCCCCGGATCGGGCGCGTATTCGGGCCGATGTGACCGTTTCGGTCAGGGCGCCAAGCGCTGACAGCCCGCGCGCGCACACCGCTGGCGGCGAAGCACGCTCGCAATTGACGCAGCTGTTCGCTCCCACCACACACCTCGCAGCTCTTCAAAGTGCATGTCGAACCGCGCGCGGTCAATGCTCCGATTCACGTAAACGGTGCCCGTGCAGCCATCGTCGGTCACGCCGCAGCCCGCCTGAATGCTCTGACAATCCGCCATCGTCTTGCAAGCCTTGTTGCCGTTGACGAAATCACGCACACGCAGCAGCTCGTTTTCGCACCAGGTGGAGCAATGGCCGAAAAAGCAAGCTGGCTGTACGCGCGAAGGCTGGCAATTGGCGCAGCCGCCGCCCTGGCACTCGTAGAAATTCTTGCGCAAGACTTCGAACGTCACGCTGTCGGCGTCGTAGTTCACATACACACCGCCCGTGCAACCGTAATCGG
>CAWBJU010000014.1:0-6419 GCA_963789185.1 uncultured Acidobacteriota bacterium
TTAACCACAGCACGCGGAATCTGACCAATCTGAATTTCGTGCCACGCTGCGCCCTGGTACACGCGACCGCTTTGATAGTCGATCCACGCGCCGGGTGGCAGATACACCCGACGCCGATCGCCATTCGTGAACATTGGCGCCACCAGCAGATCCGTTCCAAACAGATATTGATCGTCGATGGTCCATGATCCCGGGTCGTTAGGATACTCGAAGAACAGCGGGCGCAACATCGGAAACCCTCGCGCCGACGAGTCCTTCGCCTGCGCGTAGATGTACGGCATCAACGAATAGCGCAAATTCAAAGCGCGGCGGAAATCGTCGGTCAGATCAGCGTCGTATTCCCAGGGTTCGCGCGGCGGGATGCCGTGCGCTCAGTTGCGACGACAAAACACCCCAGGCCATCCAGCGTCGATACAGATCGCGCGGCGGACGCTGCACGAAACCACCGACGTCGTGACTCCAGTAAGTAAAGCCGGACAATCCGAACGATAGACCACCGCGCAGCGAAGCCGCCATCGCCGAATCAGTGTTCTCCGCGTCGCCGCCCCAGTGCACGGGATATCGCTGACTTCCGGCCCATGCGCTGCGCGCCCAAACTATATCCTCGCCGGTTGTTGCTTTCGTGATATCGCCGACGATCTTGTTGTAACGCAGGGGATAGAGATTGTGCTCGTACCAACCATTCATTCCTGAAGCGTATTGACCCGTGAGTGGCGCTTGTTCACCGAAGTCAATCTTGATTGCACCAACGCCAAGCTTCAGCAGATCTATGACCTTGTTCTGATACCACTTCACAGCTTCAGGATTCGTGAGATCAAGCGTCGCGTCCTCAGACGGAAGTTGTCCGCCTTCATTCTTTACGTGATACCCGCGCGAGACGATCTCTTTCCACAGTTCGTTCTTGCTCGTGAAATACGGGTACTGCCATAGCGAGATGCGAAAGCCCTGCTGCTTCAGGTCGGTCATGAACTTCGCCGGATCAGGAAAGCGCGTGGCCGAAAAGACGTAGTCGCTGCGCCACTCAGTTTCGAACCAACCGGTATCGAGATGAATCACGTCAGATGGAAGTTGACGCGCCCTCAACTGCCGGGCCACCTCGCGCACCTGCTGTTCGGAGTTGTAAGTAGCGCGACTCATCCAGAAACCAAACGACCAGAGCGGCGGGACAGGGCTGCGTCCGGTCAGCGCCGTGTACTCCGAAAGCACCTCTTTCGGATCGCCGAGAAACACAAACAGGTCGAGGTTCTCATCACCGGAGTAAATCGTGTTGTGCGCGTCGTAGTACTTGCCGAAGTCGAAACTTAGCGGCGCGCTCGTGTGCACAAACATTCCGTAACCGTTGCTGCTGAGGAAGAACGGGATGGGTTTGTACATCAACTCGTTTTGCGTACCCATGCCGTCGCGCGTCGAGACGACTACGCGCTGTCCACGTTTGTCTAAGCGCGTGAACGATTCGCCGCAGCCAAAGATCTTCTCGTCGTGCTGAAGTTCGAAAGTGGCCGCGATCCGGCGTGCGAGATCGTTGGAGCGGCGCAGGAAAGAGAAAGGAACCGTTGAAAAGAAGGTGTAAGGCTCGCCGAAGTTCTGCGTTCGCGTCAGCAGACGTCCGCGTCGATCGTAAAACTCGACGCGCCACGGCTGTTTGTTGATCCGCACACGACCGTGAGTGCCGGTGTAAATGATTTCGCGCTCGTTTTGCTCCACGCGCCAGGAAGAGTCTTTCGGAACTGGACCAGAGAGCATCAACGATTGACCGTCAACGATCGGAACGCCTCTGGTGGAAATGCGCAAACGGATGGTGCGCGGACTCACGAACGCAATCGAGAACGGCAACACCGGATCCTGATCGTATTCCGTCGTGGGAAACTCGCTCGCCTTGCCGCGTACGAACCCCACGTCCACCTTGTTGAACGAGAGGGTCGTATTTCGCCAGTAGCGGTCCCATTGCAAATTGCCCTGACCGGTTGCGGTGTCGAACGACGTGACGCGGCTGCCGATGAAGTAAACATTTTCCAGCTTCTGAAAGTCCTGACCGACGTCGACCGGATCGCCGAGCACCTGCGCGTGAGAGACAAGGGGAACAAACCACAATGCGACGAAGATGATGATCCTGATAAATGATTGCATTAGCGCTGATGGCCCACGATATCGAAGGTGAACTTGATGTTATTCCGCACTCTGACCATGCCGTGAAATGCTGACGTCGCTTTGATACCGAAGTCGTCGCGTTCGATCGAGAACTCGCCGCGCGCGCGCATGTCGTTTCCGCTGAGAGTTACTTCAGTCGGAATCGTGATGGGGCGAGTCACGCCGTGCAGCGTCAGGTTCCCTTCGATCTTCAACTCATAGCGGTCCGCGCCTGTCGATTTGCCGGTCACGCGAGTGCTCTTGAAGGTAATGTCGGGATACTTGTCAGGCTCGAGGACGATTTCGCGCAACTCTTTGTTGATGATCTGCTTTTCCTGCTCGGTGAAAACGTCTCGCGTTTCGACCATCGACGCCGCTTTAGCGTTGATCTCCAGCGCGGCCGGCGTGATGGAACCCGGCGTTATCTGCGCCTCGCCCGTGAATTCACGAACTGCAACCAGGTGGTCCTTTCCTTTGAACCACAGCAGCCCGCCGGCAAACGCACGAGCGACGAATTTGCTTTGAGAAGAATCAAGGGCGTAACTGCGAGTGGCTTGATTTCCAACTACAACGGGGGTGGCCAACAGTAAGGCGAGCACACAAATCTTAAGAATTCGCACGACTACCTCCCTAATCCGTGTTTGAGACGGATTTTACACCATTGCGACGACGCGTTCCGTCAAAACACCCTTTTCCAGATGTTGCTCGTGCGTCGCAAAACTCGCCGCATGGGGGTCGTGCGTGACCATGATGATCGTTTTGTTCAGATCCTGGTTGAGAGTTTTGAGTATTTGCAGGATCTCTTCACCGGATCGAGCATCGAGGTTACCTGTCGGCTCGTCGGCGAGAATCAGATCGGGATCGGTGACGATCGCGCGCGCGATTGCGACGCGCTGTTCTTGTCCGCCGGAGAGTTGGCGCGGCTGGTGGTCCATCCGGTCCGAGAGTCCAACGAGTTCGAGCGCCGTTTCCACGTTCTTGCGCCGTTGCGCTTTGCTGAGCTTTGTCAGCAGCAGCGGAAGTTCTACGTTTTCGAAGGCGGTGAGTACGGGTACCAGATTGAACGTCTGAAAGATGTAACCGACATGCGCGTTACGCCACGTTGCCATCTGACTCTCATTAAGTCCGGCAAGTGAAGTTCCAAGCACTTCGACCGTACCTTCAGTAGCGCGATCGATTCCCGCGAGCAGGTTCAAGAGAGTGGATTTTCCCGAGCCGCTGGGTCCCATGAGGGCGAAAAAATCGCCCTGGTTAATATCAATGCTGACGTTATCCAGTGCGACAACCTCAAAGTCGTCGCGAACGAAACGTTTACTCACATTGCGAACTCGAACTATTGGTTGGGCCATGTTTTCTCCACTCGAACTATTGGACCTTCACGCGGTCTCCATCACGCAGTTTGTCAGCGCCGTTAAGTGCCACCGATTCGTTTCCACTCAAACCTTCCAAAACCTGATAGTCGTCTCCGACTTCGCCGCCCGGCCGAATGGCGCGCTGTTCGACCTTGTTTCCCTTGATCACGAACACGAACGCGCTGTTGTCGATGCGCACTACCGCTTGTTTCGGAACAAGAATCCGGCCAGTTGAACTGTTTTGCTTGTTGCCCGAATCGTCGGCCAGAAAGTTGACGCGCGCATTCATCTCCGGTCTCAGTTGCTGGTCAGGATTCTCGACCTTCACTTTGACCTGGATCGTCGACTTCGCACGATTTGCTTCGGGAGCGATCTCAGCGATGAAACCGCTGTACTTCAGGTTGGGATAGGCTTCCGGAATGATTTCGGCTTTCTGGCCCATCTGCAAACGTGAAAAGTCGGTTTGACTGATGTCCAACTCGACTTGCAAATCAGTTAGATCCGCCAGGTCGACGACCGACGTCCGCGCACCGGATCCACCAAAAGCCGACGGGCTCACCATCTCGCCACGCTCAACAATGCGCTCCAGTACAGTTCCCGAAACAGGCGCCTTGATCTCAGTCGCCGCTATTTGTGTTTGGGCGTACTCGAGTGCGGCCTTCATCTGTTGGACTTCCGCTTCGGCAGCACGGATCTCTTCCGGCCGTGGTCCAATATCAGTCATCGAGCTCGACTGCTTTGCCGCTTCCACGAGGGCCGCAGCCGTGTCGCGCTCGGCTAAAGCGCG
Source organism: uncultured Acidobacteriota bacterium (assembly GCA_963789185.1). Classification (GTDB taxonomy): domain Bacteria; phylum Acidobacteriota; class Blastocatellia; order Pyrinomonadales; family Pyrinomonadaceae; genus PSRF01. The sequence goes on from CAWBJU010000014.1 coordinate 4,267, forward strand.
GTCCAGTTCTGATTTTGACGCAACCTGGTCGCGATACAGCCGTTCAGTGCGCTGATACTCCGCTTCCGCAGTTCTTAATCTCGCTTCGGCCTGGAGCACGGTCGCTCTGTCGCGCATCTTTTCCTGCGGCCGGGATCCGGTGCGCAACTGATCGAGACGCGCCTGGGCAGAAGCGAGATTTGCTCGTGCCTGGTTCACCTGCGCGCGAAACTCGATGTCCTCGAGTTTGACAAGAACTTGTCCCGCCTGGACCATGTCGCCCTTCTCAACTCCGATCCAGGCAACGCGTCCCATCACTTTGGCGCCGACGGCGATCTTGTGATGGGCCACGACGTAACCTGTCGCTGACAAGATGCTGGTCCCGGAAGTCGCACCGGCGCTTTCAACGCGCACAGTCGCTGCTGAAATCGTTTTTGTTCCGGAGAAGAGGAACAAGTACGCGAATGCCGCGAGCGCGACGAGTGCCGCGATCCCGACAAGCAACAACTTGGGTGAACGATTCTTGTTTCCCGGCGACGGCGCCGGCGCACGATCGATCTTCAAGCTCCTCAATCGTTCGTTGAGGTTCTTCTGATCTTCGTTAGATTGGGGGTTTGTAGCCATTTCTATTTAAGAACTAAGCACGAAGTGCCTCGACGATCCTGAGCCGGGACGCGCGAATGGACGGCAACAGAGAGCCAACAAAACCGATTATTGCGCCAAAGACGAACGCGATAAGCATCAAGTCAGGTGTGACTTTAAAGTTGAAAGCGATTTCGCTGAACGTGGCCCAGTTCGAAGTGCCGGTAGAAACAAAATTCAACGGCAACGCCAGCAAAATACCCATGCCGGCGCCGATCAAAGCAACCGCGACTGACTCCAGCAAGAACGCAACCAGAATACTGAACCGCCCAAAACCAAGCACGCGCAGCGTTCCAATCTCCTTTGTTCGACGCGCAACCGCGGCGTACATCGTGTTCATGCCGGCAAATCCCGCCCCGACCGCCATGATGAACGAGATAAACACAGCCAATCCTTTTAACGCACCTGACGCTATGCCTTGCTGGTCTTCATAAAAGGTCCGTTCCGACAAAGCTTTCAAATGCAGTTTCGGATCGTCAGTGATGCGCTTCGACAGAGCAGCGAGCGCATTCGCATCGTTCACACGCAACAGCACAGAAGAGAACGATTCGCGATTGGTCGTGCTCGCCAGCGAGTTTACGTCGACCCAGATCTCCGACTCGAACGCCTTTCCACCCGACTCGAAAGTACCAACCACCGTATAGTCGGTGGTTTGGATTCGAAACTTGTCGCCGATATCCAGTCCCTGAAATCGTTCGATCATTCGTTTCGAAACCACCGCTTCAGTCAGGCCAGGTTGGAATGTTCGCCCCTGTGCGATCTGAAATCCAGAATGCAACTTGAACGACATTGGTGAAACGCCTCTGACCGTCACGTTAGATCCCTGGCTCATTCCCTTTCGCGGTTTGTAGATGAGTGTGATGATCTCAGCGGTCGCGAGTGGCTGATCGCCTTCACGCACGACGCCATCGAGATATCGCAGATCGTTGAATTGCTCTCGTGAAACTGAACTGTTCAACTCGGCGGTACTGCCCTCGCGGACCACGATGACGTTCAGCGGTTCGCCGCTACTCGACAACGTCATGTCGATCCCTCGGGCCAACGCCATCACCATCAGGAACACGGCGACCGTTAGTCCTATTGTAAACGCGGTAGCGAGCGTGCTTCCCTTGCGCACAACGAGATTTCGCAAATTGTACTTGATGGGTAAGGCCATTATTCAGTGCTCCTCAGAGCGTCTGCGATTGTTAGACCAGTAACTCGGTACGTTGAGTAGACCACGCTGACAAAACCAACCAGGAGCGATAACACGAAAGCGGCAATCAATGTTTCCGGTTCCGGTTTGAACGATACAAGATTGGGTATATACAGGCTCATGTCGACCGAGCGGTAAAGCAGCACGGCCCCACCGATCCCGATCACGGCGCCAACAATCGCCAGAAGTATCGATTCGCCAAGGAACAGTCCGGCAATCGTGTGGCGTTTGAAACCGATGGCCTTGAGCGTTCCCACTTCCTTGGTCCGTTCACGCACGGTCATTGCCATTGTGTTGCCCATGACCAGAACCAACGAGAACGTAATCGCGGCCATGA
>CAWBJU010000015.1:0-514769 GCA_963789185.1 uncultured Acidobacteriota bacterium
CGGTCGGCTCACCTTTTGGCCATTTATAGAGAGTGCCGATGTCGACGACGATTTTCCTTCCGGATCGAGGGTGACCTTCGCACGATCCATCAGACGCGGCGCCGGTCCTTCGAAGTTAATACCTTCGCTGTCGTAACCGCTGCCGTGGCACGGCACTTGAACTTGTTTTCGCTGGCTTTCCAGTCGGGTGTGCAACCGAGATGCGTACAAACGGCGTAGATCACAAACAAACGGTCAGAAGTCCGGGTCACCCAGATTCGATACTGCTGCTGCCACTTCGTATCGACACCCAGCGCGTAGTCCGCCGGCGATCCAATCCGGAACAGCGGGGACGGTTCGAGAATCGACCGCGGCAGGAAGAACCGGACAAACATTAGAAAGAAGGTGGTGAGAGCACCGGCAATCGACGCCCAGACGATCCGGCGTCGCATCTTGTTGACCGGGGGGTCCGCGGATGCCTCTACAACTGACGCCGCTGCTGGTTTCGCCGGTGCAGACGCCCGCGGCGGGGCGCTGACCGCTGTCGCGCTTGCAGGCGTGATTTGATCGGCTTGACTATCCAAGTCGAGACCTCCGTCGATTCAAATCCAGATTGCTAGGCGTTGCGAACTTCCCAAGGGTACACTTCGACTTTACTTACAGAGACGAACTATACAACTCCCCGAAGAACAGGGATCACTCTCTGCGCAGTGAAGCCAATTTTTCGCTTAAACATGAAGAGCGCCGCACCTATCTAACAAATATAATGTGGTCGGCGCGCTATTTATAACCTGATTCTCGATTAACTGGCAAGAAGTTATTAAGGAGTTGCTCAGTTGCGCAAAGCTCGTGTCATCGTCTATTCACGGCCCGGATGCCACCTCTGCGACGAGGCTAAAGCGGCCATCGAAAAATCAAACTGCTCCGACCATTACACGCTCGAGGAAGTCAATATCGAATGTGATAACGGGCTACTAAAGAAATATCAGTACGATATTCCCGTGATTACAATCGACGGTGTTGAAGCGTTTAAACACCGCGTTGACCAAGAGCAGTTCAAGATCCGCGTTACCCAAAGTGGAGTTCCTGGCTGAGTGCCTGGATCGATTCGAATAACCTCTCACGCTCGTTTTCATTCTGCGACTGCCGGTATGCCATTATCTGATCCTTGAGTTGTGCGAGCTCACGGTACAGCCCGGCATTTTCGATCGGCGGAGTTAGATAAGAAATCAGTTCTGCGTAGGAGCGTCGCTTGGCAATTGAACCTTCGGACGGATTGTTGACGCTGTAGACGTAGAAGTTTGGCAGTTCGCCGATGAGGCGATCCGGCCAGCATCCACTTGAGAGCCCGATCTGTTTGCCAGGCATGAACTCGAGCGCACCATGCGTGCCGAAGTGAATAGCAACGTCCGCTTTGAACACTTGGGAGAGGTAAGTGTAGAAGGCCATAAACCCGTGATGCGGCGATCCGCTGCGAGCCATCATCAACCGCATCGGATCGCCTTCGAAGCCGAATGTTGGTTGCACGCCTATAAAGACGTTGCCGAGTGTGAGGCCTTGAATCAGCAGCTCGCCGGCGAATGAGTTGATCGAACCCGGTGCGGCGCCCCAGTCTTTCTCAACGTCCCTTACGTGAGGACACAGCCGCAGATACTCGCTCGTTGACATTCGATACGCGACGTTAGCTGCGAGGCCAAACTGTTCCGAGTTTCCGCCGAGTAATCGATCACGTAGCTCGTAGGCGTTTGCGGGTAATTGAACTTGGTAGCCTTCACCTGCCAAGCGCTTTAGGAGATCAAAGACGCTGGGAAATACATCGAGGTCGGCGGCAGTGCCGATGTTTCCCTTGTTCGGCGGGAAGCAAAATAGAACGAGCGCGAGTTTCAATTGCTCACGATCGGCGGTGCGTAGGTTGTTCCAGCGTTTCAGACGACGGGCGAATCTGGTGCAGCGATCATCCAGGGGCGCTGGTTCCTGACCTCTAACTGGTATGCCGCCATAAATAAATGGTTCGGTAGCGCCGTCGATTTCGGGGATTGCGATCTGCATTCCCGCCTGAATGGGATTCAAACCCGTGAGCGATTCGCGCCACGCTTCGATCGTTTGCGTATCAAGACTCACAGCCGACCGGTACGGCACGTTCAGTTCGCGCAGGAATTCCGCGGCAGCGGCGCTGTCGTTCATCGCCGGTCCGCCGACAAAACTGAATCCGGTCAGCGATACGATCTGACTAACGCGCGGGCGTCCGTTGAGAAAGAAGCGTGTGACCGCTTCGCGGTTATCCATCAACGTCGCGATCGCGGGAATTACGTCCAGGCCTTCATTTTCGATAGCGTGGATCAGTGCGTCGTAATGTTTAGTGGTTTTACTAACGACTTGCGGCCGCATGAGCAGCAGTCCAAGAGTTGACTCGGGATTGAGCGGCCTCCGCTTTTTCGCTGCGTACCACTTCTCATAATCTTCAAACGTTTCGAATAATTCTTTCGCGTCCGGGTGATAAATCGCCACGGACGGGACCTGCTGCGGCGTCGCAGTCTTGACAGATCTGAGTCGATCGTCGCGCGCGTAATGCTTCAGCGCGTAAAGCAGCATCGACTGAATGTTAGCCGGTGTTGGTTGCAGGAAGTAGCAAAAGAGATACAGGTAGTGCTTGGCGTCCGTAAGCGCGCCGGCAGTAGGAACAAACTTAAGAATGCCCGGCAAGCGATCGACGAGCTTCAAATACTGGTGGTGGCGATGCTTCTTATTCTCCTTACCGTGCTTAACATACCGGCCCATCCAACCAGCAAACTTGCCCACATCCAGCTTGCCCATGCGAGTCAGTCGCATCAAGTCGGGCATACAGTTAATCACGACCACTGCATCGTGACGATCTTTATAACTCTCAAGAGCAGCGACGAGGCGCGATGCGTTCTCACCGTCCATCACGTGAATTACGAAGACGATATTCGACTCAGCAAGATCACGATCGACTTCCTGCCACTCGCGATCGCTTAGCGGCGAGCCGAAGTTGAAGGCCGCCACACTCAAATCCAGACCATGCGCGCGATTGATCTCGCGCTCCGCATTCTTGAGTGGCGCGAGCAAACTCGAACCCACGTATAAAACTGTGATCTTCAGCGACATTTTATGGCGCGACGCCCTCCAACTGATCCTCGAGATCGCGACTGATCTCTCGTAACTTTTCCAACACGTCTTCGTCAGTCTCCCAGTAACCGCGCCCGTTGGCTTCGAGCAGCCGTTGGACCAGCGAGTGCACCGAATGTGGATTCAGATCCTTCAACCGCTCCAGCATCGACTCGTCAAACACAAACGTGTTTGCAACTTCTGAATAGATCCAGTCGTCAACCGCATCCGCCGTCGCGCTCCAGCCGAACGTGTTCGACACGTGGTTCTCGATCTCGGCGACACCTCGAAACCCATGCTGCAACATGCCTTCGTACCATTTCGGATTCAACGTCTTCGCGCGCGTCTCCAGCCGCACCGTCTCCTCGAGCGATCGGATCTTCACATCACGCGAAAGGGTGTCGGACAAATAGATCGCCGGACGTGCCCGTGCCCGCTTCTCAACCGCTTTGGAAACGCCACCGAGGTATTCGAAATAGTGGTCCACGTCGGTGAGTCCGATTTCAAACGTGTCGATGTTCTGATAGGTCGCTTCGACGCGCGAGAGGGCGCGGTCCATCGCAATGCGCGCTTCCCTGCCCTCGATCGGCCGTCCTTTTGAATCGCGCCCGTACGCGAAACACTTGCGCGTTACAAACAGATCACCCAGCGTCTCTTCGCGTTCCCACTGCGAATCCATCACCATGAAATTGACATTCGTCCCGTAATTGCCGGGCGCATTTGAAAAAACGCGGGTCGCTGCTTCGTCCGTATCGCAATTATCCTGCGCGATCTGTTCGAGGACGTGCTTGCGAACGTAGTTCTGGTCCAACGGCTCGTCGAGACTCGCCGCGAGACGCACTGCTTTATCCAACAACTGGACAGTCGGACTAAACAGATCGCGAAAGATTCCCGACACCGTCATCACGATGTCGATGCGCGGACGGCCGAGTTCCTCGAGCGATATCGGTTCGACGCCTGTCGCGCGGTTCAATGCATCGCGGACTGGACGCACGCCGAGCAGCCACAGCGCCTGTGCTACGCCTTCGCCTTGCGTCTTGATGTTGTCGAGTCCCCACAGAACAAGGGCCATCGCTTCCGGATAGCGCTTGTTCTCCTGTTTGTAGCGATCGAGGAGACTGTTCGCGACGAACTTCCCACGCGCAAAGGCGACGGCTGACGGCACGCCGTACGGATTGATCGCGTGCGTGTTGCGACCTGTCGGCAGGATGTCAGGGTTCTGAACGATGTCCGCGCCTGGTCCAGGCTCGATAAACTCGCCCCGCAGAGCGCGAACGAGGGAATCGATTTCCGTGTTTGTTTGCAGCTTTGTCGAAACCTGTTCCAGCATCGCGAACATAGGCTGCGTCGTCTCCGCGTTTAATCCGTGTTTCTCTAAAGACGCGACGGCTGCCTCGGTCCCATTAGAGATGAATTCACGTATCGCATCGTCAGCGAACTCCTCCGGCAATGCGCGCAAACCAGCTTCGGGACGATCGAACGACGCGATCATCTTCAACAAGTCGCCACGCTCACGAGCCGGTGACGGACGGCCAAACACGTGCAGACCGGTCGGGATCAGCCGCTGCTCGATTTCAAGCAACTGCTCGTACAGTTCGAGAACTTTCTCGTCTTTAGTTTTAGCCACGAATTAAGGAACAGCCGGGGTAAGTTTTACAAATTGCGCTTGCAGGATCTGCGCCAGCCTTCTCGTTTCCTGACTCGACTCAAACTCCTTCTGCGTGTCGACGACAACAACCTGCGCCCGCGTCTGCTTGAGTTCCAACATCAGCTCGCGCAGTTCCATCTCGATCTTCAGTTGCCGCAGCACACGGACGTTCGGCCGGTTCCCGCGGCGTAGCGGCACATTCGAACGCCCGTCGGTAAACAGTAACACGACGTTTTCACCGTAACGATCGCCCACGAGATTCAACAACTCGATCGTGCTCGCGAGGCCGGCGCTAAGCGGCGTGCTTCCACCCATGCGCAACGAATCCAACACACGTCGCGCGCGCAGAATACTTCGCGAGGGCATTAGATCGACGTTTGCAGTCGTGCCGTGAAACGAAACGATCGCCACGCTGTCGCGATTGAGATACGACTTCTTGAGCAACTTCAGAATCGTGCTCTTCGCGCGCGCGATTCGATTCGCGGCCATACTGCCTGAAGCATCTATGGCAAACACGAAAAGCGTGCCTCGTTTGTGTTTCAGCAGTTTGTAACGGAGCGCGTCCGACGAAACACCGCGATGAGATGAAGAAAGCATTGCTCGCAGCGTTGCATCGATCGCGATCTTTGCTCCCGAGCTTTTAAAAGTGACCGCGCGCGTGTAACGACCCCGCACCTGCGAAGGCGCCGTCTTCGCTCCCGAAGCACGTCTGCTGTGCGACTGTGACTTGTCCCCGCGATTCGGCATCATCGCCCGCAGCCGTTCTTCGAGGGGCGATTCGAGCGAACGATTCTCAACCGCAGGCGGCGACAACGTGTCGGCAGTGTTCGTTTTGCCTCCTCCGCCGGCCGCAGCGGATCGCTGTCTCGGACCTTCAGGGTTCTTCGCCTTGCGCGGCGTATCCGGTTGAGTTTTTGTTTCGCGTTTCTGATCGCCAGGCGGCTGCGGCGGTCTCGGAATGACCTCGTCCACTGCCTGCTCGATCTTTTCGCTTTTCGCCGTCTCGTCTAACACATCGCGCCGCAAACGGTGTCGCAACGACATTGCCGACACACGCCGGACGTGGGTCTCATTGACCGATCGTCGACCTTCAAACGCAGCCAGCGCTCGCGCGGCGCGCATTATCGTCAACTCACCGCGATGCCCGTCTACTTTAAGATCCGCGCAAACCTGCGCGATCTTCGACAACAGCGAACGGTCCACGGTGATCTTCCGCAGGTTCGCACGCGCGCGTGTTATTCGCTTGCGCAGTTCCTCCTGATCTTCGTCGTACGTCTCCGCGAACGCTTCCGGATCGCGATCGTATGCTTCGCGTCGCTCAATAATATTCACGCGATTATCGAGATACGTCTCCGTGACGACTTCCGCGTGCAATCCAAAACGATCCAACAACTGCGGTCTCAGTTCACCTTCTTCCGGATTGCCTGAACCGACAAGTACAAAGCTCGACGGATGCTCGACCGACACGCCTTCACGCTCGACCCGGTTTCGACCGGTAGCCGCAACGTCCAATAGAAGATCGACGAGATGATCCTCCAGCAGGTTGACTTCGTCTATATAAAGGAATCCCCGGTTGGCTCGGGCGAGCAATCCAGGATCGAATGTCTTCCGGCCCTGTGTAAGCGCGCGTTCGATGTCGATCGTTCCGCAAACACGATCTTCGGTTGCGCCCAACGGTAGTTCAACCACCGACACCGGCGCGGTTCTCGCCCGCAAATCCTCTCGCGCAGCACACTCGGAGCAGAGGTTTCGCTCATCCGTGGGATCGCAGTTGTAAGCGCAACCTTCAACCATCGAAATCCGTGGTAACAGATCCGCCAGGGCGCGTACCGCGGTCGACTTTCCGGTGCCGCGATGACCCATGATCAAAACGCCGCCGATCGACGGATCGACGACGTTGAGAATCAGCGCCAGCTTCATCTCCTCCTGGCCAACTATCGCTGTGAATGGAAATGCTTTACGCATAAGGAATGCGCCCACAGATTACACAAAATCTCTTGACAAGCAAAAGGAACGGGACTAGAGTGCGGGCCGACCTCCCGACTACATACAAAAGCCCAGTTAGTTGATTGTTTGCGAGCAGGGGTTCATGCCTGCCGATCTCCTTCACAACTAAGGCCCCTAGCCTTAGCTGCTTCTTTGTGAGGGGACTCATCACTCTGGTCCACCCCCATGCGCTGGAGCTGCCTCTTCAAGCCGGGTAACGCAGTACATCTGAAAACAGGATTACGCGGTTTGCCACCGGCGAGTCGACGAAGCCTGTTTTACACCACGTGATTGCAGCTCCTAGGAAGGACAAATCAATGAGGAAAGTTCTACCTATCTTGATCCTGATTCTGTTTGCGGTCGCGCTTGTCTTACCTCTAAGTGCGCTGCAAACGGTCGAAGGGCAAACCGCAACCGAAGCGCTGACCACCGACATGGACGCCAAGACTGACGACCTTTTCAACGGCTTCGGCGTCAAGGGTACACCTATCGACGAATGCGTAAATGAACCGGAACCGCCGACTGCTCGCGGCAACGGCCGGTTCGAAGACAACAAGTTCATCTTCTCGGAACGAGAGACGATTGAAGACGGACTTGGACCAACCTACAACGACGTTGGCTGTGTCGAATGCCACCAGTCGGTTGACGTCGGTGCCTTCGGGCAACAGATGGAATTCCGTGCGGGTCACATCACCAACGGCGCTTTTGTCGACGCGCCCGGTGGTCAGTTAATCCACGCGCGGGCAACCGATGCAGACATTGTCGAGCACATCTCAACAGCGGAGACGGTTAAAGCGTTCCGCATCACGTTGCAGACCCTTGGCGATGGCTTTGTCGAGTGCCTGGCAAACGCGGCGCTACAAAACAACGTGGCCGCACAGCCGCTCGCTCAACGCGGCACGCTCACCCAAGTTCCGGTAACCGAGGCTAACAACACCCTGCGCATCGGCCGCTTCGGCTGGAAAGCACAGCATGCGAGTCTCGTTTCCTTCTCCGGCGACGCCTATCTCAACGAGATGGGTATCACGAATCCGTTCGACGGCTTCGGCGGTCGCAGCTCGAGCGCAGCCGACGCCGGAACTCACGAAAATCCGGCTACTACTCCGGGCGGCGTCATTAACGTTACCTTCCCGTCTCCTTTCGATCCGGTTCCGGATCCGGAAGACGACGGCCTCGACGTTCTTGCTTTCGCCGACTTCATGGCCGCAACACGTGCTCCTCGTCGCGGACCGATCACCGCGGCGGTTACACGAGGCGACCCGCTCTTTAATTCAGTCGGGTGCGCGGTCTGCCACACCCGCAATTTCACAACTGCTGCTCCAGGCACCCTGATCAACGGCGGAGCTTTTGCCGTCCCGGCTGCTCTGGGCAACAAGATCATTCATCCTTTCAGTGATTTCGCCTTACACAACGTCGGCACTGGAGATGGCATCGTGCAGAACGGTGGTCAATCGACGGCCAACCAACTGCGCACGCCACCGCTGTGGGGCATTCGCGCCCGCAACAGGCTGATGCACGAAGGTCTGAACATCACGATTTTCGATGCGATTCAACTGCACGCCGGTCAGGCAACGACCGCCCGCAACAACTTCAATGCTCTGACGGCGGCGCAGCGAAACGATCTCATTGCCTTCGTGTTGTCGTTATGATCTTCGGCGACAACACTGCCTGACGGGCACTATCCCCGAAGCTCGCTGGACCATCACGATCCGGCGAGCTTCGGTTTCCCACGAGGCGATCATGGTTAAGTATTTGTTCTTCGTTCTAATTCTCTTCACCTGTGGTTGCTCTACCGGAAAACCGGTAGCAGTTGAACAGCCACCCACTCCTCAGGCCCCGGCGCCGGCACCGGTCGCAACACCGATTGTTGACGTGGCCCACGCGCCGAGACTTCCCGAAGTGCAGGACGCAATCAAACGAGTCTTTAAAGACGCGGTCGTTCTCGATCCCAATCACAACCCCAACTTCCTGGCCGGCGATTTCAACGGCGACCAGTCTCAGGACCTTGCGCTAATTCTGAAACCCGTTCCGGATAAAGTTTCGGAGATGAACCAGGAGTATCCGCCGTGGTTGCTTCGCGATCCGCGATCGAACGGAACGATGCGTCAACAACTCCGGATCGCAAAAGACGAGGTGCTGCTGGCGGTGATCCATGGCTACGGCGCGAATGACTGGCGCGATCCGGAAGCGACGCAAACGTTTCTTTTGAAGAACGTCGTCGGCAACGATCTGCGAGTGCAAACAACGAAAGAATTTGTGGATGCAAATACTGGACGTAAGTTACCGCGACCGCAGGGCGACCTAATCGGAGAAACGTTGAACGGTACGCCCGGTTATCTCTATTACGCAGTCTCGACTTACTCGTGGTACGACCCAAAGACCTTCAGAGCGCAACAGGAGACGGGCATCTTTCATAAACCAAAATCGATGCGCGCTCCCACTGAAAAGCCGCTGCGTGCTCATGCCCAACGGCCGGTCATCGCCACCATCACCGCCGAAGAGTTAAAGGCGAAGATGGACAACAACGACGCGCTCACAATCATTGACGTGCGCGGTGCTGAAGGGTACGCAGCGAGCCAGACGACGATCAAAGGCGCGTTTCATTTCAAACTGCGCAGGATCAAGAGTCGTCTGAAGTACGCCCCATTAAAAGATCTGCCGAAAGATCGCGAGATCGTTACTTACTGCGCGTGTCCCGCCGATGAATCGAGCATTACCGCCGCGGAGACTCTTCAGGAAGCAGGATTCACGCGTGTGCGCGTCCTGAAGGGTGGCTGGACCGAGTGGTTGAAAGCGAAAGGTCCGGTGCAATCAAAGTAGACCTTTCGCTGGTTATCAGTTATATCTGTGGCTCTGTGGTTGCACCGACACTTTTAGAAGTCAAACAGCTCGGATGTGTGCGCGGAGATCGAAGGCTCTTCAGAGGTCTCGATCTTTCGTTGCCTGCGGGAACTTATCTCCAGGTAACAGGACCAAACGGCAGCGGCAAGACGAGTTTGCTCCGGATTTTATGTGGACTGCTGGCGCCGGCCGAAGGTGAAATCAAGTGGCAAGGTGAGAATATTCGCTCACTCGCTGAGGATTATTTCACTTCAGTCACCTATCTCGGTCACCGTCACAACGTCAAAGACGAGCTGAGCGCGATTGAAAATCTCAGAATCTCCAACGCCCTGAACGGCATTGTCATCAGTAAAGAACGGGCACGTGAGGTTCTCACGCGAATCGGGCTGGCGGGACGCGAATCACTTCCGGCACGACTCTTGTCAGAAGGTCAAAGAAGAAGAGTCGCCCTGGCGCGTCTGCTTACCAGCGGCACAAAGCTGTGGCTGCTCGACGAGGTAATGACCTCGTTGGATAAAGGCGCGGTGGCCTTGATTAGATCTTTGATTGAAGAGCACCTGACAGGCGGCGGTATCGCGATCGTCGCGACGCATCAGGATTTATCGGTGGCGGCAGGATCGAGCCAGCGACTTGAACTCGCAACGTGAACTCTCCTTCGAGCTTATCGATGTTGCGCTGGATCGTTTGGCGCGATCTGACGCTGGCGTGGCGTCGCCGAGCCGACATCCTGTCGACCGTCTTCTTTTTTATTATCGTCGTCAGCTTGTTCCCGCTGGGGATTGGACCGGAGACGCAGTTGTTGCGTTCGATCGCTCCGGGAGTTATCTGGGTCGCGGCGTTGCTGGCCTCGATGCTCTCGCTCAACCGGTTGTTTGCAAACGATCTTCAGGACGGCACCCTCGAGCAGTTGCTGTTGACACCACAGCCACTTTTCCTGGTGGTGCTGGGGAAGGTTTTAGCGCACTGGATCGTCTCAGAGATTCCGCTTGTTTTGATTGCGCCGCTGGTTGGGCTTCAGTTTGATATCCCCGGCGAGACGCTATTGATTTTGGTCGTCAGTTTGTTGATCGGGACGCCGGTGTTGAGTTTGATCGGATCCGTGGGCGCTGCACTCACGTTGGGTTTACGAGGCGGCGGCGTGTTGATATCGATTCTGGTTTTGCCGTTGTATATCCCGGCACTTATCTTTGGGGCCGGAGCAGTTGAAGCGAGTATCATAGGAGCGTCTCCCGCGCCGCATCTTTATTTACTTGGAGCATTTGCGATCGTGTCCCTCATCTTCTCCCCATGGGCGACAGCGGCCGCACTCCGGATATCGTTGGAATAACCATGAACCTCTACAAGTACGCATCACCCGCAACTTTTTACCCGCTCGCGGGAAAGATGATCCCGTGGTTTGCGATTCCTTCGGCGATCCTCTTCGTGACCGGTTTGTACGTCGGCTTTTTCATCGCGCCGACAGACTTCCAACAGGGCGACGCTTACCGGATCATCTTCATCCACGTACCCGCCGCTTGGATGGGCATGTTTCTGTACGTGTTGATGGCGATCTACGCCGGTATTGGTTGGGCGTTTAATGCACGGCTGGCGTCGATGATGGCTTCAGCGATCGCGATCACCGGTGCGATGTTTACGTTGTTATCACTCGTCACGGGCGCGTTGTGGGGTAAACCAACGTGGGGCACCTACTGGGCATGGGACGCGCGCATGACTTCGACGTTGATCCTGCTCTTTCTTTACATCGGCTTCATTTCTTTGCAGTCGGCAATCGACGACACGCGCCGCGCCGACCGTGCCGGGGCGATACTCGCACTCGTGGGCGTGATCAATGTGCCCATCATTTACTTTTCCGTGCAGTGGTGGAATACACTGCACCAGGGCGCATCCATTCGCATACTTGGCAAACCTACTATTGCCGCGCCAATGCTCGCAGCGATGCTGATCGTGCTGGCAGCGTGTTGGCTTTACTCGGTTGCCGTTGTGCTCATCCGGCTGCGTTGCATTATTCTTGAACGAGAACAGAATGCTTCTCGCTTCGCGGAGGTGAACGCCTGATGAACTGGCCAGATCTCTCCATGGGCGGCTATGGTTTTTATGTTTGGGGATCATATATCTTTGCGCTGGTCTTAATCGCGTGGGAAGTCTTTAGCCTGAAGCAGCGCAGGAAAACACTCAGGCAACAGGCAAACGAGCAGCAACAGCAAGTGTCGAACTCTGTTCCTCCTTCGGTTTTAACTGGGAGCGCCAATGAAACGACGTCATAAACGGATCGGAATCATAGTTGCCGGGCTGGCAGGGCTCAGCCTTGCGGCATTTCTCGCATTAAGTGCTTTTCAGAATAATCTCGTCTTCTTTTTCAGTCCCACGCAGGTAGCCGCCAAGGAAGCTCCGGTCAACCGGACGTTTCGCATTGGCGGCCTCGTCGAGGAAGGCACACTCAAACGCGACGGCGACGGTTTGACCGTTCGCTTTACCGTCACCGACACGGCAGCGAGCATTCCCGTGGTTTACAAAGGCATACTTCCCGATCTTTTTAAGGAAGGACGCGGCTGTGTCGCACAGGGACGGCTTGGCGACGACGGCGTGTTTCAGGCTGAAGAAGTGTTGGCCAAACACGACGAGAACTACATGCCTCCCGAGGCGGGCGAAGCGATTGATAAAGCGAAGCACGCTAAAGAAGCCTCGAAATCCGTGGTCTATTAAAAACACGAATGATTCCTGAGATTGGTCAGTTTGCACTCATCATCGCGTTGTTTCTTGCGTTGACGCAGGCGGTACTGCCTCTTTACGGCGCTTCAAAGGGCAACCCTACGTGGATCGCGCTGGCAGCGCCCTTAGGACAAGCGCAGTTCGTCTTCGTCGTGATCGCGTTCGGGTGTTTGGCCTATTCATTTATCACTAACGACTTCTCAGTCCTCAACGTCGCAAGCAATTCAAATTCACAACTGCCTTTGCACTATCGTCTCGCGGCATCGTGGGGATCGCACGAAGGTTCGCTGCTGCTGTGGGCGTTGATGCTCGCGCTATGGACGGTGGCGGTGTCGCTGTTCAGCCGTCACCTGCCTGAGGAAATGACGGCGCGTGTCTTGAGCGTGATGGGGATCATCAGCGTCGGGTTTTTGTTGTTCATGCTGCTGACCTCGAACCCGTTCACTCGGCTGTTCCCGGTGCCGCCTGACGGACGCGATCTAAACCCGCTGCTTCAGGATCCGGCGATGGTCGCGCACCCTCCGATGCTTTACATGGGCTACGTCGGGTTCTCAGTTGCGTTCGCATTTGCGATCGCGGCGTTGATCGGCGGACGGCTCGATGCGACCTGGGCGCGTTGGTCGCGTCCATGGACCACCGTCGCGTGGATGTTTCTTACGTGCGGTATCGCGCTCGGCAGTTTTTGGGCGTACTACGAACTCGGTTGGGGCGGCTGGTGGTTCTGGGATCCGGTTGAAAACGCTTCGTTCATGCCATGGTTGGTGGGTACCGCGCTGATCCATTCGCTGGCGGTTACCGAGAAACGCGGCGGGTTCAAGAGTTGGACCGTGCTGCTTGCGATCGCGGCATTTTCTTTGAGTTTGTTGGGAACGTTCCTGGTGCGTTCCGGTGTGCTGACTTCAGTGCACGCTTTTGCGGTTGATCCCGAACGAGGCATCTTCATTCTTGTTTTCCTGGGAGTTGTGATTGGCGGCTCGCTGATATTGTACGCATGGCGCGCGAGGCAAGTTGGACTCGGTGGAAAGTTCGACGTCGTATCGCGTGAGTCGTTGTTGCTTGCCAATAACGTTTTGCTCACGGTCGCAGCCGGTTCGATCCTACTTGGAACGCTCTATCCACTGATTGTCGACGCACTGGGCGGCGGGAAATTGTCGGTTGGTCCACCTTATTTCAATCTCGTCTTCGTGCCGTTAATGGCGCCGGCGATGTTCTTGATGGGTGTGGGACCGATCGCGCGTTGGAAGAAAGCGAGCGTACCTGAACTCGCGGTCAGACTGCGTTGGGCGTTCGTAATCAGCGTCGCTTGTGCAGCAGTGCTTCCGTTTGTATTCGGCGGGTGGAAGCCGCTGGTCAGTATCGGCTTGTTGCTGGCGATCTGGATCGTGGCGACGATTGGAGTGAACCTTTGGGAACGCGTGCGTGTGACCTCGGGCCAGTTGAGCACATTCCAAAAGCTTCGCACGCAGAGTCGTAGTTACTACGGGATGCAACTCGCGCATCTTGGCGTCGCTGTTTTCATCGTCGGCGTGACGATGGTAACCGGTTATCAGTCGGAGCAGGACGTGCGCATGGAGCCCGGCAGCGCCATCAGCGCCGGTGGTTACGAGTTTCGTTTTATATCCGTGTCAGATGTGCCTGGTCCAAACTACGTGGCGTCGCGCGCTGAGATACTCGTCAGTCGCAACGGCAAAGAGATCGAGCGAATGTATCCTGAGAAGCGCACTTACACCGCCCGTGGCGACGTAATGACCGAGACGGCGATTGACAGCGGGCTGTTTCGCGATCTTTACGTTTCGCTTGGCGAACCGGTCGCCGGCGGCGCCTGGAGCGTTCGCGTGTACTACAAACCGTTTGTCGGTTGGATCTGGGGCGGCGCAGTTTTGATGGCGCTCGGCGGCGGTCTCGCGTTAACCGATCGACGTTATGCGTTGGCGAGAAAAAAAGCTTTGGAAAAACAGAAACTTCCCGGCGCGGAACCCGAGCCCGCTGTTTCATCCGTGCCATCTGTAGTGTGAAACCGTGCGTTACTTAATTCCACTAGGTCTATTTATCGTACTCGTTGCTTTTCTGGCTATTGGGCTTAGGCGTGATCCCAGCAAGCTTCCGTCTGCTCTGCTCGACAAGCCGGCGCCGGCGTTTCGTCTGCCGCAGTTGAAGGAACCCGACAAGACGTTTTCTGCGGAGGAAATGCGCGGGAAGGTTTGGATGTTGAATGTGTGGGCTTCGTGGTGTGTCGAGTGCCGTTATGAACATCCAGGCTTCTTCGAGATGGCGAAAACTGTCCCGGTTTACGGGCTCAACTACAAAGACAGACCTGAGGATGCACGCTCATGGTTGGGAGAGCTGGGCGATCCTTACGTGTTGAGCGTTAGCGATCTCGAGGGACGTGTCGGGATGGATTACGGAGTATACGGTGCCCCGGAAACGTATCTCATCGATAAAAGCGGCACGATTCGTTACAGACATGTCGGCCCTGTGACGGAAACAGTTTGGTCCAAAGATCTTCTGCCGTTGATCCAGGAATTGAATCGTCAGTGAAACACCAGATGACTCGTTCGCTGCTCTCATTATTAATGCTGTGCTTATTGCCTTCGATGGCGACGGCGCAGGTGCCGGTCGAAGACAAACCCAGTGACGATCCCGTCGTCGAGCAACGACTCGCGAAACTGTCGCACGAACTTCGTTGTCTCAAGTGTCAGAATCAAACTCTCGCCGAATCACCTTCAAGCATTGCCGCTGACTTGCGCCGGGAGATACGCGAACAGATCACGGCGGGTAAGAGTGACAAGGAGATCACCGCATTTCTGACGCAGCGGTACGGCGACTTCATTCTGTATCGCCCACGCGTAACTCCGATGACGTACCTCTTATGGTTTGGGCCGTTCCTGTTATTGATCGGCGGCTTGATAGTGCTATTCCGCTACGTCAAACAGCGTCGCGATGCGATCACCGAACAGCCGCTGACTGCTGACGAACGCAGGCGCGCGGAGGAGATGTTGCGGTCATGATTCTCTTCTGGCTCGTTTGTGCTTTGCTCATCGTCATCGCGTTCGCATTCGTGTTGCCCACTGCGCTGCAACGCAACGATAAATCACAACGCGCAGTCGCCAACGAGAGAAAACAGGCGAACATCGCGATCTATCGCGATCAGCTTTCGGAATTAGAAGCTGACTTGAAAAACGGTATCGTCAGCGAGGAGCAATACGCGCAGGATCGCGACGAGATCGAACGACGGTTGCTCGAAGATACAGCCGGTGCGGCGCCCGCAAAACGCAAAGGTGCAACTGCAACCGTTCCAGCCGCGAATCGAAACACTGCGTACGCGATCGCCTTCGGACTGCCGCTCGCAGCGGTGATCTTTTATTTTCAAGTCGGTACTCCTGACAGCCTTACCGGAGCGCCGCGCGTTGAGTCGCCATCGCCGCCCGCGGCCCAAACCAATGAACCTACGCAGGAACAGATCCAGGAGAGGGTTGCCGCGCTGGCAAAGCGACTCCAATCTAATCCGAACGACGTGGAGGGCTGGATCATGCTGGGACGCTCGTATCGCTCGATGGAACGGTACGGCGAAGCGGCCGGGGCATACGCGAAGGCGACGGAACTCAAGCCCAACGATGCTGAATTGCTGGCCGACTATGCGTTTGTCAGTGCGATGGCGAATAATCAGCGACTGGCGGGCCAGCCAACGGAACTAATAAATCAGGCGTTGAAACTTGATCCGGAAAACGTGAAGGCCCTGGAACTCGCGGGCCTCGCTGCGTTTCAATCGAAGGATTACACGAAGGCCATCGCGTACTGGGAACGAGCGTTGAAAAAGATTCCGCCGGACTCTGAGGTTACACAAGCGATTCAATCAAGAATCAACGAAGCGAAAACCCTGGCCGGCAACAAATAACAGCCAATCATGTCGAGAGAAAACATACTTTTTGGAATCATCGGAATATTGCTCGGTTTCATCGTGGGCTTCATGTTTGCGAGTTCAATGAGCCAAAGAATGCAAACTGCAACGTTGTCGCAAAACATGCCGGCGGATCATCCAGCCGTTGGTTCACAGGCCGGTGGCGGCAATCCGGAAGCGGTGCGCGCGCAAGTCACCGCTGACATCGAGAAAGCCCGGAACGAGCCGAATAACTTCGACGCGCAAGTCAAAGCCGCGGAGCTCTTTTATCGCATCGGCCGCTTCGATCAGGCAATTGAGTTTCTGCTTAAGGCAAACCAGTTGAAACCAACCGACTACGACACTGTCGTCAGTTTGGGAATGGTGAACATGCAGGCAGGGCACAATGAACCCGCTGAAAAATGGCTAACTGCCGCGCAGAAGATGAAGCCTGACGACGCTCGGGTTAAAGAGCAGTTAGATAAGTTGAAGGCCAAATAAAACCCGGATCCGTGTTTACGGTGCGATAGTCATCCTCACCACATTTATCAAGAGCACGCGACTGATCTTCCCGTCTTTACCCGTCACCACGACCTGACCATTTTCGATATTCACTCGTTTGACTGTGCTCATCGAGCGATTGATGAGGGTTCCATCGTTCGTTTCGATAATCAGTCGTGGTCCAACTTCCACTTCAGGTTCGGCAGCGGGAGGAGATGGCTTGGGCTCTTCAGCAGCAGCGGGTGGAGCTTCTCTTGCTGGCGGTGGACGTCGTGACGTTGGACGACGCCCGCGTGTGCTGCGCGCAGATGGACGCGGCGGAGCTTCCGCTTCAGCCGTCGATTTCTCAGCTTCGACAGGCTTGGGTACTTCGACTGTTTTCGCCTCAGGCGTAGGTTCAGGTGTTGGCTGTGGCGTTGGCGCTGCCGCGACTTCCTTCACCGGCGGTTCGGGTTCTTCAATCCGCGCACCTACAGATGACACGCGCCTTCCCTTTTGAGCTGCGACCTCCGGTTTCTCAGACGTCGCTTCGGCCTCGCCTTCCGCGATATCCGGTCCGCCCGGAAGCGGCTCGAACGCTCCACCAAAATACAGACGATAAGTTCCCGGATCGTCATTCGGACTGCGAGCTTCAACACGCAGGATCAGATCTTCACGCTTGCGTAAGTAGATCCCTTTCGTAACCGGCGACGTGCTCTCAGCGTACAAACTCAGTTTCAACAACGGTCTCAGCGTGACCGCTGTGAACACGTCGATATCCCCGTTCAAGTTACTACTCTGGACTGTGATCAGGAGGTCGCCGGGCGTGCCGGTGAAGGCGTAGTAGTGATCCGTCAGACGCGAATCGCCGAGATCGCGTACCGCAATCTTGCCCGTGACGCTGTTCGATCGCACCGGCGTCGGCGAGCCGACGTCAGTAGACTGGCCGAACGACACAGTTGCGCCTAGAAGAAGAAAAACGAGGAAGGAAGCGAACTTACTTACCATGGGCGTGCCGCGCTACTTGCGATCTTGCCCGCAAAGCATATCAGATTTGGGTTATCCTAGTCGCATGAAGTTAAGTCGTACCGCTCTGCTTTTGCTGTCGTTCGTGTTGTTCTCTTCCCTGCCCGCTCTGGCGCAATCCTGGACGGCCAAACTCGATAAAGACGTTCGCTTTTATCAACCAACCGAACTCGGAGTGATTGTCGTGGGAACTGAGAAGTCGCTTTATGCGATCGACGGCTCGACCGGCGACACGCTCTGGCGTCGTAAAGACACCTCGCTTGACGAAACAGACGTCGCTCCGGTTCCGGCGACCGAACTGCTGCTGCTCAATTTCGAGAAGAGCGAGAAGTCGCGGATCGAAGCCGTCGATCTGTTGACCGGAA
Source organism: uncultured Acidobacteriota bacterium (assembly GCA_963789185.1). Lineage (GTDB taxonomy): Bacteria > Acidobacteriota > Blastocatellia > Pyrinomonadales > Pyrinomonadaceae > PSRF01. The sequence goes on from CAWBJU010000015.1 coordinate 18,038, forward strand.
ACTCGGTCTGGCGCAGTGAGAAGATCAAGGGGACCGTGATGCAGATGACGGTCGATCCGGAGCGAAGTCTGCTGGCCGTCGTTCTGGTGAAGGACCCGAAGAACCGCGCTCGCGACGGTTTTAAGCGCCGTCCCCTAGTTCATGTTCTCGACCTGAAGTCGGGCGATGAAATGTGGAAGTACGAGGTCGGCGAAGTGGAACTGATGCCGTCGCGCTGGCCGGATGACGATGGCAAGGAAGTCGATTACACGCTCGACAATTATTATCCGCCGGTGTTTGTGGGCAATCGGCTCTACGTATTCTACGAAGGCGTAACATCGTTCGAGGCCCGAGATGGCAGGGGACGTTTGCGCGAGAAGTATCGCGTCAACGAAGAAGGGCTCGCGCTTACTGAAGCCGAGCCTGTTTTCGCAGAGGATGTGATCTACGTCTCCGGACATGGACGCGTGCGTGCGATCTCGCGGCAAACAGGTGACACCGCGTGGGAAGCAAAAGATCTCGGACTCACGCCCGAGATGGTTCTCTTTAACGACGTCCTCTACGTGCGCACTGGAGGACAGTTCACACGGATCGAGAATGGCGAGACGGTTGAGCGTGGTCCATACGGCGTAAGCGCGATCGACTCGCGTTCCGGAAAGGTTCTGTGGCGTTACAAAGGCGCCGACAAAGGCATCACCAACCTTCTGTTTTCCGCACGCAATACGATTGCTATCGCCGATCGTGACGACCTGATCATGATCGACGCGACGACGGGTAAACGCACGTCTCGTGTTTCACACAAGATCGAGCGCGCCGCGTTTGGTTTGATCAATGAAACCGGCGACATCGTGATTGGCGGCCAGTCCGAGATTGTCGCGTTCGACGCGAGTGGCCGCCGGCAAGTGTGGCGCGCACGGCACACGCCTCCGGGTCGCGGCATCTTCCGCACTGTGGCAGCGATTGCGGCGCGCGCTGCGTCACTATATTTTCGTTACGGAGGCACTGCGATGACTGCGTTTCGCGGCATTCAAACAGCGCGCACGATAAGTGGCCTGGCATCGAACCTAACTTGGTCGCGCTCGTCGATCTCGAACCTGCAATCGCTGGCTACGACGTCGTCGCGACGTAATCGCGGTTCGCGATTCGACCGCGTCGATCCGTTAGTGAAGCGAATCGATCCCGCACACCAACTCGAACGTCTCTCACGCTTCTTCTGGCATCGTGAGCGACTGGCAGCGTTGCGCGGCCAGTGGATGTACTTCTACACCGACCTCAAAGACCGTGATGGAAACGGGCTGGCGGGCGTAAACGTCAACAACGGTCGCACCGAACGCGCGATCCGCTTATCAGATCTCGACGATCGCTTCGTTACCGACGAAGTATTCGGCGTGATGTACGTCGCCTCCGGTAGCCGCTTGATCGGTCACCGATTGAATTAATCAGGGCTAAATTCGTGCGCTGCGCAGGCGCAGAGCGTTTGCGATAACGGATACAGAACTGAAGCTCATCGCGGCGGCGGCGATCATGGGACTCAGAAGGAGTCCGAAGAAGGGATATAAGACACCGGCGGCGATCGGCACGCCAAGCGCGTTGTAGACGAAAGCGAAGAAGAGGTTCTGCTTGATGTTACGCATCGTGGCGCGACTGAGCATCCGGGCCCGGACGATGCCGTTCAGATCTCCTTTAACGAGGGTCACGTCCGAACTCATCATCGCGACGTCGGTACCGGTGCCCATCGCGATTCCGACATCCGCCTGGGCCAACGCGGGCGCATCGTTGATTCCATCGCCAGCCATCGCTGCCACACGCCCCTCGCTTTGAAACCTCTTCACCGTCGCGACCTTTTCATCCGGCAAGACTTCAGCGACAACCTCATCAATCCCCAACTTTCGCGCCACCGCTTCCGCCGTCGTGCGGCTATCTCCAGTCAACATGACGATGCGAATACCTTCAGCGTGAAGTTGCTTGATCGCGTCAGGCGTGGTTGCCTTGATTGGATCGGCAACACCCAGGAGCCCCGCTAGTTTGCCATCGACGGCAACGAACATCACCGTTTGACTATCAGCACGTAACTCTTCAGCTTTCGCCGCCAACTGGTGCGAATCGATCTTGAGTTCCTCCAACAGCGCGCGATTTCCAAGTAGCACGGCTTTGCCCTCAACCTCTCCACGCACGCCCTTGCCGGTGATCGAATCGAAACCGGCAGCATCAATGAGCTTCACGCCCCGCTCTTGCGCACCCGACACAATCGCAGCGGCCAGTGGATGTTCGCTGCTTCGCTCCAAACTCGCTGCGAGTCTCAACAACATCGCTTCGTCAACACCCGGCGTCGTGACAACACTAACCAGTTTCGGTTTTCCCTCCGTCAACGTTCCAGTCTTATCGACTACGAGTGTATCGACCTTGCGCAGCACTTCAATCGCTTCAGCATTCTTGAACAGCACGCCGCTGTGCGCGCCTTTGCCAGTCCCAACCATGATCGACATCGGCGTCGCCAAACCAAGCGCGCACGGACACGCGATGATCAGCACAGCAACCGCGTTCACGAGCCCGTAGGCCATACGCGGCTCCGGTCCCCAGATACTCCAAACGATGAACGTAATCACCGCTATCAAAACCACTGCCGGCACGAAATAACTCGAAACCAAATCCGCTAGTTTCTGAATCGGCGCGCGACTCCGCTGCGCTTCCGCAACCATCTGCACGATCTGCGCCAACAACGTCTCAGATCCGACGCGTTCTGCTTGCATCACGAAACCGCCGCGGCCATTCACAGTGCCGCCAACGACGTGATCGCCGGAGACTTTCTCTACCGGAATCGGCTCGCCTGTGACCATCGATTCATCGATCGCACTCGACCCCTCAACGATCACTCCATCAACCGGCACCTTTTCCCCAGGTCGCACGCGCAAGCGATCGCCGACGTGAATGTGGTCCAACGGCACGTCCTCTTCGTTCCCGCCGGCGTTGATGCGTCGCGCTGTTTTCGGCGCCAGGCCGAGCAAGGCGCGGATCGCATTTCCTGTCTGGCTTCGTGCGCGCAATTCCAGCACCTGGCCCAACAACACGAGCGTCGTGATCACCGCCGCCGCTTCGAAATAAACCGGCACGGCGCCACCGTGACCACGAAACGATGGCGGGAACAGTTGCGGCGCAATCACGGCGATAACACTGAAGCCATAACCCACCGCGACACCGAGCCCGATCAACGTGAACATATTGAGACTGCGATTGACGATCGACTGCCACGCGCGCTCGAAGAAAGGCCAACCACCCCACAGCACAACCGGCGTAGCCAGCAGTAGTTGCACCCAATTCAATGTCGATTGGCCCACGCGGTGTTGCAACGGTTGTCCGGGAATCAGATCGCTCATACCAAGTGCAAACACCGGAATCGTCAAAACAAGGCACACCCAGAACCGTCGATTCATGTCGACGAGTTCAGGGTTCTCTTCGTCGTCGAGTGAAACCGTAACGGGTTCGAGTGCCATGCCGCAGATCGGACAGCTTCCCGGTCCATCGCGAACGATCTCCGGATGCATCGGACACGTGTATTTCTGACCGGGCTTTGTTTCGATCTGAACCGGGCTGTGTGCGATCGGAATCGGCTGGCCTTCGATTAGAACTTGCTGGCGCCCGATCTGAACAGGTGAGACGGATTTTTGCAGGAATTTTTCCGGATCTTCCCGGAAACGATGCACGCAGTGTGTGCTACAGAAGTAGTACGTCTTGCCTTTGTATTCGTAAGACCCCGCGGCCTTGTTCGGATCCACGGTCATCCCACAAACGGGATCCAGCTCAAGACTCAAGCTGCAGTGCCTCCGGCGTATTGCAACAGACGCGCGAAATCGGTTGCAGACTGAGGGCGCTCGTCGGGATCTTTCGAGAGCGCCTGCATGATCGCGGCTGAGATTCGACGAGGCAATCCCAACGAGGCCGGCAATGGCGGCGGATCTTCATATAGATGCTTGCTGATGACACCGGAAACGGTCTCTCCACCAAAAGGCCGCTCGCCGGAAACCATCTCGTAGAACATCGCTCCGAGACTGTAAACGTCCGAACGAGTATCGAGCGGTTCACCCATGCATTGTTCCGGCGACATGTAGAACGGTGTTCCCAACACGACTCCACCTTTGTTTGACGAGTCGGCGTCGGCGAGCAACTTCGCCAGACCAAAATCGACTACGCGCACACTCTCAAATTCGTAATCGTCGTCGGGAGCAACGACCAGGATGTTCTCCGGCTTGAGATCGCGATGGACCACGCGCTGGCGGTGCGCCGCGCCGACTCCAGAACAAATGCCGCGCATCATGCGAATGGCGCGCTCGACCGGAAAGCGTCCTTCGCCGCTTAACAGATCGCGCAGCGGCGTTCCTCTCACAAACTCCATCACGATAAACGCAGGCGCAAGCTCGTCGTCTGTCTCGCCAAAATCATGAATCGTGATCACGTTCGGGTGATGCAGCATCGCGGCCGCTCGCGCTTCGCGACGGAATCGTGCCAGCGCGGCGTCGTCTGTAACAAACTTTCCGAGCAGGATCTTGACCGCGACATCATCTCCGATGCGCACGCGGCGCGCGCGATAGACCACACTCATGCCGCCTTTGCCGAGTTGCGCGTTAAGTTCGTACTTGCCATCGATGACTCGCCCAATCAACGGATCGGGATTCACGAGCCGGATCGTCGGCAACGACGCATGGTAATGGTTTTCGTAGTACGGATGCGGTCCGGTCGAATCAGGAAGACTTAGTGGTAAACCACACTCGGCACAGAACATTGCTTCCTGATCGAGAAACATCTCACATTGCGGACAAAAGGGATGTTTGCCGCGCAGCTCGTTAAGCAATCCATCCAGTTCATCTTCGAGGCGATCCAGACTCTCCACGCCGCCGGATGAATAGCGCAGCGTGCCGTCGATGTCGAATAGAAAATACGCCGGCAAAGACTTTGCTTCGTCACCGACCTCAGCGCGAATCTTGTGTTCGTTATCGAGCGCGCAGGGTTCGATCAGGTTGAATCTCTCCACAGCATCGCGCACTGCACGCTGCTTCTTTTCCGTTGCCGATTGCGGCGAGTGAACCGCGATGACGCGCAAGCCTTCACGCTTGCGATGGTCGCGCCAGTCGGCAATTTGCGTCAGGTTGGTCTGCGCCGTATCAGAGGTCAGGGACCAAAAATGGACCAGAATCGGCCGGCCTTTCGACTCACGCTTGAGAGCTTCAAGACGATCGTGGTTCGTCGCGTTGGGACGTTCGAGGTTCAGCCAGTCAGTGGCTCCGGTAAATGAAGGCAGTTGTAACACGACTTTCATTGGAGCTTGCATATTAGCATGACCTAATTCGCCATCAGAGCGGATACGAATACCGTAACAATAGGAATTCTTTCATGTATCGTCCCCTCGCGGACTCTCCAAATTGCTTGACACAAACCTTGCTGTACGCTTAAGTTCTCCCACCTAAAAGTTTCCCCGACCCTCACTTGCGCCCAGAAAAACTTCAACAGTGCACCCCGGCAGTACCCTGCCTACATGCACCACTATCTGACGGAGGACTTGAAATGAGTAAATTACACAAAGCCAGAAGATCTCCGAGGCAGGGTCCTGGTTTCTCTGGGCTAAAGCTCGTGATGCTATTTGCAGTGATCGTTGTCGCGGCGGTAGCATTTCTAACCGGCACCAAATCGTCGAATGCTTCTGAAAAGAAGTACAAGGCGACGCGCGAAATCGTCATCGACAAGGAAACCGGCCAACGCCGCATGCCCACACAGGAAGAGATCGACGAAGTTGTCGTTAATCTCTCTCAACTCGCAAATCGTCCTGAGAACTTGCCATCGACGGAAAGCGCCGGCGGCGGTGAGCTCGTTGATTTGGGAGGCGGATACAACGGTGTTCTGGTGGGCCGTCCCGCAGACGATGGAAGTATCGAAACCAGGTGCGTCTTCACCTTTGAAGAAGGCGCCGAGTTTCTGGGATTGGTTGAAGACACTTCCGCGGAATAGGAGGCCCGACAATGAGAACAGCATTCACTAAACTCACGCTTATCGTTTTTGCTTTTGCCATCGTCGGTCTTTCAGCGCAAACCAGCCTTGCCGGACCGGCACAGTTCGTAATCGTCAACATTAACGCGCCGGGAGTCGGCTTCAACGATCCCACGCCGAGGGCGCCCGTCGGTGGAAATCCTGGCACGACGTTGGGCCAACAACGGCTATTAGCTTTCGAGCATGCGGCCGCCATCTGGTCTGCGCGGCTCGACAGCAATGTGCCGATTCGCATTCGCGCGCAGTTCGTCCCGCTTGGAGCGGGCGTGTTGGGTAGCGCCGGCCCGGTCAGCGTCGCGAGAAACTTCCCCGGCGCGCTGTTGCCGAACACCTGGTACCACATCGCTTTGGCGAATAAACTCGCGGGCGTCGATCTTAATGCTCTCAACGACGACATCACCGCGAACTTCAGCACCAACTTCAATTTCTACCTCGGGCTCGACAACAACCACGGCACGCAACCGGATCTCGTAACCGTTTTGCTGCACGAATTTGCTCACGGGCTGGGGTTCAGCCAATTGGCAAACCTCAATACCGGTGCGCTGTTCAGCGGCAGCCCGGATGTTTACAACACGAGGCTATTCGATAACACGGTCGGCCTCTCCTGGCCGCAGATGACCAACGCCCAACGCGCTTTGTCGGCGATTCGTTTCGGCCGCGTCGTGTGGAGTGGTAGCCGCGTGACCGCGAATTCTCCGAATGTGCTCCAGTTTGGGATTGTGGAGGTGCGGGTCACGACGCCCGCGAACCTTGCCGGGCCTGTTCAGTTCGGCACCGCCGCCTTTGGACCATCAGTCGCAACGGTGAATGTTTCGGCTCCAGTTGTAGTGGCGCTGGATCAAATTGAGGTAGGCGGAAATCAGATCGATGGATGCACTCCGTTCACGAATGCGGCCGAGGTCGCCGGAAAGATCGCGTTAATTGAACGCGGCGGCGCCTGCGGGTTCGCGGTGAAAGCGAGAAATGCGACGGAGGCGGGAGCGGTCGCGGCGATTATTTACAATCAACCTGCGAACGGCGGCGCCGCACCACCGGGAATGGCTGACGACGGCATTAACGGCGCGTTCGTCACGATTCCAACGATCAGTCTGCGACGTCTTGATGGCGTGGACATCTTCAGCGCACTCCCGACGCCAGTGACGGTTAACATCGGTAACAACCCGAACATTCGCGCCGGAGCCGACGAGTTGAATCGCGTGCGTGTTTTCGGGGTGTTCCCAATCGCTGGAGGCTCGTCGATTTCTCACTTCGATTCGGTTGCGCGCCGGAACCTGCTCATGGAGCCGGCGATCAACGCCGACCTGACTCACAAGTTGAAATCGCCGGATGATCTGACCGCTGAACTGATGCTCGACATAGGTTGGACGTTCCCGGATGCCGACGGCGATGGTGTAGCCGACGATGAGGACTGCAATCAGAATTCGGATACGTCACCGACGATTATCATCGGTGGCATCGATACGGGCGTGCCCAATACGCTCTTCCCGACCGGTTGCACGATGTCGGACCTGCTCTCGCTACTTAAGACTGGTGCGGCGAACCAAGGCGCCTATGTTTCCGCGGTTGCGCATCTGACCAACCAGTGGGTCGCTGACGGTTCACTCACCGGCGCGCAAAAGGGCGCGATCGAGAGTGCCGCCGCCAAGAACCACTGAGTTTTAAAACACTCAGTCAAAAACTGAAAGGGTTGACGGTTCATATGCCGTCAACCCTTTCGCTTTCCGCTGACTGTTTTCTAGTCTGACCCGACTTATTCCTCTGAAGTCGTCGGATCGATAACCGTCTTGACCTGGGCCACGTGGTTCGCCGGAAAACCGCCGAGACGCGCATGCTCCTGCACCAGTTCTTCATTCGGCGCGAGGTACACGCAATAGATCTTGTTGTCCGTCACGTAGCTATGAATCCACTGAATCTGCGGCCCGAGTTGATTGAGAACATTGCACGACCGCTGGGACATCGTTTTTAGTTCCGCCGGCGTCATCTTGCTCGCGCCAGGTACTACTCGCTCAATGACATACTTTGGCATTGCTTTTCTCCATTTATGGTTATGATTATTGCCCCCTTAGATCTAACGCGTAATTACTGGAGTTCCTGGGCCAATTGCTGAAAATCTGTGTCGCCGCGCAGCGATTCAAACGCGCTGTCAGTCTTCGCCCAGTGGCCAACAGTCCGGAAACCGCTTTCATACGCGCGTCGCAGCATGACCAACGCTGATGGTTTTTCGCCAAGCAGCGCGTAAGCGCAGGCACAGTTATAAACCGCCATTGCGTCGTTCGGTTCCAGCTCCAGCACTCGTCTCAACGTGGCATTCGCTTCTTCGCGGCCGCCAAAACGTGCGTAGGCTTCCGCCAGACAACTCATCACGATGATGTCGTCGAGACTCGCTTCCAGTTTTCGTGACGTAATCTCGATGACTTTCAGCATCGCCTTGTTAGCGGCATCGATGTTGCCCAACTTTCGATGTGCGCCCGCCAGATTGCGCCATGAGTCTTCGTCATAGGGCTTTAACTTCGCGGCACGGCGATAGTGTTTCAAGGCGCCTTCGAGATCGTTTGATAACTCGGCGATCATTCCCAGCCGCAGATAACCCGGATAGAACTCGGAGTTCTCTTTGAGAATCGCCTCGAGCGCGCGTTGCGACTCGGCGAAGCGGCGATGATGGAAATAGACCATCGCGATACCAAACTGCGCGTCCAGAGACGTCGGCTCAAGTGCAAGCGCCTTCTGGTTCATCTCGATCGCTTTGCTCAGCCATGTCGAATTGCCGTCGTACCACTCGTACATCGCCGAGTACGCCTCGGCCAATCCGGCGTAGGATGAGGCAAAGTTCGGATCGATCGTGACCGCATTTTCAAACATGCGGATCGCGCTCTCGGTGTTTCGTCTGCCTTTCAAATACAGCAGTTCCCGCCCGCGCATGTAGAAATCGTAGGCGCGCAGATCGTCTGTCGGCTTTTGCGTCAGTAGCTGGCGCTCTGAGTCGGTAAGCGAAATCTTCAACGCGTCGACGATCTTTTGCGAAACCTCGTTTTGCAGATCGAAGATGTCTTCGACCTGACGATCGAACCTTTCGGCCCAGAGGTGGTAACCGTCGCGAACGTTGATCAATTGTGCGTTGATGCGGATGCGACTGCCAGCCGTCCGTACACTTCCTTCGAGAATGTAATTCACGCGCAAAGCTTCCCCGACCTGTCGAGTGTTTACCTCTTTGTTGCGGAACGGAAACACGTCGGCGCGCGAGACCACTTTCAACTCTTTGATCTTTGAGAGGTCGGTGATGATGTCTTCGGTGATGCCGGCACAGAAGTAGTCGCTTTCTTCGCCGCGATTCATACTCTCGAAATAAAGCACGGCAATCGACTTCTCCGGTACGGCGGAGACTTCGCTCGATATCGTTGTCGGCGCAGATGACGTCGAGGTTTTGTAAGACTGCGTCTCGATCTCACGTTTCAGATCTTTCAGATCGATCAGCAAGTCTTTAACACTCTGGTAGCGCTCTTCACGATCCTTGCGCAACGCGCGCGAGACGATGCGGTCGTATTCGCGTGGTCCTTCCGGCAGGTACGGTAAAAGCGAATTTGGTTCGCGACTCAGAATGCCCGACATGACGTCGACCTTAGTCGAAGCTTGAAACGGCTGCTGTCCGGCGACCATCTCGTACAGCACACAGCCAAGGCTCCAGATATCGGTCCGAGCGTCCACTTCAAAACCGCGCGCCTGTTCGGGAGACATGTATTGCGCAGTCCCCAGCACCATGCCGGCTTCAGTCTTGAAGAAGTGTTGAGTGGGCGCCATGGAATCGGTCTCGGTCGAAGCCTGGCGCTCTGGAGTCAGCTTGGCCAATCCGAAATCGAGGACTTTAACGATGCCGTCATGACGCAGCATGATGTTGTCCGGCTTGATGTCGCGATGAATGATGCCGACGGTGTGAGTGGCGCAAAGGGCGCTGGCGATCTGGATGCCGATGTCGAGCGCGTCGCGAGGTACGAGGGCACCCATTCTAATGCGATCCCGCAAAGTGTAACCGTCGACGAATTCCGTGGCGATGAAATGTTCGGAATCGATCTCGTCGATTTCGTAGATCGTCAGAATGTTTGGATGGTTCAGTGCGGAAGCGGCCTTGGCTTCCTGCATAAACCGGCGTACACGATCGTTCGAGCCGCCAGACTTCGCTTCAACCACGTCCTGCGGCAGGATTTTCAGTGCGACTTTGCGGTCGAGTTTGGTGTCGTTGGCGAGGTAGACATCACCCATCCCGCCCGCGCCGAGGTGGGAACAGATCTCATAACGACCAATTGTTTTACGCGCGGGAAACGACAAAGCTCCATCCGGGGAAGACCTGGGGGTTCCTGCGAAGGACGCATTGTAGATTAGATTGACACTACCGCGCTAGGACGACGTTTGGTTCGACAGCGGCGTAATGTTCGTGTTAGAAAAAGCGCGTGAATCACGTTCGCCATCCCCTTGCATTGCTCTTCACGTTAATCCTCTTCTTTGGCCTTGCCACGGCACAGACGCAGCAACCGTCCGGGCGAGCTGCGGAACTTTTGCGGACGGCATTCGAGTTGTACCAGCAAGGTAAGCACGATGAAGCGTTCACAAAGTGTAAACAGTCGCTCGCGCTCAATCCGAAAGAGTACCGGGGGCATGTGCTGATGGGCTATATCTACGCCGCACAACAAAAATTGGACCTCGCGTCAGCATCGTTTGCCCGGGCCATCAGACTCGAACCAACGGACAAGGAAGTCTACCTCGTCAAAGCGCAGGCCGATTTCTTCCGCAACAAACATGCCGAGGCTTTAGCCGCAGCGCAAAAAGCAGTCGCTCTTGATCCTAAGTACGGCGAAGCTCAGTTGTTGGTCGGTGCGTTATTGAAGGACGACCCCAAGCGCCGGCCTGAGGCGATTGCGGCACTGCGAGCGGCAATCGATATTAATCCGAAGCTCGTAGCAGCCTACGACGATCTCGGAGATGTTCTAAAGGACGCGAAACAACTGAAGGACGCGGAAGCTGTGTATCGTCAGGGCATGTTAGCGGATCCGAAACGCATGGCCGGACGCTTTGCGCTTGGTCGCATGCTCGTCGAGCAAGGCCGTCTCCAGGAAGCGCGTGAACTTTGGGACGGCAGGACCACGGATGAAGATCGGATCATGCCGTCGTTCATATCGCTGCTAACGCGCGCTGAGAACATGAAGCGCGCCAGGGCCGCAATCATCGAAAACCCCAACGACCCGGACGCTCTCGTTGATATGGGACTGGCCGTCATGGACGGCGATCATTGGGTGGTGGACGGTCGTCAGAAGCGGGCGATAGTCCTCTTTAAGAAAGCGCTCGACGTCAAACCGGATTATCCTCGCGCGCAACACGCCATCGTCAAAGCCTACATCCAACTCGCCGACACCGACCCAACCGAGAACAAGAATGTAGACCTCGAACTCGCCAAACTCCGCAAGCTCGATTCTAAACTCGCCGCCGAGATGGACCAGTATCGCAAAGAGTACGTCGGTGGGTTTATCACAACTCAAAAGCCGTAGCGATTGAGTGTCACTCCAGGCTCCGACGCAGTGAATATCTTTCAAGTGACCGCTGAACAGACCCTCGCTTCGTCACGTGTAACCTCAAACAATCACTAGATCGATCGGCATACCCTTTGCTCAGCCCTGGTTCATGGACCATGCGTCCGGGAGTCTAGTGGCATGCTGAAGTATCTACGCGCAATTGCGATCTGGCTGGTGCCCCCATTGGCAGTCGTTGCTCTTCCGACCGAAGCACCGGAACTTACGTGTCTCGCCATGATCTATCTTTATCTCGGCGGGCTGGTTCTGGCACTCGCGTTCTTCATCAGGTTTTTCGCTACACGGAGCAAGGTCGATGCAGCCAACGCATTCATCCTCGTCGTAGTGATCTGGCTACTCGTGTGGAACTACGGCTTCACGGTGGGAGCGAGAATCCATTTGTTCGTCAACGAACGTCGATACCTCGCGACGATCGCAGAACTAGGACGTGCGAAATCAAACGAAGAGAAAGTCCGGATCTGCGGTGAAGGATGCGATCCGGGTTACAAACAATCCATCGTCGTGTTTCACTATTGCCATTGCTTCCTCAACTGGCCAGACATCGTTTACGACCCCAACGATAACCTCGAGGCGTTCTCACGGGACGAACTCCAAAAGATCGACCTTTATCTCCACGGATCTAAACGGTTATCCAAATTTTGGTATATCGGCTACTTCGGTGACTAAAAATGAAATCTAGTCATTGACTTTCCCGCCTCACGTTAGTAAAACTTCCGCACTTTCGTCAGCTAGTCAGCCATTCCAACCAGGAGAACCGTCATGAAGTCTCTACTTTCCGCTTCCCTTCTCATCGTCGTTTTTGCCGGTGCAGCGTTTGCACAAACAACAGTTCAGTGGAGTCCTGAGTTGCAAGTGAAACTCAAGGCCGCGGGTACGCCACGCGTTTCTCCCGATGGCAAACGAGTGGTCTACACCGTTTCAGAGGCGGTAATGACTGCCGACAAGAGCGAGTTTGTGACGCAGATCTGGCTCGCGCCGATCGGCGATACGACGATACCGAATGGCGCTCAATCAAGTCTTCCGCGCAGCGTGCAACTCACGTTCGGCGACAAGTCTTCGACGAACCCCAAGTGGTCACCTGACGGCAACTGGATCGCGTTCACGTCAAATCGCAAGGACAACAAGAACAACATCTATCTTCTGAATCTCAACGGCGGTGAAGCCGAGCCACTGACCGACGTCAAAACCGGCGTATCGAACTTTGCCTGGTCACCCGACGGCCGCTCGATTGCTTTCCGCATGGCCGACGCAAAAACCGACGAAGAAGAAAAGAACGACAAAGCGAAGAACGACTTCCGCTGGGTTGACGAAAACATCAAGTTCTCGCGCCTGTACGTGATCACTCTGGACAAGAACGCAAGCGGAAAACGCGAACCGCGCAAACTGACCTCTGACAACTACAACGTTGACGAGTTCGACTGGTCCGCGGACGGGTCGCGCATCGCCTTCGGTCATACGAAGTCGCCGGTTGCGAACGATTGGACCACGTCGGATGTTTCGATTGTTGAAGTTGCGAGTGGAAAAGTTACGACGCTTGCAAACTCACCCGCCGCCGAGAACTCTCCTGTTTATTCGCCAGACGGAAAATCGATCGCCGTGCTCGTGAGCGACAATCCGCCACGCTGGGCGCAGAGTGGCAACATCCAGATCTATCCGGCGGGCGGCGGCGCGCCAAAGAGTCTGGCTCTTTCGTACGATGCGCAACCCGGAATCGCGGGATGGTCGGCCGACAGCAAACGCATCTACTTCGCTGAACCAAAAGGAACAGGCACGCAACTCTATGTGGTCGACGTCGCCGCAAACCGCATTCAAGAAATCAAGACCACGGCCGCGGTTTATGGCGCGATGAGCTTGAATCGTTCCGGCACGACGCTCGGCTTTGTGCGTCAAACATCTGACACTCCTTCTGACGTCTTCGTCGCCTCCGCCACCGATTTCGCACCGGTTCAGATCTCGCGCGTGAATGGCGATATGAAGTTACCCGCCGTGGGCCGCACCGAAGTCATCACCTGGAAATCAAAAGATGGAAAACCGATTGAAGGATTGCTGACGTATCCCGTCGGTTATCAAGCCGGTCAGCGTGTGCCTTTGATTCTCAACATTCACGGTGGACCAGCGGGCGTGTTTCAACAATCGTTCCTCGGCGGGCGTGGTGCGTACCCGCTCGCAACTTTCTCGTCACGCGGCTATGCGATCCTGCGACCCAATCCGCGTGGATCGAGCGGTTACGGAACCGACTTCCGCCGCGCGAACATAAAAGACTGGGGCATGGGCGACTATCAGGACTTAATGACGGGCGTCGATTTTGTTATCCAGCTCGGCGTCGCCGATCCGAATCGTCTGGGCGTGATGGGTTGGAGCTACGGCGGATTCATGACGTCGTGGGTAGTCACGCAAACGAAGCGCTTCAAGGCAGCCTCGGCTGGTGCGCCAGTGACTAACCTGATGAGCTTCAACGGCACTGCTGACATTCCGGGCTTCGTGCCCGACTACTTTGGCGGTCAGTCGTGGGACATCATCGACGTCTATCAAAAGCATTCGCCGATGTTCAATGTGAAGGGTGTTAGCACGCCGACGATGGTCCAACACGGAGAGGCTGATGTTCGCGTGCCGATCTCGCAGGGCTATGAGTTTTACAACGCGTTGAAGGCGCAGGGCGTGCCGTCGCGAATGCTGGTGCTACCGCGGCAGCCTCATGGTCCAAACGAGCCGAAGATGCAACTCGCGGCGATGCAAGCGAACCTCGACTGGTTTGAAAAGTACATTGGTTCGAAGGCGGAAACGTCGCGGAAAGAGTAACGGAGCTATTTGGGGCGGGCTTCTCCGCCCCACTTCTGATCTTTCGACTTAAACCCCAGCTCGATGCTCACGTGCCTTCGTGCTTTGAGGGTGAATGCAACAGACGTGTCGCTCAACTGGTCTGGACTAAAGCCCGAGAACCCTATCCAGGAGGGATCGAGGTTTACGCCCGGGTCTAGTTCAGGTTCGAGCCGGTAATTTCCTGGCGGCAACCCGTAGATTTCGAAAATGCCTTTATCGTCGGTCGTCGTTTCATACGAGTCCGCCTCACTAACAATACGGATCTTCCGGCCGGCTACCTTAAGTTCTCGTCCGTAAAAACCTCCCGTGTATTTGCCGGACACTCGCGTCTTGCCGCGCACCTGGTCCAACTTGTCCAGGTAGAGCAAATCTTCAGTGGCACTTTTTACACCCGTCGATCGTCCACAGAACGAGGCGGACCATGGCGTTCCGGCCGGCGGACGACCTTCGTAAAGCAGAATTTGATCGCCGATGGTTTCTTCACTAAATCTCATCTGGCAGTTCATGCCGTTCCCTTGCGCAAACACCAGCTCCTCTCCTACGCGGACATCTCCCTTGTAAACCTTTTCAACAACGAGCCGCGATGACCGAACGCCGTAGTCGTGGTCTGTTTTGTCCGCTTTAGCGGCTTTTTCTACCGATGCGATACGGGCAATCATTACCACCTGAGCCCACTCGTATTCGTCGAGTACCGGACGTTTTGGAGCACACGTGCAAGCGAAAGCAATCGAGGTTTGCAGCGCGATTGCAGCGGCGGCTAAAACAATTCTGAAAAAGATGTGACGCATAACGAACAGCCCCTATATTAGCGGATGATTTTTATCGCATAAACTCAAATGGTGGTTGCGAAAGTTCGTATCGGCACTTCGGGGTGGCATTACAAGCATTGGTTGGGCGTGTTCTATCCCGCCGGAACACGGCCGTCCGAGATGTTTCAGTTCTACGCACGACATTTCGATACGGTCGAGATCAATAACAGTTTCTATCGCCTGCCGACAGCGACCACGTTCGACAACTGGCGCGAATCATCGCCGCGGAACTTCTGCTACGCGGTGAAAGGCAGCCGCTTCATCACGCACATGAAGAAGCTGAAGGACCCGGAAAGCTCGTCAAAGAAATTCTTTCACGTCGTCGATCGATTAGGCCCAAAGCTCGGTCCGATTCTCTTTCAACTCCCGCCCCGGTGGAAACTAAACCTCGAACGGCTTGAAGAATTCCTGCGCACGCTACCTCGCGAACACCAGTACGCCGTTGAGTTTCGCGACGAAACATGGCTCGTGCCCGAAGTCTACAAACTGCTCACCAAGTACAACGCCGCGTCTTGTATTCACGACTTCTCCGACATGAAAGTGCCACGTGAGATCACCGCGGACTTCACGTACGTTCGTTTCCACGGTCCGACGAGCGCGAAGTACTGGGGATCGTATTCCGATCGCGAACTCCGCGGCTGGGCAGACTGGATCAAGGAACATCGTCGTAAGCTGTCGTCGATCTACGCCTACTTCAACAACGACCCCGAAGGCGCAGCAGTTAGAAACGCCCTCGCGCTCAAGCAGTTCCTCAAAACTTAGTTTCGGCTTTAATACTGAATCAAACTTCCTTCGCGTTTCGCGCGACGGACAGAGCGGGAGAAAATCCAAAGCGAGAGCGGAAGAAGCACGGCCAGGAAGATGAGCAGCGTGATGATCGGTCCACGCGCTTCGTTTAATCCGTTGTTTTCGATGAGGACTCCGCGAATCGCGGACAAGCCATACGTAGCGGGAAGGATTTTCGAGACCTGCTGCATCGTGGAGGGTAGCAATTGCGGGGGAAAGAACACGCCCGAGAACACAGCCGTTCCCGTACCGAGAAGTAGCGCCACAGGATCGGGCTTCTTGAACACCATCGCAAAACTCGCCGATAGAATTCCCAATGAAGCAAACACCATCGTAGTCAGGATCAGAATCAGGAAAGCGAGCAGATAGCTACCCTGGTAAGTAACACCAAAGAAAACGGCACCGAAAACAAGGTAAAGCAAGGAGAAAAGCGTCGCCTGAATAAAGTCCAGTGCCGAACTCGCGACGATAAGACCCGGAACACTGATCGGCGTCATCAACACACTCTCGAGCGTCCCCTGCAACTGCTCTGAGCGAATCGCGTTTGCGAGACTCGAGAAGTTCGTCATGAAGTAGCTTAAAACTGCCAGACCGGTGATCCACGCAGCCAGTGGATCGCGCCAGTTACTAAACACCTCGGCGCGGCCCATGAACGTGCGCGAGATGTAGTAAGCAATCGTGACGAAGATCAGGATCGACAAAACCCGGAAAAAGAACGCGAGCCGGTAACTGATCGCTAATTGAAAGTCGCGAATCACGAAAGCTCGCATACGATCCCACAATGCCAGAATCCGTTTCATCGATTCCCTTTTTCCTCTTCGCGTTCGTACGCTTCCAGAACCTCGAGCAGCGAAGCTCGTTCTGTTTCACAAGAGACCACGCGCGTGCCGTTTGCCAGGATCGCGCGCAACCCGCGATCGAGTCGATCGTCACCGATTTCGCGTGAAAACGTTACAACCGTACGTGGTCCATCCTGCGCTACTTCAACATCCGCAAGCGCCGGCGCCAGGACGTTCACAGCGCGGGCGATTGAGATACCCTCAAGCACAAGTCGGACGCGTTCGCGGGCCTTGTGAAGCGTGCGGATGCGATCCGGCGTGTCGAGTTCACGGATGCGACCATGACTGATAATCGCAATCCGCTGGCACAGCTGTTCAATCTCATTCAGGTTGTGTGAAGTGAGCAGGATCGTGACCGGAGGATCACCCGCCGCGAGCGAACCGATGAACGACCGCATGCGCGCGGCCGCGAGTGGGTCGAGTGAGCGCGTCGGCTCGTCCAGCAAGAGGATCGGTGGCGTATTGAGCAACGCTCGCGCGATCGCCATCCGCTGTTTGTTTCCGGTCGAGAGTTCGCCGAATCGCTTGCTGCGCGAGTGTTCGAGGTCGAGTCGCGCTAACAACTCATCGATTCGAGCTTGCGCTTGTCGTTTGGAAATACTGTAGAGCCGGGCGAAGAACATCAAGTTCTGCTCTACTGTGAGACGCCAGTAGAAGCTCCGCTCCTCAGCTGCGGCGAGGCCAATAAGTTTGCGCAGTGCGGCTGACTCGTTAACGCTGTCGAAGCCTTTGACGGTAACGGTTCCGGTTGTCGGTTGGACGAGGGTCGCGATTATCTTGGTCAGCGTCGTCTTGCCTGCACCGTTTGGTCCAATGAGACCAAAGATCTCGCCCTCGTTTACGTCGAACGAGACGTCGCACAGCGCCTGCACGGGTTGCTTTCGCGGAGTGCGGCGCAGCAACGCGCGCAACTCAAACGCTCCCGGATACGACTTGCTGAGATTTTTGATAGCGATTGCAGCCGACAAGCGAAGTCCTCTTCAATACTGATCAGCGCGGATTATAGCGTATCAGATGAGGAGGCTGACGGTAGGAAGGTTTGGGCCTTCGCCGGGTTCCGGTTTAGAATGCGGGCCGTCTGGCGACAGACCCTCGGCTTACGGAAACGCAGCGGAGGGTTTTGTTGTCGACGAAGCCCCTTGGTTACCTAGCATAACTAAGGGGCTTTTTCTTTCAGGTGTCAACGCGAGATCACTTCAGATCTTTCCAACCTGGAAACTTGAACACTCGCACTGCGTTGTCGTGAAAAACTGCCTTCCAATGTTCCTGCGGAATCGCCTTCTTGTACGCGTCGAGATAAGGTTTCATCGACGTCAAAGGCCAGTCAGTCCCAAACATTAGTTTGCGCGGATCCTCAAGATAACCGAATACCCACGCGATCGGTTTTGTCACATACGTCTCAACCTTTTCCTTTGGCATCTGATCGAGATTTCCGATCAGCATCGCGGAGCATTCCATAAAGACATTTGCGTTCTTGTAAGTGACTTCCGCCGCCGACTCGATCCATGGGTTGCCGCAATGCGCGATCACAAACCTGACACGCGGGTTGTCCACTGCTACTTCGTCGATCGTTAACGGGTCAGCGTACTTCACTTTCGCGCGCGCAGAGTAAGTGTCACCGGTGTGAAAGACGACCGGTACGTCATACTTCTCCGCGAGTCGATAGATCGCGTTGTAGGCTGGATCGTAAGCGAAACGATGCACGTATCCGAGATAGATCTTGATGCAGCCGTACTTCCCTGACTTCAATCCTGCTTCGATGCCAGCGGCGTCAATAGTTATACCAACACCGGCGCAATAAACCACGTTGCGGTTCTTCAAGTCGTGAAAGTTCGCGCCAACGGGACTCGTGTGAGCTACCGCTCCTACGACTCCCGCTTCGCGCCACTCTTTAAAGTATTGAGCTTCCGTTTTGGCGATACTGCTGGTTCGTTCAGGCCCGCCGGAAAAGTCAGTGTGAGTGTGCGCGTCGATGACCCGCACGTCTGTCTGGGCGTGGTTTTGGAACGCCGGTTGGGCAGAAGCCGTGTAGTACACGCAACACAAGGCGATGACAAGGGGGACAAAGTGTTTCACTGGTGATTAGGGACCTTTCTCTAGACGCGCCGGATGATATCCGACCAATGTCCGGCGAACAACATTCTTACCGTCGCACCTTTTCTCCGGTGCCGGATTATGAGAAACTGCGGCCAACTTAGCGCCCTGATCTTCTCGTCGATCAGAAACAACCCTTAGGTCTTGTTATGAAAAAACTATTCCTGTTGCCCCTCATTGTTTTGGTCGCGGCGATTACGCTTTTTCCGCAATCGGGACGGCGCATCACGAATCCGCAGCCGACTTACACCGCTCCGGTCCAACCGCCAATCAACCCGGAACCGGCGCCGAAGACGACCTCAGCGCCCATTCCATTGATGTTTCTGTCGGAGAGCCTGCGCGAGCGTAAGATCAGAGGCATCGACAAAGGCGATTTCAAACTCGCCGATTTCGACGGCAAGGTTCTTGTGATCAATATTTGGGCGACGTGGTGTGGACCATGCCGTCGCGAAGTGCCTGATTACGAACGGGTGCGCAAGAGTTACGAGGGTCAGGAAGTGGAATTCGTCGCGTTAACCGCGGAGGATCCGAACGAAGCGGGCGACGCGGTGAAGAAGTTTGTGCGTCAATCCAACTGGGGCTTCCGTCTTGGTTGGGCCGATCGCGAGTTGGCCCGAACCTTGATGAATGGAAAAGGCGGAATTCCGCAAACGATCGTCACCGACACCCAGGGCCGTATCATAAAGCACTGGACGGGTTACGCAGCGGGACGCAGTGCCGACAGGTTGAGAGCCGCGATCGATCAAGCCCTGCCACAGAAAACTCAATAACTACTTCACGTATTCCCAATGCCACGGCTCGTAGAAGTACGGGCGAAAACCGTAGCGCTCGGCGTTGCGCACGAGCCACTTGTAAGCCGGAGTGTTGACCTGGATCGCGCGATTTGTGTCCTTGGTGTCGACTGGATCGCCGCCCACGTAAAGATCCAATGCACGTCCGGTGAAGTGCGGACTGTTGTTGACCGCAAGCCCTGCGCTTCCGGCGTTAGGTGATTTACGACGCAACATCTCCTGGTATTCGCGTGAACGAAACGCGGAGATGATCTTGAGATACCTGTCGTTCGAAGAGAGTTTCAGATCCTCTTTCGCGGCCGCGAGCATTTTCAGGTAGGCGTTATATGTGGCCTGCTCGACCTGACGATGCTCTGCCGCTCGCGAAGAATCGTAAAAGTCCGATGATGGTGCGGTGACGAGTTGATCCGGTGTCGCACTCGCGCGGTTCTTGAGTCGATTGCCTTGCCAGTATGAGACCATCGCCATCCACGCGTTTTGATCGAGCATACCGCTGGCCGCTAGACCTCTTCGCTTCTGCCACTTCGTGACAGCCGCAGCAAAGTCGTCGCTGATGGGGTCATCATTAGTATCGAGTGTCTCCGCTAACAACGCGTCGTAGAGATACCAACCACGCTGCTGTTTCCCTCCAAAAGTCCAGGTTAGTTCGTTCCGGAAAATCTGGTTCTGCGCCGCCGCGGTGGACGTTGAAGTCGTTGATTTCGCTTTGGAGACGTTCGTAGAGACGGTTGTCCTGATGGCCGGTTTGCCCGTATTCGACCGTGACTGATTGCCGCTTCCACGGGCAGTAAAACCAACAACACTCGCCACGGCCCCGATCAGACCAATAATTACAAGGAGATGAACTTTACGATTCTTCATAAGCGGTACTTAATCCGATGCACGTCAGGACAAACGGGTTCGACACTATTTTGTGCCTTTTCTGACTAACGTCGTCGACGCTTTGAGGTTGCCCGTGGGCGGCGAGATTTCACAGTTTTTTTCGACACTTTTCTGCTCTTTGTTCGGGAGCTTTTCACGGTTGCATGATGCGCCTGTCGCTGCGGCCCGCGCGCCTCTTCGAGCGAAGCGGCTATCAGGTCGTCACTGGGACGCGCACCGTTCATGAACGCGAAAACGTGATAATTCGCGTTTCGCTCGCGAATGACTTCGATTCGTCCCTCTCGCTTCAAACGCGCCAGCTCCTCCATTACGAACGCCTGTTCCGCAGCGATCATGTAACGGAAATCGATATCAAAAGCGAGACCGGTCGAATGTGGCGGCGTGTCGATCATTATCGCGTTGCGGTTCACCCGTCTCAACGCACGTTGATACTGCTCCGGCCGCACCAGCGAACTCACCGGTAAACGTCGCGCGAACTGCCGGTGATATGCCGACGCCACCTCTTCCATCACCTTCAACGCCTGCGGTCGAAGCGAACTCAGCATACTAATTTTAAGCGCGTACCGATCGGCTGAGTTACTCAAATCATACGAGCGACCGGCGAAATTCTTCGCCAGCGACTGTAACGACTCGTAATCGCGAAACATCCGCTGACGCGTCTCAGCATTACCGTAAACTTCGTCGAGCTCTGATCTCTCTTTACTCGCTACGCCCAACTCTACTTCGTGCGCCGAAATCTGTTTTTGCAATTCGCGCTGTTTGGCCTTTTCGCGTCTCGTTAATTTCCCGGCCTGACTTTTCAACGATGCAATGTCAGCCTGGAGTCGCGCTCTCTTTTCGTCGAGTTGTTTATAAGCGTCGCCGAGTTGTGGCTCGTTGTAGAGCTCAATGCTGCGATCGTCTGTGTAACGTGAAAACGCCTCCTCGGTCGCGCGCTGGCCGATACCGAACAAGATGTAGCTGTCGGTGAGCGCAGGCACGGTGACCATCTCACCGCGTTCAATCATCGCGGCGAGGTCCATGTAATCCTGAGCGGTTTGGACGCGATGTTCTGCGACCTCTGCTACCTGCGTAGCGAGGAACCAATGGCGCTCTTCATAGTGCCTGAGCTCAGGTGGCGTCTCAACACGCGCGTTAACACCCGCCGGCTCGCCGCGATCGGCTTTAACCTTTTCAGCCGCCTGATCCCATGTTTCCGGAATCCCGGCCGTGGCGGTTTCGGCCGGTTGGTGGACCTGACGCGCGTGCCATTTGGGCAGCACAAAACGAATCGCCGCCCAGGCGGTCACGCCCACAGCGGCGAATAAGAAAAGTATGAGAACGGTTCGCTTTGTCATCGATGCGCGGTCGCTAACAAGTCACTCCATTATAGTGATTACTGGGCCGGGTATTTGGTTGCGAATATTTTGCAATTGCCGGGCCTAAGTTGGTATTGTTACTAGCGACTATTGCCCCGCCCGACACTCATTCCCCCCGGATTTGAAAGTTTTGCCGAAAGTTGAGGGGTATTGTCGTGTCTGCGTTGCATAAACTGTTAGTAGCTTTTCTGTTCGCTGTTGCGCTGCTCTTGCCTGGGCCCGGGGAAATTCTCGCCGGCCCACAGCGGAAACGTGTGGTAAGGCGCCCACCAACGCTAACCGAGCGTAAACAAGCGGAACGTCGTTTATCGGAGATGGGCTACAAGGCTGGTCCAGCCGACGGCGCGATCGACGAGGTTACGAGAAACGCCCTCGTCCTCTTTCAGAAATGGGAAGGACGCAAAGTCACCGGTCAACTCACTCGCGCCGAGTTTGATGCGATCATCGATGCCGAGCCTCCGCAACCACGCGACCGGGGTTACGCGCATGTTGAAGTCGACGTCGACAAGCAGATGCTGTTGTTAATCGATAGCGATGGCGTGGTTGAAAAGATTCTTCCAGTCTCGACTGGCAGTAACAAACAGTACAACGAAAAAGGCATCCGCGGTCTGGCGTACACGCCGCGAGGCCGTTTCCGGATCTACGCAAAGATCGCCGGCTGGAGAAAATCACCACTCGGCCTGCTTTACTACCCTAACTACTTCAGCGACGGACTTGCGATTCATGGAAACCCATCCGTCCCTCGAACTCCCCAAAGTCACGGTTGTGTTCGTATTCCGATGTCCGCGGCTGAGGAGATCAGCAAGCGCCTTCCCGTCGGAATGATCCTGCTGATCTACGACAGCCAGTCGTTCGTCTCCGCGAAAGACTGGGCCGAAGCAGACAAGCAAAAGCAGGAAGCGATCGTCCGCTAGAATGCAAAAGACCGCGCCGGAGCGCGGTCTTTTGCG
The DNA here is from genome assembly GCA_963789185.1 of uncultured Acidobacteriota bacterium. Lineage (GTDB taxonomy): Bacteria > Acidobacteriota > Blastocatellia > Pyrinomonadales > Pyrinomonadaceae > PSRF01. The sequence goes on from CAWBJU010000015.1 coordinate 40,958, forward strand.
AACACGAGATTCGAACCTGATTACTCGTAACGCAGCGCAACCATCGGATCGACACGTGTCGCCCGGCGCGCAACAACGCCGTTAGTGCAAACACACTCACCAGCAACAAATTAAATCGCCGGTTGTTCAACGACTCCGAGAACACTTGCGTAAAACGATTCAACGTCGAAGGAACGGCCGGGTCGAGTTGTGTCAGCACTCGTCGCGCAGCCGGATAGACTGTCGCCGGATCCGAATTGGTCCGCATGACGATGTCAAACTGCTGGGCGCTCCGGGGTCTTTGACGGTAATTCACGTAGACCGTCGGCCGTGGCGCCGACTCCAAACTGTGCTTTCGCACCTCACCGATAACTCCAACAATTGTCAGCAAACGAAGATCGCCATCCATGTTGCCAAACTCGATCGTCTGACCGAGCGGATCCTGGTTGGGCCACTTTTGTCGCGCCACTGACGCGCTGATGATCGCTGCGTGCGGAGCACCTGGTCCATCACTCTGGTTGAACAGCCGCCCGTTCAGCAACGGAAATCCGAGGGTTTCAAAGTATCCTTCGCTCGCAACAACGTAATCGGCATTCCCCGTTCGCGCCTTGTTGCTCAACAGGTTTTCGACAAACTTTATGAGTTGAGCAAGAAACGCCGGATCGGCTTTTTCGAGTGACATCGTTGCACTGCGCTCGATCAGATCGCGTTGCGCGTCCGTAAGTTGTTGTGGATTAATCTCGCGCTGGCGGCTCGTTCGTCAGTTTCTTTCAGAAGCATTGCTTGTTTGTCTTATCGGCGGCACGCTTGGTGTCTTGGCTGCATACTTCATCAGTAGTCAGAGCTTCTTTCAGTGGAATAACCGAGGCGTCCGCTATCTTGTGCTCGTCAGCGCCGATCTGTTGCGATATCCCCCCGCGCGATAGCAGTTACATCGGATCGTGTCTGTTCAATTGAAAAACCGTCGCGGAGTCGAGCGACAGCTTGCCAGTTGTGCGCGGTGCGACTCGGCAAACGCACTTCGAGTTCACGCGGCATCCACACGTCGCTATCGTCAGGAAACCGGAAGCCAGCCGGAAGCACGCCGACGATCGTGACGGGATTTTTCGCCACGGTGAATTTCTGGCCCGTGAGTTCACGCGTCGGGTTCAGGTGCGTTTGCCAGTAGGAATAACTTACCAGCGCCGTCGGCGCGACGCCGAAACGCTGCTCCTCGGAAGCGAATAGTCGACCAACCACCGGTCGAACGCCCATCACGGTAAAGAAGTCGGCGGAGACACTCGCCACACGAACTCGCGCCGCGGTGTCGTTCACTGACACCGCAGCTTCGGCGGAACGCATCGCGGCCAATCCTTGCAGCGAACGCGCCTGGGTGCGCAGGTCCTCGAGGTTCGGATCGGCGAATCTCATGCGCCTGCCTCGTGCGTCCAACTCCCACACGCGCACGATCTGATCCGGATTGTCGTAAGGCAGTGGGCGCAGAAGTATGCCATAGACAACACTGAAGATCGCCGTGCTCGCACCTATGCCGAGCGCGAGCGTCAGCACAGAAATGAAGGTGTAGATCGGACTCTTCTTCAGAATCCGAAGTCCGTAAAGCAGGTCCTGCGTCAATCCCTTATACCAAGAGCCTTGCATGTCTGTAGCCGAGAGACCTCATCTACCTGAAATTCTGAATGAGCAGTAGTTCGGAGGTGTTCGCATCGCGAACAACTGCGAGCTGCTTGCCGTCAAGTGATGAGGCGAAAGACCACAAGTCAACGGAAGTTTGCCAGTCGGTAAGCCTTTGTTCTTTTCCGGTTGCAATTGTTAGACGGTACACGTTATGCACACCTTCACGGTTGGCGATGAAGTCGAGAGCTTGAGCATCGTGCGACCAGTACAAGCCTTGCGCTTCGGGCGGCCAGTCGAGAGTACGAACCACTTTACCGTCAGCAACCGTAATGATCAGAAGTTTCATCACTGCGTCAGGCGCGTCGTCGCGATGACCGCACGCCAACCACTTTTCATCACGTGAGAAACGACACGCACTCTTCTCCCTCGCCTTCACCGGTACGCCACCCTCGAACGGAACCTTCCAGAATGTCGGACTGCCGGTCTCATCTCGCGAGTTGTAATACACAAATTGACCATCAGCCGACACTTGCGGTTCCGAATACTCTCCAACATTGCGGACCAGTTCTTTCACTGCACCACCATCAATCGCGATCCGCGAGATAGTACGTAGACCGGAATGAAACGTAGTAAAAACAACGTGCCGTCCATCGGATGAAAGTGAAGGCTCGAGCTCGTGGCGATCGGCGGTGAAAGTCAGTTGACGATTTCCACTGCCGTCCGCATTCATGATCCACAGATCCATGTAGCGGCCTGTTGCGGCGGATGAGTAGACGATCTGGCCTCCGGAAGTCCAAGACACTTCAGTTATCACGCCATTGCTGTTTGTTACCTGGCGGTTGCGCGCAAAGTCACCGACAGGCATGACCCAGATGTTCGAGGCAAAATCTGACTGCAAAACGAGTGCGGTGCGAGCGTCTGAGGTCAGCGTCAACGCTGAGTACTGGCTCGCATCATTCGTGACCTTCTCTGGTTCGCCGCTCGGAAATGGCACGTACCATACTTGCCAACGGTTTTCAATTGGAGCAGAGCGTGGTTTTCCGGTGACGACAAATCCTTTGTTTTCCGGCAACCATCGCAACGAATTCACTGACTGCCAACGCGTCGTAGAAGGCGAGCTCGTCAAGCGATCCGCTACAGAGGTAGTTTCGAGAGTGGCGTAGTCACCTTGCTCGTCTTTGTTGAAAACGAAATAGGCCAGCATGTCTCCGGTCGCAGACCACTCTGGCCTGCTGATCACCGACGGCGCTTTTCGGGTCGCGATCACTTGTTCCCCCGTTCCATCCGCATTTGCCACAACGAGAGTGTCTTCGCGCGAATTCGGAAGATGACGGCGAAACGCCAGCCGGGTTCCATCCGGAGACACTGCGACTCCGGTGTCTACATCGTCGATGAGCTTCTGTGGATCACCGCCGAGAACTGAAACGCGATGAAGGCGCCGGAGAACCTTCCCCGGCTCGCCAAACACGTAATAGATGTTGCTGCCGTCCGGCGAAAAAGTAAGACCGCCACGCAGGAAGTAGCCGTCCCCCGGCGTAACAACCTCTCGCTCGACGACGCTACCCACCTGTCGCAAACGCAAACTCGTCTTTCCCTTCTCGCGCACGATGAGCGCTATGAAGCGGCCATCGGGCGAGATGTACGCCTGTTCAAGACCCAGGCCGATGGGGACTTTCGTGAACTTCATCTGTTGTAGCGAGGCGATGGGAGACGTTTTTTTATTAAGACCAAAGTTCACGCCAAACAGTTTCAGGACACCGATCGAAACCGCGATCACGGCAACGATCGCAGCGATCACAAAACCTGTCTTATGCGTTTTAAACTTCGCAGCGACGAATTTTGAGGTTGAAATCGTGGGCGGGGCGGCTGCGATTGTCGCGGTTGAAGCTGAACTGTCGACGCGCGTCGCAGGATCGCTGAGCGGCGCTGAACTCGCGGTCTGATGCAGTGATTCAAATTCTGCCGTCGCTCGCAAATCCTGTCCGAGCTCTTCCAGTTCGATCGCCACTTCTTTCATCGACTGGTAGCGCCGCTCGGGATCCTTCGCCAGACACCGGCGGACTATGCGTTGGAGATCGTCGGGAAGAGCGGCGTTAATTTCTTTAACATTCGGTGTCGGGCCGTGCACAGTGTTGTGCAGCGAGTCGAGTTGGTCCTTGCCCTCGAACGGCTTTCGTTTCGTCACTGCTTCAAACAGAACGCAACCAAACGAAAAGATGTCGGAACGATGATCGATCTCGTTGACTCTTCCCTGCGCCTGCTCCGGCGACATGTAACCGACCGTTCCCATGATCACGCCTGGTGTGGAGTGAAGCACTGCGGTCGGCGCCTGCGACAATTCTTCGTTGAAACCGACATTCGGCGCTGTTTCGATGAGTTTCGCGAGACCGAAGTCGAGAATCTTCGCGTGGCCATCGCGAGTGACCATAACGTTGTCGGGTTTGAGATCGCGATGGACGATGCCTGCCGAATGAGCTTTTGCGAGGCCTTCGGCGACGTGTTGCAAGTGTCTGAGCAGCTTCCGCAGATCGGTGTGTTCGCGATGGATCTTCTCGCGCAGCGTTACGCCGTCGATGAACTCCATCGCGATAAAGTGCACACCATCGTGTTCACCGATTTCGAAGATCTGCGCGATGCTGGGATGGCTGAGAGCAGCGGCGGACTTTGCTTCGCGAATGAATCGTTCCATGCGATCGCGATGGGCAGCGAGTTCCACCGGAAGAACTTTGAGGGCCAGTTTGCGATCGAGCTTCGTATCCTGGGCGGCGTAGACCACACCCATTCCGCCCGCACCGATTTTGGAGATGATGCGGTAATGCGAGAGGTTCGTGTCGGGTGAGAGTTCGTTCAAGCTTTTCCCCGCCCATCAGGACATTGGTCGCGTGAATAATCGAAACAATGCGACCGAAAAGCAAGAGGAAATTGCGGGAAGTAGCGAGAAACTACTCGGGAACAGCTTGCTCGCCGAAGTGGTTTGCCAGAGACGTGAGATAGGAGTCGATGGTAGAAGTCTGTCCAAAGATGTAGCGCGACATGAAACGGAAGAGAACGTTTGAGACTTCGCCGTCTTCCCTGATTGTCACGCGCGTGCCGCTGTTCTCCGGTGCCAATGTGTAGGTCCATTGGCCAGCATAGCCGAGATCCATATCGCGGATTTTTGTGACCATCCGCTGATTTGGAACGTCTTCGATCAATTCGTAGTTAACCGTGCCGTGCTTGCTATCCTCGCGAAAGTACACTGGACCACCCGGCTGTGCTTCGACGTCAACCTTTTTTACATCGGACCGCCATTTCGACATCGATGCGAAGTCGCGAATAACAGCGTACATGTCCTGTGGTGACTTATGCAGGAAGATCGATCGCGAAGCGACATGGTTCTTTGGCAGTCGTGAACCGATGAGCGCCATGATTCCGACCAGCAGGGCCAGGGCGACGACCACCGCCACGACGATATAGATAACGAGTCTCATGTTAGTCCTTTAGACGACGTGCGCCTTCCGCAAGTAATGCGAGGCCTTGTACTGCCGCTTTTCTTTCAGCCGGCTTCAGTGTTTTCAACAGCGCCTGCACCCGTTCCGCATCGAGGACTGAGGTCGACGCGATCGCCTCAGCACCGCGCGCCGTCAGACGAATTTCACGCTTGCGACGGTCTGTTTTGCCCGGTTCATTTGTCAGATAACCCAGTTCCGACAAACGCGACAGCGCCGCGGATAGCGTCGAAGGCGCGACACCCAGATGGGACGCGAGCGAACGCGGACTCATGCCCTGCTCTCGATCTAAGTGGACCAGAATCGACGCATCCTGCGACGAGATGCGCCACTTCGTGGACGCCGCTCTCACATGGTCCTTATGACACGCGAGATAGATCTGAGGGTAAAGACGCTGGACTTCGAACACATCTTCATCAGCCATCGGGGAAGGATTATAGAGGGGTAAAATAGTTCGTCAAATCGAACGATTTTCTAGTTAATGCTCAGTGCTTTCTGCCGAACTAGCGCGTAGATCTCGTCGAGGCTGGCCGGCACGCCTGCTGTCATGTTTAGAGCGCCGGTGGGCGTAACCAACACCGTGTCTTCCAGTCGCATGTGAATCTTCTTGTCGGGAAGCTCAAGCAATGGTTCGACGTTGAAAACTACACCCGCTACGAGTGGACGATTTCGATCGCGCATCTCAACGTCGTGCACTGAGATGCCGATCGTGTGGCCGACATAACGTCCGACCGCCAGAAACTCTTTCTCGAATCCATGCCTCTTATAGACTTCGCGGGCGACGTCTCTTAGCTGATTGATCGTCGCGCCGGGTTTCATTGCGGCGATGATCGCGTCGCGCGCTTCGAGAATGCAGCGATACATCTTTTCCTGGTCGGGTGTGAAGCGGCCGTTAATTGGCCACGTCCGCGTGATGTCGGACGTGTAGTACTCGTAATCCGCGCCGTAATCCATGTAGACGACGTCGCCGTCCATCATCTGGCGATTGTTTGCCGAGTAGTGGAGGATCAGCGTGTTTGGTCCGGAGGCGACGATCGGACGGAAAGCGTCGCCACGCGCGCCGCGCTTCGTGTAGATGTAACGGGCGGCAGCTTCGATCTCGTACTCGTACATTCCCGGTCGAGTTCCCTTCATCGCCTCTTTCACGCCTTCGGCGCCGATCTCGGAACTCTTCTTGATCAACTCAATCTCGTAAGCCGATTTGACCACCGCATCTCGTCCAGCAACTGGTCCAGCGGCTCGAAGGTAAGTTGAGGGACGATCTCTCGAATCACGCTAACTGCTTTCCTTGAAGCAGGCAGACCGCCAAGGCCTGATTGCGTCGTTTCCAATAGTTCGTAGTAATCGAGTTCTTCGCGTGCGTTTTGCACGTTGCCCTGCGAGCCGCTGAACATGTAGAGCTTTTTGACGCGTGGCGCCCAGAACGGGAGCATTGAGAAGAATTCGTCGATCGGTTGTACTCGCGTACTTGTAATTGCGTCCGATACAGGGTGATATTACCACTAGTTTATGAAAAGCTATCGTAAAGAATTGTGGTTCAGCGTGCCGGGGCGGCGGGCGTTTATCAACATCACTCCGCAGGTTGAGGAGTGCTTACGAGAGAGTGGTGTTGTCGAAGGGTTGGTGTTGGTGAATGCGATGCACATCACGGCGTCGGTTTTCATTAACGACGACGAAAGCGGGCTGCATCACGATTATGAAACATGGCTCGAGCAACTCGCCCCACACGAACCCATCACTCGTTACCACCACAACAAGACCGGGGAAGATAACGCCGACGCTCACATCAAGAGACAAATAATGGGCCGCGAAGTCGTCGTCGCCATCACCGAGGCTCGCCTCGACTTCGGCCCCTGGGAGCAGATCTTTTATGGCGAGTTCGATGGCGGACGCCGCAAACGTGTGCTAGTGAAGATCATAGGTGAATGATGCAGACTCGAAATCTAGTTCCGATGGTGTTTGTGGCGGATGTGGAGCGTTCGATGGCGTTCTACAAACATCTCGGGTTTGAGGTGGGGAATACGTTTCCGGAGGAAGGGGCGAAGCCGACGTGGGCGTGGTTGCACTGTGGCGAGGCGCAGCTAATGTTGGCGGCGGCCGATGAAGAAATTGTGGCTGATCAGCACCGAGTGTTGTTCTATCTCTATACGGATGATGTGGCTGCTGCGCGTGCGAAGCTTGCGGAAGAAGGACTCAAGCCAGGTGAGATCTCGAAGCCTTTCTACGCGCCACGGGGTGAGTTCGAGTTAAAAGATCCGGACGGATTTGTGTTGATGATCACACACACCTGAGATTCAACAAGATGAGTGAGAATCGTTACGTCGCGCTACTCCGCGGCATCAATGTCGGCGGTAACAACCTGATCAAAATGATCGAGTTGAGAAGCAGCTTCGCCAAAATGGGATTCGGCGACGTCGAGACCTACATCCAGAGCGGCAACGTTATCTTCTCCTCAAAACCGACGAACAAAGCAAAGCTCACAACGTTGATCGAGAAAGCGTTGAGCGATGCGTTTAACTATGAGTCAAAGGTGGTCATTGTATCGGGCAGCGAGATGGAACGAGTAGTTGCCCAGGCACCGAAAGGATTCGGCAAAGACCCGGAGCAATATCGCTACGACGTGCTCTTCGTCAAAGAACCGCTAAAGACGAGCGAGGCCCTAAAGGACATCCCAACAGCACCCGATGTTGATACAGTCGCGGCCGGCGATCACGCACTCTACTTCCGCCGACTCGTCAGCAAAGCCACGCAAAGCAAGCTGAACAAACTCGTGGCACGACCCGTCTACAAGAACCTCACCATCCGCAACTGGAACACCACCATGAAACTACTTCAAATGGTAAAGCCAGCTCCTTAATTCAGTTGCTTACGAAACCGCCACGTACTCAGGCCCATCAAAATGATCGTGAACACCAGCAACGTCAAAAGGTTCGGATAGACCACCTCAATCCCCACGCCCTTCAACATCACGCCACGCGCAAGCGTCGCGAAGTGTCGCACCGGATTCAGTAACGTGATCGGTTGCAGCCAATTGGGTATCGCTTCCAATGGCGTCGTTGCACCCGAAAGCATCGACAACGGCGGCGTCACGAAAAACCCAAGCAACTGCGCCTGCTGCTGTGATCGCGTAAAGGTCGCAATGATCGTCCCGATACCAATTCCACACAACACACAAAGCATTCCCGACAAGTACAACAGCAGCAGACTCCCACGCACCGGCAAATCAAACACAACATGCCCGACACCAACAGACAACCCAATATCCAACGAAAGCAGCAAAAAGATCGGCGCGATCTTCGCGACGATGATCTCGGCGCCATCGGCGGGCGTCATCAATAGTTGCTCGATCGTGCCTACTTCCTTTTCCTTAACCATCGCTGACGACGCGACAGCGATACCGAGCATCACCAGCAACATGCCAATCATTCCCGTAACGATGAACCACGAATTCTTCAATCCCGGGTTGTAAAGCAGCAGTACTCGTGACGACGCGCCCTTCCCCACAGATTCATTACCACCCTGCACCACCCTGATCTTCTGATTAAGCGCAGACACGATTCTCGTCGCGTAACCACCTGCGATCGCGGCCGTGTTCGAGTTAACACCATCGACGAGTATCTGTATCTCCGCTGTTTCGCCATTCATGCGCCGCTTCGCGAAGTCTGAAGGCACCACGAGCCCAGCATCCAACTCGCCTGCACTCAATGCATCACCAAGCGCGGACGTCGATTCATAATTTCGATACAGTTGAAACGATCGACTCTCGCTGAACGCCGAAACAACTTCACGACTCTCCGCAGTGCGACTCTCGTCGACGATCCCGAGCTTCAAATTCGTCACCTCGGGATTCATCGCAAAACCCAGCAACACGAGGTTCAAAGTCGGCGGCACGATCAGAGGATCATGATGGCAATTGCTACTGCGTGGCGATAATTGAAGAATCTGTTTTTATGCATGGCTACTTCCTCACTCCGCTGAGTTTTGGGCTGCTTCAATGAGTCTCTGCGCAAAGAAATTCAGACGGACTAGTTCGGCGCCGAGCGCTTGCAAGCGCGCAAGAACGGCGGCGCTGTCGGTGTCGAGAAACGTGATGTCCGAGAGGTCGATTTCAATATGGTGACCGTTCTCGGACCGGAGTTTGGCGAAGGTCTTTTCCAGGACTTCCGCTTCTTCGGTGTGCAGTGAACCTTCGACCCTTAACGTGGTCGTTGATTGATTGCTTTTGGTTTTTGTAATTCGCGTTGTCATCGGTTACATGCTAGTGCAAGCACGAGACCATTGGCCACGCCATTGGAATGAGCCGCGTAAGTTATTGTGGGAATTGGATTAAGAGCTAGGGATCGATTGAGGTTTTAGCGTGTTGAGTGATGCCGTCGCTGCCGCTATTGGCATCGGATGCCGTATGTGGCATCGCGGTCTAAAGCTTCAAAGGGACGTAGTCGTACTCGCCAACGCCCTGGAGGACTAGGAAGGTGGCCGAAGTCGAACCGGCGTTCTCGACGCGGTGGGGCCGCCGCTTGCGCACGACGTAAGTTTCACCCGAACCCAACAGCACTTCTTCGACGGGGTCTTTCAGCAAAAGTCTGACGCTGCCCTCGATCACATAAAACGTATCGCTGATCCGCGTGTGACAATGCCAGGGAACAAACTGCGTTGGCGAGATTTGAAGTTCGGAAATGCGAAATCCAGGTCGCTCGGCGTGACGAACCCGTCGCTCAACCTCGTACAGGTGGTCGGCACTTTCGACTGCTTCCATCCTGATGTCCCTCGCTATTTCAGGCCGAGCTTCTTCATGCGGTTTCGCAGGGTGGAGACGGGCAGGCCTAGAATTTCCGCAGCGCCTCCCTTTCCGCCAATTACGCCACGCGTCTGTTTGACGATCTCTTCAATGTGAGCGCGCTCGGCGTCTTCGAGGGTGACTGGGCGAGGTGCTGTTGCTGCCGCGCCGGGAGCTGCGAACTCCTTGTCACTGCCGCCGTTCATCGAGACTGCCAGTTCGGCAAGTGGCGCCTGCAACTCCGATCCGGTCGTAAGGATCACAGCACGTTCGATGAAATTCTCCAGCTCTCGCACATTCCCGGGCCACGGGTAAGCCGTAAGCGCATCGACTGTCTGTTTGTCGATGGTCGTGATGCGCCTGTTCATCCGCAGCGCATGTTTCTGCGTGAAATAGCCTGCCAGTAGCGGAATGTCGTCAGTGCGTTCTCGCAGTGCCGGGACGTTGATCGGAAAAACGTTCAGTCGATAAAAGAGGTCACTCCGAAACTTCTTTTCAGCAACCATCTGCGGGAGGTCGCAATTTGTTGCAGCGACGAGGCGCGCGTCGGTCTTGATCGTGCGCGAACTCCCGAGCCGTTCGAACTCGTGCTCCTGTAACACGCGTAACAACTTTGGTTGCAGCTCGAGTGGTATCTCGCCAATCTCATCCAGCAGCAGCGTGCCTTTATTCGCGAGCTCAAAGCGACCGATGCGTTGCGCAATCGCACCCGTGAACGCGCCCTTTTCATGCCCGAATAGCTCGCTCTCGAGCAAACCGGTCGGAATAGCCGCGCAGTTAAGCTTCACAAGGGTACGTTCCCTGCGGCCGCTCAGGTCGTGAATGGCGCGCGCGATCAATTCTTTACCGGTCCCGGTTTCGCCAAAAAGCAGCACCGCTGAATCAGTCGGCGCCACGGTCTGGACCTTCCGCAGGATCTTCTTCAACGCCGCGCTCTGACCGACGATCTCCGCGAAGTTAAACTCCGACTTAATCTCCTCTTCGAGATAAAGCTTTTCACTGGCCAGCGTGTTCTTGAGTGTTTCGATCTCACGATAGGCGAGAGCGTTTTCTACCGCGATAGCGATCTGGTTCGCGATGTGACCGAGTAATTCCTGATCGTCTTTCGAGAACGCGGCTTCACGGAAGCTTCCGACACCGAGAAATCCGAGTTTGCGGTTATGCGCAATCAAAGGCACAACTCCACCGGATTTGATGCCGACGTCGACCATTCGCTGGTCGAATTCATGACGTTTGACCGTCGGATCGGGATAGTCCATAAAAACCGCGTGGCCGGAAGTAAACGCCATGCCTCCGATAGTTCCTTCCAGCGGCATAGGCGTGCCTTCTTCTATTGGCGGCAGACTGTTCGGAAGGTCGAACATGTGGGCGCGGAATTGATTCGTTTCCGGATCGTAAAGCGAGATCCCTGTAATGTCCGGCCTTAAGACCTTCTGCAAGCATGTAGCCACATCGCGTATGAGTTCTTTTAGGGTGAGCTTGGAGACGACGGCATTGTTGATTTGGAGCATCAGTCGTTCACGCTCAAAACGACGTCGAATTTCTTTCTCGGCTTCGCGTGCTCGCTCGAAATTCAGCGCGTTATCAACCGCGATGGCGACCTGCCCCGCGATTTGGGTGAACAGCTCGAGGTCTTTTTCTGTGAATCGATCGTCCTGTGTGCTGCTGACACCGACGATTCCAAGCTTTCGTCCATGCACGGTCAGCGGAGCCAGGCATGCCGATCTCGGATTCCCTTCCGCGTCGGGTTGCGAATAGCGATCGTGGGGGTATTTCGCCGGGTCGGGACGTTTCAGCAGCATCGGCTTGCCGGTTGTAAAAACGTCTCCCGCGGGTGTTCCTTCGAGCGGGATCGTGTCTCCGACTCGAAACGCGTTGACTTCGTTATAACCGACGTTTGTATATTCGCGCAGGTGGTTGAATTCGGGTTCGTAGCGCGCGATACCGGCGGCCTCATGCGGCATGATGTCGCGCAATGTTCCGGAGATCGTTTTCACCAGTTGTTCGAGATCAAGGTGCGAAATGACGGCGTTGTTGATTTCGAGTAGTAATTGATGGCGCTTACGTTCTCGCTCTGCGCGTTCGAAGTTGAGTGCATTCTCGACAGCGATCGCGACCGGACTCGCGATCTGCTCCATCAGCTCCTGATCCTCGTCGCTTACGCCGGCTTCACGCATACAGCCGACGTTGATTGCTCCGAGCACGCGACCGTGTGAAATCAGCGGCACCGAACAACCGCTGCGGACCCCCGCCCTGTACGCTTCTTTCATGATCGGTGACGTGAACTCATCGAAGTCGAGATGAGTACACCGGACGCTCTTTCGGCTTCGTATCGCAAGCCCGGGCGGAGTGCCCTCGAGTGGCATGACTGCGCCTTCTAAAAGAATGCCACCGGGCGGAGGCTCGGCGAGAGCGTGAACCCGCGCCTCTTTCAGTTCCTCGTTGTAGAGCACCACGCTCGCAACATCGTGATCGATAAATTTTTTAAGCAGGTCAGAAACAGCGACAAGTACATCTTTGAGGCTCAGCTTGGAAACGACGACGCTGCTTACTTCGATTTGGAGTTGATTGCGTTCGAGCTTCTGGCGCAGACGATCGAGCTCGCCGGCGTTTGGGGTAGATTCGGGGGTTTGTGCGGCCGTCATCGGAAACTGACTTCACTTTCCTGTCCGCGGTAATCGGGCTGTTTTGATGACGCGGAATTTTACACTTTGTGCCTCGGTGGTGGAAAGATGGGCCTTGCGATATTCTTTTTGCCGGTGAAACTGATCCTGCTAATCAGCGTGTTATTGAGTCTGGGCACAACCGCGGATGCCTTTGAGCTAAAGGGCACCGTTAAGTCGGAAGACGGTAAGCCGCTTGCCGGTGTCCAAATCTCGACTTACGCCCCCGCTGGACCAGCCAAAATCCTCGGCATGCAGGTGCAATCGAGCACAAAATACTACGAGATCACCACGGGCGCTGATGGCAGCTTCAAACTTCCAGGGCATGGCCGCCTTGTCTATTTTCATCGCGCCGACTTGCGGCCGCTGACAAAGATTATCGAGCTAACGGCCACGCAACTGGACATCATTATGGAAGATGGAAGTCGAAGCTTGTGGAAGATTCCCGCCTGCTCTGCTCAGGAGAAATCAACCCGCGTTGGTGTTGGATTTATGGTCAACGTCCCCAAGAGCGTGATCGTCAAGGATGCAAAGGATCGGTTTGAGGACGGCGGTTACTTGTTCGGGCATCGAGTTGGTGAGCGTGTCGAAATCCTGGTCAACTATTGGGGGTCGAGCTCGTTGGAACCTCTCGAGAAGTATCTTTTGGAGTCCGACCAGTTCTCGCAGAGAATGTGGACGTCTGGTGACAAATGGGGCTATGAGTTTCGCGGCACGCTTCCGAACGGAAAAGTCTGGCGGCGAATCGCTATAAAGAATGGCGCTATCGCTTATCAGGAAAACTCAAAGGAAGCAGCGACTGTGTTTGACACCATGCTCGACGCTGTGTGCTTCGATCAATCAGCAGTTAAGTGGTGAGCTTCGTCTCGCATGTTCCTTCTGCGCAAGCCTTCGGACCTCCAAATCCGCGCCTTCATAACGGCCCAACAGCAATCAGATTTCTCTTACAGTCCGGTTGGGATTACCCGAAATGCTGCGGTGGCGGGTTACAAGATGGACCATAACCGGGTGCAGCTGGGTGCGGGCGCAAATTGTTTCGATGCGGCTATCGCGGCGATTCGGGAATGGAAAACGTTTGACCTCGGCTGGGTACATTTATTCTCAAGTGAAACACCGATAGAAAAGGGAGCGACTGTAGCGGTCGTCATCAACCATCTCGGCTTTTGGTCCATGAACGCGTGTCGCATTGCGTATGTGGTCGAAGATCACGGCCGGGTAGAGCGATATGGCTTTGCCTATGGGACCCTTGCGGAACATGCCGAACGAGGCGAAGAGCGGTTCATCGTCGAATGGAACCAGGACGACGACAGTGTCTGGTACGACATACTAGCGTTGTCAAAACCCGGACCAATGGCGAGGCTCGGGTATCCGTTTACTCGACGGTTACAAAAGAAATTTGCTCGCGATTCAAAAGAAGCGATGAAAAAGGCGGCTGTTCAATGAGGCCCTAAAAGTATGCTCCGGCGTAGCTGGCGATCACCAGCACGACATGACCGAGCATGTGCGCGATCATCGCCGATTCCAAACCGTACCTCCAATATAAATACCCCGCCACAACGCCGAACGCGGAGTTGGCGACGATCACAAAGAAAACTATGGCGGCGGTAGGCTCGCCGAACAACATGACGGCAATCGGCAGATGTCCGATGGCAAACACGAGCGATGAGACCAGGATTCCTACAACGAACGTGATGCTTGTCGGTTTGTTTTGTCGTTTCTGAAATAGACGCCACCCGATCCACACCACAAGAGTCATGAAACCCCATCGCAGCAGAAGCTCTTCTGTTATGCCACCGTAAAGCAGCCGCGTGGGCAGCGGAAGGAGTGCTCCGAATCTGCTAATGCGCTCAATCGCCTCCGCCGTTAACAACTGTCTAAAAGCTGTAGTCGTCACAAGAATCAATACGCTGCCAACCACGCCACCCAGAACGCCTGGCACCAGTTGAGACCGCAAAGTTGCAATTGCAGGTAGTCCAGCGGCAATTGACTCGACGAACGGACTCGATAAGCCGACTCTTCGCGCGAGTACGACACCAACCCACACCGCCACCGCGAGTAAAACTGTAGGTTGAATTACGGCGAGGAGCTTGATCGCCGGCGTGATAACAGGAGCTTGCTCGCCGGCTGGCACGGGAAACAGCGCGACCAGCGCCGAAAGATCAACCAGCAGAAAAGATAGAACGCCTATCAGTCCAATGAAGAACAGGATTAAGAACAGACGAACCTGCGGTGTTAGCGACACGATCGGCAGTGACTAATCTTCGAATCTACCAGCGCCAGCGAATGTAGCTATGACAACCACCGATCGTTTCATCGTTCGTTCTCCGTTTCTTTTCAGGGGTATCAACCATCAGCGGGTCTGATCGAGGTTAGATATCGCGCAGAGTCTACGGTGTTTGTGCCCACCGCGACAAGAGTTTGAGTGCGTTCATTTTCGAGGTAGTTGTGGCAAAATCACCCCGATTCGACGTTCAGCACTCGAGTTTATGATATGCACCGCTCAAATAGCTCACCTCCGCTCGTTCTCTTTCTGACGATGGTTGCCGCGTTCTTTTTCTGCCACACGAACGCTTTTGCGCAACCGCAGAAGAAGTCTACTGACGCAGCCGAATCGCTCGCGCGCAGCGTCACGATCTATCGCGATACTTACGGCGTCCCGCACGTGTTCGGCCGAACCGACGCGAGCACCGTGTTTGGTTTCGCATACGCGCAAGCGGAAGACAACTTCTGGCGCGTCGAGGAGAACTTTATCCTCGCTCTAGGTCGAGCTTCCGAGGTATACGGCGAGCGAAGGCTCGATGACGATCGACTCAATCATGCACTCGAGATCCCGCGACTGGCGCGCGAGGAGTACGCCCGGCTCGATAAGCAGATGCGTGCGTTGTGCGACGGCTTCGCCGCTGGTTTCAATTACTATCTCGCAAAGCATCCGGAAGTACGCCCGCGCCTGCTCACGAAGATCGAGCCGTGGTACACGCTCGCTTTCATTCGCTACAACTACTATCAAAATGGCTTCGCACGTGATCGAAGTCTGCGCGGGCTGCGTTTGCAGACTGCCGCGATCGAAAACGATCTCAAAGACCATACGGGTTCGAACGGTTGGGTCATCAATCCATCAAAGAGCGCGACCGGCCATGCGATGCTTTTCATAAATCCTCACCTGCCATTCTTTGGACCAGGCCAGGTTTATGAAGGCCACGTACACAGCGACGAAGGCTGGAACTTCACCGGTTACACACGCTTCGGTTTTCCGCTTCCGTACGTTGGCCATAATGAGAATGGCGGCTGGGTAAGCACCGATAACGCCGCCGATCTCACCGACGTTTATATGGAGACGTTTGACGATCCGGCTCGCCCACTCGCATACAAGTACGGCAAGGAATATCGCCTCGCCACTGAATACATCGGAGAGATTCGCGTGAAGACGGCCACCGGAGTCGAGACGCGCAAGTTCACGATGCGCAAGACGCATCATGGTCCAATCGTCGCGGCGCGCGACGGGAAAATGCTCGCGGTGCGCATGGCAAAGTTTGAGTCGGATGGTTGGCTGCGCGAGTGGTACGACATGACGCGTGCGACATCACTTGCCGCACTCAAGCGCGCGATGACGCCGCTGAACATGCTGTTTGGCAACGTGATGTACGCCGATCGTCAGGGGAACACGTGGTATCTCTACAACGGCGCCGTGCCCAGGCGCGATCCTCGTTTTGACTGGACCAAGCCTGTCGATGGAAGCGACCCTGCGACTGAATGGCAGGGTTACCACACGATCGACGAGTTGCCGCAACTCACAAATCCGACGACCGGGTGGATGCAGAACTGCAACACGACTCCTTTTCTATTGACGAGCGAAGGCAATCCTGATCCGAAACAGTTTCCGAAGTACATGGTCCAGGAGGGCGACAATCCTCGCGGAGCGATCTCGCGAGAGATTCTTGCTAGTAAAGCGAAGTTCACGTTTGAGGAGTGGACGCGGCTGGCGTTTGACACGCGCGTCATGAGCGCCGAGAAGGTGTTGCAGGCGCTACTCCTTCTGCTCAAAGAAAAGACTGATAGCACGCCGCGATTGCGCGAAGTTCATGACGTGCTCGCGCAGTGGGATCGGAGAAGTGCGAACGACTCGGTCGCGATGACGATCTTCAGTCTTTACCACGATCGCCGGTTGCGAGATGACAAGCAGGATCCTCTCGTCGCACTGGCCGGTGTTCTCGATTCGCTCGAACGTGATTTCGGGACGTGGAAAGTTGCTTGGGGCGAACTTAGCCGGTTGCAACGTGTCGATGAAAGCAAAGGCGGAGACCTTCAGGATTTGTTTCAGGATTCGCAGCCCAGCCTCGCGGTGAGTGGTGTAAACGGTAATGACGGCGCGGTCTTCACCTTCTACGCCGCTCCGATGCGTGGACAAAAGCGCCGGTACGGAGTTGCGGGTGGTACGTATATCAGCGTCGTCGAGTTTGCGCCGAAGGTTCGCGCGCTTTCGATCCACACCTTCGGGGCGAGCGGCGATCCAAAGAGCAAACACTTTATGGACCAGGCCGCGCTTTACGTCCGCGGTGAGTTCAAACCGGCGTGGTTAACACTTGAAGACATCCGTGCGAATCTCGAATCGTCCTACCGCCCCGGTGAAGAGCGACGCAAATGAAGGGAAAGAGTTGTCATGCCTATTGAAGTGACTGGAGTCTGTGCGCTGCTGCAAGTGTTCGACATGCCGACGTCAGTTCGTTTCTATCGCGACGTGCTTGGTTTTGAAGTAGTTCAGAGTTCGGAACGCGAAGGCGATTTCTTTGACTGGGGTTTGCTGCGGCTGAACGACGCGAATCTGATGCTAAACACTGCCTACGAGCAAGACTCTCGCCCCGCACAACCAGACCCGCTTTGGCTCAAAGCCCACGGCGACACATGCCTGTACTTCGCTTGCCCCGACGTTGACGCTGCCTATCAACATCTTCGCTCTGCCGGTGTTGCCGTGAAGGAACCAAAAGTCGCGCCATATGGGATGAAACAGTTGTACCTAACCGATCCCGACGGTTACAGCTTGTGCTTCCAATGGCCCGCCGAGCCGGCCAGTTGACTGACGCGGAATGACTTTGCACAAAAAGTTACTGAGCGGAGCGTTACGGCTTTGCCGCCTGATGTGCGGCGGGGCTTTGCCTCGCCGTCCGCGCGCACTAGACAAGGAGGGCTTCGCCCCAGGTGCGGGCTATGCCCTAACGTTTTGTGCCGAAGGCCGAACGAGCGGCAAAGCCGCAATGAGGCAGTAGCCGTTCGGCGCGGCATAGCCACGCCGCACATCAGGCGGCGAAGCCGCTGAGATCGGCACTTTTTGTGCAAAGCCACGCGGAATAAGAACAACTACTTCCTCTGCGCAAGCTCCTCGCTCAACTTCTTCACAACATCACGCGCGACGGCGGCGTTGGTGAAGTTCGGATCGATCTCCAAGGCTTTCTGATAAAACTCAAGTCCCTTTACTTTGTCGCCTTTGCGCAGATAAAGCTCGCCCGCACTGTCATACAAATTCGCTTCTTTCGGATGTATGTCGATGGCGATACGCAAGAGTGCGAGACCATTATCGAGCATCCCGGAATTAGCGAGTTGATACGCGGCGTTGTTCAGTCCGCCCGCACTCGCTGGCCCACCGGGGTTGATCGAAGCGGACTTCCGCAGACGTTCCTGCCCTGCGACTGTATCGCCGGTCAACACCAGCGCCATGCCGTAAGCGAAGTTTGCGCCCGGAGATTCCGGATACAATTCAAACGCCACAGTGCCCGCCTTCATTGCCCTTGGCAGATCCTTGCTAAAAGCCGCCTGACGCGTGACCAAAAATAGCCCGTTAACAATATTCGGATAAACGCTCGCTCCCTTGAACGATGCACGCAGCGTCTTTGCGAGCTCGTCGAGATCTGTGCCGCCTGTGATTGCTAACTTGCGGACATATTCCGTGTTGGTCCTGCGCCAATCTCTTGCCATCTCAGCAAGGACTGTTTTCACTTCTTCGTTAACCTGAAAATCCTTTGCGACCGAGGCGTCACCCAGCGCAAGATAATCTTCGACAAAAACCAGGCCACCGAGCCCGAAATAAGTACTGAGTCTTGCCTGCCCATATTTCTCAGCAAGTTTCGCAGCCATGTATGAGCCGACCTTGGTGAACGCCTGCTGGGCCATGGGATGTACACCTTCGCGATTCTTCTTCGCAGCTTCCTGCGGATTCGCCCTGATCTTGCTCAGGTCGATGGAGTCGCTGAAGTATGCGAATGCTTTCGCGAGCTCGGCCGGATCAGTCGTCATCGGTTTGCCGAAATGATCGTAATGGGCCAAACCGTAGTTGAACGTGTTGTTGATGGCATCATGCAATGTCGACTTCGCACGATCACCTGAATAAAGGTTGAGAACGAAAGGCGCGCCCGTCACGAGTTGAAACAGACGATCCAGGTACGGCCCAGGGTCGGAGCTTTCGAAGTTCATGCCGACGGCCAGAGCCAGCTTGCGGGCCGGCAGAATGAAAAGCAGTGTCGAAGTTTCCTGCTGCCCGCCGGAGTGAGACACGATGTAGTGCCCACCGAACGGCGTCGTGTCCCAGCCCATTCCGTAATTTGTGAGCCGTCCTTCGCGGGTCGACATCGAAGTCGAAGCGGCGAGCATGCTTTCGTTGCTGAGCAATCGGTTTTCCATCACGGCTTTTGCATACTTCAACAAATCCGGCACGGTTGACCGCGTGCCGCCTGCGGCGAAGCGACTGCTGATATCTACGAACTCAGAGTTCTTGACCTCTCCGTTCATCAATCGATAACCACGCACGCGATTCGGAATCACATCGACCGGACTCTCCATACGCGTGTCAGCCATCCCAGCCGGACCCCAAACGTTCTGCTTCATGTACTCGCCGAACGACATCCCCGACGCGGTTTCGACGATCGCGCCGAGCAGGTTGTAACCGTAACTGGAATAGTTGTAACGAGTGCCGGGTTCGGCTACGAGATCAAACTCCTCGAAGATCTTGATCGCCTCGCGTGTCGACTTGTGCTCTTTAATATGCAGTTCGTTTACCGGGTTTTTGTAGTGACTGATCCCTCCGAGATGACCCAAAACCTGACGCACCGTCACTGGCCACTGCTTCTTTGGAAAGTAGGGAACGTAGGTTTGCACTTCCGCGTCGAGATCGATCTTTTTCTTCTCGACGAGATGCATGATCGCCATCGCGGTCATCGGTTTGGTGACGGATGCAAGCCGGTATGCCGACTCAGCCTTGGCGGGGACTTTGTTTTCGAGATCGGAAAACCCGTAACCTTTGACCCACACGAAGTCACTTTTCATGAAACCGATTGTCAGCCCCGGCGTTTTATCGAGTTGCATCTGGCGGGCGACGTAGTCGTCAAATTGTTTTAGCTCTTCTTTATACTGAGTCGAGTTTGCGGCAGCACGTGGCGCAGCGTTTCGAGTTTGCGCCAGACCCGGGACGTTTGCGCCGGTCGTAATTTGCAGCAAAATTGCGAGTAAAAGTATCCGGGTCACAATTTTCATGTTGTCTCTCCTGTAGGTGGTGGAAAACGAATCGAGCAGGTTTCGCTGAGTTAACACCGCGGGCGTGGATTTTGAAACAAGGGAATGGATGAATAATGTCATCTGTTGAAGCAGATTTTGACCGGTTGGCGCTTCTTGACGAGGAAGGCTGGACTGCCAACAACCACTATCACAATTCCCTGCTCAAACACGTTCCGCCAAACTGTGCAAACGCTTTGGAGATCGGATGTGGTACTGGTGTTTTCGCGCGCGATCTAGCGAAAGTTTGCAAGCGAGTTACCGCCCTCGATCTGTCGTCCGAGATGATTCGGATTGCCCGTGCGCGGTCTGCTCAGTTTGGCAATCTGGAGTTTCAATTGGCGGACGCGATGACGTGGAACTTTCCCCACTCGCACTTCGACTTCGTCTGTTCGATCGCGACGCTTCATCACCTCCAGCAGCGTGAGTTGTTCGTGAAGATGCGCGAGACGCTTAAGCCGGGAGGTGTTTTAGTCGTATTGGATCTCGTGCAATCAGACAATCTGTTTGAAAGGATGCTGGACGGAGTAGGCCTCGGTGTGAGTGCGAGTCTGCGGCTGATTCACAACGGTCGACTCCAGCCGCCTGCCGAGGTTCGTAAGGCGTGGGAGCAACACGGCAAACACGATTCTTACTCCACGATCACGCAGATGCGTGCGCTAGTCGGAGAGATCCTGCCGGGGGCTACAGTGAGAAGATGTTTGTTGTGGCGCTATGCGCTGGTCTACCGAAAGCCTTAATCCTTGCCGAAGAGGCCTCCAACTTTAGCCGCTGCGTCACCCAGCTTGTCGGTGATACCGCCGGCGCCGCTCAGCACGTTATCGACCTGTCCGGCGATCGGGCTTGGCAACTTCTCTTTCAAAAAGCTCGACACGGTTGTTACGGCGGAGCGTGCCTGCTCTTCGGAGATACCTGTCTTCTCAGTGATGCGTTTGATCAGTTCGTCCATTTCCGTATTCCTTTCAGTGTGGAAGAGGTATACCACCGATTTCACGACCAGGGAATAGGCGCCGCTACTTCCGAGGCGATGTTCGTAGGAGAGACTCAAGCTCCTTAGTCGCTTCGTCCACGCTGCGCTTCGCGTTTTCAACCTCCCGCGCCGCTTCGCGTGCGTCAGTCTCCGCCGATTTAGCGCGTGAAGCGGCATCGTCATAGGCGGCTGTCGCCTTCTGCATAAGCGATTCGACCTGGCGTTTCTGCTTCTCAGCCTCTTTTAGCTGTGCATTCGCTTTTTTCTCGCTGCACCTGAACTCTGTACCTTCGCGCGCGCGTCGCTAAGTGATGTTTTTGCTTCCTGTAATGAAGCTTTTGCGGCGGCGATCTTTGCCTGACGAAACTCTTCGATACGCCGCACCTCGGCGCTGGTCGCCGCTTTTTCCTTCGTCTTCGAAGTTGACTTGTCCGATGTTCGTGGTAGGCGAAGTCTCTTGTACGTGACCTCCGCCGGACATCAACAATGCCAGCGATTCAAAACTCGGAGGATCGACATCGTTCGTCAGCCGTCCAGGTGCTGGACCATCCGGCAGCAATGCGTAGGCTGACAATGCTTCAAGTGTCGTCAGGACGCGTCGCATCGTGTCTGGTGAAGGACTGTGACCGGCCTCGGTCAATATGTCTGCCGCGAGTTGCGACAAGTTCGTCAGCGCCTCGCGCCGCGCATCGAGCGAATCGCGCATGCCCGCGACCCGGCCCGCCAGACGAGTCGAAGCCGGACGAAAATGCTTACTCGCGACGATTAGCTCGTCGAATGCATCGCGATGGTCCCAGTAAAGCTGGTTCACGGCCCACGCCGAGACCGATGGCTTGCTTAGTAATTTCACGCGCTCGGCGTCGTCTGCCCGGCCTTCCTTCTTCAACCGGGCCGCAAGTCTGTTGCGCTCGCTTGTGAACTCAGCCAACGGCAACGTGAACAATCCATCGATCTCTTCCTCGAGCTTACCGTCTGGTCCACCGCCATTCGCACCCTGCTTTCCTGCTCTTTTCATCATGGCCCTAGTTTCTCATTTGTTTTCGGAAAAGATTAGAGCGAAACTTACCGGCGTTCGCAATGGACTACGACGCTACTGAAATACCGCTTGTTTACGATCGCGGCCGCGACCACGGACCGGAAAATCTCCAACTGTGGATGAACGTGCTCTCTTCGTGGGTTGGCAAGCAACCTGTCACCAGGATTCTGGATCTGGGCTGCGGTACCGGCCGCTTCACTGAAGCACTCGCGGCTCATTTTGACGCTGCCGTCGTCGGCGTGGATCCGTCAACGAAGATGTTGGACCAGGCGCGAAAGAAGCTGCGTGATCCGCGTGTGCAATATCAGTCAGGATCCGGCGAAGCGATACCTCTCGCTGACGGCTCCGTCGATCTGGTTTTCATGTCGATGTGTTTTCATCACTTTACTGATCCGAAAGCCGCGGTACGTGAATGCCGGCGCGTGCTTCGAGAAGGTGGCCCGGCAGTGCTGCGCACCGGTGTTCGCGAACGGATTCCGTCATATCCGTACGTCGAGTTCTTTCCGACGAGTCGTCCAATTATGGACGATATTCTTCCCACTCGTTGCTTTCGTGAGAGAAGTTTTCGAGTCGGCAGGTTTCAGCACCGTGAGTGCAGACGTCGTCACGCAACAGATCGCTCCTGACCTGGCGGCGTACACTGAGAAACTGGCAGCCGGCGCAGATTCAGTTCTTGCGCGATTGAGTGAAGCCGACTTCAACTCCGGTATCGCAGCCATGCGTGCACACGCCGCCTTCGCCAGCGACAAACCGGTGTGCGAACCGATCGATGTACTTGTGTTTCGTTAAGAACCAAAAACTTGGCGATCTGGTACCAAATATCGGTGTCATAAATCGACCTCTGGCAACGCGCTTCCCTACGCGGTTTGTGATAAGGTAAGGCCTCCGACAAATGCGATGAAGCGCTTGCAACTGTCCGCGTCTATACTTCTTTTTTTGTTGTCCCTGTCAGTGTACTCACAACAGGCGGATCCGAAGAAACCGGTAGTGGTCCAGCCGGGTGCGCCCGGCAAACCAACTAAAACACTTCCCTCGTCAACGCGTGCGAAACTGCCGCCGCCTTCACCGGCTGACGTGCAGTTCATGCAGGACATGATCATGCATCATGCGCAGGCCGTTGAGATGACCGCCCTGATCGAATCGCAGACGCAGAACAAAGACGTTCGCTCGCTCGGTGCGCGAATCAGTCGATCGCAATCCGACGAAATGGACTTCATGAAGCGGTGGCTCACGACCCGGGGAGAAGCAGCTACGCGACCAATGTCGCACACGCCGGGCATGGACCATTCAAGCCATGAAATGCTGATGCCCGGAATGCTAACGCGAAAGCAGATGGACGCGTTGAAGAATGCAAAGAATGAAGAGTTTGACCATCTGTTCCTAAGCGGAATGATCCAGCATCACAACGGTGCGTTGACGATGGTGAAGGATTTATTTGACAGTGCCGGCGCGGGACAGGACGCGGAGCTATTCAACTTCGCGACAGAAGTCGACAGCGGTCAACGCGCTGAGATCAAGATCATGCAGAACATGCTGGGTAACAAACCCAAAGAGGAGAAATAATGAGTCGAGTACGTGGTAACGCCCTCCGTTTATTAATAGCTTCATTCGCTTTGTGCCTGTGTTTCGGAACAACGACTCAGGCGCAAACGCCTTCGCCTTCGCCGTCTCAGGATCCCACGAAAGCACCCGACAAGAAACCCGGGAGCCAGGAACCGGAGAACCCGTTTGCTCCTGAACCTGCTGGTCCATTGCCGGCGGGTATGACTGGTTCAGACGCAAGTGATCCACGCGCGAAGTTGAGGCCCGGAGTTTTCGACGCAGGTGAAGCTGCGCTCGGCATGAAGCATGTGCAGCTGGTCAAAAAGCCCGACGTATTTCAACTCGGCTCAAACGATCCGGACAGTCCGAAGGTCAAACAGACCATCGACCTAATGGGCATCCCTGATTCCATAAAAATCCCGAAGCCGGCTATGCTCGCGACCGCACAACTTGCGTTTGCGAATTCAGATCTTGCGTTTCAAGGCAATCACTTGTTTCTCGGAAACTTTTACGGCGTCAGCATCTACGACATCTCCAACCCGGCAAGAGCGCGCCTGCTGACGACGGTGGTGTGTCCCGGCGGACAGAATGACGTCTCTGTTTACAAGAACCTGATGTTCCTGTCAGTGGAGATGCCGAACGGCCGCCTCGACTGCGGCACACAAGGATTTCCACCGCCGCCGCCCGCTGTTACGTCAACTGCGGGACAAGGGAAAAATCAACCTCCGCCGCCGCCGCCCGCGCAAAAAGATCGTTTTCGCGGCGTGAGAATCTTCGACATCACTGACATCACGAAACCGAAGCAGGTCGCAGCGGTCCAAACATGCCGCGGCTCGCATACACACACGCTCGTCGTTGATCCCAACGACAAGAACAACGTCTACGTTTACGTGTCGGGAACGTCGTTCGTGCGTCAACCCGAAGAGTTGGCTGGCTGCTCAGGTGAAAAGCCTGACAAAGATCCGAACACGGCGCTGTTTCGCATCGAGGTAATTAAAGTGCCGTTAGCGGCGCCGCAGAATGCGAAGGTCGTCTCGAGTCCGCGACTATTCATGGATCCGCGCACCGGTGTTTTGAACGCGCTAAATAACGGCGGAACTCACGGTAAAGATGGAATAGAAAAGCCGTCGGACAGCGACCAGTGTCACGACATCACGGTCTATTCCGAGCTCGGTCTGGCAGCCGGCGCGTGCTCCGGCAATGGAATCCTGATCGACATCAAAGATCCAGCTAATCCAAAACGCATCGACGCGGTTAACGATCCGAATTACGCGTACTGGCACTCAGCTTCGTTTTCGAATGATGGAAAGAAGGTCGTGTTTACCGATGAGTGGGGTGGCGGACTCGGCGCTCGCTGTCGCGCGAACGATCCGAACAAGTGGGGCGCTGACGCAATCTTCCACCTTGAGGACAACAAGCTGAAATTCGCGAGCTACTACAAGCTGCCTGCCGCGCAGGGCGACAGTGAAAACTGCGTGGCCCACAACGGATCGCTTGTTCCGATTCCCGGTCGCGACATTAAAGTGCAAGCCTGGTATCAGGGTGGCATCTCGATCATGGACTTCACGGACGCGGAGCGTCCGGTGGAGATTGCTTATTTCGATCGTGGACCAATTTTTCCAAACTTGCTCGTGCTCGGCGGCGACTGGTCGGCGTACTGGTACAACGGTCGCATCTACGCTTCAGAGATCGCACGCGGTCTGGACATCTTCGAGCTGACGCCGACGAAGTTTCTCTCGCAGAACGAGATCGAGGCGGCGAAGACGGTGCGCGTTCGTGCACTGAACGTTCAGAACCAGGAACGGATGGTGTGGCCGCGCAAGTTAGTGGTGGCGAAGGCCTACATCGATCAGTTGGAACGCTCGCAAGCGTTGCCGGCGGATCGGATTGCAACTCTTCGTCAGGCGATCAGGAGCGCAGAGACTGCGCGCCTGAATCGATCGGCAGTCGCGAAACTTAAAGGCCTCGCGCCTTCAGTCGAGCAGAGCGCCGGCACCGCACAGAACGCCGCCGACGCAAACCGTCTGCATGCATTGGCCGACATCCTCAGCAACCCGGCTCGTTGATATTTTATTGGGGCGCGGGAATCGAGTACTTGATCACTCGGTCCCGCGCTATAACGAAGAGTTCGTTCTTGTCGTTGAAGACCATGCCGAAGGCCATGCCCTTCTGCTCCAGGATGTTGAGGTAGCGTCCGTTGGCGTCGAAGACCTGAATGCCCTTGATGTCACCAACGTAAACGCGACCATACCCGTCTACGGCAATCGAATAAGGCGCTCGCAATTGACCGGGTTGATCGCCGCCGCTGCTAAAACGATTCACAAACTTCCCATCGCGGCCAAACTTAAAAACGCCGTTGTTGAACCTGCCGAGTGCGTAGATGTTCCCTAGACCATCAACGGCAACTCGCATACTCAACTCGGAGTCGCCACTCGCGCCGCTGATCGCCGCGGGAATGGTCCGTACAACTTTCCCGTTCGCATCAAACGCGACAATGTCGTCTTTACCACTGTGCCACGCGGCCACTAACCCGCCATCTGCTGCTGACGCCACGTCGTCGGCGCCATTTCTTTCATAACTCAATTCACCGAGCTTCTCTCCGGTTTCACCGGCATAACGAACGATCTTTCCACCTTGCGCGACATAAACTGTACCTTTGCGATCGACCGTCAACCCGCGCAGTAGCGTCTTGCGATCACCAATACTCCATTGACTTAAAAACTTCCCGGCCGAATCGAAAACCTGGATTCGTCCGCCAGTGTATTCACCGACATAGATCTTTCCAGCGCCATCGACTCCGATACTCCGCGCGTCAGTAAACATTCCTGGACCAATGCCTTCGCTTCCGAATGTGAGCAGTTCAGTCGCGAAGCTGTTGCGCTTTTCCTTCGAAGGAGTATTGGGACGGTTGGGGCTCGTGGGTTCCTTAATGGTGCGCATCTCCGAGTAGAACCTGGGCGCTAATACGCCGAACGCAATGAGCACGACGAAGATCACGCCGACGATCGGACCCGCGATCATTAACCAAAGCCATTTCGAGGCCTTGCCAACGGAAGCAGATCCAAATTCAATTCGCACCACCTGCGCCGGTCGTCCCGCAAGCTCATCCGGCGCGATCAACTGGCTGTGACAATATTCGCAACGTAATTTTGGTCTGCTTTGGCTGAAATCTGTCGGCGGCTGGAAAGCTACGGGCGCTCCACACTTGGGACAGTCAAATGTCTTTGGCATATAACTTCTATGATTCTCCGTTGGGTAATCGTTCCTCGCGCAGCTTGAACTCTTCCATATCAATCAACGAAAGATACTTCCGGATCAATTCTTCATCGAAATCAGCCGACTGGTTCATTTCATCCAAGAGCGCTCGCTGTCGCTCCAACACTTCGAGGTAAACGGTTTGATATCTGGCAAGCGAGTTTCCCTTCGGGTCATCGACGTTAAGCTCGTGGTCCAGCGATCGCAGGTCCATTTCCAGTCGTGTGAAGAGATTGTCGAGGTGTTCGTTCTCCGCCCTTTCGCTTGCGTGCTTCTCGTCAAGGAGTTGCAACGAGGTCTCGACAGCTTTCTTTTGAATAAGAATTTCCTGCTCGCGATCCGAGATCATGGTGTACTTGTTTTCCACCTTCACCATTCGGATCACCCATGGAAGCGTCAGCCCCTGGAACACGAGGGTAACAAGAATCACCGTAAAAGTTATAAACAAAATCAGGTTGCGGTATGGAAACGGCTGACCCTCGTTGATAACGAGCGGAATCGAAAGCGCGGCCGCCAGGGATACCACGCCACGCATTCCCGACCAGCCAAGAATCAGCGGATTTCTCCAACCGGGATTGGGGTCAGCAACGGTTATGAAGTGGCTTGCAAATTTGGTGAACGCAGAAGCTCCCAACGTGCAAAGCAAACGCGCAACGATCAGTACAAGAGAGATGACCAGTGCGTAAAATATTGCCCTCGGCAAACTAATGTCCCCAAGCTGTTGGACAACGGCAGGCAACTGCAAGCCGATAAGCAGAAAGATCAACCCGTTAAGCACAAAAACCAGATTGGTCCATACATTCACTCCCTTAATTCGACTTTCGAAACTGAGCAGCCGTTGACGCCTGCTGGATAGAAATAGTCCGCCGCTCACGACCGCGAGCACACCCGAGAAATGAAAATACTCCGCAACGTAGTAAAGGCAATACGGCGTAACGAGAGTCAACACGATCTCGATACTCGTAGTCATCTGCAAGCGGCGATGGATCTGAAAGAAGACGATTCCCAACACAACGCCGACGGCGATTCCGCCAAGTATCACAAGCACGAAACTAATCGCGGCTTCCTGAAGATAAAACTGTCCGGTGATGATTGCCGCTAATGCAAAGCGAAACACAATCAGCGACGAAGCATCGTTGAGCAAGCTCTCGCCTTCCGCGATGCTCACCATCGACCTCGGCACGTTCACCCGGCGCATGATCGTGGTAGCGGAAATGGCGTCGGGAGGCGAGATGATGCCCCCGAGAAGAAAACCGAGCGCGAGCGTGAATCCGGGGATCAGTGCGCGCGAGGCTAAGGCGATAACGCAGGCGGTGATGATCACGATTAGAAAAGCAAAAGTCGCGATCAACCGTCGCCACCGCCAAAACTCTTTCCAGGATGTTTGCCAGGCCGCTTCGTAAAGCAGCGGCGGAAGGAAAATAAAGAAAACGAGTTCCGGATCGATCGAAATGCCTGAGAATTGAGCAGTAAAACTCAGTGCCAACCCGCCGACCACCAGCACAATCGGATATGCCAGCCGCAGCTTGTCGGCGATCAGGTTGAGCGCCAGAATGATCAGGATCAGAAAGAGATATTGAACGAAGATGCTATGCATGGTATGGGCTACGTGAGTAAAAACAAACAACACGTCGCTCGTCAAGAACTGAGGTCAATAAAATGAAGGTCCAGGCTGTAACTCCGATACTGAATGTCACGAGCTTGCCGGAGAGCTTTGTGTGGTTTGAGAAGCTGGGTTGGCAGAAAGATTGGGACTTTGGCGACCCGCCGACGTTCGGCGCAGTCACTTCGGGCGACGCCGAGATCTTTCTCTGCCAGAATTGCCAGGGCGCTCGCGGTGGTCCAATGCCTCAATCATCGTGGGACAACGAGGCTGGTAGTGTTTGGATGAGCTGGTGGCTGGAGTCACCGGCTGAGGTTGATGCGTTTTACGAACGCGCCTTGAAGCTCGGCATTGTCGCTCCGTTTCCGCCTACCGACATGCCGTGGAACGTACGTGAATGTCACATTCGCCACCCTGATGGGCACACGTTCCGCGTCGGTGCGAGTGTCGAAGAAGATTGACGTGTTTGAGGGCATCTTCGAGATACTTGTTGATCGGCAATCCGGTCGTCTACAACGTGGAGACCAAAGGTGCCTTTTTATCTTCGACGACTTGCTTGAGCTGGCCGAGGGTCGCTGAAAAACAAAGCAGGATAAGCAGTACAATGGCGGGGCAATCTCATGTCACTTTCTAGTCCAGTAAATCGACTATGCGCAAACTAATACTAATCGCGATCGCTTTGTTCTTATCGTCACACTTCGGCGGGCCGCCACTTGTGGCCCAACCGGGAAATCCCACTCAACAGGAAGTGCTTCGTGGCTCAATTACGCCGGAGCGCGAATGGTGGGACGTGCTGCACTACCACCTCAGCGTTGAGTTCATGCCTGAAACGAGACGGTTGAAAGGCTCGAACGCCATCACCTTCAAGACCGTAAAGCCCGGCAAGAAAATGCAGATCGACTTGCAACCGCCGTTGGCGATCACAAAAGTGATTTACGGCTCCGCGGAACTCAAGTTTGAGCGTGAAGGTAATGTTTTCTGGGTAATGTTCGACAAGGACCCGGCCCAGGGTGCGGAAGAGAAGATCGAAGTCTTTTACGAAGGCGTGCCGGTTGTAAGTCGGAATCCGCCATGGGTCGGCGGCATCACCTGGGGCAGAGACGATCTCGGCGAGCATTTCATCGTCACGACGTGCCAGGGGATCGGGGCGAGCATCTGGTGGCCCAACAAAGATCATGGCGCCGACGAACCGGATCGCGGAATGAAGATCAGCGTCACGGTGCCGGAACGACTAACTGCGGTCGCTAACGGTCGTTTGAAAAAGACGGACCATGATGCCGCCGCAAAGAAGAAGACCTTTCACTGGGAAGTCCTCAACCCGATCAATAACTACGGCGTCAACGTCAACATCGGCAACTACGTAAACTTCTCTGAGAAATACAAAGGCAAGGGCGGCGTGCTGGATCTCGACTACTGGGTGTTGGCCCATCAGAAGGACGCCGCGATGAAGTGGTTTAAGGAAGTTCCGCGCACGATCGAAGCCTTTGAACACTGGTTTGGGAAGTATCCGTTTTATGAAGACAGTTTCAAGCTCGTTTCAGTTTCATATCCGGGAATGGAGCACCAAAGCTCGGTCACTTACGGCAACTGGTTCCAGAATGGCTATCTCGCGCGCGATATGTGTAGCTGCGGGGTCGGGTTTAAGTTTGACTTCATTATCGTTCACGAATCCGGCCACGAGTGGTTCGGCAATAACATCTCGATGAAAGACGCGGCGGACATGTGGATTCACGAAGGGTTCACCAATTACTCCGAGAACCTCTTCGTCGAATATCACTTCGGCAAGAAAGATGCGGAGGATTACGTTGTCGGCACTCGTCGCGGCATCAGAAACGATCGGCCGGTAATCGGCACATACAATTCGAACCGATCGGGCTCGGGAGACATGTATCCCAAGGGTGGAAACATGTTGCACACCATTCGCCACATCATCAACGACGACGCGAAGTGGCTCTCGATCCTGCGCGGGCTCAACGCCGATTTCTGGCATCAAACCGTCACGACGCAACAGATCGAAGCGTATATCACAAAGAAGGCGGGCATTGATTTAAGCAAGGTCTTCGATCAGTACCTGCGGACCACGATGATTCCCGTCTTGAAATACAAGCTAAACGGAAAGACTGTTTCGTTTAAGTATGATCAGGTCGTGAAAGGCTTTGCGATGCCTATCCGGGTGACGATTAACGGCAAGGAAGTGAAACTGACGCCGACTGAAGTGGATCAGACTTTTGAATTCGCTGAAGAAATAAAAACATTCGAGGTCAATCGCAACTTTTACGTTGACACAACGACTGGTTGATCTCGTATTGCGGAACTTGTGAATGAAGACGCCTACGCTTCGCGCTGTCCTCTTCGACTTCGACTACACATTGGCTGACTCGTCGCAAGGCGCGATTGAGTGCATCAATTTCGCGCTTGCGGAAATGAAACTCGCACCCGTCTCGGACGCGGCTGCGTGCCGCACGATTGGTCTATCGCTGAATGAAACGTTCCTCAGTCTCGCCGAACATCACGAGCCGGATCGTTGCGCTGAGTTTTACGGGTTGTTTGTGCGACGTGCAGAGGAAGTGATGAGCGATCTCACGGTGCTTTATGAGTCGGTTCCCGCGACGATTAAGTTGCTGCGCGAGCGTGGGCTTCGCTTGGGTATCGTTTCGACAAAATACCGCCGGCGTATAAACCAGGTATTGGAACGCGAAGCCCTGATGCACGGCTTTGAAGTCGTGATCGGTGGCGAGGACGTCGAACAGCACAAGCCGCATCCGCAAGGGTTGTTTGAAGCGATGAAGGCGCTTGAATGTTCGCCTGAGTCTGTGTTGTATGTTGGCGACAGCCTGGTCGATGCTGAACTGGCGAAACGCGCAGGCGTGCCGCTCGTCGTCGTCCTCTCCGGCGTCACTCCGAGAAGCGACTTTGCCGGATACTCACCTCTTGCAATTTTGGAAACCGTCAGCGAGCTGCCACAGTTTTTAGCAAGTTAATTAAGGTCCTCACGAAGAAGTATTGACAGCCCCGCAAGCTGGTGTTAACAATCGCGCTCCCGACCTTAGCCATCTTTAACGCACCTTGGATAACCTCCATGGCAACCGAACTACCAGGCAACTTCTCGAGTTTCGGCCCGCTTGCGAAACCCTCTCTCTTCATTGGCTCCTCAACTGAGCGGCTTCCAATAGCTAACGCCCTCAAAGAGATTCTCTCTGATTGTGCGAAAGTCACCGTGTGGGACGAGGCTCCGGAGTTCTCTCTGGGCGAAAGCATTCTCCAGGGTTTAACCAAGGTAGGAGAGATCTACGACTTTGCTCTTCTCGTGTTTGGTCAGGACGACACCACGATGATGAGAGGCATTAATCTTCCGACCATTCGCGATAATGTCATCTTTGAGTTGGGCCTGTTTATGGGTCAAATGGGAACGGGCCGGGCGTTGTGGTTGAGTCCAGGCGGACGCAAGGCTCCGGAACTGTCAAGCGACCTCGAAGGAATTATACATCTCCGATTTGATGAACCGGCGATGATGGACCATTCTTCAATCATCGAATCGCTTGCTGAGACACGCGAGAAGCTCTGTCAACACATTAACTATCTTGGTTTCCGAACGACCAGGCATATAGTGCCAATGAGGCGTGCGCTCTGCCTGGCATCGATGGAATACTCGCAAGCTCGTTTCAAAAAGGACATCCAATACATTCATGCGTTTTTTTCTGAAGACCAGGTCGAAAGCAAGCAGGGAGTCACGGCCGATGATTTTTACAATTGCTTTAGCATGGGAAAGAAATGGGACATGGTCCACCTTGCGCTCTACGTGGACAAGGCAAACCACCGCATGCGGTTCGACCCAGTCCCCGGCGGTGATGAGAACGAGTGGCTACAAGTGCAAGCGATCGAAGGTATGATCAAGGACAGCGGTGCACATCTGGTCGTAATAATTACGTGCGACTCTCTCAAATTCGGTCAACAGTTAGCTCGCTTTACCAACGTCGTTGCGGGACATCAGGCGATCGCGCCTACCAGTGCACTTAGATGGGCCAAGGTGTTTTATCACGCGCTCTCGTCCGGTCTGGCGCTCTCAAAGGCCTTTAACATAGCTCAGGACATGGCGGACCCAGGTCTGGTTCTGCTCACACATCGAGACGTCTGTTTTCGTCGATTAAGCGGCGACAGCGTTTGACTCCCGACCAACAAACAATGCGAAAAACAATCACCTTCTTCGTCGTCTGTTTATTTCTTGCCTGTGTCGTTCAAGCGCAGACAGGAACCGCAAATAAATCTGCACTCGAAACTGCGCTTCAACTCAAACTCGACGAGTGGCACAAAGCGGGAAGCTTTCCTGGTGCAACTGTCGGCGTCGTGCTCGCGAATGGCGAATCGTTCGGCCTGGCGGTCGGGTTTTCAGATCGCCAGACCAAGACGCCAATGAATCCAAACGATCGAATGCTCGCCGGGAGCGTCGGTAAAACATTTGCCGCCGCGATTGCTTTGCAGTTGATCAAGGAAGGCAAGATCGGACTCGACGACAAGATCGAAAAGTACCTTGGACGCGAACCATGGTTTGCGCGTCTGCCGAATGCGAAAGAGATCACAGTACGACAGTTGATGAACCACTCGAGTGGCCTTGTGCGTTACGAGTTCAAAGAACAGTTCACCAAAGACCTGACGGCGAACCCGGAGAAGGTTTGGAAACCCGCCGAGCTGGTGGTTTATCTACTCGATGAGAAACCACCATTCGAGGCCGGCAAGGGCTGGGATTACTCCGACACGAACTACATCGTGCTTGGCATGATCATTGAAAAAGTAACGGATAAGAAGTTCTACGATGAAGCTAACAGACGAGTACTCAAACCGCTGAAACTAACCGGCACCATCCCGCAGGATGGTCCAAGATTGCAGGGTTTGATCCAGGGTTATGCAGGTCCGAACAATCCATTTGGCGGCACTGATGAAATGATCGTGAATGGAAAGTTTGCTATCAACCCGCAGTTTGAGTGGACGGGCGGCGGGTACGTTTCGACGGCGCAGGACCTGGCGCGTTGGGCCAAGATGATGTACGAAGGCAAAGCGTTTTCCGCCGATCTTCTGCCGCAAGTTCTGGATGGCGTTTCAGCTCCGATGCTTGGCCGTGAAGCGAAATATGGTCTTGGTGTGATCATTCGCAAAACAGCAGTTGGAACTTCCTACGGTCACAGCGGTTTCTTCCCCGGATACATGACCGACATGATGTACTTCCCGGAGCATAAAGTTGCGATTGCTGTGCAAGTCAACACGAGCGTCGGACGTAGCCTCGGTAAGCCGCTGGGCAGAGTCTTGGTTGAAATGATGGAGATAATTCGGAACTAAGACGCTCATGGCGCGTTACGAAAATGCGCTTCCGACGCAGTTAAAGTGAGCCCTCCAATGCGATTCGTCCTACTCATCGCTCTCTTGTTTACTTCTCTTACCTTTATTTCCGCGCAAGAGAATCCAAACAGTAAGAGAGGGTCGATCACTGGCCGCGTGACGTTGGCGAACAAGGGTGTGGTCGGAGTGACGGTGACTATCACGATGAGCGGAGATGCATTCTCAGGCTCGGGACTGAAGCTGAGCGCCATCACCGACGATGAAGGACGGTTTCGTGTTTCCAATCTTCCTGCCACAACGTACTTCGTTTGGCCTTTCGTACCGGCATTCGTCGTGGCTGAGGCGACGGGAGTTCATCCGTCGGGTAAAAGCGTTACGGTTGTAGCCGGTGAGACTGCCGAGGACATCAATTTCACCCTCACGCGCGGTGCTGTGATCACCGGCAAGATTACGGATACCACCGGACGCGCCGTGACTGATGAGCGTGTGCGCATTCTTCCCGTTCAAGAGCACGTGCGGCGACTTGTTAGCTCCATCTACCCGAGCATCAACGACATTCGAACTGATGATCGCGGAATCTATCGAGCCTATGGTCTACCCGTAGGCGCCTACCGAGTTGCGGTTGGTGATCTACAGTTTGCCGCCCTCACGAGTACGAGTGGACGGCGCTTTTATCCCGAAACGTTTCATCCGAATGTTAATGATGAAGCAAAGGCACAGGTCGTCGAACTCGCGGAAGGGAGTGAAGCTACCGGAGTCGACATAACAGTTGTGCGTCCGCTCAGCGGCTTTTCCGCCAGCGGCCGTTTTGTTGATGCGAAGAGTGGACAACCGGTTCCGGATGTCGGCTTTGGGTTAACAACGATTTCAGACAAGAGCACCGCACGCGGGTATGTAAGTCTCCGCGGAGAGTCTACTCGCAACGGACTCTTTCAAATAGACAATCTGCCGCCAGGCACGTACGCAATTAGTGTTTTAGGCGGCGAGAATTACGGCGCGTCAGAGTCGTTTACGATTCGCGACGCGGACGTTGTTGATATTGAAATCAAAACTCGTCGTGGCTCGATGATCTCCGGAACAGTGATCATTGAAGGCGCAACTGATCGTTCCGTTCCTGCCAAACTTTCGCGTGCGCAGCTTGAAGCGTTTACATGGTCCGTGGGGAATTCCGTCGGCGTCATGAGATACAGCGACATAAATGCTGATGGAAGTTTTCAGATTGGTCCGTTGCGGTCTGGAACGCTGGCGCTTGCGGTCCGTTCTAAGGAGCGGAATGTAACACCGGACTTTGCCCTGCTGGCGATCGAACACAATGGTGTCGATAAGAGCACGGGCTTTCAGATCAGCGATGGTGAGGATGTTTCCGGCGTTCGTCTCGTCTTTGGTTACGGTACAGGAATAATCCGCGGAACGGTTCGTGTTGAGGGTGGCACGATCCCAGAGGGCACACAGGTCACTGCCGCGTTTATTCGTCCCGGTAGTCCGTTGACGATCGCGCACACTCGCGTTGACGCGCGCGGACAGTTTGTTTTCGAGCGAGTGCCTCCGGGTAATTATGAAGTTGGCGTTAATGCTTATCTGCAAACCGGGCGGGTGTCTGCACGCCAGATGGTGGCAAACCAGCAACGGAGTAATTACTGAGATAACCCTTACGTTGACCCTGAACGCGAAACCGAAGTCTTCTCCCTGAATCGATCGTGATGATGCTCGGCAAACGTCGCCTGGTCCAACTCTTAAGAGCCACACTGTTGGCGACATGCGTTTGCGCCTGTTCGACGTTGGCGCTGGCCCAAGTGGAGGCTGGGAACAGCAAGCTCGGATCGATCAAGGGACGGGTTCTCTCCGACGGACAAGCCGTGACCAACGCCAGCATCACGGTTTCCAGCGTGAATTCACCTCGCCACATTCGCACGGTTCCTTCGAACGACAACGGCGATTTCGAAATCAAATCATTGGAGCCCGGGATGTATCGCCTTGAAGTAACTGCGGCGGCTTACGTCAGCCTTCCAGTTGAGCCGGACGAGCAGATTCATCGAGTCGGTGATTCAGTTACCGTGAACATGATCAAGGGCGGCGTTATCACGGGAAAAGTTTCGACTGCCGACAACGATCCCGTTGTTGCTGTCCCAGTGCGTGCGATGATGATTCGCGACGAGAATGGTCAGCGTTCACAACAACCGGCCCAGTCGTTCGATAGATTCACAGACGATCGAGGCGTCTACCGGATCTTCGGCTTGCTTCCCGGCACATATGTCGTCTTCGCCGGCGGTCGAGGGCTATGGGGAGGGGGAGCGAATGCATACGACAACGATGCTCCGAGCTTCGCACCATCTTCTACCAGGGATACGGCTGAAGAAATATCGCTTGCTCGAGGAGAGGAACGCACCATCGACATTCGTTATCGTGGAACGAGCGGTCACGCGGTTAGCGGCAATGTTAAGGCGGCCACCACGCCAGACTCGCGATGGGTAACAATCAAACTCGAGCGCGTTGTTAACTCGGAACCGGATTTGAGGATCTCCACTTATATCCGAGACGCGCAAGGTTTCGAGTTCACGGGTGTCGCAGATGGAGATTATTCAATCTGGGCTGATTACGGATCCCAAAGCGGTGAGGTGCTCCGTTCGGAAGCAAAGCGAATCACAGTGAATGGTGCAGACATCACGGGCATCGAGCTGACGGTGAAACCGCTGGCGTCGGTTACGGGAGTTGTAGCTTTGGAAACGTCGACGATTGAGGAGTGCAAGGGAAAAGCGCGTCCATTATTCGAAGAGACGCTTGTTTCTATTCAGCGCAACCGTTCTTCAAAGAGCTTGTTGCAAACATCGCCCGATGGCGTCGGAGGTTTCCAACTTCGTAATCTCGAGGCGGGTCAATCCAACTTCGTCATCCGCTTTTTTCCGCGGTACTGGTACTTGCGATCGTTAACAGTGCCGGCCACGAAAGATACGACCACTGATCTCGCGCGTAACTGGCTCACATTGAAAACAGGAGATCGCGTATCCGGAGTGAAAGCGATACTTGCCGAAGGGGCGTCGTCGATTAGTGGTCGAGTCGAATTATCGGAAGAACAGCGATCCGCGCGGATCGTTGTTTACGTTGTGCCGTCGAAGAGTGACAAAGCCGACGACGTACTCCGTCATTTCGCGGCGCCAGTTGGTGAAGATGGTTCGTTCAGCATGGACCACGTCCCTCCGGGACGTTACTGGGCACTCGCAAAGATTGTTACCTCAGAAAAGGAAGCGAGCACCGCTGCACTACGTCTGCCCGCAATGGCGGAGGCGCGCGTGAAGCTAAGGCGAGCAGCGGAAGACGCAAAGAATGAGATCGAACTAAAGCCTTGCCAGAGCCTGCGCAATCACACTCTCCCACTCACGTCCAACTGACACAAGCGCAAATATCGCCGGCTATCGCAAATACTTGTTAAAGAATTCGAGGGTTCGTGTCCACGCCAGCTTCGCGGATTCTTCGTCGTAACGCGGCGTCGTGTCGTTGTGGAAGCCGTGCTGTTTACCTTCGTACATGTGACTCTGATAGACCTTGTTGTTAGCTTTCAGCGCTTCCTCGTAAGCAGCGATGCCTTCATTGATCCGCTGATCGTTGCCGGCATATTGAAATAACAGTGGCGCCGAGATCTTAGGCACATCGGCGATGGCTGCCTGGCGACCGTAGAACGCGACTCCCGCGTTCAGATCACCACCCAACCGCACAGCGAGTTGATTCACCATCCCGCCGCCAAAACAAAAACCGACCGCACCGAGTTTTCCTGAGGAGTCGGAGCGCGCTTTGAGCCATTTTGCCGACGCGACGAAATCTTCAGTCATCTTCTTTCCGTCGACTTTGCGGAACTCGGCGGCGCCTTTCTCATCCGAGCCGGGATAACCGCCGACAGACGTCAAACCGTCTGGCGCGAATGCGATAAAGTTCGCAACTGCAAGCCGCCGCGCAACGTCCTCGATGTAAGGATTAAGTCCGCGGTTCTCGTGAATGACGAGGACCACCGGATGCTTTCCACTCTTTGCCGGTCGCGCAAGATAGCCTTTGATCGACCCGTTACCTTCAGGCGACTGGACGGTTTCGTAACCGACCTTGATGCGTTTGTCGTCGGCCGGGATCTGTTGCGCCCAGGCGTAGTTAGGGCGAAGGCCTTCGAAGATCGCTGCAACGGTCAATCCGCCGACCGCGAACTTCGCGGCGCCATCGAGGAATTCACGTCTGCTGATGTCGCCATGTTGATATTCGTGAAAGAGGTCCAGCAATTCCTGCGGGTAATCGCTTGCTACTTTGCGTTCCATTGTTTCTCCTTTTGGGGGAGTCTACAACTTAAATACAAAACACGTCCAACGGTTCCCTTCCCTTCCTGCAAAAAGCGTAAGGACGAATAGTATTATAGTTCCGCAGTTTCTTTGGTCTAATACCCGGCAGATTTGGAAGGAGGGTAGCGATGGGTTCAATCCTCAACGAGGCCGATCGGAAAGCGATCATTACCAGACTCGAATCGTTATCGGCATCATCCACTGGCCGATGGGGAAAGATGGACGTGACGAGCATGCTGCACCATCTTCGCCTCTCGGCGCTCATGACCGTTGGAGAGTTGTCGGTTCCCTCGGTGAACAAACGAGCATTCCAGATGTTTCCTCTCAAGCACCTTATTCTCTACGTGTTTCCGTTCCCAAAAGGAGCGCCGACCGCGCCTGAGTTGAAGCCCGTGGATGTAACCGCGTTTGAAGAGGAGCGAGCAGCGCTACTAGAGTTGGTGGAACGAATTGGAACCGGCGAGCGTGAGGGGATGGGACCGGCTCATCCGCTCTTTGGACCACTAACCTGGCGTGAATGGGGCGCGGTCACATACAAACATGCAGACCATCATCTAAAGCAATTCGGAGCGTAGTTAGGCCTCACGGCGACGCCTAAGCGCCGCCGTGAGGTTCCCTTTCCTTACTTCCGCCTGCGCGAAGTTGCACGTAACTGACGTATTTCCTGTTTCAGTTTTTCGATCTCCTGTTGCTGCTCCTTAATTGCATTGAGCATGGTCCAGATGATCGGATCGTTATTGACTTGCAAATAACCGTTCGCGTTCGTGGTAACAGCTTCCGGAATAACCTTCTGAAGCTCTTGAGCGCCGAAGCCGACACTTTCCGCATCTGACTTGAGGCCTAATGCGTTGTCCGGCTTGTACTGGTAACGCACCGGCTGCAACTGCATCGCAGCCCTCAGTCCTCGGTTGTACCTTCCCTTGATCGTCTTCAACCGCTCATCCGAGAACACTGACCACGATCCACCGCCAGTTTTACTAGCAGTTCCATTGACTGAAAGATTGTCCGTTGGTGCCTGTGTCGCAATACCAACAAACCCACTAGTCGGCAGGATCGTCATTCGGACCGTATTGTTTGTACCGAAATTAACCGGATCGGCGCCGCCGGTGGTGACAAACAGGTTCTTCTGTCCCGTCACGTTGTTGTATTGGACCAGACCGCCGGTCGTCAGGGCAAAACCGCCGTTCAGATACAACCCTGAAAAACCATTCGTCGTGTCGGAGTTGGTAACCCGGATCTCGGTTCCAGTTGCCTGGTTCTTTTCAACGTGGAGCAATGCAGCCGGAGACCCGGTATTAATTCCAACATTGCCGCTGGCGGCGATATCGAGAGAACTCGTTGGCGCACCTGGACGAATGCGGAACGGTAACCTCGAACCGCTGGTC
The DNA here is from genome assembly GCA_963789185.1 of uncultured Acidobacteriota bacterium. GTDB lineage: Bacteria > Acidobacteriota > Blastocatellia > Pyrinomonadales > Pyrinomonadaceae > PSRF01. The sequence goes on from CAWBJU010000015.1 coordinate 80,453, forward strand.
ACGTCACGCACGAAGAAGTTGGCTTCGTTGCCGGCAATGTCCCAGGTTTGAGCTGTAAAACCGCCCGCATTGTTCTGTTCGAGTCGCATCGCCGGAGTGTCGGTCGTATTGGCATGGACATCCAGCACCGGCGTGGCTGTTCCAATGCCCACGTTGCCCCCGCTACTAACGCGCAGCGAGTTAGCCGGTGCGCCAGCATCAACTTGAAACACAAGCGTTCCCGTTTCTGAATTACCGGTAGCGCCTTGATCGACAATCGCGAGAAAACTGCCGCCACCACTTCCCTGCGCGTTCGCTCGGATCTGCCAGTTGTTGGTGGCAAAGCCGGCGCTCACGCTCGTGTCGTCGTACTGAATGCGAGTGTTGTTTTCTTTGACGCGGATTGTGTCAAAGCCAAAGTTTTCGCCGTCGACACAGTCAAGACCGACGCAGGCACTACCCTGCACGATAAGGTCATCGGCAATGACGAAATCAAAAAACGGATTGACTACCGGATGGTGTCGTCGAACACCATTCATCGCCGATCCAGGACGAAAAACATTTGTCGCTGGTCCAGTGACGGGCCGGGAGACTCGCGGCTGCACCGCCGCATTTGCTGAACCGCCTTCCTGCAACGATCCTTCGACAATGACCGAGCCGTGCAGAATCGCGAAGCCTCCTGAGACGACGAGGGGCTGGGACGGCAAGCTGCCACGCCTGATTAGGTCGCGCCGCACTTCGGCGTCATTACCTTTCTGGCGTGCTTCGGCGAGCTTTTCTATAACATCAGCCGGAATGGGAGGCGTGACGCGAAGTTCGTAAGAGTATTGACCGTCGGCGAATCTCTCCCCTTTCGCGTCGGAGAGTGTGAACTCCGCGGAGCGCCCTTTAAACTCTTTACGGAAAACTTGTCCGTCAGGCGCGGAAATCGTAAGTGTTAATCCAGTGTGAGGGACGGCGACGTCCCACTTCACGTTTAGTCCAATACCACTGATCGAAACTCCCTTGGATCTGTCATCTGATGCCTGGGCCAGGACCAGCATCGGTAAGCAAACAACGACTAAAACCACACGCATAATGGCGTGTACGCTTCTGAGATTTTTCATTAGGGGAAACCTCCTTTGGAAATCGGCGAGAACGCCGCGGACGGATTAAGGGTAATAAGGCCTGTGTTTCTGAACGAGGATCAGAAGAGCGACCTAGGTTAGGGGAGGTCGAACTGGGACGGCTTGATATACCAGCAGCCAACCAAGGTGTCAAGAATTTTTAGGCTCTTCACACGTTCAGTTCGTTTCTGAGATACTCCCGCGCGAATCGAACTCATGAATGCTATCCTAAAAATTTTCGCTTTGTTGACGATCATGGGACTCTGTCTCAATCCCACCCACTTAATTAACGCTCAGCCTGTTTTTGACGAAGTCGCGGAAAAAGTGGGCCTAAAGTTCAGACATTACAGCGGCATGACGGGCAAGTTTTTTCTTCCGGAGATTATGGGTGCAGGGGTCGCGGTTTTTGATTACGACAATGACGGTGATCTCGACGTCTATCTCGTGCAAGGAAACGTGCTCGAACCCACAGACAAACCTGACAGCACAAAGTTTCCGTGGCGCGATGCTGTCTCACCACGCGGTAGACTTTTTCGAAACGAACTCCAGCTCGATAAGAACGGCGCCCAGACGATCCAATTCTCTGATGTAACCGAAAAGAGCGGCATCGTTGCTACGGGTTATGGAATGGGCGTTGCCGTTGGCGATATAAATAACGATGGTTGGTCGGATCTTTATCTTACAAACCTTGGTTCAAACCAAATGTATCTCAACAAAGGAGACGGTACATTTGTCGACGTAACCAGGAGCTCAAATACCGACGATCCACGCTGGAGCACAAGCGCCGCCTTCGTCGATTACGATCTCGACGGCTGGCTCGATTTGATGGTGGTGAACTACGCTGAGTTTTCACCAGCCAACAGTCCAAATTGTTACGCCACGACAACTGCGAGAGATTACTGCACTCCACGGGTCTTTCGTGCTCCGGGCAATCGTCTCTTTCACAACCTGGGAAACGGAAAGTTTGCCGACGTCACTGCCGCGAGTGGAATCGAAAAAGAGTTCGGGCATGGCCTCGGAGTGATTTCGGCTGACTTCAACAATGATGGTTGGCCAGACATTTACGTCGCGAATGACGGCGATCCCAACCAGCTCTGGATGAACCAGAAAAACGGCACGTTTAAGAACGAAGCGTTGTTGGCGGGCGCGGCGGTTAACCGGGATGGGAAAGCTGAAGCGGGCATGGGTGTCGACGCCGCGGATTTCGATGCAAATGGCACCGATGACATCTTCATCACCCACCTGATGGATGAGACAAACACGCTTTTCATGAATCTTGGTGACGCGCTTTTTGAAGACCGTACTCGGGAGAGTGGTCTCGGTATGCCGGGGCGGCGGTTCACCGGGTTTGGCACCCTATTCTTTGATTACGACAACGACAACTGGCTCGATTTGCTCGTCGTGAATGGTGCAGTGCAATTGTTGCCAGACCTGATTCGCAAAGGTGATCCGTTTCCCCTCGGCCAGCCGAACCAACTGTTTCGCAACACCGGAAAAGCCGGCTTTGTTGAAGTAATCGATCAAGCTGGACCAAGTTTCCAACTGTTGGAAGTCAGTCGCGGCGCGGCGTTCGGGGATATCGACAACGATGGCGATACTGACGTCGTAATTACGAACAACAACGTTCCGGTCAGACTACTCCTGAACAACGTAGGCAATCGCAATCAGTGGTTTGGTTTGCGTCTCGTCAGTAAAGATGGCGGTCGGGATCTGCTTGGTGCAAAAGTCGAGGTCGTAAGCTCCAACAAGTCTGTTCTGCACAGGCGTGCGCGGACAGACGGCAGTTATCTGTCAGCAAACGATCCACGAGTGTTGATTGGACTTGGAAGCGTTACACGCATCGAAACGGTTCGAGTGCGTTGGCCGGACGGCAGCTTTGCCGAGTGGAAGAATCCGCCGCTGAACAAGTATCACACGTGGAAACAAGGAACGGTTCCGAAGTAAGCCTGCATGAAGTTGTTGCCAATCATCTCACTGGTTCTGTTGCTTCCGATTGTCGAGGCGCGTGCGCAGCAAGCTGAGCGCATTCTACCTGCGCCAAGGTCAAATTTAATCGCAGTACATTGGCCGGATCTGTCAACTGTTGAGGTCGAGGTTCGCAAACATCTTTCGGAAGCACAGTCCGCCCTAACACAAGCAGTCAAGATAACGGGGGCGCGTGATGCGACGCTCAGCGAGGCTTACGGTTCAGCAGGCCAAACCTTTCACGCATATTCATTTAACTCGACGGCGAGAGAATGTTACGTGAATGCCAGTCGACTTGCTCCGAAAGATTTTCGCTGGATCTACCTGATTGCGAAACTGGATCAACAGGATGGTCGCGTTGACGACGCAATTAAGAACTACTTGATGGTCCAAGGCTTAAACCCGAGTTACGCCGCGGCGTCGATAAACCTCGGAAACATCTTTCTGGAAGCAAACCGTTTGTCCGAGGCCCGGCAACATTTCGCGGCCGCGCTCAAGATCGACGCAAATAGCCCCGCGGCGCATTATGGTCTTGGTCAAGTCGCTCTTTCTGAGCGGAACTATGCTGGAGCGGTCAAGTATTTCGAACGAACACTCGCAATTGTTTCCGCAGCCACTCGAGTTCATTACTCACTGGCAATGGCCTACCGTGGATTAGGCGAGCTCGAAAAAGCGAAAGACCATCTGCGTATGCAAGGAACCGTTGGGGTGCGCGTCGCTGATCCCCTGGTGGATCAGTTCGAAGAGATCATTCAGGGCGAGAGACTGCACCTGATTCGCGGCAGAACTGCGATGGACGCCAAGCGATATGCTGAAGCTGCTGATGAATTTAGAAAGGTAGTGGCAGCAAACCCCGAGAGCGTCGCCGGCCGCGTTAATTTGGGCGCCGCGCTAAATCTTTTGGGAGATCAGGCTGGGGCACTCGAGCAGTTTAAGGAAGCACTGCGTATTGCGCCCGAAAATGCGAACGCTCACTTCAACCTGGCAGTTCTGCTGGCTGGTCAAAATCGACACCAGGAGGCCATCCCCCATCTTCAATCGGTAATCGCGTCAAATCCGCGTGATTCAAGTGCGCGCTCCTTGTTGGCCCAAGCCTATCTGCGTTCTGGAAAAGACGATCTGGCCCTGGAGCAGTTTGCGCGCATTGTTGAAGCGGATCCCGGAAACGAACAGGCGCTACTGTCGCAGGTTCAACTGCTGTTTCTGAAAAAGCAGTACAAGCAAGCGCTTGATATTTTGGAGAAGAGTCACGCCACGTTTCCCGATAAGACGGCGACGTCAATCACGTTAGCTAGAATACTCGCGACGTCGCCGAGTCATAACCTGCGAAATGGAACTCGCGCTTTCGAGTTGGCGCAACGCACCTACAAAGCAACCGGGTCACTCGAGCATGCAGCAGTGATCTCGATGGCGTTGGCTGAACTAGGTCGCTGTGCCGATGCGCTCGAGTGGCAAAGAGAGTTGATCGACGCCGCTGAGCGCGCGGAGCAAATCAGCGTTGGCGAACGCCTGAAGAAAGAGCTGCAACTATACGAACGCTCCCCTTGCCGGCCTTGACCGGGAGGGATTTGTCATTTGACTGGTAGAAAGTGGAATGACTGATAGAGCCGTCCATCACTCAGCGACTGACCGAAGTGATGCGTAGCTGAATGGAATAAACCCGCGGGAAACATCACTGCTCGATTGTAGACATTCCCGATACGGTCAATCTCAATCCAACACTTTCGGGTCCAGCCATCACGTTCAATTACCAGCTTTAATTGTTCGAGGCTCAATCCCAATCTCACCGCGTCACGTCGCTTAGGTTTGGCAGTCAAACCTGTTTCGCGGTGCTTCCAGAACGATGTCCCACAATCCGCCGGCGCATCGGGAGTTAGATACACCAGGAGCGACATCCAATCTGCCGGTTCGTCGAAGTGTACTTTTACTTTTTCTGCCTTCTCTCCCTTTGAAAATGCACTGAAGAATACACCGTTGCCTCCTTCGATCGCTCTAGAGTCATCCCAATAGTCAATCTCAAGTCTAAACGCTCTCTCAATCTGGCTCTTGATTCCCCGCGGCTGCCAAACTTGAGTGCGCCAACCAGTGACGGCCTCCGGCTCTGAATACTTCATAGCAAGAGCTCTTTTCCGAACGTTGTCCGGGTTGGCGTAAAAGCGATCGGCTATTTGGACTGTACTTTTCATGAGGAACGAACTCTTAAGGGCCAGGATTTGGAGGAACGTGGTGCCCGCAAATAATACCTGAAAGCGTGATACCCAAGCATACACTTCTTGCCTAAACTGTCAATTTCGACTGTCAAACTTTCAGTAACCAGTTGACGCGATGGAACCAGTCATTGGTCTTGATTTTGGAACGACGAACAGCGCAATTGCCGTTGCAGACAGCAATCGGCAGGCGAGGCTTGCAACGTTTGCGGATGGGCCAGCAACTACCAACAACTTCCGATCGATTCTTTACTTCCCCGCAAAGGAACGCGGCTCGCAGCAGCGCAAAGAAACCAAGAGCGGGCGTGACGCCATTAACGACTATCTCGAAGCGGAAACAAAAGGAAGACTGATCGTTTCGGTCAAGTCGTACCTCGCCAGCAGGTTGTTCACCGCGACGAGCATCGAAGGTCGTTTTTACACGCTCGAAGAACTCATTGCGATCATTTTGCGACGCCTGCGAATGGCGGCGATGGACCAGTTTGATACCGAAGCGTCTCGCGTCGTCCTCGGCAGGCCCGTTCGTTTTTCAGGTGCGGAAAACGAAAAGGACGAGGCGCTCGCGCTCGAACGTCTGCGGTCTGCCGCCACGTTGGCGGGATTTCAACACATCTCTTTTGAGTTTGAGCCCGTAGCCGCGGCTTATCAATACGAAACGCAACTCGATCACGACGAGTTGGTGTTGATCGGCGACTTCGGCGGCGGCACGAGCGACTTCACTCTCGCTCAACTTGGTCCCGGTAGAAAGCGCGACGGTCGCAATCCCGTTGTCGGCACTTCGGGACTCGCAGTCGCGGGCGACACCTTTGACAGCAGAATTATGATGAGATTAGTGGCGCCAAAACTCGGCCTGGGTTCGCATTACGTTTCACTTGGCAAAGAACTGCCGGTGCCGGTGTGGATATATTCGCAGCTCTCAACCTGGCATCACATGTTTCTGTTGAAGGATCCGAAGACGATGGGAATCCTCCAGCAAGTTAGGAAGCAGGCGTCAGAACCCGACAAAGTCGCCGCGCTGATTCAGATCATTTCTGAGAACCTCGGATACGCTTTGTATCGCGCAGTCGAACATACCAAAGTTGAGTTAACGGAACGCGAGATTGGAAAGTTTGCGTTTTTGCTACTGCGAGATCATTTGGAAGATTCGCTTGAGCGTTGGCAGTTTGAATCGTGGATTCAGGAAGATATTCAGAAGATCGCCGGTTGTGTGCGTGCCCTTCTGGACGATGCTGGGGTTAAGCCGCTCGACATTGATCGCGTGTTTCTCACCGGCGGATCTTCGTTCGTCCCTGTCGTACGCCGCTTCTTTTCAAAGACTTTCGGTGCGGACAAACTTTGCAGTGGCGAAGAGCTGACCACAGTAGCAAAAGGCCTGGCCCTGCGTGCGTTGGAAGAAAACTAATCGTCTCACTTACTTTGTATCCGTTCCATGTTGTAGACGCGTTCGCCAGCGGGCTTAAGCGCCCCTTCGATGTCCGCTTGTTCTACAATCCGTGATGTATCATCTGGTTAGACGCATGGAAGGTGAACATGAAAATCTATGGGGATATCTGAAACGTCTCCGTTTTGTTCAGCATGTAATTGCGGAATCGTTTCCGGATCGCGCTGTAGATTCATTGCGAGTTCTTGATGTCGGGTGTGGTAATGGTTCGGAACTCGCTTTACCTCTTGCCCGATTGGGCTTCCAGGTCACAGGTATAGACATACATGCTCCTTCCATCGAACACGCCAAACAAATGGCAGTCGATGTCGCGAACTTGAGCTACGTCTGTGGACGAGTCGAAGAACTAAAATCACCACCGTACGATGTAGTGATCCTTTCAGAAGTCTTGGAGCACCTGAAAGAGCCGCGTCTCTTGCTTTCGGCGGCGTTGGACCATTTGAAGCAGAACGGGGTGATCATTGTCACTGTGCCAAACGGCTATGGTGAATTTGAGATTGATTCGTGGCTCTTCAGGATGTTTCGCTTACAACGCGTGGTTGATGCTATTGCCAAAAACAGCAACCAGGTCACTGCCGCCACTGACAATCATGAAAGCGGACACGTGCAGTTCTTTACACGCCGTCAGTTGCGACGCCTCTTTGCTGACTGTTCTTTATCCGTTGCGAGGGAAGGTGTCGCAAGTTTTCTTGCCGGGCCGTTTGTAGGGCACACGTTGGCACGTTCAAATCGCTTTATTGAATGGAATGCGCGGGTGACAGATCGATTGCCGCGTGTGTTGGCTAGCGGATGGTATTTCGCGCTACGTCGTGAAGCGGAGACCAATCCGTAGCCGGGGTGTCATGGTTTTTCCACAACGAGTTTGAAGGGACTGTTGTCTTTCTCGACCTTAACTACAAGCGGCTTAGAACTAATCAGACCTCCTCCTGGACCAATAAGCGTCGCCGCCAGGTGATACGTCTGTCCTTCGATGGCTTTGATCTTGAATTTTCCCTCGGCGTCAGCGGACACGCAATTACCCTCGCGATAACCGGTCCTGGGGTTCGTTAGCGTGATACCGCAATCCTCAAAATAAGGTTTTCCATCGGGCCAAACGGCAACGCCTTCGATCATTCGCTCGGCCAGACGCAGCGGTCTCTGCAAGTTGATATCGGATATCTTTTGACCCTCAGCGAGAGTTATCACTTGTGCTTTGGACCGGTCCTCGACGCCCGGGTAATAAAATTCCGGGTAAGGCGTCTCGATACTTGGCCCACCTCGCAGATTAAATCCCAGGTAATAGCGGCCGGGCGGTAGAAAAGAAAACTTGAACGTCTTACTTTCGGTGAGGTTCTGGCTACGATAACTGGTGTCGGTCACCTTTTCATCCGCGAAAAGGATTTGAGGATAGATATCCCCACCGACTATCCCTGACTCGTCGTCGACCCTTCCGGAAATCTCGCCACCTGGCCGCGCAACGAACCACGTTTGTACGCATCCCTGGGCCGGAATGTCGAGTTCCCACTCTTTACGAGGCTCTTCTGCCATTGGATCGATGCGACTGTGATTGGTGGCCGGACTGGTATGAACGCGATAGCGTCCCGGTTTGATTCCCCGTACCTCAAACTTTCCGCTCCCATCACTCGAGCCTCGGAATTGATCCTTTCCGTTTATCAAGATGATTTCGGCCTTCGCCATCGGTTCGGAGCCTATCCCATCTGGCCCATTTGTTTCGCGAACGACTTCACCGGAGAGCGTCGCGCCGGGCGGTTGCTTCACGACGCTACGAAGATATGCGAGGCCGTCGTTATTCTCGGCCAGCGGGCCAGTTCCGCTACATATGTTGGTGTGAAATGTACTTGTCTTGGAATTCTTATAAGCGAAAACAAGGTATCGCTCACCAGGCTTGAATTCATAATCGCAGTTTGTTCCTTCGCCCGAGATTTCAATCTGCGCGACTCTGACGCCGAGGAAAGCTTCTTCAACCTTGAACTGCGCCGAAGTGACATCGCCGTGTGTGAAGGTAGTTGACATGGCGTTTTCAGGAAGACCTCTGGGATTTGATTTAAGACCTGTCTTAGTGACAACGCCGGCAAAAACGACTGACGCACCAGCGTATGCTTCACATGGAGTCTGCCCTCCGCAGGTGCAGGCACTTGCCACCGACGCCAGTGAAGGAAGCAGAAGGAGTACCAGTGCGGGAAGTATTTGTTTTCGCATATTGATGTCGCTAACCTCGTAAGCCGTGGTGAGTTGAACTTTTGGGGATCGTTGACGCTGAGATGTAGTGAGTCAAGAGCAAAGTTGCACGCGCACAGCGCCGACTACTTGGCTTCAGCGAACAGTGCCACCTCGGAGATTGCAGGGCAAACGGGCGCCTGCGTGATGCGCAAACGAACCTTTGTGGTGGTCACAGGTTTACCGCGCACGAGCTTGGAATTCCCGATGCTTGTCCCGCGGGCAAACTCGTGCCATTCGTTATCCTTCCAGACATCCACCGCAAATGCTTCCACCCTTTGACCGAGCGGGAGATACTCGCGCACGCGAACAACATTGAACGTTTGTTCCCGGCGAAGATCGATAATCAACTCCGGCGTCGTTATCTGATCATCTGTGGTCCAATATGTATCGCGTCTGTGGTCGATTACGTTTCGTGGCGAGAATCGTCGATCACCTTGTCCGCGAGTATTGCTTGCGCTCACGAATGCGCCTTGAGCGTAATCTTTCCTGAACGTTGCATCGAGGATGCGTCGGAATTCGCGCAGTGACTTTACGTCCGCGTCGGGAATCTGCCCGCGCCGATCTGGCGCCAGGTTAAGTAAGAAAGAACCGCCGCGACCAACGGAAGCGTAATAAAGATCGACGAGCGTCGCCCCGCTTTTGACCTTGCTGTCTTCAGCTGGATGATAAAACCAACCCGGTCTGATCGAAACATCGCATTCTGCTGGCACCCAATGCGAGCCAGGGCGGTCACCGCGATTTAACCGCGCCTCGTCAGCCCTACCCGGCGCGAAATCATCTTTATTCAACGTACTCCACAAGGGATCGCCGGCGACGCCGCGCTCATTCCCCACCCAGCGCACGTCTGGTCCGGCATCACTGAAAAGGCAGGCGTCAGGCTGGAGGGTCCGCACAAGATTCCATGTCGTAAGCCAATCATAATAGGTATCGCGGTCGATCCTGCGCGTCTCACGTGCGCCGCCGTAGTACCCGTCGCCGCCATTCGCACCATCAAAGAAAATTTCGAAAACAGGACCATATGAAGTTAGCAGTTCGCGCAATTGATTACGGAAGTAGTTCAGGTATTCAGGTCGACCGTAGTCCTTGTGGTTCCGATCCCAGGGAGAGAGATAGATGCCAAACTTCAGTCCATACTTCCGGCATGCAGACGAAATCTCCTTCACGACGTCGCCACGACCATTCCGCCAGGGACTGTTCTTCACGGAATGCTCAGTGTATTTCGATGGCCACAGACTGAATCCATCATGATGCTTGGCGGTTAAGATCAAGCCCTTCATTCCAGCAGCCGCCGCGGTACGAACAATCTGATCGGCATCAAAGTCAGTCGGGTTGAAGAGTGAAGGAGACTCGTCACCGTAACCCCATTCTTTGTCAGTGAAAGTATTGATGGAGAAATGGAGGAAACCATAGAACTCCATGGCGTGCCAGCGGAGTTGTCGAGCTGAAGGAATCGGACCGTACGGCTTAGGTGGTCCAACTTTAGCAGTGACGACCGTGGGCACGTTACCAATGCAGCCGACTGCAAGAATGAAGGATAGGAAAGACCGTATCATTGGTAGACGTAGAAACGGATTAGTGAATAGCCTCGAAAATATACGTTTTGGTTGGTAGCTTTTACAACTTCCAAATCTGGTGCGCGGGCCATGGACTGAGCTATGATTTGCCCGCTTGGTTGCCCACTAGTAGCCCACGTAGTAGCCCATTTAGTAGAGAGTCAGAGTCACCATGGTTTCCTCTGCTGCCCGTCAAACAGTTGTCTGTATCCTTCTTCTCCTAATTCCCGTTGTAGGTGTGCGCTCGCAGGGTGCCGTCGATAAAGCGGCGAACTCAACCGTCAGCGGCAAAGTGACGGTTGGCGGTAAAGGACTACAGGGAATCGTTGTGGCGTTAGCCATTAGTGACCAGCATCGTTCGAACTTTCGACCTACTCGTTTTAGATCCACCACCGATGTAGATGGGAACTATCGAATCACAAACGTACCGCCAGGCAGCTATGACGTGATCGCCGCGTCGCCCACCTACGTCCCAACTGAATTCCGCAAGTCTCTAATCGTTAATAAAAATGAGACTGTGGAGAATATTGACATCACGTTGGAGCGAGGTGGAGTGATCACCGGCAAAGTGACTGATGCCGACGGACGTCCGGTGATCGAAGAAACGGTTTATGTGTCCGCGACCAAAACGACTCGGCCGCTTCCCTACTTCCGAAACGTTCGCACAGATGATCGAGGTATCTACCGGGCCTATGGCGTACCTGCGGGAAGCTACACGGTGTCCGCCGGAAGAGAAGGAAGTAATTCGGCGGGCCGTGGAGAAGGTGGGCACCAGCGTACTTTTCACCTTAGCGCTATTGACCCTGCTGCGGCGACTATCATCACTGTCAGCGAAGGAAGTGAGGCGACAAATGTCGATATCATGCTTAGTGGGCCAGCGCGTACTTACACCGCGCACGGTCGCATTATCGACAGTGAGACATCTCAACCCATCCCGAATACGCGCGTCGGCCTACAGGTTTTCTTCCAAAATGGTATGAGCGCACGCGGGAATATGGCAGAGTCGACAAAAACCGGTGAATTCAAACTAGAGAATCTGGCGCCCGGAAAGTATGGGGTCTATTCGGAGCCGCCGGCTGACTCCGACTGGCACTCTGACGCGGTACGGTTTGAAGTAACTGATCGAGACGTCGAAGGCTTAGTAATTAAAACTTCCAAAGGAGCATCGGTTTCGGGTGTAGTCATTCTGGAGGGGACGGATGATCCAAAGGTTCGAGCCAATCTGCTGGCTACTCGAATCGTCGGCGAGATAGTGGACGGTTACATTGGACGATCCGATCCGTCTTCCGCAATCAACCCCAATGGAAGCTTCCGCTTAAGCGGCCTCGCGGCGGGACGTCTCATACCTCACTTGCAACCGCGCGAACCATTTCGCGTCGTCCGCCTCGAGCGTGAAGGAATAGTTTACCCGCGTGGTTTCGACCTCAAGGAACGCGATCAGATTACAGGGTTGCGAGTCGTCGTCGGGTATGCCAACGCAGCGATTCGTGGAACGATAAAACTACCAACCGGATTGGAACTACCTGCTCCTCCCCGACTTAGCGTTTTTGTCCGGAGGACGGACGAGCAAGTCCCGAACCCTTATATTCCACCAGTCGAAGCTGATACGCGAGGCAACTTCCGTGTCGATAATTTGGTACCCGGAACATATGACGTCGCTGTGAATGTCTTAATAAGTGCAACGCCCGGTAAACCTCAACGCATTCCGACTACGAAACAAACCGTAGTTGTAACGAACGGCGCTGTGGCGGACGTAACCTTCACAGTTCAGATACCAGTACCATAAATGACTAGCCGAATCGAATCTCATCGTCGCACCGCGGGAGCTTTACTGATCTTATTGGCGGCATCAATCTGCGCAACAGCGCAACTGCAACAACTGCCGCGAACGCGAACGATGTCGGCAAGCGCGACAGTAGAATCGAAGACGGGCGATATCAGCGGCAAAGTTGTCAGTGACACCGGCCAGCCACTGGCGAATGCGACCGTTTGGGTGCGACCTGCTACACCTCAGGGACTTCCGGTTAAGAGCACAACAACAAACCGCGATGGAGTTTTTAAATTCAGTGGCCTGGAGCGAGGTTCGTATACCGTCAACGCTTCGCTGCCTTCTTACCTTCCCAAGTCACCTGAATCTGCAACGGCCGTGCAGACCGCCAGCGATTCGGTAACATTGGTATTGATCAAGGGAGGGGTGGTTACTGGAACTGTCACCAACTCGAAAGGCGAACCAGTTGAAGCTATTGCCATTCGTGTTGAGATAGTAATTGATGAGGCCGGAGGAAAGACTCCCGGGATTTCTTACGAGGGCGTGACTGATGATCGGGGGGTCTATCGCGTTTACGGATTGCCGCCGGGAACTTACATTGTGGCGGCTGATGGCGCTCACAATTATTCCCCGACAGGTGTAAATGCGTTTTCCATAGACATGCCTACCTATGCACCTTCGTCGAGTCGCGATGAGGCAGATGAAATCCGTGTTCGTGTTGGCGAAGAAAGCAATGTGGACATTCGTTACCGCGGTGAACGTGGCAGTACGATCAGCGGATTTGTAAGAGGAATTCGGACCGGCGACCGGGGATTTTCAATAGCCTTAACCTCACTCGCGGAGAGGGGGCCTCGATGGAACACCTCTTTCCAGGATCCGAATGGTGAGTTTGCCTTGGAAGGAATCCCGGACGGCGACTACCTCTTAGTCGCCACTGCATATTGGAACGATCGCGACCGCGGACTGTCCGAATCGATGGTGTTGAGTGTTCGTGGAGCTGATATTGAAGGCATCGAGCTCGCGCCTACTGCGTTAGCTTCTATTAGTGGCACGGTGGTTCTGAAAGGATTGAAGGAGCCCGTACCTGAATGCACTGACAAACTCCTGCCACAGGGTTCATCGACGAGCGTTACGGCCTGGCACAGGGTAAATCAAGACGCTAAGAAAAAGCCCCAATTCGTTTGGCGATCGCGGTCGGAGAGTCCTGACGTGCAGGGTAACGTTACGCTTCGAGATCTGGCGGCTAATGAGTATTACTTTAGCGTGCGTTTCTCAGTTCAACAGTGGTATCTGCAATCTATTGCTTTCGTGCCATCGACGCCTGGCGGAAAGCCGACCGACGCCTCACGCACATGGACCACAGTCAAGCCCGGCGATCAACTATCAGGCCTGACATTTACGCTTGCGCAAGGTGCGGCTTTAGTCCGTGGCCAGATCACACTCGCTGAAGGGCAAACCCTTCCTGACAAATTATCTGTTTATCTTGTTCCGGCCGAAGCTGCGCAAGCGGAGGATCCGTTACGCTACTTTGCGGCGCCGGTGAATAGCGAGGGAAACTTTTGGCTGAATAGTGTTATGCCGGGACGTTATTGGATGTTGGCCCAACCCGGTACCGACGACACTCGATCTGAAGTGAGCAAAATGCGCCTCCCCGATGCAGCCGGAACTCGCTCCTCACTGCGTCACGCCGCTGAACAGAAAAAGACAGAGATCGAATTAAAGCCCTGCCAGGACCTCACTTTCCGGCTACCACTTTGATTTTCTTGCTTCTGCAACACTGCAGGTGTATAAGCCTTCCGTTCTCACAACCCACTGCGCATTGCACGAGGGTTCCAATACTGAACTTGACGTCTAATGCGGGTTGGCTTGCGTCATGGCACCGGATCTCTTCTCTTGCCGACAGTCATGTCAACGACTCGCTTGGTCCGTAAGAAATAGGCATCGTTTATGAGGTCGAGGATTCACGAGATTTATGAATCCGTTCGTTTTCGCGTTCAGCGATTACTTCACACCCCCGAACCCGCTGCCGTTAGGACTGTTGTTGCAGAGGATGTCAAAGAGAAGGAAATCTTGTCGGATTTTGCGCGGATCGTTGCTCACGACATTCAGTCTCCACTCGCAACTATGGGAATCGAGATTCTAACCATGGAGCGTAGGTACGCAGGTAACCCACAATTAATCGACGACTTGGGACGCCTTGAGAGACAAAGACACAAACTCGCTGAGTTAGCAACGATGCTCGATCTTGTGACAAGGCGCGAGTCTTTTCTCGAGGAACGCTTGAAACGGACCCATGTCACAGAGGTGGTTCACGCAGCGATTCGCGAGGTCAAGAGTCGCATGAACAATCAGAAAATAAAATTCATGGTGTCAGGTAAAGAGATCTTTGCCACTGCGGAACCTGACCTCCTGAAATACGTTATGGAGCGGACAATTCAAAACTTTGCGGACGTCATCGAAGCAACGGGCCGGCAATCAGGTGTTATTGACGTCGGCCTAAGAGTGCCTCCGGAATTCAGGAAGATGGTTGCAATTGAGATTACGGATTCAAACCGAGCCTTGGGGTCTAAGGATCATTTTGATCTAAGAGATATTTTTCTGCCAGATAATCCACGAGGCTTACATGACGTAAGGAGTTGGTTCTTGGTGCAAAAAATAATTCAACTGCATGACGGATTGGCAAAGGTCACCCGAGCTCCCGGCACCTCGGGCGCAACTCTATCGATCCTTCTCCCACGAGGTAAAGACAATGGCAGAGGTAAAGAAGGTCCTGATCATTGATGACGACGCCGACCTCAGGCGTTCACTAGCTGACGCTCTACGGTCTCAAGGTATCGACGTAGATTTGGCGTTTTCTCCAGAAGAGGCCATCAAGTTAATAAGTCAAAATACATATCGAGTAATCACAACCGATATCTATCACCATGATTCTCCGATTTCAGGAGACGATTTCATAATTGAAAACAAAGATCGACTCCAGAAGTCCGCGGTTATCGTTTTTACCGGCAACCAGCTCAACAAAATAAAACACCTTTCCGAACTCCAACAAAACAATGTGCCGCTTCTCAGTAAGGCTGATGACGTTGAACAGCTCATCGAACTCATCCAGCAAAAGCTTAAAGAGCCAGCGGCTGATAGCGAAGAATCCGACGTTCCAACTGGCTTCGAACTCATTCATACCATTGATGAAAGTACAGGCTGGATTGGTCAAATCTCTTGGTCTCCGGAGGGCAAAAGACTTGCTGCACAGACAAGTCTAGAAGGCGTCCTGCTGTAGGAGCGTGAAACCCAAAACGTGGTTGTCATCGATTCCGACAGTAATCCAACCGGTGGAGTGACCTGGTCGCCCGATGGAAACACGCTGGCATATTGCGCGAAGTCAACTGTCGTGATCTTTGATGTCGTACGGAGGCAAGTCACAAGCATTGTCAACCAAGTGACTGAACCGGATCTCTTGAGTCCAGGGCTGTCATGGTCGCCGGATGGAAAAACACTCGCGACCGGAAACCGAAACGGTATTATCCGCCTTTACCAGAGTTGGAAGCTTATCCACTCACTTCAGACCGATAACGACTGGATCTTTTTCCTTGCGTGGTCTCCGGATTCCTCAATGCTAGCCTCAGCCGGTGATGACAACGTCTTAAGGCTCTGGGATGTTGTCGCAGGAGAGCCCTACCCGCTCACTGGCCATGAAGATCAGATAACCTGTCTCGCCTGGTCTCCGAACGGTGAACTCCTCGCGTCGGGATCGACTGACAAATCAATTTGTATCTGGGATCCTTCAGCAAGGACACTCCTTAAAACCCTAGTCGGGCATACCGGAAGAATCACTAGTGTTTCTTTCTCGCACGACGGTTCGTTGCTCGCATCAAAATCTATCGATGGAACCATAAGACTGTGGCGCTCTGATAACTGGGAGTTATTGACCGTGCTCGAGGAGGCTGCCGAGATCCCGGGCGGTTTGTATACGCCTGGTATTGCATTTCATCCTCGTGAACTAATTCTGGCTACGTTAGGTGATGAGAATGCGAAGATCCGAATTTGGAAACTGCTGGCGGGAAGTCTCTTCAAGCCGGATGAAGAATCGATTTTGTCCGCGAGTGTCAGCGATCAGCCTACGTCATCGGACAGTTTAGGGTTCGGTCCTTATGTAAAAGCACTGGCCAGATTCTTGACTGATGAAAGAACGCAGCCTCCTCTGACGCTATCGATTGAGGGAGAGTGGGGGTCTGGCAAGTCGTCGTTCATGCTGCAGTTGGAGGATGCGCTCCGGCGTGCGTCTCAACAACAGCGGATCAAAAGAATGCTGAAGATTCGCTGGATGATCAGAATGAGAAAGGAACGCATACCGACACCGTTCCGGCATAGGAGCTGGTGGGGCGCTCTATGGCCAAACCTGGCGTTACCCAGAGAAGAACGTTATCCAACATTTGTGTCCGTGCGCTTCAATGCCTGGCGGCATGACAAAGACACTTCCTTGTGGGCGTCTTTCGCGTTGGCGTTGCTCCAAAAAGTCTCGAAAGCGCTACCTGTACCATTGCGAGCCTGGGCCCATTTGAAATTGACTGTCCGACGGTTCAGATGGACCGACGGCTGGCTGGTGTTGTTCCGAACCATTGTGATTTTCATCGCTGCTGTGGGTCTGATTATCACTCTTCTTTCTCTCTTGTATACCGGAAGTGTCGACAAGATCGTTGGTGAGGCGACTGAACCAAAGGGCGGCGAAATAATACTTACCATTATTAAGGGATCTGGAATAGTCGGTTTAATCGTGGTCGCCCTCTATGCATGGATCAAAATAAAGGAATTCATCGGTAATCCGTTTACAGCAGATCTGAAAAAGTATTTGCAGGTGCCTGGGTATGATAGTGAGATAGCTTTCATCGAACAGTTTCACGACGACTTCGGAAAGATCGTTAAAACGTATGCGGGAAGAAACAAGGTTTACGTTTTCATTGACGATCTCGATCGCTCCGAAGTACCTAAAGCTGCTGATCTGATGCAGGCGATCAATTTATTGATCGCCGACTCGCCTCAACTCTTCTTCATTGTCGGAATGGATCGCGAGAAAGTGGCTGCCGGGCTGGCAGTAAAATACGAAAAACTCCTTCCCTATCTCTGCCCACCGAAGGGTAAAGAAAAAAGCTTTGACGATACACCGGATGCTGAGACAAACGGTTTTGATGCCGCAAGCGGCTTGGAATTCGGCTATTCCTTCATCGAAAAGTTTATCCAAATTCCTTTTCGAATACCTCAACCTGCCGAATCGGGATTGACAGGGTTGCTCGACACCATTTCTCCGATGATGGGCGAAATTGCGGCGACCACACCTGCTCTACAGGTAGGCGGCATAACGAGCAACGAAATGTATCCGGCCTTGACCCAAGGCGGACAAACCATTGAACGACCAAGCCCGAGAGTAACCGGTGGTCCAGTTTCACAACCGTCCGGTATACCCATTACCCCAGCGCAGGAAGAGCGCCGTGAAAGAATACGCATAGCCGTGACCAAAGACTCGGTGACGGTTCGCAGGGTTGTGGAGATGGTGGCACCGGCGCTTGAATACAATCCGCGGCGCGTGAAACAGTTCATTAACATGTTCCGGCTGAAGGCATTGATTGCAGCAGAGACCGGATTGTTTGATGCGCCCACAAATCCATTGAAGTATAAAGGCCTGACTTTGCCACAATTGGGTAAATTTGTGGCGGTTAGTTTGCAGTGGCCGAGACTGCTAACCGATCTACAAAACGACCATCATCTGCTAAAAGAACTGGATCATTGGGCGCGTGAGCTTCCGCATGAGGTAAAGCCATCCTTGACCAACTGGATGTCGCGGCCGGCGTTAAAAGAGCTTCTCAGTTACGGATGCCATGGAATGCAAGATCCGTTCGACCCAACAAGACCTGCAGATCCGTCCCGTTACTCGTTATCCAGTATAGACGTGGAAAGCTTGCTACAGATTTCTGCACCAGTCAGACCCATACAAAGTAACTCCAGTTAATCCGGCAGTTGGTTAACTGCTTCACGAATGTCAAAATCTCTGACCCGTCATGCATGAGCACGTCACTTCTTCAGTGCAGCCGTCCAGTTCAAGATCACAGTCGGCGCGGGTGCAGTTGGTTCACCTATCACGGTTCCGATCAGGAATCGTTGGCCTTCCGGAGAAACATCAATTTCGCGAACGTTTCAAAGCCCAGGCGAGCATTCGCTTTTTGAATAATGCTTTAGGAGTACTGAATTCGAATTCACCTGCGCCGATCTTGGAGATGATCGAGTAGTGTGCGACTGTCGTGTTGGGGGAAACAGACTTTTCTGATTGAAAACTTAGTTAAGCAAGCTCTGCACGAACCCGGACGCTCCGGCAACGCAGAAGTTTAGGCGGCAACACTCTCACCGATCAGCACCTCGGCCGGAATTCCTAGTCCGTGATGTAGACGACGAATCATCGGCAGCGTGAGTGACCTCTTGTGATTAAGAACTTCGGCGACTCGTGCTCTGCTCCCGATAAATGGTTCAAGATCTCGTCTCGAAAGCCCACGCTGTTCCATCGCAAAAAGAATCGCCTCAACAGGGTCTGGTAAGTCGATCGGCCAATGCTTTTCTTCCCATGCCTCTACAAGAGTAACGAGTACGTCGAGCCGATCACCATCCGGGGTGTTCGCACGTGCTTCCATTAAGTTCTCGATTTCGTTCAGCGTTCTCCGATAGTCCCGTTCGTTCTTAATCGGCCTAATTTCCATACTCATACCTCTTCGACATCGATCCTATCGTATTGTGCGTGCGTGCCGATAAACCTGATATACATCACTCTGTACGGGTAGTTTACTCTCACCACCAGTCGATACTTGTTTCCGCAGATGTTAAAGACGACCCGATTGTTTCCCAGGATACTCGCTGTTCCAAACGACGCTTTAATTGCTGCCGGGCTCGTCCAATCCGCGTTCGACGCTTCGCGAAACCATGCTTTGAGTGCTTGTTCCGCATCTCTGTGCTCACGTTTTTCCCAAAACACGCGGAGAGTCTTTCTGGAAATGATCCGCATCGTCGGTCGCGATTATGACATGATCCCATATTGGGAGCAACGTAGCTCCGCGAACGCCGCTAGCGAACGACGGTTGAGAGCCATATTGAGGTATATTGCAAGGCGCAAGGACTTCAGAACTCGACACAACACATTGGTTCACCTCCGCAAACAACTGTTTCGTCCTTCGATCGTGCTTCTATGCTCACTCGCGGGGGCAGCCCTTGTCGGGGTATGGCTTCTACGTCATTCGTCAGTGAGAGCGACCGTCCTCGATCCGTCAGGTACTTTCCAGTACTTCGTACCACTGATGGTGCCAATGATCGCGTTTATGTTGGAGCGTGTGGAACACGCACGCGAAGCAAACTTCTTTCAGCATGGTGTTGATTTTTTAGTTTTCAGCTTAGCGGTAGGACGAGTTGTCGGAGATGTTCCGTATATTTCGGGCCACACTCTGCTCCTCAGTTATGCACTGATATGTTCGAAATCGAAGATCGTTCGGATCTCGGGGATACTCGTACTGGCCCAAACACTGTATTTGAAATACTTCGTCTGGCATGACTTTGTAACGTCGAATGTTGGGCTTGTCTTAGGCAGCGCGTTGGCCCTTCTCGTTTATCTTCTGCCGAAACGAAAACTCAAAACAAGCTGAGAATGTTGGAAAAGTCGTCGGTCCAAACTTTGTCTCCCTGCACCATGGCCCAACGCGAATCGCTTGAGATCGTCCCCAACGCAGCATCACTTCGAGCCATCACCACCCACCACGATGGATATCTTTCGCGTACATTCGACTCGCCGTCCCTGCGGATGAAGGCCGAGAGGCCGGCGTGGCGCGACAAGCCCCCAAGGAGCGGCTCTAGTTTGAGATAGCGGTTGCTTATGTGAAACGCCAGCACACCGTCCGGAGCCAGCTTCCCCAGATAGAGATCCAGGGCCTGCGTCGTTAATAAATGCGCCGGCACCGAGTCAGAGCTGAAGGCGTCAATCACGATTAGTCCGTACTGCCCTTCAGGCGCTTCCCGCAACCTCAAACGCGCATCACCGAGAATCACACGATATGACGCTCGCGTGCAGTCGCTCAGAAATGTAAATAACTGCGGATTAGACGCAATACGAACAATTGCCGGATCGATGTCGTAAAAGTCCCACTGCTGACCCTGGGCTGAGTAAGTGCCGATCGTGCCTGCGCCCAGACCGACGGCCGCCACCGGCTTCGTTGTTGGCTTGCTATTGTAAACGTCAAAGATCTGTCCGACTGGTCCATCCCTTTGGTAGTAAGCAGTCGCCTCACACTTGCGCGACTGGTCGTTTAGCTGCAAACCATGAACGGTGCTCCCGTGGTAAAGGCGTCGAAACGTTTCATTCGGATGGGTGGTGACTCGCCAAACTCCAAAGAAGTTTCGCTCAGTTGCGAGCGTTTGTTTCGCGGCATTCAAGTACGGAAGGCTTCCAAACATGATAGCCGCCAGCGTCAGCCCAAAGACGATCGGCCGCTGAACACTCAAAACAAAACACAACGCCAGCGGTACTAACAGCACTAACCCGTTTTGTAATGTTGCCGAAAGGCCTAACCGCGGAACAACTAACGACAAAACAAACGTGCCCAGAAGCATGAACGATGGAAATAGGATTCGGAACCACTTTCCTGTTGCCTTTTCCTGCCTGGTGATCGGGCGCATCAGGCAAGCCAGGACAATTGCAATCGGGTACTCGATTGGTACCGGAAAGATTAGCGGCGCGAGCAGCGCATTGAACGCACCACCGAGAACTCCGCCCACAGCAATCCAAAGGTAGTACTCAGGAAGTTTGCTGACACCTGGTCGCCCCTGGGCCAATCGCTGATGACACACGAGCGCCGCCAGGAAGAAGACCAGTAAGTGCAACGCAATCGTCACCCAAATCGAAATGGGTGGATTCAAGGCGATCGATGCTCCGAGACTGGGGAGCGCAGTGGCAAACAGGATTGAAGTCCATGACGGCTTGATGATCTGCTTCTTTCCAAACGCCAGTATGAAAGTCAACAGATAAAGCACCAGGGGAATGATCCAAATCAGCGGCACTGACGCAATGTCAGTGGTGATAAAAGTTGTCACGCCAAGCATCAGGCTTGATGGAACAAAGGCGAGCACGGTCCATTCCAATCGTTTCGCCACTCCAACTGTCTCCACCGCTTCGTCCGCTGTGACCTCGGCAGGAGTCGTGGTAACTCTTCTTTTATTAAGAAGGATCGCACATGCAATGATCAGCCCGACCAGGACTGCATAACCGCCCGTCCAAATGACGCTCTGCTTCCGCACTGCAAACGCAGGTTCGAGCACGAATGGAAACGCGAGCAGGGCCAGCATGCTTCCGGCGTTACTGACTGCGTATAGGAAATAAGGATCGCGCGCTGATTTGTGGCGCGTATGTGAGAACCATCTCTGGAGCAGTGGCGCCGTCGCTGAAAGAAGCAGGAACGGTGGACCGACAGTTACGAGCAACGTGGTTAAGAGCCAGATTATCGGAGTCTTTTCGGTGGGCAACGAAGAGAGTACGCGGTCCGATAAAGCAAATGGTAGTACGAGTGCGGCGCCGAGCAGCAATATGGCGTGAACAATCGCCTGGTTTCTCAGTGAGAGGCGTTGAGAGATCAACAGAGCATACGCATAACCGGCGAGCAATAACGCCTGGAAAAACAGCATGCACGTATTCCAAACGGATGGAACACCTCCCAGCAGCGGCAGCAGCATCTTTGCGATCAGCGGCTGCACCCAAAACAGCAGCGCGGCACTCGTAAAGAGAGCCAGCGCAAACACCGGCACAATCGCGGCCGCGCGTTCAGACCCGATGTTAACTCGATCCATTTCGATGTCGGTATTCACACGATTGAGATTCTAGATTAAAGATCTTTTATTGACGATCTGCGTGAGAAAGATACGAAACCGGAACTTAACTATTGATAGAATTCAAATAAGACGAACAGAAACACAACATTATTGAACCTGTTGGCGCCGGCTGACATTCCATACCTTTAACACGGGAACGAAAATGAAGAAGCTCAGGGTCTATCTTTCTTCTACCTATGAAGATTTAAAAGAGTACCGGGCCGCTGTGTTCGCAGCTCTTGAGAAAGCAGGGTTAGACGTTGTCCGAATGGAAGCCTACACAGCCGCCGATGAACGGCCGCTCGATATATGTCTGCAGGATGTGAGCCGCTCAGATATTTACATTGGTCTCTTTGCGTGGCGATACGGGTATGAGCCTCCAGCGGAACACGGTAATCCGCATGGCAAGTCGATCACTGAACTTGAATATCGCCAGGCGGAATCTGGGAAGCTCCGCAAGCTCCTCTTCTTTGCGCACTCTGATACAAAGGCCGATTGGCCCGACCGTTTCAGGGACGACGTCACGGGCGCAGGTGAGCGCGGCACGAAACTGGCCACCTTCCGTAGCGAACTCAGCACCGAAAAAACGGCGAGCTTTTTCCGCACACCTGGTGAACTCGCGACACTCGTGCTCGCAGCGATCATGCGCAGCGGCCTGAGCGGCCGTCCCTACAATGTTCCCCATCGGTCGGCCGGGTTCGTGTCTAGAGAGAGCATAACGAAAACGCTGATCGACACGATTCTTGGCTCTGCCGGGGTTTCGGGTGCTCATGTTCTTGTTCAGGGTGCAGGCGGGTTTGGTAAAACTACTCTCGTTATCGATACCTGCCACCGTCCTGAAGTGGTCAACGCATTCCCTGATGGAATTCTCTGGGTAGTACTCGGCGAGAAGCCAGATCTCGCGAGACAACTTAGTGATTTCCATGTTTCGGCTGTCGGCAGTCCCCCCGCCGTAACAGGTGCCGATAGTATTAGCGACGCACTCGCAAAGGCGCTTGAAGGACGTCAATGCCTGGTCGTCGTTGATGACGTTTGGCGAGCGGAGGACCTTGCGCACTTTCTGAAGCTAAATGGACCACGACTCCTCGTGACCACCCGCATCCGAAATCTCATCGAGCAAGGTGGACAAACGGGTTGGCTGGAGGTGCCCATCGACGAAATGGAAACTTCCGAAGCTGCATCCCTTCTCGGTCGAGGTCTCCCGCTCGACACCGCGATTCAGAAAACACTGTCGGATCTCGCTGAGAGAATGGGCGGCTGGCCACTACTTCTTGATCTCGCCAACGCCAGGCTTCTCGAAGAGTACAAGTTAAGACGTTGTAGTGCAGCCGAATGCATTGACCGTGTCGTCACACTCCTGGAGCGGCGCGGTGTAGTTGGTTTCGACCGCCGCGACTCCAAGGCAAGAAACGCGGCCGTCGCAACATCTGTCGACGTAGGATTGGAACTGGCTCAAGAAATGTTTCCGGGCCTTGGAGAAAAGGCAGCGGAGATCGCGATCTTCCCGGAAAACTTAGACACTCCAGTGCATGTTCTTGCCGAACTATGGACAACGGACATGTTCGTCGTTGAAGAAGATGTCTTGAGACCGCTCGACAACCTCAGCATCATCCGCTGGAATCGCGAAAGTGAAATAGTACGGTTGCATGACATGATACGAGCCGCGCTACAAACCCGGCTGGTTGATCCAGCAGCACCGCACCAG
Organism: uncultured Acidobacteriota bacterium; assembly: GCA_963789185.1. GTDB lineage: Bacteria > Acidobacteriota > Blastocatellia > Pyrinomonadales > Pyrinomonadaceae > PSRF01. The sequence continues at coordinate 104,282 of CAWBJU010000015.1, forward strand.
AAGCTTCTCGCTGCATATCGGACGCGCGTCCATGGCAACTGGGCTGATCTTAAGGATGATGGATACATCTTCGATCATCTCTCGTGGCATCTCGAGAAAGCCAACCTTCCAGATGAATTTAAAAAGCTGATCGACCACCGATGGCTGGAGGCCCAGGCAGCGCGATCTGGATCTCACAGACCGTTCTGTGACGACGCTCTTCGCCTGCTTCGCTTTGCTAAACGAACGTCGCCACAAGACATTGCGCAGATCGCGCGATGCGCACTTGCTCTTTCTACCCTGGGCCAGATCACAACCGATGCGCCGCTCAATCTGATCGGCTTGTACGCGCGTGTAGCCGGAGCAGTGGCAGCCGGTTATATCCAAACATGCCAGGATGAACAAAAGCGATGCGCAGCGTATGCGTTACTTGCCTCCGTGCTGATTGAACGCAAGGAAGTTCCTGACGCCGTTGGAGTCTTACGGCGCGCCCTCGACATTGGGGACCGTATCTATCTGTCTGATGACACACTGACAATCCTGAGAAACGCCATAACCACCTTGGTCGATTCCGGTATGCGGGATGAAGCAGCCGCAACAGTGAGGCGCCTCTATGCGAACCACGATGAAAGCATGCGAGTGACGAGATACAACCAAGGCGTGTCTTTTACTTCGCTGTTCCCCCGCCTGGACATCGTGGATCTCTTGAATCGCGAAGCAACGCCCTCAAAAGAAATGGCGCGGGAACTTGTTCGCGCCGGAGAACTAGAGCGGGCCCTGAATATGGCCGAGACGAACACACCAGAGTACCCCCATCTTGCGGTAGAGATCCTCGCTGAAATTGCATGGACCGCGAAGCAAGTCGGCTTGGAGTCTGGAAGCCGAGAGATTGCAGAGCATGCGATTCAAATCGCCAAAACGCTCAGCCCCTCAGCGCTCGATGTTATTCGCGACGCCATTATGCAACTCGGCCGGTTGGGGCTATACAAGGAAGTTTTGGAAATCGCCGGTGAGCTAAGTTCCAAGGATTTCGTATTGAGTGATGTTGCCGAGTCGCTAATTAAGGCAAAGTGCTTCGAAGCCGCTACCGAATGCATAGAGTCCATGGAGAACAGGGATTGGAAGGCACGTTGCTTTAAAGATCTGACGATCGCCCTAATCCATGAAAATGATCATTCCGGAGCTCACAGTGCGGCAGTGCGAGCCCTGAAAGTGGCAGAAGTTGCGGCGGACGAACATAACCAGTCTGTATTTGTGGCCAAGGCGTACGGCTGTGCTGCGGAGGCTCTTGCCGCTGTGTCTAGCTTTCATGATGCCCTGTTGGCCGTCGATTCGATGGAACGAATTGCATCATTCTGGGAGACCGACGACAGCGTACGAGTCCAACGAAACTATCACTGGGAACAGAGCATTCGCAGCGAGCGGGATCGCGTGCTAGCCAATATCGCTGAGTATCTCGTACATGCGGGCAGAGAGTCGCAGCTTAACGAAGTTATGAGCCGTGTGACTGTCGATGGACGCGAAGCGGTGGTGGAATGCGCTGCGGAGAGTCTGATTGAAACTAAAGGGGTGGACGCCGGACTTTCTCTGCTCACGGAGCAGGGTGCGTCTCGTTCTCCGCGACTTCATGCGCTGATTACAGTTGAGCTCGCTCGTGCAAATCGGCTTGATGAGGTGCTCGCAGGATGGTCTGATTTCACGAACACGGCAAAACCATTGGACCTTGTTCAGGTGGCCGAGGAGTTCATGCGCGCGAAACGCATTGAGCAAGCGATGGACTTGTTCCGGTTGGCAATCGAGCAAGGCCCGGATCCATCCAATTTCCCTGATGACTACACATGGATCATTAGCGCGACAGATGCAGAGGCAAGCGTCGATAAAATGGCGCGTGCCGCGCTTCTTGTTAAACTCTCACAACAGATAGATGTCGAAAAGATCTCGCCTCACGCCATTGCGACGCTCAGTGGCGCCCTCATATTGTGCGATGAAATTGAGGCTGCCAGCCATCTCCTGCGTACGGCACTAATCGGAACATATAACATCCCGGATCGCGAGTTGGCGAAGGAGGTTGTCTCGCTTTATGAACACGCGCTTGCAGGCACGAAGCCTGCACCAATAGCGTCGAATCAGTCCGCGGCAAAACACGACGACTGGTATCCATCGTCAGCCGAGGAACTCAAGCTAGCTATAGATCATGGAGAGTTAGATAAGGCATTGGGGCTAGCTCAACGCCAAAATCCTAATCCTATAACCAATCTGCTTTCTGAACTCGTTGCTAAGCTCCTGATCGCGGAACGAAACGATGATGCACTGAAGTTAACTCATCAGGTTAACGATTTCGGTACTGGACTCAGCATCTGGCTCGAGGGGCTGGTAAAAGCTCATCAATTATCGAGCGCGCTCACAACACTTCAAGGCTATAGCTCCGACATTGCTTTGCCAGCATTGAATCAGTTGATTGCGGCGGCGTCTGAGCCACAAGACGCAAACACTTTGATGGAGGCGCTCAGTTATGCACTCCGAGTAAATGCGCTTCCGCACACGGCTGGCTCCTTTGCCAGAGCATTTGACAAGACTGATTCGACGGAAGGTCTGAAGCTAGTGCTCGAGCATTCAGACTCATTGGGCGTGGAAGGGCTAATTGAGACCGCGCGCTGTTTGCTGAGGCGAGGAGATCGATCCGGTCTTGAAATGTTGCCGGCCTTTATAGAACAACTCCGGGAAAAGTCGCGTTTGATCCCACAAAGCGCAGACGAATACAAGAACGCGACTTGGGATAAGCAAGAAGAATCCGACAAAATTATCGCTGATCTGTTCGCAATGGCTGATTTTCTCTTCGAGTGTGGGCAACAGAACGAAGGCACTGATCTAACCCATTTCATCCTGAGTGTCGTGAGTAAGAGGAACGTAGCAACTGAGTTGACAAAGGTGAGCATCCTTCTACGTCAAGCAGGCAGCGTTGAGATTGCATCAGAGATCTTCGCCTCCGCGCTCGACCATTCGTGGCCCAACGGCCGCAAAGCCACGTTAGAGACTTTGCGGGCCGGCGTCCAGGTTTATATGGGCAACGAAAAAGGGACGCTAAATCAATTACACGAAGCCATTCGGAGCGTCGAATCGTGGTGGTAAAGCTCCGAATAGGAGACCGCCATGACTCAAGTTGTCAGCAGCGAAACCGGCCGAAACGGCCGACATCCGACCGTTCCAGATCAACATTCCTGAAGAGGAACTGGCAGGGTTGGGCCCCTGCTCGTATGGCGCGGGCGTGGGTGGAGTTGATGAAGCGCCTCGGGTACAACCGATTCGCGGCGCAAGGCGGCGATTGGGGTGGGTTCGTCACGAACTTGATGGCTGAACAGGCACCTCCAGAATTGATCGGCATCCATGTGAACTTCTCCGGTGCCGCGCCCCCTGAGATTTCCCAGGCGCTTCAGTCCGGCGGGCCTCCGCCGGCCGGTCTCTCGGCTGAGGAGCAGCGGGCATACGATCAGATGGCGTTCCTTTACCGGCACGTTCCTACGCAAATAATGATGGCCGCGCACCCGCAAACCCTGTACGGGTTAGCGGACTCACCCGTCGCTCTTGCCGCCTGGATGATCGATCACGACGTGGCCAGCTACGGGCACATCGCGAAACTCTTTCTTGACGGCACTCCCCACGGCGATCTCACACGGGACGACATCCTCGACAACATCACCCTGTCGTGGTTGACGAACACGGGCGTGTCCAGCGCTCGTCTCTACGTAGAACATAAGGGTGCTTTCTTCAACGACTACAACATCTCTGTGCCGGCTGCCGTCAGCGTTTTCCCTGAAGAGGTCTACCAGGCTCCGCGGAGTTGGACCGAACGGGCGTATAAGAAACTCCTCCACTACAACCAGCTCGACAAAGGTGGGCACTTTGCAGCCTGGGAACAACCAGAACTCTTCGTGAACGAGTTGCGCGCAGGGTTCAATTCATTGCGCTAGCCCTGAATGTTCTTTTTGTCCGTACGTCGAATCCAGATAATCGTATAAGCCTTCTCATCACAAAAAACGTCCGCACAATTAAAAACATAGGCTATGATTTGCACGACCAAATCATAGCGCTGTCCTCCGTGACTTCGCCCACATCACAAACCGGAGATGATCATGAAGCTGAAATATCGAAGTTGGTTGTGTGCACTCTTACTCTTCGCTCTTGTTGCCACACAGTTACCTCTAACACTTGCGCAGACGAACGAGCCCAACCCATACGCAGCTTTACGCAAAGGGCAAGTCGTTCACGGTTTTCGTACGGGTGCCGTTTACCTCGACGCCACGGATAAACCATTCGGTGGCCACTTCATCCACTTGCGAACTGGCTTCACACTTGACCTGCTTCAGATCCAGTCGGTTCCTCAAGCAGTGATCTATGCCAACACGTTTACAGTTTCTGACATGGGCGAGCCGCACACTCAGGAGCACCTTCTGATCCTCAAGGGCAACAAAGGTCGAAACATCAATGTGATTCAAAACATGTCGCTGACGCAGTCGAACGCTTCGACCAATCAAACCTTCACGAGCTACCAGTTCAATACAGCCGGAGGAGCTGAGTCGTTCTACACGGTGTTCGATGAGTACATGACTGTATTGCTCTATCCCGACTATACCGAAGAAGAAGTGCGACGTGAGGTGCGCAATTGGGGCGTCACCGAGAATCCTGACAAGTCGCTGCGGCTTGAAGAAAAAGGCTCGGTCTACAATGAGATGAGCAGCTCAATGAACAACCCCGATTGGCGACTCTATGACAATTCAATGCGCCTGATTTATGGCCCAGCGCATGCCCTCTCGTTTAACGCCGGCGGCGCTCCCGACGCCATTCGGAAGATGACACCAGACGACATCAAGCGTTATCACGAAGCTAACTATCATCTCGGAAACATGGGCGCCGTCGTATCCGTGCCCAAAGACATGACGCCTGATGCTGTGCTGAAACGGTTCGATGCGAGCTTCACCAAAGCCGAACCAACGGTCCCAAAGCGCGATTACATGAGCGTTGCGAAACTTCCGGCTTTTCAGTCGGCTGAACCCGGAACGATCCGCATCATCGAATATCCGAACCAAAATGCCGAGCAGCCTTCGTCGATGCTCTTCAGCTACCCGGCAACACTCGAACTCAGCTTAACTGAAAGAGTTCTGCTCGATAACTTTCTCTCCGTTTTTGCCGGCGACGCGAACACCAATCTCTACAAGAAGTTTATCGACAGCAAGACACGTGAACTCGATACTGGTGCGAAGGGTCTGTACGGCTATCTTGACGATTCATCTGGCGGTCCTGTTTTCATTGGACTATCGGACGTGCCGGCAACGAACCTCAACGCAGACAAAGCCGCACTTATTCGCCAAAAGATCATGGAGGAATTTGCTCGCATTGCCGCATTTAATGACGGCTCGCCGGAGTTAAAGGAATTCAACGATCGTTTCCGCAACGCTCTGACCGCCTATCGCCGCAATCTCTCCAAGTTTGTAAACACACCACCGGGATTCGGTTTTCGCAACGGCAGTAATGGATATGGTTGGTTGATGCAAACACGATTTCTAAACGAGGAGGGCGATTTCCGAAAGTCAGTGACAATGAAACCGCAAGTCGAACAAGTGGAGAGTCTGCTTGCGAGTGGTAAAAATTTCTGGCGCGATCACCTGGCCAAATGGAAATTCGCGGAGACAAAACCTTATGTCGCAGTGGCCCGCGCAAATCCGCAACTGATTAAGCAGGAACAGGCCGAACGAACTGCGCGTGCCGACGCGGAAACTGAAGAGCTAAAGAAAAAATACGATACGAAGGACGGCCAGGAAGCGATCAAACGCTACAAGGCTGACGTCGACGCGACCACCGCTGAGCTCGAAAAACTCGCGAAGCTGAGTGATGCAAAATTTATCAATAATCCGCCGCTAACTCTTGACGATCAGATCGACTACACGGAAACGTCTGTCGGCGATGTGAAACTCGGGGTGGCCAGATTCGACAATATGACTGGCGCAACCACGGGTATGGTCCTTGGCCTCAATGCGATTCCCGAGAAGGACCTCGTCTATGTTTCGTCTCTTCCCGATCTGCTTCGTTCGGTCGGCGTGATCAAAGACGGCAAGGCACTTTCGTACGAAGAGATGTCCGAAATGATTCGTAAGGAGATTCTGAGTCTTCAGGTTCAGTTTACGGGTTCACCGGTAACGCGCCGATACGAAATAACTGTACGCGGTGCCGGTAATGACGCGGCGGAGTCTGAACGGGCGGTAACCTGGATGAATCTCGTTCTCAATAGTCCAAACTGGCGTAAAGAAAATCTTCCACGTATTCGTGACGTAGTCGATCAGCGACTTAGCGGGTTACGCCGGCGGATGCAGGGACCCGAGGAGTCGTGGGTCAATAATCCCTCAGACGCCTATCGCTACCAGGACAGTCCGGTTTACCTTTCGGCGTTTTCTTTCTTAACTCAAGCTCACAATGCTCAGCGGCTTCGCTGGATGCTGAAGAGTGCGGGCGACGAGGAAAACAGCAAAGCAATTGATGCGTTTCTGTCGAAACTCGCGACCGCAAAAGGAACGCGTGATGAACTGAAGTCGATGTTGACTGCGATGGGCGGAGACAAAAATCAGACTGTTAAGCCTGAATTGAAAACTTTTGTCGACGAAATGAGCAAACTGCCGGCGACGGCGAAGGCTCTCGCAGTTGATGCCGTGGCGGACCTTTCAGAAACGCTCGGCGATCTTCCTGATTCTTCGCTCGCTTCTGACTGGATATACCTGTGCAACGAAATTCGTCAGGACCTCGCGCAGTCTCCGGAAAAAACTTTGGCGGATCTAGAAAACGTGCGTCTCCGGATCGTCAATTCCCGCAACACGCGGATGTTCTACATTGGCTCCGCCGCAGTCAAACAGAAGTTGGAACCAATCTACAAATCTGTTCTCGCCGGTTTCGACAAGAGTGAGTTGGTTAAAGAAAACTACGGCAACCAACGCCGAATCGAAGCGCGGCTGGCGGCACGCCGTCCCGATGCTACAACTCCGGTTTACGTAGGCTTGATGGCACCAAACATGTCGGGCGGAGTGATGATGAACAGCGCCACGCTTACTGAGTATTCCGACACTAGTCGCGAGTCGATTCTTAATTTTCTCACTTCAAAACTTTATACCGGTGGCGGCGCCCATTCAGTTTTCAATAAGACGGTTGGCGCGGGCCTGGCTTACAGTAACGGCATCGGAAGTAATCCCCAGACGGGATTGATGTTGTACTACGCTGAGCGGACTCCTGAATTACCGCAGACCTTACGTTTCGCGATCGGCGAGGTGAAGCGCCCGATGAGTGATCCGCTTGCTGAGTATGTTATCGCGCTTACATTTAGTTCGCGCGCCTCGTCTCCTTACGAAGCTCGTGGAGAAGCGATGGCGGCGAACATGGCTGATGGAATCACGCCCGAAGTGGTGTCGCGTTTCCGGCGGGCGATTCTGGAGACGAGAAAAATCCCGGACCTGTCAACTCAACTCTACCAACGGAAAGATAAGGTTCATGAGCGTGTCTTTCCGGGCTACGGCATGAAGGGCAAAGACATTGCCGGCCGAAACTTTTTCGTGATTGGGTCGGAAAAGCAAATGGCTGCATATGAGGCGTACTTGAAATCTGTTGAGGGTGCAGACACGCAGCTCTACCGGCTTTATCCACGCGATTTCTGGCTGACGCCGAAGTAAACTACTGGTGTAAATCGATGCCAAACGAAAGGCCCTGGATCAATTCTGGGGCCTTTTCCCTTCGCGCTCGTGTTTCAAGCGCGCCTTCTGCATCTCTTCAATGCTGCGAAACTTAAACACGCCGCGGGGATAACGGTTCGGCGCAATAACCGAGTACCGCGCACAAAGTCGCAGAAAACGCTCGAATGGCGGCACTTCTGAGTGGGGCTCAGGAGCTTTGTTCATTTCCTCGATCGAGCGAAACTTCTGTACTGACATTTAATCCTCATCTTTCAAATTGAACCGTTCGCGCAGTGCTGCTGCATCCGCGCGGTCTTGTAAGCGCACAGTTCCCTTCTTCAGTCGATACAACGCCGCGGGCGTCGCCACTCTCACTAAGGTCCCCTCGACCTCCTTGATTTCGGCATCGACGGTTTCAAAACTCGCTACTTCACCCAATCGCGTGAGCACGTCAAGGTATAGAGTGCCGGTGGGCGGACCGTAACGGACGGCCGGATAATCTCCCAGCATTTCTGCCGACGAGATCGCCTCAATCGATGGATCACCTGGGAACGCCTCTCGCAGTGCGATGCGGAGCCGTTCGACATTCTCTGGCGTAGCGCGAATAAAGAGATCGAGATCAGCTGTTGCTCTTATGACCCCGTGAAACGCCATCGCAGCCGCACCGATGAGTACGTACTCGAGCCCAGCGGCCTCAAATGCTCGCAGTACGCGCATGGCTTCCTCTCGGTCCATGCCGCTAGAATAACTCGTCATCGGGTTGCGCGTCACTTTTATCTAACACTCGCATAGACCATCGCACTTCAAGGCACACAAGCGAAATTCAAGGGGACGGAGTTGCCGGCGTGTAGTAGATGCCCGCGCCTGGGCCTAGTGGCAGTCCCAACAGATACCAGACGATTAAGAGCAGCGTCCAGAGAAAGAAAAAAGTCACTGAGTAAGGCAACATGGTCGCCATGATGGTCCCGATCCCAGCCTGCTTGTCGTATCTCTGCGCGAATGCAACAACGAGCGGGAAGTACGACATCAGGGGCGTGATGATGTTGGCGACAGAGTCGCCGATGCGATAACCCGCCTGCGTCAACTCCGGCGAGTAGCCGAGAAGCATAAACATCGGGACGAAGACCGGCGCCATCACCGCCCACTTCGCTGAGGCGCTTCCCAACACAAGGTCCAGCAGCACCGTGATCATGATGAAACAGATGATCAGCGGAACGCCGCCGATACCTGACGAACGTAAGAGCTCAGCTCCCTTGACGGCTGTAATTACGCCGAGGTGTGTCCAGTTGAAGAAGGCCACGAACTGCGAAGCGAAGAAGGCGAGCACCAGGTATAACGCCATCGTCGACATCGCCTTCTCCATTGCCTTCATGACGTCAGAGTCGCTGCGAATCGTGCCTGCGCCGATGCCGTAGGCGAGCCCCACGGACGTGCCGCCGAAGAAGATGATCGCCACGATGCCTTTCAGGAAGGGTGAATCGAGGACGCCTCCCGTCTTGAGGTCGCGCAAGAATCCGTTCGCGGGCACAAGTCCCCACAAGATGATCCCGATCAGCACAAGTGCCATGACGAGCGCGCACCGCAGCCCGCGCTTCTCCGCCGCGCTCAGTTCCTTCAGGTCCTGCGGCTTCTCGTCGCCACGGTACTCGCCGAGTCGCGGCACGACGACCTTTTCCGTGATGAACGTTCCAGCCAGCACAATGAGGAAGGCCGAAGCGCACGCAAAGTAATAATTGGCAGCCGCTGTGACGGTGTAAGGTTTGTCGAGGATGCGCGCCGCCTCTGTCGTTATCCCCGCGAGCAGAGGGTCGGTCGGCCCCAGAAGAAAGTTCGCGCAGAATCCGCCGGACACACCCGCGAACGCCGCCGCCAATCCTGCTAGTGGGTGTCGACCCACAGCGAGGAAGATCATCGCCCCTAGTGGGATCACCAGCACGTAGCCCACGTCGCTCGCCATGTGCGACAACACACCCGCGAAACGACGACCATCGTGAGCAGCCGACGCGGGGCCGATAACACCACCGCGCGCAGCACCGCCGAGATAAGCCCGCTCCCTTCAGCCACGGCAATGCCGAGCATCGCCACCAGGACTGTCCCCAACGGGGCGAAACCCGTGAAGTTCGTCACCAGCGAAGTCAGAATGCGGTGCAGACCCGCCAGGGTCAGTAGACTCTCTGCGCGAACGACCTCTTTCGTGCCCGGATGCACAACCGATACGCCCATCCACGCCGTGATCGCCGAAAGAATGACGATGAGAACAGCGAGAATGACGAACAATGTAGCTGGGTGCGGGAGGATGTTCCCTGCTCTTTCAATGGCTCCGAGAAAACGGTTCATGAAAGAGTCTTTGGGAACGATTTCGAGTTCGTTGCTAGCCGTAGTGTTCACGCTCTCTCCCACACTGTGATTTTTTTGCAGTGCCGAGCCGGTATTGAATGGTCCACGGTCTGCTGCTGTCTGCTAGATGCGGGTCGCGAGTCAATAGATACGCTGATCACCGAATTTTTCCCGGCCCCCATAGCGCCCTTCCAGGTTTCGCATTGGTGTGTTCCCCGTCTTTGAGCACCTGCACCCCGTTAACAAAGACATGCTTCACTCCGACCGCATACTGGTGCGGGTTTTCGAAGGTGGCGCGGTCGGCGATCGTTGCTGGGTCGAAGACGACCACGTCAGCGAACATTCCTGTTCGAAGAAAGCCACGTCGATCCAGACCGAGGTTCGTCGCGGGCAACCCAGTCAAACGACGCACTGCCTCGGTGAGCGAAATTACCATCTCCTCCCGCACATACTTGCCTAAAAGACGCGCGAAGTTGCCATAGGCACGAGGGTGGGTTGAGGATTTAAGAAAGACCCCTTCCGGCGCCATCGATGCGCCGTCAGAGCCAAGAGAAACCCAAGGCTGGCGTAACTCTTTCTTAAGATTTTCCTCATCCATCAGGAAGTAGACCGTGCCGACACGAGATCGGTCTTCAAGCATCAGGTCCATGATCGTCTCGACTGGGTCTTTCCCACGCATCTTCGCGACCTCGGCCAACGTCTTGCCGGTAAGTGGTTTCAACTTCTCCGATTTGAAACCGACGAGAAGCACGCGATCCGGAGAACCAGCGGCCAGATAGAGGTTCTCCCATTTGTCGCTCGGTGTCCGCACCTCCGCTGCTATCTTCTGGCGCATGGCCGGATCTTCGAGTCGCTTGAAGAGCGATTCATAGCCACCGTCCATGGTCCATGGCGGCAGGCTGGCGTTGAGACCCGTAGAGCCCGCCGGGTACATGTACATGTCGGCGGTGATCTTCAGTCCACTTCGGCGTGCAGCATTTACGAGAGCGATCACCCGATCCACCTTGTTCCAATTCTGCCGACCGGCGGCTTTGATGTGATAGATCTCAGCCGGAAGGCCGGCCTCGCGGCTGATGCGAATCAACTCTTGTACTGCCTCGATCCACTCATTCCCTTCGCTGCGAAGGTGGGAGATGTATTTGCCTTTATACCTGGCAGCCACCTTGCAGAGCTCGATCAGCTCTTCGGTTTTGGCATAAAACGCCGGCGCGTATATTAACGACGAGCCGACTCCGAGCGCGCCCTCTTCCATCGCCTGGCGCACCAGTTCACGCATCTCCTGAAGCTGAGCTGGTGTAGGCTGGACATCCCCTTCGCCGAGCACGTATTGCCGCACCGTGGTCGCACCGACGAAGGAGGCAACGTTCTGCGACACGCCGCGCTTCTCCAGATACTTCAGATATTCCGCGAGAGTTGTCCACTCGATGTCAAACTTGATGTCGTCCTGTTCTGCGACCACTTGCTTCTTGAGCCGCTCGTTGAGTGGACCCATGGACCAACCTTCACCCATGATTTGCGTTGTCACGCCCTGTCGGACCTCGCCCTGGGAACGCCCGTCAACGATCAGGCTTTCAGTGGACCACGACAGCATGTTAATGAAGCCGGGCGCTACTGCGAGACCCGCAGCGTCCACAACGTTGCGCGCTCGTGCGCTGCGCAAGTTACCGATCGCGACGATGCGATCCGCTTTAATCCCGACATCAACTCGCGTGGGCGCACGGCCAGTCCCGTCATAAACCGTGCCGCCTTTAATAAGGACATCAAAGTCGCCGCTCCGGGTCGTCTGCCCGACGGCAGACAAGGGCAAAGCCAGTATTAACAACAAAGCAAGGTGTTGGTGCACGCGCATCTTGGAAGTTCTCCTCATGATCGATTGACCATTACGATTAAATTATTGGACTTGTGGGCTGCACGTAAAGCATGTGGTGCACAGAAAAGCTGGTGAAGTGAGACATTTATGATTAGACCATCTCCATAAGGATTGCCGAAATCAAAGGGAGCTAACGAATAGCATATTCTCATGCTGTACGATAGCCCCGCCAAATTCTGAACAGTAGATTCCTGAAGGAGCATCATGGCAATGCGCAACCCACACCTTTCAGCCGCCGCGACATTTTGCAAACGGAAAACCAGTCCTTGTCCGAAGCGTTAGTCAATGCTTACGCGGACAGCTGCTTCTGCCGCGTCATTGGAGCGCCCCTGCGTCACGAACCGGTGACGACGTTGACTGTCACTAATTGTGGATATAGTCTACGCATACCCTCTAATTTCTCAGGACACGAGATAGTAAAAGTGACTCCTTATTCTCAGCGACTCGAGTCTAAGCGATGAAAGACGAATACTGGGCCACATTTTCGATCTACGACCACCGAACCAGCCTCTATCGTCAGGCCTTGGTTCTATTCGATCGGATCGTCGTCCCCGTGCCAACCCGTCCATTCGGCGGGGTCACAGACCAGGAGATCGATCGTCTCAGTATCGAGGTAGAATTCTTAGAGACTGCTGACGCCGCCAAAAGAGTGGATTGGGATCCCGACGAGTTCTTCAAGTATAGAACTAAGGAAGAGCAGACCCAACCAGGTCATCAGGAAGCTGTCGCTCTTCAGCTCGTCAAAGATCCACCATACCTCACCAGGTTGCAATTGAAAGAGCAGACCGAGCAAGACGTCGCGGCACTACTGCCCGTCGGCGCACTCTCTGTCACCGCGGTCCCTGTTTACGGCACGCGCGAAGCGTATGAAGTTTCGACGGCAGATCTCAAGCAGTACATCCAGGAACGCCTCACCTTAGAGGTTGTGCTGAGCGCGATTCCCGTACCCTCGGAGACTGCCTCGTTTGACGATATCCTGGATATTCGGAGCAAGCCCTCTTTTCAAGCCAGCCTCGCTGCGCTTCGAAAGTGGCAACGCCAAACCGTCCGAGAGATCCTCCTGGATGAGGATGAAGCAGGCATCAGAAGAGCAGCCGAGGAGTTCGCCGAAATGGTGCGAAAGTACAAGGAGGCGCTATCCGGGGCACGATACGAAAAGGTCACAACAGCTATATGTACGATGCTTGGATTTGGGGCGGCGTTCAGCGCAGTTGGAGGACCAGTTCTGGGGACGCTTGCAGGGGTCGCGTCCCCGCTATTTTCGATAAAGAAGCTCTCGAAGCCATGCTGGAAAGAGTTAGAGGAGAAGCAATGTTTTCCAGCGGGCGTCGTCTACGAAGCCCAAATGCTTCGTGGTCGCGCGGGTTGAGTCATTACTTCAGGGAGTGTATTTTTCGCGAGCCTTTTGGGCCTCTTCAATGGTGCGGAACTTGAAGCACCACGCGGATAACGGTTAGGCGCAATCGCCGAGTACTGCGCACAAAGTCGCAGAAAACGCTCGAATGGCGGCACTTGGGAGTGCGGCTCAGGAGCCTTGTTCATTTCCTCAATCGAGCGAACTTCTCTACGCGTTTCATTTCTTCGCGGTCGATGCAGCTAGCATAACCTTTTAAGCGCACAGGCGAAAATCTTTGTGCTACCCTCTCGCAACCCCTCCAAAAAAAGAAGCGGGCCGACTTGTGCAGTCACACAAAGCCAGCCCTAAACCTCCAACCTTCACAGGAAAGGATGAAGATTATGGTTACTCATACTAGCGCAACCGCGCCAGGACACACACCTCACGCAACTGAAACAACCAGCACAATCACAATCAGCGATGCACTCAGACGCCGCGCTCAATCAGTCATCACGGATATATCGATTGATCCGCAAATGCGCTCCGTTATCCGTTACGCTTTGCTGACGAACGATCCGTGGCTTGCTGATCTTGTGCGACGAGCCGACGCCGGCGAAAAGGTCATCGACACGATCGACTTCTCACAGTTACACGAAGGCGCCAGCAACGAATCGTTTGAACAAAAGATCTCCGCACTGTCAGAGATAATCTGCGCTGCCGGCGAAAAACCCGCAGCGGCACTCTTCGTGCTCATGGGAACAATCGAAAACTCGCGCCATCCAAAACTAGTCGCAAATACAGCAAAACACTTTGCCTTCGCCCGGTGTGCTGAGCTGAACCTCTACGGAATGGTCGACGCGCAAATTGATCTAGTTGATTGTGAGCTCTTGAACGGTTAACGGCTGTCGCTCCTGATTTCACCATCCGAAGCCGCAACTTTCGTAGAGGAACGCAGATTCGATCGGCGTTCCTCCGCGAATCTAATACTTAAGGCGCTGCTATCCGAATAGTTGCAGTATTGCTAACTTTCCCCAGCGCCTTGAGCGTCACTTTGCAAACACCGGGCGAAAGGTTTGTGGGCAAGGCAAAAACTACTTGTGTAAACGGAAAGTTCGGCACTACGCGCACGTTTTCCGCAGGGACTTCGTGAGTTTGATTATTCCCATCAACCAGACTCACTACAACACTCGACGGCAGCTGGCCCGCAGCCAGTTCCAAGCTTGAAGCGAAAACGATCACGCGCGTCCTTCGATCCGCTCCGAGGTTGAACCAGTTGGAGATACTCTGAAGATGAAACGGGTCTCGCACCAGTACCATCGACTCGAGGGCTGTCGCCTGATCAGTCGCCGGTCCTGATTCGTCCAAAATCAAGTGCAAAGGATCGTCATCGACAATCGTGCCTACGCCTTGAGTATCAACCATCGTGGCGTGGTCCGCGTCAATCAGATTTACAAAGAAGTTTTTGTTCGGCTCGTTAATATTGTCGCCGATCACCTGGACACTGACGGTGATGCTGGTTTCGCCTGGGATGAAACCGAGACCGTGGAGATTAACGGATTGATAATCGACTCCTGCTTTAGCCGTATTGTCAGCAGTCTCTATGAATGCGATGACTGGTTTCCCACTGGGAGCCGAAAGGGAAAGAGTAAAGACCACCGGAGTCGTGCCGGCGTTCCCTTCATTTACCGACACGTCATTGATTGAAATTGACGGCGGCAAGTCATCGTCGAGAATCGTTCCCTCAGCTTGCCCACTGCTAACGACCGCGTTGACCGGATAAACGAGATTGACATGAAACTGTTCGTCAAACTCGTCGAGCACATCACCTATTACAGGCACCGTAATTGTTTGGACCGTAACGCCGGGCGCAAACGTCAACGAACCCAGTCTTGTCTGATAATCCACGTCTTTGAAGGTACTGTGCGGGGACGTATAGAAAGAGACTACGACTGTTTTACTGCTGGCGGCCGAAAGGCTGACATTGAAGGTCGCCTCCACTGTTCCGGAATTTCCTTCGTTAATCGTCACATTACCGATCGTTAACGTTGGGGGTGATACTGGAGTGGCAGAACAGGAATTGAAAATTACGGAAACACTTCCGGATTGGTCAGTCAACGCAAGGTCGGGACGGTTATCGGAATTGAAGTCTCCGGTGGCGACCTGTCGAGTCGGCGTACCGGTGCCGGCGAGGTACGTAATCGGAGCGGCAAAGCCACCCAACCCGTTTCCAAGAAGAATCGAGGCGGTGCTGAGATGACTGAGCGTAGCGAGATCCGCATTGCCGTCGCCATTGAAGTCCGCCGATCTTAAAAAGGACGGCGAAAAACCTGCGGGAAATGGCGTCGGCTGGCTGAAGCCTCCCTGGCCGTCGCCAAGGTAGACGTTGACGATCCCAGAGTTTGTGCGCACTGAAGCGATGTCCGACTTACCGTCGCCGTTGAAATCATCGACCACGACAGCCGCGCTGCCGGTTGGCAGAAATGTGTTGGTTATTCCAAAACCAGTGCTGGTACCCAATAAGATAGACACACCGGAATTAGTCGCGATTACCAGATCGGCTCTACCATCGCGATTCAAATCGTTAATAGCGACATCCTGGCCGCCGTGAGGAACGGGAAAGTTTGTGGGTTGTTGGAAGCTGGCGCCATTACCCAGCAAGATCGAGACGATTTCTCCGCTCAAGTAGGCTACTGCAATGTCTGGCTTACCGTCGTTATTCAAGTCGCCAATCTTAGCAAAGTGTGGCTGAAAGCCCGGGACGTCAATGTGGACGGCCGGAGTTAAAAAACCACCCTCACCATCGCCAAATAAGACTGAAACTGTGCGCGCATCAAAATTCGCGGTTACAAGATCGAGGTGCCCATCGTCATTAAAGTCACCCAGATCAACTGAGCGTGGCTGAGTTCCCACTGGAAAGTTAGTGGGAGAACCAAAGCCACCACTGCCGTTATTGAGCAGAATGGAAACGGTATTGTGTGCGATGTTGACGTAGGCCAGATCGTCATGTCCATCCTTGTTTAAATCGCCGCTTGTAATTGCATATGGACTCGCGCCTACCGGTGACACGGAAGCGAACCGCAACTTTCCAGCGCCGTCACCGAAGAAAAGAGTCACACTAACATCAGATGTGTTCGTGATCGCGACGTCAGCTTTGCTATCACCGTCAAAATCGCCGGCAATAATATTTAACGCCGAAGTGTTGATGCGGTATAGAGTCGGCGCATTAAATCCACCATTGCCGTTACCGACAAGAAGGGCCAGCTTACTTTGGTCACCACTCACAGCGACATCTGGTTTACCGTCTCCGTTAAAATCAGCGGCCCTAACTCTTTCAGACGGAAAACCGAGGTTTACAGTGGTGGCGGCTCCAAAGTTTCCTGCTCCATCTCCAAGCAATATAGAGAAGCCATCAACATGACCCGCAGTTACCAAGTCGAGCTTGGTGTCGTTATTGAAGTCAGCCGTCGCGAGGGATCTGGCGCCGTGGCTAACGGGAAATGTTTTCGGAAAGCTGAAATTGCCCAGCCCGTCACCCAGGATCAACGAAACAAAATCTGATCCATCACCCACAAGAGCCACGTCCAACTTGTTATCTTTGTTGAAGTCCCCTGGCACAGCTCTACTGCTGTTGAAAAGAATGACAGTGGAACCACCGGCTAGCCCACCACTACCATTACCGAGCAGCACCTGTGCGGAGCTGTCATTACCGATAAAGACGTCAGCATTGCCGTCGTTGTTGAAGTCGGCGACGACGAGGTACTTCCAGGCATTGGTCGGAAAATTAGTGGGTGCCCCAAACCCGCCTGATCCATTGCCGATCAAGATCGAGATGCCGGCCGTGCTGAACTCACCGTGAGTGATGGCGAGATCCAACTTTCCATCGCGGTTGAAATCACTAATACCGGCGTTAGTAGGGTTATTCACGGAGGTCAACTTGGTCGTAGTTGGCACACCGCTGCTGGTTCCGAGGAAGAACATAAATTTCATTGGTGGTGGGGTTTGGGACTACGAGGTCTGTTCTTCCGTCAGCGTTGAGATCTCCGGAAGCTATATCGGGAGGTCTGGACCCGGCGTCGACGTTAACAGCAGAGCGGAATGTCGGTACCGCGCACTGCCCCATTACAGAAGCGGAAAACAGGGCGCAAACCGCGAACATTAATAGTGTTGGGAGGATTCTATTGTTAAGTGCTTTCATTGTGATCAACTGCGGCGTGGACGTAAGAAGCTGGGGAAAAGGTCGTCGGGGAGTCTAAACGCTTTTACACGTTGGCTGCAAGTTTTAGTACAAACGGGGGGAAATCCCTCTTTTATGATTTGCGTTGAAAGAATCTGGCCATGCTTACGCAAAGATTTGCAAGAAGCCTAAGATCCCGAGCCCATGAGGCATCTCGGCCCGTCGGTCGAAAACAACCGCATGGCCGTCAACCTTGAGTCCGAGATCGTTCGCGAGCACGAAGTTTGATTCTGCGCCACCTTCTTTTTCTCCGAAACCTCGGTCTCCGAGAACCTCCCGCAGCAAGGGCAGATCTGAGATCTGCAAAATGATATCGAGGTCTTTGTGGGGTCGTGTCTGTTCACCGAGCGCGGCGTCGACGGTCCACCCGCCGACAAGCTACAGGCGGATTCCAACAGCTCGAACAGCCGAAGAAGATCCACCGCGGCTCATTATGCGCAATAATACTCAGCGCCGAGGGCGTTCGAAATCCAAAACTCACCTGTTGCCTCATGTAAAAAAGTACTCGAACTGAGATTCGTTGCCTCAAATAAAAAAGTACTCGAAATGGTTTGCGAAATGTGAGGGTGTATTGCCCACACAGTTGTGCTTAGTGATAGAGTTTGTTCCGCCGACGCGGAGGATAGGGCAACGCTGGAGAGCGACCTGAGCGCCGACGCCGGTGCGTAAACGGATGGGTAGGGCGATTTGCTCTGCCCTTTGCTATGGCCATCCGGTACGCGGTAAAGCGATAAACTCATCGTTCGCATTAGCACGGGTTGTTCCATTGAGCGGCCGTCACCGCTGCCATTCGAGCGCATTCACGCCAGTTTGTCTGACTAGTGGTTTTGGCCAAGCGCTGTTGCAGGCGCTCGAGCTTGCGTTTCAAAGCGGCCGGATTAAGCGTCACATATTTGGCCCGCAAGCGCTCTTTCTTTGCTTTGCTAACCAACTGCGATTGTAAGACACGCTGATAGGGTGTGAGCGCCTGGTCATAACACTTCTTTACCTGACTGCCCACGCGCTGTTTTGACTTAAGTTTCATCGTGGGCTGAAAGAAATCAGTGTAGAGCCGCAAATAGCTATACAGCTCGTTGAGCAACTGACATTGTTCATCCGTATCGTAGCGCGCATAACCGACCGCGCGACGCACGATCGAGTAGTTCTTCTGCTCTACAAAACAACTATCATTCTTGCGATAGGGACGGGAACGAGTAAAGCTGATCTGCTCCTGTTTACAGTAACGTAGCAACTCCTCGTTAATGAACTCTGAACCATAGTACCTTCAAAAGTCAGGTTGTCATGCTCAACCTTCCCTGGCTTTATACGTTGACCGTGTTGTCGCAACACTCGGCGGGCATAAACGCGACTGTATTCCGTCAGCTCGACCAACTCGCTCAAGATCAGGCTCTTCTCTTTTTTGCGGCTGCGCTGATATCGGGCCGCAGCCTTGGCCACTACCGCCTGCCGCTGTTGCATCGTCAGCCTCATCCCTACCTCCTCGTGGTCCCTGCCACTGGAGGTAAGTCTCATTTATTTCGAGTACTTTTTTATTTGAGGCAACGATGCCCAGTTCGAGTACTTTTTTGATGAGGCAATTCGACTCATTGCAAACACGAGGCTGGTTCCTTTATTCTTCATAGTCTCATCCCTAGCAGAAGGACGAACTAGTTCATCGCGCGCGCTTATCAGCCATACCTCGCAGAGTGATTGATACTCGCAGCCTGAAGTAGTGACAGCTCAAAATGTCATTCAACTCATCGGCTTGACGGGATCAATTACTTGACAGTGTGCTGCCAGATATTTCTTTCGACATAACGCTCAACAGCGAAGGTAGAATCTCTCATCTCGCTGTTGAGTTTCTGTCGACCGCATACAAAAGGAGGTACGTCCCATGACCGAGCACAACAATGTCACCGAACACCAACCCAGAGTTCAAAAGCCGGAGAAGATTGATGGCATGGACTATTATCTTTACGTACCCCCAGGGAGTCCGCCGCCTGGCGGGTGGCCCATTTTACTGTTCACACACGGCATCGGTGAGGGGACTTATTCGAAGCAGTGGGAGCCGCAGTCACTAGAGGAGGTGAAAAAACATGGCTCTCCCGCCGCGCTCTGTGATGAAAAATCCGCGTATGCCCAAACATTGCTTGATTCCTTTATTGTTATATCCCCTCAGTTCCCAGTCGTGCTCGACAATCAACGGAGGGCGCAAGGGAAGCGACCGTCTTTTCAGTGGGCAGAGCGGGTGAATTCCATCAAGCTCATACTAAAAGCTGCGGTGGCAAACTCAAATGGTAACCCTAATAAGATCTACGCTACCGGTTTCAGTCGGGGAGGATGGGGTGCGCTGGACCTAGCCGAGCAACTAAAGGAATCTAACTATAAAATTGCTAAACTAGTCCTTGTCGACAGTGAGTTAATTCCGAGTACTAAACCGGACATTCCAACATGGATACATTACTCAGGGCCAAAGACCTTCTCAAATATTGTTAAGACACACGCGGAGGTGGTCCAAAAAACTCGTCAAGGCACCTGGGTTGACGCGCCGCCAGGCGCGCCTCTCCCCGCGGGCAAGTATCTCTTCACAAACCGGAATCTAAATTTCCAGCAGGAAGCTAAGAATCATACAGAGACGAGCCGTCTTGCCTATTCCGATTCACGTATCTACGAGTGGCTCCTCCAGGACGAGGAGCAGTCGAAAGTTGTGACAAATCAGACGGTGACAGTGCCCCAGAAAGACACGCCGTAAAGCCTACGTGCTCATCGACCTCTGCTGATATCTTAGGTTGTCGCTGGCGTCCTGGTGAGTAATGATTTTTCGCGAGTGAAAAAGAAAGGCGCAAGGGTAACGATATGGATAATGCGCTTAGGGTAGCATTGAGCAGAATCGAGGGGTTCCGTCGCCGGACAGCGTTGATGCTACATCAGGGTGAGCAGGGACGAAAAATTTCCGAAGATTTACAGTTTCATGAGCAAGAGTTGATTTCACTCGATCAAGAACTAACAGAACTCGCAATTAGCTTCACACCGAAGTAGCAAAAGCTATAACGGAACTGACTGTCCCATCTCACGCACAAAAAGAAAATCGGGGCTAATTTTTACCAGTGCACTCGCTTCCACACGCACCAAGTCTCTCAACGGTGTGAACCACTCTTATCGGGAAGTGCGGGGAAGTCGCGGTTCGATAAGCGAGTCCTGTATTGTCGCAAAGAAAAACGGCTGAGCCCACGGGTAAGATCGGCGAAGCCGTTGATGATTAGCCAACGCCGAAAAAGTTAAGGTGGCAAGCTTGAGGCTTTCCCGAGTCCCCTGTGAGGACTCGATTGGGGTCGTCACGTGCACCGTCTGCATCATCTGCATTGTGTACACCCAACAGTCCAGACACGTGGGCACTAAGTGGACACTAAATTGAAAACTATGCTGATTTGCTGAGGAAAATTGCAGAAGTATGGTGCCGAAGGGGGGACTCGAACCCCCACGAGTTACCTCACACGCCCCTCAAACGTGCGCGTCTGCCAGTTCCGCCACTTCGGCAAAAGAGTGAGAAGTTTTCAAAGGTTGCGGCCATTATAGCCGGAATCAGTCAACTACAGGAACGCCGTTCTGCTCAAGAGAACGCGGCTACTTCGTTGCCGCAGGTGATGCTGCGGGTGCGGCCGGCGAAGTCGCGGGCGCAGCTTCTGATGCGGCTGGCGACGCTTCCGCTGCCGGCGATGGACTCGGGCTCGCGAGCGGTGCGCTTTCCGGTGTCGACTCCAATATCGATCGTGATCCCGTCAGTGAAGGCAAACCAAGCGTCAACGCGATGAGCATGAACGCAACAGCAGCGCCGATCGTGATCTTCGCCAACAGGCTCGCTGTACCGCGCGGACCGAATGCAGTACTCGAAATCGTGTTCGAGAAGAGGGCGCCCGCGTCCGCTTTTCCTGGTTGCAGCAGGATAACCACTATCAGGATGAAGCACGCAAGAATGAACAGTCCGTAGAGGATGTATGTGAACAAATCAAAAGCTCCTAACCACCGATCAAAGCTAACCACAGATGAAGCCGAATAAAAATACTAATCAACGATAATTAACAATCTGCGCGAAACTCTCGGCCTTCAAACTCGCGCCACCCACAAGCGCTCCATCGATGTCCGCTTGTTCCATCAATCCGGCGATGTTGTCGGGCTTAACAGAGCCGCCGTAGAGTATCCGCAAAGCATCGGCAGCCGCCGCACTGTGCCTTTCCGCGAAAACGCGCCGGATAAACGCATGCATTTCCTGCGCTTGCTCCGGCGTCGCTGTGCGTCCCGTGCCGATGGCCCAAACGGGCTCGTAGGCGAGGATGATACGGTCGAGGTCTGAGGCTGTCAACCCGCTGAGTCCGCCGGTTAACTGGCCCGACACAACGTTTTCCGCGATTCCCTGCTCTCGCTGATCGAGCGTCTCGCCGACGCACATGATCACCGTCAATCCAGCCGCAAGCCCTGCGCGCACCTTGCGATTAACGACCGGATCGCTGTCCCCGTAAAACTGTCTCCGCTCCGAGTGACCAACGATGACGTACCATGCGCCAGCATCTTTCAACATGAAAGCCGCGACTTCGCCGGTGTGCGCACCCTCTTCAACCTCCGGCGCGCAATCCTGACCGGCGACGCGTATGTTCGATCCTTCGAGGCGATCCGCAACCGTCTTGATCGACGTAAAGACTGGCGCAATCACGACTTCGCAGTGGTTCGCATTCGCGACCAACGGCTTCAGCGCGAGTACCGTCTCGACCGCGTCACCGACGGTCTTATACATTTTCCAGTTTCCAGCGATTACAGGTTTACGCATCAGTTAACGCCTCAACACCCGGTAGAGTATCACCGGAGAGAAACTCCAGCGTCGCGCCACCGCCAGTTGAAATGTGCGTGATCCGGTCCGCGACCCCGGCGCGTTGGACCGCCGACACTGAATCACCACCGCCAACAACCACAGTCGCGCCACGATCAGCCGCTTCGGCAACTGCACGCGCGACACCGACCGTTCCTTCATCAAATGGCGGTTCTTCAAAAACACCCATTGGTCCGTTCCAAACGATCAGCCGCGCATCCTCCAGCGCCGCGGAAAAGTGGGTCACAGTCTCAACACCCACATCCATTCCCGCGTGACCAAGATTAGTGAACTCAATCGGAATCGTCTTAGCGAGGATCTGCTGCCCCTTGATCGGCTCGTAACTGTCAACCACTTGATGATCAGTCGGTAACAGGAACTGAATTCCCTTCTCTTCAGCGCGCTTCTTGATCTCGAGCGCGGTTTGCGTCATGGAGTCTTCAACCAACGACTTCCCGACCGTAAAACCTTCCGCTTTTAGAAACGTGTAAGCCATCGCGCCGCCGATCAGAATCTTGTCGACACCGAGATCGATCAGCGCGTTGATTACGGGAATCTTGTCGGAGACTTTCGCGCCGCCGAGTATCGCTACAAACGGATGCTCCGGATCGCTTAGCACCCGGCCGAGGTACTCCAATTCCTTCTGCATCAACAACCCAGCGGCCGCCTGCGAGACATGATGAGTGATCCCTACCGTCGACGCATGCGCACGATGAGCTGTTCCAAACGCATCGTTTACGTAAACGTCGCACAGTGAAGCTAACTGTTTCGCAAACCCTTCGTCATTCTTTTCCTCCTCGGGATGAAAACGAAGGTTCTCGAGCAGCACCACGTCGCCATTCTTTAAAGCGTCAACGGCCTGCTGCCCCGGTGCACCAACACAGTCGTCGGCAAATGGAACCGGCCGCCCCAACAACTCCGAGAGATGTTCAGCTACTGGCCGCAACGTGTACTTGTCTACGCGCTCACCTTTCGGACGCCCCAGGTGTGAAGCCAGAATTACACGAGCGCCCTGCTCAGTCGCATATTTGATCGAGGGAAGCGAGGCCGTGATGCGAGAGTCGTCGTCGACTTTGCCGTCCTTTACAGGAACGTTGAAATCAACGCGGATAAAAACCCGTTTGTCCTTGAGATCGAGATCTCTTATCGAAAGTTTAGCCACAAAAATGCACAAGAAGCACAAAAGGCACAAGTAAGATTTAGAAAACCAGAACGAAGAACTAAGCACAAAGCACTAAGAACTATAAACCTTTACCCGCGATGTACTTGATCAAGTCTCGAACACGACACGAATAACCCCACTCGTTGTCGTACCACGAAAGCACTTTCAACATCCGTCCGCCGATCACTTTCGTGTATTCAGCATCGACGATCGACGAATTCGAATTGCGTTTGAAGTCGCATGACACAAGCGGTTCCTCGCTGAAGTCGAGAATGCCACGCAACTCTTCGTTTGCCGCATCCTTAAACGCGCGATTCACATCTTCGGCAGTCGTCTCAGTCTCGAGCTCCATCACAACGTCAACAAGCGAAACGTTTGGCGTCGGCACACGCACCGAAATACCGTCAAACTTGCCTTTCAGCTCCGGCAACACGAGGGCGACTGCCTTTGCCGCTCCCGTGGAAGTCGGAATCATCGACAACGCAGCGGCACGCGCACGTCTCAGATCCTTATGCGGCAGATCGAGTAACTGCTGATCGTTGGTATACGAGTGGATCGTCGTCATCTGCGCTGAACGAATACCAAACTTCTCATGGACCACTTTTGCCACCGGCGCGAGGCAGTTGGTCGTACACGACGCATTCGAAATCACGTGATGAGCGGCGGGATCGTAGTTTTCTTCGTTAACGCCCAGCACGATCGTGATGTCTTCATTCTTGGCCGGCGCCGAGATGATCACTTTCTTGACGCTGCCCCGCATGTGCTTCTTCGCGTCTTCCGCCTTTGTGAAAATACCAGTCGACTCGACGACAATCTCAGCGCCGACTGACTCCCAATCAATCGCCGCGGGATCGCGTTGCGAGAAAACACGAAACTCGTCGTTGCCGACCTTGATTCCGTTTTCAGTGCTACTAATGTCGTGTTCCAGATTGCCAAGTACCGAATCGTACTTCAGCAGGTGCGCGAGCGTTTTCGTGTCCGTGAGATCGTTGACAGCGACGAAATCGATGTCCGGATCGCCGATGGCGGTGCGATAAATATTTCGTCCAATGCGTCCGAAACCATTGATACCAACCTTAACTGCCATTCGAAAAATTCCTCCTGATGATGCTAATAAACACTACGGTTGTGCCGTTTTTGGGATTAGAACTGTTGCAATTGTGGGACAGAGTCTCGCCTTTCGCTGTTCGCAGTGTCAAGCGAGGTTTAGGTTTGCTCGGCGATCACGCGGAATCCGTTGCAAATCCTGGCGATTTTATGAAACTGCACTTTTGCTGATAACGTAGTAGACGCTTGAAGCGACGGACTGTCGTTTGCCAGAATGTCAATGTTTCAGTTCCCCTTCTCCTTTGCACTGGGAAATGGAAGGAATCACTTTTTAAGGAGCTCTTCGTCTGATGTTAACTCTTATGTCTCGTACTTTAGTCAGGGCAGTGATTTTGTCGAGTGTCTTGTTGGCGGGAACAGGCGCGGCACTCGCGCAAGTACCAACATCCACGCCCCGACCAAGTCCCGCTCCGGGCGACCCGACACGGCCGCCGGGACAGGACCCAATCCCCGGTACCACGCCGGCGACAAATCCGCAGGCGCCTCCGGGCACGCAGCAAACCAGTCCGACCAAGCCGCCAGGCACGGTGCAACCTGCACAGACTCCGGCGCCAACTCCGCCGACAGGCGAGGCTACGGGACCAGTGCGCGAGCCAGTGATTCCTGCGTTTCAGCCACGTCCGTTACCGCCAGTTCCAAGTCTTCAGCGTTTAGGAGTCGGTACTGAGACAATTGCGATCTCGCTAAACGATGCGATCAAACGTGCACTCGAGAACAACAACGACATCGAGGTCGCTCGCGATGACGTTCGCATTGCCGAAACTCAGTTAAGAGCGCTCGAAGGAATCTTCGATCCTATATTCTCGATCAACCCTCGTTACGACAAGCGCATCTCGCCGCAACAGAGCTCGTTGGGCGGTGGTACTGACACAGGCACGACCAGCACGACGACATACTCGTTCAACCCGGCAATCAACAAACAGTTCGGACGAGGCGGCGGTAGTTACTTTGTGCAATTCGACAATTCACACACGAACACCAGTAACAGTTTCAGCTTGCTGAACCCGTTTTGGTCGTCGAACCTGTCGCTCACGTTTACTCAGCCGTTGCTGCGAAATCGATCGATCGACAATAACCGTCGTCAGATTCGCGTTCAACGTAAACGGGTCGATCAATCCGACGCTGATTTTCGGCAGCGCACGATTGAAATCATCACGCGCGTGCAACAGGCTTACTGGGAACTGGTCTTCGCGTTGCGCGATCAGCAGAACCAGTTATCAAACCTGAACCTCTCGCGCGAGAGTTTGCGAAACATCGAAGCGCAGATCGCTGCCGGGGCGAAGGCGCCACTCGAAAGAGCGGAAGTGCTGACGGAACTTGCAAACCGCGAAACAGCGCTGCTCACTGCGGTCCAACAGGTGGCCGTTGCAGAAAACAATCTCAAGGTTTTGATGTTTAAGAATCCGGCCACTCCCGAATGGTCGTCGCAAGTTACGCCGACCGACACGCCGAAGTTTGACACGGCGCCGGTGAATCTGACCGAAGCGTTGACCGCAGCGCGCGAGAACCGTCCGGAGTTGCGGCGGTTGCGTCTGCAAAACGAGATTACCGATATCGATATTCAGTTCTTTAAGAACCAAACGCGCCCGCAGATCGATTTGACGGGTGTCGTGGCGCTAACCGGTCTCGCCGGAAAAGACGTGTCGGGTGCATTACCGCCTGGTTCACAGGTACCATTGATCTTTGGAAACCCGGCAACCAGCTCAACAGCATTCCTGTTGGACCAGATTCGGGCCATTCAACTTGCGCAGGGCTTGCCGCTTGCCGAGTCACCGTTGGTGAACGCGCAGGGTGGACCAACCACGAGGCTCATCGGCGGCTTCGGACAAGACCTTCGGAACCTGATCAGCGGCGAGACTCGCAACGTCACAGTAGGCGTGGCGATCTCGTTCCCATTCAAGAACAAGACGGCCGAAGCGAACCTCGCCGGCGCGCGAATTACGAAAGAGCAACTCGAAGCTTCAACACGTTCGCAGCAACAGACCATTGAAGTCGACGTTCGCAATTCCGCGCAGGCGGTAGAGTCATCACGCCAGCGAGTGCTTTCAGCTCGTGAAGCTCGAACGAACGCTGAGATGCAGCTCGAAGGCGAGCAGCGTTTGTACCAGGTGGGCCGGTCTACAACGTTCCTTTTATTCCAGCGTGAAAACACGTTGGCAAATGCTCGTGCCGCTGAGTTGCGTGCGGAGACCGACTACAACAAGGCACTCGCCGACTTGCAACGGGCGACTTCGACCACTCTGCGTGCGCATAACGTGGTTATCGATACGCCTACCGGACCATAACTCGAAGCCCATAACTCCTTTCAAAGGTATATAATCCGTGTTTCCCATGGTTTTACCGCCAGGGAAACACGGATTTTTTCATGCAGATCACTGCCACGATCATCACTTTCAACGAGGAGTCGAATATCAAAGCTGCCTGTGAGTCAGTCGCCTGGGCTGACGAGATCGTCGTCGTCGACTCAAACTCGACTGACAAGACGCGCGACATCGCGGCCGCATGCGGAGCGCGAGTGGTAACCAACGAGTGGCCGGGCTTTGGCGCGCAAAAGCAGTTTGCTGTTAATCGTGCCGAACACGATTGGATCTTCAGTCTCGATGCGGACGAACGAGTTTCGGATCAGCTCCGCACATCAATCGACACGCTCAAGAAGCAACCAAGAACGAATGACGCGGACGCCTTCGTCGTGCCCCGTCGCACTTATTACCAGGGACGCTGGATTCGCGGTGGCGGCTGGTATCCCGATTACCAGTTGCGGTTGTTCAATCGGACCAAGGGTCACTGGAAGCTACGCCAGGTCCACGAGTCGGTGGTCATGGATTCGGGCGCGCGTGTAAGAGAGCTTGCGGGCGATCTGCTCCACTACACCTCACCGAACGCCGCTCATCATCACAAAATGATCGGGGAGCGTTACGCGCCACTGGCGGCGCAACAGATGTTTGACGAAGGTCGCCGGACTTCGATACTCGGTGTTGCTTCGGCTGGACCGGCTGCGTTCATTCGCAGTTGGTTATTGAAAGGTGGCTTTCGCGACGGCTTTGCAGGTTTTACGATTGCCAGTTTCGCAGGACACCACGCGTTTCTGAAACACCTGATGCTTTGGGAGTTACAACAGAACCACAGATCACACGAATAAGATGCCTGATTTTAGTCTAGTTCCCCCCTTCGTCGGCTACATCCTCGCTGGAGTTTTCGGCGCGATCATCGGCAGCTTTCTCAACGTCGTAATTCATCGTGTACCGCACGAGGAGTCGGTTGTTTTTCCCAACTCGCGCTGCCCTTCGTGCGGTGCGGTGATCGCGTTCTACGACAACGTTCCGATCCTTAGTTACATCGCACTCGGCGCGAAGTGCCGGCGTTGCAAGGAACACATCTCGATTCGCTATCCCGCAGTCGAAGCACTGACCGCGGCGTTGTTTGTCGCGGTCGCGTGGCATGATGGGATGGGCGTAAGGCTCCCGTTTGATCTCGTTTTTGTTTCGGCGTTGCTGGCGCTCGTGTTCATCGACGCCGAGCACATGATTCTGCCGAACGTGATCACGTATCCGGGGATCGTGTTTGCCGTCGTCGCTCGAATCGTCATTCCGTTTCTGACTCGAATTCCGCATTTCGACGACTTGCCTTCGCTTATCAATGGTCCATTCGAAGGTTGGCCGATTTGGGCGGCGTCACTTGGTGGTGCAGTGATTGGCGCGCTCGTCGGTGGCGGCTCGCTGTGGTTCATGGGATGGATCTGGGAAAGGCTACGAGGCGTCGAGGCAATGGGACTCGGGGACGTGAAAATGATGTTCATGGTCGGCGCTTATCTCGGTTGGCGCCTGACGATTTTCACGATCTTCGTTGGTGTGCTGACCGGATCGATCATCGGCGTCGTGTTAATGGCGCGACAGCGTGAACGAAACATGCAGATGCTGCTGCCGTTTGGCATCTTCCTCGGCCTTGGCGCTATTGCCGCGCTGCTGTTTGGTTCGCAGATCGTTGGGTGGTATGCCGGACAATTTAGGTGATTTCCGATTGCCGATTGCCAATTGCCGATTGGCACTCACGGAACTAATACGTGCTTGAGGTGTAGAGCGGGTTGGAGTCCAAGGTAACCCCAGACACAAGCGCCAATTGGCACTCGGCAATTGGCAATTGGCAATGACTAATCGTTTCCAATCCGGTCTGACGATGCTGACGGGACTATTCCTGTTGGCGGCGTTGTTTGCAATCCTGCTTTATGTCCTCACGCCCGAGTCGCCCATGGCTCGTGGTCCAATCCTGCTTGCGTCGTTCATAGTCATACTGATTGGGAGTCTGCTCGCGATCCTGTTCGTCGTGCGCTGGCTGTTGCGTCCTTATCATCAACTCGTCGGCGAGGCTCAACGCGCGTCCGTAGCGAGCGAGATTTTGAAGTCGCAGGACGAGGCGGAGTTTGTGCTCGAAACGTTTCAGTCAGTCGTCGCGCAATTACAGGAGCAACGAACGGAGCTTGAAAAACTAAGCGCCGAAGCACGTGAGCGCGCGACGTCAGCCGAAAAGTTTAGCGAGCGAATCGTGGCGAGTCTGCCGTCAGGGTTGCTCGCGTTTGACGCAAACGGGCTATCGATGGTGGTGAACGCGCCAGGACGTACGTTGCTCGAAGTCGAAGGAAAAGTGCTGGGCGAATCGTACGAGCAATTACTTGCCGGGCATGCCGAGCTCGCATCGATGATCGGCGACTGCTTGAAGCGCGGGACATTGTATCGTCGCACCGAGATTGAAGCGGTTAGTTCGAATGGACGATTGCGCCGGCTAGGTGCGACTGTCGCGCCGATCGAATTGCCACCCGAAGGCAGTCCACGAGGCGCGCTTTGCTTGTTGACGGACATCACGGAAGTAACGGAATTGCGCGAGCAGGTTGCGTTGAAACGCAATCTCGAAAGTTTGGGCGAGATGTCCGCTGGACTGGCGCACGAGTTTAAAAACTCGATCGCGACGCTTCACGGATACGCGCAGTTGCTGGAGAGCGAGGAGTTGCTCAACGAGGTGCGAAGCCTTTCGTCGATGGTGACAGCGTTCTTAAACTTCGCGCGACCACAGCCGTTGCAGATGGAAGATGTCGAACTTAGGGAGTTGGTTGAGGATTGCGCGAAGGAGCTTGCCAATACAAATGTTGTGATCGATTCAGAGGAACCGATAGTCGTACGCGCAGACGAACGGATGCTGCGACAAGCCTTGATGAATCTTTTGCGCAATGCTGCCGAAGCAAACCACGGATCGGATCCGCTGGGTGTGAAACTCGCGAAGAATACAATCGAGGTTCGCGACAAGGGGCCCGGCATTCCAGCGGGCGATTTACCAAAGATCTTCATTCCCTTCTTCACGACGAAGCCGAACGGGCACGGTATCGGTCTTGCGCTGGCCCACCGGATCGTGACCGAGCACGGCGGCACGCTCACTGCGGCAAACTGCCCGGACGGCGGTGCGGTGTTCACGATTAAGCTTCCGGCGTGACTCCGCGTGGGAAGTATTCCTGCCAGCGTCGATCAACCAGTTCACGAATATCATCTCGCACGATCAATTCATCTGGAAATCCGGGTTTCGTTCGCGCGTCGATAACGATCGGCGCCTTGTAGACCAGGTGATGCCGCTGAACGCTCACGTGGGCACTGTAAATGTCTGCCGCGGGCTCGAACCGTGTCCATGTGGCCCAAAGGAAATCCGGCGACGAACGAGCGACGCGCGCGTCGTCGTGCAAAACGATCAGAGGCCACTCAGCGAATGCCGGATCACTCGCCACTCGCGACGCCAGCGTTTCGTCTTCCGCAAACGACGCTCCCTGCAACACCAGACATCCAGCGCAGAACACCTCCGCATGCGAAACAAATCCCGGCAATGCTCCACGAAACTCGCGTGGCAAGTCGCGGGCTGCTTCACCCAACCCCAACATGATCGCCTTGCTGCCCTCGTTCACCTTGCCGCTCGTATAGTCAAGAGTGTCCATCGACACGTTTGAAAACACGAACAGATCAGTCTCCGGCCGAAAGCGCGCCAGTACGTGTTCGAGCAACGACGGAAAGTTTTTCAATTCCTGCGGTGTGTCGGTCAGGATCAAGAACTTCGTCAACGACAATTGGCCCTCGCCGAGAATGCGAAAACCTGACACCAGCGCTTCCCTACCGTATCGCTCGCGCACCACCGCCGCCGCGAGGGAATGAAATCCCGTTTCGCCGTAGGTCCAAAGGTCGCGCACCGAAGGCATCACGAGTGGAAACAACGGCGACAAGAGCTTTTGCAAATAGTCGCCGATGAAAAAATCTTCCTGTCGTGGCTTACCGACTACTGTCGCTGGATAGATCGCGTCGCGTCGATGAAAGACCGCGTCGACATGAAACACCGGATAATCGTGCAGCAGCGAGTAGTAACCGTAATGATCTCCAAACGGACCTTCCGGTCGTCGCTCGTGCGGCGGCGCATGTCCGACAAGCGCAAACTCGGCTTCCGCCGCGAGTCGATGACCATTGCCCGACGTAGTTTGCGCCATCTTCAACTTCTGACCGCCGAGCAACGACGCCAGAACAAGTTCCGGAACGTCTTCCGGCAATGGTGCGATCGCGGCGAGCATGAGCGCCGGTGGTCCACCCAGAAACACAGTCACGGGCAACGGTTGATTCAAACGCTCGGCCTCGCTGTAATGAAAACCGCCGCCCTTTTGAATCTGCCAGTGCAAGCCGGTCGAGTGGGCGTCGTAGACGTGCATGCGATAGACGCCGAGGTTGTGCTTCTTTGTGATTGGGTTCTCGGTGTAGACGAGCGGCAACGTGATAAATGGTCCACCGTCCTCCTGCCACGTTGTTATCACTGGCAGTTCTTCGAGACGCGCTGGTCGATCGACAACCTGCATCACAGGCGCACGGCCCGTGTTGGTCGTGCCCAGCTTCAGAAAATCCAGCGCAACAGAGCGATGTTTCCACAGTTCACCCGGACGCGGCGGCAGTATCGACTCAGCGATATGAACGAAGTCGCGAACCATCGCCTCGGGCTTTGGACCAAAGGCCAGATCGAGGCGACGGGCAGTGCCGAAAAGATTGGTGACGACCGGATAACGGCTTCCCTTCACGCGCGTAAACAACAGCGCCGGCCCACCTTCAGCGATCACGCGACGATGGACTTCCGCGAGCTCGAGGTACGGATCGACCTCGGCTTTGATTGTAATGATTTGATTTTCTCTAGTGAGTAGATCCAGGAATGAACGAAGACTCGGATGCATTCGTGTTACGGCCGGTCTCCCGTTGTTCCCACCGTCCGTGGCCTGACGCGAGTCGGCGTGGTTGCTTGTTCACCTAAACGCTTCTCGATTTCGTCGTGCGCGATCTCGGCAGCCTCGGCAACGAAGGCCTCGTGTGATTCACGATACGGCTTGACTACTTCGAGCGTGTGCGCATCGCCAAGTTTTGCAAGAGCTTTCAACAAGCCGGCCGTGATACGCGGCCGATTCTTCTCTCTGTTCAAAAACGGATAAAGCAGATCGGGACTTTCCAACTCCGTCAGGTAACCAATCGCCTGATCCTGCCGGCCGGAATCCAGATCCTGAACAACTCGATACAGCGCTTCGGATCGGCCCATGCGATACAACGCCCAATCGAGCGCCAGTCGCACTTCCTTGTTTTTTTCCTGAAGCTGATAACCCTCGACAAGTTTGCGGTGTTCGCCGGCCGCCAGTCGCGCAAGTGCTTCGGCACTGCGCTGCCGCAACAGCGGGTCCGTGCTGCCAAGCTGTTTGGCGAACTCGGCCGAGTTGGACCGTGCGTCAACGCCGTCGATCGGTTGTTGTGCCAGTGCCACTCCAACCAAAACACAGATCACGAAAAAGCTTCCAATTATTCTCATATCATTGACCTGTCTGCTGTTTCTTCCGCAGCAGCGCTGTGTTCAGGTCCAGCTCTGCCACCGGAATAACTTCAACTTTCGGATACTTCTTTTGCAGTTCAGGGAGAAATGCCTTTGCGTTACCGACGATGATGATATTACTCGTTTTCGCATCGAGCCGCGCGCCCGCAAACTTCTGGATGTCAGCCGTCGTGATCGACTGGACGTTGTTGATGTAGCGATTGATCTCGTCGAGGCCCATACCGTAAAGGGCCAACGATCCGACCTGGCCCACCAGACCGCTCGCGGTTTCCAGGTTGCGCGAGAAACCGCCGATCAACACAGCCTTTCGCGGCGTCAACTCGAGATCCGCAGGCGGCGCTGACGACAAGCGTTCAATCTCGCCGAGCAGCAGATCCGCCACCACGGCACCCGATTCGTTCTTCGTTTGCGCAGACGCGACAAATGGTCCAACGTCGCGCCGAGCGTCAAGCGCCGATCCCGCGCCGTAACTTAAACCGCGCTTGATACGAATCTCCTGGTTCAGACGACCTGAATATCCGCTCAAAACCGAGTTCGCCACGATGCCGCGGAAATAATCCGTGTCCTTTCGATTGATGCCAGTCCGCGCGAGATAGACAGCGGCCTGTCCGGCGTCAGGTTTATCGATAACGACCACGCGTCCGGTCTTGCCGGCTGCATCGCTCATCGCCGCACTGATCGCCGGCAACGGCGCGCTCGGTTTTTGCCAGTCGCCGAAGTATTTCCTGGTGAGTTCGAGACCATCTTTCGAGGTGATGTCTCCGCCGATTATGAGGATCGCGTTATCAGGCCGATAGTAACGCGCGTGCAGCTTCGCGATGTCCGCAGCCGTGATGCGCGTCAGCGCCTCGGTGGTGCCGCTAATCGGATGTCCATACGGACTGTCGCCAAACACTACTCGCGCCGCCACAAATCGCGCGATGCTTCCCGGATCACCCAGCGCGAGCGTCACGTTGTCGAGGTATTGTTGCCGCAGTCGTTCAACTTCTTCACTCTTGAACGTCGGACGTCGCACAACGTCGGCGAGAATCTCCATCGCTGGACCAATCTTCGACGACATTACGCTCACGTTTACAGACGAAGAATCCCAGCGCGCCACCGAGTCGAGTGAACCGCCGAGGCTTTCGATCTCCTGCGCGATTTTCGTGGCGTCGCGACTTTGAGTGCCCTTCGTCAACAGGTTGGCCGTCATGTCAGCGAGTCCAGCCAACTCAGCGGGATCGACTTCCCCGCCGTTCTTGATCAGCAACTGGGCCGTCACAAGCGGTGACTCGCTTCGTTGAATGACGATTACGCGCAACCCGTTCGGCAATGTTTCCTCAACTGGTTTCGGAAACGTTCCCGAGCGCGGCGGCGCTGGCGGCGGTGGAGTCGCTTGCGGAGTTTGCGCAAAGGCGACGAGCGACGACGAAAGCAGGACAAACAACAGCGATAGACGTTTGATTAGCTTCACTTTAATTGCCCTCCTTCTTCGCATCCTTCGAAGGTTGCTTCGAAGCTTCAGGAAGGTAATACAAGACCATTCGATTCGTGTCGGTAAAATACTTTTTCATCACACGCTGCACGTCCGCGGCAGTGACCGCTTGCAAGCGACCGAGGTTCGTATTCACGCGCGCGGGATCTCCGAGCAGCACCGCCGCTTCGCCTAACGCGAGCGCTTTGCCGTTGCTCGTTTGGCGTTGAAGCAATTGGCCTGTGAGGAGCTGGTTCTTGGCTTTCTCCAACTCCGCCGCGGAAACCGGCGCGTCCTGCAACTTCTTGATCTCGGCAAGCAACGACTTCTCCGCGTCTTCTGTTTTCTTTCCTTCCGAGAGCACTGCGGTCAGAACAAACAGACTCACGTCCTCGCGCGCCTCAAAAGTTGATCCTACGTCTGCCGCAAGCTGCTGCTGGTAGATCAGAGAGTTGTAGAGTCGCGAAGACTCACCTGTCGAAAGAATCGCATCGGCCACGTACAACGCCGCGGCATCATCGTCGGCCTGACGTGGTGCGAGATAGGTCAAACCCACCGCGGGAAGATCGTTACGACCGTATTCAGTGTAGCGGGCCTCGGCTTTTCGATCAGGCTCTTTCACTTGCACGCGCGGCAGCGGACGGTTGGGTTTCGCGATCGGCGCGAAGTACTTGTCGACCCACGCATCAAACTGTTTTTGATCGAAGTCTCCGACAACGACGAGGGTCGCGTTATCGGGCCGGTAATAAGTAGTGTGAAACTCCTGAACGTCCTTCAACGACGCTGCATCGAGATCTTCAATGCTGCCGATACCCGGTCGTTTGTACGGATGGTCTGTAAACGACCTTTCCTGGAGCAGGTATTCGAAACGACCGTACGGTGGCGCCAACACCCCCTGGCGAAACTCTTCTTTCACCACGTCGCGTTCCGACTTGAAATTCGGATCATCAACATTCAGACCCGACAGCCGGTCAGCTTCAGCCCATAACAAAGTTTCCAGATAGTTCGAAGGCACCACTTCGAAGTAGACCGTCACGTCGTCAGCCGTGAACGCGTTATTGAAACCACCGAGGTCTTCAGTCAGACGGTCCATCATTTCCGACTTCATGTTCTTAGTGCTCTTGAACATGATGTGCTCGAACAGATGCGCGAAGCCACTGCGTTTCTGCGGATCATCCTTGGAACCGACGTGGTACCAGACCTGAATCGCCACCGTCGGGCTGGAAGAGTCGGAAACGCTCAGCACGCGCATGCCGTTGGCGAGCGTGCGGTCCTTAAAACTCATCTGCGGCATCCGCGTCTGCGCCGGCGCGATGAAATGCGCGGCCACAAGCACACTGCCCACAAGCACAGCATGGGTCAGGAAACGAATCGAATTACGAACCATTAAGTTGCTCCAGTTACTGGAAGAGTGTTGCCGCGATTGAAGACTTAGTGTTAGTCAATGTCCATCGGGTTGTGGTACGGCTTGTCTTTGTCCTTCTCAGCCCGTTTCATTGCATCCTGAAACTTCTCTTCAAGAATGCGATCGCGGTTCTTCATGGAACTGAGTTCCTGGGCAAAGATCTGTTCACGCATCTGTTTTTGTTTGTCGAGCCCCTTGACCATCTCGTCAAACGAGGCGAGCGGCTTCGCCTTCTCTTCATGCGAGATGATGACGCCGGTTTCGGCGTCGACTGCTAACGTGGCTTCGCAGCAGGGGCAAATAATCGTGAACCGCGACATGTCTGCCATCGAACTTACCTCCTTGAGAGGTCATTAGTATAACAAAAGGGCAGCCGCTAACGACTGCCCTTTCACCTCTGAAGGTTAGCTGAATTGTTCTGCGATCCGTGTTACGGGATGGCTTTCTTCACAGCGCTGCCAGCCTTCTTGGCGCCTTCGACTGTTTTATCGCCAACTTTCTTCGCGCCTTCAACTGTCTTATCGCCAACTTTCCTGGCGCCATCTACAGTTTTCTCGCCTACGGATTTGGCCTTGTCGCCTACGTCTTCAGCCTTGTCGGCGGCTTCATTTCCTACGGCCTTCACCTCACCCGGTACATCCTCGGCTTTGTCGGCGACGAAGTTCGCTGCCCGAGCGACGGCTTCACCGGTCGCCTCCAGCACGTTCTCAGTGGTCGTCACTACACGCTCTTCACCGCTGGGAGAGGTGGCCGTGACTGTTCTCCTGCCGTCGCGAGTCGTAACGACAACTTTCGATATGCGGGGATTATTCCGGAATGTTCTTGTTTCGGTCCTCGTGCCGCTCGCGTCCACCGAGGTGGTGATTTCAGAATTGTCCGGTCCTTCAACGGTCGTTGGACTCGGGGTTGTGGTGGCCGCATTCTGATCCGCGGTTCGGTTACAGCCTGCGGCAAGCGCCACCAGCAAAAGCAGTGTCAATAAGCAAATGTTTCTCGTCACGCTTCTTTCCTCCTAAAAGTGGAAAAGCTCCGCTCTCGATTTTGGCAACCCACGTGCCATTTGATTTTTGGTGTATCGCTGTTGTTACGCCGTCAACTGGATTGCACCAGCAGCAGACATGGCAAAGTGAGACGGTAAGAACCTCGGAGCGTTCAGTTACGGTACGCAGCCACCCCGGCCTCTCGAAAGCCGTTTTGCGGCGCGTTTTTCATTGACTTTCGCGCCGAATTCCTTTAGAAGGCACTCTACGCTGCCGGTAAACTTCTTCAAGGCTTTCACTGTTTGAAACGAAACAATCATTTTCCCCAAGGAGCCCTTTTCATGCGCAGACTGCTTATTCTTGCGATAGGCGTTTTTTTCCTTGCCGTTACGTTGCTCCCGATGCAACCGCGATTCGTAGTGAACGCAGTTTCGGAGGGCGAACGCCTGGCGATGTACAGCAAACCCGCAGTCGTCCGTATCGTCGACGGCGCCGTGGGCCAAATCCAGTTTCACGCGCCCAACGGTCAGACGTTTACGTACAACGTGCAGAATGTTGCTATGGGATCAGGGTTCTTCCTCAGTTCCAACGGCTACATCGCCACCAATGCGCACGTCGTTTCAACTACGAAGGAAGGCGAGGAAAAAGCCAAGCAGGCGCTCTTCTACCACATGCTTCAGCAAATAGCGCAGCAGCTTGGCCGTGATGTCAGAAGTCTGAACGCCAATGAAGTCAATATGTTCAATCAGCGCAGCGAGTTCGTTGCTTTTCAGAAAATCCATCACGTAATTACTCCCGACGGCAGCGCCTTCCCGTTTGAGATCAAGCAATACGGCGCGCCCGTCGGAGAAGCCACCGATCAGGGCAAAGACGTGGCGGTCGTGAAGATCGAAGTCAGGAACGCTCCGATTCTGAAACTCGGCGACTCCGATCGCGTCCAGCTTCAGGACCACGTCACGGTTATCGGTTATCCCGGCGCGGCCGACACGTTCCAATCAGGAATGCTCAGTCAGAAGTCAGCGTTTGAAGCCAGCATTACCGACGGAAAGATTTCGGCACGAAAAACTGCCTCCACCGGCGCGCCGATTCTCCAAACAAGTGCTAACGCTACCCACGGCAACTCGGGTGGACCGGTGTTGAACGACGCGCATGAAGTGATCGGGTTGTTGACGTTCCGCGGCGACACAGTCAACGGACAGGAAGTTGCCGGGTTTGCGTTTGTCGTTCCGTCAAACACGGTGATGGAGTACGTGAAGGCCGCCGGTGCAGATAACCGGGAAGGCCCGACCGACACGGCCTTCAAGGAAGGTCTCGACTATTACTGGACCGACCAGTACTCGTCGGCGATTCCGAAGTTCGAAGAGGTAAAGCGGCTGTTTCCGCAGCACTCCGAAGTCGACCGGCTGGTCCAAAGCAGTCAGCAGGCGAAGGCCGAAGGCCGTGAGAAGTCGGGAGTTTCGATGTGGGTCGTTGGCGGGATCGTGGGTTTCCTGTTCTTCCTCGGGTTTCTCCTGATCATCATCATAATCATCTTCATGATCATGCGTCGTCGTAAGAAGGCGAAACAAGCCGGAGCAGCTCCCGCACCAGGCGGAAGAGCGCATCCGGCGCCATCACCAGCACCCGCGGCGTATTCACCGACACCACCGGCGCCAAAACCGTCACCTGCTCATGCGTCGCCGGCGCCACCACCGCCGCCCCCACCACCCGCGCCAATGCCAATGCCGCACGTGATGGCTGGTGATCAGGGCATGACCGTCGATCTGTCGCGGACAGTCGCAATCACCGCCGACGGCGATGCGTTCAAGCAAAATTACGGATCGATCCACTTTGTCTCGGGTCCCCTTTCCGGACAACAGTTTCAGGTCAAACACGATGGCGACTTTATCGGTCGCGACGGTGGCTCGTCACAAATCGTGATCGGAGATCCGCGCATTTCGAAACGTCATGTGTGGATTGGTGTCAGAGGCGGGCGCGTGGTGATCGAAGACCAGAATTCGCGCAACGGAACGTTCGTTAACGATCCTCGTTCACCGCGTGTGACGGAGGCTCCGTTGAGTGCTGGTGACACAGTGATCCTGGGCGAATCGGATGTCGCACGATTTGAGTTTCACGCGTGATTAGCTGATAACTTTCGGGGAGCTCGTGTCGAACAGCGCCACGAGATCCTCGGCCGCACGGGGGCGGCTGAAGAAGTAACCCTGAATCTCATCACAGCGGAGTAACTGAAGGAAACGAAGTTGCTCCGCTGTTTCTACACCTTCAGCAATCACTTTCAACCTCAGGTTGTGGGCCAACGTGATGATGGCCATCACGAGCGCCGCATCGTCAGGATCCGTCGTCACGTCTCGCACAAACGACTTATCGATCTTCAGCACGTCGATCGGCAAACGCTTCAACGAAGCAAGAGACGAAAAGCCGGTACCGAAATCGTCAATCGAGATGTTGATCCCCATACTCTTCAAACGGTCCAACACCCCGGCGGCAAACTCGGAGTTCTGCATGATGGAACTTTCCGTCAATTCGAGGTCGAGATGCTTCGCGGCCAAACCGGTCTCGTCGAGTATTCGGATCACAGTCTCCGACAGGTCGCGTTCGTGAAACTGCCGAGCTGAAATATTCACCGACATCTGAATTGGCGCAAATCCTCGTTCCTGCCACTCCCGGCTTTGTAAACACGCCTTACGCAAAACCCATTCACCGATCGGCACGATTAGCCCGGTGTCTTCGGCGAGTGGAATAAACTCGGCGGGCGACACGAGACCAAGCTGCGGATGTTGCCATCGCACCAGCGCTTCAACACCCGTGATCGCAAGCGAGTCGACGGAGACACGCGGTTGGTAATGAATCAGAAACTCTTCATTCTGAATCGCGCGACGCAAGTTCGTCTCGAGCGCCAGACGTCGGGTCGCGAGCTCGTGCATGTCGGAGGTAAAGAACTGATAGTTTGCACCGCCGGACTTTTTAGCTTTGTAAAGAGCGGCGCCCGCGTTCTTCAGCAACGTTTGAGTGTCGTCGCCATCAAACGGAAACAAACTCACACCGACGCTCGCTGTCGCATACACTTCATGACCCGGCAGGTCGAATGAAAACTTCAACACCTGCGACAACATGCCGATCGTTTCGATGATGTCCTTGGTACCGTCGGTGTGTGTCCGCAAGAGTGCAAACTCGTCGCCGCCAAACCGCGCCACGGTGTCTGACTTACTGATGCAGCTCTTCAAACGTTCCGCAAACTCGCGCAGCAGACTGTCGCCTGGACCGTGCCCCAGCGAATCGTTCACCTTCTTGAACTGGTCCAGTGAAATAAACAGCACGGCGAGCGACTCGTCTTTCGCGCGCGCGATCGCGACCGCTTGCGTCAGTCGATCTTCGAACAACGCGCGATTCGGGAGTTGCGTAACCGTGTCGTAATACGCAAGCCAGTCGACTTCCGCTGTCCGTTGTTGTAGCAGATGTTCGATCTGCTCCTTGTAGAGGCGTTTCTCTTTCAACAGACTGCCGTGCCTCAGCGCGCGTTCAACGGACGCTTCGACGTGACGGATATCGATTGGCTTCGAAATGTAGTCAAAAGCACCCACACGCAAGGCGTTGATCGCAAACTCGATGTCCTGGTTTCCGCTGATCATAACGACGACCGTATCCGGCGAGAGTGAGTGAACCCGCGGTACCAGCTCGAGGCCGCTCATTCCGCCCATGTCGATGTCGCTGATTACGAGGTCAAAGGTTTCCTGCGATAACGCGGTAAGCGCATCTTCGGCGGAACTTGCTTCCGAGCAGTCGTAGACCGGTCCCAGGAGGTCGACGAGCAGACTCCTGATCTGCAATTCATCGTCGATGATAAGAAGTTTTGGCTTCTGCGACATGAGGGATGATGCCCGTCGTATTTAGAGACCCTTGCACTGACCCGGGACCCACGGTTCCCGCAGGACGCGATCGTAACTTCCCTTCACTTCAGCGAGGTGCCAACCTTTTCTCTGCCAGATCGAGCCATCGGAGTATTCGATCCGGTTAATCACGACGTTCTCTTTGAAGCGCGATTTGTCGGCGAGGGCGCCAACGCTGACGACGTCACTTGGGCCGGAGAGACTAAAACCTTCGAGATCTTTTTCCTTGTCAGGACGAATGTCCACGCCGCATAGAAACTGTCGCCGCGCGATCGTTTTCGGGTCCTCAGCTTCGTGAAACTGGTATTCCCAGAAAATGATCTCAACCACTTTCGTTGAGCTGTTCTTAACTTTGATGCGATATGCAAAACCGTCGCGAGGCTCAGACTTGGGCGAGGAGCGAGCTTCCTGAACACTCTTCTCCATCGCGGCGCTACGCCCGTCAAGTGTGTCCTGGTTCGGATCTCTCGCACCGCGAGGTTCATTCATTCGTGCGTTGCGCGCGAAGTTCTTGTTTTGCGGGATCACCTGACGCGCCGGTCCGCTGGCGTCTGACGTCTGTGGTGTCTCGATTTTTTGTCGCGCACGCGACCACTTATGACTCGTGACACCCATCGGCGAGGCTTCGTCGTTGGCAGGAGTTTGCGTTTGAACGAGTGACAGGAGATTAAAGAGAATCAGGAACAGCAAAAGGA
Organism: uncultured Acidobacteriota bacterium; assembly: GCA_963789185.1. Lineage (GTDB taxonomy): Bacteria > Acidobacteriota > Blastocatellia > Pyrinomonadales > Pyrinomonadaceae > PSRF01. Next base: position 145,148 of record CAWBJU010000015.1, read on the forward strand.
TCTTCATCGTCGCCTCCGCTGATCAGCTTATGAGGGCGCACGCCCCACTGACTGGAGTATGCGCTAGTTATCTTGGGTATACAACCAATTCCTCGACCGGCTCTTAAGGTCTACCCTGACTGGGGTCGCTCTTCAGGTCCAGTGTCAGGGTTACCTCAGCCACCTGGTTGTCCGCTACGGCCACTTGTTGTTTTGTTGATATCGGCCGGCCTTGACTCGTGTAAACAGTAATTACAACTTCATAAAGCCCTGCGGTTAAAGGGTCGGACAAAAAGCGGCCTCGATCATCTAATTGAGCCATCACGCCCGAGTTTTCGCCGATCTTTTTTATATTGACCATAACGTGTGAGAAGGCGACTCGTCCGTTTTCCAGCTTCACCAGTCCGCGAACGCGGCCAGTGCGCGTCTTCAAAATCACACGTAAGCCGTTGATCTGCTCTCCAAGTTTGATTTCGACGCCGGATTGGACCACTCCGTCGCGTTGAATCTGAGTTACCTCGTACCCGACCCCCTGTTGTTGACCCCACACTGTAAGTTCAACAACTCCAGGCCGCAGGCCACTCACCTTGAAACTGCCATCCGGGTTTATGACTGCGCTTGGCGTCCGTATGTGGTTGTTGGGATCCTTGTTTTCAACGCGTGCCAGTATCATCAACTGATTCGGTTTGATAGGGATCTTCTCGTCCACGCCATCGAGAACAACTATTCCCGACAGACTACTTCCGGACGTTGCTTTGATGACCAGATCCTTGACGTCCTGGTCCACAACTTCAAATCGTACCGGCTCGGTGTACACATCGACCGCCTTTGACGGTTCGAGATACAGCGCATACTTGCCCGGAGTGACGCTGTCAATCTTGATTTCCCCACGGCTGTCCGAAGTAAATCCGCTGGTCGTCATGCTTGAGTTCTGTTCAAATTTCTGCAGAGCGTACATTGCGTTCGGGAGCGGTTTATCATCAGAGTCGACGACTCGCGCATAGACGGTGAACACGTTTACTGTGCGACGAAGGGTGATGTCGATGTTCGTCGCCTCGCTTCCTTCCGTGACCTCGATAATGGTCGCTTCCGAGGGGTTGGTCGTAGACGGGTGATACGTTTGGCCGTAAACCGCTCGAGTCCCCCGCGCATACATTCGATCTTGCGCTACTCCGGCGGCGACTCTGTATTTGCCGGGTCGTAGACCCCAGACGCGATAGACACCGCGGTCGTCGGTCGGATCGGAGTGTAGGTTCATGAGAACCAGTGGTTTCGCGTCAGTACCTCCCATCGGATATATTTCAACCGGTTGTTCGATCAACGGTCGTCCATCAGCATCGACGACTTTCCCAGTAATGACGCCGCCACGAACGAGAACAAAGTCCACGTTTTCAAGGTTCTCACCCTCAGCCACAATTAACTTCTTAATCGGCGCCAGACCACCAACCAGGTACTGTGGCGCGGCGGGCATGACCTCATATTCTCCCGGGGAAACATTCGGTATTCGATAGTTGCCCAGTTGATCTGTCGTTACCATCAGTGGATTACGTGCACGGCCCGATTGTTGTGAGCGTGCACCAACTGTAATCCCCGGTAATCCCTTGCCTTTGAACGTGACCTTGCCGCTGATAGTGCTCGGATTCGTTTTTTGTGCCGGGTTTTGGGCCTGGACCATGAGGCATGCGACGAACAGATAGCCGATGATTCTTAGCGCTGAGGAAACCATAGTGAGCACGCCTTTCAGGATTGAGGTGGCGATGATAACCGGAATCAGTTGGCTTTGTCGCTGAATCAGGTTGCGGGGAGATAACGATTGACGAGTTCCTCCAGCTCAGCCATGTCGATCGGCTTGCGCATGTATTCGTCGCATCCTTTCGCAAACGCTTTAACGTGAGAGTACGACATCGGATAAGCGGTGACTGCGACGATTGGAACACCTTCAAGTTCGGGTTTTTGACGGATGCACTGCGTGGCGGCGATACCGTCGAGGATCGGCAGATCGAGATCCATTAGTATGAGGTCGGGGCGTTCGCGATCGGCGAGATCGACGGCTTCCTGTCCGTTACAAGCTTCGAGCACGGTGTAACCCAGTCGTTCGAGGCCCGTCTTTAAGAGCACTCGTGTGTCGTCGTAATCTTCGACGACCATGATTGTCCGGTTATTCATGAAACCCCCAAGTTGCCGCGCGACAGTTAGCTGTCTGCACCGCACCGGTGCATCGTAATTCGCTGGCAGTCGGGAATATTACGGGACCAGCTTAAGTTTCGGGAGAGGGCGTAAAGCCGATTGTGCCACCGTTCAGTGGGATCGGCAATCGGTTCACGTTTCGTCTGGGATTCAGCAGGACTTCTGGCGGATCTCACATGAGTTAAAAAACTAGGGAGCGAGTTCTGGGTGGTACAGTGCCACGACGCCCTGGGCCAACTTCGACTGGTTCGTCCGGATCTGATTCGCAAATAGGACCACCGTGAACTTGTCGTCGATAAAACGAATAATCTGGGCTTTGAATCCCTGCCACGCGCCACCGTGCTGAACGTACCGATGACCCTTTACCTCGCCGAGCGCCCAGCCGAATCCGTAAGGCTGTGTCTTGCCGTCATTGAGTTTTACCGGCGTCCACATTTGTTCGAGACTCGATCGTTTGAGCAGCTTTTCGGTGTAGAGCGCGGAATCCCACTTCGCCATGTCGTAGACGTTCATGTAGAGCGCGCCGTCGGCGGTTGTGTTCAATGACGGCGAAACCCAGTCCTGGTTTTTCAGTTGGCCTTTGTCGATACGGTAACCGGCTGCGCGATTCGGAACGATGTCTGATTCGCTGATGATGCGAGCTGTCGACATGTCCAGCGGTTTAAAGACGCGCTCCTGTAAGAAGTCACCGTAAAACTTTCCGCTTACTTTGTGAATCAGTATGCCGAGCATTACGTAACCGAGGTTGCTATAGCTCCACTTTTCTCCGGGTTGGAATGCGAGAGGAATCGCTTTCGCTCGTTGATAGAGTTCGTCTTCCGTGTAATCGCGACGGAAATCGAAGTCCGAAGGATAGTCGGTCATTCCGCTGGTGTGCGTAAGTAGATGCCGGATGGTGACGTTGCGCCACGCTTCCGGGGCGTCGGGAAAATACTTGTTGAGCTTATCGTCGATAGCGAGTTTGCCGTCTTCCATCAGCATCATGACGGCGGTGGCGGTGAACTGCTTACCCATCGAGCCCGATTGGAAGATCGTTTCCGCCTTTGCCGGCACCTGGTGTTCGACGTTCGCTAATCCATAGCCTTTCGCGAGGACGATCTGACCATCCTTGATGACCGCGAGCGACACGCCGGGTATCTGCTGCGCCTTCATCTCCGCCTGCATGTATTCATCAACCTTCGTCGAGACGCCATTCTGGGCCACACAGTTGATTGCGAGCAGAAGGATTAACGCGAGTGTTGTTTGGGAGTGTTTAGTCATATGATGCGTATTCTAATCGTGAGCTGCATAATTCCAAATTTGCGACGCGCAACCGACGCCGATGCGGATTCTATCGCGGAAATCTATCTCCGGTCGCGTAAGGAACTCGTCGCATGCGCGCCTTTGGTCCATTCCGATCAAAGCGTCCGCGAGTGGGTCAGACAAAAACTAATCCCCGGCGGCGGTGTTACGGTGGCAAGCGTTGACGGCGCGGTCGTCGGATTCGTCGCGATGTCGCGAGGAAATGAGTGCAGTTGGATTGAACAACTCTACCTGCTTCCGACGCACACCCGCCGCGGCATCGGCACCGCACTTCTGGACCATGCCAAGCGGGAACTGCCTCCGCCCATCCGACTCTATACATTTCAGTGCAACGACGCCGCTAGAAAGTTCTACGAACATCACAGATTCCGGGTCGTAGCTCTCAGCGATGGTTCCGCCAACGAAGAAAACCGCCCAGACATTCTCTACGAGTGCGTTGCGAATGGCGATATATACTAAACTGATTGGACCAAAACTTTTCAGTTAATGTCCGCGTCACATCTCATATCGTGACCGGCACAAGAACAACGGAATCAAGCATGTCGACGATAGACCGTGTTGTTATTGCGGGAGGCACAGGTTTTCTCGGGCAGAATCTAGCCCGTCATTTTACGGATGCCGGCGGCGAGATGGATGGTCCGGCTCGTGGCGCCGTTACTACTGCGCACGGATCCCGATTTGGCGCTTTTGGGTCGCTACTGCGTATCGCGCAGATTAAGAGAAGAAGGCTTCGAGTTTCTCTTCCCCGATATTGGTTACGCTTTGCGGGACTTGTACAGATCATGAAAAACAGAACACGAATAGTTAGTGCCGCGGTCTTGATGACCGCGTGTATCGCAACGTTGGCCCAACGCAATCAGAAAGTGCGCCCGGCAAAACCTGGCGAGGTGCCGTTCGTTTACAACGCAAGCGATTACGAGTCGGTCGAGATCGAAAGCGTTCCCAAATCCATTGCCCAGCCGGATGAGACGCCCACCGAATCTCCCGCTCATTCATGTTTCCACCTCAAAGATAAACGTCCGCTGCCGGCGCTCGCAAAGGGACCGCGTTATTTCTATCCGGCGCACAGCACCGTATGCATCATCCCTCTTACGGACACTTCGGTAACGGATTTTGCAAAGTCGTATCCGCACATCAACGAAGCAGCCGTCAAACTGCGCAAGCTTCTCGCGAGACGTCCTGCGAATTTTAAGTTCAATGATGAACTGTTCGATCTGCCCTTCAACAACTCGACCGGAATAGTGCAAAGTAAAGTGCAGTATCTCGATTTTAAAACGGGTAAGGGCGTTCTGTTTCTGACGCAGTACTCGCAAGATGCGATGCCGACGCCGATCAACAACGAAGAGCTCACATGTAATTTTCAGGGATTAACAAACGACGGGAAATATTACGTAGCTGCTCGTCTCGCAATAACTCATCCTTCTCTTCCAAAGGGTATCGATTTCACGAAGAACACTCGACAGGATCCAAAGCTAAACTATCTCAAAAGAGAAGAACGACGCCTCAACAACTTCGCGGACTCATCGTTTCGCCCGTCGCTCAAGAGCTTGAAGTCGTTGATCGCATCCATCACTACTAACTGATCCATGGGAACTGACAGCGTAAAACTTAATCTCAGAAAGAAGAAAAAATGAAACAGCAAAGATTTTCAGCGGTTCCTCGTTGGTACTGGGTGATCGCGGCTGTGGCGCTCTTGTGGAATCTGATGGGGTGCGCCTTCTTCGCGATGGAGCTTTTCGCTCAGGAAGCATTCATGGAATCCATGACGGAGCCTATGAAGGAGTGGGCGCGATCCATTCCAGGCTGGATTTATTTCGTCTATGGCGTGGCCGTGTTAACCGGGCTGGCGGGAAGCATTGGTCTGTTCCTGCGAAAGAGTTGGACCACCCTGATGTTCGCAATCTGCCTGGTGGCGGTGATTGTGCAAATGGTCTACACCATGATCATTCGCGGCGGGATACAAGTCGCGGGACCATCGGGACTCGTCATGCCCGCGCTGATCATTGGCATAGCAGCGACGCTATTGTGGTTCTCGCGGTTCGCCCGCAGTCGGGGCTGGTTTGGCCAGAGCTGAAGAGAGACAGAACAGCGTGCAGTCGCGCTCTTCTACCATGAGGGCAACGACGAGTACTATGTCATCCTCTTCTGGAGAGACGGGAAAACACTGCGCAGCATTAGCTCACGTTCCTACACGTGAAAGATTTCGAAAAGCAGAACTTCTAAAAACTGAATTGCCCGAGCATCAGCCAGATCAATAGCTCGGCCCACTTGGTCCTGGCCCACCAGGGCCAGCTTCTTCTTTCTATTGGAGCAGCTTTACAACCACCCGACGATCTGAGTCCGCTGTCTCTCTCACGTTTTACTGAGAAATTTTGAAGGTACGCCGCTTGCCAAAGCCAGCGCGTGTTTATCTTTTGGTAGGAGCGAACACCATGATCTTTTCAAAACGGTTGGACCAGATGAAGAACATACGTGTTAGCTGCGGGTGTGGCCCTAATGGCTTGCGTTACCCCTCTCTACGCACAGGACCAGCAAGTAACGTCGCCCAAGGTTGAAGGGAAAGTCATCTTCGGCAGCGCCACTTTTGGTGAAAACATTGAACACAAGATGGTCGGCGCCGCGCTGCGTGTTTACGTGACGAAGCGGCTTAGCATTGAGCCTGAGTACATGTACTTTCGCAACGGGGAAAACGATCAGGACCACGCCGGACAATTAAGCGTTGCGTACGATTTCACCGACCCAACGAAACGCGCCGTTTTTTATGGCATCGCAGGCGTCGGCGGGCTTCACCACGAAGGCAGCTTTATTGGCACCGACAATACCTTTGATACATGGACAGCAAGTGGTGGGGTCGGGATTAAGATATTTATAACGAAGAAACTATTCGTATCACCGGAACTTCGCCTCGGCAGAGAACCCACTGTTCGCGCGACAATCAACGTTGGATACGTTTTCGGTGGAAAGAATTAAATAATTTTCGCTTGTGCATTGCTCGCACCTGATCGAGAAGGTTGCGTACGAGCGATGAACGAGGATTCTTCTTTTGCAAGAGAGTTCAAACTCACACGTGGCGTTTCAATTAACCCGCCCTGCGAATGGGCGGGTTAGTTTTAGAAGAGATTAATTCTCGCGGCCTGTCCGTTCTTTTGCAATGCAGACAAACTACTTGCCTTTTCAGAAGTCGCGGAAGTATTATCCGCCCGCCGTCCGCGATCCTAAACCGGGTTTGAAGTCGCGACCCGCCGAAGCAATCCAACACCACCTTGTTCTCACACCAGTCGGAGGTCATAAGTACAAATATGGAAACTTTTAAACGGCCGGAGCTGAAAGAACGCCCGATCAAGAACATCATCACCGACACGGCCGCCTTGCGGGCCATCGCTCAGGCCGCCATAGACGTCGAGCTGTTCACACTTCCGCTCTATATGGTCTCGATGTATTCCATACAGGGGATGCACCAGATCACCAGCAAGGGAAACGACTTCTATCGCGGGCGGCTGTGGCCGGGCGCTTCGCCAGCACGCGATCCCTCAAGCAGCCCGAACGCGAAGGCGTTCAATCACTTCTTCAGCGTCTTCATCGATGAGATGCTGCACCTGCAACTGGCCTCAAACATCGCCAAGGCGCTCGGCGTGATGCCGAGCTACACCAGCAAGGCGCTGATGAACGATGAGTACGGCTGGGTCTGTTACGGATCCGAGAACACCGTACTTCCGCACATCCTCGACTTCAAGGACACGGTCCAAGGCTACAACGACATCAAGGTCCAGCTCGGCCCGCTGACCGTGGAACAAAACCGCCTCTTCCTCGCCATCGAACAGAACGAGAAGGACGCGAAGAAAATGATCGACCCGGCCAACGTCGGCAAATACTTCCCCGTCGCCCCATTTGAGACCTGGGAGGTGGGCAAAGACCTCCCGATGTTCGGCACCATCGGTTGGATGTACAGGTGCCTCTGGCAGTACATCGAGATCGAGTACGACGACGGGACCAAACTCTTCGAGTCAGTCTTCAACCGTGGAACCCTGGAGCGAGATCTCTTCAACGCAAGCAGTAGTCATCACAAGCCCGAGTACCCGAAGATGCCCACGATGGCGTCAGGTGAGATCAACGTAGCCTCCGCGATGGAGAACATCCTCAACATGATCAATGCCATCACCGACCAGGGCGAGGGCGAGGGTGTGGCCACTTGGATAAGGCAGATGCGCGGGCTACTTCAGTATGCGCCGGTCAAGGGACAGTTTCAGCCGGACGAGAAGGCGCTCGACTTCGATTATCCGAACTACACAGACAAAGGCGTTCAAGACAACCCTTCAGGAAATAAGGTCGCGCGGACTCAGAACGGCGCGCTCGATCATGAGGATCGTTTCAAGGCCATCAACGATCTGCTGAAGGCAGGCGGCATTGTCACGTGGGATCAGTGGCACGCGGCCGGTAACAAGTGGACCGCCGAAATGCTGATCACGAATGAGGAGGACTATAAAGCTAACAAGTGGAACCTTCCACCGGCCGACGCCGTGGCCGCCGCGCTCAACAACCTGAAAGCGAACGATGCCGTAGGGAACAATTACAAGACCTTCAGCCAGGCGGCAGCCGGCTCCATCGCCGGCATCACGCGCGTTCTTCGCGGCTTCTGGACGGCCGAGACGACCGGATTTCCAAGCCCTTCGATGTATGGCTCGGGAGACCGCGTCTCGATCTGCTGGGCCGTCTTCGGCCGGCTCCCTGACATCACGAAAGGCATCAAGGCCAAGACCACTGGTGAGCTTTATCACGCTTGCCAGGGACTGGAACTGAGCGGTACACGCAGCGACACATGCGCGCAGGTGGAGGTTTTCCACTCCTGCCGCGGCTCCAATACATGCAAGGCGGAGGGCGGCTGTGGTTTCGTCCAGGTGCAGGGGCAGAGCGCGCAGTGCAGTCCCAGAGCTTTGCTCGACCATCTGAATCCGACCCGGCCGTTGCAGGGAGGGGCGGTGCCTACCAAGCCGGTCTACAGCGCCCCTTCGGACAATATGTGCGCGAGCTACGGCGGCTGCGCCGTTCCCATCTCCGCCTCGCAGCTCTACCCCGTTCCTGACTCCACTCACCCCGACGAGGTGGTCGGGTGGATGGAGCTCTACGACTTCGTCGGCGAGACATCCGAGCCGGAATTGATTCTGGACAGGGGCAGGCCCAAGCTGCAAAGGTACGAGGTGGGCGACCGTGTCTACGACATCGCATGGGAGGCTTATATTAAGGTGCTGGAACACCGCAAGCAGCCCATTCCCGAGAGGCCCAGGCAGGACAGCGACCTGCGTCTGGCCTTCCCGCCTTCGACATGATTGCTGAAGTTCACGCAGGCCGGCTCCCGCGACGAGGTTTACCGAACCTTGGCCTCGGAGTCGGCTTGCGCAACCAGCACTTCTCCTACCTGATGAGTCACGACCCCAACGTGGACTGGCTTGAGATCATCAGTGAGAACTTCATCGACAACTATGGCTATGCGCGCCGCGTGCTCGAACACCTGGTGTCTGTCCGCCCTATCGTGATGCACGGCGTCTCGCTCTCCGTGGGGAGTACGGATCCTCTGGATTGGGATTATCTTAAGAAGTTGAAGGCGCTCGCCGAGTTCGTCCACCCGGCGTGGATCTCAGACCACTTGTGCTGGACGGGCGTCGCTGGTGTCAATACGCACGACCTCCTGCCTGTGCCGCTCAACGAGGAGAGCGTGCGTCACGTGGCCGAACGTGTCAGGCAAGTGCAGGACTTTCTCGAAAGACCACTGGTGCTGGAGAATCCTTCGAGTTATCTGGAGTTCAAGGGCTCGACTATCGCCGAGTGGGAATTCCTTTCAGAGCTGGCGCGCGAGACGGGGTGCGGGCTGCTGCTCGACGTGAACAACGTCTACGTCTCGGGCTACAACCACGGCTTTGACGCGGAGCACTACATCCGGAACATTGCGCACGACGCCGTCGTGCAGATTCACCTTGCTGGGCCAACGGACTGCGGTCGCTTCCTGGTGGACACGCACGACCAGCCCGTGCCGGCGCGCGTGTGGGAGTTGTACAAGCTGGCGCAGGAGTTGACCGGCGGCGTCTCTACACTCCTTGAGTGGGACTCCAACATCCCAGACTTCCCTGAACTGGTCGTGGAACTGCGTAAGGCAGAGGCAGCGCTGCGGGGTGAGAACCCCGGCGCCCCAGTCCACAAATCCGGTACGGCATCCGCGGTCTCTAACCCGGTCGGTTTCCAACTGTCAACGATCGATGTCTGAACAGTCCCTCATCCTTTTGCAGCACTGGATGAAGACTGTCGTTACCGAGCGTGGCGACCTCGGCGAAAAGCTGAACGTGGCCGCTCAGCGTCACGGGCTGCAAGGCCAAGACGTGGTAGCTGAAAAGCGCGGCCTCTCTGTGCGCGAACGTCTCGCCATCTACACCAGCGGCTACATACTCCGGTTGCTCGACTGCATGCGCGCGGATTTCCCCGTGCTGCGCGGTTTCGTCGGCGACTCGGTCTTCGACGCTTTCGCTAAAGCCTACATCATCACTCGACCGCCAAGTTCGCACAGTCTGTATGACCTTGGCGCGGACTTCCCAAGATTTTTGGAAGAGACGAGGCCGGGCCGTGAACGTTTCGACGCGGAGACGGGCGCCATGCTCGACCTGCCGCCGGAGCTTGCACGTGTCGAGCGTGCGCGCGCGGAGGTTATGCGCGCGCGCGGCACGGAGGACGACCCGCCCGCGGACGAGCCTCTTTCGCCGTTTACTGTCTTAGATGAGGGGATGACGCTACAGGCAACCCCGTGTCTGCGATTGTTGGAGATGAAGTTTCCGCTCGTGGACTTTCTGAGAAGCGCAGACAGGGGCGAGCGCCCCGAACCGCCCGCACCACGGCCCTCGCTCGTCGCGATGGGCCGCGCGAACTATCGCCTGCACGTTGAAGAGACTTCGCTTTGGCAGTTCGCATTCCTAAGGGCCTGCGAGCACCCCACCTCAACCTACCCGGCCGTCCAGGTTGCGGCGCTTGAGACCGCACGAGATCCGGGGCAAGTCCTCGCCGACGTCGCGATGTGGCTGCCCGTCGCGTTCGAGTTGGGCTTCCTGCGCCAGACCCCCCAATAGTGCCGCCCCTTGAAGTTCAAGGGTTCTTGCTCTTGTCGCACCGGAAAGCAAACAATGCCTTACCTGAATCCATTATGTTGGGAGAAACAATCTGGATTGCTTGCCACCCGTCGTAAGCAATTAGGCTAGGCCCACCAAGGCTCCAAACAGTCGATACTGTCCTACTTCCGGCAGAGTCAAATTCCAAGACCTGCACCGGACTGACCGCACCATCGCTTCGAAGAAACTTGTACTGCACTGTTCCCTTTCCATTGACGGTGATTTTGCCCGAGAAGTTGATCGTGACCGGGCACTGACCTTGATACGTCTCCGGAGTCGAAGAAAACGAAGTGCCAGTGACGAGCAATTCTTTCGCAAGAGGTTGAGAGGGACGAACTGTACTCTCCAGGTACTCATTGCCGTATGGAACAAGAAAATTGGTAACCCACACTGTTTGGGGCCCGGTTGGCCCAGCAGACACTAACGCAACCACGTGTCGCCCCTTCGACCACTGAGTGAGCTTATCGACATACTCAAAGCTCTTTTGAGAGGTCTCGATCTTTGCCACCTCTTTCCCATCAATCTGGATCATGAAGGTTTGATTTTCCACTGACTCGAGGTTGTTCACTTGAATTACCAGCGGCTCTCCTGTCATTACTGCCGCGGTCCCGAAAGAACTAGTCGTAGAGATCACCTCCATCGAGGATTTTTGGCTGGCCGGTACCTGCCCTTTTCCTGGGCCCTTCTTTCCTGCCACCCTCGAATAGAGATCGAGCCGCGATGCGCCAGTGATCACTGACATCTTTTTGCCTTTGAAAACAACCCCCTGTATCACATTCTGTTTTGAAAGCGATGAGTCTGCAGCTTGAGTGTCTTTCTGAAAGACAACCCTCACTTTTGATAACTTACCATGCCTTGCCAACACACTCCCTTGAGACACGGTAATAATCGAAGTTCCACCGGACTCATTGATCGCAGTAATCTCGCCGTCAAGCACGAAGAGAGCCTGGATGGATTTTGGATCAGGAAAGTCGTCAAATAGATCCTCACGATTGAGCTTATCAAAGGGACACGGACGGCATCGCCGGAGCTCAGACCAATCGAATGGATAGCTCACAGCCATATCGATTTGCCAAATCCCTCGACCCCAGGTTGATGCCCACGCGGTACCACAATTATTCAGCCAAAAGAAGGACGATGTAGGAACGATCGCTTCAGAGCCCGTCACCGGCATCCAGGTTTGGCCGCTGTTGTAGGAAAAGTACACGCCACCCTGTTGTGTACCCATCAGAACGCGATTCGAATTGTCTGGGCAAAAGCTGATCGCCGAGACTAACGACGCCACGCGATTTCCCCATGGTTTGCCCATGCGATACTCGCCTCGATGGCTCACCAGATCAGTCAGGCCGGGAATTGGGTCCCAAAGGTCACCGCCGTTCGTAGTGACCTTAACGTCGTTAGTTAGGCCGTCTGCTGCAATCATGTGTGTTGCATCATTCGGATCCACAGCGTAGACCTCATACCAAATCTGAGTGGGAAACACGGCTATCGTGCCAAACCCGTCCATCGATGGATACTCTAGAGTTGCGGCCGCACCGGAAGAGAATCCTGACACGCGCACCAGCCCAACTTCCTGCTGCCCATTCCGCATCATTCCCATTTGTACGGATTGGATTAGCGTAGGATCAGATGCGAGGCCGGCGGGTTTTGCAAGATCGTTTAACGGCTGACGAATCTCGACAATTTGACGCCAGTTTCCCCCGGTGTTCGTTGTGTATTGCAGTCCTCGCGGGCGAAGAGGATAGTCAGCCGTAGGCTCAGTTCCCTGGACATAAGTGCCCTGCCGCAGAATTACGGGCGGCCTCAAGCCGCCCTGGGCGGGATCAGACCACTGGCTCAGGTTAAGAAAGAGCCGATCGGCGAGGAGATTCTGACCGGGGCAAGACACGCTGATCGTGGAGTCGGCAGCCCTTGGAATTCTCCGCAGAACACCCAAGCCCCAACCTTCGGGGCAGGCGCCTGCGGTGCGAGAACCGCCAGCGGCGATAACCCCATTGTGCCAGGTCGCATAATACATGTCCGGCGTGGAGCCGGTGCCTACGTATTGACCGCGAATCTCCGTAATCTGATTGGCATTCAATCCAGTCTCAGCGCCAATCCAAGTGAAGTTCGTTCCATCTGTCGTGGTGTCAAGGCCCTTATCGGAGCTCATTAGGTAAGGATTGGCGGTTCCGGGGTGGAATGCGAGATCGCGTGTATCAGGACTAAGATCATGGTCTACACGGAGGACCATCCAGTTTGGCGGGGCGCTCATTGGTTCCGATAGTGCGTCAAACGAAGTCGTCCACGTATTGCAACGATTGCCGAAATATAGTCGAACTCGAGAGCGATCTCTGACAGCTTTGACAAATGCAATTCCCCCGCAATCACCTCGTTCAGGATTGGCCGTAATTTGCGACCAAGTCGCGCCGCCGTTTATCGTCTGGTAGAGCTGTCTTGAGTCATTGACCGCATATGCGCGATCGCCCCCGCGCGGATCGCGCGTGAGTCCATGGATACTTGAGACGCCATTGATTAGACTCGTTTCTCGACTCCAGCTCGTTCCGCCATTGCGTGAATACCAAACACCAGCCTCGCCACCGACAATCAGATGACCGCCGCCGAGGACCGTGATCGACTTGAAGCTTGACGCACCGGCGATCTCGACGTGTTCCCATGTCTCGGCGTCTGGTGAGCCAATTGCCACACCGCAATCCGTCGCCACGTAGATTCGGCCCGTGACCGGATCAAGATCGATGTCGTATGCCCCTGGAGTAGCCGGGCAACGCGCTCCTGGGGCCGGAAATAACGAATGCTCGCGAGCGAGATTTGTCCAGTTGGCCCCGCGTTGTATCCAGACTCCGCCACCGCGGGCTTCGAATCCATCCGCCGTGCTCACGATTACGCCGCCGCGGCGCAGGTAGGCAATATCCACTGTGTTGTTACTCGGCAGCGAATCTTCATGCTGCCAATTCACGCCATCGGAACTTCGGAAGAGGCCGCCAGTGTCCGAGGCGACGAGTACGTTGCGTTCATTCGCAGGATCAACTCCAATCGTGTTGATTGGTCCGTGCGGAGGAACGCGATGATTTAATTGATTAACTCTAAAAGTAATATTAGGATTTTGTGCGACGACGTAGCTACACAACGCAAGCAAAGATGCCGCCGTCATCAGCGACATCGTTAGCATTTTCAGCACACTACCGTGAGCGAGGATGTATTTTAGAGAGACTTCATTCCGACGCCTGTTTTTCGTTGTTCTTGTCTTACTCACTTTTTCTCCTTTAACCGTGAAGAGCACTTAGTGGTTGAGCCAGAGGCTAAGCGCTCGTGTGGAGTGGGGATTTATGGCCGACGGCCGGGAACCACGGACTTGTTATCTCCTTGTGATCATCAAGAGGGTGATGGAACTCAAAAACAGCTCATAGCTACCAACGCTCGTGATCTATGAAGACTCGCTCTGATTTGGCAGCACTCTCTGAAGATTAGATTGAGAACGCGAGGGACGGACGGCTTATATCACCAGGATTCGCACTCGACTGTGCGGTACCCCACATATAATGCCCGCGCGGTTTGATTCCAAAGAACCACGACTATAAGAACTAATTTTGTAGACAGGATTTACTGAGGGAACGCGCGATGCTTTTCTCTAAGAAATTCTGGAGCGGGCGACGGGATTCGAACCCGCAACCCTCAGCTTGGGAAGCTGATGCGCTACCGTTGCGCCACACCCGCTCGGTTGAAGGAGCCACAGATTAGCACGGATCGATGCGATTCGCAGCCGTTACTCTGTGGTCAATGTCTCGGTCATTAGTTCCGCGAGCAGACGATTGAATTGCGGAGGGTCAGGAAGATCTGATCCCTCTGCCAGCAATGCATATCCGTACAACAACTCGGCGTATTTGCCCAACTTCTTATCTCCACTATCCTTCTCATACCGTTGACGCATCTTCGCGACGATCTCGTGCCGCGGATTCAATTCCATAATGCGCTTCTGTTTCGGACGCGCGCCGCCACCCATTTGCAGCAAACGTTCCATCTGTGGACTGAAGTCCATCTCCGCGCCCACCAAACATACCGGCGAGTTCGTCAGACGATTCGTGAGCCGCACTTCTTTCAGATACTCATCAAGGTGCTGTTGAATCGACTGCAAGAGCCCGGCGCTCTCCTCCTGCTCCTTCTTCAACTCCTCTTCCACCTGCGCACGCTCCGCTTCGTCGCCAAGCTGCACAGTTCCCTTGCCTACTGACTTCAGTCTCTTTCCATCAAACTCGTTCACCGCCTGGACCAACCACTCGTCCACCGTGTCGACGAGATAGAGCACCTCGTACCCCTTCGCCTTGAATGCCTCAAGGTGCGGCGAGTTCTCTACCACAGTGCGTGATTCGCCAGTCAGGTAAAAAATGTCCGTCTGCTCCGCGGGCATGCGACCGACATAGTCTTTTAGCGTCGTCAACTTCTCCGGATCGTTCGACGACTCAAACATCAACAGCGACACGATGCGATCCTTGTTCTCAAAATCCGTCGCTGCTCCTTCCTTCAACGTGCGGCCAAACTGTTTCCACAACTCCAGATACTTTTCATTTTCCTTATCGAAAAGATGCTGGAACGCATCGATCGACTTCTTCGTCAGCCATTTTCGAATCTGCGCAATCTGACGGTCCTGCTGCAACATCTGTCGCGAAATGTTGAGCGGCAAGTTTTCGGAATCAACCACGCCTTTCAGAAATCGTAAATACGACGGCAAAAGATCGGGGCACTGCTCCATGATCAGCACGCCCTTCGCGTATAGCCTCAGCCCCGACTGGTGATCGTGATAAAAGAGATCGAACGGTGCTTTCGATGGAAAGAAGATCAGCGCCTGGTACTCGAGCAGGCCCTCCGCGCGTGCCGTGAAGTGGTAAAGCGGATCGCTGAAATCGTGTGAGATGTGTTTATAAAACTCCGTATACTCGCTCTCGGCAACTTCGCTCGCGGGCCGCGTCCAAAGCGGCTTCATCGAGTTCAGCACTTCATCTTCAAAACGAATCGGATAGTTAACGAAGTCCGAGTGGCGTGTGACGATCTGGGTGAGCGTCCATTTGTCCGTGTAGTCTTCGATTCCGCTTTCGTGATCGACGGGTTTGAGCTGAAGCGTGATCGACGTGCCGCGAGTTGGCTTATCCGCATCGGAAACTGTGTACTGGCCATCGCCGGTTGATTCCCAGCGAGTGGCGCGTTCCTCACCGGCGCGACGTGTCAACAGCGTGACCCGATCGGCAACCATGAAAGCGGAATAAAAGCCTACGCCAAACTGTCCGATAAGCTCTTCGAGAACACTCGTCGATGCGCCCTCGCGCATCTGCTCGCGCAACTCACGTGTTCCCGACTTCGCGATCGTACCGATATGTTCGATCACTTCATCGCGACTCATGCCGATCCCGCTATCGCTGATCGTCAACCTGCGTGCGTCGCGATCGACTTCGAGCCGGATCTCTTTCGTTGAATCTTCCGCGGTCAACTCCGGTTTGGTGAGTGACTCGAACCCGAGACGATCGAGGGCGTCGGATGCGTTTGAAATCAACTCGCGCAGGAAGATCTCCTTCGTCGTGTAGAGCGAGTGGATCATTATGTCCAACAACTGCTTCGTCTCGGCCTGGAATTGATATGTCTCGACCTGTGGCGCCATAACTACTTTTGCAAAACTCCTTCCTTGTTTTCAGATCAAATACGACTTGACCAGTTCGTCCCACCGGCCTTGTGCTTTCAGAATCAACTCGACGACCTCGCGAACCGCGCCCTTTCCGCCAGTAGCTGTCGTCACGTAATGCGCCCGATCCTTAACTTCTGCGACTGCATCTCCGACTGCGATCGCGAACCCTGATTGGACCATCAGCGGTAGATCGGTAAGGTCGTCGCCGACGTAGGCGACTTCCTCTTTAGTCATGTCTGCCTGGGCCAACGTGTCGGCAAACGCCTGGCGTTTGTCGTCGCGTCCCTGCCACAAGTATGAAACACCCAGTGATTGAGCGCGTCGTTCGAGGGCGCTCGAGGTTCGTCCGGAAATTATGCCTGACTTAAGTCCGGCACGATGCAACAAGTCGATGCCGAGACCATCGCGCGTGTGAAACGCTTTCTGGTCCTCGCCGTTTTCAAGAATCCAGATGCGGCCGTCGGTGAGTACGCCGTCACAATCCATTAAAAGCAACCTAACGCGGGCGGCGCGTCTTTGAATCTCTGCTTCATCCATCACGCATTATCGTACTTCGAAAAGTTCGATACCTGAGACTTTCAAACCACCTGGCGTGCGCGCGAGCAGCACCACCGCAGTGCCTTCGCCGGCTTTGCCCAGTTTGTTCGCTTTAATAAAGACGTCCGCGGCGATGAGATTCGCGTTGAGTTGTTCGGTGCGCAACACGCGAGTCTCCCAAAGCTCGGTTCCGATACTCGCGTTGATAAACCGCACGAGCTCGCCCGACACAACACGTGACTCCAAATCAGCTTTCTTATTACTGACAACGGCCTGCGAAAACTGCGTGATGAAAGTACGCGCCGCATCGTCCACCGCCGGGGCAGCGTTGGCTGCTGCTTCCGCGCGAATGCGGGCCGCACGCGCCGCCAACGACGACGGATAATCACGACTCGCAATTACCGCATCGTTGAATCGCTTCGCAGCCTCAGCAGCCTGGTTACGCCTCATAGCGACTTCGCCTAGCACTATGTTGGCCCACGCCAGCGACGCCGTAAACGGCAGTGGCTCTTCCAGCAATGCGCGAGAGATCTGTTCCGCTTCTTCGAGTTTGTTCTGACCAAGCAACGCGCGCGCAAGCAAGAATCGCGCGTCCTGAAAACGCGGCGCAGCGGCGATCATCGCACGCGCTGTCGCTTCAGCTTTCGCGTAGTCCTGCGCACCTAACTGAAGTGACGTTTCGTTCAGCGCCTCCGGCAGGTCTTTACTTTGAGGCATTGCATCGTTGCCATAGTTGAGCTGCGGATACAACTTGTCAGGATCAACTTCCACGCGAACGATCTTCGAAGTCGTTTTGAATACAGCTTCGCCAAACTCCTTGGCAGGCACGGTGGCTTCCGCGAGGACACGCTCGCCGCGATCTGTAGTCGCCGCAACGGTCACGGCGATGTCAATCGAACCGATGTTACGCAGCGCCGATACCCATTGGCCCTGACGCTGCGTCGGCAGGCCGACCATTAGATCAGTATCGACGACTTGATCGAGTTGTGTGTCGAGCAAAGGTTTCAGCGCCTCGCCACCACGAGCAACCAGCGCTTCGCGCAGCGCAGTCAATGTTGTGCCCGTCTGATCTTTCTTTCCTGCGTCAAGCGTGGCGCGCAGCACGCCCATCAACGCTTCACGACCCATTTTCCGGTCGACCAGACGCCAAAACATCGCGCCACGATTTGGGACCGAACCAAAATAAGAACTGTCGATTTGGGTCGAGCGCGCGAGCGGCGCATCACGTTGGGCCACGGCTGCGTAAGCGATTCTTTGCCTGTACAACTCCGACACGATCGCATCGCGCCCAAACTGCTTTTCGAGAAACTGTGTTGCCAGGTAACGCACGAGCGCGTCGCGCAATACGCCATTGCCTTCGCCACGCACCGGCGTCTGCCCGCCGATCCACAATCGAGCGACGGTTTCCGCTACGGATAGTGCTGACGCAGCATCGATCTTCGACAAACGAAGCGTGTCTGCATCGATCAGCACAGTGCCGCTGTCGTTAAACCCCGCGCCTCGTCTGACCGACACGATGCGCACCGGAACATCCGGAGCTGGACCAAGCGATGTCGCATAAAAAGCTCGCGCTGCACCGGCAAACGCGATCAACGCTTCTGCTCTCTTACGATCCTCGGCGGACGCGCCTTTCTCGAGCAGCACGGCGACACCTTTTCCATCACCTGCCCCTTCGACTTTGTCCCAGTCGCCCTGGAGGAAAAACGGTTGTCCATGAATTGACTGATCGAAAGAGATCGATCCTGCTGAACCACTCTTCTCGACACCCGACGAGATCGCATTCGCGATGTTTACCGTCATACGGAATGGAGCTGTATCCGTACCGCGCAGCGTGTACGGAGTATTCGGCATGGGATACCAGAAAGAACCTGGCAGGAATTGAGTCCCGATCGGACTGATCGAGGCAAGACCGCTGTTGATCTCGACCGGCAACGTGTAGTTGACCGTGACAGTCGTCGACGCACCGGGATTAACAGCAGAAGGCAACGCGATCTCAAACCGATTCAGATCGCCGCGCGGCTCTGTGCCCTGCCGGAACGTGCTCGCCGCCCCGCCTGCTGCAACCGATTTCACAGTCGCTTTGTTATTCAGACGCACGGTCATTACGCGACCTGCACTGCCACCGATGTTTGTCGCATTGATCGTTGCGACAACGCTGATCGTTCGCTCAGTTTGTTGAACGTTGGTGTTGATATCAAACAGTGTGACTTGCCAAAGCGGCGGTCCTGGAGCTTGGGCCCGCGCCGGCACGAGCAGGCACACAAGAAGCGACATTAGAAAAAGAATTCTCATAATTTGCTGGTTCTTAGATCCGTGGTCCAACAAGCTGATGAATATCGCGCAGCATAAACAGGAGCGATTGAAGCCGGTTCAGCGGCAATGCGTTCGGACCATCCGACAAAGCTTTCTCCGGACAATCATGAACTTCCATGAACACTGCGTCCACGCCGCATGCGACTCCTGCACGTGCGAGAGGTTCGATGTATTCCGATTGTCCGCCAGTTGCATAACCCAACCCGCCCGGCAGTTGCAAGGAGTGCGTCACGTCGAACACCACCGGGACCCCAAAATCGCGCATGATCGGGAACGAACGCATGTCCACGACGAGGTTGTTGTAGCCAAACGTCGCGCCTCGCTCGGTCAGCAACAGCTTGTCACATCCGGCCTGACGCACCTTGTCGACGATATTCCGAGCGTCCTGCGGCGCCAGAAACTGCCCTTTTTTAACGTTCACGGCTTTGCCCGATGTCGCGGCCGCGAGAATCAAATCCGTCTGCCGGCAAAGAAAGGCCGGGATCTGTAACACATCGACGACTTCAGCGACACGCTCGACTTGCGAAACATCGTGCACGTCAGTCAGCACGGGCACGCCAACCTCTTCTCGGATGCGTTGCAGCGCTTCGAGCCCCGCTTCCATTCCCAATCCACGAAAGCTCTGATTCGAAGATCGATTAGCTTTGTCGAACGACGCTTTAAAAACGTAGTCGAGGCCGGCGGCGCGAGTTCGCTCCAAACACTCGCGCGCCATCATCGAGGCGTGCTCGTAACTCTCGATAACGCACGGTCCGGCAATTATCGTAAGTCGTCCGTCACCAAATGTCGCATTTCCTACCGAGAAGGGTTTCAGGTCAGTCTTCATTGACGCCCGAGTATACGCTTGACCTTGTCCAGAAATGAAAGCGACTTGCCGGGTTCAGGGGTGTCTGGGCGGTTGTGATTGTTGCCGCCGACGATCTTGATCTCATTCGATCCGGAACTCAATGCGCGGACGCGTGCGATGTCCACGACGAGACGACCCGAAGGCGATACGACGCCCTCGCCGCGCAATGCTTCGATATCCGGCACGCTCGTGAGCGCGTGGTGCTCGAGACCGAGGTGCTCCGCCGTCTCCAACAGCTCGTGATGAAACACTTCAGCATTAGCTGGTCGATCTTCGGGCGTCTTCTCGAGCGCGTGCAGCACGAATCGTTCGACGTCTTCCGGAATCGCCGCGACGATGTTTCGCGGTGGTTGTGGTGGATCGGAAACTTGCTTTGCCGCGATCTCAACAGGCGTGGTACCGGTGAACGGCGCCATGCCGGTCAACATCTCGTACAGAATTACACCGAGACTGTAAACGTCTGCTGCCGGCGTCAGATCGTGTCCGTTGTATTGTTCCGGTGCCATGTAACGCGGCGTGCCGATCAACGATCCCGCCTGGCGCAACGTTATCGTGTCTTCATCGTCGTCAAGCGTATGAGCCGCGAGTTTCGCAACACCGAAGTCGAGTACTTTCACGACCGCAGGCACGTCGGTACTTTGCGTTACAAGAATGTTCGACGGCTTAAGATCGCGATGGATGATTCCTGCTTCGTGAGCCGCGGCAACTGCTGCCGAAATTTGCAGCATGATCGAGATGGCCCGCGCAGTCTCGATCGGTGCTTCCTTCACGAGAATCTCTCGCAGCGTGGGCCCTTCGAGCAGTTCCATCACAAGGTAAACATAACCGTCGGCAGTCTCGCCGAAATCAGTCACGCTTACGGCGTTCTGATGTTTCAGAAGGACCGCGGCCCGTGCCTCGCGTTGAAAACGAAGGCGCGCGGCTTCATCCGCGACCAGGCGTTGATGCAGCACCTTGATCGCCACCGGACGATCCATCGACAAGTGGCGCGCTCGATACACAGCGCCCATACCACCAGCGCTCAGTCGCTGCTCGATTCGATACTTCTCATCAAGCGTTTGGCCGATGAGTAAATCTTCTGACTCACTTATCATCAAGGCACCGGACATGACGGCAAAATTGCGCGAGGCGAAAGGCCCGCGCATTATCTCTTAATTCATGCCTTCATGCACTTTCTTTTCAGTTCGAGTTTTCCTTGACCGTAAAACTGGCCGGGCGTATACCGGGCGTATATGGCGGGTCCAGCCGCAAATTCCTTGACGTGATCACCCGGCCGCACGTCTTTTCCTCCTTCAATCCAGCCCAGGTAGGAAAACAGTCATGGCCCAATCCAGATTTCATCTCGGAATAACCGTAGTCGTGTCGTTTCTTGTTTTTGCCGGACTAGCTATTACACAAGGCGGGCAGGTAGCTTCTGGTCCAAATGCAGGATGCCGACAAAGTGTTGGATATCGAAAGATACCCGAACGAACCACTCGAGTTGGTTGATATCAACGTCGGTGTTCAGTCAGTCAAACACAGGATCAAAGTGAAATCAAGAAACACGAGTAACCAGTGGGGCAAAGACACCGTCAGGTTTCGAGAAAAGAATGAATGGTTCAAGGATGTAACGGTACGGCTGCGAAACGTCTCGGATCAATCAATTTACGGTTTGTCTGCTGCTCTTCATTTCCGATCAGAGCAACCGAGGATGCTCTTTCGCATGCTGTTCAGCAGAAGCAGAGATCTCGAGCGAGAACCTTTGCGGCCCGGTGAAGAGATAGAGCTCGAGATCACCGATGGCGTTCTGAATCGCACCAAGGGTCGAGTACAACGATATAAGCTGAATTTAGAACTCCTTACCGATTAGCTTTTCCGTCGACAGCGCGATCTTTAGCGACAGACTGAAGTGGTATCGAGGCACTCTGCTAAAGCGGGATTCACCTGGTAGCGATAGCTGGACTGAAGTTACACAGCCATCCGCTTTGGGCGCCAATCACGCCGCTCAACCGAAACTCATTAGAATTTCTTCTCCGAGTTTCGGCGGCCAAGGCCCCGATAGCCGAGTGTGTACATCACATCGCCGGCGTTTTGGGTTTTCAATGCCCAGGCGATCTTCCGAATTGTAAATGGATCCACGAACTCGGCAGTGGCGGTGGCACCCTTTCCCATTTTTCAATTCTCGGTGATTGTGAAGCGAACGGCATAACTTGCACCAACGAAAACCTGCATGACAGGTTGGTTGAAGACGAAACCTGTTTTACTTGTCCAGATGCGGATGGCGATGGATTAATTACCGAGCAAGACACAATCTTCGCCAGTCTGCGGCTATGGCAGGATAAGAACCACAACGGCATCTCCGAAACAAATGAGCTCCAGTCACTCAAAAAACTGGGCTTGACGAATATCGAGTGCGCTTACAAAAGAAGCGAGACGAAAAGACCAGTACGGCAACTGGTTCCGGTATCGCGCCAAGGTCGGCAGCGCCCGTGGACACACGAATCAGCCGGTGGGCCTGGGACGTGTTCCTTGTGAGCGAAGTGACGGGAGTTGCCCAAAACCGGTAACGATATTTAAGACGTGAACGGGTTCTGAGGGACACAACACCGGAGGATGCCGGCGTTACGCGGATCCCGGCCTTAATCACCTAATTGCGCGCCACCAGCAGAGAAAGTAGCGCGAATAGCGTCAATCGCCACTGGTTGCGCTGAGACGGTCGTGCGCGACCAGTTCGACGTCGCCATTCTTCTCGATCGTGGCTTCAGACTGCAAACGATTTTCGTAGGCCGCACGCACGAATGACGCAAATAACGGATGGGCCTTGAGAGGTTTTGACTTGTATTCAGGATGGAACTGGCATCCGATGAACCATGGATGTGACTCGCGCGGCAATTCGATCATCTCCATAAACTTGCCGTCGGTCGAAACGCCGCTGAACACCAAACCTTCCTTCTCGAGCCGCTGACGGTACTCGGGATTGAACTCATAACGGTGACGATGACGCTCACTGATCTCGTCGGCGCCGCCGTAAACTTCCTGAACCAACGAGCCCGGCGCCAGCTTGCAGGTCCACGCGCCGAGACGCATCGTGCCGCCTAGTTCTTCCACATCCACGAGATCGCGCAGTTTGAAAATGACCGGATGCGGTGTTTCGAGATCAAACTCGGTCGAGTCTGCGTCTTTTAGTTCGCAGGCGTTACGCGCAAACTCGATACAGGCGGTCTGCATGCCGAGGCAAATACCAAAATAAGGCGTGCGCGTTTTGCGGGCATAATGAATCGCGCGAATCATACCGGCGACGCCGCGTTTGCCGAATCCGCCGGGCACGAGGATCGCATCGAAGTCGCGCAAGCGATTCTCGTAATCGTCGTCCATCAGTTCTTCCGACTCGATCCACTTCACCACGACGCGAAGATTGTTCGCCACGCCACCGTGCGTTAGCGCTTCACGCAACGATTTGTATGAATCTTCAAGCTCGACGTACTTGCCGACAATCGCGATTTTGGTGTCGCCAGCAGAAGGTTCACGGACGGTCGCGACGAGTTTGCGCCACTCAGCTAGATCAACTTGCTGCGCGTGCGATTCGAGTCTCAACTGCGTGACGATTAAGTCGTCCAGTCCCTGCTCGTGAAACGCGAGCGGAACGTCGTAGATCGTGTCGACGTCCTGAGCGCTGATCACCGCCTGCTCTTTTACGTTACAGAACAACGCGATCTTTCCTCGCAATTCTCGCGACAATGGCTTTTCAGAACGGCACAGAAGAATGTCCGGAGCGATACCGATTTCGCGCAGATCGCGCACGGAGTGTTGCGTCGGTTTTGTTTTTAGTTCACCGGCGGCGGCGATGTATGGAACGAGTGTGACGTGCACGAAGATTGCATTGCCCGCACCTTCCTCATTACCCATTTGACGGATCGCTTCGAGAAACGGTAGGGATTCGATGTCGCCCACCGTGCCGCCGATCTCCACGATCACAACGTCGGGTTTATCTTTCTCGGCAACGCTGCGGACTGCTTCCTTGATCTCGTTCGTGATGTGCGGGATGACCTGGATCGTCTTGCCGAGATAATCGCCGCGCCGTTCCTTTTCAATTACCGAAAGATAGATTCGGCCGGTGGTCCAATTGTTCGCACGCGAAAGATGCGCTTGCGTAAAACGTTCGTAGTGACCCAAATCGAGATCCGTTTCGGCGCCGTCGTCGGTGACGAACACCTCGCCGTGTTGAAACGGCGACATCGTTCCCGGATCGACGTTGATGTACGGATCCAACTTGATTAGGGCGACCTGAATACCGCGGCTCTCGAGCAGGCAGCCAATGGAGGACGCCGCCAAACCTTTACCCAGACTGGAAACCACGCCACCAGTAACGAAGATGTATTTAGGCATTCATTCTCCCTGGATCACGATTGTTATTTTAAAGTTTCGCGGCGATCGTCGCCCGCCTCCGGTGGATCGCCTGACTCGTCTTCTTTGTTGTAACGACCCTGTTTCAGATCTTCCAGCACCTCGACGGATTTTTCCTTCGACGGATCGAGCGCTTTTTGCAAACCAGTCAGACCGGCGCTGATCAAGCCTGGGCCTTCCTGCGCACGTTTCTCGAATTCCTCGACCGAGACGTCGTAAGGCTTGCCCAGACGCGACAGTGCGGCCAACCCGCAAAGCACGAGAAACGCAACTATCGCTAAACCAATCCAGTCGCTCATACGCTCTGGGCCATTTGGACTTTCAATAACTCGAGATCTTCCTCAGTATCAACACCGATCGAAGACGAACACGCTTCGACCACTTTTATCTTGACGCCATGCGCCAGCGCACGCAATTGTTCGAGCGCCTCGATCATCTCGAGCTTTGCGGGTGGCCAACGAGTGAATTCCATTAGCACGTCGCGGCGATAAACATACAACCCGGTATGCTTATGAAAGAACTTGAACAATTCCGGTTCCGCTATAAGTGCTGCTTCAGGCTCGCCGTACCGTTTTGTGCCGTCCCAGGGAAACGGTATCGGCGAACGCGAGAAATAGACCGCATTGCCGTCGTCGTCTATCACGACTTTCACGAGGTTAAAATTCAACAGCTCGTCAAGCGATTCAATCGGTTCGCAGGTCGTAACTATCCCGGCGCCGTTCGTTTTGGAAATCTCATGAGCCATCGTATCAACGGCCCGTTCGATCGTCTCAGGAGCGATCATCGGTTCATCGCCCTGTACGTTTACGATGATCTCAGCATCCGGAATCGTCGCTGCAACTTCTGCAACACGATCCGTCCCGCTCGTGTGATTCGGGTCGGTTAGTCTTGCCTCAATACCCCGGGACGTGACGGCGTCGAGGATCTCCTGATTGTCTGTCGCAACTATTACTTGATCGACGTTTCGGGCAGCCTGGGCGCGTTCCGCGACCCAGCAAACCATTGGCTTTCCGTTGATTTCGATCAGGGCTTTTCCAGGCAAACGAGTAGAAGCGTAACGAGCAGGGATGATGGCGACTGTCTTTTTCGAGGAGGATTTTTGGGTGTTGTCGCCCGTCTGATTCACGGGATAACAGCTTAGCTTGCGACCGCGAAGACTGTCAATGAAAGTGCGGGGAACCACAAATCAACCGTCTCCGCTTGTTACTTCTTCCTCGTCTTTGCGGCTTTCTTAGCCGCGCGCGAACGATCGGCAGCGGAACGTTTCTTTGCGGCAGCGCGCGCCTGCCGCGACAGAGCTGTCTTCGACGCTGCGCTACGCCCTTCGCGTTTCAGCGCCGCTCGCGTCGCACGTGATCGCTTTGCGGATGTCTTTTTCGTTCCGACTTTCGCGGCCTTGCGCATGTCGCGCTTAGCTTGTTGCTTCGTCTCCTCCGACGATCCTTTCGATGGAGGTAGTTTCACTCCCGCGCGACGCGCTTTCGACAGTCCAATCGCAATCGCTTGCTTCGTCGAGCGCGCACCATGTTTCCCTTCACGAATGTGCTCAATCTCCTCGCGAACAAACTCGCCTGCCTGCGTGCTCGCCGCCTTTCCTTCACGTTTGTCCTGGCGTGCTCGTTCGAGCGTCTCTTTTTCCGGCATCTGACGTTCCCTTCTTTGTTAATTAGCCTTGCATGAAAATAAAACGAATGTTCGCATGCACGTACCACTAGCACACACGCCGCTCAGCGCTCGTAACTCTTCAACTACGGAAAGCAATGTGTGTACCTGTCTGTGGGTGTGTTGGAACCAGATTTGCGCGTCATCCCCTGAAGAAGGAGGGAGACTATGGACCAGCAAAACTCTCAGAAGACTGGAGTACGTTCAGACGCGCAAAAACAAGATCGCGCTCGTGACGGTTATTCAGCCATTCCACCGGCGAAACCTGTTGGCGGAGCGTTCGGCAAGGAACAGGACGATCGGGAAGAAGAGGATCGTTCCGATGAGGAAGCGTCTCTGCGTCACAACACTTAATCTAAGTTTGTCTGTGTGATCTGTGATCTTTCTTAGACCACAGATCCACATAGCTGCGACCATTGATTGCTATTTCGTTTGAGAAACTCGAGCGTTCGCTCGGTGAACTCTTCGGTTTTCTCGTAAATCGCTGCGACTTGACCGCCAAGGTGACCTGCGGCAAAGGCCAATTCGAGGACCATGTCGTCGTTCGCGTCGCGAAGAAAAGGCCTCCATAGGAAATGGCGGGATAGCGAAGAAACGCGCCAGAGCATCGTCTTCATTCGTGCCCCGGCGGCAGGTTCTCTTTTCGAGTTAAAACTGCCTGCCATTCAACATAAAGTGCACCGAGAGACACAACTGAAAGCGGTCATTAGGAATCGAGCTGATAACCGCAAAACTTGCGCCCCGCCGCGATTTCGCGGCCGCAACCAGAACACTTGTGTCGAGTACTCAAACCAACACTCACGTTTTGCTGAGCCAAGCTGCCCGCCCGCTACCGCCGGTTCCCAACAATGGCGCGGAGGTGGCGAAGGCGGGCGTCGAGGTCTTCCGGCGTTAATGATGCATACTTCGCGGGTAATAGACGACGGCTCGAGGATTCGAAGACGGCCAGGAGTTCCATGTAGTCCAACAGCTCCTGGTCCCGGCTCGGGAAGTAATCCACCGCAGCGCGCAGGAAGTGACGATCCAGGACCGGCGCGTCGCCAGCCTCACCTTCTTTTCCCACACTCTCGCGGGCGGCGTCTTCATTCGCAAGTAGTATTACCGCTTCGATATCAGCATTGCTGTACCCCACGAGCTTGCTTGAAAACCCATCGCGAATCGTTGCCAGATCGACGTCGGTCTTGATCTTGTTCTTGCGCAACAGAGCCTTCGCCACCAACTCCACCTCTTCCGGCGTCTGCACATAGAGAAACGGGATCTTTCGATCGAGACGTCCGGCGCGTTTCAGGTCAACGTCAAGCTTATCGGGACGGTTGGTCATCACCAGAAACAGGATGCGCCCGCGATTCGACGTATCGGACATGAACTCTTTGATACGCGCAATCACGCGTGACGACGTACCACCATCACCTTCGCCGTCAGTGTTGCCAAACGCGCGATCGCCTTCGTCAATGATCACCACGACCTGTCCGATCGCGCGAATCACGTTCAGGATCTTCTCCAGATTCCCTTCCGTGGCGCCGACCCACTTCGATCGAAAGTTCTTCAACTTGATCGTCGTCAGCCCACATTCTTTCGCAAAAGCCTCGGCGACGAACGTTTTTCCGGTGCCCATTGGACCAGTGAAAAGTATGCCCATTGGGACTCGACTCGTTCGTCCCTCGCGAATACTCTCGGCGATCACCATCAGATCTTTCTTGACCTCTTCCATACCGCCGACAACCTCAAAACCGTGCGCTGGTTCGACGAACTCAACCAGACCAAAACACTCGCGCTCGAGTATCTCTCGCTTGCGCTTGGCGATCAGCCGGTCGGCTTCTTTGCGGGCGCGTTCGTAAGGCGTAGGCAAGTTCGGATCGGGCGCGGGTGTGGTTGCGGTAGGCGCTACAAGCTCCTTTATCTCGTCGCGGTTCATGTTGCTCGTAAGCGTCGCGAGTTTGTGCGCGCGTCCCGCAGCGTCAGCGCCACTGCCTAACAAACCCTTGATAAACGTTTCACGCTCCGCAAACTCTTCTTCCGCCGCGGGCTGCGGCGTGAGTATCGACGCGATCTGGATCGCCTTCAAGCCCGCCGTCATGCCTGCGTATCGTTCGCAATCCTTCCCCGTCAAACGCGAGTCGGCGAGACGAGCTGCTTCGCGCCGGGTAGCATGATCCGGCATCGGCACTTCAACAACCGCGACTTTCGGATTCGAAATTAGCTTCGGCGCCAGCTCAGCGAGGTTCTCCGCAATTAGCAAAACAACATTGTCGCCCCGTTCGATCTCCGGCAGCGACGACCAGCGATGCAGCGTCACAATCGCCGCGCGATCTGATTCGCTTTGAAAGTTCGGATCGCCAGCCGGAGCGATAGCTTCCGCGTACTCCATGATGACGGCGGTTTTCGTCGATCCGATCAGCAAACGCTCAAGCGCCGCAAACACCTTTTCCTTTTCAGTCGCGAGTAGTAAGTCTTCAAGACCAGTCACGCTACTGGTTCGTTTCGTAAAACGCGCCCCGGTCGCAACGTTGTAGACCGCAATCGTTTCTTTCGAATCCTTGAGCAGCACGTCGGTCAAAAACTCCGTGAGCGACATCATCTTCTTGCCGCAAAGAACGACGTCGTAAACGTTGCCGTGCAGCACAAACATCGACGCCTCGCCACGCAAATAACGTCGCCGCAAATCTTCGGCCCAGACGGGAAGCACTCGCGCTTCGCTCATATGTTCAGATCCTTTAAGCCCATTGGATTCAAGAGCCGCTCAGTGTCCGCAGCGGTCTGTTTGATCGACTCGACGCCGTCAAGCAGTTCGTCAAGTTGTCCGGTCAACTCCTGCGGCGACTGCATCGTCACGATCTGGTCCGCGATTAACTGAAAAGAGTTCTCGATGAGATCGAGTTGACCGCGCGCCAGCATGAGGTAGTGGCGAATCTCCTTCATCTTGTCGAATCGCTTCATGATGATGGCGAGGTTCTTACCCGCGATCTGCGTTTCAGCCGCGCGCTTGTCCGGGGCCTTTGCGATGTTTTCCCAGCGGCGACGCTCTCGTTCAAGCTCGCCCACATCGACGGATTCAAGATAGTACTCATACCGGCCACACGTCGCCGCCATTTCAATAAAGGCTTCGACCAGGCGGTCGGTCTTCGTCAGTTCACTTCGGAGCAGTTCTCCCGTGAACGAAGGATTCTGTTCTGCGAGCGAGTTGATCTCTTCTTGCCGCGCGATCAGGTCAATAACTCGTTGCCGGTCGCCCTCTTCGAGATGTTTCAATCGCTCCGCGCGTGCCGCTTCATCCCGCGCCTGTTCCTCCGCGTCATATTGCGGATCCCACAACCACTCTTGTAGTTTTTTCGATCCAGGAGCATTTGACATCCATAACACTTCCAAACCGACTGTGATTATCGCCAGCAAGGGATTAAGCGTGAGTGCCGATGCAACGAGACCACCTGCGAGCAGCGACAGGTTGTACGGATTTGCGAAAGCCTTCTTTACATACGAGCGCTTCTCGTGAATTTTTTGACGCACGAAAGCCTGCGTGGCCGCAAGCGTATCGTCGCGCAGCGGTGTGACGTTCACCGGCACACCGTCCTTCCGCATCGCCTGCTGCGGCGGCTTACTCATCTGCTGTTTTTCACTGCCCATCGTGAACGGAGAAACCCGGTTCAAAACTTGAGATCACTTGGCGGGGGCGTAGATCAGGTCCAGCAACTTCTTCTCCACCGCGCGAAACTCCGGCGCCGATTTTAGCGCAATGTCGCGCACGGGAAACGCTGGCACGTCGACCTGGTGCAGAATTCTTGCAGGACGGTGCGATAGAACGTAGATCGTATCGGCAAGATAAACGGCCTCAGACACGTCGTGAGTTACGAAAAGGATCGTGTTGTTTTCGGCCCGCGAGATGTCGAGCAGCAGGCTCTGCATGCCCCAACGCGTTTGCGGATCGAGCGCGCCAAACGGTTCGTCCATCAGTACCACGCGCGGTTTGTTGACGAGGGTTCGCGCGATAGCCACACGCTGTTTCATGCCGCCCGAAAGATCTTTCGGATAACGATCCGCGAACTCAGCAAGTCCGACGGATTTCAGAATCGCATCGGAAATGTTCCTGCGCTCCGACTTCTTAACGCCCTGTAGCTTCAGACCATACTCGACATTGTCGCGTACCGTAAGCCAACCAAACGACGTGTAAGCCTGAAACACCATCCCGCGATCGCGACCCACATTATCAACCGGCTTACCGTCGACTAAGATTTCTCCTTCAGTCGGCGGCAGAAGCCCGGCAACCGCTTTCAAAATCGTCGACTTGCCGCAGCCTGATGGACCAAGAAACACAACGATCTCGCCCGACTCAGGTTTATCAAGAATGTCGAACGAGACGTCGCGCACGGCTTCAGTGCGATTACCCTTGCGATCGATGTAAGTGACACTCAGATTGCTGACGCGCAGTTTTGGCGGTACGCCGCTTTGATCCGCTTTGTAGGTGCCCTTCGCTTGCGGCTGAACCCCGACATCGACGGCAATCGTGCCGGGTTCGCCGGACTGCGGAAGCACTGTTGGACCTTGATCGTCAGGCATCTATTTCTTGGGTTCTTCGGTTCAGGACGCTTCACGCCAGCGAAATAGCAGGCTGGAAATGAGTCGAATGAGAAAGTCAGTCAATAATCCGATGCCGCCGATCACCAGCAGACCCGCAAAGGACCACGACGCCCGATGATGCGTGCGCGCGAGCTCAACCATGTAACCAAGACCGTACTCAGGATTCACGGCTTCGGCCAGAATGACGTAAGTCCACGCAATCGCATTCATCACGCGAAAGCTGTCGAAGATCTCCGGCAACGCGGCGGGAACCAGCACGGTCCGCACAACCTGAAACTTCGACGCGCCGAGGGTCAACGCAGTTTGGACCAACTCCTCCGGCACAAGTCGAATGGAAGAGACCACCACAGGTAACAAATAGACAAACACTCCGAGAAACAGAAACGCGATCTTCTGTTTCTCGTAAATTCCGAACCACAGGATCAGCAGCGGAATAAACGCCGAGATCGGCATATACCGCAGCGGCGCCACGATCGGTTCGAAGAAGCGATTGATGGGATCGAACGCGCCCATCAGGATGCCAAGTGGTAACGCGATTGCTGACGCGAGAAGAAACGCAATGGCGATCCGTTTCGTCGAGATCAGGATCGCCGTTGCGAGATCGTAGTGAAGGAACAGTTGCAGCGTGCCGCGGATGACTTCAGTTGGCTTGGGTAAAAAGCTCGGCTCAACGAGACGGCCGTAGGTCAGTACGCACCATGCGCCCAGGACGAGTGCGGGCGCGACCAGGCCCAGCAACAAAGCCGTCCGTCGAGGCATCGGCGAACGAATGGACCAGAAGGTAGATCTACGCGACGACATTAATCGGTTTTATCCGTAGTGTTAATTCGTCGCCAATATGACCTTGATGTCAGTCCGGCGGTTTTGTTGTCGTCCGGCCTCTGTCGTGTTCTCCGCGATTGGATTGGCCGCGCCGCGCCCGATTGTTTGGAAGCGCGTCGGCGGAATGTGCGGGAAGTTCTGCACGATGTAGTTCTTGACGGCTTGCGCGCGCTTTTCCGAAAGCGGCACGTTCACTGCCTGGGTGCCGGTGCTGTCGGTGTTGCCTTCAATTCGTAGCACGGTGGCGCCAAACGACGTCATCGTCTCGCCCAATTTGTCGAGCAACAGGTATGAACCGGGCATGATCTGATCGGATCCCGGCGTGAACTGAATCTGGATCTGTTGATGCAGGATTGGAATGTCTTTCGAAGATGGCGCCTTCGCCACCACCGGCGCTTCTTCTACCTTCTGACCGGGATAGTGAGAAGCAACTGCTTGCAGGAACCGTGCGTCGACCCAATCCTTGGCGTCGACTGTTTTCGTCACCAAACCTTTCTTACGCCAGATCACGAACGCGGTATCAAACAATGTCTGGTAATGAGCTTTGGACCCCGTAAGACCATAGAACTGTGCGTTGTCGGCGTATGGCGTCAACTTCAAACCCGATAACATCCCTGAAACGGTTTCGTTGTCGAGCTTTAGTGCGCGTCCTACTACTTCATACGAGCCATTCGGATTGTTCTTGATCATCTCGATGCCATCGAGCCAGCCGCGCACGAAGTCGCGAACTGTTTCGGGCGCCTGATTGATCAGGTCCTGACGCGCGCACAGCGTGTCGGCGATGATGTTCGTCGCTGCTGCTGTGGAAACCAGAACGTGAGCTTCGTCACCGCGGTGAGTCACAGCGCCCGAGAGATCCGGTTCCCAAGTCACTGCGGCATCAACCTGTTTCGCTTTGAACGCAGCGGCTGCCGAAGGTGCGTCGAGCGTGAAAATGATATTCTTTTCGATTCCGGCTCGTTCTTCCGGTGTCAAACCCGACTGTGACAGCAGGTAGAGCAGCAGGAAGTGCGACGGCGTGAACTGCGTGACGGCGATCTTCTTCCCTCTTAAATCTTCAACTGACTTGATGGACGAGAGCGCGACAATGCCGTCGCCGCCGCGTGACCAGTCCTGCATGATTATCGACTTCGCCTGCTGGTTTTGACTCGCGAGTTCCGAAGCTTCGCGCGCCCAGTTGTCGATTGTGTTCCACATGATATCGACCTGGCCGCTGCGGAACGCTGCGAACTTTGCTGCCGGGTCTTCGAGCAGCACAAACTTCACGTCCATTCCGTATTTCTGCTTGTACTGCGATCCTCCGTTTGGATCCATGCCGTTATTGAAAACGATCCCGGGAGCGTGACCGGCCCAAGTGTTGATGCCGACAACGAGCGGACGGTTCAAGCGGCCGGTGCCGATGGCGACCGAACTCACGCCAGTCGAACCGGTATTCCGCGCTGGATCACCGGGGGCGTTATTCAACTTGTCAAAATCGCCTTTAGCATCTTCCGGCGCGGCTTTTTCACCGCCGGCCCACTCTTTAATCGCGGCGCCCTTGTAGTGCCACGTGGCAAAACCGATAACCGCAAGCACAACAACTGCAATGAAAGCTTTTGCCAGGGGAGTCAGTCTCATTGATTCGTCACCTCTTCAGAGATTTCGAATTGCGAATTGCGAAATTCGAAATCCGCAATTCGAAATTCGCAATTTACATGGATTTGTTCGTCTGAGCTTGTTGCGCAGCTTTCTTAGCTTTCAACGCAGCAAGCTCTTGCTTGGCCTGCACGTCGCCGGTCTGGTTACGCAGAGCCGCGAGCCGTGAGTCGAGTGAAGATTCCGACAACTCTTTGCCGAGGTTTGCTTCGGCGATCGTCGTCTTGATGTGCTGGCGCACGTTGTCGAGCGCTTTAACCTCAGCGTCGACTGAAAGTCCGTCCAATTGCTCCTGCACCTTGATGCGCGCCTGGGCCGACTGCATCTTGGCGAGCATCGAATCGCGTTCGCTCTGTAGTTTGCGAATTTCAGATTGCACCCCGAGCAATGAAGTCTTCGCTGAGTCGGCATCGGAGCGCGCCTGTTCCATCTCCGCTTTCAGTTCCGTAACGTCGGCAGTGAGCTGGTTCTTCTTCTGGATCAGGATCACGGCGAGATCGTCCTGATCGGTGCTGACGGCGGTTTCCAGTTCCGCTTCGGTTTGGGCCAACTCGGTATTCGCGCGCTTGAACCGTTCGTCGAGGTTTTCACGACGGCGGATGATTCCGGCAGTGGCGGTTTTTAGTTTCGAATACTTCGCCACCATCGAATTGATGGCGTTCTCGTAAGCGATCTCCGGATGCTCTTTCTCGATGTCCGAAATCCACAGCGACAGGAAACCTTTCCAAAGATTAGCCAAACGTTTCCACATAGTTTTTCTCCCTTTCTCTAGCTAGCCGGATTTCCCGCTGCCTGTTCTGAAGGATCGTGGAGCTTCGGCGAAGCCTTGACCACACTCGCCACTTTGTCCTGGCCAAAAAACTCCAGCACCTGTTGGACCTCGAGTTTCTTGTCGTTGCACACCTTGATCAGGTTCTGCTGTTCGTCGACGCTCTGCTGCATCACGGAACGAATGTTCTTTATCTCTTCTTCATACTGCTTAATGCGAGCGTCTGATTCCTGAATAAGCTTCTCGTTATCGGCTGCGCCGTTGCGGATGTAGCCGTCGAGCGCCTGGATCTCTTCAACAGTCGCTTCGATGATCTTCTCAATCGGAACGCCAAACGCCTTCAGCGAAGCTTCGACGATCTGTTTCTTGATCGCAGCGTCGGTACCGGCAGGCAAGCTGCGCAGCAACTCGGTTGTTCGCGCCACGCGCTGCTGTTCGTCGGCGTCGACACCGGCGGCGGAGAACACGGCCACGAAATCGACTTGCCCGCCCGCAGGTCGCGGCGGTGCTGTTTGAAAGACGGTCTGAGTCGGAGACGGCGTCGTGTATTCAGCCGAGGCAGACGAGAACGTGTCCACAGACGGCGATTGCGGAACGTCGCCGGTTTCGATTGTCTCCGTTGCAGCCGGTTCGTCACGTTCAATAAACCAGCCGGCGACCGTCGATCCCCAACTTTTCTTATCGTTCATAGGCAGGAAATGGGCGATGGTGAAAGGGACATTGTTAAAAAACCGTGAAAGCTTATCATACGTCCGGCTGCTTTCTGACCACGGATTTACGGATTTCGAGGATTCGGGGTTCCGGGAACTAAGGACTTGTGTTACCCCGGCAGGTGGGATTAATATGCGCCGTATCCGCAGCGAGCTCTCTCCGACTGTTTCTCTTTTTAACTTGTGACCTCCCCCCGCTTTGCCGCGAGCGGCGGCATTTCGCTCGTCTAATCAGTGCGTAATGTTACGAGCAAAGTACAACCTTAACGGCCATCCATCTCTTCTAAAGGGAGCGACGAAAATGAGAGTATTTTGTCCTGAGCACAAACGAGGCTTCTTTGCACCTCGCCAGAGCCCAATCAAGTGTGAGAATCGAGGCCACCTCCTCGGCGAACTTGATTTCGAAGGCCAGGGTAAGCATCCCGTCGAGATTCGATGGCAGTACTGCTGTAACTGTGAACACTTTTGTCCGGTGGACTTCGATCATGATGGTCTGGCGCGTTGCGCCGTTTGCACGCGACGCAGTTCGCAGCGTTACCTCTGCGACGGGTGCCACCTCATCAGCTTCGAGTCAAACACTCCGCTCGACGTAAAAAACTTTACCCTCTCAGCCGACGGCGTGCCGCAACCTTCATGTCCCGGCTGCTTGCGCCCGGCTTCGGCCGACCAGCACGAGCACGATTGCGACGAACTCGGCACCTCGTTTATCACGGCTCTTACCACTTGCCCGATATGTGATGAGCGTCTCGACATCGCTCCGGCGTTTCCATCGACAGTGGCCCACTATCTGAAGCGAACCAAGTCGGCCCACAAGGTGAACGTGACGTTTGACTACGAGACTGAATCATTCGTTCCGGTCGAGGATGGCGAGTTCGTCGTGATCAATAACGGCGATCCAAACATCCAACCGATCGTGCTGCCACGCGCGCAGCGATTCGCGACGCATCGTGACTTTTACGAGTACTACCAGGATTACTATCACTGCCCGAAACCAGATGCTGGCGAGGTCAACATTCTGCGACCCGCGGCAGTCAATCGTGCCGGCGCAGGTTGGAAATTACAGGCTACCGGTCTTCTTGAAGTTGTCGCCGACGCGATCGCCAGCAAGGCGACGATCGCCGGCCAGCCGAAGAAACCGATCGAAGTAAAACCCGAGCCGCCGAAGCGACAACCGGTCGAAGTGATTCCCGAACCGCCAAAGCGACAACCGATCGAAGCGATCCCCGAACCACCGAAGCGACAACCCGTCGCCGATGTTCCGCCAATGGATCCGATCGTGCAACAACGTATCGACCAACTGCGCGCGATCGATGCCAAAAGAGAAGCAGTGACGACGCAGGTGTGCAACCAGTGCGGCGCGTCGATCGAGTCGCGTTATGCGTTCTGCTGGAAGTGTGGCGCGGCCATGTCGTCGCAAAGCAATGGGCCGGTGGTCGTGCGTAGCAGACGTCCGCCGCTGCCGCTCGAAGACGACGATGAACTGACTGTGCAACACGAAGGTCAGGAAGGCGGCGGCGATGCGAACCGGATGTTCTCGTGGACGATGCCGAAGCCGCCTGAACGAGATCCCAGTTCATCTCGCGGTTCGGTGTTGAAGTTGATGGCGATTGGTGGAGTAGCGTTCCTGCTGCTCGCGCTTGGAATGTTTGGTCTGTCGCGTTCGGATTCGCCAGTCGAAGCGGCTAATTCCGCACCGCCAGTTGTCGAGCAACCGGCGGCGAATCAACCAGCGCCTGCGGCGCAACCCGAGAACGTCGTCGCCGCCACCGAGCAGAAAACTGAACCGATCGCTGCGACCGTCAGTCCGGAAGATGAGCTACAGAAACTGCGCGCAAAGCGCATAGATGCAGGCACGAAGGCAAACGAACGTTCTAAGGTCTATCAGGCCTTCGCAAAAGTAGAAAAGCAATATCCGCGCGACTATCGCTTCCCATATGAGCGCGCGAAACTCGCGGCTAAAGGTTCGAGGGCTAACTCACAATCCGAGGCATTCAAGGCGCTGTCCGTCGCTGCGCAAAAAGCGATCAGCACCGGCAAAGCTAACGAAATGCTAAGCGGACTCGAAGTCGATAAATCCGGCGACTTTCAGAAACTGGCGCAGGGACGCCAGGAGTGGACCAAACTCCTGACAGCCCTGAAGCGCAAAGATTCGAGTCTGCTTAACCGCGACCAATCCAACGACTAGCTTCTTCTTTAACGGCTGCGGAAGATCTCGAACACGGTTCCCTTATCGATCGAGACCAGGAACAAGTTTCCATTCGGCACGGAAACAATGTCCGTCAGCGTGCCGAAGTTTCTGCCGATCAAAAGGCTTTCACTCTCCGTAATATCAAACTTGCACAAGTTGTCGGCGACGCGATCCTCGAGACGAGGATCGTCAACGCCGATCTTTCTTCTGTTACCCGTCAGGTTGAAGTGAAACAGATGCCCGCCTTCGAGGAACGGCCTTGCGCCGCCCATGAACAGATCGCCCTCGTACTGTGGTCCAAGCCCACGGCCGCGTACGAACCCGATTCCTCCGGGTGCAACTTCAAATTTCCAACTGAACTCCGGCTCGCTGTAGTGCGATCCGGGTATCACAAACAGACGTGACAACGCCTCGCCCGGACTGTCGGCGATTAGTACCGGCGACCAGCGTAATTGTTGGAGACCAAAGTAAGGCGTGTTGAGACACGGATCGTTTCCGAGACTGGTTTCGACTTCCTTGTACTGATCGATTCGTTCCGGTGGTCCCATGATCTGCACCCAACCTGAATTGAAACCAGGATCGACGCGATTGAGTTCGGAGAAAGTGTCGTCGCCATTCTCCTGTTCCCAAAGCGCGCCGGAGATCGGATCGAAGTCCATGCCAAACCCGTTGCGCATACCGTAGGCGAAGATCTTTTGAATGTTGTCGCCGGCTTGACTGTTCATGGCATCGCCGACCGCGAAGAACGGATTGTCAGTCGGCGTCGTTCCATCCGGATTCAAACGGAGGATGACGCCGGAAAGATGAGCGTCGTCCGGCTCGGGACCACCAAACTGATCGTCGGGTTGCAACGGACCGGGACAATTAGCAGTTGGACCACAAGGCAGATTCTGCATCTGGCCTCGTCTGCCGTTGTCGCCAAAGAAAATGTAGAGCTTGCCATCTGGTCCAAAGCGCATCGGGCCGCCATCGTGATTCCCGCGCGGCGGCTGTGCTTCGTCACCCTGGTTGGGCGGCACTGGCGCGCCGTCGTTCTGAAACGCGCGCAACATGATCAGGTTGTGATCGAAAGTGAGCGAGGATCCGTTCCAAACGAATCGATCGACGCGGTTTCCGAGCAACGGCACCTGAAGGATTTCGTCCGTGTCAGCCGCAAACATATTTGAGTCGAGACATCTCGTCTCGTCGGGGAAGAATGGATCGGTTGGCAGAGCCGTGCTGCGACAGGTCCAGAAGAGATACACCCCAGGATTCGACGGGAAATTTGGATGCGTCGCGATCCCAAGCAGCCCGCGTTCCGACGCGAAATTCACGCCGAGGTCCAACACAGTTCCCTGCACCGCGTTGCCGGTGACTCGTTTCACCTGTCCGGTATTTTTCTCGAGCAGCAGGAAGTCGTTGGTGCCGATAAACGCCATGCTGATTGGCGTAATTAGATTTGCGACGACCGGACGCACGCCGAGATCGTCTACCAGCAGCTCCGGAGCATCAGACTGTGCTCCCACTCTTGTGCTTACATTTCCAACAAGAAGCAGTGAAAGACCCAGAAACAGGGCCAAGATTAGACTTCGACCTGTAATCATTTTTCCTCCCGTGAACGAGTTGTGACTGTGGGGTGGCTGAGTCTACTGCGGATGGTGAGTACGCGTGATGTTCAAACTATGAATTTTGTGTTGCGATTACCCGAGTCGATCGATGCGTTGGTACGCTATCGCACGTTGAGACAGTTGGCCACAGGCTTTGACGAGCGCGCCGAGTTGTGCGAAGCGAGGATCTTTGGTGAGTCCTTTCTGATAACGCGCGTAGATCTGCTGCACGATCCCCGCGATCTTGAGCAAGGCATAAGCGTAATAGAAAACCGGATCCGGGATCTCACGACCCGAGCGGCGCGCGTAATACTGGAGGAGTTCGCTGCGCGTGAAGTTGCCGGGTAGTTTGGTCAAGACGAAGCCATACTTCTGCCACTCTTCCGGATCGGTCGATTCGACCCAATAGCCGAGTGACGTGCCGAGGTCCATCAGCGGATCGCCAATCGTCGCCATTTCCCAATCGAGCACGGCCACGACGCGCGTGAGATCGTCAGGAGCAAGTACTAGATTGTCGTACTTGTAATCATTGTGAATCAGCGAGCTGCGCGCGCTGTCTGCCGGAAGATGTTCCTGCAACCAGGTGGCGAGTTGTTCGATTTCCGGAACGTCATCGGTACGCGCGTTGAAGTACCGCTTGGTCCAACCTGCGATC
The DNA here is from genome assembly GCA_963789185.1 of uncultured Acidobacteriota bacterium. Taxonomy (GTDB): domain Bacteria; phylum Acidobacteriota; class Blastocatellia; order Pyrinomonadales; family Pyrinomonadaceae; genus PSRF01. The sequence continues at coordinate 184,111 of CAWBJU010000015.1, forward strand.
TGTCGACTTACGTATCCTTGCGGTGAGCCGAGATCGCCAAGTCCCGCTGCTTCGTAATCGATACTGTGAATTTCGGCGAGATTGTCGACGAAGGTTTCCGAAAGACGCCGCATCATTTCGGCCGAGAGATCGAGGCCGCGTGGTGGTTGTGCGCGAAGAATGATCCCCTTCACGCGCTCCATGACGTAGAACGGCGCGCCGAGCACAGCTTCGTCTTCACAAAACAAGAGCGGCCGAGGAACTTTTCCGTAGACCGGATGAAGATGCGCGAGGATGCGATACTCGCGGCTCATGTCGTGCGCGGTTTTGATCTTCGCGCCAATTGGCGGACGGCGCAAAACGAGTTCGCGATCGCCGATACGCAGCAGGTAAGTGAGATTGGAAAACCCGGAAGGAAACTGTTCGATTGTTAACGGACCGTTGAGCTCAGGAAGGTGCTCCGTCAGATAGGCGAGTAGTGCCTCCCGAGGCAGCTCCTCGCCGGCACGTATTGCCACGGATTGATCAATTGACACCATACTTCCGCAAAATACTTCTCGCGACCACCGTCTTGTGGACTTCATCCGGCCCGTCGTAAATCCGCGCTGCCCGTTCGTGACGATACCAGTAGGACAACAACGTCGCGTCAGTTAACCCGAGCGCACCATGGACCTGAATCGCGCGGTCAATCACCTTCTGAAGTATTCCGGCGACGAAGAATTTGATTATCGAAATATCTTCCCGCACTGATGCAGCGCCCTTGAGATCGATCGCGCGCGCGGTTTGCAACACCAACAATCGCGCGGCGTTAATTTCAGCGCGACTCTCGGCGATCCACTCCTGCACGTTCTGCCGCGAGCCTAACAACTTGCCGGGCGACAATTCCCGGCGCGCTGCATAGCTGCACATCAGGTCAAACGCACGTTCGCAGATGCCGATCCAGCGCATGCAGTGATGAATGCGACCTGGTCCAAGTCTCTCTTGTGCAATCGCAAACCCATCTCCTTCGCCGCCGAGCAGGTTAGTTTGCGGCACACGACAGTTTTCGTATCGCACTTCCGCGTGACTCGCGTAGTCGCTGCCTTCGTCGCCCATCACGTTGATGTTCCGAACGAGCGTAAATCCCGGAGTCGGTATCGGAACGATGATTTGACTTGCCCGCTTGTGTTGGTTGGTTTCCTGCGGATTAGTGATCGCCATCACGATCGCGAAGCTGGCGCCTTCGGCAGACGACGTAAACCACTTGTGACCGTTGATCACGTAGTCGTCACCGTCTTTCACGGCGGTAGTGCTCATCCAGGTCGGATTAGATCCCGGATGTTCGGGCTCGGTCATCGAAAAACAACTGCGCACGTCTCCGCGAGCGAGCGGCGCGAAGTATTTCTCTTTCTGTTCCGGAGTGCCGTGGGCCAGCAGGATCTCCATGTTGCCGATGTCGGGCGCCTGACAGTTGAACAGGTAATGTCCGATCGGTGTGCGGCCCAACTCCTCGCTCACGCACGCAAACTCCGACAGGCTCAGACCGAGCCCGCCATGCTCCTTCGGCAAGTGTGGCGCCCACAGTCCGAGGGCTTTTACTTCTTCACGTTTCGTATTGAGCGCCGGAGTTAGTTCGCGAAATGGTCGAGAGAGAAAATCTTTTTCGAGAGGATAGACTTGAGTGCGCAGGAACTCCTTGATTCGGTCTAACAACCCAATCAGTTTCTCGTGGTGATGATCTGTCATTCAATCCCTGCTGTTAATCTTGGCGCGGGGGCGATTTACCTCCCTGCGATAACGCTACGCGTGCCTCACTATGCCTGAACTGAACAAGCTTGACGGTTGACGGTTCGAGCGTCTTGTCTCGTGACAGCGAATCGAAAATGCTCTGTAATTCCTTCTCTTCCGCTGCACCGGTCGTCTCGTTTGCGTCTTTCGCCTTGCGCAGCGTCACGATCTGCGACGCAAGCGCGTCAGCCATCTGTAGCTTGAAAAGATAGTTGCGCGGGTACTTCTCTGACAACTGCCGCGCGGTCGCGACCGAGTCTTTCCAGCGCTTTTCTCGTTTATAAAGATCGATTAACAATACGCGAGCAAGATCGCGCGACCATTGTCCTTCAACAGACACGCGCTCGAGCGTTTCGAGGCCACGCTTCTTCGAACCGCGTACGCCCATTGTTCCCGCGATCATCTTCAAAGGCAATGGCAAAGAACCGACGATATAGTTTTGCAGGCCGATCGTGAGTTCGGCGTCACGAAAATCGGGCGCGAGCTTCAGCACTTCTTTGTGCCGATCGACCGCGTCCGAGCCCTTGCTCAAGGCTGAACGATATTTCTTCTCGACGGCTGCTGAGTAAGCGGCGTCGAGTCCTTCGGCCGCGCCTAGAAAATAGAGCGCTTCAATGTCGCGCGGGTTCTGCTTCAGTTTAGCCTCGGCGAGCGTCTTCGTCTGGCGAATCCACTTGCGAAACTCAGCGACCTGCGTCGCGTCTGCCTTGCGCTTGCCATCCGTGTAAGCCTTCGTGCTGTAGAGCGTCGATTTCAGCTCCCACGATTCATTCAACTGCTGCACCCACAAACTCGCGGCAAAGCATTGCGGGCCCGATGGGCTGTCAGGCGCCAGTTGGATCATCTCGCGAAAGCGTTTGCGCGCGCCTTCGTAGTCGAGATTGTAGAGCGCTTCGTAACCCTCGGCGCGCAGGCTGTCGAGCCGGGGCCGGTTGTCGGTGGTGCTATTGGTGGCGCTGGCGGTCGTTTGGGCCGCGGCTGTACCAAAGGAGATGAGTATCAGAAGTACGATTATTGGCATGAGCATGGTGTTTACGCTCAGGCGGCCGGGCGTTTTACGAATTCGGTGACACTTAATTAACTGCCACATTTCGGCTCCTCAACTTATGAGAAAAGTGAGGAAATTACAAACCATGAAAAGATCGCACATTTACTGCCTGAGTCGAACAGTCATCTGTATTGGCGGGCTGCTCTCGATTGGCACTCTCTTCATCCCCACGCCAAATGTGTTTCTGATGGTCGCTGACATTCTACTGCGAACCTATCTGGTGTTCGTTGGTACGGTAATGGCCCACGAAGGCGTTCACGGTCATCTCGGCCGCTCCCGCGCCGCGAATTTTTGGTGGGGACGCATCGCGCTGCTGCCCAGCATGGTGCCCTTCACCAACTTTCGCCGCACCCACCAGTTGCACCATTCGCACACAAATGTACCTGATGACGATCCGGACCATTTCATGAAGTCGCGCAACCTCGCCGAGCTGTTTCTGCGCGCGCTGGCAATGCCGCATCAATGGTTCTTCTGGCTGCGCAGACGCGGGCGGTTGAAACGCGCGGACATCGTCGAGTTGGTGTTCAACTATGCCGGCATAGTCGTTCTTTACGCAGTGGTGCTGTGGTTTGTTGGTCCATGGAGGCTGTTTTGGGGCATGACGCCGACGCTCATGCTGGTGTCGCTGTTGCTCTGGTACCCGTTTGCAGTGCAAACGCACGAGGGTTTCTCGACGGGTTCCGCCGAGGCGCGTTCGCATAACTACTATGGCCGATTCATGTACTGGTTCTCACTCGGACTGTCGATGCATCGCGAGCATCATTTGCAACCGAAGTTGTCGTGGATTGAGTTGCGCCGGTTTGTCGAGCGCGCTCCGGCGGGGGTTTCGCGGTGGTGGCCCAAGCGAGACATTCGTCTCGATACGGTATGAACGCACAGAAGATCACAGTCCTCGACCGTGCATTCCAACTACTGGATGACGCCACTTCACCTCAGGACTTCACGATCATTCTTCATTTCACCGAATCACCAGATGCTCAAGGCTTGAGGGCAGGAGCGGTGAGCGCCCAGGAGCGTTATGGCCGCGAGATCAAGATCGAAACACGGATTGATCTTGAACAGTTCGTGAATGAACCGTTCACCCAATATCCGATCAAACAGATGATGAATGGCACCACGCTGGCGACGCGGTTTCATCACGCTGCTGCGGACGGTTTAAGCGCGGCGTTGTGGTTAGGTCATCAGCTAAGCGTTGCCTACGGACTTACCCCGCCTGCCGATTCCGCTGACCTTTCATTGCGGCGCCCAGCAGTGTCTACACGCCGCAGTCGATTCGCATATGAGGGCGCCTGCGACTCGTTGTGGACACCAAACGCCACGCGCTCAGGTAACAGATGTTGGAACACGTTCAGTTTTCCTTCGTCCGACTTGCGCAAGGCGTGCCGGCGCGCGGGTGGATTCACTTATAGCGATCTATTAGCGACGTGCGTGCTCGAGACCTTTAGCGAATGGAACGAGCGACATATTCACAATGGCAGGCCGAAAGTCGGACTCTGGCTACCGATGAATATTCGCAGTCGATCGTTTTCCGGGTTCGGCAACGGCACGAGTCGCATTCGTCTCTACGCGCGCTATGAACAGTCTGCGTCGCTGGTGGAAAAGGCTCGCGAAGTTCGGCGCCAGATTTCGTGGACCACTGAAAATGGCGAGTGGGCCGTACCGGACATTCCGCTCTTTACTCGTTTGCCGCGCTGGATCCTCGGGCCCGTACTTAGGAGCTATCTCAATCGGCCGTCTATCGACATGGCGACTGGTGTTTTCTCGCACGCCGATCGGTGGGCTGGTGAAGCACGCGAAGCATTCAAATATGTCGATCGCATCGAGTGTGTGGGTCTGCTTCATCCGCGACAGAACCTGGCAATTAATGCCGCCACACACCACCAACAAACGTGGATGACGTTTACATACGACACCGGAATGCTGCGAGCGAGCGATGCCGAAGAACTCGTCGAAATCTACCAGCATCAGCTCAGGTTAGCTCAGCAGGAATTGTTATGCGCGAGTTAATTAACGACGCACTCCGGTTCCTCATCGCGCGCATGATCATGCTGCTGGGCAATGCTTTAGACCTGCGGCAAAGATTTCGAATCGCTCGTTTCGCCGCAAATCAACGACGGCTAAAGCGCAAATACCGTCTCCATGCTGACACGCCCGTCGTGTTGTATGGACCGCGCGTCGTCGAATCGATTCGTCACGCAGCCGCCCGCGCAGGTCGCGACGCGAAGTTTGCTCTGACATCCGGATCGACCGGCGAACCCAAGCAAATCCTTTACACGAATCGCCGGCTGCGAACTCTCAAGTTCACCTTCACTGACATGTTCGCCCGCGCAGTTCACGCATACGGCCTGAAACGGACGAGTCTTTATGTCTTCAGCTCTTTTTCCCAAGATGCGTCGCTAACATCGATGCTTCTAGACGAGACAAAGGTCCCAATCTATTTCTCAACGCTTCAAGCACCGTATCGAATACAACATCACCCCTGCATTCGCGAGCTTGTGGCACACTATGGTGCGTCTGCAGTGCGCCTGTGGCTCCTGACCATCGCTAACCCAGGCGTGCTCTACGCCACCAACCCATCCACGATCTCGACGTTCTTCGACGAACTCCAAACAAACTGGATCACGTGTTCGCGATTAGTTAAAGACTGGCAGAACGATCCGAATAAATTCGATCCCAGGCTGCGAAGGCTCGTCAACCGCATAACTTCACGCGGCAGTACGAAACGCATCACGCTGATTTCTAACAGTCGGAGTCCAATCGCAATAGAACAGTTCGCTCCTGCTGTGCGGGCTTACGTCTGTTGGACCGGCGGTTACGTCAAACCGTTTCTCGATCGTCTCGCCAAACACTTGCCACCACCGCGCTACCAACTGATCCCGATGTACTCAATGTCAACCGAAACCGTCGAAACCGAAAACCTCTTTCGCAACGGCGACGTCCAGTTTCTGCCCCTCGCGCGCGGCGTCATCTACGAATTCATCCCAGCCGGCGCCAACGACTACGCGAAAAACCTCATCGCGCCTGCTCAACTAACTCCGGGACAAACGTACGCAATGGTAGTCAGTGACAGTTACGGCCTGCGCCGTTATCAAACGGGCGACCTCTTCACATGTCGTCACATGACAAACGGACTTCCCGATCTCGCATTCCTGCGTCGCCGCGCACTCGAATACTCCTTCATCGGCGAGAAAGTAACTGCCGAACAGCTCAACATCGTCTTCCATCGCTTGCGTACAGAACATCCTGCCACACTCGCCGACGCCTTTCTGACTTGTGTCCCTTCGCTGCCGCTCAACGAAAAACCACACTACAAAATCATTCTGATCCGTGATTCAGAAATCACTCTCGACACTGATCTTCTCGCGACCGAGTGCGACGAGCTGCTCAGCAATCTCAACTGCGAATACAAAAACAAACGCGCGAACGGATCATTGGCGCCCGCGAGGTTCATACAGACCTCAGCAGGATCGTTTGCCCAGGCTTTCGAAAACAGTTGGGAGACTCAGTTCAAATTTCTTCCCCTCTATCTCCGCACGTGGGAGTCAGTTAATGTTTCTCAATTGAACGCTCCGAGCATTGCTCTGTCTCAAAAAAATACGCGCCGCCTCGCGCAAATAACATCATTGCAATGATCCTCATTCTGGCCTGCTGATTGCTGAAAACAGCTTGAAACCTGTTTTTGAGAACAACGTCCAAGGAGGGGTGATGAAAGACGAACAAGTGCGGGAACTCCTATACCAGATGCTCGAAACCGAGATGGGTGGCGTGCAGGTTTACACCCACGCAATTCAATGTGCGGAGAACGAGGATCTGAAGGAAGAGTGGGAAGAATATCTGGAACAGACCAAGAAGCACGTCGAAGTTGTGCAGCGATGCATGCAGACGCTGGGACTGGATCCGAATGAAGAAACACCGGGACGGCAAGTCGTGCGACACATCGGCGAATCGCTGGTTGAAGCGATGGAGATGGCGATGGAAAACGGCAAGCCGGGCGAGGCGCAACTAGTAGCGGCCGAGTGTGTTGTCCACGCTGAAACGAAGGACCACATGAACTGGCATCTGCTTGGCGAAGTCGTGAAGAAGGCCAAGGGCGACCTCGCAAAAGCACTTAAGCAAGCGCACGAAGAAGTCGAACCCGAAGAAGACGAGCACCTCTATCACACGAAAGGCTGGGCGCGAGAACTCTGGATCGAGTCGCTCGGCATGAAGGCGGTGTTGCCGCCTCCGGAAGAGGTGAAAAACGTGGAGACTGCGATCGGCGCGGCGCGTGCGGAACAGGCGCGGACTGACATGCTGTAGAAGAATTCAATTGTCGGCGGGTCGAATCAGGGTCGGTGTGGCCTTGATTTTGGGGGCACGAAAAGAGGCGAGTACGTTGTGCCACTCGCCTCTTTTCGTTTTTTGATCCAGCGATTCGTGATATTTTTGGAACCCACAGTACGCGAATCAGTGTTAGAGCAGAACTCTCTCCACACTAATCCTGCTAAGGAGAAAACACCAATGTTCCCCAGACGCGTGGTCTTGTTGTCCGCCTTCGTATTGTTGTGCTTTTCATCAGCTCTCGCACAAAGACCTGGTCCGCAGTTTTGGCGCAACGGCGACTGCGAACCGTTTGAACCCCGCACCAACCTTGAAAGACTTGACAGGTCCATGGGGACGGTGATCATCAAAGGATTCACCAGGATCACCACCCTTGAACTGCGCGGTGTACGAATCGACGCGGTTGAAATGCGCCAGCTTGGAGGAACTTATCGTTACAGAGGAGTCGTCGTCTCGCTGCGAGAGGCTCAGCCGGTGGGCGACAACCGCCAGCGAACGGAAGAGAGCCGCGCATTTATCGATTTCGACGAGATCGATCCGCTGCTCGCCGCGATCGACGTAATGTCTCGCGTAGATGAGACAGCAACGAAGCTCGCCGGCTTCGAAGCTCGCTACCGAACGAAAGGCGAGCTCGAGATCGCCGTCTTTCGTCAAACACGCAGCGGTAACGCCGTCACATTGACTACCGGCATTTGCGACCGTGTCACGGGAACGATGTCGCTCGACGACTTCGCCAAATTCAAAGCGATGATCCAGGAAGCGAAAGGCCGCCTGGACGAAATCCGGTAACGCGAGTTAATCGACGACGCGAATTCTCGCTTCCGCGCCATTGGTGCGAATCTCCGGGACGTACATTGCATGGCCCAACACGGGCAATCCATGAAACGATCCCGGAGCCTCCGCCCTTAGCTCGTAACTGAGTTGCCAAACACCCTGCGGCAAACGATCGATGAACAACGCCACTTTCCGATCGCGCAGCTCCTGATAAACCCACCGTGACCGTCCCGTAAAATCATCCTTCGAGGCGAAGTTCATCAGCGCCGCGTTCTTGTCGTTCAACGCGGCTAACTTCAGTTCACGAATGTACAGACTCTGCCCGCTGCGAACCTGAACCGCTTCGAGACCTGCGGGTTTCAAGTCTTCGAACAACAGGTATTCGTAGTTATTCTTCGCCTCAACCGTCAGCACAACCTCGACGCGCTCGCCACTCTTCACCGTCTCGCCGTCATTCAACGGCACGCGTTCCGCAACTATTCCCTTCAACAGCGTCGGATGGTTCACGAGCTTGAAATACTGACGCCGCACGAAGATCTCGTTTCCGACCGGCTTCAGCGGTTCTTCGAGACTGAAGAACTCCGCCTCGGCTGAAAAATAAAGTGGCCCGGCGCCGTTCTTTCGTACGATCGTAACTTCGTTCTGTCCGTCGCGAATCAGTTCGCGAGGAACGGCAAACCGAGTCGGCGCGCTCAACGCGTCGTCCGCGGTGATCTGTCGCGTCGCGACCGGCGAACCGTTGACCAGCACTTGGTAACCAACAGCCGGTTGCAATTCGCCACTCGTGCGTAAGTAATCGTTGAGCGTCAGCACTGCAATCGCCGTGTCGCGCGTGTTGCTCCATTGAGCGCCGCGCCGGTTCTTCACCAGCCAGTTAGTCACCGGCTCGATCAACTTGTGGTTCGGATCGATCGCCAGCAAAGCCCGCAACGCAAACGACGTCGCCTCGACACCTCCATCCGACCAGCGCCAGTAAAGCCCGTCGTCACCCCAGTGAGCGGTCCCCATTACAGATGGATCCGACTGCCCTCCGAGCTGCACGATCGACGTGTCCGGACGCGAATCGAACTTCACCCCGTTTTCGAGATTCTCGACAAGCGTCTTTGCCTGCGCGCCGTATCCGTAACTATGCGCCGACAACGCGAGCAAGGCGCGCGTGTAGGCATTCAACTTCTCGCGGTTGTTCCAAAGGTTTGTAAATGCGGTCGCCTGAAATTTACCGACTTCAGATTGCTTGCGTGCTGCATGATCCACGGCGAGTGCATGGAGCATCCATGCTTGACCATCGTAGTTTCTCTCTTCCTCAACGAGCTCCTTGTCGAGGTATGCGACGGCCCGTTCAAGAGACTCCGACTTGACGTTGATCCCGGCCTGGCGCGCTAGCGTCATCCCCCAAGCAACGTACGCCGTCATGAAGTGATCGCTGTCGCCCTCTTTCCACCAGCCCCAGCCGCCGTCCTGGTGTTGAAAATCGTAGAGCCGTTCGAGACTCGCTTTTGTTACCCGGTCCAACTCTCGCAGGTCGCGCGGTGCGTTTGTGTGTGTTGCTGCCGCACTCGTTGGTTCGATACCACCGAAGACTTTGTTCATCGCCTTCTCGGGTTTTAGACCGAGGTCGCGCAGAGTCTTTGCGGTGATTGCGGCCGGCAGAAAGCGGCTCATCGTCTGTTCGGTGCAGCCGTACGGATATTCGATCAGGTACGGCAACGCATCGAGCATGGTCGTGGCCATACTCGGCGCGACCTGGACTGTGAGCTCGGTCGAATCGCTGCGACGTTCCTTCGGAATGTCGAGTTTGATCGCCACGCTGTCGCCACGCATCTTTCCGGATCGCGAAACAAACTTCTCGATGCCGTGTTCGAAGATCGTAAAGGTCTTCTCCATCGCGTCTGCGAACTGAGCGCCGCGCGCTTCAACCTTTAGTTTCGCTTCACTCGCATGCGTTACAACGATCTGCCAATCCACTCGCGTCTCGCTGTTAGCTTTCACCTCGACGGCAGGCTGGTTAGCGTTTGTTTGTTGAAGCGTCACGCCCTCGGCATTCAACGCCGGGGAGATACGCATGGGCTGATCGGTGTTGTTGTTGATGACCGCCGACACCGTCACTTGATCGCCGACGACGAAAAAGCGCGGGGCTTGTAACCTGACGATGAGCGGCTGTTTTGTTCGGGTGGACGAGTCGCCGTAGCCGAATTGATTTCCCGTGGTCACCGCGCGTGCGGTAGCGGACCACGTCGTCAGCGAGTCGGGATATTTAACCTTTACGGTAGCGGTTCCGTCGGCGTCAGTCTTGACGTCCGGAAGCCATAGGATTGTCGAACGAAAATCGCTCCGGACCTGGACCGCTGGTTCCTGCTCCGCCACGAGTCCCTGCTGCCCAGCCGTACCGGGAGCGAGAGCATACAGGTTCTTAGCAGTGCGGCCAGACAAGGGTAGCTCGGAAATGGACATGGCATCAGCGGCGTAGAACTCACCAGACACGCTCGACACACCGCCGCTAAACGTAATCTGATCGCGGCGACGTCCTGCGCCGACCGCAAACTCATCTTTGCTGCGTGCGAGAGCTTCGTTCTCGGCGCGCAATTGTCCATCGACCTCGGTAAAGCGCATGTATCTCTTTTGATTGAGCGTGCTGCTGGTAAACACGGTATGCCCGCGCTTTCGCCCGTAATAGAACTGCCTCGGGTCGCCCGCGTAGTCCTGTTGAATGTATTTGACTGATTCATCAATCAAGCCCAACGCAATCTCTGCAGACACTGGACGACCATTCGCGTCCTTCGCATCGACAACCAGCGTCCCTTCTTCGCGCGGCTGGTACTGCTCGCGATCAGGTTTCACGTTCACGGCTAGAAACTGTTCAACGGGCGGTACGATCACCTGCTTCGTATCCATAAATGCGCCAGCGTCCGCCGTCATGAACGCGGTGAGAAAAATGTTAGGAACGTGTTTCTCTTCAATTGGCACTTCGATCAGTTTCGCCGTGCCAGTAACGTGAACGAGTCTGTAACTAAACAAGTCCTCCGCTTCGACGCTGAACAACACGTAACGATCGCTTGTCGGAACGGAGATCATCACGGGCGCTGTTTGGCCCACGCGGAAAGTATCTTTGTCGACAATGACCTCGACCCCGCCACGTCGATAACCGAGTTCAGTTGTTGCGTTAGTTGCGACAAAGACGTACGTCTCCGACTTGATTGGCGGCAGGAACCGATCGCGAACCGCATCGACGCCCTGACTGCTTTGCCACGCGATGCGGTAATAACCTTCGCGAGCCGGAGTGAAGTTCAACCGGCCCACTCCCTCCGCGTCGGTTTTGACCGTGGTGGTGAGAATGTCCTCGTGTTGGTAACCGCGAAACTTGACTTGCCACTGTCGGCCCTGCGCCGGTTGCTGAGGGAACGTGCCCGTACGCTGCAAGCGACGGAGCTCTTCACCCTGAACTTCGCGACCACGAGGATCGATCCAGACCTCCACCCAATAGTCGCGCGTGATCTTGACGGTCCCTTCGGTCTGGACCGGCTGTTCGTTGGCGTCGATTGCCTTGATATCGACGGCGACTTTGTCCTGCGGGCGGTAAAGGTTTTGTTCCGGACGCGGATAGACATAGTACCGCTGACGCGTGACGCGCACACGGTCGCTAGCAATAATCTCACGGCGTGAGGAATCGACAACGCGGGCCTCGACGCGAAATTCAAAGTCCTGATTGTAGTTTTCACGCGGTGTATCGAACGTAAGCCTCGCTTTGCCGGTGGCGTCCGTTCTAATCGTCTCTCGCTTGATTACCTGTCCTTGTCCGCGACCGTAGTAGTTGTAACGCGCCTGTTCCAGATGGTCGTAGTACCAGGGATAATCGCGCCGCGGGAACCAGTAGTGATAGAAAGGATTCTGATAGACCACCACTTCGACGGCCGCATTGCTGACTGGACCACCGAAGTAGTAGTCGGCTTGAATATCGACCTCGACCTGTTCGCCGATCCGAAACGCTTTTTTCTTTCCATCCTGCTCGGGAGTCTTTACGGCGACCTTAAATTCCGGCAGCTTGTACTCCTCGAGCCTGAAGAGCGCTGCATTACCGATGTGGTGCGCCTTGTTCTCGTCCCAAAAGTGAATCTGGTACTGGCCCAACGGAAATTGCTCGCCTAATTCGAGCGAGCCCCACGCACTACCAAATGAGTTGAGCGTCGCCTTCCCTTCCGCAACCTTCGTATTGCGTGGATCCTGGATCTCGTACTGAATCACACGGTCAGCCGGCGTCCAATAGGCTCCGCTTCGGGTTTGTCGCGCAATGATCTTCCATTGCATCTTCTCTTTAGGACGATACGCGGGCCGATCGGTGAAAGCGTAAATACGCCAGTCTTGAGAATCATGCTGACGATAACTGTGACCCGTGGTAAAAGCCTGCCGATCGTTGGCGGCCGCGGTTATAAACAAGTTGCGCGATCCGGCGATGTCTCGCAACGAAAACTGGGCCAGTCCTTCGGCGTTAGTCGTAGCCCGCAAGCGACGCCAGCGCCAACCGTTTTCGTACGAGTGTTCCCACAAGGTGAGATTGGCGTTGGCGATCGGAGCGCTGGTCAGCGCGTTCGAGAAGAACGCGAGCGCCTGCTTGCCGGACGACTTCAGAACGAGCGCTGCATCGGACACGATCAGGACATCACGCGCTTTGGTCCCAGTATCGCCCGTTGCTTCGAGCAAGTACGCTCCCATTGCCAACTTTCCGTCTACGCGCGTCTGTTCTGATAGTGGTTTGTAATCAGCGGTATCGACGGTCTTGGTCCATGTTTTGACGGGTTGCTTTCCACGAGTAGAAATTCTGGTAATCCAGCTTCCCATTTCTCCGGCGCCTTCGTCCTTGTCGAGCGCGTCCCCAGAAATGTCGCCAGGAATGTCACGAGTCAAATCAATTGCGTAGAGCGCAAAGCTGACGCGTCGAACGTTGCGTGCATTCAAATGAAACTGAAGCTCAGAATCCGGCAGAAAGATATTCGACACACCGACGTTGAGCGACGGCGTCGTAATCGAGCTTATCTGTTGTATGGCTTGATCGAAATAGCGTGTCTCGCCCTTGGTAAACTCTCTCGTTAGCCGGCGATAAAGTTCCAGCGCCTTGATGTAATCAGGTCGAGCTTGCCACTGCCCCTGGACCTCGCGCATTGGTCCAACATCGTGCATCCACTGCGCGTAATGAAACAGGGCGTCGTCGTACCAGGAGGATTGTTTGCCAGCGGTCAGCGCCTCGTCGAAATAATCGGGAATTCGCTGGCGTGTTCCGATGTCGTGCCCCGCGTGACGCATCGTCATCGCGATCAGATAGTTCAAATACGAGCGATCGTTAGCGGTGTTACTGATCTTCAGGGCGTTTTCGAGAACGTTTAGCGGAATGTTGTTGCCGTAGTAAGTGTAGACGTAATAGTCGTTCGCATTCGGCGCTGATGAAGCGCGTAAGATGATGGCTAGATAGCGAGCACGCGCGCGTTCGAGATCACGTTGACCGGCCCACCAGTCAAGCGCCTGTTCGTAGTAGGGCCAGGCGACGGCCCAATTCATGTCGCGTCGCATCCAGAAAGAATCGCCCAGAGACTCCTGCGACTCCGCCCACACCAAATCTCGATCGACGTCTTTCTCCGTGGCGCGGACCAGTTCCTTGAGTTGCTTTCGCGCTTCTTCGATCTTGGTGTTATCGGAGTTTTGCGTCGCCACATCCGCGCGCCACAAAGTGTCGGCGAGACGAAACTCGACCCAGCGAAGCTCGGACGGGCTTAGTTTCGACTTATCTACCTGCGCATAGATCTCATGCGCACGCTGATAAGACCGCTGTGAATATTCCTTCTCGGCGGTGGCTCGCAGTTGTAAATAATCCGATTGTTGAGCAGCCGCGTTGAATAGCAGGAACGCGAAGACGGCGATGGACAGAATGATTGTTTTCATGACGGGTCACACTTTTGCGGATTCGCCCTAGCAGCAACAGACACGATATTAAAACGCGGCGTTGGCGTCCGTTAATTGAACGATGAAAAGCGGGAAGACTTGCGCGCGAAGCTTAAGGTGCTGCGGTGGACAGCAAAAAGACGGCAAATGACGCGAGCCAGTGTTCGCCCGCGTAATCTCCACTCGCAACGTGCGCCAGCGCGGCTGAAGCGTGCTTCTCGGCCGCGGCGGCCAACGCGCGCCGCGCCGGATCGTTAGCCGGCAAGGCGGTCGCTATGCTCCGCATGCACCACGCACGACTGAGATTCAAACCATCAAGATGCACTAGCTTGGGATCACTTCGATCCGTCACGATGGCCGGAGTCAGCAACGCTGATGGATTGCCCTTCGACACCCCCGGCAGAAAGCGATGAAACCAGGTCGCAAACTCCTGCGGCTTCATTACCCGACGCATCAAGTCTGCTTCCATCAACGCGGCGGAAAAGAAGTCCTCGCCGCCGGGTTCCCAACCTCCTGGATAATTAACGTCTTTGGCGAAATAAGTGCGGCTACGTTCGTTTAGGATCGCTTCGAGTTCACGGTCGCCGCTCGTTTTCGCGTAGTCGAGAGCGAAGGCCAATCCAAATGCAGTATTGGGATGCACGCCGGTGCGAATTGGATAGGTTTGCTTTGGAAGAAAATTTCGGTACGACTTGGCGATCAGCTCGGCGAGGGGCTGAAAATTCTTCGACCATCGCTTACCGTCAGCATCGTTCCACGTCTGTAACTCTTCCGACAGTTTCAACGCCCACGCCCAACCGTACGTTCGCTCGAACGACTGCCGGTTCGGTTGAAGCATGTACGCTACTTCCGCCTGGATGTTTTCCGCCGTCAGGTTTGCATCGAGCGCGCTGCGGACCAGCGTCGCCTCGGGCAGGTTTGGAAAAGACTTCAACAAGCGGATCAGCATCCAGTGGCCGTGAACGGACGAGTGCCAGTCGTAACAACCATAAAACGCGGGATGCAGCGCCTTCGGACTCTTCACCTCGCTCGCATTGTTGATGACGTGTTCCGGTTTGTTGGGAAACTCGCGCGCTACGCACTTCAACGCGAGTGCAGCGAAGTGCGACGCCTGTTTCTCGTTCAAAGACTTCGCTGGTCCGTTCATTTGCGATCCGAGTGCCGCAGTTGGTGCGAGCAAAAGTAGTAGGAGGGTAATGAGTTTCATCGATGCTCAGTAACGATGCGACGGCCTGCCGATGTGGATGTGTGGACCAGTCGCCGTGCCGGGAATAGCCGAGCGAAAAGCTAAATAAGGAATTCCGTTCTGCTGTAGAAAACTCAGGAGCGCCTGACCTTCCGCACTGTCAGGATGGAGCGAGATGTCCATCGCGTTACGATGGTCCAACCGCCAGCGATCGTGAATCGCGCCTTGCCCGAAGACCGCGACAGGCAACTGCTTTTTGAAAGAGTCTGAGAAGAACCGCTGAATCTTCCAGGCCTGGCCCAGGCCCCAACCGGAAGTTCCTGTGAAGCGGATAAAGGAACCCGTTCGCACCAGACGCTGCCTTGCGAGTCGTAAGTTTTTCGCGATCGTTTTCTCGGCTTCAGTCTCAACTAGTATCGCTGCAATCTGTGCATCCGCTTCTGTCAACTGACGTCGCGCACCGTCGAGCTTTTCCTGCGCTTCGTCAATTGCAAGCTCATACTTTTCAACCTCGACGCGAGAGATGAGTCCCTCGTCGAGTAATTTCTTCGACTGGTCCAGCTTTTCTTTCGCCTTCGTAACGTTCTTCTCGTAGATCGCGATCAGCTTCTCGAGACTCGCCTTGTACTCGTTCGTTGTCTTGACGTAATCGTCGCGAAGCTTTGCCAGCTCGTTAACGGGAGTCGATGCTGAAGGCGCTGGCTTCTTTTGGCCTTTCTTTTGGCTTTGGCGCTGAGCTGAAGCAGAGGATACGCCGAATGTGAAGATAATGAGACACGCGGGTAGCGCGATACGAAAAGCATTAACTGCCAGTGATTTCACCGATAACTACCTGACTAATGTGCCTGTGCGGCTCCAGCGAGTGTTAACGAAGAAATCGGCAAGGATGCCCCATCCACTTGCCGGAGCTCCCTCATCGTAAGACCAGTAGACAAACATTGCGCGGCCAATCACGAGGTCGCGAGGCACGAAGCCCCAGTAGCGACTGTCCTCGCTATTGTTACGATTGTCGCCCATGACGAAGTAACTGGTTGGCGGCACCGTGATTTCGTCCTTGCCGTCAAACACATCACCCACCGTCATCTCTTCACCCGGTTTGTAGTAGACGTCGTAGAGTTCTTCCGGTTTACGTTCCGACTCATTGACAATCGTTAACGGATCCTTATCGCCGCGCTCAAGGGCTTCGATACGGTGTTCCGGAATAACCTGATCGTTGACGATGACGTTCTGTCCCTCGATGCGAATTCGGTCGCCCGGCAAGCCGATGACGCGCTTCACATAGTTCGTCAATATTGGTCTGTTGTCCGCACGATTGTCTCGTGAGGGATTGTACGGATTACCCGGATACTTGAAGACAATGATGTCGCCACGCCGGATCTCTCTTTGCGGCAAAAACGGAAGCGATTCACCGGGAGCGAAGATGAACTTGTTTACCAGCAGATGATCGCCAATCGTGATCGTGTTTTGCATCGATCCGGTTGGAACTTTGACGGCCTGCACGATGAAGGTCATGCCGAATAGCGCCATGATCACCGTCACCACTGCCGACTCGAAGTACTCACGCGGCCATGTTTTCGGCGGTCCTTTTGGCTTTACCGGCGGCACGTGCTGTTCTTCGTGGCCGTTGCGATTGAAGATCCGCGAGAACGAAAAACGTTTGGTTTCGGTCGTAGTGTCCGGTTCGCCGGTCTTTACCTTGTCAGTGGTTGGGTTGGTCGCCATTAAAAATCAATCCTAGAGACGTTGATAGCAGCGGTCAAGTTGCTTACGAGAATAGCATTACAAGGGTTTTAGGAATCCGGTTCCGGGGACGTCGTTTCCTGTACCTTCATTGCTTCAAGAGCCGCGCGCGCTGCGGCAGCTTCGGCGGCTTTGATTGAGTGACCTTCACCCTGGATCCTCCCGCTGTCCCATGAAACTTCGACGTGAAAGATCCGCTGATGGGGCGGACCGAGCGTTTCGATCACCGTGTAACGAGGAGCCGGCCGCCGTTCAGCCTGAAGCTTTTCCTGTAGCATCGTTTTGTAGTCGGCTTTCGCGGCCGAGAGCGGATCCGCCGCCGCCAACTCGTCCCTCAATGCATGACAGACGAAACGCGTCGCCGCTTCCAGTCCGCCGTCCTGAAAAATCGCTCCCGTAATGGCCTCAAATACGTCGGCCAGCAGCGCGTTCTTCTGTCGCCCGCCGCTTTTCTCTTCTCCGCGTCCGAAGCGAAGAAATTCACCGAGCTTGAGTCCCTGTGACGCTTTGGCCAGGGTCGGGGCGCTGACCAATCGGTGCTTCATCCGAGACAACTCGCCTTCGGTCCCTCCGGGATACTTCGTACAAAGATAGTGAGCCACGACGAGGCCGAGTACTGAATCGCCAAGAAACTCGAGCGACTCGTTGTGTAGTCTGCGCGCTTCAAGATCCGCGCCGGGTGCCACTTTCTCATGGGCCCACGAACGATGCGTGATCGCGCGTTCGAGTAGCGCACGATCGTTGAAGTTGTAATTCAGAACCGTTTCGAGGAGATCGAGGTCAGGAATCGTTTCGAGGTGTTTCAAAGCGTGCAGGATTATAACGAAAACGCCGGAAGCTTGTCTTAGGTGACTAGCTTCCGGCGCTGAAGAAGGAGAATGCTGTCAGGCTAACGTCCTATCGTCCGTCCTATCGTCGTCTTGGTTTCTTTGGCGGAGCCGGGGCCGGTTTGGTGTTCGCTGCCGGCGTCGCTGATGGAGTCGCGGCCGGTTTCGCTGGAGTCCCAGCGCCGTTACCAGTTCCGGTGTTCGTAGTTCCAGTCGAAGTACCGCTCGCTGGTGTTCCCGTCGTCGGCGCCGGAGTCGGCGGCAACGAAACTAGTGGAGTCGGTTCAGGCGGAAGTGGCTTGGACAGGATACCCGCGACCAGTGTGTCAACCGCAGTGTCGGGCTCGGTTGGGTTGCGGAACTTGTACCACTGCTTCAGGCTCTCAACCCATGCAGCTTTTTGAGTGGCCAAATTCGCATCGGCTCCGGCGAGGGCCACAGCGCGCGCATAACCGTCGATCATGCGGTCGATGACTTGATGGATATTTGCCAGCGCTAGCTTGCTCTCGGGAGTCTCTTCCTTGTCCTTAAAAATCTTGTACGCCTCTGCCTGCGTGGCATAAGGACCAGTTTCGTAGGCGACTGCAATCAAGGCATACGTGACCGCGGCCTTCTTCAGGGGCGTGTCCACCTGTGCCGATTTAAGGAGGTACTTCAGAGCTGTCGTCGGCTCTTTTTCGACGGTAAAGGAGCCGATCGTGTAGTTTATGTATGCGACCGCCAGTCCCTGATTCTGAAGCGGTGTCCAGTCGTCAACAGTTTTGCCTCCTTCGAGCGCCGCAAGCGCTTTCTTGGCATAGTCAACGGCTTCGGCTGTCAGTTGCGGATTCTTCAGCGGACCGACGAGATAGCCATTCGCACCCAGGTGAACCACAACTTTGGTGTTGTCGGGTTCATCCTTGAGGATCTCGCCACCAAGCTTGAAGGCTGCCGGATAATTCTTTTTGTTATAGAGCTCATCGATGAACTTGTTATACCGGTCGCCCTTTTCGTAAGCGGTGACCCATCTGGTCAAGTACTCAATGATCTTCGTTTGACTCTCGGTCGGCGCCGCAAGCTTGCATTCCAAATATTTCTTTCCCGCTTCATACGCCGCCTTCTGATCTTTAGTGCGGTTGTCAGTGAACGTCTTGTAGAGCGCGTCCCGGGTTTCCGGTGGGCACGTATCCTGGGCCGTGCTAGCCGCCGGCGCGGGCGCAGCTGGCTGGGTCTGTGCCGCAACCGGTAGAGCGAGCATTGCGACTGTCGCCCCGATTGTTAAAAACATCATTATCTTTTTCATTAGTTGTCGAAACCTCCAAAAATCTTTTCAACAGTCGCGCAGAGGGCTCCAGTTATTCGAACGCCGCACAGGGGACTTTAGGATGCGAGCGATAGAGATACCGGTTGCCGATTATTGCATCCGCGGGGGCTGCGGTTCTCTTATGTTTTAAAAACCTTTGGGTAGAACGCCCGCAATATTCCTGCAACTAGGCAAATTGTGTCAAGGACATGCGCGCTTACTATAGAAAAACCTTTGAAAAAAAATTGCGCCGGAGCTTTTCGCATCCGGCGCATGCCAATCGAACTCGGGAACGGAGTGATTAAAGGTTATGGTTGAATGCGGCGCGGACGCTGGTCAGCGGGAACGTTGGCGCCTGGAGTTGTTACTGGTTGCGTGCTCTTTTGCGCTTCGGGTTTCTTTCCCAAAGGCATTAGCACTGGTTTGACCTGGTTGTTACGTAGTTCGGGCGTTGCCGTCTTTACTTCAGGCGTCGTTTGAGCGGGCTTCACGGTTGGAGTGGCTACACTGGTTTCGGGCGCTTCCGCGGCGATTGAATCGGCGGTCTGCTCGGCTGCTTCTTCAGCGTCGGCGACTTCCTTTTCTTCATCGTCGAGCGTGGTCGCTACCTGAAGGTTAATCGCAGTACCAAAACGGTGGTTCAGCCCGCGATAAATCTCACCCGCGACCGCGGCCGGGAAGTGACGACGAGCGTCGGTTCCCTTCGCGATAACCACGACGGCGAGACGCGGATTCGCGAGCGGAGCGTACGAAGTGAATAGACCAACCCAACCACCTTCGCCGATACAAGTTCCAGTCTTACCGGCGACGGTCTGCGATGGATCGTAAGCTTTGCGGCCCGAGCCATAGTTCACGGCGCCAACCATACCCGGCACCATGCGTTGCCAAACTTCCGAAGTGACATCCAACTGGCGGCGAACCTTCGGACTCATCTTCGAACCCTCTTTTTTCGTGTGCACAATCTGAGGCTGGAGTAACCGGCCACCATTTGCCATCGCCGAAACCATGGTTCCTAACTGAAGCGGCGTCACTTCAAAACCATCGGCGTGCGAGAACATACGTCTCTGAATCTCGCCCTCTTTGATCTCAGGAAGTCTGCCTGGGAACTCGAACGGAACATTCAATCCGGTCTTCTCACCAAGGCCAAACTGGCGAGCATAATCGACCATCTTCTCTGAACCGATCTTGGTGCCGACCTGCTGGAAGAAAGGATTGTCTGAATGGGCCAACGCGGAGGTCAGATCGATTCGGTATCCGTCACCTACGGTGTCGACAGCCGGAATCGCGTTCTCTGCAAGTCCGGCAACACCGGTGACCAACTTGATGGTTGAGCAGGGCTTGAATCCACGACGCAGCGCCCACTCCTGATTCACAACGGAGTAAACACGACCCGTCATCGGATCCATCACCACAACCGTACCGGCGTGATGGCCCAATGCGTTCACTGCCACACGGCGGACTTCCATGTCCTCACCGGTGATGTCGTCCCTCGCGATTAACGCCTGCACTTCATTTCGCAGTGCGTTATCGATCGCTCGTTGACGCGCGATTGCAGCCCGGCGGGCGGCTTCAGCGCGACGACGCGCCGCGAGCATCGCACGGCGAGAACGCGAAGACATGCGACGCAGTTCGCGTTTTGTGAGCGGACGGCCAAGGCGCCGTTGCATTGCTCTTATAGAATTCGATTGTTCGCGCGCTACGAGTGCCCGTTGACGACGAACCTCACGCGCGGACAGCCGACCGCCGCGACGTCGCGAACTTCGCGCGACTTGTCTGCCGCCACGTCTAGACGCGCGGCTGCGGGCAGTGGTTTTTTTAGTCTTGGTGGAGCGGGCGCTACGGCCCGAAGAAGATTTCTTTTTCCCGTAAACTGTTCCGGAAAAAACAAGTGAACAGAGGATAATTGCAAGAAAAACGAGCCGGGTTCGTTTAGGGGAATGGAAATGCAGGTTCATCAGGCCTAAACACCTTTCCTTTTGGGATACTTACGAAAGACTGTAAATGGAGTCGAAATTCCGGCTGCCGACTTTGGCCAACCCTTCCTCAAACAAAGCTTCCTGTGCAGTTCTGAGCTCTCTCAAAAAACGCCTCTTTTCACCACGTTGTGTCAAACGTCTACTGCAACATTGAGGGTGGGAAGAGTTTTCCCTAACGGCGGCCTCTGGGGACATTGATCTGAGGCCGACGCAAATATAACATCGGGCGGCAGTTGTGGGCAATAAAAAAGTAACCGATTATACATATTTCACTGGAACGCTAAGTGCACAAAAACCGGCAATGGTTGCCTGTCTTCCGGTTTTCGGGTGATCGACACAACCAGCGAGGCCGATCCATTCCTCTTAGTGACGCGATGAGATTTAGTGCTTTGTTCGAAAGTTTTCGTGCCCGGCTGCTCCTGCTGCTCGCCTTGATGCTCGGGCTCACGCTCGGCATCCAGTACTACTTCAACCTACGAGCAGTGAAAACAAATGCGCGAATGATCATCGAGCAGGAACAGGCGATCATGACCGGCATCGGTGTCGGTCTGAAGAGTTTAACGACCGCCAGGTATCTTGACGAGATCATCGGCGACCTGCGCGAACCTTTGTTGAACAGCAAGCGTGTTCGCGTCAGGAATATTATGGTCGTCGACGACGTTGGAAACATCAGAGACAGCCTGGAGCCGGAATACATCCCCAAGAAGAACGAAGACGAATCACCTCGCTACGTTAATTTCAAAGATATTCAGGTCTTGCCGTTGCGCAGTGTCGTCCCGCCCGGCGGCGAGGGTGAACAACCACTGCCCTCCTGGGTTCCACCTTCGACCACCTCTGACTTCGGCGAAGCGGGCGCGTTCTATTTTCCGGTTGAGACTGATCATGGACGCCGATTCATCATCGTCGTCCTCGATTCAGCAAACATTTTGACCAACGTCTTCGAGCAACAAACGACCCGTTCGGCGTTGCTAACGCTTGCTGTGTTGTTTGTGACTACACTCATCACCGGGTTCTTTGTCTGGCGGTTCACGCGTCCTATTAAAGATCTCTCGTTCGCGGCGCGAAACGTCGCCGGCGGAAACTTTGACGTGCAAGTGCCAGCCGATCGTGCTGATGAGATGGGTACACTCGCGACGGCGTTCAACGAGATGACCGCAAAACTCGGACGCCAGCGCGAACTCGAATCGCAATTACATCAAGCCGAGAAAGGCGCCGTGGTCGGACGCCTTGCGGCCGCGATCGCGCACGAAATTCGAAACCCGCTCAACTACATCAATCTCACGCTCGATCATCTTCGCTCGTCGTTCTCGCCTGCCGATGCGGAAAAGAAGGCGACGTTTATCCAGCTCACGAATCAACTAAAGACGGAAGTCGCGCGCATCAATCGTCACATCACTGACTTTCTGAAGTATTCGCGCCCGTCGAAGCTCGAATTGCAGGATCTCGATCTCCGTGCCGAGGCTGAAGACGCACTGCGGTTGGTTGAAGGGCGAATGGAAGAATGTGGCATCGAAACGAGGATCGTCGAGGAAGGTCCTTTGCCGAAGGTGCTGGGTGATAAAGAATCACTTCGCTCAGTTTTTACAAATCTTGTTATTAACGCAGCCGAGGCAATCGACGGCGAGGGCGGCAACATCGCGATCAAACTCTCAAATTCGGACGAGAAATCTGTGAAGGTTGAGATTACGGACAGCGGTTGCGGCATCCCTGCAGTGGACATCTCCAAGCTTTTCGAACCTTATTTTTCGACCAAGGAAACGGGAACGGGCCTGGGCCTGGCAATTGTTAAGAAAGCGGTTGACGATCACGGCGGCACGATCAGCGTCGCGTCGAAGGAAGGTAGCGGTACAACGTTCACGATAATCTTGCCGGCTAAAGAGAGCTGACTATGTCACGGAAGAACATACTGGTTGTTGACGACGAGAAATCACAGCGAGAGATACTCGAGATGATCCTCGTCGATGAAGGTTACGACGTAACCACTGCTGCATCCGGAGAAGCAGCAGTGAAGTTTGCTAAAGAGAAACGTTTCGATCTGGCGCTGACCGATCTGAAGATGACCGGCATGGACGGCATCGAGCTGCTGCAACACCTGCTCGCTTTCGATTCTTCAATCATCGTCATCCTGCTTACGGCCCACGGTTCGATCGAGTCGGCTAAGGAAGCATTGCGACGCGGCGCGTTTGATTACCTTGAGAAGCCTTACGACAAAGCTGCACTGCTTGAGACCATCAACCGCGCGCTCGATCGTCTCGACGCGATCGACGTGGAGATCATTTCCGCGTCGCCGAAGATGGAAACTGTCAAGAAGATGATCCTCAAAGTTGCGCGGTCAAACTCGACAGTTTTGATTCGCGGCGAATCGGGTACGGGCAAGGAATTGATCGCTCGAGCCGTTCACAACCAGTCGCCGCGTTCGACGGAAATGTTTCAGGCGGTTAACTGTGCGGCGATCAACGAAAATCTACTCGAGTCGGAATTGTTTGGACACGAGAAGGGATCGTTTACAGGCGCGCATGCCGAGAAGAAGGGTCTGTTCGAGATCGCAGACCGAGGCACGTTGTTTCTCGACGAAATCGCGGAGCTGGACGTCGGGATCCAGGCAAAACTTTTGCGAGCGCTACAGGAACGAAAGATCCGCCGAGTTGGTGGTACGCATGAAATAGCGGTCGACGTTCGCGTGATTGCGGCGACGAATCGCGATCTGCGGGCGATGGTCAGCGACGGCCGTTTTCGCGACGATCTCTATTACCGTATCAACGTCTTATCGATCGACGTGCCTCCGCTGCGCGAACGTCGAGACGACATCCCGGTGCTGATCGACTACTTCCTGAAGAAGCACACCCGAAACACGTCGCGCCTCATCACTGGTCTGACAGCCGATACGCGGCGAGTAATGCTCGATTACAGTTGGCCCGGCAATGTGAGGCAATTGGAGTCGGCGATCGAGCGGGCCATCCTGTTAGCGGAAAACGATCAGATTACCTTGGAGGATCTGCCTACGGAGGTACGTCAGGACGTTGGTCCAACCGCGGAAGGCGCGTTCAAGTTGCCCGCCGAGGGAATCAACTTCGAGGACGTCGAGCGCAACCTCATCACTCAGGCGATGGAACAAACGGACTACAACATCACCAAGGCCGCCAAACTGCTGGGGCTAACGTTCAGGACGCTCCAGTATCGTCTGGAAAAGTTCGGGATAAAGAAACCTGACGGCGAAGAGGGTGAATAAACCGTGGCCGAAAAGGAAGAAACATCTGCCGCAGAGTTACCGCCAAACGTGGACGAGTATTTGGAACTGTATCGCGGGATGAACTTTCCCTGGGTCATCCTTACCGACCGCGAACTAACCGAGATTCCAGAGGAAATTTTTACGTGGACTCATCTGACAGAGGTCGACTTTAGCGGCAACCGTTTGAAGAGCATCAGTGAACGACTCTGGGATCTCCCAAATCTTGAGGTCGTGGATCTAACCGGCAATCCTATTGAAACGCTCCCTGATCGAAAAGGCTTACACATCGACTTGCCCACATACATGCGTTGTGGCGATCAACTCAACCCTAGAAACTATACTTTGGTAATCGGGTTCGACCTCACGGAAGATGAACTAAGTTTACTAACACCCGAGAAGAAAAACCGCTTGCGCAATCTGACCATAGGCCGGCCACATTTCAAACTCAAGCATCGCCGTAGCCTGACTCCTGCGATAGGTAAAGTCTTAGATTCAATAGTTAACTTCCCGTCCCTGGAAAATCTAACGGTAGCGGGTTTCGACCTCCACATACTGCCCGAGAGCATCGCCGAACTTCAGCAACTGAAACGTCTAATATTGAACGATCTGGGTTTGAGTGTACTTCCCGACCGGATTGGGTCGTTAGCGCTCGAAGATCTTTCAGTCATGAGGAATCAACTCTCCGAATTGCCGCATTCGTTTCGCAATATGAAACAGCTCAAACATCTCGATCTTTCGGAGAATCCTTTTACGAAATTGCCGGAATGCGTTTTTAATTTAATCTCGTCGCTCGAGCATCTCAATATTTTCGAGTGTCGTGTGAAAGAGATTCCCAGTGATATCCTCAGACTTCCGCGACTCACATACCTAAGCGCCGATTTCAATCCTATCGAGTCGCCTCCAGCCGAGGTTGTACGCAACGGTCTTGATGCGATCCGCGACTACTGGCGCCAACGCGCAGAAACCGGTGTCGATTACCTCTGCGAGGCAAAGTTAGTGATTCTCGGTGAACCCGGCGCGGGGAAAACAACTCTGGCGCGTAAGATCGAAAACCCCGGATACCAATTACGTAAGGATGAGAAGTCCACCGAGGGAATCGACGTAATCCATTACCAGTTTCCTACCACCATTCGCGCGCGCGAGAACGGTAAAGAGAACGTTCTTCAACGAGATTTTCAAGTCAACATTTGGGACTTTGGTGGCCAGGAGATCTATCACGCAACTCACCAATTCTTTCTAACCCGACGATCTGTCTACGTCCTTGTCTGCGACGACCGTAAAGAAGACACGGATTTTTCCTATTGGTTACAAGTCGTCGAAATGCTAAGCGATGCAAGCCCGTTGTTGATCGTGCAGAACGAAAAACAGGATCGGACGCGGGACATCAATCTGGGCAGCCTTCGGGCGCAATTCACAAACCTGCACGAAGCGATTCGCACAAATCTCGAAACTAACCGGGGCCTGGACCAGGTGGTCCAAGCGATTCGCAAGGAGCTGGCAAATCTGCCGCACGTCGGCTCCGCGCTGCCGGCTACCTGGAAACGAGTGCGCGAAGCGCTTGAACATGACCCACGCGACTACATCAGTCTCGAAGAGTATCTGAAGATTTGCCAGGATCACGGCTTTACGCGACGCGAAGACAAGTTGCAGTTGAGTGGATACCTGCACGATCTCGGTATTTGCCTTCACTTTCAGGATGATCCGCTATTGAAAAACACGGTGGTCCTCAAACCCGCATGGGGAACAGATGCCGTTTACCGCGTCCTGGACGACCATGAAGTCATCGAGTCGCATGGTCGGTTCACGCGCAAACAACTGAATCGCATCTGGTTCGAACCAAGATATGCGGGCATGCAGGATGAGTTACTTCACTTGATGATGAAGTTTCAGCTCTGCTACGCCCTTGACCATGAGCATTACATCGCACCGCAGCGACTCTCGTCGGATCAGCCGTCTTATCCATGGGAACTTACAGGTGGACTGGTCGTCCGCTATGAGTATGTTTTTCTTCCCAAAGGAATCGTCGCGCGATTCATCGTAGCCATGCATCGACTGATCGCCCGCGGAAATCTTGTTTGGAAAACAGGAGTGGTTTTGGAAAGGGACGGAACACGCGCGGAGGTCGTCGAGGAGTATGCGCAACGGCGAATCCGTGTCCGGGTACATGGACCGGATCCGCGTGGACTGTTTGCGATCGTGGATGAACAATTGGAGCGCCTGCATGCGTCATTCCCAAGGCTGCAATACGAGCGCTATTTACCATGTCCGTGTTCTGAATGTGAAAGGAAGACCGAGCCGTACGGCTTTCCAATGGAGAGCCTCATCAAGATGGCGACCAAGGGTCAGCAAATCCAGTGTCATGAAAGCGGTGAGATGATTGACGCTCAACGGCTTGTCCGCGAGATTTTGCCGGGAGCCTTACGGCGTGAGTATGAGCCTTCCTCTTCAATCGCGACCGCGCCATCGTCGCCAACGCCTGAGGTGTTTGTCTCCTACGCCTGGACCACTGAGAGCGATGAAGTTGTTAGTCGGTTGCAACAAGCGCTCGGCGGACATGGTATTCGACTGATTCGCGATCGGGAAGAGATGCGGTACAAAGATTCAATCCAAGACTTCATGCGACGTATCGGTAAGGGTAAGGCGGTGGTGGTTGTGATCTCGGAGAAATACCTGAAATCCGAGAGCTGCATGTTTGAAATGGTCGAGATTGCAAACGCGCAAAGCCTGCGGGAGCGCGTATTCCCGATCGTGCTTCCCGATGCAAATATCTACAAGGCAACTGGTCGTATCCAGTATGTCAAATACTGGGAAGACGAGATCAACAAACTCGATGAAGCATTGAAGACCGTACGAGCGGCTAATCTCACGGAAGTGCACGAAGATCTCAATCTCTACTCAGAAATCCGGCGACTCATCGACGGCATCGCCGGCACGCTACGCGACATGAACGCGTTAACTCCTGACCAGCATGAGAATACCGGTTTTGACGAACTGATCCGCCGCCTCCAAATGCAACTCCGCGTTTAGTCCGCACAAATCACCAACGCGCCTGAAAAATCTTCCGTGTGCCATTGCAAGTCTCGTCCTCGCGAGCGTTCCAAGAGTGTTCGATCTAATTACTCTATGGAGGGCTATCATGAAATCTCCCATCGGGCTCGTGCTTGTTTTATTGATGGCGTTCGCCGCGTGTAGCAGCGGGCAGGAGGCGGCCACTAACGCGCCAAGCGCAGAATCCAGGCAGCTCGAAGGACGCCTCATGCGGCTCAAATGGAAACCATTGCCGAGTCAGAACGCCGAATTCCAACAAGTCTCATTAACGCAGGCCGACACCGCTGCCTCCGCCGCAGAAGCTGCCGACCGTAAGATCATTCGTAACGCCAATCTCACGATGGAGGTCAAGTCGACCTCCGATATGCAACACAAGGTAACGTCTATCGCTGAGTCCCACGGCGGCTTCGTTGTTACCTCCGAAGCCAAGCAACGCGAGGACGCCGATCCCCAAAAACGCACTCTCGATATCAAGCTGGTGGTGCGCGTCCCATCAGAACGTTTCGGATCCGCATTGGATCAGATCCGTGGTTTGGCGAATACGCTGCGCGAAGAGAACGTCACGGGACAGGACGTCACGGAAGAGTTTATCGATCTCGAAGCACGCATCAGGACGCAAAGAGCGCTCGAGCTTCAGTTCCTCGAAATCATGAAGCAGGCGCGCAAAGTCGAGGACGCGCTGGAAGTGCAACGCCAGATCGCCGACGTCAGAACGGACATCGAGAAACTCGAAGGACGCAAACGTTTTCTCGAAAACCGTGCCAGCCTGTCAACGATCGTCGTCACCCTCGAAGGACCACGTCAGATCATTGTGAATACCACCACCTTCGGACGCAGCCTGCGTGAAGCTGTCGCGGAAGGCGTCGATTTCGGCTCCGCGATCCTGTTGTTCCTGGTCCGCTTTGTCATCATCATGGTTCCGGTTACCGTCTTCGTCCTTTTGCCGCTTGGGTTGTTATTTAGGTATTTTGTACGGCGTGCAAAACGAATCCATTTGGCTGAAGCGCTTTCGACCCCATCGGGCAGTTAGTTTTTATCTGTGTTTGCTGGTGGTTGGGTGCACCAACTCCCAACCACCTTCAAACCCCGAACCGAAACGTGGAGTCACCTCAACTGGCGTCGTAAAAGCGACTCCCGTCGCGACCACACTCACCAAAGGTGAATCAGGCGAGGCAATCGTTCGACTCAACATCGACAACGGCTATCACGTAAACGCTAATCCGCCGAGCTTCCCTTACCTGATCGCAACCGAACTGGAACTCACACCCGCCGCGGGTATTACGGTCGACTTCATCAACTACCCCAACGGGCTGTCAAAAAAGTTCTCCTTCGCCGACCAACCCCTGTCGGTTTATGAAGGTGAAACAGACCTCAAGGTTCGTCTCAGCGCAAAGTCCGCCCAACCCGGCACACACAACCTTTCGGCCAAATTGCGCGTCCAGGCATGTGACGATCAAGTCTGTTATGCTCCCGGTACGATGGACCTGACGTTACCGGTGACCGTGAAGTGAAGACGTTTTGGTTGATCGCGGCGGCGGTTTGTGGCGTAGTAGCTTTGTACTTCGCGTACCGAGGCAACTACGACAATGCTTTTGTCGCCGCGGCGCTTGGTGGAGTCGCGTGGATTCTTAATTACCGCACGCAGTTGAAGCAGAAACTTAACGATGATGAAGAAGAAGAGTCTTAGCTTAGTTGTAATGGTCCTGTTGCTCGGCCTCGCCCCGCTGACAGGCAGGGGTTCGCAAGCCGAAGTACGCACCACGGTGCAGAGCGTGTTCGAACAGTTGAAGTCGCACAACTACAGCGCGCTTTACGATCTGTTACCTGCTTCAGCGCGCAGTCGCATGTCGCGCGAACGCTTTGTCGGTGCGCTCCAACGCGCCCAGGGGTTTTACCAACTCGATCGCATGGATATCGGCACGATCAAAGTGTCGGGCAATATCGCGGTCGTCGACACGATCCTTTACGGACGCATTGTTAACCCGATTCAAGCTGAAGGAAAGATCGTCGCGCAGCAATATCTAATCCGCGAAGAGGGTAAGTGGCGTGTGGCGACGGGCGATCAGTCGACGGTGAAACAGTTCCTTGCTTCCAATCCTGCATTCGGAAAGGGATTCAAGATTCGGTCACCGCAAGTTTTCATCAAGCAGAACGACAAGTGGGTGGAATTCAACGCGGCGCGCGGGCCAAAGAAGCAAGCCTGATCTCTCAACTCAACAAAAGCAGATCTTCAAACGACATCTGCGCGTCGTCGACACGTTCCGCGTACTCACCGTGTCGAATACGATAACGAGGAACCTCCAACGCCTCACGCACGGCGTCCAGATGAAATCGAATTATTCGCGGCGTCAGCCGAACGGATGGTATCCGGCGTTTAGCTGCGAGCCGTCGTACAGTCGATTCGCTAACTTGCAAATGTTTCGCAAGTTGCCTCGCGGTTAGAAACTCTTCTCGCTTCTCTTCAGTCACGGAAAGTTTATGGTCTGGGAGGTAGATTGAGTGCGACGCGATAAACGGCAGCGCCATCGACCTGAACATCTGTGCTCACAGGCTCTGCGCCGTCAGGCTTAACACTGACACGATACTTTGCGGCATCCGGAGACAATCGGAACTTAAACGAACCAGTCTCCGTGGTGAGACGTCCATCGATCTTCTTGGTGCTTCCGTCCTCGAGTACTCGCGCAAGCTCGACTTTCGCATTTGGAACGCTGCGACCATCGGCACTAAACACCGATCCACTCAGAAACGCGATCGATCCTTCGTCGACGGTGAGGACGAGTCGATCTCCGAGTGAACGCGTCTTCCCTGCCTTAACCTCGACCTCCTCGATTGTGCCGATGCTCAACCCGGCCTTGCGGAATGTCAGACCGTAGATGCCGGGCGTTAGCCGTCCGACCTTGAAATCGCCGCCCTTCTCCGTTTCGGTTCGCGTGACCTCGGTTTGTCCGCGTCTGACAACGACCGTCACGCCGCCTGGCGTACCAGTTTCGACGCGCACTTTGCCTTTGATTGAGCCGAGCGACTTGTCTTTATCCTGACCCAGCGCGACGCCCGCAATCAGGAGACTTAGCAGCACGGCGAAGGCAGTTTTGTTGAATCTCACGGTCAGTCCTCCACGTAATAGACGACAGATTTCCCTGATTGATGCGGCAAATCATATCACCGTTTGCTTCCTCGGGTCGCCTCCGTATAATCCTTGGCGCGCCGGCAAGAAGAGAGGTTTGATGAAGAAAACCGCGGCTTATGTAGTGAAGTTATTGCTGCTCGCGCTTCTGCTGATGGCGCTCGCAACGCCCGGCGTTCCGCAGGATCCGTCAAACCCGCCGCAACAGCGACCGCGCAAAGTCTTTCCCGAAAGTCAGGAAGCAGAAGAGATCATTCGTTTCGACACGGATCTGGTTTCTGTCGATGTTACGGCGATGGACTCGACAGGCCGTCCGGTCAAGAACCTCCGCCTGGAAAACTTCAAAATCTACTCCGACAACGTCCAACAGCAGATCGCGTTCTTTCAGCTCGAGAAGCGACAAGGCGAGTTGCGACCCCTCGCGATCGTTTTCGCTTTGGATGTGTCAGGGAGTATGACGGCCGAGGAGATTTCACGCCTACGCGTGGCCCTGCAATCGTTTTCGAATTATCTTGCTGACTATCCGGTTTCCTATGCGGTGATGACGTTCGGCATGCACGTCAAGACGCTGCAAAAGTTTACCGCCGATACTCGAAAACTCGACGAATCATTGGAGCGTCTTTCGAAAGATGCGCCGAGCGGATTATCAACTCATACTTACGATGCGGTCGACGACGCGATAAGAATGCTGGTCCGCAGCGCACCGCGCACACGGGAGCGTCGTTTGATGAAGCGCGCAGTGATGGTCGTGACTGATGGGTTTCCGGTTGGTGATACGGTGAAGCCTGAGACTGTGATCGAGAGGGCGAACGCCGCTGACGTGAGCGTCTTTGTCGTGACGCTGCCTTCGTTTTCGCGCGTGATGCCTTCCTCGACGCAGACACCATTGCCGACGCCGCTGGATGTTAGCGGCCTGGCTGAGCTTACGGGTGGGAGAAATGTTTACGCTAACGAACGAGACTACGCCCCGTTGTTTCGAGCTTTAGCGGAAGAGGTCAGCTCGGCATACGTGCTAGCTTTTTATCCGCCGGAGGAAAAGAGACGAGATGGGCAGATACACACGATCCGGGTGGAGGGCCCACGTGGTTTGACGCTGCGTCAAAGTCGTTCAGAATATCGCGCCGCAAACAAGTAAACCCATTGGCGATTGGCGTTGCCAATTTAAGCCACTCAAAGAACACGACTTTCGAGAACGATAGCAATTATCGCCAGCATTACAGTTGGCAATCGCCAATCGTCAATTGACAATCTCAATACTCGTCTTCGTCTTCG
The DNA here is from genome assembly GCA_963789185.1 of uncultured Acidobacteriota bacterium. Classification (GTDB taxonomy): domain Bacteria; phylum Acidobacteriota; class Blastocatellia; order Pyrinomonadales; family Pyrinomonadaceae; genus PSRF01. The sequence goes on from CAWBJU010000015.1 coordinate 215,611, forward strand.
TCTTCGTCGAGGCTGTCCTCTTCAACGATATCCAGCTCGACAGGATCGAGCCCAACGACTTCCAAATCAGTTCCACATTCTTCACAAGACACTATTTCGCCCTTGTCCGTGTCCAAATCAACATGGACATCAGCATCACATTCCGGGCAAGTTCCGGTCGGCACCTGTTTTCGTCCTCCCCCGCATTTAAGTGAAGGCAGGGTTACATCCCTCTTCGGGAGAGCACCGCGCCTTGTACGCAACCAAATCAATCTACCCGCGAGCGCTGGAATTTGCAACCATCTTTTTCAGCGCGTTGCATGGTCCAATTTCGCTGTCACAAAGGCACCAACTTTTTGTTTCTTTTGCAAAGTTTTCGACCGTCAGGCACGCTGACTTTCTTGTGGGCGAGTCTGCAAAAACGGACCTCGTTTTCTGGAATTCGGACTGTGGATTTCCACATTTGCGCCGACCGTAACGAACCACGCTGAACGCAGGGGCTAACCGGACCAGTAACTGTTACCAATATCCTGTCCCAAATCAACGCCGCCACCTATAATGCGGCGCATGTTGGCACTGATAAACACACGACGGCGGCGGTTGATCCTGTTGTTGGCGTGTCCGCTGCTGCTCGTGCCTCTCCTTTTATCCCTAACTGGTTTCGGCTTTTTGTCGCTGTCACCAGCCACGGCACGCAAATCAGAAGGCAAATCGGAAAACAAACGCTTAACGCGACCTGAACCGGCCCCGGATGCAGATTTGGACCACGACGGAATTCCGGATACGGCAGAGCTCCGTACCTTCAACGACCGGGAAAGTTTTCGTCGCTGGTTCACCTGGATTGGCGAGATGCAGTTCTACAAACTCAGCGACGAGTGGAATACAGAGCAGCGTGACTGTGCCGGACTGGTCCGGTTCGCCTGGCGCGAGTCACTGCGCAAACACGATCGAGCCTGGTATCAGCGAATGGGTGAAAACTACGATCCGATCGCCGTTGATGTTTCGGTCGATCTCACGTCCGAGCCGCTGCGCGAAAAATTGTTCCGGACCATGCCAGGAAATTATTCGACGCGCGACATTGGCGAAGGCAAATTTTCGGAGTTTGCCGACGCGCAAACTCTCAAGATGTTCAATACCACTTTCGTCGGGCGCGACCGGCAACAGGCGCAGCCCGGCGATCTGCTTTTCTTCCATCAGCCGTGGGTCCAGAAGTTTCCCTATCACGTCATGCTTTTTCTCGGCGAACCGCGTTTCGCGAGTGAGAACGCGCGCGACTGGGTGGTCTATCACACCGGCGCGTCACCGCAGGACGCCGGCGAAGTCAAAAAGGTGCGGCTGTCAGTGTTGGACCAGCATCCGAACAAACGCTGGCGACCATTGCCCAACAATCCTAACTTCCTTGGTTTTTATCGTCTGAAGATCCTCAACCAGCAAGTTGCATCGGAGGAATGAACGTGTCCCGCTTCAACCTTAAATCTCTCCAACCCCGTGCGGTCTTGATCTACGTCGTCGTCATCGCGGCGGCTTTCGCGCTCGCGCATTCACGAGTCAGCAGTGCGTCGTTGGAAGCAGCAAAGCAGGCTCTTCCTGAGAATGTGGAAACGGTAGTGAGTACCAAACCGTTCTTCTCTCTTGCGACGAACCGCACGTTCGGGACCAAAGAGAACCCGCGCATGTGGGTCGACTATCGCGGCATTGATAAACTCGATTTCCGCGTTTACCGCATCAACGATCCACAACGTTTCTTCTCGCAACTCAGCAACCCGCACCAGATGGGTGAGTATGAGACGGAAGAGCTCACGACGACTGTTCGACCGAAGCCGTCGTTCCTCGAACGACTCCGCGCGATCAAGTCGTGGGCCTATTCCGGTTTTCGTGATTACTTGCGTGTGCAGTTGAATTCACAAACACGCCGTTCGTTCAATCAGAAGTTTCGCAACGAAGAGGCGCGTCGCACACCGCTCAATGTTGCGGACTACGCGCGCGTGCCGCTGCTGAATCCGAACCAGTTAGTGACGACCTGGCGCGAACCGTTGGAGTCTCTCGAGACTTCATACGACCGCCGCATGATTCCCTTGGGCAAGCGGGAACCCGGCGTCTATCTCGTCGAAGCCGTCAACAACGATCTGCGAGCGTACACGATCGTCGTCGTGACAGATCTCGCGATGGTCGAAAAGTCGTCCGCGAATGGTGAGTTGCTGGTTTACGCCGTGAACCGAGTCACCGGTGAGCCGCAATCGAACACGCAGATAACAATCATCAAGGCTCGTAAGAACGTAACGACGGGAACAACCAACGCCGACGGAATGTTCCGCACTAATATGAAAAAGGAGAACAGCGAAGAAGAGGAAGCGGAGGTAGACCCGGAACTCGAGGCCGTCGAAAACGACGACTACATAGTATTCGCCACGCACCGCGAAAACTTCGCGATCTCCGATCTCGCTTCGTACTACTTCAGCGGCGAAGAGGGTGGGGAGCAGAACGTTAACGGTTACATCTACACCGATCGTCCGATCTATCGCCCCAATCACAAGGTTTTCTTCAAAGGTATTCTTCGTGCGCTCGACGAAAAGGGCCAGTACCGCGGGTTGAAAACGCCGGCGGTTACCGTACTGGTGAAGGATCCGAACGATGCGCGCATCCTCGAGCAGGAAGTTCGTTTATCGAGCAACGGAACATTCTCTGGCGAGGTGGTCCTGGGTGAAGAAGCTCCTTTGGGAACGTACCAGATTGAAGCCGAAACTGAAGAAGGAAGTTCGAGTGGGACTTTCGAGGTCGCCGAGTACAAGAAACCCGAATACAAAGTGAGCGTTGTTGCGCCGCAGAAGTTTGTGGCTGCGGGATCGAAAACAAAGTTTGACGTGAGCGCGCGTTATTTCTTTGGAGCGCCGGTCGCAAACGCGGAAGTTAAGTACTACGTCTATCGTTCCCGTTACTACCCGTACTACTACGGCTCCGAAGATGACCAGGAAGACGAAGATGACGACGAGGAGTATTCACAATACGGGAACTATTACGGCGACATGGTCTCGCAGGGTGAGGGCAAACTTGATGCGTCGGGCCGGCTCCAGGTCGACTTCGATGTTCCGCAAAACACTGCCGACGACATCTGGGATTTCGAATATCAACTCGAAGCGCAGGTTACGGACAAGTCGCGTCGCACAATCAACGCGAGTTCGAGTCTCATAGCAACGCGCGGCAACGTCATCGCACATGCTCGGCCCGATCGCTATGTCTACACGAAAGGCGACACAGCCGAGATTGAGATGATCACGACGGATTACGAAGGTCGTCCTGTCGCCGCAAATCTTTCTTTGAAGATGGTCCTGCGCACGTGGCAAAGGGTCGAGAAGAAAGAGAACGAGTACGATTCGAACTACAAAATGTTGGAGAATGAACTCTCGTCCAGCGAGATCACAACTGACCAACAGGGCCGCGCAAAGTTCAAGTATCAAATTACACACACGGGCAACCTCGCGATCAAAACTACGGTTAAAGAGAACGGTAAAGAGTACACATCGATTGGCGGGTTCATCTGGGTCTCCGATGCGCAAAACCAATGGTCCGATAGTGCTTACTTCAGCGAGAACTACGGCTCAATAAAACTTGTTCCTGACAAGAAGTCGTACCGCGTGGGCGAGACTGCGCGGGTGCTGGCAATTCTTCCGCACGAGTCTGCAAACCTGCTCGTAACGACGGAAGTCGAGAGCGTCTTGTCCACGCGGTACGTGAAAGCCGCGGGAAAGACAGTCGTTCTCGATGTTCCGATCGAAGCGAGTTACGCGCCGAATGTTTATCTGAGCGTGACCTTCGTTCACGACGGCGACATGTTTTCAGACGTAAAGAAAATCGTCGTTCCGGCGCGCGACAAGGTGCTTAACCTCGAAGTCGTTCCGAACAAGAACGAATTCAGACCGCGCGAGACAGCGTCGTACACAATCCTCGCGCGCGACGCCGATGGCGCTCCGGTCCGTAACGCGGAAGTAAGTCTCGGTGTTGTTGACGAAGCGATCTACAGCCTCGCGCCCGATTACGCCGGAAACATCAACAAACACTTCTACGGCACACGCTACAACTCCGTCGCCACGCACCTGTCGATCTCTTATTCATTCATCGGTTACGCAGGTGATAAACCGATGAACCTTGCCGCGAACAAACCGTCGTACCAGTTGGCTGACTTTAAGAACCAGGCCGACCAGGTTCAGCCGATGATCAGAAAAGACTTCCGCGACACGGCGTTCTGGCAACCGAGCGCGGTCACGGGTGCTGACGGACGTGCGACTGTGAAGTTTCGCTTGCCTGACAACCTGACGACGTGGCGTGCAACCGCACGCGGTGTCACAAGCGATTTGAAAGTCGGTGTGAAGACCTCGAAAGTCGTTTCACGCAAAGACGTGATTCTGCGTTTGGAAACGCCGCGCTTCGTTACCCAGGGCGATACAGTCACGCTCTCGGGTGTGGTCCATAATTATCTCAAGGAAGCCAAATCAACACAGATTTCGATATCGGTCGTCGGAGCGAACTTGATTGGTTCGGCCGATCAGACAGTCACGATCGACCAGCAAGGTGAGCATCGTGTTGACTGGCAGATTGCGGCGCCGCAAACAGGTCAGATTCAGCTACTGGCAAAGGCCTTAACCAACACGGAATCTGACGCGGTTGAACTGACGCTCGACGTCGTTCCGCGTGGTCTGCGGGAGACGAAAGTTCAACGATGGGAGACGGGCGAAGATACTGCCGAGCAGCAATTCACGCTCGAACTACCAGGGAATGCAGATCTCAATTCGCGTAAGTTGCGGGTTGAAGTTGCGCCGTCAATCGCCGGCACGTTGTTCGGAGCGCTCGATTATCTGACGACGTATCCGTACGGCTGCACAGAACAGACGATGTCGAGTTTTCTGCCGAACGTGATCGTTTCGCACACGCTGAAGGATGTGCAGTCGAGTTCGATTAACAAGGGCAACGATTTGAAAAAGAAAGTCGAACGCGGGCGCAATCGTCTCTACGCATTCCAACACGAAGACGGCGGCTGGGGTTGGTGGAAAGACGACAAGAGCGATCCGTTCATGACCGCTTACGTCGTCGACGGGCTCACACTCGCGAGACAAGCGGGTTACGAGATCGACGACACTCGTATCGCTCGAGGCCGCGAGAAACTGGAAGCAATGCTTCACTCCGGCAAGAACGACGACGACAAGGAACTCGACGCCGAGACACGCGCGTTCATGGTCTACGCGCTTGCTGAGTCAGGTGGCGTCAATTCCGCTTTCGTGGACAAGCTGTACGGTGAACGCGGAAATCTTCAGCCGTACGGTCGTGCGTTGCTGGCGCTGGCTCTGTCGTTGCAAAAGGACAAACGCGCCGCGGAACTCGCCAACGAAATCGAACGCAGCGCAAAAAGTGGTAACGGTACCGCCTACTGGCATTCGCGACGCGAGAAGCGGCTCGACTTTGCAGACCAGGATGAAACTGAAGGCACGGCGCTCTCGTTGAAAGCGCTCGTACGCATCAAACCCAACAGTTCCCTGCTGCCGCAAGTCGCGCGCTGGCTCGTATCTGACAGGACCAACAGTTACTACTGGAACTCCACTAAAGACACAGCTTTCGCAATCTACGGCTTGATCGACTACGTCAAAGCGAGTCGCGAACTAACGCCTGATTACGATCTCGAGGTTTACGTAAACGGTGAGAACGTGCTGACCCAGCGTGTCACCGACGCAAGCGCTGCGCAAACGTTCCTCGTCAATCGCAAAGGTGGCGAAGTCGGCGGCGCCAACCACGTCCGCATCGTCAAACGTGGGAAAGGGCATCTGTATCTGTCGTCGTCCGTTGAGTATTACACTAACGAGGACCAGACAGCGCCGCGTGGATCGGCCGATCTGAATGTCACCCGCGAGTATCACCGGCTGACTGTCACGGAAGAAAACTATCAGTTGAAGTGGTCGTTGACTCCGCTGACTGGAGAGATCAACTCGGGCGACCTGCTGGTTGTTAAGCTGCGGCTGACTGGACAATCAGCGCGTCACGTCATGCTTGAAGATCCGATTCCAGCGGGCGCGGAACAACTCGAGAGCGTCGGCAACCTGAATCTCGACTACAACGAACGCGACTGGTGCGACTGGTATAGCTCGCGAGAGTTTCGCGATCGTCGCACAGTATTCTTCCTTGATTCGTTCGACGGCGACCACACGTTGCAATATGCGATACGCGTGCAGGTGCCAGGAGACTTTGTCGTCGCACCTTCGCGGGCGGAGTTGATGTATCGTCCGGAGGTATTCGCCAACACAGCTTCCGGAAAATTCTCTTTCCGCGAACGCGCAGCCAAAAACTAGCTGCTTCTGGAGGTAGCGTCCGCACAATGTTCTTTAACGACCGTGTCGCAGCCAAGCCCGTATTGGCATCTCGGAGGTAGCCCAGCAATGTACATCAATTCCGCAAGCGCAGTTTGGTCGGCAGTGCGAATGTTGTTCAAAGACAAGACGACACTGCCGCTAATGCTGGCGTTGTACGCGGCGCTGCTGTTGTCGCTCTACTTCTTCATCAGCACACGCGAAGCAACGATCCCGCAACTGATCCTCACGTTCACGCTCATGTTCGCCGCGCCCCTGCTCTTCTTTCTGTTGCAGGCAGCGAGCGTCAACTACGCGACTGAGACGTCAGGTCTTTTGCGCAAAGCTTTGCGCGACTGTTTGAAATTTATCGCCGTCAGTTTGCCGGTGATCGGGTTGACGCTGCTGGCGGTTTACGGTGTCGGCAAGTTACAGGGCCGAATGACCGTCGATCCAAACACATTGCAACCGTCCTCACCCAACATCATGACGACGCTGATCGTGATTCGCTATTTGCTGATCGGCGTCGTCGCACCACTGATTACGATCCAACTTTGGATTGCAACCAGCACACGGGGGCTGCGCGAGATGTTACGCAGCCTTCGTCACACACTCGCGCGGGCGTTTGCGCCACAAGTGGTACTTGTATTCGCTTTCGGGTTTTTGATCTTTGCCGTCGCGCCTTATTTCCTGTTGGGCCAAATAATACCGATTCAACGAACTTGGCTGGAGGTTCCACTGTTTACCGTGCGCATTGTTGTCGGCGCACTGCTGATTTTGATCGGCTGGGTCGTAACGCTCGGCGCGCTTTCAATAATCAGCACGCGCACTGACGAAGCGCCTGTCACTCAAACATGAAGTTTGCAATCCGGGTTGGTCTGGCTGTTTGTGTCCTGCTGGTCGCGCTTGCGGGCGCGCTCGTGGCAATGCGGAAGCCTGCGGTCGATCCTCCGCGCGGACAACCAACCGGCAGCAACTCAGTGGCGGATGAAGATAAACGACTTCAGGAAGCCGCCGAAGCAGCATTGGGAGAACGCGACGGCTCGATCGTAGTGATCGACGTGCAAACCGGACGCGTCCGCGCGGTAGTTAATCCGAGACTCGCATTTCAACAAGCATCTCCGCCAGGTTCAACGATCAAACCATTCACTACACTCACTGCAATGCGTGCGGGTGTGATCGATGAAAACTATCGCATGGAGTGTCGCGAACATTACCGGCACAAGGGCGTTCACGCAGTCTGTTCACACGAACGCAAACTTCCGCCGCTGAGCACTGCTCAGGCGATCGCGTATTCGTGTAATTACTTTTTCTCGACCGTCGGCGAACGTCTCAAGGAAGATGACTTGACACGCACGCTCTCTGACTTTGGATTCGGCCGTCCAACTGGAATCAGTCGCGCGGAAGAAACCGCGGGCGTGTTGTTACGCACCGGGTGGGGACCGGAGAGCGCGATTGGCGAAGGCCGCACACTTCAAGTCACGCCGATTCAGTTGTTGACTGCATACGCAGCACTCGCAAACGGCGGTCACTTACTGCAACCGTCAGTCGCGTCCGCAGCGGACTTCACTCCCGCGATTCGATCAGAAGTTTCAATCGACGCGAAAGAGCGGAATATTTTGATCGACGGAATGGCGGGCGCGGTCAGCTTTGGCACAGCCGAAAAAGCAGACCTGACTTCCCTGCCCAATTTCATCGTCGGAAAAACCGGAACGTCACGTCCGCTGCAAGGTTTTCGTTTCAATGGCTGGTTTGTCGGCATCGCTTTTCCTTCAGACAAAACGGCTGACCCTGGCAACGCACAACTCGGCGTCGTCGTGTTTCTGCGAAACGCGCACGGAGCGGAGGCTGCTGAGCTGGCTCGACCAATTTTTGAACAGTTCTCCCCAAGCACGACGTCGACAAGCCGCCCGCCTGAACCTCAACAACCCGAAATCGTCATTCATCAAGTTAGTGAAAACGTGACCAAACGCATGCCGTTGGAAGCGTACGTCGAACGAGTGGTTGCGACTGAAGGCAGCATGGAAGATCAACCCGAAGCACTAAGGGCGCTCGCGATCGCCGCTCGTACTTACGCTCTCAAAAACCTCAAACGTCACGCTGACGATGGTTATGACTTTTGCAGTACCACGCACTGTCAGCGCTTCGAACTCGGCGACGCTCGCCCCATCGTCGTCGATGCGGTCAAGACGACGGCAGGGATCGTCTTGCGAGACGAAAAGGGACAAATCGTCGACTCGTATTTCGGCGCGTCCTGCGGCGGCGTGACGGCGAATATCAGAACTCTATGGGGAACAAATGCGCCGCCTTACCTGCGAGGCGTGCGCGACGACTTCTGCGATTCCGAACCACACCGTCATTGGACGGACACGATCACCGTGGATCGCATGGCAAAAGCGTTGCGCAGTGATCCTCGGACAGACGTCGGCCAAACGATTCGCGAGGTTTCAATCGCGCGTCAGGACGGAACCGGACGTGCCGAACTGGTGTCTATCGTCGGTGATCGTCGGCGCGTGGTTAATGGCTGGGATTTCAAGATAATTGTGGGTCGGAAGTTAGGCTGGAACCACTTGAAGAGCTCTCGCTTTACGGTTTCTCGCTCAGGATCGGCATTTGTATTTCGCGGCAGTGGCTTCGGGCACGGACTCGGTTTGTGTCAGGAGGGCGCGCACGTAATGGCCCAACGAGGATTCACGCACCGCCAGATACTGTCGAAGTATTTTCCCGGCACGAGCCTGGGCTCGCGCGCGGCCCCGGTTAGCACCACTCGCTCTCTGCGCAGCGAACACTTTCGGGTCACATTTCCACGGATTATCGAGGCTAAAGAAGTTGAAGTGCTACTGAGAATTCTTGAATCAAACCGTACCCAGCTCTTGCGACGCGCTGGCGGCAAGGTCGCGGTGTCGCAACTCGAAGTAATTGTGAACGAAACAACAGGCGATTTCACCGGCCGCACCGGATTGCCGGCGTGGGCCGCCGCCGCGACCAAAAATAATCGCATCGAATTACAACCGTTATCGATTCTGAAGAAACGAAGAATTCTGGAAACAACGCTGCGCCACGAACTCGTACATGTAATCGTTGAATCGCTCGGAGGTGGCCAAACGCCACGCTGGCTGACGGAAGGCATGGCGCTCTACCTGGCGGGCGAGGGGGCGATGCTCCCGCGATCGCAGGAAACAAAGCCCCTGACGGTCGAAGCCATCGAACAAAAGCTCGCCTCCGCTAAGACGTCAGTCGAGATGCAAGCCGCATATGCCGCGGCGTTCAGGGTCGTCAGCGAACTCGTCCGAATCGAAGGCGAGAATCGGGTTTGGAAACGGGTCGCCGAGCGAAATCATTCGGTCTCATCTGTGCTAAGGTAATAACGCGATGAACCTCAAACTCCCGATATCGATCGTTTCATCCTTAGTTCTTCTAATCTCCCTTGCAGTATCTGTTGCCGCCCAGCAAAAACGACAGACGCCTGCAAAGACCCAAGCGCCACCAGCGCCTGCTCCCGCGCCAACGCCGCCGCCAACACTCGAGACGTTACTCCCTGCTGACACTTACCGGATCTACGGTGAAGTAAGATCGGTGGGCCAACTAATCAGATCGAACTCGATCAACGAGATCCTCGAGCCGATTCTGAAACTGGCTGGACCACCAAAGGAATTCCGAACCGTAATTAAATGGCTGCAAACTAATGCCGACGAGGTGATGTCGTCACGACTGATCTTCGCCGGGTGGACCACAGCAAAAGACCTCCCCGATGCCATCGTCGCAATTGAATTCGCCTCGGCCGAAGAAGCTGCGAAGTTTCAGCTCAAACTGAATCCGTTTCTTCAAAAGATGATACCGCCGGCGACTCAACCTCCGACGGGCGAACCAAACAAGTCAGAAGCGCCGCCACAGACATCGCCGCCGCCGTATCACATTCAGCAGGCGGGCTCGCTGATCCTGATTACTGATGCGCCGCTTAACTTGAAAAAGCTGAAACCGGCAAACAGCAAACTGCTTTCGGATGACGTGAACTTCCGTGTCGCACGTAACAGACTGAATACGGAGTCGGTTTTTGTATTTCTCGACGTGGCTTCCATCGAGAAGGAAGAAGCAGAGCAAAGGAAGAAGGCTCAGGAGCAGTACGAAAAAACAATCGCCGAGAGAGCTGCGAATCCAAAAGCTGAAGAACCAAAGATTGAACTTGCGACGGAACCGAAGGAGCCTGAACCGACCTTTGTCCCAGAAAAACAAACCGAGGTCGTCGGCGCGGTGGAGTTGGGGACGACCGCGGATCATGTGAACGTCAAAGAGATGACACCGCCGCCGGTTTATCTAGCGCTCGGGATGGTGCTGGGAACTATCTCTGGTCAGCAGGCGAAGTGGCCGGCTGCCGTAGGCGTTGCTCTATCTCTTGAAGGCGATTCGTTCGACGTGCGCGCGCTCCTGATTAACCGGCCCGGAGAGAAGAGTGATCCCATACCATTCTTCCCAATACTCGCTCCTGGTCCGTCAATCACGCCCGAGGCCTCAAACATTCTTCCGGCAGACACAGAAATGCTCGTCACGATGTCACTGGATCTGCCTCAGGTGTACGGGACGTTCTCGAACCCCCCGATGTTTCTCCCGCCGCACCACGGGCTTTCACCGGTCGAACAACCCGGCGAGATCTCTTCACCGTTGGCCGACCTCGAAAAACAACTGAAGATAAAAATTAAGGACGATCTCCTGCCGCTACTCGGTTCGGAGATCGCGGTCAGTCTGCCAATGACGGGAATGGACTGGTTTCAACCACCAAAACCTCCGCCGCCCCCGACAACTTCACCGGCATCTCCGTCGCCGTTTCCTCAGCCTTCTCCTGATCCTTCAGAAGGCGCGAGTGACACTTTCACAATTACAGAAACTACACGTGACCCGTTGAAAGATGCTGGTTCCATAGTGATCTCGATTGCGTTGAAGGACAAGGAAGGTATGCGCGCGCTGTTGCCGAAGCTGATTGAGTCACTCGCTTTCAAAGGCGCCAGCGCCTTCGCGCAAACCGAACGCCGCGATGACACTGAACTCGTGTCGTACGCCAACGTCGTGGCTTACGCGTTCATCGGTAACTTCCTCGTGATATCGCCCGACATCAAAGCCACGCGACACGTGGTCGATTCGTACCTGAAACGCCAAACACTCTCCGGCGACATACACTTCAAGAACTACACCCGCTGGCAGCCCCGCCAGTTGCAAGCTCAAGTTTATGTTTCGCCTAGTTTGATGGAGAGTTACAGGACGTGGATCCAACAACCGACAGCGCAGATCGACGAACAGACGCGCGCTTTTCTGACCCGGTTCAGCATCACAGCCCAACCGGTAACTTACTCGCTCTCGAATGAAGGATTTGGACCACTACACGAGCTGCATTTACCGAAGAACCTCGTATTGCTTTTAATCGCGGCCACCGCAGGCAGCATAAACGCGCCGCAGCCGGACATGCCGTCTAATACAGCGCCTACCGTGCAACCCACGCGGCCGGACAATCCCTATTGACGGTTCCGTCTGAGGTTTTCGATAACGAGCGGCTCGACGGGTTCGGCAAGTTCAAAATTAAACACCCGCGAGTAGAAATAAAGCTCGCCTTCGAGCGCGCGTTTGATGTTCTGTGCCTGGCGGAAACCGTGCTGCTCGCCTTCAAACGCAGCGTACGCTACCGGAATGCCTTTCGCTCGAATCGCGTCGACCATCTTCTCGGCCTGGTTTGGCGGAACTACCTTGTCTTCCAACCCCTGGAAGAAGATCACCGGACACGCCAATCGCTCGGTGAAATTGATCGGCGACCGCTCGAAATAGATGTCTTGCCGAGCCGGGTATGGACCAAGTAAACCCGTCAGGTATTGAGATTCAAACTTGTGCGTGTCACGAGCCAGCGCCTCAGCGTCGCTGACGCCGAAGTGGCTCGCACCAGCCCTGAATGCGTCGCGGAACGTCAGCGCACACAGCGTCGTGTAACCACCCGCACTGCCGCCAGTGATGATCAATCGATTGCCATCAACCTCGCCGCGGTCGACCAGATACTTGGCGCCATTAACACAGTCGTCGACGTCGACAAGGCCCCACTTCTTGTTCAAGCGCTCGCGATATTGACGCCCGTAGCCGGTACTCCCGCCGTAGTTGACGTCGAGAACCGCAAATCCCCTGCTGGTCCAATACTGAATAGAAAGACTCAACGCAGTCGAAGCAGCGGCGGTTGGACCACCGTGACTCTTTACGATCAAAGGCGGCTTCTCGCCGTCAGGCGCGCGGAAATCGGGATTCTGTGGTGGATAGAAGAAACCGTGCGCGGTCAATCCGGCTTCGGTCGGAAATTCGATCGCACGCGGCACTGAAAAGTATTGCGGGTAGACTTCCTGCTCATTCGCCCGTCGTAATGTTTCAAACTGTCCCGTAGCGAGGTCGAATTTGGTGATCGATGCGACTTCTGTCGGCGAGCCCGCACGAAACACCGCCTGTCCGTTTGCTGCCTTGAGATACTGAATGTCAGTGAACGGCGAATCGATGATCGTGAGCTTTCCGGTCTGGACGTCGACGGTCTCGAGCCGAGAGACGCCCTGCTCGACGTGACTGCAAACAATCGTCTCGGGCGAGGCGAAAGCGTACAACGACATCCCGAACAGCCATTGCGGCTGCCCGAGCTCCGCCTTTGCTCGCGCGACGCTCTCGATCTCGCCGTCGGCGGAGATCCGTTGGAGGTTCCACCAGCCGTTCCGGTCGGAGGCGAAGTACAACACACCGTCAGGCGACCACTCCGGTTGAAAGATTGATTCAGCGACGCCACCCGCGACCCACCGCGTGGAAGTCAGTGTGCCGTCCGGGCCAAACTCGCCAACCCAAAGTTCACAGCCATCCCAAGGCATATTTGGGTGGTTCCAGGTCAGCCAGGCCAGTTGAGTTCCATCCGGACTGACCCGCGGCGACGAGTAAAAGTCGTTTCCATGTGTCAGGACGACTCCGCAATCGTCGTTGCCTTCGGTACTGAGGCTGACGATCGTATTTACGGCTTCGGCGTTATCGACCGTGTGGTCCTCCCGCACGCAAACCAGTCTTCCTCGCGTGTGGTCGAGGCACGCATCGGCGTAGCGCGTTTCCGCAGCTGGCGTCAGCGGCTGCGGTTCACCTGACCCAACCTGCTTGTAGAGGCGCTGGTCAGCGAAATTGGTGAAATAGACCACACCATTACTGACGACGTAGTCGCCGCCGCCATATTCGTGAACGCGCGTGCGAGCATTGAAAGGACGCGGAGTGAGATCCGTAAAACTACCGGCATCTGAACGTTTAACCACAACATTGCGGCCGCCTTCGGTGGGACGCAATTCCAGCCAGTAAATATCGGGACCGTCGAGCTGTGGCTGACTCAGACCGACGGAGCCGCCTACGATGAGGTCTGCGGTGATGGGCGATTTCCATGAGCCAAACGGCGCGATCTTTGGTGAATTTGGCAAGTCGTTTCCTCGATGAGTGCTCCTTTCGGCTGCTATTCTGACCGGGGAGCTTTTGAAAAACTCTTGTGACAACCTCGCGAAAGCTTTACAAGACTTATGCAACCTACTCAACTCTGGGTGCAAGTAGTATCTGCCCGTCGTTAATTCTCCATGGGAGAACTGAGATAAAGGCAAGGGCACTGGTCTTGGGGGAGGTCAGTGCCCTCTCTTTTTGTCTGCGCCTAATCTTACCAGCAAACTCTTCATCCGCGTCCATCTGTGTTATCCGTATTGACTCGCACATCAATCCAGTTGACAATTCGCCAGCTTAAAAACACAGAGAGGTGGGCCCGCCGCCATGCGTTCGTTGCCAGGGTTCTCGTCGTTGTCATGTAAAAGGCTGTTCGTCGTCTGTTTAATAATCTGCTTCGTCTTCGCCAGCGTTCCGCAAACATCAAGCGCCGATACATTTCGCCCGGTCGTTCGCGGTAAGCGTGGCGCCGTCGCCGGCGGACACCCGCTGTCAGTCGAAGCGGGCCTAAGAATACTGCAACGTGGCGGCAACGCGGTCGACGCCGGTGTAGCGACGATTCTCGCGGCATCGGTGATTGAATTTTCGCACTTTTCGTTTGGCGGCGAAGTGCCGATCCTGATCAAACTAAAGGACCAGAAAGTTGCCGTCATCGAAGGCATGGGCCAGGCGCCGATGAAGGCCACGCGCGAGTTCTTTGTGAATCGGGCGAAAGCTGAAAGCGGTGGCCCGGGTCAGACGACGATGCCAAGCGCGCGGAGAGGCGGGCTAATCCCTTCCACTGGACCACTATCGGCAACAGTACCAGCAATTCTCGACGCATGCGTCACCGCCCTTGATAAGTTTGGGACGAAGACGCTGGCGGAAGTCATGGAACCGGCAATCCAACTCGCCGACGGGTTTCCGATTGACGAATTGCGAGTGAATTACATCCGGACTCGCTCGTCCGTTCTTCTCGCAGTGGGCGGACGCAAAGCGAATCTTCCTGCCTAACGGCGAAGTACCGAAAGTCGGCGACATATTCGTTCAGGCTGATCTCGCCCGAACGCTACGAGAAATCGTACGTGCAGAAAAACTGGCGAGTCGCGGCTCGCGAAACGCCCGTCACGCCGGTCTGATGGCCGCTCGCGACTACTTTTACAAAGGACCAATCGCCCAACGCATCGGCGATTACATGCAAGCCAACGGTGGTCTGATCGCCGCCGGCGACTTCGCGCGGTTTGCCGCCAAGGTGGGCCAACCCGTCGAAGCGAATTATCGTGGCTACCAGGTTTACAAGGCCGGTTTTTGGACGCAGGGCCCGGCGATGGTCGAAACCCTGAACATGCTCGAGGGTTACGACTTGAAGAAGCTGGGCCATAATTCGCCAGCCTATATTCACACGCTCGCCGAGGCTCTCAAGCTCGCGATGGCTGATCGCGATCGTTATTACGGCGATCCGGATTTCGTGAAGATTCCGATGTCGGAACTGTTGTCGAAAGACTACGCGGCATTGCGCCGGCCGCTGATCGATCAGGAACGCGCGTCACTGGCCCAACAACCCGGCGATCCGTCAAACATGAAAGCCGTGCTCGCGAGTGCTGTGCAAACGATCGGACATGCTTCGACGGTGCCTGAAGTTGAACGTGGTAACGATACAACCTGCGTAAACGTCGTCGACAAAGACGGCAACCTCTTTAGCGCGACGCCGAGCGGCGCGTGGTTACCGGCCGTCGTCGCAGGCAACACCGGCGTGCTGATGGGCCAACGTCTTCAATCGGCGCTTACCGATGCAAACAGTCCGAACGTAGTCGCTCCCGGCAAACGCCCCCGCATTACGTTAACGCCGACGCTCGTGCTAAAAAATGGCCAGCCATTCATGGTCCTCAGCACACCCGGCGGCGACAATCAGGACCAGGCGTTGCTGCAAGTGCTATTGAACATCGTCGAGTTTGATATGAATCCGCAGGAAGCGGTTGAGGCGGCACGTTTCGACACGCAGCATTACGTCAGTTCGTTTGACGACCATGAGTTTCTACCCGGCTCGCTAAACGTCGAATCGCGCGTAAGTCTGAAAACGATTCAGGAGTTGTCTTCGAAAGGGCACAAGGTCAAGGTTCAATCCGAATGGGGCACACTGTCCGCGCCGACAGTAATCGTGTTTGACACGAAGAATGGTGTCGCTTCGGCTGGCGCAGACCCGAGGCGAAGTCGCTACGCCGTCGCGTGGTGAAATATCAAACTCTCAAAGGAGTCCCCCGATGAAAAGCTTCACCAGAAAAACGCTGCTCTTTGCAGTGACTGTCTCTGCCGTACTTGCAACCCAAAGCAGTTCGGCGGCGCCAGCGCTTCCCAATCCAGTGCTTGTTTTCACCGGTCCGGAATACACAGTGGTCGGCGGGAAGGAAGTCACGCGTTACACCTTCGATGTATTTAACAAGGATGCTTATCCCGCTGATTTCTTCGCCGCCTCCCCGAACCTTCCGCCCTGTGGCACAAACACAAAAGCTGCCAGGACGTGGGTCGATATCTACGATCAAAATGGTAAGAGGTTGCAGGGGTTTTGCGCTCTGGGAAAACCATCTGATCTGAGTAAGATCTGGTTCTCCCTCGAGCGGGATGCCGTTCCCCCTAGTTGGGTCTACATCGAAATGAATGACCGGCAAACCAACACGAAATACAAATCGAATCTGGCTGAAACAACTTTGTAGTTAATCTTCAAGAAACACGAGGGGGAACGAACTAATGGCCGTAGAAGAAGGCAAACGCTTCATCGATTTCAAACTAAAGAACCAAAACAACGAGACAGTCACACTCGACGACTTCGCCGGCAAGTGGCTGGTGGTCTATGTCTATCCGAAAGACGACACACCGGGTTGCACGATCCAGGGCAAGTCGTTCACGGCGAGTAAGCAGGACTTTGACGACGCGAACATCGCGGTGGTCGGCGTCAGCGAAGACGATGTCGCGTCTCATGAGAGCTTCTGCAAGAAGTTTGGTTTCAGTATCGACCTGCTCGCCGATCCGCAGCACGAGTTTTTGGAGCCATCGGGTGTGGGCCAAAGCGAGTACAAAGGAACGATGTATTGGAACCGCACCAGCTTCGTGGTCGATCCCGAAGGCAAACTTCGCAAGATTTATCGCAAGGTGAATCCTGAGGGTCACGAGCAGGTGCTGCTGGACGATATCAAGTCCATGCAGGCGACGGGGACTGGTGCGCACGGTTAATTACTGAATGCTCGCCTACGTCTTTTGGCACTGGCCGCAGCCGGGGGTCGACACGGAAACGTACGTCGACCACCTGGCCTCCTTTCACGACACACTCAACGCCCACAAGCCGGTTGGATTTCACGGTTCGCGCGTGTTTCGAATGCACGGCGTGAGCTGGCTGGATACGCATGGCGACGCGTATGAAGACTGGTACTTGCTCGACGACTCGGCGGCGCTGGATCGGCTCAACGAGGCGGCGGTGTCAGGCGTCTGCGAAGCGACTCATAATCTGGTCGCGCGAGAAGCAGCGGGTGGCACGGCGGGGTTGTATCGACCCAAAACGGGTGACATCTTCGTAGAACCACGCTTTGCTATGTGGTTATCGAAACCTGACGGCGTGTCTTACAAGGATTTCTACCACACGCTCGAGCCCATGATCGTGGACGGTGCTTTATGGCAACGACAGATGGTGCTTGGTCCAACCACCGAATTCCTCATTCACAGCGTTTCACCAATCCAACTTCCGGAAAAGTGGATTGCTAATCAACTTTTAACTCTGCAATCAGTGGGCAGTGGTCAGTCGCAGCCTTGATCAATTCTTTCGGCTCAATTATCACTTCGCAACTCAGCAACCGGTCCTTGAAAGTCTTGGGCACAAATACGTAATCCAGTCGAACGTGCGGATCCCAGGTGGGAAACGTGTATCCCTTTACATCCGGATGAAGCGTGCGATAACCATCGAGGTAACTTGCGTCGAGCACGAACTGAATCGTTTCGCGTTGCAGCTTGCGACCGCTGATCCAGATCAACGCACGAATCCAGGCCGGCAACTTCTCCATCTCGAGGACCTCCCCCGGCGCGAGGGTGTTGAAGTCTCCGACGAGAACATGAAACCCCTCCTGATGTCGTTTGATTCCCTCCAGGAGCGATCGGATCTCGCGCCAGCGACGGCGTTCGTCCCATCTCGAAAACCTGGCGCTCAGGTGCAGACCAAAGACTCGCGCTTCAGTACCAGCAGGAATGATCTCGAGAAACGAATGCCGCGCTCCCGCGGGATAATGCCACTCGTGATAAACCACTTCCTGACGACTCAGAAAACCAATCGAATGA
This sequence comes from uncultured Acidobacteriota bacterium, assembly GCA_963789185.1. GTDB lineage: Bacteria > Acidobacteriota > Blastocatellia > Pyrinomonadales > Pyrinomonadaceae > PSRF01. Next base: position 233,688 of record CAWBJU010000015.1, read on the forward strand.
TTCCGGCGCGCCGCCCAGAATGGGAATCCGGTCGCAGCAGCAAGACGTTCAATCACGTCCGGGTGTGTCGCTTCCTGAAAGACCACGAGGTCCGGCGCGGCGGCTTTAATCACCTCCGCTAGCGCCTGCTCACGGCCCACTCCGCCGAATCTGATGTTGTAACTAAGTAACCTGAGGCTCACGCATCCGCCCCGGATTCGACGACCACGAAGTATGGCTCGCCAAACAGCACGTCGCGGCCGTAGAGAACGAGGCTCGACGTGGCCTGGAAATTCACGGGGCGTCCAACCAGTTTCTGCAACGACTCACGCAGAGGATTCAAACTAGGAGCCGTTTCGGGGTCCGCATCGCACAAGGGTTTTGTATGTTGGCCGGGAATGTAATAAGCATCGGGCGACCACGCTTCCATCACTTTCGTACCGACGAGAGTCACGTCGAGATCGCTCGTTCCCTTCCCGAGCGCATCGAACGGCGTGCCGTCTTCGTGACGCTTATTGGTGACGACGCTGCCGCGCAGGACGATCCCCGTTCCTTCCGGAAGCCCTTGTTGCAGCTTGCGATAGAACGCGAGGTACAGACGCTCGTCGCCGCCGAATGCCAGTGTCACTATGCGAGAACGAACCTCGTTCTCGGTCATTTCGTGAGCGTCTTTTGGTGTTCTCTCTTCTGTCATTTGATTTCCAACTCAGATACTACGGGAATGTGATCTGAAGCCAACGTCTCAATCACCCACGATTTCCTGGCCCGAATCCGATCGCCCGACCGATAAAAAATATGATCGATGCGTTTCATTGGTTTGTCGGCGGGATAACTAAAACCGTCCGTTTTGGCGCCGCTCGTTACCCAGGCATCGTCGAATTTGGTGCGCATTAGTTTGTAAGCGCTGCCTGTTGGGATGTCGTTGAGATCGAGGACGACGATAGTCGGCCCATTGACGCCGTCGAGAAACTTTAACAACTGCTCGGTTTCAAACAAGCGTCCGTCTTCGAACTGGTAGTCGAGATGTGTGGTGACGAAGTGGAGGGTCTTTCGCTCGACCTCGACTTCGACGCGCAGCATGCCACGGCGTTCCGCTTCACGCTTGTTCTCAAACATGCGGTGCTCGGTGTTTTTGATTGGCAGCCGGGAAAGAATCGCAACGCCGTATTTACCACCCTGGTAATCAAGGTTAGGAGCAAACGCGTACTCCATCTTCGTCATCGCCGCGAGCTCGACAATCTCGTCCTTGCCTTCAGTCCGTCTGACACCACGATCCACTTCCTGCAAGCCCACGAGATCCGGACGAGCGGTGTTGATGACGTCCGCAATGCGCTGGAGGTCGAGTTTCTTGTCCATGCCGACGCCGACGTGGATGTTGTAGGTCATGATGCGTAATGTTCGTTTCGCCTCGGCAGGAGAAACCGGCCAAAGCAGGACAACGGCGACAACGACGAATAACGCAATTCGTAAGATCCGTGTTGGCATAAGTGTGACCCGCATCTTAACATGGGCGCTTTATGCGTCTCTTCCCCTGGCTCGCCATGTTCTGCGCCGCATTCTCAGCGGGCGTGATCAATTCCATTGCCGGGGGTGGGACGCTGATCACCTTCCCGGTCCTCATCTGGCTTGGTCTCGATCCGAAGGTTGCGAACGGTACCAGCACCGTCGCGCTGTGGCCCGGGCTGTTTGGCGGACTGTATGGTTATCGAAAAGAACTGGAACACAGTTCGACTATTCTCTTTCGTCTTGGCGTGACCAGCGTCATTGGTGGCGCGCTCGGCGCGTGGCTCCTGATCTGGACGCCGTCGCCTGTCTTTGCCGAACTCGTACCGTTTCTGATCCTCTTCGCGACCATTCTCTTCATGGCCCACGGAGAGATCAATAAACGACTCCGCTTGGGATCGATCGACGAAACACCGACCGGTCTGTGGTGGACCGGCGCGATCGTTTTTCAGTTCTTCTCTGCGATGTACGGTGGTTACTTCGGTGCCGGAAACGGAATATTAATGCTCGCCGCCATGGGTCTACTCGGAATCAACGAACTTCATCGGGCCAACGGGATCAAAAACTTTCTCGGTATCTGTATCAACAGCGTCGCCGTGTTGAGTTTCGCGCTTGCCGGCCTTGTCGTGTGGGAAGACGCGTTGGTCATGGCATGTGGTGCGTTGATTGGCGGTTACTTCGGCGCCAGCATGGCGGTGCGCGCCGGGCAGGTGTGGGTACGTCGCGGAATCGTCGTGATCGGACTCGTGATCTTCGTCGTGATGGTTTGGAGGTTGCGCTACCGGTGAAACTGCCGCGCGAGTTTTACACGCGTTCGAACGTCCTTACCGTCGCCCGCGATCTGCTCGGCAAGCTGCTTGTCGTACCAGGCCCAGACGATCAGCGCGTGTCGGGAATGATCGTGGAGGTTGAAGCTTATCGTGGTCCGGAAGACCGCGCGTCGCACGCTTACGGTGGTCGAAGGACCAGGCGCACCGAGACGATGTATCAAAAGGGCGGCGTCGCGTACGTTTATTTCGTTTACGGGATGTATTACCAGTTCAACGTCGTCAGCAACATCGCCGACATCCCGCACGCGATCCTGGTGCGCGCGCTTGAACCCGTCGAAGGCATCGAGTTGATGCGCGAGCGTCGTCATTCGCACCCTGACCACAACCTTACGAATGGCCCAGGCAAACTCTGTCTGGCGATGGGGATCGATCGCGAACTGGACAAAGCAGACTTACTTGGCGATCGCGTGTGGCTGGAAGAGTTTAAGAAAGTAAGACCGGCCCAGATCGCTTGCGGCCCACGCATCGGCATTGATTACGCTGAAGATTGGATCGATAAACCCTGGCGCTTCTGGATCCGCAATAACAGCTACGTCAGTCGACGCTGATCAATCGTTTCCGTAGCGAATTTCCATGTGTCTCGTGCGATACGCGGCGAGGATCAGCACCACAATCGTAACAAGCAGCATGCTTGGAACCGAGATCCATGCTGGGGTGGGTTCGACAACGACCGCTAATGGACCTTCCGAAATCGCGGATGAAAGCGGCACGGGCATCATCGAGTTGAGATAGTGAATGACGCTGATTTTCTTTAACAACGGCGGCAGCAGGAAGTTCAACCACTCCCAACCATAAAGCAGTAACGCCGGGATGATTGGATTGCGAATAAACAACCCGACCACCAAAAAGAACGCACCGTAACCAACGCACGCCAGCATCGTTATTCCCGCATACGTGAGCAGGTGGTTTAAGCCGATGCCGTCGGTGAAGAATCGCACGCTCTGCGAATAGAAATGCGGGAAGTAGACCAGCAACATCGTCAGGACCGTCGTCGCGGTAAACAAAATTATCGAGGTGATGAGACCGGACAGGTATTTACCCGCAACCAGCACTTCCCTTCTCACGGCGCTAAGGAAATAGTAGTGCAGACTTCGATCCACCAACTCCCCACGAAACAGGTTCATGAAAATCCAGGCGCAGCCGAAGAATACAACCGTTCTGAGAATCAAGCTGTGATAAAGAAGAGCGTAAATCTTTGAGAGGTCATTGAAGTTCACATCGTTAGGGTCGAGTGGAACGAATGCGAATATTATCGCCGGAAGCAAAGGCAATATCGCGATGAGGTAGATAAGGATCGAACGCCGGCTGAGAAAGTTTTTCTCGAGCTCCAGACTCACGATGGCCCGTATTTGACGCAACCAAAGTCCCCACGAACTGGACCTCGTCTCGGGTGTTTGTAACGCCTCAGCAGCAGAACTCATCCGGTTAAACTCCTATGCGCTATCGCCCGACGATCCAATCAGGTACTGATAAACAGCACTTAGATCGTCGTCGACCGGCGCAACCGACTCCACATTCACTTCACCTTCACTGACGGCTTGATTCAACAGCAGATAAAAACGATCGGCATCACGCGTTCGAACGAACAATCCGCGGCGATCCTCGTGTAATCGTGCCTCGACGACGTGGTCTTGCGCAAAAACATACGCGGCGAGCTTGGCGGGCTGGTCGCAGCGAATCAGGATCTGCATCGGGTGCTCTTTAACCTCATCGCGCACGCCGTGAGTAGATCCTTCCGCAACGATGTAACCGTTGTTCAGCAGCACCACACGGTCGGACATCATGTCGACCTCGTGCAGTATGTGCGACGAGATGAGCAGGTGCAGGCCTTCGGCGGCGAGCTTTCTAAACAACGCGATCGTTTCCGCACGCACCATCGGATCGAGTCCGTTCAGCGGCTCGTCGAGAATCAACACCGACGGCTGATGCGCGATCGACTGCGCCAGCCGAATGCGCTGTCGCATTCCCTTGCTGTACGCGGCCACTTTTCGATCCGCCGCTTCGACCAGGTTGACGCGTTCCAGCGCAACCTGAGTCAACTCGCTCGCCCGCTTCTGATCGAATCCGTGAACAAACAGGTACGAACTCACAAACTCTCGTCCCGTTACTCCCCGCGGAAACGAATCGAACTGCGTGCAGTAACCGACCTTGCGAAACAAACGTTCAGGTTGGTCGGTCGGGATTCCCACCAGCGTGATCGATCCGCGAGTAGGTCGTAGCAGGCCAGTCATCAAATTCATCAACGTCGACTTCCCAGCCCCGTTTGGTCCAACAAGACTGGTAATCCCCGGCGCGATCCGAAGATTGACGCGATTCACCCCGAGTATCTCACCGTAAAACTTTGAGACGTTGTCGAAGATGATGAGTTGATCTGCCGGTGTCGACATAATTGTAAATTCGAATTTCGAATTTCGAATTTCGAAATTCTTACTTCACGACCTCATAAGCTTTCACTCGCCACGACAGTAACGCGAGGCAAAGAGCGCACAGCAGAAACAGCACGGTCCAAAATATCCAAAGCGGAGGCTCAAGGATCACAACTTCGCCGATGACTTGCCCTTCAACGTCTCGCAAAAGTCGTGTATCAGCCACTCTGTCAAAGGTGCCAAACAACCCCGAGGTCACATTCTTAACCGAAGCGATCAGGCTAATGACGTTTCCCCACTGTGTGCGAAAGACCTCATTGATGAAGAGACCAAAAGCCGACGGGATCAGAAACAGCGCCACCAGCGCCCCACTCGCGACCACGCGCCATTTGACCAGCGCCGAGATGGTCTGCGTCAGCAAGGCGAGCATAAGAATCCAGAGGAGGCCCGCGATAGCGATCGAACTTGCAATCCAGACATTCGCCCTGAACCAGGCAAAACCTTCGAGATATGACTGTAGGAAAAACAGCAACAACTGCGGTATCCACGTGATCAGCGACAACAGGATCAGCAGCACTGACATTTTTCCGATAACGTACTCAGTGCGGGAGAATGGGCGGCAAAGATAAAGCGGGAGCGCATTGTTTCGCAGGTCGCGGGAAACCATCGGCGGACCGATAATCAGCGCCAGCAGGAAAGCAAAACTGTGCTGTACGTTTACCCACACTTCGAAGAAGAAAGCGTCGACGGGAATCAGTTCCCGAACGTTAATCGAAAACGCCCCCAGTGCGCCGACGTTATAACGCAAGTAGATCAATATCGCCTCAACGAGTAGCGGGACAAAGCAGATCACGAAAAACAGAATGAAGAGCTTGGAGTTGAAAGTTGCGCGGAGAGCGTGCCGCGGAATGATCAAAAAACGACTCCACTCCGGAGTTAGCGCGCCGGCGTAACGTTTATAGGTCTGTTCATAGACCGCCATTACCGTTCTCCATTGCCTTGAGGAAAATGTCTTCCAGCGAGTCGCGCTTGTAACTCAAACGTCGCAGCTGTACCTGCTCCTGAGCGGCAAGACGATACAGGTCACGGACCTCGACACCGTCCTGCAACACGACCTTCAACCGCGTCGCGCTTGAAATCGCATATTCACAACCGAGTTTCTCGAGCGCTTCAACGAAACGCTTCTGATCCCCACGTGTCTCGAGCATAAGGAATTTGCGATTCGACTTCCGCTCCTCCTCGAGATTGCAGTAGACGGCGATCTGCCCGTCCTTCAGGATCAGGATCTCGTCGCAGCATTCTTCAACGTCGAGCAGCAAGTGTGACGACAAAAGAATGTTTGCCTGCCCACTATCGCGAATCTCGCGGATGAGTTTGATCATTCGCAGTCGCGCTGGAGGATCGAGACCGTTCGTCGGTTCGTCGAGGAAGATCAATTTCGGACCGTGCACGATCGCCTGCGCAAGTTTCGCAAGTTGCTTCATGCCGAGCGAATAAGTTTCCAGACGTCGATAGCGCGCTTCGCCGAGTCCGACGTAGAACAGTGCTTCATGCGCGCGTTCGAGTGCGGCTTCCGAAGGTAGACCTGAGAGCTCGCCCATGAGGCGCACGAAGTGCACGGCGCTCATCTTGGCGATAAACGAATCGCGCTCCGGCATGTAACCGATTAGGGCCTTGATCTTCTTTGCATCGTGGACGATGTCGTGACCGAAGATATGGGCCGTGCCGGCGGATGGTTCGTGAAAACCGAGCAGTGTGTGAATGAGCGTCGTCTTGCCGGCGCCGTTCGGTCCTAATAGACCGATCGCCTTACCGCGAAGATCGCCTCGCAGGTTTTTGATGATCGGGCGGCGTCCAAACGTTACGCTCAAGCCGTGCAGATCGATGACCGCCGGTTCCTGGTGGGACGTTTGAGTTGTGATTCCCTGTTCGTGAATCGTCGCGGGGAGTGCCATGCTCATTCTTATAGCGCTGCGTCTTGATAATTCCAAACGAAACCGAGGCCGAAACTTGTACCCATTAGCAGAAATGCGCCGATGCATGCTAACGCTTCTGAGGGCGCTAAAGTTCTGCCTATTGCCATGATCTCGATCAAAAAAACCGGAAGATTGAGCACGATGGCTGAGGCGAGAGGAAATAGAAGCCTGGGTCGGCAACCACCAAGACGCTGTCGCAACCAGAAGAGCGACGGGGCGTAGGCGAGCGAGAAGACGAGCGCCGCCACGATCAGCGATGTGATCGTGGCGGTGTTCATGTTAGAGGCACTGAGATCCTGAGCTCCTGAGAGAGAGAATGTTGTCAGGAGCAGCAGGAATCCCAGTAACCACGAACCCAGCGAGATAGAGAGCAACTTCATTTAGTACTTACCGCTTGTACCCAGTGGCTTGGCGAAAGGAACTTTCGGTTTCCTTTTACATGTGTCTCCACTTGCGGAAGGCCAATAGAAAGGTCCTTTTAAGATTCCGTTTCCGTGTGCCTTCCGCTTGCGGAACACTCCACTACTTCTTGTTCATACCGCGCTGGATGATGCTCTGCATCTCCAGTGAGTTTGGCATACCGAGGAGCGTCGCAGGGCTGAGACCAAACGGTCCGCCCTCGGTGTTTGCCTTAAAGGTGATGCTGTCACCAGTCGCATAAGCGTAAGCCAACGTCGGCGGCATCTCGGACGTAATCGCCTTCACCGCTTCTGATGGTCCACTCGGAAGGTTCTTCGTAGCACTGCTCGCCAATCCAGCCGGAACCAGACCGCCGATGTTGTGATAGAAGACCGCCGAGAAGTTTGCGTTACCATCCGCCGGCAAGCCTGCCGTGAACTTCGCCGAGTGCAACAGCGAGGAACCACTGTCACGCGCCGTTAACGCACGCTCGACAAGTGCCCGGCTCGCAGCAACGATCATGTACCCGTTAGCGTACGTGTAGTTCACTTCGACCATTCCGAAGTCTGACGACTTCAGCGTGTAGTACTTGCGGCCACCGAGATCCGACTGTTGCCAGGCCAATCCCTTCTTGCCAAACTTCGCCGCTTCCTTATTCACCTCGTCGACAACGCGCTCGAGTGTGCTTTGCAGATGCGCCGGCTCGTTCACTTCAAACACCAGTTTCCACGACGGCACCGGCAGAAGCGGACCATCGATTGCGAAGGCAAACTCACCACCCAACGGCACAGCGATGTCGTTGCGAATGTTGAGTCCGCGCGACGACGCCTGCTGATCGAGTGTCTTTCTCAAATCTGGCGACACTGTTTCGAGCACGCCAAGCAGATCGTCCACCATCGATGCCGGGTTCTTGACCACGAAGCCGGCGACGACGTTCGCCTCGGGCGAGATGTACTCGAGCGATCCCATTGGTCCGGGATTCGCCAGCCAGGACGGAATACCGCGCTGCGCATCGCTGAACGAGAGTGACGCTTCAGTGTTCGTCTTGCCGTTCGAGTCTTTCTGGTTGAGCACGAAGTACTTCACACTCAGAATACCCAACTGTTGCAATGCGCTCTCTTGTTTCGCGGCGTCTGCGCCCTTCATGCGCTCAGTCTTCGTTTGCTCGACGACCTTCTCGAGGTTCGCGGCTACGACAAGACCAGCGCCTTCCTGATAAACCTGCGCGATGCGATTGCGGAACGGAGTCGCCGTGAAACTGCTCTGACCACCACCGGCAATCACCGCTTCCAGGTTCTGAAGCTGTTGCAGCTTCGGACTTCCGGCGAAAAGGTTGTTCTGGATCCACACGTAGAGCCGATCGTTATCGCCATCCGTTACCGGAACGGCCGTCTTTGGATCCTGGACAAACACCAGTTTGGCTTTCGCTTTCTGGTCACCGGACAACTTCGTGAGTTCCTGTTCGATGAATTCGCGGAAGCCTGTCGAGTTCTTCAACTCGGCGAGCACCATCGGTTCACCAGGTTCGCCTTTTTCGTCAATCGACACCGAGACTGCGATCTCATCGCCGAGGTACGAACCAAACTGGCGAATCGATTCCACCACCTGGTCCATGTTCTGTCCGCGACCAGCCTGCTTTTTCGACCACCACTCGCGAAGCGCTTCGTTATGGCTCATTCGCTCCTGAATGATGCGATGCGATTCGGCGATCGTGTTGGCGAGATTCGGCAGCGCGGCGTAAACAACTGTGCCTTCAGGCATCAGGTCGAGCAGATGCGTCGAGTTGCGCGCACCAGGCTGTTCGACCTTGCGCAGATCGGTGTTCACCGAAGCCAACGCCGAGAGCACTTCTCGATAGCGACCAGCATTCTTACTCCACGCGATTTCATCCTTGACTGGAATCACCGAGATTGACGGATTGGTCGTTACCTGTTCGCCTGCACGCAGCGCACGATCTTTGCCAGCGTGGTTCAGGCTCACTTCGCCTTCGATCACCGAAACACGCGATCCCTTTGTCCCGTTGTTGACCGAGAACACAGTTCCCGTCACCGACACCAGTGAATCGCCGCTTTCGACGAACAGTTTGCCGTCTTTCTGCTTAGCTGCTTCGACGACGATACTTCCGCGGCTCAAGTGAATCGTTGTTTCTTTGCCGCTCTTCGTCAGGTACAACTCGGAACGGTCACGCATTTCAATCAGCGAGCCGTCGCCTAGTTGAACAACGGCGCGTGAATCTTTCGCAGTGCGAACTCTTTCGCCTTTCTGGAGTTTGGCTCCAGCGGCGACTGCGGCTGTTTCCGTGTCAGCGATTTGATAAACCTGACCTTCAGCGGCCTGGACCGTCGCGTCAAATTCACCAAACGGCCAGAAGCGCTGCGCAAACGGAATTGCGAGCAGTCCAATACCGATGACGAGTGCGGCGGCGATGGCCCAACGCATCATTGGCTGCATCGCGAAGCGACTCGGCTTTGCGGTCACGGTGCGGATAGCCGGACGTCGTGCTTCGTTCATCGCCTTGCGACAGGGGATGCACTCGTGTGTATGGTCGACGAGTAACAGCGAGCGCGCTTCGGAAAGCTTGCCCGCCAGGTAAGCGGGAATCAGCGACTGAAAATCTGCGCAGCCTTCGATGCGATTGCTTGCCGGCAGCTGAAATTCACTCTCGCCTGCGGCAGCGGAAACACGCGCCCAAACGCGGTCTGCTGCTTTCGACATCGTCGCCTCGTCCACCTTTTCGTTGCGGATGTCGGCAGTGATTTGGTCCAGGATCTTGTCTTCACGATTACTCTTCATGATGCTTCTCCAGATAGTGCCCAATCTCTTTTCTCAGTTTTGTGCGAGCGCGATGGAGGACGACGCCTACCACCAGTGGCGAGGTGTTTAATAGAGCCGCGATTTCCTTGTTGTCGAAACCCTCGTAATAACGGAGGACAAACATCTCGCCGGCCGTCTTGCCGAGTCGCGACACTGCTTGCCTGACGAGCGTTTGCAGCTCGCGATCGGCATGAGTGACTTCCGGGTTGCGGAATCCACTCGCCAGCGCCTCGGTATTGACGTCGTCGAGACCTACTACTTTTGAGCGCGACCGGCTGCGGAGCAGGTCGAGCGAAGCGTTGATAGCGGCGCGTGAAAGATATGCTTCCGGGTTGCGGGACAGGTCGTAGTCGTCCTGGCCTTTTACGAGGCGCAGAAAGACGTTTTGCAACACATCTTCGGCATCAGCGGCGCTGCCCGTAATGCGCTGAGCAGTGCGAAAAACGCGTCCGTGATGCGCCTGGAAGAGTGTCTCCAGCTCGCCGACCGATTCGGTTTTGGCGACGCTGGGTCCTGAATTTACCGGTTTTATATTCACGCCGACAGGGTCTTTATTGACTAATTGCAAGGTTTTAAGTGCTGCCTGCACGGTGTTTCTCCTTCGTCCACCTTGATAGACGGGGAGTTTCGGGAATTATTAACACCGCGAGCGGCGAAATTCAGCGCTTTTGGGGCTGAACAGCGTCTAACGGGGTCAAACTTATATCGCGTGAGTACCCTGCTCACTCTTCAGTGTTAAGTGTAACAATGGCCCTTTTACTGGATATTGTGATCGCCAGTTATGATGACACTCTTAACAATGTCCCCTGCAGTTGTAATGTTCCTATCGCCTCTAATTGCCATTTCTACCCGTGCATGCCTCGCACGTTCCCATATCTGGCAGATTTCTTCTGCAAAGGAGTCGTCTTCAGTCAGAAGTTTTCTTAACTGAAATCGTAGAGCAGCAAGCGCGTCCTGATCGTCGGGGGCCTTAGAAACTTCTTGCGCTGCCTCCAGGGCCGCAGGCTTAGCTTCGATCTTCGGTTTTAGCTTGGCCCAAAGCTCCTTCATGGCATCCCAAGCGGCTCCACTCAACTTTTTACCGGTTTCACCTGCAACTGCCTCTCCTACCTTGAAGAAGTACGGCAACACTGGAGCAAGGGCAGTCGTGACGTCGTGTGTTAGGTTGGTAATATCCATTCAGTCTCCTATCTAAAAACCGATCAATTAAGCTACTGAGCGTAGGGTAAGCGTGAGATGCCACCAGCCGTCGCTTTCATCAACGGGCATGTTCCACACTTCTGATGAGAGGGAGTTGCCATATTGCTTGACGAAGTCAGGCCAAATCTCCGCCATCCTCTCTAACATAGAAGTAAACTCCTGGCTTGATCGTTTAGCGTCTGAAGGCATGTAGGCCAATATCGACGCAATCTGGACAAGCGAGTAGACTCTTCTCTCCAGTGGAATGTTATCTTCTCCACCTTCGTAAGTTCCGCCAACCTCACGTTTAAGACACTCAAACAAATGGTCGCGGTATTGACTTCTCAGGGAAGCGTCTTGCAAGTGGGTTACTTGAAACGCCGCGCTCCGAAACGCGGAAGTTGATTTCCAAAAGCCTTTTGACCGCATGGCGACAGGATCAAGACACTTCAGTGCTTTAATGCATTCGACCTCGAGATCTGAGTAGACTGGCAAGTCATTCGTCACTGCCTGTACCCCTATCCAGAGTAATGGCTCGGACTCTGACGCATTCCCAGCCAGCGTGTGGAGGTCGTGCTCTACGCTCCGCCTTAGTTTGGCGCCAGCCAAATACTCAAGCGCCTCGTCCTCAATTATGGGCGCTAACACAGGATAACGGTCCGTTCCCAAAAACGAGCAAAGAGTGTTACGAGCTAACGCCGGATCCCTTAGCAATCCAAGTGTCGGCCATAAAGTGCCGTCACTTGATGTCTGAAGAGCTTCTTTTCTGATGAGCTCAGGTAACTTTGCACTCGCAAGTAATGCGTCGTCTATTCCTGTGAGTAGGCTGGCAATACCGTGAGTCAGCAACACTGTTCGATCCAATCTCGATGGGTAGGTACAATCGTACCAAACGACGCCGTCCCGAAGCAGAGCGCTGCGTAAGGGCCACGAATTTGAATCAAGGTTAGCGTAGATTTCTCCGCTGGAAACCCCGAAGATTCTCACGAGATCGTACAAACGACACGCGTGTATCCATGTCAATGCGAGTCTAGTTTCAGGTGACCAAGTTTGAATGTTCTCAAAGTAGCCAACTTCTTCGTTGACGAAACTGAGCACGGCCTTAAAGGATGCAAAGTCCTCTGCTCCTTGGTCGCTGTAGAGACGCCCCAACATATCGTGCGCTATTTCCATTCCGCCCTCAGGAAAACAGCGCAAGGCCAAGTTCAACACATGCAGCAGTCGAATTGGAGAAGTCCAAGATTTGGATATTCTCTCAAATAATATCGCCTTCTCAGCGGTTTCTAACGAACCGACTTTATCAACAATTTTCTGCGGCATCATGACCGGCAAACTGCTAAAACGTGCCAATACTCCTACCAAATCATCTTCCTTAAGTAGTTCGTGCGCAGAGTTCTCCCATGCGATCGTAAAGCGTGTGCCGCTCAATACCGCTGGCAATCGCATACGTCGTCGGAAACTTTCAAAATTGGGTAGGGTCTCGGACCACGATACAGTCTCTCCCCTTCGCAATCGCTGCTCCAGAGCATGATAATGAAGCTCCGTTGAACGCATTCTCCATTCATTAAAGCGTAGCATTCTGCGTGCTGAATCATCATTTGAGACGAGATCGTTCGCTACGACATCAAACTCTTTTCGATCACAATCAAACCATGCTCGAAGTTGCTGAATGTTAGCCCGTCGCACAGCCTCGCCGGGTACAAGCAAGCCGAAAGAGGGATCGCGGATTTCTTGGATTTGCTTTCCATCAGCGTCCAAGACGTAAACTCCTGGAGATTCAACCTTGTCCTTGCGATCCTCCGACTTATCGATTCGCTGGAATGTATATTTTATAGTTGCATCTTGAGACATGACGACCGCACTTTCATCACGCAGTGCTTGCTCAATGGTTCGCCAGTATTCCTCGGCTTCGAAATTAAGATTGCCGATATTCACTATTCTTCCGAAACTTAGTTGCAGCCATTGCTTCAATTCTTCTTCGAACTCAATAGCCTGAGCAATAACTTCGGGTAAGTCTAAAAAGAACTTACCAGCAAAAGCACGCTCTAATAGTTCATCCGACCCTGATTTTGTCGCCCGGGCTTTCAACATTCGGAACCGCTCGTGCAATTCCTTCGCGATCGCTTTCACAACCTCCGGATCAGACGCATAGGGTCGATCGAACACACGGCTGGTCAGCCAATTGAAGTACTCATTCCTCCGCTGGCAGACTTCTTCACCGACAAATGGATTGCCCTGCATTCCAATGCCTCGCATAATCAAATTGCAGACATCGAGGCCGATTATCGCTGGTGCGGTAAGTATGTCACTAGGTGGTGTGGTATCGGCCCTTATACTCGAGCATCCAAAGCTTCCTGTGTAAAGACCGTTGAGAATCCAGTCGGATTGGGCCATCGCAATTTCAGCATTGGAATTGCCATCCTGCCAAACTCGCGCAATTGCGTCGGCGGTGTTGTTGATTGTCTGAATAATGAAAGGTAACTCTGAATTTGGGTTGGGTTTTCCGTCTAAAGTTCGGGCAGTCTGTAAGAAATCTTTGTCCAGGAGACACGAAGCGTAGTAGCGACGAATTGACGCTAAAGCCTCAGTTTCTTTTACTGTACCGTTTTCAATTCTCGCCCGTCGCAAGTGGTAGACGATTTCGTCAGCATCCACTGGGAGATAACGAAAATTGCTTTTTCGCATCTCCTGTAGCAGTTCATAGTACCTATGCTCATCAAGTTCCCCCTGTGCTCTAAGAGCGAGCAGAATTTCTTGGATCCCCACGACTGGGACCGCTACATGCTCATCGCTTCGAAGTGGGTATTTATTGAACGCTCGGTCATCAATCCAGATAACGTCCCATTTTTGAGGGGCGAAAAGAAACAGATCGAGAGTCGATTTGAAATCATCGTTTGCTGTTTCTTCTCGGTCATCACGCTGAGCAATTCGCTCATCGGGAATAGTGATGAATTCGTACCTACCTTCGTCTAGCCCGTCGCTGATACGCGTAATTAATTCGTTCAACCAGTTTTCGACTGCCGCAAGCCGTTCATAATAGTTGACCATCTCTTGCGCGTCGTTAACTGACCCTGACGAAACTGTTACTTCGAAGTTATTACACACCCGGTCGAATAGGTCTGCGCCAATTAAGACACCGGCAATCTCTTCCGTTAGAAAAAGCTGGCTACCTAGCAAGGGCGAGACTGTTGAATGAGAGTATCCTTCAGTTCCCAGGGCCTTCACGGCGGCTTCATGTTGTTCTTGCGTAATGCACTGGCTACCGAGTAACGAATCCGCGATCGCCCTGCAGTTAATGAGACTGGCCTGCAGCGATTCCGGTGTTCTCAAAGGTGTGATCTTGCTAGTGCCGTAACAAGGCAATGGCATAAAAGTGACGGCGAATCCTCCGCCGGCAAGGGCCGCCGCCAACATTTCTAGACGATTAGGACCGAGCTGTTCTTCTATTTTCGCTGGATCAGCATCGACACCACCCTCAGCGGTTGGCCGATCCGCCGCAGTGCGCGTCTTGGCGCCGCCTTCGGAGGAAGCGTTGGCAACCAGTTTTTTTAGCTCATCCAGCCATTTGACTGGTGATTCCGCATCTAAGACGCGAACTCTTTCACTCGTTATCTTCTTGAGTAGCTTCTGACTCTCGTCTAGCTGAGATTTTTGATGAGGTTTTAGCTTTTCTCGTTGAGCGATGAGTGCTGTCACAGTGTGGCGAGATATTCGCAACGGCCTGAATCGACTTTCGATTTTTTCGAGTACCCCAAGTTCGTGGGCTATGAGCAGCGAGCTAATATCGCAATGCAGCCTCCAATTAGGAGTGATTTCGTTATAGTTAATCGGCAGAAGAGTACGGCCCCCATGTCGAATCATGAGATGCCGACGCTTGCCGCTATCCGCAGTCCGGTTCCATTCGGCAAGTCCGTGAAGTACCGCAGCCAATCCGTTCTTCGCCACGAGATGAATCGGAACTGCCGCAGCCGCATACATTTGCTGGCGTTGGGCGTCTCGTTCGGTCGCCTGTCGCATCATGTCCAGCATCTGTTCCATATCTACAGGTCTCATTGGACCTTGTCCCTGATTTGCATAGGCGATCATGCGCTGCATGAGCGAACCACTCTCAAGCCCAAGGCTCGCAGCTAGATTGAGGGCAAACACCGTTAGCTCTGCACTCTCGCCTGCATTGTCGGCAGCTCGCAACCATAACTTTCTTGCCAATGAAGGGTTACTCAGTCTCACGAGATGCGCCGCGCGTAAGCACTGCTCTGTGGGCACATCGTTGCGGTTTACTAGCTCTCGCGCAGTGAACTCGAGGCCCACAAGATCGCCCTTGGTCAACCGTACATCCATCAGAAGCATAAGGTTTTCTACGCTCCTATCGTCTTGGACCAGCGCTTCGGCTTCGACCAGCGCTTCTTTGATATTGCTGTCAATAAGGCAGTTTATTTTTAAGCGTCTAAGATCGACAGGCAGTGCGCCATTACGAAATAGCGATACATGCTGGTTCAAGAGCCGGAGACATTGCGTTGGCCGTTTGGCATACCAACTAGCCGCAATTGCAATCCTTGCCGCAGTCGCCGTAACCAATGTGTCACAATACAGCTCGGCTCGGTCAGCAATATAAGCCCAGTCGCCAAGCTGTGCCTTCAAATCACAGAGCAGCAATAGGGAGTGTTTGTCTCCGGCTGCGTAGCTTTCTTCCAGATGTGCGATTACAGGCTGCCAATCTCCATTGCGATTTGCGATCTCTATAAGAGCTGCTGTTCGAAGGGGCCTACGTTGCATTGGGTCAACAATAAGTTGGGCCTCCTCTAGACCTGCCTCCGGTTGCCCTTTAGCGACCAATACCTGACCACGCCAATAACGCCAAAGATCAAGCTGATCAGCTTCGCTGAATGCTTCGTTTTTCCGTTCCAATAGATCTAAGGCTTCGGCGTAAAATTCATCTCTCAAATAGATTCCGATCAGCGCCAAAACATCTTCGAGGTGCGCCGCATCAGTTTCGCCAGCTGTACGTCCCAAGAGCGTTTCGAGCGCTCGACGACTGGAAGAGAGATCTAACGCGTATCGACGAAACAATACCCATGACAAAACATGAGCGTTGCCAGGATCTGCCGCAAGCACCTCTTTGCAGAACTGAATCGCGTCATCGATACGATTGGGCTGGTTGGCAATGCACGCCAGACGCCAAGTTTCGAGCCTTCTTTTCTCATCAACGGAGCGAGTACCAAACTCGGCAATCCGCTCGAACTCCTCCGCAGCCTTCACGAGTAGTTCCTGACTTGCTGCATCTGAACGAACCATCGACACGTTCATCGGCCGCGGAAAAGGAACTAGGTGGGCGGGCACCGCCAACTCTGAAAGTGCGTTGAAATAGTTGATGATGGCAGCGTGGAAACGAATGTATTGCCGACGCGGCCGCAGCACCAAGGCTCTTGATATCTGCTCTCGTGCTCCCACCACGTCGCGCTCAGCTAAGAGTGCTAGCGCAAACAGTCGATAGGTTTCTGCGTCGAATGCGATGCCGCTCGGCGGGTGTTGGAATGCGTCTATCGCATCCTGTGATCTTCCCGTTTCTAGCAGCAGGGCCAAATGAAGGTTATAGGTGTCAAGTGTTGTTGGCTCGCCTAGCATTTCAAGCGCAGCATCATAGCCGTCAGCGACCACCGCAATTCTTATTTCCAGAGTGAAATCATCAGGGCTCGGTTTCGTGGATTTGGCACGATTCGCGAATTCGATGGCTTCAGCAACGCCGCTCTTTCCCTTCAGGCTTAAAGTCATTGTTGCTAATGCTCGTAAGATAGAAGCCCGAACCGTTGCACTAAGCGTCACCCAAGTTGGTGAGTGGTGAATTTCGCGAACAGATTCATACGCCTGGTCCATCGCACCTTCTCTGAATTGTTCACGGAGTTCTTTGAGCTGAACTGCCTTCTCTTCAGACAGCTCAGCGGAAAGGGTTTCGATTTGCGAGTTCAATAGATTAAACGTCGCTTCTCCGACCGTGGGCGATGTTATGTCTGATGGACCAGCACCAATTGTTATTTGGTTCCCATTACCCGTGACCAAAACGCTGGACATCACGTTGCCGACGACATCAATATTGCGGCCACCAGATGTTGAGCTATCTGCGCCTGGCGTCAGAGCCGGTGTGTATTCTGACCTTCCCACTTCATCGCGTGATCCTTCGTTCGCTCCTCTAATCGAACTACGAGCTTCGTCATGCATACTATCAAGCCTCACTAAGATTTATCGTGACAGTTTAGCATTCTAAGGGTCGTTGCGTTAAAGCTACGCGGTGCCGTCCATGGAACAAATATAACAAAGCTTACAGCCTGCTCCGTCTAGGCTCACGTTTCATTTGCGAATTGGAGAAGGGAGTGTTTGAGATCGCGGTTTGCGAACTCAAACGATCAAACGCCGGCATGAGGCTTTTACCGAGTTAGTACAAACTCACATTGAAGAACCAACCGGTGGGTGGGATGTGAAGGTTTATCTTGCAGCGCTTTCCGCAGCAACCTTCTTTAACGGAAACACTTGCAGCCTTGTGAGTGTTTGGTTCCTGGGATCGACCATGAAGCCAGCAGACTCGAGTGCGACTACACCCAAAATTGGCTCGGAGCCGTCCGGCCCGAAAATAACTCGGATTGGAAAGGTTTCATCGCAGAATGCGAGTCGTGCTTCGCCGACTTCAAATTCCGCCCGTTGACCGTTGGCCATTTCATATATTCGCTTGCCGGTGGGTTCAATGCCGATTCGCTTGAGTTCGGATGCTGGAACCATTGGCTCGCTTGCGCCCGTGTCAATCAGAAACCTCGCTGTAAACGAAGCTTGAGTAATTAGATTACTTACTGTAACTGGTACATGCGTGAGGCCCATGTCATGGATTTCCTTTCGAGGTACTCGTCTTATTCCCATGCGCGCATTAGAGCATAGGCAGTTGTGAGTGACAACCGGCATGTTAGGGAGATTTTTCCGGTAGGTTATTAATTCGCGCCCGCGCGGCGGCGGCTTCGGGGGAGGTTGGGTGGTGGCGGAGGAGGAGGCGGTAGGCGGAGCCGTCGTAGTGAAGGCGTTTGGTGGTGGGGTTGAAGGTGAAGTGGATGCCTTGGCGGTTGTAGCGGTCGAGGGCGGGGTGGTTGAGGTAGTAGGTGAATTCGGGTGCTTCGAAAGCCGTGTTTGCGAGTTTGCGAGTCGCGGTTGCAGAGAGTTTGGCTGAGAGAGCTTTCTGCGGTGTCGCCTAGTAATAAAAGGACGGCGGGGCGGAGTGGGGAGCGGCGAAAGTGATCGAGAAAGATTCGTGCGCGGGCGATGCGGTCGAAGTCGTGCGAGTGTTGGATAAGGCGAAAGAGGCGGGCGTCGTCGCCGGAGCGTGATGGTGAGACCACGGATTCGCGTTGAATCCAGCCACGCGTCCGCGTGGTGACGTTGACAAAGAAGAATACAACCCCATCGCGAGTCGTTTTCATGGATCTGATGGCGACGAGGCGTCCTCGACCCAAGCGACGCACGAGATAGCCGTTCAATTCAGGTGTTGAACGAAGAGCGGCTAAGCGTTCGTCAACGACGATCGCGATTCGACCACCCGAAGGCGCTTTTCGTTGTTGTCCTGATGTCGAAGTGTGAACAAGTAATAGAGTTAAAAGTAGACAGAATTGTAGTGCGAATTTGTGAGGACGCATTGTGTTTCTCCTTCGTGAGGTAAGGTTGTTTACTGCCCGATTGCAGCGACTATCCGTTCTTTAAACTGCGCGTGATGGAAATGACAGATCGCCGCCGCCAGCGCATCGGCAGCATCATGCGGCGACGGAACGCTGCGAAGTTTCAACAACAATCGCACCATCTCCTGCACCTGGTGCTTCTCAGCGTTCCCATGCCCGACGATCGTCTGCTTGATCAACCGCGGCGAATACTCAAAGATCTCAAGCGCCGCTCGCTCCGCCACCAACAGGACCACGCCACGCACCTGCCCTAGCTTCATACTGACCTTCACGTTACTCGCTAGAAACGCATCTTCCAGCACACACGCATCCGGCCGGTACTCCGCGATCACTTCTTCCAACCCGGTGCACATTCGCAACAACCGTGTCGGAAACTTCAAACTAGACGGCGCGCGCACAGCCCCAAATCCAACCAGCGAATAGCGGCGGCCGTCGCCTTCGACAACGCCCCATCCCATCGTTTGACTGCCGGGATCGATTCCCAAAACACGCATCGCGCAAAAGTATACATAAAAACAAAGGACCAAGTACCAAGTAGTAAGCACAAAATGATATTCTCAGTCTTCCCCCTACAAAGGGCCCGATCACATTTAACGAACCTGCTTGAAGAACACGCGTGTCATTCGAAGCGATCAGATCTCTGTTTAGTAAACCGAAGGGCGACGACAACGAGAAGCCCTTTCAGGCGGAGTTCTTCAGCGTTGAGCGTCTCGAACAGTACGCACAAACTCTCGCCGCCGAACATGAGACCGTCACCAAGAAGGGACGCGCCCAACTACTTCCCCGTCTCGAAAACAACGGCCGCAAACTTGAAGCCGTCTACAAGTCGCTGGTCGATACACTTCGCAACGGCCGACCAATCTCCCCTGCTGCCGAGTGGCTCGTCGATAACTACCACATTGTCGAAGAACAACTGCGTGAGATTCGTGAGGATCTTCCGAGGAGTTACTACCACGAACTTCCAAAGCTCGCTTCAGGTGAACTAGCCGGTTACCCACGCATCTACGCCGTCGCCCTTGCGCTGATCGCGCATACCGACTCGCGTCTCGACACAAACACTCTGCGCCGATTCATCATTGCCTATCAACTGAAAGCGCCGCTGTCGATTGGCGAACTCTGGGCCGTCGCGATCACTCTTCGACTCGCCCTCGTCGAAAACCTGCGCCGCCTGGCACTCGCGATCACGCGCGCACGCGAAGAGCGCGAAGACGCAGACAAGCTGGCCGATCGTCTACTCGAACTGGCGTCGCTGCAACCCGCCAGCGTCATGACGATGGTCAACGAACGCCTGGGCAAAGCAGAAGAACAACCACAGACGTTCCTGGTCCAACTCGTGCAACGCCTGCGCGAGCAACATCCCGCAGTGATGCCGGTGATGGACTGGATCGAAAAGCGCTCGGAAAACATAGGCTCCACCGTCGAGCAATTGATTCACGGGGAACATCAACGGCAGGCTGCGGCACAAGTCACTGTCGGAAACATCATCACCAGCATGCGTCTGCTCTCGACGCTGGACTGGAATGATTTTTTCGAAAAAGTCAGCTTGATCGAATCGTTGCTCGGCAAAGATCCCGCCGCCGTCTATTCGCGGATGGAGTTTGCCTCGCGGGATCGTTACCGCCACGTGATCGAGGGAATCAGCAAACGAACAGGCGCCCGCGAACTCGACGTCGCTCAATCAGCGCTCGACTTCGCCGCTCAAGGCAAAGAAGAAGCGGAGAAGCACGTCGGCTACTACCTCATCGACAACGGACTGAGCACTCTCGAAACGAAATTCAACTATCAACCGCGAACGATCGAACGTCTGCGCCGTTTCCTCTTGCGACACGCAACCGGGTCCTATCTCGGCATTCTCACGTTTATGACGCTGATCGTGTTGTTCTTGATAATCGTCACGATGCAGCGATACGGAATGGCATGGCCCATGTTGATCGTCACAGCCATTCTCGCGCTCGTCCCGGCCAGCGATCTCTCGCTCACCGTTTTGAACTGGGACCTCACGCACTTCTTTCCTCCGCGTCTACTCCCGCGCATGGACACCGCGGACGGTATCCCCGAGGACGCATGCACTTTCGTCGTAGTGCCAACAATCTTCATGACCGAAGCGCAGGTAGAGGGATTGGTCGAACGGCTTGAGGTCCACTTTCTCGCCAACCAGGATCCGAATATTTACTTCGCGCTGCTGGGCGACTTCCGCGATGCGAAATCAGAAGAGACACCAATCGACGCTGCCCTCCTCGCGGTCGCGCAGAGCGGAATCGAGGCGTTGAATAGAAATCACGGCGAAGCTCGCTTTCATTTGTTTCATCGCAAGCGACTGTGGAACTCGAGCGAAGACAAGTGGATGGGTTGGGAACGAAAACGAGGGCAAGCTCGAAGAGTTCAACCGCCTGCTGCGTGGAGCAGACGACACCAGCTTCGTCGTCAGCACTGCCGACGATACGTTGCTCCGCTCAATTCGCTACGTCATAACGCTCGACTCCGACACTCAACTTCCGCGCGACGTTGCGCGGAAGCTCGTCGGCGCCGCAATTCATCCACTCAACAAACCACGCATCGACGCAAACGACAATCGCGTAACCCGCGGTTACGGCATTCTGCAACCACGCGTCAGCATCTCGTTGTCGAGTGCCTCGAGTTCGAAGTTTGTGCAGATCTTTTCGGGTTATACCGGAATCGATCCCTACACGACCGCCTTCTCCGACGTTTATCAGGACTTCTTCGGCGAAGGTAGTTTCACGGGCAAAGGTCTCTACGACGTCGACGCTTTTCAACGCACGCTCGAACATCGCGTGCCCGAGAATTCTTTGCTCAGTCACGATCTGTTCGAAGGTTTGTTTGCGCGCTGCGCGTTAGCGACAGACATCGAGCTGCTCGACGATTATCCGGCGTCGTATATCCCGTACTCGAAGCGCGCACATCGCTGGACACGCGGCGACTGGCAGATCGCGCGCTGGCTGCTTCCCAAGGTCCCCGACGACAACCGCCGCAAAACGCGCAACGTGCTGCCGCTGAGCGCGCGCTGGAAGATTCTCGATAACCTGCGCCGCAGCCTCGTCGCGCCTACGTTATTTCTCTGGCTCGTCGCTTCGTGCACGATCTTTCCGGGCTCGGCGCTGGTGTGGTGCCTGTTTGTGTTTTTAACGATCGCGTTTCCCGTTTACCTGCACGTCACCACCGGTCTGCTGATCCATCCAAAAGGAATTCCCTGGACCAGCCATTTCTGGAGCTTGTGGGGCGACTTCCGCACCAACAATTTGCAGGTCGCGCTGTCATTCGTGTTCCTGCCGCACCAGGCATATCTGATGTGCGACGCGATCGTTCGCACGCTCTACAGAAAACTCGTATCGCGAAAGCGAATGCTCGAATGGGTTTCGGCGGCTGAAACTGAAGGACAATCGCGCGGTGACTTCGCGTCGTTTCTTTCGTTCATGCTGCCGGCCGCGATTCTGACGCTGCTTGCGCTCGGTTCGACCGTGGCAGTGCGGCCGTCGGCCCTGCCCGTGATTGGCGCGCTTTCAGTCATCTGGTTGGCGTCGCCGCTCATCGCTTACTGGGTAAGCAAACCACGAGTGATGAAACGCGAAGCGCTGAACGCGGAAGACGTGGCGTTTGCGCGCCGCATAGTGCGTCGTACCTGGAGGTTTTTTGAAACGTTTGTCGGCGCCGAAGACAACTGGTTGCCGCCGGACAACTTTCAGGAAGACCCAGCGCCGGTCATTGCGCATCGCACCTCGCCGACGAACATGGGCCTGTTGCTGCTTTCGACATCGGCGGCTCACGATCTCGGTTATGTCAGCTCGCTCGAATTCGTCGAACGTGAAGAACTAACGTTCGCCTCGATGGCCAGACTTGGACGGCTTCACGGTCATTTCTTCAACTGGTACGACACGAAGACTCTCGAACCGTTGCTGCCGCAGTACATCTCGACAGTCGACAGTGGCAACCTCGCCGGACATCTCATCGGGGTAAAGCAGGCGTGCGTCGAATTTCCCGACCGCAAACTATTCGATTCCCGCATCATCGAGGGACTCTCGGACACTGTAGATGCAATTGCGCTCGAAGCCGGAGCGCTCGGAAGTTCACGCCAACGAACCGACGTCGTCACAGTGCGCCATTTGCAGGACGAGATCGCGACGTGCCGCACTCTGCTGAATATTGAGAACAACGATCTTCTCGATCCGTGGGTTGTCTTGTTTGATTCACTGACACGCCGTGTGTCTGAAATGGAAGACATCGTCAACGCACTCGCGCACGAGCACGGCGAAGGCAGCTTCAAAGAGTTGCGCTGGTGGGTCGGCGCGCTCAAGCACCAGGTGAGCTCGTACCGGCGTGACGCTGAAGTTCTGACCACGTGGGGTCGTTTGCTTCCAACGCTCCGGTCCGAAGTAGCTCCTGGCGACAGTGAGTGGTCTTCGCTCATTCAGGCGCTTGAGATCGTTCCGACGCTGGTTGAGGTCCCACAGCTATGCGATCGTGCCCTCGTCCAACTGGCCGCGCTCGACAGCACAAAAACACCGCCAACCGCCGGACGTTTGACGAAAGCACTTGAAGAATGCGCAGGTGCTTCATCTGACTTGCTCTCGCGATTGAGCCGCCTCGCGCGCCGTTGCGATGAAATCGTAGACGAGATGGACTTCTCGTTCCTCTTCGACGTTGAACGCAAGCTATTCATGATCGGTTACAACGTCACCGCCTCGCGCCCTGACGATTCTTATTACGATCTACTCGCGTCAGAAGCACGTCTTGCCAGCTTCGTCGGCATCGCAAAAGGCGACGTGCCGCAACAACACTGGTTCCGCATGGGCCGCGCGCTCACGAAAGTAGACGGCGGGCGCGCGCTGATCTCATGGACCGGCACGATGTTCGAGTACCTGATGCCGTTGCTGGTAATGCGCAATTACCCAAACACGCTGCTCGACGAAACCTATCGAACAATCCTGCGCCGGCAGATCGAGTACGGCGAAGAGCGCCGGGTGCCGTGGGGCATTTCAGAAGCGGCTTACAACGTGCGCGATCTGCATCTCAACTATCAATATGGACCATTCGGAGTTCCCGGTCTCGGTTTGAAACGCGGCCTGATCGAAAATCTCGTCGTAGCGCCGTACGCAACCATGCTGGCGGCGCTCGTTAACCCGCACGCCGCGATGGAAAACCTGCGCCGGTTGCAAAAGGAAGGCGCGCTTGGTCCATACGGGTATTACGAGTCGATCGATTTTACGCCTGAGCGTCTGCCCGAAGGACAAAACTCGGTGATCATTCGCGCGTTCATGGCCCATCACCAGGGGATGAGTCTCGTCGCTCTCGCGAACGTTCTCGATGACACGGTCGGCGTACGGCGTTTCCACGCCGATCCATCGGTGCAGGCGACGGAGTTGTTGTTACAGGAACGAATTCCGGTCGGTGTGCCCGCGGCCCATCCGCGTGCCGAAGAGGTTCTAACCGGACGCGTGATCCAGACGCCGCCGGGAATGATCACGCGCGTTTACGAGACAGCCAATCTCGACACGCCGCGCACGCAATTGCTTTCAAACGGCGCGTACAGCGTGATGTTGACGACCGCAGGTTCCGGTTACTCCATTTGCGAAGGCGACGCCGTGACACGCTGGCGCGAAGACGTCACACGCGACAACTGGGGCGCGTTTATCTACCTGCGCGACGTGCGGAGCGGCGCTGTCTGGTCCGCCGGCCACCAACCTGTGCGCAGCAAACCCAACGCTTATCACGTCGCGTTCTCCGAAGATAAAGCAGACTATCGTCGCACCGACAGCGGCATCTCGACGCGCATGGAGGTCGTCGTTTCCGCCGAAGACAACGCTGAAGTGCGCCGGATCACGCTCACCAACAGCTCCACGCGCACGCGCGAAATCGAACTCACGAGCTATGCCGAAGTAGTGCTTGCGAGTCCGAGTGCGGATGCAGCGCACCAGGCGTTCAGTAATCTGTTCATCGAGACGGAGTTTGTTCACGGTGAGAACGCGATCCTGGCCCACCGCCGGCAGCGATCGACCGACGACCGTCCGATCTGGGGCATTCACGTGGTCGTCGTCGAGGGAGAAACAGTCGGCGCCGTGCAGTACGAAACGGATCGCGGGAGGTTTTTAGGACGAGGTCGCACGCCGAGCAATCCGATCGCGGTGATGGAGGATCGTCCGCTTTCAAACACGACCGGCGCGGTACTCGATCCCGTGTTCAGTCTGCGCCGTCGCGTCAGGATCCCTGCCAACCAGACAGTGCGATGCTCGTTCAGCACCGCCGTCACGCGCTCGCGCGAGAGCGCACTGGCGCTCGCCGACAAGTATCACGATCCGAACATTTTCGAACGTGAGCTTCGCCTCGCATGGACCAAGGCGCAAGTCGAGATGACGCATCTCGGGATCGATTCGGAAGAAGCGCATCTCTTTCAACGTCTCGCGGCTCGCATCATCTATTCCGATCCGTCTTTGCGCCCGCGTGCTCACGTGCTCGCGCTCAACACCCGTTCGCAGTCGAGCTTGTGGGCTTACGGCATCAGTGGAGATCTGCCAATCGTAGTCGCGCGCATCAGCAAGGCTGCTGACTTGCGAACCGTCAAAAAGCTGGTGCGCGCACACGAATACCTGCATTTCAAAGGACTAACGATCGATCTTGTAATCCTGAACGACACGCCCACCGACTACTTGCAATTACTGCATGGAGAATTGGAAACGATCGTTCGCACCAGCGGCTTACAGCATTTCCAGGACAAGCCCGGCGGAGTCTACCTGCGACGGGCAGATCAAATGCCGGAACAGGATCGCATCCTGCTCCATGCAGTCGCGCGAGTGGTCATCGTCGCCGATCGCGGCAGCTTTGAGGATCAGATCGAGCGGCCACACATCGACGAACCGTTGCCGCCGCTGCTCGTGCCCCGTGCACCGTCTCAAATTTATCCTGAGCCAACGCTTCCCCAACCGGAGCTCTCTTTCTTCAACGGTCTCGGCGGATTTCACCAGGGTGGCCGCGAGTACGTCACGACTCTCGGTGCCGAACAGTGGACGCCTGCGCCATGGTCCAACGTCATCGGCAACGCAGTGGATTTTGGTTTTCAGGTAAGTGAAACCGGTGGCGGTTATACATGGTCGATTAACAGTCGTGAGAATCGTCTGACGCCATGGTCCAACGATGCTGTTAGCGACCCTCCCAGCGAGGTTATTTACCTGCGCGACGAAGACTCGGGCACTTTATGGTCAGCGACACCTTTGCCAATCCGCCAAAGAGAGCCATACGTCGTCCGTCACGGGCAGGGTTACAGCGTCTTCGAACACACAAGTCACGGCATCTCGCAGGAGTTGCTGCTATTCGCACCGCTTGATGCGCCCGTGAAAATATGCCTGCTGCGTTTGCGCAACAGAACCGCTCGAAAGCGAAGAATATCGGTATTCAAGTACTGCGAAATGGTCCTCGGCGTGCTTCGCTCGTCAACGGCGCCTTATCTCATTACGGAGATCGATCAAGATGCAGCAACAGTTTTCGCCCGCAATCCTTTTAATAGCGAGTTTGCCGAGCGCGTGGCTTTTGTGGCGACCAGCGAAGAGCTCGCGAGCGCAACCTGCGATCGCAAAGAATTCATCGGACGCAATCGTTCGCTTGAGTCCCCCGCGGCGCTCAGGCGCGTAGCGCTCTCAAATCGGGATGGCGCCGGTCTCGATCCGTGTGCGGCGCTTCACGTAAGCTTTGAACTGGCACCGCAAACCGCTCGTGAAGTTGTCTTTCTGCTGGGCGAGGCTGAATCAAAAGAAGCGGCGCAAACAATCGTTACGCAATACAAGCAAGCCGGAAACGTCAACGCCGCCTTCGAGAGAGTGTTGGGTTACTGGGACGAGACACTGGGCGCGGTTGAAGTGCGAACACCGGATCTCGCTCTCGACACGATGCTCAATCGCTGGCTCTTGTATCAAACGCTTTCGTGTCGCGTCTGGGCGCGTACTGCGTTCTATCAATCGGGAGGCGCTTACGGTTTTCGAGACCAGTTGCAAGACGTGATGGCACTCGTCTACAGCAAGCCTGACATCGCGCGACGTCAAATTGTTCTGGCGGCGGCGCATCAATTCAAAGAAGGTGACGTGCAGCACTGGTGGCATCCGCCAAGTGGGCGCGGTGTGCGGACCCGAATCTCCGACGATCTCGTGTTTCTGCCTTTTGTTACCGCGTTCTACATCAACGTAACTGGCGATGCGTCTGTCCTCGATGAAGTAGTTCCCTTCATCGAGCAGCCGTTGCTGAACGCAGATCAGCACGAGGTGTACATGCAGCCCGCCATTTCGGAAGAGTCGGCGCCGGTGTTCGAACATTGCGCGCGAGCACTCGATCGCAGTCTCGCAGTCGGTAAGCATGGATTGCCGCTGATGGGCGGAGGTGACTGGAACGACGGCATGAATCGCGTCGGACATGGCGGCAAGGGCGAAAGCGTTTGGCTGGGCTGGTTTCTCTACACTGCGATCGCCGCTTTCGTTCCTCACGTCGAGGAGCGCAAGCAACGCCTGCGAGTTAATCGTTACCGCAAGCATCTCGACAACCTGCGCAAGGCGCTCGAGGAAAAGGCGTGGGACGGCGACTGGTATCGACGTGCTTACTTCGACGACGGAACACCGTTGGGATCAGCTCGCAACGAGGAGTGCCGCATCGACTCGATCGCGCAGTCGTGGTCCGTGATCTCCGGCGCTTCGGATCCGTATCGCATGGGACGCGCGATGGCAGCCGTCGAGGAATACTTGATCAGGCGCGGCGACGGACTCGTCATCCTTTTCACACCGCCATTCGATAAAGGCAATCTCGATCCTGGTTACATCAAGGGTTACGTGCCGGGCGTGCGAGAGAACGGAGGACAGTACACGCACGCCGCGATCTGGACCATGATCGCGTATTCGTTGCTTGGAGACGGCGAGCGCGCAGGCGAACTCTTCTCGTTGCTCAATCCGATCAATCACTCCTCGACGCGCGCCGGTCTGCACAAGTACAAGGTCGAACCGTACGTTGCAGTCGCCGACGTTTACGCGGTGCCGCCACACACCGGGCGTGGTGGTTGGACGTGGTACACGGGTTCTGCCGGCTGGATGTATCGCGCGGGACTCGAATCAATACTCGGATTCAAACTGGAGAGCACTCGGCTGCGGATCGATCCCTGTGTGCCTCGTTGGTGGCGCGACTTCGAGATCACTTATCGTCGCGGTCGTGCTGTTTACCGGATCAAAGTCGAAAACCCCCTCGGCGTAAGCCGTGGAGTCGTGAGTGTCGAAGTCGACGGCACGATACAAGCTGACGGCGCCATCGCACTCAGCGACGATGAAAAGACCCACAATGTTCGAGTGATAATGGGTGAACCGGTCAGATCTGAAGAACCTGAACTAACAGATAAATCCGTGGTCTAAACAGCGGCCATGTCGGCTTCGCTGATGTCGAAGTTAGCGGAAACCTTCTGCACGTCGTCGTGATCTTCGAGTGCTTCCATCAGCTTCAACATCTGGCGGGCATCTGCGCCTGCGAGACGGACGTAGTTTTGCGGGACCATTTCAACTTCAGCGGCTTGCGGTTCGATTCCCGCGCCCTTGACCGCGGAGAGCACGCCTTCAAAGGCATCGGGTGACGTGAGGATCTCGAAATTACTTTCGTCGTCGCGCAGATCGTCGGCCCCTGCTTCAATCGCCAGCTCAAACAACTCCTCTTCCGACTTCGCGGCTTTGTCGACGACGATGTAACCCTTCTTTTCAAACATCCAACCCACTGAGCCGCTCTCGCCAAGGTTCCCGCCGTTCTTGGAGAAGAGATGCCGGATTTCAGCGACGGTGCGATTTCGATTGTCGGTCATGGACTGGATCAGCAATGCCACACCACCCGGACCATAACCCTCGTACGTGATCTCTTCGTAGTTCACGCCCTCTTCTTCGCCTGTACCACGACGAATCGCGCGATCGATCGTTTCGTTTGGCATGTTGCCGTTCTTGGCGTCGAGAATGGCTTTGCGCAAACGCGCGTTGGCGTCGGGATCGCCGCCGCCTGTACGCGCAGCGACCGTGATTTCTTTAATAAACTTCGTGAATAGTTTTCCGCGCTTGGCATCGAGCGCGCCCTTCTTATGTTTAATACTATGCCACTTGGAATGTCCTGACATTGATCCGATCCTTTGGGTATTTGTGCGGGTTGTTAGGCCGGGAACTATATCACATCCGTGATTAAGATTTCAGTTGCTCGTATTCCTTGCGGGCCTGAACGAGGACCGGCAGGTCGGGGTCGGCATCCTTCCAAAGAGCAAAGAAATCCTGATACGCCTTTCGCGCCCCGGCGGTGTCGCCGTTGAGTGCGTTAGCGCGAGCCAGACCCACGTGAGCGAGCGCATGAAACGGAGAGAATCCATCGACGCCACGACTGTCGATTATCTTCTTAAACTCCGCGGCTGCGTCGCTCCCCCGTCGCTGCTCGAGATACAACATTCCGCGCGCGTAGTTGTTTCCCAAGCCTGTTGCCTGACTCATATCGTACATCCGCACCGACTCCAACAATTGAATCGCCTCAGCAGTGTTGCCGCGGCTCTTCTCGATCAAAGCACGTATCGTCGGCGCCGCGATTAACTTAAGGAAACTGTTTGTCGGACCTGCGGCGTGTGCCTGGTCAAGCAGGGCCTGGGCTCGACTCGTATCATTACACGCCGCAAAGATCGTCGCCGCACCCGAGATGGCGAATTCTCCCGCACGAAACGAAGACAGCGCTGCGTTTGCGTGAGGCCTGGCTTGATCGCATTTTCCGAGAATGCTCAGGTTGCCCGCGAGATTCAGCAGCACGTTCGCAGCGTTCTCATTTCGATTCTGGTGCTTAAAGAGATCGATCGCGCGTTTCGCAAGATCCTCCGACAGTTTCAGTTTGCCGAGGTACATCGCGTGCGCACCTTGAAGCGCGGTGAAGTCAGCTTCTTCGGGTTTGCCTTTGGCCCATTGAATTTCGCGGTCCATTATCGACTGATCGCCGCGAATGAAAGCCAGGTAGTACAGCGTCGTATGCACGTAAAGCATGTCGGGATTAATCTTTTGAATTTCCGCAACCGCCTGCTCCGCCTCATCAAATCGCCCCAGCGAAATGAAGTTGCCAACGACGTTTATTCTGGCTGTTGTGCTGTTCGGACTCAGGCGCGACGCTTCAAGCGACTCCCTTAAGGCGTCTTCGTGACGCCCCATGAACTTGTAATTGATCGACAGATTGTTGTGCGGGACGAAATCCTTCGGATAAAGCTTCGACCAGGTTTGAAGCGTCTCAACTGCTTTATCAAATTCGCCGGTGACGTAGTTGTAATACTTCTCCGAAATGTAGAGGCGCTCGCGCTCGCTCACGCGGTCACGAAGATCGTATGCCTTCTGCGTATATTCTTTGGAGGTTTCGATCTGTTCCTGGTTGAAGTAGTGCACACCGATGCGCGCGTAGGCCATGGCGAAGTTTGGATCGAGATCGACCGCACGCTTGTAAAACACCAGCGACTCGCGCGCGCGACCCTTGGTCCGTTCTTCATCACCCATCGCATACGCCTTGAGCGCTTCCAGCGACGAAGTCGTTGCCTGCTCGATATTAGCGTCGTACTTCTGAATCGAGCTGAGTGATTCGCCGAGTTTCTTACGCAGGTTCGACGCGGCGGTACCGAGCGACGAAAGCACTTTTTCCTTGCTGTCAGCTTCGACTTGTTCACTCGCGAAGGAATCGTTGGAACGCGGATCTATTGCTTCAAGCGTGATCACGTAATTGGCGCCAAGTCTGGCAATCGAACCTGCGAGCATCGCCTTGATGCTTTGTCGTTCACAAATCTCACGCCCGACATCGCGCGTGATGCGATCGTCGGGTGAACGGCCCATGAAGCGCAGCGTCTCGCGCACGCGTTCTTCGGGAAACAGATTCAGAAATGGCGTCTGACCGAGTTGAACTGCGAGTGCCTGTTTGAGTGTGCCGTCGAATACGGGCTCGCCGGTTGTGTTGACGAAATCAGTCAACAGGACTGTGTCGCGTTCAGTTAGGGGCTGGGTGCGGTGATAGTAAAAGTAGTAAACGGCGCCGACGACTGTGACGAGCAGTAACGCGATCAGAGCCGCCGCGATCTTGTGCTGTTTGATTCCGGTGGCGATGTATTCAGCGCTCGAAACGTGCGTGACCGTCTTCGCGGCGGTCGGAACCGCGCGGTCCTGCATTGTCGGAGCCGCCACCGTGCTGACGGTCGATTTCGTGATGAGCTCCGGACTCGACGATCGCTCGAGTTCCGTTTCAAATTCAAGACGTTGCTTCACTCGTTTCAGATCGGTAAGCAACTCCTTGATCGTTTGATAACGTTCGTCACGATCTTTTCTAAGTGTCTTGTTGACGATCCAATCGAGTTCGGCGGGGACGTTCGGTGCGAAACGGGCGAGCGGCGGCGGTTCTTTCTGGGTGATCGCAACGATCACGTCGGTCGATGTTTCGCCGGAAAAAGGAGTGCGACCGGCAACCATCTCGTAGATCACGACGCCGAGACTCCAGATGTCGCTGCGTGCATCAACCGGTTTGCCGCGCGCCTGTTCGGGCGACATGTAATGCGACGTGCCCATCACGACGCCCGCGTCGGTATGGACCAGCACTCGCGTCGCCGCGTCAGGATCCAACGGACTGCGATCGACAGTCTCCGTCAACTTTGCGAGTCCGAAGTCAAGCACCTTCACATAACCATTGCGACGCACCATCACGTTGTCGGGTTTGACGTCGCGATGAACGATGCCTGCCGCGTGCGCTTCTTCAAGGGCGCTGGCGATCTGGATCGCAATGTCGAGGATCTCGCGGATTTCGAGTGGTGCTTCCGCTGCTTTTCTTCGCAACGTGACGCCGTCGATGTACTCAGTGGCGATAAAATGCCGTCCGTCGTCCGCGCCGACTTCGTGAATCGTAAGAATGTTTGGGTGGTTCAGGTTTGAGGCCGCGGCGGCTTCCTGTTCGAAACGATGGAGACGATCTTTATTAGTCGTGTACTCCTCGCTCAAGATTTTGATCGCGACCTTTCGCCCGAGCTTCATGTCTTCGGCGAGATAGACCTCGCCCATGCCGCCCGCCCCGAGCTTTTCAAGAATCCTGTAATGCGAAACCTTACCGCCGTCCATGTTCAATTAGTACGGAATAATTCAACGGAAGTTACAAAAGAGCACCCCGGGTGCCTCGTAACAGGGTCGCGGAAATCGCCGCCTGCAACAGCCATAGAAGGATGAATGCGACGATTGGAGAGATGTCCCACCGTCCGACTGGTGGAATCCTTTTTCGCAGTGGACCAAGCAACGGCTCCGTCGTGTTATACAAAAAACGCATCACCGGATTCATGTAACTGACCATTGCCATCTGAAAAATTACGCGCACGAACATCATCAGGATGTAAATTGAGATCAACCCGTGAAAAATAAAGCCCAGGAGCGCGGGGAGCGAGCCCGTCCTCAACGCCCAGCCAATACCCAGCACCAGTTGTGACAAAGTTCCTAGCAGGTTTATCAGCAGCAAGGCCGACAGGATGATTATCACTATCACAATGATCGGCGCGTATTTCGGATCGGCAAAGAAATGCCGCAGGAAGCCACGCACAGGAACGACGAAAGGATCGCTCAAACGGCGCACCGTGCGATGAGTCGCGCCAAATGGATTGAGGTCCATGCCGTCAACGATAAGACGAATAATCATTAAGACGATAAGTGCGACGACAATCGCAATCGTCGCGGATTCAAGAAACCAAAAGATTCGTCCAGTTATCATGTTCTGTTTTTACCGTTGACCAAAGATCGCGGTGCCGATACGAACCATCGTAGATCCTTCTTCAATCGCCACCTCGAAATCGTTCGTCATCCCCATCGAGAGTTCGCCTTTACGATCACCAAACGCGCCCTGGGCCGCAAGCTCATCTCGCAACTCTCGCAACCGGCGGAAGAAAGGACGTGCCTGTTCCGCATCATCAAAGAATGGCGGCAGCGTCATTAATCCAACAAGCTGAAGTCGCTCCAAACTCTTCAACTCGGCTACCAGCTCCGTCAACTCGCCTTCGTCGATACCAGACTTTGTCTCCTCGTGACCGAGATCGACCTGGACCAGCACCGACAAGCTTTCCCTGCCCTCCTCGTGGCACAAACGATCCAGACGACGAGCCAGTTCCAGCGAGTCGAGCGAGTGGATGACGTCGAAAAGCTGGACCGCACGACGTGCTTTGTTGGCCTGTAGATGTCCGACGAGATGCCAGCGCGCGGCACTTCTGCCCACTTCGTTAATCTTCTGTTCAGCTTCCTGAACTCGATTCTCGCCAATGTCAGTAGCGCCAAGTCCTATCGCACTTCGTATTAACGCGGCAGGATGAGTCTTAGAGATCGCGATTAATGTAACCTCATGGGGCAAACGTCCGCATTTTAGGGTTGCCGCCTCAATTTGCGCACGTATGTGTGCGAGTCGTTGCCCCAGTTGTGGTTCAGCCATCGCAAAAGATAATAACTCAGCCCGTATAAATACGGGTTGCGCGGCCCGTTTCTTAACACTTCTTGACACTCCTTTGATGCATTCGCATAATGACCACTCGTCTCATGCGGATGTGGCGGAACTGGCAGACGCGCAGGTCTCAGAAGCCTGTGATGGTGACATCGTGGAGGTTCAAGTCCTCTCATCCGCACCAATAACAACTCTTTGGCCTCACAAACCATCTGATAAAAATAATTGTCACGGATTTTCGTAGGCCGGTGTTTTCGTATCAAGAGGTCAGTTCCGAAAGGGGAGTATTTGAATGAATGTCGATCAAGCAGCTTTGATGGAGACGGACAACTTGAGACCCACAGGCATGTCGCCTGACAGAACTGTACGTCTAAAGCTTGCCGAGCGGCCGGACCGCGACCGCATCCAGCGCGTCGTCGATTTGGCGGATGCTCTTTTGAACGAAGCTGAAACGCTCGCACGTGATAAGGCGTTCACCGAAGAGGCAACCAGACTCAAGCCGTTGGACATTCTCGGAGGAATCAGTTTTTACGACGAAGTACAGCGGTTCGAGACTCACTTGATCAAGATGGCTTTGGCAGAAACCGGGGGAAACCAGGCAAAGGCAGCAAGACTTTTGGGGATCAAAGCCACCACACTGAACTCAAAGATCAAGCTCTTTAACATCGAAGTTGGCTAGGGCCAACTCAAAGTTGGCTAGGGCCGACCAGCCATCATCTTTCAATTGACCGCCTCCGACGTCCCAAGCATTTCCGCATCAGTGACGTCGGAGACGGTTAATAACTGCTCCTGATACAGCGTCGAATCAATCAAGGTTTGGACGACGTATCTCCCCGCCGTCGGAAAAGTCACATTAACAAAGAAACTAATGTTGTCGGCGAAGCCGCCTGACGCTATCTCGAACCGTGTCGGTTGCGAGACGACGATCGGCTGTTGTCGATCTGGTGTCAGTATCCGCACTTCGGAGAGATAGCTGCCGCTGCCTTGCCAGTGGTTAACGACGGCAAACTTGATCAACGAGAGAGGTAGCTGTTGGACCATCATGTTTTGGAAGACGCCCATGAACGACAACTTGTTTCCAGCTTCGAGGCGGACGTCATCGCAAAACAGAGTGTAGAGGAGTTGTAGGTCCTTTTTAATTGGTTGCGGATTCATTAGTTACTCCAGCATTTTCTTAAAAGCGGCTTCATCAATAACCGTCACGCCAAGCGATTCGGCTTTGTCGAGCTTCGAACCCGCAGCCTCGCCGGCGATCACGTAATCGGTCTTCTTACTAACGGACGAGTTTACTCGGCCACCCCTGGCTTCGATCAGCGCCTTCGCTTCATCGCGAGTGAAAGTCGATAACGTACCGGTCAACACAAACTGTTTGCTCGCGAATCGCTCGTCGAGTGATGCGCTGCTCTTTCGCGACGACTTTGTGTTAACGCCTGCGGCGCGGAGCCTATCACAAAGCGCACGATTCTCATCATCGTCAAACCAATCGCGAACGCTTTTCGCTACGGTGGAACCGATCTCAGGAATTGCAACCAGCTCTTCAACCGAAGCTTCCATCAACCGATCGAGTGATCCCATTTCGTGCGCGAGTATTTCGGCTGTCCGCAGACCGACGTGACGGGTACTAAGCCCATAAAGCAGGTTCGTCGAGGTCTCGCGACTTACTGGCCTCGATCTGTTCGAGAAGATTCGTGGCAGACTTTTTCGCCATGCGCGGCATCGCAGCAACCTGATCGAGCGTCAGTGAATAAAGATCGCCAGGGTCTTTGACTAAATTTGCTTTCCACAACTGCATCGCAAGCACATCGCCGAGACCTTCGATTCGCATCGCGGCACGCGACGCGAAGTGAAGTAACTCGCCCACGACTCGCGCACCACAATAGCGATTAACGCAGCGCGCCACGACTTCACCCTGGCCACGCACAATCGGCTCATCGCAGACCGGACAATTCCGCGGCGGGGCAAACTCCTTTTCCTTTCCCTGACGTTTCGCAGTGAGCACGCTGAGAATTTTGGGGATGATCTCGCCGCTCTTTTCGATCATCACCCAGTCGCCAATCTTCACGCCGAGGCGTTTGATCTCATCTTCGTTGTGTAAGGTGGCGCGCGAGACCGTGGTTCCCGCGAGAAAAACAGGTTCGAGAAACGCGACGGGCGTCAGTGCACCCGTTCGACCGACCTGCACGACGATGTCGAGCAGTTTCGTTGACGCCTGACGCGCAGGGTACTTGTAAGCGATGGCCCAACGTGGCGCTTTCGATGTTGTACCGAATTCGTCTTGCAGCGCTGTGGAATTGACCTTCACCACCAGGCCATCGATCTCATAACCGAGGTCGTCGCGATGTTTTTCCTGCTTATTAGCGAAGTCAATAACTTCGTCGATCGTCTTACAGATCTTGCGACGGCTGTTGACGCGAAAGCCTGCTTTCTCCAGCCAGTCGAGTGACTCCGAATGCGTCGCGAATGGTTTGCGGCCGCCTACAAGCAAATCGTAAACAAACATGTCGAGTTTTCGTTTCGCGACCAGCTTCGGATCGAGTTGCCTGATTGCACCAGCCGCTGCGTTTCGTGGATTCGCGAAACGCGGCTCGCCGGCCTCTTCGCGTTCTGCATTCGTGCGTCGGAACACCTCGAGCGGGATGAATACCTCGCCGCGAACTTCGAGAGGACCATCGATCTTTTTCGATTGTGATTTGAGACGCAACGGCACGCTGCGAATCGTTCGCGCGTTTTGCGTGACGTCTTCGCCGATTCGTCCGTCGCCGCGGGTGACGCCGCGAGCCAACACGCCGTTCTCGTATTGCAGTGACAGCGACAAGCCGTCGATTTTCAATTCCGCGACATATTCGAGCGGACGTCCTTCTGCCAGGCGCTGGCAACGCTCATCAAAAGCGCGCAGCTCGTCGATGTTGTAACTGTTGTCCAACGACAGCATCTGCCGCGTATGGACCACCTCCGGAAAACCTTCCGCCGGCCGTCCGCCTACTCGCTGCGTGGGACTGTCGGGTGTGATCAGTTCGGGATTGGCTTCTTCCAGTTTTTGCAGTTTTTCGAGCAGGAGGTCGTACTCGCGGTCCGAGATCTCCGGAGAGTCGTTGACGTAATAGAGTTCCTCATGACGTCGAATTTCGTCTCGCAGTTTCTCGATGTCACGCGCAATCGCTTTAGGCACTGATTTATCCGTGTTTCAATTTCGGCAAGGGCGCTGTCGATCTGCGATCTTCTTCCGAATCGGCGACGGCCTTCGATCTCGAGGTCGCCAGTTTATGAATCACGCGTCCCACCAGTTTGATACTTTGCAGAAAATCGTCGACGCGGATGTTTTCGTCTGGTCCATGTGGATTCGATCCGGCGTAACTGGTGCCAAACGAGGCCACAGGCGTCGGCGGCTGCATCACGCCACACACCGCGCCCACTGGTCCACTCGACGGATCCATCGGATAGATCAGCGCCGGCTTGCCATAGACCTCCGCGGTCGCATCGATCACCGCGCGCGCAACACGCGACTTCGCCGACGACTTCGCGAGGGGCGCGCTACCCAACTCGATGATCTCGATGTCTTTAAATCCCCGCACATCGAGGTGCGCCCGCAACAACTCGACCACGATCTGCGCCGTCAAATCAGGCACTAACCGAAAATCGAGTCGGGCCATCGCCATGCTCGGTAATACTGTCTTTGCGCCTGCTTCAGTGTGACCGGTGTGAATACCGCAGATCGTGCAGGTTGGACCAAAGATGTGTTCCTTGACCAACGCGGAACCCTTCATCGCCCGAACCCAACCGTTGATCCGAAACTCTTTTTTCAACCCTGCTTCGTCGAGCTCGATGCGTTTCAAGACTTCCGCATCTTCATCGCTGATTGGCGCGATGTACGACGAAAAGCCGTCTATGGTGATGACGCCCTTAGGCGACGTGATCGTCGAGAGGGCCTGGACCAATCGCCAGGCAGGATTCGGCACGATCGCGCCCCACTTCGAGTGAAGATCCGAGCGCGCGCCAAATGAACGAAGTTCGAGGAAAGTAATCCCCTTAAAACCGAGACTAACGATCGGGTTCTCTCTGGTGTCGCGCGAACCCTCGTCCCAAATGCAACCGTCAGCCTGCAAAAGATCGGGGTGCTCATCGGTGAAGCGATAAAGACTCGGACTGCCAAGCCCGTCTTCTCCTTCAACGATAAACCGCAAAGTAACGGGCAATTTGCCGAAGGTTTTCTGATAGGTTTCAACCGCTGCGAGTCGAGCGATCAGATCGCCTTTGCTGTTCGCAGCACCCCGCGCATACAACTTCCCGTCCCTGATCTCTGCCGCAAATGGACCAGTGCTCCACCCAGCCAGAACGCCCACCGGCTGCACGTCGTAATGACCATAGACCACGAACGACTTTGGTCCACTACCGCACTCACCGTAGATGATCGGATAGCCGCTGCCCACTCGAAACGACTTCGTGCCCATGCCGACGCGCTGCATCGACTGTTCGACAGTCTCGGCGATCGCGCGCATGCCTGTGGCGCGCGCAGCCACCGACGGCATGCGACACAAGTTCTGCAATCGCTCGGTAAAACTCCGCGCTTGCCGGTCAACGTAACGATCGAACTTGGTAAAAGTCATCTCATTGCCGATTGGCGATTGCCGATTGGCGATTGCCGATTGCCGATTTTGCCCGTCACGATGGTGGCTCCCGATTGCTAACTGCCAGTTGAACATGCCTTTTCAATCGGCAATTGGCAATTGGCAATCGGCAATACCGATATCGCCTGGACGATACAGCAGATATTGCGATTGCCCGTCGCCGCGTTCCAACCCGGCGCACACGAGTTTTTCGGCAAACGCACTTTGAAACTCACTCCTGACGCGAGTCTGCATGTCTCGTGCTTCGTCCGCGTCGCGTTTCACGACTGCCGACCAGTCGGTGGGTATCGCGATTTTTTTCACCGGCTGTGCGTCGATCATATGTGTGAGACCATCGCCAAGTGCCGACACTCGCGGCGAATTCAGGTGCCAGCTTGCAAAGAGGCGATCGCTTGGAATCCCAGGTCGTTCACCTGATTGGTCGTAATCGAGACCGTAAAAGTTTTCCTCGTAATGATGAACGTAGACTCCGAGCCGGTTGAGATTAAAGTGCGCGTTACGCGACTGCATAGGATCCCAAGTCCACTTAATGAAGTCTCTTCCTTCGCTCATCGCCTTCGCCCGCTGCGCCCATTTCAGGCGAGCACCGACGCCTTTGTTTTGGTAATCGCGCGCAACCGCCATCACGTGCGAATAACCGTAGATCTCGTTGTTCAGCCGAATCGCGGCGAGGTGATGAACAAACCCGACCATCCGCTCGTCAGCAAACGCGCCGAGTGTCCAACCTCCAGCTTGTCGGGAAACTATGAAATGACGGCGGGGCGAAATCTCCAGGTCCGGAAGCCCGAACGCTTCGCGTTGGAGGTTAATACAACTGTCAAACTCTTCGACGTTCCGGCACTCACGAATTTTTATCTCGTCCATCCATTACCTATCAAATACTTTGTTTGATCGCTGCTTACGATTTTGAAGGACGCGCCGGGATGCGAATCGTCGCCTGAAGACCTCGCGGCACACAATTCTCGAGGACGACTCTGCCTCCCATTAGCTCGAGCAGTTTACGGCCGATGA
Source organism: uncultured Acidobacteriota bacterium (assembly GCA_963789185.1). Classification (GTDB taxonomy): domain Bacteria; phylum Acidobacteriota; class Blastocatellia; order Pyrinomonadales; family Pyrinomonadaceae; genus PSRF01. The sequence continues at coordinate 272,548 of CAWBJU010000015.1, forward strand.
TAATACCAAGCTCGTTAATATTTGGTTCGCGATCCGTCGGTGCATTTTCCGGATCAAACGCGCTTGCCGTGTCTGAAGTCGCTTCGCCATTGTCTTTAACGCGAATCGCGAGCATCCCCTGCGAGTCGATATCCACAGTGACCTTGACCGTGTCGCCGGCAGGGCTACGACTGACCGCCCACGCAATAAAGTTGAAAATCGTCTGCCTGAGTTTTCCCTGATCGGAAACTACCGTAGTAATCTCCGGAGCCACTTCGTACTCGATCTTCACCTGCGCCTTCTGGGCCATCCGCGCCGCCGCCGAGCACGACTCCCGCACCGTTTCGCGCAACGAAAACTCCTGGAGAAAAACTTCGGTCTGGCCAGCCTCGATGCGCGAAAGGTCGACGAGCTGATTCAAACTGGCCTGAAGCTGAAAACCGGAATCCTGAACTTTCTGACAGAAGCGACGCTGCGCGTCCGTCAGTTCCTCCTGATCGAGAAGGATCTCGCTGAAGCCCAGAATCGACGTCAGCGGCGTGCGCAGTTCGTGCGACATGCGCGCCAGGAACAGCGATCGATAGTGCGAAACGCGTCGTAATTCGCGGTTAGCCTCTTCGAGTTCGGCCGTTCGCTTTCTTAGTTCCTTGATTAGAAGATCAACGCGTTCCTGAGAATTGAGAGCAGCCGCACTGCCAACATTTTCGTTAGTGTTTTCCGTGTCGCTAACGTGATAGACACCTTCGCGTGCTCTTTCATCCATAAAGATCACACCCTGCTTGAAAATTGTTTCGCCTGGGGGCCTAAACTGTTTTGTGGCATCAATATAGGGTGAGCGTCTCTTCCTGTCTACCCCCTTTTGCCTCCTGGAGCCTTGAATTTTGCCAGATCTTGGGCGTGCGCTATGATGCCGCACCGGATGAACGGCCAACTCAGCCACCGATCGCTAGCGGAAGTTATTCGCGAAATCTCAGCAAAGTCCCAGAGTGGCAGGCTGCGTCTCGAGCGTGAACGGGTCCAGGTGGCAGCTTATTTCTACAAAGGACACTTCATTTACGCCGCTTGCAACGTACGAACGTTTCGCTTGCGCGAGTACTTGCTAAAGTCCGGAACACTTTCGCCCGAACAACTTGCGCATCACCACGAACGCGTGCCCGATTTAGAGCTGGCCCGCAGGGTGATCGCGGAGCAGTCATTTACGCCAGAAAAACTAAGGGAGATCCAGTCGAAGCAGGTGTCGGACATTCTGCGTCTCGCGCTGCTTTGGACCGATGGTGTTTGGGAGTTCGATCAGCGGTCGCTTCTTGACGAGACAATCAACCTGAACGTCGATCTCGATGCGTTGCTGGTTGAAGCTGAACGTAGAATGACTGCTGAGGAGTCGCAGCCCGTCGAAACAGATGTCACGCACGAAGACGTCGAGGCATTTCTAGAACGATTGCGTCGCGCTGAGTCTTATTATGACGTGCTTGGCGTCGAGAGTTCGGCTGACGCCGCGGAATTAAAGTCAGCCTACTACGACCTCGCCCGCCGTTATCATCCGGACCGGTTTCGCAAAACCGAACCAACACTGCTCACGCGCATGGAATCGGCGTTCGCAAGGATCACACAGGCGTACGACACTTTGCGCGACGATCAACTCCGGGCAAACTACAACGCTAAGCTTCAGGCGCGGAGAAAGGCGCAGAAGATCGTTGACGCGACCGCGAAGCCGGCCGCACCTGAACCCGCACCGATCCAGGCGAGTCCCGATGTGCCCATCATCCCGGCCGCTGAACGCGCGGCAAACGATTTCAAAGAAGGACTTGCGGCGCTCGAGCAGGGTCAACGCAGCGTCGCAGCCGGATTGTTCGCCTCCGCCGCCCGGCTGGTGCCGAATGATCCACGATACCGCGCATTCTACGGGCAGTTGCTTGCCACGCAGGAAAATACGAGACGTGCGGCTGAAGCGGAACTACAAGCGGCAATCAAGCTCGATCCCGGCAACGCCGATTACCGCGTAATCCTGGCTCAATTGTTCCGAGATCTCGGATTCAGTATCCGAGCAAAAGGTGAAGCCGCGCGAGCAGTTGCGGTCGATCCTAACAATCGCAAGGCGCGCGATCTGTTGCGCGAGCTAAAAGGAGTTTAAGATAAGCAGCGATGGCCGCAGTCGACACTTTTGAACTGATTGAAAAAGCCACGAGCGACGCTTTCATGCAGCTCGCCAAGACTGTCGATCGCTTTGAGCGATACGAGAACCCGCACGCGCAACGCGTCGCTACGATCGCGGACGAGATCGCGCACGCGTTTCATCTCGCGCGACACGATCGCGGTTCTTTGTACGCAGCGGCCCTGTTGCATGATCTCGGCGAAGTGGCGATGGAGCGCGATTACATTCAGGCCGATCGCGCGTTGACCCCTGAAGAACGACTCGACCTCGCTCGTCATCCGGTGATCGGTGAGCGTGAGGCGTCTCGAGTCGGAGCCGATCGTGCCGCGCAACTGCTCGTGCGTTGGCATCACGAGTGGTGGAACGGCGCTGGTTATCCCGACGCGTTGCGTCGCGAAGAGATTCCCCTGGCTGCGAGAATACTTCGTGTTGCCGATTCTTACGCGGCGCTCACGGACGATCGTCCGTTTCGGCCATCGCTGTCAGAAAGAGCGGCTCGACGCGAGCTGACGCATCGTGCCGGGATCGAATTTGACCCGTCGGTAGTGGCGGTGTTTCTTTCATTGAATGTGAACTATGCAATTTCATAACGGTTGGCTAGCTTTCGAACTTGGCGTGCTGCGGCGGCTGAAGTTTTTATCGGTCGCACTTCCCTTCACCGGCGAGCCGGAGCTAATCGTCCAACTAAAAAACTGGCGCATGCGCGTTGCGGCTAACGATCCGATGATCTGGTCGTACACAAAGGCGTTCGCGCTGGTCGAGAACAACACCGAAAAGCTGAACGAAGCCGACCTGGAGTTATTACTCGACGACGCTTACATCCCGCGGGAGAAGATCGCCAATTCCGCCCTGCTCAAGTGGTTCAACGAAACTGATGCGTGGTGGTTCGACAATGTGCGGTTTAATGCGGAACATCTCGAGCCGTTCAAACGCGCAGTCGCCCTCACGGCAGCGATGATGGTCGGCGACTACGTTCTTTCATTCAACGAACAAACCCGCAAACTGCGCGAGCCATTAGCCCTGTCCGACACCTTTCGCCGCATGCTAGCGTGTCTTCCGGAACCGCACGACAATTCGATGCGCAACAAGACGAGCAATCAGGGCGTGCGCAACTTCGTTGCCGAACGACATCACACGGATCTGCTGTTCCTGCGGTTGCCGACGCCGATTACACAGGGCGCCACCGCGAGAGATCCGATCGAAACCTGGCGCGAAGAATGGCTGCGTGGCGGCGACGACTTCTGGATCGATCTCGAAAGATCGCAGAAAGCCCTGCTGGGTTCGCGCGTGCAAAGCAAACAGCAGTACCTGGGTTTCGTTGAAGACCTGTTGCGCTCCGCTGCGCACATCCCAATCTGGGCCATCGCCCACACCGAGAATGGCTTTATCTCGAATGAGGAGTTAGTCGAGAAAGTCAGTCGCGTAAGGAAAGTGTCTACGATTTACTCGAAGGATTTTTCGGACATGCTGGGTGTGCGGGCCTCACTACTGGTTGCCAACTCTTGATTTACTCTCCTCAGACACGAACTTGTAACCAACACCACGGACAGTCAAAAGGTGACGCGGACGTGAAGGCTCGTCTTCGATGTACTTCCGCAAGCGAACGATGAAATTGTCGATCGCTCTCGTATCCGTGTCTTCGCGTAAACCCCAGACGTCTTCCAGGATCGCACTGCGTGAAACTATCCGGCCGTCATGATTGATGAGATAGCGAAGCAGGTCGGCTTCCATCAAAGTGAGGTGCACCGTTTGATCTCCGGAGCGCAATTCTAGCGCTTCGAAGTCGATGGTCTTGCTTGCAAACTCGAAGATGTTGGACGTGTCAACGGGCGAGGGTTCCTGCGGTGTTTTGCGCAGCCATTCACGCCGCCGCAACAACGCATTAATGCGGGCCAGCAATACTGTTAGGTCAAACGGTTTTGGCAGATAGTCGTCGGCGCCAGCTTCGAAACCACGCAACACGTCTTCCGCCTGCCCGCGCGCCGTCAACATCAGAATCGGAACGAATTGCCCTTTTTCACGTAATTGCGACGCGAACGTGAATCCATCCATTCCCGGCAACATGACGTCGAGCACGACCACGTCATACGACTTTCGTTGGTCGAGCAAAAGCACCCCAGCCTGCTCAGCGTTGCTCGCGATGTCCACTTCGTAACCTTCGGCCTTCAGGTTGTAGCGCAACCCGTCCGCCAGGTGTTTCTCGTCTTCGACTATTAAAACGGAACTCATTGAATTCAAACCCGCGGTAACTGAATAGTAAACGTGCTGCCCTGGCCCAACCCGGGGCTTTCGGCAAACACGCGTCCGCCGTGCTTTCGCACGACTGAGTGGACGATGAACAACCCCAGACCCGTCCCTTTAACACGCGCCATGAACCGGCCGGGCACACGATAAAAGCGTTTGAAGATCCGTTTCAGTTGCGCACTCGGAATCCCGATTCCTTTATCTGCGACGCGAACGACGACACGTTTTTCGTCGGGCGCCGACACGGATACCGAAACGTGTACCTCTTCGTCTGAATACTTCACTGCGTTATCCAGCAGGTTTGAAAAAGCTGCACGCAACTCGTCAGGATCGCCGGAAACCTTCGCCCCTTTCGCCTCCGACGCTTCGGAGTAAACAAGGTGGTGATCGTTCAGTCCGTAGCGAACGCGAGTTCGTTCCAAACACTCGCGGACCATCTCGTCGACGTCGATAAGCGAGTTCGCAATGCGACGACGGCGATGTCCCGTTCGTCCCGCGCGCAACACCTGCTCGACCGTCACCAACAACCGATCACTATCGGCGAGCATGATGTTGTAGAACTCGCGGCGCTGCGCTTCATCAACTTCTCGTGTCTTCAGCGTTTCGAGATACAGACGGATCGAAGCGATTGGCGTCTTTAGTTCGTGCGTGACAGCGTTGATGAACGCATCGTGCTGATCGTTAAGACGTATTTCACGGATAAGGAACGTCGTGTTGAGCACGAGGCCAAAGATGAGCACGACAAACAGGATGATACCGAAAATCAGAAGCGCGATTTCGCCCCAGTTGAGCACGATCCAGCCGACGTTCAGAGCGATCGCCAACACAACCAGGCTCACGCCGAGCGTTATAAAAAACGCTATTGATTTTCTGCGCCGGGCTCTAACTCGCATGGTGGGCGATTGTACCAAGTTCCTTCACGATCAGTGTGACTCCTGGACCTGCGAGAGCCGCTTTGGCAGTCGCACCGTGCGAGTTGCGAAAAGAACCAGCCATAACAGTCCTGCCACACCGGACAGCAAACCGGAAACAATTGTCAGCGTTTGCGACGTAATGTGGTAGAGCGACCAACCCGCTATCCCGGTAGACAAGCTCCAGATCATCATTTCGCCCGCGCGATCAGTCGTCGAAACGCGGCCTCTCAGTTTGTCCGGCACCAGCCGCATCAACAACGTCTCCTGCACGGCGAACTCCGCACCGAGCAGCACCCGCGAGGCAAAGAGACATAGCGACGCCAGCAACAGCGACGGCATCACGCCCATCAGTGCGAAAAAGATCCCCTGGATGAACAGGCTCCAGCCGATGTAGCCAATCGTGCGGCTCTTCATGTGGAAATAAAAGCCGACGCGACGTGCAATCATCATCCCGACGAACAAGCCCAAACCGTTCGCGAAATACAAAACACCGATCGCCGCGTCGGGACTAAGCCCGCTCTTGCTTGCGAACTCGAACGCACCGAGTCGATCGAGAATCAGGTTGATCGAGCCTCCACCAATGGCCCATACGATGTTTACCAGCAGTATTGTCGCAACAGGCGCGTGCGTGACGATATACGCCCAACCTTCGCGAATGTCGGTCCAGTAACCACTAAACAGGCCGCGCTTCACAGGCTCTACAGCAGACTGCCGCTCTCGCGTGTCTTCATCGGGCACCAGCCACACCGAATACGCCGACAACAGAAACGAAATAGCGTTGATGACAAATGCCGACGAATAACCAATTTCTGACGATGTCCACCCACCGAGTGCCGCCCCCACCGACAGCAAGAGAAATCGCGATGAGAACATCAGCGCATTGCCCGCCAGGAGATCACGTTCACCCGTGATGTTTGGCACAGCCGCGTTCTTTGCGGCTTCAAAGAACGCGCCGAAGAACGCAAGCAAGGCGGTACAGAGATACGCGATCCAGAGATCCTCCGGACGTCGCACGAACAGGAACCCGAGCGCAACCACTACGCGCAACAGGTCCGTCACGATCATCACTGTCCGGCGCGACCAGCGATCGACAAATGCTCCGGCGAGCGGTGAAAAAAGCGTGAACGGCACCAAACGGAAGATCAGCATGAGTGTCGTCACTTCCGGCGCGGCCTTCGAAACCTCACGCACCAATCCCAGCGCGGCAATGAAGTTAAACCAGTTGCCGAGTTCCGAGATCACCTGCCCGATCCACAATCGTCTAAACGACTGATTGCGTCGCAGGAGCTGCATGTAAGTTAGCGAATCCATTTTGGTTTGCCGATTGCCACTAAAAAGGCCGCCCAAACTTTCAGGCGGCCTCGCGATCTGCTTCGTTCCTCCGAACGTCAACTACCAACAAATCGCGGCGGCCGTTTTTCTAGAAATGACGAGACGCCTTCGACGAAATCTTTCGTCTTGCCCGCCTCGATCTGCGCCTCACGTTCCAGATCGAGTTGACCGCCATAGTCATTCACCGCGCTCGCGTCCAACAATCTCTTGATATGCGCGATGGCGGCCGTCGGCGATTGGGCCAGCCGTTCGGCGATTGACATCACCTGGCCCATCAGTTCGGCGTCGGCGACTACAGAATTGATCATCCCCATCTCCACCGCCTGCTGCGCCGTGATCAAGTCGCCGGTGAACATCAACTCCGCGGCCTTTTTCAATCCTACGAGTCGCGGCAGGATGAATGTTCCGCCGCAGTCAGGCACCAGACCGATCTTGATAAATGCCTGGTTGAACTTTGCGCTCTCCGCCGCGATCACCAGATCACATGCGAGCGCGAGGTTGCACCCGCCACCCGAAGCGACTCCATTCACCGCGGCTATAAAAGGAACCGGAGTTTTGCGTATCAAAAGAATCGCTTCGTTTAGTATTCGCAAAGGCTCGTCGAAGAATGCTTCGAGGCGTCCTTCCTTAGTCGCCATCTCCTGCATCGCGCGCAGGTCGCCGCCGGCGCAGAACGCGCGGCCAGCGCCAGTCAGTACAATTGCGCGTGCGCCTTGTTGAAGTGCGTCGGCAACCGCGGCTTTGAAGTCGTTGGCAGTTTCGACGGTCAACGCGTTCAGTCGATCCGGACGGTTTAACGTCAGGACACAAACCTGCCCGCGCATTTCAAGTTGAATCGTTTCGTAATTCATTGACCCTGTTTTAGAGCGTTCTTCCACCGTCACTCGCGTTAGAGAGACACCGCGTTGGAAATTTATCTACTCCGAATTGTCTTTGAGTCAGATGCCGCAGGCACGAGCGACATCAACTCATTTCAGGTCCGTTGCGCCGCGCGATTCGCGCTGAAGCAGTCGCTGCATAAGACCGGCCGGCCCGACGAAGGCTTGAAGGGCACGGAGTCAGTCTTGCCGCATTGGTCGCACGTGATTTCGAATCGTTGACGCTCACCTGTTTGTCCTCTTCCGCCGCCGAAGTTGGCCCGTCGCGCATCGCGGCATGGCTTACAACGTTTTGGATGAGTCAGATTACGTTCCCTGTAATACTCCTGTTCGCGTTCAGTAAACGTAAACGGAGAGTTGCACTCCGAACACGTTATCTCGAGGTCTGGCATCGCGGTTTCTCCGTGAGAGCGGAATCGAGGAACTCCACTCTCTTTTGCTCTTTGGAGCGCTGGCGTCATGCTTCTTTCATCCACGAAGTTATGGTTCGAAAGCACTGGTTTTCAAACACGACGCCGTAAAGCTACGCGTCCCGACGATTTAAGTTGCCGCGAGTGTACTCCAGCGATTAGCCGTATTCAATTATTTTGTGTGGCACATACTCGTCAGGAAATTTCTGATGTGTGGCGTGGGCGCAACACTACTCTTTGAAGATACGTTATATACTCGCTTCTCCCCCGGCATGTTGCTTGCTCACTTAATTAACCGCAGCATGGATCAACTGATATAAGGCGCCCGACTTTTGATTAAACAGACCACCCTCGGCTCTCCAGTCGAAACTCACGGCATAGGACTACACACAGCCGTTCCGGTCCATATTCGTCTGATCCCGGCGCCTCCTGATACCGGCTATGTTTTCCGCCGCACGGACCTTGGTGGTTTCGAAATCCCCGCGACCGTCGAATCAGTAGCTCATTGCGGTTATGCAACGACGTTGATGCGCACCGGCGTGATGCTGTCGACAGTCGAGCATCTCCTGGCCGCACTGCGCGGACTTGGTGTCGATAACGTTTTCATCGAAGTCGACAATCTCGAGATTCCGATCATGGACGGCTCGGCTGAAGAGTTCGCCGAGATTATCGAGCGGGCCGGGATCGTTGAACAACCACTGGCGCGACGCGCATTGCTGGTACGCGAACGAGTTTCGTTTGAACAAGGCAATCGACGTATCAGCGTCGAACCCGCCGACACTTACCAGATCGACTGCTTGATCGATTTTTCACACCCGCTGATCGGCGTGCAGAGTTTGTCTGTGGAATTGAGCGACGGCGCTTTCGGTCGCGAGATTGCGGCGGCGCGCACGTTTGGTTTTACGGAAGAAATCGAAGCGCTGCGGAAGGCGAACCTGATTCGCGGTGGCTCACTCGATAATGCGATCGTCTTAACGCCTGACGGAATGTTGAATCAAACGGGGTTACGCTTTCGCGACGAGTTCGTGCGTCACAAGATACTCGACATCATCGGCGATCTCGCGTTACTCGGAATGCCGATCATGGGTAAGGTCGTCGCGGAACGCAGCGGTCACATCATGCATGCTGGTTTGATGTCGAAACTCCTGCGCGTGCGCTCGGCGTGGGATATTATCGATATGCCTACAACCCGCTCCGCACAATATCATGCACTCTGATTATTCCAACGCAGATCTGATCCTCATCTACCACCGGTAAAACTGAAATCTGTGATGGTCTATCTTCCATCAATCGCAGTGCGTCGAAGGCGAGCAGCTGCGGAGTTGCGACTGTAGGCTGTTGCGTCATGAATTCGTCGCAAGTGAGTTTTGCGAGTGCGTCGTGACTGGTGCGTTCGATCGCGCGGCGGAGATCGCCGTCGGTGATGATTCCCGCGAGTCGACCATGCGGATCGACGACACAAACAGCGCCGAGTCCGCCTTTGCTAATCGCGCGTACAACTTCGACCCACGATGATCCGGTTGCGATCGTTGGGTTCTCGCCGTTGCGATGCATCAGGTCCGCGACGCGTAACGTGAGTCGTTTCCCTAAACGGCCCGCAGGATGATTTACGGCGAAGTCGTCGGTCGTGAGTCCTTTGACTTTCATGACCGTCATCGCGAGGGCGTCGCCGATTGCCAGCGCCACAGTTGTGCTCGTAGTTGGTGCAAGATTCAAAGGACAAGCTTCCTGATCTACTGAGGCATCGAGCACGGCGTCTGCACGGCGCGCGAGTGTTGAATTGAGGTTGCCCACGATGGCGATGATTGCGACCTGGCGGTTCTTCAGATACGGCAACATCCCGACGATCTCGTCAGTCTCGCCGCTGTTGCTCAGCACGATCACGACGTCGTCCGGTTGGACGATTCCGAGTCCGCCGTGGAGCGCGTCGGAAGGATGAAGGTAAAGCGCGGCCGTCCCCGTGCTGGTCATCGTTGCCGCGATCTTCTGTCCGATGATTCCCGACTTTCCCACTCCCAGGATTACGACGTTCCCTTTGCAATCCGCAATTAAATCAACCACGCGCTCCACTTGCGCCGGGTCGAGACGGGTCGCTGTTTGGGCGATTGCATTCGATTCGAGTTGAAGCAACTCCTGAACGTCGGACAAGTGGTTCTTCGTCATCTGCGGCCTTTGATATACGACTCGCCTTGCATTTGGCAAGTCGCGCACTCGTAAGTTATAGTCCGGCGTCGTTCAGATTAAGTTCAGATTAAAGTCAGAGGCGACATGGGACTAAGCCTGCTTCCTAAAGAAGAGCAGTATTTCGACCTGTTCACGCAGATGACGCTTTACATCTCTTCGGCGGCCCGTGAGCTGAAGGAGATGCTGTCTGACAAGCAGGCCGATTACAAGGAGTACGCGCAACGCATCAAGGGGCTCGAGCATGCCTGTGATGAACTGACTCACACGATTTCAACCCGGCTGAATAAGTCGTTCATCACGCCTTTCGATCGCGAAGACATTTACATGATGTCCACGGCGCTGGACGACATCGTCGACCTGATTGACGACGCGGCGCGGGCGATCATCATTTTCGACGTCAAGGAGATCAACGAGTACGCACGCGACTTTGCGGACGTGATCGAGCGCATGGCGGAGCAGTTGAAAGAGATCGTTACGACGTTGCGGCGTCCGAAAAACATCACGCAGCGGCTGGTAGAGATTCATCGACTGGAAAACGAGGGCGACGACATCTATCACGCCGCGATCGCCGAACTGTTTCACGAACCACCAGACGCCTTGACCGTGATTAAGTGGAAAGAGATTTACGAGAAGCTTGAAGCGGCGGTCGATCGTTGCGAGAACGTCGCGAATATCATCGAGAGCGTCATCATCAAACATACGTAACGCATTGCCGATTGCCAATTGGCGATTGCCGATTGTTATTGCGAGTCGCGCATCGAACTTCAATCGGCAATCGGCAATTGGCAATCACACTATGTCTGCAACTCTGGCTTTCGTCATCATCCTCGTCTTTCTCGCTCTCGTCTTCGATTACATCAACGGATTTCACGACGCCGCGAACTCAATCGCGACAGTCGTCTCAACTCGCGTGTTGTCACCTGGCATGGCAGTCGTGTGGGCGGCGTTCTTCAATTTCATCGCCTTCGCAGTCTTCGGAACACGCGTGGCGAAGTCGATCGGCGACGGCGTGCGCATGGACGTCATCAGTCCGGAGCTTCGGCTTTACGTCCTGCTCGCGGCATTGTTAGGGGCCATCATCTGGAACCTGATCACGTGGTATCTCGGCCTGCCGACGTCGAGCTCGCACGCGCTGCTCGGCGGTTACGCCGGCGCCGGCATCGCAGCACACGGCGGCGTCACTGGACTGCTCAAGGCCGAAGTTTGGATTCGAACACTGAAGTTCATCGTCCTGTCGCCTATGATCGGCGCGTTGCTTGGCTTCACGATGATGGTCCTGGTCTTCTGGATCTTTCGTCGCTCGTCAGCAACGAAGGTCGATAAGATTTTTCGTCGCGGTCAACTTTTCTCCGCTGCGGCGTTTTCACTGGGCCACGGTGGCAACGACGCGCAAAAGACGATGGGCATCATCACCGCAGTGCTGACCGCAGGCGGAGTGTGGGGTCTAACATATGGAGAAAACGGAACGCTGCCGCCGATTCCGACTTCCGTCGTCTTGGCCGCGCATGCAGCGATTGCCTTAGGCACATTGTCCGGTGGCTGGCGTATCGTCCACACGATGGGAACACGCATCACGAAACTCAAACCTGTCGGAGGGTTTTGTGCTGAGACCGCAGCGGCGCTCACACTCGCTTACGTAACTATCACCGGCACACCTGTCTCGACAACTCATACAATCACCGGTTCGATCGTCGGTGTCGGTGCCACTCGTCGCCTTTCCGCAGTGAAATGGGGCGTCGCGGGTCGCATTGTCTGGGCCTGGATTCTCACCATTCCCGCCGCCGCATTCGTGGCTGCGGTATCGTTCTGGATCGTCTCAGCGATTCACCGCCTGATGAGCTAATTGAGTTTGTGCTGGTGGTGTGAAGGGTTCAAGCGGTGCAGTGGAAGCCTCCTAGTCTCTGTGCTATCTTTTCTCCCAACTTACGCCCGCGTAGCTCAGTGGATTAGAGCGTTCGCCTCCGGACCGATCTTTACCTTCCGGTTTTCCTGAACAAAATAGAAAACATCAATAAAACGGCCTGTTTCTTGTCTCCCTCTGTATCCCCTAACGTCCCCTTGTGGCCTAAAAACCACTTCAAAAGGGGGACAAAAAGGGGGACACAATACCGTGGCTTGGGCCAACGTATCAACGTGCTCATGTGGCGAGTGCGTTCGGCAAGCAATCGAGGGCTTTCTGGTGTCCTAACGTGTCTCCTTGTGTCCTGAAAACCACGTAGAACGGGGGACGCCAAACAGATACACTAACGGTGGCTTGGGCCAACTCTATCAACGTGCTCAAGTGGCGAGTGCATCGCCAAGACAGAGGTGCAAATTGAAAATACTTCAACGAACAATCCGCAGGAAAAGAGGTAAGCACTGCGCACGCATCCGGTTTGAAGACAACAACGGCAAGATTCACGAGATCATGCGCACTGCCGACAATAAGAGTGCAGCAAAGACCAGACTCGCTCAACTTGAGGCAGAGATTCTAGAAAAAGGAACAGCGAGATTTGAAGCGGGTAAGGTCACGTTCCGACAGCTTGCTGAATACGTGAAGACCCGCTTCTATGTACCGGCCACTTATAGCGAAGATGGCTCGAAGATAAGCGGTGTCAGGAGTGTCCAGCCAGCCCACTCTTCTATAAAGAAGTTGGTCGAGTACTTCGGCGACAAGGATATAACCAAAATTGACGATGAGGCCCTCGAGAAGTACAAGGCACGCCGTCTAAAGACGGTTAGCATCGCTACCGTTGATCGTGAGCTATGCAAAGCGCGAAAGATGTTTGGTGTCGCGCTGTCCAAAAAGTGGGTTTTCGATCATCCCTTCAAGACTGAAGCTGGCAAACAGTTGATCCAGGTCGCTGCTGAAAAAGGTGCTGTCGAACACGTATTGTCCGATGCCGAAGAGCAACGGTTGTTCAAGGCCCTTCAGACAGCGGACCGTCGTCATACAATTCCGGTGTTCATTGCAGCGCTTGAGACTGGCGCTCGATGGTCCAGCCTGGTCGAGTTCTTAAAGTGGAAACATGTCAACTTCAGAGCTGAAGAAGTGACAATCACCACCTACAAGGATAAGAACATGAAGCAGTGGGAGATTTCGATCAGCATTCGATTGAAAGCCGAACTGCTCAAACTCAAACTCCAAAGGAAGACCGACGATCCTGAAGAGCTGTTGTTCTCAAGCGCGAGCGTGAACCTACGTAAGGTGTGGGAGGCTGTACGTAAGGAAGCCGGTATCCCTACAGTGCGCTTTCATGACTTGCGGCACACGTTTGCAACTCGCATGGCAGACGCTGGTATGGAGATGCAGGAACTGGCAAAAATTTTGGGCCACACTGACATCTCTATGACGTATAGGTACTATCACCTGACGAAGAAGGTGAACGACAAGATGAGGGACATACTCAACAAACGTGCAGCAATGTAAGTGAAATAGAACCCGCTACGTGTAACTTGATCAGGAAGCGGTTCCAAACAGATTGGCAGATTGGAGCCGCATTCAACTTCGGCCTTCTATCGTGACAGAAATCGATTACAAGCAGCAAAGCTAAGATTTCTCGGCAAAATTCCACTGGTTGCTTTGAGTAACTTCATTACTGCGACTTGATGCCTCTCCCCTCACGCTTTCGATCAACCGACATTCCTTCTCACAACAAATAGAAAAATGAAGCGGGTAACGAGTAGGTGATTCACTAAGGATCTCCAAAAGGAACCGCTGTAATGAGATTTTTACTTGGCGTCCTCGTTGGTTATTTCCTACGAGGTAAACAGAAACTGCTTATCAGATTTCTTGTGACGCTGGCGCTGGTTGTATATGTCGTTATACCGGCAATCGCGCTTTTGGCGCTGAGTCTTGATGTCCAACGTGAGCGCCGATCTAGACCAGCTCAAACCAGGGTGCCACTGCTCAAAGGACTGAGCTATGAAGTCGCCGAACGAAAGCTTCACGCCACGAACTTGAACATTCGTCTGTTGGCGACACGTTACGATCCAGCCGTTCAACCCGGATTGATTATTGACCAAACTCCCGCACTTGGGGAGGAAGTGATTGTCGGCTACTCAGTTGGAGTCACGATCAACAAAAAGGAGTTCGCTGGCCCTGGTCCATAGACTCAAAGCTCATGCATTGGACCAAATAAGCCACACGCTAGGTTCCTGGCGTCTCCAGCCTCCCTGTCTCTCAATAGGCGCGACACTGCAATCGCTTTGTCCAGAGACACGGAGGTTTTCACGTATTTATTCCTCCGAGGTTGCTAACATGAAAAATGTTTTCTCTCTTCGCAAGCGTTCATTCCTCTCGCCTGTCTCAACCGGCTATACGTCGCATATCTTCGCCGAGGTTGAGTCATCTAACGAGGGCGAATACAAGTGGGGTCACAACATGCTTACCATTGCCGATTGTCGGCGCCGAGTCCAAATTGAATTCTTTTTGGGCACCAAGCGAGAGCGTCGACGATCCTTAGCCAAGATCAACCTGCTTATTGCCATTCTCACGCGCTTCCGTGATGTGCTCACTAAAGAGATCGCGTTAATCGAGAAGGCCAAAGCCAAATAGGGACTTGGAAAATATTGCGGTCCAACTTGTAGCTAAGCCCACTTAGCTCGAAGCGAGTTGGACCGCGATTTCTATGTTTACTTCTGTGCGAGAAAGAAGGAGAGGCAACAAATGCCAACGACTAAACATGGACTGCTCGATTGGTTAATGGATGTGCCAGAAGATGCTGAAATAGGAACTGACGGAGATGGACTAGCTTTACTCGCAATTCTTGGCACCAACGTTCACTTGTTAGAGGTCGGTCATATTCCCAACGCGGAAGAACTCTATGCCGAGGCGATCAATCAGGCAATGCTGGAACGTCTAAGACGGATTGATGCCGCAGGTGGAGAAACGGAGACCGGCGTAATAATAGTCACATTTCAAGGTTACATCTCAGGCGTTCCGAACCTGTTCTCTACCGACTTCAATACGGCGTTTATATTCAAGAATACAGAACAGGCGGAAAGCTTTATTACAGAGTTTGCAGACGAACTCCACAATCCGCAGATTCTCGACTGCCCGTAATCCTACTAGCGAATAATTTGCACTGATTCTTCTTGACCTACCGCCCAGTAGACGCTCCAGTCACACAACTCAACCTCTTTCACAGAAAGTTAAAAACTATGGGACACTCGCGACCCCGTTCGAAACATCTTGCAAAGAAGCTCCTTCAAATGCGGCGCAGTTTAGGAGTGTCTCAAGGAGAGTTAGTCAGACAACTTGGTGTTCAAGCTCTGATCGAACATACGACCATTTCCAAGTACGAACTCAACAAGAACGAACCGCCCCTCGCCATCCTGCTCGCCTATGCCCGCCTCGTAGAAATTCCTGTCGAACAAATCATCGATGATGAAATCGAACTAACAATTTGATTTCCATAAGAGCACTTCGATCTTTCCTACCGCTAATCACATTCCAAACAGCAGTCGACGCGGCGCGGCGCTATCACTGTCTATTTTGAAGTTCCAATCAATCGCTGAATCAGCTAATTCAATAACTCGGTCCCCTGCCCTTTACCAATCCAAGTAAACAGCGATACGGGAGCCTTCGCTGCGGAGGCCGTAAAGGGTCTCCGCTGCGCTCCGATGAACTCCGCGAACTACAAAACAGTTCGCTCCGCCCTTGACTGCCTTCCTCGCTGCGGCTTAAGAGTCAACAAGAGCTGCTAACGCAGCTCTGAAGCCAGCGCTTCGAACTTACGATTATTATTATCAAAACGGTGTGGACAAAGGGATCCGTACAGGAAATTTAAATAGTCTGCGATTGGAAATACTAACATTTCTATGGTCCAGTTTTTCGGGGATGTGTCACTCTCTCCCTTGCAGGTTGAGGCTGGTTTGTTTATTTGTTCAGTAAGAAAAGTGCAGCTCCTAAAGCCTTTCGGGCTTACATCATAACTTTATTAGGTGGGCAGAAAAGCGCAAAGGGGGGTGCTCCAAAAGTTGTCCACCGTGATTTCCACGAAACTTATTGATAAATAAAGATGTTAAAGCTCTACGAGCTAAGCGGAGTTTTTAAAAAGGACAACGGAACAATCTGTCACCTGAAAACGGCCTGGGCCTGCGTGTAGATAATATGCCTTAGTAGAAGTTACAGGCTCGTTCAGTGGTGAAGTTGGTCTAGACCGCTTCTCTAAGATTTTTTTGATTAGCGCAGACCCATATTTGTGGGCCAAGTCCGCTGTGGCAAGTAGGCTCATCACGAAACCAAGGACCGTAAGCCACCATTCCATAAATATTCATTTTGCGCTTGACACTGATGTCAACGTCACCTAGATCCAATCGTCTGTTCCTTCCTTCGGTAAACCGATAGCGTAAATATCTACTCCACCGTAAAAGACAAGTCGGTAGATAATTCGGTGCTCCACTAAACGATAAACCCCATACTTGAATACTTCTGGCTGGTTAGTATCTCGGTCGGCAGTTGGCACACTTCGGAGTACCGCACGGATCTCAGGATTGATGTTATCTGGTATATCGTTAAAGGCCAGACTGTCCGCAAGCATTGTGGCTCGGTAAATGCTCCAGCGGTGCTGAAACTGTTCGCCAAAGTCGTGAAAGTACAAAGCACAAGCAATAGCTCTTATGATAGGATTAAAACGTCTCTCACTGATCTGGACTACTGCCGTTTCTCTTCCACCAATCAAAACTGGCCGGAGTTTTCGGAACGTGCTTCTTCGCAGCTTGTGTCCTCGTGCATACGACTTTCTCACTTTGGCGGAAAACATTTCTCGGCCTATGTCGTTCGTGTGAATGTCGGTGACGACTATATTCCTGACGTACTCAACGTCAACGGAGTTGCCAACATTGTGCGTGTAACAGGAAGGTACGGTGATTAGGTTGTGACGTTTGTTCTCGGGAAAGAACGAAAGTGGTGGAGCGTGTTCCCGCGTGGTAGCGGGTCTGTCGCACATATAACAAGTCTCATTAATTGCTTTCTGTCTTTTCATCGTTTGCGTGTTTTTTGCAACTATCATATTTCCACCTGCTTTTGCGTTACAAAAACCCGAATTCCAGGTCCAACTCCTGATCGGCTTGTCACTCTCAGAAAACAGAACTTCTGAGAATGAAAACTTACAATCAATAGGCAATATCACAATGTCGGAAAGAACCTACGCATTTCGAATCACCTGTTCGCTGGCGGGAGGCGTTATTGAGTCAGTAGAACCAACGGTTTTATTAACTCTCCCGGATCTGCCAACGATTGAGGTACATCTAACCGCTAAAGACGACCAGAATAAGCTATCGGACATTACCGTATGGTGTAGCGGATTTGAGTCAGAGGCAGAGGCTCACAGCGCGGGCTCGCAGGTAAAGACCGCCTTAGTTCTTGCAGGTATAGTTCTTGGCGTAGGAATTGACGCTGGCAACGATCAAATTACCGGTCCTGCTTTTACAACCAAAGACGGAAAACCTGACGAGCGACTACAGCCAGAAGTGCATGGTCTCCAAGTCGTACCTGATATAGACGGGCTGCTTTTTGGTTCCCTTCAATTCGGTAGGCCTTATACTCCAATCTCACCTGATACCTTTCAGAAGAAAGTAGCGGAATGCTACGCGCTTGATAAGGCACTAAGCCAAAAACAAGTGCTGGCGGCCCAACTTTACAACCATTCCCATTTTCACGCGACTGATGCGGTCCGATTCGTAACTCTAATTTCCTCTGTTGAATCACTCGCAGAGCGTCGGAAGAGACATTCTCAACTTTTGGATTTGATTGAAGTGATGGTTCAGATGGCGACCAAAACATCGGGACCAGTGGAGGCTAGCACCGAGTCGCTAATTGGCGGCCTGCGAAACCTAAAATATGAATCGATCGGCACAGCTTGCCGTGCCTTAGTGAAAGAGTACTGCGGCGATGATAAAGCAAAGGCATTCGCCCGTCAGTATGAAATCCGAAGCAGGTTACTGCACACCGGAACGCCTCCGGCCGACATCGATCTAAATTTGGAAGTAATCAGGCTGGACGATCTCGTGAGACTATTGCTGGTACGAAACTTTTTGCGAGTTCGAATTAAGGCTTGACTTAGATGTTTATTGGTGCGTCGCGAGTTGTTTTCTACAGTTTTTTGATCCGAGAAAATATGAGCGGGCATGAAATACGCCTTAGCACTGCTCATAAGCTCTGAAAACACAGTCCGCCGGACTCCAGCCCTGCATGCAAATGGCGCCTAGTCAGCCCTTGTTCTGATCTGATCTACGATCGTATGTAAATGCAGAACGGAAGCGACTGTCTCCCGCAATTTAGCCACATCGGCGGAATCAAAGATTAGCGGACGGACCGGGTGCATAACCCAGTTACGAGTCTCTGGTATGTGCGCCGTAGCTTTTTCAAACTCGCTCCGGGAATTGAAACCCAAAACCGACAATAGTGCCTTGTTTCTGGAAACAACTTGGATAAGTTGAGCCAACGTCGCCGCTGCAATCGGACCAACATCGACGCCTTTTCGCCGTGATAATTCCCAATATCCCAAAATGCCGACTTGGTGATTTTCGCCCAACGTACGGATCCATTCCCACGACTCCGAAAAGCTGTTCTGAATCATAGATGCCAGCCCCGACTCCAACAGCGAAAACAAAGTGTACAGAGCACCACGAAGTGCATGTCTGTTTAGGTCAGAAATTGTGAGCAGACCATAGTTTGTCTCCGTGTAGCCATTTTCAGTGGCGCTCGATTCTCGCACGACAAATACTGCCCTCCGCTCGCTCAGGGTGAATAAGAGTTTTTCGAGAGTCAGAAAAGGTCCAGTGCGGAGAAAATGTGCCTCGTTTCGTATTTCTGGATCGTTCCCGTCAACCTGCTCGCCTGACTCTGAGAGTTCGCGCAACCTCTTTGTGGAAATGAGGCCCAAGACGCTTATCTGATCTGAACTGTAGACGGGCGCTTGATCCAAGCCGCGGTTCTCAAGTTCTGCAAGCACACTCAGCTCAATCTTTCCGGTGGTAACCGAAACACAGTCGTCAAGAGACACGCACAAGGTCCGCAACTCGTCATCGATAAGAGCATCGAGAAATTCAAGGTGCATTGCAGTATTGGAATAATGTTGTTGGGCAAACCATGTAGATCCTGATCTCTATAAAACGGGGAGCGATGTTAGCATTTCATTTTCCTTTCCGCACAAATGAGCGATTCCATTGGCCGATCCTTGTAGAAATCAGTGCGCGAAAACAGACCGTCAATTGCCAGTCGGCCGTATCAAATTGTTTTCTCTAGCCTTGCGTATGCCCTGTACGTACTCAGCTAGGGTTAAAGACCCGGCTCGTCGATAGTGGAACATTTCCGAGATATCAAGCGACTTAAAATCGGGTGAATGAAAACCTTCATAACTCGTAAGCTCCTTGCGATTGGAGATCACGATAATCTCGTTTGCATGATATTGAACGGCCGCGGCGTATGTGGACATGCCTATTGAGGCAGATATACCAAAACGAAAGACGTCGCCCTCCTGCAGTAAATTGACAATCTCTTCCAGACGCTCTTCATCAAGGAAAAAGGTCTGCACGGACGTGGTGATAAACGGTGTTCGAATCAGAGGTCTAACACACCAATCTCCCCCAAGCTTAAATAGGAACTCATGTCCACATTAACCATATAAGTGTTAGTCGTGTTCACGAAGACTAGAAGGAATCGCTGCTCTTCGGTGCAATAATAGCCATATCGTGAAAATACAACGGAATCCTGGCGAGGGGACAGGAGTTTTGTCGTTATGGCAGCAACAAGCAATCCAAATATCCCAACACCGAGTATGCCTTCTACGACTGAGAAAAGTCGTCCCCAGCCAACAGGATGGAGATCTCCGTAGCCAATCGTAATGATCGTGAT
The DNA here is from genome assembly GCA_963789185.1 of uncultured Acidobacteriota bacterium. Lineage (GTDB taxonomy): Bacteria > Acidobacteriota > Blastocatellia > Pyrinomonadales > Pyrinomonadaceae > PSRF01. Next base: position 292,482 of record CAWBJU010000015.1, read on the forward strand.
GAAGTTGAAATACAACAGGTCAAAGAAGCCAGCCGGGTGCTTGTTCACAAAGACTTGTGGATGGTCAGCTAAAAGGAATAGGGCTTCAATCACGCTAAACAAGAGGACGGGGAGAAGATATAGAAGCATACCGACAAATACTATGTATCCGGTCGATGAGCGAGAAATGAACTCAACAAACGAACTACGACGCTTTACTGGTAAGGCCTGCCTAGCAAAGTCTGATTTCATCTAGCACCCGTCGTAATTAGTTTTTCGCCGGTGGACTGAATTGCCGCGATGGCGCCAGCCAGTACTTCGCCGTCCTGCCATCGTCATATTCACGCTTCTACTTGAGATGCTTATCTCCAGTCGAATTGGATCAGATTGCCGCTTGCATGATCCGTCACCGGGCCCCGATAGCCAATGATTCGCAACACTAATCTATAGACCATGGCGATAAGAGTATTCCTCATTTCCCAGAGGTCTGCGGATAAAGGGTATTCCACCATGCCCCCATGAGCCAGTTTATTCCTGATTTTTGACCATGCTTTGATATGTTTATCCTCGATCACGCCTTGATCTCGAAGCATTCGAAGCGAAGCTTGAGCGGGGACATTCCTCAAAGAAGGAAGCATTTTTTTGGTTCTTTCTTTCACGTTGGTGTCGCCTGGCCATTGATCCATGTGTTCAATGAGACGATTAATCGTGTCTGAATCCGGCACGTCAACACTAATCTCTTTGGCCAACTTGTTGACGAGGTTCTCTACACAAATAGCCAACGAGAGGACAAACGCCTGCACAGTGCCGGTGCTGGCGATAATGACTTCGTCTAAAACCTGGGTTAATTCCATGCTGCCGAACTTTTTGTGCTTTACACATTCACCGAGATAGGCGGAATAAAGGTTCCAAAGCAGCAATGAAACTGAAGGCGGACCGAGTATCGGCCTGGGCATTTCTGACCTTGTATCACCCGGAGTTGTTCTGATGAAGACGAGTGAATCTTTCTCGAGGTGACGGATGGCAATTCGTGGATAGGCCAAACGAGCGCGCAGAAAGCCGAGCGCTTCAGCTAACCAGACTTCACAGTACGGAGCCTCTAAGCCGCCCTTGTGTTCAGCCATGATATGTGTTCGGTCCGACGTACTGTTTTCAAAAAACACAACTCGCGCTCCATTGAAACCAAGTTCATGACGATCTGTCCACGTCTTAGAGAAAATAATCTCATCGCCCCGGAGTCGTTTCTCTTCCACCACTTCAGTCATAGGGAGATTTAGCTTGTCAGCAAACACGATCTCGGTAAGGCCTTTCTTCGGATCGCTTTCCGATTTCGGAATATCCGTTGAGAGTTGGCTAAAGTTACCGCTGACCATGAATGGGGCAGTTCGGGCGTATTCAATATTAGGAATCGCCCAGCCTCCGGTCCAACTGGTTCCCGAATAGTCCTTCGCGAAGACGCGTACCTGACTTACCGGCTCTCCAAGAGTTCCATGCTCAATCGGCCGCATTGAGTCTAATGCCTCCGGTGACATCTTGATCTGGTTGTGCAGACGAAAGGAGATTGGACCACGTTGCTCGCCCACTATTACGCCCGGCCCCTTATAAAGGGGAGAGGCGGAGTCGCGGATGCCAAAGACCTCGATGTCGGGACAATCAATTTCGAAAGCCTTGCCCACTATGCGGTCGATGACGTCATCAGTTGAAAGCATCTACTGTCCTCGGTTAATCGATTATCGCCTCCCGCAGCGTTTTGCGTGTGTCCTGAGAAGGCGTGAACCATACATACCAATTGAGGCAGCCATAGAACTGGTGCCGAATCGCCACCTCCAGCTCAATTTGGGAAACAAGCGTTGGGGAAAAGCACAAGCTAAAATTGTAAACATCATGAGGATAGCTGCGCGGATGTGCGGACCAGCCGGCATGCCATTCAAACTTCTCAATGTTTTGTTCAGACAGCTCATTCAATGCCAGTTGAAATAATAGGGCCGAAAGGTTTTTTCCCTCTGGTCCTTCAATGAACGTAGGACTCCAAACAAGTGCATCGGTCCACTTTATCGCTGGATCAAACTGTCCGGTCGCACTCCAGACCAGGGCCGCAGACAGCTGACAGATCCACTCCGCAACGCTGATATTTACCGCCGGAATGGTCAAAACTGAGCTCGGCGTCACTAAGCAGCGGCTGGTCACTCACTTCTCTGTTGGCTTGAGCAAAGTTTGGTACCAGGTGCTCTATTGCTTTACGAGCATCCGAAGTTATCGAGGTAGCGGGCAACCCCGCATTAAGGGCTCTGTGAAGGCTTTTGATAAGCGCCGTAGCGACAGCGCGATCTCTTGGCGCTTTTTGGTTATTGTGGTCATTACAGGATGGGACTGTAATGCTGTCACACTCAAAACCGCTGAATATTAATTTAGGCGGTGCGTGCTCCTGCGTACTTAGTGCCGCAGAACCACAGTAGTAACACGGTTTTCGTTTCGAAAACTGCTTTAGCCTAATCATTAGCGCAGTAACGAAGAGCTGGACCAGCAACTCTACTACTTTGGCAAAACGTTAAATTGGGACCAATGGTCCCACATGTATGTAAATATGACTTCCGGTGTTTAATTCACACTGAAATTGAGCATCGTGCGTTGCAAAACGGACCTCTTCAAATCATTCCCGTGTGGGAGTTCCGGTACCCTCTTGAATCAGCGAGTCGAGTTCGCCCTGTGTAGGTGCCTCGACTTGTGAGCCGTGCCGCACGAAAACCTGTCCGGCCTCAATTCGCTTTTTGTCGCCTATGGAATGTGCGACCTTGTAAGGCAGGTTGGTGGGCTCGCGCAGCACTTCGAGCTTACCCACGGCTCCCGATCGATACGGCACCACCTCATAACGCACAATCACCATTGGGTCCGTATAGTGGGCCAGGATTTGTTCGATCCGATTCTGGGTGACACTTGCATCGGGCGCACTGTGATAGGCGCGGGTTCGGTTGTCGAAACCTATTATCATCCAGCGTCTGCCACTGGCCTTCGTGTTGGCGAGACTGAGTACGTCTTTAATAAACTCCGCTCTTTCATCTGCAGTGCCGAGATGAATCTCCCGCTTAAAATCAACGCTGGTCGTTTCCCATTCCGCGACCAGTGAATCGATAAACTGCGACTCCAGCGTGAACCCGCGACGTGTCTGCCAGACGAGGCCACGATAGGTGGCCTTCGAATCAAGCTGATATCCTCCGAAACCCTGGCTGTAAATTAACTCTCGTCCAGTCAGATCTTCCGTCACTGGATAGAGCCCTTCAATCATGTCCATGCCGGCCGCCATTCCCAACTCCTTCAATAACGGTTCCCGATCGATTAACTCTAACCAGGCGTGTGGAGGCTCAGATGCAGTTTTCGCGCTCTCCTGGTTGACTACACGCAGGATCCGCTCTTCCTCTGGTTCTAATTCCGTTTCACAGATTTGCTGCCACAGCGGAATCGGATTCTTGGCGAACGCGCGACCGTCGACCGTTACCTTGAAGAAATTACCGTCAATTTCCACCAACCCCAGCTTGGCGAGTTCCTGTACGGCATCCAACATTCCCGACCGCAGACTGGAATCCCAGAATTCACTGGTTGTTCTTGTCTCCTCACCATAAAGTATTTGCGCCAGACGGGTCTCGTCGATGTGAGGATTGCGCCCTTCCTCGATCAACTTGTCCAAAACGAAGCTGCACCAGTCAACAAAATCCATCTATTCAACTCCAATGGTCTACTGATCCTGAAACGGGTTGTCAGTGCCCTGCGAGATGGCCTCGATGAGCGGCATCACGAGTTCGGCTGCGACCTGGTGGGGATCACTCAATAGGATTAGCGCCGAAACTCTGATCGCCTTTCTGTAATCGGGACTTTCAAAACGCGGTAGAGAGTGAAACCGGGCCCGTGTTTCATGCGGCACGCAACCATTCAAACCCGTGACGGCAACGCCGATATCAACCATCCCAAAGTAAGAGCTTCTCTCATAGAGACGACCCAGCAGCGAAAGCAGCTGGACGGTATTTCCCGCGACGACGCCGGAGAAGAACCACTTTGATTTGTCACCGCGTTGTTCGGCAGCCCGGCCACAAAACAGAGATGCACTCCCGTCAAGATTGATCTGGAGCCGCAGGATATTGCCGTCCCAGAGATCATCGTTTCGACTCTCGTAGTTTAGCAGGCAGAGATAGCCTTCCGGCTTTCGTGTCCATGATGAGTGTTGGATATCAGGAATATAGTTAGTCTTGAAAACCCTGGACCGTAGTAGCTGCTCCACTAGTTCGTGAAGCAACTTGCGATAATCCTGTTGCGGCGCGAGCGCCTTATTCAGGATGTCGTCACGGCCCAGTACGGGCCGCATTAGCAAATGAAGATGGGCAAACTGATCGCCGGGCGGAGGCGCCGCCTGCACAACTTTCTCCAACGCGGGCAGCAGGTCTGAAACGACAGTGCGCCGGCGTTCGTAAAGCCGCGCCACTTCAGCCTGGCTTAAGACATAGTTGCTGGTCTCGCCACGACCATAAAAGCGCTGCTCGCCCTTAACGATGACCATATGCGGAGCGCGTTCTGATGGCGGCACCAGCAGAATGAGATAGCCCGTTAAAGGATCGTTACTTGTTTGGATAGCCCACAGGCTGAAGTTCGGCACTTCATCGATTGAAGTGCGAATAATCTGCTCGATCCGTTCGCGCTGCCCGGCGAGAGTGATCGGTGTCAGCACAGTGGGTCTGCCACTCGTATCTTCGTCAACGCCGTAAAGGAGTACGCCGCCGGCAGTGTTGGCAAGGGCGGCAACGTCTTTCGCTGTGTCTGAGTTCTTCGCGGGAATCTCTCGCTTGGCGTCAAACGTAACGCTTTCTTCGAGGCTGCCACTGGCAGCGGCCGTAATGATGTCTTGCTCGTCCTTTGGAATCCACATATAGATTTATAGACCGGTCTTAGCCCTTTGACTTTCGCGGGTCTTTGCTCCGCGGGTACGTTCTCTCTTCCTGGAATTTACCGTTAACCTTCTGAATTTTCACCGAGCCGCCGGCTTTACCAACGGCGTCCTTCAGCTCTCCGCCGGCAGTCGCATCCTCTTTTTTATCCCAGCGTGCGACGGTCCGATTCGTGTCGTCATTCTTAAGAGCCCAGTCATCCTTCTTTTCATCGTGCACCAGCGTGAATTTTGGCAATGTCATGTTGTCAGGTTCCTTCCGTTAATTGTTCTTTAGTGTCTGGCCAAAGCACTTCACAACTCGCCAGCAGACGTTCTGCAAATGCTTCGGCCGTGAGTTTTACTCGTTCCGCTTTCACCCAAAAGATCCATAAGAGAACTAAACCGAGAGCCAGCGCCAAGCACGCCGTCACCAACACCGGTACGTCGCCTGTGTTCTGATAGGAGAGAAACGCGCGCCAGCCAATCAGCGCTCCAGCAGCGAGCGCCAGCAGCAGTCCCAACGGCTTGAGGGCCCAGAGATTCCGTTGAAAGCCGTAATTGCAATTCTCATCAAACAACAGCCGAAACTTTGTTCGGTCACGCGTACTTTCGAGCAGTCCGATAACACACGCCTCATAGATCTGATCCGCGCGAGCCGGGTGGGCTCTTTCCTGGTCCACTGAAGGTAATGACAAATCAGGAAAGAGATTACGCAATTTGTTGTGGCGTTGAGCCAGAATTGTTTTGTTCTGACAGCCCGCGTGTCGCAACCGGACCGTCGAAGGTTTTCCACCCCAACTGGCGAACAAATCTTTCTCCAGCCGTTTTCCACGCTCGCGGGCAATCTGTGCCAGCAGCGCCGTGCCTCCCGCGGAAACCACGACGGCCCACACCAGGCCCAGCGTTTTCGCCTCGGACGGGTACCAGGCCAACAGGGCCAATGCGAGCGGAAGAATCGCGAGCAAAGCCGGCTGCAGCCGCGCGCGTCGCGAATAGGGGTCCAGCAAATCCTTGACAACGATCATGCTTAGTTCTTCAACTTCGAAGAAGAATTCCACCGGCGTGGAAGCAAACCAGTTAGGACGTAACGGCGCCAGTGAATTGCGATGGCACTTGCTCAAACCAGCTGTCGCGTGGACGGTAACTCCCCGCCGCTTGTAGGCATTCATGACCTTCTTTGAAGGATGCTTTGGTGCACCTTCCGCTGCTACCGAGACGAATGCAGAACGGAGCTCGCTCGCGCTTTCCAGTGGCGGACCCAACAGGCGATTGAGAATCGTCGGGCCTACATTGCGACGGCTACCGTGGTGAGGGACCTGAGACAACTTAATGCGGTTGTAGTCGAAGCCGATCGCATCCAGCGCATCCGCCGCCGCGGAGAGCGCCGGCATTCCGGCATCGGCCGTAAACAGCAGACACTCTTCATCCAGCGCCACCATCACGATCGTACTGGAATTGTTCTCCGCGCTGGTTTCCCCGGTATCGTCGAGGGTCTCGATATTCCATGCTTCGGCAATCGATTTGACAACTTCCTGGACCGCTCGCACTGCCTGTCCGAACATTCCCGAGCCGAAAGATGATTTGATTTCGGGAGCGCACCTGAAACCGGGCAGCAAGCTCTCGTAGTAGGACTGTGTAGGCCCTACGACGAATACCCGACCGCTTTCATCCGCCAGCCCGGTAAACGGTTCTATGATGGGGATGCCCTGTCGAGTCGCTAGGCGCTCGAGCCGGCACGCATTCTCAAGCGATTTGCGCAGTGACTCGCCGAAGGTGTTGTCGGTGATGCGTCCATCTTTGAACGCTTTGGCAATGTCGGTGGTGTGCTGCCAGGGCTGATGCATCCAGAGTGTTCCCACTTCGCATTGCTCGAGCACGACCTCGAGGCCCGCCGAATGATCGAAATCCGGGTGGCTGGAGATGACCAGGTCGACGCGGTCGGTCTGGTAATAGGTCTTGATGTGCTCGACGAGCGTTTTACCGGTCTCGGTATAGCCGCCATCGATCACCACGACGCGCTGTTCCGAGCGAGCCCCGGTCAAGTTGCCGAAACGCAGCGCGATCGCATCCCCGCTCTTGCTTTGTCCTACCGGGAGAAAATCTACTTCGTAAGGGATGGTGGAAGTCATATTTTTAGTCGAAAGAAAGTCAACGCCTCCGAAAATTCTACTGCGTGGTGAGCGTTTCTTGTGCTCGCTACCCCCCTTTGATAACTCACGGCGCAGATAAATAGAGTTACAAGCGATCATGAGTATCGATTCGGCTGTCAAGTTTGTCAAGTTTTCGGATTTGTAAAGTATGTTTTATTTACCGGTTTACAATGCTAAACTCAGTCATGCACCCCATCCAGGAAAAGTTGCTGCGCCTCTCCAAGACAAAGAACTTGGCCAAGTTAACGCTCCGGGACATGGCCAAACGTATCGACATGCCGGATGAGTCGCCGCAGAAGATCAAACATCACCTGCAGCAACTGCAGAAGAAGGGGTTTCTGAGCATTGATCGGGCCAAAGGGATGATGAGTAGAACATCGCTAGAGCCCGCCTGGGCGAAAGGATTGGTAAAACAGGCCTCGCGCCTGTTTTCCATTCCCATTATCGGAACAGCGAATTGCGGTCCGGCCACGATCTTCGCCGAACAGAATCTTCAAGGGTTCCTGCGCGTCTCCAGTAAACTGATCGGCAAGTCAAAACCGACCGGCCTTTACGCGGTGAAGGCTGATGGCGGCTCCATGAACCGCGCCGATATTGGCGGCCGAAAACTCGAGGACGGCGATTTTGCGATCGTGGACAGCCAGGATCGGAACGTGGTGAGTGGCAACGTCGTGCTGGCAATCATTGACGATCGGGCCACTATCAAACGCTTCATTGACGATCGCGCGAACGGTCAGATAGTGCTGGTAGCCGACTCATCTTTCGATTACGCACCGATTTATCTCCACCCCCATGACGACTTCAACATCACTGGCAAGGTCATTGCCGTCATCAAGAGACCTTCCTGAAGTTTTTACTTTTCAGATACTCGCTTCTATCCGAATTGCTCACGAAGCTCTTTCTCGTAAAAGGTGTGTCAGTAATTTGAATCCGAAGTAGCCGGCTGCAGAGAGCGCGAGCAGCAAAATCGCCGCGAGCACGACGAGCAGCCAGCGGAGACGCCGTGCGGCGCGGATCTGTTGCGCGAGGGACAGTTGCGTTTGCTCGAGTTCTTGTTTGTTGTGTTCGTCCTTGTCATGGTGCTGTTGCGCTTCGGATTTGATCCTTATCTTCGCGCGCGTTGCGGCTCTCGTCCAGATATGCCATCGCCGTTTTGAATTCCGGATGGAAGCGCTCAGCCCGGACTGCATTGGGCTGTGACTGGTCGCGCCAGTCGAGTGCCACCTGAAGCGCGGGGTCCAGCAACAGCCCAGTATTGCCGTCACGATATTGCAGCGCAGCCTGAACGAGCTGGCGGTAGATACTGATTGACCGCGTTTCTTCGTTTACCCATTCGCTCAGCCTTTGCCAGTTACGGATCAGACTTTCATGGGAGAGATCAATTACCGGGTCGGATGACTCGGACCGCGTAAGAAACGAACGGCTGCCGGCGCGAAACACATCGCTGACGGCAATTAGCTGGTCCGGACTGGCGCCCGTGAGCCGACACAGCGTATCGAGCCTTGTAGGGCGGCAAATCTGGCGATCACCAAGGCTTGGTTCGGTCAGTGTCTTGAAGAGACGCTCAGCGATCTGCGGGCTGTGCTCATCGGGTAATTCATTGAACGCTTTCTCGGCGTGGCGGGTAAGGGCGTCTGCCATAGTGCCGATGGCCTGGTAGTGTTCGAGTCCAAGCGGTTCGCCTTCACGATGATGCGACTGCCAGTGTTCCCAGGTGCGCATGAGGGCGTGCTGGAGCACTGGAAGCTGATCCGGATGGCTGTAAGTATAGTTGAGCAGACGATTGACGAGCGGTTCGGTCATCGTGGCGCCGGCGATGTTCACTGGTCCAGTGCTGGCGAGCCGCAGCTCATCACGCGTCAGCCGCGGTATCAGGTATTGTCCTTCATTGATGGCTTCCGGCAGGCCCTGAAAACGGGTGCAGTCACCGAGGAAGTCGGACCGCAGGGTGAGCACGATGTAGATTGGCAACTCGCGTTGCAGCGCCGCTTTGAGCAGGAGTTTTACGAAAGCGCCAGCAACCGTTTGCTGAAATCATCCTGCTTGAATTGTGGATCGTTGAGCGGTTAGTAGTTGCCCAGCATGTAGAGGTCGGAAACCATCGATCGTCGGTCGAGGAATATCATGAGTTAGTCGCCAAAATCGTACCGTAACGAGGGGAAAGACGAGCAATCGCCGTAATAGAGGAGCGCCATACTCATGCAATAGCATTGTGAGACACCTGAAACAGCGCCGGCTGTGACGCAGACATCTGCGATTTTTGTAAGTACATCTAATTTGATGGACAGAATGACCGGTCTTTTGAACAAGGGATTAACATTGTTCTTTTTGAGCACCCTATGTATTAGGGGGTGGTCGAATGGCTGTTGCAACCGAATTTAGAAAAGCAGAGCACTCTTTCACCTGCACGTCAGGTAGGACGCCTTCAGCAGAAACTGGACCAACTAAAGTTCAGTATGTGAATCTGACTGCTACTGAGATCGAGCAATGCAGGCGTCTAATCGATGAGCTTTTCACTGACGCTGTCGCTCTGCCACTCTTGGAATTCTTGCAAATAGCCCCGATTTACGCACAGGAACTCCCAAGAAGAATTCGTACAGCTTTTTATCATTTCAAGCTGAATGAGCAGTTTTCAGCTCTCTGCATCCGCGGCTTGCCGCTAAACGCCACTATTGGACCAACCCCATCAGCACATCGGCCCCCAGGTATAGTCGAAGTGGTTCGCAGACCTGAAGCTATTCACGTATTGTTCTCTTCGCTGCTCGGCGAGCCCTTTGCCTGGACCACGATTCAAAATGGTTACGTTATAAACGACGTCATGCCTGTGCGCGAGCACGCCAGTCTAATCTCTAGCTCTGGCTCCGCTCGTTCGTTTGACCTTCACACAGAGGACGCCTTCCATTCTTGCGCCGGAGAATATCTCGGTCTGATGTGCCTCAGGAACCGCGATCGTGTTGCCACGGTACTCGCCACTGTGAGAGCACAGGATCTGAATTCCGATAGTCTGCTGGCCTTATCAGAAGCCAGATACATTGTGGGAGCCAACATTGCACAGCTCGTTCCTACAGTGACCCATTATTCACCCATACTGTTTGGAAACCTGCAATGGCCGTATATGCGGGTGAACCTTAACAACACGAAACCCCGACCGGGTGATCGCCAGGCCCACTCTGCCTTGGAAGAATTACGAGCTGCGTTGGAACGTAATTCCGTGTCGGTAATCTTTGCACCGGGTGATTGTTGGTATCTGGATAATCTTAGGACCGCCCACGGGCGAGTTCCTTTCCAACCCAGGTATGACGGAACCGACCGATGGTTGAAACGGATCTATATAACCGGATCGATTCGACACTCCGCTTCGCTGAGAAGCACAGCCGCGAGTCGCATACTGGATCTGCTGCAGGAACCAACAACTAATGAACACAGCTGAACAGGAAGTCACGTTTGCTACCAACGATGAATCTCTTCGCGGCCGGTTCATCACGCCGAGTGCGGGCGCTAATGCTCGCCCCCACATCCTTTTTCTTCATGGCGCGGGAAAGTCGACGAAGGAGCGATCAATCCCCCTGGCCACCCGATTAGCTGAAGAGTTCGGACTCTCTTCATTTGCTTTTGATTTCTCAGGTCATGGGAATAGCACTGGATTGCTTGCAGGCTCCAGTCTTGAGAAGCGTACGCTCGAAGCAAAGGTCGCAATCAGGTTCGCGAGTTTTTCGCGAGAACTCACGGTCTGTGGCTTCAGCATGGGTGCGCATATAGCGCTGGAGTTATTGAAATCCGAACCGCTGACGAATTTAGTGTTGTTTTATCCCGGCCTTTATGCAAGTGCGGCCTTCAACAAACGGTTTGGAAACCCGGAGTTCTCCGCGGTTCTGCGCCAGGACAAAAGTTGGGAGTTGGCTGATGTGCTCATACCTTTACGCCGCTTTGAAGGAAATCTCTTGATCGTACTCGGGGAGAACGATCAAGTCGTTCCGCGAGAGGTTCCCGAACTTATCTACTCAAACGCAACGAGTGCGCGCACCCGGCGGATCATAGAAGTGCCTGGTGCGCCTCACCTGTTGCTGCAAACTCTGTTCGATAACCACCTGCTGTATACCGATGTCTGTCGCTCAATTGCGACCTTTGTTGATGCAGGCAAGTCAGTGCACACACCTATTGTGGAATGACGAAAGAGGTTGTAATGCGCTTCCGCAGTTTCATAATTCCGACGATAGTCATCGCGTCGCTTGTTCTGATAGCTCTGATAATTTTCAAGAACATTCATTTGCATAATCCGCAGCTGGATGACGCGCAGATCTACACGCTCGTAGGAACTGTCGTGCAAACGACCGGAACGTTCGGTGCAGTAGCTCTGGCTGTCATGTTTTTGACGGCGCAGTTTTCGGGTAGCGGAAGGCCATCGGTCGTCAGAGAACTTTATCGGAGCCGAGATGTATATGTTTTGTTTGGTTACGCAGCTGCGACTGTGCTCAGCGGATATGTGGCAATGGTGACGACAGGCCACTTAACCACGCCGTGGAGAAATTGCGTGGTAGACATCGTGATGGTGTTTGGTGGCGCTTCAGTGCTACTGCTCCTACCGGCATTGATTTCTCAGCTTGAAAACCTGGATCAAATAACGTTGGCAGCCAAGTTGGCGGTCCGAATAACGCCGCAGGCCATCATCGAATACAGTGTAACCGATGTGCAGCCGCTGCCTAATAACAGGGTACAATTTCACATTGCTACTGTCGGGCTCCGACCACGTCTCGTTGATCCTCTTCGCCCGCTGCACGAACTGGTGATGGAAGCTGTAAATGTGCGAGACCGTGTTCTCTTTGGAAAGCTCTTTCGCTGTTTACTGGCCCCCATTGCGAAGGTTCACGGCATCGCCTGGGACATATATGGTGCTTCATCGTCCCCGCACTCGTTGCACACTTTCCGATGGCGAGCAATCCGAGCCAGTCGCGTCAGTTTGGTTGAAAAAACGCACGTCACCCTCGCGATTCTTCATTACAGTGTAAAGCGAGCTCGGAATCTGCTCACCGAGTGGGAGCGCCGTGATATTGGTCGTCACGGGATCCTGACTGGTATCGGTGATCTCATTAAGGCCTTAGCCTTCGTGAAAGACGGGGCGACCGCGATCCGAATTTGCCTTTATGCCGTCCTGCACGTGGAAACTTTTTATTCAGACATTCGGCCATACGGCCGAGTGGAACCTATGAATGCCTTCTTTGACGCCGCAAACCTTCTTTACAGAGCTGGAAAGATTGAAGAGGCAAACCTGTGCCTCGCGATATTAGGTTGGGTGTCGATAAACACCCAGCAGCTTTCAGCAGAGCGCTCCGCAGGAATAGAGTCTCGACTGGAAGAAAAGCTACGAGAAACGTACTTCAACTTCAAACTTACTGCTCAGCAAGACCCTGATTGGATCCCGATGTATGTTGATGACCCGTGGCGTGACTGGCCACCAAGTGACGAGTTGTTTTTCGCGCCAGCGGCTGAATTTGAGTTACCATCGCTCGGAATACGATCATCATCATCAAACTGATCTAATTCCAGCATCAGCACGATAATCGCACTTTGTCACTGGTGGGCGAACACCTGGTCACCGTTGTCAGGCAGAACTTGACGGGTTGAGTACTAACTAAGTGAATCCCCGAAACGCATTCCCGGGCAGCGATTCAAAATAATGAAAGAACAACCCGACAACATTCCCCCGGAAAGAATTACGCTCCCCTACCATCGACAGCACCCCGAGGTCTCACTCGAACGTTACGTGCGCAGCAAGATACTCGCCACCGCCGATCGTGTGCTGGCTCGCAAAAGAGTCTACTTGGACACTCGCTTCTGGATACTGCTGCGCGATGTTTTCCTGGGTCGGTCCCAGGATCCTCTGCACGAACAGATAGCTAACCGATTACGTGAACTGGTTGGCGCGGGTAAGGTGATCTGTCCCATCAATGCCGACACGCTGGCAGAGTTATTGAAGCAACGTGATGCAACGACACGGATGGTGACCGCAAAGCTTATCGATGAATTCTCACTCGGGGCGGCTTTGCAGAGGGCCGAGGAACGAGTGCGCACTGAGTTAGCACATTGTGTGCACCGCTCGCTACGCGGGCCGGCTGCGCTCGAACCGCTTGAACGTCTTGTCTGGACCTCTCCTGCTTACTTACTGGGCCACAACTTTCCCGTCGTGGAATCGCTGCCAGAGGATGAACTGGTGGCCTGGCAAAAGGCTTTCACAGATTATCTTTGGGACTTTTCACTGGCGGAGCAGATCTCTTACCTGAAAGAAATACCCGAAAGACTGATCAATCATTGGGATGCGATTGCGAACAATTTGAATCGTGAGATAAAAGCGCACGATGTGAAAGCTCTGCCCTTCAACGAACTTCACCTGCACGAGTTTAGAGGATATCTGGAACTGTACCTTGCCACCTTGAAAGAAATCATCAGTCGCTTGTCCCAAAAAGAAATGGGAGTCGCCCCGTCGGAAAACACGCGCCGGGATCTCGAACAGGGTGCTGCGCTGCTGGTAAACCTGCTGCTGGAAGCATTGCGTACCGGCAAGATAGAGCGGCAGTTGCCATCATTAATCATTCGCGCCGGTCTGCACGCCGGCGTCCGACGAAATCGGGGAAGACAACTTACCGGTAACGATTTACATGACTTCGGGCATGCCACGGCCGCGTTGGCCTACTGCGACTATTTTGCGACCGATAAAAGTCTGTGCCACTTGCTCGTAAACGACCTTAAGTTCGATCAGTGCTATCAGACTGCCGTCGTCGCTACCCCTCAGGATCTTCTTGGTTTGCTGGAGCAGATCTAACCACTCACAAAACCGGCGGCAACCACTGCGCCGATCAGCTGATGTCTTTTTTGAACTTTATGGCCGCCTGCCGCCATGATCTAATCCAGCTACCATCATTTCGTGGTTCGTCCATCAACACGCCCGCATCCTCAAGCACTCGCCAGTTATCTTCGGCGGATTTCAGCCACCCTTGCACGAGCGGTAATGGGTCGGCGGTAGAGACAGCCAGCTCCGTCTTTCCGAACCAACTCAAATACTGCCGCCAAGCCAGCTTTAACCATGCCATACCGGGATTAGTGGCAAAGTGCTCCCGGATTTTCTGTGCCCAGAAGTTGTTTGACGCGCCAACACCAATGAGATGCCCGAGGCCGTTCTCCTCGAGCCTCAGCAGATCGGTACCACGAATAAAGGCGAGCAGGCTATGCTCAAACCAATATGCGAGCTGACCGCCACCACCGGCTGGCTCTTCATACCGGGATTTGGTAAATCGTCGCAGATTAAAAAATTTTCCCGTCGCACAGTGTTTCGCGCCAGCAGCCTTAAACAAGACCATGTCTGACGAACAATGTGAAACCAAAACTGGCTGCCCTGTTCTCTCTAGTTCGTAGATCAATTTCATAACGCCAGCCAATTGTTCTTCACCGGTCAATTCTCGCCGGGGCTCTATGTCGCTTACGATCACCAGATAATAGCCGGCACATTCGGCCTCGGACACAATCGACGCGATTCTCAACGCTCGGTCCTTCTCACCCATTTCGTTGAAATTGACCATTACTGTGGCGAGGGTGCGAATATTAGACGAACTCAGCGCGGTTGTCAGCTTGCTGGTTGTTTCCGTACAGAGCGCAAAGTAATCATCACTCCATGCTCGTGGCAGAACTACCGGCGAGGCTACCGCATCGACTTTGAGCGAAGTCACACATGATACGAGCTTTCCCACGAGGTCGGTCCACCACCCGTCAGAACTCAGATCGGCCGTATCCAGGTCGCCGGGAAAATATGGTTGCTGTGGCAGAGAACCGCGCTCACTGGTGGGAATGTATAATTGCGGATCGAAAACAATGTCGTAATGACCCTTGGCGCGGAAGATTTGGACGTTTTCGCCAAGAGTTGGCGCATCCCGGTTGACAGGACTCAACACTATGCCAACGAACTCGTCCAGATCCTGTTCTCCCACCAGGTTCTCGGTGTCATGGCCCATTTGCATATAAGCACTCATAGTTCGCCTCTGATCAAAAACTGTTCAGCAGCTGTTTTGGTTTAGCATATCGTTGCACCGGCCAGGTGGACATCATCTTAATGATTAGCTCCAGCTTTGCTGCGCTGGCAGCCGACCGGAATTCGTCGGAGCAAGCTTCTCGCGCCGCCACGGCAGCCACCGTCTGAGGCATCGTCATTCCAGGACGCGTGAAAGGATGCTGCGCCGTCAAGCTGATTCCCAGCACCACCCCGACACTGAACTGGTCGGTGCGCCAGCCGATAAGGTGCTTCTCATTGTTTAGCTGTTCCGGCGCCGCGTAATAGGGCGTGCCGGGTCCCTGTGGCAGCCAGGTTTGAGTTAATGAACTTGCCGATAAGTCTCTCACGAGACCGAAATCGACCAGTACCGGAATATCGCTGCCGGCGCGAAACATGATGTTGTCTGGTTTGATATCCCGATGCACCAGGTTTTGGTCCTTCAAATGACTGAGAGCCTCTGTTAAGCGCCTGCCGTATTCGCGCACTACATCCGGCGACAGGGTGGGATTCAGGCGTTGTGAAAGCGTTCCGCCATCCAGATACTCTTCAACCGAGTAGTAGTAATCGTTTCCGTCCGCAGCACGGAATGTTCCGGAATCGAAGAGCCTGGCTATCAGCGGTGAGTTACATTTCTGCAGGGCCTCAATCTCCCGCTGTGATCTGGCCAGATCACATTTTGCGGGTTGAAGTATTTTGAGCGCGACAGGAGTTTTAGCGGAAGTTAAGGCCCTGAAGGTTTCCTTAAAGGCTCCCTTTCCCTGAAAAGTGATATTTGTGAAACCTTGGGAGCGACCAAATTCTTGCGCGACAGAGGTGAGGCTTGAGGGAGGAGACGTCAACTACAGTACCTCGTTAATAGGATTCTCCTCTCTAATATACTCGATAGCAGTATTTGTGAGCCACGGCTGTAATGGGTGCTTGCGCATTGCCGTAATGTGTACTGTCAAGCCGTGTTGGTCCACGGCGCACAGACCTACGCCGCGTCGTTCGAATTCATGTCGGCGTTTGATCGCTTGTTGGATGGCGTCGGCAGGCAATACGACATACGAATAATGTGAAAACGATGTGTTGCGAAAAGCCTGATGGACTGCCGTTTTCCAGCGCTTCAGTTTCGCTTCAAAAGAAAATAGCTCCCCGTTATCATTCGAGGCAACAACGTCAACTTTGCCTTCTACGTAGTTGAACTCACCTGCCAGGGCCAGTTCAGCGAAAGGGTTGTCACTGCGACCGAGAATACCCTCCAACTTCTGCACAAGCTGGCTTTCCAATCGAAACATAGGTTCTTTTACGAGCTCGGTAACTTCTTTTTCGTCAGCGGCTCGGAAGGTATCCCGTCCGGCGATTTCTTGCATAACTATCATTATAGTTATTACTATAATTACTCACAATATATTTAGCATAGTTAATGCATTCTGAACTATAATCAGTTCCTTTTCGCTGGAGCCCTTGTCTAGCCTTGAGCGCTAGTGCCCCAACAAGTGAAACGAAAGACGCCAACACTAACATCAACACCTTCACCGAAGGCGGTACTGAAGCAATTCACCATGCTGCCGGCTGACGTTGAGCTAATCGAGGAACTGCGTTTCCGGTTTCAACAGGAGGCTTTAAATCGAGCTTCAAAGCCGGTGGACATCAATCGGAGCGAAATCGTGCGAGCCGGAATTCATACGTTGAACAAGTTAAAGCCGGGTAAGCTCTATCAGGCGCTTGATGCTGTAGAAGAACTGAAAGAAGGTAGACGCAAAAAGTCAACGACGACAGATTCCAAAACGAATTAGGCGCAGGCACTCGAGATCAACTAAAACGTCCGGTGCGATCGCGGTTCGACTCTTACAGACAGATCTGGCTAAACGTGCTGCAGGGTTGTCAGGCAGCCCTGCCGGACCGTCGCCGGGCTTGATTCAGTAACTCGGCCAAGTTGGCCAAACGAAACGTCATCGCTTGGCGGCTGACCTTGTAGCGGATCGCTAATGACTGGACCAGCGCATCGTCTTCATAATCGATGCCCGAACTTCGCAGTTCACGTTCAACGATCAGCATTGAGGTGGGCATTAACAATTCAGCCGCGTAAGCATTGGCCTCGATCTCCATGGGATCGGATGCCTCCGAAGATTTCTCATCTCGCAGCATCACCTTGAAGTGCCGGTCGACAAGAATCTCCTGCTCGCCGCATTGTTCGAGATGTCCAAGCTCGAGGTGTCCCAACTCGTGCGCAATAGTGAATCGCTGGCGCGTTTTGGCATGCAACGAATTAACGCCGATCAGATACCCGTCCCCTTCCCGGGCCAGCAGTCCCGACATATCTCCTTCAAATGACACGTAACGGATTTCGGCCAGACGCAGACGGGCAATTTTTTCGATCGGTACCGGAGGACTCTTTACGTCAGCTTCAAGCAGTAACTTCTCAACAGCCTTGCGAATATATTCGTTTCTCTTGGTTGAGAGGGGCATAGTTACTCCGATTGACTGGTTAGGACAGACTTCACAAACTCGCGCTCTTCTCCGCGCATTCCTTTAACGCGCGCTTTGAGCATATCTGGCTCCAGAGTCTTGAAAGTTGGAACAAGAGCGGGCAGGTCAACTTCCAAAGCCGTCGCCAGGTCATACAAAGTATGTACCTGGATCCGTTGGCGACCTTTCTCAATATTAGTGATCGAGGTTCGCTTCAAGCCCACACGTTGGGCAAGATCATCCTGCGTAAGATTGAGCTTTTCACGCCGAATCCGGACCAGCTTGCCTATTGATTCATAAATTAGGTCGCTCGAAATCAACAGTCATTACTTTATCCCAGCGACCCGCATATGTCAATATCCTTGACTGTCACCCTTGTTGACATCTCTCAGTCACCATACTTGACATTTTTGGGCGATGATCTTATATTTAAGAAGTAGCGTCGCCGCACCACCCCCGTGCGCGGCCGGTAGAACTTGTAGTGAAAGGAATTCACCATGGATAAACAAAACGACAAACCTGGCAACAACGGCTTCGTGCCAATTCAGATCGATCACAAACCATACAAAGCACCGAAATCAGCAATGACCGGAACCGAGATTAGACAACTCGCCGATCCGGATATCGCTGCCGACAGAGACTTGTTCCGCGTCGTTCCCGGACCGGCAGATGATGTCAAGGTCCCCGACAACGATACCGTTCAACTCGAGCCGGGCATGCATTTCTTTAGTGCTCCGAAAACCATCAACCCAGGGGGCTTCACCAATGAGACTGCCTGAAATAGATGAAGCCTACCTGCGGGAGAAGGGCTATCAGTGGCAACTTTTCCCGGACGGCAACGGCGCCTGTCTCGTGATCAGCGACTTTGCCGTCGCGCCGAACCGCTATGATCGGGACAAGACCGATTTGCTGATTCGTATTCCGGCGCAATACAACATCGCCGGTCTGGACATGTTCTACGTCAGCCCGGAACTGAAGTTCCAGGATGGCTCCTATCCCGAGGCCGCCGGCACGTTCCAGGATTACGTCAACCGGCGCTGGCAACGATTTTCCCGGCATCTGAACACTACCCCGTGGCGCCCTGGTGTCGACGGCCTCCGTATGTTTATGACTCTTATCGGCAAAGAACTTCAGGCGAAGGCGTGAGCGCACATGGATTACACTCTTACCATACTTGAAACCCAACACGACTTCCTCGAGAGCACCGTTTTCACGCCAAACGGTCTCGAGGGTGGGGCTTACCTATTATGTGGTCTCAGTGTCACGGCAGCTGAGACTCGTCTGCTGGTCCGCGAAGTTATTCCCATAAAGGAAGAGCATTATCTCAAACGTGAACCCGACCGGCTCTCGATTGATTCGGCTTCGTATGCGGCGATCGCCAAGCGCGCGGCCGCCATGGGCACGGTCGTCATCTTCGTGCATAGTCATCCCGGCGGCCTGGAGGGCTTCTCGCCTCAGGACAACCGGGAAGAACCAAAGCTCATGGAGTTCCTTGCGGCACGCTGTCCCGCCGTCCCGCATGGTTCATTGGTACTGACGCCAAGGTCACTGGGCCATGGCAGAATTTGGGCGCAGGGCGACTGGGTGCCGATCAAGAGAATCAGAGCGATCGGGCGCCGTTTCCGGTTCGTCCACGACATCGACCAGGTGCCGCTACCTGACTTCTTCGATCGTCAAATCCGCGCCTTTGGACCAGACATTCAGAGGCTGTTACACCGGCTGCACATCGGGGTGGTTGGAGTTGGTGGTACCGGTTCCCCCCTGGTAGAGCAATTAACACGTCTGGGCGTGGGAACGATCTCAGAATTTGATCGCGATCCCTTTGAAGATTCCAACGTCACCAGAGTGTACGGCTCTCACGTTGCAGACAGAGGTCTCAACAAGACGGAGATCTCCGAAGCGCACGTCAAGCGGATCGGCCTGGGTACAGTAGTGCGCGCCTATCCGGAACATATTACTGACGAAGAGACGGCAAAACGCTTGCGGGAATGCGACGTCGTGTTTGGCTGCACCGATAAACAAACACCGCGCGGGATCCTGGTCCAACTTGCCCTGCAATACTACATTCCCGTGTTCGACCTGGGCGTCAAGATCGACGCGGAAGACGAGATGCTGAGAGGCGTCGTTGGACGGGTGACCACACTTATACCAGGTGAGGCTTGCCTTTTCTGCCGCGGACGTATTTCGCCGGAGATTATTGCGCTGGAATCATTATCTCCGGAAGAATGGCAACTGCGGGCCGACGAACATTACGCTCCTGAGCTCGAGACCGAAGATCCGGCCGTCATTACTTTCACCACGGCCGTCGCTGCCCAGGCTGTTTCCGAACTGCTGCACCGGCTTACCGGATTCATGGGTGAAGAACGGCGTACTACCGAAGTGCTAATGCTCTTTCACGAACCTCAAATCAGAACAAACCGTACGCCTCCGGAGCCAAGTTGTCTCTGCTCACAGCAGGAATTGTGGGGCCTTGGCGACCGCGACACTTTTCTTGGGTTGTTCTGGCCGGAGCAGGTAAAAACCGTCTGAGACAAAGATGATTCGTTTGCTGAGACTGATCTTTTCCCGACTGAAACGTTGGGTCAGGGAGCGTCGCCGGATTCAGCAATTCGAGGGACCGGTCTTCTACAGTTCCGAGATCGATCCCTCTCCTGCCATCAAGGCGTTTCGCCTGGTGGTGGTGGGAACACCAGAGAACCCAAAGTGGCTGCGTTTTAGCTGCCCCTGCGCCTGCGGCGACGAGATCGTCTTGAACCTCATGCAAGCGTATTATCCGCGCTGGACCATTTGCCGGCACTCGGATCGCACCGTCAGTGTCAATCCATCGGTGAGCGCCACCACATGCGGCAGTCATTTTTGGTTGCGGCGTAACCGCGTTAACTGGGTAGACGATATGAGATCAGATTAGACAGAGTCGCGCGCCGCATCACGCTGAATGCATCATGGTGACCAGCGTCGCAGGTTCCCGAGAATAAGAGTGAGGTCTCATGATCTTATGAGCGATGCCGACAAGCAAATTGAGCAAGCAAAAGTCTCCGACACGATATCGACGGAAACCGCCATGCTCGCGGTCTCACTGGTACTGTTTGTCCACCAAAACCCGGACCTCATTCATTTCATGGCTCAGGTGCTGTCGGGCAATCCTTCACGCTTGCCAGTACCGGACAATCTGAAGCAGCGGTTGGAGTCGCCGCTCAAACAGGGCGCGGAACTGCTCGTCGGGGCACAGGTGCTGAATGGGTTTGTGCGCCACAGGACAGCGGAACGAGCCGTGACCTTCATCTACATTGCTCTTCGCTATCTGCTATATCTCGGTAAGACTCCGACTCGATCGCAGAGCATTGATTTGTGGCAACGAGTCTGGGCCACAGCGGCACAGTTTCCGATCGTCGCCGACGAGTGTAAGCGACGAGAGGAAGCTGGTGACTTGAAGGCTTGGATCGATGAAGTGCAGGACACGGCGCGGAGGCAGTTGCGAACTTTCAAGAACCGCTTGCCAAAGCTGCAAAAGGACATCGCGGGCATTTACCAAAAGGCCTACGAGAGCTTGCTGGGTCAGGCCTGAAGCATCTCAAAGTGAGCTCCCAGTTCCGGGCCAAATCGAACCTTTTTTTGCCCTTATTCAATTCTTTGTTCTGAGGTAGGATTCGCGCTGTATCAGGAGCTTGCTTTAAGGAGTGACCAAATGTATCTATCACCATACCAACAGGAACCGCGCTATCAACGTCTTCGTCTGCTGGGTGAGGGAGCAACCGGCTCGGTGTATCTGGCGCGACGAAAGAGTGATGACTTCATCGTTGCTCTCAAGTGCCTTCGCGTTGTGAATTACACGGCTTTACGCGAACTTCAGCTCGAGGCAAACAATTATTATCGGCAACAAGATTGTCGCTATGTGGTCGATCTGCTCGACTATGACTTCTGTAGCGAAGAGCCATACCTGGTGCTGGAATACTGCCAGTTTGGCTCGGCGCGTGAATTCGTATCTCAGCTTCGTTGGCAACCGGAAAAACTCGCGGCGCTGCTGGTTCATGCGGCGGCCGGCATTAAGAGCATTCATGCTGCCGGCGGAGTTCATCGCGACATCAAGCCGGACAACCTGCTGGTGACTCTCACTGATAAGGGCAATCTGATAATGAAGGTCAATGATTTTGGCCTGGTCAGACTGCCTGCGAATTACGCCACACCATTCATGACCTTTAATCTGGTCGGCACTCCTGGTTATATCGCACCCGAGGTCCTGGCGGGTGAGCCGTTCACTCAGGCGGCGGATATCTTTTCTCTCGGCGTCACCATTCATGAGTTGTTCACTGGCATTCGTCCCACTCCTGGCGCGCAATCTTTGTCATGCCCGCAATCGCTCACCGCACTGGTAGCACGCATGCTGGTGAAGGATTCGCGGCAGCGTCCGACAATCGACGAGGTGGGAAAAGAACTCAGCCAGGCAGCTCAAGCAATGAAAACTGAGAAACAGTTCTTTGTTATCGGAGTTACGGCGGTCATCGGATTAGTAGTGGCAGCTATTCTTAAGAAACGTTAAACAGCAAGAAATCGAATCCTCCCGGGACATCCGGTTCCCCACGTTGAACCAGTTGACTGCCTTTGCCCCCCTGACTGGCTACGTCAGGCTGCTGGTCACAGTTGCTATCTGCCATGTTAAGCAACAACTTGCGCACCCTGCTCCAGAACATCGTTTCATCAGCAAAGGTGGACTTGGTAATTTCAGAGCTGAACGACATTTCCTTGGCGATGATCGCTACTCATGGATGTTCACGGAAGGTGACCCTCTTATTCACCTGCGTCCTGATCCTGCCGCTGGGTTAGGACCGAGTTTCGGCCTTGTTGATGAGGGTTGTGATGCATTCGATGGGTTTATCGAAGATCTTGGTACTGACTCAACTCTACGTGGAAGATCAGCACACAAACCTTAGAAGAGAGTCTCGAAAAGCTACTTCGTACTTTCTGGGCAAACGCTGATGCACCGGATGGGGCTATTCAGACATCGCATTCAAATCATTGATCCAAAAATGGATCAGTTTTGGCCGTTCCGGGAGTGTCAAGCTATGTCCAGTAGGCACTCCCCTGAGATACCGCCAGGCAAGTGCTTGCACTTGGCTGGCGAAAAATTTTTACCATTGGAGAAGCCTGATCAATGAGAGCAATTGTGACAGGAACTGCCCGGGAACTCTCTATCAAACTATTTCGATGAATGTGGGCAAGGTAATATAGGACGCTCTTGCGCTCGTCGGTGGGTTTCGCAGCGACAATCCTTGAGTTTCGATCCTCCTATAGTCGCGTAAACGTCCGAAGATAGATTCACTTCACAAATATGCGTCGAGGTTTATTTGGCCTCTGTTGAGTTCACAGCATTGGGCTGCGTTATTGTCGTTGCCACGACAATAACTCAGCCCGCACCTCGATCGATTTTGAACGCCACGTTAGAAAGTAGAAGCGTCACGTGTTACCACGTGACACTTCTGACGTCATAGGTCCAAGAAGCCAGTATTTCGTTTTTCAGGAGTTACAGGCCCGCTTTCACGTATCTTCCGCTTTGTTTTTCCGCTGGTGCTCAAGGCTATTGCAAAGCAATTCCACCCGGCCTACGTCACGGCCACCTTACGCGCCGCATTAAACCTCGTACAGCCGAAGACCCACCTTTTTACGTCCAGAGTTTTCCCTGCTGCGGCAGGATTAAAGAAACGAGACCCGCTCGAAAAGCATCTGTGAATATCTTCGAACACGAGGTTTTCGGCGCAAAACCACCTCAAATCGGCCGGTCATCTGATAACAGAGGATTCTGTTCTCCCAACTACAGCGCCTGGCGGCGCTCCCGAACAGAATCGCTGTTATCAAACGCCCGCTACTTTATTAGTTCTCCCCCTTGCGCCCGCTTCGCTCGCGCGCTCGGCGCACCTCGCACCGCTCACTTCGCTACGCCCCCGCTGGGGGCTGGCGCTGCTTGGTTGATGTCGTCTTGGTGTCGTCTTAGGCTCCAGTAGAAACATTTCGAGATAGTTGAACCGAGTGGCACATTTACGTGTGTAACCAAGCTTTGTAAGAATCGCGCCTCGGCGCTTCGATCTGTCCGCCATAATCGCGGCTGCAGTGTTTCGGAGGTCCCGTGGGTTAACCACCCCATTCACTATGCGCTGTGAAGCTCGTTGTACCAGATCGAGGATTTGTGTGTCGCATACTGGCTTGTTTTGTGTCAGTTGAAACCGCCCAACGAATAGGTATTCCGAGACACCGATAAGTTTTCGCTTCTCGAAATAACGCTCTAACAGAGGACGGAGCCACCACGTTGCCTTTTTCGCATACTTCATTATTGGTCCCTCACGTCTCAGTAGCTGTAGCCCCCGACTCGGTTGGCGAACTGGTAGCAGCAAATACTCGAAATCTCTTGCGCGGTCACGCTCGTTTGGTGGTGTCTCGGCCGCCAACGATGGTATTTTTGCGTTGCGCAGCTCTGTCACAGTAAGCAGATGAAAGAAGATCAAATACAATATCAACGCCTCTTCCGGGTCAGCGTCAGGCGAAGCCATATAACTAAAGAACCGTTCGACAACGTTATCGTCGTACCGCCTGATAGAAGCTGAGATCTCGACCATCTGCCCACGTTTAGTCATCACCGTGAAGCTTCTTCGGATCTTCTCGCTGTTATAAGGAAACGGATTTTCCGAGACTAAATCATGTAGCTGAGCCCAGTTGAAGAAAGTACGAAGGTTCACTGTGACTTGAGCAACTGAGGCACGAGCCAACCTTCTGATTTTTACGTAAGATTTGAACGCTTGGCATTCCTGATTACTACAAATCTCATTTGTCTTGGCGAGGTCTAGCGGGATTCGTTTTCGGCACGCGCTGCACTCCAGTTGCCAGAAAAGAGTTTCTTTGTAACTTGCTGCCGTGCGCTCGGTGATGTTGGCGAGTGAGCAGATGTCGCACTTGACGCACCACTTAAGAAACCTGATTACAGTCTTAATAGTTTGTTGTGTGTATTCACTTGTATTGGCAAGAGGCTGCGCTTCATGCAGGTTTATGGCGAGCTTCGGATTCAGCATTCCTTCCGACGCCCATTTCTCGAAGGCAGTTACGTGCTCAACAAACATCACCGGTGCTGACCTAAGCCACTTTTCCAGTAGGCGTTCACGTTGGTACTGCACGAACTGCTCCGGCAGGATATGGTGACCCAACTCTAACAATCCCGAGCGAATGAAGTGGACCCTAATTCGACCTCGTTCGCCGAGTTTTCTGGCTTTCGGCAAAGCTTCGTGAATTGCCTGCCAGGTCAGTATTTCAGGAAGCTCGTGACTCTGGAGATATTCACCGACCGCGCGATACTTACACAGGTCTCTGGCCCGCACGCTCCTTTCGTCGACATTGCAGTCCGCCAATCCTAACTTCGTGGTTAGAGCCAAGAAATAGCGGACGTTCTGCGGAAACAGCGAGTCGTAGCTCTTGATGTACTTATTCAGTCGCTTTGGGGCTTGGCGATCGGCATGGTGATTTCTGCAGAGCTGCAATTTTTTGTGGAGGATTGACCCTCTACATCCAGTGACCGTGCATCTTCCTTTACTAGTGCGACGCTTCTCGTAGCACGTTTTACAGATCATTTCAGCATTGGGGAGAGAGGTCTTCGTGAGCCCACAAGCGCAACATACGAGCTTCCGAAGTCGTAACTTCACATTTTTTCTATGGACCGCATTGAGGTAACACTTGCCACAAAGGCCGGGGTAGCTGATTCGAGGATAATCAGCCAGCCCACACTTTTCACAAGCAATCTTTACCTTAGACAGTCTTCTAGAGCATTGCAGACAAAATGGAGAGTCTGGTTGTAGCCTGCGGACTCTTGTTGGACACCCACCGCATTGCACTTTCGGAAGCTTGCGTACACACCGGTCGCATACGTCGAACCACTGTCTGCTTTTTCGCGGCAACTTACACTCTTCACAAATTATCGAACGTGTTACTTGCATCTTTCTTCACACCTTTGTTGACCTTGATGAAAAACTTTCGCGCATCCGGATAAAATCCGGCATAATCCAGTGTTCTGAGACTTGGACCAACCCCGCGCGCTCGCTGCGCACTTTCATCAGAAGGTAGTTGTCGAGTTCGCGTCTTTTTTTGTGGCTTCTGCGATGCCATCGGTAGCACTTCCAGAAACTCGCTGAGCGGAATGTAGAACGCGTTACAGATTGCCTCGATAGTTTCGAGGCGGATCATTTTCGGTTGCCGGTTCAGCAGATCGCATACGGCCTGTACCGACAATTGGTGTCCGATCTCCTCAAGACTTCGGCTGACCTCCGATGCGCTCTTGACCCCGCGCTCCTTCAACAACTCTCGCAACCTCCACTTGGTAGGCATTACTTCTTTCTCCGTTTCTCAAGGTCAGGATCGATAAAAATGTCGATGAGATCGCCCTGTTCATCCTCAACATCAGCGTCAGTTGCAATAAGGTAAGGAGCGGCTGAGCTTGGATACGTGTGGCCCAGTTTTCTTAGCACCTGCCGGTACTCTAGTGGATTTTGTTCGAGCGCAAGTGTTGCGCAGGTGCGTCGCAGGTCGTGAGGGCGAAGGTCTTCAGGTAGCGGCACGCCAGCGTCTCGAGCTAGTTCAACGATTCTCCTGAAGATGTAAATGTATTGGTGGGCCATCAGTGGGTTTCCACCTTGGTCTAGAAAGAGATATTCACTTGCATCATGCCGTGGGAACATTGGTTTGAAGATTTTCTCAAAAACATGCAGCACCTCTGTCGCAAACGCCGTGAGCGGAACAGTTCGCACACGCTTGCCGCTAAATGCCTTTGCTTTGCCAAAGAGACGCGCACGACCCGCCCGCCAATCGATGTCGCAACTCACTCCACTCGACCGGATCCCCAGAAGCTCACTTGTACGCGCGCCGATCTCGGCTTGCAGAACAATGGCCGTATAGCCCTGAGCACCCAGGTGAGGCAACGGATGGTTCGGCAGGTATTCGGTGCGCAGGAACTCATAGAATTCGTCACGCACTTCTGCGGATAAGGCATAACGCGGCTTGGTGGGCCTGTCCTGCGTATGCACTGGTAAGTCGTATTTGGTAAATGGGAGTGCGATCGGACCATACTTTTCAATGATTGTGAGATTGCTACTGCCCGGAATATTAGGCTTAGCGAGGACGTAATCGCAGAAAGATCGCAGCTCAGTAAGATACCTCCGCCTGGTTCCGTGTGCCAGATTGTTCTGTAACAACGCGGACATCAGTACGCCGAATCGCGATGAGCCGCGCACCGGGTCCAGGAACTCCCACACAAATATATGGCGGTGTCCCTCAGGGTGTTTGGGATCCTCGATCGGCACCAGATCGAAGAGACGCTTCAGTACAGCTCTCGCTGATCTGACTGTGGATTCGTAGGTGCATCCACGGAAGATGCGGTTCTGGAGATACTCCTCGATTTTCTGGTTATGGTCGTGGAGTTGTTCTTCCCACGAGATGATGGGTGGCTGCTGTGTGCATGGTGATTTCGGATTTGGGAGGTCCATAGTAAACCTTTCGTTTTTAGATTTGGTTGCTTAATCAAGTGCCTCTTGAATTTTCAAGCGCTGCTTGATTCTTTCGTTGGCCCATCTTTCTGTGTAACTTGATGGACCAGAAACAGTTCTGCTGAAAACAACTGGAAACTCGCTTGTCGATGTTTCCAATGAAATGTTTTCTAGGTTCGACGTTTCAAAGTATGCGAATCCTGTGTTTGGACCGCGCTTGTCTCTTTGTGAGTTGGGGTGTAAATCAAAAGACCTGATCAGATCGTTTACAAAATGTGTGCCATGGACAGCTTTCGTGAAGCGAAGTTCTGTAGTCAGTTTTCTTGCAAGGGCAATTCGTGAGGGTGGTCCATGTGTCTCTACTCAAGTAAAACCAACTTCTATAAGGGGATCGGTGCTGGCAAAGACAAACTTTCACATTATGCGAGTGACTCTCTAAGGAGAGTGGAGAGGTCTGCAATAGAGGCTTCGGCTCTTGCATTGGCACTTCAAACTACCCGAGGGTGTCTGCGATCGCGCACACCCCAACATTCGATTGCGCACACCTAAGGGCTTAAACCAATGATTTGGAAGTAAAGAAAGAGCGATCGACCATTGCTGTTTTGTGGTCCAAGTTGGGCCTTTTTGGCCGCTTTTTCTCAATAAAATCAGACTAAATGCAATCTCTAGGCGGTTTGTCTGTTTAGGACCATCTCAAAGCGGTACGCGATGTGCTCGTAAAAAATTGACGCGTTGAGCGTAGGTACTCGCCCAATGACTGAGAGCAATTGTTGAGCCCCTGGCAGGCGAAAATTTTGACATTCCGGGAGTGGAGACTTGAACCAGCGTGAGAGTCCCGATCGAGGCTGAAGCGTTCGCAACATCGAACGCTTTTAAACCGTATGGTTCGCATTTGCGAACGGCAGCCCAACAATAATGAAGCGGAAAGCGGCCTAACTACGATCGAGAAGAATGAACCGACAACAACCGATCCCTTCGCCAGCGGCATATGACACATCGGTTGGCGAAGGCAACTGTTCGGATATCCGAACACTCTTTAGGGTCGAAAGTCGGGATATCCGAACTTTGGTTTGCGCAATGGTTCGCCCGGTCGACGGTTTTGATTTCGTAATTGATTAAGGACTGGCGAGATATTAGTGAGACCGGACTATATAAATGGCTGGTCCAACCGAGATGGTACAGTGCGTGCAA
Source organism: uncultured Acidobacteriota bacterium (assembly GCA_963789185.1). Lineage (GTDB taxonomy): Bacteria > Acidobacteriota > Blastocatellia > Pyrinomonadales > Pyrinomonadaceae > PSRF01. Next base: position 320,715 of record CAWBJU010000015.1, read on the forward strand.
TGCAGCCAGTGCTGGAAGTCCAGCGTGCCCCTTGCCCAATCCTCAGATAAGAAAAGAAGCAGATTTTCACACAGGAGCACTATGGAAGAGCTAGAGAGGCATCTGGAGACTAGCCCGACGCTTGAGCGCAAGCGAGCGAAGTACACCGTTGAGGATGTTAGGCAGCTTTGTGGCGGTATCTCCCGCTCTACAGTGATGCGTGAAATTCGACGTAAGCGGTTGGCCTGCTATCGCGCACGTCGAACACTGCGCTTCTCTGAAGAACACGTCACGAAGTATTTAGAAAGGGTTGAACAAGGAGTGAAGTGAAAGTGTGCGGGTGTTACCTCGACGCGACTGGCCTCCGGTTTTTTTAAAAGAAAGCCGATCTCGCTCTGCACTGTCTTTGCATATGCTTACAACTTCACCACCATTCATTTCATCGATCAAGCAAACATCTACAGGCTGCAACCATTGCTGAAAACGTCTGGGCTTGAAGCAACCTATTCGCGAGCTAAGGGCGCATCTTGCGCCCCTTCGCATTTTTGAGCATTCTTAACTGCTGTCACGGAAGCTTGCACAATCGGCCCATTAGCCGGGGAATCCGCTGTTGTAAACCCGTGCCATTGGCGGTACAGCCACTAACGCCTTTGCTGTACCGAGCAAGGATATACTTCGCTACGAATAGGGTTCAGAACGCTGTGACGAAGCTAGCTCAAAGACCACACATTGAAATGCACCGATTGAGGAGTGGACCAGTTGTGGCGTAAATGGTCAAACGTTGGAAGACTGCATCAGCATCTTCATAGATGAATCATCGTGGGCTTGCTCTACCCACTCAAAGAAAAGGAAAGGTTGACGCCGCTGTTTGATGTGCCGCCACCTGATAAATATGAAGAGACCTGACTGTTTTCAGCAATCGATCATTGGATGTCAAAATGCCTCAATGTATTTTCTGTAAATCCGAAACCAACGGCTTCACTACTCGCGAGCATATCCTCCCAGAGTCCCTAGGCGGCGGGGACTGGGCACTGCTGAATGATGGTTTGCTCTGTGATGCTTGTCAGAACCAATTTGGAGTTAACGTAGAACAAAAGGCACTTGGAGATTACCCATTCTCATTCTTTCGGGTATTTCTCGGCGTACCCACCAAGAAGCGAAAAGCACCTTGGTTCGATTGTTGGGAGGGCGAATTACATGCTGGTAATGTGGACGGAACGCTCTCTTACAAGCCCGCGCCCTGCTTTCAGGCAGCAACCGAGCGAGGCGATAAGACGGTGATGCGGATCGTAGCCGAGCCAACTCGTCCAAAGATGGTCTGTCGTATGTTGTTAAAGATGGCGATCGAAGTCATCGCAAACGATAAGTTTTCCGATGTGTTCCACGAACGATACGATTCAGCTCGTATATTCGCGTTGACAGGACAAAAACGGGGAGATTGGTGGTATTTGCTTCGAGAGAACATGCATCTCGCAACAGAATTCATTACACACGGTGCGAGCATCAATGATTGGATTAATAAGGTCTCGCTATCGGTGACCCAAGTTAAGGACGGGCCTGAGATGTTTCACTTACGGTTACTGTACCTTGACCTAATTGCGCCAATCGACTCGGCCATTCAACCCCCTTCGACCGAGGATTTAGGCCAACCAGAATATCGCATCTTTGTGGTTTGAGGCTCAGTGAACTGTTTGGGACTTCTATATGGTGAACGAACCAAAATCGCACCACTACGTGCCTCGCTTCTATCTCGAACGATTTGTTGATGCTCAAGGCGCTCTATGGGTGTACGACAAGACAATCGATCGCGTATTTCCGACAGGCCCGGCGGGAATCGCTGCCGAAAATAGATTCTATGACTTTCCCGATGCTACGAATACAGAAGATCGGCTTTTTTTCGAAAAGCAATTCTCTGAAATCGAATCAAGTACCGCACCGATTATTGACTCTTGGCTGATTCAGGTACGAGGTCACAAATCGGTCGAAATATCCGACGCTGATCGCGACGTGATGTCGCTGTTTTTAACTATTCAATTAGTCAGAACCGCAGAAGCCAGAACACAAACCATGCAATTTAATCAGGGGCTCAATCGGCTGTTTCCTGGTGCGGGTTTTGATGATTCAAGCTATGGCCACTTCCGATTGCTCTCGGATGCGAATTTCCTAAATGAAATGGCTGATGTGTTGGCTAGTTATATTTGGATATTCGCAAACAATTTTTCAGACTCTGCTTTTTACACTTCAGACAATCCCCTTATAGTTCACTCTATGGATAGCCAAAACTGGCGTCTCGGCACGGCGGCAATGGAACAAAACGTCACTCTCGTTTTGCCTCTATCACCGCAGACAGTGATGTATTGCTTTGAGCTGACGGGTCGCGAGCAATTGCAGCGTCACGACGGAGCGGTTTCCGGCCTAGAGTTCACGCCCGATAAAGTCAAGCACGAAAACTCCGGTCAAGTTGGACTGTCTCGCAGATTCGTTTTCAGCAACTCATCGGACTTTGAATTTGCGAAACTCTTTTGCTCATTACACCCCGAAGTCACAGATCCAAACAGAAAAAGGTTCGGCTAGAAAGCACCAAGGCTTTTAATGGAGGAGATACGAGCTGCTCCGTTCGAGTCGAAGCCGGCAACAAGAGAATCAATTTCAAACTTGGTCGCGCCTTGGGTAATAATTCTCACAGTGACTTATTTCATTCAGCTCGTGGGTAATAGCGTATCTCAGGAAGTTGCGCTAACGCGACGTTTGGCACTCAAAAAACTCTCACTCTGCTGACCACGATTTTCTACGACACGAAGATGTGTACACAGAACTTCTGCCATTACCCGGAGCGGCACGATATTTGACTAGGGGACAAAAAGAGTTTAAAAAAGGGGGACAAAAAGGGGGACACTCCTGGTTCGTCTCTTTGAAACATGCCATTTTGTTTAGGCCCGCGTAGCTCAGTGGATTAGAGCGTTCGCCTCCGGAGCGAAAGGTCGCAGGTTCGACCCCTGCCGCGGGTACCAACAAAACCACCATTGCCATTGCGTCGCGTATCATCTTTTCCGTCGTGAGTACGGATTCATGTACGGAAAGGCTCGCCCATTTTGCGTTGTTAACACTTTCCTCCAGAAGCACGATCTTTGTGTAGCGTCAAGGAATTACCTGGCATGTGCGGACAGAAATAAATTTTTTTTCGACGCATGCGGTTTGTTCCGCCCCGATCCAACTGCTTCAATTCGTAACGGTTACCCGGCACGCCGAAATCTCCGCCTGACATGGTGTCAAGGGTAAGTTGTTGATTATAAAAGAGATGAGATTTTCAAGTCGGCCGGATTCTGCTACATTCCGCAGCGGTGAGCGACGATTTGACCGATCTTTATTCCATTAGCCAAGCGGCAACGTTCTTACGCGTGCATCGCGCCTCGATCTACAGGCTGATCGCGGCGGGCAAACTTCGCTACTACCGAGTGCTGTCAAATCGCGTCCGGTTCAGTCGCGCACAGCTCGAAGAGTTCCTTCATCTCAACGAACGCAACGGACACGGGAGTCGAACTGAAAGCGCGACCGTCCGCACAGGCAGATCTGATCGATGACGACGACTGTGAGATCGCTGGAATGGGCCGAGGTTGTTCCGATCTACAAAAACGCATTCTTGTCCTGGCCCTGTTCAACGCAGGCGGTGACGTAAGGCGAGAAAACAACTACCCTCATCGTCCTGATCTGTACGTCCGGGAAGTGATGACGAGTGTCTATAAACTCAAAGCGGACTTCGTGCCTGACGCGGAGTTTGAGTCTGGCGAGATGTGGAGGCGAGATCGTCCTATTCGAGATCGGCGCGGTTGGTGTTTTGAGCGAGAAAGGTTTGATGAGTTCCGACATGCCTTCTGGAACAATCACCTGAGGGTACAAATTAAAGCGTACAACGCCGCGATTGCGGCGACAGTTCGCGCCTTTGCACGACTAGAGCAACGGAGATTGGTCAAACGATGGAGGCGCAACGTACATGCGACGGCGGGGATCGTTCTCACGCCTGCGGGTTATCAAGCCGCGCTGGCCCATCTTAAAGAAATCGATCCTGAGAGGTATCAGCGCGTTATGTCTTTGTTGCAATCGAAAGTCTAATGGTTAAGCATTAAAATTTCTTAACCGTTAAGCATATGGGCCGCACGGTTAGGCCAACATCACCAAGCCTTCGTCTCTATCGCGGCAGTTTTGAATGTTCGGACGATGGCAGTAATATCGATCAAACTCGTAGAGGGGTTTCTGAATGTTTCTCGTGATTGATATTTCCACGTCGCCGTTACATCCTGAGGATCTGCTCGATAGATTTATATTCTTTCTTCGTGAATCCGGCGTTGAATGGTTGATGAGTGATAAAGGCTCATTACAATGGTTTAGCTTGCAAGAAGGGAAAACTCGTCTTCAAACACTGGTGGAACCGGGCCATTTGATATTTTCAGTTAAACCTGAAAGCGAAACCGAGTTAGCTGATTTGGCTCAGATATACGGCACGCTCGTTGCAAGATTGATCGTGCAATTCGGGGACAGCATTCGAATGATTCGGATTCATCCGGAAAGGAGCGATACGCCTTCTGCCTTGCGAAGAGACGCAAGAGAGGACACGTTGAGCCTGATAAAGAAGACACTCGAAGATACCGAGCTCAACGAGAAGGAACGCCTTACCAAATCACTGAAGTTAATCGATCAGATTCTTTAAGGCATCCCGGATAATGCGAGAGGCAGTAATCAGTGGGGGAGCCCAAAAGGGCATGTGAGGCTCAGCTATGGGCAGGTGGGCCAGTGCGAAAATTTATGCCTTGACGTTTTGTCAAGTCGCTTTTTCGGATCCGTTCCTCAGGTACTACGGAAAGAAACGCACTGCGACCCAACCGGCCAGTTCAAGAAAAATTTCAGTAGGATAAAGCCATGTAGTGGATTAGCAGATGGCTGCGATCAAAATAACTTTGAGTACTGACACGCGCAGACGCGCGCCGAGTATCCAGGCGGAAGCTGAATGGCTTGGTGGAGAGGGATCGTTGTGATACGAATTGAATGTAAAACCACGGCGAGCTGAGATCGGTGATATGGTTTACTTTATTCGGGCCGGCTCAATGGTAGCGCGAGCACGAATCACTGAGTGCATTTGGAAAGATGCCTCTGAAATGGGTGGATCATACACGGGAGTTGAGACTTCAACGTCGTGCAATCGGTTTAAGATAAGAAAGATGGAAATCGCCGATAGGCCTATTCCGCATGAAGGATTCCAAGGCTTTCGCTACGTGACGCCGAAAGAACTACCAGCATTTGAAGGCGCATTTATGAGCCGCCGAAGAAGCCGCACGTAATTCTCTATAGAGAATGTAGCAGAGCCTATTGACCATTACAGAACCGGGGCTATACGATCAGTCTGGTTTGAGAGGAGCACTCATCTGACGCGATGCGTCGGGAGTGCTTTTTTGTTTTGAGATCGCTGGTGAGTTGCACGTAAATCCATTGGCCATTGGCCTCACCGATTTGCGTAAGTCGTACTGCAAAGGGCATTGCCTTATGGCTCACTCCCTTTACCGTCACCGCATTTGAAATCGTGCTGTCAATTCGAGAATGAGTTTTAGGACAATGTTATGGTGCTAGATCTGGATTGATTGAAGATCGATGTTCCCGTGGTCGCCTGATTAGCTGCGGGAACTACCTGTCCGCGTCCCGCAAGGGAGGGCTGACCGCTCGACGCCGCAAGGCGAGGCAATAAAGCGCGACCCAGATGCCTTCGAGAGCGAATCAGGCTGCTAACAAAGAGCTGAAAACTCGACCCGCCATAACTACAGTTTACGCTCCGATTTGCTCTTGCGAACGGAGGGCAAACTGCGTCCTGAGACTGATCCTCGACCCACAAAAACGTTCTCGAAGTTCGCTGGAAAACTGGAGAGACCGCTGGCACGAGAGATATCGCCCAGATGGCCTATTGACAGGGAATTGATGTTTGAATTTCACCGCAAGCTTTCCTGTGACTTTGGCCTGCGGTGAATAGGCGCAACGTACGTATGACATAGGCGCTTCCTCCGTTGCGCTGAAAATTTGCGGCGGGATCCTCTGAGCCGCGAAGGCGAGTGGCAGCGCCAGATGAGCGGAGTCTGGCTCTACTCCGTAGGCCACTCGCCAAGAAGTTTGCCGTTAAACAGACTTGCGGCAAAAACGAGGGACGTGGGAATTCGAATCCACTTATAAACCGCGTCCCCTCGAGAATTTTTTGGAGACTATTGAATGGAAGAAATACTTGACGAACTGTTAGGAGACCAGATAGACGAGCCGGTTTTGATCGGTGACCAGATCAGGGACGCTGCCTTAAGTCGTGATGCGCGTCAGGTTGCGCAACTTTTGAAACGCGAGATCGACGCGACCTTGAAGCTGCGGTTAAACGAGTAGCAGATTTCCAGAACACGATTTTCGAAAAGGAATCGGAAAGAGAAGCATTGGGCCGCGAGCTTGAGCACTTACAGGAGCCTGTCCGCATCGCCGCCAAAGCCTACGCAAGCGCTCTTGAAACATTGGAACAGCGTCACCTCAACCTGGCCCAGCTTCAGGCGCGACAAGGCGTAATTGATCTCGGTTTGAAATCCAGTCGTGAGGAGATCACCGAACTGCGCAAACAGTTGGAAGAAATGATGGAGGCAATTGGCAAATGACTGATCAAGAGTACACACGAGAAGCGGAACGACAACTAGCCGCATTCATTGAGACGCAAAGGCAACGGCGCGTAGCTTCCGACATTCTGAGAACGGCATTCAGGGATGGCGAAACTGATGGCGCTGTTTCTGGCCACAAAGACGAGTCCAGCTATGCAGATGCGAAACAGGCGGCGAAAGAATACGCGCAGGCGCGAAATTCAAATGCGAGAGTCCGATCCTACGCGCAGGAAAATGAAAGTCAGCGACAAGGCTTGGCTAGTGCGCTGGATTGGTTAGATAGGAAACGAAAGTCTGCCATCAGAAAGTAGTGGTGTTGACCGCATGAGATTGTCAGGCAGTGGATTATTACTGGAGCTGATAATCAGGAAGGCGACAGAGTGCTGGGTGCACTTTGGGTTCATGAGAAATTCGAATAAATGTAGTGGTCGGAGTATTAAGAAAGAATGTTTGTAAGATTCAAGCGAAAGGTAACGCAGGCAGGCGAGGTATTTAATCTGAGTTTACAGCGCAGTTACAGAGATCCGTCGAGGCTGGGCCAAGTTCGCAGTGAGACTATTTGTGGCTTAGGCAGTGTGCTTGTCACACCTCATCCAACGGAGGCGAGCCTGTACTGGTCCAAGCTCGACGCAAAGCTGGACGCGCTGGCATTGTCGCCAGACGACGAGGCGAAAATTCGCCGCAGCATTCAGGATCGAATACCGCGGCCTGCGATTCCGTTGCCGCAGTTGGTGCGGAACTCAATTTAATTCCAAGTCCCTTTAGGGATTTGGAATTCATAATCGTCGATAGTTATCCCGTCAGCCAGTTCCCACGTTCCGCAGTTACAAACAACGAGTTCGGTGAAACGCACTTTAATCAGTATATCTCCGGGCGAGGTGCTGTCTTTGCCGTGCATTAGAACTGCGGTTATCGGATCGTCGTCGGGCGTGGCGGGAAACTCTGGAAAACTATCTGGGTCACCAAAACCGACTAAGGCGTAATGGCCCGGATAATTTATGACGCGGTAACAAGTCGCAAAGCCGGGAAATTCTGCGCGAGCCTTCACGGCTGTTTGCTCAGGTAGTTCCGCAAGACACACCTCGAAAAAGCGTTCGTTTGTTTTCTCGTCCACTTGAAGCTCTCCTTAATGGAAGCGGTTATTTTTCGGAGGGCTTTGGCGCAACAGGCGTAAGCTCGCGGATCATTTTTTCTTCCTGAACGCTCAGTTGGCCTTCGACCATGCGGCGAAACAGATCACGCCCAAGCTTTTGAAACTGCGTATGTTCGTACAACGCATTGACGGCGCGATCTATAGCTGCGACAGCCTGTCGCACATTGTTCGGCTCGCTTTGCAAATACTGTTTTAATATTTGGAGATGCTGGGCCAAGTCGATGGCTAGTTGAGGATGATCTCGATAAACTTGAAAGACAATCGACCAGTCTTCGCAGTCAAGCGGAATTTCAGTATTCGGCATGGGGTTTTGCTCCGGTTCTGCCGTCGAAATAAAAAACGGCCTGCCCCCCTACACCGAATTTGCTTCTAAAACAAGCTGAAAAATATCAATGGTGCGGAATGTGAAAAGACTTGCGTGTGCGCGACTAAACGCTGTATTAAGTCGTCTATAGTTTATTGATCTGCTTACGGGTTTTAAGATTCAAGATGCCGAGAGACATGCGACAGCTCACTTTGGGCTCTTTTACGCAATCGCCGCCTGCTTCTGCGGCGGCTAGTGCTGCAAGACAGGCGTCCGAGCGGGACGCTCTCTACAAGCGCTATGCTCATGCACTCGAAGTAATCCCCGCACTCACTAGGTCGCTCGTCTCATTTCAAGCGAATAAGAACACACCGTTTTATCGCTGGTTCAAGTACCGCGAAGGGTTTTCATCGGAGCTTGTCGGATATTTTCTGACAGTGTTTAGGCCAGAAGGCAAACACGTGCCGCAGCTATTAGATCCTTTCTCCGGGGCTGGTACGAGTCTGACAACTTCAGCTAAAGCTGGTTGGCATGCGACTGGTATTGAGCTATTGCCAGTCGGTGCAGCTGCAATTCGCGCTCGACTCGCGGCTATTTACGTTGACGCAAACGCATTTTTGCAGGAGATCGTAAGGCTGGAGAGTTTCAACCTCGATGGATCGTCAGCGAAGGGTTATCGATTTCCTCATATAACAATCACCGACAGGGCATTCTCCGGAGAGACCGAAGAAGCTATCAGCGCTTTTATGGTGTTTTTGGATTCTATAGATGACGAGACTGTGAGGTTACTCTTTCACTTTGCTTGTATGTCCGTGCTTGAGGACGTAAGTTTTACGCGGAAGGATGGACAGTACTTGAGGTGGGACACACGATCAGGTCGGAGGTTCGCGGGCCACTTTAACAAAGGGACAGTATATGCGTTCCAACAGGCAATTATGGGTCAGCTCCACTTAATGTATGAAGACATTAAAAGGCGGAAGGTAGGTGCGTCCCCGAGCCAGGTGGATTTGATCGAAGGCTCGTCACTTGAGGAATTGCCACAGCTTCAGTCTAACAAATTCGACTTAGTGGTAACTTCACCTCCGTATTGCAATCGATACGATTACACGCGGACGTATGCTCTTGAACTCGCCTTCCTCAATCACGGCGAAGGTGATATTAAGCGGCTGCGGCAGACACTCCTCTCCGCGACGGTTGAAAACAAGTCCAAAAGAGCTTCATTAGCTGATCAATACGCCAAGCGCGGACAAACCGAACGGTTTCAACTAGCAGTCGATACATTCGATAATCAGGCGGCGCTACAAGAGGTTCTCCGCTTGCTGTACGCAGCAAGAGATAAAGGTGAGTTGAACAACAACAACATTCCACACTTAGTCGAAAATTATTTTTTCGAGATGGGTTTCATAATTCATGAGTTGGCTCGTGTAGTTGCGCCGGGCGGTCATGTTGTGATGGTAAACGATAATGTCCAATATCACGGGGAAGAAGTGCCTGTCGATTTGATTTTGTCTGACTTTGCGTCGAGTGCTGGTTTAACTGTCAAAAAGATCTGGGTGCTGCCAAAAGGTAAGGGCAACAGCAGTCAGCAAATGGGGATTCACGGTCGCAAAGAGCTTCGCAAGTGCGTTTACGTCTGGTCAAAGACTGAAGTTTAATTCTCACAGAGCTACGAGCCACTGAGCTAAATCTTCCACCTGCTCATCCACAGTTAGGTTCGCAGCATAAGTTAACACGCCTGATTGAAGAGCATTGTAAATCTCCTCTGCGACGCGAGGAACAATCGCCGCGCCCACAAAAAAACGCTCAGGCTTATGTCGATATGGATCGAATTGTTCTTGGATGCGATTTAACGCGGTTCGCGCGGTCTTCCAGTGTTCGTCCGAACCTGCTGGATCAATGCCCCCCTTCAACTCGCCGCAAGCAAGATACGCACTGGGAATCGTAACAAGCTTTGTTAGGGAAGCGGCTTGTGAGGCATCAAGCAGAATCACATCAACACTAGTGCCGATCACTTTGGTCTTTACATCGAAAAGCAGTATTCGGTAATCCCAGACGATCTTCTGCACTTTACCAGTCTGACTCTTCGTTACTTCAAGTTTTTCTCCAGATGGCAGTGCGGCAATCAACGCGTCCGTTAGCTTCAACGACGCCTGTGCACCGACCCAGTTTCTCATGCTACCCCCGACGGTGTCCCCGGCTATCAATAAATATCGATAAACAATTTCCTCACGAAAGCCTTCGCCGAACTGATCCTTCAACGTCGAAAAGACTTCCTTAATCGCGTTGTCCAGTTCTTCCTTTGTCAGATGATTCGTTGCCTTCGTGGAGAATCCGGCAGCTGCGATTAGCCCTGCTCTATATTTCTCATCGTCAAGAATCACATCCAAGGTTTCAATGTCCTCGACTCGCTGGAGGGCTTCATGGAGTCGGCTCGCCGCCTCTGAATACAGTGTAGCTTTTCCTGTTTTCGTTAGCGCCTGCTTTAGAAAGCCTTTCACGGTAGACGCATGCGAAGTAATCAAATCGTCAGCACTGTTAATAAACTTAGGCAAGGTATTCTCGAAAGCTCTGAGGTGTCAGTGAAGAACAACCAGGAGCTTAGCACGCTTGGGCTACATTGGGCCAGCAGTGCATCAACGTCAGTAGCGAATCGATTTCTTAATAACTTATTGAGAAAACCTGAGAGTAATTAACTCGACAGGAAGAAGTGCCGATTCCGGGAGGTCAGCTCTTTGGTTTTTGTGGTCTAATAACCGAGATCGTCCGCTTTTGGTGGGTCAACTTCATCGCAACCGAAAAATTCACTGGCGCAAAACAGAGTAGTGGCATGACGCGTGCAACCTTGCGGCCGTATTCCTTGTTCTCGTGTGAGTGTTTAAGGCGTTAGGGAGCCTCAATGCGCGGTCGTCGTTAAGGAGGCAACGGTGACGAACACGACGATCACCAGCGCGAGCACCGGTGCAAAACAGCCGCCCGCCGTGGTCTGTCGTTCGGCATCTTGCAAGGAAAGGTCGTCGTCGGTTTGGTTGTTCAGCAGTTCGACGGCGATTGCATCGTCTATTTCGTCAGGATCCACGGATCACCTGTTTCGATTTTGTCCGGGATACGCCCCCTCGCTTAGAATCGCTCCCAGAACTGTTTTTCGCCTCAGACTGTGCTCTGACTACCATAGAATGACCGGGGTCAGCCACAACGCGTCAGTTGACCATCTCTTGCGCCGTTTGTTCTGCCTTTGCTAATTCTGCCGCCGCACGATAAGCCTCAAAGTGCAGAAGCTCGCGGTTCAATTCATTAGCACTCGGATTGAGATAGCGCATAAACATATCGAGATTCTTGTGACCCGTGATCTTCTTAACCAGTGATTCCGACATTCCAGAGACGACCATTTTGGTAGTCGCATCGTGCCTCGAATCGTGCCACACGAAATCCTCAACTTGCGCATCTCTCAAGATGCCTTCCCATGCGGTCTGGAAGTTATCTTGGATTTCGACATAATGCGGTTCGCGGACTTGTTTGCCGCCGTGCTTGCCGAGAATCTTTCGCCTGAAAACCTTGTCAGACGGTTTAGGTTTTTGATCCGCGTACATTGTTTCTAATTCTCGTCGCAGTCGCTTCGAAATCGGAATGTCTTTTGGTTCGAGAGTCTTGGTGGTTTCTGCACGCACCATTAATAGATTTTCATCGAAAGAAACGTCACCCCACTCTAACTTGAGGATCTCGCCTTTCCTCATGCCAGTGTCCAAAGCGCAAATCAGAATCGGCTTGATGTGACGGCGCATGAATCGACCCTGGTTGTCTGGCAGTTCACACGCCGCGAGAAGCCGGTTTTCTTCGTCGCCTTGTAATCGTCGCGCCCGCGTGTTCTCTGCCTTCTTGCAGATAATTCCTCTGAAAGACGGAATCTTTTCCAAAATCTGCGACTCCTGCGCCTCTTTCACCATGTGCCGAAGTGCGGCGAGTTCCTTATTGATAGTGGCAACTTCCAGCGGCTTGCCATTCTTTAGTCGGTAGGCCAACCGGCTCTCCTGATATAAAAGGATGTGTTTTCTTTTGATCTCGCTCAGCTTTCGCTTTCCGAAGTACTCAACCAAATGCTGGAGCGCGATTTTTCGGGCGACATGAGACCTCAATCCACGCACCTTCACGGCCCCGCGCACGACTGACCCACCTTTGACCGATTTTTTGATCCTGATCACCGCCGGAACGAGGTGCGTCGTCTTGTAAGACTCTGCGTATTCGGCAAAGGTCATGTCTTTGTGATCGAAGATCTCTACGCCTTTCGCCAACTCGTTTTTCGTGTCGTTAAAGAACACGTCTGCTTCGGTGACGTTGTTGACGATCTTCGATTTTGACCGTAATTTTCCATGCTGATCGATGTAGTCCCAGCAGGCTTTCAATTTCACAGCTTCCCTTCCATTTTTTGCTCTCGTTTTAAGTTCTCGAATGTATCCAGTTTTCAGGCGTGGCATGTGATTACTGCGCTCCTCGAAATTGTGAGTACGGATTTAAGTACGGATTCGGCTGCGACATCCAAAGACAATGGGCGTCGTCGTGCGACGAATTAGCCTTTGTTTTCGGGCGCGAAATGACCCTACCAGACGGAAGTCGGAATGCAAGGGATTTCTTCGATTAGACTCCGGAGCGAAAGGTCGCAGGTTCGACCCCTGCCGCGGGTACCACTCCTTCATATCTGCTTTCATACCCGCAAAGCTGCCCAACGAAGATCCCCTGAAACGTTTTCGCTCAGATTTTCCATCTATAATGACGCGGCAATTAACGGTTTTTACCCGTTCATTCTTGCTAACGTAAATCGAGACTTGCCTTAGTCTCACTCAAATCTCTAACCCAAGGAGACTGAACATGGACTTTCCAAAAGACACACAAGAAGACCTTGACGCTTTTTATTCAAAGCACAAACTTGGAGCTAATGGCGAACCTACGGCTGCATGGAAGAAAGAGCATCTCACCACCATCACTCCCGCTTACCCTCTCACCTTGGCGTTCGAGCCCGGAACACAGGTCACCAAGGTTACATGCCACAAAAAGGTGGCCGAGAGCTTAAAGCGGGTGTTCGAGAAGATTCTCGAACATTACGGTACGATTGAAGAGGTAAAGAAGGCCCGGATGCACCTATTCGCAGGCACGTACAATTTTAGAAAAATAAGAGGCGCCAACCGATTAAGCACACACTCCTGGGCGATCAGCATTGACATTGATTCAGCTAAGAACGCGCAAGGAACGCCCCACGACGAAAGCAAGGGGATGATGCCGATGGCTGTTGTCAAGATCTTCGAGGCAGAAGGATGGAAATGGGGTGGGAGATTCGGTGGTAAACGAGTTGATTGCATGCATTTCCAAGCCACACGTTGAAGCCGAAACCTCAACCCCTTGGCGGCTGCCGCCGTAGACCTCAGCCTGTGGTTTGTAAAGGTGCCGGTTTGGGACTGCCTTGCAGTTGGACCGGCAACTGTGGGGCGCAACAGATCTTGTTCAAGCGTTGGGAGTCTTGCTGCATGTGGCTGTCCTTCGCGAGCCAGTCACGGACATCGCTCAGGACTCTCGCCGCGTTCTCGTCTTTTGGGGCTGAAAGACGGTAATGCATCCAGACACCTTCACGTCGCGCAGCAACGATCCCCGCTCGACGTAAGTATGCGAGGTGGCGGCTGATCTTCGGCTGGTTCGTGTTCAGTATTTCAACGAAGAAGCAAACACAAACTTCCTGGTCTCCGATCAGATTGATGATCCGAAGTCTAGTCGGATCCGCCAACGCCTTAAAAAACAATTCACGATCAAACGGCTTCTCTGTCCTTTTCATACGCCTGCGATAATAACACAAGACATACGGCTTGACATATATCCCAGACTGGCGCATACTGCCCGCCATAGAATATGCGCTTGGGCATATATACTTAAGGAGAAGGAGTTACCCTGACATGCAAAAACAACCAAAACCGGTACAGCCGCTAAAAGCGCACTTGGCCTTGAACGTCAAAGACATACACGCGAGCCTTGAGTTCTATCAAAAACTCCTCGGCATCGAACCGAGCAAGGTTCGAACGGGTTACGCAAAATTCGACGTGCAAAATCCTCCGTTGAATCTGACGCTAAACGAAAACGCCTTTAACGAACGCGGCGCACTCTCGCATCTGGGCATCCAAGTCGGATCTACCGAAGATGTTTCCGCCGTACGCGAAAGATGGATCGAATCCGGACTCTTGACGCGCGACGAAATGCAAACCAACTGCTGTTACGCTCTACAAGTCAAGACCTGGGTACGCGATCCGGACGGCAATGAGTGGGAAGTATTCGTCGTGCTCGAGGACAATCTCCCCGAAACTGCGCCTTGTGAGTGCGGAACAAAGCTGGAGGACACGACGAGCGCCGCCGAAACAGTTAAAGTTGAAAGCGCGGCCTCCTGCTGTGCGCCGGCACCAGTTGGAATCGGGAAATGAACTGCGAAAACATCACGATAACCGACGCCTCGTCCGACGACTTAACCGACGTTTTAGCTTTACTAGCGGAGGTTCAGTTGCCGCACGACGGCGTCGCGGAACACATCAGTCGCTTCTTCGTCGCCAGAGATGAATCGTCGCGAATTGTCGCGACGATCGGACTCGAGCGACACGGCAATATTGCCTTACTGAGATCAGCCGCCGTCGCACCGCAATATCAACACTGTGGACTCGGCTCTCGCTTAACGACTCACCTCCTGGACCATGCGACAAACGAAGGCATCGAACGAGTCGTACTGTTGACCACGACAGCAAAGGATTTCTTTGAACTACGGTTTGGGTTTTGCGAAACCTCGCGTGGTACTTTCGAGAACGACTTGGCAGATTCATCAGAATGGAACCTGCCCCGATGTTCAAGCGCCGTGTGCATGAGTCTCGACTTAAAACACAAACATTAGCGCGCGAACAGACACTTCATGGCGGGCTTTGTCCGAAAACGGCGGCGGTGAATCGACAGCGGAGACAATCCTCACATTGACACCGTCCCAGCTTTGGCCTTAATTTCCGACCCATGCCATTGTTACGCCGGTCCTCCGTCCCCTTACTCGTGGCCATTGTGCTCGGCGTTGCCGTAACTGCGGCCGCCCAGTGCACTAAGAAAATCACCGAAATCCCTGCCGCGCCCGAACTGCTCGGCTTCCGCCTAGGAATGACGAAGGAAGAGATCAAGGCCCACATCCCGCAAACCGACTTCGGACGAACTGACGATTTCGGCGTTTCCAAGACGACGATCAATCCGCACTTCGATCCGAAGATCGATAAGACGAAGTTTGAAGGCGTGCGCAGCATCTCGCTTGACCTCGTGGACCAGAAACTCACGTCGCTTTGGATTGGCTACGACGAAAACTTCAAAGCCAAAACTGTGGAAGAGTTCGTAAAACTGATCACTCAGTCGTTGCAGTTGCCGGCGACGTGGAGTTCCTATCGATATCGTGGTCAACAAATGCGTTGCGACGGTTTCCAGTTGCAAGTGACGACGGTTGCGGGTGGACCAACCTTGCGCGTGCTTGATGTTGCGGCTGAAGAGACAGTCGCGATGCGAAGGCAGCAGAAAGAGGAGCATGCGGCAATGGCCGAAGCCGCCCCCGAGACGCCGGAAGCGACTGAAGAACCGGAGATCATTGCCGACAAGAAATCCAAAACTTACTACCTCGGCACCTGTCGCCCCGAGAAAGAGATCGCCGAAGCAAACAAAGTCGTTTTCAAGACAACAGAAGAGGCCGAAAAGGCGGGGTTCAAGCTCGCGAAGAACTGCCATTAAGTCATTGCCGATTGCCAATTGCCGACTGCCGATTGTTATAACAAGATTCCACAGAAGGCTAAACGACGACCACAATACCTAATCGGCAATTGGCAATCGGCAATTGGCAATCGGCAATTGGCAATCAGTACAGGAGGCAGCATGTTCAAAGAATTCAAAGAATTCATCGCTCGCGGAAACGTTATCGACCTGGCGGTTGCAGTTATTATTGGTGCGGCATTTGGAAGAATCGTCACGTCGCTTGTCGAGGGCGTGATCATGCCGCCCATCGGCTTGCTGCTCGGCAACGTCGATTTCTCAAATCTATTTATCGACATCTCGGGTCAACGCCCTGCATCGCTGGCCGATGCGCAGTTGCGAGGTCTTCCGGTCATCGCCTACGGGAGGTTCCTCAACGACATAGTCACTTTTCTGATCGTCGCGTGGGTTGTTTTCATGATCGTCAAAGCGGTCAACCGGCTCCGAGAGCAACCACCGCCGCCACCCAACACGAAAGATTGCCCGTACTGTCTGACAGCGATCCCGTTGGGCGCGACTCGCTGTTCCGCATGCACGTCGGAAGTACCCGTACCAGCAGGCTGAAAGAATAAACGTTACTGATGCGTGAGTGCCCTCGTTGCGAAGTCTGCTATGAAGACGATGTGACAACCTGTCCGCAAGACGAGGCGGGCACGAAACACACGCTGCCGGGCGGCCGCCTGCTCAACTCGCGTTACCTCCTCGAAAAACGACTCGGTCGCGGTGCGATGGGCCAGGTTTATCTCGCCCGCGACCAAAACCTGCTCACCCGCCGCGTTGCCGTAAAGACTGTCCGTCCTGACATCCTAAACGATGAAGATCTCCAGGAAGGCGAAGCGATCGCGCGTTTCGAGCGCGAGGCACGTTCCGCTGCGTCGATTCGTCACCCAAACGTGGTGGACGTAACTGACTTCGGCAAGAGTCCTGACGGCGTGTTTTTTCTTGTCATGGAGTACGTCGAAGGCGAATCGCTCTATCACTTGCTGCGTCGCGAAGGAACAGTCACGCCGCAAAGAGCCGCCGCGATCATGCGACAGGTTGTCGACGGCGTCGAAGCCGCGCACGACGCAGGAATCCTGCATCGCGATCTGAAGCCCGCAAACATCTTCCTCATGCAACAGAAGCGAAAGACCGGCAGCGACGATGGGTTTGTGAAAGTCGGCGACTTCGGTCTCGCGAAGATCGTGAGTGCCGATCGTTCCGATGTTACGTCCGCGAGTGGACCAGCTTCGCGTGGAATCATCGGCACTCCGGAGTATATGGCTCCCGAGCAGATGCAACCGGAAGTCGCGCTCGACTCTCGTGCCGACATCTACGCGCTCGGCACGATCGCATATCACATGCTCGGTGGACGTCCTCCCTTCACCGGCAACATCACGCAACTCATCGCTCAGAAGTTGACACAAACACCGCCGCTTCTGTCGACTCTTCGATCCGACTTAAGCGATGAGATCGAGGCGACGATCATGAAGGCGCTCGCAGTGGAACCAAACGATCGTCCGGCGAGTGCGACGGAGTGGTTCGACACTTTTGCGGCCGCAGTTGCAGCAGACGCTGGACCAACGGCGAAACGCGGCGACTCGCGACTCGTGATCATGGCCCCTTCAGGATCCGAAGTTTACGTGGACGACGAACGCTACGGGAGCGTGGGCCGATCGGGGCGTGTGATACTGTCATCCATTGCGCCCGGACAACACGTGTTGCGAGTTTCGAAGTCAGGCGAGCCTGACGACGAGCGCGTGATCGAAATCAAGAGTGACGTAGCTGAACAGATCATCGAGGCGCAGTTGAAGATCGGCGTTTCGAGTAATCAACTAACCCCATCGCGTGGCGGCAGCCTCGACAGCAGAAGCGGAAACTCTGCGACGCTTGTTGTCGTTATGTGCACCAAGTGCCAATCTCGTTTCGCGGAAGGAGTGAAATTTTGCGGCCGGTGCGGGAACACGATGTTTCAACCAGTGACCGGCGAGTTGTCGCCGCCGCAAGCAACGCCGCCCGCGCCCGCAACGCCGCCGCCCGCAACGGCGAGCGAGGTTATGTGCCAGCGGTGCGGACAGACGTATGCAGCAGGGATCAAGTTTTGTGGTCGATGCGGTATTCCTATCGGAACGTCAGCCCTGGACTGGCGCCAGCCAAAACCCGTCGAAGTGTTTTGCGTCAGTTGCGGTTCGAGTTATCCGGCGGGAACAAAGTTCTGCGGGCGCTGCGGCAAACCGATTCGCTCTTGAGCGAGTTTCAACTTTCCTTTAATCTTTGCGCCTGACACATGAAGCGCTGCCCCACTTGCAACCGTACGTATGCCGATCTTTCCCTGAACTTTTGTTTGGACGACGGCACGCCGCTGACGAGCGATGCGGCCCCAACCACCGATTTAAACGCGACAGTTAGATATCCGCCGCCGCGAGACACGTCCGAACCGCCGCCAACTGAGATTTATCGGCCGGCACCAACGGCAGCACCACCGCCACCACCACGGCCCACGTCGCCGCCACCGCCCCCGCAGTCATCGCTTCCACCGCCACCTCAGCAATGGTCGCCCACACCGGCCCGACCGGCGAAGAAGTCAAACGCTGTCTGGTGGGTACTCGGCGGACTGGCCGCGGTCCTGGTAATCGGTGCTGGTCTGGTTGTCATGATCATCGCGCTCGCGAGTATGGGCTCCAACACCAACACCGCCAACACCAATACTCGTGAATCTAACCGCAACGCCAACATTTCGGCGAACACCAACGTCAACTCAAATACGAACGCGAATGCGAACGTGGGCCCGCCGGCGATGTTGACCGACGATTTCAGTCAGACAAAGTGGGGCACGGGCACTTCGCAGTTCGGCAGGATCTGGTACGCGGACGGCGAGTATCGCATGGTTTCAAAGGAGCGAACGTTTGTGGCGATGTACGCTCCATCGAACGAGTACAGCACTGAAAACGCCACGGTGCGCGTCAAGGCTCGCAGCGTGAGCGGCAGTGCGCCGGCTTCCGGTTTTGGCTTGATGGTCCATTGCGTTCAATCTCGCGCGGGTCAACTCGAAGACTATGCCTTGCTTATTTACCCAGGTGCTGAGCCTTCGTATGAAATCATCATGCACAAGGCCGGCGTTCAGTCGACGCTCGTCGAAAAAACAGAATCCGATGCGATCAAGACAGGTTCGGAAACAAACGAGCTGGAGGTCAAAATAAAGGGCAACCAGTTGGCGTTCTATGCAAACGGGCGGTTGCTGAAAACCATCACCGATCGCGAGAACTACCGGCGCGGGCGCGTAGGTTTCTACACCAGCGACGTGTTTGAAGTAGCGTTTGACGATCTCGAGATTGAACGCACTCCTTAAAATTTGGTTTGAATCCGTGTTTTCATGCGAGTCAGCCTTAAAGTCACCGCCGGTCCATACAAAGGCCGCATCTTTTCATTCACCCAGCACGACAGTTTCCTAATCGGCCGAAACCCCGAGGCCCATCTCTGCCTGCCCGACGATCGTTACTTCTCGCGTAATCACTGTCTTCTCGAAATCAACCCGCCGCGCGCCTTCGTCCGCGATCTGCGATCGACGAACGGCACATTTCTCAATGGTCAACGAGTCAACGACGCGTTTCTGAAGAACGGCGATCTGATCCAATGTGGTGAGACGATTCTGTTTGTCGAAGTAAGCGCGGCGGCGTCCACGGATCTTTCCGACACCACGCAGGATGCAATCCCGACGCGTCCAATACTCGTAATGGTCGAATGTCTCAACTGCGGCCGGCGCGAACAGGCTGAAGCAGCAACGCCTGACGAGCGCCTGACGTTTCTATGTGAAGACTGCCGGATCGAAATGAAGAAATCGCCGCAAGCGATTCCCGGTTACGACACAGTCAAACTAATCGGTCGCGGCGGCATGGGTTGCGTGATGTTGGGCCGCGAACAGAAGAGCGGGCGCGCAGTCGCGATCAAAACGTTGCTGCCGGAATTCGCAGTCAGCGAGAAAGCCATGAAACGATTCATGCGCGAGATCGACGTCGCCGCCGCGTTGAAGCATCAGAATATCGTCGAGTTCATCGATCGCGGCACGCATAACGGCGTCGTCTATCTCGTGACGGAGTTCATCGACGGCGCCGACGCTGCCCGACTTGCGGAATTGAATGGCGGCTATCTCGCTTACCCGGACGGCATCGCGATCATCTCCCAGGCACTGGATGCGCTGTCGTTCGCTCACGAGCAAGGCTACATTCATCGCGACTTTAAAGATCAGAACATCCTCGTCTCGGGCCGCTCGCCGAATCTCGTCGCTAAGTTGACGGACTTCGGACTAGCGAAGAGCTTCACTCAATCCGGCATGAGTGGTGTAACGATGGCAGGTGAAATGGCCGGCACTTTGGCGTACATGCCACCCGAACAACTGCGCAATTTTCGCGACGTCAAACCGCAGTCGGATATTTACGCTGTCGGTATGACTGCCTACAGCTTGCTGTCGGGCTCGCTCGCGCTCAATCTCAACAGTAAATCGAGCATCAACGACACGATTCGGGCGATTTTCGAGCAACAGGCGGTACCGCTACGCCAAAGGGCACCCCACATTCCGCCCGTAGTTTGCGACATAATCGACCGCGCGCTAGCAAAGGATCCTGCACACCGCTGGCAAACCGCGGGCGCCATGCGAAACGCCCTCCAGCACGCCGGCGTCTAATCTGTTTTGTCCCATCCGTGAAAAATTAAGCCTTTACTTAGACAGTTTTCGCCCGCATAATTTCGCGGAGGAGAGCCCCTGATTATGAGATCTATATGGAAGGGTCACATTCGATTTTTGCTGGTTGCCATTCCGGTCCGCATCTATAACGCCATCGAAACCAGTGAAAAGATTCAGTTTAACCAGTTGCATCGCGAGGACTATGGTCCAATCGGCTACGATAAACGGTGCAAGAAGTGCGGTCTTGTTGTAACTAACGATCAGATCACCAAAGGCTATCAGTACGAGCCCGAGCGCTGGGCGATTGTCGAACCTGACGACATCGCGAAGATCAAAATCAAAACGACCAAGGCCGTCGACATCATAGGGTTTGTCGATCGCAGCGAGATCCCCACCACGTTCTACGATGCGCCATACTTCGCGGGCCCCGACGGCGCCGTTTCAGAAAAGCCGTACGCGTTGTTGCGCGAAGTGATGAAACAGACAGGCAAGATTGGTGTGGGAAAAGTCGTTTTGCGCGATCGCGAAGATCTCGTGGCCGTGTTTCCGCACGAAGATGGACTCGTGTTGCAGAAGCTTCATTACCCGCACGAACTGCGCAAGATGGAAGACGTTCCCGATCTCGAGAACGTGCAGAAACTCGACGCAACAAAACTGAACAAGAACGAAATGAAATTGGCGACGACGTTGGTCCAGGAGATGGCCACGACGCTTTCAGAGATCGATACTGCTGATAACTATTACGAAGCGCTCCGCACGCTCATCGACTCGAAGATCAAGGGTAAGAAGGTTGTAGAGTTTGAAGTTGAAGAAGTGCCGCGACTTGATATCATGAGTGCGCTGAAGAAGAGCCTGCAGGCTTCGAATCGTAAGCCGATGGTGAAGGCGGCCGCTGAAAAGAAGAAGCCGCAGATCGAGTTGGTGAAACCGCGCACCGCGAAAAAGCGCAAAGTTGGTTAGGCTTTTTGTAGTAAATGAAAGAACCGCGCCCTAAGGTAATCTCATTTCCCTCACCTGTCCCGTCAAAGGCAGATTACCAACGTGTCAAATCTTCCTACTCGATCCGAGAGATTAAGCAACTCTTCGGATTGAGTGAGAAGACTATTCGACGTTGGACCGAACAGGGCGTTATTCAGGCGTCACCGGCTTCACAATCACCCGACTATGTTTACGACTTCAACGCGTTGACGCAGTTTCGGCGCGTGCGTGAGTTGCGCGCCCAGGGACATAGCCTGCGGCAGATCGAAGCGGAGCTTCAGGGCCAACTCAATCTCTTTCGCAGTGAGACGCCTCGGCTGGCGCGGCTGCTAACACCGTTTGAAGAAGCGTTGCTGTTGCACGAACAAGGTGACGCAACGGCCGCCGAGCATTACCACGAAGCGATCACGGAAGGCGATAATGTCGCTGAAGCATATTGCAATCTCGGCATCATCAACCTCGAGCGCGGACAACTTTCCAACGCACTCGACAACTTCACCCTGTCATTGAAGAACGATCCGCGACACGTTGAAGCGCATTACAACCTGGCGAATCTCTACTACGACGCCGGCGATCTGCAACTCGCGAAGCTTCATTACGAAGCTGCTGCGCGGATCGAGCCAGGCTTCTCGCTCGTCTACTTCAATC
Source organism: uncultured Acidobacteriota bacterium (assembly GCA_963789185.1). Classification (GTDB taxonomy): domain Bacteria; phylum Acidobacteriota; class Blastocatellia; order Pyrinomonadales; family Pyrinomonadaceae; genus PSRF01. Next base: position 342,896 of record CAWBJU010000015.1, read on the forward strand.
TTTCGCTGGTCTATCACAAGCTCGGGGACATCGATGCGGCTTCGGCGACGTTGGAGAAGTATCGCGAGCTGGAACCGGAAGACGAAGACCTCGAAGTGCTCAATCAGCTCTTGAAAGCAATGAAGAGCGGATCGCCGTTTACGAAGCAATAATTGTGCGCCAGATAATGATGGCGGTGGGCAGGAGGGCTGCCCACCTGGTCTACTCTTGGATCGCAAGAAAGGTGAACGATCCATTTACGTAGGTATGTTAGTGAAAGTGGCAATCTGCGGCGGGTTCCAGCCTTTTGGGCCTTCTTCTGTACGGCGTCGCACACAAAAGAAAAACGGTCCTGTGGGTAGCGGATTCGTCAGGTCGCGTCTATAATCCTATTCTCCCATTCATGGCTCTGAAACGTTCAGAGAGCTAAATGACCCGAACAAGGAGGTTTCCCCAATGTCTGATCCGAAATGCCGTGTGCTCTGCGTCGACGACCATCACGATACCTCTGAAATGCTTCAGCTTCTGTTGGCGGAGGAGAACTATGAGGTTCACACTGCCGCAACGCTGGAAGAGGCTTGCAAGCTGGCGGAGACCCACAGTTACGATCTGTTCGTTCTCGACAAGCGGTTACCTGATGGCACGGGGTTGGAATTATGCGAGAAGTTAAGCCTGCTCGCTCCTGGAGTGCCGTGCATCTTCTACACCGGCGACGCCTACGAGATTCACCGTCGTGAAGCGATGGCCGCCGGCGCCGCCGCGTACGTCGCGAAGCCAAATATCGAAGCGCTGATCACCGCTGTCCACGACTTGCTTGCCAACGCCCAATGCGCCACCGCGGCAGAGTAATGTTTTCATTTGTCGTCGTGTTGAGTCTCGCGCAAGCGGACGCGCCAATTTTAAGGCAGGCTTGCTTGACACGCCTTTCTTCGCACGTATAATTTTTCCCGCTATCAAACACACGGGCCGATAGCTCAGTTGGTAGAGCAGCTGACTCTTAATCAGCGGGTCGCAGGTTCGAGCCCTGCTCGGCTCACCAGAATTAGCAATGACTAGCGGCAGGTTCCAATGAATGTTGGGCCTGCCGTTTTTCATTTGTGACCAACTTGTGACTATCCGATCGACGATGTTTCTGTCGATATTCTGACAGCACCACAATCGCCCCGCGTTTCCTCGATCCATACGTGCGGGCATCGAAGCAGAGCCCGAATCCTTACTCGCCGCACTTCTGACCTCAGTAAAAATTTGTGACAGCCGACTTCAAGGATCGTAAGTTTGCGATCTGCAATTGCCTTGCCGATTATCCGCTGATACGCGACGCAGCCGCGCCGCCTTGCTCGCAGTACAGGTCGTCCGGTTGCAGTTTGTCTTATGCATCGCTTCGGCCTCCTTTGGTGATTAAAATGTACACCCATTGGTTAATTTCCGGACCGGCCTCAAGTTGCCGACATCGAGGTGCGTCAAATAGATGGACGAAGAACTAGTGTTCAATTCTACTAGCGTGTGAGGGTTTATGAGTTCGCCATACGAAAGTGCAGACCTAATTCTGAAGCTTTATGACCTTAGACGTGAAGAAGTGATGCGCAAGGCGCGCGAGTGGTACATGAGAGAATTTCATCCCAGAGCGCTGAAGATGTCATTAGCGTCTTGCGTGGAAACCACAGCGCCTACTTCCGTATGGTGACCTCTTATTGGGAAATGGCCGCCTCTTTCGTGAACAATGGAGCGATAGATTGGAAAATGTTCATGGAGGCAAATCCCGGAGAACGAGTTAACGTATTCGTTAAAGTTTATCCTTGTCTTGAAGAACTTCGTTCGATGTTTGCTTCAAAGTATGACGACTCCGAGGCCTTCCAGAACCTGGAGCAGGTGGTGATGAAGTTGCCTAATGCTAAAGAGCGCCTCGCTGAAAGAGTTGAGCAGTTTAATGAAGCACGAGCGCGCTGGCAGCTCGAAAAGCAAAAGCTTGATACGTAGCGAGCGCGCAAGACATACCAACTGTAGTGAGCCTGTTAGTCGCCGTCCATAAAAGCCTGTCGTGCTAAAGCTCCGATGATAATAGAGGTACTCTTGTAATCTGGCAGTTCAAAATCTTGACATGTACGACGTACCTCATTATCGTCCGCTCGTTATAGAGCCCATTAGGTTTCCTCTCAACTAGTCTAGGTAAGTTTAGATTTACTGAGATCCATCGCGCATTTGACGTTTCGTTCTCAAATTGAAACGAATGACCGAGCAGTAGGGCGCGGCTATCGTTTCAGTCCAAACGCTGATCCCGGGACTCGCCACCGGCGGCATCCGTGACAGGATTGGTCGCAGGCGTGTTTCAACGCGCCAGATCTTCGGCTAGCGACATTCATTCTATGAAACCCTCAGACTTCTTCATCGGCGTAATTGATTTCTTTTCGGTGATTGTGCCGGGCGCGGTCCTCACCTTCTTTCTCAAAGGCTTGTTCTACCCGAAGTTGTTTGGCGATGGAGCAATTTTTCCCGAACTGCACACTGAAGTCCAAAAGATTGTCGCATTTTTAGCGGCGACCTATATTCTGGGCCATCTCGTCTTCCCGGTCGGATCTTTGCTCCTCGATAAGTTTGTCTATGACAAACTTCTCAGAAACCCTCTCTTCAAGCGGAACTTCGATTTGGCCTACCTGGTGGCGACAAGAATTCGTGATGAACACATATCGTCTGAAGACGAGATCAGGCAACAAATCGATGAGGGGAATTTAGGCGCTGAAGAAATCCAGAAACTCGTCGTCAGACCTAAGCGCGAGGTCATCAACACCTTCAAGTGGGCACAGAAATATCTGGCTCTGAAGCCGCCTGCTACATTAACTGAAATTCAGAAATTGGAGGCTGATTCAAAGTTCTTCCGTAGCTTGGCGGTGGTTTTCGTGATAATCGGCAGCCTGTTGCTCGTTAACACAGAATGGCTTTGGGGAGGAGTTTTTTTTGTTCTGGCGCTGCTAAGTATTTATCGGTATGGCGATTTGCGCTACAAGTCGACTGAATACGCGTATGAGCAAATCATCGCTATCAACCATCTTGAAAAGTTACCGCCCGAACTCGCGGCGCCGTCGCGAGACAACCGTTCCCAGTTCCTGGCCTCACCTGAAACCGTTGCTGCTCATCGAACAAGAATTGATGACCTGACGAAAGAAACGTCTGTCGCAACCCAGGTACTCGCTATAGCCCCAAACGAAACATGGAGCGTAACCAACTCTTTGGGCGCAGAAACTATAGTGTGTCTCGAAGGATACGGCATTCTCAAGAGTCCGGACACGACGCACCAAAGCGCTGTTTATATTTCTCCAGCAACAATTCTCCACGTCCCAGCGCGTTCAAATTTCGAAATACACAACGCAGCTGACGACAAGTTGGTTTTGCTTTGCGTTCGGTGACTCGGCGCGCTAGGAGAAAGGAGAGTTGTAAATGAAAATAATTCCCGCGGCGGGCTGCGGCCCTTTGTGAACAGTTGACGTCATCGTGGCAATCTAGTGCCGATCTAATACCTACGTGTTTTCGAGCGTCTGTTTCATCGTCCTTAACGCCTGCTCAATCATTTGGCCGATGTTGCCAGCTGCTTCATGTGGCATTAGATCCGCAATCCAGATAACTCGGCACTTATGAGTGCCTTGGGAGAATACCTGGACCGAAGCGTTATAGTGACGGAGTGACTCATGTTCAGCGGCCCACGAGTGCCTGCACGTGCCGTCGTCAACGCTTATGATGAGTTCACGTACGACCATTCCGTTCGCAAACGTAACTGCACGGGAGTCGCCGTCGAGTTTGCAGTCAATCACAAACCCAGGCACCAAGCGTTTGTGAATGGCGCCAACATCGCGAATCGCGTCCCACACAAAATCTTTACTCCGCTCAATTTCGATCTCTTTCTGAATAGTAGCCATATGCGTTTCGCCCTCAGTAGTTCAGTGCAATAGAAAACTCCTCCGACGCAGTACCTACGGCGGAGGAGACTCCCAAGTTCTGAAAGTACCGTTCAATTCTTTTTAATTTGATTGCCACCCGGATGAAGTTTTTGTGACAGAGTGCGTGGAGCTTCAAAAAGGCACAATCGCTATGTAAAATTCTTTGGTGCTTTCTTATGGTTCCAGGCGATCAGTGACTTTCGTGCTGACGTTAACATTAACGGCGGCCTTAGTGGCATGTAGTGCCAACGGTCATGACGTGCAACAGGGTAACTCCACCCCTAATCCGCCCTCTTCTCAGTTATATCCTGTCGAAATCAATGGCAAGTATGGATTCGTAGACGAGTATGGAAATCTGAAGTTCACACTGTCGGACGATGTTTACTCTATCGGATTGTTCTCGGAAGGACTGGCAGTCGTCGGTAAGAAAGTACCCAACACTCATGGCCGCTGGGGTTATGTGGACCAAACGGGAAAGGTTGTTGTTGAAGCAAGGTTCAATTTCGCGAAGACCTTTTCGGAAGGGCTTGCCGCCGTGGGCGTCCGCGAAAATGAGAACACAGCCGGCAAGGTTGGCTACATAGATCGAACTGGTCGCATGGTTATTAAACCCCAGTTCGAAGAGGCTAGTATTGATACTGACTATCCCTTCTCAGAAGGACTTGCTGCAGTTCCACGAACACACGGCGAATGGGGTTACATTGATAAGACAGGCAAGTTCGCGATCCCGCCAAAATTTCAGGAAGCTCGTTCTTTTTCGGAAGGGCGCGCGATCGCCGGCATTGCTGACCCTGCCTCGGGCGAGACGAAGTACGGGTTTATTGACAAGCAAGGGAGATGGATCGTCAAGCCGCAGTACGAAGAAGCCGGGGAGTTTTCCGAAGGCCTCGCTTCAATTCGCGTTGATGGCAAAATTGGGTATATTGATCTACAAGGTCAGATATTAATCAAACCACAGTTCGGTGATGGCGGTCAGTGTCCCTCATCAACAGGCGAAGTCAACCCGGATACCTTTTCTGATGGGTTGGCCGCTGTCGAGGTTGACTGGAAATGGGGTTTCATCGATCGCTTTGGAAAGTGGGTAATCAAACCTGAGTTCTCCTGTGCCTTGCCGTTCAGTGAAGGATTGGCGCTGGTCGGTGTTCGCGATTCGCAAGGTCGTTGGCAATTTGGATACATAGACAAAACCGGCGCGTCGGTTATCCGCCCTCAATTCTCAGTGGCCCAATCGTTTGTCGGTAAGCTGGCCCTCGTTTCGGTCGGTATGTCTGAGGATGAGTCATTCCTCAAGGCGCTCGAAGATCATAAAGCCGGCAAACCCAAAGCGCAGATCGAAAAGGAACTCGAGAGTAATAAGACGAATTACGGCTTAATCGATCGAACGGGTAAGTTTGTCTGGAACAAAGAAATCAAAAAAAAGCACTAATTGATATAGGCAGTTTGGCTGGCCCGATGGTAAGGAATTGGAAGTAACCGGAAAACCTTTAATCTCTTGGTAGCCAAATTCGTTGTTGCAGATTTGTGGGCATAACAAATGAAAAACGACCGTAATGGGAGCAGCTATCAACGAAGCAAAAACAGACCTTGCCTTCCCAGCAAGTGCTACTTTAGTATCACTCTATGCGAACTGAACTCGTGACCACACTGAAGCGCCAAGCCACAGAGATCCTGAACCAGCTTGAGAAGGATCGAGAGCCGATTTTGATTACGCAGCATGGCGTTCCATCAGCGTATCTCGTCGATGTTGAAACGTTCGAGACCCTACAGCGTCGTATGGCATTGCTCGAAGGCATTGCTCGCGGGGAAAAGGCAATTGAAGAAGGTCGCTCACTAACTCATAAGCAGGCAAAGCGACGAATGTCCAGATGGCTGAAGTAATTTGGGCCGACCCAGCATTCAACGATCTTGATGCCATTGCGGACTACATTGCACTAGACGATCCCGAGGCGGCACGCCGGCTAGTGCAGAAGATCTTCGAGCACGTCGATCATCTCGCAAGCCATCCTAGACTTGGCTCAAAGCCGCAAGAGCTCAAAGGCTGGCGTTATCGCCAGATCGTCGAGCCGCCGTGTCGCATCTTCTACCGCCAAGATTCCGGTCGAGTGTTGATACTTCATGTCATGCGATCAGAGCGCCTGTTCAGGCCCGAACTACTTAGCGATCGAGATCAAGGTGCTGGCGGGACCTAATTGAAACGGTCTCAACCGAAACGTCCAATGAATGTTGGGCCTGCCGTTTCATTTGCGATAATGCCCTCTGTAATCGCTGCCGGCGGATCATGAAATCTGAGTGATAACGTGTTCCGCGTTTTCGAATTGTCATCCAGTTGCTCCTTTCAGGTTGCAGAAATCTCCGCGCTAAAGTGGCGTGACTCCTCCAAAAAAAGACGCGGGCCGACTAGTGCCAGTAACACATCAACTAACGTCTTGCCAAAGTACTTCCCGCACACAGAACACATAACAGGTATTTAAGTGTCGGATGATTGTTGCGGCGCGGGGTGACCGCGAACGCTCGGTCGATCGTCCACTCTCGCCTTCGTGCCGGGAGTCTTTTACGACTAGAGTTTATTTGCAGAAGCCAGCGGCGAAGATTGGTTACAGTTCTATACTGCAGCCAACAACTTCGTGTTTTTCGGAATCGAGTCGTTAATAAAGAAGTCTCGTGACGGCGCGAAGATTAAGCCCGAGGACATGTACCCCTCAACCGTGCAGACCTTACTGAATACGAACGCGAATCTCTCCAATATGATGGTGAATAAGGGAAGCTCTAAGGCTGTTAGCACCGTCGAGGAAATGCAGAAAGCTACGGCTATTCTGGAACAGGCTGCGGCTCTTATGCGCGAGCATACAGCGGGAGAGCGTTCCCTTTACCTCAAGGAAGTCGAATTAATGAAGGCCATGCAGGACGATAAGTATTTCAAACCGCTAGTTAGAACTGTCGACGATAAATTCTTCGGCTTCACTTCAGGGACGCAGTTAATCTTCATCGAAACGCCCATTCTCTTTCGTCTGATCATTGTTAAGACTAACAACAAATTAGAAATACTGTGGGCCGAGCCATCCAGAAACACTTAGGGGTCCAGCGCCAAACAGAGGGGAAAAAAACAACATAAAATGCTTTTCGAACGCCGCAAATTCCCTCGCACAGTTTTTTGTTGCTTCGGCTGCCTGGGTAGGTTTGTGGATGTGCGTGCGTTGAATATTGTGCTTGAATCGCCTAGTTTGTAAGAAGTGCGGGACAACCCCGGGACGAGCTTGGACCAGGCGCAACGTTATTAAAAAGAATTGAACAAAGCTTCGACAAGTCGTGCAAACGGTTGTGATGCATAGGCCATCTATTTTCAGAGGAGTCTTAACGTGAGTCAGGCAGCAGCCACCAAACCAGCCCCAACCGAACACGCGCCCGAGTTTTCAAGCTATGTCATGCTTGTGGCGGAAGGCGACATAATCCAAACCCTGGAACAACAGATCCAAAATAGCTTGTCGTTGCTGCGAACTATTCCCTCCGATAAGGCCAACTTCCGCTACGCTCCAGACAAGTGGAGCGTGAAGGAACTGTTGGGCCATGTTATCGACGCGGAGAGAATTTTCAGTTATCGCGCCTTATGTTATGCACGAAACGACCAAACTCCGCTGCCCGGCTATGAACAAGAGGATTACGTGCGCGAGACAGACTTTGATAGTCGCAACCTCGCCGACATGGTGGAGGAGTTCGCGACTGTTCGTCGAGCAACGATTCAACTCTTTCGACCCTTAAATGAAACGGAGTGGTTGCGATACGGAAAGGCTAACGAGAATGAAATCAGCGTTCGCGCGTTGGCTTACATCATTGCCGGACACGAACTGCATCACATGGGCATCTTGCGCAGTCGTTACTTGCAGAGTTAGGAATACCCTATCATTAATTTGCATTTAGCCATGACTTGCGAAGCATCAGCTGCTTGGCCGTCGCCTCTTTCAACTCACTGATACGCACGTCCGCCCGTAGGAAACCTTTGATCGGCACTTCGATAGTTTGCGTGTTTCCTTCCCGGGTAATTACGACCCGCGCAGTGTCACCTATCTTCAACCGTCCCAGCCAGCCACGAAAATCCTGCCAAGTGGAAATTTTTCTTTCGTCTGCCGAAATGATTGTGTCACTTGTGCGGATGCCTGCTTTGGCCCAGATGCTATCCGAGTTCATGATTCTGACCTTAAAGTCACCCTCACTCTCAAACGAAAGCGGAACGATTCGAAGATCGACGACCGACTGACCATTGTCGTCCACGGCGGGAATGGTTTGAACCTCGGATCGTAGTCCGATCAGTTGGAGGTAGCGGTTGAAGTCGATCACGCGCGCACCATAGATGTAATCGCGGAAAAACTGCTTCTTATCGCAGTGGCAAACTTCTTCTATAGCTCGTTCTATATCAGTGTTGTCCATGCCGCGCTCGGAATCGAACCGTTCGGCAAGCCGGCGCATCACGTCAGTCGCGTTCCTGCGGTTTTCCGTTTCGCTTCGAATCTCGAGGTCAAGCATCGTGACGAGCAGCTCGCCCTGGAGATGAGTACTGGCAAAGTTGTCTCCGAGAATCTCCGGATGGGAGTCTCCCTTGCTGACCTTTTCGGCAGACTGGTTCGAATAGCCGGGCGATGAAAAGTATCGTGCCATCATTGATTCGAGACGTTCGATACGCGAGCGCCGCTCACCAGAAATCTGACTGCGCCGGATTAGTAGATCGGAAAACATTATCGTTGCCCCTTCGCTCCACCAAAGGACCCCGGTCGGATCAGCAAAACGATAACGAATTCCAACCCGCTGCTTGGGACGTACATCCATCAGATTCCAAACGTGTATGTACTCATGCGCAATCTCTTCAAAGAGATCTCCGAGACCGGTTGAGAGACCAACATTCAACGACGTGTGATGTTCGAGTGCTGACTGCCCACCTTCCTGTAACAGAAAGGCATAGCGCGGGTAGGGCGGCCTACCGAACGCACGGATCGATTGAGTCACCAGCTCCTTAATGCCATCGAGCATGGGCTCGGGGTTGGTCGCCGGCTGGCCCGAAGCGGACCAGATCACGACACTGTGCGGCACGCCGGCAGCAACAAACTCCCATTGCTTCAGCCTACCGATGATGATCGGCGAGTCGAGTAACAGCTCGGTAGAACCTGTAAAGCTTCGCGGATTTGATGTCGGCTCGAGACCCGACGCAGCGGTCCACTCGACTGGCATTTCGAGGTCGAGTCGAGCACGACGTTTTTCTTCGCCAACGACATACATGAGTGAATGAAGGTCACCGACCATACCGCCATCACGTGTGAGGAACGGCTTCCACGATTGACGAAGCGCCGACTGTTGTGCCGGCAGGCGAAGCCGATATCGGATGTGTGTCTCTTGTGGTGCGTTCTCGATACGCCAGACCGTGTCTTCTTCCCGACCAACGGTGAGTTGACCGCCGCGCGAGTCGGATGCGGAGAAATTTTCGATATAGCGGAAGTACCGATCGTCGTATTCCGGGTGGACTGCCATCGCCACCCGCAGCAAACCCGGCCGGTGTCTCTCGATCTTCATCTCGACAGCAAAGCTTGTGAGATCGGCCGGATCAATTCGGATCTTGTATTGAATAGGCGGGTCTTTAGCGTACACCGCAACCGAACCCAAGAGTGCCACACAACATAGCACTATCACGCGAATGATCTTCATCATGAGTCTTGGACGAGCGGGTAGTAGGTTTTCTTCGGTTTTTCTTTGTGACCCCCTGCGTCTAGCGGCACACCCTTTGCGACTAGCTCGGGCCAATGGTCCAGGTGAGCGAAAATCATTCACGTTAGAAAAGGCATGAGAGAAAGTTTATGGCAACCAAAAAGACTACAAAGAAGCGATCGGCCGCGAAGAAATCAGTTTCGTCAGCGTCAAGTAAGAAGCGAGGGCGCAAGAAGTCAGGTAAACCGAGTTCGCCCGGCCTCATTAGCAAAGTAAAAAAGGTTGCGCGCGAAGTTTTGACGGGCGCCGTCGCCGGAGCCGCTACCGGCGCTGTGGTAGGAGCTGCACAAGCTGGGACCAAAGCGACGGGTCTTGGTCAGTCCACGAAAAAGATAACCAATGGGAAAAACAGATCAGCCAAGCCGTGAATCGTGGATATTCAACTCGATCGATTCTTCATATTCTTCCGAGAAGAAAAAGGATAAGAACGATCAAGAGAATCGTTCCGATTCCTCCGGTTGGCCAATACCCCCAGTTCCTGCTGTGGGGCCATCGTGGCATCGCACCAATTAACAAGAGAATGAGAATCACTAACAGGACAATCCCCATCTTAAACCTCCTCTTTTTGCGAAGATCTCAGCGTCCAGTTCAAGCTTATGTTACCTGACGCCCGCCTGCGTCAGCACCGCAACCGTCCGGTCATGCCCGCCTTCGGCTGCCAACATCAGAGCCGTTTTGCCTTCAGAATTCTTTATCGTCACATCGGCCTTGGCGATTAGCAAGTCTCTTACTACTTCATCGTGTCCGAAGCGTGCCGCCTGAATCAAGGCGGTGTTGCCTTGATCATCAATGCCATTGACGTCAACGTTCGGAGAGACCAATAGCGTTTTGACCGTGTCGGCGTTTCCAGCGCTCGCAGCGCGCAATAATGCTTCGGTTTCCGGACTTCGTGCAGTTCGTTTGGCAGCGCTACATCCAAAGAGCATGAGTAGTACTGAAAACCCGATGATCAAGTTTCTCATGCGTTGCATAACCATTCCGTAGCTTGATGCTATCGGTATCACACTACTGCGTCAACGCGTACTAGTCACGTCAGACCTTCGAGATGCGATTAAAGTCAACAGTCGCACCTTGACTAGCGCATGCGAAATGGCGCACTTCACATTGCGAACGTCATATTTGGTGATTCAGTAAGATCTAATGCGACGCTGGGGCAGTTGTCCTGTTGAGGCTGCCTTCGATTCAGGAGAAATTGGTCGCCATCAGTAGCGGATAGTGGCTTGGAAAACAAATACCCTTGACCGTATTGGCACTTTACGAGTCTTAATTGCTGCAACTGATCCTCCGTCTCGACGCCTTCGGCGATAACCTGCATACCTAAATTGCCCGCTCGTGACTCACTTATGAACAGTGTGTAAACAAGCGAAGGACATCAACACTCGGCAGCTGTTGGCAGCTTGTGTGCGGAATTAGAATGCGTGGGCGAGCTCTCAAGCGCATAGTTAGAGTGCAAAAAGATGATGCCGGAACTTTACTGATTCGGGACGTTGAGCCGTTGAGGCTGGCCATGATGCCGCGGCCACGAGGCGGTGATTTGGCTCGAAGGTGAGATCTCTGGTTGGAAGCAATTGGGAATCAACTTAGTTGTCAGCTTGCTGCATCAATACGAGGTCCAGGAGTTAGACATACTCTACGGGGATCGCCCACTAGATCTCATGTTCAGCCAGCTTTAATTCTCTCGCGTTCCTCTAGTGCGAGGTGAGGTTCCAAACCCTCGCCAGCGGACTCTATACACGCGTCGAGATGGGAGAGTGCCTGATCGTTGAGTCCCTGGGAAATCAATCGCGCCGCCGCGTAATAGTGGATCCGGCAGCGATCGTTTCGATCTTCGGTCACCTCCAGGGCGGCGTAGGGATCTATTGCACCCAGTGTGACCGCGAGCAGTAAGTACAGGTCTGGCAAATGCTCGTGACTCGCGAGTACTTGCGGTCCAAGTTGCTCAACTACTTCGTTCGCCGCCCAGCCTCCACCTGCCGGCTCTTTGCCGCGCCGTTGGAGGCTGATTATGAACATCTGTAGAATTTCGAAACTTTCAATGCGCGGTAAGAGTGCCAATCCGCGTTTCACGCACTCCGAATAGTTCTGAGTTACAAATAGCTTCACCCATTCCTTTACGTCAGCTTCGAGTGGCAGGCCGGCAATCCAACTCGTCGACCGATTGTTGTCCTCAGGCTTTATCGATCGAACCTCTTCGAGTTCGCTTTGTATGATTGCTATCCGCGTACCGATGGTCCCATCCACTTTCCACGAACCGCGCCGTTGACCTTCTCCAGTGTAGTCAATCGTAACGTAGAAGTAAGGATCCCAATCCGGCAACTGTCCGACGCCGAGACCTATGCCAACCCTTACCTTTTCCTCCCAATAGTCGGAACCGTCGACGAACGCAACGAAATAAGTTTCGGGCGCGTCCCGGTAATCGACGAAATTCCACCCGTTCCAATCAACTACTTCCCCATCCTTCACCTCAACACCCGGATCATTCCGCACCGACGGAAAGATCATTCCGTTGACGCCGTGCCTGCGCAGCCACGTGCCGACCATCTGGCAGAACATTCCACCACCTCGCTCTTGACTCATCAGAGTGGGAAGCATCTGCTCGATCGAATCAAGCTCCGGACGCAGTGGACAGCAACGAATCCAATCGCGCAAACCGTCGTCTTGGTTGGGCTCAACGACAAGACGGCTAAAGTAATATGCAAACCAACGGGCCGTTTCGGGCTGCCGCAAATCAAGCACTTTTTCAATCCGCTCTTCCCGTACGGACACCGGGAGCAGTACAGCAAGCGCATTTGGGAAATCAACTCCCGCCAAAAATCCAAACGGGTTGGCGGCCTGTTTTGTAGGGGAAAACGTAACGGCGATGTGCGGCGTCGAGATCCGCGGCAATTTCCAGACGCCGCTATTCTCAACCTCAAGCATGGCTTTTTCATCTGCCGAGTCGAACATCGCGATGTCGCCAGCGTATTCAGGTCGATAGTAGGCCCAAAGCTCGCCTTGAAGAGTGTTGTTGTCGTCGCCCTTTGCATTCTTGCAAACAGTGTAATAACGACCGCGGGGCAAGGTATGATCACCCGCAAATCGTCTGGCGCGACCGAAGTTAACGAAATTCGAAGTGCCGTAACCTCTGCGCGTCAAAGTATTGTGTGCCTGGTCCTCATTGAAATCGAGAAAGTTCAAAAAATGTGGAAAGCCGTAATCCAGTGCCAGGAGGCCCATTGGGTTCAGTTCGTCGACATTGATCTGCTTTAACCAACCTGAAAAGGTTGTTAACGGCATTGACCGGACCATCTCTTCAGCAAGTGATCGATTCTCTTCGGCGGTCGGAGTGGTTCGAGATGGCTCTCCATTTCCACGCGGCACTCCACCGATGAACACTCCCTTCTTTTTCGGTAGCTCCGTGAAGTGTGTTCCAGCTGCGGACGCAGCCGTCTTGGCGGCCATGCCGCGCAACGCCAGCAGCCGCTCACGCAACAGTCGCGCGGCATCAGCATGATCGGAGATCGACGCGAACACCAGCGCGTCCTGCCCGCGTTGATTCCTGGCATTGATGTTGGCCCCTTCTGCAAGCAACAGTTCAATCAGAGTCGCGTTGCCTGAGACCGCGGCAAACATTAAAGGTGTGTTTCCGTCGTGATCCTGCACCTCAATCAGTGCGCCGTGGTTGATCAGCAGTTGGACTGTCTCCAGCTGTCCAAGTCCGCATGCGAGGTGAAGCGCAGTGCGACCTTTTTCGTCCACGGATTGGGAACTGGCCAGTTTAGCCAATAGCTCTGCGGCGATGCTGGCGGTGTCGGCGTCGTCAGACGCTTCGATGCGATCAGATTCGGGAGAGGTTCTGTCTTGAGGATCCATTGTCACTCCTGTGCAAGGCTTTCGTCTGCTGGTGGCGACAAGACTACGCTTGATTTTCCTTGCTGTCGACACTCAAAAGGTGTATTAGAAGGCACCTTATTGGACCAGCATGTAAACCACATATCCCCCGACACTCCCGAACCCGAACTATTCCTGGAGCACCCGATGAAAAGAACAATCACCTGGACAACACTGACTCTCCTCCTTTTGGTCGCTGCGTTTTTAAGTTTCTCCTCCAGCGCAGCTTCGTTCGTAACGTCATTCGATGTCGATAGAACTGACGACGTCGCTGGCGCAAGCGCATGCACAGTCGCTCCCAACGATTGCAGTTTGCGGGGTGCAATCCTCGCCGCAAACGCCGACCCCAACGCGGATCCAGTCATCATTAACCTCGCACCGGCGACGACGTATCACCTCACACTGACCAACGCCACACAAGAGAACGCAGCGGCCACCGGTGATCTCGACATTACAACGACCCTGCACTCGGTCACTATCGTCGGTGGCGGTTCGAGTGGTCCAAACGCAAGCGTCATCGAAGCGAGCGCGTTGAATGCGGGAAGCACCCGCGACCGCGGGTTCCACATCACGACATCGGGTGTAACCGCTATCTTTGAAGATATCGTGATTCAGAACGGCAAAGCCGCTGACGATGGTACGAACGGCAAGAGCACCAATCCTGCTTCGCAAAACAGTCCCGGCACCGGTGGCGGCATCCTCAACAACGGCGGCAGTCTCACGTTAACGAACGTCACACTTCAATCCTGCGAGGCAATCGGCAAGGGTGACTCGATCGTAAACGAACACACGACACTCGAAGCGCGCGGTGGTGGTCTCGCCAGTTTCGCAGGCACCGGCAACGTCATCATTTCAGGCAGCAGATTTACGGCGAACAATGCGACGGGCGGAAACGGCGGCAACTTCAACAACGCAAACGGTGGCGCCGCGAAAGGCGGCGCGATCTATTTCGACGCCGGTACGCTCGTTATCAACCTTTCGCAGATCGACAACAGTGCCGCAATCGGCGGCGATGGTGGTGATCAGGATCAAAACGGTCAGACGAACGGCGGCTTCGGCGGATTGGCCCAGGGCGGCGGACTTTATGTCGGCGGTGGCGCAACCGCGACCGTCAATAACACGACGTTTGAAAGCACGTCTGCTAACGGTGGTGAATCAGGCACCGGCGGCAATGGAGCCAATCCCGGTGGAGAAGCGAATGGCGGCGGCGTGTATAGCTTCGGCAACACGACGATCACCAACTCCACTTTTCACCTCGCCGCCGCCAACGGCGGAAATGGCGGGAACGCGTTTGGCACGACTTGCCTCGGCGGTCACCAGGCCGGCGATGGTGGCGCTGCCCGCGGCGGCGCAATCCTGGCCGACAGTGGAAGCCTGATCGTTAACACCGCAACGTTCGCCAACAATTCGGCGATCGGCGGCCACGGCGGCAACGGTGGTCAAACCGACGGCGGACTCAATTGCGGCAATCACGGCGCGGGCGGTCTTGCGCACGGTGGCGCGATTACCAATAACAATGCAGCCACGATCAATCTGAAACACGGAACGTTGAGCGGAAATAACGCTCAAGCGGGCAACACTGGCGTAAACCAGGGTGGCGCCAACAAGCCGCCACGCGACGCTGCTGAAGGAACAGGCGGCGGCATTCGCGTTGGACCAGCAGCCGTGACGATCGAAAACACGATCATCGCCGGCAACACCGCTGCGAACGGCACGGGAAGCAATCCCGGCGCATTCACTCCCGGACCAAACGTCGATGGCGCAGTTACCAGCAACGGACACAACCTCGTCGGCGTTACGACCGACGCAACAGGCTTCACCGGCACCGGCGATCTCACAGGCGCGAATCCAATGCTGGCAGCGCTGGCTGACAATGGTGGTCCAACAAAGACGATGGAACCGTTAGCTGGTAGTGATGCAATCGACGCGGGCGTTGCAGCAGGCTCCACAACTGATCAACGCGGCGAGCCTCGGACAATCGACGATCCTGGTGTTCCAAACGAAGCGACCAGCGACGCCACGGACATCGGCGCGTTTGAAACCGGAATTCCGTGCGTATTGGTATGTCCTCCTGACATTTTAGTGCCGAACGATCCGGACGAGTGCGGTGCAATTGTCAACTACACGGAGCCTTCCGGCGAAAGCTGCGGGATAGTCACGTGCGATCATCCTTCAGGATCGTTCTTCCCTGTCGGAGAAACAACCGTAACCTGTACGAGCACGGCTGGACCAAGCTGTAGTTTCAAGGTGACTGTGAACGACGAGCAGGCGCCAACGATCACGACCACGAATCACACGTTGTGGTCTCCCGATCACACGTACAGCACGTTCAACGTAAGCGACCTGGTTAGCGGCGTGAGCGACAACTGCGATGCCGACCTCGGCATCAGCAGTGTGAATATTGTGAGTGCTTCAAGTGATGAGCCTGACGACCACACCTCGGATGGCAGCACGATCAACGACATCCTGATCGCACCCGATTGCAAGTCAGTCCAATTGCGCGCGGAGCGAAAAGGCAACTCCAACGGACGTGTTTATGTGGTGACGTTGAAGGTGGCGGATACGTCCGGCAATGTCATGACCGTGACGGCAAAAGTGAGTGTGCCCAATTCACAAAGCGGGACAGTGGCGATCGAAGATGGACCAAGCTTTACGATCCTGAGTAATTGCCCATAACAACAGCCGCAAAAAAGCCTGGGGCTACAAGCCCCAGGCTGATTAACTCGCGTCGTACGCTTTCTTGGACTTTACGTTGACGAACTCTTCCGTCTCAATGATGTAAGCCGTCAGATGGTAGCCGTAGACGCAGCCGGTGTCTAACCCGATCGCTTTCTTTCCGCGTCGCGGTTCGGCGGCTGGCCAGTGGCCAAATAACACTGTCTTCTCTCCGTAGTAAACGTGGTACCACGGAGTTCCCTCTTCACTCTCACGATCTGGACCAAGCGTCCGGAGACGCGTCAAATCACCAGTGGTTTGCGAATAAAGCTCAACGTTCGGACGCAGTCCGGCATGCACCACTAGATGCGTACCCAAATCGATCCAGAACGGCAAGCGGTTCAAAAAACTCGCGTAATGATCTTTCTCACCTTTTAACTCACGATGCACTTCGCGTTGCGCAGGCTTGAGCTCGACGTCTTCGCCACACCACTTGCGCCGCAACTGCAAATCATGATTACCGATCACGGTGCTGAAACGCGGATCGGTCATAAATACTTCAAGGACCTCGCGATTCTTAGGACCTTTCGTGATCAAGTCTCCCACGGAGACAACGCGGTCGCGCTCGCCAAGATTGACCTTCTCCATTAACGCCATCAGCTCGTCGTAACAACCGTGAATGTCTCCAACTACGATCGTGCGGCTCTTCATCCAGACCTCCGAGTCAATATTCATCGCAGTCTATTGCATCGCTCAGGCTCAATCAATACGCGTGCCATTCATATACTATTGAGCCGAACGCAGAAGTAATGTTATCTTCCTCAGGCAATACCCAACTAAGAAACTGATAAAGGATTAAGGAAATACTGCATGGCAATTTCGTGGAATCACAAAGGCCGTCAGGTACTGCTCGCTTTAGTAACAGTCCTTTCGGTCGCAGTCGTTACATCCGCGCAAAAAGTTTCCGATACCAGTTCCAACCAATCAATCAAAATCAAAAACTTTGGCCAGATGGACGACCGCTTCTATCGCGGCGCCCAGCCAAAGGAGCAAGACTACAAAGCTCTCTCTGAGCTTGGCATCAAAACAATCATCGACCTCCGAGAAGACACAGAAGCGTATTCAAAGTCTGCGGTCGAGGCACAGGGAATGACATACATCAACATTCCCATGATCGCGAAGAAGTATCCGACGCCGGAAGCCATCGAGACGTTTCTGAAGACGGTGAACGATCCTGCGACGGGTAAGTTCTACGTCCACTGCGCGGGAGGACGACATCGCACAGGCGCGATGGGCGCCGTCTACCGCTTCCAGTTTTATAACTGGGATTTCGAGCAGGTTTACAAAGAGATGAAGAAGTTCGATTTCTACACGAGCTGGGGCCATGGCGCCTTCAAAGACTTCGTGAAGGACTACGCGCAAACCCATCAGAGCAAGACGACGGAAAAGTAACCGCGCTCAAAATTAAAAACGACGAAGGCCGCTCTTCATCACGAAGGGCGGCCTTCAGCATTTTCTGGACCAAGCAACTACCGGTAAATGTACGTCTTGCTCTCCTTCTGTTTCCACTCAACGCCGTCGACATTGTCCGGATCGTGAGAGAGTATCTCGTCACTCAACTTGCTCGTCCGCACCACCGGATCAATGTTTACGAGATAAACAATCTTACCCATCGGTTCGTCCGCATCGGGCCGGTTAAGTTCGAGAAGTTCAAATTCATAGCCGTGTCGAATGAACATCTTCTTCAGCATGTCGTTGGTCTTGTCGACATCACGCGTCGCCACTGAAAGCTCCATCGAACGAAACACCTGAAACTGTTCGAAGTATTCGAGCAACGACAAGGCGATCAGCACGAACACCGTCAGAATAACTGCCATGTCCCAGCGACCAACGCCCGCCGCCAGTCCAACGCCGAGACAAACAAGCAACACGGTCGTTTCTTTCGGGTCGCGAATGTTCGTGCGAAAACGCACGAGCGACGCCGCGGCAAAGATACCAAACGCTCGCGCCGCGCTGTCCCCGACTACCATCATCATCGCGCCCGCAACTACAGCCATCAGTATCTGCGTTTGGGCCACATAGGGATTGCGGCGAACGATCGAAACCCCACGTCGAGGACGAAACGCGAGTAGTGCCGCGAGAAACGCGGCGAGTGAAAAGCGCAGGCCGATTCTTGCAGCCAATGATTCCCAACTCGCGAATGTCGACGGCGCGAGGCCGGCGCCGTCTCGTCCGAAGAGTTCGCCAACAAGCGGAATCTCATCTTGAGGTGCAGGTGTCGCGGCGGGGGAAGCCACACTCGTTGGCGCTTTAGTAACGACGTCATGTTCGGGAGGAACGCGAAAATAGTAAGCCAGTAATCCGCTCCCCAGCAGGAGGAGAACAAACGTCCCCAACACCGCGAGAGTCACACGCTTCATGTTTCGTTTACCTTTCTAAGCTGAGCCACAAAAGAGAGCACAAGGCAGGGATTCATTGCTTGGCCCATAGTCGCTTGCTCTTCAGCGGATGAACACTGCCCACATGCGGCGAACTGTTTGGGCCTTCGAAAAACAACTGGCTGTTGAACGGCTCCTCATCGGGAGCCATCTTCGGCATTTCGTAAATGCCGTCAGGTCTCATCACGCGCGCCTTCACATTGTCGCGCAGGTAAGCAGCCAGCACCATTTCTTTCAAATACTTCTTCAGCCTCGCATCGAGAACCGGCACCACAACCTCGACACGTCGATCGAGATTGCGCGCCATCCAATCCGCAGAGCCGATGTAAACCTCTTCCTCGCCGCCGTTGGCAAAATAGAAGATGCGACTGTGTTCGAGAAAACGTCCGACGACACTCCTGACGTGAACGGTTTGCGAAAGTCCCGGTTCACCCGGACGAATCATGCAAGCGCCACGCACGATGAGATCGATCTTCACACCAGCCTGCGAAGCTTCGTAAAGCGCTTCGATGACCTGGAGGTCAGTCAGACGATTGATTTTGGCCATGATGTGCGCGGGCCGACCTGCCTGCGCATGCGCCGTCTCGCGTTTGATCAACGCCATCATCCGCTTGCGCAGGTTGAGCGGCGCGATCATTAAGCGGCTGTATTCCTTCTGGATCGAAAATCCGGTGAGAAAATTGAACAAGTCGGTCGCATCGTCGCCGATGACTGAGTCGTTGGTTAATAACCCAATGTCCGTGTAGACCTTTGAAGTCGTCGGGTTGTAATTTCCGGTAGCGATGTGCGTGTAGGTTTGCAGTCCATCCTGTTCGCGCCGCACGACAAGCGCCACCTTGCTGTGCGTTTTCAGACCAACTATTCCATAGACCACGTGCACGCCCGACTCGGCCAGACGCTCCGCCCACTCGATGTTGTTTTCCTCGTCAAACCTCGCCTTGATCTCGACCACCGCAGTGACTTGTTTTCCTCGTTCGCTCGCGGCCATTAACGCCCGCGGAATCGGCGAGTTCTTTCCGGTGCGATAGAGACAGATCTTGATAGCCACGACCTGCGGATCGTCAGCCGCCGCCTGGATGAAATCCACGACAGTTCCAAACGCGGAGTAAGGATGATGCAGCAACACATCCTGTTTCTTGATCGCATCGAACAGCGACTCTTTGTTCCGTAGCGCAGGCGTCACGACTGCCCTTAGCGGCTTGTCTTTCAGGTCCGGCAAGTCGAGGCCATGGAGCTCCATCAGGTCGGGAACATCGAGCAGTCCGTTGATCCTGTAGACGTCATCTGACTCGAGGTTGAGCGACTTCGTCAGATACTCAACCAACTCGGTAGGCATCGTCGAGGAGACTTCCAACCGCACCGCATAACCAAAACGCCGCTCTCGCAGCGACTCTTTGATCAGCTTCAAAAGATCCGCAGCTTTGTCGTCGCGAATCTCGACGTCGGCGTCGCGCGTGACGCGGAAGAGATGCCCCTTGCCCAGGTGCATGTTCGGGAACAACCGGTGGATGTTTGCCTCGATCACTTCTTCCACGAGGGCAAACTTCAACTTCCCTTCACTCACCGGGATCAACCGCGGCACCACCGGCGGAACCTTGATTCGCACAAACCGCACTTCATTTCCCATCGGCGATCCGGCAAGCGTGTCTTCCGGATTGCTCTGCACGGTCAAACCAATGTTTAGACTGAGGTTGGAGATGTAAGGGAACGGGCGCGCCGGATCGACGGCCTGCGGTGTGAGCACCAGGAAGATGTTCTTCATGAAGTACTCGGCCAGGTTCTGCTTCTCGCTCTGCGACAGCGACGAATAACGCGCAATCACGACGCCGTGCGACTGAAGCTCCGGCAGCACTTCTTCACGCAAACAATTCGAATGCTCATCCACAAGCGTCGAAACTCGCTTGCGAATGACGCGGAGTTGTTCGTGGGGCGTCAGTTCGCCGGGCATTGGTCCAATCTCTTCAATGTCCAGCATCTCCTTCAGACCGGAAACACGGACCATGAAGAACTCGTCGAGGTTTGACGAAAAAACGGCTAAAAACTTGAGCTTTTCGAGAACCGGGGTGGTTCTGTCGAGCGCTTCCTCGAGCACGCGGCGGAAAAACTCCAACTGGCACAAGTCACGATTGAGGACTGACCAGGCGAAAAAACGTTTTGGTTTGGATTTCGGTTCCGCCGGAGATTCGGATTGGTTCACTTCTTTACCCTGAGAGGTCATTGCTTTGTTATTTCGAAATTCGAAATTCGAAATTCGAATTCTGTATCAATCTAGTTTGAGCAACGCGCGTCGATGATCATTCGCGCCTTGCGTTCGAATTCTGCGGTCCACTGGGCCGCGGGTTGATCCCGCTCCGCGTTTCGCGAAGCTTCGAAAACTTTCGTGATCGTTCGATTCTGTTTTTCGGCGTCGAGCAAACGTTGGAGTCCATCGGCGAGCAGCTTTCGTCCTCCTTCGCTGATGCCGGTGTCGCCGACGCTCTTCGCGGTCGTCGCACAACGTCCGCCACTTACTTCAATCGGATCCTTCTTCTTCCAAGCGTCGAGTCGCGCCTTATTCTCACTGGAGCGTGAAAATCCAAAAGTCGATCCCATGTCGCCAACATAGAAAACAGCCTGACCAGGTTCGCAACTGCGTGTACCGTCGGCGTTCTTTTTCGACTTCAGGCAAGCGAACTTGTGATTGTCGGTTTTGGTGTCGCCGTGATCGATGAACGCCAGCCAGAGTTTGAAGGCGTCGATCTCAGCGCGTGGAGCGCCGCTCTGAAGGAGCTTCGTGAGCGTGTCACCGAGTGGGCCTGAATCTTTGTTATCACACTTGACGTCGATGCCTTTCGCCAGCGGTAGCTCGATGCCGGCGGCTGGTTGAGAGCCTGAGAAACTTGCTCCTTGAAAACTGCTCGTCAAACTCTTTTCGCAATCCGGACAATTGACGTCCGCTACCCATTCGTCGTCAGCAAAAAAGCCGAGCGCTTTCGAGAAACGCGACGACAGGAACTCGCCGTAGATCTCGCCGTTACGCTTTTCCTTTGACTGTCCTTTGAAGTGGGGTTTGATCTTGTAGCGAATCAGATCGCCGTCTTCGTC
Source organism: uncultured Acidobacteriota bacterium (assembly GCA_963789185.1). GTDB lineage: Bacteria > Acidobacteriota > Blastocatellia > Pyrinomonadales > Pyrinomonadaceae > PSRF01. Next base: position 364,599 of record CAWBJU010000015.1, read on the forward strand.
CGTCGCGCCTGAAACTGAGCAGTGAAACTTGGGCGTCGTGCCTGCGCCAGGGTTTTCATCTTTGTTGGCGACACAATTGAACGTCCGGGCGAGTCCGTTGGCGTCAACCGGCGGTGCGCCGCGCCGGGGTCCGGTCGCCGGATTGTAGCCAAGCACCGGATCGTAGCCGGGATCCGGCGGTGCATAAACTTTCGCGGTTTGTTCGGCGCGAGCGCGTTCGGCTTCGGTAAAGCACGACTGCTGCGCGCCGGCGGTTGGCGCGACAAAAAGCGCAACCAGACAGATCAATAACGTGAGGAGCCACTTTCGCGACTGGTTTCGATGCATTGTTTTACCCTTAGACTCTCTATCGTTCACGGCTGGTTTTTACATAAATTGTTGAGCGCCGTTAAGTAACGCGAAAAAACGAACGCTGCTGGATTGACTCGTCCGAAGTTTTCACAAGATAGCACTTGCGCCTACAATCGCGAAATCTCGTAGCACCCCGTTAAAAAAGGAGCCTCCACTCGTGACCGCGAAAGCCTTCTTGCTGATTCTTGTTCTTCTTTCGTCTTTGGCTACCGTCCCCGCTCAAACTAAAGCCACCAAACCTCGAGCGCGCGATCTCGGCATTCCTTTCGATGGAGTGCCCGGGCGATTGAATGCGATCACGGATGTGGCGGGTGTCGAAGTCGGGCAAGTCACGCTGATCTCAGGTGATGGGAAGCTCGTCGTCGGAAAAGGTCCGGTGCGAACAGGTGTTACGGCCGTAATACCTCGCGGTCGCGATTCGAAGGATCAAGTGTTCGGCGCGTGGTTTACGTTGAATGGAAACGGCGAGATGACGGGCACTACCTGGGTCGAAGAATCAGGTTTTCTCGAAGGCCCGATCATGATTACGAACACGCATAGTGTCGGCACTGTTAGAGACGCGGTGATCGCCTGGCAGATGAAAAAGCAGGGCGCGACTTTTCAGCCGTGGTCGTTGCCGATTGTCGCCGAAACGTGGGACGGGTTTCTCAACGACATCAATGGCTTTCATGTTAAGCCGGAACATGTGTCGCAGGCATTGGACCAGGCCAGGTCTGGACCGGTTGAAGAAGGCAATACGGGCGGCGGCACTGGAATGGTCGTTCACGGATTTAAAGGCGGGACTGGAACGTCGTCGCGCACGTTCGACGCCGGTGGTGCGAGGTACACGGTAGGCGTGCTGGTCCAGGCGAACTATGGTTCACGCGAAAGTTTGACGATTGCGGGCGTACCGGTTGGTCGTGAGTTGAGGGATCTGACGCCGAAGTTAGGTCAGGCGGATACCGGTTCGATCATCGTCGTGGTGGCGACGGATGCTCCCCTCTTGCCACATCAGTTGAAACGCGTGGTGAAACGCGCGGCTCTGGGCATTGCGAAAAATGGCGGCATCGGCGGAAATTCCTCGGGTGACATCTTCATCGCGTTCTCGACCGCGAATCCGAACGCCGCGACGAATGTCGAATTAGCTTCGCTGAAGATGTTGTCGAACAATCAGATCAATCCTGTGTTTGCTGCGACAGTGAATGCGACTGAAGAAGCGATCATCAACGCGATGGTGGCAGCCGAGACGATGACTGGCGTCAACGGCAACACGGTCTACGCGCTGCCCCACGATCGACTGAAACAGGTGATGAAGAAATATAACCGGTTGAAGTAACGGTTTCAGATTGCGTCATGGCAAATGCTATTTCTTCCGGCGCAGCCGGTTCTCGGTGTAGAGCTCGAATTCTTTTCCTGGTCCTGCGAGTTCGAATGTTTCGGTGAATTCGTCGTCGCCGACGATCTTGTACGTCTCTCGCGCGCGATATCCGGCGGGGATGTTCTCAATACTTTCACTCGTAAAGACGATCGTTTTGCCGTCGGCGCTGATGCTGGTCGTCACATACTGGCTGACGAACCCCTCGACGTGAAACTGTCGCAACACAAACTGCTTCCGGGCTTTGTCGAAGCTTATCAGGCCCCAATCTTCGTGCGATTCGCCTTTCGGATTCGCCGTTTGCGGCGCGTACTCGCTTTGATTCTGCACCTGTAGAAACTTGCCGTTCAGCACAAAACGGTAATCACGTCGCACCGTAGACGTGCCGGGTTTTCCGGTTCCGGTGCCTTCCCATTGACCGACGAAGTACTTCATTGGCTGCCAAACGTCAGTGCCGGTGTTTGATTGGGCGAGGAACGTACTGGCGGCGAGTAACAGCGTGACGGAAAGGACCGTAGTTTTTAACATGAGCATCGTCCAACCTAATTTTTAGCAGTGGATCTGTTTTGGTCGCTGAAGCTCGCGACTCGCGAGTGCGCTTCGACCAGTTGTTCACGAATACCCGCGTGAGTAGGCATCGAAACTGATAGAGCTTCGAGAGTCTGTACGCTCTTGCGATAGTTTTCAAGGGCCTGTGATCTCGATCCGGTCTTGCTCAAAACATCACCCAGCTTCAACCAGACCTCAGCTAATTCTCGACGGATCGTGGTGTCTTCCTTTGCGTTCGCGCTGAGCTCTTCGCGAATACGCAGTGCCTCGCGATAGTGTGATAAGGCCTTCGCGTTGTCGCCGGAGTGTAACTCGACGTCGCCAACTTTGATCAAAGCGACCGCTTCATTGCGGCGAAACTGAGCGCTTGAAGGATCGGCCGCGACTAAGTCACGAGTGAACGCCAACTGTTTTCCGTAGTGCTCGTGCGCTCCATCGCGGTCACCGAGTTTCAAGAGCAAATCTCCAACGTAGCGATGACTCTCATTCAACATGAGACGCAGATCGGTGTTGAGGGGATCCGCCGCTACCAACGACTCGCGCACCTGCAATCCGCGCTTCTGCATTTCCAACGCGCCTTGCGTGTCACCGGCGTGGTCCATCGCGAGTCCAACGTATTCATAAGAAATAGTCAGCGCGCGTCGAGAACGCGTTGTGTCGGGATCGAGCGCCGCGATCTCCTCGCGTAGTCGCAAACCCTCGCGCTGATTCGCGAGCGCCCCTTGCGAGTCTCCGAGCTGCATTAACTGAATGCCGATGGCCGTATGTGTGGCAGCCAGGTTATAACGATCGAGAAACCCTGACTCCTCAGTCGCCGCCAAATCGCGCCTCGCCGGCAACTGATCTCGCAGCATCTGCACCTCCCTCGTAAAATCGCCTTGCGCTCCGACCAGAGCTGCGATGAACCAGTAACTGTCGAGTAAGTCGCGCCGGTAGTCGCGATTCGACGGCTCAGCAGCGACGAGCGCCTCACGCAAGGCTGCTGCTTTACGATGACTCTCGAGCGCGCCCGGCAAATCGCCGAGATGCGCGACCGACGGCGTGTACTGCACGGCGCCGAGTTTTTCATACGCAGCGGCCAACTCGCGTTGCAGTCCGCGATCTCCTGCAGCGTCTTTTGCGAGACTGTCGAGATACTTCAGACCTCGTTGCACGATCAGCGAACGAGCCGCCGTCGATCCCGGTAGATTCCAAACGGCGTCATGAACTTCAAACACGATCGAATTGGCAAGCTGTCGTACTTCGTTGAAGCGTCTTTCAGACCGCTCACGTTCTGCGCGAGCGACGCGGGCCTGCCACGTCGTCGCGACGATCCCAACAAGTAGCGTAATGAGAACCAGTGCAGCCGCTGTCACCGCCACCTTTTGTCGCCGGATGAACTTACCCGCGCGGTACGTAAACGTGTCGTGACGCGCGCGAACCGGCAGACCGTTCAAGTGGCGCTGAATGTCTTCAGCAAACTGTTCGGCCGTGGCGTAACGTCGCAGCGGCTCTTTACGCATCGCCATCAGCACGATGTTATCGAGGTCCGCATTAAGCCGTTTCTGAGGTCTTTCCGGAGCATCCTCACAGATCGTCTTTGCCATTTCGTGAGGAACTCGACTCTTGAAACGGTAAGGAGATCGGCCACTCAACAACTCATACAAGACTACGCCAAGCGAATACACGTCTGTTGCCGTCGTCACTGACTCGCCACGCAGTTGCTCAGGGCTCGCGTAGTGCGGCGTCATGAACGGCATCGCCGTCGCCGTCAGATCAGAACCAATAGCCGTCTGGTCCAGAAGTTTTGCGATTCCGAAGTCGACCAGTTTCGGCACACCATCACCGGTGACCAGAATGTTGCCGGGCTTTATATCGCGATGAATGACCAGGTGTTGGTGGGCGTACTGCACGGCAGCGCAGACTGTGCAAAAGATCTTGAGACGCTGTTCGATCGAGAGTTGTTTATCATCACAGTACTGATTGATCGGGCTACCTTCAACATATTCCATCACCAGATACGGTAGCCCGTCTGGAGTCTCGCCGCCGTCAAGTAGTCGCGCGATGTTCGCGTGATTGAGATCGGCCAGGATCTGCATCTCGTTGCGAAAGCGACGCTGTATGGGTTCGCCACCGAGGCCCGGCTTGATCAGTTTGATCGCGACTAGTTGGCGGTAGTGTTCATCGTCTCGTTCCGCGAGGTAAACAGCACCCATTCCGCCGCGGCCGATTTCGCGAAGAATTCTGTATGGACCAATGCGATTCCCTGCCTGCGCGACGTCGCTATCGAAGCGCAGCAAAGATGCATCGGCTGCGCACTGTTCCATCAGGTCGCTGCTGGTGTCCACGCGATGGGCCAACAACAAGTCAATCTCGGCGCGAAGATCTCCGTCATCAGCGCAAGCGGAATCGAGAAACCGTCGCTGTCGCGCAGTATCCAACTCCATCGCTTCGGCGAGAAGATGCTTTACTTGTTGCCAGCGTTCCGGGGTGATGAGTGACCTCCGATATTTAGTTGGCGGCGCAGCCAGAGCTTTGCCGAGTCCCATTCACGTTTGGTGGTGGCCGGCGATATGGCGAGCACCGTCGATACCTCGTCGATCGTGAGACCACCGAAGAAGCGTAACTCTACGATCCGCGTTTGTTGCGGATCGAGCGCGGCAAGATCGTTTAAAGCTTCGTCGAGCGCCATCAGATCCACTTCTCGTTTTTCAAAGAAGCTCACCGCTTCATCCAGCGAGACTTTCGTCGCGTAACCCTGCCGTTTTTGTGCCTGCCGATCCTTCGCATGATTGATCAGGATCCTTCTCATCATCTGCGCCGCGATGCCGAAGAACTGCGCGCGGTTCTGCCAATCGACTGACTTCTGATCAATCAACCGCAGGTAAGCTTCGTGAACGAGGGCTGTGGTTTGCAGGGTGTGGTCGGGTCGTTCCCTGCTGAGATAGTTCTTCGCCAGCCGGCGCAACTCGTCGTAGACGACTGGCATGAGCTCATCTAGTGCCGCCTTGTCGCCCTCACTCCACGCTATGAGTAATTCGGTAACCCCTTGTTGCGGTTGAATCATTTGTACGTTGATTTTATTGCTAAAAACTATTTTGAGCTATTTTCAGCGATATTCCTGCGTTTGTTAATGAAGGGAGAAGTGTATATGACAAAGATATTAGGTGGCTTAATACTGATGGTTTTTGCGGGTCTGGGGCTAGTCACAAACAGCCAGACAGCAAGCAAATCAACGACGAATGACGTCAAGATCCGTCAGCGGATGAGCATGAACGGCGTTAGCGGCATGGAGAGTCTGCTTTACATAAAAGGTCAGCGAATGCGCAGTGAAATGCCTGGAGCCATGGCCTTTACGACGATCATGCAATGCGACCTCAAACGCACCGTGACGATCAATGAAAAAACAAAGACGTACCTGATCGCTTCGGCGGACGGTACGGGCGGCGTTAGTACGGGTGAGGGTGACGGAGGCGGCGCACCGGTCACTCCGGGCGCACAACAACCGTCAGCCGAACCTCGCGGCGGTCTGGTCAACATAACCAACACCATCACGGATACCGGCGAACGAAAAGAGATGTTTGGCTTCACGGCTCGTCGCATAAAAACGTCCTTTGTTAAAACAGCCAGCCCCGAAGCGTGCGACAAGGATCAAAAAGTCGAAACCGACGGTTGGTACATCGACTTTCAGTATGCGTTCGAATGCCCGACTCAAGGTCAGAAACACCAGCCGCACGTTCCGCCTCAACGGCCGGGCTGCAAAGACGATATTCGCACCAAAACCATCGGAGGCGCCAAAATGGGTTTTCCTGTACTCGTTACCACTACCATCTACCAACCCGACGGCCGAACCAGCACCATGACGCAAGAGGTGCTCGAACTCTCACGCGAACCACTCGCCGCATCTTTGTTCGACGTACCCGCAGGCTACACACTGGCGAAAGACTCAAACGAACTTTACGGAATAGGCACCGCTGCCACTGCCTCTGCCGCTTACAACCCACCGCCTAACAGCAGCGCCGCGTCAACGACGTCAACGACATCAAACACCACAAACGTCGCCAACAGCTCAACTCCTAAGAAACCCGGCGTGATCCGCATCGGCATCATGCTGCCGAAGGTCCAACTAACTTCGGGTGACACAACACAAGCAGCTGAGACGCTGCGCAAGAGTTTTGCCGGCTATCTGAATGCTCCGGCGATCGAAGTCGTCACACTCTCAGCACAGTTTCCCGCGCAGGCGTTGGAAGAAGCTCGCCAAAGCCAGTGTGACTACATCCTCTCCGCTTCGATGAACGTGAAGAAAGGCGGAGGTTCGATGTTTGGGAAAGCGATTGGCAACATCGCAGGCTCTGCCGCGGGACACATCCCGGGCGGCGGTTCGGCAACGACCGGCGCTGCACGTTCGGCAGCGATCACTGGCGTCTACACTACCGCCGCAATCACGAGCTCGATCAAAGCCAAAGACGAACTCTCGCTCGAATACAAACTCGATAGTGTCGAAACGTCAAAGACTGTCCTAAGCAACACCGCAAAAGCGAAGGCTAAGTCGGACGGCGAAGACATTCTCACGCCAATCGTCCAAACGTCAGCACAAACGATCGTTGCGACAGTGACAAAGAAGTAAGCGAGGCTGAATGATGCGCGTGACAGGATCATTAACATTAATTCTTCTCATCTTCGCCGGGCAGAGTTCTGTGCCGCCCGCACCCGCACAATGCACAGGGCAGTGGACAGGGACCATCAGTTACCAGGTCGTAACTAAAAAGAAAGGCACTGCGGAGAACAAGGTCAACATATCGCATTGGAACGACGAGGCCTACTACGAGACAAAAGCCCAACTGGACGGGCGCCTAAACGACCAGGGAGTGCCGGTTGCACTCGTGCGAGCCACCGCCCACGAAAAGAAGGAAAGGGGCAGCCGCGGGAAGGGTGTGTGTTATCGCGAAACCGATGACAGTCAGGCCGTTCAAGGCGAGGCGCATGAGAATACAACTGCCTTCTCCATCACCTTCAATTCCCGCACTGGCGAATATTCGGTGTTGGCCCCGACACTGATGGTGTATGCATCCGGACAGCACGTCGTGAGTAGCCGGGTTAAGGGTACGTGTAACAATCCTTACAACAAAGACTTCAATCAGGTAGACAAAATCGACCGCTATCAACTCAGCGACGACGCCCCTGTGTTGATTGGTAAGGGCCATATCGATCCTGCAAAACCTAACGAGTTAGCCGGAAGCGAGACTGTTGAGCACGACACGACCCGGGGTATCAAAACCGTCACTATAAAGTGGGATCTGCGTCGTTGCGCGAAACAATAACTTAAGAGGTCTGGAGATGTTCCGTACTATCGCGGTGTTTCTGTTGTTAATTCTTTCTGTTCTACCGCTCGGCAATCGCGTCGCCGCCAACGGCGGCGGCACGATCGCCTACATCCGCAACGGCACGGAGATCCGTTTGATCGACGCCGACGGTTCAAACGATCGACGAATATGGACGCATCCTGATGCAAGAAAGGAGCTCGGTATCTACGACGTTGCGTGGCGTCCTGATGGAAAAGAACTCGCCTTCTCCAGCGGGCATGCCAACGTCACTTCGCTTTACCATGCAGACGTCTACGCAATTCGTCCGGACGGCAGCGGCTTTCGTAAACTGACCAACCCGCCGGATCGCGCCGACTTCGCGCGTTATCCGAAAGGCACGGTCAGCGTCACCGTGAGTAACAACCAACCGATCTATAGACAATCGCAGGCGAGCGCTGGAGTCTTCATCGTCTACGTCGCAGGCGCGGACGAGCCGCAGCAGATCACGCTCCCGCCGGGTTCGACCAAGACACTTCTTTTCAAGAACGTTGCCGACTTCGGCAACATGGCCCAGGCAGTCGTCGCGATGTGGGGTCAATACCGTTGGTTCACTCCCGGAGTTGAAGTGCAGGCAGGAAGAACTGTGAAGGCGCCGGTGTTTAGTATTACCGGCGACGGAATCGAACTACTCGGCGCGTTCCGACCAGTGTGGCGCCACGACGGATCGCGCGTCAGTTATCGATCTGGCTTGTGCACATTGAATAGCACATCAGTGAATCCGACGGCGGGCGAATACGTCTACAACCCGCTCTTCGGAGGTAAGAACCCGCTCGGCACGTGTGTCTGGGACTGGGGTCCGACAGCCGCAACCGTGAACCAACTTATCTACTCGGAGAACGCTTCCGGCGACTCGAGCGTTTTTCGCATCAACGAAGGCAGAACACATCCAGGCGATCGGCTGACGCAATTCTCAGAGATCGAGTCTCAACTGCTTTTCGATCTTCGCTGGCTGCCGGATGGTTCAGGTTTCGTATTCTCAAACCAAACGCTAATGCGAGACTCCGCCAATCTCTTTCGCTACGACTTCGCCAGCCGGAAGACGACGCAGATTACACGTCTGCAAAACGAGTTCACCGGTAACTTGAGTATCTCGCCTGACGGTCAATCGATAGTTTTCGAACGAGCAAAGTCACTGGATGAGGATCGAACTACGGATCTATGGATCGTGCCGCTCAACGGCGGCAACCCACGATTGCTGGTAAAGAATGGATTCTCGCCGTCCTGGCGCTAGTTATCAGATTCGTCAGCACAAAAGTGCGGCCAACGGTGTTTCAGATCTGGATAAATCAAAAATCTTCCAGGTGAAACACCCATGTTCGATCCAACTCGAAGATCATTCTTGCAACAATCAGCGATCGGTCTGGCAACCGTTGGCGTCTCCGGCCTTGTGCTTCGCTGCAACGCGCAACCTACTCAGGAAGTCAGTCGAGACACGGCGGATCGAGTCCTGATCCAGATGGGACCAGCGCCCAGGGAATCCGCGGCGCCGAAAGGCGAACTGCGCAAGGTCATCCCACAGCCTTATGGACCGTTTTATCGCCCGGGCGCGCCATTCAGAGGCAAGCTTAGTTTGCCCGGAGAACCGGGCACGACGTTCATACTCTCTGGTCGCGTCTGGGCGTACGACACGAAGCGCCCGCTGCCCGGCGCTGTGCTCGACTTCTGGCACGTCGACATTCAGGAGAAGTATTCAAACGGTGTAACTGATTTTCGCAATCGAGGCCGGCTGGTCTCGTCGGAAACAGGCTTGTACGAACTGGAGAGCATTCGACCGATTCCCTATCGCCCAAATCCTACCGGTGCGCCGGAGTTTTGGCGCTGCGCCCATTACCACCTCGTTGCCGTCTGTCCTGGTTACAAACCACTGATTACCGAGATACACTTTCACGGAGACGCTCACAAGAATGATCCGATGTACCGGGTTGAGAACGCGATTGCCGTCGAACAGCACAAAGTGAACGGCGTCAGTTTTGAAACCGGTGTGTTCGACGTAGTTCTCGAACCGGCTTAGCGCTAGAAGTTCCGGGAAGAAAAACCGCAACTGTGGCGTCTAATCAACCATGATGAAAAGCACCGCAATTGCAGCTATCGCATTGTACGCGTTGGTGGCGTGCGCTTCATTCAGGCAGGCCGGTACGACTGTCGCGTCGTCGCCAAACGTCGATGTCTTTGTAGGGACCAGTCCGTGCACGGACTTCGTGAAGCCCAAGCTCGAGATTCCAACCGGCGAAAACTGCGACCGCATCAAGTGGCGGGTTAGTCTTTTCGATTCAGGCAAATACGAGCTGACTCGCGAATGGGGCTTTCACATCGATAACCGGACTTACTTGGCGAAAGGCACAGCCGGCTTCACCGGCACGTGGAAGATTGGTAAAGGACGGACCGGCGATCCGAATGGCGTAGTGGTCCAACTCGACGGTGACAAACCGAACAGCATCGGCTTCGCGTTGTTCGATCAGAACATTCTTCATCTCCTCGATCCGAAGAAGGACCTCACCCTCGGTGACTCAGGAGCCAGCTACACGTTGAGTCGCAGGGGGAAATCTGCTTTCTTGCCGAATGGAACCAGCGGCCCAGGCACAGACAGCGAAACAATTGCCGAAACAAACTTCTCCGGCCGCAGTCCCTGCCGTGAGATCGCACAGCAAATCAACCATCCGGTTGATACTGATTGTTTCAAGCTCAAATGGACGATCAACTTCTATCGCGACCTAAAGACACTCACCCCGACTACTTATCGGCTGTGGGGCACGCTCTACCGCAACGAAGCGCGCGGAACGGAAACGATTCGCGAAGGAAAGTGGAAAGTAACTAAGGGAACGAAGGCCGATCCGAACGCGGTGGTCTATGAGCTCGACTCGTTCGGCTCTGATGGTCCAATTCTTTTATTAAAGGCAGATCGCGATGTTCTCTTCTTCACGACGAAGGATGGAAGCATGCTGGTCGGCAATGAAAACTTCAGTTACACGCTGAACCGCGGCGAGAAGATGTTCTCACGTGCTTCCAAAACGGACTAGCGCATCGCGCAATACGACAACTGTTGCGTGCGAAATCTCCCGAGGCGCATAAGCGGTGGGTTGATTGGATACTAACGATTAGAGCCCAAAGAGCTCTTTCGTATTGATGATTTCACAGCGCGCGCCGAGTTTCTCGACTTTATCGACGAGGTCGCCAGTGCCGCCTGGTCCATCGCCCGCGGCGCCATCCCACAGCGCGATCAACGTGAGGTTTGGATCGCCGGTTTTCTCGTCGCAACCTTCGGCCAGGGCGTTGAACAGCATCCAGAGGTTGTTTCGCTGCCAAATGCTGTAGTTTTCTTTGCCTTGAAGCCATGCCGGCAGGTAATCCTTATCATTGATAACCTCCGTGGCCTGGCTCAGGATGCGAACCTGATTGCGTTCGACATGTGCTTTGTGAAGGTTCCAGAACCGCTCGACCCACTTCGACCCGGCTTTATTGACTGAAGTGGTCACATAAATCGCCGGTTGGATCGCGAGATAAAGCCGAGTTTCAATTCCGAGTTCAGCGCATACTTCCTGAAAGAGTAAATCGCCGCCGTTTGCACCACCGGCGTAACGCTGCCGCGACGCCAGCGCCGGTGTTCATTTCTTTCATGATCCGTTGTTTGATCTCTTCGCGTGCGACAGCTTCTTTGTCTGCCGGGAAACGCGGTGTCTTGCGATCAGGTGCATCGATCATATGACCTGCGAAGACGAGGACTCGTTTCCGCACAGGTTTGGGCGCGGGTTCAGCACCGGGCTCGGGAAGTGGTGGCGGTTCGCCGACGACTTTAAAAACTTCCATTAAGTTGTCAGTCATCACACCAAGGTCTCTATAAACAGCAAGTTGTTTAGCGACCGATCCGCTAGCGAAGGCAGGCGCGCCCGCCAGAGCTTTCTCATACGCGGCAGCAACGCGGTTCGGTGCATTCGTTGTGACAAATGCAAGGTCCCCTTTGCTGATCTCCGCCCAAACATCCTTCTTGTTTTCCCGGTTTAGTCGTTTAAAAGCCGCGTCGAGTGAAAGCTGCACTGCCGCCTGCAATCTCGTCGCCTGCGCCTTGTGCTTCTTTAGCGTACTCTCGGCCTCATCGTCATCCGAAAACTGTGTGGACCACACGTTCGGCTGGAGTTCCGCCAGCGCGATAATGACCTTCAGCATCGCCAGTGCGTTGATACCTGAGTAAAAATGGTTCAGATGTTCGTCAAAGGCTGATTCGTAATTCTTGAACGACTCTTGCAGGTATCGCGAACGCAACGCCACCGCGGTGCGTTCGTTCGCGGGCTTCGACTCCCACTCCTTGCGCCAGCGCGTTTTGAAGTTGCGTCCGAGGAGAGCATAAGCCTCAGCACGTTGATCTTGATCGATGGCCTTGTCGCTTAACGCCCGCTCGAGTGCCTGTGTCGAGTTCACAAGATCACCAAGTCGTTCATATATCGTACCTAACATGATATTCGCTTCGAGATCTTGCGGATCGAGCCTACGAACGTGCTCCCACGTGGCCTTCGCACTCGCAACTGCATTCACGTCAAACTGCGCCTTGCCAACCAAACGCCAGCCTGGCGACTCCCATTCGAACCCCTGTACTTCGTCTGAAAAGAGCACGAGATCACCGGCCTGCTTGTTTTCCAAAGCTTTCGCGACGTCTTCCGCAAAATCCTGCGGCACCGGATTGAATAGCGAGGGTTCAGGTTCCTCCAGATTCGGCAGCGACGTAAAAACGGGACTGTCCTTGGCCGTGTAATCCTGTTGAGCTTTGGCGTCAATTGCTCGCAGACTATCGGCCAATCCGTTGACGCTCGCTCCGGGGTTGTTCCTGTCGTAAGTGAAGTAGCGGTCAGTTTGTAGATCAAAAGGAAATGCGTCGCCATCACTGCGCAGCATCAGCGTGCCGTGATTTCGCAACGCATGACGAATGCCAAGTTCGTAAAAGACGTTCGCGTTGTGAATCGAGAGATCTGCGACAACGATATCGGCAGTGAGCAAACGTCGAAACATGTCGACGCGGATGTTGCCGGACTCGACTATGTCGAGCGTCTCGCGCCCTTTGGCGCCGATCGCTTTCAGAGCCGGGTCGATTAACTCCTTCGCGACCAGATCGAAATTGATATCGTTGCCCTTGGCATCCTTCTTTGTGCCGAAGGGGCGAATGATGAAAGCGCGCATTGTTCGTTCCCCGATTAATAAAACTGACCGAATCGATCTAGACAAAAGTGTTCGATCTTAACATCGTCAGCGACCGCTTTGCCGACGCGCACGAGATCGTTGATGTGCTCAACCGAGTCCAGTTGGGCCACCTGCGACGGATCGACGTCGCCGAGATTGTGCGCGTTGAGCCACGTGCTCGTAAGCTCCGCGTTGTAACGCGCGTACAGAAAACGACGGTTCAGATCGACGGCGGTCGGAATCACCTTCCCTGCTTCGTCGCGCGGAATCAAATCGCCGATCTCGCGATCGATCGGAGCTCCGTACAGACAACGCCCGACGATGCGACAGTTGACGTCCTGATCGACCTGGGCGCCATACATCAACGCTGCCGGAAAGTTGGCGAGGTTCGTGAAAGCGCTCTTGCCGGATGAATAGACTTCCGCATCAGTTTTCGGCGCCGACCCGGTGCCAACAGACATCACGAGCAACTTATCTTCACCGTTGTCCCAATTCAAATTGTATTGCGGCGTCGTCGCCATGCGCGCCAGCAGGAACGATGGGTTGTTGTAAGGCGTCAATCCGCCGTCTTCGAATACAAACGTCTTCGACGGATCGTTCGGATCCCACTGCAAGACTTCCGGCGCGAAGTAGATTGGCGCGGCAGTACTGGCACGGACAAGTTGCCAGAGCGGAATGCGAAGGTTGCAATCAGCGCGATCGGGCGCGTTGTACTTCGCGTCGGGATTACTGCTGATGGGCCATGGAGAATCAGTGCTGACGTTTCGTGTCACGATGAGCAAAAGACACTTGAGATGTTGCGGGAAAAGATTCGTATCTTTACCGAAGGTCTTTTGCAACTCGACCTGGAGCGGCTTCGACTCGTAAAGATGTCGCAGTCGAAACAGGATGAACGACTTGTCGAACATCGCCGGTCCGGCTTTCATGTAGAAGTCTGCCAACTCCTTTGCAGACATGCCGCGAGCAAGCCCGGCAGCGATGATGGCGCCTGTGCTGGTGCCGCCGATGTAGTCGAAGAAGTTGCAGAGACGAAAGTTGTCGCCCTGTCCGCTGTGTTCGCGCAGCAACTCCTCCATCCGAATCAGGACCTGCAAAGTTAGCACGCCGCGAATACCGCCGCCGTCGAGCGTCAGCACCTTGCGTGGACTCTTCTTGTTGTACCTGTTCTCCAAAGGACCCCAAAGAGACATGATGGCTATCCTCCCGTTACTAATGTCGAATCGGTGTTTTTCGTTCCGTCTGGGTAGTGAAGTTTTTAGACAGTGACTTATAGACGCGATTTGAACGCGCGGAGGTTATTCGCTTCTTTTGTGGAAGTCAAGAAAGCGAATTGACTCACTGAAAATCTACTCGAAAGGGATTCGTTGCCTGCCATGAAAATAAAGGCGCTCGGATTAGGCAGCCTGAGGAATTTCTTCGACAGTAACTTTCAAACCTAGCGACTGAAGCTGCTTGATCAACTTGGTTCGTCTCTTTTCAGCATAGCGTTTATCGAAGTAGTCCCCACCCAGTTCCTGATAGGTGTGCTTGTTGTTTAATACGTGGTAGGCAATCACCAAGATTGAATGTCCAACGGCGACCAGTGCTTTCTTCTTGCCCATGCGTTTCACGAAACGCCGGTACTGTGCTGAGAGGTAAGTATTCTTTGTGCGCGATGCTGCCCAGGCTGCTTCTATCAAAGCTGTCCGCAGATAACGGCTGCCCTTGCTTGTTTTGCCGCTCTTGCGTTTGCCGGCTGATTCATGATTACCCGGACACATTCCTGCCCAACTCGCCAAGCTTTTATCGCTGGGGAATTGCCTCATCTCCACTCCTATTTCTGCAGCGATGATCTGCGCCACGGTCTCACCCACACCGGGGATCGTGTCCATTAGCTTCACCGCCTCTGAAACAAAAGGGTCCGGCGCTGCTGCTACCTCCTCTCTGATCTTCTGCTCGACTTTAGTAATGGCTTCTTTAACGCGGTCGTATTGGTCCAGCAACTCACTCAATACCCATCGCTGAGCTTCGGTCAACTGTCCGCTCAAGGCTCGCTTTAACTCCAGCTGCTTCCGCTTCATCCGGCCACGAGCCATACTGCTCATCTTGTCTGGATTAGTCTCTCCAGCAGCCAAGGCGCGCAGCATCTGTAACCCACTTACTCCCAACGCGTCACTGGCCACTTGGCCCAACTTGATGTTCCCTGATTCGACCAGCTTCTGAATGCGGTTAGCCAGCGATGTCTGCTCGCGCACCAAACTTTCACGATAACGCGTTAACTCCCGCAGTTCACGAATATGTCGAGGTGGAATGAAACTGGGCCGAAGCAAGCCATGACGCAAGAGATCCGCTAACCACTCTGCATCTATCACATCAGTCTTGCGGGCCTTTAGACCCTTGGCCTCCCGTGCGTTCACGAGCATCACTTCCACCGCACCCTCGAGAATGTTAAAGACCGGCCGCCAATAGACCCCGGTTGATTCAATTGCTACGTGAGTACATTCGTTCGCTACTAACCAGTCAAGCAGACTCAACAAATCTTCGGTCATGGTGGTGAAGCTGCGAGTCTCCTTTCGTCCATTCACAATGAGACAAGCCACCAGCATCTTGGCGTGTACATCGATACCGCAACAGCGCGCATAAAGTACTTCCATACTCATCCCCTTCCAGTCGCGGCGCGAGAACCAACAACAAACGAAGAGTCTGCCATGCGTGCTCAAAGCAACAGTTGGTGGTGCCTGGAAGGTCCTCGGGTCAGGCTCATATACGGGCTGCTCAGCACCAAGGCAACACGACCTCTTTAACGCCAGCGACACTCGACAGCTTACACATTTTCATCGGTGGTGGCGTGGCCAGCTTCATGATGGCTCATATAAAAATCTACTCGAAAAAGTAGACACTGCCGCGGCCCAAAAGGGCTGGAGGGCAGAGATGAGGCTGACGATGAAGCAACGACAAGCGGTCACCGCGGTAACAGTCCAGCGTTATCGCCAAGGCAGTAAGAAAGTGAAACGACGGATCCTAGATGAGTTCTGCGAGACCACCGGTTACTGTCGTGGTTATGCGCGTTATGTGCTGCGTAATCATGGCCGTCAGGTTTGGTTGAGCGGAAAAAGAACCATAGTGGGTGATGTGGGCAAACGGCAGCAGCGACTGAAGCCCAGGGTATATGATGAGCAGGTCTTACAGCAGTTGCTCAAACTGTGGGAATTGCTGAATTACGTTTGCGGCAAACGCCTGGTGGCCATCATGCCGGAGTTGATCGCCAAGCTCGAGCAGTTTGGTGAGCTGCGCTTGACCGCCAGCAGCAAAGAAAAGCTGCTGCGGATTAGTGCGGCCACTGTCGATCGGCTGCTGCAACCCGAACGACGCAAGCAGCAGTTGCGTCGGCGTTCGCAGACCAAGCCCGGCACTTTACTCAAACACCAGATCCCGATTCGTACCTTTGCCGAATGGGATGAGCAACAGCCTGGTTTTGTGGAAATGGATTTGGTGGCCCATGATGGTGGTCTGGCACTCGGCGACTACTGCCAAACACTTGACCTGACAGATGTTTGCACCGGCTGGACGGAGACTGAAGCGGTGCCCAATAAAGCGCACGTCTGGGTCTTTGCGGCGATTCAGCAGCTCCGCGAGCGGCTGCCATTTCCCCTGCGCGGTCTGGATTCCGACAACGGCTCAGAATTCATCAATACCGATTTGCTGCGCTACTGTGAGCAACAGCACCTCACTTTCACGCGCGCTCGGCCCTATCGCAAGAATGATAACTGTTATGTGGAACAAAAGAATTATTCGGTGGTCCGGCAGACAGTTGGTTATCAACGCTTTGATACGGCGGCGGAGTTAATAGTGCTGCAGCAGCTTTACAAGACGCTGCGGCTGTACACTAATTTCTTTCAACCGACGATGAAGCTCAAAAGCAAGGAACGTTTTGGCAGTCGCGTGAAGAAGAGTTACCACACGCCACAAACTCCTTATCAACGCGTGCTGGCTTGCGCTGACGTGGCACTGGCTGACAAAAAGAAATTGCAGCGGCAATATCGACAACTCAATCCCGCGGCGCTGAAACGAGAGCTTGATAAACAACAACGGGAACTATTCCGGCTGGCCAGCAAAAAGCGGCCGCTCAAATTAAAGCGCCACTTGCATCAGCGAGACCTCCAGATCAAACCTCGCTTGCGGGCTTGAACACACAATGGTTTCGAGTAGATTTTTATATGAGGCAACGAATCAGCTTTCGAGTAGTTTTTTACGTGAGGCAACAGGGAAAGCGAATTGACTCAGTGAAAATCTACTCCAAAGGGCATTCGTTGCCTGCCATGAAAATAAAGGCGCTCGGATTAGGCAGCCTGAGGAATTTCTTCGACAGTAACTTTCAAACCTAGCGACTGAAGCTGCTTGATCAACTTGGTTCGTCTCTTTTCAGCATAGCGTTTATCGAAGTAGTCCCCACCCAGTTCCTGATAGGTGTGCTTGTTGTTTAATACGTGGTAGGCAATCACCAAGATTGAATGTCCAACGGCGACCAGTGCTTTCTTCTTGCCCATGCGTTTCACGAAACGCCGGTACTGTGCTGAGAGGTAAGTATTCTTTGTGCGCGATGCTGCCCAGGCTGCTTCTATCAAAGCTGTCCGCAGATAACGGCTGCCCTTGCTTGTTTTGCCGCTCTTGCGTTTGCCGGCTGATTCATGATTACCCGGACACATTCCTGCCCAACTCGCCAAGCTTTTATCGCTGGGGAATTGCCTCATCTCCACTCCTATTTCTGCAGCGATGATCTGCGCCACGGTCTCACCCACACCGGGGATCGTGTCCATTAGCTTCACCGCCTCTGAAACAAAAGGGTCCGGCGCTGCTGCTACCTCCTCTCTGATCTTCTGCTCGACTTTAGTAATGGCTTCTTTAACGCGGTCGTATTGGTCCAGCAACTCACTCAATACCCATCGCTGAGCTTCGGTCAACTGTCCGCTCAAGGCTCGCTTTAACTCCAGCTGCTTCCGCTTCATCCGGCCACGAGCCATACTGCTCATCTTGTCTGGATTAGTCTCTCCAGCAGCCAAGGCGCGCAGCATCTGTAACCCACTTACTCCCAACGCGTCACTGGCCACTTGGCCCAACTTGATGTTCCCTGATTCGACCAGCTTCTGAATGCGGTTAGCCAGCGATGTCTGCTCGCGCACCAAACTTTCACGATAACGCGTTAACTCCCGCAGTTCACGAATATGTCGAGGTGGAATGAAACTGGGCCGAAGCAAGCCATGACGCAAGAGATCCGCTAACCACTCTGCATCTATCACATCAGTCTTGCGGGCCTTTAGACCCTTGGCCTCCCGTGCGTTCACGAGCATCACTTCCACCGCACCCTCGAGAATGTTAAAGACCGGCCGCCAATAGACCCCGGTTGATTCAATTGCTACGTGAGTACATTCGTTCGCTACTAACCAGTCAAGCAGACTCAACAAATCTTCGGTCATGGTGGTGAAGCTGCGAGTCTCCTTTCGTCCATTCACAATGAGACAAGCCACCAGCATCTTGGCGTGTACATCGATACCGCAACAGCGCGCATAAAGTACTTCCATACTCATCCCCTTCCAGTCGCGGCGCGAGAACCAACAACAAACGAAGAGTCTGCCATGCGTGCTCAAAGCAACAGTTGGTGGTGCCTGGAAGGTCCTCGGGTCAGGCTCATATACGGGCTGCTCAGCACCAAGGCAACACGACCTCTTTAACGCCAGCGACACTCGACAGCTTACACATTTTCATCGGTGGTGGCGTGGCCAGCTTCATGATGGCTCATATAAAAATCTACTCGAAAAAGTAGACACTGCCGCGGCCCCGAACGGGCTGGAGGGCAGAGATGAGGCTGACAATGAAGCAACGAAAAGCGGTCACGGCAGTGACGGTCCAGCGCTACCGCAATGGCAGTAAGAAGGTGAAGCAACAGATCCTGGATGAGTTTTGCGAGACCACTGGCTACTGCCGTGGTTATGCGCGCTATGTGCTGCGTAATCATGGGCGCCAGGTTTGGCTGCGCGGCAAAAGAGTTATGGTTGGAGATGCGCGCCAGCGACAGCAGCGACTGAAGCCGAGGTCCTATGACGCGCCGGTAGTACGCGAGTTAATCAAACTCTGGGAGCTACTGAATTACAGCTGTGGCAAACGGCTGGTGGCGATCATGCCGGAGTTGATCGCCAAGCTCGAGGAGTTTGGTGAGCTGCGCTTGACCGCCAGCAGCAAAGAAAAGCTGCTGCGGATTAGTGCGGCCACTGTCGATCGGCTGCTGCAACCCGAACGACGCAAGCAGCAGTTGCGCCGGCGTTCGCAGACCAAGCCCGGCACTTTACTCAAACACCAGATCCCGATTCGTACCTTTGCCGAATGGGATGAGCAACAGCCTGGTTTTGTGGAAATGGATTTGGTGGCCCATGATGGTGGTCTGGCACTCGGCGACTACCGAATTGCCTCATCAAAAAAGTACTCGAAATGGGTATCGTTGCCTCAAATAAAAAAGTACTCGAAATAAAAGAGACTTACCGCCCGTGGCAAGGACCACGAGGAGGTAAGGATGAGGCTGACGATGCAACAGCGGCAGGCGGTAGTGGCCAAGACGGCAGCTCGATATCAGCGCAGCAGCAAGAAAGAGAAGAGCCTGATCTTGAGCGAGTTGGTCGAGCTGACGGAATACAGTCGTGCTTATGCCAGACGAGTGCTGCGCCAACACGGTCAACGCCTGAAGCCAGGGAAGCAATCGTTGGTAGTGGATGTACGGTTGCGCTCCAGGCGGTGCCGGGCGCCGTTCTACGATGAACCGGTGAAAGCAGCACTGATCAAGATCTGGAAAGTGATGGATTACATTTGCGGCAAACGTTTGCAACCGGCTTTAGCAGAGATAGTGGTAGTGTTGGAGCGCCACAACGAACTGCGTTGCGATCGCCTGACAAAGCAGAAGCTGTTGCGGATTAGTGCAGCCACTATCGATCGACTACTGCGCGCGGAGCGGCGCAAATACGAGTTGCGTGGGCAAGCGCGTACCAAACCAGGGACGCTGCTGAAACATCAGATCCCGATCCGCACGTTTGCGGAATGGGACGAATAACAACCAGGTTTTGGAGAGATCGATCTAGTGGGTCATGATGGCGGTGTGGCGGCGGGAGATTATTGTCAGACCCTTGATCTGACGGATATCGCCACCACCTGGACGGAGACCATGGCAGTGCGTAACAAAGCGCAAGCTCGAGTCTTCGAAGCTTTGCAAAAAGTGCGCAAAAACCTGCCTTTTCCGCTGCTCGGACTGGATAGTGACAACGTACTACCTGCAAGAGCAAGCCGGCTGTTTGGCGACAGTTTCCCTGAGCGAGGTAATTCCCGCTATTTACCCTCCTGTTGATCACCCCTCGTTCTCTTCGGTGGCTTCCATCTTTTGAAAGGGACGATCTTTAACCATAGTGACACAAGGTCGGCTTCCGTTGCTGCCTGCCTTTACTGTACTCAACACAAAGTATCTATCCCGATGGAAGACTCAAACATTATCTACGAGGTCAGGCCGCCGGTGGCAGCCTGCCTCAACGGCCCGTGTGAGCGAGTTCTTCACCGGGTTCTGGTATCGCGTCTTCACGATAAGCGCGATAAAACTGCTGGTGTTTGATCAGTCCGTAAATGGTCCGCGCCATCTTGGCCGTACAAGCCGTATAGGCCTTGCGCCGGAGATCAGTATTAGCCGGATCAGACTGCATGTAACGACTGAACTTTTGTCTGAAGGGTGTTTTCCTGCATATGCGTAGCGCGTCGTGCTGCCATCCACAGAGCTGAGCGTAATCTGCTATTGCCACGCTTCGATAATTGAGTGCGACCGCGGTAAGCGCCCGATTGTGAGGTGGCCAGATCGAGTCCACAAAACTTCAGAAACTGTCGCTCATGACCGAAGCGACGCAAGTCGCCGGCTTCAGCCAACACGGTCAGCGCAATGATTGGACCAACACCGGGAACTGAGCGCAGGATCTGGTAATCGAGTTGCTCTTGCAGTAACTCGTGAGCAGTCTCTTCCAACTCCACACGGATGCGGCAAAGTTCCAGATGCTGCACGAGTGTGAGGCGGAAAGTGGTGATAGCCTGTGACGTGAGGGGCACTGGAAGGGCCACACTTTCCTGAGCTTTTGCATATAGAGCACGCAGAACGGCCGCTTTGGATTGCTTCCGCTTTAACAACTGGGAGGCTCTTTCCAGGAACTCGTTCTCTGTTAACTGCGTGATTGCTTGCGGCGTTGGGAACTCGATCAACAAACGGGCGAACCAACTGGACCGGCTATTGGACAGGAACCGCTCAGCCTCAGGAAAGTAAAGCGGTAGATAATGGTTAAGCAGACTGTGTTGCACACGAGTCTTGCGCAATGAAACCTGGAAGTGAGTCTTCGACAGTTCTTGCAGATCGTTGGTTTGCTCGATGACTGGATCGTAGAAGTATTGGGTATTCCCATTACGTAGCAAATGCAGGATGACCTGCGCGTCTTTCGGGTCGTTCTTATCCCAAGAGTTGTGCAATGCCTCACGCGTTCTGGCGACCGCAATTGAGGAGACGAGCTTTACTGCGAAACCTTGGGCCTTCAGGAAGTAAGCGAGGTTCCGGTGGTAGTCAGCAGTTGGTTCTAAGGCGATCTCCAATGCGCCCTCGAGACGCTTCAGGTAGCCTGCGAACTGACGGAAATCACTCAGTTGATTGCGAACGATCATCTTCCTGCGTTTGCCGGTCGGTAGTTCGACCAACACCTCATGCTTCGCTTTGGCAATGTCGATCGCTACCAGAATGCGGGGCCTTGCGGTAGAGTCCGTTGCTGTCATGCTTGGCTGCTCCTTCGTTTAGTGTTCTTTGAGCAGAATCACCATACGACAGGGAAGGTTGAGCATGACAACCTGACTTTTGAAGGTACTACGGCTCAGAGTTCATTAACGAGGAGTTGCTTCGTTACTGTCAGCAGGAACAAATCAGCTTCACTCGTTCCCGTCCCTATCGCAAGAATGATAGCTGTTTTGTAGAGCAGAAGAACTATTCGATTGTGCGCCGTGCAGTGGGTTATGCGCGCTACGATTCGGATGAACAATGTCAGTTGCTCAACGAGTTGTATAGCTATCTGCGGCTCTACACTAATTTCTTTCTGCCCACGATGAAGCTTAAATCAAAGGAGCGCGTGGGCAGCCGCGTTCAAGAAGAAATATGACCAAGCGCTGACCCCCTATCAGCGTATCATGCAATCCAAGCTGGTCAGCAAAGCAAAGAAAGAGCGCTTGCGGGCCAAATACGCAACGCTTAATCCGGTGGCTTTGAAACGAAAGCTCGAGCGTGTGCAACAACGCTTGGCCAAAACTACCAGTAAAACAAACTGGCGTGAGTGCGCGCGGATGGTGGCGGTGACGGCCGCTCAATGGAACAATCCGTGCTAATGCGAACGATGAGTTTATCGCTTTATCGCATACCGGATGGGCAGCATAAAGGGCAGAGCAAAGTGCCCTGCCCATCCGTTTACGCACCGGCGTCGGCGCTCGGGTCGCTCTCCAGCGTTGCCCTATCCTCCGCGCCGGCGAACAAAACACTATCACGAAGCTTAACCGTGCGGGCAAAACACCCTCACATTTCCCAAACCCTTTCGAGTACTTTTTTAGTTGAGGCAACGAATCTCAGTTCGAGTACTTTTTTACGTGAGGCAACAGGGAAAGACTACGGTAGATGTTTTAACAGTCTTATTTGCCTTTCCAGGCGAACCATGAAAATCTCCTCACGGCCTGATAAGCCATCTCGCGTCTTATTCCACTGACCCCACACTTCCCCATTAAATCCTTAAAAATGTTATCTGCATCCAGTCGCGAGAAGGTCCGATACGGTGTCACTCGGTCTTGTGGGAGTACACCTCCATGCCGATAAAGCAGGTCGTGCAACAAGGGACCGACATTGGACAGGGAATCTTTATCGATGATCACCCAAAAAACTCTGGGAATACTTGCGCGATCGTACCGGAAACCTTTCCAGACAGTAATTCTGTAGGCACCGTTGTCGTAAGCGTAGTCATCGACGACGTCATACTCCGGCGTTACACCAACCTGCATGATTTTCACTCCGGGGCAAGGCCCGGTTTGACCTGACTCCTCAAATCTGCTCGTGGCGATCTTTTGATTTATATACTCGTCGGAAACGGTGACATTCTCCAGATCGATGTCGAGGGTTTTCGTAGTGGTAACTGTTTTTTCCTGACCTCCTTCGGTGGCTGGGGTCAGCACCTCTGTTCTTGCTACCGCAACCTTAATGTTTGCGGACGACTCTTCTTTCCCTGATATGCGGACTTTTACAGTACCCGGATTGCGCTCAAGCTCTTTCAATTGGTCTTCCAGTTTCTTAACCGCCGCGAGCTTATCGTCTTGCACGTGCAAGTACGAGGTCGCTCCCGTGGAAGAAAGGGAGATAATCGTCACGAGGAGGAGGGATAGAGCTATCGCTGTGAATTTCATTTGAGGAAACTCCTTTTGAGGGTTAACGGTTCATACCGCGCATCACGCACTGACTGACTAAAACTACGGCACCGGCGCCGGTCGCAGTCCGGAGATGATGAGAGCGAAGTCCTGATCTGTTCCTGCTTTAAAACTTGCCGCCTTAACTTCCAGTTTCCATTTTCCGGGCGCAGACCCAACTGAATCGATCCTCTCGACATTATCCACCCGGTTCGCCTCAGTCCTAACAGCGAGCTCAAGAGGATTTGTTCGATTCAGCGAGTACGGATAGAACACGGTCGTTCCATCCGGAGCTGTCAGCTTCACATCCAGATCATTCATTAACACGGGAGTCAGGTCATCGAGCCCACGCGTATTCGCTATAGCCGCCGGATCGGTCCAGACGA
This sequence comes from uncultured Acidobacteriota bacterium, assembly GCA_963789185.1. Taxonomy (GTDB): domain Bacteria; phylum Acidobacteriota; class Blastocatellia; order Pyrinomonadales; family Pyrinomonadaceae; genus PSRF01. The sequence continues at coordinate 388,220 of CAWBJU010000015.1, forward strand.
CTGTAACTTTGATCGGGTCGTTGGTATTCGTCGGCTCCAGCAGAAGCTCGAATGTGGGACTGGTCGTGTTCACAGCCAGGCGCATGATTAAGTGCCGATCCTTTTGCGCTATAACGCGTCCGGCCGCAAGCGCATCTATCGCTCCCCATCCGAAAACAGGATCTGGGCCTTGTTTTCCGGCATCCTTGGCGGTGTGTATGAGAATGGCTTTGATCACGGCCGCGAAAGGATCTTCCAGCCGCTCTCTGCGATAGAGTTGGACCAGGAGCGCGGCGATACCGGCAGCAGTTGGAGAAGCCATCGAGGTTCCCGTGGCACGAACAACGGCCTCGTCGTCTGCCTCTGAGGCAGAGAGAAGATCATTTCCGGTCGCGACCAAATCAGGTTTAATTCGACCATCATCTGTGGGGCCCCAGTTGCTATAGCTCGCCGACTCGATCGACTCCAGGGAACCGGCCGACACCGCTGAGCGAATGTCTTGTATCGCACCAATGCAAATCGAGTTCTTGGCCACACATATGCCGATCACAGTGTCCAATCCGTTGCCAGAGCCATCGGGCCTGCGCGACACCCTCACCTTTCGCGGTAACTTTTCACCGTTAACATTGTCGAACACGAAATGTTCTGCCGGTTGCTGCTGAAGACTGATCTCCTCGGGACTTTGCTGTCGATCATTGCCGGCGGCGGCAAATGCTAATAGCTTTTTGGATACGTAAACAAAATCATCGAACCGGGCTTCTTTCTCTGTGTACTTCCCAAACTTAACGTCCTCACTGGTATCTTCGGTTTCATCGCCATACCAAACCAGGAAACCGGTTCTGGTGTCTATGTCCCAGCCTGCATTTGGTGTGTAAGAGTGATTCGAGATGTTAAAGCGACCATTGAGCGCGCCCAGACCCTCGAGGTCTGTTAGCATGTTCTCGCTATAGATCGTCTTCAACCTTGGAGCCATTCCTTTCGCGCGGCCCTGATTCACGATTCCGGCTGCTCCCATCGTGCCTGCGACATGAGTGGCATGCCGGTCTGGGGGCTGGCTGGGTTCAACGCGAAATCTGATCCGGCTTCTTGTTTCATCGTTAGTATCAACTCTGAATTCCTTGTGTGTTGCTCGAATCGGGCCAAGGTCGAAAACCGCGACTTCCACGTCACTTCCATCAAGTCCTTCGAACTCGTCCTGTAATTCGCCGACGTTGTGGCTTGCTCGCGCATTCAGGTTGGCTGGTGAGGTTCCGGAAGGAGTAGGCGCTTGCCTTCGGCGAATGTGATCCGCAATGATGATTGGCGTAAACGTCGGCACGATCTCTGGATTAGGAGTAGGCGACGGCGACGGTTGAGGAACACCAGTGACCGTCGTTGCTTTGTTTCGACTGCTCGACCTCCGAAGACTGTCAGCGTTAAGAGACACCGAATAGCCGGCAATTACAAAGACCAGTGCCAGTTGCGCCAGGTTTGACCAAGAGCAACGGAGTGAGTTATGTGGGAGCTTCACGAGTTGGCCCTTCCTTTTACTTACATCGGTCTCAGCCCTGATACCACAAGCGCAAAACGTTGATTCGGCCCTTGTTTAAGGCGAGTGCCTGTTACTTGAACCCTCCACTCGCCTTCCAAAGGCCGAGCGTCCTCTATGACTTCCACGTTGTCAACGGTGTTTACTCGGTCACGACGAGCCTCTCTCTTAGGATTCGCGCGATCGATGCTATAAGGTAAGAACTGTCCGGCCGGGCTCACGAGTTTCACATCCAGATCGTTGACAAGCACCGGTGAGGCATCGTCGAGACCTCCCCGGTTGGCTTCAGCGGGCGGGTCCGTCCACACAACAGTAACTTTGATCGGGTCATTCGTGCCGTTCAACACCATCCTGTATTCCTTGGTCTCTCCGCCATTCACCTGGTCCACTCGCAGAACGTGCCTGAAGTTCTGCTCATCGATCCGTTGCGCAATGACGCGACCTGCTTTCAAGGCGTCGATTGACCCCCAACCAAAAATCGGATCGGGACCGCGCTCGCCCGCATCGGTAGCAGTGTGAATCAGCACGGCCTTTAACTCAGCCGCGCTCGGTGGTGTGCCACCACGCTCGCGCCGGTAGAGTTGGACCAGAAGCCCTGCAATGCCGGCGGCGGTTGGCGACGCCATCGATGTGCCTGACATGTCGACGTATTCTGAGTCGCCGGCGTTTGATGTAGACAGAAGGTGATGGCCATTAGCGACGAGATCGGGTTTGATCCGTCCATCGTCGGTTGGCCCCCATCCACTATAGCTGATCATGTTGATGCCTGATGTTGTCGTGATGTCATCCACTGCGCCGATGCAGATCACGTTCTTCGCCAGTCCCGGTCCGCCTACGGTGTCAAGACCTCCATCGTCGAATCCGTCCCGACGATGAATCTCCGTGGACAGCCTCCATGAAGTACCTTCAATGACAAAGTGCTGTAGCGGCTGGGTGCCTTCTGGCGGACCGTCGTCACGGTCGTTGCCGGCCGCAATGAACGTTAACAAATGAGGAAATCGAAACAGTACCTCGTCAAGTTGGGCTTCACGGGAAGAGTACTTTCCAAACTTCGCATCCTCATCGCCACTCAGAACACGGTCACCCCACCAGCGCCACCTTCCCTGTTGGTCTTTACTCCAACCGGCTAATGGACCGTACGAGTGATTCGAGATCTGGATATTCGGCGCCGCCGTTGCGAGCTTTCGCATGTCGTCGTTCCAGTCGTCGCTTACGAGGTTCATAGACGGCGACATCCCCTTTGCTTCACGACGACGGCCGGCAGCAGCCATCGTTCCCGCGACATGGGTTGCATGCTCGTCCGTCTCCAGACTGCCGTTTGCCTGTATGCGGTTGGGCACGGGGTTCTGAGCGTTCATGCGGAATTCAAAATGGGTACTCAGCACTGCACCGCCGTCAATCACCATCCCGGTCACCGTTTCGCCGTTGAGATTCGGAAACTCCGCGTTGAATTCTTCGACACGATGGCTACGCCGCGCGCCAAGGTTTCGTGCATTTACATCCATGAAAGGACCAGGCACCAGTGGTCGTTCTATTTCGATCGTGATTACATCCTGTACATCTACTCCGACCCGCAGCGGTTCATCTGTTGCGGCTGATAATGAAAAGAGTTGCGTGCTGACGGACCCGCCCTCTGCTGTTCGCGCTGCGGCAGGCACGAATGTTAAGAAGTTTTCCGGAAACGTCGCGCCAGTCCTCGTTCTGAAGAGAAATCTTAAAGGGCCAAGTTCCTTCTGGTTCCCGCCTGGTCCTGTCATTGCGTGGTCGCTGGCGCTAGCTGTACTAGTTGTCGATGGAGCCGGCGTAGGCGTCGGTGAGGCTCTGAGTGCTGCCGCAAGATTGCCTGACGTCTTTTTAGCAATGTTATCCTGTTGCTGTGCTAGTAACGACGTGCCGGTTAATGTCGTCCACAAGAACAAACAAAAAGATAGCACTTTCAATGTTAGGGGGGTCTGTGACATGGGTGTTACTCCTTTTGAAGGCTCCCGGAACGTTCTTATCCAGCCCTCACACCCGACACCACCAGGGCGAAAGACTGTGAAATGCCAACGGTCAGTTTTTTTGCTCTGACTTCTAATTTCCAGGTCTGACCGAGCTCTGAAGTCACATCAATAACTTCGACGTTGTCAACGCTGTTTGGCCCATCTCTTAACGCGAGTGAAAGTGGCCGCTGCGGATCGAGACTGTATGGGTAAAAGACTGTTCCCTCGGGCGAGATGAGTCGCACATCCAAATCGTTCTGCAATACCGGCAATGCGTCATCCAACCCGCTGGTGTTGACCCGTCCTTCCGGATCAGTCCACACTAGAGTGACCTTAATACGAGAACCAGTCGCTACGATCGCGTGTTGTTTCGCCTCACTGCTTCGTAGACGTCCGGTTTCCATTAAGTGCAGAAATTTTCCACCGAGATCTCGATGAGCGATAACTTGTCCGGCACGTTGAGTGTTTATTGAACCCCAACCGAATACTGGATCAGGACCTCTATTCCCCGCATCGGTTGCTGTATGAATCAAGACGGCTTTGATCTCCGCGGCAGTCGGCATGCGCCTGGAAGCTCCACGAGTGTCCCGATACAGCTGCATCAGCAGTGCTGCGACACCGGAGCCAACCGCCGTTGCCATAGCCGTTCCACTGCTAAATACATATGCCCGATCATCAGCACCCGACGCTGAGAAGATGTTCGCACCGGTGGCCACCAGGTCGGGTTTGATGCGTCCATCATCCGCTGGTCCCCAAGCACTGTCGTGTTCTATCGAGATAGGGCGGGAAGGCGTAATGTTGTCTATTGCCCCTACGCAGATGGCGTTCTTCGAAAGGCACAGGCCTTTAAGTGTGTCGAGTCCGCCTCGATCCCACCCGTTCGGCTTGTGTATCTTCTCGCTTTTCTGGCTGGTGGGACGTCGAGCCAGGCCGTCCTGACCAAAGTTGAAGACCGTGTGCGTAAACGGCTGTTGTTCAGTAGGACCTTCGTTTCTGTTACTCCCGGTGGCAACAAAGGAAATCAACATCGGAAATTGATAAAGAAGATTGTCAAATTGGACCTCTCTTAAACCATACTTCCCAAAATTTGCGTATTCCTCTGCGTCCACTTTTTCGTTGCCATACCAGACCCAACTGCCGGTGCGAGGGTCACGATACCAACCTCCTGGCGGAGCGTATGAGTGATTCGAAATTTGTAGTCGCGGGGCTATCGAACGGAGTTTTTTGAGGTCGTCCTCCCAGTCGAGGCTAAGGAGCGAGACGCCTGACGCGATACCTTTAGCCTGTTGGTTTACACCTTTCGCGGCGATGATGGCAGCTATGGTTGTGGAGTGACTACTGGCCGGTTCTTTGGTCAGTACTCTGATCAACGCATCCCCTGGAGATGATTTGCGGAACTCCTGGTGGGTGTGGAGCACTGCTCCCTCATCGATCACTGCGGCCGTTACGCCGGCACCGGTGATCTTCGAGAATTCCTCGTTGAATTCGTTTACAAGATGGTTGTACCTTGGGCCGATAATCACGATGGGTTTTTTCTGGAGGCTGGTCGCCTCAAGCGGCGCGTCGAACGCGAACCGGCTCCGTAACGCAAAACTGCGCGTGGGTAGCACCATGACTCCCATTAGCAATAACAACAAAACTAGAGTTAACAATCGTTGCTTCGGCATGATCTCTGGAAGAAGATAAATCTGTCTTCGCGGTGTGACTTGTCAGATTCTTACTTGCGACCTATCAACTATAATGTCAAAAGCGAACATTTCGTTTCGCACACGGCAGGAATCAGGTTGCGGAACATTCTTCGGTATTAACGTCGAATGCATTCCGTGAGTTGAAAAATCCGGATAGGCTGCTTTCGCGGCTGCATGTCAGTCTGCTGATTGGGGCCATAGCCAGGTGATAACAAAATCCATCAGGACTCGACCTCAGGCAGGTTTGAAAGGCGCAAGGAACGAGCGGCTTATATCACAAAACAGGAAAGTTTGGAATGGCAGACGGTAAAGCGTGTCGTTAGCACATGATATGTCCGGTCTAATTAGCAAATGAAGTGTCCGCTTTGAGCGGCACGGTCAGCAGCAGCATGACACGATGCGGTCATGAAGCAGCTGAGCGCAGCCGCAGTGGAGCGGGCGATGAAACTACAGGACGTCATGTTGAAGGCAATGGCGAAGCGGATCACCTGGTATGAGGCGGCGGAGATTCTCGGGATCAGTTGCCGGCAGATGCAGCGCTGGAAGACGCGCTTCGAGCATGAAGGCTATGAAGGACTATTCGATCGACGGCGTGGGATCCCTTCACCGAAGCGCGTACCACTGCAAACGGTGGAGACGGTGCTGCGCTTGTACCAGGAGCAGTATTTTGATTTTAACGTGCGGCACTTTCACGAGAAGCTTAGTAGTGAACACCAGATCGAGTTGAGTTACACCTGGGTGAAGCAAGCGCTGCAGGGTGCGGGACTGGTAAAGACCAGACGCAAGCGTGGCAAACATCGCAAGCGGCGCCCGCGACGGCCATTGCCAGGGATGTTGTTGCACATCGATGCCAGCCAGCATCGCTGGTTCTGCGATGATCGCTGGTATGACTTGCTGGTGATCATGGATGACGCCACCAGTGAGATCTATTACGCGCAACTGGTGGAGGAGGAATCGACGCCGACGGTGCTGGCGGCGTTGCGGGAGGTGATTGAGCAAAAGGGAGTGTTTTGCGCGCTTTATAGCGATCGCGCCAGCCATTTCTTCCTGACACCGAAGGCTGGTGAGCCGGTGGACCACAATCGGTTGACGCAGGTGGGCCGGGCCTTGCGCACGCTGGGGATACAAATGATTCCTGCCTACTCACCGCAAGCACGCGGACGCAGCGAACGAGGCTTCAGCACCTGGCAGGGACGGTTACCGCAAGAGCTGCGGCTACGCGGCATTACCGCTGTCGCCGCCGCCAATCAATTTCTGCGCCTGCAGTACCGCAGTGAGTTCAATGGACGTTTCAGTATCAAAGCCAGTGAGCGCGGCACCGCTTTTGGGCCGCTGCAACGCAAGGATCTCGACCTGGTTTTCTGCCTGCAACACGAGCGAGTGGTGGCCAAAGACAATACGGTGAGCTTTGCGAATCGCGTCTGGCAGCTCCAGCGCAGCAAATTAAGAGGCACTCTGGCGGGCTGCAAAGTGCTGCTGCACGAACATCTCGATGGCACTTTCACCATTACTTTTGGTCCGCATGTGGTGGGCCGTTACAACGAAGAAGCTGTGGAAATGACGCCGCCCCGGAAAGCGACAAAAGCAGTCGCTTCCCGCAGCGGCTTGGAAAAGTCAGGCGTAAAAGCAGCCTGACTTTCCCACATTCCCACAGCCACTACTGCTGCATAGATATTTGGAAGTGGTAAAACCAAAACCGGACATTTCACTTGCTAAAAAAACCAGACATTTTAATTTGCTAACAACATGGCAGACGGTAAAGCGACGTGCCAGAAAGCGGATTCCAAACATGAGGGTAAAACACCACCCCCGACTACGGAGTAACGCGACGAGTGCGGGTCGCACTTTTGGGTGCGGTTTCCACCGTGGGCGACGATTTGGAAACTGCCTTTTCCGTCAGCTCGGCCTGTTCGTAAGGATCGAGGCGAGCGAAGATATAAAACGGTTCGCCCGAACGGACCATGCCGAGGTATCGAAACGTGTTTCGCAAAACTTCGCCGGTCTTTAACGTGGAAATTTGCGGCGGGCTGGAGCCAAAAAGCATGCGAAACTCATTGCCAGCAACGGCTTCGAGCTCCGGCAAATAGTCGTTGGAACTCTCGCGCGCGAGGCGAATTGCCATCTGTCGCAATGCTTTGATCCGATTGGAATTCCGGCGGTAGTAACTCGAGCTGACCTCGTGCCGGCTGGCCCGATCGTCGACCACCTCCTGCTCGTTACGCAGGTACCCGAGGTAGGCACGAACTACCGGTCCAAACTCATCGTCAGAGGCAGCGCGCTGGTCCTGGTTCGCCTGAACACACGAAAACGCAAGTACGCCCAAAATCAGAAGAGCCGGTAATCTTCCCTTGAGATTTGCCATGGTTCTTGCCTTGGCCCCGATCTATATTGGCTTATCCTAATTTGGTTGCGACTTTCCGATTATAGCAGCCGCGCGAATCACTAAATTGCGCGCGTCTGTCGGCAATGTTACATTGATCTTCGTTTTCAGTTAAGCGTATGACTTCCCCTGATTCCCAGGCTCCATTCAACATCGCGCTCGGTGTCTGCGGCGGCATCGCGGCTTACAAAGCCGTCGAAGTACTGCGGGGTTTACAGCGTGCCGGATGCGTGGTCCGGGTGGCGATGACGAAGCGGGCGTGCGAGTTTGTTCAGCCTCTGACGTTTCGCGCCTTGTCTGGTTCACATGTCGTCGTCGACGATTACGCTCCCGATAATCCCGACCCGATCGCGCACATCACTTTCTCGCAAACTACAGACCTTTTAATCGTCGCGCCGGCAACGGCGAACATCATCGCGAAATTCGCCAACGGGATTGCGGACGATTTTCTTAGTTCGACTTACCTCGCGTGTACTGCGCCGGTGCTCGTCGCGCCCGCAATGAACACGACCATGTGGCAACATCCGGCGACGCAACGTAATCTCGATCAGCTTCGCGCCGACGGAGTTCACATCCTTGATCCGGATGCGGGCGAGATGGCGTGTAAGACTATTGGACCAGGAAGGTTGAGTGAACCGGATCGCATTGTTGCCGCGGCGCTCGAAATACTGTCGTCTTCAAATAAAAAGGACCTGGTCGGAGAACGCGTTTTGATCACCGTCGGCGCGACGCGTGAAGAGATCGATCCGGTGCGCTTCATCTCGAATCGTTCTTCCGGGAGAATGGGTTTCGCACTCGCAGAAGCGGCAGCGAAGCGTGGCGCTGAAGTGACGGTTGTGCGCGGGGTGACAACTGTTGAAGCACCATCCGGTGTTCGAGTTATCAAAGCCTTATCGGCGGAAGAGATGTCGCGAGCGGTCGCGAGCGAGGCCGCGAACACGTCGGTGTTCATCGGTGCGGCCGCGATTGCCGATTATCGTCCGAGCGAACGAGCGGGCGAGAAGATTAAAAAGTCGCAGGAGTCGTTGACGTTGACGCTGGAACGGACTCCGGATGTGCTCTCCGAAGTCGCAGCATCGCGATCGAATGGCATGTTGGTGATTGGCTTCGCGGCAGAGACTGAGAACGTAATCAAGAACGCTACCGACAAACTCCAGCGCAAGAATCTTGATGCTGTCGTTGCAAATGATGTAACGCGTCCTGATGCGGGTTTCGACACGACGACTAATGCGGTCACGATTATCACAAAGAACGGTAGTCCACTTGAGTTGCCGGTGATGTCAAAACGAGAAGCAGCCGATCGTATTCTGGACGTGATCGCCAGTCTCAGATCCAATGGCAACTGAATTAATTGATTTAGTAAGAAAGCAATTAGAACACCTGCGAGAGTTGGGGGTGGAAGGGATCCGCCCAGGTGAAGTTCCGGCACCGGTACCGGTCGTAACGCAGATTCAACGGGCTTCAGCGGATCCATTTGAGCCCATCCATCAGGAAATCGGCGACTGCACTCGCTGCTCGCTTCACGAGCAACGCAAACACGTGGTCCACACGGAAGGCAATCGCAAGGCGCGCTTGATGTTCGTTGGTGAAGCTCCGGGTGCCGACGAGGACGTGCAGGCACGACCATTCGTCGGTCGCGCTGGACAGTTGCTCACGAAGATCATCGAAGCGATCGGATTGAAACGCGAGGAAGTGTTGATCGGCAACGTGAATCGCTGCCGTCCACCAGGCAATCGAGCTCCGATGCCCGACGAAGTCGCGATGTGCAAACCGTTTCTGCTCCGTGAGATCGAAGCAGTGCAACCGGAGGTGATCGTGGTCCTTGGCAACACGGCGACCAAGAACCTGCTTGATACGCGCGAAGGCATCACCAAACTGCGTGGGAACTTCCAGGAGTACAAAGGCATTCGCGTCATGCCAACCTTCCACCCGGCATACCTGCTGCGCGATCCGTCGAAGAAACGCGAGACCTGGGAAGATATGAAGAAAGTGCGCGACTATTTGGATAATTTGTGAAAACCATTCTGAGCGAATCTCGCGACCCTCGCGATCCTCACGGGGTTGGAGCCGCCTCAACCCCTGCGTTTGCTGAAGTGGCATTGCCGCTTCACGTATTTCAGACGTTCACCTATCGACTCAATTCCGCGCTCAGTGAGCAGGCCGTGGTCGGTGCACGCATCGTTGTGCCTCTCGGACGCAAGCTCGTAACGGGCTACATCGTCGCTTTAACCGATCAGCTTTCGGCCAATCTCGGGGAAATAGGTATCAAGGATGCGCAGAGCCTCGTCGATGTTGAGCCAGCGTGTAGTCCCGAGATTCTGCAACTCGCTCGTTGGGTTTCGGACTACTACGCGTGTCCGCTCGGCGAAGTGATCAAAGCTGCTCTGCCGCCGGGCATGACGCCCTCGACGAAACGCGATTATGTCAAACCAAAGTTGCGACGTTTTGTTCGTTTGCTCGACGCGGGCGAACAGAAGTTGACTGAAGCGCAGTTGCGAGTGGTCCAGGCCCTTGAACAAAGCGGGCCGGCATCGCTGCAATCGTTATGCGAAATCGCCGCGGTTGGTGCGTCAACAGTCGCATCACTCGCAAGGAAGGGTCGCGTTGAGATCTACGATGAGGCCGTGCGACGCGATCCACTCGCTCACGCGTCTCAGCAAAAACCAGAGGCATTTACTCTAACCAACGCGCAAAGCGGCGTGCTGCAAGACATCGAACAGCAGATCGCGCGTGGGACGTACGGCGCTTTTCTTTTGCACGGTGTGACTGGCAGTGGAAAAACCGAGGTTTACATTCGCGCGATGCGCAACGCGCTCAGTCTCGATCGTTCGTCGATGATGCTCGTGCCGGAGATTGCGTTGACTCCCGTCTTCTCACGCCGGTTGCGCGCAGAGTTTGGCGACCAGGTCGCGATCTTTCATTCGTCATTGCAAAAGGGTGAGCGGTTTGATGAATGGACACGCGTAAAAAACGGTGAGGCCCGCATCGTTATCGGCACGCGCTCGGCAGTGTTCGCCCCCGTGCAAAACCTCGGACTGATCGTCGTCGATGAGGAACACGAATCGAGTTACCGGCAACAGGAGTCGCCTTACTACAACGCGCGCGACACGGCGATCGTCCGCGCGCAGAAAGAATCGGCGACTGTCGTGCTCGGATCGGCGACGCCCTCACTCGAATCGTTTTACAACGCGCGTCATGGCAAGTACACACTGCTGACCCTGCCGCAGCGCGTCGGTGCGCGACCGATGGCGCCCGCAACAATCATCGACATGCGTAACGTGTTTGCGCGTCACGGAAAACCACGCGTCTTTTCCGACGAACTGCTCGACGCTATACGCACAACCCACGAGCGCAAGGAACAATCTATCATCCTGCTCAACCGCCGCGGTTATTCTCGCTTCATTCTTTGCCGCTCCTGCGGTGAGACGATTCAGTGTCCGAACTGCGACGTAACGCTCACTTACCACCGCAGCGAGCGCGTGATGGTCTGTCATTACTGCAATCACCGGCAAGCTGTGCCACGTGTTTGTCCCGCCTGCGAGAAGAAGTACATCTACTACGTCGGCGAGGGTACTGAACAGTTAGAAGAAATGCTGACGCAGTTCTTCCCTGCACTGCGCGTCGCGCGCATCGATCGCGACACAACTGCCCGCCGCAAAGTGTTCGAAAAATCGCTGGCCGACTTCAGCAACGGTGAGATCGATACGCTCGTCGGTACGCAGATGCTGGCGAAAGGTCATGACTTTCCGAATGTGACACTCGTCGGCGTCGTGTCGGTCGACACGGGTCTGGCGTTACCGGATTTCCGTTCCGCGGAACGAACGTTTCAACTGATTACGCAAGTTGCTGGTCGGGCAGGCCGCGGTGATCGTCCCGGGAAGGTGTTGATTCAAACTTATCACCCGTATCACTACGCGTTGCGACACGCGTGCGCACAGGACTACGAAGCGTTCTACAACGAAGAGATCAACTACCGGAAGAACCATTCGTACCCGCCGTTCGTCGCGCTGGCCAGTTTGCTTGTGCATGGACCAGATCTGGGACGCGTGCGCACCGACAGTCTCGAGTTGCGAAAACAGCTCGACCTCGCCAACGAAGGTCGCAAATGCCGGATACTTGGGCCGGCACCCGCACCGCTCGCTCGACTAAAAGCTGAGCATCGCTTTCAACTCTTGATCAAATCCCGCAGTCGCAAGCATGTTCGCGAGGTAGCGGACGCGGCGCTCAAGACGGTTTCAAATCTGCGTTCCGTCAACCTGGAAATCGATCCAGTATCAATCATGTAAGTTCCCGCAAAGCGCAAAGACGCAAAGCCAAAGTACGGTTTTACAGTTGATCGCCTTTGCTTGCTTTAGGTCTTTCTTTGCGTCTTTGCGCCTTTGCGGGAAACATATAAACTCCGCGCATGAAACTTTCAGAACTCGCCGCGCTGACCGGCGCCCGCCTTGAAGGCCCTGAAACAACGCCTGACGACATTGAAATAACCGGCGCCGCCGGGTTGGACGAGGCGACCGAAGGCGATGTCACCTTCCTCGCTAATCCAAAATACACGCCGCGGGTGAATACGACACGCGCGTCGGCAATTTATCTAAGCGAAGAAGCGACCACAGAACGACAAATCTCGATTCTGAGAGTCAAGGATCCTTACCTCGCGTATACGCGCGCCCTCAGGATCTTCTATCCCGAACCCGAGTTCAAAGCCTTTATTCATCCCTCGGCCGTCATCGATCCGACGGCCCAACTTGCCGAGGGTGAAGTCGCAGTCGGCGCACACAGCGTGATCGGTCGCGGCGTTCAAATTGGACCAGGGGTCACGATTCATCCAAACGTTACGATCTACGATGACGTGACGATCGGTAGCGGCTCGGTTATCCACTCCGGAGTCGCCGTGCGTGAGCGAACAGTCATCGGCGAGCGCGTGATCATTCACAACAATTCAGTAATCGGTTGCGACGGTTTTGGTTACGCGAAAGACGAGCAACGGCGCTGGCTGAAGATTCCGCAAGCCGGACGAGTTGTGCTCGATGACGACGTCGAGATCGGCGCAGGCACGACAATCGATCGCGCATCTGTCGGCGAAAGCCGTATCGGACGTGGTTCGAAGATCGACAACCTGGTCCAGATCGGACATTCGTGCTCGGTTGGCGAAGATTCACTGTTGTGCGCGCAAGTTGGACTAGCAGGTAGTTCGCACATCGGCAGTCGAGTGATTCTGGCGGGACAAGCAGGCGTGGCAGGCCACCTAAAAATCGGCGACGACGTCGTCCTGACGGCCAAAAGCGCGACCAGTCACGACATTCCAGCGGGTAAAGTTATTTCAGGAATTCCGGCGTTTGATAACCGTGACTGGCTAAGATCGACAGCCGCGTTTCGCCGCCTTGGAGATATTCAACGGACGGTGCGCGATTTGGAGCGGCGTATGAAAACCACGGATACGGACGCTAAGTAATCGCGCCACCGTCAACAATCACAACTTCGCCATTCATAAAACTGTTTCGCTCACTCACCATGAACGCCGCATACTCGGCGAGTTCTTCCGGTCGGCCGAGTCTTCCCGCTGACGTCCAGAAGTCGTGCATTTGAAGTAAACGATCCGGCAGTGCCTGGGCCAGATCGGTGTCGAATATTCCCGCCGCGATTGCATTGACCTGTACGCCAAATGTCGCCGCCTCACGCGACAGACACTTAGTGAAACCTATCATGGCCGCTTTGGACGTCGCGTAGTGGACCGCAGTCGGCAATGCGCGCATCGCGCCAATCGAAGTGATGTTGAGAATGGTTCCCTTCCGCTGCCTGATCATCTGTTTGTAAATCGGCTTCGTAACCGCGAAGAGACTGTCTACGTTCGTGTGAATCACTTCATCCCACGCGCGATCGGTCGTGGTGGCGAAGTTGTCGCCGCGATTGATGGCCGCGTTGTTGACGAGAATGTCGATACCACCCCACTTCTCGACCAGTTCTCTCGTCATCTTCTTCATTCCGACGCGATCGACCACCGACACCTTCGCATTGAACGCGCGCCGGCCGTGGGCTTCGATCTTGCTGATCATCTCGGCGGCAAGGTCGTCGCGCGAGTTGTAGCTAAAAGCCACATCTGCACCTTCGCGGGCAAACACCTCGCACATTGCCGCACCAATGCCACGCGTTCCTCCAGTGATGAACGCCCTCTTTCCCTCAAGCAAAAGACTCACTCAGTTATCTTTTCTCCTAATCTGTGCCTTCTGTGGTTGGGTGAACCGATCTTACGCGGAGGCTACTTCAGTCAAAACTGCTTTTTCAGGTTGTGGAATCAATGCCGCAATCTCTTCAACAATATGCCGTGTGGCGTTCGGAATTGCCAGTCCGACGGTGGCCGCGCGCAGGCGCGAATAATGCAGTTCGTCTTCAAGCATGCGTCGAACAACTGGCACGACGTCGCTTGGACGTCTGAGCATAATCCCCGCGCCACGCTGGGCAATCAAGTTCGCCGTGCCTGCTTCCTGAGGCATCGGCTCCGTGATCATGTCGCCAATGATCGGGACGCGGCAAGCGAGCGCTTCGAAGGTTGTTAAGCCGCCGAGTTTCGAGATCATCACATTCGCCGCGCTCATGAGTTTCTCGATCTCGTCGGAATAGCCAATGACTTTGACCGGAAACGGCGCGTCGAGGGCGATCGTTTCAGCCGCAGCGCGCAGGTCCTCGTTCTTGCCTGCCAGGAAGATCGCCTGCACGTCCAACTCGCCGCGCGCCAACTCACTAAAGATTTGCGGAATGTTGCCGCCACCAACCCAACCTGCATTTACAAAGACTGTGAACTTTTCCGGATCCAATCCGAGCGCGCGTCGCGCAGCCTGCGCCGCTTCTTCACCCGGATAAGCAAACTTCGGATGAACGGGCATGCCTGATATCTTGATCCGCTCGGGCGCGACACCGTAGTCGATCAACTGGCGTCGTGCGTCCTCGCTCGCGACAAGATAAAGCGTCACTGCATCACACGCCCAGCCTTTCCAAAACCCGTAACAGGGATCAGTCACAACGGAAACAAGCGGCACGCGATCCGCGAGACCCAGATCCTTCAGTACCCGTCCAAAGATATGCTGCGTCAACGGGTGAACACTGACGACGATGTGCGGGCACCAACGTTCGAAGAGGTCGCGCACGTAAGCGACGCACCGTTTGTGAAAGAACTCGCGGGTATCCGGGCGGATGCGGTTGATGATCCAGTAGTAATACTTCATCCAATGCTGCCGGTTGCGCAGGATCCAGTTGTAAAGCCGGACGAGCTTATCCGCGAGGTGATGCGACTCCTCGACCGCGCGCACGACTCGCACCGCATACGATTCACCATCGAAAAACTTCTGCACGCCCGCGACGATCGCCGCGGCCGCGGAACGATGCCCGCCGCCGGTGTCAGACGAGATGATTAAGATTTTCGGGATGCGGGCTTGCGAGGACATCTTTTATACGTGGTCCAAAACTCCGTCAGGTTGCGGGTCCATGCGATCGATCGACTTTCGCGCCTTCTTCATCTCGCGTTCCAGTTTCTTGATCTGAATCAAGTGTCCCGGGTTGAAGGGCAGCGATGGGTAGTAACTATTTGACTCGTGCGTGCAGAAACAACCGTCGGCCGCTTTCTGACGGCGCGCTTTCATCGCCGGCGACAACCAGAGCTTCTGGAAGTCCCAATCGAAGTCACGAAGGTTGCCGATTGGGTCGAGGTTCTCGCACGACGAAACGGTGCCTTCGTCGTAGATTACCCCGCCTGCCGTGCCTGCATAACACTTCATTTGCGCGGTCTGCGTTTCCTGCGTCTTCGCGATCAGACCATGCATGTAGATATCGATCGCAGCTTTGAAGAATCCCGCTTTGCCGCCGTAGTTGTTCTTGATTGCGGCGTGTCGCGAGTCGTCGTCGATCATCTGGGCGAGCTTCGCGTAGCGCGAGTGATCGATGTCGAGTTCTTTCGGATCGGCTGAAGGCGGACGAATGTAATTGAAGTTAACTTTGTCGGGCTTCAAGTCGTACTTCAGGAAGTCGTACCACTCGAAGATCGAGTCCTGGTTCGAGTTCATGAAGCAGGTACACGTTTGCACGTCGAGTCGCGGATACTCTTTCTTGATTGATTGCAGCTGCCGAGCAGTGTCGATCGCGATGTCCCACGAGCCGGGTTTTTGGCGAATCTTTTCGTGTTCTTGTTTCGGGCCGTCGATGCCGAGCGCGACGGTGACGTTGAGATCCGGGCACTCCTGAAGGATGCGCGTGACGTCCGGGAAGATTCGTTTCTGAATCTGCCCGTTGGACATGATGTAGATCGATTCGAGCTTGTTGTTGGTATGAAACGCACGCGCGATTTCCGGCAGGTCTTTGCGCGTAAACGGCTCGCCGCCGGCCAGGATCAAAACACCCAAATTGCCGCCCAAAGTCTCAGAGATCCGCTCGATCTCATGCGTTTTCATCTGGAGCTTCTTGCGCGGGCGGTCGTCAAGCTCTTCGGTGAAGAAGCAGTGCGTACAACGCATGTCGCAAACCGACGTGACCAGAATATTCAGCAATACGGGCGAAAACGGTTGGCCAATCGCTAGTTTTGCATACCTCTTCAACAGCTCTTTTGTCGTGAAATCCATTTAAACCTCAATCTCCTCTTCGCGCGCGCAAAAGCGACAGATCTTAACACAATTTGACGTTGTTACGTGAGGCTGCGTTCGCCGCGATTTTGAATACCGAGCGCACGCATGCGGCGGTACAAGTGACTACGATCGACGCCCATCAACTCCGCCGCGCGCGAAACATTTCCTTCCGCTTCCTCGAGCTTCCGCTGGATGAACTCGCGATGATAGGCCTCAGTCGCTTCCTTGAACGAGGGGAACCGGAACGATGCCGCCGGAGCTTCTTCTTTGCCGTGAGGAGGCAGATCCGCAGCCATGACCTTCACACCCGGATGCATGATCACAACCCGCTCGATCGTATTTCGCAACTCACGCACGTTGCCGGGCCATATGTACGACTGCATCTCTTCAATTGCTTCCGGAAGAAACTGTTTCGGGCGCTTGCCGTACGACTGCGAGAAGTGCTGGTTGAAGTAATCAACCAGGAGCGGAACGTCTTCGAGACGTTCGCGCAGCGGTGGCAACTCGAATGGAATCACATTCAAGCGATAGAAGAGGTCGGCGCGAAAGTTTCCCTGCTCGATTTCGACGTCCAATCGTTTGTTGGTCGCGGCGATTAGTCTGACGTCAACGCTAATCGACGTGCCACTGCCGACCGGTTCAAAACGTTGCTCCTCGAGTACGCGCAGCACTTTTGCCTGCACCTTCGGACTCATGTCGCCGACTTCGTCGAGAAAAATCGTCGCGCCATCGGCCAGTTCGAACTTGCCTTTCTTCGCCGCCGTGGCACCGGTGAACGCGCCTTTCACATGGCCGAAAAGTTCCGATTCGATCAGCTCTTCGGGAATTGCCGCGGAGTTCACTTCCACAAACGGCGCCGAAGCGCGGAGCGACTCCGCGTGAATTGCGTGGGCCACCAGTTCTTTTCCCGTGCCTGACTCGCCGTAAATCAAGACGCGGCCGTCAGTTGGAGCGACGACGGAAATTTGCTTACGCAACGCTCGCATGGCGACAGACTCGCCGACCATCGTGTACTCACGTGCGAGCGCAGCAGCCATGTCGGCGTTCATCAGTTCGAGCCGCTGCTGGCGCAGCGCGTTGCGAACCGTGAGCACAGTTTTTTCGATCGAGAGTGGTTTTTCGATGAAATCAAAGGCGCCGAGTTTCGTGGCGCGAACGGCGGTCTCGATGTTGCCGTGACCGGAAATGATTACGACGGCCGCGTCGGATCCGGCGGCGCGCAGTTGTTTCAGCGTTTCCAGTCCGTCGATCCCGGGAAGCCAGACGTCGAGCAGGATGCAGCCATAAGCGCGGCGGCCGAGCGCTTTCAAACATTCTTCTCCACTCGCAACAGCGTCGGCGACGAAGCCCTCGTCTTCCATCACTGCGCGCAACGTGTCGCGAATGCCGCGCTCGTCGTCAACTATAAGAATCGAATCCATTCGTATTAGACCGGAAGTTCAATCACAAACTTTGCACCGCGTGGATTGTTCTTCTCGGCACGGATCGTTCCGCCGTGTTCGAAGATGATCCGCTGAACAATCGCGAGTCCCAGGCCGGTACCGCTGTCGCGACGTGAAAAGTACGGCTCGAACAAGCGTCGAAAATCGACGGGCGCGATTCCCTGCCCTGTATCGGCAACTTCTGCTCGCACCAAACCGACGTCGCGGCTGGTGCTGATCGTAATCAATCGCTCCTCGGTAACAGTAACAAGCGCGTCCAACGCATTGTCGATGAGATTGACGAACACTCGTTTGATCTGTTCCACGTCAAGCATTGTTGCTGGAAGATCGGGATCAAGCTTCACATCGATGCGCGCGCCATCGAGCCGTCCTTCATAAAGCCCGACGGCTTGGTTCACAACATCGTTGAGACTGGCAGCCTCAAGTCGCGTCGCCGGCAGGCGCGCAAATCGTGAAAACTCGTCAACCATCGCTTTCAAGCCAGCGACTTCGCGGCCGATCGTTTCCGTGCATTCGGCGATCACAGCCGCGACTTTCCGTTCGTCAATACGTTCGTCCGCAGTGGAACCATTACTCCCACCGTTTGCATTCGCGCGCGCATAACTCTTCGCGATGCGCTCGGCTGAAAGCTGAATCGGCGTGAGCGGGTTCTTAATTTCATGGGCCATGCGGCGCGCGACTTCACTCCAGGCGGCCGCTCTTTGTGCAGCCAGCAACTCGGACAAGTCTTCGATCACAAGCACAACACCCGGCCGCGGACCCTTCGCGTCTCGCATCGCAGTCGCGGTCATCGCGACCGGCAATGGTCCACCGCCGTTCGTCGTCGTCCCACTTTCCAGTTGCGTCTGTTCGGTGGCATGCCCGATGCGGCGCGCGCGGCGCAGGAGTCGATCGACCACGAGCCAGTCCTCGATATGGATCAATCCCTGCAACTGCGGATTCTCTTCCAGTCGGTCTACCAACCCAAGCATCCGCGCTGCCGATCGATTCAACGTCGTAACGCGATCGTTCTCGTCGACTGAAACGACACCCGTCGATAACGACTGCAAAACCGTCTCGATGTAGTTGCGACGTTCGCGCAGAGCGAGGTTCTTATCGCGCAACTCTGCTGCGCCCGCTTCGATGCGGCTGCGGTTCTCCTCGAGCTGCGTCGTCATCTGGTTGAACGATTCGGCGAGCAGAGCTAGCTCGTCGTCGGCGATCGTGGTAACGCGATGCGAGAGGTTGCCGCGGGCGATCTCCTTCGATGCCTCAGCCAATGCTTTGATCGGCGTCGCGATACCACGTGCGAGATAGATCGCCACCCAACTCGAAACAAACAACAGAATCAACGTCATCAATCCGAGCGTCGAAAGACCCAGCAACCGCACGCGACGCTGTTTACCGACGAGTTCCTGATAATCGCGCTCTGAAGCTGAAACGAAATCCGCCAGATCGGTGGACGCTCGTTCTTGCGGGGTTATCCTCAACGTTTCGGAATTAATCAACGGCATCGAAACGACACCGTCGCCTGGTGGCAAACTCGAACGGCTGCTGTTGAGTACCGTTCCGTCTGGTCCAACTATCTCGATCGCGGCCAGTTGATGCGAAGCGACTGCCTGGTCCAGCGTCACCTGTCGATCCTGTGACGTCTGCTTGTTCAGCAGCAGGACCAGTAACGACGCATTGTCGCGCAACGTTTGTTCGTGACTCTCGAGGGTTTCCCGCCTCACCTTCTGCGCCTGTTGCAGGATCTCTTCAGGAAGTGGGTTGAACCACTTCTCCAACGAGCGATTCAGAAACAAGTACGAGAAGACCGCCATCGCCGTGATCGGCAGGAAGCTGATGGAAATGAAGTAGACCAGCAGGCGCGTCTTAACCTTCGAACCGAGTTGCCGCTCTTTTCGCTCGCGGCGCAATTTCAGCAGATTGCGGGCAAAGATGAACAGGAAAACGACAAACGCGACGAAATTGAGCGTCGACAACGCGTAAAGGACGAGAGTGTCCGAAGCGGTATCGGGCCGGATGACTGTCCATAGCCAAAGCTGTTGCGAGACGATGATCGCGAGCAACAGCAGAACCGTGACGCCCAGAACCCAAAGCAACGCACGCCGGCGACGACGAATTCGTTCCCGTTGCTCGGGACTCAGATTTTCGCGATTTTCGGACATTGAACGTCGTCAAAGTCTAGCACACCGGTAAGACGGATCCGTTGTGTTGCTGCTAGAATGCGAGGCTCTTAATGGACCTTTACAGCGTCATCTTCAACAAGTTGGGCCGCCTGCGAAGTGGATGGCGGCTGGCCATCTACATCCTTGCATTCATCGCGCTGTGGGTGCTGTTTGAGACGTTCGTGCGAATCATCTATCTTGCCGGACGCACACTCGTACCGTCTTATCCTTACGCGAGTTATTTCGCCAACATCGCCTATCGCGTTACGCTTCTCGCCGCAGGGCTGGGCGCTGGTTACTTCTGCGTACGATTTCTGGAAAATCTGCCGTGGCGATCGCTTGGTCTCACGTTGCATCAACGCTGGGGAAGAGATCTGATCGTTGGGACGGTAATCGGAGTTGCGGCTGTGGTATTCGCTGTTGCAATCGCAACTGCTGCGGGCGGACTGCAATTCACCTTTATCGGAAACGACATGCTGTTAGCAGCAGGACAGTCACTGCTGACTGCCGGCGTCCTGTTGTTTGTTGCTGCGCTAGCCGAAGAAGCAGCGTTCCGCGGTTACCCGCTACAAACTTTGACGCGCGCCGGTCTCATGTGGCTCGGTGTGATCCTGACCTCGGTGCCGTTCGGTTTTGCGCATCTCTGGAACCCGAACGTCGTGCCGGGTATCACTTTTGCTAACACAGTTATCGCGGGTTTCTGGCTCGCGGCGGCTTATCTAAAGACGCGCAGCCTCTGGTTCCCATTGGGTGTGCATTGGGGCTGGAACTGGGCGCTTGGTTCTGTTTTTGGGTTGCCGATCAGCGGTGTCCGTTTCTTTTCCAATCCGATATTAAGAGGACAGGACGTCGGACCCGCGTGGCTGACAGGTGGCAACTACGGCATCGAGGGCGGCGTGGCAGGCACCGCCGCGCTGGTTGTTTTCACTTTGTTAATCTGGCGCACTCGCCTGGTCGCGCCGACGCCGGAACTCTTAAAACTTACGTCGGAAGAAAACCCGGCAACGACTCCTCGCGTATCTATGTTGTCTTAAAAGTCCTTGTAATCGGCGGCTCTTGTTAACACTCTCCTAATCTCTCCCGTCTTAGTCGATGTCAAAACCGGATCGAGGCAGAACGATGTACGACCTTGACACCACAGCGGACGTGCTTCTGATGAGACCGCCGGCAAACGCCGCAACCCAGCAATTGAATGAGACGGCCATTGAAGCCGTGCTGGTCAGCGCCGCGCTTGAGGGTGATCGCGAGGGATTTGGAAGGCTTTACGGTCTTTACGCGCCGCTCGTCCACGGCATCCTTCTCGCTCGCGTCCCGCGCGCGGAAGTCGACGATCTGGTCCAGGACATCTTTCTTCATGCGTTCAGGAAGCTAAGCACGTTACGCGATCGGGCGGCGTTTGGACCATGGATCGCGATGATTGCGCGCAACCGCGCCATCGACTTTCATCGACGCACACGGGAAACGGTCGAGATCACTGACGAGATGGGCGGCAGCAACACTTCAGACTCACGAGCAACCGAGATACTGGAGTTGATTCGGAGTCTGCCAGACGCTTACCGCGAGACGTTGGTCCTGCGTTTGGTTGAAGGAATGACCGGTCCTGAAATAGCTGAGCGCACAGGACTGACGCCCGCATCGGTGCGCGTCAACTTGCACCGCGGAATGAAACTGTTGCGAACGAAGCTCGGATTTACGGAGGGGCTATGAACGAAGATTACCTATGGGACAAAAGCGGCGAGCCGGATCCGCAGATTCAGGAACTCGAACAGATCCTGGCGCCGTTGCGTTACCAGCCTAAACCGCTGGAGCTGCCGGTCGTGCGACGTCGCAATTACTTACCGCTAGCGGCAATTGCGGCAACTCTCCTGGTCGCGCTGCTCGCCGGCGGTTTATGGATAAAATCGCGTAAACAACAAACTCCTCAACAGGAAATCGTCAAATTCGTTCCATCCGTGGTGAAAGAAAAAGAGGCGTCACCCCCGGCCGTCGTTCTAACAAACACGGAATTACCTAAAAAGCCGGTTCGAAAACGCAGCAATAAGCCGGTTTTCACAAAACACGAACGCGAAGAAGCGCTCGCTGCGAAGGAACAAGTTCTATTGGCGCTACGCGTGGCTAGCGAAAAATTGAAGTTGGCCCAACGAAGAACGCAAACACCACCGCCGAACCAGATCAAGAATCAACACAAAGTTGGATAACGGAGTTAGACCATGAAACTACTCTTCCACAAAATACGCATCCCGCTGATCACCGGCCTGCTCGTCGTAACCGCCGCGCTCACCGTGCAAGCACAGGAGCCGCGGATCCAGACGGTTAGCCTCGATCATCTCGTCGCCAAAGCGAGCCGGACCATCGATGTCAACGTCGACGGACGTCTGATGAAAATGGCTGCCAAGCTCCTTTCGGACAAAGACGCAGAGGAGAAAGAGGTCAAGTTACTGGTGGCCGGAATCAAAGGCATTTACGTGAAAAGCTTTGAATTCGAAGCCGACGGTCAATACACAGCCGCCGATGTCGAATCGATTCGCTCGCAAGTGCGCGGGCCGTCGTGGTCCAGAATGGTGAATGTCACGAGCAAGAAAGACGGTGGTTTGGAAGTCTACCTATCGTTCCAGGGGGAACTAGTGAACGGACTCGCCGTAATCGCCACTGATGATCGCGAGTTCACCGTCGTGAACATCGTTGGGCCCGTCGATCTCGATAAGCTCGCGAAGCTCGAAGGCCAGTTCGGCGTGCCTGATTTAGGTATCGAAACAACTAAAGCGAAACCAAAGAACGACAAGTGAGGTTGTCGATGAAAACGATTCGCATCAATGCCGTCGTTCTACTGAGTTTCGCGGTTCTTTTGCCTGCTCTCGTGGTCCAGGCCAAGGGCGACGATTTTAAGTCGGTCGTTAAGCTGGTCGAAAAATTTTACGGTGTGAAGCATCAGGGCATTCCGTTTCTCGCGAAGGCGGGAATGAAAGTCGCCACTACTGCGGCACGCATCAAAGGCGGCACGGCGAGACGGCTCGCGGAAGCCGGCAGTATTAAAGTCGCTATATTTGAAGATCAGGCTTTTGAAGGCCAGTTCACGCGATTTCGTTCGACGCTCAACGAGGCGTTGAATCAAACATGGACTCCCTTAATTCAAACTCTATCCGCCACACATGAAGAACAGACTTACATCTTTGTCCGGGAAGCGGGTGACAAATTCAACGTTCTGGTAATCACGATTACACAGCGTGAAGGCACTGTCGTTCAAGTCACGCTATCGCCGAAGAATCTCGCTCTACTAATGAAAGATCCGGAAGGCACCGGAAAATCCATCACCCAGGAAGCAACTATCGTCGATCAAGAGTAACCTCATGAAAGCACAATCGATTCATCAACAGACGCAAGGGCACGAAACGACGAACACGCAGCGACAAGGTTTGCTTGTTTGCCCACACCGCTCTCTCAGCACCGGGCCCGGCCGACTCCGCATCGTCCAAAGTGGTTTCGCGCCCTTCCGTCTGTTGGTGTGTCTCGTGCTGCTGGTGTTAACAGTCCCGGCGCACGCTCAGGAAGTTGAAGAAACGATAAAGATCAAGACCCGGGTCGTTTTCCTCGACGCGCTAGTGAAAGACAAGAAGACGAACGAACCCGTTTCAAATCTCTCGACCGAGCATTTTGAAGTACTCGACGACGGCAAACCACGAAACATCTCTTACTTCACGCGTGAAGGTCAGGCGCGCAAGCCACTCGCCCTCGTGCTGATCATCGATATTCGTGAAGACGGCGCCGGCCGTTTTTTAAAGCGACCTGAGATCATCAAGGCAATGGTGTCGGAGTTGTCGAAGCTTCCGCCAGGAGATGAAGTTGCCATACTGGCCGTGGACATCTTCGAGGACGGGAACCAGTTTTGGGTCACTGAGTTCACCAATGAACCTGCAAAACTGGCCTCTGCTCTCGCTCGCATTCAAACCATCTGCGAAAAACAGGGTGCCGAGGGTCCAACGTACCTAGGGTCGAAGCCGCAAATAGAAAATCCCAAAGAAGTCGTGGAAACTGAAACCATTAAAGGTAAAAACGGGGGAACTGTTACGCGCACTACGTTGAAAGACGGAACCGTCCAGGTGAAGCGTGTTAACAAAGACGGTAAGGTCACCGTTGACCTGGGCGACGTCTACGACATGGCCGCGGCCGTGAAAGACGCGACGCGCAAAGCCGAAGAGCTACGTCCGAATTCACAGACGGCGATCGTCTGGATCTCCGACGGGATCGCGCCGATCTTCTTCGAAGACCGCGACGCGACGGAACAGATTCTCATTCGCCACAACGTGATCTTCAGTTCGTTAACCGTTGAGTTGCGGACACTGTTTAAGTTTCTGATGCCGGTCGGCAAACCGGTGGCTGGATGGCTGGGCATGAGTCTTTACGGCAGTGCGAAACACCTGGCGCAGAGATCGGGTGGCGAGGCGGTGAAGGTTGGTCGAGCAAAGGATTACAGTGCCGGACTCTCGCGCATCATCGGCAATCTGACGGCACGATACAGTCTCGGCTTCGCCCTCGCGGAAAGCGAAGTTGACGACGGACGCATGCACAGTCTCGAAGTCCGCGTTCAGGCGAAGGATGATAAGGGCAAGAAGAGGAAACTGTTGGTCAGCTCACGCCAGGGCTACTACATGTCGAGCGCGATGCCAAAAGAAGCCGCCACGCGTACGCAGTAGACTCACATGAGTCTTATTTGATCTTCCCGCTTCGCATCCAGGAACTCCGCCGCTGAACCCCCATCCACGGCGATTTCCAGGAAACCGGCACTGCCCCAAATCAGAAACGGTTCGTCGATCTCTCCGATGTTCTCACCGAAGAAATTTCTTTGAGCGCTTATTAGGGTTCCATTCAACAACAACCGCTTCGGCTCTTTAAATTGATCTCGCGTGATGTTCGTGATCAGGTTTCCGAAGCGATCGATGTGAATGATCTGTGGTTCGCTCGAGATCGTCAGTCGAACAGGATCCACGATTGGGGAGCCCAAAGACGTGGGGTCGACGCCGGTTGACAATGCCGCCGCGACCGGAGCGAAGATGTCGCGGCCGTGGAAGGTCGTGCTAACAGGTTGGCGAAAGTATTTTTCGTCGGCGATGTCGAACGCTTTGAACGACGAGTCGCGGTCGTAGATGTAAGTAAAGATCCCGTTGTCTGGTCCAACAAAGAGATGGTTTCCCGCAGCGACAACAATTGGACGCCGCTCCGATCCAACTCCCGGATCGACAACCGCAACATGAATCGTTCCCTCAGGAAACGTGTCGAAGGCGGCGAGCAACGTAAACGCGCCCGCCGCCACATCTTGTGCTGGTATTTCGTGAGTGATGTCGACGATGACCGCCTGCGGGTTGATTGAAAGGATGGCTCCTTTCATCGCCCCAACGAAATAATCAGCGATCCCAAAATCTGTCAGCAGCGTGATCGCTCTCACAGAACGCCCGTGTCAGTTGACGTGCGAATCTTTAACTGCTGGCCCTGTTCCAGCCGGAGGTCTTTACCACGCTGAGTCATGACGCCGGCAGTTCCTGCGCCGCCGCCGATGATCGCGCCAATCGCCGCGCCTTTTCCGCCACCTGCAATCGCGCCAATGATCGCGCCGATGCCTGACGCTGCTCCGACTTTGGCTGCGTCGTCCTTCGTGTTGTCACGTCCTTTGACGCCGCCTTCCGTATCGACCTCAGGTTGTTGATCACCCATCGGTGTAATTTCCATCAGCTCTGCACGTAGTGGCGCGGTACGATTGTCTGGCGAACGAATCTGATCGAATGCGAGTTGCAGTTGAGCGACGCCCTTCACTTTGCCCGGACGCTTTACCTCTGCGACCCGTCCATCGACGATGAATCCAGCGTACTGCGAAGGTTCGACCACGCGCGCCTTGAAAGGATCACCACGCTGGCTAACGTCGGTCGAAATCGGACTGAGTAGTTCGATAGCAAGAACCGTGTTGCGCGGTATGGAGATCGCGCCGCCGGGTTGTGTGGCGACGGGAAGGTCAGCGTTGTCGATGGGAGTTGTGGTATCGCCGACAGGCGCGTTGACGTCTGCGGCCAGTTGACCACGTCTCTTCAGTATGGCCGGCAGCGTCGAATTAAACTGTTGCTGTTCGTAACCGGCGGTATAGCCGGTTTCAAAACCTTGTTGATAACCGTCGCGGTAGTCTGCGATTGGTCCCCATTGCTCGTTGTAAGAACGGTCCGCGCGTTTATAGTCTTCTTTATTCTGATAGTCGCGAGCGGCGCGCTCGGTGACGTCTTTGAAACCGGCGGTATAGCCGTCTGAATATCCGGTGCGATAGCCACGCTCCAAAGCGGTTGACTGTCCCTGGGCGGCGACCTGCGTTGTCGAGACGAAGTTGAACACGCCGGTCACACTAATCGCCAGCAAAAACACTAAGAGAAGCTTAAGATTCATAGTTCTGTCCTTCTGAGGAGAGCCAACCTGAGCAACACTCGCATGCTACACTAATCCGTGTTTCTGAAGAATACTGAAAACGCGGACTAACTCAGATGCAGGCCTCCCTGCCGGAGGTTGCGGGGGCAAAACACGCGAAAAATGACAGCGAGCCGCCGGATTTACCTGGATCACAGTGCCACGACGCCCGTGGACCCGCGTGTCGCGGCCGCGATGGCCCGCGCGTTGACCGAGAACTACGGAAACCCGTCGAGTGTCCATGGATTTGGCCAGCAGGCGCGCGCCGCGGTCGATCGCGCCCGGCGCGAAGTGGCGGCTTTGATCGGCGCTAAACCTAACGAGATCGTATTCACTTCCGGAGGAACCGAAGCGAACAACCTCGCCATTCGCGGTCTTTGCGAAACGGCCGCGGACCATGGACGTCACATCGTCACCTCCGCAATTGAACATCCATCGGTGCGAGGCGTTTGCGAGGGGCTCGAGAAACGCGGTTGGGAAATCACGCGGCTGCCTGTTTATGACAACGGTATCGTCAGACTCGAAGACGTGAACGCCGCCATCCGGCCCGACACTGTTCTCGTCACGTTGATGTGGGCCAACAACGAGATAGGGACGGTTCAACCGATTCGCGAGGTCGGCGCTTTGATTCGCGAACGCCGCGCAGAGGGACATCGCCATTTGTGGTTTCACTGTGACGCCGTGCAGGCCGCGGGTCGTCTCTCTTTGAACGTTGACGAAGTTGGCTGCGATCTGCTGTCGATGTCGGCGCACAAGTTGTACGCGCCAAAAGGCATCGGCGCGCTCTACGTGCGGCGCGGTGTGCGGCTGGCAGTCCAAAACGTCGGCGGGCATCAGGAACGAGAGCGCCGCGCGGGAACGGAAAACGTACCGGCGATCGTGGCTTTCGGCGAAGCAGCAAAACTCGCGCGCGAAGAGATGCCTAAGCGAGTCGCACATGATTCGCCGCTGCGGGATCGATTCGAAAGCCGCGTGAAACAACTGATCGGCGACGTCGTTATGAATGGAGATCGCGAACGCCGTCTCTCGCACCTCTCAAACATTTCGTTCCGTTTCATCGAGGGCGAAAGCTTATTGATCAATCTCGATCTGGAAGGCGTCGCTGTCTCAACAGGTTCGGCCTGTTCGTCGGGTACGCTTGAACCGTCGCCGGTGATCCGCGCTCTCGGCGTCAGCGATGAAGTCGCACGCGGCTCGATCCGGTTTAGTTTCGGAAAAGACAACACCGAGGCTGACGTCGATTACGCTGTCGATGTTTTGTCACGTGCTGTTGAAAGACTCCGCGCGCTCTCACCGCTAAGTGTTGCCGGCCACTAATGTCGTATTCCAGTAAGTTCAAAGACCACCTGGCCCATCCTCGCAATGCCGGTGAATTGCCCGATGCGAATGTCATAGGCGATCAGCAGAATCCGGTTTGTGGAGATCGTTTGCGGCTCTCGTTGATTGTTAGAAATGATCGCATCGAGACCGCGCGATATCTCGCCTACGGTTGCCCTCCTACACTCGTGTGTGGATCCGTGTTAACGGAGTTGGTTTCTGGAAAAACGATCAGTGAGGCGAGAAAGATAACGAAGAGCGACGTGCTCGATGCTGTTGGCGGTTTGCCGTCCAGAAAACATCACGCTGCGGCACTCGCAATTGAGACTTTGAATTCTGCCCTGGACAACGGCGCAAAATCTTAAGGTTGTGGGGTGCCTACGATTCGCGGACGCGCGGAGCCTGTGGGTTCGATAGTTTTGCCGCTGTGATACTGCGGACCACAATACTTCTTCGGCTCAGTAC
Organism: uncultured Acidobacteriota bacterium; assembly: GCA_963789185.1. Classification (GTDB taxonomy): domain Bacteria; phylum Acidobacteriota; class Blastocatellia; order Pyrinomonadales; family Pyrinomonadaceae; genus PSRF01. The sequence goes on from CAWBJU010000015.1 coordinate 416,195, forward strand.
CTAAAACGAACGTTTTCGTCCTGATCACCGGGCACGACTCAACCGCGATCAATCCCGTCGCCGGATCGATATCCAACGTAATCGTACCCTCAAGTCGACTGTCAGGTATCGGCGGCGCTTTTCGTGGCGTTGGTGAAGGCAGTGAACCAGGTGCAGGCGGCAGCTCAGTCGGTTGTTCAGTGAAAGGGGATGGTTCCGGCAACTCTTCCACCGTCTTTTCTTCTTCGTCTGTGGCCTCAGCGTTACTTGGACCAGTCCCGTTGATGAAGAACTCAACACGCTTCTCTGTGTCCTCGGGAACAGTCGGTTCGCCCGTCTTCGGATTGATCTCGATTTCCTCGACACCAGCGGGCTCTTCCCAATCGCCTTCCCACTCCGGATGCTTCGCGAGCGCCACCTGCATGAAGTCGGCCCAAATCGGGAGGGCCGAGTTCGCTCCGGTCAAGCCCAGTTGCGAGCCATCGTCAAACCCGACCCACACCGCGCACACGAGATTCGGCGTGAAACCAGCGAACCAGCCATCACGCGATGTTCCTGTTTTTCCTGCGAGGACCTGTTTCAACCCGCGCGCTCGGACCTTCGCCGCCGTTCCGCGATTCACAACGTCTTTCATAAACGACGTCATGACGTAAGCGACGTCTTGTCGAAGCACTTCAGTGCGTTGCGTCGTCGGGGCGGCGATCGTTACGCCGTTGCCGGTGGTGATGCGGTTGATGGCGATCGGCGAGACTCGGCCACCGAGATTCGCGAATGCAGTGTAAGCCGAGGCGATCTGCAAAGGTGTCGCTTCGTTTGTTCCGAGGGCCATCGCGGGATATGCGCGCGCAGGCTTCGGTAGACCAGCTTTCGCAGCGAGATTCATCACGCGACCGATCGTCACTTCCATGGCGACGTCAACCGTGACAACGTTCAAGCTATGGACGAGGGCGTCGCGCAAGGTGACCGGCGCGTGACTGTAGCTCTCGCCGAAGTTTCCGGGCGAGTACTCCTGATTATCAAATGTGAACGTCTTCGGCTCGTCCATGTACGTCGTCGCCGGCGTGATCAGACGCGGCACCGGATCGTAAGCAGTATTCAACGCGGTCGCATAGACGAACGGTTTGAAAACCGAACCCGGTTGGCGTAAAGCATCTGATGCTCGATTCAACTGGCTCTTCGAGTAATCGCGCCCACCAACCATCGCCACGATCTCGCCCGTCTTCGCATTCATCGCGACGAGCGCGGCCTGCAGGGTTCCCGGTTCAAATCGTTTGGCCTGAATCTTGTCGAGCGCGGCGAGCTGCTTCGTCAGCGCGGCGTACGCTGCGCGTTGGAGATCCATGTCGACCGTCGTGTAGATCCGCAGATGTTCGGCGGCGGCGGACCCGGCGACCATGTCGCCCAGCTGGTTCTGTACGTAATCGGCGAAGTAGGGCGCATCGGAAACGTCGATGCGTCCACGTACTGGTGTAACTTGCAGCGGTGAATCCTTCGCGGCTTTCGCGTCGGCAGCGCTCAGCTCGCCGGCTTCAGCCATCGAATCCAGAACCTGATTGCGTCGAGCAGTCGCGGTTTCGAGTTTGGTGTACGGGTTGTACCGGTTTGGACTGCGGATTATTCCCGCGAGAAATGCCGACTCGGCTACCGTGAGATTAGTTACGTCCTTGTTGAAGTACGCACTCGACGCCTCACCGAAACCATGAATCGAAAACCCGGCCTGTTGGCCCATGTAAACCTGGTTGCAATACAGCTCGAAGATCTTCTCTTTACTTAGCCTCGTCTCGAGGATGATCGACATGTACGCTTCAGCCGATTTACGTCGCCACGTCTGCTCCGGCGAAAGCAGAAGATTCTTGACGAGCTGTTGCGTGATGCTGGAACCACCCTGGCGCGCAATCGGCGAATTCGGATCGGCGTCGACGCGACGAACGAAGGCGCGAATGATGCCGCGAATGTTTACGCCATAGTGCTCGAAGAATGAGCGATCTTCAGTGACGGTGATCGCCTTTACGAGATGCGGCGGGAGATCGCCAAAGCCGATGACCTTTCGTTTCGCACGTTCAGTTCCGGTAACTGAGCTGATGAGCTCGGGTTCGAGCCAGGTGCGTTGCAGCGAACTTCGTGTGTCGAGATCCGTCAACGCGTTGATCGATTTTCCGTTGCCGGAGAACTGCACTTTCACGTGCTGGAATTGCTTCGCTCCGTCAACAGTCGAGGCGCTGCTTGGCTCGACCTCCACGCTCGTGCCGTTGACCGTGTAGCGACCGCGATTTGTATCCGCCTGCTGGCTCTTCTCGACGTACCCAGCGCGCTTCAGAAACGCAATCATTTCTTCCTGGGTAATCGCCTCGTTGACGCGGAGTTGTTTTGGCGCAGCGTAGATACCGGCGGAACGAGTGAAAACTTCGCCCTGCAAGAGGTTGTCGATACGTCCGGAAAAGACCGTCCAGTAATAGATCAGGATGCCGAGTACTACCGCGCCGATGAAAACAACGGGGATGATGACGGGCGCACTAAAGAGCCGCCGGATGATCCTGCGACCAAGACCGACATGTGGCTCGACGTAAGACACCACGCGCGGACCGCGACCCCCTGGATACCTGGCATTGTTCGGTGGATATCGTACTGGCATCGAAACCTTAATCCGTCGAGCGACCCTCGCTTACTCCCAATACTACGTTACATTTGCGCCGTAGTTCTGTCGACGTTCGTTTGACAGGGATACCCGCTTTCGCTAACGTGGCTGCCCTGGCTACAGTGGCTTTGATGCCACTCTTCAGGGATGAGTCTAACACCGGCGCCATTGCAGGAACACACTGATTAATGAACACTTTAGTAACCGGCGGCAGCGGCTATCTCGGTACGTTCGTGCGCAGCTTCTTCCAGGCGATGGATTTCTCACGCCGCTCGAGTCTCAACATCCTTGAACCTGCTGATGCCCAGATCGTCGAGAACTACGACGTCGTCATTCACCTCGCCGGCCATCTCGACAAAAGCCCTGAAGGCGCCGAAGAGTGCTTTCAGACCAACGCCGACGGCACCCGCAACATCATCCGCAACATGCGCGAGGGCTCGGTGTTCATTTACGCGTCGACGAAGGATGTTTACGGCGACCAGGCGAGCGCTTACGAGTTCGTTCCCGAAGACTGTCCGCTTGATCCAAACCCCGCATCAGCTTTTGAGTTGTCGAAATTGATCGGCGAACGCTACGTGGAATACTACGCGCGCCAACGAGGCGTGCGCGCCTGCATCTTTCGCATGTCCGCGGTTTTCGCGCGCCCGACGGATGGGAACGAGAACGGTTTCGTAAGCCATTACGTCGAGTCAGTCAAACATCGCTGGCCCATTCGACTTCCCGCCGGGAGCGATCCGGTCCGCGACATTCTCTACGTTGATGATCTCTCTCGGGCGTGCCAATCATTTATCGAGTCGAACCTGGAGTTTGGTCTTTACAACCTCGGCGGTGGTCGTGTAAACGCGCTGAGTTTGCGCGATCTCATTGGACGGGTCGGAAAAATGCTGGAAATCGAGCCAGTCATCGAAGAGGATCCAAACATTCCGTTGCCAGTGCCGTTGCGGTATGTCTCCGATCTGACGCGCATCCAAAAAGAGCTGCTCTGGAAGCCGCAAATCGCAATCGCCACGGGCCTGCAGGTGACTTTCTAGCCGCCGACTATTATGAGCGTGCAAGACATCAAGCGAGTCGTGGTGCGGGGCACGAATTGGGTCGGTGATTCGGTGATGACCGTCCCGGCGTTGCGGGCGTTGAGACGTCTCCTCCCCGACGCGAAGATCACGCTGGCGATTCGACCGTCGGCGAAAGGGATCTTTTCAGAAGTCGATTTCATTGACGACGTGCTGGTCTACGATCGCCGCAATGCGTTTTCCGTAGTCTCGCAGATTCGTGAGTGGCGTCGCCGCGAGTTTGATCTCGCGGTGCTTTTTCAGAATGCGTTTGAAGCGGCGTTGATTCCGTTTCTCGCCGGCGTTCCGATCCGGCTTGGGTACGCAACGGAATCGCGTCAGGCAATGCTCACGCATCCGCTTCCCTTGCCTGACTGGCGCTCTTCGAAACATGAAGTCTTCTATTACTTGTATTTGATCACGGCGCTCGAGCAGTTGTTGTCAGGTACGAGCACGGTTTGTGAAGCTGATCCGGACATCAGTCTCGCGATTTCCGAATCGCGCAAGAACGAGGCGGCGGAGCTGTTACGATCACACGGCGTTAACGAGACGAAAGGCGTTGTCGCGATCTGTCCGGGTTCGATAAATAGCCGCGCCAAGCGTTGGCCCGCGGAGTCGTACGCGGCCCTCGCGGATCGGTTGCTTGAAGAGCAACGACAAGTGTTGCTCATCGGCTCGCGCGACGAGATCGACGTTACGAATGAAGTAACCACCCGGATGCGACATCAGCCCGTCGTGCTGACTGGAAAAACCACGCTCGATCAAATCACTGCCGTGCTCGGTCTGGTCGATCTCGTAGTCACAAACGATACGGGTCCGGCGCACATCGCCGCGGCGCTTGGTTGTCCAACGATCGTTATCTTCGGTCCAACTAACCCGGAGACGACGCGGCCGTTCTCGTTTAAAGCGGAGATCGTTCGGCATCCGCCAGACTGCGCGCCGTGTATGCTGCGTGATTGTCCAATCGATCATCGTTGCATGACGGCGATCACGGTCGACGAAGTGTTTGAACGTTCGCATGCGCTGCTCAAACGCAGCAGTTTCGCCAAAACCGTCAGGAGCGTTTGCGACTCGGTCGCGTAAGTTTCATGAAACGTCCAGCAATCTTCATCGATCGCGATGGCACAATTTCGGAAGAGGTCGGGTACGTCAATCATCCATCGCGCTTTCGACTGTTTCCCTATTCCGCTGAGGCGATCCGCGTTTTGAATGATGCGGGTTGGCTGGCGATCGTGATAACGAACCAGGCGGGAGTCGCGCGCGGCTATTTCTCGGAAGATTTGATTCACCAGGTTAACGATCGACTCACGCGCGATCTTCAGAACGAATCGGCGCGACTCGACGCGATCTACTACTGCGCTCATCATCCATCAGTCGGCGAGCCGCCGTATCGCGTGGACTGCGACTGTCGCAAACCGAAGCCAGGTTTGATCCAGCAGGCAGCGAAGGATTTTGAGATCGATCTGGAGTCGAGTTGGATGGCGGGTGATCGGTACAGCGACGTGGAGTTAGCGCGAAATGCGGGACTGCGTTCCGTTTTTGTGTTGAGTGGTTATGGCCGCGGCGAGTGGGAGTATCAGAGTCACGCATGGAAACACCGTCCGGATCTCGTTTGTGAGAATTTGTTGGAAGCCGTAAAGTCCATTGTTGACCATGGATCTGATTAAGATCGTCCGTAATTTTGCGGGTCGGAAGCTGGTTGTTGTCGGCGACGCCATCGCCGACCAATTTCTTTACGGGAACATCAGCCGCGTGTCTCGTGAAGCGCCGGTATTCATCCTGCGGCACGAACAGACGCAAACAGTTCCCGGCGGTGCGGCAAATTGTGCGATGAACCTGGCGTCACTCGGAGCGCGAGTGTCGTTGATCTCAGTCGTCGGAGATGATGAAGCCGGTCGGGAGTTGCGAGCGAAGCTCGAAGCGGCGGGCGTCGACGTTGGCGGTATCGGCGTTTCTGACAAGATCCAGACCACGACTAAAGTTCGAATTCTCGCGGGCCAGACTCACTCCAACAAACAACAGGTGATCCGGATCGACTATGAAGACGCCGATCTGGGCGACCGCCTGCCGCGCGAAGCGATTCTAGACAAGCTGAAGTCGGCGTTGCCTGACACGGACGCGGTCATCATTTCTGATTACAACTATGGCGTCGTGGACGATCGCACGGTTGCGTTTATCCGCGAATTGAGTTCGAAACCGGTGCTGGTTGACTCTCGTTTTCACCTGTCAAAGTTCACAGGTTTTACCGCGGCCACGCCGAACGAAGACGAAGTCGAACACCTGATCGGGCGCTCCATCGAATCCACAGATGGACTGGAACTCGCTGCGAAGAGTCTGAAAGACAAACTGGGCCACCACGCACTGCTCGTCACGCGCGGCGCGCAAGGCATGATGTTGCTGGATGGCGACGCTTCGCCAATTCATATTCCCGCCGTGGGAGCCCAACAATCAGTCGACGTCACCGGCGCCGGCGACACTGTGATCGCGACCTTCGCCCTCGCGGTCGCGTCCGATGCGTCGTTTGCCGATGCGGCGCGACTTGCAAATTACGCCGGCGGACTCGTGGTAATGAAACGAGGGACCGCTTCAGTTACGGCCGCCGAGCTCGAACACTCGATTCTCAACGCGGAAAACGATTGATGTTCCAGTCGAACGATTCCAGAATTCTGAATCGCGAAGAGGTGCTGGCGCGCGTGCAGGCAGCGCGATCATCCGGCGCGCGAATCGTCCTCGCCAACGGTTGTTTCGACGTACTTCACGTCGGGCACGTGCGTTACCTCGCAGGTGCGCGCGAGTTGGGCGACGTGCTCGTCGTCGGCATTAACTCCGATGCACAGGTTGAACGACTCAAAGGCGCGGGCCGCCCGATCATGCCAGCGGTGGCACGGGCCGAGATCGTCGCCGCGCTCGAATCTGTAACTTACGTCACAATCTTCGATGAACCGACTGTCGAGCAACTCCTGTTAACTCTCAAGCCCGACGTCCATGCGAAAGGCACCGACTACACCGAAGAGACAGTTCCGGAGCGCGCCGTGGTACGATCCTACGGCGGGCGCGTGGCGATCGTCGGCGATCCCAAAGATCATTCAACGTCGGCGATCCTGACCCGGCTCGGAGGGCAATAAATGATTAGACGGCTAACAGCGGTTGTGATGGCTTTGGTAGTAGTGGGAATGGCGGCGTCAGCGTCGGCCCAACAGAAATCTCGTTTCGATCCAAGCGGCGCTTTCTGGGTTGAGGGTGAACCACCCGCAGATTTTTCCGACTTCAGTGCGATAAATCTCAACATGCGACAACTGAGGCGGCTCCCGACCTCAGGTCTGCAACTGAATGACGGCACTTTGTTTCGTTTTCGGACCGTGATCGTCAAGCAAAGCAATTTCACCTTCACGACAGTGACACTGAAGGGCGTCTATTACACGTTTTCGGGTAGGTTTTTAAAAGGCGGCGACTTCGCGGCGACGTGGCAGGGCGAAGAGACGCCGGTGCTTGAGGGAACACTCACGAGGTTCAAAGCCGGGAAGAAAGTCGCGGACGCGAAGCTGAAATTTATTTATTTTGGCGGGACCTGAGCAAGTCGCATGAGGATTTTGCCATGAGACTTCTAATCGTAAAGCTCGGGAGTATCGGCGACATTGTGCACACCCTCCCCGCCCTCGCCGCCCTGCGTCAGGGATTCCCTGACTCGGAAATCTCCTGGGTCGTCGAACGAAATTTATCTGAGATTTTGAGAGACAACCCGCTTCTGGATCGCCTCATCGAAGTCGACACGAAGGCGTTGAGGCGCGGGCTGATGTCTGGGGAGACGCTGCGGGCACCGCGCCAGCAGTTACGTCGGTTACGCGCCTCAGCCTTCGATGTCGCTTTAGACTTCCAGGGACTTCTTAAATCCGCTTCAATAGCGCGCCTTTCGGGCGCGCGACGTGTTTTTGGCTACGCCAGAGCCGGACTCCGTGAGCCCGCCAGCAGTATTTTTCTTTCAAAACGAATATCGGTTCCCAAGCAGGTCCATGTAATTCGAAAAGGGCTTTTGCTGGTCGAGGGTGCCCTGGGGATCCCCGTGCCTCTCGAAGCAGAGCGGTTCTCGTTTCCGATAACCGTGGGAGACGCGGACGAAATTGCGGCTCGCGAGGCGGCCCATTCGGCGGGCGGAAAATATGCCATCCTGAATCCCGGTGGGGGCTGGCCGACCAAACTGTGGAACGCGGATCGGTTTGGTAAACTTGCCGACGCGCTGTGGTCCAGTTACGGATTAACTTCGCTGGTGACGTACGGGCCAGGCGAGGAATCGCTGGCTGACGCTGTTCGGCAGGCAGCGACGACAGGAAAGGCGCGGCCGGTTGATCTTTCATTGAAATCGTTTTATGCGCTCGCGAAAAACGCGCAGGTGTACGTCGGCGGCGATACCGGTCCAACGCATCTTGCAGTCGCAGCAGGCGCGCCGATTGTAGGTTTGTTTGGTCCGACTGAATGGTGGCGCAATGGCAGTCCGCGAGCAGAGGACGTTTGCGTCGAACGCAACGATATCGACTGTCGTGTGGATTGCCACCGGCGTTCGTGTTCGAAGTGGATCTGCATGGACATCGAAGTCGAACGAGTGTTTCGGGCTGTGGAAAAAAGGTTAGGCCGCTAGAATGACGCGACGAGGCGGAACGTGGATTCAGCGATGGCGGGTGCCGCTCGGTTTTGTCTGCGCGGCGGTTTTTCTTTTCTTCGCGCGACCGACGCCGATGGCGCTTGCTGCGGGAGCGTTCGTTTCAGTCCTGGGATTAGCCATTCGCGCGTGGGCCGCAGGTCACATCCGAAAAAATGCACAACTCGCGACCTCCGGTCCGTACGCCTTCACTCGAAATCCACTCTACTTTGGTAGCTTCCTCCTCGGCCTCGGTTTTACAATCGCTTCGGGTCGATGGTACCTCGCGGTGCTCTTTGCGGCGCTTTTTATTGGCATCTATCTGCCGACTATGCGCGTCGAAGCCTCGACGATGGCCCAGTTATTTGGCAATGATTTCGAGAATTACCGGCGTTCGGTGCCATTGTTCTTTCCCCGCTTAACGCCTTACCGGCAGGAGAATTCAGCCGCCGTGAGGTTTGATGGAGCGTTATATCTTCGGTACCGGGAATATCGCGCAGCGCTCGGGTTGGTCGTCGCCTGGAGTTTGCTGTTAATTAAGACTTATTACTTATAAGAACTACCTTGAGAATTTACACGAAACTCACAGCCATCATCCTGGTGTTGCTTGTCGCGCCGGCGCTGCTTGCGCAGAAGTCCTCTGGACCAAAGCATTTCGAGACCGCCGAGGAACTTCATTTCGAAGCCGAGTTTTCGAAATTGATGGTGCGCAAACTTGACGTCGCGGATTTAACGTTCCGGGCCAGCCGAACCCCCCTCGAGGCCGCCGCCGCTGCTGAATCCGCTAATGCGAGTCCGTACGCGTTGACGTTCACTGCCGACATTGCGAGCAAAGGGTTCTTCGTGCGGTTGTTCAACTTGAAGTTTCGTGAGCGTGTCGAGTCGACGGTCGAGCCGATTACGTTCACCGTTCAGAAGACGAAGATTCTCGACGAACAAGGAAAGCGCGTTCGCGAAACACAGGCGACGTTCGATCGATCGAAAGGCAAGATGACGTGGACGCTGCGCGATCCGAACAACCCTTCAGCCGAACCTCGTCAAAAGATCGCCGATTTTTCCGGCCAGATTCAGGATGTGTTATCCGCAATCTATTTCATTCGCACTCAACCGCTCGCCGTGGGAAAGAGTTTCGAGATCTTCATCGGCGATGGCGGCAACGTTTATACGATTCCGGTTAAGGTTGTCGAGAAGAAGCGAATGAGAACGGTGCTCGGCCGGGTTGATGTGCTGCGGGTGAATCCCGAGCTGTTTGGACCAGGCAGACTCATCGACGAAGAAAAAGGTGAGTTTTCGATCTGGGTCACCGCCGATGCGCGACACATTCCGGTTGGCGGCCGCATCAAGACCGACTATGGAACTTTCGACATCAAGTTGAAGAAAGTTATCAACAACGCTCCGCCTTCGTTTCCTTAAAACTAATCCGTGTCAGGACCGCTGATCATTGGTCACCGCGGCGCCTCGGCCTTGGCTCCGGAGAACACTATCGCTGCCTTTGAAGCTGCGATCGTAGCGGGCGCGGATGGGATTGAGTTCGACGTCCGGCTCGCAAGCGACGGTGTTCCGGTTGTGATTCATGACGAAACGCTGTATCGCACTCACCGTGTTCGACAGCGGGTCGCCGATTCTTCAGTCGATCAACTAAACGAGTTCAACGTGCCGAGCCTGGCCGAGGTCTTTGATTTATTTGCGTCGAACAAACTTCTTCTCTATTTGGAGATGAAGGGCAAAGAGATCCAGTTGGCGGACGAGTGTTGCCGGTTGGTAGAGCACTATAGTTTAAAAGATCGAGTCATCTTCGAGTGCTTCGAACATTCCGCGCTTCAGACCATCAAGAACATCGATTCGACATTACGAACGGCTGCACTCTTCCAACCACCCGCATCATTCATTGTCAAACGCGCGCTGGGAATCGAAGCAAACGAGATTGCGTTGCATCATCGATTAACAAACAAGCGCACCGTAGAGGGAGCGCGTCTCGCAGATCTAAATGTCGTCATCTGGACCGTCGACGATCCTGCCTGGATAAAACGCGCTCAGGAACTTGGCATCCACGCGCTAATCACAAACGATCCGGCTGCTCTGATCGCCGCGCGAAACACTATTTGAAGCTTCGGATTGGATTCGCGTACAGTGAGAACTGATGACGCGTTCCCTGCCCCCGCTCAACCGGTTCTTTGTCTCGCCTGACTACTCGGTCTACTATCGCCGCGCCAAACACCTTCACTGGCAAAACCAGGCGACCGCGGGCTACTCGCTGCTAACGGTTCTCGACGGACAACTCGAATACACAGTCGACAGCACAAAGAACTCTTTGACTCGCTCGCAGTCAGTCGTTTTCGAGCCTAACGTTAGCATCACCGCGACCGGCACCAACGCGGAGCTTCTCTTTCTCACGTTCTCAGCGTCGCTGGTGCTGCAACACGCCGCGTCCATGCGTCTGATTCCACCAAAGTCGACCGTCACATTCGCCCGCGGCGAACTAACCGCCGATCAAAGGCTCGACTCGTTGCTCGCGGAGTTCGCCGTCGAACTCGCGACGGACAAACCCGGAAGAGAGATCGTCATGCGCGCACTCGTCGAACAGGTGCTGGTCCACATCCTGCGCAACTACTCGCAGCCTCGACTCTCCGATCAACTTGAACTGTCGCGAGTCGGATTAGTCGATCGTCGCATTCGCCGTTCCATCGAGTTGATGCACACACAACTCGATCAGGATCTGACGCTGCGAACTCTCGCGGCCGAATCGTATCTTTCACCGTTTCACTTTGCGCGGCTTTTCAAAAAGCTGACCGGCTCGACACCGCACAACTATCTCGCCGGCATCCGCGCCACGCGGGCACAATTGCTACTCGCCGACACCGAACTTTCCGTAACGGAAGTCGGAGCACAAGTCGGTTATTTGAGCGCCAGTCACTTCACCAAAGCATTTAGACTTGCCACCGGTACGACTCCCCGCGAATTCCGCAAAGGCCTGATCTCGAGCAATAACGAAGACGTCGCAAGCCGTCGCCAATAATGAGCAAGATTCGGCGGTTCGCCTCAAGCTTTCCTCGTTATTATCCTTTAATCATGCCAGTTGAAAAACAAACACAGATCGCTCCCGCTGAAGGAAAACTCGGAGTCTTGTTAGTCGGACTCGGTGCCGTAAGCACCACTTTCATCGCCGGCGTCGAGGCAATCAAAAAAGGTTTCGCCCAACCGATCGGCAGTCTGACCCAGATGGGCACCGTCCGTCTCGGTAAACGAACCGACAACCGGGTGCCGCTAATCAAAGACTTCGTTCCGTTGGCCCAGTTGAAAGATCTCGTCTTCGGCGCCTGGGACATCTTTCCCGATTCTGCTTACGACGCCGCCTTGAACGCCGGCGTGCTCGAGAAAGAATTACTCGCGCAACTCAAAGCGCCTCTGAAGAAGATCCGCCCGATGAAAGCCGTCTTCGATCAGGCTTACGTGAAACGTTTGAGCGGAACAAACGTGAAGACCGGCAAGACGAAGTTTGACCTGGCCCAACAGCTCATCGACGAAATCAACGCTTGGAAAAAGAAGAACAAGTGCTCGCGACTGGTGATGATCTGGGCGGCATCGACGGAAATCTTTCTCAAACCACACGCGGTCCACAAGACGCTCGAGTCGTTTGAGAAAGCTATGCGCGAAAACCACAAAGCGATCGCGCCGTCGATGCTCTACGCCTACGCCGCGCTCAAGTGCGGTGTGCCCTTTGCGAACGGCGCTCCGAACCTGACCGTGGACATTCCCGCGCTGATGACACTCGCCGACAAGAACAAGCTCGCGATCTGCGGCAAGGATTTCAAGACCGGCCAGACCTTGATGAAGACGATCATCGCTCCCGGTTTGAAGTCGCGCATGCTCGGTCTCCATGGCTGGTACTCGACGAACATTCTCGGAAATCGCGACGGCGAGGTGCTCGACGATCCCGACTCGTTCAAGACAAAAGAAGAATCGAAACTCTCGGTGCTCGAGTACATCCTGCAACCCGAAGTCTACCCAGCTCTCTACAAAGACTTTTCACACGTCGTCCGCATCAACTACTACCCACCGCGCGGCGACAACAAGGAAGGCTGGGACAACATCGACATCTTCGGCTGGCTCGGCTACCCGATGCAGATCAAGATCGACTTCCTCTGCCGCGATTCAATTCTCGCAGCACCGATCGTGCTCGACCTCGCGCTGTTTCTCGATCTCGCTCAGCGTTGCGGGATGAAAGGCGTGCAGGAGTGGCTCTCGTTCTACTTCAAATCTCCGCAAACGGCACCCGGTCTCTATCCGGAACACGACATCTTCATTCAGTTAATGAAGCTGAAAAACACGCTGCGCCATCTGCGAGGTGAAGACCTGATTACTCACCTTGGCCTTGAGTATTACGACTAGGCGAGATGCGCGACTCACCAATCCGTGTTCGCCTACACGGATTGCGCTAACTGCAATTAAATGTCAGTTATCCTTTGACAGGAAATGTCACGCTAACTAGAAGCATCGCGGGCAACGAAACCCGCGATGCAATATTTTGTGGTGACATTTGCGCCGGAGTTGTATATATAGCATCCGGTCAGCGGAGCCGATCCCGCTGGAAGCTCCGTTTGGCGAACCTTAGCCACTTTTGACTGCATCAATTTAATGTGCGGATCGTTCCTTGCTTGTACGAGGTGGGCCAGTAGGTTTTGAAAGGCCCTGCGCTCTTGTGAACGCCTCGGGCAACTGGCAAGGAGCAACGCCGATGTTAGCTGAGATAGAAGTGACAAAAACACGAGACATGAACAACTCAGGAACGGTTTTCCTGGACCCCGATCAGAAAAGCCCTCGCGCTCAGGATTTTGAAGAGCGATTAACCGCACGCATCGTGGGTCAAGAGCGCGCTGTTCGCCGCATGAGCGGCCTCTACCAGATTTTTCTCGCCGGGATGAACCCGCCCAACCGGCCGATCGGGACGATGCTGTTTCTTGGACCGACAGGTTCTGGAAAAACGCGCGTCATCGAAGCGGCGGCGGAGGTTCTCTACGGCGATCCGAATGCTGTCGTGAAAATCGACTGCGCCGAGTTTCAACATTCACACGAAATTGCCAAGCTGATCGGTTCGCCTCCGGGCTACCTCGGCCATCGCGAAACTTCGCCGATGCTCACGCAGGAGAACCTCGATCGCATGCATACCGACGACATGAAGGTCTCGCTCGTATTGTTCGACGAGATCGAAAAGGCGTCTGACAGTCTGTGGCAATTGCTGTTGGGTATTCTCGACAAGGCGACACTGACGTTGGGCGATAACCGTCGCGTCGACTTCTCGAAGGCGATGGTGATCATGACGTCGAACCTTGGAGCGCGCGAGATGTCGGAGTTGATCTCCGGCGGTATCGGTTTCGCTCCTGGCAAAGGTTCGAAAACACCTAACGATACTGAAGTGGACCAGAAGATCTATCGCACCGCGGTGGAAGCGGCTCGCCGGAAGTTCTCACCTGAGTTTATGAACCGCATAGACAAGGTGGTTGTATTCCGCTCGCTGAAAGAACATCACCTGCGGCAGATTCTCGACCTCGAGTTGCAGGCCGTGCAGGATCGCATCATGCAATCGGCCGGTACCAAGTTTGTGTTTCAGTGCTACAGAGACCGCGAAGGACATGCTGCTCAAGGAAGGACTCGATTACAAATACGGTGCGCGCCACTTGAAGCGAGCCGTCGAGCGCTTCCTCGTCTACCCGCTCTCGAATCTGGTCGCGACAGGTCAGATTGGATTGGGTGACCTCGTATACGTCGACGTTGACGGGATCAAGAACCGCCTGGTCTTCTCAAAGAGTTCGGGTGGAGCGTTGATTCACGATCAGATGCCGCAACCTGAAGCTGCGGAAGCGACGAGCGAATCCCTCTCCGGTGGTGTTGGGTTGCCGATCCCGGCAGCGTCAAAAGCCGCGAAGAAGGGACAGGGCCGCGGCGACAAGAGCGACACGAGCAACAACTAGTTCGTCTCAACCGTGTTGGGTTTTGATCCGTGTTTTCTTTGGGCGGAACGTGAGCTTCCGCTTCGAGGGAAACACGGATTTTTACGTTTGATGAACCAACCCGCGAATTTTCGATCAGTGGTCCACTTAACAACTAACTAAGAACACGGTTCAACCGCTCACCTCACCCAGAAGCCCATTACCAGTTCGGCTTCCTCTTTCCCCGGCCACGGCGGGACCGTTGCGATGAGAATCGTCAATGAACCCGATTGATCTGCCCGAAATTGGAACCGGCTCTTCGGCGGGATAACGAAACTCGTACCGGGTGCCACATCGATCACTTCATACCCTTTTCGCCAAAATTGCTCATGACCCTCTAACACGTACCAGAGCTCTTCGACACGGCGAGGCTTGACCACAATAGATACCTGCCCGGCAGGCAGCGTGCAGTGAGAGAATCCCTGACGGGCGACAACTGCAAAGACTTGGGATCCAACCCACAATCCGAGTCGCGCCGACAATTCAAGGAGTTGCTGCGCGTCGCGACGAAGTGCTCGAAACGGCTGTTAAATACTTACAAGAGAATGTGAAGAAGTAGGCAAACTCCTGCTGGTTGAACCAGCAGAAGTTCGCCTAGTACCCACTTCGCAGTTATGGCCCGTTAAGGGCAAATACAAAGTTGTCGAAGATTACCGTCCCTGGGTTCGTCTGCTGAGTAGCCGTCCCGCCTCTGAATTCAATCAGGACTGACGTCACCGGGATCGCCGAGTGCCAGGTTTGTGTGAATCGCTGCACCCAGGTTCCGGGCACACCGCCACTTCCCGGCGCTGTATCCAGCGTTACCGAGCCTGCGTTATGACGAATGCGCCAGAAACGATGTGCGACCGGGTCATAAGGAATTGAGAACAGCGTTGTCTTGACAGTACCACTAGTCCTCCTTTCCCCAAACAACGTACCGTGTTTGACGTAAATGCGATAGAAACGAGCCTGGGTGAGGTCGGGCCGATTAGGATTGTTCCCGACAGCGAATGACGCCTCAGCATCAGTTGTTGAGGAAGGCCCCTGAACGAGTTCGACATAGCTGTTAGCGCCGGTGAAATTAAATACACTAGCCGTTACCACTCCGCGATGGGCGGTAGCCGGAATCTGAAGCAGTGGTCCGATCTGTAATTGCTGTGCGGTCTCCGTAATTGGGACGCCGAGATTGGTCCACATGGTAAACATGTCCTGAGTGAGCCACTTCGTCGTGTCGATGGAATTGTCATTGAAGTCATCACTCAAGATTGCCGGTGCTGCGGCCGTCACCGTCCGGCTGCAACTACTGGAGTTTCCGCGCACATCAACGGACTGTATTTCGAACGATCCGTTGCTATTCGGATTAACCAAGGTTCCGGTGACAATCACTGGCGAGGTCGTGCCTCCCGTGAATGAGGGAATCGTGAGGTTGACGTTGTTGGTCGAGATAACGTTTATGAGGGAAAGTCCCACACCCGTATCCTGGACCGTAAGGTCACATGAAGCTGGAGGGCCTGAGCTACAGGACGTCGCCTGACAACTCGGTGCCGTTGTGTCTGTAGGTACGTTTGCGACGATGGCGGTGGTGCTCGCCAGGCGTGTAAACGGAGGCACCGGGCTCGGCGGGCCCGAAGGTGGATCTGGGTAAAGTTCAACCTCACCCGGGTACTTCGTGCCGTTGGTATTAGTCATCGTAAGCTCGATTGTGTACGAGCCTGCGATGGGGACTCCGTTGCGATAGTGTGAGCCGAACTGCTCAACATAGTTGAAGTTCGCTGAATAAACACCATCGCCTGGAATCTCGTCGCCGTTTTCGATACCTCCATCGTCAAAGAGCGTAATCGGTACGTTCATTCCTTGTGGATGGACCACTTTGCCTGTGACGGTTGCACCGACCACTCTCTGTCCTTCCCACTCGGGAATGGCTGTTATTTGGAGTGGCTGAGGATAGGTTGCGAGGTCATTTTTAACGAAGGCACTCAGTTTTGAGCCGTCATGCTCCACCCAAGCTCGAACGTTGAGATTGCCGTTAGAGATTGTTCCGGCGGTAATGATCATGGTCCAGGTTCCAGGTGCGGGTGAGAATATCTGGAATCCGTGGGTGAAGGCGTCTACCCTGTGCCGTGGATTACTCCCTGCTCCATCGTTCGGCGTAATTATTTGCCCGGATGGTGTCCGCAGCGACAAGGTGATGCTGTCTGCACTACTTGTTTTATTCACCATGAACGCGACCCTTGTGGCACCTTGCTCTACAGTGACCGGAACTTCGATCACCTGTCCAGTCGTGATGAAGGTAGGTGCCTGCGCCGTGGGTCCACCGGTTAATGCGTCGTGAAATAAAATGTTGAGGATTGCCAAACTTATAAGGGCGGAGTTATTAACGCGATAGTACCTCCCGCCCGTTTGCTTCGATAGGTTCTGGAGGGTGGCCTCACCTGAAGCTGAAATGGCGGAGCCAATACCGATCGTAAAAACAGCAACTTTAGCATCAACCAAGGCAGGAATAACGGCGTCCGGATGTGTGCCGATATTGTGGTCACCGTCACTGATCAGAATGATGGCTTGTGTACAGCAGTCTTCGGTCTGGGCCTCGATCTCTGCCAGAGCAATCTGAAGTCCGTGGCCGATGTTAGTGGCGCCGCTTGCTTGTAAGGCGTTGACCGCACTAAATGCCGACGCGCGATTGCTTTCGCTGATGGGCGTTAAAAAGAAATTCAGTATTCCCGAATCAGCAAACGAGGCTACGCCCAGTTCCATGCCATCAGAGGCGTAGGTAATAAACTGGTTGGCAGCGAGCTTGGCAAATGTCATCTTCGAATCGTCAAGCATACTGCCCGACCGGTCGACCAACAGCATGAAGCGCTGATCCAGGGTCCCCGTCTGGAAATCTGCGGGCGTTGCAGAGCCACCCGTTTCCATCGGGGGATCGGGAGCGGGAATGGACCACTTCGGGTGAGAAGCAATAGTCTGCCAGCAAGATTGGCCGTGAAAAAAATGCTGATAGGTATTATTCGCGCTGCCGGGATTGCCGGGTGCCGCACGGTCGTGGTTACTCGCCGAGCAGAATTCGTTTAAGCTGATCTCTAAAGGATTGGTAAGCGCCAAACCTCTGTGGGCATAAGCGTCCATGATGCAATAATTGAGAGTTGGAGTGTCCGAGCCGGGAGGGGCGCATTCGGCGGCTGACGGAATGAAGAAAGCACCAAGGCCTTTATACTCGTCATACAGGTTGTAGGCGAGATGACCGAATTCGTGAACGACTGTGTGCGCATTAACTTCTGTCTTGTTAATGTCCGCGAAGTCGGAGTCATAAAACAGCGTTGCGTGTTGTCCCCAGAAACCGAACAAATTGAGCGATGAATAGGCATTGCCCGATCCAGGGTGGATCCAAAAATCAGCTGCTGTTCCTGCACCGGAATTGTTGACGATGGTGATCGTGCCAAACTGGTGGTTTCCGTCGGTAGCATCGAAAAGAATGAAACTGGCAAGGTCAAAAACTGATTTGATCCGGTCGAGTTGCGCGGGCGTGGCGTTAAATCGCACCGAGACGCAGAAGTCAAACTTCCCGTTCTTGAACTTGCCATTGCCCGCATACGCAGTTTGCGAGAGAGCAAGGACGGCGAATACTACGATCGCAGAGAGTACAAGTGTCTTAGGGGGTCTGAGTCTTGATTGTGAGTTCATGGTTACTCCTTGTGGTAACTAATTCGTTGAAGGTGTCGGGAGGGATAGGGACAATCGGTAGTTGAAGCCGTTATTGGTGATGATGAATTGCCTATAGTCGAGGAGTTGATCGTGTTGGGTGCGAGTTATGGAAATGAAGTCGCGCGGTTGGCTGAGTGATCTATTTACTACTGGTTGAAGAGTGACAGGTATTTCTCCGACTGGCAGAAACAGTCGTTGTTCATGCTGTTGAATCCGCTTCAATTCTTCCTGCAAAAAGGGAATACTTCTAAGATAAGCTTCGGCATCAGGTACTTTAGTTAAACGGTTCGACAGCACCAGCAGCTCTTCGAGCAAACGATGCGTGCTCTCCGACGCATCACCGACATTCCCCCCAAATACACTCTTTTCATCTGGGCTGCCCGCAGGTAGAACCACCATCCTAAAGAGTGAATCATCGCGTGTTCCGGATAGAACTCCACTTAACAAGTTCAGCTCACTGCGGGCCTGTTTGGCGCTAGCTACAAGGCGCAGTGCATCCGCTTCTGGCAGAGTCCCCTCGTAGAGGTCGTCAACATACATTTCTCTACGATGGTGTACGACACGCACCTTGCCGTCACCACGCAACGTCATTGCCAGCGAGTCACGGAACTCACGTCTCGGCTGGAAGGGAACAAAATCGAGCCGGACTTCTAAATCACGATCTCGGGTTTGGTCATCATTGGTTCGGCTTTGATAGATCGAACTTCCAACAACAGCGACAGCCATCATCGAAAGGCCAAACCAGAACCATCTCGTACTTCGCACTAACATTGCTGATTTAAGCAGAGGCTCGCAACGCAGGAGTGAAACGTAAATCGTTTCGTTATTAGACGTTTCGTTAAAGTCGGGGAGACGACGTTCGGGTAAGCGAGGTAAAAGAGCCAACACCATATTCTCAATGCTGGTAAAAGTCAATGATTTTTCGTTCCATGTTTTTTCGTTCCATTGATTTTTCGTTCCATGATTTTTTGGCTTATGATGAGCAACGTTCGAACCAGGGTGAGCTCTCGCGGACAAATTTGACCACAAGAGTAAGTGCAATGACGCAAAACCATGCCGTTGCTTGACTGAGTGCAAAGACGAATTACTGAGCGTTAAACCGGCGCACATGAATCTCACTGGTCTGCCGGTCAGCAGAAACGAAGGGCAAAGTTGTTAAGTTTGAGCGCAAGGTGAGTTAGAAATCAGCCTCACCTTAGCCTCATGGTCTTGGGGTGAACCCCTCGGTTGAGACAATTTCAATTAGCCACACTTGCGGTTAAATAAATTTCGTTCTCAAACTAACGACTTTGGTTCAAAATCTCCGGTGGCTGGTGAAGCGGAGGCGAGCTCTGCTGGAGAGCAACTCGCCAAGGAATAACCAGCTGGAGACTCATCTAAACCGATGGTCGAAAGAGGAGCGGTCTGCGGGCCGCTCTTCGTTTTGCCACTGCACCATTGGGTTGATAGCCCTCCCCATGCCTGAAAAAACTCATCGTCGCGCCAGCGTTAATTGTGGTCAACTCGAGTTGCTGCTCGAATTCCTCCGGTGGTTGATAAGCCAGCGCCGAATGCAGGCGGCAGCGATTGTAATAATCTTCAATGAAGGTTTCGATGTTGCGGCGCAAGTGTTCGAGATCAACGTAATCGTTGGCATAGATCTCTTCGCGCTTGAGTGTCTTCATAAAGCTCTCGCAACTTGCATTGTCGTAAGGATTCGCCGGCCGACTCATGCTCGGAATGATCTGATGTGCTTCTAGAACCTGCACGTATTCATTCGAAGCATACTGCAGGCCGCGATCGGAATGATGGACCAGGCCTGGCGCAGGCTGGCGTGTTGCGATGGCCTGCTCGAGTGCCGCTTTAGTTAAGCGCGTGGCCATGGTTCGCTCCAGTGCCCAACCAACTACCTTTCGAGAAAAACTATCAAGGATCACCGCCAGGTAAACAAACTCTGTGAGCAGCCGAATATAAGTAATATCAGCTACCCAGAGTTGATTGATGCCAGTCAACTTCATTCGTTTAGCAAGGTTCAAATACACCTCAAACTCGTGTCTTGAATCGGTGGTCACCACGAAGGCACGTGGCTGCACTGCTAGCAGGTTGTCTTCCCGCATTAGCCGAGCCACGCGTTTGTGATTCACCAGCATCCCGCGCCGTCGCAGTTCTGCAGTCACGCGTCGATACCCGTAGCGGCGCCGATGTTCCAGCACGATCTGTTGAATGGTGGACCGCACTTCCATCTCTTCTTTCACGGGCATACGTTCCTGCAACGAGCGATAGAAGCCGGCGCGACTTACCTGGGCCAATTGACACATCCGTTCAATACTCAAGCTGCCTTGCAAAGACATCACTTCCCGGATTTGGTCGTAGATGCCTTCGCGCCAGAGCCGCCGCTCTGCTGCCGTCGCGCCTCGATTTTTTGCAAGGCACCTTTGAAAAAATCTAATTCCAGAGTTTTCTCAGCCAGCACTCGCTTGAGTTGGCTGACCTCTTTACGCAGAGTGGATTCACGTGAGGTCTGTGGTGGTGGCCACTCACTCTTATCTGGTGGGTCAAGTTGATCGCGCCAGCGGTACAACAGCCGCCGATCGATGTCCAACTCCCTAGACAGCGCCGAAATGTCGTCGCATTGTTTCATGCGCTCGACGCATGCACGCCGGAACTCATTTGAGTAGCGTCCCACTCGTCTCTTGGCCACTTGCAGCTCCTTTCAGTGCTAAGTGTGCCAATTTCGAGTGTCTCAATCTAGGGGTTCAGTCCAGTCTTTGATCATTCAATCACGAGCCTGGGGTTAAGATGGAATGTACGAAGTACTGAGGAAAATGATTGGTGCCGAGGGCGGGAGTCGAACCCGCACGTCCTTTCGGACAACGGATTTTAAGTCCCGTGATCGGGCCATTACGTAATCTTACGAAACAATACGAGCCAGTATTTACGCGCCTAGCGGTCGTCAAGGTCTCGCTTCGGCTGGCTACGTATTAACACGTCCCGCCACCATCTTAGCCCCATCTCAGCATGAGTATGTTTTGACATTGACGAGAGCCTCTAATCCAAATTCGCGGCGGTAGCCTCCCAACGAGTTTTCATCACGGTCATGAATTGAATGCAGGGATCGAGAAATGAGTCACCCGCAAAGAGCGCGTAGCTATCGCTAGTGGGATCTCGTTCCAGCGTCAACTCAAGACTCTTTGACCGATAGCTCTTCAAGACCGACCTGATAGAGCGTTGAAAGTATTTCATTGGGAATGCTCGGCGATAACGTGGATGGTCAGTGACTCTATTTGTACTTCAAGTGCCTGCGCGTCGGCGTCACAGGCTTCAAGGCGTCAGCCGCACGTCGCACATCGTCGTTTGTAAACACCGCAAAAAGAAATGGCTGTGATTCGAGGAAATGAGCTAAGTCGCGCAGCCTCAGACCAAGATCCGACAGTCGGTGCTCATCGACGAAGATCTGACAATTTTCCGGTTCGAAAGATGTAATCAGCTGCTTTGCCGCGGGATCAAACTTCTGGTGCAACAGGTCTACGATCGCTGGCGCAAAGTGCCGGCGATCCGGCGACGACAGTTCCGGCGGCATACCATGGTCCGCAGTCACTGCCAGGAGATAGTTATCCCCAACCTTTGCCCGTAGGACCTTAAGCATCCGCGTCAACTGATGGTCCATTTCCTCGAGCGTGAGGCGGAGCTCGTTGGAATCCGGGCCATGCTTGTGGCCCACGAAATCCGCACCTTTATAATTCAACAGAATAAGATCAGGAACGTTATCTTCGCCTACCGGCTCGCGCTCGATCATCGCGGTCATCGCCTGGGCTTCGAATGCTGGAAATAAACCCGAATAGCGCACCTCGGCAGCCGAGTCGATTTTATGACCCATCCACTCCCCGCTAGCCGGCCACAGTGTTCTCGCGTTTCGATCCTTCAGATATTCAGGCAGCCGGAAACAGTCGGGGTTTGTGGTCCAGTTTCCCGTCTGCTGATCGTAACTTGCGAGCACGACTAGCACTCCATTCAACTGGCACGCACCATGCCCAGCGAGCGGCGTCGCCGCCCGGTCGATGCTCCCCTGTGCCAATATGATCGAGCGACCAGCCGTCGCCAGCTGCCAGACGTCCGTCAGCGTTAATGTCATCAGGTCTTGTGGGATTGCTCTCGCGAACATGTCGTGTCGCCGGCGGCGCGTGCGGTCGTACACACTGACACCAGTGATTCCGTGCACTCGCGGATCGGTTCCCGTCGAGATGGTCGAGTGCCCAACAGCGGTGTTCGTCGGCAGGAAGTTCACTCGCGCATGATTAAACCAGGCACTGTGCTGGCGTATGGCGGTGAGCGTTGGCATGGAGGCCGCGTAGCGATCGAAGTAATCCCGACGCATGCCATCCAGGACTATCAGCATGACCACTCGGGGTCGCGCAAAATCTGTCCGCAAAACAGGCAAGACATGGCCTGTCGCGGTCGGGGGCATTTGTACCCCCAACGCAGCCGCAAGCGTTGGCGCCACGTCCTGCTGCACGGCTGGGGTCGAGTACACTCCAGTTCTCACCGCAGGGCCCGCAAACATCAGAGGAATCGAGACGTCATACGTCCACGGTGAACCGTGCATGTACGCGTAGTTCGGATCAGGCCGGGTGATGAAGTCGCCTTCACGTGGGACGATCAGCAGTTGGCCGGTTCGCCCGGGATAGTATGACCGAGCGAACATCTCCAGGAAGCGCTGTCGCGTGGCTGAGGTCTTGGCATCGCCTGGCGCAGCACGCCGCACCCGAGGCGCATCACTCACTGAAGCTCGCTTTAGCTGCTGGCCCAAAACCGTCCCAGCCATCGCAAGCGCGGTCAGGACGACAAAGACAGCACCGTAAGCGGTCAACTTTGAGAAGCTGAGAAATATTCGCTGGGTTGTCATGGCGGCTCCATCGCTTCAACCGGACCGTGACGGGACGCGATCCGACCAATCACTAATCGCATGACTTAACTCAACAGTGAGATCAGTAATGGTGCCAAGGGCGGGAGTCGAACCCGCACATCCTTTCGGACACCGGATTTTAAGTCCGCAGCTTTCGCAGAGCTTCGTAGGCTATTTGAGAGAGAAACGGATCCGCGGCGGTCGATGCCGCTCGCAACGCAGGCGCCGCCGCCGGGTCGCCAATCAATCCCAGCGACCTCGCTGCCTCACGTCGTACATCCCCATCAAGCTTTTCATCAGCCAACACAGCAACCAACGCGGGCGTACCTGCGCGACTGCCGATCTGTCCAAGTGCAACAGCGGCAGCGCGAAGCACGAACACGTTCTGTTCGCGTTTGCGTTTTGAGTTTCCGCGAGCTGCAAGCTCTGGCGCGAGAGTGCCGGCGAGACTAACAACAGCGGCCTCGTCGGCAATATTTCCGAGGGCAACTGCTGCCGCCGCGCGAACGCCGTCTTCCTTGTCGCTCAATAGTCGTTCGCTGAGCGCCGCAGTCGCGCTGCGACTTCGCGTACGGCCCAACGAATACGCTGCTTCACGACGAACAAACTCGTCTTTGTCTTTCAACAACGGCAGCAACACGCTGACACTCTCATTTGGGTCGAGTGAGAGAACTGCCTTCGCCGCAGTGACACGAATGATTGGCGACGGGTCAGATAGTGCGGGCACAGCCGCGCGAGATGCTTCGGCGTTGTGAAGGTTTCCCAGTCGCATCAGCGCATCGCGTCGTTCTTCGACGTCGCTGGAAGCCAAACGCTCTCGCTGGTTTTCAATTGCGATCTGAAGCGGCGTTTGTGACCGGCTGGATTGGGCGGAGACGAACGTGCAAAAAAGTGACACGTACACTGAAACCAGGACCAGCGGGACGAGTCTTTTCCTGTTGACGGAAGTACGCATTCAGATCTGAGCGTACACCTTTGCCGCTGCCCGTTTTTCTGCTTTACGTCGTACCACTTCCCACTCGAACGCCTGACGTGCGCGTCGGTTCTCGCGTGCGTCGGCCAAAGCACTCAACACTTCATCGTCCCCGACTGGCTGCGGCGGTTTGCCCCGACCCGACGATTCCATCGACGAAATGTAGTCGAGCACCTCGCACACTTCGGACTCATTAAGTGCTTCCAGTTTTCTTGCAAGAAGTTGGCGCTGGCTCACGGTTTTGCCCATTTCCGTGCTCCTTTTGTTGGGACTCAGCACTATACACGACTAAAAACGGGCTAAGCAAGAAATGAAAACGCCGATTTGTTAATTAGTCGATGCGCGAGGCGAGACCGTGGACCGTGTCTATGATGAGGACGGCGATCGGAGGACATAGAACAAGGTCAATCAGTAAGGCAGCGGAAGTGAAAGCCATAATGCTCGATTGCACTTCAGCAACGCGATGCCGAAATAGCAGCGTTATATCGCTAAAGAAGTCCTGAGCGTGCCAGCCGATAAAAAGGCCGATCCCTAAGCTAAGGGCGTAACCGACCAGCAAAAATGTGTACGCAGAGAAACGGGTGAACGGCTGCTCCGGAGTTTCGAGGTCGCCGATGCCTTGAATCGGTTTCGGCTTGTAAGTGTAGTGACCGAAATACTCCTTTAGCCGAGTCGAGAGATGCCAGACGCCGATCACAAACAGCGTCAACACGATTACGCGGCCCATCGTTGAAAACACCATCCACAGTTGCGGCCGCATCATCGCCAAAAAGAACGTGGAGAGAAACAGCGACACGGTTGTGAACACCGCTCGTTGCCGTTCGCGATTCTCCTGGCGGTCGCGTTCCAGAACCTCGTCGACCAGACGGTCCCACTTCGCCTGCACTGCAAGATTGCGTGCGCGTTTGGCGTGCGGGTTATTCGAATCGAGGATCGAGTAGCTGCGGTTCTTTTGGGCCGTCAGTTGTTGGTCGTAGTAGGCGCGTTCCTGCGGATCGCTCAGCGTATGATACGCCTTCGAAACGAGGTCGAAATCGCGCGCTGCCTGGGAATTCTTATTGAGATCGGGGTGACTTTTACGCGCGAGTTTCCGGTAGGCCGATTTGATTTCGGCCTGAGAAGCAGTGGTCTTAACGCCCAGAATTCTGTAGTAGTCGATCACTGTGCTTCTGCTAACTCCTTAAAGCCAGCGATGGATGCCAAGGGCTGCCTGAGGACACCGCGTCACTCGCCCGAAAATTATAGCACCTTGCGCAAGTGTTTTGGCCCCGCTTTAGTTGCTCGTGTTGGATGGCTGTTTGGCTAAGGGGGGTGCCAAAGGGGAGCCGGGAAAATAACCTCGAGCGGCATTCGAGGGGGCGAGGACAAATGAATAAGGCGGCTCGCTCCCTTTGGCGATTGCACTCTTGTATTACAACCGCCATGCCATTTCGTAATTCTTCAAAAACTCCAGCAAAATCGCAGGTTCGTGTTTTTGAACTGCCCTGAAGTGTCAACTAGCGGAGACACCCACTGTCTACCGATAACGACACCAATCACTTTTTGCTGGCACGATCCACGATTCGCAACAACGTCCGGACGGCGATCCCGGTTGGACCTTTGGAACGGTACGGCTTGGCGTCGTCGCCCCAGGCTGTCCCCGCGATATCGAGGTGCGCCCACGAAACTCCGTCGGCAAACTCCTTCAGAAACGCGGCCGCCGTGATGGTCCCCGCCTTACGTCCCCCGACGTTCTTGATGTCGGCAATGTCCGATTTGATCTGTTTCGTGTATTCCTTGTCGAGCGGTAACTGCCAGAACTTCTCGCCCACTTCCTTACCCGCGCTGATGATCTCGTCGATCAACTCCTGATCGGTTCCGAGTACCGCGGCGTTGACGTCACCCAAGGCGATCGAGACGGCGCCGGTCAGCGTCGCCATGTCGATAATCTTCGTAGCGCCCAGTTTTTTCGCGTAGGCAATTGCGTCGGCAAGAATCAGCCGGCCTTCCGCGTCGGTATTGATGATCTCGATCGTCTTACCAGTCATCGCTTTCACGACGTCACCCGGCTTGGTGGCTTTTCCTGAAGGCAGGTTTTCCGTGCAGGGCGCGACGCCAAGAACTGGAATCGGCGGTTTAAGTTGCGCGATAGCTCGCATCGCACCGAGAACAGTGGCGCCGCCCGTCATGTCGTACTTCATCAACTCCATGTTCTCGCCGGGCTTGAGGGAAATGCCGCCTGAATCGAACGTAACGCCTTTACCGACGAACGACAGCAGCTCCGTACTTTCGCCTTCGGCTTTTGCGGGTGTGTACTTGAGTATGATCAGCTTGGCCGGTTGATCGGAACCACGTGCGACGCTGAGCAACGAGCCCATGCCTTCCTGTTCCATGCGCGCCTCGTCGAGCACGTCGATACTCAAACCAAACTCATTGGCGATCTCCCGCGCGCGCTCGGCCATGTCGGTCGGCGTCATGTACGCGCCGGGTTCGTTGGCGAGATCGCGAGTGAAGTTGATCGCCTCGCCAATAATTCGTCCAATTTCCACGCCTCGCGAAGCGGCCTCTTCATCAGCATCTTCGAGCACGACCATTAAACGGTCGACCGTCTTCTGCTCTTTCTCAACGGTTCGATACTTATCGGGATCAAACAGCGCGATGAATGCGCCTTGAATAGCGGTGGCGGCGGTTTGTTCCGCGTCGCCGGTAGCCCGCGGCACTACGGCAATCGACTTAGCATTCTTACTACGCAACGAACGAACCGCTGTCCCCACCATCTGCGAGATCTGACCTTCCTTGTATGCGTCAACTTCACCGGCGCCAACCAGCAACAGACGCCGCGCTTTTAGTTTGTCGTTGCCGACGAGGTGGAAATAGCACGTCTCCCCTTCCTTGCCTGAAAACTCTTCAGCTTCGAGCGCCGAGCTAACAAGGCCGCCGGAAAGCTCATCCAGCTTCTTTATGAAACCATCATCGGATTTCTCATCCTTGAAAACAGCAACCGCCAGGGCTTGAACGTCCAGTTCTTCTATCGGTCCCCGATTCGCTTCAACTTGCATGTGAGTGGGTTCTCCTGCGTTTGAGATCCGTCAATATAGAATTGCGTTATCGATTGCGTTCTTTCAGTTGTGCGCGCGTCTCTCTTTCGACCGTGCGTTTCAACTCGGCCTCGCGCTTATCGAACAACTTCTTGCCGCGAGCGACACCAACTTCGATCTTGATTCGGCCGTTCTTTAAGTAAAGCTGTGTGGGAACAAGAGTCATTCCCTGTTTTGCTGCTGCCTCGTCGAGTCGGGAAATTTCTCGGCGGTGAAGCAACAGCTTGCGAGTCCGTAGGGGTTCGTGGTTCTCGCGGTTGCCATGAGAATACGGCGAAATGTGGGCGTTAAACAACCACACCTCGCCCTCGCGAACGGAAACATACGCTTCCTTCAACTGCACGCGTCCGTCCATCGCGCTCTTAACCTCGGTACCAGTCAAGGCGATACCGGCTTCGTACTTATCGGAAATGTGATAGTTGTGAAAGGCCGCGCGATTCGCAGCCAACACTTTCTCTTCTTTCGCCATGCGAGGGAATGCGGAACGCTTAGATCAGTTCGTTGCGCCTTTCAACTTCAGGTCCAAAATATCGTGACGCGTGATGATGTTCGTGATCCGGCCGTACTCCTCCACAAGCACTGCCGGACTTGTTTGCAGTCTGCGCAAAACTTCATTCGAGCCCGCGTCAACGTCAACAATCGGAAAACTCGATTCCATCACTTCGCTGACCGGCGACTCCAACAGCGCGCGATCGCGCACCACTTTCGCCAGCACACGGTTCTCGCGCAACGAACCAACGCAACGTCCCTCTTCGATCACCGGAAGCTGAGTCAGTCCGAGTTCGTCCATCTTCTCGAGTGCCGTGCCCACCGTGTCTGTTGGGGCTACGGAGATGAGTGTCTTCGGCGCCTGCGGTTTCTTCGTGCCGCTGATGAGTCCCGCAGTCATCTTTTGCGGAGCAAGCAGGCGTTTCTCTTTCAGCCACTCGTCCGAGTGATGCTTGGTCAGATAGTGCTCGCCGGTGTCGCAAACAATGAAGACCACAACCGCGTTCTCGTCGAGCGTACTCGCAACGCGCAACGCGGCGGCCAGGTTCGTTCCGGTCGAGCCGCCACAGAAGATCCCTTCCATTCGACCGAGCTGTCGCGACATCTCAAACGACTCGCTATCCGTAACGTTGATCACTTCATCGACGTAGTTGATATGAACGTTGGGAGGAACTATCTCCTGTCCAATTCCCTCCACGAGGTAAGGCGTTGCTTCGATTACGTTGCCGGTCTCTTTAAACGTCTTGAAGATCGAACCATACGGATCCGCGCCGACGATCTTGATCTTCGGGTTCTGTTCTTTCAGAAACCTCCCCGTGCCGGAGATCGTGCCGCCAGTGCCAATGCCCGCTACAAAGTGTGTGATCTTGCCTTCAGTCTGGCGCCAGATTTCCGGGCCCGTGCTGCGATAGTGCGCCTCGGGATTCGCAGGATGTGAATACTGATCCGGATAGAACGAATTTGGAGTTTCGGCTGCTATTCGTTTGGCCGTCGAAACATAATGATTTGGCGTGCCGGGTTTTGCTGAAACAGGAGTGATAACAACGTCCGCGCCGAGCGCCTTTAAATAACGCGACTTCTCGACCGACGCCTTGTCGGTCATAACGAAAATGCACTTGTAACCTTTGACTGCCGCTGCCAGCGCCAAACCTATGCCAGTGTTTCCGGAAGTAGCTTCGACGACCGTCCCGCCAGGTTTGAGAATACCGTCGCGCTCCGCCGCCTCAATCATGGCCACGCCGATCCGGTCTTTGACGGAATAACCAGGATTAAGATTCTCCATCTTGGCAAACACCGGTGCTTTAAGGTCGCGCGTTAACCTGTTGAGTTTAATAAGGGGGGTATTCCCGATCAGGCCGAGAACGTTCTCCTGAAATTCCATCGCAGTCTCCGGCAAGGTCTGTAAGAGCGGGTACTATCTATAACAGAAACGTGAAATGGCTGCTAATGGCGAGCACAAAAAATTCGGCGGCAGGAATCCGTGGGGATGCGAGTTCGAACTAACGCTGAAAATGTTAGGACCCGGATGTGCTCTCCCCTTCACATCCGGGCCCCCACAAGGCCACTCATCTTGCAATGTGTGACCGAACTTTAGCGACGCGTCTTAGTAGCGTCTGCGTTGCCGTCGCCAGCGGTTGTCGTTGTCATCTCTGATTCCGTAGGTATAGAGTGCCGCGCCTCCGCCACCGACGATCGCGCCGATGATTGCACCCTTCTTACCACCCACCGCAGCACCTACTGCCGCACCCGCGCCGGCGCCAATGCCGGTTGTCAATTTGTCGCGGTGCCGATCCCAAAACGATCTTTCGTCCCAACGTCGGTCGCGGTAGCGGCGTCCATCGTTCTGGTAATTCCGATAACGCCAATCAGAGATTCTCTGTTCATACCGTCTGCCGTCATTCGATCTTCGATATCTCGTCTGCGCGCCAGCGGGGACGGCTGAAATCATGAGCGCCAGCAAACAAGCAATAGTTAAAAACCCCTTTTTCGTCATCCTCACTCCCTCCGTGCATCAGCTATTTGGCAAGGTGTGTGCCAACAGCCCAATCCGCCATTTTTTGCAGTTTTCTCGAACTTCGGATAAAAACCTCAGGTTCGACGTCAACGATACCGTGCGTAACACCTGACGTGATTCACCTTTTGGGGTAATCAAGACTGGAGGCTACAAATGAGTCAGGAATTTCTCGATGCTGCGACGAGCGGCGATGTTTCGAAAGTAAAAACAATGCTGCACTCTGATCCCTCGTTGGCCCGAGCCAGGGATGAGAACGGAGTCTCCGTGATCATGAAAGCGACGTACTACGGAAAAAAGGATGTAGTCGACGCTTTGCTGGAGTCCGGAGTTGAACTTGACGTATTCGAGGCGGTAGCGACTGGGAAGAACGAACGAGTGCTCGACCTCATCGCGAATGATGCGTCGCTCACTAACGCTTATTCTGTTGATGGTTTTACGCCGCTCGGCTTCGCAACGTTCTTTGGGCAGCCGGAGGTAGTTAAAGCGTTGCTGAAGGCGGGAGCAGACGTGAACGCCGCGTCGCGTGAGTCGATGAAGGTAACGCCACTCGCCTCAGCAGCAGCGGCAAAGCAAACGGAGATCGCACGACTGCTGATTGAGCATGGCGCGAATGTTAATGCGAGAGCCGCCGGCGGTCACATTCCACTGCATGAAGCGGCTGCAGACGGCAATGTCGAACTGGTGAAGCTGCTGATTGAAAATGGCGTCGATGTAAACGCGAAGACAGATGACGGAAAGACACCGCTCGATTTTGCGATCGAGTACAAGCGACCTGAGGTGATTTCGTTATTAGAAAAGGTTTGATGCGAATCCGGTTTCGTATGCGTACCACAAACCAAAGGCGATGCTCAGTCCGGCGGCAGCAGTTTGCAGATGACGATGAACTCGACCAACGTTTTTCGCGGTCAGTGCGAACGGCAAGCCGATCAACCCAGACATTAAGATCATTCCCAACACTGAACCCACACCGAAAATTAACAAATATAAAAACCCTACCCACGCGGATTGAATCTGCGTCAACACTAACAACGTCAACGCACCGGAACCTGCCAATCCGTGCACTGCTCCAATCAACACCGGCTTAATACCGACAGCGGAAACAGCGTGACTGTGCGTTCGTGCTTTCTCATGGCGCGTACCCGATTCGTGGAAGTGAACGTGAACGTGGGAAACACCGTCGTGACTATGCTCGTGAACGTGAACGTCGTTTCGATTAAGCAACGAACGCCACAACGCCATCACCCCTAGGCCGATAATCATCAGCGCAACCGCAAACTCTAGCCAATTGCTAACTCGCTCCGGGATCGCGATTCGCAAACTCAGCACGATCGCGCCTGTGATCAGCAGCGACGCGGTATGGCCGGCGCCCCACATCGCGCCCACAAGCGTCGAGCGCCAAACATTACGCTGTTGGCTGACAATCGTCGAAACAGCCACAACGTGATCAACTTCCGTCGCGTGCTTCAATCCAAACACGAGGCCGACACCAAGAAAAGTAAGTATCTCGAACAGGTTCAGCTCCTTGCCCACATTTGCTGTAACTTGGTGCTCAGCGACGCACTCAAACGTAATTACTGCGCCTTATATATATCGCATATTGTCTTGCCGGCGTCACGTAGTCGCGTAGTGTCGAACCTCAAAGACCTCAAACCTTAAGTATTTGCTGCCTATCACTTAATATGAGGTAAACTTGGATGGTTCTGGCGAACGGCTAATCGGTTGGCCCGACGCCTGAGAATCCTCGAGAATTACGTTTAGATATTCGGGGCTAAGGCAGAACAGAATGGATACGGAAAACCCGAATTTGAATGAGACTGAGTCTGATTTTCGTCGGTTGCTTCAAGACGTTCAGGAGAGTCGAGCACCAATCGACGCGCTTCTTGGAGACGAGACGTTTGATAAGAGACTTCGACTCATTGTTATGACCTTTGCGCGAACTGAGGTGGAAGCTGATGAATTGGCAAACGATGTGCGCATGAAGGTTTGGCAGTATCTACCGCGATTTGATCCAAACCACGACCGGCCTTACGCAGCCTTTTTTGCCTGGTTACGAGCCGTAACCCAAAATACGTTTTTCAACACACACAGAGAGAGCAAGTTGGAGTTGGTTGACCAGTCCATAGAAGACCTCGAGATTGCAGATACTCAAACTGATATCGAGCAGAGCCTAATATTCAAGGAAGTAATGGCTGAGTTTGAAAAAAGCATAGAGGCCTTACCTCCACGAGAGCAACTAGCGGTTGCGTATTATTTACAAGGCTACTCAACGAGGGAGACATCAGAAAAGTTGCGTGAAGCAGGGTTCTCGTCATCGCACGTAACGGTTCGCCGATGGATCCGAGATGGGCTCAAAGCATCAAGAGCCAAAAAGGTGTTCTACACGATTCTCGAACAAGCGATAGACTCGGGCATCGCTAACGTGTCCGGAAATATTTACAGAACGCCCCTGCCCGTCGTCAGACAAACGTCATCTGAAACAACGCAACCAACGCCGAGACTCGGCTGGCAATTAGCCAATGACCTCTTGAGCAGCATGCAAACCGCCGAATCGAAGCGCGGTATCCAGGCTGCATTTGATGCGTCGCCCGAGGAACTCGGTCAGGCGGCTGTTGACCTTGCTAACAAGAGGCGCAAAATCCCAATTGTCTCTTTGACCACCTTCCTCATGGCAACCTCAACCGTTAGTGTCCTGGGCAGGGTAATGAACCTCTCCAAGGATGCCGCCTGAAAACCCGCCTCTAATCTATGTAATCGCCGGAGTAAATGGCTCCGGAAAAAGCAGTATCCAAGGTGCGGCAATACTTAAAGCCAAGGGACATTACTACAATCCGGATGAGGCCGCGGCCACACTACGGGCCGCCGATCCCGACCTTACTCAGATTGATGCGAACAGTGCGGCCTGGAAGAACGGCGTCGAGTTGTTAAGAAAGGCGATTCGAAGGAGACTGGATTTCGCTTTCGAATCAACGCTTGGCGCCAACACGATTCCCGGATTACTGCTTGAGGCAGCTAACAAGGGGTTTCACGTCCGCATCTGGTACGTTGGTCTGTCAAGTCCAGAGTTGCATATTGCTCGCGTGAGGCAGCGAGTCAGCCGTGGCGGTCACGCGATACCGGAAACTGACATTCGTCGCCGGTACGATCGGAGCCCCCTTAATCTAATCAAGCTGATGCCACACTTAATCGGCTTCAAGGTTTTTGACAACTCTGCTGAAGCCGATCCTGAAGTCGATCAACCACCGACGCCTAAGCTTCTGTTACATGTTGAAAGTCAACAAATTGTCGGACCTTCAGATCTAACCACGACGCCAGCTTGGGCTGAACCAATCATAGCTGCCGCAATGAAAAATGCACGCGGTTGACTTGTTTGCTTGGTACTGTTGAATTGAAACTGACGCGGGTTTAAATGAGGCGATCGCCGGTGATGGTAACTGAATCCTGCCGGTAGTGACATCCGCGACTCTGCCGATTATGTTGCGCCGCATGCGCGACGATCAGTGCCACTTCGACCGCGTTGCGCAAACCAATCAACCCGTCAGACAACTTCGTGGTCCGATAAAATGTTTCGATCTCGTTCCATAAGTGACGCAGTTCTCGGATCGCCCGCGATAGACGATCCGCGTTACGTACGAGACCTACGTAGTGCCACATGATGTTCTGAATCGTCTGCATGTCACCCTGAATCAACGCCGGATCGGGCTCGGCACTCAATCCACTTTCATCCCACGGCGGAACGTCGGCACGCGTCGGCCGTTTCTCGCTTGAAGCCCTATTAATCTCGCCGAGCGCCTTTTCGATCTCGATCGCCGCCCGGTTTCCCCAAACCAGACCTTCCAGTAAAGACGTCGACGCTAATCGATTCGCGCCATGTACCCCCGTGCAACTAATCTCGCCAACGGCGTACAAATTTCCAATTGTCGTCCGCGCCCATTCGTCGACCAGCACGCCGCCGCAAAAGTAATGCGCAGCCGGAACAACCGGCACGGGCTCCTGCGAGATATCAAGACCAACTTTCAAACACTGGTCATAAATAAACGGAAATCTCTGGCGAATCGCTTCGGCCGGCATGTGCGACGCAATGTCGAGCAACACGTACGAATAGCCATGCTGCTCCATTTCGTGATGAATCGCGCGCGCGACGATATCGCGCGGCGCAAGATCCTTCCACTCCGGCGAGTAGTCGGCCATGAATGGACGTCCCTCGGGCGTTAACAACACACCACCTTCACCACGCACAGCTTCGCTAATCAGCAATCCTTCAGCACCTGGCGCGGCCAACGCCGTCGGATGAAACTGCACGTACTCGGCATTCGCAATCCGAGCACCGGCGCGATGCGCCATCGCCAAACCATCGCCACGCGCACCAACCGGATTCGTCGTGCTGCGGTAGATCCGGCCCAGTCCACCCGTCGCCAGGACAGTCGCGTGGGCAAGATAACGATGCACGGTCTTCTCTTCACGGTCGAAGACGTAACAACCATGACACGAAATGGGCCGGTAGTTATCGAGCGGATCGCGCGAGTGGTGCGGAAACGTAATCAGATCTACTGCGGTTGAGTCAGATTCGATCCTGATATTTGGCTGTTCTTTTAGTGCCGCAACCAGGCCGGTCATAATTGCGCGACCGGTGGCGTCGCCGACGTGCAGGATCCGGCGTCGCGAATGCGCCGCTTCCTGGCCCCACACCGGCGAACCGTCTTCGTGATGATCAAAGACGACGCTCGCGGTTCGCTCGAGTACTTCATTCAGCAGCTTTGGACCTTCGTCCGCGAGAATGCGCGCGGCAGTGGGAGACGTTACGCCCGCGCCGGCAGCGACGATGTCTTCGAAAAGTAGTTCGGAAGTGTCTTCGGGACCGCGGCCGATGATGCCACCCTGCGCGTAACGCGTGTTTGACTCGTGAGGATCGCCGGCGCGGGTGATGATGGTGATTTGACGGTTGCGGTTGCGGGCGAGCTGGAGTGCAGTAGTCGCGCCCGCGATCCCGCAACCGATGATCAGGACCTCAACAGTGTCCATTTGTGGTCCATCTGTTCCGTGGTCAGTTTTCGCGTCCGATTTCCAGCATGCGCTCAACGGAACGCAACGCCTTCAATCGAATCTCTTCGTCGATGTGGATCTCGTACTGCTCCTTGACTAACGACTCAAGCGTGTCTTCGAGCGTGATCTCGTTCATGTGGGGACAACGCACGCTGCACAAGCGCAGCATCTCTTTTTCCGGATTCGCGGCGGCGATGTTGTCGCCCATCGAGCACTCGGTCAACAGCAAATAGCGCGGTGCGCGTGTTTTTTCGACGTAACGAATCATCGCCGTCGTGCTGCCGGAGAAGTCTGAAGCCTCGACAACTTCCGGACTGCACTCCGGATGGGCCAGGATCACGACGTCCGGAAACTGCTTTCGCACGTTCTGGATATCTTCGACGCTGAATTTTTCGTGTACCTCGCAGCGACCAGGCCAACCAATCATCTGGTAATCGAGCTCGTTCGGGAAACGTTTCAGCGGATCGCGCGTTGGAAAGATGATCCGCTTGCCGCTCTCGCGCGCCACATTGCCTGCGAGGTATTCGTCGGGAATGAAAATGACGCGATCGGTATTCAGTGACTTAACCACCGCAACCGCATTCGAAGACGTGCAGCAGATATCTGACTCCGCTTTTACGTCGGCGTAGGTGTTGATGTAAGTGACAACCGGTACGCCGGGAAACTGCTTCTTCAACTGGCGTACGTCCTCGGCGGTGATGCTCGCCGCAAGCGAACAGCCGGCCTTCTGTGACGGAATCAGCACCTTCTTCGTCGGGTTCAAAATCTTCGCCGTCTCGGCCATGAACTTGACGCCGCAGAAGACGATGATGTCCTTCTCAGTCTCGGCCGCGCGGCGGCTGAGCTCGAGCGAGTCGCCGACGAAATCGGGAATCGAGTGGAAAAGCGCGGGCTCCATGTAGTTGTGGCCCAGGATCACTGCGTTCTTCACCACCTTGAGCCGGTTGATTTCGGCGGCGATCTCCGCCTTCATACGCAGCTCGAAATCAGGCACGGTGTCAGACAGCAGCGCGCTCAGCTTTTCGTATATTTCGTCAGTGGTCGTATCAGTAATCATCTACTTTGTCTTAACCAACCCACTCCAAACTCACGTCAAAAACCCGTGGCGAATGCGTCAGCGCCCCGACGGAGATGAAATCAACGCCGGTATGCGCGACTTCGAGTACATTTTCGAGCGTAACGTTGCCGGACGCCTCAAGTTTTGCCTTGCCAGCGGCAATTTTTACGGCCTCGCGCATCGTCTCGGGCGACATGTTGTCAAGGAGGATGCGCTCAACGCCGAGCGCTAGCGCCTCCCGGACATTTTCTAACGTGCCGGTCTCAACTTCAATCGGCAACCGCGTCCCGCTGGCGCGGACCCGCTCGACGGCCGCGGTAATCGAACCGGCGAAGTCGATGTGGTTGTCCTTTATTAAGACCATGTCAAAAAGCCCGGTGCGATGGTTTTGCCCGCCTCCGAACTGGACCGCGAGCTTATCGAGCGTACGCAGACCGGGTGCGGTCTTGCGCGTGTCCAGAATTACCGCGCTAGTGCCCGCGACGGCGTCGACAAACTGGCGCGTCAGGGTGGCGATTCCCGACATCCGTCCGAGAAAGTTCAGTGCGGTCCGTTCGCCGGTCAAAAGGGCTCGCGCATCGCCGTTTAGCTCCGCCAGGACCACGCCTCGTTTTACGTTCGCGCCGTCGTCTACGTTCGCCTCGAACGCAACCTCTGGATTCAAACGGCGGAACACTTCGTTTGCGACTTCGAGACCGGCTACAGTGCCGTCTTGTTTCGCGATGATGCGGCCACGAAGTGACGCGCCGGCAGGCACGATGCTGTCAGTAGTCACATCGCCACTGCCGATGTCTTCCTCCAGCGCACGGCTGATGCATTGGGAAATATCGAGAGGCGTCTCAGTGATGATTCGGTGCTTCTGGGTCAAGGGGTATCTTGCAATATAGGAAGGTTGGACGCAAATACGCGTGTACCGCTAGCGAAGGGTAATCTTCAGGTCGCGATTTTTCTGGGCTTCGTTACCGGTGTAGTCGGCCGCGATGATCCTCAGGATGTAGTCGCCTTTCGGTAGTTGCGAGGTGTCCCACACGGCGGCGGCCGCGCGTCCGTCACGGACGGTGTTCGTCACTTCGTAGAGGAACCTGGTCTTTGCGCTACCGTAGACCGTGATTCCACTTTCGGCGGCGTACGCGATCTTGGTCGCTGCGTTGTCAGGAGGTAGACGATTGAACAGAAGGGTTATGCGAGCGTTTTCGAAACCGGCAGCGGGAGAGCCGTCGGGTTTCAGGAGCTGGTAGCCGAGTTTGTATAGACCAAGCCGACGGCGCTCCGGGTTTAGGTTTGTTCGATCGTAGGCGTCTACAACGATGCGCACGCTGCCGCTGATGATCCCGTCCTTGATCTGTGTTCCATTGCTGTCAAAGATTTGAATGGTTTCGATCGTTGGAGCGATGTTATCGGCAAACCCGAGCGGTGAGAGTGATAACGGATTTATCTCGGCACCCTGTGGTCCGACGTTCATGTGCACGTGATACATGCGGTTCACCGTGCCGAGCGCGTCGCCAACTTTAAAACGCGTGCCGCGTTTGATGCGCACGCGGGCGAGTTTTTCGGCTTCGTTGATTTGAATGAATCGCGGATCCGAGAACATCTTGCCGTCTTTATCGCGTCCGACGTGCATGTGGATGTACGACATGATGCCGACGCGCATTCCTTCATTGAGCGAGTCGAGACCCCAGTTTGGCAGCGGGCTGGTGACCTTCTCGTCGCGAACTGCGCGAACCGTATCGCCATAGGCGCCGAACACATCGAGTCCGCTGTGTAAGTGATGACGGCTGTCAGTCGAGTCAAAACTTCCACGCACCTCGCCGATCGTGGCGACAACTTCGTGCGGGCTCTGTTGTGGATCGAGCGGCCACAATAACGACTGTTGGCCCAGCGTTTCGTTCGTCAGTTTTGGTAACGGTTCTTGTTCCGCGGTGTTCTGCGCAGTGTTTTGTTGGCCAGCGGCGTCGGCTTGTGCGACCAGTTTTCGGACGAGATAGTGGCCGTTGTCAGCGACGTACAGTTCATGAGTATTTGCATTAACGGTCACGCCAGTTGGCTGATTGAAATCTCCGGAGGCGATCGTATAACTCGCATTGTCGGGCGTGATTTGGATCACCCGCGATCGATCGAGCTCTGTGACGTAGAGGAAATTGTCGTAAGTGATTGCCAAACCGACGGGGCGCGAAAGATCCGTGTGGTTTATCGTTAGCGTACTAACGTTACCGTCTGCTGCGATCTTCTGTATCTGATTGTTGCCGGTATCCGCAACGATCACCGAACCGTCGCTGGCGACGACGACCGCACAAGGCGTATCGAAGGAGCCGGCCATCGTAGTCACCTGGCCGTCCGTTGAGATCTTGCGGATGCGATCGTTGTAAGTGTCTGCTACATAAACGTTTCCGTTAACGTCCACAGCGACGCCGATTGGACCATTAAACCGCGCTTGCGCCGCCGCGCCATCCACGTATCCCGCGGTTCCGTCACCCGCGATGGTGGACACGACTCCTTCCGGCGTGACTTTGCGGATGCGGTTGTTTCCTGTGTCCGCGACGTAGAGATTGCCTTCCGCGTCGATCGCGAGACTCGATGGAGTGTGAAACGAGGCCTGCCCACCAGCTCCGTCTGCAAATCCTTCTTTACCACCGGCGAGCGTAGTTACGATTCCTTCGGTCGTGATCTTCTGAATGCGATTACTCTCGCCAGCATCTGCAACGTAGACCGCACCGTCGTTGTCGACAGCAACACCAAACGGATCAGAAAGTACGGTCGGCGAACCGTCACCGTGAACAATGATCACATTCGCGCGCCACGCACGCGGCGTCGGTGACGGCTTCCGTGTTAGTCGAAATACTACGTAAGCAGCAGCGCTTCCGAGAATCAGAAGCACCAGTATTGCGATGAAGAGTTTACGCACGAGGGATCTTTGTTACGTGGTCTAGTCTAAAAACTCTTGCGGTGTGGCCAACATCTCTTCCATACGATCGATATATCTTCCGACGTGAAGTCCATCAATCAGCGCATGGTGCACTTCGACTGAAAAGGGCATCAACGTCCGTCCATTCTCCTGCACGAACTTTCCGAACGAGATCTTCGGAACGGAGTCTTCCCTGCCCCACCATCTTCGCGCATGTGAAAAACTGGTGAACGCGATCCACGGGAGTGTCGTGCAATGGATCCGCGCATCGTCTTCATGCTTGGGTAGAAACCTGCCGTCACCGGCTTTGATCTCGTCAACCGCCCGCGTCGCGCCGTCCATAAACTTTCGATAACTCTCGGAATGATCGAAATAGACGAGCGTGAACGTCTCGTTCGGGAGAATCACTGTGGTTCCACCGTTGATCACTTCATGGACCAACACTTTCCCGTCGCGCAAGCGATAATGAAACTGCTCGATGTCGTTGGCAGCGCGGAGTGCGAAGTAGTGATACGTCAACCAGACACTTTGCTTGTTTTCGCGTGCTTTAAGTTCAGTCAGAAGGTTCGTGACGTCGAGACGAAGGCAGACGTTGAAGTACGGCTTATCGAAATGTCGGTAAAAATCGAACACCTCCCGGCGGGGCCAGGTTTCCAGGTCGAGATAGTAGGACATGGCGGGCGATTGTAACCCGAGAATCCCGATCCGTCAGATCTCGTCGATGCAGGTGAGTAAGATTTCAGGGTGTTACAGAACGCGTTTCAAACCACTGCTTCAACTCCGCATCAAGTCTCTTGAGATCCGGCTTACGTTCGGCGATCGCGCGCGACTCACTCCATTCGATATTAAGATTCCCGAGTTCCACACCAGATCCGGCGCGAATGAAGAGCGGCAACTGATGTAAGTCAGCTTTCACGGTGATCGTTTGTCCGCCCTGATAAACTCGCTCGGGATTCCAGGCGTCTCGCCATTTGTCACCAGACGGCAGATAGACTTCCTGCGTGCGACGTCCCTTCTCCCAGAGCGGTGAAACCAAAATGTCGCGCCCGTAAAGGTACGTCCACCAGTTGGTCCAGGCCTGTCGCGCTTTGGGATCCACCAGAAAGAGCGGGCGAATGATCGGCAGGCCGGTCTTAGTGGCTTCCTGCGCATGTCGAAAACTGTAGTCGATCAATCGCTGATGCAACCGTGCGTAAAGACGCCAGATCGCAATCAGCTGTGCGTCATAGTGAGGTTCTCGCGGCAGGTTCCAAAACCCGACATTCCTTGTTGGGCCAACTTCCATTATCGGAGTCAAGGCACTGAAGGCCAGCCATCGTCCACACACTTCCTGTTCCAACAACTGTTGGTTGTAACCACACGCGTCAGAGCCCCAATTTGAATAGCCCATCACCGCTGCTCGTTGAGCGGCGATGATCGAAGCACGCAAACCTTCCTGCGTGCCGCCAATGTCACCACCCCAGAACACGCCGTACTGCGACGAACCCGTGTAGGCAGCTCGAGCCATCAACACAAAATCTTTGCGATGCTTCGAAGCAATCTCATGCATAGCTTTTACATACATCGGCGGGTAGGCGTTTCGATTTTCACGGATCGTGCGTCCGTCAAAGACCTTGAATGGGCCAGATTCCGGAATGTTCTTCCTCAGCGCGGTCCAACTTGAATCCCGCAACGCCAAGCTTTAGCAGTTTCGCCACGCCATCCTGCCAGTAAGCCTTGGCCGCAGGGTTGGTCAGATCGACCATCGGATAATTGTTACCGTTGGATGGTCGCACCTGGCCCGCGAGCGTATAGCCTTTGGCGTGTGCTTCCTTCGCCATCTCACCCTGGAAGAATGGAGCAATCCAAAGAACAGTTTTAGTGCCATTACCGTCGAGCCATTTCACCATCTCGGCGAAGTGCGGCAAGCGACGATTATCGATCTCGAAATCGTCATAGCCCCACGGCAAACCCGGTCCCCACGGACGATCGATCCAATAGACGCCGTTGGGAATTCCGAAAGCTTTCATCAACAGAACGTCTTCCATGATCTCCGAGTTGAAAGGACCGGTCACCACCGTTCGGTCGTAGTAAACAGGACGTTGCCGGTGTTCATCACGCCAGCGCCACGGCGTGAACATCCACTTCGGCGGCAGGAATGGTGGACCAACTTCGAGTGCGTGTTTCCGAACCAGCTCCGCGGGATGCGAGGCTGTGTAAACCTTCATCTCGAGTGAAGGCCCTTCAAACTCGATCCCTACGGCGTTTGGATCCGACGCAGCAAAATCGAAATAACCCGGCCAGTTTCCTTTTACAAGGACCGCGTAACCACGAGACGAAAGATAAAAAGGAGCATAGACGGAAGTGGTGGGCTTAATGATCATTTCAACCTTCTGCCCGCGCAAATCCATCGCTTCTTTTATGCCTGGCTTCCACGAAGCGGCTTGTGGGCCGTCGACTACGCGCTCCATCAACCCCGTGTAGTATTCGTCGCTGCGGGAATCGATCATTAGTCCCCACTTGACGATGTCTGCCGACGGTTCAGCGCTAAAACGAATGTCGAAATTTCCATTCCGCGGCGTTATCGTGAGGTTGAAAACTCTTTCAGGCCCCTTGATTTCTATGGCCCAGGGCCTGTTCTTGATTACGTCGGCTCCATGTAACCTTCGCGGCAGGTGCCTTCGTCCCGCGGCCGTTTCGTAAAAGAAACCGCCCAACCTTAAAGACCCTCGAGACGTCTGAAGAACGACCTGGGCATAAACCGAGCCGCCCACACAAAACAGAATCACGCACAGCGAACTGAAAATCTTCCGTGTTATTCTCTTAATCATTTTTCATTGACTTACAGTTACAACTGGTTTAGAAGAAAGCCCTTGTGGGAGGACTGACAGATGAAATCTTGCCGTCTCGTCGTCATCGCTTTACTCGCATTTCTGCCGTTGGTTTTGACTTCGTCCGCCTCATCCGGTGGCGATTACCACTTTGATATCGACTCCATAACAACGGAAGAAACATCTCGCTCCGATGACTCTGCCGTTGGCGTCAGAGAAGACATTCCCACCAAGTTCGCCGAGCGATATCAAGCCTGGAAAAAAGAGTTTCTTTCCACTGAATCCGGTCGCGAGCAATGGAACCGGTATGCGAACGATCCTCTGCTCAAGTTGACCATCACCGTCTCGCGCGACAACGCTGAGGGCGCCACGACCGGCAAATACAAGTGGAACGACAAGGGCCAACTGATCGCTGCCACAATCGTGTTGGGCTTTCGTCTAGATCAGGGCTACCCCAATCCCATCTATTTCCCGGTGATGAATTCTCTCGTGCCAACCGGAACCGCGAACGACGTAACCGGCAATACGCTTGCGGCGACGAAAATGGCGCACGAGTTTGGTCACGTAAATCGAACCGCCCAGGTTGATGGCGCGCTCTACCAACTTCAAACCCAACTGATCCCTCAGTACAACAAGATCTTTCTGAGCAACGGCCGCAATCCCAAAGATCCGCGACTCGTCGAGATGGCCCAGAAGATCGGTGGCACCCCCGTGGAGATTTGGGAAGATCGCGAATACTGGGGCGAAACCAACGCGATGGTTTTTCTCCGCGATCGCTTTACCGAACAACGACAACTCTGCCCGATCTTCAGCCGCATTAGATCCAGTGTTGACCTCTACGCAAAAGGCTACGAACGGCGGTTCCTCGAGATCGCCCAATCTAAGGGCACCTGCGGCTGGTAGCGTCGCTTAGAGTTGGGCCATCAACCTCGTATTTAAACCTCACTTCGTGATCATCGTCAGACGGAGATAAAGCTTGGGGATCGAAAGCCGCTATCAGCGGCTCGCGATCCCCGATTGGTCTTGGGCCAGTCTCGTGTCGTTAGAAGATGAACTTAAGCATCACCTGGACACGACGCGCATAGTTCGCCTGGTTTCCTGACGTGATCTGACCAAAGTTACTTGTGGTTGGGTTCATTTGAATCTGGCCGCCACTGAAGTACCACGGATGATTCAAGGCATTGATCAAGTCGAATCGGAGCTGAATCTTAGTGCCTTCAGTAATGGCCGTGTTCTTGAACAGCGACAGGTCAACGTTGTTCACGTCCTGCGCGCGTACGTTCGAGAACCTGAGTGGGAAAGTACGAATGTTTCTTCCAGTCGGTTGGACCGCCGAGGTCGTGTTGAATCTGGTGACGTCAAACCAGCGACAGATGTTATTTACCTTGAAGCATGTGTTTTCATCGAGCGTCTGCTGGCTCTTCGGAATGGCAATATCACCACCCAGGAAAATCGCATTGTTGGAGAAGTTCAATGGCGGGCCAACCTGCCAGGCGTAAATGCCAGACACCTGCCAACCGCTGAGCACCCGCGAAGCGAAAGCATTGTTGGTGTTGCCGAAGGCTTTGCCCTGACCGAATGGAAGCTCATAGATCCAGCTAACCGCCAACCGGTGAGGCGAATCAAAAGCCGAGATCATCTCAGTGGGGCGCAGATCGCTCGGGTTGAGAAGATCGGTAGCTTCCATGAACTTGGACCACGTGTAAGCTACGTTGACTGTATAACCTTTCGAGAACCGCTTCTGAAGGTTGAACTGTCCCGAGTGATACCACGAGTAACCTTCGTTGGTAGTGCTGTTGACGGTGTCAAAATGCGGGAATGGGCGTAAGAGCCTTTCGCGAATAATGTTTGCGCCTTGTCCAATGGTCGTGTTGGTTGGGATCAAGTCGCGCAACGGATTCGGAACGTTGGCGCCGAGGAAAGTTTCGACAGCAGCATCTCGGAAAGCACTGCTGCTAAGGAACCGCAATGGAGTCGCATTGAGATTGCGGTTAATCTCGACGTGCGTTCCGCGATTGCCGATGTAGGCGGCCTCAACCACAAATCCGTAAGGTAGTTCCCTTTGAATCCCGAGTTCCCAGCGCTGCATTTGCCCCGTCTTTGGATCGGGATCGTAGAAAGTAATCGCATTGCCGATGTTCGTTTGAAAACCAGCACCTGCTCCGACTGGCTCCTGAACGCCGTCCGGAAACGGATTCGAAAGCGAGTTGATGAAGGTGAAACCGTTGCTGCCGAGCGTAATGAAAGGTGTGTTTTGACTAAAACCGGTTTGGTTTACGTCACCGCGACGTTGGCCCAGGAACCCATAATAAATTCCGTAACCGCCTCTTACGACCGTCTTACTGTCTTCAGTGAGTTGATAAGCAAATCCGAAGCGCGGCATGAAATTCCGTTTCGGAGTTGAGTAGAGCCCGCGCGGTTCACCGTTTACACCCGCGAAAGTCAAACCTCCGCGAACGAAGAACTGATCCGCCGGCAGTCCCGCGATGGGATTAAGCGCATACTTTGCTCGCGCAGCAGCCTCGATCGGTTGCACGTATGAAAGATCGAAATTGCGAATGCTGCGGTTGTAACGTTCGGTAAGTGCGCCTTCCACTTCGTAGCGCAACCCGATGTTCATCGTGAGCCTCGGCGTAACTCGCCAGTCGTCATGCGCGAAGTATCCCCAGGTGGTTGACTGTTCCGCGTAGTCGGCCAGACGCGCGATGTAGCTGTCTGTATGACTTGGCAATCCAAGTAGAAACTGCGCGAACGACTGACCTCGATCGTTAGGAGCGCCGGGTGAATCGTTATTTGGACCACGAACAAAGTCGCCGATGAAGTTAAAGCGGCCTGTCAGGTCGTTGATATTGTTGAAGGAGTTTTCCCGATAAGCCCGAAACTCCATTCCAAATTTCAACGAGTGCGCATCCTGCGCTCTGTTGAGCACGGCCCTGATGGAATGAATATCGTTCGGACGAAACTCGTCATTCACACGCGTTCCTATGTAACCGTTGAGGCCGATGGCTGGGAAGTGTCGCTTGTCTTCCGGAACCAAAGCCTGATATCGCGACGGAAAGCCAACGGAGGTGAGATCGAATCCGTCACCCGCTGAGTTTTGACCGTCCACGCGAATGAACCGGTTGTAACTGTATTGAAGGTTCAGGATCGTAACTGCATTAATCGTGTGAACGTCGTCGATGGTGAACTGGCGCGACAGGAACTGAAACTCCTGACCGGTGGCGAGATTCTGGAACGTATTGTTGTGATCGCTGTTCCGTGTGTACCAACTGCCACGCGCGAACATCCGGTTTTTGTCGTTGAACGCATGATCGATGCGGACTGTAGTGGTGAAGTACCTGGTAGTCTCAACCAGATCGGGCTGCAAATAGTTATTCGATCCGTCCGCACTGCTGGCAGGATTAAGCGGACTTGGCCAGAACTGATCGACTAGCGATTTCGCCACGGGGTTGATCAACTGCGAAGGCAACTTGTTACACGCCGTGCCGCCAACCTGCGTGCCGCTGGCTGTTGGCACAATCGGATTGCCCGACGCGTCACACCTGAATGGATCCAGAATGAAGAAGCCGGGCCGAGCTGGATTTGGGCGCCGCGAAAACGGATTGAAGATCTGGTACTGCGACCCAATAGCCAGCAGGGATGAGAAGTCGCCGTTCTTCA
The DNA here is from genome assembly GCA_963789185.1 of uncultured Acidobacteriota bacterium. Classification (GTDB taxonomy): domain Bacteria; phylum Acidobacteriota; class Blastocatellia; order Pyrinomonadales; family Pyrinomonadaceae; genus PSRF01. The sequence goes on from CAWBJU010000015.1 coordinate 461,063, forward strand.
TCGCATCAGTGGGAACAGTGCGAACACTGTTATTCCGCTGGCGGATGTCTTTGATGTATTCATAGCCCCACGAAAAGAAGGTCCGATTTTCTCCGTTGTAAATCTTCGGGATACGGACCGGTCCGGTGACGGTGAAGCCAGGGCGGTCGTAGGGAATTTGCGGACGCGGCGAACGAATGCGATTTGCAAAGAAGTCGTTGGCCGAGAGTACTACCGGCATCTTGACCCAGTAGGCCGAACCATTGAGGTCATTCGCACCCGACTTAATCACTATGTTTGTTACGCCACCTTCAGTATTTCCGAATTGCGCGTCAAAGCTCGCGGTTTGAACTTTGACTTCCTGAACGATGTCTGTTGGTGGCACGTACGAAGCGGTTACTTCGTTGGCGTTTGCGACTGACGTGCTTGGTGCGCCGTCAATCGTGACGTCGCCACGATTTGGTCTCGTGCCATTGATCGAGTAGCCCGTGATGTGAGTAGGTTCAAACGGTCGATCCAACCTGACGTCGCGTCCGCCGACGGCGGATGCTCCGAAAGCGGTGCCACTCGCGAGTCCAATCAGGAAGAATGGATCGCCGTGTGGCGTGGGCAACTCAGAGACACGACGCGCGTCGACCACCTGGCCCATCGATGCCGTTCCGGTTTCAACGAGGCCCGCATCAGCGGTGACAGTCACAGTTTCCTGACTACCGCCAACTTCGAGAACAGCATCAATCTCGAGCTTGTCGTTGACCTGAAGCGCAATGCCTTCTCGGATGTATTTTTTGAATCCCGGTCCTTCGACGAGGATTCGATAGGTTCCGGGTATCAGGTAAGGCACCGTGTATAGACCACTCTCGTTAGTCGTCACAGTGTTGTTGGTTCCCATCGCTACGTTAGTGATGGTGACCGTCGCGCCGGGAACGACAGCTTTGTTGGAGTCCATGACGGTTCCCGAGATCGTGCCACGCGCTTCTTGCGCCCGCAGCGATGTTGGGGAGAGCACTAACAAGGCGAACAGGATCGCCCAGCACACACACGCGACTGTGGTCAATCTCGATCTCATCTTTTTCTCCTCTTCAGTGGAAAGCGCTTAACTGAAATTGGGTAAGCCAGCGAACTATGCCGAACGGGCTCCGGCTTGACCATTCTTGAAAACTCCGTAAAGTAACCTTAGCCTGAACGCGGAACGGATTGCCGGTATGATGCGGTGCATTCTCTGCGAACAGGGGCTTTCTGTCAACATTTTTGTATTGCCGAATTCGCTTTTTTCGTCCCGAAAAAATTGTTGGAGGTCAGACCAATTATGGTTTTCGGTTCCTTGAGTCGATCCTTCTCGGGTCTGGTTATGCTTTCCCTGCTGGTTTTTGCTTCAAACCTTTCTTCGATGGCTCAGACCCAGGGACCACGCCCGGGTAGACCACTTCCGGAACCCGCCAATCCAAGACTTCCGACGCTCTACTTAATCGGAGATTCAACCGTGCGCAACGGCGACGGGAACGGATCAAATGGCCAGTGGGGATGGGGTAACCCCATCGCCGGCTATTTCAATCCGCAGAAAATCAATGTCGTGAACCGCGCCCTCGGTGGACTAAGTAGCCGTACCTATCTGACGTTTGAGTACTGGGATCGCCTCCTCGCGAAGCTGAAACCGGGTGACTTTGTCATCATGCAGTTTGGACATAACGACAGCGGCCCGATTAACGACAACGTTCGCGCCCGCGGAACGATTAAGGGCATCGGCGAAGAAACCGAGGAGATCGACAACATCCTCACCGGCAAACATGAAGTGGTCCATACCTATGGCTGGTACTTGCGGAAGTTTGTTGCCGACACGTTAGCCAAGCGGGCTACGCCGATCGTCTGCTCTCCCGTCCCGCGTAAGGCCTGGCGCGAAGGAAAGATCGTTCGCAATTCGGAAGACTACGGTCTTTGGGCAGCTCAGGTCGCCGAATCTGCGGCGGTGAGGTTCATCCCTCTCAACACAATAATCTCGAGCCGTTACGAGGAGCTCGGATCTGAAAAAGTCGAGGCGTTGTTTCATGGAGACAATACTCACACGAGCCTGGCAGGAGCAGAACTGAATGCTGAGTCCGTGATCGCGGGCTTAAAGGCGCTCAAAAGCAATCCACTCGCCCGTTACTTCTCCGATCAGGCGAAGAGTGTGAGCAAGTGGAAGGCGGAATCGAAAATTAAGCTGCCGGGCCGAAAATGATCTATACGCGGAGATTCGTCGGTGGTAATATGCCGTTTCTCGAAAGTTAACCGCTTAAAAATTAGGGTTTGCAGGACTTCGTAAGTTGCGAAGGGTTGTCCCCCGTCTAAAAACGTCCGCGGAGTTAACCGCTTTTCTCACGCTGAAGGAGAGGTGTTATGAAAGTCATTTCAATCCTAATCGTGGCTCTCTTTTGCTCGACTGTGGCCCTCGCTCAGACAAACAAAGGCGGTATTAGCGGCACCATCGTCGACCAAAACGGCGCATCGATCCCTAACGCAACGGTTACCGTTACTAATCTCGGCACCAACAAATCTCAAACTGCATCGACCTCAAGCTCCGGTGCCTTTTCCTTCAGCTCGCTCGACCCTGTCACATATCAAATCGTCGTCGAAGCCACTGGTTTCAAGAAGGCCATCCTAGAGAAACTTAAGGTCGACACAGCCACAATCGCGACCGCAAACTTTTCTCTCGAAACCGGAGCCGTCGCGGAGACTGTCACTGTCAGTAGTGAGGCGGCGCTTATCAACAGCGGATCAGGAACCACAGCACAAACGATCGCCGAACGCCAGCTTCGCGATCTACCACTGAACAATCGCAGCGTGCTCGATCTGGCAGTGACTGCTCCGAATGTTACCGGCGACGCCGGAAGCGAAGACCCCGACGTGACATCAGGTCAACCTGTTCCTGGATTCAACTTAAACCTGAACGGAGGTCGTTCAGGGAGCACTTCGATTCTCGCCGATGGCGTAAACAACACGGGCGTTGGTATCGCGCGTGCGGTCGTAAGCTTCACACCGGAAACGGTTCAGGAGTTCACGGTCCAAACATCGGCGTACTCAGCGGAGTTCGGACAAACCGGCGGCGGCGTCATCAACGTCACCACTAAATCAGGCACCAACAGCTTCAACGGCACTGCACTTTGGTATCACCGTAATCCAAATACGAACGCGCAGCCATATCGCATCGGTACTACACCGCGCGTCCCCAATAATCTCCGCTACAATCAATTTTCACTTACTGTCGGTGGACCAGTTTATTTACCTTACTTCAACAAGGGCGGTTTCAAGTTATACGACGGGCACGATCGCACTTTCTTCTTCTTTGCCTACGAGCCGCGCTGGCGCCAGGACTTCGTCACGACTACAACGTTGTTTCCCACTGAAGCCGAGAAGTCTGGTGATTTTAGAAATCTCGTTCGCACCACGAGCGGGTGGGTGCCGACTAACATCGCCGCCCAATTCGGTCTTACCTCCAATGGACCATCAACGATCTATCAGCAGTACACGCTCAACAACGGCAGGCTGGTTCCGATCGTCCTGACCGGCGGTCGCTGGTTCTGCCAGTTTGGCGCGACAGCCGCACAGGGCATGACGCTGATCAATGGTCAACCGCAGTGCCCCGCAAACACGCCCGTCGTCGACGCCTTAAATGTTGTCCCGCAATCGTTCATAGATCCGATCGCTACCGAATTGCTGAAATTTCAGCCAACCGGCACCGGATACTTTATGGATAACGGGTTTCTGAGAAACGCTGTCATCAACAGGCAAGTCACTCAGAACGAGACGCGCTACACGGTGCGCATCGACCATCAACTCACCGACAACAACAGATGGAACTTTCGCTATACACTGACGCCCGCGATCGGTGTACGCAACTTTGGCAGCGACGTAAACGGCAGCACCGGAGTTTTTAGTGATGCCAAGCAGATCCTGCTCGGCAATGATCACACTTTCTCGCCAACTGTTCTCAACAGTTTGAAGCTCAACTACACGCGCGGCGTGTTCAGTGAAGACTTCGCTCCGGAGTTTTCGATAAATGGCGGACGGAATCTCGCTGTTGAGCTCGGACTTCCGAGCGTAACGAGCGGCGGCATTCCACTGTTTCAGATAAGCCAGGATGGAGGCTTCAACGCCTTCGCTGATATTGGTTCTTCCGGATCGACTAACAACTTCAACGTCGAGGAGCGCTTCAACATCAACGACGTCGTGTATTGGACGCGTGGAAGCATGACGTGGAAGTTTGGTGTCGACCTTAGCTATGCGCGGTTAAACGTGGTTCCCTTCTTTGGCGCGTCGGGCGGAAGATGGGAGTTCAGAACTCTAAACACCGATCGTTCGCGAGCAAACCAGGTGGCCGCCGGCGGCAACAACCTCGCAAGTCTCTTGATTGGCGTGCCGAACGTGGTCCAGGTTCGACCACTTCTAGTCAACTACGATTACCGGTGGAAAGCCGCGGCCGGGTTTGTTCAAAACGATTGGAAAGCGCGTCCGAACCTTACATTGAATCTTGGACTTCGTTATTCGTTGCAACTGCCTCGCACGGAGAAGAACGACTTGCAGGGCATGTTCCGATTGGACAAGACCATGACGGTCCAGTTGACTGAATTACAACGGCGAGCGATTGCGACAAATGGTTTGGCTCTTCCGGCCAATGCCCCGATTCCAAGCTTCGTGCCAACGAGCGCGACGATTCCCGCATTTGCTTTTGCTGGGCGTGGTGGAAATTCTCGTTACCTCGTGCCTGTGGACAAGATGGGTTTTGAACCGCGGTTTGGTTTTGCCTGGACTCCAACGCTGTGGAAGTGGGGCGAAAACAGAGACCTCGTGATTCGCGGTGGATACGGACTTTCACACGCAGCGATCACCGGAAACAACCGTAATCCAAATCCGGATTTCTTCAGCTTCCAACCAGCTTCCACACTCGTTAACGGTTCGACTACAGGGGTTGCCGCGGATCCGGCCCAACCTATTTCCCTTTCGCGTAATCCGCCACTCGGCACACAGGGAGATGTCACCACCCGACTCAACATCAATCCCGATGGTCTAAACTTCGCGAACAGTATTGCCATGTCGGGATTTGTGTATCCCGGCGATCATGCGGGGAATATCCCTTACAGTCAGAACTGGAACCTCTCAATCGCTTTTCAACCAATGAAAAATACCGTCGTCGAAGTTGCTTACGTGGGTAACAAGGGAACGCATCTCTACATGCCCCTTGTAAATGTCAATCCGAGGGATCCGGAATTTGTGGACCAGTTGGAACTAAACAACCTGAACGCCGAGCAAGCGTTTGCGGATCCGTTAGGTCGCCTGTCACTGGTGGGAGCCGGCGTCACGATTACGCGCGCCAGCATCGTCTCGCCGTTCTTCGGCTTCGGTAATCTCAACAGGTTTTTCGATCCGTCGGCGAACAGCATTCGGCACGCCGCGTACATTCAGGTCGAGCGTCGATTCGCGCAGGGTCTTGGCTTTACGTTTAACTATACATACGGAAAATCGATCGACGATGCGTCCGATTCAAGTCCTGATGTGCGAGTGCTTTCAACCGGAAGCACACTGGGACAGGTTTACTACGGCGCTCCGCGTAGTGGCGACCGGGCCGTCTCGTCCTTCGACATCAAACACAACATTAGTTCGACTTTCCTGTGGGACCTGCCGTTTGGACGCAAACGATCGTTGTTCAGTGGCGCGCCAAAAATCGTCGACGGAATAATTGGTGGATGGACCATGTCAGGCGTTGTGCGTTTTCAGGGTGGACAATCGTTCACACCTTTCATCACAGATACCAACAGGCTCGGCGGCGTTAATCGCTCGGTGCGTTTGGACCTTGTTCCGGGTGTGCCGCTTAAACATCCGCGGTGGTCACGCGACTGTCCAGTCGGAGCGGGCTGCGAACCCTTCATCAATCCCGCGGCTTTCATGCGTCCGCCCAAGGGTTCGCTGGGAAACTCACCGCGCACCCTCGATATAAGAGCGCCAATGCAGCAGTTCTTCGACGTTTCGATTCAGAAGAGCTTCAATTTGCCTTTTATCGGTGCCGAAGGAAAACGCAAGATCAACTTCAGAATGGATCTGATCAATGCGTTCAATCATCCAACCTTCAGATACAACAACACCGGCAACACGCCTTTCGGGTTTGGCCTATTGCCAAGCGACCAGCCTGTGACGCAGGCTGAAATCAATGCGTGGAACGCAGCGAATCCGGGTCAAACGGCCACGTTGGCCCAGGTCAATGGCGTCCTCGACAGCATTCGGTTGCCGATTGCGCCGGGTCAAACGGTCGGCGCCTTGCCGCTTAGTTTCTTTAGTGCTCGCATACCTGAGGGTTTTGCCAGCAGAAATGCCAACTCGTTTGACATCAGGACCGCCGAGGGGTTGAAACTTTTCCGCGCGCGACAGGCGTACGACACGAACTTTGGTACTCTGGTCGCGAACAACTCTCCACGGTATATACAGTTTGGGATAAGGGTCTTCTTCTAACCACAAAGAGGCACAAAAGGCTTGATTTTCAGAGCGTTGACTAGACCATTGTGTTTTTTGTGCCTTTTCGTGGCCGTTACTCACGCTCAATCGAACATCGACGAGCTGCAACGCCGTTTCAAACAACCACCCGACGATGCACGAATCATGATGCGCTGGTGGTGGTTTGGTCCATCCGTAACCAAACCGCAGCTCGAACGCGAAATGCGCCTCATGAAAGAGGGTGGTATCGGCGGCTTCGAGGTCCAGCCGGTTTATCCCTTGGCACTGGACGACGAATCGGCCGGCATCAAGAACTTTCCTTTTCTTTCAGATCAATTCATTGACGCTCTTCGTTTTACTTCTGAAAAAGCGCGTGAGTTGGGCTTACGGTTTGATTTGACGCTTGGCAGCGGTTGGCCCTTTGGTGGTCCATATGTTCCGTTAAGCGAAGCGGCGGGCAGACTGCGTTACGAGAATGTGAAAGTGAGTTCCAACTCCCGGCGCGTCAAAGTGCCGGACATCGGCATCGGCGAGAAGTTACTCGCTGTCTTTCGTAGCTCGCACTGAAAACAACTCCATTCAGCACGGAACTCTCCGAGAGATCACTGAGATAAAAGACGGCGCTGCCTGGCTTCCTGCCGGCATCTCTGGCCCTCATGAGGTGCTCTTCTTTATCTCCAGTCGTACCGGAATGCAGGTGAAACGCCCGGCGATCGGATCCGAAGGATACGTACTCAGCCATCTCGATCGGACTGCAACGGACAATTACTTGAAGAATGTCGGCGATCGTCTCATGCAGGCATTCCCGAACGGATCAAACCGTCCTTACGCGATCTTCTGCGATAGCCTCGAAGTTTATGGTCAGGACTGGACGCCGGATCTGCTTGAAGAGTTCAAAAAGCGGCGCGGTTACGATTTGAAGCTCCATCTCCCCGCGCTCGTAATTGATGTTGGACCAGATACGACAAAGATTCGCCGCGACTGGGGATTGACGTTGACCGAATTACTCAACGAACGTTTCCTCACTCCGTTGCACTCGTGGACAAAACGAAACGGCACTTTGCTTCGCATTCAAAACTACGGAGTTCCCGCGGCGACCATCTCGAGCAATGCCTACAACGATCTCAGTGAAGGTGAAGGCTCGCAGTGGAAAACTTTGCGCGCATCTCGCTGGGCATCGTCGGCAAATCATCTTTACGGCCGTCCCGTTACATCTTCTGAAACGTGGACGTGGCTGCACTCACCAGTCTTTCGAGCGACGCCTCTCGATCTAAAAGCCGAGGCCGACCGGCATTTTCTTCAAGGCATTAATCAATTGATCGGTCATGGATGGCCTTACACCGCGCCCGGAGTTGAATATCCCGGATGGCGTTTCTACGCAGCTGGTGTTTACAACGAGAAGAATCCGTGGTGGCACGTGATGCCGGATGTTTCTCTGTATTTGCAACGGCTCAGTTATCTGTTGCGCCAGGGTCAACCGGCAAACGATGTAGCGTTGTACATGCCCAACGACGATGCCTGGGCCCATTTCACCAATGGCAACATTCACATGATCGAGATCCTGCGTGAGAGAGTGGGCCCGCAAATTATCCCGAAGATTCTTGAGTCTGGTTTCAACCTCGATTTTTTTGACGACGACTCATTCAAGTTTGATCAAAAGAAATACCGGATCGTGATTCTTCCCGGTGTTGAACGGATTCCGCTTCCACTTATCGGAAGCTCGAAGAGTTTGTACGAGGCGGTGGGATTTTGATCGCGACGCATCGTACGCCGTCGCTTGCGCCTGGGTTTAAGGCAACCGAGACCGAGACAAATGAAGTGCTCGAATTGTCGCGCGAGCTGTTCAAAGAGACGGGCGCGCGGGCGCACTTCGTCGCAGATGAGAATCAACTGGGTAACGCGCTTATTACTGCCTTAACGCCGGACGTTGCGCTTACGCCGGCTGAACCAGACATCGGTTTTGTGCACCGCAGGACATCCGATGCAGAAGTCTATTTTCTCGCGAACACTTCAAACGTCCTCAAAAACGTAAAGGCGACATTCAGGCAACAGGGCTTGCGGGCGGAATGGTGGGATCCATTTAACGGTAGCGTCACGGCGGCGAAGATCCATGCGACAACGGAAAAAGGCATAACTATCTCGCTCGATCTCGAACCTTACGCTTCACGAGTTTTGGTGTTTACGCGCCGCACGTTACCCTCGGCGCAAACAACTTCCTCAAGCACGTCAAAGCAGATTGAAATCGATAAAGACTGGCGTGTTTCGTTCGGGCCTAAAGGACCATCGGTGTTGATGAACACACTTCGGTCATGGACCGACGACGAAGAGACCCATTACTTCTCAGGAGTCGCGACGTATGAGAAAGAAGTGACGGTCTCCGGCGCGATGTTCGAAAAGGGACCAAAGATTGTTCTCGATTTTGGAGAAGGCCAGGCAAATCAATCGCAGCCAAGCCAGGCCGGAATGCAAGCGATGTATGACGCTCCCGTTCGCGAGGCGGCGATTGTTTATGTCAACGGTCAGCGAGCTGGGTCGATCTGGTGTCCGCCCTATTCGCTCGACGTTACGAGTCTGCTGAGACCTGGTCCAAACAAACTTCGCATCGAGGTCAGCAACACCGCCATCAATTACATGTCTGGACGCAGTCTGCCGGATTATCGGTTGCTCAATTTGCGATTCGGAGAGCGCTTCCGCATGCAGGAGATGGAAAAAGTGCAACCAGTTCCTTCCGGCATGCTTGGTCCAATCCGCTTGATCTGGAGATAAAGCGATGCGTCCGTCAGTAGTGAGGTGAAATCGAGCGCGGGACTGCGGTGATGGTGATTGAGGAGCTCGCGAGGCCGGGAGATGAGGCGGTTATTGTGATGCGGCCGCGCGAAGCTTTTGCCTTGATCGTGGCAAACGACAGACCTTGATACGCGCTTCGTTGAGATGCTTGAAACCCTTCGTGGCTCGAGTTATCGCCGTTGTCAACCGCTGCTACGACACCTGGGCCGGTAACGGCAAAGGAAACGAGATTGTTCGCATTTGGAACCAACACACCATTCTCATCAACAATCTTTGCAGTGATTTGAACGACGTCGTCCCACACCGGCGCTACGCGCGTGCGATCTGCGCTAAGCACGATTCTCGCCGGTGCGCTTGCCGTTTTTAATTCATCTCTCGCTACAACTCGCCCGCGATTTTTCGCCACTGCGAGCAGCGTCCCGGACTCAAAACGAACGCTCCAAGTGCGCGGCGAAGCGTCAGGCGGAAGTGCTTTGACGCCGAGCGATTTTCCATTAAGAAACAGCTCAACTTCGTCGCAATTGCTATAAACCTCGACCGTCTCATCATGAGCGCCAAGATTCTGTGGAGTCCAATCCGAAAACAAAACTTGTATGCGACGCGCGTCAGGCTCATAACCAGGATCGGTCGGCGCAAGCGGCCGCGGCGCCACGCGACGCGTAACATGGACCATTGGTGCGTCGCTCCACCAACTCTGCCGTTCAAACGCTCTCGGACGCGGCGTGCCGGTACGATCGAGCAAACCAAACGGAAAACCAATTGCCGGCCACGCCCGCGCTTCACCGAGATAGTCGATACCGCTCCACAAAAACTGCCCCGCATACGGCGCGTTGTCTCTCAACGCTAGCCATGCATTGCGATCGTGCGTGTTTTCGGTGCCGAGGATCTTGCGCGTGGGTTTCTGGCGGTGCGCTGCCAGGATCTCGTTTTCACGATAGTTCTGACCGACGACATCCAACAGGTCCGCAAGCCCGTTGTCGTAGTCACGACTGACGTTTGGACGGAAGAGTCCCTGCGACACCGGGCGTGTCGGATCGTTTTCGTGAAAGACATCGACGAGGCCTTTCAGGATCGTCTTTGCGAGTTCAGCTTTTGGCGTGTCGCGAATCTCATTGCCGGCACTGTACACAACGATGCTGGGGTGATTGCGATCGCGGCGGACGACATCGCGAGTATCGATCCTCGACCACTCGTTGAAGTAACGATGATAGTCGTGAGGAGTTTTTGCCACCGTCCAACTGTCGAACATCTCATCCATCACCAGAAACCCCATGCGGTCGGTCAAGTCGAGAAATTCCGGTGCGGGCGGATTATGGGCCGTGCGAATTGCGTTAACTCCGAGTTGCTTCAAGATCTCGAGGCGGCGCTCCCAAACGCGCAACGGAACTGCTGCCCCAAACGCGCCACCATCGTGATGCAGGCAAACTCCTTTGATCTTGAAGTTGCTGCCGTTGAGCCAGAAACCGGTCGCCGCGTCGAAACGAAACTCGCGTATGCCGAATGGAACAGTCTCCTCGTCGACGACTACGCCGCGTGCTATTACTTCTACCGACATTCGATAAATTGCCGGGCGATCGAGGTCCCATCGCTGGGGTTTCGTTAAAGTTAAAGTCTGCGTAAAAACAGTCGAGCCGTTGGCTGAGAGGCTTAGCGGCCTCGTAATGCCGCGATGCAAATCGCGACCATCTGGTCCAAGCACAGCAAATTGCAATCGCACGTTGTGAGGCGTTTCAGACTGGTTCACGACCGTGCACTGGAGCGAAACCGTCGCTTTGTCAGCCGAGACTTCCGGAGTGGTAACAAACGTTCCCCACTGATCGACGTGAACAGGGTCAGTGATCGTCAATCGCACGTGGCGATAGATACCGGCGCCTGCATACCAACGTGAGGCTGGTTGACCTGAGTTATCAACCCTGACGGCGAGTACATTCGGCGTTTGGCCGAAGTTAAGATGCGAGGTAAGTTCATAGCGGAAACTAACGTAGCCGAATGGTCGACGGCCGAGATGGACGCCGTTGATCCAAACGTCGCTGTTAGCCATCACGCCGTCAAATTCAATGAACACCCGACGACGGGCTGCGCTTTCGGGAAGAGTGAATTGTTTTCGATACCAGCCGACGCCGGCAGGTAAAAAGCCACCCGCTGCACCGGTTGCGTTCTTTTGATCGAATGGTCCTTCGATACTCCAATCGTGCGGTACGTCGAGCTTCCTCCAGGCGGCGTCGTGAAATGAAGGCTTCTCAGCGCCGGTGGGATCGCCCAGAGTAAACCGCCAGGCAGAATCGAACTCGATCTGCCGGCGACTTTGCCCATGGGCGGCGGCGGGTGTTAAGAGCCACACGATCAGGAGCGCGAAGAAAACAATTTGTCTGAACCGGAAGCGCAAATTGTGGTCTATAATAAGCGCGTTAACCGGTTAACCCAAGCTTAATTCCCGCTGATCAAATGAAAAAACAAACTAGTGATCGACTCCCCCGCCGCGAGTTTTTGAAAACTACCGGCGCCGGTCTGGCAAGCTTTGGCCTGCTGCCGGCGTTTTTAACATCCGGACACGCTAGATCACCACAACTAACCACAAGGATCGTCGTGCCGCTCAATCATAATTGGCTGTACAGTGACAAAGTTGTGCCCAACGCGGCGAGCACCACACTCGACGACAGTCGCTTCCAGCACGTAACGATTCCGCATACGAACAAGCTGCTTCCCTGGCATGGTTTTGACGATAAGTCGTATCAATTCATTTCCCTTTACCGCCGTCATTTCAAGCTGTGGCCGATGATCCAACGAAAACGTATCTTCGTCGATTTCGACGGTGTGATGACAGCAGCCGTTGTGAGTATTAACGGACATCGCCTGGGTGAGTATCGCGGTGGTTATACGCCGTTCTCGTTTGAGATCACACCGCATATCAACTGGCGCGGGGACAACGTACTTGCAGTCGAGGTCGACTCTACTGAACGCAAAGACATTCCGCCGTTTGGAGGCGAGATTGATTACCTGACGTTTGGCGGCATCTATCGCGACGTCAGTCTACGCGCCGTCAAAGACACCTTCATCGAAAACGTTTTCGCAAAACCCGTCAACGTATTGAAGGACGATCGTCGCGTTGACGTACGCGTGTTCCTGAACAGTCTGGGACCTTCTCCCGGCGCGCTCAAAGTCACGATTGAATTGCGTGACGGCTACCAGGTGCTGGCTACAACCACCGACGAGATTCCAGCGACTGGCGCTCCTCATTACGACTTTCGTCTAGCGAACCTGCGTTCGATCCAGTTGTGGGATCTTGAGCGGCCGAAACTCTACCAGGTGAACGTAAAGATACAATCACCAACGCGTTCGCTGGATGAGTATCAAACGACGATAGGTTTTCGCGAGGCCGTCTTCAAAGAAGATGGTTTCTTTCTCAACGGACGTCATCTCAAATTGCGAGGATTGAACCGCCATCAAACTTATCCTTACGTGGGCCAGGCAATGCCGGCGCGCGTGCAACGACGCGATGCTCTAATTCTGAAGAACGAGTTGAAGTGTAATGTTGTGCGCACATCTCATTATCCTCAGTCCCCTCATTTTCTGAATGCCTGTGATGAGATCGGCTTGCTGGTGTTTGAAGAAATTCCCGGTTGGCAACATATCGGCGACCAGCAGTGGAAGGATCTTTCAGTTCACTACGTCGACGCAATGATTCGCCGCGACTGGAACCACCCTTCGATCATCTTGTGGGGAGTACGCGTTAACGAATCGCGTGACGATCACGACTTTTACAAACGGACGAATGAGCTGGCTCGCTCGCTCGACGACTCGCGACAAACGGGCGGCGTTCGATACCAGTATGACTCTGAAATGCTGGAAGATGTTTTCACGATGAACGATTTTCAGATTCCGCTGCGACCGCCGAATCGTCCGCTGTATCTGAATACAGAATTCATTGGCCATATGTATCCGACAAAGCGGAATGATAACGTCGAACGAATCACTGAACACACGATGCGCCACGCTCGCGTCCATAACCAGCTCGCATCGGATAAGAAATACGCCGGCGGCCTAGGCTGGTGTGCTTTCGACTACAACACGCATTCAAACTTCTGTTCAGGCGACCGCGTTTGCTATCACGGCGTCAGCGACATCTTCCGTATTCCGAAGCCGGCGGCCGGATTTTACAAATCGCAGTGCGACCCGAAAGACGAGATCGTCCTCGAACCCGCCTTTGACTGGGCCCGCGGAGATCGAAACGAGACGTTCACTATCGCGATGATCTGTTCCAACTGTGAGCACGTGAAGATCTACATGGCAGACCGCCTGATAGCTGAACTCGATCCTGATCGCAAAGAGTTTCCGCATCTGAAGTATCCACCCTTCGTCGCAAACATCCGCAGCAAATTTAACGGCCCGTGGGGTGACCTGCGGATGGATGGTTACATTGGCGGCAAGAAAGTGATCTCCAAAACATTGTCAGGAACAGGCGCCGATCAACAGTTTCATCTTGAAGGTGACGATCGCGAACTCCTCGGAGACGGCATCGACGCCACGCGCGTTGTTATGCGGGTTACTGACGAGTTTGGCGGCGCTCGTCCTTTTGCCACGGGTGCGATAGCACTCCGTATCTCAGGACCAGGTGAGATTGTTGGCGATAACCCGTTCTCGTTGTTTGGAGGCGTGGGAGCTGTTTGGATCAAGACCAGGCAAGCGGCGGGAATTATCCAGCTGACTGCTACGCATCCCACACTGGGATCAAAGTCTCTTGAAATCCGCGTTACGCGTGCGCCGGCTATTTTGATTTAGAGACTAACGAGATCGGCGATCTTCACGGGTCGCTTCAATTCCACACTCTTGCGCGCGGCGATACCCGTGAGACACGACATAGCTCCCGCTCGTGAATCCGGCAGACGCATGTGCGAAGGCACATCAGGTTTGCGGAAGATCACATCCTGAAGACGACTGTCTCCGCCGCTGTGTCCGCCTTCGAACTTCGCAATTGCTATCTGCTCACGTTTTCCGAAGCTCCGCGTCAGAAACGTCTCAGTCTCGACTTCCACCTGCCAAGGCTGGCGTTCATAGTCGCGGATTTCCAGACGGCCCTTTTCGCCGTTGAACGCGAGTCGATAACCCTCAAACGGCATGAACGCATTCAGCGAGTAGTTCATGTGTGCTCCGTTTGAGTACTTAACCACCGCTGACATCGTGTCGTAGATATCAATGTCTTCACGAAACACGCAGCCGTCGCGATAATATCCGTCAGCGTCTTCAGGGCCGACGTAAAGTCTCATCCGCGCGGGACTCTTCGTAATGTCATAGAAGAATTTGCATTGAGACTTGTGCGGACAGGGCCGGCAATGCGTGTGACGAAACGGGCCCTTCTTCCCGTAGACCTCAAGGCTGCCTTGTGCTGAAACCTCGACGGGATCGGCGTTGAGCCACCAATTGATCAGATCGAAGTGATGGGTAGCTTTGTGTACCCACAAACTGCCGCCCTTCGATTTCAATCGATGCCAGCGTCGAAAATAATCAGCGCCGTGATAGACGTCGAGGTACCAACTGAAATCGACCGAAATGACGCGGCCAATCTCGCCCGCCATCAGGATTTCTTTAATCTTCTGGTGTTTCGGCGCATAGCGGTAATTGAACGTTACGATGATGTTTCGCTTATTGCGCTTTTCCGCATCCAGCACCACGCGACACTGTTTCTCATCGATCACCATCGGCTTTTCGGTGATGACGTCGATGCCGCGGTCCAACCCGCGCGCGATGTATTCGCTGTGGAAACCATCCACTGTAGTCACCATCAGCAGATCGGGTTTCGCTTGATCGCACATCTGATTGAAATCGGTGAACGTCGGACACTGCACGTCCATAATCTCTCGCGCCACGGCCACACGTTTTGGATTGATGTCACAGAGTCCAACGACCTCGATCACGTCAGAATATTTTTGGACCAGATTACGTCCCCACATGCCGGTGGCCCGATCGCCTGTACCCACAATGGCGTAACGGCGCCGCGGAGCACTCACTGAAGCAAGGGCGGATTCTTTCAGCACCAACGTCGCCGCAGCAGCGGTGCCGGCGGTCTTCACAAAATCTCGGCGCGATAGGTTGCTTGATTCTGACATCGTGAAGCTCCTCCGTTCATCGACCGGGAACACTCGAGATTCCGGTCTTCGCTTTTTCTATTTCAACGGCGTAGACATGCGTCGGCCCTAACATATTCGAACGAAAGACAACCCATTTCATGTCAGGGGTGAAGGTAACGTTCGGCTCGAGGCTGTAATCGTGTTTCGCCAGATTCGCCAGTCTTTCGGTCTTAAACTTTCCCGGCATGATCATCTGTTGCGAATTCGGTAACTGGGCGACGAGACTGGGCGCTAATTCCTCAGGACGGAACAGGTAGATCCACTGGCCGTTTTCCGGCCCCGCGACACTGTTTGGACCACCGCCGTCACCGGCAAACATCTTTCCATCCGGTGAGACATTGAAATGGACCGACCACTCAACGCGCGGCACATAGTACTGCACGCGTGCTCCGGTGACGGTGTTGTAGCCTGCCACCCAGAAAACCTGGCTTTTGGGTGTTTGCAGATCGTACCAGATCGTCTTGCCGTCGCCTGAAAAGAATTCGTGCCCCGCGATTTCCATGTTCATCGTGCGCGTGTGGATCTTCGTCAAGCCGCTGCCATCGGTGCGGATGGTCCAAATGCGGTCCACCTTATGCCACGGTCCTTCATGACAAAACATCAGGAGACCTGGATCGGTTGGCGAGAACTGAATGTGATTGAGCCAATCCGTAGCCTTGTGCAGTGTCTTACGCTCACCAGTTTTGATGTTTAGCGTAAACAACTCCATCGGACGGCGTTCCGCAAGTCGTCGCTCCATCATCGCGCCTTTGCCAGGGTAGTTGTCGCGAGCTTGTCCGGGTGCAGCCGGCGCGGCGGGCGGTGGCGGGGCTGATGATGGTTCGGTGATTGCTCCCGCCAGCAACGTTTCGTCGGCGTTGACGCTCGCAATCGATCCATTCGCAGGTAATGGCGCGATCTGTGTCGTCGCCTTCGTTTCGAGATCGACACTGAAGACGACGCGATTCTTAACGTAGTAAGCCCGGCCGGTTTTCTTGCCGAGCATGATGAGATTCACTCGTCCTTCCACCACCTTTTCAACTGCCCGCGTTTTGAAGTTGACGGCGGACAGGCCTGTGGGCGTCATGATGATCAGTTTCTGGCCGTCTGGTGTGTAACCATTTTGATGAAAGTAAAGACTCGTGCTCCCATTTTCTTTTGAAAGCCGGATCACGCGGTGTCCCGTATCGGGATCGATCCACTCAGTGGGCAGCTCCTGTGCCTGTAGCAAGGTGACACCGAGAATTAAGACTATTCCAGTGCTGACTATTCTCATCATTGCGACCTCATTGCTATTTCGGTTGTAGTGTCTGAACTGAACTGTCGTTGATTTCAAATTGTCGATTCCGCAAAAGATTGATCACTTCGGCGCTGGCCAGAAGAACTGGTCCATAACCGTGCGCGGCAAACGGACTCGTCGGCCGGTGGTAATAGAACGCGGGATCGAAAGCCATTCCGGTGCCGACACATGTTCCCTCGACCTGTCCACGCGTATTCACTTTGGTAGCGACCGCATTCCACGCGAGCAACGTCATCGGTCCATAAGCAAGCGGGTCGATCCACCCGCGATTGATGGCCCGAGCCAGGCCGTAGGTGTAAATCGCTGTCGCCGATGTTTCGAGATAAGAGTCGTGGCGGTCGAGCAGTTGGTGCCAGAATCCCGATCCCGATTGATAACTCGCGAGTCCTTTGGCGTGTGCTCTTAGAAGTTGCAGCAGTTGTTGACGCGACGGATGGTTTTGCGGCAAAACGTCAAGCAGTTCGACTTGCGTCATGAATGCCCAACCATTCGCCCGCGCCCAATAAAACTCCGGATGTTCGATCATGGCCTCAACCCAGCCGTGAAAGAAAAGGCCCTTCTCCTTGTTGAACATCCGCTTCGCATAACTAAGTACCTGTTTACTGGCCTCGTCGAAATACTGTGTCTCACCAGTCAACTTTCCCATCTGGGCCATCGCGGGAACGCTCATGAAAAGATCGTCGAGCCAGATCGTATTCGGCTGCGGCCGGTTCCGCGCGAGCGTTCCATCTTGCAGACGGAATTCTTTGTTCATGATGTAGGCGATGTGACTCTCGATTAAAGGACGAAGGTTTGCCTTGCTGCCGCTTCTGTTCGCCTTGATCATCGCCGCACACATCGCGCCGCAATCATCAAGCGCACGTGGGGTCAACAGATTTCTCAGCGGGAGACGCGTGCCCCAGTCAGCGTTTGCTTCGGTGGTCCTGCGAAAGAACGGGACAGCGTCGGCAATAAACTTGAGACGAGCTTCTGTGTAGTCCCTGAAACGTGGATCACCAGTAGCCTCACTTGCCAATAACATCCCGGCATAAGTGACACCCCATTCATAGCTCACGATGCGAAAGTCGCCGGGTTTGAGCGTTGTATGTTCGTCGATCTTCGTCAGATCGGTGATTGTTTCGTTGGTTTTTGAATTAACAAAGGCTGCGGGTGTGACTTGGTCCAGGTAAGCATGAACCCGATTCAGGACCGCGGCCACTTCTTCTGTTTTGATCAGACCATAAGGTACGGGATAGTTAGGCTTCAGTCGGTGCAACGGAGTATTGGAATCAGTTTGTGGTTGTTGTTGAGAGATCACAGTGCCGCATGTGAGCGCCAGCAACAGAACAAAACTAATCGTTTTCAGATTGGGCTTTTGCATAACCTTAAGCCAGTGTCAATTGCAACCGCGTTACGGAGGCAGGTTGAAAGCGGTAGACCAACCGCCCGGGGGTGCCAACCGCGACCCCTTCATCTCGCGGCTCGAGTCCCCGCGGATTTGTGAAACTGTTATGAGCGTGAATATCAGTTGCCGAAAGAACCCGCGCTCTTATCTCCACTACCCGGGCACCACGGACGTTGATTTCCGTGTCGCGCGCGTTCTTCGCGTCAGGATTCACAGCCGTCAACGTCAACTCTTTCCCGTTGAGTGAAGCGGAACCGCTTAGTCCCCAGAAATCCGCGGGCTTATCCGCACGTGTAAATGAAACGCGCGGCGAAATGAACTCGGTCCTCACGGCCTGCGCTCCCTGGTGCGCGGCGTACATATCGAAAACGTGATAGTTCGGCGTGAGGATGAACTTGTCTTCGTAAGCAAGAAACAGCGAGTGAATCGTGTTGATTAACTGCGCGGGGTTCGCCATCACGACTTTATCCGCATGACGTTGAAACGTGTCGAGGTTTATTGCCGAGATAAGCGCATCTCGCAACGTGGCTGGATAACCGTAGAGATATCCGGGCGGTAAGCTTGCATCCTGGAGGTGCCATGCACCCCATTCATCAACGATCAGCTTTACACGACGTTGCGCGTCGAATTCTCCCATCACTTGCCAGTGCTGAGTGATGAGAGATTCCATTCGATCGGAGCGAGCGATTAAGTCGTACCATTCGTCGAGCGTGTATTCGAGCGCATTGCCCTTCCCTGTTGTTCCGGTGTAATAGTGCAAGGCCCATCCGTACATGCGCTCGGCCATCCGTTGACCCTTCTCCATCAGTTTCGTAAAGAAGCGACGCGTCCAACCTAAGTCTCCACCGTTTGGACCAGAACCGATCAGTCTCAACTTCACACCGTACGTCGGCAACCAGGCAGTAAACCTGCGGAACTCGGTCGCATATTCCTCCGGCGTCATGTCGCCACCGCATCCCCAGTTCTCATTGCCGACGCCCCAGAAGCTGATGTTGTACGGTTCTTTGTCTCCGGCAGCAGCGCGTTGATCGGACAGGGTAGTCAAGCCGGCGGGTGCGTTGCAGTATTCAATCCAGTCGATGAAGTCTTTTACTTTCAGGCTTCGAACGTTCGCAGCGAAATAAGGTTGCGAGCCAGTGAGACGGCAGAACTGCATGAACTCATTCGTGCCAAACCAGTTGGGTTCATACTTTTGCGGACCGCTGTTTAATTGTTTGTATGAATCTGTGATTCTGTAATTCGTGTCGGCCCAGAAGTTGACTCGGCGAGGACGTTTATCACGTGGTCCAATACCATCCCGCCAGTCATACTGATCGGCAAAACACCCTCCGGGCCAGCGCATAGCTCCGGGCTTAATTCGCTTGAGGTGCTCGACCAGATCGCGTCGAATACCGCCGATGTTCGGCACTTTCGACTTTTCTCCCACCCAGATGCCGTCGTAAACCACACCTCCAAGGTGTTCGATGAAGTGGCTGTATATGTCGGGATGGATCTTGCCGATGGGTTCATTTATCAGAATCTCAACGCTGGATTCGGCAGCCCGACTGGCACGAGGAGCGAGCAAGCTCACCGCGCCTGCCGCGGCGATGCTTCCTAAGAAGTTTCTTCGATTAACTGTCATCGACTTTTGCCTTATTAGATCTCCCGCAAAGGCGCCAAGGCGCTAAGCAACTGCCGCCTTTCTAACGGTTTTCTTTGCGTCTTTGCGCCTTTGCGGGAGAAGTTTTTTCACCTTAGAAGTTAAATCGATCGATGTTCTCTTTGTTGAAGATGAATGGCAGCCCCAGCCGCACCTCATCATTAACGACTTCAATCTCGCCCAGCCGTCCGGCAAGTATTTTGTTGTCGCCGCGTTTC
Organism: uncultured Acidobacteriota bacterium; assembly: GCA_963789185.1. GTDB lineage: Bacteria > Acidobacteriota > Blastocatellia > Pyrinomonadales > Pyrinomonadaceae > PSRF01. The sequence goes on from CAWBJU010000015.1 coordinate 480,933, forward strand.
ATTTCGCCTTTCGTTAAGGCGTTCGCAGCGTAAACGGTGAGATAACCCAGGTCGCCGGTGTTCCAGAGCACGATGCTGTCGGCGACGCCGTCCTTTATATAAGGCTTGCACATGTTCGGGAGGGAAAGACCGGTGACTTTGACGTCCGTGCGGCCCGACTGCTTGACGGCTTCGGCAGCACCGGGCACCGCAGGCGCTGCAATCGCCATGATCAACTTCACATTCGGATAGACCTTGAGCAACGTTTGGGTTTCGGAAAAAGCGCGGTCGCGATCACCGTCGCTGGGCTGAGTTGCGACCAGCTTGAGATCCGGATACTTCTGGGCCAAACGCTCCTTGATGTACTTGATCCACTCGTTCTGATTAGCCGCGCTCAACGATGCTGTGATAATCGCAAACTCACCTTTGCCGTTTAGGATTCTCGCGGCTTCGTCTGTAAGTGTGTAACCAATGCCTTCGGGAGTCGCCTGATTGATCAGAAAATCTCGCGCGTCCTTTTCTGCATCGGCGTCCCACGTAATAACTTTTATTCCCCTTTCGCGCGCCTTGCGCAAGACTGTGGAGATGCCTTCCTTGTTTTCTACACTCACGGCTATGGCATCAACGCCGCGGGTGATCCACGCCTCGACGATCTCGTTCTGTTTTGCAGGGTCTAAGTCGGTTGGACCATCCCACACCAGCTCAACATCCAGTTCCTTTGCGGCTTCCTCGGCGCCCAGTTTGCAACTTATGAAATAAGGATCGCCTTTCGCTTTCGGCATCATCGCGATAACAATCTTCCGGCCGTTGGCAGTGGAGGTTGAATTGCGAGAACCGGCGGGTGTCGTCGTTTCTTGACGCAGAGATCGGACCAACAACCAGTTTGAGCCGGCGACGATTAATGCTCCGGCCAGGATGACGCCGCTTAAGACAGCGACTTGAGAGTTTCTCACTTCGTCCTCCTCTAAACTGGATTCTTTGACCGCGACACTTCGGCTGCGCTTTGAGAGTCTGTCGATCACGATCGTTCCCACCAACAACGCTCCCATGAGGATTCCAGCGAGTTCAGAAGGCTGAGCGCTGAGGCGCAAGCCGTTTTGCAGGATCACGATGGCGAACAGTCCCAGCACCGTTCCCAGGATTGTCCCCCGTCCGCCAAAAATCGAGGCGCCGCCTAAAACCACGGCCGTAATTGCCATGAGCTCGTAACCGGTACCCGCATCTGATTTCGCCTGGCCCAGATGGGCCACGTAAACAATCGCCGCGACGCTTGCAGCAATTCCGGAAAGAACGTAGATGATCGCAAGATGGCGCTCGACTCTGATTCCGGCATATCTCGCACCCTCCGCCGAATGACCTATCGCGTAAAGAGCGCGACCGAAAGTTGCGCGATGCAGCAGCCATGCAAATGCGACGATGGCAAGAACTAAAAGAAGAAGCTGCGTGGGAATCAAACCGAACAGATAACCCTGCCCGAGAAACAAGAACTCGCTTGAGAAACCGGAATAGTTCTCGATGCCGCTTGTCAGTCCCTCTGCAATTCCGCGAAACAGCGAGAACGTACCGAGTGTGACGATCAGCGGCGGAAAATTGAGCCGTGCAATCATCAAAGCATTAAGGGCGCCACCAAGAGCGCCAATAAGCACAGCGATTGCCGCCGCAAGTGCTATCGGCATTCCCGCGTCGCGCCACAAACCACCCATTACCACAGCCGCCAAACCCATCATCGAACCGACAGACAGATCGATTCCGCCGGAGATGATTACGGGCGTAAGCACGAGTGCGAGTAACCCAATCTCGACACTTAAGCGCGTAACTTCGAAGGCATTCGAAGCAGTAAGGAAGTTGCTTCCAGTCAAGCTGAAAATGACGCACTCCGCGACCAGCACCAGGACCAGCGCCCACTCGTTATTAGGAAACAAGCGTTCGCGCCAACCAGGTTCTGTTCTAAGCATTGGAGCGGCTAAAGTGGATGCGGCCATGATGCTCCAGTCGCGCCAACGCGACATCAAATATCAACGCGACGAGAATAATTGCTCCCTGAATTGCCTTTTCCCAAAATGGATTTATGCCCACGAACGTCAGCGCCGTACCGATTGTGCCAAGTAACGCCACTCCGATCAGCGTCCCGAACAGATGACCACGGCCTCCGGTTATCGCGATGCCACCAACTACCACTGCGGCGATAGCTTTGAGCTCGAGTCCGATTCCGGAATTACTGGGCACGATTGAAAACCGGACCGCGTTAAGCAACGCAGCAAGGCCCACCAGTGCGCCCATCATCACGAAAACGCCGAACACGATCTTTTTCGGCTCGATGCCGGCAAGTCTTGCCGCCTCTGAGTCGGATCCGACAGCGTAAACTGCTCGACCAACGCCGAGGTTGCGCAGGATCCAGCCAATAACTACAAGCAGCGCAAGAGCGATGACGACAATCAGCCACTGCCCCCACGTTTGTCCGAGTCCAAACCATTGGAAATTCGCGGGCAGATCCTGCACCCACGCGCCGGCGGTCAACCAACGCAGTGCATCGCGCCACGCTACCAGCATTGCAAGAGTGACAATGATCGAAGGGAGTCGCCGCCAGCCGATGAGCACGCCGTTCAACGCTCCCATCGCCGCTCCGGCAAACAAAACGCCGAGGAACAAAAGTGGTAGTGGAATTCCCGTCTTGGCGAGCACACCGGCGACAACGGTACACACGGCAAATTGTGAGCCTACTGAAATATCGATTTCACCGACGAGTATCACCAACGTCATGCCGGTGGCGACGATAAGGATCGGCGCGTTATTCAAAGCGAGATCGCGTAAGTTTGATCCGCCATAAAACGCTGGCGCGCGAATGCCAACAACCACGAGCAGCGCGACGTAGGCGAGCAAAGTGGAGAGTTCTCGTTTGTAGCGAGAGAGTTTCATTTACGCTTAAGCTGCATTTCCCAACGCCAGCTCCAAAATAGTTTGCTGAGTGGCCTCGCTGCGCTCGACGATCTTTACGACTCGACCTGCGTGCATCACGACTATGCGATCGCTCATGCCGAGTATCTCCGGCAGCTCTGAAGAGATCATCACCACTGCTAATCCTTGCGCAGCGAGTTCTGTCATCAGTGCGTGGATCTCCGCCTTCGCACCAACATCAACACCCTGCGTCGGTTCATCCAAAATAAGGACCGTGGGCTTAGTAGCGAGCCAACGACTCAGAGCGACCTTTTGTTGGTTTCCACCTGAAAGCACCTTAGCTTCTGCGAAAATAGACGGCGTCTTTATTCCTAAACGGTCGGCGTACTCAACTGCGATCTTTTTCTCCCGAGCGAAATCGAACGAACCGTGACGCGTGAGTGCCCTCAGTGAGGCGAGCGTGACGTTCGCACAAACAGGCATATCAGGAATAATGCCGTGGCGCCGTCGGTCCTCCGGCAAATAAGCAATGCCACGCGCAATCGCCTCGGACGGACTCTGAAGATCTACTCGTTTGCCGCGCAAAAGAATCTCCCCTTGATCAGCGGGTGTCAGTCCGAAGACCGTTCGAGCGAGTTCCGTCCGTCCTGCGCCTACTAACCCCGCCACTCCGACGATCTCACCGGCGCGTACGGCAAAGCTCACATTGCTAACGCCTGTTTGAGTGCACCCACAGTCGCGAAGTTCCAAAACGACTTCGCCTGCCTCGATCGCTTTTTTCGGGAAGACAGCGGATAGCTCTCGACCGACCATTAGCGCAATCAATTCAGGTCGAGTGGCTTGCGACATCATCCGCGTGTCGATGCTTCGACCGTCTCTCAACACAGTAACGCGGTCGGCGATCAGAGATAACTCTTCGAGCCGGTGCGAAATGTAAATGATGCCGACGCCGTCTTCGCGCAGTTGCTTTAACACTCGAAAAAGGTTCTGCGAATCTCCTTCGGAAAGCGACGCTGTCGGTTCGTCGAGAATCAGGACGCGGGCATCCGAACCAAGAGATCGTGCGATTTCAACTAGCTGTTGCTGCGGCATTGTCAGATCGCCGGCGTCAACATCCGGATCGATTTGCGCGCCGATTCGCCCCAGTAATTCCTGCGCGCGCCGGCCGCGGCGTTTCCAATCGACTCGCCCTAACAAACCGGTGTTTTCTGTTCCCAAGGCGATATTCTCGGAAACACTCAGCTCAGGGAAAAGCGCAGGTTGTTGATAAATCGCTGATATGCCAAGCGACTTCGCTTTGCCTGGCGAGTTGTGCGTGAGCGCTTGCCCGTTTAATTCAAGTAGTCCGCTGTCAGCGGAGACGGCCCCGGTTATGATTTTTATGAGTGTCGATTTGCCGGCGCCGTTCTCACCGACGAGCGCGTGAATCTCGCCTGCGCGCAGTTCAAACGAAGCAGACCTCAACGCCTGCACTCCGGCGAAGGCTTTGCTAACGTCTGACGCTCTTAAGAGTGGAGTTGACACCCGTTAGTTACCGTATCGCGCTTCAATTTGATCGTATCGATTGCGTGCCTGGACCAACGCGTCGGACACGCATGGAGTAAACTTTCTTGCCTTTACCTTGCTCGCCACGTATTGCCGCCCCTCTGCCAACGACGAAAAGCGACCGCTCGCAATTCCTTGGACCAGCACGTTCCCGATCACTGTCGCCTCAACTGGTCCTGCGGCGACAGGCAGCTTCGTGGCATTCGCTGTCATCTGGTTTAGATAGTCGTTACGGCTGCCACCGCCGACAATCTGCACGCCCTGTATTTTTTGCCCAGTCAAAGACTCAATGGTCTTGAGGACAGATGCGTACCGAAACGCCAATGAGTCGAGAACGATCTTTGTTATGGTCACGGGATCTTTAGGATTGTTTTCAAATAACTGTTCGGCTAACGCATGGAGCATGCTCGCAGGTTTGAAGAACCGTTCGTCGTCGGGAAAAATCAACGCCGGGTATCCATCGATCTCACTGACTCGCGCCAGCAACGCGTCGTAGTCAACATCAACTTCGCGCTCGCGCCATTCGGTCCTACACGATTCAAGTATCCAAAGACCCATGACATTCTTCAGAAATCGAATCGTGCCGAATGCGCCGCCCTCGTTGGTGAAGTTGTGATCAAATACCCTCGAATTGATTAGAACGCTGTCTCGCTCGACGCCGACCAACGACCACGTACCCGATGAAATAAACGCCCAACCTTCTTCCAGCGGAGTTCCAATAATTGCGCTGCCCGTATCGTGAGTTGCCGGTGCTAACACGTGGACATTCTCGAGACCCAACTTTTCCGCTTCAGCTTCACAGAGCGGTCCAACAACCTCGCCCGCGGAAATCACATCAGGCAACAGCGTCGCGGGCAGATCGAGACGGTTGAGAAGTTCCGTGTCCCACGTCCGGGTCGTTGCGTTAATCATTTGCGTGGTAGTGGCGTTCGTGTATTCAGTTACAGCGCGACCCGTCAACGAAAAATTGACGAGATCAGGAATCAGCAGCAGCTTGTCAGCTCTCTGCGGAATACCCTCGCGCGCATGTGCATACAACTGAAACAACGTATTGAACGGCATTAACTGGAGTCCGGTGCGCATGAACACTTCTTGCTTCGTGATGCGCGTGAAAACCTCGTCCATCAACCCTTGCGTACGCGAGTCGCGATAACAGATCGGTTCTTCGACAAGCTTTCCATCGCCGTCGACGAAACCGTAATCAACTCCCCAACTCGCTACCCCGATGCTTTGAACGCGTTGGTCCAGTTCCCTCGCTCGTTCACCGGCGCTACAAAGACCTGTTTTTAGCTCATTGAGAATTTTCGCGAAGTCCCAGCGCAGGTGCCCGTCACGATCACGCGGCGGGTAATGAAACCGTCGAGTTTCCTCGAGCAATAACTCGTCCGCTCCCAGACCACATAGAAATACGCGTCCACTGCCAGCTCCCAGATCGACCGCTATGAAAAGCGCATCGTCCATCAAACGATTCCGACTGTTGCCTCAATCTTCGTTGGACGTTCCTCAGCCTTCGCGACTCGGTAACCGCTGGCCCGATAGGTCGCGATCGGGTCGAGCGCACCGCCCGAGCGCTGTCGTGCAACGGCGAGGATCGGCGAAACGTCAGTGATGAAAGCTTGTTTTAAAGTTGAGAGCGCAACCAACGCGTCACAGTTATCCTGTGCTTCCGCGAGGGCAACTCTGTCGACAAGTTGTGCTTGAATGTAGGCACGCGTGACTTCGATCGCGCTCATCGATAGAGACTCAATCGGATCTGTTACGTTGTGCGACTGGTCCAACATGTACGCCGGATCGAGGCCCGGGACATTGCTCTGTTCGGCGTCAATCAGCTCATTAAAAATCAGAAACAGTTGAAACGGCTTGATTGATCCTGCGTCGAGATCGTCGTCTCCGTATTTGCTGTCGTTAAAATGGAATCCGCCGAGTTTGCCAAATTGAATGAGCCGGGCAACGATCATTTCGATGTTGACGTTTGGAGCGTGATGGCCCAGGTCTACCAGACAGGCAGCCTTCGGACCCAATTCGCGAGCACAGTAGTAGCTCGTTCCCCAATCGTTGATAACGGTTGAATAAAACGCCGGCTCATAAAACTTGTGCTCGATAAAGATCCGCCAATCGTCGGGCAAAGCGTCGTAGATCGTGCGCATGCTCTCGAGATAATTCTCGAGCGTTTTGCGAAAGTGCTGTTGCCCAGGAAAGTTTCCACCGTCTCCGATCCAAACCGTGTGTGCTTTAGAGCCGAGTTTCTGGCCCAGCTCGATGCATCCAATGTTGTGATCTATCGCCTGGCGTCGCACTGCGGGATCCGAGTGGGCCAGGCTGCCGAACTTGTATGAGTGTTGTTGGTCAGGCTGATCCTGAAACGTGTTTGAATTCATCGCCTCGAAGAAAAGATCGCGATGACGAGCAAAGGACATCAGTTCGTTCACATCTTCTGGTTGGTCCCACGGGATGTGAAGTGACACCCCGGGCGTCGAACGTACGAGCTTGTTGAGAGTGGCGCAGTCTTCGAGTTTTTCGTAAATGTCCCGCGGCTCACCTGGTCCAGGAAACCGCGCAAAACGCGTCCCGCCCGTGCCGAGTCCCCACGATGGGACCGCCACTCGGAACGACTGTGCTTTGGCGACGAGGTCTTCGATATCTATTTGCTTGCGTCGGAGCACCTTGCCGAGGTGCTCGTAATCTTCGTGGATCGATGGTTCGAGCGCTCGGTTCTGCTCGGTGATGAATCCATCGTCAATCTCAAATTTTCTTTGCATATCGTCCCCGCTTACCTCATAAATCCGTCCTGCAAACCACCATCAACCGGGAAAACATGACCTGTTGTTTTCGATAAGCGTTTTGTAATCAAAAGAAATATTGCTTCAGCCTGGTCCTCGGGTTCGACCGGCGTTTGCGTGAGTGAGCGTTGGGCGTAGAAAGCCGAGAGCTTGTCACGCAAGTCTTCATCTGAATCGTCGTCGTTGAACGACAGTCCATACTTTGTCAACGAAGCAATCACCCGGTCGCGTGGAAACATTGTGCTTCCCTTGACCACTGTTGCCGGCGCGACTGCGTTCACGCGCACGAGGGGCGACATCTCAATGGCCAGCTCGCGAACGAGATGGTTAGCGGCAGCTTTGCTGGCGTCGTAAGCCAGACTTCCTTTTTTCGCTACGACTGCATTGGCGCTGGTCGTCAGCACGATGTTTGCGGGCAGATTCTGTTGTTTGAAGATCTTGTTGGCTTCGTCCGCAACGATATATGCGCCTGTGACATTGATCTCGAAAGTGCGTGTCCATTGACGGTCCTCGATGTGTCCGTTCTTGTCGGGCGACATGAATACACCGGCGGTGACGACCACAGCGTCAATCCCTCCGTATGCAAGGATCGCATTCGCGAACATCTCGCGGACGCCGTTTCGATTCGTGATGTCACAACTCAAAGCTACCGCTGGCCCACAGTCACTCAGACCCGTGCCCGCAACACCTATCCCCGCGCCGTACTGCGTAATGATCTCATCAGCCGTTGTTTGTGCAGAGGTTTCGTCAAGGTCAACGCAAACAACATGTGCGCCCTCTTTCACAACGCGGTGCGCCGTCGCTTTACCGATTCCGGCGCCGGCGCCGATGACTACGACTACCTGACGGTCCAGCTCCTTTTCCGGAGGTTGGCGTCTGAGCTTGGCTTCCTCAAGATCCCAATACTCAATGTCGAAAGCTTCCTGCTCATCCATCGCTTCGTAGCGATCGATTGCTTCGGCGCCGCGCATCACCTCGATTGCGCAGTTGTAGAACTCGGCGGTGACACGAGACTCGCTCTTGTTCTTACCCCACGCGATCATTCCAAGACCGGGAATCAGGACCACCGTCGGGTTTGGATCGCGCATGGCGGGAACGCCGGGGCGTTTGCAACGCTCGTAGTACGCCTTGTAGTCCTCACGATATTGTGCGAGGCCCGTGGATATTGAAACTTTCAAATCGTCGATCGTTTCCGCGTGCGGATTCCAGTCAACGAAGAGAGGTTTTATCTTAGTGCGCAGGAAATGGTCGGGACACGATGTTCCAAGGTTTGCTAGTCGTGGTCCATCAACGCTGTTAACAAAACGGAGCATCTTTGGATCGTCTTGCACGGTTGCGACGACGCGCTTCGTGGTCGACTGTTGTCCTCTCAACCAGGGGACGATTTCGACGAGTTGTTTCCGGCGTTCTTCTTCCGGGAGAAGGTCGTAACGCTCGCCGCCAAAGGTCATTTCACCTTTGTCTCGCGTTTCAATGAACCGGGCCGCACGATCGATGATCTCCAGTGCTGTCTCATAGCATGTCTTGTCGTCGTCGCTCCACGAACTCATGCCATGATGGCCCAGCAACACACCCTTGGCCTGAGGGTTTTGCTCAATCAACTGCTCGATCTTGAGTCCGATGTCGAACCCTGGTCGTTGCCACGGCACATAAATAACATCGTCACCAAAAATCTCGCGGCATAACTTTTCCTGATTAACCGACGCGGCGATAGCAATGACCGCGTTAGGATGCAGATGGTCCACATGTTTGTAAGGGACTAATGTGTGCAGCGGAGTATCGATGGAACAGGCACGCGGGTTGAGGTTGAAAACGCAATGACTGTACATCGGATACATCGCGTCTTCTATCTCTGTTTTCGGTCCGCGCTGGGGATCGTTGAGATATAGCGACTTCATCGCACGGATCTTGTCGAGATAGAGAGAAGCGAAACCGTCACGTTTGGCTGTGCGTAGATCTCCGCCCGAGCCCTTGACCCATAACACATAGACGCTCTCGCGTGTAAGTGGATCTTGTTCGACCAACTTAGACGAGGTGTTGCCGCCGCCGGTATTCGTTAATGTCAAGTCCTCGCCGAGTTTGTTTGAGCGATAGACCAGACGGTCCAATCCGGTTAGCTTGTCGGCGACCTCGTCCTGCCAGAGATACTTCACATAGCGAAACCGCTCCACCTGTAACTGTTCCTTGCTCATACGATCTGAAATCAGAGAAGCCATTTTAGGAAAAGCGTTTAACTCGCGAGTCAAAAAATAAAGCGCGAGTTTGTTTTAGTTAGAGCGCGGCGGTGCAGTCGAGCCGCGCTTGATCAGATAAGTCGGAATGTGAACTTCCTGGCCCTGTTCGCGTGGGTTCTCGATATTGTTCATCAAGGCCTCCACTGTTCTTTGGCCCAGCTCAACTCGCGACAGGCATACGGTCGTCAATGGTGGCTCAGTCAGCTCGGCGAAGGCAATGTCGTCGAAACCGACGAGAGAAATATCTTCAGGAATTGATAGGCCTGCTTTATAGAGTTCCTTCATAACGCCGAACGCCATCATGTCGTTGGCGGTGACGATCGCTGTCGGTAAATCTGTTTGGGCCAGTATCTCGAGTGCCGCGCGACGTCCGCCGTCAAACTTGAAGTCTCCTTCGTAAACGGCTGTTTTCGCATTGGGAATGTGACGCGCGATCGAATCAAGGAAGGCGTCGCGGCGAACGTTTGTTGCGTTGAGTCGACTTGGACCAGCGACGTGAACGATGTGCGTGTGCCCGAGTGACGCCAGATGCTCGACGGCCTGTTCAACTCCCATCGCATAGTCGATCACGACATTGCTCATGTGTTCGCTTACCCGGCCGAAGTTCTGACTAATAACGGAAATATTCTTTCGAATCAGTTCATCGATCAATTCGGGATCGAGTTCGGCAGTCATGAGGGCCACGCCGGCCACCTTCAGTCCAATCAAACGCCGAACGTAATCAGCCGCACGATTCGCGTCGTAGTTTGTGTTGAGGAGGATCGTGTTATACCCGCGTTCAAAAGCAGCACTCTCAATGCTCTTCACCAGGTCGGGGAAAAACGGGTTGGCAATGTCCGACACGAGCAGACCGATCATGTCGGTTCGTCCGGAAGCTAAGGAGCGTGCCTGGGCGTTCGGATAGTAGTTGCACTGTTCGATCGCTTTCAAAACGCTCGCGCGAGTGCGATCGGTGACATATTTCGTTTTGTTGATGACGTGCGAGACGGTGGCCGTCGAGACTCCAGCCTCTCGCGCCACATCCTTAATCCGAGGAGTTTTTGGAGGACTCTCTTCCATGACTGAGTACTATCTTCTTACTGTAGGCGGGAGTTTTTTGCAAGCTGGAAAAATAACAGAACAGGCAAAATTTCTAGGAGTTAACCGGTTGACTTATTTCTGTCGAACCTCTAAAAAGGCAAATCATGCAAAGTCACCCGAAAACTCCCGCCGTCCTTGTCTTCGCCGTCATGCTGATTCTGACGACGGCAACCTCTGTCCGTGGTCAATCGCGTTACTTCAAAAACTGGCCCGCCGGCACGTCGCCACGCGAGGTTGGAACGCGTGTGGCCCAAAACTATTTGGCACGGCAATTTGAGTACCAGCAAGGTAAGCGTCAGTTTGTTATTTATCCGGAAGTATGTGCCGGGTATGGCTCTCTTACCGTCGCGGAACTCACTAGGAACAAGCAACTAAAAAATCAGCTTCTACAAAAATTCGAGACGCTTTGGAATGCGGAAGGTCAAAAACACGTCTCCTCGCAACCGCACGTCGACTACCGCGTTTTCGGAGTTGTTCCGTTGCAGCTTTATATGCAGACGAAGGACCAGAAGTTTCTCGACATTGGCCGGAACCTCGCCGACGAACAGTGGTCCAGGACCACACCGGATGGCATTACTGCTGAAGCGCGTTACTGGATCGACGACATGTATATGATCACGGCTGTTCAGGTGCAGGCATATCGAGCGACCCGCGATATCAAGTACCTGGATCGCGCTTCGTTAACCATGGCCACCTATCTCGACAGGCTGCAACAACCGAATGGGCTCTTTTATCACGCTCCCGATTCGAAGTTTTTTTGGGGACGTGGCGTTGGTTGGGTGGCGGCAGGGATGGCGGAGTTGCTTCGAGAGCTGCCAAAGAAACATCCACATCGATCCCGCATCCTGCGAGGTTATCGCGAGATGATGGCGGCGCTGCTCAAGCATCAGGGGCAGGATGGTCTGTGGCGTCAGTTGATCGACAATCCGGAGTCATGGGCCGAGACTTCGAGTACTGGAATGTTTACGTTTTCGATGATCACTGGGGTGAAGAATGGCTGGCTCGATGGAAAAGTATACGGACCGGCAGCGCGGAAGGCGTGGTTGGGATTAGTCAGCCGCCTGGACCAGGATGCGAATGTGAAGGACGTGTGTGTGGGTACGAACAAGGGGTTCACGGTGCAATACTATATGGACCGTGAGCGCAGGGTTGGCGATTTACATGGACAGGCGCCACTGCTTTGGAGTGCGTCGGCGCTCCTCCGGTAAGAACAATCGGTTCCGTTAAGTGCAATCTCACCTGAGCCTCTCGACTATTGTCGGTTATTTCGACGAGACAACGCTATGTTCGCAGTTGCCAGTTGCCAGTTGCGCAGGTGAGGCTGTCATGTTACAAAAATCACCGCCGTCACAGCAGCACAGTTCCCACGCTCTCAGCGGGGATTTGGGCACTTTGATGGGTGCGGTAAATCGTTGATAATCAGGGCATGGCGGGGTAGCTCAGATGGTTAGAGCGTGGGATTCATAATCTATAGGCAAGCGATCTTCTTCCTCTAATTTCTGCAATAAACAAGCAAATAACAGCGGATTGCGTCCAGGTTCAAACAACTAAGGCTGCTCGTAGCGGCAAATGACCTTCAAAAGTCTGGCAAAAGTCTGGCAAACAAAAGTCTGGCAAGGAGTCAATTCTAGCCGCACTCCAGAGCCTCCAAGGGCACTTGAGTTGGTTCTATTAGCTCGGTAAGCTCGCGCTCACAACTTAAGCCTTCAGTCACTTACAAATGATTTGAACGTTAACTGGAAGGTTGACGGCAGATCGAATTTACGTCTTTAGCGCTGCAATTCTTCTGATCTCCCTCCGGCTATTTCGGAAAGCACGAAATTGACGGGCTCTCCCATACTCTTGTTTACCCGGCCTTCCTGTATGCAACCAATGAGAAAAAGAGCGGTTAACGAGTGGGTGATTCACCAAGAATCTCCAAAAGGAACCGCCGTATGAGATTTCTACTTGGCGTCCTCGTTGGTTACTCCTTACGAGGCAAACAGAAACTGCTTATCAGATTTCTTGTGACTCTGGCGTTGGTTGTGTACGTCATTGTGCCGGCAATTGCGCTTTTGGCACTGCGTCTTGACGTCCAACGTGAGCGCCGGTCTAGACCACCTCAAACCAAGGTGCCAGTACTAAAAGGATTGAGTTATGAAGATGCCGAGAGGAAGCTTCATGCCGCTAACTTGAATATTCGTCTGTTGGCGACACGTCCCGATTCGGCCCTTCAATCAGGATTGATTATCGATCAAGTTCCCGCACCAGGGGAGGAAGTAGCTGTCGGCTACTCGGTTGGCGTTACGATTAGCAGAAAGGATTTCGCCGGCCCTGGTCCATAATCTCAAAGCTCATACATTGGACCAAATAAGCCACACGCTGCGTTCTTGGCGTATCCAGCCTCCCTGTCTCTCAATAGACGCGACACTGCAATCGTTTGTCCAGAGACACGGAGGTTTTCACGTATTTGTCCTCCGAGGTTGCTAACATGAAAAATGTTTTCTCTCTTCGCAAGCGTTCATTCCTCTCGCCTGTCTCAACCGGATATACGTCGTATATCTTCGCTGAGGTTGAATCCTCCAACGGGGGCGAATACAGGTGGGGACACAACATGCTTACCATTGCCGATTGTCGGCGCAGAGTCCAGATTGAATTCTTTTTGGGCACTAAGCGAGAGCGTCGTCGATCTCTGGCCAAAATCAATTTGCTTATCAGCATCCTCACGCGCTTTCGTGACGTGCTCGCTAAAGAGATCGCGTTAATCGAAAAAGCCAAAGCCAAATAAGTGCCTGGAAACAATCGCGGTCCAACTTGCAGATAAGCCACTCGTATTTAGGTGACGACTGGAAGTGAATTGGACCGCGATTTCTTCTGCGCGAGAAGAAAGAGGGGCAACTGATGCCAACTACTAAACATGAACTGCTCGATTGGTTAATGGATGTGCCAGAAGATGCCGAAATAGGTACTGACGGAGAAGGACTAGCTTTGCTGGCAATTCTTGGCACCAACGTTCACTTGTTAGAGATTGGTCACATTCCAAATGCGGACGAACTCTACGCCGAGGCGATCAATCAGGCAATGATGGAACGTCTACGGCGGATTGATGCAGCAGGCGGAGAAACGGAAACCGGCGTAATAATAGTGACATTTCATGGTTATATCTCAGGCGTTCCGAGTCTGTTCTCCAGTGACTTCAATACTGCGTTTGTATTCAAGAACAAAGAACAGGCGGAAGCCTTTATCACAGAGTTTGCAGATGAGATACACAATCCGCAGATTCTCGATTGCCCGTAATCCTACCAGCGGATATTTGCACTGAATTGTTCTTAGCCTGCGCCAGTAGTTGCTCCAGTCATTCGCACAGATCAACCTCTTTCATCGAAATCCAAAAATTACCATGGGACACACGCGACCGCGTCCAAAACATCTTGCAAAGAAGCTGCTGCAAATCCGACGCAGCTTAGGAATATCTCAAGGAGAGATAGTCAAACGACTTGGTGTTCAAGATCTGATCGACCATACGACTATTTCCAAGTACGAACTCGACAAGAACGAACCGCCGCTCGCCATCCTGCTCGCCTATGCCCGCCTCGTAGAAATTCCTGTCGAACAAATCATCGATGATGAAATCGAACTAACAATTTGATTTCGCAAGACCACCGCGATCATTTGCACCCGCCATTAACTTCCCAAACACCAGTTGACTCGATGCTCACACGGTCGACGTTGCCTCCCCCAACGAATCGCTGCCATCAGTTAATTCACTAACTTCCGTCCAGAATCTTTTACAGATTCAAGCAAAGAGCAATACGGAGCCTTCGCTGCGGAGGCCGTAAAGGGTCTCCGCTGCGCTCCGATGAACTCCGCGAACGATAAAACAGTTCGCTCCGCCCTTGACTGCCTTCCTCGCTGCGGCTTAAGAGTCGACAAGAGCTGCTAACGCAGCTCAGAAACGAATCGTTTCTGCCCCCAAAGCCTTGGTCCTAATTCTTTCCCGCTCGCTCCCACTAGCGCCAGTTGAATTTGACAGTGTCATCTATTGCACCACCGGTTCTTTTTTTACGCATTTGAGCCGAACTTACGTCCGACACCGTCGAAGGGATCGCCGAAGGTGTTCTGTGAACGACCGTTCGCCTCAACTGCGCGGTGACCACGCGCGTATAGCTCCCATAACTATCGAATTCATTAGGTGTGGAAGATTTCAGGAGTCGATGCTGGCGCAGCTCAAGCGATCGGCGGGTACCAGCGAGGTGCTGCACAAGCGCGCGATGGGGTGGACCCAATTATCAGTTAGAACTTGGCACCAACCGGGAATTTATAACAGTCAGGTCGATGCAGCCGGACAGATCCGGAGTGCGGGTCTGAAGCGGCAACTGCGTCAACCCGCCGGCAGTGATTGCCGCCGTTGGCAGGGAGATCACCAGAGAAGTCGGACAGGGTTGCGCATCTGGTTTTAATCGAATTGAGGGCCCGATCGGGATTCTTTGTTGGCCGTGAATTACAGTAAATTTTGTTCAACGAACGTGTCTAACGCCTCACGGGTAACTATCAGATGATCATCGTCCGCTTCCTGGTGTGACTTAGTTGTGACAGGGCGGCCTCACTCTCTCGAAGAAAAACAAATCCGAGATTTTTTAACGCACGAAATGGTCCAATAAAGGGGGGGTCAGTTATAGCTCTTCTTTCGTTGGGCCTTCAGCAACTTGGCAAAAATCTCCCCTTGTGCCCGTGCATCGTCCAATGCGTTATGAGTAGCTGGCTGATCCGATTGAAACTCCCTCGGGAGTTGGCTTGACGTGGTCTGTGTCCACATACAGCTTGAGAACCCCATAAAGAAGGCTTTGATGTCGAGCGCACCGAAACCAAACGGATTCTCCCCTAAGAATTTGTGGAAATACCAGTTGACGAATGACCAGTCAAAGCTTGCGTTGAATCCGACGAAAACAGGTTTCACGTCTCCAGACATCGCCTGCACCCAATCTCTAAACTCAGACATCGCGATTTGGGGAGCTTTCCCGGTTTTCTCAAGTGTCTTCAGATCTAGCATAGTCACTTCCATCGCCGCTGCCACAGCATTCTCATTAAGTGGCTGCAGTTCCGCGTAAAACGAGTGCTCCGGCTTCCCAATTACGCTCGCACCGATGCTCAACATGCTGTACTCCCCGGGTATAGGTCCGGATGCCTCAATGTCTACTGAGATGTACAGTTCGTTGGTCATGCAGTTCACGTCGCCTTTTCAAGTTGTACCCATCCGTGGTGATGGCTTGAGCACTTTTGCCTCTTTGAGAATGTCTTCGTACCGGAGCGGACGGTCGTGAGTATACGCCTCGCGTAATGCCGCCGTTAAGAGCCTGTCGGTGATGTCCGACGAGGTAAACGGAACTCCTTTGTTCTTCGGTTCCCGCACGCCAGTGAGCTTAACCAACTCACTGATTTGGGCTGCCTTGAGATCCAGCTCAGGCACTGAAGACCTGAGCATCTCGCCGCGCACTTCGTCATCCGGCCTCGGAAAACTTAATTTAAGCGCTGCGCGACGCACGATGGCCGGATCTAAGGCGTCCAGTCGATTGGTGATGAAAATCACAGCGAGAGGTAGCCGAGTCAACCGAAGATTGTTGAGACGTTGTAGCAGGGTGTTAAGTCCGGCTTTATCTTCGTGATGCATTTGTTGCGTGTCACGACTAGCTGCTAACGCATCAGCTTCGTCCATCAGTAGTAACAGTGGTTCACCATTCAATGACTTGGCCCGGGCCTCAGCCTGAACAAAAGCTTGAGCTATCAAATCACTCATCTCACCCACGAGTCCAGTACCTCGTATTTGGGTGTTGATCTTCAGCAGATGCACGTGACCCTTGCTATCGGCTTTCCTCGCAAGGGCATCGCCGATTGTCTCAGCAAGCGCGGTCTTCCCCGTGCCTACGTCACCCTCGAACAATATTAGCGGCACAAGATTTCGCTCCAGCTCACAAATTTGAAGTACGCGCTTTCCGTGATGCTTACGACTCCATGCTTCTACTTTTTGTGGGTAAAGCAACATCTCGAGTTTAATGAGCAACTCCTTCTTCTGTTGGTCAAGCCCAACGAGGCGCTCGTACCAAGCCTTGGCATGTGCGTCTGGATATTTTTGTTCCAGTTCGAAAAAACTTACTACTTGGTTTGTTTCTCTCTTGGTAGTCATAGGTTCATTTTTCCCGGCCGCAGATTTGGCTAACTTTCGATCGGCGCCATCGGGGGGCCTTCCATTTCCCAAACCTGGCCGAACTGTCAACTCAAGTCTTATGAGTTTCTCGCCACGACGCGCAAGATCCAGTTTTGCTGTCGCTTCAGCTAATTCCGTGTCGCCGATCTTGAACCCAGCATCCAAGAGGTGCTCCTCCAACACAGTTGAGAGTGCGGTACGTTTGGATAGGTTGCGATCCCGCGCCGTCTGCTCGGCGTCCGCAAGAAGGGCGGCTACACCGAGTTTCATCCGGCCGATATATTGGCCATCTGGTGCTGATAACTGTATAGGAATGTCTGCCATCACTTCACAAATCTACTACGAACAAGACCTTTAACATCCATGGAGTAAGTACGATCGTGGATCCATCGCCCGCCGCTGTAGTTCAACTGGCCAGCGGCGCCCCATGTCAGAGTAAGTTGCGATCGAATCGATCTGCGTTCGGTGACGTCCATCTTGGTCCACCGGCTGTTGTAAGTAACTCGAACGTGAAAATCCGCCGTGGCTAGAACCGGGTCATAGCGGATGCCGCCTGGACGATCATCTGCAAGACCCGCAACGCCATCAAGCACAACATAACGAAGCGCGTCGAGAACCCCATTCGTATCAGGTTTCGTCCAGATGAACTTAACCTGATCAACCACTTCCTCATCAATTAAGATCCTCAAGTCATGGATAACGTACTGCGTGTACTCCTCTGTGAAATAATCGTAAGTGTCTCCGATCGCGAGGAGGTCGGCTTGAACCTTACGTGTGATGTGAAGGACAGCGGTATGGGGCGTGGTGCCGGTTGCCAATCTGCTAGCAGTTGCGGACATCAGTTATCATCCTCCTCGGGGTCAGAGAGTGTGCGAAAGGCTTCGCCAAATACTTGGCACCAAGCGTCGACAGCTGCATCTTCGTCACCGTCGAGCTCGGCGCTTCGTGCTTCCATCATGGCATCATAGGCGTCCTGAATCCGGTCGAGGTATTGATCATGAATCGCGTCGGTCCAGGAAGCTGTCACGTTGTTCTCCGGATTCACGGAATCCATGACTATCACGGTGTCGCTAGGAAGCGTAACGTCTTCAGCAATGTAATAATCGCTAAACACAATTGCCTCGAGAAACTGGTGCTTTCGGAAGCAGTTGAAGACATGCCGCAGGCTCGTCTGCCATTCACCCGTAACACCGCATTCCGCAAACGCCTCTGCCGCAATCAGCTCACAGAAAATTGATGGCTGCGTCAAATCCCCCTGAAGATTGTTCCACCACTTGATCATGCGCACGAGGCGATTGAACTTGACCGGACCGCTGATCTTGTTACTTTCGCTTGTACGCGTCTGTACAAATTTGTTGTGGGCCGTCACGGAAGTAAGCCTCCAGCCATCGGGACGCGGGATCCAGCCAGCGTTGTCGACGTGAAGCGAGTCGTCACGGATTATCGGAGCGACATCAACGTTGAGCTTGATGCCGCTACGAAACTTAACCCGAGCCGCACTCTTCAAAATCGTAAAGTCTTCCTCTTCCTTCTGTGGATAGATCAAACGCAATTGATCGCGAGTAAACTTGATCAGCGTGTCAAGTTGCGCCTTAGTCGCACCCTCCCCAGAAAAGTACGCACCTAAGTCAATGTCGAATAGATTCTCATCGGTCCGGCGCAGTGATGTGAACTTGGCGTTCGATCCAGCCTTCAATATTTTCTCAAGTTTGAAGCTTTTGTCCGTGGCAACTTTATTCTTGAGTTGGCTGACCATGTAATCAGTTTGGCGGTTCGCCTCCTCTATGTGCTCGGGAGTTGGCTTAATCTCTCGGGTAAATTTCTCGAACCTCGCTTTAATAGTCATGCGTCTGTCCTCCACATTCCTGCGCGTTTAGTCTGGTCGCTGGAGTCGGTCAGATTTACGGTTTCAAAACTTATGCAAAAGTAATTGGTGTTACTCACCGTCGTTTATCCTCAATGTTGGTTTGAAGCCGCCCTTGTGCTTGTCATAGTCATAGACCAGCAAAGCAGGATCGACTTTGGGTAGTAACTCACGACCACAAAGCACCGCAATTGGAGCCGGAACCGCCGGGAAGAGATGAATTTCGCGAAGCGCCTGGTGATTACCGGCGATCGCTCGCAGTGCTTCTTGGTAGACTCTCCGAAACTCCGTCACATCCTCTCTAAGACGCAGGTAGGTGGGATTGGCCGTCCCATTCATGAGAGTGATTTCATAGATCGAGAACTGACTATTAATTTCCACCGGCAGATCCTTAATCTTAATCGGCCCGCTGAGTGGCAATACGAGGGCCACCTTTGATCGGCCAGTTCCTTTTTGAACTTGCACAAACTTGTAGCCGACCGGCTTGCCCTCCTGCTTCCACGCCCAATCCTCGGTATCCCGGTGACGCTGGTACGGATCAACTGGTACCTTGTTGCTCAGTTGTCTTCCGAGGTAGATCAGGAGGGGAATGGGTGCGAGGGCAAAGAGCGAGATATGTCGAGTGCTTTCCACTTCCATTCCTGGAGCGTAGAGACGTTGGACCTCGGTCTTGATCGTGCTGGCGGCGACCTGCAGGAAGTCATTGTCTTCGGTGCGCATTGAGGTCAGGTCGATAATGTAACCGCGCGGATCGTCCGGATAGCGTGGAGAGACGGCCTGTCTCACATCAGCTACCGGGATAGCAACTGTCTGACCGGCAACCCTCGACTTTAGCTGGACAACTGTCGTCTTTCGATCCGCCTTTGTAGCAGTGAGGGTGAAGATTCGCGTCTCGTGATCGCGCTTGTATTTTTCCAAGGTTTCGCGTGTGAAATCCTGAGGCCGCTCTTCGTCGACCAGCTTGTGACACGAAGGACAAAGCAGCATCAAGTTGTCTACATCGTTAATGTCTAGTGGTCGAACTCCAGTTTTGCCACGGGGACCTTTCGGCTTGAAGGCGACGATGTGGGCCATCTGGCCGAAATTGCCTTCATCCAGTGTTAGCGGATGTCGCAGTAGGTATTCGTTGCAACCATCAAATTCGCATCTGCCACCGGCGCGGACAAAAAGAATCAGCTTGGTGGTCTCTTTGATTTTCCGCGATGGAATCCGTTGGACGGCCGAACCGAGAGGCGATCTCTTCCGAGTCTTCGTATCCGCAGCCTTGCCGTTGGATTTAGTAGTCATTAGTTTTTCTCTTATACCTCGCTAATTCAAAAATTAATCGACTGGCCTGTGTTCTTTTAGGCTCCCTCTTTACGCTTAAATCAATGTGCATCGTCAGCCGACGATGCGTACAGCCGAGGCAAAAAATTTTAGAGCGACAATTGCGCGCTTTCCGACACTGGAAACAGCTGGCCCAACCGGATTTTTGCAACTACCGGATTCACGTCAAAAGTTGCGACCAAAAGTCTGGTCGCCTCATCAGTTCTGCTGTGATCAAACGATTTCAGACCGAGAGATCCCGACTCTACCAGGAAAGTTTCTACCGTAGTTTCAACCAATGACTTTGGCATCAAGAGTCCGCCGATAGCCATGTTTGCCTGATACTCCCACCATTGGCCACGATAGCCAGTCTTAGCTTCGCCTTCATCTCTGCACAGAATCTTCGGCGCGTTCGGATCGGTAAAGTCGCCAAACATCGGCTTCTTCTCTGCTGACATCGCAAACAGATGAGTATGGAACAGGCCGTGACCGCCTTCGTGCGCTAAAGTGGTCCGAACCCGGCGCTTGGCCGCCAGACTGCCATCTTCCTCTAGAGATCTGGCTACCATGATTGCCTTCACGCCACTCGGCCCGAATTTCGTCAGCCCTAGAATGCCCTCGCCGAGATCTTCATAACTGTGCACCACGTTAAATCGCTTTTCGATAAACCGATCAATTCGTACAGGGCTAGGAGTTGAAGGAAAGAGATTGGTCGCCCTGAGTTCATCTGAACAGATGTTCTCGATATCGGATTCTTTATAATACGTTTGTTCCTTAAATGGCCCTGTCTTGGCGCGAAAAGTTTTCATAGCTATTTCTTCCGATCAGGTTTTTTGTCAGCCCACTTGATTATTTCTTCTGCCGTGACTTCCTTATCGAGCAGTTTCCTCAAAGCAAACCCAAAGGTCGCATCGGATTCTGACATTCGCTTCAAATCTTCCACGGGGGCTCTTGAATCATAACTTCGCAAATCATCAACCGTAGTGTCGAGTTTATTGGCCATCTTCTTCAGTAACTCGTCAGATGGGTAACGCCGTCCCAGTTCAATGTCAGATATATGTGCAGCCGAAATGCCGCCCAATTTTTCGGCAAACTCTCTCAGCGAAAAATCTTTTTCGTCTCGTAGTTCTCGAATTCGCTGTCCTAGAGTCTTTTTCATCGGCACTGTCAGCTTAGACTGCGTACACCGGGCTTGTCAAGAGTGTAGGGGTCTTTTCCTAAAGACGTAGAACAACTCTTACAACGATGATTCTAAGATGACAACATCGGGTCGTGAGACCTAGTCTGCCTCTAGCTATTCAGTTTAATGATGGGATTCAGCGTACACCCTATACCAGATAAATTGAGGGTGGCTGATCGAGACCTTGGGAACCTCGCCGTGAGTGGCGGAGTAGGGAAAATTAGACCACTGGTACCATACAGATGGTCAGCGTTGAGCCACTCCGCTTACCAACGAAGGTCAACAATCATCGGATTGTGGTCCGAGATCCGATCTTTGAGACTATAGTTCAATGCTTCGAGCGTGCGATCGAACTGAGGTGCCATGCCATAGGGCTGTTTCGTGTCGTCAGGATCGGTTAGACTGGTCGGCTTAACAAAAATCCAATCCAGTTTTAGTTCTACGGTTACTTTTCCTCTCAGCTCGAGCATGCTAACGAATCCCTTGGAAGCGCGCTCTGAAAACGGCGTTTTCAAGCTTATGATTATCAAAACTGCGAGAACCGACTGCCTCACGTGACGGGACACCGTTGCCGGATATTCCAGCTACACCGCACGGATCGAGAAGCACAAGAACGGTTGCCTTTTCTGTAAGTGCGCATGAACGTTGCAGAATGCTTACAAGAGCATTGGAAGGCGTTTCACAACAACGTGGTCCGCATATTCAGGCTAGAAGGGCGGAGTTGACGAACTGGCTAAGATCCTTGCAAGGTCACACCGTCATCAGAGACTCGACAATATCTGCTGCATGATCGATATGATTGTTTGAGGCGCTGAGTTGATGAAGGTCACCCCGTTTGGCCGTTGCTTCAATTGTTTCTAAGATTTCAATCAGTGTCGTATAAAGATCAGTGTTCGTGTCAACGGTTGGATTAGCGATCAGCCATTCCTTTACCTTTCCCGTCGCTATCCCCAGTTCCCGCTCAGCATATAGCAACCGCCCCATGTATTTGTCATAAAGCTGCTTTTCAAACCTACTTTCCGAAACTTCTAGCTGTTCAATTTCCTCCCGCCAATTGGTGAGAGCCTCAATTTCGGCGAGGATAGTGTTAACTTCAGCACGAAGCTGCAGCTTGCCCGAAGGAATCATCGGCAAGGACGGCAGGCATCGCATCACCCCGTCTGGAAGATTGTGGGGTACAAACGTTTCCCAGCCACCGAAATCCCCTTGTAGCATCTCACGAATCTGATTCGAACTAAACTGATAGCCGCCCTGCAGAAAGCGTGCGCCGTCGTGAATAGGTACTAGACAAAAAAAGTCTGCAATATCCAGGATTTCAGAAAGTGCCTCAACAACTCTGCCGGCAGTCATTAGTGGCTCTGCTTCCTCATGAATGTCTGCGACTGAAAACGCAAGAGCTAGATACCAAGATGGGTGCCGGAAATATAAATCGCGTGGCAAGACAAATGATATGCCGTCCGCTTCAAGCCCTGTGACCGCACGACGTAACCGACGGATCGCATCATCTCTCCTGCGTTCACGTTTGTCTCGGACGTATTGTCGAATGTTCAATTGTGGGACTGAGGGCGGGTCAGTAATCACTGCGTCCAGCAGATCAGCGAGTAATGTATAGGCTTTCGTTTCAGCCTCGTCCAAATCACTAGCACCAAAATAATCGGGAGCTTCGAGAAAAAGCCCCTTGAAAACCGCATGCATATCCTCTAATTTGCTGCGCGCATCATTAAAGTTATAAACCGCTAACCTGCCGGTTTTGTCATCGGTTTTGCCAGTAATTTCGTCACGACTATTGAGGAATTGGATAATCTGGATAAAGAAATTTTGAAAACTGCTGGCCCATTCATTGGGTGCACTCTTGGACTGAAGAAGCATTTGCAAGGGCTCAGATAACGATTTTCCAATGACAGCAAAGTTCTCCCTCGATATGCGCGGCACAAATCTGAGGCTGTGATCAAGTTGTCCAATGCCACCTGCTGTGAGAGCCATCTGCTTCCCACGACTTGAGTTAGGTCTCTCAATTGCAGATGAGAGGCTATGCACAAACTCCAATGCCTCACTTCGAAGTGAATACCAC
Organism: uncultured Acidobacteriota bacterium; assembly: GCA_963789185.1. Classification (GTDB taxonomy): domain Bacteria; phylum Acidobacteriota; class Blastocatellia; order Pyrinomonadales; family Pyrinomonadaceae; genus PSRF01. The sequence continues at coordinate 504,047 of CAWBJU010000015.1, forward strand.
GCGTCCTCAAACCGGTAGTAACTATCGGGTATGTAACCTCTTTCAACTTTCCTGCCCCATAATGAATTTTTCGTTACATCCGATTCGAATAGTAAGTATTCTTTAGAGATGTCTTTCTTTGTCTGGTCCCATGTTGGGATAAGACCGAACGGCATAATCCAGAGGCCGCGAGAGCGATACCGATCACAAAACGGGAGTGCGGATCTCAAACGCCTCAGCCGCGACACTGCCAAGTCATTACCCAGGTCACCGCCTCCATCTCTTAACATAAACTCTATCGACACCATCTTCTCTTCGATGTCGATGCGAGTGCAATCTGTGTGCAGTTTGAGATAGCCAATAATGTCTTTCTTGTTCTCAAGAAACCAATTCATATAAGCAGCCTGATCATACCGAAAGAGCCCTTGGGTAAAATTACAGAATTGTTCGAGCGGGAGATCGAGTATGATCACCGAACTCTGAATGATATCGTGCTTGACATCTTCCCAGGCTGACAGAGTGACTTTGGTTAGCGCGCACCAATCTAACAGGCGCCCCGTTTGCCCAAAATTCTCACGCAATGCTTCAGCATTGATAGTAGGCGCAACGCGCCGCAAAAAATCAGTGCATCGCTCGATTCCTCTTTGTGATGTGTCAAAACCCGCCGCCAAACTGCTTAATTTCCGAAAATTATCTCCCCGCTCACCCATTATCTCAGCCATTTCATTTATGGTGCTTAATTTTACTGTGGGCATGAAGGAGGTATTCATAAAGAATGGACCGGATGGTCCAAACTCTTCAAATGCCTCATCGAATAAGGTCTTATTTGATTCGAAGAAGTGTCGCTCTCCCGCATCAAAGATGCCCTGGAGAACAGCGAGTAGAAGATCTACGTTTCCATGCTTTACCCTCTTGACTAAACCATCCATAAAGAGGTCTTGGTTCAACTCGACACGACACAAGGCACTTGAAACAAATCCGGACAAATAAGCCGAAGGTACCGCGTCCAGAACAGCAAGGGCCGTGTTCGCCATATCGGGGTATCCTTCGTGCAAAATACGCGCGAGATGATCAGAGCGTACCCAATGCAGTCCGCTTAGGAGTGAACTGTCGATCGTCAGGTACTCATCTGACATGGTAAGCAAAGCACGTTGCGGATCGGCATGGAAATCGATGTGCCGCATCAGTTCGTTTGTCGTGAGAGGCACTCCCAAGGCATGCGCGAGTGCCATGCGGCGCAGCAGTTCTATTTTCAACGGGTCTTCGCCCTGCACGCTGAACTGTCTTACCTGCTCCCGCAAACGATCTTCGAGCATACGCCCTTGCGTTAGGAGGTATACGTATTCAATTAAAAGATGTGGCTCACCTATACGTTCATATGCCCAGTCTCCGCTGTCAACGGACGGATGCAGTCGCCCCTGCGATCGAAAGACCTTAAAGATCTGATTGGCTTCATCCGAACTTAGTTCTGGCTCGAGTATTTCGAAATTCGTTAGATCATCGCGCGCGAAGCGGTGCCAGTCTTCGTGACGCGCAGTCACCAGCACCTGAATGCCGAGGGCGGCACATTCCTGCGCGACATGAGGCCAGTGGCGCATATTCCATCCAGCGTCATCTATTAGAAGAAGGGTTGGCAGACCAAGCCACGTCCGGAATCTCAGATAACTTCGAACTTGTTCAGTGTCCTGAACAGATACCGCAGAGCGCAATATGAAGGTATGGTCTTTCGGCCACTTGTCATACGCAAAGCGGTACATGAGTGTTGATTTCCCTTGTCCACTAGAGGATCTAAGGATGCAAATGCCAGAGGAATCAAGGGCTTTTTCGATATTTGTTAGCCAAACAGGACGGCGAACGTCAAGGCCAGCGATAATGTGTCCGGGCCGCGTTCCCTTTTCGAAGAAATCACTGTGATTACTATCGCTGTGCTCCCACTCAAGCCGCGTGATAAGACTGCGCCCATACGCTTGGTATTCCATTTCGCGTGATAGAGCTTCAGCGACTTCGACTCGGACATGGTCCAAGTCAGCGCGTGTTATAGTTTTTCTGTCCTTAGCCCATTCTAAAAATTTTGCGACTAAGGCCAAGAGATAGACATCAACAGCTTGGCTTCCTAACTCAAATGCTTGCGCTATCGCTGGACGAAGTTTGCCGAGTACCTCCTCTTCAGATAGTGAAGAGATCTCTAAGCGCTCGATGAGTGCTGCAGCCTCGGTGATTGTGGCTCCCACTTGTTTGCATAAATTGATGAATTTCTTCTCAATCCCTGACTTGTCCTTAGCAGCCAACGACTTTCTCTGGGCCAGCTTCTCGATGTCATGACGCAGTATGAAGTTAACGGCAAGGCGAAAGCGGCTTGCAGTATCGATACGATACGCTACAAGAAACCCCTTTATTGGTTCTTTGAGTGCCGCCCAGTTCCAAGGCTTATCTGCCGTCTTTACCTGAACAAATTCTTCCGAACTCCACAGCCGGACATCAACATCCTCAATGCCTTCTAATCTTAATTGGCCCGCATGGTTACCATCGTTATACAAATCGAAGCCGCGCAGCAATGAGTACAGCAATTGGTAGCGAATACCGCGTATATTGACCGCACCTTTAAATCGTGTACTAAGAAGATCGTCTAAATTCTTGATCATGTTGCGTGAAATATTATTGTAATCCCAACGAATTCGGGATTACCGAGCCTAACTCTCTTTCCCTACTTAACTTCGGACAACTCTCCATTTCTGCACTAATTGTCACGTCAAGAGATATAAGGAGCTCCATTAGTTGATTAATGACATAACCGAAAAGAGTCCTTCTGTACCTATTCACGCGCCACACGGTACGTTGCCGGCACCGCTGCAGTGATCCCAAAACATCACTTCTCCAATTGGAGAATTCTGCGGAATTACTGTTGCAGATTGTTGTTGTCTATCAAGATATCTCTCATACTCATTCGCGCAATTCGAGCGCGACGCTACCCTGATTGGACCATGTGACCCCCTTAAATGTTAATCAATCGCGGTCCGCACTGGTTACCTTCTCGGCCACCGCTGCTGCCGGCGGTAAATAGATCATCGGAAGAGGAAATGCCGGCTGCTGTTTCAGGAATTCAGTCAGAAACAGAATGGCTTGACTCCATACGTCTTCCGTTTGCGCTTCATCCTTTAGATCCTTAGTCGTTGTCCAAACACATACGGAGAAGCCGTCGCACTTCTTTTCCAAAAAGGTCGCGCCTTCTAGTTCCCAGCCGAACTGAACCGGCAGATCAAAATTCGACTCAAAAACGTGAAAATTGAAATCGAAGAAGAGCTTGAAGTAATTCTGCGCGTCGGCTACCAGGCGCGGATAGTTGAAGGCGAACTCTACAAACCCGCGTTTCCAGTACACGTCGCCTTCGTGATTCAACTTTGATTCACATCCGATCGTGAAAAACGGTGTGGAAGCTTCGCTAATTGCCAAAATCGCAGCCTTCAATGCGGCGCTGTCTTGGAGTTCCGGGATCGATTCCACTTCGTGCGGGCGTCCCTTTACATTCTTAAAGCCGTGGTTTGAAGAACGGGGGCTATCTCTTTGTACGGCACCATAAGGTATGCCTTTATAGTGATTGCGAATTTTAAGTTGTATGTCAGTTTCCATCGAAATACCTTGACGACTCGTTAAGAAAACTCTTAGCACGCTGCTGGAACGCTTGCCGTCGCCCCGAAAGCAGCTTCCGAAGGAATTCCGCGGGCCGGAGATCATTTACCAGATGGGAAGTTTACGTAACGCTGCGGCCTCATCCTCTGGAAGCCAGTTTAGAAATCGTGCCTCGACCTGATCTCGAATTCCTAAGCGATAACTAAGCACGCTGGCATTTGGTGCGTTTGCAATGTCTTTCTTCAACCCAGTCAAAGTCTCTGCGGACATAAAAACGTTGTCGCAAAACAAGACCGCGGGCCCTAAGGGGATTTCCGTGTCCAAAATGTTCATAACGTGTTCGTTTTGATCGTTCATCGCGATGTAGTGAAGGGATTCACCCGCAAATGCTTCCACGGCCTCTTTCGCCTTGGACAGTGGACAGGTCACCGGCCATTCGCTGCCCTCCAACTTGGCTTTACCTGTTCTGAGTATTTCAGCAGTCACTAAAATTCGCTCGGCCTCCTCGCGATCTACGTCGCGAGCGGGGACGCTGATGGGAATCGTGGTTTTCTGTTGAATGAACACGAGTTCTTCCAAGAGTTTGGCCCACCGATCGTCGATGGAAATCGCCATCGGATTAAATTGCACGGCCGGCACTTCAAACCCGCTGATGAGGTTGATTATTTTGATTTGTCCCCCGCTGGAAAGCGCTTGCTGAAGTCTGACAACTTGTAAGGCCTGTGTCACGTTAAGGCGGTCGTCACGAAAGCTAAACGTAATATTCCAGCGCCCGCTTGCTACGTTAATAACTAATCTTACCTTCCAAGGGACGGGTTGTTGGTCATTACTGAGTGTCGCCTCCTCCGTCCCGACCTGAACCGTTTCAAATTCCAAATAATCGAGGCTTGCCGCTTCACCGTTCGCACCGTGGACTATGAACTTGAGCAATACTTTCAGGTCATTGCGAGATGGTCCAATTATCAGAGTCATGTTGCCCAACGGCTTTATGAAATGCTGCAAGAAGTCCGGCAGTTTGATTTCTTGTATTTGCGGCGAACTGATCGTCACAGGCGCGCCAGTTCTAATGTGATGCTGCCATTCCGCCCACGCCTTGTCGCCCTGCGGATCGTTGCGATCGAACTGGAAAGCTCCTGAAAATCGGAACGGTTGGTCCTTGTCTGCTCCTGAGTACTTAGTTTCGATAAAAAATTCTCGCTTGGTATTAGCAACTAATCGATAGTGGTCGCTTTTGACCAAGTCATCAATCTTCTTTTGTACCTTGTGGAGATCGTCAAAAACGCCTACCTCTGGCATGAACTCACGTATCAGTTCCCATAAGTGGTCGCCGTCAACAAAATCCGTCACCCGGTCGAGGCCACCACTTCGCATTTGTCCGGAAATTGACGTTATCGCTTCTTTACTGATTTCCTTGGAAGAGACGACTATGCACCGGTGGATCGGGCGCTCTTCTGTGCTTGATATTTCTATATACGGGTTTGCGAAACACTGTGTAATTTGAAAGTAAACCTCGTTCGCGCTGCCCTTTCCCGAGGCAGCCTTCCCGCTGATCTTGTCGGCCTTGACCACGACACCGTAATTTACACGTCGCCCGAAATCGCCCGGTTTCCACATTACCAAGTCCTTCCCGAGCTCGAGACTGCCTCCGCCCCAGACCGTCACCCCTCTGAATCCCATCGCTCTGAATAGCGGCACCAGGACTTTCTTCTGTAAGTCAAGCTCTTTAAGCCTTGAAAGTTCGTCGCGTGTAAGTAACCCCATTTGGATCTTAGACTCCTCGAAACTATTAGAATCCTCCGACACTCTAACGCCCGCAGTCGAGTCGCCTTTTCAATGCCGCGGGACCTCCGGTGATTGCAGCAGCTATTCTCGTTTGCATATTCATGGCGCCGTGCCTTTCGACTGTTCGGTAGTTCCATTCGATTTGATGATGTCCGTCAAAATCACGGCCGGATTAGATGTTAGCCGGCCGATCGCAGTTAGCTGCTGGATGAGAACCTGCAAGAACTGCGACAGTTCAGCTGCCCGGTGCATCACTTCTAACGGCTTGATTGAATCAAGCGCGTTCGTGTAAGCCAGGGCATCTTGTTCGCGGTGAGCTGCCAGAACATTCCGGATTCGGCCCAAGAAGTTACGATGCGTTCGCCAAAACTTATTTAAGTCGGCGGACACCGCATTTATAGCCTGGAGGCGCTCCGGCGGAATTGAGAGCGCAGCAATTGCGTCTCTAAATTTCTTACCCAACAACTGCGGAATGTCTTCGGCTGCCTCATACAGCAACACTGCTTCATGTTTTGCGACAAATGCCCGTCGTCGATCACCTATCGCACCTACCATATCGGTTGTGAAGTAGGCGAGATCTTGATCGATTTGTAGAAGATACAGTGCCACGTTGAACACGGTCCGGATGTTCCCGGCGCCGGTATCAGTCGCCTGTTGAAGTGTGTGTCTTACAGATGCGATTGCTTGGTTACGGATCTTTCGCCGTTTTCGAGCATCTGCTCGTGCCCGCAGACGATTCCGGAACAGCACGACGGTCTCGATGGCGTTCTTAAGTTGCTCATTAGCTGTCAACCGCGCTCGTCGTGCTTCGCGTCGCTCCCGATACACTTCTGACGAACTGGCAAAGCTCGCGCGGAATTGTGCCAAAAAACTTATCTCAACCTCGGGTGTGGACATCAACAAACCTGGTGCGCTTGTGGGCCATCCTGAAAACATTGCAATCGGATACCAGGGCGAGAAATCCGCGTCGAACGACACATGATATTCCCGCCTGCCGTAGGTTTTTTTTCAACAAACTGTCAGTATCTGACAAAAGTTGTCGGTCAGTCGTCCTTCCAGCCATTATGATACCAACGATAACTTCGAGTCCGAGTTCGTCCAAAAAGGATTCGTAAAGTGCCTTCTTGTCTCTGCCTTGAATCTCTGTCGCACAGTGCGATGCCACGCTATCCCGAGATAAAGGATCTCACCTGTATGCGGATAAGATATGAATAAAGACGTGCCGCTGGTTCCATTCCTCGCTGTCCGAAAGAAGCGTTGTCCATTCGATTTCAGTTGACATGAAACGATTACCCACTCGGCTCTACGACAAGTCAGTACCGCGTTATGCGCGTCAATGACGCGGCGAACGTGCATTCTGGGTATTCGTAATTGCGGGAAAGAAGTTGGCGAGAGGAAACGATCTCAAAATGCCAGAATAACTTCAGCCGCGGAAATCCGTGGGGCACATCGAGCGTAAACGCTCCACCTTATTTGATTCCGCAAATACTGGTGCATTATAACACTCCCAAGGACCATCACACTAAGATTAGTTGCATAGGATCGGAGTCTTCAAAGACCATATTCACGCGGCAGGTAAAGTATCGACGGGGTTCGCAGTGTTAATGGGACCATGGCATAGCACGGGCAGCTGCACACTATGCTTCGACGACAAAACCGAGGACGTGCGATTTATTGAAGTCCTAGCGCTGAGTAGGATTCTTTGCTCGAGCTCGGGGCCGATCCGGGCGATTTTGATTAAAGACCGCAATGGGGGTTCCGACAAACTTAGACATTGAATTTGGCTTATTGCGCGATCGGGTGTTGTTTCTTGGCGCTGAAGTAGAGCAGGCTCTTGATCGGGCGACAACGGCATTCGTAAACCACGACAGTGAAATCGCCGATTCTGTGTGGTTAGCCACGACGACGCAATCGACCAGATAGAGATCTATATCGATCGACAGTGCGCGCGAGTCCTCGAACTGGCGCACCCAGGTCCGCCAGATCTTCAATTGATCCTTTGCACGGTTAAGATCGCACCGCTCTTGGAGCGTATCGCAGATCGCGCCTGCGAAATCGCGAGAATCATCATAGCAGTTAAAGAGCAGCCGCCCCGTCCGGTTGTCTCTGAGATCAGCACAATGTCGACTCACGCTTTGTGGATGCTAAGAACTGGGCTGCATGCCGTCAGTTCCAATGATCCAATCGCGGCTCGCAGCGTCATCGCGAGCATCGACAAAATGGACCAATTATACAATCACACGCTTTACGGTTTGCTTGCGATGGTTGTTTCCCAACCAACGCTTGCTACATTTCATACAAACCAGCTACTCGTTGCCCAGCATCTCGCACGCATCGCGAGTTATGTGACCGATATGTGTGCGTTGACATCCTTAGTCATCGTAATTCGCTTCGCAATCTGACTAAGGTCGGTTATTTTTGAGTCAAATGAAAACCATATATGTGTCCTATTTTTTAGCGTCGCGGTGACGACTCACGCTGGATGTTATTCAGAGTTTGACCGTAATCATGGTTCGTCGCCGCGAATGCTGTCGGGCATTAGATTCTTTTACCGTGTTAAGGGCATATCGTGTGTGCAAAAGAGGTGGCTGTAAAAACTAGCCCCTTGACGAGGAACAACTATGTGGTACATCAGCTTTCACGGAGGCTCCAGCGGTGTCAATAAAATCTTGATCTATCATGATAGTGGGCGTCAACATTCCCATCCAGACCTCCTACCGACGGGTGGGTCTAATCCGGCATTGCAGGAATTGCGAGGCTTTGGCGTAGTCGGCGACTTGCTCTACGTCGTCAACGCTTATAAGAAGTACAGCCAAATCCTTGTTTACGAAGCAGGCGGAGCCGGTGATTATAGCTTCAAAGAAATTTTCGCATCCAAGGATACGATCAATTCCATTCTGCATCCTTATGACTTGACCTTTGATCCTCAGGGGCATTGCTATGTCTCTAGCCAAGACACCAACGTGGTCACGGGACTGAAGGGTGCAGACAGCCCTCTCCAGATTGCTTCCTATCTCCAGCTGCAGTATCCGTCCCCGGATAAGTTCCTGGCGGGGACCATCGTCGCCTCCTCAATCGGGGCGCTGCCCGGCGTACCGACGCCGACGCCGCCGAATGTTTTAGTACCGCAGGGGCTTGGAGTCAGCTTCACCGACGATAAAGATACAAGGCCCGCCAACTCGGTTCGTGGTGTGCTGTTCTTTGACGACTATCTCTATGTAGCGGATGAGCCTGCAAATGCGGTGAAGGTCTACGACGGTAAGACCGGGGAACTCTATGGCCAAATTGCGGGAGATAATCTTAGCGCGCCTGTTCAGCTCCTATTGACTGCGACAACAGGCGTTCTCTATATAAGCAGCAGTGGCAATGACAGTGTGGTGAGCTACGACCTGTCACAAGGAGCCCCGTCGGGAATTGTCGCGCCCACGACGTTTATTGACGGAGAGGTAAAACATATCTCCGGGATGGCTTTTGATGCAGACGGCTATTTCTACGCGGCGGAAAGGAAAGCGAAACAGATAAAGAAGTTTCCGCCGGACGGAAGTGGGAGTGGGAAGGATTTTATTACCGACCTACCAGATAATCCGGAGTTCATCCTGTATGTGCCGAAAAGCAATGATTGGAGACATTAAGTTGATGCCTGGAGTCACCGGCACTGTACTGTTGTTCAGGTTGCCGTCAACGCACTCAGGAACAGTCCCGTGAATATATTCTGTTGCGGCGTCTCTCCACCAAAAGCACTCGATCGTCGCTTAAACTCCGGTAGCCAGTCACCGCAACGCTTACAATAAGCATTTGCAGTTTGACCATCGGCGCCGCAGCCTGGACAAAACATAGAGCTCGTTACCTTTCTGCGTCAGCATTTTACTCCTCAAAGCAACTGGAGAAGATCGTGAATGTTGGCAAACAGTGATCGCAGAATCTTTTTTACGATCCGCCTGAACTCGATGTTACAGAAGCCGGATTGGCAATTGACGCATCGCTTCCCCGGCTCTAGCATTCCCGACACTCTTAAAATGAAGGGGTGAGACTTGTGTCTGTTGCCCACGAGCTAAGCAGCGAAATCGCAGCCGCGATCCTGGCGCGTAAAGAAGAGACGCGAAAATTGATAGAACTCAAAGAGGTTGTTTTGCGGGTTCACAGCGTATTGCAGAAATTGACAGCGCAATGCCGCGAACAGAATCGTTCGCGACGCCTCGCCAAACGAAAAGCCGTTTAGAATCGAACCTATCGAAGTGTTTTACCCACTGCGCGTCAAACTTCAGGGATATAACGCACAATTGCTGCCCGGTCCACTGTATCCGCCCGGCCAGTCAAGAAGCCGTACAGTGCAATCCGTAACTCAGGCCGTTTCCGCTAGGCGCGAAGATACAAAGCCTTGTCTACTTTGCGCCTTTGGCCCACTCACATGCAGCTTAAACCGCGATCAAGTCGCAGTCCCTCTGCATTTCGAGAAAATCAGAATCCTCTGTAGTCGACAATGATTGCCTAAACAGAGGTGACGAGATTAGAAAATCGGCGGTCACGCGATTGCAAGCTGTCGGTATGTTATGAAGCACCGTCAACCGAAGCAGGGCCTTTACATCCACATCGTGAGGCTGCGGTGTCAGTGGGTCCCAGAAGAAGATCACGCAACGCACGCGGCGCTCAGCTACCAATGCGCCGATTTGTGCGTCACCTCCGTAAGGACCACTCAATAATCGGTGCACTCGTAGATCAAGTTCACGGGCTATCAGACTGCCAGTGGCGCCAGTCGTATAAAGCATGTATGAAGACAGCGTCTGGCGATTGAAGCGAGCCCACTCAATCATTTCCTGCTTGCATGCGTCATGAGCAACAAGCGCAATACCCGGTGCAGTGTTTTCAACCTGATGATCCATTACTGGGCGGGCATAAAGAGACCTGTTCATAACTTTGTCCTTCACTGTTTAGAAGCAACGAACGAACCCGTCCGACCACTTCCCGAAGTGAAAATGGTTTAACAATATAGTCATTCGCTCCCATTTGGAGACTGGTGTGGATGTCAAAGGCAAGGGCATTTGCCGTGATGATCACTATGGGAGTGCGATGCGTCGCCGGCTCTTTGCGAAGCCGGCGACAAATCTCCAGCCCCTTCATGCCGGGTAAGAGTAGGTCGAGAAGAATCAATGAAGGCGGGTTTGTGCGGTCCAGCGAAGCGTTTAATCCTTCTTCGCCGGTCAATGCCGTTCGCGTCTTGAAGCCTGCTTTTTCCAAAGAGTAGCGAAGCACTTCCGCTATATCCGGTTCGTCTTCGATGATTAATACCGGTCCCGTCATCGTGGCTCGAACCAAGTTCTGCAATTCCATGTGATCG
>CAWBJU010000016.1:0-27795 GCA_963789185.1 uncultured Acidobacteriota bacterium
GGCTCATGCCAAACTCGCTGACCATCTTTCGTGCGATCTCAACCGCGCGTTCGATGTCGTTTGAAGCTCCGGCAGTCATTGTCGAAAGCAGAATCTGCTCGGCTGCGCGACCACCCAACAACAGCGCAATCTGATCTTCGAGGTACTCGCGTTTTTTCATGAAGCGATCGCGTTCAGGCAGCGACTGAGTCACGCCCAAAGCGCGTCCGCGCGGAAGAATCGAAACCTTGTGGATCGGATCGCCGTTCTCAACCGCCAGACCAACCGCGACGTGTCCCGCTTCGTGGACCGCAGTGGCGTAACGTTCGTCATCATCCATCATGAACCCCTGCCGCTCCGCGCCCATCAGGATGCGATCACGCGCGATCTCGATGTGTTTGCGGCCAACCGCCTCGGCATCGTCACGCGTCGCGGCAATCGCGGCTTCGTTCATCAGGTTCGCGAGTTCGGCGCCTGAAAATCCCGGCGTACCGCGCGCGATCCATTGCAGATCCAAACCATCTTCGAGTTTCAAGTTGCGAGCATGAACATTGAGGATCGCTTCCCTGCCGTTAACGTCCGCGAGATCAACCGCGATCTCACGATCAAATCGTCCGGGACGAGTGAGGGCCCGATCGAGAATGTCGGGACGGTTCGTCGAAGCGATCACGACGACGGCGCTCGACTGATCAAATCCATCCATCTCGACGAGCAACTGGTTGAGCGTTTGATCCTGATCGGCCGACGCTGAGTCGCCACCCCGTCCACGCTGTCTGCCAAGTGCATCGACTTCGTCGATGAAGATGATGCACGGCGAAAGCTTTCTGCCTTTCGTGAACAGGTGCCTTACGCGCGCTGCGCCCAGTCCGGCAAACTTCTCCTGAAAACTTGATCCCGATGCGGCGAGAAACGCGACGCCCGCTTCTTTAGCTGCCGCTCGCGCAAGCAAAGTCTTGCCCGTTCCCGGCGGACCATAAAGCAAGATGCCGCGAGGAACACGTCCGCCGAGACGGCTGAATCGTTCCGGATTGCGGAGGAACTCGATCGTCTCGCTCAGCTCAGCACGTGCTTCGTCAACGCCCGCAACATCGTCAAAGCCTACGCTCTGTTGGCCCTGATGGTCCGTAAGTTCAAATGAACCTTTGCCGCTCATGCTCGCGTAGATTCTCCAACCCGCGAAACCAATGAATGCGAGCGTGAGCACGGGCAACACCCAGTTCAGCGAGCTCACGAGAAAGCCGGGTTGCAAAGGCCGAAATTCCACCGGCACGTTCTGTTTGCGAAATAGTTGAACAATCTCGTGCTGTGCGGCCTCACCCGTGACCGTCGCTTCCTGGCGTGAACCGTCGCTCTTGGTGACGGTTAGCAGTTCTCCCTCAACTTGCAACGCAATAGCGCCACCAGTTTCAGCGAAAGTGTAGAGCTGGGAATAATTGATCGTCTCCACCGGCGGTTGCCGGCGCTGATACGTGACGATCAAACCGGCAATTACAAAAGAGAGGGTAAAGACGGCCAACGTTACCAGGGCCACCTTGCGAGTGCGGACCGATACGCGTGGCGTGGGGGTGGGCATACAAAAAAACCTCCAAATAGCCGCCGGCAAAAGTCCGGAGGCAGACAAAAGATTTCAAAAGGCAAACAATCGGGAGTTGGAAAGCGACGAAACTTCAAAGGAAGGGTCGCGACCGTGGCGAACGCCGATGTTCACTTTAACAGCGACGAATATGTGAAGTCCAGAACAGATTCGTGAAATGTAACCACAGACATACGGATAACGGTCAATACTGGCATGTTTTGATACGCACATTCACACAGATCAGCAGAGAAACCGCCAGATAATGCACGGCATACTCGTTGCTCATCTCCCCCTCGATTGCTTTTGTTATCAGCGCAAACTTGTGGACGTGGTTGACAAAAGGAGGAAGACGAAATGCTTTGGACGATTTTTGTAATCCTGTTGGTCTTGTGGTTACTCGGCGTAGTGAGCAGCTACACGGTCGGTGGGTTCATTCATCTGTTACTCGTGTTAGCACTCGTGGTGCTGCTTATTAACATTATCGGAGGACGACGTACTGTCGTTTAGCAAACTGCACACTGTTTGCCCTGCTCGCGACGCCCGACTACGTTTCGATTAGGTCGGGCGTCTCTGATTTCAGACAAACGGTAAATCGAGAACACTAATGATTCGCCCTACTGGATAAAGATTCATCTGTGGATCCCAGTAGGGCGAACGTTTGTGAAAGAAGCGCAGCCGTTCATACGGGTTGGCGGCAAACTCCGCGTCGCTGGCGAGCAGCTCTTCAAACTCGCGCTTCAACCCGGGATCGTCTGCCATCATCTCGCGCGCCAACGCCTCGAGGACGTATGGTTCGCCGTACTCTTTCTCTTCGAAGATCGCGTTGAAGAAACCCCAGCGCGCAAATGAGTCCGGCGCTTGCGGTTCCAACAGGTTCAGCGCGACCCTCGCGAGTGGTTGGGCCACTGGTACGACGAGCGAGCCCTCGTGAAACGTGCGCGTCTGCGTAACTGGTTCGACTTCGAATCGAGGCATGTGCCGGCCTTCAAATGGTCCAGCGGGCCACATCACATTCGTAAATCGATAACTCTCAACTTCGATCTCAGTCGCTTCAAAGAGCGTGTGCGTCTCCAGACCGTGCGCTTTCAGTACTTCGATCACGTCGCTCCACTGCACCGGCACGATGTACGAAATCGGCGGCGCGACCGCGCGCGTAACACGAAACGTCTGATACATCGGCACGGTTAAATCCAGCGGCTCGCGGCCGTAAACGACGCGGAGATCGTTTGAGACTTCGCTCTGGTCAGTTTCGTATTGATAGGCCCGCAGCTGAAAAGGTGTTTGCTCTTCCGTGAGTTCGAAGTCGAGTGGATAGCTGCTTGCCGGATCATAATTGCTGCCGAGCGCGATTGCGCGTTTGTCTGCTTCGCGTCCGAGTTGTTTGAGACGCGCGGGTTCGTTGTTAACTTCAGTCAATGCCGCGCGAAGGAAATCGTAGGTTCCGATAACGCGCGACCGGTAATCTTTGATCATGTGCGTTTCGATCAGGATTCCGGGACGATTCCTGGCCGGTACGTAACCCGTTGAGAAGCGGGGTGAGCCGTTAAAGTCTCTCGTGCCGCGCGGCAGATCGCGGTTGTCTATGAACTCGAGATACCACGAGATCACGTTGCCCGCTGCTTCAGTCGCAGGCGCGACGCGGCCGCCAAAGACGTCGCGTTCCCATTCCACAATCGCATCATCGACACCGGCGTGATGCTCGTGATGGTAGGTGATGTTGCAGCGATAGTCGGCTCCGTCGGTAACGTGACAATCGATGAAAAGATCCGGGTTCCATTCGTTCCACAGGTTCAGCCACGCACGCGTCTCGGGCGTGTCGGCTTTCAGGTAATCACGGTTGAGGTTTTGGTACGTGCTCGTCGTGCGCCAACCCATTTCTTCCGGTCCGTTCTGGTTGATGCGATTGTAACGGCTGGGGCGTTCGTGTCCGTCGGTGTTGTAGATCGGAATGAAAAGCAGGACGACGTTTTCGAGTATTCCCGTAACTGTCTTGGTGATCGCGATATCTCTGAGTAATGCGAAACCAGCGTCTTTGCCGTCTGGTTCGCCTGAATGGATGCACGCCTGAATCAGCACAACGGCTTTTCCCTGCGCTTGTGCGGCTTCCGGGGTAAAGGTGCCGGTTTCGGACGCGACGATAAGCGGGAGTTCACGACGCTGCCCGCTGTAGCCGAAACCGCGATAATCGATTGACGGTGAAGCGTGGGCCAGACGTCGTGCGTAAGCGACAGTATCGTCGTAGCTAGGCGTTTCGCGATAGTCAGTGTTTTCGGCGTGTGTGCGCCATTCAGGGGGTATCGACATGGTTGTTATTAAGCGGACGGAAGTTAACGGAGTTCAGTCTGACATGAACGGCACTCGTCGCGACGTCGCGCATTCAGAGTGCCGCATGCTATACAACGAACATACATCGTACGCGCAAACCAGTTCGTGATGAACGCGGCCCCGCCCAGAATCAGGATCAGGACGAGGGCGTTCAGCAGAAAGTCTCTCAATCGGCGCGCCTTTCACTATTCTTACTGTGATAAGCCAGACCGCGTTCATACCCTTCGCGGAATGCGGTGTCAAGCTCGCCGCCATTGTAGGTCGTTTTCAGATCGTTCTCGACGTCGCTGTAACCCTTGCCTCGTAGGCGTGGATGCAAAGCGGCCTGAAAACCGCGACGGTATGCAACTTCATCGCGATCGAAATCGCGGCCATCCGTGTGGTAGTAGGTCCTTTCGTCGTCTCTCAACTCTTCCCACCACTCTTCGCGAAGTGTTTCGATGTCCGCGGCGCCCGATTCCCCGATTGCGTCGCGTGCCTCGTCTGCACGATCGTCTTCAACGTACGCAATCACGATCGAACGTCCGTGACGCAGAGCGTCTTCGTAAAGAAAGACGTCTTCGTGCGGCACACCCTCGCCGAGCTGTTCTTCGAGCTGATCGCCGATTGCGGCGCCGGCTGCTGCTCCGAATGTTCCGAGCAACGCCGCACCAATCATCCCGAAAGCGATCACCGGCCCAACACCCGGAATCGCCAGCGACGCTGCCGCAAGGCCCAAAGTCGCACCACCCGCAGCTCCCATCGCGCCTCCAACCGCGGCGCCCATTGCTTTGCCCATACCCGGTTCTTCGGTGTCCGTAACGGGCACACCTCGCTCAATCGTGTCCGTCTGCGAGCCTGGCGCAATCAATCCGATCTTCTCTGGCGCAACTCCCAACTTTCGTAGCTGATTTACCGCCCTCTCAGCGTCATCACGTGCTTCAAAAACACCTGTAACTACTTCCATGTTTGTTTCCTCCCGTGTCGGTCTCAGCTTAAGTTCTACGCGAGTACCGTGAACGATCCAAGCCGGAACCCTAATCGACACAAATCGTTGAGGAAAATCACAAAGCTATGTTAGAGTCGAACCACGATTTAGCAACCGGAACACGAGGCAAAAAGAATCGGATGTTCGATATTGTAGACAAACACTGGCCGATGTCTGAGGGCGACGGAAAAGCCACGCGCAAGAAGCGGCCGCGCATACTGGCAATCACCACCGACTGCTGCACGGGCTGCTCCGGATCGCCGGCGTGTATCGAGTATTGTCCGATCGAAGCCTGTATGTTCTGGGTGCCGGATGAGGACCATCCGCCGTTTGGACGTATCGAAGTTGATCCCTACCTCTGCATCGGCTGCCAAAAGTGCACCAGCAAAGGTCCTGACGGAGCGTTTCTCGATGGTTGTCCGTGGGACGCGATCGAAATGGTCCCAACCGACGACTGGGAAGCACTGCACGGAATCACTCTTCCGGATGCGCCGCCCGCTCCACCTGCTTAACTGTCAGCCCCGCTTGTTCCCGAACACGTTTCGAAGAGCTATTTGTGTAACTCTGAATAAGCGGGAGATCTTCCTTCTTACCGATTAACGCGAGCGCCCGCAGCGCTTCGAACACGCTGGCTTCATCAGAATTAATATTCATCACTTCGTCACCCGCTGAAACCTGAGCGCCGTTTGTTTTCACGATCTTATTAATCCTGCCGGGCAGCGGTGATCGCAACTCAACCAGTTTTCCGTCAGGCTGCTGAATACGCGCCAGCAATGCGCCGCGTGCTACGTCAGATTCTTCCTTCAAACTGCTCGCGAGCACGCCGCCGGCAGGCGCACGCACCGGATACGGACTGAGCATCGCCAGCACTTCGGGCCGTCCAATCGGATCGTTGAAAGTGACCAACGCCAGCGCCGCGTTTCGACGTACCACGGGCGCGTTATCCTGTACGAGCTTCTTCAGCGCTGCATGAAACTGCGGCGACTGGTTGTCGTAACCCATCACCCACGCCACTGTCAGTCGAAATTCTGTTTCGGGATTTTCGCTTAGCGTTACGAGTTGCGGATACCAGTTTTTCGCGCTGGCGTCGCCGCGTTCGATGCGTTGTTGAATCTGCACCAGGGCGTGTTGGACGTGACGCGGGTTCTTTTCGTCGTTCAAGTACTTCGAGATGTCGGCGTCGGAGAGTTCGCGTCCGAACCACGAGAGGTACCACGCGAGAAACGTAGCGATGACGAAGAGCACCGCGAGTGCGAGGATCCATCGCGAGCCTGGTACGCGTTTGCGTTCCTCGACCGCACGAATCCCCGGATGATTGCCGTTGCCGTCTTCAGTCATCGAAAAAACTCAGGAAGGATAGATCTGGTAAAGCATAAGATAAACGATCACGCCGGTGACACATACGTAGAGCCACAGCGGAAGGGTGATCCGCGCAATTCGCCGGTGTCGCGTGAAGTCGTTACGAAACGCGCGGTAGAACGTCAGGATGACGAGGGGAACGATCACGATCGCGAGGATCGTGTGGCTCAGCAGAACAGTGAAATAGATCGGACGAACTATACCGGTCCCCTGGAAACGCGTCGCACCGTGATGGAAGTGATACGTCAGGTAAGAAGCGAGAAACAGGATCGAAATAGAGAGCGCGGCGATCTGGCACGTCCGGTGCGCGGCGACGTTGTGTTTTCGAATGAAAGTGTAACCGGTGAATAACAGCAGCGCGCTGGTACCGTTCAGGCAGGCATTGACGTGCGGCAGGTAAGAAATGAACTCAGGGGACAACACAGATGCTACTTTTGCGCCGCGGCTTGTTTGCCTTTTTCAGTTAACGAATAGAAGTCGTTTCCCTCTTCGTTCAGCAGACCTTCGCGAACCAACCTTTCGACAATATCAAACACTGCCGTCCGCGCATCGGGATCATTTCCACCAGCCTCAAACAACTCGTGCAGATCGAGCGTATCCTTACGCCAGTGCGCGAAACTCCCTAAAACCTTCCTCGTTAACTCGTCCACGATTCTTTAACCACGCGCTGCGGCTTCGCCGTCTGATGTGAGGCGAGGCTCTGCCTCGCCGTAGCGCTTCTCAAAATTTTCCTGGGGCTATGCCCCTGGTTCGGGCTTTGCCCTAATGTGATAGGGCCAGAGGCCGTACCGAGGGCATAGCCCATTTCTTTTTCCTCAATGAACCGGCGAGGCAGAGCCTCGCCTCACATCAGGCGGCGAAGCCGGAGCGCGTGCACTGTCAGTCCGCGAAGCCGAAAACACAGCGCTATTCCTTTACTTCCGCCTGGTTCATGCGGTTGACCATGGCTTTCACGTCGGGAGGAACGGCGCGGCCTTTGGCGTCAAGCATTGCCGGCGAAGTTGATTTGATTTGACCCCAATCGCCGCGGCCACCACCCGCGATCGCTGGCGAACGCTTAACAAACGGCAGCGGCAACTTGCCTTCAGATTTCAAATAGAGCAATGGGTTGACGGCAAACATCAACGCCATCACCAGACAAACCGTGATGATAAACAGGTTATCGGTGGTGAAAAAGTCACCGGACAGAATGACGCTGATAACGATGACCACCAGAAAACCCAGCGCCGCCAGGATGCAGATAAGATTCAGCAGTCCAAGTTCTTTGCTCATCAGGTGTGTCTATCAGTGTCGCGCTTTTCCAGCCGGCTTCTTTCGCTCGTTAACCTCTTCGTAGCCGCACCGTTCGCACTGCCAAATGGGAAACGCGCCTTCCGGAGTCGCGGTCGCTTCATAGACCGCGCGGTTCGACGGAATGATCTTCCCGCCGCAACGCGGACACGCGCGCCCGCGCGTCGTCTGCCTTTCAACATCGATACCGAGAGGATTATCGTCAGCCATTTCCTCGATAACGCCTCAGCACTATAAAGATCGAACAAAAGATCGTCACCGGCGGCACCAGCAACACCAGCACGCCCAGGTTAAGTCCACGCACGAGGCGACCATTAGCAGAGTTGGTCAGCGACGCGCGGCACATCGAACACTGCGCTTCCACGTCACCCGCGAAAAGCAGCACGACGCCCGTCGCCAAAACGAGCAACACCAACGTTCCCCAGCGCAATCGCCATCCGCGCAGATTCATCAAAACTCCTCAACCGGAGGTGGCGCGACCGGCGGCGGTTGCTTGAACTGGTACCGCAAACCAGCCGATCGCATACTGTCGGGGAAAAAGACAAACAACAGACAGATACAGACTACCAGCATCGGCACTATTGTCAGAATCAGGCTCAGCCGCTCAAACTTCAAGTGCATGAAGTAGGCCACGATCAGCGCCGCCTTAATGATCGACAAGCCAAGCAGGATCGTCAGCATGATCGCGGTTGACATAGGCTTGTACGCCAGAAAGATCTCTATAAGCGTCAGCACCACCAACCAGATCCAGATCGAGATGAACAACTTGTTGCTGCCGGCAAAATGTTCTTCCGCGTGTGCGTTCATTTTCGCATTCCCTCCGTGGCCTAGTGCGGCAGATGTCCACCGATGTCAACCGACATGATGTAGATCAACGGGAAAACAAACATCCAGACGAGGTCGACAAAGTGCCAGTACAAGCCACTGATCTCGACGTTTTCATGTTTGAGTTTCTTGATGCGTGCCGTTACAACCAACAGGTAAATCACGCCCGTAGCAACGTGAAACATGTGCAAACCGGTGATCGCGAAGAACGTCGCGCCGAACAGCGGACTCGGCGGCACACCGTCAGTCGTGGTAAACGCCTGCACCCAGGTTTCGGGCAGGAAAAGCGGGCGCAGTCCCTGGTGCATGAGGTGATTCCACTCGATCAAGTGGAGCACGATGAACGCCGTACCGAAAACTATCGTCGCCAGGATCCACTTTCGGGCCTTCGCCTTGTCGCCTTTGCTCGAGGCCGACACGCCGAACACCATCGTCAAGCTCGACGACAGCAGGCAGAACGTCATCACCGAGGCAAAGACGATGCTCGGGTAGAACGGAAACGGCGTGGGCCATACGTTCGACGCGCGCAGGTAACTGTAGCCGATGAGAAGCGCCGAAAACGTCAGCGAGTCGGAGACGATGAACAACCACATCCCCAACTTGCGATGGCCGACTCGATACGGGAGGGTTCCGCCTTCCCAATCCGCTGCCGGAAAAAACTCTGCACGTGCTTCAGTGCTCACCTGTCACCTCCAAAGGAATAGGAGTAGGAATAGGTAGATCCAAAGAGCGTCCATGAAATGCCAGTAAATCGTCACTGCGTCAGTCGAAGCCTGTCGTTTTGACAGCACGGCGGCTTCCTTCGTCACTGATCGGGAACGCAACCACAAGAAACTGAGCCCGAGTAAACCTCCAGCGAGGTGTACCGCGTGCGCGCCCGTCAACAGGTAGAAGAAAGAGCTGTGGGGATTGCTTTGGAGATAAAGTCCCCACGACTTCAGTTGTTGCCAGGCGTATAACTGCGATGCAAGAAAGCCGATACCGAGAATCACAGTGACTACAACCCACTGCGTGTACGCTTTCGTTAGCGAGGCTTTCAACTTGCGCCGCGCCAGTTCGAGCGTGACGCTGCTCGCCAGAATCAATATGGTGCTGACGATCAGCACGCGCGGCATCGGCAACGAAGCCCAGTCGTTCGACGAGTTTGCGCGCACGATGTAAGCACTGCTCAGCGACGTGAACATCATCGTCACCGACGCAAGCGCCACCCACATGCCGATGCGATAACGATTGGCATGCGACTCCGGATCGCGGAAGCTGCCGCGCTTCGATCCGTTTCCATTTGGTCCCGGAATTCCCGGGCCTGTGCCGGCGCCTTTCTTAACTGCCGGCGGTCTAGTGCTTGTGACCATTGTGGCCATTTTCGTCTGGCACCTCTGCTTCTATATCAGACTGCATCACGAAGTCTTTCGGCGCGCCAGGTACCGCAAACTCGTAGGGGCCGTGATAGACAGTTGGTAACACACCGGCGAAGTTGTCGTGCGGCGGCGGCGACGTGGTGTTCCATTCCAGCGTCGTCGCTTCCCACGGATTGTCACCGGCCTTCTCGCCTTTGAACATGCTCCAAAAGACGTTGAAGTAGAAAAGGAACTGGACCGCGATGGTAATAATGGCCGCAATTGAAACCAGCAGCACCAGCGGATCCA
Source organism: uncultured Acidobacteriota bacterium (assembly GCA_963789185.1). Taxonomy (GTDB): domain Bacteria; phylum Acidobacteriota; class Blastocatellia; order Pyrinomonadales; family Pyrinomonadaceae; genus PSRF01. The sequence continues at coordinate 9,968 of CAWBJU010000016.1, forward strand.
CGTTCCTCAGAAACTCGTACTCACCAAAACTCGAGAAGCGACGCGGCATACCCCGGATTCCCATCGTATGGAACGGGACGAAGATCGCATAGACGCCGATGAACGTGAGCCAGAAGTGAATTCTACCAAGACGTTCACTCATCATGCGTCCAAACATTTTCGGGAACCAGAAGTACGTCGCCGCAAACATACCGAAGATTGACGCCACACCCATTACGAGGTGGAAGTGCGCTGTCACGAAGTAAGAGTCGTGCATCGCCAGATCGAGCGAGCTCTGTCCGAGCACCAACCCCGTGATACCGCCCGAAACAAAGAGCGAAACGAAGCCGAGGGCAAACAGCATCGCCGTAGTGAAGCGAATCCTCGATCCCCACAACGTGCCGAGCCAGTTGAATGTCTTCACCGCGGAAGGCACGCCGATCGACAGCGTCAGAATCGAAAAGGCGATCGACGAATACGGGCTCATGCCGCTGATGAACATGTGATGGCCCCACACGAAGAAGCCGAGCAGGCCGATCGCGAAGATCGCGAAGACCATAGCCCGATAACCAAACACCGGTTTACGCGCGAAGGTTGAGAGAATGTGTGATGTCGCTCCCATGCCAGGCAGGATCGCAATGTAGACTTCCGGGTGTCCGAAGAACCAGAACAGGTGCTGCCACAAGATCGGCGAACCGCCAGTGTGCAGCGGGAAGTTCGGATGGCTGCCGGAAAGAAAACCGCTAACGTAAAGTCCGCCCGGAATGAAGAAGCTGGTGTGTGCGATACGATCGAGCAGCAAGAGGATTCCGCCGCCAAGCAACACCGGGAACGAGAGCAGCGCGAGCACTGCGGTAGTGAACCACGCCCAGCAAGTGAGCGGCATGCGCATGAGCGACATACCTTTGGTGCGCATGTTCAAAAGCGTGGTGATGAAGTTGAGTGCACCGAGCAATGAGCCTACGCAGAAGATCGCGATACTAATCACCCAGAGGTTCATGCCGGCGCCCTGGCCCGGACCGGCGATCTTTCCAAGCGCGCTGAGCGGCGCGTAACCGGTCCATCCGCCAATTGGCCCAACGGTGCCGCTCCCGCCTGCGAATGACGGCCCGAGTCCCGCGAACCACGCACCAATCGAAGTATTACCCTCGACCACGATCGCCATCAGGATCACGATGAAGCCGACGAGCGTCACCCAGAACGACAACATGTTCAGATACGGGAACGCCATGTCTTCGGCGCCGATTTGAATCGGCAGAAAGTAGTTGCCGAAGCCACCCTGCGGCGCAGTCGTGAGCACGAAGAACACCATGATCGTACCGTGCATCGTCACGAGCGACAGGTAAAACTCGGGCGTCATAATGCCGCCGGGCGCACCTGTGGGAAACAGCGTTTCCAGAATGGGCCAACTGGTTCCCGGCCACGACAAGTTCAGCCGCATCAGCAGCGACATGATCATTCCCACAACGACCGCGGCGAGTGCCAGCATGATGTACTGAATGCCGATGATCTTATGGTCGATGCTGAAGATGTACTTGCGGATGAAGCCGGTTGGCGCCGGATGCCTGTGTACGCCCTCGTGAGTCTCAACTGACATCTGTCGTCTCCTCTAACGTTAAAGTGCCAGATACTAATCGGCTCTGCCGCCTGATGTGCGGAGGCGGCTTGGCCCCCCGTCCTTAGTTAGTTGATAACGGATACTGGTTCAGCAGTTCCGCTACGCGCGCCTGGTACTGTTCCTGCGACAACGCCTTAAGCGCAGTAATTTCCTGTTCCGGCAGCACCAGCATGTAGCTCTTCATCTTGAAGTGCAGTTGGCCGCACAGCTCGGCGCAAGCCAGTTCATACTTCCCTACCTTGTCGGCCTGGACCTGGAAGTTGACCTTGATCGTCATGCCGGGAACGAGGTCCTGTTTGAAGCGGAGTTGCGGCACCCAGAAATTGTGAATGACGTCTTTCGATCGCAGAAGCAACTCAACCGGGCGGCCCGCGGGAATTACCAGCGCTGACGTTACCGAGTCGTCTCTGGAAGCGGCGTCCTCAGGATCGAGGCCGATGAAGTTCAATGCGCCATCATCGATCAGGCTCGGATCGGTGCGACCGAATTTGTTATCGGCGCCGGCGTAATGGAAGTTCCACTGAAACTGCTGAGCGACAGCCTCGACGGTGTACGATCCCGGCGGCGCATCATGCAGTCGCAACGAAGCCCATACGCTTTGTCCCATCACCGCCAGACCAATGAAGATAACCGCAGTGATCACGGTCCAGATCACTTCAAGCCGGTTGCTGCCATGTGTATAAACGGCGCGATCCCCAGCCTTACCCGTGTCGCGAAACTTCCAAACGGCCCAGCCCAGGGCGACTTGTGCGGCCGTGAAAGAAATGCCGACAATCAGAATCGTGATCAAAAACTGGCGATCGTAGGCTGGCGTGTGTTGGGAAATTCCTTCGGGAAACCACCACTCTTTCTTAAAGAACAGGGCGACTGAAAGTAGTGTGATGATCCAGATAATAACCGCAAGAACTCGTCCCATCGGTTACCTCTCCTTAGTTGGTGTCTGTCGGGCAACTGCCCGGACATTACCTATTCAAAACCATTAAGATAAACAGAAGCGGCAAATAGAGAACCGATGCCAACAGCAACCTGCGCGCTTGTTGCCGTGACATTGAGAACGCCGCACGCAGACTGCTGTAGAGAAAGAGCAGTCCGAGTATCACGGCGCCAATAAGATAAATCCGGCCCGCCATTCCGAGCATTGTTGGTAACAGGCTGACTGGTAAGAGCATCAGCGTGTAAACCACGATCTGCTGCGCCGTCACACGACCGTCCGGCTCGACGACGGGCAGCATGAGAATTCCCGCGCGGCTGTAATCTTCGCGATACATCCACGCGATCGCCAGGAAATGCGGGAACTGCCACAGAAACAGAATCGCAAACAACACCCAGCCTTCGAGACTCAATGAGTCACGTGCGGCGGTCCAACCGATCAACGGCGGCACAGCGCCAGGAAAGGCGCCGACCATAGTCGAAAGCGAGGTCCGAGTCTTCAGCGGTGTGTATGCGAAAACGTAACCGGCGATCACCGTCAATCCGAGTAATGCCGTCAACGGGTTGACGAAAACGAGTAGATACATCTCGGCGGCGATTGTTATACCGGCGCCGAACGTCAGCGCTTCCCACGGAGCAAGCTTGCCTGCGGGCAAGGGTCGGGTGGCCGTGCGGCGCATCAACCCGTCCAGATCTCGCTCCGCGTATTGGTTTAGCGTCGCGATTCCCGAGGACAGTAGACCAATGCCGAACATCGCACTCAACATCGCCGTGTAGTTGATGCTTCCCACTGAAGCGAGCGCGAACCCGGCCGCGGCCGTCAACACGATCAGAAACGTGATTCGAGGTTTTGTGAGTTCAACGTAGGCGGAGACGCGTTCGCGGAACGACAAACGAGGCCGCTCAATCACCGCGACTGCCGGACTACGCAGATCGATTGCAAACTCTTCCATTCTTGAGCTACGACTCCTGAGGCCTGGCAGCCAATTCCATCGCCGCTTCCCAAGCCGGAAGCACTCTGTACGTCCTTAAAGTCAAAACTATCGTCGTCGCGAAAAGCAGCGCACCACAGGCCACGTGCGCGACAGTAATTCCAATCATCGGATGTAACGGTTGCGGATCGCCCGGCGAAACCAGTCGCGTCAGGTACGAGGCCACGCCGAGAAACAGTTGGACCACCAGCAGCACGAGTGCGATCGTCGCCGGCCTGGTGAGAAACGTCACGCCTGGATGACGTCGCAGCACGCTCCACGCAGTGCCGCCAAGTGCGACCGTGACGGCAAATGCGCCAACGATGTGCGCCACGATCAGTTGAACAGGCAGATGCTGGTCCCACTTTGCCGAGTGACGTAGTGACGCGCCAAGCACCAATTGCACAAGGATCATCACGAGGGCGATCGTGCACATGTGACGAAGCGGAGTACTTCCCTGCTCCTCCCGCAACGGGCTCGCTTCAATCCAGCTTCTGGAGGTAAAAACCGCCAGGCTGACTGTCGTGCAGAAAAACAATTGCGCGAGTGTGGCGTGAGCGGCGGAAACACCAAGCGGAAGCATCATCTTTACAGTCAATCCGCCCAGTACCCCTTGTACGATGACGGCGAACAGGGCAAAGAACCCGAGCCGCCAAACCCAGAATCTGTTGTCGCCAAAGCGAATATAAATAGCTAGCCCGATCGTCAGCAGCCCAACGGTGGTCGCGATCATGCGGTGGCCGTGTTCGTAAAACATGTTCCCGACCATCGGCGGAAGAAACTGGCCGTTCGACAGCGGCCAATCAGACGTCGCCAGCCCAGCGTCGTTGCTGGTGACGAGCGCTCCGGCGATGATCAGGAAAAAGGTCGCGCTTGCGACGAGAATGGCGAAACGATTAAGGCCCTTACTCATTTTTAATTTCCAACTGCCAATTGCCGATTGCGTTGATCAAATTCGCAATCGGCAATCGACAATCGGCAATGTTCTTACTTGTGCAACATCGGGAACTCGATCGCCGGCATCATCGTCAGTGACGGCTTGCTTGAAGTCGTCGCCGGGCCTGAGCCGAACGAAAAGTCAGCCTTGCCGGCACCGTTGGCGGGCACGGTCACTTCGAACGTTTTCTCTGTTCCGTTTGCGCCGCCTTCTCTCCACGCTACGACGGTGTACTTGCCTGGCGGTACGCCTTTGATTTCGTACGCACCGTTAGTGCCGCTCACCGCGAAGAATGGAGTTCTCATCACGCCGATGTAGGCCTTCATCCACGGGTGCTGGTTGCACTTCACGGGGATCACCACTTCCGGTCGAGTAAAGGTCTTCTCGATAGCTGGTGCGCCATTCGGCTGCGACTGGTTCCATTCAGGGTTCCCTTTCGGAATCCAGTGAATGTTGTGCTGGGTCGCATCGCTGTTCGTGATGCTGATCTTCTGGTTGGTCTGAACACCGAATACGTGCGGCGAATAGTGGCAACCCTTTTGATCGAGCTGCACAACCGTCGAGGGAGTTGACCATGTATAGTCGGTAAGCTTCTTGCCGCCTTCCGCCGTCCCGTCCTTGATGTAAACGAACGTGTTGGCAAGTTTACCATCGGTGACGAGCGTGTCGTCGGTCACGAGGTTGGGATTCGCTTTACCGCAAGCGGCATCCGCCGTTGTATCAATCTTCTTCGCGGCCGGCGGGGTTCCCTCGTAGCTAACCACGCCCGCAATCGTGCCGGTCGGACCGCTGTATGGCCCACCGGCGGCTGACTCACCGCCACCGCTACTGGGCGCATTCGTTACGCCATCCTTCGAACCTCCGCAGGCAGAGCCCAGCGCGAGGAGAGACAGTGCAATCGATAACACAAGCCAGACCTTTGTCTGCTTAATCATGATCAATTCCTCCAAAATAAGATGACTTTCGCGTTAACTGTAGCACGGAAGCCGCGTGAAAGCGGAACGCGCCACAAGCTATTGAAAATCCCGTTTGCTAAAACCTACATCGCGCTAATCGCGCGCGCAGCACGACGGCCTAACACGGCCTGCCCGCGGGGTCGCCGGTGGTGCTGACTCGATCTTCTTCGTTTCGCCCGTGCGTGGTTTTGCGTCGTCGCCGCTGGCGCTGCTGTTGTAGCAGGACCGGTAGCCGACAGCGCCCGTTGCTCTTCGGGCGTCATGAGAAACATGTAACGCACCAGAAGCCGCGCGTGATCGCCGTGATAAGCAGCCGCGGTGGCTGGTGGATTGGGCAGATTGACCACCCATCGTTCACCGTCTTTCTTAAACAATCCACCCGGCATCGCTGTACCAGGACTTATCTGTAACGGATCGAGCAGCCAGCGGAACGTCCACTCGGGTTTAAGCCGCTCGCCTGCGATCAGGAAGTTCGGGGCGATCGCTCTTTCGTCGTGTGCCGCATCGCCCGTCATGTGACACTTCAAACACGGCGTTCCGGACGTGAACATGTCACGCGCGGCGATCCTCTCCTGCGCTGTCAACGGCGGCATTGGCTCCTTGATGTACGGATCCTGCTGGCCCGACATCGCCATGAAGAACCGCACGAGGATCTGCAACTCGTTGGGTGAAAAGTTGAACGTCGGCATGCGGAACTTCAGATATGGACGCACGCCGTTGCGATCAAGACCCGGTTGCGGCCTCAATCGCATTGCCTGGTTCGCTGCTCCCGCAGCCGGACTCGCCGGGGACGCTGTCGGTTGCGCACCCGGTTGTGCAACTGCCTGCGCGCCTGCTTGAGCGGCGACTGGTGGATTTGGCGAAGCTACGGCATTGATCGCCTGCTGCTGCGCGGGTGTTTTCTCACCGCTCAACGACGGATCGCTCAGGAACTTCAACAACCACGTAGGATCTACACGCGCGCCTTCGCTCGTCAACCGCGGCGGAAGTAGATCCTTTCCTTCCGGTGTCTGAAACATTGGCAGGCCTTGTGCGACCGAGCGCTCTCCAATTTGTAACTGGTGACATCCCTGGCAGTTGTACTTCTTGATCACCCACCAGCCGTTTTGAATATCCTGACGCCGCTGGTCCTGTGGCGTGTAGAAAAGCGTTCTTGGTACATTCGCGCCTTCCTCACCAACGCTGCCTAACAGGAACGTCGTAAGCGCAACCCGCCATTCCTCGGTCAGGTATGGCTCAGGCATCCGCAACTTGTCTTTCGGATCCTTCTCCTTGCCGACGTCATAGATCGACGGCTTATCGATCTTTCGTTCGAAGAACCCTTTGTGGTTGTACCAGGGTTTTTCCGCCTGGTCTTTACGGAGATGTAATGGGTCGTGACCCTTTTCGGCGTTGTGCGTCTGAAGCGCAAAGTCGAGTCGTTCGATCGGCGTTGCGCCTTCAACCGTCAATTCTTTGCCGATGCGTTGCTCGTCTTCGAAACCTCTGATTTCGTGACAACCGGCGCAGCCGTACTGCTTGATCAGCACGCGGCCTTTCTCTTTCAGGTTCGAATCATCCATAAAAAAGGCGTCGGCGTAACTCGGCGGTGACGAGAGCGAGAACAGATAAGTCGCGATATCGCGTGCGTCAGATTCCGAGAGACGGAAGTTTGGCATCACCGTCATGTTCTGCACCTGCAATTCGGCGCCGTCGTTCGGGCAGCGAGAATGCAAGTCAGTGTCAAAAACATACGGCAGATTCTTCTTCGCGTAGTCTTCGGGAGTCAGGTCGCGCTTTTCTTTCGGACAATACGGAGCGACGCGATCGCGCGGGTTGTAGATCCAGCGCACGATGTAATCGAAATTCGCCTTCTCCCCGACTTTCTGAAGGTTTGCGGCGAAATCACCGCCCGCAGCGCTACTGCCTTCACCGATCGAGTGGCAGGCCATACAACCTCGAGTTTCAAACAGCTCTTTTCCGTGACCGGCATTTCCGCGTGGCTGCGTTGGCAATGCGTTAGTGAAACTGTCCTGCCACAGGTATGCGGAGATCGCTTTGATTTGATCGCCCGCGTCTTTGTCGCGCATGTCCGGACCTTCGTCAGTGTGCGCGGCGAAACGCCAGAACGTCGGCATCTTGGTCCCAGGTCGAAATCCCTGTGGATTCTCGAGCCAAACCGGTAGCCACTCTTTGCGCAACTTCACGCGAACGTCTTTTAGATTTGGTCCAACCTTCTTCTGATCCTGCATCATGTACTTCGCTTGCAGGTTCAACTGGTCGATGCGCGCAGCAAGCAGACTGTTCGTAACGCGAACAGTGTCAGCCTGGGCCAGTAATCTTGGAGCTTCTTCCTCGGGCGTGTTTTCGTCACCTGATTTCAGCGTGAGAGCGCGAATCTCTTTCTCGTTTGCGGTTATCTGGTCCTGAAGCTGTCCGATCGTTTGGCGCGTGGCGGCCAACGAGTCGGTTTCGCGATCAAAGCCTTCGTACCGATGGCAACCCACACAGCCACGCTCGACGAAAAGATCGCGTCCGAGGTTTAGTGTGTCGGCGCCCTGGGTAACGCGGTCGCGTGCGTGACACTGCTGGCATCCGGCCTCGGTGTTCTCTTTTTCAAACATCGGCCACAGCCAGAAGCGATGACGCCCGTGTCCCTTCGTGTCGCTGGTGGTGGCGCGGCCGTTACCCCAGTGACAACTAGCACAACCAAATTTTTCAGGGTTGTGAACTCGCAACACCTCGCGATCGGGATGACTGACAAACGCACGCGCCAGACTGTCCGGAGTTTTACCTGGTCCATCAGGAGCGAGGTCCGCGGCAACCATATCTACTGGTTCGCGAATGCCGGCGTGACACACTTCGCAACGATCGACGATCTCGTACGCGCCGACGCTGAGCTGGTGACCGAGAATCGAATAATCGTAGTTGGCAGCTTTAGCTTTGAGGCCGTCGATCGCGCTCGGGGATACGCCGATAAGATAATTGCGAAGATAGTCGTCTCGTTTTTTGGCCAATTCCGCCGGACGCTTCAGCAGTTCCGCTTTCTCTGCGAGGATGCGCGCCTTCTCTTCGCGCAACTCGTCATACATTTTTTCCAGATCGGCATAGTTGTAGCGCTGAGTTTGAGTCGACCTTCCGTCTTCAGAAGGCATGTCAACCTCAATAATCTCGGCGCGCTTTGCTCTTGCCTGGTCCTGGTATCTCTCCTTTGCGGGACTATCGTGAGTCTCGACGTTGTAGTTGATGACGGTCAGGCGGCCGCGCTGGTTTTGAAACGGCTCGGTGATCGCGTCAAGTTTGGCTTGAATGCGATTAACTGTGGCGTCGATTTCTTTTGAGCGTGGCTCGATTTCCTGGCGGGCGGCATTCGCTTCGTCGTTGAGTTGCTGGTACTCGGGGGTTTCCTTGACCTCCGCTTCGCTCTTGCCGGCTCTGGATTTAATGCTATCGAGGTAGCGGGTGTAGCGACTGACGAATTCGCGCTGCATCGACTTCCATGGTCGCTGTCCAAACGCTTCGTCGTAGAGCGCCCAGGCAATGGAGATCGTCATGAGCAACGCACAAACCAACATCCAGCCGCTGCTGGAACGACTGACGATTGGATCCTGCTGAGGTAACTCAGGCTCCCTCTTCGCTAATGACTCGCCAGGTGCTGGTGAATCCGCCACTACGATTCTTCCTCCAGAATTCTCAGATGTTGAACCACGGAGTTACCCAGACGTACTTGATCGTTAACGCTAGACGCAAAATTAACTTCACCGGCAATGCCAACAACACGCTCACCGCAAAGAATTGAAATGTCAGGTACTGAAGCAAACTGGTTCGAGCCAGGAGCTTCTGTTCAAACTCATTCTTCGGAAACAGATTTTCTTTGAACGGACGACGGAACCTGATCCGTTTGAAGTCGACTGTCATCAGCCAGTGGAAGAAAAGCGCGCCGACGATGAAAAAACCGCCGACCACGAGCAACCCGAAAATGAACTTTGCGGGATTGTGTGCCAGGAAGCCCAAACCAATCGCTTTTCCAACGGAACTCTGCGCGATCATGTCGTGCAAGTCGACGTTCTTATCAAACACGACCGCGTTGTGATCCCACGTCTGTCCCGGCCAGAACCAGATCCAACCCGGTCCGCGGATAAACGTTCCGATCACGATCAGAACGATCCACTGGAGAAATCCGGCCCCGAACATCCACAACGCAAATCGTCGCTGCCGTAGTGTGTAGTACCCATTGCCCAGCGGATTTGAATCGACGTATGGAAAAACCATCAACCCAACCATGATGATCGACGGCATCACCACGCCCGCGATCCACGGGTCGAAGTAGACGAGCATTTCCTGAAGACCGAGGAAATACCACGGTGCCTTCGAAGGATTCATCGTCAGGTTCGGATTGGCAGGTTCTTCGAGCGGCGCGTTGAGCGTGATGGACCAAACAAACAGAATTACTGTAACGATCACCGTGGCGAGAAATTCAACGCGCACGAGATATGGCCACACGTGAATCTCACGCGCCCATCCCGGCCGCCACGGTTCGACTTTCCGGTGATGCGCCTTCGCCGCCTTCGGATCTTTTTCGAGATCCACGATCAGACGGTCGTTCGCGACAGCCTGCTTGATGCCCATCCAGGTGAAGAATGGGACCAGAAACAGCATCGCCACGATCGGTACGTTGTCAGGCGCTGACGAAATCTTCCAGAGCTGATGCCAGTCGTGAACGTTGATCGCCCAGATAGCGGCGATAACGAGAAGCACGCCCCAAATCGTCCATTTGTTAATGAATCGTTTCATCAACTATGTCATTCTTCTTCTTGGTGATTGCCTTCATCTCGGATCGAGCATCACCGGCGCCGGTCCCGAGATGCCGCCGTCCTTCCGGATACGCCAGAAGTGGACCGCCATAAAGATCGATGCTACGAGCGGAATGCCGATGCAGTGCCAGATGTACGAACGCAGTAACGCATTCGCGTCTACGATCGAGCCGCCGAGTAAACCGAAACGCACGTCGTTATAAGCCGTCATGCCGAGTTGCGGGCCGAAAGGACCGTCGTGACCAAGCATCGGCGTCGCGCGCGCCATGTTCGTTCCCACCGTAACCGCCCAGAAACCGAGTTGATCGTCCGGCAGCAGGTAACCCGTAAACGACAACAACAACGTCAACACGAGCAGCACCACGCCGACGCACCAGTTGAATTCGCGCGGCCGCTTGTACGAGCCGGTCAAAACCACGCGAAACATGTGCAGCCAGGTAGTGATCACCATCAGGTGCGCTGCCCAGCGATGCATGTTCCGCAGCAGCTTTCCGAATGGCACGTCGTGCTCGAGATAAAGAATGTCGCGGAAGGCGTCGGCTTTCGTCGGGTGGTAATAGAACATTAAGAGGACGCCGGTAAACGTCAGCACGATAAACAGGTAGAACGTGATGCCGCCCATGCCCCAGGTGAAAGGATAGCGAACGGCGTCGCGATTGATCTTCGCCGGATGCAGGTGCAGGAATACGTTCGACAGAATCGCGAGGGAACGGTTGCGCGGATCCGAGCGATCGTGAGAGACACGAAAGATCGACTTCCAGAGCTGCGTGTCCTGCGGATCGGAGTAGCCCTTCGCCTCATCGATGGCGCGGTCTTTCAGCGCACCGGCGGTGTCCTTGACCTTCGCGACCAGGCTCTTGTCGCCGTCTTCACCCGCGGTCAGTTGCTTTGTCTCTTTTTCCTCAGGACTATCTGCCACTACGATTCATGCCTCGCACTAAACGCTGATATATGCGTTCTCTTCGTTAAATTCGGTCGGCTCACCTTTTGGCCATTTATAGAGAGTGCCGATGTCGACGACGATCTGTCCTTCCGGATCGAGGGTGACCTTCGCACGATCCATCGGACGCGGCGCCGGTCCTTCGAAGTTAATACCTTCGCTGTCGTAACCGCTGCCGTGGCACGGGCACTTGAACTTGTTTTCGCTGGCTTTCCAGTCGGGTGTGCAACCGAGATGCGTACAAACGGCGTAGATCACAAACAAACGGTCAGAAGTCCGGGTCACCCAGATTCGATACTGCTGCTGCCACTTCGTATCGACACCCAGCGCGTAGTCCGCCGGCGATCCAATCCGGAACAGCGGGGACGGTTCGAGAATCGACCGCGGCAGGAAGAACCGGACAAACATTAGAAAGAAGGTGGTGAGAGCACCGGCAATCGACGCCCAGACGATCCGGCGTCGCATCTTGTTGACCGGGGGGTCCGCGGATGCCTCTACAACTGACGCCGCTGCTGGTTTCGCCGGTGCAGACGCCCGCGGCGGGGCGCTGACCGCTGTCGCGCTTGCAGGCGTGATTTGATCGGCTTGACTATCCAAGTCGAGACCTCCGTCGATTCAAATCCAGATTGCTAGGCGTTGCGAACTTCCCAAGGGTACACTTCGACTTTACTTACAGAGACGAACTATACAACTCCCCGAAGAACAGGGATCACTCTCTGCGCAGTGAAGCCAATTTTTCGCTTAAACATGAAGAGCGCCGCACCTATCTAACAAAATATAATGTGGTCGGCGCGCTATTTATAACCTGATTCTCGATTAACTGGCAAGAAGTTATTAAGGAGTTGCTCAGTTGCGCAAAGCTCGTGTCATCGTCTATTCACGGCCCGGATGCCACCTCTGCGACGAGGCTAAAGCGGCCATCGAAAAATCAAATTGCTCCGACCATTACACGCTCGAAGAAGTCAATATCGAATGTGATAACGGGCTACTAAAGAAATATCAGTACGATATTCCCGTGATTACAATCGACGGTGTTGAAGCGTTTAAACACCGCGTTGACCAAGAGCAGTTCAAGATCCGCGTTACCCAAAGTGGAGTTCCTGGCTGAGTGCCTGGATCGATTCGAATAACCTCTCACGCTCGTTTTCATTCTGCGACTGCCGGTATGCCATTATCTGATCCTTGAGTTGTGCGAGCTCACGGTACAGCCCGGCGTTTTCGATCGGCGGAGTTAGATAAGAAATCAGTTCTGCGTAGGAGCGTCGCTTGGCAATCGAACCTTCGGAAGGATTGTTGACGCTGTAGACGTAGAAGTTTGGCAGTTCGCCGATGAGGCGATCCGGCCAGCATTCACTTGAGAGCCCGATCTGTTTGCCTGGCATGAACTCGAACGCACCATGCGTGCCGAAGTGAATAGCACCGTCCGCTTTGAACACTTGGGAGAGGTAAGTGTAGAAGGCCATAAACCCGTGATGCGGCGATCCGCTGCGAGCCATCATCAACCGCATCGGATCGCCTTCGAAGCCGAATGTTGGTTGCACGCCTATAAAGACGTTGCCGAGTGTGAGGCCTTGAATCAACAGCTCGCCGGCGAATGAGTTGATCGAACCCGGTGCGGTGCCCCAGTCTTTCTCAACGTCTCTTACGTAAGGACACAGCCGCAGATACTCGCTCGTTGACATTCGATACGCGACGTTAGCTGCGAGGCCAAACTGTTCCGAGTTTCCGCCGAGTAATGGATTCTCGTAGTTCGTCCGGCGTTTGCGGGGACTTCGAACTTGATAGCCTTCACTTGCCAAGCGCTTCAATAAATCCCAGACGCTGGGAAATACATCGAGGTCGGCGGCAGTGCCGATGTTTCCCTTGTTCGGCGGGAAGCAAAATAGAACGAGCGCGAGTTTCAATTGCTCACGGTCGGCAGTGCGCAGGTTGTTCCAGCGTTTCAGACGCCGCGCGAATCTGGTGCACCGATCCTCCAGTGGCGCTGGTTCCTGACCTTTGACTGGAATGCCGCCATAGATAAATGGTTCGGTAGCGCCGTCGATTTCGGGGATCGCGATCTGCATTCCCGCCTGCATGGGATTCAAACCCGTGAGCGATTCGCGCCACGCTTCGATCGTTTGCGTATCAAGACTCACAGCCGACCGGTACGGCACGTTCAGTTCGCGCAGGAATTCCGCGGCAGCGGCGCTGTCGTTCATCGCCGGTCCGCCGACAAAACTGAATCCCGTTAACGATACGATCTGACTAACGCGCGGGCGTCCGTTGCGGAAAAAACGTGTGACCGCTTCGCGGTTATCCATCAACGTCGCGATCGCAGGAATTACGTCCAGGCCTTCATTTTCGATTGCGTGGATCAGTGCGTCGTAATGTTTAGTGGTTTTACTAACGACTTGCGGCCGCATCAGCAGCAGTCCAAGAGTTGACTCGGCGATTGAGCGGCCTTCGCTTTTTCGCTGCGTACCACTTCTTATAGTCTTCAAACGTTTCGAATAATTCTTTCGCATCCGGGTGATAAATCGCCACGGACGGTACTTGCTGCGGCGTCGCGGTCTTAACGGATTTGAGTCGATCGTCGCGAACGTAATGCTTCAGCGCATAAAGCAGCATCGACTGAATGTTAGCCGGCGTTGGTTGCAGGAAGTAGCAGAAGAGATACAGGTAGTGCTTGGCGTCCGTAAGCGCGCCGGCAGTTGGAACAAACTTAAGAATGCCCGGCAAGCGATCGACGAGCTTCAAATACTGGTGGTGGCGATGCTTCTTATTCTCCTTACCGTGCTTAACATACCGGCCCATCCAACCAGCAAACTTGCCCACATCTAGCTTGCCCATGCGAGTCAGTCGCATCAAGTCGGGCATGCAGTTAATCACGACCACTGCATCGTGACGATCTTTATAACTCTCAAGAGCAGCGACGAGGCGCGATGCGTTCTCACCGTCCATCACGTGAATCACGAAGACGATATTCGACTCAGCAAGATCACGATCGACTTCCTGCCACTCGCGATCGCTTAGCGGCGAGCCGAAGTTGTAAGGCCGCCACCTGCAGATCCAGACCATGCGCGCGATTGATCTCGCGCTCCGCATTCTTGAGCGGCGCGAGCAAACTCGAACCCACGTATAAAACTGTGATCTTCAGCGACATTTTATGCGCGACGCCCTCCAACTGATCCTCAAGATCGCGACTGATCTCTCGTAACTTTTCCAACACGTCTTCGTCAGTCTCCCAGTAACCGCGCCCGTTGGCTTCGAGCAGCCGTTGGACCAGCGAGTGCACCGAATGTGGATTCAGATCCTTCAACCGCTCCAGCATCGACTCGTCAAACACAAACGTGTTTGCAACTTCTGAATAGATCCAGTCGTCAACCGCATCCGCCGTCGCGCTCCAGCCAAACGTGTTTGACACGTGGTTCTCGATCTCGGCGACGCCTCGGAAGCCGTGCTGCAACATGCCTTCGTACCATTTCGGATTCAACGTCTTCGCGCGCGTCTCCAGCCGCACCGTCTCCTCCAGCGATCGGATCTTCACATCACGCGAAAGAGTGTCAGACAAATAGATCGCCGGACGTGCCCGTGCCCGCTTCTCAACCGCTTTGGAAACGCCACCGAGGTATTCGAAATAGTGGTCCACGTCGGTGAGTCCGATTTCAAACGTGTCGATGTTTTGATAGGTCGCTTCGACGCGCGAGAGTGCGCGGTCCATCGCGATGCGCGCTTCCCTGCCCTCGATCGCCCGTCCTTTTGAATCGCGCCCGTACGCGAAACACTTGCGCGTCACAAAGAGATCCCCCAGCGTCTCTTCGCGTTCCCACTGCGAATCCATCACCATGAAATTGACATTCGTCCCGTAATTGCCGGGCGCATTTGAAAAGACGCGTGTCGCAGCTTCGTCCGTATCGCAATTATCCTGCGCGATCTGTTCGAGGACGTGCTTGCGAACGTAGTTCTGGTCCAACGGCTCGTCGAGACTCGCCGCCAGACGCACTGCTTTATCCAACAACTGCACAGTCGGACTAAACAGATCGCGAAAGATTCCCGACATCGTCATCACGACGTCGATGCGCGGACGGCCGAGTTCCTCGAGCGATATCGGTTCGACGCCTGTCGCGCGATTCAGTGCATCGCGGACTGGACGAACGCCGAGCAGCCACAGCGCCTGCGCAACGCCTTCGCCTTGCGTCTTGATGTTGTCGAGTCCCCACAGAACCAGGGCCATCGCTTCCGGATAGCGCTTGTTCTCCTCTTTGTAGCGATCCAGGAGACTGTTCGCGACGAACTTCCCGCGCGCAAAAGCGACGGCCGACGGCACGCCGTAAGGATTGATCGCGTGCGTGTTGCGGCCGGTCGGCAGGATGTCAGGATTCTGAACGATGTCCGCGCCTGGTCCAGGCTCGATAAACTCGCCGCGCAGCGCGCGAACGAGCGAATCGATTTCGGTGTTTGTTTGCAGCTTTGTCGAAACTTTTTCAAGCATCGCGAACAGAGGCTGCGTCGTTTCCGCGTTCAATCCGTGTTTCTCTAAAGACGCGACGGCTGCCTCAGTCCCATGAGCGATGAACTCACGTATCGCATCGTCAGCGAACTCCTCCGGCAACGCGCGCAAACCAGCTTCGGGACGATCGAACGACGCGATCATCTTCAACAAGTCGCCACGCTCACGAGCCGGTGACGGACGGCCAAACACGTGCAGACCGGTCGGGATCAGCCGCTGCTCGATTTCAAGCAACTGCTCGTACAGTTCGAGAACTTTCTCGTCTTTAGTTTTAGCCACGAATTAAGGAACAGCCGGGGTAAGTTTTACAAATTGCGCTTGCAGGATCTGCGCCAGCCTTCTCGTTTCCTGACTCGACTCAAACTCCTTCTGCGTATCGACGACAACAACCTGCGCCCGCGTCTGCTTGAGTTCCAACATCAGCTCGCGCAGTTCCATCTCGATCCTCAGTTGCCGCAGCACACGGACGTTCGGCCGTTCCCGCGGCGTAGCGGCACATTCGAACGCCCGTCGGTAAACAGTAACACGACGTTTTCACCATAACGATCGCCCACGAGATTCAACAACTGGATCGTGCTCGCGAGGCCGGCGCTAAGCGGCGTGCTTCCACCCATGCGCAACGAATCCAACACACGTCGCGCGCGCAGAATACTTCGCGAGGGCATTAAATCGACGTTTGCAGTCGTGCCGTGAAACAAAACGATCGCCACGCTGTCGCGATTGAGATACGACTTCTTCAGCAATTTCAGAATCGTGCTTTTCGCGCGCGCGATTCGATTCGCGGCCATACTGCCTGAAGCATCTATGGCAAACACGAAAAGCGTGCCTCGTTTGTGTTTCAGCAGTTTGTAACGGAGCGCGTCCGACGAAACCCCGCGATGAGATGAAGAAAGCATTGCTCGCAGCGTTGCATCGATCGCGATCTTCGTCCGAGCTTTTAAAAGTGACCGCGCGCGTATAACGACCCGACCTGCGAAGGCACCGTATTCGCTCCCGAAGCACGTCTGCTGTGCGACTGTGACTTGTCCCCGCGATTCGGCATCATCGCCCGCAGCCGTTCTTCGAGGGGCGATCGAGCGAACGATTCTCAACCGCAGGCGGCGACAACGTGTCGGCAGTGTTCGTTTTGCCTCCTCCGCCGGCCGCAGCGGATCGCTGTCTTGGACCTCAGGGTTCTTCGCCTTGCGCGGCGTATCCGGTTGAGTTTTTGTTTCGCGTTTCTGATCGCCAGGCGGCTGCGGCGGTCTCGGAATGACCTCGTCCACTGCCTGATCGATCTTTCGCTTTTCGCAGTCTCGTCTAACACATCGCGCCGCAAACGGTGTCGCAACGACATTGCCGACACACGCCGGACGTGGCTCTCATTGGCGGAACGTCGACCTTCAAACGCCGCCAGCGCTCGCGCGGCGCGATTATCGTCAACTCACCGCGATGCCCGTCTACTTTAAGATCCGCACAAAGCTGCGCAATCTTCGACAGCAGCGAACGTTCCACGGTGATCTTCCGCAGGTTCGCACGCGCGCGTGTTATTCGTTTGCGCAGTTCCTCCTGGTCTTCGTCGTACATTTCAGCGAACGCTTCCGGATCTCGATCGTATGCTTCGCGTCGCTCAATAATATTCACGCGATTATCGAGATAGTCTCCGTCACGACTTCCGCGTGCAATCCAAAACGATCCAACAACTGAGGTCGCAGTTCGCCTTCTTCGGGATTGCCGGAACCAACGAGCACAAAGCTCGACGGATGCTCGACCGAGACTCCTTCACGCTCAACCCGGTTTCGACCCGTGGCCGCGACGTCTAACAAAAGATCGACGAGATGGTCTTCCAACAGGTTGACTTCGTCTATATAAAGGAATCCCCTATTGGCCCGGGCAAGCAAGCCCGGGTTGAACGTCTTGCGGCCTTGAGTAAGTGCGCGTTCGATATCGATCGTGCCGCAAACGCGATCTTCCGTTGCGCCTAACGGAAGTTCTACCACTGAGACGGGTGCCGTCGTCGCCGGCAAATCCTCTCGCGCAGCACACTCGGAGCAGAGGTTTCGCTCATCCGTGGGATCGCAGTTGTAAGCGCAACCTTCAACCATCGAAATCCGTGGTAACAGATCCGCCAGGGCGCGTACCGCGGTCGACTTTCCGGTGCCGCGATGACCCATGATCAAAACGCCGCCGATCGACGGATCGACGACGTTGAGAATCAGCGCCAGCTTCATCT
>CAWBJU010000017.1:0-187651 GCA_963789185.1 uncultured Acidobacteriota bacterium
TGCGCCAGCGCAGGCTGGGCGACGAAAAGCAGAGTTGAAGAACGAGTGAAATTCTTATGATCCTCATCGGACCCTCCTAAGTTACATGGGCTCGAACTCGAAGGCTTCCGTACCGATAATTCCCGCACGGCCCGCCTCGTGTCGATACATAGTTTTCTTGCAAATCTGCGATCAACTCACCATGAGTCTTGCGAAGAACCCCAAGCCTAATCGTCTTTGGGTCCCTTAAGAAAAAACGTGAGATGCCACCGCAAGAGTCGCCAGCGGTTTTTGCTTGATCACAGTTTCGGCGAAGCGTTCCATCTCCTCCATCTGCGGGCTGCACTGCAACAGCAACAAGTCGACTCCCGCGGCTTCAAACTCGGCTACTCGCGTCGCCACCTGTTCCGGTGTGCCTATCAAACCCGACGCAATCCGCGGTTTGATACCGAGTAGTCCTCCAGTGAAACCCGCTCTCGAGCCTCGTTCCCGCAAGCCACTGCTGGTAGTTCTCATAGCCCGCCGCGGATTGTTTCACATTTGTGATTCGCTCCAGTTCTTTGCGCGCTTCGACTTCATTGTCGCGAACAATCGCATAAGCGGCGACGCCGTAAGTCATTGGCGGCAGGCCAACTCGTTCTCGTCGCGCCGACATGTCGGCGATTTTTTGGCGCACACGCGAGGGCTCGTCTCCATGCATGACGTAAGCGTCGCACCAGCGCGAGATCATCGCTTTTGCCGCTTCCGATTCACCGCCTGCATAGATTACTGGCCGCGGACGTGTCAACGGTTTTGGCTGCAACACCGCGTCATCAATCGCATAGTGTGTACCGGAAAACGAAAAGTGGTCCTCGCGCCAGAGCCGGTCGACTATTTCCAACCACTCCGTCGTGCGCGCGTACCGATCGTTATGCTGCTCAAACTCGACGCCGTATTTCTTCGCCTCGTCGGCCCACCACGAAAACACCACGTTGAGCGAAAGCCGTCCCTTGCCCGCGATGTGATCGATGTTTGCCGCTTGTTTTGCCAGCAGGGCCGGTTGATGAAACGTCGGTCGTACTGCCACCATCAACTCCAGACTTTTGGTGACCGCTGCAAGTGCGGCCGCCGTAGACCACGCGTCCAGCGAAGGCGCCTCGACTCCCTTGATGTCATTCAGGTTCAACTCGGCGATCAGTGTCAGGTCGTAACCGATCTCCTCACTGCGGCGAGCGAGGCGGCTGTTGTAGGCCCAGGTCGCTTCCATCCGTTCATCGTCGACGTTCCTTAGCCAACCGCCGAAAACCGGTAACCAATAGCCGTATCGCATTGGAATGCCTCCTTTTCAAGAAAGTCCACCAGTCGGGAATGAGGATCGAAACCGATTACACGCGGTGCGTCAGCGACGAAGTTTGAGAGCGCATTGATGTCGTAATACAACAGCGAGCCGTCGCGGTCGTCGACGATGTACTCAACTCCGCCGACATCAATCTCAGCCGCCTGAACGATGGTTTCGACCGCCTCGATCACTTCCCGTGGCGGGACATAGCCCTCAACTTGCAAACCGGTGCGCGGCGCATCGAGGGGACACGTGGTGCGCGCGAGTTCAACACCGTCCGTTGTTTGGCAGATATCGGCTGGACAGAGATTGAAACTCTCGCCGGACGTGAAAACCTTGATCGCGTAAAGAAACTTTCCGGCAATCGTTTCAACCCGTGTAATGTGGCCGCCTCGCGCCGGGACGAACTCCTGCACCAGTGCGGTGCGATCGATCCCGAGGTCGATGGTTCCCGACCGCACCGCTCGCGCGAGGGCGTCGTGCGACTCGTAGCGCGTGATGCCTGCACCGCTGCCGCCGACGTTTGCCTTGACGGCGATCGGAAAACGGAGATCGCGTGCCGCCGTTTCTGCTTGTGATGGATGATTGATGACGCGCGCGCGTGGATAGGGAAGGCCCAATGAGTTGAGCAACGAGAGCTGGAGCGCTTTCGAAGTCTCGATCGTGAAAGCTTTTCGGCCGTTGATCACGGGGACTCCGAGTCGCTCGAGGTGTTCGAGGTAGTTCAGCGTGTAGAAGATTCCCTGACCGTGATCGCGCAAGTAAGCAGAAGGGCTCATGCGGTTAAAAATTAGCGAGAATCCGTGGTTAGTTTCGGCTGGATCGTATTGATGTTTGTCCGCGAGAATGCGGACGTAAGGTGCATTCCGCTGGTCCAACTCGGCGAATAGCAGGCGAAACCAGTCTGGATGCTCGTAATAGATACCTATCGGTTTTGGTTTGGTGGTCATGTTGTTCCCCCGCTGTCCTGTTGAGAAAGAGACGCACAAACAAAAAGGCCGCTCACTTCGAGCGGCCTTCTTGCCATGTGTAGGATTTTTTTAGTTTACGTCACACAATGGGCCCGCTCGGTGGTCGACCTTCACGACAACAACAACACACGCACGCTGAACCGCTGCGATGCAATCCGTGTTGTATGCTGGAGCTAGCCATCGTTGTTCGAGCAAACTACTCCTCCGTTTGTGAGTTGTCAACGCCCTGGTTCAGTTATACTGGGCCGCCATCTCAGCCCAGGTTCTCGCAGGAGAGAAACATGTCAGCCGAAAACAAGCAAAAGATTGAGGGAATGTACGCAGCCTTTGGAAAGGGAGATGTGCCTTACATCATCGGCGCACTCGATCCGGAAGTCGAATGGTGGGAAGCGGAAAATTTTATCTACGCTGATAAAAACCCGTATATTGGACCACAGTCGGTGCTTGCGGGCGTATTCGGGCGGATCATGCAGGAATGGGAATGGTTTACCGTCACCCCCGAAGAGGTTTTAGACGCGGGCGACACAGTTGTTGGCCGTGGAATTTACGCCGGAAAATACAAGCAAACTGGACGTGAGGTGCGCGCCCAGTTTGCTCATGTATTTAAACTTCGTGACGGCAAGGTCGTGAAGTTCCAGCAGTACACGGATACTGCCCAGTTTCTACAAGCTACGACTTCGCAGTGAATCCGCGTTTCTTCATTAGCGCGTCGATCTTCGGGTCGCGTCCGCGGAAGGCGCGATAAGCGTCCGCTGGATCGACCGTATTGCCTACCGAGAAAACGTTCTTCCGCAGCCGTTCAGCTACCGTTTTGTCGTACGGACCTTTGCCTTCGACGAAGGCGCCGAACGCATCAGCGGTCAGCACGTCTGACCAGAGATAGCTGTAGTAACCGGCGGAATAACCGTCGCTCGAAAAGACGTGCAGAAACTGCGGCGTGCGATGTCGCATCACGATCTCTTTCGGCATGCCGAGTTGCGTGAGGGTCTCGCGTTCGAATGCGTCCGCGTCGATCTTCTGATCGCCCGCGAGGTGCAACTTCATGTCGACGAGGGCCGCCGAAAGATACTCGACTGTCGCGAATCCCTGGTTGAACGTCGCCGAGCGCGTGATCTTATCGACGAGTTCCTGCGGGATCGGTTTGCCGGTTTGATAGTGAAGAGCGAACCGCTGCAACACTTCGGGCGTCGGCAGCCAGTGTTCCAAAAGCTGCGACGGAAACTCGACGTAGTCGCGCGGAACGGCGGTGCCGGCCACCGAGGGATACGTGACGTTTGAACTCAGACCGTGCAATGCGTGGCCGAATTCATGGAACATCGTAAGCGCGTCATCCCAAGAGATCAGCACCGGCTCGCCGGGCTTGCCTTTCACGAAGTTTGAGTTGTTGGAAACGATCGTCGTGATTTCACCGTTTATGCGTTCCTGCGAGCGGTACGCATTCATCCACGCGCCCGACCGCTTGCCGGCGCGAGCATAAGGATCGAAATACCATAGACCGATATGCTTCTTGCTGGTCTTGTCAGTGACTTCCCAGACGCGAATGTCGGGATGGGCCACCGGGACGTTGGTTACTGGCGTGAAGTTGAAGTTGAAGAGTTCGCCGGAAACCCAGAAGATTCCTTCGCGCAACTTCTCGAGCTGGAGATACGGTTTGACTTCGTTTTGATCGAGATCGTATTTCGCCTTGCGGACCTTCTCCATGTAGTAGCGATAATCCCACGGTTCGATCTTGATTTTTGCGCCTTCCTTGTCCGCGAGTGCCTGCATGTCGGCCACTTCCTCATGCACGCGCGTGACCGACGGCTTCCACACGGCTTCCATCAATTCGAGGGCGCGGTCGGGAGTCTTGGCCATCGAGTTTTCGAGACGCCAGTGAGCGTGCGTTTTGTAACCAAGCAACTTGGCGCGTTCAGCGCGCAGTTGCAGGATCTCGGTGATGATCGCGTTGTTGTCGTGCTCGCCACCGTTGTCGCCGCGGTTCACGAACATGCGCCACGCTTTTTCACGCAAGTCGCGACGATCGGAGTAGGTCAGGAATGGATCGATCGACGAGCGAGTGTTGACGATTACCCACCCGCCGGGTTGTTTCTTCGCTTCGGCTGCGGTCTTGGCTGCGTCGCGCAGCGACTGCGGTAGTCCGGCGAGCTCGTCTTCGCTTTTCAGCACGATGAACTGATCCGTTTCCTCGGCAAGCACGTTCTGGCTGAACTTCGTGAAGAGTCCGGCGAGCTGCTGATTGATCTGCGATAGTCGCTTCTTGGCTTCGGGTGACAGACGAGCGCCGGCGCGCACGAAGTTTGTGTAGTAAAGCCAGGTGAGACGCTGTTGCTCGGGCGTTAGTTTCGCTTTTGCGGGCGAGTTGTAGACGGCCTCGATGCGTTTGAAGAGCAGTTCGTTTTGCGTGATCTGATCGTTGAAAGCAGCGAGGCGCGGCGCCATTTCACGTTGCACGGCCTGGTATTCAGGACTGGCCATCGTCGCGCCCCAAACTCCGTACACCGTTGTCACTCGATCGAGTGTTTTGCCGGTGCGTTCGAGTGCTGCGATGGTGTTTTCAAAATCGGGCGCAGCGGTGTTTTTGGCGATGGTGTCAGTCTCCGCGAGCTGTTCCGCCATGGCTGTCTCAAGCGCTGGTTTGAAGAGCGGAATCTGGACCCGGTCAAACGGCGGCACGCCACCATGCGGCCCTTCCCACTTCATCAGCAACGGGTTTTCGTTGGTTGAAAGTTCGGTTTTAGGGTTCATTGCATTAGAAATTTGGGCGGTTTTAACGACGACCATCGAAACGATCATCGTGATAACGGCGAGCAGCACGAGGCTGCGAGTAGTCAGAACGCGCATAAGTAAATTCCTATTCAGTTGAGTTCAGGGGAGTGATTGCAAGTTGGTTAGTATATTGGCGTGAGTCTGGGGTTGTACAGCAAGCCCTCCCAGTTAAAGAACCGCAAATAACTGGTTCTCAAACGAAAATATGGGTGTTAGTGTCGGCAATGTTCCTCGCGTCCAATCCATACTCAACCTTAGGAGGTACTCTCACATGGCGGATCAAATTCTCAAAGGAGACGTCGAGTTCCAGATGTTAGATGGAACGAAGATATTGACCTTTCAACCAGCCCATCAACACCTGCAACTTGTTAACCCGGAAGGAACAAAGATTCTTGCGTGGCTTACGCCGACTGAATTCATGGCAGGGAGTGTCAAGGTTGGCATCGTCGGCCAGTATGTCCACGCTCTCAATAATGACGGAGTCGCGAAGATCGGCGGGGGCGGAAAAAGCGGAAAGCTGCTATTGCGGACTCACGAGGGTAAACAGAGATTCATGATTGACGCGGATTCGGGATACTGCGTGATGGGCGGCAATGGCACGCACGGCCAAATCATGCTGTACAACATGACTGCCAAGGACCCGAACGCCAGCGGACAAGCGACGATCCATCTACAAGGAGGCGATGCGTCGATCCGTGTTGGGGGTAAGGGTCAGAATGGAAAGATCAACGTTGCCAACATGAATGGCGTAAAGACAATCATCCTCGACGGAGGAACCGGCGATATCTCCTTTGAGAACGCGGACTGCGCCGAAGAATTTGATGTGGACGACCCTGGCGTCGAACCCGGTAGCGTGCTTGTCATGAGCGAAGAGCCGGGCCGCTTGCGTTTGAGCGACACCCCTTACGATAGCCGCGTGGCTGGAGTGTTGTCGGGAGTAGGCAACTATCGTCCGGCAATGGTGCTAGACCGTAAAGCCGATCGGGAAGATCGCCGTCCCGTTGCCCTCGTTGGGAAGGTTTGGTGCAAAGTAGAGGCGAAGTCATCGCCTGTCACTGTCGGGAGCCTACTTACAACGTCCTCGCTGCCGGGTCATGCCATGGCCGTCACTGATCGTGAGCGTGCATTCGGCGCGGTACTCGGAAAGGCCCTCGCGCCACTGGCGCGCGGTGTTGGTGTCGTGCCAGTGTTGGTTGGCCTTCAATAACGCTTTTTAAGGAAAGGAGGATCAGTATGGCCACCAGTGAGCCGAACGTCCGCAAAATGGTCCGTCACCTCAGTAATCAGCCTCCCGCGAGCTTCAAACTGCGTGAGTTTCTGGACCTTAAATCCAAAGAGTTTAAGCTCAGAGCCAGGCCGGCACCCTTCTCAGCAATGACGCAGAACATGGCGTTAGTGGTGACTCCGGTCAGCTATTTGGGAACGAATCGGGAAGCCGCTATCGCGGAGATCATCAAGCAGATCAAAACGCTTTCGCCCGACGTAGTCGGTTTGTGCGAAGTGTTCGGCGACAGCGAGCGCTCGCACATTTGGTCCAGCGTAATAGCAACTTACCCGTTCTATACTGACGGTCCGGATTCTTCCAACCCTATCCAGGACGGCGGATGTATGCTCATTAGCAAACATCCGATGGTAGGGCCGCCGCATTATCTGATCTACGGCGACGCAACCGGAGGGGACATCTGGGCGCTCAAAGGCGTGCTTCACATGCGGATTAAGCCGCCGACCTCGCCAGTTCCTTACGACATCTTCTACACGCATAGTCAGAACATTGAAGTGTCGGGCGGGGAGGAGGTCCTTTATGGACAGATGATGGAATTGGGCATCTTCATCAACACCTACGCGGATCCGAACAATCCAATCTTTGTCATGGGCGACCTCAACATGCCGGGAGAAGTGCCGAAACATCTCAAGGAGTTACTGAACAGGTTGACCGGTCTGGACAGGTTGAACGGTGCGGTTGATCTCTGGCTCGTCTCGGGAGGCGCTCCGGACGATAATACGTTTGTCGCCGCCAACAATTTCTATGAGGATAACAGCGACAACCCGAAGCTTAACCGCAGACTCGATTACATACTCATGCGCGCGCCAAAGACGTTTGTCCCCATTGTCAAGACGATGGAGATCCTGAAATTTAAGGCCGGCGGTCGTAACATGTCAGACCATTTCGGTCTGCACGCTACGTTCGAGAAGGCAATGCAGGTTTCTTTTTGATTGCTCGAAGTTAATATGGACAGTTGCGGCAGCCGCTGTCGCAGCAGTAACCACGACGCTGGAGATAGCTGGACGTGAAAACCATCGCGCCGTTTTCCAGGTTGTAGTCTTTCCCTTCGAGCAGTACGCCGCGCAGTAGATCAACGTCGACGCGTTTAAATGAGTCCGCATGCGTGTCGTCGAATAGTTCTGGATGGATTAAGTGGGCGAGAAGTTCGGCGCCCTCGACGACGCGCGGGCCGGGGCGCGCGAAGAAGGAGTTTGCATCGACTGCGAAAACGTTTCCCGTTTTCACTGCGGGAAGTTGGAAGAAATGAGATTTGTCCGTGCCTGAGCCGTATGGCGCGAAGACGCTCCAGATCTGTTTCATCGTCTGTTGCAGGTTGAAACCGCACGGCATGATGATCAGTATTTCAGGCGCCCACGCTGCGACATCGTCCCACGAAACACGCACCGACTCGCCACGTTCGCTTCCTAACTCGTCGATGCCGCCGGCGATCTTCACGAGTTCCGGCACCCAATGACCGCTCGCGTAAACCGGATCGAGCCACTCCATGCAGAACACGCGCGGACGCGTAGCCGCTTTTGACATCCTTTCCGACAGAGCTGCCAGTCTGGCGGTGCAATCGTTGACGAGCGCATCGGCTTCCGTCGTCCGTCCAGTGGCAGCTCCGAGGTCGCGAACGTTGTCGAAGATCTCGCTTAACGATCGCGGCGTCATCCACAGGATCTGGGGCGTATTCGGCAACGACTTGAGCACCTGCGAAACCTCGTTCCCCGAAGGCGCGCAGACCTGACAAAGATCCTGCGTGAGGATCAGATCCGGTGCGATCTCGCGCAGCAACGATTCGTCAATCTGATAAAGACTCAGCCCCGCACGCATTCGTTCCGCCACTGCGCGATCGATCTCGCCCTGGCTCATCTGCTCGATCGGCAACACGTTGCGCACAACCACTGGCTTCGTACGAACCTCCGGCGGGTAGTCGCATTCATGCGTGATGCCCAGCAGCGACTCCGAGAGACCCAACGCACACGCGATCTCTGTCGCGGATGGCAGGAACGAAACTATTCGCGGCATTGCGTGGTCTATCAGACTCAAGACGTCTTCAAGTGATTACCGTTTGGGCGATTAAGCAGCGAATCCGCTAGAGTGCAGAATTCCAATCAAAGGAGGACTCTGCGCTCGTTCAATGGGTTTAGACGACTCTAAATGCTTGTTCTTTAGCCCACAAGAAATGGAAAAGAAAAACTCGATCAAAAAACCCACCATTACCCCCGAGTACCTTCCGAGCAAAGCTCGCGGCCTCCTTGAAGCCAAAACCTGGGGCATCAAGGGTGTATTGTATGCGAAAGCTTTAAAGTCATAGTGAATTAGCAAATACACTTCATCCAGTCCCAAATCAGATCGAAGGTCTTTGTAGCGTTTATCCGAACGATGAGCAAGAAGTGCGCGACTCAAAGTCTCAAGCATCTCATTCGGAGAATAGTGACCTCCTCTTGATGGAAATCGTATCCACCGTTGAGTAAATCGGCGGTTAGGAGTTAAAAAGAAGCGAACGCTACCCAAGTACTTGTCGAGAATTGGATGTGTCGTAAAGGTGACTATGGTTCTGTGCCCTTGACCAATCTTCTCTACCTCGCGATCAATTTCATTGATTAGCCTAAAGAGCTCCGCACGGAAGCCCATGGTATCTCGTGTATCAAATTTAACTTCCTTCGGCCGCAACCAAATGTAACTAATATTCCTTGTTTCGTTCGGCGGTTGCGCTCCGATTGCATTTAAAATTCTCTCCTGGATTCGTTCTTGCCTTCGGGCCTTTTCTCTCTGATCGCGGCTGATCCAACTCTTGAGTTCGATTCCTATTCTTTTTCCAGAGGTGGTGACAGCCAGGATATCCGGTCGCTTGTCAAATGGGTGCGCAGGCGTCTCGAGGTCATGTTTGGTATACCAGTTCTCCACTACATCCCATTCTTTGATCTCATGAGCAAGTTCAGGATAGGCCCTTAGGAATGAATCAAAGATTATCCTTTCGTCTTTGAGAATTGCGGGAATAGTTTGCAGCTTTTTTACAATAGCGATTTTTTGTTCAAATGGCAGTTGGGATAGATGACGGCGACGCTCTTCTTTGGCTCGGAAGATGTCGTCCATAGTCAGTTTTGACAGGTCAACTACTCTGCGACTCACCTACTCCTCCAAGTCAAAGCGGGCAGCGATGTCAGTCCATTTCTTAATTAAGCCGTGGCGGTCAATTATTTCTCGAAATACTTTCATATTCACCTCTCCGCCTTGGACCAGCTTTATTACTCGTAAGAGATCCTTATCTCTGCCTGAGCGAAGTAACTCAGTTGCAAGATGCTCGGCGGAAAAAATATATGTACGGCTTTGAGCAAATGATACCTCTTCTGCCTGAACGACCGCTTCTTCCTGTATTGATTGGATGCCGGTAGAAATTGGACGAGCCAGTCTTCTATTAGAACGCCCACTCCCTCTTCCACCGAATGATATCCAAGTCCTTCGAGATACGTATAAATGGGCTCAAGCGATAATAGTCCGCTACCTCCGGCCAGAACCGGCAAAACGAACACATCTATGTCATCTGTTTGGTATGGTTCCAAATAATAAATAGCTGCTATTCCGCCGCCGATGGCATATTTCTCAATCACCCCATCGGCTAACATCCTATTCAAAACTTGGATGACCTTTTCCATTACGCCTTGTGAATCCTATTCTTAAGTCCGCCTGAGCAAAAACAGTTTACCATCAGTTCTTTAGCAACAATCGCCGCGGGAGCCTAGCCGCCGGACTTGTTCTCCGAGTCTCTCACCATTGAGCTGCGCATATTTTTCGAGCTACTGGGGAGCGCCGGTAGTGCTTGTCGTACGTGCTGGACCAAGCAGTTGATCGACTTCGGCGCGTATCGCATTCAATTCCTTCTTCAATACTTCGTAACGTTCAATAGCGTCGCGGCCGATCTTTTGATCGACGTTTGCTGTCATGCCCGCGAGATACGTGATGTGCGCCTGGAGGCCGGGTTTTCCGTAACGTACCGGTTCGGTCATGAGTTTTGAAGCGATCGTTGTCAGTCGTTTTGCGGTTTCGAGATCATTTCCGGCCGTGTTCTGTGCCTGACGTACTCTCGTCATAAGTTGATTGACGGTGGAAACCATCTCACGCATGCGCACGTTGTGCTCGAACTGCTCCTGTAGATCAGCCTGCGTCACACCGTCCGCCGCGACGCGGGGATCGATCAAGACATTGAACGGCTCGGTGAAGACGGCGCCGCCAGTCTTGATGCGGGCCTGGTAACGACCCGGCGGCAACGTCACGCCTGCCTGGTTTCGAACGTCCCACACGAAACGATTGAGTCCCGCAACTTTAGTAACTCGCGGCGGTGGTGCCGCACGTCGCGCCGGCGCAGCATCAGGATCCGGCGGCTGCGATTCGGGACCAGCGCCGCCAACGCCGGGCATCGCACCGGACGTCGCTGGTCCAACGCCACTCCCGCGAGTATTGCGCAACACCGGGGCTTCGCTGCTATAGGAGTTCAACACACTTCCTTTCGCATCAAGAATCTCGATCACAACGCCGATCCCCTGCGCAGGTGCCGAACGCAGGTAATAGTCAATCGTCGGTCCCAGACTACTTGGACCAACACGCGTCCGGTATCCATCACGCGGCTTGAACACGTGAACGTCAGGAGACCCTTTCATCTGCGACGTGAGTTGATGCAGCGGCGTGATGTTGTCGACGATCCAGAACGAGCGGCCCTGCGTCGAAACGATCAGATCTTTGCGATGTACCTTGATGTCGGTGATTGGGACGTTTGGCAGGTTCAACTGAAACGACTGCCAGTGCGAGCCGTTATCAAAGGAAATGAACATTCCAAACTCGGTGCCGGCGTACAACAGTCCCGGACGATCGGGATCTTCACGGACGACGCGCGTCGGCCAGTCGGCGGGTATGCCGTTGTATCCCGTGGTTAACCTGGTCCAGGTTTGTCCGTAATCGTCGGTGCGGTAGATATAAGGTTCGTAATCACCCAGCAACCACCGGTAGACCGCGAAATAGGCCGAACCCTTACGGTGAGGCGAGGCGTCGATGAACTGCACACGCCCGCCCGGAGGTATATCCTTCGGCGTCACGTTCGCCCACGTCTTGCCGTTATTGCGCGTGACGTGGAATGGACCATCGTTTGCACCCGCCCAGATGACGCCTTTCTCGAGTGGCGACTCCGCAATCGCATACAGCGTGCTGTAAAACTCTTCGCCCGTTACGTCGCGCGTGATCGGCTCACCGCTGACACCCTGACAACAGTCGGGACGAGCAGTGAGATCGGGCGAGATCCTTTCCCACGTCACGCCTTTGTCGCGCGTGCGATGAACATACTGCGATCCGTAATAGAGCACTTCCGGATCGTGCGGCGAGGTCGCCATCGGCGACACACGTTGCATACGGTAGATCAGATCGCTCGCGGGGTTTCCGTAGAGCGACTGCCCGCCAATCCAGTAATTCTTTTCCTGCCCGGTCTTCAAATTCATCACGCCGTACTGGCCCTTGCACGATCCGTAAACGATCTCGGGATTCAGCGGGTGCGGCATGATTGGTCCGGTTTCGCAACCTGGACCAGTGCGCCAATCAGCGGTTGAATTCGGTTCGGCAACACTCGAGATGATAAGCGTCGTGTTGTCCTGTTGAGCGCCGTAGAGCTTGTAAGGAAACTGGTTGTCGACCCAGACGCCGTAAATCTCAGCCGTCGGTTGGTTCATTTGCGTGGACCACGTTCTTCCGCCGTCGAACGAGACATTGGCGCCGCCGTCGTTTGCCTGGACCATCGTCAGACTGTTCTTCGGATTGATCCAGATATCGTGATTGTCGCCGTGGGGAGTGCGCATAACAATGAATGTCTTGCCGGCGTCGACCGATTTGAAGAAACCTTCAGCACCGGCGTAGACGACGTCGGCATTCGAAGGATCAGCGCCGAGTGTGGTGTAGTAAAACGGACGCTGGATCAGCGAACCCTGCGAGTTGATCAAAGTCCACGTTTGTCCGGCATCCTCGGATCGATAAAAGCCACCACCGGGTTTCGCTTCGATCAACGCGTAGACACGATTCGGGTTTGCAGCAGTGACGGCGAGATTGCCTTTGCCTATCAAGTCAGTAGGCAGACCGGCGGCGATCTTCGTAAACGTCTCGCCACCGTCAGTACTCTTGTAGAAGCCACCTTCGCGCGAGCCGCTGATGATGGTCCATGGCTTACGTTCGAGTCGCGACATCCAGGCGTATACGATATTAGGATTTCCGGGCTGTATCTCAACGTCCATCGCGCCAACGCTGTCAGAGATAAATAAAACCTTGCGCCACGTCTTACCGCCGTCAGTGGTTTTGAAAACCCCGCGTTCCGCGTTCGGTTTGAAGATGTCACCGCCGGCCGCAACCCAAACGATGTCCGGATTCGTCGGATGAATACGTACCGCGCCGATCTGTCCCGCGTTGTAGAGGCCGATGAACTTCCATGTCTGTCCGTCGTCCGTCGATTTGTACATGCCGCGCCCGCTTGAGACGTTGCTACGCACACCGTCGGAACCCGTTCCGAGATAGATGACGTTCGGCTCCGAATCAAAGACTGCGACGTCGCCGATTGATCCGACTGGCACTTTTCCGTCGGTTAACGGTGTCCAGGTTGTGCCGCCGTCGAGAGTGCGAAAAAGGCCGCCGCTGGCGACACCCATGTAGAACGTTCGCGGTTCCGAAGCAACTCCGGTCACAGTCGTAACGCGCCCACCACGCGATGGTCCAACGAGGCGATAACGAAGTCCGTTGTAGAGGGACGGATCCGGCGCTTGTGAATAGACAGGAAGCGCAAGGAAGAGAAGTGTGATCAACGCGAGAGAACCAGACCGGAGCATAGCCGTCCTCCTGAGACTGAAACCTTTTGTGTCTTTTGTGCCTCTTTGTGGCTAAGACGTGGCCGGTGCAAACCATCCGCGAACGGTTCTCGTCACTTGTTGAAAGAACCGGCGAATGCGTTTGAAAACCAGGAACGATATCACTAAACCAACACCGACGATGATGAATATTAGTACCGGTACGAACACTGAAATCACTGTCGAAACAATCGCGATTATGTCTTCAATAATGCTGGCGACCGAGTTTGAAACTGGTTCGGGGCTCGCGTTCAGCGCGAGGCGCGTCGCCGCTTTTGTTCCATGAGACGAGAGGGCCAGTCCGCCGCCTAAGAGCAGTGCGATCACCTGAATGCCGCGATCGAAATCGCCGAATGCGCCCGCTGCGAGGACCGCGCCTGCGGGGACGCGAATGAAGGTATGGATCACGTCCCACGTGCTGTCGATCCATGGCACCTTATCGGCGACAAACTCGATCACGTATAGAGTGACAGCGACCCCGATGACCCACCAGCTCGTCAACACCTGAAGTTCGCCGGGAAGTTGCAGGTTTGCGAAACGGCCCAGCAGACCGAGCGTGCCGACGCAGGCGTAAAGGTTGATGCCTGAGACCCACGAAGCGCCCATGGCTATGGCGATAGTTGAGATTAGCTGCGTCACGGATTTGTGATTATAGCGGTTTTTCAATTAGTTTAGCGGCATCCCCATGCAGTTATTGAGGCACACGCCTGTTTTCGATGTGGAATCCGCGAGCCGGATCGCGGAGGAGTTGTTTGGTGTGCGCGCGAGAGCGAGTGTGTTGCCGAGCGAGCGAGATCAGAATTTCTTGCTCGATGCAGCAGGCGAAGGTTTCGTTTTGAAGATTGCAAATCGAACAGAATCGCGGGCGTTGCTCGAGGCGCAGAATGCGGTTCTGGAGCACGTAGGGACTCGGATTTCATTTTGTCCCCGCGTTGTGCCGGCTTTGAACGGCGAGCTAATCAGCACTGAAGCGGATCATCTTGTTCGGTTGATCACGTATCTCCCAGGAATGCCACTGGCGAAAGTGACGCACACACCAGAGTTATTAAGTGATTTCGGACGGAAGCTGGGGCAGTTGGACCGTGCGCTCGCGGACTTCGATCACCCGGCGGTTCATCGTGATTTTCATTGGGACCTCGCGAATGGCAATCGAGTGATCGATCAGCATGCGGAGCTGATTGAGGATGCGACGTTACGCGAGTTGGTTCTCGAATCCCGGTTTGAAGTGAACGCGGATTTGCGTCGCAGCGTGATTCACGGTGATGCGAATGACTACAACGTTCTGGTTGAAGTGGATCGCGTGACAGGTCTGATTGATTTTGGTGACATTGTCTATAGCTGGACCGTCGGTAATCTGGCGGTTGCTCTTGCGTATGTTGTGCTTGGAAAAGAGGATCTACCCGCCGCGGCCGCGCACGTGATTGATGGCTACACCAAAGAGTTTCCATTGACGATTGAAGAGCGCGGTGTGTTATGGCCACTCGTGCGAATGCGATTGGCGATGAGTGTTTGCCTTGCTGCGCACCAGTTACAACAACGACCTGACAATGAGTACCTGCGGATTAGCCAACGAGCAATAGTAGAAACTTTGCCGAAGTTGAAACACGGATGAAATCGATAATTGAAGCCCGAAACCGGTTGCTTGGTCGCAATTTGAGCATCGCGTATGAGAACCCGATCAATATTGTGCGTGGCTCGATGCAGTATCTCTACGATGAGAGCGGTCGGCAGTACCTCGACGCCTACAACAACGTCGCGCACGTGGGCCATTGTCATCCGAGAGTAGTGGAAGCAGGTGTGCGACAGATGCAGGCGCTAAACACCAACACGCGCTACCTGCACGATACGATTCTGAATTACGCCGAACGTCTCACTGCCACATTACCTGACTCGTTGAGCGTCTGCTATTTCGTCAACTCCGGCAGCGAAGCAAACGAGCTCGCGATCCGCCTGGCTCGCGCACACACGAACGCGCGGGACATGATCGTTCTCGATCACGCTTACCACGGCAACACGACGACGCTGATCGACATCAGTCCTTACAAGCACGACGGTCCGGGTGGAAACGGCCCGCCGTCATGGGTACACAAAGTTCCGCTTCCTCGCACAGCCGAGGATGCGCAATATGCAGTGGATGTCATTGAGAGCACGAATAAACTGTGTGCTTTCATCGCGGAATCAATGCCGAGCGTCGCCGGCCAGATTGTTCTGCCCCAAGCCTATCTAAACCGGGTCTACGACGCGGTACGGAACGCCGGCGGGGTGTGCATCGCGGATGAAGTGCAAACCGGCTACGGTCGTATCGGCACGCACTTCTGGGCGTTCGAAAGTTATGGCGTCGTTCCCGACATCGTCGTGCTCGGAAAGCCGATTGGCAACGGACACCCCATCGGCGCTGTGATAACAACACCCGACATCGCAGCATCATTTGACAATGGTATGGAGTTCTTCAGCACGTTCGGAGGGAATACAGTTTCGTGTGCGATTGGATTGGCAGTACTCGAGGTTGTGCAGGAGGAGAACCTTCAGAACCACGCACGAATAGTCGGCGAGCAACTACTCAATGGGTTACGTGATCTGCAAAAGCAATACGAGATCATCCGTGACATCCGCGGCTCCGGATTCTTTCTTGGCGTGGAACTAAGAAAGAAGGAAGAGGCCGATCGTATCGTGAACGCAATGCGCGATAACGGAATCTTGATCGGCACCGACGGTCCATTGCACAACGTCTTAAAAATCCGTCCGCCAATGCCGTTCTCCACGAACGACGCAGACCACTTCCTCACCACATTACAAAAAATACTCTAGCGCGGTCCGAGCAGGGCAATAAGACCGTCAGCGAGAAGGCCACGCCAGCTCAACCCATCATGGCCGCCGACGAACTGTTGATATTGCACGTCATAGCCCTTTGCCCGTAACACGTCGCGCAGATGACGCGTGGCTTCCAGGATGCCTCCGCCTCCACCCTCCCTATCGATTTCAAACGTTCCCGCAGCCAAATAAAAACGTAGGGGCAGCTTCGGACTGGCGAGAAACTCCTTCACGAGAAAATTCCCCTCAGTGGTTGCGTCCACTGAAGATTCGCCTCCCCTCCCTCCGGAATCAGGACAGCGCGAACCACAAATTCCACCGTGGTGTTCAAACGACCACCAAAACGCCCCCGACCGGCTCAGCACGTTGCCAAACACTTCCGAATGACGCAGCGCAACGTAGGTCGATGCAAGGCCACCGGCGCTGTATCCAGTGAGCACGGTTTGTTTCGGATCTTTTGTGACGTTGTAATGCGCTCGGACCCACGGCACAAGCTCCTTTGCCATGAAATCGGCGAACTCGGCGCTCGCCACCAGATCTACCAAACGGCGGCGAGGAACGTTCTCGACAAAGACCGCCACGGTTGGCGGAATCTTCGAAGCTGCGATGAGATTATTCAGAGTCGTCACCGCATACGGATCGTCCGGCAAGTCTTCGCCGTCGAAAAGAATCAGCAGTGCATTCGGTCGACCATCCGCTTTGTAATTGGCCGGCGTGTAAATGAAAAGTGGACGCTCAATCTTCTGGATAACGCTCTTGATGCTCTGTTTCTCGACGCGTCCTTCAGGTATTCCGGGTTTGGCAATCAGCCACGGTTGCGCCAGCGCGCCCGGCAACTCGCCTACGCTCTGACAGTTGAACTTACTGGTATTTGGTGGACACTCATATCGACGAGGATTGAGCGGATCAGCTTGCCGCGTGGCGGTGCGTTGTGCGGCGCGCGGACCGCTAAACGTCAAAGGATCATTTGGCGAAATCTGATAGGTAAACCGAGCACCGCTGGGGACCTTTAGAGTTAAGTACCAGACGTCTGAATTAGGAATCTGGTGCATTGAAAAGTCGGCGGGTGGACCAACACTAATTCCCAGAATAGAACCTCTAACAAAAACATTTCTCGTGTCGTGTACGCTGCGCCAGAGAAACGTCACCAGTTGATACTTGCTGTCTGAACCAAATGGCTCAACGAGGGGAGTGGTTTCAGCGGCTACTTGTTTCCAGAAGCTGTCAGTGTTCGTTTGACCGGCGGCAATCTGCTTCTGAAGAGCCTGAATCCTTGGGCTGGGAAAAGGATCGGTCCACGGCTCGGGTTTGAATCGTTCGTTGAGCGAGACCACTTCACCAGCGGTCAACTCATAACTGGCTGGCCCATCGCCGCGATTTTCAAGCTTGAACGAATACGCGCCAGCACCTTCGGCGGCGAATGGGAACGAGGATTTCGCCTCACTCCGTCCGACAAGGCGTCGAGCAATCGACCCGTCCGGGTTAAGTAGAAAGAAGTCGACTCTGCCTTTGAAGCCGATTGAGATGTTGACGTAGTCGCCGTCATTCAACGAGATTGACAGCAACTCCGTCTTGCCGGACTCGATGTTTCGCGTGACAGTTTGTTTGGGCGAGATCTTTTCCTGGGCGATAACGCTTTGAGTGATTAGGAAGAAACTGAGTAGGAGCAGGATGATTTTCATAGCACGATCTTAGTAGGGGATAATTTTTCAGTCTGTTATCGGATTACGATTTTGTACCGTCTTAAGATCGACGAAAACTTCTGCGATATTTGGCAGGCGTCGTACCTACATACGATTTGAAAACTTTTGAGAAGTGGCTTTGATCGACAAAGCCTGCCTGCAAAGCGATCGTGGCTAACGGTAGATCCCTTTTTACAAGTTCCTCACAGGCGTATTCGATCCTTAACTTGCGAACAAATTCGCCAATCGTAACTCCGAAGTTTTCGCGGAAGGCCGTCGCCAGGTAAACGGGATGCACGCCGACAGCCGCAGCGATTTGTGTAAGCTGCAATGCTTCAGGAGAATGCTCGATAATCATTTCGCGAGCTTGTTTCAGCCACGGAGGCGCGGCTCCAACTCTTTTGCTGGGCTGCCGTGAGGCCTCAGCCAAAAGCTCGATCGCCAGACCTTCCATCGCCAGCTTCGCCGCGTTGTCGGTTTTGTGAAACTCGCGATTCAGGCTCGCGCACAACCGCGGCGCCTTACCGCCACAGAACTCTTGAGTGCTGCTTAGACTAAGAGAATCTGCTCGTAACGTTTCGATCCATCGCGGAGAGATCTCGATTACGAACACTCGGCTGTCTGCGTCATGAAGCAGTGCTTCGTGTGTTTCGTCTGACGAGCGAAATGTGACAGAGGAAGGTTTACAAAGAATTTCCTGGCGACGGTAGCGTTCGGTATACGCTCCATGCAACACAAAACAGAAATACGATCTCTCGTGAGTGTGTGGAGGCAGACGCGATCGCGCATCATACGCCGCTTCTGTCAGGATGAAATCCGAAACCCTTAAGCTCTTCGTGACGCGTCCTTGCAAAGAGCCAGGCAGTAATTTTTCGACCATCGATCAACTCCAGGGTTGGTCCGTTGTGCAGTTGGCAGGTTATCAATTCGGGAGCTGCGTAAAATCTATCCGCAAAAAATTCTATTGACAAGAACTTCGACCAGGAGTAGGTTGACGACCTCTCCCCACACTTTTTCGTTCACGTGCGACTCCTCGCAAAAGCCTCGCGTCGACGAAGCGTTCTGAAGCCCATCGAAAACCTAAATTAAACGGAACTGCCGAACGGCGGGTTGAGCAGAATAGTCTTCACTCAGGCGTTCTTCACCTCTCCATAAGGCTTTAACCACAACAGGAGTCTACACAAATGCTGCGTCTTGGTATGCTTGCAATCTCGCTTCTCATCCTCGTTCTCGCCGCATTGCCATCGACCACATCGAGTCAAAATCAAAGAGCACGCGGTCAACAAAACAAGTTCATAAAAAGAGCTAACAAGATTCCCAACCGATATATTGTGGTCCTCAATGACGATGTTGCTGACAACGAAGGTCCGCGTGAAGCTCGATTGGAACGCGTAACTAAAATCGCGAACGAGCATGCGCTGGCCCACCTTGGACGACCCGATTACATTTATGAAACTGCGCTGAAAGGGTATGCGATCGAGCTGCCAAACGAAGCTGCGGCGGAGGCGATTAGCAGGAGGCCGGAGGTCCAGTGGGTAGAAGAAGATCAAGAACTTGAAAAGCTGCAAGTACCAGCATCACCTCAGCCAAGTCCTCCGTGGAACCTTGACGCGATCGACGGTGACCTCCCGACGCCTAACATCGATCTCACGTTACGGACGACCGGTAGTTATATTTTCCACGGAACCGGAGCCGGAGTGGATGCTTATGTTATCGACAGTGGCATCAATACGAGGCACGTGGAATTTGGACCTCCACCATTCTCAACTCGCGCGACTCAAGCCGCTGACTGCATCCGAAATGTTGATTGCCGGCAGGGACAAGCGTCCGGATTCGTCGAGGGGCCGTGTATCGTTTCCGGGATGCCTAATACCGTCAACAACGATTGTGATGGACACGGCACTCTCGTCGCGGGCGTTATCGGCGGAATTAACTTTGGCGTAGCGAAAGCCGTAAATATCAAATCTATCAAAGTTTGTACGCTCGCGACTTGTCCCGCCTCCGCCCTGGTTCAGGGGATTAATTGGCTAACAAGGCAGCACTTCACAGATTCCTCTGTACCCAAGGTCGCGAACATCAGTCTCGGTTACCACGACAGCTTCGTACATAATCCTCCAACGCCTAATAACAGCAGCATTGATCTTGCCGTGAACAATTCAATCAACACTGGAATCACCTATGTGATTGCAGCCGGCAATTCCGATATTGATGCTCGCACTTTTCACCCCGCGGCTGTTCCCGCGGCCTTGACGATTGGAGCGGTCGAGTCGACTGCGCGTCGATGGTTCGCTTCAAACTGGGGGCCCGGCATCGACCTTTGGGCGCCTGGCGATCGTATTAGATCCGCTTTAACCGGGGTGGGTGGCGGACCGTTCGGTACTTGTATACTTTGGGATGGAACCGACTCAGACGATTGCTTCGATAGCGGAACATCCCTTGCCGCGCCGCATGTGGCAGGCGCAGTTGCAATTTATTTTGCAGAATCGAACGGGTTTGAGTAACTGCGGCCCCTTCCCCATCGATGGACCCGCACCACAGGGTGCTGCGAATCTCTCGACCTGCCCTGATAGAGTTGGCCGGTACCTTAAGGCCACTGCAATTCTGGACCGCTTACTCGGAATCGATGGATTTGATTCGCAGAGTAATCGTATTGTCTCTAACAATAGGTTTCTTTGGAGTGTAAGGGTTCCAACGGCGCCAAATCCGCTTGTGGCCCACCGGTTTTTCATCTGGAATCAGTATCAGGACTTTCTCAATCGGGAGCCGGATAACGGTGGGATGAATTTCTACGCCGCCATTCTCGACGGTTGCTTAAATAACCAGGAGTGCATCAAGGATACGCGCGCCACGCTGTCAGGCAATTTCTTCCGCTCGCCCGAGTTTGGAGAAAGGGGTGCCTACATAGCGAACCTGTACAATATTGTCTACGGTCAAAGACCGAAAACCCCTGAGGAGTTGAACCTCACATCCAAAGTCGAGCGACCTCGCTTCAACGAGTTCATCGCCGATTTACAAGCTATCGCGGGGACGAACGTCAGCGCACTGAAAACCACACTCGCGCTCAACTGGCTTAACACACGAGACGACGTTAAAGCGATTCTGCCGAGCACTATGACGCACGCAGCGTTTGTGGCGAGGCTTGAGCTTACCGCCGGCCTTACGTTGCCGAACCGAACCGATTTCATTAATGCACTGACTAGCGGCAGCCAATCAC
The DNA here is from genome assembly GCA_963789185.1 of uncultured Acidobacteriota bacterium. Lineage (GTDB taxonomy): Bacteria > Acidobacteriota > Blastocatellia > Pyrinomonadales > Pyrinomonadaceae > PSRF01. The sequence continues at coordinate 20,881 of CAWBJU010000017.1, forward strand.
GCGCACAGGTATTGCGCGCTATCGCGGAGCACCCCGACGTTGTTAATAAATTCGTCCTGCAAAACTTCGTGACGATGCAATACATCGGGCATCTGCGTCGCGCGCCCGAGGATTGTCACAACAGTCCCGTTCCATCTCAATGCGGCTACATTTTCCACTACAACCGCTTTGGTCCGGGTTTAGACCAGCATACCGTTCAAACCCTGATCACTCGTGGATTCATTGAATCACCCGAGTATCAGCGTCGATTTGGACCACCATTTTAAGTTCGGGGTTTAGTGAACCTTTCGACGCGACTGACGACAGGATCGTAAGACGAGAGGCGACAGGTTTTTACGCCTGTCGCCTCTTCCGCCTTGTTCGAAGCAGCCTCGTCAGGCCACCTTGCTGAATTGTAGAGTCCCGGCTCACAGCACCGACTGCGGGGATTCAAGATTATAAACACTGTGCGCAGTTACAACAGGCAAATATGGTTTCTTGCCAGTCGTAAAGGGTCATGAGTCCCCAACCAGTGTTATGCCCGTCACACCAATAATGCCTTTGGCCGACCTCCTGTTGGTGGGTCTCGTCTGAGTAGTAATAAACTACGATCATTTCCGGGCGATCACACGTGGCTGTAGAGGCAACTCTGCTCGGCGCAACGGAAGTACCAGACAGCGCCAACGTCAAAAGCAATGCCGCAACGAGGAACGGCCTTCTTAAACCGGAAAAGAGGATCGGACGGGGCCAACGGCTCCGCAAATTCTTTTGCATAGTGAGTCTCCTTTGTGAAGTAGCAGGAAGATGGATAAGGTTGAGGGGGAACGGAGGAAACTTACGCCGGGGCAAAGAGGATGTCAATATTCTCTGCGTGACCGTCCTGCAAACACTGCGGCGCTTCGCCAACCGTTTGATCTACTAGCGATTACCAACACAACTTGCCAAAGAGAGAAGGCGGCGGGGCGATTCGTCTTGTTCTTGGCGATTGACAGTTCGTGATTGACCGTTGCCGGCGCATCTCGGGGAATCTGCTGTAGTAAGTCAAAGGATATTCGTCTGGGTCATCTACTTTAAATAACCCTAAATGGACTAATTGCTCTTTGATACCCTTTTTCCATTTCTGCCCTAAAGAAGTTCTCTGAAATCCGCTTGAATCAGGAACATCAAGCGTTTTCCAATGGTACAAAGCATCTTGAACGACTTTAGTGTCTATCAGATTTTCCCACATCATCGACTCACCACTAACCGTAGTGATTTTTATGCTGCCTCGGCCAAGAAGTTTTTGGGGCTTTGTGTCTTCAATTTTTGTTGATATGTCTTCTAACGGAAGCCTCTGGACAACAAGCCAACCACTCGGACGCAATTTTAAGATTTCTGCATAGCCTTCACTAATTCGGTATTTTGTTCGGAATGAACTTCTCAATCCGTAAAACCGATATGGAGTAAAAGTTAATGCCATTTGTGAATCTCCTTTAGCTGTTTGATGCTGCAACACCAGAACAGCGATGTGCGACGTGAGCATCCCCTCCTTCCGCCATACTTGGGAATCGCATTGCAGACTGACTAAACGCTCCCGTTCTGGCACACAGTTAAACGAGACCCTGCGAACGCGGACCTCTTCCGCTACTTCTTCGCGGGCGCAGAGCCTGAAGCGAGAAACATCAAACCGAAAAAATACTCGGTGACGTCAACGTCTTCGACGTACTCCGCTAACAGGCTCCATGGTTCGTAGTCGGGCTTGGGAGTTGTTGAAAAGGACAACTTGTAAAGCAGTTTCAATATTGGGTTGAAGATCGGTCCCAACCGACGCGTCGAAAGCTTCCCGCCAAACACTACAACTCGAGCATTGGGTTTTAAGTACGGCAGGAGATTTTCCAAGGCTTCTTTCGAAGCATAGACGTCGGGTGCGGCGAACATCAGCAGGCCATCGAAAGTACCGGTTAGAGACACCGTCTGAGCAGCGGACTCAACCACGTGGATATTCTTCCACTGGTTTTTGGCGATTCGCCTTCTCGCGAGTTCGCTGTGTTCTGGACTGAGCTCGACACCCGTCACTTGCCCGCTTGGTCCAACGGCTTCGACGAGAAACGGAAAACTCCCGCCCGGTCCGCAACCGACATCGAGCACGCGATCACCTGGTTCCAGATTCAGCAGTTCAACCGCTCTTCTACGAACCGGTTTAATAAATGAGAAATCGAAATCCGGAAACGGCCTTGTCAGCCGAATAAGAAAGCGCCCATACGGTGGAGTAAGGGTTTTCTTTTCCATCGGATCGGTCACGCGACGTTCATCTCTGCCTCTTTAACTGCGGTTTATTACGACGCATCCGACGCCTCCGTGGGTGGCCACGCGCCGATCCGCTGCCGCAACGCAACGATCTTGCCAAGGTGATATGCGTTATGTACCGCCACACTGTTCAACTCGTCGGCAAATGTCACTCCCGGCTCTACCTCGAGCGCCAACGGGTCAGGTGTCTGCCCAAACGCTGCCGCAGCGCGAGCGCCGTCCAGGAACACTCGCACCAAGTGGTGCCATTCGTGCTCGTGCTCCGGTACCGCGCTCGGGTACCGATCGCCGGCCGGATCGCCCGGCTTGATGATACTCTCCTGGTACGCCACAACGTGCCACAGCTCCTCGTAGATCGAGTGCGACGCGCCCTCCGGACATAGCGTCACTTGCTCGAGCGTTAGCCCGGACAGTAGGTGGGCTCGCGCGGGGAACTCGCCCACTAGAAACAGATGTTCCAGCATATGCATCGCGTCGCTCCTTTTCGCAGGTTTCAGTCTTTCTCGACAGCCAGAACATGATTCAATTCTGACTGGCTGGATTTGAAGCAGACTTCAACCCTAGCGCCTTTAGGTAGCCGGTATTGATCCGGCAGTTCGCGAATTTTATGCGCTCTAGATAATCGGTCAGTGCCTTTTGTGCCTTTTCTTTTGGTGGCCGGTTCTTCCTGACCTCTTCGAACGTAGTGCGCGGGCCGTTTGCAAAAGCGACAATCGCCGCCCAGTCCGCAGGGGGATTTATCGACGCGACGCACGAAGTCGCGTCGAGCTTCTTGTAGGGCCAGAAGTACCAGCCGATGTTGTGCTGTTCCAGCAACGTTCTATAGGACGCGATCCACTCGTCAGTGTTTTCGCCTGACTCTCCCATCCAAATGGGCACATTGTGTTTATCGCGAAAATCGAGGTATTGCTGAATGGCCCCTTGGTTTACGTTCATCCAGTATTGGTGAAAGGTGTAGGCAATCTTATCGTCAAACGGTGGACCAAAAACTTTGAAGTTGCCGTTCCACTGCGCGCCGCCAAGAAAGACCAGATGGTTTTTGTCGACCTCGCGTATACCGGCGACGATTTTGCGATACAGCGGCTCGAGCTTTGGGTTGAGGGAGGCGGTGTCGAAGTAATGGGCGATCGGCTCGTTGAGTAGGTCGTAGCCTATTACCGTTGGCTCGTTGCGAAAACGCGCGGCGATCTTTCGCCAGATATTGACCGTTAACTCCTGACTCTCGGCGCTTTCGAACAGGAAGGGATAGCCCCAACTGTCATCGATGTTATCTCCAGTCTGTCCGCCGGGCGCGCCATGCATGTCCAGAACAACCGAAAGACCTTCCTCCTTACACCAGCCGACAACTTGGTCCAACAGCTTGTAGCCCGGACCTTCCAGCTCTCGCTGATCACTTTCTGAGACAAATAGCCGATAGCTGAAAGGCACACGAACAGAGTTGAAACCCGATTGTTTGATGAACCTGATGTCTTCCCTCGTAATGTAATTCTCACGAAAGGCTGTCCAAAATCGTCGCCCCTCGTCTTCGCCGACCAGTTCGTTCATGACCGTCTGAATCAACCGCGGAGAATTTGCGGTCTTGAACTTGAACATGTAGCCCTCGGGCAGCAGCCAGTTGCCCAGATTGATACCCTTCAGGAACAGCGGTTTGCCATTGGGCGAGACAAGCTCTTTGCCTCGTCTCGTGACAAACTTTGACTGTCCAAGGCTGGTGAAGGGAAGACTCAGGGCCAACAGAACGACAGCCAGTAAGAGGATAAGACTTCTTCTAGTGATCTTTGTCATCCTTGCGGTGCAACCGAGATTTTAGCCTGCGGCCGGGAGGCCGCCGAAGGCGATGATGTAGCCATCCGGGTCCTCGACATAGAAACCCTTCGTGCCCCACTCGGTCGCCGTGATCGGCTTGATGATCGTCACGCCGTTGGCGACGCACTGCTCGTAGAACGCCTCGATGCCGTCAACGCCCGCCGAGGCGTCGAGATGATCGTTGTGGCGTTTGTGCTGGCGGTCCGCGTCGTTCTTGGGCGCTTCCTTCAAGTGAAGTTCCAGTCCATCCAGAACACCGATCGCGTAGAAGCCTTCCCACGACTCGCCGAACGTGAAGCCAATCTTCTGATAGTACGCGATCGAGCGCTCAAGGTCGTCGACAAGGAACTGTGGAGCGAAAGATGTCAAACGCGGCTTCATCGTGCTCATAGTCATTGAGCCCCTTCTTCAACAGTTGTGAGGCCGGTCACGTCGAAAGTCAATCCACATCTTAGCTCCGTCTGCGCAAACCTAGACAAGCGATATGTAGATTGGTAACCTCTGTGCATCTCATAGTCATTTGGGTGGGCACTACGAACGTCGCGAGCTTCACGGCGCCACCGAACCTCTAATCTTCAAACACCCCGAGGTAAAGACAATCATGGCTACAACAAAGGCTTCAAAACCAAAAGCTTCAAAAACAAAAGCTTCAAAAACAAAAGCTTCACAAACAAAGGTGCGGATCTTCCCACCGCCTCCAAAGGGTTTCGATGTGCTCGCCGCAAGCAAAAGAGACCTGGTGCATCACGGAATACCCCAGCGTCCTGATCCTCGAACGGAGCCTGCAACAGCGGCGCTGTGGGAGCGGCTTGCGCGCCGCTACCAAAGTTTTGAACACCTGAAGCCGACGCTTCTTCCCGGCACTATAACGACGGCGCCTGTTGCTGCGCTCTTCGGGCTGTCGCCGCTTGAATCCTGCGGGTTTGAGTTGTTCAACAGTACCGGTCCGATAACCATATTCTCAGGAACCTGGACAATACCGAATCTCAACAACACGCCGAATAATGGGCTTCCTAACGACTTTCGCACCTTCTTCGGTCTCGGTTTCCTTGACGTTCACGTGGAAATGTCTGTCGATGTCAACCAAAACATCACCAGCGAGATCCGGATCCACACCGGGCAGCTAATCAACCTTCCGGTCAAGCCCGGCGACGCGATCACTGCCACGCTGTGCTTACAGACCAACACCGCTGGTACAGCATTCTATGGCTTGGCAAATGAGACCACGAACCAAACGGTGAACCTCACTATTGATACCGGGTTCCCGCCGGCCGTCAGAATCAACGCGGGGATTAGTCGAGGCAGCCAATTCAACGGTCCACTAGATCCGCTGGCTCGCTTCGGCGTTGTGTACTTCGACGAGCTCATCGCCTTTACCCCTCAAGGCAACAGGTTCCTCACGAACGGCACACCGACCACGATGACCGATTCAAACGGATCGACACTGGCGACACCACAGCGGATCAGCGATTTCGCATTCAAGGTGATTCGGCAATGACAGTTTGTATTCTCCGCCGTAGCGTCTCGATCATTTAAGGACAATTGGCTCCCCACACTGGACAATCTTCGCAACTTTTTTCTGGCGCCCACGGCAGAAATGCTCAGTATCTTGCAACACGTGACATTGGTGAACTGGCCTGTAATCGGAGGTGGCGTTGAGCGCCGAAGAGCCGAACAGCGTTGCCGATAACTTGAAACGTTTTATCCAGATGCTTCATTACAGATGTGAGAACACCTCGCTTTACCGATGTAGCGGGTAGTTAGCAAAGGAGAATGCCATGAATGCCCGACGTGTATGTCTGTGTGTGATGATGTTTGCATTGTTAGTCTCGTTGGAATCGTATTCGTATTCACAGACAACAAAGAATCCTCAACAGGATCTTTATCTCTCGATGTCAACAGCGCCCGCGCCCACAGAATACGGTGCTGTCTATGGAAGTCTCAAAAATACCTCCGCCAACAACTACCCTTGCGTGCTTCTTCAATTTGATTTGTATACGCGCTACGACCTGCGTAAACCCGGAGAAGAGGCTCAACATCTTGGTATTCTGTCCGTGGAGCTACGAAATCTTCAGCCAGGGGTTCAACGCTTATTCTTTCGCCCGCTGCCCTACCCTGCCGGATTTGGGAGCAGATCCACTACCGAATGCTCTGAGCAACCTAACAACCAAACGGTAGTTATTTATGAGAATGCCAATTTTCAGGGGCGGTCGATGACCTTTGGAATTGGTCGGCATCGATTGTTCAATACGGAGGATTTCAATGATGTAGCTGTTTCAATTAAGGTGCCGAAAGGCCTCGTTGCGATAGTTTACGAACATGCCGATGAAGCGGGGGGCTATGGTTCATGGATTGATTTTTTGGAAGACCACGCCGATTTACGGACACACGGTTTTGATAAAAAGATCTCCTACCTCGATGTTTTCAGCCGTCAAAAAGTCAAACCCGCAAATGGCAGTACTCCGAGTGAAACTTTCATTTACGCGCGAAACAAGAAGGTCAACGGAATATTTGTTCCGGGTAACTGGGTAGAGTTTAGCGCAACTGAGCTTAATGCGAATTCAAATCCGGTCGCGGGTCCACCGGTGAAGCCGAGACCTCCCGAGATTTTGACATTTCGAGCTACGCCGGTGCGTATCAACAAAGGATCAGTCGCGACGTTACAGTGGAATACTAAAAACACGGACGCAGTTTTGCTTGGAGAACCCAATGCGCCACGCGAGGTTGGTCCTCATGGCTCTTTGCAGGTTAATCCGTCGCTAACCACCACCTACCGCTTACAGGTAAAGCACGGTGGACTGAGCACATACCAGGACGTGAAGATCGAGGTCATTGTTCCGCCTGGTTTTTGCACAATCTCAGTCCAAATCGACAACGATCGGATCCCCTATGGAACTCACATACAGCTTTTACACGCAAATGGTTCACCCACACTAAAGGTTCCGCAAAAGCTGGGTCTTGGAGAGTACATTTTCAGAACCGTGCGTGAGGGAAGGTACAAGGTCAAGGTAGAAGGAAACTATCCGGCAGGGGCAGGAAGAGAAGGCGGCCTCGCACCCTACCCGGTTTCTGGTGAGATTTTGGACTGCCAGCCAAATGGGAACGTAAAGGCCCATTATGAGATCAGATCGACAGAAGGATAGGACTTGATGCAGATTCGCGTCAGCCAGGGGTTGTTGCGCGGTGACCTAAATTGAGTCCCCACGTAGGACTCGAACTTAATAGGCTTCGGTTGAGAGCCGAAGCCTATCGTTCGAAGCGAGCCTACTTTTTCGCCGGAAACAGCGTGACCTTTACGTATGACGACGTATCCAGGTAAGTCTTCGCTGCCTCTTTGACCGCTGACGCGTCCAGCTTCTTGTAGAACTCGGGCATCAGCCAGATGCCTGCCGGATCTTCGCCGTTAAAGAACCGCGACGAGATCTGGCCCAGAAGATACCCGTTCTGTTTGCTTTGCGTTTCAAACTCACGAAGCAACGCCTCTTTCTCATCCGTAAGCTGCTTCTCCGTGGGCCCTTCAGCTTTGAACTTCTCAATCTCCGTGAACACTTGCTTGATCAGATCTTCAGTTCGCTCAGGCGCGCTTCCGAACTGAATCGAGATCGAATACTCAGGTTTCGGATACTTCTGATAGCTGTCGTTGACGCTGACGCTGTAAGTGCCGCCGAGTTCCTCGCGTAACTCCTGGAGGAGTCGCATTTCGAGGATCTCCGCCATCGCTCGGAACGCTACACGACGTTCCTGATCGAAAACGAATGGACCATCGAAAACGATCATCGACAGACTCTTCGGCTCGATCCCTTTCTCGACTCGCTTCTCAATAATGCCCGTAGGAGACTTAACGCCCACGTCCTTCCACGTCTCTTTGCGCTTCAATGAAGGCAACGACGCGAGATAACGCTCGACGAGCGGCTTGAGCGTCGCTTCGTCGAAACTGCCAACGAAGTAGAACGTGAAATCACTCGCATCCGCGAAACGATCCTTGTAAAAGGCGAGCGACTTATCGAGGTTCCACTGATCAATCATCGCGGGAGTTGGTCTTTGTCGTCGTGGATGGTCCTGGAAAAGCGCCTTCGTAAGCTCGGTGTAAAACTCAAACTCCGGCACTACACTTTGATTTGCGAGCAGTGTTTTCATCTGCATCGTCTGTGCGGCGAACGCGTCCTTGTCGGCACGCGGCTGCGTGAAGCGCAAGTGAATAAGCTGAAACATCGTCTCGAGATCTTTCCGAGAACTCTGCCCGGTCAATCCTTCTTCGAGTTCACCGATGAAGGCACTCGCAGACGCGACCTTGCCCGTCAACATCTTCCCAAGATCGATCACGCTGAATTTGCCGAGGCCGCCCGCTGATAGCACCTGCGTCGCAGTGCTGGCGGGAATGTAATCCGCATCGCTCGCGAGTGAAGTACCACCGGGACTCGTTGCGCGAAACAGGATCTCATCCGCTTTGAACGTCGTCGGCTTTAGCACCACTTTCACGCCATTACTAAGTTCCCAAATCGTAAGACCGGCTTTCTCGTTAGTAGTGACGTTCGTGATCTTTCCTGCTGAGGGCGGCGACTCGATGAGCGCGGTACTCGAGACGGTATCGACGTACGCCTTCAAATCGGCCGGCGGCGGCTCTTTGATGATCGCGGCAAGCTTCGCTTCATCCGGAATCGTCACACCAGCCTTCTCCGGCGCAGTCAACACGACCATCCGATTCTTAGTGCCTTCTGGAAACCACTCGCGCGCGAGTTTGTTGATTTCGGCGAGCGTGATCGTCGGCAGGAACCGTTTGTGTAGCTCATACTCGTCGTCGGCGCTGGGCAACGTCTCGCCTTGCAGAAAGTTGCGAATGTACTCGGCTGCCTTTGCGGATGACTGCGTGTTTGCTTTTTCGGCGAGGTACTGTTCGTAAGATCGCAGGATATCCGTCTTTTGACGCGCGAGCTCAGTTTCAGTGAACCCGAAACGCGCAACTCGTTCCGCCTCAGTGCGCAGCGCGCGCAACCCGCGTTCAACTCCGTCGTCTTTCACGACCGCCGACAGAAATGCGATCTCTTTCGTCCGTGCGAGAAAGGCGCCGCGGCCAGTGAAGCCAAAGAGAAATGGCGCATCAGGTTTTTGCGTCATCTCGGAAAAGCGCGCGTTCAGCATTCCGGAAAAAAGCCGGTCAATAGTCTTTTGCCGATAAACGCCGATGGTGCCTTCTTCTTCAGCGGGCAATAGCGTGCTGAACTCAACGCTCGTGTTAGCGGTCTCTTTGTCAGTGAGAATCGCAAAACTGGTATCGGCGCGATCGGGCACGTCGTAAATTGTTCGTGGTCGTGGGTTCGTCGAAGCGGGCAGCGACGCGAAGTGCTTATCGATTAGTTTTTGAATAGCTGCCTTGTCGAAATCGCCGACCGCGACGACGGCCATCAGATCTGGCCGGTACCAGTCTTTGTAAAATTGGACCAGGCGCTCCGGTTTGGCGTTTTGGATGATCGCGGGTAATCCAATCGGAATCCTTTCCGCGTACCGTGATCCCTTGAACGCGATTGGAAACAGTCTTTCGACGGTGCGCATTCCGGCGCCGCGACTCCCGCGCCACTCTTCCATCACTACCCCGCGTTCCTTCTCGATCTCAGCCGGTTCGAATGTGACGTTGTGTGCCCAGTTTTCCAGAACCTGGAACGCGCGCTCGATCGCTCCCGGTTTGTCTGTCGGGACCTGGAGCATGTAGACCGTTTCATCGAAGCTCGTATAGGCATTCAAGTCCGCGCCGAAGCGCATGCCTAGCGACTCAATGAATGCGATTAGGTCGTGCTTCGGAAAGTTCTTGGTTCCGTTGAACGCCATGTGTTCGACGAAGTGCGCGAGTCCGCGTTGATCGTCCTCTTCGAGAACGGATCCTGCTTTCACCACCAGTCGAAGCTCAGCGCGCTTCTCCGGTTTCTTGTTGGCGAGAATGTAGTAACGGAGTCCGTTTGGAAACTTGCCCATCGTGATCGCGGGATCGACGGGCATCGGTTGTTTCAGATCTGGTGCCTGGGCTGCGGCCGAAAGACACACTGCGGCGACGAAGAGGAGGATCGGAAAGATCCGTGTAAAGAATTTAGTTTTCATTAGGCAAAATCACGATTGAGAATGAACGACAAAGAGTGTCCACGCGCCGTCCATCCTTCTTTGGAATAAGCAATGGGGAGATCGACCGAACCGTTATTATCATTAGTCCAGGCATTACCCGAGACTTGTTCACATCGAAGCAGGTAATGCTCGATGCCGGTGAATACGCTGCGCCAGTAGCCGCCGTACAGAGTCTTATAAACAACTCCGTCGACTTCGACATACACTCGTTTGCCGCTGATGATCCGGTAGTTGATGCGGCCAAGGAGATCCAGCAGCCGGCACTGGTCGAAGACGCTTGGGCTCGACGCAGTCGGAGAACCCGGCAGGGTGTCCTCTACCGAATCGTCGCAACGCCATGCTTCAGGTTTGTACATCGGGGCTCCCCTGGAACGTGCCGAGCATTATATTCCTTAGTCCGTATTTAGAGAACTCGTTTCGCGGCGTAAAGCCCGGTGAAGATAAACTCGATTTTCCCGCTCTTCCCGGGGACGAAAACCACCTCGTTCTCATTGTTCGCGCCAAAAGTGAACTTCCGGTCGCCGCTCTTCGTCATCTGGTGCTCGCTGCCATCGACTTTGACGAACAGCTTTCCGTCTTTAACTGAAACGTCCCAGGTTTGGGGCGCATGCGAGTAAGATCCGGCGTATTCCTGCATTTCAGCAGCTGTCAGGGGAGCCACTCCGGCCGAAGAAACGCCGGCTGGTTTCTCGTGTTGGTCTTCTTTAAGACCGAGTCCTATCTCCATCGCTTTGTTTAGACTCTTGCGCATCGTTTCGCCGCTCTTGTTGGTCAGGACGATCACGGCAAACTTGCGCGACGGAGCCATCTGGATCATCGAGCCGTAGCCACGACTGAAACCGCCATGGCCGACAAACTCGACATCCTTAAACTTGAACACGGTCAGACCGTAAGCGTAATAAGAATCCGTCTCGCCCGGGACGGGAATATGATGCCCAAACATCTTGCCGATCAAAGTAGACGACAACACCTGTTTGCCGTCGACACGTCCGTCGTTGAGAAGCGCAATCACCCAACGCGACAAATCTTTCGCGTTTGAAAAAATCGATCCCGCGGGCCACATCGCCACGTTGTTGAAAAACGGTCGGACGATCGTTGGTTGACCCTGCACGGGTTGATGAGGACTCGCTAACGGATAAGTCATTGCCATCAGCGGCCGAAGCGTCGTTCGGTCCATACCTACGGGCGTGAACAGAAGTTCGGTCATCGCGTCGCCGTACGGCTTGCCGTAAATGTCCTCGACTACAAATCCCGACAGCCAGAAGCCGGCGCTCGAATACGAATAGATCTCGCCTTGCCCGGCGAAGAAGATGTCGTTTTTCCAGTTACGGACCATGTTGCCGAGAGCGACATCGTCGTTTGAGATCACCGGCGCGGCGAAATCTCGAATGCCCGCTGAGTTGCTCAACAACTGGTGTGGCGTCAATGCGCCGATTCGCGCGTCGAGACCTTTCACACGGTTTCCGACGGGCTCGTTCATGTTGATCTTGTTCTGTTCAGCGAGACTGACGAGTGCAGCAGCGGTGAACATCTTCGTTGTCGAGCCCAGGCGGAACAACATTTCGGGCTGCATGGGAGCGCCGGTTTCGATGTTGGCCACACCAAACGCCTTGTGATAGACGAGGCGATCGCCGCTCACGATGGCGATTACAACGCCGGGCGTGTTTCGTTCCTTGAGCTCTTCCGGCACCAGCTTTTCAAGTTCGGTGAAGTCAGGCGGTTTCGCGTTTAGTTCCGCTGGAATGAGCAGTAACAACAGGAGGCAGGCGTATTTGATCCATCTCATTTGATTGTTCTTCATGCGCGTTCTTGATTATTCTGCTGATAACGTAAAGTCAAGAGTTATGTGAGGAAACGACTGCGGGCCCACGGAAAAATGAAACGTAGACCAGTTTTTCGGACAACGTGCGCATTGTTCGTGGTCCTGCTGCTGCTCGTGGCGTGCAATCGTGACGATGCAGCGCCGGGTCTATCAAGGGGTGTGAATGAGATGAAAGCTGGTCCAATTGTGTATGTGGCGTTAGGCGATTCGACTGGTTCGGGTGTGGGTGCGCGGAATGGCGGCTACGTTGCGCGTTTGTTTAGACGAATGCTCGAGCATCGTGGTGGATCGGAACTCGTGAATCTTTGCGTTAGTGGTGCGACGACGGACGACGTGCTGCGCGCGCAGTTGCAATGTGGCGTGCAGCGATCTCCGGATCTTGTGACGTTGGGAATCGGTATTAACGACATTGGTCACGGTTTCTCTATCGAACAGTTTGCGAAAAACTACGATCAGATTTTGAGTACGTTGAAAGAGAAGACGAGCGCAACGATTGTCGTGACGAACATTCCCGACATCTCGACCGCTCCGCGTATTCCTTTTTCGATGCGTGCTGAGTACCAGCGTCAGATCGAGGGCTTCAACCAGCGTCTTGAAGAGATCGCTCGAAACCACGAGGTTACGATCTTCGACATCTTTACGATCACACGTCGCGAGCTTCCGTCCCATCCGGAATACTTTTCAGGCGACGGCTTTCATCCTTCAGACGAAGGATATGAACTCTGGGCCGACGAGATGTGGCCCACTCTTGCGAGCGTGATCGGCGCGCGGTAAGTGGGATGGTTTATGAGCGGCAAACTGGTCTGCCGCTGATCGAGCTATGAATGTCTATTCAGTTTCTCTGGATGTTGATCACTATCAGAGTCTGGAGCTTGTGGATCTCGATTCTGACTGGGAAGCGATGTACAAGTTCGACGGTAATCCAATAGAAGAGCGGCAACCACTCAGAGTCACGGTTTTCTTTGATGACGAACTTGAAAAGCAACTTCCTCCCGGTGATTTTCCTTCTTTGTTTGCAGGTGTGCCTGCGCTAAGCCAGAGAGCGGTTCAAGTCCTCCGACCACTGATTGAGGACGATGGGCAGTTGTTACCTTTGCAGTGTGCGGGAGGTGAATACTTTATTCTTAACCTCACGAATTTTGTGGATGCTCTGGATGAAAGGCAGTCTGAAATAGTCAGGTTTCCTGACGGCAAGAAAGTATTGGACATCAAACGGTTCGGCTTCGTACCTGCAAAATTGCAGAATGTCGATATCTTTAAGCTTCCCCAGCTGCCGCTTGGCCAGGTGTTCGTAACCGATGGATTTGTTAAGACGGTTAGAGACGAAGGCCTTGTTGGCATTGACTTCGCGTGGCTCTGGTCCTCGGAGCAGCAGGTCTCGACAACGGCTCAAACCTAGCTATCCGTACCCAACCTCGGCTAGAATCCGCGGAAAATTTACGTGGGTTCCCCACCCTCAGGAAAAGAAGGTTCCGGAGAAGCCGATGAAGAAGACTACTTCTGTCGTTGTTCTAGCCTTTCTGTTCGCACCGATCTTGTTCGTTGTTGCCCAGGCTCAAAACGCGGCGCACTGGCCGCAATGGCGTGGACCATTTTTTAACGGCATGGCCCGCGGCGATGCGCCGACGACGTGGAGCGACACCAGTAACATCAAGTGGAAGACTGAGATACCGGGGAAAGGACATTCGACACCGGCGATTTGGGGTGATCGAATTTTTCTCACCACCGCGATTGCAGTCGGCAAACCGCCAGAAACTAACCCGAGCACCGATACAGCACCAGCCGCGCCTGGTGGGCAACGAGGTCGAGGTGGCAACGTTGCTCCACAAGTCGAACATCGCTTCGACGTTCTCAGTCTGGATCGCAAAACCGGAAAAATTCTCTGGCAGCGAACGGCGAAAACGGGAACGCCGCATGAAGGCTTCCACCGCGCCTACGGCAGCTTCGCTTCAAACTCACCCGTTACTGACGGCAAATACGTTTACGCCTCCTTCGGGTCACGCGGCATCTTTGCCTACGACTTCAACGGCAAATTGATATGGGAAAAAGACCCGAACGTCCAGATGAAGATGCGACTGGCGTTTGGTGAAGGCGTCGCGCCGCTGCTCGTTGGCGATCGACTGTTTCTCGTTTTCGATCACGAAGCTGAATCCGGATCGTTCATGATCGCGCTCGACAAACGCAACGGCAAAGAGTTGTGGCGTGTAGCACGCGACGAGCGCAGTTCCTGGAGTACGCCACTCGCAATTGAGCACAACGGTCGTACGGAGATCGTCGTCAGCGCAACGAACAGAGTCCGCAGCTACGATCCCGAAACCGGAAAAGTGCTCTGGGAGTCAGGTGGTCTCGGCGCGAATGTCATCCCCGTACCTGTTCATCAAAACGGCACCGTCTACGTGATGAGCGGCTATCGCGATCCAAAACTGATGGCGATCAAGCTCGGTAAGCAAGGTGATCTGACCGGTTCGGACGCGATCGCCTGGAGTCACACGCGCGGCCTTGCCTACACAGCTTCACCCGTTCTTTACGACAACAAACTTTACGTCGTAACCGACAACGGACTGATCACTGCTTTCAATGCCACCACCGGCGAGCCATACTATGCACAGACGCGTCTGCCGAAAGCGTACAACCTGAAATCATCGCCGGTCGGCGCGAACGGCAAGTTGTACCTGGCCATGGAAGACGGCGACGTAGTGGTGCTAAAGATGGGTGAGAAGTTTGAAGTGCTCGCGACCAATCACCTGAACGATCAGATCTTTATCGCGACTCCGGTGATCGCGGCGGGCGAGCTTTATTTGCGGGGACAAAACACGCTCTTTTGCATTAGCGAAAAGAAATAAACTTTTAACTAACAGACATGGCGCAATCTCGAACCGAAATAAAGCCAGGTCGGTTCGGCGCATCGATGCGACGCGATGCGTGGTGGGTTGAGCTTGTGCCCGTCATCGTCGTTCTTGGCGCTTTCAGCATTTACGCCACCTGGCGCGCGTTTGAAAACAATTACTACGAATGGGGACCATACCTGTCTCCATTTTATTCCCCGCTCCTTAAACCGAGCTGGTGGCCGCTCTCGCCGGCGCTGCTCATCCTTGGTGGTCCACTCGGCTTCCGCGCAACCTGTTACTACTATCGCAAGGCTTACTATCGCGCTTTCTTTCTCGATCCGCCGGCATGCGCAGTCGGCGAGGGTCGTTCGCATCATTATCGCGGGGAGACCGCGTTCCCGCTCATTCTGCAAAACCTGCATCGTTACTTCCTCTACGTCGCGCTCATTTTTCTGATCATTCTCTGGTACGACGCTATTCACGCGTTCTGGTTTGACGGCCGATTCGGGATCGGTGTCGGTACGCTTAGTTCTCCTTGCCAACATCATTCTGCTTTCGCTCTACACGTTCTCGTGCCATTCGTTGCGACACATCGTCGGCGGCAAAGTCGATTGCTTTTCGTGCGTCGCGTTTGGTGGTCCACGACACAAGGCGTGGAAAGGTCTCAGTTTTCTCAATGACCATCACATGCTGTTTGCGTGGTTAAGTCTGTTCTCGGTTGGTCTCACCGATCTTTACGTGCGACTGGTCGCGAACGGCACGATCCAGGACTTGAGATTGCTGTGAACGAAAAGTTCGAGACTCACGAACACGACGTACTAATCATCGGCGCCGGCGGCGCTGGACTGACCGCGGCGATCGAGGCGTTGGGCCATGGCGCGAGCGTTGCCGTTGTGTGCAAGTCGTTGCTTGGCAAGGCGCACACGGTGATGGCTGAAGGCGGCATTGCGGCGGCGATGGCGAACGTCGATGCTGCCGACGATTGGCGTACGCACTTTCGCGACACGATACGCGGCGGAAAGTTTCTGAACAACTGGCGCATGGCCCAAATTCACGCGCAGGAGGCGCCCGATCGCGTGCGTGAGTTGGAACAGTGGGGCGCATTATTCGATCGCACCAGCAGCGGTGACATTTTGCAACGCGCTTTTGGCGGTCACACGTACAAGCGACTCTGTCACGTCGGCGATCGTACCGGGCTCGAGATGATTCGCACGTTGCAGGATCGCGGCGTTCATCTCGGCGTCGACGTTTACATGGAGTGCGCCGTTACGCGTTTGCTGAAGGACGGCGATCGCATCGCGGGCGCGTTCGCTTACTGGCGCGAAACGGGCCGGTTCGTCGTCTTCAAAGCGAAATCCGTCGTGATGGCGACCGGCGGCATCGGCAAGGCGTGGCGCATCACGTCGAACTCGTGGGAGTACACCGGCGACGGAATGGCACTCGCGTATGACGCCGGGGCTGAACTGATCGATATGGAGTTTGTGCAGTTTCATCCGACGGGAATGGTTTGGCCGCCGGGTGTGCAGGGAATACTCGTCACGGAAGCAGTTCGCGGCGAAGGCGGGGTACTGCGCAACAAGGAAGGCGAACGGTTCATGGAGCGCTACGATCCCGAGAAGATGGAGTTGTCGACGCGCGACGTGGTGGCGCGCGCGATCTACACCGAAGTCCGCGAAGGCCGCGGGACGGAGCATGGCGGCGCTTATCTCGACATTTCGCACAAACCCGCAGACTATGTGAAACGAAAACTCCCCAGCATGTATCACCAGTTCAAGGAACTTGCGGACGTGGACATCACGCAGGGACCGATGGAAGTTGGACCAACGTGTCATTACATGATGGGCGGGATACGCGTCGAAGCGGAAACTGCGCAAGCCACGGTGCCGGGTTTGTTTGCTGCGGGTGAGGCAGCGGCCGGACTTCATGGCGCCAATCGACTCGGTGGCAATTCGCTTTCCGATCTGCTCGTCTTTGGAAAACGCGCGGGCGCCGCCGCCGCCGAACATGCCAAGCAATGCGCGCCGGTGAACATCGACGGCGGCGACGTCGAAAAGGCAACGCGCGAAATGCTCGAACCATTTGAACGTGCCTCAGGTGACAGTCCTTACCAGATTCATCGCGAACTGGAAGAGACGATGCAGAACTACGTCGGCATCTTTCGCAACGAAGAAGATCTGCAAAAGGGACTATCGGAACTCGAAAACTTGAAGCAGCGGGCGGCTGGCGTGAAAGTTGATGGGTCGCGTTTGTTCAATCCCGGTTGGCACCTTGCGCGAGATCTGAAGTCGATGCTGACGGTTTCGGAGGCCGTTGCGTTGAGTGCGCAGGAACGGAAGGAGAGTCGTGGCGCGCACAGCCGGATCGATTTTCCGAAGTACGATGACACTTGGGCGAAACAGAACAACGTGATCGTTCGCGATGGCGATCAGATGAGGTTGAAACAGACACCGATCTCCGAGATGCCCGCGGAGTTAAAGGAACTGCTCAATGGCTAACGCAACGTTCAAGATCTTTCGCGGCGATCGCAACGGCGGCGAGTTGCAGCAGTACGAAGTGCCAATCGCACCTGGAATGGTTGTGCTTGACGCGTTGCATTACATCCAGGGACACGCCGCGCCGGATCTCGCAGTGCGATGGAATTGCAAAGCGGGAAAATGTGGCTCTTGTTCCGCGGAAGTGAACGGCCGTCCTCGTCTAACGTGCAAAACTCGTTTGGATGATCTGCCGCTCTCGGAACCAGTGACCGTTCAGCCGATGAAGAGTTTTCCGATCATCAAAGATCTTGTGACTGACGTGTCGTGGAATTACCAGGTCAATCGCAAGATCCCGCCGTTCAGCGCGCCGGCAAACGTCGAATGGAAAATGGACCAGCGCGACGTCGATCGCGTTCAGGAGTTTCGCAAGTGCATCGAGTGCTTCCTTTGTCAGAACGTTTGTCACGTGCTGCGCGACCACAGCCGTCAGGATCGATTTGGCGGGCCGCGTTTCTTCGTGCGCGTCGCGGGGCTGGAGATGCATCCACTCGATAACGTCTCTCGAACCCAATTGTTGAAAGACGAGCTGGGAGTTGGCTTCTGCAACATCACGAAATGCTGCACCGAGGTTTGTCCAGAAGACATCCACATCACTGACAATGCCATCATTCCCCTGAAAGAGCGGGTGGTTGACGACTATTACGATCCAATTCGCTGGTTCTTACGTAAATTGAAAGGAAAGAAAAATGGAGCTTAAACTCAAGCCGATATCACGGGCCGGAATCAGCGAAGCGATCGCAAAGGTTGAGCTCTATCGTTACTTGAACGAACCAGGCGAAGCCGAATCGATCTGCCGCGACATACTCGCGGTCGATCCGACTCACCAGGGGGCATTGCGCTTACTCGGACTGGCGATCACAGACCAGTTCAAAGGCAACATGACAGATCGATATACAGAAGCGATAAGCGTCTTCAAGTCGCTGTCGAGCAACTACGAGCGGATTTATTGCTGCGGCCTGATGCACGAGAGAAAAGCGAAAGCACAACTACGCGCCGGCTTTCCGCCGCCGACAGTCAAGCCCGAATTCGAAGAGGCGATGAGGTTCTTCGAAGAAGCGGAGAAGATCAGTCCGCCTGAAAATGATGACGCTATCCTGCGCTGGAATCGTTGTGTACGTTTACTGCAAAGTTTGATGCCCGCCGCGTGGGAAAAAGATATGGACGAAGTCGAGGTCGACGATGGCCCACCCGTGAATCGGTCGCCGTTCTCCGCGGTCTGAAATACATCCTCGATGCCCCTCGCCCCCAAAACACAAATAGATCGCTATGAGATCCGCTCGCTGCTGGGCGCGGGCGGTATGGGTGAGGTGTACCTGGCCCAGGACACCAGCTTGAATCGACGAGTTGCGTTGAAAGTCCTGCCGCCGGAAGTCGCTTCAAATCACGACCGCATGCGTCGTTTCAAACAGGAAGCAACTGCGGCAGCGTCGTTGAATCACCCGAGCATCGCGCACATTTACGAGATTGGCGAGTCTAACGGGCTCAACTTCATCGCGATGGAGTACGTCGCGGGCTCGACTCTGCGGACGAAGATTCACGATGAAAGCGAAGAGCTTCCGAAACTACTGCGCGCGCTGCAACACGTCGCCGAAGGACTCGCTGTCATTCCGTTTGTTAATCAGAATCACGATGCGGGTGTTGACTGGATCTCCGATGGTCTAACTGAAAGCATCATCAACAATTTGACGCAGCTTCCAACCTCAAAGTCATCGCGCGCAGTTCGGTGTTTCGTTATAAAGGCCGGGCAGACGATCCGTTGGCGATTGGTAAGGAACTCGACGTGCGAGCGGTGCTGATTGGCCGATTGATGCAACGTGACGACGCGATGCTGATTAGCGTCGAACTGGTCGATATTCGCGACAACAAACAACTCTGGGGCGAGAAGTACGAACGTAAACTGGCCGACATGCTTTCGGTGCAACGTGAAATCGCGCGCGAGATCACAAACAACTTGCGGCTGAAGTTGTCAGGTCCCGATCGCTCGCGAATGGACAAGCAGTACACGGCGAATGCGGAAACGTATGAGCTGTATCTGAAGGGTCGTTTCTACTGGAACAGGCGCACGTCCGCTGATTTCAAACAGGCAATTCCGTTTTTTGAACAGGCAATCGTTAAGGATCCGAACTACGCTCTTGCTTATTCAGGCTTGGCGGACGCGTACACGCTGTTGACTGTTTATACCAATGAGCTGCCGAGGGAACTGATGCCAAAGGCGAAAGCGGCAGCGCTCAAAGCTCTCGAAATCGACGACAAGCTTGCTGAAGCGCATGCTTCGCTCGGGCAGATCGTCATCTACTATGATTACGATCTCGCTACCGCCGAAAAAGAGTATCGCCGCGCACTTGAACTGAATCCCAATTACGCTCCTGCGCACCTATGGCTGGCCGAACATCTCGCGGCAATGAAACGCTTCGATGAAGCTATGGCCGAGATCAAACGTGCACTCGAACTCGATCCGATGTCCGTAGTAATGAATCGCATTTACGCCGACATATTTATGGACATGCGGCGTTTTGATGAGGCTATCGAGCAATATCGGAATACTTTAGCGATCGATCCGAAGGTTCCGATTACTTTGTATTTTCTCGGTCGCGCTTACGAGGCCAAGGGAATGTACGATCAAGCCGTTGTTCAGTACGCGATCGCGGGAGAACTTACGGGCTTGTCACCAGAAATCCTGGCAGACATGAATCAGGTATATGCAAGGTCAGGTTGGAAGGCGTATCTTGAAAAGAGTTTAGAACACATGCTCGCCCAACCACGGAGGCGCTTTCCTCCGTTTGTCATAGCTACCCAATACGCACGACTGGGTCAAAAAGAGGAGACACTTTCCTGTTTGCAACAAGCATATGAAGAACGTGACTTTCGTGTTAGGCATGTCAGTGTAATGTTCGAGTTTGATAATTTGCGATCCGATCCGCGGTTTGTTGAGCTAGTGCAAAAGCTCGGCCTGCCGCAGTAGAATCCCATTCCACAATGCGTCAACTAATTACCCTCATCTTGCTCCTGTTTCTATGCACCTCGGTGCCGTTCTCGCAGACTGCCGATCAGGATGACGTTATTCGTGTCGAGACAGACATCACGAATCTTCCGTTCACCGCAATCGACAAGGAACGACGCTTCATCACCACACTGCGCGCGGAGGATGTGCGTGTGCTTGAGGATGGCGTGCCGCAGCAAGTATTCACGTTTCAGCGCGAAACGGATCGTCCCCTCGCGATCGCGTTTTTGATCGACGTGAGCCGGTCGCAGGAGTTTACGTTGCCGGAGGAGAAAGCGGCGGCGCGATCGTTCATCGAGAACGTGTTTCAGTCGAGTCGTGACCTGGTGGCGATCATTCCGTTCACCGGACTCGCTTATCTCGAACAGGAAATGACGCGCGACGTGTTGAGTGTTTACAAGGTGCTTCAGCGGGTGGAAGTTGCGTTGCCGGCGTATCTTGGTTCCGGTCGTCCGTTGACCGGTATACCAACTGGTCCAGGTTTACTTGCGCCGCCGGAAGAGGGGACGACTGCGATATGGGACGCAGTGGCGCTAACGTCGAGCAACATTCTGGCCAAAACCCCAGGCTTGCGACGACGCGCGATCATACTTTTGACTGATGGACACGACACGACGAGCAGGTTGGCGAAGGCCGATGCGGTTAACGGTACGCTCGGGGCGGAAGCTGTTGTGTATGTGATCGGAATCGGTAACAACAGGTATGAAGGCGTGGACAAGGGCGCGCTACGCGACCTGGCCCAACGCACCGGCGGGCGTGCTTTTTTCCCTGACAAGAAATTCGATTTAACAGCCGCTTTTGCCGAGATTGAAAAGGAGCTGCGCACGCAGTACCTCATCGCCTATTCCTCAACCAACAAGCGCCGTGACGGCTCCTATCGCAAGGTCACAATCGAAATCACCAACCCCGAACTACGCAAAGAAAAACTCGAACTCCGCCACCGCCCCGGCTACTTCGCGAAGCCTGCCGCTTAGCGGTCTTTTGTGACCCACCACATATTCTCCCCTCGAACGTTGTGGGCACCAGCATGGTGAGCTTACCGTGACGTCCGGTTGGATAGTTCTGCCCTCATGTCTATATTTACTAATCGTGTTCGCATTGCATCTTGCTATTCAGTTTTTTATCCTTGCCTCTCAAATGTTTACACCTACTTCAGTGGAGCAGTTAGAAGAATTAATTCAAACGCTAACGGAGGTCGAAGGCATTGAGTTCAAAGCCGCGCGCAAGCAATTCAGTGGTGACCGTGTAATGGATTACTGTGTAGGGATCGGTAACGACGGCGGCGGCAAATTAATCTTAGGGGTCACCAATGATTTGCCCCGTGAAGTGGTAGGAACCGCTGCGGTTGGTGACACTCAAGATATGCAGAAAAAAATTCTCGATAAACTTCATTTTGAAGTCAAGATCGAGGAAGTAAATCACCCTAAAGGTCGAGTTGTTATTTGTCATATCCCGTCGCGGCCAATAGGTCGTCCGTTTCATCATGATGGCAGGTATTGGATGCGATCTGGCGAGCAGCTAATTGCTATGTCCCCAGATTGATTAAGCGAAATATTTGCAGAAGGTAAACCCGATTGGCTCATGAGGAGCGCCCGTACAAAATGTAACGCTACCGAAGTGATTACACTTTTAGATACGCGAATTTATTTTGAGCGTTTGAACCAGCCCTATCCCGCCAGTCCAAGGCGCGTCATTGAACGCCTCCAACGAGACAAACTGGTTTCGGATGAGGGGAAATGGGTTTTATGCGATTACCAATCTAGGTGCAGTACTGTTTGCAAATCGATTGCTTGAGTTTGAAGGATTAAACCGCAAAGCTCCACGAGTGATTATTTACGAGGGAACCGACAAGCTGGATGAAGCAGGTCGAGACTTTCCGGGTTTAAGAGGATACGTGGTTGGATTTGAAGGGCTGATCGATTTCATTAATTCGCATATTCCAACAAATGAGTTAATCGGCAACGCTTTTCGTACTGAAGTCAAAATGTTCCCGGAAGAAGCGATCCGGGAACTAGTGGCGAATGCCTTGATTCACCAAGACTTCAATGAATCAGGAACCTCGGTGACAATTGAGATTTACAGCAATCGCATTGAGATTTCGAATCCTGGTAAGCCAATAATCCCGCCTGATCGTTTTGCCGATGAAGTGCAGTCGCGAAACGAAACAATGGCAGGCTTAGCTCGAAGGTTAGGTATGTGCGAAGAACAGGGTTTGGGTATTGATCGAGTGATCAGAAGCACGGAGGTTTATCAACTACCAGCCCCGGACTTTCGGTTAGGTGAACGACATTTTACCGTGGTCTTATTTGCGCACAAGAAGTTCCAGGAAATGGATCGCACTGAAAGATTAAACGTGTGTTTCTGGCATTGCGTTTTACGCTACGTGACTAACCAAAAAATGAACAATCAGAGCCTGAGAGAGCGTTTCAACTTACCCCAAACCAAAGTAGAAGTTGTGTCGGCTGTAATTGACGATGCAAAACAGGAAAACAAGATAAAACTTACCGACCCGGCGAACACCTCACGTCGCTACGCGAACTACATCCCTTATTGGGCATAATCTGAAAGGGTGATGTAAGTATCACTGTAACAACAACTTCCAATCTAATCGCAAAATAATCCCCCCAATTTTCGTTAATGGGACGCCTTCAAAGAGCCAGTGCTCCTCGAAGCCCTTAAGCGGCAACCAACACCGCGGTTGGGCAGGAAGTTTGGCTCCGTGACCGTTTTGGGGCACACAAATTACAGTCTGGGCAGATCGGTCCGTTGGGCCAGTGCGTCGCCTTCAGGTACTGCGGCTTTGTCTTCGTTTTTGGAGCCACGTTGGGGCAGAGAACGGATGTCACGTTTCACGGCGGTGTGCATCGTTTCCACAAAAAATTCTTGACAGGATCGGTGGTCCTGGTTTATACAAATCAGCTTACGTCTGAATCTTGATCGAAAGGAGCCGTGACAAAATTTGCCGATGATCAGCATGAAGCTCAGAAACTACAACCTGAAATTGCACCCGGCGGGTGCCGCGTATGGTCGTGGTCTGAGCTGGTCTATCACCGGGATATTTAACGGCGAAACGGATCAAGATACACGCACCGGCGTCAGCCGGTTAGTCAGGCAATAATCAGCGGGAGCGGACTCCCGCTCCCAAATCTCCAAGAAAAATCGCGAGAATTGTATGGAGCGGGCAGCTTCCCTCGGAGGCTTAAGGCCCGCTCTTATCGTTTTTTGACAATCGAAATACCTTTTTGCGGGATGAAGGCAGGGAGCCTTCCGGATGACCAACTCGGTGCTTTGCGAGAGTCCGTGAGTTCGCCATCCTCAGGAGAAGTGTGCCTCGAAGTGTGTTCGATGCAGCGTTTCTCTCTGCCTTCATCTGTTTTGTAGCATAAGTGAATTAAACTACGAAAGGAGGTCAACAAGTGCCTTACGAAAAGCTACAAATCGGTGGTGCGCAAAAGGAGATCCTCTCCTGGGCGAACCACGAATTCAGCATTGAAGAACAAGCAATGCTACGCAACGTTTCACGCTTGCCATGCCTGTTCAAGCACGTCGCGCTGATGCCCGACGCGCACCTGGGTAAGGGAAGCATGGTTGGGTCAGTCGTTGCCACAAAGGAGGCTGTAATCCCCGCGACAGTCGGCGTCGACATCGGTTGCGGAATGATGGCAGTAAAGACGCCATTCAAGAGCGGCATCCTCGAAGGCAAACTGAAAGAGCTTCGTTCGAAGATCGAAGAAGCAATCCCAACCGGGTTCAATCAGTACGGCGAATCGGTAGACGAATCGTCATACTGGGAAGGCTGGAACGAATTCGCGAATCTTCACGAAGGCGTTCGCGATCGCCAAGCGAAAGCGATGAAGCAACTGGGCACGCTCGGTGGCGGAAACCACTTCATTGAAGTTTGTCTCGACACCGAGAACTTTGTGTGGCTGATGCTGCACTCAGGCTCACGCAACATCGGAAAGGAACTGGCTGACCGTCATATCTCAACCGCGAAGAGCTTGTGGCGCTTGAACGAGCTTCCTGATCCAGACCTCGCTTACTTCATTTCCGGTACTGAGGAATTTAAGGCGTACTGGAAGGACCTGGAGTGGGCGCAACGCTACGCGATGAAGAATCGTGAAATCATGATGACGCGTCTGTTGAAGGTATTCAACAAGATGTTCAATCATCGCCAGCCATTCAAGCCCGAGCTTGAAGTTAACTGCCACCACAACTACGTCGCTCTCGAGCAGCATTACGGCGAGAACGTTTTCGTCACACGCAAGGGAGCAATCAACGCGGCGGCAGGAACTTACGGCATCATTCCCGGATCGATGGGCGCGAAGTCGTTCATCGTCAAGGGACGTGGTTTGGCGGAGAGCTTTAACTCCTGCTCACACGGTGCCGGACGCAAGTTTTCGCGTGGCGCGGCCAAGCGTAACTTTACGAAGGAAGACCTGGAGCGCCAGACAGCGGGCGTTGAATGTCGCAAGGATTTGGGAGTACTGGATGAAATTCCAGGTGCTTACAAGTCAATCGAAACGGTGATGAAGAACCAGGAAGATCTGGTTGAAGTAGTCGCCGAGATCAAGCAAGTGGTTTGTGTGAAGGGTTAGAGATTCAACGAGCGGTTCACCTCAGCCACCTCACTCACGACAACAACCAAAAGGAGATGAAATGCTCGACTCAATAACCTTGAGTAACGCTCTGGATCTCTCCAACCAATTGGAGAGTCTCGCTTACTGACGAGCACAGGTTCCATTCTTTCATAGGCTGGATCACCTGAGGCGCTGCAGTGACCGGGTAAAAAGAAACAGGCTTCATTCAGAAGCCACCAGCAATAGAAGGAAGGTTATGGAAACAGAGTTGTTAGAAACAATGTTTGGACGTATGGGAGCACGCGTCAAGGTTCGCGAGGTGAGGCTCGCCGCGGAACGGGCCGGCGTGGACATCCGAATCGATGACTGCGGCGAATACTTCGACATCGGCGTGTTCTCCAGTGACCGAGCCAATTGAGTATCAGGTGATCGATGTTCGACCCGAAGCAAGACATCTGCTGCTAATGGCCCGCACGAATGGAGGAAAAGCAAAAGTTTCTGTGTGGTCATGACGAAAGACACTGGTTTGTTTGCGCCGTACCAGGTGCTTCAGTGTCGAACGTGAAAGCGGCGAAGGAAGCTTTGCAGCCGCAGGAAGTACGAACGTCAGATCAACGAAGGGTCAAGCGGATCAAGAATCGACTCAAACGCAGGAACGAAGCGTTTGTCCGGCAGGGCGAATGGTTCTTTATTCCTGCTCCCAATATGACGGTTAACGAAAAGTTAATCCGGAAAAACGAACCGCTTAGCCGCGGCGGGGGTAGCAAGCCGCACATGTGCCAGTACATGTACCGTGATGGCGGAGTGGTGGTCTATGTCTGTCGCAAGCCGCCCGACTGGAGTCACTGCGAGAAGAGTACCGGCGGCTACTGTTGGAGAACCGCGACGCAGGTAACATGGAATTGGACCACGAGTGTGCGCGACGCGAACGTTTACGTTCGTGGCCGGGTATCGCACGTAGATCACAAGACAGTGGTGCTGAATGACTGGCACCGGGTGCTGATGAACACCGAGCGTATTGCGCCGGGAGCACCAGTCGGTTGTTTTCCTGGATTACTAAAGTTTCAAGAGCGGTGACTTCGTACCTTGCGAAGTTTGCCGTCCTCACCACCCGCTCTTGAACCCTTTTCACCCCACGCAAACACAAATCAAAACGAGAGGAGGTGATCCTGCGAAACGGGCAGGCGTATTGCGTCTGCCTCTGAGTATGAACAGAAGAACAATCACCTATAAGAAATGCGAATTGCGAATTGCGGAAATGCGAAATTAGCTGTTCCGCAATCTCGCAATCTCGCAATTCGCATTTCGAAATTCGCAATCTAACGAAAGGAGGTGCCGGGTGATGGCACTCGATGGAAGAGTACTTTTGCTAAACCAAACTTATGAACCGCTCGGCACAGTCAGTGTCGCGCGAGCGGTGATCATGTCAATCAAGGGCACGGTGACCGTCGAAGAGCTCGACGGCGATCGCGTGCTGCGTTCGGCGCGGACGGAGTTTCCCGTTCCGTCTGTAATTCGACGCCGAAGTTACATCAACGTGCGCCAGCGTCGCGAAGCGTCAGGTATGAGACGAACGCGTATCTACATGCGCGACAAGTTTCGTTGCCAGTATTGCGGAGTCCGGAAGTCGCCGGGCGATCTGACGTTGGACCACATTCTGCCGCGTTCTCGCGGTGGAGATAACTCGCCGGTGAACATCGTGACGGCGTGTGTCTCCTGCAACGGCCGGAAGGGCAACCGCACGCCGTCCGAAGCACGCATGCCGCTGCTTACTTCGCAGACAGCGTTGCGTGTAAAGCTCGAACGCGTCGTGCTTTGCCACTACGCCGAGGCTCGCAGCGAGTGGCGCAAATACCTCTTCATGGACGTCTACGACGATCGCGACGTCCGCGATAAGGTCGAACGCGAACGCGCCCGCCGGTGATCACTAAACGCAAAAAGGTATTTCCATTGTTATCCGTGTTATGTGAGGAAAAACAAAAACACGAATGAAAAAACATTGAACTATGAGCATCGAAAACTTCATCCGTGACGCACTCTACAAACCCAACGACTACATCGCGTATCACGTCGGGCGGGAATTGGCGGAGCTGCACCCGGACAAATCAATTCTCGAGGGCCGCGCCGGATATTTCGATTTCGACGCGTTCATCCGCGACGAAAAATGCTCAGTGATCGAGGAGAAGTCCGTCTTTCACCACGTGCGAACCGAATGGATGGGCATCGGCGAGAAACAACGCCAGTACATCGAAAACTCCTGGCTGAACGTCCTCTGGAAAGGACAACTACTCGACGTCATCCTCATCACCTGGACCGAAGGCTGCTACCGCCGCCGTCACTACTGGATCGTCGCCGACGAAAAACAACTAGCCGACGACTTCTTCAACGCCGTCTGCGAATGGGGCTGCGAAGTGCGCGGCGAGATTCTCGTCTACCACGGCGGCGGCTTCGACAAGGACATGGAACTCTTCGACTCGATCAAAACCTCAACCTTCGACAACCTCGTCCTGCGCGACTCACTGAAAGAAGAGATCCAAAACGACTTCACCCAGTTCTTCGACTCACGCGAGATCTACGAGCGTTACGGAATCCCGTGGAAACGCGGCGCCATCTTCATTGGCCCACCGGGAAACGGAAAGACCCACACGCTCAAGGCCCTGATCAACCAACTCGGCAAACCATGCCTCTACGTGCGCAGCTTCAAGTCGGAATGCGGAACCGAAGAGGACAACATGGCGGAAGTATTCGAACGCGCACGCATGGCGCCGTGCATCGTCATCCTCGAAGACCTCGACTCAATGATCGACAACAAGAACCGCTCGTTCTTTCTAAACGAGCTCGACGGCTTCCAGTCAAACAACGGCGTGGTCGTGCTGGCGACAACCAACCACCCCGCCAAACTCGACTCGTCGATTCTCGACCGGCCAAGCCGGTTCGATCGCAAGTACCACTTCCACTTACCAGCGGACGCTGAACGCCTCGCGTACATCCTGCGGTGGAACAACGACCTGCAAGCAGATCTACAAGTGTCGGAAAATGGCGCGGCCCAGGTGGTTAGCGTGACGGAAGGCTTTTCATTTGCCTATTTGAAGGAACTATTCGTCGTCTCGATGGTGCAATGGATGTCGGAGGGCCGTAGCAGATCAATGGACGACATTCTGCTCGCCCAAACGGAATTGCTGCGCGGCCAGATGAAGATCCAGAAAAGCAAGAAGGCAAAAGATTAGGTTAAACTAGGCCCCGCCTTGTCTGTTGTTCTCCGGAGTTAACCCATTGAGATGAGCCTCGCCGCCCAGACCCTCCGAGCTATTACTCCTTCTCTTGCAATGTGTCTCGTGATCTTTGCGTCAGCCGGCAAAATCGCGGCGCAGGAGGAACAGAACAAACCGGGCGGTTCGACCGTACGCGGCACTGTCATTTACTCCGACACAGGCCGTCCATTAAGAAATGCCAAAGTTGCTCTCGTTATAACGAACCAATAGCGAGTGAGTTAAACGGCGTCACGGATTGGCGTGGCGAGTTTGTGATAGAAGGCATTCCAGCCGGACGTTATCTGCTCATTAGTTGATGCGCCCGGGATTCTCAGCCGCCGCAAGGTGTTAGGACAAGTCTCCGTCCCAAAATTCCGCAACTCAGTTTGAGTGGCGAGCGAGACCTGTTCACGGAACTCGTCGTCAACGGAACTGATAGTGTCGACAACGTGAAGGTTCACGCGGTCCGTGGTGGAGTGATAACAGGCCGCGTCGTAACCGACGACGATCAACCGCTGCCAAAAGCAGAGATCAGACTACTCCGCAGAGCAAGATGGTAAATGGCTGCCGGTAGAATTCACTTGGGACGTTTATCGGATACATCGTAAAGACCTGTTTACGGATCCGAACGGCGTCTATCGTATCGCCGGTTTGGCTGCCGGCGACTACCTGGTTCGCGCTTCAGAATCTTCGCTTGAGACTGACAACAGTCCCGTACCCGACGACGTGTATAAAAGCGGGTCGTTCATGATGGCTTACTACCCGTCAGCCACCTCCGTTGAAGATGCACAAGCGATAACTGTCGTCGAGGGCAGTGAACAAATCGGTATCGACATACGTCTGCCCGAACGTTCTCCGTATTCAATAGCAGGAAGAGTGTTTGGACCAGAAAACCAGCCCGGCCTCTATGCTCGAATCCGTATCGAGCGCCGCGACGAACTCGGATATGTCGAGACGGAATTCGACGTCACTACCTACGGCGGAATAGATGGGAGTTGGCGGATACCGGGTGTGCCTGCCGGAGATTACGTGGTCAGTGTCTTTGGACCAATAAAGGAGGAACCCCAGAGAAAACTCTGCGATGCTGGGGGTTGCACCCAAACGTCTCAACATTCGCGTCGCCGAGGGAGACGTCGTCGTGCCCGACATCAAACTCGGGTGGGGCGCGACGGTTTCCGGAAAAATGACCCTGGACGGGAAACCATTCAAAGGTTCGGAAGAATTCTTCCCCCGACTTCTTTGGGCAGGTGGCGGCGCTTTTGACCCTCAATCCGTCTCAAATCCTATGTCCTCGTCTGATCGATTCTCAAACATGGGCGGTACCACGGTGCGTGAAGACGGATCGTTTTCCATAGCTTCATTAGCGGCCGGAAAATATTGGTTCGCAGATGTCGGCCGCGACCAAACAGAAATTCTATCTGAAATCCGTTACCAGAAAAGGCGTCGATCTGACGCAGGCGCCGATTAAATTGAAGGACGAGACAGTCCTCGATGACGTAGTTGTTGCGCTCGGATCAGACTTCGCGAGTATCGAAGGTGAGCTGACGTTGAGCGACGGACAAGCGAAACGTTCTCTGCGTGATGCCGTTGTAGTGCTCGCTCCAGCGAACGACGCAACCAGGAGGGTTGCACCGGAACTTCACACCGTACAGCCGGACGTTGCGGGCAGATTTAACTTCACGTGCGCGCCGGGAGAATACTTCGTCGTCGCGCTGACACCGGCGCAGTTGAAGAATCTGCCGCCGATCACTGACGAGTATTTTAAGAACGACACGAAGAAGTTTACGCGGATCAAGGTTCGGGCCGCTGAGAAACTCCCGGATTTAAAGATACCGATCGGAACTAATTGATCGAATGCCATCGACGACCACAATCCGAGTGTTGCTGTTCTTTGCTCTCGTGTGCCTGTCTTCGATCGCAAGCGCGCAGGAAAAGCCGGTCGGCTTATCGACGATCAGCGGCCGTGTGGTTTTCGCCGACACCGGACGGCCTATGCGCCGCGCTACGTTGAAGTTGTATACCGACCTGAAGCTCAACGCCGCCCGAACTACCGCAGCCAACATCCGCGGAGAATTTCGGTTTAGCGAAGTTGCGGCAGGCACTTACTTCGTTGTCGCAGAGTTTCCCGGCGCGTTATTTCCTCGCTCATCATATGTAGCCAATGAGTTTGGTATCGGCAGCGATACGGAAATGGAGCCCTCAAAAGTCGCCGTTGACGGAAAGAACTCGATACGCTGCGAAGTGCGCGTCGTTCGCGCCGGCTCAATTCGAGGGACCTTCACCTACGCTGACGGGGAACCGGTCCTAAACGCTCGACTCGCGCTTTTCCGGAGAAAAAACGGCGTGGTGGTTCCGTATTTTGGTGAGCCGGTGACGACGAACGATCGCGGCATGTACCGTATCGACGGACTACCCGCGGGTGAATATTTTGTCGGCGTGGTAGCCGGGAAAGTCTCCGCCTCGGCTGGCAGGCGTATTGAGGACGGGAACATGCCGACGGCTTACTATCCGGGCGTCGCGAACATTTCTGAAGCGAAGGTAATTCAGATCGAACCCGGATCGGACGTCGCCGGAGTAAGCATTACGCTCGATGATAATCCCTTGCGACAGATCTCGGGCGTTGTTAAGTGGCGACGAGATGGTACCGTTGCGGCTGGTGCCTCAGTGATCTTGCGCCGGAAGGACGAACCCGCATTCGATCTTTCGCTTTGGACCTTGTATGAATCAATGGGCCGTGAGAGCGAAGATGAGACGGGTTCCTTCGTCAAGGACGTTCGCCTGCTATCGAACAGTTTTCCTCCGTTCTTCGATACAGATAAAACAGGAGAATGGAAGTTTGTCGATCTCCCGCCAGGAACGTACTTAATTACGGCTTTCGCAGAACGGACGAGGAGTTCGGCAACTGGCGACGGAGCGGCCGGAGGTAGTTCAGGCTCGGATAACGATTCAAGACACGTTGTCTTTAAGCAGACTGAGATAACGATCACCGATGAAGATCAGAAGAACATCACGATCGAGTTGCCCGAGGGAAACAGGGTTTTAGGAACCGTTACGGTCGAAGAGTCGGAAAAGATCAAGGTCTCTATCTTGGTGGACCAAAAAGGCGGGAACGAGTTGCTGATGAGTGTGCCGAGGTTCAGCAAGGATGATGGCACGTTCATACTTGAAGGTATTCCGAGCGGCGAGGTAATGCTCGACGCCGACGTGTCGGGTTTTCGTGACTTTTACTTGAAGTCAATCACACTTGGTGGCCGGGATCTTTTGCGCGAACCACTGGTCGTTAACGAATACTCAGAAATTAGCGGCGTGCGAATCGCGATCGGCAAAGGGTTGGCGACGCTGACCGGACGCGTGCAGTTTAAGGATGATGGATCACCCTCCGTGGGCGGTGGCGTGCTGCTCGTCAAGGCCGACTCGAAGTTGTGGCATTTGCGCAGCTCAAAGCGCTTTGCAATGACGAACGCCGCCGGTGAGTTTAAAGTAAGTTGCGCACCGGGGGACTATCTTGTTTTCACCTGGCCCGCCGGCGCGCAGCCCTGGCAAACGATCGAACAGTTTGTGCGAATGAATGCTGCTACAGCGCGAACTGTCTCGTTGCAGAGTAAAGAAGAGAAGCAGATTGAGTTGACGCTTAGCCGGCCACGCAAGTGAGCCTCAGTGGCTCATCGCGTAGATCACCACGTTGATTCCCACCTTGTAAGCAGGCAGGCCATACTTCACTGGATAAGCGGGATCGTTGATCCATTCCCACGCGTCGCCGAGGTCGGAGTTACGCGCCATGAAGGCGACCAGCCGTCCATTCTTGTTCTCGATACCCATGTAGTACGGAACGACGCCGCCTTTCTCCGATGTGATTCCACGTTGCGCGTTGTAGACGTTCGGTACCTGGACGATCTCCTCAACATCGAGATAGGAATGGAAGATCGGGTGAGTCAAAGACAACTCCTTGATCTCAAATTCAGGAACGATCTTCTTAAACTGTTCCTGGACGTTTTGCCATTCATACTCGCCCCAGAAATCGTCGAGGAAGATGAAGCCGCCGCGCATGATGTACTCACGCAGGCGCGCGGCCTGTTCGTCGGTCAGTTCCATGAAGCCGGGCTCGACGACGTAGAGGATCGGATAGTCGAAGATGCGATCGTCTAGTATTTCGAGTGCTTCCGGGCGAGGTGCGATCTTCAGATTGGTGCCGGCCCATTCACGCAGGCCGACAATAAAGTTGTTGTCTGCTTCGGGATAGTCGGTGGTCCATGTGCCGCCGCCGTAACCGCGACGTCCGTAGCCGCGCATCGGCGACTCGTAAATGGTGCGGACGAAGGTGAACTCGCCGAAGGACAGGCCAGTGCCCGTGTCGGTGTTCGTAGTCGTTGGTCGACTGCGGTTGCGGAAGTTGCCGAACTGATCGTACTGCGACACCGCAACCGTTGGAATTAGCAGCGCGGCAAGAATAATGACTGGCAAAAGTTTCTTGAGCACAGGTAACACCGATTACTGTCTGGGTCGTGCGCCTGATAGACGACGATAATATTCCTCCACTGCACGACGATATTTCTCGGGCGCCGCGCCTTCATCTCTAAGTCGCAGGTTTGTGCGTCCGCTGAGTTGTTGCAGGTGGCGGCTGAGTTCGAGCTCGAGTTGGCGCAATGGTTCTATGACTGCTTCTTTCACGTGTGCGGCAGTTGCAGCGTTACCTTCCATGCGGCCGTCGGCCAGACGTTTGAGTTCTTCGATTACTTCGTCGAGACGGCCGGCGCCCAATCCGGTTGTGCCCCACTCGCGTCGCAGGTCCTGGGCTTCGCGAAGTCGCTCGCGCACTTCGGCGGAGAGTTGGCGGTTGTCACCCCAGTCACCGCCCATCGGTCCCCACTGTGGGCCAGCATATTGCCGGTTGCTGCGACCATCACCGCCGTTCTGCGTGCCGCCGGATTGCTGACTGCCTTGTTGTTGACCCTGTTGCTGGCCTTGCTGACCCTGACCTTGTTGGCCCTGTTGCCCGGACTGACCTTGTTGACCCTGCTGGCCTTGTTGGCCCTCCTGGCCCTGTTGGCCTTGCTGGCCGCGCTGTTGTTCCCTGTTGTCCTTGCTGACCTTGCTGACTCTGTTGGCCCTGTTGACTTTGTTGTTGACCTTGCTTGGCCCTGTTGACCGCGTTGATTTCGCTCATCCAGACGCCGTCGCAGCGAATCGAGACTGTCAGCGAGTTGACGCGTGCGATCCAGGTTTTCTTCGGCGCTTGAACCATTCGATCCGCGCGCGCTCTGCTCGGCCGCCTGCAATCGTTCGGACAGATTGTTGAGACTGCGTTCGATCGCGCGTTCGTCGGAGCGACCCTGCTGGCCCTGGCCTTGTTGGCTCTGGCCCTGTTGTCCTGGCTGACCTTGTTGTCCCTGTTGACCTTGTTGGCCACCATTCAGCGACTGCTTGCTCTCGCGAATACGATCGGCAACACGATCGCGCGCGAGTGAATCCGCGGCGTCTTTCAACTGCCGTGCGGTACGTTGTTGACCCTGACCACCCTGGCCCATCGCGCGAGCTGACTGTTCGATGTCCTGTTGCAGACCCGCAACCGAGTCCGCCAACGTATCTTTCCGTTCAGCCAGTTGCTCGCGTGCCTTGCGCGAGTTTTCGTCCTGCGCATTCTGTCCACCTCGACGCGACAGGTTTTCCATATCTTTCGCGATCTCGCGCTGACGCGAAGCCGCTTGCGCAGCGCGCTGGCGCAGATCGGAAATCTGTTGTTGCCTGCCCGAAGAACCGTTCTGACCCGCACGTTGCTGACCGTTCGCGCCGCTCATCTGTTGCAGACGTTGCTGCGCCTGTTGCAAACGTTCGAGGGCGCGTTCGTTCTGCGCGATCGCCTCGTTGGGATTGTTGCGTGCTGACGCCTGCGCCTTTTGCAGTTCGTCGGCTGTTTGATTGAGTTGCTGGGCCAACTGCTGCATCTGCGAATCGCGGCGTTCGCGCGAGAGACGTTCGAGCTCACGCGCGGCTTTACGCGTTTCCTCGATCATCTCCTGCTGTTGTCGCTGGTTACCACCCGATCCGCCGCCTTGCATCTGTTGTTGACGCCGGCGCTGTTCTTCGAGCGCTGCTTGCTGCCGCCGAGCAAGTTCTTCCAAACGCCGCTCGGCTTCCGTATTCTGTTGCTCCGCTTGCTGTTGTTGCGCACGCTGGATGGTCTCGTACTGGTTCTTCATCTTGTCGAGCTCAAGATCGAAGAGACCGGCACAGTTCCTGTTGTTCTCGTTGACCACCACTACCGCCCTGGCCGCTTTGTTGACCAAACGCGACCTGCACCTCACGAAAAATCGCGTCAGCCGCCAGCAATCGCTGCAACGCGCGTTGCTCGGGGGGCAGCGCATTTTTGCCTTCCTCTTTTCTCAACGGAGGCGGTGCCCCTTCCATTTCCTTCGCAGCCTGTCGCAGGTGCTCGGCCATCTCCGCGACCTGTTTCTGTCCGTCGGTGCCGCCGAGCCGTCGTCCCATGCGATCGAGAAAGTCGATCGTGTCGGTCCTTAGTTTCTCCTGACCGGCTGCGACCGCTTCGTAACCGTCCTTGCGTTCCTGCTCGGTGTACTTCTCGCCTTCGCGAATCAACTTATGCGTCGCGGCGATCAGATCTTTTTGCCGGCGCGAGAGTGCGTTCTGATCCTGGTCGCCACCGCCACCGCCGCCGCCACCGCCTTGCTGCTGCGCCTGCTTGTACTCCATCTCAAACGGCTTCACTTCGATGAAGTAAATATCGCTGGTCGATTCGTTACTCGCATCGCGTGCTTTCGCGTAGTAGGAGATGAAGTCGCCGGGTTTAAGACCATATTCTTCGAGGAAGAACGTGTAGGCGCCGCTGAGTGAACGCGTCGATTCGCGCGTCAGTTGTTGAAGATTGACCTTTTTCTCGTCGCCGCCGTTGACCGAGAAGTGCAGATCCATCGAGACGACGCCGTAATCGTCTTCGGCGCGAGCTTGCGTAAAGACCTCTTCAAGATTGGTCGCTTTCTTATCGCGTCCGGGTTTGTCGAACGAGATCGTCGGTGGTTGATCGACGAGCACCGAGACGTCGTACTCGTTTGAGCCGCGATACGCTTCGCCGTCAGTGCTCACGAGCTCGATGTAGTAACTCGTGTCGCCGGTGACTGTAAGCTCGCCAACAAAATCACCGCCCTGCTGCTTCATCTCGACTTTCTTGCCGTCTGGATAGACGAGGCGAGCTGCGCGAACTTTGCCGGAAAGTTTCGCGATGATGGTTGCGCTCGTGCCTTTCAAGGCAGCGATGTCGCCGCCGTCTTCGATTGTCTTAGTCGGAAGATTAGTGAAAGCCGGGAAGTTGAGCGTCACATCGAGTTGCTTGACGTAAGGCAGATCGACGACGTTGAGTTTGTAGACTTCCGATCGGACGGTGTTCGACTCGACGAAATACTCCATCGAGTCCTGAATGTTGAAGATCGAGAAACGGAAATCGTTGCGCGCTTTCGCGGGTTCCATCGTTTGGCCCACGAAGTCCGCACTGGATCCGGCGGGGCGGGCAAAGACCGTTACAGTTTGCGACTCAAAGTTGACGAGCGTCGCCAGGATGTCCTGATCGGATCCTTTCGGAACGCGAGCCGTGCCGGGTTTGACTTTAATACTCAGCGCGTTGGTCGAGGCGGCAAGGGTTGTCGGCGTGACGAGTTGGGCCACACCTTCGGAG
Source organism: uncultured Acidobacteriota bacterium (assembly GCA_963789185.1). Taxonomy (GTDB): domain Bacteria; phylum Acidobacteriota; class Blastocatellia; order Pyrinomonadales; family Pyrinomonadaceae; genus PSRF01. Next base: position 56,763 of record CAWBJU010000017.1, read on the forward strand.
ATCTCCCGTGGTCCCCATTTGAGGACGCCTGCAAACAACAACAGACTCGCGAGTGCGGCGCCACCGTACATCATCAGCCGAGAGCGGCGAATAACGGTACGGACGTCGAGCGTTGCCGAGACGTCGTTGGCGTCGCGATAAAGCCGGTTGACGATTGCGGGCGAGATGCCTTTCGCGTTTCCGTTTGCGAATTCAACTGCCGAGACCAACCGGTTCTCAGTGCCGAATGTGCGTTCTTCAATGAGCCGAGCGAGTCGCGCGTCCGTGATGCGTTTGAACAGCGGACGAACGAGTGCGAAATAAATTGTGCTGAGACAGGTCAGGAGCGCGCCCACGCGCAGAGTCATGAGGGCGGCGCTGTTGTAGCGATAACGGTGGGCGGCCCACCCGATCTGCAACAGGAGCAAGGCAATCACACCCAGGCTGATCGCCACTCCTCGGAGCGTAAGCAGAAGTTGCCGCCGCGATCTCGCTTTACGAAGGAGATCCTGTAACAGGTTCGTTTCAGGGCTCATTACGTTCATTCCTGGGACCCCCGATCTACCTTACCCGACCATTTTCACCATTTTTGTTCGGCGCGCCAAGACTGATTCCGCAACCAGCAACAGCAGCGCCAGTAATAACAACGCCCACCACACCTTTTGCCGGCCTTCAACTTCCTCGCCGCTCGCGTTGCGGCTCGCATTCCCGCCTTCACCGGTGCCGGTTCCCCCGGTCACGCCCGCCACGAATTCAGGCAAGTTCAACTTGGTGAAGTCGCCCTCGGCGCCGTCAGTATCGATCGCCGCGAAACCCGGCTGCCCGTCGTAGCGCAGACGATAAAAGCCAAGTTCGCGTGCTGTCACCAGCAGATCGCCATCCGGCGTGTTGCGTCCTTCGGAGAGACGCGCGCCCGCGGGAGTGTCGACCGGCGGTAGCTGGCCGTTAGCCGTCTTCCGCACGGTAAACGTCTGGCCCAGTCCATACCACGAACTCTCTTCGCGCGCGCCTGCGTAGCGGACCATCTGGTGAATGAACGGCAAATACAGCGGTGTCAACGGCAGATCGTTCCAGCTTGGACCAAGCGACGAAGTAAACAACAGCACTCGCCCTTTGCCTGTCCGCGATTCAAGCAGCGCGGGACTGCCGTCTTCGAAACGGGCGAGCACAGTCGCCGTTGGAGCAGCTTCCGAACGGAAGTAACCAATCACATGCGCCGCGGCGAGCCTGCCACTCTCCTGAAAAACTTCAAATATCGGATGATCAAACTTCACGTTCGTCATCGCGACGCTCTCGCCCGCCTTTGTTTGCACAGCTTCACGCAACGATGCGGGCATGATGCGTTGGAGCGCGTTGAGACTGTCTGCGGTCGAGCGTGGTCCAGTCGACACGATCAGTTGCCCGCCCGCTTCGACAAACTTCATCAACGCATCGGCAAGTGCACCGCTGACTGGACCAGCATCGTTGAGCACTACCAACGAGTACTCTGAGATGCTCGACGGATCGACCGATCCGGTGCTCTTCAGCGCGAACGTGAATGGCAGATCGTCGTTCGTGGTCAACGCGCTTTGAAGGTGTAGGCTGTCGCTACGGCCGCGCGAAGCGCTCTCGGCAATCAGCGCTTTCGACGGCGTCTCGCGCCGCAACGTGAAATAGAAACGGTTATCGGGTGCAAAGTCGCCGGAGACCACATCGATCGTGCAGCGATTCGCGCCTTCGTTCAGGTTGAAGCCGGTGAACTCGATCACCTTCGACTCGCGGGTGTTAAGACTGATGTCTCGCTTTTCAACCGTCTGCTCGTTGATCTGAAAATCGACCTGAATGCGATCGCGCGGTGCATCTCCAAAGTTACTGATGTGGACAGCGAGATTGTCGAGATATTTTTGCCCGAAAACCACGCCACGCGCTTCGACGTTCGTCACGGCGATGTTCGAAACAGGCTCATTCGAGGCGACGTCGATTGTTGTGAGTTGCGTGGTGTTCGCGAGTTTAAAAGTCGCAGTGTTTTGGTTCCAACCGGGCGCCTGGAAGTCGGAGATCATCACGATCTTCTTCGGGCCACTCGTTTGGATCTCGCCGAGCAAAGATTCCGCGCCACGCAACGCCTGTTCGTAGTCCGTTCCGTCCCAACCCGCGTTGATACTTCTAATCGCCAACCGCAAACGATTCTTGTCGGAAGTGAAGCGATTGACGACCGCGTAGCGCTTGTCGAAAGACAGCACCGCGAGTTGTTCGTCATTTCGTGCTTCGTCGACCGCCGCTTCCGCGCGTTTTAGTGCTTCGTTGAATAGTGGCTCGCGTCGCATGCTCAGCGAGTTATCGACGAGGACCACGGTTGCGCCGGCGGCGGCAGTTTGTTTCGCGGAGCTGCCGCCGCTAAAGAACGGACGAGTGAACGCGATAACAATCAAAAGAATCGCGAGGCAACGAAGCAGCATGAGCAGCACGTTCTGGAGAGTGCGGCGACGGATCGTTCGCTGCGGCACCTGGCGCACAAAAACCAGGGCAGGGAACTGCACCTTGCGCGCGCGTGTGCGGCGCACGAGGTGCACGAGTATCGGCGCAGCCAATGCTGCGACACCGAGAAAGAATAATGGCGTTAAGAAAGACATTTGGTTCTAGATCTGTGTTACCTGCCTGCTCGTCGCGACAGGAACGAGAACAACGCAAAATCCAGCGGCTGTTTCGTCGTCAGCATTTCGTAATCGACATGGTTCGCAGCCGCGCATTCGCGCATGTCGTTAACATGCTGTCGCATGCGCTCGCGATAGCCGCCCATCACGACGTCGGGAAGCACCGGCATCTGTTCCTGCGTCTCTGCGTCTTCGAGCAACAACACCGGATCGGTGAAATCAAAGTCGAGCTCGTTTTGATCGAGCACGTGAAACGCGACCAGGTCGTGCCCTTTGAACCGCAGATGTTGAAACGCCTCTTTCAGCCGGTCTGCCTGATCGTAAAAATCCGAAATGAGCACGACGATGCCGCGGCGCGTCAGGATCTCCGCGAGTTGATGCAGCGACTCCGTCAAATCCGTTTCGCCGCCCGGCTGAAGCATCGACAACGTGCCGAAGATCGTCCTCATGTGACCGGTGCGATTACGCGCGGGCACGTGAGTGTGCACCTTGTTGGAGAAGGCGACGAGACCGACCGCGTCCTGTTGCCTGTTCAGCAAGTAAGCGACGGACGCGGCGAGATACTGCGCGTATTGCAACTTCGTCACTGAGGTGGCGTGCGCGTAATTCATCGACGCGCTCGTGTCGATCAAAATGTGACACTGCGTGTTCGTGTCGGCGCGATACTTCTTGATGAAGTAGCGATCGGTGCGACCAAGCAGTCGCCAATCGAGATAACGCAGGTCATCGCCAGGGTTGTATTGTCGATACTCGGTGAACTCGGTTGAGAAACCTGTATACGGCGAACGATGCAGACCAGACATGAAGCCTTCGACGACCGCGCGCGCAAGCAGTTCGAGCGATCCGATTCGCGCGAGCAATTCGGGATCGAGAAACCTTGCCGGTGTTGTCGATGGAGTCACCATTGGTTAAACCCTTAGCCACAAAAAGGCACAAAAGGCACAAAACAAGTAATCATTTCAGTACCGTGTAACGTTAAAGACAACCATTTCTTTGTAGTCCTTTTTTGTGCCTTTTGTGCCTTTTTGTGGCTATAGTCCGCTCTTCGGTTCGGGCACGTGGTCTATCAACTGCTTGATCACCTGATCGGAATCGACCTTCTCCGCCTCAGCCTGAAAGTTCAACAGCACGCGATGACGCAAGACGGCCGGTGCGACCGCACGGATATCCTCGCACGAAACGTTGTAGCGCCCTCGCAGGATCGCGCGTGCTTTGCCTCCAAAGATCAAGAACTGCGACGCGCGCAGGGATGCGCCCCACGTTACCCACTTGTTTACAAACTCCGGTGCCGGTGGTGTTCCCGGCCGGCTGGCGTTAACTAACCGCACCGCGTAACGCGCGACGGTGTCGGAAGCAGGGACCTGCCGCACCAGTCTTTGAAAAGCGATGATCTCATCCGCTGACATCAGCCGTTCGAATTCGTAGTCCTGCGGCGAAGTCGTTTGCTTCACCACTTCGACTTCGTCTTCCTCAGGCAGGTAGCCGATCTTTACATTGAACATGAAACGATCGAGCTGCGCTTCCGGCAGTGGGTACGTGCCTTCCATTTCGATCGGGTTCTGCGTGGCCAGTACGTGAAACGGACGCGGCAGATCGTAACTGACGCCCTGGACCGTGACACGTCCTTCCTGCATCGCTTCGAGCAGCGCGGCCTGTGTTTTTGGCGGCGTGCGGTTGATCTCGTCGGCGAGAACGATATTGGCGAAGATTGGACCATGAATGAACTGCAACGCGCGCCGTCCGGTGGCGCGGTCTTCTTCGATGATCTCGGTGCCGGTGATGTCCGCAGGCATTAAGTCGGGAGTGAACTGAATCCGTTTGAACGAGAGATCGAGAACGCTGGCGATAGTGCGAACCAAAAGAGTTTTTGCCAGACCAGGGACGCCGGTAATGATCGAGTGGCCGCCGACAAAGAGCGCCAGCAACACCTGTTCGACGACTTCGTCCTGACCGATGATGGCTTTTCTAATCTCCCGGAGGAGGCGCTCGCGCGCTGAACCCAGTTTGTCGAGCAATTGCTCGTCGCTGATTGTTAATTGGTCAACGGCCATATTTTTCCTGTTTACACGATTTGAACGATTTATTGACCCGTGATTCTCAACAACAACTCCTGCGCCTTTTCATAACGCGGCGCGGCTTCGAGCGCGCGCAGCACCGAACGCTTCGCGTCGAGCTGGCGACCAAGCGCGTGAAACGCGGTGGCCACATTGTAATTCGCCTCCGCGACGTTTGGCGGCTGCAACGCGAGCGCCACCTGAAACTCCGTCAACGCTTGCGCATTATCTTTTAGATCGACGCTGAGTTCTCCTGCTTGCGTGTGCAACTTGTAATCGAATGGACTGATGAAGAAACTGCCGCGCAACGCGTCCAGCGCCTTTTGTTTCTCACCGAGCGACGTGCGAATCCGCGCGACTGTCTTTAAGGCTTCGACATTGTTCTCGTCTGTCTTGACGAGTTTTTCGAGTATAAGTGCTGCCTGCGCAGTGTCGCCCTTTTGTTCGAGCAGCTTCGCCAGCGATTCGTACGGATTGCCACGGCCCGTCATATAAGGGAAAAGCTCGATCGCGCGATTGTAGTGTTGCGCCGCACCGGCCGTGTCGCCGTGGGCAACGAGTAACTCAGCTGCGCGAATACGCAGCGCAAACGTATCCTGCGTCGCGAGTTGCTTCAGCACTTCGTCCTTCGACATCGACGCGACGACGTTGTTCTGTGTGCTCAGTGCCTGATGCAGCGGCCGCGCTTTGCTTTCGACGTAAGCAAAAAACTGGCGATCGAATTCTGCTTCGGTAAGCTTCAAAACGTCTCGCAGCACGTCGGGTGTGCGGGCCTTGTCGCGATAGCGCGCAAGCATTTGAAGAATTGCGTCAAAGCCGAAACGCTCCGCGATGAATTCACAGATCTGCGAAGCCTGGAAGTAAGCGATTGGCACATCCTCCCGGCTACGTGGACGCTGAAAACCGCCATCGAGGTCCGCGATCTTGAACCATTTGCCGTCGATGAACGAACGAACGAGCATCGGGTTCCAATCGTCACCCCAACCCGGTCGCCCGCGGCGTTCCTCGTAAACCGACAATCCTTCCGAAAACCAGCGCGGCACGCGATAGTCGGTCATCTGTAGCGTGATGACGTGCATGTACTCGTGCCACATTGTGCTGCCCCAGTTAAACTCACCCGCCTCGCGAGCCGAAGGAGAATCCTGAACGATCACCACGCCGAAACAAACGCCCAGCGCGCCGAGACCGGGAATCCCCAACGTGCGCACTGCGAAGTCTTCATGATTCGGAAAGATCTCGACGATGATTGGACCTTTCGGAGTGAACTTGTACTTCGAGGTAAGCTTCGCCGCGGCCTCTTCGAGCAAAGCGCCTGCGTAGGGCGCGAGCACGTCGCTTTCCTGTGCTGAAGTTTTGATAATGAAACCGGCGCGTTTCGTTTCGCGGAACTCGGCCATCGTGTCGAGCAGGTCGAGTGTGTTCTTGGCCCAAAGATTGAACGGATCCCCTTTGAACGCTTTTTCGACCTCGGCGCGGCCCGTATCCATTTGACCGAGACGCAGGAGCGCCATGCCGAGATTCAGATGTGCGTCCCAAAGTCGGGGTGCAATCTCGATCGCGCGACGAGCAAACGCAGCGGCTTGTTCTGTGCGGCGAGTAATCGTGGCGTAACGCGAAAGAGTGTTGTAGAGAGCGCCGTAACGTGGACTGATCGCGAGCGTTGCGATGATTTCCGGTTCGAATTCCTTGTCCTGCAAGTAGAACATTGCCGCGCGTAACGAGCGTGCTTCGAGAGAACGCGCGTTGACCTTGAGCGCCTTGTCGATCTCGGTAGCGGCAGCGTCGAACTGGCCCGACTCCAAAGCGAGGGCCGCCTTTAACGCAAGAGCCTCGACGAGATTGGGATTGATCGCGAGGGCGCGGCTGAGTGCGTCGTCGTCGCCGCCTTCGATGCGTTTGTTGAGCGCCACGGCGAGATGGGCGCGGGCACTGTTGGGATTGATTTTCAGCGCGTCGCCGAGAAACTGCGCGGCGTCGCCGTATTGATACTTCCCGGTGAACAACTCACCGGCGCCGAGTTGCGCTTCGAGATAATCGGAATCAGCCTCGATCGCCGAGCGATACATGTCGTTCGCGTCCTGGAACCTTTCGAGGTGGACGAGGGCGCGGGCGATCAGTGTCAGCTCAAACGCGGATTCGGGATCGCTGTCGGTGTAGTACTTGACGAAACTTTCGTAGATTGCATTCGCGCGATCTTCCTGACCGATTAGATCGAGCACTTCGGCACGACGTAAATCGCTCGCGAGTTTGTCGTGCGGAGCATTCGCTTTTTCCGAATCAGTCGCGGCGCGTTCAAACTCTGTAATGGCCTCGGTGTGTTTGCCAGTGAGCGCGAGTACTTCGCCCAATTCATGCCGGACAGTTCCCGCGTCAGGCGTTTTGGTGAGAAAACGTTTCGCTGTTGCCTCGGCTTCCGCATAGCGTCCGGTTTCGATGAAAACACGCAACAGCGCCTTTTGCGCGACGATGTCGGTAGGATTTGAAACGAGACGCGCGCTCAGCAGTTTGTAAGCGTTGTCGTAATCGCCGCGTTTCAGTTCCGCGAGGCCGCGCAGTTCGTTCGACTGCGACAGTACCGATGGGCCAACGCAGATCGCGGACACGCCCGCGAAGGTGAGTAACAGAAATAGGATCGTGGTCCTGGTGCGCATTAGGATCCTGCTTGTTTTATTGATCGATTCACTTTTGCCAGCTCGATGAAGAGACGTTCGAGTGTGGCTTCATATTCGGCTTCCGCCATGTTTCCCTTGCGTGCGATGAGTTGTTCGATCTCGCCTTCGAGCCGGGAACGTTCCTTTAAAAGCCTTCCGGTGGCCGCACTAGCCGCTGCTTCGTCGCCGCTCAACGAATCAAGATACGTCGCACGCGCTAGGAGTCCTTCACCGGCTTCGGGTTTCTCACGTCCTACTCCATCGCCATTGTCGTCGATCAACGCATGTTCGGTCGCAAGTCTGCCGGCGCGTTTGTAGAACTCTTCCGTTAGACGATTCGCGTAAACAAAAGCTTCGAGAACCGAAGTATGACCGTCCTGGTCGGTATCGCCGTCAGTGGCGTTAAGAGCCGCGATGAAGAAACCGGCGAAGCGCGTCGCGTTGGTTTCCTGTCCGTTGCGTGTAGCTGTCACGACGATGCGTCCCTTGGCCGAAAGCGGTTTGACGAACTCACCACTTGCGCTCGACATGTTGAATACGACGATCCGGCGCGTCGGGAGCGACGTAAGCAACTGGTTGTAGTCTGACGCCGAAAGGTCTGGTCCAACGAGATTGAACTTCGCTTCCTTTCCATCGAACGATCCGTGGCCGATCAGAAAAAGAAAAAGGACGTTATTTGCGTCTAATTCTGTTTTCAGCAAGCCAAACGTGCGTTTTACCTCTTCGGCACTTGCCAGTTTTTCGGATAAAACTTTGATCCGGTTGCTGTCGAAACCATATCGCTTCGACAGAATCGAGCTGAGTTGTGTGGTCCATTCGGTAAATTGCTTCGCGTACTCAGCCTCGCCGCCGGCGCCGTTGATGATCACGGCGAACTTATTCGGATCTGTTTTCTGGGCCACGGATGCGGCCGCAACAAACAAAATCAAAGCTAGGGACGCTACGAATTTCATCAAGCTAACGTTCATCAAGCCAGGCCTTCGCGTTTGCGCAGGAACCACTCGGCGCTCAGCAATCCAATTATCAACATGAAGTTGATCGGCATGTCCCACAGGTCTTTCGTTACGCGCTCGGAATAAGGTGTTTGCCGGTAGACCAGATCGTCGAGTAACGACTGTGCTTCAGCGGGCGTGTAGTACTTCCCGCCCGTTTCCGTCGAGATGCGTTTCAGTAGATCGCTGTTCTGTGCCGCACTGTAATACTCGCGATTCAGATCGCTCACCAGAACATTCGACGTCGCGCTCAATGCGCCAAGACCGGCGCTGGTCCCTATCAGCTCGATGCGATGTGCGCCAAGTTCGTCAGCCTTGAACTGGCCGGCGTACGTGTTCACGGAGTTGAGCGTGGTGAACGTCAAAGGCACATCGACGACGAGTCCCGAAGGTTTTGTAACTCTCGCAGTCGCATGCGCATCGCTGACGGGATTGAAACGTTTGTCGCGAATGTCGGCGACAATGTTGACGACGTCGTCCATCGCATAGACGTCTCGTTCTGCTCCGATTTCGATTTGTCGAGGTGTGCCGCTGACAACATAGCGGAGCATCTGTCGCCAAAAAGTCTCATGCGCATTGTTTTTTGAATCCATTCGCATGCGCCAGCGCCACGTGTCCGCAGAGGTTAGGGCCAACGTTTGTCCGCGACCGTACCGTTGTTGGACCAGCAGCGGCGCGCTTTGCGATCCTCCGCCCTCAACGCGACGCGCTTCGAGCAAGACTGACGCACCGGGTTTCACGTTCGCAAGCACTTGTGACACGGATATCGGAGGCAATTCGTTCCACGCTTTTTGGTTGGCGCCGCGATCGTCCTGCAAACGCGTGATCGGATGTGTTTGGCCCGCGCCGGTCAGCACCGGTTTGTAAACGGGCGCAAACGACATGGCGTCGTCAGTTGCTCCACCCGTCAACGACACTGGCAGAAGATCGTCTATCGTTGTTCCTTTGTACTTGCCGCCGTCGAATGACAGGCGGCCGCCGATAGCGAGTAGTCCACCACCACGTCGCGCGACGAAAGCCTCGATGTTGCGCAACTGGTCCGCCGTGAAGAAGCCCGCTTCGACGCTGCCGATAACCAGACCGTCGTAGGCGAAAAGTTCTTCTTCAGTGACCGGGAAACCGGAGACGAGTTCAGTTTGGCTGGCAATACCTTGCCGGTAGAACTTGTTTTCGCCGGTGCGTTGAAGTGAAACGAGGGTGATGTTCTTTTCGTTGAGCGCAAGTGATTCGCGGATCTTGCCGAGTTCCCAACGCGGTTCGCCTTCGACGTGCAGCAGTCGCAACGGTCCGGAGATGACTTCGACGACCGCGTCCTGCTTGTTGTTTTCGACGGTCAACTCGCCGTCGAGCGGCGTGACCTCAACAGTGTAGCGATGAATGCCGGGCGTCGTCGGCGTGATCTCGAGATTTACAGCCTGCGTGTCGTTGCCGCGTAAGTTGATCTCTTCTGTTTTAATTGCGCGGCCGTCTTCGCGCACGCCCATCAGGACTTTCGTCGCCTGGTATCCGCTCAAACCGACGTAGCTTTCGATATTCACGCGCGATCCGACCAACACTCGGCGCGGCATGTTGATGCGCGTCAGTTCAGCGTCGACTGGTCGAGCGGTATTGCCGACGCCGACCGTGAAAACCGGAATATCTCGCGCGCGCAACTCTCGCAGCGTTGCCGCCAGATCGCGCGGAACGTTCGAAGCGCCGTCAGTCGCAAGTACGACTGCTGAAAGCGGCATGCCGGAGGATCGTTTGATTGCTTCGTCCAACGCACCGGCGACGTCGCTAGTCCGTCCTTCGGCGAAAAGATCCTCGGCGCCTTTAAGCCGTGATACCGCACCTGCGAAACCGTAGAGACTGGTCTTGAACTTCGCGTCGAGTCGACTGAGAAACGAATTCGGACCTGTCGCCAGCAGCGATTGTTTGACGGTATCGATGCGGGCGTTGCCGTCGGGCATGTCGCGCAGCTTCATGCTGACGGAATCGTCGACCATTATCGCCACGTAGCTACTGCGAGGAATCACTGACGAGACGACGACTACCGGTCGCAACAACAGCGTCACTAATACGGTCAGCAGAGCGACACGAAGGGCGATCAGTGTTGCGGTCGTTCGTTTTGACAGGCGGATGCGGGGGCGCAGGTAAACGAAATAAATGAAAGCACCGGCGAGGATGACGAAAAGCACCAACAGCAACGGACCCGGACGCACGTCAAAGCCAAACCGGCCGTTAGTAAAAACGGCCTGCTCATGTCCGAACAGAAACCGTACAAATTGGTTCATTTTTTGTCGCTCGTCATTATACACGCGGCCCCGTGTGGGGGCTGCAATACCAATGCGAGCTTCAGCACGTTGACTGTTTAGTAGCTAAGACCCTGCGGCCGGGTTGTTTATGTCATCCCGATTTAAAAATTGAAAGGTAGGATGTAGGAATTAATGGGCCTTCGTCCAGATTTTTGTTCGTAGCGAATCCATCTGTGTGATATGTCTTAGGCCAATGAACCTCAAACATCCTGCTGCCACGCTTGTGTTGCTGATAGTCGTCGTTTGTCTACTGCTCGGCTCGCTTGTGACGTCGCCATCTTCGGCTCAGCGCACCGGCGCCCAGGAACCTGCCAGCCAGGGTAAACCGATCACGCCCGCGGGCACCTTCGTTCCCGACACTACGACGCGGAAGGTGGCGGTCGGGGCGTTGCCGGTCGACTTCGTTCGCAGTCCTGACAAGCTTGGACCGGACGGAGCGGGTCGCTATCTGATCGCCGTAAACAGCGGCTACGGTGTTCAATTCAACGTAACCGGCAATCGTGGTCAACAGTCTCTGGCGGTGATCGATCTCAATGCCAAACCTGCCGGTGTCATTCAGAATGTGTACTTCCCGTCGCCGCAGAGCGTAAACGTTGGCGTCGTTTTTAGTCCGCGGGCGGAACCGGATGGTTCACACTTGCTTTACGTTTCGGGTGGCTTTGAAAACAAGATCTGGATCTTTCGTTTTCATCCGCGAAATCAACTGCCGATCAGTCCGGTCTCTCCTGGTCCGGACACGCGTGTTGAAGCGCCGTTCATCGACGTCAGCGGTTTTGCTGGTGCCGCAAATTCACCTCGCTACAACAGCGGTCGTGCGCCTGCGTATCCGACTGGCCTCGCAATCGGTTCTGATGGCAATACTCTGTTTGTAGTCAATAATCTTGGCGACAGTCTGGGAGCGATCACGGACCTTCGCGGCGAGCGCAAACTTCATCGTATTCCTCTGGGGCATGATCGAAAGCAGTTGATCTATCCGTACGGCGTAGTGGTGTTGCCGGGTCCGCGGTACAAGGTTTACGTGTCGTGTTGGAATGACGATACGGTCACAGTGATCAATCCGTTTCATGGAGAACGAGCCCTCGTGCGTATCCCGGTGGGTCGTCATCCGACCGTGATGTTGCTCAATCCCGAGCGGACCAGACTCTATGTTGCTAATTCAAATGGCGACAGCGTTTCAGTGATCGACACGGCGACTGACAAAGAGATCGAACGGATCAATGTGCGATTGTCTGAAACTGTTCCGCAAGGCAATAGTCCCCTAGGACTCGCGTTGAAGGGAGACGATCTTTACGTCGCGAACGCTCATAGTAATTCTGTTGCGGTCGTGGAATTGTCAGACAAATCGCGGAGCACCGTTCGTGGTTTCATTCCGACCGGACAGTATCCTTCGGCTCTCGCGATCGTCGGACAAACGCTTTTCGTCGGTAACGGTAAGGGGACGGGCGTCGAGAACTCGTCGCTGGTCGCGAACACTTCTGGACGCGTACCGAACGCACCGAATGAACGTTTTCCGGAGGGCAGCACTAGTCGACGGCAGGGCGGGCAGTACAGTGGATCGATAGTCGTCGGAAACATCAGCGCGATCGGTTTGCCTGACGATCCCGCGTTAGCGCGCTACACGCAACAGGTGATGAGAAATAATGGCCTGCTTGGTCCAAGGCGTACGCGACTGTTCACGGGTCGTTCGCCGATCAAGCATGTCATTTACGTTATCAAGGAGAACCGCACTTACGATCAGGTTTATGGCGACGTCGCTACTTCCGGTGATGGCACGAAGGCAGACGGTGATCCGTCGCTCGCGATTTTCGGCGCTGGTGAAGCCGCTGCGAGACCTGACGGTAGAAAACAGGACATAACGCCGAATCATCGCGCCCTGGCGCTGCGCTTTGGTCTGCTCGATCGTTTCTTCGTGAACTCCGAAGCGAGTCCCAATGGTCACAACTGGTCCACCGCCGCGTTCTCGACTGACTACGTTGATAAGGCGTTTCGTTGGCACTATAGCCGTCGCGGGCGGACGTACGATTACGAAGGGTTCAACCGGTTGCCGAATTATCAGCCGCTGCGGGGCGCGCCCCCGTTGTTTGCTCCTGACGTTAAGGTTGAAGATGTTGCCGGGTTCCTGCGCAAGCATATTCCCTATCTTCAAGGGGAGCGTGATGTCGCAGAACCGGAGACGCTTTATCTCTGGGATGCGGCTGCGCGTGCGGGTTTGACGCATCGAAATTACGGCGAGTTTTTGGCTACGCTTTCCGAGGCCGATATCACGGAGCTAAAGGAGAATCTCGCCAAATCGTATCCGGATATTTCGCCGACCGTTTCAGCATTTCCGACGAAGAAGTCGCTTGAAGGGAATTTCAATACGCAGTTTCGAAACTTCGACATGGCTACTCCTGATGCGATGACGGTCGATTCTTATCGGGCTGCTCGGGAGCAAAATGCCAATCCGCTTATCAGTGGTTCCCATTCCGATACGCGCTTTCGTGGGAACTCGAGATTGGGTGTGTGGTTGGATGAGTTTCGTCTCTTTGCGGCGGAGCGTGCAGCTGGAACGGGTGATCGTTTGCCGAATTTATCGGTGCTGCGTTTGTCGAATGATCACACGGATGGGTTAGCTGTGCGCAAACCGACGCCGCAGTTTTATGTTGCCGACAACGACTACGCGCTTGGGTTGCTCGTCGAAGCTGTTTCGAACAGTCCTTACTGGAAAGATACTTGTATCGCCGTCGTTGAAGACGACGCGCAGGATGGACCGGATCACGTCGATGCGCATCGATCGGTGGCGCTGTTGATTAGTGCATACAATCGTCCGGGTTTGTTGGTGCACGAGTTTCATAACACGGTGAGTTTGATCAGGACGATCGAGTTGCTGCTTGGTATCGAGCCGATGAACCAGCTTGACGCGACGGCGACGCCGATTGATATCTTTCGCAGCGAGCCGGACTTGCGTCCGTACAAAGTGTTGCTTCCCGAGGTCGCCCTGGACAACCTGCTCACCGAACCTCCGCGCGATGCGGCGATGGCCTACTGGATGCGACTTACCGCGGAGCAAAACATGTCGCAGGCAGACATGGCCGACCCCGAGATCCTGAATCGCATCATCTGGTTCTCCGTCAAACCCAACACCCCGATGCCCGCCATCGCACGTCTCCCAATATTCGACGCGATGCGAATTGGTTTGCAGGAAGAGGACGAAGAGATCGCCGAGCGCCGCAAACCCGATCATGACGACTAACACCTCGTTGCCTGCGCACAACTGTACATGCTACAGTGCGACGCAAGGAGTTTGAAACATGTCTCACGCGCTTCCATCTAAACCTTTCGTCTTTGAAGAACTTTCTCAGGAAGAACAGATCCAGTATGTAGAGACGCACTTGGCCGAGATCGTTGCTGGACTGAGGGCGGATAAAACGATTTCGAGTTGGGACGCGGAGATGCTCGCGGATCGACTCAGCCGTTATCGTTGGCAGGTTGAAAACGCGATTCCGTGGGACGATTTGAGGGAGGAATTCCTGAAGGCTTAGAATGACAACAGATCACTAGTTCCTCACGCCAATAAACAATGAATCGTCGCATCGTCCTCTCACCGGATGCCTGGGCAGATTTGGACTCCGCTGCTCGGTGGTACGACCGCATCGAAAGAAACTTGTCTCGCCGATTCCGAGCTGAAGTTGATAAAACTCTGTACGTATTGCAAGACATCCTCACGCGTCTCAGCGAGTTCGTAATTTTGCTAGACGCGTATTGACGAATCGATTCCGCTACCGTATCGACTTCACTCTTGAGGCGAACAATGTAATTGTTCTGGCAATAACCCATCAGCGAAGGGCGGAAGCTGTTTGGAAGGACCGCATAGATGAGTTCAACCGGAGGCGAAATGACTGACAAAGAGTTTCTCAAACAAGCAAAAAAGTATGCGCAGCCGTTTTGCATTACAAACGGCGGGAAGTTCAAGCTGAAGCAGATCGATCCCGAAGAGACGCTCGATCTGGACGCGGAGGATAAGGCGGGGGCGAAGGAGATGTTGGAGCGTGGGGTTGAGCTGCTCGCCAAACTCCAGGATGAACTCTACGCACAGAATCGCTGGGCTGTGCTGCTGATCTTCCAGGCAATGGACGCCGCGGGAAAAGACGGCGCGATCAAACACGTCTTGTCAGGAGTCAACCCTCAGGGTTGCGAAGTGACTTCCTTCAAAGCACCGTCAGCCGAAGAACTCGAGCACGACTTTCTCTGGCGCTGTGCCAAACGTCTTCCCGAACGTGGCCGCATCGGTGTCTTCAACCGCAGCTACTACGAAGAAACGCTCGTCGTCCGCGTACATCCTGAATACCTCGAGAGCCAACGACTCCCCAACCTTAAAACAAAAAAACAAAAAGACTTCTGGAAGCAGCGTTTCGACGACATCAACAACTTCGAGCGCTACCTGACAAACAACGGGACCATCATCCTGAAATTCTTCCTCCACGTCTCAAAGGAAGAACAGCAGAACCGCTTCCTTGCGCGCATCGACGACCCGGCCAAAAACTGGAAGTTCTCGATGAAGGACGTGAAAGAACGCGAGCACTGGGACGAATACATGCACGCCTACGAACAAACAGTGCGGCATACCGCAACCAACCACGCACCGTGGTACGTCGTGCCTGCTGACACCAAGTGGTTCACACGCCTCGTCGTCGCCTCAGCGATCGCGCAGCGTCTCAGCACACTCGATCTTTCGTATCCAAAACTAAGCAAGGACGAACTGGCGGAACTAAAAACCGCAAGAGCCGCGCTGCTCGGTTCTTCAAGCACAGATTAATTGATCGAATAGACCAGGTTGCGGTCCCGTCTGCTCTGCCCAAAGATCAATCCGCCAACCGCACCGGCGCCTACTCCAATCAACGCGCCCATGTAAACGTAGATGTGGTAATCATCTCTATCGGAGCGGTACTTAGCGGCCCCGATTCCGGTTCCGACGCCACCACCAATCCCAGCGCCGATCAACGCCCATTTTCCTTTTTCCGCTTTCCCGGAAATCACATGCACCTGACGTACTTCGTTGCGCGGAACCTCAAAGGGCTTGCCATCGCGATCGATCCTGAGCGTCGTTTCCGTCGCCTCGATCATCCGGCCTTTGACTTCCTTGCCGTCTGTTTTCTTAACGACGAGCTTCTCATCGGTCCCGATCCTTTGGACCGCGGACCAGTTGCTGCCGGTCGGCGTCTGCTGCGCGACGGCCCATGACATTTGCCCTGAAAGAAGAAAGACGACGACTATCAGGGGAAGAGTTTTGCGTTTCATGCTTGTTCTCCTTATGAAGTAAAAAGACTTCAAGGGAACCAGTGCAAGCTATGTTCCCGCAGCATATCTTAAAGAAACGCTACGTGACCGGAGCTTTGGTGGGTGCGAGACGCAGGGAATTTCCGACGTATGAAAGGGATTACTGGCGACGCAAAGAAGCCGCGTGTCGGAAAAAAGCTTACTTTGGATTGGCCTCAGCGCGTTGTTTCTCGGCTTCACGGAGCAGTTTCTGGAACGCGGGAAGCGATCGAAGCAATTTCAAATCCTCATCCTCAGGAACGAAGCTCAACATCTCAGCATCGAGTTCGATCGATTTCTGCAACGCTGTCATCGCGTCCTTTTTCCGGCCCATTCGCGCCAGGATACACGCCTTCAGGAAATAGGACGAACTGCTCGTGTCTTCAAGTTTCAACGAATGGTCTACCGCTTTCAGCGCTTCGAACAGGCGCGATTGCTTTAGATAGGTTGCAGCCATTGCATGATGGGGATAAGACGCCTTCGGATCCATTTGCGCCGCCCGCTTCATGAGCTCGAGGCCCTCTCGATAACGTTTGTCGCGGACATATATGTCGCCCAGATGGAGCGTGGCCCACAAACTTTTCTTCATCCTTTGCGACTCACTCGCGGCGATCCGTTCAGCGTCCTCGAGTTTGATTTCCTCTTCCAAAGCGCTCAGGATGCCCTCCAGCACGTCATCCTCTTCGGACGCGTACTTGTCGGATGCGAGCAAGACGGCGCCGACCTCAGCTACCTTGCCGTTCCGGATCAGGAAAACCGCGAGGTCGTGGTAACCCGGCATTTCGAATGGATCGACAGCGATCGCCTTTCGGTACGCAGCTTCAGCCAACTCTGCCTGTTCCATCTCCTCGTAAACCATTGCAAGGTCGCGATAACCGCGAAGGTCATAGGGCTCGAGTTGTGAATACTGCTTGTAGAGTTCGATCGCCTCTTCGGGTGTTCCTTCACTCACGATGCCCGCAAGCCGGTAAACTGCGGGCGCGAACGCCGGGTGCTCGTAGCTGAGTTCGCGCAACATCTTCATAGACTCTTCTTGCTTTTCTTCACCCGACTCCCACAACGCGATCATTTTGAGAAACCGGTAAGTCTGATCGGCAGGGTTCGTTTGCAACAGGCGATCAGCTTCCTCGAGCGCTTTCGCGGAAGCTTCGCTGTCTATCAGGGCCAGCACTTTGAAAAAAGGCGAGGACAGACCGTGCGCGGTCTTCTTTCCTCCGCGAGTCGCTTCGATCGACTTAATAACGGGACCAATCATTTCGGCGACGAGATGGTGCCCCGGATCAGGTTGGACCAGATCGACCAGATACCAAGCATCGGCGCGACGAAGCAAACGTAACCTGATAAGAGTGTCGTCATAGGAGGAGTAGCACAACGCTTCGGCGCGCTCGCCTTTTTCTTCAAGGTGTAACAGGTGAATGTTGTTGGGAAACTTTCCTTCGTAGCTGTAAGTCGAAATGATCTCATACAACACGCGCCTGTACGCTGATGACATCCGCTCGCGTTCGTGATCATTCAGACCGTTCCACGCGCCGGCACCCATAAATTCCTCGGTCAGCGTTGCGAGATCCGTGGCCGCTTCGATTTCGGTCTTGTCGGCAGACGCGATCGCCTTCACGAGATGTTCAGCGAGTGCCTTCGGGCTCTTCTGAAACTCCGCGACCGTCCGTCGCGTCTCCGTCACTTCGAGATCGATCAGATTCAACGCCGCAGCCGTGAGCAGCGTACTCGCTTCATTGCGGATGTGCGTCGCATCTACGAAGTGAGTGCCCCACGTCGGATCGAGTTCAACCCATTCACCGACCCATACTTCAA
This sequence comes from uncultured Acidobacteriota bacterium, assembly GCA_963789185.1. Lineage (GTDB taxonomy): Bacteria > Acidobacteriota > Blastocatellia > Pyrinomonadales > Pyrinomonadaceae > PSRF01. Next base: position 74,473 of record CAWBJU010000017.1, read on the forward strand.
CCCATGCGTGACCACCAAACGAATTGCCGCTATACGCGAGGCCTGAGACGATGCGCGCAGGCAGTCCGAGCGAACGGGCCATCGAAACGTACAACTGGCTGAACTCGGAGCAGTCCGCTTCGCGAGTTGCCAGAGTTTCCGCGGCCCCGGCACGCGCGACCTTCTTCCACTCGAGGTTTTTGTAGGTCCAATCGCCAAGTTTTTGCGCTACGCTCCACGCGTCGCGATCATCGCCGGCGATCTCACGCGCCTGACTGGTAACCATCGGATTGTCAGACGTGATCTCCGCAGTCGGTTTCACGAATGCCGCAAGTTCCGGGTTCGTCACCGGCAGTTGAATTTTCTTGTCTGGACCAGGGCGGCGCGCCGCCACTGTCACAACCAACTCGTTAGGCGACTTCTGTTCCACCGTTTGGGTCGCCGACTTGATGTCGTCCTTGATGTTGTCGATTGGCCCAGGCGCTTTCGCGCGAACTTTGACGACGATGTTGCTCAGCCGTTTCTGATCGAGGATCGGCAGGCCGCGAGGTTGAAGAGTCGCGTACGTGATGTTCACGCCGCGCGGCAAGTAAGAGAAATCGGCAACCGCGTAACGGCCTTCACGATCCATCGCAACGGACGATCGACCTTCGATCGCTCCGGCGCTGGCAGTAGCGTAGAAACTTTGACTGTGAAACGCGCTGGCAATCGAGAAGATCATGCGCGCGATTTGTGCTCGCTGTCCGTCGCCGGCATTGGCACCGGCCGCGGCTACTGCTGCTTCGAGGTTGTAGCCGCCGAAAGCGATGATGTTGGCGGTCACTTTTTCGGCCGCTCTCGAGTAGTCGCGGGTGGCGGCCAGATTTGTTTTGCCGCCCATCGCTGCAAGTCCCTTGCTGCTATTCGAGACAACGATGAAGCCGTTCTTCACACCAACGAAGTAAGAATCTTCGCCGCTTTTGATTTCAGCCGTACCGGTTGTTGGACCAACGTTGCGGAACAGCTTTCCGGCGGCTAATGCTTCCGCCAGCTTGTTACTCTTTAGCTTGCAGAAAGCTGTCCATGTTCCATCGCCCACCTCTTTAGCGTTGAAGTCAGGCATCTCAAGCAACACGGCGCCGCATTCCGGCCCCAGCTCGGGCAGTACTTCCTTGGTGAAGTCGAGTGACCACAAAGCGGGGTCGACCTCAAACGTGTTGTCGCGGATGTTCATGGCTTTGGGCCACGTCTGCCACGCTGCGGCGAGGTCGAGTTTCATCAGGTAATAGGCGAGCGTCGACGACGGCAACAACTCTCGCGGCGCCGATAGTTCTTTAGGATGAAACGGCAGCAGGGGCTTGGACCACTCGCTCTCCTCGAAGCCGAAGCGATGAGAGTTTTCCCACATAGAGTTGGAAAACTTTAGCGCTCCGCTCTCGGTTGCATTCTTGGGCGCGTCCCGATCTTTGTCAGCCGGATTGGCGAAGACCGCTTTGAGGTCACTGAAATAGACGATGTCTCCATCAGCCGCGACTGCGCGACGGAAATCTTCGTTTCCGGCGAGTAGCTGTTGTTCGGCGGTAGTTGAATTGGACAAAAGATCGCGAATAGTCGCGATGTTGCTAGTGAGAATGGCAACGTCGCCGATGAACGTAAGATAAGTTGAGGCACTGGTAACTTCATAGTCGCCGCCTACCCAACGATGTTCGATCGACTTGATGGGTATTCCGTTCCATTCTGTCTGTCCCACCACCGAGTGCTTCACCCAGTAGTGGGTATCCGGTTTATCGACGGCATCCGAGAGTATTCCCTGAGCGACGAACGGAAGTAAGGCTGGCAACGCAGCGGCGCTTCGTGTGCCGATCGCAACGTAATCAGTGAGGTGCGTGAAGGGTCCGCTTAACTGCTGAAAGTTCTCGACAACCCGTTCAAACCGCTCGCGATCTTTCACACGCAGGACGATCGCTCTGCGTTTCGCAGCGGATACGCTATCGGGAGCACCGGCAGCGGACCAGGTGCCAAACACAATCGGAGAATCATGTTTGATTCCGGTGTAATCGATCAGCGCCGCTGCATCTAGTGGAGCGCCCAGTTGCTGACCTAACTCTTCCGTGATCTTGCCCATCACCAGGATCAGGCTTGCCTGCGCTTGCGGAGAATCGAGTTGCAAGCCGTGCAACGTTTGATAAAACCGCTGCACGGTTTGACCCGGATTCGGAATCGCTGTGTAGTGCGTAACTTTTTTCGGGAAGAGATTCTCGGCAAAAGTTTTAACTTTAAAGTCAGAGGGCAGGTTGCGTGACGCTGCCGGTGAGCAGCCGGCGGTAGTCAATTCGCAGTCGTAGCGCCATGCGAAATCATCGAGATCGGTGTCTAACGAAGCCGCGAGAATGATCTTTCGCGCGTGTTCCCTATCTTTTGCAAGATTAAGATCGTTTCGAAAACGGATCTTCTTGATGGAGAGCTTGATCTCTTCGTCGAGTGCTTTTCGTGCGGCTGCTTCCCCGTCGTTGGCGGAAGAAGGAGAAGTAGTTTTCGAAAGCAATGCTTCGAGTTTCGGAATATCCAAAACGCCGGCTGATTGACCCAAACTTTTAACCGCGTGCTTTTTGATTGGTTTGTCACGTGAAGCGGTTAGCTTCATCAGCGCGTCAACCGGCAGGGATTCACCACGCTCATTTGCCGCCTGAAGAGCGGCCATTGTAAGTGGATCGTGGTTGGCTACGATGATGCGCGCTAACGGGAGTTTAAATTCGTCCGGTGACATCGTGCTGAGCAATGTCAGTCCGCCGATTTGGGTGTTGCGATCCGGTTTAGTCTGGCTTAAGAGACCTTGCATGAGCCCCACGCGGTTCTCTTTGCTCATGAAAGGCCAGACACGAGCAAAGTTTGCGACAGCCTGTTTCGTCCACGATCGGTTGAGAAGCTGCGCAGCGATGTCAATCTCGTGGGCGAGACGTCGAGCCGCGGCCTCAGCTACAAAGGGATCGGAATCATCAAGTACATGCCAGAGAAAACGTTTGAGCGCGGCGTTCTTGCTGCGTGCGAGCGCTTCGGCCGCGGCTGATCGGACCACAGCGCGGCGATCGATAAGAAGATCGACGACGGAATCGGGTTGCGAGACAAAAAGCGGCGTCAAACGATTGATCGCGGCTTCACGATCCGAGTTCAGTTCGTTGAGACTGGCGACGATGTTCCCGGCTTCGTGAACCGGACCGGGCGCAGGAGCCTTAATCGCTGACGAACGCATGCTCTCGAACTCGGTGTTAGCCGGAACGAACATCACCGATTGCACGATCGCTTTAAAGAGAGGCTCGACGGCCGCTGCATGCTCGATTGGCACCATGAGGTTCACGCTAACGGCTAATGGGCCCGCGATCGTCAACCAATTGGTGCTCCGATACAGGTTTCCATCCGGACCCTGAGCTTCGAAAAAGATCTCGCGGCCTTCCAGATCCTGAAACTGTGTTCGGCGTGTGAGAATCGATTCGGCAGAGCTTGTCAGACTTCCGACTTCTTTCAGGAAGGCGGCGGCAAACTCAGTTAGCGGATATCCATCGGGTACGGTCTGTGTAGATACAAGGATTCGCGCTTCATGCGGTCCCGTAAAACTAAAAGGCTCGGGCCCCGTTTGCTTCCAGTCGGCCGGAACACGAAAGACGAGGTTTTTCTCGGCCGTTACGTGACGTGTGAAATTCGTTTGCGGAAGCGAATAGCTTTTCCATTCGGCTTCACGTTCCTGAAGATTGGCGACCTGGGCGTTTAGTGAAACTGTGCTGCCGCACAGAAGGAGGATAAGGAGGGGGATCAACTTTCGCATTTTGGCACTTATATCCGTGTTTCTGAGTTGTAGCAATCCAATATACAATCGCGGTACTTCAAACGAGCTCAATGCCTGACTCCAACATAAGACGCGTCAAAGTAATCGACTCGCACACGGGCGGTGAGCCGACACGTGTGGTGGTAAGTGGTGGTCCGGATCTTGGCAGCGACACGCTCGCCACCAAACTAGAGCGCTTCCGAACGCAATATGACGATTTCCGTAGCGCGGTTGTCAACGAGCCGCGCGGGTCAGACGCGATGGTGGGCGCTTTGTTGTGCGCCCCCCTCAATAATTCATGCATTACAGGCGTGATTTATTTCAATAATGTTGCTTACCTGGGAATGTGCGGCCACGGGACGATTGGCGTAGTCGCCACGCTCGCATACCTCGGCCGGATTGGGCCCGGAACTCATCGGATCGAGACGCCCGTTGGCATCGTTACCGCAAAGCTCGACGCGGATGGATCAGTCGAAATCGCAAACGTGCCAAGTTACCGGTTGAAGGCGAATGTCGTCGTCGACGTGCCTGGCTTCGGGCCAGTGAAGGGAGATATTGCCTGGGGCGGTAACTGGTTCTTTCTCGTGAAAGATCATTCTTTTGAACTGTCACTCGCCAATCTCGAGGCGTTGACTGACTTCACGTGGGCCGTGCGCGAATCACTCGCGCGCGACGGAATCACCGGCGAGGACGGACACGAGATCGATCACGTCGAACTTTTTGGACCATCAGCCATCAGCGGTGTTGATAGCAAGAACTTTGTGCTTTGTCCGGGCAAGGCTTACGACCGTTCACCATGCGGCACGGGCACGAGTGCAAAGCTGGCGTGTCTGTTTGCCGATGGAAAACTCGCCGAGGGACAAACGTGGCGGCAGGAAAGTATCGTGGGCAGCGTTTTCGAGGGAAGCGTTTCGATAATCGACAACGCAATCCACCCGCACATCAAAGGCTCCGCCTTCATCACCGCGGAAGCTGAGTTGATCCTGGATGTGCACGACCCATTCTGCATGGGCATTCGCGGATGAGTTCTCCTGTTTACGACGTAGTGATTATCGGCGGTGGCATCGTTGGCGCTGCTTGCGCGGCGGAGTGCGCAGCCGAAGGCCTTCGCGTGGCCATCGTCGAGGCAAAGATGATTGGCGGCGGGGCGACTGCGGCAGGCATGGGCCACCTCACGGTGATGGATGATTCTGCCGCGCAGTTTGCGTTGACGCGCTATTCGCAATTGTTGTGGGAAGGGTTGCGAGACGAGCTGCCGCTCGAGGTGGAATACGACGCGTGCGGAACGATCTGGGTCGCTGCCGACGATGATGAAATGCACGAGGTCGAACGCAAGCAAAAGTTTTATTCCGAGCGTGGGGTTGCGGTTGAGGTGCTGGATGCGCAGTCGCTGAAGGAAGCTGAGCCGAACTTGCGCGAAGGTCTCGTTGGCGGGCTACATGTCACGGGAGACAGCGTCATTTATCCGCCATGTGCGGCGCAGTTTCTTGTCGATCGCGCGCGAGCGCGGGGCGCGCAGGTATTCGTTGGGCAGCCGGTGCGTGAGATTACGGCGGATGGGGTTCGCTTGCGTGATGGCTCTGTGTTTTCCGCCGGTGTGATTGTTAACGCGGCTGGAAGTTGGTCGCCTGAATTGACTGCCGGAATTGATGTAAAGAAACGCAAGGGCCATCTCGTGATCACGGATCGTTATCCGCAGTTTCTGCGACATCAACTGGTGGAGCTTGGGTACTTGAAAAGCGCGCATACGATGACGGCGGAGTCGGTTGCGTTCAATATTCAACCGCGGAAAACGGGACAGTTGCTGATTGGCTCGTCGCGTCAGTTTGAAGTTGATGAGACTGGGGTTGATGTTTCGATTTTGAATCGCATGTTGTTGCGGGCGATTGAGTTTCTGCCTGGGCTCGGGAAACTTTCTTCGTTGCGTGCGTGGACCGGGTTTCGTGCTGCGACGCCTGATAAGTTGCCGCTGATAGGACCGGATACGGAGCATCCGCGATTGTATCTGGCGACTGGACACGAAGGACTCGGTATTACGACGTCGATGGCGACGGCGAAGCTTCTTGTCGATCAGATTGCGAATCGCACGTCGGCCATTCCCATCGCGCCGTATTTGCCGTCGCGCGTCACGCGGGAGCTGGCGCATGTCTGAGACGGTGCGCCTGTCGGTCAATGGCATTGCGGTGACAATGCCGGCCGGAAGCATGGTGTCGGCGGCAATCATGACGACTGGCGTGGGCATGTTTCGGCGTTCGGTGACGGGTGAACCGCGTGGTCCATTATGTGGCATGGGGATCTGTTTTGAGTGTCGCGTGACGATCGACGGCGAAGCGCACTGTCGCAGTTGTCAGACGGTTTGCCGGGATGGAATGGACGTGCGCACTGATGGATAGATCGCGAAACGAGTGCGACGTATTGGTTGTTGGTGCTGGACCGGCGGGACTTGCGGCTGCGTTTCGCGCGTCGCAGGCGGGACGGCGCATCGTGGTCGTTGACGACAATCCCTCCGTAGGCGGGCAGATCTGGCGCGGAGGCGCGCAATCGCCGCAGGCGCAAGTTTGGTTTGAACGAATTCGGAGTGTTGAGATCGATTTCGTTTCCGGCGCGCGCGTGTTTCAAAATACTGGGCACGGCACGTTGTTGGCCGAGACGATTAGCGGCGTGCTCGAGTTGGCTTACAAAGATTTGGTGTTGGCGACTGGCGCACGCGAACGGTTTTTACCGTTTCCAGGTTGGACATTGCCGAACGTCATGGGTGCCGGTGGATTGCAGGCGCTTGTGAAAACTGGTCTGCCCATAGAAGGGAAGAAGGTTGTTCTTGCGGGCAGTGGTCCATTGTTGTTGGCGGTCGCGGGTTATCTGCGTTCGCGCGGTGCGGAGGTTTTGCTGATCGCCGAGCAAGCGTCGTTTTTGCGACTCGCGCGGTTTGGCTTGGGTCTCATCAACCAGCCCGGCAAATTATCGCAAGCACGTGAGCTGCTGGGCGGCGTCAGATATTTAAGAAATTGTTGGGTTGCAGAGGCGCATGGCGCAGAAAAACTGGAATCCGTGGTTTTGCAGCGTCACGGCAAGCGTTGGAGTGTTTCGTGCGACTACCTGGCGTGCGGGTTTCATCTAGTGCCGAACTTGGAATTGGCCGAGTTGGTTGGTTGTGAGATCGACGAAGGTGCGGTGCGTGTTGATGAGTTTCAGCAAACGAGCGTGTCGCACGTTTACGCCGCCGGCGAGTCGACCGGAATCGGCGGACTTGAACTTTCACTCGTCGAAGGTGAAATTGCTGGACTTGCCACCGCAGAAAGACGCGAGGACGCGCGGCCTTTGTTCCCCGAGCGCGCGAAGCAACGACGGTTCGCCGATTTATTGAACCGCACATTCGCCTTGCGCGATGAATTGAAGACACTCGCTGCACCGGAGACGATCGTCTGCCGCTGCGAAGACGTTGTTTTCGATCGCCTGCGCGCGCATGATTCGTGGCGAGTAGCGAAGTTGCAGACGCGTTGTGGAATGGGGCCGTGTCAGGGAAGAATTTGCGGCAGTGCGGTTGAGTTTTTGTTTGATTGGAAGGTTGAATCAGTGCGTCCACCGGTTCTGCCGGTCAAAGTTGAGAGTCTCTTATGAAAAACATGATCTGGCGCGGCGTGATGCCCGCCATCACAACTCCTTTCGATGAACAACTGAACATCGATCACGAGTTCACAGCAAAGCATTGCAATTGGCTCGTCGATAACGGCTGCACCGGAATCGTGACGCCGGGTTCACTCGGCGAAAGCGCGACGCTGACAGTCGAAGAGAAACTGTCGCTTTGGTCCACCGTCGTCGAGGCGGTTGGCGATCGAGTTCCGGTCGTGGCGGCGATCGCTTCGTTAAGCACGGCTGAAGCGGTCGAATTGTCGAAGCGCGCAGCGGATCTCGGTTGCAGCGGTCTGATGGTCCTGCCGCCGTATGTTTATCAAGGCGATTGGCGCGAGATGAAGGCTCACTTGGAAGCAGTGTTTCGTGCAACAAGTCTTTCGTGCATGCTCTATAACAACCCGATCGCGTACGGCACCGACTTTCTTCCGGAACAGATTCGCGAGCTTGCGGCAGAGCACCGGAATTTTGAGGCGGTGAAGGAGTCGAGCACTGATGTACGCCGCGTGACGTGGATCAAAGAGTTGACAGGCGACCGGTTGGCGATCTTCGTCGGCGTTGACGATGCGATCGTCGAAGCCATTGCTGTGGGAGCAGTGGGTTGGATCGCGGGACTGGTCAACGCGTTTCCGAAAGAGTCTGTTGACTTGTTTGAATATGCGATGAATGGCGAGCATGAGAAGGCGATGCGTTTGTATCACTGGTTTCTGCCGTTGTTGCGCATGGATACGGTGCCGAAATTTGTGCAACTCATCAAACTCGTGCAGCAGGAAGTCGGCATGGGCAACGCGCGCGTGCGACCGCCGCGTTTGGAACTCGTAGGGCCGGAGTTGGAAGAGGCGAAGCGAGTTATCAGGGAAGCGTTGAATACGCGGATCAAATGAAGGAGCTCAAAGGAACATCGATTATCGGTTTTGGCCGTGGCGCATTGAATGGCGGCATGTTGCAGGGCGTCAATACGGCTACTGGCGAAAAGCTTCAACCCATTTATCACACGGCGAGCGCCGCTGAAGTGGACCAGGCCGCGCAACTCGCACATTCTGCATTCGCAATTTATTCACAGACAACAGGTCGAGAAAAAGCGCATTTCCTTCGTCGCATCGCCGAAAACATAGAAGCAATTGGCGATGAACTGATTACTCGGGCCAATCAGGAGACTGGTCTGCCCGAGGGGCGTCTGCGCACGGAAACGGCCCGCACGTGTAATCAACTTCGCTTGTTTGCAGATGTCGTTGAAGAAGGTTCGTGGGTTGATGCGCGCATCGATCATGGCGACCGCAATCGACAGCCGTTGCCGAAGCCCGATGTGCGATCGATGTTTCGCCCCGTTGGACCAGTCGTTGTTTTCGGAGCGAGTAATTTCCCGCTCGCATTTTCAGTGGGCGGCGGCGACACGGCGTCTGCGTTAGCTGCTGGATGCCCGGTGATCGTCAAGGCACATCCGGCGCATCCTGGCACTTCTGAACTCGTTGGTCTCGCAATATCTGAAGCAGTTCGTGATTGTGACCTGCCTGAAGGCGTTTTCTCGCTGCTCTTTGACGCAGGCACGGACGTCGCAACCGCCCTCGTGAAGCATCCGCTCATCAAGGCAGTTGGATTTACGGGATCGCGGAGAGGTGGGCGTGCTTTATTCGATATCGCTTCCTCAAGACCGGATCCGATACCGTTCTATGCGGAGATGAGCAGTGTCAATCCCGTGATTATTTTGCCCGGCGCGCTCAGCGAAAGATCGGATCAGCTCGCGGCCGGTCTGCATTCGTCGGTGACGTTAGGTGTCGGACAATTTTGTACCAACCCCGGATTGATTTTGCTGGCGGACAATAAAGACTCCGATGCCTTTGTGAAAAAACTGGGAGAGTTAATGGCCGGCACAACTGAGCAAACAATGCTCACGCCGGCGATCACGCGTAGCTATCAAAGCGGTGTCGCCGCGCGAATGAAGCATGCGGCAGTCAAAACGATTGGTGAAAGTGCGCTTTTCAAAACTTCAGCGGCTGACTTTCTTGCTCATCCGGAACTCGCGGAAGAGCTTTTTGGTCCATCCACGCTCGTCGTCACTTACTCTGATCAACTCATGGAATTGGTGAACGCGCTCGAAGGACAACTCACTGCGACGATTCACGGTACTGAAGACGATCTGCGCGTTAACGCGGAATTGATTCGATTGCTCGAAACCAAAGCGGGACGACTAGTCTTCAACGGGTTTCCCACGGGCGTGGAAGTCGGACATGCAATGGTCCATGGTGGTCCATACCCGGCGACGTCCGACGGCCGTTCGACCTCTGTCGGCACGCGCGCGATCTATCGCTTCGCGCGCCAAGTGTGTTTCCAGGATTTTCCAAACGCTGCACTTCCCGCTGAACTCCAGGACGAAAACCCGCTCGGCATCCGGCGCATGATCGACGGCGAAACTAAGCGCGACTGAGTGAAATCAGGGGACGGACCTCATCTGCCACACGCAACCCGACGTCAAACGCTTCTTCAAACAAAGCGACGCCACTCAGCTCCGAATGCGCGAAATGAATCGACTGAAACGGTTTCGCGCCTTCGCGACGCGCCTGGCCCCACATGAATCCGGTTCGCGGTCGAATCATCGCGTGGCCCCAGCGCATTACGTCAACGCGCTCAGTCAGGTCGCGGATGTCCGTGTGCGCGCGCTCGAGGTCGGTGAGGATGACGTCGGTCCATTCCTTCCAACCAGTCTCGAGTAGGCGCGTACGCGCATGACGCGCGTCGGCGTCACAAAGAGGATAGTAGTAGGTGAGTACGGTTGGTCCATGATCGCGTCCGCGTTGATGCGTCGCGACCACATAACCAAGTGAAGGACTCTCGTAAAGCACGTTGTCCCATGAGAGGGGAAAATCTCGCGGCGACTGCTGCGGACGATCGCGCAACGTAAGGTTCGCCACCATCCACGATCCAAACTGAAACTCAGCAATGTGCGGCGGCGGATTTTCGCGATATGGTCTGATGACGTAACGCGCCATGAACTGCGGCGCCGCGAAGATCACTCGCTCAGCGCGGAAACCACGTGGATTGCGCCCTTCGCGATCGACCGTAACCACCTCGACACCCGAACGGGCGTGTTTCTGACTCGGAATCAGCTCGACCGCCGCACGATCCAGTTGCACCCGCGCCTTTGTTTTCTCGAACAGATGATTAACAAGACGGCCATTGCCTTCGGGCCACGTGATCAGCGACTGCGACTCGACTCCCGGCTTCGCCACACGCGAGCAGAAATAAAACAGTCCTGCCCACGCACTTGTATCGACGAGAGTCATTCCGTAATCGTCACGGCACGCGTAATCAACCCACCATTGCAACCGCGAACTCTTGAGCCCGTGCTGGTTCAACCACTCGAGAATCGAAATGCGATCGAGTGCGGTGACTTCAGCATCGTCTGAACACGCGGAAACGGGTAGCGTGAACGCTCGTCGTCCCTTCGCGTCGCGCCAGGTTATCCAGCGCGCGAGTTCAGCGTTGAAACGATCGAGTTCCAACTTGTCCTCCGGTGACGCGCCTGCGTGCAGATAAAGCCCCTCGTACCAACGGCGCTTGTAGAAAACGCGCTCCTCCGGATCGCGACACAGGAACTGTTCGCGCACCACCGGCTCGCCGTCTGCGTCTTTGCCTTCGAGCACGCCCATCTCGTCGAGCAGTGAAACAAGCGCGGCGTTTTCTTTCATTGGCGCGGGGATGTAATGCGCCCCCCAGGGAAAAGAAATGGTGCGATTCGATCCGGAACGAGAGGTGCCGCCCGGTGCGTTCTCAAGTTCTACGAGGACGAAATCATTGAAGCCTGAGTTTTGCAGTCGCCACGCGGCGGTCAGTCCGGCGACACCGCCCCCGACGATCACAATCGGAACGTTGGTCCAGGCGTCTGCCGGCACCTCGACCTTTAAGCCGTCGCGCAATCTGTGTCCGAACACATCTGACGTGCCGACAATCTCGCCTTCGGGAAACCTCGGCGCCGAGTTCCGCTTACATGCCGCGAGCGCAAACGGAGCACCGAGGAATGCCGCGAGAATTTCACGTCGCGTGAAAGTGCTCATGCGTTACCAGATCAGCACAAAAAGGCACAAAAGGCACAAAGTAAAAAGGCCTTGGTTTGCAAACAATTAAGTTCCAACTTACAAACTTCCTTTTGCGCCTTTTGTGCCTTTTTGTGGCTCACTCAAATCGTCGCCACTCGCCTTCGTAATACCTGACAAGCGCCTGGTTATCGAGACGATTGATCTCTACCGGGACTGGTCCAATATCTCCGGACAAGGTGAACATCGCCACGAGACTCTGATCGTCTAAAAACCGCAGCCCCGCCGGCGGGTGCCGCGGTATCTCGAAAGGCGACGCGCGTGCAAGCGCAAATCCCCACAGCCCAAAGCTCGGCACCGCAGTGTAATACGGTCTAACTACAAAACCCGCCGCTTCCAGCGTGCGAACGATGCACCAATACGAACTACGTGCGAACATCGGCGACGTCGATTGCACGCTTACCGCCGCCTCCGACGCCAGCTTCGCCCGCAGCATCCGGTAGAACCGCGTCGTATATAGCTTGCCCAGCGAAAAACTGTTTGGATCGGGAAAATCGACAATCGCAGCGTCGTACGGCGCCTCCGTGGTCTCTTCGATCCAAACGAACGCGTCCGCGTTCACCACCTGAACCCGGCGGTCGTCAAATGCTTTCTGATTCAAGTTCGCAAGCATCGGAAAACGCGTCGACAAGTTTGTCATGTCGGGATCGAGATCCACGAGCGTGACACGTTCGACCGATGGATACTTCAACACTTCACGCAACGCCAACCCATCACCGCCACCGAGCACAACCACGCGCTTCGGATTGTTAGCCAGCAGCATCGCCGGATGAACGAGTGCCTCGTGATAGCGATACTCATCGGTCGAACTAAACTGCAAATTGCCATTCAGGAACAACTGAAACCCGGCTCGCCCGCGTGTGATAACGATTCGCTGGTACGGCGTGTCTTTTGTGTAGACGATCTCGTCGGCAAACATCTCGTCTTCCGCGAGTGACGTCAGCTTGTTTGCATAGATCAAACCAGCGAGCAGCAGCACCATGACCACGACTGCCCTGATTCGCAACGCCACGATGCCGCTCTTGATCAACGGACGCAGCAACCACGTGCCCCACAACGCAACGCCCGCGTTCAGCATGCCAAACACGAGCGACGTCCGAATCAACCCCAGCCGCGGCACAAACAAGACCGGAAACAGGATCGACGCGAGCAACGCGCCGACATAGTCCATCGCAAGCACTCGCGAAACGAGCTGCTTGAATTCAACCTTGTCTTTCAGGATACGCAGCAGGAGCGGTATTTCGAGACCCACGAACACGCCAATCGCAAACACAACGAAATAGAGCACCGCGTAGAAGTAACTCACGCGCGAAAACGTGATGAACAACAGCGGTGCGGAAAACCCGCCGAGTATGGCCACAGCCAGTTCGATGTCGACGAACTTGCGCGCGAGTCCTTTATCGATGAAACCCGAGAGCCACGAGCCCACGCCCATGGCGAAAAGGTAGATGCCGATGATGAGGGAAAACTGAGTGACGGAGTCGCCGAGAACGTAGCTGGCGAGAGTTCCGGCCAGCAGCTCGTAAATCAATCCGCAGGTTGCGACGATGAGAACGTTGAGAAAAAGTAGCGGCGGTCGTTTCATGTCGCAGCGGGAAGCGAACTCTTCATCCGTGAATCGCCGCCGCGATAATCAGAGCGCTGCCGAGAATGACGGCCGCGATCACGATGGCGAGCGCGACGTTATGATCCTCTTCAATCTCTTTCCGCACTGAAAACGGCGTCGCCTTCGCGATGACCAGGAAGGCGAGCGCGAAGACTATGAGGCCAATGACGACGAATACTACGGTCGTGACGACGATTGGCAGGAGCTGTTCCATCGGAACTACTAAACCGAGTGCCGTATGCGAAGCAACTGATTCAAGCAGCATCATTTTCCTCCGTGAAAGCCGTAGTGCCAGAAATGAAACGATCGATAACCATTCTGCCGCGCGTCAGGCGGCAACTGTCTGCGCGTACCGCCACCCAGTTCCCAACCAAGGAGCGCCGCGGCGGTATACAAGGTCACAGTGCCGGCTGCAAAGATTGTGTAAAGTGTTTTGAGCATTCGTCTCTCCTACTCGTCCCCTTCATCATCGCCATCATCGTCGTCACTGCCGCTGGTCGTAAACATGCTCTCGGACCATCGTTTATGTTCGAAACTGATGTGATAGATCAACATCACGATTGGTCCAATCGTAATCGCAATCAGCGCGAGCAGCAGGTTTAGGCCCGTAGGCACGTTCTGTGAGACCTTCACTGAAACAACAGCCGGCTCTTGCCACTTCTCCCACTGTCCTTCGAGTCGCAGGATGTAGCGCCCGGCGGGCATCGAAGACGTGGAAGTTGAATCTTTTCGGTCGCCCTCGGTCCATGACTCACCGTCTTCGACGCCCTGGTAATAAGAGATGTCGATCGGGAAAGATTGGACCACGCCAGTGTCGTCGTTGATCAGGTCGCCTTCGAGATAGACCCACGTGTTCTGCACCGGCGATTCGGCTTCGATGTGAATATTCCGTCTTCCAGCCAATTCGAACGGCTCGCTGAAGAAGACGTACGTCGCGTCAGCGTTTGCCAGTGGCTGAAGGTTCACGGTTTGATTGAACACTTCTTTCTCCGACCCCGACACGACAAGCATCAGGAAGCCAGTCAAAAGCAGCACGCCAAGAAATAAAAGCCAGTACTTGTAAACCCACTTGTGTTTGTAAGGTTGATTCGGCGCGACGCCCGATGGACGCGGCAGGCCCGTCACGTTGAATGCCTTTTCGATCTGCGGGACTTCAATATAAGTTCCGAGCGACCAATTGATCTCGCCAGTGGCGCGTCGCGTCTTCTCCGGATCGTTCGGGTCAGTCACATAGACCGTCGAAACTTCCTTCGAGAGCATATAAGGCGCCTTCACGTAATCAACGCCACGCACCTGCTCGCCGGTTTCGACCTTCCAGTAAAACTCACCCAAAACGACTTCGACTTTCGCCTGCGCGTCCTGGAAGATCTTGTAGGTCTTGCCGCGAAAACTGACGGACTTCGCCGACTCCGTCACCTCGCCCGGCGGCACGGCCTGCACGTAATTCCAGTGATCGTCGCTATGGACTAGCCAGCGGAAACCGATCTGCGGGTTGTAAAGCAGATACTCGCTCCAGAAGTACGTCACGCCTTCGATCGTCACGCTGCGCGCCATCGCGCCGATCACCGTCATCTTTCCTTCGGGCACTTCGCCGGTGCTGCCGATGGGAATGAGCGGTTGAAACCAAGGCTTTTCGAGTGCTTTCAGAAACTGAAGCTGACCTTGGTTGACGTCGAGTAACGAGTTGCAGTTCGGACAGGTGACGCGCTCGGTTTTGTCCGGCGCGCGGAGCTCGAGTGGACCAGCGCAGTTCGGGCAACTCACTTGCGCGGCGTCGACGCGACGCTCTTCGCGTTCCGGTGTGCGCGTGGTTGTAATCCCAAGCTCAGCGAGTGTGACTTGTTGTCCCAAAAAGACCAGCGGTAGTGATTCGTTGTAGTCGAGCGTGCCGAACGAGTTGTTCACCCCGGAAAGATCGGCGTAGTAATAAGTCTCACCCGGTGTAAGTAGATACGGTATCTCCCCCTTCGCGCCGCGCGCTGTGGCGCGTCCGGTCTCAGCGACGATCAGCGGCGTGGGCCAAGGTAGACCCTGGACCGTTTGTCCGAGTTGAAGTTGATCGAACTGCGGGATCTCAACGCCTTCGGGAATCGGATATTGAAACGTGAGATAGAAGCGGCCCTGTGCTTCGGCGAGCCAACCAAGCCAACCGTTCGAGAACGTCGCGTACCACTCGTCCCACTGGCCACCCATCTCGTGACCGAGTTGGGCGCGGCCAGTCAACTCGAACGGAATGTCTTTCCACTTACCGCGAAGGCCAACGTCGAGTGGCGATCCTGTTTCGACGAGTTCAGCAACCTTGCCGAGGTCTTTCAGATCGCGATCGGTACGCGCGACAGCCGAACGGCAGTATTGGCAAATGACGACGATCGATTGACCGCTTTTGAATTCAACCGGTCCGCCACACGACGGGCAGTTCGCGACGAGGACACTCTGTGAGTGGGCACTCATCGAGCAGCCCCTCCGGCTTGAAGGGCTATTCGTTCAAACGTGCGTACGGTGACCTGGCTCGCGCCGAGCATCTCCTTCAACATCTGCTCCCATGGCCAGATAGCGCGGTCGCGACAGCAATAGAGATTGAACGTCGCCGCGCGAAACTCCGGATACGTATGACAGGCGAGATGTGATTCGGAGAGCATTGCGATTCCGGTTACACCGCCTGGCGAGGCAAACTTGTGCCAGGAGATCTCGCCCAGAACATGCAGATCGAGATCGCTGATGATGCGCTCAAAAATGGTTTGTAAGCGGTTGATGTCTGCAAGCGCCGTCGGGTCACAGCCGCTTGCGTCGATGAGCCATTCAGTGCCGAGAGTCATCTTTAATCTGTAGTTGCGACCGCCGACAGTTTACAGAAGAGTTAGTTGCCGTCCAATAGAGAAGCGTGTTGCAGGATCGACGGCGGAATCGGTTCTAGAAAACGCGACAGTGTTGGCGAACCGTCTGTTTCCGGTCCGTTGTAAACGTTTACCGCCGGATAAACGAAGTGCAGATCCTTTTTCGCGCGCGTTGTCGCGACGTAGAGCAGTCGCCGCTCTTCCTCGAAATCGTCAAACTCGTCCTGAAAACGGTTTGCCGGAAACCAACCGTCAGTCATCCAGATCACAAACAGATTGTCCCACTCGAGACCTTTCGCCGAATGCACTGTCGAGAGGGTTACAAAGCCGCCGCCGTTTCGCGACGCGTTGCCCTGGACAGCTTCAGTCGGATCGAGCGCGACATCTTCAAGTAGCTTCGCGGCAGTCTTGTAGCGCTTCGCGATCGTTTGCAAATGTTCGAGATCGCGGCTGCGGCGCTGAACGTCGTCATATTTATTTTTCAGCAATGGACGATAGAAACGTAAAACGGCAGCAAGTTGTTCACTCGGCGTCTTGCTTTCGCAAACGGTCGTGAACACTCGCGCGAGACGTACCAGTTGCGCCTGGTAGCCTGCTCGTCCCGGAAAGTTGTGCAGCTTTTTGAACAGCGCCGCCTTGGTTCGACTGGAGCGGAACTCTCTCCGCTCGACGCCGAGATGCTCGAGGATCTGGTAGACGGTCGCGTCGCCGATGTGCTCGATCAACTTCAACGATCGAAACCAGGAAAGCGTGTCAGAAGGTTTGACGACGACACGCAGAAACGCGAGCGCGTCTTTGATGTGCGCTGATTCGGCGAACCTCATTCCACCAAACTTGCGGAACGGAATGTTGTGTTTGCCGAGTTCGATTTCCAGATCAAATGAATGTGAGCTCGAACGAAACAAGACGGCGATCTCTCGCAGCGGCACGTTTTCTTCGCGCAAGTCGGCGATGCGTTGCGCCACGAAGCGCGATTGCTCGTTCTCGTCACGCGCGCTGACGACCACCGGCGGTTGTCCGCCTTCGATCCGCGAATAAAGCCGCTTTTTAAAGCTCTCTTTAACGTCGGCGATGATGGAGTTGGCGACGTCGAGGATCGGTTGCGTGCTGCGAAAGTTTTCTTCGAGCTTGATGATCTGCGCCGACGGGAACAGTTTGGGAAACTCGAGCATGTTGCGATGACTCGCGCCGCGAAACGAGTAGATCGACTGAAACTCGTCGCCCACCACGGCGACGTTATCGTGACGGGCGGTCATTAGCTTTACGATTTGCGCCTGGAGTTTGTTCGTGTCCTGGTACTCGTCGACCATGATGTAGCGATATTGATCTGACAGTCGTTCACGCAGTTCCTGACTCGACTCGAGCGCTTCGCGCAGGCGAACGAGCAGATCGTCGTACGTCAGCATGTGCCGCGTGCGTTTGAAGTCTTCAAACGACTTGAAAAGCGTTTCAAGATTGCGTCGCTCGTCTGTGAATTGCGGGTACTCGTTGTTCAGTACCTGTTTCAGCGTCTGGACCTTGTTCACCATCATGCTGAAGATCGCGGCAATGGTTCGTTTGCGCGGGAAGTGCCTTGCATTGCCTGGCGTGAGTTTGACCTGGCGGCGCAGGAGATCGATCAGATCTTCAGTGTCGCTCTGGTCCAATACGGTGAAGTTGCGAGCGACACCAGCGAGTTCCGAATACTTGCGTAGGACGGAGTGGCCCAGCGAATGAAACGTGCCGCCGGAAACGCGCTGGCAACGCGCGTCGGCGAGCGCCGCAGCGCGCGTCAGCATGCTGCCGGCGGCGCGCCGTGTGAACGTCAACAGCAGAATCGACTCCGGCTTCGCTCCGATGTCTACGAGGCGAGCGACGCGGTAGACGAGCGTGCGAGTCTTACCGGTGCCGGCGCCCGCTACGATCAACAAAGGTCCTTCGGTCGTGGTTACAGCTTTGAACTGCGCTTCGTTGAGTTCTCGTTCGTAGTCGACCACCTGCGCGCCTGCAACGACTCGCTTCAACACGAGTCGAGTCTTTGCAGCGATCGGCAGCGTCTTGCCGAGGTCGAGTTCGCGTTTAAGTGTTTTGAGTTCGGCGGCAAGTTCGTCAAACGTTTGATAACGATCCTTCGGCGATTTTGCGAGCGCTTTCGTCAGGATTCGTTGCAGATCGATCGGAAGTTCTGGTCCTTCGGCGCCGGGCAGGCGCGGATCGCGATGCAGGATCGCGTGCATCGTGTCGATGCGGTTGTCGTGGACGAAAGGCGCCGTGCCAGTCAGCATTTCACACAGCACGACGCCGAATGAGAAGACGTCGCAACGACGATCGACTCGTTGGCCCAGCAACTGTTCGGGCGCCATGTAATTGACGGTCCCCATGAGGGTGCCTGATTCAGTTTCGACGCCGCGGATCAGAGTTTTTTGTTCGCTGTCGGCGGCGAGCGCGCGTTCGCGTTCGGCGACGAGTTTTGCGAGACCGAAGTCGAGGATCTTGGCGTAACCGTCGCGACTCAACATGAGGTTTTCTGGTTTGAGATCGCGATGAATGATGCCGAGCTCGTGCGCGCGAGAAAGGCCTGAGGCGATTTGAATTGCGATGCCGAGTGTTTCGCTGATCTGCAAGCTGCGGGCTTTGATTTTCTGCCGCAGCGTCTCGCCTTCGATGAACTCCATCGCGATGTAAGGCTTGCCGTTGTCTTCGCCGACTTCGTAAACCGTCAAAATGTGTGGGTGGTTCAGCGCCGACGCGGCGCGGGCTTCCTGAAAGAAACGACGGCGGCGATCCTGTTGCGCGACGTACTCCTCAGGCAGGACTTTCAGCGCGACAACGCGCTGGAGCTTGTTGTCGAAAGCTTTATAGACGGCGCCCATACCGCCAGCGCCGATTGGTTCGACAATCCGGTAATGGGCGATGGTTTCCGCGGGGATCGCTTTCATGAGCAGTCGTAAAGATTAACGCACCTCAAACAGAGATCGAAGCGTATTATACGAGTGAGCTAAAAAATACGGGGTTTAGCTGGAGAGGTAGATATGATCTGTCCGCGTTGTGCGTCCAATCAAACTGACAATGTGAAGTTCTGCACGTTTTGCGGGGCTAATCTGGAAGCGGTGCGCGAGGCGCTGGCGCTCAAAGACACGGACAAGAAGTCTGAGTGGGGTGAAAACTGGTGGACCGAGGTGTTTGGCGAGAAGGCTGAGGAGCGCAAGCTCGAGATGGAGCGGCGATTCGGTATAACTCCTGAGGTGAAGCGCTATAACGAAATAAAAGGTGGTGTAATTACAAGCAGCGTGGGCATTGGACTGGCGATCTTTCTGCATATATTTATGGAAGGAGTCGCCGCCGGTCTCCCACCGAATGAGGCTCAGATTGTTATTCGGTTGTGGGTGGCCGGAGCCATTCCGTTCTTCATCGGTGTGGCGTTGATTATTAATGGTCTGATTGTGAGCCGCAAGCAGGCTGAAATTCAGGAACGTGAAATGAAGCGCATTCAAGGTCTCGAAGTCCGCACCCCGGAGATCAATGCCACTCCGAGTCCACGCAGTCTGCGACCCGCGCAGACGAACGAGTTCATCCCCACACCGTTCAGCGTCACCGATCAAACCACCCGCCATCTTGTAAACTCGGAATCGCCTGCACCTCATCCGGAAGACTTGAAAGCACGTTCATGATCCCTGGCGCAAAACACAACAAATTCTCAATCGCCGTCCAAACATTCTGACAAACGTCTGAGCTAGTTTCGAACGACGCCGAAACTGGACTCCGACCTCGCAACCGGATCCATCACCTCCCTTCACGGCAAGCGATACCTCCTATAAACCGAAGCCCTGGCGACACTCCTACATCGCATTAGCCCTAGCGACACCTCCTACGTGGCAATTTGCCCTTCTTGTACAGGAGAAAACTACCATGAGAAAACTGATCGCTTGTTTTTCCCTCGTATGCCTCGTGTGTTTCCCAAGCTTCTTAGTTAACAACGCCCTTAGTCAAAAGAGTGAAGGCCAGTGGCAAGTACGCCCGACTGATGAAGCTGAACGTGCGGCTCGCCTTTACCAGAAAAGTAAAGACTTCGAGACCGCGCGAAAGCTGCTCCGTTCAAAACGAATTCCTTTCGACCCGGAACTCTTGTTAAAAGGCAACTGGCGCAAAAGGCTAAAGCGTGCGTTTGAACAAATGCCCGAGCTACAAGCCTCCAGGCGCGGGGGCAGCCAGTTAAAGGGCCTTCAGTTGGCCCACACACTTTATCTTCCCGAAAGAGTTAGGTTAACGGGCGATACTGTGATTCTGGTGCGCAACCTTGTGTTCGATGGACGCGATGCGGTGATCCACGGACCGTTTTCTATTTACGTCTATCCGATTGACACGGTGGGCCAACTGGGCACTACGTACACGGAAGCACTCCGACGGGCTCAGGGCCCATTTGTTAAGACCAGTTGGACAAACAAAGATCTTCACCCCTTGCCAACTATCCGGGATTGGCATCTCACGGTAGATACGAGCGGTTCTGGTCGCGCCGAGTGGTTGGAATCTCGTCAGACCAGGGCAACCGGCAACGCCGGAGTCTCGAAGGTAGGGTTCTTTCAACAAGGAGAAAATAATAGCGGTTCGCATGGCACCAACGGTGCCAATGGAACAAACGGCACCGGGGGTGTCAACGGACAGGGTGATCAGCATGGCTTTGACGGTGTTTGTGGTTCCGTTAACGGCGGCCCCGGATTTCCCGGAGCAGATGGTGGCGGCGCTACAGCTTCACCGTCCCCCGGCGTACGCGGGAACGACGGTGGCAATGCTGGTGCGATCAATTTCACAATCCCAGCCGATCCAACTGGTACGTATTCCTTCCTGGCCAATGGAGGCAATGGAGGAAATGGCGGCAATGGTGGCAATGGCGGAGCAGGTGGTAAAGGCGGAAAAGGAGGTCGCGGTGGTAATGGGGCAAATTGCTCCTGTGCTTTGGGTGGTTCCGGCAATGGCGGCAACGGCGGCTCCGGCGGAGACGGTGGCCACGGTGGCGATGGCGCCATTGGGGGAAGGGGCGGCGATGGCGGTCTCGCCAATAACATAACTGTTTACTACCCGTTCTATCACGGTACGAGCTACATAACCCCCACGTCAGCGCAGGGTGGCACGGGTGGTTCCGGTGGAGCCGGGGGCTCCGGTGGAGCAGGCGGTGAAGGCGGAGGAGGCGGCAATGGAGGAACAGGTGGAGGGGCCACTGCGTGTCCTGGCGGGCCAGGAGCGAACGGCTCCACGGGTCCGGGTGGTGATCCAGGTTTTAATGGCGACCCCGGGAATGAAGGTCAAGATGGAACAACTCGAAGCAATGGCAGCATCACTTTACTCTCGTATGACGACTGCAGTGATCTACCTGTTTGTGAATACCCGCAAACGGCTAGCTTTGCCTACTGCTGTTGTCAGGAGAATGGAAACTGCGTAAGCCCGATCTTAATAGACGTGCTTGGCGATGGTTTCGCATTGTCCAACGTGGCAAACGGCGTGAGCTACGACATGGATGGTGATGGTGTGAAAGAAAAGCTGGCCTGGACCGCGCAGGGTTCCAATGATGCGTGGCTTGTACTCGATCGCAACGCAAACGGCGTAATCGATTACGGCTCGGAAATGTTTGGCACCTACACGCCGCAGCCAATACCGCCGTCAAATGCAAATCCCAATGGATTTCTCGCTTTGGCGGAGTTTGACAAACCTGCGAATGGTGGCAACGGAGATGGTTGGATCGACGCCAACGATTCAATCTTCACGTCGTTGCGTTTGTGGCAAGACACCAATAGCAACGGTATTTCGGACCCTACAGAATTGCGCAGTTTGAGCGCGCTCGACGTGCACGGACTTGATCTCAACTTCAAAGAGTCGAGGAAGCAAGATGAATTCGGAAACAGCTTCCGCTACCGAGCCAAAGTAAGGGACGGAAAGACCAAGGTAGGGCGGTGGGCCTGGGATGTTTACTTGTTAGTGGCGCCGAAATAACGATCTGCTCTAGGTGTTTTTGACCGGCACACCCGCCGGCGATTCACGCTTGCGGGTGTGTCGCTTTTTTATTGACTTGATTCCTTGTGGCGTGATATTAGTTCGCGCCGCGAATTAAAGAACAGCAAAGAGACTTACCTGTGCGAAGAATCGATCTATCTAACTTCCAGGTAGCTACGAGCGTAACCGCGCGCGATATCAATCGACGCATCGTTCTAAATCTGATCCGAACGCACCAGCCTATCTCTCGAGCAGACCTTGCGCGTCACTCAGGTTTGCAACGCAGCACGGTGTCCGTCATCGCCGAGCAGCTAATCAAAGAGCGATGGATCACCGAAGGCGCAAATGGACATACGGCGAGAGGCCGTCGCCCTACCTTTCTGCACTTGAACAAAGAGCGGGTCGGAATCATCGGCATAAATATTCGTCCCGTAACCACAACGCTTGCTCTGGCCGATCTTGACGCTAACTTTCTCGCCCAGGATTCACTCGCCACTCCACAAGATCCGAAGAAGTTTCTGGCTGAAGTGGTTCCTCGAGTTCACAAGCTGATGGACGCCCGCCCCGAATTGACCTGCGAAGGTATCGGTGTGAGTCTTCCCGGGCGCCTTGATCTCGCGACGAAGCGATTGGTCTTCGCGCCGAATCTCGGGTGGAAAGACGTCGATCTGAAAACCCCTTTGGAAAAGGCGACGAAACTGCCGGTCGAACTGGAAAATGCTGCAAATTCCTGTGCACTTTCCGAGATTTGTTTCGGCCGTCGCGCCGAGGGGTTGAGCAATCTGGTGGTCGTTACGGTATCCGAAGGCATCGGTTGCGGCCTGATACTCAATCATCAATTGGTCCAGGGATCGACCGGTACAGCCGGCGAATTCGGACACGCCGCGATCGTTCAGGACGGACTCGAATGCAGTTGTGGCAATCGCGGCTGTTGGGAGATGTATGCATCCAACTCGGCTGCGGTTCGTTATTACACGCAAGCTGGTTCGCCAAGCCGCGGACGTCGTTCTGCAAGCGTCGAAAACACCATCAGTTTTGATCACTTGTTACGGCTTGCCGACCAGGGTGACGCCAAAGCGGTCGATGCTTTGGAGCAGATGGCGAAGTATCTGGGGTTGGGACTCGCACCTCTGATCTCCGGTTTGGCGCCTGACATGATCGTCATCGTTGGGGAGGTCACCCGTGCCTGGCAGAGGGTTGGTCCGATCATCAAGAACACTGTGCGCGAGCACTCGTTCACGCGAGCGGAAACGCAGATCGTACCGAGCGATCCGATAACTCAACCGCGCTTGCGCGGGACGATAGCGCTTGTCTTACTGAAGCACTTCGGTGCTCCGGCAGTAGCCTGAGGAAAATATTTCTGTTGCGTATTTTGTTGTGGTCGCGAACAAATAGCCAGACTCCGGTTAACGGGTCCCATGTAAACGTCTAATCCGAAGAGGAGAGAGAGTCATGTTTACCTTCACCGCCTTTCCGCAGCGAACTAAATACATCGCACCCTTGTCAGCGCGTCTGGGCAAGAAAAAAGATCTAAAGCGATTAGCCGGCTACCTCGCGCTGTTAGTCTTATCCGTTCTGCTTGTGCCCGCTGCCACGCGCGCGCAAGTCCTTTATGGCTCTCTCGTCGGAAATGTCACCGACGCGAACGGGGCTGTGGTTGAAGGCGCGAAGGTTGAGATCGCCAACGTGGCTACGGGCGACGTAAGGACCGCGACCACGGATGATCGCGGCGCATACTCCGTTAACGATCTTCAGGCGGGCGTCTATAAAGTTTCAGTCTCTCGATCATCGTTCAAAACAACGGTGAAAACAGACGTCCGCATAGAAGCGAACAGAACCGTTCGCTTCGATACACAACTCGAGATCGGAGGGTTGGAGGAGACGGTGCTCGTCACCGCCGGCGAGGGAGCGACGCTGCAAACCGATCGTGCTGACGTCAACCTCACGCAGTCGGCACGGGAGATCAACAACCTCCCGCTATTTGGGAGTCTGGGTCGTAACTATCAGACGCTGCTCTCATTGATTCCGGGAACCGCCAGAGGCACCGGCGGCTTTTTCATCGGTAACGGTGCGGGCGAGGATAACTCTGCGGCCGGTAACCCGCAGCGCTCCATGTCGTACAACGTCAACGGCGTTTCCCGTTTGCAGAACAACACGAAGATTGACGGTTCCAGCATCATTTACCCGTGGCTGCCTGGGAACACGGTTTATGTTCCGCCGGCGGAGGCCATACAGGAAGTTAATATCGTCACGAACGCTTTCGACGCTGAGCAGGGACTCGCGGGTGGCGCGGCGGTTAACGTTACGATCAAGTCAGGTGGTAATGACTTTCATGGCGTGGGCTGGGGCTATACCACGAACAGTCGCTTTCAATCGCGGAACTTCTTTCAACCTGCAAACCAAACGCAGATTCCTAAAAACATCGTGGCCCAATTTGGCTACGCCTTGAGTGGGCCAATCGTATTGCCACGCTTCGGCGAAGGCGGACCGACGGTCTGGAACGGCAAGAACAAGCTTTTCTTCTTCACCGATCTTGAGCGCACAACACAACGTAATACAGCCGGGACTACCAGAACTATAGCGCCTTTGAGCCTGCGGCCAGACGCTAACGGAAATGTCAGTTTCGTTGGGACTGGAACCACCATCTTTGACCCGGCGTCGAACCCGGATCCTCGTCTGCGCACTCCATTCCCCGGTAATGTTATCCCAGCAGGTCGGATTGATATCGCTGCCCTTGAATTGATCAGACAGCTACCGCCTCCGACAGGACCCGGAAATACGAACAACTTCGCAAGCACCGGGACAGGTGAATTCAATCGCACGAACGTGGATGTCAAGATCAATTACGTCGGCAACGAGCTCAGCTTGTGGGGGCGATACAGTCGCTCACCCACAAACATCTTCGACCCTCCCATTTTTGGAATAATCGGTGGCGGAGCCTTGAATGGAGGACAACTGGGTACTGCTCCGGGACTGGTACAAGTGGTTGGATTCGGGGGAACGTACACCTTTTCTCCGACAGTGATTCTGGACGCCAACATCGGTTATACCCGCCAGAGACTCGGTGCAGAAAACATTGACCTTGATCAACCGTACGGATTGACCGTTCTGAAAATTCCCGGCACCAATGGACCAGACCGACTTCAAAATGGTTATCCGTTTTTCAATATCACTGGTTGGAACAATATCGGCAACGACAATACCGGGAACCCGTTTTTGTTCCGAGACAACCAGTATGTGGCAGCGGCGAACCTATCCTGGATTAGAGGCGCACATTCGTTCCGTTTTGGCGGTGATTATTTGAATCCGCAAATCAACCATTTCCAACCACAGGGTGCGGCGTTTCAGACGGTGCGCGGCTCATTCCAGTTCAACGGCACTGCGACAGCGTTGCAAGCGTGCAATGCAATCACTGGAAACAGTGTCTGCGGTCAGCCGGGCTCGAGCACAACCGTCGCGGGAGCTAATGCATTCAATGCATGGGCAGCCTTCCTGCTCGGCCTGCCAAGCGGTGCCGGCAAGGCGGATCAACTTCGCAATCCTAACTCAGTGTGGTGGCAGCAATACGGCCTGTACGCCCGTGACCATTGGCAAATTGGACGTCGTACAACACTCACCTATGGTCTCCGTTGGGAGCGCTTTCCGATTCCGAGAAAGGACCACTCCGGAATCAACCGTTTCGACCCGGCGACTGGGCAAGTGATCACAGGAGGACTCGGGAATGTTCCATTTGATGGTGGTGCATCTGTTGGAGCGGGTTTGTTCCTGCCGCGAGTAGGTCTTGCTTTTCGCCTTGACGACAAAACCGTACTTCGTGGCGGCTATGGCCAATCGTCCGACCCACGACCGTTTCAGGACCTGAGGAATGCATTTCCGATAGTCAACATCTGGGCGATGCCCGCAGTCAGTTTTAACGGACTCAGTGGGACGTCAGGGTTTATTCCTGTGACGACCCTCCGTCAAGGGCTCATCAACACGAGCTCTCCACCGGATCTGACCAGCGGGAGTATTCCGCTCCCGCCAAACACCGGAACCACAACGTTCCCGAAAGAGGTGCAGCGGGACAGAATTCACTCGTTCAACTTTTTCATTGAACGCCAACTGCCGGCCAGGTTCGTAGCTCAGGTTGGTTACGTTGGTACGCGTGCAATAGGTCAGATGGGATTCGTCAACATAAACCCAAGTGCTCCAGGAACCGCGGATGCTGGTCGCCCACTGATCGGGTTTGGGATAAATGCGGATATTGTGAGCATCCAACCATACGGAAACACGACGTATGACGGCTTGCAGGCACAACTTACTCGTCGGTGGGCCAGTTCGCTTTTTGGTCTCGCTTACACATGGTCCAAAACAATCAATTTCGCAGACAACGACCAGGGTCCCAGAATCCCATTCGCGCCAGAGAAACAACGCAACCGCGGTCCGGCCAGTTACGACCGCACGCACAATCTCCAGAGTTATTTGGTTTATGACCTGCCTTTTGGCAAGGGCCAGCGATGGATCAATAATGGTTGGGCAAGCAAGATCTTCGGCGGGTTCCAGGTTAGTGGCCTGATGAGCGTCATGAGCGGCATGCCGTTCTATGTCGTCCAAAATACGGCTCCGAACTTGTTGGCTCGCGGGAGTGGCCAGGTACCGAATCAAGTCGCCTCGAATATCACGATTTTAGGCGGCGTCGGCACACCGGCGCAGCGCGGTTCAGACGGCAGCGGACCCTGGTTCGACAATACAGTGCTGGGTGGTCCCGCAATTTTTGGAGCGACATGCACCGCGAATTGCGCCTGGGCATTAGAAAACGGCGCCCGTTTCGGGAGTGGGGGAAGAAACAACCTTCGAGGTCCGGGTTTCTTCGAGATAGATACTACGATCTATCGAACATTCCGCTTGTCGGAGAAAGTCGAGTTCCAACTTCGCGCTGAGACGTTGAACTTACTGAATCACGCTAACTTCAACTTGCCCGACGCCAATGTGAACAGTACAACATTCGGTTACATAACGCAGACTTTCGGGCCGAACCAACAACGACAGTGGCGTTTCGGAATGCGTCTTAGTTTCTGAACCCTATGGCCGCAAAGAATCACAGAAGCACAATTCGATGTGCGAGCAAATTGGCGCTTTTCGTGATTCTTTGCGGCTTCCTGTGTGTTCCTGCGCGGGCGCAAACGAATCCCGATCGCTGGCTTGATTACGCCGCCGGTGATTACGACATTTTTCCGAATGTTACGTATGCGAAAGCAAGTAACTTCGAACTGAAACTCGATCTGTATCTGCCGAAGAATCGAACGCGTCCCAATGCAACGTTGATTTTGTTTCACGGTGGCGGTTGGGTTGACGGACAAAAAGAACGCAACGTGCTTTTCCTGCTGCCATACCTGGAAATGGGTTGGTCGGCTGTCAATGTCGAGTATCGAACAGCGCGCCAGGCGCGGGCGCCCGCGGCAGTGGAAGACTCTCGCTGTGCGCTTCGCTGGCTCACCCATCGCGCTCGTGAATACTCGCTTGATCCGTCGCGCTTTGTTTTAACCGGGACGTCGGCAGGCGGACATCTTGCGTTAATGACAGGCATGTTGCCCGCGAATAACGTTTTCGATCGCCAGTGTCCGATTGAAGGAAACGATCGTTGGAATTCGGCGACGACGCCCGAACTGAAAGTTGCGGCTGTAGTGAACTGGTTTGGAATCGGCGATGTGGCGGATCTGCTCGATGGTCCAGGCGCGCGAAATTATGCCCGCGAGTGGTTTGGCAGTTTTCCAAACGCTGAACTCGCAAAACAGCTTTCACCCGTGAACTATGTGCGCGCAGGTGTTCCCCCAATCATTACGATTCACGGCGAACATGACGACGTTGCGCCGTACGCGCATGCGGTTCGACTTCATGCGGCGTTGGATAAGGCAGGCATTGCAAATCGGCTGGTGACTATACGCGGTCGTAAACATGGTGGCTTCAGTCGTGAGGAACTGTTGCAGAGTTATGCAGCGATTCGAGAGTTTCTTAAAAAGCAGGGTCTGTAAATACGCACTGCTCTGCCTCGTTATCTTTCCGCAGACCGTTCACGCGGATGATGGATACCGTTTATGGCTGCGCTACGATCAGATTCCAACACGGATTAAGTCGATTGAAGTACATGGCAAGTCAGCCACCTTCGATGTAATCCGTGATGAACTGTCACAGGTTGTCGATCACAACGGCAAGGTTTCGGTTGTTGTTCGAAAACAGAAACAACTCAGTCCCGAAGGCTTTCGTATTCGCACTATCGGAAGCGAGGTCATAATTACCGCCGGCAGCGATGTCGGAGCACTCTACGGCACGTTTCATTTCTTGCGTCTGCTTCAAACGGGACAGCCGATAGATCGATTGCAAATAGATCAAAAGCCGGCGTTGAAGCTGCGGCTACTCAATCACTGGGACAATCTCGACCGAAGTATTGAACGAGGTTATGCCGGAAAGTCGCTGTGGAATTGGGACGAACTGCCGGGCCGTGTCGATCCGCGTCTGCGTGACTACGCCAGGGCCAACGCTTCAATCGGCATTAACGGCACCGTGCTGAATAACGTAAACGCCAGCGCTGAATTCCTGACCGCGAAATATCTCGACAAGGTGGCAGCAATTGCTAATGTTTTCCGCCCCTTCGGAATTCGCGTCTATCTCTCCGCGCGTTTTTCAGCGCCGATCGAGCTGGGCAAATTACCAACCGCCGATCCACTTGACGCGTCTGTGATCGCCTGGTGGAAGCAGAAGGCCAATGAGATCTACAAAGTGATTCCGGATTTCGGCGG
The DNA here is from genome assembly GCA_963789185.1 of uncultured Acidobacteriota bacterium. GTDB lineage: Bacteria > Acidobacteriota > Blastocatellia > Pyrinomonadales > Pyrinomonadaceae > PSRF01. Next base: position 103,152 of record CAWBJU010000017.1, read on the forward strand.
CTTCGTGGTGAAAGCCAACAGCGAAGGTCAACCTGGTCCACGAACCTACAATCGCAATCACGTTGACGGCGCAAATATGCTGGCAGCGGCGCTGGCGCCTCATCGCGGCATCGTGATGTGGCGAGCATTTGTCTACGACATGAAGCCCGGTTACGACCGCGCTGGAGCGGCTTACGAGAATCTTCAACCCTTCGACGGCAAGTTTGCACCAAACGTGCTGCTCCAGGTGAAGAATGGACCAATCGACTTTCAGCCGCGAGAACCGTTTCATCCACTCTTCGGCGCGATGCCTCGCACGCAGTTAATGCCAGAGCTGCAAATAACTCAGGAGTATCTTGGTTTCTCCAATCATTTTGTTTTTCTGGCGTCAATGTGGCGTGAGTTTCTTGACTCCGACACGTATGCGAAAGGACAAGGCTCGACGGTAACGAAAGTAATCGACGGCACTCTGTATCGACAAAGCCTGACCGGAATTGCCGGCGTCGCAAATACGGGCACGGATCGAAACTGGACCGGGCATCATCTGTTACAGGCCAATTGGTACGCCTTCGGCCGGTTGGCCTGGAACCCGCGACTTCCTTCTGAGCGGATTGCCTCGGAATGGACCACGATGACCCTCACGCACGACCATAACGCCGTCGCGACCATCGTGTTATTCATGACGCAGTCGCACAATGCCGCTGTGAAATACATGACGCCACTTGGTCTACATCACATCATGTGGGGCGGTCATCATTATGGACCAGCGCCGTGGTGGGACAAGGAAAAACGTGACGATTGGAACCCTGTCTATTATCACAAAGCGGATGCCTCTGGGATTGGATTTGACCGGACGCGCAGCGGTAGCAACACAGTGAGTCAATATCACGGGCCGGTACGGCGAAAATTTTCTGACTTGCGAGAGTGTCCCGAAGAGTTTCTACTTTGGTTTCATCACGTCTCGTGGGACCACAAGATGAAATCCGGCCGAACGCTTTGGATTGATCTCGCGGTGAACTATCAGGCTGGTGTGGATCAGGTAAGAGCCATGCGGGCCGCCTGGACCAAACTCGTAGGCACTATCGATCCGGAGCGTCATACTGCGATTGCTAAGAAAATGGCGATTCAGGAACGCGATGCCGTTTGGTGGCGCGATGCGTGTTTGCTTTACTTTCAAACATTTGCAAAACGCCCGTTGCCGAATGGCGTCGAGGCACCCGCAAAAACATTGGATCAGTACAAAGCCACAGCGCTTGAATGGTAACCGCGAATGAAAATCACTGATCTCCACGCCACGACAGTTACAGTTCCGCTTGAGGCGCCGTTGCGTCACGCGAACGGATGTCATTGGGGGCGTTTCGTGCGCACGATTGTTGAAGTAGAAACGGATGAAGGCCTGGTGGGCCTGGGCGAAATGGGTGGGGGCGGCGAGTCGGCAGAAGCCGCGTTTCAAGCTCTTAAGAGTTATCTAATAGGACGTGATCCAGCACATCTCGAAGAACTAAGATTTCTGATCGCGAATCCGACAGCATCGCTTTACAACAATCGCACCCAGATGTTGGCAGCGATCGAGTTTGCCTGTCTCGATATCCTCGGGCAGAAATGGGGTGTTCCTGTTTCAGAGATCCTCGGAGGGCGATTGCGCGAGCGCGTGCCGTTTGCTTCTTACTTGTTCTTTCGTTATCCAAACGACGCGAGGAAAGCAGACGAAATTCGAACTGTGGAGCAGCTCGTCGATTCTGCCAGAACGCTGAAGAAGCTTTACGGTTTCACTTCACACAAGTTGAAGGGCGGAGTATTCCCTCCCGAATATGAACTTGAATGCTACCGTGCACTCGCAGACGCACTTGCTGGAGATCGTTTTCGCTTTGATCCGAATGGCGTCTGGTCCACCGAGACGGCGATCTGGTTTGGTCAGCAGATCGAAGACATTCGCAATGATTATTTGGAAGATCCGGTGTTTGGTATGAATGGAATGCGGCGCGTGCGCGAGAAAGTTCGCATGCCGCTCGCGACTAACACGGTCATAGTCAATTTCGAACAGCTCGCGGCTAACATTCGCGACACGGCGGTCGATGTCGTGTTGTTGGATACAACGTTCTGGGGCGGCATTCGTGCGTGCGTCAAAGCGGCTGGAGTTTGTGAAACGTTCCAATTGGGTGTGGCCGTGCATTCATCGGGGGAACTTGGAATTCAGCTCGCAACGATGTTGCATCTCGGAGCAGTAATTCCAAATCTGTCGTTCGCGGCCGATGCTCATTATCATCACTTGACTGACGACATCATTCAGGGCGGCAAGCTGAAGTATGAAAACGGCGCCATCGCCGTGCCATCAGCGCCCGGATTGGGTGTTAAGCTTGATCGCGAAAAGGTCGAAGAGTATCGGGAGTTATATCTGCGCCTTGGTTCGTATCCCTACGATCAGGATCCAATGAGGCCGGGTTGGACTCCGACGATACCAAACGATCGCTGGGCAGATCCGCTTGACACGCGAGTACCGGAGATCGCGTTTGAGCAAACGGTGGGTTAGAAAAATGGCCATTTCTACCGAAAGTCGCACGCGCGTTTCTGAATTGCTAACCGAGAGGGAAGAGCTACGCGCGGAAGTTGAATTAGTGGTGAACGCAGCGCCGGTTATGGATGTTCACACGCATCTGTTTCCTCCTGAGTTCAACGAGTTGTGCCTTTGGGGGATCGATGAGCTGCTGACGTATCATTACCTGACTGCCGAGACATTTCGTTCGGCGAGAATTCCGTATAAGCAGTTCTGGGCGATGTCAAAAACGGATCAGGCCGATCTTGTTTGGAAGACGTTGTTCGTAGACAACACTCCGACGTCTGAAGCGGCCCAGGGAGTTATTTCGGTACTCGACGCATTTGGTCTCGACACCCGCGCTCCTGATTTGAGTGACGCCCGCGCGTTTTTCAACTCTCAAAATCTGATAGAACACATCGATCAAGTGTTCGATATCGCTGGCGTGAGCGGTGTCGTGATGACAAACGATCCTCTCGATGAAGCAGAGAGTCAGATTTGGAAAACCTACAGCAACGCGGACCGGCGTTTTAAGTCATCGTTAAGGTTGGACAGTCTGTTGGACGATTTCGACGCGCAATCGACCCTCGCAGTTCGACAGTTGTTGGACCAGTCGATACAACGTCTGAATCCAGTTTACCTGGCTGCTTCGTTACCGCCGGATTTCGCGTATCCGAGTGATGACACACGCGACAGCTTGTTCCGAAAGGTAGTTCTTCCGACTGCCAAAGAACACGGTCTTACTGTAACTCTGATGGTTGGTGTGCGCCGCTCGGTAAACCCGGAGCTGCGAGAAGCCGGTGATGGGCTTGGCCGCGCCGACGTTTCCGCAATAGAAAGACTCTGTGCGCAATATCCCGAGATCAAATTCCTCGTGACTTTTCTTTCGCGCGAGAACCAGCATGAGTTATGTGTGGCCTCGAGGAAGTTCAACAACCTCATGCCGTTCGGTTGTTGGTGGTTTCTAAACAATCCCTCGATTGTGACTGAGATTACGCGAGAAAGATTGGAGTTGTTGGGTCAAAGCTTCATTCCCCAACATTCTGACGCGCGTGTACTCGAACAATTAATCTACAAGTGGAAACACGCACGCAGCCAAATTGCGGATGCGCTCTGTAGTTCCTATGAACAACTGTTGCAGAACGGGCGCGCGGTTACGCGTGAAGAGATAGCGCGCGATGTCAGGCGGATGTTCGAAGGAAATTTCAGCGAATGGGTAAGTGCGGTATAAGAAAATCAAAGAAGGCACAACTCCTTGAGAAAAACGCGAACTGTTGCATTCAGCATCTGCCTCACAATCATCGTTTCAATTTTCTTCCCGGTTGCGCGCATGAATTCGCAGGAAAAGCTTCCGGATTACAAGAATCCTCGTCTGCCAGTTGAACGCCGCGTCCCCGATCTGGTTTCGCGGATGACGCTTGAAGAAAAAGTTGCGCAACTGGTTTGTCTTTGGGGCAACCGTCCCCAGGTAAATCCGCAAACAGACTTTGCCACTGATCGCGGCGATTTCTCTCCCGCCAAAGCGGCGGAAGTCATGAAGCACGGTATCGGCCAGATCGCACGGCAAAGAGAACGAAAAGATCCGCGCGAGGGAGCAAAGTTTGCGAACGCAGTTCAAAAATGGCTGGTAGAAAACACGCGACTCGGAATTCCTGCAATCCTTCACGACGAAATACTTCACGGACACATGGCCAAGGGCAGCACAAGTTTCCCTCAACCAATCGCCCTCGCCACTACGTGGGATCCGGAGTTCATCACAAAGATCTTTACCGCCGGAGCACTGGAGACGCGTGCCCGCGGAAGTCATCAAGTGCTTGGCCCGAATCTAGATCTTGCTCGGGATCCGCGCTGGGGCCGCACCGAAGAGACTTTTGGCGAAGATCCATATTTAACGTCGCGCATGGCAGTGGCGATTGTGAAAGCCTTGCAGGGAGTGGGACCAGGCGTCGATGAAAACCACGTCATCGCGACTGCAAAGCACTTCGCTGCACATGGGCAGCCCGAGAGTGGAACCAACATTGGACCAGTCAACTTTTCGGAACGAACGCTGCGCGAGTATTTTTTACCGAGTTTCAAGGCGGCTGTGGTTGAAGCTGGAATAATGAGTGTGATGCCATCGTACAACGAGATCGACGGCGTTCCGTCACACGCAAACAAATGGCTGCTGCAAACGGTGCTGCGGGAGGAGTGGGGCTTCAAAGGTCATGTAGTTTCTGACTACTACGCGATTCCGCAGATGATGGACCTCCATCGCCTTGCGTCAGACAAACCGGAAACCGCCAGGATCTCAATTGAATCAGGTGTGGATACCGAGCTTCCCGATCCCGATGCGTTTCCAACGCTTTTACAGCTCGTGAAAGAAAAACGCGTTTCAGAAACGGTTATCGATCAAGCCGTTGCGCGAAATCTGCGCGCCAAGTTCTTGCTTGGGTTATTCGAAAACCCTTACGTGGACGTAGAACGTGCGGTGCGTGTCACAAACTCGACTGAGCATCGAGCATTGGCGGCTGAAGCCGCCCGGAGATCGCTTACGCTGCTGAAGAATGCGAGCAACTTGTTGCCGTTGAATCTGAGCGCGTTGAAGTCGATCGCGGTTATTGGTCCAAATGCGGCGCAGGTCCATCTTGGTGGTTACAGTGACGAGCCCGGACGCGGCGTCAGCGTTCTTCAGGGAATTAAGGACAAGGTCGGCGACAAAGTTAAAGTCGTCTATGCCGAAGGTTGCAAGATAACGAAAGAAGGCGGCGACTGGTTTGCCGACAGCGCTAAGCTCAGCGATCCCGCAGACGATCAAAAACTGATCGCGGAAGCGGTGTCAGTAGCAAAAACCGCCGACGTCGCGCTGCTCGTGCTGGGTGGAAATGAGGACACGAACAAAGAAGGTTGGGCTGACAATCATCTTGGCGACAGGGATAGTCTCGAGTTGGTGGGCCGGCAGAACGATCTGGTTAAAGCCGTTCTCGATACTGGCAAGCCAACGATCGTGCTACTTATCAACAGCGGTCCACTCTCCATCAATTACATCGCCGAAAACGTTCCCGCAATTCTTGAAGGCTTTTATTTAGGGCAGGAAACCGGCGCTGGCGTCGCTGACGTTCTGTTCGGCGACTACAATCCAGCGGGCAAACTCACAATCAGCTTTCCGCGATCGGTGGGCCAGTTGCCGCTCTTCTACAACCGCAAACCGACTGCGCGTCGAGGTTACTTGTTTGCTAACAAGGAACCATTGTTTCCGTTTGGCTTTGGTTTAAGCTATACGACGTTTGCCTATAAAGATCTGAAAGTGACTCCCGCGAAGATCGGACCTCGTGACAATGCAACGGTGAGCGTTACCGTCACAAACACCGGGAAACGTGCGGGGGACGAGATTGTGCAACTCTACATTCGCGACCTGGTAAGCTCAGTTACGCGACCCATCATGGAGCTCAAAGACTTCCGGCGTATCCCGCTGGCGCCCGGCGAAAGCAAAACAATAGAGTTCGTGATCACACCCGACAAACTTTCGTTTCTCGATTTGAACATGAAGAGTGTCGTCGAGCCGGGCTGGTTTGACGTCATGGTGGGAACTAGCTCAGTGAAGTATGAGACCGTAAAACTAGAAGTTACAAGATGAACTATCAACCAAAACCGGAACACAAATTTACTTTTGGTCTTTGGACCGTTGGGAATCGCGGACGAGATCCATTTGGCGATGCGACACGTCCCACCATCAGCCCGATCACTATAGTCAAGCGTCTATCTGAGCTCGGCGCATACGGCGTGAACCTGCACGACAACGATCTGGTGCCCATCGATGCGACGGCAGCAGAAAGAGATCGCATCGTGCGCGAGTTCAAGCAGGCGCTCGACGACCACGGCATGAAGGTGCCGATGGCAACAACGAATCTCTTTTACGATCCGGTCTTCAAAGACGGCGCCTTTACTTCAAGCGATTCGAGGGTGCGTTTGTACGCATTACAGAAAACGATGCGGTCGATGGATGTCGGCGCTGAATTGGGCGCGAAGATTTACGTTTTCTGGGGTGGTCGCGAAGGCGCCGAAGTGGATGCTGCGAAAGATCCGCGCGATGCGCTGAAGTGGAATCGCGAAGCGCTCAACTTTCTTTGTGAATACTCGATCGATCAAGGCTATGAATATCGCTTCGCGCTCGAGGCAAAACCAAATGAGCCGCGCGGAGACATTTATCTGCCAACGACCGGCGCGATGCTCGGGTTCATTGCAACGCTCGATCATCATGAAATGGTTGGAGTCAATCCTGAGGTCGGTCACGAACAAATGTCCGGGCTCAACTTCTATCACGTAGTGGCCCAGGCGATTGAGGCGGGTAAGCTCTTTCACATCGACCTTAACGATCAAAAAGGACCGCGCTTTGATCAGGATCTGCGGTTTGGTTCCGAGTCGATTAAGAACCTCTTCTTTTTGGTGAGGTTGCTGGAGAGTTCCTACGATGGACCACGTCACTTCGATGCGCATTCTTATCGCAGCGAGAATGAGGAAGGTGTGTGGGAGTTTGCGGCAGGGTGCATGCGAAATTATCTGATCCTCAAAGAAAAAGCCCGGCAATTTGATCAGGACGAGGAGATTCAGGCACTGCTCTCGGAACTCCGCAACGGGTCGTCGGAAGAACCACTTGGCGGTTACAGCCGAGAAAAGGCGAATAGAGTGAAGGAATCTCCAATAGATCGCGCCGAATTGACAAGCAAGGTTTTACGGTATGAACGATTGGACCAACTAACGGTCGATATCTTATTTGGTGTGCGTTAGAACATGACAATCCCAAAAATCGCGTTATCCGTGTTCGTTTTGCTTGCTCTTGTCTCACCCACGCAGCTTCAATCGCTACCACCTTACAAGAACCCGAACCTGCCGATTGCGACTCGCGTCGACGATCTTCTTTCGCGCCTGACGCTTGAAGAAAAAGTTGCGCAGATGGGGAATGCGACTCCGGCGATTGAACGTCTCGGGGTCCCTGCTCACGACTATTGGAACGAGGCGCTGCACGGCGTGGCTCGATCCGGTATTGCGACTGTGTTTCCACAAGCCATCGGCCTCGCCGCAACCTGGGACACAAAACTGATGTACCAGGTCGCCGACGTCATTTCGACTGAGGCACGCGCAAAGCATCACGAGTATGCGCGCAAGGGCCAATTCGGCCGTTACCAGGGACTGACTTTCTGGAGTCCAAACATCAACATCTTTCGCGATCCGCGCTGGGGCCGAGGGCAGGAGACGTACGGCGAAGATCCTTACCTGACAGGACAACTCGGGGTTCAATTTGTTCGCGGATTACAGGGTAATGATCCGCGTTATTTCAAGGTCATTGCGACTCCGAAACACTACGCCGTGCATAGCGGTCCGGAACCAGAGCGTCACGCGTTCGACGCGATCTCTTCCGAACGAGATCTGCGCGAAACTTATCTGCCTGCCTTCAGAGAAACGATTCTTGAAGGTAAGGCTTACTCAGTTATGTGTGCGTATAACCGCACGAACGGCGAACCGTGCTGCGCCAACAAGCGGTTGATGGTTGATATCCTGCGCGGCGAGTGGGGCTTCGATGGTTTTGTCGTTTCCGATTGCGGTGCGATCTACGACATACACGTTTTTCACAAGGTCGTTGCGACTGAAATGGAAGCTTCGGTTATGGGTGTTAAAGCGGGCACCGATCTGACGTGCGGCACCGAGTATCCATCCCTCGTCCAGGCGGTGAAGCAGGGATTGATTAGTGAAGCGGAAATCGATAAGTCAGTGAAGCGTCTCCTGACTGCTCGCTTTCGGCTCGGGCAGTTTGATCCGCCGGAAATGGTTCCGTACGCACGCATTCCGTATTCGGCGAACGACACCGACGAAAACCGCCGCCTTGCGTTGCAGACGGCGCGGAAGTCGATCGTGCTTTTGAAAAACGCGAATCGGACGTTGCCGCTGAAGAAGGACCTGAAGAGCATCGCGGTCATTGGACCAAATGCAGATTTGCCGGAGACGTTGTGGGGTAACTACAACGGTACTGCGTCGCGCTTGTTTACTCCGCTTGCAGGAATCAAAAACGCGGTCTCTGCAAATACAAAAGTGACCTACGCGCTTGGATCCACACTTGCCGGTGAACCGGTTGTACCGGTCCCTGCTTCGGCTTTGACCTTGAATGGAAGTGATCCAGGATTAAAAGCGGAATACTTCAACAACCAGGAACTAAGTGGTCCACCAGCAACTGTTCGCACCGATCCGCGCATTGATTTCGATTGGGGACGTTTCAACCCCACGCCTGCACTGACGGGAAATCATTTTTCCGTTCGCTGGACCGGCAAACTCAAGGCGCCTGAATCAGGCAAGTACACACTCGGATTCACGGCTGACGATGGTGCTCGCCTCTATCTCGACGGAAAACTTTTGGTTGATGCGTGGGCCAGTAATCCTAAAAAGACTGCTACTGCCGAAATTAGTCTCGAGGCCGGTCGGAGTTACGACTTGCGCATGGAATATTTCCAGTATCAGCGCGAGAACATTGCCAAACTCGTTTGGTCGTATCCAGGAATGACCGAGCGACTGATGCAGGAAGCTGTAACGGCAGCGCGGGAATCAGAAGTGAGCGTGCTGGTCCTGGGTATTTCGGCGAGGCTCGAAGGGGAAGAGATGCCGGTGCATGTTGAAGGATTCCGCGGCGGCGATCGAACAGACCTCTCCTTGCCCAAGTCTCAGGATGCGTTATTGAAAGCGATTGTAGCGACCGGTAAACCGGTGGTTGTTGTGTTGTTGAGTGGCAGCGCGGTAGCAGTTAACTGGGCCAACGAGAATGTGCCCGCGATTCTGGCGGCGTGGTATCCGGGTGGTGAAGGCGGAACTGCCATTGCCGACGTGTTGTTTGGTAACTACAACCCCGCGGGCCGTTTGCCGGTTACATTCTATAAATCGGTGGATCAATTGCTTCCGTTTACGGATTACAGCATGCAAGGTCGTACGTATCGCTATTTCAAGGGAGAGCCACTCTATCCGTTTGGTTATGGGTTGAGCTATACGAGGTTTGATTACAGCAATCTGCGTTTTCAGTCGAATACAGTTAAGGCTGGCGAACCTATGAAAGTCAGTGTTGACGTCACCAATGCCGGTGATAGGGAAGGTGACGAAGTGGTCCAGTTATATCTGACCGATACTGCGGCGTCGGCGCCGGTGCCGATTCGCACGTTGGTTGGTTTCGATCGGATTTCCCTTCGCCCGCGAGAAAAGCGAACCGTGACGTTCACGATTACACCACGACAGATGTCATTGATCGACGACGGTGGGAAACGTGTGATCGAACCCGGTGAGTTTGCGATCAGCATTGGTGGGAGTCAGGTTGGATTGAAAGGCACTTTCAAAGTTTCCGGCGAGAGGGTCGATGTTGCTGAGCGTTAGCCGCATAACTTTCTTGTGCCTTTTGTTGGCTTCGATCTGTGTCGCCAATCCGCGTCCTGGAAAGACGGTTTCATTCAATCAGGACTGGCAATTTCAACTAGGTGAGATCACGGATGATTCGAAGTGGCGGCAACTGAACCTTCCTCACGACTGGAGTATCGAAGGTCAGTTCAGTGAAAAAGCTCCTGCGGGTACTGGCGGCGGCGCATTGCCTGGTGGCATTGGCTGGTATCGCAAGACGTTTACGATCGACGCCGCGCTAAAAGGAAAACTGATTTTCATCCAGTTTGACGGTGTCTATCGCAACAGTGAGGTCTGGATTAACGGTCACTACCTCGGCAAACGGCCGTACGGCTATAGCACGTTCGAATACGAACTGACGCCACAACTCGTCTACGGTGCTAAGCCGAATGTGATAGATGTCAGGGTCGATAACTCACAACAGCCGAATTCACGCTGGTATTCCGGTTCGGGGATTTATCGGAACGTTTGGTTAACTACGCTTGATCCAGTTCACATTCAGCACTGGGGCACGTTTGTGACCACGCCGGAAGTCAGCGAACAATCAGCGAGTGTCGTCGTCAAAACGAAAGTAAGTAACAGGTCGAACAGTTCCGCGCCGGTAGACCTCACGACAATCATTCAGCATCCGGATGGTCGACGAGTCGCTCAAGTGACGGAGAAAGGAGTGGTGGCGAAAGGAGAACGCTCGGAAGTAAGTCATACGTTGAAAGTTGCAAGGCCAATGCTTTGGTCCGACGAGCGTCCTTATGTTTACACAGTCGTTTCGCTGCTGACGCAAAGCGGAAGAGTAGTCGATCGTTACGAGACTCCGCTCGGCATTCGCACGTTTCGCTTCGACGTCGAAAAGGGGTTCTTCCTCAACGGCAAACCAGTGAAGATACGCGGCGTTTGCAATCATCACGATCTAGGTTCGTTAGGTGCGGCTGTCAACACGCGCGCGATCGAGCGGCAGTTGGAAATATTGAAGGCGATGGGTGTGAACGGTATCCGCACTTCGCACAATCCACCCGCTCCTGAACTTCTGGATCTCACGGACAGAATGGGTTTCATCGTGATGGACGAAGCTTTCGACGTCTGGAAGATACAGAAGACGAAATTCGACTACCACCTCGATTGGGACGAGTGGCACAAGCGAGACTTGGAAGACATGGTGCTTCGCGATCGCAACCATCCCAGCATCTTCATCTGGAGTATTGGCAACGAGGTGATGGAGCAGTGGGACAAGAATCCGACGGGCGGGACGATTAGTAGAGAACTCGTGGGGATCGTTCGCAATCTCGATCGGACTCGCCCGATCACTTCCGCGACCAACGGTGTGAGCCGAGACAACAAGGTGATCACTGAAGGCGACCTGGATCTCGTTGGCCCAAACTACCATCACGCGAAATTTTCGGAGTTTACGAAGTTGTTTCCCGGACGCCCGATCATCGGCGCGGAAACGAACTCCTCGGTTCACATGCGCGGAAGCTACTCGATGCCTTCGGATGTGATTCTGCGCTGGCCCAGAAAAACGGAAGATATTCTTAAGCTTGGGCCGACTTACGAGTGCTCCGCCTACGACAATTCGACTGCTCCCTGGGGTGCGGGGCACGAAGAGATGTGGAAGCTCGTTAAAAAAAGCGACTGGTTTTCCGGTATGTACATCTGGACGGGTTGGGACTACCTCGGAGAGCCCACGCCGTTTCCGTGGCCTGCTGTGAGTTCTTACTTTGGCATTATCGACCTCGCCGGTTTCCCAAAAGATCCGTACTACTTCTATCAGAGCGAGTGGACCAACACGCCCGTCTTGCACATCTTTCCGCACTGGAACTGGAAGGCCGGCGAGAAAATAGATATCGTCGCGTACTTCAATAATGCCGACGAAGTGGAGCTGTTTTTGAATGGTCGTTCACAAGGTACAAAACGAAAACAGGGCGACGAAATGCGAGTGTTCTGGCGACTTGCGTTTGAACCGGGACTGTTGAAAGCAGTGTCACGAAAAAACGGCCAGCTCGTGTTGAGCCGAGAAGTGCAAACCGCTGGTCCAGCAGCGAAGGTTGTTTTGACTGCCGACCGGAACGCAATTAAAGCGGACGGCACTGATCTCTCATTCGTTACCGTGAAGATTGTTGACAAGAACAGCACGCTCGTACCGTTGGCTGACAACCTCGTGAAGTTCGAGTTGATCGGCCCGGGCGGGATAGCGGGGGTTGATAATGGTAACCAGATCAGCCACGAATCGTTCAAGGCGAATCAGCGCAAGGCATTTCACGGAATGGCACTGGCGATCGTTCAGTCAAAACTGAAAGCCGGTCGAATCGTTTTGAAAGCGAGAGCAGACGGTTTAGAGCCTGCCTCCGTGGTAATCAATTCGCGTTGAGTCAGTTTTTAATCTCAATCACCAGATTCACAATCAAAGTCTCACGGTTCGGTTGTTCTCGAGTGTCGATGTTTGGCAATGGCTTTCCCTGCGCCTGAAATTCTTTCGCCATTCGCGACGTTGTTTCCGCTGCCTCGTTGCGGAAAAATCGATTGATATAACTTTGATCGTAAACCTCCCCGCTTTTAAGGCCCCACTTTTTGCCGAGCGTCGCAGCATCCTCGGATGAAAATCCTTTAAACTCGACTGTGCCCATACGATATTGCGGGCCTTCTTTGACCGCGATCTTGTAAGTCACTTTAGCGGCTGCATCGTCAAATTCAGGTATGGGATCCGTGCGTAACTGAATGTGGCCATGTTTCCCGTAAGCCTTCTGAACCTCCCTCAAGCCCTTATCGAACTTAACTCCATTGGCCGCTTCGCCTAATTTCATGCCCAACGCATCGTCAAGCTCCTGTGGCGATAACACCTGGTTACCGGACCACTCAGGCTTTGCCCATTTATAAAGCACGCCTTCATTGACCGGTATCGTTAAGTCAACTCCTTCACAACTGGCGTTCTTTTCAGGCTTGGCAACCGGTGGTCCAAATGATGCGCGCAGGTGGCCGAGTTCTCGATAGATTGGATAGAGACCATACTTAGGAAAAACCTTCGCGGTTTGGCGCGAGTACTCGAGGTTCATGGAACTGCGCGTGGCCTCAATCAGTTTTTGTTCCGATACGGTCTGTGCGCCAGGAAAGTGAAGCGTGCAAACCTTCATCGGTGCGCCCTCGACCCGAAACAGGTGTTCATGTTCGGTGAGGTTGTACTCTACCTGGCCCGGCAGCTTGCGTTCGGCCAGCAGGTTCTGAAGCGCTTTCTTAATAGCGTCGGTGGTGTCGCCAATGTCGGGCGCAGTACCGTTGAAAAAAGGAACCTCGCGTTTGATCGCGGCTGACAATTCTTCGTCAGAAAACCAAATGAAGTTGTCGTAGGAGACTGGTGACGTTTGACCTTTGACTTCTTCAAGCTGAAACGTAATCGTCACGTTGGCGCCCACGTATCGTGTGCGATAAGCGACTGTTTTGAATAGACCACTGTTCACCAAACGCTCAGCCGCCGCGTCAGTTGCTTCAACCGAAAAAGTCTCACCAATCTTCAAACCACTGGTGGCGATGACCGTCTCACTGGTCAAGGCTTTAAGACCTTCGGTCTCGATTTTGGCAATTTTTCGAACGGTCTGGGCAAAGATCGCAGAGGTTACGAGGATGAACATACAGATCGTTAAGGGGATTCGGACTCGGTTTGCTGTCATCTGATTCTATCTACCTCACTTCGAGCGATATTCTATTTCAATAGGTTCTCGAGTTCATCAGGTGTACGGGGCCAGTCGTCTTTCAGCAAACGTGAGAGTGCGCGGTCGGCGAGGAGTTTACCGCCGGTCTGACACGTCGGACAATAATTAGCTTCGTTTGCGCTGTAACGTATTCGCTGGATCTTGTTACCGCAACGAGGACACGGTTGTTGGTAACGGCCATGCGTAGCCATGTCGGGCCGAAAGGCAGTGACTTTCTCCGGAAACTTTTCACCGTAATGCGCACGCAAACGTTCCACCCAGTCAGTCAGCGTCGACTTCACTGCTTTGAAAAGACGTGAGACTTCGTCAGGCTTGAGTTTTTGCGTGAGTGTGAATGGCGAGAGTTGTGCCGCGAACAGGATCTCGTCGGAATAAGCGTTGCCGATGCCACTGAGAATGCGCGGATCGGTGAGTGCACGTTTCAGAGTGTGGTTCTTCGCCTGAAGCGCCGCCGCAAACTCTTCTTCGCTGATATCGTAAACTTCCAGTCCCCCAGGATTCAGAGCTCCCAGTCCGGCTTCACCTGCGACAACGTGCAACGAAGCGCGTTTCTGCGTACCAGCTTCAGTCAGCGTCAACGTTCCGCTGCTGAACTCGAACGCCGCAAGTCCACGCGCTTTCGCAGCTTTCGCGCGATCCTCGTACCAGTGCAGCCGTCCGGCGATCATCAGGTGCAGGACGAGCCACAGATCGTCTTCGAACCCGAAACAAATCCGTTTGCCCAGCCGCCGCAGCTCGACGAGCTTTTTACCGTGCACACTGGTCAACGGCGGCACGGCCGTACGCAGCAGAAAAGGACTTGCTACGCGGACGCGTTCGAGAGTAGCGCCTTGAACTCGTTTCTCGAGTGCTTCGATGTAAACGACGATGTCGGGCAGTTCAGGCACTTATAACGCGAAAGTTTTAAGTGACTGTACTGCGGCTCTTCATCATTCGCCAAATCCAAAGCACGACGATCGCGCCGATGAGCGAAAGCAGCAGTCCCGCGGGTTGAAAACCGCGTCCTGTTTCGTCAGCGCCCCAGATCGCCCAGCTCACGAGCCCGCCCAGGACCGAGCCGACGATTCCCAACAGGATAGTGCCGATAATGCCCATCGGATCCCTGCCGGGCATAATCAGACGAGCCAAAGCACCGGCGACTAATCCGATGATCACCCACCAAATGAAAGCGAACATGTATGTTTTCCCCTTGTGAAAGAGATACGCTGACCTGGGTCAGTGTTGCAGTGGAGGCTGGTTGTAGGGGAACGGCGGGTTGTTTATACCACTATTTTAGATTTGTGTCTCCGACGTATTCGAGGGTCTGCCAGCAGCGCGGTAAACATCGATCAAAGAAAGCGTGATGGCCAACACGACCGGGCCGAGCACGACGCCGAGCACGCCGAACACATTCAAACCGCCCAGGACGGAGAAGAAGATCAGCAATTCGTGGAGACGAGTGCGTCCGCCGACCAGTTTTGGACGCAGGAAATTGTCGATCATTCCGATCACGAGTGTGCCCCACGCAGCCAGCAGGATCGCTTTTACATAATGCCCGGTGAGCGCGAGATAGATCGCGGCCGGGACCCAGACGAGAAAGGCGCCGAGCATCGGTATCATTGAGAGGAACGTCATCACGACCCCCCAGATAATCGCTGAGCGCAGACCGAGCGCCCAAAAGGCAAGACCACCAAGCGTGCCCTGAATAATTGCAATAGTGATCACACCGTAAACGCTCGCGTCAATCACTTCGCGCGTGCGGTTCATAATGCTGTCGGCTTGTTCTCTGTCGAGCGGCAGTGAATCGCGGACGGTGCGGGAGATGTTATCGCCGTCGCGGAAGAAGTAGAACATCGTGAAGATGACGAAGAACGTCTGCACGATTGCGCCGACCAGTCCGCCGATAAACCCGAGCGTCCGGCCGGCGAGCTGTCCGCTGACGCCTCTGATGCGCTCCACCAGAAACTCTTCTGAACGAAGATGATTAATGTCGATGTATTGGCCGAGAAAAGTGAGGATTGGTCCCGTAGTGGGCGAGTTTGGATCGAGCAAATAATTGGCGGCCTGCTGCACGGTTTGCACGGCGTTGGATAGCTCGTTGATGACTGCGAGCGTAATCAGCGCAACCGGCACGAGAATAATCAGGATCACCAGCAGACAAGAGATTAACGCCGCCAACCAGGGCTGCCTGATGCGCTGCTTCAGTCGTCTATGGACCGGGTGAAAAAGAATGACCAGAACCGTGGCCCACAGGATCACGCTCAGGAACGGCTGAATCATCCGCCAGCAGAGATACAGCAGGACGGCCGTTACGAGTAACAGCACCCACCAGCGGACGTTGCGGCTCTCAATCGGCATCCCCGGTGTTATAGACCATGCTGGCCTATAAACAAAGAGATATTCCGTGTTGACTATGCTTTGTCCGCTGGATCTGGATGCAACCTTGTACTAAATACTTCCCGCTCGCTTGTGGAAGGGACCGTAGATCGCGTAAGTGATCGCTTCGCTATTCGCGGGACCGTTGGGCAGACTGCCGCGCTCGCCTTGCTGGTTCACATAGAACGTCTGCCCGTCTGGATCGAAACACCCGCCGCAGAACTCCGTCTCGTTCGCAGTCGTGCGAGCGAAGTCGTAAATCTCGCCGTCGAGTGTGACCCCACGAACAAACTGCGCCCCACTTCCGTCTTCCTGAAGGAAGATGTCTCCCGTCGCCGGAACCACCACGATATTGTCCGGGCTTTGCAACGCTGCGGAACTCACCGATTCATAGATCAGCGTCAGCGTCTCGCGACCCGCATCGTACTCCCAAACCTGACCCAAACTTGCGGCGCCGCCTGAAGTGGTATCGAAATAGATCTTCGACTTGCCCGGTCCAATCCACATACCTTCCAGTCGATCGAAGTAAGCCGCGCCCTTGTCCTGTGCCTGAATTCGGTTTGGAGTAAATCCGGAAACGCGATCGGTGCGATTGTCAGTATCGTCGTCGTGATCCGGTTCGTCGACTGTGACCCACTCGACCGGATAAGGAAGACCAACAACGCGCCCGGTGTCCATGTTTGCGTGGACCTCATCGCGCAACTTCAACGCCTGAAGTGGACCACTCGTTTCCGCGAGCGGTTGATTGCCACGCGGTGTGGGAACATAACGATAGAAGCATGAACCAATGGATCCGAGTACCGGATCGGACGTGATGCTGCGATCCTCGGTCATGTAAACGATACCTGCACGCTCGAACGCCGCCTCATGCGCGCGCCGTCCGGCTTGCGGCACCGGAACCGCAGGAACTGGACCATCGGCGGTAGCGTCGATCTCAAAGATGTATCCGTGCTTCTTACCCGAGAGCCGTTTCACAACTTCTTCGCAAGTGATCCATGTGTGTGGCGTGCGAATGCCACCGGCGCAGTTCGTGGACGTGCCACCAAGAATTGCAAAATCACGCTCGACTTCGTAGTTGTAGATCGGCAGTCCCGTCGCCGGATCTTTACCGGCGCGCGTGCGACGAACTTCGAGTTTCGTATTACCGCCTCGTGCCGCGGTGTTGTGCTGAAGCGCATCAGGGACGATAACCTTCTGTTCGCCAGACTGTTCGCGGTTTTCGTGATTGCGGATGAGGATCGTAGTGCCGTTCTTTCCCGGATACGCGGCCATGCCGTCGAAGATACCCGGAGTCGGTTGGCCGTCACTCATGATCGATCCCTGCACAGAGACGATCTGGTAATTGAATTCAGCGGGGAGCCAGAGGTGGCCTTTATTGACGAGCGGCCCATAACCCTCTGAAGGCGCGAAGGCGTTGCCCAGCGCGCGCCGCGCGCTCAGAGATTGAAACGGCCCCAGGGCTGCAAGCGCCCCGCCGAAAACTGCGCCGGCCTTGATGAAGTTGCGTCGGTCCATTGAGTGTTTTCCTTTCGTGATTTAGGTTGAAGGCGCAGTCTAGGCAGTTGGCGTTACGGTCATGTGAGGCGGGCATAAAGCCCTTATGGAAAGGGTTTTAAAAGATCGTTAACTCGACGGCGGGCTGAATTCACAACTCTTAACAAATTTTTACTTGCACTTGACACAGCGCCGGGGCTTTGGTCGTATTCTCCCACCGCTTTGTCACATCTCACGGAGGCTGAAATGAAGTCGAATCGACGAGCGTTTCTGGGCGGCAATACCCGGTTCCGGCTTGTCCTGACGCTGGGGCTGGCGGTAGTCCTCCCGGCGCTCGCTCTCATCTACGTCAGTTTTCAACACGTCAAATCGATCAAGCGCGACAAAAAAGTCGAGGCGCTCATCCATCGTGATTTTCAGTACCTGCTTTACGCGGGTATCAAGAAGATGAACGGCCAGGCCTACACGATGACCGAAGGCGCGCGTAACCAATTTCCATCCGAGGGTGATTCAGAGGAAGAGAGACGAAGAAAACTGAAAGTCATCCTGGAGAAAAACCCCTGGTTCGAACACTTGTTCCTGCTCGACACGAAAGAAAATAAGACGGCAGCGATCGTCGTTGCCAAACCGGAATTGAAACCGGAAAACGTGAAAACGTTGAGCGAGATGTACGCGGGTTGGTTGAGTATGGAAGGCGCGTATCTCACCGAGCAGATGCAAAAGAAGCCAAAGCCGATGGTTTGGTTTAGCGGGGACGGCCATGAACCAGAGGGCCCGCGGTGGCGCACGACGGCGATCTTCACAGTTCCAGAGATCGCCTCTTCGAAAGGGAGAGTGGTTTTCGGCGGCGCGAGCTTCGACCGGTTTTATCTAAAAGAAAAATTCTTTCCAGAGTTTGTTAATGACTTCACGTCGCAGAAGTTAGAGGAAGATCGCGGCGGGTCCCATGTTTCACGAGCTGACTGCGGCGGAAGTGAACGAGCAAACAGATAAGCGCCTGGCGATGAAGATCTATCCGGGTGACGCACAAAAATCAGAACCTGATCGTCCACTTGCAATCTCATCGGGTTGGGGAAATGGTAAACCCGAAGTCGCACAAACATTAGACGATCCGTTTCGCGGTCTCGCGATGGGCATCAAGTTTCAGGGCACGACGGCGGAAGCAATCGGCAACCGTTTTGTTCGGGAAAGCATGTTGATTCTCGGCGTGTTGTCGTTGCTGATGATCGGCGGGCTGGTGTTGACGTATCGCAGTGTGAACAAGCAGGTGGCGCTCGCACGTTTGAAGTCCGACTTCGTTTCCAACGTATCGCACGAGTTGCGAACGCCGCTCGCCTTGATTCGTTTGTACGCCGAGACGTTGGAACTGGGTCGCATCTCGACACAGGAAAAGAAGCTCGAGTACTACGGCATCATTCGCAAGGAAAGCGAGCGGCTCACGGCGTTAATCAACAACATACTCGACTTCTCGCGCATTGAAGCAGGTCGCAAGGAATACGATTTTCGCGAGACTGACATCGCCGAGCTGGTGCGAAACACGCTCGATTCTTACCGCTACCAGATCGAGCAACAGGGATTCGCGCTCGAAGAACACATCGATTCGAGCATTCCTCCGGTACGCGTCGATCGCGAAGCGATCGCGCGAGCGCTTGTCAATCTGGTTAATAACGCGTTGAAATACTCAGACCGTGACAAATTCCTGGGCGTGAAGCTTTATCGCGCCAATGCCGATCTGAAGCTCGAAGTCGTCGATCGGGGGATTGGTATCGACCGCAACGAGCAGGCCAGAATTTTTGAGAAGTTTTATCGCACGTGCGATCCGCTGGTGCACAACACGAAGGGCAGTGGGCTCGGTTTATCCCTCGTGCAGCACATCACGCTCGCGCACGGTGGTCACGTGGAAGTTGAGAGCGCGCCCGGACGGGGCAGTAAGTTCACGATGACGTTGCCGCTGACGGGTCCGCAAGCGGGAACCCGCGCTGCTTAACGGAAAGGCAAATTCGTCATGAAAAGCAAGATTTTGATCGTCGAAGATGAACCGGCAATGGTTGCCGGCCTGCGCGACAACTTCGAATACGAGGGTTACGAAGTCATCAGCGCGGAAGACGGCGTCAGCGGACTCGAACGCGCGTTGTCTGACAATCCGGATCTGGTAGTGCTCGACGTGATGATGCCGCGCATGAGCGGTCTCGACGTTTGCAAACAACTGAAAGCGAAACGGCCGTCGACACCGATCATCATGCTCACCGCGCGCGGACAGGAGATCGATAAAGTTGTCGGTCTCGAATTAGGCGCGGACGATTACGTTACGAAGCCTTTTTCCATACGCGAACTGATGGCTCGCGTCAAAGCTGTTTTGCGTCGTGTTTCAGCGCCACCTGCGTCGCCTGAGGTTTACAAGTTCAGTGATGTTGAGGTCAACGTTCGCAGTAACGAAGTCAAGCGAAATGGCAACCTGGTTGATCTCTCCGCGAAAGAGTTTGCGTTGCTGGCATACTTCATCGCTCATCCGGTAGAAACGCTGAGTCGCGATCGATTGCTCGATGCGGTTTGGGGATATGAAAACTATCCGTCTACGCGCACAGTCGATACGCACATCGTTCACCTGCGACAGAAGCTGGAACCAAATCCGGAAGAGCCGCGTTTCATTCTTACCGTTCATGGCAGTGGCTACAAATTTGTTGGATAAGGACTTCGAACTATGTCCGCAGCAACAGCGGTTAGTCCGGTTAGTTCCCCCAAAGCAATCAACGAACTCGAGCAAAGACTCGAAACACTACAGAAAGATTACGCGGATCTGAACACCGCGATCTTCGAGGCCGCGCAAGTGCACCGGCGTTTGTGTGCGCCGAGTCTCATTCGCTACGGGCGGTTCGATATCGCGAGTGAGATTTTCGCCGTTCGTCATTTACCCGGTGATTTTTTCACGGTTGAAGAAACTGAACGTGGTCTGGTCTTCGCGCTTGGTGACATCGGCGGCAAAGGTCTCGCAGCGGGAATGTGGGTGACGCACTTGATTGGTCTCATTCGCACGCACACCGCAGTTAGCAGCGACCCGCACGCGATCGCAGCTGCGGTAAATCGCGACATCGCGAGGTTGGCGTCAGTTGAGCCGCTGAGCACGATGTTTATCGGCAGACTAGATGCCGGTACAGGCACGCTCGACTATTGCAGTGCGGGACATCCGTCGGCGTTGTTGTTGCGCGCGGACGGGCAACTCGAATCACTCTCTGAGGGCGGGCCAATGCTTGGCGTCGTGCCGTCAGCTTCATTCCCTTGCGGTACTGTGCAACTCCGCACTGACGACGTAATGCTTGTATGTTCAGACGGAATTTTGGAATCGTTTGACGAGGCGGAGCGGGAGTTTGGTGTTCATCGTCTTGAAGCCGAATTCCGACGCGCGCAAGGCGGCTCGGCTGAGTCAGTACTCTTTTCAGTTCTGGGCGCGGTGCAGGACTTCGCAGCGCCGCGTCCTCTCACAGACGACATGACTCTGGTCATTGTCAGAAACACGAACGAGAGGAACATGTGATGAGCAGTAGATTGAAACAGACTTTGTTTGTGACGTTGTTGTTGCTGGTGGCCATGCCGGTGGCCCTGGCAAAAGACGGTGAATCGAAGTTTGCCACGCTCAATGGCGCGAAGATTCACTATCAAAGTTACGGTGAGGGAAGCGATGCGTTTGTTCTGGTGCATGGGTGGAGTTCCAATTTGACAGCCTGGGGCTATCAAATTCCGGATCTCGCAAAGCGCGGCAGAGTGATAGCGCTGGACTTGCCTGGACACGGTCAAAGTGATAAACCGCCACTCGCATACACCATGGACCACTTCGCCGCGGCAATCGACGCCGTCCTGAAGGAGGCGAAAGTCGAGCGCGGGGTGATACTGGGTCATAGCATGGGTACTCCGGTAGCGCGACAGTTCTATCGCAAGTACCCGAAGAAGACGCTCGCAATTGTGATCGTCGACGGTGGATTGAGGCCGTTCGGCGACAAGGCAATGCGCGACCAATTCCTGGCCAGTTTCAAATCGGCCAACTACAAAGAAGTCGGCACACAGATGTTTGGACAAATGACGCCGATGCTTAATGCCGAAGATAAAGAGAAAGCTTTAGCGTCGTTTCGAAACACACCGCAGAACGTGCTGGTGAGCGCGATGGAGTCCATGAACGACGAAGCGCTCTATACCTCGGACAAAATTAACGTACCGGTGCTCGCGATCCTCGCAAAATCGCCTTTCTGGGCTCCCGATACGGACCAGTTTTTGAAGGGCCTTGCGCCGGATCTCGAGTTGATCTGGTGGGAAGGTGTCGACCACTTCCTGCACCAGGAGAAGACGAAAGAATTCAACAGCGCGGTGATCGCGTTTGTCGACAAAAAGAAACTTTTGAAGTAGTACAAGACCAATCAAACGAAAGGGAAACACTCATGGCGGACGTAAAACCGATTCCTGAGGGATATCACTCGTTAACCCCCTATTTAGTAATTGACGGAGCTGCCGAAGCGCTCGAGTACTACAAGAAAGCGTTTGGCGCGACCGAACTATTTCGCATGCCGCACGGCGACAAGATCGCGCACGCTGAAATGAAGATCGGCGACTCGCCGTTCATGCTCTCCGACGAACATCCGCAGGAAGGTCATCGCGGACCGAAGTCGATTGGCGGATCGGCCGTAGGACTCATGATCTACGTCGACGACTGCGACGCAGTTTTCAAGCAAGCAATCGATGCCGGCGGCACTGAAAAGAAGGCATTACAGGATCAATTCTATGGTGACCGATCGGGAACTCTCGAGGATCCATTTGGTCACATCTGGACCGTCGCCACGCACAAGGAAGACGTGTCGCCGGAAGAGATCGACAAACGGTTGGCGGCAATGGCAGCGGGTGGCGGAAACCCGGGTTAAAGACGTGAACCTCTCGCCAGGGCCTGGCAGGGGCCTTTGGCGGGTGACACATGTTTGTAACGGCCATCAGACTGACTAGGTTTAGGAGCCCACCTATCTAGTGAGTGCTTGATGTGACTTCGCGCAGGCGTCGCTCGAGAAAGCGACGTTCGCTGTCGTTACTGACGAGGCCGAGAGCAAGTTCGTAGCTCTCGGCCGCTTCGCGATTTAACCCCAAGCGACGCAGCATGTCGGCGCGTGCGGCAGGCAAGAGGTGATAGCCTTCAAGCTCACCGGAATCCACCAGTTCGTTGATCAGAGTGATCGCGGATTGTGGACCATCAGCCATGCCCACCGCGACGGCACGATTTAGCGCGATGATCGGAGACGGTAGTAGTTCCTGGAGCTCAGTGTAAAGGCCGACGATCCTGGACCAGTTGGTATCCCCGGAACGAGCAGCCTTGCAATGTTCGGCGGAGATCGCGGCTTCGATTGCAAAAGGACCCGGCGCGCCGCTCAATGCTTCGTCGACGAGCGACAACGCCTCTTCGATCTGCGTTCTGTTCCAACGCCGGCGGTCCTGTTCTTCGAGAACGACGAGATCCCCCTCATCGTCCAACCGAGCTTCGCGTCGTGAATCGTGCAGCAACATCAGAGCGAGCAGCGCAGTTGCTTCAGAAGGAGTTTGTGGTTCCAACAAAGTCGTGACTAAGCGACCGAGACGTATTGCCTCGGCGCACAGGTCTGCCCGGACCAGGGGCTTGCCGCTCGTCGGGGCGTAACCTTCGTTGAAGATCAGATAAATGGCAGTCAACACGGCATCAAGCCTTTCAGGCATGTCGCTCGTGTCGGGGATGGAAAAAGGAATTCCGGCATCGCGGATCTTTCGTTTCGCGCGAACGAGTCGTTGGGCCATCGTCGCCGTGGGAACAAGAAAAGCTCGCGCGATCTCGTCGGTCTGAAGTCCGCCTAAAGTGCGGAGAGTCAGGGCGACCTGGGCTTCAAGTGAAAGTGCCGGATGGCAGCAAGTAAAGATCAGGCGCAGTCGATCGTCAGGGATTTCGTCGAAGTTGAGGTCTGGACCATCTGTGGTCGGTTCGGCAGTTAATTCCGGGAATTCTTCGAGTTTTTCCTGTAGTCGAGTTTGCCTGCGAAGCCGATCGATGGCCTTGTGTTTGGCTGTTTGAATGATCCATGCGCGGGGGGATTCGGGAACGCCTTCAGTGCGCCACTGATCGACGGCTGCGGTGAACGCTTCCTGTGCGGCGTTTTCGGCGAGTTCGAAATCTCCAAATTGACGTATGAGAGTTGCAACAATCCGTCCCCAATCAGAACGATAAACAGTGTCTACAGCAACGTTGGGGTTTGGAAGCATGTTTGATAATAAAAAAAACTACATTGAAGTGTCGATCCTGGACCTTCCCGTTCGATTTAACATCGGAGGCACCAATTCATGAGATACATGTTGCTGGTTTATTCAGACGAACACGCGCTGAGCGACACCGAACGGGAACATTGCTACGTAGAGTCGGCGCAACTCGCGCGCGATCTCAATGCGAGCGGCAATTACGTTTCTGCCGGTCCGCTGCACTCGACGGCGACGGCCACCAGCGTTCGTGTTCGAAACGGCAAACGGTTGGTGACCGACGGCCCATTCGCTGAAACACGCGAACAGCTTGGCGGTTACTACCTGATTGAAGCCCCCAACTTGGACGCGGCAATGAGCATCGCCGAAAAGATTCCGGTAGCAAAGTACGGCACCATCGAAATCCGCCCGATGCTCGAGATCACGGGATTGCCGTCGTCCAGTCATTAAGCCGAAGGGGAGAAAGTAATGAAAGCAGCTCAAAGTAAAGAAAGAACGAACGACGAGACGCAGATTCAGGCAATCATCGAGGATTATGCTGAAGGACTCAGAAACAAAGAAGTCGAACGATGCGTGGAGCACTACACCGACGACGTTGTGCAGTTCAATCTGGCGCCACCTCTGGAATATCGAGGCAAGGAAACTGTCCGGAAGAACTTGAGTGAATGGTTCAACACGTTCAGTGGGCCAATCGAGATAGACATCCAGAATCTTGAGATCTCGGCGGGAACCGACACGGCTTTCGCTTACTCGTTTAACCGCATCGGCGGCACTAAGAAAACTGGACCATCGAAAGAGCACTGGGTGCGCGTCACGCTTGGTTTTCAGAATACCGGTGGAAAGTGGCTCGTGAATCACGAGCATATCTCCGTGCCTTTTTACATGGACGGAAGTTTCAAGGCGGCAGTTGATTTGAAGCCTTGAAGTTACTAATTGAAGGAGAGACGTTATGGCAGCGAATGTTCAAGTAGGATACTTGCCCGCGAAAGGTGTTTGGGCCGGAAGGATCGTGAGTTGGCTCCCCGGATTGTTTCTTTTGCTGGACGGAGTCGCGAAATTGTTCAAGCCCACGCCGGTGATAGAAGGAACGGTCAAACTCGGTTATTCTGAGAGCGTAATCATTCCACTCGGAATCGTTTTGATCGTCTGCACCGTGCTGTATCTGATTCCAAGAACAGCAGTGCTCGGTGCAATTCTGCTGACCGGATATCTCGGCGGTGCGGTCGCCACTCACGTGCGCGCGGCCGATGGCATTTTCCCAGTCGTGTTTGCCGTTACTTTTGGCGTTCTGCTGTGGCTGGGAGTCTATTTGCGCGATGCTCGATTACGCGAGCTCGTGCCTTTGCGAAGTTAGGAACCTTGCAGATGAACATCGTACTTTGGATCCTACAAATACTGCTGGCGTTGTTGTTCCTGTTCGCCGGCGGTACGAAGTTAGTCATGTCGGCCGAGGCACTGACTCAGCCGACGACGCCTAATCAGGTGATGCTGCCCGTAGCGTTTCTTCGCTTCATCGGCGTCTGTGAATTCCTGGGGGGACTTGGTCTTGTGCTGCCTGGTCTACTGAAGATCCGGCAGTACCTGACGCCCCTGGCAGCATTGGGATTGGCGATCATCATGATCGGAGCCGTGGTATTCACTGTTGTGGGTGGCGCCATTCCGGTCGCACTTGTAAATCTTGTAATCGTTTTGTTGTTGCTATTCATCGCGTATGCCCGCTGGCGTGTCGTACCGCATGGGGGAAGATGAATCGATAAATATTTTGTTGGAGTCTGAAAGGAGATAGAAATGATAGTTAACCCGTACCTGATGTTTAATGGAAATTGTGCCGAGGCTTTCAAGTTTTACGAGAAAGCATTGGGCGCGAAGATTGAAGCAATCATGCCGTTCGAAGGCAGCCCCGCAAGTAGCACTGTTCCCGCAGACTGGTCTGACAAGGTCCTGCACGCAAGCATGTTGGTAGGCGAAACGCGCGTGATGGCGTCTGACGCACCTCCGGGACACTATGCGCAACCGCAGGGAATCTCAGTTTCGCTTTCACTCCAGGATCCCGCCAAGGGCGAAGAGATCTTCAACGCGCTTTCAGAAAACGGACAGGTCCAAATGCCGTATCAGCCGACCTTCTGGGCCGCAGGTTTCGGCATGTGCGTCGATCGCTTTGGCATTCCGTGGATGGTCAACGTCGAACAAGCGGGCGCGCATGGTTCCGCGTAGTTTAACTTCAACTGGACGAGGACAATAGATGAGATACGTTGATGGATTTGTACTGGCTGTTCCCGAAAAGAACCTGAACGCATACCGTACCATGGCTCAGAAAGCCGGCAAAATCTGGAGAGAGCATGGTGCGCTTGAATACGTCGAGGCCGTCGGCGACGACCTCGACGTGAAATTCGGCGTTCCTTTTACCAAGGTGGCAAAACCGAAACCGGGCGAGACCGTGATCTTCTCGTTCATTGTGTTCAAGTCGCGCGCTCATCGCGATCAGGTCAATAAAAAAGTGATGAGCGATCCGCGCTTGGACAAGATGATGAAACTTGGCGAGGTGCCGTTCGATGTGAAACGAATGGCGTATGGCGGTTTTAAGGGCCTGGTTGATCTATAAGGTGCGACGAAATGCGACGATTTAACTGGCCACTGTGGCTCGGTTTCCTGTTAAGCGTGGTGGCGTTTTTCAGTTACTTCGCTGTTTTTATCTGGTATCCGGTAACGCGCGACTTCCCGTGGGCCAACTTGCTGCTGTTTTTAGTGGCGGCAGTGTTGCTGTTTCTCGGGTTACGTCGCGCGTTCACCAGCGATCGGCGGCGCTCGAAAGTTTTGGCAGCCATTGTTACGACTTTGGGCGTCGTTGTTATCGCGTTTTTTCTTTTCGCATTCTTTGTTGGTGGAAGACAGTTGCCGGCTTCGACCGGAGCACCGCAAGTCGGACAACGTGCGCCGGACTTTACACTCAAAGACGCCGACGGCAAGACTGTTTCACTAAACGAACTGTTATCGACGCCAGTTAACGGCAACCCAACGAAGGGCGTGTTACTCGTTTTTTATCGCGGTTACTGGTGACCTTCATGCAACTCCGAGTTGCGGGGTATTGAACAGAATATCGAACAGTTAAAAGTGCAAGGAATTCGTCCGGTGGCGATCAGCGTCGATAGTCCCGAGACGTCGCGCAGCTTAATGCAGCAGCAAGGATACACGTTCACGTTCCTTTCGGATCCAAATGCGGAAGCGATCCGGCGTTACGACCTCGTGCATGCTGGTCAGGGAGAAGGTGGACACGACATTGCGCGTCCGGCAGAGTTCCTGCTGGATTCAACTGGAACTGTACGTTGGATCCACCTTACTGAAAATTATTGGGTGCGTGCGCGTGCGGAAGAAGTTCTCGAGGTTTCAAAACTACTTAAATGAAATACCTATTGTTGATTCATCACGTTGAAGAAAGCGAGATCGATCCGTCGTTGCGCGAGCAGTTGCTGAACGAGTCAGTCGCGTATTGTCACGAGTTGAACAGGAATGGGCAGTACATTGATGCTGCACCATTGCATCCGAGTTCTGAAACGATCAGCGTAACGCTCCGCGACGGCAAAAGACTCGTGACTGATGGTCCATTTGCGGAAACGCGCGAGCAGATTGGCGGTTTCTTCATGGTCGAGGCCGGGAGCATGGAAGAAGCGGTTGAGATCGCCGGCAAGCTTCCAAGCGCTCGTATTGGCACGGTTGAAGTTCGGCCGGTAAGGTTTGTTGAAGGCTTGCCGGAAGTCTAGCTCTCAGGAATTCCTTTCGACGTGTCATTACAGAAATTTTGGCCGGGCTAACCCCTCGTTTTAGAAGGGAGAGTCCGACCTACTCTTTAGACACCTGGAGGCCGTTTAGTTACCTCGGAGGGGTTTTGGTACTAGGATCGGCAGATTTTAACGTGTTTATTCGTTGCCACCTTGCGCTTCAATCAGTCGCAGTGCCGGTTCGCTGACAAAGTCTTTGGCGTGGAATTTTCGACCCCAGCCCAGTGCCGTCACATTACGATATTCGTAGACTTTTTCCACGTCGTATCGACCGGCGTAACCGGGATGCAGTTGCTTTCGCAGGGAGCCTCGAATGTTCGGATTGGCGCCGTGCGCCAACAGCATTTCCGTAAGCGGCGCTTCCTGTGGTTTCTGCTGGCGGTTCATCCAATAATTCGGTTGCGAAACGACAGTCGCAAATAGCGGCGTGTATCCGCCGAACCCGTCTTCGTCCACCGCTGATTTCACGTTCGGATCCATGCCACGTTCGAGCAGCCAGCGAGCGATCTCCAACTCGTCATAGTCAGCGCACAAGTGCAACAGCGTGGTGCCGGACAATGGTGTGCCCTGGGTTGCGAGAACCTCGTCGTGACAACCCAACTCGGGTGGAAAGATTTCTCCGTGCGAGAACGTTCGGCGTAAAAGATTTGGATCCTTTCGCAAGTGCTCTTCGAGTAAATCAATCCGGCCTCGATGAAGCGCCATGACGGGCGTATCGGGCAGTTTGAGTCCGTGTTGAACGTAGAGCTCGAGGATCTCGTGTTTCGCTTCGGGCTTGCGGCTGTCGCTTTCGAGAACGACGTCAACCGGCGCGGTCCGTTCGCCTTGTTCGTCGACGACACGTGCGCCAAGTTCGAGCACGAGTGCCGTACCCGTGGCGCTGAGCGTGTAAGCCGGGCCGCTCAGTATGTCAGCGGAAAGAACCGGTGAGCCAAGCCACTGGTGCAGCATGCGCGCCGTGTCGATCTTCCCTTGCAGGACAGCGCGATCGATCGCTGTTTCGAGATCTCTCGCGCCGAGGTCGTAAAGCATTCTAATGATGCGATCGCGCCCGAGGTTCGCTGCGTAGGTCAGGGGCGGTCCCCAGTTGACGTTGCGGATACCGGCGTTTTCGTTAAGCAGGGTTGGATGTTTTTGAATGAGATCGCGGATGGTGTCAGGATCGTCGCGCCAGATCGCGTCGATCAGTTGACACGACTGAACGATGCGAGCCCAACTTTCGGCGCCGCAGGTTTGCGCGAGTGCGAGTTGTGCGGCGGCTAGATCGATATTCTCGCGAACCGCAGTCTCCTGCGCCTCGCGTTCGAGTTCGTCGAGACTGGGTCGCACCGGAAGCTGGCGGGTAGGATTATTTGACATTGCCAACGCATAGTGAACACGAATTAAGCGAAATTCAACTCGCGCTGGCGTCCGCTTCGAGTTTCCTGTTTTTCTTCGTTGGCTTTGATCGCTTCTCGGCGCGTTCGTACTCGGTGATCAGTTGTGCTTCGGCCAGCAGAACTTTGCGAAACGAGCTGAGCACCTTCAGCAGCAGATCGATTTTCCGCAAACTCTCGCGACGCGCCCGCACAGTGCCGAGAAAGAACTCGAGTTGTATGCGACGGCGACAGTCGGCAATCGTCACCATGCAGGTGCCCCACTTGTATTCACCACCACGAGACGATTCGACTTCCGTAAGTATGTAAGAGGTGTGACCGGTTGATGCTGATGCGAGAAAGGTTCGTTTTCGATAAAAGTGAGTATTCATCGTGAGGTCCAGGTCTACTAAATTTCAATCGTGAGATCCGGGCTCCTGCAAATACCATTGAATTAATTTGGCGCTCGCGTATAATACGCGGGCCTTCTCTCCTTGTCAACGATATTAGTTAAATGTCGTCCTCATTCAGGATGAGAAAAGAGGAATAGTAAATGGACCTGCTCGACCACGTCGCAGCTCGAATTAAAGATCTGCGCGTTAGTTACAACAGTGGTGAAGGACTTTCACAAGAGGCGCTCGCCGCGCATCTGAAAGTCGCGCCGAATACGATCTCGAGATGGGAAACAGGAACGTACCGGCCCAGTCTCAAAGACCTCGAAAGAATCTCACGCTTCTTCGGAGTGTCGATGATGTCGTTCCTTCCGGAAGACATGGTTGACGATGACGAAGACGAAAGCCTCAAAGCACTGCTGCGCACAGCCAGGCAATTGCATCCGGCCGACCTCGAAGAATTGAGAAAATACGCCGAATTTCGCCGCGCACGCGGGATTTATCAGGGCAAGACGCGACCACGCGCCGGAAGGAAAGGAGGCAAACACAAGTGAACCAACAGGCTTATTACGAAGATCTGAAACAACTTGCTCGGCAAGTGCGCGCCGAATTCGGTTTGCATTCGCCGCGCGTCGTCGAGAGTGACCTGCGCCGGATCTATGAAAAGAATGGAATCGTCATCGACGACTGGCCGTACCGTTTGCGGAACCTTCGCGGCGCATTCATTTACGATCATCTCGGCGCAACCGTCATGCTTGCGAGTGGTCTGCCGCAGGATCCGAAAGTTTTCACGATGGCCCACGAGCTGAAGCACTTCTATCGCGATCGGCATCTGGGCATCTCGTATTGCGATCAATCGAATCTCGGTAAGACGCTGGAGATCGGAGCGGAGATCTTTGCGGCGGAACTATTGTTCCCGGACAAAGACTTCATGGCCCAGATGCGCTCGATGCGCGTCGGAACAAACCAATGTCTGCCGCGAACTCTCGTGCGCCTGAAACAAAAAACCCGGACCACACTGAGTTATGCCGGACTTGCGATTAAGGCTGAGAGACTCGGATATGCGCCGCCGCGATCGTTGACGAAGATCAAAACGTGGCGGAAGTTTGAAGAGATTTACGGCGAACGGGCCGCACGAGTGCCAACGTACTCGTGGCGTTAAGTGCCTGGACTGATGCGTTGCGGACGGCCGGCGAGACTGCCGCGCGTCGCGAGTGGACGAAAGATCGGTTTGAGCTGACCACGGACGCGAGCGTCTTTATAAGGCACGGAGAACGACGGCGGAGCAGGCGACTCGAGGTGCGAGATCAACCGCAACATGTCGCCTCTTCGCTGCGCGTAACAACAGTAAAACCTGTCTCTGTATTCGATCAGATAGATCGGACGCTCGAACTCCTGCCACGAGCGGTCCTCGATCTTTCGCGCCTTGGAATCGAGTCGCAGCAAACTGCCAGGCGGCAGCAACGGCCAGAGCATTCGATCTGAGAAACCGACGACCACAAGCGGCCCGTCTTCCCAGTCCTCTTCAAACATCAGGAGCATCGGCGCATCTGCCCAGGCGGTTAGGAGCCGATTAGTCGCACTCTCCCGATCTCGCAATATTCTGACTAGTTGAATGAGGTCTACCATATTAGGAGTCCGCCTAAAGGAGCTTAAATCTTACCCCTATTGCCTCACGTAAAAAAGTACTCGAACTGAGATTCGTTGCCTCAAATAAAAAAGTATTCGAAATGGTTTGCGAAATGTGAGGGTGTTTTGCCCGCACGGTTAAGCTTCGTGATAGTGTTTTGTTCGCCGGCGCGGAGGATAGGGCAACGCTGGAGAGCGACCCGAGCGCCGACGTCGGCGCATATACGGATGGGCAGGGCACTTTGCTCTGCCCTTTATGCTGCCCATCCGGTATGCGATAAAGCGATAAACTCATCGTTCGCATTAGCACGGATTGTTCCATTGAGCGGCCGTCACCGCCACCATCCGCGCGCACTCACGCCAGTTTGTTTTACTGGTAGTTTTGGCCAAGCGTTGTTGCACACGCTCGAGCTTTCGTTTCAAAGCCACCGGATTAAGCGTTGCGTATTTGGCCCGCAAGCGCTCTTTCTTTGCTTTGCTGACCAGCTTGGATTGCATGATACGCTGATAGGGGGTCAGCGCTTGGTCATATTTCTTCTTGACGCGGCTGCCCACGCGCTCCTTTGATTTAAGCTTCATCGTGGGCAGAAAGAAATTAGTGTAGAGCCGCAGATAGCTATACAACTCGTTGAGCAACTGACATTGTTCATCCGAATCGTAGCGCGCATAACCCACTGCACGGCGCACAATCGAATAGTTCTTCTGCTCTACAAAACAGCTATCATTCTTGCGATAGGGACGGGAACGAGTGAAGCTGATTTGTTCCTGCTGACAGTAACGAAGCAACTCCTCGTTAATGAACTCTGAGCCGTTGTCACTATCCAGTCCGAGCAGCGGAAAAGGCAGGTTTTTGCGCACTTTTTGCAAAGCTTCGAAGACTCGAGCTTGCGCTTTGTTACGCACTGCCATGGTCTCCGTCCAGGTGGTGGCGATATCCGTCAGATCAAGGGTCTGACAATAATCTCCCGCCGCCACACCGCCATCATGACCCACTAGATCGATCTCTCCAAAACCTGGTTGTTGTTCGTCCCATTCCGCAAACGTGCGGATCGGGATCTGATGTTTCAGCAGCGTCCCTGGTTTGGTACGTGCTTGCCCACGCAACTCGTATTTGCGCCGCTCCGGGCGCAGTAGTCGATCGATAGTGGCTGCACTAATCCGCAACAGCTTCTGCTTTGTCAGGCGATCGCAACGCAGTTCGTTGTGGCGCTCCAACACTACCACTATCTCTGCTAAAGCCGGTTGCAAACGTTTGCCGCAAATGTAATCCATCACTTTCCAGATCTTGATCAGTGCTGCTTTCACCGGTTCATCGTAGAACGGCGCCCGGCACCGCCTGGAGCGCAACCGTACATCCACTACCAACGATTGCTTCCCTGGCTTCAGGCGTTGACCGTGTTGGCGCAGCACTCGTCTGGCATAAGCACGACTGTATTCCGTCAGCTCGACCAACTCGCTCAAGATCAGGCTCTTCTCTTTCTTGCGGCTGCGCTGATATCGAGCTGCCGTCTTGGCCACTACCGCCTGCCGCTGTTGCATCGTCAGCCTCATCCTTACCTCCTCGTGGTCCTTGCCACGGGCGGTAAGTCTCTTTTATTTCGAGTACTTTTTTATTTGAGGCAACGATACCCATTTCGAGTACTTTTTTGATGAGGCAATTCGCGTTCTTGACAGTGCTGGAGGGCTGCTATAAAGTGCGCCGCCAAAAGCGGTATCAATTCAACCGCCGAACTTGTAGTAACGTTGAGCAGTCACCTTTGACAGTGGATGTCAGGTGGAGCTCCTTCCCAGCGTTTCCGTGTTCGAGCCCACACTGATTATCCAGCCCTCAAAGTTTTTGTTGCGTGCCGTGCCCAGTTGCGTATAGCATTGCGGCGGTGGGTACTCCCACTTGAGAACAGGCGAACGCTCGAGTTACTGATGCGAAATTTTTACGGGCGCGGTTCCGAGGCGTTTGTGTGTCCGAATCTCACGTAAATACCTGAAATCATTCACGTTAACCCACATTTTGTTTTTGAGATCCGGTCCCTCAAACCACACAAGTAAGTGACATGTAACTTTCACTTGCTCTTTCGGAAGTTGCACGGTCGCGAAAACGGTTAAGAACAAAAACGGGTTCCAGTCCACGTAGCCCTAGCGGACTAATCCAGAAAGCCCAGAAGACGAATGCTGGATCAGCGCCGAGCGGCGACAAGACCAGAAGAGAGACGTGAGCAGTTGTTCACGGAGCGATACGAAGGTTTGCTCGCGTGGGCGCTGCGCTTAACTAACCACGATCATGAGGCGGCAGAAGATCTGGTGCAGGATGCGTTTGTCCAATTCATGCTCGGCCGGACCGGTCTCGAACAGATCGAGAACATCGACGGTTATCTAAGACGAATGCTGCGCTACATGCACGCCTCGCGAATGAGCCGCCAGGCGCAACGCCTGCATGACACGGCGCTATCAGTTGCCGATTACGACTCGCTCACATTGGGCTGGACGGCGATTGAACCCCCGCGCCGCATGCAGGCTTTCGAGGAGTTGCAACAGATCTGCTCATACGCGTGCGCGCGCAAAGAGTCATCGCGCGCAGGAAGCGTGCTCATACTCAGATATTTTCACGACTACTTTCCGACTCAGATAGCCAGCGTATTAAGTACGTCGCGTCACTGCGTGGATCAGTGGCAACGACTGGCTCGACGTGAAGTGAAGCTCTTCATGAACGAGCCGGGACGTTTGCGCTTCGTCGCTGCCAAGCACACGGCCGAACGAGTTGCGACCGGGAGTTTTGTCTCAAGCGGCGAGCCAATGAGTGAGTTGCGGCGAATGATATTTCGATCCTGTCAGGGACCGTGTCTTTCGCCGGACGAACTGCGTGAGATCTACTTATTGGGCAACTCGGATGCCCTGACGACCACGCGGCTCGCTCACATCGTGAGTTGTCGATCTTGTCTGGATGCGGTGAACAGTTTGTTAGGCCTGCCGCTGCTGGCGCAACGAGGTCTGGCTGAGCCACCGGCCGATCCACCCGACAGAGACGAGCCTCCGATCGATCGCAGTGGCGGCGGTACTTCAGGCGGCGGGCCGGGCGATGTGCGACGGAAGCTCGGACGTCATTTGCGTGCCATCGGCGAGCACAAGCCTCAGGAGTTGCGCATATCCGTAAACGGTTTGCCTCTGAGTTCGTTGAAGATCAGTTCGGACCTCACTGAGGTTGATCTCAACTTGAATTCGGATGAACCGGTGGAGTTTGTCGAGATCACAAGCGAGCAGGACGTTCAACTCTTGTTCTTCAGCAGTGGAAAGGGAACTGAATCGGAGCAATGGGCCTGGATCGAACTGAGTGAGAGTCGCACGCTGGCCGCGTTCCTGCGACTGCAAGATGGTCCAACCCTGCATGTGATCTATAGAGATCCATTGTCTGCCGAGCTTTCGCCGAACCAGGAAATGCTCACCGTACCCAGCCCGTCCTCGCCTCTAGCGCTGGTCCAGACCGTCGACGAAACGGTTGAGCCGAATGAGAAGGCTCGCCACCTACTTGATCCTCTCCGGTCATGGACCAAGCGACTGCGAAGTGTTTCTAAACAAAACGAGTCGCCCGATGACGCAGGCTTCGCGCTCTTCTCGCGACAACTAGATCGCCGCCGTTTTTGGATGCGACCGGGTTTCATGACGGTTCTCGCAGTGGCGCTGCTTCTCGCTGGTTTCTTCATTTGGAAAAACCAACCCGAACCGGCCTTGACCACCACGGCGTTGCTGGATCGTGCGAGCAGCACAGAGCAGGCGGTCGAACAATTGCGCGATCACGTCAGTCACCGGTTCATAAATCTGGAAGAGCGTCGCTCACCCGAAGGCGCGGTTGTTTCGCGACGCCGCATCGAGATCTGGCAGAACCATGCGACCGGCGATCGCGCGCAAAGACTTTACGACGAGACGAACCAGCTCATCGCCGGCACATGGCAGAAAGCGGACGGCTCGCGTGTCGTCTACCAGCACGGTTCAAAACCACGACCGCAAGCTAACGTCGCCGCACCGGCGGATGTGCTGCTCACTTTAGAGAACATCTGGCAACTCGAACCATCCGCGAGAGTCTTCACTAATCTAGTGGCCGACCCGTCTGCGATTAAGGTCGAACGGCGCTCGACCAGTTACGTGCTGACGTACGAACAAGAGCGGGCGATTGGCGCCAGTCGTTTGTTGAAAGCAACACTCACGTTGAACCAGTCAGATCTGCGTCCGATCGAACAGACATTGCTGGTCCAACGTGGCGGAGATTTACGTGAGTACCGGTCCGCTGAAGCGAGCTTTGAGCTGGTGCCCAGCAAGGCTGTAGACAAAGCGGTGTTTGAAGTGGAGCCGGAACTGATCGGAGGGGCCCGACCAACTGGCAGGACCGGCGACTGGGCGCACCGGGATCTCACCTCTAGCCGTATCCCTCCATTGACGAGCGCGTTGACCCCGGCCGTCGCCTCGGCCGAGCTGGAAGTCGACGTCGCTTACTTGCTCAATCAGGCGAAGGCCGACCGGAATGAGCAAGTCGCCCTCACGCGCAACGCAGGTGGGTCGTTGCGCGTTGAGGGAATTGTCGAGAGCGAGCAACGAAAGAACGAGTTACTGCGTGCGCTCGCGCCAGTGAGTCAGAACCCAGCGGTGACGATCGATGTGCGCACAGTTGAAGAGGCGCTCAAGCGTACGCCCAAGCCAGGTTCAGTTTCAGTCCATCAGACGGAAGCGACGGCGGCGACCATCGTCGCTGTCGACCGCGAGCTTCGAGAATATTTCTCTAAGAACAATTCCTCGGCGAACGGCGATGTCGACGAAGCCGTGCGCGTGTTCTCTTCACGCACAGTAAAGCGCGCATACGACGCACTGTTTCACGTGATTGCTTTAAAGCAGTTGATAAACAGGTTTGCGAATGTCGACATGCGCACGGTCGCGCCGGATGCGCGCGCGAAGTGGCTGGCGATGGTCCATGAGCAGGCCAGCGCATTCGAGCGTGAGACGGCGTTGTTACGTCGCGATCTGCAACCGATCTTTTTCGTGGGAACGCAGTCGAGTGCGGGTGAGGAGTTGAGGATTGCCAGCGACGCGGATCTGGCGATCGCAGTCGAGAAACTGCACAAGCTCGCACTGGCAAATAACGATGCAGTTCGGACGGCGTTCACTATCTCTTCAAGGAGTTCAGCGGCAGCGCTGAGATCGTCATTCTGGCGATCGTCGGCAGAAGCGCAGGCATTGGCCCAACGTATCGAGCGTTACGGCCAGTGAGATGCTTAGTGCTTCGTCGGGTGGCTCCGGGCCGGCGAAGCGAACCTCAAACAAGGACGCTCTGCCCGGAAGCGTCCTGAAAAGGAACGATTCGCGATGACCAGAACCCCAGAAGTCTGTTCGTCTGATTTCTGTCCTCTGAATAAAACAAACAAAGACGAAACATTGACTACCTCACACCGGCCGCCCGGTCGTCTCTTCGTGAGGCGCTTCATAATTGGCGTCGTAGCTGTGATGCTCATCATCACGTTTCAATCGTCGTTGACGACGGTCTACGCTCAAGGTGGGACGGCGACGCTTAGCGGCACGGTCACAGATCAAAACGATGCAGTGGTGCCAGGCGTCAACGTGGCAGTCATCAGCATCACGCAAGGATTTCAAAGAGCTGCGACTACGAATCGCGAAGGCATTTACGTCGTACCGCTCCTGCCACCCGGCACTTACACGGTGAAGGCTGAACGCGAGGGATTTACCACCGCCGAATTTCCCGACGTCGTTCTGAATGTCAACGACCAGAAAACGCTGAACATTCCACTCACAGTGGGAACGGTGAGCCAATCAGTCCAGGTCGATGGCGCTACTCTGATCGATGAATCAGCCGCCGTCGCGACAACAGTCGATCGTCAGTTTGTCGAGAACCTGCCCCTTAATGGGAGGAGCTTTCAACGACTCATTGCGCTCACGCCTGGTGTAGTTGTGACTAAATCAACTGTTGCTGAGCAGGGACAGTTCAGTGTCAACGGACAGCGCGCAGATGCAAACTACTTCACTGTCGATGGCGTCAGCGGCAACATCGGGATTAGTGCCGGCTCTCTCAATCAGTCGGGAGGGGCTGCGTTGCCAGGGCTAAGCGCTGCCGGCGGCACGAACAGTCTGGTTTCTGTTGATGCCTTACAGGAATTCAAGATTCAAACTTCTACTTTCGCTCCCGAGTTCGGTCGTACGCCTGGAGCACAAGTGCAGATAGTTACTCGCCCCGGCACAAATGAGTTTCGAGGGAAGTTGTTTGAATACTTTCGCAATGACGCGCTGGATGCCAACGACTGGTTCAGCAATTCGATAGGTCGATCAAAAACAGCACTTCGACAGAATGATTTTGGCTTTGTACTCGGCGGTCCAATCCTTCTGCCACGCTTCGGTGAGGGCGGTCGCCAGCCAGGATATAACGGAAGGAACCGTACCCTCTTCTTCTTTTCCTACGAGGGATTGCGGTTGCGGGTGCCGCAGCCTGTTGTACGTTCAATTGTTCCCTCAGTTGCCACTCGTCAAGCGGCTGTGCCGCAAATGCGACCGTTCTTGAACGCGTATCCAATTCCAAATGGCCAGGTTTCCGCAAACGGGTTTGCAGAGTTCAATGCCAGCTTTTCAGACCCATCCACGATGGATGCCACCAGCATTCGAGTGGATCACGCGGTTAACGACAGCCTTACAGTGTTCGGCAGGTATAACTACGCTCCCTCTGGGACAACTCAACGCGGAATTGGCAATACGAGTCTAAATGTATTGAATACCAGTAAATTTAGAATCCAGACTCTCACCTTTGGTGCTACTCAGATCCTAACTCCGTCGATAAATAACGAAACTCGAGCCAACTTCAGCCGTAGCGAGGGCGGGAGCTTTATCGAACTTGATGATTTTGGCGGAGCAGTTCGTCCACCTGATTCGATTTTATTCCCTTCTACTGTAGGTTCCTTTCGACTAGATATAACTACTGCCAGCGCGCGAACCCTATTCGTGGGGACGGGTGCGGACAACGAACAACGTCAATTTAATGTGGTTGATAATCTCTCTGTTATTAGCGGTAATCATCAATTGAAATTTGGTATTGACTACCGCCTGCTTTCACCCATTTTCAGCGGAGCATCTCTTAGCCAAACGCTGCAATTTCCGACCGCCGCTAGATTGATATCTGGATCGAGTAACGCTTTTGTCGGGACGGCTGCACCGATCGCGCTTTTGTTGCACAACCTATCTATCTATGGTCAGGATACGTGGAAGGTCGGGCCTCGGCTCACTCTAACCTACGGATTAAGGTGGGAAGTTAATACCGCACCTCGTGGAAAAAATGGCAAAGACATCTTCACTTTTGAGAATCTGGATAATCCGGCTGCACTGGTTCTCGCGCCACAAGGTACCCCGCTTTTCGAGACCACGTATGATAACTTTGCGCCTCGGCTTGGTTTAACCTACCTACTGTCGCGCAAATCTGGTCTGGAAACAGTGCTTCGTGGGGGCTTTGGTATCTTTTATGACCTCGGAGTAGGTTCAGTCGGCAGCGCGACTTCGTTTTTCCCAAACGTTAGACGAATGCCTTTCCCAAACGCATCCGTCCCACTATCTCCAGCACAATTAGTACAACCACCTTTCAATCTAAATCCTCCTTTCGGCGTAGTAATCGTCGCTGATCCTTCGCTTACATTGCCCCGAACGTACCAGTGGAATGTCGCATTGGAGCAAGCGTTAGGATCCACCCAGACCGTCTCGGCTTCCTACGTGGCCGCAATAGGCCGCCGTCTGTTGCGCAGAGAAAATATAGTGACGCCAATTGGGGACTCAATCAATATCACAAGAAATGCAGCTACTTCAGACTACCACGCACTCCAAGTTCAGTTTCAACGTCGTCTGTCGCAACGGTTACAGCTGTTGGCCTCGTATACCTGGTCCCACTCCATAGACGTTGCATCCACCGATTCGGGGACCAATGCTGCTGTCCAATTCGCTAACCCGAATAACGATCGAGGATCGTCGGACTTCGATGTGCGCCACGCATTTAGTAGTGCGATGACCTACAACTTGCCTGCACCTAATCCGGGCGCAGTCGTCAACTCCATTTTTCGTAACTGGTCTATCGATACGATCTTCGTCGCTCGATCAGCGCCACCGGTGGATTTAATTGGCGGCTCCAGTTCCACAGGGTTCTTTGGCAATCTTCGTCCAAATTTGCTTTCAGGTATCCCACTTTACCTGGACGACCCAACGGCGCCGGGAGGAAGGCTATTCAATAACGTCACCGATCCCAGTCGTCCCGGCTGTAAAGGGCCCTTCTGTCCAGCCCAACAAGGCCGCCATGGAAGTTTAGGACGAAACGTGATGCGGGGCTTCCCGCTCTCGCAGTTAGACCTCGCGCTTCGCCGCCAGTTCAATTTTTCTGATCACGTAAACCTTCAATTCCGAACCGAAATTTTCAATGTGTTCAACCATCCTAATTTTGCGGATCCTCTCAACAACATCAGCAACGCAAATTTCGGACGATCAACT
Organism: uncultured Acidobacteriota bacterium; assembly: GCA_963789185.1. Classification (GTDB taxonomy): domain Bacteria; phylum Acidobacteriota; class Blastocatellia; order Pyrinomonadales; family Pyrinomonadaceae; genus PSRF01. The sequence goes on from CAWBJU010000017.1 coordinate 142,524, forward strand.
TCAATGTTAGCAAGTAGTCTGGGGAGCGGAGGTGTTTCCGGGGGCTTTAATCCGCTCTACCAAATCGGAGGGCAGCGTTCAATTCAGTTTGCTGTGAAATTACAGTTCTGAGTGCGTTCAAGTCGGTGTGAGCAACCATAGGCCCTTACATATATGAAGAAAGCACAGACAATTACAGTGTTACGAGTTCAATTAATCATCTTGTACATATTCTGGGCTGTTCTGTTACCGGCGTATGCTCAGAAAACGCCGGCACCGTTCCCAGTTGAAGATGCAATCACGGCGCGCTTGTTACGCCCTAACGCGCCTATTGATCTATCTCCTGACGGGCAATGGGTGGCTTATACGACCCAGGATAAAAGCAGAAATCTGCCACAGAAGGATGAGAGATCTACTCTTTTCCTGCCTACAGGCGTTCCCGGATTCGTTATCGGTTGTGATGTCTGGATAAGTAATACCAAAACTAATGAGACGAAGAATTTAACCGAAGGCAAGGGCTCAAGCTGGGGGCCAGTGTGGTCTCCTGACGGACGATTCCTCGCCTTTTACTCGGATCGAAGTGGACAAGCTCGTCAATGGGTGTGGGAAAGATCATCCGGTAGGTTGCGTCAGGTATCGGACGCAATTGTTCGCCCCTTCCACCCCTTTGAGGTGATTCGTTGGACATCTGATAGTAAGAAACTTCTTGTAAAAGTCCTGCCGGAAAATCTGACGATTGAAGAAGCTAACTCTTTGATCTTCGGCCCTCCAGAGCAAACCGAGAATCAAACATCTAACGGCGGTCCCACAGTTACTATTTACAGTTCGCCGGCGATTGCGAAACAAGCAATCGCCGTTAAAGAACAGCAGGACAGTTCTCGGGCAAGCAACAAATCAGACATAAACAATGTCAACCTGGCTGATCTTGCTTTGATTGAAATCTCCAACGGGGCGGTCCAGCGCATCGCACGCGCGATCAAGGTTCGCTGGTATCGAATGTCGCCTGATGGTAGAAACATCGCTTTCTTAGTCCATAAAGGATTCAAATCGAATAATTCACGGCAGACTCAGCACGACCTTGTCGTTGTTTCTCTACCAGAGGCCCGCTCGCGAGTGCTAGCGTCGAATATCCAACTTTCAGAGTGGGCGATTTCCGTCAGTTGGTCCCCTGATGGAAAACTGCTGAGTTACACGGAGGGGGGACCGCAAGCAAAAGGCGATTGCTACATTGTTCCCATTAGTGGAGGCGCCCCACGCAAGGTCACCGAATCGCCTCATCCGCCTTTTGACGGCACATCTCGAAGCCCTCTATGGGATGGAACAGGGCAATTTCTTTATTTCCTTAGTGCCAACGCGCTGTGGAAAGTATCAGTGACAAGTGGAGCAGCATCTGAGGTAACGAAGATACCAAACCGCAAACTCGTCGAAGTGGTTTCGCCCGTAGGCGTGGGCCGCTTTTGGTCCGCCGACCGCGGCCGATCAATGTACGTCAGCACACGCGACGACCAAACCAAGCGGGTGGGGTTCTACAAGATAGATCTAACTACAGGCCAATACACCGAACTGATTGAGGAAAACAAAAATTACGGTCCTTATCTTGTTTTTAATGTCGATGTGTCGAACGATGGAGAAACTGTAGTCTATTGCGCTCAGGATGCTCAACACGGTCCGGACCTTTGGGTGGCTGGAGTTGATTTCAAGAATCCAAGGCGAGTCACGAGAATCAATCCTCAGTTTGACCGGTACATCATGGGTGAGAGCCGGTTAGTTGAATGGGAAAGTGTAGATGGTCAGAAATTGCGTGGTACGTTGCTCCTTCCTTCTAATTATGAAAAAGGGAAGCAGTATCCCTTAATCGTTTGGGTCTACGGAGGGGCTTTCGGTTCTGACATGGTGAACCAGTTCGGTCTTGACTTTGGATCAGTCTACAATCTGCAATTACTCGCCACACGCGGGTACGCTGTGCTCTTTCCAGATGCTCCTCTTCGCGTAGGAACACCGATGAAGGACCTAACGAAGACAGTGCTGCCGGGTGTAGACAAGATGGTTGAACTTGGAATAGCAGACTCAAATCGAATCGGAGTGATGGGTTGGAGCTATGGAGGATATAGCACCCTCTCGTTAATCGTACAGACGACACGATTTAAAGCCGCAGTAATGGGGGCAGGACACGGTAATCTGTTCGGTTCGTATGGCCACATGTCAAAGCAAGGAGACAGTTGGGCGATTGCGTGGGCTGAAGAAGGGCAGGGCAGAATGGGTGGTTCACCATGGGAGTTCCGGGAAAGATATATTGAAAACTCTCCTATATTTTACCTGGACAGAGTGCAAACACCTCTCTTAATCGTTCACGGTACATTGGATCGTGGGGTCTCCCCATCTCTTTCTGATGAGATCTTCGTTGGTCTCCGACGCTTAGGAAAAGAAGTGACGTACGCCAAATATGAGGGCGAAGGACACGGGATTTCAGCTTTCGCTAATCAGTCCGATTGGTGCAATCGGGTCATCGCCTGGTTTGACGAGCACCTCAAAAACAAGAGCCAAGTGAGTTTGGCAAGCCCTACTGGCCCATAGTCCGGACTCACAACTCGAAACTGCGACAGAGAGCTCAGCAAACGGTAAACAGGGCCTGGGAATGTCCCAGGCCCGTGTACTTCCTAATCTTCTTCGGAGTCGATTAGGCTCACTACTTTCAGATATGGGGGCTCGATTTCGTCGTCCGGAAACTCTGCTCCCTGAATTACATCTTGTGCCAAGCCAATTTCCAGAATCTCTGGAGCTTGATAAGCCTTTGTATTCATCTTAGCTACCTCCTTTCTTCTGAATTTTCCGTAAAATGTGCGTAGTTCAGCCACGCCCGTGTGCTTCCTAATCTTCTTCGAAGTCGATTAGGCTCATTTTTTTCAGAAATGGGGGTTCGGGTTCGTCATCCGGCCACTCAACTCCCTGAATTACATCTTGTGCCAAGCCAATTTCCAGGATCTCTGGAGCTTGATAAGCCTTTGTATTCATCTTAGCCACCTCCTTTCTTCCTGAATTTTCCGTAAAATGTGCGTAGCAGGCGCCGGTACTTCCTAATGTTTTTCAGAGTCGATTAGACCCGTTATTTCCTGAAATGGGTCTTCGGGTTCGTCATGTGGGATCCCGGGTCCCTGAATTACATCTTGTGCCAAGCCAATTTCCAGGATCTCTGGAGCTTGATAAGCCTTTGTATTCATCTTAGCCACCTCCTCTCATGTGAATTTCGCTCCGGAAAAGTCGCTGCAGTAAGAGCGCTCTTACGTTTCCGAACCGTGACTAGGCAACGCGGCAGGCTGGATCGGATAAAAGTGGTGAACTTGTCATTCGCACGTCGGAAGTGGTGGCAAGGTTAGTTCTTCGTTCCAAGGCTCGTAGCCAAAATTCAATCGGCAGGACTCTCAACATTACGTGAGTGTATGGCGCTTGCCCGTGTCGTGCTCGATGAAGATGTTCTGTCAAAGCCTTGGAGTCCACATACCCGTTAGCACAGACGCGAGGATTGCTTAGTATCGGTTTCAATCGTGGCCATTCTCTACTTAGCGAACGGCCCATGACGCCGTTAGACCCTCCCTTGCTTACGCGCCGCGCGAGTTTCCCTGGTAGAACATTTCTCATTGCCCTGCGATGTAGTGACCTGGTCTCCCCCGGCCTTAGTTTCTGTTCGAAGGGTATCCCCATCAAGAACTCAGCTAACGGTCGATGCATGAATGGATAACTCATTTCTATACTCACTAAATCCCGGTCGTGGCATGGAGCGATGCACCAAATTGCTTCCAGAAGCATGGTGGATTGCTTTCTGCTGCTCGGAAGATCGAAGCTAAAGATATCTATGGGGCCAAGCAGCCGTTCGCGAAGGCCCATCTTCTTGACAAACTTTTCGTCAAGCCACGAAATCTCCTTAAAGTCCGGCCGAAATCTCGCCCGTATCTTCCGGGGCATTAGCGGCAACATCGCACCCTTCCAGAGGAGCTTCGCGTAGGGTATTTTCTCGCTCTGACTCCAAGCCAGGATGCTGTTATGCAGATGACGTAATTTAAACTGGACCAGGAAATCTGCTAGATCTGGTGGAACTTCCGCACCGGGCCAAAGCAGGTGATCGCCACCGAATCCGGATAGGAGCACTCGCCCTCCGCTCTTTTGCATTTCCGTGCATATCCGGTGGTAGCGTTCGGCGATGAAGCTAATTGTGTTTGGCCTGCTAGCGCACGCGTTTTCCAAAGAAGGGAACCGTATCCAACATTCCGGATCATTTAGGTGGTAACCAACCTTACCCCTCTTCTCTTCGACTTGCCCAATGAACACTTCGTCGGAGTCAGGGGACTTGTCTCCATAGACATAGGAAATAGTCTCCAATCTCGAGGCTTGAGCACCGCTATCTTTCAGAATCTCGTCCGCGATGCAGACGACGGAAGAAGAATCCAAGCCGCCGCTCAGTTGCGCCCAGGCTGGCCCATCCACTCGCAGCCGGCAGCGCACTGCCTCTCGAAACAGCTCTCTAAAATGTTCCTCATATTCATGGTCGCTTCGATATCGGATTTCGCGTTTTGGATCGGGTTCCCAAAACCTTTGTACTTGTAAACGTCCATTCCGCGCAGTGACAACATTTCCCGGTCCCACAGAATGGATGCCTTTATATGGTGTGCGCTCGGGTTCGATATACACAGTTAAAAAGCCCGCCACATACTCGTCATCTATTTCGAGTTTGATCCCTGCTAGATCCAGAAGCGTTGACAGTTCAGATGACCAAAGAATTCGATCCTCATTAGCGTGGTAAAACAGTGGGCGGGTCCCAAAAGGATCACGCGCCAAAAACAATCTCCTTTCAAACGGGTCCCAAAGAGACAACGCAAAATCGCCAATTATCCGAGGGAAGAAATCCGCTCCCCATTTAAGGTAAGCCGCCATTACAATCGCAGCGTCGGTATAGTCATCGTGAAGATAATCTCGTAACAACACGATCAAATCTTCTCGATTATCCAATCGACCATCCCAGCACAGTATGTGGCCCATCGACGACACTAATGGCTGTTTCTCGAAGCGCGACTCTTGATTTGTATGAAACGCCCGGTAGACCATTCCTATGGAGCCTGCTCGGTATTCAAGTCCACCATCCGGGCCATTGGTATCGAGCCCTCTACCTAGCGCGGCCAACGTCCTCTCATCAACCTGCGCTTCATTGAAGTAACATTCGCCACCAAGTGCGCTCATCTCTTCCCTTTCATTGCTGGCGCGCGGATCAAAACCGAGCCAAAATTTTGTAGACGTGCTGAACCTTTTTCTTATCGTTAACAACCTCGCCATCTACCTCTACCCAGGCGTGACTGTGAAAAGGAATCTTGCGGCAACCAATCACCATCTCTGCCGGTACTCCCTGCCTTCGCAAGAGGCACGTCGCCACCGCGGAGCGCTGCAAACACATCGCATGCCTCGGGTAGTACGTGGTCGCTTTGTCTACTGCAGCGCAGATGCCGGCAATAATTTCTCGATCGTTGCTTCCATTCTTTGAAATGGGCCAGTCTTTCACCGTGCGATAGAGCCGGCTAAAGCCCGCCCCCTTCATGATGATGTCAGCCGCAGCGAGTCCTAGAAACGCAAGACTCACAGAGGAATGAAGGCCATGACGTAAGATGGGAGTACTGCTTGTTTCAAGCTGCGATGCCATTTGTTGCCTCCCCGGTTTTAGTGGCTAAGGGCGTTGGTGTCGCTTGCCACAAGGTCGTGGCATTCAAGTTCATGAAGGAAAGCTTCCAGATCGTCTTGCAGCTGTTCACGCGGGACTTCATACTCGAGGGCAAGCGAATCAAGTAGGTCTTCGCACGCAAGTTGCTGCTGTAGCATGGTCCATACCCTCGCACCAACACCGTTGAGACTGAAGACTCTTCCGCTTTCCAAATTGATCAGTACACTACCGTCCTCATCACCAGGTGATGTCCGCACCTCAGGATGGATATTGAATTGAGTGATCATTTATCCACCTCGTTTGAGAGTTTTAGAAGTCTTTATCTTTTAGGGTGGGGGAAATCTGATGTCGCTGAGAATCCGATCTGTCGGCGTTTCGGGCGACAATGTACGCCTGCGAGGAAGGACTGGCTAAAAAACTTTTTTCCTGCTTAGTATTCCAAGCGAGCTGTAACTTTGCGCCGGATTCTGAGCATTCTTGTTTTCGACATCAGGTGAGTTTTTGCTTGTAATTCCAAGCAAGCGAGAGAGGGAAGTGGCGCCTAAGTTTGCACGGGCTAGATTTGCACGATCCGATCGGCCCAGCGCGCCGGCAAGGGACGATGCGAAATCACAATTGTCGTAACGTTCTGCAAAAAGCCATCGAGGGTGGCGAGTAAACGTGTTTCAGTCAAGACGTCCAATGCGGAAGTGCATTCGTCGAGGATCAGAACAGTGGGACGTTGCAACAGCGCGCGCGCCAGAGCGACGCGTTGGCGCTCGCCACCCGAGAGCCGGTTACCACGCGGACCGAGTGGTTCGTCCCAACCGTTTGGCAGACGTCGTAACACCGAATCCAGTTGAGCGATCTGTGAAACTCTTTCAAGTTCCTCCAGTGTTGCCGCGGCATTACCGTACAACAGATTTTCGCGCAACGTCAGATCAAACAACACCGGATCCTGGGGTACCAGAATCACGGCCGATCGTAAACTCTTCAGCTTGATATCGCGTATGTCGAGGCCTTCAATTAATACGGCGCCGGCGCGAGTGTCGTAAAGTCGAGCGACCAACCGACCGATGGTGCTCTTGCCAATGCCGCTGCCGCCCGCAAAAGCCACTCGCTCGCCACGTTCGACCCGCAAGCTGAGCGCATTTAACACGGGTCGATCACTATCGTAGCTGAAAGAAACGTTCTTAAGCTCGATCGTCGCCGGAGTGTTGGACCGCAGAATGACCGCCTCTGGCTTGTCGCTCACAACGATTTTAGCTTCGGCGATCTCCATCAGGCGCCGCACACTGGCCGCAGCGCGTTGCAACTTCGAATAGATCTCGATCGCACCATACAACGGTGCAAATAGTTGCAGCGTGTAGCCGTAGAAGGCAACAAGTCCGCCGGCGGTTAACGTTCCGACCATCACTTGATAACTGCCATAACTCAATACACTCGTGATGCCGATGACGATAATTAGGTAAAGCAGCACACTGAAGAAGATTTCCGTGCTACGTCGTTTGATCTGCGCGCGAACCGCCTGCGCCGAAAGCCGAGCAAAACGGCGCGCTTCTCGTTGTTCGCATGAGAGCAATTGGATCTGAAGGATCGCCGCGAGGTGTTCCTCGAGAAAGCTGATCATTCTGCTCGATTGTTCCTGCACTGAGTCAGAAGCCGATCTCAGTCGATGGTGAAACCTGCGGCGTACCAGGATGAACACCGGAATCAACGGCATCACAAACAGAGCGAGACGATAGTTGAGCAGCAGCATTGCGGACAGCACGAGAATGAAGATTGTCAACATTCGCAGGGCACTGGGAATCACTTCACCCGCAAGAGTCGCCACCTGGTCCACGTCCATCTGCAAGCGGTGCAATATGTCGCCGACGGGTCTATTGTCGTGGTACTCCGCGGAGAGTCGTTGCAGATGACGCAGCAGCTTCAACCGCGAGTGGAACGACATTTTTTGTACGGCGCAGACGTTGCGAAGTCCAGCGAGCGAGTCAAGACCGAAGCGACCCATGTGAGTAAGAAAGAGAGCGGCCGCCACGAGCGGCAACCAACTAAAGCGCTGCTGGGGAATGATGTCGTCGATCAGCAAGCGAATGATTAGCGGATCGAGCATGATCAAGAAACTGCCGGTGACGACGCAGAGATAACTGCCCGCATGAAGACGCAGAAAAGGTTTGACCTGTGAGGCAAGCCACGACAACTCGCGATAGCGCTGCGATCGCATTTGAAGCTCGTCCTAACGTGAACTCGCGCGACCATACGAGAATTCAAACAACCGCCGCGCAAAAACTGTGGTTCTGCTTGCTATGCCAAGCAAACGCGGATTTTGCTCCTGTTTTCGTCAACACTCAGAAGCACAAGCCGCATTTCATGCTTGGAATTCCAAGCAGCAACGGCTACTTCCGCGCTTTCATTGCCATCAGACGCGCCGCTTCGATCGACTGTGAATCGGGATCGACGCATCGCGTGTTATAGCCAACGACCCGACCGACGATCTCCGCTTCGCGCGGGTAAGTAAAACGGCGAACAGTGGAAGGTGAAGAGTGATGGGGGATGATCAGCAGTTGATTGCCCTGGAGCTCGCACCAGCCGCACGCGTAACCCTCGCGCAACTCCACGAAGAATATTGGTCGCTCGAATTCGTTATGCCACGACGCGCTTTGCAGCCTGTTGTCGCTGATGTCGATCTCAACCAACGCGCCCGGTCTGATCAGCGGGTACATCGTGTAGTCGGCGAGGCCTACGTATCCCTGGCGAATACAGCGTGACTCGTTCGTGGCGGTGACGTTCGCGGTTGTTAACTGTGGAACCAGGCCGGTGGAAGCTCGCACGTTCCGTGATGTATTGCTGATCTGCTGGTTGTCAGAATACATCTGCGTCGCGTGAGGATGCGCGATCGACTCGTATTTCTCGATCTCTTCGATGTCGACGTTGTAAAGACGCGCGAGCTCGCGGAAATCCGCGTGATAAATCACGCTCAACGTGAACAGCTTGCAGATGCTTGGCTCGGAAATCCCGTTTTCGAGTTGGGCCAACCAACCGTTCGAGATGCGAAAACGCTTGTCGCCCTTCGCGTCGGCAATCCTGCCGCTCGCCTGCTCGACCTGTCGAACAGTGATGTTGCACCTGTTGCGAAGGCTCTTTAGTTTACTACCGGCCGCCACAGCAAAAACTTACAGCTTCAGCTCAGGTCGGTTGACTTTTGGGCGATGTTCGATTTTTCTGCCGCGGGCTAGGGTGGATTCGTGGGAGGAAAGGCCGGGGAATCTATCACGCGAGGTTGCGTCGAGCGATCAACTGTTTTCTTTGTGCGGCATCACGGAAAATTAGATCGAATAAGCGCTATCTAATCGTATTTGATCGACGCGCTGGTAGCATCGATGAATTGAGACTCCGTTCAGAATCCCGGACAAATCGTATTAGTCGGACGGGTAAAGCACACCGATAACCTGACCGACGATCGTTACATCATCGCGCTTAAACTCCTCGCGCAAATTTCCCGACAACGGATGCGGTACCAACACGATCTTGTCGTTCGCCGCATACTCGAGATACACGCATGTGGGTCCTCGCGGCGTCAGCACATAGAACAGTTCGCGCTCGTGGAAACTCACATTCTCCGCCGGCAGCACCTTGTTCAGTAGTTTGTTTACCAGGACGCGACTGCCAGGCGGGGCGATCGGCGCTGCGTTCGTATCCTGCTCTCCGATCACTACGTAACCAAGGTAAGGCGGGTAAAGCGAACTGAGATACGCCACATCGACGTCGGCCCACTCTTTCAACATGCCTTCGAGAAATTGCGCGTTCGCCAGCTCCGCGTCGTCGCGGATGATTGGGACTCTCACCTTGCGCTGACGGGTCACAGCGTCAGGACTGATTTCGCGTGTGCGCGCGCGTGCCGTCTTCAGTTGTTCTTTCAGATTGCGTTGCGGTTCGAGACCGTTGGCCGCATCGAGTTCTGTCTGCGAAAGATTGAGGATGAATCTGAGGCTGTCGAGTTTTGCAGTTCCGGGTTGGCGAATATTGCCGCTGATGATGTTGCCAAGAGTTGATTTGCCGACGCGTAAATCGGGATTGTTGTTGACTCGCGCGAGTCGTTCACTTTCACGGACCACGTCTTTGTAGCTCAGTCCGAGAAGGTTCATCGCTGTCAGAATTAGCTGTCCCAGCGGTGAGGTAGTTTCGTGTCGAGGCCGTCCACGGCCCGACCGGTTTTTCTGGCCCATCTGACAGTAACTCTCCTCCGACCGTGTTCAGGGAGGTCCGATGCGACGCAGTTATGCGTCATCGCAAAAGTCACTGGGCGCCAGTGAGAAACAGGGCGTCGGGCGAAAGGAGTACTGGACGGGAGTGGACGAATCTTACACCATCTTATTTCACAGTCAACACTCTTAAAATTGCCGCCTTTGGCATTTTAGTTGCCACTTTATTTTTGCGGCTAGCCAATGTGGTCTGGAACAGAACAGAAGAAGGGACGGAGCTTTATGCTCGACGAGCAGGTGGATGATAAGGGCACCGATCAAACTGGGGCCAGAGAGATAATCAAGAATCTGTGCGATCGCGCGTTTGATGCCGACGCCGACAAAGCGGCAGTCGCGCTGGGCCGATCGACCGAGCAAGTACAGGCTGTACTTAGCGGCGCTGAGCCCGCTGACGATGATTTAGTGATGAAGGCTCGAGGGATTGCGATAAACCGTGGCGTCGAAATCGAGTAAGTCAGTCCAAAAATTGCAAAGCCGGCGAGGCACGAGGCAAAACGGTTCTGCTCCGTGGTGGTTTGAGGGCGGGACCGAAACTTGTTCGGTGTGCAGCCATTTGTACGCATATCAAACGGGCGTCTACTGTCTCGATTGTGACGGTACGGTCTGTTCAGTATGCGTACAGGAAACGGTAACGATGGAACTGCTTTGTCTCGGCTGCGCCACGGCGCGCTCGTCGGAACAGGAGGCGACTTGAAATGGCTGCGAGAGCCATCTGGAAGGGACAAATAAAGATCGGAACCACGAAGGTGCCGGTCAAGTTGTATTCCGCGGTCCAGGATCGCACGGTGCGGTTCAATATCCTCGACGACCGTAACAAGATGCGCGTCAAGCAACACATGGTCGATCCCGATTCCGGCGACGAAGTACCGACCGAAGAGATCCAGAAAGGCTACGAGATCGAACCCGGAAGGTTTGTGATACTGACGGCAGAGGATCTCGAAAAGCTGCAACCGCCGGCTTCGCGCGACATCGAGATCGAAGAGTTTGTGGACCAGGACGAGATTAGCCAGCAGTGGTTCGAACGACCTTATTACCTTGGTCCTGACAATGGCTCGCAAGACTATTTCGCACTGGCTGAAGCCCTTAAGAACCAGGAGAAAGAGGGCGTCGCGCATTGGGTCATGCGCAACAAGTATTACACGGGGGTGCTACGGTCCATCGAAGATTACCTCTACCTCTTTACTCTGAAAGACGCGAAGGAAGTAATCTCCGCGAAGGATCTGGCGAAACCAGCGGGCGCTGCTCCAACGCAGAAAGAGCTGACGATGGCGAAGCAACTCGTCGAAATGTTGCGCGGTGATTTCAACGCGGCTGATTACAAAGACGAGTATCGCGATCGAGTGGAGAAATTTATTGCACAGAAAGCCAAAGGACGTGCGCCGCGATTGCAAGCCGTGAAAACGAAACGCAAGAGCGACAATCTCAACGCGGCACTCGAGAAGAGCCTGGCGGCATTGAAGAAAGGAAAACGCGCTGCCTAGAACGCAACGAAAAACTGAAGAGCCCGACGAAGAGACCGCGGGAGGCAGACCATTCTGGTCAGGCACGTTGACGTTCGGACTGGTAAGTGTGCCGGTAAATCTTTTTCCGGCGACGCGTTCGAATCGCGCGTCGTTGCGTATGTTGGGACCGGATGGTCAGCCGCTGGCGCGCAAGTATTACGCTGAGAAGACCGGGAAAGATCTCGATGCAGACGAAGTCGTGCGAGGTTATCAGCTCGATAAGAATAAGTTTGTAGTCATCACAGATGAAGAACTTGAACGATTGCAACCAGAGAAAACGCGCGACATCGACCTTAAACAATTCGTACCCGCAGACTCAATACCGCCGTTGTACTTCGAACGCGGTTACTTCCTGACGCCCGCCGCCGGCTCGCAAAAAGCCTACAAGCTATTGGCTGAGACAATGAACAAGAGCGACCTCGCCGGTGTTGCAACGTTCGTCATGCGAGGCAAGGAATACCTCGTAGCGATTTTTTCCGACAGCGGCATCCTGCGCGCTGAGACGATGCGATTCGAAGACGAATTGCGTTCGCCGTCGGATGTTGGTTTGCCAAAGAAAAAGAACGTTCCGAAGGCATCGGTCACAAAGTTTGAAAAGCTGATTAAGAACAAGTCGAAGAAGCGATTCTCAACTAAGGAACTCGCGGACAAGCAGACCGACGACTTGCTGAAACTCGTAAAGCAGAAACAGAAGAAACGCGCCAACGTGGTCAAGGTTGAAACTGAGGATTCGGATCACAAGGTGATCGACCTGGTCCAGATATTAAAGAAGAGCCTGGCTGGTAAATCGAAGTAATCAGCGTTTCTCGTCGAGATTCACGGCGATATTCCGCCACTTACCCTGTTTGAATCGAATCACGCTTAGCACGCAACGCGTTGCATGACCGGCGAGGATTGCGGCCCAGATATCGATTGGGTCAAGTGTGCTTGTCTGCTGGATCACGAAGCACAAACCGAGCGGCACAAGGATTTGCGAGATGATGGAAATGTAGAGCGGGCCCTTCGTGTCACCCGTTCCCTGTAGTCCACCGGTGAAGGTCAGCGCCACCGAGATTAAGATTCCCGAAAAACTCAACACGCGCAGAAGCTGCACGCCGATCTCAACTACCGCCGGATCGTTCATGCCGAAGATCGCCAGCAACTGGCGCGGAAAGAAAAGGAAGAAGAGACCAACGAACGCAGCGCCGGCGAAACCAAAACGTGCTGCGACGTGGACCGCCTCGTTAGCGCGATCAGGATTTCGCGCGCCGAGGTTTTGTCCGGCTACTGCGGCCGCGGCGCCCATTAGCCCCACCGACGTCCATGTGATTAACGAAAACAGTTGCGTGTACGAAACAGCAAATGCCGCTTGCGCCGCAGCACTCTGGGCCAGCGCACCGATGAATGCCAGCATGAACACGCCGCCGATATTCATTGCAATGCCCTGAATACCCGTCGGCAAACCAAACTTGAAGATCGCTTTGATGATTGCCCAATCTGGTTTAAAGCTGTAACCGTCACCGCGCGGAATCGACACAACCCACTTGCCGCTCCACAGTCGCGACAGCGCGTAGATCGCTACAAGACCCGACGCGATACAGGTGCCCATCGCTGAGCCTTTCGTGCCAAAGGCGGGGATTGGACCAAGCCCGCGAATCAGCACAATATTCAGGACGAGGTTCAGCACTGTCATGCCGATGCCGAGCATCATTGGCGTGCGCGCGTCACCGGCCGAACGCAGCGCGCCGGCGAACATGAAGAAGATCATCATGCCGATGCTGAACACGAACATAATGCGGAGGAAGGGAAGTGCTTCGGCGCGCACGTCGGGTGCGGCGTTTACGAAGTTGAGTAACGCCGGCGACACGAAGTAGCCGATTGGCGCCATCACGCCGAGTGAAATGAAGATCGCAGTGAGGAAGGCCTGGTAAACCGTGCGATTTACTTTCTCTTCGTCGTCGGCGCCGGCAAAACGAGCAACGAGCACGCTCATGCCGGTGAACAGCGAGGAAATGAATACGATCACGACGAGAAAAATTTGCCAGCTCACGCCGATCGCTGCGTTCCCCTTGAACCCGACGAGGTGACCGACGAGGGCGTGATCGACCATGCCTTGCAATCCGCCGATAACGTTCGTCAGCATGGTGGGCCAGGCGATCTTCCAGACCGCCGGACGCAGCGGGCCTTCTATGATCGATCTGTCGTAGCGGGGCTTGGCCGGTGCGGTGATCGCAGGAGCTGTTGCGGTTCTAGTTTGTGCCATCCGCTTTAGTTAAAAAATGTGTCACTCGCCAGAGGTACCTGCCAGATCGATGCGCTTCGCGAGTTTGCGCACACGTTTCAGCAGGCTGGCGTTTTCAATCTTCTCGGCATACGCAGCAAAGTCGGAAGTTGGACCACGCCAACGTAGCTCGTCGACATCGTCGAACAGCGGCGCATCGATACGCAACGTCGCAAGATCCTTGAAAAGCAACGCGTACGCACGATTCTCTTCATTCAATGTGTCGGGCGGGAACTTCTCGATCGGTCCATAACGATTAATGAACTGTGCGGCAGTCTTTGGTCCAAAACCCTTGATACCGGGATAACCATCCGCAGAATCGCCCACCACCGCCAGATAGTCGGGGATGAACTCCGGCCGCACCCCAAACTTCGCCTGCACCCCATCAGCATTCCGAATGACATTTGATCTTCGGTCCACTTGTACCACACGATCATCGCGGACGCATTGCGCGAGATCCTTGTCGGGTGTCCAGATGCATACTTTCTCGACTCGCTCATCCTGCTCTGCGAGATGCGCCGCGGAAGCGAGCGCGTCGTCCGCTTCAAGATCGATCATCGGCCAAACGACAACACCCATCGCCAGCAGCGCTTCTTCCAGTGGAACAAACTGTGCCAACAGTGCGCGCTCGATGCCGGCGCCCGTCTTATATCCCGGCCAGAGATTGTTGCGAAACGATTCGATTATGTGGTCCGTTGCGACACCGACGTGAGTCGCGCCTTCATCGATTAATTGCGCAACGGTAGAGAGGACGCCGGAAACGGCACCAAACGGGGGATCGGTTTTCTTGAAGCGCCGGATTCCGTAGAAATGACGAAACAGCTCGTACGTTCCGTCAACCAGGTGAACGATCATGTGAGGATCTTAGCATCAAGCAGAAAAAACTTTGTTACGTATGTCGATTATGGTCCCAGCCATTCGATTAACCATTGAGAACCGGAATTGGCCGGATAAATTAAACTTTAGGAGACACTACGATGCGAGTAATGGTCATTATCAAGGCTAACGAGCAATCAGAGGCGGGCGAGCTGCCGAGCGAAAAGTTGCTCACCGACATGGGTAACTTCAACGAAGAATTGGTGAAGGCGGGCATTATGCTTGCAGGCGAGGGACTTCATCCGAGCTCGAAAGGGAAGCGCGTGAAGTTTTCCGGCGGCCAACGAGTCGTCACGGATGGACCATTCGCCGAGACGAAAGAACTTATCGCGGGTTTCTGGATCTGGAACGTGAAGTCGATCGACGAGGCGGTCGAGTGGGTCAAACGAATTCCATCCGAACCGAACGATCCTTCCAGCGGCGAGATCGAGATTCGTCCAGTCTTTGAGGCCGCGGACTTTGGCGACGAATTCACACCCGAAGCACGCGCGCAGGAAGATCGCCTACGCGCGGAGATCGAGAAACAGAAGGGCGCGGCATCGTAAAGATCCGTGGCTCAGAACCCAAGTCGCACTTGGATCTGGATGCGGCGGTTGCCGGCAGCGGCACTGCCGCTTGGTCCAAACCCAAAACTTCCCGACGTTGAAAACGATTCACCAAATCGCCCCGAACTCAAGTTGCCGATCGGGTTTGCCAGGTTAGTGTTGTTGAGCAGGTTTTGAATGTTTACGGAAAGCGTCAGCGTGTAACGTTTCTCCGGACTCGGGCTATTCGCCGGAGCAGCGTTATTCGCTGGAGCTGGGGCATTGCCCGCAGGCTTCGCTGGTCCAGCAGCAGCAGCGGCGGGTGCTGATGGAATGTTTCCAAATGCGAACGACCGGTTGATGCCAAGATTCACCGCGAAGAAGCTCGGGCCCACTCCATAGTTTCGCGGAATGAGTGCCTGACCAGGCGCCGGTTCGAGATCGAAATTTCCAAATTTCGTCTGTTTCAAATTTTCCGAAAGAGTATGCGCTGAAGCGAATGCCGGCCTCTCGGTAAACAATCCATCGCCGTTGGTGTCGCGGCCCGTCACGATGTTGAAAGGACGGCCGGACGAATAAACGATGAACGGGTTCAGGTTGATCTTCAGTTTTGGCACTACCAGCGTGCCACCTACAAAGAAGTTTGCACTCGGAATAAAAGCCACTCGCGAATACTCACTGCCCAAATCATAAGTGTCCGCCGGGAAACAACTACCGATCGATCCGAAGATGCAGTCAGTGTCGGTTTTGCCTCTGCCCGTGCCGAAGTTTGCAAAGAGTGAAAAGCCTTTGCTCATCTGGCGACGAATGCCACCAAAAGCCCGGTAATCATTAAACGTGGCACTCGACTCGTAGTAGTAAAGGTCGCCGATGTTGCCCAGCGGGCGGACAGCGTCGTTCGGGTGTTCCGGATCGTACGTGCCCGGCAATGGGGAGTTGATGTTGCGCAACCGCAGCAAGTGCTTGCCGCGATAATTAAAGAAGACTGCGAAGAAGGTGAATTTCGACGGCAGTTGTCGCTCAAAATTGACAGCGGTCATCACGAACGTCGGAACCTGAAAATCACCAGCGATGGTTCGCGTGATTTGCGGAGCGGCAAAAGCCTGGAGCGACTCGATCGTGGGCACGTTTGTCACGCCGTTTAGTGAAAACGTGGACTGGTCGAGCACCGTTGGATCAAACACGCGGAAGTCGAGTTGATTCACGCCATTGAACCGGTTTGCCAAAAGCGTCGCGCGCTCGCCAAAGCGATCGTAAAAGACTCCGATGCCACCGCGAATCACCATCTTCGGCGATGAACTTTGAGGTGCGCCTGGACCACTGCCGACACTCGTTCCGCCCGGCGCCCACGCGAAGAACAAACGCGGCGCGAAGTTGTAATTGCTGCTTATGTTCGTTTGCCGCTCGTAACGGAAGCCGGCGGTGAACGTCAGGTTCGGTCGAACGCGCCACTCATCCTGGATGAAAACACCCAGGTCCCGCTGTGTTACCGAAGCTTCCGGATTACCGCCGCCGAGCGAAAACTGAGTTACGCCGCCCCCAAGCTCACGCATGTTTGGATTGCCCTGAAACAACAACGTCCGGCGATAGCGTTCGAGGCTCGTAATCGGAATCATTTTCGGCAGGCCGTTCTCGAGAACAATCTGATTGTTGGCATCGAGCTGCGGAGCCTCACCGCCGGAGAACGTAAACGTGCCGCCGAAGTTCTGCGGCGAGAAATCGGTGATGCTGACGCCTCGAATGCGCGCTCCGAAACGCAGGATGTGCCGGTTCCTGGTCCACGTCGAATAGTTCTGTACTTCCCAACGGTCCTCGTGGCTGTGCGCAAGCCCGACCTGCGAACCTCCGGAAATGAACGCTTCGGCGACGATGATCGTCGGAATTTCGTTATTGCCGTCCTGTTGGCCACGGTTGCGAATGTATTGAAAACGCGTTTCGTTCATCAGCGTAGGACCGAGAATCGCAGTCTCCGTCACTTGAAATGTTTGCGTAGTGTTCTCCCGGCTAAATGCCCGTTCCGGTAACGAAAAGTCTGACGCACCGACGTTGTCTGCCTTGCTATTCGAATACGAGTAGCGGACGACAAGTGTGTTCGCCGGATTCAGTTGATAGTCAAACCGTGGACTGAACGAGAAAAAGCGATTCGGCACGAGCAGCGCGACGTTGAAAGGCGCCGGGGTCAATGACGAATTGAGAACCTGCGCGTTGATGATCGCGTTGTCGTCGGTGACTCGTCGCTGAACGTCGAGAAAGAACGACGACTTGCCGCGCGTGATTGGTCCACTGACGCTGCCGCCGAAGTAACGCACCTGAAAAGGCGCGCGCTGCGGGGCAAATGGGTTGCGTGAATTAAGGCTCTCGTCGCTGAAGTTATAAAAAGTGCTTGCGCGCAGCTTGTCCGCGCCAGGTTTTGTGAAAATCTCGATCTGGCCGAAGCCGATGTTGTTGTTCTCGGCATTGAACGGATTTTGGTTGATGCGTACTTCGCGAATCGATTCTTTCGGAGGCATGCGGCCGCCGGTGAAACCGTCGATAAAGATCTGTCCACCGTTTGGACCAGCAGATGGTCCAGCCATCGCCTGCACCGCGGAAGCCAGCGCGTCGGGATCGTCGGGCAGTACGTCGAGCTCCTGACCCTTCAGCACGACGGCATCGGCATTGTTTGCCGCATCCGTATTTAATCCCTGTTCTTCGGTGACCGTGATGATCTGCTTTTCGAGTCCGACGGCGAGGCGCACGTCATGATTGGTGCGCGGTCCGGCAGCGATCGCTAATTCCGTTTTTTCATACGGAGTGAAGCCACTCGCGGACACACGCAACGTGTACGCACCGGGCGCGACCGAGTTGATCGTGTAAACGCCGTCTGCGTTTGTCGTCGCGGTCTTTTGCGATCCGTCAGCGGCGACGAGCGTAACGGTCGCGCCGACAACAAGCGCGCCGAGCTCATCGCTGACTTGCCCGCGCAAGGATCCAACACGTTGTTGCGCCGTCGCAATCAGGCACACACAAAAAACAACGAGGAGACCTTTAGTTAGCCGAAACATAATAGTTAGCCATTGGCAATGGTTTATGGTCCACCGACACTCATCGCACCAAGCGACACCGCGGCACGATTGCCCTGTGCCTTTTGCAGCAGCGGCCCGACTCCACTCACGATCGCAATCGCCGTAACGCGCGCCGGATCGGCGCCTTTGGTGCTGGAGATCAGAATCGAATCGCCGGCTTTCAGCTCCTGCAACGTAAACGCCGGAAGCTGCTCGAACGTCTCTTGCAAGTCGCCGGTGCCAGGGTATTTGCGCAACGATGAATCTTTGGTGACAACAATAGTTACTGCCTGCTTGCTCAGGAGATCGTTGATCTTGATCTCCTGCTTTTCGAGGTTGATTTCGCTGATTGCGCCGCCGATTGTTTGAAACGATCCGGCGACGATCTCCTCGGGAGTGAAGCGCGCCCCGTCGGCGCTTTTAGTGCCCAACGCTCGAAGCTGATCGCCGACTTTCAACTCCGCAAACGAGCTTGGCTTCGCATCACTAAAACGAACCGAGTCAGGCGCGTAACGTCGAAATTGCGTCTGCGCACCGGCTGCGACGACGATCGGTTTTGGTCCTTCCGGTGTTCGTAAATCTAGTGAGATCTCGCTAGTCGTTGCGTTGAGACTGCTCACCGTTCCCGCAACACCGCGTTTGCTCCACTCATCGCGTTCGCGCTCTCGCTTCTGCGCGATGTCCGTCTGGCTCATCACGTAAAACTCGAGCGCGGGCATGCTCTTCCGATCCTCCGTCATCCTTCCGCGCGCGAAGACGGTGTCGCCCACCGCGAAGTCGGTCGCTGCAATCGGGACAAACTTGTCCTTCGTCTTTTCTCCCGGCGGAATGCGCATGAACGTGGTCCGGTCACTGAGCGTGACAGTCACTACGTTTCCAGCGGCGGTTTTGACGATTACCTGGCGTGTATCTGGTTTTAGATCAGTGACGACTCCCATCACGCTCAGTGAGGTGATCGCGGGATCGGAAGTTGGGGCGGTTGTTTGTGCTGTTAGAACGGACGCGCTCGCGAGCAGAGCAAGAACGCACAGCACACGTATGCTGCCAAACGTTTTCATTTCTTACCTTTAGTTTTGTGCGATTTATCCGCAACTGATTCCGCTCAAATCAGCCGGTTTTAGGCGCTCATAGGTGTAAACACCCACGCTTTTGCGTTTGTGGCAGGAAAATTTATGTTATTTGGCGGCCTTATTTACCGAACGAATACAGCGCGCTCCGAGTCCTGATGTAGAGGTGGCCGTCTGAAATCGCCGGAGTCGCGAAACATTCGTCGTCCAACTCATTCACGGTCATGACTTCCCACTCGCCCTGCGCTTTCACCACCGAAACTTGTCCGCCTTGTCCGATAAGGAAAACTTTGTCGTCCGCCGCGACTGGTGAAGAGAAGTACTTGTCGATCGCTCCATGCAGACGACCTTGCTTCAGGACATTGCCGGTTGCCGGATCAAACGAGATCAGAATACCGCTGTCGTTGATCATGTAGAGCACGCCTTTGTAGAGCAGGGTTGAAGGAACCTGCGGCACTGGTTTCACATAACGCCAGCGAATGGCCTTGTCGGTTTGATCTCCCTGGCCGCCCATCTTGATCGCGAGCAGACCATTGTCGGAAGCCATCATCGCGCGAAACACTTCCCAGTCTTTGTCGTTGAGTTTCTCGTCCCGGTTCATGTCGAAAGCTTCGAACGCGGCTTTCACCATCCGGTCCATCGGGTCCGCACCGCCGACCGCTTCGGCCTTCGCAATATGGCCGTCGTTGTT
The DNA here is from genome assembly GCA_963789185.1 of uncultured Acidobacteriota bacterium. GTDB lineage: Bacteria > Acidobacteriota > Blastocatellia > Pyrinomonadales > Pyrinomonadaceae > PSRF01. Next base: position 162,409 of record CAWBJU010000017.1, read on the forward strand.
TTTGTCGTAACGCTTGAGCGCTTCGTCGAAAGGAATCGTGCTTACTTTTTTATCAGGTTGATTCTGCGGAAAGCCCCAACCGTTGATGTAGAGATATTCGGAATCGTGACTCGCGATAGACTTCATCTCGCAAGCGAGGCCACGAACCCACCACACACGTTTGCCGTCGGCAACGGAATACGCCGACAGTTGAAACGATTCGGGAATAACTATCTGCTTTGGTCCTCCGTCTTTTGGTTGATAGACGGTAGGCGTCGAGTAGCCCGAGATGACTATCGGGCGTTCAACCTTCCAGCTCACTTTCCCCGTGTCCTTGTTGACGGCGATCAGATACGACGCCGGATGGTCCTGATCGACGGGCAGGATCACCTTGTCGTCGACAAGTATCGGCGAGGCGCCAAAGCCGTAGAACATGTTGACGGGTTCGATTGGCAGGCGCCATCGTTCCTTGCCCTTGCCATCGTAAGAGAGCATTCCGAAATCCTGAAAGAAGAACGTAAACATTCGTACCGTCAGTCACCGGACTTGCCGATGCTGGTCCGTTCACGTTTTGCAAACGGCCCGTGTGTGAACGCGGAGCTTCTTTTTGCCAGAGGATCTTTCCGGTCTTGCGGTCGAGACAAATCACGAGCAACTGTTGATTGTTGTGCGCAGTGACGAAGATCCGATCGTTGGTTAGAACCGGTGACGAATGTCCCGGCGGAAGCGCTGTTTTCCAAAGGACGTTCTTGTTGGGGCCGAAGGTGTCGGGGACGCCGGTGGTTGCTGACACGCCGGTTCCGTTTGGTCCGCGAAACTGCGACCAGTCTTCGGCGAAGGTTCTTGTGATTGGGAGCGAAGCGATTATAAGAGCAACGAGGGCCAGCGACAGATTTCGTTTCATAATGCGATAAAGATTACTGTAATCTTTCACGCATGAAAACCCTTCCCCTGTTTCTCGTCCTGTTTGTTTTGAGTAGTGCGGTTCTGTTAGGCCAAAAGCAACAGCAGCCAGTTATACAAAAGGGGCGGCAGGTGTTGTTTGATTTTCGCGCCGATCGCACGGGCAAGTCGGCGCCGATCACCGCTGCGACTCAGCGTCTCGTGTTGTCGAAAGTTTTCCGCAAATACCTGACTGACGAAAACAAATGCAGGCAGGACTTCGCGGGTGGTGGCGGCGATTATCTCGCCGCGGCTCGCAGAGCAGGGCAGATCGCTCCTTCGGTTTCCGAATCGGCAACAGGAAGTTTCACCGCTCCGGGTCAGGTGCAAACTGCTTACGTCATTTACACCGGCGAGTGCGGTGCTACGCATGCTGACAACTTCGGCACCAAGCGCGTGGCGATTTTCTCCGGTCAACAACTCGTCGCCGACGTAGACTCCAATTTCAAAAGCAACTTCGTTCGTAAAACGGATCTCAATAGCGACGGCGTTGACGAGTTGTTGATGACGACGGGCGACATGGCCCAGGGAACGTTGATTGAGATCGCCGCACTGGTCGAATTCAGAAACGCCCGCATGCGCGTGGTTGAGGATTTTGGGACTGTTGTTGAAGACTCATGCGCGTCGGGGTCTCCGGGCAGCTCGTCAAAGGCGTCGGTATTGTCGATGTCGGATTTCGCGCCTGGCAAAATGCCGAAGCTGCGAATCGATAATTACGTGGCGAGCTGCCGGAACGTTAAGCGATGGCGTTTCTTGTCAACTGGCAAGATGGAGGATCGTTAACCCTTCGCCGCCTCCTGAATTTGCTTGATGTCGAGTTTTTTCATCTTCATCATCGCTCGCATCACGCGGTCCTTCTTCTGCTCGTCCGACGTTCGAAGCAACTCTAAAAAGATCTCGGGCGTGATTTGCCACGCGAGTCCGTACTTGTCTTTTAGCCAGCCGCATTCAATTGTCTGACCGCCTTCGGAGAGTTTCTCCCAATAGTAATCGACTTCTTCCTGCGTCTCGCAGTGCACGACGAGGGATATCGCTTCAGTGAACTTGAACTCTGGACCACCGTTGATAGCAGTGAATTGCTGGCCATCGAGCTCAAAGTCGATGATCATGACGCTGCCTTTTTCGCCAGGCCCTGACTCACCGTAGCGCACGACGTGATTCTTTTTCCCGTTCTTGAAGATCGAGGTGTAGAAATCCACCGCTTCCTCGGCCTTTCCGTCATACCAGAGGAAAGTTGTGACCTTCTGTTGTTGCGGACTCAACTTCGTTGTGTTGGAACTTGCGGTTTGCGTTGCTGCCATGCGTACCTCCTTATGGTTGCATTATGGTTATTCTCGGCAGCGTGAGGGAATTCCGTGTGAAAAGTTTGTCGTTGATCTTAAAGGGTGATTGCGAGGTTAATGCTTTTTGCCGATCGCGTAGATCACGTTCGCTTCGACTGAAGGAATCGCTTCGCGACGGATGAATTCGAGGTTCTCTGCACGTACTTGTTCACGTTCGGAAGCAGAGAGTTGGTCCACCGTGCCGCGGTAACCTGAGCCAAGAATCATGGGCCACCAATCGTCGGGTGAGTTGATTGGTTGCGAGTCTGTTTCGGGGACGACTTCGATATCGCTTAGTGACGCCGATTCCATTAGTGAGCGCAATGCATCGACTTCACAGATTCTGTCCCACGGATTGAACCCTTTGTAAAGATCAGCTCTGACATTGCGCACGGCATTCCAGAATGCACTGTTGGCGGGCTCAAAGAATTTCGGACCCCACGTCGTAAGGCTCACGCGTCCACCTAAGCGCGTGACTCGTGTCAACTCTCGCAGCGCCGCTTCCATATCAGGCACAAAGAAGATCCCGAACACGCAAACGACGACGTCGAAACTGTTCGTTTCGAAACGAAGGTCCATCATGTCGCCCGACTCGAATTGAATGTTCGTGAGGCCGCGTTGCTTCGCTTTCGTTCGTGCTAGTTCGAGCAGATTTGCCGCGAGGTCTACGCCGGTAACCGAACCGTTTGGTCCAACTGCTTCGGCCGCGGGAATAGCTGACGCACCGCTGCCGCAACACACGTCGAGCACTTGAGCGCCTTCTGTTAACTTCAAACGTTCGATAGTCCGACGGCCATAGCGTTCCCAGAAAGTGTTCGTCGGATGATCGTAAAAGTCAGACGCGGCGTTGTACGTCGTCGCCGCTTTCTTTTTTGCGTCGTCCAATGTGCTCATCGATTTGTTACGCGGACAAAATAACAAAAGGGCCAGGATTGCTGAAACAATCCCGGCCCTCTCAGCGCGCTGTTTGACAACGCGATTAATTGCGAATGACGATTCCGATGCCGATGCGGAAGTTATGAAGTGTTCGTCTCGGTTCGCCCAAGGGAGTAGGCGTGCCGGGTATACCGACGGCCCCGAAGTCGCTGAAGTCAAATCGCATCGGGTTGTAATCGATTTGTATCGCGCGCAGATCGATGCGCGGTGTGAGCCGGATATCCAGACCACCGCCGATCGCCGCGGCGAAGCCGGTGTCTTCAAAGTCTTCGAGAGTGTTATCAAACTGCGAAAGATCCGCGGACGTTCGGCCCACGCCGAAAAGAGCATGCGCGAATGGTTTGAACGTTGGCTCGTCGGAATTGTTTTTTATTTGAATGCCGCCAAGAATGTTGTGCAGCCGTACCTTCGTGCTGTCGGGACCGAAGTCGAAAGATTTCTGATGATACGAATAATCAAACTTCGCACCCCAGTAGCGATGAAAATTACCGACGACTGAAACGTTGACGCCGTTGAAACCCTCTCGTTCGTCGAAGATGTCGTCGAACTCAATATCGTCTCCCGGATCAAAGTCCTCCACTGGTCCAACATCGACCCGGTTATGGGAGTAGCCGGCGAATAACTCGAAGCGCCGGTAATCTTGCGCCATCGATTGCATCGCGCAAGCCAGTGTCACAAACACAGACACGAATAGAACAAATAAACTCTTTCTCATACTTCCCCTCCTGAACGTTATTTGACGGGAGAGTATGGACTTTAAGTTGATAGAGTTCCGGAGGTTTGTGCGGTGACGTACGAGAGTCGTTCACGAGATCTTGCACAATCTGTCCCGGCAGCAACACAAATAGGGAGAAATTAGTATGAGCAAGCTTTTGCAGGAATACACGACTGTCGTGGTCGGCCCAGATGAAACGAACTATCTCGTTCGTACTTATGGACTTGAGAGGTTGGATGGAACCTGGATCGGATGGGTCGAGTTTCATCCTACAGACTTAAGGAAGCCGGTGCTGAAAACCGAACAGGAAACTTCGCAACCGAATCTGATGGACCTGGAGTACTGGGCAACAGGACTCGAACCCGTATACTTTGAAGGCGCATTTGGGCGCTCTCATGCGACGGTATAGGGAAGGGTTTATGAGTTTTAAAAAGCGATTTCAGTGGATTTTGGTTGCGATTCTGTTGGGCGTCGGAGTTGTTGGCTTGAACCGCGGATCTGCGGGTGCTGAGACTCAGGACGTGAGCGGGCTCGATCGAAGGATTAGCATGCTCGAACAGCGCTTCTATCAACTCGAGACAAGCATGAACCGGTTACAGCAGGTTGTCGCGTCACAGCGTTCGACGGGTTCATCGTCGTCAGACTTGCGCGATCGTGAGGTGGACCAGTTGCGCCAGGAAGTGCAGCGGTTGCAACTACGATTGACCGAGGTTGAGTGTGGTTTGCTGAGACTCGATGAACGGACCACCACTGCAAGCGGCAATCGTCGGAGCGGTGAAGCGCGACCGGCAGACCCGTGTCGTCAGAATCCGGGTCAGCCGTTGCGGCTTCCTTCCCGACCTTAATTGCCGTTCTGGTTCACAACTTCCTGTGTGAGCCAGGTCAGAATCGGGTGTTCGAGTTGTTGCAGTTGATGGCTACGTAGTCGTTAAAACCGCCGATACTGCATGAATCAACGCCTCATTCGAGAATGTGAACTTGTATTCAACGAAATTGCCGGCGAATTGGAAGTAACCCGGTCGTGGGCTGAGCGGCGACACCACCGGCGTGGTCAAAGCGAGCAGGAACACCTGGCGATTCGTCAATCCTGGAGGAAAGCCGGGTATTGGTGACGGCGCATTCGGAGCAACCTGGGCCAACTGGCTCATCAGCTTGATGCCTGGACCACTTTGCCCGTCATAGTACACACCGCCGGCGGGTTGTAGGGCTGCGCGTTAATGGACGTGATGAACAATAGCTGAGCCATGATGAAAAGCGCGAAACGAGTTCGCTTACAAATGGCTGGTAATAGGGTTGAGGGTTGGAATGTATTCACTTTTCTTTCTCCTTCTAGTCATTTGGTGAGGCGGATGCGATTGATGCTCCGCGTAACAATTACTAAGGCGAAGGAAGAGCTAAAAAAGTATCATTCGATTTTTGAGTAGATTTTTGTGAGGCTTAGTTGGAAGTGCTGCCGAGTTTCAATTGCTTAACCAGCCATTCGTTCCGGTCGTTTGCGATTTCCTTCGATTCCATCTTATGCGAGGCTTCGTAGTTCTTGCGCTGCTTGGGTTCAGGGGCGGCGGAGAATAGTACCGAAGCGTCTGCCGGAGAAACATACGCGTCGCCTTTTCCAAACTGAAAGAACTTGCTCGCCGCTTTGACCTCGCGCAAGTAGTCGGTGAGTTCCAGAACTGAATTCTGTTTCAGGTAAGCAGCCTTCGATTTCGGCTGAGGACCAAGAAACGCCCAATCGTTGAGACTCTGCGTTGCCGCGATGAAAACAAACGTATTGACGCGCTGGTCCACTCCAGCCATCAACATGCCGTACATCGCTCCGTAATCATGACCAACAAAACCGATGCGTGTTTTGTCGACGTTCGATTGTGAGAGCAGCAGATCAAGAGCGCGTCTGAACTCGACAACCTGGCGGATTGAATTCCTGTAGTCGTCGTCGGGAATCCGCTTGCCGAACCATTCCGGCGCTGACCACATCGCATCGACTAAGAGCGACACCACCCCCTTCGGCGCAAGTTCAACAGCTTCATCGAGGAACTGAGTGCGGTTTGACTTCTCTTCGCCGAGCCAGTGCACCCACAAGATTCCCGCGAACGGTCCATTCCCCTTTGGGACAACCAAATACGCCTTTACCTCTCGCCCGGCCACGGGTGAAAAGGTGATGTCGCGCACGGTCACATCGCCGCGCTGTTCGGACGAAACTTCTTTGACCGCGACAGGTGAGCCCGCGTTATAGCGAAACAGCGCTTTCCGTGTCGCAACTTCAGAGCCCGATTGCGCGCGGATCGTTAACGCGATCGCCAGCAAGAGGACGAAACCAAGTACCTTCATCGGCTCTATTTTTAACTTAGACCGCACACAAAACAAAAGTGAAAACCACCTGTTCGTTTCTGTCTAAAAACATGGTAACCTCCCGCGACTTCTACGAATGGAGATCAAATTGAGCATGCCTGGAAAGACAAAAATGCGTCTTGTTGCGTTGCTAATGCTAATCGTCGTGTCGAGTTCGGATGCGCTGGCGCAGAAACGCATCAGTTTTCGAAAGGGGAGCAGCTCGGCCACGGTTCGCGGGCGGATCGCGGCGAATGGTTATTTGGAATACACGATCAATGGACGAGCGGGCCAGGTGATGTCGATCAAGATTTCATCGGGTAACGGTGCTGTAACCGTCAATGCAGGCTCAGCCAGCGGGAGGGATTTCAGTCTAGAGATGTCGGGCGGCGATCATTTACTCTCAATCGTCAACACCGCCGCGACCGCTACGACCTACACGTTAACGGTCTCGATACGATAAGATTCATCCCCCCGAAAACAACAACATTCAGGAGGATTGCCAGATGCGACGTACGTGTCTCTTTGTTTTATTACTCGTCTCCCTAATTCCAGTCGCTAACTTTTCACAAACGGCCCAGCAGGATGCCTCGCGCGGAGTCGAAGGTGGCGGCGTAAAGGTGCCCGGTTGGACCGGCCAGATCGATGCTAAAGAGGCTCAAGCCGGAATGACTCTCAACAGCGCGAAGTTCGCAAAAGAGGGTGATGCGTTTCACGTCGTTACTGGTCCAGCGGTTACGTACTGGAATCCAGAGAACAAAGCGTCCGGCGATTACACGGTGAAGGCTACATTCACTGAACCGAAGTACATGAACATCAACGATCATCCGCACCCTTACGGAATCATGATCGCCGGTAACGATCTCGGCACAGACAAACAAAGCTATTTGTACTGTGCAGCTTACGGCAACGGCACCTTCGTCGTGCGAGGTTTTGGCCCAGCGCCTTTTCAGGTTAACGGCCGCCGGGCGTCACCGGATCCCGCCGTCAATAAAGCAGCGGGGAAGGATCAACCAGTGACTCAGGAGATTGCCGTTTCAGTGAAGGGCGACAAGGTTGAGTGCGCCATCAACAACAAAGTTGTCGGCAGCTACGACAAACAGGCAGTCGTCGGCGAAGGCAAACTGAAATCGACTGACGGGATCTACGGCATTCGCTTCGGCCACAATACCGAAGTGAAGGTGAGCGGACTGGCGATCGCGAAACCGTAGCTATTTCTTTTCGTCCAGTGCGTGTTGAAATCGTGGTGCGATCTCGTCGAGCCAGCGATTCATCTCGGCTTGCGTAAAATATTGTCCCTTGATCATAACGCCGGCACGTTTCTGCGTGTTGGCAATATCTTCGAGCGGGTTCGCGTCGAGTAAAACGAGATCGCCGCGTTTACCGATTGCGATCGTTCCCGCCTGGTCCGACAGGTTCAGGAACATCGCGGGATTCTTCGTCGCACTTTCAAGAGCGGCGTAGTTGGATAAACCAGCATCGCGCAGGTCGATCATCTCGAGATGCAGCGTGTGACCATAGAGCATCAACCATTCAGGTGTGTCTGAACCCGCCATAATTTTTCCGCCCGCATCGTGAATCGCTTTGACGATCTGATTCCTGATACGAATGTACTTCTCGCGCTTCTCGATTGGAGCAGCCGTCGAGAGATATCGCATGCTCGCACGCGTCCATGCATCGACAACCTTCTGCGGATAGAAGCGAATGTCAGGTTGCGCTTTGAACGACTCTTCGTTTCTCCCTTTCCCGAAAGTAAATTTGAACAAGTGCAGCGTAGGCGTAACGAACGGGTTTGCCTGGACAGTTAACCGCGCAAGTTCCGCGATCTTCTTTTCGTCGAGATAATCGATACTCTCCCAATTCTTTGGGTTGTAGACGTAAAGATCAGATACCGAACCTTTCACGGGCGCAGTTTCGGGCAACAGCGCTTCAAGATACGAGTCGAGGTGCTCGATCTGCTGGCGTGCTTTCAATGCGCGTTGCAGTCCAACCGATCGGCTGTCGGCGTGTCCGACAACACGGATGTTTTGCTTCTTCGCTTCATCGACGATGGCTTCATAAACTTCAGGAGCAAGGAACGTCGTTACCTTGATGAAGTCGTAGCCGTCTTGTTTCGACTTCGCAACCGCGGCCCGCGCTTCGGCCTCAGTGGTAACCACGACGCCATTTGGTTGTTTCCGTCCAGTCAGGTGCGGGCTCGCGGAGAAGATCGTCGGCGCAAGAATCTCACCCTTGGCACTCTTTTCTCGGAGGACCAGTTGTTCGGGCGTACCAATCATGAAGCGAATCGTAGTGACGCCGTACGCGATCATCACCTTGAACTCGTCCTCAGCCAGCGCGTCCGGAAACTCATCGTCACTGAAAAGATGGACGTGCATGTCCATCAAACCTGGAATCAGAAACTTGTTAGTCCCATCAATGACTTGCGCCCCCGCGGGAGATTTGATTCTTTTGGCATCGCCAATGGTAGTGATTTTTCCATCACTCACGATCACGGTCTGGTTGCGTAACACGCGCTCTCGATCCATCGGGATCACGTTGACGTTAACAAACGCAACGAGTTTACCTTTGGGTGAACTCTCGCCGCTTTGCCCGGCGATCGTTGTGCTAAGTAATAGAATGAAGAACAGGATTATGAGTTTGTGCATTTTGGTCATCTTAAGTTACAAAGTGCCACTAGAGGCAAGGGGTGTTTTCTTTTCGCGTTACAACTTACAACATTCATAAGTGCCAGGGGCTCGACCGCCAGGTGCGGCCGAAACGAATTGCGGAAGTCCTGAAGCAGATCGATGCTGACGTCATCGCCCTTCAGGAAGTCGTCGGCATGGACGAGGCCGCGCGCGAACACAACCAGGTTCATTCGATTGCCGAGGAACTCGGCTACGATTTTCGCATCGGCGAGAATCGAAAACTACGAGGCGGCGCTTACGGGAATGCTGTTCTCAGCAGATTCCCGATCGTCTCAGATCGAAATCACGATCTGACGTGCCGTCGTTACGAACCGCGCGGTTGCCTCGAAGTCGCAGTCAAACCGGAACACTCCGAATCCGCTCTTCACCTTTTCAACGTACACCTGGGAACGGGTTTCTTCGAGCGTCGTTACCAGGCACACCGGCTCTTCGAAGTCATTGGAGGCAACTCAATTCTTTCCTCGCCGCGACTCGTGCTTGGCGATTTCAATGAATGGACCAGGGGCGTCACGACCAAGCTTTTCAGCTATCACTTGAACAGCGCCGAACCTGAACAACGGCTCGGACGCGCACGCACGTATCCGGGAGTATTCCCGCTGCTGCACCTGGACCACATCTACTACAACTCACTACTGAAACTGGAATCTGTGTCCGTGCATCGCAGCCGCCTCGCACTGGCTGCTTCAGACCATCTGCCGATCGTCGCGGATTTTACTCTAGATCAGTAACTGCTTTCCGTTCGCGCACAACTTCAACGGAACAAGTTGCACGTGCAGCAACAGCGGAGGAAACACTGCCTAACACCAGTCGCTCAAGGCGGTTGCTGAATCCAGTCGCTCCGGTAAAGATGCAATCCGCGCCAAACTCTTCCGCATGTTTGACCAGCACGCGTTTCGGATCTCCGGTTTCCACGACTGACGAAACAGTTACTTTGTCGTTTTTCAAACCCGCGCGAAGTTCCTTCACGGCTTCGAGCGCCATGCGTTCCGAGTGCGTCCGCTCTTCAGCTTTCACTTCGTCAATAAACTCTTTAACCGGCGGAATCAACAGCCAGATCGGACTGCCCTTCAGCGTGTCATCGACAACGAGAATGCGAAGCTCGCTGCCCGCGGTCCAGTTTCTTTGCGCTGCTGCCTTAACAGCATCATCAGACCCGGGTGAACCGTCAACGCCGATTACGATCCGCTCGCCCGACGTTCCCGTCCCTGTTCCCGCACGTCCCACATGGACCGGCATCGATGCTTCCGTCAGGATCTTCTGCGAAACACTACCGAGAACGAACCGGCTAATAGCCGTATGCCCCTGCGATCCGACGAGGATCAGATCCGCTTTCCATTCCTGCGCGCGATTAAGCAACTCAAACGCCGGTGAACCATTTTGTGCTTCAGGAGTGACGTGCCACCGGGAAAAGATCTGCTGCACTCGTTCAGCTCCGCGTTTCGCAGCTTCGCGTGCCTCCTGCATCACCTGCTCGGCATGCTCGCGCGCTTCTTTCAGACCGGGCGGCGCGATAGGAGGAAACATGTCGTCGTCGTTGGCAGTCGCAGGCGGCAGCCATACTTCGCCGACTGACATCACGAGCGCTTCGACGCCTTCGTTCGGCAGTCCAGCGCGACGCATCGAATCGATCGCTGTGTCGGCGGCTTCTGATCCGTCGTAAGCGATGAAGATTTTCATGGTTGTTTTACTCTTTGTTTTCTAACGGGCGCGCCAACCGGAGCTTCAGGACGTTCGTCCGTCGCGGCTGTTTCGTGGTCCATTTCTTTTGGCGCGAACTGCTGGGTCCACAATTTGTAGCCTCGATAAATAAGAGCCAGGGCGCTCCAGGCCAGAATAAAAACGAGCGGATAGGACAGCCCGCGTGGAAAAAACCACCCGATTACGGCGAGAGATAATAACAACAGTCCGACGAGGATCATCAAACGGCCCTCAACCGGTTCGAGCACACGACGATTTGTGAATGCGGCACTAACGGCGTTGCCGATGCGCATCGCGCCCGCCGCAGCGCGTCCTCCGGTTCCACCACCGCTCGTCATTGCCGGGCGCAGCTTAGCGGGACGTTTCGGCGTTCTCACTTTTCGTCGCGCATCCAGTACGATCTCAGTCGAGTTCTCGAGATCGCTTAGATACGTTTCTTCCATCTGCTTCGCGAACTTCACATCTTCTACGACCACGTCGAGTTCGAGATTGCCGTACCAACTCGCGAGGTTCAGGTTCGTCGAACCGACACGCGCCCACGTGCCATCGGCAACGGCGGTTTTCGCGTGGAGCATTGTTCCGTTCCATTCAAAAAGGCGCACACCCGCGTCGAGCAGAGGACGATAACCGGAGCGCGAGAGTGGCTTCAAAATCGGAATGTCCGAAGCGCTGGGCACGAGCAGACGCACGTCGACACCGTCTTTCGCAGCCGCGCGTAACGCTTGCACGTATAGCGTGGTTCCAGCGTAGTAGGCATCGGTCAACCATAGTCGTTCGCGGGCGAGTGTGGCCACGAGTTGATCGACTCGCAGCATGACGGCGCTTGCGGGTTCGCTGGGCACTACGCGCAGCGCGACATCACCAGTGGTCGCCTCCGGATCGAATCGTGCGACTTCATCCGACGGGAGTTGATCTCCAATCACGTCCCAAATACGCGCGAATGCCTGGTCGATGTTCGCGACGGATGGTCCACGCACTTCGATCCCGGTATCACGCCATGGTTCAAGACCTTTCTCTGGATCGCCGACCCACATCCGGCCGATGCACAAACCCGTGACGAAACCGATCTCACCGTCGACTGTGATCGTCTTACGGTGATCGCGGCTCAACCAGCCGAACGGTGAATCGAGTCGTGGCGTGTTGTAGCAACGCACATCGACGCCGCCGGCGCGAAGGTAGTTCCAGAACCTGCGCGACGTTTTACCGAAGCCGCCCAGCCAGTCGTATATCACGCGCACGCGGACGCCTTCGCGTGCCTTCGCGATGAGTGCGTCGGCAAACGTCCACCCCATTTTGTCTTCGTGAATGATGTAGGATTCGAAGTGAATGTAACGCTGCGCGTTGGCGATCGCGTCGAGCCACGCGGGATAATTTTCTTTTGCGTCGATCAACAGCCGGACGCTGTTGCCGCTGATGAGCGGCGCGCCCGCCGCGCGAGAGAACGCCTGGTCCGCAAGCTGCCGCATTGACAGGAATGCATTGGTCTCACGCTCGAAACGTTTTGCCGCTTTGTTCATCGCCGGTCCTTGGTAGTTTGCAGAACCTTGGTATAAAAATACAAGTAACTATCTATAAGGAGGAAACCTCCAAATGAAAGTACAGTGGAGTACAGACGCTGACGGCGCACTTGCCGCAGCGAAAGAACAAAAGAAACCCGTGCTAATCGACTTCAGCGCGGCGCCTGCCTGAGGAGCCTGTGTTCGGCTGGAAGCCGAATCATACGGCGACGACGAAATCGCTTCCTTCATCAATGAAAACTTCGTGCCGCTCGAGGCACATATCAAAGAAGACCCGGTCTATTTTCATCGTTTCGACGCGCTGTGGACGCCTTCCGTGATCATCCTCGATTGGAAGGGACATGAGCGATTTCGAATGGAAGGTTACCTTCCGAAAGACGAATTTCGCGCACAGTTGGAACTAGGTCTGGCGCGCGTCGCTTTCATGAGCAAAAACTGGGCAGAAGCGGAAAGCCGTTACGCGGCGGTGCTCGATCGTTATCCCGATTCGAAAGCTGCGCCTGACGCGCTGTACTGGAAGGGCGTCAGTCACTACAAGGTGACGAACGATCACGCGATCCTCGGCGATCTGCCCGGCATATTCCAGGAGAAATATCCGGACAGCATCTGGGCCCAAAAGAGCCTCGGGTGGACTTGAGAGCATGAAATCACCACAAGAGTCGCAAAAACCATTATCAGCGTAGCCAGGATTCAGAAGCCGCTGACTCAGCTTCCGCCTTCCGGAACTCTCGATAGGGTTTGGCGTTATTATTGCTGGTCTAAGCGGTATGAGCGCCGAATCATTGAATATTTCGAACCGCAACCGTCTGCGCCGGCGTCACTGGCTGGCTTGGATCGTCTTATGTGGGGCGCTGGCCATTCACGTGGCCGACGAAGCCCTGACTGATTTTCTGGCGATTTACAATCCGGCCGTGATATCGATGCGGGTGAAATATCCGTGGTTACCATTGCCGGCCTTCGTTTTTGAGATTTGGTTGGCGTTGCTAGTCTTCGCCGTCGTTTTACTGGCGGCCTCGTCCTGCTTCGTGTGGCGAGGCCGTTGGGCCATGCGCCCGATCTCGCACGTATTCGCCGGCTTCATGTTGCTTAACGGAGTGCTTCACATCGCCGGTTCGATCTATTTTGGATATTTCATGCCTGGCGTTTACTCGTCGCCGCTGTTGATCGCCGCGTCAGTTCTTTTGATAACCAGCACGCGAGCGTATAGTTCAAACAAGGAGGCCCGATGAATAGCTCCCACAGATCGTTATTCAGACTGATCCTTGCCCTTGCTCTTTTCTTCACCATTTCAGGTTACGCACGCGCTCAGGAAAACAAATCCGCGCCGAATAAGGAAGAGATCGCTGCCTTACGTGAAAAGGCCTTCAAGCTCATCGATTCTGTAGCCGGACATCTAGGTACGTTGCAGTCAGCGGAGAACCGCGCGCGTATGGGTTCAAACATCGTCGAGTCGCTCTGGAAACACGACGAAGAACGAGCGCGCGCACTGTTACGTGTGGTCCAGGAAGACATCAAGACAGAACTGCAAAAACGCGACGGAGAGATTCGGTACGACGATAGGTTCAACGTATTTCTCAAGTTGCGAATCGACACAATTCAACGGATTGCGAAGTACGACGGCCAGGCGGCGTACGACTTTATGAAAGTTACAGAGCCCGTTCTTGAGAACCAGGAGCCATACGAGTTTCGCGCAAATGAACAGAATCTCGAGTTGAGTTTGGCGAGGCAGATCGCGGCGAACAGTCCTGACATTGCGCTAAAACTCGGCCGCCAATCACTGAAGCAAAGCTTGAACTCGGACGTTCTCAAGGTGCTCAGCCGACTGAACCGGAAGCACAAAGAACAAGCCAACATCCTTTATAAAGAGATCGTCGAAAAACTTCCCGATGCGGACATCGCGGAGGCTTGGAACACTCGAGAGTTTGTGCAAACGCTCGTGCGCACTTACGAACCACCAGACGTCGATGCGTCAACCCATCGAGAGCTTATCGGCTTTATTGTCACCACGGCTTTAGATCGCGGATGCGGAAAGAAACCTTCTGAAGAGGAAGAAGAGGCTGCCGAGTTTTGTCGATGGGCAGCCACAATTCTCACCAACGCAGCGAAATACGATTCCCGCATTGCCAGGCTAAAGCCGTGGGCAGTCGAGGGGTTTGAAGCATCGAACTTCGCTGTTTTGTATGAGGAAGCGCAGGAGCTATTGCGGGAACGTGCTTACGGCGAGGTTGAGGCACTCGCAGCGAAGTATCCGTCGGCCAGGGATGGCATTTACCAGCAGGCAATCTTCTCTGCGATGGCCGCCGGCGAGACTGACAAGATGAAAGAATTGATCGATCGTTATGCAGGTAATGATCCTGACAAGCGGCAAATGTTTATGAGCCAGGTCGAAAGACAGGAAAAGCGGAACACTGTAACCGAAGAAAAGTTGGCGGAGATCCAGTCGAGACTTGAAACGATTCAAGAGAGCAGAACGCGAGTTTTGTATCTGCTGGGTTTGGGCAGCAACGTCGCCGCGGTTGATCAAAAGGCCGGGATGAAGTTTTTGGACCAGGCACGGGAGCTTATCGACACGCTAAAGCCGGGCAAGGAACAAACTCAAGCACGCCTCGGTTTGGCGCTGGTGTATTGCCAACAAAAGAACGATCGTGGATTCGCAATCATGGAATCGTTGCTTCCGAAACTGAATGAACTCGTCGAGGTTGCTGTGAAATTGGACGGCTTCGACACGAGCTATCTTCGAGACGGTGAGTGGAATATGTCAGCCAGCGGCAGCGTCGGAGAGATTCTGACAATGTTGTCCGAAAGCGCGGGTACTTTTGCCTGGTCTGACTTTGACCGCGCTGTCACTTTAGCGTCACAATTTGAGCGACCGGAAATACGTCTGATGGCCCATCTGAAGTTGGCCCAGTCAATTCTGGCCGGACCGACCCAAAAGTTAGGTTGGATGACGGGGCACCCGCTACAGCTCAGTTTTCGTTGGTAGTGCTCATTAGAATTGTCGTTGATGTTGTTGCGTACCAAAAACTTTAAGCAGATCGTCATTCTTGCGACCCTCGCTCTCTGCATATTGGGTGCGTCGCGGTGGGCCTTCGCGCAGGCGAAAGGTCAGTGGCAACGTGCTTACACCGGCGATGGCTCGGTAATTGAAGTCAACACGTCGACCTTGAAATTTGCAGCCGACCGCGTTTTGCGTGTGGAGTTTCGTACGGTTTTTTCGAATGCCGAGAGCACCGGCGGCGATCGCGCAGTGAAATACAAAACACGACTCGAAACGATCGACTTCCGCTTGACGGACCGCCGGTACCAGTTCGTTAAAATTAGTCTCCTGGATCCGTCGGGCAAACTGATACAAACGAAAACTTCCGAGGGATCTGAAGATTGGAGAGTTCTTAAGCCGGGTGGAATAACTGAGCGACTCTTCAATGCCGCTTCTTCGTTCACGCCGCTTGGTGTGTGGAAAGTAATTGCTTACCGCTTTGCGGAAGGCGATCCAAAGGAAGCTAAACCCGCGCCGGAGCTCGATCGACTCGTAGGCGCTAACGTGCGCCTTCATGTCGATCGCGTAAACGTCGGGGGTCGAGTTTGTAACTCTCCGTCGTTTCTGGACAAGGATGCGCCGGACGAGTCATTTCGCCAGCTTGGTATCGATTGGAAGTCGATTGGGGTCAAACGCGAGGACGCAAGAACCATCGACTTGCGATGCGAAAGCAGCGGTGGGCAACCCTCACAAAGTCTGCTGATAAAAGACAACAGCAAACAAGAGATGTTAATGCTGTGGGACGGCGTGTTCTTGGTTCTCAAGAGAACGGACGGCAATGCGTTTCCCGTCTCACACGGTATCGGACGACCGACCCTCAAACGCCGGCAGCCTTAATCGATCACCTCCGCAACGCGCGCGCCCGATCCGATGAAAGTCGGGCGTCGATGGACCACAGCCCGCCGCCGACGATCAGCAGAAATATCGAACAGAGCAACATCGCAAAATCCGTACGCGCTTCATGCGACATGCCCCAGAAGCCGTAGTACGGAAGCGTCCGAAGACTGAATCCCCAGAATCCATGACCCAGCAGGATCGGAACCTTCGTCGAAACTATAGCAACCAGCATGTTGATGATTAGTGGAATCGCGGCGAACCGCGTGAGCAGTCCGAACAGGATCAACGCGCCACAAACTATCTCGACGACGCCCACAAACGGTCCCATCACATCCGGTGAAGGAATTCCGATTCGTGCAAATCTTCCGGCGCCATTCTCGGCGGGATATAAAAACTTCTGAATGCCTTCCGAAAAGAACACCCACCCAACCACAATCCGAACCAGAATTACCGAGCGCGACGCCGTAGTGTCGATTAGCCGTTTAAAGTCCACCAAAGCCTCCTTTTAGTGAACTCTAAGAATACTACGAAGCCGACGTCGCGCGCTTCGGCAGTGGTTGTGGACCAGTGACCGGTTCAAGAGACAGTGTAATTCTCACGCGTTCCGATATCGCCGCGGTGAGCTCCTCCTGGACACTCAGGATGTCTGAAAGCTCGGCGTGATATTGCTCGCCCCACACTTGCCATCCGTCCCTCACGTCGATCAACTCCGTTCTAACGATCAGACGATCACCTAACCGGAGAATTCTTCCGATCAAGACCGAACGAACACCCAGTTTGAGCCCCACGGTGCGCGGATCGATATGACATTGATGACAGCTGTCAACCGTGTGCCGGCCCATCACTCGCAAACCGCGCGACTGCGAAAGAGTGTTCGTGATGCTTTCAGCGAGGCCCGCGGAAAGATATTCGCCGGCTGGACCACAGCCTTCGTTCGCAAACCGCAGCACAGCCAGCGACTGGACCACGTCATGACAGCCACCGACGAGATGCGGTCGTTCCACCGTTTCATCACAACCACTCTCCGAAACAGCGGGAAGAAAACGGTAACCTTGTTTGGGCACCGTTTCGATCCACTGTGCTTCCACTTCACCGTCGTCGAGAGCCTTTCTCAAACTCGCGATGTTGACGCTGAGGTTTGCCTCTTCGACAAACACATCCGGCCACACTTCTCTCATTAGTCGCTCTTTAGTGACGAGACAACCTTTGCTCTGAATCAACACGAGCAACACATCGAATGCTTTCGGCGCCAGGTGCACTGGTTGACCATCGCGCAACAACAGTCGCTCAACGTAGTTAAGACTGAATGGACCAAAGTGATAGACGCAGTTTCGTTCGAGCGAGGTCGTCGTCGAAACAGCAGCCTTAGGAATTCTTTTAGATTTCTTTTGGATCTTGCTAAGGACAGACATGAGGGACTCCGCATACGTTTACCGTGAACTTGATGAGCAGAGCGCAGGTAAGTGGGCGGTTGGTGATCTTGGGGAGGGGCGGATTATAAGTCGAGTCCCTCTTCCAGTAAAGAAACTTCCTCTTGCGCTTTTCCACTACAGCATGATCACAAAGTCCTCCAATGAGCGGATTGAGAAAGAGGTAGAAGATGAGAACGCATCAACAGAGCAGTCGGTTCACACTTTCGGCTAAGAGCATTCTGATCCTGATCGTAATTCTCCTCAGTTGCTCTTACAGCATCGTTGCGCAGCAAAAAGATGGTGAAGAATCCCGTTCTTCGGCGAGCACCAACAACGCGACGACACGGTCGAACGTCAACTTCAGTTTCAACTTCGCCAACATTACTTTGGCGAATGGTGAGTTTCTCGAGATGTTCGGCGCAAATAGCAGTCGCGGCATTCTGCGCGGACACCCGACGATTCCCGGCGCTGAATTCGGAACCACGACTACCGATCCGCTCATCTTTTCGACCAACAACGTCGAGCGCATGCGAATCTGGGCCGATGGCGCTATCAGTATTGGGCCGACAACAGTTGCTCCTGGTCCCGCGGCTTCTGCGTTCGATTTGGCTACGAACTCAGCAGTGACGTACGCGCCCCACACAACGCACCCGTCACGAATCCGTCTCTATAACACCAATCCAGTCGTTAACGGGACCATGGAAATTAACCTTGGAACGTTCGATACCGGCGGTGGCCAAACGACTCGAGTAAGGCTCGTATCGATCTCCACCAATAACACGCCCGGAGCAACGTCCGGCGAGTTTGTCATCGGCTTGCGCAATAACGGGGCGCTTTTTGAAAGCACGCGCTTCGCATCAAACGGCAACGTCGGCATCGGTACAAACGCGCCGAACGCAAGGGTACACGCAACTGGCGTCGGTGTTTGGGGAACTGCCGCTTTCGGCGGCACGAATTTCACAAGCCACTTCAACCTGGGCGGTGACGGAACTGAAAACACTTACATCCGCGGCGGCAAACCAACATCGCGTGTAATCATTGGCGACCTCAATTCAGGCAACGTCGGTGTCGGCACTTCCAGTCCGACGTCGAAGCTTCACGTCGCAGGTTCGGGAAGATTCACAGGCAATTTGGTGGTTGACGGCAATATCGCCGCGAAATATCAGGACGTGGCCGAATGGGTCCCCGCCGAAGAACAACTCGCCGCCGGTACGGTCGTGGTCCTCGACTCAAACAAGTCAAACCAGGTCATTTCTTCAAACAAGAGTTACGACACGCGTGTTGCCGGTGTGATCTCGGCCCAACCGGGAATCACGCTTGGCGAAAAAGGCGACGACAAAGTGCTGGTTGCGACGACTGGCCGCGTGCTTGTGAACGTCGACGCGACGAATGGTCCAATCCAGATCGGCGACTTGCTGGTAACAAGTGATCGTGAGGGCTTCGCGATGAAGTCTATGCCGGTTGAGATCGGCGATGCTCGCATACACCGGCCGGGAACATTGATCGGCAAAGCACTCGAGCCATTGGCCAGCGGTAAAGGAAAAATTCTTGTGCTGCTGAGTCTCCAGTAACGAAGGTCCAAGACGTTTCTGAGGCGGTCGCTTTTCCGGAGGCAATCATGAAGAAATCTGTAAGTTCATCTGTGAGGGTTAGCCACGTGCGTTGGGTGATCGCATCGTGTGTGTTGGCGCTGATCGTTGTCGCCATCAGCGCACCGGCACGCGTGGAGAGTGTTAGCTCAATGTTTCTCTTCCCACCGGTGCTAACGGTGACAGCGACTTCGAACACCAGCATCAGTCTCAGCTGGACCGCGCCATCCGGTGCGGAAGAGTACGCGATTGAACGCGCCGACAACATGTCGGGTCCGTTCAACAACATCAATATCGTTGCCAGCAATACCTTCACTGATACTCAGGTGACCGGTCAGAAGGCATACGTGTATCGCGTACGGGCAATCAACTTTTCAAACGGTGACAAGTCTGATCCGAGCAACATGGCAGTGGGTACCGCAATTTCATTCGAGTTCAGCAATTTGGTGGGCCTGACGATCAAGGCGCGTCATCTTCATGATGTGCGCGTGGCCGTCAATGCGATGCGCCGGGTCGCTCTCTTGCCCGAGCTCACGCTGCTGCCAACAGACCTTACGGGTCAGCCTGTCAGCGCCTTTCACGTCAGCGATCTGCGCGCGAGTTTGGGTCAGGCACTGGCGGCGCTCAGCATATCTCACCCTGCGTATACCGATCCTACTTTGACTCCCGGCGTTACGATCGTTAAGGCGGTCCATGTTCAGGAGTTGCAAGTGAGATCCACTCGCGGGAGCAGCAGCAGTGCCGGTCCGTTGTATCTCAACACGAGCAGGGCGACAGGCGGTGAGTTTGGCCCAAGGCAATGGCTGCAGCTTGCTGCCGTACACCTGAGTGTCTTGCCGGATAGACGCATCCTCTATTGGAGTCGCGACATGCTCGTCAACAATGCTGGACTGGTAAAACAGAAAGGCGGGGCCAGCGACGCTTACGTTTGGAACATGACTACCGACGAGCATCTGGCTGTCCACAACACAACGACAAACTTGTTCTGCTCCGGTCACTCGTTCCTGCCGGACGGAAATCTATTCGTGACTGGAGGACACAGAAGCGCGCACTACGACGGCGCCGGCGAGGCTCATACCAACATCTTCAACCACAACACCAATACCTGGACCGCAGGTCCGGTGATGAATAACGGCCGCTGGTATCCATATAACGTAACCACCAACACGGGCGAACCCGTGATCATGGCGGGCAGCTATCAGTCCAATGAGCCTCCGCCTCCATTCAATCCATACGATCCAAATGCGCCGGCGCCTACGAACCCAAGTAGGCCTACTAACAACATCCCGCAGAGTTACACCCCTGTGCAGGGAGGAGGACTTAAAGATCTGGCGGCTCCCCCCGGCAACGTCCTGAGTCAATACCCGTTCCTGCACCTCTTAAATAATGGCAAGGTTTTCCAGGCCCAGACAGGATTTCTCAGCGGCAGCACTGCTGACCGTCTAAGCCGGTTGTTTGATCCCGCAACGAATTCGTGGTCCAACCTGCCAAGCACGGTGAAACCGCATGCGATGGGATCTTCGGCGATGTATACCGACGACACTGTGATGTTGATAGGCGGCTTCGGCAACAGCTTTGCTCCGGTGTCCGATGTCGAGTCGATAAATCTCGCGCTGCCTTCACCGGTCTGGACGGTTCGTGAGTCGATGAAATTCCCGAGGGTTTATCACACGGCGACACTGTTGCCCGACGGTAAAGTGCTTGTATCCGGTGGTGTCGCTTGTCCCGGTAGCATCAACCTACAGACTGTCAACCCGAATACTGGCGTCATGACCTGCTCTGGCGGCCAGGTCTTGAACCCGGAACTGTGGGATCCTCTGACAGGAAAATGGACCACTATGAACAGGCATCAGGAAGTTCGCGCTTATCACTCGGTCGCGGCCCTCTTGCCTGACGGGCGCGTTCTCGTTGGCGGTGGCGGATTTCCTCGCGGCGTTGGCGAAATTGGCGCCTTCGGTGCTCCTATTACCGACGTGAACCAGGATTGGGCGCGACTTGTCGGTCACTTCGACGTAGAAATATTCTCGCCGCCTTACCTGTTCGACGCTAATGGAAATCCGGCGGCCCGGCCCGCGATCACGTCTGCTCCAACGAGTGCAACTTATGGAGAGACATTCTTTGTGGGGACCAGCGGCGCCGGGTTACAACCGAAAGTAAGTCTGATACGGCTTCCTTCGGTGACGCATGGAACTAACCAGGACCAAAGGCTGGTCACGGTGGATCCCGTTCCAGTTCCGGGCGGAATCCAGGTAACGATCCCGACGTCGCCCAATAAGCTCCCTCCCGGTCATTACATGTTGTTTGTCCTGAACAACGGCGTGCCTTCCGTGTCGAGCATCATCCGGGTGCAGAATCAGCACCTCTTCCCGACCGCGACGCCGCAGACTTTTGAAAACAGCGCAACGCCAATGGAGCACGCCGTCGAATTCTCGTCTTCTGTGAATGGCCAGATTACGCACATTCGATTCTGGAAAGCGCCGGGTGAGCCGACGCCCGGCAATCGCTTCGGACGTATCTGGGCGACTAACGGTTTGCTGTTGGCATCAGTCGTCTTCACTAACGAGACCGCGTCAGGCTGGCAAGAAGCGCAACTACAAACGCCTCTGTCAATCACAGCCAACACCAAGTACAGAGTCAGTTACAGCATACAAAACGTCGCCGCAAAAACGTTGGGTGGTATTCCCAGTCCGATCACGAGTGGTCCATTGGTGGCGTGGCGTTCGTTACAAGGAACGTTTGCGGGTACTTTCCCGAACATTCCAAACACAAATAACGCTTTCGCTGACGTCAGATTCAGGTAAGAGCAATGTGTAACAGGCATAGCATCTCTGGCGCGGTTGTGGTCCTGCTACTTCTATGCGGCTTTTTGTGTAGTTCGTCCGCTGCGCAAAAACAGCCGGACACGCCCATGGTCGAAGTCGAGATCGAGGGTGTGGGTAAAGTGAAGATTCCCGATCTCGACGTGCAGGATCAGGACGGACGAAAGATTCGTTTCTACTCCGATCTGATCAAAGACAAAGTGGTAGTGCTCAGCTTCTTCTACACGAGTTGCACGTACAGTTGCACGATGCAGGGAAAGACGTTTTCGAAGCTTCAGTCGTTGCTGGGCGATCGGCTTGGGCAGTCCGTTTTTCTGATCTCAGTCACGATCGATCCCGCGCGTGACGATGTGGCGAAACTCAAAACGTGGGGCAAGCGCTACGACGTTCAGGCGGGTTGGACTCTGATAACGGGTAAAGAAGCCGAGCTGAATAAACTGTTGGTGCCATTCACCGGTAACCGTGCCGGTGCTGAAATGCACATGCCGTCGACTTTCGTCGGCAACGCAAAAACCGGGGTATGGACCAGCGCGTCAGGTGTTTTTGACCCGGAGATATTGCTCAACGCTGTCGATTTCGTTATGCGTGATGCCGCACTAACACGCGAGAGAAAACAGATCGAGCGATCCATTCAATCGCAGTTTTATCTCCGCTAACTTCGACTCATCGTTCTCTTCGATGGCTGAAGCAGCGGCGCCGTGATAGTTGAGTATGTTAAAGGCCTTAATTAACGGCGCGATCTGCTGCACGTCTTCCGCACGCAGGCCGTAGCCGTCTATGAACGCGTGCTTGTCGTCGATCGACAAATCGTGGAGCGCAAGTGAGAGTTCCCACTGCGGCGCGATGATCGAAACGCATTCTTCCCAATCGATAATCGACGTTATATGTCCATCGTCGTCGACGATCACGTTTTTCAACCGCAGGTCGCTGTGATTCAGAGACGGTGTGATATCCGCGTTCTTCGTCTCTTCGATTATTTTCGACAACTTGTTCAATTCTGATTGCGGAAGAATTTTTTGCGCAGCGAAAAACTCGAGACGTTCCGCGACTTTGAATTCCTGATCGAGATACTCACTCCAGGTCGTGATTTTTTGCGACGAGTCAGAATTCCAGTCGAAGTTGGCACCGAAACCGTTTGTCTTAATCGAGTTGATGATGGCTGCAAACCGGCCCACTTCGTTAATGATGCGTCGCCTTTTCGAGTGGTTCGTTGCTTCTGAACCAGTTACGAGCCTCATGATCATGTAAGGCTCAGAACCGACGTCATTACCGACGGCAAGAATCTCAGGACTCGGAACGCCGGCCTTTCGCACCTCCTGCGCCGCCCACCACTCTTTTCTAAAAGCGCCGATCCGTTCAGGGTCGGGACTGATGCGGATCACAAACTGTCCCTCGACGTGGTTGATTGCGAAGACGTAGTTCGTCCGGCCGGATGATCGATAAACGATCCGCGTCGCCGGCGTGTCGAAATAGCGTTGCACGATCTTTTTTGCCAGGCGCCGGTAGTAACGGATCTCGGAAGGAGGATCGCGTTTGTCAGGCATGGGCATTACCCGCGGCGAGTGCTGCGGCCCGAAACAGCAGGTCGCCGAGTTCCTGGGAGTTCTTCAGTCGCACAGTTTCCACCTGGCCACGAAACTTCAATTCCTTGTTGCCGACGATCGACGCCAAACCCACACCTTCGAGAAAATTGTCGAGTTCGGTGTCTCCCGCACCGAGACTTTGTCGCAACTCAACACCCAACACCTCGGCCATCGCGTGCGCGCCCGACAACTTATCGACATCCTTGTGCGTGATGAAGTTGCTGCGTTTTGTGTGCTGGTAAGCCATCAGTTGATCTTCCGGCGCGTCGATTAGCAGAAAGATCATGCAAACGTCTTCCGCCAGCATCTGCTCTTCCAGTTTTGGAAACTCGACTGCCGTGACTGCCGAGGCGCTCAAATATTTCTCCTTAACGGTGATAATGTTCTCGGGCACTGGTGTCCAGATCACTTCACCGATACGCCAGTCGCGCGGGTAGTAGAAAACGAGAATGTTTTTGATCCCGCCGTCGAGCAGACCTTTCACGCCTTTGAGTGCTTCACGGATCTCGTCTGCTGTTAGCGGAAATGCGACTGCTTCTTCGAATACGAGCTCCGCCTCTGTCGTCTTCTTTATGAATCCCATCAAGCTGCCGTTCAACGTAACTGTCGGAATCGGGGCGTTTGAGAGTTTGTACCAGTCCTGCCCGAACGTGCGTATCACCGAAAGAGGGAAGCGGAGTGAATTGATCATCAGGGGACGACCGCTTTCGTAGTGGTGCATCAGTCCGAGTTCTACTTCTTTCGGAATAATAATTTTCCCCTGAAACTCGTGCACCGCAGTGCCGTCGAGGTCCGTAACGACCGATCCGGAAGTTGCGAATGTCGATTGTTCAACGAATTTCCGCAGCTTCGACTCAACTTCTTCGCTTAAAGCCATGGCCGCACTATATGACCCAAGTGTTACGGAAGTGCTCCTTGAGCTTCACTTTGAAAGAATTGACAGAATTGTGATATGGATCCTCTCACCGAAATGAATCGTCAGATTTTCCTGCTGCTGGCTGTCGCTTTGATCTGTGTTAGCTGTAGTCGCACCGATGATAAGCCTCTCGCGATCAAGGCGACTCAATCTCCTACTGACGGCGACAGTCGCGAACCTGAATTAACACCGACTCAAAATGGCAACGTGATACTGAGCTGGGTGGAGAGACTCAGCGAAAAACGTTACGCGTTGCGAGCAGCAGTGTTGGAGTCGAATGGCTGGAGCGAAACGCGCACTGTTGCCGAAGGCGACAACTGGTTTGTCAACTGGGCTGATTTTCCTTCCGTGATCGCGCTCAACGATGGAACACTCGCTGCCCACTGGCTGGTGAAGAGTGGCGCCGGAACCTACGCTTACGACGTCAACATCTCGACGTCGAAAGACGGCGGTCGTAGTTGGACCAAACCCATCATCCCACACCGCGATCAAACCCAGACTGAACATGGTTTTGTCTCGCTGATTCCCTTGTCTGATGGACGGCTGGGCGCGATATGGCTCGACGGTCGCAACATGCAGAATATGAAAGAGACGGACGAGCACGCGCCCGCTCCCGAAAGCATGACGCTTCGCTACGCCACGATCGACGCCAACGGTAATCTCGCCGATGAGACTCAGCTCGACGAGCGCGTTTGTGAATGTTGTCAGACATCGGCGGCGGTAACGAGCGCCGGTCCAATCGCCGTATATCGTGATCGCTCCGCGACTGAAGTGCGCGACATCTACATCGTGCGCCAGGTCAATGGGAGTTGGACCAGCCCGCAACCGGTCTATGCTGACAACTGGCAAATCAATGGCTGCCCCGTGAATGGACCATCTGTCGCTGCTGATGGTTCGCGAGTGGCCGTTGCTTGGTTCAGCAG
>CAWBJU010000018.1:0-13025 GCA_963789185.1 uncultured Acidobacteriota bacterium
CAGGGGCTGGTGGGAATACGTTAGAAAGCGGAATACGCGAAGTATTCATTCACTCGCGGACGAAAGAGGAAGAATAGAATCACGGAGAAGATCACGACGTGAGTGAGCAACTGAATCCATCCGTGCAGTGCGCCGACCACGATGTGAAACGCAACCCAGACGACAAGCAGCCGGCGCGCCCAGTTGTGTCCCCGCAACATGAACAGTCCACTAATTATCTGGGCCACGCGCGATAAGTGGACCATCCAATGCATTTTGAACTCTGCAATTAATTGAGTGAGGTCTGCACCGGCGAACGGCAGCAATCCACTGAGGAGTGCGATGCTGCCGAAGATCATGAATAACCACGCGATGATCGTGACAGACAGGGGGCGTGCTTTCATCTATCGCAACTTGATTGCTCTCCGATAAATAATCAATCCAACCATCAGGGCCAACGCACCTAAACCAATTGCGCCGAAGATCAACCAGCGTCTGCTCGCAGGAGACTGCGCAACGAGGGCTTGCGTGGCGTCGGGTGTTTGCCGCGCGCTTTCTTGATAAGCGCGCCCTTCGGCTTCTCTCAATGCCGTCTCGAGTCGATTGCGACTGGTTTCGAGAATCCTGAGTTGGGCCAACACACCGTCGCGCTCGATCGTTAACTGGCGCCGGCGTGTCTCACGCAACTCTTCCGGACGCGTCGATCCAACACCAGCAAGTGAGCGTTCGATGTTCTCCGGCTTGAGTGCTTCTTCTAACTGTGCCGCCCTCGCCCTCAGCGCTTCTTCTTTGCCCTGAACTTCGAGTAACTGCGCCTTCAGTTGATCGACTCTGTCAGCGGCCGTCGCCCTTTCCTGCGCATTGACGACCACAAACGACAACAAAATAAGCACTAAAGCGAATTGCAACCTCATCGCAACACCCCCCGTTGATTGGATGTGACGATGATAACCTATTTGTGGTTATTACTCTATTAGGTTTTTTTTCTCGCGGATACCAGCGAGGTCCAGAAGCATATTCCCTGTCGGTTGGTCGCAGGCGTGTGAGTGAGCTCTTGGGATCGATGTGCGCGCACGCAACGTGTATTGCCGTGATGGCCGCCATCGGTGCGACATATGAATTTAGAAAAGAAGGACTGGCGACAAGCGTCACCACGTGATTGTCGGCGTAACGAGCAATGGGTGTCGTGTCGGCGTCCGAGATACCGAACGTCGGCACGCCTTGTCGCTTCGCCCGCAACACCGAATCGACTGTGTCGCGCAAACACTGGCCGAAGCTGATCGCGATGAGGACGTCTTTCGGAGTTAGAGCTTTGATCTTGTATTGCAGGTTACCGGTGCTGCCGACGGGCGCTTCAGCGTCAACGCCGAGCGCACAGAGACCGTAAGCGAGGTAGTAAGCTAGCGATGCGGCGAAGTCGAGACCAACAACCAGCACGCGCCGCGACCGTTTGATCACCTTAGCTAGTTCGATCAAACGTTGTCGATCGAGATCCGATTCCAGGACTTTGAGATTCTCGAGCGCCTTGTCCAACGCGTGATCGATATGATCGACAACGCTGCGCTTCTCTCGCGTTGCTGCTTTCAACGCAGCGTACGGCGTGATGCGGGCGACGAAGTGCTGGCGCAAGTCGGTCGAGAAGTCAGCGAAACTCTTGTAACCGAGCACCTGCGTCGTGCGCAGTATCGTCGTCGCATCGACGTTGTAACGTTTGGCGAGTTCGCGTGATGAGAGGAAACAGGTCTCGTCGGCAGAGTCGAGAATTGCGCGCAACAATCGTTGCCGCCGCGGATTAAGACGCAGTCGCGCACGCGCAAATCGATCCTCAACCGGACTCGAAGCGTGGTTATTCCCGTCAACCTTAGCGGCTGCGACAGGCACTTTTTTTCTCCGCGCGGTAGATTTCGTCGAAGTCTTGTTATTCACGACTCTCAGTGCGGCTCGAGTCTCATCAAAGTTTCGGTCCGGGCGACAATGTATTCGAAGTCGACGTTGAAGCCGAGCCCCGGACCAAGCGGCGCGATTACGGTACCGTCGCGAGAAACGGTAACTTCCGGAACGATCAGATCGCGCGCAAAGTATCGCGAACTCGCCGAAATATCACCGGGGAGAGAAAACCCGGGCAAGCTCGCGAGCGCGATGTTGTGCGCCCGGCCGATGCCTGACTCTAACATCCCACCGCACCAAACAGGAATACCTTTCGCGTAACACAAGTCGTGAATGCCGACGGCCTGCGAGTAACCACCCACCCGACCGATCTTAATATTGATGATGCGGCAACTGCCGAGCTCCAGCGCCTGTCTCGCGCGCTTGATCCCAGTGATGCTCTCGTCAAGACAGATCGCTGTCGATAGTTTCGACTGGAGCTTCGCGTGATCGATCAGGTCGTCATGTTCGAGCGGCTGTTCGATCATCAACAAACCAAAATCGTCTAGCGTACGAAGATGATCGAGGTCTGCAAGCGTGTAGGCAGCGTTCGCATCAACGGAAAGCAAAATATCCGGGTTGCGGCGGCGCACTTCCCTCACCACTCCGATGTCCCAACCAGGTTTGATCTTGAGTTTGATCCGCTGATAGCCCAACGCGAGATAGCGATCCACGCGTTCGAGCAGATGATCGAGCGTTGGCTGAATTCCCAGACTCACCCCGACCGGTATGCGTTCGCGCGTACCGCCGATCAAGTGCGAAAGTGATTGACACTTCAGCTGCGCGAACAGATCCATGAAGGCAAGCTCCAGGCCCGCCTTCGCCATATTGTGTCCGCGGAATGCGGCCAGCCGTTGAGCAAGATCCGAAATATCGCGCACCGGCTCACCTAAAATGGCCGGCGCCAGATAATCGCGTATGACGTGCAGGGCAGTGCCGACCGTTTCGTAACTGTAATGCGGCTCTTCCGCCGCGACTACTTCACCCCAACCGGTTTGTCCGCCGCCGTTGACCGCCACCAGAAATATCAGCCGCGAATCGATCCGTCCGAAGCTGGTCTCGAAAGGCTCGTTGAGCGGCAGACGAACTGTGCGCAGTTCCACCTTTTCGATAACGACCGGCTCGGGATCGGCAACGACAGTCTGATTCAAAACCTCGGATGGGGTCTGCATGGACGCGCAAGATAGCAAATCGATTTTCCAGTGGCAAGGCATTTTGCAGCACTTGTCGCACTATTGACATTATGCAGCACTTGCTGTAAGTAGACCGTTGCATATCCAGAACAGTCCCGTTCAGTTCATTCGACATTCCTTCGAGGAGGCAGGCGTTATGACCCAGATCGTCTCAACACCAAACTTCAACCGGCACGGTCGAAAGCGAGGGAATTACTCGTATCTCCTGATGCTCGCTGTGGCACTTCTCCTCTTGCCCTTCCCCGCCGCGGCACAAACCACCACCTCAACCATTGAGGGAACAGTCGGGGACGCGCGCAAAGCCGTCGTCTCGGGTGCGCAAGTGGTGGTCAAAAATGCAGCACTGGGTATCGAGCGAACGGTGCAAACCGACGAGGATGGACTGTATAGAGTGACGGCGCTGCCGGCCGGCAACTACAGCATCGCCGTCACCGCTACGGGATTCGCGCCGCGCACCTTCGAGAATATCGAAGTGACGCTGAACCGCACGCTACGGTTCGACGTCGACCTGGAAGTCGGCGCGGTGCAGGAGCAGGTTGACGTCAGCGCAGCAGTGCAGTTGATCGACCCGACGTCCGCCTCTTCGGGAACAACGGTAACGCCGCAACAGATCAAGGAACTTCCCGTCAACGGCCGAAACTACCTCGACCTGATGCAACTCGTGCCCGGCGTCGTGGTAAATCGCCAGGCTGATATTGGCAGCGACAATTCAACCCCGGTGCTCGGCGAGAGATCGGGAAACAACACGTTCCTAATCGACGGTCAGCCGAACAAGAACACTGTGAGTGGTGGCGCTGCAGCGCCGTTCAATCAGGAGACGATTGCCGAGTTCCAGGTTCTGACGACTGGATACAAAGCCGAGTTTGGCCAGGCGTCCGGCGCCGTCATCAACGTCATCACGCGCAGTGGCACAAATGAGTACCACGGTGTTGCGTCACTCTTTCATCGCAACGACGCCTTCGATTCTTCGAATTCACTTGACCCGGCGATAACCGACGCGCCGTCATTGCGACGCTGGGACTACAGTCTGGCCATGGGCGGTCCAATCGTTAAGGATAAGGTTCACTTCTTCGGCTCGTTCGAGCGGATCACTGAGAACCGCGTTTTGAACTTCGCCTTCCCTCCGGCCACGCCGCAGTTTTTGCGAGACTTTGAACAAGCGTTTGATAATCCATCGAGGATTTATGAATCGCGCGGATTCTTCAAGTTCGACGAACAACTCGGCCGTCACGCGCTATCGCAGGAAATTAACTACACAAACGCTGTAGTCAGAGAGTTCCTTCCGCTTTCGGCATCGACCAGCTTGCCTTCGCGACGCAACAACACGAGCGCGCGTCATCTGCTGCTCGGATTCAGCGACACGATTCTCGCCGGCAGTCAGGCCAACCCGTGGGTGATAACGCTGCGCGGTGGTTATCGTTCCGAGCCTTCGAACAGCGGGCCCGCGCATCCCGAGGCAGGCGCCGGCACCACCTTCAACATGTTCAGCTCGCTGACCACAGGCGGCATTGCCGGCAATCTCGGCGCGGTGGCGTTCGGCAATCCCATCAGTCCGTCGAACCTGAATCAGAAATACACTTCATTCGGCGCCCAGACGGCAAAGCTGTTTGGCGATCATAGTGTGAAGTTTGGCTGGAACTTCCTCCGCACCAAGGTCGATGGCGTTGAAGCCTCGATACTGCAACTTCAACTCTTTGCGTTACAGAGCGATTTTGCAACCTTCGGACCCGTCAACGCCGGTTTCTTTACCGTAACCACAGCCGGTGGTCTTACGCCGCAGGCCAATGAGATTCACATCCGCAACAACTACAACGGACTCTTTGTGCAGGATGACTGGCGCTTTCTGCATAATCTAACCCTGAACCTTGGCCTGCGCTGGGACTACGACTCGGAGTTTGAAACCAAGCGAAATGTTTCTCCGCGCGTAGGTTTCGCATGGATGGCCACGCCAAAGACAGTTATTCGCGGCCACTTCGGCGTCTTTTACGATCAACTCCGCTTATCGACGGTACGCGCAGTGCCCACATTCGGCGGCGCGGACCAGCGCGTGGTCCAACCCTTCTCGTACCCGCGCGGCTTCTTCGGCAATCCGAGTATCGCCGCAGCAGCAATCGGCAATTCACTGTTTCCGGGCGGCTTCTGTGTGTCGTCCAGTTTGACCGACGCTCAGATCCAAGCGGGCAACTTAACGTGCCCAGCGTTTGGTGGTGGCCCCGCAAACCAGTTCATCGGGATTGACCGCCTCAACCGCGTCGTCGCGCCCGGGCATGCGTTCATTCCCAACAACGCGGCTTTCAATATCTCAAACATCCAGCAGCTTTCAGGTTTGACGCCCGATCAATACCTCCTGCAAGCGGCGGCCGCAATCGGCAAACCAGCCGGTTTCTTTTTCTGGGGCCCGTTTGGTGTGTTATCGCATGCCGCGATTCCGGCGCAGCTTTTCCCAACCGATATCGATCGTTCTTTTAAGACGCCTTTCACCACGAGCTACGGTATCGGCGTGCAGCGTGAACTTGGCAAGAGCATCGTCGTTACTGCCGATTACTACTACCGCAACATGAACGACATGCTCGGTATTCGCGAGGCCAACATCGCGTTTCAATCGCGCTCCGGAGCACGACAGTTTTTACCCCCGTTCACGGCTGGTCCAATTCGCACCTTCGGTCCATGGTACGAAGGCGAATACCACTCGTTGGTATTGAGCTTCACCAAGCGCTTTAGCAAACGTTTCAATTTGGCCGGTAACTATGCTTTCGCTGATCAAACGGACAACGTGCTTGGAATTAATTCGCTGCCGACGGATAATTTCATCGGCATTGCGCCGGTCGTGAGCAGCGTCGAAGCAGGCGTGTTAAGAACGAATGCGAATGGTCCTTACACTCGCGCCAATGGCCGCTTCGTAGCCGCCGCCGGCTCGTTTGTGAACGGTCCCGATCTCGACAAAGGACCGTCAGATTTATCGGTGGACCATACGTTCCAGGTTAGCGGGCTTGTCGATCTTCCCTGGCAAATACAGGTCAGCGGTATCTTTCGCGCGCAGAGCGGCTTTCATTTTAGCCGCACCGGATCGTCAACAGATCCTGACGGCAACGGAACGCTGACCGGCATCGACTTCGTAACGGGACGAAACGCTTTCACGGCGCCGCCGTTTGTGAATCTCGACATGCGCTTTGCCAAGCGAATTAATTTCACGGAGCGCGTCCGAATGCAGGTGCTCTTTGAGTTCTTCAACATTCTGAACCGTCAGAATCCAGCCGGAATCTTTACCTCGGGCTCAGATCCGAATTTCGGCAGAGTCGCTCAGGTGCTACCGGGTCGCGAAGGGCAGATCGGTTTCAGATTCGAGTTCTAACTGCCGTAAACAATGATTAGTTTTCGTCGCAACGTCGCTTGCCTACTCATCTGCCTGATCGCGTTGAACTTGTTGCGAGCGTCGGTACGGGCGCAGCAAGTTGACCCGGGCCAATTTACCTTTGACATCGTGATTCGCAAAGGCCGCGTGCTCGACGGCGCCGGCAATCCCTGGATCCTCGCGGACGTTGCGATTAAGGACGGACGCTTCGCGCGCATCGGCAAAGTGCTCGAACGCGGCCGCCAGGAGATCGACGCAAGCGGTCGCTACGTCTCACCCGGATGGATCGACGTCATGGACCAGTCGGGCCGGGCGTTGACGCAAAACGGTCTGGCGGAAAACAAACTGATGATGGGCGTAACCACCGCCATCGGTGGTGAAGGTGGCACGCCCGTTCCCGCAGACAAGATCTCCGATTACTTCGCCGGCCTCGAAAAAACCGGCATCAGTATCAACTTCGGTACCTACTTTTCTGAGACTCAAGCACGTGTCGCCGTCCTAGCCCAGGACTCGCGCGCGCCGACGCCTGAAGAACTCCAGCGCATGAAAGCGATCATGGAGACGGCCATGAAAGCCGGCGCGATGGGCATGACCACTGCCCTCATCTATCCGCCCTCCAGCTACGCTTCGACCAACGAGTTGATCGAAGTCGCGAAAGTCGCGGGACAGTACGGCGGCATTTACGCCAGTCACATTCGCGGTGAAGGCAAGGAGCTGGTCCAATCGATCGAAGAAGCGATCACCATCGGTGAAAAGGGTGGGCTGCCGGTTGAGATCTTCCACTTGAAGGCTGCATTTCAACCCGGTTGGGGACGCTTGATGCGCCAGGCGGGAAGAAAGATCGAAGAAGCGCGAGCGCGTGGTGTCGACGTCGCGGCGGACATGTATCTCTACACCGCTGGCGGCACCGGACTCGAAGCGACGATTCCCTCCTGGGCCTTCGAAGGTGGCTATCCAAAGCTTCTCGAACGACTCAAAGATCCTGCGACACGCACGCGTCTGAAACGCGAGATGGTGACTGGTTCGCCCGGCTGGTGGAACATCATCGAAGCCGCCGGTGGTTGGGACGGTATCGTCCTCGCTAACGCGCAAAACCAGGATCACAAGCACTTCGAAGGTAAAAGCCTGACGCAGATCGCGAAGGAATGGAAGAAGACTCCGGCTGACACCGCGCTCGATCTTGTCATCGCGGGACGCGGGCGCGTTACGGCGATTTATCACATGATGAGCGAGCAGGACGTCATCACGGCGTTGAAGTTTCCCTGGACCAGCATCGGCAGTGACGCCGGCGCTTCAGTGAATCCCGGTGTTGATACGTTAGGTCTTGGTCATCCACGTGGTTACGGCAACTTTCCTCGTCTCATCGCTCGCTACGTCCGACAGAAACCCGTCCTGACACTCGAAAACGCGATTCGCAAGATGACCTCCTGGCCCGCTACGCGCATGCGACTCAACTCGCGCGGCGTTATCAAGGAAGGGTGCTGGGCCGACATCGTCATCTTCGACTACAACACTATCGAGGACCGCGCCACGTATGAAAAACCGTTTGTTTATCCCGTCGGTATTGATTACGTGCTCGTCAACGGACAGGTCGTTATAGATCGCGGGAAACACACAGGGGCTCGACCAGGTCATGTGATCTATGGTCCAGGACGTATTCCCAACAACGGAGCAACAGGTGAGCAGAAATAAAAAACTTCTGAATCGACGCGACCTCCTCAAGCGCGGCGCGCTCGCAGGCGCGGGTTTACTTGCGGCGCCGATGTTGAATCGCGGCCAGTTTCGAATCTTCGCGAATTCGCCGGTTGAATACACGTCGCGTGCGATCGATCTGGTCCAACAGTCGGTTGTCATCGACATGCTCGGTCCGTTCACGCTCGACTTCGCGAAACAGAATCGCTGGTTCACGAATCCTGAGAGCTTCACCGCGTCAGACCTGCAACCATACAAAGATTCCGGCATCAACGTGTTTCACGTTGCCGTTGGTCTCGGCGGCCCGGACGCTTACGACCGCACGCTGCGAATGTTTGCGGCGTGGAACGGTTTCATGGCCAACCACGATCAGCATTTCATGCGCATCGACAGTGCCGCCGATCTGAATCGCGTTAAGTCGTCGGGCAAGATCGGCATCTGCATCGGGTTGCAAAACTCCGAACAGTTTCGCCGGCCTGACGACGTCGACTTCTTTCACGGTATCGGCCAACGCGTCTCCCAACTGACCTACAACGCTCGTAACCTGATCGGCAATGGTTCCACCGAGCGGCGTGACGACGGCATTTCTGACTTCGGCGTCAACATCATCGAGCGAATGAACAAAGTCGGAATGGCGATCGACGTCTCCCACTGTGGTGATCGCACCACGCTTGACGCATTCGAGATCTCCAAAAAACCCGTTTTAATTACGCATTCAAACTGCCGCACGCTCGTACCCGGTCATCCACGACTGAAAACTGACGAAGCGATCAAGAAAGTCGGGCAAGCCGGCAGCGTAATTGGGATCACCGGCGTGCGCATGTTTGTGAAGGGCGACGAGCCGACGACGATTGAGCACTGTCTCGATCATTTCGATCACGTAGCTAAGCTGATCGGTCCTGAGCATCTCGGCGTCGGCAGCGACATCGATCTCTACGGCTACGACAAGATGCCGCCGGAGGCCAACAAGGCACTGCGCGCGAATTACAAAGGCAGCTATGCGTTTCGCGAGAAGCTCGATATCGAAGGAATCAACCATCCGAAACGGATGTACGACCTGGCTGAAGGTTTGATTCGTCGCAAGTATAGCGACGCCGCCATACAAGGAATTCTCGGCGGCAACTTCAAGCGCGTGCTGAGTCAGATCTGGACCACGTAAGGAGTGATTGGAAATGAAAACCCGAGTAATTAGTGTTCTGTTACTGTGCCTGCTCGTACAGGTCGCCGTTGTCGGACAGCAGGTCGCTCCGGAACCCGGCTTTGACGAATACGTCGCGAACGCGATGAAGGAGTGGGACGTTCCGGGTCTCGCGATCGCTATCGTCAAAGACGATCGCATCGTGTTCGCGAAAGGTTACGGCGTGCGAGAACTCGGCGGCACAGCAGCCGTCGATGACCACACGCTGTTCGCAATCGGATCATCGTCGAAAGCTTTCACCGCTGCTGCCCTCGCGATGCTGGTCGACGAAGGAAAGATCAAGTGGGACGACCCGGTAACGAAATATCTGCCTGGGTTTCAACTTTTCGATCCGTATTCGACACGCGAGTTGACGGTCCGCGATCTGGTGACGCATCGCAGCGGGCTCGAGCGCGGCGACCTGCTTTGGTACGCGTCGCCTTATGATCGCAACGAGGTTCTGCGTCGTGTTCGCTTTTTGAAGCCATCGTGGAGCCTGCGTGCGCGTTATGGTTACCAAAACATCATGTTTCTTGCGGCCGGCCAAATCCAGCCCTCGGTGTTGGGCAAGGAGTGGGACGATGTTGTGCGCGAACGCATCTTCGTTCCCCTAGGCATGACCGAAAGCAACACCAGCATCCGGAAGTTTGCCGGAATAGATAACGTAGCGTCTCCCCATTCAAAAATTGACGACAAACTGCAAAAGGTCGCGTGGCGCAACATCGACAACATTGGGCCGGCGGGTTCGATCAACTCGAACGTCACCGATATGGCCCAATGGCTGCGCATGCATCTCGGCGGCGGCATGTATGAGAAGAAAAAAGTGTTGAGTGCGGCTTCGGTGAAAGAGATGCAGACGCCGCAGACGATCATTCGAATCGAAGGCCAAAACGAACGGCTCTACCCCGAAGCGCATTTCTTGAATTACGGACTCGGTTGGTTTTTAAGTGACTTTCGCGGGCGGAAGCTTGTCGAACACGGCGGCGCGATCGATGGCATGCGTTCCGCTGTCGGCATGCTGCCGGAGGAGAAGCTCGGCGTCGTCATTCTGACAAACCGGGGTGGTTCGGTGCTGCCGCACATCCTGATGTATCGCGTTTTCGACGCTTACCTGGGCGTCGCCAAGCGCGATTGGAGTGCCGAGGTATTGAAGAAAATTAAGGTGCTCGAAGACCAGGCCAAAGCGGCGGAAAAGAAGGTCGAGGATGAACGAGTGAAGGGCACGTCGCCGTCGCTCGCGCTTGAGAAATATGCGGGTACTTATCAAAACGAAATGTACGGCGAGACGAAGTTTGTTTTGAAGGATGGCAAGCTGACATCGGAGTTTGGTCCAAACTTCAACGGCGATCTCGAACACTGGCACTACGATACGTTTCGCGTCGTGTGGCGCGATCGCAATCAAGGCAAAGGGTTCATCGTTTTCAAACTGAACGCGAAGGGCAAGGCGGAGACCGTCACGATCGACGGCCTCGGCGACTTTACGCGCGTTCCCGACAAACCCGCGCCTGGCGCTGTTAGTAGCAACTAAATTAACGAGGGTCGATTATGAAACCGTGTTTGGTTCTCTGTGCACTACTCTGTCTGTTTTTATCCATTTCAGCTAACGCCCAAGGGACGCGTCTGCTCCGTCATCCAACAATCAGCCGCGATCAGATCGCGTTTGAGTACGCCGGCGATCTGTGGCTCGTCTCACGCAGCGGTGGTCAGGCGCGTCGCATAACTTCGACTCAGGGCCTCGAGATCGAGCCGCACTTCTCTCCCGACGGCACTCAGATCGCATTCACCGCGACAGTTGCCGGAAATACAGACGTCTACGTAGTCCCGACCACAGGCGGTAATCCAAAACGACTAACGTATCACCCGGGCAGCGATCGCGTTCGCGGCTGGACGCCCGACGGCCGTCGCATCGTCTTCGCTTCCGCTCGCATCAGCGCGCCGCAACAAGCGTACACAAAACTTTGGACCATCGGTCTCGACGGCGGACTCCCGGATCAGATTCCAATGCCCCGCGCCTTCAGCGCCGCCTATTCTCCCGATGGGCGTCGCATCGCTTACGAAGAAATACAAACTGCGTTCATTCCCGATTGGTACGAAGCCAGCATGTGGCGTCATTATCGCGGCGGTCGCACGCACCCGATCTCGGTAATGAACCTCGCCGATCATTCAGTTGAAAAACTTCCCTGGAACAACAGCAACGACGCCGAACCCATGTGGATCGGCAACACGATCTATTTCATTTCCGATCGCAACCACACAGCCAACCTCTTCGCCTATCGCACTGATACCAAACAAGTTACACAACTAACCCAGCACGATGACTTCGACGTCATGACCGCTTCCGCCGGTGCGGACGCAGTCGTCTACGAACAAGCCGGTTACATTCATTTGCTCGATGCGAAGAGTGGCAAAGCGACGCGACTCAATATCGAAGCGACGGGCGATCTTCCCTGGACGCGCCCGCAGTTCAAAAAGGTCGCCAGCATGATTCGGAACTACACCCTCTCGGCAACCGGCGTCCGCGCCGCCTTTGAAGCTCGCGGCGAAATCTTCACGGTGCCGACGGAAAAAGGCGACTACCGCAATCTCACGCAAAGCGCCGGCGCACACGATCGCTCGCCCGTCTGGTCTCCCGACGGCACTCAACTGGCGTGGCTTTCGGATGCGAGTGGCGAGTACCAATTGATGATCGGCGATCCGATCGGCGTCAATGCCGCGCGGGCCGTCGCCCTTCCCAATACCGGTTTTTATTTCGCGCCTGAATGGTCGCCTGACGGCAAACAAATACTTGTGGAGGACAATCATCGAAACCTTTGGACCCTTGACGTCGCGAGCGGTAAGTCGACGAAGATCGACGTAGATTCGCATCCCGATCCGGTACGGCAGTTTGACGCGACGTGGTCACCTGATTCGCGCTGGGTCGCTTATTCGAAGAACCTTCCGAGTAAACTGAGGGCGATCTTTGTTTACTCGTTGGCGGATCAGAAAGCGTATCAATTAACCGACGGACTCGCGGATTCGACCTCGCCCGCTTTCGACTTGAACGGCAAGTACCTTTATTTCCTCGCCAGCACTAACTATGGACCAAGCACTGGATGGCTCGAGATGAGCTCGCTTGAACGTCCCGTGCGACGCGCGATATATCTCGCGGTGCTTAATGCGACGGAGCCTTCGCCACTCTTGCCCGAAACGGGAGACGAACCACCGCCGAAGCCAACGACGCCGCCGGCTACGCCGCCAACTCCGCCTCCTGCACCAGCGCCGGTCACTGTGCGTATCGACGTTAACGGAATCAGCCAGCGAATAATCGCCGTTAATGTGCCCGCGGGTGAGTACGCGAACCTGCAAGCCGGAGCCGCCGGAAGCTTTTATTACACCGAACCACTGCCAGGCGGTGGTCCAACAGCTCTGCGTCTCCAGCGTTACCAGGTGCGCGAGCGCGTCGCGACACCAATTCTGGAAGGCATCCGTGCCTACGCGCTTTCAGGCGATAAGAAAAAGCTTCTTTACCAGGCAAGTACCGGCGGCGGCGCTAACTGGGGCGTCGTTTCTACGGAGCGACCCGGCGTCAAGGTCGGCGATGGACCACTAAACCTCGCCTCACTCGAGATGCGCGTTGATCCGCGCGCGGAGTGGGAACAGATCTTCCGCGAACATGGCGCGTCCAACGCGAATATTTTTACGATGCCAAGATGCATGGCACGAACTG
>CAWBJU010000019.1:0-12218 GCA_963789185.1 uncultured Acidobacteriota bacterium
ATCCAACAATCAGCCGCGATCAGATCGCGTTTGAGTACGCCGGCGATCTGTGGCTCGTCTCACGCAGCGGTGGTCAGGCGCGTCGCATAACTTCGACTCAGGGCCTCGAGATCGAGCCGCACTTCTCTCCCGACGGCACTCAGATCGCATTCACCGCGACAGTTGCCGGAAATACAGACGTCTACGTAGTCCCGACCACAGGCGGTAATCCAAAACGACTAACGTATCACCCGGGGAGCGATCGCGTTCGCGGCTGGACGCCCGACGGCCGTCGCATCGTCTTCGCTTCCGCTCGCATCAGCGCGCCGCAACAAGCGTACACAAAACTTTGGACCATCGGTCTCGACGGCGGACTCCCGGATCAGATTCCAATGCCCCGCGCCTTCAGCGCCGCCTATTCTCCCGATGGGCGTCGCATCGCTTACGAAGAAATACAAACTGCGTTCATTCCCGATTGGTACGAAGCCAGCATGTGGCGTCATTATCGCGGCGGTCGCACGCACCCGATCTCGGTAATGAACCTCGCCGATCATTCAGTTGAAAAACTTCCCTGGAACAACAGCAACGACGCCGAACCCATGTGGATCGGCAACACGATCTATTTCATTTCCGATCGCAACCACACAGCCAACCTCTTCGCCTATCGCACTGATACCAAACAAGTTACACAACTAACCCAGCACGATGACTTCGACGTCATGACCGCTTCCGCCGGTGCGGACGCAGTCGTCTACGAACAAGCCGGTTACATTCATTTGCTCGATGCGAAGAGTGGCAAAGCGACGCGACTCAATATCGAAGCGACGGGCGATCTTCCCTGGACGCGCCCGCAGTTCAAAAAGGTCGCCAGCATGATTCGGAACTACACCCTCTCGGCAACCGGCGTCCGCGCCGCCTTTGAA
The DNA here is from genome assembly GCA_963789185.1 of uncultured Acidobacteriota bacterium. Classification (GTDB taxonomy): domain Bacteria; phylum Acidobacteriota; class Blastocatellia; order Pyrinomonadales; family Pyrinomonadaceae; genus PSRF01. The sequence goes on from CAWBJU010000019.1 coordinate 903, forward strand.
GCTCGCGGCGAAATCTTCACGGTGCCGACGGAAAAAGGCGACTACCGCAATCTCACGCAAAGCGCCGGCGCACACGATCGCTCGCCCGTCTGGTCTCCCGACGGCACTCAACTGGCGTGGCTTTCGGATGCGAGTGGCGAGTACCAATTGATGATCGGCGATCCGATCGGCGTCAATGCCGCGCGGGCCGTCGCCCTTCCCAATACCGGTTTTTATTTCGCGCCTGAATGGTCGCCTGACGGCAAACAAATACTTGTGGAGGACAATCATCGAAACCTTTGGACCCTTGACGTCGCGAGCGGTAAGTCGACGAAGATCGACGTAGATTCGCATCCCGATCCGGTACGGCAGTTTGACGCGACGTGGTCACCTGATTCGCGCTGGGTCGCTTATTCGAAGAACCTTCCGAGTAAACTGAGGGCGATCTTTGTTTACTCGTTGGCGGATCAGAAAGCGTATCAATTAACCGACGGACTCGCGGATTCGACCTCGCCCGCTTTCGACTTGAACGGCAAGTACCTTTATTTCCTCGCCAGCACTAACTATGGACCAAGCACTGGATGGCTCGAGATGAGCTCGCTTGAACGTCCCGTGCGACGCGCGATATATCTCGCGGTGCTTAATGCGACGGAGCCTTCGCCACTCTTGCCCGAAACGGGAGACGAACCACCGCCGAAGCCAACGACGCCGCCGGCTACGCCGCCAACTCCGCCTCCTGCACCAGCGCCGGTCACTGTGCGTATCGACGTTAACGGAATCAGCCAGCGAATAATCGCCGTTAATGTGCCCGCGGGTGAGTACGCGAACCTGCAAGCCGGAGCCGCCGGAAGCTTTTATTACACCGAACCACTGCCAGGCGGTGGTCCAACAGCTCTGCGTCTCCAGCGTTACCAGGTGCGCGAGCGCGTCGCGACACCAATTCTGGAAGGCATCCGTGCCTACGCGCTTTCAGGCGATAAGAAAAAGCTTCTTTACCAGGCAAGTACCGGCGGCGGCGCTAACTGGGGCGTCGTTTCTACGGAGCGACCCGGCGTCAAGGTCGGCGATGGACCACTAAACCTCGCCTCACTCGAGATGCGCGTTGATCCGCGCGCGGAGTGGGAACAGATCTTCCGCGAAACATGGCGCGTCCAACGCGAATATTTTTACGATGCCAAGATGCATGGCACGAACTGGCAAGCTATTTACGACAAGTATCGCCCGCTTATCGAGCACGTGGGCCACCGCGCCGATCTTGGCTACGTGATCGCGCAGGTGGGTGGCGAATTGGCAGTCGGTCACTCTTACCTGATGGGCCCGGGCGATGTGCCGGCGGAGGATCCGGTCAGCGTCGGATTGTTGGGCGTCGACTATGCGGTGGAGAATGGCCATTACCGGATCAAGCGTATTTACAGCGGCGAGAATTGGAACCCCGAACTACGCGCGCCGTTGAGTGCGCCGGGAATACAGGTGTCTGAAGGCGATTACCTCGTTGAAGTAAACGGCCGCGCACTCACGTCGTCAACAAATATCTACAGCTTGTTCGAAGGCACGGCTAACAGACAGACGCTTATCAAAGTGAACAGGACGCCATCGCGTGAAGGAGCGCGGTTGCTTACGGTCGTGCCGGTCGCCAGCGAAGACGGATTGCGCACACGTGCCTGGGTCGAGGACAACCGTCGCAAAGTGGACAAACTTTCCAACGGCCGGCTCGCCTACGTCTGGCTGCCAAACACGGCAACACCCGGTTACGTTTCGTTCACGCGTTACTTCTATTCGCAACAGGACAAGGAAGGCGCGGTGATCGACGAGCGTTACAACCAGGGCGGCATGGTGGCCGACTACATCATCAACGAGCTGGACCGCAAGCTACTCGGTTACTTTGCGTTGCGTGACGGCGAACCTTCGACGTCTCCCATCGCGGGCATCTATGGTCCAAAGGTGATGCTGATTAACGAATCGGCAGGCTCCGGCGGCGACGCGATGCCCTTCTACTTCCGTCTGCGCAAGATTGGACCATTAATCGGAACGCGCACGTGGGGAGCACTCGTCGGAACGCTCGGTTTCCCACCGACGATCGACGGCGGCGGCATCACCGCGCCCAACCTCGCCTTCTACAACATGAAGGGCGAATGGGACGTCGAGAACATCGGCGTCGCGCCCGACATCGAGGTTGAATACTCAGCGCCGGAAGTGATCAAAGGACGCGATCCGCAACTCGAACGAGCGGTTCAGGAAGCGCTGAAACTGCTCGAACAGAATCCGGTAAAACGCGTACCGCGTCCGGCACCAATCGATCGCACTTCAAAACCATCGAGGAGTTAAGCCTTGCGCCGTCTTGCATTAATCGCACTCTTCTGGCTTGCCTGCGTCGCATCAATAGCGGCGCAGCAGCCTGTTTTTACGCGCACCGAAGCGATGATCCCGATGCGCGACGCCGTCAAACTCTACACGCAAATCTACACGCCGACTCGCGCGACGGAACCTGTTCCAATGCTGTTGCTGCGAACGCCGTACGGCATCGGCAACGCAACTTCAGAACAACTCGTGGCGGCGCTCGACCAATTGACCGATTACATCATCATCCGTCAGGACATTCGCGGGCGCTTCAAGTCCGAAGGGGAGTTTGTGATGCTTCGTCAACCACGAGATCCCGCTGACAAGAAAGCGATCGACGAGGGCACCGACACTTACGACACGATCGAATGGCTCTTAAAGAACGTGTCGAACCACAACAGCCGCGTCGGCATGGTGGGCACGAGTTACGGCGCGTGGCTATCGGTGATGGGCATGCTGGATCCACATCCGAACTTGAAAGCCATCGTCCAGCAAGCATCACCCGCCGACATGTGGCTCGGCGACGACTTTCATCACAATGGCGCGTTTCGATTGAGTTACGGGCTTGAATACGCCTACATGATGGAGTCGTCGAAAGAGATCACGAATCCGACAAACATCATCGATCGTTACGATGCTTACGAGTGGTATCTTGATCTTGGACCCCTCTCGAATGCGGATTCAAAGTATTTCCACGGCAAGCTTCCCACCTGGAACGACTTTGTCAATCATCCCGATTATGACGCGTTCTGGAAACGACAAGGTTTTGAACCGTGGCTCACGCGAGTGACCGTGCCGACGCTGAACGTCGCCGGTTGGTGGGACCAGGAATACTTCTACGGCCCGATCAAGATCTACGAACTCCTCGAACGTCACGACACAAAGAAGCAAAACTTCCTCGTGATCGGTCCGTGGAACCATGGCGGATGGTCGAGAGGCGATGGAAATAAACTAGGGGCAATCGACTTCGGCAGTTCGACGGCAGCGCACTATCGCAAGAACATTCTCGCGTCGTTCTTTGCTTACTACTTAAAAGACAAAGGCCCTGCTGAACGCTCCGACGCCGTCACGTTTAGGACCGGCCGCAACCAGTGGGTCGAACACAACGAATGGCCGCCGAAACAGGACGTTGTCGCGAAGCATCTGTACTTCCATCCAAACGGTAAGCTCTCGTTTGATCAGCCGCCGGCAAACTCGCAACCGGCGTTTGATAGCTTTGTCTCCGATCCGGCGCGACCGGTTCCCTATCGTCATCGACCGATCGAAGTCCGATCCGGGTGGACCACGTGGCTGGTCCAGGATCAGCGATTTGTCCATCATCGTCCGGACGTGCTGACATGGGTCACAGACACACTGACCGAGGACGTGGTCGTCTCCGGGAAGATCATCGCCAATCTTTTCGCGTCAACGTCAGGCACGGACAGCGATTGGATCGTGAAATTCATTGACGTCTACCCCGAAAGGTACGAACCCGATCCGAAGATGGGCGGCTACCAACTGATGATCGCGGGAGACGTCTTTCGCGGGCGTTACTACAAGAATTGGGAAAAACCCGAACCGCTTCCAGCCAACGGCGTCGTGCATTACCAAATACCATTTCCCGCGAACGATCATGTTTTTCAAAAGGGTCATCGCATCATGGTCCAGGTGCAAAGCACGTGGTTCCCGGTGATCGATCGCAACCCGCAACGATTCGTGCCGAACATCTTTCTCGCTAAAGAGTCGGACTTCCAGCCTGCAACGCAGCGCGTGTTTCGAGCAGGGCAACAAGCCTCGCACATCGCGGTTCCGGTGATACAATCCGCGCGATGAGCCACAAAAAGGCACAAAAGACACAAAAGGCACAAACACCAACCACCGGATACATCGTGAGCAGGTTCCTTGCCTGCTTCATCTGCTTAGTCATCACCGTTAATTCAGTCGCAGCGACCGGCCGGACGTTACTGCACGAACAGACCATCGCCGCTCTCGCGGGCGAGATCTCAGGTGAGACTGCGAAGCGCAATCTCGAGTACATCGCACGCCATCACCGCATGCGTGGCTCGCGAGGTTTCCGCAGCGCTGCTGAGCACATTGTCGAGCAGCTTCGCGCTTATGGTCTAAAGGACGCGCGCATCGAACAGTTTCCTGCCGACGGCAAGATCTTTTACGGCACACAGAAATCGCGGCCGCCCTGGGACGCAGAGTTCGCAGAACTGTGGGAACTGCATCTCGACGTGTTCGGCAAATGGGTGCGCAAGGCCAAGGTGGCGAGTTGGGATGCTATGCCTGTCTCACTCGCGCAGGACAGCGAAAGCGGCGAAGTCACGGCGGACCTCGTTCACATTGGCGCAGGCACTTCGGAACGCGATTATGCGGGAACCGACGTTCGCGGAAAGCTAGTTCTGACTTCGTCCCAGCCCGCTGCCGTCGTGCCACTCGCGATCAAACGGCACGGCGCGGCGGGCATCATCAGTTACGCGCAGAACCAGCGCACAGCGTGGTACGGCGAGGATGAAAACCTTGTGCGCTGGGGCCATCTCGATACGTTCTCTCCCGATCCGACGTTCGCCTTCATGGTCTCACTAAAACAGGCGCGCGACTTTCAAACCCGCATGGTGCGCGGCGATCGGGTTCGACTAAACGCCACCGTCCGCGCCGGAAAACACGCCGGCTCGTATGACGTCGTGACTGCAACGATCCCCGGCGTCGATCCCAATCTGCGCAACGAAGAAATCGTCTTCAGTTGCCACCTGGACCATCAACGTCCGGGCGCAAACGACAACGCGAGCGGCAGTGTTGCCATCCTCGAGGTGGCCCGTACGTTGAGCAAATTGATCCGTGAAGAAAAGATTGCTCCGCCCGCGCGGACCATCCGGTTTATCTTCCCACCCGAGATTGAAGGGACCATCACGTACCTCAACGCACGGCCGGAGATCGCCTCACGCATCAAGGCTGCGATTCACATGGACATGGTCGGCGGTGGACCGGAAACGAAGGCCATCTTTCACGTTACGCGTGGTCCAAATAGTCTGCCGTCGTTTGTGAATGACGTAGCCGAGCACTTCGGTGAGTTTGTAAACGATCAGTCAGCGAAGTTCGCGAGCGGCGACCCTGCCGACTATGCATTGGTAGCGCCGGAAGGTGGCAAGGAGCCGCTGCTGGCGGAAATGGCGCCGTTCTCCCTGGGCAGCGATCACCAGGTTTACACGGACAGCTCGTTTGGTATTCCGGCGATCTATCTGAACGACTGGCCCGATCGTTACATTCACACCAACTTCGACACACCCGCGAACGTCGATCCAACAAAACTCAAACGCGCCGCATTTATCGGCGCCGCCAGCGGTTATTTTTTGGCGAATGCGCAATCAGAACACGCCGCTGAAATTCTGCGCGTGGTCCAGATTAATAGCTTCAGACGCGCCGCAACCATGCTCAATCGCCGCTCGATTCTCGATCAAGCGGATGCAGAGAACCTCGTCCGGCATCATGTTCTTTACGAACGTACGCTCGCAGCGTCACTGGAACGATTCTTCCGAATCCCGGATAACGCGCGCGCGTCGTCAAAAACTTTTCTCGACAATCTTGAACGACAGTTGGCGCCAGTCAATCCCCTCCCAGGCGCGATACACGACGTGTATCGCCGCGTTTTTCGCCGGCGTGCTTCGTTGAAAGGACCATTGACCGCGTTTGGTTACGACTACTTCACCGATCATTTCGCGTATCGCGAGAAGCCACTCCTTTTGACGATCTATCGTGGGCTACACGGCTCTGGCAGCGACTACACATACGAGGTCTTGAATCTGGTCGATGGACGTCGCACTGTGCAGGAGATCCGCGACCACGTGTCGGCGTCTTATGGTCAGGTCCCGGTGGAAACGGTGTTCGAGTATCTCCACGCACTTGAAACAATCCGTGTTATTGAACGCTTAAAGTAGAGGACTAAAAACGTGAAACTGCGAGCACTTTATGTTGCCCTTTTGCTGATCGTCTTTGCCGTTGCCGTTAATGCGCAGCAGCAAGGACTGAAGATCTACATCTCCGCTGACATGGAAGGCATTGCCGGGGTCGTTACCGGTGAGCAGCTAGGACCGCAGGGTTTCGAGTACGCGCGGTTTCGTGAATTCATGACGCAGGAAGTCAATGCCGCTATCGAAGGTGCCCTCGCGGCCGGCGCCACTCAAATCGTCATCAGCGATTCACACGGCAATGGACAAAACCTGCTCATCGAGAAACTGCCGCGCGAAGCGTTGATTATTCGCTCCTGGCCCAGACCGTTGGGCATGATGCAAGGCATTGACGAAACTTTCGCAGGCGCGATCTTCATTGGCTATCACACCGGCACGACCAACTTACAAGGTGTTCGCGCGCACACGCTCTCGAGCGCGCGGCTCACGGATGTTCGACTCAAGGGCGTGTCGGTGTCCGAAGCTGGAATAAATGCAGCGATTGCCGGTCATTTTAACGTGCCAATAATCATGGTTTCCGGCGACGATGCAGTCGTGAAGGAAACCACTGCACTGCTGGGGAACATCGAAGGTGCTGTTGTGAAGTGGGCCTCGGGGTTTCATTCAGCAAAGACGATGACTCCCACAGCGGCATGCGATTTGATTCGTGACAAAGCGCGACGAGCGGTGAGTAGGCTTCGTGAATTCAAACCGTACAAGCTAAGCGCACCGATCGACCTGAACGTCAGCTTTAAGAATTACCGGCCGTCGGAGGTATTGAGTTACTTGAGCATCGTCGAACGTACAGACGCGCACACGATCCGGTTCGTCGGTAAAGATATAGTCGAGGTGTCGAAGTTCCTGACCTTCATCAACACCTACGAGCTTAACCTTGAACCGTAGGAACAAATGAAATTTACATTAAGCACAATCGCATTGCTCATCACGCTGCTCTCGGGCAGCGTGATGGCCCAGGACCCACCACCCCCGGTGGAAAAAGAAGACGCCAGCACGGTGCAGAAGGAATTCAATTCTACCGAAGGTGGCTTCACAGTGCTCTTTCCCGGCACCCCAAAGCTTGAGGAACAAACTGCCAACACAGGCATTGGACCAATCAAGACGCACCTCGCTATCCTTGAAACCGCTTCATCCGTTTATTACGTGTCCTATGTCGATCTGCCTGCCGGTCTGGAAACACCCGAAGAGATAAAGCAAGGGCTGGACAGCAGCCGCGATCAGGCAATTGCCGGCGGCCACCGGCTTATAAACGAAACCGAAGTGACAGTTGCGGGAGTCGGCGGTAGAGAGATGCTGATGGAGAAAAACGGTCTGATTTTGAGAGCAAGGTTTTTCTATCTCAAACAACGTCTCTACCAGCTCATATTTGGTACGCCGGCGACTCTGGCGTTCCGCAATGGTAAGTCGTCGCCTAACCCGGCCGATCGCACTGAACAGTACGAGACCACCTCAAAGAGGTTCTTCGAGTCGTTCAAACTAACGAAGTGATTTTACGGACGGAGGCGGATGCGCGCGAGGATGTCGGTGAACTTGCGTTCGGAACGAAGCTTCGCAAAAACTGGATCGACTTTCAGGTTCATCAACCAGATATCTCGTGTTTCCACGGCCGTCTCCAGCCATTTAAACGCCTGTTCCTTGTCGCCCAATCCCGCATAGATTGCAGCGACGGTGTAAGGTGAAACGTATCGTTGATCCTGTAACTGTTGCAGATCGGTGAGCACCTGCTGCGCCTCTGTTCGCTTGCCCGACGCCGCATAAGCATGGCCCAACAGCGCCAGCATCAACGGACTTCCCGAAAGCTTCACACCAGTTTGAAACTCGGCGATTGCTTCGGTGTACCTGCCCTTAGCTTCATAAGCTAAACCGAGATAGCGACGGGCGGGAAACGAACTGGGATCGCGCTCGAGAATCTTCTTGCACTGCTCGATCGCCTCGTCATTTCTTCCGGAGAGATAGTAGATCCAACCAAGGTGTGAACTCGCCACGAATGAAAGCGGCTCTAATTCCTCCGTCCGTTTTGCTTCGGCGATCGCCTCATCGAAACGTTCGACCGCGACGAGGTATGAGCTATACCACTGGTGAGCAGGCGCGTAAGCAGGTTTGAACCTGATCGCCGTTTGAAACTCACGTTCGGTCGCTGAACGGTCCCAGTCCCAACGGAAGTGGATGAACGCCAGCGACGTGTGCGCCTCGGCCGAACTCTCATCAATCTCAAGGGCTTTCAGTGCCGCTTCTTTCGCTTTTGGGAAACCTTCTTTCGGCTGCAACCGGCCGTAAACGACGAGCATGTTGTAACAGTCGGCGAGGCCTGCATAAGACGCGCTGTTGTTGGGATCGATCTTGATCGCCTGGTTGAAGAACTCGATCGCCTGGAGCAGCGCGTCGCCGGTGCGCTTGTTCCATGCGTTGCGACCTTTGAGATACAGCCCATACGCCTCGAGCTGTTTCTTTTCGTCGACATTCAGTTTCAGACGCAGGTTTTCGAAAATGTCGCGTGAGATGTCGTCCTGGACCAACAGGACGTCGGCGAGTTTATGATCGTAATGCTGGCCCCACAGTTGTGCGACGTTTTCGAGATCGATCAGGTCAGCCTGGATGCTGATGATGTCGCCGTGACGTCGCATGCGGCCGGTCACGACTGCGCGCACGTTTAGCTCCTGCCCAACCTTGCGCGGATCGATCTCCTTGCCTTTGTAATTCGCGACGACACTACGCGGCACGACACGCAGTTGCGGCAACTTCGAAAGACTGTTGATCAGACTCTCGGCGATCTTGTCGTTGATGTACTGCGCATCCGGATCGGATGATTCGTCGACAAACGGCAGCACCGCAATCGACTGAATCGCCTCACCATTCACCGCTTTGCCACTAGTGAAATAGACCAGACCGACGATGGCGACTACAACCGCGCCAGCCACCAGGGCGAGTCTCGGACTGCGCTTGAGCCACGGAAATCGACTGGTTCCGGCGGGAATGGATACAACCGGAGTCGAACTCGACGAGTTGTTCTGATGTGAGACAGTTTCCGCCTCGACAACCGGAACCGGCGCAGCGGTTGGCCCATTTAACGGAACTCCGTCCCACGACTCGTTGATGTCACCGACAAACCGGTAGCCGCGCCGCGGCACAGTCTCGATAAACTGCACACCACCGGGACTTTCGCCAAGCGCCTTGCGCAACAGCGAGATGTTCTGCGTCAGGTTCCCTTCCTCGACATAAGTGCTCGGCCACACGCGTTTCATCAGATCGTCCTTCGCGACGACCTGGCCACGGTTCTCCACGAGCGTTATCAGGATGTCGAAGACTTTCGGCGTGAGCGGGACCAGCTCATTTTCGCGCAGCAGGATTCGTTCCGCCGTTTTCAAGCGGAAGCGACCAAATTCATAGCTGTGACTATCGGGCTGCGCCATAAAACCGCCTTGAGAAATATCTTTGAGGACTTTTTGAGTGCGGCCTGAGGACTTGTCGGGCGACGCAGTCATAGGATTACGCCAATCCGGGCTCTGCTGATGCGCGTCAACTCAGGAGGAACGGATTGTACGAATGATTTCCACCTGAAAACAAGGATCTCCCCATGATCGAACAAAAAAAGACGTCGGAGTTGATCGAGACCTCGCTGATTTGCCTCCTGAGCGCAGGAGTAGCTATCGGCGCGTTCCTGCTGATGTGGCTCGTCGCGGTTCTCACCGGAGTCGCCTAATTCGTCGGGAACGGCTTGTCGATCGCCTCACTCTGCTTCGTGAAGAACTTCGCTCCTGAATCTGTGATGTAAAGGCAGTCTTCCAGCCGAATTCCAAACTCGCCGTAAATAACCACAGTTGGCTCGTCACTAAAACACATTCCCGGTAGCATCGGTGTCTTGTTTCCACGCACAAAGTTGGTCCACTCGTGCCCGTCGAGACCGATACCGTGGCCCGTGCGATGCGGTAACCCGGGGACCTTGTAATCAGGACCAAAACCGGCGTCGGTAATCACTTTGCGCGCCGCTGCGTCGACAACCTCGCACGGTGCGCCGACTTTGATTGCGGCAAACCCAGCATCCTGGGCCTTGCGTTCCAGGTCCCAAATCTGTCGTTGTCGATCGGTGGGCTTGCCGAAAACGAACGTGCGCGTGACGTCTGACTGGTAGCCATCGACGCTGCATCCGCCATCCATTAAAACGACGTCGCCTTCTTTCAACCGCTGCGGAGTGCTGCTGCCATGCGGAAATGCCGTGTACTTACCGAAGCTCACGAATACTCCGCCCGAAGATCCAAGCGCGCGAAACGCGGCGGAGCAGATGTCTCTAAACTCGCCTTGCGTCATGCCTTCGGTCATGCTGTCGTGCGTGGCTTTGTAGGCGACGATCGTGATGTCGTTCGCCTTCTGCATCAAGGCAAGTTCGGTCGGTGACTTGTACATGCGGCACCCGGCAGTGATCGGCGTCGCATCGACATACTTCAACGCCGGCGCAGCTTTGCGAATACCGTCGAACAGGAAGAACCGCACGCGTTCTTCAATGCCGACGGTTCCGGTCCGCACGCCGCGATCGCGAAAGATTTCAGCTACACGTTTGTAAGGACTTTCGTCCTCTTCCCACGTGCGAATGTCAGTACCAATCTTGATTAGCTCGCGAGCGCGCTCTTCCTCAAACTTCGGGCACACCCAGGCCAGTTCGCCGCGGGCCGGAATCACCGCAGCAAACATTCGTTCACTCGTACCCCAGCGCATGCCGGTGAAATAGAACATGCTGCTGCCGGGCTTGAGATAGATCGCGTCGATGCGTTGCTCGCGCATGAGTCGTTGAGCTTTCTCGATCCGGCCCTTGCGTTCTTCGAGCGTGATGGGTACCACGCCCTCGGTCATGCGGCGCAACTGTCGAATGGCGGGCGGCTGGTTGCTCTGCTGCTGCGGCTCGAACGGTTCGGCATCGTAGGAGTCAGCTTGGACCAGCGAGCTGCGAAACAACGTGGCGCCCGCGATACCGGCAGATAAACGTAGAAAATCTCGACGGTCGGTACACATAGGGTTCTCGGTTGTTGTTTTTTCTAAGCGGTGTTTGTATTAAAGTCCAAGG
>CAWBJU010000020.1:0-210832 GCA_963789185.1 uncultured Acidobacteriota bacterium
TTTTATGGCTTCACGGTCCGAAAGCGTTTGCGCAAGTTGAACGCGTGATGTTCGAATCAAAAAATTAGACCTGCCAGACGAGGCAGGTCTTTCGATGAATAACTCTGCAAATTCGTGGCGGGCCATACTGGACAATCTTCGCAACTTTTCCTGACACGAGCGGCAGAAATGCTCAGTTCTTGCAAAACTTGCGGGAATCGCCGTAGTCTGGCAAGTCAGTCCGACCTTGGACGAGAAATCCGGTCATCGGAAGTGTGAGACTACAGGATCAACCTTGAAACTGAATTGCTGTCGCCATTTGCTACCCAAATACTTGTCCCGTCGAAGACCACACTCGCTGGAGACTTGCCAACCTTGATGGTATTGATCACTCCGCCGCGTTTAGGTTCAATCTGCGTTACAGAACTGCTCCCGTAGTTTGCGACCCATACGTAGCCGTTGACGAAGGCTACTCCTACGGGTCCGTCCGCAACAGCGATAGTATTTAAAACCTGCCCATCCGACGCTCGCAGTTGCGTGACACTGCTGCCGTAAAAATTCGTTACCCAAATGTTCGAGCCGTCGAATGCGATTCCCGTCGGACTTTTTCCCACTCTATACGTTCCCAATTTAACGCCATCTGTTGCCCGTAACTTGGTAACGCTATTGCTGTCGTTGTTTACGACCCAGATATTGCCGCCTTCGTGAAGCAAACGCATCGGTCTTCGTCCTACCATGTAAGTGCAACTCGCGCCGTCGCTCAAACGCAACTTTGTTACTGTGTTGTCGCCACCATTGGTTACCCAAACGTCTTTACCATCGAAAGCCAGTCCTTCGGGTTGTTGGCCCACGGCGATAGTCGCTACCAGCGAACCGTCCTTCCCGAGAAATTTCATCACATTGTTGCTCATCTTGTTTGCGACCCAAACGTGTGTGCCATCATAAGTAAGAGCAATGGGCCGGACGCCAGTTTCAAACGTTCCCAGGATTAATCCATCGCTGGCGCGCAGTTTCATGATGTTGTCGCTCTGTTGGTTCGCAACCCAAATATGGGTTCCATCAAACAACAGAGCTTCAGGCCGCCGTCCAACTTCAAAATCGATGGATTGCGGCGCGATACCTTGCCTCTCACCGCGAATTACCGGTGATATGCCGAAGATGAAGAAAACCACAAACAGGGATGACACCATGATCCACCAAGGCCTAACTAAACTCTCTTTGTTTCTCACTTGCGCCACCCCTGTCTGTAATAAATCGAAATGCAGTTTTAACTCACTTTACCGGTCTTTGTCTTCGTGTTGTGAGTGTGGATGTCGTTGCTTTTTGGATCCATCCAGAGAATTGACTCGACGATCCAAGGCGGGTTGGCTTGTCCGGGACACATTGCCCACCATTGTCGAGCTTCATTCCCATAGCGAACCATCCCGATATGGTTCGTCAGGTCCTTATCGAGTTTAGCTTTGGTATCGGAGAAACCAAGTTTCCGCCGCAATGTGTCGATCTCATCGGGCTTGCCAGTCAGGAATGTCCAGCCTGGTTTGATCCGATGCATCTGCACGTAATGTTTCAACTTCTCCGGATTGTCCTCTTCAGGTTTCAGGCTGATCGAATACATGAAAATGTCTCGACCGATGCGTTTACCAAGAAGGCTCTGCACCCGCTTCAGATTCCGCGTTATGGGGACGCAAATCCCTTCACACTGCGCATACATGAAGTTGATGACCACGATCTTATCTTTAACCAGGTCATCATAGAAGCGAACCTTCTTGCCTTCATGCGTAGTGACCTCAAAGTTCGGAAAATAGCGCGCCTGTAACTTCGCTCGTGACGAAGTGGCTCCGCCTTGTGATGGTTCAATCAAATTACTCGCCCTGGTCACCAACCCGCCGGCTAAGGGAGTCACTGCCAGGCCCGCAAGCATTTTTCGTCTGCTTATTTCTGACATTGCTTTCATCTCCTTTCCTTGTGCAGTCGGATTAGTGGTGACCACAGTCTTGCTCGTTATTGTTTCCCACGTCGTCGATATCAAAGCGCAACATCATCGCGTGGTCTTCGTGAATCGTGTTGTGGCAGTGCATCGGGTAGCGTCCGACAAAGTCGCGGAACCGGAAGTAGATCTTTACGTCGTCACCCTCGCCGAGTCTTATAACGTCCTTACGGCCGCGCTCGATCAGCGTAGGCGTGTTCCGGTTGCGCTCGAGAACCTGGTGTTCCTCGAAGTGAATGTGGATTGGGTGCGACCAATCAAATCCACCTTCGAGATTCCAAATCTCGGCCGTGTTACGTTTCACTCGGAAGCGAACATCGTTGCAATCAAAGAGTTCATCGTTGATTACCCATTGACCGTTCTCACGATCAAACTTGAAGCAGCGTTGGATACGCTCCGGCACCCGTGTCGGTACCTGATAGAAAGTAGGGTTAGTCGCCGGGTTTACGCTGTTGTCCGTAACCGGGTCGGATACGACACGGAACTCAAGCACCTTGTTGCCCTGGCCCGCCGAGAGAATGTTGTTTCCTGGTCCAGCTCCGTCGCACTGCTCCAGCCGGTTTTCAAGGTGAATGATGCTTCCGGCTGCGAAGGATGAAAAGTCAACAATCACGTCCATGCGCTCAGCCACCGCAATGAATAGACCGTTAGTTGTTTGCACAGGGTTCTTCAGTAAATTGCCATCATTGGAAATGATCCAGAACGGGTGGTTCGTCAGGTTCGATTTTGTCAGATAGAACCTATAGAACCGTGACGGTCCACCATTGAGCCAACGGAAGCGGTAGCGCCGACGCTTCACCTCGAAGAAGGGTTGTATCTTTCCGTTGACAAGGAACTTATCGCCCAGGATACCGTCGCGATTAGCGAGGTCGAAGGCGAGAATCCCATCTTCATCGAAGTTCTTGTCGTTGAACATCATTGGAACGTCGAAATTCGGGAAGCTTGGCAGACGGAAGCCTGTGGTTTCATCACCGGTATCAAACTCATTAAAGAGAAGGTAGAAACCGGCAAGACCTTTGTAGACATTCTGAGCGGTGAAATCGACGCGATGATCGTGATACCAAAGCGTGCTCATCGACTCTCGAATATCGCCATTGGGTGGATGGCTCGACGCAAATCCGGCGAGGACGTTCGGATAGTGCTGGTCGTAGAACTTGCCCTGAGCGAAGAAGTCGCAGGGGAAACCGTCGCTTTCGGATGGCGTGTGACCATTGTGCAAGTGCGTCGAAAGGGACTGGAGCCCAAAGCCGCCATTGTCGTTCGGCAGGTCGTTAAAGTTTCGCACCAGAATAGGTTCACCGTAGCGAGCAACGTAGGTTTGACCCGGTACTGTGCCATTGAATGTCCAGAGTCTTTGCAAAGGGAGATCGGGGTGCATACTAAGCAACTGTTCGCGCTGATGGACCTCGTAGAGCTTCTGAGGTGGCAATGTCAGTAAAGCCTGGTGAGGCCGAGTGCGACCTTCGCCGGCTGCTGTGTTTGGATTTACTGTCGGGGCTGGGCTAAGTGCTGCCACCGGCTGGGCGATGGGGGGAATTGGCAGGGGCTCGACGAACGGAGCTGTCGGCGGACTTGGCGGAGTACCGTTGCTGCCGCCGAAACCGTCTCGCCAGCGACTATCGCAGTCGTCTCCACTGAATTGGGCCCTGGCACTCAGGCCGTTTTTGTGTATCAGGTACCCGGCGCTTGTTAACAAACCTGCTTTAATCATGTCACGGCGGCTCAAGCGCGCTGCGATTATTTCGCGCCGGTTTTTCGCAGCGTTGCGTAATTCTCTCTCTCGCCGCCGATTTCGCGTGGAAATGTTGGCCATAGGCTCTCCTTTGAGTTTGCTTGGCAAAAATCATGAAGCCAAGGCTTGGATTGTTGAAGTGAACGACTTCCCTGAAAGGAGCGGTACGCGTGAAATGAAGCGATGGGAAAACGTGATCGGGCAGGCTGGTCAAAAGCCTCCGTTTGGAAAGCATTGACCTTTTGCTAAACGATCAGCCTATCGTCTGAGAAACGCTGTTTTCTTGATGGTCTGGACAGTGATTCAACTGTATCGTGATGTACACTTTCATACAAGATCAGCTTTACGTCCAGTTATAATTATGGCCTCTCTTGCTATTTATTAGCGGAAGTTGCCGCGCTGCTTTATGAAGCGCTCTGTTTCGATCAGTCCGCATGTGAAGGGCGCGATAAGGAGTAGGAGATGCGCCGTATCTCTTCTTAAAATCACGCACGAAGTGGCTCTGATCATGTACGCCAACTTTACTGGCGATTTCTCTAACGCTTAAAGATGTGGTCCTGTTAGCACAAAAGGACGCTTCCGCTTAATCGAACCGGAAACCACGTCGCGAAATTGAAGAGATATGAGCACCTCTCCCCTGCCGTTAAGAAACAAACTGTGGATTTGATTGCGAGTGAACTGAAGGTGGTAAGTGGCTCACCTACTGGCACCCGAGAAAAATGGCGTCAGTACGGCTAACTTATGATAAGTGGCGGAGCCGACGGGACTCGAACCCGCGACCTCCGACGTGACAGGCCGGCGTTCTAACCAACTGAACTACGACTCCGCAAAACTGAAGGCTTGGTAGGCACGGAGGGATTCGAACCCCCAACCTCTTCCTTGTAAGGGAAGCCGTCTACCATTGACGTACGTGCCTTTAAATCAGGATCGCCCTGTCGCGAATCCTGTTCGCACGCAGCAAGCGAGTCGTCATGCTAAGAAAACCACAGAGGAGTGTCAAGCCGCGCACTTGTGACCTGGAATCCGTGTTTTACACTTCGCACTCACACGGTTTAGAATCCAGCACGAGAGCCCATCCGGAATTGAATCATGTCAATACTTATGAAACGTCGTCGTAGTTTGCTCAGGCGGGTAATTCTTTTGACCGCTCTCGCAGTGATCTTTCCCGGCTGGTTTTCGCAAAGCATCCAGCACGCTCAACAGGCCACTGACCAACAAAAGCAGCGGCCGCGTCGTGTCACCGACCCCAACGAACCACCACCCTTATGGAAGTTGAAGAAACCGGACACGCCAGCGGCCGGCGATGAAATTGACGAAGGCGATGTCGTGCGGGTCGAGACGCAACTGGTTTCAGTTCCGGCTGTGGTGACCGACAGCACGGGTCGCCCGCTTTCGGGCCTTCGCGCCGAGAACTTTCGTCTCATCGAAGATGGCCAGGTGCAGACGATCACCAACTTCGGCACTGCTGAAACGCCTTTCGAAATTGCCTTGTTGCTCGACACGTCGGGATCGACTCGCGATGACGTGGCGCTGATTCGTTCGGCGGCAAACAGTTTCATCCAGGCGCTTCGTAAGGGCGATCGCGTGGGCGTTGTCGCTTTCAATACTGCGCAAACAGTTTCTGCTGAAAGGGTCGCGACTGTAGAGGTGCTGACGCCACTCACCAGTGACCGCGACGCTTTGCGCACCGCAATAGAAAACGTCGGCTCCAGCAACGGCACGCCGTATTACGACGCGCTCGAACGAGTTGCTGATAGCGTCTTTCGCAATCCGCCTAGTGATGAAGTTCGTGGACGTCGTGCGGTGGTGGCGTTGACAGACGGCGTCGATTCCGCGAGTAACTCCGATTTTGCGACGGCGAGGATGAAACTTTCGCGCGCCGGTATCGCCTGTTATTTCATCCAGGTCAACACGGAAGACTTCGTTGAAGACCGGCTGATGAAAGACTGTCAGGACGACGGTCAACTCACGCTCTCGCAGCGACAGATCGAACGATATCGAAAGATCTTTTTCCCGACGGCAAAGGCAGAAAACTTTAACAGCTTTTGCCAGATGGGGCCGTTTGAAAGAATGTCGATCAGTCGCGGGTTGTATAACCTTGCGCGGCGCGAGATGAACGATCTGGCGAAGGTCTCCGGCGGGCGCAGTTTCGTTGCGGCAACTCTGGCTGATGCGCAATCGGCGTTCGCGCGCGTGGCTGCTGACATCGGTACGCTCTACAGTCTCGGCTACTATCCAACTAACAAAGCACGCGACGGGAAGTATCGCGCGATCAAGTTGGAAGTGCGCGGCGTGAAAGACAAATCTGAGATTCGCGCGCGCGATGGTTATTACGCGCCCAAGCAATAATCGCTTCGAATACAGATGCCTAATTCATCCCCGTTCCACCGAGTCGTACTAATCGTTCTCGACGGTGCTGGGATCGGTGCGATGCCTGACGCTCCCGAGTGGGGCGACGCCGGATCAGACACATTCGGCCACATTCTCGAATCGCGCACGGTCCAACTTCCCAACCTTCAACGCTATGGCCTCGGCAACATCCGGTCGCTTCGCGATCTCCCTCCGCTCGAAAAGCCTGAAGGCTCTTATGGTCGTTGCGCTCTGAGTTCGAATGGCAAAGACACGACCACCGGACATTGGGAGATTGCCGGGATCATTCTGAAACAAGCGTTCCCGACTTATCCAAACGGATTTCCTGCGACGGTGATCGATCGCTTTGTTCGCGAGACGTCTGTTCCGGGAATACTCGGAAACATTCCCGCGTCAGGTACGGAGATCATCAAGGAGTTAGGTGAGGAACACGTTAAAACACGCAAGCCGATCGTTTACACGTCTGCGGATTCGGTGTTTCAGATCGCGGCGCATGAAGAGGTGATTCCGCTTGATCGTCTTTATGAGATCTGCGAGATCGCACGCGGCATACTCGAAGGCGAGCACAAGGTTGGACGTGTGATTGCGCGTCCGTTCCTCGGCCAACCCGGTGCGTTTTATCGCACTGAGAACCGTCACGACTACGCAGTGCCACCGCCGCGTCAGAATCTGCTCGCTGCGCTGAACGACGAAGCTCTCGACGTGGTGTGTATCGGAAAGATTGCGTCGATCTACGACTCAGTCGGCGTGACTAAAGATCTAACAGCCAAGAACAACGAACAGTCGATCGATCAAACCATCAAGGCTTTGCGAGAAGACTCGCGCGGTTTGATCTTCTCAAACCTCGTCGACTTCGACATGCTCTACGGACATCGACGCGACGTCGAAGGCTACGCACGCGCTCTCGAACACTTCGATCGTCGTCTGCATGAGATCGAAGCCGCCATGCGCGATGACGACCTGATGATCATCACCTCCGATCACGGCAACGACCCTGCGTTCCCCGGCACCGACCACACGCGCGAATACGCCCCGCTCCTGGTCTACAGCCGCACCGCGCGACCCTCCAACAACCTCGGCACCCGCGAATCCCTCGCCGACATCGGCCAAACCATCGCCGCAAACTTCGGCCTCCACCTGACGGCGGGCACGAGTTTTCTGAAGTCATTGATTCCGGTATCCGACTAAGTGTGCTAGATTCCCCACATGAGTACTCACGTAACGGAACTATTCAAGAAAGCCTCAATCCTATCTGAGAAAGAACGAGCCACCCTCGCTGGTTTGTTAATCGAAAGCCTGGAATCCGAAGTAGATCCGGACGTCGATGAAGCGTGGCGTGTAGAGATAGAGCGCCGATTGGCCGAATTGGACTCGGGTGCTGTTGAAACAGTCCCGTGGGAGACCGTCAAGGCCAAGCTTCTTCAACGAATGGAATGACTCGGAAAGTAATTCTCCATAAAGCGGCTGAGGAAGAGATACTATCAGGCGTTCGCGTGGTACGCCGAGCGTAGCGAGATCGCCGCGCATGCGTTTGTTCAGGAATTAAGTAGCATGATGCGTCTTGCGATTAACTCGCCTGAGACGTGGCCCATCGGTGAAGGAAACACACGACGCATAGTATTCCCTCGATTTCCGTTTGACCTGGTGTTTCGCGTGAGAACCCAAACGATTCAAATCGTTGCTGTGGCCCACCATCGACGCCGGCCATCCTACTGGCTGAACCGCTCGTAAGACGTCAACTACTTCTGCGTGAGGCTGATGTGGATTAGTTCAATCCACTGATCGGTTTTGATGAAGCCGGTGCCCCAGGATTTCCACTCTTCGGGAAGGCCCTCGCCTTTGATCTGGTCCAAGGTTTTTCCGGCGGCGACTTTCTTGCGGACGATGTCGGTCGTTTCGAGAAGCATGCGGTGGTAGAGCTTTAGATCGTCGATCGTCGAGAGCGGGCCGTGACCCGGGATCAACTTCGCACCCGCCGGTATTTTCGTAATGATCTCGCCGATGTTTTTGGCGAGGCCTACGACGTTCCCGCCGTTGTCAACATCGACAAATGGAAAGCGTCCGGTGAAAAAGTCGTCTCCGAGATGGACCACGTTGGAGGTCGTAAAGAAGATTACGCTGTCGCCGTCAGTGTGCCCGTGCGGGTAGTGAATAGCGCGAATGTCTTCACCGTTGAAGTGCACCGACAGCGAGTTGTCGAACGTAATCACCGGCAGCGCTTCTTTGGGCGAAGCGGGAACAGTCGACTTGAAGAAAGGAATTTTCTGTTCAGTCGATAGCCGCTTGCGTACGTTATCATGAGCAATGATCGTAGCTTCCGGACCAAACTGAGCGTTGCTGCCGGTGTGGTCGCCATGCCAGTGCGTGTTGAGGATGAAGCGGAGCTTCCCCTGGTTCAGTCCCTTCAGTGCAGCGCGGATCTTGTCGGCGAGGGGCGCGAACTGATCGTCGACGATCAGGATTCCGTCGGTGCCGACGGAGACGCCGATGTTTCCTCCGGAGCCCTCGAGCATGTAAACATTTCCGGCGACCTTCGTCGCCTTCATTTCGACTTTCGAGAGGTCGGTTTGAGCAGCAGCGGTTACAGGAAGAACGCAGAGAATAACGAAAGTCAAAAATTTACGCATTTAAGTGATCTCCAACGATCAGGCACTCGGATCTTTCAAAACAGCAATAAACGGAAGGTTGCGATACCGTTCGGCGAAATCCAACCCGTAACCCACAACAAACTCATCCGGTATCGGAAAACCGAGGTAGTCGATTTTTACTTCACGCTGTCGCCGCTCATGTTTGTCGAGCAGCGCCGCCAGCTTCACGCTCGCTGCCCCGCGAGATTCAAGGTTGGCGAGCAGGTAAGAGAGGGTCAGACCAGTATCGACAATGTCTTCAACAACGAGAATGTGCCGGCCCTCGATCGGCACGTCGAGATCTTTCATGATTCGCACTTCACCGGAGGTGCGCGTTGACGATCCGTAACTCGAGATCGCCATGAACTCGATGCCGACTCGCGTGTCGATCGCCCGCATCAAATCGCTGAGAAAAAAGCACGCGCCCTTCAGCACGCCAATCAACAGCGGATTGAGCCCGGCGTAGTCCTGCGTGATCTGCGCGCCCAACTCTTTGATCCGTGCCTGAATCTCATCTTCAGACAGCAACACATCGAGGTTTGGATTCCTGAATTCAGAAGCGAACTGAGCAGAAACGTAGCCAACTTGTTTCTCCTTTAGAAACGGCAAGAGTTTGCATGGGTGATGCGTGGTGCGACATACTATGCAAGCTCTTCCTTTAGGTCAATCGCTCGCAGCAAAGGATCTGTATTATCCGTGTTTAGCTTTCGCTTCTCACTTCTCTTATTCGCGCTAACAATTGCTGTCCCGGTGCTCGGCCAAACGGTGATCGAACCGTGTCCGGCGACTCCGGCACCGGCGAAACCCGCAATCACAGCTGCGCCGGCAAAGGTCGGCGCCAGCGTCAAACAAACCACCGTTGACGCAAGCATTCCGGACGATCCGGCAGTCGAGAAGATGCTCGCGCCGTACAGTGAAAAAGTTCGCGCGCTGAGTCTTGTCATCGGCAAACTCGACGGCGTGCTCAAGAAAGACGGCGCCGGCGCCGGTTCGCTGGGCGCTTTCGTCACCGACGGGATGCGCGCGCAGGCAAAAGCAAAACTGGGCAAGCCGATTACGCTTGCCATCGTCAACGCCGGCGGTTTGCGTAAGAATGAGATCTCCGCCGGTGACCTGCGCGCCAGCGACATATTCGAGTTGCTCCCATTCGAAAACGCGCTCGTCGCGCTCGAAATAAACGGCGCGCAACTCTCGAAACTGCTTCAGGTCGCAGCGCGTGATGCGCAGTCAGGCGCGCGCATCCAATTCAAGTGGAACGAACAGAATCGAGCTGAGTTTTTAAGCGGCAAACTCGTCGACGAGAGCGGCAAGGAATACGAGATCGATCCGGAGAAGATCTACACGATTGTCACGATCGACTACCTTCTGAACCTCAACAGCGGCGCGTATGCGTTGCTGCATGAAGCGAAGACCAAGACGCCGCTAAATCTGACGTTGCGCGATTCGATCATGAATTACGTCAAGTCCGAAGCGGCAGCGGGGCGAAGTATTCGTTCAAGTATCGATGGTCGTTACGTGCAAGTCGGTCCCGATCGCACGGGCCCCGAGGTACCCAGATGAACCGGCGACGCTTTCTGACAACTTCCGCCGCATTTGGCGCAACGCTGATCGGTCTGCTGCGCGGTGTCGAACTGATCTCGGGTCACGCCGCAGCTGACACGATCATCACGATCCTGCACACCAACGACACACACTCGCAGATCGATCCCCTGCCGCCGAACGACGCAAACGCGGGGAAGGGAGGCGTCGCTCGTCGCGCGACACTCGTCAAACGAATCCGTAAGGAGAACCCGAACACGTTACTCGTCGATGCCGGCGACGTGATGCAGGGCACTCCGTATTTCAATTTCTATCGCGGCGAAGTCGAGTACAAAGCGATGTCGGCGATCGGCTACGACGTCGGCACGCTTGGCAATCACGAGTTTGACAACGGCGTCGATGCGCTTGCCGCGGCGTTGAAGTTTGCAAACTTCGATCTGGTGTCCGCGAACTACGACGTCAAAGGAACGGTACTTGAAGGCCGCGTCAAGCCTTACGTCGTGAAGATGCTCGGCGGGATCAAAGTTGGATTGTTTGGTCTGGGCGTCAGTCCCGTTGCGCTGATCACGCCGGCAAATTTCAAAGGCGTCACTTACAACGATCCGGTTGTCTCAGCGCGTGAAGTTGTAAAGACGTTGAAGGAAAAGGAACGCTGCGCGCTCGTCGTGTGCATGTCGCATTTGGGTTACTACGAGAACGGCCAACGAGGTGATTCACTCGTGGCGTCGCAGGTTGACGGCATCGACTTCATCGCCGGTGGTCACACGCACACGTTCATGAAAGAACCCGTGAAAACGAAACAACCTTGCGGCGCGGAGACGTTGATCTTCCAGGTCGGCAAGAGCGGCATCAACGTCGGCCGCGTTGATTTTACTTTTCGCAGCGGTAAATTGATGGGCGCTTCCGGACGTGTCATAGACCTCAGGTATGTCTGACGATTCAACACGCGACCGAGTTCGAGCTTTGGTGCGTGAAGTATTGGCCAAAGCCGCGCCCGAAACCGTCGAACCTCAAACAACACCGAGCCGGTTCGTCAATACAGTTCCAGAGAAAGCTGCGCAACCTGCCTTCACGCGCGATGAGTCTGCGAAAAGCATGATCACAGAGGACGACGTACGCGGACTCGAACCCGGCGCGGTCCTGCGCATCGGCGAGGACGCGCGTCTCACGCCGCTCGCGGCCGACATCGTCAACGAACGAAATATCCAACTGACTCGCCGCGCCTCACGTCGCGGATCGAAAGCGTCGAAGCACGTTGCCATTGGCGCGGATCACGGCGGGTTCAAAATGAAGGAAGAGTTAAAGATCCTCTTGAACGACCTGGGCCACAAGGTGCAGGACTTCGGCACCGATTCGGAATCCGCGGTTGACTACCCTGACTTCGCGCATGCTGTTGCTCGCGCGGTTGCAGACGGAACCTCCGAGGTTGGCATCATTATCGACGGCGCCGGCGTCGGCAGTGCTATGACCGCGAACAAAGTCCCCGGCGTTCGCGCGGCGGCGTGTTACTCAGTTGCCGTGGCGCGCAACTCCCGCGAACATAACGATGCGAACGTCCTCACGCTCGGCAGTAAAACCATCACGAGCGCGGAAATGCGCGAGATTGTGACCGCCTGGCTTGCCACTGAAATCAGCGAAGATCGCCACCGCAAGCGCGTCGCCAAGATCGACGCCATCCAGCGACAGTATCAACGCTAGTTGCTAGAATGTCCCCGGCACATGGGCTACTCAAATAACGGCGATTACGAACTCCTAATCGAACAGATTACCGATGCGATCGTGGCGCGCCTCAATGGCGACGGCGCGGGTGCGGACCAGGCCGCGATGTGCGGTTGTACGTCCGAATGTTTTCATCGCTGCCCGGAGCGAATGCATCGCATCGTCGACGCGGGTGCCGCGCGTATTGGCCTGGTATTGGGCCAAACAGGAACGGCGAGAGAGTGGGCCGGCCTGATCGATCACACACTGCTAAAACCTGAAGCAACCGACGAAGACATTAAGAAGCTTTGCCAGGAAGCGGCCTCGTATCGGTTCGCATCGGTGTGCGTGAACCCGACGTGGGTACGTGTGGCCGCGTGTAATCTGCGCGGCAGCGGAGTTCCAGTTTGCACCGTGATCGGATTTCCTCTCGGCGCCACCTTGCCTGATGTAAAAGCTTACGAAGCACGCCGCGCGATCTTCGACGGTGCGCAGGAAGTCGACATGGTGATCAACGTCGGGGCGTTGAAGAGCGGCGACGATTGTCTTGTCGAACATGACATCCGTTCGGTGGCCCAGGTGGCCCACGAATACGACGCGATTTGCAAAGTGATTATCGAAACAGCGTTATTGACTGACGACGAAAAGGTGCGCGCTTGCCAGGCTGCGAAGAAAGCGGGCGCCGATTTCGTCAAAACTTCAACCGGTTTTTCAAAAGGCGGCGCAACGGTTGCCGATGTTGCGTTGATGCGTCGCACAGTCGGCGCCGAACTCGGAGTGAAAGCTTCGGGTGGTGTTAAAGGTCTCGACGACGCGCGCAAGATGGTTGAAGCAGGCGCGACTCGGATTGGCGCGAGCGTCGGTGTGAAGATCGCGCAGGAAGCCGCCGGAAAAACAACCAGTGAAGTCCGATCTCAAGCTTATTAATTCAGTGTTCCAATGCCGGCTAATACAAAACTCCTAGCTGTAATTCTCGGCGGTGGCGCTGGCAATCGACTTTTTCCGCTCACACAACAACGTTCGAAACCCGCAGTCCCACTCGGCGGTAAGTATCGTCTCGTCGACATTGCGCTCTCGAACTGCATCAACTCCGACATCCTGCGCACGTTTGTGTTGACGCAGTACAACTCCGCTTCACTGAATCGACACATCGCTCAAACGTATCGCTTCTCGCAATTCTCGAACGGCTTCGTCGAGATCATTGCGGCGGAGCAAACACCGGAGAGTCCGCAGTGGTTTCAGGGAACGGCAGACGCAGTGCGACAAGTGTTGCCGCATATCCGCGACTGGGGCATCGACACGTTACTGATCCTCTCCGGCGATCATCTTTATCGAATGGACTATCGCCACTTTCTCGAACGACATCACGAAACCGGCGCGGACGTGACTGTTTCAGTGATCCCTTGTGAACCGCGTGCGGCGAGTGAGTTTGGTTTATTGAAGACCGACGAGACCGGCCGCATCGTCGAGTTCAAAGAGAAACCTAAAGGCGACGAGTTGCTGGCGATGCAAGTCGACACGACGAGTCTTGGACTAGACGCAAATGAAGCGAAGCGACGCCCGTTTCTCGCGTCGATGGGCATCTACGTTTTCAAGTACGAACAGTTGGAAAAACTGTTAGCCGAAGAACCCGAGTCGGTTGATTTCGGAAAGCACATCATTCCCGCGGCAATCCATTCCTCGCGTCACGTGCAGGCGCACATGTTCGACGGCTACTGGGAAGACATCGGAACGATCGGCGCGTTCTATCGCGCTAACCTTGATCTGACGACGAAGATTCCGAAGTTCAACTTGTTCGATGCTGAAGCTCCGGTTTTCACGCGCGCACGTTACCTGCCGCCGTCTAAGATCGAGGAAAGCCAAATCGACGACTCAATCGTCAGCGATGGCTGCATCATCAACGGCGCGAAGATCATGAACTCGGTGATCGGTTTACGCAGCCGGATCTCGCAAGGCGTCCACCTCGATGCGTCGTTCGTGATGGGCGCCGACTTCTATCAGACGTTTGAAGAGATGAGCAACGACATGCGTAAGAATATGCCGCGCGTCGGGATAGGGGAGGGAACTGTTGTCCGCCGCGCGATCATCGACAAGAACGCGCGCATCGGTAAGAACGCGAAGTTGCTGAACGAAGGGGGCGTCACCGAAGTCGATGGTCCAGGTGGTGCTTACTTCATTCGCGACGGCATCATTATCGTCCCCAAGAATGCTGTCATTCCTGATGGAACGGTTGTATGAATTATGGCTCGTGGTTGGGAAAGTAAGTCAGTCGCAGATCAGATCGAAGACGCCGAACTTCGTGAAACGAAGACTCCGCCCACGTCGGTCGACGAGCGTGAACGAAAGCAACGGCTGGATTCGTTGCTCCTTTCGAAGTCGCGGTTATTACAACAACTCGAGCGAGCTAAACATCCCGCTCATCGCGGCGTGTTGCTAAACGGGTTGAAGGCGATTGAGAAGGAGATTGAAGAAACCTAAAGTGATACCTTAGCTCGTGCTCCGCATCCCTTCAATAAAACTCCCAAAAGACAAACGTAACCTCGACGTTGGAATCGGCGACAAGATCGTCCGTCTGACTAACCTCGACAAGCCCTTCTGGCCGAAGCTCGGCGTCACGAAGCGGGATCTGATTCAGTACTACGTCAACGTGGCCCCCGTGCTGCTCCCTCACCTGCGCGACCGCGCAATGGTCATGAAACGTTATCCAAATGGCGCGGGTGAAGACTTCTTCTTCATGAAACGCGCGCCCGAGCCGCGACCGGATTGGATTGAGATCTGCCGCATCGATCACGGCTCAAAAGGTGTGATTCCATTTCCGATGATCCAGGATCTGGCGGCGTTGATGTGGGTGATCAATCTCGGCTGCATCGATCTGAACGAGTGGTATGGGCGCTGCGACGCCACGGATCAACCTGATTATTTGCATTTCGATCTCGATCCAGTGCCGGGCGCAACGTTTGAAAAGGTTCGTGAAGCTGCGTTGCTCGTGAAGCTCGGGCTTGATTCGTTGAAGATTCCTAACTACGCAAAGACCACCGGCTCGAAAGGCATTCACGTCTACGTTCCAATTCAGCGTGGACCAACTCAGAAACAGGTGTGGACGTTTGCGAAAGAGTTTGCGTACGCGCTCGCGTCGCACTCGCCGAAACTGCTGACGGCAATCTACCAGGTTTCGAAACGACCGAAGGGAAGAGTGCTCGTCGATTACAACCAGAACGCGTGGGGACGAACGCTGGCGTCTGTCTATTCCGTGAGACCTAAAGAAGTACCTTCAGTCTCGACACCAGTGACGTGGAAAGAAGTCGAGCGTGGAATTAAGATCGACGACTTCCGTATCGACAATGTGCCTGCGCGGGTGAAGCGTGTTGGCGACCTGTGGAAGCCGATGACACAGGCGAAAGGACGGTTCAAACTTGAAGCGTACCTTTAACCGTCGGCAAGCCTACAGTTAAAGTTGAATCACAGATGAAGCCGATTACGATTTGGACAATAGGACACTCAACACGAACCGAAGACAGGTTCAAAGACATTCTTCGGGTTCACGAAATCAAAGCGCTGGTCGACGTGCGCTCGTTTCCCGGGTCGCGTCGCTTGCCGCATTTCAATAAGGAGAACTTGTCTGAATCATTGGCGAGGGTTGGTATTGAATATCATCACGAGCCCCGACTGGGCGGACGTCGGACGGCTCGCAAGGACTCAAGAAACACAGGCTTGAGAGACCCTGGGTTTCGTGGTTATGCCGATCACATGGAGACGCCTGAATTCGAAGAAGGGATCAAAGCCCTGCTGGAAATCGCCAAAGAATCGCGCACGGTTTTCATGTGTGCTGAAGCAGTCTACCTGCGTTGCCATCGAAGTTTGATTTCGGATTACCTGCAAACGCTGGGACATGATGTGATTCACATCGTCGATGCGAACAGCGTGAAAGACCATTACTACACCTCGGCGGCACGGGTGAATATGAAAGGAAAGCTGAGTTATACAGGATTGTTCTGATGAACGAACGTTGAAGTAAAGGTTTAACTTTAACTCGGGCGGTTGCTGTGCCAGACTTTCGCCTTTGAACCCTTCTTGCGTCGCTTCACACCAGTCCGGCGCGGAATCTTCTTCGGATCGCCGGTCGCGGCTTTCTTGACGTTACCGCCTTCATCTTCCGCGATCTCAGCTAACGAACGCCGCGTGAGGATTGAAACCGGCGCGATCTCCGTGACCTCTTCAGTTGTCGTGTAGTAATCGCGATGCTTGATCAGCAGCCACTGCCGATTTCGCGTACGCACCAGCACCCACGAGCCTTTTAACTTCTCGCCGTCGAGTTCAAACTTGAAGTCGCCCTTCTCCAGTGCCTTTGCCGCATCTTCATCACCTTCCGGTTTGTACGTGCCGTAGTCCCAGACCATCACAGTGCCGCCGCCATACTCGCCTTCAGGTATCACGCCTTCGAACTTCGCGTAATCGACCGGATGATCCTCAACCTGCATCGCCAAACGTTTGACGCTCGGATCGAGTGACGGACCTTTCGGCACGGCCCAAGACTTCAACACACCATCGACTTCGAGACGGAAATCGTAATGCAGTTGCGTTGCGCGATGTTTCTGGATCACAAACATGCGACCAGTGCGCGTACGTTTCTTCTTTGGACCAGGCTCCGGTGTCTTATCGAAGCTGCGTTTCTTTTTGTATTCAGTTAGACCCACAGATTAAAACTCGCCCCACTGGTTTAGAAGAGTTCTGTTTGGATTGGATCGAGGCCGAGTGCTTGACGCACGCGCGCAAAGCTGCGGCGGTGAATCGGCAGCGCGCCAAGCGACTTCAGCGCCTCGCAATGTTCGGGGGTTGGATAACCTTTGTGTGAAGCGAGACCGTATCCTGAGTAGAGACGATCCATTTCGAGCATGTGTGCGTCGCGCGTGGTCTTCGCAAGTATGGATGCGGCTGCGATGCTTGCCGACAGCGCGTCGCCGCGGATGATCCCGCGTTGTGGGGTTTCGCAGTGGGGAATCTTTCGCGCGTCCACCAGGATGAAGTCCGGTTTACAACTCAGACCTTCAACTGCACGCTGCATCGCCAGCAGTCCCGCGTGATAGATGTTGATCTTGTCGATCTCTTCGACTTCCGCGAACGCAACTGACCAGCAAATTGCGTCGTGCTTGATTTGCAACGCGAGTTCATCTCGTTTCTCAGGATCGAGGATCTTCTTCGAGTCGTTGAGGCCGCGCAGCTTGTAATTCTGAGGCAGGATCACAGCGCCCGCAGCGACCGGTCCGGCCAGCGGCGCCATGCCTGCTTCATCAACTCCAGCAACAAAGCCATACCCTTCGGCCCATAGTTCGATTTCGAAGCGCAGGAGGTAATGCAGACGTTGACCTTCGGAGCGGTTCTCGCGATAGCGACCGCGAATTCGTTTCGCGAGTTGTTGCGCGCCATGGCGGCCATCGACGTCCAAAGCTTCAAGTAATCCTTTAGGTACAGGACGGCGCCGCTCGACGAAGAGCTTGTTTAGTTCAGGTATTGATTTAGCGAGGAGGTCTTCCAACGAACTCATGATCGATGCGCGCGCGCACGCCTTAGTCTGTGTTTCCCTTCAACGCTTGTCAAGATAGACGTTTGTTTTTTTCCGGGTGGTGCTATGCTGCATGCCCGTGAAGACACTGTTGACGCGGATCTCGCTTCGATGGCTCGGCCTGCTCCCCCTGATTTTCTTCTTCGCGCAGGCAGTTCACTACTACCGCACCAATGAGCTCGGACACATGCTATGGATGTGCAACGTCTGCAACCTCATCCTTGCTTTCGGTCTGTTCCTGGATAAACCCCAAGTGGTCAGGCTTGCTGCGGTTTGTATGCTACCCGGATTAGTCGTGTGGTTTATTTACGTGGTGTTGCCGTGGGGTGTGTTTTTGAGTTCCACTCTCGCTCACGTCGGTGGGCTTGCGGTATCGATGATCGCACTGAAGTGGTACCGCATGGATCGAGACGCGTGGCGTTCTGCGTTTGGCTGGTATCTTGGCGTCCAGTTGGCGTCGCGTTTCGTCACACCGGCGGCGTTGAACGTGAACCTTGCGCACACTATCGCTTCCGGTTGGGAAGGCACGTTCCAGTCTTACTGGTCGTTCTGGCTGGTGCTGACAGCGGCGACTGCCGCGACTCTGTGGCTTTCCGGAACCATTCTCTGGGCACTCTGGCGTCCTGAAGCTTCACGCGAGTCTTCGATCAACTCTGAAACCAACTTGCACAGATCTGAAGGCTGACTCGGCTTTATCAAGTACGCTTGAGCGCCGCATTTCAAGGCCGTGTCGTGGTCGGACGCGTACGCCGCAGCCGAATAAAAGAGAATGGGCGTGGTCTTATCGAACTCACGAATCTTCGTGCACAGATCCAAACCTGAACCGTCCGGCAACCACGAATCGAGCAGATAGAGATCAAACTTCTCAGCGGTGGCGAGAGCCATTCCGCTTTCGATGCTGGCGCCGGTCACGACTTCGTAACTTCTTTGACTAAGCAACAAAGTCACGAGTTCGCGAGTGTCTTCGTGATCTTCGATGTAAAGGACGCGAGGTTTTTGTACTTGCATGGGGGTTCTCTTTCAGAGATGTATACAGATTCAAACTAGGCACCCTCGGGTCTATGAAATTGCCGCTTAAGATGACGGGAAATGGAGTTTAAAGGCCGGGCCGTTATATATTTCTCAAGGTCAGTCGGGAAGGATATAACGACCGCGGCCACCCTGCTTGTCGTGTGTGTCGGGAACCATACGCCCCCTAATCTAGGGTGTCCGTACGAGAGCGAACAATCGGAAAAAATATTTTCGCGGGTGTTTTAAACCGCGTTTTTCAGTCAAACTCATATCAGGTTTCCTCCTATGTACGTTGACCGACATTGCGTGTAAAATGCCCCCCGGACTGGCCTCTTATCGAAGCTAGACGTTCCCCTAGAGCTTTCCCCTCTCAAACGTCCGCGGCAGGCAATGGAAGGAGCCCAGGTGTCTCAAAGTAGTATCAGCAACAAGCCAACACCCGAAGCCCGACTTTCAATGCCGACTTCGCAGAATACGCTGCTGAACCGGTTACTGGCGGTCGATGCGGACTACCTGTTACCTCAGATCCGCATCGTGAGATTGTCGTTCAACGACATCATCTATGAGCATGGTGATGTGATACGCGAGGTCTTCTTTCCCCTCGACTCAATCGTTTCATCCCTGGCCATCATGGAAGATGGCGCGACCATCGAAATTTCTATGGTTGGACGGGAAGGAGTCGTGGGCCTGCCTGCTCTTCTCGGTGGTGGTACGGCGCGGCATTGGACAAGAATGTGCATCGAGGGTTCTCTGGCGAAGCTCAGCACCAGCGCTCTCGATCATGTGTTCATGACGAATCAGCAAGCGCTGAAGCACATCATGCGCAGTTATGGTTCAGTGATAACTCAGGTATCGCAGAGAGCGGTCTGCAACGCCCGCCATACTGTGCTTGAGCGGCTAGCTTGTTGGTTGCTAATGATCCACGATCGTGTTGGCGGGGAAAACCTTAAACTGACTCAAGAGGCGATCGCTTCACGACTCGGAGCCAGACGCGCGGGCATCACGGTAGCCGCCGGCACGCTGCAATCGATTGGCGCCATAGAATATCGTCGCGGTCAACTGCACATCAAAAATCAGGACACATTGGAAAAAGCAGTTTGTGAGTGCTATACCGTAATGAAAGCGGAATATGATGGCACGCGGATTGGATCGATCCGTACCTGAAGCGCTTGTTTCTACGCCTTTTCAGTATAGATGAATAGACGCAGGGGTTTTCCGCCATCCTCCTCGAATACCGGGACAATGGAGTGGACGAATTGATCGTCGGCGTGACCTCCATACTCAACCGCTGTAACAGCCATGGGACCGGTCGTTAACGCTTTACCGTGCTCAGCCACTTTTCGCAGAGCGTCAGTCAATTTGTAAAGGTCCTTCCCGCTGAAAAACTCTGTCACAGGCAAGCCAACGATCTCTTGTTTACCCAGCAACGCCGCATACCCCGGATTAAGCGCCAGAATTGTGAGATCGTTTGCGTCAACTACCATCACGTAATACGGAAAGCGCTCGAGCAGTTCTGATAGATGAAAGTGTTCGTGCGTGGTTAAGCTTGTGAGATTATGCAACTCCAGGGTGCGGGCCGTCAGTTCATCATTCGTCGTTTGCAGCTCTTCATTGGTGGCCTGCAATTCTTCATTGTTGGTTTCGAGTTCTTCGTTAGTGGCCTGTAACTCCTCATTCGTGGCTTCGAACTCTTCGTTGGTGGCTTGCAGTTCTTCCTGAGTCAGCATCAACTCTTCATTCGCGGCTTGTAGGTTTTCGTTCGACTCCTGCAGTTCCTTGTTCATCTCGGTGAACCGCTTGTTTGCCGCACTCAGTTCAGCTACCAGTACCGACTGCTCGCGTTGCACGGTGTCGAGACGTTTCCTGCTTACTACCGCGTCGGTAACATCGGTCACCGTAATAACGGCGAGATTGGGAGATTTCGTCTCGACCGGGACGGGCATAATTGTGAGGTCCATGTATCGACCCGCCGGCGCAGCAGTCCGGTCCAATTCGACGTCTTTCAACGTCGTAGTTGAGCGTTCGCGAAAGGCCAGGTCGATGGCTTCGCGGACGTTGTGATATGGCATCCCTCTGACCGTATGCAGAAAGTCCTGGTCGTAAACCAGATCGCGAATGCTGAACAATCTGCGAGCGGCGGCGTTGATGGTCAGGATGTGGTAAGACTGATTGATGATCACGACGCCCACTGCCAGGTAACGAAGCATCGTTTCGTTGAGGCGGCGTAGTTGGGTGATTTCGGTGTCGGCAACAGTCACGTCGGAGGAACTTTGAGCGACTGCGGGTGGGCGTGATCGCATTTCCCTGCGCTCGTTAACGACTGGTGCTGCGGAAGGTAGCGCGGCCAAATGTTTGGGAAAGGCGAGTGGTCCACCCAGGCAGCGATAGATCTTCCATCTTTTGTTTACGAGTTCAAACGACGTTCTTGTCGGGCGCGCTGTTTCCGCTTTTCCGAGGAACAAGTAGCCGTGTGATTGATGCAGCGAGTAAGCGAAGAGATCGAGCACGGTCTGTTGCAGCTCAGGCTTCAGGTAAATCAAGAGGTTCCGGCAAACGACGAGGTCGATCCGCGGAAACGGCACACCGCGGCTGATGTCTTGCTCGCCGAAGATCACCGTCTCGCGCAGCATCTTGGAGATGCGATATCCGTGATCGATGCGTTCGAAAAAGCGAGCGCGGAAATCGTCCGGCAAGTCGCTCAGAACATTCTCGGGATAGAGCCCACGCCGCGCAAACGCGATCGCATCCGCCGCCACGTCTGTGGCAAAAATCTTGACGTTCCACTCCGGAAACTCGATGCCCAGCGCGTCGGCGATGAGCAGGGCCAACGAGTAAGCTTCTTCGCCTGTGGCGCAACCCGCCGACCACAGTCGTAAGCTTTTGCCGTTCTGCCTGGCCTTATCGATGAGTTCCAGAAGGACCGCGTTCCTGATGAACTCGAAAGCTTCAGGATCGCGAAAGAAGCCCGTCACCTTGATGAGAAATGCTTTAACCAGCTCGCTGACCTCATCAGGATTCGATCGCAGTAAGTCCGAATATTCGCGAAGGGTGGCGACGTGCGTTGCAGCCATTCTCCGCGAAATCCGCCGGAGAATCGTAGTCGATTGGTAGTTGCGAAAATCGATATTGACCTGGCTGCTTACGAACATAAGTAACTCGCGCAGAGGATCGTCTGCCTTTTCCGCCGGCGCTAGACTGACACCTTTGAGGAGGTCGTAAAGCAGAGGACCTATCTGTTCCATCTCGACGACGTGGTCTACCACAGTTGGCGGCAACGAAAGTGGCATCGACGGATAAGGCGCAGTTTCAGGGTTCTGAATGATAACCACGCCGCCGGAATTCTTGACGTCGACCGCGCCGGCTGCCCCGTCCGATCCGGCTCCGGTGAGAATCACGGCGATGAGATGTTGGCCGTACGATGCGGCCGCACTTTTCAGGAGTCGATCTACGGAAGGTGCCGGCCGCTCGTTGTGATCCGATTCGAGATGCACGTGTCCGTCGTCGATCTTTACGTGCTTATTCGCCGGAACCACGTAGATTGTGCCGTTTTCGAGGCGCGAAGGCTCGGCTTCGCTCACGACGACGATAGGCAATGAGCTGCGCCGATCTAGAATCGCGCCTAGATGACTTGGTCGCTGCG
The DNA here is from genome assembly GCA_963789185.1 of uncultured Acidobacteriota bacterium. Taxonomy (GTDB): domain Bacteria; phylum Acidobacteriota; class Blastocatellia; order Pyrinomonadales; family Pyrinomonadaceae; genus PSRF01. The sequence continues at coordinate 22,144 of CAWBJU010000020.1, forward strand.
GATCAAGGTGTTGGGCCAGAACGATCGGCGCCGGAAAATCCTTTCGCAGCTTGCTTACCAGCGTGGAAAGGGCGCTGACTCCGCCCGCCGATGAACCTACTACTACAAGATCGTTACCCTCAGACTTCTTTGACTCAGCCATGATTCAAAATCCGGCCCGTGAATTCGGCGAAAGACGGATAAATTGTTTCATGTTTATTGGTTTAGCGCCGGCTCTGCTATATCAGCTTTTCTGCCGCTCAGCAACAGTTGTCGAATAATGGAACTGTTCGTTTCGGCTTGCTCGGCGCGTCTCTCAAACAGTTGCACCGCGCGAGTGAAATTAGCCGCACGCGCGCGTTCAACGATCCGTTTAGCCAGCATCATTTGCTCTTCCAGCGCGCGCACGGCTGACCATAGAGCCACCTCGAGCATTTGGCCCTGACCGTCGTTTAGACTCTCCGCGGAGTACGCATGACCTACGTGGCAGCGAAAGCGCAGGATCTCGTCGTCGTATATTTCCCACAGCGCCCCGTGGCAGTCGGGGCATGTAAGTCTCGAAATCTTTCCCAGCTTTTCGACGCTCTTGATGAGGTCGTCAGAGTCCATTTCCTGTTGAGCAATTCTTGCCTCTATCTCAATGTTTTCAGGCACGGGATAACTTCCCTCCTTGTCCGCCGGCTGCCGTGACAAACGATCGAGCAACGCGGGAATTCGCTGTAGCGGCAATGAATAATCTACTTTGATATCGTGGATGACACTCGCCGGCATACTCGGGAATAAAGCCTCCGATGGATCCTGAACGACGGTTATTCCGCCGCGCTGTTTTATGGCGCGCATTCCCGCCGTTCCATCGCTTCGAGAGCCGGTCAAAATCACTCCGATGGTTCTTGGCCCAGCCCATTGCGCCGCAGAACGGAAGAGGGCGTCGATCGAAGGGCGATGGAAGTTCTCTTTTGGACCATGCACGAGCTTGATGCGCTGTCTTTCGATGAGCAGGTGATGGTCGGGCGGCGCAACATAAACCCGGCCTGGCCTAATCTCTTCGTCATTTCTCGCGGAGGCGACCGGTAGTTGGGCATTACGCGCAAGAATTTCCGGAAGCATGCTCGGAGCATCGGTGGGAATGTGCAGCACTATGAAAACTGCCGCTGCTAGATTTGGCGGCAAGTCTGCAACGAGACTCAATAAAGCTTGCACTCCGCCCGCTGAGGCGCCAATTACGATTGTGTCGTGCGTCGCCATGAACCTCCGGACGTCCGGGAACGGTAGCTACGAGATCGCGGGGAGAATCGTTTTATGTGGGGATGCGGCCATCTTAGCACAGTTGGATCTGCGCGCTGTGTGCGGTAAAGATCTGAGTTGAAGGGGACCCTTGGTAAATAGCATTTGTTTGACATGTTTTGGTGTTGTTTTAGGCAAACAGCCCGCTTTTAAGGCCGCTTCCGCACATTGCCACTGCCAGGCAAATCCACTATACTTCCGCGCGTTGAATACCCCTTTCCTCCTGTGGGTATAGTTGGCGCGGCGGACGGCAAAAACCGCCGCGCTTTTTTCTGTCCTGGAGTTAGAATCCGTTACCACGGATTTTAATAAATGAGCCGTCCCGTTTCCCTGATTGCTCGCATTATCCTGCTGGCCCTCGTCTACTTTGCGGCTGCAAAGCTGGGGCTGTCTCTCGCCGCGCTTCATAGCAACGTCACACCCATTTGGCCGCCGACCGGCATCGCCATCGCTTCACTCCTGATATTCGGTCGGCGCGTCTGGCCCGGTATCTTTGTTGGCGCCCTCGCCGTGAATGTATTGACTGACATTCCAGTGGGATCGGCTGTTGGCATTGCCATTGGAAACACGCTCGAGGCCGTCGTCGCTGTCTGGCTCTTACAACGTGTCGCTCGCTGGCGCAATTCGCTCGACTCCGTTGCTGATGTGATGCGCTTCGTCGGATGCGCGGCGATCCTAGCGCCAATGGTGAGTGCGACCATTGGAAATCTCAGCCTCCGCGTTGGTGGTGCGGCGGAATGGGCCACCTTTTGGCCTTTCTGGTTGACTTGGTGGATCGGTGACGGTTTCGGTGCGCTGATCGTGGCGCCCTTTATTCTGTCGTGGCGCTGGCCCGGCGAGTTGAAGGCTGAACACGCAGTTGAAATCGCCGTTCTGCTGATACTGCATCTGCTGGTAGTGATGATGGTCTTCGGCGGGTGGTTTCCGGGGCCCGTCAAGACTTATCCACTGGCGTACCTGTCGCTGCCGTTTCTCCTGTGGGCTGCGTTGAAGTTCGACTTGCGAATCGTCACGAGCGCAATCGTGTTGATGGCAAGTGTCGCCGTGTGGGGAGCGAGGAATGGTTATGGTCCATGGGTGCTGGCGAGCCCGAACGTCGCGTTGATTTTGTTGATTACGTTTGTCGGCACGAGTTCATTGATGACGCTGGTGGTTTCCGCTATCACTTATGAACGGCGCAAAGCAGAAGCAGACAAGTCAAGACTCGGATCGCAACTGGAACTGCAACGGCGCCGGATCGAACAACTAGTGGCCCATGTGCCGGGCGTGGTTTGGGAAGCCTGGGGCAAACCCGACGTCGCCAGTCAGCGGATCGACTTCGTCAGCAGTCACGTTGAGAAGCTGCTCGGCTACAGCCAGGAAGAGTGGTTGTCGACGCCGAACTTCTGGCTCACGATCGTCCATCCCAAAGACAAGGACCGAGCGGCGCTTGAAGCTGCGGCTATTTTCGAGTCGGGCCAAGGCGGCACGAGCCGGTTTCGTTGGTTGCGCAAGGACGGAAGCGATGTCTGGGTGGAGGCGCAGTCCGTTGTTATTTGCGACGAGACTGGCCCGGTCGGAATGCGCGGTGTGACGATGAACATCACCGCCGCTGTTCAGGCTGAAATCGAGCGTGCGGAGTTGTTGGAGCGAGAGAGTCTCGCGCGAGAAGAGGCAGAGGAAGCGAGTCGTTTGAAAGAGGAGTTTTTAGCGACTGTTTCGCATGAGTTGCGCACGCCGTTGAATGCGGTGGTGGGATGGTCGCGGCTCGTTCGCAGTGGACAACTCGATAAAGAAGGGATGGCGCATGCCCTCGAAGTGATCGAGCGCAACGCTTCCGCCCAGCGACAGATCATCGAGGATTTGCTCGACGTGTCGCGGATCGTTACCGGTAAGTTGAGAATCAATACGCAGCGAGTGGATCTGTTGCTGGTGATTCACGCGGCGATCGATGCGGTGAGGCCGGCTGCTGAGGCCAAGGAGATCGATCTGCGCATGCACTTCGAAGCTCCTGACGCGATCGTCAAGGCTGACGTGGAGAGGTTGCAGCAGATCCTCTGGAACCTGCTCGCAAACGCGGTGAAGTTTACGCCGCAACGTGGGTCGGTCGATGTTTATTTGCGCCAGCATGGATCGCTGGCGGAGATCAGGATCGAGGATTCAGGACCGGGCATACCTGCTGAATTTCTACCGCGCATTTTTGAGCGGTTTACTCAGGCTGATAGTTCGAGTACGAGAAAACACGGCGGGCTGGGTTTGGGACTGGCGATTGTCCGTCACCTGGTTGAGCTGCATGGCGGCACTGTGTGGGCGGGCAATCGAGACGGAAATGGCGGTGCAGTGTTGGTCGTCTCACTGCCCGCCATTGAAGCAACCTCGGTAGAGCTAATCAGCCGCTCGGTACCCGTCCAGTAATAGCCACAAAAGGCTCCAAAGAGTTTTTAAAGACATGAACCTCTGGCCTGGGACCTCTGGCGGGAGACATGTTTTAAAAACATGAACCTCTCGCCTTACTTCCTCCGCAACACCGGCGCATTTGTTTGCGCAGACTTTTCCTGTGTCCCGCCGCCGGGGTTGAAGATGTAACTGTCGCGCGACCGCACCGCCAGGTTTGGTTGTTTAGCGCGCACCCTGATCCTGCGCTGCTGGCCTACCTGCGGAACGCGTTTCGGGTAGTAGCCGATGCTGTACTGCCGTCTCAGTTCTTCGGCAACGTTCGCAAACGCGTACGTCATGTTTTGCAGCGAATCGGCACGGTACTCTCGCCCGCCTGTAGCGTTCGCGAGTTCTTCCAGGTATCGCCTGCCGACTTCGTAATCGCCCCGCGAAGTTCCACGCGGCCGGCCCATGCCACCACCACCGCGATTCCTGCCGCCTCCAAAGATGCCACCCAGAATCTGTCCAAACACATCGATTGGCGCGGTGGGAACCTGGACCACCTGGCCCATGTCGCCGGCTGTGTTGTACTGAACGGGATAGATCAGCGCGTCAAGTTCCTGCGCATCCATCACCGTGCTTTCATAATGCGCATTGTCGCTAGTCGTATCAACTCCGTCGGTAAAAAGCACGATTGCTTTTCTGCCGGACGTGCGGCTCAAGTGTTTGTTGATGACGAGGTCGACGGCGTCGTAAAGGCTCGTGCCGCTGTCCGTTTTGGCGCGGAAGATCGCGCGTTCAAGCTTCGCGCGATCGGTAGTGAATTCGGAAAGTACCTTTATGTCCTCATTGAAGGCGACCACCATCACGCGGTCGTCAACACGGAGTTGGTTGACGAAGCTGATCGCCGCGTTCTGGATCTCGTCGAGGCGAAACTGTGTTGACGGACTGGTATCAAGCATCAACACAACCGAGAACGGTTTGTCGACGGAGGCAAAGAACGCCACGTCTTGTTCGACCTCGTCTTCCCAGATGCGAAAGTCTTCTTTCCGGAGGTTGGGAATGTAACGGCCATCGCGATCCATCACGCTGACGGGAATGGTGACCAGCGTGGTCTCAACGCGAATGATGTCGCCGGCGTCAACTTCTTCCGGCGGCGTCGGCGCGGGATCAGCTTGCTGGTCCGGTTTGCGGTTGTTCGGATGGTTCGCGCCACGCAGAACCGGCGGCTGGCCGGGCTGCCCTGGCTGCGTCGCCTCGGGTTCCGGCGCAGGCGTGCTTTGCGGGACGTTTTGCTGCGTACCCACGCGCCGCGGCCGGCTTTGTCCTAAACCAATGCTCGTTACCGTAGAGAACAGGGAGAGGAGCAATAAGAAAACACAAAACCTTTTCATAGTTAGCTCCCAATAAGTGCTCGAACACGTCGAGCCCCATTTTGATGCCTACTAATCAGACTTGTTGCTTGCGGTTTTTGATTTAGAGAAATAAATCAGGGGCAGAGAAAAACCGTTATTTCAGCGCAAGAATACTCCCCTCCACGTTGCTAGAGCAAGGAAAAGCGTTCGCAATCGGTGCGGATCATTCAGATGTGTTTGTGGAAGCGCTGGAAAGGACGTTCCAGATTAACGGAAGCGTGCCCCATGCCTGTCCACGATGCTGCGGCCGGAAGCCGAAAAGAACGACGCGTCCCTTCCCGAGGCCGACGTCCGCGAGCGCAATCTGTCCTTTGAGCTTGTCCTCGCCCAGCAGCCAACCTGACCTCAGCACGTTCTCCTTTGCATAGCGGGCGACCACTCGGACGTTCGCGTCTGTTGACGTCAGCGCGTAAGCGGAGCTGTTAGTGAAATACGCAGGGAGTGTCGCCGGCACACTGGCGGCGAACGGATGCTTGTTATCGACGTCGAGCGCGAGAATTGATCCCGGACAATAAAACTCCGAGGACCTTACGCCGTCGAGCACGTTCTTAACCGGCAGGTTGAACTGTTTGATCGCGAGGTCGCAGGCGTTATCGAAACACACGACAGTTCCACCCTGGTTTACAAACTCTTTCAGATTATTTACGCCGGCATCAGTAATTCCGCCCGTGAACTCGGCGGGTGCCGTACCCGCGGCGTTGCCGCCGACGATCTGAGCACTAGCCTGCGACGTGAGAATCAGTACGTCGAACTTCGAGTGGAGTCCGCCCTGGCGAACGTCCGCGTCGCGTACTGAGGAGTAAGGAACGTTGAAGGTGTCGAAGACAAATCGAGTCCAACCCTCGTCCATGTTACTCAGCCATGGTCTGTAGATGCCGACGCGTACAGGTTGTCGCACGGGATTTTTGATCGGTGACTCGTCGCCTTTTCTCGGCGCGAGCGCGAGATCGGCGCGGACCTGATTGCCGTCTTTTACGAGGGTGAGTTTTCGTTCGGAAGGCGTTTCCTTGATGGCCGTCACAGCCGGTGCATCGAGACCCATCTGCAACGGGAGCGTCCAACCGGCAACGTCGTACGGCCGTTCAGCTTCACCCTGCGCCGTCAGACGGTTCGGATAAACCTGCGGCGCAAACAGAGCCAGGATGTTGGATCGCTGCGGCTGGTTGAGAAACACGATGTAGCTGCCGAGCGGGACTTCCATCGTCATTGGCTTGTCGATTACGGTGCGATAGGTGCCAAGCTTCTCCGTTGGAGCGTTTGTTCTTTGAAGGATTTGTGGTCCATGCGTGAGGTGCAGCTCCTGGTCGAGCCGGTGAACTTCGATGCCCTGACCGACGAGGGTTTCGATCATCCTGGCAAGAGTTTCATCGCGTCCTTGCCCCGCGGGAATCAGGTACGCCAGTGGCTCGTCTGGTCCATTAGGCGTCTCGACCGCTTTTCGTCCGAGTTCGTAAAAGTTCCGCAAGTAGTCGCCGCGGAATTTAGCGGCCATCGATAACACACCGCGGGTTGCGATCATTTCCATGTTCATGATGTCGCGCGGACGCCACGTTCCAGCCGGCCACGGATCGGGAAAGTTGGTGGACGATTCAGTCGCGTTCCGCATTCCGCGTGTCGTGGAGCGCGCGAGTTGCTCGCGATTGACAGTCGTCGGCGTCATCAGTCTCGCGCTGGCGGCTTCGGAAAGAATGCCGATGGAGTTGTGAAAATACGGCGCCGTGCGAAAGCCGCCATGCCACCACGTGTCGTAGAGCGCGTTAGTCAACACGCCGCGGTAACCTGCGGCCTGAAGATCCGCAGCGACTTTGTGTCCAATTAATCCTACTTGGCGGAGCAGCACGGGCGAGATGTTTGGATTCGCCGGATCGTAAAACGGCGGAATAAAGAAACGTGATCCGTTCGATCCCTGCTGGTGCACGTCGTAAACAATCTGCGGAAACCACTCGTGCCAGAAGAAGCGCGTGATTACTTGCGTTTCTTTTAGGTTGAGCATGAACCAGTCGCGGTTGTCGTCATGGCCCGCGTAGTGATGATAAAGCTCCGGTGGTTCGCGTCCTTCGAACGGTGTGCCGAGCGTTTTGCGATACCAATTGGCGACGATGTCGATGCCGTCCGGATTGGGTGATGGAATTAGTAGCAGTATCGTGTTTTGCAGGATCTCGCGCGTTTCGGCGTCCTGGGCGGTTGCGAGCTCGTAGGCAAGTTGCATCGACATCTGCGACGCGACGATCTCGGTCGAGTGGATCGAGCATGAGATCGCGACGACGACTTTGCCGTTCGCGACCAGTCTGTCGCGTTGAACTCTTTCAGTGACTTTGCGCGGATCGGCGAGTTGCTGCTGGATGTCTTTGTATTTTTCGAGCGCCAGTATATTCTCTCGCGCGCTGATGAACGCTACGATCAGCGGCCGTTTCAGGGTAGATTGGCCCAGCGTCTGGACCGTGACGAGATCTGAGGCGCGATCGAGGCGAGTGAAGTAGTCGGTGATCTGCGACCAGTCGGCTATCGTTCGATCGTCACCCGGCGTAAATCCGAGGACTGACTTCGGTGACGGTATCGCGGATGAGGCGGCAACGCGCGGCGCTGTTCTTTGCGCGAATGAGGCGACGGAAAACGCGGCGAGCGACAGTACCACGGCCAGGCCAACCGTTACGGATCGAAGGCTAGTCATGACGAGTTCCTTTACGAAAACAGATGGAAGATAGCGCCGCAATCGAGAAGACTACGTCCGACGAGTCTAGCACAACCCCACGGCGCAGCTTTATGCGTCGGCTGCACTATTGGTGGTCGCTGTTTCTCGCGGGCGCGTTACTCGGCACGCTCGGTCCGCCGATTCTGATTATCGCGTGGATCGTGAACAAGCATGACCTCGTGTACCCGTGGGCGCTATTTGGAGCCCGGCAATGGCTGCGATTCAGCGGCGTGCACGTGAAGGTAACCGGGCTCGACCTGCTCGATCCGAAACAGACTTACGTCTTCGTTTCAAACCATCGATCGTATTTGGATACCGCGGCTATGTTTGTTTATACCGGACGTCGGATCGGTCTGCTGGCGAAGAAGGAATTGTTGAAGGTGCCGGTGCTTGGCGTGGGCATGGGTTTCGTGAACGTGATGGCAATCGATCGCACGAATCGCGAGAGCGCGCTTCGCACGACGGGAGCTGCGGCAGAGCGTATTAAGTCGGGCGTTTCGTTTGCTGTTTTCGTCGAAGGGACGCGCGCGAAACCGGGTGAACTGTTGCCGTTCAAGAAAGGGGCGTTCTACATGGCGCGCGAGGCCGGCGTGCCGGTCGTTCCCGTCGCGATCAAAAACTCGGATGTGTTGATGGGAAAGGGAACTGGTGAGGCCAGATCCGGAATTCTCGAGATGGTGATCCTACCGCCGGTCGTAACAACAAATCGGACCACGGATGAAGCGATTAACGCGCTTATCTCCGAGGTCCGAGAGTCGATCGCTAAGCAACTTTAATTTCTGATGTCGTAGACGAGATCGCCCATTACTCTCACAACGATGCCGTCTTGTGTTGTCGGTGCGAATGTCGCCTGGCGCGCCGCTTCTTCAGCAATTTGCCGCAACACTGCTGGTCCATTCTGAGCTACTGCTGAAACAACCTTACCGTTCTCATCGACAATCACGCGCACTGTGATCTTGCCGGATTGTTTCTGCCTCTTCGCTTCTTCTGAAAGTTTTGGTGCCGGCAGCGTGAGGGCTTTGGAATTCAAGTTTCCACCCTCGATTGGTTTCGCGTCCCTTGCCGTGCCGCCTTCGTCTTCGCCGATTTCGGTGACCTTCAACGTTGCGCGCGCCGGAGCAAAGTCTGTGTATTTAACTTTTACCCGGATGTGGATTGAGTTGCCATTGTCAAAAATCAGCTCTTCGTCGGCGTAGGAGTAAGTCGGAAACCAGTAGCGGCCATCGATCTGCTCGCGGTACGTTTCGACATTCGGAAACTTATTGGTCTTGGTTTCCGGGACGCCTTTTCCGCGCGTTTTAACAATAAACAGGTCCTGATCGTCGACCCACACTCGGCCCATGAACAATCGGTCTTTTGTCTTTTTCGCGTCGGGCATTACTTTCGGCGCGACGTCGAAGACATAAAGGTTTAGTTCGTCGATCTTTTCTTTACCGGCATATCTGAACGTGTACCTGTCGATCTTGTCAGGCTCGAGCGCGAAGGGGTTGATACCGCCCAGGTCGTCGATATCTTCGTTCGTAACGGTGACGCCGGCGGCGTCCATTGTGGACATCGGGAAGAAGCTAATCTTTTCATAGCGGTTGCCGGAATCGTCAAAAGTAAACATCGAGATGCGGTGGTACTCGCCGGTAATCTGGCCACCCATGCCGATACTCTGAAACAGGGCGTCGCGCTTGAATGAGTATTGATTGAGGGCGCGGCGAAATTGGATCTCTTTGTTCGTGAACGCCTTGATAATTCGATCTGTTTCCGCGGCACTCATTCCGCCTGTGGGCTCTGACTGGGCCGAAGCCTTGAATGGGACCAGGCCAATTACGAGCAGTGCGAAGCTGGCGACGAAAAAGAGGCGTAATGCCGAAAGTTGGTTCTTCATTCTCTACCTGACTAATGGATTTACAGGCCCGGGGCCTGGCTGAAACTTGCGTCTTTTCAGATGCCGCAACGAAAGAGGACGGTTGTCAGCGGTGTTGGCTTAGGTGTCCGGGGGTGGTGAAATTTGCCATTTTCCTGTTGCAAAGTTTCCTGCAACTGGTGTAATGTCCACGAGCTAGAATAAGTTATACGTTGACCAGCGGCATTTCGGAAAACTGAGCTCGATTGGCCTCGAAAATCTGGGCTCGCTGGTTTTGAAAGTTACGGTTTCTCAAGGTCCTCATGTCGACAACAGGCACTCGTCCTAAATCCGTGGAGCTTTACGGCGCGGGAGCGCAGACGTGACGCCGAGCGGCGGCGTTGCTTTCACGGCGGGGGCGATAAACCAGGCTTTGGGAGGAGCTTGGTTTTACGTGGTCTGAGGTCGATGATGTGCGCGGTGATTAGCTGCTCCTTCTGGGCGGGGTGGCTGAAAAATCACCGCGCACACCCCAGCTAGGTTCTCAGTAAAAATCCTTACCACCGCTTTAAAATCCGTGTAAATCTCGCTTCAAAGGAAATCGATAGGGACTCGATTGGGGATGATGCCCTTTTCGAAGCCTTCTTCCAGCAGCCGCCGGACGGCTTCTCGTCCACGGTCGGTGTAGTCAAGGGTCAGGTCGTTGACCCACATACCAACAAACCGATCCGCGAGCGCGGTGTCCATGTCTCGGGCGAACTGCATCGCGTACTGGAGCGCGTCCTCGCGATGGTTCAGCGAGTAGCGAATACTCTCCCGCAGCAGGTTTGAGACCTCGCGCGTAAGCTCCGGGCCGAGGTCGCGCTTGATCGCGTTGCCACCCATAGGCAGCGGCAGCCCATGCCGCTCATACCACCACTCGCCAAGGTCCAGCACCTTGTGCAGCCCTTTACGCTGGTAAAACAACTGCCCCTCGTGAATCAACAAACCCGCATCGCAGCTCCCGTCCAGTACCGCGTCAATAATCTTGTCAAACGGGACCACTTCATATTTGAAGTCGGCGTTGAACAACCTCAACGCCAAAAACGCACTGGTCAACTTTCCAGGAATCGCGATCTTCAGATTCGAAATGTCATCCGGCATCGCGGGTTCTCGCGAGACGACGATTGGACCATAGTTATCGCCAATCGATGCACCGTGCGGCAGCAAAGCGTACTTGTCCGCAACGTAAGCGTAAGCATGAAAACTGATCGCGGTGACGTCATACGTTCCCCGCGTCGCTTCTTCGTTGAGCGTTTGAATGTCTTTCAGCAGGTGTTGGAAGTTCAGCGAGCCAGTGTCGAGTTTATGAGTTGCCAGGCCATAAAACATGAAGGCGTCGTCGGAGTCCGGCGAATGCGCCAGCGTAATGGTGGTTCTATCGGTGTCAGTAAGCATTTTTAGTTCAACCCTATGGTCGTTAGGTCTTTCGGCTCGATCCGGTTGTAAACAGTGTCGCGTTCGACAGCTTCGTAGCCCGCGTCTTCAATCAGACCGATCAATTCCGTCTTGCTCATGCGGACTTCATTGTTTGCTTCGACTGAATAGCTCGTCGTCAATTCGCCGCCTTCTGTAATCGTGCCGTCGATATCGTTGGCGCCGTAATGCAACGCAACCTGCGCGAGGCGTTTACCCAGCATGACCCAGTACGCTTTGATGTGATCGAAGTTATCCAGCATCAGGCGCGAGACGGCCATCGTCTTGAGTGAATCGACGCCCGATGGTCCAGGCAAGTGAGCGAGCTGCGTATCAGGCGGATAAAACGCGAGCGGGATGAAGCATTGAAAACCACCCGACTTCTCCTGCTGCTCGCGCAACTTCACGAAGTGGTCCACGCGATCCTCGATCGACTCAATATGCCCGTAAAGCATCGTCGCATTCGTTTTCAAACCCGCTGCGTGGACTTTTCCTTGTAGTTCAAGCCACCGTGCGGCATCGCACTTGTGTGCGCAAATCATCGAACGCGTCGGTTCGCGAAAGATCTCCGCGCCGCCGCCCGGACACGAGTCCAAACCCGCGGCGATCAGTTTTTCGATCACCTCTTCATCAGCCATCTTGTAGAAGTGCGCGAAATGGTCGAACTCGACCATCGTGAACGCCTTCAAGTGCAACTGCGGATATTCGCGCTTGAGCGACGACAGCAAATCGGTGAAATAACTAAACGGGAGTTTTGTGTTCAATCCACCCGTGATGTGCAATTCAGTGGCGCCTTCGGCAACGGCCTGCGCCGCGACTTTCAAACTGTCGTCAATGTTGTGCGTGTACGCGTCAGGCTGGCGCGGGGTGCGAAAGAACCCGCAGAATTTGCAATCCGCGTAACAGATGTTGGTCGGATTCAGATGGCGATTGACGTTGAAATAGGTCGTTCGTCCGTGGCGGCGGCGGCGAATCGTATCGGCGAGTTTACCCAGCGCCGGCAGGTCGTCGGTGGCATAAAGCGCGACACCGTCTTCAAACGAGAGTCGCTCGCCGGCAACGGCGCGTTTGGCAATCTCGTTCAGTTTGTCGTCATGTGAAAAGTTCATCGTCGGAAATCTCGACTTTAGCGATGAAGAAAAACAGCGCTGCCAAACGTCACCAGCAAAATGACGCTCGCAAACGCGTTAGTGGTAAAGAACGCTGCGTTGAGCCGTCGTAAATCGCCGGCGCGCACCAGTCTATGTTGGTATACGAGTAAAGCCCCGGTTGCGATCACTCCAACGAGTGCCATCGGGCCCAGCGCGGTGACCAGGTACAGCCAAACCAGCGCGAGAAACGCCGCCGCATGCAGACTTCGCGCGATCCAGAGTGCGCGCGCGATACCGAAGCGGGCAGGAACAGATCTAAGTCCTTCGCGGCGATCGAAATCGTAGTCCTGGCAGGCGTACAGAATGTCGAAACCGGCAGTCCAGAGCAGCACGACGAGCGACAGCAACAACGGAACCGGGCTGCCTATTTCTCCGCGGACCGCTATCCAGGCGCCGGTCGGTGCGATCGCGAGACACCAGCCGAGCACGATGTGCGAAAACTGTGTCCAGCGTTTGGTTAACGAATAGAGCAACACGCTTCCGAGCGCGATAGGTGCGAGGATCAGCGTCAGGCGGTTCAACATCGCCGCGGCAAGTAAAAACAGCGCGGAAGAAACAACGATGAACGCCCAAACAAAACCAACGGACAGCAGTCCGGCGGGTAACGCACGCGACGCGGTGCGCGGGTTGCGCGCATCGATGTTGCGATCCGCGAGCCGATTGAACGCCATCGCCGCCGAGCGCGCGCCCACCATCGCCATCACGATCCAAAAGATCTGCCGCGCCGTCGGAACGCCGTTCGCCGCTAATACAGCCCCGAGAAAGGCGAACGGCAACGCGAAAAGCGTATGCTCGATCTTGATCATCTCGAGAGTTAAGCGGGTGTTTTTGATCAGTGTGGACACGGGAACAGCAAATAATACGGTACTGGCCGCATACAGTCGAATGTTAGAATAGCGACACACATGGATTTAACTGAACTTGAGAAGTTGCTCGAGGCGTACAAGAGCGGAAATCTCGATGGCCGCGAAGCCGTCGACCGCATAAAGAACCTGCATTTCGAAGACATCGGCTTTGCGCGAGTCGACCATTCGCGCGCTTCTCGCCTGGGATTCCCCGAGGTCGTTTTCGGTGGTGGAAAGACACGGGCGCAGATCGTCGGCATTGTCGAACGCCTCGCGGAGCGCTCGCCAAACATCCTCGTCACACGCACCGACGAAGGCGCGTTTGGCGAGATCCGCAATGTCGTAACTGACGCTGAGTGGCATGAGTCGGCGCGCCTTGTTCGCATTCGACGCGACAAGACGAATCTCGGTGTTGGGCCAATCGCCGTTGTGACGGCTGGAACAAGTGACATACCGGTAGCTGAAGAAGCGGCACTGACAGCGGAAACTATGGGCAACACCGTCTCGCGCATCTGGGATGCGGGTGTGGCAGGTATCCATCGCGTACTCGCGGAGCGGAATCTGTTGCAAAGGGCGCGCGTGGTTATCGTCGCTGCGGGAATGGAAGGTGCGCTGCCCTCGGTGGTCGGAGGTCTTGTCGGCGTGCCTGTGGTTGCTGTGCCAACAAGTATCGGTTACGGAGCATCGTTTGGTGGTGTGGCTGCACTACTCGGTATGTTGAATTCATGCGCGTCGAACGTGACCGTAGTCAACATTAATAACGGCTTTGGCGCCGGCTTTGTCGCGAGCCTGATTAACCGTCGCTGGGAGCCCCCCGTTGAATAGACCTGTGTACCGACGTTTCGCGCGGCGATCTACGAACAGAACGCACCTCATCTTCGGCGTTCTGATCCTCTCGGTCGTCGCCACTGGCTGCATCTCCGCGCGCAAGACACCAAACCTCGAACAGATCTTTGCGAATGCCCGCGCGAGCACCGGCAAACGACCCGTGGTCGTCATTCCCGGGATTCTCGGGTCTGAATTGATCAACCCAAAAACCGGTGAGACGGTTTGGCCGTCCGCCTTTCGCACTAAGCAGGAAGGACTGCCGATCAGTCCGAACCTCGCGGCCAACCGCGACGATCTCGTGCCGGGAAAGATCGTCGAGACTGCGAAGCTGGCGAAGCTCCTGCCGGAGGTTTACGTCTACCGCGATCTGCTCGAAGCACTGCGACGTTACGCTGGTTATCGCGAAGGCGACTGGGAAACCCCGTCTGCCGATGGCGACCGCGATACTTTCTACGTGTTTCCGTACGACTGGCGACGAGACAACGTCGAGAACGCGCGCGAGCTTGTGCGGCGTCTGCAGCGATTGAAAGAAAAACTGAAACGCGACGATCTCAAGTTCAACATCGTGGCCCACTCGATGGGCGGTCTGATTGCGCGCTATGCCGCGATGTATGGCGACGCGGACCTGCCACCCGGCGATGCGGCGATTCAGTCGACGTGGAACGGCGCCGCGCACATCAGCAAGATCGTCATGATTGGTGTGCCGAACGAAGGATCGACTGACGCGTTTGCCACGCTGGTCGAAGGTTACTCGGTTACAGAAGGCTTGCGCCGCCGCGTTCCTTTGCTGAACAAGTTGACCGCGGAAGATGCAGCACGTACGCCGTCAGTTTTTCAACTGATGCCACACGCCAGCGTGGTGCGATTTCTCGACGAGGACTTGAAGCCGCTGCCGATCGATCTTTACGACCTACAAGTCTGGAAGCAATACGGGTGGAGTGCGCTGCACGGACTTGAAAAGACGAACGGAACGAACGGGCAAGCCGATGAAATCGATGCCTATCTCGAAGCTACGCTCAAGCGCGCGCGACGATTCCACCAGGCGCTGGATGCAGTTGATCGATCAGCATCACCAGTGGTGTTGCTGGCCATCGGCGGTGATTGTGAGGAGACTTTGAATTCCCCCGTGCTGTTCCGGGATCAGAAGCGAAACCGTTGGGTGACGTTGACGCGCCCGCGCGAGTTTCGCACGTCAGCAGGCGTGAAGGTCTCGAAAAAAGTCGTGACTGACGCGATGTATGTTCCCGGTGATGGACGGGTGACGCGCGCGTCGCTGCTCGGCGAGAATCTGTTCAAGATTAGCGACACGCAAACGGGTTTCACGCTCTCACGCTACGCTGTGTTCGGTTGCGATCTTCACGGGCAGTTGCCGCGGAACAAATCGCTACAGGACAACGCGCTAACGGCGATTGTGGGTGAAGTGATTAGGTAACGAATACTTTAGGGATTTAGAACTGCGTTAAGTCTTTCGGCCCAGCTGGGATCGATGTTCGTGAGAATTGTGTACTGCTCGAGCGCCGCGTCGCGATTGCCCATCGCCAGCAACGTCTTGCCGAGATTGTAATAAGCCTTCCCAAAATCAGGTTTCAAGCGAATCGATTGACGAAACGATTCGAGCGCGTCGTTGTAATTTTTGAGTTCGACGTACGCCTCGCCGAGACTGTTCGGCGCGATTGCGTCGCCCGGCTTCAACGCCGCGAGCTGCCGAAACACTTCAACCGCTTCGTTGAACTTCTTCGACTTCATGTAACGTGAACCGAGCCGCTCGTACGCGCCCGTGTAATCCGGACGCAGCTTGATCGCCTGCTTGTAGGCGTAGATCTCGTCGTCAGCCTTGCCCCAGTCGCGATAGACGAGACCGAGCGCGTAATAAGCATCGGCTGCGTTGTACGGATCGAGTTTTATCGATTGCCGGTAAGCTTCCGCGGCCTCCTTGTACTGCTTGAGATAAAAACTCGCGAGACCGATGTTGAAGTACGACTCAGCGGACGGCCGCAGGTTCACTGCCTTCTTCGACGCTTCAAGAGCTTCGGAATGCCGGCCAAGCTTCTCGTTGCAGAAACCACTCTGCGCCCACGCTTCGGCGTATTGATTGTCTGACTCGACCGCCTTTTCAAAATACGGCAACGCCTTCTCGCAATCGTCCTTTGAAAGAAAACTCAAGCCGTCGCGGAAAAACTGCACCGCCTTCGCGCGCTTGTTGCGGCCGCTGTTCGCGACGAGGTCCGGCAGCGAGATGATCGTCGTGGCCTGGAGTTGCGAGATGCGTTCTGATGGAATCGCGAAGTTCACGCTTTGCCCACCCGTCACCTGCAACGTGGCAATGCCGATTACCTGTCCCTGCATGTTCACGACCGGGCTGCCACTCGACCCCGACGAAATCGCCGCCGTGATCTGAATGATGCGTCCGAACGTGGGAATGTCGCGTACCGCAGAAACGATTCCATTCGTGACGCTGCCTTCCAGTCCGAGTGGGTTGCCGATCACAACGATGCTCTCGCCTTCCTGGGGCGAGGTTTTGTCGAGCGGTAACGGTCTGACTTGCGGCGTCGGCGGATCAATCTTTAGCAATGCGATGTCGCCTTCCGCGTCGACCGCGAGTACGCCTTTTACGGGAATCACAGTGCCGTTGGAAGAGTGGACTTCGGCGCGATGAGCGCCTTCGATGACGTGTCGATTCGTGACGATGCGATCGGAGTCGATGAAGAACCCGCTGCCGCGTGAGAGTTTTTCACCGCGCGCGTCGAAAGTTTCGATTGCAACTGCCGATGGTTTGATACGGCGGACCAGTTCGGGGAGAAGATCCTGCGACGCCGCGACTTTTAGGGGAAGCAATAAAGCTATTAACAGCCAGGCTAATTTCATACTGAAGCCAGCTTCAACACACGCTCGACAACGTCGACTATCTTAACATCCTCACTCTGTTTTGCGCCGCGATCGTACAACTCCACGACTCCATCGGCGACTTTCTTTCCAATCGTCACGCGATAAGGAATGCCGATCAAATCAGCATCTTTGAACTTCACGCCCGCGCGCTCGTCGCGATCGTCGAGCAGAACGTCGAGGCCCGCACGTTGCAGTTCGTTATAAATCTTCTCGCCTGCTTCGCGCACGTCGTCTTGTTTCATGTTGGTGATCGTCACGACGACGTCGAATGGCGTGAGAGATTTGGGCCAGATGATGCCGTCGCCGTCGTGATGTTGTTCGACGGCGGCGGCCATGATTCGCTCGACGCCGATGCCGTAACTGCCCATGACGATCGGCACCTGTTTACCGTCCTGCGTCAAGACGTTCGCACCCATCGAGTCCGAATACTTGGTGCCAAGTTTGAAAATGTGGCCAATCTCCATTCCCTTGAAGATCTCGAGCACACCGGTCTCACATCGCGGACAGCCTTCGCCGGCCTCGACGGTGCGCAGCTCTAACCACCGATCGACTGGAATGTCGCGCGCGATATCGACGCCGCGAATATGGTGATCGTCTTTGTTGGCGCCGGTCGTCATGTTGCGACGACCCTGCAACGAGGAATCGCCGACGATGTGCAGATCCATTTTTGCCGCGTGCGCTTTGTCTTTCGCGCCGACACCGCCGAGGCTGCCGGCACTCGCGCCGAGCAGTTGGCGGATCTCTTCGGGATGGCCGGGCCTTACTGCGGTTGCACCCAGCGCGTCACCTAGTTTCGTTTCGTGAAGCTGGTGATCACCGCGGAGCAAGACGAGCACTGGCTGCGGCTCGCCGTCGATCGTTGCGAAGTAAACTAGCGACTTGATCTGTCGCGCTGCTTCGGCGCCGCCGGGGAACGTGGTCAAGTCTTCGATCGTGCGCACGCCTGGTGTCGGAAACTCCTCTGGCGCCGATAAACCATCTTCGTCATTCACCGGTGTAAGACGCGATTGGGCCTTCTCGAGATTTGCGGCGTAACCACAATTGGGGCAACTGACGATCAAATCCTCACCGGCGGGCGTCCGCGCCATAAACTCGTTCGACTCGCTTCCGCCCATTGAGCCTGACGACGCTTCGACGATCAAAAACTGGATGCCGCAGCGCGTGAAGATCTTCTTGTAAGCCTCTCGTTGATCGATAAACGACTTGTCGAGTCCATCGCGATCGACGTCAAACGAGTACGCGTCTTTCATGATGAACGTCCGTATCCGGATCAACCCTGATTTTGGCCGCGCCTCGTCGCGAAACTTGAGTTGAATCTGGTACCAGACCTGTGGCAGTTGCTTGTACGAGCGGATCTCGTTACGCGCGATCGAAGTGAAGACTTCTTCGTGCGTCATGCCGAGGCACATGTCGGTGTTCTTGCGATCTTTGAGGCGAAACATTTCATCGCCGATCGTCTGCCAGCGGCCGGACTCCTGCCAGATCTCGGCAGGATGCAGCGCGGGCAGGAAAAACTCCTGACCGCCAATCGCGTTCATCTCCTCGCGCAGTATTTGCATGACCTTAATCGCAATGCGTTGGCCCAACGGCAAGAAAGAATAGATTCCGGCCGACAGTTGCCGGATGGCGCCGGCGCGCAGGAGAAGTTTGTGCGAAATGACCTCGGCATCGGCCGGGTCTTCGCGAAGTGTTGGGATGAAATAGTTTGACCAGCGCATAGTCTCCGCATTCTCGCTTAGCCGCTACGAGTTAGGCAAATCCGTGTTTGCCGGAGTGAAGAGCGTGATGTACCATCGCGTTCTTCCAACTACTTTTCTTTAGGATGCACAAAGATGAGAATCGCTCTCGCAAGTGATCATGCTGGTTACACCGAGAAAGAGCAGTTGAAACCGTTGCTGAAGGATCTTGGTGTGGAGTTTGAAGATCTTGGCACGGCGTCGGATGCGTCTGTCGATTATCCTGAGTACGCGCGCAAGGTCGCGGAAAAGGTGGCGCATGGCGAGGTCGAACAGGGACTTCTTGTGTGTGGATCCGGTACCGGTATGGCGATCGCCGCGAACAAAGTTCCGGGCGTGCGCGCGGCGGTGGCGTGGAACGAAGAGGTTGCGCGGTTGGCGCGTGAGCACAACGATGCGAACGTGCTTTCGATCGGAGCGCGAGTAACACCCGCGGAGGAGATTCCGAAGATCGTCCGCGCCTGGTTCGACACGAAATTCGGCGGTGGCCGGCATGCGAGACGCGTCGAAGAGATCAGCAAGATCGAACAAGAGTGCAAATGACAACACCTACTGAAAAGACCTCCGAGAAAACAATGCCCGATTCGCGAAACGCATCATTAGCTCATGTGGATCCTGTGATCGCTAAGTCGATCGACAACGAAGTCGCGCGCCAGGCGAATGGACTCGAGTTGATCGCTTCCGAGAACTTCGTCAGCGAGGCTGTGCTGGAGGCTGCCGGATCCGTTTTTACAAACAAGTATGCCGAGGGTTATCCGGGCAAACGTTATTACGGCGGTTGTGAATGGACCGACGTTGTCGAGCAGACGGCGATCGATCGCGCGAAGGAGTTGTTTGGCGCGGACCACGCAAACGTGCAACCGCACAGCGGTGCGCAAGCGAACATGGCCGTGTATCTCGCGGCAATTCAGTATGGCGATCAGATTCTCGGAATGAACCTGTCCCACGGTGGACACCTGACGCACGGCCACCCGATGAACTTTTCGGGTATCAGTTACAAGGTTGCTGATTACGGCGTGTCGCGCGACAACGAACAGATCGATTACGACGAGTTGCAAAGAATCGCGGAAGAACATCGTCCGAAACTTCTTGTCTGCGGCGCTTCTGCTTATCCACGTACGATCGACTTCGCACGTATCGGCGAGATCGCGCGTAGTGTTGGCGCACGCATGTTTGCCGACATCGCTCACATTGCCGGGCCGATTGCCGCGGGTCTGCATCCGTCGCCAGTGCCGCACGCGGATTACGTCACGACGACGACGCACAAAACGCTCCGTGGTCCACGCGGCGGCCTTATCCTCTGCAAGGAAGAGCACGCGAAAGCGATCAATAGCAAAGTGTTTCCGGGTGTGCAGGGTGGCCCCCTCGTCCACATCATCGCCGCGAAAGCGGTGGCGTTGGGTGAAGCGCTGCGCGACGACTTCAAGGAATACCAGCGACAGGTGCTAAAGAACGCAAAAGCGTTGGCAAGTGAGTTACAGGAACAGGGGCTTCGCCTCGTCTCTGGGGGCACCGACAATCACCTGATGCTCGTCGATGTTTGGATGGATGGCAAAGGCATCACCGGTAAGGACGCGGAAAAAGCACTTGAAGCCGCGTTGATCACCGTAAACAAGAACACCATTCCCTTCGATCAAAACAAACCATTCGTCGCCTCCGGCCTGCGCATCGGCACGCCCGCCGTCACTACGCGCGGAATGAAAGAGCCCGAGATGCGCGAAATCGGCCGGCTGATCGCGGAAGTTATCCACGATCCTGATTCAGAGGAAGTGCGCGATAAAGTGAAACAAGGTGTTTCTGATCTCGCCGGCCGTTTTCCGTTGTATTCACGACGCTTGAAGGTGTGAGGAACGAGGACCAGGTAGCTGGATTAATTCTCAACGCTACGCGACCATCTTTCGCAACTTAGCGATGACCTCCTCAACCGAGGGTAGTTTTTGGTTATTACGCTTAGCGCTCTCAATCCAAAGAGCTTGCACCTTAGCCAGTTCGTTCAGACACTCCTCGGGTGTTTCACCCTGAGCCAAACATCCCTTTAGCACCGGTATCTCAGCGACATAACCGCCTTCCTCAGCCGGATAAAGCACAATCGGATATCTTGGTTCAGTTGTCATCTGCTTTTTCTTTCGTTTCTTCGACAAGTTTAATCACCCGCTTTACGTAAACGGATTTTACACGGTTTGCATGAACGGGGATAACAAAGGTGACGTCCCTCTTTTTAAAGATGGGATGACTACCCGTGACGCGATCCAACCGAAATCCTTCTTCCAACAACAAGCTTCGTATGTCGTTGAATGTAGCACCGCTCGGAGCGCTCTTCAGTCGCTTGAGAAGTTTCTGTTTTTTCATAGAGGTGAGGTCTCTTGACGCGGATTCTAGATGAAATCGATAACCGCGTAAACATGGAGTTTTTAATCGCTCCGGTAACTCTTGCCTGCCGTGTTATTCTGATTGCCCTCATCGTTGACTACAAGTCGAATCTTTATGGAAGAAGTTTTTGGCTCCGAAGGGTTAATAGCGAAGGCGCATTCTGAATATGAATATCGGCCGGGCCAGATACAGATGGCGCAGGCCGTGATGCGTGCGTTTGAGGAGAAGAGACACCTCATCGTTGAAGCGGGCACGGGGACGGGTAAGACGCTCGCGTATCTGGTTCCGGCAGTCGCAGCAGCGCTGGGTGGGAATGGGCGCGTGATCGTTTCCACCGGCACCAAGAACTTGCAGGAACAATTAATGGAGAAGGACATTCCTTTTCTCCAGAGTGTCCTGCCCAAGCGCTTCGCGGCCACGTACATGAAAGGCCGCAGCAACTACGTTTGCCTCAATCGACTCGGCCGCGCACAGTCGGCGCCGGTGCTCGAAGGTCTCGAAGAAGTCGACTACTTCGAAGAAGTCACGAACTGGTCAAGAGAAACCGAGACTGGCGATCGCGCCGAACTCGCAACCCTGCCTGAGTCGCTTTCCTTCTGGCGTCATATCGATGCGCGCTCTGAGACGTGCCTCGGCCAGAAATGCCCCGACTTCGATCCCTGCTTCATAACGCGCATGCGCAATCGAGCGCAGGAAGCTGACATCGTCGTCGTCAATCATCATCTCTTCTTCGCCGATCTGAGTTTGCGCAACGGCAACTACGGCTCCGTGCTTCCTGACTACACCGCCGTCATCCTCGATGAGGCCCACCTGATTGAAGACGTAGCTTCCGAGTATTTCGGCTCGCAAGTCTCGAATTACCAAATCGACGATCTCGTCCGCGACCTGGGAATGATCCCAATCGACGACGTGCAGCTCGATCAGGAACTGACTAGAAGCGTTGCGCGCATGGCGCGTTTTGCGGACGACTTTTGGATGGGCTTTCGCGACGGGCGCGGTGACGAAGGACGTTACCCGATCATTCCCGGAACATTCGCGCGGCGAAATACTCACGGCGAGTTTGAAGCGACGCATCTCGGAGAGTTGTATTCGATACTTGAAAACGCAATCGCGCGCGTGGAGACAACGCTCGACACGGTGCAGGAAAAACCGCCCGAGATCGAAGCCCTCATCCGCCGGCTACGCCAGATCCGTTTCGATCTGGAGTTCATCGTCACCGGACCTGACAAGAAGTTCGTGTACTGGCTCGAGCGACGAGGCCGCGGCGTGTTCCTGCGCGCGTCGCCGATCGACGTCGCTGGTCTACTGCAAGACAAATTGTTCGACGAAGTTCCAACAGTAGTGCTCACGTCAGCAACACTTTCGAGTGGCGGCAACTTCACTTTCATTCGCGATCGACTCGGACTCGACGCTGCGGAAGATCTGATCGCCGAATCGACGTTCGATTACCAGCGCCAGGCGATTCTCTACCTTCCGCCGGCGATGCCCGATCCGCGTTCACGTGAGTGGCAGGACGCCGCCGTTGAGGAAGTGATCAAGATCCTCAACGCCACTGAAGGCCGGGCGTTCGTGTTGTCGACGAGTCTCGCCGGCATGCAGTCGCTGTTCGAAAACGTCTGGTCCGAGATCGACTATCCGTGTCTCGTTCAGGGCAGCGAATCAAAGGGTCAACTGCTGAAGCGCTTTCGCGAGACGCCAAATGCGGTGCTGTTTGCGACATCGAGTTTCTGGCAGGGCGTGGACGTGCGGGGCGAGCAGTTGTCGTGTGTGATCATCGACAAGCTGCCGTTTGCGGTCCCGACCGATCCACTCGTGGCGGCGCGGCAGCGATACATCGAAGACTGCGGCGGGTCGAGTTTTTATCAATACAGCGTGCCGCAGGCTATCATCGCGTTAAAGCAAGGCCTCGGACGGTTGATTCGAAGCACCACGGATCGCGGTGTGCTGGCGGTGCTCGATCCGCGTTTGCGAACCAAGGGTTACGGCCGGACGTTCCTGCAAAGTCTGCCCGCCTGCCGCGTTACTTCCCAGATTGCGGATCTCGCGAGTATCTTATCGGCAGAAGCGAATTATGCCCGGACAGTTTGAAGTAATGATTGAGCGAAACTTCTCCAGCGCGCATCAGTTGCGCGGTTACAAGGGGAAGTGTGAGAACCTTCACGGCCACAACTACAAGATCGAGATCTACGCGCGTGGAAGGGAATTGGACAACGTTGGACTGCTTGTCGATTTTGTTGAATTGAAAGCAGCGGCTGACGACGTGGTCACCTACCTGGACCACCGGAACATCAACGAGTTGCCGCCCTTTGACGAATTACAACCTTCGGCCGAAAACCTGGCGAAGTATGTTTTGGAGCGCGTGGCGAAGCGCGTGAGTGACGATCGCGTGCAGATCTACAAAGTCCGTTGCTTCGAAACACCTACCAGCGTCGCAACTTACCAGTTGGATTAACTAATTACCCGTACCTTCCGCTCCGCGCAGTGATTTCGGGATATCGGCGATCGTGTAAGCAAAGACCGCCATCGTTGCCACACAGAGTTGCAAGTCGCGCGGATCGATCTTGTCCAACGTGTCTGACGCGGTGTGATGAATGTCGAAGTATTTCGAACCCTCAACATCAAGACTAGCGCCCACGACACCCTCACGCATGATTGGACCAATGTCCGCGCCGCCTCCACTGGCGGCAATTCCATCAGCGCCGATTCCTTTCAGGAGTTTGGCGATTTCAAGCAAGTTCGAACGAACTTGCGGCGGAGCTGTCGCTGCCAAACCCAACCCTTCCGGCCGGTAGGTTCCGGAATCAGACTCGATCGCGAAAATGTGTTTCGCGAGTGCGCTTCGGTGCGCGTCGCGATAAGCATTGCCACCACGCAATCCGTTCTCTTCATTCGTATAGAGCACGACGCGGATAGTGCGACGCGGTCTGAGCCCGAGTTCTTTCAACAACCTGACCGCTTCCCAGGCGATAATGCAACCGCCGCCATCGTCATGCGCTCCCTGGCCCACGTCCCACGAGTCGTAATGGCCAGCCACCAGCACAATTTCATCCGGCTTCTCTGACCCTCGCAATTCAGCGATCACATTCGCGGACTCAGCGTCAGGCAAAAACTTCGCCTCCATCTTCAATCGCAGCGTCGTGCGTTCACCGCGGTCGTGCATGCGTTGCAACAGCTCGGCGCCTTCGATCGAAATGGCTGCCGCCGGAATCTTCGGCTGTTGTTGGTCGTAATTCAGGCTGCCGGTATGCGGCGATTGCAGGCTGATCGGCGTGATGGACCGCACGATCGCAGCAACGGCGCCGTAGCGTGCAGCGCGCGATGGACCAGACCCGCGATACTGCACCGTCGCTCCATAATTCGTAAACGGCACGTTATAAACGACGATCTTCCCACGTACCTTTTCACCAAGCGCATCGAGCTCGGTAAAGTTGCGCACCACCACAGCCTCAGCGGTAATTCCTTCCGCAGGCGTTCCGACGCTGTTACCAAGCCCCAGCATCGCGAGTTTCGTTACTCGCGGTGCAGTGATCTCCAGACTCTCCTCGCCACGCACCCAATGCGGCACCATCACCTTTTCGCCACGCACATTATCGAGACCGTCGCGTTTCATCTCGGCGAGTGCCCACTCGACGGCGCGTTCCAAATTTTTCGAGCCGCTGAGTCGATGTCCGATGTTGTCCGACAGGTAAGCGAGCCGCGTGTATGCACGATTGCTCACGAGCGCGGCGCCGATAATGCGTCCGGCCGTCGCGCGATAGTTTTCGATCGAAACGGTCGGCGGCGGTAACGGAGCTGGCGTCGGCGTGGGCGTCGGATTCTGTGCGAACAACGAAACACGGATCAACGTCAAGATGAGGACCAAAAATAGTAAATAACGCACGTTGAAAATTCCCCTTCGTGAAATGATTTTAATCAGAAACCGTGCTCGGTTGCGACTCCATGGGAGTCCAATGCGATTGCCGATCTGTGGTTTCTTTCTTCTGCCGGACCATGAACGGTCGTTCGCAGAACCAGAAGAATACCCACGCAAACAGGATAGTCACCGGAACAGTCAGTAACAACACATTCACCGACTGCAACCACGCGGGGTTCGTAAACCGCCACGACACGATCACGACCAGTTCATGCGTCAGGTAAAGCGAATAAGAAAAGATCCCCAACGTCGCGAACAGCGAAACCGCCGACGGCACCGTGGCGCGGCGAATCCAGCTTTGTTCGGCCAGTACGAGCCGGTTGATGAGGATGAAAAAACCGAGTCCCCCATATCGGATGAAGGAGAAACCACGCAAAGTCTTTGGCGAACGTGTCTTTCGGAATAAACTGCAGGTAGTACGACAACACAGTCGCGCCCGTGATCAGCAATCCGGAGAGACGCAGATCACGCGACCACCGCGGAAGCTGAATCAGACCAAAGTAAAGCTCAACACCGATCGCACCGAGTGCCCACGTGAACCAGTGCGACGCAGCAGCCTCCGGAACCGGCAAACCGTAACTGAACTTCACCCACACGAAGTAACTCAGAAACATCCACGCTACACGCGCTGCCAAACAAACCGCGATCGTCACCCGCCAACCCCAACGAATCCGCACAAACAGCAACAGAAAATAGGCGAGATAGAGTTGCTCCTCGATCGCGAGCGTCCAGAACACGCCGTTGATCGTGTAGCACGTTTGCGGATCGAGGTTGTGCAGCATCAACAGATGCATCACGATGTCGTAAAAGAAAAAATGGGTGAAGTTGAGTTCGCCGTAGGAATAGGCGACGAGGAGAAAAAGTCCGAGGGCGATTATGTACGGCGGGTAAAGCCGGCGCAGACGTCGTTTCCAGAATGGACCAAAGCGAACGTCGGGCTCGACTCCCGTTGCTTTCGCCTTGGCCCATTGCAGATGAATGCAAAAACCCGAAATGACGAAAAACAGGAAGACGCCGATGTAGCCATACGAGCTGATGAACTGGAGCGCGCGGACGGGATAATCGAAGAAGTTGTTTGGCAGGGCATTTTTGCCCTGCTCGATAGCGTGATAGAGGACGACGCCTAAAGCCGCGATTCCGCGCAACGCGTCGATGCTGCGCAGGCGGCTGGTTTCGGTCGGGGGAGATTGGACCAGAGAGCTCAAAGGTTATGCGGAAACCAATGACGGTACGTCGATATTGTACTTCCGGATCTTGCTATACAGTCGCGGCCTGTAGATTCCCAAAAGATTGGCCGCTGCCTGTTTATTTCCACCGGTGCGCTGCAACGTCCGCTCGATCACGAGCCGTTCGATGTCCTCGAGCGTCATGTTTGGCGGTACGTCCCAGGTAATTTGCGACGACGAACCTTCCGGCACTGTTCCGTTATCGAAAGGCAAATCGATCGGTTCGATCTGCTTGTCCTTCGCGAGCAACACCGCGCGCTCAATCACGTTTTGCAACTCACGGACATTGCCGGGCCACGTGTGACCAAACAATCGCTGGTACGCAGCCTGCGAGACGCCCGTGATCGCGCGCTCATATTTTTGAGCATACATGTGAAGGAAATGCTCGGTCAAAAGTTGAATGTCTTCGTTTCGTTCGCGCAACGGCGGCACGTGAATCGTGATGGTCGAAATGCGATAGAAAAGATCGTCGCGCAGCAGCCCGTCGCGAATCGCATCGGCAGGCGGACGATTGGTCGAACACACAAGACGAAAATCGACCGCGTACGTCTTTTCCGACCCGATCTTTCGATAACTTCTTTCCTGCAACACGCGCAACAGCTTTGGCTGCAACTCGATCGGCATCTCGGCAATTTCGTCGAGCATTAGCGAACCACCGGCAGCGTGTTGCACGAGACCTTCCTTGTCGGCGTGCGCGCCGGTGAATGCACCTTTCGTATGTCCAAACAGTTCCGACTCGATCAGTTCCTTCGGTAACGCCGCGCAGTTTACTTTGATGAACGGCTTTTTCGATCGCAGCGACTGGTAATGAATCGCGTTCGCGATCAACTCCTTGCCCGTGCCCGACTCCCCAACGATCAAAACATTCGCGTCAGACTTCGCCACCGATTCGATCGTTTCGTAAATCTGCTGCATCGGCTTTGACGCCCCGATGATGTTGAAATACTCGGCGCGCGTCGAAAGTTGTCGTCGCATGTTCGCGGTTTCAGCGACGAGCTCGCGGCGTTCGAGCGCTTTTTCAACCAGCGGCTGAAGTTCCTCGAAATCAAACGGCTTCTCGACAAAATAGAAAGCACCGGCTTTAGTCGCGTCGACTGCTTTCTGCACCGTTCCGTATCCAGTGACAACTATCACTTCCGTAGTCGGTCGCGCGTCCTTCATGTGACGCAACACTTCGAGGCCGTCCATGTCCGGCAGTTGCAGGTCGCAAATCGCCAGGTGATGCGCGCC
The DNA here is from genome assembly GCA_963789185.1 of uncultured Acidobacteriota bacterium. GTDB lineage: Bacteria > Acidobacteriota > Blastocatellia > Pyrinomonadales > Pyrinomonadaceae > PSRF01. Next base: position 49,343 of record CAWBJU010000020.1, read on the forward strand.
CTGGTCGAACAGTTCGATGGCGGCCGCACCAGTCGCCGCTGTGTCGACCGAATAGCCTTCCTCCATGAAGTTTTGTCGCAACGAGTCAGCCATCATCGGCTCGTCGTCTACGACAAGAATCCGCACTTCTTTGTTCTCCACCTTTTTCTCCTCTCTCGAAATCGCCGCGCCTTGAGGCACCATGATGGTTTTACTCCCTATCAAAAGAATCAGTTGTTAACCGGCTCCTGAAAGCGGAAGCACTACGACAAGCTTGTGTTCCGCGAGATTTGTCGAGCCGCCGTGCGCCTCGATAATTTTCCTGGCCATCGACAACCGGATCTCGTCGCTACCGGCGAAAGTACGAAACGGATCGTGATCCAACGGCCTGAGGCCCGACCATTCGATCACAGCGTTGTTGTCGGAGGCTTTGAGGGACACTCTAACGGGCGCCGCACCCTCGTCTTTCTGTTTGAACTTAATGGCTCCAGCAAACATCGACTTGATAGCGTCCGCGAGTTTGGAATGATCGAAGTCACCCTGTATCGAATCCGCGTCTAATTCGCAAACAACCTGGGCCTCGCCCTCCTGGAAACTCGAGCAAAGATTACGCAGCACTTTGGCGATTTCGAACCCGGGCTGTTTCTTCAGTTCGACCTCCCTCCCAAGCTCGACAATCATTGAAAGATCGGTGGCGGCGCGGTCCAGTCCGCTAATGAGCTTTCCAATCGTTTCCTGTTCGTCGTCTGGTCTTTCGCTCTTCTCGATCCGGCGCCGAAGGAACGTGGCATACAGTTTGAGACCATTGAGCTGGTTCTTGAGGTCATGGACGATTTGAATCGAAGCTCGTCCGAGGTCTTGAAGCGATTTCGTATCTTCTATCCTCGACATTGACGCCTTCATCGATGCGAAAACTCTCTAATTCTTTTTAGGGGGCCGTAGGGGGAGGGAACCTCACACCGGACCGAGTGTACGAAAGAGCCTTTGGTCCAGCAGCTTTATGTGTTGTATTTCAATGCGGCATGGTAACAAAAAAGGCGCACGTATTCTAGTGATACAGTAAAATCAACAACTTGGGGTGGGTCGGGCGTCCAGAATACGCTCAGTTTGGTCAGCAAATGCAGAATCCGGAACCAATCGAGACCGTCTTGCTGGTCGAAGACACGGAAGACAATCGTTTCATGATGCGGCGTCTTTTGGAGATGACCGGGTACCGGGTGGTCGAAGCGACCAACGGCGAGGAGGCTGTTCGCCTTGCCGAGTCCGAGCAGCCGGACCTAATCCTGATGGACCTGAGCCTGCCGGTAATCGATGGCCTCGCCGCCACGCGCGCCATCCGAAAACTTAATGGGCTGAGCAAGACACCCATCATTGCCGTTTCGGCCCACGACACTTCCGACTTCCAGTCCGACGCACTTGCCGCCGGCTGCGACAGCTACATCACCAAGCCAATCGATTTCAGCCAACTGGAACAGCTCATCGCCAAACTACTTGGGAAGTAAGCCGCAGTTTTATACAATTCCGTCACTATGGCTGCTCCGGACCGCCGACTCGAAGCAAGCGAGTCGAACCGAACGCTGATCATTGCCGTCGCAATTGGCGCTGCTGTTGTGATCGCAATCATCTTTGGATTTTTAATGTGGGCGATTAGCAGCGGTCCAAGTGCCGGTGTCACGTTGCAAGGCGCCATTCGTGCGGGCAATCCGGAGTTTGAAAAGCACAAGCCGAACATCGCCCTGGATGAGCCTGAAGGATTCGAAGCGAAACGTGCGCTGGGCGACCTTACGATGACGCTCCGAACCACCGTTCGTAATCTCACCGGAAAGACCATCACTGGTCTCGAGATCAAAGGCTCGGTCGTCGACTACGAAGGGAAGCCGGTCAAGGAGAAGACACTAATCTTCGTGCCGTCAGAGCGTCAGCCAGAGTTGCTGCCAAACAAGACGATGCAAGCACAAATGATGCTGGACGGAATGAAAGACACTGATCCACGCGCCAACATCAAGATGGAAGTGGTGGCATTTAAGATTAAGGATTAAGACTGGGATGATCCGTCGAGGAAGAGTTCCTCCAACGACTGCTTGATGGGTTGAATCGAAACAACTTTCCCGCCTGCTTTTCTCAACGCTGCAAGCGCACTTTCAATTTCATTTTCGCTGGAGATTTCGATTCGAAGTCCACGTGGCGTCGCAGAGATGTCGGCATTTGCGAGGTGTAGCGCCGATGCTTCGGCTCCCGCCGCGAGTATCTCCATCCGATTCGGACCTTCTGTCTTTTGACGTAACTCGTCGAGGTGTCCAACTTGCGCGAGCTTTCCGCGTTTCAGAATTGCGACGCGATCGCAAAGCACTTCGATATCGGAAAGAATGTGGGAACACATGAAGACAGTTTTTCCGTCTTCTCGCAGCGACGCGATCAGGTCGCGCACTTCACGACGTCCAACTGGATCGAGTCCGCTCATCGGTTCGTCAAGAAAGACGATCTCAGGATCGTTTATCAACGACTGGGCCAGGCCGACGCGCTGTAGCATTCCTTTCGAAAACTTCCGGAGTTGCGTGTCCCACTTCTTTTCGTCGAGCTTGACTCTCGCGAGGAGATCCGCGGCGCGTTTTTTCCGCTCGGCAGCCGAATAGCCGAAGATCTCAGCGCAGTACTCGAGAAACTCACGCCCGGTCAGGTAGTCATAGAAGTAAGGATTCTCGGGCAAGTAACCGATGTGTTCGTGCATGCGCACGTCCTGGATGTCGCGGTCGAGAATTCGTGCCGTACCGCTGGTCGGAAAGATCAAACGCATGAGGAGCTTGAGCGTGGTGGTTTTGCCTGCGCCGTTCGCGCCGAGAAAACCGAAGATCTGTCCCGCGTCGACCGAAAGTGAAAGATCGTCCAGCGCACGCACCCTACGTTTGCGGAAAAAACCGACCTGGTAGTCTTTCGTCAGATTTGCGATTTCGATAACCGGCATGGCGTTTAAATCGACTCTATTTCATAGGAACTTTAGTCTGTTTCGGATCCAATTCGACTTCGCAGGCGCCGGCTTGCAGCACATACGGCGCGCCTGAAGGATCGAGTGGGGCTCCCGATTCGTCCATCGGGATGCGCAACGTGCGAAAGATCTGAGCGAGTTCGCGCCACGAATCAGGACATTTTCCGTAGCGTGTCTTGAACGCTGCGAATAACTTTCGCAACGCGTCCTGTTGGTCCAACGATTCCAATCGCATTAGTTGCTTCTGCGCCATTTCTCTGACGTGTTCTTCGCCGGCCTGCTCGTACATGCGCGTATAGATCTCGCGTGCCGTCGAGCGACTCCCGCCCTCAGAGATGAGCTTTGCTTTCATCGCTTCCATCCACGTGGGAGCGCCGGGAATCTGCGCACCTCGTCCGTAGGTCTCACTCGCCTTTTCATAATCGCCCTGGCGCCAGTAGATGTAACCAAGATGGTGATAGAGCCGCCACGCATTCGGATTAGCGTCAATGCCTTTTTGTGTTAGGCGAATGGCTTGTTGCACGTTGATCGCCGGCAATACAGCGGCGGCGTATTCGTACGGTTCGATAAACTCCGGATCCAGCGTCGTCGCCGTGTCCAATAAAGGCGCGAGCAACGTCATGTTTAGTCCACGGAGATCGTCGAGAGAAATATCGCCTGTGGAGTTGAAAAGCTTCGTACCGGCGTATTGCAGCGAACGCATCCAGTACCAATCGGCCGCCAGACCATTAAAACCGAGACTCATTCTCCGCACGGTCTTATCGTTTAGATAAAGAGCCTCGTCAATTGCGTTCGGATCAACCGGCGGTCGCAATGTATCGGTCCAGCGAACAAGCAGCGCGGCACTGGCCAACCCGACCACTACGATCAGACCCAGCGTGACATTCTTCAGGCGCTCGTTGTTCATCTCTTATTTGAAGTTTCGACGGCTGAAGATGAGAGTTGCCGCCGCGAGTGTCACGGTGATGTAGACGAATGCATACAGCGCGCTGGCGAAAACAAATCCCGCCTCCGGTGTGCGACCATGAGCGGCCGGAGTAATAAAACTGTAGTTAGCAAGATTCGGCAGCAGGTAATACAAAGCAGTGAAGAACCACCGGGCCCCCGTGCTGCCGAGAGACGCCGCGAGCAGTTTCAGGTCGGCACTAAAGTGACCGGCAACAAAGATCAAGAACGTCAACAGAGCAGATAATGCCGGGGACGAAAACGAAGAGAACAGCAAAGCCACCGCAGTTAGCAGCATCAACTCGAGGTAGATTAATAATACCGCGGGCCAGATAGTGGGAATCAGCGGATCCCAACCACGACTCACATACAACAGCGCGAGGGAAACTCCCACTCCCATCACCACCACATTCACCAGGAGGGTGAAACAAAGACCGAAATATTTGCCAACTAAAAATTCGCCGCGACCGACCGGCTTCGAGAAAACCGCGTAGATCGTTCTCCGTTCGATCTCTTTGTAAACGAGTCCGACGCCAACAAAGATTGAGATGAACATGCCAAAGAGCAGCATTGCGCTCAGACCCAGGTCGACGATGATCTTGCGTTCCTGCCCGCCGGATAATTCACCGATAAAGATCGAGGCTGCGGTGAGCAGCAGCACAAACAACACGAGGTTATACAAAACACGATCGCGCACTGCCTCGCGAAAGGCATTGCGCGCGATTGCCGAAATGCGCCCAACGGTGCCGTTTCGGCGGAGCTTGGATTCTTCGAGGTGTGTGGTTGGTTGAGCCGCGTCCAACGTTCTCAGTTGTTGTTCCATTGAGCTATTGCGGGCAACACAAATCTACCTTAAACGCATGGGGTGCGGAAGAGGATTTTTTGCCCGGGTTCGAACAATCGATCTAGTTGTTGTTGAGAATAGTGCTACCGGCGGCCATAGCACGTAAAGCATTAGCTGAGCAGGTTGGAGCGGTAGCGGTTTTGTTGAAGTACACGACGCCCAATTCGTTGACGTAAAAACTTCGTGATCCAGTAGCGAAGAGAATATTAACAGATGTGTGTAGGAAAGCCTGCGCTTTCGCATCGAACGCAGGGACTCCGACGCCAGCGACACTGACTGCTGAAAATAGGAAACCACTCCTGGGCGTGCCCGGTCCGGCAATAGTTGCTCCACCAACTTTTGCATCAACAAAATTCAGAGTAGCGAGCGCTGTGAGGTCTCCGTAGTTACCGCCTCCGGCAGTCGCTCGGTAAGTGGCTTCGCCGCTGGAGATGACCCGTAACGCACTTAATGCAGAAGCCTCATTTGCAGCGCGTTTCGAGGACAGCAGGTTTGGAACCGCGATCGCTGCGAGCACGCCGATGACGGTGACCACGAGGATAAGCTCTATCAGCGAAAAGCCTTTATTAGATTTGGGGGATCTCATAATCGCGGTACTCCGCGTAAGTGTTTAAGAGTTGAGTCGTATGTTTGACTCGTAAAAAGTTGCGGAGGCGAGCCATCCCGCCTCCGCAAGTGGTGAGATTGAGGAGGACGTTTAGTTGAGCAGCGTGGGTGCACCCACCATCGCACGGGCCGTGGTAGCGGCACAGGTCGGCGCGGCAGCGGTCGTGTTGAAGTACATGGGTCCAACTTCATTCACGTAGAAACTGCGTGAACCGGTTCCGGTGATAGGGTTAGCCGTGGTGTGAGCTGATGGTACTGCGGTCGCATCGAAAGCATTCCAGTTAGCAATGACGGGAACCGCTGCTGCGAAGCCATAACCGCTCTTTGCGGTGACGCCGCTATTGGCGACGACTGAATCGACCAAGCCAACCGCAGCGAGGGCAGCCAAGTCACCGTAGGCGCCGCCACCAGCGGTTGCCTGATAAGTGGCCTCTGAACTGAAGATAACGCGCAGGGTCGCGATAGCCGAACCTTCGTTAGCGGCGCGACGTGAAGCGAGCAGGTTGGGGATAGCGATCGCGGCGATGATGCCGATGATCGCGACGACGATGAGAAGTTCGATTAGCGAAAAGCCTTCTTGGCGTTTGGTAGTCATTCGAGTTAGGTGCTCCTTAAAAGATTAGGGGGTTTTCCATTTAGTTAATCTCGCGCCACCGGCTTTCCGTTCCCTTGTGAGCCGCGCAAAGCGCGAAGTGTCGATATGGGCTTTAACAACCGGTGTGCCACTGGAGGTTTTCCCGCGAAAGGCAAAAAAGAGATCTTTTTTGATCGAAATTTTGCTCGTGAGAGGGTTGGACCAAGGGGGTCTCAGAAAGGCTGACAAAATTCGGCAGAGCGGAAATGACGGTTTCCGGCAGGCACCAGGATTTGTAAGGAAATGGGTGGGTTAGTTTTCCCCAACACCGGCAGCGAACTCGCCGGTGTCGTCCTCGCGGCGGCGGCCCGGGGCATCGGTGGACCGGCGGCGGGGATGGGAATCTGGACCACGTCGCTCATCACGCATCTGAGCTGTCAGACCGCGAACGCCGTGCTTGTCCAGTAAGTGCCTCAGCGAGCGTACCGACAATCGCAAGAGCTCCGCAGCGTTGGTCTGATTGCCCGATGTGCGGCGAAGTGCCTCAAGTACGTAGGTCTTTTCGAGCTGGTCCAAGTGGGCCGTGAGATTGATACCTTCGTCTGGAAACTCCATCGCTTCCGCGACGCGATACGGATTGTAGTTGGTGATCTTTTCAGGTAGACGTTCCGGCTCGATCGAGTTCGTTCGTTCGAGGGCGACAGCACGTTCGATCGTGTGTTCCAACTCACGCACGTTTCCGGGCCACGAGTAGCGTTCCAGCAACCGCATCGCGGTTTCGCTGATGCCTAACGAGCGTCCCGCGGGCGCGCAAAACTTCTGCACAAAGTGTGTGGCCAGATCGGATATATCTTCGGCCCGCTCACGCAGCGGCGGAAGCTCGATCGGGATCACGGAGATGCGATAGTAAAGGTCCTCGCGAAACGTTCCGGAGGTAACCATACTCGCAAGGTCGCGATTGGTGGCCGCAATGACCCGAGTATCGACTGTGCCCTCTTCAGTTGCGCCAACCGGGCGAACTTTTCGCTCCTGCAAGACCCTCAAGAGCTTGACCTGCATGGCCGGCGACATCTCGCCGATCTCGTCGAGAAAGATCGTGCCGCTGTTTGCTGCTTCAAAAAGCCCTTTGCGGTTAGCGTTCGCACCCGTGAATGATCCCTTGACGTAGCCAAACAGCTCAGACTCGAGCAACGTCTCCGTGAAAGCTCCACAGTTGACCGACACAAACGGCTTCTCGGCGCGCGGACTGAGATCGTGAATCGCGCGGGCCACCAGTTCCTTACCCGTGCCAGATTCGCCGGTGACGAGCACCGTCGACTGCACCTGCGCAACGGTTTCCACCATCTGGTAAAGCGAAAGCATCCGCTGGCTGCGACCGATGATGTTGCCGAGCTTTCCGCGCGTGCGTTGTCCCTGGATCAGCGCCTTGTTCTCTTCGAGCAAGGCTTCTTTCTCTTTAACGAGCGTGATCTTGTCGAGCGCGCGGGTGACAGTCTCTTTGAGCAGATCGTTGTCGAATGGTTTTTGAACGAAGTCGTAGGCGCCGAGGAGAAATGCCTCACGTGCGGTGTCGACGTTCGCGAAGGCCGTCATCATGATTACTTCCACTTCGGGCAATAACTCCTTCGCGACCCGCAAAAGATCGACGCCGTTCATGTCAGGCATGCGAATGTCGGAGATGATCAGATCCGGGGCCTGCTCGCGGAGCTGGGCCATGGCTTCATTGCCATTCTCGGCGACCCGTACGGTGTGTCCCTCGCGTTGGAGCAGGTGCGTCAGAAACTGCCGCATCCCGAGCTCATCGTCAACAATTAGAAGATTGGCCATGATTTCATTTCCAATTGCCGATTGCCGATTGCCGATTTGGTCCGTTGCTGATTGCCAACTCGGGTTCGAGAAATCGGCAATTGGAAATTGGCAATCGGCAATTACTTCACTGGTCGCCGTTCGACGTTGTCATTGGGAGTTCGACGGTAATCGTCGTTCCCTGTCCTTCACGACTGCGGACATTGATTGTACCACCATGCTCGCGAATGATTTGATAAACAATTGACAGACCCAGGCCCGTGCCGCCCGTCGTTGACGAAAAGGGTTCGAATAGGCGTTCGACCTGGTCGGGCGTCATGCCGCGTCCCGAGTCCGAGAACGCAATGCGCAGGCGGTCGTTCGAATTCTTGTCCAGCGTCGCGCGGAGAGTTCCACCCTGCGGCATCGCCTGAAGCGCGTTGCGCGCGAGGTTCCAAAACACCTGTTTCAACTGTCCTTCGTCCGCGTTTGCGAAGATACGTTCGTCGGGGACTTCCTCTTCAACCACCTGGTTCGAACTGAGCTCCGGACTATGCCGCAGCAGGGAAAAGGTTTGATGCAGGAGATCGCCGACGTCCACGCGCGCCTGCACCAGTGATCGTGGCCGCGCATAACTCAGGAAGTCAGTGATGATTTGATTCAGCCGGTCTGACTCGCGCAGGATGATCTCCATCAACTCCGCCTGCGACGAATCATTGTCAACTTCCGAACGCAGCATCTGGATCGATCCACGCATCGCGGCGAGTGGGTTGCGGATCTCGTGTGCGATCGACGCCGCCATCCGTCCGATCGCGGCAAGACGATCCTGCCGGCGCGACGTTTCTTCCAAAGAGCGCACCTGCGTCAGATCCTGAAAAGTGACCACCATGCCCGTTGTCTCGCCCGCCTCAGAACTCAATGGGGAGATGCTGTAACCAAGACGCAGTCGCATGCCTTCTGAAGTGAGGCAACTCGTTTCGAATCGCGGACTCGTCGCGCCCGCTTCCGCTGCGGCCAGTGCGTCTGCGACGTGGTCTTTCATCTCGCCAAAAAGAATGGAAGCGTCCTGTCCGCGGATTGCTTCTTCGCTGTAGCCGGTGATCTCCCGCGCCGCAGCGTTGAAGGTGTAGATACGACCTTCGAGGTCAGTCGTCACCACGCCGGAGCGAATCGAGGCGACGATGCGTTCGTGCAGCGCGCGCAGGTTTGCGAGTGACTTTCGCGCTGCCTGCAAGCGCACGTCAGAGCGCGTTTGTCGTTCAGCTAGCCGGCCGGAGAGCAGACCAACTACGAAAAACGCGATGACAAACAGTCCGATCCACTGGACCGTCTGCGATAACGAACCGCCAATCAGCCGCGAATCGGCAGTCGGACCGAGCGCCCCAGTCAACACGAGCGAACAAGCGGTGAACATGACCGCACAGCCGACAGACGTAGCCACCACTTCGCGCTGGCTCAGAAAAAGACTCGAGATCGCGATGATCAGTATGTAGAGCGCAATGTACGGCGACTGGATGGCTTTGGAGTCCCAAACCAGTGCCGTAACGAGGACGACGTCGAGGGCGAGTTGGAACCTCGCCTGCATGCGGATGTTTTTATAGAAGCGAAAGAGGATTGCGTAAGCGATCGTGAGGCACGCCACCGTCGTCAACAGCAGCATGCTTTTCTGAAATGACTGCTGCGGTTCTCCAGCGCGAATCCAAAGCGTGGCGACGATGCTGAGGACCACGGCCGTCACCAGCCGACCCGCGATCAACCAGCCGAGCTTCGAACTCGCCGATCGACCCGACTCGCTGGTGTGTGCAGCGACCATCATCGGATCGACAGCGTATCACAGTTTTTAAGTCCGATCGGTGGTTCTTATTCGTATCGCAACGCCGTCATCGGATCGATACGCATCGCGCGCCGTGCCGGTAAGTAACACGCGAGCAGCGAGACGAACACGAGCAGCAGCGAGATCGTCGTAAACGTGGTCGCATCGACTGCTTCGACTCCAAACAGCAGCCCCGTCAACAGTCGCGTTAAAGCGAACGCTGCGACCAAACCAAGTCCGACGCCCACCACGGTCAACGTCAATCCCTGCTTCAGAATCAACAGCAGCACCTGACGCGGTTGGGCGCCGACGGCCAATCGCAAGCCGATCTCGCGCGTGCGCAGAGCCACTGAATAGTTCATCACACCGAAGATTCCTACAGCGGACAACAACGTCGCCAGGCCAGCAAACAGTGCCAGTAGCAGCGTGTTGAAACGTGACCGGCTTACGGCCTCCGACATCACCTGGTCCATCGTGCGTACGTCTGACACCGGTTGATTCGGATCGAGCGCGCGAATCTCTCGTTGCACTGCCGGCGCGATTGCTTTGGGATCGCCGTCGGTGCGCAGCACGAGTGTCATGAACGGGTAAGCCAGGTCCGGGTGCGGAAAGTAAACCGCTTCGGGCGCCTCGTCGATCAAGCTGTCGTAACGGACGTTGCCGACGATGCCGACGATCTCAGCCGGCATCGGCGTTTCAAACATCGCGACGTCCAGACGTTGCCCGATCGGATCTTCATTCGGGAAGTGTTTGCGAGCGAGCGCATCGTTGATAAGGATCACGTGTTTCGATTCGCGCAGTTCGGCGTCAGAGAAGTTGCGGCCGCGCAGGAGCGGAATGCCGAGCGTTGGAAAATAGCCCGCGTCTACAACGCGCACATCGCAGCTTGGTCCCTGCCCCGGCGGCGGCTCTGGTCTGCCAATAATCTTGAATCCGGTGGACGAACCCAAACCGCCATACAGCGGCAGGAAGTTCACCATACCCGCGGAACGCACGCCCGGCAGGTTTCGCATTCGTTCCATCGACTGGTTGAAAAACTGGACCAGCTGCGCGTCTTCCGGATATCGCGCGAAGGGTAAACGCACCACCATCGACAGGACGTTGTCAGAATTGAACCCGCGATCCACTTGTTGGAGGCGAATGAAACTCCTGATTAATAGTCCGGCACTGGCAAGCAGCACGACGGCGAGCGCGATTTCAGAAACTACGAGCACGCTGCGCAAACGCCGGCTGCCCGTTGCCTGGCCCGAGTCTGCTTTGCCGCCTTCTTTTAGTGATTCGTTCAGGTTGAGTCGCGAGATGTGAAGCGCAGGCGCGAGTCCAAAGATAATGCCGGTCAGTATCGACACGCCGAGTGTCCACATCAGCACCGACATGTTCAAAGTAACTCCTTGCAAGCTCACAACGTCGCGTGGACTTATTAACGGCAGCGCTTTGATTCCCAACCAGGCAACACCGAGGCCGAGTGCACTGCCGAGTAATGCAAGCAGAAGACTCTCGGTCAGCAACTGTCTCACGATGCGCGAACGACGGGCGCCAAGTGCGGCTCGTAAGGCGATTTCTTTCTCACGCGAAGTGGCGAGTGATAGCAAGAGATTGGCGACGTTCGCGCACGCGATCAACAAAACGAATCCGACTGCACCTAACATCAACCACAGCGGGCGTCGCACGTTGCCGAAGAATTGCTCGCGCAACGGCAGGACTTCGGCGCTGTAATTCTTGTTGAATTCAGGAACTTCGTCTGAGAGTCGCGCTTCGATGGTCCTTAGTTCAGCGCCAGCCTGCTCAGCGGTGACACCGGGTTTCAACTTCGCCACGGTCGAGAGAAAACGACCACGCTCGTTCTCGGTGTTTCCGGTCCCCATCGGCAGATTGAGCCATAGTTCCGCGGGGCTGCCGGTTCCCGATCGCTGTTTGATGTGAAATTGAAAATTCGGCGGCATTACGCCGACCACTTGACGGTTAACGCCGTTAAGCATGATCGGTTGTCCGATCACGCTGGCTTGTCCCCCAAAGCGTCGTTGCCACAGACCATGACTTAGCACGACGACGAGCGGACTGTTGGGTTGAGCATCTTCGGGTAATAGTGTGCGGCCAAGAATCGGCTGCACTCCGAGGACTTTGAAGATCTCCGGCAGTGCGAGCTGACCCGAAACTTCTTCTGGTTCGAAGTTGCCGGTGAGCGTGAGTCGCTGATCGCTGAACGCCGCCATGTGCTCGTAGCTTGTGCTCTGAGCACGCCAGGCGCGGAAGTTTGCCCGCGAGGTCGTGTTCTGACGGCGGCCTTCGGGTGAAACTTCCCACAGCATGACGATACGATCCGGATCCTGATAAGGAAGTGGCCGCAATAGCAGTTCGTTGACTACGGAAAAGATCGCACTGTTGGCGCCGATACCCAGCGCGAGTGTGATCACGGCGATTGAAGTGAAGCCCTTGTGTTTGAGCAACACGCGCGTGCCGTAGCGAATGTCCTGCACGAGTGTTTCGAAGAGGCCGCCGCCTTTCACGTCGTAGGCGGCGTCGACGGCGCGATTCAGGTTGCCGAAGCTACGCCTGGCTTTCTCGCGCGCTTCTTCCGGCGACATACCCGCTTTGATGTTTTCTTCGATCTGGAGGTCGAGATGGCTGCGCATCTCGCGGTCGATATCGTGAATGACGGAATCGCGCCTGCGTAGCGCTCGCAGGCGATCGCGAAGAATATTGAACCACTTCATTACTGAAAACCTTCTGTGTTGCTTGTGCGTTTTGTGTCTTCTTGTAGCTAAGTCGTCGCCTGTCGAACTTTGGTGATCGCGAGCACGAGCCGATCCCAACTCGCTTCCTGTGTCTCGAGTTGCTTCCGTCCGCTGCGCGTTAGTTTGTAAAACTTCGCCTCGCGTCCAGTATCGTGAACGTCCCAGCGCGCCGACACCCAGCCCTTTTGCTCAATGCGATAGAGCGCCGGATACAACGACCCCTGTTCGACATTGAGCATTTCATCCGAAAGCTGTCGAATACGCTGAATAATGCCGTACCCATGCAATTCTCCGAGGGACAACGACTTGAGAATCAGCATATCGAGCGTCCCCTGCAACAGATCGGCCTTAGCTTTTGCCACAAGATCTCCTTGAATTGAGCAACGCAGAAGTAAGTGATACCTAGAAACGGTAGGCATCATAGACAGGGCATGCCTAGATTGTCAAAGTGTGGGTGAGAATATTGGTTGATGTGAGCGGATCAATGTAACGTCCGGCAATTAATTGGTTCCAATTTCCCGGAAAAGTACAAAAAAAGGTCCTGAACTACTGCTTGCCGTAGATTCTTAACCGCTCTTTTAATTCATTTCGCAACTCACGTCGCTAGGAAGGTAGGCATGCAGTTCGTCCTTCCATCAGCAGCAACGACAATCTAAGATTAGCAATCGTCATGGCTAAGCAAATCTCCATGGTCCGAATCCTCCGGGACCCAGATGACGACGTGGAAGACGTGACTGTCGGCGATTCTCTGGCGGAGATTCTCGATGTTAATGCAAACATCACCGCGAGATGCGACCTCCCACAGCTTGAAACCGTGTTCCGTATAAACCCGGCGACCCACTCGCACCAATTGAAATACGCGATGCCGTATTTTGAGAACCAGTCAGAATCGCACCAGCTTCAAACTACTACCCTGAACTCGTCACCGGAACGTGGGATTACTATCCCGCAGTGTCCTGCACGGCATCGACGAAGCTGAACAAAACAATCTCCGATTAACTCCTATTTCAAATTCCAAGTGGTTTAAGAGATAAAGCACTCGCCGAAGTTATGCAGTTACTTGATGGTCTGAAGGTAAAGGTGAGCACAAACCACCTAAATTCCTTCGTAGAATTTATTGGTGTTTATCTTTTGGAAGAAGTACCTTCTAAGTGCGATCAGAGAGAAAGGTTGAGACGGGAGCCGCCCTTGATGAGGTACTGGTCTCCTACGGCATCCGTGGATCCTTCGACGTCTTTTAAAAAGCTGATATTAAGCGTTGACCTATCGTTGTAATTTCCAGCCTGCATATGCGTGCCTGGTACGGTAAACACGTAATTCTGCAACTTGACGGTCAAGATTCGAGCTGATACGTCATACGTTACCTCCATCTCATAACCATGTGTCGTGCTACGGGCATTTCCTTTAGACCGCCAAGTACGATTACGCGCATCATACTTGGTATCAAGGTCAAACTGTATCAGGCTCCATCTCTGTGTAGCGCCACCCGCCTTTGTATATTGGAGATCAATTCTGCCTACCGCCTTGATGCCAGGCACACGATTGCTCTCATCCGTTGAATCCGACGATTCCAATTCTTTTTGTTGTGAGTTTTCCATAGCTTCTCCTCCGCGTTTCGTTCTAGAAAGCACTTCTATTTATATGACAACATTTCATGCACAGCAACGAATTGGCGGGGGCAAGAGCAGACTCTGTTGCGATGCTATCGTTGCCAATGATTAGCATATATATGATGCGCGACATGAGCGGTTTCGTCCGCCAGCACAGCTAACGTTCCCAAGAATAGTCGATGGCTGACTCTAAAAATCCTTATGTCAATAGAAACTAATGATACTAGATTGATTCCCCGTCACGATCAGTAGCTTAACCTGTCCTCTCCGAACTTCCGGCAAGGCTTGAGTTCCAATTTGCACTTCCGGCAATGTAATGGTTCCAAAACACGAATCGTAGACAAGGTGGAGATGCGAACTCTCTCGGTTTTGATTGAACTTGCGGCAAGTAACTGCTTCCAGCGGCGCAAAGAATTGGTTCAAGTCACAATCAAGTCTTCCGGCGCGTGAGGCTGGCGGAGACGGCACAGAGCTCGGTGAGTTCTACAGGTTTGGGGACGTGCATGTCGTAGCCCGCGCGCAGGGCGTGGAGGCGGTCTTCGACCCGGGTGTAGGCCGTTAAGGCTATGGCTGCGACGCGCCGTCCCTCTTCGGTTTGAAGAGTGCGCACCTGCCGAATCAGATCATACCCGTCTACGTTGGGCATTCCGATATCGCTGATCAAAATGTCCGGTACTTCGTTGGCAAGTGCCTTGAGAGCTTCGGCGGCCGATTCGGCAACGCGCACAGTGGCGCCACAGTATTCGAGACCCTGCCGCAACAACTCGCGTGTGTCAGGCTCGTCGTCGACAATCAGGATGATTAGACCATCAAGTCGATCGGTACTCTCGTTCGTCGGCAACAAGTCTCTCGCACCCGGATGCACGCGACCGCCTGTGGCGTCGACCTGGTAAATCGGACTGATCGGCAACTGCACGGTAAACGTCGCGCCTTCTCCCGGGCCCGCACTTGACGCCTGGACAGTTCCGCCATGGAGTTCGACCAGATGACGCACAATAGCCAGTCCGAGTCCCATGCCGCCATGCTGGCGACTCGTCTTCTGATCTGCCTGACGAAAGCGATCGAAAACATGCGGCAGAAAATCAGGCGAGATCCCCTGCCCGGTATCACTCACTACGATATCGAGATGTGAATTGACGCGCTCCGAACGGATCTGAACTCGCCCGCCGCGCGGCGTGAATTTGATCGCGTTTGAAAGCAGGTTCCAGACTACTTGCTGAAGCCGCACGGGATCACCGGGGATCGAAACCGCGCCAGTGTCCATCACCTTTTGCACGCGAACGCCTTTCGCCTCGGCGGCTGGTCTAACAGCTTCCACCGCGGCGTCGATGAACCCATTGGGATCGGAGGGACGCACGTCCATTCGCAACTTGCCCGTGATGATGCGTGAGACA
This sequence comes from uncultured Acidobacteriota bacterium, assembly GCA_963789185.1. Lineage (GTDB taxonomy): Bacteria > Acidobacteriota > Blastocatellia > Pyrinomonadales > Pyrinomonadaceae > PSRF01. The sequence continues at coordinate 64,611 of CAWBJU010000020.1, forward strand.
TCGAGCAGGTCGTCGATCAGTTGAGCCTGCGCGCGCGCGTTACGTTCGATCGTGTCGAGGGCTTTTGCATGATCCTCAGCTGACAACTGGCCCAATCGCAGCATGCGCGTCCAACCGAGAATGGCGCTCAACGGGGTGCGCAGTTCGTGCGAGATGGTGGCGAGAAACTCTTCCTTCAACCGGCTCGACTCTTCCGCCTGATGATAGAGCTTATCCTTTTCAACTACCGCTTGTTCAGCTTCGGCGCGCGCCTGTTTCGCTGCTTCATAAGCCGCGGCGAGGGCTTGACGCGCCTGCCGTTGTTCGGTGATGTCACGTGCGATCTTGGAAGCGCCGACGATTTGACCGTTCGGTCCTTTGATCGGTGAAACCGTCAACGAGATATCAATCAGTCTCCCATTTTTGGTGACCCGGATTGTTTCGTAGTGCTCAATGCGATCACCGGCGCGGAGTCGCGCGAGGATTGCGGGTTCTTCGTCGACGTGCTCGGGCGGGATCAGCATCGTCACCGGTTTGCCGATTGCCTCCTCCGCGGTGTAGCCGAAGATACGCTGAGCGCCGTGGTTCCAACTCGTAATGATGCCGTCGAGCGTTTTACTGATAATCGCGTCGTCAGCCGACTCGATGACCGCAGCCAGCCAGTAAGGCGCCAGCTCAGGGCTCTTTAAATCTGCAACGTGATCCGTCTTGAATGCGTTGTGCGAGCCGCATCGCTGGAGCTTTACCGGGCATAACCAATTGATCTCTGCGCTGACTTCTCGGAGGAGAGTTTTACCAGGGGGGACAAACAGGGGTAGGCGGATTATAGCAGGGCCGGCGCACATTGCCCATCTGTGGCTCCAAGAGAGCGATTTGACACTCCTAATTGCCGCTCAAATAATCAGCGACAGCTTGAGAGATCGGCTGGCCCGTCTGCGATTCGTAGTAGCTGAACGCGGGGCTGGGGTTTACCTCGAAACAGTAGACGTAGTTCTCGGGTGTGATCTTCAGATCGATACCGGCGAAAGCGAGACCAAGTCCGGCCGATAGCTTCACGCACATCTCTGCCAGGTCGTCAGCTAATTCGACAGGACGGAGATCTGCATGGTCTCCGCTTTGACGATGGGCGTAACGATAGTCGGTCGCGTCGGTGTTGATTGCGGTTGCGAAAACTTTCTCGCCGACTGTGTGAACACGCACATTCGTCCCTTCGACAAAGGCCTGAAACTGAGTTGGGCACCAGCGAATGTTGTCGATGCGCGTCATGTCGTCGTCAGTCAACGTTTGCACGATCGAACGCACGCCGCTGATCGATTTGTAAATAACTCGGCCGTGACGAGCGCGAAACGCACGCACCAAATCAGGGTCGTTGGTGATTAAAGTTTCCGGAACTTCGAAGCCGTAGCGCCTGATTAGCTGCGCCTGGTAAGGCTTGGAAAAGTTTGACCCCATCGGCGCAACGCGATTCACGACGCGTGCGGGACTGATCTCGGCCCAACGAGTCAACGTCTCAAACAAGTTGCAGCAAAACTTCAGCTCGGGCGCGTCGGCCGGAGCGTCTTGCAACTCGGGCAGGAAGTGGTAGTCCATCAACCGCGTGAAAACGCCTGTGAACTCGTCGACCGAATAGCTGTCGCCGTTCAGTTGCAGCTTGCCGCTTGGCTTTCCGCCTTGAATGTCCAGCGACATCTTCATGCTGGCAAACTTTCGCTGGTTCAAGACGACGTAACGCGTGCCATTGCCGTCGAGTGCGTCACGCACGAGGGCCATCGGTGTTTCAGTAGGAATGCCACAAAGGAGAATCATGAGTTGCTCCGCTTCCGATTCACATAGAGTTGTCGCGCAAGTTCATTGAGTAGCGCTTCACCGCCAAGACGCAGATCTGGCATTGGCGTCGCGCCGGCGAAGGTCCATAAGCGGTGGGACTGGCCCAAGGTCAGTTCGATCCCCAGCAGTCGATTTTGCGCGAGACGCGCGAGCGCTTTGCAGGCATCGGCGATGTGCGGCGGCAGGGTTGGACCAAACACGTGGTCGCCCAACACGATCGCCATTGTCGTGGGTGTGCCCTCGGGAACAATGCGTCGAAGATGTTTCGTTTCGTCGATGTCGTCGTGGCTGGATTGACTGTATGTGGCGGTGGGAAGTCCTGACTGCGCGGCCATCCATACCCACTCGGAAACGTGACGCCACGCTCCCGACAAACCCTGCGACTGAACGCCGTTGAAGATCGGCGTGGGAAGTGTTTTCAGCCAGCTCATAAACAGCGCCGTGTATTCCTGCTGCGCGTACTCGAAATCGGGCGTGCCCGCGAGATGTTGCAATGGAACATGCGTGAGCCGGTTGACGACACCATTCACGTATCGATTGTCGATAACGCGTCCGTCGGCAAGTGTGACATTGAAGTTAGCGCCATCGACTCCGACTGTGTGTTCCCAACGCGCGCTCGTCGTCAACATTTCAGCCGTGACCAATTCAAACGGTTGAAGTCCACGCGCACGCAAACCGTGGAAAGCCCAAAGTGCGGACGCATCGTGAGCAGAGCAGATCATTAACCACATATGTCTCCTAAAGTCCGTGTTTCCGATGCAGGGACGTACGGAAACACGGACTCAGAATAGTAGTTACAAAGCGCTACTTCGGTTTCTTCTTGTCATCTGGCTTGACTTCGTCACCAGCGACGTCCGGTTCGCCTTTCAACGCGCCTGTAGTGAGATCAGGGCGAAGGTCGACGCCGATGAAGTGTGTGAGTCTCTCAACTGCGTCTTCGAGTTCGCGGATACGATCCTCGGGGTTGCCGACGCCTTTGAACAATCGGGTACCGGGATCCAGCTTGGTCTCTGCGCTGGGTTTTTCAAATTCGGATTTGAATTGGAACTTTTCGGGGAATTCTTTCTCAGGCTTGATTTTCTCGATCTGGTATTTCTCGAACTCCTTCTCGGGTTTGATCTTTTCGATCTCCTTGTGAAGCTTGTCCGGAAATTCTTTCTCGGGCTTGATCTTCTCCAGTTCCTTCTGCTTCAACTCTTCCGGCTTCGGCGCAGCGGCCGCTCCTTCTTCGGGCTTTTCGGCGCGGAAAACGATCCCGGGGTCAAAGCCGGGGCCTTCGACGATCTCCTTGCTGGGCTTCTCCAGGTGCTTCTCACGTTCCTTGAAATCCTTGATCCGTTCCTTGATTTCAATCTTCTCAAGTTTTTCGTGCTTCTCGATCTTTAACTCCTTGTACTCCTTGATCTCACGCTTTTCGGGTTTTTCCTTGATCTCGATCTTGAGTTCCTTCTCAGGCTTGATCTTCTCGATCTGCTCCTTTTCGAGCTTCTTTTCGAAATCTTTGTTCTTACTCATGAAACTAACTCCTTGTGTGGGTGAAGTGAGTGGTTGTCTGTGTCAGGTGCGATCACTCGGCAAGGAATGTGCCAGCACAAAAGGCGCAGACGGGTGGGGTTTTCTGACTGTTTTATGACTGAGGGACGAACAGAACTGTAGACAGCCGGAGACACTCGCTATCCGATCGGTTTCAGTCTTAGAAAAAGAAAAACACCCGGGACGTGAATCCCGGGTGTTTGTCATAATGATTATTTTTGTCTCACGACGCTAATTAGTGTTTAGTGACCTGCCGAGAGTTTGCCGATCAGCGTGAACAACGGCAGGTACATCGCGATAACGATCGAACCGATCGTGACGCCGAGAAAACCGATCAGCAACGGTTCGATCAAGGTCAGCAGGTTGGCGATCGCGGAATCGACTTCGGCTTCATAGAAATCAGCGATCTTGCCGAGCATCGCGTCGAGCGCACCTGTTTGTTCGCCGATGCCGACCATCTGCGCCACCATGTGCGGAAATACTTCTGTGGCCTTTAGCGGATCGACGAAGCTTTCACCGCGCTCAACCGCGCTGCGAACCTTCGTAATCGCCTCTTCGATGATCACGTTACCTGAAGTTTTCGCCGTAATGTCGAGCGATTGCAGGATTGGGACACCAGACGAAAGGAGCGTCGAAAGCGTACGCGAGAAGCGAGCAACGGATATTTTACGGAAGATGTCACCCAGGACCGGGATCTTGAGCAGGATGCGGTCGATGATTTTGTGGCCGCTCGGAGTTTTGTAATAGAACTTTATAGCGACGCCGGTCCCGATCACGCTCGCCAGTATTATCAGCCCTCCCCAACCAGCAAGAAAGTTGCTGATGCCGACCACGATTCTCGTCGGCAACGGCAATTGCTCACCTGGTCCGAGCAAACCAAGGAAGATGTTCTGAAACTGCGGGATCACTACCACCATGATCACCGCAACAGCGACGATTGCGAGCACGATCACCGCGGATGGATAAATCAACGCCGAGATAATGTCGCGTTTTAACTTGACGATCTTCTCGATGAAGGTCGACAAACGTTGCAGAATCAAGTCGAGAATACCGCCGGTTTCTCCCGCTTCGACCATGTTCGCATAAAGCTGATCGAACACGCGCGGATGGCGGGCCATAGCAGCCGCCAGCGTCGAGCCTTCTTCGACGTCCTGCCGCACCTGAAGGAGAATCTGCTGAAAGTACTTGTTGTCCTGTTGTTGGGCCAGGATTTCGAGACACTGAACGAGCGGCAAACCGGCGTCGATCATCACCGAAAACTGGCGCGTGAAGACCGACAGGTCTTTGGATTTAACCTTCTTGCGGTTGCCGATCTTGGGAATTCCGATTTCGCGTCCCTTTTCTTTGACAGAAGTCAGCGTCACTTGTTCGCGGCGCAGGATCTGTCTCAGGGCCTCGCGATTGTCGGCAACACGTTCGCCGACAACGATCTCGTTCAGTTTGTTGCGTCCTTTAAAGACGTACGTTGGCATGGCAGTGAACTCCGCGGTTGCTTCTTATCTTACGTTTGGTCTTTGACCAACCGGTCGGGGTTGAGCATAAGGACTCGCGTGCGGTTTCCCGTTGTTGGTATTAACGCCGGCGCCGCGATCGATCAGCTCGCGCAGTTCGTCCACATTCGACGAACGCTGCAAGGCAGTGTCCATACTGATATGGCGCTTGTGATAGAGAGTGGCCAGTGCCTGATTGAAGGTCTGCATTCCGTACTTGTCCTGACCGGTCTGCATCATCGAGTAGATCTGGTGGACCTTGTCTTCGCGGATCAGGTTACGGATAGCACCGTTGGGAACCAGAATTTCAAGGGCCATCGCGCGTCCACTTCCTTCCGCGCGTGGCAGTAATGCCTGACACAGAATGCCCTCGAGCACGAGCGAGAGTTGCGCTCGAATCTGGGCCTGCTGGTCAGCCGGAAACACATCGATGATACGGTTGATCGTCGACGACGCTGAGTTCGTGTGCAGAGTTGCAAGCGTCAGGTGGCCCGTCTCCGCGATACGCAGTGCTGACTCGATCGTTTCGAGGTCACGCATTTCGCCGACGAGCACGACGTCAGGGTCCTGACGAAGCGCGGTGCGTAGCGCAGCGGCGAAACCGTGGGTATCGGCATTCACCTCGCGCTGGTTGATAAGACAGCCTTTGTGATTGTGAAGAAACTCGATCGGATCTTCGATCGTCAGAATGTGCTCGTGACGGTCGCGATTGATCTTGTCGATCATGGCGGCGAGCGTGGTTGATTTTCCCGACCCGGTTGGACCAGTGACGAGGATCAGGCCGCGCGGCTTGTTGCACAGTTCTTTGACCACCGCGGGCAGTCCTAACTCTTCGAATGGCTTAATCTCATAAGGAATGGCACGGAAGACCGCACCAACCGCGCCGCGCTGGTTGAAGAGATTCGCTCGGAAACGCGACAGGCCTTTGACGCCGAAGGAGAAATCGAGCTCCAGGTTTTCCTCGAAACGATGCTTCTGCGCGTCGGTCAACACCGAGTAAGCGAGTTGCTTGGTGTCGGCCGAAGTCAGGACCCGATACGACTCGAGTGGACGGAGATGTCCGTCCACTCGAACCTGTGGGGGGGAGCCCGTGGTGATGTGCAGGTCCGAGCCGCCGACCTCCGAGAGCTTTCTCAGCAGTTCGGACAAAGAGATTTGAGGAACGGTTTCGTTCAGTCGCATCTGAATGATCTCTCCTGGAGCAATTTAGTTAACCCCCCGGGGTTACTCCTTGCCGCCCTCTGATTTAGCGCGCAACGACTGGATGAAGCGTTCTGCTTCGACCGTCATGCGTTCCGCGTATTCAACCGGCGATTCCGTGGTCAGTCCGTAAACGCGGCCATCAGATTCCGTGAAATAGAAGGTCCACGCCTTTTCGGGTGTGAGCGCATCCTTTGGAGTGCGGCCCGTCACGACGAAAACGCGAGCGCCATTAACTTCGCGGATGAAGTCATTAACTACCCAGCCACCGTTGTTGACCATCTTGTCGATCACGATTCGTTTCAGATCGGCAACCGGAACACCGGCGAGCATCTTTTTCTGTTCGCGCTGGGTCAGGAAGATCGGATTCGGACGGCTGAGAGCCACGACTGACAGGTTCATCTGACCCGGCAGTTTGGGTGCACTGCTGTTCGGCGCGATCACCGGACGGACTGCGTTAACAACACGCGGTCTCGTAGCGCTAACCGCAGCGTGCGCTGAAACTGTCGCGTTAGCAGGGATCGCTGGTGCGGCGTTAGCAGCCATCGCAGGAGCTACGGCAACAGGCGTCGCTGGCGCTACGGCAACAGGCGTAACAGGCGCCTCGGCAGGAATCGCGATTGGTTCAGTGATTGAACGCATCGACGGTCTCGTGGCTTGGGCTGCGGTCACGTCAGTCTGGATCGTGGCCGGCGCTCTCATTCCACGCGGCGGCAGATCGTTGAACGACAACGAAGTGGCCTTTGCGGGCATTGCAGGCGAAGCTGGTCCGGCAACGACTGATAGATCGCCAGTCTCAACATTCTGCGGTAAGGCTGTCGCGAGATTCTGCGGTATAGCCATCATCGCGTTGCGACGCGCCAATTCTTCCGCCGCACGCCTCGCTCGCAAACGCGCGCGATACCGTCGCCACCAGGCACGTGAACGGTAACGTTTCGACTTCTTCTTCGTTATTTGTGTGCTCTGCCTGATTCCGTGCGCTGAGTTTGCAAACGGCAGCATTACGCCCACGGAGAGCAGCAGCACCAGCGTTATTGCAATTGTTCTTAACATGTTCGGGTTTCTCCTCGATTAGGCGACCGTTTCGCGAACGACTTCTTCGATCGTTGTCACGCCTTCGCGAATCTTGTACAGACCCGATTCGCGCAACGTGATCATGCCGTCGTCGACCGCCTTCTTCCTCAATTCAAGTGCGGAGGCACCGATCAGGATCAACTCGCGGATCTCGTCGGTGATTTCCAACACTTCGTAAAGTCCGATACGCCCTTTGTAACCGGTATTGTTACAGGTCGAACAACCTTTGCCTTTGTAGGTCTTGATCGACTTAGCTTCGTCAGCCGAGAAGCCAACTTCAACCAGGGCCTCCATCGGGGTCTGTTGTTCCTGTTTACAGTCCTTACAAACGCGACGAATCAGACGCTGAGCCTGGATGAGGTTCACGCTAGTGGCGACAAGGAAGGGTTCGATGCCCATGTTCATAAGGCGGGAAATGGTTGAGGGAGCATCGTTGGTGTGAAGGGTGGAGAGTACGAGGTGTCCGGTGAGCGCGGCCTTGATGCCGATTTCCGCGGTTTCGAAGTCGCGGATTTCGCCGACGAGAACAATGTTCGGGTCTTGCCGCAGAAACGCTCTAAGCGCTGCGGCGAAGTTCAATCCGATCTGCTCTTTCATCTGCACCTGGTTGATGCCCATCAGGTTGAACTCGACCGGGTCCTCGGCGGTCATGATGTTCGTATCGACCGTGTTCAAAGATTGGAGCGCAGAGTAGAGCGTGTTTGTCTTACCGCTTCCGGTTGGTCCAGTCACCAGGACCATGCCGTAAGGCTTCGAGATATTGCGTTTGAACTTGGTCAACGACTCAGGCTCGAAACCGAGCTTTGTCATGTCGAGCATCAGGTTCTGTTTGTCCAACAAACGCAGCACGACTTTCTCGCCAAACAACGTCGGCAAGGTCGAGACACGAAAGTCGAGTTCGCGCGAACGCGCGTCGACCTTCACTTTGATCTTGATGCGGCCGTCCTGGGGGAGACGCTTTTCTGAAATGTCGAGCTTCGACATGATCTTGATGCGTGAGATCAACGCGTCGCGCATCTTCAGCGGTGGATGCATCACGTCGTAGAGCACGCCGTCGATTCGGAAACGGATGCGCAGCTCTTTCTCGTAAGGTTCGACGTGAATGTCGGAAGCACCGCGGCGAAGCGCGTCAACCAGCAACACGTTCACGAGCCGGACCACGGGCGCGTCCTCGCTCATGCGCGACAATGTCGAGAGATCGATCTCTTCGTTGTCTTCGAGTACTTCTACGTCCTCGGCGTCGCCAGGTGTGAAGTCGATGCTGTCGAGCGAAACTAGATCGGCGTGTGTGATCGAGCCGTTGGAACCATTCGATCCGTTGCGTGACTCGACAGTGACTTCCTCGATGGTCGCGGCGAGTTCGATCTCGCGCGAAGTTCCGTAGTACTTCGCGATCGCCTGCTGAACGCTGCCTTCGGCAACTACAACCGGTTCGACGTTCAAGCCAGTCATGAACTTGACGTCGTCCATCGCGAAGACATTCGTCGGGTCGACCATTGCGAGTGTCAGCGTGGCGCCGACGCGCGAGAGCGGCAGGACGCAATGTTTCTGCGCGACTTCCTGGGGAATGAGGCGAAGCACCGCGGAGTCGATGTTGAAGAGATCGAGGTTGACTGATGGAATGCCGTATTGCCTTGAGAGTACGGCGGTGATCATGTCATCGCTGACCAGACCCAGTTTGACGAGATTGAAGCCGAGACGGCCGCCATGCTCGCGTTGATAGTCGAGGGCCTCTCTCAGTTTTTGGGGACTAATTAAATTTTCGCGGACGAGAAGTTCGCCTAATTTGGCTGACATTTGTGACTCTTGACCTAGCGCGACCGCTACCGGATCTTGGAAAGGATGGAGGCGCCGAAACGGCGCGAGGCATGCTCTACTCAGACAACGATGAGACCAACATCGTTGTGCACTCATAGTACTGTTTGAACATCAGGAGTGTCAAGGGAGGTTTTCCAGCAAAAAGCGTGGGTAATCTAACAAAAAACCGCGCCGTCTGTTGCGTGAGCAGACGGCGCGGATTGTTGACCAATGGTAGGTCGATCGTTGCTATGGACGACGCTTCGGAGGCGCTTTCTTGTCCGGAGTAATATTCTCGCTGGCCTTCATTTCCGCCAGGATCGCCTTGGCGTCGTCCTTGAACTGGTGACCGTCAGGCGCCTTGTCGACGAACTTTTGCAGGTAGTTCGCGGCATCCTGAAACTTCGCCTTATCGCCCGCGGCATAAAGCGAGAGTCCGGCCCCAAGGTTAGCGTCAGGGCTGTCCGGTGTGGTGGCCAGGATTGCCTGATACTCCGCGAACGCCTTATCGGCAGCACCGGAATCGAGCAGCATCTGCGCCAGATCGAGTTGGGCCTTAGTCTTCTTAACGGGATCGGTTTCGGCCGCGATGTAGTCCTTAAACGCGGTGACTCCGGCAGCAGCCTGCGTGCCGTCGACCTTGCTGACGAACAATCGCATTGATTCCGCCTGTGTTATCAATCCGGCGTATTTGTTGCCGTTGTACCGCTGTAATTCCGCTGGATCGGTTGGAACCGGCTGTGCTTTGAGAAGTGTTACCGCTTTAGTCGACGCTTCGGCAGCGGCTTTGAAGTCTGACTTTGCCCCTTCGATCAAAGCGGTTTTGGCAGCATCGTCAACCGTCTTTGCGCTTACAGCGGCATTGTATTTTTGGACGCCCCGGCCTTTTAACGCGACGGCTTTATTGGTCAAAATTGCCGGCTGTTCCGAGTCGGCCGCGAGTCCTTCATCAAACTGGGTGATAGCCTCGTCGTACTTCTGAATCGCCAACTCGTTGTTCTTGCCCGCGGCAGTGGCGGCTGTAAGAGCTTCGTTACCAGCCTTGAAAGTTCGTGCGATGATCGCGTTGGCGGCCTCGATCTTCTTGTTACCCTCTTCGATCTCCTTGTTCTTGCGGAGCAGTTCTTCGCGTTTGGCCTTGTCCTCTTCGCTTTCCTTACCACCGCCAGTGTTGGCCGGCGCGCCTGGGTTGGCCGGTGCCGCTGTGGCGCCGCCCGCGTTTTTGATCTCGTCGAACGTCAAACGCTTTCCGTCACCCGGTTTGACTTCCAGTTCAACGGGAACACCACGTCCCGCTCTGACGCCTGGCATGAAGTTCGGCGACGCGGTTGGATGGCTGACGGCGACCACGTAAGTGCCGACGAACGGTATGCCTGCGAATACCCACTCGCCTTTTTTGTTTGTCTTTGTCTTGTACTCACCTTTTATGTCGGTGCGGAAAACGTCGATTTGGGCGTCAGCGAGGGGAACCTTTTGGCCGTCGGCCTGTGCCATCATCACTGTGCCACGGAGTTCGCCAACCTGGGCGACTGCGCTAATCGAAGCGAAACTAAGAAGGACTGCAACTGCAAGCGCTCCGAAAAAGTATTTGCCAATCATTGTTAAAGATTCCTCCATCCTGTGTGGTTCGCGTCATCGAGACAGAGTCGTAAGATGCGTGCCCACTGTTGTCTAGTTGTAACTCTGAAAAGTGCCCTAAACTTAATAAGCTGAGCGACTACTGTCAAGCATGTACGGGATCGGATCGGTCACTCCCGCCTCGCGAAATGCGCGCAGCCGCAGCGCGCAGGAATCGCAATTTCCGCAGGCGCGATCCGACTCCTGATAACAGGACCACGTCAGATGCAGCGGCGCGCCGAGATCCAACCCCTTTTTAACGATTTCCGACTTCCGCATGTTGATGACGGGAGTCTTTATCATTATCTGCGTTTCGGGTTTTGTGCCGACGTCAATCGCCTCCTGAAACGCTGCGTAAAACTCGGGACGACAATCGGGATAACCGGACGAATCTTCGGCGACCGCTCCGATGTAGATCGCGCTCGCGTTGATAACTTCACCCCAGCTCACGGCAGTCGAAAGCAAGTGCGCGTTTCTGAACGGGACGTAACTCGAGGGGATCGTGCATGTGGTTAGATCGGGAGCGGTTACCGCGATCTGAGTGTCAGTCAACGAAGAACCACCGATTCGTGCGAGATGGTCGAATGAGATAACGAGGCGCAAGTCGACGTTGTAATGATCGGCGATCGCTTCAAAGGCTTCGAGTTCCCGTTGCTGGGTGCGCTGGCCGTAGGAAATGTGGAGAAACGCAAGCGCGTCATTCTCTTCGTGGGCGATGGCGGCCGTGACGCACGAATCCATGCCACCGGAAACGAGACAGACTGCGAGCCGTGGTTGCTCGACGTCTTCGATGTTGACGACCTCTGTCGCCAGTTCCTCCGATCCGCCCATCAAACTCCTTTCACGTCCGGGCCCCAAATGTACTTGTGCAGTTGCAACTGCATGCGAACTTTCAATCCACTTGCGGCGATCCAGTTAGCGAGTTGCTCCAGATCGATCTCTCCCCACGCAGGCGAGATCAGCACAGCGTGCGCACGAGTTTGCAGATCGTATTCTTCGATCACTTTCTTTGCGTACAGCCAATCGCCTTCATCTGCGATGACAAACTTCACTTCGTCGAGATCTGCGCGCAGACGGTCGAGGTTGGACCAATCCTGCCGTGCTTCCTCGCCGGACGCGGGGCACTTGATGTCGAGAATCACTTTCGCCCGCGGATCCAAACCGGCTGTCGAAACGTAACCGCCAGTTTCAATAAGAACTTCAAAACCTTCGTCGCAGAGACGCGCGATCAAATCGAATGCCTCTTTCTGCGCGAGCGGCTCGCCCCCTGTTACTTCAACCAGGTTCACGCCGAACGCGCGCACCTGGTCCATCACCGCGTTCTGCGACATGTGGTCGCCGCCCGTGAAGGTGTATTCGCTATCGCACCACACGCACCGCATCGGACAGCCCGTTAGCCGCACAAACGTGCACGGACGGCCCGCGTGGGTCGATTCACCTTGAATCGAGCGAAAGATTTCAGTGACGCGTACCATGGTTGACGAGCGAGTTTCTGAATCTAGCTCAGCCCTACTTGCGTGTCAAAAGACGAGTTTCTGCATCAAACTCTGGGTTGAGAGTGATAGGATTAGGCCGAAATTTGAGACTTCCCGTGGAATCCAGACGCCGCGAAATCGAAACTCTGCTGAACGAGGGCGCGGAACAGTTGCTCGCCCGGGCCGAGGACCGTCGTTCGCTTGGCAGCGACTGTCTGGTAACTCGGATCCGCGGCGCGGTTGAGAAGTATCTCTTACGGGACGATCCGAATGCGCCCGACACGGAGATCGCGAAGTTTATCGATGAACTTCAGGCGGATGATTTGTGTTTGATCATCGCGTGTGAACGCGGTGACGAAAAGGCCTGGACGGAGCTTGTCGAGCGCTTTAAACCGACCGTCCGCTCAGCGGCCCGCTCCGCGAGTTCGAACGAAGATGCGGCCGAAGATCTCGCCCAGTCAATCTGGGCGGAACTCTACGGATTGCGCACTCGCAACGACGGACGGCCCGCAAGTAAGCTCGCGTACTATTCGGGTCGCGGTTCGCTCGCAGGTTGGCTGCGCGCGGTGGTTGCGCAGTTAGCGGTTGACGTGTTTAGAAAACAGTCGAAGCTGGTACAAACTGAAGAGGACGCCGATCTCGATCGACTCGCGCAGGAAGTGCAGGTTGCGCAAGGTCAGCCTGCGCTGGCAGAAATGCAGAACCCCGAGGAGTCGATGTCGAATCGATTCGCCCGCGGCGAGATGCAGCAGGCGTTGAACAGATCGGTGCAGGAGCTTAGCGCGGAGGATCGATTGCTCGTGAAGCTTTACTACTTCGACAATCTGCGATTGCGCGAGGCTGGAGCGGTGCTCGGCGTCCACGAAGCGACTGCGAGTCGTCGTTTGACTCGGATACAGACTGACCTGCGCAAACGCGTGAGTGAAATTCTGGTTAGCGAGCGGGGTTGGACAAAGGCGGAAGCCGAAGCTTCCTTTTCCGAGGTGGGGCAGCAGCTCGACACGGATGTCGAGGCGCTTTTAAACCAAAGATGATGCGCGCCCGCGTGCAAGGTATGGTGAAACGTACGTTCTTTAACTGGAGATGAGACCCGAACCAAACAACGATATTGATCTGTTATTGCGCCAGCTAAACCGGCGAAACGGCGTTCCTGTCTCAGAAATTGACGAGCCGCATCTGGATGCCGACGAGTTGAATTCGTATGTTGCGAACGCGTTGCCGGCAGCGGCACGTGCGCGCTACACCGCGCATCTTGCTGATTGCTCGGGTTGTCGAAAACTGGTGGTGGAACTGAGCGCGGCGCATGGGCCGGTTGTGCAACCAAGCCAGCCTGTAATCGCACCCTCGGGGTTGAGGAGTTTTCTTGCGAGCCTGTTTTCGCCGACGGTGATGCGGTATGCCGTGCCGGCGGTCGGGTTGATGTTAATCGCGGTGATCGGAGTTGTTGTCATGTTGCGCCAGGACGCGAGACGCAGTTCGGTTGCGCAGTTGAATGAAAGCGAAAACAGAACCGCGACCGCACAGCCAGAATCGACGTCCGGATCCGCGTCGCCTGGTGGTGATGCAGCTGTCCAAACCAATGAAGCGCAACGTCAACCTGTGGCTCAGGCCGCGAAAGAAGATGCAGTAGCGAGAGCTGCTCCAGTCACGAAAGAAGCTCCTCCAGTCGTAGCGAACCAAGCGAACCAACCGGGCGACGCAGCTGGTGCTGTCGCGGCAGAAGCGCCGCCACCACCAGCACCGAAAGTAGCTCAGACTGATGATTCAACAGCCCGCGCGGAAGTTGACAAGGTAAAAAAACAAGAAGCGCCGAAAGCGTTGGCGGCGGCTGATGAGGCGAAAGAGCGCGCCGCGGAAGCGGACAAGAATGCACCTCCGAAAAAAGCAGGCGAGGTCGTGACTGTTACTCCCGGAACGACTACCCGAAGAGACATAGCCGTTCGCAGTGCGAAAAGCACCGAATCCGCGACCGTCACCGGCAGCGCCAGCGCCGGTCAGGACGCAAAGCGCGCGCCCGCCGCTGGAAGAGGACAATCGCGCGAAGAGTTCAAAGACTCAGAACGCGAAGCCGAAGTGCGCTCTGTCGCTGGTCGCCGCTTCCGCAAGAGCGGCCGTGTTTGGATCGACACCGCTTACGACGATTCGAAGCCGATCATGACCGTGCGGCGCGACTCGGAGCAGTACCGTGTGCTCGTTGCCGACGAGCCGTCCATTCGCAGGATCGCCGACGAACTCGACGGCGAAATAGTAGTCGTCTGGAAAGGTCGCACCTACCGTATCCGCTAAATCCGCGGTCCAATCAGTGTTAAATTAGGGAAGCCATGAAGCCCACAACACTGCTTGCTCGCGCGCTCTTTTGTCTACTCGTCTTTTCGTTCACGGCAAACATCGACGTCGTTGCACAACAACGCACGCCAGTTGCGCGCAATCGCACGATCGCGGCGGTGGTGCGCGACATCGACGCGCGTAACATCGAGCAATCGATACGCAAGCTCGTCTCGTTCGGTACACGCAATACTTTGTCGGAACAGAACGATCCGAAACGAGGCATCGGCGCCGCACGCGACTGGCTGTACGCGGAATTCTTGAAAGCAGCCGAATCGTCAGGCGGGCGAATGACTGTTGAGAAGCAGTCATACGAGCAGGCCAAAGCGCAGCGCGTGCCGCAGCCGACGATCATCACAAACGTTGTTGCGACGTTGAAGGGTACACAGCCCGAATCGTCCGAGCGCATTTACGTCGTCAGCGGTCACTACGATTCGATGTGCAACAGCACAACCGACGCGAAGTGCGACGCGCCCGGCGCGAACGACGACGCGTCCGGAACTGCGGCGGTGCTCGAGATGGCGCGTGTGATGGCGAAGCATCAGTTTGAAGCCACGATCGTTTTCATGGCCGTCGCGGGCGAAGAGCAGAGTCTCCTAGGCTCGACTCACTACGCAGAACAAGCCAAGCAGAAGAACTGGAACATCGACGCGATGTTTACCAACGACATCATCGGTAACACGCTCGGTGGAAACGGCGTGCGAGATCGTAGCAACGTGCGCGTGTTTTCTGAGGGCGTGCCATCGAACGAAACGCCCGCCGAAGCGAACACACGACGCAGCGTCGGCGGCGAGAATGATTCCGCATCGAGACAGTTGGCGCGCTTCATCAAGGAGACGAGCGAACGTTACGTGCCGCAGATGAAAGTGATGATGGTCTATCGTCGCGATCGATACGGTCGTGGCGGCGATCACATCCCGTTTCTCGAGCGCGGTTATCCCGCGGTCCGCTTCACGGAAGTGCACGAAGACTTCCGGCATCAACATCAGAACGTGCGCGTGGAGAATGGCGTGCAGTTTGGTGACCTGCCTGAGTTTGTCGACTTTGCTTACGTAGCTAATGTGGCGCGTGTGAATGCGGCGTCGCTAGCGATGCTGGCACTCGCGCCGTCGAGACCGAAAGGCGTGACGATTCTGTCGGCGCGCTTGTCTCACGATACCGACCTGCGTTGGGAAGCGAACAAGGAACCGGACCTCGCGGGTTATGAGATAGTTTGGCGCGATACCACGGCGGCCGTTTGGACCAATTCGCGAACCGTCGGGAAGGTCACGACGTTTACGATGAAGGGCATGTCGAAGGACAACTACTTTTTCGGCGTTCGCGCTATAGATAAGGACGGAAATCGCAGCCCGGTGACGTATCCGCGCCCGCAGGCCCGGCAGCAACCAGCGGATCGCACGACCTCGACGACAACCTCAGCCGATCCATAATTGGTGTTTTTTCGACCAACGGTGCGGGTGCGCCGTCTAACGATTGTTATGAAAAGTTTCCTAAGAAAAACCGCCGTGCTTTCGCTAATTGCGGCCATCGTGGGCACGCAGTCGATCGTTTCGTTCTCAAAAACGCCGCGTCTCACCGAGGAGCAGCGCATCGTCCATGTACTGAATCGACTCGGTTTTGGCCCCCGGCCCGGCGACGTCGAGCGCATCAAATCTATCGGTCTCGAGAATTACATCAACCAGCAACTGGCGCCGGAAAAGATCGCCGACACGTTAGCGGAAAACAAGACGCAGGATCTCAGCGCGTTGAAGATGTCGACCGCCGAGCTGTACGAGAAATATCCGCAACCGGCGCAACTTA
This sequence comes from uncultured Acidobacteriota bacterium, assembly GCA_963789185.1. Classification (GTDB taxonomy): domain Bacteria; phylum Acidobacteriota; class Blastocatellia; order Pyrinomonadales; family Pyrinomonadaceae; genus PSRF01. The sequence continues at coordinate 80,728 of CAWBJU010000020.1, forward strand.
TCCGCCGGATGCAAGAGCGCGGAATGTTGCCCAAGGAGCTCTCCGACGCCAAGGGCGATCAGAAGAACCCGCAGGAGAATCCCGAGTACCGTAAGTTGATCCAGGAATTCTACAAAGAAAACGGTCTCGAACAGCCGCAACGCATCATCGCGCAACTCCAGGCATTTCGAATTCTTCGCGCAGTCTACAGCGAACGACAGTTACAGGAAGTGATGGTCGACTTCTGGACCAACCACTTCAACATCTTCTTCGGCAAGGGCGCGGATCGGTGGTTACTCCCCGCTTACGATCGCGACACGATTCGCCCGCACGCGATGGGAAAGTTTTCCAGTCTGCTACAAGCTACCGCGCAGAGTCCGGCGATGCTTTTTTATCTCGACAACTTCCAGAGCGTGAGTCCAAATGCTAATAGCGGCCGGGCGCAGGAGATGATGATGAACGCGCAGCAGCGACCGCGTCGCGGCATCAACGAAAACTATGCGCGCGAGTTGATGGAGCTGCACACACTCGGCGTCGATGGTGGTTACACGCAGAAAGACGTGACGGAAGTTGCGCGATGCTTCACCGGTTGGACCATCTTTCAACCGCGCGGGGGCGCCGCTGCCGTCAACGCACTCGCTGGCGAAGAAGCCCGGACGCGGCGAAACACTGCAAGACCCGCGGGTTCGTTCTTCTTCAACATGCGAACGCATGACGACGGCGAGAAAGTTGTTCTCGGTAACAAAATTCCCGCCGGTGGCGGTTTCAACGACGGACTGAAGGTGCTCGACATTCTTGCGCGTCATCCGTCGACCGCGAAGTTTATCGCGACCAAACTCGTGCGCCATTTTGTTGCCGACAATCCACCGCCAGCGTTGGTCAATCGCGTCGCAGCTGCTTTTACAAAGAGCGACGGTGACATTCGCGAGACGCTGAAAGTGATCTTTTTCTCAAACGAGTTTTATTCGCCTGAAGCACATCGTGCAAAAGTGAAGCGACCGTTTGAACTTGCCGTCAGCGCGATTCGCGTTTTGGGCGCCGACACCAATGGTGGACCAGGCACGCATCAATGGATCGCGCGCATGGGCGAACCCCTTTACGGTTTCCAGACTCCGAACGGTTATTCCGATGCCGCGGAGAGTTGGGTCAACACCGGCGGTTTGCTCGAACGCATGAATTTCGGCGTTGCTTTGGCGGGTAATCGAGTTCAGGGAACCAAAGTCGACCTGGCGCAAGTCGTGAAGCAGAACACCAACAAAAACAAAATGGTAGACGAGTCTTTACGAACGATTCTCGCGGGAGAAGTATCTTCTGCGACCAGGGATTCGTTGAGGAAAAAGGTAGACCCGGCTGATCCGGTTACGAAGGTCGTGGGATTAATATTGGGCTCGCCCGAGTTTCAAAGGCAGTAGGAGTGAAGTGATGAATCGCAGGTTTTTTCTGAAGTCAGGAAGTATTGCGTTGGCGAGCGTGGGCATGTCGCTTTCGGCGCCGTCGTTTCTCGAACGCGTCGTGATGGGCCGCGAAGCGAGCGCCGCCGGCGGCCGCCGCAAAGTTCTGATCGCGATCTTCCAGCGTGGCGCTGTTGACGGACTGAACATGGTCGTGCCGTTTGGCGAGTCGAACTATTACAACGCTCGCCCGTCGATTGCGATTCCGAAACCCGCATCAGGAAATGCGGAGTCGGCAATCGATCTCGACGGCTTTTTCGGTCTGCATCCATCGATGCGGTCGTTCAAACCATTGTGGGACTCGCAGCGGTTGGCGATCGTTCACGCCTCCGGTTCTCCTGACAACTCTCGCTCGCATTTCGACGCGCAAGACTACATGGAATCGGCAACGCCCGGAGTGAAGTCGACCGCCGACGGCTGGCTCAATCGATACCTGCAAGCGAAGAAGGATTCCAAGCAAACATCCTTCCGCGCGGTGTCGATGACACGGAATATGCCGCGCGTGTTGATGGGACGCGCTCCTTCGATTGCAATGGCGAACCTGAACGAGTTTTCCATTCGTGCAGGTAAGGCGTCGGCAAACGTGCAGAGCGGCTTCGAAGAGATTTATGCGCAGCAGAATAAAGACGTCATTGCGAAAACGGGTCGTGAGACGTTTGATGCCGTCAATTATTTGAAGCAGGCCGATCCCGGAAAATACAAACCCGAGAATGGCGCGGAGTATCCGAATGGTCCATTCGGCAATTCACTCCGCCAGATTGCCCAATTGATCAAGGCTGACGTTGGTCTGGAGATCGCGTTCACCGACATGGGCCAATGGGACACGCATGTAAACCAGGGTAGCAGTCGCGGTCAGCTCGCGAACCTCTTGAGCCAGTTCAGCGTGGGAATCGCCGCACTTTATCAGGACCTGGGCCAGCGAATGGACGACGTCGTGATTCTAACGATGTCGGAGTTTGGCCGAACGGTGAGAGAGAACGGCAACCGCGGCACAGATCACGGACATGCAAACGCGATTTTTGTGATGGGTAATTCAGTGCGTGGCGGAAAGGTTTACGGACGCTGGCCGGGATTGAAGGACGATCAGCTTTTCGAAGGCCGCGACCTCGCGTTGACGACTGACTTCCGTGAGGTGTTTGGCGAGATTGCCATCAGCCACCTCGGAGCCACGAACATAAAATCGGTGTTTCCTGGTTACCACCTTACGCGGCCGAACCGGTTAATCACGTAAAGCATAAACGCTGCGATTACTGACACTGTAACTGCAAGAGTAAACGCTTCGTTATCACGTCCCGCCTGGACCGCGTCGTAAATGGCCACAGACGCAGTTTGCGTCTTGCCGGGAATGTTTCCGGCGATCATGATCGTCACCCCAAAATCACCGAGGGCGCGCGCGAATGCGAGTGCCGTCGCCGCCAGCACACCTCTCGACGCCAACGGCAGCGTCACTCGAAGAAATATCCGCCGATTGTCGAGACCCAGCGTTCGTGCAGCCGCTTCGAGGTCCGTGTTGACTCCTTCAAACGCTGCGCGGAGACTCTTCGTCACGAGTGGTAGCGCATGGATCGACGCGGCAATGATCGCGGCGGTAACGGTGAACGTGAGTCGAATGCCGAAATTGCGGTAGAGAAATCCGCCGATTGTTGATCGTGTGCCGAGTAAAACCAGCAGGTAATAGCCGAGAACAGTAGGCGGCAGTACGAGCGGCAGCGTGACCAGCGCATCGACCACGTTTCGGCCGGGAAAGCGTTTGCGTGCGAGCACCCACGCTAAGCCCGAACCGGCCACCAATGCGATCAGTGTCGCCGCCGTAGCAACGGCGAAGGAAAGCCTGATGGGGAACCAGTCGATCACGGGATTCTGGCGACGGAAACTTGCGCTGATTTATAGACGGGTTGAAACGAATCCGCAACATGATACAGGAAAACAGGGTTCCCACGATCATGCCGCAGAGGTCCCACTGTAGATCGGTTGCGGTGTCGTATTTACTCCAGATTCGCTGGCCTCCGAAGTAAACTTCATCCCACAGTTCGATGATCTCGTAAGCCGCGGAGAGACTGAATACGACTGTTGCTGCGAAGAACGCAGTCAGCTTGAGTGGCAGTGGGTAGCCGAACTCGTGAAGCAAACGTGTGACGAACCAGACGATGATTGGACTGACAAGCACCTGCACCGTGAGGTGTGAGAATTCGTCGTACTGCATTGGTCCAAACTGGCTGCCGTACATGCGAAAGTAATTTCCCAGCGCGTCGACTTGCAACGCGGCGAACACCAGGCCCAGCAACACGAGAGGAACACGCAGGTTGAGCCGCTTGCGCACGTACCAGTAAAAGATTCCGAGAAACGCGACGGCGAAGAGCGTGTTGAAGGCGAGTGACAGGTAACACATCTTCGTCAGGAACGCGGCGCCCGCGAAGAGGGCCAGCATCACGAGGGGTACTTCGAGTTTGTGTAATAGAGTTGGCTTCACGTTAATATCCCGTTTCGAGAGTCGATGAAATCCCTCAAGCCCAAGGTCCTGCGGTTCGAGTCGTTGCCTTCCACGAACACTGAACTGGCGCGGCTGGCGTCAGAAGGCGCCGGGGAGGGCCTCTCGATAGTTGCGGATGAGCAAACGGCGGGCCGGGGTCGTTTGCAACGGCCGTGGTCCTCGCCGCGTGGCGCGGGCCTGTATTTCAGCATTCTTTTGCAGCCGGCAATCGCCGTAGATCGGTGGCCGTTGATAGTGTTTGTGGCGGCGCTGGCGGTGGGTGATGCGTTGAGCGAGGCGTGCGACGTCGATACTGATATCAAGTGGCCCAACGATCTTCTTTCAGGTGAGCGAAAAATCTGCGGGATACTTGCTGAGACGGTCGAGACTCCGGGCGGTCGTGCGGTGATCGTCGGCATCGGCATTAATCTTACTGCGCACGCTTATCCGGTTGAACTGTCTCAGGTGGCGACTTCGATAGCAGAAGCGTCAGTCCGTGCGCCTGAACGCGAAACTGTGCTGGCTGCGCTGTTGCGCGCGCTGTCGCGCTGGTACTCATTGCTGCACGAAGTCGATGGCCGTGAGAGGATCGTCGCCGCCTGGACCAGTCGCTCGTCTTATGCCGACGGAAAGAGCGTGCAAGTGGCGAACGGCGATGAGGTCTGGCAAGGTATCACTCGCGGCGTGGAGAGTGACGGCGCCCTCCGCCTCGAAACCACAGATGGGATGAAAATAGTGCGAGCCGGAGACGTAAGTATTAGAGCTAGCCAATAGAGTCAATGCGCATCGTAATCAACACTTTTGGATCGTTCGGCGATCTTCATCCCTACATGGCGCTTGCCGGGGAGCTGCGCGCGCGGGGGCATGTTCCGGTCATAGCGACAATGGAGTTATACCGCGAGGGGATCGAATACGCGGGTTTCCAGTTCGCACCCGTGCGGCCGAACATACCTCCGCCAAAAGAGCAGGACGAGGAACTGATCGCGAAGATCATGGAACCCCGAACCGGTCCGCAGTTTCTGATGGAACAGATCGTGTATCCCGCTGTTCGTGGTGCTTACGAGGATTTGCTGATTGCAATCGATGGCGCCGACCTGTTGATAACTCATCCGGCAGCGCCGGCTGGTCCGCTCGTTGGTCGAAAGACGGGCATGCCGTGGATCTCGACCGTACTCGCGCCGCTCTCGTTTTTCTCCGTCTACGATCCGCCAATTCCTCCGGTTATGCAGTGGACCACAAAAGTGTTCAGCCTGCTCGGGCCGCGGTTCCTGAAGTTGTTTTTCGACGTAATGAAGAGCGAATACAAAGCGAAGCCCGTAGCTGAGTTTCGTGAAGAGCTTGGTCTGAGCGACTATGGCAATCCGATGTTTGAGGGACAACACTCGCCGCTTCGAGTGTTGGCGATGTTCTCGAAGATCTTCGCCGCCCCGCAACCTGACTGGCCGCCACAAGCCGAGGTCACGGGCTTCTGTTTCTACCATGACAGTCACGAAGCGACATTCCCGCCGGAGCTGTCGGACTTTCTCGACAACGGCCCGCCGCCGATCGTTTTCACGCTCGGATCTTCGGCAGTGTGGGTCGGGCGCGAGTTCTACCGCGAAAGCATCGAGGCCGCGAAGCAGTTGGGCCAACGTGCGGTCTTGCTGATTGGTGACGAACGCAATCATCCCGGCGGTAAGCTGCCGGACGGCATAATCGCCGCCGACTATGTTGCTTATCAATCGCTCATGCCGCGCGCGAGTGTTGTCATTCATCACGGCGGCGTCGGCACAACGTCACATGGCTTACTGGCAGGAGTGCCGACGTTGATCGTTCCGTTCGCGTTCGATCAATCAGACAATGCTGCGCATGCGGAGCGTCTCGATGTGAGTCGTACTGTTTACCGGAACAAGTATCGTTTGCCGCGTGTCGCGAAGGAGTTGCACAAGCTGTTACGCGATCCGTCGTACGCGCAGAGAGCATGCGAGGTGAGCGCGCAGTTGAAACAGGAAAACGGGCCTGCGCGTGCAGCGGATCTGATCGAGCAAGTGCTGGACGGCTCACCAAACAGGATCGAGGAGCTCGCATATGCTTCTGGCGATTGACGCGGGTAACACGCATATCAAGGTGGGCGTCTATCAAGGGCCGCAATTGCTGGCGAAGTGGCGAATGATTCCGGAGAACTTCGGCCCGTTGGACGAGTATGGGACAGAGGTGGTACGCCTGTTTGATCGCTCGGGCCTCGACGCCAAAAAAGTCGAAGCAATCATCGTCGCGAGCGTCGTTCCGCGACTGAACCCCGGGCTGCAACTGATGTCGGATCGTTATTTTCAGTTGACGCCGAGCTTTGTCGATCACACCACCAACACAGGCTTGAAGTTACTTTACGATCAGCCTTCAGAGCTCGGCGCGGACAGAATCGTCTCCGCAGTTGCTGCGGTTGAGAAATATGGTGTGCCTTGTATAGTCATCGACTTTGGAACGGCGACGACATTCAACGTAGTCAATTCGCAGCGCGAGTTTCTCGGCGGCATCATTGCGCCGGGGATCATGACCGCTGCCGAAGCGCTGTTTTCTCGCGCCGCAAAACTTCCGCGTGTTCTGATCGAGCGTCCGGAGAAACTCATCGGTACGTCAACCGTCGAAGCGATGCAATCGGGGCTGTTTTATGGTTATACGAGTCTGGTTGATGGTCTGATCAGGCGTCTGATGGCCCAAGATATGAGCGCGGCTACGGTGGTCGCCACCGGTGGTCTTGCTCATCTCATGCAAGGTGCTTCGGAGTCATGCGTACCAAATCGACGAAAACCTGACACTCGACGGCTTACGAATCATTCACGAAAGAGCTTGAACTACTTCAACTATTTCACCGAGATTGAGGACGCATTCGTCAGGCGACGCGCTAAGCATCTCTTTCTCAGCCCGTTGGACTGGGCGCTGATGGAAACCTGGAAGCAGCAGGGAATTCCGTTGCACATCGTGTTGCGTGGGATTGAACGATCGTTTGATTCGTATGAGTCGCGGCCGCGCAAGCGATCGGTGAAGACGCTGCTTTACTGTCAGGAAGAAGTCGAAGCGCAATACGCTGAATGGCTCGAGTCGCGCGTCGGCGCTTCAGAGCAGACGGACGCGCCTGACTCAAACGAAACTAAATTTTCCGCGACCGCAATCAGTGAACACTTACAACGCTGCCATAGCGAGCTGATTCGCTTATCGCAGTCCAGAAAACAAGATGATCTATCGGAGGCACTCACGCGGGCTGCCGCTCTGTTACAGGAAATTCAGGAAGATACGGTTCTCGACACGCGCCGGCTCGAAGACTCACTCACCGGCCTTGAGCGAATGCTGACCGACGCGATTCTCAAAGTGATCACCACCGCGGATCTCGACGCACTGAAGAGTGGCGTTAAAGATCAGCTCAAACCGTATCGCAGCCAGATGGAAACTGCCGTTTACAATCAAACCTTCGATAACCTTCTGCTAAAGCGTTTGCGGGAGCAATTTGCGGTGCCGCGACTCAGCCTGTTTTACGTTTAGAAAGATCTGTGTTATGCGTGTTTCCGATCATGGAAATACGTATTGAGCGGATTCTGCCGGGCGGCGTCGGCTTGGCCCATGCAGAGGGTAAGACGGTCTTAGTTTCACTTGCTGCGCCTGGAGATCATCTACGCGTGCAGGTTGAACGCGAGCAGGGGAGCGTTCTGTTTGCATCCGTGGTTGAGGTCCTCACGCCGTCGCCGGTCCGCGTTGAGCCGCCGTGTCCGTACTTTGGCCGCTGCGGCGGTTGCGACTTTCAACAACTCACATACGAAGCACAACTCGCCGCGAAAGCCGGCATCATCTCAGATTGTTTGCAACGCATCGCGCGGCTGGACGAGGTGCCGGAGATTACCGTGCATCCGTCTCCGAATAACTGGCGCTATCGAGTGCGGGCGACGTGGCAGATCGATCAGGAGAAGAGCGAGATCGGCTATTACGAGCGTGGTTCCCGACGTGTTTGCGACGTTGTGGATTGTGCGGTGCTGATGCCGGAGTTGCAGGAAACACTCGAACGAGTGCGAGCGACGGATTGGGAAGAGTTTCCGCCGGATCTCAAGCATCTCGATGCGGTTACGGGCGAGAATGGGGTTTCGTTATCGCCGCCGTTGGGCGAGTTTGAGACGAACGAGCTGAGCATGCGAGTTGGGAACGAAGTTTATCAGTACAACGCCGAGTCGTTCTTTCAGATCAATCCCGCGCTGTTGCCGGACTTGCTTGAGTTTGCGTTGAGCGAGGCCGGTGGTGAGACTGCGTTGGATCTTTACTGCGGAGTTGGACTTTTCACACTGCCGCTCGCGAGACGTTTTGAAAAGGTGGTGGCAGTAGAAGCAAATGCGGTCGCCACACGGTTCGCGCGCCGAAATTTGGACCAGGCAGGGTTGACGAATGCGCGCGTGTTGACGGCGACCGTCGCGGGTTGGATCCGATCGTATTCGAATGGCGAGGTCTGATTTTGTCCTTCTTGATCCACCGCGAGCCGGTGCTGAGTCCGTCGTGATCAAAGGGATAGTTGATCTACAGCCAAAACGTATTTCCTACGTTTCCTGCGATCCAGCAACGCTCGCTCGCGATCTGAAGAAACTAATCGCTGGTGGTTACACGATTGATTCAATAGCCGGGTTCGATCTGTTTCCGCAAACTCATCATGTGGAGACAGTGGTCCTGTTGCGATCGTTACGGTAGTTCTGAACAAGTCTTCCGGTATGCTCCGAGATTACTAGCGACGTGCGTGTTCCACTCGTCGATAGTCAGGTTGCGTATCAGCCGCGAGCACGCCTCGTATCGGAGGTTGTCTGTTACCGGCTCTCGCAGTTTGAAGACGTTGATGAAATTATCCGCGCCAGTCGTAACTACGAAATTCGGATTGCCGAAAACGAAACGCCGTGGACGCGACTTGTAAATGAGGGATTCGACTTCTGTAAAGGAAGAGCCATTGTACTCCCAGATTCGTGAAACGTTGTCCCCGGGGGCGATGAAATATTTGCCATCCTCACTTTCAAGAATCGGGCTATTGACGTCATATTGAATGCCCGTGTCTTTCGTGTCGGAGACAATGTCCCACACGAGAATACTTCCGTCCGAGGCTGCTACTAGAAACTTACTGTCAGCGGAGAACCATATTGGATACGGTCCTTTGGCGCTCTGATAACGCCTGATCGGTGTCGCAGTCTCAACATCCCAAAGTTTTAAATCCCCACTACTTCCCAATGCGGTTGTCGCGAGGTAGCGGCCATTGTGGCTAAGGGCAATCCAAAACTGATTTGGGTTGTCAACGTTTATTTTTATCGAATAAGACAACCGTGCCGAACGGGAGATATTTCGCAGGACGTGGACACTGGAACTGCCATCCGTTACTGCAAGGTGCTGGCTGTCGCCACTAAAGCGCATGAGATTTACGGGCGCGGTGGAAGTGAACTCTAACGGTGACGCGCGTCTGTCACTATCTCTGAGATTCGTTAAAAGCAAACGATTGCCGCTGGCAGTCGCGAAGTATGTCCCATCGGGACTAAAGGCCATCCAGCGGAGCGGATTATTGCTCTGTTGACCCATGAGAACTTTCCCGGTAGTCGCTTCGCGCACCTCCACTACACTGCCAGATCCTTGAATTACCGAATCAGCCAGATACCTCGCATCGGTACTGGGTAGGAATGTACGTGATCCCTCGAAGGGAATGCGGATGATTGTTTCGCCCGTCGAAAGATCGTTCAGTTGCGCTGTCCCGGTATCTGGTAATAATTGGCCGGAGCCTATCGGTACTCCTGTTACGGAAAGCACCTGCGAACCACTGGGAGCGAGCGCGAGATTGAGGACATAGGTCTTGATATCGATGCTTGCGATTTTTCGTGGCAGACGGGCGAGATTGGTTTTGAGAAGAGACTCAGCTTTTGCGTTGGCTGCGACCTGTTGAGCTTCGACGGCGAGCAATAGCCCTAGTTGAAACTGGTCCGGCGATAGTTGCGATGCTGTCGTCGCCGAGGCGATCTGTGTTTCGGCGATTGACGCGATGCTCTCCGCCATTCTCGTTTTATCGGAACTTTTCTTTAGGAAATAGCCACCGACAGGCGCGACCAGTACAAGCGCAAACACAATCACATATGCCGTGATGAACAATTTAAAACTCGTTCGGATATAAGCAGCTTCGTCGGTGCTCAAGAACATGCGATGGCTCCTGTACCATCGAGTGGCGTTCCATAACCGGCGTCCCGTCATTAGATCGAACCAGCGTCTACCGTGTTCCTTCCATTGGGCCATGCTGGATCGCAAATCCTGTCGCCACAGCATCAGATCCCGATTCTCAACGATCCAGCGATCCAACGTGGGCCAACTTCGCAGTAGTTCCTCGTCCTTCACTTCAACTGTCGTCTCGCCGCTCTGGTCATCCTTGCTCACCGTCACCACTCCGGCATTAGCAAATTTCTGGATGACCGGATTGCTGTCCGCACTAAGCTGCTTTAGCGGTACGCGTACTTTGCTGTTCTCGATGTTTTCTCCTGGTCGAGGTATGCGAACTAGTCGCATCCACAACAGGCGAGCTTGTTCGCGTTCTTCCTCGTTGAGACTGCGCAAAGTCGATTCGGCGCGACGTAGCGATCCCTCAAGTGGGCTCTCGGCACTCTCGTCAAATGCGGCGGTTACGGGAAAGCGGACGTTTTTCGCCGCGGCGCCACCATCGTCTGCGGCACCGGTCGCACGCGCCAATTCGGGTACGCTGGCAAAGTCCTGCAAGACAGCGTCTCTGTTTTCCGGCGAAATCAGCGGAACGAATCCTGTCACCTCCCGCTCCGTAATCTCCGTGGCGATCCGTGTGAAAGCTGCCAGACAGGTATTGGGATCTCTGGGGTCATCCTTGAATACAGCTAAAATCTCTTCGTAGGAGAAATAGGGAATGTATGGAACTGTCACTGCTCCCCAATAGGCCCGTCGGTCGAGAACCCTCTTACGGTACAGGAAAGGATCAAACTTGCGTCGAGCGTATGCGCGGCGCATTTCGAGTTTGTCCCTTTCGCTTTGGTCCACCCGCATTGGTACCGGAAAGATCTTGAATAGATGAGGGCTAAGATAGAACCAGTCGGCAACAGACTGCTCTTCCTCGCGCGGAAAGAGCAATGACGAAATAGAATACTGGTCAGAGCGCTGATCAAATACGCCTTGGGTAATAGAGGCCGCTCCTTCAATACTCTGATTGTTCAAGGTAAAGCACACTACCAGCGTGTCGGGTAGTTGAATGGTACAAATGCCCGATGTGTCGCTTACACCGGTACGACTATCAACCAAGATGTAGTAGTATTGCGAGCGCATGTTGATTTTTAGTTGTTCGATGAACGCGCAGCCTCCTAAAACATAGTAGAACTTCTGCCAGTTAATAGCGGAGAACCGCTGGCCGTAGTCAGGTCCCTGTCGGCCCGCTGGAATAAAGTCGAGTTGGCCTCGGTCAAACTTCCAGTTAAGAGAGATCACGTACGGATCGATATCTGTCTTAGGAAGAAACGAATCAGGCGCCAGTTTCTCGCCTTTCTCGAGCGGCGTGATGGCTTCAAGGATGAAGTCGCTAATGAGATCCACGACACCGGGGGAGGATGTTAGTTCATGGTCAACCAGGAAGGGGCGAAAGTAGCGTTGCAAACGCGGAGCTTCGAGGTCCCAATAGACCACCAGCACTCGCTTCGAATTTGAAGCGAGAATACAGGCGATGTTGGCCAAGGCCATTGAGCGGCCGGTCCCGCCTTTATATGAATAGAACGTGATGATCTTGCCCTGTTTGGCGTCGGTCAAGAGGGAGCTCCTTCAGTAGACTTGTGTGCCATGATGGGTCTGGTTATTTCAGTTTCAATCCGCCGCGGTATGGTGTCCTTTGTCGCCTTCTCCATCACGCCCTTACCCACCTGAGTCTGGAGTTGTTTGAGGGCGTCTTTGAGCCGATCTTCCAAGTCACGCCTGGATTCGATCGAATCGTAAAAGAAAGGCAAACCAGCCTTACCAAACATAGACCAACGTCGAAATATATTGTTGCGCACAAAGTCGAGTAACACGTCACGCCTTGCGAAGGTCTGTGGATCGCTGTTGTTAAGTGGAATGATGACGCTGCAATTGAAGTAGTTGTTGCGGTCAAAGGCTTGCAAGAATCTGCTGATAGGTGGGTAGCTCTGCGGTCCAACAATCGACGAATAGCACAACAAGACTACCATCGTCTTCAGCGTCACGGACTTCTTTGGCTAAAGTTGGACCGAACGGCAGTTCATCGCTAAAAATGCCGACATCAAGCGCACTCTTTTGGGCTACCAACATAATTGCAGTCGGATCCTCGTCGTAATATGGTTTCCATTCCGGGCCACCGATCTTAATGTAATACTCTGGCGCGCGTACCCTGCCGGAAACTCGGTGGGATTGCCGGCTACGAACACAAATCGAACATACTGTGGACCTCTGAGACGCGCGGATGGAACAGGCAGCGGCGCTGGTACACGGCCGTCGTCAGGATGGAAAGCACTGTCGATCTGTTCCAAAGTGGTGAAATTCGACAGCGGCGGTAAGTTGAAATTACGGGCGGCGAGAATCTCCCTCTTAAGGCTCTCCATGAAGGGTTCATAACTATCTGCGTACGAGTTGTAACGCTTCCCCATCTGCTTCAGTCCAATTTTGTTATGGTTAGCTTAAGGATAGCCTATGTAATACTGCCAGCGGCTAATAGCGTAGGGCGCAGTCTGGCTGTCCCCAAGAGGAATACAAATGACGGGTTTGATTACAGGTGGATAGTTGACATCTTGTCAGTTTGCCAGAGCGTTGTTGACGTATAACTCCTGGCGCGGCAGAAAACCTCCCATTCTTTTCCGCAATAAGTGCTATTAAAGTAAGCCGGTGAGTACATGCTGACTATTACAGGACATGTTTGTAGCGAGTCGTTGAGTTCCGCCTCCCAATCGCCGCAGAGTTTGATTTCAGGCTGATCAAAAAAACCTACGGCTTCATTTGCATCGAGACCCAACTGGTCGCGAATCCGTTGGGAAAGATCCTCAAAGAATTGATTAAGGTAGTTGTCATTAGCGTTAGCTCTTGCATAGCTAAAGAAAAATAGGTGGGGCATATTCAAAAAGCCTCCAGACTAATGCACCGCGGAAGGTGGAGCTGAGTCATAAGGCATGCCCGAGAGCGGTGTTTTGAGGTAGCGAAAGCGTAGAATGAGCTTTCAGGCTTGTCAACTAAATAACTCTAATAGTTGTTGAGTTGGTTTTTGTGAAAGTATCATGTAGTATGACGAAAAAGTAGTTTAAGTTTTTAGTTGGGTAGAATTGATGGAGATAATTAACTACGAAATGAATCCTCACAGAGACCTCTTCAGCCAGTATCCGCTTGTTCAAATTGCAATTCCGTTTTGTGTAGGTGTTTGTGCGGTGGAGTATGGGTCACCGGTGCGAGCCGTGTATTTGGTGGTCGCGGGTGTGAGCTGTTCGATCGCGGCGGTCGTTGCAGTTTGGAAGAACTGGTTGACAGTGGCTGGGTGTGCGTTGCTTGCGGCAATGTTTCTTGTTGGTGCGCTGCTGGCGACTCAGGAGCGAAAGCCTCAGGTCATCCCCGGTGGTCAGACATTGGTGCTAACCGGTGTGTTGGATGCGCCGCCCGAATATGCGCGTGATCGCGTTTACTTGAGCTTAAAAGTAGAAGACGGATCGGTGCTTCTGATTGCCGAGAGTGCGCCAGTAGACCTTCGTTACGGATCACGGATTCGAGTTACGGCGAAGCTCAGGCGCACCGACAACTATCGAAATCCCGGCGTGTCGCCGCTTTCTGAGTATCTGGAACGCAAGGGGTATGTTGCGACTGGAGTGATCAAAGGCGCGATTGAGAGGCTCGGTGATACGTCGGTCTTTCCACCACTCGCATGGCTCTACGAATGGCGAGAACGATTGCAGCGTGAGATCGATTCGCGATTCTCGCCCGACACTGCCGGCGTGCTCGACGCTGCGCTCCTCGGCAATCGACACAACCTCAGTCCCTCGACCTCGGAACGTTTTCGCGAAGGCGGCACGTTTCATGTACTCGTAATCAGCGGACTGCACATCAGTTTCATCGGCGGAATTGTTCTGTTAGCGGTGCGCCGGCTCACGAAGCGACGCTTGCTCCAGTTTGTAATTCCCGCCGGCCTTGTTTGGTGTTACTCGTTGGCGGTCGGAGCAGAGGCGTCGGTGGTGCGGGCGGCGCTGATGTTTACATTCGCTGGACTCGGCGGCGTTCTGTTTCGCCCCGCCACGTCGCTGAATGCACTGGGTGGTGCCGCGCTCATTCTTCTGGTCCAAAGACCGAAAGAGATCTTTGATCCATCGTTTCAGTTAACTTTTCTTTCGGTTCTTGCGATCGTCGTGATCGCCTGGCCGCTGCTGCGAAAGTTTTCCGCTATCGGTGCGTGGTACCCACGCAGCGAAACACCTTACCCGCCGAACTGCTCGCGCTCGCTCAAGGCGTTTTGCGAGACATTGTTCTGGACCGAAGGCACGTGGAAGCGGGAGATGGCGCGGTCGACGCATCACTATCGACTCTTCAAGGTCCCGCTTGCGGCAGCGTTGGAGCGTTACAAGATCCAATGGTGTTTGAGATACGTGTTCGGCGCAATCATTGTCTCGGCTGCTGTTCAGATCGTTTTGCTGCCGCAGATGATCGTCTATTTCCACCGGCTGTCATTGTCGTCGCTGTTGCTGAATATTGTCGTCAGCGTGTTGCTCGCGTTATTGGCGGCGGTGGCGCTCGTGGCGTTGCTGCTGGCACAACTTAGTGCGCCGATTGCGATGCCGTTGCTAAAGCTCGCAGAAGCGATCAACTGGCTGATGGTCCACAGTGTCGATCCGTTTGCAGATGCTGGTATCGCTTCGTTACGGTTGCCGGAGTACTCAGGTTGGTTTCGCATCGTTTACGTCTTGTATTACGTGCCGTTGCTGGTGCTCGTCATCGCGCTTCATCGCTGGGAGCCTTTGTCGCGATTCACAAGAAAGACACGGATCATGCCGCTCACGATGATCCAAGTGGTGCTGGTTGTGATTGTGATCTTTCATCCGTTCAGCGCCAGGCACGCGGATGCACAGCTTCAAATTGATTTCCTCGATGTGGGCCAGGGTGACTCTGCGCTAATCACTATGCCCAATGGAACAACGTTGATCATCGATGGTGGTGGACGACCAAAGTTTGGATCCGAGAGGGAAACACGAAGCATCGGAGAGTCTGTCGTTTCGGAGTATTTGTGGTGGCGAGGATTAAATCGAGTTGATTACGTACTCGCCACGCACGCCGATGCAGATCACATCGATGGACTCAACGACATCGTGCGCAACTTTGGCGTCAATACGGCTCTGGTTGGACGAGCACCGGCAAACGATCCGGAGTTCGCGCAGTTTGCCCGCTCTCTGATCAATACAAACTTGCAAATCGTGCAATCAGGAGACGTGATCCGTTTCGGCGAAGTCGAGTTGCGAGTCTTGTGGCCGCCGCCGGGAACCGAATCAACGAACGACGACTCGGTAGTGTTGAAGCTACAGTTTCGCGAGCGCTCGATCTTGTTGACGGGTGATATTGAGAAAAAAGCTGAACGATCGCTCATCACGCCGGAGCTAAAGGCGGACGTCGTAAAAGTCGCGCATCACGGAAGCAAGACGTCCTCGACCGACGCGTTCGTCTCAGCAACGAACCCCCGCCTCGCAATCATCTCTGTCGGACAGGATTCAATGTTTGGGCATCCGCATGCGGAAGTTGTCGAACGTTGGAAGCAAGCCGGCGCGGAGGTGTTAACAACCGGCAAATGCGGAATGATCACTGTGAAAACTGACGGCACAAACTTGTCGGTTCACGAATTTGTCCCCCCGTGTGCGAGTCAAAACTGAAACCATACTTTGCCAATATCTCCCGCCCCTTCGACCCGGTGACGAAATCAGTAAACGACCGCGCCGCGTCTTCGTTCGTCGTTCCCTTTATGACGGCCATCGCCTGCAACAGCGGCTTGTGTAGCGTTTCCGGTATCAGAACGCAGCGTCCTTTGTTCTGCGCGCTCAACGACACCGCGACGATCGCGACCTCGACATTCCCCGTCTCGGCGAACTGAAGCGCCTGGCGAATGTTGTCACCGTACACGAGCTTCGGTTGCACCGTTTGCCAGATGCCCGCATTTTCGAGCGCCTCGCGCGCCGCCATTCCGTAAGGTGCGTGATCGGGATTCGCTATCGCGACGCGATGGACATCGGGACTCGCGAGGTCTTCGATCTTCTCGAGCTTCAACGTGCTTTCGGCCATGGTCCACATGGTGATCCGGCCGCGTCCGTAAATGGTCTTTGTTCCTTCAACGGTCAGTCCCTTTTGTTGAAGCTGATCGATATAGCTTTCATTGGCTGCCGCAAAGACGTCGAAGGGCGCACCATTCTCAATCTGTCTCGTCAGTAAACCTGTCGAGCCAAACACGAAGATGGGCTTGATCTTGTCGCGCGCTTCAAAGTCGCGTCCGATTTCTTCAAAGGCGGCTGTGAGATCCGACGCAGCAGCGACGGTCAACTGCGCGGCTTCGGGCGAGCGTGTCCCACGACACGCGACACTTATGATCAGCAATAACAGCGAGAAGAACGGCGTGAGAGTTTCCAGCGATCCTAACTTTCCGGCGCGAAGGTTCTGGGAGAGAACATCTCACGTCGGAAAGTCATTGGGAGTGTAAAGGTCTATCTTCGAACTACCCACCTTGTACGTGTTAAGTACTCCGAGCGGCGGCGCGTAAACGTGGACAGTAATAAGATCCTGTCCGCTTACTTCAGGATTTCCAAGCTGATGAATATCAGGAACTTCGGCCCCGGTCACTGTTCCGGTGGGACACTCGCGGCCCGTGTTGTAGCACAGGCCGCGTTCCTCCTCGTAGCAAAAGGTCGTTTCCCACATAAGTCCCTTATGGACACGGACAACTCCATGCGATCCGTTGTGGTCGTGAATCGGTGTTTTCTGACCAGGCCGCCAGCAGATAATCAACATCTCGACGGCTGCGTTACGACAAACGCGGTGACGCCAGTAATTTCCCTCTTTAAAACCCAGGTAAGGCTCGACATCCAGTTGATCGATCTCGACATTTGCCAGCCACGAACCGATTTGTTCGAGCGAGGGTGGAGAGGTCTGAGCTTTCAATTCCTCGACCAGTCCGGAAAACGTCAGCGAACCGGATTCGGGCGGCGCGGTCGAAATCGTCGTTTTCGTATCAATAGTAGTCGACAAACTGGCGGCTCCGGGCGGAAGTTGCAAAAGAGCTTATATTCGCTCAGGTAGTTATGAGTCAAGAAGAAGTTACGGTTAAGGTGTTTTTAAAACAATGCGCAGATCACGAACGTTTGTGCCGGTCGGTCCGGTGACGATCATATCCCCTAATCTTTCAAACAACGTGAAGGAATCGCTATGCGCGAGAAATTCGGCGGGGTCCAGACTAAGACTTCGAGCGCGAGCGATCGTCGTCGGATCAGCGATGGCGCCGGCGGCTGGACTGTTACCGTCGATACCGTCTGTACCCGCGCTGAGAACTACGACATTCTCGCTCCTCCAGAGCGCAACGCAGAACGGTTTCCAGATTCCGACCGCCAATCCCATCGCCTCTTACGGGACACGAAAACTCGCCTCCTGAGATCAAACAATCCGTGTTTTCTTGTGAGAGTCGCGCGAGAAGAAGATCACAACCCTCCTGAATTGGTTGTTCGCAAATATCGTGTGCGATGCTTGACCTAAATCCGAGTTCTAGTGCCTTCTGATTGGCTGCTTGGAGGGCAGTCAAGTTATCCAGCAAGACGCGATACGGGGAGTTTGGCAGGGTCGGACCGGAAGCGACGTTTGCTTCATCGTCGAGATTCGTATCGGAAACGATCAAGGTAACGATACGCGCATGCGTCGCGCGTTGGGCCAACTTTCCACCCTTCACCGCCGAGTACGTGCGCCGGACCGCGTTGATCTCGCTGATTCTAGCGCCGCTCCCAATCAGCTCTTCATTTACCCGGCGCAGATCGTCGAGTGAGACCGCCGGGCTGATGGGCCATTCCATCATCGCCGAACCGCCACCCGAGACTAAAAAGATCACGAGGCCACGCGCGTCATTCGCCCAGTCCAACAGATTGAACGCAGCCTCGGCAGCCTCCAGACTCGCTTCGTTCGGAAGCGGATGTCCGCCTTCGAAGATCTCCCACCGTTGCGGCAGCGACTCTGAGAACACAGGAGCGCTAATCACGCCGCGCATCAAGTGCTCGCCGAGCGCATCCTCAACTCCGAGCGCCATCGAAGTTGCCGCTTTGCCGAGAGCAATTACAAAAACTGGTGTTGACGAAGCGTCGAAGCGCTCACCGCACACGTCGACCGTCGGCCCATCGCGCACGATAGCCTGCTTTACCGCCTCTCGCGGATCGACTGCCGATAGTGCGGCGTCGAAGATCTCACGAGCAGAGCGGCGAAGTTGATCCAGGTTCGGCAAGACTTTCGAGTTTAACGGGGCGAGTCTCGGTGTTCTGAGCGTTGCTCAAAGCCTGCAATTGCTGGAAGCTACGATCCTGAACCTTCCTCTTCTTCGTCCGGATCCGCGGGGGACAGATTGCCACCACCCTGGTTGTCCGGAGGATCAATCGGAGGCGGTGGGTCAGGAGGAGTGCTTTCCATCAAGTAACCGCCAGCTAGTAAGGAAGCCACGTCTGGAGTGGCTGTTGAGAGTTTTATTTGCATCGGGTTTTTCCTTCCATCAAAAAACACGTATCTTCCACCGCGCCTGTGGAAAAGCCTGTGGAGAAAATCCGTGTTAACGCACTTAAGTTTTTGCTGCCCCTTGGTTTATAGCAAAATGCACACGTGCGTGGCGCTGATCATTTTTCATTTTCCGTTTGTCATTTACCATTTACCATTTTCTTTGAATGGCAAATGAAAAACGACCAATGACAAATGGAAAATGGTCCCCTAGTCTTCCGCAACACCCATCTCGTCCCAGTCGGCAACCATCTCGTAAGCCCGGCCGAGCACCGGACGAGGACGCGAACCGTCTGCCTGACCGATGAGTCCTTCGCGTTCCATCACGTCGAGAATTGCGGCGGCGCGACCATAACCAATACGCAGCCGGCGTTGCAACACCGACGTCGACGCTCGCTTCATCTCGACGCAGATGCGCAGCGCTTCTTCGAAGAGTTCGTCGTGTTCGCCTGCGCTACGCCTCGAGTCCAAGAGCTTCTTCTTCAGACTGCGTGATGCTCTCGTCATACGACGGCGGACCTTGGGCCTTGATGTGGGCCACGATCTTGCCGATCTCTTGTTCGTCGATGTACGCGCCATGAACGCGAATCAGTCGCGAAGTTCCGGGCGGCAGGAAGAGCATGTCGCCGCGACCGAGTAGCTGCTCGGCGCCGTTTGTATCGATGATCGTGCGGGAGTCGATCTTCGAAGAGACGCGGAACGAAATGCGCGAGGGGAAGTTGGCTTTGATCAGTCCCGTGATCACGTCCACTGAAGGACGTTGAGTCGCGAGCACGAGATGGATACCGACAGCGCGCGCCATTTGCGCGAGACGCGTGATCGACTCTTCAACTTCGCGTCCCGACGTCATCATCAAGTCCGCCAACTCATCGATGATGATCACGATGTACGGGAGCGGCTTCCACGGTTCGCCGTTATCGTCGTACTCCTTCACGAGGTTGCGACGCATGATCTCGGTGTTGTAGCCGTCGATGTTTCTTACGCCCCAGCCAGCGAGATCGCGATAACGACGTTCCATCTCGGCGACGGCCCATTTCAACGACCGTGACGCGACTTTCGGATCGACGATGATGGGCGTCGCGAGATGCGGGATGTCTTCGTAAAGACCGAGTTCAAGCCGTTTCGGATCGATCAGGATGAACTTCACTTCATCCGGACGCGCGCGATAAAGAATGGAAACGATGAGGGCGTTGACGCCGACTGATTTTCCGGCGCCTGTGGTTCCGGCGATCAGCAGGTGCGGCATCTTCGCGAGGTCGGCGACGTAGTTCAGACCGTCGATCGTCTTGCCGAGCGCGATCGTGAGTTTCGAAGGCGATTCCTGGAACGGACGTGACTCTATCACTTCGCGCAGGAAGATCGTCTCGCGGCGCGGGTTCGGCACTTCGATGCCGACGTGCGGTTTGCCGGGCATGCGATCGATGCGAATCGATTCGGCTTTCAGTGCCAGGCAAAGATCGTCGACGAGGGATACGACGCGCGAGTATTTCACACCGGGATCGGGTTTGAATTCGTAAGTCGTGACGACCGGACCCGGGCAGATGTGTTTGATCTGGCCCGTGACGTTGAACTCTTTGCACTTTTCAGCGAGACGGTTGGCGAGTGCGAGCAATTCAGCATCTGCCTGTTCGCTGTGTGGCGGAGCTTCGTTGAGAAAGTGCAGGGCAGGGCCGCTGTAGTCGTCGTAATTGACGGCGCGTCGATTCGCGTCGAACGGCAGTTTTGCAGGCGCGTCCTCTACTTTCACGCGCAACACAGATGCGCCCTTGACCATCTCTTCGACGCCATCCGCATCGTCTGTCGTGCTCGGGGTGATTGAACGTCTTGACGAACGCTCGGTCGGAACAGTCGGAATCGGTGTTGTCGCGCCTGCTGCGGCGCCGGCGGCTACGCTGGCGACGATCACCGGTGGCTCAGGTTCCGGAGTGATAGTTCGTTTCGCCTCGCCGCGGATGACTTTCGCGGTCTCGACTGGCGCGCTCTCCTTCATGAAATCGGCGACGCGCTCTGCGGGCGTTAGATTGAGTGTCTGCTTCAGAGTGCTGCGTGCTGCTTCGCGTTCAGCTTTGAGCGCAGCTTTCATCTCTTGTCGCTTGACTGCTTGTTCGTGACGAAGTTGCCGCCAGGCGGCGAAGCGCTCCGGTATCCGGCCGACAAATGCGAAGCGCGTGGCAATCAGGTTGACGACAATCTCGTAAAGTCGAATGAAGGAGAAATTCGTTGCGAGCAGCAAACCGCTTGCGGCGATCGCGACAAGCAGCACAGTCGCGCCGATGCGGCTTAAACCGCTGGCGAGGCCTTGCGCGACAACTGAACCGAGTAGACCACCCGGTTGAACGCTCGAGTCGAACAACGGGCGCATTTGCGAAATTGAGAGCAGCGCCGAAGCGGCAATCACGAGGACGAGCAAGCCCGCGACGCGCGTGATCGGGCTCTGGATCGCGTTGCGACGAAAGCGACGCCAGGCGCCGGCGAACAGAAGCAACGGCAGCAGGTACGCCGCGAGTCCGATGAATTGAAACGCAGTCGCAGCGACGTTCGCGCCGATTGCGCCGGCCCAGTTTTGCGTCTCGCTCTGACCGGCGGAGTTCCACGACGGATCGTTTGGATAGAACGCCGCGGAGATCAGGCAAAGCGCGAGGAGCAAGCCCGTTGCCAGCAGAAGGATCGCGAATATCTCGCTGCCTCGACTCGCGCGCGGAGTAATCACGCGCGGTCGTTGTTCAATCTGTGTAGTTGTAGTTGACATAAAACTCCAGCACTCACAAGTCCGTGTTAAAACACGAATCGCTTAAGCAGCCTTGCGCGCGAGCAAGTAGGCTTTGATGAAGTCGTCGATGTCTCCGCCCAAAACGGCGTCGACGTTACCTCGTTCAAGTCTGGTGCGCGTATCTTTGACGAGCTGATAGGGGGCCAGCACGTAGCTTCTGATCTGCGAGCCGAAGGAGATGTCGGCCTTGTTGGCTTCGAGCTCCGCCGTTTCGGCTTGCCGCTTTTCTAATTCGAGTTCGTACAGCCGGGAACGCAGCACCTGCATGGCCACGGCCCGGTTTTGATGTTGCGAACGCTGGTTTTGACAGGAAACGACTATGCCCGTGGGGATATGCGTAATGCGCACGGCAGAGTCGGTGGTGTTGATATGTTGACCTCCGGCGCCGGTCGCGCGGTAGGTGTCGACGCGTAAGTCTTTGTCCTGGATATCGACCTCGATGTCTTCGTCGATTTCAGGATAAACAAACAGGGAAGCAAACGACGTGTGACGCCGCGCTGCCTGGTCAAACGGCGAGATGCGCACGAGTCGATGCACGCCGGCTTCAGCGGCCAGCAGGCCGTAGGCGTACTCGCCTTCTACTCTAAACGTAACGCTCTTCAGTCCGGCTTCCTCGCCCGGTTGATATTCAAGCACTTCTGCTTTGAAACGGCGCTGTTCGGCCCATTTCAAATACATGCGCAACAGCATCTCGGCCCAATCCTGCGACTCTGTGCCGCCGGCGCCTGGATGAATCGTACAGATCGCATTGCGGCGATCGTTCTCGCCCGCAAGCAGCATTTCAGTTTCGGCCTGCTCCAACTCAGGTTGGAGACGTTTAAGCAACGATTGGAGTTCGTCGATGGAACTCTCGTCTTCCTGCGCAAACTCAAAGAGGACTGCGGCGTCGGCTATCTGTGACTCAAATCGCTCCTGGCGCCCAATGTCGCTTTCGAGGCGGCTGCGGTTCTGGAGCAGTTTCTGAGCGGCCTGCTGATCGTTCCAGAAGTCTGGCGCGGAGGCCTGGGCCTCGATACGGTTTAACTCTTCGCGGCGCGCCGGGACATCAAAGAAACCTCCCGAGCTGTTCAACTCGCGCGCGAAGATCGTCAAACGAAACTCGCAATTCCTGAAGTGACAAAATCTCGTTCATCTTAACTTTCTAAAACTCCCTAAGAATCTTGGCCTGGCTACCAATCGAACAACCAACAGCATTGCTGTGATCGCGGCGCAAATGTGGGCGAACAGATCGCCGTGCTTCGTGTAAAACGTGTCGTGCTTGCCCGATGGCCCGACTTGCCAGTTTCGGACATCCGCTTGAAATGGCGCGGTCAGATCCTGCACGGCGCCAATCGCTGAAATCTTTGCTGTCAGACCGGTGTTCGTGACTCGCAGCAGCGGTCGCCCATTCTCAGCGGCGCGAAAGATCGCATTCGCCAGGTGCTGACGCATCACCGCTGTTGGTCCAAGGTAACCATCGTTGGAGATATTGATCAGCAAGTCGGCGCCTTCGGCGGTCATCCTGCGTGCGATCCACGGATAGGCTGACTCGATACAAATGAAGACGCCTGCTCGATGATCCGCGATCGGCATCAACGTGTACTTGTCGCCTGGAGTGAACTCACCGACGATCCCAGATATCAAAGACGCTCCCGGTAACCATTGAGGGAGCGGGACATATTCGCCAAACGGCATCAGGCGAATCTTATCATATTGCGCGATCAGGCGGCCCTCTTCATTTACGAGCAACGCTGAGTTGTACGAACCGTCACCCGGTGCTGGTTCGAGTGAATTGAACAAGAGCGAGGTTCGGTTTGTCTTCGTGAAGCCGGCGATCCCAGTCTGCAAAGTTATATCGGAAGAGTAGGTGAAGTTCATCGGCGACTCGGGCCAGATGACGAGTCGCGGTATTTCAGAGGAAACAGAGTTCAATGTGTCTCTGCTCATTGTCAGGTGACGCACGCGTAGTTGATTCAGTTCATCTGTGGTCTTGGCGGTTGTCATCGGCACGTTTGGTTGTAACGCGACGACGTTCACGTAAGGTTTCGAGTAGGAGTTCTTGGTGGCAAGCAACGACGAGTAACCAACTACCGCAGCGACCAGACCGATGAAAAGTATCGCCGAAGCAACGGACCAAATAGCTCCTCTCGCGAGAATCGCGAACGCAATCGCCGCGTTGACCAAGACGATCAAGAAGCTGACTGCGTAAACTCCACCCCATGTCGCCGGTCCAAGCAGGAACGAGTGGAAAGCTTGCGAGTAGCCGAGTGCGTTCCACAGTTGCCCCGTCACACCTAGTCGGGCCCACTCGAAGGCGGTCCAAAACACCGGCGCGAGTAGAACCAACCCGATACCCCAGCGCTTGATCGCCATCGCTGCCACCATCATCGACAGACCCGGAAAGATCCCGATCACAATTGCTGGTGGAATTAGTGAGGCGTAGGCAACGACCGTCGGCAGACCGCCGTAGTGGATCATCGAGTAGGTGAGCCAGTAGCAGGTCGTATAAAAGAAGACGGTTCCAACCGCCCAGCCGAGGATCAACGCCCGCAGCGGCGACGGTCGTCGGGCCATCACCACGAGCAGCGGCACCAGTGCGATCCACGCGAGAAAGAAGAACTCGAAATTCGGAAACGAGAGGATCAGCGGGAGGGTCGTCGCACCCGCCGCGACCCATTCAGAGGATGTAGGTAATGCTTGCCGCACTGCGCCGTCAGTGTAGCAAAAGTACCGGAAAATATTTTTTCGCGCGGGCCGAAACCGGTTGACTGAGTTGCGTCAATTCGCCGAAAAATGGCTCAAAAAGACAGAAACCGTCACTGTCAAAGTGACAAATTTCGTCGCTCACCAACAAAGTGTCGGAGATTGGGTTGAGACTCGGAATGTGGAATGAAGGTACTTAAAAAGCGGGAAGACCCGGCCAATTTCGCCGGGTCCACGTTTCGGGGGGAAGCACTGAAGGGTCGCTCGGAAGGTTAGCTGGCGCAGCGGCAGGCGGCGCTCAGGGGATGTTGGCGGCGGGGGCACGGTCAACTTTTTCGTGTATTCCGTGTCGTGCCGGTTATCCCTTGAGCACCTCGCGTGCCACAAACCTTCAGTTTCCCATTGTGACTTGTCGTTGGAGAGCGATCGCCTCCTGGTTATTCGGATCGATCGTTATTGCGCCCAGCGCATACTTGCGCGCCTCACCTCGATCGCCGCGATCGAGAAAGATCCGACCCAAAAGAATGTAAGCGTCGATCAGTTTCGGATCCCAGAAGATCGCAGTCTTGAGCGCGGCGATTGCGGCTTCCTGATCGCTGCGACGAAGATTGATTCGTCCGCTGAGCAAGTAAGCCTCGGCGTTTGTCGGTTCTATCATGACCACGCGATGCAGTTCTGGCAGTGCTTCGTCGTCGCGTCCAGCCTGATAAAGATCGCGCGCCTTAATGAGCAGATCCTGCGTCGCCGAGCTTGGCGTCTCGGCATTGGCGGTCGCCAGCATCTTGGTGCGTTCCAGATCGAAAACTTCATCACGATTCAAAACATCGCGCATGCGCAGGTTCACGCCGCTGGTCGTTTGCGACTTCTGCCACTCGGTTTCCCAACGGGCGTACGACGTTTGGAGAAAACGGCGGGCCTGGTCGTCAGCGGCGGTCGCCGCTTCGGTCTTGCCAGTTTTCGCCAGCGATTTCGCAAACAGGAAATACGCCTGTCCATCGCGCTGATCGTTGGTGATTACCGGACGAAGATGGTCGGCGGCTTCATTGAACTTGCCTTGCAGGAACAAAGCGTAAGCGTAATTGAACCGGACCATCGGGTCCGACGGCGCTGACTCGTACGCTCGCGCGAGAAAGTCGCTGGCCTGCGCGAGCAGCCGTTTCTTTTCGGCGTCATTCTTGTTCTCGCGCGCTGCCTGCACCGCTACCGCACCGGCGTTGTTGTAGACGCCAATCAACGGCAGATCGCTGGAGAGCGGGACGATCGTCGCGAGGGCGCGCCCGTAGTCTCCGAGCTTCATGTAGCCGAGGCTCGCGTAAAACGCTGCTTCCGCGTAGTGCGGCTCTTTTTTCTGAATCCGTGAAAAGTACTCGGTAGCTTCTTTCCAATTACCGAGACTCATGTAACTGAGTCCAAGCTCAAACGCCGCCTGCGGATAACTCGCTCCGCCTAATGCTTCGGCGTAGTAGTGCAGCGCATTCTTGAGATAGTTGGTGCGCGTTTCAGAGCGCAGGTCGAGCTGGACGGCTTTCACATAAGCTTCGAAAGCCTTCTGCGGGATCTTGGTCGCTTCCTGGACGATCTGGTTTTGCGAGAACGGCAGCGCTTTGTCGCGTTGATAGAGAATCTGGTACGCGAGCCGGCCGTGAATGTCCTGGAGTGTCGTCAGCGCGCCGCCGTAGTCAAACTGGCGCGTCGCCCAACCACCATCCATCACTTCGCCGAGCGTGCGGCCTTCGTTGACCTTGATCACGCGCGCAGTGACTTGAACGTAAGCGTCTGCGGGAACTTTGTCTTTATTGTCTCCACTAATTGCGGGTGGCGTTACCGAGTAGTTGCCGACGACGATCATCGTCGCTTTTGCCTGGCGGGCGAGCTTGATGGCAGTCGCTCGCGAGGGGATGACTGTTTTCGGTAGACGCAGGCGCTGATAAGCGAGTTCACGCTCGTCGCTCGAGACTACGATCAAACCGGGCTTGTTCAACAGCTCGGCGATCGCATCGGCGAAACTCTCGCCGACCCAGTTGTATTCGGCGCGATTGGAGGTGTTTTCGAACGGCAGGACCATCACCACGTCGGCCGCCGGATTCTGTGTCCGCGCGACCGTAAACTGTGGAACGATTACCGTTGTAAGAACAAGGGCAACAACTAATTTCAAACTCAAAACTCGCATGCGGTCATGGTAGCAGAAAAGGCCCAAAAGCCTTAAGTGCGATGTGTCTGATGGATTTGTGAGTGTTTGTGTTGTCCGTGTTTTTGTTACACGGATTTGAAGGATAAAGCGTTACATCGAGTAGCCGACGACAACGACTTCATCAGCCAAATGAGGACCGAACTGCGACTCCGAAACCGTATCACGATGCGCATCCTTCGCGAGCAGACGCACGACGCCTTCGTTATCGACCGGTTGCGAGAACAGAAAACCCTGACCGTATTCGCAACCCAGCATCCGCAACTGCTGATACTGCTCCTCGGTCTCGATTCCTTCCGCGATCACTTCCATCCCGAGATTCCGAGCGAGCGTTGAAATCGTGCGAACAATCGCGTTGTCGTTATCGGTCGTAAGACGCATCACAAACGAGCGATCGATCTTCAGGTAGTTCAACGGGAACCGATGGAGATAACTCAGCGACGAGTAACCCGTGCCGAAGTCGTCAATGCTCAACTGAACACCCAGCGAGCGCAGTTGTTTGAACATCAACGCCGCCGCTTCCGCGTTCTCCATGACGACGCTTTCCGTGATCTCGAGTTTCAAACAGTGCGGACTGAGCCTGCTCCTTTCGAGCGCTTCCTTGATGCGCTCGAGCAGATCACTCTGCGCTACTTGTCGCGCCGAGAGATTGACGCTCAAGCATAACGAACGATGTCCGGGCGACGCGATCTGCCACTCACGAATACGAGTACAGCTTTCTGTCAAAACCCATTCACCAATCGGAACAATCAAACCGGTTTCTTCAGCCACCGGAATAAAGTCCGCGGGCGAAACCAGTCCTCGTCGCGGATGGTTCCAGCGCACGAGCGCTTCAAACCCTGCGAGCCGTCCTGTTTCCAGCGAAACGATCGGCTGGTAGTAAACACAAAATTCCTTCTGTTCGACGGCCTGACGAAGATCGCTCTCGAGTTGCAACCGCGACACAGCGCGTGCGTGCATACCGTGGTCAAACACTTCGTAACGCGCCTTGCCGTTCTCCTTCGCGCGATACATCGCAGTGTCAGCGTCGCGCAGAATGTCTTCCGGTTTGTCGTAGCCGGTTGAACTGAGCGCGATGCCGATACTCGACGTCGCAAACGCAGAATTCTTATCGAGCACGAACGGCTGGCTGAGTTCGTTCTGAATTCGTTGAGCAACGCGCACCGCATCCGTCGTGTCGCTCATGCCGCTGAGCAGGATCGCAAACTCATCGCCGCCAAAGCGTGCAAGTGTATCGACTGGACGCAGCGTGCGCTCGAGTCGTTCAGCAAACGCGACGAGCAGTAGATCGCCGTGCGTGTGACCAAGACTGTCGTTGATGTTCTTGAAACGGTCGAGATCCAGGAAAAGCACCGCGAACATGTGGTCCGACTGCCGTTTGGAACTTTCGATCTCCGCCTGAAGCAACTGCGTAAACATGCCGCGATTCGGCAGACCCGTGAGTGAGTCGTGAAACGCTGCGTGACGGAAGTGTTCCTTCGTCTCTTCCAGTACCCGGCTAATGCGTTCCTGTTCGACGATGTAGTTGTTGAGTTCGAGAACGTGACGCTCCGCTTGTTCAGCGCGTTCGTGTTCGCTCTCGGCACGTCGACGTTCAGCTTCCTCGGCATAACGCGCTGAGGCCTTAACTTCGCGCATGTAACGGTCGTAACTGAAGTAGACGATGATGATGATCGGAATACATACGAGCAGGGCCCAGATGCGGGAGGTGCCCATGCTGCTGAGGATGAATCCTGCGCCTGCCGCACCGGAAAAATAACTGATCGAAATCCAGAGAAAATTGCGGCTCCACATGTGCCAGATCGTTTCGCCTGTTTTGAAGGCGGTGGCCATCGCGCCGATCATAGTGTGGACCAGATACTGGACCAGCCCCATCAAACATAGAGCGCTGATGGCAATGCCAAGGTCAGATGTGAGCAGGTCTGTAGTTGACCCAAAGACGAGTTTTAAAACGGTTCCGGTGGCGAAAACAGCGCACGCCAGTGCGCCCCCGCCGAACGCGACGGTGCGAACCTTGCGACTGATTCTCAGCCCTGCGCAAACACCCGCGAGCGCGCCAACCAGCACGCCCGCCTCCCCGCCGTACTGCAGTAAAGCGATAAAAACGAACGTGTCTTCGACCGTGATATTGACGTTAACTTGCGGGATGCGAATCGCGATGCGCGATCCGATCGCAGCAGTCACGATCGCCAGCAGGAAGAAATAGCCGTCGATCCTATTTGGCGGGAGATTGAAGGCGGCATAGAGGCAGGCCGCAGCGCCTGCCGCTACGACCAGCCACATGAAATTGCCCTGTAGGTTTTTGTGTAGGTTTTTCATTCCCGCACGAACTGAATACTGGTCAGCCTTTTACTTCATTCCCGGCCCACTATCGCCGAGTGAACAATCGCCGACCGCAAAGCCATCGCCGACTGCGAAACCATCGCCGACCGCAAAGCCGTCGCCGACTGCGAAACCATCGCCGACTGCGAAACCGTCACCCATGGCAAAGCCGTCGCCGATCGCGAAGCCGTCGCCCAACAGCAGCACGTTGTTGAAGAACTGTGCACCGCCAAACAGCGCGGAACCATCGCTCTTCATCAGGTAGTTGCCGATCACGACTGTTTTCACCCACATGGTGTTATTGAGACTTTGCGACCACATTCCTTCAGTGACGCCGTCGCCGAGCAGGTAGCCTTTGCCATAACTGACCTGGTACTTGGTGATGAGGTCTTTGCCGGTGATCGTGGTTCGTTTGAGAACTAGTCCCTGGGTCCAGATGAAAGTGAAACCCGAGATCGTAGTTTGCGGAGCAGGAGCCGACTGCGTCAGGAAATTGGATCCGAAGGTCGGTTTTAGCAGGCCTAAGAGGTCGCCGCGAATGATTTTGGCGAGAGCCACGGCGCCCGCGACGTTGAGTTGACCAGCGCCCTGTTCGAAGGTGTTGAAGCCTTCGAGCGGCTGCGCTGTGTACATTAGTAACATTTTGACGACGTTAGGCGTCAAGCTCGAATTTGTTTCCAACAGGAGAGCGGCTGCGCCGGCAACCATGGGCGCCGACATCGACGTACCGCTGAGGTACATCAGCTTCATGTTGGTGGTTGAGTATTTATTCGTCGCCAGTTCGGGATATTTCTTGACGAGATTGTTATTGAGAGCTTCGGCGGAGATGATCTTGTTACCCGGCGCGACGAGATCCGGTTTGATCAGGTTGTCGTAGTGTTTCAGACCATATTCGTCTGTCGAATAGCCGCGCGTTGGACCACGCGAGCTGTAGCTGGTGACTTCGTCTTCGTGACGCGAGTCAGTACCGAAGCTATTGCTGGCGCCGACGGTGATGGCCGAAGGTTCGATGCCAGGGTTGTGAATCCCACCATAAATCTTCTGTCCGTCGTCGGTTTTGCCGATGTTTCCCGCGGCCGCGACGACCACCACACCGGAATCGACCAGCTTGCGAACAGCGTTGCACAACGGGTCGTCCTGGTAAGAGTTGATTGCGCGCGTGCCGAGACTCAGGTTCACAACGCGGACGCCATAGTTACTCTTGTTGGCAATCAGCCAATCGAGCGCGGCCAGCACGCCTGAAACTGATCCGACACCCTGCGAGTTCAGGACGCGTAAATTGACGAGGCTTGCCTTGGGCGCGATGCCTTCGTAAGCACCGCCTGTGGCCGCACCATCGCCCGCCGCGATCGCCGCGACGTGTGTTCCATGACCCCACGGGTCGTCGATGCGGTTCTCCCCGGTGAAATCTTTGCTGAATTTGATCTTGCCGCTGACTGCGAATGACTTGTGCTTAGAGTCGATGCCGGAATCGAGGATGGCGATCGTCATACCCGAGCCGTCGATGTTGTCGGGCAGTCCAAGCAGACCCTTGCGTTCGCGAATTTGCTGCGTGCCGGTCGTCGTCGTGATGTGGCCCGATGCGCTTACGGGTGCGTCGAGAGAAACATAAGTGACATCCGGATCGGCAGCGATCTGTTCAACCGAACTCGCTACCGTATCAATGATGCGAATGTTCAGATTTGAAAGCAGGCCGACGACGAGGCCTCCGACGGTGTTGAGCAATCCGCCGAGTAGACCCGCTGGAGCGGCTGGCTTTGTTTGCACGATGACTTTAACGCGGCGGTTGCTGTCACCCGATAGAAGCAGTTGGCGCAAGTCGGGCGAGATCTTGCTCGTTAAGAGGTTCGCTTGATTGCTCGCGGCTTCCGCCTTCGTGTTGGTCGAAATTATCAGCGCCGAGCCGAGTGAGAGCAGCAGGGCGACACTCACAAGTCGTTTCCATGGTTGGGGGCGAAACATTCAATTTTCTCCAAAGGGCTTGAGCCAGCAAATCTACACAACGCTCCGGTAATGCGAGCGCCCTCCTAGTGCTAGCTCCGTGCCAATGGGGCATTTCGCCATAGAAATTCAGTTTTGCTCAGGGAAATAGGTAAAAACCCGGAGGTTGTTTGGTGAGTGTCGTCAGTTTGCGTGAAAGCAGGTTGAATGATTGGACGCGTCAAATTGCAAGAGTTCAGTCTGAATGAAGTTAAGGAGAAGTATTCCAATTAACAAGCGGACGTTGCTATACTCGCCGCCGGACCCAATTGGGGTTTCTTTCCGGCTGCTTCGCCCGGTCTCCGATCTGTCGCAGCCAATTTTCACCCATTTAGCTAGCGTAGTCCTGTCTCAGGTCAAGCTCAGCCCAGGAGGTAATCACATGAAAAAGCGCACTCTCATAGTTCTCACAATCGTGTGCATTTGCGCACTCATCGCCTTTGGTCAGAATGATCGGAAGAAGAAGAAAGCCGAAGCGGAACCCTCACCATCGCCGTCGGGTCCGAGCTGGGAAGATTTAGAGTCTGTGAAGTTTCAGAAGGGCCCTTCGCTGGGCGAGTTGGGTACCACCGCGAAGGTCACGGTGCCGGATGGTTACGTGTTTGCGGGCGGCAACGATACGCGCACGATCATGGAGACAATGCAGAATCCCACCACTAACAGGGAACTCGGCTTTGTTGCTCCCGCTAAAGAAGGTTGGTTTGCCGTTTTTGAATTCCAACCCGTTGGATATGTGAAAGACGACGAGAAGGGTTCGCTCGACGCGGACGCGATACTCGAATCGATCAAGGCAGGCACTGAAGAAGGAAACAAGGAACGTGCGAGACGTGGTTGGCCGTCGTTGACGGTAATCGGGTGGGAAACACCGCCACGTTATAACCAAGAAAGTCACAATCTCGAATGGGCCGTAAGATTGGAAAGCGAAGGACAAGCGGCGGTGAATCACAACACCCGCCTGCTCGGACGCGGCGGCGTGATGGAAGTCACGCTTGTTTGCAATCCGGCTCAGTTGAACGAAACGCTGCCGAAGTTCAAGACGATGTTGGCGGGATTCGATTTCGTTCAGGGACAGAAATATTCGGAATTCCGGCAGGGCGATAAGATGGCCGCCTACGGACTGACCGGTCTCATCGCCGGCGGCGGAGTTGCTGTGGCTGCGAAATCTGGGCTGTTTAAGTGGCTCTGGAAAGGACTCGTCGCCGCCGCGGTCGGCATCGGCGCGTTGGCCAAGAAGATTTTCGGGCGCAAAGAGACCGCGTAAAACTCAGTGTTAACGATAATTAGTGACGGTCAAACGCTGCTGCTCATCCTCGTTCTGCTGTACCTGACAGAGTGTTTGATCTGGGTGAAAAAGCAGTCGGTTGTGTTCGTGTCCCTTCCGGGTCGGCGCTGGCGTTTGGCGACCCCAATTTCATGGCTGGGTAATGCGAACGGTGCGATGCTGATGCTGAACCCGGCCCCTCCACCGGGCCGCGTGTTCCTGTCGCACTTGTTGCCAATTTCGATCTCGCCGTCGGGCGTTTGCGCTTTCAACTCGCAGACATTGCCATCGGGCGCGCGCTCTGCTACTCAAACTGGCGAGTTTCTTCCGTTTTCCGCAATACAGAAAGCAGAGACTGATGGGATTTACCTCATCCTTAACGGGCAGAAGTTTGCCCAGTGCGCGACGCCCAAACAGGCAAAAGCCCTCGCACGAATTATCCAGACGGTGAGCACGGCGAAGGTCTCTAAGCGTGAGGCGATCGTTAAATCCTGGATCTCCGAACAGTTCGACAGGAAAAAGGCAAGAAGTCTTTGGGCCGAAGCTGAAAATGAGATTGATTCGATCCGGTTCTGGAGTTCGCTGTTCATGGTGTTTCTTTTTGTAGGAGCTCCCCTCCTTGTTTTGTTCTTCGGGTTGGGACAAATGATCCTCCCCGTTGCCGGAGCGATGGTTGTGTTCGCGGTGCACATCGCAATCAAGTTCTTTCTGGCGCACCAGCATTTTTATCGGGCGGAGACACACGAACGACTGGAGAACCTGATAAAGATGATTCTGTGTCCGCCGATCTCGACGCGAGCGGCGGACGTGCTCACGAAGAATCTGCTTGCGGAGTTCAGTCCGTTAACCGTGGTGAGTCTGTTACCGGGTACGCGTGAGGAGCAGTTCGTGCGCGGTTTTGTTCTCGATCTACAGTATCCGCTGAAGCATGAAATTACCGACGCGAAAGCCGAGGAGACGATCAACTGGATGGCCGCGCAGCAACTGCGGTCTGCGCTCGCGCTTGTGGAGCGGGTTGATCGCTTCAAAGGGTTGTTTGGACCAACGGAGCGTGAAGGCGAGTCAGATTCGTATTGCCCGCGTTGTCGAGTGCAGTTTGTAACCGTCGCGGGCGAGTGTCCGGACTGTCCTGGTGTGGGACTCGTGGCGTTCTCTGAAACCGAGAAGGAGGTGACGTTATCACAAACAAGTGGATGATGTGGGCGGCGCTGGTCGTCGCTTTTATTGCAGGCTACGCGGTTGTGAGTTTCGTCGCGCGAAAGGTTAAGGATGCACGCGATCGATACCCGGGTGAGCCGCCGAACGACGACAAATCTAACTTTAATTAATGCTGTTCCGTGAGCGATGTCAGTTAGAATCCGTGTACTCAAACGGAGGTTGAAATGGCATACAAGATTGCGGAACAGTTTGAAGTTCAAGCACCGGTGGAGCGTGTTTGGCAGTTTCTGATCGATCCTGCGAGTGTGGTTCAGTGTCTGCCGGGTGCGGAGTTGTTGGAAGCGCACGAGGATCGCACGTTCGTTGGTCAGATTAAAGTGAAAGTTGGACCGTTGTCGATGTCTTACAAAGGCAAGGGCAGCTTCACTGAAGTCAACGATGATACTCATACAGTGCGCATGGTTGGCGAAGCGCGCGAACTGGGTGGATCGGGATCGACGAAGGTAACGATGGTCAGCATTGTTACCGCTCTCGATGGCGGCGGCTCGCAGGTTTCCGTTGAAGCAGATATCCACCTCGTCGGCCGGATCGTTCAATTCGGACGAGGGATGATCGAGGAAGTCTCACGACAGATGTTTCGCCAGTTTGCGACGTGTGTGACGAGCCGGTTGGAAGTAGCAGACGAACCCCCTGCCCAAACCGCAACCACGGGTCAAACCAATTCCAACCCAATCGATTCAACAAATCGAACTGCCGCCCCCGCCGACGCCAAAGCCATCAGCGCCACCTCCGTGGGGTTGCGCGCCCTATGGGCCATCATCGCCAGGTTTTTCGGGCGTTTATTTGGCAGGAGCCATACTGCGGAAAGTGATTGAGTAGCGAAGTGTATCGACGCGCGAGATGCTGTGCTCCCAATCCGATCGCGCGGGGCCGCTCAGGTGATAAGCGGAGCGTGGTTCGGCGAGGAGGTTCGCTCGTTCCCACTCACCTCGGACCTTACGTCTGAAGCGCAACGTGCAGGGCGCGAGCAGCGAGATGCCGACGACTTGTCCGAACACCGCTTTGTCGCGATGCCAACCGATGCCCGCGCCATCCGCATACTCCGTTACGAGTACCTGCTCAAACGCTTCCGGTTCGAGATTCGCAAAAAGTGCGGCTAAGGCGCGCAGCGACACCAGGTAATCCGGAATCTCATCCGCCTTTTGCAACCGCTGCGAGCCAAAGTCGTATTTCCAACCGAAAGAAACAATCCGTCGCTTTCCCAGGTAACCGTGAAACTCAAACTCGCGAAATGGCAACTCGCGAACGTGTGTGACCAGCGCCGCCTCGTCTCCGCTGCTAATCAGCGCCGGTTGATATCGCAGTCCCTCCGGCACGACGACTTTCGATTTGCCTACCCGCTTGGACCCCTTGAAAAACTCGAGTTGCACGCGCTAATTGTAACAAGTTGTACCAATCGGAACATTTCAACTCGCCCTTCCGTAACTCTCAACGCCCTGCAAGTTTTCATCAGCGGAAACCCAATTCGTCAGAAGGA
The DNA here is from genome assembly GCA_963789185.1 of uncultured Acidobacteriota bacterium. Taxonomy (GTDB): domain Bacteria; phylum Acidobacteriota; class Blastocatellia; order Pyrinomonadales; family Pyrinomonadaceae; genus PSRF01. The sequence goes on from CAWBJU010000020.1 coordinate 115,268, forward strand.
GTAAGAAACGTGAAGCTATTACTAACAACCCTCGCCGCACTTTGCCTGTGCCTCTCAGCGGTCGCCTTTACAACCACGCCGCTGATCGAGACGTCAGATTCCGATTGGCCACAGTGGCGCGGTCCGGAACGCAACGGAAACTCGCATGAGACCGGTCTTCTAAAACAGTGGCCCGCAGGCGGACCAAAACTCCTCTGGCAGGTGAACGACATCGGCGACGGCTATTCGACACCCATCGTCGTAGGCTCGCGCATTTACGTGATGAGCAATCGCGGCATGGACAACGAATTCGTCCAGGCGCTTTCAACGAAAGACGGGAAAGTGATTTGGACAACTCGCGTCGGCAATGTTGGACTTCCGAACCAGGAGCCACCATATGCGAAAGCGCGATCGACTCCGACGGTCGACGGCAATTTCATTTACGCGCTCGGATCTGACGGCGATATCGCGTGTCTCGAACTCAAGACCGGAAAGGTACGGTGGACCAAGAACATTCGCACTGAGTTTGAAGGTAAGCCTGGCACATGGGCTTACGCGGAATCGCCGCTTGTAGACGGCGACGTCGTGGTCGTAACTCCCGGTGGCGCACAGGCGACGATGGTGGCACTTAACAAGAAGACGGGCGCGTTGATTTGGAAGTCAGCGATTCCGGGTGGCGATGCGGCGGGGTATGCGTCGGCGATCGTGGTCCAGGCCGCAGGGCGCAAGCAGTATGTGAACTTGTTGAGCAAAGGCATTGTTGGTGTTGACGCGAAGACCGGACAGTTTCTCTGGCGCAACTCCGAAGCAGCGAAGGGACCGGCGCAATATTTCACTCCGATCGCGCGTGGCGACTTTGTCTACGGCGGTGCGCTCGGAGTCGGCGGCACCATGGTGCGTTTGAAACCAGAAGGTAATGGAGTCGCGGCCGAGCAGGTTTACTTTATCCGCGGATTACCAAACGGCATCGGTGGCGCGGTGGTAGTTGGCGATCACATTTACGGCACTGAAGCCGGGCAGAAATTGGTGTCCGCTGAGTTCGCGACTGGAAAAGTAAAGTGGCAGGCCGAGACTATCAGTTGGTCGTCGATCGCTGCTGCGGATGGAATGTTGTACCTCCACGGGATCAACGGCGACCTCGCGCTAGTTGAAGCGACACCCGAAGGTTATCGCGAGAAGGGACGCTTCACGCCGCCGGCGCAACCGCAGAAGAAAAAGGGGGGCCAATTTCCTGAAGCCTCGTTTACGTACCCGGTGATTGCGAATGGCACGCTTTACATTCGTGATCTCGGAACGATCTGGGCGTGGGACATCAAAGCACGTTAGTTTTGAAATGCATAGTAAAAGGGCGGGACCGGTTTGATCCGATCCCGCCCTTTCGTTTTTGCGGTTAGCTACAGAGTTGTTGACTTAGTAACCTCTGTAACCGTCCGAATAGCCGTTAGCAAAACCCTGTCGGAAGTACTGAGCATACAGCTGACGATTACCGAACTGCGACCTGTAGTCAGTGTTCGCGTTGCGGAAGTCTTCCTCGTCTCGGTATTCAAACCGATCACGATTGTTTCTATCCCTGCGACCTTCCTTGATGCCTTCGTTGTAGCCCGCATTCAATGCAGTCTGACGAAGCTCAAAGGAACCACCCCACTGGTACCGATCGCCCCAGCGGTCTGACTGACGCTGGCGTCGACGTTGCTCACGTTCCCACTCTCGCTGACGTCGTAGCTGTTCACGCTGATAGTCGCGATCCCGCCACTGCGCCTGAGCGACTGAGTTGGATGACGCGATTCCAATACCAACAAGGAGAGATAGACCCAGTACGACTCCCATTACTCTTTTCTTTAGCAAGTTACGTTTCATAACAGTTAGTTTCTCCTTCGCTGAGAGTAAGTGCAATCGCGGTGCCGTAACTCGAAATTGTTGAACGATGGGCCAACATTCGCATTTCCTTTCATTTGGTGAGGAACGAATGACATGTTCATGACAATTCCGTCGCGAGCGTTAAAATAGCCCACGTTTTCGTCAGTGAATGCACGAAATGGAAATGTTCAATCCGAACATCATGAATGCAATGATAGCGAACGGTTAGTAATTGACTTGGCGACTACAAACAATAGTATTATCCGCCGCCACCCGCTTGGAAACTCGAATAGAGAAAGGAAAAACCGATGCCCCCAATGATAGGTCAAATCTCCCTCTTCCCTTACAACTTCGCGCCCGCAGGCTGGATGTTTTGCGAGGGTCAACTTCTTCCGATTGCACAAAACGAAGTTCTCTTCCAGTTGCTTGGTACTACTTACGGCGGCGATGGTGAGGACACGTTCGGAATCCCTGATCTGACCGCGGCTGCTCCGCCAAATCTTCACTACTGCATTTCATTGTTTGGTGAATTCGGCACCAGCACGTACACCTACAATGCCGTCATCGGCGAGACGATGGTGGCGATACCTTCGCTTGTTGCAAGGAACCTGTTGCAGGCTGCCGGCCAGTCGATGCTGAATAATATGTACCTGTTGCTCAACGCTTACATGGGAACGCGTTTTGGCGGCGACGCAACGCACTTCTCGTTGCCCGACCTGCGCAGCAAAGCGCCAAGTAAGTGTCAGTATCTGATCGCAGTGCAGGGAGATCCGCCGAACAATCTCAGCGCGCGTAGCCCTTTTTTGGGTGAGATACTTCTTCTGCCATATCAACAAACAATTAATACCCTGCTGCCTTGTAATGGCGCTCAACTTCCGATATCGGAGAATACGGCGCTCTACGATTTGATAGGTACGACTTTCGGTGGCAGCGGTACCAACTTCGCTGTGCCTAATCTCCCCGCGCCAACCGGTTACACTTACTATCTCGCGTATCTTCAGGCTATCTTTCCTCCTCGAGGATAAACCTAATTTTTGTGAGGCCTAAACCATGTACCTTAAACGCCAACACGTTTTCGCGTTAGTACTGTTACTCACTGCATCGGTTGCTGTTCAGGCAGACAAAGTTGATGACTACGTCAAGTCTGAAATGCAGCGGCAACATCTTCCGGGACTTTCGCTGGTTGTAATTAAGGACCAGAAGATCGTGAAGGTGCAGGGTTACGGCCTCGCCAACATCGAGCTCAATGTTGCGGCCACGCCGGAGACGGTTTACAAGATCGGTTCCGTCAGCAAGCAGTTTCTCGCTACCGGTATCATGCTGTTGGTCCAGGATGGCAAGATCAAGCTCGACGACAGCATCAGCCAGTATCTCGAAGGCACGCCGGAGACGTGGAAACCGATCACTATCAGGCACTTGTTGACGCACACGTCGGGGATCGTCCGCGAGGCGCCGGGATTTGATCCGCTCAAGATCCAGAGCGATGCCGACGTGATCAAAACTGCGTATCCGTTGCCGTTGCGTTTTTCTCCGGGAGAAAAGTACGAGTACTGCAACGTCGGTTACTTTTCACTTGCAGAAATCATTCGCAAAGTGGCTGGAAAACCGTGGGGCGAATACCTGGGCGAGCGAGTGTTCAAGCCGCTCGGGATGAATGCCACCCGGCCCACCGACATGCGCGATCTCGTGCCGAATCGCGCGAACGGTTACGTCTGGCGCGAGGGCAAGTTTCAGAACGCGAGTATCTATTTTGCGGTGCGGCCCAGCGGCGCCTTTCTTTCTACAGTGATGGATCTTGCGAAGTGGGAAGATGCACTTGCGAAAGAGAAAGTGTTGAAGCAGGCCGTTCTTGATCAGATGTGGACCCCAGTCAAACTTAACGACGGAAAGACAGAAAACTATGGCTTTGGCTGGAGTTTGGACGACGTGCGTGGTCACAAGCTCGTGAATCACGGTGGTTCGCTGCCGGGTTTTCGCGCGCAGTATGCGCGATTCGTCAATGACAAGGTTACCGTCGTGGTCCTGACTAATGGCGACAACGCAAACGCGTTCTCGATCGCGCGTGGCGTTGCGAATCTTTACATACCTAATTTATTGCCGGTGCGTAATGTTGCGCGCGTCGATCCGAAAGTGCTTGATACTTACACGGGCCAGTACCAGGGAAGTCAGTCCGTTATCACGATTGCGCGCGAAGGCAATAAGTTAACGATTCAACAGGGAACGAATCCTGACAACAAGGCGGAGATGTTGCCTGAAAGCCAGACCGACTTTTTCATGATCGATCAGCCTTACACGACGTTCAGTTTCGTTAAGGACGAGACCGGGCAACTGTTCATGGTCCGTAGGGTTGATGGACGCGAGGCGGCGCGAGTGAAGAAGATAAAGTAAACGCCCCACCGAATGAACGAATGGGGCGCTACAGTTTCAATTGATCAGTAAGAGACTAGCTGCCGGCGGTTTTTCCGCGTGCAGTATTGGTTGACGTTCCGGTCGATCCCGTAGCGCCGGTGCCAGTTGCACTCGTCCCGGTTGTACCAGTTGCGCCGGTTGTGCCGGTTGTGCTTGTGCCTGTCGTGCCAGTGCCAATCGGGGTGGTACCTTCCGACATGCCGTATGTCCCGCTGACGTGTTGCCGATTACGCACGCGCAAACGGTTTTCAACATTCAACACTCCCGACACGTTTTCCGCGATGGCTTCGGCGCGTAGTTTGTCGGCGCGCCTGTCGACCGTTCCGCTAAGAACGACTTCACCGCCCGAAACGCTTACGTCGACTTCCGTCGCATCGAGATAACCTTCGCTTAGCCGGTCGTTGACGTCTTCTTTGATCCGATCGTCGGAGCGGCGGTAACCTTTTGGACCGCGACCGCGATACGGACGTTCCATTTGACGTCTCCGTTCGGCATCTTCGTCACCAAACCAGCTTGCGACGGTGTCCTGGAGTCGATCCCACCATCCGCGATCGTTGCTTTCGTATCGATCGCGGCCTTCGTATCCACCACGACCTTCCCAGCCACCGCGACCTTCGTATCCACCGCGGTCTTGACCATATCGGCGTCCTTCGCCGCGTTCAGAGTCGCCGTAACTGCGTCCGCTTTGACCGTAGCTTTCGCCCGATCGGTAACCGCTTGGGTAACTCGAGCGTTGTGAGTAGTCGTCGGTCGTATCGCGATAACGTCCCTCACCTCGTTCGAAACCACCGCCATAGTTACTACCGTACTCGTCGCCGTAACGGGTGCCGCCGTAGGTTTCGCCGCTTCGTTCACGACCCTCGTATCCTCTCGACGTCCGATCGCGACCGTACTCGCGATCGTAACCACGCGAGCCGCCGCCGCTGCTGTATCCGCCGCGGCCGGAGCTGCCGTAGTTGCGGTTTCGCTCATTTAAGTAGCGATCGTCTTCGCCTTCACTTCCCCAGTTGCGAGATTCGTAATCGCCACCGCTTCCATACAGAGCCCTGCCGGTGCCGTATTGTTGACCGCGCCACCTGCTCTCGCCGGCATAACGCTGATCATCGTCATCAAAAGCGCTCCCCCAACCGCCTTGCCGCGATTGATCGTAAGAGCGATCGTGCTCCTGACCCGATCGACGTCCATAATTTCGGCTGCGATCACGGTCTCGATCGTCATATTTGGTTGACATGTGTAACTCCTTCCTTCCCTTGGTTCGTGAATGTTTGCTGTCCTTGAAGCGACCATGCTCGCAGCCGCATTTCACAAAGGTGTTTCCTAACTGCAAAGGAATTTGAGAAAACACTCATTTGCGAAAGTTTCGCCAATGAGGATAGGAGAAACTTAAATTGTTATGCAGCTGATTGATTGCAGAAAGTGTGGCACGACGAATCGGGTCGACGAAAATAGACTGGCGTCGAGTGACGCGAAATGCGGGCGCTGTGGGGAAATCCTGGAAGCCAGTGCGACTTCAGGTTTTTACGATGCGAAACCCGCGTACGAATCGAAGCCCGCGCATGAATGGAAACCCGCCGTGATCACGGATCAGAGTTTCGAACGTGAAGTGATGCAGGAAAAGGGACGACCGGTGCTGGTTGACGCGTGGGCGCCATGGTGCCCTCCGTGCCGGATGCTCGCTCCCGTTATCGATCAGCTCGCAGCAGAATCACAAGGGCGTTACAAGATAAGTAAGTTGAACGTCGACGAAAACCCACAAATCGCTTCGCGCTACCAGATCGCGAGCATACCGACAATGCTCATCTTCAAAGACGGCCAACTCGTCGACCGCATAATCGGCCTCCAATCAAAACCCGCAATCGCCGAGCGCCTCAACCTCGCCACCCGATCCGCCGCCTAACGGCCGCGCTCAGACTCGTTGCTTCCATTGTCGATCGTGCCTGGCGGCGTGGAGCACGGCGGCGACGATGACCGTTTTCTGTTGTTCGAGCACTTCGTAAATTACACGGTATGGAAAACTTCTCGGATAGCGCCAGCGAATGTTCTTGCGAGGATGTCGACGGCAATGTATCAGAGGATTGACCGCAAGTTCGTCGAGCACGGCCAGGAATTCTTCGACAAATCTGTCGCCAAGATTTTCGCTGCGGCTGTCATACCACGCGGCAATCTCGATGACGTCATTTTCCGCTTCAGGCCGTGAGACAACCTGCCAGGTCATTTACTTCGTTCGCGATCTCAGACGTTCCTTAAGTGTTTCCAGGGGCAACGACGATGTGGGATCTGAATGGTGGGCAGCCAGGCGTGACTCTACGAGATTCTCCTCGGCCTCGGACAGAGGAGCGTCATCCAATTCAATCACGCGGCGAACGAGAAGCTGACGTTCTTCGAAAGTGAAACCCGGCAGCTCCTCGAGTATTTGAGAAAAGCTCATGGCCAGAGTTTAGCCCTAGACCATGTTCTTTTCAACGCACCTTTTTTCTCGCGCCGATAAAAGCTCGGGCTTCAGCGATCTCGTGGCGGGGGAGGTCGGCGTCGCGGGCGAGAGCGACTAGTTTTCCATAGTAAAGGTGCGCGGCTTTTTTGTTTCCGGCCAGGTTTGCGGCGCGGGCGGCGCCGTAGAGGCCGTTGAAGCGATTCGGAGTGCTGCGAAAGGAGACTTCAAATTCCTGCAGGGCTGCCGCCGGTTGTTTGAGTTCCAACAACATGTCTGCCAGCTGCTCGCGTGCTGGGAGAAGTGCTCCCGGAGTTACGGGATGTTTGTCCGTCGCATCATCCAAGTCGGCCGCAGCGCGAAGCAATTTCACCGACTCATCGTGCTTACCTTCCGCAAACGCCAACCACGCTGACCCAACCTGACGCATGATGTCGACTTGCTTGGCCCAATCGTAATCACCCTTGACCTCGGTCAAGGCCTGCTTGATCTTGCTCAACTCATCAATCTCGCGTCGTGCGGTAACAGCGTCACCACTACGCGCCGCACCAATCGCACGCGCATAGTGAAGGTGCGCTTTGGCCCATGGGAACTGTTGCAACAATGAGTCTCTCAACGGTCCGGAAGCCAGCGCGAGGTTGGCCGCTTCATTCCACTGACGCCGTTCAAGCGCATATCGCGCGGGAATAGCAGTAACAGCGTAAGCTACCTTGAACGTTTGTGGGTCCACTCTTTGAATCTGGTTCAACTCATCAAGCACGCCCGCAGCACGTTTATCCTGCGCACGCTGGAGGTAAGCGTACGCCAGATAATCCATCGCATGGAGTTGTTCATCCCACGCACCTGACATGTGATTTCGAACTGCAAAGGTCTTCGCCGAGCGATGAGCATCGAGGTTCGAGGAGATCGCGTCAGACCACAAACCCATGCGCGTGAAGATATGGGAAGGCATGTGCTGCGCATGCGCCGACGCCGGCGCGATCTTCGCGTAACTACGCGCCGCCGGCAGGGCCAGTTGGGCCAACGCCGGGAAGTCGTAACTGTGGATCAGGTAATGCGTAACTCCCGGATGCCTCGGCTCACGCATCGCAACGCGATTCAAGATCTCAGCCGCCTGTTTCTCGCGAACATACGTCTTGTCGTTCGACATCATCCCGGTAGCAATTAACGACAGCGCATAGAAAACAGCGGCTTCGCGGTCTGATGAATTACTCTCGGAGAGTTGTTTCATCGCATCACTGTAAGCAAAAGCGCGTTTCCTATGATCGAGCTTGTCATGATCCTTGTAGAAGGCCTCCATCGCCGCGATGTATCCCTTTTCCCGCGGAGTCCGCGCACCCGCGGCTTTCGCTTTTTCAACCGCATCCCAACCCGTATTCAGTTGCGCAGGAGTTGGCGGCGCCCAGAGCGGGTGATAGTTGCTCATCGCGACACCCCAGTAGCCCATCGCGCACTGCGGATCTGTAACCGTAACCTCGGTGAATGCTTTTTCCGCTTCTTCGTATTCAAACGAATGAAGCCACGCGACCGCGCGATTAAACTGTTTCTGCGCCTGCGGCTTACACGACACCGGAAAACGCACAACGCCTACACTCTCGGACGGATCATGCTTATGCGGATGCATCTCCTGCGAATAACCGGAAGTGACGAATAAGAAGAGTGCGACGAAGAGTAGGGAATTTTTCACCGTCTTTACTCCTTTGAGTTGTGGCGGAGGACCACGGTTATATCACAAAGGAGCGATTTGGTGGGATGGTGTGAAGGGGATGGAAACTCGCGCCTCCATCCCCTTCGTTGAGTTAGAACGTAAAGCGGAAACCAAGCTGAGCGGTCAGCGGTCGACCGACAGGCGGACCGAAGCCCGGACCGTACAGCGAAGCCGGTTGCAGAAACGTTCGCGTCGCCGTAGCCGGGCTCAGCGCCAGGCGCGAAGCAAACGAAAGATTGTCTGTATTGGTTACGTTGTACAGGTCGATGTAGGCGCTCAGGCCCAGCGTCTCGGTAAACCGGAACATCTTGCTAATTCGCAGATCGACGTTAAAGAAGCGGCCGCTCTGGTCGACGTGAACGTCGCCTGAAGGATCAACGATGATTCCGGTGCGGAGATCGTTAACCGTCGCCTGAACGCAGCCAAGCGGATTGAGTGCCCGAATAGCGGGCAAATTTCCTCGCACCGCGAACACCGCTAATGGATCGACGCCTGCACAGAGCCTGTCGTTCGTAGCCAGCCCGTCACCATCAAGGTCGAAGCCGGCATTGGCCGAGTACGGACGCGAACTCGCAAGCTGCAAGATAGGAGCGAGCTGGAAGCCCCAGGGGAAGTCGAAGATTCCGTTAATGACCACTCGATGCCGTTCATCCAAACGCGTTGGACCAAACTCTTCCGGCTTGAACTGATTTTCCGGAGTCGTAGCGATGCCGTTTCCGCTGTATGAGGCAACTGGTTGACCGCCCCATGACCGCGAACTGGCCAAAACGTAGCTGCCCGAGACCAGATACTTCCGCGTCCGCCACTTGAGCGTCGTGGTCCAACTATCAAACAGCGATCGGTTCGTTGTTCCGATCATGTTGATTTGCTCGATGCGATTCGCCGGAAATCCGGCATCCACAAACGCGCGATCAAACAGCCGGCTATTGACGCCACGCACGCATTGCGTCGAGGCGGGAGTGGATCCCGGAAACGCCGGGTTACAGATGTTCTCGATGCGCGGATTGATCACCTGCACGCGCGGTTCATTAAGTCCCAACGTGTGCACGTAGTCACTCGACAACGTCAGCCCATCGCCGAGTTGCGTTTCGAACCCGAGCGAAAACTTCTGCACGTACGGTTCGGATGCGTCCGGATCGTTGATGCGTCCAAACCCACCCACCGCAAGATTGGCAATCGAAAAACCTGGCGGCGGTGGCGGCAGCGGATCGACTCCAAAGCGGAACGTTGCCAACTGGCCCACACCGAGTGCAGTGTTCGTCAGACTAAGAATCGTCTGGTAGAGCACCGGATTCGATTGTGTCAACGAGAACAACGTCAGGTTTTGGAAGAGTTGATCGTAGAAGATGCCGTAGCCTCCACGAATCACTGTTCTTCCTGTTCCTCTCGGATCCCACGCGAAGCCGAAACGCGGTTGAAACTCGGTCCAACTCGGCGTCGTGCGGCTGAGCTTCTCCGGATCGCCGGTGATCGCGCGCGCCCGAGGATGGTTCAGTTGTTGCAGGATCTGAATCGTCCGGTTGTTTGTTTGATCCGGAAGGTTGTCAATGTTTGCATCCCAACGCAAGCCGAGGTTTAGGGTGAGATTTCGCGTGACCTTGTAGTCGTCCTGGAAATAGAACGCCAATTGGTGAATCTTCTGATCGTGCGTGCCTTCACCGTCCGCGAAAGTAATGTTCTGAACGGCCCCCGGCGTGGCAAATCCCTGCGGGTATCTTGCTGTGTTGGTAGTGATCACCGACGGTAACTCGAAAAACGTAATCGTGTAGCCCTTCGATCCAAAGAAGAAAAAACCGCCCAATTCGGTGTTGATGTAGTTCACGCCGAATTTCATGCCGTGATTTCCCGTCGTCCAGGAGAAATCGTTTCGAAACTGATACTTTCGCTCGGTCGTCGCCTGCGGCACGTTCGTGTTCGCGCCGATGGTGATCGGGCCCGGGAAGATCAACTGGGGTTCGGTTGTGACTCCGAGAATCGCATTGCTGAAATCCTGGAAGTGAAACGAGAACTGATTCAGTTTTGTCGGGCTCAATGTCCAGGTGTGATTAGCGACAAAGCTGTAGAGCTTGTTGTCGTTAGTGTTGCCTCCGGATAGGTCCGTCGTTGCTGGATTCGCAACCTGATCGTTCGGTGAGTTGTTCTTCTGATAAGCAAACCGGTAGAACATGCTTTGTCGATCGTTCAGGTTGTGATCAACCCTTGCTGTTAGCAACGTGTCGTCGTACGGCGTTGGAATCTCGGGGACGAAATTATTCCCAGGCATCAGCGGTATCTCAATGGCAGCGGCCGAGCTCACGCTAATGTTTTGTCGTTCACGAAAGCGCTCGAGCGCAAAGAAAAAGAAGAGATCGTCTCTGGCGATTGGTCCACCGATCGATCCGCCAATTTCTTGCCGGCTGAAATTCGGTTTCTTGAAGGCCGGATTGGTTTCTCTTGATTGGTTCTCAAAGAAGTCGAACTTTCGGAACGCTTCATCACGGAAGTTGGCGAAGAACGATCCGTGAAACTCGTTCGATCCCGACTTGGTGATGACATTGACCACTCCGCCTACGGCTCTGCCTTGTTCAGCGGTCCAACGATGTTGCAGCACCTGAAACTCCTGAATCGATTCGTAGGAGAAGTTCTGTAGCAGGCTGCCCACGACGTTGTCTTTGTTGTCGCCGCCGTCTACGTTCACATCGACCTGACGACCATCGCCGCCGTTGAAAGCGACGTTGCCAACGCGCGTCTTGGTCGGATCGAAATTACCTACCGGTCGGGCTTCCGGCATGATCACGGAGAGCGCCGCGAAGGTCCGATTGAGCAACGGCAGATTTTCAACCTGCGCCGGTGTCACCACGCCACCGAGATCCGAACGCGTCGTCTCGATGGTCATCGCGTCGGCGGTAACGTTGACGATCTCAGTTATTTGTCCGGGTTTGAGATCGAAGTTGAGCGTGGCGGTCGTGCCCACGTTAAGTTCGCGAGCTTTGACGACGGCCTTACTGAAGTTGGCTGCTTCGACGGTGATGTCGTAAGTACCAGGCGGCAGTTCGGAGAGCGTGTAGTTTCCGTTTTGATCGGATTGAACCGTACGCTCCTGACCGGTGCCGATGTTGCGGGCGGTGATAGTTGCGCTTGCTACGGCGGCTCCGTTTTGATCAAGGACCCGGCCGGTAATGTCGGCGGTCGTCACCTGAGCAACGACCGGAGCTGCAAGTAAAAGACTCGCCAACACAGCCGATCCAAACCCTAAGAGAAGTCGTGTTAAATGACTCATACTTTTCCTCCTTCGAGCTAGAGTAAAAATGGCCATCGGTCCGGTTGACGAAAGACCGGCACCGGGGGAGTTCGGGAGTTTTAAAGCGCCTCTGGGATTACGTTGAAGTGTGAACGGTCTGTAATATGCTCCCAGGCTTGGGCTGGAGTCAACAAAAATGAGGATCACGAGGACAGGCAGGAGCACGTCGACGATGAAAGTGAGGGTCGGCGCCATCCGACGCCGACGTTGATTCAGCAAGCCTTAATTTAGCGACTTGTCCTTCAAAAACGTTTTCTTGCGCGGAGCGCCGAGGTCTTGCGTTGAGCTTCGCGAGCCGCGCGGTCCTTTGTCATTATCGACGATGTTGACGGTTGCAAGCGCTGGAGTACCCAAACTAGCGTTCGACGAATTACTTAATCTCACGTTAAACGCTTCAGTTGATTCCCTCGTGGCGTCGTCGGCGATGAAAACGGTGAAACTCTTCGCCGACTCACCCGGTGCGAACGTCAATGTCCCCGCAACTGCGACGTAATCGCCCGGATTCAACGCTGTCGCATCAGAAGAGGAGTACTGAACGGTCGCACTTGTTGCAGTACTGCCGGTCCGAGTCACGGTGATCGTTATCGAACCCGCATTTTCGTTGACGCTGTAAGACGAAGAGCTGAATTGGACCACACCAACAGGCACCGGCGTGGGTGTTGGAACAGGTGTTGGTGTCGGTGTTGGAGTTGGCGCCGGCGTTGGTGTAGGCGTGGGCGTTGCCCCGCAAGGATCAACTAGTCCTTGCCCTGTCCATCCATTATTCCAACTGTACCACTGCGAATCTGTGCCGAACACATAGACGGTGCGGTTGCAGTAAAGAATTACCGAACCAACGCCTCCCGCTGCCTGGAGCCCGTTGCGCAAGATCGCTCCGTTAGCCGCCCGAGTCCAAACAGCGCCAGTGCTATCCACGATCTGCGTACCGGGTGGCACCCGGGTGTTATTTGGAGACTCTTGGCGCGGTGTCGGAGTCGGAGTTGGAATTGGCGTCGGAGTTGGTGTTGGTGTTGGAGTTGGGGTGGGAGTCGGAGTTGGCGTTGTCCCACTCAAGGCCGCTTCGAGCGCGTCAATGTTGCAGCCTGGATCTTTTCCGTCTGTGCCAAGTCCTTTGTACGGCGACCATGAAGCAAGCCGATAGTTTCCGCCAGGCAAATCCACGAATCCCACGACGTTATAGCTCTGCGGGAAGTAGTTGCCAGTCGGATAAATAAGTTCCACGTTCCACGGCGCATCGAACTCTTTAGCGATCAAATTTCCGGCGATGCTGCTGTTCGGGAAGAAACACGCGATCGCGGGATTCCCGATACCACCGTTGCACGTCGCGCTGCTCCCAACAATCCCATACAGGTTATGTCGGTTGATGTTGTTGCGGAAGATAAAGCGGGTGTTCGGATCGTAGTCGGTGATGATTATTTGACCGTTCTGAAAGACCGTGTTGTTTTCGATCGTCACATCTTCGGTTTTATGAATTACCGTCGCGAACGCGCCGTTACTCTTAAACCGCTGACCGTCGATAAACCATAGATTATTTGCGACTCGCACGCGGCGAAGACGGGTGTCTGTCGGTGCGGGCGCTTCATCTGCTCCGAGAAAGCTAACCCCTGAGGCCACGTTGCGGACGATGTTGTTTTGAAAGAGTACGTTTTCGACAACAGCCCACGAGCCGGAATCGCTGGGACGCGGACTGAAGACGATCGCGCGTCCTGCCTGCGCGTCAGTCCAGTTGTTCTCGAACACGTTTCCTTCGACAACAACACGCCGCGCGTTTTTCAGCTCAAACAGGTTTTTAACGGACCAGTGAACCCCCGCATATGAGGGATCATTCGCATACCACGATAAAGGTTTGGCAAAGTGGTTGCGCCGGATTTCGATGTCGGACGGAATCAGGCCGCGAATCGCGGGTGCTGCGCCACCAAACATGATGTTTTCGCCGGAAGCTTCCAGATAGTTGTTGATGATCTGAAAAGGCCCTGGACCATTCCATCCACATATTGCTTGAGAGTCGAAGCCGTTCAAATGGATGTCGGAAATATGAGAGTTGATTATCGAGGTCTCCGCGCTGTTAAGACCGAGTCCACGCTGCACAGGCTGAGTCGGAAAGCCGTGGATCCATAAACGATCGAGTATCAAATGATGTGGCACGTCTGCGAGATCAGTTTGACCAGAGTCACCGATCCGAACGAGATCATAGATAAGATCGGTGGCACTGAACGTAGAGATATCAAGACCGATCAGCCTGTAATGGTGAGCGCCTGGTAGAAATGTGATCACCGGATCGCCGGCCACATTCGAACGCAACTTCGCCAGCAGACCACTCTGCGCGGGTGTGACGCGTCCAACAATCTCAGCGGCTCTTGAAGACTGGATCGTTATGTAAGCCTCGCCCGTTTTCTTGTGCAACCAGAAGGGACCGCGGTAAGTCGCGCCTGCTGCGAGAACGATCGTATCTCCGGAGACGGCGCTATTGATGGCGGCTTGCAGATCACCGCCTGCGGGGACAACGAGAGTTGCCGCGGAAGCGATCGAAGCAGTTATCAGTAGGATTAAAAGGGAAATGACGACATTAAGTATCCTCGGCGCACCACTGGGGCCCGGAACAGCACAGACTGGGGAAATAGACATTCGCGCTCCGTCTTATGAATGCAAAAATAGGTAGAGCTGTTGGTTTCAGCATCATCGGGTTATCGGGTATGTATTTGGTTTAGAAAGGCTTACTGCTCGTACGCGGAGAGACTAGCGAACGAACCGTGGTCAAGGGTTGCGACGCTGTTACAAAATTGTTGCCGAAATGTACTGTGAACTCCCATGAAACAAACATTAACGACACTCATCCTGACTCTCTTAATTGCATTTGCATCTGTTGGCCCGACCCACGCTCAGCGTTTTCTGTCGTATGAACCGGAGGTCGTAGAGCTCGACGGACAACTCGTCGTCCAGTCGAAGTATGGACCACCAAACTTCGGCGAGCAGCCGAAGACGGACCAGAAGGTGCGAGTCCCGGTTCTTTTACTCAGCGAGCGAGCGCTCGTTATAAGCCGCGAGGAGGATGGCAAGAATTACCAAACAGCTCACAACGTGAGACAAATCCAGTTGGCGTTTTCCGCCAGCGAAACGTCACACAAGAAGTTGATCGGCAAACCGGTGGTCGTGACTGGAACGTTGTTTCGCGCGCACACGGGGCATCATTACACGGAAGTTGTCTTGAACGTTCAGTCCATTGAAAGTAAACCGGCTGGTTATGACCAGCGAGAGTTTGTTGTGTGCCGGATTAACACCTCAGAGTGGTACGTCAAAGCACGTTACGGTACAAGCAACTCCGAGCACGCCGAGTTCCGCTCGCCGGTCAATGAAGATGAAACGCTAAGATCTTTCAAGCACGCAAAGTCGGGATTGATAATTAATGCAGGAGTGCAATACCTACACTCCGGGTATACAAAACAGAGGTTTCACGGAATAAGAATTGCGCTCTCTATATCCAACAAGGAGGAGGACGCGCTTTATACATCAGATAACGCGGTGGCGGGAACTGAATACGGCCGCAACTGGGGCAGTCTGTACATTACGAAACAAGTGGCTGTCGGAGACACTGAATACACGGTTACGCTTTTTTGCTTCGACCGACATGCGAAGTGGTACAAAGCATCTATGTCCAGGCGGTGATTCTACGCTGGGCGCGACGTGAGTAAAGGATTCGTCGAATCATGACGTCGGCAAGACAGACAAGCCGGCCGGCATCAGCGATGCCTGTTCAAGTTCTGTCTGGAGATGTCTCTTATTACTCTTCTTCGGCGTAGACAACTCAACGGCGGGTGTCACGCTTTCAACCTCCAGGATCAATTGCGTCGTCTGAATGACGGTGTCGGGGTTGAGCGACATCGAGGCGATTCCTTTTTCGACCAGAAAGCGCGCGAACTCCGGATAGTCCGAAGGCGCCTGGCCGCAGATGCCAATCTTCTTTCCAGCACGATGCGCCGCTTCAATCGCCATCTCGACCATCTTTTCCACTGCGCCATCGCGCTCGTCAAAAAGATGGGCCACCATCTCGGAATCGCGGTCCAAACCGAGTGTCAGTTGTGTTAGATCGTTCGAGCCGATTGAGTAACCGTCGAAGATGCGCAGGAATTCATCGGCAAAAACGACGTTCGCCGGCAATTCGCACATCGCATAGATTTCCAGATCGTGCTCGCCTTGTTTCAGTCCGTAGTCGGCCATTAACTCAATCACGCGCCTGCCCTCTTCAACCGTGCGGCAGAAGGGAATCATCGCTTTCACGTTTACGAGACCCATGTCCTCCCGCACGCGCAGCAGCGCCAGGCACTCCAGATGAAATCCTTCGCGATAACGGTCGTCGTAATAGCGTGACGCGCCGCGAAAACCAAGCATCGGATTCTCTTCAGTGGGCTCAAATTCCTGACCGCCGACGAGCATCGCGTACTCGTTCGACTTGAAGTCTGACATGCGCACGATTACCGGGTTGGGATAAAAAGCCGCGGCTATCCGGCCGATGCCTTCCGCGAGACGACGAACAAAGAAATCGCGAGGATCTTCTTCGCCGATGCGGCGCTCGATCTCGCGCACCACATCCTGACTTTGCAGATTTGGATAACGAACCAAAGCCATCGGATGTATGCCGATGTGGTTGTTGATGATGAACTCCAGCCGAGCTAGTCCAACTCCGTCGTTGGGCAGAGCTGAAAGCTTAAACGCATGGTCAGGATCGCCAACGTTCATCATCACCTTGGTCCTGGGCCGGTTCTCTTTTCCGACCACGCGCTTTTCGACCGTGAAGTCGATCAGACCATCGTAGATACTTCCGCGAGCACCTTCGGCACAGCAGACCGTTACGTCCATTCCCGATTGCAACTTCTGCGTTGCGTTTCCGGTCCCGACGATACATGGCAGTCCTAGCTCGCGGCTCACAATCGCGCTGTGACACGTTCGACCACCACGGTCAGTAACGATCGCCGCCGCCCTTTTCATGATGGGTTCCCACGCCGGATCGGTCATCGAAGTCACCAGCACAGCGCCTTCCTTAAACTGCGTGAGGTGATCTGGATGGGCTAGTACGTGGACCTCGCCTTGGCTGATCCGTTCGCCGACCGCGATTCCCGTAACTACAGGTTCGCCATGCTCGCCGGTGAGTTTATGGGTCTCGATATAGTTTTCACGGTTGCTTGCATGCACCGTTTCAGGGCGTGCCTGGAGGATGAAGAGCTCGCCGGTAATGCCGTCCTTGGCCCATTCGAGATCCATCGGAGTCGGACGCCCGGCGAGGTTTGAATAGTGCTCCTCGATCAGACAGGCCCACTGCGCGAGTTGCAGCACCTCATAGTCACTTAGACAAAACCGTTGGCGTTGAGCATCGACGACGTCACGGGTCCGCGTTCCTTTGCCGTCGAGACCATAGACCATCTTCACTTCTTTGGTTCCGAGACGGCGACTGACGATGGGACGTGCGCCAGTCGAGAGTGTGGGCTTGAAAACGATCCACTCGTCCGGTGTAGCCATTCCCTGTACGATTGCTTCTCCGAGACCCCATGCACCATTGACTACAACTACATCGCGAAAACCGGATTCAGTGTCGAGCGTAAACATGACGCCGGAGCACGCCTGGTCCGAACGCACCATCGGCTGCACTCCGATAGCGAGCGAAACGTCGAAATGATCAAAGCCGCGGCTGGCTCGGTATGAAATTGCGCGATCCGTCCAGAGAGAAGCGAAGCACCGGTGACACGCTTCGATTAGTCGGTCTTCGCCGCGGACGTTCAGGATAGTGTCCTGCTGACCAGCGAATGAGGCTTCGGGCAGATCTTCCGCAGTGGCAGACGAACGGACCGCCACTTCACAACTGGTTCTGGTCCGGTCGCAGAGACGTCGATAGGCGTCGAGAATTGAGTCATGCACCGGGCGCGGTAACGGAGTATCGAGCATCAGCGCCCGCGCCTCACGTCCCGCCTTGTTCAGCGACTTCAGGTCTTCATGGTCGAGACCGTTCATCAGCTCGCGCAGGCGCTTGCCGAGACCGTCAGTCTCGAGCAGCAGACGATATGCCTCACGCGTAGTGGCGAAACCATCGACGGCGCGTACGCCGCGAGGCGCCAGGGAGCGAAATAATTCGCCCAGACTCGCGCATTTGCCACCCACTAATTCGACGTCGCCAGCTCCACACTCGCTCAGGTCCAGCACAAGTGGTGTCGGGTCTTGCTTCATATGCACTCCTCCGGCCGTCCGGTCTTAGTTTTCGTACTACGTGAGAAAAACACACAATGACATGGGCTTCGAGGATTTTGCCCGCTAATCGAGCCGGGGCGCACCATGAAGTGGAGTAATGGTACAGCCCGCTTTTATCGAATTGAAGTTGTTTTTCAGTCTTTTTAGTACCTTTCTTCTCATCCGCGACAAGCATTTGTGATTTTCCGCCTTGAATATCGCTCTAACGATCAACACGGGGGGGAAATATGTCGCGCGAATCAGACTTTGAAAAACTGCGGGAAATGTTGAAGGACATCGATCTGTGTATGTTGACAACTGTCGACGAAAGCAACGATCTGCACAGCCGTCCGATGTCATTGAATGGCGACGTCGATGAGGAAGGAAATCTCTGGTTCTTCACTTCGTCAAATTCACACAAGGCGAGTGAGATCGAACGAACGCCAAATGTAAATGTCAGCTTTATCGACACTGACAAACAGCATTACGTCTCAATCTCAGGCGCCGCTGAGCTGGTGCGCGATCGACAAAAGATAAAGGAGCTCTGGAAACCGGTGCTGAAGGCATGGTTCCCTGATGGCCCGGAACAAGCCGACGTTGCGTTACTCAAGGTCAATCTAAAGAAAGCCGAATACTGGGATGGACCATCGAGCACGATCGCACAGGCCGTCAGTTTTGTGTCGGCGATTGTCACTGGCAAGCAGGTCGAGCTTGGTGAGAACAAGAAGCTGAATCAACTCGATCAGGCATAGTC
Organism: uncultured Acidobacteriota bacterium; assembly: GCA_963789185.1. Taxonomy (GTDB): domain Bacteria; phylum Acidobacteriota; class Blastocatellia; order Pyrinomonadales; family Pyrinomonadaceae; genus PSRF01. The sequence continues at coordinate 133,896 of CAWBJU010000020.1, forward strand.
AGGCGCTTTCGCAGTCTTGACTTGCGATGCGCTTAGGTCTACAAGTGGCGACAGCAATTCCCCCGGTTCATCGGTTGGTATGCCCGAAACAGCCACACCATTGGTTTCATTCCCAAGATTCAATGGAGGACCACATGAGAAACCCCAGAAAGTTTTATTTCTTAGCAGCAAGTTTGCTGCTTCTAACAATCGCAATCACAAGTTCGAGCCAGATGACTGCGCCGAAGTCGCAGGAAGCAAAGAAGACCGGTGACTGGGACTTCAACGCCACCATTATTGAAGCTTGCAGTTGTCCGATGTTCTGCCAGTGTTACTTCAACATGCAACCCGCGGCTCATCACGGTCACGCCGGCGGCGGCAGCAACCATTTCTGCAAGTTCAACAACGCGTTCAAGGTGAACAAGGGACAGTCAGGTAGCGTCAATCTGGATGGCGCAAAGTTTTGGGTTGCTGGCGATCTTGGCGGAGACTTTTCGAAAGGTCAGATGGATTGGGCGGTGCTGACGTTTGACCCGTCGGTAACTAAGGACCAACGTGACGCGATTGCGCGCATCCTTGGTCATGTGTATCCGGTCAAGTGGAACTCGTTTACGATCGCCAAGGACGCGGACATGGAATGGGTAGCCGAGTCGCGAAAGGCCCATGCGCGGTTGGGCGGCGGTAAGGTTGCCGAGGTCGTGCTGCGACACCCCGAAGCGTCCGCCATGACAGATGGTCCAGTCGTGATTAAAAACCTGAAATACTTCGGCGTCCCACGCAACGATGGATTTATAATGATGCCGAACGAGGTCGAGGCTTATCGTGTTGGTGACAAGGCGTTCGAATACAAGGGAACGAACGGCTTCATGATCACGATTGACATCGCATCTCGTGACGTAGCTTCCGCGGGAAGAGAATAGCGCCTCGTCGTAACAATGAAGCGAATAGCGATTGGTGTCTCAATAGCGCTGCTTTGTATCGGTTTGGTACCGGCGCGTTCCGAGAGTGTCGGAACCAAACCGGGGCGGCGTATCACTCTGTTGTTGAAAACGCCCGCGCTTGTTAGCTGGGAAAAAGCCATCGTCAGTTTTCGGCCCAAGGAGGTTTACGACGGGTCGAAAGAACCACAGAATGAGTGGGATCTGCTGTACGGCGGTCTCAGCCACAACGGCGATGCCAATTGGTTCAAGGTCAATTGCGACCGAAAGAGTTGGAGCCGCATCAGAGACCTCGGAGAGATGGATTGGTCTGACGACATCAAGGTCCCGGTTCTGCCCATCCTGCCATGTCGTGCAGATCAGCCGTGTGGCCGTATTCACATCCCGCCACCTCAATCCGGGAAGAAGATCCAGGACGAAGAGTTGAATCCTCATATCGCCAAACCCATCGTTGGACACATGTACGTCATTCACCGGCTGAGAGAAAGACGTCGTTCTGAACCGCTCTCGCCGGACGCCCTGTTCGATTACTACGCTCTCGTTAGAGTTGAGGAACTGAAGTCGAACGAGAGTTGTACGATCACCTGGAAACGCGTTTCAACGCCTCATATAGCAAGAAACCCCGCAACCCCAACCAACCCACCGACTTCGAGCCGTTAGCTAACGCCGCGACGGTTCGTCACCGTACAAGCTATAAAACTATTTTTCCGCTAAGTGGCCCACGTCGCCTCATTTTTCCGCGTGTCAATCGGGCGAAATTTTGCTGTTAACGGGACAGCTGAAGATGGCCCATAGGATTGAACCAGTGGAACACGCTTAAACATCGGTAATTAGCCCGCCAAGATTGTCTTGGACCAGCAGTCCACAGGACTGTTGCAACAATTAAAACTCCCAAGGAGAGTGAATAAAAATGGTTTTAGCGCGCCGCAAGTTTGTTCAATCGGGGTTACTTTTTACTGCTTCAACGGCTTTGTTTTGGAACGCGCGGTCAGTGTTGGCCCAGACACTGAAGCTCGGCGATCAACTGCCGGCTGAGGTATTGCGAGATCCGGTTTTGACTTTTAGAAAAGAAACTTTTGAACCGTATGTGGGCGGATACTTTGAAGTTCCCGGCGCACGCGGACAGATGATCGCGATGAAACTCGTGAAGGTCGAGGCGTACACTCCAAGACCGAGAACAATCGCGACCGATGCGTTCCGGTTGGTCTTCAGTGCCGAGGGCGAGTTGCCAATCTTTTCGAGCATTCACCCGGTCAGGCACGGGGCACTCGGCGAGTTCAATCTTTTCCTGACGAAGAGAGAAGGCGCAACACGTGGCGAGATCTACTACGAAGCTGTTTTCAATCACCTGCGCTAAGTGCATCACTGATCGCAGCGGGGCCACTCGCGGCCCCGCTGCATAGCACCCCCCGCCATTAACGAAGCAACGACAATAACTCGCGCTTTACACCGCTGCTGCTCTCACAGTTTTCAAGGTATTTCTTCACAGTGAAACCTGCGGCGGTCACCATGTTCGCTAATTGTTTACTTAATTGCGCAACCAGTTTAGATTGCTGGCGTGAAAGCCCTGAGCAATCAGGATTGAGGTAGGAGGTCCCAACTATGCCACGCTTTTCACGAACTCTCGCTCAGGTCGCGGTAATAATCACTATTGTTACCGCAGCTTCATTTTCGACCCAGGCGCAGGAACTTAAAGATCGCCAACTGACATGGGCTTACGACTACTTAACCGTTCAAATGCCGATCGAAATACTCTCCATTACCTTGAATGGGAACGAGATTCGTCCGGGCGAGAAGATCAAGGGTGATGAAAACTGGGTAAAGGGTCTTACTTTTAAGATAAAAAATATCTCCGCTCAGCCCATCTCCTATTTGAACGTGCACTTTAAGTTCCCGAGGCCAAATGGCTTTGTTTCCGCAACAGCTCTTTACTATGGAATCAATCACGGTGACAACAGGACAGGACCTTCACCACCGAGCATTCAGCCGGGGGAAACTAAGGAGTTAGTGCTCACGAAACAGAATTACGATTCTGTCCTTTATGTGCTTGCCCAGGCGAAGGTTTCCAGTGATTTTGATACGGCGCCCTTTTATATCGAGAGAGTGTGTTTTGAGAACCAGCCTGACGTCATCTGGCAGGCAGGCTGGCTGATGAGACGCCACGCCGTCGAATACAACAGATTCGATCGGATGCAAAAATATTTTCTGCCCGTCAAAGAGAAGTGACGAGACACATCTTCCTTACGTATGCGGAGCCCGCATGCACGGCGTGAGTCAGATGAGAATCTTCCGGCTACTCCTTCTAGTCGCGGCGTGTTGCCAGGCAATCCACGGACAGACTGCATCGATCAACGAACTGCGAGGCGCGTTCGATTACGACCAGAATGCGTCGCTCGATGTGAAAGAGTAGGCGTAGTAATGTCGGCTGTCGATCGCAGGCTTGAGACAGTCGTGCTCATGGCTGGCGTACCAACCGAGGCGTCGATATTGCTGGAGAGTAATGATCCTGATTACGTTGACTTTCGCCAAAACACGCCGAAAGAGCAGCTGGATAATTACTTCAAAGTCATTAGCCCACTCGACGCGATCAATTATGTGCCTCATGCCGCTCCAACACCGCTGCTATTTCAGTTCGCGAGACTTGAGCGATACTTCAATGAAGCGGCGATGCAACGGTACGCGCACGCCGCCAGCGAACCAAAACTCGTTCTCTGGTACGACACCGGACACGAACTCAACGACCTTCGATCGCTCGTCGATCGAGCAAATTGGCTGCGAAAACATATAAGGATGGGACCAATTGGATCTATACTGCTTGCGAAGCAACCTAGTCAACTAAAGAAGCGGACACATCGATTGGAGGTGTTGCAATGAAGAGTAAAGCCACGCTGGCCGGTCATCCGGTCCATCCAATGTTAATTCCATTTCCGCTTGCTCTTTGGACCACGTCATTTTTGGTCGACATCCTGTTCTATTTTGTCCGGCATCCGACGCTGCTCATAATCGCGAAGTTCATGCTTGCGGCCGGTTGCATAGGCGCGCTCGCGGCGGCGGTAGCGGGCTTCATCGATTGGCTGGCAATCCCCAGTGGTGAGGTGAAGAAAGTCGCAAACTGGCACGCCCGCCTCAATGTGGTAGCGCTAGTAGTCTTTGCGATCAGTTTTTTCCTGCGATTGGGTAGCTACAGTGATCTAGTCGGTCGCAGACTTACGATTCCGTTTTTGCTTTCGCTCGTCGGTGTGATTCTGATCTCGATCTCAGGCTGGCTCGGTGGTGAACTGGTTTTTCGCTACGGAATAGGTCAGACCCGGGACGACGCGAACACGTAAGTCGTCCACAGATCCGCCAAGTAATTGCAATCTAAAGACAAGCCGGTGACAACCTCACGTTCCCTGTAGTGTCGGATAAGTAGTCGACCTCCCAAAACAAGAAATCCTGGACCAAAGTCGCCCGCGAAACCCGGACCGCGGATGGCTGCGCTCAACTGTGCGCGGGCGACTAAACATAAACTCATCTCAACAAAGGAGACGCCATGCGCAGGTTAAAACGCTCACTCATCGCTTTGCTCGCACTAGCAGCATTCGGGGGTTTTATGGTGAAGGAAATCAACGTCCAAGCGGGACCAGATCAAACCAGAGGAAATGGTGAGAAATTTCGGACGGTCGAACGTCCCGTGCCAAATGAATACATCGTCGTGCTAAACGATTTCGCCGCTGGACCCGGAGGTGAACATTCAATTGTTCCAACAGTCGCTGCCAATCTGCGCGACATTCACGGCGGATCGGTTAGACGCACTTTCCAGCACGCCTTGTCTGGCTTTTCGATCAGACTGCCCGAAGCTGCAGCACGACGTCTCAGCCTCGATCCACGCGTCGCATTTGTCGAACAGGATAGCGAAGTAACCCTCTCGACAACGCAGGCAAACCCAACGTGGGGATTGGACCGCATTGACCAGCGGAACCGTCCACTTTCGACTTCCTACACTTACACGTCAACCGGATCGGGTGTGAAAGCTTACGTGATCGATACCGGAATTCGCGCTACGCACCAGGACCTCGCGGGGCGTGTGCTTGCGGGCACTAACACAGTCGACGCCACACCCAGCACAGAGGATTGTAACGGTCACGGTACGCACGTATCAGGGACCATCGGTGGAACAACATTCGGTGTCGCTAAGAATGTTACGTTGGTCGCAGTGCGCGTTTTTGGTTGTGGCAATTCGACGACTACAGCCGCGATCATTGCAGGTGTCGACTGGGTCACCGGCGATCATCAGGCGGGCCAGGCAGCGGTTGCCAACATGAGTCTTGGAGGTGGCGCTAACACGTCGCTCGATACGGCGGTGCGCAACATGATCGCTGACGGCGTCTCAACTGCAATCGCGGCGGGCAACGGAAACATCTTTGGGTTCCCGGTCAATTCGTGCAATCAATCGCCGGCTCGAGTTGTCGAAGGGATCACTGTCGGCGCGACAGACATGAACGACGCAAAAGCGTCGTTTTCAAACTATGGCACGTGCGTAGATCTGCACGCGCCGGGTGTGAACATCACTTCGTCATGGGCCACGTCTGATACGGCGACGAATACGATCAGCGGGACGTCAATGGCGTCGCCTCATGTGGCGGGCGTGGCTGCGCAGTTTCTCCAGTTAAATCCCACGGCATCACCGGCGCAGGTACAGCAGGCGATCAAGGACCTATCCACGAAGGGGATCGTGACTGGAACGGCCGGTGGTCTGTTTGGGGGCTCAACTCCAAACAATCATTTGCTCTTCACGAACTTCTGATCTCGATGACTGGCAGGCAGTGGGTCACACGACCCACTGCCAAAGACACGTGACGGAATTTTCTTGCAGTAGTATCCACCTGAAGCTTTCAGATCGACAGAAATCTCTTCGGAACAGCGGTTGCTAAAAGCATCCCGTCTGATTAGAGAGGAGATTTCTTTTTGTGATTAAAACGCATTTAGCATTAGCGCTTTCCGTAGTTATAACGGTCGTGAGTTTTGGTCTACCGCTAACCGCGAAAGCTCAATCAAATTCGGAGGCCGAGAAGATCCGGTCCAAGGTCCATACACTTTCAGCCAGCAAAAGTTCGCAGGTTCAAGTGAAGTTTCGCGATGGCACGAAACTCAAGGGGTACATCGACGCAGTCGAGCCGCTGAGCTTCACGTTAAGAGATCCGAAGAACGGAACGACTCAGTCGATCGCTTATTCCGAGGTCGAGAGCATTAGCAAGGCCGGTGATGGCGTTAGTACAAAGACCTGGCTGATCATCGGTGGCATCGCAGCAGGCTCAGTCGCAACGTGGCTGATCGTCAAACCAGCAGTATGTGATGGTGGCGCTCAAACACGTGGGATCTGTTAGGTACAACTATCTGACCACCCAGCTTATGCAGGGTTTCTAACGGAACCCATAAACAGAATTAGTCCAGTCTGGTTATCTCGAATAGCGAGGAAGAACGGACGATCGACCTTCATAACGAACGGTGGCGGCGGCAGCGACGTAACAGTAGCTCTAACGGACGTGGCCGCGGCAGCCACCGTACCTTCCTCGTTTACTTCACAGAAACTCTTGTGCATAACCTCAGAGATGTAGATCGTTTCGCCGCCGACCGGTTCCGCTATTTGAGAAAAGTTGGCGCGTCCATCAAAGGCTTCTGCCATTCCCAAGCTCGCCAGCATTTCGTTCAGTTTCGCTTCCCATTCGACCTTAAAACGAGGCAACGTCACCTCGCCAGGTCTTACGCCGAAACTCTTCATCCAACCGTCCCAGTTCTCAGGTGTAAGGTCTTGCTCAAACTGGTCCAAGCCTGTCTGTTCGTCAGGCAAGAAAACGTACATGCTTACGCCGCCCTTACCGTAAGGCAGTGCGACTGATTGGAAATTCTTGCCTTTGTAGTAGAAGTAGCTTCCTGATTGCGACATCATCGGAAGCTGTTTTTTCTCCCCGCCGGCAAGGGTAAACGCATCGGGCTTCGTCTTCTTTTTATCGAATTCGTTCTGCCATTCTCCTTTGAAATAAATTGCGTTGATTAGAAACAGGACGTCGCCGTCGTCAATCTCTTCGATGATTTTTTCGATCTTGCCTTCAGTGTTTTTACTGACCCACGAGTTGATAGTTTGTACTGCTGAAGAACTCCCAAAATCGAGGCTCGCGACTTCAGCTCCGTAATACTGCTTGTTGCGTTCAAGAAATGCCGGCTTAATCGCGAATCCTTTTCTCGACCAGAGGGAGTTGGCGATCTTGAGTTGTATCTTGGGATCTGTTGGAGCCAGCACCCACCTAAGATCAGCAAAAGCCTTGTTTACTTCTTCGAGGCTCATCCCGTCAATTTCCAAGGCTTGAGCCATCGCCTGGCGAGTAGTTCCATACGAACCGTTATAAGTCATCGCCAAAGCCAGCATAATGCTCGTCGGAGAAACAAAAATATTTTTGCTGGTGTCTCCTTTCGGGATCCGGTCGTAAAGCTTTAACGCGAACCTGGAGGTGGCCGCAGTCAGTCGAGGGTCGACCTCGCTTTTTGATCCTGCGGTCAGAGGGACGTTTGAGCACACGATCAATGCAACAAGAATGGCGACAAGCGCCTTCGGAGCATGGGCTTTGAGGGACGATTTGAGAGCGAAATGCGGCATCGTCTTTGATCCTTTCACTGTGTTCATCGCAGAGTTCAAAGAAAGAACGGGAGAGCCGGGCGCCACTTGCAGGTTTATTTCCAGGATAAACTTCCCATTCACAACCGTTTGCTACAATCCATCCGAGGAGAAAAAGAATGGGGATCGAGGCGCTGATCGGCGTGCTTGGTTTCACGGCTACGCTGCTGCTCGTGATAGTGGGCTTGTTGAACTTTTCTATCTTCCGGAAACAGCTTCGGATTGCCAAGGAACAAATCGATACTGCGGTGCGGCAATTGGAGATCGCGCAGAAGCAGCCTGATCTGTACCTGATCCCGCGGGCTGTTACTGAGACGTCGAACCATCTCCGGCTTTTCGTCCAGCACCCGCAACTGCGGCCGTATTTTTACAGCGAAGCCGAGTGGAGGCCCGGTGACGAGGTCTCGCTGGATGAGATCAAAGCGATGGCCGAGCTTATCCTCAACAACTTTGCCTCGGCGTTGATGCACTCAGCAGCCTTCCCGGAGTATCCGGTCCGCGGCGTCGATCGAATCATCATGTTTCATCTCCGACGCAGCCCGGCGTTGCGAGAGTTCCTCCTCGAGAACTTCGAGCGCTTTCCCTTTACCGGTTTGACGCTGTTGTGTCTCAAGAACGAGACGCGAGATCAGGTCGAGGCAGACCTTCGCCGCCTCATTGAAGAACCTGATGTAGATGATTCAGAGATCCAGCGTCGCAAGAAGCTGCTGGAGGTCTACCAGAATAGCGATATGGAGCCAATTGAGTTCACGTCGTACAGCATGCAGCGACGGCGCTAGACTCGTGTTTTATACTCAGCTCATGAGTTGGCGGCAAAACATACTTACGAAATCTTCCGAAATTCGGGAGCTACTAAACTCGACACGGACAATCGCCGTGCTCGGAATAAAAACTGAGACACAAGCAAGCCAACCGGCATTCTATGTCCCAAGTTATCTACAGAGGGCCGGATTTCAGATTATTCCGGTACCTGTTTACTACCCATCAGTAACGCAGATACTTGGCGAACCCGTTTTTCGAAGGCTCGTCGACATTCCAATCGATATTGATCTCGTCAACGTGTTCCGACGATCTCAGGACGTTCCACCTCACGTTGAAGATATTCTGGCGAAGATGCCGAAGGCTGTGTGGTTGCAATCAGGGATTCGCAACGACGCCGCGGCCGAAACACTTGCCAAAGCAGGAATCAAAGTCGTTCAAGATCGCTGCCTCATGGTCGATCATCGCGCTCTCGGTAAATATTAATGTGACAAGTCGCACTTTAGACAAAGCGCAACGCGAAATAGAGAACGGAAATCTGTGGCGCGCCAAGGAGATCTTGCAAGGCGCGATAGGCAGCGGCGAGAGCTATGACGTTCAGTTGTTTGAAATGATGGGAACAGTGTTACTGAGAATGGGTGACCTGCCTGAGGCCGGTAGATTTCTGTTTCTTTCGGGAGTAAGACAGCCCGAGTATCTTGAGCCGATCGAGATTTTTCTTTCCAGGTACAGTCGAACAGCGCCGCATGATTTTATTCATCTTCTTCCTCGCAGCGCGCGACTCCGGACCGTGTCCGATTATCCCGACGAGGTCGCCCGCGCGCTCAGAGGGATGAAGTTTCCCGAAGTCTTGAAAGACAAGAATGAAAGGGTCATCCAGCCGCGAACGGGAAAAGACGTTGGCGCGTGGTTGGCGTGCGGCGCGATCGCATTAGTAACACTCACGTTAATCATTCTTGGCGCGATCAAACTGTGGGAAATGACTCGCTGAATCATTTATCGAACTACATCGACTCGCCGCAGTGTCCAGTCGGTCATCATGTCGAGGTATCCGGGCACAGGTCGAGACCAGTCGAACCTACCGCCTATATCGGGTCGCTGTCCGAAGGGGAGCTTGATGATGTGATCGGCGTCTGGGTAGACCTTGATCGTCACGTCTGCGTTCTTCGCCTGCTTCAGCGCCTGGTCTATGCGCGCGACACTCTGCTGCACGGGAACGACATTGTCCCTCTCGCCAAAGAAAGCAAGCACCGGAACTTTTATTTGCGACCACACTGGCGCCGGATCGAAATCCAGATTGCGCCAGCGGAAGAGTCTGGACTTGTCGGCTGCTGTCGGGGCGGTTCGCGGCAGGATCGTCGAGGCAGCCCAGCGCTTGGTCCATGCCTGATCGAGAAGTGATTGTATCGCGTTGCTGTCGCCGCCGGTGCGCACAAACTCATCTATCTGTTTCAAAGTTGTGAGCGCTTCGTTTATCTCGGCTTCCGAAAAGCCGCGCTCACGAAGCCTCATCTGTCCGGCGTAAAGGTGCACGTCGGCGACCTTCACTCCTGGTCCTGAGACGATGATCAGGAAAGCCACATCCGGACTTTGCGTGACGGCCAGCGGTGCGACCCACCCGCCCTGACTCAATCCCCACAGGCCGATCTGTTTTCCGTTAATCTCTTTGCGGTTTTTCAAAAACTCGATCGCGGCCACCGCGTCGCCGGCGAGATCATGAACATCGGATTGTTCGTCGTTGCTGCCTGTTCCGCCAACCTGTCTCTTATCGTAAATGAGCGCAGCGATCCCGCGGCGTGCGAAGAGATCGGCGTAGAAGCGGTAGTCGTCGCGGGTGCGAGGACCAGAACCGTGAATGAATATGACGGCGGGGTGTTTTCCGGAACGCGACGGAACGAGTAGTGTTCCGTTGACTTTAGTATTTGCGTTTTGGAAGCTGACCTCTTCCTGGGAATAATTGACGGGTTGATCCGCGGTGGTCCGCTTGAGTTTGAACTCTGCTCGCAGTTCGCCACCTTGAACAGTGCCGGTGATGGTTTCACCATCTCGCGTTCCCTCGAAGATTAAACGCTCGCCCGCTTCTTCAACTTCAAAATGTAGGTTTGGGTGCTCGTACCGAACGTTTCTTAACGGCGCGTTCAGTTGATAAGCATCGGGAGTGCTGATGGTGGCGCTAATTGTCTGCGCATTGTGGACGAACCGAACAGTCGTCGGCAGTTCAGCTCCGCGGAACGTCGCGGCTCCCGCCCAGGAGCCCGTCAACGATGAGTTTTCGGAACAACCGATCAGGCTTAACGCAAGTGTGGATAGTAGTATAAGTTTAAGCAAAAATGGGCTCCGGCTCTTATTGTTTATATGGACTATGTCATTGATCAAATGAAACGCGACGATTGGGAGCAAGTTTCCTTAATTTTTCGTGAGGGCATTGCGACGGGTTACACGACATTCGAAACTGACGCGCCGTCGTGGGATAAATGGGATGTGGGCCATCTCGAAGTCGGGCGACTTGTGGCGCGAAGGGGCGATAAAGTTTTGGGTTGGGCCGCTCTGAGTCCCGTGTCGAAAAGAGATGCGTATCGCGGAGTGGCGGAACTAAGTGTTTCTGTAGCGGAAGAAAGCAGAGGGCAGGGAATCGGACGCGCTTTGCTTGACGCACTGATCGGGGAGTCAGAGAAAAACGGGATCTGGACGCTACAGGCAGCGATATTCCCTGAGAACACGGCGAGCGTGAAATTGCACCTGCGCTGTGGATTCAGAGAAGTCGGTAGACGTGAGCGGATCGGAAAGCTGAACGGCAAGTGGCGTGACACTTTACTATTTGAGCGTCGGAGCAAAACCGTTGGAATGATTTAACAAACCAAGTCGTAGCGTGAAGGTAGCACGGTGCGAAAAATCTTGTTCTGTTGTTTGTTGATGTTGCTGATTGCTGTCAGCGCTAGTCTTATTAAGGCTCACTCCATTGCGGCGGTGGAGGAGGAGTGGCGGGCGTCAGGTTTCTACCGTAGAAGGCCTTCATATCGGGCTTCAACCAATGGATTAATAGAGGAATACAAACGGGTAAGCAGCAAGCGCTGGTTAAGCCGAGGCAAATTAGCACCAGTCCAAATACCCACACCCAGCTTTGACGCGGCAGGAACGGCGCTGCCGCAAAAGGAACGGCCAGCACCAGGCCGAGAACAATAAATACGCCGCCCATTATTTTTGCTTCAGCCTCACTCATGTCCTGGTCAGGTTCGATGAAGAGGAAGACGACTCCCATTACTAGCGTCAGCAAATAAAGGAAAGCCATGCAGATGCAGTAAGCGACGTACCATTTGTGGGCCGGAGGGGCGACCTGGTTGAGGAAGGCGCCGCATCGCTTACACGCCTCGTCATGCTCCCAGTTGACAAGACCGCATTGTGGACATTTCCTGGACATGATCTTCCACGAAAAGGACTGCCAATCCTACCACGCAAAGACATAGAGAGTAGGAGAATTTGTCGGCCTTATACCTTTGGAAGAGATCGGTTGTGAATATCGCGCCGGGGCGCATATTCTCTTTGGTATGTCGGATTTATTGACCAGAATCCTGATTGGTGTCGTCGCTATCGGGTTCATTCTCGTGTCGCTTTTTCTGACAAAGCCTGACAGCAGCGGGGGCCGGCTTTCGCGCAAACTGTGCATCGCTAATGCAGTGGGATGGCCTTTGATCTTACCTCTGTCGAGCAAGGGACATCCGCCTCCATTCTTGATCCCAATGATACTGGTCTGGCTAGCTAACCTTGTGTTGCTTCCGGCAGCATTCTTTGCTCTGTGGAAGAGTCATAAAGAGCGTGAGGAGAGAAGTCCTTTTGTTGCTGTTGGCTTAACCTATATCGCATTGAACCTGGCGGTCTTGTTTGTCGTTCCGTTTGCTTGGGTGTTAATTGAGGCATTTGGATAAAGGGCAATGATAGTAGTATTTCGACGCACTGGTCAGAGACAGTACGCGATAGAAGCGCAACGTCCAGGTTTTCCTGCTGTTGTGATGAATCCTGCTCCCGGCTACGACCAGTTCCTGCCGCACGACATGATGCATTTAGTAGTCGAGGCGCAGCTTGGACTTACTCTCGGTGTATTCGGACAGTTGGCCCAGGGCGGTGACGCCGGCACTTTTCATCTTCCTTTGCAGCAAGACAAGAGGGCACGAGAAACAGCGCGGGCCAGAACTCGTATCAAAGCGCGCGGCGCCAAACTGTTAAAAGAAGGACGAGACGAATCAGCGCGCTCCGAACGAGCAACTTACATCTGCTGGTACGAATGGCTGGCCCGATCTCGATCAAGCGAACTGAAAAAACGCGCGCAGGGAATGACTAAGAACGCAGCGCAAGTCAAAGACTCTGCCAGTGCGACGGAATTGAGTGGCCTGAATAAACGGAAGCTCGACGAAGTATGCGAACACCTGGACCGCTTCAGTTCTCATTGGTCCAAGCTCGAAGTAGGTGAGAGTATCGCAGTGCGCTGGCCGGATTTGTCTATCGTCCCGAACTCAACTTCATAGACCGAGGTTCCAGCGACCGACACAGCTACTAATAGAAGAAGGACTTTTGTAATGATTGTTTTCAACATTTTCTCCAGCTTGCGTCTGACATGGCGCCTTGCGGCTGTCGTTTTTATAGCCGCCATTCCGACAAGCGCTCAGGAACTCAACTTCAAAGTCTCCACACCTGAGGAGATAAAAGAGGATTTCAGCACGGTCCCATGTGAGGATAAGAAACGATTGGAAGCCGTCAAATCTCTTTTTGAGCGGGCTGGCGTCCCGTTCTTCTGAGATCAAAATCGATAAGTACAAGGACGTGGAGAACTTGGTCTGGACCAGGAAGGGTGAATCTTCAGAGAAGATCGTACTCGGGGCTCATTATGACAAGTGGGCGGATGGTTGTGGTGCAGTCGATAATTGGACTGGAGTGGTCACCCTGTCGCACCTGTACCGGACACTTAAAGACATTCCGCTCAAGAAGACTTTGGTGATAGTCGCTTTCGGCAAGGAAGAGAAAGGTCTGATTGGTTCAAGAGCGATGACGAGTGCTTTCGGCAAAGATGAGACAGCTGAGTACTGCGCGATGATCAATATCGATAGTTTAGGACTAAGCGCGCCGCAGGTGGCTGATAACATGTCGAGCAGCAAGCTGGCACAGTTCACAGAGGATGTAGCTAAAGAGATGAAGATGCCGTTCGGGCGCGCCAGTATCCCGGAAGGCAGGTCAGACTCGGTTCCGTTCGTCGAGAAGAATATACCGGCTGTAACTATCCATGGGTTGAGTAATGACTGGCCCAAGATCCTGCACAGCGGTAACGATCAGGTTTCAAAGATAAACCCGTTGAGTGTTTACCTCGCTTACAGGCTTGCCCTGGCGATGGTCGTGAGCCTCGATAAATCACCCTGTGCCGCCTACAAGTGACGGAGCTCGATATCGCTCAAACTGTGACGAAACAGGTTGTTCTATTAACTGCACTGTGTGGTCTAATATGCAATTGAACGGATGAGAAAGAAAACGCTACTCAGTGTCTGCTTTATTGTTGGGATCGCGACAATCTACTTGCTTAGATGGTTCGCGTCCTCGATGGGTATCCGCCTCCCTCTAGTTGGGTTTGTCTCACCGATAATTGCAGGAATGATCATCGTGCCGCTTCTGCTAATTCCAATGACCGCTTTGAACGCATACATTCTCAAATGGCGTAAGGACCATGGGCGAGATATTGAGGCGGAAGAGAAACATGAATTCGACGACGCCGACATCATCAGCCTCCGCCCAAGACAACCTCATGAACATACGTCGACCTATAACGGGTGGGGCGATCACAAGTGAACCACTCTTAGATCCAATAGAACACAGAAGGATCTTCGTCCATCGTTTGCCTGAACAGCCACGCGTACAGTGCGGCTCCCGAATCACCGTTGGTGAAGAACACCAACGCCGACTTTCTTGCCGGTTGTACCCAACAGAAATTTTTGAAACCTGGACCATCGCCCCAGTGAAACAGCGACGGCGTTTTCGACGAACGATCAACTCCCCAACCTGGCGCCCACGCGATATCGCGGTTCACATCAACTCGCGCCTTAAAGTCATCCGATCCTGGCACGGTTTTTAAGACGTGCGCGAGGAATACAGCGTAATCTCCAATCGTCGTCTGAAGTGAACCTGCCATGTTCGGAGATAGCGCTACCGTTAGGAACGGTTGTTTATTCTGCTGATACGCCGCAGCGATCTGTTCGTACGTAGCTGACGCTGGATTAAGGCTCGCCTTTTGCAAAGTGTCGTAGTTGCGCTGTTCGTAGAAGGCGAGCGATCTTTCGAGCAGCGCGCCGTGGCGATCATGGCCCAACGCAGCGACGGTCTGAATTTCAGGTGACCAGGCAAAGGTGCTTTGCGTCATTCCGAGCGGTTCGAGGACGGTAGTGCGCATGAATTCCGCAATCGGCCGGCCGACGATCTTCTCAACGACACGTTGCAGCAACACGAAGCCTTCGCCGCTGTATTGCCATCTCGTTCCGGGTTCAAAAGCTGACGCGAGCGGCAAGTTCGGCTGAAAACGCCAGTTAACGAGGCCGGTGCTGTGCGTCAGAACGTGAAGTGCAGTTATCTTGCGAGCCGTTCCTTCAAGACCGAGATCGACGTAATCCTGTAACGGTCGATTCCAATCAATCTTTCCTTGTTTCGCCAGGTTCTGAACTGCCCATGCAAAGACAGGCTTCGAAAGTGAGGCCGCCGGGAAGCGTGTGCGTGCGCTTACTGGTGGACCACCGGCGCGCTCGACACCCGCGAAGAGTTGGTACGGTTTCGCTTCTTTTATTCCGGCGGCAGCAACACCGGGAACGCGAGTCACCTCCAACATTCGCGCCACGTCGGGAGGTTTAGACTGGGCTAGTGTTTTCGTTGTGAACTTGCCAGTTGAGCAAACTGCCACACCGGCGAGCATGCCGGCGAACGTTCGTCTATTCATGTTGGGCTCTGTAGATTGGAGTATTTAAACGCTGCTCACTCGACATCGAAGACGACTTGATTCGTCGCGCTGGTGTTTGCGGTGCGATCCGTCACCGAGACTTTCAGAATGTACCGGCCTGGAGCGAGCGGCTTCAGTCCAACGTTCGCGCCGTAAGGTATTCGAGCCAGATCGGCGTTCGGTTCAATCACCACCGGCAACACCGGACTCACGACCACACGCTGCCCGCCTCCTCGTTGGATTTCAATTTGCGCGTCGAGTTTTGGCGCGGCCGATGTAGCTGCGTTGTAGATGATGGTAAAGAACGTCAGCGTCGACTCGCGCGAAAAGTGATGGTCCACGCTGAATAGCACCTGCTCGCCGCTGGCTTTCTTGTCCTGTACGGAATTCGAGATGTGTCCACCGAGCAGCAAAGAACTCAGCGTCAATTTCTTCGAACTCAGATCCGGAATGTCGATCCACTTCGCCGCGCTGCCAATACTTCCGGTTTTGTCGTCGCGCGCGGCAACACGCACCTGATAAATGCCCGGTTTCAGCGGCAGCTTGTGACTGTACACAACGGAGGGATCTTTAATTGCCGTCGCCGTCACAGGATTCACATTGATTCGTGTTTTGAAACTACCAGCCTCTTTGCCCTGATCGTTGAGCACGACTCCCGCGAGATCGATCGCGGCCGGCTGTTTACCATCGGCACCATAACCAAGGCCTTCCGTCGACAGCTGCGTCGCCGCCGTCATCAGCGGACCCGAGCCAGGAACGTCGACAAAAGTGACCGAGAGTTTCGTAGAAAGATTGGTGCGCGCGGAAGGAGCCGCCAGTGCGGACATCAATGCGCCGCCGACGTTTGAAGGAGTGTCAGCGGCGGCAGTATCTGTTGCTGGTTTGTTCGCTTCGCCCGCTTCAGGCTTTGGTTCGGTTGAAAAGAAGCCACGCGCAATGCGCACAGACAACTCGGGCCGGCCTGGAATACTGATCTCGAGTCGTTTGAAGTTTGGCGATTTTTGGTCGTCGTTGTTTGGCCGCCACGCGAGCAGATAGTAGTTGGAAGTTTCGCGCAACGCCTCGTTGATAGCAGCGTTGACAGCTCCCGTGTTATAGAACGCCCTTCCGCCGGTATCGGCTGCCAGCGCATTCAGGCCGTCTTGCGACGCTTGTAATTCGCCTACATTCGTTCGCGCCAGTCTCCCGTCCGGATCAACCCGATTGCTACTAGCATCAATCGACGCAGCCATGTCGCGCGCGTCGATCGAATAAATCACTAAATTGCCGCGCACAGCGGCGTCAGCAATACGACTTATCTTGTTGCTGTATCCCGTGCTCCTGTCGTGCAGGAAGAATCCATCAGAAACGAAGAATACGAGTTTACGACCGGACATCTGACCAGCGGAACGCATCAGGCTCTCGAGCACAGTCAGCGTCGCGGACGTAACCGACTCACTCTGCCTCATCAGCATGTGCGCGCGATCCTTTACAACGCGTTGCGCTCCCTCACCAGTCATTCCTGAAGTAGATTTGCCGCCGCGAACGCGCGCTGCGACAGGACCACCGCTTGGCGGTCCGATACCACCCGGAACTCTGATGTTGTTGGCTTTCATCAACTCCGTCGCGAAGAAGCTCAAGGCAGATTGATCGCCTTGTTCGATTCGCATGGCCTGGTATTCAGTCATTGGAATCTGCTCAGTGTCGCGAACCGTGTATGGCCTGTGGTTCAAACGACCGACAGCCGCGCGGACCACTGACTTGTGGTCTGAAAACCTTTGCAGGAAACCGAGCTGGCCGCTGGGTGTGGCGATCGCGACCTGATCCTCGATCGACATCTCGTTATCGACGAACTCCAGGATTGCTTTACGAGTTCGCTGAACACTCGCGGCGCTGAGGTGTAGATCGTCGATGAAGAAGATGATGGTGCGACCGCGATACGTCGCGGCGGTTGGTGTCATCGGAACCGCAGCGGCGGCCTTGGCAGCAGACTTCTCCAGCTTTTCTTCACGAACAGTTCCGGCGATGACGCGTTCGAAGAACGAAGGCGTGACTGGACGGCCGTCAACCTTGAGTAAGAATTCTTCGGGCTTGAGTCCCTCGACAAATCGGCCCTGTTTGTCGAGAACCACGACGCTGGTTTGTACGAGCTCTGTAGTAATGCGTATGGGGTCGTCATTAGCCGGCCGCGGATCCTGCCCCAAAGCGGCAGTGACAACGAGCGAGATCGTTAAAACACTGGTAATGATCTTCTTACTGTTCATGTAAAACTCCCGTGGATCGAACCCAATTCCAGAGGTGCACTTTAGCATGATTAACCAGGAGAAAGTATTATGCCGAAGTCGATGCAAATGCACGTGAGGTGATCAAATGAAGAAGGTTATCAGCGCACTCCTCATTCTTATTATTCCAGTTGCTGCAACAGCTCATCCAGGGGGCGGGCTTATCGCCCTGGATGCAAACACGGTGATCTTCGGGGATTCGATGTACAACTCTATTTGGCGACTCGAGAAGGGCAAGAAGCCGCAAGCGCTAGTGAAGAACTTTCACGCGCATTGGACCACTCGCGGACTGGACGGCCAAATCTATTCAGAATCGTTTGGTGAGATCGGCGGCGCCGCTTTTCGCATCGATCTCGACACCGGCAAGCGCGTCAAGGTTGCCGAAGAATCGGATATCGGCAACTTAGTTTTTG
Organism: uncultured Acidobacteriota bacterium; assembly: GCA_963789185.1. Lineage (GTDB taxonomy): Bacteria > Acidobacteriota > Blastocatellia > Pyrinomonadales > Pyrinomonadaceae > PSRF01. The sequence continues at coordinate 151,862 of CAWBJU010000020.1, forward strand.
CCGTCGGCAAACAAGGTGAAATCATCTTTCAGAAGGGAACGCAGATTATGGAACGGAGCCGCGGCGGAAAGGTGACGCGGTTCAGAGGCGTGGGTGATGTCGCGCAAGGCGAACCACCGTTGCAGCAGATCATCGCCTATAGTTGGACCACGGATGGAACTCTTTACCTCTCCGACGGCGGCCACCTCCGACGCGTGGGCAGCGACGGCGTGGTGCGGTTGGTAGCGCGAATCGACGGCAAGTTGATCGAGCCGAAGATCTGGAACTCAACAGGTGCGCCGCGGGTTTGGAGTATTGCGATCGACGACCAAAAACGCACTTTTATGGCACTGCCCGACATCGGTCATGTCGTTCGCCTTGATCCCGACGGTTCGCAACACGTGGTTGACAGGAGCGTTGGCGGTTGGCGTGTCACAGCGGTCGCGACGTTTGGTGATTCTGTGTTTATGCTCGAAAGCAGCGACTCGACCAACGATGGTCAGCGCGTGCGAGTCATCCGCGGCGCCGGAAAGGCAGAACTGCTGGGCCAGGTTGAGCCTTAAGTTACGACACTGGTGATAATTTTCCTGCTGTTCATATAAACCTCGTTCGAATCCAAATCATTTCAACTCCCTGCACTTCAGTACGACCTGCCTCTAGATCTCTTCCGCGCCGGCTTTGGAGCTTTAGTTGCCTGAGTCCAACACGGTGAAAGACTAGATGAAAACACTCCTACTCCTGATTACAGTTGCTGTTCTGCTTTTCAGTACCGACGCGAGTCTTGTTGCTCAGTCACCAAAGCCTGCTGGTGATGATGTTCGCTTGCAACGATACGAACGTGAGGTTCAAGAACTGGCGAGGCAATTCGCCAGACGCTTACAGGAAATGAGGGAGTTTAGACCCGACGGCGATAAGTTGTTCATCGATCGCTTTACCGAGTGTCACTTACTTGGGGAGTTGGAGCGACAAGAAAACGCGATCTTCATGCAGATCGACGCGTCTATACCACCCGAGATCGCTAAAGAGGCTCGCAAAGACGAACTGCGAAGCTATCTCATCGCGCAGCTCAATCTTTTTCATTTGCGAACACTACATCGAATGAGTACGCGCGATCTCAAGAATCGGTGGGGCGATTCATTCTACAGCGCCGAAGAGGAATATCCGCCGGGCGTTTATGAACTGCTGATGAAGAACCCCGACATTGCCGTGGCTGCAAATGGCGAGAGAAAGGACAGGGTAAGTATCAGTAGTAGCGTCAAGAGTGTTCGCCAACTCCGGAGCGTATTATCTACTTTAGAGCAGGGACTCCTCGCGATGCGCAAACATTTCATGACGCATCCGCCGGAGGAAACCGAACTGTACAAGAAAAACCTTGAGGTCATCGTGAAGGACTGGAACGGCAGTAAACTCTGGAGGGTTTCGTTTATGGAAGTACCGGAAAAACGGGCCAAAGAGGGAAGTCATTGCACCGGTTTCCGACTACGCCTCATCGCGGCGGTGATTATTCCACCTTTCTACAACTTGTTGTTTTTTCAAGATGGAAATCGATTCAGAATCGGAAGCCTATACTGTACTGAACCTCCGTGTGTTGATTGACAGAAGTTTCTGGCACTCACTACCCCGTTTGCCGCGGCAGCATCTGGTCATTCCATTTATCGAATTCGCTCATCAGTCGCTCCAGCACCGCGGGCAGCTTTTTACTAAAATCTGCTTGCTCACGCTGATCGACAGATAGGTCGAAGAGCCGGCGCACGTCGCCATCGCGAACGAATTTCCATTTCCCTTGTCTCACCGCGTCCTGCGTGTAGATGCGCCAAAAGAAAGTGCGATCAGTTACCGGACTCACGCCTTTGAGTACGGGAAGCAGATCAATTCCATCGAGTGAACGATCGGCATCGGCACCTCGATTAGCGGCAGCAAGCATTGTAGCGGTCCAATCCATTGTTATCGCCATCTGCTTTGTTACGCGATTACCGGGGACCACGCCGGGCCAACGAACAATAGCCGGGACACGAATTCCCCCCTCAAGCAGATCGCCTTTCTTTCCGGACAACGGCCATTGATATGAGAACCGCTCACCCCCGTTATCACTCGTAAAGATCACCAGAGTCTTTCTATCAATTCCGGCAGCTCTTAATGATTGCATTACCCGACCGACGCCATCATCCAGGCTCTTCATCATCTCGGCATACAACTTCAGAGAACCGCCGGCACCCATCTTCAGAGGCTCAATTGTTTTATCGGAGAAGTTGACTGTCTCTCCACCTTTTGGTCCCTGCCACGGCCAATGCGGCGCTGTGTAATGCAGGCTCAGGAAAAAAGGAGCACGTCGACGTTTCTTCACAAAGTTTACGGCACGTTCGGTTAGGAGATCGGTGAGATAACCATTGCGAGTCACGGGAGTCACATTCTCGTACAAGTCGGGCTGGCCGAGACCGTTCTTGTGTAGAAAGTAGTCTCCGGCCCCAGAGAGGATTCCAAAGAATTCATCGAAGCCGTGCGCATTCGGACCCCACTCTGGACGAAATCCAAGATGCCACTTTCCGAGCAGCGCAGTGTCATAACCGCTCTGCTTAAGCAATGAGGCAATTGTCGGATGGCCTGGCTCGAGGCCGACGTTCAGGTTCGTGGCCCTTAATGGTTCTTCCAAACCAATTTTGAACCGCGCCGGATATCGACCCGTGATGTATCCGCATCGCGTCGGTGTGCAAACGGCGGACGCCGAATAAGCATCGGTAAATCTGGTGCCCTGCAAAGCAAGGGAATCGATGTGGGGCGTGCGGTAGTCGGGTCGACCGTAACAACTGAGATCGCCCCAACCCAGGTCGTCAGCGAGAATAAAGATAATATTTGGGCGAAATTCTTTTGCACGGGACAAGCGTTGAACGGCGTGCCCTTCCGTAACCGAACTCCAGGCCGCGGTGCCGGCGGCAAGGCTCTGGACGAACTTCCGGCGTGTAAGTTTCATCGCGCTTTCTCCATGTGGTTCAAGCCTGGCGGCTGACCATTTCATTGATCCAGATCGGCGCAAATGGTGAGGTGCAGCCTTTGGAGACGGGATAGTCTCGATAGATTCCCAAAGTTTCTCCGATGGCAATGGCGCGCTTGCGAAGCTTTGGGAAGTGAATACCGATACCTGCGAGACAGTAGTTCATGGTCCATTGTACTTCCGGGGCGGCGTCCGCCATTTCTGACTCGATGCGGTCGAGGAGCGCCGGGATTTCGAGTCCTTCCGGATTCTTGCCGATTCGCGCGGACGTGAGAGCCCATCCAGCGCGTGCGGCCCATCGATCATCATCGGCCATCCACTTTTGACGAAGCGTTTCCTTGTCCGGGTGGTTCTTGATCACATACGAACTCAGCCAATCCGCGACGTGCGAAAAGTTGACGGATCGGACCAACTGGTCCAGTTCGCCGTCGGACAGGTCCTTTGGCTTCATAACTAGAATTGCCAAAAGCTGAGCGTCGGCATTTCCCGTTTTCCAGAGAGCGAGTGCTAATTCGTGGTCAGTCTTGATCTTCGCAGCCACCTTCCGGATCTCACCGAGCGGAACGCCGTACTGATCGCCGGCGCCATACTTCTTGTTGTGCGCACGCACTTTTTCATTTCCCTTTGACTTAAGCTCTGCGAGTGTTTCTTTGAGTTTCATAAATTACTCCAATCTTTCTCACCACGGACAACTGCTCAAGTACATCAGTGCTGTCGACAAACTGATCGATCGAACCAACATTTGGTGTAATGCTCTTTACCTTGGGATCTCGGATTGCCTTCTTTATAGCACTCGCGAATGCGTCGCCGTGAATTACCAGGTAAGGTCTGCCGAAATACTTCGTAACCTTGGTAGGCAGTGGTTTGGTGATTTTCAAAGCGTTGTGCTGCCGCGCCACGATCGAATATGCCAGCGCCAGTTTCCGTTCTCTCGTTTTCCACGTTTTCGCTAGTAGTACATCCCGCAGGACGGGCGTCAGTTTGTTTCCGATCTTCAGTTTGCGGAACGCGGTTCCAAGCCATTTGCTGTACGGCGCATACTTCTTCTCCATCAAGAATGCGAGCTTCATAATTTCACGTGCCGTGCGGGCGGCAACTACCTGAGAACCGAGCTCGTCGCCGACGTCACCTGTGCGTCCAACAAACGCTTCCTCCTGGGAAATTTTTGTCCACTGCGCTGCCAGCAGATATAGCCAGACGTCTTTCGGATAAAACTCAAGCTTCGCTCGGATCTTCTGAAGCTCGCCCAAGCCGTCATGGTAAACCTTGCCGCTCACGAGTTCTAAAAGCCTTTGCTGCGGAAAGGTTAACCAGTCAGTCACTTCGATCTTCTTTGACGGATCAAAATTCAACCGCGCTTCAAAGAACGACTTCAATGTAAATATCTGGACCATGTGGTTGACGGGACCACGTTCGATCTTGACGGGAAGCCTGACGCCATTTGGCTCTGGCTTACCGAAGCTCGTCGAATATCCCATGAACTCATAAGGCAAATTATTCGATAAGCTTTGGTTAATTTTGTGTTTGAGGTTTGAATAATCCTGCGGCGTCAGGAATAGAAGCACACGCGGTCCCCAATGATGATCGCGTGATATCGTGGTATCGAATTCCAGCACTTCCGAACCCCAGCCGATCACGGCAGCGGAGTAGCGGAGGTTTGGAAACTCTTTGTTTAAGACTGGCCTAACCTGGTCTTGGTAGAATAGCTCGCAGAGCTTGAGGCCAGGTATGAATTTGGGCATTTAAAGTATGGTTACTTTTCGAGTGGGTAGTAAAACCTCTCTACCGAATTCGAAATAAGTTGTTCGCCTCGCCACATGTTGCCTTGTTTGTGCTTTTGAGGGTTGGTGTAGACGCATTTAATGTTTACGTATCCACTCCATTCACGGGACAACGGCGAATCCTGTAAGTCGATTATCCATGTTAGCTTTAATTTCTGACCAGGCGTTAATACGGTTGCACTCGCATCGCCTGACTCAGGTGAAGGGAGCAAGCTCGCAGACGTGACTCTTCGTTTCCCATCACCTGCTACCGAGGAAAATTCGAAATTGTTTGTTGAAGCATCAATTTCTATGACGCGGTTGCTTTGATTTGTAATCACTAAATTAATATTCAGCGGACGATTTGCCGTCCAGTACGTCCCGCCTGGATCGTGGCCTTCAATCTCCAACGACGCAGTTAGACCAGCAGTCGCCTTAAGGTCTGGCCGGGTCCGTTTTCGAAACTCCTCTTCGGCGAGCGGAGTAGGCTTATAAATCTTTTCCAATCCGTCGTAGTCTTTGAACAGATACGACTTCCCAGTTATTAGATAAAGAGCGTGAGCGACATTTCCGGTAAACACTTCATCGTTGCTTAGCGGTCTGTTCAGATATTTTTCAGCACGGGCACAGCTCGTTTGTCACCGATTAGCCCTAATGAGTTAACAATCTCGGCCTTTGCGTTTGTAGTTACCCATGCGCTCAAGCTGTTTTTGTCCTTCGCAATAACATGCTCGGTGGTTCGCAGCAAGCGCGAGCTTTGTAATACCTGAAGCAACTTCGGAACAGCCTCAGTCGCCCTGTGCTGGCCTAAATACATCGCGGCCTGGGCAGCGACTTTAATATCGTTTGAATCCAGGTTTGCGATTGCCTCCTGGACCAGGGCGTCACGACTCTTCGCTTCCCAAAACTCCTGAGAGAACGCAAGCTGCGGGCGAAGCAAGCAAGAAAATCAGGAAAAACCTAAACGAATATTTTCTGAGCATAAAAAAACCGACTCTTGGTTTAGATGTCTCACGGTTGGCTGTAGCTCACGACGTGTACCACCGCCCCGGAAGGTTCGCCTCGAAATATCAGTACTATTTCCTCCTTTGCGCGTACCGGAAGAAATTCTATAGTCGTCACTGCAATCTCCTCGCGTCCCTGGTTATTCAGCTTTCCCTCCACCCTGACTTGCCCAACTGCTGAACCACCAACGTTTGTGACCGTCAGTGGAAGGTGGAAAAGCTCTGTTTCGTTGCGAACTACACCTCGCTCAATCTTGAACTGCGGCGGTCCAGTCGGCTGATTGATCCACAGCCAAACGATGGCCCCAACAAATCCCAGCAGTATGATGAGCGAAACAGCGAGTGAGACCCACTCGGCACCCGAACGGGGCCCCGCAGCTTCGGTTTTTGCAGTCTTGCTCATACCGCCAACCTCCCGGCCGCTCCGCCAACGCTGGCAGGTAGCCCAAGAACTACGATGTAGCTGACCCATAGGTCAGGTGAGTGGTTGAGATTAATCAGTTGATATAACCAAAGCATGCCTCCTGCCATGACGAGTGAGATCATGTAAGCGATAGTGGTCTCGACGAGCGGCGCATTGAAACCGCCACGGTGCTCTTGCCGCGCCTCCGTTGCCACGAAGTTTGAGGCGAATACGATCATGTAAGAGATCACGAGCGAGGCGCCCATCATGATCAGCAACTGTGGATAGCCGAGGCCGATGGCTATTAGTGGTATCTCATAAGTTGGTGCGAGCGTTAGAGCGATGACCGTCGCTCCAAGCGCGGTGGCGCCCGAGCGAACGATCACACGCTCACGCATGTCCCCGCTCTCCCTGGGTTCGGTACTTCTTCCGTCTCCGCCTTTTTCGTGTCCCTCCTCCTTTTCGCCAAGCAGGAAATCCGCGAGCCCGACGCCAAGGCTAAATGGCAGACCTTCCATGCAGAGACGACCGACGATAGCATGCAAGCCCGCGTCAACCTGGAGAAAGCCAATTAAGAAAAGGCCGACGGCGGCGGCGACTAGTCCGGTAGCGAGCGCTTGAGTTGCCTCAATCAAAGTGCGAAGCCAGGGGACGCTTCGATTCGATCGCCCCGTCGCTGCCCTTTCGAGGATCACGAGTGCAGTGAACGTTAGCGCGAGCGCACAAAGCATTCGAGGCGGCCCGGCGGTATTTCCGCGCCACCAGATTTCCATCGTGTAGAGAAATGGCATTCCGAACAGAAAAGCTCCCGCCAGCTCATGTATTAGATGGCGCAGTTCGGTTCTGAAAGGTGACTGTTGCGTGTTCTTCGACATTCAGCTCCGGCTTGTCAAAATATGGTAATTGCAAACATGGTAACTGAACGAAACAGGAGCGGAGTAGGAAAGGGTTTGGTGAACCACCACGCGAGTTAAATCGCTATGAAGATAATGATCAGCTTTCGCCGTTACGATGCTCGTGCTTGGTAAGTTGCGATTAACTTCGCGCAACGTAAATCTAGCGCGATCTGCTTCTAAGGTGCGCTTTTAGTGGTTCCAAAATTCTCGCGAACGGCCCGGGGCGGTAGTTTGTCTCATCCGTATATTTGCCGCCTTCGATGAAGTCCGCGTACGTCAAAAGCATCTGCCGTGACTTACCTTCTTCATATACGCTGAGGAAGCCGAAGTATCCTTCAGACCCAAACCTCTGTTGCGGTGGTTCGACCTGCACCCAACACGCTATTGTCTCGAATACTTTGTCGTAGTCTTGAGTGGGGATAAGGTGTTTGCCGCGAGAGTAATCTGTGTCCAACGGGTAGAAGACCCAATAATAGGCGTGATCCTTGGTCCGGATAAACCAGTACGACACCATACTCGCGTGCCCATCTGAAATTTCCATCTCTATCGACGATATGATCGGATCGCCTTGCCATTCAGAGACGTGCTTTTGAATTGGTGGCGCAGGCTTAGCCCATTCGTCACAGAGAGCTGGGCAAAGATTCAACTTTTTCATCGTGGAGAAATAGGTCAAGTCCCAACCGAGCGGCTGATTGGACGCGGAGGCGTTCTCCCATTTCTCCGAACATTTTTTGGGACCTGTATCACTGATCGAAGCTGATCGCTGGCAAAAGCTCCACGACGACTCACGGAAACGAAGATCATTTCGCACCGCAGCAACCAAAACGCCAAGAGAGAAGGCTATCAGCGCGGCCAGTAACCTCGGTGCAAAACGTCGCATGTTTTTAACTCCTTTGGATCGGTGTTCATTATAATCGGAGTTCGTCATGAACAACATGCTTCGGAACATTTCGTTCGGCGCAGTCCTGCTTTTGGTCGCAGGAACTGCGGTCACAGCTAAAGAGTGGCGCGGAATCGTACCGCTTAAATCAACGCGACAAGATGTTGAGCGACTCTTTGGAGTTCCAAAGAAATCTTCTGCAAGACTCGCGTACTACAACTTAGCGAGAGAAATAGTTGTCTTTCACTTTAAGACCGGAACATGCGAGGGCGACAGAATGGGCTGGACTTACGATGTGCCAGCCGGCACCGTTGTCAGTATTGGGGTTATTCCTAAAGGCGTACATCGTAAAGAGGAATACTCATTGGGGAGTAACCCAACCCGTCGCGAGTACGGGGAGGTTGTGACTTATTACTCGGATACTTCCGCAGGTTTGACGATAGAAACCTATAAAAATGTTGTGACGTTGGTTGACTATGAGCCAGAAGCGAGTCAGGACAATATGCATTGCCCGAAACTCGACGACTGTTGCGTCCATTATTGGCCCCGATTTGATGAATATGAAAACCTGTCGTTTAGCGACGAGAAAGCACGCCTCGATAATTTTTTGATTAGTATGAATGAAAGGCTAGGAAGGGGCATCATCGAAATAGTAGGTCCTTCCAAGAGACACAGACAGAGCCGCCTTAAACGTGCAGCGAAAGCTCAGAGGTACTTAACTAAGGAACTCGGACTTGAGCCTGAACGGCTGCTTCTTATCGATGGAGGCTTCGATCGAACTGCCCTTACTCGTCTTTCCCTCTATTCAATCGGCGGTGCAGCGGGCCTAATCATTCTATATCCGCAACGCGATCCCGAAGAGACTACGCCCAAGAAACCCCCGCGATCCAAAGGCCAACGATAAAGTTGTTAATGCGACGCCTGCGGAGTCGTTTCATAGGTTGAACTCTAACTCCGTAAAGGCACACATATATGTTTTAACCTCTTCAGGCGCTCTTGTTCTTTTCGTCCCAGACCATCGGCTCCCACAACTCGACCTTGTTCCCGTCCGGATCCATGATCCACGCAAACTTCCCATTCTCGTGAGACTCAGGTCCTTGAAGGATTTCGACTCCGGACGCACGAAGTTGAGCAATCATTTCGTCGAGATTATCAACGCGATAGTTGATCATAAAAGACGAGTCGCTGGGACTGAACCACTGACTCTCTTTTCCTGCGACGTGCCATACGGTGAGGCCCTTGTCCTCGGCCTTGTCATCCGGCCATTTCAAAATCGCGCCACCAAAGCTTTCCAGCGACATGCCCAGGTTCTTCTGATACCAATCTACAAGTGCGGCTCTGTCGTTTCTGCTCTTAAAGAAAACGCCGCCGATTCCCGTCACTCTCGCCATTGTTGCCTCCATCCTTCCGCGAATTGTCGATGCTTTTACCAGCCCAACGCCGTAGGTGCAAGCGTGATAACATCGACTGAACCATAATGTTGAGGATGCCGAAGCTCATAGTTGTTTCAAGTACAGTGCTGTTGATGATCGTTGCGTTAGTGTCTCCGGCGCAATCCGATCGTCAACAACAACGACCGCCTAATATTGTTTTTATTCTCGTCGATGATTTGCGCTGGGACGACTTTGGCGCGGCGGGTCACCCATTCGTCAAGACGCCCAACATCGATCGCATTGGCAACGAAGGCGCACGTTTTCGAAATGCATTCATAACCGACCCGCTTTGCTCACCTTCGCGAGCTAGTTTTCTGACTGGCCAGTATCCACACACTCACGGGATCACCGACAACGTCAACCGTTCAGCAGCGAGCCACCAACTCATTACGTTCCCTTTTCTGTTGCGCCAATCGGGTTACACAACCGCTTTTATAGGCAAGTGGCACATGGGAAACGACGACTCCCGGCGCCCCGGTTTTGATCGGTGGGTGAGTTTTAAAGGACAAGGATCTTACCTTGATCCTGAAATCAATGATGATGGCAAAGATGTTAAGCCTGACGGTTACATTACCGATCTTCTCACCGGGTATGCCGTTGAATTCATAAAGCGGCGACACGACAAACCTTTCATGGTTTATCTCGCGCATAAGGCTATTCATCCGGAAGTCATGCAACATGACGACGGCTCAGTCAACTTGGCCCACGCTGAAAAATTCATACCGGCGCAAAGGCATCGGAATTTATTTAGTGGCGAAAAGATCCCACGGCGTCCCAGCGCGGGGCGACCTCCAACTGGCAAACGCGCTCTCGAACGAACGATCGGTGACCTTCCTCCATTAGGTGCCAACACCGCGACGAGCGACGAAGCCGTGTTGGGCCGACTGCGATCATTAATGGCGGTTGAAGAAGGAGTCGGCGAGATCTTAAAAGCTCTGAAAGAGACAGGGCAGCTAGACAACACAGTGATCGTTTTCACTAGTGACAACGGTTACTTCTATGGTGAGCATGGCCTGAGCGTCGAACGGCGGCTGGCTTATGAAGAATCTATCCGCATGCCGCTTCTGATTCGCTATCCAAAAGCAATCAAGGGCGGCGTAGTGCGCGATGAGTTTGCACTGAATATTGATCTCGCTCCGACTCTACTTGAGCTCGCCGGTGTTTCTTCGTCGATCAGGATGGAAGGACGTTCGCTTGTGCCACTGCTGAAGGGCACAAAGACCGACTGGCGTAAGTCATTCTTAGTCGAGTATTACTCCGACAAAGTATTCCCGCGAGTCCATCAGATGGGTTACAAGGCTGTCCGCAACGAACGCTGGAAATACATTCACTATTTCGAACTCGAGGGAATGGACGAACTCTACGATCTCAAAGCAGACCCGTACGAAATCAAGAACATCATTCGTCAGCCTGGAGCATCCAAGATAGTCGAAGAGATGAAGCAGGAAATGGATCGATTGCTGACATCGTCAATCGACAAAAACTAGCATCCCGCCCAAAAGTTACTCCTCGATGATAGTTTTCCCCGCCTCCTTTCGCCTTTAACAATCGGGCGCGGATATCGCGCGCACTTTTGACATTTAATTGGTTGAAGGAGAACTCATGAAAACACGTAATGCAATTACAAACCTCATCACCAAAACCATGGCTGTGACCATGCTGGCTGCCGCCGCCCTTCTGTGCGCAACCGGCGGGCTACAACCGGTCCAGGCACAGATTGGAGACGGAAGCGTGAAGTTCATATCTTACGCATCGATCGGAATGGTCCACGGAGAGAAGGCTCGCCTCACTGTGAGTAACACCGGAGAGTCGTCCGGCACCCTCTCACTGTCGTTCAGCTACTACATCGCGCACGACAGCCACGCTACGCTTAGCGATCCCTTTTACGAAACGGAATGGATGCAAGTGCCGCGGGGAGAACTCCGGTTCTCGGAAATCAGCCGCGAAGATCTGAAGATTGAAGGCGAACCGGAGACGGGACGCGCACAGATGATAGTAAGACTAAATATGATCGCACCCGCAGGTTTTGATCCAGCGCATGTCCTTGGCTCGGTGGAAGTCACTAAGGATGATGCTCAGGGTGATGGATCCACGCAGCTAGATACCAAATACAGAGTCGTTATTGTGGCTGCTCAGCGCTACAGGCAGCTCCCTCCAATCAGCTTCTATCCCGGAGAAAGGCTGAGTTACACCTTCATCAATCCGAACGAAGTAGGCAGCCAGGCTGCGCGCGTTAGTACGTATACCTACGACGGGATGGGCCGTCTCATTAGCCAGACCGATCCGGTCCAGCTGCAGCCGGGAGAGTGCTACATCGTCAATATCAAGCGCGAGGACCTGCGCGTGCCCGGTGAAGAATTGACGGGGCGCCTACCGGTGAGCACGGTTATTCAGGTTGTATCAATGGACGGTTCGACGCGCCCGGTTAATCTCCATGTTTCGATGGAACGTGTGGACCGCACAGGCAGTTCGTCAACTGGAAATTATTACACCGGCTCTGTCACGGTTTCCGGCGATGGTTTCTGAAAGGAAACTGTTAGGTATCAGGCCGGAAAGTTTTACCACTTCCCGGCCTGAAGTTCGTCAGTAGGGCGTCGTGTTATTCCCGCTTGGGTGTCCGATAGAAAGCTCGGTGTAAGAAACCTATCCTTGCTAACGAGTAGTTCCGAGGATTCGCTTGCGGTGAGCTGCATTACGTACAGATGACCAGCGTTCATGAATATCTTGCCAGTGGTGAACGGTCGGTCCATAGCCAGATTCTCCGGGGGATTAAGCTGGTAACTAAGACCATGGTATCCGTTGACCGAGATTTTCTCCTTGGAACGCAGAGTTGATTTTGTGTTGTTCATAATGTTTGTGAGCTCGGCATCGAGGGCCTTCTCGTAGATTGACGTATCAGCTACTGGCGGGAGCGCAGGCAAATACTCTACGACGATATAAAGTGCAGAGCCTTGTCCCCGTACCCTCGCTTCATAAGAATGCTTTGTCATCCTGTATCCATTCGCCATCTGTTCAACTCCCCAATCGCGGGCGACTGGCTCGGCCGGCATTTGGACACTGAACATTCCCTCCGGCGGCCGGAAATCCCGCCATGCAACACTAGCGGGTTTCAGCAAAATCGGGATGGCGAGCGCGCCCGCCATTCAAGGCATGAAAGGATTATCAGGAATCCGGCCAGAATCGGGGCGCGCCGTTTACTTACAAGTAATCCAATCACTCCTCCAAAAAGAGAACCGCCGAGAGCCACACTGACCTGTCCCTGCGAGCCCGCCCAGAACAACATCACGAGGATCCCCAAAGAGTAGAGACCCATCATCGAATGTTTTCCGCGGGCTACCGAGACTCCGCTAATGAGCGTGGCGGGACCAACAAACAGCACATGCGACACGTGGCCGAAAGTGAGCCAGATACAAACCGCCGGCCAACATCAGCGCGCCCCAGATAGTCATGAGGACACCCAGCACGGTTGCCGGTTTCTCCTCTTCAAAGACTATCGGTGGTCGAAAAGCGTAGGTTTCTTCCCCCGGTTGTATGGGCGCTCTACAGCGCTTGCACTCGGGCGCATCCGACCAGTTAACTAGTCCGCAACTCGGACATTCTTGACTTGACATTGTTGAGGCCTCCCTCGTTGGCGAGATTCGTTGGATTGGCTGAAAAAGTGGCCCTAGCGGCAGTGATCCCAGGTAGGTTTTGAGTGATTCACAGCCGGAAAATGACTTGACGGGTCCTGGGCTGAGGTAGCCCTCGGACATGCTAGCCAAATTAACCGCTGATAAGTCTGTAAGAATTTATTTGCGGGGCCAGCTGTGAGGTTGAAAAGCGTTGTCGTAGACGCATCTTGGCACTTGGGTTATATCTATCGCAAAGGTGAAACGCTAATGAGAAAGACAGTGTTGCTTCTGTTCGCGGTTTGTTTATCGGTATGGGTTATGAGCCACGAGGTTTCAGCCCAAACTTATAACCGCGTCAGCGAAAAAAATATTAGGGTCGTCAAAGGGAAGAAGCTCGTTGTGTCGGGCGCAGTACGTGAGGGGGACGAAGTCGTCTATCGCTTCAAAGCCCGCTCCGGGCAAAAAGTAACTGTGAAAATCACCGGCCGAGATGCGGATTTTTCGGTTTCTTTGAATCACGGATTAGATGTCGAGACAGTTGCGAACGAGACAAAAACGTGGTCGGGCACAATGCCGGCGGAGTTCAACGGCCACTGCGAAATCGGAGTTCACTCAACTTATAAAGTCGCCAATTACCGCTTGGAAATCTCACTGAACTGATAAGGGCGACGGAAGTACACACGATGCACAATCGATGGAAAATGCTTTTGTCGTTTTGGGCCACGACTCTCGCTTTGGGCGCGGTTACGTTGTTCACTCTTGCGGCGAACATCAATGCGCAAGAGACCCTTGAACCGCACGCGCCTCCCATCCGGCACTCGTTTCTCGACAGCGCGAATGTGTACCCGGAAAGCGTGACGGTGGATCAGTCGAGTGGAACTTTCTTTGTAGGGTCCGTAAAAGAGGGCACGATCTACAAAGGGAAGATCTCCAGACCCAGTCTTGAGGTGTTCTCCCCGGGCGGTGCGGATGGTCGCAGCATTGCTACGGGAATGTTTTTCGCCAACAACCGCCTCGTAGTAGTAGGGCGGCAAACCGGATTGATCTTTGTCTACAACACCAAAAACGGTCGTCTCATTTCGAAGCTGGATAATGGTCTCCGAGCAGGCCAGACTTTCCTGAACGACACCACCTTCGCACCAGATGGCAGTGCCTATGTGACGGACTCAGTTAACCCTGTGCTATATCGCCTTGCTCCCACCAGGACGGGACAGTATGAGCTCCAGGAGTTCTTGAATTTTGAGGGGACGCCGGTTACGTATGTGAATGCGCCCGGCGCTGCGGGGTTCAACGTCAACGGCATTGTTGCCACCTCGGACGGTCGCTATCTCATCATCGGCAAGCGAAACGAGAACAAGCTCTTTCGAATTGCCGTCAGGTCTCGAGAGATCGTCCCTGTGAACATGCCTGCCGGAATGTTGAATACGCCCGACGGCTTGTTCCTGGAAGGAAACACGCTCTACGTCGCGCAGAATTTGCCCAAGTCCATCGCGGTGGTCAGGCTCTCATCGGATTTCTCGCATGCCGAGATCGAGCGCACCATCAACCATCCCACTTTCGCGTTCCCTACTTCGGTGGCGCGATATAAGAATCGGCTACTAGTCGTAAGTTCTCAGTTTGATACTGCGGGAAGTCCGGCCGCCGTGTCAGGCACCCAGCCACCGGTGTTGCCGTTTTGGGTGACTCAGATCAGAGAAAGGATAGTGACAACGATTCCCCTGGAGTCGATCTGGACAGATGAAGAAAAGATCGACGCTTCCCGCGAAAGATACCTCACCTCCACCGACCTAACGGAAATGCTGAAAACTCATCCTGTGGAATTCATGGTCGCCGATCTGGGCGCACCTTTGAAGCGAATTCCTGTCGACAAGTGTTATGAGTTTTGGGAGAGCGAGGTAGAGCGCCGCTTGCTCAGCGCGCACGGCAAAGTGGATCGGTCCAGGTTGCGTGACGAATATGGATATCTTGCTTCTGAATGGTCGGGGCGTGTTGCAGTTCCGATCGTGCTACTTGAAAAAATACATTGAAGGACTGAACCGTATTGACTGACTTAAACCCGCCGACAATTGCTGCAATGAAACCTAATCAGGATCCGATGGAGCAGGCGATAAGAGATCTCGGCTGGCGAAACAAAGTCCGCTGCGGTGAAGATGTGCTCCAGATTGCCTGCGCGGTGCGACAGAATGACTGGCGTCCGCTTAAAGCTGACTGGTGGCGCGGGAAAGAGGTTTGTGTGATCGGCGCGGATATAAACGGAAACTTGTTTCTTAGGCATTGCGACGGTTCGGTCCGTCTATGGAATCACAGCTCGCAATCCGATCAATTTGTGGCTCGAAGTGTTCGAGAGTTTGTGTCGATGATAGAAGAGTGAGCGATTCCATCGACAAAGAACTCGACTATTGATTCGCTCGAGACCGTCATTCTCATGATTTACTCGATTCGGAAAACTGGGCTTCTATTGATAACCTCGTTTGCTCTGGTGTTTCCATCCGTTGGAGTCTTACCAGCTTCGGAGCAGAAACCGCGGAGACAGCCTAACCGACCGCCATCCATACATTCGTTTACCTCATCGTTGACGACGATTCGGATCTGTCCATTCTTATCGTCGTCGTTGTTATCGGATAAACCCGAAGTGACGTTGATCGTAACTGCAACCGATCCCGATGGCGATTTACTGCATTATGAGTATTTAACTAGCGAAGGGACTATTTCCGGTAAAGGCAGATCTGTCCTGTGGGATTTGCGCGGCTTGAAACGGGGGCCGCATGAGGTTCGGGTTAGGGTCAAAGACGGAAAGGGAGGCAAAGTCGATCGTACCTTGACAGTAACTACAACTGATGCGGCCGTTTGTGATCCGCCGCCTCCACCGTGCCCCGAGGTCAAAGTATCGTGTCCTCACGAGATGCACAAATCACAGTCCTTCGTGTTTTCTGCAACTATTAAAGATAAAGCGAAGGATCAAACACGACCGTCTTTCTATTGGAAGATTAACGCAGGAAGAATTACAAAAGGTCAGAATAGTCGTGAAATCGAGGTCAGTACCACCGGTGCTAATGGTTTTGAGAACATCACCGCGACAGTAGAGGTTTCAGGTTTCGATCCGTCGTGCCAAACGATAGTCAGCTGCACTACAAAGATAATTTGGTAATCGCCCTCACTGTGCGTTCGAAGGCTAGATCAATGGTAGAGTGGGCGCTCAAATTTAGTTACGACAGTTGCCACCGTTGAACCCCGCCATCAAACAAGTGGTCCAAAAACTGTCACGTCAAAACTATGGCAAACCTCGATTCGCGTGTAACTATTCATATGGCGGCGAGCCTTGACGGCTTCATCGCTCGAAAGGACGGGCGCGTTGACTGGCTCGAGACGTCAGACGAGTTCATTGGCGGTGATTCTCTTGATCCGAGCGATGTCGAGGCTTTCCTCAAGACGATCGACTGTTATGTCATGGGCTCGCGAACTTACGAGACCGCGTTAGGTTTTGAGGCCAAAGGTTTGGGCTGGTCCTACGGCGACAAACCTACCTTCGTCCTTACGAGTCGCAATCTTCCGCGCATTCGCGACACCGTCGAGTTCTACTCCGGCGATCTCGCGCAGTTCGTGAATGAGCAATTGCGGTTTAAGTTCGGCAGCATCTGGTTTGTGGGAGGCGGCGCCGTCTCCGGCGAGTGTCTTCGTCGTGGACTGGCTGACGAGATTCGTTATTCGATCCTGCCGATCTTAATCGGCGATGGGATACCATTTTTCGAGAAGCTTGGCAGGGATGTCGCCCTCCACTTGGCGGAGATCAAAGCCTATAACAGTGGCATAGTGGAGCTTCGTTACGACGTGCAAGAAAAATCGCGGCAAGTCTACTGGGTCTACCTGAGAAACCCGAAGCCGCACACTTGCCGATGAAGATAGGAGTTGGCGAATGACTATACATCTTGTCCGAGGAAGCGGATTAATAACATTGCTTGTCTTGTGTACGTTTTATCCATTTTTCTCCGGAATGTACGACGCATTAGCGACGCCACTATCAGCGATGGCTCAGGTGTTAGGGGTGGTTGGACTGCTGTTCGTGCCGGTAGGTGTCTTGTGGCTGATCTATGAATTACGGAAGCGCGCGCGCGCTAAAAGTAATCTCTCGACAAAAGCGCGAGGGTATTACTTCGCGCTCGCTTCGATGGTTGTCTTTTCGCTTATCGCAATCGCCGTTTCTTTCGGCGCGTTTTTGGGCCTGGGCCTTTCTTTCGGTTTCGTAACGCTGGCTTTGTGGTTTTACGTCGCCTCAAGATTGAGACCAGGATTGAAGTCGCTGAAAAGCGCGGAGGTAGAAGGCTTCAATTATGTGCCGCTTTATCTCGTTTTCGTACCCTGCATGGTACTCATTTTTCAGTGGCGCTTGCTCCTCGCGCGACTAACTTCAGCAGAAATCGTGCGATCTCTCAGAGCGCAGAATTGATCGGTGATATCGAGAAGTACCACGCCGAGCATGGACGTTATCCGGCTTCTCTGCTGGCTCTTCACAAAGACTACAAACCATCTGTTGTGGGCATCGAGCAGTTTCATTACGCGCCCAACGGGGAGGCTTACAACTTGTTCTTTGAGCAGACTACATTCCTACTCGATTTCGGCATTAGGGAGATCGTGATGTACAACAAGCTTGATGAGCATCTGATGGTAAGTCATGCCGCGTGGATTCTAACGGCTGCACCGGAACAGTTAGCGGCACGGCAGGGATGGCACACCTCCCACGACGCTTCGAGCCAGCATTGGAAATACTTTTGGTTTGATTGAACTCGCGTCGTCGCGTGCGCGCCAGGCATCACCGTAGCCGTTTAGCAAGCCAGTCGACGATCAACTCCACCGCGTCGGCCCGCATCATCACCGGCGGCGGGAGCTTCGCATAGTTGCCCGGGAAGCCGTCGGTGTCCTGCACGAAGAGATGATTGAGATCCGGCAGCACGCGTGCAGTAACGTCCTTGTTTCCGCCTTCCTTGAACGCGGCTTCTATTAGCGCCACTTCCGCGGGCACCGCCTGTTGGTCACGCGAGCCGGTGAGGATCAGAACCGGCGTTTTAACGCGGCGCATGGTGGGAGCAGGATCGTAAGTGAGGAAGAATTTCATCCACGGATCAGCGGCCATCATGGCGTCGATCCTCTTGGGGATCTCGGCGATTTGCGACTCGCGCATTTCAGGAGTTAGCTTGGAGTTGTGCTCAATTAGGTTCTTGAGCTGGAAGTGGAGCGCGGTGCGCCCCGGCGTCGCGATGCCGGCGAGCAGCACGATGGCGCGCAACGTGGGCTCCTTTTCGGCCACCATCGGCGCGATGACAGCACCCTCGCTGTGGCCCAAAACCGCGAGGCGGTCGGCGCGGATTTCGGGCCGCATCCGCAGATACGCAAGACCAGCGCGCACGTCTTCGGCGAAGTCGGCGCTGGTCGAGCCCTTGAACGTGCCACCCGAGCCCCCGAATCCACGGTCATCCATGCGCAGCACCGCGATCCCGCGGCGCGCCAACGCATCCGCGAGTTGGCGGAAGGGCCGAAACCCTTCCACCAGCGCGATACTTTCGTCGCGGTCCTGCGCGCCAGATCCGGTGACAGTGACGATCGCGCTCACGGGTTTCTTGCGGCTTGCATCCTTGGGGCGCGTCAGCGTACCAGCCAGCGTGTGACCGGCTGGTGTCTTCACTAACACATCTTCCGCGACGTAGGGTGCGTCAGCGGGCGCGGAGTAATCAGGCTTCGGCGTCGGCTTCGGTGTTGGCGTCGGTGTTGCGGTTGCCGTTTCGCTGCGCTTGAAGGTAAGCGGGAACTGTTGGCCGCCCTGGCTGAACGTCCCCGTCAATTCCGTGCGCTCTTTGTTCAGGGTGCCTTCATAGACGATGGGGGGCTCCTTGATCTCGAAGCGCACGGCATCTTCTTTGACCGTGATCGTGTCGATCGGGATGGTCGCGTTTTGATCGAGGCTGTCCAGTTTACCGCTGTAAGTGCCAGCGTCTGATTTCGTAATGGTGAGGGCCAAACGAAGCTTCGTTCCACCAACGTCAAGGGTACCCTGCCACGAACCTTCAAAGTCTTTCGCCGGTGTTTGACCAAAGACCTGGCACGAGAGACCGAGCAGTAACAGCAACATCAACAAGACATTTCTCATATTGTCCCTTTTCTCCGGCTTATGGATGCTTCAGATTCCTATAGTAATACGTTGCATCAGGCGTAATGGCAAACAGATGACTCTTGATCACAAAACTCGACACGCGGGCACACCTTAAGCTATGAATGCTGAATGAGCCGCGAGGCACACGAACGAGTTCCCGCCGCGGAACGCCCCTCTACCAGGCGGCGTGCACGATTGCACGAAGTCATTTTTGAATCGGACACTCGTGCCGGCCGATACTTCGATCTCACGCTGATCTGGCTGATTCTTCTTAGCGTTGCAACAGTTGTTCTGGAAAGCGTCCGAGAAGTTAGAGAGCAATATGGCACTCTGCTTCACGTACTCGAATGGGTGTTCACTCTATTATTCACGGTTGAATACGGTCTTCGATTATTGAGCGTGCGCCATCCAATGCGTTATGCAACGAGTTTCTTTGGCGTTGTTGATTTACTCGCCATCGTTCCGACGTACCTTAGTCTGTTCGTGCCCGGCAGTCAGTATCTCCTGGTGATTCGCATACTTCGTTTGCTCCGAGTGTTTCGCTTGCTGAAACTCTCCGAATACGTTGTGGAGGCTGACATTCTCAGGCATGCTCTTCGTAATAGCAGACGCAAAATCAGTGTCTTTATTTCAGCCGTAGTGCTCCTGGTTGTCATCATCGGCGCGCTAATGTACGTCATTGAAGGCGAAGCAAATGGTTTCACAAGTATTCCGAGAAGTATCTACTGGGCCATTGTTACTCTGACAACGGTGGGCTACGGTGATCTCTCGCCACGCACAGCATTGGGTCAGATGGCGGCGTCGATCGTGATGATCATTGGCTACGGTATCATTGCGGTCCCAACCGGCATTGTGTCTGTGGAACTCGCACAAGCCGTGCGAGACAAGAAAGTTTCGGGACAGTCTTGTCCTTCGTGTTCAGCGGAGGGACATGACGCTGACGCGATCTGCTGCAAGTATTGCGGGGCGCAGTTGTGACCTTCCGATGACTAACTCGAGCAGCTACGATTACATCATAATCGGCGCAGGTTCAGCCGGATGCGTCCTGGCAAATCGGCTGTCTGCGAATAACGCCGTTCGCGTATTACTCATCGAAGCTGGTCCACCAGATTCGCGTCGCGCAGTCTCAATTCCGGCTGCCTGGGTCTCATTGTTCAAGAGTGAACTTGACTGGCATTACGAGACCGCTCCCGAGCAACAATTAGACGGTCGCACAATTTACTGGCCGCGTGGAAAGACTCTCGGCGGATCTTCATCGACCAACGCGCAAATTTACTTGCGTGGAGCGCGCGTTGACTTCGATGAGTGGGCAGCTAATGGAGCTTGCTGTTGGAGTTACGACGAAGTACTTCCGTATTTTAGAAAAGCAGAGAAGAACGAACGCGGCGAGAACGAGTTTCATGGCGGTGGTGGTCCATTGTGCGTCTCAGATGTGCGGGAGCCCAATCCGCTCTCAGAAGCATTTCTGCGGAGCGCGATTAGGTTAGGGATTCCGAGAAACCCAGACTTCAATGCGAACGATCTTGAAGGAGTCGGATATTGTCAGTTTACGCAAAAGGACGGCAGGCGGTGCAGCACCTCAACTGCTTATCTGACGCCGGCGCGGAAGCGTCTTAACCTGGACATCTGGACTGACGCTCACGTAACTGGAATTCTGTTCAATGGTCGCCAGGCAACGAGTGTCGTCTGCCTGCGCAGTGGAGTCCAAATAAAGATCGAGGCTGCACGAGAGATAATCATCTCCTGCGGCGCTGTGAATTCTCCCGTTTTACTGATGCAGTCAGGTATTGGACCCACTCAGCTCCTGCGGCACAACGAAATCGGACTCGTACAGCCATTGGAAGGTGTGGGTCAGAACCTTCAAGATCATCCGATTGTGCCGATTCGATTTCTGACCAAGCGGCCGGTGTCACTCTTAAAAGCAAAATCACTAAACAATGTGGCTCGTTATCTGCTGCGACGGCGAGGCATGTTGTGCGGTAGCGGTGTGGACGTGCTTGCGCATTTTCGCACGCACACTGATTTGCCGGCTGTTGATTTGCAAGTTCTACTCATGGCCGTGTTGTGGCTGGACCAGGGATTGGGGAAGCCAACGCAGCATGGCTTTACGATCGGAGCGGCAGCATTAAAACCAAAAAGCCGAGGCGCTATTAAGCTGAGGTCGAAAGATCCGCTGGAGCCGCCCGTCATTCAACCGAACTATTGCAGCGACGAAGCAGGCGAAGATATTCGCGTGTTGATTGAGGGAATTCGTCGAGCGCGCCAAATCGTTGCGACCGCGGATTTTGCATCTCTCGCAGGTGATGAAATGACACCGGGCGCTGACGTAAAGTCCAACGAAGAACTGGCCGCATATGTAAGACAGCACGCGCAGACCTATTTTCATCCCGTCGGCACGTGCAAAATGGGCGAAGACGAAATGGCGGTTGTCGATTCTCAACTACGGGTCAGGGGAGTGGAACGATTGCGCGTGGTGGATGCTTCTGTGATGCCGACGATTCCTCGAGCGAATACAAACGCCGCAACGATCATGATCGCCGAAAAAGCAGCGGACCTGATTACGTCCTCGGCCGTTTGATCGTCTTGCGGGGATGCTTATATGAAATTACTAGTAATGTGGAAAACAAGGAGCGTATCGAGGTCCGGCAGGTGCAACCAAAGTGTTCCTGGCTTTTGGTGAAGTAACGGTACGCAAGAAATGATACCGCCAAGACCGGCGCAGGATTGAGAAACTGTTAGCAACGGACGGGACAAAAAGTCGAAAGCAGTAATCGTTAACACCGCTGCCCCAACTAGTTGATTGAATCGTAAGCAATAACGCCGCTAATTCTGGGCAGGGGAATCAAGGACAGCAAATTTTTCGGTTTGATACGTTTGGTGACGAACAGCTATGGACTGACACGCTGCGGATGCACGAGGTAATTCAGTCCTCGGTGAGTCCAGCGACCGCACTTGCGGTGGGACTGAAGGTGGATGCGACCGCACTGCCAGCGAACTTTCTTGCCACGCGTGACTTGAACAGTCCCGCCACCACAGTCGAACTGATCAAACTAAACGCAGTCGTCGGCTTAGTCAGCAACGTGAGGGGAACCCAGCTCAAGTCCGTCGGCATTACGTGTGCGCTTTGTCATTCGACAGTCGACAACTCAGTTGCAGCTGGTATCGACAATCGGCTTGACGGTTGGCCCAACCGAGATCTTAATCCAGGAGCGATCATTGCGCTGTCGCCTGCTGTCACAGCAGCGCAAAAAGCAGTTTTCAACTCATGGGGTCCAGGACGTTTCGATCCCAGGTTTAATGTAGATGGCATCAATGGGCCGGTCTTGATCCCTCCGGCGTTCGGGCTAAGAGGCGTCGGTTTTGAAACCTATACCGGCGATGGTCCGATCTCATACTGGAACAATTATGTTGCCGTATTGGAAATGGGTGGTCACGGGAGTTTTTCAGATCCTCGACTCGGAATCAGTATTGTTCAGGAACCCGATCAAGTAACACCGAAGCTACTAGCGACTGACGAATACGCACTAACTGCCCGCAAGCTCCCATCCCTGAAGTGATTGGAACCCATCATGCCGGGGGCGGGGCACACCGAGACCGACTAGCGCGGAACGAGTCAACGTTTGCCTTGAAAGCAGTCGAGGCCGGACGATTTTCTTTTATGGCGTCGGCGGCATGATGCTCAGTTCAGGCACAAATCTCGCCAGCGAACGCTCAAGATGCACAACTGTGCCCATGGGCATTTTCTGCATTAATCTCTCTGCTGCTTCTTGTCCGAGCGCCTGAACGAGGACTGGCCCCTTGTCAAGATCTGCAAAGGTATCTCGCATCGTGAGCGTAATGTATTCGTTGGCATTTCCTCCAAAGATCGTTTGAGATACCTGGTAAGTAACACCAGCCTGCTTCATCACTGGAACAAAATCGTTCTTCAGGTAGTTCTCATAATCGTTGTTGCGATTAGGAGCAATATGGACAAAGTGGAGCACTGCCAGTTTCGGTGCTCCGGCGCGTTGAGGCACAAAACTCAAATCTGGTCGCGTGCGGATTATAAATCGGCGAACGCTGTTGACGAGGCTGCCTGCCTTTGCTTGCCAGGCAGGAACGCCCTGCGGTCCCAAGCCCTTTTCGAGTGCGCTTGGCCCATCGAACTCTGCCAATTTCCCCACCGGAGCCACGAGCACATATTCAAACGCGTCTCCAGCAGCACCCGTGTTCTGCCAGACCTCCCGCCACTTGAGACCTCCTTTCTTGAGTGCGGGATTAGTAATGGTTTTCATAAAGTTCTGAAACTCAA
This sequence comes from uncultured Acidobacteriota bacterium, assembly GCA_963789185.1. GTDB lineage: Bacteria > Acidobacteriota > Blastocatellia > Pyrinomonadales > Pyrinomonadaceae > PSRF01. Next base: position 175,250 of record CAWBJU010000020.1, read on the forward strand.
TCATCATTTCGGGCTTGACGCTGACCACGGTGATCGAAAGAAACTCAGGCGTAGGCGCTGCTTGTGGTGTCGAACTGGGAGTTTGGGCGACGCTCTGTGGGGAGGAGGCAGCCATTAATATCAGGACGCCACAGCATAGCCGTAACAGTCTCATTGGTGTCATGTGTTTCATGATCGGTCCTTCTTTCTGGGAAAAAGGTTTTGGAGAGATAGTGTGACATGATTCCAACGCTGCGGAAAAAAGGCTTTAAAAATCCGAGACGTGAAGTGAGTAAAGCGCAACTGCTGTCCATCTGGATTAAACTACCCCGGTGCATGAGCGCTGGGGTAATAATTTCTGCATCAGGACGATTTGTGAACGGATGCTATACCAGCCGTCACTGGCAATCAAGAATTTCGGCGGGTTGGCTTTCATCGTAATCCCGTTTGCCGTGCGACAGTATGCGCAAAAGGGCTGCATGATTGCCTTAAAGCTTTGGGGTTTTTAAGCCCGTGAACAGGTAAACAATGGCACATACTCTCTTAATACTGTTCCTGCTTGTTTTCCAAGCGCAGGAGCCTCCACCGGTAAAATCAGCAAAAGAGTTTTTTGATAGCGGCCTGGTTCGCCTTCAAAAGAAAGATATAGATGGCGCCATCGCGGACATGACTAAGACTATTGAACTAAACCAGCGGTATGTCGATGCCTTCTTCATTCGCGGTCAATGTTTCTTTCTTAAAGGCGATCGCGACAGGGCGCTCCTTGATTACGATAAGGTGATCGAGCTTGCACCTACTGCGCCAGGCGTTGAGCGTGTTTATAACATCCGCAGTGTGATACGCGTCTTGAAGGGTGATACTGCAGGAGCGCTACAGGATTTACAGACCGCTATTGAGTTGAATCCAAACTATGCAGAGAGTTTTAGTAACCGAGGCGTGACTCGCTCACTCCGAGGCGATCAGTCCGGGGCCGCTGCCGATTATGAGAAGGCTCTTGAACTCAATCCAAATTTGCCGGCCGCTTACATCAGTCGTGGAATTCTTAGATTTGAGCGCCAGAATCTCGAAGGGGCTATGGCAGATTTCAATCGAGCTCTTGAGCTCGCACCGAATGCAGCCGAGCCATATGTTTACCGAGCTGTTCTTCATACACTAGCGGGTGAAGTGGATTTGGCTCTTGCAGATCTAAAAAAGGCGTTGGCCCTCGATGCAACAAGCCTCTCTGAGAAAGATCCCGGCATTGCGAGTTCGCCATTTAAGAAGCTGCAGTCTTTTATCTTTTCGAATCCCACGAATGCAAGAGCTTATGAAGCGCGCGGCCTACTTCGTCTGATTCAGGGACGACGCTCGGAGGCCACACAGGACTTCACGAAGAGTTTAGAGTTGAATCCAAAGCTACGGTCTGAAATCGACAGACTAATGAGCCTCACGTTTTGGTAAAACAGCACCGCTCTACGTTGCTCTTGAGCAAGCAGACCTTCACCTGAAGTGATAGCGTTTCCTTCTGCGCTAGCCAGATTCCAGGGCTAGCGAGAAGCGAGATGCAAATCCAAATCCTTACTAATCGGAACACGAGATCCGCAGCACACTTCCAGTAAGCTGCGACGCTGCAAGAAGCGCTCGTTAAACCGTTCGACGCTCAGCGGCTGAAGCGAACGTAATACGGAAGCACGGAGCCGTCTGCGTTGTGAACGTAGCCTGCGCCTACCCACTGCATTCGATCGGCGCCGGATCGTCGCGCTGTGTGGTAATGGCCATAATTGTTTTGGCTCATGTCACTCAGGCGAGGGTAGTAAATTACAAAATCGCCCCAGACACCGACACCGCTGCTCGCGTTGAACGTGCCGCCGCCGAAGGCGACGATCATTCCCAGCTGACCTTCGGCATTGGTTTCGAAGTAGGGATAGGCGAAGGCGAAGTCGGGATTCCAGATTTGCACTTGACTTTGCAGGGCCCAGGTATCCGTTCTGATCTGTGCGATTTGGACATGGGGCCGCGGGAAGCCGCCTCCATTTGAAGCATTCCAGGCAAAATAGACCGTGTTGCCACGGACAGCAGCAGCCCGGACATAAGTTTTCCAGGACGCATCCTGTAACCAATCGGTTCCGTTGGCCGCAATCGAGGAGATGGTATTGTTGGGCCACGAATTTATAGGCACATCCCTCCAACTGTAAAATCCATCAGCGTCGAACATGCTGTAGACCTTTAGCGTGCTGTTGTTAACGTGGCCGGCCCAAAACACGCCATTACTGCCATTCTGGCTCACATGCGACCAAAAAGCGGCTGTGCTGCCAGTGAACTGGAAATTCACGGTTCCCATGGCGCTGAGTTCTTTTAAAGGAACGCGGACAACATAGCGATTGGCGCCCCCACCCACGCTGCTGGTCCAGTAGAGGAACGAGTCCCCGAAGCTCATGTCGTTGTAGTCGAGTGCGCCACTGGAGGCAAATATGTCGTTGGTGAAGTCCCAGTAGGTCCATGCGGTGCCGTTGGAGCTGCGCACCACGGCGGTGGTTTGAACAGCGATCCTGATGGCATTGCGTCCACCACTGGAAGTGTATTGGAGCAGCCAGACAAAGAGGTCGTGTTGCGGAACATACGTCAGAACCTGGTCGCAGCAAAAACCACCATAGTCCTCGGGGAAAATGGTAGTGGGATTGACGGTGGTGAACGTCGCTCCCCCATCCTCTGATAGGGACATCCAGAAATTCCCCGTAGTCATAACAGTCTGGCCATTTTCGGCGACACTGGGCTCAGGATTGAAGACATGGGCCGAGGGAGTGGCGTCGCCGTTCTCATGGTATTCGCGAAAGAACAGTGGCGCCTGGGAGTCGCCGCTTCCGGCAGGGTCCTTCGGCTTTAGGGCACGAATCAAATATTGCTTGTCGGCGGGCGTGATGTTGCCGCGGTCAGGGCCCTTGGCGACAATATGGGGCGGTTCTTCGTTGAAGAGGCGTCTAAGATCAGGTTTAGCAGCCGGGTATCTGCCGCCTTCGGCTCTTTTCGGACCGACGTTTGCGGTCTTGAGTTCGACTCTGCCTTGGACCAGGGTTTCCTCCTGGCCTTTGGGCCGCCTCTTCCACCACCACACAAGTACCAACGCTAATACCAACGCAAAGACAATCAACGCAATGAGCGTTCTCGATTTAGTCATGACTAAACCCCTTTCATCGTCTTGTTTTTGGTGGGTCCGGGTCGGTGTTGCTATTGGTGTCCCTGATCGATCTTCTTCCGTTCCGGTCCCGTGGGAACAGTTTGAGGATTCGGCTCGACATTAAGTGGCCGCCTGAGGTCCTGTTTGACCGCAGGATACTTTCCACCCTCGACGCGTTTGGGTTTCACCTGTCCTGATTTCTGGTTGGTTTCGGATTCTTTGCTTTGAGGTTCCATCGTCCCCCTCTTAGGCCCCGTGGGAACAGAAACGGGTTTTTCTTCGACGTTGAGAGGTTTTTTGAGGTCAGGCTGAACCGCGGGATATTTTCCGCCTTCGGCCTGTTTCGGCTCCGCCTGGCCGCTCTTCAGCTGCTGACGAGCTTCGGTCTTCTCGGGTGGTGCAGGCACGGACTGATTGCACGCGTTGGAGAGAGCCAGAAGAAAGACGATAATCATGGCCTGCACGGTTGGCTTCCCGAGCCTTCGCCAGTGGATCACGAGCATTGCCTTACAACCTTCCCTGGAATTCAAGCCGCGCCGCGCAGAACGGTTCACAATTCGCTGGGATCTTTTCACCGACCCATGACGATGTCAAGCTGTTAGCTGCGAGGTTAAGAAGCAGACTCCGAATGATGTTGCTGCTAAAAGCGTGAACTCGGAGGCGTTTAATCAGACCGAAGAGTTCACACCCTGGCGGGCGAAGAGCCGTGCTCCGGGGATCGCTGTCATTTTATGGACCAGATTACTATGTTGACCGTCGAGTGATAGAAACACGATTGGTCCAGGAAGATCTCTTATCTGTATCAACTCTTCGAATAGTGCATCTATATGTTTGGCGTTTTCACCATTCCTCCATGTAAATCCGGCAGTGGCCGCCAAAACGTATAGCGACACGTCAGAGTCTCCAAGAACTTTGCGGACCAAATATGCCTCGCTCAAACCGTGTACTTTCTTAAGCTGGTCCTGAAGTTGAGTAGTAGCTTTTTCGTCGAGACCATGCGGTATGAAACGATCGTCGGCTGAAATATTTATCGCCTGTTCGTGCTGTTTGCGCTCCTTCTCGAAATGCTCTGCCGCGAGTTTTGAAAACTCTTCGGCCAACGCTTTGTTTCCCTGGGCAAAGTAAAACCCGGACAGGAGTGTGCTAGCGTGTCCGCTAGTGGTTGGATCAAGTTGCATCGCCTTTTCGAGATGTTCGACCCCCGCTGGGTTCTGTTGCTCGAGAAGAATCGCACCCATCGCGAAATGGGCCTCGCTGTGCTCGGGATTATCACGCAGGATTGCTTCGATAGAAGGTAACGCTGCGTTGTTATCTTCAACCTGACTTAACAGCGTCACACGCTCCCAACGCTCCTCAAATGTTAAAGGCCGTGTCTCGCAGTGCTTGTGCAGTTCCTCCAGCCGCTGTTGGGCTTTCTGAAGTTGGTTGCGACTCTCGCTCCAGGAATGTGCAATTCGTTCTCGCCAAAGACGGTTCAAACTGAGCAGGAAATCGTCTGGCAACTCTTGTAAATAAAACGAAGCGGCTGACTCTGCCGCATCAGCTTTCAATAACTCGTCAACCAGAACTGTGACTTCCGGTCCTTCCGTCGCGAATCCCATTGCAGTAAGTCGATCTGCGAGCGCCGGATGAGTATCTTCATATCCCGTAGGAATTCGAACCGCTTCGAAAAACCATTTCTGAGTATTGGCAGGCCCGATCGGTTGGTCCAATCCGCCAAGCATTTGCACGAACGTATCCGGCGGAGTCTTTGATTGCTCCTTCGCTTGACGGAAAAAGTTGGGCCAGAAGTTCTCCGTCAAGCTACGCTCTTTGGCCATCAGCCGCACCAGGGAGACCGCGGCAACTTCCTTGCCGGCTAGTTCGACCGAGTATTCGTCGGCCTGCCGTTCTTGGGCGCGTGCGAGTACAAACGAGTAGGCGTTCAGATATGGAGCGTACCACTTGATGAACGGCTCGAATAGAAACGACGCATAATGTCGTTCCTGTTGCACCCTGGTAAGAATCTCAATCCAGCTTTGACGCAAACGATAGATCCAACCCGAAAAACGACCGTGTTTCCCCGACAGATGACCCACTTCGTGTGCGAGCACCGAACGAAACTCAGCAGGACTGAGCGCCCGCAACAACGGAAAACCAACCACCAGATAATTACGGAGCCAGCCAAACATGCCAAACTGCGGGATCTGAACGATAGATGCGTTGTATTCGTCCGAGATCAACACATGATGAATCTTTGGCCCATCGAGCGCCTTGCGCACTTCACTAATCAGATCAAATAGCGCCGGTGCTTGCTTCCGCGTCAACCGGGCGCCGTCCGGTTCGGGAATTGTTACCCAGAGTGAACGCAGCACGAGTCCAACCAGAGCCAGCGGTATCCAGAGTATTTTTATTGTTACCCAATTGAAACGGAGGTAGGAGAGCGTCACCGCCACAATCGCCAACAAAATCAGGACGATTAACAGCAGGTAGACGTAGCCAAGTGCGGCGAGCAGACCTACACGTAGACGATATAGTCCTGGTCTGGCTGCCGCGAAACTTTCAAGTGGACCAATGAGGGAGCCAAGGTTATCCATTGCTGATTCTTTCGTGAAGTTTGAGTTTTCGAAGATCAACGAATACCGGCCAGCCCGATTGACTGGCTCAGTTTTTCTGAGGTTGTTAGCCTACACTATTTTGAAAATTCTCGCTTTTAGTCATAAGCCACTTAGGTTCGGCGTCCCGAACTTTTCATTGAAGTTCTGGCCTCTGGTAAGAATTGGCGTAGTATAAGTGCATCGGCCGACCTCCGGGTTGCATCAGAGCGCTGACCGACCGAATTGAAGCTTCTAAGAAGAGAATCACACCATGAAAAAAGACATATTAGGACCAGCAGCTCTTTTCGTCTTTGTCCTGGCGGCGTTCCCTGCCTCATTCGTTTTTAGTTCTCAGGCCGAATCATCAGCTGCCTCAGAAAAAGCCAGAACGCTGCAAATGATTGCGCCTTACCGTACTTGGGATAAAGCCAATAAGCAGCTAATTATCTTGTCCCTTGATCAGATTGATATGGGCGGTTGAGACGCTAGTCTTGACATCGGTGATGTCAACGAACAAAAACCGAAGAAGGCTCAGCAAAAGAAGGATCAGCAGAAGAACGTTCATCAAACCATCTTTGGGGCGGTCTACGTGAATGACATCGCCCGTACCACCTTCCGCAAAGTCGACCATTTGATTTATGCGGAAGGTGCGGTGATTGTGCGAGAAAAACTCAAAACTGAAGCAGGTTCGCCGGAACTCGTGACCGCTATGATCAAGCGAAAGAAAGGGTTCAATCCTGCGGCAAACGATTGGGAGTTTCTGCTTCTTAGCGGTGACGCCACAAAGATCAAGAAACGTGAAAAGACCGGGGCCTGCCAGCGTTGCCATGCGTCAGTGAGTGCGAAGGACTTTGTTTTCGATAGCTATTCTTACACCTTCGTGCCAGTGAGTGCACCTGTCTCCCCGAAATGAGCAGTCGTCAGTTCATCAACATGGTGGACCGGAAGTGCTTCGGTACGCTGGCGTCCGTGGCGAAGTTAAAGAAAAGCGACCGAAGTCTCGCAAAAGCCGATCCCTCTGAATCCAGAACTATCAAAGGCGCTTCGGCTCTGGAAGATGAGAAACGCAAAGCGCAGAACAAGGTTGTCGAGATGATTATGCCTGGCAATCTCAAGGCAGCGCGTTAGCTTAATGGACGCGCGGTGAAATGGAATTTCTTGTAAGTGATTGATAGCTTTGGCGTCCCGTACGGGAATCGAACTGTAAGCCTCCCTTAAAACGCCGCCATTGAAAACTAGAGGTTTCCGAGCGACTATGACGCGAGGAGGCCTCAATGCGGAAGAGCAAATTCAGCGAACACCAGATCATCGCGATCCTGAAAGCGGTGGAAGCAGGACGGACCGTTAGGGACGTCTGTCGTGAGCATGAGATCAGCGATGCGACTTACTACCAGTGGAAGTCGAAGTACGGTGGCATGCAGGCTTCAGACATCAAGCGCCTGCGTGAATTAGAAGACGAAAACCGGCGCTTGAAGCAGATATCAGCAGATCTGCTACTAGAGAACCGGGCGCTGAAAGATGTGATCACAAAAAAGCTCTGAAGCCAGCTGCGAAGCGCGCGCTGGTTGTAGTGTTGCGCACAGAGCATGGCTTGAGTGAGCGTCGGGCCTGTGCCGCGGTAGGTCTAGAACGATCGGTCTATCACTACGAGCCGCGACCGACGGCGGATGGACCAATCGTGAAACTACTGCTGGAGTTGGCCTGGCAACGACCGGAGCAAGGCTTCGGTAAGTTGTTCAGACGGTTGCGACGCCTAGGCCACGGTTGGAATCACAAGCGGGTCTATCGCATTTATTGCGCGCTGAAACTGAACAAAAGACGGAAAGGCAAAAAACGTTTGCCAACAAGATGTCCTTCGCCGCTGGTCGTACCTGAAGCAATGAACGAGTGTTGGTCAGCCGACTTCATGAGTGATGCGTTGTGGGGTGATCGTCGCTTTCGCACCTTCAACGTGGTGGATGATTTCAATCGCGAAGGACTGGCGATCGAAGTGGACTTTAATCTGCCGGCGCCGCGCATCGTGAGAACACTCGATCGGATAGCCGCTGAGCGCGGCTATCCGCGCAAGCTGAGACTCGACAATGGTCCGGAAATGGTCTCTGTGACGCTGGCTGAGTGGGCCGAACAACACAACGTGATGCTCGAGTTCATCAAGCCTGGACGACCGATGCAGAACGGCTTCATCGAAAGATTCAATCGCAGCTACCGTGAAGCGGTGCTCGATATGTTTGTCTTTCAAAGCTTGTGGGAAGTGCGCGAACAAACAGAACTGTGGCTTCTGGAGTACAACGAAGAACGACCACACAAGTCTTTGGGCCACCTGACGCCCAGGGAATACTTGTTAACCCAAAAACCGGAAATTTCTAGTAACTCGTGGCTGTAATCGCGGGAGGCTTACAGAACCCCTGTCGCCGCCGTGAAAGAGAAGCGATTTGTAGGAATTCAAAGGAAACCTGCGGCATGGATAGCACTGTTAAGTATCTAAAGGAACTCTACGGACTCGTTATTGGACCCTTAATGGACGCGCGGTGAAAGAGAGCTAGCGGCTCTCCCGCAATGATTCAATAGGAACCCTTAATCCTGTCCTCTGAGTTGTTGATATCAGATAATGATCGCTTCTTGGTCCACAGATGACGAGTGGGACCGGCGGTAAATCCGAGGAATACCCCAATTCGAAAGACATCAGAAACGGACGGGTTATTCGTTAACGTAGTTCAGCCGCCCAACGCCCGGATTACCCGCGCGTCGCGCAACGTACATGAGGCGTCGTGAGGCCTCGGGTGCAGGTCCTTCTTAGGAGGCGGCTGGTGTCATTCGGCATGGTTTTCCTAAAGCTAGCTGAGAGCCTCTCTGTCGCACAACAGCATATAGTCAATGACAAAATATTTAGTTGCGAATCCTTGATCCATGTCATCCGCAATTGTGAAGATCATCGCTTCCCCAGACTTGCGACTTTCTTCAAGCAATTGATCCTGCATTTCGAATCGCAAAAGGCAGACATCGTCTAGTGACATCGAATATAAAGACGATTGCTTTTGCATAAGAGCTTGCTTGAGCTTCGCCCTAACATTTTCAACAGCGCCGCTGTACTGCTCTCCGCCCACCGATAGGCTGAAGTCATGTAACCTGTTGCCGATCTTCTCCATGTTGGAGAATTGTTCAATATTTTTACTGGGCGGGTTAGGACCAAGCCTAAGCCGATCTGACATGAAAGACAGATTACTCCGTAAATGATAAACGCGCTCGCGCACCTCGGCCTCAAGCTCAATGGAGAATCCCGTCATACGAGCGTCGAGGTCTTGAAAGTGACGATCAAGGAGACCAATAAACTCTGAATATCTATCTATGTTGGCTTTCCTGATAATATTGCCCGACGCGACATACAGCAGCCTCATGATATCTACGAAGACCATTGCCATTGTCTGCGAGAGTGCTTGACTGGCAATCGTCGCGCGATCACGCACTCGGCCCCTCCTTACTTCGTCTTGTATGGAGATTTCAATAGCCTCCGCTAACTGGAGCCACACCGTCTCTTGTTTGACTCTAGGTAGACCAATTAAAGGTTGAGTAGGATTGTTTACTGTCTGGAATTGGGAAAGAATCTTTGTTTGGAGGAATTTACAAGGGCTAAGAATCAGAGGCAGGATCACGGCGCCATCTTCTTCGGCCGCCCTCAACAGGGGCGGCAATTCATCGGTAGCTATAAAATCGGAAGCTAGAAAATCGGCACTGATAAGCAATACTGCCACCTTCGTCGAGCTGATAGCTTCTCTGATTTCGCGTCTCCATCTTGAACCGGGTTTGATCTTTGTATCATCCCATATATCAACATTGTAATCTCTTTCCAACGGCCTGAGATGTACCCGCAGCCGCTTCAGCCACTTCTTATCTTGATGGCTATAGCTTAGAAATATTTTATCTCGCATATGTCTTTACATCGGCAATTCCACGTTAGCCGAAACGGAGCTTGGCGGAGCCGCCTACCTCCTCGTTGAGTGGCACCGTGAAGCGCGCGAACCGTGTCGAACGCAAAGTTAGGTAGCGATCGCCGCCAATGCGGGCAGATAGGGCGCAAGAATTGGTCCAAATACAGCAATATGGTCAGCCAACACGGACATAAATTCCTTATACGCATGGCCGAAGCGGTTCGAGTTGTGAGTGGACGCCATGGCCTCAATGGCCGCTTCTAAGTCCTTTCGGGCGGCCGACTCTGCGGCTGCTGTCTGTAAAACCTGGACCATCTCGCGGAACAGCTCAGGTGGCGCTTGCGATACCACGTTTGCTGACTGGTCCGTCGAATTAATATTCACGCGCGCGTTAGCGCCGGACAAGTTATAGTGATATTGACCGGCGGGGCTCCGGATGCTGAGTCAAAAGACGCGCCCAATCCTGACATTTGGCGTGCGATGTTCACATTGAGCTGATGCGTCCAGAGTTGCCTTTCCTCGTCCGTAAACAACTCGAAGTCTGCTGCTGCAGTACTATGGCCTGAGTCATGAATAGGCAGGATCATAGCGACATCATCGCTTCGCAGGTCGAATTTGCCGAACCAAATATGAAAGCCATCGATCGATGTTCTCCGGCGATGGTGGTACAGGCGGATGGTCACTATACCGAAACGGTTGGGGCACTCCAGGGCCAGTTGTAACCGCAGACAATGTGTCTCGCATGATCATTACAAAATGCCCTACTCCAACCTTATAGGCCTCGAAATCAAACGCGTGCAAGATCGGCCAGCGACGAAGGTCGCTCGGGAATGCCCGTCGGATAGTATTCTCGATCGCACCTCTTATGCCAAATGCAATTAAACAGACCACTTTACTAACAATTATCACGGATCGCAGCCCGTCATAAGGCTGTCCTTTTTCCACAAAAGAAAAGCACCGGCGCGTTTTCGACACTCGTCTCGCCTGCGGCATAGAGTTTGAACTTCATCTTCAACTACACCTGCTTGCAGTTGGATCGCGCCCGAAGCGAAACCATTCATTTCGGGGCATCCAGGAATTGACCGACAAGTTCTTTCGAGTCATTCGAAAGCTGGCAAAACCTGGTGCCATACCTAACAACCTTTTGATCGAGATCCATATAATCGAGTTGCATAAAACGCCGCTTGATGAATCCTCATGAAAGCACAAATGGAAGTATGCCCTTTATATTGATACGTCGCCGTGCCAGCAATAATGTGTTTGTCCATTCGCAAGTCAAATTGTAACCCTTCCTCAAATTCGGGCCGTTGAAAGAGAGGTTTCCGAGCGATTGACACCTCCACCTCCCCGCTTGGACCATTTTGAGAGTAAAAATCCGGCTGGAACTCAGTCCTCAACAAAGTCCTTTGAATGGCAGGATTCCTCCTGATCTTAAGAGGCTTTCATTTAAACACATTGATAGTTGTCAGTGCTCTTGAACATAACCTCTCTTCTGTGTCGTCTGGGCATTGAAGCACATGCCTTGGCCCAAGGAGGTAACGATTGTTGTGGTCGAAGAGTACTCTAAGTTCCCTCATGTTACCGCCACCGGACTGCGGTAACATGGGAAGCGAAGATCAACATTACTTCGGTTCTTGCATATGATCAGTTAGCACGACTGCAGATGCGTCAACTAAGACGTCCATTAAGAAAAACGCTTGACTGGCTCGACGTTAGCTAAATGTTAAAATGCTGAAGGAATTTGGCGTCCCGTACGGGAATCGAACCCGTGTCGCCGCCGTGAAAGGGCGGTGTCCTAGGCCGCTAGACGAACGGGACGCATGGTTGGGTGTTCGTGCGTTACGGCAAGCGCGTTACGTTACCGTAGTGAATTGCCGGGTGTCAAACGGACCGCTGCAACAGGAACAACGCGGACGTCTGACCAGGAATAACACGAATATCGAACTCCAACTTCACGAATATTGTTACGCGTCTAACTCTTCCCGCATTATAATCCGTCCGCCGTTTCCGACCTTGCTTTCGACCGGAGAATACCCATGACTACCCCGCACACCCCTCGATTCCGATTTGTATTCACAACGCTATTTATATTTGTCTGCGCGAGCGCGGCGTTGGCGCAACATGAAGGCGGTGTGACGGGTGGCGGGATGATCGGCGGCAGCACGTCGCGGCCGACAAGCAAACCAGCGACAAAGCCAGCCTCAACAACCACAACGAAAAAGAAACCGCCCGTTACGACCACAACAAAGAGACCGACGTCAACCGCCCCAGCGGGATCAAATAGACCAAACGCCGGAACTTCGACCGCGACCGCGGACTACTACTTCCAACAAGGCGAAACACTCTACAACGCGAAAAAGTATCGCGAGGCGCTCGATCCATACGTACGAGCCACCGAACTCAACCCGTCGATGAGCTCCGCTTTCTACCGCATCGGTTGGATCCATAACGATCTCGAAGAATACGCAGACGCTATCGATCCATTGCGGCGCGCCGTCTCGCTCCAACCCGACTACGCCGCGGCCCATTTCGAACTCGGCTACGCCTTCAAGAAACTCGAACGTTTCAACGAAGCAGTCGCGGCGTTTCAACAGTGCGTACGCGCGAAGCCCGATTACGCGGCGGCCCATTACGAGATCGGTTGGATCCAGAACGATGTGAAAAACTACAACGGTGCGATCAATAGCTTAAGGCTTGCATTGCAGTATCGGACTGACTACGCCGAAGCACGCAACGAGATGGGTTACGCGTTGCGCAACCTCGGCCGCAACAACGAGGCCATTCAGGAATATCAGGAAGCGCTTCGCATCAAACCGGATTTCGGTCTCGCGCACTTCGGCCTCGCCGACGTTTACTACTACAACCTCAAGCAGTACGCCGACGCAGCAAGGTCGTACAAAGAAGGCCTGCGTTTCCGGGCCGACAACATCATCGCCCTCTACAATCTCGGCTGGTGCTACAACGATCTCGAACGCTACCCGGAAGCGATCGAACAACTGAAGAAGGCAATCAGTCTGCGGTCTAACTACGCGGAAGCCTACAATGAGATGGGCTATGCGTTGCACCAGTTGAGCCGCTTTGTCGAAGCGGTGCAGGCGTACCAGTCAGCGATCCGTCACAAGGCTGACTATGCGTCGGCGCATTACCACCTCGGCTTGTCGCACATCGCAATGCGCAATCGAAACGCGGCGCTCGAGCAGTATCGAATCCTGCAACGTATCGACCCGGCGAGCGCGACCAAGCTTTTCAACCAAATTAAGTAAACAACTCCGAAACACGCAGCATCGAGACATCCCAACCGCGCCCTCGCTCATCACAAGGCGCGAACAGCGCTCCTCAGTGCGTCACCTTTTCGCTGGTTGCGGTAATAAGCAATAGAGGCTCCCCACGTTCCGGCCAACTCTCGTTTCGCCTGTACATCTGAAAGCGAGGTCTTATGAACGTACGCCACTCTACTGCCAAGACTGTCAACCAATACCACCCAACAATAATCGAAAGCGGACTTCTTCTCAGTCGACTTGCTGTCCAGATCGACTTTCTCAGAACCGAACTAAAACGCGCCTGGATCGAGTTTCAGGAGCACCCGAAAGAGTTCACAAAACAAACAGTCCACGATTTTTTCAAACGATCGCGCGCCATTGTCCACGCAATACCCGCAACTTCGATCGCGCTCATTGTCGTCGGTCTGATAGTAACCATGGCACTCCTCATCGACCGCAGAAAGACTGAATCGAGTGCAGGAATCGACGATCTAACAAACACTGAGATCGCAATAATCGATCTTTCAAAACAACCCGTTTCAAAACCGGAAGCTAAACCCGACTCAAGCATCGGCAAGGACGGCACGGGACGAGTCGGTTTTAGCCGCGGCAAAGGTGAAGGTTCCGGGCCCACCCCCAAATTGGCCCGCGGTGGTGGCGGCGGTGGTGATCGCAACCCAGTGCCTCCTCAAGCTGGCAAGCTCCCGCCGCCGTCATCGATCGTCGCCGCCATACCGAAAGCGCCACCCATTCAGCCAAGTCTTCCCGCGGCCGGCATAGATATCGACCCGGCCCTTTGGAAAGACTTGAAAGCGCCCGTTTACGGCGATCCACGTTCAAATTCGAACATCCCGTCCCACGGTCCAGGCGAGGACGGTGGTATCGGCACTAATAAAGGACTCGGAATCGGCCCGGGCAACGGCAACGGTTATGGACCGGGAGACGAGAGAAATATGGGGGGAGGCAAAGCACAGGATGGTTGTTGTGGACCCAGCGGTGGCCGCGGATCCGATGCAACTTTCACCAACCGGGAAGTTGAACAAAGAGCGAGACTTTTGTCGAAACCGGAGCCCCACTACACTGAAGAAGCACGACGCAACCAGATAAGCGGAACGGTGATGCTGCGCGTGGTCTTCTCAAGCTCGGGCGAAGTTGTTCAAATAAACGCGCTGAGAACACTGCCTTTTGGTCTAACTGAGCGAGCGATTGCCGCTGCTCGTCAGATCAAGTTCGTTCCCGCGATGAAAGGCGGGCGCCCGGTGTCGGTCCACATGCAGTTGGAATACAACTTCAATCTTTATTAAAAGGCGTGTATTTTCACACGCACTAGCGGAACTTTGTTGCCGGTCAATCGTGTACGTGTCCAAGCGACACATCCTTACACCTTAGATCGTCAACATGCGCAGGAGGACAGGTCAATGTTCTACATCCGCAAGTCCCTTATCTTTCTTCCACTTGTCGTCGTTGTAGTACTTCCGGTTCTGATCGCTCATTTAGCGTCAGAAAACACCGCTTCCGCGCAAACACCGGAGACTCCGGGGGCGCTGATAGCCGTGGTTGGCGAGAGCAAGACGAAGTTACCGTGTCCTCTAAAACACACCAACGTTAAAGCGGAAATCAGTGGTTCCATCTCGCGCGTGGTGGTGACGCAGCAGTTTGAAAATCCCTTCACCGAGCGGATCGAGGCGGTTTATACATTTCCGTTGCCGCAGAACGCCGCCGTCGACGACATGACGATGAACGTTGGCGACCGAACGATTCGCGGAAAGATTCTGCCGCGCGAGCAGGCCCAGGCTGTTTACGAAGGAGCGAAAGCGCGCGGGTACACCGCGAGTTTGCTCGATCAGGAACGGCCCAACATCTTCACGCAGTCGGTCGCAAACATTCTTCCCGGCAACCAGATAACGATCACGATCAGCTACGTCGAAACACTTCGTTACGAAGACGGTACGTACGAGTTTGTCTTCCCGATGGTGGTTGGTCCACGTTACATACCCCGTGGCGTGCCCGATGCGGCGCGCATAGCACCACCAGTGGTCGAACGAAGCGGTCACGATATCTCACTGGAGATTAATTTAGACGCTGGTTTAATCGTCGACAAAATTGAAGCTAAAACACATCTGGTCCACGTCGAGCGTCCAGGCCCAACGCACGCGCGTGTCAGGCTCCAGGGAGGCGCGACCATCCCCAACAAGGATTTTATTCTTCGTTACGACGTCGCGGGAAAAACTATTCAGGATGCAGTACTGACGCATCGCTCCGACAAAGGAGGCTTCTTTACCCTGATGCTTCAGCCACCGGCGCGCATCGGTGCAGATGACGTCACGCCAAAGGAACTGGTCTTCGTGCTGGACACATCCGGATCGATGGCGGGTTTCCCGATCGAAAAAGCGAAAGAAACGATGAGTCTCGCCCTCGACAATCTCTATCCAGACGACACGTTCAACCTCATCACCTTTTCCGGCGACACGCGCGTTCTCTTCGAACAACCAGTCCGCGCGACCAAACGCAATGTGAGAAGAGCGCAGGATTTTCTTGCGGCGTCGAGTGGTTATGGCGGAACTGAAATGATGAGCGCGATTAAAGCTGCGCTCGAACCGTCTGACAGCCAGTCGCACGTGCGGATCGTCTGTTTCATGACTGACGGTTTCGTCGGTAACGACACGCAGATCATTGCGGAAGTGCAGAAATACAAGAACGCGCGCGTTTTCGCTTTCGGCGTCGGCAACTCCGTGAACCGGTTTCTGCTCGACAACATGGCGGCGGCCGGACGCGGTGAGGTTGAGTACGTCGGTTTGCAAGACGACGGCTCCGCGGCTGCGAAACGTTTTCATCAACGCGTGCGCAATCCGTTGCTGACTGACATTTCGATCGATTGGGGTGAGTTACCGGTCGCGGACGTGTATCCCAAACGCATTCCGGATCTCTTCGGCGCGAAGCCCGTGTATCTGACGGGACGTTACACCGCGCCAGGCAGCGGGACGATCACACTGAAGGGAAATATGGCGGGCAACCCGTTCACGCGTGAGATTCAAGTTACGTTGCCCGAGTCGATGGCGCTGCACGATGTCCTGGCTCCTATGTGGGCGCGGGCGCGAATCGACAGTCTGATGAGTGAAGACTATCTGGGCGCCATGAGCGGAAGAATGCGAGATGAGTTAAAAAACACGATCACTCAACTCGGGCTGGAGTTCAGGTTGATGACGCAGTTCACTTCGTTCGTCGCGGTGGAAGAGATCAGCGTCGCCGACGGCGGAACGCTGAGAAGGATCGACGTGCCGGTCGATGTTCCTGAAGGTATGGACCGCGATATATTGAGGGGCGGCGGCGGCGCCGGTGGTCCAACCGGTCTGTTCTCGGCCTATAGCGTTCAAAAACTCAATCAACTCGGTTATTTCGGACCCCAGCCGACTCCGCAAATATCAGGGAAATCCGGGGGAAATGTAAGAACTTCCGGAGTTGCTGACGGTCGCGGTGCTGGTCGTGGTTCAGGTTCGGGCGCAAATATGGGCGGAGCTATGCCTGCGCCACCAAACCAGTCGCCGGTTGTAA
Organism: uncultured Acidobacteriota bacterium; assembly: GCA_963789185.1. Lineage (GTDB taxonomy): Bacteria > Acidobacteriota > Blastocatellia > Pyrinomonadales > Pyrinomonadaceae > PSRF01. Next base: position 191,697 of record CAWBJU010000020.1, read on the forward strand.
CCGTGACAACCAGCCTGCCACCATCAACAGAGGAAGAGCGCGCGGCGCGATTACGTGCGAAGTTGCAACCAACGCTCCTTATGGTCGTTCAGCGAATCGGGCAAACGCAGCAGCCCGGCAACGTCAACTACGGTGGCTTTATCCGTGATGGAAAAGCGGAAGTGCAATTGTGGTTGACTGACAAGTCAGAGCTGACAAAAGCGAAACTGAAAGAACTCGGATTCGAGGTCGTGCTCGACCACGCTAGTTCGAATCTAATGATCGGACGAATCCCGATCAACAAACTCGCGCTGCTGCCGGAACTGGAATTCGTGCGTTACGTGTCGCCGCAAATATCGAGGTAGGCATAAGAAACAGATCCGTGTAATCTGTGGGCCTGTAACTTATGCCCACAGTGATGAAGTTCGGCGGCACGTCAGTCGCTGACGCGCAGGCTTTCGAAAACGTAGCTCGGATCGTCGGTTCGCAACGCGACGCCGCACCCGTCGTAGTTGTGTCGGCGATGAGTGGCGTGACCGACGCTTTGCTCGCGGCAACGATTGCAGCGGGTGAAGGACGCGCCGACGAAGCGATCGCATCACTCGAACAAACCTTTCAACGTCATCATAAAACCGCCGCGGAACTTCTCACGCCGTCAACGGCGGCCGCATTCACAAAACAAGTCGACAACGCCGCTCATCAGATCAAGGAACTGCTCAGCACGAGCGCCGACAATCCGTTGCGACGCCGCCCCACTCAGGATGCCGTACTTGCCTACGGCGAAATGCTCTCCAGCGAACTGCTCGCCGCGCTCCTGAACGAACGCGAGACCAACGCGCAACACGTTGATGCACGTCGTTGCATCGTCACCGACGACGAATACACGTGCGCGCTGCCGTTGATGCCCGACACTTTATTCAAGGCACATGATGTTTTAGCGCCGGTTGTCGAAAACGGTCTCGTTCCGGTGCTAGGCGGTTTCATCGCCTCGACGGCCGAAGGCACAACGACAACACTCGGCCGTGGCGGTTCCGACTACACTGCCGCCCTGATCGGCGCCGCACTGCCTGCCAACGAGATTCAGATCTGGACTGACGTAACGGGTGTGTTGACTGCGGATCCGCGAGTTGTCGCCGCCGCGCAAACGGTTGAACGGTTGTCGTATGCGGAAGCGTCCGAGCTCGCTTACTTTGGCGCAAAAGTCTTGCATCCGAAGACGATCCAGCCGGCGATCGAAGGCAGTATTCCCGTGCGAATTTGTAACTCACGCGCGCCTGAACAGGTCGGGACGCTCGTTGGCCCACAAACTGAAACGACTGATCGAACAATCAAGGCCATCGCGCACAAGAGTGGCGTAACGACGGTGCAGATCTCGTCGGCGCGGATGCTTGGTGCATACGGTTTTCTGCGTGCGCTGTTCGAAGTGTTTGAGCGGCATAAGACCGTGGTTGACGTGGTCGCAACGTCGGAAGTCAGCGTCTCGCTTTCGCTTGACGACGCGAGTGCGCTGCCGGTGATCGTCACCGAGTTGGAACAGCTCGGAACAGTGCGGGTGGAAAAAGGGTGCGCGATCGTGTGCGTTGTCGGCGAGGGATTGCGCGGGACGCCGGGAATCGCAGCCCGTGTTTTCAGTGCGATTAGCGACATCAACGTCACGCTGATCTCGCAGGGCGCGTCGAGTATTAATTTCACGTTCGCAATCGAAGAGGAACATGTCGAGGAAGCGGTGAGACGGCTGCACGACGAATTCTTTGGGACACACAAACACTGATGAGTCTATTCGAACTTACTCGCCAGTTAATCGAGATTCCTTCGCTCACTGGTGACGAGGGAGATGTGGGAACGTTTCTGGCCTCCCACCTCGAGGGTGAAGGGTATCGAGTTGAGGCGCAGAAAGTGGGGCCTACTCGTTTTAACATTCTGGCAACGACCCACGAGCCGCCGCGCATCGTGTTCTCGACGCACATGGACACAGTGCCGCCGTTCATCGGTGCCAGTGAGGACGACGAGTACATCCATGGCCGCGGCTCGTGTGACGCGAAAGGCATCATCGCCGCACAAATCTTCGCGGTGGAAAAGTTGCGGTCAAAAGGAATTCACGACGTCGGTTTGTTGTTCACAGTCGACGAAGAGCTCGGCAGTGACGGCGCAAAGGCAGCGAACGATCATCCGCTCGCGCGCGAGTGCAGATACTTAATCAACGGCGAACCGACAGACAATCGAATCGCGATCGGAACGAAGGGATCGGTGCGACTGATCGTCACAACGTCAGGCCGCGCTGGTCACTCGGCTTATCCCGAATTCGGCGAGTCGGCAATCGAGAAGCTGCTCGACATTTTGCAGGACATTCGCGCGATTGAATGGCCCGAAGACAGTTTCTTCGGCGCCACAACATGCAACATCGGCGTGCTCGAAGGTGGCACACGTCCGAACGTCATTCCCGATCATGCTCGTGCGCAATTGCAAATTCGCCTCGGGATCGATATAGAGCACGTCAAAAGAATTTTAGAACGAGCAGTTGGTGGGCGCGGCGACGTTGAGTATGAGTCAGCGCATAATCCGGTGCGACTCTTTTCGATCACCGGTTTTGAAGAGACGGTCGTACGTTTTACGACGGACATTCCGTACCTGTCGAATTGGGGGAAGGCTTTATTGGTCGGTCCCGGATCGATTCTCGACGCGCACACGGACCACGAACGCATTTCGAAACGCGAGTTGGAAAGATCCGTGGATTTGTACGTGGAACTGGCGAATAAACTTCAGTCATGAAACTGGCATTGATCGGAAACGGTGCGATGGGCCATATGGTCACCGCTGAAGCACGTAAGCGCGGCGACGAGATCGGCGGCGTCATTAGAAGCGCCGATAAAGATCTCACGATCGATCAACTCGCGGAGAAACTGCACGGTCACGATGCGGCGATCGATTTTTCTGTCGGCGATGCCGTGTTGAAGAACGTCGAAGCGTGTGCGCGCGCCGCGGTGCCGCTCGTCGAAGGTACGACGGGTTGGAAAGATAACGAGTCGCAAGCGAAACAAATCGTCGCCGAACACAACGGAGCACTGATCTACGGCGCGAACTTCTCGATCGGAGTCAATCTCTTCTACCGTCTGACCGACCACGCCGCAAAACTGTTCGCCGCGGTCGATGGTTACGAAGCGTTCATCGAGGAGGCCCATCACAATCGCAAGAAAGACGCGCCTTCAGGAACGGCGTTGAAGCTGCGCGACATAATGTCAGAACATCTCGCGAGCAACATCTCGACTTCGTCAACGCGCGCAGGTCACATCCCCGGCACACATCGAGTTGGTTTTGATTCGGAGCCCGACCAGGTGCTGCTGACGCACACTGCGCGTTCGCGTCAGGGCTTTGCGTCCGGAGCGTTGGTGGCAGCGCACTGGATTGTTGGACGAACCGGGACGTTTGAGTTCGCCGAACTGATCGATGAAATTCTGAAACGGAGGTCACCATGACATTGCAACTCGACTGGCTGCGCGGTTGTGCGACGGCCCTTGTTACTCCTTTCACCGCTGATGGCTCGGTTGACGAGAAACGTTTGCGCGAGCTGATCGAGTATCAGATCGCGGGCAACGTGCGCTTGCTCGTGCCGTGCGGCACAACCGGCGAGAGCGTCACGATGACGGAGGACGAAAACAAACTCGTCATTCGCACGACAGTCGAAGTCGCTCGCGGGCGCGCGAAAGTGATCGCCGGCACCGGAAGTAATTCGACAGCCGTTACGATTCAACGTTCAAAAGCGGCGCGTGGTCTCGGTGTGGACGGCGTGTTGACTGTCGCTCCTTATTACAACAAGCCGACGCAGGAAGGGCTCTACGCACACTTCCGCGCGATTGCCGAAGCAGTAGAAGGTCTGCCGGTCGTGATCTACAACGTTCCCGGTCGCACTTCGTCAAACATTGCTGCCGAAACAACGCTGCGTCTGGCGCGCGATGTTGAAAACATAGTCGCCGTCAAAGAAGCTTCAGGAAATCTGAGCCAGATCATGGAGATCCTGCGCAGCCGTCCGGAAGGCTTTCGCGTGATCTCGGGCGACGACGCGTTGACGCTCGCGTTGATCGCGCTTGGTGGCGAAGGTTTGATTTCGGTGGCCTCAAACGAAGCGCCGGCTTTGATGTCCGAACTAAACGATCTCGCTCTCGCAGGCAATTGGGACGATGCGCGCAAGCTTCATTATCGATTGTTGCCGTTGATGGAAGCGAACTTCATCGAATCGAGCCCTGGACCAGTGAAGGCCGCAATGGCGTTGATGGGACTACTTGAGGAAAACTTGCGCTTGCCGCTCGTGCCGGTGCAGGAAAAGACTCGCACGCGACTTCGAGAGGTTTTGGATGAGTTAGGCCTGTTGAAGGAAACGTCGCATGCCATTGCGTGAACAGATAGAGGCGGCTGCGTCGAAATCCGGCAGTGAATTTACCGATGCCGATCGCGCCGTTTTCGAAGAACTGAAACGCGCACTGAATCGCGGCGAAGTGCGCGCGGCGGAAAGAGACGCTGGTGGCAAGTGGATCGTTAACTCGTGGGTCAAGCAGGGACTGTTGCTCGGCTTTCGCATGGGCTCGCTGCTCGACATGTCCACCGGCGACAGTTTCAAATTCTTCGACAAAGACACGTATCCCGCTCGTCCGACGACGATGGAAGATAACGTTCGCATCGTTCCGGGAGGATCCACGATTCGCGACGGCGCTTACGTTGCTCCCGGTGTCGTCTGCATGCCGCCGATGTTTGTGAATGCCGGCGCCTATGTCGATGAAGGCACGATGATTGACAGTCATGCGCTCGTTGGTTCGTGCGCGCAGATCGGGAAACGCGTGCACATTTCAGCGGCAGCGCAGATCGGTGGCGTGCTCGAACCCGTGGGTGCGGTGCCGGTGATCATCGAAGACGACGTTCTCGTTGGGGGAAATTGTGGCGTCTACGAAGGCACGATCGTGCGCGAGCGTGCGGTGCTTGCGTCGGGAACTGTGTTGACCGGTTCTACACCGGTTTACGATCTTGTTCGCGGCGAGATTTATCAACGATCTCCAGAGGGACCACTCGAAGTCCCGGCAGGCGCAGTGGTTGTCCCCGGCGCACGCGCGGTAAACAATGAGCGCGGTCGAACTTGGGGACTCTCGTTGTATGCAGCCGTGATCGTCAAATATCGTGATGAGAAGACGGAATCGTCCGTGCAATTAGAGGACTATTTGCGTTGAAGAGTTTCGCCCTACCCGAACGGCTACAAGGGATTCAGAAGAGCGTTATCCGGCAGGTGTTCGATCGGGCGCGCCCCGGTAGTATCAATCTCGGCTTGGGCGAGCCTGATTTGCCGACACCGAACGTAATTCGCGAGGCTGCGGTTCGCGTCATCACGGAACAGCAAAACGGTTACACGTCGCATGCGGGTCTGCCGGAGTTGCGAAAGAAGGTCGCGGGCGACTATCCATATCTCGACGAGAATCCGGAGCGCGTTGTCATCACTGCCGGATCGCAGGAGGCGTTGTACCTCGCGCTGTTGACGCTCGTCGACGATGGCGACGAAGTGTTACTTCCGAATCCGGGATTCGTCGCGTATCCGACAATCGTGCGCATGGCTGGAGGTGTTGCGCGGTTTTACCGCATGCCGCGCGAGCGAGATTTCGGGTTCGATACGCAGGAGTTTCGTCGCGCGTTAACGCCGAAAACGAAAGTCGTCGTTTGCATCAGCCCTTCGAATCCGACGGGACGCACGCTATCGCGAGACGATCTGGTCACTATCGCTGACGCTTTGCGAGATCACGACGCGTACCTAATCAGCGACGAGATCTATCGCGATCTTTACTACACGACTGACCGCCCCGAATCCTTGTCGTCGTTTTACAATCGCACGATTGTGATTAGCGGGCTGTCGAAGTCGATGAGCATGACCGGTTGGCGACTCGGCTGGCTCGCGGGTGATGAAGATGTTGTAAAGGCGGCGCTCGTGTTACATGGTTATGTGACGACGTGCGCGTCTGCTGTTTCGCAGAAAACCTCGTTAGTTGCGTGGAGCGATGAGGCGGAAGCTGCGCGTGCAGGATTTCGCGAGACGTTCCGTTCGCGACGCGATCACCTGTTGAAAATGATCAGGGAAGAGTTGGGATTGCAAGCGGTGACGCCCGACGGCGCGTTCTACACAATGATCGATGTCCACGCAGTTGGGCCATCGATGAAAGTCGCGGAAGCGTTGCTTGAGGCCGGCGTGATCACCGTTCCGGGTGCAGCGTTTGGCAGCGAGAGTGAAGGGTTTTTGCGAGTGTCGTTCTGCGCCGATCACGACACGCTCGCCGAGGGAGTGCAGCGGATAAAGCGAGGTTTGCAATTACGATGAGCCGTAAGTATCGAGTAGGAATTCTGGGTGCTACTGGAATGGTCGGACAGCGCTTCATTGAGCTGCTGGTGGACCATCCCCAATTTGAAGTAACAGCGGTCGCCGCATCAGATCGATCGCAGGGAAAAACCTTTGGCGAAGCGTGTACGTGGCGCTTAAGCGGTGACATGCCCACGGCTGTTCGCTCGTTGCCGGTTCAACCGCCGGCTCCGCCACTCGATTGCGATCTGGTGTTTTCGAGTTTACCGGGAGAGATCGCGCGCGAAACTGAAGGAAGTTTTGCGGCCGCCGGTTATCCGGTGATCAGCAACTCGTCGGCGTTCCGTATGGACGAAGACGTGCCCCTCTTGATTCCGGAAGTGAATCACGAGCACATCGGATTGCTCAAGCAGCAACGCAACAAGTATTCGAAGGGCGGTTTCATCGTTACCAATCCAAATTGTTCCACCATCATGATTGCGCTTGCGCTCGCCCCGTTGCATGCGGCGTTTGGCGTCGAATCGTGTGTGGCCACGACGCTGCAAGCGCTTTCCGGCGCTGGTTATCCGGGCGTTGCGTCGCTCGACATCATCGATAACGTGTTGCCGTTTATTGGCGGCGAAGAAGAGAAGATCGAAACCGAGACTGTGAAGATATTGGGTCGTCTGAATGGACCACAGATTGATCCCGCGCCGATGGCCGTCAGCGCTCAATGTCATCGCGTGAACGTTGCGGACGGCCACATGGCGGCCGTGCGCGTAAAGTTCGCCCGCAAACCATCACTCGATGACTTACGCGACGCGCTAACAAGCTTTCGCTCGTTACCGCAGGAGCTTGGACTACATTCGGCGCCGGCCGAGCCGATCGTCATTCGCGACGAAGAAAATCGACCGCAACCAAAACTGGATCGCGACGCCGGCAGAGGCATGACGATCACCGCCGGCAGAATAAGACCCGATTCCGTCCTCGACTATCGCTTCGTTGTACTCAGCCATAACACCATTCGCGGCGCCGCCGGTGCAGCGATTCTCAACGCTGAACTACTTATCGCCCAGGGCGAACTATGAAGATCAAATCACTCCTGCTTATTTTCTTAATCTGTGTTTCAGCTTCTGCCCAAAAATCTCTAGACAACGACGTCAAAACACTCGTCGATTCGTTCAAGGGCAAAGTCAGTCTCTTCGCCAAGAACCTCGACACCGGTGAAACCTACGCGTTCAACGCGGACGAACGTGTTCGCACAGCCAGCACGATCAAGATCGCCGTCATGATCGAAGCGTACGCGCGCGTTACCGAAGGGAAGATCAAATGGACCGACGAAGTGGTGCTGACGAAAGAGAAGAGAGTCTCCGGATCCGGCATCCTCACCGAACTCTCCGACGGTTTGCGACTGACGCTGCGTGACGCCGTCAATCTGATGATGATTCTCAGCGACAACACCGCGACAAACCTCGTTCTCGACGTGCTTACCACCGACGCCGTGAACGCACGCATGGAGTCGCTCGGTTTCAAAAACATCAAGATCATGCGCCGCGTCGGCAGCGGTGGCGAGAGCGCCGCTGGAAAAGATCCGGAAAACAAAAAGTACGGGCTCGGCATGTCGACACCGCGCGAGATGGTCCTGGTAATGGAGAAACTGGAACGCGGCGAAGTCATCAGTGCGGCGGCGTCGAAGGAGATGATCGACCTCATGAAACGCGAGCAGGGACGCAACGCGATTGGTCGCTCTCATTGGAACGCGCCGATGGCCAGCAAGTACGGCGCACTCGACCGCCTCAGAAGTGCGGTAGGGATTCTCTATACGAAGAAAGGGAAGATCGCGATGGCGATCTCCTGCGATGATATGCCGGAGACGATGTGGTCGGTGGACAATCCTGCCTATTTACTAATGTCTCGCCTCTCGGAGGTCATCGCAGAGGGCCTGGCGAAGAATTAAACCTCTCCCGTTTTTGTGTGGTAATTTGCCCTGCCATTCAAATTTCTGTATACTTCGCACGCGTTTTTGGATCTCTTTACCATCAGAAATTAAACCACAGCCGGAGTTGCACGACCGGGGTACCGGACATCGTTTCTCTCCAGTAGCTCTCTCCACGCACCTCCAACCGTAAAGCCTTTCCAGCGGAGGAATCTATGAAAACTAAGAGTCTAAAAGTCTACAGCTTTAGGCTTTCGCTTGGCGTGTTTGTGGTGCTAATGCTCGCCTGCGGAAGTACTTTCGGCCAGGGGCAGGGCCTTTCCGCAATCAGAGGCAGCATCAAGGATCCGCAGGGTAGCGTGGTTGCCGGCGCTAGTGTGACCCTAACCCATGCTGAAACCAATCAAACTCGCAACGCGACGTCCAACGACAGTGGACAGTTTTCGTTTGAAGGAGTTCAACCCGGTGTCTACAAAGTCGACGTCGAAGCGAAAGGCTTCAAGAAGTATGCGCTGACAAACGTCAATGCGTTGGTGTCGAAACCGACCGACCTCGACATCCCGATGGAGCTCGGCGATATCACGCAAACAGTTTCAGTATCGGTCGGCGCCAGCGAGACGCTGATCAATACTCAAGACGGCAGCCTGGGAAACAACTTCATTTCCCCGCAGATCACTCAGCTTCCGCTCAACGCGCGTAACGTTGCGAACTTGCTCAGTTTGCAGCCGGCCGTGACACCTCAAGGCTACGTAGCGGGAGGCCGTAGCGACCAGGCCAACATCACGCTAGACGGCGTTGACGTAAACGAACAACAAACGGGCGAAGCGTTTAGCCCAGTGTTGCGCGTCAGCCCCGATACGGTCGAAGAGTTCCGCGTCACAACCAGCAACCCCAATGCTTCCCAGGGACGCTCTTCCGGCGCGCAGGTTGAGTTGATTACCAAACAAGGTTCCAACGAGTGGCATGGAAACCTGTTTGAATATCACCGCAACACCGTCACCACCGCCAACGACTTCTTCAACAACATGACCATCATTGATGGGCAGTCGCTGCCGCGGCCGGTGCTAATCCGTAACAACTACGGCGGCACAATCGGTGGTCCGATCATGAAGGATCGCTTTTTCTTCTTCTACAACTACGAAGCTCGGCGTGATGCGAGACAGGTTCCGGTCAACAGAACTGTCCCGCTGGCAAGCCTTGGACAAGGTTTGTTGAAGTTCAATGCACGTAGACCCGACGGAAGCACTCTTCTAGTCACTCTGACAACCGCTGAACTCAACAACTTGACGACCGGCTTTAACAACATCACGCAGCTACCCACTGGCGCGGCTCTGGTTGATGTTAATCCCATAACCCGGAACATACTCGCCGAGGCCGCAGCCAAATACTCGGCCAACAATTTCCGCCTCGGCGATGGCTTGAATACCGGTGGGTTTCAGTTCAACGCTTCCGTACCCGCAAAGCTGACTGCCCACAGTATCCGTTTGGACTTCAACATCACCAAGGATGCGAAACACATCTTCAGTCTCCGCGGCAACTATCAACAGGACGTAGTCGGTGGGGCGCCGCAATTCCCGGATACTCTGCCGACTGAGTCATGGAGCCATCCGTACGGCTTCGTCGCCAGTCATACCTGGTTAGTTGGGGAAAACAAAGTAAACAACTTCCGGTATGGCTTGACGCGTCAGGCATTTACCAATACGGGCGACACCGAGTTGAACGCAATCACGTTCCGGAGTGTGTTCTCGTCGCATCTGTTTGCGAGAAGTTTCAGCCGCACCACACCGACGACAAACATAACGGACGATTTCTCATGGATTAAGGGAAACCACAGTATTGGTCTTGGCACTAACCTTCGTATCGTGCGCAACAACCGTGAAAACTTCGGGAACTCGTTCGATAACGGTATTACCAACCAATCGTTCTACGCGGGTTCCGGCAACGTGGTATCGAACCCGATTAACGCCTGGCTGCCACACCTCAGAGGTCTTCCAGTTGGCACCACCATTGCCTCGGCAAACGTGACCAATACCAGACACGCTTTTGCAGCGCTTCTCGGCAGACTCTCTCAGTACACCGCGAACTTCAATTTCAACGTGGACGGGACACCACTCGGCATCAATGATCCGGTGATTCGCAGTTTCGCGACTGAAGAGTTCGATGTTTATGCGCAGGATGTTTGGAAGCTCCGCGACAATTTCACTTTGAGCTACGGTCTTCGTTACGGACTTAGCCGTCCTGTTTATGAACGGAACGGCTTCCAGACCAGGCCGAGTATCGGACTCGAAGAGTATCTCCAGAACCGCTTCGAGGCTGCCGCACGAGGTGAGAACTTTGACGAACCTCTTACCGTCGTGCTCGCTGGTCCCAAACACGACGCACCGGGATTTTATCCACTCGACAAAAACAACTTCCAACCGCGCGTAGCTGTGGCCTGGTCTCCCGCGTTCAGGACCGGCTTCCTTGCGACATTGTTCGGTAGGGAAAAGGAGTCGACGATCCGCGGTGGCTTTGCCATCACCAACGACTATTTTGGTCAGGCGCTGGCGGTAAACTTCGACGGCAACAACACACTCGGTTTCAACCCGAGCCAAACGCCGTCGGCGAACACGTTCAACGTAACCAATCGACCTGGTCCACTAATCACCGGTCTGGGAATGTCGATACGCGGCTTGCAGTTTATTAATCCGCCAGGCAACGTAACGTTCCCGCAAACGCAACCCGAGGACTTCCAACGACGAATCGAAGGCTCACTCGATACCAACCTCGTTTCGCCAATCAATTACAGTTGGAATTTCACGTACGGCCGGCAGTTTGGTAAAGGGATCTACGTCGAGACTTCATACATCGGCAGGCTGGCGCGCAATCTGCTCGCTACTCGCGACGTGATGCAGCTCAACAACATTGTCGACACCAAGTCCGGTCAGGACTGGTACACGGCTGCTAATATCCTCGAGCAACATCGCGTTAAAGGCACGCCGGTATTAAGTGTTCCGAATGTACCCTGGTTCGAAAATATTTATGCGCCGGGACTTCTCGACGCCTTGTTCTTTGGCGCCGGTCTCTCGAACAGCCAGGCCGCGTACGCGATCATGCAGGACTCGCGGGCGCCGGGATGCGAACCTACTGGTTTTCTCGGCGGCTGCTTTGAGTTTGGCGACGACTGGACATTCCTCCAGGACGTTCTGGATGAAGCGACTGGTCGCCGGCTCTTCTTCCAGAGTCAGTATGGCGCGCTTTCCGCTTTCGGCACCATCGCGAGTTCCGATTACCACGGAGCGACGGTGAGTGTCCGTCAACGTCTACGCAGTCTGACCTGGGATTTCAACTACACGTTCTCGAAGTCGATTGACGACGCTTCAGGTTTTCAGACCAGCGGTGTGTTTGGCTCGGCGTTCATTACCAACGCACTGCGGCAACGAGACAATCGCGGCGTTTCGGACTTCGACATCACGCACATTGTCAACTTCAACTCGATTTGGGACATCCCGATCGGACGTGGCCGTCAATTCCTGTCCGGCTCCAACAAGTTCGTAAATGGGGTGTTGGGAGGTTGGACGCTGACTTCGATCATGCGCTACAACAGCGGGCTGCCGGTGAGTTCGCCGGTGGACCTTGGTGGTTGGCCCACCAACTGGAACGTCAGAAGCTGGTCGACGCCGATTACGGCCATCCAGTCTTCACCGAATCGTGGTGGTAATGGTCGACCTCCGAACCTGTTCTCGGATCCGCAGGCTGCATACAACAGCTTCCGTAGTCCGGCACCCGGTGAAACAGGCGCTCGGAACATCCTGCGAGGCATGGGCTTCTTCACACTCGATGCGGGACTCTACAAGAGCTTCCAAATGCCCTGGAGTGAGACTCACAAGCTCACGATTCGTTGGGAAACCTTCAACGTCACTAACACTCAATACCTGACTGGCAACGCGGACGTGACCAACGGTCTCGACCCGCAGTTTGGCAGTCCAAGTCCGACGTTCTACAACTTCACCGGCATTCAGGGAACACCGAGAGTCATGCAGTTTGCACTTCGCTATGACTTTTAGTAGGCACTGAGCGTTTGGTCATTCAGGGCGGGCTGGGACTTCGGTCGCAGCCCGCTGGTCTTTGTAGAGCTTTTATTTTTTAATAGCGCTCCCGGAGGTGACTCAATGACACGGCGACAACGCATCATCCTGCTGATTGGGCTAACGCTTGTGCTCCAAACTGTCGTTCTGGCGCAAGAGCTTCCCAGGTCGTCATCACAGCCCGGAGCAGGCACGCGTCGTAACTTCACTTTGTATGGAGATCTCAAGGTGGAAGAGTCGGGAGCTTCTGAAAAGATGGATGCAATGTTCGACGTGATTCTCTATACGCTCGGAAACGAAGTATTCGCGAGACAGCGCATCAGCAACGGCGGCCGCTATCGTTTCAATAACGTTTTCAACGGCGACTATTTCCTGGCTGTCGAACTCGACAACTTTGAAGTAGCGCGCGTGCAGATTTTGATTTCGGCGAATTCAGTTGACCTCATTCGGCAGGATTTGGAGTTCAAGTGGAAAGCGGGAGCGCGAAACGCCCCGGGGGTAATTTCAGCAGCGAATGCGTACAATCGCCCGAATCAGAACCGCGATCTTTATGAGAAGGCAATGAAGGAGATCGGTAAAAACGAGTTGCCTAAAGCAACCGCAACGCTCCGGTCGCTTGTTGAGGCAGACCCGAAAGACTTTCCGGCGTGGAATGAGTTGGGGATGGTCTACTTCATCCAGAAAGATTTTGAAGCCGCCGCAAATAGCTATACAAAAGCGATCGAGCTACAACCCGATTATCTTACGGCGCTCGTGAGCCTTGGGCGTGTGCGCCTGGCGCAAAAGCAGACTGAAGCCGCGGTTACCGTGTTGGAGACGGCGTTGAAAGCCGATCCTAAATCTGCATCAGCAAATTATTTTCTTGGTGAGGCTTATCTAGCTCTCAAGAAGGGTTCAATGGCAGTCAACTACATGAACGAGGCGCTGAAACTAGATCCGATCGGGATGGCGAACGCGCATCTGCGTTTAGCTACTCTCTACAATCTAGCCGGATACAAAGATCGTGCAGCTCTCGAATACAACGAGTTTCTGAAGAAGAAACCGGATTATCCTGAAGCACAGAAGTTACGCGACTACATCATGGCAAACGGGCCCAGATCCAAGCCGAAATCAGAAGCCAATCCAAGTCCCAGTCCCAATCCCTAAATCATGAACCTCGCGATAATCGTCCTACTGGGCGCGACGCTGATCGATGGATCAGGTCGCGCGCCATTAAAAAACTCTGTCGTCGTCATTGAAGGTAATTCTATCGTCGCGGTAGGTTCGCGAGGTCGCGTGCGATTTCCTGCAGAGGCGCGCGTGATCGACGCGCGTGGTTTGGTTGTGGCGCCAGGTTTCATCGACGCGCATAACCACTCCGATCGCGGTTTCAGAGAGGATCCTTCAGCCGCCTCGCAGGTGTCGCAGGGTATTACGACCGTCGTAATCGGTCAGGACGGAGGCTCGCCATTTCCGATTGGTCCATATTTGCAGGCACTCGACGAGAATCCGATTGCTTTGAACGTGCTCACGTTTGTCGGGCACGCAACCCTGCGTTCGCGTGTAATGGGCGAGGACACAAATCGTGCGGCGACGCCGGCCGAAGTTGAACAAATGAAGCAGTTGGTTGAACAAGCAATGCGCCACGGCGCGATCGGTCTCTCAACAGGACTCGAATACGAAACTGGAAGACCAGCAACAATCGAAGAGGTGACCACACTCGCACGCGCCGCTCGCACGTTCGACGGTATTTACATCTCACACATTCGCGACGAGGCTGACAAAACCTTCGAAGCGCTCGAGGAAGCAATTCGCATCGGCAGGGAAGCGCGGATTCCGGTGCAGATCTCGCACATCAAGCTCGGCAGCGTCGCGGTCTGGGGAAAGGCGCCGCAAGTGGTGTCGCTGATCAACCGTGCGCGTGCGCGCGGTCAGGACGTCACCGCCGATTGTTACCCGTACGAGGCGTGGAGCTCGACAATTCGAGTCCTGGTTCCGAGTGGACGACATTTCGATCCGGTTGATGTGGCGCGGGCATTGGCGGATGTCGGTGGACCAGCGAACGTCACGATTGTGAGCTGTCGTGCTCATCCGGATTATGAGTTCAAGAACATGGAGGAGATCAGCAAACAGGAGGGAATATCTCCGGTTGATCTCTACATGAAGATCGTGCGCGATGGCGGCGCCGGTGTTGTCGGGCACACAATGAAAGAGCGCGACATCGAGGTTTTCTATCGCCAACCATGGGTGATGGTGAGTAGCGATGGCGGTATCGGATCGCGCCATCCGCGCGGTGCTGGTTCATATCCGCGTGTGCTTGGGCGGTACGTTCGCGAGCTTCGCTGGTTAACGCTAAGTGAAGCGATCAGGAAGATGACGTCGCTGCCGGCGCAGCGATTCAAATTGCGCGACCGTGGGTTGGTCCGTGCCGGCTTCAAAGCCGATCTAGTGTTGTTTGATTCGGATCGGATCGTCGACCGGGCAACGTTTCGAGACCCACAGTTAATCTCTGAAGGCGTCAAACGCGTGTTTGTGAACGGCGAGGAAGTTTGGACCGACGGAAGCGTCACCGGCCGCCGCCCCGGCAGACCTTTACGACGCGACTAGAAGGTGAGTATGTTTTTATATCGCTCTCGGAGGTTTCCATTTATGACACGTCGACAACGCATCGTCTTGTTCATCGGCGCAATGGTCGTACTTCACACCGCCGTCTTTGCGCAACCCCCACAGTCGTCGTCGCAGCAAGGTACGGAGACAAATCGCATCTTCACTTTGTATGGCGATCTCCAGATGTTCGAATTGGAGGGCTCTGCGCCGTCGAACACATTCTTCGATCTCATTCTTTACCCGCGTGGCGGAAATGAGGCCTTCGCCAGGCAACGTGTCGCCAAGGGTGGCCGATATCGTTTCTACAACGTTCCGGAAGGTAACTACCTCATGGCGGTTGAGTACAACAACGTCGAAATCGCGCGCGTGGCGATGTTGATATCGCAGAAAAAACTTGAGCCTATCAGGCAGGATATAGAGTTGGAATGGACCTCGACCCTGCGAAACACACTCGGCATTGTGCCGGCGCAGAACTCCTACACGCGCACGAATCAAAACCGCGAGCTTTACGAGAAAGCGCTGAAGGAGATCAATAAAAACGATTTGGTTAAGGCGACAGCAATGCTCCGGTCGCTCGTCGAGGCAGACCCGAAAGACGTTCAGGCGTGGAACGAGTTAGGGATGGTTTATTTCATTCAGAAAAATTTTGCCGGCGCAGAGAGTAGCTACGGTAAAGCTATCGAACTAAAACCTGACAACGTGATCTCACTCGTTAGCCTCGGGCGTGTGCGGCTCGCGCAAAAGAACAACGAAGGGGCGATTAAGATTCTCGAGGATGCACTGAAAGCGGACCCCAAGTCAGCGACGGCCAACTACTTCCTCGGAGAGGCTTATCTTGCTCTGAAAAAAGGTTCAGTCGCAATCGAATATCTGAACGCGGCGATAAAGCTGGATCCGAATGGCATGGCGAACGCGCACCTGCGTTTAGCCACTCTCTACAATCTCGCGGGACACAAAAACCTGGCGGCGATTGAGTACAACGAGTTTTTGAAGAAGAGGCCGGAGTACCCGGAGGCCCAGCGACTGCGAGACTACATCATCGCGAACAATCCGCGGAGAACGAATCGGTCACCAAGCCCAAGTGCAACTCCGGAACCGTAGTACTATTGTTTGACCAAAAGATAAACTCCGATCTTCTGGTCGTTTCGTTCGACGACGTAAAAATTCTCAACGATGTAACCGGCGTTGAGCGCGCCGGTGAAAGCAGCGCGAGTTGGTTCGCGCCAAAGTTCCGGATTCGGTTCACCCGGAATTTCAATTACGTATTGGCGTTCAGTCGGTTTTTCTGGGTTTACGACCGGTTCACCATTTTCGCCCACGCGCACTAGCGCAGGCGCTTCCGACATACCGGATTCAACACGTTCACGATCGAGCAACCACGAAACCCATAAACGGTCCGTACCCGCTCGGTGAAGAAAGCTCGACGTCTCACCGTAGTAATTGACGAGGTAACGATCGGCGATCACGCCCAGCTTGTTGAAATTCAAATGTGCGTTGCGCGACTGCAAAGGATCAAACGTCCAGGTTATTCGTTTCACACCCAGCGCGAGTGCCGCCGAACGCTGCGCCTGCTTCAACAAATATCCGACATTCTGCGAGCGGTACTCCTTGCTCACGCCCAACATGTCTGAATGAATGATCGTTTCGCCGTTCAGTATTCCCGGAAACCCAAACACAAAGCCAATCATCCGGCCTTCCGCGAACGCGCCGATCAAGGTCGCGCCAACCTCTTTTTGCGGTCGAAAGATAAGCGCAGGCAGCACGTCGAGGTCCGACGAGCCCCAGATCTCACGCTGGAGATTTTCCACCTCGTGCATTTCGTCGAGGGTTTCAATGTCGCGGATAACGATGGTCTTGGGAGTGATACCCACGTGGCCGCTCATTTGGGAGCTGTGCATTCAGATGAGTCCGGTGATCAGTTCTTTGAGCCAATTGATGTCGATGGGTTTGGTTACGTACGCGTCAAAGCCCGAGGCTTTTGCGTCAGTACGAAAACCAGTTTCCTGATGGGCCGTGACGGCGATGATGGGGACGTTTTTGAGTTCGCGTTTCTGCCGCATCAGTTTTGCGGCCGCGAAACCGTCCATACGCGGCAGGCTCAAGTCCATGAGAATGACGTCGGGCGTGTCACGGACGGCACTGGCGACCGCTGCGTGACCGTCTTCGGCTTCAAACACGATGAAGCCCTGGTCCTCCAGCGCGAGACGCATGAAATGACGCGTATCCTCGACGTCCTCGACCAGCAACACCTTGAGGTCTCTCACTTCGCGCTCTGCCATGGAGTTTGAATTGAAACACGGAATGACCTAATCTAAAAGCTCTTTCAAGCGGACAATCAGGCGAAACAAATCTCCGGCGGTCATCGTTAAAGACCCCGAACGTCAATTTTCACTCCTATTTTGAGGCAGATTATGAAACGCATATTGATTCTAGTCGCTTTGGTAGCGCTGGCGGGCATCGCCGGCATCGTGGCGCGTTCAGCGGCGACCCGTAGCGAGGTACGCGAATTCGTCTCGTCCAGCGAGCAAAGCGATACGCGCAAGGAAATCCGCGAGAAATATGAGCTTTCACCCGGTGCTAAGGTGGAACTTGCGGGCCTGAACGGATCGGTGAAGATTGAAACTTCTGACACCCGCACAGCCGAGGTGTACATCGAGCGCATCGCTTCGGATGAAGAAGCGCTGAGCCGGCGACAGATCGTCATCGAGGCCACTGCGGACCGTCTGAGCATCAAGAGCGAGAAACGCAACAGCGGTTTTTTCTCGCGGTTCTTTGGTTCGGAAGCGCACGAAAAGGTCACACTGAAACTGCCTCGCCAGATTTCGCTCTACACTAAAGGCATAAACGGCAACGTGAACGTCGGCTCGGTTGATGGATCGGTCGACATCGCTGGCATCAACGGTCGAGTGGAGATTGCAAGTGCCTCCGGTACCGCAAGCTTCTCGGGCGTCAACGGCAACATTCAGGTCGCGCTTACGCGGCTCGATTCGGACGGTATTACGCTGAAAGGCATTAATGGCAATATCGAGTTGCAGTTGCCCGAGAACGTAAACGCGAGCCTCGAGGCGAAGGGCATGAATGGACGAGTTGTATCCGATGTGCCGGGGGTTTCAGTTGACGAACCGAAGCACGGATATTACTCGGCGCGCATCGGCAACGGCGGCAGCCCGATCACGGCGAAAGGCATTAACGGCAACATCCGTTTGACGAAAGCTGAGAAAGCGGTAGCACCAGCCGACGCGGGTAATTAGGAGCCTATTTGATCTTCGAAAACGGAATGTTCTGAATCGGATATTCCCTCCAATCCTTGTAGTCGTAGTGCCACCACTCCGGCTCATAAACTGCGAACCCTTCTGATTCCATCGCCGAGCGAAGCATCTCACGAAGATGCTTCGCTTCGGGCGTTGCGCACTCGTAGTTGATGTGCGCGCGCTCCGTCATCTCGTCGTACTCGCTCGGCATCTGCACGATCTTTCCGGTTGCCAACTCAAACAGCGAGAGGTCGACGGCGCAACCGCGATTGTGTCGCGAACCCTGACTCGGATCGGCAACAAAGATCTTCTTGTCCTGCGGCGTCACGTCCCAGAAGATCTTCGTCACTGACCACGGCCGGTAACCGTCAAACACAACGATGCCATAGCCTTGACTCCGGAGTTTCTGATGCGCACGCACGAGCGCTTCGGCAGCGGGCTTTTGCAGGAAGGCTCGCGCCTCTTTGTAAACCGGACGGCCGAGAAAGTTGTTGCGATTCGCGTAACGGATGTCGAGCTTGATCGTGGGATCCAGTTTGACGAGCTCGCGCAGCTCCGGTTCACGAAATGGACCAGCTTCTTTCGGAGGACCTTGCGCGAAGGCCACGAGCGAAAGAAGAAGTAAAAGTATTACCGCTTGCTTCGTTTTCTTCATGATTTAAAACTCGAACGGTTTTCGTGTCGTCAGCGTGGGTGCGTTCCAGCCGCGCAGCTTTTCATTCCACGCCGGCAACGTTTGGCTCAGGAACTTGTTTACGTCGCCGACTGCCGTGCGATACGCGGGTTGGATCTCGGCGAAGAATTCGCGCTGTCCGCGTGTTGGACCAAAGTTTCCACCGAGAGCAACGAACAGATTTCCGATGTGGTCGGCGACCTGGTCCTTCCCAGCGAAACCGAGACCCTCGTCGCGAGCCGCCACTTTGTCCTGAAGCGTGTCAACTTCCTTGACCCAATCCTCAAGCGCCTTCATCAGATCTTTGTCCGGCTCTTTCGCGAGGTTCTTCATTGTAGTC
>CAWBJU010000021.1:0-12949 GCA_963789185.1 uncultured Acidobacteriota bacterium
GTGCACATCACGCAGGCTGAAGAGATGTACATGGCGTTGAAGCGTCGTGGCGTTGAAACAGTTTTCGTCCGCTATCCGCGCGAGGGTCACAGCTTTCGCGAACCGAAGCATCGCATCGACGCGCTCGAGCGAACGCTCGCGTGGTTCGATCGACACGTGAAGTGAAGTGAGGGCACTTGAAGGGAAAGTATCTGAAGTATGTAATTGCAGTGCTGTTGTGGTTTCCACTTCCAATGAAACCCAAAGCCGAATCTGTGCTGACAACGGGCTCCGTCGTTCGATCTTTATCACGAATTACAGAGCAGGATACGCCATGCCCCCACTTTCGAGTCGAGTGTCCTGATTCGGAGAAAGCAGGGAGGAGAATAGTATTCACGGTGCCGGCTCTTCACGGTGCTCTTCCTCAAAGTGCACCTACTTACACGTGGAAGGTCTCAGCGGGCAAAATCGTTAAGGGACAAAGAACGAATAGCATTGAAGTTGACACGCGCAACGTTAAGGCGAGGTCGATCACGGGTCGAGTTAGAGTAGGTGGCTACCCGCGTGAGTGTTCATTGACAGCCTCTTGTTCGGTCCAATTAGCAAAAGACCAGTAAGCGGCTCCGAGGTGCGGGGTGGCGATTCGGGCTAGCCTTCCACTCTAGAATTAGATTGGAATCCGGCTCGGCGAGTACTAACATTGGGTCTCTCGGTAAGTGGTGTCGCATTACCTCAAGACAGGGACCACGCAGCTTCGATTCTGAGGTGCCATCATGAAACTGTTTGTTTCGAGCGCCATTGTTGTTCTGGTCTGTTGCTCGTCATTTAGTAGCGCCAACGCGACGGTGTTTCGCGATCGGGCGTCGTTCAATGCTGCCTCACAGAATCTGCATACCATCGACTTTGAATCGGGCGCGAACATACCGAACGATTTGTCTTTCCTTGAAATCAACGGTGTCATCTTTCGTGGTCCCAATGGTCCCTCGATTGTAACGGGGCAAAATGGCAACCATCTCATGCAGGCTCCGAGCTTGATTGAATTCACGCGCATGACGATTTTCCTTCCACCCGGTACGACCGCTGTCGGAGTTGACCAGTTCAACACGCCAATGATCGTTGCTATCTCCACGGGTGAGAGCGTGACGATGAACCCGTCGGATACTTCAACATTCGTCGGCTTCGTCTCCGATCAGCCGATTGATACTTTGACAGTTTCCTTCGACTTTCCCGAACCGACGCCGAACGCGCTTATCGACAACCTTTCTTTTGGTCAGCGACGTGCCGGGAATGAACCACCAGTGCCACTGCTACTGGTAACCAATACCGGACGAGCCGTCGCTCTGGACTCCGTTTCAACGATGAGTGAAACTTTCCGCCTTCCCGCGCCGCACCCTCTCGCAACTGACGGCCGGAACAGAATCACTTTCTTTGTAGTCGGAGTCTTGCTCGGACTCGCAGATCGTCCGTTCGTAACAGTTCAGGCAGAGGACTCACAGCAGCGTTTGTTCGACTTACCGGTTGAAGCAACGGATCGAGCGAAAAACATGAGCTGGATGTCGCAGGTGACCGTTCGCCTCCCCGATGCGCTTGCCGGTGCAGGCGAGTTGAAAGTGAGTGTTCAGGTTCGCGGCCTGGTGAGTAACAAAGCGTCAATCCGCGTGGAGTAAGTTCGTTGGTCTATGCCGGTGACTGACCCCGAGATCCAATCGCAAATCGAAGCAGCCAGAGTATATGAAGCTCTATTTGTGACTGCGCTTGTCGGACAATTCGCCCCAAAAGTCGCGGAGGCTGCCGGATTAGTGACAGGTGAACGAGTGTTGGATGTCGCGTGCGGCACTGGAGTACTTGCGCGAGAGACTCTGAAGCGTGTTGGCGCAAATGGAAGCGTGACGGGGATTGATGCTGTTCCCGGAATGATCGCGGTTGCTCAACAGATCGAACCACGCGTCGAATGGCGACAAGGTAAGGCAGAGTCGTTACCGTTTTCTGATGATTCTTTTGACGTAGTCGTTAGCCAGTTTGGTCTGATGTTCATGGACCGCGTACAAGCGATCAGCGAGATGTTGCGCGTACTAACTTCCCGAGGTCGCTTGGCGGTAGCTGTTTGGAATTCACTGGAAAACATTCCGGCGTATGCAGTCGGAGCTGAACTGTTTGAACGGATTGGAGGTCACGAGGCCGCCCATGCATTGAGAGCGCCATTCGTGCTTGGTGACGCAGATGAGTTACGCAAACTGTTTTCCGACGCTGGCGCGTATTCGATTGACGTCACAACGCATTCCGGCACGGCCCGGTTCCCCAGTATTCAGGTGATGGTTGAAGCCGATCTCAGAGGCTGGTTGCCAGTGATGGGAGTCAACTTGTCTGAACAGCAGATAAGGCAGATTCTGGACGAGGCCGAAGCCGCACTCGCTTCTTATACGACTAGAGATGGCCAGGTTCGGTTTGACGTATCAGCACACATTGTTACTGGAAAGAAGAACCCGTAGTTAACCGCGCTCAGTTCCGCTTCTTCGGCAGAACCTAACAGGCCCATCATGACCCAGATGGTCCAACCTCATATGCGGCATAACTCCCCATCGATCCGAAATAGAAACCTCCTCAAAACCGGTGCGCCTGTTTTCGGGGATGCGCATCGCTATCGTGAATTTCCCTTGACATGCCTTGGGCACAGTGATAACAGTGGAAAGCCTGTCCATTTTCCTCATTGAGGTGGCGAACCATGTCACGAATGTTCCTCCGCTCCTCCGCGAAACATCATCGTGCCGTACAAACTACAACCAGCGCCAAAACTCATCGGCACTCCCAAACTCGCAGCCCGATCATTCCGACGGGAATCGCTGTCGCGATCGCCGCGGTATTAATATCTCTTGCGTTCGGTTCTGCAGGAAGCGCTGGACCACTTAACCAATCTCAAGCTCCGAAGTTAACACCTGCGCAACAGGCAAAACTACAAGACGCCAAGCGCATGTCGGTGCATATCAAAAAGGTTGCCAAACTTCTCGAGGCGGAAGGTGTCGAAATCGAGCCACAACTGCTGTTTACTTCCAACGGCAGGAAAAAACTACGTTCTCAACTGCTTGGCATTCCTCAGATGTATCTATCAAGGGTTCATTCGGACCGGTTACGTGGCGTGGTAATGGCCGATACGCTTACTCTCCCTGAAAAAGTAAAGATCGAGGGCGACACAGTGATCATCGCTCGCCGCATCAACTTTACCGGGCGCGCCCCCACTATCAAGGGCCCACACGATATTCATTTATTTGCTCTCGATTCGGCCAACGTTGCTAATGGTCGCGAAACAGTTATCACTATCGACACAAGCGGTTTCGGTCGCAAAGAGTGGCTGGAGTCGCTCAACCAGCGAGCAGGTAATTCAAAACAGACTAAGACCGTGGCCCATCACGTCAACCTGCCGCAGAACACCAGCGGAACACCAGGTTCCGATGGAAATATCGGTGGTGTCGGCTCAAACGGGATCAGCGGCGCGCATGGTTCTGCCGGGGTCCAGGGCTCATGTTCGACGAACAAGAACGGCGGAAATGGCAACGCCGGCGAAGATGGCACAGACGCCGGGCATGGTGGTAACGGCTCCGACGGTTACCCCGGAAATAACGCGACTGGCCAGACTATCAATATTCCTAATGTCAACGCCGGATCGTATAACGTCATCGCCAGAGGCGGCAATGGTGGCACTGGCGGCGGCGGTGGATTTGGTGGCACCGGTGGAGTCGGTGGAAACGGCGGCGCCGGCGGAGATGGAGCCGGTTGCAACTGCCAGCCAGGTGGCCTTGGCAACGGAGGCAATGGTGGTGCATCCGGCAAAGGCGGTAAAGGCGGCAACGGAGGCGTGGGTGGCAAGGGCGGTAATGGCGGCGCGGGAGGTTCGGTAGTCATAACCTATCCGTGGGGCTACAACGTAGCGCAAGTAACTGTCGATGCCCAGGGAGGAACAGCCGGTGGGGGGGGGAATTGGAGGATCATCAGCATCCGGCGGATCATCCGGATCTCCGGGCGCCGGTGGTCACGGAGGCAGCGTATTCGGCTGCGATCGCGCCCAAAGCGGTAGCGCAGGTAACCACACGACTGGAGGCGCCGGAGGTTCTGGCGGCGGTGGTGGAGCCGCCGGGCAGGCGGGAGCCGCCGGCTCAGTGAGTTGGAACCCGGCCACGGGACCCGAATCGAGTGGCGGTGGAGACACCTCAGGGTACGAACCCGGCTTCCCGCAGGAATACTGTACCCCCTGGTATTGGGTCTCTTTCCACTGTGAGTACTACATAGACCAAGTGCTGCCCACAAAGAAAAAGCAGTGGGCAAATCACGCTCGACCAGTGATCCGAAATCCTTTCGGTTGGCAGTGTGTGGAGACTGGACGTACCTACATCGGATGTTTCTGAACGTTTGGCCGGGCGTTGTAGATAGGAGCGAAGCTCAGGTCCGGTGGCTCAATTCGACCAGGAAGCGCGATCCTACGCATCAGTGTTCAGTTCTGTTTCTCCTGTAACCGCAAGCTCGCGACTGCGTAAGGAATGTAGACCAGGCCGAGAGGGTTTCCCTGGCGCAGGAGTTCGAGACGTGCGCCACGCACCGCTTTTCCGATCGTCATCTTCTCTGTATGCGGCGCGATGCCGAGGAATCGCTTGAAACACTCCTCCGCAAAGGTCACCGCCAGCGGTTCGAAGATCGTTATTTCTGTCCCAATGACACCAGAAGCCCCGCTGTCCCGCACAAAGGAGCTAACGAAGTCGAGAGTGACCTCCGGATTCAGCGACGTCGTGTGACAGCCGTTGATGAACACCAGCGGATTCGGTCCGCTCCATTCAATACCTTCGTTTCCCCAGTTGTTCGGGTCGATCTCATCCTCCAGACTATTCAGCGGGCCAACCTGGAGAAACGGATTACTCGATCCTGCCTTCACTCCACCGTGGCAGTAGAAGTAAATGATCTGAGGTACGGCCGGCGACTTCAGTCGCATAAGGAACGGATCGTAACCATTGTCGCGTTCAAACTTGAGTCCCTGTAGCGCTTCGAGCCTTTTGAGATGCTTATCGCGTTCTTCGAAATCCTCATCCATCGAAACGCACGCGAACATCTGGAGCGAGTCCTTAAACTCAATCACCGGCGGAATGTCAGTGTTCGCTCCATCGACCGTCAGCGGCAGACCCAACAGATGACGATAACCCCAGAACCCGCTCGGACAGATGATGGGACCAAGAGCGTTCAGCGTCTTTGTTTTCAAGATCTCCTTAGTCATCGCCTTGAGCTCGCAACCGCCCTTGAAACAAACGCATTCCTCCAACGGTGGTCCACCATTGCGAGCTTCGTTCAGCGCCTTCGAAAAACTCGGGCATAGCTCGAAAGTCGTTTCGGAAAATTTGAACTGGTTTGGATTCCAGGCGTAGTCGTAAACAACTGCCGCCGGAAGCACTGCTCGAGGTGAAAACTTGAGTGCGATTTGGATCAACCCGGTGTTCGCCAATAGCGCTTCGAGCTCGCTGCGCTTCTTGCGCAGGTTAGATTGAAAGCCTTGGTAAATACGCGATCCTGCCCGAGCGATATACGCGAGGTCTTTCGCCAGCTTCTGCTCATCGAAATCTTCTGTGTCCTGATACCTGTAAGACTTTCCTTTTTTCTGGCCCCACTCTTCCTCATCATCCCACGAGACTTTACGCAAGGCGGCGCGGGCCTGTTGGAGAAATCCGGCAAGCTGTTGACCATCGATAGGTGCGTCGTCTTTGTAAGGGTCCCCGCCATCCGAACCAAAAAAGCGAAAAGTGCTCGAACCGTCACCGTTGTCGTTCACCATCAAACTCAGAAGGTGTGGCTCTTCCGTCATGCTGGCAAGATGACTCGCGCGCAGTGACTCAGACAGGACGTAGTCGAGCCGCTGTGTGCATGCTTCGGAAATCGGGTCGGACGTGCTTTTGACGTTCGCGGATACAACGTAGGATTGGACCAGCACCTGCTCGCAGTAGATATTGCACCGCAGACGATGCGTCGCTTCCTTATCGGGAACGCTGACCGGGAACACAAGATGACGCTCGAGAAAATCGGCGCTCGCGTCTGCCGATAGCGAAATCGATTCTTTTTCGAGTGGCTGACGCTGCACCTTCACCTTGCCGTCCTTTTCGATCTTCAACTCGCCAACGTCCGCGCCCGGCGTTATCTCTAGTTCGTTTTCGAAATTGAAGATGGCGACCGTTAGTACGGCTTCGGCGGGAAGTAGCTCGAGATCGATTTCCCGAGGCGTTCCGATCGCGGCTGCGTCAACCTCCTTACCGATGTTCAGCCAGAAGTAATAATACTGACGGCGTTGCAGTGGTTCGTCCTTCTGTAATTTTTTGTCGGCAGCGTCTTTTTTCGAGAAGCCGAGGTTGACGACGTTGGGTTTTGACTCAAGTCCGTCGTCAACGGCCTCGAATCCGTCGTCAACAGCTTGAGGTAGCGGTTCATCCACCGACTCCAACCCGTCGTCGACAGCCTCAAACCCACCATCTGCATCGCTACCACCGACATTTTCCGGAGGTTCGATCGCTGCAACACCGCCATCGTCATCGATCGATTTAGTCTCCGGCGGACGACGGCGTTGTCTATCGCGACGGAACGCGGGTTCTATAGCGGCGAACATTTGATCGAAAAATTTGTATCGCTCTTCCTCAGAAAGTTTCTCGATCAAACGCTGGGCTTCTTTGCCTTCCGGAACCGAAACATCGTCCACCGACATGCCTGCGAAAGCCGGATACTGGTCCTTCAGTTGAGTACGCTCACTTGGTGAGGGCAAACGGTCTGCGAGCGCGTGAACGAGACACACTTGCAGTGCCCGGTCGCTCGCGTTTTCCGCGAGCCCGATCGCCCGCGGGAGCAGGGGTTCGGGCACTAACGTTGCGAGATCTAACATGAGGGCGAGCGGGTCGACCTTCGTTTCAGACAGAAAGAGTTGAACCCGCTCTAAGGGATCTTGCGACATGACGAAACCTCTTGAGAAAGAAAGACGAGAGTTAGTCTTCGACCTGTGGCGCGCTACCCATGCCTTTGCCACCACCGACGATCGCCTGGGTTTTTTCTAGCGCGGGCCCTCGTCCGTCGATGAACCAGCTGGAATTGAAGCCCGGCGCCTTGTTCACCAGGATCACCAGAATAAAGAAATACAGGAAGAACCCGGAAGCGAGACCGATACCGTAAGCGCCAAACAGATCGGTCTTTTCGGGGAAGAGGGCGAGTACCGCAGCGCCGCCGACAGCCCCAATCAGTGTAACGATGTCACTCAACTGCACATCGTCCTTGCGCCACCGATTGATGTAGTAAACATACCAGCCGACTACTGCTCCAAAAGCGCCCGCGCCAATCTTTTGCAGCATTGTGGCGATTTCGGAGGCGGATTGAGAGGCTTCTTGCAGCATGAGTTTCTCCTTTAAGTGTTGGTTGACTTCGGATAGCGTTTGCGAAGTTCGCTACGCCATTGTGTATGCACCCACAGAGCTGCGAGCGCGGCGACGGAAAATGGCGCTGTGGCTGAGAGGCCACCGAGCCAGGCTGTTACGCCGGCTCCCACAATGGAGGCGCCGGATAGTGCTGTTATAGCGGTCGGTAGTTTTTCAGGTCGAATGTCATAGAGACCGAGTAACCATCCAAACACCAGGCCAAAGCCGATGGAGCCGAGGGTAACAAGCACTGTGACACCTCGAATGAGATATGGGTGGACCTTACGTCGAGCATACGGCCCACATACAAATGCGGTTAATCGGAAAAAACGTTACAAACTGGACGCGCATGAGCGCCGGCCAGACGTGGAGCAACGGTTAACGACGAAGGGCGCCCATGACTTTGGCGTCGCCGAAAACGAACGCGATATTTGGTTCGTTGTGGTGTGGTACCTCGCACGGTTCGAGGGTGTAGTCAGATACAGCTTCGCTGCACACTGTGGCGGCGACGGGCGAGAAGTAAACGATCCAACGATCCTCGTGATCGCCCTTTCCAGGGCCTTCCGTCGCGTGAAACATCGTAAAGCCTTCGGGTTGTTTCTTCTGGCGATAAACTTCCTGGGCCCGTTTTCCAATTTCCACGATATCCGGGCTAATTTCAGTGGTAAAAGGAAGCACAATTCGTTGCCATGACATGGTTCGCAGGTCCTTGTATTTCTGATTAATTTGAGTTTGTCGAGGACTCGCGCATTGATCTACTAAACCCATTTGTGTCTGTCAAGGCCAAGGTTGTCGTGATTCGAGCAACGGGTTGAAAATCCGTGTTCTGTACGGGTTGGCGCTTTCGGATCGGTCCCTATGGGCGTAGAATACGGGAACCGTCATGAAAATCGATAAAGAACAAGGAATTCGGGTATTGAAGCGCGCCCTAAAGCTGCGTTGTCCAGCGTGTGGCGAGAGCTCAATCGTAGAGCGACCCTTTCATATCCGGCATCATTGTCCCGTTTGCCTCGCCCTCTACAAACGCGAAGACGGCTTTTTCGTCGGGGCAATCCTGGCGAATGTTGTGATCACGGAACTGGTGATCCTCGCATTCTGCTTCTTTTGTTTGCTGGTGATCGGCGCTAAATACGAGAGTGTATTGGTGGTGTTGTTTATCGTCGCGCTGATCTTCCCGGTCGCTTTTTATCACCACAGTTGGAGCCTATGGCTCGGTTTCGACTACCTCGTCGAGTCGTTGCCGAAGTACCGGCAGTACCGCAATCAGAACTAAGACCTCGGCACGAATCCACGGATGTTTCGCGGATCTGCGTCGTCTGCTATACTCCACGCAGCCCCGCCCCGCTTTTTCAGGCGCTTAGGTCCACAAAGACTCGAGGAATGCAGGGAAGCTGTAGTGCTTATGGCACTTAACTGGCGAGGCCCGGTTTTATAATCGTCTGTAAGACGGTTTAGATTAACTTCGGTTGCAGCCGCTGACCTGGCCTTTGGCCAAGCTCAACTAGGCGCGTAAAGGACCTCAAAAATCCCAAGCGGCTCCGCGAGATCTAACCAGGTTCAGAGCAGACAGCAGCAAGCCAGTCGACCGTTGGTCCACTGCGCTGCCAATGCTCCCGGTCATTTATCTCCGGCCCTGAGCGCCCTGCGGCTAGTCAGGTTTTCTGTTGAGAGAAAGAATTTTCCGTCGTGCTGCGGAGGCACTTAGTCCGCCGCCGACGAGAATTGTGCGCCGGTCGGCGCGCGGTTCCAAAACTATCCATAAACGGCCGGATGTGAACTACTCCTTCCTCGGCCACACTTCGTTTCATCATTTTCATGGCGACCCATTTAGTCGTGTCTGGCTACTCGTGTCGCCGATTCTGTGCAGGGCCGTCTCGCCCGCGCGCGCTCGCGCCCTCGGCTTGCAGGCAAGCTCTGCCCATCAACAATTCCGAGAAAAGGCTGGTAATGGCAAAACAACTAATCGTTAGCGTCAACGGGAAAGAAAAGAAGATAGCGATCATTGAAGACGACAAGGTCGCAGAGTTCTACATCGAGCGTGGAGAACAACATCAGGGAATCGTCGGAAACATTTACAAGGGGCGCGTCATGCGCGTTCTACCCGGCATGCAGTCGGCTTTCGTCGACATCGGACTCGAACGCGATGCGTTCCTTTACGTCTCCGACTTCTTCGACGAGGAAGAAGAGTTTGAACGGATCGTCATCGACAAGTCGAAGAAGGGCGCGCCGGAGCCCGAACATGCAGCGGCTGAAGAAGTCGCACTCAATCGCGTCGAGCGCGAACAACAGATAGAAGCAACACAGGAGCGAATCGAGGCGGAAGCAGGCGAAGCCGGGCTCGCCGAAGAAGTGCCGGAGGCGACCGACGGAGGAAAACGTCGCAGCCGCCGTGGCCGTCGTCGAGGCCGTTGGGAAAAAGGCGAGGACGGAGCTCCGCAAGCACCGCCGTCACCGAGGTTCGAGGTTCCCGACACACCCTTTGTTGCTGCCGATCCTTCAATCGAACGCATTGTCGACGAAGAAGAGTCCGCCGCAGTCAACGGCGAGATGTTCAAGGACGCGCGAATTCAGGAACGCATCTTCGATCAGATTCACGCCGTTGAATTCAACATCGAGGACGACTTCAGGTCTGCTGAAGTTGGTTCGTTGCTTTCGAGTGGTTTTGGCAGTGAGACATTTGAGCGGATCGACGACGGCGAGAGCGATAGCGAACCGATGGTGCGTGAAGGACAACGTCCGCGTGAGGCCCACGTTTCCACTTTTGTCGACGACCTTTCCAGTGCGCCTTTGAGCAGCGCAGGTTTCCAACGCATCAGCGACGACGAAGAAGAAGCTGCCCACGCGATCGAGGCTGAAGCGCCGGCCGGTAAGAAAGCGCGCAAGCCCGCTACAAAGAAACGAACTAAGTCGGCCGCACCGACCAAAACTGCTTCGAAGAAGAAAGCGTCGAGCAAGAAGCCTTCCAAGAAGCGAGCCGCATCGACTGGAGGCGAGGACTCCGAGCAGCAAACGGAACTTTACGCAGACTCCGCGGCGAGTCTGAGTGAGAGTCCGTCGCGCGGAGAATTTGCGACGCGTCGCGGTGGCCGCAGACGTCGCCGTCCGAGCAAGAGCAAAGGCGGCGCGGCGCCGGTTGAAGCGGAAGGTTCACCAGCGGATGGTCAGGACGACGAAGTAGAGCAAACGCCGGCGATCGAGATTCAGGAAGAAGTCGTCGTCGCCGCCCCGCCCGAACGGCGGCAACCGCGCGATCATCGTGAAGGGCGCCGCGATCAACGTGGTCATCGCGGACAGTCGCGACGCGAACGTTATCAACCCGCGATCACTGACTTGCTGAGCGAAGGTCAGGAAATCCTGGTCCAGATCGCAAAGGAACCGATTGCGAAGAAAGGCGCCCGCATCACTTCGCACATCGCCCTACCGGGACGTTTTCTGGTCTACATGCCGACCGTCGAACACGTGGGCGTCTCGCGAAAGATCGAGTCGGACAGCGAACGACATCGCCTGCGAAAGCTGATCCAGACGATTCGCGCTGAAGAGGATATACCGTCGGGTGGTTTTATCGTGCGCACGGCGGGAGTCGGCATCAATGAAAAAGATTTGCGTGAAGATGTCCGCTACCTGGTTCGCACGTGGCTCGACATCCGCGGCGCGGCAGAGAAGTCGAAAGCACCGGCGCTGGTCCATAAGGATCTGGATTTGGTCCAACGACTGCTGCGCGATCAGTTGTCAGACGATTTTGAATCGATACGAGTCGACTCCGAAGAGGAGTACCAGGCGATTGTCGAATTTGTGAATCGCATTCAGCCGAAACTGGTGCGACGTGTAAAGCTTTATACGAAGGACCAGCCAATCCTCGAAGCCTATGGCGTGCAGGCGGAGATCGATAAAGCGATTAAGCCGCGTGTGTGGCTGAAGTCGGGCGGCTATCTCGTTATAAATCAGACGGAAGCGCTGGTGGCGATTGACGTCAACACCGGCAAGTTCGTGGGCCGCGGCAGTGGACGCCTGGAAGACACGATCACGCGCACCAATCTCGAAGCGGTCGACGAGATCGTGCGCCAGATTCGTTTGCGCGATCTTGGCGGCATCATCGTGCTCGACTTGATCGACATGGAGGAACGTCGTAACCGGCAGAAGGTTATGCAGGCGTTGCAGGAAGCTTTGCGCAACGACAAGTCGCCGACAAAGGTGCTTTCGTTCAACGACTTCGGTCTCGTGATCATGACTCGCAAGCGCGTGAAGCAGTCGCTCGAAAGAACGCTCTGCTCGCCGTGCCAGTATTGCCAGGGTGCTGGGTTGATCAAATCGCCGCAAACGATCTGCTACGAGCTGCTTGAAGAAGCGCGACGACTCGCGAAAGGGATGAACGGCGATAGCGAGAACAAGCAAGTCACGCTGCGCATCAATCCCGAGGTGGAAAGGTGCTGTGATTGAGTGAGCGCGACGTGATGGTCGAGATCGAGGATTATCTTGTTCGAATCGACATTACGAGCGACGACAGGATTCACCAGGAACAGTTCGACTTCGCGATCATCTAATGGGCCAGCTAGGGAATTAATGAGCAAGCTAGGCAATCTCTGGAAAACCGTTCTTGCTGGCGGCGCTGGCGTGGCGGCCCTCGCTGCCGTCAACGCTTCGATCGAGCGTAACGCGCTTGAGCCTGACGACAGCGCGCTCGGCGGTGAAGCAAAACTGTTTACCTGGAAGACGGCCAAACTCTACAAGGAAGCCGGAGCTAAACAATCCCGGACTTCCGATCGTTCTCATTCATGGTATCGACGCGGGCGTGTCGAGCTTCATGTGGCGCAAGAACATCGATGATCTCGCGCAGAACTTTCGCGTCCTCGCGTTCGACCTGCTGGGTTTTGGTTTTTCCGATAAACCTCCGGCCGCACCGTATTCAGCCGATCTCTATGTCGAACTATTTCCGATTTCATTCGCGAAGTAGCAGGTGGTCGCGCGAATGTCGTCGCGAGCTCGCTTGGCGCGTCGTACGCCGTGCGCGTCGCGGACGAACATCCGGAACTGATCGACGCGATGATTCTCAACGCGCCCGCCGGCTACGACACGATGAACAGACGGCCGGGGATGGCGGGCGCCGCGTTTTATGGATTGCTGCAATCGCCGGTTCTGGGCACTTCGTTCTACAACGTTATGTCGAGCGAAAGAAGCATTCGCGACTACGCGCGCCGCACACTCTTTTACGACTATCGTCGCGTTACCAATCGACTCGTTGCGCATCTATACGCCACGAGTCATCAGCCGGGAGCGCAATACGCAATCGCCGCGTTCATGTCGGGTTATCTCAATTGCGACATGAGCGCCGCGTTTTCGCGTCTGGTCCAACCGATTGTCCTGGTATGCGGTAAACAAGACGTGAGTACGCCCGTTTCGAAAGCGGTTGCTATGTTGGACTTGAATCCGCGCGCGCGGCTGGAGATTTTTTTTCTGTGTTGCGTGATGCCCGAACAGGAACACCCGGAGAAGTTCAACGCATTGGCCAGCGAATGGTTTAAGACGCGGTCGTACACAGATCAGCGCGATGA
>CAWBJU010000022.1:0-347162 GCA_963789185.1 uncultured Acidobacteriota bacterium
TCAGTGTCGAAGGCGTAGGCTACTTGTCCTCCCGTCAACACTAGCAGTCTCTTACCATCAAGACTGAAACGCGTAAACGCGGCGGCGGTCTTGAAACGAAGACGCGCTTGCGAGTTTCCCGTCGCCATGTCGTAAAGAGTGACTTCACCCGGATAATTCTCAATGGCGATCTGGTGTCCTCGCGGATTCATTGCTGCGTTCGCACCGAAGAAGCGATGACGAAGCTCGCCATCCTTGATCGAGTAAACCAGCACGCGGTTGTTGTCGTCGCGCAGAACCAGCCAGTCGCCTTCCGAGGAGCCCTTCTCGATGTCGAACGATCCTTTGCCTGTCTCGAGCAGCACGGCGCCGACGTACTTGTTTTCAAACGCGTCGTAGATCTCGACGATGTAGTCGTCGTCTTTGTTACCCATCTGACGCGAGCGTTCCACCAGCGCAGGATCTTCTTTCAACCGCGCCTTGCCCGCTTCACTGCCGAGACTCCAGTACAGGATCACGCGACCGGAATAATCGTCGAAGAAGTAATCGGGAGCTTCTTTCGGAAAGTCCTTGGTCCAACCAACCTTGTCGTTGATGACGTCGCGCAATTCGAATCGCACTTCGCGGCTCAACGACGCACTGGATTCGCTCGGATCCTCGCCCTCTTTGCCTTTTTCCTTGGCTTTTTCCTGCTCTTTTATCGCCTTCAGACTCGTGCGCACGAGGACAAAGCGGCCGTACTGTCGCGAGCCCCGTTCGGGTATCTCTCGCAGCAGGCTGGTCTCGCTCTTTGCCGGATTGAGATAAACGAGGCTGTGATTCACGGGTTCAAGCTTCGGAAAATCGCCAATGGCAGTGCCGTTGGGAGCAACGATCGCGCCGCGGAAACCACGCACGTGCAGCTTTCGTTCGCCGGTATTCAAGTCCCACATTGCGCCGCGCGACTTCGACGAAACTGCGAGCCACTGCAAGTTGTCGGAAACATTCGCGGCGTAAATGCGATTCATCGAACCGACCGGGATATCCAGATCGTCCAGTTGCTCAAGACGGAGAGTTTTCGTTTCCTCATTGAACGAAGCGCTCGAGATCGCGATATTGCCTGACTTCAACTCTGAGATAAGCACGTCATCCCAAAGAGCGGCTGTCTGTTTGTTAAAGCCGCCGACAAGCTCGCCTCTCTCCAGGTCAAAGAACGCGATGTTGTCAGACCAGGACGACTTGACCACGGCGTAACGGGGATTCGCCGTAAGCTGCATGTCGTTGGCGGCAAGCTTGAATTTCGCGATTCTCTTACCCTGCGGGAACGAGAAAATACCGGATTCATCCGCGCTTGTCGGGCTTGTCGCGAGGATCTTGTCCGGACCGAGAAAGATGTATGAACCTTTCGTCGCCTTCTTCAAGTCGCCGCTCGCGGAGATCGGTTTGCCAGTCGAAAGATCGAGTGCCAACGCATCGGTCTCACCGATCGCCCTCGAGTCGATGAAGATACGGAAGCGAAACTTGTTTGAACGACCGGCAAGTAGGTAATGCGAGTCAGGAGAAAACTGAAGATTAAAGAATGCATTCTGATGTGAAGCATCGTCGTCGCCGGCCGTACGCACGATCCACAGCAACAGCTCCAAGCGGATTCAGTGTGGCAAACTCTTTCTTCTGAAAGATCCTTTTTCCTGTTTGGGTCTCGATAACGTTTAGACCCAAATTGTAGTCAACGCATGCCAGGTATTTTCCGTCAGGCGAAAACTCCTGTTCCATGCAGTCACGCCTGACAACGAGCTCGCGGATCTCGACCGCTTTCGCGTCTGCAATACTCCACTTCTCAAACCGCAACGACTCGGTCCCAAACGCAACGAACTTGCCGTCGGGAGTAAACGAAGCCGGACGAGCGTCGGTGATCGGTATTTGGAAAGCCACTTTCACGGGTTCGCGTTGGACCACCGTGACTGCGAAATCGTCCTGGGCCAAAAAGTATTTACCATCGCTGGCGAACGCCACGTGCCAGATGTCGCTGTTTAGTTGCGGCTTGAGTTCGCGCTTCCATAGCAGGCCCGGCAGTTGTTCGGCAACGTCATTCTGGCGAAAAGACACGACCTCAGCCTGCCAGTTGAGATACTTGTCGGACGCATTTGAGCTCCGGTTATCGCGGCAAGCAGGAGGAAGCAGTTCCGTAGCTTTGATCATCTCCTTCAGGCGTTTCTCGGTGGGAGTCGTGCTGCCGAAGATGTTCGTGAACCAGTTACCGGATTTTGCTTTCGCTTCCGTAAGCCGGGCGTAGAAGTCTGAGTAAGCGTTTGGATCATAACCAGCCGCGACCATCGAAAATAGACCAATGCGATCCGCTTCAAGCTGCTGGGCCGATTCGTGACCTGAACCGCGCGACACACTCTTCGTTCGCTCTCGTTCGATGAGCAGGTTGAACTTGTCGGTTATGTCCTTGCGATCGCCGAGCTGTGTGACATTGAGGATCTTTTTGAAAAGTTCCGACACGTCGCTCGCGGCGTGACGGACAGTCGCGTGGCCGAGTTCGTGCGCCATAACGCCCGCCAGTTCGTCTTCCGTTTTGGTGAAGGCGATTAGTTTGCGTGAAAGGAAGACGTACCCGCCGGGCGTGTTGAAGGCGTTCGCATCCGGGATGTCGATGATGAAGAACTGAAACTTCAGTCCGGTCGGCGGCATGTGACGGACCAGCCGTTCGCCGATTTCCCTCACGTATGCGAGTAGCTTTTCATCCTGGAGGTAGCGGTGTTCGCGGGCCATCCGTTGATGGTTCAACTCGCCGAGGATCATCTCCTGTTCGGGAGAAAAGATGTTGTAGTTTTGGGAGTTTGCCGTAATCGCCGGCGGTTTGCAGTCCTGAGCGGACGCATTAATACAGCCGAGGCCTATGCAAACCAATAGCAAGAGGGGAAGGGTAGTTTTTACTGGCAAGGTGATTCTCCGTTTCTGGGTTAATTCCGTGTTCCTGTTGAGTGGGCGTGACAGCAGAAACACGAACAACACGGATTCGAGCCAGGGATACTATTTCACTTTTCGTACTGCGGAGTAAAGAGCCAGGGCGGAGCCGCCCACAAATAATAGGGCGCCGGTGATGACGCGCCCGTAGTTTGGCAGTTCGCGCACCTCAGATTCGGTAATAATTACGGCCGATTTTGGTTCGACGTAGAGCGCCCGGTAGGTGATCACGCCACCCGCCGTAGCTACGAGAATGCCGACGATCAACAGCAGCGCTTTCATTTAATTTCCGGATTTAGATCATCGTCCCTTAAACGCGGGCTTTCGCTTTTCGAGGAACGCACTGACGCCTTCATCCTTGTCTTCTGTCGAGAAGCAGAGCGCAAACAGATCGACCTCGCGTCGCAACCCTTCATCCAGATTTGACCGCGACGCCAGCTTTACTGACTCCTTCGCGAGTTGCAACGCGACCGGACTCTTTTCCGCGATACGCTGCGCGATCTCCATCGTCTTCACTTGCAGTTGGTCCGCGGGAAAAACGTGATTGACCAAGCCGATCGAGTACGCCGTTTTTGCGTCGATGATCTCGCCGGTGAGGATCATCTCCATTGCCTTACCTTCGCCCACCAGGCGTGTCAAACGTTGCGTGCCGCCGCCGCCTGGAATAATTCCGAGATTGATTTCCGGCTGACCAAACGACGCCGTTTCGCTTGCGATGCGAATGTCGCACGCAAGTGCCAGTTCGCAACCACCGCCAAGGCAGTAGCCGTTGATCATCGCGATAATGGGTTTCGGAAATGTATCGATCGCGGTGAACAACGACCGCATCATCATCACGTCGCGTTGCATCATCGAAGTGCGACCCGCAAACTCCGCGATGTCTGCGCCTGCGATAAACGCCTTGTCTCCGGCGCCGGTAAACACGACGACGCCAACCGAAGTGTCGCTTTGCAGTTCCGCGAGGAGTGCCGCGCCTTCTTCGCGAGTTTTGATGTTTAGTGCGTTTCTTTTTTCCGGACGATTGATCGTGATGATAGCGACGCGCTCACGTTTTTCAAGCACGAGCGTCTCGTAGGTTTGCGACATTGAAAGCTCCCGTTATTAGAATCTGTGTTTAGAAAACACGGATTCTATCACTTGGAGGTGTCGTCGCGCTTCTTCACGTAGATGTCGCCGCGCCTGGTCATCTCCGCTTTTTCTGCGAGCGTGGCAACCACCGACTCCAGGATTTCCTTGTTCTCGAGTCTGAAGCTCGTGATGCCGTTGACCTTGGTATCGGGATCGCTGTATTGGATCGTGAGGTAACGGACCTTTGTTTTAATGAAGCGCGCGGGCAGGGTAAAGATCACCGGCACAGCGCTCGCTACACTGGCAGCCGCCGGACGGCGTTTCTGCGTGTCAGCAAATGCCGAAGCGACCGCTTCGTACGGAATGTGAATCTCTTTCGGCGGTTTCTTATCTTTGAAAACGAGTCGCTTATTCTCGTCGTCAAACGTGAGCGTGCCTTCCATCGTCTTGTTGTAACCAAAGACACCGCCTTCGTATTTTGCTTTTACTGTTTTTGGTGCGCGCGCCGGTGCGGGAGCTTTCTGGTCGGGCTCGGGTTCCATCGAGCGCGGCCGCTGCGCGACAACGCCGCTGAACATCAATCCGACGAGCAATAGAGTTAAAACAGTTCGCATGTAAGTCTCCTTTACAATCCCGCTTGCGCTGCCCAGGCTGGCACGCGATACAGAATCCACCAAAGTAAGAGTTGAATGACTAAGATGACGATGCCGACGATCGTGCTTGCGTAGCAGACGAAACGTCCTTCCTTCGTCTGGTTTGAACGATACGATCTGACGACGCCGACTGTGCCGACTACCACCGCACCCGGACAAAACAGAATTCCGAGGTACGGAACTAACGAGTACGTGGCAAATGCTCGTGCGGTGTCGGCTAGGGCCACAAAATTATTTCGCGAACGGTTTCACACGTTCGATCGATTCTTTCAAATCTGTATCTGTGGGTGCGAGCGCCGAACCGCGCTGATATGCCCCCAGTGCTTTTGCATATTGCTTGCTGACTTCGTAAGCGTAACCAAGTTCGCGATAGACGTTCACGTCGTCGGGCGATTTCTTAGCCGCTGTTTCCAACGCCGCGATCGCCTTCGGCAACGCGCCCGCGCGCGAATGCGCAACGCCCAGAAGATAGAACGTGACGCTGGTCGCGTCCGGCGAAGCGGTCGCGCGTTCGAGCGCCGTAGCTGCTCGCGCAAACTGTTTCGATCCGATCAATGCCTGACCGAAGAGGGTCACTGCTTCAGGATCGGTTCGCAGTTTGATCAGACCTTCACCGGCACGTATTGCATTCAGATAATCCGCCTCTGCTTTTGCCGGATCCGTGCTCGTCGCTGCTCGGCGGAGATATGCAGACGTTAACAAGGTCCATGCGCCAGTCAAACGTGAGTCATTCACCGTCGCGCGATTCAGCGAATTGATCGCGCCGTCGATATCATTCTTCGCGAGCGCGATCTGGGCCAGGTAAAAGAGCGACAACGAATCCTTCGCATTAAGCTTCACCACAGCGTTGAAGCTCTTCTCAGCGTCGGCGGTCTTTCCTGTCTTGTACTCCGCGATGCCACGGTAATAAAGCATCATCACGTCAGGCTTGTCGGCATTGCGCGAAGTGGCCGCAGTTAAATAAGGCAACGCCTGTTCGTATTTCTCGCCGAGCACGTAAGCCTGTCCGAGTGCGCTCTCAGTGTTCGGATCTTCCTGCTTGGTACTACGCTGCAACGCAACGGCTTTCTCGAGATCCTTCGCGGCCGCGTCATACTGCTTCAAATTCAGTTCAGCAAAACCTGCGATCTTCCACGCTTCCGGATCGTTAGGATGCGAGACGGTAAGTTCCTTTGCTTCCTTCGCCGCCGCCGCAAACTGTTTCTGTTCGAGCAACAAGTAAGCATGCTTCGTGTCGGCCGTTCCAACCGAGTTCACGACCGGTCGCACTGGCTGCACATCCAGCAAGGAGTCGTTCGCGCCCGGACGGCGCGTGGACGGCGTCGGCTGCGGTTCAGGCCGCAGAAGCGGATCCGATTTTGGTTTCTCGGCACTGGCCGTACTTTTCGAAGTCTGCCTGGTCGCCCGTCTTGGCCGCGTCGATTGTGCCTGAATCGTAGACAGGGCAAGCAAACACACCGCTCCAACGGTAAAAAGTCGTTGAATAAGGGTAGATCTCGTCATAGTGGATCAGATTGTATTCGGGAGAGGATAGGTTTGAAAGCTCAGACCGTTTCCGTGACCTTCGGATGCGGCCTGAGCTTGCGGAGTTTGCCTTGTAAATCGTGAGGAAACTTAAAAATTCAGCTTCAATCCAAACTGAAACTGCCGGGAGTCGAACGCGGCCGTCGAACGGCTGAAGTATCGACCATTCTCGGCGCGCTGGTTGAACAGCCGGACGTCATCGATAAAGGGCGACGCCGCAGCTTCGTTGAACCGATTGAACAGGTTGAAGCCTTCCGCGATGAGTTCCAGCCGCAGGTGCTCGCCCAGCGGGACCAGCTTTGCGATTCGCATATCAAGCGATACGAAACGATGCGTGATACCGAAGTTGCGCGGCAGGCTTCCGCTCGTAAACTGTCCGCTCGTAATCAACGGCACACAGCCGGACGTGCCCGGCACGCACAACGTTCCGTCAGCCAACACCGACGGACGATCCGTTTGGTTCGACTGGTCGTTGTTCGTGTCCTGGTTGCTCAGGATGTTAAACGGTCGACCGGACGAGATCTCGAAGATCGGAGCGATCGTGAAGTTCGACAGGAAACGATTGAAGCCCGACCCCGTGACCCAACTGTTCGGCGACGCGATCACCCCACTGAACACAAAACGATGTCGTTGATCGAACAGCGAATTCGATCGCTCCGCGCGGAAGTTGCGATTGTCCTGCGGCAGCAGCAACGTTTGCAGGTCAGACGAATCGTCGATCGAGTGCGACCACGTGTACGAAGCGAGGAACTGGAAGTTGTTCGAGAAGCGCTTCCTCAAATCGACGTTCAGCGCGTTGTAGCTGGAATTGCCGTCGGAAGTCTGCGCGTTGATCGAGCCGAATGGTGAAACGGTGCCCGGCGTTCGCAACGATCCCGCCAGGGCCCCATTCAAAACAGCAGGTGTCACGAGGCCACCGGAAAGCGCCTGGGCCAGGAAGTAGTTTGGCGCGCTCGGGCGGAAGAAGTTCGCGATACCGGGATTAACGATGCGGCTACCGAGGTTCGTGAGCGGCGCGGCAATCATGCCCGGAATGATGATCGCGAACGTTTGACCCGCCGTTGGGAACGCAGGAGCGCCCGTCGGTGTGGCCATCGTGAAGCAAAGCAGCGGTACGCCGCCCGGACACGGAGCGCCTGTAGTCGGAATCGAAAACGCCAATGCTTCCGTTGTGCTGACTGGATTGCGACCCGCAAAACGGAAGAAGTTTTGGATTTGTAACTCCGTGCGCGGTGCGTTGATGTCGAGCGGATGCGGCAAGTGACGCGCGTTTACGTGGATGTAGCTTCCGGATAGCGTCATGTCGTTGGTCAATTCACGCTCGATCGTGAAGTTACCTTGCAGCGCGTACGCGTACTCGAAGTTCTTTTGGACGTGCAGCGTAAACGGCAACACCGGACCAAAGCCCGGGAACGTTTGATCGTTGAATCGCTGGCGGCCGAATTGATACTGAGCTCCGGCGGCAACGCCCGGCGTTACCACACCCGCCGGACAGATCAACGAGACTGGTCCACCCGGAGGACAAACTGTTCCCTGAAACACCTGGACCGCGTTGAGCAACGCCGTCTGCGCCGGACTGCCCGGAGTCAAGATCCCTTGTTGTTGTTGCACGGCGTCGGCGATGTCGGAGTTGAATGAGATCGCGAGCAGTGGGTGATCGTAGAAGAGGCCGTATGCGGCGCGAACCGCAGTCTTGCCGTCGCCCCACGGATCCCACGCGATCGCCAGGCGCGGCGCCCAGTTGTTCTTGTCACGCGGAAATCCTTGTTGCACACCCATGGCGTCCTGTGCGGCGAGTACCTGCTCGGCTGTCAGATTGATTCCGGACAATGGATCGCTTAATGGCAGCGTCGGTATCTGTTCTGTAAATTCGATGTCGTAACGAATGCCGTACTTGAGCGTCAGGTTACGACGAATGTTCCAGTCGTCCTGCGCAAAGAACGCCATCGGCTTGTTGCTGATGCTGCTGACCGGATTGCCGAAACCTTGAATGAAGTTCGCCGGGAACCCGAGGCCGTATTGCTGCACCGGGGTGAAATCCGGAGCGCCGGCGAACGCGGGGTTCAGCGTTGTCGCCGCCAGGCCGCCGAAGTTGAATAGTCCCGCGAAGTTCAACTCGA
Source organism: uncultured Acidobacteriota bacterium (assembly GCA_963789185.1). GTDB lineage: Bacteria > Acidobacteriota > Blastocatellia > Pyrinomonadales > Pyrinomonadaceae > PSRF01. Next base: position 8,294 of record CAWBJU010000022.1, read on the forward strand.
AAATCGCTTCAGGGATGCGAACAAATGCGACGTCGCCGCCGAACTTGAAGTTGTGATTTCCCGCAACGATGTTGATGTTGTCGGTGAACTCAAAACGCGTTTCCGTGCGGAGCACGGGCGAGAACAGTTCGCGGCCGATAAACGCAGTACCCGAGATATTGAAAGCAACCGCATCGCCCTGTTGCGATTTGAACGTTGCGCGGCGCAGGCCGAAGTTGAAGCGAGCTTCGTTAACAACCTTCGGTGAAAGCGTGGACGTCAGGGTCGCAACGAACGGAACGTCCTTAAGCTTCTGAATACCAGTACGTGAAAAGTCGTTCTGACCAAGTGACTGGTTCTGCGACTCAACCTGGATACCGCTGATCTCACTTGGGTTATAACCAAACCTCAGGGTGAGATGTTGACTCGGCGTAATCAAGTGGTCGAGGCGGAACGAGTTGAATGTCGTTCTGTCGGTAATCGGAAACACGCGTTGCAGACCGTTTAGCGGACGGAACGCAATGAACTCACCGGCGGCGTTGGTTGTTCCGCTCGGCACCGGCGCGCCCGAAAGAATGAAGCGTGGTCCGATTGCGCCCGGTAAGATCGGACTGATCGCCGGACACAAGCTGCCGTCGTTTGGCGACGTAAGCGGATTAATGCCCGTCAAAGCAGTGGTGCCGCCACTCGACGCGAAAAACGCATAAGCGCGAGCGCCGCAAACCGTGGTCGGCGTTCCCAAAGCCACGAGTGAGTTGATAAAAGCAGCCTGCTGCGGCGTGATGTTATTGAACGTTCGCGCCACGGGATTGAGTCCCGGGATCACTGGAATCGTCGCCGATCCAGTCAGTCCCTGCGCTACGTTGCTGGTAAAGAATCCCGACTCGTTGCGTCGTCGTTGTTCGAATGCAAAGAAGAAAAACGTGTGTTCGGGATTGAACGGGCCACCAAGCGTGAAGCCGTACTGCGTTCGCGTAAACGGCGGATCTTCAATCGGCGCGAAAGCGTTACGGGCCTGGAAGCTGCGGTGGCGCAGGAACCCGAACATATTGCCGTGAAACTCTCTCCCGCCGGACTTCGTGACGACGTTCACCACGCCGCCCGCTGAACGGCCAAACTCTGCCGCGAACGAGTTACTCACGACCTGAAACTCTTGCACCGCTTCCTGACTAACCGTTGATTTCGACGCGTTCACTGAGTTGTCAGTGTTGTCAGCGCCATCGACCTGGACCAGGTTCGAACGTCCGCGCTGCCCGCCGAAGTTCAAGCCAGTGGTGGGCGCTGGTCCGATCGGGCGGCCGGCATCTCGGCTGACAGTCGACGACAGGGTTGAAAAATTGACGAAGTTGCGTTCGTTGATCGGGAGGCTGTTGATTTGTTGCTGTTGGATGGTGGTGGCGATTGCCGTCTTTTGCTGTTCAACTATTTCCGAAGTCGCATCGGAAACAGTGACGACCTCGGAGATATCTCCTGGTGAGAGCGTGACGTTTAGTTCGGCGGCCTGCCCGACCGTGACGTTAACGGCCGGCGAGACCCACTTCTTGAAACTCGCCGCTTCGACCGTGATCTCATAGTCGCCGGGCGGCAAGTTGATGATGCGATAAAAGCCTTCATCGTTGGTGGTTGCAGTACGACTCAGGCTTGTGGCGGTATTACGCGCCGTAACGGTCGCGTTTGGAACCACGGCTTCAGTGGCGTCTCTTACCGTGCCCTGGAGATCGGCTGCGTTGGACTGCGCCTGGCCAAGAGCGGCACTTGTGGCTGCCACGGTGATCAGCAGCAAAGAAATAATGCGACATGATCTGACAAGCGGGGCCATAAAGGATACAAACATCGCCGATCTCCTTAACTAGTTTCGCGACTCTGGTACTTCGCGCAGTCACTAAAGACTTTGTTTACGTTTCGCTTTCCGTGGACGAGATTGCACGTCGGAGATCCGTCTCCGATTACTGCCAGCGCGTGGGAGTGAATCGTGCGCTGCTATCCATTGCGCTCCCTTGAGATTAGAAGCCGTGTAGAGAGACCAAACTTGCCCAGCCTTTTTACTCTAAAAGACTGTTGTGTGGCAAGAATTTATGTGATTTTGCGTGGGCACGTGTCGCGCGGACAAGACGGTTCCGAAGGCGTTCGCTGGCGCCGAAAATCGCAATGCCCAGTTCGGCGAGGCGAGGACTGAAGGCGGCGCGCCTCAGTAATCCGCAAATTCGGAGACGACCGTCAAAAGCCTGGCGATAGGCGGCGGTGTAATCGGTCTCCAGAGAGGCCTCTGTTCTGTTTTGTCTGCGTAAGATCGTTTGCGCCACCAGTTCGCCGCTTTCAAAGGCCATCAACATGCCACTGCCGGTAAAGGGATCAATAAAAGCCGCGGAGTCACCGATCGCCAGTAAACCCGGCGCCGGGCTGGGGCGCTGGCGGCCAAAACGCTCCCACGACGCGCTCAGCCAGTTGGAACAAACTTCCGCATCTTCAAGCGTATAGCCTGCACGCCGGTTCTTCATCACAAATTCACGCATGACTGCATTTGGGTCGGAATTACAGCGTTTCACACTTTCCGCGGCGATGATGAAACACAGGTTGCTGGTACCCGCTTCGACGGTGCTCAGTCCACCGTAACCGCCGGGGTAGAAGTAGATCTCGCACGCTCCAGCCGAGACTTTCGTTTGTTTGAGATGTGCTTTGAAGGCGACCAAACTCGGGCGTTTACTGCTGCCGTTTGCCTGGCCGATCTTTCGCGACAGAATGCGTGCCCGACCAGTCGCATCGATTGTGATCGGCGCACGGAAGTCGTGATGACCGCCTTCGATCTTCACGCGCACGCCAACTACTCGTTCACCTTCCAAGACGGGTTCCGTAATGCTCGCGCCTTCATGAACGACGACGCCATTGTCCTGCGCGCAGCGCAATAAAACCTCGTCCATCACCGCGCGACTAAGTCCCAACGCGGAACGCCCACCACTAAACCATTTGCTCGGGATCGCAACATGGTGCCCCTTGCTCGAGTAGAAAACAGTTTCATCAAGTAAAGCCGGACCGGAGGAGATCATCGCCGCGACCACCCCGAGCTTCTCAAAATGTGCCTGGCATTCAGGAGAAATGAACTCGCCACACAACTTTGCGCGCGGAAACTTCTTCTGTTCGATTAGCAACACACGCACACCGCCGCGTCCGAGATGAATCGCGGCACTGGCGCCCGCTGGTCCACCTCCCGCGATGATCACGTCGTAATTGTCTTTATGTGGTTTGAGCATTTAAAGCCAGGCGATACGGAAAGTGACGGCTTACATCAACATCACGCAGGCCGGCGCGCTTCGCGAGTTCAAACAATTCATCCGCCTTGAAACTTCGCAGTATCGACAGTGCACCATCGTGACGAAGCAAACGATTCTTCAACACTAACTTTCCCAGCGTCGTGTAAAGAAGATAAGCAATCGGGTGACGATGAAGATCGATCACGATGATTCGCCGGCGCGCCACCCGCTTCATTTCGCGCAGAATCTGAACTACCTGCTCCTCGACAAAATGATGCGTAAACAACGAACAGATCACGTAATCAAAATCGCTGTCCGCGAACGGCAACGACAATGCGTCGCCGCGGACTGACGTGATCTCAGGAAACTCATGCGACTCTTCGAGAATCGCCGCGGCGGAGCGTTCGTTCAGTTCGAGTCCCACTGCGCGAACGGTGCGATCAGTTTCTCTGGCCCAGGTCACGGTGACGCGCAACAATTCTCCGGATCCGGCGCCGACATCAAGCACGGAAAAGTCTTTCAAACGAGCCGAATCGACCTCTTTGAACAGTGTGCTCTTCAACGTATGAGCATCACCCATCCAGCGATTAACCAGTTGCAGCTCGCCGATGCAGTCTTCGTATTCGGCCGCCGTGTAATTACCCGTGTCGATGTGTTCGAGTTTGTAACTTCGCCGCTTGAACCTGTCGAACATTAATTGATCTTTTGGACCACGAGCGCACTGTTCTTCGATCCAAAACCGATGCAGTTACACAGTGCGACTCGCACATTCGCTTCGCGCGCTTCGTTGGGGACGTAATCGAGATCGCAATCCGGGTCAGGGTCGTCGAGATTGATTGTTGGTGGGATTCTGTTTGTCTGCATCGCGCAAAGCGCAGCGCTCAAACCCGCCGCGCCGCTTGCGCCCTGCGGATGACCAATCTGCGACTTCGTAGCCGACATCGGAATGCGCGCCGCATGTCCGTCAAACGCGAGCTTCAATGCGCTGGTCTCGATGCGATCGTTCAACAGCGTCGATGTGCCGTGGAGATTCACGTAATCGATATCTTTTGGTCCACACCCGGCGTCTTCGAGAGCGAGTCGCATCGCGCGCGCGGGCTCGTCGCCATCTTCCGCCAGCCGCACACGGTGATACGCGTCGCATGTGGCTCCGTAACCGGCGATTTCAGCGTAGATTTTTGCACCGCGATTCGTAGCGTGTTTCAGATCTTCGAGGACGTAGATCCACGCGCCCTCGCCTAACACCATTCCAGAACGATTTCGCGAAAACGGTCGCGATGCTCGATGAGGTTCATCGTTCCAGTTGTTTGTCAGGACGGTCATTAGATTGAAGCCCGCGAGGATCCCAGGTGCGATCGGCGCGTCGACACCGCCGGAAAGCATCACATCCTGCCGGCCCAGCGCGATGTGTTGCGCAGCGTAAGCGATCGCATCCGTGGAACTCGTACAACCCGTGGAGACGATGTGCGATAACCCACGCAGGCCGAACGCCATCGAAAGCTCGCTCGATAATCCTCCATGTGTCGACGCCGGAATCGTGTAGACACTCGCTTTGCTGGTTGGACCAACGTACCAGTATTCGTACTGTTGTTCTGTGAAAGCGAGTCCACCGCCACCAGTGCCAAGCTGGACTCCGATCGCCCGGCGCTCTTCGAGCGACAGATCGTTCGGAAATATGCGCGCGTCTTCGAGTGCTTCTCGCGCAGCAGCGAGGGCCAAAGGCACGGTGCGAGGCACGTGCTTGCGATCTTTTGGATTGAGTTGCGCTTGCCAGTCGAAGGACGGAACTTCGGCGGCGATCTGGACAGGAAAACTTGAAGGATCAAAGGCCGCGATGCGACGAACTCCGCTGTCTCCAGCAAGAAGTCCTTTCCAAAACGCTTCGCGGCCGATGCCCAAAGGAGTGACACACCCCATGCCGGTGATGACTACCCGGCGTGGACGCGTCAACGCTTTCAACATGAGGACTAAACCTGTGTTCTACCTACTAAGCTAAACTTTCTGCCCGCACTCATTGCAGAACTTAGCACCGGGGGGTAAATCCGCCTGGCAATTCGCACACTTCGCTGTTCCCTGCTTAGTTCCGCATTCGACGCAGAACTTAGCATTGGGATCGTTGCGATGACCGCAACTGGAACAAGGAATACCGGCCGCAGCCGCGGGTTGCGCAGCGCTACCACCGCCGCCTTCCTTCGATTGTCGAATCGCATCGGTCATCGCGCCGGCCATCGCATTCCCGACCGCGAAACCGGCACCGAGTCCTGCTCCCGTGCCCGCGCCACCCGAAGGATTCTGCGCCGCATCGCGCATGGCATCGGCAGCCTGGAACTGCGTGTAGCGACCGACGTCGCCAATCACACCCATCGAAGTGCGCTTGTCCATCGCCGCTTCCACTTCCTGCGGCAATGAGATGTTCTCAACAAGGAACTTCGTCAACTGCAATCCATAGGTCTGGAACTCTTCGTTCAACTTTTGACGGGTCAGTACCGATAGCTCATCGTAGTTTGACGCGAGATCGAGAGCGGCGATCTTCGACTCGGCGAGCGCATCGCTGAAGCCGCTGACGAGCGTTCGCTTCAGTTGACCTTCAACATCTTCCGTTACGAAGTGTGCGTTCGTTCCGGCAATCTCCTTAATGAACGCCTGCGGGTCGCCGACGCGAATCGAGTAGATACCAAAAGCGCGCAGCCGGACCATACCGAAGTCCGTGTCGCGCATCATCACCGGATTGGGCGTGCCCCACTTCAGATCGGTGAACTGTTTCGTGTTGACAAAGTAAACCTCTGACTTGAACGGCGAGTTGAAACCGTACTTCCACGCACCAAGCTTTGAAAGGATTGGCGTGTTGCCACCGTCGATCGTGTAACGGCCCGGGGGGAACTGGTCCGCAATTTGGCCCTCATGAACAAAAATCGCGGCCTGCGATTCGCGCACAATTAGCTGGGCGCCGTTCTTGATTTCCTGATCTTTCACCGGAAACCGGTAAACGAGAGTGTTGTTGCTACTGTCGAGCCACTCAATTACCTCGATGAACTGCGAACTCGGGCTTAGGCGGTCAAGTATTCCCATTTGAGCCTCATTTCCTAACAGAATCGAAACCAGCGGAATTATACGATCAGACGGGGGATTTTGATGCACGCCGGAACCAATCGCGACGTTTGGCGATAACTAAAGCCGCAAAACCACCGGCTATATCAATCAAACTGTCGTAAATCGTGCCGGTGCGGGTGGGAACGAAGGACTGATGATACTCGTCGACCAGGGCGTAAACAATTACGAGCGCCAGCGAAACCACAAACCACCGCCGGCTTAGCCACTCTCGCGACGAACCGCGAAATGCCCGCGCCGCGAGAAGTCCGAGTAACGCATACTCCGCGAGGTGCGCAATCTTTCGCGTGACGCCGTGGATCGTCAGCATCGTCTCCGGGGTAGTGTCCGGAAACAACCACAACACCAGTGGTCCAATTATTCGCGATGTGTTTCCGGCGGAGAAGTTGCCAGTGGAAGCGAACGAGATAAACGCCATCCAGGCGATGAGCGGGAGGTACCGGCTAATCGTTCCGGGCGGCGTGCTAGAGCGCAGCCGCTCCCGAAACGACTTCGATGATCTCATTGGTGATTGCGGCCTGACGGATGCGATTCATGTTCAACGTCAAAGTGTCGATCAGTTCGCTCGCATTCTTCGACGCAGAATCCATCGCCGTCATGCGCGCACCGTGTTCGGAGGCCACTGACTCGAGCAACGCTCGAAAGATCTGCGTCTCCACCAGTCGCGGCAACAACCGTCCAAGCATTTCCTCGGGCGGTTGTTCGTAGATGTAGTCGACGAGCGTCACCGGTTGTTGAGACTTCGCTTCCGGCTCTTCTTCCTGCGCGCGCGCGACAGGCAGCAACTGTTCGAGCACGACGCGTTGCGACAGTACCGATTTGAATTCGTTGTAGATAAGAAAGACTTTGTCGATCCCGGTGTCGTCGGTGTAGAGCTTGATGATGTGGCGAGCGACTTCGAGCGCTTCGGAAAACTCGACACGTCCTTTGCCAGTCACCCCGATAAACTCGCCGAGCAGCGTAGCGCGCCGATAGCGGAAGAAGTCACGGCCTTTACGCCCAATTGGGAGGAGCTCGATTGTCTTGTCAGGATTGTCTTTGATGAACGATTGCGCAGCCTTCGTTAGATTGGTGTTAAAGGCGCCGCACAATCCTTTGTCGGCTGTGACAAGTACGAGCAGATAACGTTCGTCGCCGCGTCGATCGAGCAGCGGGTGATGGAAGTTCTCGTCGGTCCGTTTCGCAAGCTCGCCGAGCACTTCCGTCATCTTGTTCGCAAACGGGCGTGCGGTAACGACGCGATCCTGCGCGCGCTTAAGTTTCGCGGCAGACACCATCTTCATGGCTTTAGTGATCTGCTGCGTGTTCTTGACCGACTTGATGCGCCGGCGAATGTCCAGAAGATTCGGCATTGCTTAGTCTGTTGCCGCGGCGGCCGTCGAAGCCTCCCTTGCCGGCGGCGGTGGAAAATCTCCGGCCTCGGAATCTTTCTGCCAGGTATCCTTGAAGTCCTCGAGAATCTGTTTGAGATCGCCCTTGATCTCATCAGTCAACGATTTCTTGTCGGCGATTGCGGCGAGCAGGCCGGGGTGCGAGTTTTCAACAAACTTCAGAAGGCTCAACTCGAACCGACGCACATCTTCGATCGCGACGTCATCGACGAAACCGTTGGTCGCGGACCAGATCACGAGCACCTGTTTCTCAACGTCCATCGGTTGATACTGAGGCTGCTTCAGTATTTCCGTCAGCCGTTGTCCGCGCGCGAGCTGTGCTTGCGTAGCTTTGTCGAGGTCGGAACCAAACTGCGCGAACGCCTGAAGCTCACGGAATTGGGCCAGGTCCAAACGCAATGTTCCCGCGACCTGTTTCATGGCCTTGATCTGCGCCGAACCGCCTACGCGTGAAACGCTGTTACCAACGTTGATCGCCGGGCGGAAACCGCTGTTGAAGAGGTCCGCTTCGAGGAAGATCTGACCGTCGGTGATCGAAATCACGTTCGTTGGAATATACGCCGAAATGTCGCCTGCCTGCGTTTCGATGATCGGCAAGCTTGTTAATGAGCCGCCGCCCTTGAGGTCGGAAAGTTTCGCCGCTCGTTCGAGGAGACGCGAGTGCAGATAAAAAACGTCGCCGGGGTAAGCCTCGCGGCCCGGTGGACGGCGAAGCAACAATGAAATCTCGCGATACGCGGCTGCCTGTTTCGAAAGGTCGTCGTAGATCGTTAATGCGTGCTTGCCGTTGTCGCGGAAGTACTCGCCCATGGCCGCGCCCGAATAAGGAGCGAGAAACTGCATCGCGGCCGGATCGGAGGCAGTCGCCTTGATTACGATCGTGTACTCCATCGCGCCGAAATCCTGGAGCGTCTTTACTACCTGGGCCACAGTGGAGGCTTTCTGACCGATCGCAACGTAAATGCAAATTACGTCTTTCCCTTTTTGGTTGATGATCGTGTCAACGGCGACTGCGGTCTTGCCCGTTTGTCGATCGCCGATGATCAACTCGCGCTGGCCGCGGCCGATCGGCACCATCGCGTCGATCGCTTTCAGACCGGTTTGCAATGGCTCTTTCACCGGCTGCCTATCGACGACGCCCGGAGCGATGCGCTCGACGGGATAGAAGTGCTCGGTGACGATTGGACCAGCGTCGTCGATGGGGTTACCCAGCACGTCGACCACGCGGCCGACCATCGCCTCGCCGACCGGCACCTCCATGATGCGTCCAGTACGCTTAACGATATCGCCTTCGCGGATCTTCTGGAACTCGCCGAACAGCACCGCGCCGACTTTGTCCTCTTCGAGGTTGAGCGCGAGACCACGAACGTCATGGGGAAAATCGAGCAGTTCCCCGGCCATGACCTTCTCCAAGCCGTGCAGCTCGGCGATGCCGTCGCCGATCTTGATAACGGTTCCTACTTCGGTGACCGTGCCGTCGTTATCGAAGTTCTCGATCTGTTTACGAATAATCTCGTTGATTTCGCTAGCTCTTATCGGTTCCATGATTTCCTCTAAATTACTTACGCTTTACCACCCGCGAGTTCCTCTGACAGGCGTTCCAGTCGGTTCTGGACTGAGCCGTCGAATATGGTTGAGCCGACGCGCGCAACCAAACCGCCGATGATTGCTTCGTCAGTGTCGAAGGTGACACGCACGCTTCGGCCGGTCGCGGCGGCCAATGAATCGCGCAGTTGGTTCTTGAGATCTTCCGAGATTGGTTTCGCCGTCGTAACGCTCGCGGAAACTACGCCGCCGCGCTCGTCGAGCACATGGGCAAATCGTTCACTTACGTCTCGCAACTGGGAGAGGCGTTGATTTCGCAGTAGCACCCGGAGAAAGCTCGCCGTTGTCGGTCTCACGCGCGTGCGAGAAATCAGCTCATCGAGAACTTTGCTCTTTTCGTCGTAACCAATGGTGGGATTCGCGAAGACTTCTTTCAGCTGCGGATTTGCCTCGATCATCGAGGCCCACTGATCGATCTCCTGTTGGACCTCGCGCTCCTCTTTCCTTTCAACGACTACGTCGGCAAGGGCTGACGCGTAACGACGCGCAACGGTCTGCAAACTCAAACTCGCGTCCTCCTCAATTCACCGATGCTTTCGCTAATAAGTAACACGTCGTCCTCGGGCTTCATTTGTGAACTTACTGTGTTGCGAGCAACGTCGATGCTTCTCTTTGCGAAGAACTGCCGGAGTTGTTTGCGGGCGACTTTGTCTGCCGTTTCCATTTCTCTCCGCGCCTGGAGTTCCAACTTTTCAAGCTCGCGCTTGGTGGCGGCCGCGAGTCGCTCGCGTTCGGATTGGGCTTCCTGTTGCGAGTTTTTGTGAACCGACTGTATGTCTGCATCGAGACGGTTTAATAAGGTGTCAGCCTCGGCGACCTGGGCCAGCGCGCTTTCGCGTCGCTGCTGCGCGTCTACTAACTCCTGCTTGATCGCGTCGCGTCGGACGGCGAGCGCTTCGCTGATCTTCCGCCGCAGGATGTAGATCATGAGGCCGACGAAAACGAAGAGATTGAAAAACTTCCAGGCCTCGAGTCCCGGATAGTTCATCCACGCGGGTAATTCAACAGCAGCGAGTATGTAGTGCATATGTAATCGCTAAGAGCGCCGCCGCAAAATTTGCGAACTTATTAATACGCCCATCGAGTCTGCTTGCGTTTCAAGTTCAGAGCGAACCTGGTCCTGCTGTTTCTGGATCGATTCGATTTCCTTTTTAACCGACTGCGAGAGCTGTTCGCGATGCTGCCGAACCTTTTCGTCCTTTTCTTTCAGGCCGGCCGCACGCTCCTTCTCTAACAACCGATAGCCGTCCGCGCGAGCTTCGCGTAACGCAGCCCGGTACTGCTTCATCTTGTCTTCGGCTTCCGCGCTCAGCGTCTGCGCCTCGCTCAGACGACCGCCAATCTGTTTTTCCCGCTCGGCCAGGATTTGATTGATGGGTTTAAGCAGGGTGCGATTCAGGACGAACACCATCACCGCTATGAATAGCAGGTGGAGCAGCAAAGTGCCGTCAGGAACCAACTGAATTGAGGCTTCTGCCAGGAACATCCGATTCCTCTAACTCTGTGAGTTGATTATGCCAGCCGAAAAGCGGGCGAGTCTAACATGGTGCCAATAGAGGGTCAACCGACGCTGCCTGCGGATAGCACGTCACTCATTGGTATTACTTGTTAACTGCCGCGGTTGTACTTTGTACCATTCGGCGTTGTACTGATTACACAGGCGCTGCGGTTATGAGGAGATCGTAGATTCGATCCAAGTCCTGAGCGTTATAAAAACTGATTTCCACCTTTCCTCGACCCTCACTTCCCATCTGTACTATCCGCACCTGCGTACCCAGGGCTCGCCGCAGTTTCGTTTCGGCCGCTCTGATGTTCGGGTCAACCGGTTGAGAGATTCGCGGAGCTCTTGCCGGTCTGTCGGCGGATGCCTTTTGGACCAGGATCTCCGTCGCCCTAACCGAGAGCCCGTCTTCAATAACTTGCCGCGCCAGTCGGCGCTGAACATCTGCGTGCGACAAGCCGACGATCGTGCGAGCGTGTCCGGTGCTCAGGCGGCCTTCGATAACAAGCTGTTGAAGGTCTGGTGGGAGCTTTAGCAGTCGGAGGTAATTCGTGATGTATGAGCGGTCACGGCCGACTCGTGTCGCGAGCGCTTCCTGAGTAAGACCGACATTCTCAATTAGTCGCTTGTAAGCTTGAGCTTCTTCAATCGGATTCAGGTTTTCGCGTTGGATGTTTTCGATGAGCGCGATCTCGAGAAGATTCTCGTCGGCAACCTCTTTTACTAGTACCGGAACTCGGGTAAGCCCGGCCAGCTTCGCCGCGCGCCAGCGTCGCTCGCCGGCGATCAATTCGAACTCTTCGCCTCGCCGTCGAACAAGTAATGGCTGGACGATGCCGTGCGTCCTGATGGATTCCGCCAAACTTTCCAGCGCGGCTTCGTCGAAGTTCGTTCTCGGCTGCATCGCTCCGGGAACGATGAGGTTCAAATCAACTTCGGATGGTTCCGCTCCAAGGTCGATCGTGCGGTCAGAGGACAGCAGCGCCCCCAAACCCCGACCCAGCGCTTTTCGATTCATAGACAATCTCCCGGGCCAATCGCGAGTACGCTTCGGCCCCTTTCGAATTAGCGTCGTAACTGATTATTGGTTTGCCATGACTGGGAGCTTCGGCCAGTCTTACGTTTCGTGGGATTACTGTCTGGAACACCTGTAGACCGTAGAAGTCGCGCAAGTCGGCGGCAACTGCGGCCGAGAGGTTCGTGCGCTCATCGTACATTGTGAGCAGGAGGCCTTCGATCATCAACCCGGGATTGTGCAAGCGCCGGATCCGGGCAAGCGTATCGAAGAGTTCGGTGACGCCTTCGAGCGCGTAGTATTCACACTGAATCGGGACGACCAGCGACTTCGCCGCAGTCAAGGCGTTGAGTGTCAGCAGACCGAGCGACGGCGGACAGTCGATGATCAGATAGTCGTAATTGGGCTCGACGGTGGCGAGGGCTCGTTTCAGTCGAAACTCTCGCTGTTCGACTTCGACTAATTCGATCTCCGCACCTGCGAGGTCTTTGTTGGAAGGGACGACATCGAGGGAGGGAACGACGCTCGCCAAGGTAATGGAGGAGATTGGCTCGTCCAGGACGAGGGAATGGTAGAGCCCGCGGCGGAAACTCCCGCGCTGTACCCCAGCGCCTGAAGTCGCGTTACCTTGCGGGTCAGCGTCAACGAGCAGGACCCGGTTCCCCCAACTGGCGATGGTGGCGGCAAGATTTACTGCGGTAGTAGTCTTACCGACTCCGCCTTTTTGGTTCGCTACGGCTATTATTCTAGCCATCTATCCAGTGGGGGCACCTTTCCAACCGTGTTTCACGTGGCCCCAAATTAACATAAACGGGGCCAGTTTCACGTGAAACATTTCGCCTTAGGCTGATTTTTGTTGGGCTGAGAGGAACACGAGCAGGGTGGACAACGCCCCGGGTGTCAGGCCGGGAAGGCGGCGCGCCTCGCCGAAGGTCTCGGGACGCGCGCGATCGAGCCGCTCGACAATCTCGTTCGACAGACCACTTATCTTCGCAAATGCCGTCTCGTGCGGAATTCTCAACGCGTCATGTTGATAAAGGCGGGTAATCGTCGCTTTTTGGGATTCCAGATAGCCGGAGTAAAGGGAATCGGCCAATACGGAATTCAGGTCCGTTTCGGCGACTGGCTTTAATTCGGCCGGAAGGAGCGACGTAATCAGCTCGGCAGTTACTTTTGGTCGCTTCGCGAGTTGCGCCAGTGAGATAACGTCGCCGAGGTCCGTCTCGAGCAGGGCAGAGACCGCGGCATGCTGAGTATCTGCCCGGCGTAGTCGTGTGTTATCGAGCGCGGAACGTAGCCGAGCGAGTCGCGCCTGCCGTGCGTTAAATCGTTCCCATTCGGAGTCACCGACAAGGCCAATCTCGCGGCCGTACTGCGCGAGCCGTTCATCCGCATTGTCATACCGCAGCGCCAGGCGATACTCCGCTCGCGACGTAAAGATGCGATAAGGTTCGTCCACGCCCTGCTTGATTAGATCCTCAATCAGCACGCCGGTGTACGACTCCTCACGGCGCAACCGCAGCGGCGCGCGCTTCTGCGTGAAAAGCGCGGCGTTGATTCCGGCCACCAACCCCTGACACGCAGCTTCTTCATAACCGGTTGTGCCATTGATCTGACCTGCGTGGAAGAGCCCGGCAACGCGCGAAGTTTGCAGGTCTGGCCCCAGCTCCCGCGGATCGACAAAGTCATACTCGATGGCATAACCAGGACGGATAACTCGGGCCTCCTCGAGTCCCGGGATCATTCGCACGAGGTCCTGTTGCATCTCGGCGGGCAGGGAAGTCGAGAAGCCATTCAAATAGACTTCGTTCGTGTCGTGTCCTTCCGGCTCCAGGAAGAGCTGATGCCGCGACTTATCTGAAAACTTCACGACCTTATCTTCGATAGACGGACAGTAGCGCGGCCCTACACCACGAATCTTTCCCGAATAAAGCGGCGACTCCGCAATGTTTTCCCGAATCGTGTCGTGGACGCGCTCAGTCGTGTATCCGATGTAGCACTTGATCTGTTCCTGTTCGATCTCGTCGGTCGAAAATGAAAACGGGACCGGCGTTCGATCTCCGGGTTGTGGTTCGAACGCGCTCCAGTCGATTGTGCGCCCATCGAGACGTGGCGGCGTTCCAGTCTTCAGCCTGCCAACCGGAAATCCGAGATTCTTCAACGCTTCAGCGAGTTCGATCGACGCCGGCTCCCCAGCGCGACCGCCACGGTAGGTCCGTCGGCCCGTGTGGATGAGCCCGTTCAGGAAAGTCCCGGTCGCAACGACGACCGCGTGCGCCCCAAAACATCGTCCGTCTTCGAGCGTCACACCGGCGATCCGACCGTTGCGAATAACAAAATCGACGACCTTGCCTTGTCGCAAATGCAGATTGGGCGTCGCTTCGAGTGTGCGCCGCATCTCGGCGCGATACCGCATCCGATCCGCCTGCGCCCGAGGCGACTGCACGGCCGGTCCTCGCGATCGATTCAGCAAGCGGAACTGAATGCCGGTCCGATCGATAACTCGACCCATGATGCCGCCGAGCGCATCGATCTCTCGCACGAGATGTCCCTTGGCGATGCCACCGATCGCGGGATTGCATGACATCTGCCCAACGAGGTCGAGATTCAGCGTGATCAGCCCGGTCTCCGCCCCGAGCCGCGCCGCAGCGGAAGCTGCTTCGCAGCCGGCATGTCCGGCGCCTATCACAATCACACTGAAAGTCTCATCAAACGACATCGATCGCATCCATTCCTACTTGCCAATACAAAACGTCGCGAAGATCTCAGACAGAATATCTTCCGTCGTCGTCTCACCTGTGATCTGGCCCAAATACTTCAACGCGTTATGCAGCGGCACGAGCACTAGCTCTTCACTACGTCGATCACGAAACGCCGCCTGGGCCAACTCCAGTTCCTGCTTCGTACGGCACAACAGATCGTAATGTCGCACGTTCGTGATCAGCAGTCCCTGGTCCTCAACGCCGGCACTGTTCAAAGTCTCGAGCATCGCAGTGCGCAAATCGTCGAGCCCTTCCCCAGTCCGTGCTGACACATTAATAGTTCGAGCCTCTTCAAGACAACCGTTCGCGTCTCTGAACGATGGCAGATCACTCTTGTTCATCACGATGAGTCGACGGCTCTCGACCGTTTGACTCAACAGATCGCGATCCGCTGGTCCAAGTTCATCGGCGCCATCAATCACCACTAACACAAGGTCCGCATCACTCAACGCACGATGCGTTCGCTCGATACCGAGCGTCTCGATTCCGTCAGTAGTCGGACGCACACCCGCAGTATCAGTAAGGATGACAGGGATCCCACCCAGATCAATCGCTTCGGACAGCGTGTCGCGAGTGGTGCCCGGTATCTCCGTCACAATCGCCCGCTCATGCGCGACTAAACCATTGAAGAGACTGGACTTACCGACATTCGGACGGCCCGCGATCGTAACCCTCACACCATCTTGAAGCAACCGACCCGCACTAAAACTCGCACTCAGTTTCTCAACTCCGGCGACCACCGACGCAAATGTCTCTTCGATCTCACTGACACGCGGCGCGGGCAGATCGTCTTCAACAAATTCCAGCGCTGACTCGAGCAACACGATCACTTCCACTAATTTCTCTTTGAACGGATTGAGCGTGTTCGACAGCTCACCATTCATTTGTCGCGCCGCTTGTTTGACGGCTGCGTCAGTCTGCGCGGAGATCAGATCGCGAATCGCTTCCGCCTGGGCCAAATTGATCTTCCCATTCGACAACGCGCGCAATGTGAACTCGCCTGGTCCAGCCAACACCGCACCCAGCTCGAGAATTCGATCCACGATTTGTCGCACAACTGCCGGCGATCCGTGACAACTGATCTCGACAACGTCTTCGCCGGTCAACGAGTGTGGCGCAAGAAAGCAAGTGAGAATTACCTCATCGATAATCTGATCGTCTCTGTTGAGTTTGGTGAGCTTTGCCTTTCGCGGTTCGACGTCACCTAGTTCGGCCATCTGAGTCACGATATTCATCGCGAGTGGCCCACTAAGACGAACCACAGCAAGAGCACCGCGGCCTCGTGGAGTCGATAATGCGACGATCGTACTCATTGTTACATTGTGAAAGAAAACTTCCGGAGGGGACTTAAAACTAGCTGTGGCGGGCAGCGCTCTTCGGACTGATTCTCAACTTGCGCTCGGCGCCTTCGCCGATCGACTCCGTGGAAAGATCCGGACTTTCGGCGAGCGTCAGATGGATAATTCGTCGTTCATTCGCGCTCATCGGTTCAAACGTAAACGCAACGCCGGTTTGTCGCACACGATTCGCGGCGAGATTGGCCATTGCCTGGAGCTCGGCTTCACGCGTCGCGCGAAACCCGTGTACGTCGCAAACCAGCCGCTCACCCGCAGCGAGGCTTCGACCAAACACTTGATTGATTAAGTGTTGCAGAGATTCGAGTAGCTCGCCGGTCTGGGCCTGAAGCAGTTCCGCGTCATGGCCCTCGAGATCCAGGATCTCGCCACTAACCGACTGCTTTACTTTTACTCGCAGTTGCAGACCGGTCAGGTCGAAAATGTTTTCGAGAAACTCTGCTGCCTGTTGCGTAGCCTCACTCATAATTTCATTCGCTCAACCGACCGACTCACGGACCTGACGGTCGGGCGGATCGGGTCGCTTCTTCTGTTTTTGCGATCCCTTGGCTGGTGGCTCCGGGACTTTGTCATCGTCCGACTTGGTCCAATGATTTATCAAGAACTGTTGACTGAAGCCGACAATATTACCAACCAACCAGTAAAGAACTAAGCCCGACGGTGCGCTCCACAAAATGTAGAGCATGAAGAGCGGCATACCAATCGCCATCATCTTGCGTTGCAACGGATCGGCCGAGGGCGCCGGCGTGATCAGTTGCAGGACCACCATCGTTCCTGTCATCAGGATCGGCAGGATGTGAATCAGATACGGTTCAGCGGCGGACAGGTCCGGGATCCACAGAAAACTCGCCTGCCGAAAGTCGAGCGAAATCGTAATCGCACGATAGAGCGCAAACAGGAACGGCATCTGAATCAACAGCGGTAAGCATCCTCCGAGCGGATTGCCTTCCTTCATCAATTTAAGCTGCTCCATTTGCAGCTCTTTCAAACGTGGATCGTTCTGCTTGAGTCCCTTGATCTTCTCTTGCAGCTCTTTCATCTTCGGCGCGAGCTTCGCGGCTTTCTTCATTGCCTTCGACGAGCGCCACTTCAACGGAAAGAACAACGAGTAGATCACGATCGTGAACAGAATGATCGCGACACCGTAACTGCCGGTTAGTTCATTCAGATACGTGATCGCCTGAAGAATGGGCACAGCCAACGGCCGCGAAAGCCACGATGCAAAGCCGTAATCGATCAAGCCGTCGAGATCGACCGGACGGTTGACGACCTTACTAACGTGCTCACTCGATTCTTCGAGCAGGTAGTGATCCTTTGGACCAGCGTAAACAATCGAGCGTGAACCGTCAGAAGGAATCGGCACGTATGCCGTAATCAAAAACCTCTTCTCAGGCGCAGATCCATCATGCTTATGTTCGTAAGCGGTGGTCCGATACTCGAGACCTTCCGTGGTCTGCGGCGGAACGACAACCATTCCGAAATACGTGTCTGCAACGCCCGCCCAACCAGTTGGACCACCGAGTGACAAGCGATCCGGACTGCTGCTGTTGCCATTAATGGCCGAAGCAAGATGCCGCTCCACAGTATTGTTGACGAATGCGACGCCTTCCGGCGCGACCGAATAAAACGTGTGGTAACCGACTCCCTGGTCGCCGATGCTTGGGCCAACAGCAACTTTCACCTGCGGCATCACGGCGTTGCCACGCTTGATGGAAACAGACAGGTCCGTTTCGTAGCGTTCGGCGTCAAAAACCAGCGTCTTTCTAACCTGGACCTGATCGGGCTCGTCGAAGACAAACGTCAGCTCTTTCTTCTGCCCAGAATCCAACTTAATCAGGACGTCGCCTTCCGGATTATCAACGCCTTCGACGCGATAAGTAGCCGAACGAAGCAGCGCGTCCAACGCAGCGTCGCCTGTCTCCAACTGAAGCGGCACCAAACGTGGCTGTCGGTTGAGCCCTTCCGAAGAGATTAGTTCCAGAGGATTCTTGTCGGATTTCTTTCCCTTAACCGAATAGATCTCGCTCTTGCTATGTCGGTTCTTCGTGATAACCCAACTGACAGGTTCGGCGCCGAGCGTCTCAAACTTCGCCAGGTAATAGGGTGTCTCGATGGTGATCGTTCGCTTTGGCGCCGCAGTCAGGTTCGTAACCTGCACCGGTGTCGGGGGTGTGGGATTCGCATTAGCAGTTTGACCCGCCGGCGAAGCGCCGGCAGTAGCTGTTGGACTCGCCGAAGCTCCAGGTTGATTGTTCTGAGGAGGTTTTACCGGAGGAAAGAAATAGCTCCACGCAATAAGAATTGTCGAGGAGAGTATTAGTGCTAGTAGAACTCGTTTCTGATTCATTTAATGACGCGACTATTTAACCGGATCGTAACCGCCCGGATTGAACGGATGGCAACGGAGTATTCGACGTGCGGCCAATGCGGTTCCGCGCAACGCTCCATAACGAGAAATGGCGTCAGCCGCATATTGCGAACAGGTGGGAACGAATCTGCACGAAGGAGGTAAGAGTGGTGAAATCGCCAACTTATAAAACCGGAGAAATGAGATCAGAATACTCTTCACGCCACTACCGCTTACCTTGAAACGTCGCGCGTTTCCAACTTACCTACCTTTTCAATGATTCCCGCTAGCTCCTGCTCCGGCGCATGAACCTTTTGACTTAAAACAGCCGCCTTAGCATTCAAAACCCAATCGTAGTTTCTCGAGAGCGCACCCAGCGCCGGTTCATTTGCTCGAAACGTTTCGCGAAGCAACCGCTTCGCCCTGTTCCGCTGAACCGCTTTTCCTAAAACCTTTTTTGACGCCGTCACCCCGAGACGATGTTGCGATCCCTGATTTTCAATAACAAATACTGTGATGAATACGCCGTCGTAGCGTTTGCCGTTCCTGTAGACGTGTTGGAATTCTCGGCTGTCTCGCAAATAATTACGCATGCCGAAAAGCGCAACGCCTTTCAGTAATGCGAAGGTGTGAGTCGCTTTCTTCCCTTGGCGCGACGTCGCTTCAAGACCAGGCGTCCGTTCTTGCTCGCCATGCGCGCGCGGAAGCCGTGCGTTTTTGCGCGTCGACGGTTGTTAGGTTGAAAAGTGCGTTTCGACATGGTGATGAATTCTCCTCAAAACGAAAACGGCAAGACTAATCTGACGTTGCACTTATGTCAAGAAACCGGGTCCCATTTTACCGCTGCTGGCGAGCGTCAATCGTACTCGATCGGGGGCCCGGGGGAGCCTTTCCGCCGTGTTTTACGAAATGTTTAACTTAGGGTTGTTTTATTCGTCTGAGTCCCTTGATCGAAGCGAAAGTTATGTGTTAGTCTCCGCACGCCTTGAAAGACGCCACCCTGTAAACAGTTGAAACTAAAAGACTTTAAAGCATTACTTTAACCGGGAGCAGTTTTTTCCACGGCCTGTGGAAATCGTTGTGGAAAACGCCCCGGCTCTGCCCGTTTGGGCGCTGACAGGAAGGAACAGGGGACAGGAACAGTTAGAGTTCGTCGGAGTAGAACCGGCTTCGCAAGACACGGTTCTATTGCGTGGGCTTTACCCGAATTGAAGCCTTCCCCTCCACGGTTTTACTGATGAACACTTCTGTAGAGACTAACGTTTGGGGCCGCATAGTTCACTCACTCAAAGGCCGGCTCAATCAACAGACTTTTGAAACCTGGTTCTCGCCAATCCAGTTTGAAAGCCTCGACAGTTCTCAGCACGTAATTAACCTGCGCGCTCCGAACCAGGTCGTTAAAGATTGGGTGGTCAGTCACTACGCGAGTGTTCTGGCAGACTCGTTAAGTGATTCGCAGCTTTCCGATTATTCGGTTGGCTGGGTAATCGGAAAAGCAACTGATTGGCAAACGGAATCACCTTCGTCGTCTGCGCCCTCGGATCCTGATAACACTGCTTCCGTATCGACTGGCGGCGGAACTGCCGCGGCTGTCGCCCTTGCGCGAGAGGCAGACGTTTCTGCCATTCAACACCCCGAGCCTTCGCTGAGCGCAAAATATACGTACGAGAGTTTTGTGGTCGGATCCTGCAACCAGTTTGCGCATGCTGCGTCGCTGGCTGTCGCAGAAGCTCCTGGACGGACCTACAACCCGCTCTATTTGTACGGTGGTGTCGGACTGGGCAAGACACACTTGATGCACGCGTGTGGTCACGCGATCAAGTCGCGAAATCAACATCTCAAGCTCTGCTACATCTCGTCCGAGCGGTTCATGAACGATCTCATCAACGCGATTCGCTACGACAAAACGCAGAGTTTTCGCGAGAAGTATCGATCGGTCGACGTACTGTTGATCGACGACGTTCAATTCATGGCGGGAAAAGAACGAACTCAGGAAGAGTTCTTTCACACATTCAACGCTCTTTACGATCAGCAGAAACAGATCGTAATCAGTTCTGACTGTCCGCCGCGTGAGATACCAACACTCGAAGAGCGTTTACATTCTCGTTTCGAGTGGGGCTTGATTGCGGACCTCGAGCCGCCTGATTTGGAAACTAAGATTGCGATTCTTAAACGCAAAGGTGATCTGATTGGTGTTGCCATTCCGGATGACGTTGCGATGTACATCGCTAGCCGGGTCAAGAGTAACGTGCGTGAGCTTGAAGGGTCACTAATACGATTGATCGCGATTTCGTCGTTAAGAGGCGAACCGATTTCGAAGAGTCTGGCCCAGGATGCGATTCGCAATATCGCGAAGGAAGAAGAGTCGACCGCCGTCACGATGCAACAGATTCAAAAGCTCGTGGCGTCAACTTACAAACTGACTCGCGAAGAACTTATCTCCAAAAACAATGCGCGTCATATTTCGCATCCGCGGCAGGTTGCGATGTACTTGTGTAAGCATTTGACGAAACACAGCTATCCGGAGATTGGTCGCGCATTCGGCGGCAAACATCACACGACTGTGATTCATTCCGTTGAGAAGATTGAGTCGCTGGTAACGACAGACGAAACGCTGCAACGACTCATCACCGAACTATCCGAATCGTTGCAACCCTAGCGAAGCGAAAAGATTTTATTCACAATCCACAGAGGATGTTTTGTGGAAATATGTTAATGTTTGTGGCAATCCGATTTTTCCGAAGATCGACCAGACTTATCCACAGCTATTCACAGGCCACTGTGGGCGGCTAAGTAATCTGGATTGTTGGGTTTAGGGTACTTATTCACAAATCCACAGGCCCTACTACTTCTACTAGATCTTCTTTTATATTTTTCTAGATAGTGGAAATAGGAATCGTCAGCGTACGTTGTGGAAAGTTTGAAGGAGTAGATGGCAATGCAATTTGTTGTTAGCAAACAGAACCTGCAAAAGGAACTCGGTTTCGTCCAGGGAGTCGTCGAGAAGAAGAACACGATTCCGGTTCTCTCAAACATACTCATCGAATCCGTCGGTGAATCAACGATCAGAATCACCGGCACTGATCTCGACGTTACGATTCGCTGCGACATGGACGCGGACGAGATCACAACGCCGGGATCGATGTGTGTGCAGGCACGCAAACTTTTTGAGATAGCGCGGTTGTTGCCAGACGCTCCGGTAAGTTTCAAAAAAGAAGAGAACGAATGGGTGACGGTGAAATGTGATCGCGCTAGGTTCAAGATGGTTGGCGTTGCTCGCGATGCGTTTCCTGAAGTGCCGTCGTTCAAGTCGGCGCCGACAAAGCTTTCCGCCAGCGTGATCAAAACGTTCATCGATCGCACTATTTTCGCGATCACTCAGGAAGAATCACGTTACACGCTGTCAGGTGCAAAGTTCATTATGGATAACACCGGCGCGCGCATGGTTACCACTGACGGACACCGCCTTGCTTACGTCGAAAAGAAAAACATTACGAAGAATGGCTCCGACTCTATCGACACACTAATTCCTCGTAAAACTCTCGCTGAATTGACCAAGTTGACGACCGGTTTTGACGAAGAGATCAGCCTGGGTATGGATGAGAACCATATTTATTTCCAGATTGGACCACGATTACTGATCTCTCGCATGCTCTACGGTCAGTTTCCAAATTACGAGATGGTCATGCCCAAGAACAACGACAAGTCGGTTGAATTCAATAGCAGCTTGTTAAATCACGCGATTCGACGCGTGGCGTTGATGGCTGACGAAAGATCGCACGCGATTCGTTTTCATCTCGAGCCGAATCAACTGGTGATCAGTTCACAAAACGCGGAAGAAGGCGAAGCTAACGAAACACTCCAAACCGACTACGCCGGCGAAGCCACTGACATCGGCTTCAATGCTCAATACCTGCAAGAGTTTTTGAATGTGATTGGCGACGCTAAAGTCGCGTTTGAATTCAAAGACGGCAATTCGCAAGCGGAGTTAAAGCCATCGGAAAATGGTGATTACGAGTACAAGTACATCGTGATGCCAATGCGGATTTGACGATCAAAGCGGCACTCAGCGGCATCACTTAAAATTCAGTTTCCGAATGGCGTTGCTCACTTCGCTTTTCCAACCTCTCTGTGTGGCAATAATTGTCGAACTCACAAGAATCATTCGACATTCTCCTGTCATGGCTCGATGCTGACCGCGACGCCGCGGGAATCAAGTATGAAAACATTCGGGCTTCGCTAATCAGAATCTTTATCTCCAACGGTTTTGACGACGCTGAAGATCTTGCTGACGTAACGATTAATAGAGTTACGGTGAAGATCCCGGAAATGATCGCTACTTATGTCGGAGAACCGGCTGCCTTTTTCTTCGCTGTAGCACGCAATGTGGCTCACGAAGCCCGGCGGCGCAAAGAAATAGCGACTGACAAAATTCCCGAAACAATCGTTATAGCTAGTGATACGAGTGACACTTACGACTGCCTTGTCGGGTGTCTTGCAGTACTTCCGGGCGATAAACGTAGTTTGATTCTCGACTATTACCAATACGAGGGTAAGGACAAGATCACGCACCACAGGCTAATGGCACGGAATCTCCGCATCAGCGATGGTGCTCTGCGCACTCGCGCGCACCATATTCGAACAAATTTGGAAAAATGCGTTGTGAAATGCGAGAAAAGTTTAAGTCGAAAACAAAAACCAATCTGGGGAGCATTATTGAAGAGACAGGGGCTTCCGACGCCTACCAATAAGGAGCGCCAGCCATAATTGCAGAACAACAACAAATCAGGACCTATTTGCTGCAAGGGCTTTCAGAACCAGATGCGGAGCAATTCGAGTTGCGTCTGTTGAGTGACCCGGGATTCGGCGAGGAATTCGACATCATAGTCGACACGATTGTCGATCAGTATCTCAATGATGAACTTTCTCCAGAGGAACGCGAACGAGCTGAGCAGTACTTTTTTAGATCCGAAAGTCGGCGCGAAAAGCTTAAATTCGCGGCCGCGCTCAAAAAGCGAAAAGCGTATTTGCTTCGTCAGCGTTGGCGCACACCGTATTTGCGAGCTGCGGCGATCGCTTTTATTGCCGTAGGTGTCGGTACCGTAGGGCTTAGGTCTTATTTCTCGGGACCTTCTCTCACAGAGGGATTAAACGCACTCAACAACGCGTATCGGCAGGAAAGACCACTCGATTCACGCATCTCCGGTTTCGACTATGCACCCGTAGCGGATCAAAGAAGCGGGGGCGTCCCGAAATTCGACTCGACGCAAAAAGAACTAGCGACCACGATCATTCTCAGCAAAGATTCGACTGACGCAGGGGCCGATGTTCATCACGCAATCGGTCAGTATTTCCTTTCTGGACGTAGCTTCGATGAAGCCATCGAGCGCTTTCAAAAATCTCTAATACTGAATCCAAATAATGCTCGAGCCCAAACAGATCTCGGAACGGCGTTTCTTGAGCGAGGGAAACTCCGCCGCGAGCAAATGAAGACCGGCGAAGAGAACGTCGACTTCGCTCAGAGTCTGGTCCATCTAAACAAGGCGCTGCAATTGGACAGCAGCAATCTGGAAGCGCTGTTTAATCGCGCCCTGTTATATCGGGAGATGGGTTTGTTGCCTCAGGCTGAAAGAGACTGGCGTCAGTATCTGGAGAAAGATTCCAGTTCGAAGTGGGCCGATGAGGCGCGGGAAAAACTAAGGCTGATCGAGCAGCAGCGTGTTGAGTCGTCGTCAAATACCGATCAACCGGTGCAGGAGTTTCTAGACGCTCATAAGCGCGCTGATGACCATGCAGCCTGGGAGGTTGTGCGGCGACAGTACTCTTCCGCCGGCAACACGATTACAAACACTCTCCTCGACTCTTACCTCGAACTCGACAGCAAGGGCGACCGCACCGCGGCGGAAACGAATCTCGACGCACTTGCCTACTTAGGCAAACTGGAAATGCAAAACGCCGGCGACACTTACACAGTCGAGCTGGTCAATTTCTACAAACGCTCAAATCCTCAACAACGCCAAAGCCTTGCGCATGCGAGACAACAGATGTCGTATGCGTACGATCTTTTCCTGCGTTCCCACGTGAACGACGCCCTGAGTCAATATTCCCAGGCCGAACAAACATTTCGAGCCAACGGAAATGAACCCGAAGCCACTCTCGCGATGTACCGGATGGGCCATTGTTACTGGGCAAAACCCGATCTAAAAAAGAGTGACGACGTCTTTACGCAGCTTCGTGAAGTAACCGAGCGTCGCAAGTACAAGTGGTTGTTCAACCAAAGTATCTTTCGCACCGCAAGCATCCGGCTCACTTACAACGACCATTCAGAGTCGATTGACTACAATCTCCAGGCGCTCAATCAATCGGAGAAGATGGGCGATCATGTGGGCGCTTTAAGTGCCTTGATTCTGCTCGGGGATCAATATCGATTGCTCAACGATCAAAAGCAGGCGTGGTCCTATCTTCATCGCGCCGCGGTGATGGCGCGCGACAAGGCCGCCGAACCCCTGCAAAGATGGGGGTTAATCACGACTATCGCGCTGAATCTCACTGGTTTAGAACTGCACGAGGCGGCACTCGAGTACCGCCAAGAGGCATTGCGCCTGGCCATGGATCTGAAACCGGAGCGGCCCCTGATCATCTCTCGCTCTTACGATTACCTCGCCCTGACTTATGCACTTCTGAAGAAGAACGACGCCGCTCTGACAAACATTAATCTCGCCTTTGATTACGGAAACGACTCGAAGAACAAGATAGTGGTCGAGAGATGATGGGAACAACATTATTTCATAGCGGCGACATTCTTCGGGAGGCGGGTCAGTTTGATAGCGCGCTGGCTTCTTACGACCGTTCGATTCAGTTGTACGAACAGCTGAAATATCCCCACTTCACTTACCCGGCGCGCAAGGGCCGGCTACTCTCGTACATCGCCAAAGGCGATCATGTTGCTACTGAAGCGGAGTTAGATTCTGTCCTGAAGATATTCGACGCCTACCGCGCCAACCTGAAGCGAGAGAGCCAACGCAATACTTTCTTCGACGTCGAACAAAGCGTCTATGACCTCGCCACGGATTTCGCGTGGTCCAAAAAACGTAACGCGGAGCTGGCGTTGCAGTATTGCGAATTGAGCCGCGGCCGATCATTGCTAGATGCGAGGCATAAGAATCTTCTCGATCATCCAGCTGACGACGACATCGAACGGCCTTTGCCCGCTGCGGGAGAACCACTCTCGGTCGGGGAGATAAAACAACAGACGCCCGGGGACGCACAGATTGTTCAATACGCAGTTCTTGACGACAAGATTCTGATTTGGGTCATCACTACAAACGCAATCACCCCCCGCGAACAACGAATAAAGTCTGGCGAGCTTGGCAATCAAGTACGAAGATTCGTGAAGGCGGTCGGAAGCTTGCCCGGCGATTCGGAACTGGCGTTCCTGACCGATGCGAAAAACTTGCACGAGCTGCTGATCGCTCCGGTTGAGTCGTTGCTGGACGAAAACAAGTTGACCTGCATCGTGCCGGATAAGGTCCTTCACTATCTTCCCTTTGGGGCGCTGGTCTCTGGATCCCGCGATGAGTATCTGATTAAGAGGTTCAGGATTCAGCTCGCGCCGAGCGCCAGCATGTTCCTTCAGAGTTTGAAAGAAGGTGAGCAAGGTTCTGAGCAAGGTGAAGAACGGATTCTCGCTGTTGGTAATCCAACTTTCGATACGAGCGAGTTTCCGCTTCAGCCGCTGCCGGCAGCGCGTCACGAGGCACAGACAATTGCAAAGCTATACAAGCCGGCTGACCTTCTCTTGCTGGACCGAAACGCAACGGAAGCCGCGGTTCGAGCCGCATTACAGAAGGCGAATCTGGCCCATTTCGCCCTGCATTACGTCGTCGACGAGCGTCACAGCCTCTATTCGAAGATGGTGCTGACCAGCACTTCGAATCAAAGCGACAAGGCAAACGATGGACTCTTACAGATTCATGAGATCTACAAAATGGACTTGGCGCACATGCGCCTGGTAGTGCTGTCGGCTTGCCAGACAGCGATTGAACAGCAGTACGGCGGTGAGGGTGCGGTCAGTGTAGCCCGGCCGTTTATAGCGGCAGGGGTTCCATTAGTTGTTGCCACTCTCTGGCCGGTTGATTCATCGAGCAGTGAACGGCTCATGACCGCATTCCATCGCCACCGTCGTGGCAACATGACAACAGCGGCTGCGCTTCGACAAGCGCAGCTCGACATGCTTGCAGACGACTCTCAGCGCTTACGTCACCCTTACTACTGGGCCGCCTACACCGTCATCGGGCGCTACGCAAAATTTTAAGACACAAAACATCGTCCTATTTCATGTAACGTAGAAAACTTAACTAGAAAGTTATTGGCCCAGAAGCCATGGAGGAAGAGTTATGCCATTCCAAACGAAACGATTCGAAGAATTGCCCCGCGGGTCCGAACCACACGAGGCAGACGTTCAAATAATCTTTGATGGACAGTTAATGATGCGTTCGGACGGCCAAGGCTGCGACGTGGCGGTTAACCCGATCGCGACCGGTCACACCTTGTCGATCGAGGCACGAATAAAAAAGGACGGGGAAACGGACCGAATCGCAATGCGCCACTTGGGACCTCTAAACTTCCGTCTTTCAAGCGAGGGGCAGCCCGAGGGCATCCTGATCGAGGTGGTAGGCGGCGGCGCCCCTGTTGCGCCGGCGGCGTTTAAACTCGTAACGGCTAATGGACCGCTCGATCTTAAAAACCCCGCTGAAGGAACGCGGCTAGACGACTTCAGATGGATGCTAAACCTCGAGGGTCCGCAGTTTCATAACGCGGTATTAAATGCCCCGATCTTCGGAAGTCAGAACGTCATACGACTGCGAAATGGCGAATATCACTTCCGAACCGCAGCCAGAGTCGATTCGCGATTTCAATATCGCAGGAGTGGCGGCGGCCAGGACGACGCGACGTTCAAATCCATTGGCGTCGTGGCTGCTGCAAGTGTATTCCTCTCTGATGACAGCCAGTCGCTCGTGATGCGGTGGCAGGATGGTACACGAGAAAACGATCGGGTTCTGACACTCTCAAAGGTGCGCGGGATCCGTTACGAAATCTACATCGAAAACAGTCCGCTCTTTCTTGATCCACCTACTCCTGCGGAGCTCGCGGGTCGGGACGAACTAATCGAGTATTACAAACTTCTTCCGGGGGTACCGGCGGTCCCGCTCGGCAGGCGCTTTAGACTTGAGCCGGAGGGCGCCCCCGTCCCCGTGGAGAGCGACGAAGGCTCGCCGTCGGTGCCGTGTCAGGTAGTTACGCTTGATGGAATAGGCGGCTAAGGGATGGTGAAAGACAATGCCGATAAATGATTGTCATCCCGTGCCGGTGAGTGATGCAAAGTCGAAAGAAATCGCGACGCGGCAGCTCCTTTCGTTTCTTTCCCTCACGGATGAAGAGCAGGACTCGAATGGGCGGCGTCGCGCACCCAGTAAGAAACTTTTCTCTCTTTCGAGGATCCCGGACG
Organism: uncultured Acidobacteriota bacterium; assembly: GCA_963789185.1. Taxonomy (GTDB): domain Bacteria; phylum Acidobacteriota; class Blastocatellia; order Pyrinomonadales; family Pyrinomonadaceae; genus PSRF01. The sequence continues at coordinate 36,113 of CAWBJU010000022.1, forward strand.
ACGCGAAACTTGACGCCCCTCCCCTGCTCAAGTGGGAGACCCGTGAGATATATGACGTCGATGGCGCGCTGTTGTTCCGGGATCAAATACTCGATCTTGGTGGGGACAACCTCATAGAGGTTCGCACTGCTGCCAACGACTTACTCAGTACCCCGGTATGGTCAGTCCGTGCAGGAAAAACACTGGGGATTGGCGCTGCGATCAACAAAGCGCTCGAAACGATAAATGACAATCCGAACCTCAAGCCAGTTCTGGATGCTCCTGAGACTCCGCCCAGGCTGATCTGTTATGCGTATCCAAAGCTGGGAATCCTCGCTTACCGCACCGATCAACCGGACGTAAGATTCGTCGTCGATTTGTGGGAGCCGACGTTATTTCCCCTGAAGAGCAATGAAGCTGGTCCTCTTGAAGGTGGACCACCGGCAGAATCGATCACCACCATCTGGTCTCCGTATGATCTGGTGACGAGAGCGACTGTCGATCTCTTCCGTGAGCGTTTCAACCGCTCGGAGGCCCGGCCTGTCTCGGATGCCTCTGAATCAACACCAAATGCACCCGGCCGTCGCCGCTGCGCGGGCAACAATTGAAGAGCGGACGACAAATCCGGAGTTATTCCCGGTAATAGGTCAACAGACGAATACGTTCTGTGCTCCTGCGACGATGGCCATGATCTTAAGACACCATTCTGTCATCAAGGATCAACGCACTATCGCTACTCAAATGCATACGTCGCCTGTGACCGGGACTACGCCCCCGAATCAAGCAAACGCAATAGATGATCTGACGGAGAACAGGTTCTTTGGTTCACTCGATGAGACGACTTCATTTTCCGAAGGAAAGGATGAAATCCGTGCCAACCGGCCATTCAAAACCGGAGGCATTTCTCACGCTCGAGCGTGCTGTGGTTTCATGATCGAAACCAACAATAAAGAGTGGCTCTACATTTACGATCCCTTGCCCGCTAATCAAGGAAACATTTATTTCGAAGCCTGGGTGGCCGGTTTTCACACCAATTACATTTACGTGCGACCCTCGTCGTCCATCTGAGCGTGGCTTCAGTTCTGGTCTGCTTAGGACCTCACTTCCCTATGCTACTATCGCTGAATGCTGCTCGCTGAAATTGAAGCGACAAACTTCAGAAACCTTAGTGGGAAGATTGTTTGGGGGCCGAAGCTCAACATCATTTATGGAAACAACGGCCAGGGGAAGACGAATTGGCTCGAGGCGATCTATCTCCTGGCCCGTACAAAATCGTTTCGCACTCAACGACTCCAGGAAGCAATAAAGTTTGGCGAGCAGATCGCTGTTGTTAGAGGCAAGGTAACGAGCGGCCCGGATTTCGAAAGAGATCTACAAGTTAGCCTTCACGACAACTCGAAGACGATCTTCGTTAACACAAAACGCGAAACACTCACGCGCTACTTAACCCAGCTACAAGTCTTCTCATTCACTGCCAGCGATCTGGAAGTCGTGCGTGGCACTCCCGAAGCACGTCGTCGTTTCCTCGATCGCGGCGTCTCATCGATCAGGCCCGCGTACCTGAAAACGCTCGTTGACTACAACCGTGTTATCAAGCAGAAAAACAAAGTGCTCCACGCAGCGAACGAGAATGAGTTTCCGCTCAGCAGGACCGAAGATCTGATCGGCCCATGGAACGATCAATTAGCAAAACTCGGCGCGGAAATTCATCGTGAACGCGAAGCTTATGTGGCCGGTCTGAACGGCGTGCTGGAGCGCCAACTTTTCGAACGACGAGACGTTACGACGCGCTATGTGTCCTCTCTCGCCGGCAAGGGCGATCTGTCGGATTACGAGTCCCTCTTGCGGGCTCGATTGGCGCTGAGACTGGTCGCCGAAGTGGCTGCCGGACATGCCCTTATCGGGCCGCACCGGGACGATTTGGAGATACATTTGGACGGCCGCGAAATAAGGGCCTTTGGCAGCTCCGGGCAGCAACGTAGCGCATTGTTAATATTAGACTTAGCGGCGATTTCGTTGTATAATTTGGCTGCGAATGACCACCCGGTTTTTATCATCGACGACGTCGATGCGGAACTGGACGAGAAAAGGATTACGCACCTTCTGGAATACCTTGAAAATCGCACACAGACCTTCATTACGACCTCAAAGCGAAATCACGTCGAAGGTTTCTTTTCAAGGGCGAATGTGTACGAGATTGCGGAGGGTAGAGTCCGGAGTAGTCAGGCGCGATCTGACTTAGCTTCGGCCGGCTCAACCCTTGTTTAGTTGTGTGTTAGCGCAGTTAGGAGAAATAGATTGTCAACAGTAGGACCAACAGAGCCATCAACCAAAAAAGGATCAGCTTACGACTCCTCTTCCATCACGATTCTCGAGGGCCGCGATGCTGTCCGCAAACGGCCGGCGATGTACATCGGATCGACAGGCGAGATTGGCCTGCATCATATCGTTTACGAAGTGGTTGATAATTCCATCGACGAAGCTCTCGCCGGTTTTTGCGATACGGTCGAGGTCGCGATCCATCTCGACAATTCAGTGACCGTCATCGACAACGGTCGTGGTATTCCCGTCGACGAGATCAAGAAAGAGCGGCGCTCAGCGGCTGAAGTCGTGATGACCAAGCTGCACGCCGGTGGAAAGTTTGATTCAAACGCATACAAGGTCTCTGGAGGACTGCACGGCGTCGGTGTCTCGTGCGTCAACTTTCTTTCCGAACATTTACATCTGGAGATCTGGCGCGACGGCAAGACTTACGAACAGGAATACAAGCGTGGCATTCCCGTCGCCGCGCTGAAACAGACTGGAAAGACGCGCAAAAGAGGAACGAAAATCACGTTTCGTCCTGACTCGACGATCTTTACTGAAACGGCGTTTAGCTTCGACAAGCTGTCCGAACGATTACGCGAGAAAGCGTTTCTCAACAAAGGCATTCGCATCACGATCAAAGACGAACGCGAAGAGCCGGAACGTTCGCACGAGTTCTATTACAAAGGTGGAATCGCGGAGTTCGTCAAGCACCTGAACAAGAACAAGTCCACGCTGCACGACAAGCCGATCTACTTCGAGAAGGAGTCGGAGAATCTCTCGCTTGAGGTCGCCATTCAGTACAACGACGGCTACGACGAGAAGGTCTACTCGTTTGCCAACAACATCAACACGGTCGACGGCGGCACACACTTGTCGGGATTTAGATCGTCCTTCACGAGGACCATCAATGCTTATGCGCAGTCGTCCGGTCTGGCGAAGAACTTCAAAAGTTCATTGACGGGCGACGATGTGCGCGAAGGCCTCGTCGCAGTGATCTCCGTGAAGTTACCGCAGCCACAGTTCGAAGGACAAACAAAAGGAAAACTGAACTCCGACGTGAAGGGCGCTGTCGAATCGTTCCTGAACGACAAGCTTACCGAGTTCTTTGAACAGAATCCCCCTGTAGCGCGCAAGATCGTGGGTAAGGCACTCGACGCCGCGCGTGCCCGCGAAGCGGCTCGTAAAGCCCGGGAAATCGTCCGCAAGGGCGCGTTGGGCGGGGGAATGCTGCCGGGCAAACTCGCTGACTGCCAGGAGCGCGATCCGGCGCTGTCCGAAATCTACATCGTTGAGGGCGATTCAGCCGGTGGCTCAGCCAAGCAGGGGCGCGACCGGAAAAACCAGGCCATTCTGCCGCTTAAAGGCAAGATTCTGAACGTCGAGAAGGCGCGGTTTGACAAGATGCTCGGTCACAGCGAGATCAAATCGCTTATCACCGCACTCGGCACGGGAATTGGCAAAGACGATTTCGATATCAACAAGCTCCGATATCACAAGATCATCCTGATGACGGACGCCGACGTTGACGGATCTCACATCCGGACGCTGCTCCTGACCTTCTTCTACCGGCAGATGCCGGAGCTGATCGAGCGCGCCCATGTCTACATTGCCCAACCGCCATTGTTCAAGGTAAAACGAGGTAAGAAAGAAGAATACATAAAAGATGAAGGTTCGATGTTTCGATATCTGATGCGCCAGGCTACCAGCGACATGAGTGTGAAGTCTGCCGGTACCGGCCAGCCGATCGAGGGCCGTGAACTGGAGAAAGCATTAGAACGCACCGTCGATTTTAAAAATTACTTTGAGCGCGCCGCCCGTCGTCTTGCAAGCGACTCGACGTTGCTGAACGTCCTGCTCCAGGCGCTTGGCGGACGCAAAGGCGTGCTGCGGAAAGACGGACAAACTCTCCGCAACGTGTTCGAGGACGGCAATCTTATGGCCAAAGTTCAAACGGCCATGGAGAAGGCAAACTACACTACCGAATTGAACCCGGATGAAGAGCACGGTCTTTGGGAGATCGAGACAGTCGCCGCTTCAGGCTCCGACATCGTGATCGATTGGAACCTGGCGAGCTACGTCGAGTTCCAAAAAGCCGTCGAGCTGTTCATGATGCTCGAAGACACGCTCACCGGTCCGTTTATCTCCGGTGAAAACGGCGGGAGCGAGGAAGTGCCGACCCGCGAGGCGTTACTCGACAAGGTGCTCGCGGCCGCGAAAAAGGACCTCTCGATTCAGCGTTACAAAGGTCTGGGGGAGATGAACCCGGAGCAGCTCTGGGAAACCACGATGAACCCCGAGAAGCGTACGCTCCTCGAGGTCAGGATCGACGATGCGGTTGAAACTGACGAGATCTTTACCGTATTGATGGGCGACGCCGTCGAGCCGCGGCGCAAGTTCATCGAAGACAACGCGCTCGACGTAAGAAACCTGGACGTCTAAGGGATCATTGGTTCTCGCGTTCGTGCTCTCGGTATCGCTCAACTTTAAATCGAGAAAGTTTGACCGGCGTTTCAGGTGAAATGCCGGCTTTTCTTTTGGCTATCTCTACCTGCTGCTCCGCCGTTTCAACTCCGGGAATATCAGGCAGCAGCAAACCGCGTCGCGTCTCGCTTTCATCCTCGACAATCACGCCATAGACGGATGGATCTAATTCTTCCATTTGCGCGGGTTCAGCGGGGAGCAGTACGTCGACGCTGTACATCAGATCGGCCAGTTCCGACTCGTTCACCGGATCAAATCGCGGATCGCTGGTCGCAGCGCTGATTGCGTTTGCGACGATCTCCTGGGCCAACGTGTCTTTCACAGGCTCGATCGTTCCGATGCATCCGCGGAGTTCACCGTCGCGCGTCTTCAAACACACAAAACACGGCGCGCGTGCGCCGAGCAATCCTGCCGGCGAGATGAAGGGATCGACCACTTCGCCGGTTTGCGTGAAAGTTTCCACCGCACGACGAGCGAGGGCTGCCAGATTCTCAGATAGCTCCTCAGGACGGTCGCTCACGGAAGCAGGCGCGTTCGTCAATTGCGCGACGAGATATCCGACACCGAACGGCGCTTCGTAACTCATCACATCGCAACTCAAAGGCAGTTCCGCCGCGGCGCCGATCGCGACGAGCATCGATCTAAACCCGCACTCGCCGGCAAGTCGACGTAAATCGTGGTCTATCTCAACGATCCGGTCCGGCGCGTTTGCACGCAGCGCAGCGATCACTTCCTCGTCGAAAAAATGTGCTGAGGGGTTATAGCCTGCGGGGGCTTCTGGCTTCAGACGATGACTCAAGTCGCCGCTGGCGATGAACGCAACACGTCTGCCCAGTTGCTCGACAGCTTTCGCAATACAAGCTCCGAACCGCAGATGATCGTGGTTTGATAGAAAACTATAACCAAGGGGAACGACGCGGCCGTGCCAACCGTTGCGCAGCAAAAAATAGAGCGGCACCGCGGTGCCGTGATCGAGAAGATCGTCGACCAGCATCGACACGCGATAGTTATCCGACGCCGCGGAACGTGTGATAGCACTCAGCAGTTCGTCGTCGACAAGCGCTGAGAATTCCGTGCCTGGCGCATGAAAGTTTGAGAAGTCACCGTAGACTTTCGGTCCTTCGTAAGCGACAAACGAATCGACTTCGAGAGGCGCGTGTGGCGAGATCAGGATGACCGACTCAGCACCGGAATCGATGACGCGCTGGGTGAGTTTGGCCATCGCCTCGATTGAAGCGCGCACGCCCTCGATAGACTCGCGCCCGACCTCAGGCACCATGATTGGCGGATGGGGTGCAATGCCGGAAAACACCAGGAAGCGTTGATTGGTCATTGCGCGGCTTTCGGACTTTGACGGGAACGGCTTATTCTATCGCCAACTGTGCTCTCAACGAAACACTACGACGTATTAATAGTCGGCGCCGGCCCGGCGGGATCCTTTGCGGCGGAATTGCTGGCAAAAGGCGGCGTAAAAGTCGCGCTGTTTGACGGCCGTCCGGAAGGCACGCCAAAAGCCTGTGGCGGCGGCGTAACCGCAAAGGCGTTGAAAGCGTGGCCGCAGTTACTCCATGCCGCGGGGCGCACGATCAACGATCTCGATCTCTACTCACCTTCAGGAAAAAAGCTTCATCTCGAGCTCGACGAACCTTTCGCGATCTATTCGCGCGTCGTGTTCGATTCCTACCTGCGCGACCGCGCTCGCGACGCAGGCGCCGCGATCATTCCGGAAAAGATCTCCGCACGAAAGGCAAAGCGCGCCAACGAAGGATGGCGAGTGAAAGGCGATAACGACGCGGAATGGACCGGCTCGATGCTCGTCGGCGCCGACGGCGCGAACAGCGGAATCGGAAAGATGCTCGCAGGTCCATTGCCGGCATCGGACATGGAAGTCGCGTTTGGTTATCGCGCGCCGCTGCCTGCGAGCGAGAATGCACCGACGGTCGTTGCCTTTCTCCCGCGTTGGGTCGGTTACGCCTGGGCCTTTCCGCGCCCGGACCACATTTCGTTCGGCATCGCGACTACACAGGACGCGTTCGAACATCAACCGCTCGATGATCTGCTCTGGCGTTTCATGGTCGGTTACTACCAGCAGTGCGAAGGAACAACGGTCAGGTTTTGGGGAGCTGAAAACGAAACCGCGGGATCGAAACGAGTGCGCGAACACTTGAATCACACCGCGGAACGTTATGCCGCACGCATTCCCGGCCTCGCAGCTAAGACGTGGGAAACCAGAAGAGTTTGCGGCGGCGACTGGGCGTTGCTTGGGGATGCCGCAGGTTTCGCGGATCCGGTGACCGGCGAAGGAATCTATTACGCGTTACGTTCAGCGGAGTTGTTTGCGGAAGCTTACCTGAGTGGCCAACCGCAAACTTACGAAGCGCGTTGGCGTGAGGACTTCGGCGCTGACCTCAGCCGCGCCGCCCAAATGCGTCGCCGGTTCTACGGAAACTTTTGGGGCGCGCCGTTTACTGAACGTATGATTGATTTCGCGCGCGGCCATCGCGGCGTAAAGCGCGTGTTAGGAGACCTGGTGGCCGGCGAACAAGGATACGTCGATTTAAAGAAGAAACTTGTGAAAAGTGCGTTTCGTCCCGTCTGAAATCGATGATCAAAAAGTATCTCGCATTTGTGTTTGTCTGTTTGAGGCGGGCCGGATGAGGATGGTCAGTTTCAGGTTATACGGTGCACTGGTAGCACTCAGGGCGCGAGGCGCTTGATGGACCAAGTCCCGTCAGACAGCAATTCGTAAAGTATTCGATCGTGTAGCCTTCCAACCCGGCTTTTCCAAAACTCAATCTTGTCGGGTCGCAAACGATAGCCGCCCCAGTGTCCCGGACATTCAATCTCGCGATCGCGATAGTAATCTTCCAACTCCTGCGCGCGTTGTTCGAGCACATCACGTCCTGTAATGACGCTGCTCTGCGGCGACGCCCAGGCGCCAATCTGACTCTCACGCGGTCGCGTCTGAAAGTACAACTCCGACTCTTCCGCCGACGTGCGCTCAACTTTCCCTTCGACGCGCACCTGACGATCCAGCCGATTCCAGTAAAACACGAGCGCCGCGTACGGATTGCTATCTAGTTGCGCGGCCTTGGCGCTGTGATAATTGGTGAAGAAAACGAATCCCTCGTCGTCGACCTGCTTCAACAACACCATGCGCGCGGATGGTCTACCTTCCGGTGTCGCCGTCGCTAACGTCATCGCCTCGGCCAAAGGGATCTTTGCGGCGAGCGCGTCGTCAAACCAGAGTTGAAACTGCTTGATTGGATCGCGCTCAACGCGCTTTTCATCCAGTGCTTCTAAGGTGCTTGTATCACTCGACATTGCTTATGCTGCGGCAGCGTACGGCGCGAGTCGTTCGCGCAACTCGGCGGGAATTGGCACCGTTTCAAACGTGTCCTGGTTGACGGCCGCGAGAACGAAATGCGCGGTTGCGATCAGTTCCTCTTCACCGTTGCGTCGCACTTCAAAATCAAGCCGCATCGATTTTGTGCCGAAACGCCCAACAAAAACACTCACCTCGAGCAAGTCGTCGAGTCGCGCGGCGCGCTTAAAGTCGCATTCGAGATGCACACGCGGCAGCCAAATCTTCAACTCGTCAAACATCACGCCGTATTGCAAACCGACTTCCCGAAACAATTCGGTTTCGGCATATTCAAAGAAACGAATGTACGCGCCGTAGAAAATGATGCGAGCTGCATCGACGTCGCCCCACCGCACACGCTCTTCGATCGTGAATCTCTTGTGGTCCGACATCGCGATCAAGCGAACACTCGGTCGAGAAATCTTATTAGAGCGAAGTTGAACTGTTCCGTCTGCTCAATATTCGAAACGTGACCCGCGTTCTCGATCACTACCAAACGCGACGGTGCAATCTTCGACTGCATCTTCTCGCTATCGGCAAGAGGCGTGAGCGCGTCTTCACGTCCGACGACAATCATTGTCGGGACGCGAATCGTCGAAATGAACTCACTCAGATCTTCGCGTTCGGCCATGCCTAACAAAGCGGACGCAGCGCCTTGCGGTTTCGTTTTCAACATCATGTCGCGCACGCGCTTCACGACTTCGGGTCGCTTGCTCACAGTGTCCGGCGTCAACAACTTCGGCAACATCGCGTCGGCGATCCCCGCCATGCCTTCCGACAGCGCCTTCTCTGCTTGTTGATGGCGTGTTTGTTTTCCTTCTTCCGTGTCAGCCTGCGCACGCGTGTCGGCCAAAACCAACGCCTTAACCCGCGACGGAAACTGTTTGACGAAAGCCAAAGCCACGTAACCACCCATCGACAGCCCGCCGATCACGGCTTGTTCGATACCCAGTTGGTCCATGAGTTCAGCAACATCCTGGGCCATGCGGTTCATCGTAACAGGACCTTCAGAACTGTCGCTCTCGCCGAAGCCGCGGAGATCGGGCGTGACGACGCGGAATCTGCTTGTTAGCGCGTCCGTTTGTTCCGTCCAGAGTGAACGATTGAACGGGTAGCCGTGAATCAGCACGACCGCGTGGCCAACGCCAACATCGTCGTAAGCCAATTGAATATCGTCGATGCGTGTGGTTGTCATTCGTTTCAGAAATCTCTGCGCGCCGCGCGCGCGACCACGGAAATTAATTCAGTCAACTCGACGGGCTTCGCCAGGTAAATCTGAAAACCTGACGACAACGCCTTCTCGCGATCCTCGTCTTTCGCGTACGCCGTAATTGCGACAGCCGGAATGCTTTCGTTTTCGCCGGCTTCGAGTAAGCGAACCTTTTCAATCAGTCCGTAACCATCTTCGTCCGGCATCGCAATGTCTGACACCAATACGTCGGGACGGCGCTGGCTGATCGCTTTAATCGCTTCATCAGCAGAAGATACAGCAGTTACCGTGGCCTGTCGTCTGGTGAGAGCGGTGGTCATGAGTTTGAGCGTGTCAGAGTCGTCGTCGACGAGCAAAACGTTGACGCCCGACAACAGTTGGGGCGCGATGCTCGCCGCGGCCACGCCTCGTTCGCGAGTATCGGTAAACGGGACGCCTGCTTTGACGGCTGCGTCGATCACGGGCAGTTTGATGGTGAACGTGGCGCCGCGTCCTTCACCGTCACTCTCGGCTTTGATCGTACCGCCGTGTATCTCGATGAGATGCCGCGCGATTGCCAGTCCGAGCCCCAAACCGCCGTGGTGTCGCGTCGTCGTGCTGTCAGCCTGGCGAAAACGATCGAAGACGTATGGCATGAACTCGCGACTGATCCCTTGCCCGGTGTCGCTGACTGCGATCTCAACAGTCGATCCGACCTGGGACAGCTTCACCGTCACGCGCCCGCCGTTATCCGTAAACTTCACCGCATTCGACAACAAGTTCCAGATCACCTGCTGCAAACGATTCGCGTCGCCCGACACCATCGCCGTGGTCGAATCTATTCGAGCGTCGATCTTGATCCCCTTCGCATCGGCGGTTGGACGAACGACATTGATCGCGTTTTTTACCACCGGACCGAGCTGCAACGGATGCAGGTCGAAATAGAGATTGCCCGTAATGATGCGCGAGACGTCGAGTATGTCGTCGACGATCTGCGCCTGCGCCTTCGCGTTGCGGCAAATCGTTTCGATCGCTTGTTTGCTTACTTCATCATCGACGGAACCGTCTTCCAGTAACCTGGACCAACCGAGAATCGCAGTTAGCGGCGTGCGCAGCTCGTGTGAAACCGTGGCGAGAAACTCGTCCTTCAAACGATTGGATTCCTCTGCCGCTTGTCGCGCCGTACGTTCCAGTTTCAACAGGCGAACGTTCTCGATCGCGACGGCCGTAAGGTTCGCCGCCATGCTCATCGCAGTCACGTGTTCAGGACGATAGACACCCGCCTGGTAACTCTGCACTTCGATCGTGCCGATGATCCGGCCCATCACCGCCATCGGCACGGCCATCGACGTCTCCGGACGCAAGCCATTGTCTGGTCCAACGACGACCGTCGGATGTCCGCGTTGCGCGACCATGTAGTTGTCGGTGATGACGACTTCACCGGTGCGCACGGCGCGACTGTTCGGTCCATGCGCGGTGACCGGCATCGGCGGCAACTCGGAAACATCAACTTCGGCGCCGTCGCCCCATCCATAACAGGCAGTACGAACGTCACGCATGGGATCGTAAAGCGATACGAAGAACCCATCGCACGGGACCGACACGTCGGTAAACTCACGCAACGCGCGAAAGATCGCATTCAACTCACGCGCGGTGCCGAGCGCCTGGGCCAACAGCGAGATCCTCGCCAGCAGCCGTTCGTATTCGAGTAGCGCGCGCTGGTCCGCCTCTCGAACGGCGTTCTCGGCCGCCTCACGTTCCGCCAAAGATTTTCTAACTGTCGACTCCGACTCTTTAAGGCCCGCAGCGGCGCGCTCCGCGCTCATTCGCGCGAGGACCTGCGCTCGACTCACCACAAAAAACAAGAGGCTCAGAAACGTTCCGACGAGGAGTGTATATTTGACGAATGGCTGGTTCGACGGTCCTTCAAAGGACGGCTTCGTCGCGTACGCGATGGTCCAGTGGCGACCCGCAACTTCTTCGGTATCGGAAAACTTAAACCGAGGATTGTGTGATGTATCTGCGTCCCCTGAGTCATACAGCAGATTGTCTGGTTTCTCCTCGCCATCGTAGACACGAAAACTCACGTCAAAGTGCTGCTGTGCCGTAATAGGCGTGAGAAACTCGTCAACGCGATAAGGACTGTAAACAAATCCGAGGAGTACGCTGCGTAGTTCCTCCTGGCCGGAGACGGTCCCCTCCTTGTCTTTCCGATAGACCGGCGCATAGATGAGAAAGCCTGGCTGCTGATTAGCAGGATCCGTCTGATCCTGGACCAGGAACACTTTCCCTGATGCGGCGGGCGCTCCGCTATCCCGCGCCTTCTCCATTGCCTGACGGCGAACGGGTTCGGTGAACATGTCGAAGCCCATCGCCAGCTTGTTGCGCGCGTTCTGAGGCTGCAAGTAAATGATGGCGTGATATTCATCTCGAGGAGGATTCTCCGGCCACACATGAAAATCAGGAAAGCCCGATTGCTTCATTGTATCGACCATCTTCGGAAGTTCTTCCGGGGAAAGCCGTCGAGAGAATCCGATACCGTATATACCGCCATAATTCTTGTGCAACTCGATTTGCTGAACGAACCGATCAAACTCATAGACCGTGACCCGGTTGCTGGCCGCGAAGAGTCCGGTGCCCGCGCGCAAGAGTGCCATCGAAGTTTGGACTCGAAGTGTAATCTTGTCCTGGATCTGCTGGACTGAATTTTGAAAGCGGCTCTGGTCTTGTTCGTACGTGAGTCTGGAGAAGTTGTAGTAAGCGAGAATAGTGAAACACAGGCCCAGCAGGAGAATCAGATAGGGCAAGAAGACACGACGCTGGCGTGATCGGTTCAAATCCGTGTTCCCTGGGTTAACTATCGTACGCGTCGGGTTCTTCGGCGAAGGAAATCTATCAATACGAATTGCGAAAGATTTGCTGGGTTCGCGAAGTAAGCCTTGCCATTTGTCATGGCGCTCATCTGTTTCACGAATTCGACCAGATAATAATCGCTGGCCAGCATGAAAGTGTTAATCATTATACCGGCTTTGCGGCAGGCCTGTACCTCCTTGAACGTCTCGGACATGACCAGCGGATCGCCGCCCATCGAGTTTTTGTAGAGGCGGCGAGTCGGGCGGAGACTGTTGTCCCGTTTTTGCGCGGGTCTTTCTGTGTGTCTCGCCCCGAAACGCGCGAAATCCGCCGAATCGACGAAGCAAGCGGTCGGTTTGCCGTCCGTCACCATCACGATCTGCTTCATCTCTTTCCGTTGCGCCTGTAGCAGCCGGCGCGAAAGACGCAAACCTTCAGCGGTGTTGGTGTGGTACGGCCCGACGTGTGTCGTCGCGAGTTTGCCTAGCGGCAACTCTTCTGCGCCGTCGTGGAACAGCACGACCTTCAGCGAGTCGCCGGGATAGTGTGTGCGAATCAGGTGCGACATCGCGAGCGCGACTTTCTTCGCCGGCGTGAACCGGTCCTCACCGTAGAGAATCATCGAGTGGGAACAATCAAGCATCACGACCGTCGCACATGATGATTGGTAGTCACATTGATGGACGTGTAGATCGCCGTACTCGAGATTGAGCGGCACTTGCAGACCTTCGCGTTGAATGGCGGAGAGCAACGTCGTGTTGACGTCGAGATTTATCGTGTCGCCAAACTCGTAAGGCTTGCTTGCGGCAGCAGCTTCGACACCGGTGGAAAGGTAAGTTGTATCGTGACGGCCGGCGGCGCTCTTGCCAAAGCTGCCGAGCAGGTTTCGCAGTGTTTTGTAACCGAGAAAGTCGAGACCTTTTTCGGTTACTTCGAAATGAACGTTGCGCGACAGGGGTTCTGAGAGTTCGCCGTTGCCGCCGTTGCGCTGCTGCTGGTTTTGCGGTTGTTGTTCGCGAAGGGTTAAGTAGCCTTCGTCGACGAGTCGTTCGATAAGTTGGTTCAGGAGTTCTTCGAGAAGCGATCCCTTGTACTTGCCTTCGTTCTCGGCGAGCATCTCCTGGATCTGTTGTTCGTCGACAAGTCCTTTTTCGAGTAATGCCTGGAGCAGAGCGCTACGCAGGGCGTCGAGTGAGGTGTCGGTGGGGCGGCGTTCGCGAGTCCAGTAGTAGTTATCGTCGTAGCCGGAATCGAGCAGGGCATCGGCCATGCTGTCCATCAACTCGCCGAGGTTAATCCCGAAGACGTCGAAACCCTTGAACTTGGAATAACGCGTGAATTTCATTGCTATGTGACGCCCGCGAGCATCGCGCTCAGCTATATTTACTGGTCTCGGTCAGGTCGTCGTAGATCATGCCGCGACGATCTTTGCGTGCTTTGGTGACCGCAGTGTAACCGCCTTCTTCGTTGCGGCTGATCTTGTTTTGCGCATAAAGGCCTTCAAGCACAAGCTCACATGCAGCAACAAGGCGCGGTTCGTCAGTACGGTCGAATTCAAAAGGAATTAACGCCGCATCCATTAATTCAGGAACGGCTTCGAGCAGCGTGACGCACTCGACCGCGGCTGCCGTGTCTGCCAGCAGCAGTTTGTTTCCCTCATCAAACCACTGCACTGCGCGCGAGAAATCGATACCGACGAAATAACCTTCGAAGATCTCACCAGCCGCGCGTTTGATCAGCTCGCGTGCGATGCGATTCGCGCCGACCTGTTCACCTTCGTACTCCAGCTCCATCTTTCCCGTCATCGACGGTATCGCGGCATAGATGTCAGCGATGCGCGGAACGATCGGCTCCTCCCCCGTCAGCAACGACCGCCTTTCGGCATTTGAAACAACCGACTCCATCACCGTGATCGGCAAGCGCTGCGATACGCCCGAATGCTTGTCGACGTGATTGTCTTCGCGCGCTTCAAACGCAATCTGCTCGACGACTTCACGAATAAAGTCGGGCACGAGTATTCGATTCTTGTCTTCGAAGCGATCGGTCCACGCTTCCTGGCGCGTGATCTCCACAGCCGACGGCAACTCTTTCGGATAGTGCGTCGTGATTTCAGAGCCAATGCGATCCTTGAGCGGCGTAATGATCTTTCCGCGCGCCGTGTAGTCTTCCGGGTTCGCTGAAAACATCAGCATAACGTCGAGCGGGAGACGCACCGGATAACCCTTAATCTGAACGTCTCCTTCCTGCATGATGTTGAAAAGCGCGACCTGAATCTTCCCGGCGAGGTCGGGCAACTCGTTGATTGCGAAGATCCCGCGATTGGCGCGCGGCAGCAGACCGTAATGAATCGTCAGCTCGTCACTCAGCAGGTGACCGCCTTTTGCGGCTTTGATCGGATCGACGTCGCCGATGATGTCGGCCACGGTTACGTCCGGCGTCGCGAGTTTCTCGACAAAACGTGCGTCGCGATCGATCCATTCGATCGGCGTCAGATCGCCTTGTTGGCCGAGGAGTCGTCTGCCGTACGCGGAGATGGGACGAAACGGATCGTCGTTTACTTCAGACCCCGCGATGATCGGGATTCGATCGTCGAGTAATTCCGTGATCTGGCGGATGATTCTGCTCTTTGCCTGCCCGCGGAGGCCGAGCAGGATGATGTTATGACGCGAAAGGATCGCGTTGACGAGTTGCGGAATAACCGTGTCGTCGTAACCGACAATGCCCGGGAAGAGTTTTTGACCTGCCCGCAGTTTTCGAATCAGGTTGAGACGCAGTTCGTCCTTGACCGAGAGGGTTTGATACCTGCTCGAATTGAGCTCGCGAAGATTTCTTGGGTAATCCATGTTGTATAGCGAAGATTCTACCTAACCTTACCGTCTTCGCGCAGCTTTTCGAGGTGTGCAAGGACAGCTCTTTCGGCCATTGCGTAAGCTTTGGGGGAAACATCGGTGTAAACCTTATTGACGATCTCCTTCGGATCCGTGATCCCGCTCAGGACGGCTTCAAGGATGTGTTGTTCTCGTTGTAAGCGGTGGGAAATGTATTGGTCGATCTTCTGATACGGCACAGCGACTGCTGGGCCGTGACCGCCAAACAACACCGATAGATTTGGTAACGCACGCATGCGGTGGAGTGAATTCAGATAGTCGCGCATCTTTCCGTCTGCCGGATCGATTAGCACCGATCCGAAACCGACGATGTTATCGCCAGTGATCAGCACGCCACGATCCGCGTCGTGAAAACAAAGATGTCCGCGCGCGTGACCGGGCGTGTGCATTGCGCGCAACAGCAACTGCGGTTCACCCTCGAGTTTGGCCTCGAGTTTAATAGGCTCGTTGTCCTGGATAAAACGATCGACTTGAACATCGCTGAGAAGCTTCGCGGTCTCTTCGTGAGCAGCGACGGGAACGTTGCCGCCGAGATGCGCCTTCAACGCGTTCACACCAGCGACATGATCCGGATGATGATGCGTCAGGATAATCTCGCGTACCTTTCGTCCCGCGGCGATCATTTCGTCAACACACTCCGCCAACGCCTGTTGTTCTTCTTCGTACGGCGATCCCGGATCGACGATCAGCAACTCTTTGGACGTATGGACCAGGTAACAGCAGGTGTGAGTCGCGGGCGGCCGCGTCGGCGTACGAACGGGAAAGCAAAGGTAGTTGGGTCGAAACGTGATCTGCCGCGCAACTTCACCGTGTGCATGACGCAGCGAAAGAAAGCGTTCGACGAGATCAGGAGTCATGCCCGCACCCAGCATTCTCAGCGCATGAAGCGTTGGTGGGACGGCGACGACTTCATCTAGCAACCAACGTGCGTAAGCGTCACGTGCGGGCAACCACTCACCACCGGCGAGCTCGCCGGCGATCACTTGCGGCTCCTGTTTTGTCGGACAGTTAACTAAGAAAAACCAGGTGTCAAACCGGCGAGCATTGAACGGCGGCGTAACCCAGCGACCGACGTAAGTGAAATCGTTGGCGTCGAGATAAAGGTTGTAGTGGTCCAACAACGCGGGCCACGACATGCGCCCAGATTCCAGATCGTCGAGCAGCGATTTTCGTTGTCCCTTTGTGAGGGTTTCACCACCACGCGCGGCGAGCACGCCGAGCTCTTCGAACAGCTCGCGCGCCGCCCCGCTGATCATCGCGGACGTTTCCGGATTCGGCGCGTTTCGCACTTCAATCGACGCGTCCTCACTGTCGATCTGTCCGCCGGGAAACGCATGAAAGCCGCCGAGAAACGCGAGCTTGTCACTGCGTTTGACCCAAAACACTTCGGGATTGTTCGGATCGGTGTCTTGCCGGATGAGAATTACCGCGGCCGCGTCTTTCGGAGCGGTGGTCGTTGGTGATCGTTCCATTTACTTACTCACGACCACCGGAATCTTTCGCCATCACCTGGGCCCCACGGCACGCCGCGCATGTGATAGCCACCTTCTTCCCAGAAGCCCGCTTGATCGTGTTCGAGGAAACGAACGCCTTTGACCCATTTTGCTGACTTCCACGCGTAAAGTTGCGGAACGATCAAGCGCACGGGACCGCCGTGTTCGGGTGGAATCGGCTGACCGTCGTGTGCCCACGCGAACAGCGAATCTTCTTTCAGGAAATACTCGATTGGCAGGTTGGTGGTCCAACCGTGGTCGTAGGCCAGAGCTAAAACGAACTTCGCCTCCGGCTTTACACCAGCGAGCCGGGCGATTTCGCGGGTAGAGACTCCGCTCCAAACGTTATCCAGCCTGGACCAGCGCGTGACGCAATGAAAGTCAGCGTAAACACGCACCGCCGGGAGTTGCATAAACTCGTCGAGCGACCACTTCAGCGAGTTCTCCACTGAACCTTCAACTTCAAAAACCCAGGTTGCGAGATCGATTTGCGGCGTGCCGTGCGCGTCGAGCACGGGCCACTTCTTCGTGCGCGACTGTCCCGGCGGGATACGCTTCTCGCGCCGCGTGTCAGGACTGATGATGACGTCCGGATCTTCGATCGCGTCCGCGGGCCGTGGATCCGTAGTTTGATACTTCGGATCATTGAATAAGCCGTCGAGAAAACTCATTTCTTACCTTGCTTCTCCGCGAGTGCAATCAATTCTTCCGGCATCCACTTGCCAACACCCTTCGCCGTCGCGTCCTCAATGCCGACGTTTCGGTTGTGCCACTCGTCGCGGTCGCCTTCCGGGCCTCGCGCGCGCTCGTAGTTTTCCGTTTGTTCGAGGCTCAAGAGAATTCCGCCGACGATCTCTTTCCAGTCTCCAAACTGGATCCCGCGACGCACGATCGGCAAACCCGCTGTCCAATCCTCTTCCGGAGCGCGGTCGTCCTGCTCCGGTATCGTCAAGGTATGCAACGACGGCATTGGACCACCGGAAAACTCTTTCACCAGTTGTTCACCCACTTTTTTGTACGACCAGTCGGAGTGCTCCCGGCGCACAGCCTGGGCGCGGCGAAAGATGTCCGACACGGAAGTTTGCTGACTCATCACTAACTACCTTTCTTCCACGCTACCAACACAACGATCATCAACGTGATTGTAATCGCTGCCGACAACAGACAGAACTGGCAAAAGGCCCGAATGACGAAGGCCTGCAAATAGAACAGCCACAGGCTCACGAGAACCATGATCGCCACGAGCGGCCGCAGCAGTAATCCGGCGATGCGATAACCAAAAGCCGCCAGTGTCGCCAAACTGAAAGCGCTGAAATAAGCGGCGGCGCCAACGGCCGCCAGGGGGATACCGGAAATCGCTGCGTACGAACTGGTGAGCACTTCCTCACAACCGGAAGTTACCGAGCACGGCACGCTCTGCCCGGCGAGATGCTGAACTGTGAGGTAAACAGCGTCGGTGAGACCCACGAGCGACAGCACAGCCGCCGCAACATACATTGGGATTGCCAAGTGCCGATTGCCAATTGCCAATTTCTCTTGCTGTCTAAGATCACTCAAGCTTGTAGTCGCAGTATCAGGGTCTTTCAATCGGCAGTTGGCAATCGGCATTTGGCAATGACTTCACTTTTGCTTTCCCGCAGCGCGTAGTTCGTTATCAATCAAAACTCGCAAGGTGTCGGCGGGCAACGACTGAAAAGGCACTTCACGACCGTTCAAGAACACAGTAGGCGTGCTATTCACACCCATGGACCGCGCGCGTTTGCCGTCGAGGAAAATTCGCTGTTCAACCCGATCGCTAGTCACGTCGCGTTTGTATCGTTCGACATCGAGACCAATCTGCTTCGCATAACCCTCAAAGACCGGCCGCACATCAAACTGCGTTTTCCACTGGTTCTGGTTCTCGAAAATCAACGCATGCATTTCCCAAAACTTACCCTGCAGGCCTGCAGCTTCAGCGGCCGACGCCGCCGGTATCGCGTGATCGTGATTGGCCAGCGGAAACTCGCGGAAAGTGACGTGCAACTTATCGCCAAACTCATCGTGCATCTGCTTCAGTATCGGATGAAACAACCCACATGGCGGACACTCAAAATCGCCAAACTCCTCGATCTTCACCGGAGCATTCGCTGGTCCAATCGTATGCGGCGGGTCTGCCCCTGGAACGCCAGTCTTGACCGGGCCCAGGGTCGGCGACGGTTTTGGGGCGTTCGCGTTGGCCTGCGATTGATTTGTGGTTTCGTTTGACGCGGATTTTGTTTGCGTCATGTAAACGACGCTGCCAATGGCGCCGCCAAGCACGACGAGGATGATGATGAAGGGTAGTAGTCGTTTCATGTGTTAAGCCGAGGGTCAAACTGCGGCTGCGAGAGTTGCCGCAAGAGACCGGAAGATATCGCGTCCATCGCTCGATCCGAGTAGATCTTCACAGGCGCGTTCCGGATGCGGCATCAAACCGAGCACGTTGCGTTCACGACTACAGATGCCGGCAATGTTCTCGCGTGAACCGTTCGGATTCGCCGCTTCGGTAATCGCGCCAGTCGGGTCGCAATAGCGAAACACGATGCGATGCTCACGCTTGAGTTCGTCCAGCGTCTGATCGTCACAAACGTAGTTGCCTTCCGCATGCGCGATCGGAATACGGAGCACTGAACCTGCGGAAATCTCATTTGTAAAAGGACTGTCGGACGTTTCGACGCGAACGTAAATGTGATCGCAGATGAAATGCAGATCGCGATTGCGAATCAGCGCACCGGGCAAAAGCCCCGCCTCGCAAAGAATCTGAAAACCGTTACAGATCCCGAGCACGAACCGTCCGCTTTCGGCAAACTTCTTGACCGAATTCATCACGGGCGAAAAGCGCGCGAGTGCGCCCGCACGAAGATAGTCGCCGTAGGAAAAACCTCCGGGAATGATGACGGCGTCGTAGGTGCTGAGATCCGTCTCGCGATGCCAGATGAAATCGACCGGCTGTCCGACGTGCTTTGAGATCACGTGATATGCATCGTGATCGCAATTCGAACCGGGAAAAACAATAACGCCAAACTTCACGCTTCTATCTCCACGCGGTAGTCTTCGATGATCGGATTTGACAGCACTTCGCGAGCCATCTTTTCAACCGATTCGCGGGCCTGCTGGTTGTCGACTGCCGGATCGAGCGCAATCTCGAAGTATTTGCCCTGGCGCACGTCCGAAATTCCCGTAAATCCAAGCAGTTCGACCGAGTGTTGGATAGCTTTACCCTGCGGATCGAGCACGCCGGATTTCAGGTTTACATACACTTTTGCTTTCATGATTGGCCCGTTCGGAACATCAACAAACATTGCTTAAAAAACAGTTGTTGGACTAATATCTCCGGCCTGTGGCTCGCCCAGCTTCCTTTAGGAGAAACTTATAATGCAAAACCCGCCGCCCGTCCAAACGAGCAACACGCCACCCGTCCCAGTGGCCAAATCGAGTACCGGGCTTGACGAGAATATCGCGGCATTATTGTCGTATATCGTTCACTTTGTTTCCGGGCTGATCTTCTTTTTCATCGAAAAGGACAGCCGGCTGGTGCGGTTTCATGCCATGCAGGCGATTATCCTGGGTGGCGTCTTTTTCATCGGCAGCTTCGTGTTGTTGTTCCTATGGTTCGTTATTTCAATCATTGCCGCCCAGATTCACAGCTTGCTCGGCACGCTGGTCGGACTCGTGCTTGGATTCCTTATTGTTGTTTTCTACGTCGCCTTTCTCGCCGGTTGGGTCATGGGCATGGTCAAGGCTTTCCAGGGCCAGTACTACAAACTGCCGTTAATCGGTAACTTTGCCGAGAAGTTCTCAACGAAATAGGTTTAATTAAACACACGTTCAAAGATCGAATCGACATTGCGCAGGTAGTGGTCTAACGAAAAAATTCGATCGATCTCGTCAGCGGACAGTTGCGACTTGATGTCCTCATCAGTCTTGATGAGTGTCTGAAAGTCGCGATCCTCATCCCAAACTCTCATTGCATTTCGCTGCACCCAATCGTACGCCGTTTCGCGCGAGATGCCTTTGTTCGTAAGCGCGAGTAAAAGCTGGCCACTAAAGATCAAGCCCTTCGTAGCCTTAAGGTTTTCCAGCATCCGCTCGGGATAAACGACGAGTCCCTCGATCAAGCCAATCGTCTTTTGCATCATGTAATCCAGCGCGATGCTCGAATCGGGCAGGACGACGCGTTCGGCTGACGAATGCGAGATGTCGCGTTCGTGCCAGAGCGCGACGTTTTCGAGTCCAACAATGCTGTTTGCGCGTACAACCCGCGCCATGCCGCAGATGCGCTCGGAAATGATCGGATTGCGTTTGTGAGGCATCGCGCTCGATCCTTTTTGTCCCTTTGTGAATTTTTCCTGCGCCTCACGGACTTCGGTGCGTTGCCAGTGACGAACATTCAGCGCCATCTTCTCAAGCGTTGAAGCAATGATCGCGAGCGTCGTCAGGTACTCGGCATAAACATCTCGCTGAATCACCTGCGTTGAAACGGGCGCTGCTTTCAAACTGAGCCGCGCGCAAACGCTTTCTTCGACAGATGGATCGAGATGCGCAAACGCGCCGACCGCGCCGCTGATCTTGCCGACCGCAACCGCCTCTTTCGCTCGCAACAGCCGTTCGCGATTGCGCCGCATTTCGTCGAACCAAAGCGCGAAGGTCAAGCCAAACGAGGTCGGTTCGGCGTGAATGCCGTGCGTGCGTCCGACCTGTGGTGTGTTCTTGAACTCGACGGCGCGCCGTCTCAGCGCCTCCATCAACTTGTCTACCTTCGGCAGCAGAATGTCTGACGCATCGCGCAGCAGCAAAGCGTTAGCGGTATCGACGACGTCAGACGACGTCAAACCGTAGTGGACAAATCGCGATGCTTCACCAATCGACTCGGCGAGGTTGGTCGTAAACGCGATGACGTCGTGATTGGTCGTCTTCTCGATCTCGTTGATGCGTTCGACTGAAAACTTAGCGCGCGTTTTTATCTGTTCGAGCGCGTCGCGCGGGATGATGCCGTTGTCGGCGTGGACTTCGCAGACGGCGATTTCAACGTCGAGCCATTTCTGAAACTTGTTTTGCTCGGACCAGAGGGCGCCCATTTCGGGCAGTGTGTAGCGATCTATCATTTCAGGTTCGTGGAATTTACCAGGTAGCGCGCGAGCCGCCACTGGCCATTCTCTTCGGTCAGTGTAAAAGTCTCCATTCCCGACCCGCGTTCAAATCGTGTTTCATAACGCAGTATATAAATATGCCCCTTTAACGGCCCGCCGGAGTTCTGTTGCTCAGTTGCTGAGTGAAGCGAACGGTTTTCGACTTTGCCGAGTTTCGACCGCAAAGTTTTGAAAACTTCGTTTGATTGTTCGAGCGTGGCGTCTCGTTTCCACAGATCCGCTGAATCCGAATAGATCTGATCGTAGCGTTCCTGATCGATGTTGGTGCCGATGCTTGTGACCACATCCTCGACCTCGGCCGGCACTCGTTTGCCTTGATTCGCGATGCCGCAGGCGCATGCCATCGCCGCAAGCAGCAAACAAATCAGATGCGTCCGCCTGCTCATACTTCGATCCAGGGTGTGGGTTCTTTGGGATAGGAAAGACTGATTTCAGTCGAGCCGCAACTGTAAAAAAGCGGCGCCTTTTCCTGTAGCGCGACTTCTGCGTTGATTTTGGCCAAATACGGGTTGTTTGCCCGTTGTGAAAGATGGGCCAGAACGATGTACTTCGCGCAGCCGTCAAAGCCGTGCTTGATCCAATCGGCCAGGTCTTCATTCGACAAATGACCGAGACGCGAGAGGATGCGCTGCTTCAATTCCCACGGATACGCGTCGCACGCCTTCAGCATGTCTCTGCTGTGATTCGACTCGATCACGATCGCGGCGCAGCCACGCAGACGTTCACTCACAAGGGTCGTGATGTGACCGAAGTCCATCACGGTGGCGATTTTCACGCCGTGATGTGTCGCCGTGAAACCGAAATTATCGACGGCGTCATGCGGGATGGTGAATGGATGAAAGTCGATCTCGCCGATGCGAAAGTCTTTGCTCGACTCGATCTGCTCAACGCGATCGCGCAACGCGTCCGCGCGGCGTCGAGGTTCGTCATTCGTGACGTTAAGACGTTCGCTGACGTATGCGTCGAGTGTCTGAGCTGAAATGTAGACGGGACAATCAACCGAACCTAACAACACGCGAAGGCCGCCTGCGTGATCGCCATGTTCGTGAGTGACAAGCACGCCGTCGAGCCGTTGCACGTCCTCTCCGACCATCGCCAGGCGGCGCATGATCTCCTTCGCGCTCAGTCCGGCGTCCACCAGCACGCGAGTATTGCCTGCAACGATCAAAACTGCGTTACCAGTTGATCCGCTGCCGAGAACGGTAAGCTTCATAGTAATTGACCGGTTCGAAGAACAGACAACTATAACAAAGCTTTCAGATCTTTTGTCGTGTTTCTTATTTTCGCTTCGTGGTTCAAATGGCGAGACGTGAGCGATCGACATTGAACCCGTTGAGGTTTCCGAGTGCGCCAAGCGCGACTGTTTCGGAATTGAAGTAAGTGCGCGCGATCTCCTGAAGTTGATCGAGCGTGATGTTGCGGACCTTTTCGATCACTTCGTCGGGCGAGATACGTCGACCGAAAATGATCTCCTGTCGCGCCAACGTGCTGGCCCGCGCACTCGACGATTCGAGTGACAACAGGATCGACGAGATGGCCTGGTCCTTCGCGATCCGAAGCTCTTCCATCGAAACCGGTTCACGAACAACCTTGCGCAACTCTTTCAACGAGAGTTCCAACACTTCGTCGAGCTGCTCCGGCGACGTGCCGGCGTAAATATTAAAAACGCCAACGTCGGAAAACGCGCTGCCCGCGGCGCCGACTGAATACGCGAGTCCACGTTCCTCACGAACTTCCTGCCACAACCGACTCGACGTCCCCCCGCCGATCACCGACGCCAGCAAACTCGCGGCGTAACGATCTTCGTTGAGCGCGTCAGGCCAGGGAGTAGCGATCACTAGATGCGCTTGTTCGAGTTCGCCCTTTTGTTCGATCAGGATTGGCGCGGCGGGACGCGGACGCGAGCCGTCGATTGGATAAGGCCGAACACCGGCGCCACTCTCGCAGCCGTCAAACGCGACACCGACAAGCTCCACCAAACGGGCGTGGTCGACGTTACCCGCCGCCGCGACGACTAAATTGTTGTAGGAAAACTCGCGCGCGTGAAATGCGAGCGTCAGTTTGTGGTCGAACGTCGGCACCGTCTCTTTTGTGCCTTCGATAGGGCGTCCCAACGGTTGATTCGGGAAATAGGCGGCGTTGAAGAGTTCGCCCAAAAGCTCGTCGGGCGTGTCTTCCACCATTTTCATCTCTTCGAGAATGACTTTTTGCTCACGATCGAGGTCTTCCTGCTCAAAACGCGGGTGGGCGACAAGATCCGCCAGCAAATCGATGGCTTGCGGCAGGGCGACGTCCGCAACCTTCGTCGTGAAACCTGTCATCTCATGAGTTGTATAGGCGTCAAGATGTCCCCCCAGCTGGTCGGTTTCGACAGCGATATCGCGAGCCGTGCGTCGCCGGGTGCCTTTAAACACAGCGTGTTCGATAAAGTGACAGATCCCGTTGAGTTCCGCCGATTCGTGGCGGGAACCACGGCGAACCCAGATCCCGGCCGTCACAGATCGGAGCCCGGGCATGTGTTCAGTCAGGACAACGATCCCGTTCGGGAGTTTGGTTGATTGCACTTCGTCGATCATCTGTTGGAAATCAAACAGGGCGTTAAGAGCTCCGTAGGTGAATGGGGTGAGGAATCCTAGCACGACCGGAGCGGAAGCGGTAGCGAGCGTGGGGTGGCGGCTAAAATCAAGAAAAAACGCGGCAAAACGCCCATATTTCCTTCATCTGTTACTTGACAGTACTCTGGCTGTGAACGACAATATTTCGCCTGTTGTGCTCCCCATTCGCTTCCCAGGGACTCTGGTCGTCGCGGAGGTCTTAAACTCATGAAAAGAGCGTTGAGTCTTGGCTTGTCCTGGATCGCACTGGTGTCGATAACCGCCAGTCTTTCCCAGGCCGCCCCGCCGAGCAAATCACTCGGAACCATCACCGGCACCGTTAGAGACAACAAAGGAAATCCGCTCACTGGAGCACTGGTGTCGCTGTTGCGCGAGGGCGCGAAGCAGGTCAAGGAAGCACGCACCGACGACAAGGGAAACTTCATTGCCAGGGTCCTGCCGGGACGTTACGGAATTAGAGCAATCGCGACCGGCTTCAGCGAAGTCGTTTTCTCGTCAGTTGAAGTGAAGGCCTCTCAGGAACTGGTTTACAAGTTCAATCTCGAGCCTGTTGGCTACGGCAAGACCTTGCCCGAACGACGTCCGGATAAGGATGACGTCAAGTGGGTGCTGCGTTCAGGTCATGGCAGAAGATCGATCTTCAATATCGACGATGTAGAGGATCCGACGATCATTGCCATCAACCAGGCAGAGGCCGCTGCACGAACCCGCGACGAGTCGACGATGGAAAGCGCGCCGACCGGTCCTGCTGACTCCACAACGCAGGATTCAAAAATCAGACCTCGCGGTGTTGTCGAAACTTATTTCGCCAGTAGTGCATACGGCGCGTCCTACCACGGACTCAACTTCGCAGTAGCCACTCCCGTTTCAGAAAACGTTGAACTGATCTTCTCCGGTCAAACCGGACTCGGCGATGCGCCGGAACGCGCGGAAGCGACCACACGCATTCGCATCAACCAGCGCCATCGCGTGGGCGTGACGGCCTCAGGCTTACGTTTTGATGCGCCTGTTTGGACCAGCCGCATCAACGACACGCTGCGGGGTCAGGTTTCACTGCGTGCAGTTGACGAGTGGATCGTTCGCGACGGGATCGTGATCGTAATGGGTCTCGACTACTCGCGCTTCATCGGCGCCGGTGGGGCACAAGCGTTCACGCCGCGCTTCGGAGTCCAGTACGACGTTAACGCACGCACGAGAGTTAAAGCTGCGTTTGCCTCGGGTGGAGATGAAGACGGAATTCAAAGCGTCGCGACGTTTGAAGGCGAACAAGTGGTTTTCCGCGACAACACAACTAATCCCGTCGCGTTTATCGACGGTCAGGCAGTGCTCGAACGCAGTCACCGGCTCGAGTTCGGAATCGAGCGCGTGCTCGACAACAGTTCGAACGTAGAAGCGACAGCATTTTTCGATACGACGAGCGGACGCGGAGTCGGCTTGTTGAGCATGCCCGGAAGCGCTTTCTCCGGTAGCGCAAGCGACGCGTTTCTGCACGTAGCTAATCAGCAAGGTTCTTCGCGCGGAATGCGCGTGGTTTACACGCGGCGTTTGAATCGTGTCTGGACAGCCTCGGCCGGTTACGCATTTGGACGCGGGCAGCGGTTAGCAGCGGCCGGTTTCTCAACTCCAGAGGACCTGTTTGAGAGCGGCTTGTTTCAGACTGCGGCGCTTCAACTCGGCGCGGGCTTTGACAGCGGAACTCAGGTGCGAACGGTGTTGCGTTTCTCGCCGGAAGCGACAGTGTTTGCGATCGATCCGTTCGCCGGCCGGCTGGGTGTTTACGATCCTTCCTTGAGCATTCAAGTTACGCAGGAGCTGCCAAGCTTTGGTCTGCCACTGCGGGCAGAAGCGATTCTCGACGCGCGCAACCTTTTAGACGCGCAAACGAGTTCTGAGAACGGTGATGTGTTGACTTTTGTCGGAACTAATCGACGATCAGTGCGTGGCGGAATATCGGTCAGGTTTTAGCGACGCGCTAACAGCGCTCGATAAAGTGAGCGGTCCGCCAACTACTTCCTCTTTGTCACGCTCCCTTATCGAGTAACTCTAAACAGTTGGGCAAAAGGCCCACAACCTTCCAAATTCTCGGAAAATTCCGAAAAGTTGGATGGTTGGTTTAACTGAAATCCAGATCGAGCACGCAAAACACTGGGTACGTACCTTGCTTTAAAAGGTCGGATCGGCCGATTCATAGAATCGGGTTAGAAGGTCGGAGAGTCAGTGAAGGGATCGGTACTCACAACTAAGACATGGTTCCTGCTAATCGGCGCAGCGCTATTGATCAGCGCCGGTATGCTGAACTTCCGCCAGCGCGCCGAGAATAAAACGCCGCGTACGGACGGGGTCGTGTGGGTCGACACTGCCGAGGGAATCATCGCCAAGAGCGTCGAGCCGAACTCCGCGGCTGACCGCGCCCGGCTGTTACCCGGCGACCGGCTGATCGGTATCAGCTTCGATGGCATAAGCAAGCCCGATCAGATCGCGCGTGCTCGAGACGTTCAGATTTATCTCGAAGAGATCGCTGAGAACGGCCAGTTGCATTACCTGATTGAACGGCCTTCTTACGCGCCGGAAATACGGGCCTACTGGGCCGACCTCGACAACATCGGCAGAATTCATAAGTGGACGCCGCGCGACCTGTACATCAACCTGATCGGCGTTGTGTATCTGTTGGTCGGTTTTTTTGTGCTTTTCAAACAAGGTGGACGCGCACCCTATGCTCTCCACTTTGCGACGTTCTGTTTGGCCGCTTTTGTTTTCCACTTCTATTCGCCGGTCGGGGCTTATGACGACCTGGACCTCGCAGTAGGATTTCTCGACTCGGTTGCATTCATTTTCTTCGCGCCGCTGTTTGTGCACTTCTGCGCGCTCTATCCGACGCGTCAACAACTGTCCCCAACGCGTCGGTGGCGCGCCGTGTTGTTTTACGTTCCGGCGTTGTTCCTGCTGGTATTTACGATCGTCGTTTATCTGCGTGATGAGATGGCAAAGGCCGTTTCAGGACTGAGGAGCATTCCTGTAACGGAACCGATGCTCGGCGTTCTTTACTGGTTGATGGTGGCGCACTTTTCGATTGCGTTAATCGCCGGCGCAGGATTGTTGACGCGTACGCTTATCAACGCGAAGAGCACCGTCGTTCGCCAGCAGGTGAAATGGGTGATGTGGGGAACGGTGCTCGCCATCACGCCGTTCGTTTTCCTGTACAGCCTGTTCTACCTCGTCGGCGCGCAAACTGATCGCTGGCTAACCGACGTCGCGATACTTCCGCTGGCAATCATTCCGTTTGCTTTTGGCTATTCAGTTCTGCGTTATCGATTGATGGACGTCGAACTGGTGGTTCGTCGCGTTTTTGTTTACGCGTTGACGACGCTCGCGATCGCGTTGCTGATTGGCACCGTGGTCTACATGGGTGGACTTTACGCGTTCGGAACTGACCACCCGTTCAATGCCGGTGAGATTACTTTGCGAGTCGTGCTTGCTGTGCTGGCGATGGCCGCTGTCGTGATGGTTGCTGCGCCGGTCAAACATTTTCTCCAGGAGCAGGTCGACCGGATCTTTTACGGCGAACGTTACGATCTCAGAAACAGCCTGCTTGATTTCGGACGCACGCTGTCGGCGACCACTGCGCTCGAGCCGTTGCTCGATTCGTTAGTCAGCCGGCTTCAGGAAGTGATGAATGTCGGGCGCGTGGCGATCTTTGTTGAAGACCGGAGTTCGAAGTCTGGTTATACGGTCGCGCGTGCTGAAGGACTTACGGTTCCGGTGTTCGTGCCACCTGATTTCCGCGAAATGATTCGTGTGAGATCGGCTGAAACAGGTGTCGTTCGGGCTGACGATCTGGATCTGATGCCGGACGCTGCCGGATCGATCAGACGATCGCTTCACTACTTCGTGCCGTGTGTTGTGCGCGGGCGCATGGTAGCTGTAATCGGCCTCGGACGGTCGGTTGACGGCGCGTTGCTTTCGTCGGAAGACGTCGAGATCTTGCGAACGGTGTCGGGCTATGTCGCGGTCGCGATCGAGAACAGCCTGCTTTACAAAGATCAGCAGGAGCGAGCCGCGGAGCTCAAGCAGCTGAAAGAATTCAACGAATCGATTATCGAATCGATTAACGTCGGGCTGCTGGCGGTCGATCTCGATGGCTGCGTTACACGTTTGAATTCGGCGCTCGAACACATCCTGGATCTGCGTCGCGACGCGGCGATCGGCAAGCGCGTCGAAGACCTGTTCTCAGAAGATTTCGCCGACACGCTGCGTCAGGTCCTGGGCCCTGACGGTTGGAGGCTGCGCGAGATCCGAAACATTTACAAACTGCACACTGCTACCCTCGCGAACCGTTCGCTGGTCCTGAACATAGCGCTCGCGCCCTTGCAGGACGGACAAGGACAAACAGGCGCGCTCGTTGTTGTTGAAGACGTGACGGCGAGAATCAGTCTTGAAGAACAATTGCAGCAGCGCGAGAAGCTGTCGTCGATCGGTTTGCTTGCGGCGGGTGTTGCGCACGAAGTGAACACTCCGCTGACGGGCGTTTCGTCCTACACGCAGATGCTGCTCGGAATGTTGAGTGAGACCGATCCGAAGCACGCGTTGTTACAGAAAGTCCGCACGCAGGCCGAGCGCGCGACGAATATCGTCAATAACCTGCTCAACTTCTCGCGTACAGGCAGCGCGACCGAGTTTGCCGAAATCAACATCGCGCGCGTTCTCGACGATACGTTGCAGTTGCTCGAACCACAGATGCGTCGCAGCCAGATCGAAATCATTCGGTCCTACGACAAAGACGCGCCGGAAGCTTACGCGAACGCCGGCAAGCTTCAACAGGTCTTCACCAACCTGCTCCTCAACGCGCGCGATGCTATTCCCGATGGCGGCCGCATTACGCTCTCGACCAGCACTGCTGAAGACGGATCGGTCGTCGTCGAGATCGCCGATACCGGTATCGGCATCGCGCCCGAGAACGTCGCCAAAATTTACGACCCGTTCTACACGACGAAAGGCGTGGGCCGGGGCACCGGCCTCGGTCTGGCCGTTACGTACGGCATCGTCCAGGAACACGCCGGCCATATGACGGTCGACAGCATGCCCGGCCGCGGCTCCACCTTCCGCATCACCTTGCCAAGCGCGCGCCTCCGCGCTCGTCTCCAGGCCGTCGGCGATTAATTTAATTTTTAAAACTGGGTTTGATGCTGGGTTTGATGTTAGACCGTCGCGTCGCTAAACTAGCGCGCGATTTCCATTTTGTGTATGCAATGAAGAGCGAAAGAAAAAATTCGCGAAAAGGTTCGGTCCTCGTCGTCGACGACGAAGAGATCATGCGTGAGGTGCTCGAGACGCTTCTCACCACCGAAGGGTACCGCGTCGATCTCGCGAAAACAGGCGAGGAAGGCCTCGAAGCGTATGGGCGGCGAGCTTTCGACGTCGTGCTGCTTGACGTGTCGATGCCGGGCATCGGCGGCCTGCGCGCGCTGGAAGAGTTTTTGAAGATGGATCCGGAAGCCGTGATCGTGATGATCACTGCTTACGCGACGTTCGATACGGCAATTGCTGCGTGGGAACGTGGTGCGTTCGGCTGTATTCGAAAGCCGTTTCAAAACGAACAGATCACCGCCACGATTCAGGCGGGAATAAAACGACGTCGCAAGGAAGAAGAACGACGGACGTTGCGACGCGCGATGAGTAAGGCTGTCGATCGCGGCGAGATCATCGGCCGGTCCGACGTGATGCAGGAAGTTTTTCGTCTCGTCGAACAGGTTGCGCCCGCGCGTTCGACAGTTTTGATTA
This sequence comes from uncultured Acidobacteriota bacterium, assembly GCA_963789185.1. Lineage (GTDB taxonomy): Bacteria > Acidobacteriota > Blastocatellia > Pyrinomonadales > Pyrinomonadaceae > PSRF01. The sequence continues at coordinate 66,228 of CAWBJU010000022.1, forward strand.
CCGGCGAGAGCGGTACCGGTAAGGAGTTGATTGCGAAAGCGATTCACGAGGCGAGCACGCGTGCTGGACGTCCGTTTGTAACAGTCAACAGTTCAAACATTCCTTCGGAGCTGCTGGAGTCGGAATTGTTTGGTCACACGCGCGGTGCGTTCACTGGCGCAGTTGCGGCGAAGAAAGGTCTGTTTGAAGTTGCTGACGGTGGTTCGATCTTTCTCGACGAGATTGGCGATATTCCGCCGGAAACGCAGGTCCGTTTGCTGCGTGTCATCCAGGAGCGCGAGTTTACGCCACTCGGCGATACGACGCCGCGACGCGTTGACGTTCGTATCGTTGCGGCAACGAACATCGATCTAAAAGAAGCAGTGCGGCAGGGAAGTTTTCGCGAAGATTTGTATTATCGTCTCGCCGTCGTGCCGATCGAACTGCCGCCTTTACGCGATCGACGCGAGGACATTTTGCCGCTCGCTCAACATTTCATTCAGAAGTACAACGAGGAAAACGGCCGGATCGTGTCGGAGCAACTGGCGCCTGAAGTGCTCGCGATGCTCGAAGCGTACTCGTGGCCGGGAAATGTGCGCGAGTTGGAAAACACGGTCGAGCGTGCTGTAGTTATTGCGCCTGGCGATGAGATCACGAAAGAATGTTTGCGCACTGAGATCAGCGATCCGAAGTCCGTGGTGGCGGGACATCATGACGGAGCAAGCACTATGGCCGTTGGCGACATTGGTCGCGGCATCAACTTTTACGAAGAAGTGCGACGGTTCGAGATCGACTTGATCAGGCGTGCGCTCGAACAGACCGGCGGTCATCAATCGCGTGCTGCGCGGCTGCTCGGAATGAACGCGACAACGCTCAATTCTAAAATCAAGACATACAACATCAACCTGAGACCGTAAGCTATCCAGCGATGAAGCGACGCGAACTCGATGGCTGTCCAATAACCGGGGCGCTGCAAATACTCGGCGACAAGTGGACCATGCTCGTCGTGCGCGAGTTGGTGGCGGGTCCGAAGCGGACGATGGAGTTGCTTAATAGCCTGTTTCCGATCAGCAGTCGCACGCTCGTTGGACGGTTGCGCGACATGGAGCAGGACAACTTTGTCGAGCGGACTGACTTCGGTGGAAATCCGCCGCACATTGAATACCGGTTAACGGAGCGCGGGCGGTTGTTGTTGCCGCTGCTCGAATCGTTGCGGCAACTTGGTTTGTCTCTGGGTTGTAATGATTGTGAGGATCGACGTCAGCGACTCGGTGTGTATTGTGAACCGTGTCCGCTCAATGACGACGAGATCCCGATCCCGCCGCCTGTCCATCGCCCCGCAACCCCATCCCGCCGCGACAAAGACGATTCAATCGTTTTACTTTAATTAATCTTCCCCTACCACAACTCCAGGTTGATTCGGAAACATGTGACCATCAGCCGTGATGACCGCTTTGTGATCGGGCGTGACGTGTTCTCCTTCCATCGTCACTTCCTCCCCGCTCGGCATAGCCACCGGCAGGTGATCGAGAAAGCGTTCGGCGTCGATCGCTGACATGCATCCGGTGCCGGCAGCAGTAACGGCCTGTCGATAAACCGAATCCTGCACATCGCCACAAGCAAAGACGCCGGGAATGTTCGTCGCAGTCGACTTGCCGGAAGTCTTGATGTACCCGATATCATCCATATCGAGCCAGCCTTTAAACAGATCGGTATTTGGTTTATGACCGATGGCGACAAACACACCGGAACACGGGAACGTCCGCACTTCACCGGTTTGCAGGTTGCGCAGGATCACTCCGTTGACACCATCTTCCGGCGTTCCGACAATCTCCTGAACCGCCGTATTCCAGACAAACTCGATCTTCTCGTTATGAAACGCCTTGTCCTGCATGATCTTCGACGCACGCAACTTATCGCGACGATGAACAACGTAAACTTTCGCGGCATAGCGCGTCAGGAAAGTCGCTTCTTCCATCGCCGTATCACCGCCTCCAACCACGACGATCACCTTGTTGCGAAACGCTGGCAGTGGCCCATCGCAAGTGGCGCAAGCTGAAACCCCATTTCCACCAAAACCGTCCGGAACCTTCGCCTCGCCGGGGATTCCAAGCCACTTCGCCGACGCTCCAGTTGCAATGATCAGCGTTTCCGTCGAGATCGTCCCCTCTTCCGTGTAAAGCTGAAACGGACGTTCGCTCAGATCGACTTCGGTGATCCAGGTCTGCATAAACTCAGTACCGAAACGTTCGGCCTGACGACGAAACTCCTCCATCAGCTCGGGACCTTCAATGCCTTTCGCAAACCCAGGATAGTTTTCGACGTCGGTGGTAATCATCAACTGGCCGCCCGGCGTCGTCTGCTTTTCAGCGTCCGCTGGAGCGTCGATGAGTAACGGTTGCAGGCTCGCGCGCGCCGCGTAAATCGCTGCCGTGAGGCCGGCTGGACCGGATCCAATGATCACGACATCCTTCTTTATTGTTTGGTTATCCATAAGGGTTTCTTAAAATCCGTGGTTTTCAAACGGTCAGAGCGTATAGTATAACTACGGTCAATGAGGTAGTCGAACCTGATGGCTTCCATTGAAACCATTGCCGTGATCGGCGCCGGCACCATGGGCCACGGGATCGCTCAGGTTGCTGCTTTTAATGGGTTTCCGGTCCTGCTCAGCGACCTGGACCGCGAGGCCCTCGCGCGAGGCGTAAAGTCGATCGAGAAGAACCTTGCCAAGGGGATTTCGCTCGGCAAACTGACCGAAGTCGATCGCGACCGCACTTTGCAGCAAATTCGCGGCACTACGAAGCTCGAAGAATGTGCCAAAGCCGATCTGATCATTGAGGCCGCGCCGGAGAAACTGGATCTCAAACGAGAGATCCTGCGGCAACTCGAATCGTTCTCGGATCGCGCGTTTATTTTTGCCAGTAACACGTCGTCGCTGTCGATCAGCGAGATCGCGCGATCTGCAAAACGTCCCGAAGCAGTTGTTGGCATGCACTTTTTCAACCCGGTCCATATCATGCGACTGGTTGAGATCGTAGTTGGAGAAAAGAGCAGCGAGGAAACGGTTGAAACCGTCACCGCCGTCGGCAGGCGGATGCGAAAAGAGCCGATCGTTGTGAAGGACGTTCCCGGGTTTGCGTCGAGCCGTTTGGGTGTGGCGCTTGGTCTCGAGGCGATGAGGATGGTCGAGCAGGGCGTCGCGAGTGCCCGCGATATTGATATCGCGATGGAACTTGGTTACAACCATCCGATGGGACCACTGAAGTTGACCGACCTCGTCGGTCTCGATGTGCGTTTGAGCATTGCCGAGTACTTGCATCGCGAGCTGGGTTCCGAAACGTTTCGACCGCCGGAAGTTTTGCGGCGAATGGTGAGCGAAGGAAAACTCGGAAAGAAAACCGGTCAGGGCTTTTACGATTGGAGTAAGGAGAACGAGGACATGCGCCGCGCGCAGTCTTCCTGAAATCCCCCAGTGTTGTCGAACATGAGCACGCCTTACAACAATGAAGAGCGACGATTCGCGCTGCGAATGTCGTTACGGTTACCGATTGTGGTGTCCGGACGCGCGGAGGATGGATCAGCCTGGAGCGAGCCTACCGAAACCGACGACATCTCGACCTCGGGCGCGCTGTTCCATTTAAACCAGAAGGTGAATCGTGGCGAGCGCTTGTATCTTCGCGCCCATCGACCGGATGGCGCGCCGATAGAAGTTACCGCAGTGGTAGTGCGAGTTGCGCCCGCGATTTACGGCACTGCGCGTGTCGGTGTGCAGATCGCTGAACCAACCGAAAACTGGTTGCGCCTGTTTGTCTCCTGGGTTGCGGACGAACAGCCCGCGGCCGATCCGGCCCTCGATCCAGGAGCCTCGTCAGAATAATCTCTCCGCAAAGTCGATAAGCTTCTTGATCGTGGACCACTGTCGTGTGGTTGCGGTAACGCCAAGTTCTTTCTCGACGAAGTTATTCGGAAATCCAAACCAACCACTCTTCTTGCGCCGCGCGACGACAAATGCGGCGCGATCCTTCACGGCGATCAACTCGAGATTTTCAGTTGTAGATTTAAGTGGGAGCCTCGGAACTGTAACGGGTTTGTCGAAAAGGAACACGACGCACAACATCACGTCACCTTCGACGCGTTTAAAAGGATCTCGTTTCGTGATCTGCGCAAGCTCATCGACCGCGAGAATAATCGCTTTAAAATCCGTGTTAAGTTTCTTAATCTTCGAAGCAGGATTCTTTGCGGCAGTTTCAAAAACGACATTCCCCGCTTGCTGAAAGGTCCTTACGTTCTTCAAACCCGCGGATTCAAACGCCTGACGCAGCGCATCCATCTTGACGAGATTCTGTCCGCCGACATTGATCTTCCGCAGCAGCGCGATGTATTTCGTCATGTTTCAGTCGTTTTGAAGATAAACCCACTTCGCAAAGAATCGCTTCAAACTTTTGCCCGCCGCCTGTTCCATCGCGAGGGTGAAGTCGCTTGTAACTACGGACTTCCCGAAATGGCGACGCGTGAACGCTCGCAGTCCGTTCCAAAAAGCGCGTTCACCCATCTCTTCGCGCAGCAGGTGCATGACGTAAGCACCTTTGTCGTAAACGAGAATGCGATCTTCCCGGGTGGGGCGGAGCCAGTCAGGAAACACGAGCGACTTGTCCTTGCCCGCTGCTTTGACCTTCTCGTAGTTTGCCTTATACGACTCGATCTCGCGCAGGTACACATCGCGGCCAAATCGATGTTCCAGATAAGCGGCGGCGATAAACGTGGCGATTCCCTCGTTGAGCCAGAAGTGGTTCCAGTCGCGACATGTGACCATGTTGCCCCACCACTGATGCGCAAACTCGTGCGCGGCGAGCCACTGGTCCTGCTCGCTTGCCAGTACGCTTTTACCGTACGACTCTTTCAACGCCGTGAAACTGTCCATCTCCTGTTCGACGCTGCCGGCGGCGAGAACTTGCGTGTACGTTGGTCCAGGATAACGAACGCCGGCGCGGCTTTCGAAGAAGTCGAGCATGTTGGGCGTGTCGCGAAAAATGCGACGCACTTCAGCGTCGGAATACTCAGTCGCGAGATAACGCAACTCTACGCCCCGGCTCTTCTCGCTTACGACACGAAATGGACCAACGGCGAAACCGAAGATGTACGTTGGGATCTCGTTCGTCTGGCGCCACTCCGATATTCGTTTTCCGTTCGGCAACTCGCGTTGAGAAACGAAACGACCGTTGGCGACGGCTGTCAGTGAAGCGGGCAGGATTAGTCTCATCGTAAGCTCAGCTTTGTCGGCGGGGTCATCAATGCAAACCATCCATTGGCTGGTCGAGAAAATGGTATGGACCTGATTACGATCGGGGAAGAAGCGAATCCCGAACTTCGGTGAGCCGTGATACTCGATCTCGAGCGGATGTTTGTTTGAACCCGATCCGAGTTGGATTTTTAAGCGGCGGTTGGCAACGGAGAACTTGAGTGGTTCACGTCCGCGGCGGACAGAGTCTATAACGAGTTCGCCGCAATCAAATTCAACTTCATCAGCTTGCGTTACAAAGGCGACCTTAACAGTCCCTTTGATTGTCTTCGCGGCGATATCAGGTTCGATGGTTACGTCGTAGTAAACTACATCAAGCTCGGCGGCGCTATAATTCGCGTGCGCTTGAAAAGCAATGGACGCTCCCAGGCACAAAGCAAACAGATAACGAACGAAGCGGGTCTTTGTCATGAGAAGCCATTTTCGCACGGCCACTGAAGAGAAACACGTCGAACGCGTTCGCCGGTTATGTCTGGCGATGCCGGAGACTTGGGAGAAACTCTCCCACGGCGAACCGACGTTCTTCGTGAGGAAGAAAGTCTTCGCGATGTGCTCGATCAATCACCATAACGACGGTCACATCGCAGTGGTTATTCCCGCTGCTATAGGGATTCAGGAAGCTCTGATCGAACGCGACCCAAAGAAGTTTTATCGACCGCCCTACGTAGGCCACGCAGGCTGGGTTGGTATCGAACTCCCACGCGTTCGCGACAAGGAGCTTGCCGCTCACTTGCGTGAAGCGTGGAAACTGATCGCTCCTGAAAAATTACACGCCGCACTTTCCTGACAGCAGGTTCATCGGTGGCCCCAGACGATGCGATGAAATAGTTCATCCATCTCCGCGGGCGACTGGCGCATGCCGCGATCGATCCACCAGGTCAGGAGTGAAAGGAGCGCGCCGGCGTGCGCGAAGGCGATGGCGGGGCGCTCGCTTTCAGAAATCGATTGGCCGCGCGACAGTTCGGCAAGTCGGCGTTCGATACCGCGTGCGAAGTGGCCACGCGCGAGCTCCAGGTTCTCCTGCATTTTCCCCGATGACGACAGCGCATTCACAAACCGTCGCGCCTCCGCGATGTGACTAAAAAACTCCTTGACCGGAAATACGCGGTCTGACTTGTCGCCCTGCGCCGACAACGCAAACGATACTCGCTCGTAAAAGTCATCCGCGTCGCTCATCAACAGATCGTCCTTGTCGCTGTAATGCGAGTAGAAAGTCGAACGGCCCACGTGCGCGCGGTCCAAAACGTCCTGCACGGTGATCGTCTCGAACGGTTTCTCCTGCATGAGCGCGACGAGGGCATCGCCAAGCGCGTCGCGCGTTCGCCGCACACGAGCGTCGGTCTTCTTCTTCAACTTCGCAAGATGCAGTTGATCGTTTCCGGACATTGACTACCTCTTTGTTCGATTACGTCGAAACAAGCGGTTGCGGTGCTGGACACGTGTCGAGCGAGCTACTTAGAGTACGCGTCCTATGATCTCTTTACACCAGGTAAGCAAGAAATACGAAACGCCGGCCGGTGTTTTTTCGGCACTAACGAGTATCGATCTCGAAATCGCGGGGGGCGAGTTTGTCGGTGTCGTCGGTAAATCCGGCAGCGGCAAATCCACGCTGCTTAACATGATCGCCGGGATCGATCGTCCATCGTCAGGCGCGGTGACCGTTGCGGGAACGCCCATACACGACTTTTCTGAAAACAAACTCGCCGCGTGGCGTGGCCGGAACGTCGGTTTCGTGTTCCAGTTTTTCCAACTCCTGCCGACGTTGACCGCAGCCGAAAACGTAATGCTTCCGATGGATTTTGGCAAAAGCTTCCCGGTGCGGGAACGGCGCAAGCGCGCACAAGCGTTGCTCGAACGCGTCGGTGTCGGACGTCACGCGGACAAACTGCCTGCGACTCTCTCGGGCGGCGAGCAACAACGCGTAGCCATCGCGCGAGCGTTGGCAAACGAGCCGCCCCTCGTCCTGGCCGATGAACCGACCGGCAACCTTGACTCCACTACCGCTGCCGGCATTCTCGATCTCTTCCGCAATATGGCCACCCAGGGCACGACTGTTGTGATCGCCACACACGAAGCCGACATCGCCCGCGTGATCGATCGCCGGATCGAGATCTCCGACGGAACACTCGTGAAATGACAACACTCTGGCGCAAAGCGATTCGTGACTTTTGGACCGAACGCGGCCGCACTGTGCTCGTCGTGCTCGCGATCGCGCTCGGCATTTCCGCGTTTGCATCCGTGCTTTCCTCCTACGCAATCCTCACACGCGAGCTCGACCGTGGTTATCTCGAAACGAATCCTGCTTCTGCCGTGTTGCGCGTCGATCGGCTCGACGATGATCTCGTCGCCGCGATCCTGCAAAACCCGGAAGTAAGTGACGCCGAACCGCGCCGGACAGTCACCGGACAAATCAAAGCCGGCCCGGTTCAATGGCGCAACCTGACGCTCTTCGTCGTGAAGGATTACGGCGACATTCGTGTCAGCAAACTCGAACCCGAAGCGGGCGCGTGGCCGCCGGCAACCGGCGAGATTCTGATCGAGCGCGACGCATTTCAGGTGGCGAAAGCAAGGATCGGCGACAAGGTAACAGTCAAGACTGCGAACGGTAAGGAGCAGCAGTTGCTCGTAAGCGGCGGCGTGCACGACGTGGGCCAGGCGCAGGCGCGCATGGAGAACATCGTCTACGGCTATATCAACCTCGCCACCCTGGTCCAACTCGGCGAGGAACCGTATCTCGATCAGTTGAACATCCTCGTCCGTAACAATCGCTTTGACGAGGCGTACATCGAGCGGACTGCATCCGACGTCAAAACGTTAATAGAGAGTCGCGGCAGGCAAGTCAGACGCGTCGACATCCCGTCGCCAGGCAAACATCCGCACTCGGATCTAACCGGAATACTACTGCTGGCTATGTCTAGCTTCGGACTGTTTGTGCTGCTCCTGAGCGGCATCCTCGTCGTTAATTTGTTGACCGCGTTGATGGCCTCACAGGTGCGACAGATCGGCGTGATGAAAGCGATCGGCGGCACGCGTTGGCAGATCGCGCGAATCTATTTCGGTCAGGCTTTGTTTCTCGGCATCGCGGCCGTGTTGGTCTCGATTCCGCTTGGCGTGATTGGCAGCCGCGCGCTGTGCAACTACCTCGCGATGTTTCTCAATTTCGACCTCAAAAGCTACGCCGTGCCGGTGTGGATTTACCTGCTGGTGGCAGTTGTCGGAATCGCGGCGCCTCTGATTGCGGCAGCGTATCCAGTTTGGAAGGGAACGGGCGTTCCCGTGCGGGTTGCGTTGACTGATTTTGGTCTTTCACGCACGACGTTTGGCGCGGGTGCATTCGATCGTCTGATTACGAAAATTGGTGGAACGATTAGTCCGCTCGCCTTCGCGATTCGTAACAGTTTCCGCCGTCGTGCGCGCCTGGCCTTGACGCTCCTGACACTTGCTGCCGGCGGTCTCTTCTTTCTTGCGGCGCTGAACGTTCGCGCGTCGATCATCAACACACTCGATCGCATGTTTGCGGCGCGAAAGTTTGATTTGATCGTGACGCTCAGCAAGCCTTACGAGTGGGACAGAATTCAACGAGCGGCCAACGACACGCAGGGCATCACTCACGCTGAAGGTTGGTTCATGACGGACGGTTCTCTAGCCCCGGAAACCAGGTTCAGCGTGACCGCCTTGCCTCTCAACACTCAACTGCTCGACTTCGAAATGCTCGAAGGCCGCTTTCTTCAACCAAATGACACGAACGCCCTCGTGATCAATAACACCCTTGCTTCCAGGTCGCCTGCGATGCGGGTCGGCGAAACGGTCACGCTGCGAATCGGGACGACGCAGTCAACATGGCGCATTGTCGGACTTGCGAAAGAAGCGTACTCGCCGGCGATCGCGTACATCCCGCTCGATTTCATCCAACAACAGCAGCCGGGCATGGTCAACAATGTGCGGCTCTCGCTGGCCCATAACGATTTCGATTCGATCAGCATCGTGAAGGAGAACCTCGATCGAAACCTGGAACAACAGGGCGTACGCGCGCGTGGCAGTTCGAGTAAGGCGGAGACGCGATTCGGTTTCGATCAGCACATGGTGATGATCTACGTCTTTCTGATCGTGATGTCGGTGATCGTTGGCAGCGTCGGCGCGCTTGGTCTGATGACCACGATGAGTTTGAACGTTCTCGAACGACGCCGCGAGATGGGTGTGCTGCGTGCAATTGGCGCGACGCCGCGAATTGTTTGGTTGATAGTGGTTGTCGAAGGACTGGTGATCGGAGTTTTGAGTTGGACCATTGCGGCACTGCTCGCGTGGCCGGTCAGTAAAGCGCTCGGCAACGTACTTGTAAGGGCAATGCTCAAAGGCGGAGTCGACTTCGTATTCGAACCTCTGGGACTCTTGATTTGGCTGATTGTTTCGATTAGCGTGAGCGCGGCAGGAAGCTTTATTCCTGCATGGAAAGCATCGCGAGCCACGGTACGAGAAGCATTAGCCTATGAATAAACGAACCCCCCTCTTAACGTTCCTACTCTTCATCAGTCTCATTAGCGCGAGCAGCATCGGGTTGCAGAGTGCCGCGATGCGTCTTGCGCCCGTCGCGGCGCAGGCTCCTGCGAAAGCGGCGAGCAGCGTTCGCGCAACAATCCCGATCGAGCTAAACAACAGGCACATCATGGTGAAGGCCAAGGTCAACGGGCAGCCGATCACGTTTGTTTTGGACACTGGTGACCAGGTCGCGATCGTCGATCTGGATCTCGCGCGACGAATGAACCTGTCGCTCAGCGGCGAAGTGAGGGTTGGCGGAGCGGGTGCTGCGATCTCAACCGGCTCTATGGTTCAAAACGCAACTTTCACGATCGACGGATTGGAGGGCTTTTCTCAACCCGTCAGAATGGCAATACCACTCGGTAAAGTGCTTTCACCTCGCGCGGGTCGTGATTTCGAGGGAATTATCGGACAGGAGTTTATTCAGCAGTTTGTCGTCGAGATCGACTATCAGGCGCAACTGCTCAGGCTGCACGATAAAGAAAAGTTTGTTTACAACGGTGCAGGCGAGAGCATTCCGATTAAATTCATGCATGGACATCCAATTTTAGAAGCGGAAGTGACGCCGGTTGGATCCACTGCGCCACTGAAAGGCAAGTTTGTCTTGGACACCGGCGCCGGGCTGGCGCTCGCCCTTTACAGTCCATTCGTTTCCGAACACCGTCTGCTTGGTCCAGAGACTAAAACGATCCGATCGTTGGGAGGTGCGGGCGCTGGTGGTGAGACGACCGGGCGGATTGGTCGCGTTACGGAGTTGAAGATCGGGAATTACACGATCAAGAGTCCGATCACTATGTTCTCGCAAGACAAAGCGGGAGCGTTTGCGAGCGACCAGTTGGCGGGAAACATCGGCGGGCGCGTCGCAAGCAAGTTTCGACTCTTCCTGGATTACGATCGCAAACGGATCATCTTCGAACCCAACTCCACATTCGCGGCACCTTACGACCATGCGCAATCAGGAATAAGCGTGGTCGCCGAAGGTGGTGACTATCGCGTGTTTCGCATCAGGGCCGTGCTCGAGGATTCGCCGGCCTCGGAAGCGGGACTGCTGAAAGACGACGTTATCACTGGGGTTAACAATCAAGCGGCGACGGAGTTGACGCTTTCGAAGTTGAATGAACTATTCGAGCGTCCTGTTCCTTACAAACTGACGATCCGGCGCGGCGAGCAGACGCTGCAACTAACCCTGACTCCGCGCCGATTGCTTTAGATCGTCACTCAGACCAAACCTCTGCGTCCGTGTTGACGTACTACAACCCGGAGGTGACCCGTATGTATTGCCATGCGTGCGGCATTGCCCTAATCCAGTCCACTAAATACTGCAACCGTTGCGGCGCTGAACAAATAACCAGCGGCGAGGCCCTGAAGCACCAGGCCGCTCTTGAAAAGCGACTGGACGGCTACCTCGACGGCGTGTTTTGGGTGAGTGTTTTCGGGCTGGCGTTCATAGTCGGCGGCGCGATTCTGCTGAAGAAGTTCGGTTTTAGCGACACGGTAGCACTCATCTATACCGTTCTCAGCTCGATAATCTTTCTAATTAATCTAGGTCTCAATTTGTACAGTTCGATAAGTCTCCTGCGCCGCGCTAAAGAGCGCAACGCGGCGGTACAGCAGGCGCCGGAGACGGCTGAACTCAATCCCGCCCGGCAGGAGATATTTCTGACGCCGGCCCACAGCGTCACCGACAACACGACGCGTTCCTTTGAACCCGTGCAGCGCGTCAACCGGTCCGGTTCAGAATGAAGTCGGCGATCTCTCGCAGAACGGTGGTGGGTCGATCGATCCGGTCGAGCGCCTCGCAGGCTGTGCGGTGAGCTTTCGCAGCGGCTTCGCGCGTTTCTTCAATTCCATACAACGCGGGATAAGTTGCTTTACGTGACTCGACGTCCTTGCCTGGCGTCTTGCCGAGATCTTCCGCACTAGCAGTCACGTCGAGTAGATCGTCTGTGATCTGAAACAACAAGCCGAGATGCGAGGCGTAGTCTGTGACGGCGTTGAGTTCTGCTTCAGTAGCTCGTCCGATGATCGCGCCGGATCGAGTAGCGGCGACGATTAGAGCGCCCGTCTTGCGACGGTGAATCTCCTCTAGTTCGCGCGCGTTCACCGCGCGCGCTTCCGCTTCCATGTCGAGACCCTGACCGGCAACCATTCCTTCCGGAGTTCCCGCGGCGCGCGCGAGTTCTGAAATCAGCGCGATACGCGTCCAGACTTCGAGTTGTTCGTCTTCGGCAATCGTGCGAAACGCGATTGTTTGTAAAGCATCGCCGGCGAGAATCGCCGTCGCTTCGCCGAATCGTATGTGGCAGGTTGGCCGGCCGCGACGCAGATCGTCGTCGTCCATCGACGGGAGATCGTCGTGGATTAGCGAGTAGGTGTGAATCATTTCGAATGCACACGCCGTTTTGATCAGGGCTTCGATTGGTGCGCCGAATGCTTCGCCGGTTGCAATCACGAGGGCAGGACGGAAGCGTTTGCCGCCGGCAAAGATGGACCAGCGAATTGCGTTATGCACTTTTTCGGGGATCGCTGTCGATGCAGGCAACAGATTGTTGAGTTCGACTTCGACGACAGAGTTTTGGAACACGGATTTAGGAATTGTTATTGGTGTCGCTTTCGGTGGGTTCACTAAACGGACTTACAACCGGTCGTCCTTGATTGTCGCGTAGCAGGATCTCGATGCGTCGTTCGGCCTGGCTGAGTCGTTCCTGACACTCTCGGGAAAGGCGAATGCCTTGCTCGAACAGTTCGAGACTTTTCTCGAGCGGTAAGTCGCCGCTTTCGAGTTGCCGGACGATCTGTTCCAGCGCCTCCAGCGAGGCCTCAAACGTCCGCCCCTGCTCCTGATCATTCTTGATTTGCGTCATCTTCGCCGTTTGGATCGCTTTTTAGGTTTCACTAAACCAAACTGTTCTTCGAGAGTTCCAATCGCAGGTAATTGTGTCATCACGCGATCGACAATGCGTTGGACCACAACGTCATCCTTGAAGCCGGTCACTTTCCATCCGTCGCTGCCGTTACGCATCGCGAGCTCAACTTGTCGCTCGTTAATCATCGCCGACGCTTTCGCCGTCTCACCTTCGGTGGTGATCTTCATCAACGAAGGCACCCCGATCACCAGCAGAATGAACGGCTGCGGCTTCGACTTCGCCGCAAACGCCTGAATCTCCTTCGTAACTTCATCGCGGATCGTTGGCTTAATCTCCTGCAACACCGCCGGCATCGTACTGTCGATTCGCAGTTTGACGTTGTCGCTCAACGCGAGACCGTAACGGGCGGCAGCTTTTTCACTAACCGCGGCCACCATGTTTTTGGCAATCTCGTCCTCGTCCAGGCGTTTCTGAAACTCAGCCACGTCGCCACGTTGCGCGGCGTCGATCATCAGCGCCAACGCGTACGATGGCGTCGCTTGATAATTCCGCCAGACAAGGAACCCGGCGATCGCCACAACGCCAACGACGACGAGCATCAGCACAAACAGCACGCCAAGCACTCTGGTCCAGCGGCGAGACTTTTTCGCAGCGGCGCGCGACGCCGGACCTCCTGCGGAAGCCGGCGAGTCTAAATCGATCACAATACGCTTCCGGCTCATTGGTCCTGCTCTGTCGTCAGCACACGAGTGTTCAGCTTCCCCTTGGCAAGCCGCACGCTCACTTCATCGCCCGCCCTGACTACGGCAGCATCGCGCACGAGTTTGCCTGACGCATCCTGCGCTATCGCATAGCCTCGTTGCAACACGCCGAGCGGCGACAACGCGTCGAGTGAAGCAGCGGCGAGTGCCAGTCGTTCACGTCCGTCCTGAACTTTTTCATCGATTGAAGCGTGACACGCGGACGAAGCCGATTCGTAGCGGCGGCGCGCAGTTGTGAGTCGCGATTTCACTTCATCAAACGCATGCGACAGCGCCTGTTCCTGCACGCGCGCGCGAAGATTTACGACCTGGTACCGCGTCAACCGCACAAGTTGACGCCCGAGATTATCAAGCGCCGAGCAGATCTGGTCTTCACGTGCGGCGACGATCTCGGCGGCGGCTGACGGTGTTGCCGCGCGAAAGTCGGCGACAAAGTCGGCAATCGTGAAATCGGTTTCATGTCCCACGGCGGAGATAACCGGAATCACTGACTTGCGAATCGCGCGCGCGACTTCTTCCTGATTGAACGCCCGCAAGTCTTCCGTTGAACCACCGCCCCGCCCCACGATCAAAACGTCTACAAGATCGCCGGTGCGACCTTCGGCGAGCGCCCGTTCGTGATACTGGTTGATGAATCGGATGGCGCGAGCAATGTCTGGCCCAGCCAGGTCGCCTTGCACACGCGCCGGTGAAAACAGCACATGGACCGTGCGCGTTCGACGCGCAATGACGTTGAGAATGTCGCGAATCGCAGCGCCGGTGGGCGATGTTACGATCCCGACGCGACGCGGCAACACAGGCAACGGACGCTTCAGCTCTTTCGCAAACAGTCCTTCAGCGTTCAGTCGATCGCGCAGTTGCTCGAACGCGATACGCAACGCACCCGCGCCAACCGGATCGAGCGCGTCGACGACTAGCTCATACTCCCCGCGCGGTGCGTAGAGCGAGAGCTTTCCGCGTGCGCGTACGTGCAGACCGTCGGTGGGTCGAAAACGAATGCGCGTGTTGGTGGAACGAAAGCACTTGGCGCGCAACTGTGCGTTTGAATCTTTGAGCGTGAAGTACCAGTGACCCGACGAGTGTGACTTGAAATTCGAGATTTCGCCTTCAACCCAAACGGATGCAAAGCGCGATTCGAGCGCGATCCGGATCGAGTTTGTCAGTTGCGAGACAGTTAGCGGCTTGCGTTCAGTTTCGTCGAAGAGTGCATTGAACAGGGGTTGATTGGCCACGGCTGATACTAATGCTGATACCGCTTGTAAGCCAGGACTGGTTTTGCTTTGCGCAGTTCCGGATCGACAACTTCGAGCTGAACCTTCGCGCGATCTTTCACCGCCACGCCGCAGTAGCCGACAACATAATTGCCGCGAAGGTGCCGGGCGATCTCAGTTAACGCTGCTTCCAGTTGCTCTTTTTTCTTACCGGGAAACTCCGCGACGCCACCAGTTTGCTCTGACAGTTTCTTCAGGGTCTGCTCGTCTACCTCGTGAAACTGGGAGTCAGCGAGACCAATTGAGAAAACCGCGACATCGCGCTTATTAGCCTCCGCGATCATGTTGTTGAACTTGCCCGCACTGCTGGTGTCAACGCCGTCGGTGAAAAGCAGCATCGCGCGGCGACGCCTTTCAGTTGTGGCTCCAAACAACTCCCCGGTCGTTGCGCCTACAACATCCCACAATGACGTGGCTCCCGGCATTGCTCCGGCCTTCGGCGGAGGGCCCGCGCTCAGGACAACACCGTGGCCGACGTATCCCGTCGGCGTTTGCGCAACCGCGGGCGAGGCAAGATTCAACGCGGCGAAAGCGATGAATCCGAGCGTGATCAAGATTTTGGTTAACGACATGGGGGAACCCGCGAGTTAAGGAGTATTGTTTAGACCAACTACCGGGCTCAATCGCACCGACGCGCCATCGCGATTCGCTCGCACGCGCACGCGTGGCGATGCGGAAGCGGAATTCGACGCGTACGTGATTGTGTAAGCGGAACGCAGTTGGGCCACCACCTCGTCATATGCTTTCTGCAAGTTCTTCGACGTGTTTGATCGGATAGTAGATTCCACCCGATGCGTCCGCGAGTTTGCGTGCTTGTTCCTCCGCGCGCGTGGTCAGCGTGAGATAGCGAGTGCGCAGCGGATCGATCGTGATCTCCGGTCTCGGCACGCTCGATTCCGGTATCAATCCGGAAGGTACGAACAAGGGATAAACGAGTGCGCCCGATTCCGTCAGCGCTTCGAGAATCGCCGGAAACGGAAGGAACGACTTATTGTCGTCACCGTCAGACATCACGACGATGGCGGTGCGTTCGCCCCGCAAACGTTTCAACGGTTCTGCCAGAACGTAACCAAGTGCGTCGTAAAGCGCGGTGCCGCCGCCGGCATCGATCTCGTCAAGTTTTTTCGACAGGAGCTGCCGGTCAGTGCTGAAATCGGAAATGATCTGGATATCGTCGCGGAAGCTGATGATCGAGATGCGGTCCTGCGGACTTGTAGTGCGCAGAAAATCTCGCGCGGCCTTGCGAATGAAGTCCATTCTTTCTTCGACGCTGCCGGAAACGTCTAACAGCAACACGAGATTGAATGGTTCGTTCGCCGGCGAAACGTTTGTCACACGCCGCTCGACGCCGTTTTCCCAAACTGTGAAATCCGATTCGCGCATGCCGCGAATCGCGCGTCCGTGACGATCAAGGACGCTGGCATTGAAGCGCAGAAGTTGCGGTGCAACGGCGCTCACAATTTTGTTCGTTGGAATGCGGTTTACGAGCGCAGGCTGTCTGTCTGGCGGCGGAAGTGTTTTCGCATAGTCGCCAAACAACTTTGGCGAAACTTTGCGGATTGCTTCGACGAGCTGGGTGTCGCCGCTACGAACGATTGCGCGGGCCGCTTCTGTGAGCGGTCGTTCGCGCAGATCGGAAGGCGCCATCTCGGGATCGACATTTAGCAGCACAACGCCGCGCTGAGTGCGGAAATCAAGCACAACGGTCTCTTCTTTTTTCGCGTCTTTCTCGCCGAGGCGGCCTGAAAGCTTGAAAGTCCCGCCGGCCTTTTCTTTGACTTCCGGCAACTCGACGTCGCTCATGTAACGCGGCCGGCTTGCTTCCCAAGTGAAATCAAACTTCAAGGCATCGAGCGGCACGTCGGCGTGAATTGTTCCAGTATCGGTCTTTACCGTGGCTGATTCGACGTTGCCAACCACATCGACAGACCCGGCCAGCCCTTCAACCTCGATCTTCGATCGCTCCGGAATGCTGACGATCAGATCGATGCGGTTCTTTTCTCCGCGCGGTCGTACGTCGATCGAGACCTTGCTGCCTTTCGCCTCAACTTTCACGTCGTCCAGCGCGACGGGCGATCCGCTCGACCGCGCATCGACTGTCAGTTTCTTTACCTGTTCGGGGGAAGCGACCACGCTGACACGCCCCTCGAGGTTCTTTATCGAAACCGTCACTTTTTCGGGGATTTCGAGTTCCTGTTTGAAACCCTGGGCGAAGGCGGAGCAGCTGAAACCTGCGAGAAGTGTCAGTGAAGCGAGTGTTACAAATCTGCTGAAAAACATTGCCGAGCGATCTTGCCCACGTCCGACTCGATGGTCAAGCGCATATCGGTGGGCTATGATATCCGGTACTTTGGCGCAAGCGATTCGAGATCCCAGGCTGATCATTCATAACCTCGTCAAGCGAGATCCGCTCACCGGCCTCGCGGAGGACGTGCGCAAGGGATTGTCCGCGCATCCGAAACGGTTTTTGCCGAAGTATTTTTACGACGAACTCGGTTCGCAGCTCTTCGAAGCCATCTGTTTGCTGCCCGAGTACTACCTGACCCGCGCTGAAAACGAAATTCTCCAACGATACTCGGACGAAATCGCCGCGTCTGTCGAGGGACAGAAGACCCTCGTCGAAATGGGCAGCGGGAGTGCGTCAAAGACGCGTTTAATTATCGAGGCGCTTTTAAGATCGCAAGCGGAGTTGATGTTCATGCCCGTCGACATTTCGGCGACGGCGCTCGAAAGCAGTTCGCGAATTTTGCTGCAATCGTACCCGCGCCTGAGGATTGAAGCGTTTGCGGCGGACTATTTCGCGGGACTTGCCGAGCTTGGTAAGAAGCCACGACGGCGCACTCTTGCGCTGTTTCTCGGTTCCAACATCAGCAATTTCGATGCGGAGGAAGCGCACCGGTTCCTGCGCGCAATGCGAAGCGTGCTCAACGAGGGTGACGCCCTCCTGCTCGGCGCCGATTTGAAAAAGGACCCGGCAATTCTCGAAGCGGCTTACAACGACGCGCTTGGTGTGACGTCTGCCTTCAATCTCAATGTGCTGGCAAGAATCAATCGCGAGCTCGGTGGCAGTTTCGATCTGCACGCGTTTCGTCATCGTGCGTTCTACAACGAAGTTGCCGGTCGAATTGAGATTTACATTGAAAGCCTCATTGAACAGACGGTGCGCATTGAGAAACTCGATTTGGAAGTGAAGTTTGAAGCCGGCGAGTTGATTCACACCGAAAACTCTCACAAGTACGACATGGCCGGTATCGCGCGCCTTGCCGAAGACACCGGTTTCACCCGCTCCCGCTCGTGGTTTGACTCAAGGGAACGCTTCAGCAGCAATCTACTGCTCGCAGCTTAATCCGCAACGGATGCCCAACGGATGACCTCCGCCGCCGATAATCCGCTCGTTCAATTCAAAAACGTCAGCGTCTCACTCTCAGGCAATCCGATCCTTACCGATCTAGATCTGACCGTCGAACGAGGCGAAACACTCGTGTTGCTGGGCGAGTCGGGCTGCGGAAAGACAACGACCCTGAAACTGGTCAATCGCTTGTTGGAGCCGACATCGGGCGAGGTTGTGGTTGAAGGAAAGTCGACGACCGCGTGGGACCCGATCGCATTGCGACGTCACATTGGTTACGTGATTCAGGAAGGCGGTCTGTTTCCACACTTCACGATCGCGCGAAACGTTGGACTCGTTCCGTCGCTATCCGGTTGGGAGGAGGCCCGGATAGACGATCGTGTGCGCGAGTTGTTGAATCTGGTTGGACTCGATCCGAATCGATTTGCGGAGCGTTATCCGCGCGAGTTGTCAGGTGGACAGCGACAGCGCGTGGGCGTGGCTCGCGCACTCGCGGCGGATCCACCGCTTATGCTGCTCGACGAACCCTTCGGCGCTCTCGATCCTTTGACTCGCGCGAGTTTGCAGCGCGAGTTTGCGGATCTCTCGCGGCGGTTAGGAAAGACTGCCATCCTCGTTACTCACGACGTTCGCGAAGCGCTCGCGCTCGCCGACCGCGTAGGACTCATGCACAAGGGGCGACTGTTGTTGCTTGAGTCGCCCGCTGGTTTTCGTGCTTTGAACAATCCGCAAGCGCGCGCTTACCTGGAGACACTGGAATGAGCTTCTGGCAGTTTCTCCAAAACAACTGGGCCGAGCTCGTGACGCTGATCAGAGAACACGTCGTTCTGGTGTTCATCTCGATCGTCATAGCTGTTGTGATTGGTGTTCCGACGGGAATTCTGCTCACGCGTTATCGAGCATGGCGCGGACCGGTGCTGGGTATCGCGAATGTGATGCAGACGATCCCGAGTCTCGCTTTGTTTGGGTTTCTGATCCCGGTTCCGTTCATTGGGGGCATCGGAACGCGGACAGCGCTAGTGGCGCTCGTGCTCTATTCGCTGCTGCCGATAATTCGTAACACCGTGACGGGAATACTCGGCGTCGAACCAAGCGTGCGCGAAGCCGCAGTGGCGATGGGAATGACGGACGGACAAGTGTTGCGGCAGGTCGAGCTACCACTGGCGGCGGGTGTGATTGTTACCGGAGTTCGTGTGGCGACCGTGATCGCTGTGGGCGTGACGACAATCGCCGCGGCAGTTGGCGCTGGCGGGTTGGGTGTTTACATCTTTCGCGGGCTGCGGCAGTACGACAACAATTTGTTGCTCGCCGGTGCGGTGTCCGCGGCGTTACTTGCTTTGGCGGCTGATTTCCTGCTTGGTTTGATCGAACGGCGATTCAGTTATGAAAGAGCGCGCAAACGGACCGTGCCGCTGAAGTTGGTCTTCGCTGTTTTTGCTTTGCTCGTGGCCCTCGGCGTTGCGTTTTGGCAGTTCTCGAAGAGCCCGCCAAGTGCGAACCGCGTCGTCGTCGGTTCGAAAGACTTCACTGAATCAGCACTGCTCGCGGAGATCCTTGCTCAGATGCTCGAGGCGCGCGGCGTTACCGTTGAGCGGCGTTTCGAGTTGGGTGGAAACCTGCCGCACGAAGCAATGGTCAGCGGCACACTCGATCTCTATCCCGAATACACGGGAACTTCATACACCGCCATCCTTCGCCACACACCGATCACCGACCCACGCGCCGTTTACGACCAGGTGAAACGCGAGTATGCGGACACCTTCAAAGTCGAAGTCAGCGCACCGCTTGGATTCGAAAACACGTTTGCCATACTCGTTCGCGGCAACGATGCGAGGCAAATGAACCTGAAAACGATCTCTGACGCCGCGCCGCAGACGCCCAAATGGCGCGCCGGGTTTGGCCAGGACTTCATGTCGCGCGCTGACGGCTATCCCGGCTTTTCAAAAGCGTACAACCTGAACTTCGCTGAAGTTCGCGAAATGGATTTGTCGTTGACCTACATCGCGCTCTCGTCGCGACAAGTCGACTTGATCGCCGGCAATTCGACCGAGGGACGCATCGCGCAACTTGATCTCGTCCAGCTCGCGGACGATCGGCGTTACTTCCCTCCGTACGAAGCTGTTTACCTCATTCGGCAGGATACGCTCGCACGCACACCACAACTCCGCGAGGCCATAGCAAGATTGGCCAATGCAATTTCGACAGAAGAGATGCGCCAGCTCAATTACGAAATCGATGGAAACAAGCGAGATCCGAAAGAAGTCGTGAGGACCTGGCTGGCCCAGAAGCGGTTTTAATCCACAGATTACGCTTAATTTCGCGCGCAATCTGTGGATCAAACGCGTTGTTGTTTAGTTTCCGCCGCCCTGGTTATCGGGAGGATCGATTGGCGCCTCATCGGTGCCGGCAGAGGCGGAGTCCATGTTGGGAGCGCTAGCATTGCTGCCGCCGCCCTGGTTGTCTGGAGGATCGATTGGTGCGTCGTCGCGATCGTCTGGCATGGTTCTGAGCTCCTTATGATTGGTTGGGAGTTTTTGTTGAGGTTGCTATCAACCCGTTGCTTGTAAGTAAACCTGAATATCAGGCCGTGAAATATAGTTTTTGAAGGCCTCGGTGCCCCACTCTCTTTCAAGGTTTCCGCGGAGCTCCGACGCCTTCCGCAATTGGTCCGCGGATTGTCCTGTGTTACCTAGTAACGCGTTAGCGCGAGCCATTATGGTCCACCCTCGCCATTCTGCGGCCAACTGACCGCCGCGTGCCGCTCGCTCCTGCGCTTGCGTCGCGAGTAACAGCGCCTGCTGCCCGTCGTTGCGCGCGAGTGCCGCTTCCGCCGAGGCTAATAAAGCCCGTGAGTGCAAACCGAAATCGCCGGCATTCGACGCTGCGTTCAATGCTTCATCGCAGAACTTCTGCGCTTCTTTCTGTCCGCCGGAAAACGCCCTTGCCAGGCCATGCACGTACTTGCTCTGGATCGTCACTTCCGGATGCTGTTGCCCGGCCATCGTAATCGCCTGGCTGCTTAACGCGATCGCATTCGAAAAGTTTCGTTCACTCAACTTCATCTCGGCATTCACAGCCGTAATGGCCGGGAGCAACTGGAGAAACGTGCTTTTCTTCTCGGCCGTTATCGCCGCTACCTCGTCGAGTAATTGTTGCGCCTGTCCATATTGACCAAGCCGCCACAAGATGTTTCCCCGGTTTGCTTTGCAGAACGCGATACGAAAGCCATTGTTAACAGACTCGTAGATTTTCTGCGCGTTCTCGTACTGTTCGAGGGCCGCCGGCCATTTGTCCTGATCGAACAACAATGCTCCGAGTTCGAGATATGAGTCGGCAATTGCGGGTTGACTGTTGCTCTGTTTCGCGAGATCGAGTTTTTGATTAAGCGCCTGAAGGGCGGCGGCGTAGTCGCCCTTGCGACGATAGCCGCGACCGATCTGCGTCAAACAAAAACCGACGTTGCGTGGGTAGTTTCCGCGTTGGAAAAAGTCGAGTGCCTGTTGGACGAGCCGCAGTCCATCGTCGATGCGCAACGTCTGAATGTAGAGGCCGCCGAGATTTGACAGTCCACGCGCCTCACGCAGCCGTCCCTTGTTCGCCTGCGCAAACTGGATCGCCTGGGTGAAATACTGTTCCGCCTTTTTCAGATCGCCTTGAGTCGAGAACGTGTTGCCGAGTTCCAGCAACGCTCCGGCGGTGAGGTTCTCCAGTTGTTTCTGCTGCGCAAACGTCACCGCCTGCTGCGCAAAGTTTTCTGCTTCGGAGATGGATCCTTTCGACGAGGCGAGGTAAGCCAACTCGATCAGCGCGTTGATCTGTTGCGCTTCGTTGCCGATCGCCCGCGCTGCCTCGAGCGACTGCCGGAATTGTGCTTCCGCATCCGGATAGTTTCCCTTGTCGCGAAACAGGATGCCGCGCTGGCGCAAAACTTCGTTCACGCCCTCGTTGTTGCTGGCAGCGCGATATAACTGTTCGGCGCGGTCAAACATTTCCTGGGCCTTCGCTGTTTGCTGCTTGCGGTGATAGACAATGCCCGCGCGCAGGAAGGCCGGCCCGTACTGACCGCTGTTCAACTGGATCGCCTTTAAATAATTCTCGAGTGCCTGGTCAGGATTGCCGTCGTTTTCGTAAGCATAGCCGAGGTCGACATACACGTGGCTGTCTTCAGGCGTAAGCTGAGCGATCTGCGTGTAGGAGTTGAGCGCTTCCTTAAAATCACGACGAACTACGGCGGAGATCGCGTCGAGGTACAGACGGTCGCGTGGCGAAACTGAAGAACGATCGCCGGCGATCGTGGTGGCGGCAAGCAGCTCGTCTTTGGCTTTGTCGTAATAATCGAGTTCGCTCCAGGCTTGGGCCAAACGCGCACGCGCGAGCGCGTAGCGGTTATCGATCTCGATTGCCTGCGCGAGAGCCTTGCTTGCCTGGAAGTACGCGCCGTTGCGGAGATTGTCGGTGCCTCGTTCGTACCAACTGAGCGCTGCGGCCGATGGCTGGTAATACGAGCGCGGCCACCATTGAACGACTGCCCAGATAATCAGTCCGACCACGGCGACAGCGCCGATCACCGTTCCAAGCGAAAAGCGTTGCCGTCGCAATTGCGTGGTTAAAGTCGCGAACGCGTTCGTCGCGCGTTTGAAGTTATCGGTCGGACGCTTCACTTTACTGGCGACGGGGATCCCGTTGCCGCTCAGTGTTAGGGCTACCGCGCGCAAGTCTTTCAACAGTTCTTCCGCGCTCTGGTAACGCGCCTCGACCTTCTTCTCGAGCGCTTTCAACGTAATGCGATCGAGCTCGCGTGGAATCTGCGGATTAATCGTCGACGGCGTCGCAGGCGTGACGTGAATGATCTGCGCACCGATCTCCAGCACACTCCCACCGGAAAACGCTGATTGTCCGGTCAAACACTCGTAGAGCAGCGCACCGAGCGCGAAAAGGTCACTGCGGCCGTCGATCTGTCTGCCGGTCGCCTGCTCGGGCGAAAGGTAGAGCGGCGTGCCGACGATGACGTCGCTACGCGTTTGCGTGGAGTAGATCGTTTTCGCGTCAAGATCGACGCCCTCGGTGGTCGAGGTCGGCTCGAAAAGGTGTTTGACAAGACCGAAGTCGAGCACTTTCACGTGTCCGCGTTCGTTGATCAGGACGTTCGACGGTTTGATGTCGCGGTGGACGATCCCCGAGTCGTGCGCTTCGGTGAGTGCTTCAGCGATTGAGGAAACTATTTCGACCGATCGTCGCAGCGTCACGCCCTCGTCGAGCAGGTCGCTCAACGACTTGCCCTTGATGTACTCCATCACGAGAAACGGCTGTCCGGTGGCGGTTTCGCCGTAGTCGTGAACGATCGCGATATTTGGGTGATTGAGGCCTGAAACGGCGCGGGCCTCGCGAATGAAGCGGGCGCGATAGTGATGATCGGTCGAGGTCAGAAACTTGATCGCGACGCGGCGGGCAAGGTGCTGGTCTTCGGCCAGGTAGACGACACCCATACCGCCCTCGCCCAGTTTTTCAATAATTCGATAATGAGAAACTGTCTGGCCGATCATGCTCGCATGTTGTCCTTAGATTGCAATAAAAGGAAGAAATTATGACAGTGCGGGCATTGTGCGCCAAGGCACTTCTAAATTCAAGGATTACAGCTTTGTGGCGCGAATCTTCTCTTCCTGGGCGGCGCGAAACTCGTGCAGCTTCTTGCGCAACTCCGGCCGGGAGTTGGCGAGAATTGCTACGGCGAACAATGCCGCGTTGACCGCGCCCGGTTTGCCGATGGCTAAGGTTCCGACGGGTATGCCACCCGGCATCTGAACGGTTGCCAGCAAGGAGTCGAGACCGTTTAGCGCCTCGCTGCGCATCGGGACACCCAGAACAGGCAGCGTCGTATGCGCCGCCATCACTCCGGCGAGGTGGGCAGCACCGCCAGCCGCAGCGATGATCACTTCCAAGCCCCGCGCTTCAGCAGTCGACCCAAACTCTGACGCCAACGAAGGCGATCGATGCGCGGAAATCACGCGGCACTCATGCGCTACACCAAACTTCGTCAGCGTTTCGTCGGCATGTTTCATCGTGTCCCAGTCAGACTGGCTACCCATGATCACCGCCACCAGCGAAGAATTCTGATTCGATGCGAATTGCGAATTGCCGTTTTTCCTTCGCTTGTTCTTTTCGCCATTTTTATCTGGCTTTAATTCGAATCCGAATTCGTATTTCGCAATTCTACTCCCTGATCGAGCGAAAAGCCGCGCTCGCCGTCGAACATATAAAGTCCCTCGGTCTTGATGAAGTCGTATCCCGCGCCCGCGATCCGGTTCAACAGCGAGATCACCTGCGCATGCGAAACAGGACTGTCGCCGCCCTCGCCACGGAAACGGCACCGCCAGTGGTCGGAACAGAACGTTTCCTTGTGTCCTTCAGGCCACACTTTCACGCCACGATTGCTGATCATCGTCAACTTCAGCCCCTCGCCGTTCATATCGCTCAGCTTACCGCCGAGATCGTTCGGTGAACCTTTGGTCCAATCAAGGAAAACGTCGACGCCGACCATCTCTTTTTTCGGAATCGCTGCGGACGCAGTGGCTGTCGAAGCGAGGCTTTCGGCGTCGGCGGCTTTGTACTTTCGCGGTTTCAGAATCTGAGGTTCCTGACCAATTCTTTCGATAACGGCGCTCGCAAACTCGTTCGTGCCGACCTTTTGTTTGCTGACTTTTTCGTCGTAGATGTCGTAGGTGTGAATTCCGTCCTCGACTGCGCGCAGCCACGCGTTGTGGACCTTCTCGGCGTGTTCGTTCAACCCGAGGTGGACCAGCATCATCACCGCGCCAAGCAACAGTCCCGACGGGTTCGCGAGATTCTGCCCGGCGCGACGCGGCGCGGAACCGTGGATCGCTTCAAACATCGCGACGTGCTCGCCGATGTTTGCGGAACCAGCGAGTCCCACTGAACCGGCAATCTGCGCGGCCACGTCCGACAGTACGTCGCCGTACAGGTTTGGCATCACAAGGACGTCGAACGCCTCGGGCGTGTCAGCGAGTTTCGCGGCGCCGATGTCGACGATCCAGTGCTCGTTTTCGATGTCCGGGTATTCCGCGGCGATCTCGTCGAACACTTTGTGAAACAGCCCGTCGGTCATCTTCATGATGTTGTCTTTGGTGAAGCAGGTGACCTTCTTGCGACTGTTGCGACGAGCGTAATCGAAAGCGTAGCGGACGATTTTTTCTGATCCAGGGCGCGAGATCAGTTTCAAACACTGGTAGACCTGGTTTGTCTGGCGATGTTCGATGCCGGCGTAAAGATCCTCTTCGTTTTCGCGAACGATGACGACGTCCATTCCCGCATGTTTCGTTTCGATGAAAGGATCGTAAGAGACGCACGGACGGACGTTCGCGTAAAGACCCATGACTTTGCGAACGGTGACGTTGAGACTCTTGTAGCCCTTGCCCTGCGGCGTTGTGATCGGTGCTTTCAGAAAGACTTTGGTGCGGCGGAGCGATTCCCACGAGCCCGGTTCGATGCCGGAGGTGTTGCCGGAAAGATAGACTTTTTCGCCGATGTCGATGGTTTCGATTTCCAGTGGTGCTTCGGCGGCTTCAAGGATGCGCAGTGTCGCAGCCATGATTTCCGGCCCGATGCCGTCGCCATTTGCGACAGTAATAGGAATGCGGTTGGACATTTATCCAAAGCCTTTCAGGGTATTTTTTGCGGAGCTGTAAAGAAGCACCGAATAGTACACTAAAGTCTGGAATTACTAAATTGGGGTTCCTGAACGTGAGGACGCGAGTTTTCCAGTTTTGACTGGAACTACAACTATGTTTTTTCGAAAATATCCTTGACGCTTTCTGAAGGCGTCCTGCATACTTTTGCTTACCAGTACCTGCTCTCGCGCATCAATGGTGACTGCGCCTGTCCGTGATCGTAAAGCGACGAGGTTCGGCTGAATGAGAGTGAGGCAGTTTGTCAACTAGTTCAGAAGCCGCTCTCGTGATTTAGAGCACCGGGTGCGTCGCAGCTCGCCGAAAGTATCGGTCCGTCTCCCCCGAACTTATATCAGCGATTTCCAGCAAGCCCGCGCTTCCCTTCAGACTAAGGATAGTAGAATGGCCACAAAACTGTACGTAGGTAACCTTTCGTTTCGTACCACGAGCGATGAACTGCGCGAAGCCTTCGCGTCAGTAGGAACAGTCGAATCAGCTTCGGTGATTGAAGACCGAGAAACGGGCCGATCGCGCGGCTTTGCTTTTGTGGAGATGGCAACCCCCGAGGAGGCAGCAGCAGCAATCGAGGCATTCAACGGCAAAGACTTCGGCGGTCGTAATTTGACCGTTAACGAAGCGAAGCCGAGAACTGACCGTGGCGGCGGTGGCCGAGGCGGTTATGGCGGTGGTCGCGGTGGCGGCGGCGGCGGTCGTGGTGGTTACGGCGGCGGCGGCGGCGGCGGTCGCGACAGCGATCGCTACGAGCGCGAACCGCGCTGGTAAATCCTTCGGGGCAGCAACTCCCCCACGCTGCCCCCACTTTCCGGTAACACGGATTTAAAAGAAAGACA
The DNA here is from genome assembly GCA_963789185.1 of uncultured Acidobacteriota bacterium. Lineage (GTDB taxonomy): Bacteria > Acidobacteriota > Blastocatellia > Pyrinomonadales > Pyrinomonadaceae > PSRF01. The sequence goes on from CAWBJU010000022.1 coordinate 92,826, forward strand.
GATTATCGCTGGATCGGTTTAATCTTAAGGCTTAGTCTGTCTTTTCCACGCACGACTTCAATCACATACTCTTCGCCGCCTTTCATCTCTCCCAGCGCGTACGTGTAGTCGTAAACATCCTTGATGTCGCGTGTGCCGATCTTGACGATGCGATCGCCTGCCTTCAAACCCGCCTTCGCAGCTGGTGAGTCGTCGCGGACGCCGTCGATCAGCAGACCATCATTACTCTCCGCATAGCTGGGAATGGTTCCCAGGTAAACGCGGAAGCCGCCGGTGCGAGGAGTCGCTTCTGTTTTCGCGGTCATGTAAGTGACTCGCTTATCGGCGGAATCGATCTCACGCACGATATACGCAACCAGGTCAAGAACCCGTGCCTGATCCGCGTAGTTGATCTTTTCCCACGTGTCGGTCGGTTTGTGGTAATCGACGTGCGTTCCCGTCCAGAAGAAAAGCACCGGCACCTGCTTGAGATAAAACGAAGAATGATCACTTGGACCAAGACCATCTTCGTTCAGCGTCAACGTGAAACTCCGATTGCTATCAGCAGTTCCCTTCGAGATGATGTCGCGCCACTCTTTCGCCGTTCCAACTCCGCCGATCACTAACTTCCGATCCTTCATTCGCCCGATCATGTCCATGTTGATCATCGCGACGGTGTTCGCGAGCGGCATCACGGGGTGATTAACGTAATAATTCGATCCGAGTAACCCTTCCTCCTCACCACCGAAACCCGCGAACACAATCGTGCGCTTCGGACGTGGACGTTGCGAGGTGAGCATACGAGCCAACTCGAGCATGCCGGCAGTTCCGGAAGCATTGTCGTCGGCACCATGATGAATCTCACCGGAACGTTGCGCGAGACTGCCACTGCCGCCCCGGCCAAGATGATCATAATGCGCGCCGATCACGATCGTTTCGTTTTTCAATAGTCGATCCGATCCCTCGAGTACGCCAATCACGTTGTATGCGGGAGCTTCTTTGCGCACGACATCGGTGACAAGCGTCAATTGACCAGTCGGAGGTTGTTTCGTTGCGTGCGACTTGTCTTTAGCAATAGTTTGCCAATCGTTCACGGTCGGAGTGCCGAAAATCGCATCAACCGCGCCACGGGCAATCACGACTACCGGAATTCCTGCGTCACCACCAGTGTGGTCGTAGGCGAGTCTTGCCAGCCTTTCGTTTTTGAAATCGTTTTCCCGTGCGACAACGAGGAGAGCTTTGGCACCGGCGTTGCGCGCCGCAATCGCTTTCCAACGAATTCCGTCATAACGCGTGAATCGACCGTGAGGGTTATCGCCGTCCGGCGTCCCTTGAAGAGCAATAGCAACTTTGTCTTTAACGTTGAGGCCGGAGTAATCGTCGTAATTCTGTTCAGACGCGGTGATACCGAATCCGACAAACACGAGCGCTCCTTCAACTTTGCCATTGGCACTAAAACCCAGCGGCATCCAGTCGTCGCGAACGCTCGGGGCGATCTGCACTCCCTCAGAGCCGGATACCCGCGTAAGCTTCAACGTGTTGCCGTTGCCAAGCTCGACACCTGAGACGTACGGAAACGATTGCAGGTAACGAGCCATAACCTGGCTGCCGCGGCGAGTCGCCGGACCGGACGCAGCAGGCCGCAGTCCAAGACGCGCAAATTCACCGGCGATGTATCGCGCCGCATCCGTAGCACCCGCCGTGCCTGTGCGCCGGCCATCAAGCGCGTCGGAAGCGAGATAGCTGACGTGTTGTTGCAGTTTCGCAACGCTGGGTCCGTTCTGCGAAGGCGCAGTTTGTTGCGCGACTGCGCCGGCAGCAACGAGAAGAAGCGCGAGGAGCCGAACAAATCGTTTAGTGTTCATGATGATTACTCCACCCAATCGGCGATGAAGATATTTGTGTCGCCTTGTTTGGCAGCGTTGCGGTTCGAAGCGAAGACGAGTTTCTTGCCGTCCGGTGAAAACATCGGAAAGCCGTCGAACGTTTCATTGAAAGTGATCCGTTCGAGCCCCGTGCCGTCGACGTTGATCTTGTAAAGATCGAAATTGCGACCGCGCGCATCGTCGATATTCGACGAAAAGATCATTCGTTTCCCGTCAGGAAAGAAGTAAGGCCCGAAATTGGCCTTGCCGTTACTCGTCACCTGGCGCTTGTTTGATCCGTCAGCATTCATCACGAAAATCTCGAGCACGGTCGGACGAATCAGGTTCTGTTTGAGGAGATCCGTGTAGTCCGCTTTCTGCTCGTCGGTTTTCGGATGGTATGCGCGATAGACGATCTGCTTACCGTCATACGACCAGAATGGACCACCATCGTATCCGAGCTCGTTTGTCAGACGACGCACGTTCTTGCCATCGGCGTCCATCGTGTAGATGTCGAGGTCGCCGTCGCGCATTGAGGTGAAAACGAGTTTCTTTCCGTCGAGCGTGATCGTCGTTTCGGCGTCGTAGCCCGGCGTGTTGGTCAACTGCTTCGGGTTCGAGCCGTCAGCATTAGCGGAGAAAACGTCGAACGTCGGATAAACGGCCCAAACGTATCCGCGAGAACGGTCAGGAGGCGCCGGGCACTGTTTGTCGCCGAGATGAGTGGACGAATACAGCACGCGCTTGTTGCCGGGATAGAAGTAAGAACAAGTGGTGCGGCCCTCACCGTTGGAGATCATTTTGACGTTCGAGCCATCGACGTTCATCGTGTAGATCTGATCGCACCCATGGCCTTCGCGCGTCGCCTGAAAGATCAGCTGCTTGCCGTCGGCGGAAAAATAGGCTTCGGCGTTCTCGCCACCGAAGGTCAACTGCTTGATATTGCGCAGATGCTTTTCATCGGGGAGGAGCAGATTGTTGGTTTGAGCGTGTGGCGTAGTGAGTAGCGAACTAATCAGTAACGCCGGCGCCAACAGGGGTGCGAGAATCTTCATAGTTTGAGACCCTTGACTTCCGATTACGAGTGATTAAAAGAACCAGAGCAGTGACGCCGATTACCAAACTGATCATCTGCGAGGTTGAGAGTCCGGTCAGCGTCGTCAGGCCAAGAATGTCGCCCCGCGGATCGCCGCGCACAAACTCGATCGCGAAACGAATGATCGAGTAAAGCAACGCGTACACAAGCAACACCTGACCGTCGAATCGTTTCCGCTTGTGCAGCCACAGCAGAAACACGAACACCAGCAGCATCGCAAACGATTCGTAAAGCTGGGTCGGGTGTAGATAGTGATCGATCGGCACGCCGGTGATTTCATGGCCCAACTCGGTAAACTTGACGCCCCATGGCAGCGACGTCGGTTCACCCCAGCAACACCCGGCGGCAAAACATCCCTGGCGGCCGAAGAAGTTACCAATCGCGATTCCGGGCGCGCAAGCATCGGCGGTTTTCCACCACGGCAACTGGTAGCGCTTCATCAGCAAGTAGCCAGCTACGACAGCGCCGAGCAGTCCACCATAAAACACGCCTCCGGAGCGGAGGAAATCCAGCGACAGCAAGGCCCACGGGTTGTCGCGATACTCGGGCTCGACGAACAGCATCAGGATTTTCGAACCAATCAACGACGCCAGCAACATCCACAGGCACAGATCGTAAATGCGTTCGCGCGGCAGCCCATCGCGTTCCGCCAGCTTGACCGTGATCAGAATCCCAGCCAGAAACGCGATGGCGAGAAACACGCCGTAGGTATTAATTGGGAAACTGCCGATGCGAAAAAGCTCAGGGTACATCAGTAATTAAAGTTTAAGACTTTGTGCTGGGGATCGCGTCCGCGGGTTGAGTCTTCTTGCTCAAAAACAGATCGAGCATTAACAAAACGGCGCCAATGCAGATACTCGCGTCGGCGATATTGAAAGTCGGCCAATGATATTCGCCGGCGTGCATGACGATGAAATCGACGACGTAGCCAAGTCGCACGCGATCCGTCAGATTTCCGAGGATGCCCGCGAGCAACAACGCGCACGCTCCGAGCACGCGATCGTCGTTTCGTGGCGTGCGCATGAAATAGTAGACGACCGCGATCGAAGCGGCCGCGGCGAGTGCGACGAAGAACCAGCGCGCGAACGATCCGCCGTCTTGAAGCTGTCCGAATGCGATGCCGGGATTTTCGGTGTACGCAAACTGAAGAAAACCACGGATCACAACGTGATCCTCGCCGAAGCGCAGCGTCTTCACGGCCCACGCTTTTGAAGTCTGGTCTGCGAGGTAGATGCCGAAAGCGGCCAACAGGTAACCGGCGCGCCAGGCAAAGCGCATTCTCAGATTGTCTTGATCGGTTTTCAAATCCATCTATTCCGTGGTCTCTATTTCGGTTAGCGCGGCTACACAACGTTCGCAAACAGTCGGATACGCTTCAGACTCGCCAACGCGCGTCGAGTAGTTCCAGCAGCGCTCGCACTTCTCGCCTTCCGCTCGTGAAATTGTGATCGACTGCGATCCTTCCACAACTTCAACTTGCGAGACGATAAAGATGTAGCGCAGATCTTTTTCGTACTTGCGCAGCAACGCAAGCGTTTCACGGAAAGCAGCAATCGTTACTTTCGCTTCCAGCGAACTGCCGATCTGTTTAGCGACTCGCGCTTCTTCAAGTGCCCGCAAGACCTCGTCGCGAATTTCAAACATGAGGGTCCAGGTAGCGAACAAGTCGTCGTGACTCTGCGCACCCGCTCTCGGAAACTCGGCGATGTGCACCGACTGAACATCGCGCGCCGGCAAGTTTTCCCAGATCTCGTCCGCGGTGAAAACCAGAATCGGCGCCAGCGTTCTCGCGAGCGCGTCAGCTATTCGCAGAAGTGCCGTTTGCGCTGAGCGTCGTGCTTTGTTGCGCGGCGCAAACGTGTAGAGCCGGTCCTTGATGATGTCGAAATAACGCGCCGACAGCGTGACAGTCGAGAAGTTATACAAAGCGTGATAGACGTTGTGAAACTCGTAAGCGTCGTACGCCCTGGCCACTTTCGCCAGCACGCGGTCCAGCTCGGCCAACGCCCAACGATCGATCTCCTCCATCTGAGCTTCGGGTACCGAGTCACGAGCCGGATCGAATTCGTGGAGATTGCCGAGCGCGAATCGCGCGGTGTTGCGCAGCTTGCGATAAGCATCGGTGACACGTTGCAGGATCTCGTCCGAACCGCGCATGTCATCGAAATAGTTTGACGACGCGCACCAAAGCCGGATCGTTTCCGCGCCAGACTGTTTGATCACTTTGTCGGGCTCAATCGCGTTCCCGGCAGACTTGTGCATCGCACGTCCCTGCGCGTCGAGCGTCCAGCCATGCGTGATCACCGTGTCGTACGGCGCGCGATCGTGCGCCGCGATTCCGACCATCAACGACGAATTGAACCAGCCACGAAACTGATCGCCGCCCTCGATGTAGACGTCAGCGGGCCAGCGCAGCTCCTCACGATTCTCGAGCACCGCAATCGACGACACGCCGCTGTCGAACCATACGTCGAGAATGTCAGTCTCCTTGGTCCATTCAGTGGCGCCGCAACCTTTGCAAACATAACCGGGCGGCAACAGTTCGCTTGCGTCGTGCGTGTACCACGCATCGCCCGACTCGCGTTCGAAAATATCGGCGACGTGGTTGATCACAGCAGGGTCGGCAACCGCCTCAGTACATTTCGCGCAGTAGAAAACGGGAATCGAAACGCCCCAAACACGCTGTCGCGAGACGCACCAATCGGGCCGCCCTTTGAACATGTTGCGCATGCGATCTACGCCCCACGCCGGGATCCAGTTGACACGTTCGATTTGGGCGAGTGCGGCGTCGCGCAGCGGCGGCGCTGTGTCCGTTTCGTTTTCAGTGAAGTTGGACCGATCGCGCCCGTCTTCGTCCTTTTCGACGAGGTCACCGTGCACCTGGTCCATTGCGATGAACCACTGCGGCGTGGCGCGGAAGATCACGGGATTTTTACAGCGCCAGCAGTGCGGGTAACGATGCTCGTACTTCTCGCTGAACAACAGCACGCCGCGTTCGCGCATGAAATCAACGATCTGATCGTTAGCGGCAAAGACATTCAGGCCAGTGAAATGAGCAACGTCGGGCGTAAACCTTCCGGCATTGTCGACGGGGCAGTAGATCTCCAGACCGTAACGCTTGCCGATGACGAAGTCGTCGTGACCGTGCCCAGGTGCGGTATGGACCGCACCGGTTCCGGCTTTGCTATCGGCTGACTTCTTTTGCGCTTCGCTGACGTCGAGCTCCGTTTCTGCGTCGGCTTCGCCGCCAAGCGTAACGTGGTCGCCAACCATCAACAGCGACGGGCGATCGATCCACGGATGACCCGCTTCGAGGCGGTCCAATTTCGTACCCGAAAACCGCGCGATCACGTTCGGCGTTGGTCCCAAACCACACTTCACAGCGACCGCTTCCACGAGCTCGCTGGCGACGATGTAAACCTCATCACCGTGTTCAAACGCGGCGTATTCAAAATCGGGATGAACCGCGATGCCGAGGTTCGCTGGAAGCGTCCATGGCGTGGTGGTCCAGATCAGCACAAACACACCTCGTCCGGCCAACGCGGGATCGACTAACGCCGGATCGCTACGCAGCGGAAACTTCACGTAGACCGACGGGCTCGTGTGCTGGTGATATTCGACTTCCGCTTCCGCAAGCGCTGTCTGATCCTTGATGCACCAGTAAACCGGACGCGCGCCTTTGTAGACGTAACCACGTTCGACGAAACGCGCGAACATGCGCGCGGTCTCGGCTTCGTAGTGGTTCGACATCGTGAGGTACGGATTGTCCCATTCGCCCAGAATGCCGAGCCGTTTGAAGTCGCGCGTCTGGCTCTTCAGTGCGTTCTCAGCGTGCTCGCGGCAGATGCGGCGGAAAGTTTCGACGCTCAGGTCGCTCTTCTTTTTCCCCTTCTTCTCGAGTCCTCGCTCGACGTGTTGCTCGATCGGCAGCCCGTGACAGTCGTAACCAGGAACGTACGGCGCGTCGAAGCCCATCATCGTGCGTGATCTCACGATGAAGTCTTTCAGAATCTTGTTCATCGCCGTTCCGAGATGGATGTCGGCGTTGGCGTACGGTGGTCCGTCGTGAAGGATGAACTTTTCGCGGCCGACGCGTGACTGGCATATCAACCGGTAGAGATCGAGTTCGTTCCATTTCTGGAGGCGCGCAGGTTCGCTCTGAGACAAATTCGCCTTCTGCGCAAAGTTCGTCTTAGGCAGATTGACTGTCTTCTTGAGATCGAGTGGGGTTTCTGTGGACATAAAATTTGAATTCGCAATAGTAACAAATCAAAAGAAAGAACCCGAACCATCGAGGATGTGATGGTTCGGGTCCGCGCTTTCTGCGTTTGAGCTATTGCTCAACCTATAAACATCTCATCCTCAGCGTAGGTTTGATTTATGGGCTTCGGCACGGGCGCCACGAGCACTTCGAGGCCACGGCGGAAGCCCGCCATAATCGCTGCCAACTCGCGGGCTGGCTCGATCACCTTCGACTGAATGAAGTCCGTCGTCAGGGCGACCTGTCGATGCGTTCGATCGATTGTGCTGCTCACGAGTTCAACCTTGTCACGCGCTTCGACAGCGGTATCGCTGACGAGCGCCTTCAACTCGGCAACCTCACCTTTGATGATCGCCAACGATTCCGAAAAGTGCTGAGTCGCCGTCGAAAGATGACCGGAAACTGCCGTGAATTGCTCGGCGATCAGTTTCCCCTGAACGGCGATCTGCTTGCCTTGCTCGCTAATGAGCGAAACGCGTTCGATCAGCGGTTCGAGCTTGCCTTCCATCCGGTTGACCGATTTCACGGCACGATTGACGAACACCGCGATCGCCACCATCGCGATCGCGATGACCAGAAACGAGGCAGCAATAATCACCATCACCCAGAACATCGGATCGTTGGTGTTCATCTGCAAGAGTGCGAGGCAGTTCATAATTGCCGATTGTCGATTGCCAATTGCCAATTTGGAACTTCGAGTTTGATGCCGGTAGCCACTTGATCAGGTATTAGCGAACGAAAATCGACAATTGGCAATCGGCAATTGGCAATGCTCTAGTTGTTCTTATCGCCGAAGTTTGGCGCTTCAATACGGCCTGACATTTCAGTCTTGCGCTTCTCTTCCTGATAGGCCTTCTTGCCGGCGTCAATCGCGGCGGCAACCGTACCGCCCTGGCGAGACGCGGCTTCACGAGCCGTTTGGGCCACTTCACCGACCTTGCTCGCGGCTGTCGAATAAAGTTCGCCCGCGCGCTCACGCGTGGCTTCGTAGTACTCGCCGGCGCGGTCGCTCAGGTGCTGAGCCGCTTCGCGCGAACGGTCGATGCCCTTGCGCGTGGCATCGGCGATGTCGCCGCGCAGTTCCTGACCGGATTTTGGCGCAAAAAGCAGGGCCAGAATCGCTCCGATCCCACCGCCGATCAGCAAGTAAGTTAGTCTAGTGGAGATGTTGTCGCCGCTATCTCTCCGATAATCGTCATATCCCATCGTCTGGGGTCCTTTCTGTAAATGATTTCGGCGTTGGACTATAGCAAATCCGTGTTCCGGATGCCTAATCTTTGGGGCCACCGTTGTACTGTTCGAGCTTCCGGTAGAGCGTTTTACGGCCGATGCCGAGGGCGCGGGCGGCGTGAGACTTGTCTCCGGCGGTGTAGTCGAGCGTGGCCTCGATTGCCTGGCGTTCGATCTCCTCCATCGACGAGGGGACGGTGATCTGAAACGTGGTCGTTCGGCCCTCGCTGGCGGCCTTCGCGCGCTCGACTTTTATCTTATCTCGCTCCTGGAGGGCGATCTTGCTGATTGAGTCAGGCAGGTCTTCGAGTTCAATCTGCCTACCCGAAGCGATGATCACCGCGCGCTCGATCGCATTTTCGAGTTCGCGGACGTTGCCCGGCCAGTCGTAAGTGATCAGCGCCTGCAACGCGTCCTTCGAGATGCCGGAGATGAAGCGCCCGCTCTTTTTCTTGTAGTGTTCGATAAAGTGGATGACAAGCGGATGGGTGTCCTGTGGCCGTTCGCGTAACGGCGGCAACTTAATCGGAAACACTGACAGACGATAGAAAAGATCCTGACGGAACGTGCCGAACTCAACCGCCCGTTTCAAATCGACATTCGACGCCGCCAGCACACGCACGTCCGTTTTGATCACTTCATTGCCGCCGACGCGCGTCAGCTCGCCATCCTGGAGCACGCGAAGCAACTTCACTTGCGCCGACGGACTCATCTCACCAACTTCGTCGAGAAATAACGTCCCACCGTTCGCTTCTTCGAAACGTCCGCGACGCAACGCGCGCGCATCGGTGAACGCGCCCTTCTCGTGACCAAACAGTTCCGATTCGAGCAGTGTTTCCGGAATCGCACCGCAGTTTAGTTTTACGTACGGCTGATCCTCGCGTCCGGAGTTGAAATGAATCAGGTTCGCGAGGAGCTCTTTTCCGGTTCCCGACTCGCCCTCGATCAGCACCGTCGTCTGCGTATCGGCAACGCTGAGCGCGAGTTCGATGGCGCGACGGATGCCGGATGTTTGACCGATGATGCGATCGCCACCGTAGCGCTCGTGCAGCGCCGTGCGCAGGTGCATGATCTCCGCCGATAACTGGTCGCGTTCGAGTGCCGTACCGATCTGATCCGCGATACCTTCGACCAACGCCACTTCATGGTCATCAAAGCCTTCTCGCGCCTCGCTCCACACCAGGCCGAGCAATCCAAACGTCTGTCCGCCGACTCGAACGGGCGCGACGAGCGCAGCGCGTCCACCCAGGAGCGAGTTGAATGCGAGACGAATCGGAAACGGCAGATCCGTGTCGAGCAAACGCATGGTCTTACCCTGCGCCAGCACCTCGACCATCGCCGGAAACGCTGTTACGTCAAGTGATTTTCCGTGTTCGTCTAAGAGACCTTGAATACCGTCGACGGCGGCGCCAGGCGCAGCCTTGAACGCCGCCAAACTGATCTTTCCGCCTGCTGGATCGAGTACGCCCAGGGCCGAGTAGTCAGCGCCGACAAGCGCGATGGCCCGTTCCAAAACAAGCGACGAAACTTCACGAAAATCGGAACGCGCATTCAAAGCATTCGCGATCGAAAGCAGCGCGCGTTTTGTTTCCGCCTCGCGTTCCTTATCGGTGTAGAGTCGGGTGTACTGGTAACCGATGGCGATCTGTCCGGCGATCGATTCGAGAAACGAGACTTCATCGTCGAGCCACTCTCGTGGCGTGCCCGTCGTGTGCAGACCAACGAGACCGAGAACGTTATCGTTAAGAATCACCGGCACGACCAGCAGCGAACGCGTATTCAAACTCGCCGTCAGGAACCGCACTTTCTGATCGAGTCCGGCGGCGGCGGTGTCGTTAAGACGGATTGGTTTTCGGATATCGACGTGATCCGAAAGCTGTTTCAGGTCAAGCGGAATAACGGTTCCCAAACTCGACGGTATGTCCTCTGACGCACGCCACTCGTGGCTGATGCGCAACTCGCTGGCAGACTTGAGTTGAATCACGTCGCAGCGGTCGACGTCCATCATGCGGCCCAGTTCCGACACGATAACGGTGAGGAAGCGGTCGAGGTTGATAGCTCGCGGGAGCGTCATGGCGAGGCGGTTGATGATTCCCTCGCGCGCCTCGTGCATTTTGATCTTGCGTTCTAAGGACAGGGATTGGGCGCTATTCGACATCGTCGGGAAAGAGCATAGACGAAGCACCTGCGAAGTTCAAAAGTCGTTAGTTGAATCCCTGTTCCCGCGACCCTTATAATTCCAGGCATGCCGATCTACGAGTTCGAGTGCCGCAAATGCAAGGCACACATCGAGGTTTTTCAGAAGATTAGCGACAAGCCCCCTGTCAAATGCCGGAAGTGCGGCGGGCGGCTCGAGCGGCAGGTTTCAGCGCCTGCCATTCAGTTCAAAGGGTCGGGTTGGTACGTGACCGACTACGCGTCCAAGGCAACGAAGGGCGACAAGTCGGAATCCGAATCGTCGACAGAAGCAAAAACCGATAAGTCTGAGAAGGCCGATAAGAAGACTAAAGAAAGCTCCCCGGCGAAGAAGACTTCCGAGAAGGCCTCAACCCCTAAAGCATCATCCGGCGATTAAAGCCGTCCACAGTTCGAGACATGTGCTCCAGTAGGTCATCAAAACGCGGATTTATTGCGATCCTTGCAATTCTTCTGGTGGCAGCTTCGATTGTGGGCCAGTCAGGTAACCGGCCCAACGCGAATGCTGCGCATGGCGTGCTGGTCGGTGTTGTGGCGCGTCGCGATGACCAACGCACCAATCCAATCACCAGCAAGGAAGTTTCTGTTTACGACAACGGCATCGAGCAGTCGATCCGCAACTTCACTCCGGATCCGTCGCCGGCACGCATCGTTTTGCTGGTCGACAATTCGTTATCGATTCGAGCGGATGTTGACAAGCTAGAACAGGCGGCGCGCGAGTTTGCTTACGAGATTTACGAAGGTGACAAGTTGCTGATCGTCGGTTACGACGAACAAGCGGAGATCGTGTCCGATTGGACGGATGATGCCAAGTCGATCGAAAAGGCGTTGAAGTTGTTTCGTAAGAAGGGACAGCCGCACTTGTTCGACGCGATCCGTGCGGTGGTCGAGGGTGCGCTGCGGCCGATCCAGGGACAGAAGCGGATCATCATCGTGATTAGCGACGGACTCGATCGCGGCAGCAAGGCATCGTTTGAAGAGACGCTTGCGGAGCTACAGCAGGAAAACATCATGGTCTATGCGGTGCAGGCGGTCGATCGAACGCGCGGTGCGATCCGGCGAGATGTGCCGAAGCCGCGAGTGGTGATCGACAAGTTGGCCGAAGGCACAGGTGGGCAGATCTTTTCGATTGACGAACCGCAGGTGGCTGCGAAGGCGATCTGTGATGAGTTGAGACAGAATCGTTACGTGCTTTCGTATGTACCGTCGAGTGCGCCGTTTGGGCAGGCGAGAAGTTTACTTGTGTTAGGGAACCAGGGGATCACGGTGAGGTCCAAGTCGATGCAGCAGCCGCACTAGCTCTTGTTTTGACGCCGAGAGTACCAGTAAAAAAGTCCCGCCATAATCAACAGCACGAGACCTTCCATAAAAATAAAGAACCGCCAGGAGAACTCGTTGTCGTCCGTGAAAGAGTCAGAGTAGGCGACGAAGGTGCCGATGATTAACCCACCGGCGATCCAGATCAGTTGGCGTTTTCTGTCCCACAAATCCGTGTTCACTTTTCACGCAACAGACCCGATAGCCAGTGCATGAGATTCAGGGCGTACTGCTTGTTATCGTAGCCTGCGAAATTCATTCCCATCTGGAACTTTTCCTGGCCGGAAATCTGCGCGCTGAGCATCGCGGCCTCACCATGGACCACAACGCGTCCTTTACCGACTTTGAACGCCAACGCCTGCGCGCGCCCACTCGCAGCGACCATGTTCTTCTGTTCGTGATTCGGCGAATCCTGCGCAGTGTCCGCAAGTTTCAAAATGAGCGAACTATCTTCCGGTCCCTTCAGCGACTGTCCCGTGAAACTCAAAACACGATTGACGCGCTCCTTTTCGTTACGTCCTTCGAAGATCGGATGTGGACCAAGCAGTTTATTCTCCCGAGAGAAGACCAGAAACGAAGCAATACCCTGAAGCGCATTTGCGGCGTCGAACGTATAACCCTTGCTCATGTCGACCCCAAACTTAGTCCCGAGCGCGGCCGCCGCAGCGCCAAACGGCGCATGGTCTGCAATCAACAACAACGCACCGCCACCCTTCACCCATTCATGCACCGCCGTAATCTCATCTTCAGTGAACGCCGACTGGTCCGATCCTTCGTCATCCATGTCCTCCGCACCAAGCGCGTTTGCGATCACCAGGACTTTAAAACCACTGAGCGAGGCTTTCGTAAACGACTTGCGATTCCGAATCACCTGATAACCATCGCTCATCAGTAGATCGACAAACGGTTTGTAACGTCCATCGGCGGTGTGGAAGTTGTGATGGGCTTCGTCGAACATCACCCGCGGGCCATTTCTCGAGTAGGCGGGATTCTCGACAGACGTGTCGAATTCAGGGTCGGCCACTTGTTGGGCCAGCGTTCCCGTTGCGAGCGCGAGCAAGAGAACAGCGATCGTTAGAAGTCTCATTTTGCTAGTTGAAGTTTCGACAGTCGCTCGGCAGCGAGATTCAACGTTTCGTCTTTCTTGCAGAAACAGAAGCGAACTTGTTGTGCGCCGTCCGCGGGATTGCTGTAGAAACTCGAGCCCGGCACACACGCGACGCCGATCTCGCGAATAAGGTGACGTGTAAACTCCACGTCATTCGCAAAACCAAACGCGGAGATGTCGGTCATGATGTAGTAGGCGCCGTCAGGTACAAACGTTCGGAAACCGGCATTCTCCAGGACAGGCAACAACACGTCGCGGCGTTCGCGATAATCAGATTGCAGTCGCTCGTAATACTCCGGCGGTAACGACAACGCGTAAGCACCTGCCGCTTGTAACGGCGCCGCGGCGCCAACAGTCAGGAAGTCGTGAACCTTACGAACCGCGCCGGTAATCTCCGGCGGCGCGATGCAGTAACCAACTCTCCAACCCGTAACCGAATAAGTTTTCGACATTGAATTGACGACAACGGTGCGTTCGCGCATGCCATCGATTTGGGCCATCGAGATGTGTTCGATCTCGGCGCCCTCGCGCGGGTAAAGAATGTGCTCGTAAATCTCGTCAGTGAAGCACAGTGCATCATACTCGCGGCACAACGAGGCGATGAACTCCATCTCTTCGCGCGTGAAAACTTTTCCCGTCGGATTATTGGGATTGCAGACGATGATTGCTTTTGTCTTTTCGTTGAATGTCGCCCGTAGTTGATCGCGATCGAAACTCCAGTCGGGCGCACGCAGCGGAACGTAGCGTGGACGCGCGTCGGAAAGAATCGCATCGGGCGCGTAGTTCTCGTAATACGGTTCGAAGACGATAACTTCGTCGCCAGGATCTACGGTCGCCATCATTGCCGCGATCATGCCTTCGGTCGACCCGCAGGTGACGGTAATCTCAGTTTCCGGATCGATATCGATGCCGAGATACCAGCTTGTTTTGCGGGCAATCGCGTCGCGAAAATCCTTAGCGCCCCACGTGATCGCGTACTGGTTTACGTCGCGTTCGATTGCTTGCATCGCGTGACGCTTGATGTCTTCGGGCGCGGAAAAGTCCGGAAACCCCTGCGACAGATTTACAGCGGCATGTTTCAGCGCCTCGCGCGTCATCTCGCGAATTACCGACTCGGTAAACAGGCTCGCCTTGTGAGATACGTGGCGGCTCTTTGAAGTTGAAGGTGTCGACATAGGAGGTTGTGGCTAGGGGATAATGGTTTCGCCCGCAGCTTCTCGTTTCAGTTGCTCGAGAATGGACCGGATCGCTGCCGCATAGCTGCCGTTGGGCGCGAGCTGGAGATACTTCTCATACGCCGCTACGGCTTCTTTTGGCTTCTCGAGGCGTTCGTAAGCTGCGCCGAGCATTTGATAGATGACGGGTTCGCTGTCGGAAAGTTGATCGAGCGCTTTGCGCAACTCGACTACGGCTTCGGCAAACTGTCCTTTGTCCTCCAACACGCGCGCGAGTCCCACGTGCGCTTCGGGTTGGAACCCGCCGGCCTCGCGAATCGCACGACGAAATGAACGAATCGCTTCCGCGTCCGACCCCGCTTCGCGTTGGATACGGCCTTCGACTGCCGAAGCTTCCGGATAAACGGCTCTCGCTTTTCGCGCGGCGTCGATCTCGTCGAGTGCGTCGTTGAACTTATTCAGGTCGAGCAATAGTCGCGCGAGGCCGAGGTGTGCTGCGGCATGCGACGGCCGCAGTTTGATCGTTTCGCGATAAAGTTCGGCGGCCTTTTCTCTTGAGGCATCGTCGCGCGCTTGTTCGCGTGCGGTCTCTGCCTTTTGAAACGCTAGCTCAGCCTGATCGGTCGTCGGTACGAGCTTCACCGATAGCGCGCGTCGCCCTGAAAGCAAGACTGCCGTCGCTTCTTTGAAGCCGGTGGCCCGAACACGAACCGTGTGCCGGCGCGCTGTGATTTTCGTCACCGACAGTTTGCCCGACGCGTCCGTTGTCCCACGGCGTACGTCGTCGATCCAGACGATCGCGTTTGGCTCACTTGTGATTGTGAGAGCGGCTTGAGCACGAATTACCGTCGGTGCAAACAAAAGAACGGCAAATACTGCTAAAGCCTTCATTTCTATTCTTCTCTGTTATCCGTATCTCCGACGCGCCGTTTCCGCACGTTCGGATCGGAGTTCACAACACGCGATCCGACTTCCGGCTTGAAGTTTCCGGCCGCATCGTAAAGACGCGAGTACTGGAGCCAGTTTCTGACGACGCCTTGAATATACCCGCGCGTCTCTTTGAAGGGAACCGCTTCGGCGAACTCGTCAATCTCCAAAGGCAACGACGCCTTCCACTGGACCACGCGTCCGGGACCCGCATTGTAGGCCACCGCGACGTATTCGATGCGGCCGTACTTGTCGATCTGATCGCGCATGTACGCGGTGCCGAGTTGAATATTCAAACGCGGTTCGTAAAGGGACTCGACTGTGATCTCACGTCCCACGCCGTATTTTCGCGCAACCAGGCGGCCGGTCGGGACCAGCACCTGCATCAGTCCATACGCATTCGCCGACGAACGCGCGCGCGTCGTGAAGATCGTCTCCTGCCTGATCAGACCCGCGACTTGATATGGATCGAGGCTCCGGTTCTTCGACTCCTGAACGATGATGTCCCAATACTTGAGCGGATAAAACACGTCCCACTGTTCGCGTGTCATCTCTTCCGGCTTCATCTGCGAGTAATCGGGAAAGCTGCGTCGCATCGTATTTAACGCGCGAACGTTGTCGTCGTCCGATCGATAGATCTGGGCGATGGCGAGATTGATTTTGGGACTGTCTGGCGCTTTCTCGCTTACGACAGCTAACTCTTTCAAAGCCCACTCGTCGAGTCCAACGTTCCACAACTGATCGGCCTTGACGAGTCGTGTGTCTGCTTCAGGACCGGCGGATTCATCGGCAACCGTTACGGTTTTCAAGTTCGCAACAGCGCGGGCTACGATCGAATCGGGTGCGAAGGTTTTCGGCTGGGTAGTTTTGCTTAAAACATCCAGACGCTGCTTCGCGAGATACCCGTACCAGTTAGCGTCGTATCGCGCCAGCATCGCTTCGTACAACGCACGTGCTTCCGCCAGTTTTCCTGCTCGCTCCGAATCGCGCGCCGCCCAATAACCTGCCCGTCCGCGATTGTCGGTGTTCTTGTCAGCGTAGTAAGCGAGATGCTCGGTCAGCATTCTCGACGATTCGGAAAAGTTCTTCGCCTCGTGTGCTTCCCATGCGAGATCGAATTGCGCCTGGGCCACCTCGATTGAACTCCCAAACCCGTTCACTGCCGCGCGCGAGAAATACGCCGCGTCCGCTGTGTTCTTCGCTTCTTTGGCAATCTGTCCGACGGCCACAAATGTTCGCGGCGTGAAGCTGCTCGTCGGAAACGCGCGACGCAACTCTTCGGTGGTGGCGCGTGCCTGATCCCATTGCCTTGCCCGCGCATAAGTTTGCGCGAGATACGAGAGCGCTTCGGCGCGGGTTTCAGCGGCGGAAGCCGGCACACTGTTCAAAGCGGAAACAGCGTCACTTGTGTTGCGAGCGGTATGGGCGGCGATGCCGCGACGCAGTTGGTTCTGGTGCGTGGCCGTAGCCGGAAATCTGCCGAAAGCTTCACCGTAAGCTGCCGATGCATCGTTAAATTTTTTTGCGGAGTACAAACGATCGGCACGAGTTATCGCTTCTTCGACACTCGCCGGCGACAACGTTGACGAGAGTCTGGGGATCGCGGTTGCTGCTTCAGCGGCTTCGTCGGATGCGGGCGCGAAAAAGTACAGTCGACGATAAGAAGCGAGCGCGCGAGTTGAATCGGATGTTTGCTCGTAAGCTTTGGCCGTTGCGAGTAACGCCGCTCCATCGTCATTTGCTGCCAAATCTTTCAACGATAGCGGAACGGCAGCAGTCTCGCCACTCTTTACCAGCAAGTTCGCCGCACGGAGCGTCGCTTCACGCGCGCGCAGCGAGCTTGGGTGTTGCTGGATCAACTCCTGAAAGATCGCCCGTGCTTCCGCCGGCTTGCCTGCCTGCTCGAGCGCATCGGCGCGCATGAATAGAGCGTAGTCGGCAACGGAGCTATGGTCAGCGATGACTCTCGTGTCGAGCAGCGTTGCTGCTCCAGCGAAATCGCGAGCATTGGCTTTGATTCGGGCGCGAAGAATACGGGCGAGTGCGGCGGCTTTCGTTCGGGGAAACTGATTTTCGATGCCGGCGACGACGTCTTCCGACGGCAGCACGTCGTTGCGCGTCATCCTGCGCAGACGATCGAGTGCTTGTTGTTCGCCGGGAGTTTGCGGGCGCGTGACGCAGCTCGCGCTCATGAGGTACGGAAGTGAAGCCACTCCCACAATGACGAGGCCGATTAAGACCAGCGGTAATCGATGTTTGGTCATTAGTTCTTTGTACTCTCCGGTTACGAACACACGGATTCTAGATCAAAACTGCTTCGTACAAAGAACCGACGCGCGTTAGGCGTTTACCGTTGCCCCGGGATAGTTCGCGCCGAGCTTTGATACATCGCCTTCCGCGAGCGTGTTCACGAGTTCACCGTGGAAGTAATCGTAGCGAGCGGCAACTTCCGCTTTCACACGCTTGTCGTACATCTCGCGGGAGCGATCGATGTATTCACGCAAACGATCGTAAAGGTCGTTTTCGGAACGTCCCTCGGCAACTTTCTGCTCGTTGTACAACTTGATCTCGGAAATCAGCAGACGAGCGAAGCGGCGCGCGTCGTTGTGCAGTCGACGCTCTTCATCGCCCGAAACTTCAACCGGCAACTCCGCATCCTGGCCGTAACGTCGACGCGGCGCTGGTTCCGGTGCGGCTTCAACGGGCGGCATGCTCGTCCATGTTTCGGCCGGTTCTGCTGCGCTCTCCTCGAAAACACCGCCGGGCTCGTCAGCCGGCATGGCTTCGACGATTGCCTCGGGCACGACAGGCTCAGGTTGGTAACTTTCAATCGTTTCCGACCCGGAGAAGGATGCCCCTTCCGCAACTGGTTCCGGTGTCGCCTGATATTCAGTGGCGGGCGCGTACGACAGTTCCGGCTCAGGAACGGGCGCCGGTGTTTCTTCCGTGCGTTTCGGAGCTGCTGCGGCGCGAGACATCGAAAGCAGTTCGACAGCCATCGACGACACCGCGACCAGCGTTTCAAGCGCTTCGAGATTGATCGATTCGGAATCAAGACCGGCTGAATCGGCATACAAAACAGCCACAGCCTTGCCGCGTACGTTTAGTGGAATGGCGATAATTCGTTGCGGGGGTTCTTCGCCGAGCCGGTTGATCAGCGAGTGGTCTTCTGCGTGAGAACCAGGCCCGCCGCTCCAGGTAGTCAACGATTTAGCAGCGCTGCTGATTACGTTGTCAGAACTGAGCGGAAGCGAAATCTCCTGGATCGTCTGATCGCCTACGGTTCCTTCGAAGCCACGGCCACGCCAGCCGGAAGCCGTCTCGCCCTTGATCACGAAGAAAGCGACGCGGGGCGCAAATGATGAAGCACGGTTGACGAGCGCTTTAAGTACTTCTGCCTGCGATTTCTGTTCGTTGATCTCCGAAATGGCCGACTTGATGATGGCCATGTCGCTCGACGCTTTGGCGCGTGAGGTTTGAGAATTGGCCAATTCGACACCGCGTTCGTGAGCGGCGTGCAGGTGCTCTGTGATGGAGGCGAGCATACTGCCTTCCATCTGCACATCACCCTGGCGGTCAAGAAAAGTCGAAAGTGACTCATTCAGCAGGCTTTGCAGCGTCGATATCTCCTGTCGAATCGCACTCAGGCGACCGTCGAGATAGCTCTCGATCTCACGCCGCAAACTATCTTCCAGTTGTTCGTTGACCACAGCTCGCTCCTCCGTGTCGTGGTGTTAGTGGTGACCGAAACCTCAAGGTCGTTCAGGTAGGATGTGTTAACCCAAGGCTGATTCCGGCAATAAGGAGTCTCGCAAGGGGCCGCAAAGACTCTGGAGTGATTATGAACGGGCGGTAATCCGCTAGTCAATCATTATGTTCGAGAACGCCAGCAAAAAGGGATTTCCGGGTTTTCTTTCACACATGAGGGAGTTAAGTGAGAAAGGGACTTTTAAGAATTCCCTTCTACATGTGATTCCCGTGTGCGGGAGACTAATGGAGAAGGAGTTTCTTACTTCCGGGTTGTGCTTTGTTGGTACACGCGGACGTAATCAACTTCCATCCGCTGCGGCCAAATTGAGTCGTCAACGCCCTCGGCGCCGCCCCAGTTTCCCCCAACGGCGAGGTTCAAGAGCAGGTGAAAAGGCTTGTCGAACGGCCATTGCCTGTGATCCGCGGTAGGGGTGGAAAGTCGCTCGTTATTGAATTTAAAGAACTGCCGGCCGTTGACGTACCAGCGGATCTCCTCGGGCGTCCACTCAACCGAGTAAACGTTAAACCCGCTCCGTGCGGAGTCGACCTTAGTTTTCCCAGTCTTCTGGGTGTTGATTGAGTGATGGTACGCCTTGGTGTGAGCGGAGGCGTGGATTACGTCAGGGTCGTAACCGACATGCTCCATGACGTCGATTTCGCCGTTGTCCGGCCAGTAACCGGCTCCGTAACTGCGTTGCGTCGGCAACATCCAGATGGCGGGCCAGGTGCCGCGTCCGGACGGCAGCTTCGCTCGGATTTCGAACCGGCCGTAAGTCCAATCGCCTTTGCCTTTCGTCACCAGACGTGCCGAACTGTACGGCTGCGATTCGCTCCCGTCGCGCCGCGCTTCGATTATGAGCACACCGTTTTCGACGCGGCCGTTTTCTTTTCGCCGGTCGGTGTAGTTTTGCAGTTCCTTGTTTCCCCAACCGTGGGCGCCAACGTCGTAGCCCCACTTCGAAGAATCAGGCAGGCCGGTATAGTTGAACTCGTCAGACCAAACGAGCCGCCAGGAGGTGTCTGAACCGGTTGGCGTCGCGTTTTGCGAGGTAAGAACCAGAAAAAGCAGTACTGAAAGTAATCGTGTCATCAGTGAAATCAATCTTGCGAAGTCCACACCGGAAAAGTACTAGTTTTTACTAACGGGCATCGTTTGGTATCCTCTAAAAGCCTTTCAACGAAGAACCAGGTCGAGGTGCTACCCACTAACCGATGGCCACGATTCTTATCGCTGAGGATTACGACGACAATCGCGAACTCCTGCGAGTGTTGCTGTCCGGCGCAAATCATCAGGTCCGCGAAGCCAAGAATGGTCGCGAGTGCCTGGCTCTGGCTCGTCAGAACCCTCCGGATCTGATTATGGTCGACCTTTCAATGCCGGGGCTCGACGGCTGGGAAGTCTTTCGCGAACTCAAAGCCGACTCGCTCACGGCGCATATTCCGTGCGTGGCCGTCACCGCCCATACCGACCGAGATCGCGCGCGTGCTCTTCAATCCGGTTTCAGTGACTTCGTTGGGAAGCCGTTTCGCACTGAAGAACTGTTGCTGGCCGTGAAACGACTCGTTTCGAAATAGCGCGTCTACTGTTTGTAGACCGTTCCACCTTTCATCACAAACTTCACTCGACGTAACGCTTTGATATCGCGCGTTGGATCGCCTTCGACTGCAATCAAGTCTGCAAACAGACCCTGCTTGACCGCGCCGATCTGGTCGGTCATGTGCATCACTCGAGCGTTGACCGAGGTTGCGGAGCGTAGCGCGTCGATCACGGGCATGCCGAACTCCACCATCGACTCGAGCTCTTTGGCGTTGTCACCGTGTGCGAAAACACCAACGTCGCTGCCGCTCGCGATTGTTACGCCGGCTGCGAGCGCTGCTTTGAAAGCAGCACGCTTTCGCTCCCCGTTGCCGAGTTTCGCGACGGTGAAAGTTGAAAGTGTCGGACAAAAAGCGACGCCACGTTCTTTCATCAACCGGAACACTTCGGGCGTCCCGCCGTCACCGTGCTCGATTGTCTCGACTCCTGCGAGTGTTGCGCGTCGCATTCCTTCGGCAGTCGAAGCATGAGCGGTTACGGGGACGTTCGCGCTCTTCGCCGTTTCGACTACGAGCTTAAGTTCGTCGAGGGAAAACGTCGGCGCTGCGCCTTGTGTGCCCCAGCGATAATCGGCGTAGATCTTGATCCAATCCGCGCCGTGACCGATTTGATCGCGGACCACGCGCGTCAAACTATCGACACCGTCAGCTTCTTCCGCACCCTGCGGCACGCGCCACTCCGAAGCGTAACCTTTCGGTCCGTAACTGCCAGTTGCGACGATGGCGCGCGTCGTCACAAGCATTCGTGGACCAGGAATAATGCGTTGTTCTACTGCCTGCTTCAGTCCAACATCGGCGTACGCGGCGCCTTCCGTGCCGAGATCGCGAATCGTTGTGAAGCCGGCCTGAAGCGTGTCGCGCAAGTGGTTCGTCGCACGCGCAACACGCAAACTCAACGACTCCTTTGCGACTTGATCGTTCCAAACAGTTTCGCTGTAAGGATGCAACAGCACGTGTGAATGAGCTTCGATCAAGCCGGGCATCAAGGTGAGTCCGGGTAGTTCGATCGTTTGAGCGTCGGGAGGAATATGAATGGATTTCAATGGACCGACGGATTCGATCCTTGGACCGCGAACGACGACGGCCCAGCCTTCGTGTAGCTGGGCCGATTCGCCGTCAAAAATGCGCACGGGTTTGAGTACGTACGCTCGGTAACTTTCGGTACTCGCGGTCTGTTGCTGGGCTTCAGTCGCCGGCAGCAGCACCGCCGCACAGAGAAAGAGCACAACGCAGAACCGTACCACGGTTATTTCTCCGAAATAACGACTTGTTCGATCGTTGGCGGCAGCGGATGGAGCGTGCTGCGTGAGAAGCCGGCGTTCGCGGCCATGCGTTCGAGTTCTGCAAACGTGTACGCGTCGCCCGAGGGCGTGGTCGTCAACATCATCATGCTGAACCCGGCGGCGTCAGGTGGCGTCACGCGGTCTTCGTTCGGAACGAATTCCAACGTCACGGCGCGACCACCGTCCGCGAGTGCCGCATGAACCTTTCGCAGCAGCGTCTCACAAGTCGGTTCGTCGAAGTGGTGCAGAAAGTTCGTCAACAACACAAGGTCGTAGCCGCTGCCATACTCAACATCAAAAGCGCTGCCTTCGATCGTGTTAAACCGTTCTGCGACTCCCGCCCTCTGCGCATTCTCTTTCGCAACTTCAAGCACGGCTTTCCAATCCAGTGCCGTTACCTCGGCCTGCGGATTGTTCTTGGCGAAAGCGATGCCGAAAAGACCATGACCCGCTGCGATGTCGAGAATCTTCAACTTGCGATCGCCTTGCGGATCGACCAGTTTCGCCATCAGTTGCGACGGCAGATCCATCAGCGCCGCCATCGCGCGCGCGAACGTGACCCACACCGGGTTGTCGGGACCGAGCGTTCCGTCGTCGGGCATTGCCGTACCACCTTTGCGAACGGCCTCCGCCATGTGTTTCGAGCCCTCGGTCAGCTTTGGTGAGCCGAGAAATTCAACCGCGCCGCCGAGATATGCCGGCGAACGTTTGTCGAGAAACACCGACGAGTCGAGCGTCAACCCATAACGCTCGCCTTGCTTCGTAAGCATCTCCATGATCGTGAGGTAGTCGCAGAGAACGCGAATTCCTTTGTCGGACGCCTGGCACCGCTTTGCGATCTCGGGCACGGTAGCATTGCCCTCGCCGATAGCGGTGAACACTTCGAGTTCGAGACCTGCCTTCAACGCCTCGGTGCGTTGATGCGCATTCATTGTTTGGAAGAAAAGTTGTGGTGATGGTTGCTGGGACGCGGGAGTAGACATGAAAGACCCTTTCTTTAATTGTGATTGCGTACGGTGCGCTGATTCTGCACTTACCTGATCGGATCGCGCAACACCGTCTCGGCGACTGCGGCGGCCATTTCAGCGGCTTGCGGATGACTGCGGCGCAGACCGGCGATTTGCAACAGAGCTTCGCCCGTGCGTGAGAACATGCGGAAAAGATCGCCTTCTTCAGCGCGCGTTTCTCTGACAATTTGCGACCACAGCGCGCCGTTGGCCCAATGGACCGCCGCGCCGGCAGCGGAAAAATTCAGTTCTGGAGCAGGCTCGACACCGTGTTTCCACTCTTCCGCCGATACTTTGAAACCGACGTCTTCGAAGCGCGACAGCGAAGTTACGATCTCGTCGTCCAATTCGAGCTCGCCGTAGTCGCGATCCTCGTCCGCGGTAAGCGCGGCCATGATTCCTGCAAGTTGTTTGGTTGTGAGCGAGTTGAACAGACCGCTTTCGAGTGCTTCGCCGACAAGCAGCGGACGATCGATGTGCAAATCGGCGAGCCAGCGTCCGCGATCGGTGACTTTCTCCGCCTCGAAATCAAGATAACCAAACACGGCGAGCACCTTCGCGCGTTGCTCGAACGGTTGCCACACTTCCTCGCGCAGCGCCTCGATGCGTCGCGAAGAACGTTCATAATCTTCGGCGGTTTCGTGCAGCTTCCAAAGCACTTCGGTGCAACGCTGTCGCTCCGCGCCGCGAAGTTGTGGCGGCAGCAGGTTTTCGATCGAATCGTCGAGCACTTTTAGCGCGTCAGTTTCTTCCATATACCGATCGCGCAATCGCGGCTCGTGCAGGACGAGGTCGCGGCCTCGCTCGCGAATCTCTTCAAACGCGTCTTCGATGTCAGCATCGCGAAGACGATAAACGGGCGAATAAACACGTCCGATTCGTTCCTGCGGAAAGCTGGCAGTGGTTCCGTCTTCGCGCAGGCCGCGGATGCTGCCGTCGCGCTTCTCCGTCACCATCACTAATCTGCGGCTCGCGCGTCCCACACCGACAACGCGTCCCGGTTTGACAACTTCGTCGAGCCACGTGTGAAACAGTTCCGCCCTAGTCTGCGGTTTTGCTTCCTGAAGACGAGCACGCGCGCCGATTAGTCGCTCTAAACCAAGCACGACGGAAACCGGAAGATCGCAACCATCCTCTTTCAATCGACTGGCAATGGTTTGTTCGCTTTGTTGGCGCGCGTTTTCGAGTTGATGCATCTGCCGCGCGTAATCGCGATAAGCGAAACTACGTTCCGCGATCTCTCGCACTCCGGTGAACGTACCGTACGCGTCAAGCAGATTAAGGAGCGTGGTGTAGGTGGCGCGAAACTGGCTCGTCAACGGATCTGGCGCTGCTTTCAACAGTTGCGCGATGCGTGCCGGATCCTGATGCAGGCCCGGAGCGGCGACGACAAAACCAACGTTATCGCGTCCACGTCGTCCTGCGCGTCCCGTCATCTGTTGCAGTTCGGAAGCCGACAACGGACGCCAACCACTTGCGGTGCGAGCATCGGCGCCGGTTAAGACAACACTGCGCGCTGGAAAATCCACGCCTGCTGCAACAGTTGCGGTTGCGAAGATCGCGTCCAACAATCCGGCGCTCATCAGTTTCTCAATTACCAGTTTCCACGCTGGAATGTGGCCCGCGTGGTGCGACGCGACGCCACCGCGAATGATCGTGTCCCAATGTCGATGGCCGCGCACTTCCGGGTTCTTTTCGACGAAGCTGCGCATGAAGTCGCGGCGTGCTTCGCGACGACTCTCGTTCGGATCACGTCGCGCGAGCGCTGCTTCCGAAGCCGCCTGATCACAACGGCGTCGCGTCGGCATGAAAACGATCGCGGGCAGCAGGTTGTAACCGTCCAGGGTCGACAATAGAGTCGCCGGCGGCATTTCAGGCATTCGAAGCTTCATTAATTATTCGCGCGATCTCCGGGTTGATTCTTTCGTCGTCCAGGATGATTGGAATTAATTGTCTGTTTGGAAGTAAGAGGGCTGATCGTAACGGCACCGGTCGTTTGCGTGGTCCAGTGATCACGCCGCAACGCACGCCTCGAACTTCTTCCAACCACGAAGCAAACTCGTGCGCGTTGCCGATCGTTGCGGACAGCAGGAGCAAACGAATCCGCGGCGGTGTCAGAATGATCGCTTCTTCCCAAACGTGACCACGATCTTCATCGGCGAGATAATGTGCTTCGTCAAGCACGACGAGATCCGCACTAACTTCACTTCCGCCACGCAACGAGTCGAAGAGTTGATTGCGATAGATCTCGGTCGTACCGACGATCAGCGGTGCTTCCCAGTTTTCTTTCCGGTCGCCAGTCAGGATGCCAACGCGTTCGGCGCCAAACTCGTCGATAAACTCCTGGTATTTCGAGTTGGTGAGCGCCTTTAGCGGCGAGGTGTACCAGGCGCGACGGCCCGCGGTTAAAAGCCGGCGGATCTCCTCGCGGGCGATCCACGTTTTACCGCTTCCGGTCGGCGCGGTTACGAGCACATCTTCATACTCGAGCATCGCCAGTGCTTCGACTTGAAAAGGGTCAGGTTTGAAGGGTGCCGGGGGCGGTGTCCCAATTCCTGCCAGCAGCTTTTTCAAATCGCGGGATGGGGGCACGGGACGTGCAGGGCGTTCAGGGGGTTCCTTTCTCGGTTTTGCTCGGTGGCGGCTCCGATCATGGTTTCCCCTGTGTTTTCGCGGCATGCCGGTCATTTTAACTGCGCGACCGTGGCCTGCGAAGTGCTAACAGGACACGACAGAGTTACAATTCCGTCTCACAACGCGTTGACCGTGGTGGGCGTCTAAAGGCACTGAAACAAAATAAGTCGGTTGGCGTTTTCAAGTAGGATGACTGAGCTGTTCGAAAATTTTGAGGTAAATCGCGAGTCCAGGGTGACAGTGCTGCTGCGACTGATTGGCGCGTCGCTCGCGGTACATTTAGTGCTCCTCTGGATGGTCATTTACGTTCCCGCTGTTCGTGACACCGTCAACATCGCCGCTCTAATCGCCACCACCAGGTGGGTTGACGAAGACTACACAGCCACCCGCATTGGCGACGACGTTCAGATCGTTCAACTCGAGAAGTTTCGGTATCCCGACGGCTATTTTGCTCCCGAAAACCAGGGAGTCAGCGACCCGGCGGTCGCTGGCGCAAACGATCCGTTTGCGCCAAAGATAATCTCGCAGTGGAAGGGCGGAGGGCCTGATCCGGAAGCAACGCCGTCGCCGAGTCCTGAAGCGAGCCCGTCCGCGTCGCCGAGTCCAAGTGCGTCCGGGTCTCCCGCTATCGCGCAGGCTAGTCCCGGTGCGAATCCGGGCGCGAGTCCCGGCGCGAGTCCGGGCGCCAGTCCGCTGACTCAGGAAGACGCACAAAAGGAACTCGAGAAAACTGCCGAGCAAAATAACGTCGACCTGCCGGAAGAGAACCAGATCAATAAAAAGGCCCTGAAAGACTTTGCTGCTTACGCAAACGATCTGAAGAACCAGGGCAAACTCGATTTCAACAAACCGTTCGAGATCGTCATCGAGGCCCAGTTGGACGAAAAGGGCAAACTCATAAACCCTGTCTTCAAGAAGAAGGACGGCGACGAGAACCTGGTCGAATTATTCGGGCGCATGGTCTCCGCGCTGAACGACAGCGGTTTTCTGACGTACCTGTCGCCGATCAGCAAAGACAATCCGAATTCGACGGTCAGAATTATGGTCAAGCAGGGCGAGAAGGATGTGCTCGCGTCGGTGGAGTCGGAAACGACGTCGCCCGACCGCGCGAAGGCGCTCGCTAGTGTGCTAAATAACCTGCTTTACTTCGGTGCCGGTTCGAGAGCAGGAAAAGACGAAGAAGTAATAATGAAGAATACGAACGCCACCCCGGACGGCAAGAAAGTTGTGGTGAATTTTTCGATGCCGCGGCAGAGCGTAGTCGACATGATTAAGAAGCAGATGCAGCCGGGTGCATAGTGGTCGTCGGCCCGTTTTTTGGAGTAAATTATCCCAACTATGAGTTTCGATAAATTCTTAACGAAGGTTTTTGGCAGCAGTAATCAGCGCTTTTTGAAATCTATTGGTCCGATGGTCGCCGAGATCAATGCGCTCGAGCCGGCGATGCAGAAGCTCACCGATGAAGAGCTGCGCGCGCGCACCGCATTTTTCAAAGAGAAGGTCCAACGCGCGGTCGCCGGTATCGACGACAAAGATCGCCTAAAGCAACGCGAAAAAGAGATTCTCGAGGAGATTTTGCACGAAGCGTTCGCGACTGTTCGCGAAGCGAGTGTTCGCACCACCGGAATGCGCCACTTCGACGTTCAGTTGATCGGCGGCATCGTTCTCCACCAGGGCAAGATCGCTGAGATGCGCACGGGCGAAGGCAAAACCCTCGTCGCCACCTTGCCGGCGTACTTGAATGCTCTGACCGGGCGCGGCGGCGTCCACGTCATCACCGTAAACGACTATCTCGCATCGCGCGACGCCGAGTGGATGGGCCAGATCCATCGTTTCCTCGGTCTCGAAGTCGGCTGCATTCAGAACGATATGGATGATTTCGAACGGCAATCCGCCTACGCCGCCGACATCACCTACGGTACCAACAACGAATTCGGTTTCGACTACCTGCGCGACAACATGAAGTTTGACCTCGCTACCTGCGTGCAGCGTGGTCACTACTTCGCCATCGTCGACGAAGTCGACTCGATTCTGATCGACGAAGCGCGAACGCCGCTGATCATCTCTGGTCCATCAGACGAAGCAACCGACAAATACCGAAATGCCGACGCCATCATTCCGCACTTGAGTAAGGGCGAGGACATCGACGGCAAGAAGACCGGCGATTACGTTGTCGACGAAAAGGCCCACACCGCGGTGCTTACAGAAGAAGGCGTCGATAAAGCGGAGCGACTGCTCGGCGTCGGCAATCTTTACGATCCTTCAAACATGGAGTTGCTGCACTGTGTCGAGCAGGCGTTGAAGGCGCACACACTTTACAAGTTAGACCATCAGTACGTCGTTCAGGAAGGCGAAGTAATCATCGTCGATGACTTCACCGGCCGTTTGATGAAAGGCCGGCGCTGGTCCGATGGTCTGCACCAGGCAGTCGAAGCGAAGGAAGGCGTCGAGATCGAGAAAGAGAACCAAACGCTCGCGACGATTACTCTGCAAAACTACTTCCGACTCTATGAAAAGCTTTCGGGTATGACTGGTACCGCGGAAACCGAAGCTGCGGAGTTCAATGCGACGTACAAACTCGACGTCATTGTGATCCCGACGCACATGCCGATGGTCCGCACGGATTTCTCCGACGTGATCTATCGGACGCTGCCCGAAAAGTGGGACGCCGTAATCGAAGAGATCAAGGAATGTCACGACAAGGGCCAGCCCGCCCTCGTTGGTACTGTTTCTGTCGAAAACTCGGAACTGATCTCGCGGCGCTTGATGAAAGAGAAAGTGCCGCACAACGTGCTGAACGCGAAGTATCACGAACGTGAAGCCGAGATCGTGGCCCAGGCAGGACGCAAAGGTTCGGTGACGATCGCCACTAACATGGCGGGCCGTGGTACCGACATCCTGCTCGGCGGCAATCCCGACTTCATGGCGCGCGAGTTTTTGAAGACGGAAGAGATCGATCCGGACGAAGCCACTGAAGCTCAGTGGCAAGTCGCTTACGCGCGCGCGAAACGCATAGTCGAGGAAGAACACAAGGAAGTGGTCGACCTCGGCGGCCTGCACATCGTCGGTACTGAACGACACGAATCGCGCCGCATCGACAACCAGCTTCGCGGACGCGCCGGTCGTCAGGGCGACCCGGGATCGTCGCGCTTTTTCCTGTCGCTCGAAGACGATCTGATGCGCATTTTCGCGGGCGACAAGGTGAAGGCGTTGATGCAACGTCTCGGCATGGAACAAGGCGTCGCGATTGAGTCGAAGATGGTTTCGAAGCGAATCGCGGCAGCACAGAAGTCGGTCGAAGGTCGCAACTTCGAAGCACGCAAACACCTGCTTGAGTATGACGACGTCATGAACAAGCAGCGCGAGACGATTTACGGTCTGCGTCGTCAATTGATGGAAGAACCGGATCAGCGCGATTACCTGCTGGGCGATCCGCCGCAGGCTGGCGTCGCGTTCGACCTGCTGTCGGACATTACACAGCAGTATCTGAATCCCGACGTTTCTCCGGACGATTGGGACGTCGATAACTACAAGGTCCAGATCAAAACCATTTACGATTTCGACATCGATGGCGAAGGTCTGAATCTGCTGACAATGACGTCGCCGGAAGTGATCAATTCCATCTGGGAACGTCTAAAGTTTAAGTACGAACGCAAGGAACAGCAGATTGGACCGGAAGCGATGCGCACCTACGAGCGCATCATCATGCTCAACATTATCGACGCGCAGTGGAAGGACCACTTGCTGTCGCTCGATCACCTGAAACAGGGCATCGGGCTGGTCGGTTACGGACAGAAGGATCCGCTGGTCGAATACAAGAAGCAGAGTTTCGACATGTTCCAGGAGATGCTGGACCGCATCGATACCAACACGATTCGATCGTTATTCAACTTGCAAATCGTGTCGGAACAAGCTCCGGAGACGTTGCAGCAACGACGAGCGGCGCGCCGGCCGGGAGCTCTGCGTTTCACTGGTCCAAACCAGGGAGCGGCGCCGGCGGGTGAAGAAGAAGGCAAGATCAAGACTGTCGTTCGCGATCAGCCGAAAGTCGGACGCAACGAGCCGTGTCCTTGCGGATCGGGCAAGAAGTATAAAAAGTGTCACGGCATAAACGCATAGATGATTCACCTCCCCCTCTCACGAAAGTTAACTGGCGCGGCGATCGTAATCGCGATCGCCGCAAGCACTGCCTTCAGTCAAACGCCAGCTCCAACGTCGAATCCGGTATTCGAAGCTGGAATTAAGCTTTTACGCGACGGCGAGACAAAAAAAGCGCTCGACTCATTCAAACGCGCACTTAAAGAAAACAAAGCAGACGGTGAAGCGTGGTACTACGTCGGTATCGCCCATCTCCAATTAGGCGAACTCAAAAAAGGCGCCGACGCCTTCGAGAAAGCTATAGAGCTGCGGCCCGATCTCGCGGCTCAGGTGCATGGGGGATACGCTTACGCTCTCGTGCTTCGAAACAGACTGAATGAGGCGACGATATCGGCTAACAAGGCTTTGGAGGTTGACCCAAAGAATACCGAAGCCCTCCACACGCTTGCTATCGTGGATCTTCGCCGGGGCGCTCTGGAAGAAGCAGTCAAAAAAGCGGATACGCTTATCGCGTTAAAACCCGCCTTTGCAGCGGCGTACCTATTGAAGAGCCAGGCCTTCGTTAGCACCGGCAACACCGTGCCTCCGAATTCAATTGCAAAGGAAGAACGGCAACTTCGGTATCGATCGGCGGCCGATGCTCTTGAGAAGTATCTGCAAGTAGAAAACGATCCCGTCCTCCTTGAAACCTGGAGGGAACAGTTGGAAACTCTGAAGTTCCTTTTGGAAGATAAGGGCGGTATCTACATGGGCCGTGAGGTTACAACGAAGGCCACACTAATCAGCAAACCGGAACCGGTTTACACCCAGAGAGCGCGCAACGACCAGGTAACGGGCACCGTCGTGCTGCGATGTGTGTTTGCGTCAGATGGGACTGTTAAGCACATTCTCATAGTAGAAGCTTTGCCGAGCGGGCTTACTGAGCAATCGGTCGCCGCCGCAAAGATGATCCAGTTCACTCCAGCTACGCTCAACGGAATACCGGTTTCGATGTGGATGCAGTTGGAGTACAACTACAGCTTGTACTGACCTTTGTTAAGAAACGCGCCTGCGCCTGGTCCAGTTTGTCGCGTGAGTTCAGAAATCACTTCCACCAATCCTGTCGTCGCCGCAATCATCACCGGCAAAGCTCCGCAACCCGCGCGCCTCGCCGCCGCTCGCGGCATGCTTCCGTTACCGCAAAACGATCTGCTGGAAGTGCTCGTCGCGTTAACCGCGAGCGACGACGAACAGATCTCGTCAGCAGCAACTGAAACACTCAACGCCGAAACGCCAGATCATCTTTTACTCGCAGCTAAAGCGACTGAAACCTCACCTAACGTGTTGGCCTATCTCGCGACTCACGCCGTCGGAACACACGAAGTTCACGAAGCGACTATTCTCAACAATCGAACTCCGGACGACGCTATCGCAACGTTGGCTTCGGCCACGTCCAACGGATCGCTGCTCGAGTTGATCGCCGTCAACCAGCAACGACTCGTTCGTTCTCCCGCAATCATCGACGCGATACTTGCCAATCCTGCGCGCAGCGGTGAAGCGGACCGACGCGCGACTGAAACGCGCAAGGAGTTTTTCGAAAAGGAACGCGGCGCGCGTCAGATTGCCGACGAGTTACGAGCCCGTGGTCAAACAGCGGCCGCCGAGTTTTTTGAATCGGCCGAACTAACGACGGCGAGCGGCGAGATGAGCTTCGACGACGCGTGGCTGATCGCGCAGCACATCGAAGTCTCCGACTCGGACATCGACGATTCGTGGCTGCCCGCCGAACGATACGAAGAGTTGTTACCGGAGACGGTAGCCGAGAGTGTCGCAAATGCTCAGCGCGTGATCGAGAGCGAGCGACTCGAGGGCAAAGAAGTTACCACTGAACGCGTTTCGCTGATTCGGAAGGTCATGTTCATGAACGTTAAAGACCGGATGAAGCTGGCGATGAAAGGCGATCGCGAGGCACGCGGCATTCTTATCCGCGACTCCAACAAGATCGTCTGTTCGGCGGTGATAAAGAATCCACGAGTAACGGACCAGGAAGTGGAAAACATTTCGGCGATGCGCACGGTGGCTGCCGAAGTGCTGCGGTTGATCGCGATGAATCGAACCTGGGCCAGGTCGTACACGATCATTCACAACTTGGCTCGCAATCCCCGCACACCAATTCCCACGGCGATGACCGTCCTGATGCGCATTCGGACCAAGGATCTCCATCAACTCAGCCAGAATCGAAACATCTCGGAGACGGTCCGGCGTCAGGCTTATAGGCTGGCCCAGGCACGATCTGGTGAATAATGGAACAGATTTCGGGCGGGTTGTTACGAGAGTTTTGCGAAAAAGTTAATAATGTCCTTGACAGGTTACAGATTAAACGTATAATTTCGCACAACTTCGTAGCCAGATTCCTTGCTTGTTTGAAAATTGGTGTTGGGGTGCGACGGGTTAAAGGCGCGGCCATTTTATATTTGCCCTTATCTTCCGCCCGCTAATGAGCCGCCCGATTGAGTCGTTTCGCAGTTTTGACGATTCCATGCTTTTGTCTGCCACCCTGATTTGCCCGAACCTACCCGTAAAAGTTTCGCCCCGCCGGTTCAGTTGAACTGGCGGGGCTCCTCTCTTTTTAAGGCCGAAATTCCGGGGTTAGTTCTTCGTTACGGTCTCTAAAGCCTCGACAGGTGTCGACCTTGCCGGTTCGTGAGTGCTTACAGCTTTGCCGCACATGCGTGCAAAAAGTTGTTCGTACTGGTCGACGACGCGATCCCAATCGTAATTGCTGCGGATGCGGAGCTGCGCGCGATGACGATAGGCGTGCACGAGTGACCCGTCGCGTAAAACCCGTTGTAACTTCTCAGCTAAATCTAACTCGTCGGAGTAAGGTACACCGGCCTCTCCTACCACTTCGAGATTTTCTGGAGTAGCGAGTGTAAGCACGCAGTTGCCGTAACCCATCGCTTCGAGCAGAGCTGGATGCGTACCACCAACTTCAGTTGCGTGGACGTAGCAATAGGCGTTCTGCTGGAGCGCGCGATAATCCTGGCCAAAGACGAAGCCTGTGAAAATAATTCGCTTGTCACCGCGGGCGCGCGCCTTCAGATCCTGGATGTACTGTTCGGCATATGGTGCGTCTCCGACGATCAACAGGCGATAAGCGGTGCGGACCCTCTTGAACGCTTCGATTACAAGGCGGGCATTATTTTCCGGTTCCAGTCGCGAGACATACAAAACATAACGGTTGGGCTCGACGCGCCACTTCCGCACCAGTTCGCGATCCGGCCGCCGTTCCACTTCGCTTCCGTACGCTATCATCGTCGATGGGGCATTGTGCCGCGTCAGGTAATAGTCCTGAATGACCTGTGCATCGGTGACCATTTCGTTGGGCAACAACGTAGAGAGCTGCTCAGCCAACTGATAATAACGACGACCCAGCCAGTTCCACTTCTTTCGTTTGTGCTCGAGGCCGTCGACATTGATTGCGACGGGCGTTCCGGTAAATCGCAAGATCGGCGAGAAAGGCGCGTTTGCGGCGTTGCAGATCAATGCTGCATCGAACCGGCGCGAGACCGCATGAATTGAAGAAAGAAAAGTGTGGACGACCGTGTCGAAGTATTTGTGACGGATCGTCGGAAGTATCTGGAGCCGAACGCCGTGATACTCCATTTGTCGCGGCGAAACATAGTGCGCGCGACAATAGACGGTCACGTCATGGCCGCGGGCCACGAGTCTGGTAGACAGATGCTCCGCGAAGGTTTCGAATCCGCCATAGCTGGCCGGAATTCCACGTGTTCCCAGAATAGCGATACGCATGGTCTATTTATTTATACCCGTGTTATTTATACCCGTGTTCCTACCTGCTGGTAAATCTCAAGCGTCTGCCGTGCGGTCTCCCGCCAGTCGAACATTTCCGCTCGCTCACGTCCTTTGACGCTCAACTCACGTCGAAGGTCGGAATCATTTATCAGTTGCTCTATTGCCGCGGCGATTGACGACACATCAAAAGGATCAACCGTCAGTGCAGCGTCCCCTACCACTTCCGGCAGGCTTGTTTTGTTGCCGACGATCACCGGCGCGCCGCATTTCATAGCCTCAAGCGGTGGTAATCCGAAGCCTTCGAAATATGACGGGTAAACAAAACAAAGCGCCCCTGAATATAACGCGGGCAGATCAGTTTCAGGTACGTAGCCGGTAACAATAACCGAGTCTTTTACTCCTGTTTGTTCGAGAGCGCGCAATGTTTCATCGTAAAGCCACGCACACTTTCCAACCAGGACCAGTTTAGGTAACTCAGTTTGAGTATATTTACCCCGCAACAAAGCGTACGCGTTAATCAGTCGTGCCAGGTTTTTGCGGGGCTGAATTGAACCGACCGAGAGAATGTATGGTCCGTCTATCCCGTAATTATGTCGCACGCGTTGCAGTTCCCTATCGTCCTTGACCGGGGAATAATGGTGCGGTGCGGCGAGAGGGATCGCGGTGATGCGCGAGGGATCGATACCGTACGTCTCGATGACGTCGCGCCGTGTGTGCTCCGACAGTGTAAGAATTCTTGCCGCGCGACGGGCGGAGTGACGCACAGTCAACCGAAGCTGCGTTCGACTGCGGCGGTGAAAAGTTTGCGGCAGGTGTTCGAATGACAAATCGTGAATACTCACAACTACCGGACACGGACAAAACGGCGGCGCCGTGAACTGCACGTGCAACACATCAACCGGATTCTTTCGCAGTTCGGCACTCAATGTTAGCGGGATACGTATTAACGGTGTGTGAGGAAGGGTGTTGCGAACTTTGAAGTTGGGCCAGCGCTGGTGGAAACGTTCGCGTGCTTCAGTCGTCGTTACATACAGTGTGTAATCATTAACTTCATCGATTTGCGCGAGTGACTCGATGAGGTTAACGGCGTAGCTTTCGTTTCCTCCCAGCTTCGTGCCAACTGAATGAGCGTCGATTGCGATCCGCATTCTTCAATCCGTGTTCCCATTTGTTTGTAGAACACGGATTCATCCAAATCAGGCCATCTACTTCGTCTTGCCGGCGGCGGCCTCGTCGGTTTGCTGCCCGCGAGTATCGCGCTCACGGATGCGCGCGGCTTTACCTCGCAGACCTCGCAGGTAGTAGAGCTTGGCCCTGCGCACGCGGCCGCGCTTCACGAGGTCGATGTGGTCGATGATCGTGGCGTGCAACGGAAAGATTCTCTCGACGCCGACGCCGAAGCTCGTCTTTCTGACGGTGATCGTTTCGCGCGCGCCGCCGTGTTTGCGAGCAATCACGACGCCTTCAAATGCCTGAAGTCTTTCCTTCGTTTCCGATTCCTTGATGCGTACGTGAACGCGTACCGTATCGCCCGGCTGAAATTTCGGAATGTTCTTCCGCAACTGGGTCTCTTCAATGGTATCCAATCGATTCATTTCTCAACGCTCCTTATTATTGCAATAAATCCGGACGATTACGTCGCGTCTTCGCGACCGCCGCTTCTTTGCGCCAACGTTCAATCTCCGCATGATTGCCGCTCAACAAAACATCCGGCACCTTCATGCCTCTAAATTCCGGCGGCCGCGTGTATTGCGGATGGTCCAACAGCCCTTCGGAAAAAGATTCAAACACCGCCGACGTTTCACTACCCAATGCTCCCGGCAACAGCCGGACAACCGCGTCGACTACTACCATCGCCGCCGGCTCACCACCGGACAAAACATAATCGCCGATCGAGATCTCGTCAGTCGCCAATGCGGCAGAGACCCGCTCGTCGACGCCTTCGTAGCGTCCGCAAATCAGAACGATCCGCGTCGCGTCTTTTGAAAGATCCTGTGCCAGCGACTGTGAAAACGGCCGTCCTTGCGCTGACAACAAAACCACCCGAATCTCCGGCGTAAAATCTTCCTTCCGTGCGACACCCGTAAGCGCTTCGACTGCGGTAAAGATCGGCTCGGGTTTCAATATCATCCCGTCGCCGCCGCCAAATGGACGATCGTCTACGACGTGATGCTTATCGGTGGTCCACTGTCGCAGATCGTGCGCGTGGATATCGACGAGTCCGGCGTTGCGCGCTCGTCTCACGATTCCGCAATCAATCGCTTCGCGAAAGAACTCGGGAAAGATCGTGATGATATCGAAGCGCAGCATCTCAAAGATCTAAAAGTCCTTCTGGTGGATCGACGAGGATCGTTTTTGCGACGGGGTCGATCCCGACCACAATCGAGGCCGCTAACGGCACTAGCCTCTCGTTTCCACTTTCGTCACTAACTACCAGTATCTCAGCGCCACCCGTTCTCATTACGGAGCGAACCTGCCCGATACTCTGGTCGCCGACTTTAACCGTACATCCTTCAAGTTCCCAATCGTAAAACTCGTCGGCTTCGAGTTGAACGCGATCGGATTCGGGAACGGCGAGTTCGTATCCGATCAATTGCTTGGCGGCGTCGATGTCGTCGTAACCATCAAGCTTCAAAACGACGCGGTCTTTTTGAAACCAGAAATCCTCGAGGCTTCCGGTTTTCTGCTCACCGCGCGGCGAAACGAGGACGACTTCGTCGAGGTCTTCAAACCTTTCGGGAAAGTCCGTCAGGAGTTCCGCTACTACTTCACCTTTCAACCCGTGGGTCTTCACGGCTCGCGCAATTAAAACCAGATCCGAGCCGGGTTCCGCCATGTCGTTTTACTCCACGATTTCCAGGAGATAACGACGGTTCTTTTTCGTGCCGCCTATTCGCGCCAGCGATCGCAATGCGCGGATGGTCTTACCCTGCTTGCCGATGATTTTGCCGACGTCGTTCTGCGCCACGCGCACTTCGATCAACGTCGTACCGTTCTTTTGCTCCACTTCACGAACGTCAACACTGTCGGCCTCATCGACCAACGCTTTGACGATCATTTCAATGGCGTCTCGCATGGCTTATGTCCAAAAGCCGTGGCCTACCCGTTAGGCCTGTGCTTCAGCGGCGGCTGCGTTTGCGGCTTTGTTGCTGGCTTTAATCAACCGGCTAACTGTGTCAGTGGGTTGCGCACCTTTTTCCAGCCAGTAATTGACGCGAGTCAGGTTGAGTTTGATCTCGGCTGGATTTCTGGTCGGGTTGTAAGTGCCCAGGTTTTCCAAATAGGCCCCGTCGCGCTTGGACTGTTTTTCTTTGACGACGACGCGGTACGACGGGCTCTTCTTCGCCCCGGTGCGCATTAACTTAATAGCTAACAAATCGTTCCTCCTTCAGAAATGCCGCGCGCGCGCGTGGCAGTCGTGCTTTACTTACGTTTCTTTCGTTTCTTCTTATGTTGCTTCTTTTTTGACCGGCGCGACGGGCTTGCACCCATTGGGCCGGATGGGAGCTGTGGCAACTCGTCGCCGTCGTCACCCGAAAAACCGGCCATGTCCGGCATGCCGGTCATCTTTCGGAGCATCTTGCTTTTCAAACCACCGCCGCCAAACAATCCGGAACTGGAAAGTTGGCGCATCATCTGCCGCATCTCGACGTACTGCTTGATGAGCTGATTGACAGCGGCTACGTTTGTTCCGGAACCACGCGCGATTCGTCGGCGGCGGTTCGCATTCAGGATTCGATGATCGTTGCGTTCTGTCCACGTCATCGAATCGATGATCGCTTCGGTCCGCTTCAGTTCCTTCTCCATCATCGCCGACTGCTCATCGTTCAACTGCGGCATGCCCATGCCGCCAAGAAGCTGGTCGGGCAACAACTTCATGATCTTTGAGAAAGAACCGAGCTTCTTAACCTGGCGCAACTGCGAACGAAAATCGTCTAACGTAAACTCGTTCTTCTGAAGCTTCTTTAGTTGCTCTTCCGCTTCTTCCTGATCGACCTTGGACTGAACTTCTTCGATGAGCGACAAAACGTCGCCCATGCCCAGGATGCGCTGCGCAACTCGATCGGGATAAAACGGCTCGAGCGCGTCGTAACGCTCGCCAACGCCGACAAACTTCACCGGTTGACCGATGACTTGTTTGATCGACAGCGCGGCGCCTCCGCGTGCGTCGCCGTCCATCTTCGTCAGAATCACGCCCGTGATGCCGACACGGCGATGAAACTCTTCCGCTGAACGAACTGCGTCTTGTCCCGTCATCGCATCTGCGACGAAGAGTATTTCGACGGGACGCGTTTCGTTCTTGATGTTGACCAGTTCTTCCATCAGCTCGTCGTCGATGTGCAGCCGTCCGGCTGTGTCGATGAGGAGGGTGTCGAACCCGGTCTGTTGCGCGTGCTTTTGCGCTTCGCGGACGAGAGTCAGCGGATCGTTGCTTTCCGGATATTCAAAGATCTGTTGGCCGGTCGCTTTCGCGATGACCCTCAACTGTTCACGCGCGGCCGGGCGATAAACGTCAACCGAAAGCAACAGCGGCTTGCGCTCCTGGTTCTTTGCAAGCCAGCGCGCGATCTTCCCGGTAGAGGTTGTTTTACCCGAGCCTTGCAGGCCAACTACCATGACCGTGTTTGGTAGTTGCTTCGTAAAAACGAGTCGCGACGATTGGCCGCCGAGTAGTTCAACCAACTCGTCGAAAACAATCTTGACGACTTGTTCTGAAGGCTTGAGTTCCTGCCAGACCTGCTGGCCCTCGGCCTTCTGTTGGACCGAGGCTATAAAATCTTTGGCGACTTTATAGTTGACATCGGCTTCCAGCAGCGCAAGCCGGATCTCTCTCAACGCGGCGTCGACGTGCTCCTTTGTCAACACGCCTTCGCCTCGGAGATTCTTTAAGGTGCGCTTTAATTTATCCGAGAGCGACTCAAACATAACTCTAGGCGAATTTCCGTGCTGAAAACGGAAACGGAGATGATAGCGATGGGGTTTTGGGGTGTCAAGGCGAGCGGCGGCCGTCTCAGTGCTTGTAACCTTTGTGTTTTGAGAAGTTAATGACGTCAGTGGGTTTGTTCGAAATCGTACACTCCCTCCAAAAAAC
The DNA here is from genome assembly GCA_963789185.1 of uncultured Acidobacteriota bacterium. Taxonomy (GTDB): domain Bacteria; phylum Acidobacteriota; class Blastocatellia; order Pyrinomonadales; family Pyrinomonadaceae; genus PSRF01. The sequence continues at coordinate 131,235 of CAWBJU010000022.1, forward strand.
TCGAAGGAATACCTGTACGCCTGTCGTTGCATGTGTTAAATTCAGCACCGATAACACGTTTGCGGCTACCGTACGTCAAAAACCAACTTTGAAACGGTTCCCTCCCATCGAACAAAACGCGTTGAAAAGTCGGCTTAATTGATCATTTAAAGGTACTAAATGGATAAACGTGTGGGTCACGGGCCCCCAGGCCGCGACCAGCAAAAGCCCCTTAATGAGCGAGGTGTGGTCGATCTTGCCGATGCGAGAGTTCGAATTCGCTCGCGCCCCAAGCCGTCCAACGAGTCGCTGCTTCGAGAGCTTGATGAAATTCGGTCGCTCCTGGACCAGGGCCTTTCTACTGAAGCCAAGCAACGCCTCGCAACGCTGATCTCCAACGCACGAAACTTTCCTTCGGTGCTGGCACTGGCGCGGTGTGCCCTTTCGACTGCGCTCGAACAGCAGGGCCACTATCGCGATTCGCTCGCGGCAGTGTCGATGTACGAGTCGCCTGAATCGCGCGCAAAACTCGACCAGCAAACCATCAGCTATCTCCGGGTACAGATTGGGCTCGGTTACAACTACAACGGCGATCATCCGAAAGCGATCGCGATGTTGCAGGCGACCTTGCGCGAATACGCCGAAAGTGGCGCCGCGAATCTTGGTCCAATTTACGCCGCGTTGTCGCGGACGTATCGCAGTATCAGCGAATACCCGATCGCGCGCGACTTCGCGCAACGAGCTTTAGAAAGCTTTCGCCAGAGCGGTGAATGGCGCGGACTTGCTGATTCTTACTTCGGAGTTGGCGTCGCCGATATTCACGAGGGTAATTACGAGTCCGGTCTCGACAATCTCGAACAGGCGTTGAAGTTGATCGGCGATCGTCCTGCTGCGCACCTTCTGGGCCGCACTTACGCGAACATGGCCGGAGCTTGTTGGTTCCTGAAGCGTCCGCAGGAAGGCATCGATCACCTGAAGAAGGCGATCACTTACTACGAGCGGACCGACCATAAAACAAACGCCGCCGACGGTTACAACAATCTCGGCATCAATCTCATCCTGATCGGACAGTGGGATCGCGCGCAGGAAGCTCTGGAGCGTGCGCTTTCTTTGGCGAAAGAGGTCGATGAGCGTGGCGCAAAAGTCCCGATGATCCTCGACTCGCTAGGTGAGTTACACATGCTCCGCGGCGATCTCGATAGCGCGAAAGAATATTTGACGCAAGCCGTCGCCCTCGCTACTGAAAACGGAAACAAGTGGTACGCGGGTCAGGCATTGAGAACACTCGGCCGCTGTTGTGTCGCACGAGAGGATCCGGCGACCGCGTTGGACACGGCAAAGGAAGCATTGGCGCTTGCTGAACAGATCGGCGACCGTCAGGCGATCTGCGAATCACTGCTGATCTCTGCTGAGGCTCATCTACAGAGTGGCGAATTCGATCAATGCGCTGCGGAGCTACAGCGAGTTAACGAGGCGACCACCGACTCCGCAACTGATCTCGGTTTCACTGGCGAGTCGCATCGGCTGGGCGGAATGCTGAACATGGCCCAGGGCGATGCCGGCGCGGCTGCCCAACACTTCGGCAGCAGCGTTTCGATCTTCGACCTGCTCGGCGATCGCTATCGTGCAGCGCGGGCGCATCTCGAGTTGGGCCGCGCGTACAACAAGATTCTGCCGGAACGCGCCGGCGAACATTTGAGTCGCGCGTTGAATACCTTCCGTGAGTTGGGCGCCAAGATTGATCTTGCGCGTGCGGAAGAAGAGTTGAAAGTTCTCGCGCGTGCGACTCCGGAACGCTCGCAGGAACAATCTGCGCTGACGCAACTGTTGACGCTACGGTTGGCGGAAGCTGTCGCTTCGCGCGAACTGTTGTTACGCGAACTTGCGGCCGTCATGCGTCAGGAAACTGGCGCGCAGCGCGTGATCATTACCGAGCGCGGTGAACATCAAGAGCCGCGAGTGGTGGTCACGATGGGTTGTACGCCCGCTGAAAGTATTACGATCGCCGCCGAGCTGAACGAGTTGAGGGACGAAGCAGATCGGCAAAAATATTCGCGAAAACACGATGTCGAATTGATTCCGCTGAAATCATCGAACGCTCTGCCGGCGCTGATGTACCTCGCGCCGCGCAACCGTTCGGCTTTGCCGAAAGGCATCGCGCTCGAGCCGCTGTTGCGGGTCGTTGAGTTGGGCATGGACGTTTGTGCGTTGCGCGCGGGTGCGAGTAAAGGCGCCGGGCATGAGAACGCCGACGAGTTGGCGGGCACGAGTCTGATGCCAGGGTTTATCCATTCGAGTCCGGCCATGACGCAGTTGGTGGAAGAAGTTCACAAGATTCGTTCGTCTGATGTGACCGTACTGGTGACGGGCGAATCGGGGACGGGTAAGGAGTTGGTCGCGCGCGCTATTCACGCGATCTCGTCGCGTCGGGCGAAAGTGTTTGTGCCTTTTAACTGCACCGCCGTACCGAAAGAGTTGTCAGAAGGTTATTTGTTTGGTTACCGGCGAGGTGCGTTTACCGGCGCAGTTTCAGATTCGCAGGGCGTGATTCGCACGGCCGCGGGCGGGACTTTGTTCCTCGACGAAGTCGGCGATCTTCCGCTCGACGTGCAGCCGAAGCTGTTGCGCTTCCTTCAGGAAGGCGAGATCCAGCCGCTTGGTGAGCAACGGCCGAGCAAGGTGGACGTGCGCATCATCGCGGCGACCAATACAGACCTCGAAGAAATGGTGGCCCAGGGTCGTTTTCGTGAAGACCTTTATTATCGCCTTAACGTGATTCGACTTCGCGTGCCGCCGCTGCGTGAGCGACGTTCTGAGATCCCGACGATCGTCAACTACTACGTCAATCATTATTCGGCGAAGTTTGGTCGCAAGGACATTCAGATCACGCCGCAAGCTGTGGACTTGTTGATGGTGAGCGACTGGCCTGGGAACGTGCGGCAACTGTGTAACGAGATTCAGCGGACTGTCGCGCGGGCAGAAGATGGAACGATAATTACGCCTGAACAGCTATCACCAGAATTGAAACGGACCTCATCGCCGACTGCGCCTTCAGCAGCGTCGATCGCGGCAATGTCGTCGTCGTCGGATTTGCAGAGCACAGGTACGCTCGCGGAGGCGTTGGCGGAGGTAGAACGCCGGATGATTGCCGACGCTTTGCGGCGTCACAGTGGGAATATCTCGCGCGCAGCTCGTGAACTCGGCCTTACGCGCCGTGGTCTATACCTGAAGCTCGAGCGACACGAACTCAGCGTCAGCGCCTGACGACCTTCATTACACGACAAGTGCTGTTTTTCGCTGCGCGATTTCCTGCGCGATATTGCAAATTTTGTTGATGTCGAACGGCTTCGCGATTACCCAATCGGCGTTGACGGCGTTTCTGGTTTGAACGCTGATCGCGTCGGCCCAACCACTCACGATTGCGAGCGGTATCGTCTTCGAACGTTCGCGGATTTCGGTCACCAGCTCCCAGCCACTCATTTCGGGCATACCGATGTCAGTGAACACCGCGTCAAACCTGCCTTCGTACTGATCGAAAAGCGCGAGTGCGACTTCACCGCTCGGCGCCGAGATAACTTCACAACCTTCAGCTTCGAGCGCTTCGATTAGCACTTCGCGTACGTGAGTTTCGTCGTCCACAACGAGGACACGAGTCTTATCTTCGCTGGTCGTCGTTCCGGGGGTGACGACGTTTGGTTCGTCGCTGGTGATGTTCGGGGTGACGTTCGGTAGCGAGATCCGGAAAGTGGTACCGCGGCCGGGTTCGCTATCGACCTCGATCGACCCTTCGTGACGGCGGATGATACCGAAACTGACGGCGAGGCCCATGCCCGTGCCGGCTTTGCCCTTCGTCGTGAAGAACGGATCGAAGAGTCGCTGTTTCGTTTCGGGAGTCATGCCGGTGCCGGTGTCGGTGATGCACAGCACTACGCGTTCGCGAGTCTCCTGCGTTGAGACGCGCACTTCGCCGCCCGACGGCATTGCGTCGACGGCGTTGTAGATCATGTTGACGAGCACTTCGCGTAGTTCGACCGGGTCGCCTTTGACGAACGCCTGGCAGTCGGCGTGTAGCGCGAAGCGGATTGGAGCGAATTCCGAGCGCGACTCCCAGCGTGGGCGGGTCATCTCGCAGGCGTCCTTGAGCAGGTCGGCGACGGAAATCGTTTCGAATTCGCGGCTTGGACGTTGGCGCGCGAAGTCCTGGATGCGGCGAATGATGTGGGCGCCGTCTTCGGCGCTTTTGATGATGAGTTCGAGGCCGGATTCGACTTTTGTCGGGTCGGTGCTGTTGCGGAGGATCAGTTGGGCGCGTCCGAGAATGCCGGTTAGGGTGTTGTTAACGTTGTGCGCGACGCCGAAGGAGAGTTCGCCAAGGGCGGCCATCTTTTGGGCGTGAATCTCTTGTTCGCGTTGGGCGACGTGGCGTGTGTGCGCTTCAGCGATCCTTTCGAGACACTTTTTGAGGCGCTCTCTGGTGGCGTGTTGCTGCGAGTTAGCGAGCAGTTGATTCGCCTGGGCGCCAATTTCCCGACGCTCGTCATCCGGCAGCTGGTCGCACATCTCTTCGATGAGTATGAGCAGCGCACGCCCCGCGCTCTCGCGGTCACCACACCTTTCGGCGACCCGCCGCGCGCGTTCAATGATCGGCTTCGCCTCCTGCTTATGCTCTAGGCGGCACAAAACCACCCCCTGCGTCGTCAACGCCTCCGCCAGTAGCGCATCTTCACTGCTACCCTCAAGAGTGTTTAGCGCTGACTTAATTGCGGTATCTGCCTGTTCGTACTGAGAATTCGCAAGGTGGAGCTGCGCAATCGTCTCTTTTACTTGGGCGCCGCGGACTTGGTCCCCGAATTCCTCAAATAGCCTAATCGCACGCTGCAAATGAGCTTGCGCCTCATCAAATCGTCGCAACGTCAAAAGCAGGTATCCAAGATTATTTTCGACTATCGCTATATATCGACGATTCCCAAGTTCTTCAAATTGGAGCAGCGCTTGCTCATAATTCGTGAGAGAACCCTGAAAATATTTGTCCTCTCCTTCAGCCAGTCCTAGATCTTTTAGTGTGGTTGCGAGCTCAAGGTGGAATCGCCCCTTGATCCAAGGTCGCTCGCATTTAACGAGTGAAGAAGCCTGATCGAGCAGCTGAAGAGCATCGTGCAATCGCCCCGCATGGTGTTCGACCAGCGCTAACCGAATCAGAGCGACACTTCGCAATTGGCTCTCGTCGTCTGGTAAGGCAGAGAGTGACAGCCGTAACACATTTCTCGCCAAATCGAAGAGACCCTGCCAAAAATAGCAACACGCTAGCTCGATCCTGGCTTCTGAAGCGCGCACTGTAGCCCCGATCTGTTCAAATAGCGCGATTGACCCATTCAACAGCCCTTCCGCAGGCTTTTGCCCACCAGGAAATTGTACCGTACTTGCGATGAGACCGCTCAATGTGCCGGACGCTAGCAATATTTCTGCTGACGCCCGATTACTAAGGTGAGAGTGATACGGCCAGTAACCAACATCCCACCAAGGTCGCAGGGCGAGAAGAGCAGCATCGTAGTCTCCGACTTCAAGTTTTTGCCGAGCAACAATGCAGGCTTCTTCTGCTCTAACACTGTCGGCCGATGCCCTTCTGGGTTCCTCTGTTGCGAAACAACTATCCATTCTCAACGTCTGCCTGCTGATTTGAGCCGAAAACCACGATGCATACCTGATATACAGTGAAACGCCGATATACATCGGTCGTAATCAGTAATCATAAGGCGGTTTTTTGCGCGTTCAATGCGCGATTTGCGGTATAGCTTGTGGAATACGTTTCTTTATGTGAACGGAGTAATCATCTGGTTTGCATTGGATCGACGGCGTGTGATCGGACGCCGTTCCGCATGTAAACGATTGTTTTTAGGGGACTTCCAAATTGCAAAGTGTTCATACTTCTCAATGGCACGGCCCTTGAGTCTAGCCCATACGTACCGAGTTGAAAATCAGAGCTAACCGCGATACCGATTACCAATCGAGATTCGCGCAAGGCAACAAACCGAAGAAATACGACAGCCGTTCACTAGGAGAATTGAAATGAAGTACCTTAGAGCCACAATCTTAGCATCAACTCTGACAATCGTTTTTTCAACGACCGCGTTGGCCGGTAACATTGGGATGCGAACAACTGGCAATATCGGAATGCGAACAACCGGTAATATCGGAATGCGAACAACCGGTAATATCGGAATGCGAACGACCGGAAATATCGGAATGCGCGGAGTTGGTCAAACCACTCACAGTTCACTTGCTCTAAGATTCGGTGTGTCACGAGCCGACTTCGAAGGCATGTTTTCCTTCACTGGTCTGATCCGCATGTTCCTCGAGAGCGGCGCGCTGCTCTAAGTTGACCGATGACCGGTCAAATTGCGTGCGGCGTTGTCAAATATCGGTCAAGCTGCTCAGAAATCGTAGCTTTTACGCCACGCAGCCACTTAACTGGCAAAGCCCGTACCGGAAGCCGCCCTACGAGGAGACTTGAAATGACATCCGAAATCTATCCCGCTGTTAGGTTTTGCGAATCGCTCGTTTCTCGGGCAAAGGAACCGCTATCAGGCTTCATCTTTCCAACCGAACTAATCTAGCTCGTTTGGAAAACCCGTGCCGGATGAAGCCTGTGGCGGACTCACCGCCCACCCAAGCAATCCTTGGGGGAACCCTCCGAACCAAGTCCAAGGCGAGGGCAACACCGAGACAGCAGCTCGGTCGTACGAAGCAAACAAACTGAGGTTTGTGTAAAACTCTCTCCGGAGCAACCACCGTCTACTCAGCCCCGACATGCATCCACTCTGAATTCTAAAAGCTGCTTCAGAGTTCCTCACGCATTTTCTAATGCTTCAGAGTTCGGCCGACGCAGATCTACCGGTTCCTCGGTCCAACATAGCTCCGATTTTGGCAATCGTTTCTTCAACCCGGCCGGCAAGCTGGCTTGGCTCGGTCACAGCCAGTAATCGACTGAGCTTTTCGGAGATCTGACGCAAATCGTCGCGATCCAATAGATCAGCCATCTCATCGAATTTACTTACCAACGCGCGTCTTGCGCCTTCCCGGTCCCCACAGCGCTCAGCGACCTTGTATGAATCCTCAAACTTTTTCTGCGCCTCATTCATATGCTCAAGCCGACTCGAAACGATGCCGCTAGTCGTCAATGCTTCAGCCAGAACTGCTTCCGCGTCCGTCATTTCAAGCGTTTGTAGCGCGTCGTCGATCGTTTGTTTTGCCAAGGGATAACGATTCGTGGCGATGTACAGTCTCGTTAAAGTCTCATTGACTTGGGCTCGCCGGACCACGTCAGAAATCGCCTCGAAGAATTTCCTCGCTCGCAACAGGTGTTGTTCGGATTGCTCGGGAAAGCCGATGCTCAACAAGAAGAACCCTAAATTGTTTTCGACAACAGCCGCCAATCTATGATTGCCGATGGCCTCACATTCTCTCAACGCATTTCCGTAGTTAATTAGCGCCTCGTCTTTAAAAGTTTGTTGACCGTCAGCAAGCGCCAATTCTTTCAAAGTTGTTGCCAACTCAAGCTCACAGCGTCCAGTTCCCAAGCGGCCGGGCGTCTGAAGACTTTTCGCCTCTCTCAAAGTCGCTAGCGAGTCCTGCAAACGTCCGGAATCCCTTTCAACGGCTCCCAGGAAAACCAAACAGAGACTCTTCAGTTCCACCTGATCGCTGGGCAACTCAGATAACGCAGTGGAAAAAGTTTCACGCGCCAAATCAAACAAACCTTGGCGGTAGTAACAACGTGCTAGTTCAGCCTGGGCTTCGACGGAACGAGTCTTGGAACCAACGTGAGAAAACAACGCGATTGATCCGTTCAGGAACGCTTCAGCGCGTTTTTGGCCATTCGGCTCTTGCCTGCTACCACGGACACATCCGATTAGAGAGCCGAGCGTAAAAAGAAGATCCGCAGCGGCGTGTGTCGTCATTGAAGAGACGTCTGGCCAATTGCGTTCTCGATACCATGGCTCGAGTATCAGTTCTGCCGCCGCGTAATTAGTCACTGCAATCTGCTCGCGAGCGACCGTGCAGAGTACTTGTAGCTCTTCCGCAGGTGTTGGGTCTCCTGACAGGACTTGATGCGGGAGCCTGCAGTCTGGATCGGGATTTTCAGCGTTAGAGGAACTCGTGGACTTTTTAAAGATGTCTTTCGCAGCCTTATAAGCCGCGTACCATTGGTGCGCGGCAGGGTAATCGGTTTTCAACTCCGATGCTCGACGCAGTTCGCGTTCTGCCGCTTTCCAGTCCCATTCAAAACGCAACTTCACATTTTCATCGGTGAGACCCGTTGTCATATCAGCCTCTTCAGCGTCTTGTGCGAGATCGCTTGAATCTCCTGGAGCTTTTGTTGAGGCAATGTCTTGCGATGGTGTTCGAGCCTCTTCCGGCGGTAAATAGTTGGTGGCGAGACGCAGATAGCAATCGATGATGCCGGCGTACGCGAGGGCGTAGTTGGGGTCGAGTTCGATGGCATGGCGGAAGTGGATGATGGCTTTCTCGATGCCCCGGCGGGTGTATTTGCTCCAGTGATAACGCGCTTCGAGGTAGGACTGGTAGGCTTCGGCGTTCTCGGTGTAGCGGGCAGTGACGCGCTTCTCTTCGTCGCCTGTGAGCTTCAGCTTGAGGGCGTTGAGGAGTTGGCGGGTGATGCGGTCCTGGATCTCGAGAATGTCTTTGAGCTGGCAGTCGAAACTGTCGCCCCACAATTGCCAACCGGAACTCACCTCCACCAGTTCGACACCGATGCCAAGACCTTGCGGAGTCGTGGTGAGCTTACCAACTAGCACCACACCGACACCGAGTTCTCTCCCAACACCACGCGGATCGACAAACTTCTTCGCTTTGTAGCGAAATACCGCACTTCGTGACATAACACGCAGCTTCGATACACGGGAAAGATTGTTAACGAGGTTATCGGTTAGACCGTCAGCCAGGTATTCAAGGTCGTCATTGCCGGTGGCATTAAGAAAGGGAAGTACTGCCACCGTCGGTGGTGCAGAAGTATCGTCACCGGGATCGTTGAGAGAATCTCGCGAATCGAATCCGTTCGGTCGATCTTGCGCATCTCCCGGCTCGACCCCACCAATAACTCTGACATTCGCAATGAATCGATAACCGCGGCGGACGACCGTTTCGATATACCTTGGCGCCGGCCGTTCATCCCCCAAAATCCTCCGCAGCAGAAAGATGTTCTGCGTCAGGTTTGACTCCTCGACAAACGTATCGGGCCAGACCTGCTTCAGCAGTTCATCCTTCCCGACGAGTTGTCCGGCATTGACGACGAGCAACGTAAGGATCTCGGTAGCCTTCGGCGTGAGTGAAACCGCTTCACCGGTGCGCGTGAGGACGCGTTGGCCCACGTCTAATCGGTAAGGACCAAATTCGTAGTAGTGAGAATTGTGATGAGGCATTTTTCCCTTGAGAACGAGCTAATAGTTTTTTGAGTTTGCTCTAAGGACTTGAGGTCGCCGCGTGAGTATAGTTCGCGCGTCGTCAAGCGCCGCTGCTGTTAACGGGCTGCGAGATTCTATGAGCAAGTCTGAAGAATGGCAAGAATCGAGTTTTCTCGCTTGTGCTACATTAGGATTGTTGCCGAACCGGGGAATTTTTCAACCGTTCTTTGAACGTGGTCTACTACCTCGGAAGGTAGTAACTCGGGAGTTACTAGACCATGTTACCTGTGGGTTACATAAGGCGAATGAAAAAGATTTATTTCTCTACCGGTGACGATAAATCTTTTATTGACAAGCGTTAAGAAATGGTAGCGCTCAAGATACTAAACCAGCCCCACTACTATAGTGGATTTTTATTTCACTATAGTGCTTAACATGCGTTCGCTATAGCGAACGCATTATGGACACGCATGTACGTTTAAAAGTACGCTTTTGTAAGGTCTTGTTGGCGAGTTGATAGCTTACTTACTAACGGCTTTTTGACAAAAAAAACGAGACCTGAGGGAATCAGCCTCAGGCCCCGTAAGCTAGTAAGGGTTGCTTAACCCCTACTCTGGAAAGATAGTGATCGTAACGTTACCGTCCTGATCGACTGTTACGACCACGAGACAGCGGCAGAAGATGAATAATCTCATCTCTGTCCCTCCTTTCAATCACGGCCCAACGTTGCGAGCGTTGAGCCTTATTTCTATCCAGCCTTTCCAGAGAACAGAGACGCATCGGATACAAGGAAGAAACTCTCCGATTGAAAAGAACGCAGCAATAGTAACAACAAAAACGTGTTTGTCTAGATTCGTTCCTGAATAAAACGCCACAAGATGGTGGTAACGATCGTTTCCACTATCGGGTTACTGTTTCATCTTCAATACTTAGCGGCCTACGCGGTCTTCTTAACTTTTTTCTTCTTCACTCGCGCCCAGCGTGCCTTAACGGCATTCCGGGCGCTCTCACTACGTTCTTCTGCGGTCATGCTGGCCGCTCGCGCAGGCCCGCCTTTCAAACCCCCTCTACGACCTAAGGATACAGCAGCATGGATTCTTCTTCGTGCGTTTTTGGCATGTCCTAAGTATACGTGAGCGCTCAGGAAAAATAACTAGCAATACTCTGTTGACTATACGTGAGCGGTCACGTATAATCCGGAGCATTGAAAAAGGCCCTACCAGCGCTAACTGACTAAGGCCCTCTTTGAAAACAAACGCGATTGCTCACGTCTGAGTCCAAGCAGCCTGATTTTGAGCCAATCGCCCACGAAAGGCAAGGCTCAAATGACCTGTCACAATTGCTTCATCCTCTTTGTAAGAAGTTCGGCAAATTCGGCCCGCAACAGTATCCAGCGTTACCGCTGCAAGAAAGTGTAAGCGGACATTCTCAGAAGAACACGAGAGCCCCTAAAGGCCCGCTCGGTGATATGCGTATCTCACTCGACAAGGCTGAGACGATGCCTGAAGCTCATGCTTGAAGGAATGTCTATACGTTCTATTCAGCGCATCACCGGAGCTGCACCAGAAAACGATCCTGGATCTACTTAGTGATCGCCGGAGAGAAAAGCTGAACGGATCATGAATGCGAAGATCAAGGGCATCCCGGTTAAAGACGTTGAAGCTGATGAGATTTGGGGATTCGTGAAGATGAAACGAATCAACACGAAGGGCCAGAAGGGTATTACAGATCCGTTCGTAGGTGATCAGTTACACGTTTGTCGGAATCGAACGCAACACAAAACTCGTGCTCGCGTGGCATCTTAGCGAGCGTGACATCGTTAACACTGAGGCGTTTTCACCGATAAACTTGATTACGCCACGTAGCGGACAGTTTCAGCTTGACGACCGATGGTTTCACGACGTTATCGTGACGCAATCACTTATGCGTTAGGCACTCGCGTTGACTACGCGCAATTGATCAAAGTTTATGGCAAGCAAGACACGGAAGGCGAGCGGAAGTATTCGCCACCTGAGGTGGTAGAAACAATAACGAAGTACATCAGTGGGCCATGCAGACCCGAGACGAATCTGCACCAGCATTGTTGAGCGTTCAAACCTGAGCATCCGCACGAGTGTACGCAGGCTCACGCGATTGACGAACGCTTTTTCTAAGAAGTTTGAAAACCTTCAGGCGATGATGGCGTTGTACTTTTGCTGGTACAACTTCTGCCGCGTTCATCAGTTCGATCCGTTGCACGCCCGCGATGGAAAGCGGAATCACAACAGACACGTTTGGACGCTGAAAGAACTTCTGACCGCGTAGACAAGCGTTAAGGCTTATTTCGTTCCTGTTGGGGTTGACTGTCCTTGAAACTGGCTTGGATTGGCTTGAAGATCACCCACAACCGATTCAAGAATTAACTGCGCAATAGGCATTCCGGGGAAAAGAGAATATATCAACGACACCGAGGTTTATCATTTCCAGTACCAGCGTCCCATCAAAACCAGCATGAACGGTTGGGGCAGTAAAATGAACTAATAACCCGCACCTAGCAAGCGAACTTTTTCCCTCAATTCTAGCGGCTAGTGATTGTCCGTTCGATAAAAGGGGAAGATGAATTCGCTCAACCGTATTTCCGAGCGTAAACTGTCTCGGCTTAAGCGCATACCCATCTTCATCGATAACCTTCCGTTTTGAGTTCCGAGCAAGAAAACCTGCAATTCCCCCACGCCCGCGTCGTAAATCAAACGTGTATGGGCCGGGTTGAGGTATGGCAAGAGTGCTCGCTAGATGAAGATCGACCGCCGTAGTGTCATAGGGACAGTCAGGATGTTCGGGGTCGCGGGGTTGAGGATCAGGGGTGATTGTTAAGCGATTTTCGTCAATCGCTTTTTGGATTTCTATGTTGCTGAGGATCATTCGTTTACAAGGATGCGTTGAGGTACTCTGACATTTTGAGTTGAGATTTCAAACGGTTGAGCAGGAAGGCGCACGAGTACTCCGCTTCCATTCCCGTCATGAAGCCTTTGCACGCTCATTAACTTCTCGTCCGCCCTAACCTTGTCTGCCGGAGCAAAAAGCGAAATATTACCAACGTCAACGGTTTCCATTTCGACAGCGTACTCGCCCGGAAACATTCCCTGCTCTATTGAGCATTTTACCCACGTGTTCATTTTTTACCTCCTTTCGTTTTAACTTTTATGCCGCCTTTCGGCTGTTGGTTGCACACTACCACGGCTTTGTTTTTAACGAGATCGACAAACTGAAGGATGGGAAAACCGGGATTTGAGGTACTTTGATTACACACCATTGCCGTGGAAGTTCCTTTAAGGAAAATGGGAAGGAATCCCTTCCACGTACAATCGATACCCCGTCCCTGCAAGGCGTCTTGTGTACGGATGCCGGATAATAGCGCCTCGACTTGGCGAAAATCAACACCAAAAACAAATTTCTACACCAAATCCTGTGGAAAACTATCTTTAACCCACAAGGTCTTGGTATAGACGCGCCGTTGTATCCTTAGAACGTCAATTCCAGTTCATCGTCAACGAGCGATTCAAGTGATACGTTTCCCGCTCGCGCATAGGCCAACAGGGTCAAGATCGTAGGCACCCGTATGCCACGCTCAAATTCAGAGATGTGGTTATACGAGCTTTTGATCTTAAGAAAATCCTTCATCTCGGTTTGGCTCAGTCCAAGATACTCCCGGATCGCTTTTAACTTCAGCGCAAGGCGCTTTGGTTGCTGATACATGGCTTGATGTCCTTAATGGTCAATTCCATTTCATCATCAATAAGTGCCTCCAGCGGTATCTTTCCCGCACGAGCGTAGGCCAACAGCGTGCGTAGGCTTGGAATGCGTTTCCCGCGCTCGTAGTCGCTGATGCGATTGTAGTAACCCTTCATCTCAAGGATCTGGTGCATCCCGGTCTGGCTGACTCCGAGATGTTGCCGGATGGCTTTCACTTTCTCTCCGATGCGTTTTGGTCTGAAATGTTCACGCATGGTCTACGTCCTTATCCCTAATTGATGAATCAGGCTTTTCTACTTCCACTGCCAACCGTCCGTGTACTGTGGCGCGGAACAACTCAAGACTCACAGAGCGAAACTCGCTGTGTTCATAGAGCGCATTTACAGCGCGGTTTATTGCGGCTGTGGCTTTGCCAGTGTCGTTTTGTACGAAGTCCTGTAGGGCGGTTAGGTGTTGTGCGAGTGCGAGCGCTAGAAACGGATATTGCGCGTAAGGCTTAAAGGCGATCTGCCAGTCCTCACAGTCAAGCGGTGGATTCTCCGTGGTAGGATTATCAAGCATGGTCGAGTCCTCTCTCTGAACCAGTTAGGATTCGGCTGTGTAGGGTCGGCAAGTGTTGGCGCACTTGTCGGCCCGCTCCGTTTGGGAGCGCATCCTAACACCTAAAGGACTCAACTAAATCGACTAAATTAGCAACACAGCTAATAGAGCACTACCGTTTTCTCGTGAGGCGTTTGATCCGGCCCAGTTGAGAGAGGGGGCAAAATCAACTGGTGGGATAGGTGGGTGTCCCGTTGCCGGATTTGGGATCCTCACCCCAACGACCTTCGCTCTTGCGCCTCATGGCAGTTCGCCCAGCAAGGCTGGCCTGAGGCGCAAGACAGCGGAGCAGAAGATTTGAAGCACTTGAACGCCGCCGCTCAACGTCGTTTGTCGTTACTGACTTGCAAGGTTATCCTTCCTCCGCCTTGGCAATGTCAGACTCAAACGCTCAACTCAAAGCTCGTGTGCGCGACTTCTGGCAGAGCCATCCTTGCGGGACCAAGTTTGCCGACGCTCAGCCCGGCTCGCGCCTCTTCTACGAATTAATCGAACAACATCGTTACGAAAAAGAGTGGCACATCCCCGCAGCGGCTGGCTTCAGTGAAACCAGCGAACCAGCGGGTGCTCGAAGTCGGTTGCGGACTCGGCACTGACGGCGCTCAATTCGCTAAAGCCGGAGCACATTACACCGGAGTCGATCTAACGGAAGCCGCAGTCGATCTCGCACGCCGCCGCTTCGAACTATTCAACCTCCCCGGCAACTTTCGCGTCGCGGACGCCGAAGCACTCGACTTCGCCGACAACTCATTCGACCTCGTCTACTCACACGGCGTGCTACATCACACGCCCGACACTGCCGGAGCGATTCGCGAAATTCATCGCGTGCTGCGTCCCGGTGGACGGGCGGTCGTTATGCTCTACCATCGAAATTCGTACAATTATCGCGTGAACATCTCAATCTTGCGCCGTGCGGGTGTTCATCTGCTCCGATGGAAACTGGGAGTCAAACTAGTGCGCCTCGCGACAGGCGAACCGGAAGATTCATTGCGCGAACACGCGCGCCGGTTGCGATCGGATTCCGACTATCTTGGTTCGCAGGAGTTTCTGAGTCAGAACACGGACGGCGCCGGTAATCCACTTGCGAGAGTCTATTCACGCGACGAAGCGCGCCATTTGTTCCACGACTTTTCAAAGGTCGAATTACGAACGCACTTCCTGAATAAAAAGTGGCTCCCAATTGTTGGCCCAATCCTGCCGCGCTCGTTGGAAACCAGATTAGCCTCGCGTTGGGGTTGGCACTTGTGGATCTATGCGACCAAGTAAACGACTTCTAATAACCGGCGGCGCGGGATTCATCGGATCGCATCTGGTCGACCGACTTCTCGCCACCGACATCGAACACGTCACCGTCGTCGACGACTTCAACGATTTCTACGAGCCTGAAATCAAGCGCAACAACATCCGCCGCCACCTCGAAGATCCACGCTATGAACTCGTCGAAGTCGATATTCGAGATCGCGCGGCACTCGAACAAGCCCTCGCGAAGAACCACTTCGACTGCATCGTTCATCTCGCAGCGCGCGCCGGCGTCCGCCCGTCGCTTACGCAGCCGCAGCTTTACAACGAAACCAACGTCAACGGCACACTAAACCTGCTTGAGTTCGCACGGCAACACGACATCAAACAGTTTGTCTTCGGCTCGTCGTCTTCCGTCTACGGCATCAACGCGAAAGTTCCGTTCAGCGAAGACGATCCAATTCGACAACCGATCTCGCCTTACGCCGCAACAAAAGGTGCCGGCGAGTTGCTCTGTCACACCTATTCGCATCTCTACGGCATTCGTTGCATCTGCCTGCGGTTCTTCACGGTGTACGGACCACGACAGCGCCCCGACCTCGCGATTCATAAGTTCGCGCGGCTCATTAGTGAAGGTAAACCAATCCCCGTTTTCGGCGACGGCACGACGCGCCGCGATTACACGTATGTCGACGACATCATCGACGGCGTCGTCGCAGCGATCAATTACGACAAGAGCGATTACGAAGTGATCAACCTCGGCGAGTCGCGCACTGTGGAACTCCGCGAACTGATCGCGTTGCTTGAAAAAGAGCTCGACGCCCACGCAATCATCGATCGCCAACCGCCGCAACCCGGCGACGTACCGCAAACGTTTGCCGACATCACCCGGGCGCGAAACCTGCTCGGCTACAACCCACAGACCCAGATTGAAGACGGACTCCGCCGGTTTGTTGACTGGTTTCGGGGAAAACTGGTCTAAAATGCGTGAAGAATGAAGATTCTCGACGAACCGCGAACCCTGAAACAAGACGATCCGCTACGCCCCGCTGGTGAAACCCCCGAGGTCTCGATTTTTCTTCCTGTTTATAACGAAGAGCCGAATCTGGTGCCGCTTCACGCCAAACTGGACGAGGCGTTGAAAACCCTCGATCGCTCGGCGGAAATCGTCTATGTCGACGATGGTTCTACCGACGGTAGTCTGAAGATCCTGCGCGAAATTGCCGCAGTCGATCCGCGCGTTCGCGTGGTTGCGTTACGTCGAAACTACGGCCAGACCGCAGCCATGGCAGCCGGCATCGACGCCGCAAGCGGAAAAGTCCTGATCCCGATGGACGCCGATCTGCAAAACGATCCGGTCGACATCCAGCGTCTCTTACAAAAGCTGGACGAGGGGTACGACGTCGTCTCCGGCTGGCGCAAAAACCGGCAGGACAAAATGGTCACGCGCAAGATCCCGTCGATGATCGCCAACCGGTTGATCTCGTGGATCGGTGGTGTGCCGCTGCACGACTACGGCTGTTCGTTGAAGGCTTACCGGCGCGAGTCGTTGCAGGACGTGCGGCTGTACGGCGAGATGCACCGGTTCATTCCGATCTACGCCTCGTGGGCCGGCGCGAGCGTCACGGAAATTCCGGTGAAGCACCACGCGCGCACGATGGGCAAATCGAAATACGGTCTGTCGCGGACGCTGAAAGTCGTCTTCGATCTGATGACGATCAAGTTCATGGCGTCGTATCAAACGAAACCGATCTACGTGTTTGGCATGTTCGGCATGTTGGCGTTCGCCATCTCTTTGCTCGCAGGCTTGTACGCTGTGTTTCTCAAGATCATTCACAAGGCCGACTTCGTGCAGACGCCTCTGCCGATACTGGCGATCGTGATGTTTGCTGTCGGCGTACAGTTTTTATTAATGGGTTTGCTCGCGGAAATGCTGGTGCGCACGTATCACGAGTCGCAGGCGAAAGCGATCTACGCGGTCCGCGAGCGGCTCGGCTTCAAAAACGACAACTAGCATGTGCGGAATCACCGGTTGGGCCAATTTCGATTCACACACGCCGCCGCCTGACGGTGCGCAGGACCTGCTGCATGCGATGTGCGAGCGGATGGTCCATCGCGGTCCTGACTCGGAAGGTCTTTATGTTACAACCGGCGCCGCACTCGGCATGCGACGGCTCGCCATCATCGATCTCGTAACCGGGGAGCAGCCCGTTTTCAACGAAGATCGATCGATTGCCGTAATTCTCAATGGCGAGATCTACAACTATCGCGAGCTCCGCACCGAACTTGAGAAACGTGGTCACGCATTTCGTAGTGCGTCCGACACAGAAGTGCTGCCGCATCTTTACGAAGAGTACGGCGACGACATGCTGCGCCGGCTTAACGGCATGTTTGCGTTCGCGCTGTGGGACAGCAAGAAGCGCCGCCTCTTGATCGCGCGCGATCGATTTGGCGAGAAGCCGCTTTACTGGGGCGTGTTCGACAACACGTTGCTTTTTGCTTCGGAGCCGAAGGTCTTGTTGGCCCACCGATCGGTCAAACCGTCGCTTAATCTTCAGGCACTTCGGCAATACCTTTCGTTCGACTACGTACCGGCGCCACTCTCGATCTACCAGGGAATTAACAAACTGCCCGCGGCGCACAAACTCACGCTGCAAAACGGACGCGTAAGCGTCGACTGTTACTGGAGCTTGAGCTATCAAACGGTCGCTCCGGTGCCGAGTGAAGACGAAGCGGCCGAGCACTTGCGCGAGTTGTTAGCTGACGCGGTGAGCATGCGACTCGTTTCCGACGTTCCGCTCGGCGTCTTGCTTTCAGGCGGTGTGGATTCTTCGACAGTTGCGGCGCTCGCAGTGCGAGCATCTTCCGAAGCAGTCAAGACGTTTTCGATCTCGTTTGCTGAGGCTTCTTTCGACGAGTCGGCCTATGCGCGTGGCGTCGCGAAATTTCTCGGCACGGATCATCACGAAGAGCGTTTGAGCGCGAACCTCGCGGCCAATCTCGTCGGCGAGATCGGTGCGTGGATGGACGAACCGTTTAGCGATCCATCGCTCGTTCCGACGTACCTGCTGTCGCGCTTCACGCGCAAACATGTGACTGTGGCGTTGGGCGGCGACGGCGGCGACGAGTTGTTCGCCGGATATCCGATGTACTCAGGTCATCGCTGGGCCGAGGTTTACAAGTACGTGCCGTCATTGCTGCGTGCCGGAATCGTCGAGCCGCTCGTCAGGGTGTTGCCTGTGAAGACAAAGAACCTCTCGCTCGATTACAAAGCGCTGAGGTTTGTTAAAGGCTCGAAGTACGACGCAGTGGCGCGTCATCACGTCTGGTTCGGATCGTTTACTCCTGACGAACAACAGCAGTTGTTAACGGCTGACGTGCTAGGCGCAACCGACGGCGACATCTACGCACAGGCGCGACAGTTTGCGTCGGAGTGTGACAACGACGATCTAGTCACGCAGATGCAGAATGTTGATACGCGACTGTATCTCGCCGAAGACATTCTGACGAAAGTCGATCGCGCAAGCATGGCTGTGTCGCTTGAAGTGCGCGCGCCGTTTCTCGATCCGCGGGTCGCGGAGTTTGCTGCGTCGTTGCCGCGTAATTACAAATTGCGAAGACTGAAGACGAAGTACATTTTGAAAAAGGCGGTGCACGATCTGTTACCGCCGTTTGTCACTCGACGCGGCAAGAAGGGTTTCGGCGTTCCGGTGGCGGAATGGTTGAAGTTTAAGCTACGTCCATTGGCGCGAGATCTGTTGTCGCCGGAGCGCGTGCGACGAGCAGGCGTGTTCAATCCGGAGTACGTGCAGAGGTTGCAGGACGAGCACGAGCGCGGCGTCGCGAACCATCGAAAACTGTTGTGGACGCTGTTGATGTTCGAACTCTGGCACGAGAGCTTTGTCGAAACGCCGAGAAGAATTGAAACGCTGGTTAACAGCAGGTGACCGATCTTTTTCAAACTACCTATGATCGACTCCTCACCTGGTGCCGCGAGCACGATTTTGCCGGGCACGATCCGTTCGACGCACTGAACAGCGCCGTCTTTCAAGCCACGCCACTCGCGAATTCACGCAACGCTCGTTTTATCTGGACGCAGTTAGTAAAGAGATCGCCGGTCGATCTGCGAATGTTGACTCGTGTGCCTGCGCAACGGAACGCGAAAGGAATTGCTCTGTTCGCGCTCGCGACGCTCAAGAGATCGGAGGAAGAAGCACGCCAGCTTCTATCCGAGTTGCTGAAATTGAAGTTGGACGGTTGCAGCGGCAGTGCCTGGGGCTACAACTTCGACTGGCAGAGCCGCAACTTCTTCGCGCCGCGCGGCACGCCGACGATTGTCCCAACGGCCTTCGCTGCGCGGGCGTTTGTAGAACACGGAGATTTGCAAATCGCCCGCAGCGTGTGTGATTTCATTTTGCGTGATCTGCCAAGACCGGTCGATACGCAATCCGAGATCTGTTTCAGCTATACACCAAACAGCGACACGCGGATCTTCAATGCGAGTTTGTTGGCCGGGGAAGTTCTCGCGAGTGTTGGCAAATTAACCGGCGAAGCAGAACTCTGCGAGGTCGCAGAGCGCGCGGCGAGATACGTGGTGAACCATCAACGCGACGATGGTGCGTGGTCCTACGGCACGAAGCCAACGCAGTCGTGGATCGATAATTTTCACACCGCGTACATCTTGTTTTCGCTTAAGCGGATTATTGAAGCGTGTCGTGCCGGTGACGAGTTTCGATCGTCGCTTGAACGCGGTTATCGTTACTGGACGAGCAATTTCTTTCTTGCGGAGGGGTGGCCGAAATACTACGATGACAACCCTTATCCCGCGGATGCGCACGCCGCAGCGAGCGCGATTGTTACCCTCGTCGAGTGTCGTGAGCTCGACGACAGTGCGCTGAACATGGCTCAGAACGTTGCTCGCTGGACCATTCAGAATCTCCATGACGAGCGAGGTTTCTTCTATTATCAACGCCGGCGGTTCTACACGATTCGCAAGCCCTACATGCGCTGGACACAAGCCTGGATGCTCTACGCGCTGGCGCGTTTGCTCGAGAGCGAGAGCGGTTAAGAACACATGCCGATAGCATCTGACGTAATTATCGGTCGCGGCGTCCGCATCTTTCAGCCCGGCCTGGTCAATCTTTACGGCTGTTCGATTGGAGCAGACACGAAGGTTGGCGCGTTTGTCGAGATTCAGAAGAATGCGAGCATCGGCGAGCGTTGCAAGATTTCGTCGCACACGTTCATCTGCGAAGGCGTCGCCATTGAAGACGAATGTTTTATCGGCCATGGAGTGATGTTTACGAATGACGTTTATCCGCGCGCGGTGAATGAAGATGGCTCGCCGCAAACGGAGGCCGACTGGAAGGTGGTGGAGACTGTCGTGAAAAAACGCGCGAGCATCGGCAGCAATGCGACGATCCTCGCGGGCGTCACGATCGGCGAAGGCGCGTTGATTGGGGCCGGGGCTGTCGTGACACACGACGTTCCGAGTTTTGCGATCGTTGCAGGCGTCCCGGCGCGCGTAATCGGCGACGTTCGGAACCACGGATCGCAGTCACAAGGGAAGGCGAATGATTAGAGTCGGCGTGATCGGCTACGGTTACTGGGGACCGAACCTGGTGCGAAACTTTATGCTCGCGCCGGGATCGGCCGTAACACGCGTGTGCGATCTGCGCGAAGAGCGATTGGCGCCGTTGCAGAAGCAGTATCCAGGATTGCAGACGTGCACTCGCGCACAAGACCTGATCAACGATCCGGACGTCGACGCCGTCGTCATCGCCACCCCAGTATCGTCACATTTCGAGCTTACGCTGGCCGCGTTGCAAGCAGGCAAACACGTCCTCGTCGAGAAGCCACTAGCATCAACGTCAGACCATGCGCGACGTTTAGTCGACGAAGCAGCGGCGCGAAAGCTTGTCCTACTGGTGGACCACACGTTTGTTTACACCGACGCCGTACGCAAGATTCGCGAATTGATCTCGTCAGGACAGTTGGGCCAGATATATTACTACGACGCAGTGCGCGTTAACCTCGGCCTGTTTCAACACGATGTGAACGTAATCTGGGACCTTGCGATTCACGATCTGTCGATCATCGACCACGTGTTGCCGGAAAAGCCTGTCGCGGTTTCGGCGACGGGAATCAGTCACGTTCCGGGCGAACCAGAAAATGTCGCGTACATCACGCTGTTCTTTTCCAGTTCGCAAATCGCGCACGTACACGTCAATTGGCTAACGCCGGTGAAGGTTCGTCACACGTTGATTGGCGGCAGTGAAAAGATGATTCTTTACGACGATCTCGAGCCGAGCGAGAAGCTCAAGGTTTACGACAAAGGCATTCGCGTGACGCCTGGTATCGAGGACGTTTACCGGATGCTCGTCAGTTACCGCTTGGGCGACATGTGGGCGCCGCGGCTCGACAACACCGAAGCATTGCAAACCGAAGCGCTACACTTCATCGACTGCGTTGAGACTGGCCGGACTCCCGAAACCGACGGCCTCGCTGGACTGCGCATGGTGAACATGATCGAAGCAGCCGAAACGTCGCTGCGCGATCGTGGACGTCTGATCGAGATCCGGCAGTAATCACCGATGCGTGTTTGGATCGATCTTGCAAACTCTCCACACGTTCCTTTTTTAAGAGCGCTGACAGATCGATTCACCGCCGCAGGTCATGAAGTCGAGATCACGGCGCGTGAGTTTGCGGAGACTGTTCCGCTGGCTCGCGCTGCGGGGTTCACGCCGCACGTGATCGGCAAGCACGGCGGGCGGGAAGTTTTAAGCAAAGCGGGTAACCTGATGAGCCGCGCCTGGAATCTCGTCCATTGGGCGCGAAAGCGACGATTCGATCTCGCCGTCAGTCATAATTCCTATTCACAAATCGTTGCCGCTCGCGCGCTGCGAATCAAAATCGTGACGTTGATGGACTATGAGCATCAACCGGCGAACCACCTCGCCTTTAGACTCGCGTCGCGCATCATCGTCCCGGCGAGCTTTCCCGCGAAGAGTTTGCGTCGTTTCGGGGCAGGCGTCGGTAAGGTCCGTCGCTACCACGGGACGAAAGAAGACGTTTACCTCGCAAACTTTCAACCGGATCCGGAATTTGCGGGGCGGTTGTGTGAACTTGGCGTCAACCCGGATAATGTGTTGGTCCTGATGCGACCACCGGCTGTCGAAGCGCTTTATCATCGATTTCAGAACACGTTGTTTGACGAAGCGCTCCAGCGACTGTCGGTCGACGAGAACGTGCGAACAGTGCTGCTGCCGCGAAACGAGTCTCAACGTGCGACGTACTCCGGAAGAGCGCGAGTAATTGTTCCGCCGTCGCCGTTGCCGGGAGCGGATTTGATCGCGGCGAGCGATCTGGTGATCAGCGCCGGCGGTACGATCAATCGCGAAGCGGCGGCGTTGGGCGTACCTGCTGCGAGTATCTATGCAGGCAAGTGGGCGGCAGTTGATGAGCAACTGGTAAACGAAGGTCGCCTGCTTCGCATTTCAAGTAACACCGATTTGCAAGCCTTACCGGTTCAGAAAAAGGAAGCTGCGAGTCCGCGTCGATCACGCGCGGTAATCAACGAGATCATGCAGTTCATTTTCGAGTGATGCGAGCTGAACGAGAACGACAACGATTCTTCGACGCGAGATCCGTACGGGTGCCGGGTCGCGCTCCGCGTTGGATCGTGCCTGCCGTGAAGGTCGGACTCGTAATCGCCGACGCATTCGCCATCGCGATTTCGTTCATTCTCGCTTTTACAGCTGCGCGAAGGTGTTTCGGCATTCGCGACCGACAGTCGGTTCGCGTGGAGCGAAGACTTTGCTCCGTACGGCGCGCTCCTGTTGTTCGTAGTCGCAATTCGACTTTTAGCGTTTCGCTACAGTGGTCTATATCGCGTGCGCGGAGAGTTTTCCTTTGTCGACGACGGCATACGCATCTTCAAAGCAACCGCTATCGGTTCTTTGTTGATCGTCGCTGCTGCGTTCCTCTATCGCGGTGGATTTGAGTTTCGTGCCTTCTCGTACGCGCGAGCCGTTTTTCTCGTTGATTTCGTTTTCGTGCTGTTGAGCGTTGGCCTGATCAGGCTCCTAATGAGATCGGCACAAACGTTTGTGCGACGGCGTCAGATCAACCTGATCCCGACGCTCGTCGTTGGCCGTGGCCACGAAGCGTCGTTGTTTATTCGCGAGATGCGCGAGCGGCCGGCGCTTGGTTATCGCGTGATCGGCGTTGTCGACACGCAGGTCGCGGAGCCAAATCAGTCAGACGTTTACGAAGGCGTTCCCGTCGTCGGCACGCTGCAAGGGTTACCCGACACGATTCGAGACTCCGGCGCGAACGAAGTAATCATCGCCGATCCGCAAGTGAACGGTGACGCGTTGTTTGAGGTGATGATGCGATGCGGACGCCGGCGCGGTGTCGAGTTTCGCATTGCGCCGAGTCTGTTCAACTGCCTGCCGCGCAAAACAGAGATTGATCAGATCGGCGTGTTGCCGATGATTCGTCTATTTCGTGAGCCGTTGTCGAGCGGCGCGCGCATTTTGAAACGCTCTTCGGATCTCATCATCTCATCGCTGTCGATTGCACTGCTGTCGCCGTTGTGGCTGCTGATTGCTTTGCTGATCAAACTCGATTCAAGAGGACCAGTATTCTACACGCAGGAACGTGTCGGCATGGATGGACGACTTTTCCTGCTCTACAAGTTTCGCACGATGGTTGCGAACGCCGATTCCGAACTGCATCGCGAGTATCAACGCGCGTTTATCGCCGGACGTGCGGAAGCTAATCTCGGAAACGAGCAGAAGCCGACGTACAAACTGCTCGCCGACCCGCGCATCACGCGCGTCGGAAGGTTTTTGCGTAAAACGAGCATCGATGAAGTGCCGCAACTGTGGAATGTTTTGTTAGGTGATATGAGTATAGTTGGACCGCGACCGCCGATTCCTTATGAGGTCGAGGCGTACGAGCTGTGGCATCGCAAACGCCTCGATATGAAACCGGGCTTGACGGGACTGTGGCAAGTGTCAGGCAGAAACCGGCTGCCTTTCGAAGAGATGGTGCGATTGGATCTTTTTTATATCGAGAACTGGTCGCTGCTGCTCGATCTACAGATCATCCTGCGCACGGGCTTCGTAATGCTCGGACGCGAAGGTCATTAAGGCGCGAGACCCACGAGCGCCAGTTCCAACAAGAGTATCTTCTTAATCCCTCTGTAAAGCGGCTCGATCTCGCAGTTTTCAGTCAACGCGTGTGCATCCGCGCATGGTCCAGCTCCGGTTGAGATGGAGTTGATCCCCTGCAACAACGCAGCGCTGGAATTGTTCGATCCGGCATTGCCGATTGGCGGATTGAACCCCATCGCCCGGTGCACCGCCTCGGCGATTGTCACCAGTCGCGACTCACGATTGCCCGGCAACACAGCCGCGGGTGACGTGGAGAGCACGTCGGTCTTGACGGTCATACCCGCGCGTTTCGCTTCTTCATCAAGGATCGTCGCGATCTTCGCCTCTAGATCTTTAAGCACCTCGTCACTCGTCGAACGCAAATCGAGGGAAAACCACGCATCAGCGGCTTTGGCGTTTGGCACTTCCGATCCGCCAAGCATGCCGATGTTTAAGTTTGACGAAGGATTCGTCGGCACCGGCAAATCGTAAATGCGGGCGATAGCGCGAGCCATCGGCAGCGAAGCGGAATACGGCGGAGTTCGGGATCGAGTATGACCGCCTGGTCCAATGATGTGATGGCGATACCAGTTGATGCCGATCCCGGCGTAGGTGAATCCTTCATACCCGCCGTCGAGGGCGACGTAGTAATCGACCTTGCCCTTGTTCTGTTTCGTGTAGTGCTTAGCGCCCGTCATTCCTTCTTCTTCGTCGGTTGTGAAGAGGAAAACAATGTCGCCCTTCGTTTTGATATTAGCGGCGTCGAGCGCGCGAATCGTCGCGAGCAGCGCTTCGATGTTGCGGGTGTCGTCGCCGACGCCGGGCGCATAGACACGGCCATCGCGCACCGTGGCTTTAATCTTCAGACCGGGTTGAAAGACAGTGTCCATGTGCGCATCGAAAACGGCGATTGGACCACCACCGGTGCCTTTGCGCGTGGCGATCAGGTTGCCGGCTTCGTCGTAACGGATATCCAGTTTGTGCTTGCGCAAGAGCGACTCTATGTAGCGCGCGCGTTCCTGTTCGTGTTTGGAAGGCGCGTTAATCTCGGTGATGGCGATCCATTCGCGGAGGATCGCGTCGCGGTCTTTGTCAATATGTTCGAAAGCGGCCTTCACGCGAGCATTTTCCTGAATCGTTTTTACTTCGTCGGCCGGTGTTTGCGCTGATAGACCAACAGACAAGAGAAGAATTAAGAGAATTGATCGCATGGAAACCTTTTTGAGATGGAATAGTAGACCGCCGTCATTCTAATATGCAGACGATGCAGATTTCGAATCGCATTATTGAGCCCGGCATAATTGGCTGTCTTTTTCTCATCGCCATCTTCGCCCCGCATTCGATCGCCGTCACGCAGACTGCATGGCTGCTGGGCATGGCCCTTTGGGTTTTGCGGTTTGCGTTCTATCCTCGTCCGAAGCTTTTCCGCTCGCCGGTTGATTACGTGCTGATTGGCTTTTTTGTGCTGAGCGGCATATCAGGAGTCTTCTCGTACAACCCGATCATGTCGATCGGAAAGATGCGCGCGGCGAGTTTGTTCACGATTGTGTATCTGTTGAGCCAGAACGTGCCGTCGCTGCGAACCGTGCGCTGGCTCGCGCTCGCGTTGATCGGCTCGTGCATGGTGAACGTTTTATGGACCGCGGGCCAACTTGCAACTGGCCGCGGAGTAAAAGTGCAGGGCGTGAGCGCAGAGAGTCCGTTGACGAAAGCGATCTTTCGTACTCGGAGCGTTCGGAAAGAGACGCCGATCAAAGATGGAGACATCGTCTGGCAAGTGGACAATCAACGCGTGAATAATCCTGACGAATTAGCCGCGGCGCTCGTGTCGGGGCAGGGCGTTGCGAAAGTCAAAATCTATCGAGTGGAATGGATGCCGGAGCTCGAAGTGCCGCGAACGCTGCTCACCGGAAGTACCGCACTCGAACAACTCGGCATCGCAGGTTGGTCGCGCGGTCGCGACTGGCGCGCCACGGGATTCTTCGGTCACTGGACCACCTACGCCGAAGTGCTGCAACTGATCGCGTCGCTGGCGTTGGGAATATTCCTGGGACTCTCACAAAAAACGAGCCGCACCGGTTTATTGTTGCTGATTGCGGTTGGCGGTCTCGTGTTTGCTCTGGCGATGACCGTCACGCGTGGATCGTGGATCGGTTTCGCAGTGTCTGTCGCGGCGATGTTGCTGCTAAGTGTGTCGCGTCGCACGGCCATAATCGTCGCTGCGTGCGCGATACCAATCGTTCTCACGGGCGTGTTCCTACTTCAACAGCGACGCAACATCGGTTTCTTCGACAGTGCAGATCAGTCGACAAGCTGGCGTCAGATGGTTTGGCGTGAAGGTTTCGACCTGATGGTAAGCAAGCCGAGACATCTCCTGGTGGGCGTCGGGGTTGATTCGATCAAAGGACACTGGCGCGAGTGGGGATTGTTTGACAACGGCCGTCAGCCGATCGGGCACATGCATTCAAACTTGCTTCAGATTGCGCTCGAACGCGGCGTGCCGGCGCTGATCGTCTGGTTGCTTTTGTTTGTGATCTATATCCGAATGCTTTGGCGTTTGATCCGGGAGACCACAGATTTCCAGCGTGGACTGGCGCTCGGTGCGCTCGGCGGAACGATCGGGTTCTTCACGAGCGGGTTGGTCCATTACAACTGGGGCGACTCGGAAGTCGTCACAGTCTTTTACTTCATTATGGGTTTGACTTTGGTCGCGGAGCGGATCGCGCTCTCGGCCCCACCGACAAAATCCGTTCCATGATCTTCTGATCGTCCGGGAGCAATCCTGACTTCGGTAAACGCGGCGTGAGCGTCCACCAATTGCGATCCATCGCGAACACTTTCCGAAACAGCGGCAACGAGTCTTCAACACGGCCCATATTCACGAGTGCCACCGCATGCCAGTAGATCATCTCGGCATTGTTCGGCACCAGCTTCTCCGCCGCTGAATACTCACGCAAAGCGCCTTCGTTATCTTTCTTCTCGACTGCCAGGTCGCCCGCGTTCATGTGATTGTAAGCGCGCTGCAACTTCACTAACCGTCGCAATTCGCGCAACGGTTCCGGACTATCGTCAACTCGCAGATCGAAGGTGCGATCTTTCCACGCCTGACCAGTCGGTTTGCCGGTGACGACGATGAGCGCCGCAGATTGTCGACCACGAATATCGCCACCCGCTGCTTGCGCCGCATCGAGCGCGGCCAGCATGCGATCCGCGAGATCGCCTTTCGTGTTCTGAAACGCCTGGGCCATGGCGGGCCAGACTTTGTCGTTGAGCATGAGGTTGGCTTGCACCGAAAAGTTTGTGCCGACGATGTGACCCGCTGCTTGTATGTCGTTCTTTCCGGTGTACGCGTCGACGCGTCCCTGCGCATCGATCATCGCCACTTGTCTGACTTCGCGTCCCTCGTCTTTCGCCAGCAGCTCTTTCAACGTGTCAGGCGCGGTCTTGCCTGCGCGCATCATGTCGAGACCGTTTTTTCCGTAGCTCGGATCGACGAACGATTGAGTCGCAACTGCGCCGACACCGGCTTCAGCCCACGCGACGATTGGTCCAACTGAGAACCAGTGCGACTGCACAGCCACGCCCAACTCACCCGTGTTTGGATCGCGTGCGACGATCGAATAGGTGTGAACGGGACGCGTCGGAATTGTCTCCCTATTGACGATTCGTTCCTGTGCTGCTGAGGTGAAGACAATACTGATCATGAGAAGGACAATAATCGATACGCGCATCGCATAACCTCCTGAGTCTCACGAGACGAACGGATAGAAAGGCGTGTTTCGAAAAATCCAGAACGACAGAATGACGAAAAAGATGGCGTAAATGTATGGTGCGGGCAAGGAGTTTCCTCGCGGGACGCCGCCGCGCATCACGATCACCGTGTAACGGATTAGTGCGAACACTGCAAAAGGAATCGCTAAGAGAAGGAGCGGGTTGAGAGTAAAGGCGGTGTAGAAGTGACCGTGAAGAATTTGGTGCAGGGCACGTGTGGTGCCGCATCCGGGGCAAGTGAAACCGGTTAGAAAACGGAATGGACAACCAGGAAAGAAACCCGATTTACCCGGCTCGAAGAAGAATAGATAAGCAGCCCCGGCGATTATCAACAACCAAATTGCCACGACCGTAGAACGCCGGTACATGAAACTCACTATACAATCCGCCAGAGGTCCCTGCGAGGTCCAAACGAAACGTCAATAGTTTTTAAAAACATGTACGTTTCGCCAGAGGTCCCTGAGAGGTCCAAAACGAAACGTCAGAACCAGCCTTTTTTGTTCTGAATGTACGTCCTCACAAAGTCTTCATCGGATTTGGTGAGATAAATGATGCCCTCGATCAACCCGACGATTCCGCCAATACCGCAAGTCACGACGCTGATAGCGATCTGAATGAGCCCTTCAGTAGTGTAGCCGAGCACGAATTTGTGAACGCCGAGATACCCAAACAGGATTCCCAGAATTCCTGCGGTCAACTTCTTATCGGCTCCCATTGCCTTCCAATCAGTCATCTGACCTGGATGAGCAGGCTGCACGGGATAGCCGGTGTTGACCGCCGACGTCAGCGGGGCCTGACAATTAGTGCAGTACTGGGCCATCTCGTCGTTGATGGCGCCGCATTTTGTGCAGTATCTGGTCATCTCATTTCAACTCCGACAACGTTTCAGGAAATCACAAGAGCGCTCAGCTTACATGTTGCCAACTACCGCGGCGCCGGCAAATAAGACCCAGAAGATGAGGTAACCACCCCAACCGAGTAGCGCCAGTCCGATGAATACGTAACTAAGGATCTTCGCCATCTTGGACGCTTGCATCGCCCCGGCGATGTCGCCCGTTTGTACTTTGCCGTTAACTTGTGCAGCGAACACGATGCTGATGATACCGAGCGGAAAACAGCAGATCGCTGAAATGATGGCTGGAACGAGATAGTTGGGAACGGTCGTAGTTGATCCGGCTGGGGGCGGGGGAGTCCAATCTTGAGACATTCGTTTCTCCTGAACTTAGTTTTAAAATTTCGCTTACCGTTTGAAACTGTGTTAAGCCGCGTAGGGCGCGCCGCCAGGCGCGGGCGGCGGTGGTGGTACGGCTCCTCCACCTTTACGCTTTTCGAAAAGCGGGATACCGATAAGACCGCCGATGACCGCGAAAACGACCAGCAACACGGCCCCAATGAAGCCTTGAAAGATAGCGCCTGCGACCGACTCGCCTTGCATTTCCATCTGCTGGCGAATCATGTCCGCCTGGCGCGGGTCGACGTTCGACATCAAGTTTATGATCATCTCGCGCATCGCCGCTCCGCTGACTAGCGCAAGCGGGATCCCTATCACGAGGTAAATCACCGCGCCGATGCCACCGGCCATGGCTCCAACCAAAGCGCCGTCGCCGGCGTTGGCCGGAGTCACGGAGTTTTTGACGTAGAGATATGAAGCAAGAATCCCGCCGAGAATGGCCCAGGCGCAGCAGCAGATGTTGACCCAGTTTACGAAGGGAATGGCAGACAGTAAACCAAGAACGACTCCGCCGATAACAGCGGGCTTAAGTTTATTATTCATTGAACTTGTACTCGTCCCCTATTGAAGTTGGCACAATTCAACTTAAGAACTTTGGGTGTCAGCGGTTGGCGCGAATCGCCCTGCATAACTAACAAACAGGGGCGGGATTGTCAATGAATTTAAGGGATATTTGTGCGGTGTTCAGCGACCCACTTCGATGCGGTCTCCGGCGTGAAGTCTTGGATCTTCCACATTTCCGGATTTGATCTCTCTGAGGTTGTATCTCATGGTCACCAGGCGACCATCAGAGCCTTCGCGAGAGAGCTCGACGAGGTTCGTTTGGCGGGGAGTTCCGCCGGCGGCAAGAATTGCCTGCAATAACGTAATGCCTTGAGTGAATGGCTTCTGTCCGGGCAGGTTGATGCGTCCGCCGACGAAGTAAAACTCCTCAGGACGGCTCGTAACAGTAATCACATCACCTGACTGAATTCGCGTATTCAGCGTCGCTTGATCGCGCAGATCGAGTGTTTGCGCGGGACCACCGGCTCTCAACAGCACGACGCGCGCGCCGTCGTTCCGCAACTGCGATTCGGCCAATACCACGTAAAGCGGCACTTCTTCGCGTCTGAGAAATCTCGTTCCCGGATGAACCACCAGTCCGGTGACCGTAACCGCGTGACTCGCATACTGTCGGACGCCGACAGAGACCTTCGCGTTCTCTGCGACGGCGCGACGTTTAAGTTCCTTGGCAATGCTAGTTTGAATCTCGTCGGTGGTGAGTCCGGCGACCTTGATCGCGCCCCCCGCGATCGGTAGATCGATCACACCATTGGCGGAGACCGTGAACAGTGTCGAACTATTATTGGCGGCAGAATTCAGCAGGCGAATATCAAGCACATCGCCCGCGCCGACACGATAGATCTCAGTTTGCTGGGCCAGCGCCGAAACAAAGGAAACTAAAACGAGAGCGAAGACGATGATTGGAAGAGGTTTTTTCATAGCCGGGGGCAATTGCCTAGTAATGCAAATTGCTAATGCCAGCGGGTTTCCTGAACACTGGCCGGGTTTCATCCGCGGTGCGTTTCATCAGTGGTTCCAGGGTCTGCTATAGTCAACGTTTGCCGTTATGTACGAATTCGCAGTAACACCAGCAGTAACAAACATTCGCCGCCGTGGTGTCGAGATTTCGGAGGTCATCCCGGACAGCCTGGGCGCGGAACTTGAACTCGAAGCGGGCGATCGGATCATCAAGGTAAACGGCCGCGTCGTTCGCGACTACCTCGACTTTCGCTTTCAAACTGCGGGCGAAACGGAGCTTGTTCTCGAGGTCCGCAAGAAAAGCGGAGACGATTGGGAAGTCGAACTGGAGCGCGCCGAAGGTGAAGACTTTGGTCTTACTTTCGAAGCCATCGTCCCACGCCAGTGCGCCAACGAATGTATCTTCTGTTTCTGCAACGGAAATCCCGCCGACGCGCGTCCGTCCTTATTTATAAAGGACGAAGACATCCGCCTGTCCTTCTTATATGGCAACTACACGACTCTGACCTCGATTACCGAAGATGAAATTCGGCGGATCGTGGAACAGCGACTCTCGCCGCAATACGTCTCGGTGCATGCGACCGATTTGGACGTGCGCGCTTACTTGCTCGGCGTCGATAAGCAACGCGCCGACATTTCGGCGAAGGTCCGGCAACTGCTCGACGCCGGAATCGAGATTCACGCGCAGGTCGTGCTTTGTCCCGGGATAAACGATGGCGAAGTGTTGCGTAAGACGATCTTCGATCTTGCTGCTGAGTATCCGCGCATTACGAGTGTCGCGATCGTGCCGCTCGGTCTCACTCGTTACAACACCGATCCGCGACTCACCGCGGTGACTCCCGAGTTCTGTCGCGAAGTGATCGATCAAGTCGTTCCAATCCAGAAACAGTTGCGCGCGCAACTCGGAACAAACTTCGCATTGTTGGGTGATGAGATCTACCTGCGTGCTGGTCGTCGCATTCCCGCCAGATCACATTACGGCAGCTACCCGCAGATCGAAGACGGCGTCGGCATGGTCCGCGCGTTCGCAAACGACTTCGCGCGATGGACCAAGCGACTCGAACGTCATGGCGACGTGAAGAAGCAAGCGGCAACGATATTCACTGGAACACTCTTCGCTCCCGTGTTGCGAGAGATGATCGACAAATGGAACTCGCGTTTTGAAACTGAGCTTCGCGTCGAACCGCTCGAGAACACTTACTTCGGCGGCGACGTTTCAGTTGCGGGCCTGCTGACGGGACGCGATCTTTTAGCTGCGCGTGACAGAGTCAGCGGCGAGTTTGTTTTGATTCCCAGGCAGATGCTGAAAAGCGATGACGCGATCATGTTGGACGGGATGCACATCACTGAAGTAGCGAAGGCGATCGGCTGCCCCGTTTACGCTGTTAGTGTCGAAGAGTTGGCTACACTCCTTTTGAATAAGAACTAATCGCATGCGCAACGGCGATCGTTCCACTCCTGTTACAAGACGCATACTGGACGTCGGTTGTGGCCAGAACAAGTTTCCCGGCGCGATCGGTATCGATGCAAACCCGCGCAGTCACGCTGATGTCATTCATGATCTCGGCGTCATTCCTTATCCGTTCGCTAACGATGAGTTCGACGAGATCATTTGTCGTCACGTGATCGAGCACGTTCCTGACGTGCTTGGGTTCGTCACCGAACTGCATCGCATCACGAGGCCCGGAGGTAGATTGAATATCGTTACGCCTCACTATTCGAATCCTGACTGGGCTACAGATCCGACGCACCGCAACCACTTCAATAGTTACTCTTTCACTTGCTTCATCCCTGCGCGCACTCCGTTTCCGTTCTACACGACCGCTGAGTTGAAACCGGTGACGACGCACGTGAGTCTGGCGAACCTCTGGCGGGCTGTGGGGCTGGAGTTTTTTGTTAACCTCGATCAGCGCTGGCCTTCATTCCGCTTCACCCGAAAGTTCTGGGAGTTCTACCTCTCAACCATCTTCCGCGGCAAAGAACTCCACTTCGAGTTCGAGGTCATCAAGTAGACCGAAAAACACCCGCTGAATCCACGAATTTGAACGGCAATCCAGAAACCTGTATGCTATGCGGGCTTCAATTCACGGAATCGTACGAAAACTCTAATTTTTAATACGAATGTTTGCTGGCTCAGCGTTTGCCTAGTTAGCGGCATACAGGCCCAATTGGTAACTGGGCACTCCATTCTTACCAGTCACAAAGTAGCAGGGTTCGGCTTCTTCGATAGAACGAGTTGCTCGGCAACCTTCCTTTGCCGGGCAAGGGCAAAAACATTATGGAGGATTACGTGATGAGAAACGGTTTACGGACGTTTTTACTAGTGCTCCTCGCGCTAGGCGTCTGCGCAGTTCCCGTTTTCGCTCAAACGGGCTCGACCGGCTCTCTTTTGGGGACAATTGTTGACCCGAAAGGCGCCGTCGTGGCTGGGGCTTCTGTGAAAGTCGTCAGTAAGGCGACGAATCAGGAGTTTACAGCGCAGACGTCCGACGATGGTACCTTTACCATTCCGACATTAACCGCCGGCGTTTATACGGCCACGGTAACGGCCAGCGGTTTCAAACAATCAGTAGTGACCGATATCAAGATCGACGTTGGCAAGCCCTCGAGCATTAACGTTGAACTAGAGATCGGCGCGGCCAATGAGATCGTGACTGTCGTAGGCGGCGGCGAGTTGTTGCAAACTCAAACCGCAACCATCGGCACTACGCTCACCGGGCGTCAGATCACTGACCTGCCGACGGCATCTCGCGATGCGTTGGACCTGGTGCTCGCGCTTCCCGGCACTACGACCCCCGGACGTCCCCGCACCTCTTCGGTAAACGGCTTGCCGAAAGGCGCATTGAACATCACCCTTGACGGTATCAATGTTCAAGACAATTTATTGAAATCGAGTGACGGTTTCTTCACCTACGTTCGCCCAAGAACGGACGCCATTAGCGAAGTGACAGTTTCGACTTCGAACCCGGGCTCCGAAAGCTCGGCCGAAGGTGCGGTCCAAATTAAGTTTGTCACGCAAGGCGGCTCGAATGATTATCACGGCGGCGTTTACTGGTATCACCGCAACCCCTCGTTGAATGCCAACTACTGGTTCAACAATCGTGACTTCGCTCCGGATCCAGTAACCAAGAAAGCGCCGCAACAGCGCATTCTGTTGAATCAACCAGGCGGCAAGTTTGGTGGTCCAATCATCATTCCGAAACTTTTCAACGGCAAAGACAGAGCATTCTTCTTCGTCAACTACGAAGAGTATCGTTTGCCCGAAAAGAGTCCGCCGCGCGTAAGAAACGTTTTCAGTACGCAGGCGCAGAGTGGAATTCACCGGTTCACTACGGCGCTTCCGCCGTGTTCTACCGTTACCGTTCCAAATAATGGTGTCAATTGTTATGACCCACTGCCGAATTCGTTTACCACCTGCACCGTGGGTGGACAGCGAACCTGCTCTGCAAATGTTTTTGCCTTGGCGCAGGCTGGCGGACTCCTTTCAACTGCGGATCCTACGATCAGCGCACTGCTGGGCGAAATTCGAAGTTCGCTTAGCGGTGTGAATGCACTGTTCCAGACAACGGGAAATCCGAATATCGAAACTGCCACCTTCTTCAACATAGGAGGCCAAACGAGACGATTCCCGACTGTTCGCTTCGACTTCAAACTCACGGACAAGCATCACCTCGAGAACATCTGGAACTACCAGCAGTTCGTTTCGGTGGTTGACTTCCTGAACGGAGTCGATCCGGCATTCCCGGGATTTCCAAACTTTGGCAGCCAGGATTCAAACCGCTTCTCGAACACGACTGCATGGCGTTGGACCATCACCAACAACATCGTGAACGAAGCACGGTTTGGTTTGACCGGCGGCACGGTTTTGTTCTTCCCGCAGGTCAACCCAGGCCAGTTTGAAAACCAGAACGGCGTGAGTCTCGCTATCAGCTCTGCCGGAGCGACAAACGCAACGATTACCACCGGTCCGCAACGACGCAATTCGCCAGTCAAACAGTTCACGGACAACTTGAACTGGTCGCACGGCAACCACTCGTTGAATTTCGGTGGCAGCGTTACGCGCATCAACTTCTGGCAACAACTCGTTACCGTAGTGCCGACAGTGAACTTCGGCATTAGCGGTACGTTGGCTGGCGATCAGACGGCCTTCGCGGCGTTTGCACCGCTGGCTAACATTGGCCAGCAGGGCAATGCGGCTTCGCTCTATTCGACGCTAGCAGGTCGTATCTCGTCGATCACGCGCAATGCGCGTCTTAGCGAGGACACCGACAAGTACACGTTGCAGGGCGACCTGATCAGTCGTGCGCAACAGACCGAATACGGCGTTTACGCTCAGGACACGTGGCGCATTCGTCCGAACGTGACTTTGACCCTCGGCATGCGCTGGGAAGTTCAGGGACCGTTCACTCCGTTGAACGACACCTATGCAAGAGCGTCGTCTTTTGCCGGCCTCTACGGTGTATCGGGCGAAGGCAATCTCTTCGAACCCGGAACACTTGCCGGTCAGCCGACAACTCTCGTGCGATTCGGAAAGGGAACGTCAGCGTACGACACTCGGTACGACAGCTTCGCGCCGAGCATTGGCATCACCTACAGTCCAAACTTCCAAAGCGGTTTCATGAAATCGCTATTTGGCGAGTCGGGCCGGACGGTGCTGCGCGGTGGCTTCTCGATGGCTTACGTTCGTGAAGGCACGAACACGTTCCAGAGCCTCTATGCTGCTAACGCGGCCAGTGGTGCGCAGTTGGCAGGCGGCACGATCAACGCAACTCAAAACATCACCGGAACACCATTCCCGCTGACGTTCGGAAACTATATCCGTAACGGTTTGCCCGGTGGTCCAAGCTTCCAACAGCAGCCGGTGTTCCCGAATACCGGTGGCATTACTGATTCGATCAACGAATTCCTGCCCGGTCTCAAGATCGGACGCGTGGATTCGTTCAGCTTCGGTATTCAGCGAGAACTCAACTCGAACAACGTTATTGAAGTTCGCTACATTGGCAATCGCGGACACAACCTCTGGAGACAATACGATCTCAACGAGGTAAACGTGATCGAGAACGGTTTCCTCAACGAATTCCGGCTCGCACAGCAAAACCTGCTTAACAATATCGCTGCGGGTCGTGGAAGTAACTTCCGCTATTTCGGCGCGGGTACTAACACGTCACCGCTGCCGACTTTACTGGCCCACATTAGTGGCATCCAGCCGCATCTGGCGGGCACTTGCAATCCAGGAGCCGGTGCCGGTTCCTGCGCGTCGCTCTATGCAAACGCGCTGTTTGCGAATACCACGCTGATCGGTTTTCTGAATCCGCTCAATCCAAATACAGGTGGCGGCGTTAGTCAGGGTAATGTCGGCTTTGCCGGCATGGCCGGTCTCCTGGCCGGAACCGCGAACGATAGCTTGTTTGCCGCCAATAGGGTTGCCGCAGGGCTTCCGGCAAACTTCTGGCTGGTTAATCCAGGCAAACGCGGCGGCGCGTTCATAATCGATAACAGCGGTCAAACCTGGTACGACGCTGTCACGGTTGAATTCCGTCGCCGTATGTCGAGAGGTTTGCTGACTCAAATCAGCTACACCTTCGGCAAAGCGATGGTCAACAACTACGCCAGCAGTTCCGGTGTGTTCGATCAGCCCGCCACTCTGCGCGATTTCGGTATCCGCAAGAACGTTGCGCCATTCGACATCACGCAGGCTATCAAGGCCAACTTCATTTACGAGTTGCCAGTCGGTCGTGGAAGAACATTCTTCTCCGGCGCCAACGGCTGGGTCGACAAAATCGTAGGTGGATGGGGCTTCAACGGCAACATTCGTATTCAAAGTGGAACGCCGTTCTCATTCGGCAACGTCCAACTCGTCGGTATGACAGCCGATGAGCTCCAGGAAATGATCGGGATTTATCGCGATCAGAAAGATGCCGATGGCGTGAATCGTGGCAACGTGTTTTTCCTGCCCGAGGACGTTCGGATCAATACGTGGAAGGCGAATAACAGCGTGTTTACGGCTGGCGCCTTTGTCCATAACCAGGGAGCCCCGTCCGGTCGCTTCATCGCGCCGGCAGGTTTTGGCAACTGTCTGCAAACCTACCTGGGCTCCTGCGGGTTCCATAACCTCGTGCTCAAAGGACCGGCGTTCTTCCGTTCCGACTTGAGCATCGTCAAGAAGGTCAACTTCAGCGAAACCATGAACCTCGAGTTACGTGGTGAATTCCTGAACGCCTTCAACAACATTAACTTCCTTGTTGGCAACGCCAGCAATGACGTTAATGCAATCGCTGGCTTTAACGCTGTTACCTTTGGACGTTACACAGCAGCCTATCAGGACATCTCGACAACGAATGATCCTGGCGGCCGTCTGGTCCAATTGGTTGTCAGATTCAACTTCTAAAAGAGTTGACTGCAACCGTTATTTCGGGGAGAGCAGATTTCGATCTGCTCTCCTCGGTTCTTCTTAGTCGAGCCTGGCTTCGCGACCTCCTCGCCAGCCTCCTCGGAGGCCCAGATGAAAACTCTCGAGCGGAGAAGTTTTCTCTCCTTAGTTTCCAGTGCCGCCGTTGGTTCAGCCCTCTGCCCTGCCTTAGTACTCGGTAAACAAAACCATCAAACGGCCACAGTGACCAGCACTACGTGCTGGCTGGACGTCTGTGCGCCCTTCATCATTCAAGATTCCGCACTCGGAATTGACTCCGAGATCGTTCTTACGTCCGACAACTTCATCGGCGCTTCAGGTTATGCCGACGGCGAGGACGCGACGGAGTATCAAGTTTATCTTTACGACTTCGAAGGCCATCCGCTTGGCGACAACGGAGTCGCAAGGCGTCTAACTGCCGGTGCGATGTGCACAACGGTGATACCAGTCGCGGAACTTGTTGGACCACGCAAGAAATTCTGGGGTGGAATGAAGATCCGCCTGCGGCCCAAAACGCGCTTGCCGACGCACGCGAGCGATCTGTTCAGCTCCGCGTTTGTTCGCTGGAAAAGCCGCGTCACGTTTACCAACGTGCACGCCAATCCCGACCCGCTGCAGTGGCAACGCGCGGACAGCTTTTTCTATTCGATGCCTTTTCCGCCACTCGACGATTACGATTGCGTCTACAGCCTTTTCAATCCGTACAGGGAACGTAGCGCCGGCACCGTGACGCTTTACGATCACCTTGGTGCGACGTTGAAACAACTTCCGTACGATATGAATCCGCACTCGTCACTGCTCGTCGACCTGCGCAAAGGCGAGTACGCCAGCAGTTTTGAAGAAACGTTCAGTCACAAACGAAGTGCGCATGCGAGTCGCGCTGGCACGCGCGGTGGAACGGTTGCGGTTACAAATCGACAGGGCTCGGTAAAGAATTTTGGTTACATGCTGATCAGGCATACGGATAATCCTCGTTTCAGCATCGAGCATCCGATTCATCAACAGTCGTACAACCCGTCGGCGGCGAGAGTTCCTTTTGATTCAGGTGGAACGTTCAAGGCACAAAACGTTCTTTACACGCCGCTGGTGTTTCGTTCGAAGAAGATCGGCGGTGTCACACTCGAGTCGCGTTTTCATCTGAGCTCGGGCGCGCCGGTTGAAGAAGTTCTTTGGTTGAATCCGTTTATTACAGACGACGCCGGCAAAGTGGTGTGGCAAACAGGCGATGGATCCAGACTCCCATCATCGATTCCCGAGAAGCAGATCGAGCGTGGCGCGATCAAGCTGCGTGGTCAACAGAGCTGTGTCTTTGATTGCTCGCGCACCGATTTGCCAAAAGGCTTTTCGGGCGGTTTGTCGTTGGCGACGACGCCCGTTGTGAATCACACGCTGATGAAGGTGGAGGTCGCCGTTAGTGAGTGGAACGCAACAGCGTTTACCCATTTCCGGCCTGGCCTCGCGGCGGCGCGCAAGTATCAAAAGCCGTCGTTCCGTTCGGGACTTGGCACCGACTACATCGTCGCCGGCGCTTCTTTGTTGGCGCGGGAGAACAAGATCGTCCGTGACGAAGTTATCGCGGTGATCAATATCGATGACAAAAGCATTGCCGGAAATCCGACGCTCGAGATTTTTACTTCCGCGGGACTCGCGGCGCGTGTGCGTTTGGGAGAAGTGCCGGCCTTTAGTTGCCGCCATTACTTGCTTTCGGCATTGCTATCTGGAAAGATCGGCCCGAACGACTTGAGCCTGAGACTGGTCGACGAGCGGGCGACGCTGCTGATGTCAGTCTTGCATCTTGATTACGAGCGTCGCGACATCGCGGCGGACCACGGGTCAGATAGATTTTCAACCTTTAGTGAGTTTACTTGCGACCCTCTGGCTTAACGTTTTAGCCCTGACGTTCAAAACCCATCATTATCTAAGGAGCGGTTAGTAATGAGAATAGTAGTATCTGCGTGCTTAGTGGCCTTGATGTTCGCCTGCGTGGCGGTAGCTCAAAACCAAAAACCCTGGACCGAATGGACCAAGAAGGACGTCGACAAGACGCTTAACGATTCAGCGTGGGGCCAGACACAGACTGAAGGTGGAAGCTCCAGTTCACAGTCAAGCGAGAACGCCGTTACACAAGTTGCGGCTCCAAGATCGTCCGATCGTCAACTCAGTACTCGTCAGGGCGAATCCGGCGAAGGTAAACCCGTGGGCTATGTGAAGTACCACGTGCGTTTCCTGTCGGCCAAACCGGTGCGCGCCGCATTTGCGCGTCTGGTGTTATTAGCGAAGGCGGAACCTGACCAGGCTCTCGCCACTCAGCTCCAGGGCTTCATCGATCGTGACTTTTCGGAGTACATCGTGATATCGGTAGGCGTAGAGGTCGGCGATCAGAAGATGGCTGGTCCAATAATGCAGGCCTTCAGCGGTGCGAACGCCGAAGCGCTTCAAAAGACTGTTTACCTCGAACGCAAAGACGGCAAGAAACTATTCCTGATGGATTACCGGCCGCCGGTCGAAGATGGAATGGGTGCAAAGTTTGTTTTTAAACGTGTGGTTGATGGTCAGCCCTTCTTAAGCGAAAACGACAGTGTTCGTTTCGTGGCCCAAATGAACGAGAGGATGAAACTCGACACTCGTTACAAACTTTCAAACATGCTGTACGACGGCAAGCTGGAGTATTAACGAGCTCCCACAAATGAAGAAATCTGTTTTTGCTTTACTAATAACCGCGCTGCTGCTCGGCGCCGTCAGCGCGCAGGAAAAACCATGGACTCAATGGACCAAGGTTGAAGCAGAGAAGATCCTGAACCACTCACCGTGGGGTCAGACTCAAACAGATACCGATACGTCAGAGATGATGTATAGCCCAACCTCACAGTCGGGAATCGGTTCCTCAACGCGCACCGGTGTCACGGGCACCACGAGCGACCGCCAGTCGATCAGCGGCAGTCGCGCTGCCCAGGGCGCCAAGAACCAGGCAATCTCCGTTAACTATCACATTAGATTGTTGTCCGCGAAGCCGGTGCGCCAGGCGTTCATGCGCGTAATCGAACTCGCACAGAAAACTCCCGACAAAGAATTGCTCGACGGTCTTCAATCGTTCGTGCAGCGCGACTTCAGCGACTTCATCGTCGTTGCGGTTAACTTCGATTCGACTGATGGTCGCTTTTCTGGTCCAGCGCTTCAGGCATTCGCGTCCAGCAATCTCGGTACGCTCAAGAACAAGACCTATCTGGAACGCAAAGACGGCAAGCGCGTGTTTCTGATGCAGTATCACGCGCCAATCAACGACGGACTCGGAGCGAAGTTTATCTTTCCGCGATTCGTCGACGAGAAGAAGTTTATTAACACCGACAGCGGTTCGTTTCGTTTCTACAGTGAAGTGAACACCCAACTTAAACTGAACATCTCTTTCAAGATTTCCGAATTGATGTACAACGGTCAGCTCGAATACTGATAACAAAAGGAGTCCCCCCATGAAGCATTCGACGATCAAGACGATCTTCGCTTCAGTCGCATGTGCGCTTTTGTTGTGTTCGTCGTTCGCGTTGCCGAGCGTCGCGCAAAATCAGAAAGAGAAGCCGTGGACCGAGTGGACGCAAAAGGAAGCTGAGAAGGTGCTCAGCAGTTCACCCTGGGCCCAGGCGCAGGTTGATACTGACACGTCGGAAATGTTCTTTTCACCAACAAACGATCCGCGAGTGCGAGGCCGCGAACAGGCAGGTGAAGGTAACCGAGTGGAAAGTGGGGCGAGGAACCAGGCGGTCAATCTCAAGTTTGTAGTTCGCTTTTTCTCTGCGCGACCAGTCCGCCAGGCGTTGGTGCGATTGCTGGAGTTAAAAAATAAGCCGGAACCAGACATGGTGGAACGCATGCACGCTTTTGCGAACGTTAAGAGTGGCGACTCGATCATTCTCACCCTGTTGGTCGAGAGCACGGATCAACGCTACACGGGGCCCGCGATGCAGGCGATGAACAGTGCGATTACGGCGACGCTGAAGAACGAAACATATCTCGAGCGCAACGGCAAACGTAATTTTCTGCACGAGTATGTGCCGCCGGGAAAAGACGGTTTCGGAGCGCGTTTCATCTTTCTGCGGACCGTCGACGAGCAGCCTTTCATCAAGGAAAATTCCGGCGAGGTTCGCTTCTTCACGAAGTATCCCAACGGCATGAAAGTCGATCGGCGTTTCAAAGTCAGCGACATGATGTACGAAGGTCAACTCGAATACTAAAGCCGATTTTTAAAGGGTTTCGATGATCCAGAATTGTGTCGAGATTCATTAATTTGCACGACGATCCAAAATCCGCAATTTTACGGACTCCTCAACCGACGTAATTCGTCTAATTGTTCCAAAAAATGTAGGCCGGTAGCAGTGCCTAGCGGCACGCATATTGCCGACTCCGGGAAATTACTGAATCTCGGACAACCGACCCCTATTCAATCCTCGACGGCTTGACCGACGAAACTCAGAGTTCCCGCGCTTGAAACCCCTCGCCAAGGCGGGCGCCCTAACTCGAAAAAAATGAAGGAGCAACAATGAGAGGTTTTCAGCTTCCTGCGAATAAACTTTTTAGCGGCGTAAGGCGTCGGCTTCGCCCTGCGCGCCGCATCAACCTCGTTTCTCTCCTGCTAGGCGCCCTGGTGCTTAGCGGCGTAACTTCTATCGCTGTTGCACAAGCAGTTAACTCGCGAGTGAGCGGAATCGTGAAAGACACTGCTGGCGCAAGTGTTCCCGGCGCGAAAATCGTGCTGACGGACACGGCCACTAAAGATACGAAAGAAGCAACTACCGGCGAAGACGGTAACTTTACGATCAGCGACGTTCGTCCTGGTGCGTATACCGTTGCGGTGGAAGCAACAGGCTTCAAGAAGCTAAACGTAACCAACGTTACCGTCCACGTTGACACTCCCGTACTGTTGAATTCGCTTACGCTCGAAGCCGGCGGTATTACGGAAACAGTTTCCGTTACCGCATCAGACGCCCAGTCGCTCATCCGTTCAGAAGACGCGAAGCTCTCGACGACTGTCGACGTCAAGCAAGTTCAGGATCTTCCGCTGAACGGCCGCAACCCGATCAACCTTGCGGGCGGCATGGCGGGTGTCAATACCAACACCAACACCCGAGGAGCAGTTATCAACGGTATGCGTGGTTCGTTCTCGAATATTACCTGGGACGGAATCGAGATCAACGATAACCTCGTACGCACGGACGCGCTGTTTGGTGTGAACACGCCAAGCGTTGCGGCAGTTGCCGAGTTTTCGGTTACCACTCAGAACGCCGGTGCTGATGATGGTTTAGGCATCGCGCAAGTGAAGCTTACGACTCCGCGCGGTGGCTCAAGTTTTCATGGCGAGGCTTACGACTTTTATCGCAATGATAAATTTGACGCCAACACCTTCTTCAACAACATCAGCGGCTTGCCCAAGCCGATATTGCTGCAACATCAATACGGTTTTAATGTGAGTGGTCCATTCGCGTTGCCGAGGTTCGGCGAAGGTGGTCCGGTTCTAACGGAGAAGAACAAGCTTTTCTTCTACTTCTTCTACGAATACACCGACACGAAACAGGACTTTAACCCTAACCGCACTGTGTTGTTGAACCCAGCGCGCACGGGCACTTTCACTTACCTGCGGACTGACAACGAGCAACTGCAAACGGTCAACCTGTTGGCACTGACGGGCCGCTCGATCGATCCGCGCATCCAGGAGCTGATTAACTTAACGCCGTTTCGAACAACTCGCAGGTCGGCGACACCCGCAACACCGGTGGCTTCCGCTTCAATACACCGAACGGCAGCACTGGTCGCAACATCGGTTTCCGCCTGGACTATGACATCTCTTCGAAGCATCGCGTCGAAGGTGTCTATTCACACTTCCTTTCGAAACTGCCGAACGACGTGCAGTTGAACAATATCGGCGAGCAGTTCCCGGGGTTGCCGGGTGGCGGACAGGAATCGTCCCGGCCGCGTTGGGCCGTCGCCTGGATCGCGAATCTGACACCAAACATGACGAACGAAGCACGCTTCGGATTCTCGTCGAGTACTCCGGTGTTCTTCAATCGCGAAGATTTCAGCGAAGGCTTTCGTTTGACGCTTCCGCTAATCACGAATCCAATTCAGAACTTCCTGCAACAGGGTCGTGCGCCGCGGAACTACGATCTCATCGATAACCTGACCTGGGTAAAGGGCAACCACGTATTCAAGTTCGGCACCAGCGCCCGGTTTATTCGCATTCTCAACTTCAACGACGCGGGTATCGTTCCGCAGTTCACGGTCGGTTTTAACAGCACCACAAACCCGTCACCGTTGAGCACGGGCATGTTCCCAGGTGGAATCAGCAACACGCAGTTTGGAACTGCCAACAACCTGCTTGGTCTGCTCACGGGTGCCGTCAGCACCGTGGCGGAGACGTTCAACATTCCAGACAGGACGTCGGGCTTTACTCGTGGTCTCGGATCGAGACGCTTTCTCGATTACAACACCGTGGCGTTTTACGGCACCGACACCTGGCGCATCAGACCGAATCTTTCTTTGAACCTCGGATTGCGTTGGGAATACATCGGACCGCTTACGGAACGAAACGGCCTCGGTCTCATGCCGCAGGATCTGACACTCGACGTTCTCTCTAATCCGAACGCTGTGCTGGATTTCGCAGGCAAGGGTACTGGCCGGTCTTTCCTGGCGAGAGACTTGGATAATTTCGCGCCGAACTTTAGTTTTGCGTGGGATCCTTTCAAGGATGGCAAGACATCAGTGCGCGGCGGTTTCTCGATCGCCTATGCCATTGACAACAACGCTACCGTGCTCAACAACTCGTCTGTCGGCGGCAACGCCGGATTGCAGTCAACAGTAACGATTTCAACGTTGACCGGCACAGTTACGAACGGCGGCATCGTCACCGTTCCAGTTCCGGCGTTTAAAGTTCCGCGTACGCTGATCGACAACCTGGCTCTGTCGCAAACCCCAACTCTGTTTACGACTGAGTACAACTTGAAGACTCCGTACGCCGAGCAATGGAACTTCGGTATTGAACGCGAGATCATGAAAGACACCGCGCTTTCAGTTGGCTATGTTGGCAACCGCGGCGTGCAGTTAACCCGCGGCCTCGACACGAACCAGGTGAACATTTTACAGAATGGTTTCCTGGCTGACTTCCTGAGAGCTCGTAAAAACTGCGAGCTTCAAGGTGCAACAATTGCGGGTCCGGGATCGCCACTCGACAAGTGTACGAGTGCAGCCTTCAACGCGGGCATTCCAGGAAGCCAACAGCTAACGATCATCTCGCGGCTCGGCGGTGGTGGAAACCTGACCAACGCTACGATCCTGAATCTGATTCGTCAGAATCAGGTCGGCGAACTCGTTTCCAACTA
This sequence comes from uncultured Acidobacteriota bacterium, assembly GCA_963789185.1. Lineage (GTDB taxonomy): Bacteria > Acidobacteriota > Blastocatellia > Pyrinomonadales > Pyrinomonadaceae > PSRF01. Next base: position 175,661 of record CAWBJU010000022.1, read on the forward strand.
CGTATCGTCTCGCAACACCTTCCTCAATACGGCCCAACCGTGCATTGAGACGGGTGTTGGCCGTCCGTCCCGAGCTTCTTCCTGCCCGTCAATGGTAATGCGTTTGTGACGGACTACGTCGGCAGCAGTGGCTGGTCCAACTACCACGGACTGCAAGCCGAGATCAGGAAGCGGTTCACTGGTGGCTGGTACTATCAGGTCAACTACACCTGGAGCAAAGCCTTCACCAATGCGGAACAGGCCCAGGCTGAATTCGCGCCTTACCTCGACAACGCCCGCGGCGATGAGCTGGAGAAGAAACGGCTCAACCAGGACGTTCAGCACGTAGTCAAGGGCAACTTCGTCTATGAGCTTCCGATTGGTCCAGGCAAGCGTTTCTGGAATAGCGGAGGCTTCTCGGGCAAGCTGTTCGGTGGTTGGCAGATCAGCGGCATTGCGCAGTTCCGTACTGGCAGGCCGATCTCGTTCATCTCCGGACGCGGTACTTTCAATCGAGCGGGCCGGTCCGGTAACAACACTCCTAACACAACTTTAAGTATTGCCGAATTGCAGCAAAGAACAGGGTTGTTCTTCCATCCGACAACGGGAGCTCCGTTGGTGATCCATCCGGACCTGATCGGTTCTGATGGTCGCGCCAACCCGGCGTTCTTTACACATCCCGGTGCCGCTGAAGTAGGCGGACTGAGTCTGACTCCCGTCGATGGACCAGGTTACTGGAACGTCGATACGGCGGTCATCAAGCGGATCAGATTCAAGGAACGGCTTGGCGTTGAGTTGCGGCTTGAAGCGTTCAACGTTTTCAACCACACCAATTTCTCGGTGCCAAACACGCTCAACCTTGACGACACCGACTTCGGCAAGATCAATGCGGCGTTCGATCCACGAATTCTTCAACTTTCGTGGAAGTTCACGTTCTAACTATCTGAAAGTCTCTTACGGAGACTTCATTTCAGGCCGGGTGCTGTTGTCGCAAACAGCACCCGGTTTTTTCTTGCGCCGAAAGCGAAATAACGGATAATGCCGTAGTACTTCGCGTTTCTGAATCGCCCATTCGAAACGGAGAAAAGTCATGACGCCTCCGGTCTTTAATAGAGTGAGACTGTTGCTTCCCGTCGTTCTTCTGACTGCGACTGTCGTTTGCATTTTGCCGGCTCGGGCGGACGACAAACTCAAGCCGGAAGAAGTCGTCGCCAAACATCTGGAATCGATTGGTACTGCGGAAGCAAGAGCTTCGCGTCAACGGCACGAGAATCAAAGGAAGTTGCTCCGTTGCGGTTAGGCTCTGCGGTGAAGGACAAATTGAGGGGCAGGTTTTAATGGCGTCAACAGACGACTTTTCATTCACCTCACCACTCGACGCCGCGGAGTTCACTTTCGGCGAGAAGAAATAGAAAAACAAGCTAGATGTCGACGTTGTCAGCCAGCCAACTTCCTCTCGCACCGCTCGGTGCCGGCGACTTGATCGATCGCGCTGTGAGACTGTATCGACGGCATTTGTTTGTCCTGATCAGGACAGCCGCGCCTCCCGTCATTATCGCGACCGGTGGATGGATCGTTTTCTCCCTCGCGTTCCAACGAGCGTTCCTTAGTGATGGCACGAGCGAATTGGCAGTCTATGTTGTGTTATCGCTCGTTGCTCTGGCGGTGACGTTCGTTGGCTACCTTTTGACCCTGGTCGTTATGGGTGGCGCCAGTCGCACGTTGGTGGCCCATCTCCTGCGTAACGATCCGGTGACTGCGCGCGCCACCTACAGCGCCGTGCGCGGACGATTTTGGGCACTCATTGGTGCTTCGATAATTGTTTTCATCTGGATCAGTATCGCCTTCTTCGCGGTGTTCATGGTCTGGTACATGGTGATCGGTCTCATCATGATCGTGGTCATGGTTTTAGCTTCGACGACGTTCTTCATTGTTCCGGTGCTATTCGCTGCCGTGACGGTGATAATCGACACGCTGCTGGCAGTTTGGGCGTTCTTTTTTATCGTCGCGCGAGTCGCGTACGTGCCGCAGATATTGCTGGTCGAGGGCAAGGGCGTTTTTGCATCGGTGTCACGTAGCTTTAGCCTCGCGCGTGGTAATGTGCGGCGGTTGATTGCGATGACGATCTTTACGACGTTCGCGACCTATTCCGCCCTGATGATTCTGGTGATTCCGCTCGGTTGGTATGGTTATCTCGCCGGAGTCGATCCATTCAACAGCGCGAATTGGCCGGCGTGGTATGCGATCGCTTACAACGTACTTGCGCCTCTGAGCTCGATTCTGTTAACGCCGGTTTGGATGCTTGGTTTATCGCTGCTTTACGTCGACGAACGAGTGCGGCATGAGGGATATGACATTGAGTTGATGGCGGCGCGCCAGTTAGGTGAATTGCCAAACATCGATGTTACGTCACCGTTAGGAACGGCGCTGTCGTCTACCGAACGACCACCCGTGCTGCCAACCGGGCCGCGTCCGTCGACTCGAATTCTGGATCTCGGTTGATTAGGTTGAAGACATTCATCGTCAAATATCGCTTCTGGTCGCGCCTGCTGCTCTCATTAATCGTGCTGTGCTTCGCACGTTCGAGTGCCGCTGCCATTCCGCTTTCGGAATACACCTCAGCGATTGAATCCGCTATCACCGACATCGGATCTCTACTCGCTCGGGACGGCCACGAAAGCGACGTCGATTACCAAACTCGTTTCACGACTGCCATAACAAACATTCGTACAGCGTTGCCGAGAAACCAGCAAGTGGAGTTGGAAAAGCTTACGTGGACCACCGACAACTCATGGCTTCATAGTTCGCTCGACGATTTGGAACGTGCCAACATTGAAGAACAGCCCGCGAAGCTCCGGAGTTTGTTAGACGCGTTGAATGCTCTCAACGAACGAGTCGGAGAGCTCGAAGATGCCCAGCGAGTCGAGGAGCATAAAGGAGCGTCGAAACAGAAGCTGGAGAGTATTCTGTCGCGCCCCGAATACGCGTCTGCGGCACAGGGTCCAAACGCGATCACGAGGCTGTTGCGCGACTTTATTCGTTGGATCGAGAGCCTGATGCCCAAGCAAACGGAGATGGCTCCGGGTCGCGCAAGGTTTATCAGCACCGCAGTCATCGTCGCGATCATCGGCGTGGCGGTGTCAATGATTGCCTACGTCGTCTGGTTGCTATTCAAACGATTCTACCGTCCGGGTGAAACAAAACCTCGCAAGAAACGCGAACCCAGAATTGTTCTTGGCGAACGGCTTCAACCGGAACAAACCTCCTCCGATCTTCTTGCGGAGGCCGAGGCTCTTGCGCGTAGTGGCGATCTACGTGCGGCAATTCGCAAGGGCTACATCGCTTTGCTCGTCGAATTAGGCGATCGCAACGTGATCAGTCTCGCTCAATACAAAACCAATCGCGACTATTTACGAGCGGTCAGCAATGTTCCGCAGCTTCATTCACCACTGAAGAGACTCACGGAAAGTTTTGAGCGGCACTGGTATGGCTTAGCACAGGCAACACAAAACGACTGGCAGGACTTTCGCGCGCGCTACCGTGAAGCGTTGCAGACCGGAAACTAGACCTCAATGCGCCAGCGACTCACAGTCATACTCACATTCGTAGTGATAATCGGCCTGCTGGTGATTATCAATGCGCTCTCACACGTGAAGGAAGACGATTCGCGCGATCTCGAGTTCGCTCCTAACCGATCAACCTACCACTCCGGCCCAACAGGCCTGCGCGCGTTGCACGATTTTCTGAACGAGTCGGGTTATCGCGTCATGCGCTGGCGTGAACCACCTGCGAAACTCCTGGGCCGGTCCGGAGAAATGGTGAGCACGTTGGTTGTTGTCGGCGAGACTAAACTGCCGCTTGAAGAAGAGGAGATTTCCGCGCTCAAGGGCTGGGTAGCGACGGGCGGGCGGCTCGTCGTTGTCGATCGCACACCTGACCGAAGCTTGTTGTCGACGGACACAGGATGGGCAATCAGCGTCACAGATGGTGACTTGCCAAATCTCGATACGAATCCCAGCGACGCCTCTCAGATGACAAAAGATGTAACTGAACTCAAGCCGGTTCAGCCAACGCTGGTAACGAGTAATGTTGAGAGCGTGATGCCTTCCCGGTTCGCGTCGCGGTTTGTGATTGCCGCGATACCTAAGCCATCGCCGGTCGCCATTTCCCAATACAGCGAGGGACAGACGGTCATTGGAATGCCGTCGCCAACGCCGGCGGAAGACGACGCATCGGTGCCATCGACCGGTCAACTGCCTGAGGAAGCATCGCCACCACCAGCCGCGTCCAGTTCGCCAGTCGTTGTAGAAGATGACGACGACGACTATTCGGTCAACAGTGCGCCCGTCACTCATGTCGGCGATGCTAAAGGCGCCTTGCTCGTCGACTATTGCTACGGCGGTGGTCATATAATTTTGTTGAGCGATCCTTATGTCGTCGCTAACGGCGGCATTGTTCTGAAAGACAATTTGATGCTGGCCATCAACATGCTGGGTGGACCACAGACGCCGGGCCTTATCGCTTTTGACGAATATCATCAGGGCCGCGGCATCACTCAAAATGCGTTTGCGAGCTACTTCGCGGGCACGCCAGTGCTCCCGATCGCGGGCCAACTCGTGTTGCTGGTTTTGGTAGTTCTTTGGACTAACGGTCGCCGGTTTGCTCGTCCTTTGCCTCTGCCGCAGGTCGATCGCCGTTCGAGTCTCGAGTTTGTGGCGTCGATGGCCGAGTTGCAGGAACGGTCACGCGCCTTTGACCTGGCTATCGAAAATATTTACACGCGCACTCGCCGCGTGCTCGCACGTCACGCAGGCGTGGACTACAACAGTTCCCGTTCAGAGATTGCGCAGCGGATCGCGGAGCGTTCCACGATCGATCGAAACAAACTCGAAACGTTGATGCGGCAATGTGAGGAAGCAATCAATGGCGAACCGATCACGTCGCGCCAGTCGATTCATCTGGTCAAAAGCCTCCGCGAGATCGAGCGGTTCCTTGGTTTAAGGATGCGTTCTCGCGATGTCCGACAAGCAGCAGAAAACATTTGACGAAAGCTGAACCCCCAAGTACAAAGTACAGAACACACATATGCCTGAGTCAGTCGCCTCTACCGTCACGCACATCAAAGATGAATTAAGGAAAGTAATCGTCGGACAAGATGACGCGATCGAACAGATCCTGATCGCGTTGTTGGCCGAGGGCCACGCGCTGATCGAAGGCGTTCCCGGTATCGCCAAAACTCTGACGGTCAAAACTCTCTCGCGTATCATCAACGCGACGTTCAGCCGAATTCAATTCACGCCCGACCTGATGCCGTCAGATATAACCGGCACGAACGTCTTCAACATCGCGAGCTCCAATTTCAACCTGCGGCGTGGTCCAATATTCACTGACCTTCTTCTTGCCGATGAAATTAATCGCACACCTCCAAAGACGCAGGCCGCCCTGCTCGAGGCGATGGAAGAACGACAGGTAACGATCGACGGCGACGCGTATCAACTACCCCCGCTCTTTACCGTCCTGGCTACTGAGAATCCGATTGAATACGAAGGAACCTATCCGTTACCGGAAGCGCAACTGGATCGCTTTCAGCTAAAAATTCTTTTGACATATCCAAGCGAAGCGGAGGAGCGTGAAGTGCTTGCGCGGTGGGACGCAGGTTTCAACTCAAAGCGGTTGGACCAGGTTGATATTCGTCCGTTGCCTGATCCCGACGCCATCCTGCGTTGCCGTGCGGAAGTTGCACGCGCGCGCATGGAACCGGGAGTGCAACACTACGCAGTTGATCTGGTTCGTCGAACACGAATCCATCCGTTCATTCATTACGGTGCAAGTCCGCGCGCATCAGTGGCGCTGCTGTTATGTTCAAAAGCCCTCGCTGCGATTCGCGAGCGCGACTTCGTTACGCCTGACGATGTTCGCGATGTTGCATTGCCCGTTCTTCGTCATCGCCTCTCGTTACGCGCTGAAGCTGAACTCGACGGCGTGACGCCTGATTCAGTTGTCACTGACATATTAAAGGCCGCTGAAGTACCTCGATAACTGACCTCACAAACAACGTCTACTATCGTCACTCGTCGGGCGGTTGAAGGTCCTCTTTGCACCGCGAGAACCCGTAAAAATACGTGCAAAAAATGGTATTTACGTCCAGAAAATTAAATGTCACAAAAGTATCTGTTTGGAAAAACTGAAAATCTGTTTCGTTTTTTGGATTGAAGAGTAGTGTGGGTGGAAAGCCACATCGCGGCACTGCTAGGGATTTCGCATAAATATCCTAAAACACGGATACAGGTACATTCTTTGCATCTCCGAAAAACGGTTGGTCTCCCCAAATGTTCCAACTCTGATATCTCACGAATCCTAAGAGTGAGATTTATGTTGATAAGAACGGCTCACGAGGCCTCGGTAGTAAGCAATTCCGAGGCGCCCAGGTTCTCAAGGTGCACGTGACCGGTCGATTATTACTCGGAAGAACGCGCCGTCCTTGCTCAGCGGTTGTTCTTCAAGCTGGCTTCTTAAGCTGATCAAGTTTTCCTAACAGCTTTAAGGAGGTCCCTTCAAAAAAGTTATGTTTCGGGAAGGAGCCCAAATGAAGAAATTGTTTTATGCCTTCATGCTTGCGTCCCTGACTCTCTGCCTTTCAGCCGTAGTGGCTATGGCCCAGAGCAGCGCGGGTGTGACAGGAACAGTAAAAGACAGCAACGGCGCAGTGGTCGCCGGAGCTGACGTTAAATTGACAGACACCAAGACCGGTGCGGAACTCAACACCAAGACAAACGATCAAGGTGTGTATAACTTCCAGAAAGTTGCGCCGGGAACTGGTTACAAGCTCACGTTTACAAACGCCGGTTTCCAGACACTGGTTATCAACGATGTCGCACTCGGCGTCGACACCACTTCAACTCACAATGCTGAATTGACCATTGGTGAAGTGACGGGAACGGTGGTCGTCACGGCTTCGAATGAAGTTACGCTGAACACCAGCGATGCCAGTATCGGAAACGTGATCGGAGAGCGCAGACTGAAAGAACTCCCGATCCAAATTCGCAATTCCCCTGCCGCGCTCATCGGTCTGCAAGCGGGCGTCGTAGGTAACAACGTTGGTGCGACCGGCGGCAACCGTATCGGTTCCGTCACCGGCGCGCGCACGGACCAGGGCAACATCACGGTCGACGGTATCGACGTGAACGACCAGACAACTGGCCAGTTTGCGGCGACTGTTGGTAATGCTCCGATCGACGCGATCCAGGAATTCCGTGCTGTGTCGACGAACCCCGGTGCTTCCGATGGACGAAGCAGCGGCGGCCAGGTCGAGTTGGTGACGAAGAGCGGTACGAATGAGTTTCACGGAAACCTTCGTGAATACAATCGCACCGCAGCTACGGCAGCCAACACGTTTTTCAACAACAAAAACGGAATTCCCCGTCCGGCGTTGACGCGAAACCAGTTTGGCGGCAGCATCGGTGGGCCGATCGCGAAAGACAAGCTCTTCTTCTTCTTTGACTATGAAGGCCGATGGGATGCGCAGCAGGTAACCAATCTTCGAATTGTTCCGCTGCAGCACTTCCGTGAGGGCCGGGTTGCGTTTCAGAATCAGACCGCTGGATGTCCAACGAGTCCGCGACTGACAACGGCCCCGCAATGTATCACCATTCTGACGCAGGCGCAGGTTGCGGCATTGGATCCACTGGGAGTTGGCGGAGACGCATCATTGTTGAGCTTCGTCAACGAGCGTTATCCGTTACCGAACGACCTGTCGGCAGGTGACGGAATCAACACGGGTGGTTTCCGCTTCAACTCACCATCGAGACGAAGGGACAACACCTACACGACGCGCATCGACTTCAACCCCGCTTCAGCTCACAAGCTGTTTGGCCGGTTCAACATTGCTCGTCGTCAACAGACAGATACGGTTAACACCGTTGCCGCTCAGTTCCCGGGCGACCCCGAAACAGGTCAGATTATCGTTCGCGATTACACCTGGGTCGTTGGTCACACGTGGACCGCGAGCCCGACGTTTGTGAACCAAATTACGGTTGGTGCTGCTCGTTCGGGCTTGCTTTTCCCGAATAACTTCGCGCCGGCATTCCCAAACTCCTTTACGTTCGGAGCGGGATTGTCAGCGCCGTTCGCGAGCATCAGTTCACAGGATCGCTTCGTGCTCGTACCGACTTATCGTAACGATGCGACCTGGACCAAGGGAACCCACTCGATCGAGTTCGGCGGTTCCTTCAAACCAACCAATCAGCAATCCGGACTCGTCAACGACTTTAACTTCGTGACAGTCGGATTGGGTGGAGCGCTCACAGCTCTTAATGCTTCACTAAGACCGGCCACCATTCGCAATAACACGGCAGCAAGAGGAAATTACGATGCAGCGTTCGCATTCCTTTTGGGTCGTTATTCAGGCGTTCAAACCAACTTTAACTACGATCCGAGCGGTACTGCGTTCGCTCCGGGAACCGGAAAAGTACGCAACTATCGCTACGACGAACTTGAGCTCTACGTACAGGACAACTGGAGAGTCCGTAACAACCTGACGCTGAACCTTGGCGTCCGTTGGCATCTCTCTCCGGCTCCATACGAGAGAGACGGATTCCAGGCAGCGCAAGACGTCGACATGCGTCAGTTGTTCGACCTTCGTCAGCGTAATGCAGCGGCGGGAATCTTTGGTGCAGACGCCGAGCCGTTGCTGCGCTACGACCTGGTCGGTAAAGGCAACAATGCTCGCGCGCTGTACGAAACTGACCTGAATAACTTTGCTCCTAGATTTGGCTTTGCCTACACGCCGGCATTCAAGGACGGTTTCCTTGGCAAGCTCTTCGGCGATAGCAAGACCGTGATCCGAGGCGGAGCCTCCGTGACTTACGATCGGCCCAGCGGCGCGATCACGTTTATTCAGGATCAGGTCTCTTACCTGTTCGATAACTCAGCGACAACGCTGTTCCCATTGGGTGGCAGCGCGAATGCCGCTTTGACGAACAATCCGCGCTTTACGACCATCGCTCAGTCGCCCGTTCAGAATGCGGCGCCTGTCATTACGCGGCCGTTCACGCCGTTTGGCATAGACGGTCTGGCCAGTGGCGAGTTCAACTACGCTGTGGATCAGAGATTCCGTATTCCGTACTCGATGCAGTACAGCTTTGGCTTCCAACGTGAGTTGCCCGGTGATTTTATCCTCGAGGCTTCTTACGTGGGTCGTCAGGGCAGGAAGCTCTTTTCGCAGGCTGACGTTGCCCAGGTATTGAACTTCCGGGATCCCGATTCCGGTCAGTTCCTGCTCGACGCTTTCAACGGCTTACAGCACCAGTTGTTGAACGATCTTCCGATTACGGCCCAGCCGTGGTTCGAGAACCGGGTGCTGGGTGGAACTCAGACCGTCCTCGACTTTGTGTCGTTGGAGGCTCTCCGCGGTAATACGGCGGATGCGATGTTCGTGCTTTACCTGATTGGTGCCACGGAACCAAATGTGGGAATGAGTGCGCAATTCGGCACCAACGTCTACATTTCCAACCAGGGAGCGTCTTCCTACGACGGCATGCTGGTGAGCTTGCGGAAGCGTTTCTCGCAGGGTCTCCAGTTTGACTTCAACTACACCTGGTCGCACTCAATCGACAATGGTTCCAGTATCACGAATACTGTTACCGGTGGATTGGTTTGCGATATGACCAACCTCCGCGTCTGCCGTGGAAATTCTGACTTCGACATTCGTCACCTCGTCAATGCGAACTTCATTTACGAGTTGCCGTTCGGTCGTGGACAGCGCTTCGGCAGCGGAATGCCAGGATGGGCGAACCAGATCATCGGTGGCTGGGAAGTTAGTGGTATATTCACAGCTCGCAGCGGTCTGGCATTCGGCACCACAAGTGGTACCTTCCCGGTGGGCTTCAACTTCAATAGCCCGGCGGCGATCAACACTGGTGCTAACCTTGCGGCTCTTCGCGCACGGATTCACGATGTTGGAAGTACGATTCAGTTCTTCGACGACCAGACTGACGTGTTCGATCCGCAAAACCCGACAGCGGGCGCTCTTCGTTTCCCGCGTCACGGCGAGATCGGCAGCCGTAACATCCTTCGTGGACCAGGCTTCTGGAACCTCGACACGGCAGTCATGAAGAATTTCAAGATGCCATGGTCAGAGAGCCAGTCGCTTCAGATCCGTTGGGAGTCCTTCAATCTTTTCAACCATCACAGCTTCGGTTTGCCGGCTGCGAACATTGTTGGAGCGACCTTCGGACAGATCACCACTTCGGCAAGTGCGGCTCGCGAAATGCAATTCGCGATTCGCTATAGCTTCTAATTTGTGTTCACGTAACACCTTTCCACGGGCTCTCACGAAAGTGGGAGCCCGCTTTTTCTTGTGAGATCCGCCATGCAAAAAAAATTGACTAGCATCGTCACGCTATTTCTGGTTCTTGTTGCGATCCAAGTCTATTTACCTTCCGCCATGGCCCAGGGCGGATTAACGATTTTCGGGGACGTGCGCATCACCAGTGATGGCAACACACTCGTTCCCAAGGACGTGCTGTTGTTACTGAGGCGTATACCGGACGGCGAGGTGGCTCGGCAAATCGTTTCGAGTCGTGGCCGTTACCGGTTCACTAATTTGAAAGAGGGCGAGTACGAAATTGTCGCGGAGGCCGAGGGCAAGGAGATCGGGCGCTTGACGCAGATCAGAATCGGCGGCATGACTTTGAGTAATAGTCCTTACGGCTATCAGAACGATCTCGAGATTCGCTGGAGATCAGGTGCAGCTGCATCAGTCGGAGGAGTTATTTCCGCTGCTGATGCTTATGAACGACCCGCTTCTACCAAACCGATTTTCCTGAAAGCTGAGGAAGCGGTAGCGAAAAAGAAATTCGATCAGGCAGTCACGCTGCTGAAACAGGTTGTGGAAACAGACAACGCCGACTTCCAGGCGTGGACCGCACTCGGCACTGTTTACCTCGCGCAAGAGAAATTTGACGACGCGCGACAGGCTTACGAACATGCGATCTCAGTGAAGCCTGAATCTCCACGCGCTCATTTCAACCTCGGAAAACTGCTGTCATCGCAGAAGAAATTCGAGGAAGCAATCGTGCCACTAACCAAAGCCGTTGAGCTGCAGCCGACATCAGGCGACGGCAACATGCTGCTCGGCGAAGCCTATCTCCAAGTCAAGAAAGGCTCGAAGGCGATTCCGTATCTCAACGAAGCCGCGATACATGGTCGCCCAGACGCTCACCTTCGCCTTGGCTGGCTCTACAATGCGGCCGGCTTGAAAGACAAAGCGGCGATTGAATACGAAGAGTACCTGAAGAAAAACCCTGAATATCCGGAGCGAAACAAGCTAAAGGAGTACATCCTCGCTAACAAAAAGAGTTAAACTCCGCAGCGTTGCGCTTCGTTTTCACTAAACTCTTTTATTTCCTGCTGGCCCTGGCGTTCGTCCCCCTCGCATTATCCGGCGGACGCCCGTGGCTGGCATGGCTCGCACTCGGTTACAACCTTCTGCTGATCGCCGTCGCTATCGTCGACGCGCGCCTCAGCAAGCTTCCCAAAAACTTAAAAATCTATCGCGAGTTCGGTGGCCGCTTCGCAATGGGCGCTGAAACCGAGGCGAGGATTCATATTCATAATGGATCCAACCGCAACATCTCACTAAAGTTGAAAGATGAGTATCCGCCGCAGATGATCCTGAGCGGATCACGCGACGTGGATTTGCGCGTTGACGCACATAGCACGGCGACTTTGATTTACGGCGTGACACCGCCGCGACGCGGCAGGTTTGAGTTTGGGCACACGGCCGTTCGCTTTCGTTCGCTGCTCAATCTCGTGTGGTGCGAGACGCGCGCGTCGGAACCGATCACTGTCAAAGTTTATCCAAACATGCGGCGGGCACGAGAAGCGGAGTTGAAAGCGCTGGGCGCGCGGTCACTCGTCTCCTCACATCGCAAGACTTCCTGGCGTGGCGAAGGACGCGAGTTTGAATCGATGCGCGACTACGTTCGCGGCGACGAGTTGCGCCACATCTCATGGACCGCAACCGCACGCCGCGGAAAACTGACCACGCGGCAATATCAAATCGAACGAGATCAAACCATCCTCATCGCCCTCGATGCCGGACGGTTGATGACCGCGCGTATTGAGCAGGAGACGAAACTCGATTCGGCTGTTCACGCCACCCTCGCGTTGTTTTCAGCGGCGGCGCGGGCCGGCGACAACGCGGGCCTCGTAGTGTTTGGCCGCCGGATCAAGAGCTATCTCGCACCGAGTCGCGGGCGCGATCACATCGAAGCAGCACTCGAAGCACTCTACGCTGTCGAACCAGAGATGATCGAGCCTTCTTATCCTCATGCGTTTGAGTTCATCGCCGCCAACAGCAAGCGACGCGCCCTCGTAATCCTGTTGACTGATCTGGTTGACGAAGAAGGTTCGAAAGAGTTGCTGACGTCGCTTCACCTGTTGCGGCCGCGCCATTTGCCGCTCGTAGTTACGATCGCCGATCGTGATTTGAAAGCAGTGGTGCGTGAAACGCCTGACACGATTCGTTCAGTGTTTACTCAATCTGTGGCGGAAGAGATCATTCATCACCGTGAGGCGGCGCTTCGTTTGGTTGAATCCACTGGCGGCCTCGCGCTTGACGTAACCGCCGCGGCGCTTGCGCCGGCTTTACTCGAAACTTATTTGCGCGTGAAAGAACGCGGGCTGTTGTAAGACTTCGTTATTTGTGGCCGGCAAATAGCAGGTAGGAATACAGCGCCACACCAGTCACCGCCGCGACGCTGTATTTGATTCGCGGATCGATCAGCGCCGGTGAAATAAATCCCTCGATAATTCCCGCGATCACCAATAGCATCGCTACTCCGACCATCAAGCGAACTGCTTCCATCCCTCGCGTTTTCAGTGCGTCCGCGCGAGTTAGATCGCCGGGCATGATTATCGCGGTCCCAACCAGTAGTCCCGATCCTCCGGCGATAAAGATACAGGTCAGTTCGATCACGCCGTGGGCCACCATGAACGTCACCAAATCGTTTCCGAAACCGGCGCGATAAGTTAGTGCGAGAACTGAGCCAATATTCGCGCCGTTATACGCGAGATAAAAAAGCGTTCCCACCCCGAATGTCGCGCCGAATGCAAACGTGTAGATCGTGACCATGATGTTGTTGGTCATGATCCCGCTGGCGCCGACCTGATTGGCTTCGTTGAGCGATTCCCACCAATGCGTCTTGGTTTCGATGACCGTTTCTCGAAACGCTGCATCGACGCCGATAAGTTCGGAAAATTCCGCGTCGTACCGCGTTCCGACAAAACTAAGGACGCCGAAGATGAAAAAGACGAAGAACGATACGAAGGTATAGCGCCAGGTGCGGCGAAACGTTCGCGGCAGTTCGTGAGTGAAGTAGTTAAGAATCCTTTTGCCGCCCTGCGCGTCCGCGCGATAGATGCGGCCGTGGGCGCGAATGACGAGACTGTTGAGATAGTTAACAAGGCGCGGATCGCGCGACTCAGCGCGCGCGATGGCGAGGTCCGACGCAGTGCGACGATAAATGCGGCCCAGCTCGCGCACCTCTTCGCGGTTTAAGCGCCGCAGCGACGCGTAGTCGAGCAGCCTAAGCAGTTCCTCCAACCGTTGCCAGGCGTTTTTCCGTTGATTGATGAATCGATCCTGAGGCATCGAGGCTTTATACTTCACACACGAATGCAACGTCTAGTGGAATGTGTTCCAAACTTCAGCGAGGGCCGAAATCCGGAAACGGTCCGGCAGATTGCCGCAGCAATCGGGTCGGTTGAAACGGCCTGTGTGCTGGACCGGCACATCGATCCGGATCACAACCGCTCAGTAATCACGTTTGTTGCGACGGCCGAGCACGTCGTAGAAGCCGCGTTTGCGGGGGTCAAGTGCGCGTCCAAATTGATCGATATGCGCCGGCATGAGGGTGTGCATCCTCGTCTGGGAGCGACGGACGTCTTGCCGTTTGTTCCTATTCGCCGCGTCACGATTGACGACTGTGTCACGCTCGCTCATGAGACGGGAAGTATGATTGCGCGCGACCTCTCGATTCCCGTTTACTACTACGAACGAGCGGCGTTGCATCCGGAGCGAGTAAACCTCGAGGATGTTCGTCGCGGAGCGCGGTCACAAATGGTGCCCGATGAAGGTCCCGATCGATTTCATGATTCCGCTGGAGCAATCGTGGTCGGTGCGCGTCCTTTTCTGATCGCCTTTAATGTCGTACTGCGCAGCGACGACGTTGCCATCGCTCGGCGCATCGCTCGGACCATCCGGGCCAGAAACGGTGGGTTACCGTTCTTGAAAGCACTCGGATTTCAATTGCAGACGCGCAATCTCGTTCAGGTGTCGATGAATTTGGTGAACTATGAAGTCACTGGAATGGGAGACGCTTACAACGCTATTCGACGTGAGGCAGACGCGCTCGGCGTGGACGTCGCAAGCACGGAGATTGTGGGACTTGTGCCGCGAAATGCGCTGGATCGGGACGCGGAATATTTCCGCAAGCTTGAGAGTTTTTCCGAGGAAACGATTTTGGAAAACCAGATCGAGAAGTGTTACTGAGATCCGAGGCCGATGATCTGTTGGCGCAGTCGTTTGTCTTTCTGCATCAGTCTCAAATAGGTTGTTTCTTCGGCGGCCGCTTTTGCGCGAACGAGCCGGTCAGGTAACAGCGAGAGCAAAGGCTCGAGCTGCCCCTTCAATTTGAACCCGATGTTGCGGATCTGAAAACGATCCCAATCCCCGTTTTCCGTGCCGCGAAGTTGAAAGATCATTGGACCTTTGGCCAGTGCGCGCAGCGTCCTGGGCGGTGTCCGGTATCCTTTTCGTGTCGCGATCTTCTTCTCTTCCTTTTCAGCGAGCGTCACCAACTCGCGGCGCATCGGACGGAACCCCAATTTCCGATAGAACCAGAACGCACCTGACTCAATTCCTTCTTCATTCTCGTGCCCGATCTGATACGGATCGAGCGTGAATGCAGTGGCGCCTGTGAAGTGGTGCATAACGTTGAGCATGCGAGCATAAAGCCAGGCCGTTTCGCCATCGCGAAACGTGTAGTAAAGGTTGAACCCGCTTTCCATCCGCTCGAAAAGCGTGAGCGATTCAAAGTAACCAACAGGCACGCCGTTCTTGTAAATCATTGCCCCGTGAACCGCTCGCAACGGCAGACGTTTTTCACGCGGCAGGCCCACGAGGAACAGTTCAACACCACGACCCAAATCGGCGTGGTAAACATGCTTCGGATCGCCGTGCGTGAAACCGTAGAGCTCGCGGTACCGGATCGTCGAGGCGTCGCGTGTACGGTCGAGCGCACTTTCACCTTCGCGCAACGAGAGTTTTCGCAGTGGCGGCGACGGTTGGACCACTTGCTCGTTGAGATCGATGTCGCGACGTTGAATCAAAGGACCGTGGTGGTAAAACAATTTCCTCGCCGGAGCGCGAAGACCGGTGCGCGTCGCGCGATACGGCGGCTGCCATTGCACGTAAAGGTTCTGTGAGTCGTAGAGTTCGGCTCTTTGGTCGTCAGTTGTGGGAAGTTCGCTGAAGCGATCAATCAACCAGGCGAGTTCAGAGCGACCGCCGCGCGCTGCACGCAACCAGTCGCGGTAAGGAACGTGGGCCTCGACGAATGCATCTTCGGCCAGCAACGGCATGAACCGCGGCCACGTCGCCGCCAGGCGGTTCTCGTCTTCAAACCAGTCCCAGTAGATCGACGTCTGCGATGGGTATCGTTGGACCAACGAGCGAACGATATGAAAACCGAATGTGTCGGTGACAGGCGTGCCTTCGATGCCGGAAAGCTGCGGATGTTCGAGTGGACCGACGTCCACGCCCTGTTCGCTCAACCACGCGACTCGTTGCGCAAAGCCGCGTAGCTCTTTTTCAGCGGCGCGCATTACCTCCGCGCTTTGAGGGTACGCACGAACGAAAAGCAGTAGCTCGTGATAGCGAACGAGCGAATCCGTATCCTCAAACTTCGTCCGCGACAGGCGACGCAGCAAGGCCTGGACCTGCTTCGCTTCTCTTGGCCCAAACGTGGTTCTTAATTCGTCGAGTTGATCGAGCAGCGCCGTGCCCCCTTGACTACGCTCGTCGGATAAACTTCGCGGCGATCCAACCGAGCAGTATCAACGCGGATAGGATGACCCAGTTGTAGCGATCGCCGTAGGTTACGCCGGGATAGTGATGGCTGATCATGATGAACACCACCGGCACTGCCATGAACGTGTTTTGCTTCGATCTCAGCTTGGCCTGCGCCGAGTGGCGCTCGTCAGGTTTGCGGCCCTCTTTGAGTGCGGCGATCATTCGTTTTTGCGCCGGCAGGATATGCATCCACACGTTCGCGGCCATGATGGTCCCAAATATTGCACCCATGTGAATGTAAGCCGCTCGCGCGCTGAAGATCTGAGTGAGAGCAAAAGACATTGCAACGATGAGGACATAAGCCACGACCGCGAACACCTTTTCGTTGCGTCCCAACGGTGAAGCCATCATGACGTCGTAAATGAATCCACCGGCGAGAATCGCACCGATTCCCAACGCCACCGCAACGCCGATACTCAGTTCGCGCACGTCGGGATCGATCAACGCTCCGCCGCCGAGATAATAAATTAGCACCAGCAACGCAAAGCCGCTGATCCACGTTGTGAACGCCTCCCAGCGAAACCAGTGCAACGTGCGAGAAACTAGATCGGGGACTTTCTTTCGCTCGACGACGTAGAAACCGCCGCTATGGACCATCCACAGTTGCGGCGTGACGCCTGTGTTCAAAGCCGCTTTCTCTTCTTCGGTCAGCCTCGCGTCGAGCCACGTGAAGTAGTAGGTGGTCCCTACCCACATGATGCCGGCAAAGACGTGTACCCAACGAAATATTAGATTGAGCCATTCGCTGAGGGTCGGGTCGAGATTGATCATCAGGCTTTAGCTGCCGCGATACGTCGAGTATCCGTACGGACTGATGAGCAGCGGCACGTGATAGTGCTGCGACGCGTCGTCGACGTTGAACACAACCGTTACCTGCGGATAGAAACATGAGACGCTGAGACCCGAGAAATAAGGCTCGGTATCGAAGACGAGGCGATATGTGCCGTCGGCGATAGGTCGGTCGACCAGGAAGAACGGTTTGACGCGACCGTCGTCATCGGTCCATGCGTGGCTCAACTCGGTCCAGCTCTCGTCAGTGTTCTGCGCTTCGAGGCTGACGGCGACACCGCTCGCCGGCGCTCCGCGCGACGTATCGAGAATATGGGTTGAGATCGTGCTCATTGTGGTGCTCAGTGTACCAGCTTTTTGAGCCGTATTTCCGTTATCTTTGCTTGTTCCGCTGCGGCGATGCGAAGTTCGGCGTCGGGTTCGTTGCTGAGGCGCTCGCGTAGGAGTTCGAGCATTTCGGCCGCTGATTTTCCCGTGGCGCAAACGATGAATATGAAGCCAAATTTTTGTTCGTAGTCCTGGTTGAGTTGGGCCAGCGCGTCGAGTGTTTCCTTGGTAGCGACTTGCACTCCAGCCTGTTCCTGGCCGGACCATTGTTTCGATTGAGACGAGACTCTGTCAGCAGCCTTTTTCTCTCCGAGCTTTTCTCCGATACGGGGGTGACTGTGAAACGCTTCGAGCCAATCGGAGGGTTCCAGCGACCACCACATCGCGTTACCTAAGCGCGTCAGTCCGTCGATGCCTGATGCGTACTGCCGGAGCTGCACCATCGCTTCAGCCCACCTCACTGATCCGCAGCATTTTAGAAACTCTTGCAGTGCTTCGTCCGGCGGCAGTGCTTCTAACGACTCGTAATTCATGAGTCGACCAGTTTCCCGTAAACGCGCAACCGGCTGACGCCGCCGTCCGGGTAAATGTTGAAGCGAATGTGCGACGCAGCGCTAGTCTCCAACAACTCGCGATCGAAATAGTGACGCGTATGCGCTTGTAACTTCGTGCGCGGCAGGAGACTGGTCCATGCCACGGAAAGATCTGAAAGGTCCGCACCGGCGTCTGTGGTGTGATAGGTTTCCAGTGAACAACTGTCGGGAAAGTTGCCTTTGAAATGTGATGTGTCTACCTCAATTGACTGAATCAATCCTGGCCGCGCGAGTTGAATGATCGACCAATCGTGGCCTGGGCCTCGGCGCCGTTTTGTTTCCCACCCGTCGCTCATGTTCGCGGCCCGGCCCGGCATGATCATGTTATGACGATGACCGAAGAACATATCGCTGCACGAGATAACCAGCGCGCCGTTCTCCGCTGCGGCGAGATCGATGCTGCCACCGGAACGTTTGAGCCGGTCCCAGTCGGGAGAGACGATGCCGTAAACACGCAGACGCGCGACGCCGCCGTCGGGATAGATCTTGAAACGCAGATGCGTGATTCGCTCGTCGTATTTGATCGGGAAGTGGTTTTGACTGTCGCCTGCGAGAGACATCTGCGGCAACAGTGGAATCCATTGGACCGATTCGTCCGTCAACTCTTCGACCGTCGGTAAACCGTCGAATGTCGCGCCCTCGAGCGAACAATGTTCGGGATAGTTACCACGGAAGTAACTCGTATCGACGGTGATCCCGCGAACGATCCCGGGCAGGCCAAGACGGATGATGCACCAGTCGAACCCCGGAGTGCGTCGCCTCCGGCTCTCCCACCCGTCCATCCATTTCCCGCGGTCGGTGTATTCGCCCTCGCGCCAAACGGGCGCGCTCGCCTTCAATAAATTCTCTTTCGGCGCAAAGAAATCGTCGTTGGCAAACAGCACCGCCCCACCGAGTTTCTCCGACGCAAGATCGATTAGTTCAGTGAACTCCATAATCACAAAGAGGCACAAGAGGCACAAAAGGCACGAAGAAAAAAGCCAGGTTCAGGTCAAGATGTACTTCTTGATTTCAAGCTTTGGACCGCCGAAATTGATTAGCAGTCCGTGTTGCATGCCCGTTGCCCTAAGATAACCTAGCAATTGTGCAGTGTGACCATCAACCAAGGCGCTACAACTCTTTATTTCGCAAATCAGGATTCGCTCTAGCAAGATATCGGTTCTGAATAGGCCAAGCAGCGTACCATCCTCGTCAAATACTCGAATGCATTCTTGCTGCTGCGCACGAATACCCTGTTTTCGAAGCCGATGTGCCAGCGCATTCTCATAAATCTTTTCGGTAAAGCCGCTGCGCAAATACTTGTGAATTTCAAGACTCGTTCGTCTAACCAAATCAGAAAGCCTGAGGATCTCGCCGTCGTGAGGAACGGTTTTCATATCTCTCTCCTATTCTGTAATGTGCCTTTTGTGCTTCTTGTGCCTTTTTGCGGCTAATTGTCTCACAAGAGCATAACCCCCATCGGTTGCAGTGCTAAGCCGCGATCATCGTAAATCTCTTTTCCGCGTAGAAAAGTTTTTCGCACGACACCGTTAAGCCGTTGACCATCGTATGGTGTGAGCTTGTGGCGGTGATGAAGGTCAGCGGCGTTGACCGTGAACTCTCGATACGGATCCCAGATAACGAAATCGGCATCGTGACCCGTGGCGATCACTCCCTTGCGTGACTCCAGGTTCACTTGGCGCGCCGGATTCGCACAAAGCCACTTCGCCAGATCGTGAAATGAGTATCCCCGCCGTTGAGCTTCGGTCCAAACGATCGGCAACCGCAGTTGGACCGACGAAATGCCACCCCAGGCAGCGAGAAAGTCGCCTGAGTCGCGCAACTTCATCGGCCCGGGACAGGGCGAGTGATCAGAGACGATCATGTCGATCGTTCCGTTTGCCAAACCATCCCAGAGCCATTCACGATTCTCGCGCTCGCGAATTGGTGGACAACACTTAAACTCCGTCGCACCCGCGGGTATCTCGTCGGCTGCAAAGTAAAGATAGTGCGGACAAGTCTCGGCCGTGATCGCAACACCATCACTCCGCGCTTCACGCAATAACGGAACAGCGTCGGACGACGAAAGATGCACGATGTGAACGCGCGTGCCAAACTCGCGGCTCAAACGAATCATCAATTTAACTGCTTCATTCTCAGCAGTTCGCGGCCGGGAATCGAGAAACGTCTGGTAATCACCACCCGACCCGCTTGGAGTAGCGCGATCGATTGGCCCAGGCAATTCAGCATGGACGATCAACAACGCATCGAGTCGCGCGAGCTCCGGCATTGCTTCGCGCAGATCGGCCTCGGTTACGTGCTGAAACTCATCAACGCTGGACGGCACCAGAAAACATTTGAAACCAACCACGCCTGCTTCAAGCATCGGCGCAAGCTCAGCAGTGTTTCCGGGCACAACGCCACCCCAAAACCCAACGTCGATAAAGCATTTATCTCTCGCTTCATTGAGCTTGGTTCGGAACGCAGCGAGCGTCGTCGTCGCCGGAATCGAATTGAGCGGCATGTCGACGAGCGTTGTGGTCCCGCCAGCAGCGGCGGCCGCCGTTGCATGCTGAAAACCCTCCCAGTCCGTGCGGCCCGGCGCATTAACGTGCACGTGCGTATCAACCAGTCCAGGCATGATGACGGAATTCTCATCAGCCTCCACCAGCTCGCAGTCGCCGGCGATCTCTTCATAGTCACGCACAGATTCGATCACACCATCGCGCACATAGATCGATTGAGCGCCGATCGAATCCGGCAACACAACGTTGCGTCCGCGAATAATGAGATCCGGACTCGCCATGGAGATCAAGTAAAGACCGGCGGTGGTGGCGGCGTGCTGGGCGGTTGCGGACCCTGGCGCAACCCAAAGATCTGCTCGTAAGCGACAGCCATGGCCGCATAGCTGATTGGCAAGACGAAGTACACCCCGATAATGCACATCAGTAGGCCCGCGAGGCTCAACAGAAAATTCAGGAAACCATTCCCAGCAGTCCCCAGAAGTTTGCGAACGCGCCTCTGAAACTCATCTTTATCGCGTCCAGTCCCTGCAGCCCGCGATCGACGATTAGCGGGTACACAAACATAAACCCGATCGAGAGGAACATGATCAACCCAATGATCGCTATCCAGAACACTGCATACACGAGAAAGACAAGCAGCATCGCTCCGCCATTTGGTTCCCCGTTTGACTGCGAGAGCATCGCGAAAAGAAAAAATACGTAGAACAGAACGTAAGCTCCGACCACGAGGCAAATAATCGGCACTACGTGGATCAGCGTTGCGACGATGCTCTGGCCCAGGTATTCGAACCCCTTGAATAGTGTCCCGAATTCAATGGGCTCGCCCCGGCGCATCTTGAAGAACGTCAAAAACAGGCCACACATCATCGGTCCCATCAATATTCCGAACGGAACAGCCGAGGCAATCATCCATCCGACGATGACCATGCCGAGGATCAACCAGTACTGGTTCTTGATCAGGTTCCATCCTCCCTTAAGGCATTCGACAGGACTAACTGCGTTTCGATTGAACTCGACTGGAGGGACAGTTGACATTTAGTTTTTCCTTAACGGGTCAAATTGTTTTTGCGAACTTCAGATTACGGGATCGGCCGCACGGGGGCGGCGATGGCTCTTGGTCCACGCAGGGGACCCATGGCTCCGCGGTCCACCTGAAAGAACATTGGCCCGCGCCGCGGCGATAGAACGCTCGAGTATGTTCCACCGTATGGCGAGCGAAAGTACGTCGAAAAGAAAGGCACGAATGTGTACTGGCCTGCTGCCTGAGGTTGATACCAAAAGCCGGTGCTTTTGAAGCGACGCCGGCGCAATTGGCCCAGGCGCGTGGCCATGACCGAACCGGTGAAGTGCTGACCTTCACCACGATGCTGGCTCCAAACGTCGAAGTTGTCGGTGATCTTCCGGTCGCACTCAAACGTGTTTCCGCCGGTGATAATTCGACAGGAGCCGATCGATCGGTCCTGAATCATGACCTTGCCTCTGCGAATTATGATCTCATCGGTACCTGGCTTGGCGTTGACGCGGTAGTTTCCTTCTTCTGCGACGACGGCGGAACTCGATGGTCCACTGATCTTGATCTCGGGTAGCTCTTTTCGATCGAACCTCGCGACGTCGAGTATCGCGGAACCTCGCAACACTTTGAACGCAACCGACTCATTCGACAGTTGTTCGAGCAAGACCTCCGACTCGCCGTCAATTCGCAGGTAAAGATCCGGAAACATCGTCAACTCGGCGAAGCTGTGGCGACTGGTGCGCACTTTGTCGCCGGGTACGAGTATCGTCTTGTCCATCAACTCCTGCCACGGTTTATCTGTCGATGTGAATTCAACTCCCATTTCGACAAAATTCACTGCGCCCGGCCTAGCAGACACCACGTGAGGATTGCTGCCTCTCTGGTCGGAAGCGGGAAAGTCGACTATCGGTTCACGCCCTTCTTTCTTCTTGGCCCATGGAGAGTCTTTCTTCAGTGCATGATTTGCTTCGATCAGTTTGTCAGAACGTTCGCGGCCCCATTTATCAAACGCGTCTTCTACTTTAACGTCGGACTCACTGACAATGACGGAACCTCCCGCGGCGACAGCGGAGCGTTTTTCCTTGACGCGACGCCCGTCGATCAATGCCTCGCCTCTGCGGACAATGAGTTCCGTTCGGCCGTCGGCGGTGTTGATGCGAAAGACTCCGGGTTGAGTGATGAATACTTCCGCGTTCGGGGTGATAACGCGGATAAGCTCGAAGCCCTGTTTGAGTGTTTCGAAGAAGTCTGACGTGTCTTCCCAATCGTTTTTCAGCAGCTCGAAACTCAGCGTGCCTTTGTTCAGGACAAACTTCAAACGATCGTAACGATCGTCGACGAAGTGGCATTCAGTGTTTGCGTCGGCACGCAGGAGATTTCCTGGTTGCAGCAAGAGCTCGACGCGTGAGTTAGCGCCGGTGCGCAAGGTGTCCGCCTGCTTCAATTCGAGATCCGCTTCAATCGGAAACTTCGCGTTTTCACGCACGTAGACCACGTCGCCTTCCACCGCATTCGCGCGCAGACCATTGAGTACCGCCGGAATGTTTGGGATCGGCTCTTCCGGATCCTGGTCCTGCGCCGGAATGTGCACCACAAGAGCTGCTAAGGTCAGCATTAGCAACACTGTGCGACGATAGTTTGACATGCTCGTTTGATTACGATTTCAGCGTTGCCACAAAGTCGGCGAGTAAGTTCAACGCGACTTGCAGACGATAATTTGCAGTCGACCGAATGTCGTCAATGGGAGAGATCTCGCGTCGCAGCGTCGCCTGTGCCGATTTCACTGTTGCGGCGTCGGGCGACTGACCTTTCAACACGTTTTCTGTTTGCACGCAGCGGACGACGATCGGGGCTACGCTGCCGACAGCGATGCGCACGTCTTCGATCTGGCCGCTGTTCGTACGCGCTACAGCGGCAAAACAGACTTTCGAGATCGCCTGCGCTTTTCGCGTTCCAACTTTGCGATAGTAATGGGTCGCGCCGGTGGTGTTGCGCGGCAACCTGATTCTCGTCAGCAGTTCGTCAGGGCGAATCAGCATCTGCTTGTAGCCGGTGTGAAAACCCTGATACGGCAACCAGCGCGAGCCTTGCGTTGAGACTAACTCAACTTCGGCATCGTAGGCGAGCAACGCGGGTGGTGAATCCGCCGCGGGTGAAGCATTGACGATGTTGCCGCCGAGCGTGCCACGGTTCTGGATTGCGAGACCGCCGGTTTCCCCCGCCGCCTGACAGAGCATCGGAAACTCGGTGCGCAAAACTGGATGCGTTTGAACGTCGGTGTATGTTGATAGCGCGCCGAGTGTAACGTGATCGTCGTTTACTTCGATTCCGCGAAGTTCAGCCAGTTGCCAGATATTGACGTAGTTGCGATGGTCCAACCTGCCGGCTTCGAGCAGGACCATCAGATCGGTGCCGCCGGCAAACGGCTTCCAAACTCCCGGTTCGTTCGCGAGCAGGGAAAGGACATCCGCGAGCGAAGGCGGTGTAGTGAGTTGGTAGCTTGGAATGTAGGCTCTCATTCGATCGCTTTAACTACGGATTCGAAAATCTTCATGTACCCGGTGCAGCGACACAAATTACCCGCGAGCGCGGTGCGAATGTCTGCCTCCGTCGGTTTTGGATTCCGTTCGAGCAGATCGACCGCGGCGAGGACCATTCCGGGCGTGCAGATCCCGCATTGCGCTCCACCATGTTCGATAAATGCCTGTTGGACCACGTGAAGTTCTGCCTCTCCGGCAACACCCTCGATCGTTGTGATCTCGCTGCCATCAACCTGGGCCACCGGAACCAGACAACTATTAACAATCCGGCCGTCGATGTTCACCGTGCACGCGCCACACTCGCCCTCGCCACAACCCTCCTTCGTCCCCGTGAGCTGCAACTGCTCGCGCAACACGTCGAGAAGCCGCGCCATTGGAAACACTTCCACGCGGTGTTGCCGGCCGTTAACCTTGAACGAGACTTCGCTCTTGTTCATGTCGTTCCATCAATAATTCGGGCATGAGCGGGACGTGAGTAAAACTCGTGCCGGTGGCGTTTTCGATCGCGTTCAGGATTGCCGGAGCCGCGCCATCCATCGGTAACTCGCCGATTCCTTTTGCCCCACCTGGTCCATAGGCGTACGGATTCTCTTCGAAGAAGACGCGAATCGGAGGAATGTCGACCGGCGTCGGAATGATGTAGTTCGTCATCTGGTTGTTGATCATGCGGCCGTCTTTCCACACCACATTTTCAAACAACGTGAACCCGATCGCCTGCGCCACGCCACCTTCGATCTGTCCGGCCGCGAGCACCGGATTGAGTACACGCCCGACTTCCTGCAACGCAACAAAATCTTCGACTCGCGCCTCGTAAGTCAGCTCGTCGTACGAAACTTCAGCAACGTAAACAGCCCATGCGTATGCACCATACGCGTCGCCCTGGTACTTATCGTCGTCCCAGTAAATGTTCGGCGGTGGTTGATAAGTGGCCGACGCTTTCAATGGACCAAACCGCGTCACGTAGTCGCGACATGCGGCGCGAAAGTTTGAAGCTGTGTAACCGTCGGCGAGTAACCCGGCGCCGATCAACGTCTGCTTCAACGCTGTGACGGCAGACTCCACCAGTTTGCCGACAACCATCGACGTGCGCGACGCGACCGTCGGTCCACTATTTGGCACGCGTCCGGTGTCAGGCTGGACAATCTCGATCATGTCGACATCGACGCCAAGAGCTTCGGATGCGATCTGCGAAAAAATCGTGTTTGTTCCCTGCCCGATCTCGGTGCTCGCAGCGAGTATTTGGACCTGTCCGTCGATCGTTGCCTCAGCGGAGACGACCGACTGCAAATAAACTTCGCCGGATCCGGTGAACCCTGCGCCGTGCATGAACGTTGCGAAACCGATGCCGCGCTTTTTGCTGAATGGCCCGTGACCGTTACGCGAGTTTTCACGCGTGAACCGTTCGCGTTTCGCCTCGTAGTCGCTGAGCTGAAGCGCGCGATCCAACAACCCATTCATGTCGACGCGTTCGTGAATTACCTGACTCGTCGCGGTTGTTTCACCTTCGCGAATGAAGTTGCGACGGCGAAACTCTTCCGGCGTTAAACCAACTGCGCGAGCGACCTGATCCATGTGACGCTCCTGCGCGAAGATGCTTTGCGGCGCGCCGAAACCTCGGAACGCACCGTGCGGCGGGACGTTCGTCGCAACTGCACGGCTGTGAATCCTGACATTCGGGCAGAAGTATGGACCGGCAGCGTGAATCGTTCCGCGCGACAGCACCACGGGCGACAGCGTGCAGTAAGCGCCGCCGTCGATCGTGAAGTCGATCTCCATCGCGAGCAGCTTGCCGTCTTTCGACACGGCGGTCTTGTGACGTGTGCGCGAAGGATGTCGTTTGGTCGTGGCTACCATGTCTTCGGCGCGGTCGTAAATGATCTTCACTGGTTTGCCAGACTTCCACGACAGCAACGCGGCGTGTCCGGCGATCAGCGACGGATACTCTTCCTTCCCACCAAAACCGCCGCCTGTTTCCGTTTGAATGATGCGAATTTTCTCTTCCGGCAGGTCGAATAACTTCACGAGCGCTTTGTGCACGTAGTAAGGACACTGCATCGATCCCCAAACAGTTACGCCTTCTGCCGGGCTCGCAACTGCAATCGCGCCATTGTTTTCGATGTAGAGTTGTTCCTGAGCGCCCGTTTCGTACTCGCCTTCGACGATGAAGTCCGCGGTGGCCCACGCTTCGTCGACGTTCCCTTTGTCAACGAGAAACTTTTTGAAGACGTTGTCCTCGCCCCAGACGATCTCTTTCTTCGCGAGCGACTCCGCGAGCGTAAACACGGCGGGCTGATCTTCGATCTCGATCACGATGTTCCGCCGCGCTTCTTCGACGAGGTATTTGTCGCGGTGTGCGATCAGCAGCACGGGTTCTTCGGCGTGGTTGACGAAGCCATCGGCGAGGTATGGCTGATCGTTCAGAATTAGCGCGACGTAGTTCGCGCCGGGAACGTCTTTAGCAGTGACGACGGTGAACTCGTCCCAGGGAATGTTGCCGCCGAAGTTGATGTTTGTAATTCGCCCGCGTGGCTTTGGACTGCGAATCGTCGCCCCGTGCAGCATGTCCGGAAACGACAGATCGTCGATATACAACGCCTGCCCAGTAACCTTCTTGCGTCCCTCTTTTCGAGGAACAGACTTGCCGATGGGGTTATCCATGCCTTTTGTGTTTTTTTGTGCCTCTTGTGGCTAGGGCTTTGCGATTACGAGTGGATTTGCTTCCAACTCGCGGCGATAGAATACACGCGGGCGCTGCACACTTCGCTGCTGTGGATCGGCGACGTCCGCTTCGCCTTCAGTGAACGCGATCTGGATACCAAGCCCACGGCCTTGCGCCATCTTTTCTTCCTGCATGCGCGGCACACGATCAGTCGCGAAGTTGAGCCACTCGCGCGCGATCAGCACACCGTCCTTCGGTTCCGCGTCGGCGATCGGCGTTTTCAGTCCTTCTTCAACGAGGGCGTACGTCAGGTACCCGTGGCCCAACTGCGCCGCTTCGAGTGCAGCCTGAAAACTCTGCGCGGCCGTAAGGATATACATTCCCTTTTCGTACGCGAGTTGCGCGAGCCCTTTTGAATTCATTGGACCACGACGCTTTTCCTCAGCTTCGAGCGCTTGTCCTGAATTGCACGCGTCGATGATCAGCAGAAGATGACCCGCATCCAAACCCTCAACGGCCGCTTCCAGTTCGACGTCTGAAATGCTATGCGAAAGCATCGTGTTCAAACCTGCTTCCGTCAATTTCGTTCGGTCGCCGGTGTAGCCGAGATCGTGTGGAATCAGATAGAAGCGTTGTGCCTGCGCAGTACCGTGTCCCGCGTAGTAAATGATCACCGTGTCTTCAGGCTCGACGCGTTTGAGCCCATCGCCGGGACCAGCTTTAAGCGTCGGTGGTCCAGGCTGGCCGGTGAGTCGCTTGATAACTGAAAGGATGTTGTCCTTCGTGGCGTTTGCGTCGAGTAGTTCGATAACTTCGACGCGCTCAAACGATCCGATTTGCGTTTGCTTGCGACGCATCTCGTCGCCGAAGCTGCGCGCATCCGCGACCGCGTACTTCAGATTGTACTGAGAGTTCGCGTATTCATTTACTCCGACGGCAATGATGTACGCCGTGCCTTTGCGTTTCAGCGTGTCGGCGCCGGCAAACACGAGCGGCGAATCCTTGCTCTTAACGTTGTCGCGATTGAAAGCATAGGCCACGAGCCGATTCGGTCCGGCAGTGACTGTGATCTCGTGCTCCACCGACACCGCGGCCTGTCCGTTCAGCACGTCGCCGCGCCATACCTTTACTAATGATCCATTCCGAAACAGGCGTAGATCGCGCGCGCCGCTTCCTTTCGGATTGTCCTTGTCAGCGGGCGCGTCGGTGACGTCGATCTTCACCTTGATCGTGCGCGCCGCAATACCGGATTCAGGCGCCGGGGGTCCAACAAGCGACAACTTCACCACCGGTTGTCGTCGATCTTTCTTCGAAACATCCTGCGCGACACGCGGGCGTTTTCCGTTAAAGACGTCAGCCAGCAGACCCGGATAGTAAAACTCGTTGAAGAACCACTCGATCGGTGCGACGTTGAAAGTCTCCTGGTTGTAGCGCCAGAGGATCTGGTTCCAGGAAACAGGCGTACCGTCAAACAAACCTTGCGGCGTGACGACCATCCACTCACTACCATCGTCGAGCGAGATCATCGTCAATAGGTGTTCGCCGCTCTTGCTGTCCCACAGAAACGTACTGCCATCGTCGCTTGATGACGCGAGCAATCGTCCATCAGGAGTGAAGTCGATCGACTGAATACTCGAAGTATGGCCCGTCAACGTGCGTAGGTCACGACGATTCTCGACGTCCCAAATCTTGATCGTGTTGTCAGACGCAGCGGTGGCAAGCAACTTTCCATCGCGACTGAAGACGAGCTTGGTAACGCCGCGCCCGTGTGCTTTCAGCACACCAATCTCACGGCCGCTCCCGACGTCCCAAAGTTTCACCTGGCCCGTCGTCTCAACTTTGAAGTCCTTCATCATGTCGTCCGGGTCGAGCTGCTTTGAACCTTTCGAACCCTTTTGCGGACGTCCGCTCATCGCGGCGCTCATCATTGCGGTGAAATCGATGTTTGCCTTCGACTCGAAGCCGCCGGTTGCGAGGATGCGTCCATCGACGCTAAAGGCGAGTGACTTCTCGCCCATCGTTCCGGACGAAACCATTCCGAGGGAGTTATTCATCATAGCCGTGAGGTCGGCCATGTTTAGCATCGCGGGCATTTTGCCGGCTTTGATACTGCTCGGATCGATGGGTTTCATCAAGCCAGCCATCGGCGACGAGGTCAGATCGCGCACCTTGTTACCTGTCTGCGCGTCCCACAGCGAGATTTGGCCCATGTTTCCGATCGTGCCGATGGTCCGGCTGTCGCGACTGAATTCTGCTTCACTCGGATTGTCGGCCGAGATGGACCGTAGTTCTCGGCCTGTTTTTACGTCCCAAATTTTTATCTCGCCGGACAGTCCCCCGATCGTGGGTTGTTGTTTTGTATAGTCCGGAAAATAGATGACGACAAGTTTCGTCGAGTCAGGACTGAAGCGAACGCGTTGGACCATGTTATTTGCGGGCGGCGTCAGCGCGTGTACCTGGTTCCCACTCGAAGTCTCCACGACCGACACCATACCGGTGTTTAAATTCATCAACGCCAACCAGCGCCCATCCGGACTCGTAGTGCCAAAGCCTTTTTCAAGCGGCTTTGCCGTGAGCCGCAGGCCACGTCCCGTGCGCAAGTCCCAACGCGTGCGGTCACCTGAATACAGATGCATTCCATCAGCGCTGAACGAAACATTGCCGGCCATGTTGGTCCGACCGCTCAGCTTGTTGAGTTGTTTACCGGTTTCGGTTTCCCAAACGATCGTGTCGGTATCGAAGCCGCCGGTGGCAATGCGCTTTCCGTCTTCGCTGAAACCGACATAAGCATCGCCGTATGTACTCATCCCGGTGGTTGGTGCTTTCAAACTCGACAGCTCGCGTAGCGAAGTCACATCCCAAATGCGAATGTTGTAGTTGTCAGACAAAGCAAGCAGCCGGCCGTCGTTGCTAAATTTGGCGACGCTGTAGTCTTTCGTCGTGCGTGTTAGTTCCTGGTCCTTTTTCGCGGTGAGGTCCCAAAGTTTGAAACGGCGCTCATCATTGACACCTGCGGCCAGCAGGCGCCTATCGGCCGTGAAGGCTAGTTGTAAGGTGTTGATTCGATCGTCAGATAGCTTGAAGCGTCGACTTTCACGGCCGCTCGTGACATCGATCAACTTCACGTGCGGTTCGGGATCGTCGCCGAGCAAGGCTAGCTGGTTGCCGTCAGGCGAAAGGGCCACCCCGCCGTCCGTGCCGTTGAATCCGACCACAGTGGGAGTCGAGTTGCTGTGCAGTGTGCGCAGTTCGCGACCGGTTGTGATATCCCAAACACGCGCTGCGTCGCTGACTGTGACAATCTGATTATTAGAAGCGAAACCTATGAAGTAGACACCGAACGCGGCAGTGACGACACCTTGTGGACCAGCCAGAGTTTGTACTTCGCGTCCGGTCAGTACCTCCCAAATCTTCACCGAGTTGTCAGCAGTGGCAGTCGCGATCAAACGATTGTCACGACTGAACGCTACATAGGGAGCGATGCCCGGTGCGTTCTGTCCGCTACTGGAAATGTCGCGCAGCTTGCGACCGGTGGCAGTCTCCCACAGCTTGATCGTGTTGCTGCGCAAGGTTGCTGTAGCGAGCAGTCGTCCGTCAGGACTGAACACAAGACGCGTCGCGCCGATGATGCTGTTGTAGCCGGTTTGCAGCACGAGCTCGGGTTTTGCTTCTCTCGGTTGCTGCCCAGCTTGTGACGTGGATGTTGACGTCGCGCTTTGAATACCAAGACCACGCTGATCGACGGGCGTCGGGCTCGGCGCGGGATTCTGGGCCTGCACCACGAATGCACTCGACACGATTGCGATTAGTAGAACGATGTTTCTCATAAACTGTCTGCCAACGCCGAATGCTCGAGCACTAACAACCCGACAGCAATCAGCGCCAAAACGTACATTACTGGATGAATATCTCTCCTGCGGCCGACAACCAGATAAAGGCCAACGTGCGCAATGAAGCCCCAGAGTATTCCCTGGGTGATCGAAAAGGTCAGGGGGATGAGGATTATAGTCAAAAACGCCGGAAGACCTTCCTCCATTTTGACGAAGTTTATGGCAGCAACGCTTTTAAACATTGCGGCGCCGACCAGCACCAGGACGGGCGCAGTTGCGTAAGCAGGCACCATGCCCGCGAGCGGCGCGAGAAAGAAGCACGGGAGAAAACAAAGCGCCGTGAAAACGGCGGTTAGTCCGGTGCGGCCGCCGACGTTAATCCCCGCGATGCTTTCGATGTACGCGGTGCCTGACGACGTGCCCGCCAGTCCGGCGCCGAAGGTCGCGACCGAATCGACAATCAATCCCTGGCGTAGATTCTTCGGATTTCCCTCTTCGTCGAGTAGACCGCTGGCGTGTGAGACACCCATAAATGTGGAGATCGAGTCGAAGAGGTCGGTGAAGAGAATGGCGACGATCGCTGGTAGCAACGAAAGTTTCAGCGCACCGAGGATGTCGAGTTTGAGAAAGACGGTCTGGAAATCGGGATAGCTGAAGAGTTGAGGCGGCGCCGTGATGTGACCGCGCAGTAGAAAGAGTACAGTGACGACGAAGATTCCAGCGAGATACGCGAGCGAGCTGCCGCGAATGATCAGGAATACGATGACCGCCATTCCGATGACGGCGATCAGTGTTTTTTCGTCGAGCTTACCGAGTTTGACGAGGGTGACCGGGTCGCCTGTGATCAGTCCCGCGTTCTTGAGACCGATGAACGTCAGAAAAATTCCGATACCGGCTGCGGTGCCGATGCGGAGTTCTGACGGGATCGCCTTTGCGATCGTTTCGCGGATCGGGGTTATTGAGATCAAAAGGAAAAGAACGCCTGCCCAGAAAACGATACCGAGTGCTGTTTGCCACCAGACGCCCTGCGTCAGGATGATCGTGAAGGTGAAGAATGCGTTGATGCCCATGCCGGGTGCGACGCCGAAGGGGAGTTTGGCGTAGAGGCCCATCAGCAGTGTCATCGTGAAACAGAGGAGGACGGTGGCGGTTAGTGCGCCGCTGAATGCGATGCCTGTTCCCGGGGTTGAGAGGATCGACGGGTTTACGACCACGATGTAGGCCATCGTGAAGAAGGTGGTGACGCCGGCGATTGCTTCTGTGCGGATGTTTACGGGAGTGGGGGCTGCCGGGGTCGTCATCAGCGGGAGAGATTAACAGACTTTTCGGTGTCTTTCCCGCTTTGTACATGCGTTTCCCGCTTGCGTGAGTTCAATAGAAAGGGGTTTTGGAAAATCCTTTCTACATGTGTCTCACGCTTGCGCAACGTCAGTAAAACAACAACCCGGAGCCACTGGCGACTCCGGGCCGTTGTTTGTTCAGCCTGCAAGGAGTTCCCCAACTTCTGCCGGCCGATTCCCTTGTTCGATCCCTATGTGTTCTAGTGAGCAACGATCGCGACGACGGTACTACTGTCGGGACGCCTCAGTGCTTTCTGCGTTGCACGCTCAGCGCGCGTTTTAGTTGCGGCGAGACTCATCGTATCGCCAGCCATTTGCGCTTGCGCGAAGAAGTACTGCTCGCCATACCGGCGAAACACAAGCTTCGTGTCCCTGGCGAGTGCGCTGTTAACACCAAAAGTCTGAACCATCGCGCTGACCCGACCGTTTTCACTCCGTATCTGCAACGTCTTTCGATCTGAAGTCGGATTCAAAATTCTGACGGTGTAGTCACCTGCCGGCAGACTCTTGTCTCCCACGGTAAACGTAAACGGAACGTGCGCGCGCATCGTCGGCGAAACGCTCGTTTGCGCCTGGCCGTCGATGGCAAAAACCCCGCAGATAATCATGATTGCAATGGACAAATAAAGATTCCTTTTCATGGCTAAACCTCCTGAAAGTTGTCGTCCGGCCAACTAAATTGCTTTTGGCCTTCACTAACTTACGCGCACGTTTGAAGTGGATTCCCTCACGGTCGGAAAATTATTTGTTGTAGAATTTGGCTCGTTTTTTGCGGCAATTATGCGGGCCGGAAGCGTTTGACGATGGAATCGCCGGAAGGCATCACGCAGCTTTTGGTCGATTGGGGTAAGGGCGATCAAGCGGCGCTCGACCGGTTGATGCCGCTCGTTTACGCTGAGCTCCGTCGTTTGGCGACAAACTACCTGCGTCGCGAACGGGTGGGCCACACGTTACAGCCGACGGCCCTTGTAAACGAGGCGTATCTAAAGCTGGTCGGGCAGAAGAACGCGAAATGGCAGAACCGGGCGCACTTTTTTGCGATCTCGGCCCAATTGATGCGGCGGATTCTGGTGGACCATGCGCGCCGGCACCAGGCTGAAAAACGCGGTGGATCGGAGCAGCAACGGCTTTCGATTACGAGCGTGGAAGAGGTGGTTGCGCAACCGGTAGTCGATCTGCTGGCATTGAATGAAGCGCTCGATGAGTTGTCGAAAATGGATCCGCAACAGGGTCGGATTGTCGAGTTGAAGTTTTTTGGCGGTCTTTCAATCGACGAAACGGCCGAGGTAATGGGTATCGGTCATGCGACGGTGGAACGAGAGTGGAAATCAGCCCGCGCCTGGTTGCGCCGCCAACTGGAATAGTAGTGAGGGACTTGGGAGGTATCAGCCGCGTAAATAGCTAGAGGAGTGTTTTAAGGACAGATGACCCCGGAACGCTGGCAACAAGTTAAGGAGATCTTTGATTCGGCAATCAAATACCTGCCGGAACACCGCCCCGCGTTTATCTCGCAAGCCTGTGGCGGCGATGACGAACTGCGTTCTGAAGTCGAGTCGCTGATCACCTCTCACGAAAAGGAAGGCAGCTTCATCGACGAGCCCGCCTATTACGCCGCTGCCGAACTGCTCGCCAACGAAAGATCAGAACTCCCAACCGGCGACACGATCGGCAATTACGAAGTGCTTTCGTTCATCAGCCGCGGCGGCATGGGCGAAGTCTATCTGGCCCAGGACAAAAGGCTGAGCCGCAAGGTCGCGCTGAAGCTACTGCCCAGCGCGTTCACGAAAGACAACGATCGCCTCCGACGATTCGAACAGGAAGCGCGCGCCGCGTCCGCGCTCAACCATCCCAACATCATCACGATCTACGAGATCTTCCAGGCCAACTCGACCCACGTCATCGCGACCGAGTTTGTCGAAGGTGAAACTCTGCGTCACCGCCTCGGCCGCTCATCGCTAAGCCTGAACGAAGCGCTCACGATCGCTATCCAGATCGCCGACGCACTCGCCGCCGCCCACAAAGCCGGCATCATTCATCGCGACATCAAGCCGGAAAACGTGATGTTGCGTCCCGACGGCTACGTAAAAATTCTCGACTTCGGACTCGCGAAATTAAGCGAGGAGACAACGGGAGTCATCGCCGCCGAAGCACCGACGATGCAAGTACGCACCGGTTCGGGATTCGTACTCGGCACGGCAGGGTATATGTCGCCCGAACAAGCGCGTGCACTCGTCGTCGATAATCGTTCCGACATTTTCAGTCTGGGCGCGGTGATGTACGAGATGCTCGCACGTCGCAAGCCTTTCGAAGGCGAGACGCCGAGCGACACACTCGCGGCGATCCTGAAAACCGAGCCGACGCCTCTTCAGCACATCGTGCCGCAACTTCCCGCGGAACTGATTCGCATCATCAACAAGTCGCTGCGCAAAGATCGTGAAGAGCGATATCAAGTCGTCAAAGATCTTTGGCTCGATCTAAAAGCACTCAAGCAGGAACTCGAATTCCAGGCGAAACTGGATCGTTCGGTCCCGTCTGAGAACGGCGATGGTCTCACCGGCGTCATGGATCGCGCACACGCGACCACAACCGAAGCAGCACTCAATCCTACGGAAACTCGCAGCGCCATCAACACGATCACCCAATCGATTAGCATCGAGTTAAAGCGTCACAAGATTGGCGTTGCCGTTGTGCTCGCAATTGTCCTGGCAGTGATCGGCGTCGGCGCTTTCGGAATTTACAACATCGCCAATCGCAAACCCGAAGTCGGCGCGTTTCAAAACATTCATCTCGCACGACTCACAAATTCCGGCGACGTGATCGACGTGACGATCTCTCCCGACGGCCAGTTCATCGTTTACGTACGCAGCGACAGAAACAATCAAAGTCTGTGGATCAGGCAAGTTAGTACAGCCAACGATAAGGAAATCGTTCCGCCAAGTCCCGTTGGGTTTTTCGGCATAACTTTTTCTCCGGATGGCAACGATCTTTACTACGCGGTAAAGGCGAACCTTGATGCCGGCACGCTCTATCGCATCCCGACACTCGGCGGCTTGCCTGTAAAAGTGCTCGAGAAAATCGATGCTCCCATCAGCTTTGCGCCGGATGGCAAGCGCTTCGTACTCGTGCGCGGAAATTATCCAAACCCTGGCGAAAGCGCACTCGTGATCGCAAATGTCGACGGCAGCAACGAACGCACACTCGCCGTTCGCCGACGTCCCGATCGCTTTTCACCTATCTTTTTTACCGGTCCTTCGTGGTCGCCAGATGGCAAGCTGATCGCCGCCACAGTAGCGACGTCTCCCCGAATGAACAACGTCGTTTTGTTTTCTGTCGAAGACGGCAAGGAACAAGTGTTGACGCGGGACCAATGGTCGTTTGCGAGCCGCGTTCAATGGCTGCCCGACATGAGTGGCTTACTCGTTGTTGCCGGTGATGGAGTTAACAACTCGCAACACTGGGTACTCAGTTATCCAGCTGGTGAAAAACGCCGAGTCACAAACGACCTGAGCGCGTATCGGGTAATAAGCTTGACCACCGGTGGTCAGAAACTTGCCACGATTCAGACCAATGGATTGATAAATGTGTGGGTCGCGCCGCAAGGCGACGCGGCGGAAGCGGTGAGGCTGCCAACAGGCAATGTAGGGTTCTATGCATCAGCGGGAAACAATCTGAGCTGGACCATCGACAATCGCGTCCTTTACATGTCGAATGAGGGTGGCGTTCCGGATATCTGGATTGCCGATCCGGGTGGAGGCAACCGCAAGCAATTGACCACCCAGGGCGGCGGCAGCCCAGTCGCCACAGCCGACGGCAAGTACATAGTTTTTGTTTCGGCACGCGATGGCCAGGTGGCTATTTGGCGAATGAATATAAACGGCAGCAATCCCGTTCGCCTGACTAGTGGTTCGATTGATGTGTTTCCTTCGCTAACGCCCGATGGCAAGTCGGTGGTCTACATCGCCAACGGTGGCGCGAAGCCGACGATGTGGAAGATCTCGATCGACGGCGGTACGCCGGAGCGACTTTCAGATCACATAGCGAGTTCTGCTGTTGTTTCACCGGACGGAAAAATGTTGGCGTACACTTATCCTGAATCCCCGGATCCATTTGCGCCGCCCAATCGTGTCGCAGTTGTGAACTTTCCCGACATGACGCCGGTCGCCACCTATACTTTTGGTCCGAGCAGCACGGTGCCGACGCTGATCCAGTGGAGCCCCGACGGAAAATCGATTCTTTACTCCGTCAACCGAAACAGCGTTTCGAACGTGTGGAGTCAACCAGTTGCCGGTGGTGAGCCGAAACAAACGACGTCTTTCAAGGAAAGTTTGATGACAGGTTTTGCGTGGTCCAAGGACGGCAAAATGTTTGCAGCAACACGCGGAACGTTGATGCGTGATGCGGTACTGATCAGTGATATGAAATAGTTTCGGAGTCAACCATGGATTTTCGTGTACTGCTGACGACCTTCGGCATTATCTTTCTTGCCGAGATGGGTGATAAGACTCAACTGGCGGCGATGACGATGTCGGCGCAGACGAAAAGACCGTGGGCCGTCTTCATCGGCGCGAGTCTGGCGCTTGTAGCGGTGTCCGCGGTTGGCGTGTTGGTCGGCAGTGTCATCGGTGAATATGTTCCGCTTATCTGGGTTAAGCGCGTTGCTGCTGTTGCGTTTATTGTGATCGGTCTGCTCATGCTGGCCGGAAAGTTTTAATGCCCCAAACTCCCCACACCGAACGTCACTTCACGTCGAGTGAAGTTGTTCGCGACACCGTAATCGGAATGGCTGATGGTCTGACGGTACCTTTCGCACTCGCGGCAGGTTTGAGCGGAGCTATCGATCAGACCGCCATTATTGTTACAGCGGGCCTGGCTGAGATCGCCGCCGGATCGATCGCGATGGGTCTCGGCGGTTACATGGCCGCGAAGAGCGACGCCGAACACTACGCTAAGGAACGGGAACGCGAGAAACGCGAAGTCGCCGAGATCCCGCACGAAGAGATGCGTGAAGTCGCCGAAGTTTTTGAAGCGTACGGCCTCACTCCGGAGCAAACGTGGCCAATCGTAGAAGCACTGCGAAAACAACCGCGCGCCTGGGTCGACTTCATGATGCGTTTTGAACTCGGTCTCGAAAAACCCGATCCAAAACGAGCTTTGACCAGTGCCCTGACGATCGCAGGCGCGTACGTCGTCGGCGGGCTCATACCACTCTCGCCGTACATTTTCCTGCCCAAGACCTCGGACGCGCTGCAGCTTTCAATCGTGCTCACGCTCATCGCCCTGCTGATTTTTGGCTTCGTAAAAGGCCGATTTACCGGCACCAGACCCCTCAAAAGCGCTCTTCAAACGGCTTTCATAGGCAGTGTTGCCGCAGGCGCCGCCTTTGCCATTGCCCGGATGATCGGCGGCTAATATAATTTCCACAGTTTCATTTACCGGCAATAAAAATCATTGCCTGGCAATACCAAGGAGGACCTGAATGGCCACCCAAATACAGCGCTCAGCTACGCTCGATCGAATTGAAGAGCTTCTCGGAGCCGACGCTTCGAAGCTTCTCGATTACTCGTCGCAGACAATTTCGAAGGACCTGATCCAATTACCGGGACCGGACTTCATCGATCGCGTATGGGCCATCTCGGATCGTCCCACCAGGGTCTTGCGTTCGCTTCAGTCACTTTTCGACAACGGCCGTCTTGCCGGCACCGGTTATGTTTCGATCCTTCCGGTGGACCAGGGCATCGAGCACTCGGCCGGCGCATCGTTCGCACCAAACCCGCAGTACTTCGATCCTGAGAACATCATCAAGCTCGCAATCGAAGGCGGCTGCAACGCTATTGCATCGACGTTTGGCGTGCTGGGAACTGTCGGCCGGAAGTACGCACACAAGATCCCGTTCATCGTTAAGATCAATCACAATGAATTGCTCACGCTGCCAAACAAGTTCGATCAGGTCATGTTTGGCACCGTGAAGGAAGCACACAATCTTGGGGCGGTCGCAGTCGGCGCTACCATATACTTTGGATCTGACGAGTCGACGCGGCAGATTACCGAAATCAGCGAAGCGTTTGCCCAGGCGCACGAGCTCGGCATGGGTTGCATCCTTTGGTGCTACCTGCGCAATTCGAAGTTCAAGACCTCGGATGGCGACATGCACGCGTCAGCCGATCTGACTGCCCAGGCGAACCATCTCGGCGTCACGATCCAGGCGGACATCATCAAGCAGAAACTTCCGGAGCGAAACGCCGGTTACAAATCCGTCGAGACTGCGTTGGGTGGTTCTTACGGCAAGACGCACAAACTCGTTTACGAGAAACTCACTACCGAGAACCCGATCGATCTCGTCCGGTACCAGGTGGCGAATTGCTACATGGGCCGTTGCGGTCTGATCAATTCGGGCGGCGAATCGAAGGGCGAGAGCGACATGGCCGAGGCGGTGCGCACGGCAGTCATCAACAAGCGCGGCGGCGGTATGGGTCTTATCTCCGGCCGTAAAGCGTTCCAGCGTCCGATGAATGAAGGCGTTCAACTGCTGAATGCCATCCAGGACGTTTATCTTTCCAACGAGATTACCGTCGCCTAAATCCGTGATCCGTGTACCCCTCGTATTTCCGGGTACACGGATACTCCTCTTTTGCGATCCGAACAGCCACAAGATTACGACGTCGAGCTGCTGAAGGCCGTAGCCGCCGCCAGGGACGAACGCGACGAGGCCGGCGAGGCTGCCTTAGGGCAGCTCTATGACCGCTACCGCCTAATCCTGTTCGGGGTGCTCATGCGTATATTAAATAACCGCGAGGAAGCGGAGGACGTGCTCCAGGAGGTGTTTTTGCAAGTTTGGCGGCGCGCGGCTGACTTCGACGCAAATCGCGGGAAACCGTTCACCTGGCTGGTTACCCTGGCCCGGAGCCGCGGTATCGATCGGCTGCGCGCATTGGCTTCCCGCGATCGAGTGGTGACGACCATAACGGGGGCTAGCGCCGGCGAAGCGGTGGAAGACGTCTCCGATGCGGCCATGGATGCGATCCGGTCGGAACAGCGCGGCGTCGTAAACAGCGCCCTCTCCCAACTCCCCGAAGAGCAAAAGCGCCCTTTAATGCTTGCGTATTTCGAAGGTCTCACGCAGTCGGAGATCGCTACGCAACTGGGCGCGCCGCTTGGGACCGTGAAAACGCGCATGCGCAGTGGCATGATAAAACTGCGCGAATTGCTTTCGATGAGGGGACAGTATTTTGATTAGCTGATCGAACGATGGTCCACGACGATTACAAGGAGATGCTACCGGCGCACGCGCTTTCGTCGCTCGACGCGGAGGATGCGCGTGTGTTGAATCAGCATCTCGCGGAGTGTGACGAGTGCCGCAGAGAACTTGCGGACTGGGAAAACACTGCGGCGGAACTGGCGCTCGGCGCAAATCCCGCGGAGCCTTCGTCGCACGTGCGAGCACGGATCATGAACGCTGTTCGCAAAGAGAAGCAGTCGCAAGGCGAGTCACGTGTTGTGTCGTTCCCACAGAGCCGCAAAGACACGTGGGCCGGGTTACGTCCGATCGGCGCGATTGCCGCGGGGGTTCTGTTCCTCGTTCTGATCTCGTGGATCATTGTGCTGGTGCAGCAGAACCGAAGGTTGCGCAGAGAAAACGACACTCTGGCACACGAGAACCAGTGGATGGGTAGAGAACTGACTCGCACTGATCAATTCGTCAGAATGTTGAACGAACCCGGAGCGAAATACACAATATTGCACGGCAGTGACCATGCAACGACGGGAACTGGACACCTCATTTACGACAGAACCGGGCAGGCGATGTTGATGGTGGATGGTCTGCCGCCGCTTCCCGAGGGCAAGGAGTATCAGTTCTGGTCTATCGTCGGCAGAAATCCACCGATTCCGGGTGGGACGTTTGTTCCTGACGATGTTGGGCGGGCGCAATTAACAGATCGAGTCCCTGAGCAAGCGCTTGAAGGGGCGGTGTTTGCTGTTACCCTCGAACCAGCGGGCGGTGTCCCTGCACCTACGGGCGCAATTTATCTTAGCAGTGGTCAGTAACCATCCTCGCCTTCGTCACGAGTCTGAAAAAAGACATCGTCGAGAAATAATCACGACACACAGGTGTTGCGATCTGTGTATGTTTGGAGAAAAGACACGGATCGCACATCTTGAGTAAAGCTGTTACACTTTTATTCCACAGCTTTCGAGGTAAGTAGAGTAAACGGAAATGAATACGGGAGAGCGGAAGAAAGAGCCCGAACTCGATAACTCGGTTTCAGACTCCACCGGTCAGTACGACTTGCGGTTCGTGTTGTGGCGACAGTTTTGCGCGCAGCAGGGGCTCTCGGTCGACACCCTGCCCAGCCAGTTGGACGACGATCAAAAAGATCTGTGGGAACAAATGAAGTCGAAGCGCCTCCGCTGATATTCTAAAACGGACCACCGCCGCGCAAGTAGTTTCCAATCAAAAATGGGTTCGTCAATCGTTCCTCTCCAATGGTCGTTGTGGGTCCGTGTCCGGAAAACACTTCGACGTCGTCGCCAATCGTCAACAGCTTGTTCTTGATTGAGTCGAGCAACTGCTCGGTCGAGCCACCAGGCAGATCAGTTCTGCCGATCGATCCGGCAAACAACACGTCGCCCACAAACACCTTCCGCTCTTTCGGTTCAAACAGAACAACGTGACCCGGCGTATGTCCGGGGCAATGAATCACCTCAAACGTTAGCTCGCCGACGAAATACTTCTGCCCGTCAGTCCAATACTCATCAACCGGTGGCGGCGCTTCGAACTCCATTCCCAGCTTGCCCCATTGCGCTCGCGGAATCCCGATCCATGCCGGCTGCTCCGGCAGTCCGACGTACATGAACTCATCGCTTTTATGCAGAATGATCTTCGCCTGCGGTTGTAGCTTCTTAAGCGCGGCAACACCACCGACGTGATCGAGGTGCGCATGAGTCAGCGTGATCGCCCGTAGCGTTAACCCATGCCGTTCGAGAACTTCCACGATGCGTTCCGCCTCGTCACCCGGATCGATACAGATCGCGCGTTTTGTGGTTTCGCAACCAAGGATACGAGTGTGTTGCTGAAACGCCGTGACCGTTATTTGTTCGATGATCATTCCCGTATAATTTGTAACACGGATGTAGAGCAATGCCTATTACCGCTACATCAGCGCCCCTGGCGACGAAGCTCGATGCTTTGACCATCGAAGCAGCGCCTGAACTGATCGAAGAACTCGACGGCGGCGCGCTGAAGTGTTACGCATGCGGCCATCGTTGTTTGATCAAAGAGGGCAAGCGAGGCATCTGCAAAGTTCGATTCAACGAAAACGGGCGACTCCGCGTCCCGGCAAACTACGTCGCCGCCCTCGCCTGCGATCCCACCGAAAAGAAACCGTTTTTCCACGTCCTGCCCGGCTCTGACACGCTGACGTTTGGCATGTTGGGCTGCGATCTGCACTGCGCGTATTGCCAGAACTGGCTCACCTCGCAAGCGCTCCGCGACGATTCCGCGGGCACGAACCCGACTCCAGTTTCACCCGATCGTCTAGTGACGATGGCGAAAGCTTACGGCGCGGCGATGGTCGGCAGCAGCTACAACGAACCGCTGATCACGGCGGAGTGGGCAGTGGCAGTTTTTAAGAAAGCCCGGCCAGAAGGTTTCCGCACCGCTTTCATCTCGAACGGAAACGCGACACCGCAAGTGCTCGACTACCTGCGTCCATGGACCGACTGTTACAAGATCGATTTGAAGTCGATGAACGACAAGAACTATCGACAGCTCGGCGGTGTGGTCGACAACATTCTCGAGACTGTAAAGATGGTCCATGAACGCGATTTCTGGGAAGAGATCGTTACGCTTGTGATCCCCGGCTTCAACGATTCGACTGACGAGTTACGCCGCGCGGCCGACTTCATCGCTTCCGTATCTCCCGATATTCCCTGGCACGTCACAGCGTTCCATCAGGATTATCGAATGACGGAAAACGCGAACACGACCGCGGAACAACTGATTCGCGCGTGTGAGATCGGACGAGAAGCGGGACTGAATTACATCTACGCGGGTAATCTGCCGGGAAGAGTGGGACGTTGGGAGAACACTTACTGCCCGTCGTGCGACGAGTTGCTCGTCGAGCGGTACGGTTACATGATCCGGCAGGTGAACGTTACGAGGGAAGGTCGCTGCCCGAAGTGTTCAACGACCATCCCCGGCATTTGGAACCAGAAATCAAATTGATCGCGTGGTTACTTCTTTTGCGCCGGCGGTTGCACTCGTACCTGCGTGACTTGCGAAGCTACAACCTGCCAAGCTCCGTTCCGTTTCGCATAGACATCCAAGAACCGGTACTGGCCGCTGATGTCGATCGTTTGCTGTGTACTCGGATCTTTCAACTTCCCATTCTTAATGGTGCTTACCCCGGTCAGGAATGCATTGTTGGCATCAAGGACTGTGACTTTGGTGTCGGTCAAATCCCATCCGTCAAAGGTAATCGCGCCACTCTCAGTCAACTGCACTTCCCCGCTTTTATTTCCGGTACTTCCATCGGGATAAGTCAGCAAGACATCGTCGGCAAGAATGCGTTTGATTGTGGCTGCGTCCTTGGCCTTGTATGCTTTTGGCCATTCCCCTTCGATTTTTTTCAACTCACTTTCGATTGACGCCGCATTAAAAGTTTCCGCCGGTGGCGTCGGGTTTCGGTTAGTTGTCAGGGACGAATTCGTGTCACCGCCTGGACTACATGCGATCGACGCGAACCCTATAACCGCGACTGTCAATGCCAGCGCAATTGATAAAACGTTTCTATTCATCGGGTCATAACTCCTTCTTCGAAAACTGGTCCAAATACACCCCCTGCTTCTACGCCAAACCGGCATTCGAGTCAACAGTGTTATTCACCCGCCGCTAACATTTGACATCGCCATTTCTTCGGATTATTGTTCGCCACATGTGAGCCAGTCGGGGTGTTTGGGAATGCTTTGATCGGCTCGGTACCCTGCCAGTTTTGGTCCTAAACATAGTATTCCTTGAAAGGAGTAACGATGACTCACCTTTCGAGATCCTCAGATTTTTGGATAGTAGCTCGAGTTGTGCTTGGCGGCCTGTGCCTGCTTGTTGCCGTTACGTCAGTAACCGCGCAGACGATACGAAAGACGCCTGCCGGCGGTGCGGCCTCCGGCGGCCCCGATGACCCGGTGTTTCTCGACTACCGCGGGATTCAGATCGGTTGGCTTGCCGACGAAGTGCGTAAGAAACTGGGTGCGCCCGCCGACAAGGGCGATGAACAGGATCTTTACGTCTTCAATGAAAAGGAAATGTGCTCTGTCATTTACGACAAGGCCACGCGCAAGGTGACTGCGATCTCCATCGATTTCATGAACGGCGCTAGCAACCCAATCACCCCACAACAGGTGTTTGGGAGCGATATCGAAACGAAATCGGACGGATCGAAGTACAAACTGGTGCGTTATCCGAAAGCCGGCTACTGGGTGGCGTACAGCCGCACTGCGGGCGAGTCGCCGATGATTACGATCACGATGACGCAGATTCCAACTAAGCCATAATCCGTTATCATTGGCGGATGAGTTTTCAGGCTGACTCGGGGCTTCTGCCAGACCAGCACTGTCGTAACACGGTTACTGCCGACGCGATCAAAGAGCGCG
This sequence comes from uncultured Acidobacteriota bacterium, assembly GCA_963789185.1. GTDB lineage: Bacteria > Acidobacteriota > Blastocatellia > Pyrinomonadales > Pyrinomonadaceae > PSRF01. Next base: position 219,015 of record CAWBJU010000022.1, read on the forward strand.
CACGCGCCGAGGGATTCACGAAGGTCGGAATTGTGAGCGCCGCCTCGCTCGACGAAGAAGGGCGGCGCTTGAAAGAGTGGCTGGCCCGCGGCTATCACGGCACGATGTCGTGGATGGCGCGCGACGTTGAAAAGCGCATCAACCCGCGCGAGATCTTTCCCGAAGCGCGATCGATCGTAGTCGTCGCGCTCAACTACTACACACCTCAACAACACCAACAAGATCCAGCGACTGGAAAAGTCTCGCGCTATGCGTGGGGCGACGATTACCATGATGTAGTGGCGGAGAAACTGCGCGCTTTACTTGCGTGGATCAAAGAGCAGGATCCGCAGGCGGAAGGAAAAGTCTGTGTTGATATTCAGCCGGTGATGGACAAGGCGTGGGCCGTGCGCGCAGGACTCGGGTGGCTGGGTAAGCATTCAAACGTGATCACGCCTGAATACGGATCGTGGGTCTTCATCGGCGAGCTCTTGTTGAATCTGGAACTCGATTACGACGTCGAGCGCGTTGAAGATCACTGCGGCACGTGTACGCTGTGTATCGTTGCATGTCCGACAGACGCGATTACAGAACCTTACGTCGTCGATTCAAACAAGTGCATTTCGTATGCGACGATAGAACTGCGCACGCCTCAGTTGCCGCCGCAGATCGAGCAGAACCTTTCGGGTTGGGTGTATGGTTGCGACATCTGTCAGGATGTTTGTCCGTGGAATCGTTTTGAACAAGTGACCGGCGAAGCGCGTTTCGCTCCGCGCGAAGGGAACGTAAACGCCGAGCTTCGTGATATCGTCGAACTGGGCCACGACGCTTACGTCGAACGTTTTCGTGGCAGCGCAATGAAACGCGCGAAGCTTTCCGGATTACAGCGCAACGCACGTGCTCTAATTTCGAATCTATGAAACTCCTTCTACTAATCCTGCTTACATTCGTGTCATTCACTTCAATTCAAGCTCAAACACCAGCCGATCTTCGTCGCATGGCGGACGAGTATTACCGCTGGCGCGATAAGAATTTTCCGGTCGTTTCGAGCGACGCCGGCCTGCACACGTGGGACGACAGGCTGACGGATTACTCGTTGTCGGCTGTGTTAGCGAGGCGGCTTTACGTCACCGATCTGCTGAATAAAGTGCGAGCGATGCCCGCAGCGAGTTGGTCCAAAGACGATCGGATCGACTGGTTGCTGTTTCGTTCACAACTCGAAGGCGTCGCGTTTTTCAACCGCGTGATCGATCCAGAAGCGACTGACCCGCAGCTTTACGTCAACGAGTGTAGTAGCGGGATCTTTTCGCTTTTGAAAAAGGAGTATGACACACCGCGCGTGCGTGCGGTCGCTGCCACGGCGCGTCTGAAGCAGATGCCTTTCGTGATCGAAAAGGCGAAGTCGAACCTGACGCGTCCCGTTCAGCTTTACGCTCGGCTTGCGATCGACTCCGCGCGTTATATTGACGGGCTTTTCAACGATAGTTTGATGACGCTCGCAAAGGATCTTCCGGCGGCGGAGAAGACCGCGCTCGTCGCAGCGCGTGACGCGGCATTGAAGTCGATTCACGGTTTCGCTGACTGGCTGGAGCAACGTCTGCCGGGCATGGTGCCGTTCAAGCCGATGGGCGCCGAGAACTACAACTACCTGCTCAAGAACATTTACTTGTTGCCGCTCGACGCCGGGCAGGTCGAGATGTTGGGCCAGACGGAGCTCGCACGGTATCGCGCATTGGAGTCGCTGCTTTCCGATCCTTCGCTCGCCGATCCGAATCCCGCGCGCAGCAAGAGTATTCCGACAGACCAGCAGGATTTTCTCAAGAAGTACGAAAGCCGTCAGACCGAGATGATCGAGTTTCTCAAGAGTCGCAAGCTGGTGACGATTCCTTCGTTTGTTGGTCCATTCGAGATTCGCCAGTTGCCCGAAGCGTTCAAGCCGACGAGTCCCGGCGGGTTTATGAATGCGCCCGGCGTTTACGACAAAGACAACAGCGGTTTCTATTTCATTCCGACCTACAACCCGGCGAGCAAGAACTTTTACATCCGTGCTGCGATCGAGGACCCGCGTCCGATCCTGGGCCACGAAGGTATCCCCGGGCACTTCCTGCAACTCTCGATCGCGAACCATGTGTCGAACGAGATTCGGCGGCAACACTTTGATGGAATTCTTATAGAGGGTTGGGCGCTTTACACCGAAGAGATGTTGATGCGCACCGGGTTTTATCCGGACAACTCGGCGGCGCAGGGGCAGATTCTGCGACTCTCGCGTTATCGCGCGGCTCGCATCGGCGTTGACGTGAACCTGCACACCGGCAAGTGGACCTTCGACCAAGCTGTGAACTACTTCATGGAAGCAGGTGGACTCGATCGCGAAGCCGCTGTCGGTGAAGCGGCGGGCGCGGCATCGTATCCGTCGCAAAAAATTACTTACATCACCGGCAAGTGGCAGATCATGCGGCTGCTCGGAAAGTATCGCGACAAACGCGGCGCCAGTTTTCAACTCGGCCAGTTCCATGATGATTTGTTGAAAAACGGCAGCCTGCCGCTTTCGATCATCGAGTGGATCCTGCTTGACGATTCTTCCAGTCTGGACCAGGCGTTGAAGTAAAAAGATGATGCGACCACCGAGTAATCCTTCGTTTGCGGACGAAGTCAGGCAGAGTTTTGCGAAGCAGGCGATCATGGGTTTGATTGGCGGCGAGTTGACTCGCGTAGAGCCGGGCGTCGTTGAGATCACGCTGACTTACCGCGCGGACCTCACGCAGCAGGATGGCTTTGTTCACGCGGGCATTATTGCGACGATTGCGGATTCAGCGTGCGGGTACGCGGCGTACAGTTTGATGCCGCCCGAGTCGGAGGTCCTCGCGGTCGAGTTCAAAGTGAATCTGCTGCGGCCTGCGAAAGGCGATCTGTTTGTAGCGCGTGCGGAGGTTATTAAACCTGGAAGAACGCTGACTGTTGTTCGGGCTGATGTGTTTGCGACAACCGGCGAGGAACAACAGCTAGTCGCCACGATGCAGGGCACAATGATGCGCCTGCCGCGACGCAGCGGCTGATCGCATGTGTCTCATTCATACCATCGGCGGCGCCTTCAAACGACAGCCGGATGAACTGTCCACCAAGCTGAGTCGCAAAGCTGCCGACCTCATCAAGCGCGCCTTCGACGACGTCGATCCGAAGCACCTCATCGATCACCATGTTCACATCGCAGGTATCGGCACAGGTGGTACGAACGCGTTTGTGAACGCGAAGATGCACTCGTGGGGGCATCCGTTTCATCGTCTGAAATTCAAGGTCTACATGAGCTCGGCGGGAATCGCTGATGAGCGACATAGTGACGCGGAGTTTGTCGAGCGGCTCGCGAATCTCGTCAGCAACATCGCAAACCACGGCAAGCACCGGATCCTCGCGTTTGATAAACACTACCGCCGCGATGGCACCGTCAACCTTGAAAAGACGGAGTTTTACGTGCCGAACGAATATGTGTTCGAACTCGCCGATCGCTACCCGCAGATGTTTGTGCCGAACATTTCGGTGAATCCGTACCGGCCTGACGCGATTCCGGAGCTGGAGAAGTGGGCGGCGCGAGGCGCGCGTGTGGTGAAGTGGTTGCCGAACGCGATGGGCATCAATCCTTCCGATCCGCAGTGCGATCTGTTTTATCAGAAGATGAAAGAACTCAATCTTGCGTTGTTGAGTCACGGTGGCGAGGAGAAGGCGGTCGAAGCGGAAGAGGATCAAAAACTCGGCAACCCGTTGTTGTTGCGGCGCCCGTTGGACCATGGTGTGAAAGTGATCGTTGCGCATTGCGCGGGGTTGGGAACGAATGAAGATCTTGACGATAAATCGCGTAAGCAGGTCGACAATTTTGATTTGTTCATGCGACTGATGGACGACAAGCGTTACGAAGGCCTGGTGTTCGGCGAGACATCGGCGATGACGCAATTCAATCGCGCCGGAAAGCCGCTTAATACGATCCTTGAGCGCGAGGATCTCCACGATCGGATCGTAAACGGCAGCGATTACCCACTCCCTGCCGTCAACATGCTGATTCGCATGCGCCCACTCGTCCGAAGTGGCTACATCAACGCGGACGAAGGCGAATCGCTCAAAGAGATCTACCAGTACAACCCGCTTCTATTCGATTTCACTCTCAAGCGGACACTTAAACATCCCGAAACACGCCGCTCCCTCCCCGCGTCGGTGTTCACACGAGACCCGGCCGGTTAAGGTGTTTTTTCAATCCGTGTTACCATTTTCACGCATGTCGGTTTTGCGTGACTCATTTGGCCGGGCCATCCGGGATCTCCGCGTTTCGCTCACGGATCGCTGTAATTTCCGCTGTTTTTACTGCCTGCCGCACGGCGAACCGCCCATCGCGCCGAAAGAGAAGATGCTCTCGTACGAAGAGATCGACTACGTTTGCGACATCTTCGTTTCGCTCGGTATCGAAAAGATCCGGCTGACCGGCGGCGAGCCGATGATGCGTCGCGACATCGAAACGATCATTCAAAAACTCGTCAAGCTCAAGCCCAACGGTCTACAAGATCTCGCACTCACGACCAACGGTTATTTCCTGCCGGACCGCGCGCGTGGTTTAAAGTCCGCGGGACTCGATCGCGTCACGATCAGTCTCGACAGTTTGAAACGCAGCGTGTTCAAAGAGATGACCGGCGTCGACGTGTTGGAAAAGGTGCTGGCGGGAATCGCTGCTGCGAAAGATGCGGGCCTCGAGCCGATCAAAATCAACGCTGTGATCGTCCGCGGTCATAACGAAGACGAGGTCGCCGACTTCGCTGCCTTCGCGCGCGAACACGACGTGAAGATGCGCTACATCGAATTTATGCCGTTGGATTCAGGACACGAATGGGATAGCAAAGACGTCGTTTCCGGTAGAGAGATTTACGAGCGGATCAACGACCGCTTCCCGCTCGTGAAACTCGATGTGAAACGAGGATCGGAAACATCGGCTCGTTATCGTTTTGCCGACGGAGCACCCGGCGAGATTGGAATCATCGCTCCAGTGACGGAACCGTTCTGCGGCGCGTGTTCACGAATCCGTTTGACTGCTGATGGCCAGATTCGCACGTGTCTCTTCTCGACGGTCGAATATTCACTACGCGACGTGGTTCGCAGCGGCGCCACGCGCGATGAGATCGTTGAGTTCATCGAATCCGTCGTTTATAAAAAAGAGCCACGCCACTTCATCAACGACCCAGGCTTCGTCGCTCCTTCACGCTCGATGAGTTTTATTGGCGGCTAACGCCAACTCCACGTCGGCGGTAGCGTCGATCTGTTTCACAGCCTGCATGCTCGTTGACAACGCTCCCTGAATCCACGAATACCATGGCGACAGATGCTCGCCGGCGAAATAGATTCGTCCATCAGGCGCCGTCGCCTTCGGGATTTCAAGCAATCCGACAAACCCCCACGCGCCAAGCGACCATTCATCTTCAGTCCAACATTTCGAGATACCCTGTTCGAAGTTTGGACGCAGACCGGTAAAAATCGAATCGAGTTGCGTCACAGTCTGCGAGATGCGTTCAGTTTCTTTCAGCTTCGTGATTCGTTCGGCTTCACCCGGCCGTGCATAGCTCATGAGTATTCCGCGTGGTCCAGGCTGGCTCCACGTCGGATGCCAGACTTCGATCGCGCCTTTCGTGAAAGCAAAACCGTTGAGACCGCTCGTTTCCCAAAAGCGATTCTTTGTTTGCAGGTAGACGCGCGACACGGCGTCGTAAGGAGTTCGCTTGATGAGGTCCTTTTTGCGTGACGAAAGCGCGGGTAATTCCAGTTTGCGCAACACCGAGAACGGGATCGTACACAGGACCACGTCAGCGGAGAGCGCTTGTAGCGAACGGTCTTTCGTAAACTTCACCGTCGCTTGTTTTGCATCCTGTTCGATTCTGACGACCGTCGCACCGTAATGGATCTTGTCTCCGAGATGTGCGGCGAATGCTTTCGGCAGCAGATCCATGCCGCCTTTGATCTTGCGCCAGATTTCAGGTCCTTCGCCTAGTTCGCCGCCGTAGTTCTGCGTCATCGCGGCGGTGTAGCCTTCGATCGGCACTTCACGACGCTCGCCTTGATCGTAGCGAACGGCTTTCAGGTTCGACGACGGGTAAAACGGTTCGAGTGGAAGGTTGAAGGCTTTGACGTACTTGAGTGTGAGGTGGTGATTGTCGCGAATTCGTGCGGCGCCGGCTTCAGCGTAGAGACCGTCGGCGAAGGGTTCACGCAAAGTGAGGACGCGTCCGCCGGGGCGGGTGCGTGCTTCGAGAATGGTTATGTCGTGACCGAGTTTGGAGAGTTCGTAACCGGCGGCTAGTCCGGCCATTCCAGCGCCTAAAATGAGCACCTTCTTGGCCGGGGCCGTTAGAACCAGGGGAGGTGGAACCAGACCAACGCCCGCAACTGCAAGCGCGCTACGCCTCAGGAACTGACGGCGAGTTATTGCCAACTGCTTTGCCTTTCAAACCTGTCCGCTAACCGACGTTTCCTCTGTACATCGCTGAGACTTCCGGCGGATCACACACGTTTTAAAAGAATATAAGGATTACTGCCCTGGGCCCGAATCCCGAGTCGGTCGCGTGTTCGTGTTTGGCCGAGCCGGAGTTGCCGGCGTGTCCTCGCGCGGTGGCGGGGGCATTTCGGCGGCCGGTAGTCGCGGCAGCAGTTCGTCACGCATCGCGAGTTGATAGACGGACCACGCGACAATCATCGCATTCTTTTTCACGTCGTCTTCGAGGATGCGCTCGTACGTGTCGAGGTTTGTGTGCCACGTGTTCGAGTTGTATTCGATCGGATCCTGGCCCATGCCAATACCCGGCAACCCCGCCTGGTTGAACGACGTGTTGTCAGAACCACCAAGACGCCGGCTGCGCGTCGGTACTGCTCCAACCACACCATCGTCTTTGAACGGCGCAAGGATCTCGCGCATGATGTTTCCCGCTTCCGGTGGTCCAAAAACCGATGCGCCGCGCACGCGGCCGGTGCCGGAGTCGATATTGAAGTAACCGCCAAACTTCTCATACCCAGGTTTCTTCTCTTCAAACGAACCGAAGTGTTGTTTGACGTAGGCAATCGATCCGAGCAGTCCCTGCTCTTCGCCGCTCCACAGCGCGACGCGAATCGTGCGGCGTGGTTTAACGTCGAGCGTTTTCAGGATTCGCGCGGCTTCCATCATGATCGCGCAGCCGATGGCGTTGTCAGTGGCGCCGGTCGCTGCGTGCCACGAGTCGAGGTGCCCGCCGAGCATGATCACTTCGTCGGCTTTGTCGCTGCCGCGAATCTCGCCTATCGTGTTGTAAGAAACTGCGCCTTCAGGATAGATGCGGTTGACGATGTTGAATTCCAGGACCACTTCCGTGCCGTCGGCGAGGATGCGTGAGATGCGTCCGAAGTCTTCATTACTCATCACTACCGTAGGCACGACCTTGCTTGCGTCGAATGTTCTGTTATTGAACGCGCGGATCTGACGAAACTCGCGTCCCGCGTCGTTCACGCGAACCACGGCGCCACTCGATTTCAGAAACGCGTCGAGCTGCTCGTCGATTTGTCTGGCGGAAAGCGGACGCGGTGCGTTCGGAGCGGGCGTTGGCGTCGGCGAGGGAGTCGGGAAAGCAAACGGCCGTGGGTTGAGACCGTAGCGTTGCGCTGCCTGCTCATCGCTTAAACGTTTCGCCGGCGGATTCAGGTTCACCCCGAGAGTTGCCGGTTTTCCAATCAATACGACGCGGTCACGCACCTTGCCTTTCTGGCTCGCGAAGAATGAAGTCAACATGTCCTGCGACGGCCGCTCGGGCAGGATCAGATGATACGCGTCAGCCGTTACGGTTCCTTTCGTGCTGGGTGTCCACGCGAGTGCCTCGCAAACGAGTGGATCTTTCACGGGCGAGATCAGGTGCGCGCTGAGTCGTTCGTTGGCCCAACCCGGATGTTTGAAGTCCCACGGTTCAAGATGGGCGTTTTCGAGTCCCCATGCGGTCATCTGTTTTACGGCCCATTCCGCGGCGGCCTTGTGGTTCGGCGAACCGGTCAGGCGCGGGCCGTAAAGGTCGGTAAACATGTGCATGGTTTTCATGATCTGCGAGCGTTCCATCGCTTCCTTGCGGATGCGGGTGAGCATGTCTCCGCTTCCGTTTTGAGCGACGACGGACATCGACAGCAACGAAAGGACGAGCACCCAGGTTAGAGATAGCGTGATGAACCGTTTAAGCATTCGTTTTTCTCCGGAAGGCCGATTAGGTTGGGTCCTAGCGGCGAGATTATACTTTGACTGACATGGATCAGAAAACAATGGGAGAAACGATGAGTGCAGTAGCGAAATCATCATTGCCGGGTAACTCGCGCCGAGTTTACGTCGACGGCAAGCTGCCGGGCGTGAGCGTACCGTTCCGGGAAATCACGCAAACACCTTCGCGCAGCTTTGACGGTAGTTTGGTCAGTAACCCGCCGGTGCGCGTTTACGACACCAGCGGACCGTGGGGCGACAGCAACGTTCAATGCGACGTGACCAAAGGTCTGCCCGCGTTGCGACGTGGACTGGATTCGCGCGCGCGGTGACGTCGAAGAATACGAAGGACGCGAAGCCGAAACCGATTGACGATGGTTATTTGACCTTTCGACGCCGCCAACAGGGCGCGCGTAAAAGACGTCGGTAAACTCGAGGACTTTCCTGCGTTGCGTCGCAAAGTTTTGCGAGCGAAACCGGGCGCATGCGTTACGCAACTGCATTACGCGCGCCGCGGCATCATCACTCCGGAAATGGAGTTTATTGCGATCCGCGAAAACATGGGTCGTGAGGTTGCGTGGTCTGTGTCCGGTGACGCGCCCCGCGATTCATTGCTGCATCAACATCGCGGCCAGTCTTTTGGCGCTGCGATTCCGTCTTATGTAACGCCTGAATTCGTGCGCGATGAAGTAGCGCGCGGACGCGCGATCATTCCCGCGAACATCAATCATCCCGAGTCGGAGCCGATGATCATCGGGCGTAACTTCCTGGTGAAGATCAACGCGAACATCGGAAACTCCGCCGTCACATCTTCGATCGAAGAAGAAGTCGACAAGATGCGCTGGTCCATTCGATGTGGATCAGACACTGTGATGGACCTGTCGACGGGAAAGAACATTCACGCCACGCGCGAATGGATCATTCGCAACTCGCCGGTGCCGATTGGAACTGTTCCGATCTACCAGGCGCTCGAAAAGGTTGGCGGCAAAGCTGAGGAACTCACGTGGGAGATCTTTCGCGACACCCTCATCGAACAGGCGGAACAGGGCGTTGACTACTTCACGATTCACGCGGGCGTCCGCCTCCCTTACATTCCCCTGACTGCCCGTCGCACGACGGGAATCGTCAGCCGCGGCGGATCGATCCTCGCGAAGTGGTGCCTGGCCCATCACGAAGAGAGTTTTCTTTACACGCGCTTTCGCGAGATCTGCGAAATCATGGCGGCGTACGACGTTTCATTCTCGCTGGGTGATGGCCTGCGTCCGGGATCGATTGCCGACGCGAACGACGAAGCGCAATTTGCGGAGCTGGAAACGCTCGGCGAGCTCACGAAGATTGCCTGGGAACAGGATTGCCAGGTGATGATCGAAGGACCGGGCCACGTTCCCATGCACCTCATCAAAGAGAACATGGACAAGCAACTCGAGACGTGTCACGAAGCTCCGTTCTACACGCTTGGTCCTCTCACAACCGATATCGCGCCCGGATACGATCACATCACGTCGGCGATTGGCGCGGCGATGATTGGTTGGTTCGGCACCGCGATGCTCTGTTACGTCACGCCGAAGGAGCATCTCGGCTTGCCAAATAAGAAAGATGTGAAAGACGGTGTGATTGCGTACAAACTCGCAGCGCATGCGGCCGATCTGGCGAAGGGTCATCCGGGCGCGCAGTATCGCGACAATGCGTTGTCGAAGGCGCGCTTCGAGTTTCGCTGGGAAGATCAGTTCAATCTTTCACTCGATCCGGAAGTCGCGCGTGAGTATCACGACGAAACACTGCCGCAGGAAGGGGCGAAGCTGGCCCACTTCTGCTCGATGTGTGGTCCACATTTCTGTTCGATGAAGATCACGCAGGACGTACGCGAGTACGCTGCGCAGAAACAGATCGACGCAGAGGCGGCGTTGGATGTCGGATTGAAAGAAAAAGCCCGCGAATTTGTGGAAGCGGGCAGCGAGATTTACCAGCGGTAGGATATCATTGCGTCAGCACCGCCCCTCCCATGCGGTGCACCCCCCTCAACTCAACTGACATTCGACTGTCTCAGTCGAGGGGGACAAGTGTGATGAAGTTCATACCCGTAGAATCCTCAATGCTCCTGGGCGTCCGTTATGACGAAGCACTCTTTGAGCTGGAAGTCATCTTTCGTACCGGCGAAAAGTATCGTTACAAGAACGTCCCTCTATTCGTGTCCGAAGGACTGATGAACGCCAAATCGCAGGGCCAGTACATGCGCAAACACATTCTCGAGCGTTAGGACTTAACGGATGAATTGAAGCCTTCACTTCAGCAGCTCCACTGCTTTCAACACACGCGCGATGCCGCGGTTGAAGTGCGCTCCGAGAGCGAATAGGCCGAGAACGACGATCGAGTAGCAGCTCACTGTTGAGATCAACAGCAGCAGGTGCAAACGGTTCGACAGATCAGCCATTAGTATAAAACTCACGATAAATGCGCTTTCAACAAGTCCTGCGCCGATAAATGCCAGTTTAAAATTTCGCTCGGTGCGATCGACTCGCGCGATCGCCGCGGCCCGTACTTCGTCAAGATTTACTCTTTGTGCCATCACACACCTCCATTTCGATTACTTATTCAACCCGAAAACCACCACTGCGCACGATCATAGCGAATTCGATAATCGCGAAAACGATCACAACATGCTTGAATTTCATCTTTCCAACCTCCTTCTCAAACTTTCCAACCCGTAAGCCAATCGCGACTTCACCGTTCCAACCGGAATGTCCAACACCGCCGCCGTCTCCACCAACGACAGTCTCGTGCAAGTAGTACAGCACTATCACTGCGCGGCTTGCCGGCGACAATTCACCGACCAACTCCGGAAGCTGTTGGACCAACTCCGGCGAATAAACCGGCTCAGCGGCTGGTGCAACATTCAACACGCCTTCGTCCCTGACCTGGTCGGTCCATAACCGTTCTCGTTTCAAATGCCGGAACGCCTCTCGCGTCGCAATCTGATAACTCCATGCTCGAAACGCTTGCGGCTCGCGCAGCCATCGCAGCTTTCGGTAGATCCGGATAAACACCTCTTGAAGTACATCTTCCGCGAGATGCCGGTCGTTCACTACGGTGACGATGTACCGGAACAGCGGTTCCTGAACACTCTTGAACAACTCGTCCAAGGCCTCGCGGCTGCCAGACTGCGCCTGTAACACCCACCAGATTTGTTTTTCAGATGCCGCCTTGCCGGCCATTCAACTATTATGACCCGCGACCCCCGAATCCGGTTCGGATCGAACGGAGAAAAATCATGCGCCTAATAACTTGTCTGTTACTGACTGCACTGATCCTGACGCCAATAGCCAACGCGCAACGAAAGTTTGCTGAAGGCACCGTGCCGCCGCCGAAGTTCGCGGATCCGCAACGCAAACAAAAGCTCGCCGCGGCTTTTCCGGAGATTGAAAAACTGTTCCTGGCCTATGCTAAACGAGCAAACATGCCGGGCGCGGTAATGGGCGTCATCATCGACGGCGAGCTCGCGTGGGTGAAAGCGACCGGTGTTCGTGAGACAACGGACAAGGCGCCCGTCACGCCGGACACAGTTTTTCGCATCGCGTCGATGACGAAGAGCTTCACCGCGATGGCGATACTCAAGCTGCGTGACGACGGCAAACTCTCGTTGGACGATCCAGTCTCGCGTTACATCCCGGCGATGGCGGATCTGCCTTATCCAACGAAAGACTCGCCTGCGATCACCATTCGTCACCTGCTGACGCACTCCGAAGGTTTCCCCGAGGACAATCCGTGGGGCGATCGCCAGTTGGCCCAAACGGACGAAACCGTCCGCGCCTGGATGCGTGCCGGTATTCCGTTTTCAACGCCGCCGGGAACGACCTTCGAGTATTCAAACTACGGCTTCGGAATGCTTGGCCAGATCGTTACGCGCGCTTCGGGTAAAGACTATGCCGTCTACGTGCGTGACAACATCCTGCGCCCGCTCGGCATGAACTCTCCACGTTTGAAATGTCAGCCGTGCCACGCGAGCACATCGCGCTCGGTTATCGCTTCGAAGACGGCGGCTGGAAGCCTGAACCGATATTGGCGCACGGATCGTTTGGCGCGATGGGCGGACTTTGGACCAGCACGCGAGATCTTGCGCGTTACGTAGCATTTCTGATGTCAGCCTATCCGCCGCGTGACGAGGCTGACAACGGTCCAATCAAGCGCAGCAGCGCGCGCGAGATGCAGCAGGTTGGACGTTTTCAACCCGGTGGCGCGTTTCGTGGAACGGTTGATGGTCCACTTCAATTCGGCGCCGGGGGATATGGTTACGGGCTGGGTGTTTCGCAGGATTGCAAGTTCGATCATACGGTCGGTCACGGAGGTGGGTTGCCCGGTTACGGTTCGCTGATGCGTTGGTTGCCGGAGTACGGTGTCGGGCTGATCGGGATGAGCAACAGGACGTACGGTGGTTTTGGCGGCGTCTTCAACGATGCGCTGAACGAGTTGCACAAGACGGGTGCGTTGAAGCCGCGCGTGGTCCAGCCGTCGCCGGCATTGTTGTCTGCACAGGCGGACGTGTCGCAGTTGATCATCAAGTGGGACGACGCACTCGCGAATCGCATCGCTGCGGACAATCTGTTTCTCGACGTTGCGGCTGAGGTGCGCAAGTCGCGCTGGGCAACGTTAGCGAAGGAACACGGCGTCTGCCGGATTCCTGGCACGGCGATCGAACCGGAGAACGCGTTGCGTGGAACATGGAAGTTGATGTGTGAACGAGGTTGGCTCGAAGATCGGTATCACGCTCGCGCCGACGATGCCGCCGAAAGTTCAGATGATCAATATCGCGCCGGTGATGCCGGCAAACGCCGAAATGACGGCGACGATCGAAACAGTCGTCAAAATGCTCGCCGCGTGGGATGCGGACGTCGTCAAATTAATAGCCGCGCCGTCGTTGGATGTCGAACGAATGCGACGTCAGTTTGCGGCGGCGGCGCATGGGGAACGTGCAGAATTGGGGAGACGTTGAGTGGAAACGGCACGCGGAGCAGCACCGTTCGGCTCACGTGTGATAAAGGTCCGATGGCCGTGCGTGTTGCTGTCGAGCCGGGCACGAGAAAAGTGACCGGCGTCGATCTATTCCCACTTCGTGAACAAAAATGTGTTCCGTAACACAGAGAGATAATGTGAGATCCGCCAGAGGTCCTTGCGAGGTTCAGGCGAGTCGTCAGTTTTCTTTCTTAATACAAACCGGCGCGGCGTTGCATTTCTTTCAGCGCTTCGGGAATGAAGGAAGTGATCTGGTAAGTCTCTTCGCGGCCGTCGGAGTAGGTCTGGTAGAGGTTGAAATCGGGAAGCGAAAGACAACTGAGCGGCGACTGGCGCTCACACCCCGTGTCCAACCCAACCGCGCTGTGCGAGATGTAAATCCCATGACGCCCGAGCCGCCCTCGCAACGGCAACAGCGGCGTCGGCGTGTGACCAAAAATACAAGGCTTCCCACGATAGTTCTTGTAAAACTCCATGTCGCGCATCCATAACAACGACGTAGGCGAACTCTCACTCGGATGCTTACCTTCATCGAGCCCCGCATGAACGTAAATCGCATGGTCGTCTTCGTAGTAATACGGCAAACTTTTCATGAAGGCGAGATGTTTCACCGGCACCGCACGCTCAAGCGTTAGTCTCAAATCTTCCTCATCCTGCTCCGGATCGGCCCACGGCGATTGCCCTGTGTATTGCTCAAACGTTCGCTCGCCACCGACCACCGGCGTCAACCAGATCGTCGGCTGTCCCTCGAGAAAGTCCATCAACATCTGTTCGTGATTTCCACGGAGACAGATCACACGCTCCGGATTCTCGCTACAGAGTTTCTCGACGTGCTCGACACAGCCCGGCGCATCGGCGCCGCGATCGATCAAATCGCCGAGAAAAACCAGCGTGTCTGTTTTCGGATCTCGCGGCAGCATGTCGAGCAGGTTGAGGAGCTGCGCGCATCGTCCGTGGATGTCACCAACGACGAAAGTTTTCATTCAGTCTGGTTCCCGGGCTCTACACCTTGATCTTTGACGCCTTTCATCAATTCGAGGAAGCGTGGATCCTCATGCATATCGGTCCAATTCGGATCAGTCTCGAACCAACGATAATTCTCGTTGCCAAGATGAATTGCAGTCTCCAGCCATCTGAGTGCTTCTACCTGACGGCCTTGTAAAAGGTAAGCGGAGGCGAGCCAATAAGATATATCGTAATCGGCTTCAGCCACCAGCCTGACTTTCTGCGTGAGCTGTTCGTTGGCTTTCGTGTGCTGACCCTGAGCGCTGAGGGCGATCGCGAGAACCGGACGGATGCCATCCATTTGCGGGTGCCGGATCAGAACGTCGTGAACGATATTGATCGACTCGTCGACCTCACCGCGATAGAAGAGCACGCACGCGCGAATGACCTTGATCATCGGATGCTCGGGTTCGAGCTCGGCGCCCTGGTCCAACTCGCGCAGCGCCTGATCGTAGTCCTTCTGGTACATGAAGATGCGCGCGCGGTTGTAACTTGCGAGAACTCGCTCGCCGGGATTGAGCTTGACCATGCGATCGTAACTGCGCAACGCCTTTTCGTAATCGCCGTCAAGCCGCGCCACGACTCCGCGAACAAACTGGACGCCCGGATCGTTCGGATACTCCTCACGCAGCACTTCGACCGCCGTTCGCGCCTTCTGCTTTTGACCTTCGGTCAAATAAATGAAAACCATCTGCATGCGCGCTTCGAGCAGCTTGGGATCGAGTGACAGCGCTTTCTTAAACGCGTTCTTGGCTTTGTCGTGGTCTCCGGCCTGGCCCAATCCTTTCAAGACTCGATTGACGTACGAACTTCCCAGGGCGGAGTAAGCGAGCGCGAAATCCGGATCGATTTCGATCGCGCGGCGGAAATGTTCGATTGACGAGTCGAGATGTTCGCGTTGGACCGTGTGATAGATGAACGTCGCCAGGCAGTCGCGACCGCGCAGGTATTCTTCAGAAGCAGCGGCGTCTGCGGTGCTTCCCTTCGCGAGTGCGACTTTCTCGTCGGGACTTAGTTCGAGACGCAGGCCTTCGACGATGCGATGGACGATCGTGTCCTGCACGCCAATCACGTCTCTGGCATCAGCGTCGATGCGTTCACTCCAGAGAATCTCGCTGGTGCGGACGTCGAGCAGCTGGGCCGTCACGCGTAGCCTGTCACCGGCACGGAGGAAGCTGGCGGTAAGAATCGCGTCTACGCTCAAATCGCGTCCTGCTTCTGCGGCGTCGACTTCGCGATTCTGATATTTGACGATCACTGACGACGGCCGCACGACGAGCGATCGCACGCGCGCGAGCTCAGTTATCACCGCATCGGCGAGGGAGAACTGGTAGAAATCCACCTGACGATCGTTACCCGCATTTTTGAACGGCAAAATCGCAACGCTCTTCCGATCGTGATCGCCGAGGCTCGTCAACGGACTCTCATGCGCTTCGCCAACGCGTCCGGAAGACTTCGAAGAGATTGGCGTCACGCTCTCGCCCGTAAGACTTCCTGTCAACCATCGCAACGCCCGTTTCATCGGATTCCGCGGCGTTAAGTGCGTTGGCGCGACCGTGGCAGTCGCGTCTTCGACGCCCGGCAAAGCATCGGGCGATCCGAGTTCACGAATAACAGCACGCAGATCGTTCGCGAAGTGTGAAATCTTTTGAAAACGGTTGCGAGGATCCTTGGCGAGAGCCCTGTCGAGAATCGTTTGTAACTGAGGCGGCACGCGTCCGGGACGTACTTTCGCGAGCGGTTCCGGTTCGTTGTTCAAGACTGCCTGGCGAACTTCCGCGGCCGTGTTGCCGCGAAACGGCCAGGTGCCGGCAAGCATCTCGTAAAGCAAAACTCCGGTCGAGAAAATGTCGGCGCGTGAGTCGACGCGATCGCCGCGCGCTTGTTCGGGCGCCGCATAGGTCGCCGTGCCGTATGGGATACCGAGTTCAGTGATCTCGGTGTGGTGAATGCCGGAAGTTCGCGCTGCTTCTTCGTCCAGCAGTTTTGCGAGACCGAAGTCGAGCACTTTTACCTGGCCCGTCGGCGTCACCATCACGTTTCCGGCTTTGATGTCGCGATGGATGATCCCGCGCGAATGCGCCGCCGCGAGTGCTTCGGCGGTTTGCACTGCGATCGACAACGCACTTTCGAGGGACAACGGCCGTCCGTTAACCAACTGCCTGACGTTGCGCCCCTCGATGTACTGCATCACGATGAAGTGGATGCCGTTGACCTCTTGAAGATCGAAAATGGTGCAGATATTTGGGTGATCGAGCCCGGAGGCGAGGCGGGCTTCGCGCTCGAAACGCTTCAGATTGGCCTCTTTAGCGGTAAGCTCGGGCGGTAACACCTTGATGACGACGGTGCGGCCGAGCTTCGAATCGATTGCTTTATAGACCGTCCCCTGACCGCCCTCACCGAGCTTCTCGAGGATTTTGAAATTCCCCAGTGTGGACCCGATCATTGTTTAGACAGCAGATTACAGGAGACGGTCGCTGTCGTCACTTCGAGATACCCATTTGCCAGAGCATGAAGGCGTAGTCGAACGCCACTTCGCGCAGAGCGTCGTAGCGTCCGGATGCGCCGCCGTGGCCCGCGCCGAAGTTGACTTTCAACAAGAGTGGATTGTCGTCAGTTTTCATCGTGCGCATTTTTGCGACGAGTTTCGCACCTTCCCAGTAAGGCACCTGGCTGTCGTGGACCGACACCTTCACGAGCGTCGCCGGATAAGCTTTCTTCCCGACATTGTCATACGGAGAATACTGCTTCATGTAATCGTACGCGGCCTTCTCGTTTGGATTGCCCCATTCGATGTATTCGCTCGTCGTCAACGGCAATGACGCGTCAAGCATCGTGTTGAGAACGTCTACAAACGGCACATGCGAAACGACCCCTTTGAACAGATCGGGGCGCATGTTTGAAACTGCGCCCATCAGCAACCCACCAGCACTGCCGCCTTCAATCACAAGCCGATCGCTCGACGTGTACTTCATCTTCACGAGTGCTTCCGCGCAAGCGATGAAGTCGGTGAAGGTATTTATCTTCTTCATCATTCTGCCGGCTTCACGCCATTCTTCGCCGAGTTCGCCACCGCCGCGAATGTGTCCAATCGCGTAGATGACGCCGCGATCGAGCAGACTTAGCCGGTTCGACGAGAACTCTGGCGGCATCGAATAGCCGTACGAGCCGTAGGCGTAAAGCAATAGCGGTGCGGACCCGTCAAGCTTCACACCTTTTCGATAAACAACCGACATCGGAACCTTCGTGCCGTCGCTTGCAGTCGCAAATACGCGTTCCGCTTTGTAATTCGTTCGGTCGAAGCCACCGGGTACTTCCTGCTGTTTCAAGAGGGTCGACTTACCGGTATTCATGTCGTAGTCAAACGTCGAGTCCGGCGTGACAAGGGAGTTGTAGGTGTATCTGACTACAGCCGTCTTGAATTCACGGTTGTTGCTTAACTCCGCGGAGTAAACCGGTTCGGGAAACTCGATACGGTTGCGCTTGTTCGTCTTGAAGTTGACCACTTCGAGCTCTTGCAGACCGTTTTCCCATTCGCTGAGCACGGCGTGATCCGCAAACATGTTGACGGCTTCGATCTTCACAGCCGGACGATGAGCGACAAAATCTTTCCAATTTGCTTCCGAGGGATCGCTCACCGGCGCAGTCACGACGCGAAAATTTTTCGCGCCTTTGTTTGAGCGGATATAAAAGAGGCCGTCGCGATGATCGAGATCGTATTCGTGATCCGGTTGGCGCGCGAGCACGACTTTCAGTGACGCATCGGGTTTGTCAGCCGGAATATAACGAACTTCAGTCGACGTTTTGCTGAAGATGTCGAGGACGATCATCGCCTTGTCGCGCGTTCGGCTGGTGGCGATATCGAAAAGTTCGTCCTTCTCGTCATAAATGAGATCGTACTTGTCAGTGCCGAGCATGTGGCGGAAGAACTTGTCGTTGCGTTTGGTCACCTGATCTTCGGTCACGTAGAAGATGGTCTTATTATCGGTGGCCCAGGCGACGTTGTTTACGCGCTCGACGCGTTCGGGTAGCACCTTGCCGGTGCGCAGGTCTTTGATCTGAAGCACATACTGTCGATAACCGGTGTTGTCGGTGCTGTAGGCGAGGAGATTTCCGTCGTCGCTCGGCACGAACACGCCGATGCCCATGAACTTCTGACCTTTCGCCAGTTCATTCACATCGAGCACGATCTCTTCCGGGGCTTTGATGCTGCCCTTCGTGCGGCAGTAGATTGGATACTGCTTACCCTTCTCAGTGCGCGTGTAGTAGAAATAATCACCGCGGCGATACGGATACTGCGAGTCAGTCTCTTTGATGTGACTGACCATTTCGTTGTAGAGCTTCTCCTGCAACGCCTTGGTCGGTTGCATCAGGGATTCAGCATATTTGTCCTCAGCTTCGAGATGGGCAATCACGTCAGGATTGGTCTTCTCGCGCAGCCAGAAGTATTCGTCGACGATCGTTTCGCCGTGGATGTTAGTAGTTTTTGTTTTCTTTTCTGCCATTGGTGGTTTCAGTGGCGCACCGCCTCCGTTTGTCTGTGCGAGCGCAAAATTGATTGAGCTAACGCTGAAGATAACGAGGAGTACTAAGGTGAAAAGAGATCCGGTTTGTCTGTGCATGATTTAATCCTCGAGTCCGCGGTGACTAGCCTTGTCGGCAGGAGCAAACGCAGAAGGGGAGACAATCAAACTTTGTTGTGGTTGTCCGGCGCACGGCCGTTCAGTCATGAACCGTTCAACCACGCGGCGGGTTTCCCCAGCCAGAACCTATGTACTTACCGTCTTCAACGATGCACGGGACCGTTGGGTCGCCGTCGGAGTACGAGAACATTTCAGCGCGCCGGGCGCGATCGTTTTGCGCGTCGTAGTCGATAAAGGGAATGCCTTTGGAGTTGTAGAAGTCCCGCGCCTGCTGGCAGTAAGGACATCCCGGTTTTGAATAAATAACTAAGGCCAATTGGAAAATACTCCTGCACGTTAAAGTTACAAATTAAGCAGCGAGCGATTATACTGCCGCTGCCTATGAGTGAACAAAGCGCAGACGATCTACGACAGTTTGCGGCGGACCTGCTCGATCCTTACGAGAAGCTAATTAACGTCGAGATAGAGGGGCGCGAGGTGAGCGTGCCGGAGAAAAATCGTCTGTTGCGATGCTTTCAGTATTTGTCGATTAACACGATTTCTTATGGCGATTTTTGTTGGAACGGCGACTGCACGAATTGTCAGGTCTGGTATCACTTGAAAGGACAGGATGCTGCGAGCGATCGCCCGGGGCTCTCGTGCCGGTTGGAATGTGAAGAAGGAATGGTGATTACCCGGCTGAGCCCGTTTATTAAGCTTGAAGGAATAAACAAGTAATCAGCGGCTAGTATTTCGGCACGGATGGATCGACCTCATTAGACCAACCGATAATCCCACCCTTTAAATTCATCAGTTTCCCTCTGAAACCCGAACGCTGGAGCGCGTCGATGGCGCGGGCGCTGCGGCCACCCATTTTGCAGTGGACCACGGTTTCCCGGGTTGGATCGATTTCGTTCATCCGGGTCAGCACCTGGGCCAGCGGGATGTGTACGGAGTTGGGAATACGCCCAATAGCAACCTCGACGTTCTCGCGCACGTCGATAATTTGAATGTCGTCGCCCTGATCGAGGCGTTGTTTCAGCTCAGTTGAGGTGATCTCTTCCATCATTTCGCTCCGCATCTTCGGATTTGCCCTGTTTGTTTGCTGAACATATCTTACACTACACTTCGAAAGCATGAGATTCCAATTCTACTCTGAAGCACTCGACAACGTTCCCAAACTCTCAGTCGATGGCACAGTATCCAACAGCATCCACTTCTCACACTGGGAAGGAAACACGACCCCCGCGGAAGTGAAGGCCGACACTTCGACAGAAATCGCTTTGAATCTTGTCGCATCGCCAAATCGCGCGGCGCTGACGCAGGGCATCGAGTTGGTTGTGAACAACCATTTCGACACCGACGGCGTGTTGTCCGTTTGGAGCGTGCTGAACGGCGAGCGCGCATTGGATTTTCGCGACCTGCTGGTGTCTGCGGCGGAAGCTGGGGATTTTTCAGAGCATACGAGTGACGATGGCGTGAAGGTGAGTATTGCGATCCAGGGCCTCAACCAGGCTGGTTCAGATAATGACGACGCGTCGCCGCTAGCTTCGTTTCTTGCGGGACACCGGGTAGATGACGATGCGCAATCGTATGACCTCGTGTTGCCGGAAGTTGAGCGACTGCTTTCGAATGTCAACGCTTATGAGTCGCTATGGCGAAACGGTTGGACGAGTGTTGCTGCCGCGTTGGAGAGTTTTGCGCGCGGCGATTCGCGTGTGGTCGAGCATGAAGATTCACGGATTTCGTTGATCACGTTAGCGCCTGACCTGAGCCAGTGGTTAATGGCGGTTTCGAAACACGCTCGCGGCGAAATGTTTTTGATCGCGACGCCGGTTTCGGGAGGTTGGACATATCGTCTTGATTACCCGTACTACTCGTGGGCGGAAACAGTAGTTCGTCCCGAAATCCCGCGACGCGATCTCACAAGCGCACTTGCTGTTTTGAATGCCAAAGAAGGCGCCGGCGCAGACGGTTGGAAAATCGACAAACATGAAATGACGTCGGCAGCGAAGTTTTTCAACGCCGATGGAACGTTAGGTGTGTCGCAACTGGAGCCGGATGAGGTGCTTGCCGTGTTAAGTACGCAGCAAGTACAAACCACCACGTTCTAACAAATGCACGACGTGATCATCATCGGCGCTGGACCAGCGGGACTATCCGCGGCGTTCTGGTGCGATGAGTTGGGCCTCGACACGCTCGTCCTCGAACAGGCGGAACAGATCGGCGGTCAGTTACCTCGCGTTTACAACCCCATTAAAAACTATCTCGGCATTAAGACTCGCGACGGCGCTGAACTGCTCGATCTCTTTTCGCGAGACGTCGATGACGCGGATTTTGACCTATGGACCGGAACCGTTATCGATTCGATCGACTTGCGTGCGAAGCGGCTCTCGCTTCGCAGCGGTGAAGTGTTACAGGCAATCTCGATCATTATCGCCACCGGTGTTCGAGCGCGAGAGCTCGGCATTCCGGGTGAAAAAGACTTTACCGGCAAAGGCTTAATCGAATCAGGCGCACGCGACCGTGAGCTCTTCGCCGGTAAAGACGTTTGCGTTGTCGGCGGCGGCGATGCGGCTGTCGAAAATGCGTTGTTGCTGGGTGAATCGTGTGCGACTGTGACCCTCGTCAATCGTGGTAAGAAACTGCGCGCGAGGCGTGAGTTTGCGGAACGCGTACAGCCCAACAATCGCATCACCGTTTTCACTGAATCGGTCGTCACGCGTATCATGGGCGACACGGAAGTTGAAGCCGTCGAGATCCATCGCAAGGGTGGGATTAAGCCTTTTCAGCTCGCTGTTCGAGGGGTGTTGATTCGCATCGGAGTCGAACCGAATACAGAGCTTTTTCGCGAGCAGCTTCAAGTTGACGAACACGGGTACGTCGGTGTGAACAGCGAACAGGAGACGAGCGTGCCGATGGTGTTTGCGATCGGCGATGTTTCGAACCGGTTAGCGCCGACGATCAGCAGCGCTACTGGAGCAGGCGCTACCGCCGCAAAAGTGATTTCGTCCCGGTTGAATAAGAAATCAGATGGCTGAGTCGCTGGAAACAGAGTTCGAAATCCCCTACACCGACGCGCATATCGCGGCGTATCCGGTTGAGTACATCGCCGGGATCGATCTTTACAACGAGGGGGAGTTTCATGCGGCGCACGACGCGTGGGAAGAGCGGTGGATGGGCGAAGTTGGTCCAAAGGAGAAACTGTTTCTCCAGGCGATGATCCAGTCGGCGGTGGCGTTTCATCATTTGGACATCGGCCGGCCGGGCGCGGCGAGACAGATGTACCTGAGGGCAAAAGAAAAGTTTGCGCGACTCGGTTGTACTGTTTTCATGTCGTTGGACCTTGAAGATTATCAGTTGCAACTCGACTCGGCGTTGTCGTGGTTGTTGAGCGTCGCTGATCCGCGCGAGTTACCTGTGCCGCAGATCAGACCGCCGAAGATCAGGTTGTTGGCGACGATCGATGAATTTGATTAGTGTAACGCGATTCGCTTTGCTGGCAGCTTGGCTGGGAGCCGCGCTGTTCTTCGGCGCGGTTGTAGCGCCCGCGGCGTTCGGAGTGTTGCGTTCGTTTGGTTTGCCAAACGCGAGCGAGATCGCCGGTTCGATCGTCACGCGCACGCTCGGCGTGATCAATGTCGCGGGATTTGCGGTTGCAGTGTTGTTGCTCGTGACGGCGTTCTTGCGTCGAGAAGCGCAGACGCGAATCGGTTTGATCATTGAGTGCGTGTGTATCGGCGTGATCGCGTTAACGACCGCTCTGGGCCATTGGTGGATCGCTGCGCGGATGCGCGCGTTGCGTACGGCGATGGAGTTGCCGATCGACCAGATAGCCGCAGCCGACCCACGGCGCATGGAGTTCAATGCTTTGCATGGTTATTCGGTTAAAGCCCTCGGGATTGCTATGATTGCCGGTCTTGTGGCGCTGGTCTTTATGGGCCGCAACCTTCGACATTGACCTGCGACATTGACCCGCAAGGATGGAAAGTAATTTGGACATTATTGAAGACATTGAGACTTGGCAACGGCGGTATGACGGCTGGAAACAGACTGGCGCCGCGGGAAATAACAACCTCGGCGACTACACGTGGGTCAGGAATCGACGCGCTCCGTTTACCCCCGCGCGACGCGCCCTCCCGATGTTGAACCTGGCG
Source organism: uncultured Acidobacteriota bacterium (assembly GCA_963789185.1). Taxonomy (GTDB): domain Bacteria; phylum Acidobacteriota; class Blastocatellia; order Pyrinomonadales; family Pyrinomonadaceae; genus PSRF01. The sequence goes on from CAWBJU010000022.1 coordinate 242,018, forward strand.
CTGATTTCATCGGCGGGTGCGTACATCGACGGCACGTCGCCGTTTGACGCAAGTTCAGCGGACGGCGATCTGAGCTTCAAGGAAATTCCGATCGAAGTTGAGCCAGTGGATCTTCGTTTCACCGCGCGAGGGTACGACGGCGCCGCGATTCAACAGGATCTAAACGCGCAGATACCGATCGATCGACTGCTCGAGTTTGAAAAGAACGGGATCATCGGAGAATTGAATCCCGTCTTCTGGAGCTTCTGTGGCTACATTCCGGATGCGGCACGCGTGGTCCATGAGCTCGCGCCGAGTTTGGTGGAACGCGCGCAACGTTATGAAGTGCAGGCGGCGTTGTTGATTCCTGCGTCGGCGCTATGTCACCAGTCGGTCGGGTTAGTGGCCCGTGCGTTGGAGCTCGCTGGTATTCCGACGATGACCTTGGCGGTCGAGCAAGTGATCGTCGAGAGCGTGCGTCCTCCCCGCGTTGCGCTGTACGACGGAGAGATTGGCAGCGTTGCCGGCAAACCTGGATGGCCTGAGCATCAACGACGCATTCTTGACGAGGCGTTGCGATTGATCGAGCCGATGGACCAGGCGAGTATTCGCCAACTCGTCGTGGCGTTACAGTCGGAAGTTGAAAAAGCGCGCGGCGAGCGGTGACTATGAGCCGAAAGAAACTCGTCCTCGCGATCGTCATCCTCATCGTCGGTGCGGCACTCGCTTATCTGCTTTTTGCGCCAGTACCGATCACACCTGCTGCGTGGACACCGCCAGCCGCTCCTGCACTAACCGGACAATACGAACGCAACACACGCCTCGCGCCGGTCGATAAGCTTTCCGTCGGCGACGGTCACAAGCCGGAAGATGTCGCGCTCGATGCGCAGGGCCGCATTTACGCTGGTCTTGAAGACGGGCGGATCATGCAGCTTCAACCTGATGGAACGCAGCCCCGTCTCTTCGCCAACACCCAGGGTCGTCCACTCGGAATGATTTTCGATCGCACCGGGAACCTGATCGTCACCGACGCGATCAAGGGACTCCTTTCGATCAGTTCAACCGGCGAGATCAAGGTGCTCGCGACCGAAGCTGACGGAGTGAAGTTTGGTTGTTTGAACGATCTCGATATCGGCGCCGATGGAACGATCTACTTCAGCGAGGCGTCGTACAAGTATCCGATGTCCGAATTCGCGAGCGACGTGTTGGAGCACCAGCCGAATGGCCGGCTGATGGCGTTTGATCCACAAACACTGACGGTCCGCACGCTGCTCCGCGGGATTTACTTCGCGAACGGTGTCGCCGTCAGTCCCGATCAGATGTTTGTCCTCGTTGCTGAAACAGGCAGGTATCGCATTCGACGTTACTGGTTGAAGGAACCGAAAGAGGGAATGGACGATACGTTTATCGATAACCTCCCGGGTTTTCCTGACGGTATTTCTTCTAACCGCACGGACAAGTTTTGGTTAGCCCTCGTCACACCGCGGCAAGCACTTTTCGACAAACTTCTTCCGTACCCGTTTCTGCGAAAGGTCGTCTTTCGTCTTCCGAAAGCGCTGCAACCCGCGCCCGAGCGCTATTCGTTCGTCGTCGCTCTTGATTCGCAGGGCCGCATCGTCGAAAACCTTCAAAACGATTCCTCCGACTGTTACGCGCAGATCGCCAATGTCCTCGAGCGCGAAGGCAAACTTTACTTCGGCAGCATCGGCGAGAACACGGTTGGCCGTTTCTCGCTAACTCCTATCAAGTGATTCGTTTTGGTGGAGCACGATTGTCTTGATGCAGACAATGAGCTTTCCGCTGGCCACTTCCCTGTAATGAATCGACCCTGCTTCAACCGATTGATAAATCAATCGAGTTGGCATGCCGGTGACAGCACTGGCCTGTTCTGGTGAAAGTAGGATCGCGTCACTCGCACGGCACTTCTCGCACAAAGCGGGAAACGATCCACTCGTCGTTCGTACGATTAGTCGCTCGTGAATTTCGATCCTCTCTTCCCTCCTTTTTTTCATGCTTTTCTCCCTGGGGTTTTTCTACGGCGAACGTGGAAAGAGTGCCTGAAAGGCCGATCGTCTCGGCTACTTTCAGACACCCTAAATCCACGGTTATGGTCTTAGTAATCGATATTGCCGACCATCGTGATCTCGAAAGCTCCGGTGGCCAGATTAACGATCACTACGGCGTTGGCCGTTCCGCTCGCGTTGGCAAACCGGCCTGTGCCTCCGACGAAGTGGAAAACAGGTTTATCAATGGCCGTAGCACTACCCGGCGGCGGTGGGTCTAATACTCCGCTAAACTCGATCAGGAGCGTATCACCGTCAGCGGCAGTGATTTTCCCCGTTCCGCTGGACAGCAGACGACCAGGATGTTCAGGATCGTTGGCCGGGGTGTAATTGACCACTCCCACCGTGGTGCACAACCCAAGGTGGGTGGCATTGCTGGTTGAAGTCACGTCGCCGCGAACTGGAATACCCGCTTCATTCAAGGTGAAGGTCGCGACTCCCTTTCCGTTAAGAGCAAAGGGGCGATCGACTGCCAGTACGGCAACACTCCCCAGCAAGAAGAAAGCGGTTAGCGCGATTGCAGTAAGTTTGGAAATGCGTTTCATGAGAGTTCTCCTTTGAATCAATAATCAATATAATTCGCGAACTTTTGCGACCGCCTTTGAAGCTGTCCGTCATCGGCCTCGCGAACGCGGCGGACGATAAACGCGGACAATCCCGGAAGTCTTTTAGGTTTTCTTAGAATTGGGGTGAGAAAACTCTCGTAGAAATCTTAAAGAATTCTTAGAGCCACTATGTCCTCACAAGACAATCAGTTATATGAATTCGGGCCGTACGTCATCGACGCACGCAGCCGCATTCTGCTGAAGGACGGCGCGACGGTTCGGCTCACTCCGAAGGCTTTCGACACGCTTTTCGTCCTCGTACAACACGCATCGCAGGTTGTTGAAAAGGAGCAACTGTTGAAAGAGGTGTGGCCAGACATCTTCGTCGAGGAAGGTAGCCTCTCGCACAACATACACGGGTTGCGGAAGGCGTTAGGCGATGATTCTTCCGAGCCTCGCTATATAGAAACTATTCCGAAACGTGGTTACCGGTTTGTTGCTCCGGTTCGGGTTTCTCAGGCGGGTTCCGAGCAGATCGGTTTCAGTGACCTTGAAGGCGACGCGGTGGTTATCGAAAAACATACGTACGCCCGGGTTATCAGCGATGAGTTTGAAGCGAGCGATGTTCCGGTCGAAGTTGAACATGGACCGTCCCTGCCGGCCGTAGAAAGAAAGGCGCTCGCCTCCGGCGTCGTCACCGATCAGCGTAAGAAGCGTTGGATACAAGCGGCAGTTGTAGTAGGTGGGTTAGCAGTTTTAGCTGTTGTTGCTTTTATGTTTCTAAAGCGGCCGGCTGTTACCGCACCGCCTGTTTCCCGCGCTAAGAGCATGCTTGTCCGGCTGACGAATAACAACGCGATGGATAGCGAGCCTGCCTGGTCCCCAGACGGAAGCAGGATCGCATTCTGGAGTAATCGAGACGGCGGAAAAGAGATCTACGTGATGGATGCCGACGGCTCGAATGTGAAGCGACTCACCAGCAACCTCGCTGATGATGTGAATCCGAGCTGGTCGCCAGACAGTCGCAGAGTCCTTTTTGAAAGTGAACGGGACGGCAACAGAGAGATCTACGTAATGGATGCCGACGGCGGCAACCAGATCCGCCTCACCCGTGACAACGCGCTCGATAGCACTGCCACCTGGTCACCTGACGGGAGTCTTATCGCCTTCGCCAGCAATCGAGACACCGGCCTTCCGTATAACCCGTACAACATGGACATCTACGTGATGAATGCCGATGGATCGAACGTGAAGAGAATCGTAGATGACCCTGAATATGATGTTGGTCCGCAGTGGTCGCCCGACGGCCGCAGGATTCTGTTCATGACCGGCAGGAATGGCAACTTCGATGTGTACGTCATGAACGCGGATGGCACAGAGCAGAAAAACCTGACCGCTGATTATGACAAATCCGACGGCGCTCCGGTCTGGTCCATTGATGGTAACAACATCGCATTCTCGAGGAAGATCGAAGGCAAGGATCAGATCTTCGTCATGGATTCCGACGGAGGAAATCTCAAGCGAGTGACACACAACTCCGCGAACAACGGATCGCTCGGCTGGTCGCCCGATGGCTCGAAGCTCATCTTTCAAACCGACCTGGATGGCAACTGGGAGATTTACACGATAAGCGTTGACGGCGAGTTGGCCCAGCTAACCGACGACGCAGCGGAAAACCTCGCACCCGACTGGTCTCCTGACGGAAAACGGATCGCATTCTCAAGCAACCGCAACGGCAACCAGCATATTTATGTCATGAATGCCGACGGAAGCTCGCTAACACAGATAACAAACACGCCTGCCGAAGATACAGAACCTGCATGGGCGCCGGACGGTAAACGAATAGTTTTTACGAGTCTGCGAGACGGGAACAAAGAGATTTACGTGATGAATGCCGACGGGAGCAATCCGCGGAGACTGACTAACGATCCAGCCTCTGACAATTCTCCGCGGTGGTCGGTTGATAACAGAATCCTCTTTACGAGCAATCGAGGAGGTCGTGGAGAGATATACGTGATGGGCCACGAGGGTCGAAATGTCTCAAAGCTGACAACAACCGGAGCTATGCACGCCTCGTGGTCGCCGGATGGGAAGAAAGTCACGTTCGTCAGTCGCAGTCCTGAAATAATCGGCGGTGCCCACTGGCTTCAGGTATTTGTAATCGATGCCGATGGAAGTAACCTCAAAATGCTTACGCGGAGTCCTAACTCGACTTTCATACCGAAGTGGTCGTCTAACGGCTCGTCGATCGCGTTTGTTGTGGAATATCACGGAGTCAGGGCGAACATCTTCGAGATTTCTCCGGGAGGCGAGAAACTCAAGCGTCTCACCGCCGGTCCGAAGTTCGACGGCCGCCCGGCGTATTCACCTGACGGAACAAAGCTAGCGTTCGAGAGTAACCGCAACGGCAACTACGAGATCTACGTGATGAACCTTCCTTGAACTCCGATTCATTAATAAAGCCGGCAGCTTACCGACCATCACCTTGTTCGCTCAAAAAGCCGCGAGGTTGCTCAAAAAGTCGGACCGGCCCTAAGATCCGTGCCCTGATGAAAGGCTTTCCCAATCAGGTTGCGAGCCTACCCAAACTTGCGATTGGAATGCGGGACTTAGTGCGCCTCGCTGACGCGGGCGACAATGCGATGGACGACGGAATTCTCGGTGAGGCGTTCGTTCGGTCAGGAGTCGCTGGTCGGGGACATGGAAGGAATCAACCACCCGTTGACGAGTACCTTCGACTGCAAAGACTAAAGCGCGCCAGTAATCAAAGTTTCCGAACAACCGCCAGAGGCTTACGAGAGTTATTTGAGCTTCTAAGCCTGATCACTGACCAGATCGGGAGAATCGAGCCAACGGACTTAGGTAGACAAGCGGCGACCTTTGCCGATCAACCGCTGAACGACGAGCAAAGAGATTTTTGGCGCCGAGTCATATCAAATACTACTCATGACGGCGGCGACAGGGAGACTTCCCACCCTTATCAAGTTTTGCTTCATCTAGTCGGCCAGAGACCCGGTATAAGTAGAGCAAAATGTGCGCTCGCGCTTGAGGCGCGCAATGATTCGCAACAAGAATTGGATCGAATTGTGGGTCTATCACGATTAACGGAAGATCAAATACGGAAACAGATTGGCGAAACAAAGAGTAACTGGGACAACGCAAAGAAGGTACTACCATCATTTGCCGAACAGCTAGGCGACGTTATCAAGACCGGAGACTCCTACAGGCTCGCCGATGCTCCCGGCAGAAATGATGCTGGTCCTGCCGATGGCGGTGGTGGACCACAACAAGGCGGTCAGCCAACTCCGCCGGGAATCCGTACCCCTCGAACGTCTCGCCGGGTAACGGCACAAACGATAGCGCAAGCAGGGGTCGATGGATTCGACGACGTAGAAATCCCGCAGAATGTCGACCCGCAGGCTTTAGCGAACGCAATTCAGGCGCGGTTGGTCCGGCTGCAAAGACACAATCAGATCGTCCGAGATCTCGCCGCGCGACTGATTGGGTCAGAGATTCATGAAAACCCTTTCGATATTCTGGCAATCATTCTTAATGCGGGAATCTTAATTGAGGTAAAGACATTAGATGGAACGGTTGCGGACGAACGGGATCGGGTAAAGGGGGCCTTGGCTCAACTCTTATATTATGAAGCCTTTGTGACCGAACCTATCGTGGGTAAGGCACCGATCCATAAGATCGCTTGTTTTGAAGCGCCTATCAGCGAAGCCCATCAACGGTTTCTTAATGATAAAAATATCGGAGTGATCTCGAAGGCCGACGGAGGGTTTGCTGGAGACGCGTTATCAACTGGCATTCTTCGCCGCTACTTTCAGCAACTGCTGTGAGGTTCCCTGAATTCTTGCTCGCGCTATCTCAACGTACTCTGCGTTAATCTCACTCCCAACAAACCGCCGATCACATTCAACAGCCGCCACGCATTCGGACCCCGATCCTGCAAACGGAACCACTACCATTTCACCGGGATTCGAAAAATGCTCAACAAGTCTTCGGGAAAGATTCAAGGGCTTCTGGGTGGGGTGTCCTGTGCGTTCATTGGCAAACCTCCGCCCGGCCAGGGTAGGGAATGTCCAAACGTCCCCGGCTTGTCGCCCGTCAGGGTGCGGAATCCAAACCTTTCCATTCTTGGTGATTGTATGCCGCAACCTGTCTTTGCTTTTATAAGGTTCGCGGATTACGTGGAATGTCGAGTCATTGCCAGGCGCGAACCATAGTAGCGGCTCATAGTGACAAGCCGGGGCATTTTTGTATTTTGAAAATCCGTTTTCGTAGTACCAGATGATCTGCCGTCTGTACTGAAGGCCGATCTCATACATGTAGGTTTGCAGGAAACAGGCGTTGTGATGGATCGCGTAAACGAATAGATTGCCCTTCGGTTTTAGGATTCGCTTCGCTTCTACTAACCAGGACTTGCACCAGGTCAGCCACACATCGCGGCTTTCAAAAAATGCGCCCTCTCCAAATTCCCGGTCCTTGTTCAAACTGTACGGCGGGTCAGCAATAAACAAGTCGGCATAGGCATCCGGCAGGGTTCGCAGGAACTCAACTGCGTCACCATGAAATACGGTGTTCTCTTGAATCATTTTTGAAGGATGACAATGTATTGATGATGGAGGTTAGGCACATAAGAATAGGGAAAGCCGTATGGGAAGACCCGCTTGTGACGCTGATAGAGAATCTTGACGCCTTTTAACGTGAACCCGCGAGATTCCATCTCCCGCGCAATGTCGGCATGTAGCATGTAATACTGCGATTTATGCCGAAAGTCTCCCACGACAACACACATGTACGCCCCATCAGCCATACAAGCTCGTGACATAGCCAGTGTGTCCGCGAGAGTCGTCAAAAAGTCCGCGTAGGTCTTTACATTGCCTAAATCAGCGTCCGCGTCACTATATTGGGTATCAAGACCGTGTGCCACTCTTTCCTGCCGAGCTTTGTGATCTTGCTTATGGAGTATGTTCCAGTAAGGCGGACTCGTAACAACAAACTTAATTGAGTTCGGGCTAAGTTTTGGGATCAGCTTTCGGGCGTCGCCCTCAATCACTTCTTGATCACGGCAGATTTCCGGATCTCCATTTAGCTCAGTTTCCAGACGCAATCGGGCCAGGTCTGCATACTTCTTATTTAGTTCGATGCCGATGCCTTTTCGGCCCTCAACCGCAGCGGCCTTCAGTGACGATCCTACACCGACAAAGGGATCTAAAACAGTGTCACCCTTCTTACTAAAAAACCGAATCAGGCGAGCAATGTCCTGATACGAAAATGGCGCAGGGTGTTGGCGTTCGATTTGTGCGTGTTCGTGCCCCTTGCCCAGCCCTCGCTGAATCCAAACAGACACTGTTTCAGGAATCCACTCCTTCGCTGTCAGGTCATTGAGTTTATTGACCGGTGGACGGCGGTGACCACTTCCATTGCTGTTCTGTGTCTCTGGAGCTTTGGTTGTCTTTTGGGTCGTGCTCTTGCTCTTTCTCATCAATGCGTCCTTCGTTTTGCTGCTGCCTTATTGTCACGAGCCTCTGCCCGCTTATTCACTTTTCGAGCCGGAGTTTTGACCTTGTAGACACGCTCACTATTCCAATACGGGCTGTGGCAACGAGGACAGGTGCGAGGAAGCGCCTCTGCCTCAAGTGGCTTCTTTGGAAACCACTCATACTCACAACGGCCGCACTGATATTTGGAAACTGTGACCGGAGAAATAGGCACAGTAATGTCTCATAACACCATAAGTCGACTCAGTCAAGAAACACTGGTTAAAAATCATTGTTGTTTTACCATTGATTACTACCCATTGTGTGTAAATAATTGGTTATCAACCACATAAAAGCTCGTATCCATCGTCGGAGTTGGGATTCTCCGAATATTCTTAGATTTAGAGACTTTGAAAAGGGAAATCGCACATATAAAAGACCAATTTGCCCAAAACTACCCATTCTGCCTAAAAAGGCCGTCAAAAATTCAGGGGTTATTGTGCAAAGCCGCCACCCACCGCCACACCGCCACACCGGGCTTTGCACAAAAAGTCGTTTTCGCGGCTACGCCGCCTGATGTGCGGCGAAGGCTATGCCTCGCCGTAAGCATTTTACTACCTTGGGCTACGCCCTTTGTTCGGCCTTTGGCCTAAAACCCTTAGGGCATAGCCCGAACCAGGGGCACAGCCCATCGCATACATGCGAAATCGGCGGGGCACAGCCGCCGCCGCACATCAGGCGGCGTAGCCGAAGCTAAAAACTTTGTGTGCAAAGCCGCCACACCGCCACACCGCCACACCGCATACCAAATAGCCACCTGTATATCTCAGTACCAAGCACCTTTGTTGTGGATCTAGCGAAAACCTAGCGAATCGGATTGGTCTGACCGGGGGTGGTTAGGGGGTATACAAATCGACCCCACCGCAGCACAGTAACAACCCGCACCCAAATCTCAGGAAATCCCTGAAAAAACGGCCTTAAATCGCAAATCCAGCACTTTTACGGACTGCGGCACGAGGGTTGTTACTCAAATCACCGAAGTAAAAATAAATACGTGGGACTTCAAGCGCGGCAACCCCCTCTCTGTGGAGCTAACGACAATGATAAATCTGCTTTCAGCGGCTACGTCTGTGCCTGAGAACGCCTTTGCCACCTCCGAACTGGTGGCCAACGTCATGCACAAACTTTCACCGGAACTAATCAACACAATCAATACGCTCGGCGTCGATCAGAGGTATTCAACCCTCGCAAACTACCCTGATTTCCTGCGCGGCGAACCAAAAATGGCAACCAGCTCGACCACGCAACTCGGCGTGGCCGCCACCAAACGTTGCATTCAAGAGTGGGGCGGTGACCCCAACCGCATCGGCCTCCTCGTCGCCGCGACTAACACCCCCGACCAGATGCTGCCCTGCCTTGCGTCGGAAATCATGGGTCAAACTCATGGTCTGCTCTCGCGGTCGCTGCGCACCGTAAACATGCAGGCGCAAGGTTGCTCAGTTTTGTTGAAATCTATCGAAGTGGCCCAATGGTACCTCGTCGCCAATCCAGGAAAACTCGCGATCGTCGTGATGTCGGAAGCGCACACTCCTTACGTCGCTCCGCTGTTACGCGACGAGTATTTCGGTTATCGCGAAATAGTCAGACTGAAGAAGGAACAACGCATCGCCAGCGAACAGTTCGAGCAACAGCGGTTGGATACTACATTCGTGGTCCAGTCGATGCTGTTCGGCGATGGCGCGGTGGCGTTGCTGGTAGGCACTGAAGAAGGGAAGCCGGCGTTTGGACCAATCTCTCACCTGACCAATGACCAGCCGAACGACATGAACCTGCTGACGATGGTCAGCAACAGCACGCACCCGTTCCTTAAAGGGCGGCCGCAGTACTTCATGCAGCCGAACGTACCGAATCGCGGCGCGCACTATGCCGTAACGACCGTCAAGAACGTGTTAAAGCATCCTGACTCGCCCGTGTCGGACATCGATGACGTCGATGACTGCCTGATCCACACCGGCAGCAAGAAGATTCTTGATGGTGTTTGCTCGCAACTCGCGCTTAACCCTGATTCGCGCAAGGTTTCTAACTCGTACAAAGTTCTTCAGCAGTACGGAAACCTTTCCAGCGCATCAACCGGCTTCATGCTGGCTGACAAACACGACTGGTCAGGCCCGACGATGGTGGTGGGTTTTGGAGTTGGATTTACAGCGAGCGCCGGGATTATGAATTTTAACTAGAGGGAGTTACACCAATAGCACCGATTTGGACAACGTAGTTAGTGTTGAGCCGACTTGCGAGAAGTCGAAGGGCTTGCCGATGATTGCGTCAACGAGGTTTTCTTCACCTGTTGGCGGGGTGGTGTTTGGACCATAACCGGTAACCAACACGATCTTCACGTCAGGCCAATCTTTTCGGATGGATCGCGCAGTTTCCCACCCGTCCATCTCAGGCATTGCAAGGTCGGTAAACACGAAGTCAAACGAGTGCTGCCGCATTTTTTGCAGCGCTTCCTGACCACTTCCCGCGAGTTCGACTTTGTGACGAACAGCCGTCAACATTTCAGCCAACGTTTCTCTCACTGGAAGCTCATCGTCGACAACCAAAATACGTAACGGCGCGAGATCCGACGTGATTGTCTCAACCGTCTCTACCGACTCCTCTGCAACAGCGGCAGGCAGGTCGATCATGAAGATGGTTCCTTTTCCAGGTTCCGAGATGACACTGATCGATCCCGCGTGTCGTTCGATGATGCTGTAACTCACCGACAAACCAAGCCCGGTACCCTGCGCGCCCTTGGTTGAAAAGAATGGTTCAAAAATCTTCTGGCGCACATCGTCAGCCATGCCCATGCCGTCATCGCAGAATTTCAGCTTTAGCCTGTCGTCTTCGCGCCGGCAGCACACACACAATTTACCGCCCTTAGGCATCGCGTCGACGGCGTTGACGATGAGGTTCACGAACACTTCACGCAACTCGGAAGGGCTGCCGTAGGTGCTCTGGTCCTTTTGCGCGTCGAGTTTAACCTCGTATTCCAGCCCCCGAACGCGGGCCTCGTTCTGCCAGCGCGTGCGCGTGATCTCGATCGCGTCGTTTAGCAGACTTGAAACGTCGACCAGTTCAAATTCTTTCACCGGAGACTTGCGCGCGAACGTTTGAATGCGACGCACAGTAGCGGCCGCATCCTCCGCGGCTGTTTGAATGATGTCGAGATTACGAACCAGGGCGGGCTCGTCGATCTGGCGGCGCAACAACTGCGCGCGTCCGAGTATCGCGGCGAGCGAGTTGTTGAAATCGTGGGCGACGCCCGATGCGAGTTGGCCCAGTGCGCGCAACTTATCAGCCCGTGCAGCGCGCTCGCGTTCTTCCTTCTGCTCGGTGATGTCGCGCGCGATTCCCAACACACCGGTGGTTCGTCCGTCTACGACAAGCGGCGAATTGTCGACACGGGCGTAGCGCAGCCGTCCGTCGTGACTGTAGTAACGCATTTCGTAGGTCTGCGGAGCTCCGGACAAAGCTGCATCGAGCTTTTCCCTCACCAGCTCCCGATCGCCTTCATAGACCATGTCGAGCAACGAGCGACCGATAAAATCGCTGCGCTGATAGCCGAGACCTTTCAACGTCGCACTGTTGGACCACTTAAACCGGCCTTCCGGATCGACGGCATAGATCGATTCGCGTGCGCTTTCGAGAATGTTATTCAACAGCGACTGATGCTCGCGCGCGACCGCCTGCACCTTGCGCAGATCCGAAAGATCGCGCGCCGTGCAGACCACGCCGACGGCGTTGCCGTTTTCGTCGAGCAACGGTTCAACCGACACGAGCAATGGACGTTTGAGACGGGTCGGCGTAATTTCGATCGTGACGCTGCGTCGCGTTTCCAGGGCATTTTCAACCACGCACGCCTCGTCCTCTTCGCTCGTGCGCAGAATGGCGCAACATTGGCGGCCCAACAGCAGTCGCGGATGAAGCGCTTCCATCGCCGCACCGGCTCGGTTCACGCGTTTCAACTCGCCGACGCGATCGAAAATGAAAATACCATCCGACATCGCGTCAAACGTCGTTTCCCATTCCGTTTTGCCGCGCGCGACCATTTCAAACAATTCGGCCTGCGCAATCGCAATCGTGAGTCGTTCCGCAATCGCTTCGACGAGAGAGAGTTCGTCTTCGGTCCAGCGACGTATCCGATCCGACTGGTGGATACACAACACGCCGCGAAACTTTTCTTTGACGATGAGCGGGTAATTTATCTGCGATCGGACCGCCAGTTTCTCCGCCTGCGCGCGAACATAGTCGCTGAGCGTCGTCGACTGGTCGCTGTAATTCAGCGCATCTTCGATGATCAGCGGGCGGCTCGAACTCGAAAGGCGTTGTCCGATCGGATCGTCGTAGTTGATCTTAAACTGCTTGATACTCGCGACGTCCGCCGCCACATATTCATCCTCCAGCGGCGATCCGAAATCTTCGCTGTTGGACAAGAACAGATGAACCCGCGATGCCGAGAGCGCACGGCCCAGCTCGCGTGTCGCGGTGCTGAGCACTTCCGGCAAACTCAACGAGGCGCGAATCAGCATCGTCAACCGGTTGACGAGCGCCTCGCGTGTCGACGTCGATTCCGCCTTCTGGTAAAGCTCCGCCTGGCGAATGGCAATTCCGGTCTGATCGGCAATGGCTTTGGCGAGATCGATGTCGGCTTCACTCCAGCGCCTGATGGTCTTTGTCGTCGAAAGCGCGAACGCGGCAGGAACGTCGTCGCCGACCCGGATCGCAACGTACATGATCGACTTCACGTTGGCTTTCGAAAGTATATTTTGATAGAGGTCTCGGATCTGCGCGTCGTGTTCGGCGTCGTTGAACGCTAGAACACCGGTCGTATCGAGGGCCGCGATCAGCGTTTGCAGGTGCGTCAGAGGGAAGTCTGATGCCGCTGGTTTCACGCCGACAGCGTGATATTCGGCGACGTTCGTCGCGCGCCTCGCCCAATCGTTCCGCATGTAAAGCGAGCAGCGATCCACGTCCAGATGTGAACCCAGTTCACGGACAGCCGTGCGATAAATCTCGTGACTGTCGAGCGAGCAGCGGATGGCTTGCGAAATGCGATGGCTCATCGCCTCACGCTGGGCCTGTTGGGCCAACGCTTCTTCGGCGTGACGGCGTTCGGTGATATCAACGCCGACACCTGAAATGTAGCGACGCCCGGCAGAGTCGATCGTCGGAAACTTGAATACGAGCCAATGATGAGTCGTTCCGTCGCCTGCGGGCAGACTTTCTACCCTCTCCTGCGGACGGCCGCCTTCCAGTACCTTGAGATCGTCTTCGTGAGTGTCCGCGGCGCTGATCGGCGGCAGCCAGTCGAAACTGGTTCGGCCCTTCAAAAAACTTAGCTTCTGTCCAAAAACTTTCTCGAACGGTTTGTTGACGTAAACATACCGTCCCTCGGCGTCTTTCATGAAAGCGACGGCGGGACTGTTATCCATGAAACTGTTGAAGAACGCCTGGCTCTCGCGCAACGCTTCTTCCGAATGTTTTCGCTCGGTCAGGTCGCGCGCAATGCCTTGCACGCCAACCGGGCGGCCTTCGCGGTAAATCAGTCGCGTACTGACTTCGAGTCGAATACGTCGCCCTTGTTTGGAGATGATGTCGATCTCGTAAACAGTCGAAACTTTCTGCGAGGCTTTTTGCGCGATCATCGCGCGAGCGAGATTGAGATACTCCGGCGCGATCACGTCCGCGACGTTCATCTTCATCGTCTCTTCGCGACTGTAACCGGTAATTCGTTCGCCGCTCCGGTTCAGCGACGTGAAGTTACCTTGCAGATCGTGCGTGTAGATGATGTCGTTCGCGTTCTCGAAGAGTTCGCGATAGCGTTCCTCACTCTCGCGTAACGCCGCGGAAGTGCGATGACGCTCGACGAGGCGGGCCACCTTAACCAGCAATTCTTCGTTTCTGAAGGGGAGATCGAGATAGTCGTCAGCGCCGGCGTGAAGTCCTTCGATACCGGCGTCGTCCGCTTTGCGAAGGCCGCTGATCAGCAGGACGGGAATTGAGGCAGTGCGGGGATCACTTTTCAGCCGGCGGCACAACTCGAGGCCGGTGACGCGAGGCATGACGACGTCGCTGAGGACCACGTCTGGTCCAAACGAATGGACGACGTCGTAGCCTTCTGCACCGTCAGACGCCGCGGCGACCTCGTAGCCCTCGAGTTCGAGCAGATCGACGAGAAGATCAAGCACTCTCCGATCGTCGTCGACAATCAGGACTCGTCCTCGCTCTGACGTAGTGGTGCTCATCGGGTTTGTAACCTGGACGTTTTACTAACGAGACCTCATGGGAGGAGGGAGTCGAGTAGTGGGTGTCGGAGTTCGAGAACTCCGGGCGCAGACACACAAGCCGCAGCGAGTATAACAGGTTTAATCGGCCTTTGGGAACACCGGATTAGCGACGAATTTGGCCGGTTTACTGCCCCGAACTCTTGCGTTTAGCGGGAGTTTCGGTGATTGCGGTCTTGGCGAAGTAGCCGCTGCGATAATTCAGCTTGAGATTCTGCTGTTTCAGCTCCGGATTGATGATCTGGATCTCGATTTTGCGATACGAACCGTCGCGGTTCTTGTTTTTCGGCGAATAGGCCACAAGGTACTGCTCGCGGAGGTCTCGCTGAATCTGCGTAAAGGCGTCCCGCAAATCACGCTCATGGCGCGGAAAATAGGCGCGGCCGCCGGTTTTTTCTGCGATTTTCCGAAGTGCGCCTTCGTTGACACCGAAAGTGTAGCGGTCGCCGATGCCGATGGCATAGATCAGTGCGTCGGCCTTTTGGGCGGCTTCGATGGCTTCGTCCATCTTCAAACGGCTGCTCGTGTCGGCGCCGTCGGTAAGCAGGATGATGGCCCGGCGGGTGTGCTCGGCGGAGGCGCCGATCAGTTCTTCAGAGGTGGCCCAAACGGCGTCCCAGATCGCAGTCGATCCGGCAAGCATCTGGTTTTCCCCGGAGATTGGGGGCGTTCCGTTAACCACAACCCCGCCGCCGATATAGCCTGATGGCGGCACAAATTCAACGCGGTCGATCGCTCGCCTGAGGCGTTCGATGTTTCCGGAAAAACCCTGCTCGAGTGTTGTCTCTCCGGTGAACGACAGAATTGCCGCTTCATCCTTACCACCTGGGCGCACAATGTTTTCGAGAAACGCACGCGCGGCCTCTTTTTCGTCCGGCAGCGTGCGTTCCTCGGAGGCACTACAGTCGATCAGAATCGCGAGCGACAACGGCAGATCGATATTCGTTTGGAACGTAAAAATGTCCTGCTGCTGGCCGTCTTCGAACACGCGGATATCTTCCGGTTTCAGATTGCTGACGAACCTTTTGTTCTTGTCAGCGGCAGTGAAGAAGATGTTTGTAAGATTGGTTTCAACCTTGATTATTTCATCCGAGTCCTGCGGCAGCTCTTCGCGCGTGCGTGGAGTTGGCGAAGGCGACGGCAAAGCACTCGCAACACCCGTCTCATTCTTCGCTGAAAGACTGCGCGTGGCGAATACGCCGCAAACGGCGACGACGACGAGGAGCAGCAGTACGAATGAACGGTTGAAATACTTGTAACGCATCTTGCTTCTACTTGCCTTTCATTCCATCGGACCAAATCCTATGGCATTACGCTGTCGGCGACGGCCGGGTAGCCTTCCTTCGTTTTTACTTTTAAATTATCGCGGCCTTGAACGAGTTTGACTTCGATCTTGCGGAACTTGCCGTCGTAAGTCTTGTTCGTCGGGTCGTACGTGACGAGATATTGCGCGCGCAGTTCTTTTGAAATTCTGGTGAATGCTCGTTCGAGCGAAAGCATGTCGCCGGTGAAGAACGCGGCGCCGCCCGTCTCTTCCGCGAGCGTTTGCAGATCGCGATCTTTCTTATCAGCAACTTGTCCGGCTTCGACGCCGGGCACGGTACCCAGGAATCCGGCCTTTGTTGAGATCGCAAAAATCGTTGTCTCTGTTCGTTGTGCGATGCTGATGGCGTCGCGGATGTTCGCGCGACTGTAAGTGTCTTCACCGTCGGTCACGAGCAGCAGCACGCGACGTCCCGGAACGGTGCGCATCTTCTCGTCGCAAAACTGCCAGATCGCGTCGAACAGAGCCGTTTGTTTACCCATCTTCTTCACGCTGTAGACGGCCTTGTCGAGCAGGTCGAGTCTCTCCGTGAAGTCCTGAAGCAGAGTGATCTCATCGTCGAACGTCCCGAAGAGCACCCGATCCTTGCGAACCTTAACGACGGTCTGGATGAAGTTCATCGCCGACTCTTGTTGAAACTTCAACTTGCCGGCAGTTGACGGCGACGTATCCATCAACACTGCGACGTAAAGTGGCAGGTTCAGCGCGAGGTCGTCTGAAAATGTTTCGATCGCCTGCGGGATCTTGTCCTCGAGAATAAGGAAGTCGTTCTTCGTCAGGCCCGGAACAAAGTTGCCTTTCTTGTCGGTGACTGTAATCGGCAGACGTACGCGGCGAATGGGAATTCTGACGGTCCCCTGCGGATCCTGCGGCAGCGGCGTCGGACT
The DNA here is from genome assembly GCA_963789185.1 of uncultured Acidobacteriota bacterium. Lineage (GTDB taxonomy): Bacteria > Acidobacteriota > Blastocatellia > Pyrinomonadales > Pyrinomonadaceae > PSRF01. The sequence continues at coordinate 258,628 of CAWBJU010000022.1, forward strand.
GGCGTTTGGTCTTTGGGCGGAGACGGTCAACGACGCAGCGGCCAGAACGCAAACCGCTGAAAAAGACATAATTAAAAGACGTGTTAGAGCTGTTGACATGCGATTCTGGATTATAGTTCAGGGGATGACCCTGAGTCTGCTGGGTACGGCGATTCGATGCGTTGCCGCCCGACCCTGTTGCCCCCTTTGGATTTTCAGTACAATTGGCCGAAACTGATCTGTCGGCCCAATTTGAGTCGCGCAACACCTGATGCCCGACAACTCACATAGCTCGAATTCAGTGAGCGATGCGCCTCCCGAGTACATTGCCCATTATCGCATTCTGCGCAGGCTCGGCAAGGGCGGGATGGGCGAAGTTCTGCTCGGCGAAGACACCAAGCAACACGGACGCAAAGTCGCGCTAAAAGTACTTCCTGAAGAAGTCACTCGTTCCGAAAGCCGCCTCCGTCGTTTCAGACAAGAAGCGCGTGCCGTTCTCGCGTTGAACCATCCAAATATCCTCACCGTCTACGAGATTGGCGAAGCTGGCGAAAAGTATTACATCGCGACTGAATACATCGAAGGCGAGACGTTGCGCCAGTGTCTGTGGCAGGACCCATTGAAACTCGACGAAGCGCTCGGCGTCGCGATCCAGGTCGCGATGGCGCTCGAAGCCGCACACGCAGAGGGCATCGTGCATCGCGACATCAAGCCCGAGAACATCATGTTGCGACAGGATCGCTTCGTTCGGGATCGCATCGTAAAAGTTCTCGACTTCGGACTCGCAAAACTTACCGATCGCGAAGCGGGTGGCGCCGATCCTGAAGCAGTAACGATTCCCATCACGGAAACAAATCCCGGGATCATCATGGGGACCACGGGTTACATGTCTCCCGAACAAGCGCAGGGCGAGACGATCGATACGCGTTCCGACGTTTTCAGTCTCGGCGTTGTGCTTTACGAAATGATCGCCGGCGAACCACCGTTCAAAGGACGCACCGACAGTCACACGCGCGTTTCGATCATCGATCACGATCCGGTGCCCCTCATGCAGCACGTTGCAGACGTGCCGCGCCAGCTCGATCGCATCGTGTCGAAAGCGCTGGCGAAAGACAAACTCAAGCGTTATCAAACGATCACCGATTTCAAGCTCGACCTGGAACAGTTACGCGATGAGGTCCATACATCGACTGGTGAGCGGATGATCGGTCAGAGACAAGCTACTCGCGGAGCGGAAACAGAGGCGATCACGCAGCCGACCGTTGCCCGATCGCAGGTTGAGACAATCGCCGAATCAGCAGCGTCGCGGGCCAGCGCGATCACCGAACCGAGCCGAACGAACTGGCTCAAGTGGGCGATTCCCGCCGTGCTGGCAGCGGTGTCGATCGGCATCATCGTTTACTTTTCACGCGCCACGCCAACGATAAATTCGGTGGCGATTCTTCCTTTCGTCAACGACACAAAAGATCCGAATACCGAGTATCTATCGGACGGAATAACTGAAAGCATCATCAACAGTCTGTCGCAGTTGCCGAACCTGCGGGTGATGTCGCGCAACGCGTCTTTCCGGTTCAAGAGTCCGAACATGGATCCGCTCGAAGCCGGACGTAATCTGAACGTCGGCGCAGTGTTAACTGGACGTTTGGTGACGCGCGACGATCGTCTTGTCATCAAGACGGAACTGATCAAAGTCGCGGACGGGTCACAACTCTGGGGCGAGGAATACAACAGCAGTGTGACCGACATCCTTTCCGTTCAGGACGAAGTGTCGCGGAAGATCTCGCAGAGTTTGCGATTGCGGTTGTCGGGCGAGGATGTTGAAAAACTTGCCAGGCGCTACACGAAGGACGCGGAGGCTTTTCAGCTTTACTTGAAGGGCCGGTACTTCTGGAACAAACGTAACGAAGAAGGATTTCGCAACGGCATCGAGTATTTCAAACGCGCGGAAGAGAAGGACCCGACGTTTGCGCTCGCTTTTTCAGGTCTCGCCGATTCGTATGCGTTGCTGTGCGATATAGGAGTCGCGAAGCCGGTCGAGGAGATGCCGAAGGCGAAAGCAGCGGCGCAGAAAGCTGTCGATGCTGATCCGACGCTTGCGGAAGCCTACACGTCGCGAGCGTTTGTGCGGTTGGCTTACGACTGGGACTGGCTCGGCGCGGAAAGTGATTTTCAGCAAGCGTTGAAATTGAATCCGAAGTATCCCACCGCGCATCAATGGTACGCGTCGTACCTGATGCAGATGGGGAAGTTTAATCGCGCGAAAGCTGAGATCGAGGAAGCGCACAAGCTCGATCCGCTTTCGCCGATCATCACAGCCAACCACGGTCTCTATTCGTATTACGAACACAAGTACGACGACGCAATCGCGATCTACAAGCAGGGGTTGAAGGCTGATCCCGATTTCTGGGTGGCGCGTCATTACCTAGCGCTGGCGTACGTGCAGAAGGGCATGTACAACGAAGCGATCACTGAGTTGCGCAGTTTGATCAAGGCGCCCGCCACTGGTCCAATACCTGACAAGGTGATCGAAACGGAGATGGAGGCGTCGTCGTCGCTCGGTTTTGCTTACGGCATGGCGGGCAAGACTGCCGAGGCGCGCGATATCCTTGCGAAGCTTCAGTCGTTATCGCAGCGACGGTACATTGCGGGAGTTTACTTCGCGATGGTTTACGCTGGATTGAAAGACAACGAAAATGCGATTCAGCATTTGAACGAAGCTTTTCAATCGCGACATCCGGGACTCGTTTTGATCCGGATCGATCCGAAGTTCGATGGATTGAGATCCGATCCTAAGTTCCAGGAATTGACTCGTCGCTTCGAACCTATTCCGTAATTTCCATTAATAAATTAGAGAGCTCTTCCGGTAGTGGAGACTGGTACAAAACGCGCTCGCCTGTTTTTGGGTGGGCGAACGCGAGTTTTTCCGCGTGCAGGAAGTGACGTCCGAGACTGCGGATTTGAGATTTTAGTTTTGGGTTTTGGATCGTGTTGTCGCGGCCTCCGCCGTACGTTTCATCGCCGACGACCGGGTGTTTGAGCCAGGCCAGGTGGACGCGAATCTGGTGTGTTCGACCGGTTTTGAGTTCGACGTCGAGAAGTGTGAAGCGATTGAAGCGACGGTTGACGCGGTAGACCGTCAAGGCGCTGCGGCCGCCGCGCACGACGGCCATGCGCGTGCGATTCGACCGGTCACGCGCAAGGGGTTCTTCGATACGACCGGAATCTGACGGCACGCGGCCATGGACCAGTGCGACGTACGACTTGTAAACGGAACGGTCGCGAAATTGATCCGACAGATTTTCCAACGCTGATTCGGTTTTAGCTACGACGAGCAGGCCGGAGGTGTCGCGATCGAGTCGATGAACGATGCCGGGGCGTACGCTCGACGCGTTCGGCAGTTGTTGAAAATGATAGGCGAGAGCGTTTGCGAGTGTGCCGGAGTGGATGCCCGCTGCTGGGTGGACCACGAGTCCGGCCGGTTTGTTGACGACTACGAGCGTATCGTCTTCGTGAACGATCTCGATTGGTATTGCTTCGGGAGTGAAGCTCGTCGTTACCGGTGATATTAGTTCGACTTCGATCTCGTCGTGTTCGCGAAGTTTGTACGAAGGCTTGGTTGGTTTGCTGTTGACGAGAACGTCTTCGGCTTCGATCACGCGTTGCAGTCGCGCACGGCTCCAGCCTTCGATCTGCGATGCGAGAAAGGCGTCGAGCCGCACGCCGACATCATCCGATTCGATCTTGAACGTGAGGTTTTCGTGATCGGAACGCTCAGCCATTCCTGCGTTCAAACTCTTTCATGAACGAAACCAGCGCTTCGACACCCTCACGCGGAAAGGCGTTGTAGATCGACGCGCGGATGCCGCCGACGGAGCGATGGCCCTTCAATCCATCAAGTTTCTGCGCCGTTGCTTCAGCCGTGAACTTCTTTTCCAGATCTTCCGACGGCAAACGGAACGTGACGTTCATCGTCGAGCGACAGTCAGCATCGGCGTGGCCGCGATAGAAATCGGTAGCGTCGATCGCGTCGTAGATCAGTTGCGCCTTCTCATCGTTCTCGCGTTCCATCGCATCGATGCCACCCTTGTCTTTGATCCACTTGGTGACGAGGCTGATGATGTAAATGCCCCACGTGTTTGGCGTGTTGTACAGCGAGTTGTTTTCGACGTGCGTTCGGTAGTCGAGCATCGTGTGCATTCCCTCAGGGATGCGTTGCAGCAGATCGTCGCGGATGATCACGAGCGTAACACCACTCGGGCCCATGTTCTTTTGCGCGCCCGCGTAGATGAATGCGTACTTATCGACGGGAATCGCGTGCGAGAGAATGTCAGACGAGGCGTCGGCAAAGAGCGGAATCGATCCGGTGTCGGGTTCGCGTTTCCATTGCACGCCTTCGATTGTTTCGTTCGTGGTGATGTGGACGTAAGCGGCGCGCGGGCTGAGACTCATTTCGTCGTTGCCGGGGACGCGCGTGAAACCGCCGTCGGCCATCGTGGCCGCGATGTTCACGTTGCCGACTTTCTTCGCTTCTTTGAGTGCTTTCTTACCCCAGCTTCCGGTGATCACGTAGTCGGCGTTGCCATTCGGCGGGAGGAAATTCATTGGGATCATCGAAAACTGGAGACTCGCGCCGCCTTGCAGGAAGAGAATGCGATAGTTGTCGGGGATGCTGAGCAGTTCGCGCAAACCGTTTTCCGCGCGTGCGATGATTTCGTCGAACGTCTTGGAGCGGTGACTGATTTCCATCACCGACATGCCGACGCCGGGCAAGCTCAGTAGCTCCCGTTGCGCCTCTTCCAAAACCGGTACCGGCAACACCGCCGGTCCAGCACTAAAATTGAAGATCCTCTCAGTCATTAACTTCCTCCAAAAATCCGTGTTTACTCTTCCAACTGCGACCGCAACGCCTTGCCCGCGATCTTGGTTACTAACGAACGCGGAACGAAGCGTTCGGCTTCGACAGCGAACCAGTTGGTCCAACCCGAAATGATGCTCGGTTTTTGATGGCGTAATCCGCGCAACGCCGTATCGACCACTTCTTCCGGCGTTTGGATCGTGCGCATCGGCGGCCGATCCATCTTCGACGCCGCAAAGAAATTGGTGTCAGTCACACCAGGACACAGCGCCATCACATGCACGCCATGCTCTCGGTTTTCTTCCCATAACGCTTCCGAAAACGACAAGACGAACGCCTTCGTCGCCGCATAAGTCGTCATGTACGGCACGGGCTGAAACCCCGCAGTCGAAGCGACATTGATGATCGCGCCCTGTTTCCGTTCCCGCATCGGCTTCAGAAACCGGTGCGTCAGTTCAACCAGCGACTTCACATTCAAATCGATCATCTCCAGCTCGCGCGTGATATCGAGGTCGACAAACTCGCCCATCGATCCGAACCCCGCATTGTTCACGAGCATGTCGATAACCAAGTCGCGCCGTTGCGTCTCTTCAAAGAGTTCACGCGGCGCATCAGGTTGAAGCAGATCCATCGTGATATAGTGCGCGCGCACACCACTGACTCGCCCCAGCTCGTTACACATCGTAATAAGCTTGTCTTCAGAGCGCGCTACAAGCAGGACATTTCTTCCGCGAGCGGCGAGTTTTCTGGCGAAGGCGGCACCAATGCCGGATGAGGCTCCCGTGATGAGGGTCGTGTTCATACCAACTTCAGTAAATCGAGTTCGATAATGTCAGCGCTACTTGCCTCGAGTTGTCGCAAACTTTCCTGTGACGGCGCATTGTCGAGATTGATTCGAGCCACGGCGGCCGCGGCGCCTTCAAAGACGATGTTTTCCATCTCCTGAACGTTGATCTGTTCAGCTTTGAGCGCGTCAAGCACGCCCGCAAGCACGCCCGGTCGATCGAGATGTCGAACTACGAGCCGGTGCGTCGCTGGCGTCTGTTGGGCCAGGTTCACTACGTTAGGAACTTTCCCGGTGCTCTTGAACTCCGCGACGATGCGCACAGTCTCAGCCGCGATCGCCTCCTGCGCCTGATCCGTCGACGCTCCAATGTGGTGCGTTCCGTAGAGTCCTGCTTCTTTCGCGATCTCGTCGTGAAACTCACCGGCGCCACTCGTAGGCTCGAGCGCGTACACGTCGAGGCCAGCACGAATGCCGCGATTCCTGATCGCGTTAATCAACGCCTGCTGGTCCACCACTTCGCCACGCGCGGTGTTGATGAAGTATGCGCCTTCGCGCATCGCATCGAAAAACTCTGCGTTTATCAGGTTTCGCGTCTCAGGCTTGAGCGCAAGATGAACGCTGACAACATCCGCGGCGGCCGCAACCGCCTGCGGCGACGACATCAGCTCGACACCAAGCTTCGCAGCGCGTTCGCCCGTTAGACTCCTGCTCCAGGCAACTACCGGCATGCCAAACGCGCGCGCACGCGGAATCATCTCCTGACCAATTTTCCCGACTCCGATCAACCCGAGCGTTCGCCCATACAGCCCACGCGCTTTCGAAAACTCTTTCTTGTTCCAAACGCCTTGTCGCAGAGCGATGACGTTGTCCGCGACTGCGGCGGTCCAGCGCGAGGATCAAAGCAAAAGCGAGCTCAGCAACGGCGATCGAATTCTTGCCGGGACAATTCGAAACGTAAATGCCGCGTTTTGACGCTGCGGCAACGTCGATCGTGTTGTAGCCCGCGCCCGCGCGGACCACCAGCTTTATTGGTCCAGCCTCGATCATCGGCTCCGTCACTTTCGTGCCACGCACAACGAGCACGTCGGGTGACACTTCGCGGATCGCTTCAGTAAGCGCGTCGTCTTTCAAATCGGGTTGATAGGAGATGTCGCAGCCCAGGCCCTGCAAGCCATCAATTCCCGATTGTTCAAACTTGTCAGCGACTAGTACCTTCATATCGTATGTATTAACAGGCCATCTCGTAACTTCGGTTCAAACCACGTCGACTTTGGCGGCATGATCTGGTTCGCATCCGAGACCATCAACAGCTCATCGACCGTAGTCGGATGAAGCGAAAACGCGACTGCCGCTTTACCTTCGTCAACCAGATGCTGGAGTTCTCTTGTGCCGCGCAGTCCACCGACGAAATCGATCCGCTTGTCGGTCCGAACGTCTTTGATACCCAACACAGGATCGAGCAGACGGTCCTGGAGAACACTCACGTCGAGAGTTTGGACCACACCATCGGGCAGCGTTGTTTCAGGCGATAGCTCCAGCCCGTACCACTTGCCGTCGAGATACATGCTCCATTGACCACGCTGTTTAGGCGACGGGTCGGCGTTTTCGTCGACGGTGAACGAGCGGCGAATCGCATCGAGAAACTCTTCTTTCGACAGGCCGTTGAGATCGCGAACGATGCGGTTGTAAGCGAGTATTTGTAGTTGTGAATCCGGGAAGATCACGGTGAGGAAATAGTTGTAATCTTCCTCTCCGGTGTGTTTGAAACTCTGATCTCTGAGCTCGGCACGCGCGCGGCTTGCGCTGGCCGCGCGATGATGACCGTCGGCGATGTAGAGCAACGGAACCGAGCGAAAACTGTTGACTAAACTTTCAGTGTCAGCGAGTCGCCAGATCGTGTGACGAATACCATCTTCGGCAGTGATGTCGAACAACGGTGAGGCACTCATCGCTGCCGACACCTGCTCGTCGATCTCGCGACGCGTGCGGTAAGTCAGGAACACTGGGCCAGTTTGGGCGCGCAACATCAACATGTGGCGCGTGCGATCGTCTTCCTTGTCAGGGCGAGTGCGTTCGTGTTTGCGGATAGTGTCGTTGTCGTACTCGTCGATCGAGCAACAGCCAACGATCCCGACCTGCTGATGGCCGCCCATGGTCAGGCTGTAAACATACAAACTCGGTTCGGCTTCTTTTTCGAGTGGACAAGTCGCGATCAGTTTTTCGAAGTTCTCGACTGCTTTGCGATAGACGGCGTCGCTGTAGATGTCAGTACCGGCAGGTAGATCGATCTCCGGACGCGATACGTGAAGAAAGCTCAGCTCATTTCCATTTGCGAGTTCGCGCGCCTCATCGGTGTTGACCACGTCGTAGGGCACACTCGCAACTGCCTGGGCGCGCTCGGCCGGTGGACGCAATGCGCGAAAAGGACGAATAACCGCCACAGACCCTCCTTATTCGAGTGAAGGCGCCGGTCAGTGATGGGCCTTCTTTCGGTTTACTTGCGGAATTTATTAAGGCTTATGACGATTAAGACTATCCGTTTAGATGTGAAAACTCAAATGAGCTAGAATTCGCGTTGAATTGAAGAACATTGAGAGAAACTGCAGGTCTAATCTATCGCGCGACGCGCAAAATCGTGTTGCACCCGGGCGAGGCGTTGCTCTTGTGCCGCATGGCGTGGTGGGTCATGGTCCTGTCTATCGCGGCGCGACGATATTCGTTGCCGCGTGCGCTCGAAATCGTCGCGGGACGCCGGTCCGATCGACCTGTGTTGACAGATCCGAACGCTCAGCAGAGATTCGCTCGCGCGATTGATCTTTTACTGTCGACAGATGTTTGGGTGTTTAAGCCGATCTGCTGGAAGCGCGCAGCGGTTTTGCATCGCTACCTCGCACGAAGCGGAACGCCGACGCGCATTATTTTTGGCGTGCGAAACGATAGATCCGGAACAGTTACGGGGCATGCGTGGCTCGAGGCCGAAGGACAGCCGATCCTCGAAACAACACCGCCCGAATACGTGGCAACATATAGATTTCCTTCAAACGAGCGCTTCGATCCCCAACTCGCCACAATCTCACTCGAATAAAACAAAAGGGAGAGGCGAACCTCTCCCTTTCGAAACCCATTGTTAGTCAGTTCTACGGCAATGCTTCGACGTTGATAAAGTACTTGAAGCTTCCCGTTTGCTGAATGCCAAGCAGCCATCGCACATCGAGGGTGGCGCCATTAGCGAGTGGTGTCGCCAGGGTAACGGTTCCAGAGGACATCGACGAGTTGAAGCCACCACCATTCGGCTGTGACGGCGGTTGCTCGAGCGTCGTTCCCTGAACGGTGACGTTGCTCGTGCCACTGCCGCACGGCGCCCGATCGACAGTGACAACCACGGCCGTGGAGGTTCGTGGCCGCAAGTCGGCAATGCCACTCGGCGCCGGGAACGTGGTGAGATCAATTACGCGCCACCGCAGGCGAGTTACGTTGCCTCCGGTGTTGTTCGTGACGCTTCGACGAATGTCCAACGTTCCGAACGTGGAGTTGTTCGCCGGATCAGACGTGAAGTCGCGCACGCGGTTCGGCGGTGATGCTGCGCCGACGCAGATGTCAAGCAGGTTTACCGCAAACGATGCATTACGCTGAATCGGTGAGCTCAGATTCTCCGGTCCAGGTGCGCCAAGACGCTGTCCCGCGCCCGCCGACGTACCATTCGTGTCGACGAAGACAAAGTCAGCCGCGTTGTTGTTCGTATCTTTAGGGGTAGAGATCGGACAAGGACCAAACGTGGTAATCGAACCTGATTTACCACAGTCGTCGCGATAGAAGGAATAATCGATTGAGAATGGTGTGAGTGCAGGATAGCCAGTGCCTTCTTTGTAAAGCGTATTCGCTTCTGAAGTGGAACCGACCGCATCCATTCTGTTTGCGAGAACGAAGTTGGCCTGAACGCTGGTATTGAAGATTGCGATACCCGCGTTGTCCGGAATGTCAGTTGTATACGTGGCATCGCCGGTGGCTGTGGTTCCGTTGCCGGCTGGATACGAAGCGAGACTGTATCCAACGCTGTTGACGCAAAGATAGTGACCTCGGTTGGGGATCACCGTACCGTTCGGGATAACGCAACGAGCTACTCCGTTTGAAGCCGCCACGGCATAACCAGTTCCGCCACCTGTGACGGTATGGTCGGCTCCGCTGTTGTTGTAGATTTCAATGAACTCGTCGTTCGCGCCATTTGGACCACGAACTCGAAATTCTGAAATGATCAATTGTGCTGCGGCGATCTGCGAGACACCCAGCATCATCGCTACCAGACCGGCGCACACGAGGGAAACGCGAAATGCTTTTGCCATGCATCTATCTCCTTTTTCGGTGGGCCCACGATGTTCAGTGCGGCGTGAAACCCTAACATGCTTATTTGAATGTCGTCAACGAAATTTAACCTGAAGGATGGGCCGGGGGTTTTACGGTGTTTGCCAAATATCTCCTTTGATTTCAGGGGGTTGGCAGGACGGTACGGGAAGGTACAGTGAAGCGTCGTGCGAGCGAGTCCCAGTCGACGAACATCAAATAAAGGACCAGTTGATGAGGAAAAAAGATGTTCATTACGAACAGTGTCGAGAGGTGAAACACGACGCCCACGGCGAGTAACAACCAGCGCGGACGCCGCCAGAAAACAGCGAGTGGAAAGAGCAGTTCCCACAGCAGAACCAACCCAACCGCATATGGCAGAACGGAACGAATCTGCGGTAACCAGAACGCCAGTTTGAAGTGCGTGTCGTGAAGATTGTCGAGCGAGTGGAAGATCGCGAGTGCCGGTAGATTGTCAACGCTGAGATACTTGAGTCCCGCTACTCGCAGCTTGATCAGGGCGGAGCTGAAGTAAGTCCACGCCATCAATAATTGCATCAGCAGAATCGGATAGGCATACGCCCACAGTGAACGCTCTTTCTCCGTGCGCCGCAGCCAGTGGTCCAATGAAAAATCATCGCCGCAAGGTGTGAATGCCAGGACTGCCAGACAGTAAACGCCGAGCATTTCATCGTGATTGAAGTGGCCGAAGCTGCGAAGCAGACCCTGGTAGAAGAGAATGAGGAGGAAGGAAGTCTTCGTTGAGATGGAAGTGAGAAATCCTGCGGTGCTCAGGATCAACGAGATCACCATCGCCGTTTTCAGAATCAGCATGCCGGATGGGTTGAGGAGTTGATCGTAAAAACTCCACGGCAGAAATTTCATTGCGCCTGTCGGCCGCATGATCGTTACCGGGAGGGCTCCGAGTGCGGAGAAGGAAGTGGCGAGGACAGAGATGAGAAACGTGCCGTGAACGATCGAGCGCACGACGCCCAGGGCGAAGGCGCTTTTCGGTACGACGCGGTTTACAAGTCCTTGCGCCACGATTCGATGAAGTTGTCGTAGTTGGAGTAAGTGCCGCCTTCCCAACGGTACATGTCGAGCCGGATCGCTTTCAGACGTTGCGGGGAAGACGCAGGCAGACGATCGTTGTAGAGACGTCCCCAGGTTTCGAGAAGATCAGGTATGCGTGCGCCGGGTGGAAGGTTTTCGACTCCTCCAGCATCGCTGATTAGCTGAGTGTTCTTTGGGTGAATCGATGCAAGGCGGAAGCTTTGATTCGCGATAGTCGCGTTCACCATGGTCCAGGTACGGCTATACAAACCGTTCGTGAGTTCGATCGGGTAAACCTCGACAGTCTCACCGGAAACCGTTTCGCCGCGCAGGATGCAGTAACTGCGCCCGCGTTCGAGATCGCCACCAGCCATCATCACGTTCCACGCCGCGATCGGATACAAATTTCGCACAGATACAAACGCCCAGATCAGTGGCAAAAAGATCGCCGCTGTGAGAACGGCGTATTTAAAAATCAGGCCACGCTCACTCGGCGCTGAGAAGTTTGTAGGTTCGGAAGTTATCAACGATTCGTTCCACACTGCGCGTCGCGTTGGCCAACGCAATCTCATACTGGCCCGTAATATCGTCCGCAATCTCGCCCACGGACTTGCCTTGTTCGAGACCTTTCCAGACGACCATCGCCGTTTCGTTCAGTTGGAAATACTTCTTCGTATTCAGATCGACAAGGATTCCCTCTCCGCCATCGAAATCAGTAACTACGACGTGTTTGCCAGGTGTTAGGTTCATGATCTTTTTAATTCGAGTAATGAATATGGCTCGTTGGCCCATCGTTCAGCGGCATCGCGAACGACTTCTGAAGCAGTTTGCCGTTTAGTCTCAGTATCAGAGACAAATGGCTGGTCCACCGTATTTTTAGAATAGAGACGGCTGCGGTTGTTAATAGCATCTATTTCAGCAGCCGTAGGTTCGACGTCAAAGAAACGTAACACGTTACATATAACGGATAAAGTTAGTTGATTGTAATTAAGCAACATGCTGTTGTCGTTCGCAAGCGTGTGGGCCGTGGAAAAGAAGCTGCCGATACTGCGCGCGCAAAGTTCTTCAAGCGACATCTCCGCCACCTGCGCAGGCGACGCGCCAGTAATGTGCGCGAGGATCCGATGATCCTCGTCGAGCAGCCACGCGGGCGGGTTCGACACGTTCGAGACGATCGTTTCAATCGGGTCGCGATAAAGAAAGATCCACGGAACGTCCGGCCAAATGCGCCTGATGCGTTCGAGTTGCGAGACGCTGCAACACGCAAACTTGATGAACACGCGCTGCTTGCCACTTTCACTTTGGGCCAGGGCATTCACGACCGCGCGAATCAACACCGAATAGATCGATTCTTTCGCGGGGTCGTCGGCATCGGTGATGAACCGCGCGATGAGTTTGTCGATCGCATTTGCTTCAGAAAGAACGACGGAACGGTTTACGCACCGGCACGCGTTGGCGAGAAGCGTCGATCCGCAGCGCGATGAATGGAAAATAAGTCCTGCCGGCTCAACGCGCGGCAGCGTCTGGTCCAGTTGTAAAAGCGCGTCGAATTCTGTGAATCGTTCAGGGCGGTTGGGATGTTCAGTGCGAACCCGATCGACAGTCTGTTGGAAAAACGGTTCCGTGAAAGTCACGTCGGCCATCTGCATCCACAACAGACCCGGACGCCCATCGACGACGACCGCATCCACCGGCATCCAGCCCGGATCAATCGTTAAGGCGGCGTCCACGGATCGATACCAGTTCGGCTTCCGTTGAGCGATGCCACGGCGTCTTGCCGAAGCTTTGCAGACAAAACAGACACGGCGAGCCGGTGAAAAGATCCGGCGTGACACCCTGCGCACGCAATGCTGCCAGCGCCTCTTTCCGCTTGTTCAACTGCGCCGACGCCACTTCTTTCAATTTCGCAAACGCAGACGCAAACGACTCGACATTCAAATCAGCGACGACATCCGTCTCCTCCGCCGCGCCACGAAACCCGGAGAGATTGCAGCAGAGGGATAGCCGGCCACGATAATCAACATTCATACTCGTACCGGCCAACGGCGAACACGGCGCACGTTCTTCGTCGATGTTGTAGTAGCCGACGTCGACGCCGATGTTCATCTTGAAGATACGCGCGAGAATCGCGACCTCTTCCTCCACCATGCGCCGCTCATCGAGACCCAGTGCTGACTCGTCTGCCAGCGCGGTTGAAGTGGGCATCACGTGAGCGAAGTTCAATGCCGCAGCGCCCATTCTCGCTGCAAACATCGCGATCTGTTCGAGTTGGTCCATGAGATCGCGCCGCACCGTGATCTTGATTGCGAAAGGCATCTGCGACATGTAACAACGCGAAAATGCGCGCACGAGCCGATCGAACGATCCCTGGCCGCGCCAACCGTCGTGACTCTCTCGCGTGATACCGTCGAGACTGAACGCCACGTGCGAGATCGACGGGCGATTCGCCGCGAGCGCGGGCCAGATGCGTTCGAAGTGCCAGCCGTTCGTAACAAAGCTAACGGTCATATTCGCTGCGGAAATAGTTTCGAGAGCCGCTGCGAACTGCGGATGAAGCGTTGGTTCGCCGCCGGTGAAAATAATCCTCGTCGCGTTTACGACGTCGCGAGCTTCGCCGATCACACGTCGCAACAGTTCAACCGGAAGGAATTCAGCCCGCGAGCTATAAAGATTATCTTCAGAGCGGAGGCAGTAACTACAATGCAGATTGCAGATATTGGCCAGTTCGACACTCAGCCGCTGTGGACCATAGTCGTCGCTGAACGTGGCGTCGGTATTCATTTAAGTTTTTCCAACAGCTCGGCGGCTCGCGTCGGGTCGAGTAAGTCAGTGCCAGCGGTGAGAGCGAACGCCTTCACCTGACGCGCCAACAGCGAAAGGAGTTCGAGATTAGCGCCGGCGACGGCCGTATCGTAAGTGGCCCACGGACAGGCACGGATCAGTCGCATCATCGTGTCCGCTTGCGATAATTCAATGATCCGTGTTTTGTTTTCGTTGCTAATCGCAGTAAATAACAACCAACGCGGCATGACCTGCGTTACTAACCCGGACGCAAAAACACCCGCCGGTTCAAAGACATTTCTAACTCCTGCACCCACGGCGTCGCGCATCGCAAAAAAACTGCGAAACCCGCGCGCCTCAACCACTCCATCCTGCAAGCTCAACAACACCTCGTCGTCCGAAAGATACGACCATCCGGCGCTCGCCAGTTGAAACGTCAGCGTCGACTTACCACTTCCTGATGGACCAACGATTAAAACACCGCCGCCAGTCTGTGGCTCGACCACTCCCGCGCTATGGAGATCAAACAATCCAAAGCGTCGCAACGCCGCGCAAACAGCAAACGAAGTTACTCTCGCCAGTTCCGCATCAACAGCGTCCGGAACCTGTTTGACCCAAACATCGACGCGCACCGGAACATCCTGACGCAAACGCATCAATGAATTCGCGAACTGCAAATAATAAGCATTCGCTTCGATGCAACAGCGACCACCCTCAGCAATGTCAAAATGGTTCAGGTTGCCCGGAATCGATGGCCCAGGTTCGTCGCCATAGAACTTGATCTCAATTTCGGCGTCACGCGGGGGCGGCGAGGTCGGCGTGAGCTGCCATCCGGCGAAGAGCTGTTGGACCAGCTGGGCTAATCGGCGATCGACAGCTTCAATAAATAGAAACCGACCGGCGACCGTGAAAAAGCTTCGGGACGCCGGTCGGTCAAAGACCTGAATAACTTCCATGCAGCCGGAAATTCTGTTTGTTAATTCGTCGCGCCGCTTGTTGTAGCTTGAAAGAACGTGGTCGCTTCCAAAACGTCAACGGGAACCGAAATCGCTGGTTCGACAAAGGGTTTACGGTCAGTCAGTTCTTTGCCGATGCCTTCAGTTTGAAATGCAGCTTTCTCTTCGTTAAGAATCTCGTTCTGTTTAGCCAAGGTTTTGCCGCCTCCTCGAGTCAGGTGTAGTTAATATATGGTCTTGCTGGACCACGTGGCAACCGAAATTTCGGATCACGTGTTCCGGTAAAAAATCAACGCCGATTTCAACGACCCTCATTGGACCGTCTTCGGTGGCTCCGCTAGAACCAGCCGCAGGGCGCGTCGTTCGGACCGCATTAGATCAGCTCTGACGAACAAAATGACATTCGGCGAGAGCTGTCGAATAGCGTCCTCCACAGAGAGCTTTGAGATATCGGCATCAATCAAATCCATCTTTTCGTTGCGTATGTCGACTGGGATACCGATGGTTTCGCCAATCTTGAGCATGATCAGTGGGAGTGGTTGCTGTTTAGCTTTAACACTCAACTGGTAGTTCAAGTAGGTAACACGGAGGGGCGGTTCCTCTTCCTTCTGCTTGTCGTCCGACTCCGTTGCGACTCCATCTTCGGTATCGCCTTCAATCAACATGGACTGTGTCGAGCCATGCACAACTGCTGACACGGGGGGTTCACCTTGATTGGCATCGTAAAGAAAAATCCCTAATACGCGAGGCGGGGTTTGGCCCCCGCTTTCGATCTCGTAATCGACGTAGACCGTTGGCGAGAGTAACTGAAGCGCTGGTTCCAGCGTCAGTTCGCTGAACTCGATCGAGAGCGGTTCCTTCTGTCGCTCGGTTCCGAGAAACACCGGTATCTTCAAACGTTTCGACAGATCCTGGGCCACGTCGACCATGTTTGCCTTTTCGGCTTTGAGAGATATGTTCAGGATCGGTCGGGTTTTGACCGTTAATGTATATGCCGGCTTGACGCCAGGTTTCGCCGTCTGTGTTTTGGCGTCTTTCTCTACAGGTTTTTTATCCGGTTTGGGCTGCTCCTGTGAGAAGGCGGCTGTGGTGCATGCGACGGTGCACACAAGGAGCACCAAGGCTGCAAACAGATTTTTGACATGCGCACGGTTAACTACTGGTTTCAAATCTGTCTTTTCCTTGACCTGCGGGTGGAACACACGTCAGTCGGACGACTGACCCCGCTCTTGATTGTCGTGAAAGCTAGCACGTGCGAAAAAATCCGTCAAATTTTGATTAACACTATCCGAATTATTACTGGTTGCCGGTCCTGAATATGAGGCGAAACGGGCGCATTAGGTAATAGGCGAAGTGCAAACCGGCGGGGAGAGAACGGCGAGCGACGTCTCCGTCGGTGGGGCGCATCATGTGAACGACGTAGCGCGCGCGAGCAGTGAGGCTCTTTCGCACGCCAAGGTTGTACTTAAAGATCTCGCGGGGAGAAGCAGGAACGTGCTCGGGACCGTTGAAGAGATGTTCGACGATGTTTGCAGCAAGCGGGGCGAGACCATTGTCAGCTTCGCAGCGACGTTTTACCTCCGGCGGTAACGGTGCATCGAGAAGTGTTTCGGCAAGATGCAGTCCGAGCAGAAACATGCGTTCGCTATCTGCTTTGGCGGCACGTTCAAGGAGTGCATTCCAGTTTAGATTGCGTCTGGCGATCAGCTCGGCGACGTCGCAGATCCAACCGAGTCGTTCCCAGAGATGTCGTGAGCCGTGAACGCACAACGAAAACAACAGATCGTCCGCGGAGAGTGTCTGGACCCTCGTTCCGTTCAAGTTAAAAGAAACGAGATGCTGCCAGAGTGTTTCGCTCTGCACTGTTGAAGCGAACAAGTGTGGCGCGACCTCCCAGTGCAGTTCGACGATCAAACGGCGATTGTCTTTGGTGAACTGGAGGTTGTGTTGCGTGCGTAATAGCAGTTCCTGTTGTTCGACTGTCAGCGATTTGGAAAGCGCGTAGTTGTCGGCGAGCAGAAGTTCGCGCGCGCGTGCGACGTCCTGCTTCTTGACGATCACGTCGAGATCGACAAAGCGTCTCAGAGCGAGATCATCGTAGGCGAAGAGCGCGAGGATCGGACCTTTATAAGGAATAGCTTCAATGCCTTCGTCCGAGAACAGCTTAATGAGCCGGCAGAGCTCCGCGGTTAATATGACGTTGCGCGCCGAGTTCTCGAGAGAATGTTTTTTGAACTGTTGAAGTTTCTCTGGCGAGACGTGATGTTTCAGTTGCTTATAGACAAGCGGTACGACCGCGTGGCGTCGAGCCAATAGAAAAAAGTAATTCCAATCAATCGGTGTCTCTGTAAGCGATCGAATGCGTTCGGGCGAGGCCTTCGTTCGTGCGCAAGCTAATAATAATTCATCGATTGCTCTATTCATTAACTTTCAAAACAGCCAGGAACGCTTCCTGCGGGATCTCCACGCGCCCGACTTTCTTCATTCGCTTCTTGCCTTCCTTCTGCTTTTCGAGCAGCTTTCGTTTGCGCGTGATGTCTCCGCCGTAACACTTGGCGATAACGTTTTTCCCGAGCGCCTTCACCGTTTCGCGCGCGATCACTTTGTTTCCGATCGCGGCTTGAATCGGCACTTCGAACAGTTGTCGCGGAATCAACTGCTTCATCTTCTCCGCCAGTGCCCGCCCCTTAGGCGTCGCCGTGCTGCGATGCAGGATCAACGACAATGCATCCACCGGTTCGCCGGCGACCAGCACATCCAACTTCACGAGATCGCTTTCCCAATACCCAGCCAAGTTGTAATCAAGCGACGCGTAACCGCGCGAGACCGACTTCAACCGATCGTAGAAGTCGAGCACGATCTCGTTCAACGGCAACTCGTAGGTCAACATCACGCGATTCGACGTTATGTACTCAAACCCCTTCTGCACGCCGCGTTTTTCTTCCAGCAACGGCAGGATGCCGCCGAGATGTTCGTCGGGCGTAAGAATCACTGCGCGAATCACGGGCTCTTCGATCTTCGTGATGCGACCTGGATCGGGCATCTTCGCGGGCGAGTCGATCTCCTCGACTGTGCCATCGGTAGTCGTCACGACGTAACGGACGCCGGGCGCGGTCGTAATCAGATCGAGATCGAATTCGCGTTCCAAACGTTCCTGCACGATCTCCATGTGCAGCAAGCCGAGAAAGCCGCAACGAAAGCCAAAACCCAACGCCGTCGAAGATTCCGGTTCATAGAAGAACGACGCATCGTTCAAGCGCAACTTGTCGAGCGCGTCGCGCAGCTCTTCGTACTGGTTCGTGTCCACCGGGTACAAACCGGCAAACACCATCGGCTTGATCTCCTGGTATCCGGGAAACGGCTGCTTCGTGGGTCGTGCTGCTTCGGTGATCGTGTCGCCGATCTGAACATCGGCAACTGCTTTGATCGACGCGGTCAGGAAGCCAACCTCGCCCGGACCGAGTTCGGCAATCGGCGTAGGCGTGGGACGGTTAACGCCCAGCGTCTCCACCTGGTAATCGCGACCGACGTTAAAGAAGCGAATCTTCATTCCTCGTCGAATCGAGCCGTCGATAACTCGGAACAGGACGATGACGCCGCGATACGAGTCGTACCACGAATCAAAAATCAGAGCTTTGAGCGGCGCGTCCGAATCGCCTTTCGGTGGCGGAACGTCGCGGACGATCGCTTCGAGCACTTCTTTGACGCCTTCGCCGGTTTTTGCACTCGTGAAGATCGCGTTGTGCGTTTCGAGACCGATAAAGTGTTCGATCTCTTCAACGGCCCTTTCCGGTTCAGCGCCGGGCAGATCGATTTTGTTGATTACCGGAATTAGCTCGAGGTTGTTTTCGATTGCGAGATAGGTGTTCGCGAGTGTTTGTGCTTCGACGCCCTGTGAAGCATCGACGATGAGCAACGCGCCTTCGCACGCCGACAGTGAACGCGAGACTTCATAAGAGAAATCGACGTGACCCGGCGTGTCGATCAGGTTCAAGACATACGACTGACCGTCGTTGGCTTTGTAGTCGAGCCTGACTGCGTGGGCCTTGATCGTGATACCGCGTTCACGTTCGAGGTCCATGTTGTCGAGCACCTGATTTTCCATCTCGCGCTCGGACAACGCGCCGGTTAGTTCGAGCAGGCGGTCGGCGAGTGTCGACTTGCCATGGTCGATGTGCGCGATGATCGAGAAATTGCGAATGCGAGATGGATCCATAATTGAAACACTGATTCCCGAGTGAACACTGATGATTCTAGTTGACTCACGGCAAAAGTCTTAACGCAGATGCTCGTTAATGTAAGCGCGTCCCTCTTCGGGCGTGTTGATTTCTGAAACCCACCGATAGTTCTGCAAAATCCAGCCGCCGTGTTCCACCCCAAAATCGGTGAACTTATCGCCCGTCGAAAAGTCGTCTTCCAGGATGCCGATTTTTGTCCAAACGCGCCGTTGCAGCTCGAAATCAGCGGTGACAGAGGCCGCGTGGAACAGCCGGTGTTTCTCATCGTCGGAATAGGTGCCGGAAGTCGACGACGAGGATGAGTTTGACGACGAACTGTTCGTCGAATTGTCGTTAGTATTGTCGTTGCTGTTCAGATTGAAGTTATCGTTTGAATTGGAGTTGTAATTGGCGTATGAATCAAAACGTCCCGCGTTACGCCACCCGAAGTAAAAAATCAAAACACCCGCGATTCCAACGACGATCAATCCCAAACATCCGGCGCCACCGCAACCGAGTGCGATCTTCTGATTACGAGTCATTGTTGTTTGTCTCTTTTCAGCTGGACTGAAACGAACTAAGTAACCACAAAAGGCACAAACGAAGCCCACAAAAGGCACAAGTCTTTAACGAATCTTCATCCACTCTACACATTCCGCCAACTGCCGCTGCATCGTCGCGACGTCAGTGTGATGAATCTCGCCGTGACCGGGCAATACCCACTCAAACTGGTAGTGCAGAAGTTTTTCCATCGAACGGATCTGCTCGGGCCACGAATACCACGCGACGCTGCGAAACGCAGTCAGCGCATTTCGTTTGGCTGAGCCGGCCAGATGATCGCCCGTGAACAGAAACTTGTTGCGATAAAGGAAGACCATGTGCCCGCGAGTGTGACCCGGTGTTGGGATCACGAGCAGATCGGGGTCGAGTTGAACCGGCTCGACGCCGCTGATAACGCGTTCGACGTCGTGGCGCGCTGCACCGTCGTCGGCGTGCATGATTCGTTCGCAGCCGAATCGTTCGCGAAACAACTTGTGATCGGCTACGTCGTCTTTGTGAGTCAGCAACATTTGGCTGACGCCACCCATCGCGTCGATGCGTTTGATCAATTGTGTGGCAAAGCGCGGCGAGTCGATCAAAATGTTGCCGCCTTCGTCTTGCGGCCTGACGATCAAATAACTCCACGCGCCAAAACTGTCTTCAGAAGTGAAACCGCAGAAGTAAACGTTGTCCGCGATGTGAGCGGGAAAGGCGTCGATACCGATATGTGGATCGTGTTTTTCAGTGGAACCGATCGAGCCGGTTGGGCAAGCCACGAGGGCCATCATTGCCTGGCGCGTTTCGTCGCTGGTCTCCGGTTGGTGATAGACGCTGCACTGATCCCCGTGATCACGAAAGATCCCGGGCGCCAGTTGACTACAGGTGTCGCAGTCGATGCAGGTGGAATCTACAAAGAAATCGCCCGGTACATTCTCCGGTAAACGCTGTTGCAGGCTTGCCATGTTGATTAACGCACAAATCGCACAGACACGGCTCAAATGTCAAACTCGTTGATTAACCGGTGCAGGTAGGATCGGCTGATGCCGAGTTTTTTGGCGGCGGCGACTTTGTTGCCTTCGCTTTGCAGGGCGGTCTTGATCATTCGCTTCTTCAGGGCTTCGACAGCGCCTTCGAGAGTCGATTCGTCTCCCGCACGCGCGCCAGGAAGCACGCGCAACATCTTCTCGGGAACGAATTCGAGTCCGAGAGTCGAATTGCTGCTCAGCACGACGAGCCGTTCGATCAGGTTTTCGAGTTCACGAACGTTGCCCGGCCATTGGTACTCCAAAAGCACTTCGATCAGCGCGGGTTCGAGTTCGGGTGTCGGATGGCCGTATTTTGCGGCCGAGGAGCCCGCAAAGTGCGCCGCGAGCAGTGGAATGTCGTCCTGACGGTCACGCAACGGCGGCAACGTAAGCGGTACGACGTTCAACCGGAAAAACAGGTCCTGACGAAACCGCCCGGCAGCGACTTCCTTTTCAAGATCGCGATTGCTGGCAGCGATCAGTCTGATATCGACCGTGAGCGTCTTGGTCCCGCCGACGCGCTCAAACTCACGCTCCTGCAAGACGCGCAAAAGTTTCACCTGAACCTGCGCACTCAGTTCGCCGATTTCGTCAAGAAACAGCGTGCCACCGTTCGCCAACTCGAAACGGCCTTTGCGAGTTTGCGTCGCTGAGGTAAACGAGCCTTTCTCGTGTCCAAACAGTTCTGATTCGATCAGCGTTTCGGGCAACGCAGCGCAACTCACTGCGACAAACGGTCCCGTTGCGCGCGGACTCTCCTGATGAATCGCGCGCGCCAGCATCTCCTTGCCGGTTCCGTTCTCGCCGCACAACAACACCGTCGCGCTGGTTGCAGCCGCCGAACGTGCCTGTTTCAACACGCGCTCCAACGCCTGACTGCCGCCAAGCAGATGCGTGAATCCCGGTGGACGCGCTAACTCTTCGCGCAGACGTCGATTTTCGATCTCGAGCTGCCGCATTCGCGCGGCCTGGCTGACGATGTGCAGCAGTTCACCCGGATCCAACGGCTTCTCA
This sequence comes from uncultured Acidobacteriota bacterium, assembly GCA_963789185.1. Taxonomy (GTDB): domain Bacteria; phylum Acidobacteriota; class Blastocatellia; order Pyrinomonadales; family Pyrinomonadaceae; genus PSRF01. The sequence goes on from CAWBJU010000022.1 coordinate 280,173, forward strand.
AAGAAACCGTAAGCGCCGCGTTTAACGGCTTCGAGTGCTGCGCGTTTCGAGTCGCTGCCGGTGATCACGACGACTTGCAACGGCGGATCCTTCGCGCGCGCGACGTCGATCAGCGCCAGACCCTCGCCGATGTCGTCGACGTGCGGCGGCAGGTGCAGATCGCTCACCACGACCTCGATCTCTTCGTCGTTGATTAGCGCACATGCTTCATCGCGCGACGATGCCTGAAGTACGTGATAATCAGAAGCCAACGCCCAGTACAGTCCGCTGCGCACAGCGTCGTCGTCATCGACAACGAGAACGGTACCTTTCGGCTCTGATTGCATCGTCATTTTCGGTTTCGACTGCTTTCCACACAGTAATCCACCAAATGCACGTAGCTTGGGGATACCTGGGCAGGTACTACTCGAGGAGCGTAACTGGCAAGCTTAAAGAAGGAATTGCCGCACCCTTCTTGGTTACGCCTTTCTTTGTGTGGCCGATGGTAGCACGACGCGAAATGTCGTTCCAGCGCCTTCGACCGACTCCACGTCGATCGTTCCACCGCTGGCGCGCACCACCTCGCGGCACGTGTACAAACCGAGCCCGATGCCGCTTTTCTTAGTGGTGGCGAAAGGACGAAAGAGCCGGTTGTCGATAAAGTTCCGACTCATTCCGGGGCCGGTATCGCTAATGGAGAAGGATGGAGCGCCGCTGGTTGTGTAACCGGCTTCGATCGTGAGCGTGCCGCCGGGTTGGACCATGGCTTCGAGTGCGTTAAGGACGAGGTTTTCGATGACTTCTTCAATGCGTGCGGCGTCCGCAAGTGCGTAGACGCTTTCCGGGAGACGCAACACGATGCTGTGTTTCGTTCGCATCGGTTCCGCGGTCATGGCGCTGACGCGTTTCAGAATGGGAATGAGATCGGTATTTATCGGACGCTTGTGTTCGCCGCTCAGGCTCGTCAATGGTCTACTGAGGCGCGCGACGATCGCTTTTAGTTTGTCCGTCGCATTCGTCAGGCCTTTCAGAGCATCGGTGCGAAACTGCGGATTGTCGAAGTGACGTTCCATGTTACTGACGGTCAGCGACAACCCTTCGATCGCATTCTTCAGATCGTGCGTGAGCATCGCCGACAGTCTCACGAACGATTCAAACTGCCGCGACTCTGCTTCCCGTGCTACTTGTGCACGCAAACGTTCGGTGACGACGTTGATGTTGTCGGCGAGGCCGCGCGCGTCGTCACTTGATTTCAGCAGGATGCGGCGATCGAGTTCGCCTTTCGCGATGGCTGACACATCTTCTGTCACTCGTTCGATACCTTGCGAACGTTGTTTGACGTGATGATTGAGCACGAAGGCCGCCAGCGATGCGGTGAGTAATGCGATTGCTAAGCCGACGCCGCCCCAGAGACGCGTACCGGAAAGCAAAGTGGAACGATTGCGCGCGACTGCAACGGAAACATCGAGGCGCGGGATTGGAGCATACGCAGCGATATAGCTTGTGCCTGACGATTGAAACTCGCGCAAGCCATTCTCGTTGGCGTTCATCGCTGCGGTGATCGAGTCGAAGCCTGGAACGGCTTCGTTTGCCGGTCGGAGTTTGAGCCAGCGATCCGAGTGATAGACCACGTTACCGAATCGATCGACAACGACGACCATTGAACTTTCAGTGCTGCCGCTGCTGGCGCGTGCTTCAAGTCCGCGTGATGCGGTGGAGAAGATCGATTCGAGATCGAGCACGCCTACCAGTGCGCCGTCGTTTCCGGTGCCGCTCTCGCTATGAACCGGCACCGTGTATTCGAGTGATTTCGCGTTTGAGGGAAGTGTGCCGGGGCGGTCGAGTAAGACGTTTCCTTTGGCGGTCCAGATGCGGTCGTCTGGTTGCGAAATGTTTCCGGAGACCGTGTTGCTCTTGTCCCAGTTTTCCCACTGAGTACTGTGCGTGCCGTACCAGAGCGCATTTCGATTGCGATCGAACAGTGCAAGGCTTTGGAAGTGGCGTCGCAGATCCAGCACGGATTTGAGACTGGTGCTTGCAGTTTGACGTTGCGGGTTTTCAGGCTGCGACACGGCCTGTTGGATGTTGCGCATCATCGCCAGTCGCAGGATCGCGCTCCCCTGGTCTTGAAGAACCTGGTCGACCGCAGCGTTGAAGGAGTTTAGGTCTTCCTGAACTATTGACCTGATAGTTGAATCGACGGAGCGATAGCCGTTCCACCAGTTGAGGCCGGCGAGCAACAACAGCGGAGCGGCGCAGAGGGCGAAGTAGGTGAGAAACGACTTACGTCTTGTCATTGTCGATTGCCGATTGCCAATTGCCGATTGGCACTTTCGAATGACACTAACGCGATTCCAGACTTAAGTTAACAGCGAACGACTCGCATGAGTTAACAGCGAACGATTTGCATGCGCCAATTGGCAATCGGCAATCGACAATTGGCAATGCCTAGACCGGGTTGCGGCCGAATTCTGCAAGCAGTGGAGCGAGTGTATCGATGATCTTTTCGTGAGACGCGCCGTTCGTGGCGACCAGCCCGTTGCGATTCTGAACCTCAGGCACATTGTAGTTCAGCGGTTCGCCAAACAGGTCAGTCATTCGTCCACCAGCTTCAGTCAAAATCAACTGCGGCGCGCAAGTGTCCCATTGTTTTGTTCGCGGCGAAAGATGGATGTAAACGTCGCATTGCTGTTCGACGAGCAATCCGATCTTTATCCCAACCGAGCCACGTTGCACTTCTTCACGAAACCCGAAACGCTGCACGACCTTGTTCATGCGCGAGCTGCGATGCGATCGACTCGCCGCCAGTCGCATTTCCGTTAAATTTTTTCTATTTGAGACGTGCACTTGTTCCGGATCGAGTTGCGGCCGCTCGAGCCACGTCCCTGAACCACGCACGGCGCGGTAAAGAACGCCCGTCGACGGCTGATAGACCACGGCGACGATCGGTTCGCCCTCTTCCGCGAGGCCGATCTGAACAGCGAAATCTCCATTGCCCGCGATGAACCCGTTCGTGCCGTCGAGTGGATCAATCATCCAAACACGCGATTTAGCAAGCCGGCGTGAAGTATCGATCGACTCTTCCGCCAGAATTCCATCGTTGGGAAACTCCCGTTGCAAGCGCGTGACGATCAACTCGTTCGCGATACGATCAGCCTGCGTGACGGGCTCTGAGTCGTCGTCGAAGTTTTTCTGTTCGATGTCGAGCGGACCTTTGTAGTGCTCGAGAATCGCGGCGCCGGCAGCACGAGCGAGATCCACAGCGAAATCGAGTTCGTGCTTGAGTTCAGGCATCGATATTCCTGATTTCCACTCCAGCAGCGTTGCGGATCGTATCGAGTGTCAGTTCTATATCAGACCTCGTGGTGCGAAAGTTAGTGATGCAGGCGCGCAACGCGAAGTGGCCGTTGACGGTTGCGTTTGAGAGATAAGCGCGGCCGCTGGTTTGTACGCGACTCATGACGCGTTCGTTCAACTGGTCCAACCTCGGATCCGACGTTTTCCACCCCGCCGGAATGTAACGGAAGCAACAGATGCTCAACTCGACAGGCGCCAGCAGTTCAAAGTCATCCGCCGCAGACACGAGTTCGCCCATGAAAGCCGCGAGCGCGATGTCGTTGCTGACGGCTTCAGCGATGCGGCGCACGCCGTAATAACGAAGCGTCAACCAAACCTTCAATGCGCGAAAGCGTCGCGATAGTTCAACGCCGTAATCCCAGTAGGCAAAAGCCTCGTCGTCGCTGTGGCCGTGTACCTTGATGTAATCAGCATCTTCAGTGCTGAACGTCGCCTTGACGGGACTTGGATCGCGGAAGAGCAGACAGCCGGCGTCGACAGGAACGTAGAGCCACTTGTGCGGATCGAGTGAAACTGAATCGGCGCGTTCGAGACCGCGAAAGAGATGTTTCTTTCGTTCATCGAGGACACCTGGCGCGCCGTATGCGCCGTCCACGTGGAACCACAGATCGAACTCGGCGGCGACGCCGGCGATTGCATCGAGTGGATCGACTACGCCCGTGTTCACCGTCCCCGCACTGGCAACGACGCAGCATGGCCGCAAACCATTGCGCAAATCCGTCTCAATGTGTTGTTGCAACGAGTCGACACGCATTCGTTGTTGATCGTCACAGTCGACGACGTGCACTTGATCGCGTCCGAGTCCGAGAATATCCGCCGCTTTCGCGATCGACATGTGCGCTTCTTCAGACGCGTAAATGATCAGCGGTGCCCCGGAATTCCACAGTCCTTTTCGTGCAGCATCGTTGCCGAGTTTGCGACGAGTCGCGACGAGCAGCGCGATCATGTTGGCCATCGACCCGCCACTCGTTAGCAGACCTTTCGCATTCGAATCGTAGTCGATTAACGACCCGAGCCAGCGCACGACAAGCTGTTCGAGTTCCGTTCCCGCCGGACCGGAACGCCAGCAGGTGATGTTTGCGTTCAGCGCACTGGCGATGAGATCTGCGTAAGCGCCGATCGGTGTAGACGGGGAGGCGACATAACCAAAGAATCGCGGATGACCGTTGTGTCGGCTCAGATCGAAGATCGTTCGACAGTCGTCGATGAGTTTTTCGAGAGGAACGCCTTCCGCCGGTAGTTCGAGGTCGATTGCGGCAGTCGTCTTGCCGGCGAAATTCTCCGCGCGCACCGGCCGATTAGCAATGGTCTTGAAATATTCGGCGACGAGTTCTGTAGCTTGTCTCGTGATCTCGTCGAGCGCGCCCTCGTCGATGTCGAGAGACGATTGTGTTCGTAGCGTTTCGCTCATTTGATCGACGGAGCAATTGCAACGAGCAACGACAACCGGTCGTCGCCGGTATTCGTAACGCCGTGAGACACACCCGCGGGCGCCGCGACGACGGTGCCTGTTTCCGCGGTCTGCTGTTCATCACCGACGATAAAATCGCCACGCCCGGCTAGCACAAAATAGAACTTGTCAGCGCCGGCATGCGCGTGGACAGGTTGCACTTGCCCCGGTTCGAGGCAGTTCAATCCCACCATCACGTGTTCGCCCTGCCACAGTGTGGTCTTATAAAACTTCTCGGCGTTCGAGCCCTCAAACTCGCGCCACTTCATAAAATTCATGGTTGTAAAGTAACATCCGCGTAAAAATATGTCGTTACTCCACCACGCTACGCCGGACGGTACTGCACGTTACGCCGATCGCTTCTCAACACGCGCGGCGAAAAACCATTTTCGCCAGCAACAGGGACTGACACTTTCATCAATCGGAATCGGCACCTATCTCGGAAACCCTGATGAGGCGACGGATCTGTCCTACGCAAACGCCATCACTCGCGCGGTGGCGAGCGGCGTCAACGTAATAGACACCGCCGCTAATTACCGTTTTCAACGAAGTGAACGATCGATTGCGCGTGCTCTGAAAACGCTGAAAACCGAAGGTTTTTCCCGCGACGAGCTGGTGATCTGCACCAAGGGCGGCTACCTGCCGTTCGACGGCGCGCCGCCGCGCAACGCGCGCGAGTACGTCGAAGAAACTTTCGTGAAACCCGGCATCGCGTCGTTCGACGATATCGTCGGTAGTCACTGCATGACGCCGTCGTACTTGCAAAACCAGTTGGACCGGTCGTTGCGCAACATGGACCTCGAGAGCGTGGACGTTTATTACGTTCACAATCCGGAGTCGCAGCTGGACCACGTGTCCGAGACAGAGTTTCATCATCGACTGCGATTGGCGTTTGAACGTCTCGAAGAAAATCGTAAGCAAGGGAAGCTACAGTTTTACGGTGTTGCGACGTGGAACGGTTTTCGTGCCGAGGCGAATTCGGGAAAGCATCACTCGTTGGTGCGGATGATCGAAGTTGCGACTGAAGTTGGCGGCGAGTCTCACGGGCTGCGGTTTGTCCAGTTGCCTGTTAACCTCGCGATGCCGGAAGCATTTACGCTTGGAAATGAAACACTCGACGGCGAAGCGGTAAACGTGCTGGAAGCGGCGTATCGACTCGGCGTAACGTTGGTGGCAAGTGGATCGATGTTGCAGGGACGCGTCGCGAGAGACCTGCCGGATCCGGTTCGACTCGCACTCGGATCGTTGCCCACCGACGCACAAATGGCGATCCAATTCGTGCGATCTACGCCGGGCATAACAACCGCGCTCGTGGGTATGAGTCGCGTCGAACACGTAGACGAGAATTTGCAACTGGTTGGTGTCGAACCTTTGACGCACGAGCAGTTGCGACAGCTATTCGGCTAACACAGATGAGCGAGCGACGCTACAAGTCGTTTTCCGAGTTCTGGCCGTTCTATGTTGCGGAGCACAGCAAACCGGCGACGCGGTGGCTTCACCTGCTCGGCACGACGGCGGGTTTGCTTACTGTTGTTTACTTCGTCACTGCGGGACCGTGGTGGTTGTTTCCGGTCGGATTCATTCCCGGTTACGGTTGCGCCTGGCTCGCGCATTTCCTGATCGAGAAAAACAAACCCGCCACGTTTGAGTATCCGCTGTGGTCCTTCTTTGCTGACTACAAGATGATCGGTTTAATGCTCACCAATCGGTGGCCTAATGCGCGGTAACGTTCCCATTCCCGAGATCCCCCACGGCGAAGACGTGTGGCTGATGGTGCTCGTCACTTCGGTGCGCGAACGGCGTACGCAGCAGGGCCGCCTCTTCTGCGACGCCACGGCGCGCAACGCCACCGGAAGCCTCTCGCTGAAGATCTGGGGCGAAACGCTTGAATCACAAAAAGAGATCAAGGCCGGTCTGTGGGGCATCACCGGCAAGCTCGAAACGTATCAGGACCGCCCGCAGTTCGTCGTCGCGGAGTATCGACCGATCACGCTCGAACAGTACCGCGAACATCAGAACGCCGATCCACGTCTGCCATGCGCCTACACGCTCGACATCGAAACGATCACGCTTCCTAGTTTTCGCGAACGCGTCGGGTCGCAACTCGAGCGACAATTGCGTCTCGGCACGATGCGGTTCGAACAACAACAGCGCTATCTGAAGAACATCGCCGCCGAAGAAGAACGCTGCTACGAACTGGGCTCGCTTAGCGCGACTTCCGGACGCGTTCTGTCGATCGCTTTGCATGTCGGTTCGATTCCGGGGCTGGAGTTTCCCGGTCTCGGTCCTGATCCGAGCGAACACGTTTTTGGCATCGACAAAGACGGGTACGAGCAGAGCGAGAACCAGGCGCTGCGCGATTTTGTTCAGTTTATGAAGGATTTCGACGCCGATTGCGATGAGCTGGTCGGACACAACATTATCGGTTTCGATCTGCCGTTCATCTTTCAGCGCTGTCTTGCGAACGGCATCACCGCGCGGCCGTTTGTGAATTTGAGCGATTACAGTGTGCGCGGCGTGTTCGATACGATGCATCGTTGGTGGTTGGGCGCGAGACGGAACGTCAGCCTCGACGACATCGCGTGGGCGCTGGGGATCGAATCCAGCAAGACAGACGAGGTTGAAGGCAGCAAAGTGTTTGAGCTTTATCAGGCAGGCAAGCTGCATCTGATCCGTGAATACAATTTGAATGATGTGCGGCTCACGAGGAAAGTTTACGAACGGATGGTTGCCAGTTTTGGCAGATAAGTGAACACGGATTGGAATGATAGGGTAGAATCCGGCATATGGAGTTTTTGTTTCCGTTGTCGATGCTTGGCGTAGGCCTTGTCATCGGCGCCGTCTCCCTCTGGTTCATCAGTCGCTCCAAACTAAAATACGAATTCGAACGAGGACGCGCGGCGGCAAACACCGACCACGCCACGCTCGTTGAACGACTCGCAGGCAAAGACGATCAGGTGCGGCAGCTGCGTGAGGCGCTCGAACGAGAAACTTCCCACACTGAAGAACTCCGAAACGAGAACTCACGCACTGCGGCCGATCTATCCGCACTGCAAGCACGTCTCGAAGAAGAAAGGCGCGTGAATCAGGAAAAACTCGCGCTGCTTACCAACGCGGAAGAGAAACTTGCCGACGCGTTCAAAGCGCTCTCGGCAGACGCGCTCCGCAACAACAACCAATCGTTTCTCGATCTCGCACGGCAAAACCTCGAAAAATTTCAAGAGACGGCCCGGGGAGACCTCGAACGACGTCAAACCGCGATCGACGAGCTGGTCAAACCGCTGAAAGACTCGCTGGAAAAAGTTGACGACAAGATCGTCGAGCTGGAAAAGACGCGCGCTACCGCTTACGGCGAGTTGCGCGAACAGTTGAAGACCCTGGCGACTTCGCAAACTCAACTGCAATCCGAGACCGGAAATCTGGTGAAGGCGTTGCGCATCCCGCATGTGCGCGGGCGCTGGGGCGAGATTCAGTTGCGACGCGTCGTGGAAATGGCCGGAATGGTTCGTTATTGCGACTTTACGGAACAAACGACCGTCAACGGCGAAGACGGCCGTTTGCGTCCCGACATGATCGTGCGTTTGCCTGGTAATCGCACGATAGTGGTCGATGCGAAGGTGCCGTTCGATGCGTTTTACGAATCGATTGCGACGCCTGATGATGACGTGCGTTCGAGCAAGTTGAAAGACCACGCGCGGCTGGTCAGGACGCATATTCAGACGCTCAGTCGCAAGTCGTACCAGGAAGCTGTGCAACCGACGCCGGAGTTTGTGTTGTTGTTTCTTCCCGGCGAAACGTTCTACAGCGCGGCGCTCGAGAACGATCCAAAGCTGATTGAAGACGGCGTCAGTCAGAACGTCATCATCGCGACGCCGACGACGTTGATCGCGTTGCTGAAAGCGATCTCATACGGTTGGCGACAGGAGCAGATGGCCGAGAACGCGCACGAAGTCAGTGCGCTCGCGCGCAAACTTTACGATCGACTTCGCACGTTCACGAAGCACTACGACACAATCGGGCGTAATCTCGATCGCGCGCTCGACGCTTACAATCAAGGCGTGCGATCGCTCGAAGCGCGAGTGTTGGTGACGGCGCGTCGATTCAAAGAGCGCGGCGCGTTGGCGGGCGAGGACATCGCACCAGTCGAACCAATCGACAAAACAACCCGGCCGCTCAGTCTCGACGAAGGTGGACTCTTCCCTGATATTTAGTTATCCGTGGTTTTGAATCCGTGTTACACAACGTCTGGAACGAAATTTGGCTAAGTCCTCTCCTCGGCAATAATCGAACGTTGCTCATCGAGCGTTGCGGCGATCTTGTCGCTGCCGATCAAAGCGGAAGCTTCATTTATCTCGCGGCCTCGCATCCGCTACTCGAAGTCGTCACACAAAAGATTCTCGATCGCAGTAAACGTAGCGGCGTCTGGGGTGAGTTGCCGGTCTATCTGTTTCGCGGTTTCGCGCAGCGACTGATTTCGTCGGCGGTTGACGACGTGGGTCGCGGAATACCGCCGCGTATCCCGATCGATCGCGACGAGTTACCACTGAAGCGCAGCCTCGTTTCGCAAATCCTTTTGCGCCTGTTGGCCCAGGGCAAGCTACAGGCGCTGGCTCCACTCGCGACACGCGAAGGTTGCGTAAACACAATCACGACACTGCTCGGCGAATTACAACGCGCCGCAAAAACACCTGCCGAAGTCGCGGAGATCGTCGCTCAACGCGCGATCGATTTCGATCTGAAGATCGAATTCGATAACGAAATAAGTCTTATTTACTCGGTCTACACAGACCTCCTAAACAAGCATCAACTCACCGAGGAAGACAGCGATCAACTGCGCGCACTTTCGGTCCTGCGCGGCGAACTCGACGGACAGCACGTGCAGATCCCGTGGCTCGACAACGTGCGGCTGCTAATCATCGACGGCTTCTTTGACTTCACGCCCGTGCAGGGCGAGATCCTGCGTCACCTGATCCCCCGCATTCCGCAAACCATCGTCAACCTGAATCACGACGATCGCAATCTGGAGATCTTCGTTCCGTTCCAGGAAACGATCGGACAACTGCAAAGCATCGCGAAGTTTGAGCTGAAGCAGGCAAGTGATTTTTTGCCCACGTACGGCGTGCTTTCAGGACTGCGGGTGAATCTCTTCAACTCGTTGATCTCTGGCGAACCGGTGGCTGATCGACTGCGCGAGATTCGTTATCTCGAGTGCGGCGACCGCGACATCGAGATCCGCACCATCGCGCGTGAAGTTAAACGTTTGGTCCTGACTGAGCAGTACGACCTCGCTGACATCGCGGTGGTCGTCCGCGAGCGCGCCGCGTATGCGAACACGATCGCGCGCGTGCTGCGCGAAGAGTCGGTGCCCTGCAATCTCGAACTGCGCATCGATTCCGGCGACGTCCCCGCGAATCGCGCTGCTTTGAAGTTGATCGGACTGCTTGAAGCAGTTGCGTCTGAAGATCCGGCGGCGATGCGCATCCTTGAGCTCGCCGATCTGATCAAATCGGAATACTTCCGGCTTGAAGATGCCGAATTGCAGGTCTTGAATGATCGCTTCCATGCGGAGCACCTGGGTTTGTTGCGACCAGATATGCCGCTGCTTACGCGCGAAGCTGTCGAGAGCTTCAAGAATCGTCACCGCATCGGAATGTGGGACGCCGACGCGCTCGAGAATGCTTTTGCTTACGTCGGCGGTGAGTTACAGGTGACTGCGTGGCTCGCTCGCGCGCAAAAGATCATCACCAACCTGCCGCAAGCCGAAGCGACCAAGGAGCTGCTGAATCTCGATGCAGGCGCCCAGGATCGCGATCGCGACATCGCCGACAACGTCGAGAACGCCGAAACCGCGAAGCTCGAAGAAAAAGGACTCGAAAGGAAGCGTCGTCCATCGCGCGACATTCATCCGGCGGCGCTAGCCTGGACTTCACTCGTGATCCAGCGATTCGCGGAGTTGATCCAGGCAGTGCCGCGGATGGGAAAGCCGGCGGCGTTTCGAGCGGAGTTGATGCGGTTGTTAGGGCGGCTTGGTTATCGCGAGCAGATTGTCGAACCGACCAGAACGTCGAACGACGATCAAGAACTGCCGCAGGTGATGCTCAATCTCAATGCGCTCGAGTCAATCCGGCGCGCGCTCGTCGCCGCGGTCAAAGCGATTGAAATCACCTCTCCCGAATCGTCGGCTGAGACTATCAAACTTTCAGTTTTCCTTCAGGAAGTTCGTCGTTGCCTCAACTCGCAATCGCAACTCCTCGGCGCCGCCGATCGCTCTGGTCTGCGCATACTCGAAGCTACCGACGTGAGGGGTCTGCGCTTTCGCGCGGTGTTCATCGCGGGATTGATTGAAGGCGGCTTTCCGCTGCGTGCGTCGCGCGATTGGATCTACCCGCACGAGGAGCGCGAGCGACTCAAAAAGTACGGCCTGACGCTCGAAGACATCTCGCCCGCGACGCTGCTCAAAGAAGAACACTATTTTTACCAGGCCGCCTGTCGCGCGACTGAGCGTTTGTTTCTCACGCGTCCCCTCCTGCTGGAAGACGACTCTGAAACAGTCAGCTCCTACTACGTCGACGAGCTGCGACGCGCGGTCGCACCGTTCGCCGTCGATACAGAAATAATCCGCCGCGATTACGAAGGCAGCGAATTCGAGAACGTCTCGACGACGAGCGACATGAGTGTCGCGCTTGTGCGACAGGACGAACGTCATCGCCATCCGATCGTTAAGGACAAGCTGATTCCTTTGTCGCGCGTCACGCGTTTGCTCACGCTCGCGCGCAACGACCGGTACATAAGCGACTCAGCGTTGCGACGCATCGAGATCGAACGCGAACGTTGCGGGTTGAGATTTGGTCCATACGACGGCGAGATCACTGATCCGCACTTGCTCGATTTGTTGAAACAGAGATTCGGGCCTGACTTCGTACACAGCGCGAGCGGTCTCAGCGTTTACGGCAACTGCCCGTATCGCTTCTTTGCGCAGCGCGTGTTGCGGCTGGAGCCGCGTGGCGAAGCCGCACTCGATTTGCAGGCGATCGACGCGGGCAAGTTGTTGCACGACGTGTTGCGCCGCTTCTTCGAAAAGCATCGTCGCGAACCGCTTTACAAATTGGATCGGAAGGCCCTCCGCGCGGAGCTTGCTGCGATCGCTGATGCCGTTTTCGACGAGCACGAGCGCGTCGTTCCTCCGCTGAACAAGCAGATCTGGAAGATCGATCGCGAGATTCGGAAGATCTTGTTGGACCAGGTGCTGTTGTATGAACTGGAGGTCCAGGAAGAGTCCGCGGCGCAAAACGTGTTGCCGGCGTATTTCGAAGTCGCGTTTGGCGGCGCGCGCTCGGCCGCGAAAGATCCCGATTCAACAGACGAACCTCTCGAACTGACGCGCCCGACGTTGATCGGCGACGAGGCGATCAAGATCAGTGGTCAGATCGATCGCGTTGACGTTGCACGCGACGACACTGTGGTGGCCTACGATTACAAGTTGTCGACCGGAGCGAGCAAATGGGACATCGTTTCCGGTCGAAGTCTCCAGCTCCCGATCTATCTCGAAGCGCTTGAAAAACTGATCCTCCCCGATCGTCCGATCGCGGGCGGCGGCTATTACATCATTCGCGGCGGGCACGATCGCCGGAACAAAGGGATGTATCGAGCGACGCAGTTGGACTATCTAAACGTGCGCGCAAAACTTTCCGTCTTTTCCGATGAAGAGTGGCAGCAGGTGCGCGAGCAAGTGATCGCGAAAGTGTGGAAGTTTCTCGACGGGATGCGCGCGGGCCGGTTCGTCGTCGATCCGTCGGAGCGCCAGAAAACGTGCCGCTTCTGCGATTACGGAGCGGTGTGTCGCTACAGCCGCGACCGCATCGAGCGCAAGAAGAAGTTTTAATGAAAGAGAAGCGCGAACTACTTCCGGAGCAAGCCGCCGCCGCGTACGAGATTAAGAAACACGTCTCGGTGACAGCAGGGCCGGGCTCCGGCAAAACGACAGTCCTCGTCGAGCGCTATCTTCACATCCTCCGCGAACAAAATCTTTCGATTGATCAGATCGTCGCGATCACGTTTACAAATCGTGCCGCCAACGAGATGCGCGAACGCCTGCGCAAGGAACTCAACGACATCCTCGAAACTGAGACCGGCGACGAGCGCAGGCGGTGGCTCAACTACAAACGGACGCTCGACGGTGCGGTGATCACGACAATTCACGGTTTTTGCGCACGGCTGTTGCGCGAGTTTCCACTCGAAGCTCGTGTCGATCCGCAGTTCATGTTGCTCGACGAACATCAGGCGGCGTTGATGTTGGAATGGATCGTCGAGGAAGTGCTCTCAGAGTTTATCAGTGCAGGTCATGTTGAGATTTCGCGACTGACGCTCGGTGTCGGGCGCAGCCGGCTGGCTGCGGCGCTGGCCCAGGTCTATCGCGATGCGCGTGGGCAGGGTTTGTCATTCGAAGAGCTTGCAGTTGCGACTGCGCGCGTTCACGCAACCGCCGAAGATCACGCACAAGCGATCGAAGATTTGGATCGTGCGATGGCCGAGTTGCTGGCCGTGCGACGTGCGACGCCGGCAGCGCGCGCGAATCAGCAACAACTCATGGCTGATTGGCCCGAAGTTCGAAAACTCTTGCAGTCAGTTCCTTCACACGAAACGCTGGCGGATTACTGCCGGCGCATCAGTGACTTTCGCGATCGACTTCGGCCTGCGGCGCGCTCGCCGATTGCGGATCACGTCAAAAACATCGACACACTCGTTTGGGAAAAGGAATTACAAGGACGCATTCCCCAGGTTTGTCTCGATCTGTTTGCGCAGCAGTACGCGCTCGAGATGGTCAATCTTCTGAACAGCATCGATCGCAGGCTCAACGAGGAGAAACACAAACTCTCAGCGCTCGATTTCGACGATCTGGAATCGCGCACGATGGTGTTGTTGCAGCGGCCGGAAGTGATGGCGCGCACTGAAGATCGTTATCGCTTCTTCCTCGTCGACGAGTTTCAAGACACGAATGGTGTGCAGCAGCGCTTACTCGAACGACTAGCGCTGCCGGCAGGCCGGAGGCCTGCGAATCTATTCATCGTCGGCGATCGAAAGCAGTCGATCTATAGCTTTCGTGGCGCTGACGTGGACGTGTTTCGCGAGATGACGTCGATCCTCGTTGGCGCAGGTGGTGAAACGAAGCCGCTGCGTTTGAACTTCCGTAGTCAGCCACCGTTGATCGCGTTCTTCAATCATCTTTTTGAGAAGCTATTTCAGCTGCCGGACGACATGCCGCCCGAGTTTCGCAAGTCACTCGACGAGCTTGGATATGTGAAGCATGAGGACAGTGAACCTAAGCGTGAGTTGCGCGATGGAGGGCGACTGGTCGAGTTGATGGTGACGGCGAAGGTTCCGCTCGAAGAAGATCCGGGGGCAGAGCAGGACACGCGCGTGCTTGATGCGAAACAAGTCGCGCGTCGCATCACCGCGTTGATGAAAGACACGCCCGAGTTGAAATACGGCGACATCGCATTGCTGTTTCGCGCGATGACGCACGTTCAGATTTACGAGTCGGCTTTTCGTCAGGCGAACATTCCGTATCAGACGGTGTTGGGCCGCGGTTTTTACGAGCGCGAAGAGATCACGGATCTGATCCAACTGCTGCGTTTTCTCGACAACAAGACTGACGAACTCGCGCTCGCGGCGGTGTTGCGTTCGCCGTTGTGCGGGCTCTCGGACAACGCGCTGCTGGCACTCAGGACGCCGTCCACGCGAAGGCTCTACGCGGCGCTCCAGATTCATCGTGACATCGAATACATCACGGATGAAGAGCACGAGCTGTTGGATCGTGCGTGCAGGCTCATTAGTCGTCTTGTCGCACGGCGTCATCATTACTCGATTCACGATCTGTTGCGTCTTGCCGTGCGCGAGTCTGAGTACATGACTGTTGTCGCTGCGAATTTCGACGGCGCGCAACGTCTTGCGAACATCCAGCGACTTTTCACGCTCGCGGCGCGTTTCGAAAGTTCCGGCACGCACTTGATTCGCGATTTCGTGCGTTATGTCGAGGAGTTTGAGGCGATTGGCAGTCGCGAAAGTGAAGGTCAAATCGATCAGGCAGCGGACGCGGTGCGCTTGATGACGATTCACCAGGCGAAGGGGCTCGAGTTTCCTGTCGTCATAATTCCTGACCTTCAGCGACTATCGCGAGTCGCGACCGACACGTGGGTGCTGCTCGATCGCCATCAGGGGCTGACGCTGAAAGTGCCGGACGGGCGCGGAAACCTCGTTGCTGGTTGCACGTTCTCGACTTTTGAAAAACGACATGCGTATCGCGAACTGTTCGAGAGCATGCGCCTGTTGTACGTTGCCGCGACGCGCGCTGAGGATCGATTGATTCTTTCCGGTGCGACTGAAGAACTCTCCGCGCTGAGCCGCACGAACGACTCGTGGTTGAAGTGGATCTGGCGAGCGCTCGAGCTCGAAGGCCGAACGCAAACGGATGTTGTCGCGTTGACGGACGACGTTCAGCTTCAGCTCACGATCAATCTCGCCGACGAACCGCTGCGGCAGGGTCCAGTCGAACCAGAGGAAGTGTTGGAGCCTGGGCCACCCGGTGAGTCGTTGGGCCAGGTGTTTCCGTTACGACGTCCGGTTATCGCGATCGTCGGCAGCTCGATTCATCGTTTTAGTGTTACGCAGCTCATTAATTACCAACGTTGCCCGCGACAGTATTATTTCGAACGCGTGTTGCGTCTGCCGGCCGCGGACGAGCTCGCGATTTGGAACAACGCCGAAGCGCCGGAGCCGCCGTCGAATATCAACGCCACGTTGAAAGGCGCGGTGATCCATCGTTTCTGCGAGCGCTACACGGCAGACCAGAACAGTGAACAGTTGCTCCGTGAGAGCTTTGCGGACGTCCTGCGGCTGCGACAGGCGCAACTCGCGGATCGACTCGTCGAGATCAATCCGGAAGCCGCGATCAAAGATCTGTTGCCGCTTGCGAAGAATTATCTCGTTAGTGATGTGTTCCAGCGCGTCGAGTCGGCTCGGAAAGTGTCGGCGATCAAGCCGGCGGGTGACGTAGGGCTGTGGAGCGAGTTGAGTTTTCGCTTGCGGCGTCCGTTGGGGATTTTGAGCGGAATCATCGACAAGCTTCTGATCACGCAGACGCCGGAGGGATGGTTTGAAGCAGAGATCATCGACTTTAAGACGAACCGCATCCGGGTTGACCTTCCGGTGATTGTTCAGGAGTCGCCCGCGAAGAAGAGGCGCTTGCGATCCCCGCAGTTCGCATTCGACTTCGAACCTGAACCGGAACCACCGCCGATCGATGCTGCGACGAATAACATTATCGAGATCACGGCGCGCGACTACCAGTTGCAAATGCAAGCGTACGCACACGCCGTTCGCGAACTTGTTCCTTCGCTTGCTAATAGCAAGATCCGCGTAACGCTTCACTTTCTTGATCCCAACGTCGAAAGTCATCTTTCCGATGAACTTCTCGAACCGGCGCGCTGTGCGCGAGCGATTGACGAAGCGATGATGCGCATCGTCACCTCCGCCGACCCTGCTCACTTCCCAGTCAAACCCGCCCCGCACTGTCGCATGTGCAACTTCCTACGCGTCTGCACCGCGGGGCGAGAATATTTGCGGTGATCGGTGTTCCTCAACATTTTGTGAAACACGGATCTCAAAGAATATTTGCGCTAGTTTCGTCCCGCGGATAACATCGCCGGCCTATGGTGACAATCAAATCCTTGGACCGCCGCGAATTCGACGCTTACCTCGCGCTGCCAGCGGGCGGCTATGGCCCCGGCATCGTCGTGCTCCAGGAGATCTTCGGTATCAACGACTACATCCGCAGCGTCGCCGACTGGTACGCCGCGCACGGCTTCGTTGCCCTCGCTCCCGATCTCTTCTGGCGAATGGAACGCGGCGTTCAACTCACCGACAAAGGCGACGACTGGAACAAAGCCATCGCTTTCTACCAGGGCATCGACGAAGACAAAGCCGTCGAAGACTCAGCGGCAGCTCTCAATTATCTAAGAAGCCACACCGCGTGCAACGGACGCGCCGGCGCCGTCGGATTCTGCATGGGAGGCAATCTCGCGTACCTGTTATCGGTGCGATTCAAACCCGATTGCGCAGTCGGATATTACGGCGTCAGCATCGAGAAAACTCTGAACGAAGCAAAAAACTTAAACAGTCCACTGATGCTGCACATCGCCGGCGACGACAAGTTCTGTCCACCCGAAGCGCAACACCAGATTCACGAGACTCTCGATTCAAACCCGTTCGTCAGGATCTACGACTACCCCGGCCGCGAACACGCCTTCGGTCGTACCGGCGGTGAACACTACGACGCCGCTGACGCAGAGCTCGCACATCTTCGCAGTCTCGAATTCTTCGTCAATCATCTCGCCGGTGCAGGTCTCGCTGCGGCGCACCAAACGCTCTCCGCTCGTTGGGACGATCACGTCAAATACGAGTTCGCGACGCGCAACACTGACGACACGCTCGAAACAATGGTCGCCGACGCTTACGTCAATCACGTTCCGGTGATGACCGGCGGCGTCGGTCACGACGAGTTGCGCAACTTCTACTCGCAACGCTTCATTCCGCAAATGCCGCCCGACACGGCGATGACTCCGGTGTCGCGAACGATCGGCGTCGATCGCGTCGTCGACGAAATGGTGTTTGAGTTTACGCACACGATCAAGATGGACTGGATGCTGCCGGGCGTTGAGCCGACAGGCAAACACGTGCGCGTCGCGCTCGTCGTGATCGTCCATTTCCGCGACGGCAAACTCGCGCACGAACACATCTACTGGGACCAGGCATCGGTGCTGGCCCAACTCGGATTGATCGACGCTGCAAAACTTCCGGTCGCGGGAGACGAAAGTGCCGCAAAGGTCTTGAATCCAAAACTACCGTCGAACGAATTGATGAACCGGTGAACATTTTCCATTTTCCATTTATCATTTTTCATTCTGTCATTTGACATGGACTGAGCGGGCAGTCTTGAGTGAGGCAGTGAAGATTTTGCAGAGGCTGGTGCTTTCTTCAAGTATTTGTGAGAGCGACTCTTCACTGAGAAGCTGCGCTCGCTTGATGATGCGCAGCCAAATTGAAGTTTCGTTTAGTTCTTTCAATACAATGCGCAATTTGTGGACGAAGTCTGCTTGGCTCTCTGCCCCTCGCGCCTCCCCATAGTTCGGAGCCGGTGAAGTGCCTGCGCGCAGGATTTGTCCAGCGATGTGATTACCGGCTGGCGTCTTTGGCAAGCTCGCGGATAGCTTAATGATCCGCACAGCAAAATCGATTAGTCGTTCTTCGAGTTGATCAGCCAGAAACTGTGAGGTGTGTTTGGACATTATCGTAAGGCTCGGTGGTTTCGAGATGGTAAATGAAAAACGACAAATGGAAAATGGAAAATAATTCCGTTTCGCGTCTGCGTCGCGATCTCGGCACGCTCGAATCGTATGCCGTGATCATCGGCATCCTGATCGGCGCTGGGATCTTTCAGGTCACAAGCCGCGCGTGGGCACTCACCGGGCCAAGCGTGATCCTCGGTTACCTCGTGTTGACGCCTGCAATTCTCGCGACGTCGATTCCATACGCTGCATATCTTTCAACACACCTCGGTCGCGAACCCGGTGGCGAATATCTGAACCTTTCACGCAGCTTGAAAGGTTACCGACTCGCGTACGTCGGTGCGTGGCTCAAGATCATTTCCTACGTCGGCGCCGGCACGTATCTCGCCGACGCAATGGCTGGTTACCTGATCGCGGTGAGCCGCGGAAGCATCAGCGAACGGGTTCGTTTGCCCATCGCGCTCGCCGCGCTCGTCACGTTCTATTTGATCCACGTAATCGGCATTCGCTGGTTCGGACGCATGCAGGTTGCGATGTCGGCGTTGAAAATCCTGGCGTTGCTGGTGCTGATCGTTCCCGGTCTGTTCGTCATCGACTCCGCAAACTACACGCCGTTTTTTACACACGGCTGGGGTGGTTTTGGCGCCAGTTTGCTGCCGCTGTTTTTTGCTTACGCTGGTTTCGAATCGATTACGCAAACTGCAGGCGAGGTGAAAGAGAGCACGCAGCGGTTGCCGAAGATCTTGTTGAAAGGCATCGCGGTCACGGCACTGATTTACGTGTTTACGTCGATCGTTTCGTTTGGCGTGTTGCCGGGTGGACGCTTGCAAGCAAGCAGCGCGCCGATGGCAGAAGTTGCATCGCTCTACCTTCCGGCAGGAGCAGCGGTGTTCGTCAGCATAGGCGCCATCGCAGCGATCATGACCGCGCTCAACGGCACACTGTTGGTCCCGTCGCGCCTGGCGCTGATGTTTGTCGAAGATCGTCTCGCGCCTCGCTGGCTCGGACTCGTTAATCCGACAACGGCGACACCCATTCGCGGCCTGACGTTAACGTTGCTCTGCTGCGTAGTCTTATTGATCAGCGGTCAGCTTTCACTCGCGCTCAACGTTGCGGTATTCGCCCTCGTCGTGCTTTATTTCATTCACAGCCTGGTATTTTTGCTGCTCCCTCGACTGAACCCGACCCTTGCGAGCGAGATTGAGATCAACCTGCCGCGACGCATGCAGCAGGTGGCCGCCGTCGTCTCCGTGCTCGCGATGGGGTTGATGATCGTGATTCAGTTGGGCCAGGACGTTGAGGCGCTGCGAACTCAAACGCTGACTCAGCGCATCAGGGGAGATTCGTTAACGAGCATTGAGCTGCTGGTTGTGTGGGGACTCGTGGGGCTCGGACTTTATCAGCTCGCGAGATCGCAGCGGCGAAATCAACCGGTGGCGGAAGTAGACGCACATGGAAATTGAAGGCAAACGAGTGTTGGTGAGCGGCGCGGGTCGCGGTTTGGGGCGGGCGCTGGTCGCCGCACTGGCTGAAAGCGGCGCACGCGAAGTCGTTGCGGGAACGCGTAAGCCGGAAGCACGCGAAGCGTTGAGTGCGTTGTCGCCGAGCGTCACGCCTGTTCAACTCGACGTTACGAACGACGCGGATGTTGCAGCGGTCGCGCAATTAGGGACGATGGACGTTCTTATCAACAACGCGGGGTTCGCGGGTTTTGGCAATCCGTTGACGATGAGTTTTGACGACATCGAGAAAGAGCTGGCAGTGAACTATGTCGGAGTGCTGCGTCTGACGCGCGCCGTTGCGCCGGGGATGATTGGGCAGCGCGACGGGATGATCGTGAATATTGCGACGGCGTTTGCAAAAGTGAATTTGCCGCTGGTGGGGACGTATTGCGCGACGAAGTCGGCGTTGTTGTCGTTGGGCCAGGCGATTCGCGCGTATCTCGTTGACTCTGGTGTACGCGTGATCACCGTGTTGCCGACGACGATCGACACGGATATGAGCAGTGGCGCGGATGTTCCGAAGATGACGAAGGAGTTTGCCGCAGCCGAGATACTCGCGGCCATTCGTGATGAAGCTCACGATCCGCCGATTGGTGATGAAGCGAAGAGTATTCTCGATGAGTTTGCGAGAGATCCGGTTGGTTTGGAACGGATGTTGATGAAGTACAAGTGATTGCCGATTGCCAATTGCCGATTGTCGCTTTGGCTCCGCGCAACATAGGTTCTGAAGGTCTAAGCTCACCCCCAACAGCGTTTCAATTGGCAATCGGCAATTGGCAATCGCCAATAACATGATGATCGATCGACGACGCGAAGAGTTTCCGACCCTGGCTTCGGGCATTCATCTGCTCAGTCACAGCCTTGGTCCGGTGCCGCGCGCCGCCCGTGAGTCGATGATCGCCTATTGCGACGCGTGGGAACATCACACGAGCGAAGACGCATGGGCCACGACGTGGTGGCAACTGTCGCGTCGCGTCGGCGATCGCATCGCGCGCATCCTTGGCGGCGAACCAGGGTCAGTGCAAATACAACCGAACGCCTCAATCGGCCTGGCCACAGTCGCTTCATGCTTCGATTTCCATTCCGGCCGCCGGACCAAAGTCGTCACAACCGCTCTCGACTTTCCATCGATGGAATACCTTTGGAACGCGCAACGTCAGATCGGCGCTGAAGTCGATGTTGTTCCGTCGCCTGACGGGATTTCGGTTCCGCTCGAACGTATCCTTGACGCAATAGACGATAAAACATGCCTCGTCGCACTGTCCCACACTTCGTACCGCAGCTCGTATCGCATCGACGCGAACGCGATCGTCGAACGCGCACATGCGAAAGGCGCACTTGTGCTGTTGGACGTCTATCAGTCGGCTGGCGTGTTGCCTCTGCACGCGACGGACTGGCGAGTTGATTTTTTAATCGGCGGCACGATCAAGTGGCTTTGCGGTGGTCCATCATGCGGATATCTTTACGTACGACCTGATCTGCAACGCGATCTGAGCCCGCGCTTGACTGGCTGGGTGGCCCACGATGCGCCATTCGATTTCGCACCCGCACCGATGCGTTACGCTCGCTCGGTGAGACGCTTTGCGCAGGGCACGCCAAGTATTCCCGCGCTTTACTCGGCGATCCCAGGTCTCGATATCATCGAGTCTGTTGGTGTAGATGCGATCGCGGACGAGTCGCAGCGACGGACGCAGCGGATGATCGACTTCGCGTTAAGTCGAGGTTGGTCCGTTAACACTCCGCTCGAGTTGAACAAGCGTGGTGGTTCGGTAATGATCGGCGTCGACGATGCTCCGGCCGTTGTCGAGCGACTAGCCGAACGACACGTGTTCGTCGACAGCCGGCCCGGTGCGGGTTTGCGTATCTCGCCGCATTTCTTTAACACGGATGAAGAGATTGACGAGGCAATGACGGTGCTTGCGTCTCTAATCGAAAAATGAAACTCAACGAACCCGCGCCTGATTTTTCTTTGCCCGACGGAAACGGCGAGCAGTGGCGGTTGTCAGACCATCGCGGCAAGGTTGTCGTGTTGCTTTTTTATCCGGGTGATGAAACGCCGGTTTGCACGAAGCAGTTGTGTTCGGTGCGCGATCGTTGGGAAGATTACATGGCGACGGGTGCGGAAGTCGTAGGCATCTCGTCTGACTCAGTTGAATCGCATCAGAAATTTGCCGAGCATCACGATCTGCCGTTGCGGTTGTTGTCGGACAAGGATCGCGCGGTGGCCACGCTTTATGGTGCGCGGTCGTTTATTCCTGGACGAGTGGCGCGCTCTGTTTTCGTTATCGACGCGCAAGGGATACTGCGACACAGCGACATTCGTCCGGTCGGTTTAATAAGACCGAAAGATGATGCGATAATTTCGGCTATCAAGGAGTACACAGATGCCTGACACAATTAAATGCGCACACTGCGGTGAAAAACGACCGGCGCTCGGATACGCTCCGTTCCCTAACGCCCTGGGACAACGAATCGGTAGTGAGATTTGCCAGCCGTGCTGGAGTGGGTGGCTGCAAAAGCAAACACAGATTATTAATCACTACGGTCTGGATCTAACCAATCCCGATGCGCAGACATTCCTCTTCGACAACATCAAAGGATTTCTCTTTGGCGAAGTCCAACAGACCGCCGAGATCGATACGACAAAAGAAGGCTCCGTCAAGTGGTAGCCCAGCATTTCCACTTCATGTGAGTTTCGCCATAGGCCCTCACGGCTAACAGACGAACGTTGATATTCTTTAGACTATGAGATCCGCTTGTGCTCCTCACGACGCGCAGACGAACCGTGAGATTTGTACTTCACCGTACACACGTGTGGCTCAAGCCTTGCAATCTCAACCGAAGACCCCCTGGTAACTGTATGTTTTCCGAACTTGGTCTACGTCTGTCCTGCAAGGAGGTTTTCGAGGGATGAGCAACAGAATCTTTGGTCTAATAGCCGCCGCAGTACTGGCTACTACATTCACCGCATGCGAGGGCGGTGCGAATTCGAACAACGTAAACAACGCCAACGCCAACCGCGCTCCGTCGCCGACGCCAACAGCCGTCGTTAACGCGAACACCAACACGAGACCGACTGCGCCGACGCGTGAAGAATACGATCGAGACAAAGAAAGACGCGATCGCGAAGCGCGAGAAGAAGCGCGACGATCCGGCCGCACGGTCGGAACCGGCGCGAACGACGCATGGCTGTGGGTGAAAACGCGTTTCGATCTAGCAGCAGTTGACGATCTGCGCGATTCGACTATCAACGTTGACGTCGATAACGCCGTCGTCACCCTGACTGGCACCGTCGCGAGCGCGGCCCAGAAAACGCGCGCCGAACAATCGGCGAAGTCGGTGGAAGGCGTAAGGTCGGTGCGGAACCGGTTAACAGTTGCGTCCGCGAACGCCAACGCGAACGCGAGACCAAACGCGAATCGCTAAAACCCGGTCTTGAAATTATCCACAGGTCAAATCGGCGCGTTTGATCTGTGGATTAATTTCCCTTCCAGCCGGTTTTGCGCTAAGCTTTCGTCACTTTCCTAAACGAAGTTGCTGGTTGCTTCTTAACCAGCGTTCGCAAATCAAACTAATGGGGATTTGGTTACCTATGCCAAAAGTCCATCCGCGCCGTATTGTCGCGCTTTTTACTCTTTCACTCACTGTGCTTTGCACGAACCTTCAAGCTAACGCGCAGCACAGTGCAATCGACACTTACGCCATCACAAACGCTCGCATCGTCACCGTGTCGGGTCCGACTGTCGAACGCGGCACGGTCGTCGTTCGCAACGGCTTGATCGCTGCGGCGGGCGCCAATGTCAGTGCGCCGCCTGACGCGCGCGTCATCGATGGCACCGGACTAACTGTTTATCCGGGTTTGATCGACTCGTACACGGATCTCGCGCTGCCCGAAGCAGCGGCGGCTCCGTCGCCGGGTGGTGGCGGTGGGGCAGCATTCCTGCTGCTTCAGGCGCAGCAGACACAATCGAGACCCGGTGGTCCAAACTCGACGCAACCCGCCGGTCTGCAACCGGAAGTGATGGCTGAAGACACTATTCGTGCCGGCGGTACTGAGATCGAGACCTCGAGAAACATCGGCATCACGACCGCGTTGACTGCGCCGCGGAGTGGTATCTGGATGGGCCAGTCGGCGTTGATCAATCTTTCAGGAGAGACGCCGCAGCAGATGATCGTGCGATCGCCGGTAGCGATGCACGTCAGTTTTACTCCGTTGCGGGGCGGTTATCCGGGATCGCTGATGGGTGTTTTCGCGCAGCTCAGACAGATGATGTTTGACGCGCAACGTTATCGCGAGTCGATGCAGATCTACGAACGCAATCCACGCGGCATCCGGCGACCGGAGACGGATCGATCGCTGGCGGCGCTCGTGCCGGTCCTCGACGGCCGCATGCCGGTCGTGATGCTGGCGAATAGCGAACGCGAGATTAGTCGTGCTCTCGATCTTGCTGCCGAGTTCAAACTGCGATTGATCATCGCAGGCGGACGCGAGGCGGATCGCGTCGCGGATCGTTTGGCGAAGCAGAACGTCCCAGTGTTGCTTTCGCTCAACCTGCCGCGCCGCACAACCGCTGCGATGCCCGAAGCTGATCCTGAACCGATGCGTACTCTGCGGGAGCGAGTGGCGGCGCAGCAAACGGCCGGCAAACTGTCGAAAGCGGGAGTTCGTTTTGCGTTTCAGTCAGGTTCGCTGACGAACATGACCGATTTAATGCCGAACGCGAATCGCGCGATCGAAAACGGACTTTCAGCGACGGACGCGGTGCGCGCCTTCACTCTCTGGCCCGCGGAGATTTTTGGCGTCTCGAATCAACTCGGCTCGATCGAAGCCGGAAAGATCGCGAACTTGACCGTAACGCGTGGCGATCTTTTTGATCGAAACAGCCGCGTGGCGCATGTATTCATTGACGGACGCCCGGTCGATCTACGACCAGCGACGACAACACCGCCTGCGGAACGTCCAGCCAGTCGCGGTGTCACCGGCGCATGGACCTTGACCATCAATTTTGGCCAGGGCGAACGGGCCGCGACGTTGACCTTGCAACAGGAAGGCGATCGAGTAACCGGTTCAATCGCCGGCGTCCTCGGCAGCGGTGAGATTTCAAATGCCTCGGTAAGCTCGTCGGATGAACTTCGATTCAGTGTTCCGCTTAACCTCGAGGGACAGACGAGAGAAGCGACATTCAACGGAACTCTTTCCGGTAATGAGATTCGTGGCACCGTGACCGTTGTCGGCCTGTCACCTGGATCCTTTACGGCAACTCGTGCACGTCCTAACTAAGGGCTAACTAAGGAAACACAGACATGAAAAAACTGCTTCTTCTATTCGTGATTGCCTCGGTCGCTTCGGTGGCCCAGGCGCAAAGTGGCACGCCGCAGGAAACACTTATCAAAAACGCCACCGTTTTGACCGTCACACGCGGCACGCTCACTAACACTGACGTGCTGCTTAAGAACGGAAAGATCGCCGCGGTCGGAAAGAACCTGAACGCCTTCGCCAACGCGCGCGTGATCGATGCGACGGGCAAGTTTGTGATGCCTGGCATCATCGATGCCCACTCGCATTCGATGCTCGACACGATCAACGAAGGCACGCTTGCAGTGACCTCGATGGTGCGAACTGAAGACGTGCTGAACCCGACAGACGTCGATCTTTATCGTGGACTTGCGGGCGGCGTTACCACGCTGAACCTGCTGCACGGTTCCGCGAATCCGATCGGCGGCATGAACTCTGTAGTGAAGATCAAATACGGGCGCCCGGCGAACGAGTTTTTGTTTCCAGGCGCGATGCCGGGAATCAAGTTCGCCCTCGGCGAAAACGTGAAGCGATCGAGTAGTCCGAACACGCCCGGTGTGACGCGTCGTTATCCAAACACGCGCATGGGTGTTGAAGAAGTGATTCGCGACGCGTTCACGCGCGCGCGCGATTACAAACGGACGTGGGACGAGTATCGCGCCGCCTCGGGCAAGGACAAGAACCTGATCCCGCCGCGACGCGATCTCCAGCTCGAGCCGCTCGTCGAGATTCTCCAGGGCCGTCGCTACGTGCACGCTCACTGCTACATCGCAAGCGAGATCCTGATGCTTATCAATCTCGCCGACGAGTTTGGTTTCAAGATCAAAACCTTCCAGCACGTGCTCGAAGGTTACAAGGTCGCGAAAGAGATTGCCGCGCACGGCGCTGGCGCTTCGATCTTTGCTGATTCGTGGGGCTACAAGATCGAGGCTTACGACGCGATTCCTTACAACGCCGCGATCATGACGCGCGCCGGAGTTGTCGTTTCGATGAACTCCGACTCCGACGAACGTGCACGGCGATTGAACATCGAAGCCGCGAAGGCGATGCACTGGGGCGACCTGACTGAAGAGCAAGCTCTGAAGCTGATCACGCTCAACCCCGCGATTCAACTCGGCGTCCAGGAACGCGTCGGATCGATCGAAGTTGGCAAAGACGCCGACGTCGCGATCTGGAATGCTCATCCGTTCAGCGTTTACGCGCGCGTCGATACGACGTTCGTCGATGGCACGATCTTCTTCGATCGCCAACAGGATCTCGCGCGCCGTCCTGAACTCGCGAAGGAACGGATCACGTTGGAGCAGGCGGAGCCGAACAAGCCGCCGGCACGAGGTCAGTCTCCGCAGACTCCTGGTCGCCGCCGTCCGCCAACTCACGAAGGCGGTGAATTCATCGAGGAGGAGCGCCCATGAAGATCCTCCTTACGATTCTTCTGATCTGTGTTCCTGTACTGGGCCAACAGATCGGAAACCCCACGACACAGCAAGGCGTGATTCCGGCGCGTGGCGTTTTTGCGATTCGTAATGCGCGCATCGTTACGGTCAGCGGTGCTGACATCGAAAACGGTACGGTAGTTATTCGCGACGGCAAGATAGAAGTAGTCGGTACCGCTGTTAACGTGCCGGCGAATGCGCAGTCGATCGATGGTCGTGGTCTTTCGGTTTATCCGGGAATGATCGACGCCGGCACCAACATGGGACTCGTCGAGGTTCCGCAAGGCGCGAATGGCACGGTCGATACGTCTGAAGTCGGCGAGCTAAATCCGAACGCGAAGGCGATCACGGCTGTTAATCCACACAGCGCGCACATCGCGGTCACGCGCGTCGAAGGAATTACAAACACACTAACCGCGCCAACCGGCGGACTAATCTCCGGTCAGGCCGCATTGATCAATCTGCTCGGCACGGCGCCGAAGGAAATGGCGGTCGTGCCGAAATTCGCGCTCGTCATTAATTATCCGCGCACCGGTTTCGGCGGTGGTGGATTCGGCGGGTTTCAGGCGCCCGTGAATCTGAGCGAGACATTGACAGCCAACGAACGTCAGGTTGATCGCATCCGCAAGATGCTCCGCGATGCTGAGGCCTACGGTCGTGCTTTGGATGCTTACGAACGAGACAAGAGCTTGCCGCGTCCGGATCGCAACGTCGTGCTCGAGCCGCTTGTTCCGTACGTTCGTGGTCAACAACCCGTGATTTTTCGTGCCGATCGCGAAGCCGAAATTCGCGGCGCGCTGAAGTTTGCGGATGAGATGAAGTTGAAACCGATCATCCTTGGCGGCAACGACGCGTGGAGAGTCGCGAGTCTGCTCAAAGAGAAGAACGTGCCGGTGATTCTGACCGGCGTCTTCTCGCTTCCGAGCCGTGAAGACGACGCTTACGACGTGCTTTTCGAGAACCCGGCGAAGTTGCAGCAGGCGGGTGTTCGTTTCGCTATTTCGACCGGCGACGCGGGCGCGGAAGTTCGTAACCTCGCGCAATATGCGGGGATGGCGGCGGCGTATGGGTTGTCGAAAGCTGATGCAGTGAAGGCCGTGACGCTTTATCCGGCCCAGATTATGAACGTGGCGGATCGTTTGGGTTCGATCGAACCGGGAAAGATGGCCAACCTCGTCGTTACCGATGGCGATCTTCTCGAAATTCGTACGCGCATACGATATTTGTTCATAGATGGGCGTCCGGTGGTGTTATCCAGTAGGCACACCGAATTGAATGATGCATTCAAAAACCGGAAGTAAATCTATAGGAGGTTATCCCCTTGTTTAGCACTCACCGTCTAATCCGTGTTTCCACTCTGCTTGCGCTGGCGCTCGTCGCCGCATCCACCGCTTACTCGCAAACGAAGCTGTTGCGATTTCCCGACATCCGCGGCGATCGCGTCGTCTTCACTTACGGCGGCGACCTTTGGACTGCGGCCTCGTCCGGTGGAATCGCGACGAGGTTGACGTCGCATCCGGGCGTCGAGCTCTTTGCCAAATTCTCACCTGACGGAAAGTGGATTGCTTTCACGGGGCAGTACGACGGCGACGAGCAGGTTTATGTCGTGCCAACCACCGGCGGTGAGCCGCGTCAACTGACGTTCTATCCTGCTCGTGGTCCCTTGCCGCCACGCTGGGGCTGGGAAAACCAGGTGCACGGCTGGAGCAAAGACGGAAAACAGATCTACTTCCGCTCGACAAGGGATTCTTGGTCGGTAGGTATCGCGCGTCTCTACGCGGTTTCTGTAGACGGTGGGGCGGCAGAGCCGTTGCCGATGCCGCAAGCAGGTTCCGGCGACTACTCGCCGAATGGTAGCGAGATGGTCTACTCGCCGCAGGCGCGCGACTTCCGTTCCGAAAAGCGTTACAGCGGTGGCCAGGCCAACCAACTCTACATTTTCAATCTCAACAATCGTTCCGCGAAGAAGATCACCGATGGACCACGAGCGACCCGCGATCCGATGTGGGTTGGCGACACCATCTTCTACAACTCGGACAAGGACGGCCATTTCAATCTCTACGCGTATGCCGTTTCAACCGGACGTAGTACGCAAGTCACAACCAACCGGCAGTACGACGTGCGTTGGCCCAGTTCCGATAACGACAACCAGATCGTTTACGAGTTGAACGGTGAGTTGCAGGTGTTCGACACGCGCAGCCGGAAGAGCACGCCGATTTCGATCAACGTTCCTGATGAAGGGATCGCGCGGCGTCCGAGTCGCGTGTCGGTGGCGAATGCGGTTCAGTCTGTCGGCTTGAGCCCGAAAGCAGAGCGCGTTTTGTTTGCCGCGCGCGGCGACGTCTTTACCGCGCCGATCGAGAAGGGACCGACGCGCAATCTCACGCACTCATCAGGATCATTCGACAAGTGGCCGAGCTGGTCACCTGACGGATCGCAGATCGCGTTTATTTCCGACATGAGTGGCGAAGAAGAGTTGTATCTGATGCCGCAGGACGGTTCGAAGCCCGCGGAACAGATCACGCGTGGCGGCACCGTGATGCGTTATGGACCAGAGTGGGCGCCTGACGGCAAGCGTTTGGCGTTCAGCGACAAGGACGGCAAGGTTTTCATAATGACGCTTGCCGATAAGAAAGTTACCGAGATCGCCGACGCGCGTCGTGGCCAGGTGCGTGATTACATCTGGTCGCCACGAGGCAATTACCTCGCGTTTACGATGCCGAATGAGAATCAGTTTACGTCGATCTACATTTGGAGTGCGTCTGACGGACAGTTGCGGCGAGTCACGCCCGAGAATGGCAGTTCGTACAATCCGGCGTGGGATCCACAGGGCAACTATCTCTTCTTCCTTAGCGACCGCGAATACTTGCCGCAGCTTTCGAGTGTCGAGTTCAACTTCGCGACGAATCGCACAACGCAGATCTATGCGATGGCTTTGCGCAAGGACGTGAAGCATCCGTTCCCGCCGGAGAGTGATGAAGTCACGGTGGCGAAGAGTGCTGACGACGCTCCGAAGCCGGCAACTTCACCAGCACCTGATAAACCGGCTGAAGCTGCACCCGCTGCGCCGGCACCCGCGGCGGAACCAAAACCTGACGCTGCACCGAAACCGCCTGCAAACCTCGTGATCGATTTCGACGGTATTCAGAATCGCGTCGCGAAAGCTCCGATCGCTGCTGACAACTATTTTGGTCTATCAGCCAAGACGGGCTTCCTGCTCTACGCCGTTGGTGGTGCCGGTTATTACGGACGGCAAGGCGATCGCACGAGCACGTTGAAGCTCTATTCACTGAAGGATCGCAAAGAGACGACGCTCGCGGAAGACATCCGCGGTTACACGTTGGCTGATGACGGTGCGAAAGTGCTCGTGGCCCAGGGGCCGGCCGCGACGACCTGGAACCTCTACGACGCGACACCGACCGGCGATCGCACGCGAAAGGCGATTTCGACGTCGGGTCTGTTCGTCGATCGTGTTCCGGCTGAAGAGTGGAACCAGATTTTCAACGAAGTGTGGCGACGTTATCGCGACTGGTTCTACGTGTCGAACATGCACGGGTGGGACTGGGATGCGATCCGCGAGCAGTACAAACCGCTGTTGAAACACGTCGCGCATCGTTCGGATCTGAACTACGTCATTCACGAAATGATTTCCGAGCTGACGGTTCAACACGCCTACATCGATGGCGGCGATTTTCAGATTCCGCCGCGGCCGCGTTACGGATTGCCGGGTGCTCGTTTTGAGTTGGACCGGCAGGCGGGACGTTATCGCATCGCGAAGATCTTCACTGGTGAGAACCAGGAAGACATTTATCGTTCGCCGTTGACGGAAGTCGGCGTGAACGCAGCTGTCGGCGATTACGTGCTCGCGATTGATGGTGAAGAGTTGAAGGCGAATGACGATCCGTATCGTCTGTTGCGCAACAAAGCGGACAATCCGGTTCAGCTTACGTTGAACAAAACGCCGACGATGCAGGGCGCGCGCACTGTTTCGTATCGACCGATTAACGACGAGTCAAACCTGATCTATCTTGACTGGATCGCGGGTAATCGCGAGAAAGTCGCCAAAGCGACGAATGGTCGTGTTGGTTACATGCATCTCCCGGACATGGGCACGAATGGCATTCGTGAGTTCATCAAGTGGTATTACCCGCAGCTTACGAAGGAAGGCATGATCGTTGACGTCCGCGCGAACGGCGGCGGCAACGTGTCGCGCATGATCATCGAGCGCTTGCGGCGCAAGGTATTAGCGCTTGGTTATTCGCGCACGAATGACGATGCGACGACGTATCCCGATGCCGTGTTCTTTGGACCAATGGTTTCGATCCTCGACGAAAACTCCGGATCCGACGGCGATATCTTCCCCGCGATGTTCCGCGAAGCGGGTCTTGGACCATTAATCGGAAAACGTTCGTGGGGTGGTGTCGTAGGTATCACTAATCGCGGAACATTGATCGATGGTGGTGTCGTGAACGTCCCTGAGTTTGGTTTCGCTAGTAAGAATGGCGAGTGGGTGATTGAAGGCTACGGTGTCGATCCTGACATTGAAGTCGACAACGATCCGAATTCCGTTCTGGCAGGCAAAGACCCGCAGCTCGAGCGCGCGATTACGGAAATAATGTCCAAGTTGAAGGCTCCGGTAAAACTACCGGGCAAACCGGCGCCTCCAGTGAAAACAATCAAGGACTCGACGACGTCGCGGGCGCGCGCGAACTAGTCATTCTTAATAATCAGTTTCTCTGCTGGCAGCATAGAAGGCACTCCTTTGTGTTGCCAGCAGCGCACCGGGCCGTGGACGCGGCGCGAGCACGGTTTGCCTTTCTTGGTTCGGGCACCGCAGGTATAAACCTGTTCGGCGGGCGAGGGTGTAACGGGTGCCTGTTGAGATGAGAGTTGGACGGGACGTTCGATGATTAGCGGTGGTCGTTCGCGCCGGCAACCGCGACCGAACATTACTCCGATCAGCAAGAGAATCACCGTTGCGACGAGGTGTTGCAACCAGTAATCCTTACCCGAACTACGAAAACACGTATCGCAGAACTTGCGACTGGTCCATGCCCGCCAGCGTAGCCGCACGATCTTGTCGCCGCATTCGCAACAGAAATTTGGCCGGTAAGTTGTGAGGAGCGGCAATGACGTGAGGTCCTTTCCGTTTACAAACAACCCGCATTATAGCCACGTTTTATAAAGCAACCGATCGCTTTTCGCGAGCGTCGGAAAACAGCGCGTTTGAAAAACCGATAATGGCCGGGCATACTTTCCGGGCCGATTTTCCCATGAAATACCGATTTTCCTTATTAATACTCTTCGTGCTTGTAGCCGTTTTCCCGGCGAAAGCGCAGGACCCCGACGACATAATTCGGACTGAGACGTCGCTGGTGCAGTTGAACATTGGCGTCGTCGATAAGCAGGGCCGTCCGATCACATCGCTGACCCGAAACGATTTTGCCGTTTACGAAGATGGCGTCAAAC
This sequence comes from uncultured Acidobacteriota bacterium, assembly GCA_963789185.1. Taxonomy (GTDB): domain Bacteria; phylum Acidobacteriota; class Blastocatellia; order Pyrinomonadales; family Pyrinomonadaceae; genus PSRF01. The sequence goes on from CAWBJU010000022.1 coordinate 312,002, forward strand.
AGTCGATCCAACATTTCCAGCCCGTCGACGCTCCGTTCAGTCTCGTGCTGATGCTCGACATGTCGGGTTCGACGGTCACCTTCCGCCAACAACTGAAACTCGCCAGCCAGCGTTTTCTCGACGCACTCGCGCCGGAAGATCGCGTCGCGGTGATCCAGTTCAATGCGAAAGTCAAATCGTTGACCAGCTTCACAACCGATCGTAGGAAAACGGCGTATGCGATCGAGATCGCCGAAGGCGCGGGCGAAACGTATTTTTACGAGGCGTTGAAGTTCGCGTTGAAGGAGCTTGAGAAAGAAGGACAGCGTCGAAAAGCGATCGTCGTTTTGACAGACGGCCTCGACACTTCTCTTCGCAACTCCGATCGCTCAACGCTCACGAAAGCGCGGACCAATGAAGAAGCGCTCGCCACGATCGATCCGCATTCAAGCGCTGATCTGAAGGGTGTGCTTGCCTCCGCTGATCGACAAGGCGTCACAATCTTTCCTCTCGCACTGCCGTCCGGGGATCCGAAACGACTACCGCTTCAGACACCGAACATCGTCGGCATCTACGCGGCGGCACGGGCGCGGCTGCAATCACTGGCCGATCGCACCGGCGGGCGTTTGAACGAGATAGATCGATTGCAATACATGGCGCAGCTTTATCGTGAGGTCGCTGCGAATCTTCGCACTCTTTACACGGTTCGCTACCAACCGCAAGGGGAACGAGTACGCGGCAAGTGGCACGAGATCAAGGTGGAAGTTGTTCAAACCGAACTGACCGTGCGCACAAAACCGGGTTATTACGCGCGTTGAGAAGCGCGGTTTTGCTATTGAGAGGTGCGTTTTACTTATTCGCGCGTAACTATTAGTATTACGGACTTCGCACCCGTAGCTCAGCTGGATAGAGTACCTGACTACGAATCAGGGGGTCGCACGTTCGAGTCGTGCCGGGTGCACCAATGGGATCAATAAGTTAGGGCGTCCGCTTGGACGCCCTTTTTGAATTTGTGTGCCCACAGTGTGCCATTGGGTTTTTAACAGACCAACAGGAGCCACGCGAGCGGTAGCGTGAGAACGTCCCACGGTTTTCAGAGCGAGTTAGACATGTTCTGTAATGGTCCTCATCGGCAATCCCTCGAATCAAAGCTGATCCTCAAATGCAGCGGACGACTCATGATTGAGTCTTTCTCAAGACCGATCAAATCCATCAACCTGGCGCCCGGATCGGCAGCCGTCAACAGTGCTTCTCCAACAAGGATGGCGTCGAAACCTAACTCTTCGAGCCAGGTCACATCGGCCCGCGATGAAATTCCGCTTTCGCTGACCTTGACGACGTCTTCAGGAATTAGTTTTGAAAGCCGGTCCGAGCGTTTCAAGTCGACCTCGAATGTGCGGAGGTCGCGGTTATTTATGCCGACAGCCTGCGCTCCGGCGGCCAATGCCACTCCGATCTCTTTTTCATCAAAAGTTTCAACCAGTGCTACCATGCCCAACTCATTCGTCAAATCGATCAGATCGCGAAGCTTATTGTTTGCGACGGCGCGGACGATCAGGAGCACAGCGTCAGCCCCGCACGCGCGCGCTTCGTAGATTTGTTGCGGAGCCACCACGAACTCCTTGTAGAGAATGGGTAGATGAATTCGTGAGTCAGTAGCGATTCGTTCTACAAGCTCCGGCCCGCCACCGAAGAATTCGCGGTCGGCCAGGACACTGAGCGCAGACGCTCCACTGCTCTGGTATTGCAGCGCCAGAGAGGTCGCATCCGCCGCTTGTTTGAAAACTCCTCGTGACGGAGACTTCGGCTTGATTTCCGCGATAGCGGATATGGGTCCATCACGCAACCCTGCCAAGAAGTCGCGTGGGGGACGGGCTTGCGCGATTCGTTGCTCGTGCAAGCTTTTCGAGTCGGCCCGTAACGCGACTTCCTGGCGTTTGTATGCAACGATTTCATCCAAGAGCATCATGCTTTTTCAAGTTCCTTTAGTTCTTGATCACGCAAGCCAGTGAATCGTTCCTTTCACCACGTTTCCACCGTGTAGTCGCGACTCAAAAACTCGATTGCTCGCCCGAGGGCGTCTAACACTTCGTACGTAGACACTCCCGGGACCTGGCAGCCAAGTAGCCAGACCGAAGTCGTGTTGGAAGCAATTTTTTGTGCTTCTGCATCACGGTGACAGAACTGGGACAAGACCTTTTCGTCATCTCGAAGGACTATCCATCCCGGCTCGAGGCTGATGACCTCATTGCCGCCGAGCGGATGAAAAGACTCGCCGCCTTTCGTGAGGTCAATCGCAATTTCCCCTTTCACACGGCTGGCGTCGAACACGCCTAACGGCACCATACTCTCGACGGCGGCAAGGTTCACCGCGTCAACTATGGGATGAATTAAAGGGATCTTGGTGAGTACTTCGTCGCGAAGAAATCGTTGCACCAGTCCTTGCACGGACGGAGGGGTCCGGCTGGGGTCAAGACCCAACTGAGTGTAGAAGGCCCGGTAAGCCTGGACGTGTGGATCTCGCTCGATGTCTTTGCGGCTCTTTCCCTTCCAAACCAGGTGTAACCGCTCCCAATCCGCCCAGGTTTCGGTCGCTGAGTTTGGCCCCGCTTTAAGTGACAGTCGAGTTCCGAGCACGCTGACGCCGCTTAAACGCGAGCTTGCCAGCGACCCTATGGCTATTTCTTTGTAAGCGATTGTGTCATACATGTTATTTCTCCTTTGGTGATTCGGTTCTGAAGGTTATTTGTTCTTCCAGGTGCACATTCGCATCATCTGCGGTGAGAACTTTTTGAGTCTTGATCAGTATGTTGTAGTGGTTTGGGTAGTGACACTCGTCGAATCCGAGGACATGCCCCAGCACTTTGTCTTGATGGACCACTTCGTCTCCCATCTCGACAACTCCAGCGCGGGTGATTTCAACAAAACCGAGAAAACCGACGTGGTCAATTCGATCACCCGGCGTTGAGTCGCGCTGATCTGTGGTCACCAATTCGTGAATCTCTCCCGTTCGAAGGCAGCGAGTTTCATGCGCGGTTAGCTGCATGCCTCGGTCGGTTCGTTTGTGCTGTAACAGCTTTACAACTACGCCCTCGACGGGCCGTTTGCTGATATTGCTCATTGCGCCACCTCATTGGCATATGCTTCTTCAACCAGGCGCACAGCTTCGCAGCCGTGAGTGGAGTTCGATTGCCCGGTAGCGGCATGTTTGATGAAGTCCTGTAAAACTCCCTCGTATTCATGCCACAGCGATCCCTTGAATTCCGGAAATCCTGAGAGGAAGTCGACGTGGATTGTTTGACCTTTTTTGAGTACCACGTCGATTTGTTTCTTCTCCCCGTGTTCGTAGCGCCAATCGAGGAAAACCTGCACGGGAATTCCCTCCGCGCTCAGCAAACTCAAGCTCGCCTCGACCTCCACACCCTTATGGCGCACCGTCCGCGTTTCTTTAATAGTCAATGGGCTCAAGAAAGTACGGAGCGAGTCGAAGGCATTGGGACCGTTATCAGCAATGCATCCTCCACCACATCGCTGTGGGTCGAAATACCAACTATCGGGGCCTGCGTGCTCTTCAATAAGCTCCAAATAATCAATTGAGACTGAGGCGATCTCTGCAGGATTCGACAGTTGGCCCAGCCGCTCGCACAAGTTGCGGTTGTATCGACGATGAAAGGCGGTGAACAAACTTCGCTGCATCTCTTTGGCGAGATTCGAAATTTCGAGGGCCTCTGCGAGAGAGTTGGTTAGCGGCTTTTCACAACACACGTGTTTGCCTGCATGAAGCGCGGCTTTGGCAATTGGGAAATGCTGATCATTGGGAGCATTTATGAGCACAGCATCCACTTCGCCGGATTCCAACATTTTTTGGTAATCCGTAAACTCAAGCACCCCGATGCTTCTGAAGGGTGCGAGCCGCGCCGGATTCTTGTCGCAAATTGCCGTCAACTGCGCGCCTTCGACCACGTCGAGTGCCGCCCGATAAAATGGGGCGATTACCCCGAGACCGATCATTCCGATACGCATTAACACCTCTCCTTTTCGCGACAGCTCGAAACTGTTGTTGCGGTCTCTTCCCAAACAACAACTTCCGGAAACTTCAATCCGACCTCGGCCGCGAACTCTAAAAGATTGTCGATCTCGAAAGCGTCAATTCTTACGGTCTCACCGCTTTGCTGCATGCTGGTCTGAGCTTCCGGATAACCAGGATAGACAACTGGAGCGCAGCCGGAGCGACGGGGACAAGCGAGCACCGCTCCGAGCATCCTGTCCATCGCTTCACGGAATTCGCTGACCGGACGAAACCTCGTAATGTCGATTGCTATGAATAAGTGTCCGATGTTCTCCCGTTCTGAAGCCGCGGACTCAAGCACATTTTGCGCTGGTCCAACATCCGCGCCTGGCAACAAGCCCGCCAGCACATCAACCGCCAATCCGAGTCCATAACCTTTGTACCCGCCTGATTTGCCGTCACCTCCCAACAACTGGAGGTGAGCTTGTCCGTCAAAAAAATTAGCGGGTTCGGTCATGTCCCTGCCGTTGTCGTCCACCAGCCATCCCGGTGGGCACGGCTCGCCTCGTTCCCGCATCACTCTTAGCTTTCCCGTGGCCGCGACCGTGGTGCTCATATCGAGCGAAAACGGCGGTAAGTTTTCAGCGGGCGCGGCTATGCTGAGGGGATTGGTGCCCAGCATCTTCAATTTGCCGTCCGGTGGTCGAGCTATCGTTTGGCTGCCGAGATTTGAGAACGCAATACCAATCATGTCAGCGGCGAGAGCCCGGAGACTGTAAAAGCTGGCGCTGCCGAAATGCGTGCTGTTACGAACGGCCACAACCGCGGCGCCTTTAATGCGCGCCTTTTCAATAGCCAGGTCCATTGCCTGAGTGGCGATAACCAATCCGAGGCCCTGGTGTCCATCGAGAAGAGCGGTCGCGTCGTCTTCGATAACGATGCTGGCGGTGGCCTCCGGATCAATCCGTCCGGACCTGATCTTGTCGACATAAATCCGAGTCAAATTAGCAACGCCATGTGAGCTGATGCCGCGCTGGTCAGCAAACACAAGCACGTTCGCGGCAGCACGGCTTGCGTCCTCGCTCACGCCGAGCGCTTGAAACGAGCTCGCCACAAAAGCTCGTAGACTTTCGATATTTACTAACCCGTACATCTATTTCTCCTTTGCGCGTCAAGCGTTGACCACGGCCCGCTTCGCGGCGAACTCGCGTACAAGCGCCGCTATGGTTGCAGCGTAAGACTCGAGCTCCGCCACCGCGATAAACTCGCCTTCAGCGTGAGCGCGGTTCGCCGTCAGATCCCCGGGACCAAACACAATCGCATAGCGTCCTTCGCCCTGTGCCCAGATGGCATCGCAAGTAAAAGCAGCATCCGCGCGAGCCGGCGGGCATCGTGTTAGTCCAGCCCTATTAAGCAACTGCTCCATCTCCGGATCACGATTCTGAAGTGTGGGTAATCCCCGTTTGGTCCACGTGAGTCGAGTGATTTGCCGCACGTTGGCGGCTGATCGAGAAAACAGCGAACTCGACGAAAATTGCCGTTCAAAGTCCGCAATTGCTTCGTCAAACGCCTCTCGTACCCGGCTCTCAATTGCCTGCGCCGTTTCCAGATCGGAGTAACTGAAATTGAACCAAAGCGTGCCGGAACCGTAGACCCGGTTATGACTATTGCCCGTATTCAATCCGCCTACGCACATGCGCCGCCCGCTCTCTTCAAAGAACTCCGTGAGCGTCCGGGCCATCTTCTGACAGATGAATCCGAGGATCACCGACGCGTTATCACCATTAGCCGGCGCGTCATCCGTTGAGCCTTTGCCGCTAACTTCGATCCTCGCGGTCATGGTGCTGGTGGCTGAATCGAAATACACGCCACCGCTCGGTTCGGCAAAAACGTTCAGCCGGCCCACGTAGCCGCTCTCAATGAGTACCCTTGTTCCGTACACACCCATCGAGCCGCCTTCTTCCCCTGCTACGCAGTGAACCAGCACTTGCGTGTCGCGAAAAGTTTCGGGCGCTTCCTTCATCAGGTAGGCGATGCCAGCCAACGCAGCTAGTCCCGGGCCTTTTGCATCGACAGCGCCTCTGGCAACAAACCGGTCGTCGTCGAAGGAAGGCTCCCAGACTCCCGCGACTGTATCGACGTGAAAGTTGAGAACGAGCGTGTTCGCAAAGGGCTGTGGCTTACCGGCGCGCAACACCATGCTCGGTTGAGATTCGGTGAATTCCTTCCCCATGCCGTCGGCGACTTCCTTTACGGTGAGCGGGACGTAGGGGTTATCGAAGGCTGACTCCGGCGGCGCTTCAAAATACGCGATCGCAAGTCCACACTCCTGCGCCCGCGCAGCGATCAGCTCAAGAGCCTCGCGGATTTTCGACGCGTGGCCTGTCTCCATCGGGCTTTGCGTGTCGAGCTTAAGTAAACTCAACAGCAGTTCTTGCCAGCGCTGATTGAAGATTTGCGCGGTCATGCGAAATTCCTCACGGGACTAACAAACTGTTCAAGCAAAGTTCGGAACGATTCCGCGTAAGACAAGTAGACGCTACGCCGCGTCGATTCGTCGGAGGCTACGCCCAGGTGAGGCACATACGCGCAGTGTGGCTCAATCGAGAAAGCGCCGTGATACCCCCACCGGAAAAGAGCGTCGAGACAAAGCGCGACCTGGGCCTGGCCCGCCCCGGGTTCCGTGTACTCAATCTCGCCGCCAGGCAGTCTGACGGCATCCTTGATATGGACGTGCTGCACAAACTTCGCTACGGCATGCACAAACGACAGCGGATTCTGTCCGTACGCGATCGGGTTTCCAGTGTCGAAGAGCAAACCCAAATGTGGACTATCAATCTGTCGCAGCATCTCGAGCGACTGTTCAGGTCCCTCCGAGGCCCAGCCCTGGCAGTTTTCGTGGAGCAGGACGACATCGGCGGCCCGCGCCATTTCCACCAAAGCTGCAATTCGTTCAAGCGCCTTGTCGCGCCAGACATCAGCCGGCAAACCATCATTCGCGAAGGACATGATTCTTAAGAAGCGAGTCTGAAACAGGTGCGCGCACTCGATGGCTCTTTGCAGTTCGTCGGTATCAAGATTGAAAGGAGTGGTCACGGTCCGATCCCAGCCACCGATTCCACTATCAATAGCAACGACCCGCAGACCGTTGAGGCGCAAAGCCGACTTGATCCGATTCAACTCGTCACGCGTCATGTCGACAACTCGAGCGCCGTCAACTGTACGGAGCTCGATTAGTTCCCACCCCAATTGTCGATGGGCCTCGATCTGGGCTTCGAGTGACGAGCCGGCTTCGTCGGCAATGCCGCACAAATTTTTGACCAGGTTACTTCCCATAGAACCCCAGTACTTTCTCGATCACAAAATCAATTTCTTCGTTGGTGAGTTCCGGATAAAAAGGTAGTGCCAAAGTGCGTGCTGCGAGCCATTCGGCAACAGGAAAATCACCCGCGCGATAGCCGAGGCTCGCAAATCCTGGATGCAGGTGCAGCGGAGTCGGGTGAAATGTCTGCGTTCCGATGCCGGCATCTGCCAGATGCTTTCGCAAAGATTCGCGAGCCTCTACTCGCACGACGTATGCATGATGTCCGCGGTCGGTGCGATTGCCGGCGATGATCGCCAAATCCCCACTGGCATTGTCGAAGGCGCGATCATAGTAGTGCGCGATCTCTGCGCGCCGTTTGAGCTGTGCTGCGAATGATTGAAACTTCATCAGCAAGTAGGCAGCCGAGATTTCATCCATCCTGCTGTTCCAGCCAATCTCTTCGTAGACAAAGCGTCTGCCTGCAACCTGGCCGTGATTGCGCAAGCGACGGCAGCGCTCGGCAAGCTCATCGTCATTGGTGACTAGCATCCCCGCATCACCGATGCCTCCGAGCGGCTTGCTTGGAAAGAACGAGAAACAGCAGCGTCACCCCACCGGCCCGCAGGCACTCCATCGATCTGCGCGCCCAGCGCCACGGCGCTGTTTTCGAGCACCTTTAGACCACGAGATCTTGCGAACTGCCTGATAGCCCTCATATCGGCGAGTGCTCGGCCCAGATGCATCGGCAGGATTGCCAGCGTCTTCCTGGTAACGCAGGCTTCGATCTGATCGGGATTCATCACACAGCTATCAGGGTCGACATCGACAAAAACCGGAGTGCCGCCCAGGTGCAAAATGCAACTCACCGGAGAAGGAAATCCAAACGCCGGTACAATCACTTCTTGTGTCAATCCCACGCCCATGACTTTGAAGGCGAGCAAGATGCCGCCGCTAGCGCTTGCAGTCGCCACTGCATTCGAGACGCCGATCTCTTTGCCAATCACGTCTTCTAATGCCAGCACTTTATTCTTGAGGATGAAGTCACCGGTCGCCGCCGTTCCCGCCAATGTGTCTGCGACAAATGCGCGGTGGTGACCAAAAGAGCGTCGGAAATTGAGATACGGAACTTTCATTGCGCACCGTAGAATTGGCCGATAGCGTCGCAAACGACGTTGACCTGCTCGTCTTCCAGATCCGGGTAAAACGGCAAAGCGAGAACGCGCGAACAGATTTCTTCTGCTACGGGGAAGTCACCGCGGCTGTGGCCCCAAGCTGCGAATGCTGGTTGCAGGTGCAGCGGTAATGGGTAGTAAGTTTCAGTAAGAATTCCTCGTTCGGCGAGAAACTCCGCAAGACGATCGCGGCGCTCGCACTGAATCGCGTAGACATACCAGACACTGCGACAGCGATACGAACGGGGCGCAACTTTCGGGATCTCGACAAAATTCGGCAGCTCTGCCAATCGCCGGCTGTAAAGATCTGCAAGCTCTGCTCGACGCTCAATCTCATAATCCAAAGCTTCAATTCGAGATAACAGGATGGCTGCCTGTACGCTATCCAAGCGACTGCTATGACCGGGCCGCAGCACAAGCTGCGATTCATCAGGCCGCCGGCCGTGATCGCGCAATTCCCTGCAAGCTGTCGCCACTTCGTCGTCGTCGGTAATAACTATTCCGCCGTCTCCGAAGCAGCCGAGCGTCTTAGTCGGGAAAAAAGAAATTACGCCCGCTCGACCGGCGAGGCCGGTATGGCGGTTACTGCACCACATCCCCAAGGCCTCCGCACTGTCTTCAATTACGGTCAGTCCGTGTGCTTGCGCGATCTCGAGCAGTTCAGGCATGCGCGCGGGTTGATGAAAGAGGTGGACCACCATTAGAGCGCTCGTATTTGGAGTGATGGACTTCCGCACGCTCTCCAAATCGAGGCTGTAAGTTTCGCGGTCAATGTCCGCAAAGACTGGCCGCGCGCCGGCGTGAATAACACTCGAAGCCGAGCTGACGAACGTCATCGCCGGGCAGATGACGTCGGAGCCGGGCTCAATTTCGCAGGCGCTCATCGCGATCGTCAGGCCATCGCTAGCGTTGCCGACGGCGATCGCATGGCGTGCACCGGTGTATTGCTTGATGGCTTCCTCCAATTCCCGGACGAGTCCACCGTTGACGAAGTCACAGTCATCAAAAAGCCGGGCGATGTAGTGATTCAGACGATCACTTTGCCTTTGGTAACTTCCCTCAACGCTAAAGAATGGCACGGCCATCGTCGGTCTCCCGTTACCTCGTTGGTACTTCAAGCTCGATACCGCACAGTCGTTTGGCTTCCGAGATGAGATTTGCAGTGCGAACGGCTAGTTCGAATGTTGAGATTGGCTGTGGGTCGATTCCCAAAAAGTAGTTGTAGGATTGGCGGAAAAGGGAGGTTAGCGGGTCATCGGAAAAGGTTTCTTCCCCACTTAGGCGACCGGAACTCGAGAACTGCCGAAGGTATTGCTTGCCGTTCTCGCCGGTAGTGGGATACCACCCGATGCATCGCCAGCCATCTTCAAACAACAGTTCGATCCGGCGCTCTCGAGTGGGGCAATCCAAGTCAGATCGTAAATTAACGTCTGTAAAACCATGGCGGAGCAACATGGTCGCGCCGCCCATGAAACTCATCGCGCCGTCCTCTGTCACCATTGGTTTACAACTGGCATCGTGCAGGATTGCCGGTTCGCCAGCGAGATAAAGAGCCAGAGACAACATGTGCGGTGTTTCAATCTCAAAAGCGGTATCGTGTCCGGATGCTTCATGGAGTCCACCGCGTGACTTTGTTTGAAACATTGCCAGATGTGAAAGTTTTCCGTGTACTTTCGAGTCAATTAGCTTCTTCAACCGGCGGGTGAGCGGCACGCCGAGCCACGGAAAGTTCACGACGACTTTGAGGTGCGCATCTCTTACGATCGCACACAGCTTATCGAGATCAGCCTTGCATGCAGCCAGCGGCTTTTCGAGAATGAAAAACTTGAATCCGAGGTTGGCGGCTACGCTAACAACCTCAAGGCGATCGGCTGGACCGGTCGTTCCATGGATCACCGTTGTGTTGGGATCAAAATCAACCTCTGCGAGGCTCGAATAACGAGGAAGCTCTGTCGGACTCTTTACCAATGGATCGCGTTCCACGATGCCGATGCGACCAGAAGCTATTCCCGGATAAGCTGAGGTCAACTTGCGCAGGCAGGGTTCATGGAGGTCGCGTGAAGCATGCCCTCGCCCGATAATAAGGCTGTTGAGAGGAACAATCTTTTTTTCTTCGGCGGTGGAAACCGCAGCCCGCATACTAAGATCAAGCAACGGTTCAACGGCTTGCTCAAAGATTTCTTTGGTATTGAATCCGATTATCAGGAAGCCGTCGCGGGCACTGGTCATTCCCGGAATCATAGAAGCGTGTTCGCTCAATTCCTCGGCGTAAAGCGGACTTTGATAAAGGTTAATAATCAGGCCGGTCTTGAGATCAAAAACGCGCGGTCGACCGATGAGTTCGAGATACTCGGCAATGGCTTCAGCGAATTCGGGTTTCAAGCGCTCTTGCTGATTTGAAGGCCAAACATAGGGAAATACTCTACGGAATGCTTTGAGGATTTTGATGTTCTGGGTGTGACCGAGAACTATATCCACTTCAAGAGCGGCCAGACGTAAGAACTCTTTGCCAAGGCCCAACCGCGCATATTGCTTTTCGACGATCAGTCCATTTGCGTAGATCAACTTCGTTGGTGGTGAGTTTTTCCCGATGGAGATTGAGGTCGGATTAAGCAGGCTACCGAAAGCCGCTAAGTCGCCATTAGGCGCTGTGAAGTCGATGATGCGCGCGCTGGTGCCGAGCTTTGCAAGAATTTCAGGAAACTCGGGAAGGAAATTTTGACTTTTCGCAGAACGTTCGAGTGCCTGCGCTTCACGAGTCGCCTCGGCAAGCGTCATTTTAGACGGGGTCCAGCATCGTGCTTTGAACCCACCGTTTGAATCCATCGTGATTTCAATTGACATTTTAAATCACCAACAGAAATCCAGTATTGGGGCGAGAATTCGAGTGGCTTCGGGAGGGGACGTTGCTCAGTGAAGCAATGGTCCAAGCCAAGATCGAAATTAATGGATTTTCGTTTATGGATTCAATCCGAGGTATTTTGTTCTTGAGGACGGTTAAAGACCGTCAATGACAAAATGCCCGGTAAGAGCGTTGAGGTCGCCCTTGCGAGTTTCTAATCGACGTCGAGAAAGATTCAAATGGTCTGCTTCGACAACATAAACCACGTGGCTATTTCGAAGCAAGATAAATTTTTACGAGTTATGCTTTTTTAGATTAAGTTGTTGTTCTCGGTACCAGCCTTCATCCGATTGGTCACCCGGACTAAAGACATCGAACCCGTCATAACGATCGCGCAGAGCGCCTAACCACTCCTCAAATTGCGCGCGGCTCTGTTTCCACCACGCTTCCTCTTCGGGCATAGGACCAGGGAAACGAAGCATCGCGCTAATGTCCTTGAAGTACCAGCGATTAATAAGTTCTTTTTGCATTTTTTCAACATGCCCATGTCGTATGAAATGGAACTTTCCCAATTGATGGGGTCGAGCCCAGAATTTATCCCATTGTGCTGCCGGGCTGCCATGCTCCGGTATTTGGTCGGCTCCGCTGTAGCGAACTTCGAAAGAGGCTTTGGCCTTCTCATCTTCCGACGTGCCGGATCGCTGGCCCTTTACAATGAACATGAACTTACCTTCAAAAAAACGGAGAATTCCTTTGCTCTCAGCCTGATAACGAAAGTATTCTGGAGCAGCGTAGAGCCGAACGGTTTTCACCTCATTTCTTAAGACCTTGTAATTCAAACCTCTCTCCATGAGATCGATAGAGTTCAGTGGGCCGAGCGTGAGAACTTTGTCCTTCATCAGCCTGTAAATACCTTCGATGGCGCTTCTCTCGTCCCAGTACCAGCGATAACCCCCTGCCACAACTTCAAGCCAAAGTTTGTACTCCGCTTCATCGTCACGCCTCTCGTTCGGCACCTGCTCCAGCCACAACTGGCGCAGTCCATAGAGCGCGCGTCTACGTATTAGGGTTCGATAAAGAGCCTGGTCCAGAAGATTTTGCGGGATGACTACTTGCGTTTGGATTGCGAGCGGGTCGGCATAAACAGACTTCTTACCAGTAGCGTCAACCAAATCTCTGGCGCAGTTGCGTGAGGGAGTGAGCACCTGGCGCATCGCCATGGCGGCGCATTGTCCGATATTGGTGGCAAGAGCACTGCGACCTTCAGTGTTCGCTCGTAGCTCGTTGACATACGGTTGAAGAATTTTCTCGCCTTCCATATTCAAGAAGCGCGTCCAATCAGATTTAGGAAAGAGAAACGGCTCCAGATGCCCGTACAGGCAATCTCTGTATGCGTCGTCGTCTTTGGTTAGCTTCGGAATCATGTTGTCCTGAATCTCTTGCCAGGTACGCAACGGTAGCTTCGCCTGGTGGGAAAGGAGCTTGAGCCGATTTCTGTTGCCGTTTTTTCGTTTCGCGCGAATCTTGTCATAAATGTAAAGGAGTGATTGGGAGTAGTTATGGTCCTGCCCGGGCCACCACTGAGATCCGTGCGCAGTCGGATCGATCAAGACGACGTCCTGCTCGCGGAGGTTGTGATTCAGGTAATCGAAGAACTCTTCCTCATCAATCTCGTGGCGTGGATTCAAGGACAAATGCGGGTTCGTCCTAACGTAAACTTCCTTTTTTCGTATCCTGGCCTGTAGCTGCTCACAGTCCTGTTGCTGAGTTGGATCGAGTCCCAACAGCACAGCAGTGATGGGCGGAAAACGAAAGTGAGGATGTGAGTGAGATAATCTCTCCGCGATCTTTTCGAGCGGATCTAAGTAGTAATCAACCGTGTCCTGGTAAACATCTTCGATAATCCAAATGTTGAAGTCGGGGTCAATGCTCATTGAGGCTGAAACTCCTCTACTTAAAAGTGAGAGTAGATCTAAAGATCCCGCTGTCGTGCGGATCCAATCCGCTTGAGAAATCAACTTCTATGACTTTGGCAACGTTGTTAATGTGGTCGAGACCGTGACGTCCCTTTTGATCGACTGGGGAAGTCTCGTCACGATCACTCTCGATGCCTATGGTTAACCGGCCGTCCTCATTGTCAGATAGCGAGAATCTGACTCGACTCTTGGCGTGCTTGCAGAGATTGACGCTGATTTCCCAAAGCAGGAGCGAGGCGGCGGACTTAGAAATGCCAAGCCTGTTTTCTGTGAATTTCAAGTATTCCTGAGATCCCGTGATTTCATCGAGTCCTTTCTGCAAGATCTGAGTATTCTGATCCTTGATGCTGGCAAGGTCACCTTCCAACTTCACTCCCGTCGCCGTCACAGCCTGATGAATTGCCAGGCGAATCTCGCACAGCAGAGCAAACAGTTGTTTGACTGAGATTGACGGCCCACTCGTAATGTCAGGGTATTTTCCATTAAAGTAAGCAACTTCGTTTTCAAGCACGTCAATCAGCAGCGCAGTCTCGCTGGTCAATTCACCATTGCTCTTCGATAAGCACGCCCGCAGCATGGGCAGGATATATACAAACTCATGTCCGATCTCCCGCTGTTTCCCTTCAAGCTCTTGCTGATTGATGCTGAGTGCTGAGTCGCACGCTGAGGTGAACCGGTGAATTAACTCGGTTGCGTGCTGAAAATTGTGCGCTGACGGCACCAGTACCAACAGAGTGATCTCGGGTTCACTTTGCAGGTTAATTCGAAACAGGCAAGCGTCGCTAAGACCGTGCTGTTTGGGTTGTTTAGTCAAAAACTCCTCGAGATAATCCTGGTCCAACGTTGATTTGATCTGTCGCAACGCCCCAACGATTTCCTCGCTGATGTTCTTAATGTACTTCCAGCGCTCGGTCTCACCCATCTGCCAATCAACGTGTGCCTTCTCCAACTCAGCGTCAATTGCGATGAGCTCCTGGTCATTGGCCAGTTTCGTAAAATAATCATCAGTATCGGTCAAATAGTAATAAGCGAGTTGACGGAAGTGCTGTAATGCCTTCTCCCACAGGGCGAATTCCGAAGTTCCAGCCAGTCGAGCGGCGGACAGATCGTGCTTCAACTCTCTGACAAGGTTGTTGCAGATGATGTTGCGAAACCGAAGTGCCCCGTTGTCTATAAGCCTCTGAAGCTCAGGACCTCCACCGCGATCCAGCAAGCTGGCGTTTACACCGCAAATGCCGAAACGAATGTTTCCCTCAGCAATTGGGCTGTAGTACATCTCTCCCGATACTGCGCTGTGTTCCCAGGCGAGCAGTAAAGGCGGGTACTTCTCGAAAGAGCGAGCGCGCGGGTCGGCCAGCCAATCTTTAACGATTTCGGGATAGCCCAGCGTCATGACGTGGTAGCCGGGTGTGAGGTACAGCGGGTATGTAGACTCTTGTATACGTTTGTATAATTCCTTTGCGACCTCGTTGTTATCTTTGCTGATCCCAAAAACTTCTCTCAACTCCTCTTCGCATTTCTTCACATATAGTGCTGCCATCTCTATTGCTTCGAGTGGGGTGACTGTCCGTTCGAAAAGGTTTTTCATCAATTCCCCTAACTCTGTGAAGCTATCTTTCCGCAGCTGCGAAAGGCTTGATCGTAAAGCTTCATAGTTAAGGTCAGTAAGGTAATAGCGAAGGTGTCCCTTTAGGAAGGGATCCAGCTCACGGAAGGCGATCAGGAAATTGTAGCCCTCTTTGGCCTTTGCGCCGGGAGGGAGCTTCCAATTCGGTAGGCCTTTGTGTTCAGCAAGCGTTGCTATTTCAAGATGCAATAGATCGACAGCGCGATGAAGCTCGCTCGGTTCACGACTGGTGATCAGCCTTGAAGGCCTGCTTCCCTCCCGAGCCTTCCCAAACTCACCGTACTTCCTCGGGATTTCGTTATACAAAATTTTGATCATCCACAATAGTTGACTCATCAACTCTTCTGGCACTTCGCCTTTTTTAAGACGATTTCGCGGCAGGCCTCCGAAGCCGATAACAATCGTCCCCATCTTGAACGGCGGTTCGGTTTCCGTGTCGTCCAATGGGAAGGTGATCCTGATCAGCGCCTGAATTTCCAGCAGAAGTTTCGGCAGTTTGTCTTGCAGGTTCCTGATGAGGAGGTGGGGATCGTCTGGAGCACCCTGATAAAACGCCCCGCGATTCTCGCTATGCATGAAACCGGGCCCGCCCCACTGGAACCGGTCAGTCGGGTGTGACGGCCGCTTCACTACGTCCAACAAGAGCATGGAGCGATGGTACTCATTAAAAAAATCATTCAAGCTGGCCACTAACATCTGATGAATCGAATGTTCCTGTTGCTCCCTTTGAGTTTGGGCACCACGGTGAGGATCGAACATGGTCGCAAATTTCTTTTCTTTCTGTTTCCAGTGGTTCTCGAACTTCTGACCAGTTTCTAAGCTCCAATCCTCGGCATATATCAGTGGAATCTTGAGTCTTTGTTGTGTCTGGCCGCGCATCTCGGAAGGAATCTGGAGCGGGACAACGTGCATGTCACGGAACATGTTGAGCAGAAAGTCAGTGTCACTGAAGGTCCGGCCCTGGGCATGCATCGCATGCAAACGCTGATAACTGCGCTCAAGATTAGAGCGGACGTAAACGCCTAGAGAGTGTGGGACCTCCCAGTCTTGATCCATCCGTTCTATGTCTCCGCGGCCTCTTTGGGCTGCTTACTTTTTTGTTTGAGCAGACTCACGGCTTCGGGTTGGTACAACCCGATGAACGTCCGCTTATAGAGGGCTCGTATGGCTTTCATAAAACTGTCTTCGATGTCATGCTTATCAATTCCAAGCAGTGATCGTTGCAGTTCCAAAACCACATCCTCGCTGCAATGGGCCTGTTGGGCGATTTCCTCGCGCATGCGTTTGCCTGAATGCTTGCCGAGAATCAAATCAGAAGAGGAGCCAAACCAATCGGGGTCAAGGAACTGAAACGTTCGGTTCTCGTTAAGCATTGCCTTTTGATGGATGCCGCTCTCATGGAGAAAAACCTTTGAGCCAATGACCGGTGCGTGGGGATGGATGGCAGTCAGAAAGATCTTCTGAACAAAATTGGTGAGCTCATTCAACCTCTGGAAATCTATTGAAGCCTCGCGCTTCAGTTTCGTTCTAAGCAACACAGCAACCTGTTCAAGACTTGCGTTGCCCGCGCGTTCCCCAAAGCCACAGCTCGTAACATGGACGCAATCTACTTTCGGATCGGCCGATAGTGCCGCCAGACTGTTGGCAGTAGCTAAACCCAAATCGTTATGGGCATGAAAAGCAAGCCGGCAGGACATTCCCTGCAAACGATCTTTGATGACGCGGATCAGTCGTTCGGTCTCGGAAGGGATAAGTTGACCGCGAGTGTCCGCGATAGTTATGCAGTCGATCGAGATGCCCAGTCGTCTGACCTCGTCGAGCAAAGACTGAATGACATGCAAGTCCCCCTGACTAGCATCTTCCAAACCAATATTGATCGCCAAGCCTTTCTCATGGGCCTGAGTGATGCTCTCCATCAGTTGCACTGAAAGTTCGTGGATTGTGCCACCGAATATTGCCGCCAGGTGGCTTTCTGAACATGGAACAATGAAGAGGACCTCATGAGCGCCCACGGCAACTACCTTGTCGATACTCTCCCGTCTGGTAAGCGCCATCGCCACCAGGCGAGATTTTTTCGCAGCAAGCGCCGCTGATTTGCAGGCAGCAAAGTCAAAAGGATTATGAGGAAAGCCAATCTCCAGGTAACGCACACCTGCTGCTTCAGCGAGTTCTACATACGAGGCCTTTTCTTCGGGAGATATCATAACTCCCGGTGCCTGCTCGCCGTCCCGAAGGGTACTATCCATTAGCACATCCGCTGGCGGCCAACGAGTTGAATTAGTTTGGCTCATTGTTGCCTACTTTCACTATAAAGAGCGATTTGTGAGTAGGGCGCAACCTCTATCGATAAGATCGTCCGTGACGGCAAAACAGAACCGGAGTAGTCCGGTCTTTTCGCGGTTGCTGAAGAATTCGTTTCCTGGAATCGATCCGATGCCAACGCGGTCGATGAGTCCCTGCATTGCCTGGATGTCGTTAAGATAACCAAGTTGATTGTAATCTGCGAGTACATAATAGGCTCCGGCAGGCACATCCGGAATTAAGCCCGCAACGGTGAGGGCCTCGCAAAGTTTGTCGCGGCGCCGCACAAACGGTTTGCGAATATCGTCGAAAAACTCGTCTCCAAGTCGCAGGGCGTCCGCTACAGCATGTTGAAACGGAGCAGGCGCGCACACGTAGGTTTCATCCGACTTAACGCCCAGCACTCCCATTATCTGCGGCGGTCCCACCACCCACCCGACGCGCCAGCCCGTAACGAAAAGTGTCTTGCTAGCCGACGATAGCGTGAGCGTTTGGTCGAACATACCCGGCAGCGAAGCTAGCGAAATGTGTTTTACGCCTGGTCCAAGGATGTACTCATAAACTTCATCGACGACCGCAATAACGCCGTTGCTTTGACAGATCTCGCCAATTACTTCCAACTCTTCGTGAGTGAACACTTTCCCGCACGGATTATTCGGATTTGCGAAAACCAAGAGTTTGGTCTTTTCGGAAATGGTCGAACGAAGTTCGTCCGGGTCAAAGCTCCAGTGAGGCGGCCTGAGGGGGACGAAGCGGGGAATGGCGCCTCTCTCCTTTACTAGTCTTACGTGATACTGATAAATCGGCTCAAAAAGGATAACCTCATCCGCCTCTTCGAGGAAACATTTACAAACGCATTCGAGACCTCCCGTGGCGCCTCCCGTCACCAACACATTTTCTGGGCCAACCTGGAGTTTGTTGTAGCTACGATAGCGCTCGGCAATCGCTTCTTTCAATGAGGGGATACCATCAAAGAGTGTGTAGCTGTTGTAGCCGTGGTCGAGCGCTCTGTGAGCAGCCTCGAGAACTTTGGGGTGAGGGGGCAAGTCGCATGTGCCCTGGCCCAGGTTGATACCCCGCACGGCTTCAATCCGCTGTGTCACGGCTCGGATGTTCGACTGGCGTATACCGCGATTCCGGCGGGCCAGGCGGGCAATCATGTCTGTCATTATCTGAGCCTCCTAAAGGATTATAATTTCATCACATCGAGCGGCGGCGCGGTAAACTAAATTATCGATGTCTTAGCATGACAACCTATGACAAAAGACGGACGTAGCCTTTGGTCACTTTTCGTTTTTGCGACACAGGATAAATAATTGGTCCACGAAAACTGATTTCGTAGCGGGCAGCTCACTCAATGTACCGTAACCTAGACTCAGAAAAGATTCTCGGCACCATCGAGACGCTCAGCAGAAGGATCGCCGAGCGGTTTCCCGGCTCGGGTCTCGACAGAGTTTGTCAGGAGTTGTTGACGATTGCGGGCGAATCACAGAAGCGCACTGCCTGGATCGCGAAGCCGCAAAAGTATCTGCGAGTTATTACCGGAGCCCTGGTTACGCTGATTGTTGGCGGACTCCTTTTTGTGTTGGCGAATGCTTCGTGGCCTCGAAACGGCTTCGACCTCGTTGTTCTCGTGCAGGTGTCGGAGGCCGGGCTAAATGTTTTTCTACTCCTCAGCGCCGCGATTCTGTTTTTGGTCACTGCTGAGACGCGTATCAAGCGCCGGCGCGCATTAAAAGCGATTCACGAATTGAGAGCGTTGGCGCATGTGATCGACATGCATCAGTTGACAAAGGATCCCGAGCGATTGATGGCCCGCCGGGCAGCGACGCCTTCTTCGCCTAAGCAGAACCTGACCGAGTTTGAGTTAGGGAGATACTTGGACTATTGCAGCGAAATGTTATCCCTCATTGGAAAACTCGCCGCCTTGTACGTGCAGAAGTTCGATGATCCGGTCGCTCTGGCGGCGGTCAATGAGGTGGAAGATTTGACGACGGGTCTCTCGCGGAAGATATGGCAGAAGATCATGATCATTAATTCCGATGCGGTAAAAGCGGGTGGGTAATGTCTTGGAATTCGAAGAAGGGCCAAGACGCCTATTGCCTCACGTAAAAAAGTACTCGAACTGAGATTCGTTGCCTCAAATAAAAAAGTATTCGAAATGGTTTGCGAAATGTGAGGGTGTTTTGCCCGCACGGTTAAGCTTCGTGATAGTGTTTTGTTCGCCGGCGCGGAGGATAGGGCAACGCTGGAGAGCGACCCGAGCGCCGACGTCGGCGCATATACGGATGGGCAGGGCACTTTGCTCTGCCCTTTATGCTGCCCATCCGGTATGCGATAAAGCGATAAACTCATCGTTCGCATTAGCACGGATTGTTCCATTGAGCGGCCGTCACCGCCACCATCCGCGCGCACTCACGCCAGTTTGTTTTACTGGTAGTTTTGGCCAAGCGTTGTTGCACACGCTCGAGCTTTCGTTTCAAAGCCACCGGATTAAGCGTTGCGTATTTGGCCCGCAAGCGCTCTTTCTTTGCTTTGCTGACCAGCTTGGATTGCATGATACGCTGATAGGGGGTCAGCGCTTGGTCATATTTCTTCTTGACGCGGCTGCCCACGCGCTCCTTTGATTTAAGCTTCATCGTGGGCAGAAAGAAATTAGTGTAGAGCCGCAGATAGCTATACAACTCGTTGAGCAACTGACATTGTTCATCCGAATCGTAGCGCGCATAACCCACTGCACGGCGCACAATCGAATAGTTCTTCTGCTCTACAAAACAGCTATCATTCTTGCGATAGGGACGGGAACGAGTGAAGCTGATTTGTTCCTGCTGACAGTAACGAAGCAACTCCTCGTTAATGAACTCTGAGCCGTTGTCACTATCCAGTCCGAGCAGCGGAAAAGGCAGGTTTTTGCGCACTTTTTGCAAAGCTTCGAAGACTCGAGCTTGCGCTTTGTTACGCACTGCCATGGTCTCCGTCCAGGTGGTGGCGATATCCGTCAGATCAAGGGTCTGACAATAATCTCCCGCCGCCACACCGCCATCATGACCCACTAGATCGATCTCTCCAAAACCTGGTTGTTGTTCGTCCCATTCCGCAAACGTGCGGATCGGGATCTGATGTTTCAGCAGCGTCCCTGGTTTGGTACGTGCTTGCCCACGCAACTCGTATTTGCGCCGCTCCGGGCGCAGTAGTCGATCGATAGTGGCTGCACTAATCCGCAACAGCTTCTGCTTTGTCAGGCGATCGCAACGCAGTTCGTTGTGGCGCTCCAACACTACCACTATCTCTGCTAAAGCCGGTTGCAAACGTTTGCCGCAAATGTAATCCATCACTTTCCAGATCTTGATCAGTGCTGCTTTCACCGGTTCATCGTAGAACGGCGCCCGGCACCGCCTGGAGCGCAACCGTACATCCACTACCAACGATTGCTTCCCTGGCTTCAGGCGTTGACCGTGTTGGCGCAGCACTCGTCTGGCATAAGCACGACTGTATTCCGTCAGCTCGACCAACTCGCTCAAGATCAGGCTCTTCTCTTTCTTGCGGCTGCGCTGATATCGAGCTGCCGTCTTGGCCACTACCGCCTGCCGCTGTTGCATCGTCAGCCTCATCCTTACCTCCTCGTGGTCCTTGCCACGGGCGGTAAGTCTCTTTTATTTCGAGTACTTTTTTATTTGAGGCAACGATACCCATTTCGAGTACTTTTTTGATGAGGCAATTCGAGACGTTGACTTTGCTGTCGAACGGGAATAGTGTCTGCACGTTCCTTACGAGTCTGACGTAAACACTCGCAAATCCCTTAGGCGCGACGGCTCATGAACGTTGGATTTAATCTAATCTTCTGGGGGCTTCTTTTTGTTGTCCTCGATATACGGATTAGTTCCGTAGATTTGGTCCTGCCGGATTTCGTCGGCTACATCCTCATTGCCAGTGGCCTTGGTCGTCTGGCTTCACATCACCATTGGTTTCGAACAGCCAGAATCTTCGCAATCATTCTGATCTTCGTTTCTCTGACCACTCTTGTCGAGATCGCGGTCGATGCAAAGCAAGCGCCCAGGTTGAAACGAGAATGGATTTCAACCTTGACCGGCGAGCTGAGTACTTTGCTGCCTCGACAGGTAAACTCCGCTCGCCTAATACGCACTACACGTTCGGCAACGGAAATAGATGCAAATAGAACTCACAATCCACCGCGCGAAGAAGATCGGATACTAGGAGAGTATTCCGACGGGACCAGGATCCTGGTGTTGCGTTATGGCTCAGCCGAAGAAGCGCTTGAGGCAATGAAACAAAAGACTGAAGGTGAATACTCGTACCAGGGGATTCGTAAAAGAGCTGAAACGGACGAGAGCTTTAAAGCGGACACTATGCAGTTCCCGCACGGGTCAACCGGCCAGGACGGTTCAACGATTTCAGCATATTCAAACGTAAACGTTGCAGATCGGGTGATACAACAATGGTGGAACCGAGGGTGGACGTTGTGGAACCCCGGAACCTGGGGTAGCGAAGGCCTAAATAGTCGACTCCTCTACATAGTCGAGGGCTATAGCGGTTCGGCCGAAGACTATAGGTTGGCTTTCGAAGGTTCGAAGGACAGGCGAGGCGGAATTACGATCGATCCGCTCTTTCCGATCTCGGCAGTCGCACACATTCTGGACACACTTCTAATTTGGGGAATCTGTTCCGGCATCCTCGCACTCGCGCTCGCCTCGCATAATTTCGAGTTGATGCAGGTCGCGAAGTTCCGGCGAAACTTCTATTTAGGCCTCGCGGTGCCGGCGTTTTTTATCTCGATAATCCCGTTTGTGGCGCCTGAGGCTATATTAGACGCATTCTCTTCCAGTGCCGTTTTGTTACTGATGATTTACGTGATCTTAGTCGCGGTTTCGGTTCTGCTCGTCATGGGTCTTGTGAGAAAGGCAGCAATCGCCGTCAAATAAATATGTGTTGTTTGTGATATCTGCGTTTTTCAGTGTGCGATAACAACACATTATGGAAGTAACAAGAATTACGGTCGATGAAGTCTCAGAGCGGCTAAATCGCGGTGAACAGTTCACTTTTGTCGATACGCGAAATCCGACGGCGTGGGGCGAAGCTGACCAGAAGTTGCCCGGCGCCGTCAGAGTGCCGGCGGAGGAAGTGGACCAACACGTCAACGAGATCCCGCACGATCGTGTGGTAATCACTTACTGCACTTGACCGAACGAAGCTTCAAGTGCCCGTGTGGCACAGGAACTCGCCGATCGCGGTTGGAAGAATGTCCATCCGCTGTACGGTGGATTCGATGCATGGACCAACGCCGGGCTCCCGCTCGATCCGAAGTAAAGCGGAAACCCGGCGTCAGCAATCGTTGATTAGTTATCGAACTCGGCCGCCAGCCACCGCCGCTCGATCCACTTCGTCAATTCGAGCACTGGTGACACTGTAAACGCTGCGACCGCGATGATGACCCAGTCGGTTAGCGTCAGCGGAAACGTTCCAAACGTCCTTTCCAGCAACGGAACGTACAGAATGAATCCCAGCATCACGAGCTCCCACAGGATCGCGAGGTTCAGCCATTTGTTCGCGAACGGCTGGTGCAACACTGACGCACGATCAGATCGGAAGTTGTAGGCTTTGAAAAACTGAATCAGCACGAGCGATACGAACGTCATCGTCATCGCCTCTGCGACACTACGACCTGAGTTCAACGCCCAAACGAAGAGACTAAGGTTGACGATCGCCGACCACACACCGCCGGCCAACATCAGTAGGATCACCGGCCTTGTAAAGATTCCCGTGCGGGGATTACGCGGCGGCCGTTGCATCAACCCTTGTTCAGGTGGATCAACTGCAAGCGCGAGAGCAGGCAATCCATCCGTCGCGAGATTCACATAAAGAATCTGAACCGCGCTCAACGGTAACGGCAAACCCGCCAGCGTCGCACCTGCCATCAACCCGATCTCGCCGATGTTCGACGACAACAGGTACATCAAATACTTTTTGATGTTACTGAAGATCCCGCGACCTTCTTCGACAGCGGCTACGATCGACGCGAAGTTGTCGTCAGTGAGCGTCATCGCGGCTGCTTCCTTCGAAACATCCGTGCCTGTGATGCCCATCGCGATTCCGATGTCGGCCTTCTTCAACGCAGGCGCGTCGTTTACTCCATCACCGGTCATCGCGACCACTTGTCCGCGATTCTGAAGCGCAGTCACGACGCGCAACTTGTGCGCCGGCGACACGCGCGCGCAGACCTCGATCGAGTCGACCTCCCGCTCGAGCTGCGCATCGTCCATCGCCTCCAGTTCGGAACCATTTACAACGCGGCCGTCTTTGCTCAAACCCAACTCGTCGGCAACAGCCTTTGCGGTAAGTGGATGGTCACCGGTGATCATGATCACTTTGATCCCAGCCTCTTCACACCGTCGGACGGCTGACTTTGCTTCGGGCCGCGGTGGATCGATCATTCCAGCGAGACCCAGCAACGTCATTTCGTTTTCAGCGTCTGCAACGGCCGCGCGCGGTTTGTACGCAACAGCGAGAACGCGCAACGCTTCTCCCGCCATCTGCCGTGCGCGCTCCAGCACGTCCGCCCGGCGCGCGTCGTCCAGCGGTTCGGCGCCGGCGTTCGTCAACTGCGACGTGCACGACTGCACGATCACTTCCGGCGCGCCTTTTGAATAGGCGACGATTCCTTCGGGCGTTTCGTGCAACGTGGTCATCCGCTTCGTCTCGGCCGTAAAAGGAATTTCAGAGACGCGTGAAAATTGCGAGTCGAGGTCAGCTTTAATCAAGCCAGCCTTCGCCGCGACGACGACCAGCGCACCTTCCGTCGGGTCGCCTTTGACTTCCCACGTACCAGCGCCATTTTTCTGCTCGACGCGCGCGTCCGACGCGAGCGCCGCCGCACGTAACAACATCGATACGGGCGTCGAGATCGACGCGCCCGCGCCGTTCATCGAGAACGCGCCGGTCGGTTCGTATCCAGTGCCGGACACCTCGATCATGTGACCGTCAACATACAGTCGCCGCACCGTCATTTCGTCTTTAGTCAACGTGCCCGTCTTGTCAGAACAGATCACCGAAGTGCTGCCGAGAGTTTCGACGGCAGGCAGACGACGAATCAGCGCGTTGCGACGGACCATTCGTTTCACGCCGAGTGCGAGCGAGATCGTGACCACCGCAGGAAGCGCTTCAGGAACAACTGCAACTGCCAGCGCGACGCCGAAGATCAACATCTCCACAAAAGGCTGACCGCGAAACAGACCCAGCATGACGATCACAAACACGACAGCAAACGCAGCGCGGGCCAACGACTTGCCGATACGATCGAGGTTCTTCTGTAGCGGGGTCTTTGCCGTATCAACATCCTGGAGCATTCGCGCGATCTTGCCGAACTCCGTCGCCATGCCGGTTGCGACGATGAGCGCACGACCGCGGCCGTACGTCACTGCGGTACCGGCGAATGTCATGTTTCGTTGATCGGCTGCGGGTAATTGTTCTTCGGGAAGCGCCGTGGAGTGTTTTTCAACAGGCGCGGATTCTCCTGTCAATGGCGCTTCGACAGTCTGCAGATTGACTGCTTCCGTCAGTCGAGCGTCTGCCGGAACTTTATCTCCGGTCGCCAGCAAAACTAGATCGCCGGGAACAAGATCGCGTGCGGGAATTCGTTGTTCGCGTCCGTCGCGGATGACGGTCGCATTCGGCGCTGCCATTTCGCGCAGTGCTTCAATGGCGCGTTCGGCGCGGTATTCCTGAATGAAGCCAAGGATGACCGCGAACAGCACGATTACGATGATCGCAATCGCCTCGACACCATGTCCGAGAAACGCGGAGAGCGCCGTCGCCAGCAGCAGGATGACGATCAGAACGTTTTTGAATTGTTCGAGCAGGATGGACCACGGCGAGATGTGAGAGCGCGCCTGAAGTTCATTTGGTCCATACTCCTGGAGCCGTTTTGTCGCTTCGTCGTTAGTCAGACCCCGCGGTCCGGACGCGAGACGTTCAAGAGTTTCTTTTACACTTAAGGTATGCCAGCTCGTGCTGGACTTGTCTTCGATAACTTTCATGGAAATTGGTCACCAACCGTTCCTTTCGCACGTTGCGCAGTTCGACACGTGGGCGTCGCGAAAAAGAAAAGACCCTTCGCGCGCCTCATCAGCCGCAAAAGGTCTTGGTCGTGGAGCTGATTTGTTTGCCCTACCCGATGCGCCGGGCGCCTATGTCGGCGCCGTGTTGACGGCTGCACCGGACCACAAAGGCAGGTGACCTACTCCCCTTTTCGTAATTGGATTCTACAACCCGCAACGAGCTAGTTCAAATCGGGTGAAATTGTTGCTTTATGCGCAAGATTCGTGGTTTGATGCGCGTGCAAATCCGGAGTTACCTCAATGATTAAGCTTGGCTTCCTTCTGCTGGTTCTTTCTTCGACAGCAATCGCTCAGGATTTGACTGCCTACTCGGAGTTGCCGCGTTTTCAGCAAGTCGGTGAAAAGTTGTTTCGCGGCGGTCAACCACGCGATGGCGGCATCAGCAAACTTCACGAGCTTGGCATCAACACAGTCATCAATCTGCGTGGCGCGAGTGAACGCACGAGAGCTGAAGAGAAGGAAGTCCGTGCGTTAGGTCTGAATTACTTTAACGTTCCACTTCCGAATTGGGCCCGGCCTCAGCACACGCGAGTCGCGCGCATTCTGGAACTGATTAATGCGCCTGAAAATGGGCGGGTGTTTATCCACTGCAAAGAGGGCGTCGATCGCACGGGTATGATCGTCGCGATCTATCGCATGAAGCATGACGGGTGGAGTGCCGATCAGGCGTTAGCCGAGGCTGAGCGCTCGGGCATGCGTCGGACGCAGTTCTGGATGCGCGATTACACTGAAGACTACGGCAAGAGCCTGCATAAACATGGACCAGAAACGGTGCTCAAATCGCCGCATGTTGATGAAAACTTCGGCGACCGTCTGGGCAACAGTATGCGCTTCGTCGAAAGAGGAACGTTCAGGGCGCGCAAACTCGCCGGACGTTTCTTCCGCAAGTTCTAGACTTCTTTTCCTCAAAAAACATTAACGTTTCGACTGGGCGTCTGACGGACCTCTGGCGAGACTCATGTCTTTTTAAAACTAAAACCCTTATCTAATCGGGAACATCGCGTCGATCGCGTCGACGTGCGCTTCGAGGTCCAGCGGTGTGCAATTCCTCTTCATCTTCAACTGTTCACACATCGCGATCGCCTTTTGCGTGTACATATCCCTGTCCGGCCCGTTGTACCTCCGTTCCAGCTTCGCCAGCCGAGCGTAATTCGTCATGATGTCTGACTTGGAAGATTCGACGTGCACAAACTTCGGATCCGCCAACTTGCCTTCGAGATACTGAATGTAATTGAGCACCGCACTTTTTGCTGTGTCGTAATCGCCAGTACGATACTGCCGGTACGACTGTTCACCCCGTTCCCCCGCCTCCTTAAGCTGCGCCGTCTCCTCCGCGCTCGTGCACGCGGAAACACAGAGCGCCACCGCAAACACGATCGCATTGCTCGAACGGAATCGAAGTCTCTTCATCCAAAAATCTCCACGCCGTGGTCAGAATCGCGAGATCATTTAATCAGAATATGATTGCAATTGACACTACCTGGAATTGCCACTAAGGTAGCGGGTCCAGCCCAGAAACTTAACTCCCAAAAATTGTGCGTAAACGTCGATCATCCCCCGGCGTGCCTCCGCGTAGAGGTGTACCTTGAGCACTAACTTACCAAGCTAGTCCTTATTCGTGATCCGTCCAAGGAGATTCGCAAATGAAACAAAGTGTCAAAAGTCGCTATGTAGCGATCTGCGTCGTCGTGTTGCCTCTGCTGCTGGCAAGCGGTTCGAGAGTCTTCGCTCAGGGAAATCCTGGCGTCTCAAGTAAAGAAATGAGAGAACTTCTGAAACGACCGGGCAGGCTCATCAGCGAAGCCAAATCCACTCGCGCAAACGGCGACCTTCAACTAATCGGTTATCGCGTCGAAGAACTCGAACTGCCACGAAACATGACAGTTGAAGTTCAGGGCCGGCAGTCGGTCGTTAACAAAGCATGGCGCGTGACGATAAACGGTGGTCCATTCCCGGTCCGCGCACTTCCGGCGGTTGTTTGGATTGACGATCAGATCGTCGGCAACGGCGTCGAAAACGAAACGCTCTCGCAAATAACCGCCATCACGTTCGACGGCTCGCTAATCCGGGAAGGCGGTATCGTCTCGATCTCCTATGGTGAAAACAAAGAGTCTCGCGAAAGAGTTCCGCAGCCGCTGCAGCTAAAGCGTGAAGGAGGAAACCAATGAAATCCAGGCCTAATAATTACATCCGCGCCTTTTGCGTCGCGGTTTTACTCCTCATCAGCGCGGCAGCGAATACGTTGGGCCAGGGGCCCGACCCGGGAACGCCCGGACCGTTGGCGGTAACCCGTGAAGAGTACAACTTCGGTGACACTGCTTTTCAACCGAGTAACTTTCCTGGACCAGTAGAACTGATAGCTTCGATTCATTACCCGACGAATCTTTCCGGCGCGCCTTTGCCTGTGATCGTGTTGTTGCACGGCCGGCATGCCACCTGTTTCAAAGGTGGAAGCGTGTTATTGCAGTGGCCCTGCACCCTAAAAGGAAGTCAGTCAATTCCCAGTTATCAGGGATACGATTATTTTTCTCAAGTCCTCGCCAGCCATGGATACGTCGTCGTGTCGATCAGCGCCAACGGCGTGAACGCCGTAGACAACAGCGTTTTCGATCTCGGCGCTCTTGCGCGAGCTGAACTGGTCCAAAGACATCTCGATATACTCAACGGGTTCAATACAACCGGTGGCGCTCCATTCGGAAACAAGTTCGTCGGCAAGTTTGACATGACTCGCATCGGGACGATGGGCCACTCGCGTGGCGGCGAGGGTGTCGTGCGTCATTACGTGCTGAACGACTCGTTGGGCGAGCCCTATGGAATCAAAGCAGTGTTCCCACTCGCGCCGGTCGATTTCAACCGGTTCGTAGTAAACAATGCCGCGTTGAATGTGTTGCTTCCTTACTGCGATGGAGACGTTGTCGACTTGCAGGGCGTTCACTTTTATGACGACGCTCGCTACAACGTGCCCGGCGATCTCGCTCCTAAACACTACGTTCTGGTGATGGGGGCCAATCACAATTTCTACAACACTGTCTGGTCCCCATCGAGTACGTTCCCGGGTACGGCGAACGACTGGCAGGTGTTTGTTCCGGGCGGGCATTCCGATCCGCACTGTGGCACCGTTCCGGGCAATAAGCGATTGACTGAAACGCAGCAGCGCGGGACTGGACTGGCGTACATGAGTGCGTTCTTCCGAGCGTATGTTGGCGGCGAAAACCAGTTCGTACCGATCCTGACGGGCGATGCGCCGCCTCCTGCTTCGGCACAGACGAACGACCTGTTTGTCTCGTATCACGCGCCGGATACTTCGGCTCTACGACTCGACGTCAACCGGTTGCTGAACGATACAAACCTGATACTTAACAATCTCGGCGGCGCTGTGACGCAGATCGGTCTAACGCCTTATGACCTGTGCGGCGGTGAAGCGCCACAGCCTGCCACTTGCTTGCCCGGTCAACCGAACGCACGACAACCGCATACGACGCCGAGCGCGCGCTCGCCGTTGCGTGGTTTGAGTCAACTGCGAACGGGTTGGAACAACTTCACCGGCAACTACAGAAACGACATTCCGGCGGCGCTCGGAAACGTTTCCGGATTTCAGGCGATACAGTTTCGCGTAAGCGTGAACTTTGCCGATGTGCGCAATCTCGAAGATCTCGCGCAGGATTTTCGCGTGGTTCTGACCGATGCTTCAGGTGGCACAGCGTCTGTGCGAGTCAGTGATGTTTCGGGTGCGTTGTTCTTTCCGCCGGGAAATGTTGGACCGGTTCCGAAGGTGGTTTTGAACACGGTGCGCGTACCGCTGAACGCGTTTGGCTCTGTGAATCTCAACGCTGTTCGCACAGTGCAACTCACGTTTAATGAACGATTGGCAGGTGGCGTGCTGATCACTGAAGTCGCGTTCGCGTCAGCGCCTCAGTAACAATCGATTTCATGAATTTGAATCAACTTTAGATTTTCAGCCTGCGAAAAATTCGCGTTCGGATCACCTTAAGAAACTAACCCGCGCGACTTCACAGCTTAGCGATCCACGTTCATGGATCGCTAAGCTTGGAATACCCATTGCCTCTATGCATTAACGACCCTACTCGTCTCCGAAGTTTTGCACTTTAGTGCAAAACAATCTGCGTTCTCCGGGCCGTCACCATTTAAAGACCCAGGAAGTAAAAGGAGAATGCTTATGCTCAAAGCCACGAAAATCCTGTTGCTGGTGACAACACTGCTCGCTTGTCTCTGTACTTCGATCCTGGCCCAAACGTCAGGATCGATCTCCGGCGAAGTGAGAGACGAAAAAGAAGCAGTCATCACCGGCGCTACAGTGACGGTGCGCAACACTTCGACTAACGAGTCGCGCACCGCGCAAACGAATGCAGACGGTCGCTATCATTTTGCGGGCGTCCCAGTCGGTGCTTACGAGATCACGGTTGAAAGCACCGGTTTCGCGAAGTACATGCAGTCAGGGATCACGCTCGCGTTAAACCAAAACGCCGTGGTCGACGTGACGATGAAACCGGGCGCCGTTCAGGAAGTCGTAAACATCGTCGAAAACGCCTCGGTGCTCAACACCGTAAATGCGGAAGTCGGCACTCGCTTCGACGAGAAACGTCTTTCGGAATTGCCGCTCGCCACTACCCGCAACGTTTACAACATCGCGCTTTCAGCTCCGGGTGTCAGCCAGTTGAATTCCGGACAGAGCGCCTTCGCCGGGGGCACAAACTTTTCCTCCAATGGCGGACGCGTTCGCTCCAACAACTTCATGATCGACGGTCAGGACAACAACAACTTCGGCGTTGCCGGATCGACGATCCCACTTAATAACCCCGACGCGATCCAGGAAGTGCGACTGGTGACAAACCAGTTCAGCGCTGAGTACGGTCGCAACGCGAGTGCCGTTTTCAACGCGATCACGCGCAGCGGTTCAAACCAGTACCACGGATCGGCGTTCTGGTTTCACAACGACAACGCGCTCAACGCGTGCAGCAACGTGCAAAAGGCCGGCGCGAACGGTTTCTGCAATCCAAACGCGACTGCTGAGTTTCGTCGCAAGGCGCCGTTCCGAATTGAGAATCAACTCGGCGGAACGATCGGTGGTCCATTGCATCTGCCGCGCTTCGGCGAAGGTGGTCCAGCCATTCTCAGCGGCAAAGATCGAACGTTCTTCTTTTTCTCGGTGCAGCGCTGGTGGGACCGCCAGCTCGGCATCGGACAAACTCTAAATGGTGCCCCGACCGCGGCGGGCAAGGCGATCCTCGAACAAGCCGCAGGGGATCTGCCGCAGGTTAGAGCATTGCTCGACTTCCTGCCCGCCGCCACCGCGCCGCTCAATCAAACCGCTCGCTTCGTCCGCAACGGACAAACGTTTGTCGTTCCGGTCGGATCGCTGACAGGTTCGCAGGCATCAACCTACGACGATTGGCAGGTGTCGATTCGCCTCGATCATCGCTTCAACGACACACACAGTCTCAACGGCCGGTATCTGTATCAGGACTCGGAGCGTTCGGCAGCATTCCCAATGTTGCGGCTTCGCAAATCACGCCCCCGGGATTTTCGTCGGTCGTTCCGGCGCGCACGCAGGGCGTGAACTTGCAGTTCATGAGCGTGCTCAGTCCGCGATGGATCAACGAAGTGCGCGGTGCGTTTCTGCGCAGCGCGTCCGCAACGAACGCGCTTGATCCGCGCTCGCTGTTGATTCCGTCGATCGAAGTGGTGGAACTTGGATTGAGCGGTTTCAACGCTGGTCCAACTCGCACCGCGATCGGACTCGGCGTGAACCTGCCGCAGAATCAGGTGCGAAACACGTTCCAGGTGCAGGACAACGTCTCCTACACCAACGGCAATCACGCCTGGAAATTCGGCGTCGACATTCGCCGCAATCAACTCCATCAACTCTTCAAACCCACTACTCGCGGATTGCTCGAATACGCGTCGCTCGACTTCCTCGTGAAGGACTTCGCAACTCGGGCCAACATCAACAAAGACCTACCCGGCACGGCCCAGGTGCTGCACAACGATTGGCACGATTTCTTCTTCTACGGCCAGGACGAGTGGAAGATTCGTCCCAACTTCACCTTGACGCTTGGACTTCGTTACGAAAACGCCGGTCAGCCTATCGGGGACCTGGTTGACTTCAATCAACCGGTACTGGCCGCGGCGAACAACGATCCACGTTTCGTGTTGACACCGGTTCCCGGTCGCGACAACAACAACTTCCAACCGCGATTCGGTTTCAACTGGAACCCGCAAACGAGTAGCGACGGCGTGTTGGGTTGGCTTACCGGTGGCGACAAGCTCGTCCTGCGCGGTGGGTACACACGCACGCACGACTACGCCTACACAAACATCGTGCTGAACATTTGGAGCTCGTTCCCGTTCGTCGCCGCGGTATCGTCGTTCCCGACGATCACTGTCCAGAACCTCGCGGGCGAGAATTTAAGCGTGATTGCCAACGCGTTCAGCGTGTTGGGAAACCCGCCGTTCAGTCCGAACACCGTTAACCGCACGATCGTTGACGGTGATTTCCACATGCCGGTCTACGACTCGGTAAGCCTCGAAGTGCAGCGCGAGTTCACGCGCGACCTGGTGTTGCGTGTTGGTTACGTCGGCACGAAGGGCACGAGCCTGTTCGAGTCGGTTGACGCAAATCCAACCGTTGCCGGATGCACGCAAGCAAGCGCGGCGAACAACTTCTGCCGTGTGATTCCGAACCAGGGGCCGACGCGTCTACGCACCAACTCGGGCATGTCGATCTATCACTCGCTGCAAACGAGTTTGGAGAAGCGATTGAGCGCCGGTTTCAGTTTCGGACTTCACTACACGTACAGCTCATTCATCGACACGATGTCTGAGATCTTCAACGTGTCGTCAGGCGAGATTGCCGTTGCGCAAGATTCGTACAACCGAAGGTCAGACCGCGCGCGATCGAGTTTCGATCGTCCGCATCGTCTGGCCGGCAACTTCGTCTATGAGTTGCCTTACTTCCGCGATCAGAAGGGCTTTACGGGCCACGTTCTGGGTGGCTGGCAAATCAACTCTCAATTCGCCCTACAGAGTGGTTCGCCGTTTACGCCGCTCAACGGTTCCGACCCAGCGGGGGCGCTGGCCAGCATATCCTCGCTGGTCGGAAACGCGATCAGACCGAATATCAACACGACACTCGATCTTTCGGGTATGAGTGTCGAAGAGATACTTCGGGCTGGTGGCCGTTCGCTCTTCACTCCGATCACGGCTGCGCAACGAATCGGCAATGTTGGACGCAATACGCTGCGCTCCGACGGCATCAACAACATTGATTTCGGAATCCTGAAGAACACGCGGATCGGAGAAAACACCGGCTCCAACTCCGCGCTGACTTCTTCAATTTCACGAACTCTCGAGACTTCGGTATTCCCGACTCCAGAGTTACGTCAAACAACTTCCTGAATCAATGGGGCACGGACGGCGGCAACCGGCGCATCATCGTCGGACTGCGTTACGTGTTCTAAGTTGCAAGGGGGAGGGGTGGCGTGCCTCCCAGCGCCACCCCTGTTATCCGATCCGTGATATTCTTCGGCGCACCTTATAAATGCGCTATTCCGAGATCCCTTCACGACCGCCGCTGAATCGTTTCGTTGAGTGCTTCTGGACGCTCGAAGGCGATGGTCCATCGCCGGGTGGAACGCCGGAGCGGATCCTTCCCGATGGCTGTGTTGAATTGATCCTGAACTTCGGCGAGCGCTTCTCACAACACCAGAACAACGAACGCGAACTTCAACCACGTCACTTCCTCGTGGGCCAGATGAGTGGGCCGATACTTATCTCGCCGAATGGAGCCGTTCAGTTGTTGGGTATTCGGTTTCATCCGGGTGGCACAGCGCCGTTCCTGCGCGTGCCGATGAATGAACTGACGGATCAGATCGCGGAACTGGGAAGTCTTTCCAGTGAGTTGGAGCGCGAGTTGTTGCTCGTGAGCGAGGATCTACCTTCGTTACCTGACAAGATCGCTGCGGTTGAAATCGCTTTGATCGCTCGCTTGATGCGCGGTTCTCCTCATTCATCTGCGATTAGATTGGCCGCGCGGATCGTCGACTCCGCGGGTTCGATTTCTGTAGACCAACTAGCTGTGGCCGCGGGTATCAGCAGCCGGCAGTTGGAGCGCCGCTTTCTGCGCGAGATCGGTGTCGGTCCAAAACTTCTCGGTCGCATCCTGCGGTTTCAACAGGTCTTTCGCGCAGTCGAGCGGGTTGATTCAGCATGGGCATCGATCGCAGTCGAGTGTGGTTACTACGATCAGGCCCATCTGATTCGCGATTTCACTCAGTTTGCGGGTCAGACACCGGCAGTTTTATTGGCTAAACAGAGCGCGCTCACCGAAGCTTTCACGCGCAAGACACGGACGTCGGATTTTTCCAATACCGCCCGATAAATTCATCCTAGATTTGCCGCAAGGAGATTAACGTATGCTCAAACTAATTCTTGCGGCGCTGCTCTTGTTTCCGAGTCTCTTACCTCAAAACCCGACCATGCGGACCTTTCGTGGATCGCGGGCGACTGGCAAACAGCTCCCGGCGGTCGCAGGCAGATTGAAGAACATTGGACCGCAGTCGCGGGTGGCTCGATGATGGGTGTAAGCCGAACTGTCGCCGGAGACAAGACGGTCGAGTTTGAGTATTTGCGGATCGAGCAACGCGCCGATGGCATTTACTACGTCGCGCATCCGAAAGCCCGATGTCCCGGCACTGATTTCAAACTCACACGCGCCTCTGCAACGGAAGCGGTCTTTGAAAACCCGCAACACGACTTTCCAAAGCGCATCATCTACCGCAAGACTGACGATGGACTGACCGCGAGTATCGATGGCGGTGAAGGCAGCAAAGCGATGTCGTTTGTGTTTAAGAAAATGAACTAATTACGCGCGAAATCAGCTCTTCGAAGTTTTCTTCACGAATCGGTATATGAATTTTCGCTAATTCATACACCGGACGGCGTTGTTCGTAGAGGGCCAACGCCTGTTCTCGCGTCCTTCCAAGCGGTCGATCTTCCTGTGAGACGCTGATTCTGGTCCAACACATTTCGAACGGCGCATCCAGCCAGACACTAATACAACCGTACTGGTCGAGCAGTCGCCGGTTCGCTTCCTGAATCCAGGCGCCGCCGCCGAGCGCGATCACTTTTGCTTCGCCGATCTGTAGAACGTGGCGCAGCGTGTCAGACTCGATAACGCGGAACCCGGGTTCGCCTTCCTCGACGATTAGTTGCGCCGGTGATCTTCCAACGCGCTTCGTGATCTGATCGTCGAGATCGACCATGACCACATTGAGTTGGCGCGCGAGTTCGCGTGCGACCCTCGTTTTGCCGCAACCCATGAAGCCGGTGATGACGATTGGTCCAGACGGTTTCAGCGGATCACCTCTCAGCGAGCGTGTCTAGCAGTTCGAAGAATTCGGGGAAAGAGATGGCAACGCATTCCGAGTTTTTGATCTCGGTTTCGCCTTCGGCGATCAACGCGGCAACAGAGAACGCCATCGCGATGCGATGATCTCCATACGAATCGATCGCGGCGCCGCGGAGTTGGGTTGGCCCAAACACTGCGAGGCCATCGTCAAACTCTTCAACCTCTGCTCCCATAGAACGCAAGTTGTTGGCGGTGGCTTGCAGGCGATCGCTTTCCTTTAGTCGCAACTCCTCGGCGTCGCGGATCTGAATGCCGCCGGGAACTTGCGATCCGACGACGGCGAGCAACGGAGTTCGTCAATCAGTGAAGGAATCATCGAGCCAGATAACGTGCGGTCCTCGTCGCGGGCAGCGAAACGCAAACCACCGCTGACATTGATCGTTCCAACAGGC
>CAWBJU010000023.1:0-40164 GCA_963789185.1 uncultured Acidobacteriota bacterium
CTGCGCGTTAGCCGATAATAAGAAATACGGCCGCCGGGAGGCGGCCGTATTCGTGTCCAGGATGAAACTGACGCTTAGTTGATCGTCAGCGTTGTTGTTGCCGAGGCGGGGTTTCCGGCTTGGTCGGTCGCTGTTATCACGATCGTGTACAGGTGACCGTTTTTGTCGGAACCGTGCTTCGTTGCCGGCAGAACAAGCGAGAATGAATACGATCCGTTTGGCTGAACCGTCACGGAGCCACTCGGTTGCGCAACGCCATATTCATCAATCACGTTGAAACTCGCGCTGCTGATTCCACTCACCGCATCCGTCGCACTGCCTGAAATCGTAACGGTGACAGGTTGCGGTTTCTTCGGAGCAGTCGATGGATTCGCCGACGCCGTAACCACCGGAGCGGCGCCGTCGATCTTAACCGTGATCATCTGCGCTGCTTCAGTGTTACCAACATTATCAACGCTCCAGAACTGGACCGTATGTTGACCAGGATCGGAAATGCCGAACGGACCGGAGTAAGTCTGCGTCACACCACCATCGACGTTGTAGAACGTGTTCGCCACGCCTGAAAAATCGTCAGTGGCACTAAGCGAAACTTGCACCGAACTCGTAAACCAACCATTCGCTCCAGGCGTGCCAACAACACTCGCCTGAGTTACAGGCGCCGTCGTGTCGCCTTCGTAAGCAACAAGCGTCGTGCTGGTTGGAACAACCAACAGTCCCTCGCCCGACGCGAAGCTCGTTACCGGTTGCGAAAAGTTGTGCTCGTCCACAAACGGAATACTCGTTCCCGCTTGCGTGACCCAAACCTGCGCGCCAGTCGCAGCATTGACCGCATATAACTTTCCTGACGCTGAACCAACGTAAACATTGTCATTAACGGCGAGCACCGCAGACTGCAAAGTCCCATCGCCAGCGAAGCTCCACAAAACGGCGTTCGTATCCACGTCACGACCGCGAAGCGTTCCAAACGTTCCGAAGCCATTTGGTCCCTCTAAAAAGAATCCCCTCGTCCCTGAAAACACGGGAGTGTTCTTCGCGATGAAGTTACCGATCAGCGCACCTGTGAAGCTGTCGTGAATCGTACCCGCGGAGTCGCGCACATAAAGACGATTGTTGAAGAGCGCCGGCGTCTTACCTCCGCCACCCGAACAACCTGGCGCGAAATGCCAGATGACCGCGCCCGTCGCGGGATTGAGTTTGTAAACATTCGGACAGGAATACGAGACGTACACGCCGTCACTCGTCACGGCCGGGGAACTGTGAGCGCCATTCATTACCGATCGCGTCCATAACAGCGCCCCATTATTCGCGTCGACCGCATAGACTGTCCCACCCGATCCAGCTCCGCCGGTGTAAACCACACCGTTCTCGACCGTCGGCTGCGAAGAGAACATGAACTGGCCCGGAAGCAGCGCACTCCAAACCACGTTACCAGTCGCAGCGTCAAATGCCCGCAACAAACCGCTGCCGTTCACCGCAAACACGCGACCGTTCTCGTAACAAGCGCCGGAGATAGCGAAGCTTCCGGCTAAATTGGACGACCAGAGCGTCGCGCCGTCCGCTGCGTTCAACGCAAACAGCGTGGTTCCCTGACCCGATGCGTTCCTGACCGTCACAAAAACCCGGCCGTCAGCGATCAATGGGTAGGAAATAGGTTGTCCGAAATTCACCACCCATCGCTGTTTGAGAGGCGGCGTCAACGTTGCTGAAGTAGTGGCGCCGGTGTGAGTGGCGTCGATTTGGAAGTTGCGCGCTTGTTCGGATACCTGCGCCGAAACGGCGGTCGCGAACAAAGTGCAGAAGAGTACTAGAGACAAAAGTGGGAGCTTTTTCATAAATTCACCTATAGGTCAGTTGTCCTTACTAAAGCGAGAGGTTTGGGGTCAGCTTGAGAACTAGATCAAGACCAGAACGTCCAACGTGTGGAAAGGGTCTTGTCGAATAGCCGGAGAAATAATAGGCCCGCCCAGCGACGAAAATCAACGATTTTTTAAACGGTTATCGCGGAACATTCTTGAAGAACAAGCGTCTAACCCGTTCATGACCCCTCAATCGCGGCCACGTCTGCTTTGGCTACTGTGTTGCGGCGTTCTTAGTAGT
Source organism: uncultured Acidobacteriota bacterium (assembly GCA_963789185.1). Taxonomy (GTDB): domain Bacteria; phylum Acidobacteriota; class Blastocatellia; order Pyrinomonadales; family Pyrinomonadaceae; genus PSRF01. Next base: position 2,098 of record CAWBJU010000023.1, read on the forward strand.
GCAGTTTTATCCTGCGCTTCGACGAATCCCCCGCGAACTCCCGCCGTCGCGCAGGTCGCAAACACACAAATTGAGAAAGCGCCGGTCAACGCGACACTGGTGATTCACGTATTCGTCGCACTCGCCGATAACGTCAATCAGGGCATCGTCCCCGTCTCAGCAACTCTCGGTAACGGCGACAACGCGGCGACGAACCTCTACTGGGGCGCAGCTTTCGGCATCAAGACATTCTTCTCACGAAGTAAAGATTGGGAACTCGTTTCAGTCACACCCAATCCAAGTGCGACGATTCTCGAGCGTTGCATCTTCAAACACCGGCGCACTGCGTTACATATGATCGCCGACGCCTATCGAGGCAAAGAAATCTCACAAACCACAATGGACTTTCTTGAAGCAGCGGCCGGTAAACCCGGCGAGAAGCTCAATGCCGGGAGCGCGGAGTTTCATACCGGCGGTAGCGCAAACCTTGTCGCGTACATCGGACACAACGGCCTGATGGACTTCAAACTCAATTCTCATCCACAGCGGCGCGACGATCGCGAACGACGCGCGATCATCCTCGCGTGCGCGAGCAAGTCGTACTTTTCCTCGGCTCTCCGCGAAAGCGGCGCCACGCCGTTGCTTTGGACCACGAACTTAATGGCGCCCGAGGCCTACGTTTTGTCGGCGGCGATCGATGGCTGGCTCAAAAAAGAGAGCGACGAACAGATCCGACTGCGTGCGGCAGAGGCTTACAACAAGTATCAGAACTGTGGCATTAAGGGCGCGCGAGCGTTGTTCGCTACCGGCTGGTGAAAACTTCGCACATCGGCCCAATAACGCGGCGGAATCAATAAACCATGGACCAAAGATCGCACATGACCAACGCTAATGATCCCGTACGTCTGAACTAGACCGGATATCAACTTATTCGATTTGAAATCGAGGAGTCGTCGCACTTCGTCCGGTACCAACACTGCCTGCACTTCAAGCAACAACTGATAACGCCACACTCCTAAATGTTTGCGGTATTGCCGGAACAGCATCGACGTGTGCTTGCTGTAGACCAGATCGCTAGCAATGTGCTCACGTCGATCCTTTTTCCACTCGTCGTAAGTGGTAGTCAACTTCGGTATATGCAACGCCTCGCCGATACGGAAGAAGACTTCGTATAAATCGCGCTTCTGAAGTTTCGAGAGCGGTTTATAGAGAAGCGAATACGCACGTTCTGAATAATCGATCAGCATGTAGAGCACGTCGCGGTAAGCCCAATCAGGAATGGTTTGCGCGCGGTCGTGCTCAACACGAGCGTGTTGCGCATTGATTCGTCCAAGTGTGCGGTGCGCCGTTTCCTCATCGACGAACACTATTTCCTGCGCATAACGAACGGTGGAAAAAAGACGCGCGATCGGGTCTTGTGGAATCTTGCCTGTGAAGAAAAGCCAATCTACCGCGCGATTTAGCGCGAACTCAGCCGCCGAACCCGCGAAGATCAGCAGCACCAAATCCGGATCGCCCCAGATTCTCCGAACGATTGACCCGCGCTCGACGAAATCACGACTTGCCGTCGCCGGCATTGCAACTTGCGCGCTTTTTTTAAGGGATCTGCGAGGCAATTCACCCCACTCCATGGTGAAATCGGGAGCCTACTCCTAGCTCTTAGACAAGTCAACGGCAGTTTCAGCGTGACCGATAACTCGTCAAAGTTCTGCTTTTCCCAACCAAAATGCCCAAAAAGCGACGTTTAAACGATAATGTCATTGACAAACACAATTCCCGGTCCATATCATCAAAACGCGCCGCTAACCGTAGGGGCAAAGCAGGCGCGCGATGCTGCTTGAGACCCTTCTGTAACGAGCTATCCCCTATCACCTACCTTCCTCAAGTCTCCTTCACAAAGATGACTCGAGCCTACTATCCCCAACCATAGAGGAGTAACGCGACATGTTTAAATTTTCGAAGGGCGCCCTGAAGGCCCTTGCTATAACAGCCTTGTTGACAGTGACAGCAGTGATGACCAGTGCGCAGACCACCGGCTCCGTCACGATGAATGCAACTGTCTCGAATTTCGTCGAACTGACTTCCGGCGGCGCTGTCACGCTCACCGGCAATTCAGGCGGCAGTATCATCACCGATGGCACCGCCAATAGCCCGCTCGCAGTAGTGGTAAACCTGGGCGAACTCGGCCCGTCAAACACCAACTCGTTTGTGAAGTTGAGCGTGCCGCTCAGACTCCGCAGCAACGTGGCCTATCAGCTGAACATGGTCAGCAGCGTTGCCGGCGCAGGTGCGACTGCTTTCAGTCTCAAAGACACGGACGTCGGTTTTGGTTTGACGCCCGCGGCGCGTCCCGCGAATCTCGCAGCGGGTGTTGACACCAACGCGACTCCTGGCGATCCGACAGTCGGTGGCAGCACTGACGCCAACGGACGTTGGGTGTTCGCCGGTGCAAACTCCACTCTCGGCGCGTATGCCGTGTCGGGTGCAGTATTGAGTGGACCACGCATTAATCAGGCAGTCTCAGCGAACAGTGCGACCAACTTAACATTTCCGGCTATCTTCGCGATCAAGCCGCAGTTCTTCGATCCGGCTCCAGCCATCACCATCACGGCGCAATTCACTGTCGTAGCGCTGTAATCTTTAACAAGTCCCCGTTGCCCCTTTGCATGGCGCCGGCCGCGAGCATTTTTGCTGCGGCCGGCAGACCATGTTTCAACCCCCGCCTAAAACAATGCCTCGCCAGATCATGAAATTCGTATTGCTCACGATTGCCCTGTTGTTCTCAGCTCTAACCTGCTTCGGACAAAGCACTAGCGGAACGATCAGCGTCAGCGCGACTGTTTCGAAATTCGTCGAGATCCAATCCGCCGGCTCCGTCACGCTCACCGGCAACTCCGGTGGCGGCGTCACAACAGATGGAGTAGCCAACAGTCCGCTTGCGGTGGCAATCAATCTCGGTGAACTTGGTCCAAGTAACACCAATCCTTTCGTCACTGCACAGGTACCGCTCAAACTGCGAAGTAACGCGAACTATGTGCTGTCGATGATCGCAACGGTTAACAGTTCGGGTACCACCACCAACCGAATTGGCGCCGCGGACGTAGGATTCGGTTTAGGAACAGCAACGAGATCAGGCACCGGCGTACATCTAACCGGCACCGATACAAACGCGACTTCCGGCGATCCAACGTTGGCTGCGAATGGATCCGTGAACGCAACAACCGGCCGCTATGAATTCACAGCCGTCAGATCAAACCTGGGCGCTTTCGCCTCATCGACCACCGCGCTGAGTGGCGCCTTCATCCTGAACGCCGTGCCACGAAGCAATACCAACGGACTGACCGTACCCGCTTTCTTCGCAATCAAGCCTCAATTCTTCGAAAACGGAACCACCACGATCTCCGTTACTTTCACCGTGACTGCGCCATGATGCGTATACGCCTCCTCATATTCGGTTTACTCGCTCTCCTGACGCTGTTGATGCTCGCAAAGTCGAACTATGGCCAGGCACTGGATATCAGCAGCGGCGGTCAACCAACGATCACCGGCGCCGTAAATGGTTCGGTAACGGGTAGTGCTAGCGTGCTGAACGATCTCGTAGTGACTGTTAACTTCGGAGAAGTCTCACCGCTCAACACGAACCCGATAGTGAAAGTTGTTGTACCGATCGCGCTGCGCAGTAATCAACCCTATCAAGTCACCGTTTCGATGAGTGGAATAGGCAATGCTAACGGGCAGGGACTACAAGCGTCAGACATCGGTTTCGGTTTTCAAAACCCACGTCTACTGGGTGGAGCAGGAAAAATCTGCAACCAAAGCACTCATATTATTCGTTCGCCCTTCGATAACGATCCGGCCACGACGGCAACGATTGGAACTAACGGTCGCGTGGCATATACCTCATCGCTTGGGAACCTCTCGGGGGCGACGCTTATTCTTAGCGGGCCGGAACTTTCAAAGAACAACAGCTCCAAACGCCAGCAAAGCGACGGCTGGGAATTCGACGTTATCCTGACAATCACGCCGCAGTTTTTCTCCGCCGGAGTTTCTTCCGCAACTCTTGTATTCAGTATCTCGCCTGGTCCAAACGTTCCCTGCTGAAAGGGTCCTCGATCGATGCAGCCGTTAAACAACATCTTCCGATTCACGACTGTTCTGGTCTGGTTCTTTGTCACGCTCATCGCTGTTAGGGGGCAAACGCAAACACCGAGTCCCGAAGCGTCGCCTAAAGCGCCGCCTACGAGTGGCATCTCGCTAGCGCCCGCTCGGTTTGAACTGGAGATGCGACCTGGCTCGGAAACAACAGTCGTCGTGAATCTCGACTATCACACCACGGGGGAAAACAAACAGCCCGTACGCATTGTTGCTAGCTTGAATGATTGGACCATCGATCGAAATGGTCAGGTGCGATTTGAGAAGGCCAACACGTTACCAAACTCGGCGAGTTCGTGGTTGATCCACAGCCCGGCTGAAACGATGGTGGTCCCGAATACGCTGCATGCGATCAGAGTTACGATTGCGGTACCAAAAGATGCGACTCCCGGTGATCACCTGACAGCACTGATCGTCGAGCAACGTCCTGACAGCATTAAGCTGAACGAAAATCGTCGTCAGGTCGTGGTTCGCTATCGAATGGGAGCAGTGTTCTATATCAAAGTTCCGCAACTGCGTCGGCAAGGATCGCTAGAGAGTCTCCGCGCAGAGTCGACTGGCGATCAGGTCACGGTCACTCCCCTGCTGAAGAACGCCGGCAACAGCGTGATTCGTCCGCTGACATCGGTGAGGATCACCGACGGCAGTGGCGTCGCGCTGGCAGAGTTGCCGCAAAAAGAATCGATACCCTTACTGGGTGGTGCTGAGTTGATGGAACCAGTGGTGATCGAGAAGCGTCTCGCGCCCGGCACTTACAACGTGAAGTACCGCGTCGATTTTCAGGATGGCACACGGCCAACGGAGGGTATAACCGAGTTAGTCGTTAAAGATCGTCAGATGGGCCAGCCAGCCCCGAACTGATTCGGATTTCAAGCGAATGACCAGGGTTACTTCGAGTGCGTTGTTCGGAGAGTTGAGAGTACCGCCACGTGAAACACGTGGTCCACTCAACAGAACAAACGGGCTGGAAAGGTCGAACTCGGGTGGGATTTGAAGATTATCGATAGCCTCTGTCGAAACCAGGCTCCCTGTAGCCCTCACGTCTGTCACGGACAATTCATTGAGTAAGGCCGTTGTTGATTCGAACGTGCCTGAGATTTTGAAACTGCTATTTGAACGCACAAGCAACGGTACCCGGATAACGCGAGAACCCACACCGTTACCGGATAACGTCAGTCGGACAGTGCTACCGCTGCTCACGACGCCTACCTCAACATCGCCACGAGGCCAATGAGGTGCGACGGAAAGAGCGACGGTTTTGCTGACGGTGCCCTGTGCTGTCACTGTTTGGGCCTCGACACCATTCACCGCGGTTAGAAGCCACACAATGACACACCAAACACTGAGGTGTTTCCACAGATCCTTTGGCATTTGGGCTCCTTATAACACGCTTCCAGGAAAATGAGAATCCTGACTCGAGTCTTTTTGGTTTTGATCCTCTGCCATCTCGCGATGGCTCGAGTAACTGTGCTCGCGTCCGCAAACGGGTCGCAGGAAAACTCTGTAATCATCGTTAACGAACGCGCCCTCGTTGGACCAAACAGCGCTGCACAACTACGCGGCGGACGCCTGTTTCTTCCTATCGCGACTATCGCTCAGGCACTTGGCGATGCATTCAGCTCGGATTCCGCGACGCGCATCGCCACGGTTCGTCGTCAGAACGGCATCGTCGCCGTATTCAATGCGCCGTTGAATGAAGTGCGCGAAAACGGCGCTGTTGTTCTCACCGTTTCCGGTACCGCTGACTTAATCTTTCCACCCACGCCGAGCGAACTGATGTTACCCGCCGAGATCGTCGCTGCACTTCTGGACGTGATCGTTCGGCGTGACGAAAACCAGGCGATCGTTATCAGTCGTAAAGGCGTTCCGGTCGAGACGATTCGCGCGGGGGCCAGGCGTGCGTCCTGGGAGATCTTTCAGATCGAATATGACTACAACTTCAGTCACTACGTTTCGTCGGGCGACCATAGCCTTGTGCTGCGTGGAACGGGACGCGTCGGCGACGCGAGGTTGAGTTTCATCGCCAACTCGTCGATTGGCGTCGCGTCAAATTTTTCGCGGCCGAATCTGTATGGTGGCAGCGTGCGGCTGGATCGACCAAACGGTCAAAGCTTCGTTGCAGGTGAGTTCGGTACCGGAACAGACGTGGAATTCATGTCGGCGGGCGTGCGCGGCGGGTTGGTTCAATTGCCTTTGGATCGCGTGCGACTCGATTTCTTCGGTGGACAAACAACTTCCGGAGTCTCGCCACTGCTGTTGCCGGCGGAGCCTCTTGTAAATCCGCAAAGCACGTTGTTCCCAGTTCGCTATGACACAAAGATCTTCGGGGCTATCGCCACGACTCGCACGCTAACGAATCTACGTCAATCGGAATTCGCGTTCTCCGCGGGGGCGATGCACTTTGGTGGTCCAACCCGCAAAGGAAACATGGTGGCAGGTGGGGTGCAGTACACGCCCGGCAACAACCGCTTTCACGCCGACGTTGCCCTCGGTCAGTTTTCAGGACTCCGTACCGACGCAACGCGAACAAGCGGCAGTGACGCAGCGATCAATCTAACCGGTTCTTATCACCTGACGGACGAGCTGCTTGTGCAAGGACGGTATGCGTACATCGGTCCGAACTTCATGAGTCCTCAGAGTGGGTTACACACACCAAACAACGTTGCGGCCGCGAGTGTGAGCTGGAAACCACAACGATGGATCACGACGACATTGAGCGGGAGTACGGGCACGACACCTGGACACGCAGGCCAGTTTAATCGCTACGTAACCGGGACCGTGAATCTGGCGGCTCGTGACGCATGGCCGGCCGTGTTTGTCTCTCATACTCAAAGCAGTACGACGCAATTGCGGAACGCGGCGTTCACTTTGATCACTGCTTCGAAGAATTTTGATCGCTGGCAGTTGTTCGTCAATGGCGCGCGTGTTAAGTCGTTTGGCGCCACGAGTCTCAACCTGCAAGTGGGTGGAAACATCCGGATCAATGAATCGAATCGTTTCGAGGTGAGCCAGTCAGTCGGAAGTCGACAACTGTATAGCGGCATTGCGACGTGGCACATGCAGAACCTGTTTCGTAATCGCATGACTTTTAGTGGCGGCATGGGTTACACGACAAGCAGCGGTGCGCCGTTTGACCTTTCGACACACCTTTCAACCTCGGTTAAGTTGCCTCGCAACAGCACGCTGCAATTCAGTTATCTGCGGACGCAAGCGGGTACGACCGCATTGCTCACGTTGCGCGGTCTGTTCTTCTCGACGAGGCGGGCCGAGCGCGGGATTAATGGTCCAGTCGCGGATCTCGGTTCGTACGGTTCCGTCACCGGCAGGGTTTACCAGGACATCAATCTCAATGGACGTTTTGATCCGGGTGTCGATCAGCCACAGGCAAATGCGAGAGTTCGGGTGGACGGGAGTCGATACGCAGTTTCAGACGCGGAAGGTAATTATCGCATCGAGACTGTTTTGCGAGGCGAGCACTCAGTTAACTTAGACCTGTTGTCGGTGCGAGCCGATCTGACGCTGCTGGATAACACGCAGCAACAGATCGCGCTCGATTCGAAACGTGATGTCGTCGTTGATTTTCGCGTCGTACGTACGGGCCGCGTAAGTGGCGTCGTTTGGTTGGATCTAAATGAGAATGGACGGCTCGACGACGGGGAACGTCCGTTAGCGGATGTGCGCGTGGTGACCGGTAGTGGTCGCGACACTCTGACTGATGAGAACGGTTATTTTTTGATTGGGGACCTGCCGCCGGGAGAGCACATACTCTTGTTGGATGAGAAAACGATTCCTGAACGGACGAAATCGACTGCCGGATCACTAACTGCAAAAATCGCGGCCGGAAGCGAAACCACCACGGTGTTGCCAGTCGCTCCGCTCCCGGACCAGATAAAACGATTCCCCAAAGAATAAGCTACGATTCGGTTCCCGGTTCCGGCGCGTAACGCTCATGTAGCTTAACCGGCTTCGACTTCTTTCGTAGCCGCAAGTTCAGCATTTCCACAAATACAGAAAACCCCATCGCGAAATAGATGTAACCCTTCGGAACGTGATAATCGAACGCTTCGACAAGTAGGGTTACCCCGATCAGCAAGAGGAAACTCAAAGCCAGGATCTTGATCGTCGGGTGTCGGTTGACGAATGAGCCGACTGGAGCCGCGAAGAGCATCATAAAACCAATCGCGACGACCACGGCGCTGATCATGATTCCAACCTGATCGACCATTCCGATCGCAGTGATCACTGAATCGAGTGAGAAAACCGCGTCGAGCAGAATGATCTGAATGATCACGCTGAGGAAGCTCGCCGCGACACCCTTTGAAGCATGACCTTCCTCACCTTCAAGATTCTCGTGGATTTCAAACGTCGCTTTGCCGAGCAGGAATAGTCCGCCGCCGATGAGGATCAAGTCGCGGCCGGATATTTCCTGACCCAGGACTGTGAACAGCGGAGCCGTCAGGCCGATCACCCACGAAAGTGAGAACAACAGGGCCACTCTGATGAAGAGGGCGAGGCCGAGGCCGATGAAACGCGCGCGCGGTTGCTGTTCTGCCGGCAGCTTTCCGGCGAGAATCGAAATGAAGATGATGTTGTCGATGCCAAGGACGATCTCGAGCGCGAGCAGAGTCAAAAACGCGACCCAAGCTTGTGGATCACTGATCCATTCCATGCAAAAGTTTCCCCTTTCGGATGCTCATAATCCTCAACAACATTACTAATAGCAATAGCGGACCAAAGATAATGAGTTCGGTGAAACAGATTTGTAGCACGTCGACTGCTGCATCCCAGAGCGACGTTTTGCTCCACGTGTAATCAATCGGATTTGGTATCAGGAGCTTGTAACGGTGGTTCGTGAATGGCCAAAACAATGCGATGCCGCGCGACTCGGTGATCAGATAATCGAGTAGTCCGTGCGAAGCGGTGGCGGCGCTAAAAGCGATGAAACTTCTAACGTTTCGCCATCCTGTTATTAGTACCGTCACCGCTCCGGCAAAGAGGGCGAACACGAACGAATGCGTAAACCCGTGGTGCCAACCGCCCCAACCGATGTTCAGCCAGTTCAGGATGTAATCAAAATCCGGGAAGACGGCGAGAAAAGCGCTGATGCAGAGAAGCTTCCACCACGACGGTGCTTTTCCATGGATCGCCGCGGCCACACTTGCGCCGATCAGTGAGTGAGCAACGGGAAGCGGCATTATGATCGGCTGCTGGTCTTAACCATAGTCTGCAAGCCCGCTCATTCTACACCAGCTAAAGTGACGAAACTGCGTCATTCTGTGTAATCTGTGCACCGAAATGCGACTGCGGTATCGACTTTCGCGGCATGGTACAATCGGCACATGTCTAAGACGGTTACCACAATAGACCAACACTCATCAGTTGCGCTTCCGCCTGAAGCCCTTGACGCACTTGGTGTTGAGGCTGGCGCAGAACTGGAGGTCGAGATTGTTGGAAAGGCGCTGATCGTTCGCTCGGTAGAAGAAGCTCAACGCTCGCGCGAATTCATTAGTACCTTCGAATCAATCCTCTCCAAACGTCGCGACGCTTATGAAGAGTTAGCAAAAGGCCCTGAGCAATAGTACTCCTCGTTAATGATACTTCCGGAGAAGCTCGACGTCCTGGCGGTCCATGCGAGATTGATCGCCGAAACCGGCGGCACAAGTGGAGTTAGAGACGAAGCCCTACTCGAGTCGGCCCTCGCCGCTGCTTACAATCGTCATCATTATGAGAGCGCCGATGTTGTGAGTTGTGCGGCGACATACGCGTATCACTTGACCCAAACCCACGCGTTCTTTGACGGTAACAAGCGCGTCGCTGCCGCCATCACCGAAGCATTCCTGGAAACCAATGGATTCGAGCTTACAATGTCGAACGAAGAAGTCGTTTCCCTTTTTCTCGCTATCGCCTCGAGCCAGCTCAGTCGCGATGAAGTTGAACGACTTCTGCGAGAAAAAGTGAAGATAAAAGAGTAGTGACTAAGAGTCTCCTTCAGATCGCGTCTTGAATCTAATGCGAACTGTTAATGCTGCACGATACGTTACGCCGCTCCGCGAGGGTGGGTCGCTGCCGGCGATCATTGAGGCGGATGATGAGGGGATGTATGTGCTGAAGTTTCGGGGGGCGGGACAGGGGCCGAAGGCGCTGATCGCTGAGTTGATCGTTGGGGAGATTGCCAGGACGGCGGGGTTCCTGGTGCCAGAGTTGGTTTTCGTGGTCCTCGATCCTGAGATTGCGAGGACCGAGCCCGATCCGGAGATACAGGATCTGATCCGTGCAAGCGGCGGGCTCAATCTTGGGTTGGACTATTTGCCGGGATCGGTGATGTTTGATCCAGTTGCGGACAAACTGGATGCTGATCTCGCGTCGCGGATCGTGTGGCTCGACGCCTACGTAACTAACCCCGATCGCACTCCTCGAAACGCGAACATGCTGATGTGGCATCGTAAACTCTGGTTGATCGATCACGGCGCGGCCTTGTTCTTTCATCACGCCTGGACCAACATGGAAGACCGCGACAAGCGTCCTTTCCATATGATTAACGAACATATACTGCTGCCAATAGCAGACTCAATCGCGGAAGTCGATGAGTCCATGACGGCAGTGATCACGGAACATGAGATAAAGCGAATCGTCGACCTGGTGCCGGACGATTGGATGGAAGACCACGCGCCGTTCGCAACGATCGCGGAAAACAGGCAAGCCTACGTCGATTACCTGACAAGACGCCTCGTTGCACCTCGCTACTTTGTTGAGGAGATCATCCGTGTCCGATAAATACAGGTATGACTATGCGGTTGTGCGCGTCGTGCCGAAAGTCGATCGCGAAGAGTTTATTAACGCCGGCGTAATCGTATCCTGTCCCGATTTGTCGTTTTTGGAAGCACGTATAAACCTAAACGAATCGCGACTGCTCGCCCTCGATCCGACGATCGATCTCGATCTGGTTAAAAACCATCTAGCGGCGATTCCGACGATCTGTCGCGGCGGCGGCGAAGCGGGAACGATCGGTGGATTACCGCAACGCCAACGTTTTCACTGGCTCGTCGCTCCGCGCAGCACGATCATTCAAACTTCGCCCGTGCATACCGGCAGGGCTCACGATCCGGCAGGCGCTCTGGAACATCTCATTGAAACTATGGTCGACGCCGCTGAGAACAAGGACATTTCCTAAACAGATGCGGATTCACCTTGCTCTCACCGATGACTGGGAGCTACGTGGTAACGGCTCCGGCGATATAGAAGAGATCCAGTTTCGAGCGATGCGCACGCTCCTCGATCTGTACGACTCACACGGAATCAAGTCGACATTCAACGCGGAGGTCATGCAGCAACTCACGTTTCGACAACTGCAAGACTCCTACCCACATCTGGAACCGCTCGCCAACGCGTGGGACGAACACGTGCGCCTGGCATTCACTCGCGGGCACGATATTCAACTGCACATTCACCCACAGTGGTCCAAGGTCAGTTTTACCAACAATCGCTGGACCTTATCGGGAGACTGGTCGCTACTGAATTACGAACCTGAGCAGTCTTACTCGATGCTTTCTGCGAGTAAGGCGTACCTCGAGAAAGTTCTGGCACCACTCGATCCAAACTATCGCTGCCTTTCGTTTCGCTCGGGCTCATCCGCGGTCGCGCCCTCTGCTTTCCTGCTGAGCCAACTCGCTGAATTGGGATTGGTTTTCGACATGAGCCTGATACAAGGCCTGCGCGTGAACACGCGAAACCTCCAGCTTGATTACACGCGCTGCGATGAAGGATTCCTGCCCTTTTATCCGCAACTGGACGACGCACGGAAGATGTCCAAGAACGTCGAACCAATCGTCTGTATTCCGATCTTTTCTTTCGATCTTTCTCGGCGTCGATGCGTCGCGGAAGTGCTGTCCAAAGTACGCAGCAAAATCAAATCCCGAGACTCGCAGAATTCCGCGCGAGACTCATATGCGGCACAAGAATGGGACGATGTCGGTCGTTCATCACTTCCAGCGAAGGTCTACGACAAGGTGGTCCAACCATGCCTGAAAGGAAAGCACATCGTCGCCGACATCGGACGTTTAGACTTTCCTTCCCTCCGCGAAATGCTCAACGCGATACGTGAGGCTGCACACAACTCGAATCAGCCTGAAGTCTGGGTCATACTTACGAACCATTCAAAATACATCTCAGACTTTTCACACATCGATCGCTTTCTGCACGAAGCACGCAAATACGAGGACATTAGTTTTGTAACACTTGGTGAAATAGCGGAGCAGATCCGGGCGGAAAGAATAAAAATTAAGACCGCGAACTAAGCCCGTGAGGGTTGAAACGATTCTGAATAGACCGCTCGCGGGTAGACTGTGATGCCTTGTTCCGCCAGAGGCAACATCACGTCAAACAGCCGACGTGCATCGGCCCTGAAAAACCTCATCCCGTCCACCACAATGTCTTCGCAAACCTCTACCGGAACGTGGCTCTTCATGAACTGCGGTATATCGTGGATGCAGCGCTGCGTGTCGTGAGCAAAAGTCTCCACGATCTCCTCCTCACCGCGATAGTTGATGCACGTCGCGCGAAAGATCTCCGGATGATATGTGCGCACCGGCGGATTCGACTTCATCGCGTCGTCGATGCAGTAAACAAACGACAGGTATTCCGTCCAAACACCGATGCCGATAATCCTCGCGTCGCACTCGACTAACTTGTAGTAAGGACTTTGACGATCGTACGGATAAGGCGAGGCCTGATGAGTTGAAGTTAGCCAATCCGCTTGTGGACCAATGGCGCAAACAGATTTTGTTGGATGAAGGCTGCGGACCGCGCGCGGATGTCGGCGACCAAACTCAGTCAATAGTCCCGTAAACGACGGGGTTCGTCGCACATCAAACACATTTCCAGCGCGGAGGTATTCATACGAAGAGACCGGGCTGCGATTCGGATAGGTCGGAAACAGCACCGTGCCGTTGTCCCCGATCACTCTTTGTATCAAAGGAAGTATTCGATAAAACGGGAAACCCAGATTGAGCCGATCAACCGAGCTGTGGATGTAGACCACATCGCCCGACCTGAGCCCAAGTCGTTCCGTGATGATGCTCGTTAAGTAAGTTTCGGCTAACTGTGGCAGACGTTCGACACGGGATCGCCGGTATCTTTTTCGCGCGCGAACGACGGAATCAACAACGTCCGCAGGCAATAGCTTTCTCGCGATTTCGGAAATGGTCATCGACGTGACTTTTTAAAACGTTCCGTATGCTGTTGTTCCGTTACGACATTCACCCGCAACGGCACTTTGTATTTTTGTAGCTTCTCGCGGCAGTGTTGTTTCACGTGGGCGATCAACTCCTTTTCTGCGGGGCCGTCGACCGGCGAGACCGTGGTAACATCGGCGCAGACTATGTTTCCTGTTATCGCATTCCTCTCGCCGTAAACCATTACTTCCGCGATCTCATCTAGTTCCTGGATCACGTTTTCCACTTCCGCCGGATAAACTTTTTCCCCTCCGACGTTGATGATGTCAGACTGGCGACCCAGGATACGCACATAATCGCCATCAACTTCTACAACGTCATTGGTATTGAACCAGCCGTCTTCCGTGAACGGGCTCGGCGCATTGAGATAGCCGAGCATTGACGAGCGGGCTTTAACATGTAGCACTCCATCAACCACTCGCGTCTCATACCCCTGGCCACCCACTTTCACCCAAAGCGAATCGGGTTCTCGTGATTTTGATTGAAGTATGCCCAACTCCGATAGCCCGTATGTTTGTTGTAAAGCGATGTCCGGCAACAACTTGTGCAGACGTTTAAGAGTGTGCTCAGGCATTGGCTCAGTGCCGTAGCTGATGATTTGCAACGAGCTCAGGTCGTGTCGTTTATAGGACTCACTCAACAACATCAAATTGATGAAGGTCGGAGAAGTGGGCAGAAGTTCAACGCGATATTTTTCCACCGCTGCGAGCACTGAATCAGGATCGCGGCGCTCGACGGTGACAAGGCAACCGCCATTGGCGAGCGTGTAGAGCATTGTGTTCACGCCACCGATGTGGTCGTAGAGCAGAAATGAGATCGCCCGCAAAGTTTTCCGGCGCACGTGGAACTTTTCCAGCAGCGGTACGAGATCGTGCACGGCAGCTTTGCTTTCGCCTGTCGAGCCGGACGAAAACAACACCAGGCCGGGGTGTTTACGGTCACGTAGCGTTTGGTAGAGCGGTCGATCGCCCGTGGCGTTCGCCGGCTCGGCAGACACTTCATCGTGTGCGTCGATTGAAATCACAACTTCACCGCCGGCGATTCTGATGAAGTCAGTTCGCTTGTTATGACTGGTGGTCCGTGATAGAGGAACGAGAATGCAGCGTTGATCGATCAGCGCAAAGAACAACGCAACAGCGTTGGGAGAGAAGTCCGCATCAAGAACGACGACGCTGCCGGGCTTTGCTCCGAGCTCCGGCAGGCGCTCCTTCCAATCTTCGAACAGACGCAGAAGCGTGCCGTAATCATAAACCCGATCGCGCCAGACTATGGCATCGCCATCCGGACTCGACTTCCAGACATTCAGGAGGAACTCGAGCATCAAACACCACCGAGAAAGATCACCTGGCCAGTGATGAAGTCACTTTCGGGTCGGATCAGAAAGTCGATGAGGTTGGTCACGTCGTCAAACGTACCCCGGCGCTTGATGGCTTGCAGGCTGATGAGCTGGTCCAGTTTCTCTTCAGGTACAGACTTGATTAAATCAGTGTCAATTGGGGTTGGGCCAATCGCATTTACCGTGATCCCAAAACTTGCTAGTTCTTTGGCCACAACCTGCGTGAAGCTGATCACTGCTGCTTTGGATGCGGCATAGACGGCTTCGCCTTCGAGCTTCAAAGGTGTGGCAACGCTTGCCATGTTTACTATCCGCCCGAATTGATTTCGCTTCATCAGTCGCGCGGCTTCGCGGCACATTAGAAAGGTGCCGATAAAGTTAGTTTCCATGATCTCCCTGGCCTTGGCTGCTGATGTCAGCAAAACATGGTTCATCGAAGCAATACCCGCGTTGTTAATCAAAACATCAAGCCGGCCCCGCTTCGAAGCGACATCGGTGAACATTTCCTTGACGGCTTCCTCGTCGGCAACGTCGAGGCGGTAATGAATGTAGCGCTCGTGCTCCAGTGGTGAATCCCTTCGACTACAACCGACAACTGAATGCCCCTGGGCCAGGTAATGCTCCGCCAAATGACGCCCGATGCCCTTGCGCGCACCCGTGATCAAAATCACTTGTTGCGTTGATCCAGACATTCAGTTGAGCAATTCCGCGACGTAGTCAGTCAGAGTACCGACCGTGAGGAAGGGGCTGTTTTCAAGCGACATCGCACGGTCGTCGGCGATGGTGATGCTGGTGCCAAATTCCGCTTTGATCTGATCTTCCACTTCCATGATGAGCGTCACGACGTCAATCGACTCGAGTTTTCCGGTTTTTCCGTAAAGGACGGCGTCAGGCGATTTGTTCACGGAAATACCCTTGGGCAGTTGTTTGTTGAGTTCATCTACGGCGCGATATACCGCTTGCTGAACTCGTTCTCGATCGGCCATTCAGTTCCTCCAGCATGTTCGATAAAGACGTTGCATTATAAGTCATTTGGTCTGGAGTCTAGGGGGATGATCCTGGTCCACGACGCAAGATCGAAGCGGTCGCCCGGTTTCAACCAGTAGTACCAGGAACCGTTGCGACGCACGTTGTCGTAAATCGCAACTCTGCCGGTGCCGAGTACTTCGAAGGTATTCTTCCGAACAATCAGCGCAGCATCATCGTCGATCCCGATGCCGAGAATGTGTGGATGTGCGTCGACAACGTTAATTAACTCGTTGTCGCGCTTCGCGGAGGTCAAGTGAGGATTGATCGCGACGTTCGTAAGAAAGCCAAACCCGGTTGTTCTTCCCGGCGCCATCAGTAATGGTTTGTCTGGTCGACCGCGCACGGTGAAGGAGCCTTGAATAATCGCGCCCGCGGAACTTCCGAACACAACACCACCGCGATCGAGCAGCTTCTTCAGCGCAGTTAGTGTTTTTGTTTTGAGATATGCATCGGCGAGCCGGCCGGAGTTTCCGGGAGCCAGGTATACGCCGGTTGCTGTGTCGAGCGGTTTTACAAACGCCTCACTATCAGCGACGCGGCGATCGCGAGTGTGAATGATCTGAATGTGATCCACCGCAAACCAGCGCTTCAAATACTCTTCATACTGCTGCCACTCTTTTCGCTCGCGCGGCCAGTCGGGGTCGAGGATCACGTTGTCTGGACCAAAGCGGATGGATGAGGGAGCGGTCGCGATTACGACTATCCGCGCCTGAAGGCCACCAGCGAGCTCGACGAAGCGTTTTACGATCTGCTCCGTCGCGCCGCCACCATCGACAATCAGAGTGCCGTTCGCTGGACCAGTCGATTTCTGTGCGATGACTGGACTAAGCCACAGCATAATCAGCGCAACGACAACAGCATAGTGCCAGCCCGCAGATTTCATGCGAACCATGCTAATCGCAACACGGATTAAAGAAAAATCCTAATGGGTCATTTAACAAGGACGCGCAGGCCATGCGGATCCGCACGCTCAACACCACCGACAACGTTAGTGATTGGGAGTCGCGCAATGAACCGGCCTCGTGTTCCTCCTTGCTGAACACGGATGATGCCGACACCTGGTGTGCTACCCACTGAGTTGTTGAATGCCGGATTATTACCCGTCAGCGGATTTGGACCACGCAGCGACATGAAAATGAACTTCCCGTCCGGGGAAATGTCCAGCAAGTCGGGTGCCGGATCATTGCTTACAGAACCAACAAGACTGAACTGGTCAACAACCGAGTTGTTTCTCGTATCGACGATCGTCATGTTGTTTCCAAACCGTTCGACCACCCAGAGGAAACGCTCTCCACTGGTAGCAGTCGCGCCGTGTGAGTCGGAATTCGTTCCATCGTGCGAGTAAACGAGACTCGGCGCCGGCGTATTGGGTGGATTCGAACTCAAGTAACCACGCAACGGGAAGGAATAGAGATCCGCTTCTTTAGCGCCACCGGAGTTGATGTACATCTGCCCGTTAGCCTGAACACCTCCGCAGCCATCCGGATGCACAGTGTTCTTGTCATATTCGGCGATGATCGACATTGGTGTCGTATTCGGATCAACCACAAACAGCCCACCACCCGCTAACGTGATGAACGCATGACGATCGCATTTGTCGATCACGGGACAAATTGGTCGCGCGTCGGGCCGCAGCACAGCGTCCTGACACGGTGCACCGTTCGGCGTCGTGCAAGTGGCGAGGTTAATGGTTGCAGCATTGTCCAGCGTGAACGAATTGGTTTGATAGTTGGTATTGATCCGCTGCAACAACCGGCCGTTTTGGTTCGCGACGACGACGAAAGTTTGATCGTTTGACGGCATGGCCGCATGAGCCTGGACGCCAACATCGAGACACTGGATCGGCGCCTTCGTCGTGGTGTCCATGAACAACACATGCCCCGTTCCAACGAATGAGATAACGGCGTGCGAACGCGCGCGGTTGAACTCAAACATGTGCGGACGGACTGGCGCAGTGCCGGTTTGGGCCAGACAAAGATCGCGCGCGGCGCCGCCAAGATCCACGACAGTCGGAACTGCCGCTGCCGCTTGTTCGCCTAATAAGTCCTCCCCTTTGTACGTGTAAAGCCGGCCACCGCTGTCGAGCGTGCCGTTGCCGTCTTCATCTTTTGAGTTTGATTGATCGATCACCCACACTTCGTAATCGACGGTGTCGCCGTCGTCGTACGCGGGAGGTGTCATTGCGGAGTTGATCGCGACCATTGCGGCCAGGATGCAGAGGAAAGCACCGACGTAGATTCTGCGCTTCATGGGTTGAGGTCCTCCAGGGCTTTTAGTTAAGACTTCAACCTATAAGCGAGAAGCAGAGGAAAAGCGGCTCAATCGACGTGGGGGCGAACGAGAAGATGACCAAAGGCGAGGCTGCCGGAGGAGGATCCGGTGAAGATATAGGGGCGGTGACCAGTCTCGTTAAAGTAATTATCGGCAACTCGTTCTATTGCTGCTCGTGAGTTTTGATCGCCGAGGACTGCGACAGTTCCACCGCTGCCGCCGCCCGTAATCTTCGCGCCGAACAGTCCAGCGGCCGGTCCTTCTTTGCGCACCAGTTCGACAAGGAGATCGGTGCCGGGGGAATTCAGACCGAGTGCGGTGTAACTGCGATGAGACTCGTACATGAGTTCGCCGAGCTCGTTGAAAAGAGGGTCCGGGTCGTCCAGGAGTTCGACAAAACGCTGTACTCGCGCGTTTTCATAAATTGGATGCGCGGTTGGTGTTCTCAGCGATTCAGGCAATTGTGCGAGATATTCGTTTTCAAATTCTGAGGGTGAGATGTTGGCCAGGTATTCTGTTTGGGGACGCAGATCGGAGATGATCTGTAATCCTGCAAACGTAGCGGCGCGCACTGAGCCATAATCTGCCCCTACCACCGAGTGACGTATTCCTGAATCCAAGCCCCAAAGTCTTAGCCTCGACGGCAGTGTGATCATCCGCTTGATTTCAGCCGGCTGGCAGAGCAACAAAAGCAGGCGATCCCGCTCGCCGAGCACCGCCGTCATCTGGTCCATCACTCCGCATGGCGCGCCGACCACGAGGTTCTCCACCTTTTGACAGAGGAGCGCAGTGTCTCTGCCCTCGATCGCTATGTCGAAAACTCTCGTCACGGCCGTCATCACCGCGACTTCCAAAGCCGCCGATGAACTGACGCCTGTTCCCGGTGGAACACGCGATGAGATCAAAATGTTCGCGCCGGATGGGAAGCTCGCATGAAGTTCGCGCATCAGTACCAGAAAAACACCGGCAACATATGCGGCCCAAATATTTCCGCGGTCGCGTTGAAAGAACTCTCGCGCTGCTTCGTATTCCACTGGTCCATCGAAGTCACTCAACTCCATGGTGAATGAACGACCTGGCTCGTTCTCGATCAGAGTGACGATTTCGAGTGTGCGCGATGTATTCAATTGCACTGCGACAAGAGTTGCTTCGGCAATCGGATATTCAAGGACATGGGAACCGGAGTAGTCAGCGATTCCACCCATCACGTCCAAACGTCCGGGAGCGCGCGCGACGATCAGATCCGCGTTCGTATCGAACAATCCATTGGCAGGAGAAAAAGGATGAGTGTCGAGATTGTTCAGAAGATCGATAAACGGCTGAACATCAGGTTCCTGCGCAGCGTTGCCATGATCGACGCGATACATAAGCTAGTCCTGGTCCATTAAGCCGCGCTTCGTGATCGCTGCTTGTAAGAGAGGTTCGATACCAGCTCGGATGCGTTCGTTGGCGTAACCTGCCCAACTCACATCAGGTTCCACAGCCAGAGGCGCACTCAGTGGACCACCAGCAACGTCTGTGACAATCACGCCTGCTTCGCGTGCGACGAGTTCCGTACACAGATCGTAAGGATGACAACATAACAATCTCGGCAACCCGCGTTCAGTCGTGACTCGCTCGAAATTCGCTCGTAAATCAGCCGTGAAACGATCGTGCCCCGCGATCAACTCATAAAGCTGACCGGCCGTCGACGTGTACTGATCTTCGAAGCACAGTGCCTTGCCGGACTGCGGCGGGCCAACTGCCGCGCGGACGATCTCGTCGTCGATCGCGGCGAGCACATCTCGTACACCCGGAAAGAAACGCGCCACTTGTGAATAGCTGTGAGTGATATCGCCGGCAGTTGACGGATGAAGTTGCAGCGTCGCTTGTTCGCCCGTCAGCCGATTGAATCGTTCAGCATGAAATCCTTCGCCGCGGAAAGCCCACAGAACATCAGACAGGTGTTGTTTCGCGAGGGGGATCTCTGTTTGGATGGCGAGCTCGATATCGTTCAAGCCCGTATCTGGACCACGATTCGGTGCGACTCCGGTGAGTATCCAACCGCTGCGCTTCTGATACATCACGCAACGCGTGCCGTCGATCGGATCCACAATAATCCGCCAAACAGCATCGGACTCCTGCGTCCCACGTGGCAGAACGATCTGACCATATTCCAACCCCTCGGCGATGAGCACCAGCGGCGCATGGGGCGCCAGTTCTCGCTCGAAGAAGTCGATCAGCAACTCTTCGCTCACTCGATCGAGCGCGAAGATCGTATCACCTTCCTGTTCGCTGACGACGGTTGCAAGCTGGTCCAACGTCGCGCGCTCAGAGGCTTCGACCACTGCAGCGCGAATCTCCTCGTGCAGGCGACGCACTGGTTGAAGAAGTTGCCGAATGTCGTGCGCCGCTTGCTCCGTCATTTCATAAACTCTTTGTAATGGACGTTCGATTGTGCTCGCAGCTCGGCTGCTTTCTCTTCCGGTGAGGTGTCGCTGAGAAAATTGCCGCCACCGATTTCAGGCCCCGCGAGAAATTTCAACAGGTCGGGTTTGCGCAACGGCGGATGAAACTCGATATGAAAATGAAACCCGCTGTATTCGCCGCCGTCCGTGGGCGCCTGATGCAGCGACATCACGTACGGAAACGGCATCTGCCACAGATTATCCAGGCGGACCAGCACGTCTTTCAGCACGCTTGCAAAATCGCGAATTTCCTCGGCTGAGAGCGTCGCGAGACTCGGATAAGTTCGCTTGGGCGCGACAAAGACTTCATACGCATACCGCGCGAAGTACGGCAGGAACGCAATCGCCGACTCGTTCTCCGCGATGATGCGCGTACCTGCTTCCTGCTCGGCGGCGATGATGTCCTGGAAAAGCACGCGGCCGGTTTGGTCCAGGTAGCGCTGGCTGACGCGGGCCTCGGTTTCTGTCGTTTTGAAGACGAAGTTGGTCGCGTAAATCTGGCAGTGCGGATGCGGATTCGACACGCCGACGACCTCGCCTTTGTTCTCGAAAATAAGCACGTGTTTGATGTCCGGCATTCGACCGAGTTCGTCGTACTGTTCTCGCCAGACCTGCAGCAGTTGCTGAATTTGATCGACGTTCAGTTCGGCGAGAGTCAGATTGTGTTTGGGACTGTAGCAGACTACGCGTGCAACTCCGCGAGCAGGACGATTCTGATAGAGACTGGGCGGTGGTTCGAGTTCAGACTGAGCAGATGGCGAGACGCAAGGATGATCGTTATCGAAAACGTATGTCTGCTCGTATTGAGGATTAACCGCGCCGCTGACGCGCACGTTTCCGGGGCAGAGGTAACAGTCGGAGACGTACGGCGGCAACGCCGGAGCCCTCTTGTTGATAGTGCTACCACTCCAGGGACGATCCTGCCGGTGTGCCGCGACTATCACCCACTCCTCTCGCAGCGGATGCCACCGCTCTTCCCACGTCATTGGTTGATCCCTTTGGCAGCGAGATCGATCACGGTTGTCGAACGGCTGAGTGGAATCGTAAACGCGTCGCGCTCGTTAACGAACTTTTGCCGTGGTTCATAGGCTCCAACATTTGTGAGCTTCGCCGGTTGTTGCACTCGCAGTCGCGCATTCGGCGTAAACTCGTCTGCGCGAGAGAGCGTCACTCGCACCACATTCGACTTCGTATTAATCGCGACGCTTTCAAACGTGCCGGCATCGAGTGTTAACCACAAACCCAGCGGCGCGATGTAAACACGTTTGCGAAACGAATCGAGCGGCTGCACAGTTACCCAAGCGCCCGACGCGTGGACATTGCCACCAAACGATTGCCAACCGAACTCAGGATGATTGATGACGTAAGTTCCGACGTTGAACGCGTGGCCAAAGAAGTTTGGACCATAGTCGCCACTGTAAGCGTCCCACTTCAGTGTTGAAGGAAACGAATGAAATGCGGCTGACGCAAATCCTTCCTGATCGATGTTCGACAGCGCACCCATCGTGCCGCCATAACCGACACGCAACAGATACTCATCGTCCGGATGTTCGCGATAGTGCGCCAGAACCGGAATCGCATTAAGACCCGATCCGTAATGATGTAGTTGCCGTTCGATCCTTCTAGTCTTGCCGCCGTAGAAAAAGTCCCAGTAACGACGCGCATTGCCGTTGTAACCCCAGTGTGGCAGCGTCGGCATGTAACCGATGATCGAGTTGAGCGAAACGAGGGCTTTATCGTCGTGACCGAAGTACTTGCACCACGCATAAACTTCTTCCTGGCCCGTCGAATCCCACGCCATCTCGCTGCCGAACGGATACGGATCCTGCCGCCAGCGATCCGTGCGCTCGCGCATTAAGTTCTCGACGACCTGCGCCTTTTCAGTCCACGCTTCTCGTTTCAGATCGTCGAGCAGCGCGACAAGTATGTCGCCTTCCATCAAGCCGAGTTCGACGTAACCGACGCGACGCCGACCGTTTGCCTGTCGGCCAAACATGAATTTGGCAGTTTCGTACGCCTGGTCCAGGTACCAATCCCACGAATGATTCGTTACCAGACCCGGATGGTTGCGCGCCACTCGATACATGGACCAGTAAGCCGCGATTACGTGAGGATAGTTGTATCCGCGCCCGATGGATTCGGCATCGGCTTTCTTCCAACTTGTCCAGGTGGACCAGTTAAGCGCGGGATCGTATTTGAACTCCGGCAGATCCTGCGGCGCGTAATAAAAGAGACTCTTCCTCACGCCGTAGCGGTTTGGTCCTTCTTTGTATTGCAGGCGGCCCCACAACACGCGATCGATAAACTGTTCGTACTTCGCGATCTCTTCTTTGCGTGGTTGACCAAACTGCTTCATCGCCGCGGCCAGCCACGAGCCCGAACCGCCCTCATCTCCGAGACCGGCGATCCACACGCGATTGTCCTGCGTCACGATCTGATTGGCTTCGCGGTCGTAGCTCATGACGGAGGGACTGCGCCGAAACGGATCGTTTGGATCGTCGAACCATTGACGCGTGAAGAGGAAGTTTCCCATGTCCCCGACGGCCTGGACGGAGGGTTTGATGACGTAGTAACTGATTGATTGTGTTGTCCCGTCGTCGTAGGTGATCGCGAGCCGCGCGCGACCCCACGCTTTGCCGCGTACACGAAACGCTTTCCAACGTTTCGCTTTCCCTTCCTTGAGCTCCAGTGCGCCCGCCGGATCGACGGCGAAGCTCTTCACTTTGCGCTTGTGATTAATAAACAGACCTCCTTCGACGTCCATCGGCAGGATGTAACCGGGGATGCCAACCGCGACCGGCCGTTCGTTTTGCGCAAGCGTCGTTTCGATGTTGCGAATGCTGTCCGCGAGTAGAAACTTAACGCCGTAGGTCTTTGTCTCACCGCGCGCGAGGATCGCCATTGTCGGCTTATTCCAGGGTACGGCGTCGCGCCAGTCTTCTTCAGCGTAAGCCTGGGTATGGACCATCCACGCGAATACGCCTTCGAATGTTTGACTCGGTCGCGTAGGTTCGTTGAGCAGTTGGTAACCCTCGAACGGCGTGCGGCCGTCGGGCACGACGACCAACGCCGGCCCCGCGCCACTGAGACGCGTTACTTGCAGGTATCCGGCGTCTTGTCCGATGTACGGATCGGAAAAGGAACACTTTTCGTGCGCTTCTTTGAGGTTGCGTCCGGTGATCATGTTGTTGAAGACCATCGAAATCCCGAGTGCGCCGATCTGAACAGGTTGTGCGGTCTTGTTTCTGAGTTCGAAGCGCAAAATGAGCTGGCCGTTTTCGACGATCCACGAACGGGTAATTTGCAAGGGGATGTCGTCTGGCAGAGTGGACGCGAGATCGGCTTTAGCGAGTGTTGATGCAACTGCCGGTAAAGTTTCAACGGGCTTACGCGGATCGGCCGTGTCGTAGCGCCGCCATGGTGCTGACCCAACGCGTACCCGAAGGATCAAGTCTCCGAGGTGGTGATAGCGATCGGTCGCGCGCTGCGACAGTCGATCAGCGGGTGTGAAATCAAAACCGGGTGTGTTTTTTGGCTCGAGCGCTGCGAGTGTTTGCGACGACTTCGACAGTTTAAGTTTGAAGTCAGGCGTCTCGAGGTCGAGATAATCGTTGGTTTGTGCTTTAGCGACGGAAGTCAGCCACAAAAGGGCACAAAAAGAAAAAGTACTGGCAACTGAATAAAACCCGTTGTGCCTTTTGTGCTTTTTGTGCCTTTTTGTGGCTATCATCGTTCCTCAGCACGCACGAGTCGAATAGCAAACACAGTCGCAGTCTCATTCCCGCCAGTCGCTTGAAACCGCACAGTCAACTTCTGCTTGTCTTTCACAAGCTCGGCGGGAATCTTGTAATCGACGTCGTAGAATCGTCCCGTCGGACTGCCGGGCGGAAAGCGATCGATCGCGCCCTCACCGATCTTCTGTCCATCGATCACAACGTCAAACGATCGTTTGGCACGCTCTTCCGGATTAAGCGTGATCACCAGCGCCAACGGCTTCCCCCGCTCGACCGGCAGCTCAAACGAGAACCACTTTTTCGAACGTCTTCCGGCGCGGCCCATTATGCGATCTACGTTCGATTCTTCACTCTTCAAATCAAACGTCTTTTCCTTCTCCGCATCGCCCGGCGAGACAAGCGCGATCGTCGCCGCTTCCAGTCTCTGCTGTCGCGCGCGTGCGGCGTTTAGTTCTTCGATCCTCCTGGTCCAACCGTCGTTTGTGTAAAGGTCCCAGTAGACGGAATAAGTCCGCCGGTGCAGACGGTAGAAAGGAACAAACTCGACCTCACTCGCCTTGTCATCCGCACTGCGACCGACGCCGACCGTGCGAAAAACACCAAGGTTGTCAGCGACCGGCTGCAACCACTCCGTCACCGGTTTCTCCGCCGTCACGAGCGACGGAGACTCGGTTGCTGGTCCACCGCGACGCTCTGGTCCAAGATCCCCGGCGAGTACCAGCGGTCCCCACATCAACGCCGCGCGTCGCTGATTGTCCGGCAATCCCTCGATGCGCAAAACCTTCGGCAATACAATCGAAACGCTGTCGCCAGTTTTCCAGGTCCGCTTTACTTCAACATACGATCCGGGACGAGGCACTCTCTCGACGCTCTTTCCATTCACCTTCACTACAAAACCATCACCCGCCCACGACGGACGCCGCAAAGCTAACGTGAAATTCTTCGGCCGTTGCAGCGTCAAATTCAACGTCGCCGCCTCGCCTTCAGGAAAGTTTGTTGTCGTCGTGACAGTTGCGCCTGCTTCTTTCCAACTCGCGACGGACGGTACATACAAGTTTACCCAGAGACGATTGCCTGACTCGTAATAGATCCCGTCGCCATGCAGGCTATGGCTCTCCATGCCGCTACCGACGCAACAAGTAAAACTGCGAAACATATCCTGGTATTCGTGACGGACACCGCGCCCAACCGGCACCATGTAACACGTGCGCCCGTCTTCCGGATCCATCGAGGCGAGGATGTGGTTGAACAACGCTCGCTCTTCAAACTCGGCGTACTTGATGTCCGGACGCAGGGCGAAGAGACGGCGCGTCATCTTCAGCATGTTGTAAACATTGCACGTTTCGTTGGTCCTACCGTCAACGCGCTCGGCCAACTGATCAGGAGGTCCAAAGTATTCGTCTTTGCCGTGTCCTCCGGTGGCGTAAGAATGATCGTTCACAACTGCATCCCAGAAGAATTCCGCCGCTACACCTTCAGACTTCTCGCCAGTGTAGATGTATTGCATCAACACTCCTTGCATCTTCGGAACCTGCGTATTGCCATGCTGTCCGGCGAGCTTGTTTTCGCGGCGTTTGAGTGGATCGAGAAAGGCGTGGTGATCGAAACGATGTGAGAGATTCAACCATCGTTTGTCACCGGTGTCGGCGTAGAGATCCGCCAGCACCTCGTTCATCCCGCCAAATTCCGTGTTGAGCATCTGCTGCGTCTGCTCGGCGTTGAGCTTCGACATGATTGTTTCAGCCCAGGCGGCATACTTTATCTCGAGCTCCAGCGCGGTTCGATTGCCGGTGAATCGGTACGCATCTCGCAAACCCGCGTAAGTCTTATGCAGCGTGTACCAGGGCGACCAAAGACCATTCAGATCAAAGAAGGTTGACTTGATGTTTCCTTTTGCGACTTCTGCAAACTTCTCTCGCAGCCCTTCAACAGCACCGAGGTAACCGTCGCCGTTCCTGTCCTGGACCTCTTTCATCTCCTTGACGATGTAGTCCGCGCGTTCTTTGAAGCGCGGATCGCCAGTGGCCGCAAACATCAACGACACGCCCGAGAGATAATGGCCCGCGATGTGTCCAGTGAGATTTCTGCCGTCGCCGTCCCAGCCCGGATAACCTTGCGCTTTTGGTTCAAGGCCCGCGCGCTTGCGGTAATAGGCCATCATGCGATCCGGCTCGAGCTTCAAAAGGTATTCGGCGTTGAGATCCTGCGCGCGTTTAAGCGGACCACCGGTGACCCGCACGGCAGTTAGCGGCAACGGCCGGGCGACGTCGGGAATCGCGTTTTTGATTGATTGAGCTTGGGCCGCACTCGCCAACAGAAAGCACATGAGCGCTACGCTCAGCGACCTGATGTTCATGGCAGCAACCTGATTTTGAATTGAACTTGAAGTCTAGCGTGTTTCGTAGTTGCGCGACGCGCCCGAGTCGCAGCTTATTTCCTCGAGCTCGTCCGAATCGCACGTGTGAAACGACATCACAACTACGTCTTTCCCCTCCGGAAAGAACTCGTGCGGCACGCCCTCGGGAATGACGTACCAGCTCTCCTCCAACGCACCACCCTGCGCCTCAAACAGCTTCATCCGGCCGGCGATCGTGCCGATTTTCGACGTCCCCGCACCTTCGATCATCACCATGTGTTGAATGCTGTTCGGATGGAAATGACAGCCTGATGGGACGCCTTTCTTGAGTACGAAGATCCAACCAGATTCTATTTCGTCCGGCAGCGGCGTCGTCACCGTATCCAGATCGATCGTGGACCAGACAAACGGCTCCGACGTGTGTTGCAGCTCCTCCTTGAGAGTGTCGACAACACTACGAATCGCCGGACGTGTAACTAATTCGGCAACTGCATCGTTAAGCTGTTGCAAGTAACTGGCGCCGAGCTCCGTCATGGCACCATCAATAACATATTCGCCGCTGTGAGAGTAGCGTTCAGGAGGCGCTGTGAGTAAGCGGTGTGGATTCAGTGAACTGATACTGTGGTTCTCGTTTCGATGCGGGCCTGAAGCGATCCTTTAATCTCAGGAACGGCAGCTCGAGCACTTTGTACGACACCGTCGCGAAACCCACGGTCAACAGGAAGGACAACACGATGCGGAGTTCAAACGTGAGCTGAACACCGATCACAGGTATCACTAACACTTGCGCCATCAAAGCGAGGGCCAAGAGGTGGAAGACGTACAAACCGTAAGAAATACGACCAAGATAGACCAACCATGAAAACGGCGGAATCGACAGGAGTCGCGCCTCACTTCTAAGAACCGCGCTCAGCAGCAGGACACTTGCGAAACCGCTCAGCGCAAAGGTTGCGATACTGGTTGGCCCGGCGTGGCTGAAAAATCTGGCTGTCAACAACCAGGTAACGAATGCTACGACACACATGATCAACCGCAGCGTGTTACCGATCTGCGGCGCGCGACCTTTCAACGTAAAAGCGAGAATGGCGCCAAGGGCTATCGGATCGAGCCGCGCAATCGTGTTGCACCAAACACCCGGATGAGCAACACCGTAGACCGCCAGACCGATCCTCGTCAGCACTGCGAGCAATAACATCGCAATCGCGAGCTGTTTCAGACGATTAACGCCGCAGAACCACAACAACAACGGCCAACCAATATAGAACTGCTCTTCGACCGATATGCTCCACAAGGGACTCGCAACTGAAAACGGCAACCCGTGAGTTGCGCACACCCAGTTACCAACAAATAGTGCAAATGAAGCGATGTAGATTGGTCCAAATCTTTCGGCCGGAATCAACATCGGAATCACGAACACTGTCAGCGCGAGAAACGCGAAGTACAGCGGCCAAATGCGTAATGCCCGGCGAACATAGAAATTAGAAATGCTAAAAGTGCCGCGTTGCGCATGCTCGCGAAGCAAGAGTTCGGTGATGAGGTATGCGCTGAGGGCGAAGAAGAGATCCAAACCGAACGCGCCGGCCTCCTTAGCGGTGAGTAACCATTGTGTTACCGCCGGTGAAAGGCCGTTGGAAATGTAAAGACTCGCATCACGAGGCAGAGCGTGATGTACGAAGACGGCAAGAAAAGCTACAAACCGAAGAACGTCTAATTCCGGATGATAGAACTTGTCGTTGTTGGCAACACGCGCAGACGATGAATGACTAGGGGCGTTTGTCGGGTACCGCATACTTCCCCCCTTGTTCCAGGACCGTGGGAGATTTTTCGTACTGTTGCGAACATTACTAGTTCGCCAATCGCAATGTCAGCACAGTTTCCTGCCATTTTCAATGGCAGAATCCTCCCATTCATTTCGGTGGATTAGTGAGAGCGAGGAAAGCGCGGAATTAAAGGGCTTCGGCAGATCCGGCAGCTTTCTGCTCCAGCAATCCCTTGAGCACCAGGAGCTGCGCCATGAGTCTCAACTCATTACGGTCGAACCTTTCAGCCAGCGCTCTTGTACGATTGAAGTCGGCCCGCGCTAACGCAGCCATGCCTTTTCCGTACTTGAATACGAGAAATTCAATCGGCAACAACTGCGGTTGCTCCAGGAGGAGTTCATTCTTCTTCAGTGCCCCGCTCTTCACGACTTTATCGAGCAACAGCAGCAACGATATCTGACGGTTGGCGCGGTCAATGGTCCGCTCGGCAAGCGCAAACGCCTTAGGTGGATCGACGACGGCGAACGCACACAACAAAGTCAGTAAAGCGTCCGTTTGCTTGTCGTCGGTAAGATCCGTCTTAATCAATGTTGCGGCTTCGTCGAGCACCGACGAGGCTTCTTCTTTTTCACCCTTCTCGTGCAGCAGCAACGCCAGCTCAGCCATAGCCCGCGCACGTTGGTCGTTGCGACGAATCTTTGGCAGGAGTTTCTGCAACTCGTCGACCTGTTTGCGCATTACGGCAACGGTGATCTCGTGCTCGTCCAGCGAATCAATAACCTGCGTAAGCCGATCGGAACTCGTCTCCTGTTTGTTAATCGTCGCGCGAAACCAATCAGTTTTGCCCTGAGCAATGGCCATACTCGCCGCTTGCTGGTACAGCGACATGCGTTCCTCGCTATTAGCCGTGCTCGCCGCGCGTACCAACTCTTCCACCCCGCCAGTCATCATCAATACATTGTTGGTATTTCTGCTCGCGATCGTCATTTTGCATCTGGCGCTTGAGGGCCGACAGTTTTTGGGCTACGGCCTCGCTGCGTTCCGGGAAGAAATGCTCAATTTCAGGCATCACATGAGAGATCTGCCAAAGCACGTGTGGAGCAACGGACGCGCTAAGTGCCACATCTGTCATCTGCTCAACAAGACCTCGCTTTTGTTCCTCCTCGAGATTCAGCACTTTCAGACCACTAATGCTGCCCAAGCGCGTTTGCATGTTGGGATCGGGTTTACGGGTCAGGTACACGAGTTGAACTGCCATGAGCGCGCTGTGAAAGTTGGTAGCAAGATCTATGGTTCGCAGTTTGGTAATGATCTCGCTGGCAAACTGTGAACCTTTTTCGGAGTCGATGTCGTTAAGCCGATGTAAAAGAGCGCGCAATTCAAGCGTAATGCCTTTCGCCAGACTCTGACGCGCAATCTGCAACGCTTGCGCCGGATCACGCGCGGCGAGCTCGGTGGCAATTGCCTGTTCCAGTTGAATGTCGTCCGGAAAAGTGAAATCCGGCAAAACGTGTCGTGGCGGAACTGGCCGGCTCGCTCGTAACATATCGAGCGCGAGTTGAGCGTCTCGCCTCGCGACTCGCCGCAATAGTTTCTGTCTTAACTCGAACGCCGATAGATAACTCTGGGCCAGTTTCGCGCGTTCTTCCGGCGAGAGTTTTTGCCCGGTGCTGCGGCTTGGACCAACTACTAAGTTCAGTGCGTTGAGCGCGTCCCAGTAGAGCGTGCGTGCTCGCTTCTCGTCGACGGTCCAAAGTAAATCCGCGGCATTCGACATGATGAACAAACGGTTTTCCGGCAGCTTGAGGCTCCAGGCTCCTGCCGCAACGTCGTTCAAAAGAGCGAGCGTCTTCTTTTCCAGCTCTTTCTGTTTATCGGCTTCTTTGTCCTGTTGGGATGCACGGGCCGGGACAGCCACCGTGACCGCGATTGCGAGGAGACAAGAAACAAGGGATTTCAATGTGAAGATCATATGGCGCTCCACCTCAAACGACGGATTACGCTTAATCCACCCAAAGCGCTAAATTATGTTCCACAAATACCGTAACTTTTCCGGTCCAACTCAGTTTTCCTATTAGAAAACTGGCGCGAGGCTAACTTGAGTCGGGTTACTGAATCGGACGAACGCATGGCTGTAGAGGCTGCTCAGCAGGATCCGGGCCGCTTTGCGGAGCTTTATGAGCAGAATTTCCATAAAGTCTACGCCTACGTCGCGTGCCGTATTCAGGACCGATCGCAAAGACAGGATCTCACTGCTCACGTCTTTCAACAAGCCCTCGCGAACATCGGGAAGTTTAAATGGCGTGGCGCGCCGTTCGTCACCTGGCTCTACCGGATAGCCGCGAACGCAATTGCGGACCAGGCGCGAAAGCAGTCACGCGAAGTGGCCGAAACCGATTTGGCGACCAATGCGCGCGTGGATTTGGACCTCGAACAAGTAGACCGTCGCGCGCGACTCTTTCGCGCGGTTGAAGCGCTGCCCGAGGACCAGCGCAAAGTGATCCTCCTGCGTTTTGCGGAGGAGAAAAGTATTCGTGAAATCGCTGCCGATCTGAATCGCAGCGAGGGCGCAGTGAAACAACTTCAATTTCGAGGTGTGGAAACTCTTCGGGCACGATTGCGCGAATAGCTGAGTTTAAGTAAATGGCTGAACGTTCCATCATCGATCAACTAGACGACGCCATTACCGCGTTGCTCGCGAAAAGCGAACCCGTGGTGAATGAAGCGGATCGTGAGTTGGCTGAACTCGTAGCGGTTGCGCGCGAATTGCACGGTCTGCCTTCGGAGGAGTTTCGCGCCGCCCTCAAGGAAACAATTAGGAGGCAAGGACGATATGAGCACACTGTAACAAAGAAGTTCAAACGAGAAGGGTTCTACACGGTTAACCCGTATATCATTGCGCAGCCCGCGGTTGAGTTGGTTGACTTCGTTAAGGAAGCATTCGGAGCGGTCGAAGCGTTGCGTGCCACCGGTTCTGCGGGAGGCCTGCATTGCGAGCTCACGATCGGAGATTCGAAGCTGTTTATCGGTGGTGGTCCAGGTTTTGATGCCAAGCCCGCTGCGTTTCATTTCTACGTTCCGGACGTGGATGACGTCTACTCCCGTGCGGTGGCAGCCGGTGCGACTTCTCTTGCGGCGCCGTCAGATCAGGAGTACGGCGAACGCATTGCTGCCGTGAAAGACATCGGCGGTAACGAGTGGTACATCGCAAAACCATTTGACGAGACTCCGATTCCGGATCTGCACAACGTCACGCTCTACTTCCATCCGGTTGGGGCGCCGAAGTTCATCGACTTCCTTGAGAAGGCATTTGGCGCGGAAGTGGTCCAGCGACATCAATCAGACGAAGGCTTTGTCTATCACGCGAAGGTCCGCATCGGCGATGCGATCGTTGAAATGGGTGAAGCGCACGATCAATGGCAACCGATGCAGTCGGCAATCTACATGTTTGTTGAGGACGTTGATGCGGCGTATCGACAAGCGCTGAGTGCCGGAGCGACATCGGCGCTAGAGCCGACCGATCAGCCGTACGGCGAGCGCATGGCGTGGGTCAACGACGAGTTCGGAAATGTCTGGTACTTGTCGAGACTGATTGGTTGAACGTATTGCCTTCGTGTGGCTTTCTCCGTGCAACCTCTGTGTCTTGTGGTTGATGGTACTTGAGAAAGAACACCCAGAGACACCGAGAACACAGAGGCTGCACAGAGGTTTAACAATCAAGGCGCGGTGATGAGAGCCATTTGAAGTCCTCGCGCTCTTCTTTGACTCGTGCCGTGTAGAGCACGCGCTCCTAACGCGCGAAAAATCCGACCCAGGTAGTTTCGTCACGCACATGGCGAACGTGCTTCGCAGCGAGCCACAACTTTTTCTACTTCAGATCGCACGCGGTTTGTTGTGGGCTGCGATAGCGATACCAGTCATCAAGATGATGCGCGGCAAGCGATGGGAAACGGGTCTGGCAGTCGCACTGTTGTTCGCGATGACGAGTGCGCAACTGCTTATACCAAACCCACTGATGCCGGCCGAGGTCCGCATGGCCCACCTCGTCGAAACAGTCGCTTCGAATTTCCTGTTTGGCTGGTTAGTTATCTTTGTTTTGGTACAAGTCCATCACCCACTTCGGCGGATCCGGGTCGCCTCTGAAACTCACGTCTAGCCCTTTGCTTTGCGACCAGCGAAAAAACCAAGTTGGGCCATACTTCGTGACGTAAGTGTCTTTTGTTTGATAGGCGGGATCGGCCATGACCGTGTCGAGACTCACGAACGTGTAACCGCGTGCCTTGTACCTGTTCAGCATTTCATCGAGGGTATCGGCAGTGATGTCGTTGGAGTGAATGAGCAGTAACTGCGGTATCTCGCGGCCGAAGATCTGCGGCGATACCTTCTCGGCAAACTCGGTCGCCGCGAACGTGAGATCGATATACGCTTCGCGCAAACGCCGCGCGAGTTCCATATCGCCCTTTTGCACCGCCAGCGAGTAAGGAACATTAAAAATGAAATCGGAGTTCTCGATCGTGTGCGGCGTGACCTTGTATCCACGCGCCGTGAGAAACGCTTCGATTGCTTCCTTCTTCTCAGGCGTGTCGCCGGTGTGCGTCATCGGGTGACGGAAGTAGAGTTGATAAGGTCGCCGCGACTTCATCAACTCGCGCGTCACGACTTCGCCTTTCGTAATCTCTTCCTGAAACTGTTCGACCGTACGACTGTTGAAGTCGGGATGCGAGTACGTGTGATTGCCGAGGATCATTCCATTCTTCACCCAGTCGCGTAATAGCGCGATCCGCGCCTCACGTTCGCTCGCATGCTCCAGCTTGCGCTCGTTTACGAATCCGACGGCGGTTACTTTGTGTTTTTTCAGCGTGTCCAGGATCTTTGCGGTTGCGGTACGTGCGCCCGTGAGATAGTCGCGTTCGCCGAAACTGACGTAAGGCAAGTCGTCGATTGTCACGGCGATCGTGCGTTTCGGTGTTTGAGCTTGCACTGAAACAACCAGAGCAAATATAAAAACGACCAGAAGTATCTGTTTCATAGCAACTTGTTCCCCTCGTAGATTATTTGAAAGGCGCGCGTACAGCGCGACCCGGATAAGTGCCGGTTTGCAGTTCTCCGTTCTTGATAATCACGACGCCGTTCACGAGCACATGCGTAATGCCTTCCGCATACTGCGCCGGTTGTTCGTAAGTGGACTTGTCGATCACACGCGCCGGATCGAAGACCACGAGATCCGCATCAGCGCCAACGCCAACGCGTCCTTTGTTTTTCATTGACGGTACACGTTGCTCGAGTCGTTGCGCGGGCATCAGCGTCATCTTGCGTAGTGCATCCATCAAACTTAATGCGCCGCGTTCGCGAACGTAGCGGCCTAACACGCGCGTGTAAGTGCCGGCGGTGCGCGGGTGTCCTTTACCGTTGTTCAAAATTCCATCGCTCGCGATCATCGTCAAAGGACTAGCTACAGCGGTCTCGACGATCTCCTCGGTCATCGAGAACACTGCGACCATTCCACCTGTCTTTCGATAACGCTCAAAAGTTTCTTTCGTCAGTCGTTCACCAGTCGCCGCCCACTGCAAATCGCCATAGTCGATACCAAAAACTTCCTGCCAACCCTCGTTGAAGATCGCCGACTTGATGTCAGTCATGCCGGCAATGTACGGGTAGCACTCAGTCGTGACGTC
Organism: uncultured Acidobacteriota bacterium; assembly: GCA_963789185.1. GTDB lineage: Bacteria > Acidobacteriota > Blastocatellia > Pyrinomonadales > Pyrinomonadaceae > PSRF01. Next base: position 36,067 of record CAWBJU010000023.1, read on the forward strand.
GAGCTTGCGCGATCGTGCTTCGCCGATTATCTGGAGTAATCGCGGCGTGTTTTTACCGCCGGTACTCTGAACATGGACCACATGCAACGGCGCGCCTGTAATTGCCGCTGCCGCGATTACTTCTTCGAGCGCCTGCGTGCTGCTGGCCGGCTCCTTCATTCCCGCGTTACGCAGATGAACATGACACGACGCTCCGAAGCGCGACGCAACGCGAAACATCTCGAGGATCTCCCAGTGTGACGCATGCGGCACATACTGGATTCCAAAACCGACCGCAATTGCACCACGCTGAAGGCCCCGTTCGAGTTGCATTTTCATCTCACCGATTTCTGCATCAGTTGCAGCTCGCCTTGCGGCCTGTCCGCTCGGCACAAACTCGACCGGATCGCGCATTGCAGCCATTCGCGCCGCGAGATGTCCCACACTGACGCCGTAGTTGATCAGCGCCTTTCCTTGTCGCTCTTCATACCAACGATCGACATCTCCGGTGCCGACTTCCAATTCCAACGCTGTCGTCACTCCATCCATTGCTTTGAAACGATTGTTCTCGTCGTCCTGGCCGTGTTGATGCAGATCGATAAAGCCCGGAGATACGACAAGCCCTTTCGCATCGACGACAGTGCGGCCGCTCAATTTTGCGGTCGTGATCGCTTTGATTATCCCGCCGGAAATACCAACGTTTCGCACGGCATCGAGTCGCGATTCCGGATCGATCACTCGTCCATTAAGAATCACGACGTCGTAAACCTGATTCGCCGCCGACGTACCCAGGAGCGGCGTGATTAGGCCAACGAGTAATGTGCAGACAATGATTCGTTTCATCATAGGTTTTTCGGGTGATTGTAGCAGTATGGGCTGCGTGAAACTGTGATACTTTCTACCGGCCTTATGTCAACGGAATCGATTCTGATTCGTGGTCTTGGACCAGTCGCAACCACTGCGATCGTCGTCGGCAACGTTATCGGCACCGGCGTATTTCTGAAGTCGCGCGTGATGACCTGCAACGTCGGCACGCCGAGCCGCGTGATCGCAGTTTGGATCGCAGCTGGAGTGCTCTCACTTGCCGGCGCACTGACCTACGCCGAGCTGGCTGCGATGTGGCCACGCGCCGGCGGCGAATACGTTTTCATTCGCAACGCATACAGTTCTCGACTCGCGTTTCTGTTCGGCTGGATGCGATTTTTTGCTTCGGGCGCCGGGTCGCTCGCCGCACTCGCCGTCGGTTTCGCGATCTTTCTGAACGTGTTGCTGACAGGCGCACTCGACGTTACGTATTTCACTCTCGATCTACCCGGCTATCCCGTCCCGTTTGGCAATCTTCAGCTCGTGGCTCTCGCTGCGATCGCGTTCGTGACGATCGTCAACTGCGCGTCAGTGTCCGTTGGCGGCAAATTCGCGATCGTACTGACAGCGATCAAAGTCGGAAGCATCGTGGCGCTCGGCGTCGGCGTTCTCCTGTTCGCGCGCGGCACATGGGCCAACTTCTTCTTACAAGACACAGGCGGCGCATGCGAAGGAGTAGCGGGTGCGGCGCGCGGCGGCAGCGCGGGATTTGCGGCTGCGATGTTGGGCGCGCTCTGGGCCTACAACGGTTGGAACGAGATGACGTTCGTGTCGGGCGAGGTAAAGAACCCGCAACGCAACATCCCCATCGCGCTCGCCACCGGCATGATCATCTGCATGGTGTTGTACGTTTTTGTGAACACGACTTACTTCTACGTGCTCACCCCAACCGATGTCGCCAATGTTCCCGCAACTTCGTCCGTTGCGGCGGTGGCAGTTCAAACGTTTCTCGGTGAAATCACGATCGCCTTGATGGCCGCGGCAATGATGATTTCAACGCTCGGCGCGTTGCACACCTCGACGATGGCGAATTCACGAATCCCATTTGCGATGGCAAAGGATGGTCTATTTCCGAAACCACTTGCACACGTTTCTGAACGGACTCACGTGCCGGTGCGCGCACTGATCGTTCAAGGTATTTGGGCAGGCGTGCTTGCGCTTTCCGGCTCGTACGACACACTAACGGATTACGTGGTCTTCGTGAACTGGATCTTTTTCGGGCTAGTAATCTTTTCGATCTTTCTTATTCGCCGGCGTGTGCCAAGTTCCGAAGGCGCATATCGCGCGTGGGGTTATCCAGTCGTCCCGCTGCTCTTCCTTTTGACGACGGCGTGGCTGCTCGTGAGCACGTTGATCACTTCACCGGTAAGATCACTCATCGGTCTCGGTCTCGTTGCGCTTGGGATACCGGTCTACCATTACTGGACCTTGCCGCGCCCGGCGACTTCCCAAACCGACTCGACTCGTTCGCCTCGTGAACCATAAATTTGATTGTGCATGTTGACGGTGCTGCACACATGATTCGGAATGATCTCGAGTCTCTCACCGACGCGATACTCGCGCGTTGAACGGCTGATGTTCAGATTGCCGTGTTCTTCAGACAAACGCTCTACGTCCGCGTCAGGATCCGTCCTGACCATCCCGAACCCTGTTCCACCACTTACTTGATAACCGTCCGACGAAAGCGTCTTCGATCCGGCATCGACAATCGCGCGACCGGGAACGCTCGTGCTTACAACAGTCGTAATAACCGAGAGCGCGCAATCTTCGAGTGACGCGACACCCACCGCCAGCATGTTGCGATCGTTGAAGATATACATGCCGGGCCGGATTTCGTTTACACCAGTGAACAAGTGACCTTCGCGCGCCGTTGGCGTTGATCCTCCACTGACGATGGCAACCGGCAGGCCCGCATCTTCGAGTTTCGCGAGTGAACGCTCGAGAAAGTCGTTCACAGCGACTCTCAATTCGCCTCGCTCTTTTTCAGCGACTTGAAGATGGCCCGGAAAAAACATCAACCCCTTGAACTCCAGGCCCGGCAAATCCGCAACCGCTCGCGCAATCGCTAACACCTCGTCTTCACTCGTCACGCCGCAGCGGTGAAAACCGACATCAAGCTCCACGAGTATCCCGATGCGTGCATCTCTCTTCTTTGCTTCTGCCGAGATCGCACGGGCTACTTCAACGGAATCGAGCGACACCGTGATCTCGGCACGTGTCGCCAGGTCGGCAAGTTTCTCGGCTTTGCCTGTGCCGATGACCGGGTACGCGATCATGATGTTAGTGAAACCCGCGTCGAGCATCACTTCCGCTTCGCCGATCTTCGCCACCGTGATTCCATGCGCACCATGGGCCAACTGGCGTTTCGCCAGCTCCGGAATCTTGTGTGACTTCGTGTGCGGCCTCAGTCGCAGGTTGTGACTGCGGCAATACTCAGCCATACGCGCCAGATTTCGCTCCATGACGTCGAGATCGACTACTACGGCGGGTGTCTCTAAATCAGCGATGAACAACGGAACCTCCGTCTGTGAATCTAAGCCGTTTTTCAGCGAGGCGATCCGCGGCCTTGTACGTGGGAATGCCTTCGGTCTCGGCAAGCCGGAAAATGTTGAAAATCGTGTCGTAGATCTCGTCGACCTTTCTCGCGGATTGCGCGGCATCCCAGCCGAGCAAGTCACGGCAGCCATTGATCACGCCACCTGAATTGGCTGCGTAGTCGGGTGTGTAAAGGATGTCGCGCGCGGCAAGTTCATCGCCGTGTCGCGGTTCGAGTAATTGATTGTTAGCAGCGCCCGCGACGATCTCCATCTTCAACACGCTGACTGTGTCATCGTTGATCACGCCGCCGAGCGCGCAGGGCGCGAAAATGTCGGCTTCGGCGAAGTAGATATCGTCTGGTCCATAAGCCATTGCATCAAATTCGTTGACTACTCGCTCAACTTTTCGCGGATCCACATCACTCACCATCAAATACGCACCTGCGTTCTTCAGATAAGACGCCAGATAATAGCCGACGCTGCCGCATCCCTGAATCGCGACAGTGCGTCCTTCCAACGAGTCGTCGCCCCAGCGATACTTCGCCGCCGCCTGCATCGCACGAAAGACGCCTCGCGCTGTCACGGGTGAAGGATTACCCGACCCTGACAACAGCCCTGCCACATGCTCCGTCTCTTTCCGCACATGCTCGAGGTCTTCGGGGCTTGTGCCGACGTTTTCCGCCGTGATGTATTGACCGCCAAACGTTTCGATGAACCG
>CAWBJU010000024.1:0-136466 GCA_963789185.1 uncultured Acidobacteriota bacterium
GGACTGTGGTTGGCGGGCGCCACCGTGCGCTGCTCTCCCATCGGTCACCCCTTTCTCGAGCAGCGAGATGGTATCCCCGCTGCGGCGGAGGGCCAATCCGGACGGTGCCGGCCCGCCCTGCCCGCGTCAGCCCGCGTACCGATGGCTTCGCCGCCAGGCGCCGCGGCGCTCAGCCGGCCGCGTCGAGCGCCGTGTTGACGAGCGCGTCGGCCGCGGCGTTCTGCGCGCGCGGGACGGTGCGGACGTGCCAGCGCGCGAACGCGCCGAGCGCGTGCAGCGCCTCGGCGTGCAGCGGCTTCAAGCCGGCATGCTTGACCTTGTACTTGCCGGTCACCTGCTTGGCGACGACTCCGGTCGCCGACCACCTCGACCTCGTCGGCGCCGTGCGCGCGGGCACACCGGAATTCAAACCAGTTGAGAACACGTCACTGCAATACGCGGTAAACACAAATACGCCAGTCATCGCAGTCAGCTCTAATAATTATTATGCGGTTTATAACGGCGTCTGGTTTGCCGGTATTTCTCCCCGTGGTCCATGGGTCGTCGCGACGACCGTGCCGAATGTTATCTATTCGATTCCGGTCAGCTCGCCGGTTCATTACGTCACCTACGTCAAGATTTACGGTTCAACTCCTGAAGTGGTCTACGTTGGTTACACGCCAGGTTACTACGGCACCGTCGTCACTTCAAGCAACGTTGTGGTCTACGGCACGGGTTGGTATTACCCGCCGTACGTTGGCGCGTATTGGTACGGCGCGCCTTATACCTATGGCTATGGCGTTGTTTTCAACTGGGGTGTTGCTTCCGGTTGGGGCTACGCGTATGCGACGAATTATTACTCGGCCGCCGGCGCCGCGTGGGCCAATCCCTACACCGGAAATGTTGGTTACGCGCGCGCGTACACCGGAACCACCGCAAACGGTACGAGTTATGCCGTTCGCGGCGGAACGAATACGAACGTCTACACCGGCACCACGGTAACCGGCGGTGGCGGTGTTGCTTACAACCCAAACACCGGCCGCATTGCTGCCGGCCAGGCCGGAACCGCGTACAACCCATACACCGGAAACAGCGCAGCAGGCGCGCGCGGTGTGACGTACAACCCGCAAACCGGCGTGATCAGTGGTGGCGCGGTTGGTGGTGTGCGTAACGGCTCGACCGGAGAGGTAACCGCGGGCCGGAGTGCGTTTGCTTACAACCCGAACACCAACACCGGCGTCGCGGTTCACAACAACAACGTCTACGCCGATCGCAACGGCAACATCTATCGCTACAACCAGTCAACCGGAGTTCAACAGCGAACCAGCAATGGTTGGGAGACTGTGCAACGTTCGCAGGATCGCAGTTGGGTGCAGAACCAGCACCAGGCGCGCAGTCTCGGCCAGCAGCGCACGCAAAATCTTGGCGCGAACCGGCCTGCGGCGGGTTCGTCGGGAAGAAGAATCGGAGGTGGTTTTCGCGGCCGCCGTTAAGGTCGCGTCGCAGACACACGGCCAAATCAGTAAAATCCGCGTCCTTACAGCGGTGCGCTAGCTTACTCAGAAGGAACGGGTTCAAAGCAGGATGTACTGCCGCTAAGGTGGTAATCATGAAGAAACTGTTTTCACTCTCTATTTTGCTCTCGGTTTCCTTGTCATCGTTTCGGAAGCGAATGCGCAACAACTGCGTGAGGTGGTGCGGCAGGTCGATGCGTCGGTTGTTGTCATCAAGACGGTGGAGAAGAACTTACTCGTCGCGCCGCACTCGATGTTTGTTAGTTCGCCGGGCTCGGGATCGGGTGTGCTGATCTCGAGCGACGGGCAGATCCTGACGGCGGCCCACGTGGTCCAGGCCGCCGACAAGATCGAAGTTGAGTTCAGCGACGGTCAGCTCGTGCCGGCGAAGGTTATTGCCTCGGTGCCGAGTGCGGACCTGGCAATGATCAAACTCGATTGGGTTCCTTACAACGCCAAACCAGCGAAACTGGGTGACTCGGACAAGATGCAAATCGGGGATGACGTTTTCATCATTGGCGCGCCTTACGGTATGGGCCACAGCCTTTCTGCCGGACATGTCAGTGCACGAAGAGTGCCGAGGAACGGCGGCGCGCTGGGGCTCGAGATGTTGCAAACCGACGCGGCCATCAACAAAGGCAACTCCGGTGGTCCGATGTTTAATTTAGCCGGTGAAGTGGTGGGGATAGTGAGTCAGATTCTGTCGCACTCCGGTGGATCCGAAGGACTCGGGTTCGCTGTTACTTCGAATCTCGCGCACAAGCTACTGATCGTGAAGAAAGGGTTCTGGAGTGGTATTGATGGGTTGTTGCTGGCGGGTGAGTGGGTGCGAATCTTCAACATTCCACAGCCGGCTGGACTGTTGGTCCAACGCATCGCCGACAATTCGCCGGGTGCAGGCGATCGGGCTGATTGGTGGAACGTACAAAGCTTCGATCGCGGGCGGCGAGATACTTGGTTGGCGGCGACATCATTCTTGCAGTTGGTGAGATCGCGGTAACACCGGACGGCGCCGGGTTGATGAAGGTGTGGGACTACTTGAATAACTTAAAGCCGGGGATCCGGTGCTGGTGAAGGTGCTGCGCGCGGGACAAGTGATTGAACTGAAGACGCAAGTACCTGCACGTTGAAACCACGGATTTATTTAATACCCAGTTTTTTCATGCGGCTGCGGAGGGTGGAGCTGGGGAGGCCGAGGATTTCGGCAGCGCCGCCTTTGCCGGCAATCATGCCGTTCGCGTGACGCAGGACTTCTTCGATGTGGGCGCGTTCCATCTCTTCCATCGTCGACAGTTTTGCTGCTGGTGAACTGAGTTCCGCCAGCGGCAACACTCCACTCGCTGCCGCGGCCACCGCAGTTGTTTGCAGTTCGTCAAGCGGCGACTCCAACTCCGCACCACGAGAAAGAATCACTGAGCGCTCGACGAAATTTTCGAGCTCGCGCACGTTGCCGGGCCAGTGATAATTACACAACGCTTCCATCGTGGGCGCCGGAACGGTCTTGATGTGCTTGTTCATTCGCGCGGCATGTTTCTGCGCGAAGTAACCGACGAGCAGCGGGATATCGCCGGTGCGTTCGCGCAGCGGCGGGATCGTGATCGGAAACACGTTAAGACGATAATACAAGTCACTGCGAAACGTTTTCGCGGCGACCATTTGCGCCAGGTCGCAATTAGTCGCGGCAATCAAACGCGCATCGGTCTTGATCGTGCGCGAGCTCCCCAGACGTTCAAATTCGTGTTCCTGTAACACGCGCAACAGTTTCGGCTGGAGGTCGAGCGGAATCTCGCCGATCTCGTCGAGCAGCAAAGTACCCTGATGCGCGAGCTCAAAGCGGCCCACGCGCTGGGCCACAGCGCCAGTGAACGCTCCTTTTTCATGTCCAAAGAGTTCGCTTTCCAACAGGCCGGTCGGAATCGCCGCGCAGTTGAGCTTCACGAGCGTGCGTTCCTGCCGCGCACTCAAATTGTGAATCGCGCGCGCGATCAACTCTTTGCCCGTTCCGGTCTCGCCGCATAGCAACACCGTCGAATCAGTCGGCGCCACGGTTTCAACCTGCTTCAGCACGCCTCTCAGCGCGTTGCTTTCGCCGACGATCTCGGCGAAGTTGTACTGCGTCAGGATCTCTTCTTCGAGGTAGCCTTTCTCGCTTGCCAGTTTATTTTTCAGCGATTCGATTTGTTTGTACTGAAGTATGTTCTCAACGGCCAACGCAACTTGCGCCGCCACGTTCAGGAGCAGATCGTTATCGACCCGGCCGAACGCATCCTCGCGCGTGCTGGCCAGACCGAGAACGCCAAGCTTTTGATCGTGAGCGATCAAAGGTATGCAGGCGCCGGAACGATAGCCTGCATCACGAGCCCCCTTCATCTGCGGTCCGGGATATCTTTCGGGATCGATGCGCCACTCGAAAATCGGTTGTCCACTCGTAAACGCATCCGCGAGCGGGCTTCCCTCGAGCGGAAACGCGGTGCCCTCAGCCGCAAACTGGCTATGGTCGTTCCGATCGATGCCGTGGACCATCAGGCAGTTGGTGCTTTCATCGTAAAGCGCGAGACCCGTGATGTCGTGATTGAAATACCGGCGGAGACAGGAAGACGTCGTGCGGAGCAACTCGCGCAAGTCGAGATTGGTCGCGATAGCGTTACTCGCCTCCAGCAGTGTTTGCGTGCGTTCCGTCGCTTTCGTCGCGCGTTGGAAGTTCAAACTGTTCTGAAACGCGATCGCCACCTGACCGGCGATGTGAGTAAGTAATTCGATGTCCGACTCACTAAACGCATCTTCACGACGGCAACCCAGATTCAACACGCCGACCGCGCGGTCACCCCAGATCATGGGAATGAAGCACATTGCTCTCAGCCCGTGCTCTTCGTAGAACTTTCGCGCGAGCGACCATTGCGAATCGTTCGGATCGAAGCGATTGCGAACGATCGGCTGGCGTGACTTAAATGCCATTCCAGTCATCGTTCCCTCGACGGGAAATACGTCGCCCGCCACGAGGTATGTGTCGGGTTTGGCGAGGTCGAACGAATGGACTCGCAACTGATCTATTTCGTCGTCGTACAACGCCACGCCCGCGAAATCATGCTGGAAGTAGTCGCGCAAACAGTCGGAGGTCGCGCGGATAAGTTTGTGCAGATCGAGAGTGGACGTAATGGCGTTGTTGATTTCGAGCAGCGTCTGCGCTCGGACTCGTTCGCGATTAGCTTCTTCGTAATTCAAGCTGTTCTGCACGGCAATCGCGATCTGATCGGAAACGTGCTCGAAGAGTTCGAGATCCTTTTCGGTGAAACTGTTTTCCTGCGTACTGCTCACGCCCGCGATGCCGAGTTTTCGCCCGTGCGTGCTGAGCAAAACGAGGCAAGCCGACTTTGGGGTGCCTTCAGTAATATCCTGGGAATAGCGATCGGTGGGATAACGTTCCGGGTCGGGACGTTTGAGTCAGCATCGGTTTGCCGGTGACGAACACTTCTCCCGCCGGCGTTCCTTCGAGCGGTATCGTCTCGCCGATCTTCATAGCCGCAAGATCTTTGTATTCAACGTTCGTGTATTCGCGCAGGTGATTGAACTCGGGTTCGTAGAGCGCGATGCCGGCTGAATCGTGAGGCACGATATCGCGCAAACACTCGGAGATAGTCTTCACCAGTTGCTTCAGATCGAGATGTGAAACGACCGCGTTGTTGATGTTGAGCATCAGTTGGAAACGATCGCGCTCGCGTTCGGCGCGCTGGAAGTTCAGTGCGTTCTCAACGGCAATCGCGACCGGGCCGGCAATCTGCTCGAGTAACTCAGCGTCTTCCGGTCGTGAACGCATTTTCCCGCAACGCGCCAACATTGATACTGCCGAGCACTTGATCGTGTGAGATGAGCGGCACCCCACAACCACAACGCACACCGGCGGCATAGGCCACTCGCATCTCCGGAGCAAAGAACTCATTGAAGTCGACTTTGTGGCGCAGGATCGTCTTGCGGGTACTGATACATAAACCCGCGGGCGTTCCTTCCATCGGGAGTATGGCTCCTTCCTGCCAAATGTCTGTCGGAGGGCGGTCGAGCAGGTGAACGCGCAGTTGGCCGGTTTCCTGATCGAGCAGGACCACGCTGGCCATATCGTGATTTATGAAACGTCTGAGACAGCCGGAGACCGTCCTGAAGAGCTCGTTGAGACTGAGAGAAGAAACAATAGCCTGGCCCACTTCATGCAGCAGTTGATTGCGTTCGCTCTCTCGTTTGGCGATGCGGAAGTTGACGGCGTTTTCGATCGGCATCGCGATTTGTTGGCCCGCGCGTGCCAATAACGCTGCATCTTCTTCGGAATACGCGTTTTCCTGTGCGGCGCCGATCGTTATCGCTCCGACAACCCGATTTTGAGAGATGAGAGGCACGCTACACCCTGATCTAAGCCGTCGGCATAACGCACGCTGCGATCATCGGCGCAGGAAAATCCTCAACGACAAGCTTTTTGATCAGAAGAACCTGGCGAGTAGTGAACGCCACGCCACTCGGAGTGCCTTCGAACGGAAGTGGCATGCCTTCGCGAAACAGGTCGGGATCGTCGGAGTGCAACAAGTGGATCCGTAACTCGTTTGTTTTCGGATCGTGAATCGAGAGAGTGGCGGCGATGGTCTGTTTGAAGACTTCTTTGACGCGCTCGAAGATCGATCTCAGCAACTCTTCGAAATCGAGCTGCGAGACAAGCGCGTTATTAAATCCCAGCAACAACTTCGATCTTTCCGGATCGACGTCGAGGGAAGAGATTTCACTTAGCGGTCGCAGTTCGTAGTTCATAGGGGGCTTATTGACCCACAATTCTGGTGAACACCAGGCAGCGATGACGACCCGGCATGGCCCAACCGATGGAAACCCAGCGCCGAGATCATAGCACGATCAGGTTCCGATTCAGGAGGTTTGCACACCGCTTGAAACGAGTTTCATAACGCTCCAAGAGTTGGCCACGGGTCAATTGCTACTACATCAACGATGGAGGCACGGCTCAAAGAAGTACCTCGTCTGGTGTCGCGCGAATGCCATCATTCGTTGCTGCTTAGTTCTGTCTCCTAAAGGTCAAAGAACGATGTTACGAAGTTCGCCATCGCTATAGTGACAACGTGACCTCCGCATTACGCGAAGTGATGTTAAGAGCTTTTCTTGTAGTACTTTAAGATCATCCTCCCAGGCAGGGTTTTCCTATCTTTTCCCATTCTCTCTGTTCTTTACCATTTAATGTTGTTTTTTCTGGCCAGATATTGGCCAGTTGGGGAATCGGGACTGTAGGGGTTGTGCTTGTAAGTTATTGAAAGGTGAGGGTACTGGTGGAGCAGAGGGGGATCGAACCCCTGACCTCCGCATTGCGAATTAGACGACCGGCAATTCGTTAAGTATTTGCCGTTTCGAAAGTTGCAGCCACCAAGGAAAATCAGGGGTTTTGCGGTTCTTTCCCATTCCTTACCGTCGCGTATAGGTCGCGTGCTGTTATTTTTGGCCAAGTATTGGCCAGTTGGAATCCTAAATAGTTAGGAGCTTAAACGCCCGTAAAGGCACATAACCAGGATGTACGAGCACATCAGAAATCTGCTTCCTCAATACCCGCTTTTAAGAACTCTATCCTTAACGCTCACGAAATAGTGTGAAACCTGGTCCGGAAATCAGCGCCTTAGCGCCGGCCTTGCCACCGGACGCCTGGTCCATCGCGACCAGTCCCCAGGGATCGCCGAATTCGGCTTTCGTGTTGCTTGCTACTTCCTTCAGTTTCGAACCCAACTTCTTACGCAAAGACTGGAAGGTTTTGTTTTGCGGATCGATGTCAGGGTGCTCGTCTAGAAACTTTCGCATCTCCAAAAGACGCCTTCCCATTTCAACCATCGACTCCGCCCACCACTTTATGACTGTATAGTCAGCGGTTATCACTCCCAGCTCAACGGCGTTTACAGTTTTGAGCGCCTCAATGAACTTGAAATTTGGCTGGCCCTGTTTCGACATCTCCTTCCAAAGTGCATCGTTAGTCGCAGGCTTTCGGCGACTAGTCTGTTCCTCATCGCTTTGCACAAGCAGTGAGAGCGCCTTTCGTCCTGCGTTTTCATACTCGCTCTGTGAACGTGCCACACCGTTATTTAGAAACAAACTATTCACAAGCGGATCGTCAAACGATGTTTCTGCGAAGAGAGTGGTCTTGCCAAACTTCTTCGCCCCGCCAAGAAGCTGCTTTTTGTCACTCGCCTTGATCAATCCCAGCGCCTCGAAGACATCCAGGTTGTTCCGCAAGTCTGTAGCGCTCGTCTTCGAATGCAATTCGAAATAGGAATGAGTTATTGCCAGCTCGGGTTTCGGGTGCGTAACAAGCTTGCTGAACTTATACGCCACCGTCATCAATACGCTCTCAGCCATAACCTTCTTCAGTTTTTCACTGTCTGAGGCAAAGTTGAGGGTTGAAGCAGCAATGCGAGAGGCTGTGGCTGAGTCGGTGATGATCACTTCGCCGGTAGCATGATCAAATAGCACCCTACCCTTGAGAATGAGAGTGCTTACGGAGATGGAGTTGTAAATCCCGAGGAGGTTGAATTTCAGCGCGTGTCGCTTCTTTTGAATCTCGGTGAAGATGCTGCGAACGAAATGCACGCCGGCGGGCAGTCCCTCTTTGTTTTTGGACAACCCCGAAAGATCGCCGTCGAGAGCATCGTGCAACGCTTTCCGTCCCGTTTCGTCAAGCCTGTCGAGTTCAAAGTCGAAAAGGAAAGCCGCTTCCGAAGTTCCTTGTGAACTGAACTCGAAACCCAGCGCGATCTCGAGTTTGCGCGAGATACCAGCCTCGATTGTTTTCTTGATTGCCTCAATCTGAGCTTCACTGAGCCCGCTGCTTTTCAACGTTTCAATATCAGCTTTCGGATCGCTGCTGATTGCTTTCAAGACTGCCTCGATCACATCGAATTTTCCGACTCCCGCCGTTAGTCCGGCAGACGCCGAAGCTCGTATGGTGAATTCAGTGCCGCGCTTCTTGTAATAGCCGAGCCGCACTTTGCCTTGGCCGTTTTTCTGGACGCGAATCTGATAGCTGCCCGTGATCTCGAATGAGGCGCCAATCTTGATCGCGCTTCCAGACGAAAGCTTCACCTCACCAAGAGGATCGGGCAAACTCACAACTGCCAGAGGATTCACCACACTCAGGACATCGACGTTACATGCAAACTTGATGTTGCCATTGCCTTCAACCGCGACCACCGAGCCCGCCGGCATTCTCTTGAGATCTTCCAAATCCCCTGGAAGCGAGAACGTGGCGATCGATTCCTTTAACGCATCCACGAACAGCGGTTGCGGTGCACTCTCGAATAACTTGTAGCTGGTGAGTGTTATCTGACTCCCGGCATTAAAACCGAACCCGAGATCCCCGCTCTTGTGAGTGATCCCCATAGACAAGGTCGCAGATGTGCCAATGCCAACATAGATTTGATTCGGTCCGATGTTGATCGGATCTGCGAAAACTTCAGGGTCGAATAGTTGTTCGTCCGTGGCAGAGGATAATTTGAGACTGCCGGAAACACCCGCGCCAATCTTCATCTCTGTGTCGTCGATCCCGATGTTTATCGGTTGCTCAAACTCAATTCCGGTTTGCAAGCTCTTAACCGCTGCCTGATCCAGTGTGACTTTCTTCAGCGCATCGAAGTTGAGCTTAGGGAATTTTAGTTTGGAGAGGTCTTTTATGTACTTAGCGATTGTGGAGTCAGGATTGATCTGTGCATCAACAGTGACGCCGAGCTGATCCGTCAGTTTGATGGTTGGCATGAGGCACCTCTACTTTTCTGCGCTGCGGTGATCGCTACAGCAAGCGGTACTCTGGGTCGAGTTGCTGGGCGAAAACCAGCGTTTGATGGATATCGTAAGGGCTCGTGTTCTTACCGGAAAACTTGTGTTTCAAGACATCGGCCACGTGGGCCAAACCTTTGTGATCGTCGAGATCTATGTCTGCCAGGTAGCCCTCTTCACCTTCCTGTTCAGAGAAAGTCAACTGAATATTTCCGGCAGAGTCTTGCAGTGTTTTGAAACTGTCCGAACCTTTCACCGACGTCCAACCGATGGGGAACTTGTGCAAACCTCCATTGACACTGGAGTAAACCTGAGGATGGTTCCGCAGCGCCTGAAGCAGCTCTTTCTTTACACGCGCGTAGATTCGTTCAAAGTGCTTGTTATCGAACCACGTTTTGTCAATGCTTTCGACAAATGTAATTAACTTTGCCCCATTCTTGACCGTCTCCCTGGACATCTTTGCGCACAGATTCAGAACGGTTGCGCGATTTCGCTTGTCTAGTGCGTTCCACGCCGCGGCGCCAATCTTTGAAGCCTTGAGAATTCTAAGCAGTTCCTCACCATAAGTTTTTGCAGCCAGGTCAGCAAATTCAATCGGGTGTGGCTTCGCCGCAGAGGGGTCGACGAAGAAGAACTCAGTAACTGTGTTCTTCGCTTTGATCTCCTCTGTATCACCCGCCAGGACATTAATGAACCTCTGTTTGAAGCGGTACTTTTTAGGACTGACGAACATCTGCGCATGGCCGGTTGGAAACGCCGGCACTTGGGAAAGGATTTGCGGCGCGCCCTTGAAGTCAGCGTTGTAAACATCCTTCAGACTTTGAAGTTGCGTGTTGTAAATCTTGATTTCAACTTTGTCTCGAATCGTCTCACCAAATACGTCCTTAAAATCCACTCGAACGTCCGAACGGTTGATGTTGTCGGCCATTACTTTCCTCCTTTAGTTTTCTGAACTCGCTTGCCGGGTTTTTTTGCGCTTCTACTTCGTTTCGTTTTCACGGGCGCAGATATTTCGAAATCGTTGACAGCTCGTTGCCAGACAGTCCATGGGACTCGAGTAATCGAGTTTGTCAGGTGAGAGCGGCAGCATCTTCTTCTCCTGTATCTCGTCGAAGGCGAGCACACCATCGAGAAACAGCGGCGGAGAGGTGGGGAGACTCCACTTGGTTCCGAGAAGCTTTGCGATCGCTTCGATATCGCCCATGCCTTCGAAATACTTTCGCAGATTGCTGTTTACAATTTTCAGCAAGCTTTTTGCCTGGCCGATAGTTCCATGACGGATAACATCATAAGCAGCAATCAGCGCCATCATTGGATCCAGCCATTTGTGGTGTACCAGGTCACGCCAAACACCGGGGTCAGTTTTCTTGATTTGCTCCTGGACAGAACGCTTGCGGGCGAATTGACTTTGCGCGAGTGTCATCGTGCGAACCAGGCCAAGCATGTTCCCATGGAGATACGAACGAACAGTCGGGTCCAGGTATTTGGTCAGATGTCGAATCGGCAGTATGGATTGATGGAAGGTGAGCTGACCTTCTTTGTCTTGCGCAAGCGTCGCAAGCGTGGCCCGGTTCGGCAGGCAATGAATGGCACAGGTTATAGGCGACCGTTTCGGAATCTTGAACGACAAAAGGTGAGAGCCAACGGTAGCGGGTAGCCGGAGTTCATAGATATTCTGAAGTCCCTTGACTCTCTTCAGAACCTGCCAGTCAACGACCGGCCCTGAACTCAGACCAACAGCGAACCGGCCGCGTGGACTTTTCAAAACCGGCGAGCACGTAGACGACGGCTTCATTCTTCTTAATGTCGTTAAAGGTTTGAAGCGGAAGTCTCTCGAGCTTACGAAACTGACCTGGCTGGCCCAGGATACGAGATGCTCCAAACAGCGTTAGCCAGAGCCCAAGATCCTGATTGGCAAGTGGGCCAAGGTAAGTCTCCGAGAACACAGACGCACCCTCAACGTTGTCGGCCTTGACGGCTTTAAGAATAGAGCCGCGAGTTTTGTCTTTTGGTTGAACGAGTAGATTGATTGTTTTTGTCTTTCCCGCCCGAACGGTGACCTCATGTTTGGTGACAGTGATGCTGCGCTCGCGCAGCTTTACGAGGTATTCTCCTGGCGGAACTTCCTGCTTAAAATCTTGATTAGACTTCAAGAGTTCGCCTGTTCTGAGGCTCAGTACTTCGATTTCAGTATGTTCGGTGCGACGCCTTTAACGTGAAGCGTGCCCGTTATCGAAGGCGGCGGCGTGTCTGGAGGTGCGAGTGCGGTCGATGTAACGCGGCGCGCGCGGCGCTTGGTTGATCCTTTAGGAGAGAGGTCGGGTAGGTTATGCTAGCTGGCGTTGCGCCCCCTACAGCTTCAAATCCATCGCTCGCCGTTTTCGCCTTCGACGCACACCGGCCGGTGAAACTTTCAACTCAAAATTCAGCACACAAGGATCGTATAAGTCCACCGGATCCTCGGGCGGAGGTTTTCGCAAGACTTTCGCAGACGAATGTTTGAGTTGGAACGAATAGTCATCCGGGAAAAGGTTAAATTGAAAAGACGCACCTGTGAATTTATGGCGCTTGCTAAGTCCCTTGATGTCACTAATCGTCAGAACGAATTTATCGCCTGGCTTCGCTTTCGCGACCTTGATCTCGCATTTCGTCTTGGGAATCGGTTTTAGCTCCAACAGAAAACCTTCGCCGTTCCCCTCGCGGCTGAAATCCACATCCTGACCACCTGCCTGGAGTTGCTTCTTCAAATATGCTCCCAGCAGATCGAAGATGACGTACATGCGGTTCGTTCGCAGTCCCTTCGCGCGACCGCCGCCGCTCAATCCTTTGACCAGTAAGGGTGTAAACCCGCTCTTTGTTTTGGAAACAGCGCCTTGAGCTGTAGAGAACAACTTGTAAACGGTCGGTGTGCCCAGTTGCGAAGTGGGAAAGCCCAGGCCGGTGCTCGCTGGATCGATGGCGTCCTGCGGAATTTGATTTCGACAAGCGTCGATGAAATAGTAGTGATGCTCTGGTCCAAGCGACTTCCAGAGCTTGGCTTTGATTTCATCCAACTTCAGGCAGGCGCGACCGCTTGTCTCGAGACCTGCGAAATCCGAGGCGACCAGAACGTCAATTGATTTTTCGAACGTTGAAGTCGAGTATGAAAAACCATGACCGCTGAAGTAAAAGTAAAACTCTTCAGTCTTGTCTGCCCACTTTTTAACGGCTGTCGCCAATTCGGCGATGATTTCGCTGCTCGTCGTGCCGGTTGTTCTCGCCTTTACTGACTCATCCGCGCAACAAAGAATGTCTGAGCGCTTTACGCCCTTCTTTTTGACGAGCCATTCGATGAATACTTCGGCGTCCTTGTTAGTGCCTGGCAAGTTCGGCAAAGATTTTCCTTTGCCGTACTTCTCGATAGCGATAACAAAAGCACGTGCGGTCATGATGGTTTGCTTCTATAGGTGCGGTTGAATAAATTGTTTGAGTGAAGCGCCGTCGACTGCTTCGTTGCGGTAAAGGAAATACCCGTTGCGGTGCAATCCGACGACCTGAGCCGTTTTCATCGAGAGGAGTGGCGAGCCTGAATTACCACCGAGCGTCGAACAGTCGTGATAGATCGACTTCGGACCATTGCTTGAGACTTCCCCTGGTGCCGCTCGTTTCACGCCAAATTTTCCACCGAAGAGAGCGCTGATGAAGAGTGGGTTCCGCTTCGAGTCGTCAAACGGATAACCGATCGCAACGACGGACAGTCCCTTCTTTACAGGTGCCGCATCCAGACTCAAAGGCTTCCTCGTTTGCGTGAACTTCTGATTGTCGACTTTGAGCAGCGCGATGTCCAGGTCAGTATGCACAGCTATCACGCCGGTGATGTTCGCTGGTTTCTCCGAGTCCGGTACTGCCGGACTCAAACTTGAAACGTACAACCGCCTGGCCCTTCTCGAGTACGCGAGTTCCTTTCGATAAGACATCCAGGACATGCCTGTTGGTAACCAAAACGCCATCCGAAACGAGGAAACCGGTGCCCACGCCTTCTTTAGGCGCGAGGTCGATGCGACCGATTGAATACAGGTATGGCTTGATTGAGTTTTGAAATGTGGGCCAGTCCGGAAACGATGGGGCAACTTCCGCGTCGAGGTTATCAAGCACACCCTTTCGCGATAGTGGCACAGGCCGCATCAGGCGGATCATCAGTTCGAGTGCGGCGAGTTGCTTGGGCGAGGGTTTCTCGCCGTTTTGCATCAGCCTTCAGTGCTTGTTCCGCGAGTTTTCCTTGTTGAGTGGGGGGCATATTCGATGGCCCCACAATAGCCTTGATCCTTTCGAAGATCTTTCGCACCGGCTGGTCCTGGAACGCACGAGCCGCACGTTTCAAGTACTCTTCGTTGTCATTGTCTTTGTTTTTAGGCATCGCTCACACCAACTGTCTTTCGTAAAAGTTTGCTCCCGTCAGGGGCATGGACGATCTCGTTGATATGTGGACCACTGAACTCAACCGACATGTAACCCTGTGGGCCATACTTGTTGGGATCGTCGTGCCCGCCAATTAGCGGATTCGGTCCGTCGACTACTCGGCCTCCGGGGGCAAAACCTTTGCCCGGAAGCAGGAACCAATTGCTGTTGGCCGGGTCCTTTGATCCGCCCAATTCCAGCCAGTTTTTTCGGAAGTAAGGGTATCCTCCGTGGCCCACGCATCGGCCGTTCAATTTCCACTGTGGATGCTGCTCGTAGAGAACGCAGCGATGCTCGTGGCCCCAGTACCAGCCGAAGATATGGCCGCCTTGCAAAAGATGACCGATCTTGCCAACGAGTTTAGGGTGCTGTTCTTCCAGCCAGGAAAAAGGTTGATGGTGAGAGAAGAGGATCAATTTGCGTGAGCCCCGGTTTGCCGCGATGTTGTGCAGCCACAAAGCCTGATCCTTCGCGAGATCTTTGTCCTCGTAGGCAGTGTCGATCCCGCACAGGATCCAATGATCATTTTGCAGTGCGAAGTAGCTGGCTTTCTGATCAAACTTCGACAGCGTGTGCTTGAAGTAAGCTTTACCTCCGGTGTACATCTCATGGTTCGAGTTGCACGCGCGGTTAACCGCTTTCGGTTTCTTGGGACTCTTGGGCCAGAAATCGAGAAACTGTTTTTTCACCTCTCCGTCATCACCCGAATAGTAGACGTCGCCAAGATGAATCAGAACGTCGTAGCCCTTCGGATCGTTCTCGATGCTCTTTGCGCTGACGGGTGCGCCGTAACGGCCGGTGCCCCAGTCGCCGAGTAGAGCCATGCGGAAGTCGATTAGGATTTCCCGGTATCGCCTCCGGCTTTGCTGGCGCGGTTTGCCACTTCGCTTTCTTTAGCTTTTTCCACCAGGTGAAGAAGCTGCCGATCCAACCGAGAATGTCCTGATCGTCGAACTTTGCTTCGTTCGCGTCGGCATTCAATGGTTCGATTTTGCCTTCCTCTTTGGCTTTCGTTGCCAGAAACGTCTGTAACAACGAGGCCACTCCGTGATCGGGCGAGACAAGCACTTTCGAGTTTGCTTCAGCGTCCGCGGCTTCGAGCACTTTCAAGGCGTTACCCAAGGCGGCAATCCTGGTAGCTGCCTCCACAGAGTCCTTGCTGCTTGCCTCGGCTTCGTTATGGGCCTGCGTCATTACGGCTTCATTTTTATTGAAAGCCTTGTTGATTTCACGAAAGGTAACGATGGGATTCAGGTCATCGCTCATAACTGGTCCTCCCGAACTTGGCACATAGGGGTTGGGAAAGTTCCAATCCGATCTGACGGCGGCGGCAGTGATCCGTCCTTACAGAATATGAGTTATATGGATAAAACGTTTCTTTCGCTTGCTCTGGTTGAGCAGCAGATACAAATCGTTTTAGTTGAGGGCTGGATTAAGCGAGTCTGCGAGGAGCGAGCTCGTGAGAATTCAGCCATATGAGAACGCGCCGGACATTATTCCTGTTTGGAAATAAAGTCAACAGGCGAATTGACTCTGTCCTTACAAAACCCGTTGACGAGAGTCAGTAAAGGCTATAGGCTAAGCGCGTTTTAGAAAGTCAGGTTCCTCGCAGGCTCACAACTACTTCTCGCTAACAATTGTCTCGACTCGTTGGCGACTATCTAATCGGAGATCTCGCAGAGGTCTTTCTCACTAACTCTCTGGCAGTTTTCATTTGTCGACAATGCCTAGAAATCAACTGTCAACCGAATTGCTTTCATCTACTGGACGATAACGTAAAGGTCTTAGTAGGACCTCCATGCCGATGAATTTTGATGCGATTGTGATTGGAACTGGCTTTGGCGGCACTATAGCCGCCACGAAACTGGCCGCCAAGGGTAAGAAAGTATTGATGCTCGAGCGGGGTACCTGGTGGGTCACGCCATCGAAACTGGGTAAAGCACCGCCGAGTCCTCGACCGTCCATTCCTGCGTGGGCGAAGACGCAGCAGCCACCTCAGCCGGTTCAATACTGGGCAGGTCCGGATCACAAAGAAGGCATGCACGACTTTTTTGCCGCAATTCGCAGCGGATTTAATAAAGATGGTCTATATCAGTATTCAATTTTCAAGCAGGCCGATATTCTCACTGCGAGCGGTGTCGGTGGAGGTTCGCTGATTTACTCGAATGTGACCCTTCGCGCGCAGGATGAGGTCTTGCTCGGCATCGGCCTCAATCTCGGCGATGCCGAATATCAGGCTGCATACAAGTGGATGGAGGACTTTCGCGGCAGACTCAATCACATCGTCACAAAAATTCCACTACCCGGTCGAGATGTTACGAATTTGACTGACGACGATTATCTCTACCTCGACAGGGCGCGCGTGTTGCGTGATGCGGCCAAACTCTCCGGGCAGAAACTTGGCATTCAGCTTCCCTGGGCTCCGCTCGATCTTTCGCTCATCGAGTATGACCCTCACCGCCCCGATGGCGGTGATGCGGCGAAGGTCGGAACGTTCTGCCAGCGAGAGGGCCGTTGCATTTTGGGCTGTCTACCATCCGCGCGCCACACCTTTAGCAAGACGCTCTATACGAAGCTACTCTTTGACCCGACCAAAGGAGTAACGCTTTCGCCTATGTCCGAGGTGAGAGACATCAAAAAGATAGCAGGCGGCTATGAAGTAAACTATCGAGATCATCGGGATGACGATAAGAAAACTGTCTCAGCACCAATGGTCTTTCTCGCCGGAGGTACCTTAGGAACCACCGAAATCTTACTGCGTTCTCGTGACAAGGGAGGTCTTAAACTCACCGACAAGCTTGGCACACACTTTTCAAGCAATGGTGACTTCGGAGCGTTCTGTGTTGGCACCACGAAGCCGGTCCACAGCACCCGTGGCCCAATCAACACATCAGGAATCCACGCCAAGTTCGATGGCCTCCATATACACGTGGAAGATGCGGGAATTCCCGCAATGTTCGCGGCGCTTGCCAGTACGACCCTCGGCGTACTCGACAACTTCGCGAAGCGCGAGGCCTTGAAGGCGAAAATGAAGTTTGCCTTCACGTCGATGGCGATGCCTGATCTACGTGACTTCTTCCCGAAGCTGCCCGATACCTACGATCCCGAAAGCTTTCAGACCGAAGCCGACATGGTGGCCAACATCTTCTTCTTCAATGCAATGGGTCAGGACGATGCTAGCGGTAAGTTTACCCTGAATAACGACAAGCTTAAGCTCGACTGGGATAAGAAGATCGGCGACACGCCTATCTTCGGGAAGATTGAGACGCTGCTGAAGTCGCTTTCCGAGTCAATGGGTGGAAGTTACGTCCCATTCCCGTTCTGGAAGGGTTTAGGGAATAAGAAACTGACCATCACCCACCCGCTCGGTGGCTGTCCGATCGCGCCGACCAGCTTTGATGGCGTCGTGGACGAACTCGGTCGCGTTTTTGATGGGAATAAGCCGCGCGGATCGACCGACGTATACCCGGGCCTGTTTGTCGTTGACGGCTCAGCCATCCCCGGCGCTCTGGCTATTAATCCGACGCTTACAATTGCGGCGCAGGCGCTGAAGAGCATTAACGCTGCCTTGCCGTAGGTCGTACTGGCCGTTACTTGCCGTCCTGTGTCGTCGACGGCCACCACATCCATCTGTACCAGATCAAGGATTATCAAAAGAACATAAAGTCTGTGGTCACTTCTTACCGTTCTTCCCATTAAAGGTAATCTTCACTAACGGTAGTGTGTCTGGATCGTCCTGCTGAACGCGTTCGAACTTTAGCAGATCCCAGTAGGCGCATCGCTTGCTCGTCGGAAACTCTCGACAAACAGCAGGACGTGCGTGATAGATCCCACAGTTGCGTGTCTCGAGATTTAGAAACTGGCACGCCTGCCCGAACATCGGATCTACCTTCCGGCGCAACACTCGTTCATCACCATGCATCTTCGTGAAGCGAGTGCTCGCTACTTCCTCGGTCACACCGAAGTGTTTCGCGAGGCGGCGGAGGTCGCGTTTTGTTACTTGCACGCGCTCGTAGACGGAACAACAGAATGCGGGACACTCAACGCAATCGTAATAGGATCTCGGCTTGGTTGCCGTGATGGGTTCACCCATGATCGTGCTAGTTCTCCAATCGACTATCGACGTTTGGATTTCTTGTATTCGGCGCGCAGCAGGGTCATGAACTCTTCACGCCTATCATACAACCGTTTCGGCGCGCGTGGTTCGTGTCGTGTAAGAGCATAAGCCGTTATGAGCGGAAGCGCCACAGTAGAATCCACATAACACACAACTGCATCAGGTAATCGATCCGGATCTACTTTGCCCCACGAGACTGCTTCACCGGGTGTTGCACCCGAGAGACCACCGGTGTCGGGACGCGCGTCAGTCACTTGTAGAAAGTAATCGTGACCGCGTTCGTCGATTCCGAGCACTTCCTGGATCTGCGGTTCGGTTTGCAGCATAAAGTTTTTAGGCGAACCACCGCCGAGGATGAAGACCGCGGAAAGTCCGGGTTTGGCCTTCTTGCCTTTGCCGGCTTTTCCTCCCGTCTGAGTCGCCCCGCGTTTCGCGGCAAGCACGATCGCTGCCGTTTCGTTCACGTCGAGTGACGGATCGAATGCGAGCTTGTTTCCTTGTAAAGCTTTCGCGGCTACGTTCATGCCGATTGAAGAATCGCCCGGCGACGACGTGTAGATCGGTACGCCATATTCATACGCAACTGCCAGCAGCGATTTGTCTTTGATCTTCAGCTTGCGTTCGCGCTCGTGAACGTAACGGCCGCACAGGTAATGAAATTCGGCAGTCGACATCGCTTTCTGAAACTCAGGCGCTTCGATTATCTTGCGGAAAAACGAGTCAGTATCGAGGAGCACCGAGTAATCAAAAAAGATGTCGTAGATCCGGACCACCTCTTCCTCACGCAACACCACATCGGACGTTTGTGCATTTCCGAGGTGCATCGACAGACCGATGCCGAAGTGCGTGTCGTGGTAGAGGTTGGCGCCGGTGGAAATGATCCAGTCGACGAAGCCGGCTTTGATTAAGGGAATGAGTGCGGAAATGCCCAGTCCGGCCGGAGTCAGCGCGCCTGTTATCGACATGCCGACGGTGACTTCGGGCTCTAACATGCGTTTCGAGAACAGTTGGCATGCCTCGCGCAACCGCGCAGCGTTGTAGGCCAGAAACGATTCGTCAATGAGATCCGCGACGCTGGTTTTGTTGGTTATTGGAGCAGGATCGATCCGTTTTCCCTGAAGGTATTTACTTTTGTGTTTCGCCATTCCGAATCCGTTTAGCGCGCGCGCCGTTTACTCTGCGCTCATTTGCTGGGGCTGCTGGGGTTTGATTCGCAGACGATTAATGCGCCGCTCGTCTGCTTCGAGTATTTCCACTTCCAAACCGCGGATGGTCAGGACTTCGCCGACAGCGGGAACTTTTCCTGACTCGTTAATCACGAGTCCCGCGATGGTGGTGAAGTCGTCAGCTTCGATCTCCATGTCGAAGAGTCGTTCGATCTTACCGATCTCGGTCGACGCCATCACTTCGTAGCTGCCCTCTGTTCGCCTGGACAATCTCCTGTAACTCTTCGCCCGCGATGTCTTCGTCTTCGATTTCGCCGACAATCTCTTCGAGAATGTCTTCGACGGTAACAAGTCCGCAAACTCCGCCGTACTCGTCGATCACCATCGCGAGTTGGACGTGCGCTTTCTGCATCTCTTCGAGCAGCTCGGCGACTGGTTTTGTTTCCGGGACTTCGTAGACCGAACGAATCAGCGGCCGAATGCTCTCGTCTTCGCTGCCTTCGGCCCAGCATTGCAACAGGTCGCGGACATAGATGATGCCGTGAATGTTGTCGATCTGATCGCCGTACACGGGCAGACGCGAATATTTCGAGTCGAGCATGATGTCGCGTACTTCGCGGATGGTGGCTGTGTTGGGCACGGCGACGATGTCCGGCCGCGGCGTCATGACTTCGCTGACACGCGTGTCGCCAAACTCGATGATCGAATGGATCAGTTCGCCTTCTTCTTCTTCGAGGATACCTTCGGCTTCGCCGACGTCGATGAGCGCTTGCAAGTCGCCGCTGTCGTCGTCCTCTTCCTCTTCTTCGCCTTCTTCACTCACTGGTCCTTGTTGCGTCGCGAGCGATCGAACAGGCTTTGAAAAGGATCTGAGAGAAATGCCATCACCGGGAAAAACGGACGGATGATTGGCAGCAGAAACAGCAGCGTGCCTTCCGGATTACGCGTCGCGATGAAGAGTGGTATTAGTTGACGAAAGACACCCGCGAGGATGAGACCGGCGACAAGTCCGACGAGCACAAGGCGCTTGTTCGGGAAAAGGGTTAACGAGATTGAGGTGATGAGGACGGCGACTACGACGAGAAGTATTTGAATCGTCGCCGAGAGTGCGAAGCCGAACCGCGGGCGGTTCTCCAGCACTTGTTTCAGAAAGACTCGAGAGCGCGCTTCGGGCTTTTCTCCGTTCTCTCCGATGAGGCGGCGTAGACCGACATCGCTTAGGTGGCCGAAGGCCATGTCGACCGTGGCCAGCAGTGAGAGCACCAAAAGCAGCAGCAGCGTAAGCGCTATTTCAAGTTGCATCTATAGGGTGATAGTAAAGGTTTGGCGCTCGATGGGAAAGCGCTAAATGCCCAGCTTTTTCCTCAGTCGAAGCTCCAGCCGATTCATTTCGCCATTATCGGTTTCATGATCGTAGCCGCAAAGATGAAGCAGGCCGTGAAGAATTAGTTGGGCTATTTCAGTTTCGAACGATAAACCGTTTTCTTTCGCCTGCGCTGCGGCGGTCTCAACTGAAATGGCGATATCGCCGAGATTCGTTTCTTCGCCTGCTGGAAATGAGAGGACGTCGGTCGCTTTGTCGACGTTGCGAAACTGCTTATTCAGTTTATGAATATTTTTATCGGAGACGAAAGCGATCGTCGCACTTGATCCGTGGTTTCCGATCGCGTTGAGTGCCTCGCCCGCAAACTTGGACCACCTTTCAGTGTCAACCTTCTTACTTCGCTGCCGATTGACGACTTCAATCATCTGTAGCTACATCTGGGTCCGCTTGGTTTGTTCTTCGTAGGCACGGATGATCATCTGGACCAGCTTGTGACGGACGACGTCTTTGTCCGTGAAGTATACAAACTCGATACCTTCGAGCTTTGAAAGGATGCGTTCCGCTTCGATCAGGCCGCTACGTTTACCCGTTGGGAGATCGACCTGCGTGACGTCGCCCGTAATCACCGCCTTCGAACCGAAGCCGATGCGCGTGAGAAACATCTTCATCTGTTCGCTGGTCGTGTTTTGCGCTTCGTCGAGAATGATGAAGGCGTCGGAGAGTGTGCGGCCGCGCATGAACGCGAGCGGCGCAACTTCAATAACCCGCTTTTCGAGCAGTCGCGTGACGCGCTCATAATCGATCAGATCGAATAGGGCGTCGTAGAGTGGACGCAGGTATGGATCGACCTTGTCTTGCAGGTCGCCGGGCAGGAAACCGAGTTTCTCGCCGGCTTCAACTGCCGGGCGCGCGAGCACGATGCGATTCACCTGTTTCTGCATCAACGCCTGAACGGCCATCGCGACCGCCAGGTACGTCTTGCCTGTGCCGGCGACGCCGATGCCGAACACCACGTCTTTTTCCTGAATCGCCTGGATGTACTTGCGCTGGTTTACCGACTTTGGCGCGACCTGTTTCTTTCCGGCAGGATTGAAGCGCGCTTTAGTGAAGTAGTCGCGGAGGCTGAAGGCGCGGTCTTCGGCGATTTGCGCAAAGGCCTCGCGCAGTTCTTTGTCGGTGAAATGTTTGCCTTCTTTAAAGAGGTCGGAAAAGTCCTGGAGAATTCGTTCTACTGTATCGACGTCTCCGGGATCGCCGTCGATCGAAACGTCCTGGCCGCGCGCGTCAATTCTGACGTCGAGCAGCGACTCCAAATACTTGATGTTCTGATCGTGAACACCAAACAACGTCTCCAGGCCACGGGGCGGAAGCTCAATCTTCTTCAACTGCGGTTAACTTTCTCCTTCTTACAAACAGAGCAAACTGATGTGCCGGTGTGGGGGATGGGCGGGCAGTATGTTGGTTGCATAAATCGCGATTTCGACGCTACTACACCGTAGAGCGAGTGTCAACGGGTGCGACCTTTGCGGCTTGATTGAATCGTTCCGGCTACGGCTTGATCCTTATCGTTCCTTGATTACTCTCCTGATTGTGCGCCTTTATCTTTATATGGCATACGCCGGGCGCGAGATTGTTGGGCAGTCTAAATTGGACTTGCACAAAGTCCGTTAGAGGCACTGCGCGCACATCTTCCGCTGGCACGTCGAAGCTGTGACCGTTGGCATCAACGAAATTTACCGTGACGGCTGAGGCGGTTTCGCCCTGCGCCAGTTGAAGGTTTCTCACGAAAACGGTAACTCTCGTATTCCGATCAGTGCCCGAGTTGAACAGATCTATCGCGGAGATTACCGAAAACGCGTCTCTCAGGAACAATAACGAATCGATTGCCGCGACCTGACTGGGATCCAGGGAAGTTTCTTCCAGAATCAGATGTGGCGCGCCAGCGGTGATCGTGACGACAACGGCCTGCGGTGAACCAATGGTTGCGCCACCTGTCGGAAGACTGAGTGTCAGGCTGAACGTCTCATCGGCTTCGACTACATTGTCATTGGTAATCGGAATCAGGATCGCCTTGGCAACTTCTCCCTGGTTGAAAGTGAGTGTGCCTGAACTTGCCGTGTAATCCGAGCCGGCGATCGCAGTTCCGTCGGTGGTGGCAAAGTTAATCGTCACGGTGCCGGTGGCGCCATCGACGCGGTTGACTTGGATTACCAGATTGCCTGCGGTTTCACTCGTGTTAATCGTCTGACTGGCAAATTGCAGCTTGCCGTTGGAGTCGTCGTTGACGATCGTGCCCGTTCCTGTACCCTGGCCGGGCGTTATCGTCGCGTTATTCGCAAACTGCAAACTAACAGTGAACTGCTCGTCGGGTTCGATTTGAAAGTCGCCAAAAACTCGGACTGTGAATGTTCCCGACGTTTGGCCCGCTGGAATAAACAAGGTGCTTGAGAAAACACGCGCAAAGTCGACGTTCGAAGTTGCCGTACCGCCAGCCGTTGAATAATTCACGAAAACGTCCTGGACGCTCGCCGCTGAAAGCGTGACAGTAAATACTGCATCGGTAACTACAGGTGTGTGGCCCTCCGTTACAGACACGGAGTTAATACTGACGGTTGGACCATCATCATCTGTAATCGTGCCGGTGCCCTGAGCGACACCAATCGTCGCGTTAGTCGGATTAGTCAGATTGACGAAGAAGGTCTCGTGTACTTCGTCGATATTGTCTCCGGTGATCTGGATGGGCACGAACTTGCTTGTTTCGCCGGGATTGAACGTTACTGATCCTGAGGCAGCAACATAGTCGCTGCCGGCTGTTGCGGTTCCGTTCGCTGTAGCGTAGGAAACTGTGATGGTCTGAAAAGATAAGTGCGACAGCTTCACTTCGAACAGCGCGTTACTGCTCGTGCCTTGGGCGCCTTCCATTGGAAACACCGAAGTGGCGATGGAAATCGTAGGTTGCGGATCGTTATTGATAATCGTGCCCTGACCTTGCCCATCCGCGATCGTCGCATTGATAGGATTACTCAGATTGACGAAGAACGTTTCATCAGCTTCAAACGCGGTGTCGCCAAATATCGGGAACGAGATGGTCCTCGAAGTTGTGCCCGAACCGAAATTGAGTATGTCTGATAAGGCGGCGTAATCGGCCTGCGGCGATGCAGTGCCGGGTTCCGTGGAGTACTGAACGCTGATCGGTTTCTCACTTGGACCACTGAGCGAAACCGTGAAGGTAATCTGGGATATGTCCAGAGTCCCTTCGACGATCGAAACATCGTTAATTGAGAGCGCTGCTGGTGCCTCGTTATCGAGGATAGTGCCACGGCCTTGTCCGTCACTTATCACCGCGTTAATAGGCGTTAGGTTGACGGTGAACAATTGATCGAGCTCGTCAATCAGATCGCCCTTTATCGGCACGTTGATAGTTTTGGTGGTCTCGCCGGGGAGAAAAGTTACCGTGCCTGAAACGTCTTCATAATCCGCGCCGCTAGTCGCGGCCGAAACACTTGATGAGAATGAAAAGAGCGGTGTCAGGAAAAAATTCACTCGCACGGTTTGAGCGCTGGCCGCAGACAACTTGACGGTGAAGACAGCGTCAGTGGTCCCACTATCGCCCTCAGTAATTGTGACGTCGTTCACACTGAGACATTGTTGTGAGGCGGTGAAGTTATTCAACAACAGCGCAATGCTGCGACTGAATTGGCCATGGATAACGTCATCTTTGCTGTCGTTATTAAAGTCGCCGACAGCCATGTTCGTCGGCTGCCTGGCGAGACCGACACCGGCCGAAGCATTGAATTGTCCACTGCCGTTGTTGGTTAAAACGGACATAGTGGAAAGTGCACCCTCTGAACCTTCGGCGATTACCGCCAGATCCGGTTGCGCATCGTTGTTGAAATTGCCCGCGGCGATGGTGCCGAAAACATCGGTGGCATAATTTGTGCCGGCGGCGAAGCCCGTCGCTCCGTCGTTAATCAAGATCGTAACGTATGCCTGCCGGACTCCGCTTTCCACTGCGGAACTTGTTACTGCGATGTCGGGCTTGCCATCGCCACTCAGATCTCGAACTACAATCGAATTGGGTGGGCCAGGTGTCGGCGGCGTTGCGTAACTTGAAAAGCTGCCGGTTCCGTCTCCCTTGAAGACCAGAACCTGGTTTACGCCCGTAAGGACTATTGCCAGATCCAATTTACCGTCCGCATCGAAATCGCCGATGTCCAAGTCAGTCTGGCTGCCAAACCCGCCAGGGATCAACGGGCCTGTGATGAGCGAGAAGCCGAGGTTTCCGTCGCCAAGAAGCACTTTGAAGTTGTTACTGCTCTGCGTCATGACGACCAGATCGGCCTTCGAGTCGTTGTTGAAGTCGCCTGCTTTGATTGCCGACGCTGAAACTCCAATGGCGATATTTGGGGCAACGGATCCGCTCGGGGAAAATCCGCCGGAACCATTATTAAGAAGGAAATAAACTCTTCCTTCCGACGGGCGCGTCACGGCTAAATCAAGTTTTCCGTCGTTGTTGAGATCGACAGCAGCAATCCCGGAGAGGAACGCCCCTGGAAAATCGATCAGGCTGCCAGTTGGGAAGTTGCCGGCCCCATCGCCCAACCGCACCTGCACACCTTCGCCTTCAAAAGCGCCAGTGAAAGGTGGACTAACGGCAGCAAAGTCCTGCTTGCCATCGTTGTTGAAATCGGCCACGACCAACTCACGGGGACTCGGCAGGTTCATCTCGACGCTCAATGCATCGTTGAATGCGCCCGTGCCGTCGCCGTCAAGAATCCCAATGCCAGAGCGTTGGACGGCAGCGAGATCTACTTTTCCATCCTCATTGAAGTCTCCGAGAGCGGCGAAGGAAGGCCCGGCGCCGATATTAGTAAAGCCGGACATGTAAGAGTTCAGCCGGACGAGATTTCCCGTTCCGTCACCCAACATGATCGTGAGACCGTTGGTCCCGCCTGACACCAAATCGAGCTTGCCGTCGTTGTTAACATCTCCGGCAAACGAAGCTTCACTGGTCACGGGAGTCAGCAGAGTAATGGGCGCGCCGAAACTGCCCGTTCCGGTTCCCAAAACCATGCGGTTGCCTCGCACCAAATCGAGATGGCCGTCGTTGTTGAAATCTCCTTGTGCTAGAGAGAAGGCAAATCCGCCCGTGGCGATGTTCACGACCGGACCGAAACCACCGCTCCCATCGCCGAAGCGAACATCTACACCGCCAAGTTCGGATCGACCTGGGACCGCGAAATCACGTTTGCCGTCTTCATTGTAGTCCCCAATGATTGGTGCAGGGTTTGAACTAGAAGTCGAGATCGGCGAGTTGAGGGCCTGAGAAAAACCTCCTGTCCCGTTTCCTAACAGGACCACAACTTTCGCATCTGTCGTTCCATCAAAGAGTCCCGACATGATGTCCAGCTTTCCATCGTTATTGAGGTCGGCAATAACCGGCTGGAACGGGTTACCTGGCAAGCTGATAGGAACCGGAGCAGCAAATTTTCCAGTCCCGTCGTTAAGCAGGATCGACAGAATGCCGGGGAAGGAATTCGGATCGTCGTCGATACTGATCGCTAAATCGGGCTTACCGTCGCCGTTGAAGTCTCCGGCCGCTAATTTCCGTGGCGGACCACCGGCAGCGAAACGAGTCGGAGCACCAAATCTTTCCGCTCCTCCACGGCCATATAAAATGATCACCTGACTGGTACCGTTATTCGGCGCAACTGCGATATCGAGATGCCCGTCAGTATTGAAATCGGCAACAGCCATTCCAAATATGCCCGCTTCGAGATTGATGTGCGTAGCAACCTTGAAGGAGGACGAGGAACAGCCGTCCACGGCGTGGGTGGGGGCGGCAAATGCGATTGCGAACACGAATGCGCAAATCAGGGGGAGTAAGGATTTCTTAATAGGGAAATTCAACGCGCGCAATCCAACCTTTGATAGTTATTTGAAGGTCACCGACGGCATGTGATTTCTCGCGAGCTGGCTATGCAGTCAGATTGCCCCACCGGAGGCTCGCAAGTGCTGATCTGGGAAGAGTCAGACCGCACAATGTAGCAAGGTTGGGCCGATCTAGTCGAGCCTTTCTGCCCGCCGAGAGCCTGGCGGGCTGCCTTGACACTGGGAAGGTCGGTACCTATACTCCTCCACTTGCGCCTGGCGGCGCCGGTGGTTTTTAGGAGAGATTAATGCCAAATCATAAGTCAGCAGAGAAGAGGGTGCGGCAGAGTGAGAAGCGCCGCGCAATTAATCGGGGCAATCGTACCAAGGTCAGGACCTATATCAAGAAGTTGCGTAGCGCGCTGGACTCGGGGTCGAAGCAGGATGTAACGGCGACGCTGCCCGAGACGATTTCGGTGATCGATAAGGCCGTTCAAAAAGGCGTGCTGCATGCGAATGCGGCCGCACGGTACAAGTCGCGGCTGACAGTGCGAGCGAATCAAGGCAAGTAGTACTACAAACAATTAATTGGACGAGGCGGATCGAGATTTCGGTCCGCCTCGTTTTTTATTGGAGAGAGGAGCCTCCGGTGTTTAGTTCCGAGAATGAGATTCACGACGTCGTACGCGGATTTGAAACCTGCGAAACCGACAAGACGGCGTTCAAACATCGCGACCATATAACGGTCGCTGTGTGCTACCTGCAAACGATGGATACAAAGGCAGCGGTCGAACAAATGCGGACGAGCCTGCTGCGGTTTGTAGATCACCATGGCGTGCCGCGAGAGAAGTACAGCGAGGAAGTTACGATTTACTGGATCGAGTTGATTGCAGAAAAACTTGCGGAACTCACGCCAGGCAGTTCGCTAGTGGATCAGTGCAACCACGTGATCAGCTCGATAGCTCACATACCAGCATCTCGAGCTGCAACCGAGGAGTCGCTTGCGAAGTCTTAATCGCGAGATCGGCGGCGGCGGTGAGTTGAATGCCACGCGCGATCTTTTTCGCGTCGCTACGTTGCAGGTTCGCGATGTAGGCATCGCGCTTGAACGGCGGCATCGAGATATTACGAAACACTTCTTCACGGCCGCCACGGGTGAGCAGGTGTTTTCCAAGAGCGAGCCGGTGATAGTTGCCCGCAATTAAGCCAATGAGCATCACGGGCTCGGCGCCGTCATCAAGCAGCCGGTGAAGCGTTTCCATCGCGCGTTTGCGATTGCTCGATAGCAGATGATCGCCGAGTTCGAAATTTGATAACTCGCGCGTGCGGCCGATCAACCCGTCAACCATCTCCATCGTGATACGACCAGTTTCGGCGGCGGCTGAAGCGAGCTTGTCGATCTCATTTGAGAGTGTTTGCACGTCAGTGCCAACAAGGTTGACGATCTCACTCAACACCGGATCATCGGCGGCCGTTTTCACACTTTTCAAATACGACTTGGCCCATGCCTTCGCCTCGCTATCTTTCAAAGGCGAGAAATCGACCACGGTGCAAGCATCGAGCAGTGCTTTCGTCGACTTTTTGCGTTTGTCGAGATCATCGGCACTGAAGATCATCACCGTCGTCGGCGCCGGATTGCTGAGATAATGAATCAGCACATCTTCATCGGCGTCGCGCAGCCGCGCAAAATCGCGAACGCGCACCACGCGTCGCTCCGACATCATCGGCAACTGCTCCGCCGCCGCAATCGCGCTGCGCACCGAATCCGTCAACAGACTGAAACTGGCATCATTAAACTCGCGGATCAGAGTTGTGCTCATCGCCGCATCTGTAATCGATTGAACTGCTTCGCGGCGCAGGTATCGTTCCGGGCCGACCAGCAGATACAGCGGGTCCAACCCCTGACGCAACGATCGCTCAAGTTCGACTCTCGATAGAGTTTTCATTTCTTTCCGGTTTCGACTGCGTTGATGAGGGTCGACACGATGCTCTCGGCGAAGTTACGCGACATGCGCAGGATCGCCGGATCTTCTTCGTTGAAAAATGTGCGCGGATCGCTGGCGAACTCATACTCGCCGCGGAAGACAAAGTTCTGATTGTCGTAGAGCACGCGATTCTCGGTTTGATCTCGAACGGTAACAGCGGCCGCAATCGTCACTTCGAAAATGCGCGCGCGGCCCTTGTCGTCGAGCAACACGCCGCCGAAGTTGAAGCTTTTGATAACACCTTCGATCACAGCGTCGGCGCCGTCACGGCTGCCCTGAACGCGCAACCCGCGCCCGCGATGGACCAACTCCTTCATCACCGCGTCAGTGAAGCGCGATTCGATCTTGTAACGCAGCGCCCGGCTTTCCATTTGAAACGCTGGCACCGCGACGGTCTTGATTCGCGCTGGAAGCTGGTTCTTCGTCACCGGCTTGTAGCAATCGTAAAAGCCAGAAACAAACGCCACCATGGTAATGAGGAGGACGGCACGCAGGGGCTTATTCATCGGAGTTGCATAGTAACACGGATCGTCTGGGCTGCTGCTTTAACGTCGTGGACGCGGACGATGTGTGCGCCTTTCAAAACGGCCGCCGTGATCGTAGCCATGGTGCCGTAGAGACGCTCCGAAGCAGGCGCAGGTGTGTCTGATTCATCGGCAAGCATCCTGCCGATGAAGGATTTGCGCGACGTGCCAATCAAGAGCGGATAATCAGGGAAGGCCGCGATCAACGAATCAAGTTTCGCGATCAACTCCAGGTTCTGTTCCTGACTCTTGCCGAACCCAATCCCCGGATCGATCACGATCGACTCAGGCGCCACACCACGCCGCTCTGCCATGTGAATACTCGCGCGTAGACTGCTGACCACCTCTTCCATGATGTCCGCGACTGGCGGCATCCGGTGCATCGTTGCGGGTGTGCCGCGTGAGTGCATCAACACCAGTCCCGCACCCGCGCGCGCCGCCACATCCGCGACGTAGAAATCGAATCGCAGCGCCGAGATGTCGTTGACGATCGCGGCGCCCGCATCCAGCGCAGCACGCGCAACTTCGGATTTAGTTGTGTCTACGGAAAGTGGAACTGAAACGCGCCGGGCCAAACCTTCGATTACGGGCACGACGCGCGAGATTTCTTCTTCAGCGGAAACGGGCGCTCCGCCTGGACGGGTTGACTCGCCACCGACGTCGATGATGTCAGCGCCCTCAGAAATCAGACGCTCAGCATGGGCCACAGCGTCGTCGACGGAAGCAAACAAACCGCCGTCGCTAAAACTATCGGGCGTAACATTCAAAATGCCCATGATGAGCGTTCGCTCACCAATGGGCATTTCGAAATTCCTAACCTTCCAAATCAAAGATTGACAGAGCGCCCTAAGCCGGGGCCGGATTTCCGCCCGTAATTGGCGGCAGCAACGGCTTTTGAACTGGCTTCGGCGCCGGTTCCTTGAGCTGCGGACGATCCGAATCGCCGCCATCGGAAACCGGCGGATTCTCGTCAAGCGGCAAGCCCGCCACGATGCGTCGAATCTCGACTCCATCGAGCGACTCACGCTCCAACAAGCATTCAGCCAAGCGGATCATCGTGTCGCGATTCTCTTCGATGATCGCCTTCGCGCGTTCAAACTGCGCGGTGACGATCTTCTTCACCTGCTCGTCGATCTTGATCGCGGTGTCTTCCGAGAAATCACGATGCTGTGCGATCTCGCGTCCGAGGAAAATCTGCTCTTCCTTCTTACCGAACGTGAGCGGTCCCATTTCGGACATGCCGTACTCGCAAACCATCGCGCGGGCGAGTTCGGTGGCGCGTTCGATGTCGTTTGACGCGCCGGTGGTGATGCTGCCGAGGAAGATGTCTTCCGCGATGCGTCCACCCATCAGGATCGCGATCTGGCCCAACAGGTATTCCTGACTGTAGTTGTGCCGATCACCTTCCGGAAGCTGTTGCGTCACACCGAGCGCCATGCCGCGCGGGATGATAGTGACTTTGTGAACCGGATCCGCGTTCGGCACTTTCAGACCAACAAGCGTATGACCCGCTTCGTGGTACGCAGTGACGCGCTTCTCTTCGTTCGAGATCACCATGCTCTTGCGCTCCGCGCCCATGAGCACTTTGTCTTTTGCCAACTCGAAGTCGCCCATTGCGACGAGTTTCTTGTTGTAACGCGCTGCGTTCAGTGCGGCTTCGTTCACGAGGTTCGCCAGGTCGGCGCCCGTGAATCCTGGTGTGCCACGGGCAATCACCGAGATGTCCACGTCTTCGCCGAGTGGAATCTTGCGTGTGTGGACCTTCAGGATGCCTTCGCGTCCACGAACGTCCGGTCGAGAAACCACAACGCGTCGATCAAATCGCCCGGGTCGTAGCAGCGCCGGATCGAGAACGTCGGGACGGTTGGTCGATGCGATCAGAATCACACCGTCGTTCGACTCGAAGCCGTCCATTTCGACGAGCAACTGGTTCAACGTCTGTTCGCGCTCATCGTGTCCGCCGCCAAGACCTGCGCCACGATGACGACCCACAGCGTCGATCTCGTCGATGAAGATTATGCACGGCGCGTTCTTCTTGCCCTGTTCGAACAAGTCGCGCACACGCGATGCGCCGACGCCGACAAACATCTCGACGAAGTCAGAACCGGAGATCGAGAAGAACGGAACGTTTGCTTCACCGGCAATCGCGCGAGCGAGCAAGGTCTTGCCCGTTCCCGGCGGTCCCATCATCAGAACGCCCTTGGGAATGCGGCCACCGAGCTTTTGAAACTTCTGCGGTTCCTTCAAAAACTCGATAATTTCCTGAAGTTCTTCCTTCGCTTCCTCAACACCGGCGACGTCCTTAAACGTCACGCGCTTCTGCTGGTTATTCAAGAGCTTGGCCCTCGACTTCCCAAACGAAAGCGCCTTGTTTCCGCCAGACTGCATCTGGCGCAACATAAATATCCAGATAGCGATGATGAACAATAACGGCGCCCACGTTATCAACATGGGCCAAATAAAGCTGCTGCCGGATTCTTCCTGGACCTTCGGGACGCGTGGCTTGCCGTCGACCACTTCACGCGCGGCCTTAAGCAGGTCGTTTTTCGCGGGATCGTTGGATAGAGCGACTCGATATTCCTTACCGCTATGATCGATGGCGACAGTCTCATTTTGCCTGACTGTCAATTCTTTTAACTGGCGGGCCTGGATCATCTGATCCACTCTCGTCAGGTCCACCGTGTCATAGGTATTGCCACGCGGATTGACGAGCTTGTAGAGCAAAACTGCCCCCGCGATGATTAACAGCCAAAATACAATCTGTCTTGCTGTAGAACTCAAATTCATCAACGCCTCCGACGGCGATAGTACCTTATATTGCCTTCACTTGTCGCTCTCCACTCGGTTGGCGACACTGATATCCCAAATTCTTTGATGCACCCTGACAACTATGGTTCCCCGGATTCTGAAAAATGACTAACCGGGGCAATTTCCCGCGATCGACTATAAAGTTTGAACGCAGGTTTTTCAATCACTTTCAGGTTCAAATTCGAGCCGGCTCCTTACCCTCCTGACGCGCGATCCGCCCGGTAATTCCACCACTCGACCGCCCGCCGTTCCCTCCAGAAGCTTCTCAACAGCCAGCAGGTGAACCATTTCGAGCCGCCGGCTGCTGCCTCGTGCTTCGGAAATCCACTGTCGCAACGCTCGCCGGCGTAGTGCCGGAGGCGCCGCGGCCAGCACCTTTACGTCGAGAACAGCCGTTTCGGTTTCATCTTCAAGCTGATCTAACACCGCGGCCCGCTTTAATAGTGCACCGGAATCGTTGACCAGAACGTCGGAGTCCTCACGAAGCTGGGAGGCGGTGCGCGAGATTGCTTCCACGATCCTGTTGTTGAACGACTGCATCAGCGGCAGCAGTTGGTGCCGAACCTTGACGCGCGCAAACCTCTGATCGTCGTTCATTTCATCGCGCAAGAACTCCGTTTTCCGGACACGACAATAAGTCTCCGTCTCGCTGCGGCGCGCCCACAGCAGCGGCCGCACAAGCTTGATAGACGAGTTCTTGCCGAGCGGCCGCAACAGTTCCATGCCGCCGAGGCCGGAACCGGCACTGCCGCGCATCAGCCGCAGCAGAACTGTTTCCGCCTGGTCGTCCATCGTGTGACCTGTCAGAACGTAATTTGACGACTTTCGTTTCGCCGTTCTTTCGAGGAATTTGTACCGCGCCTCGCGAGCTGCCTGTTCGAGATTGTCGGCATTGGATTGGGCGATTTCGGCTACTTGGCTGCGGCCGACGACGCACTCGTAACCGAGCTTTTCCGCGAGTGCTGCGACCCATTTCGCATCGCTGCTGCTCGACTCCCGCAGCTTGTGATCGAGATGCGCGACACATAATTTCACGGACAATTTGTGGGCGGATCGCAGCTCGTGAAGCGCGAGCAGCAGGGCGGTCGAGTCGGCGCCGCCCGAGACCGCGACGATTACAGTTTCATCAGAAAAAGGGAGCTTCAGTTTCCGCCATTCGGCAAGCAACATGCGGGGAAACTGATTGAGTCGAGGTGTTCTAAATTGTCCGGTTCGCATGCCCGCCGATTGTCAAACGCCGCTTCCCGAAGGTCAACCACAGACGAACACGAACCTGCGACATTTTAATGAAAGATTCGCGTCGTTTGTCATTTAGAAGAACCAACGCTCTGGTCATAAGGTCGCTTACAGGGGGGTTGATCGATGAGAGTAGAAAAGCAAATACGGTTTAACGAGTGGCTACTTGGTTCGACTATCTTGTGCCAATCGTGCGGCTGTCTTTGGCTAGTCCCGGCTGCTCAAAAAGAGGACAGTTATTTGTGCCGGCAGTGCGGCAACGAAGTGACAAGCAGTCCGAAACCCATGTCCGGCGAGCACGGCGAAAAGCGGCAAAATAGTTACTAAACCCGGCGTTTCAGGCCACAAAAGACCGTAGGGCGGTGTTTCCTCATTGAGCACCTGTAAGTTACTGTCTGTTCGACAGAATTCCGTCCCTTCAATCCGTTTGCTCACCAGGAGGTCTGCATGAGATATGTGGCGTTAATTATCGTTCTTGCGGTGGGAGTTGGAGTCGCGTGTTATTCAGCGTCTGACGTCACCTTTTCCAATCCACAAACTACTGCCAACCAATGGCTGATCGAGTTCCGGACCGACGAAAGCAAAGTCCATCTATCGATGCACTACCGCCGTGAGCGTGAAAACGGTCGCTTCAATCGCAGCAGCACAGGTTTTGGGATCGCTCTCGACCAACTGAGCGGACTCACACGCGATCAGATGATGTCGTCCGCCGGCAATGTCGTTCGCTTTCAGTTGAAACGAGATGCGGGCACGTTCAACTTCGAAGGTTGGTTCAAAGACGGGAATGGTTCAGGTCATTTCACTTTCAGCCCCAGCAGCTCGTTCTCATCGGACCTTAGCCGCCTCGGGTTTGGCAGGGCGAACGACGAACAGTTGCAAGCGCTGGCGATGAGTGACGTCGGCTTCACTTACATCAATGAACTCAAAGCGCAGGGCTACGACACGACTACGGTCGAGCAGCTTGTGCGGATGGGCAATCACGGCGTCCGGTTGGAGTATCTCCAGGGAATGAAATCACTCGGTTATACCGTCAAAACAACCGACCTGATCGTCCGCATGAAAGATCACGGAGTTAGCCTGGATTTCATCCGCGAACTGACCGGACTTGGCTACAGCAACATGACTCCCGAAGAGCTGGTGAGAACGAAGGACCATGGCGTAAGCGCGAAATTTATCAACGAATTCGTCGCCGCCGGTTACGAGCGAGCGGGGCTCGAGCAGTGGATCCGCGTGAAGGATCACGGCGTCAGTCCGGCCTTCGCCAAAGAGCTGAAGGAGATGGGTTACAACAACGTACCGCTCGAGCAGCTAATTCGTCTGAAGGACCACGGCGTCAGCGCCAATTTCATCCGAAAGATGAAAGAGAAGGGCCACAGCGATCTTACGCTCGATGAATACATCCGGATGAAGGATCGGGGCGAGCGCGAGGAGTAGTCTGCGCATCACAGATCGGTTAATCTGTGTGCCCAAATGAGGACAAATTATGAAACGTAATAGATTCTTAGCAGCGCTCCTACTGGCGCTTTTCACCATTTCGACCTTCTACATTCCCGCACTCGCCGAAGAAGGCATGTGGACGTTCAACAACGTCCCGCGCGAGGACATCAAGAAGAAATACGGTTTTGAAGTCACCGATGAGTGGCTGAAGAACGTTCGGCTCGCATCCGTCCGATTCAATAACGGCGGTTCGGGTTCGTTCGTCTCTTCCAGTGGTCTCGTGTTGACGAACTATCACATCGTCGAAGACCTCGTCACGGATGTAAGCACGCCGGAAAAGGACTACGCGAAGCTCGGATTTGTCGCGAAAACGCGAGCCGACGAGATCAAACTTCCGGGTCTCGAACTCAATGTTCTGATGAGCATTGAAGACGTGACCACGCGCGTGAACGAAGCGGTAAAAGCCGGCATGAGTGATGCGGACGCGTTTACCGCACGACGCACGGCGAGTTCCGCGATTGAAGCGGAATCGCTGAAAGCTACCGGACTTCGTTCGGACGTGGTGCCGCTGTACCAGGGTGGTCAATACCATCTCTATCGCTACAAGAAGTACACCGACACCCGTCTCGTGTTCGTTCCTGAATTCCAGGCTGCGTTCTTTGGCGGGGATCCGGACAACTTCAACTTCCCGCGCTTCAACATCGATATGGCGCTGGTCCGTGTTTATGAAAACGACCAACCGGTTCGTCCGGAAAACTATTTCAAGTGGTCCACAGCTGGACCAAAGGAAGGCGGTCTTGTTTTTGTTACCGGCCATCCTGGTTCGACGTCTCGTTTGAACACGGTGGCCCATCTCGAGGAACTGCGCGAGACGAGCATTCCGATCATTATTCGCTTGCTTGAACGGCAGGAAGCGATGTTGAAGAAATACATGGCGATGGGCGAGGAGCAAACGCGTCAGGCACAGAACGACCTAAACAGCGTTCAAAACAGTTTGAAGGTCTATCGTGGCCGGCTTGCAGGGTTGAAAGACCGTGACTTGATGGCCCGCAAGTCGAAGGGCGAAGCGGCACTGCGCAAGTCAGTGTCTGACAATCCGGAACGCCAGAAAATGTACGGCGGTGCGTGGGACGCAATCTCAACAGCCCACACGACCTATCCGACTTACATACGCGAACGCCGCATCTTCGATCAGGCGTCTGGTTTCAACACCACTTATTTCAGCTTTGCGCGGGCGCTCGTTCGCCTCGCGACCGAGAACGAAAAGCCAAACGCCGAGCGGTTACCTGAGTACATCGATGCTCGTCGTGCCTCTTTGGAGTTGGCTCTGTATTCGCCGGCTCCGATTCACGACGACTTTGAGAAACTGAAACTTGCGGATTCGCTCGGTTTCATGGTCGAACTTCTCGGCGCGGATCACGCGCTGGTGAAACAGGTCCTCAACGGCAAGAGTCCTGAAGAGCGGGCGAATGAGATTATCACCGGGACGAAGTTGAAAGACGTCGCTTATCGCAAGGAGGTCGCCGCCGGAGGACGCAAAGCGATTGACGAGTCGACCGATCCGATGATTGTCGTGGCCCGCACGATCGACGCAAAGGCCCGCGAATTACGCAAACGCTACGAGGGAGAAGTGCTGGGTGTGGAACGTGCGAATTACGCGAAGATCGCTCGCGCATTGTTCGACATCGAAGGCACGAAGCTTTATCCGGACGCGACTTTCACACTGCGTCTGTCGTACGGCTCGGTCCAGGGTTACACGGAGAATGGTAAGAAGATCCCGGCGTTCACCACGCTCGGCGGCCTGTTCGCACGCGCCGATGAACATAAACATCAGTTCCCGTGGGTCCTGCCGCAACGGTGGATGGATAAGAAGTCGGCGCTCAACCTGAACACGCCGTTTAATTTCGTTTCGACGAATGACATCATCGGCGGTAACTCCGGTTCGCCGACGATCAATCAGAATGGCGAGTTGGTAGGTTTGATCTTCGACGGCAACATTCAATCGCTCGTCGGCGACTATATTTACGACGGGTCAGTCAATCGCGCGATTTCGGTTGACTCGAGAGGAATGTTGGAAATCCTGAAGAAGGTTTTCGACGCGAATCACATCGCGACGGAATTGACCAACAATCAGGTATCTGTTCGGTAGTTACGCCTTACGCCTTTTCCAGGCCGGCGTACTTCTCGACCAGCTTCTTCTGGCCATAGCCAGGAAAACTTACAGTGAGTTTAGTGGCCTCGCCCGCGCCTTCGCGCCGGAGCACGAGGCCACGGCCGTATTTGGAGTGCTTAACGTACGAGCCTGGCTTGATTTCGCCGGACGATGATGAAGCGGAAGCCGAGGTGGCCGCGGGCTTTGGTTTAGGTTGCGGCGCCTGGCCCATCTGCTGGTTGCGTTGCTTGAAAAACGCTTCAATCGAATCCACGCTGTTGTAAGTCTTGCCCATATATTTTTTCTTCTCGCGACGCGGTTCGTCCGGTGGTTCTATCTCGATCGCATCAGCTTCACGCCTGAAATACAACCACGACTTGCCGAGTGAAAGATCCTCCAGCAACTCCCCGGGCATCTCGTTCAGAAACTGCGACGGCTCAGACGCGATCTCTTCACCGTAAACTCGTCGCTTCATTGCATGCGTTACGTAGAGATATCGCTCGGCGCGCGTCATAGCGACGTAAGCGAGCCGCCGTTCTTCTTCGAGATCTTCCGGATCGGCTGCGGAGCGTGAATGCGGGAACAAGCCGTCTTCGAGTCCGACGATAAACACGAGCGGAAACTCGAGGCCTTTCGCGGAGTGGACCGTCATCAGCGTCACGGGCGCGTCGCGTTTGTAGTCGTCCTGATCGGAAACTAGAGCGGAGTGATCGATAAACTCGCGTAGTCCTTCGATACCCTGGTCGTCGTAGTCGACGGCGGCGTTAACAAGTTCTTCCAGGTTTTCGCGACGTCCCTCGGCTTCTTCCGTCTTTTCGGATTGCAACCAGTAGTCATAGCCGGTCTCGACGAGTGCGGCACGGACTACGTCAGACACAGGGGACGTTGATTCGGTGTTTTCATTCGTCGCCATCTCGCCAAGACGTGTGAGGATTTTGCGGAAGTTGCGCAGCGCGTTGATTGCGCGTGAGCTCAACTTTTCAGGGTTCTCGATGACAAGCGCGATCGTCTCCCACAGCGACACTCCGGCGTCTTTTTGCCGTCGTTCGATCTCTTCCATCGTCGTGCGGCCGATGCCACGTGGCGGACTGTTGATTACGCGATCGAGCGCGATCGAGTCGTTGGGATTCAGCGCGAGTTTGAGATACGAGATGATGTCGCGCACTTCCATGCGCTCGTAGAAACTGAAGCCGCCAAGAATGTTGTACTGAAAACTGGCGCGACGCATAGCTTCTTCAAACACGCGCGATTGCGAGTTGGTGCGGTAAAGAACGGCCGCGCGCAGGTCGAATTCGTCGCGGCGATGTTCGAGGATCTTTCCGGCAACCCACCGTGCTTCCGCTTCCGCGTCGTAAGCCTGGTAATAACCGACGCGCCCGCCTCGAGGGTTCGACGTCCACAGAGTTTTTCCTTTTCGTTGCCGGTTGTTCTTCACTACGGCTCCGGCAATGTCGAGGATCGTCTGTGTCGATCGGTAGTTCTGTTCGAGACGGATGATCTTCGTGCGCGGAAAGTGGACCTCGAAGTTGAGAATGTTGCTGATGTCTGCACCGCGCCACTTGTAGATCGACTGGTCTTCGTCGCCGACTACGGCAACGTTCTGCTGTTTTTGCGTGATCAGACTAATTAGATCGAACTGTAGCGTGTTCGTGTCCTGGTACTCGTCGACGAGGATGTAGCGAAACTTGTTGTTGTACTTCTCGCGGATCTCAGGAACGTTTCGCAGGAGGCGGACGGTTTTGATTAGCAGATCGTCGAAGTCGAGCGCGTTGTTCGCGTGCAGGCGATCTTCGTACATCTGATAGACGCGCGCGATCGCGGCTCGACGTTCGTCGCCGTATTCCGCTCGCGCTGCAAACGTCTTCGTATCCTCACCGCGATTCTTGGCCGCACTGATGGCAGATTGCACGGAACGTTGTGCAAGCGACTTCTCGTCGTAACCCAGATCCTTGATGCATTGGCGAATCAAACGCAGCGAGTCGTCAGCATCGTAAATCGTGAACCGGCGCGTGTAGTTGTCGTTTAGTTTTTCGATGTCCTGACGGAGAATGCGAACGCACAGACTATGGAACGTTGATACCAGCGGCAGGCTCGAATCGTTGCGCGCGTGTAGCAGTCGTTGCACGCGCTGGCGCATCTCGTCAGCGGCTTTGTTCGTAAACGTAACGGCGAGAATGTTCCAGGTCGGAACCTGCTTTTCAGCGATCAGATAAGCGATGCGATGCGCGATCACGCGCGTCTTGCCTGAACCTGCTCCGGCCAGGATTAGGAGCGGCCCTTCGGTAGCGAGCACGGCTTCGCGCTGCTGTTCGTTAAGTTGTGATAGAAATTCCGAATCCACGAGTTTTGTTTTTGCATTTAAGCACACAGATCGAAGTAAACGAAATGAGGCTTGTAGTTTGATAGCAAGAACCAGATAGATCGTGAATTCAAGCTGGTTTACGATAATCGCGTGATGAAAACCGAGGAACGAAAGTGGGAAGCAGTGGCCGCGAAAGATTCGCGGTTTGACGGGCAGTTTGTGTTCGCCGTCAGCTCGACGAAGATTTACT
Source organism: uncultured Acidobacteriota bacterium (assembly GCA_963789185.1). Taxonomy (GTDB): domain Bacteria; phylum Acidobacteriota; class Blastocatellia; order Pyrinomonadales; family Pyrinomonadaceae; genus PSRF01. Next base: position 38,900 of record CAWBJU010000024.1, read on the forward strand.
GCCGCCCGTCGTGCCCATCGCGACGGCCGCGTCGCGAGAACGTAACGTTCTTCGACATGCCCGACGCTGCGGAGCAGGCAGGCTTTCGCGCCTGTTTGCGATGCGAGCCGCGACGAACGAACGTCGTCGATTCGGGGGTCGAAATGGTGCAGCGGGTCTGCCGGGTTCTGGACGCGAATCAAACAGAGACAGTGAAACTTGCAGATCTCGCAGCGGACGCAGGCGTCAGCAGTTTTCACTTGCAACGCACGTTCAAACGCATCATGGGAATCAGTCCCCGCCAGTATCAGACCGCGCGACGATTCGTCAACTTCAAGACGCTCGTCCGCGAAGGAGAACCAGTGACACAAGCGCTTTACGATTCAGGATTCAATTCCAGCAGCCGACTTTACGAACACGCTCCCGAAGAACTCGGCATGACGCCGGCGACGTACGGCCGAGGCGGACTCGGAATAAGTATCAATTACACAATCGTCGCGTCGCCGTTAGGACGGCTTCTGGTTGCCGTGACGCAACGAGGCGTGTGCGCCGTGCGCATGGGTGACACCGATGCGGCGCTCGAAAAGGATCTGCGTGCTGAGTTTCCGGCGGCGACGATTCTTCGCAACGATTCAGCTTTGCGCGAACCAGTCAAGAAGATCCTGAATCATCTAACAAACAAAGAACCGCAACTTGATCTCCCGCTCGACATTCGCGCCACCGCGTTTCAGCGTCAGGTGTGGGAGCAGTTGCGCGCGATTCCGTACGGTCAAACAGTTTCGTACGGCGAAGTGGCGAAGGCGTTAGGTAAACCGGGCGCGGTGCGTGCTGTTGGGCGGGCTTGTGCGACTAATCCCGTCGCGCTCGTGATTCCGTGTCATCGCGTCGTGCGCGAAGATCAAAGCCTTGGCGGTTACAGGTGGGGACTTGAGCGTAAACAAAAACTCATCGATCGCGAACGCAGGAACAGTTAGTCATTTTCCATTTATCGTTTTCCATTTGTCATTTGTCATTTAAGCAGGGTGATAGATTCCCTCAAAGGTGGTTCTTCAACGGCAAATGAACAATGGAAAATGATAAATGGAAAATGCACTGCTCCTTTTTGTCTCGTCGTTACGCGTTATGTGATTGGCGGGGGGCAAACGGGGCAACGTGGGAGGCACGCATGGGGAAGCAGTGCCGCACCCGTTTGCCCCGAGGGGACCACTCATAAAATTACTCTTCTGCTTCGCTAATAGTAATGCGGCGGAATTTGGCTGGAGACGAAGGTTGGTTTTCGGGGCAGAAAGTTTGAAAATCCCGAGATCCATCCCTCAAGTTCGATTGATTGGAGTGAGGATCTATCCACCAATCTCGGAAGTCTGTAACGATCGGTTTGGGTTGTCGCGAGGCCCGGATCGCAGGTAGTAGCGGAAACTACGTCGGAGGCCTCGAGCCATGGATCATAACAGTCCGCGTATGCTCCATTCGGATACGAGAAGTGATGCGGCAGTTTAGTGAACCTGGTAATAAAATTTCTATTCTCGTCCAGCTCAAGCATGAACGAATCGCGCGTTTTCGGAGCGTGATGGCGGTGCGTATGTAACTCTATGTCGACTCCCTCCGCCGCAAGGAGAGCTAACTCCTCCACCGACATAAGGTGCAGGATCCGCTTCGCCAGAATTGCTTGATAATCAATTGACAGCCGCTCAGCCATTCGGGTCAGAAGCTCGTCTTTGCTTTTTGCGGAAAACCGTTCGCGACGTGAAAACTCGCGTATCGCAAGCGTCGCATTCTCTCGGCCTGATGTGCTCCTCAGATCCAGTGAGACTATTCCGTCTAATAGTCCTTTTACATCCATCACTCGGCCTCGGCCTTTCCACAGCAGGTACGAGCACATCGTGTCGAACACAGGACGGTTGTAATTGGAGTAATAGCTCGTCAAATAGACAGTGGCCGGCCATCCAAACTCACGTAGAATCGGAAACGCCCGGGCGTAGAAATCGCTGCTGCCGTCGTCGAAGGTGAGGACGACGCTACACGTCGGCAGCGTACCGCTTTCAAGTCGTTGGAGCGCGTCGGCCAGCGGCAGGACGTGGCAACCGTAGTCCTTCAGGGCCTGCATGCGGCCGCGGAAATGTTCCGGACTGAGATAAAGATCCGGGTTCCAAAGATGTTCATCGTCGAGCGAAACGCCGTGATAAGCAAGAATCAACAACTGGTTCTTGCGCCACTCGCTGCGACTGAGAGCGTGGAATACGCCGATAGACTTGCCAACGTTCAGGGTTAGTAACTTAGCAGTTCTGAGGATGCTCATCTGGGTCCCGCTTGATAGAGGTTTCTCGCCGAAACCGACTCAGTAAATATACCTAGGATTGAGGTTAAGGGACTGAATAAAACCACAGTTCCGGGAATTTCGCAATGCTTACCAACAGCGCCGACTATCACCGGCTGGAATTGGCAATAGCGACGGATCCAAACGATTCACGGCGCGTGATGCCCGTCGTCGAAGAGCGGCATCGGCGTATTCTCGACATCGGCTGCGGCGCCGGGCAAACGCTGATAGGAAGCAATCTTCGCGAGGGCGTAACGGCGGTCGGTCTCGATCTCGATCACGCGGCGCTTGCACTGGGAAAACAATTCAGTCCGTCAATTCATTTCGTCGAAGGCCGCGGTGAAGCATTGCCGTTCGACCACGAAGCATTTGATTTGGTTATTTGTCGCGTCGCGCTTCCTTACATGCACATCGCGCGAGCGTTATCGGAAATCTCGCGCGTTACAGATGTCGGAGGCGATCTCTGGCTCGTGTTGCACCCGTTCAGCATGACGGCGAAAGAGTTGGGATCCCACATTGCCCGCTTGCAGGTGAAAGCGAGTCTTTATCGATTGTGGGTGATGGTCAACGGTCTGACACTGAACACTGTGGGAAGGCAATGGCACTGGCCCGGCAATCCAAATCGCTACGAAACCTGGCAGGCGAGCACAGGCATAACACGAGCATTAGCAGCCGCCGGGTTTGGTCAGGTTCAGATCAAACGTGAGAAGCACTTCGTAGTGACAGCCACGAAACAGGCCGGATTATTCCACTGTCACTGACTTAGCCAGATTACGAGGTTGGTCCACGTCACAGCCGCGGCGCACGGCTATGTGATACGCGAGTAACTGCAACGGAATGATTGAAAGGATCGGCGAAAGCAAATCGCTCGAAGGTGGTATCTCGATCACGTGGTCCGATTCCTCCGACGACATCGTGTCTCCTTCGGTCAGCACCGAGATCACTATACCTTCACGCGCCTTTACCTCGACGATGTTCGAGTGCGTCTTTTCGTAACGTAGCTCTGAAGCGCGGTTACCTTCTTCACGAGTGTTGATAAACAACACCGGCAGACGTTCGTCAATAAGCGCGTTTGGACCATGCTTCATTTCGCCGGCCGGATAACCTTCGGCGTGAATGTAAGAAATCTCCTTCAACTTCAACGCGCCCTCGAGTGCGACTGGGAAGTTGATGCCGCGCCCCAGGTAGAGAAAGTCGGTCGAGCGGAAAAACTCTTTCGAAAGCTCTTCAATACCATCTGAATCATTGAGCAGGTGTTCGAGTTTGACCGGCAACTCCGCTAGCTCCTGCGCATGAAAACGCGCTTCGTCTTCCGTCAACGACCCGCGTAATTGTCCAAGATAAAGTCCGAGCAAGTAGAGCGCGATCATCTGACTCGTAAACGCCTTGGTCGACGCGACGCCGATCTCCGGACCAGCGTGAGTCAGGATCGTGCCATCAGCCTCGCGGACGATCATCGAACCCTGCACGTTACAAATCGCCAGCACGCGTGCGCCGAGTTCTTTTGCTTCACGAAGCGCGGCGATCGTGTCGGCGGTTTCACCGGACTGCGAAATCACCAGCAGCAACGTCTTCTCATCCATCACCGGATCGCGATAACGAAACTCGGAAGCGTAGTCGACGTCGACAGGCACGCGCGCGAGTTGTTCGATCATGTACTTGCCCGCAAGTCCCGCATGCCACGACGTGCCACACGCCGCGATCTTGATCGACGTGAAACGCTTGAAGTCTGACTCGGTGATGTTGGCCATCTCATCGAGAAACACGCGTCCGGTGTCGAGCGAGATGCGACCCTGGACCGTATCGCGGACGGCGCGCGGCTGCTCGTAGATCTCCTTGAGCATGAAATGCTTGAAGCCGCCCTTTTCCGCCATGATCGGATCCCACGTGATGCGCTGAATCGCCGGCTGGACCGTGTTGCCTTCAAAGTCGATGACGCGGACAGCGTCTTTGTTGATGATGGCGAGTTCGCCGTCGCCGAGGAAAAAGACGTCGCGTGTGTGATGCAGAATCGGGGGGATGTCTGAAGCAACGAAGAACTCGCGATCGCCGAGACCGATAACGACCGGCGGGCCCTGGCGTACGGCGATGATCGTGTCTGGCTCGTCGGCGTTGATGATCGAAAGCGCGAAGATGCCGCGCAGTTCCGTGGCTGTTGTGCGCACAGCTTCTTCGAATGACATGTCGTGGCGCAGGTGCTCTTCGATCAGGTGCGCGATGATTTCGGTATCCGTTTCGGTGACGAAGCGGTGATCGGTGTGACGCAGACGCTCTTTTAGTTGCAGGTAATTTTCGATGATTCCGTTGTGAACGACGACGACGCGACCGGTGCAATCGCGATGCGGGTGGGCGTTCTCTTCCGTGGGGCGTCCGTGCGTGGCCCAGCGCGTGTGGCCGATGCCGTACGTGCCATCAAGCGGACTAAGCCGGATCGTCTCTTCCAGGTTGCGCAGTTTGCCTTCGGCACGACGTATCTCGAGCTCGTGACCTTCGTTGACTACCGCGATACCGGCTGAGTCGTAACCGCGATACTCGAGCTTCCGCAGGCCGTCGATAATCAGCGGCACGACCTGTTTGTTACCTACATAACCAACAATTCCACACATGGTGTATTAGAAATGCGAATTGCGAATTGCGAAATTGCGAGTCGCGGAGCGTCCTCTAAATCCGAAATCCGAAATCCGCAATTCGCAATCCGCATTTCCGTTTGCCTTTCTTTCTATTTCAATTTCTTCTTTACTTCGGCCGGAACACCGGCGACGAGTGAATCCGGCGGCACGTCTTTCGTCACTACAGATCCAGCGCCCGTCATGGATCGCGCACCCACTCGCACGGGCGCAACGAGCATGGTATCCGAACCGATCTTAACATCGTCTTCGATAATCGTTTCGTGCTTGTTCTTGCCGTCGTAGTTGCATGTGACTGTGCCGGCGCCGATGTTCGTACGCTCGCCGATCGTCGCGTCGCCCAAATACGTCAGATGCATCGCCTTCGTGCCACGTTTCAACCGCGACTTCTTCACTTCCACGAAATTCCCGACCGCGGCTTTGTCTTCGAGCGTGGCATTCATGCGGAGATGAGCAAACGGACCGACGGAACAGTTCGAACCGATTTCGGAGTCGACGATGATCGAATAATCCTTAACAGTCACCTCGTCTCCAAGCCGCGAGTTTGTGATGCGCACTCCGGAACGAATCACACAACCGTTGCCGATTATTGACCTTCCTTCTATCGCGACGTCCGGATAGATGATGCAGTCCTGCCCGACTTGCACTTCCGCACCGATGTAGGCGTGTGACGGATCGATAAACGTTACGCCTGTTTCGATCATGAGACGTCGAATCGTGTTGCGACGGACCAGGTTTTCGAACTCGGCCAGCTCGGCGCGCGTGTTGATGCCCGAAACTTCGCGTGGATCGTCGTGAAGGTAGACGCTGACAGTGCCTCCGAGCGACAGAATGATCTCGGCAACGTCCGTGAGGTAATACTCGCCCTGTTCGTTTACGGGCTTGACACGGCGCAGCGCCTGGAACAAGTCGCCGGCTTCGAAGCAATAAATCCCGCTATTGATCTCTCTTATTTGCTTCTGGTCCGTGGTTGCGTCTTTGTGCTCGACAATGCGTGCGAAGGAACCGTCGTCGTTGCGGACCATGCGTCCGTAACCCGTCGGGTTCTGAAGTTCGACGCTCAGGATCGTGCAAGCCGCCCCATTCTCGCGATGGTGCGCGATCAACTTTTGCAGCGTTTCCCTGCGAATAAGAGGCACGTCACCGGAGAGCACGAGCAACAACGAATCGGAATTTTCAAGCAGCCCGCGAGCAGATTCGACGGCATCGCCAGTGCCTCGCTGTTTCGCCTGAACCACGAAACTCGCCAGATCACCAACCGCGTCAAGTACAGCCTTTTCGACTTCCTCCGCCTGATGCCCGACGACAACCAGAATCGTCTGCGGATCCAGTTGCTGCGCCGTTTTCACGACGTGCGTAATAAGCGGTGATCCGCCAAGTTCGTGCAGCACCTTCGCGCGCCGCGACTTCATTCTCGTCCCCAGTCCAGCCGCGAGAATCACTACACTCAGTTTGTTGTTGTTGGCCAAAAAGGAATTCTCCGAAGGCGGATTCATACGGCGACTATCGCATGCGACAGCGCTTGCCGGCGGCAGTTCAGCACTACTTGTGCGAGACGGTCTGAGTGATGACGTACCTTCTCGCCGTCGTCGAGCAGATCGCCACGCATGACCTCGGTGGTTTGATCGAGCGCATCGTCGATCGGATCGTCGATGCCGATCTGATAAGCACCCTCGGCCGCGTAACGTTCGGCTTGCTCGTCGCTGATGCGGCGGTTGTTGACGACGACGAAATCGAAATGAATTTCCGGCGCGTACTTCCTGACTGCTTCAAGATGCTCGCGCGCGCTGTAACCGTCAGTCTCGCCAGGTTGCGTCATCAAATTACTGACAAAGATCTTCGTCGCCGAGCTCTCACCAATCACGCGCGCCACTTTCGCCACCAGCAGGTTGGGAAGGATGCTCGTGTAAAGAGAACCAGGACCAACAGTAATGATGTCGGCGGTGCGTATGGCGTTCAATGCCTGCGGCAGTGGCAAACACTGCTCGGGTTCAAGATGTAAACGGCGAATCGGAACTTTCGACGCCGAAATCTGCGTCTCTCCGCGCACGACCGTCCCATCCTCCAGGTCCGCCACAAGACGTACGTCGCTGAGCGTCGCCGGATAGATGTGGCCTTTACTTGCGATGACCTCGGACGAGAGTCGAATCGCTTCAGTAAAGTCTCCCGTGACTTCGGTCAGGGCTGCCAGAAACAGATTTCCGAAACTGTGTCCGCCGAGTTCGCCGTCACCACGAAAGCGATAACGGAAGAGACGCGATAGCAGGTTTGCGTCTTCGGAAAGCGCGATCATGCAGTTGCGGATGTCGCCCGGAGGCAGCATCTGCAATTCGTCGCGCAAACGTCCGGAGCTGCCGCCGTCGTCGGACACGGTGACGATCGCGGAGAGCGTTTCGATCCAGATCTCATCCTCAGTTTTGCCGACTAACTGCTTGAGACCGGCGAGCATTGTCGATAGCCCGGTGCCGCCGCCGATGGCTACGAGTTTTTGACCACCTGTGATTGTTCGCAAATCAAACTCCCGGTAATACAGATCAGGGAACGCAGGGATATATTACCGTTTTTAGGAAGGATTACTGAAAATGAGACGATCGAAGTCAGGATCGTTACGAAGGGGGTTCAGGTCGTGATCGTGTTGAGCACGCACGCGAAGATTCGGTTGAATGGCGAGCGCACGTTGCAGCGACTCGAGCGCGAGGTCGATGGAACCCAAACGCGCGCGGGTAGCGGCCAGGCCGTAGTGAATGTGCGCCGCTTCTGGTTCGCGCTTGAGTGCTCGTTCGAACATCTCCTGGGCAGCAACATATTCGCCCCGGTTTAGTTCAATAACGCCGCGATCGTAAAGCGAATCAGCATCTCGCGGCAGCATGCTTTCCGTGCGTAGCCGAGATTCCGCGATCGCGAGGTACGTACGCGCGCGGGCGGCTACTTCCGAAACCTGGGAATACTTGTCTACGAGGATCCGGAACTGGTTGCGAGCTTCAGCAAAGCGTCCTCGGACAAACTCTTTATGTGCACGTTCGAAAGCTACCAGGGCAGCCGACTCGTCCATCGTGGGTTGCCGAGGCGGAGCCGGAGCTGTCTGCGTGGGTCTAACTGCTCTGACGGCGGCGAGCTTCTGAGTCTTTTTGACTCTCGAAGCCACAACCTTCTTGGCAGCAGTCTTGCGGGCCGCAGGTTTCGGCGCCGGTCTTCTGGCTTTCGCCGCTGCCTTAGGCTTGGCCGCGGTTTTCCGCGCGGCTGCTTTTCGGGCGGCGGCCCTAGTGACAGTTGGTTTGGCGGCACTTGCACGTTTCGCCTTTGGTTTTGCCGCGACTCGCTTCGCTTTAACAGCGCGCTTCGCGGTTTTTGCCGCAGCTTTTTTTGCCTTTGAACGTGTAGGGGACCGTCGCAAGCCTTTTGTGAGACTGCTACTCATGGGTGGAATCTCAAAAGGCTGCTCACCTAATAGCAAGCAGCCGCTGGAATCGCCCGCAGCTTACCACAGCCTCGCCCCTAAATCAACGAATACAAGTATTTGCGGGTGCTTTAAGGTCACAAGCGCGGTCCAATGCGACAAATGTACAAACAAAGAAAAACACTTGATGCACATTGTTGGCTATGTTAAAGTGCGTTTGGCTTATGGAGGTCGACAGCACCTCGGCACTTAGCCCCAACCGAATAAGTAACCTCTTTAGTTCCGAAATTTGCGATAGGCGAAGCAGGCGCTTCAGGTTAACTCTCCAGGTAGCATTCCCGCCCGGTCTTCAACAACGAGTCGCATAATGGCAGACACACCACTCCTGTTGCGCGAGCAGCAATACCATCAGATAAAAGCCGTCCTGGCCCGGCTCCGGATGGATTCGTCGGCCAAGGTGGTCTTCCTGGTGGACAAAGATGGTCAGGAGATCGCTTCCCAGGGTGAAGTGGGAAATCTTGACACAACCAGTCTGGCGTCTCTCGCAGCCGGCAACGTTGCCGCTACGGGAGGAATGGCGCAGCTCATCGGCGAGAAGGAATTCCCGACCCTCTCCCACGAGGGGGAGAAAGAGAGCATTCACATCTCCGTGATTGGCAGGCTCCTGCTGGTGATTGTTTTTGACGAGCGTTCCAGCCTCGGTCTGGTCAAATTGCGAAGTAAGCAAGTCTCCCACCAGCTCGCGACCATGTTTGACGAGATCGCGGCTGGAGATTATGACGACGATTCTCCTTTTGCCGGAATTACGGACGAGGACATCGACAGTCTCTTTAGCTAACGGCACGCGCTATGACCTTTATTAACTACGCTTCCCGAGAAATCAACTGCAAGATCGTCTACTACGGCCCAGGTCTGTGTGGTAAGACGACCAATTTGCAGTACATCTTCGACTCGACTGCGCCGCAGGCGCGCGGTAAGTTGATCAGTCTGGCGACTGAAACTGACCGCACGCTGTTCTTCGATTTTATGCCGCTCGAGTTGGGCACTGTCCGCGGGTTCAAGACGCGGTTTCACCTTTACACCGTGCCTGGTCAGGTGTTCTATGACGCGTCGCGCAAACTGATTTTGAAGGGCGTGGATGGCGTGGTGTTTGTGGCCGACTCGCAGGAAGAGCGCATGGATGCGAATATCGAGTCGCTGTACAACCTCGAAGAGAACCTGCAATCGCAGGGTTACGACCTGATGAAGATTCCGTACGTGCTTCAGCTCAACAAACGAGATCTTGGCAACATCGTGCCGGTTGAGGATCTGGCGACGGAGTTGCAGAGAAAAAATGAGCCTGTGGTTGAAGCAGTAGCGTCAACTGGCGTCGGTGTGTTCGACACCTTGAAGGCCGTTGCGAAGCAAGTTTTAACTGAGTTACGTAAAGGTTAGCCACAAAAGGCACAAAAGGCACAAGAAGAAACGAATTCGGCAGTTCGAAGCTGGATTCCTGAAAATTCTTTTTTTTTGCCTTTTGTGCCTTTTTGTGGCTAGTCTAGCGATTTGAGCATTAACAATCCGTCGCCACCGTTGGAGTAATACTTCGGAAGTGTTTGAGAAATGGTGTAGCCGAGACTTTCGTAGAGTTTCTGCGCCGGCGTATTTAGTGTCCTGACTTCCAGCCGCACAAGCCTCACGTTTCGCTTACGAAAACCCTCTTCAACTTCGTGCATCAGTCGTTTGGCGAGATTGCGCCGCCGATGTTCAGGCGCAACGCCGACAGTGGTGACGTGTCCGGTGCGATCCGGTTCGACGAGTCCGATCACGAAGCCTGCCATAACACCGCCAGAAGTCACCGCGCGATACGAAACCGATTCCGGAGCAGTCAACAAGTAGTCGAAAGTCTCTTTACTGTACGCCTCGCCGTCGATGAAGCAGCGTTGATCGAGCCGCCAGCACTCCTCGAGTTGAGAAATGCTAAGCGGCCGGATGTCGTAGCTCATCCCCCACGAAGGCGTAGCAGTCTTCGCTTTCTTTTCAGGCTCGTAGGGGGCCTCGGATTGTGACAGCCAGCGGGAGCGAAATTTCTTTAATACAGCCATAACCTTTACGTCGAGGCTAGTTTACCATCCGCATTTTTATACTGCCTATAGTATTAACATGCAATCGCCGTAACTGTAGAAGCGATATCCTTGCTCCACGGCGTAGCCGTAGGCCCGCAGGACGAGTTCGCGTCCAGCGAAAGCGCTGACGAGTACGAGCAGGGACGAGCGCGGCAGATGGAAGTTTGTGAGTAATGCATCCGCGATGCGGAAACGATAGCCGGGCTTGATTGTGAGACTCGCTTCGCCGCTCGTTGCTTCCACCCGGCCTGACTCGGTTGCAGAAGACTCGAGCGCTCGCATCGTCGTGGTGCCGACCACGATTACGCGTCCGCCTTTCGACCGCGCGTTGTTGATCGTTTCAGCGGCTTCGTTGGAGATCGTGAAGCGCTCGCTACTTACCGAGTGTTGGTCCACGTCGTCGACGCGCACGGGTTCGAAAGTTCCGTAACCGACATGCAGCGTGACTTCGGCGACTGTTGCGCTAGCTTTGACCTGTTCGAGGATCGCGTCAGTGAAGTGCAGACCAGCAGTGGGGGCCGCAATAGCGCCGGGCGATTTTGAATAGACTGTTTGATAGCGTTCGCGGTCAGTGGATGAATCGCCAGGCGAGTCGCCGCGCGGCCGTTTGATGTAGGGCGGCAGTGGTGTTGAGCCAAGCTCCGCGAGAACATCCTCGAAACGACCATCACAACTAAATCGCACGCGGCGAAGTTCGTGGCCCGGTTCATCTAGCAATTCCGCGATTAGTTTTCCATCACCAAACACGACCGTTGCACCTTGTTTCAGCCTTCCGCCGGGGCGAACCAACGCCTCCCAAATCCGTTCTTCAATTTCGCGAACGAGAAAGATCTCAACTGCGCCTCCTGTCTCAGCTCGATGACCGCTCAGTCTTGCAGGAATGACGCGAGAATTGTTTACGACGACGACGTCGTTCGATCGCAGATGTTCAGCAAAGTGTTGGAAGTTTGAGTCAGACCACGTCTGTGCCTTGCGGTCCAGCACGAGCATTCGCGAGGCGTCGCGTCGCGCGAGAGGCTGCTGAGCGATGAGTTCCTCGGGAAGTTCGTAGTCAAATTCGGAGATTAACATTCAGCAGAAACGGTGGAGATGTCGCTCGTCATTCACTGGCGGTACGTTTCACTCGACAAAGGCGGAATCCAATATTCGGCGCAAGGTGTTCTCCCCAACACTTTTCTTCCCAACCATTGGACTCTCGCGCCATGCGAAATGAAACCGTGACGGTTTCCGCGCAGTCGGCCCAGGAACCCCCCCGCAAAACTTTCTGCCCATCGGTTAGTGTTGGACCAACCGGACTGTGAATCGGGCTTTCGGCATAGTAACCAGCGTCATACCAGTCACTCGTCCACTCCCAAACGCCCCCACTCATAGCGTACAGTCCATACCCATTTGGCGGGAACCGACGCATTGGCAAGATTGATAACTCGTCGAGGCGATCAAAATCGCAAAGTTCTTCCGTGGGTGGATCGTTGCCCCACGGATACGAACAATTGATAAGTCCACCTCGGGCCGCCTTCTCCCACTCCGCTTCCGTCGGCAAACGATAAACCACGTCCGAGTCTGAGATACGCTGGCAAAGTTGCTCTGCCTCTTGCCAGGAAACACTTATCATTGGTTTACGCTCGTAACCCCAGGGGCTTGCCGGATCTGCTCGAACAGGCTCACCAAATACCTTCTTCTTCTGCTCGTCTCCCTGTACATGGGTGTGCCAATCACGAGCACGCAGAGTTTCGTCCTCGCAGTATTGAAGTCGAATCTTGTTTTCCCCGTGCAGAAAGAATATGGGATGCAGTCCTCCGCCGGGCGGTGCTTTGAAGTCATCGCCCTTGGGATGACCTTCAGGCGGCGGCTCCCAATCCATCAAAGCACAATAGGTGGACCAACTGATCGGAGTTTCAGCCAGCCAATACTCGTTCAATTGAACATGATGAACCGGTTGTTCGTCAGGTTCGCCTGCCGTTGACCCCATGAAGAACGAACCGGCGGGAATGTAGCTAAAACGAATTCCGTGCTCGACCACCGCCAAACTATCCAATAGCCTCTGCCTCGCGGCGCCAACCTCCACGTTATCCGGCTGCAATCCGTAAGCTCGGTCATAAGCCATCGACGCGATCCGCATTTCGCCCTTCGACTCTAGTTCGCGGGCCAAAGCTGAGAGCTTCTCAGCATTGCCTTCAGGGCCAACGGATTCGTATAGCCAGGAATAATCTGCCGACATAGAGTCAAACTCTGCTGGAGACATCAAGCACAGTTAAAGGGTGATAGATCTTTTTACTTCCGGTGCCCGACGTGGTTTGCTCACGCTGTCCGGTTATCCACGGATCTGGAGCGTTAATCGAGCCGTTCAACACCAATGCCCTCGCACGACAGCCTCCGTTAAATGATTCATCAGTCCCGGACAATCCCCGGATGCTGCGAAATCCGTGACTGTTATGCCAGATGTTTTCGAATGGTGTGTGCCGGATGTTGGCGGCAGCGAATTCGGGTCCGAGAAAACTGCAGGGATTGACATCACCCGACAGAGAGACTGAGCAAACAAGGTTACCGGCTCCACAACCGTGATTCTCATAGATCGACGACTGCGATTCGATTCGCGTTTGCGGACTAAAAGGATCGATGCTGCAAAGTTCAAACTGCTGATCCGCCTGTGCACCAGCAATGACGTTTAACGCCTCGTTGTACTCGGCAAATGAGGGCATGAGTTCCAGGTGGTGACGCGCTATGCCCACAGGATAAAGCGGTCGAAACACAGCGGTGTGTGCTCCCACCTGATAAGCGAATTCGACACAGTCTCTCATCTCCTCGAGATTGGTCTTCATGATGGTAAACGCCAGCGTGAAATGCGCATGCCTGGACAGTAGCGATAGACGTTCGCGAACCTGGTCGAACGTGCCTTTGCCACGGATGCGATCATTCGTTTCGGCAGTGGCTCCTTCTAAACTCACGTTGAGCCAGACGAGCTTACGTTTTCCAAACTCGCGCGCAATCTCTTCGGTTATCAGCAATCCATTTGTAGTGATGCACGGGTGGAGACCGTGGTCCGTCGCCAGATCGATGATCTCAAACAGATCGCGGCGCAGCAGTGGTTCGCCACCTGTAAGTCCGATGCGAAATGTTCCGACGCTCGCAAGAGTTGCAAACAGGGCGTCGAGTTCCTTTAAAGTCAGAGGCTCCTCCTTGCGAGGGAGCTCACCCGCAAAACAATGCGTGCATTTGAGGTTACACGCAGCCACTATCTCCAGGTGCAAAGCCAATGGGCCAACCAGATGATCCAGCGGGACGTTTACATCGAGAACACTCCCTGCAAACTTCAAGTCGATGGTGAAGAAGCCCTGTTTGTAAAAGGCTTCGAAAAAGCGAGTCAACTGACTCTTGTACTCTGGATCTCCAACGTTATCCAGAACCACATCAAAAGGCTCTCGTCTCAGGCGAATCAACAGCTCAGTAGTTTTGATGTCAAAAGGAAGATACTTGGAAGTGTTTCGATCAAAGACCGTGCTTCCAAAGTATTGAGGGACGAGCACGAGCGGTGAATCTTTAATTGTCGGAACTGGGGAATCAAGCGTCATGAGGTTGCTCCTCGACGTTGGGAGTCAAATGAAAGATTCTTCGTATCCATATTCGCGAACGAGGTCGATGAAACATGTTGGTTATCGGTGTGCCTTTTTCGATTCCCAAACCCTTTGCGCCAAGCTTAATCAGTTGGTCATGCCAGTAGGATTTAGCGTCAACTTTGGTAGGTTCAGGTACTGGTCTATGTGCGAGCGGTTTCCAGGTCGTGTCATCAAATCCAACTCGCATCCATGCATCATCGCTGGGTGGGATCAGCGTGTACCTCCAGGAACCGTCGTCGTTAGACAGAATCTCAGCTCGCTGCACTGGTTCATCTGTAACTGAGGACTTGTTTTTGGCTTTGCTCTCATCGACCGCTGCAAACATGAAAATGCCTGCTTTGACGTCGAAGCCGCTGATAACAAATGTCAGCACGTGTTCACCATACTCCACCAGCGGACGAGCAGATTTCAGCGACTTGCCATCCAGCGTAAATTCTTTTTCGCCGTTCACATAAGCCCAGAACTCAAGCGGCATCGCACGAAGCGGATTGAACCATCGGAGGACGACACCGCCACATCCGGCTGGGATTTCGCAGTGACCATGTTCTTCCAGAACTAGTCGGGAAGATTCTTTGGAGTAGCGGGAGACTGAGTTGAGTCTTAAATCGCGGTCGGACATGTCTTGCCTTTCAGGATCGTTTACGACGGATGCTCGTAGTGAAACACTGCTGTCATCTGCGCCCCGAGCAGCAGAATCAAACTCGACACGTAACTCCAGGTAAGCACTGCGACCACCGCGCCGACCGATCCATAAATCTGATCGTAGTGGAAGTATCCGAGGCTCCACGCGAAGATGTACTTCGCGATTTCCCACAACAGCCCCGCGAGAAAGGCGCCAGGTATCGTGTCTCGCAATGTCACTTCCGCCCGCGGCATGAAACGATAGACCAGCACGAACAGCGCAACCGTAACCGCGTAGCTGGCAATGAAGAAGATGACTTGCCAAAAGACGCTGCCCGCTGACGCCAGCAATGTGTAGCGCTCGATCTGCCGAGGCGAGAACCTGCTCGCCAATCCGCGGAACGCCACCAGCGCTGAAGTAATCAAGACCGACACCGACAGTAACAATCCGACGAGACCAACCATTCCGATCGTTAACGCACGACCATGCAGGAAGGTGCGTGACACCGTTCCCCAGATTCGGTTTACCGCACGCTCGACGACGGCAAAGACCCACGAGCCGGCCCAAAGAACCAGCACGACACACGTAATAAGTGCGCTGACCCCGATCTCCGAAAACGCTTCGACCGTATTGCGCAAAAACTTCGCCGAGCCGGGATAAACGTCGACTGCTTGCGCCAACATTTGACTACCCGCGGCCAGCTTGTTGCTGATCGCAAATAACAACAGCAACGCCGGAAAGAGGGCCATCAATCCGAAATAACTCATCGCGGCCGCGGACGTGAACAGATCGTTTTCGTGAAACTGGTGCAAGGCGCGACCGAGCATCGAACTCCACGGCGAGACGTTGCGAACGCCGTATGAATGCCGCGAAAAGAATTTGAAGCCCTTCATGGGAAATGACGCTCGGCCCAACTAGCGGGGATCGAACAGACTGGGTCTTTGTGAGCCGGGGGTGTTGATTCCGAAATGCTGATAAGCCAGCGGCGTCGCGAGGCGTCCGCGCGGCGTGCGGTCCAGAAATCCGATCTGGATCAGGTACGGTTCGATGATCTCTTCGATCGAGTCTTTCTCTTCGTGTATGGATGCGGATAGGGTACCGACACCGACTGGTCCACCGCCGAACTTCTCGATAATCGTCAGCAATAGTTTTCGGTCCATCTCGTCGAGACCGTAAGTGTCGACTTCCATCCGGTTCAAAGCGTCGCTCGCGACCGCTTGCGTGATGCGTCCGTCGTAATCGACTTCCGCGTAATCGCGCACGCGACGCAGGAGTCGATTAACAATGCGCGGCGTGCCGCGTGAGCGACGAGCAATTTCGCGTGCGCCATCGTCGTGGATCTCAACGCCGAGAATCTCAGCGGAGCGTTTGCAGATGATCTCGAGATCTTCGTGCGGGTAGAAGTCTAGATGGAAAACGATGCCGAAGCGTCCGCGCAGGGGAGCGGTAATTAGACCGGCACGCGTTGTCGCGCCTATTAAAGTGAACTTGGGAATTTCGAGTTTGATTGAACGCGCAGCGGCGCCCTGACCGATCAACAGATCGAGTTGGTAGTCTTCCATCGCCGGGTACAGCTTTTCTTCCAACGCCGGCAGCAGGCGATGGATTTCGTCGATGAAGAGCACGTCGCCTTCCTGAAGGTTGGTAAGCAGGGCGGCGATGTCGCCGGCTTTTTCAATCGCGGGACCTGCGGTCGATTTCAGTTCCGCGCCCATCTCGTTGGCGATGATGTTTGCGAGCGTGGTTTTGCCGAGACCCGGTGGTCCAGTCAGCAACACGTGATCGAGCGCTTCGCGACGGTGTCGCGCCGCTTTCATGTAGACGCGCAGGTTTTCTTTGATCTGGCGCTGCCCGACGTATTCCTCGATCCGCGTCGGACGCAGCGTCATATCTAACTGGCGATCTTCATCGGTGGGCGAGCCGTCTCTGACAGTAACCATTGCGTTATCCAATTAGACGAGAGCCGAGCTTTCGCAAACTCCGCTTCAAAACTGATTCGACGGAAACGTCGCCGCCTTCGCTGAGTGCGGCGTCGATCGCCTTTTCGGCGGCGGATCGTTGATAACCCAGGTTCATCAATCCGGAAAGTGCTTGCGAACGCACGGTGTCTTCGGTCGATGCGTCGGCCGCCTCCGGACGCGCGCCGGTGTCTTCCTCACCTTGCGCCGCCGACAGCGCCGTCATCTTTTCTCTGAGATCGACGATTAAGCGTTCAGCGGTCTTTTTCCCAACGCCTGGAATCAAGGTTAGCCGCGCCAGGTTGTTCGACTTGATCGAAGCAATAAGTTCATCTGCACTCATCCCTGAAAGCAGCGCGATGCCGATCTTCGGACCGATGCCGCTGACGGAGATGAAGTTAATGAACAACTCGCGTTCGCGCGCAGTCTTGAAGCCGTAGAGTTGCAGCGCATCTTCTTTTACGTGCGTGTAGATTCGAAGTTTTACGTTCGTTCCAGCGTCTTCCAGTTCGTAGAAGGTTGATACTGGAATGTTCACTTCATAGCCGACGCCTGACACGTCAACAATCACGGAATTAGGGTTCTTTGAAAGCAGTGTGCCGCTCAGGTGTGCAATCATTTGCGCCGGAGTATTATACTGACCATGACAGGTTCCCGCGAATGAAGTCCGAAAAAATCTCAGAACTGACAACCAGCCGCTTGAGTGTTTACTTGCGCTGCTTGAACACACTACACGAAGCAGGCATCAAGACGATTTCTTCGCAAGCGCTGGCCGCACAGTTTAATCTCAATTCCGCTCAGATTCGGAAAGATCTTGGTTACTTCGGCGAGTTCGGCGTGCGCGGCGTCGGCTACTACGTCGAGGACCTGCGAGATCACATCACGAAGATACTTGGTCTCGACAACCCGCATCGCGTCGGCATCGTCGGCGCCGGTAGACTGGGAACTGCACTCGCGAACTACAACGGGTTTGGCAAATCAAACTTCACCGTCACGGCGTTATTCGACAACGATCGACAAAAGATCGGTCGTCGTATCGGCGATTCGAGACTCGCCGTTTACGACGTTGAAGACATGGCGAAGGTGATATGTGAGAACTCGATCGACGTCATGGTGATCGCAGTGCCCGCAAAGGCAGCCCAGCGAGTGCTCAATCAAGTCACGTCTGCCGGTATCAAAGCGGTGCTCAACTTCGCGCCCGTTTCGTTGACCGCGCGGCGCGGAGTGAAAGTCAAAACTGTCGACCTGACTACTTCGCTCGAATCGTTGTCGTACTTTCTTTCTCTACCGTCGAACAGCACAGTTACTCAGGCGCGGCGTGCTGCTTCCAGAAAACAAGCATGGATGAGCAAACAACCAAACGAGATCTGATTCGCGTTTGCCACTTGATGTATGAGCGGAGCTACGTCGTTTCATCTGACGGCAATGTGAGCGTGCGTCTCGACGACGGGCGGATCATAGCGACGCCGACGATGACCTGCAAAGGACGCATGACCGAAGATCTCCTCGCGATCACGGATCTCGAAGGTCGCCCATTGAACGATCGACGCGCTTCGAGCGAGCTCGCGATGCATCTGCTCATCTATCGCGAACGGCCGGATGTTAAAGCTGTTTGCCATGCGCATCCGCCGCATGGGACCGCGTTCGCTGTCGCCGGGCTGCCGATCGATCAGCCGATCCTGTCAGAAGTGATCCTGACGCTCGGTTGTGTTCCGCTCGCGTCGTATGGAACACCATCGACCGACGAGTTAACGGAAGCGATGCAGCCACTCGTGAAACATCACAACGCGCTGTTGATGGCGAATCATGGCGCAGTCGCTTACGGAGCGGATCTTTGGCAGGCATGGGACCGTTTAGAGACGCTCGAACACACGGCGAAGATCGCGATCCTCTCGCGTGTGCTCGGTGGTTCGCGTAATCTGTCTCCTGATGCGATCGAAAAGTTGATCAACGTGCGTGAACAAGCTGGTTATCTTGGTGAATCGGCGCGCGGCCAGGCTTGCGGTTACCTGCGTGAGCCGCTCATTGAGAACGGCTCCGGCAAGATCTCGCTGACGCGCGAAGAGTTGGTTGAGTTGTTGAGCCAGGCAGTTAATGGTAAGTAGTAGAGGATTGAACCCCACACATAGGAGCATCTGAATGCAGGAAGCACTCGGAATGGTTGAGACAAAAGGTCTGGTCGCAATGATCGAAGCGGCCGACGCAATGGTGAAGGCCGCGAACGTCACGCTCGTTGGTTACGAGAAGATCGGCGCCGGTTTTGTGACGGCGATCGTTCGTGGCGACGTCGCCGCTGTGAAGGCTGCGACTGACGCGGGCGCCGCGGCTGCGCGTCGTGTCGGCGAGCTAGTGAGCGTGCACGTGATTCCGCGTCCGCATGGCAGCGTCGACGAGAGTCTACCGATTGGAATGAATCGATAACAGGGCATGATCATCGCTCGCATCGTTGGTACCGTTGTCGCTAGTCAAAAGGACGAACGGTTAAGCGGAAAGAAATTATTGATCGTCAGGCCGATCAACGTAGACGGCAGCGACACCACCGGATACGTGGTTGCGGTTGATACCGTTGGGGCGGGCTTTCATGAACGGGTCCTGGTAGTTGCCGGATCCAGCGCGCGGCTCGCGCAGGGAATGAAAGACGTTCCGGTGGATGCGGCGATCGTTGGTGTAATCGATACGGTTGATGTGAACGGTTCTTAAAATGCAACTTGCGCGTGTTATCGGCACTGTAGTTTCAACCGTGAAGAATGATTCATTGCACGGTCGTAAGTTGCTCATCGTGCAAACGGTCAACAGGAATCTCGAGCCGAGTGGAAAACCGATGGTGGCGATCGATGCAGTTGGCGCAGGTGTTGGTGAGCTCGTGTTTTGGTGTCGCGGAAAGGAAGCGAGTTTTCCTTTTAAACGAGAAGACACACCGACAGATTGCACCATCGTGGGCATTGTCGATTCAGAAGAGCACGTAACGCGTTAAAATGATTCTCGCTCGCGTAGTTGGAAACGTCGTCGCCACGCAGAAGAACTTTCGCTACGAAAATGCGCGTGTGATGTTGTGCCAGCAGATCACGCCGGAAGGTGACGACACAAGTTATTCTGTTCTCGCGCTTGATTCGGTTGACGCAGGTGTTGGCGACACTGTTTTGATTGTCCAGGAAGGTTGGAGTGCTTCGACCGCGGCGACAGGCAAAGCTGGCGCGGCGATCGACTCGGCGATCGTTGGCGTGGTGGATCGAATCGATCTCTTATGAGTTCTGATCAGGCAAGATTAATGGCGGAAAGAATCGCGCGGCGTGTCGGCGGTGGCGCGCCGGCGCAGATCAGCAGCACGGATATCAGCTCTGAACTTTCCGCAATCCGTATAACGCTCAATGAATTGCAGAATAAGTTAGTCCAAATTGAATCGAAAGTTGGATCGAATGTGCCGCGAGTTCACTCGCCATGGCTCGCGGGTGTGAACGCGAGCCATCCGAGTCAGGAACGATTTGGAGTTGAAGAAGCGACCGTCTCCGAACTGGTCGACTTCTTTCAGAACGAAAAGACCTGCACCCTCGAACCCGGCGGCAAGCCCTGCGACCACTGCGCCATGTGCAGCTCCCGCGGGTTCTAAGGGTTGAGATAGACGCCGACAATCCTCAGCAATTCATCATCGATGATTTAGTCGTCATTGGTTCAATGCGCTATTGAACCTCATAGCGTGACCTACTAGCCTTTCCAATCTACAATGTCCCAGCGGACACAATGTTCGCCATAACGGACAACGAACCATGATCGACGAGACACTTCTCAGACGCATAACGGTTAACCCCGAGATTTTTGGTGGTAAACCCATCATTCGGGGAATGCGGATCTCCGTCGAACTTATTCTCAGTTTGCTCGCTCAAGGGGAAACTCCCGAGACCATTCTCACGGACTATCCTGATTTGGAACCTGATGACCTCAGGGCTTGTCTTGCTTACGCTCATGCCGTAATCGCGCACGACAAGCTCGACTCTGTCCATATCTCAGGCTAATGAGATTTTTAATAGACCGTTGCGCCGGTCGGCTCCTCGCAGATTGGCTCCGCACGCAAGGACATGACGTAATCGAATCTCGTGAACTTGGGCCTGACCCAGGGGACCGGGCACTTCTCGATTGGGCGGTCAAAGAGACAAGAATTCTCGTCACGATTGATACCGATTTGGTGAACTTATCTACGTCGAAAATCTTTCGCACGCTGGTCTCGTCCGCCTACCGGATGTTCCCGCTCGCGAACGCCAGTTAATTCTTCAGGATCTATTGACGCGTTACGAAACGGAGCTGCGAGATGCCGCAATCATCACAGTGAGGGGCGGCCGGATCAGAATCTCGAAAGGTCCAAAGCAGAACTAAGCTAAGGGAACAAGCCTGAATGCCAAGGCTTGCTCCCTTAAAACGGCTCTAAATCACTTCGTCGGAGTTTGTCGCAGCGAATTCGAGTTGAGCTGCGGGACCTCACGGGCGGTGGCCTCAGCACTGAAGTACGGCTCTTCTTTAAAACCAAAAAGCTTCGCTGAGATCACGGTCGGAAAACGCGAGCGCGTCGTGTTGTAGTCCTGCGCCGCCGCCGTGTAGTCCTTGCGCGCGGTTGCGATGCGATTCTCGGTGCCGGCGACCTCCGTCTGTAAGTTCAGGAAATTCTCGTTGGACTTCAAATTCGGATAGGCTTCCTGCAACACCAGCAACCTGCCAATCGTGCCTCCGAAACTGTTGTCCGCATCCATGATCGCCTGTCTCTGTTCGGGTGTCCGGTCGCCGCCTTCACCCTGCGGCGCCTGACTCGTGGCTTGCAGCAAACGCGCTCGCGCGTCCGCTATGCGGCCAAAAACTTCCTGCTCCTGAACGCCCGCCATCTTTGCCGCTTCAGCCAGGTTGTTAAGCAGGTCGCCGCGACGCTGTAGGTCCGTTTCCACGTTGGCCCATTTCGCCTTCACGTTCTGATGTTTCGTGGTCAGCGTGTTGTAGCCGCAACCACTCGCGGTCAGCGTAAGCACCGCAAGCACCGCAATAACAATAAGGATCGCAAACTTTCGACTCATCTTTCTAAATCTCCCATCTTGTCTATTCTGTCTGGTCGAAGTTCATCGACCGCTTCCACCACTTGTTCGATCTGAAACATGTATGCCGCGAAAAGATCGTTAGCTGCTTTCTCCGACGACGGCATATTCCCGTCGTTGCGAAGATCGAAAACTTTTTCAAAAGGCACCGGGTCGAGTTTCAAGAGTTGTGCTGTGGCGCGAACGACGTCCGGTTTCGCAACCGGCGCTTCTTTGCCGAAGAGCATCAACACGGCGCGAAAGAGCGCCGCAAAGCTCGACAGACTGTCGCTCATCAAGTCGCTTAACTTTTCAGCTGAAACTGAAGCGGGAATATAAAGACGTCGCAGTTGGATCAACTTGCTGCGGAGTTCGTACTCGGCCTGATGCCGGAGGTTTGCGTCTGAAAGTTTCGCATACTCGAATGGGTCATGACCGAAAAGAACAACGCGCGCGTTGGCCATTTGATGAAACTCGATCGGAAATACGTCTGCGGCGTCAGACAGTTCCTCGACAGTGAAATAGACCGGCAGCGGATGGCCCAATCGTTGCCATTCGCGCATCGGCGCCTGGGCCAAACGCAGGTCTTCCGGTGTGATTCGATTCAGTGCGATGAGCAGGTTGTAATCCGAACGAAGTTCGACGTCATCGCCGGCGGCCGCCGAACCATACAGCACAACAGACGCCAGATTGTCTTTGTGCGTCGCGCGTAAATCTTCTACGAGTTCTCGCAGTGCTTCTCGCACCGGACTTTTAACTGCCATATCGTCATGCGGGACCACTACCAACTGCTACCCGCGCCACCTCCACCAAAACTGTCTCCGCCACCAAAACCACCGCCAAAACCACCACCACCGCCGCCTCCGAATCCGCCGCCACCAAAGCCACCGCTACTTCCCCAGCCGCTACTCGATCCCCAACTTCGACCGCCACCCGATAGAACAGTTCCCCACAAAAGCGCTTCCAATAGTCCCCCGCCTCCAAAACCGCCGCGACGTCGACGTCCCCCGCGTCCACCAGGCCCGCCTCGCGAGGCGCCAGCGATCAGAATGACGACGAACACAACAAGAACTATGCCGCAGCAAACAGTTCTCAAGCTGACTCGGTTCGCGCGGTCCTGCGTCGCAGTAATGTTCCCGTCTCCACCCTCGTACGCATACCGCTGATCGATTCCCTCAACACTGAATCCGCGCTTCGCAGCGATCGTCGCGACGTATGCCTGGACCGTGTCGTAGATCCCTTTGCTGTAGTCTCCCTGTCTGAACGCCGGCACGAGTCGCTCACGTTGTATCCGGCCGACAAGTCCGTCAGGCAGATCGCCTTCGAGATGCTGGCTCACCTGCACGAAGGCCTTTCGATCCTGTATTGCGACAACGAGCAGAAAGCTTGGGTTCTCTGCGTCTTTTGGTCCAATTCCCCAGCCGCGCGCGACTGCAAGTGAATAGTCGAATATTTCCTGTCCGCCAGTTGTCGGCACTGTCAGGACTGAGTAGACGACACCTCCGCGGTCCTTGAGGTTGAGATAGATCGATTCGAGACGCTGACGTGTGCCGGCGTCAATTACGTTCGCGTAATCGACAATGGGAGTGAACGGAGTGGGTAAGGGAACCGGAGGTTTCGGTTTGATCTGCGCCTGTCCGTGGACCACGAACGCAAAAATTAAAGCCAGAAGGCCGAGGCCAACTCGCAGGGTCAAAAATGTTTTTCTAAAGCGTGACTCCAATTCGCAAAAATCTCGCCGGGCCTATCCCTCCATTAACCTGTGCAACAGGTAGAAAAGGGCAACCCCTCCAAAAACGACAATTGAGACCGTGGGGTTTCGCTCTTCTTTGTGATTGACTTCGGGGATCAGGTCGCTGGCGGCTACGTACAGGGTCACGCCGGCGGAGAATGGTAACGCATAACCGATGGAATTGCTCATCCGCGCGTCGAGAATGGCGATGGCGATCACGCCGGCGAGCGTCGCGGCGCCAATTGCGGCAGTCGCGAGTAGCGCCGCGCGTGGGGAACGACCGGCGGCGAGCATGATCGACGCGACTGTGAAACCTTCCGGCATCTTGTGCAGCAGGATCGCGATGAACACCAGTATTCCGACTTTAAAGTTGATCAAAAATGCCGATGCAATCGAGACGCCGTCAAAGAACGTGTGGATCCACAATCCACCGACGGCGGTGTAGGCCGCGGACGGCTTCATGAACGACTCGGGGTGCGTCTCCGCGCCGAAGTGAAAGTGCGGCGCGAGTGTGTGCTCAAAGAACTGAATGCACAAATAGCCGGCGAGCAGGAGCGTCATCGCGGGGACTACGGCCTCCGCGGCCGGTTCGCCGTTCGCCGTTTTGGCCCAGAGGCCAATCGTTTGCGGGAGAATTTCGATGAAGATGGCCGCGAGCATGAAGCCCGCGCCGAGTGCCACCAGATATTTCAAGGACCGCTCGCCCCACCGGTGGGCGCCCGCCTTCACCAGCACGAGGCCACCGACCACATTAGCCAGGGCGGCAAGCAAGCCGAACAGAAAAATCGATGTCATTTGTATGGTCGGGGACTATACGTGTTTTAGAAACACGGATCAAAACACGCAAGATATGTGATCGCCTTCTGTTCGCCCGCGCACGGCTTACCTATTGACACGATTGGGCCGGGAACGTAGTATCCGCCTCGGGTGGTCAAAAGTGGTCGGAAGTGGGTCCAACCTCGTAGCAACACCGATCAGTAGTAACACTTTTCCTTTGGGCCACCCACCAAGCTCTCTCGTCAGGCCAAAAATATGCTGCGAGGAAACTACACGGCACGAATTGATGTTAAAGGCCGCCTAAAAGTGCCGACGGAGTTTCGGCGGCTGATCGACGAGAAGCACGGCAAGGACTTTTATATCACGAGCCTGACCGGCGAGTGCGTTCGGATTTACCCCTTGCCCGAATGGGAGTCAATCGAACAACGACTCTCGTTACTGCCGTCAATGGATCCGGCGCGCAGAAAGTTCCTTGACAGAACGAACTACTACGGACAACAGGCAACGATGGACGGGCAGGGTCGACTGCTGATTCATCCGTTGCTGCGGAAGAGCGCTGAGGTTATCGGCGACGTCGCGGTCCTTGGATACCTGTCGTACCTGGAAGTTTGGGAGCTCGACAAGTTTAAAGCACGCCTCCTTGCCGATCCGTATACGGAAGAGGACGAGGCTGCAATTGCAAGACTGGGTATTTAAAGGATCTTTGAACGAGATCACGGGGCGGTGGTGATGGCTGCGCCTTTGGGGGGCATGGGCGCGCCCCATCGCCCCGTGCTGCTAGAAGAGACATTGAAATACCTCGTTCCTGAACGAGGTGGTCTCTTCGTGGATTGCACGGTTGGGCTTGGCGGACACAGTGAAGCCATCCTGAAATCCTCCCCCGATACCCGCGTACTCGGTCTGGATCTCGATCCCGCGGCGCTCGAATACTCGCGTCAGCGCCTCGCACCTTTCGGAGACAGGTTCCGCGCCGTTCAGACCAACTTTCGCAAACTTGAAACAGTTTTGCGCGAAGCCGGCGAACTCGATGCGGCCGGCATCCTTGTCGACCTTGGGGTGTCTTCACTCCAGTTTGATTCTGCGGAGCGTGGTTTCAGTTTTCGTTTCGACGCTCCTTTAGATATGCGGATGGATCCGACATCGGGACCAACCGCAGCCGATCTTCTTCAACAGCTTCCCGAAGCGGAGATTGCCCGGATCATTTTCGAGTTCGGGGAAGAGCGACACTCACGACGCATCGCTCGTCGCATCGTTGAACGTCGCGAACAAGGGCAGCCGGTCACGACAACGGCTGAGTTGGCAGAACTTGTTCGACTTGCTGTCGGTGGTCGCAAGCGGCAGCAGCAGATTCATCCGGCGACGCGCACGTTTCAGGCGTTGCGGATAGCGGTGAACAACGAGCTCGATGGGTTGGGTGAGTTTATTGAAAAGGCGATTGATCTTTTACAGCCCAACGGGCGGTTCGTCGCCATCAGCTTCCATTCACTTGAAGATCGCATCGTGAAGCGGGAGCTGAGAAAGTTGTCGGGTCATTGTGAATGTCCTCCGCGTTTGCCGGTTTGTTCGTGTGGCGCGCGTAAGGCAGTTGAAATTTTGACGCGGCGGCCGGTAACGCCGAGTGATCGTGAAGTTAACGAAAACCCCCGCGCGCGCAGTGCGAAACTGCGAGCCGCTCGCAAGCTCTGACACGGAGTCAGAAAATGAAACGTTTCCCTGAGATACAGCCCAATGCGAAGGTTCGACGCACACGTGATGTCACTGCTCTCTCACGACTGGCGTTGTTGTTATTCAGTGGATTGATTCTCGCGGGTGGTTTCGTCTTCGCCGCGAAGCAGCATTTTGCTGCCGTCCAGTTTGGTTACCAGAGCGAGGACTTGCGCACTGAACGCAAACGACTCCTTGAAGAAAATCAACGACTCGCACTGGAAAAGGAACGCGCACTCGCACCTGACAAACTCGAGCCCGCCGCTCGGCGCCTGGGTTTGAAGCCGGCAACCCCAGGTCAAATCGGGAATGTAAATCGTCCGCCTCGGAAAACAGAAAAGAAAGACTAGTTTTTTGGATCCGTGTTCCCAGAAACACGGAGGAACACAGGTTTAGTGATGCTGGCACGCCTGGTTGCCCAAACGAAGTCCAGACCGGATGTTGCTCTTGGCCGCGCGCTTTTCGTCGCGGCCTTTATTGGTTTCTGGATGCTGATCATCGTCGGGCGATTGGTCCATCTCCAATTCTCCCTACACGACACGCTAACAGAGCGCGCACGGCAACAGCAGCGGAACGAGGTCGAGACGACGGGCCAGCGTGGCGAGTTACTTGATCGACAGGGACGTCAACTCGCGCGCAGCATTCAGACTGTTTCGTTGTTTCTCGATCCGAAAGGTCTCGATGCCGCGCAGCTCGAACGCACCGCGTCTGAAGTTTCGCGTGCGCTCAAACTGAAGTTTCCGGAACTGTTGAAAGAGTTTCGGGAGGCGCAAGCCGACAAGAAACGGTTTATCTGGATCGCGCGCCGTCTCGACGCGGATGAGGCGGAGAAGATCACTGCGCTTGGTCTTCCTGGTCTACAGTCGCAGCTCGAACCAAAGCGTTACTACCCGAACGGTTCGCTTGCTGCTCATGTGCTCGGATATGTCGGACTCGACGGCAAGGGACTCGGCGGTGTCGAACAGTTTTATAACTCGAAGATCGCGGGTGAACCGGGACAATTGTTTCTCGAGCGAGATGCAAAGGGAAACGCTTACGAAAGTTACGAGATCGCTTCGAAGCCCGGGCAAACGGTCGTACTAACGATCGACCAGACGGTCCAGTATCAAGCCGAACAAGCACTCAACGCCGCGATTCAACGTTCACGGGCGAAGTCAGGAACGGTGATCGTGCTCGATCCGAAGAGCGGCGAGATCCTCGCACTCGCTAACGCACCATCGTTCGATCCAAACAACGTCTCCGCGACGAAAGCTGAGACCCGATCTAACTGGGCGCTGCAAAACATTTACGAACCTGGTTCGACGTTCAAGGTCGTCGCGTTCTCAGCCGCGCTCGAAAAGAAACTCGCCAAGCCCGAAGATCGGATCGACTGTCAAATGGGTGCGATCACAGTCGCCGGACGAGTGATCCACGATCACACCGCATTCGGCACGTTGACGATCTCCCAGGCACTTGAGAAGTCGAGCAACGTCGCCGCGATCAAACTTGGACTACGCGTTGGCGACCCGACGATGTACGAATACATCAGGCGGTTTGGTTTTGGGTCGAAGACGGGAATTGAGCTGCCGGGTGAGACAGTCGGCATCTTGAGGAAAGTCGAACGCTGGCAGAAGTCCTCGATCGGATCGATCGCGATCGGACAGGAAGTTGGCGTGACGCCTGTGCAGATGGTGTCGGCGTTTGGCGCCCTCGCGAATGACGGTTTGCGTATCGCGCCGCATTTGATCCGCGAAGTTCGTAACGCGGAAGGCGCGGTAGTCTATCGCGCGCAACCGGAACAACGACGCGTTATCAGCGCGCAAACCGCAACCGCACTCCGCGGCATGCTTGAAGGCGTGACGCTAACCGGCACCGCGAAAGCGGCGCAACTCGACGGTTATTCAGCCGCCGGCAAGACTGGCACGGCACAGAAGATCGATCCGCGAACGCGCGCTTATTCGGCGACGAAGCACGTCGCATCTTTTGTTGGCTTTGCGCCGGTGAGCAATCCGCAAGTTGTGATCATCGTCGTCATCGACGAACCAAGTGGCGCGTATCACGGCGGTGACGTAGCGGCGCCCGTGTTTCGTGAAGTTGCCGAACAGATCCTGCCCGGTCTCAACGTGATGCCTGACATCGAAACAAAGTCAGCACCGCAGCTAGTTGCCCAGGTGCCTGAGGATCCGGAGAAAGCTGCAAAGCTGCGCGAGGAACAGCAGCGGTCTGAACAGGAGCGGCAAGCCACACTACCGACCGTGGATAACAACGGCGGGCGAGGCGGTGAAGTTGTCTACGCAGCAGCGACAAAAAAAGCGATGCTGATGCCTGACTTGCGCGGTCGCAGTGTGCGCGATGTCTGGCTGACATGTCAGCAACTCGGATTGCAAATGGAAGGTCGTGGTGAGGGAAAGGTTTTTAAACAAAGCCCAGCGGCGGGCACGGAAGTTAACACAGGACAAACCGTTTACGTGGATTTCGGACGAGTTCAATGACCCCATCAACTTCGACGCCCCCGACCGAAGATGAACAGATCTTTGAAGATGACGTACACTGTCGAATTGCTGACTGTAGAAACGACTACGCGCACGAGCGCGCAGCCAGCGTTCAACTCTCCGGGCGCACAATCATCCCCCAATACAAAGGCTGGACGAAACCTCGTCAGATCGGGCGACGGCCCAGCTAGAGGAGCGAGAAGAGGCACTAATCACGTGAAGGTTGGGGAAGCCGCAGCTTTGATGGGCGCGCAAGCGAAAGCCACAAGCGCCGAGTTGTTTGACAAACAGATTACTGATTATTCCATCGATTCGCGTTCTGTGGGCGCGGGCGAGTTGTTCTTTGCGCTATCGCAACCCGACTACGTCCGCGCCGGTTTTAATGGCGAGTTTGTCGACGGACACACTTTTATCGCCGACGCTTTTGCTAATGGGGCAATCGCCGCTGTCGCACGGGCCGATCGCGTAAGTGGCGACAGTGAGCTTGAACCGCTGAAGGATCGTTTGCTGTTAGTTGACGACGCGATCGCGGCATTGCAGCAACTTGCGCATCGTGTTTACACCGCGTGGGGCAAACCGGTGGTTGCGATCACTGGCAGTGCCGGGAAGACGACGGCGAAAGAGTTGACTGCGCACGTGCTGAACAGCGCAGGCTATCGCGTGCTGAAGAGCGAGCGTAATTACAACAACGGGTTGGGACTGCCGCTGTCGGTGCTGCGAATGGTGAGCGGCCGTTATTCGCCGGACCAGTTCGACCTGGCAGTGTTGGAGATGGGCATGTCGTCGCCGACGCACGAAATTCAGCGGTTGTGTCGCATCACGCCGCCTGACGTTGCCGTGGAGTTGATGGTCGCACCGGTCCATCTCGAGTATCTCGGCTCGATTGAAAATATAGCCGCGGCGAAGGCGGAGTTGATCGAAGGTTTGAAACCGGAAGGCATCGCGGTGCTGAACGCTGACGATGCGCTCGTGATGAACATGCGCGAGAAGCACACCGGCCGCGTGTTGACGTTTGGCATCGATAACGCCGCCGACATTTCGGCGACGGACATCGATACCGGATCGCTTGGTCAGATCTCGTTTCGCCTGCGCACACCGCTGGGAGAAGCAAAAGCGTCGTTGGCGATGAGCGGTCGTCACAATTTGAGTAACGCCTTGGCGGCGGCAGCAGTTGCTACTGCGTTCGACTTACCGACCGAGGAGATTGCGGCGGCGTTGAAGACAGCGCAGTCGCCGAAGATGCGCGGTCAGATATTTGATTTCACGGCCGGGTTTACGGTCATTGACGACTCGTACAACTCGAATCCGCGATCGTTACTGAACATGGTCCACACGATGGCAGACGCGCGGCAGAGTCGAAAGCGGTTGATCGTGATCGCCGGGGAGATGTTGGAACTCGGTCCGGATGAAGTCTCGTTGCATCGTGATGCCGGCCGTGAGATTGCGGAAGCAGGCGTGGACATGGTTTGGGGCGTGCGTGGACTCGCGAAAGAAATTGCACAAGGCGCTGCTGATGCCGGCGTTGAAATTACCAGGTTTTTTGAGTCTTCAGATGAAGCGGCGACGGAAGTTGTTAAGGAGGTGAAGGAAGGAGACCTGATCTTAATCAAAGGATCTCGCGGCGTTGCTACCGACAAGGTGGTGACTGGTCTGCGTGAACGTTTTCCACTGGCCGGTGAGGATGTTAAGGGTTGAGCTGAGATGTTCTATTACCTTCTTTACGAATTGGTTTTCAACCACTTCAAAGACAAGGATTGGTATCTCATAAAGGCGCTCAACGTCTTTCAGTACGTCACGTTTCGTACCGCTTACGCGACGATAACGGCGTTGCTGATCTCGCTCTTTTTTGGCGGCAAGCTCATCGAGGCGCTGCGCAAGTGGAACATCGGACAACAGATTCGCGAAGAAGGTCCGCAGGGTCACATGGTCAAACGCGGCACGCCGACAATGGGTGGTGTGCTGATAGTCGGCTCGGTCCTGATTTCGACGTTGCTGTGGGCGAGGCTTTCGAGCATCTACGTCTGGACCGCCATGGTTGCCACGCTGCTGTTCGCAGCCATCGGGTTTATCGACGACTACTCGAAGATGGCCAAGAAGCGCAGTCTCGGATTAACTGGGCGGCAAAAGCTGTTGGGCCAGGCGCTCGTGGCCGTGGGTGTTTGGGCGATGCTCTACGTGACGACGAAGTATTCATGGAACGTGAGCATTCCGTTTTTCAAGGCGACATCTGACCCGGTTGGAAAGACTTTTGTCGGTCCTTATTTGTATCTGATCTTGATCGGGGTGGTGTTACTCGGTTCGTCGAATGCGGTGAACCTGACGGACGGGCTCGATGGACTGGCGATCAGCGTGACGTTCATCGCGATGAGCGCGTTGACGGGCTTCACGTATCTCAGCAGCGACGCGCGTTGGGCCGGTTACCTGGACCTGACGCATCGACCGGAAGCGGCTGAGTTGACGGTTTTTTGCGGAGCGATGGCGGGAGCGAGTCTCGGGTTTCTCTGGTACAACGCGCCGCCCGCCCAAGTCTTTATGGGGGACGTCGGGAGCCTCGCTATCGGCGGGGCGATGGGAACAGTCGCGGTGCTCACGAAGCAGGAGTTCATGTTGCTGATGGTGGGTGGCGTGTTCGTGATCGAAGCGCTTTCTGTAATGCTTCAGGTCAGCGTTTTCAAGATGACGAAGCGCACAACGGGTACCGGGCGTCGTTTGTTCAAGATGACACCGCTGCATCATCACTTCGAGATGCAGGACTGGCGCGAGTCGAAGATCGTTTTCCGGTTCTTGATTTTGGCGATTCTGTTTGCGTTGCTGAGTCTCTCGACGTTGAAACTCCGATGAGCAAGAAGGTTTTAATCATCGGAGCTGCAAGAAGTGGAATTGCAGCGGCGAAGTTTTTGTTGGACCAGGGCGCGACGGTTGCTCTGAACGATCAAAAGCCGTTGGACCAGTGGTCGCCGGAAGCGTTGGCGTTGAAAGAGTTGGGAGTGGGTTTGTTGCCGGGTGATCCGCCTGGTTGGCTACTCGATCAGATCGAGCTGGTAGTGGTTAGTCCGGGTGTGCCGTCGAACATTATTCCGATTCGTTACGCGGAACGAGCAGGGGCAGAAGTTATCGGCGAGATTGAGCTCGCCTTCCGTTATTTGAAAGGACGCGTTGTCGCGATCACCGGCAGCAATGGCAAGACGACAACCACATCATTGATTGGCGAACTGTTGCGTGACGCTGGCTTACCGCACGTGCAGGTCGGGGGAAACATCGGCAAGGCGCTAATTTCAATGGTCGACGATTCGCGCGAGGATGGTTGGACGGTGGTGGAGTTGTCGAGTTTTCAGTTGGAGACGATCAAGACGTTTCGATCGTCGATCGCGATTGTTTTGAACGTGACGCCGAACCACATGGATCGCTACGAGACGTTCAACGACTACGCCGCCGCGAAGCATCGCATCTTCATGAATCAAACTGCCGACGATGTCGCGGTGCTGAATGCGGACGATGAGACGGTTTCGTCGTGGGCCAGTGGGTTGCGAGCGAAGGTGATGTGGTTCAGCGTTCGTCGCGAACTCGAGAACGGTGTTTTTCTGCGGGGCAATGAGCTGGTTTACGGCGATCAGGTTTTGTTGCGAGTGAATGAGTTGAAACTTCGCGGATTGCACAACGTCGAGAACGTCGCTGCGGCGTTCGCGGCGGGACTTGCGGCGGGCGCGTCGGTTGAGTCAATGGCCGCGACGGCGAAACAGTTTGATCCCGTCGAGCACCGGCTCGAGTTTGTTGCGGAGGTCGTTGGCGTCAAGTTTTACAACGACTCGAAGGCGACGAGCGTCGACGCTACTGTGAAAGCTTTGGAAGCATTCGCGAAAGACGCGGGAAAGATCGTTTTGATCCTTGGGGGCCGAGGGAAGAAGGCGCCTTACGAACCGCTCGCATCGCTCGTGAAATCGAAAGTGCGAAAGCTCGTATTGATTGGTGAAGACGCAGAAACGATCGAGAGAGAGCTAGGTGGTTTTGCAGCTTTTGAACATGCGTCGGACATGAACGATGCGGTGTCACGCTCGTTCAAAGCTGCCGAGGAAGGTGACGTGGTGTTGCTCGCGCCGGCGTGCGCGAGTTTCGACATGTTTGAGAGTTTCGAACACCGTGGCAAGGTGTTCAAAAGTGCAGTAACGGATTTGAACTAGGCATGGCGCGCAAACTTGCTCCTGACAAATGGCTCTTCGCTGCCACAACCGGCCTCGCGTTGTTTGGCGTCGTGATGGTCTACAGCGCGTCGGCCATCATGGCCCAACGCGACAACGGCAGCCAGTTTCATTATGTGATCAAGCAGGGCGTGTGGGTGGCGATAGGGTTTGGCGTGATGTTGCTGATGATGCAGTTCAATTATCAACAACTGAAGAACCGGCGCATCGTTTACGGTCTGCTGGTCTTTTGCACAATCGCGCTGCTGAGTGTCTTTGCGTTCAGTCCGATTAACGGAGCGCATCGTTGGATCAAGTTTCCCGGGTTCTCGATGCAGCCGTCGGAGGTATCGAAAATCGCGCTGATCATCTTTCTCGCCTACTTCCTTGAGAAGCGTGCGGGTGAAGAAGGCGACTTTTGGCGAACGTTTCTGCCGTGTGGTTTGGTTACCGCGCTACTCGCGGCGCTGGTCGTGATCGAACCCGACTTCGGCACTGCGATGATGCTGGTGCTGATCTTCACTGTCGTGATCTACACGGCAGGCGCGCGCGTTGCGCATCTGGCGATTGCCGCAGCTCCGGCGTTAGTAGTAGCAGCGGGCTTGTTAATTTTTGTCCCCTGGCGGTTGAAGCGACTCGTGACGTTTCTCGATCCGTGGGCCGATCAACAGGGTGCGGGTTTTCAGGTGGTCCAATCGCTGATCGCGATCGGTTCGGGTGGCTCGAACGGACTCGGGTTCGCGCAGGGAAAGCAGAAGATGTTGTATCTGCCGTTCCCGCATTCCGATTTCATCTTCGCGGTGATTGGTGAGGAGCTCGGACTGGTCGGTGCGCTGGCGGTCGTCCTGGTGTTTGCGTTGTTTCTCTGGCGTGGCGTGCGGACGGCGTTGCTCGCGCCGGATCGTTTTGGAATGTTGTTGAGCCTCGGGATTGTGGTGAGCATCGTCGTGCAGGCGCTCTTCAACATCAGTGTCGTGCTTTCGCTTGTGCCGACGAAAGGGATTCCGCTGCCGTTTATATCGTACGGAGGATCGTCGCTCGTGCCGACACTCGCGGCCGTCGGGATCTTGCTGAACGTGTCGCAGCACGCAAGTGGAAACATTGCCGATTTCAAATCGCCGATTGCCAGTTTGAGTAAGAGGTTTGAAGGACGCCTGAGTCGGCAACCGGCGATCACTGATTGGCAATGAAAGTACTGATCGCTGCCGGCGGCACTGGCGGACACATTTATCCGGGGATCGCGGTCGCGCAGGAGATCATGCGACGCGACGCGAATTCGAAAGTGCGGTTCGTCGGCACGGCGCGTGGGCTCGAAACACGACTCGTGCCGCAAGCGGGATTTGAGTTGTCGCTCATTGACAGTACGGGTTTGAAGAACGTGGGTCGCATGGCGCAGATGCGCGGGGTCATGCTCTTGCCGAAGAGTTTTCTGTCGGCGGTGAACCTGATTCGTGCCGTTAGACCGGATGTGGTTGTTGGAGCCGGCGGCTATGTTTCCGGTCCGGTGGTTTTGATGGCGGCGCTGACGAATCGACGAACGCTCGTGATGGAGTCGAACGCGCTACCGGGTTGGACCAATCGTGTGCTGGCACGCTTCGTCGATCGCGCGGCGGTTTCGTTCGAACAAGCGTTGCCGTTCTTTCGCGGCAAAGGCGTAGTGACCGGAAATCCGGTGCGTCGCGAGTTTTTTGAAATACCACCGAAGCAAAGAGAGCCGGGAAGGTTTTCGTTGCTCGTATTCGGCGGCTCGCAGGGAGCGAGGGCGATCAACGAAGGTATGATTGCGGCGCTGCCGTTGCTGGCTAGTTTGAAATCGACGTTGCGGATCAAGCACCAGACTGGCCCGGCGGACTTTGAAAAAGTGAAGAAGGCGTATAGCGACGCCGGTTGGAGCGAGCAAGCGGAGGTGCGTAGTTACATTGACAACATGATGGCTGATTTCGCCGCGGCGGATCTCGTAATCTGCCGGGCAGGAGCGACGACTACGGCGGAACTGATCGCCGCCGGTAAAGCGTCGATCATGATCCCGTTTCCGTTCGCGGCTGACGATCATCAGCGAAAGAACGCGGAAGCGTTGGAAGCGGCGGGTGCGTCGCGAATGATCTTGCAGAAGGATTTGAGTGGTGAACGATTGGCGAAAGAGATCGGTGTTTTTGCAGAGTCGCCCGAGCGGATAAACCAGATGGAAGAGGCAAGTCAGAAGTTGGCCCACGGTGATGCTGCTTCAACAACGGTAGATATGATTGAGGAACTGGCAAAGCGGTAATGTTTCGCAGAATTCAACACGTCCATTTCGTCGGTATCGGGGGCATCGGCATGTCCGGCATTGCCGAAGTGCTGATCAATCTCGGCTTCCGCGTTTCCGGTTCCGACTTGAAGCGTTCGGCTGCTACGGATCGACTGCAAAAAATGGGCGTTGAGGTTTTCGAAGGTCACAACGCCGAGAACGTGGGCCAACCGCACGTCGTCGTTCGCTCCACGGCCGTGCGCGACGACAATCCCGAGATCGTTCAGGCGCACCGGCGTTCAATTCCGGTGATTGCGCGCGCCGAGATGCTCGCGGAGTTGATGCGACTCAAACCGCACACCGTCGCCGTCGCCGGCTCGCACGGAAAGACGACCACGACCTCGATGGTCGCGACAGTTCTCGGACACGCAGGGCTCGATCCGACGATGGTTGTAGGCGGTGTTGTCGGCGCGTTTGGTTCCAACGCGCACCTCGGTACCAGCGACCTGATGGTTGTCGAAGCAGACGAGAGCGATCGATCGTTCCTGATGTTGACACCGACGATCGCGGTCGTCACCAACATCGATCGCGAGCACATGGATTACTACCACGACATGGACGACGTGCGTGCGTGCTTCGCAAGCTTTGTCAACAAAGTTCCGTTCTACGGTTCGTCCGTTTTATGCCTCGACGATCCAAACGTACAGGCGATTATTCCGCTCCTCGAACGGCGTCGCATGACTTACGGGTTCAGCGCGCAGGCTGACGTTTCGGCGCACGGCATTCGCCACGACAACAATTTCGGATCCAGTTTCAACGTGTGGCGCGGATCGGATGTGATGGGCGAGATGGTCCTGCGCGTACCGGGCATGCACAACGTTTACAACGCACTCGCCGCGATCACAGTCGGGTTCGAACTGGAAGTTCCGTTCGACAAGATCGTCGAAGGACTTCACAGCTTCACTGGCGCCGGACGGCGGTTTCAGGCGAAAGGTGAAGTTGACGGCGTTCTCGTCGTCGACGATTACGGACATCATCCGACGGAGATTCGTGCCACGCTCGCGGCAGCCAAACTCGGTTCGGGCGGCCGCCGGATCGTGGTGCTGTTTCAGCCGCATCGTTACACGCGGACACACGACCTGATGCAGGAATTTGCGCGCTCATTTAACAACGCAGACGTGCTGTTCATCACTGATATCTACGCAGCGAGTGAGGAGCCGATTGAAGGCGTGACGGCTGAAGCATTGACTAACGCCATCAAGCGCTTTGGTCACAAAGACGTCAACTATATCGGCGAACTCGAGAACGCCGCCCCGGCTTTGCGGGAATGCGTTCAGCCCGGAGATCTCGTGCTGACTCTCGGCGCCGGAACAGTCAACCGCGTTGCCGACCAACTGCTGAGTCTGTTGCGCGCGAACGCGGACGGTGCACCTGCTTAGAAATAAATGCTTGTGTTGGAAGAAGTAAACAAATTGGAAGAACGAGATCGCGCTATCGAAGAGATCGCCGCGCGACTCGGCGTACGTGCCGAACGCGGACGCCGTTTCGCCGACCTGACGAGTCTTCGCGTAGGCGGCGCGATTGACTGGGTCATCTCTCCGCGGACTGAAGCAGAAGCGGCGGCAATCGTTTACGAGTTGGACCAGGCAGGAATTGGTTGGCGTCCGTTGGGATCCGGCAGCAACGTTCTCGCCGACGATCACGATCATCACTACGTTGTGTTGAACATGAGTGAGATGAAAGGCGAGGTACAGATCGAAGGCGATCGAGTGTCGGTGAGTGCGGGTTATTCATTGCCACGGTTGTGCATCGACGTCGCCCGCGCCGGACTTTCGGGAATTGAAGGTCTTGGCGGGATTCCGGGAACAGTCGGCGGCGCCCTTTGGATGAATGCGGGAGCTTTCGATCACGAGATCGGCACCGTGACTGAAACAGTGCGGGTCGCACGTGAAGGCAAGGTGATTGCCATTCCTGGCGACAGCATTCAGTGGAACTATCGTCACACGTCATTCAAAGACGGCGAGTTGTTACTCGGCGCAACGTTGCGACTGACGCCGGACGAACCGGAACAGATCAAAGCACGCATGGACGATGCGAAAAGCCGGCGCCTTGCGACGCAACCGCACGGCTCGCGATCCGCTGGTTGTTTTTTCAAGAACCCACCGGCAAGCACGACAAGCACCGGCAAGATCATCGACGACATGGGAATGAAAGGACAACGTCGCGGCGGTGCCGTTGTGTCGCCGGTTCACGCGAATTTCATCGTCACTGAAGGTGAGAATGCGCGCGCCGAAGACGCACTCGCGCTGGCCGAAGAGATACGTGAACGCGTCAAACGCGAACAGGGAATTGAGTTGGAGTATGAAGTCGAACTCTGGCGCTCCAATTCCGAACCACCAACTGAGAAAGAGGAGCAATAACCTTGAGAGAACAAGTTGTACCTCAGAAAGTGGGCAACCGCACCGGCATCGGCAAAACGAAGTCGTCCGCCAGTCAGCGACCCGCGCGTCGCGATCGCGAACCGGGTCAAAGCGTGACGACGCGCCTCCGATCCCTCGTCGGTTACATTCCGCTCGCGTTGCGAATCGGCGTCATCGCGATTTTCGGGTTGGTAGGTCTCATCGGTTATCGCGCCGCGGCTTCCGCCGACTTCTTCAAAGTGCGCAATGTCGAAACACGCGGTGCCGTGCGCGCTTCCAACGACGAAATAAAAGCAGCGGTGGTTCGCGATGTGGCCGCGACAGGTGTGTGGCGCGCCGATCTCGAACAAATGAGTACGCACCTGGAACGCTTACCCTGGGTCCGTACCGCGATCGTTACGCGTGTTTTGCCGGACGGCATTCGGGTGCGCATCACTGAACGCGAGCCGCGCGCCGTCGTCCGCACCACCTCCGGACGTTTCATCTGGGTCGACGACGATGCAGTGCATCTAGGCGAACTAAAACCCACCGATCAAATGCCGGCGTTCTTCCTGCACGGTTGGAACGAAGAGACCACAACTGCCGCGCAGACAGAGAATCGCCAGCGCGTCGCCAGGTTTCTCGAACTCCAGCGCGAGTGGAATGCACAGTCACTCTCTGATCGAGTGAGTGAAGTGAACCTGCTCGATCTGCGCGACGTGCGCGTACAACTCGCGGGCGAGGATGCGCAGATCGAAATTCGTCTCGGCGCACAGGACCAGGCCTCACGTCTTAAGTGGGCGCTAACGGTCCTCGACAGAGAACGTCAAACGTCTCGTGGACCACTTATCAGTTACCTCGATCTCTCACAGGGAAAGAGAGCAGTCGTCGGTCTGGTGACCGGCAAGCAGACGATCGCTGACTCGTCGGAGTCGGCGCGACGATAAACAGTCGCTAGGAGCAAACCCCGATGGCCAAGCGCACGCAACACACAATCGGTCTCGATATAGGGACAAGCAAGGTCACGTGTATTGCCGGCGAGCCAGGTGAAGGTGGATTGCTCGAAGTGGTTGGCATTGGAGAAGCAGAAGCGCGTGGTTTGCGTAAGGGAGTGATCGTGAATCCCGACGCAGCGGTGGATGCGATCAAGAAGGCAGTCGAAGATGCGGAACGAATGAGCGGACTCGAAGCGGAAGAAGTAACGATCAATCTCGCCGGTTCACACATCCTTGGCTTCAACGGCCAGGCGATTGTCGCCGTGTCGGGACGCGATCGTGAGATCGTCGCAGAAGACGTGCGTCGCGCGATCGACTCTGCTTGTGCGATTCAACTTCCCGCTGGCCGTGAGATCGTCGATCGACTGCCGCAGGAATTCATCGTCGACGATCAGGATGGCATCAACGATCCCGTCGGCATGATCGGTGCGCGCCTGGCAGTGAAGGTTCACATCGTGACTTCTCCAGTGACTGCGCGTCAGAACGCCATCAACGCCGTGAACCGCGCAGGCCTCGTCGTCGCGGACATGGTGCTGGAGCAACTTGCCGCTGCCGAAGCGTCGCTAACTGAAGATGACAAAGAGTTTGGCGCCGCTCTCGTCGATGTCGGCGCGGAGACTACAGGCCTGATCATTTATCAGCGCGGCGCGGTTCAGCACACTGCGGTGTTCCCGCTTGGCGGTTCGCACTTCACGAACGACATCGCTTTCGGACTGCGAACGCCAATACCCGAAGCGGAGAAGATCAAGAGGACTGTCGGTTGCGCGTGCAGCAGCTCGTTGAGCGAGATCGAACGCGGCGAATTAGTCGACGTGCCGTCAGTCGGCGGACGTCCACCCCGACAACTCTCGCGACAGATACTCTGCGACATTCTGCAACCGCGTGCTGAAGAAGTGTTGATGCATGTCGCCGATGAGATCAAAGACGCAGGTTGGGAACGTCAACTGTCGAGCGGCGTCGTGTTGACTGGTGGCGGTGCGTTACTCAACGGCATGACCGAGATCGCCGAACAGGTTTTCGACGCGCCGGTTCGGATCGGTTTTCCTGAACGCGATCGTTTTGGCGGCTTGGTGGAAGACATTCAGAGCCCCGCGTGGGCAGCAGCAGCAGGTCTCGCGCTACTCGCTCATCGCACTCAAGCGGCAGAGATTCGAACCGGGGTGGGCCGGCGAGGATCGACAGGCAAGTTAACGCACTTCGTATCACGATTTAAAAATCGTTTCGGTAGTATTTTCTGACAATGTGTTGTATGCTTGCGCCCCGGTTGCACAAGATATTGTCCGCAAGATATCGATGCCGATGGCTCAAGAAACGCAACATAGAAGGAAGCGGCCTTGGAAGCCATCCCGTTTTGGGAGAGAGGAACTAACTATGACACCGGACACTCGTCAACCCGGAACCGGCATTAATATTTTCATTGATGATGATCCGCCCCTCACCGGAGCGCGGATCAAAGTGATCGGCATCGGTGGCGGTGGCAGCAATGCAGTCAATCGCATGATCGAGGCCGGCATCGAAGGCATCGAATTTCTTGTTGCCAACACGGATCTCCAGGCACTCAAGCGCTCCCGCGCCCCGATTAAAATTCAACTCGGAAGCCGTTTGACGAAAGGTCTCGGCGCCGGCGCCGATCCTACCGTCGGCCGCGAAGCCGCGCTCGAAGACACTGACAAGATCATCGAAGTGCTCGAAGGCGCCGACATGGTGTTTGTGACCACTGGTCTCGGTGGCGGCACGGGCACTGGCGGTGCGCCGATCATCGCTTCGCTTGCGACTGAGCTCGACGCGTTGACAGTCGCAGTCGTAACGAAGCCGTTTCACTTCGAAGGACGCCGTCGCATGCAACAGGCCGATCAAGGTCTGCGCGAATTGCGCGAGTGCGTCGACACAGTGATCACAATTCCGAACGAGCGTTTGCTGCACACCGTCGAGCGCGGCGTCTCACTCTCCGATTCGTTCCGCGTTGCCGACGACGTGTTGCGCCAGGCAGTGCAGGGCATCAGCGATTTGATCACTGTTCCGGGTTTGATCAACCTCGACTTCGCCGACGTGAAGTCGATCATGCAAGGAATGGGAATGGCCTTGATGGGTGCTGGACGCGCGACCGGTGAGAACCGAGCGATCGAAGCGACTCAACAAGCGATCTCATCGCCGTTGCTTGAAGAAGCGACGATCCAGGGCGCGAAAGGTGTTTTGATCAAT
Source organism: uncultured Acidobacteriota bacterium (assembly GCA_963789185.1). Taxonomy (GTDB): domain Bacteria; phylum Acidobacteriota; class Blastocatellia; order Pyrinomonadales; family Pyrinomonadaceae; genus PSRF01. Next base: position 79,249 of record CAWBJU010000024.1, read on the forward strand.
ATCACCGGTGGACCGGATCTCACGTTGTTTGAAGTCAACGCTGCTTCGTCGATCATTCGCGAGTCAGCTGATGACGATGCCAACATCATCTTCGGCGCGGTCATCGACGAAAATATGACTGACGAGATGAAGATTACGGTGATCGCGACCGGCTTTGACAAAGAAGCGGTGGCAGTTGGTTCGGCAACGTCGACCACAACGATGCCGGCTCCTCCGCCTCGTTTCGTAACCCGGCCCGCGGATGATTTACCCCGACCGATGATGGCAAATCCGCGCGTCGATGATCTCGACGTTCCCACGTTCATCCGCAAGAAAGCGGATTGACGGCATTGCCGATTGCCAACTGCCAATTGCCGATTGTTTAGGCGACACCAAGCGTCAATTGGCAATCCGCAATCGGCAGTCGGCAATTCCTTTGATGCATTATTTCTTGCAATAAAAATCGTAAAACTAATTGACTGCTTTGGAGTTTTCTCCTTTGCTTTTTCGCCTCGTGTTGTGTAGCATGTCGCTCATTCCTTGCAGGAAAATCCATACGGGTATTGTTCGTTCCTCTCCTCGGATGGGCCGCAGCCTGCGAGAGTTTTAGCTGATCCTTGTACCGTACAACTAAGCCCTGTGTCTTAAGCATATAAGTTCCTGACGGGTAAACACCCGTCTTAGATATTTGGAGGAATAATCACGTGAATCGCAAACTCATCAGAACCACACTCGCGGAAGTCAAAGGCAAGGCCCGAGAAGTTCCGCAGCCCAGAGAACGTTCGAATGGGAGCTCCCGCGCCTCAAACGACGGTGGTCAGGCACGTGCCGCGCAACAACATTCGCACGCGCCAGTTCAGGTCAAGAAGAGAGTTCCACCTCCCAATGAAACCAATGCGGAGATTTTCTACTACAAGAAACAGATCGACGCTCACACTGTGATGGTCATCGTTCTGCTTGATGGTGAGGAGATCGAAGGGACGATCGAGTGGTACGATCGTGGCGCGTTAAAGGTCAATCGTAAGGGAGCGCCGAATCTGCTCGTGCTCAAACGGAACGTCAAGTACATGTTCAAGGCCGACGAGCGAGTTGAAAGCGCCAGCGCCTAAAGCAAGATTTAATCAGCCTCGCCCCTGTTAAATTCTTTGCCCTGGACAACGTGCGTCGCCTCAAGAAATGCGACACTCAGACCAAAGCTCATCAAGCGGGGGTCCTCGACCCCGGCGAGTTCTGCCGCGCATTGGCATCACCATGGGCGACCCGGCCGGTATCGGCCCGGAAGTGGTGCTCAAGGCCGTCGCTGAAGAAGAAATAAAGCGCATCTGTGTGCCAGTGATCATCGGCGACGCGCAGTTGTTGGCGCACACCGCCCGCACTCTCGATCTTCAATCCGGCTACGACATCATTCGGCGAGACGAGGACTTTCCCGAACAGTTCTCCGAGCCCATCATCTACCATCTCGACAACATCAGCGGCTCCATCGAACCCGGTATCGAGTCGGGTGCCGCAGGTAAAGCCGCAGGTGAATACATTGAAGCCGCGGTGGAGTTATGTGCCGCGGGCAATGTCGACGCGATCGCCACGGCGCCGATCAATAAACGCGCCTTGTTTCTTGGCGGCTACAGTTTTCCCGGCCACACTGAATTCCTGGCGCATTTGACCGGCACCGAAGAGTGCGCGATGGCTTTTGTTGCAGCGAATCTTCGGATCGTGTTGTTGTCGACTCACGTACCACTGGCGCAAGCGATTCGCATGGTCGAAAAAGATCGCATTGTGAAGATCGTAAACCTCACCAATCGTGAACTTCAACGTTGGGGAATCGAGCGCCCGCGACTCGCAATCGCAGCGCTGAATCCGCACGGCGCGGAAGGCGGCTTATTTGGAGTGGAAGAGGCGTCGGAGATTATGCCGGCAATTGAAGCCAGCCGCAGGCTCGAAGAAATCAATGTACAGGGACCGTTTTCGGCTGATACCGTGTTTCTGCGCGCCTCGCGCGGCGAGTTCGACGCCGTCATCGCGTGTTATCACGATCAGGCAATGATTCCGGTGAAGTGTTTGTCGTTTGGCGAGGCGGTCAACGTCACGCTGGGTCTGCCCTTTATCCGGACCTCAGTCGATCACGGCACTGCTTTTGACATCGCGGGCAAAGGACTCGCCGAGCATTCGAGCATGGTGGCCGCGATCAAGCTGGCTGCGGAGCTGTCGATGAAGTCGGGCGAGAGTTGCCGCGCCGTGGAAATTTAGCTGAGATCTAAAACGTACTCTGTCTCACTATTCTTTCGAGGAAACTACACTCACATGGAGAACAACGACGACGTGATTAGTGGGAACGACGAGAAGAAACCACGACGGATGTTAGTGGCGGACGACGATCCGGCGATCCTGCGTTTGATCGCGACGATTCTCGAGAAGGAAAACTTCACGGTAGTGACGGCTCGCGATGGACGTGAGGCGTACAAGACGTTGCAGGCGGACGCAGATTTTACAGCCGCGATCCTGGACGTCGTCATGCCGCACATTTCCGGACCGGAGCTGGTGCGGTACATGAAAGCGGAAGATCGGTTGAAGAAGATTCCGGTGATGATGATGACTGCCGAGCAGGATCCGAAGCTTTCGTCGGATAGTTTCTCGGCGGGTGCCGTTGTGTTCCTGCCTAAGCCGTTCACGACGGCGCAACTGCAAATCATGTTGCAGATGTTGATCGGCAAACAGCCGGCTGAGTGATGGTGAATCCCAGGTTTTGCTCCTATCTTTGGCTCCTCCTTGTTCTGGCTCCTGTTGTTGCTCGCGCTGATCTAAGTCAAAGTCAGGCTCGCAAACTAATCCAGGCGTTGGGCGGAGATTCCGTTCGCGTGCAGCAGATTCGTGCTGGTTCGGCGGAGAGTGCTGAAGTGGTTGCGGAACTGCAACTCGTGTTTCGCGTGACGCAGCATGATGGTCGCTGGCGGTTGAGTGAAGTGCGGACTGCGCCGAATCGCTGGGAACGCGTGGACTACATCGCGCAGGCAGTGAAGGTTGAGCTCACGGAAAACAAGTGTGACGAGCCATCGGAGTTTGCGCGCACGGCTGATGCGACTGAACTCACTACGAAGCGGGCGCGATGTTTGATTGCGGCATTGTTCAATGTCGAACTGCCGTCGGACCATGTGAGGATACGTAACGTCTCGCCGTTTGGACTTTCTTTCGGCTCCGCTGATGCGTCTGCGTTGATCACGTCGTTAGTGCAACTCGATTACCGCTTCGTTCGCGATGCCCGAGGATGGCAAGTGGCGGCGGTCAAGATCGGCAATCGCGATTGGTTGGACGTCCAAGGCGTCTCCGCTTCTGTGGATCAGCTCAAACGCTCATCTGCTGCGAATGAGTTGTCGCTGATTGCCCAGGCTCTTGATAATTATCGTCGCGACCGTGGGGGTTATGTAGTTTCAGACAAAGAATCGGTCTTAATCGACCACCTCAGCCCTCGCTATCTCACGCGTGTAATTCGGGTGGATCCATGGCACCGCCCCTATCAGTACGAAGGCAGCCAAACCGGCTATTCCCTCCGTTCCCTCGGCCCCGACGGCAAACCCAACACAGGCGACGATATAGTGGTCAAAAACTAAACTCTTGACTGCCCGTAACGGCGGGTGTTAGGTTTCATATGAGGTCTGTTCCAAAGGCCCACTGCGTAACGACTTGCCCGCGCCATCCGTGCTAACTGCACAGGGCCCCGCCGATGGTGCAATTCAGCTAAAGGAACTAGCTTTGCTAGCTGGACGCAAACTCCTACTTGCCGACGATTCGGCCACCATTCAGAAAGTCATCGACCTTACGTTTGTTGACGAAGGTGTGCAAGTGTTGGCTGTCAGCAGCGGCCAGGAGGCAATCGATCAGATACTGGAATTTGCCCCGGATATAGTTCTCGCAGACGTTTTCATGCCGTCTCCTGACGGTTACGAAGTCTGCAGATACGTCAAAACAAACGAGAAGCTGAAACACATCCCTGTGATGCTGCTCGTTGGCTCGTTTGAGCCGTTCGACGAAGCGGAGGCGCGCAGAGTTGGCGCGGATGACATATTGACGAAACCATTTTCATCCATTCGACGACTGATCGACAGAGTGGGATCTCTTGTGAGTAGCCCGCCTGTTGAGAAAGACCTCGAGAAGGAACGCCCAACGGCCGAACTTCCCGGGAGGGACGAACCGGAAGAGGAGCCGCGGCTGAGCACTGAGGAAATCGAAGTAACCACCGCGGACACGATGCCGCTGCCGGACGATATGGTAATAGACACTCTGCCCAGAGTCGATCGCCCGGTTAGTGAATCGTCCGTGAGCGTTACACCGTCAGCGCGTCTTGAAGCGCTGCTTGACCAGAGACAGTCGTCCACAAGCGAGGGAACGTCAGAACACGAGGGCAGAATGGAACCTGGAATCCCGGAAAACGTCGCAACGAAGAGCGAAACTGAATCATCGGATGTGTTACTCGACCTTGGAGATCTTGAACCGGCGCATGCGTCGTCGTCCGACTCTGACGATTTCGTATTGGACCTTGATGATGCGACTGGTGATGAAGCACCAGCGTACGCAGCGGCTTCCGCGTACGAAGCCCCGATGCGCGCGTTTGTAGAACCACAAGTCACAGAAGCGCCGGCGGCGACTTTTGAATCGACATATCAGCCGGCCGTCCATTCGTCACCGGCAGTCCACTCTTCGTTCGCAGACACGCAGGACGTGTCATACGCCGTAACCGAGATCGAGCCGTACGAAGCAGCCGCGGTGCCGCCGGAATTCACACCCGATCCGGTACCGGTATTCGGCGAAACCGAATTTCCAACCGCCGATGCGCACCAAACCTCGACTTCGATAAGTTACGATCAACTTTCCCCGGCAATGATCGACGCCATCGCCCGCCGCGCAGTCGAGCTGATGTCAGACAAAGTAATCCGTGAAATCGCCTGGGAAGTCGTCCCCGACCTCGCGGAGCTGCTGATCAAACGTCAACTGGAAGAGCGGCAGCCGAAATAAAATTACTTCAATCCATGTCGCAAGCAGGTGATTCTTCGTGAGTCACCTGCTTTCCTTTTTTGAAGTTGCGCATCGTCTGACGTAGACTCTACGTTTTCATTTTCTGAGGTTAGTCAAGACACGCATGGAGATTCCGAAACAGTACGATCCGAAGCAGGCGGAGCAGCACCACTACGAGCGGTGGGAGAGGAATGGGTACTTTGCGCCGGAGATCAATCAGGATCCGCAGGCGCCGGTGTTTACGATTGTCATTCCGCCACCCAACGTCACTGGATCGCTACACATGGGCCATGCGTTGCAGCATACGCTCATGGATGTGATGACGCGCCATAAGCGGATGTCCGGTTACAGAAGCTTGTGGTTGCCGGGCATGGACCACGCCGGGATCTCGACCCAATTAATGGTGTCGCGGGCGCTGAAGAAGGAAGGGAAGTCGCGACACGATCTCGGACGCGAACGCTTCGTCGAACGCGTTTGGCAGTGGAAGAAAGAATCCGGCGGACAGATCACAATCCAAATGCGCCGCGAGGGCGCTTCAGTCGACTGGTCGCGCGAGAAGTTTACGATGGACGAGGATCTCTCGCGTGCCGTCCGCGAAGTTTTCGTCCAACTCTACGACGAGGGAATGATCTATCGCGGCAACCGGATCGTTAACTGGTGCCCGCAGGATCAAACCGTACTGTCAGATCTCGAAGTCGAAAAACTTCCGCAAGCAGGCAAACTCTATTTCCTTCAGTATCCGATCAAGAACAGCGATCGCCGCATCACAGTCGCCACGACGCGCCCTGAGACAATGCTCGGCGACACGGCCGTCGCCGTCAACCCAAAAGACGAGCGTTATCGCGACCTGGCCGGCGCCACGGTCTTGTTGCCACTCACGAACCGCGAGATTCCGATCATCTCCGACGAGTACGTCGATCCCGAGTTCGGCACAGGCGCTGTGAAGATAACCCCGGCGCACGATCCAAACGATTACGACATGGGCCAGCGCCACAACCTGGCGGAAGTCGTCGTGATCGATGCGTTCGCGAAAATGACTCCAGACGCAGGCGAACGTTTCGCCGGTCTCGATCGCTATGCAGCTCGAGAAAAAGTCGTCGAAGAATTCGAGTCTCTCGGACTGCTCGAGAAAGTGGTGGACTACGAATTCTCAATCTCGAAATGCGAACGCTGCAAGACGGTAATTGAGCCACTAATCTCGACCCAGTGGTTTATGAAGATGGACGGGCTTCGGGATCTCGCCCTCGAGTTGATGGCCAAAGAGCGAAAGCCGCGCTTCGTCCCCGAAACACCGTACGAGAAGATCTACACGAACTGGCTGGAGAACCTCCGCGACTGGACCATCTCGCGCCAACTGTGGTGGGGACACCAGATCCCCGCCTGGTACACGAGTACCGGCGAAGTCATCGTGGCGCGTTCGGAAGAAGAAGCGCGCGAGATGGCCGGCACGAGCGAGATTACGCAGGACCAGGACGTGCTCGACACCTGGTTCTCATCGGCGCTGTGGCCCTTCTCAACCCTAGGTTGGCCCAACGAAACCGAAGACCTGAAAACGTTCTATCCAACTTCAGTGTTGGTAACGGCGCGCGACATAATCTTTCTCTGGGTCTCGCGCATGGTGATGACGGGGCTGAAGTTCGTCGGTAAAGAACCATTCGCAGACGTGTTCGTCACCGGAACGATTCTCGACGCCCACGGGCAGCGCATGTCGAAAACGAAGATGAACGGAATCGATCCGCTGGACGTCTTCAATAAGTTTGGCGTGGATGCAACGCGTCTGACATTGGCCCAGGTGGGCACCACAGACACGCGCTGGAACGAAAAACAAGTCGAATCGTATCGAAACTTCGCGAACAAGATCTGGAACGCCGCGCGTTTCTGTTTGCTTTACTCAGAGGGCGCCGAAGTAAAGCCGGAACTGTTACAAACCAACGCGAACCTCGCGCTGCACGATCGCTGGATCATTTCACGACTGAACAAAACGGCCCGCGAAATGAACGCCGCCCTCGACAGTTACGAGTTTCACGGCGCGGTGCAAACTCTGTATCACTTCTTCTGGGACGACTTCTGCGACTGGTACATCGAATTAACGAAGACGGACGTCACTTCAGACACAGCCAGCTCAACACGAGACGAAGCGCGTTCACGATTACTCACCGTGCTCGAACAGGCGTTGCGGCTGTTGCACCCGTTCATGCCGTACATCACCGAAGAGCTGTGGCAACGTCTGCCCGGTGAGAAGCCGCATCATCCGGCGTACTCCAACGCTGAACCAACCGTGATGTTGACCGCGTATCCGCAGGGTGGCGAAGTGGACGAAACGGCCGAGACAGAAATGCAAGCGCTCATCAATCTGATCTCCGGCACGCGAAACATCAGGGCCGAGTACAATCTCAAACCATCAGACAAGATAACGGTACTCATCGGTATCCCGAGTCCAAATCTGCGCAAGGTGTTTGAAGAGAACACGGGTCAGATCAAGCGGCTCACAGGCGCCTCCACGATCGATATCTCGGCGAATCTGAGTGCTCCTAAAGCGTCAGCCAAGTTTTTATTGACGAGCACAGACGAGGTCGCCATCCCGCTGGAGGGCCTCGTCGATTTTGCTGAAGAGACGAAGCGACTCGAGCGAAAGAAAGAGAAGCTCCAAGGCGAAGAGAAAAAACTTCAGGCGCAACTTGCCAATCCCGATTTCGCGTCACGCGCCCCGGCCGAAAAAGTTCAGCAAGCCGAGAACCGTATCAAGGAAATCGACTTGCAACTCAAGGCGCTGGACCAGGCAATCGAGAACCTGCAATGAACTGGATCGACGAAGGCGCGCTCTATTCTCAAATTAGTCTGTTCCTGCGCGAGGATCTCGGGCGTGGCGACATCACGACGCAATCGATTGTCGCTCGCAACACCCGCGCGCGGGCACGCTTCGTTGCCGGCGAGAACATGATCGTCGCCGGTCTCGAAGCGGCGGAAGAAGTATTCCTGACGCTCGATTCGCAACAACAACTCGAAGCGTTTGTCTCCGATGGCGAACAGGTCGAATCGGGCAAGGTGATCGCGCGCATGGTTGGTTTCGCCGACGTGCTGATCTCGGCGGAACGCGTTGCACTCAATCTGCTGCAACGACTTTCCGGGATCGCCTCGTTGACGAACCAATTTGTCGCCGCAGTTGAAGGCACCAGCGCGCAAATCGTCGACACGCGCGCGACGACTCCGGGGCTGCGTTTGCTCGAACGTTACGCCGTCGAACTCGGCGGCGGTTCCAACGGACGGTTCGGCTTGGACGACGGCGTGGTCGTAACTTCGAATCACGTCGCGATACTCGGCAGTGTCTCCGCGGCGGTTAAAAGCGCGAAAGAGAAATTGGGTTACTTGCACAAAGTGGGCGTGGAGATCGCGAACGAAACCGAGTTGCGTGACGCAGTCGGCGCAGGCGCGGATATTATTGTGCTTGAGGATCTCAACGTAGACGAATTCCGGCGACTGGTGGGCATCGCGAGAGAACTGTCGCAGGCAGTCGTGATCGAGTACTCGGGCAAAACTACTCCCGCAAATGTTCGCGAGTTCGCTGAAGCAGGAGCTCAGTTGATCAGCGTCGAGTCCTTGACCAGTGCACCGGCGGCGAACATCAGTTTTAAAGTCCAACCTTTCTAGACACGAATGAATCTTCGCCGAAAACTTGCCCAGCGCGCGCTGGAACGGCAACTCGCTTACCAACAACACAAGGCGGAACACCTTCGCGGTCATGAAGAAGAAGTGATCGCAGCGATGACGAAGTCATCCCGGCGCGTGCGCGATCTGTTGGAGCAGTTTCAGCCGATTCCGAAAGACGCACGGGTGATTGAGGTCGGCAGCGGCGCGCATGGCTTGATCTTCTGTTTTGAGAGCGACCGCCGCGTCGGAGTCGATCCGTTGGCGGTCGATTATCGTGGGTTGTTTCCGGTTTGGCAGCGACGTGCGCAAACAGTCGCCGCGGTTGGCGAATCGCTACCGTTTCGCGATCAGAGCTTCGACGTCGTCATTTGCGACAACGTAGTCGATCATGCGGAGTCGCCGCCGCAGATTGTGCGAGAGTTAGTGCGGATCCTTGCGCCGCGCGGACTGCTATATTTCACCGTCAACGTTCACCATTCGATCTATAGCGTGGCGGCCGGGATGCATTCGAGTTGGCGGGCAATAGGCTTGTCGTACGAAATCGGACCTTTCGCCGATCACACAACACATCTCACGCTCGCATCGGCGACCGAGTTGTTTCGCGGCCTTCCGGTTCAGATCCTCAGCGAAAAGAGCAACATTGGCGAGGCGCGCGCTCGCGCCCGGAAGCAGCCGGCGCGGCATCTCGGCGACCGGCTCAAACGCGTGTTTTTCAAAAACGCGTTGTACGAAGTTGTCGCAAGACGGCAGCAAAACTCCAATTAAAACGGTTTTTGGAACCCGATCCGCAACCCGACGTTAAAACCAAGCATCTGCGTTTAGCTTGAAGAGATCTCGGTAGCGGGGGTATCTTTAGGCAGATAAAGAAGGAGTTGCCCACATGCCTGTCCGGATTCGCAATTACATGAAATTCTTCGTTGCAGCTTTCCTGCTTGTGAGCTTCTGCATGGTTGAAGCTGATGCGCAGACGAGAAGGAAACGCACGCGGCGCACGACCACGAAGCCGGCGGCTCCCAAACCGGTGATTACGAATCCCCCGATCGCGCCTCCGTCTGAGACGGCCGCAACCGGCGACGTGAAGATCATCAGTACGGCTGAAGCCTCCACAGAGCCGACCGAAAGTCAGGAAGCGACAGCGTCAGCATCGGCTGCGAAGAAGGCACCGTCGGACACCAACTCCAACCCGGAGATGCAAAAGACCATCAACAATCTCTCCGATCAGGTCGAGCGTCTTAACGATAAGCTCAGTCAGATGAACGATGACGATCGTTACCATCTCGACATGGAGCGGTTGACGCGCGCGGAGCAGCGTGCCGAACAGTTGCGCAGCCAGATGTTCGATACCGAGGGCAAGATGGCCGACCTCGAAGCGAAGCTGGAACAGATTGAGTATGCTTTGAGGCCGGAAAACATCGACCGCGCTACACAGGGCTACGGTACAACGCGTCCGGAAGAAGCACGTGAAGCTCGTCGAAAGCAGCTCGAAACTGAACGGACCCGGACGCGGACGCAATTGGCGTTACTCCAGACGAGCAAAGCGCGTTTGGGAGTAGCGTGCCAGGCCGCCGATAACGAAGTGGATCTTCTGCGAGCGAAGTTGCAACAGCGACGCGACCAGATGGATTCGCAGCCGCCATCCGAACGCAAGTCGACTCGCAAACCAAAAACGCCTGAAAACTAACTGGCGTCAATTCGTGTCGAGCGCCACTACTTTCCAGCCACCAACCTGATTAACGAACGTCATCAGGTATTGCATTCGTTCAGGCCGGCCTGAGCGCATCCGTTCCAACACACCACGCGCGACCACTGTATCGCCATAAACCGAGATTTTAAGTGCGGTCAACCCCGGCAAGGCAAACTTCACCTGACCGGAGATCAGATCGTCGATGAACTGTTTTTGGTTTAGCGGCTTCTCGGAGCGATGGTTCCACGCGAATGAGGGATCGATTAAGGACCGGAGCTTTGGAGTTTCGTTCGGGTCGAGAGCCTGATATAAGACCCTCAATAACACAGCAACTTCTTTCTCGCTTTCCTCGGCACTGCTCGGCATGCGAGTCGACTGCCAATTCACCACCTGCCATTTGCCATTACGTTTGACGAATGTGCCGCTGTTGAGCAGATTCGCAACCGACTTCGTTCCGGCGGAGTCGGTTGTCGCCACTAAACGAAACGCTACGATCGCCGTGTCGTCGTACTGTTGAATGCGAATGTCTTCCGCGGTGTAGATCGTCTGCGGAGCGCCTGGCTTCGGCGCGGGCGCGTTGCGCAAGTCACGCAGTATGTCAGCCTTGGAGACGCGACGTCCGGCCGAGCGCGTGTAGATCAAATCATCGGCCCAGAAGCGCTCGTGAATCGTCGCGTCATTACGCGACGCACCCGCAAGGAATTCGTTGAGCAGCCTTGTCAACTCAGCGGCATCTGGCGCAGTTTGCGGCGCTGTTTGCGCAAACAGGTTGCCTGCTGCTATCAAGATAACAATCGCAATCAAAGGAAGTTTGTTCATATGAGTGAGACCCAAAGAGTTGCTGTTGAAACGTTCAGAACGTTGCACGCCGAAGGTTGTTTTGTACTGCCAAATCCGTGGGACGCAGGAACGGCGGTTTACCTGCGACATCTTGGTTTCAAAGCCCTGGCGACGACGTCGGCCGGATTCGCATTTAGCAAAGCACTGCCTGACGCGCCTTCCGTTCTTGCTGTCGACGATGTGCTCGCGCACATTCGCGACATTGTCGAAGCGACGCCACTGCCAGTTAATGCTGACTTTCAAAACGGTTACGCCGACTCGCCTGAAGATGTCGCCGAGAACGTAATGCGTTGCGTTGACACCGGCGTTGCCGGACTGTCGATCGAAGATTCGACCGGAACCAGCGATTTACCGCTGTACGATATACAACTTGCGGTCAAAAGGATCAAAGCAGCGCGGCGCGCCATCGACGATTCCGGAATTCCGGTGATTCTTACAGGACGCTGCGAAGCATACCTGGTGCGCGACCCGAATGCGTTTTCAGTCTCGCTGGAAAGATTGACCGCCTACGCTGATGCGGGCGCCGACTGTCTTTACGCGCCCGGCGTCACCGATCCACGAGAAATCGACGCGATCGTCAAAGCTGTCTCTCCGAAACCTGTGAACGTGTTGGTATCGAGGCCAGATCCGAATCTCACCCTTGCCACACTCACCAGTCTCGGCGTCCGTCGCATTTCGGTCGGCTCGGCACTCGCACGCGTGGCATGGGGTTCATTTATGCGCGCGGCTCAAAGCATGGCGACGACCGGAATGTTTGATTCCCTCGGTGAAAGTGCTGCATTCGCAGAGTTAAATAGCATATTTGAGAGATCCGAATCGTGAGAGTACACTTTACTTTCAAATGCCTACGATTCCGCAACGCGATCTTTATCGCCTGATCAACGAAGCCGGCGAACGCGGCGAGCGTGTCGTCATTGCGACCGTTGCGCACACGCGCGGCTCGACACCGCAGCAACGCGGCGCGAAGATGCTTTTCTTTCAAAACGGAGAGGTCGCCGGAACGGTCGGCGGCGGTTGCATCGAGGCAGAAGTCTGGTCGGAAGCGCAGTCGGCGATGCGATCGGGAAAATCTGAATTGCACCACTTCTCGCTGACCGCCGACGAAGCGAGCGAGGAGGGGATGGTTTGCGGCGGCACGATGGATATATTTATTGAGGTAATGAATCGTGATTGAGGAGGAGATTGCCAATTGCCGATTGCCAATTGCCGATTTCGGCATTGCTGAGCTGTCTTATGGACCAAGTTTTCAATCGGCAATCGGCAATTGACAATCGACAATGAACATATGTCTCAAGATTTCCTGGCCAATTACAAAGCCAAACACCAACATCCGCTAAACCGGCTCACGCACAGCATCGGCATACCGATGATTGTTATCTCGCTGCCGCTTTTCTTTTTCAACTGGCGGTGGGCGCTGGCGCTGTTCATCGTCGGCTGGATCCTGCAATTCGTGGGTCATGCGATCGAGGGTAATCAGCCCGCCTTCTTTAAAAATCCGGTGTACCTGCTGGTTGGACCATTGTGGCTCGTCAGGCGAGTAGGCTCGGTATTTGGATTAAGCAAAGTGCAAAAGTAACCCCTCGGTTTCCCGCCCGCCGATCAACTTTGATGGCCGACAAGATGGACCACGTTTCTCCGCCGACAATCACGCAAGTGATTGCCCAACTACTCGACCGCGGCGCGGTTGGTGTTGTCGTGACGGTCGTACGTGGTCCAGTAACAGGTTCCAAACTCCTGCTCGATAACGAACAGAACATCCTCGCCGGCAGTCTCGGCAGCAGCGAACTGGATTCACTCGTAAAAACTCCGGCTGCTGAGTTTCTCAAGTCGCATCACGAGACGCGGCTGTTTAGCGTCCACGACTTTGCGCCGGAATTTCCCCTCGCGAGTGAGCGATTGTTGTTATTTGAACGTCTTCAACCCGCGCCTCGTTTGGTCATTTGCGGCGCGGGACATGTTGGCGCTGCACTGGCGAAGCTCGGAAGCTTCCTCGGTTATCAGACGACGTTGATCGACGATCGCGCGGAGTTTCTTGAAGGCGGGCGATTTCCAGAAGAAAACATTCTGACGGTACTCGCCGATGATTGGGAAACGGCAGTACGAGACGCGATCGGCAATGGCCGCGGGGTTTCGGTCGCTGTCGTAACTCGCGGGCACAATGAAGACGAGCGTTGCATGCAGGCTGTCGTCCGAACCGATCCGGACTATGTCGGACTGATCGGCAGCAAACGTCGCACTTCGATCGTGATCGATCGCTTACGTGATAAAGGCGCTTCCGAAGAGCAACTGAAAAAGATCCACGCGCCGATTGGTCTCGACATCGGCGCGATCAGTCCGGAGGAAGTTGCGATCGCGATCATTGCTGAGATCGTTGCCGTGCGTCGCGACACGAGTGGCGGTTCTTTGTCGGCGTGGCGGCGCAAGAAGAATTGCGAAAATGCGTGATTTCGAATTGCGGAATTTCCTTGATGGGACTTTTACATTAGGCAACAGATTTGAGAAACAACTCTGGCAATTCCGCAATTCCGCAATTCGCAATTCGCAATTCCCGGCGTAGCGGAATGTTCCGCGCGCTCTCACATCGCAACTATCGTCTCTTCTGGACCGGCGCTTTCCTTTCAAACGTTGGCACGTGGATGCAGGCCGTCGCGCAGGGCTGGCTTGTGCTGGAGTTGACCGACTCGCCCTTCTGGCTCGGTCTCGACGCGTTTGTTGCGACCATGCCTGGATTGCTTTTCACACTCGTCGGCGGTGTATTCGCGGATTTGATCGATCGGCGGCGCTTGCTGCTTGCGACGCAAGTCGCTGCCGGAATCGCTGCGCTCGGTCTTGCATTACTCGTTTGGACCAACGTAGTCGATCGATGGATGGTGCTGGGCTTTTCATTCGTTACCGGTTGTTGCATGGCCCTCGCGAGTCCGTCGTTTCTCGCATTGACTTACGATCTCGTTGGTCGTGAAGACCTCGCCAACGCAGTCGCCTTGAATTCGACGCAGTTTCAGCTTTCGCGAGTAGTTGGACCAGCACTCGCCGGCGTCGCTTTTCGTTTCCTGGGAATAACTGGGTGTTTCTTTGCGAACGCGATTTCGTTCGTGGCGGTGATCGTGTCGCTGAAAATGGTGCGGTCGGAAGGCCAGCCGCACGTGGCCGCACATTCGGTGCGAGACCGACGCGCGCTCTGGCAGGATCTGGTTGAAGGTTTTCGTTATGTGCGCAACCGGCCGCGTGTTTCGGCGCTGCTGATGTTGTCGGCGGTCAACAGTCTGTTTGGCGCGCCGTACTTCGCAATGGTTCCGGTTTACGCGCGTGACATCTTTCATCTCGGCGCAACTGGCCTGGCAGTCATGTCGGGCGTGGCTGGCGCGGGTGCTTTTGGCGGCGCGCTGCTGGTCGCTTATCTCGGCGACTTCAAACGCAAAGGCTGGCTGGTGCTTGGCGGCGCCATCCTGTTTGGCATCTGCATCGCGAACTTCGCCCTCACGACGAGCCTCGCGCTATCGTTGGTTTTTCTGTTTGGACTGGGTTTCGCGATCGTTGTCTCAGTTGCCAACACCAACACGCTTTTGCAGAAACTCGTGACGGATCAGATGCGAGGACGCGTGATGAGCATGTTCATCCTGTCGTTTATGGGGACGATGCCGATTGGAAACATTATCGCCGGGTGGCTGTCGACTCATTACGGGCCGCAAAAGGTTCTGGCTGCGGGTGGGTTAATCGTCACGGTTTGCGCCTCTGCCGTCGCACTGTTCAACAAACGCCTCCGAGATCTGCACTAAGATTTAGCTGGGTTTCACGCAAGAACCAAAAGTGAGGTCGTTCTAGTACCGACGAGTTTGGATTTCTATTAGGAGATTCCTATGCCATTGCGACCTAACCTGACGCGATTTTTGCTCCTTTTCCTCATTCTTTCTGCCGGCTCCACGATAGCCAGTGCCCAGGGAGTAATCGTCCCCGGCCAATGCCGCCGCTGCCCGACGCCACCGATTCGCGAGATACCGCCGGCTGCGCTCCCGCGCTCGCTCCCGGTCAAGTCCATCAAGATCGACACGCGCATCAGTTCGCAAGTGGCTACCACGCACGTCGAACAGGTCTTTCGCAATGACACGAATTTTACGCTCGAAGGCACTTACTTCTTTCCGATTCCCGAGGCGGCGTCGATCTCTGAGTTCGCCATTTGGGAAGGTAACCAGCGACTTGTCGGCGAGGTGCGAACTCGCGAAGAGGCGCGGCGCATTTACGACGAAATAGTCCGGCGCCAGCGCGATCCCGGCCTGCTCGAATACGCCGGCAAGGACCTCTTTCAGGCAAGCATCTTTCCCATCCTGCCTCATTCCGATAAAAAGTTGGAGATAACTTACACGCAAGTCGTTCGCGCGGAAGGCGGCACGGTTTCATATCGCTACCCACTCGGAACCGGACGGCAAACAACACAGATTGGCACCGTTGCGGGACGCGTCGAAGTTGAGAGTCGTGAACCGTTGCGCAACGTCTACTCGCCGACGCACACAATCGACGTCAAGCGTCACAACGATCGCCGTTCGCTCGTTTCGTTTGAAAACGACGGTAAAGAGCCACAGGATTTTCAACTCTTCTACACGATCTCAAAAGAAGACTTTGGTCTAACGCTGCTCACGCATCGCGAACCCGGCAAGGACGGATACTTCCTGCTCATGATCTCGCCGAAAGACGATTGGTCCGAACAGGAGTATTCGGCAAAGGACGTGGTCTTCGTGGTCGACACCTCCGGCTCGATGGCCCAGGAAGGGAAAATGGAGAAGGCGCGGTCTGCGTTGCTCTACGGCGTCAGCATCCTGCGCCCACAAGATCGTTTCAACGTCATCTCGTTTGCCGGTGAAGAGCATTTGATGGAAACAGGGCTGATCCCTGCCGATGAGAAAGGTCGTCAGCGTGGCGCCGCGTTCGTCAAAGGGCTGAAGCCAGTGGGTGGGACGAATATCAATCAGTCGCTGCTTGCATCGTTGCGGCAGTTCAGCGATGCCGATCGCGATCGTCCGAAGATTCTCGTGTTCATGACTGATGGCTTACCGACAGTCGACGAAACCAACGTCAGCAGGATCATCGACAACGTGCGCAAGGCCGGTAAACCCGGGGTGCGATTGTTCACGTTTGGAGTCGGTTACGACGTCAACACGACCTTGCTCGACAAGCTCGCGTCGGAAAACGGCGGCGTTGCTGATTACGTCGAGCCGAAAGAGGATCTGGAAGTCAAAGTCTCAAACTTCTTTACGAAGGTGAACTATCCGGTGCTCACGGATCTGCAAATCGACATGGGCGGTGCAAGAACCGATCTGATTTATCCGCGCGGCATTCCGGATCTGTTTCGTGGATCGCAGGTGACGCTGATTGGCCGGTACAGCAACGCGTCTAATCTTGAAGCAGTGAGTTTGCGTTTGAACGGCAAAGCAAGTGGGCAGAGCCGCACTTACACGTACGACAAGCTGAGTTTTCCGTTGCGCACGGATGCGAACGATTACCTGCCACGGTTGTGGGCCACCCGACGCGTCGGCTGGTTGATGGAACAGGTACGCTCGAACGGTGAACAGAAAGAGTTGCGCGATGAGATCGTTGATCTCGGAACGAGGTACGGCATTGTCACTCCGTACACGTCGTATCTCGCGTTGGAAGAAAGCGCGGTGAGCACAAACATGGCCCCGCCTCCGGGTGCCGGAACAGGAGTAGGGAGAGGTGTTGCGAGGCGGGAGATGTCGATACGTCCTCCGAAAGCGCCCGCGAACGCGCCGCTTTCCACTGCGACTACCGGCGGCGACGCGGTTCAACTAAGCCGGCAATCGCGCGAACAGCAGGACGCGTCAAAATTAAAAGACGACACACGCACCGACGCCGTGCGTCGCGCGGCCGGCAAGACGTTCTACTTGATCGACGACGTGTGGACCGACTCGGAGTTCAAGAGTGAGTCGCGATTGCCTGAGACTGTCGTCAGCTTCGGCAGTGAGGAATACTTTGCTTTGCTGAAACGGTATCCGAAGTTGAGCCGTTACTTCTCGCTGGCTGAGAGAGTGCTGGTTGTTTTTGAAGGACGAGTTTACCGGGTGAATGCAGCCGCTCCCTAACCCTTGAATACGCATTCAAGTTAGGGTAAAAAATTCACCAAATGAAAACCCGAACTTCAATGCTCCGGCTTTCTGCCGCCGGTTGTGTGTTACTGACGCTCGTTAGTGCGGTTAGCGCCCAGCGCGGTTGGGTGCCGTACCGCGTAAACACCGGCGGCGGCGATCTCAATACCGTTTTCTTTCTCGACAGCAAACGCGGGTGGGTCGGTGGCGACGAAGGTTTCCTGAGTCGCACCGACGACGCTGGTAGTTCCTGGGTCCGTCAAACCCTCAACACCAAAGCCGCAATCAACGATATTTATTTTCGCGATAAGGAGATCGGTTTCCTGTTAGCGGGGAACTCGATCTTCGTCACGCGCGATAACGGCAACAGTTGGACCAAGTCGCGCACCTTCCTGCCAGAAGAATTCGAGGGCGCTGAGGTCGAACTCTACAGCGTCCGTTTCTCCAGTAAGAACAAAGGCTGGGTGGTTGGTTCTGTTAGCAGGCGTGAGCGAGTTGTCGATAGTATTCTGGTTTACACCGACGATGGCGGGCAGAGCTGGCGCAGACAGCGCGCGCCTAGCCGTCTCGAGCTAATCCATATCGACTTCGTGAGTGATAAACGCGGTTGGATTGTCGGCGCCGACGGCACCGTTCTGTTCACGCGCGATAGCGGAGAAAGCTGGACGAAGCAGAACACCGGAACGAATGCGACGCTTTATCACGTCGATTTTCGCGGCGACAAAAGAGGCTGGGCAGTTGGCGAGCGCGGAACGTTGTTGCGTACGACGGACGGTGGCGAATCATGGATAGCGATAACGACGAGCGCGAAGGTGACGTTGCTGAGCGTTCATTTCACGAACGACGATGATGGGTGGGCGGTCGGCCGCGGTGGGACGATTCTCCGCAGTAGTGACGAAGGTAAAACCTGGATCCCACAAGAATCGACAACGCGGCACAACCTGTACTCGCTGAATTTCAACAAGAAGATCGGATGGGCTGTTGGAGGCGAGGGGATTGTGCTTCGTTGCGACTGCGATTAGTGCGGGGCGGGGGCTTTAAGCAACCCAAATAACCGTCAATTACATCTTAGTCCGCGAGGTTAATCGGATCGTCGCAAAGTAATAGCGATGACCATAACACTCGGTTCCTCCTGTGATTTGCGCCCGGTATGTCGGCCATACCGGGCGTTTTGTTTTGTGTTTTTGGCTATTCTTTGCTGCCGCTGAAAGGTATTGCAGGCGAGTCCTGGAGCGTCAGCAAGCCTTCGGCGTGGTCGCCTTCGAAACTTCCCGAAATCTGCACCGGCACAGCATGCCCATCCATCTCCACGGAAGTGGACGCGCGGAACGTATTCTCGTTTATCTCAATCGTGCCCAAATCTGCTGCGCCGAGTTCTGAACTAAACCGGCCAGTGAAGTTTTCGCCTTCGCGTGAGATCGTCAGCGTCGCCGGGATGTTCTGTCCAAGCGGAGTCTCTAATTCGATCGACCACGAGCCGACGGGATCAGTCGGCACCGATCCATCCACAGGCTTGCGTTTTCCGGATGTGTTGTAGATCTCGATGTCTTCGCAGTACGGACGGATCTGGTCCAGCACCGCCGAACCGTCGCCCACCACAATCAGCGCCGCTTCGTCAGGTTTGACGTACTTTTGCGCAACAGTCTGAATCTCTTCAAGCGTGACTGCCTGCACCCGATCGCGATAGAGCGTCAAATAGTCATCGGGCAAACGAAGCATCTTGATCTGCACGAGTTGATCGGTGAGTCCCTCCTGCGTCTCCAATCGAATCGGAAACACACCGGTCAGATACGACTTCGCGTCGGAGATCTCTTTCTCCGAAACGCGCTCGTTCCGGATTCGATTCAACTCGTAGAAAAACTCTTTCAATGAATCGCCGGTGACAGGCGTTCGCACTTCGGCAGTCGCGCGAAATGTGCCGGCCGTGCGACGCGCGTCGAGGTTTGTATACGCGCCATACGTGTAACCCTTTTCCTCGCGCAGGTTCATGAACAAACGCGACGAAGCATTAGCGCCGAGGACCGTGTGCATCAACAGCAGCGGAAAATAGTCGGGGTTGGTCCTGGTAATGCCGTTGTTGGCAATGATGATGTTTGATTGCGCCGAGCCGTGGCGATCGATGACGAACGCCTTTCGCTTCGTCCTCACTGGCGGCGCGGGGAAATTTGTTACGAGATCTTCTCCGCGCTCCCAAGTCGAGAAAAGCGATTCGAGTCGCCGCAAAACATCGTCGTATCGAACATCACCGACAATGATGAAGACCGCACTGTTCGGAACAAACTTGCTCTGATGAAACCTGACGAACTCGTCGCGCGAAGAACGATCGATCGACTCCGGCGTCGGCGCCACGACCGAATACGGGTGACCGCCAAACATCACGCGCGAAACCATTTCACTCGCGAGAAACGAAGGTTGCGCCCGCTGTTGCCGCAAACTCTCTTTCGTATTCTGCTTCGCAAGCTCGACTTCGTTCTCGGGAAACGAAGGGTGCAACACCACGTCAGCCATCAAGTCGAGTATGCGATCGTTGAACTGCGACAACGCTGATGCAGCTACGATCGTGTAGTCGGAGTTTGCTCCCGCCGACAAGCTCGCGCCCATCCGCGCTGTTTCCTCCGCAATCTCGCGACTCGTTCTCGATTCAGTGCCTTCCGGCAAGAGTCCGGCGAGCAGGTCGGTGAGTCCGGGCAGTGCCGGCGGATCGAAAGCTCCGCCAACGCGGAACGCCAAACGATAACTCACAAGCGGCAGCCTGTGATCTTCAACGACAACGACGGTCAAGCCGTTAGGCAGCGTAATCTCGCGTGGAGTCGGAATAGTAATCGGGTGTGATGGTAGCGGCGGCGGCGCCTGGCTACGAAAAGTTTCTGGCTGAATCATTCTCTACCTACGGGTGTAACGGTCCGGATCCTTGTTTTGTTTGCGGCGGAACGTCAGCCGGGTCGCTTTGTTGCTCAACGGACGTTGCCGGTTTTATTTGGGGCACGTCCGCGTGCACGGGCGACTCAGGTTCGGGAGGAGGTGCATCAGGAAACTGCGGGGAGGGCGCAGCAGGTTGATTCGGATCACCAGGAGGATGCGGCGAAGCAGCAACTGTCTCAGCTTCTTCTGCTTGTGAAGGAACGATGTCGAGTACGACGCGGTTGTCGACGTCGATGTACTTCGCGACTACATTCTTGATATCTGCGGCAGTGATACTGAGATAGTGGTCCAACTCGGTGTCGATCAAGCGCGGATCGGAATCGTAAAGAGCAAATTCCGCGAGACGTTGGGCGCGATACATCGTCGACTGGCGTCCGCGCACTGCGTCGTTGCAAAGTGAGTTGCGCAGTTTTTCCATCTCGTCATCTGTTGGACCATCAGTGGCGATGCGGTGGATCTCCTGGAAAATCTGTTCGCGAATTGCATCCGGGTCTTCGCCGGGTTTGGGCAGCGCGAAGATGTATAACGCGGATGGACCACGACGTTCGTCGAGTCCGCCTTCGATCGAGATAACCGACTCGTCACCTTTTACAAGGTTCTGATAAAGACGCGAACTATCGCCTTCAAACAGGAGCGTGCCGGCCAGCGATAGTGCATAGAACTCTCTGGTGCGGCGCGGCGGAGTCTTCCACCCGAGAACGAACGCGGGCGCAGGCGCCAGCGGATCAGGGAACCGCTCACTGCGAATCGCGACGTGTTCAGGCTCCGAAACGTCGATACTGGGCGGCTCCGGTTGTGCTGGGATGCTACCAAAGTACTTCTCGACGAGGCCGCGTAACTCGGCGCTGTCGAAGTCGCCGACGACGGAGATCACTGCGTTGTTGGGAGCGTAGTAGATGCGAAAGAACTCGCGTACGTCGTCGATCGTGGCAGCGTCAAGATCTTCCATCGAGCCGATCGTCGAGTGGGCATTCGCGGGATTGACGAATAGCAGTTCGTTCATGCGCAGGAACGCCGTGACATAGGGCTGATTGTCGTAGCGCAGTCGTTTTTCTTCCTGGACCGCACTGCGCTGGTTGTCGAGGTTTTCCTGCGTGACTTTCAACGACCGCATCCGATCGCTCTCGAGCCAGAGCGCGAGTGGCAGATAGTTTGAAGGAAGCGTTTCGAAGTAGTTGGTGCGTTCGGTTGACGTGGTGCCGTTCATCGTGCCGCCGGCGTTGAAGATGTACTGGAAATGCGCGGCTTTGGGAACGTTCTCCGATCCCTGGAACATCATGTGTTCGAACAGGTGCGCAAAACCGGTGCGACCTTCGCGTTCGTTGCGCGAGCCGACGTCGTAATAAACGGCGATAGATACGACCGGCATAGCATGGTCCGGACTGAAAACGACGCGTAGACCGTTGGCAAGCGTAAGCTCTTCGATAGTCGTCGGCGGTAGTTGAAATGTTTCTGCCACGAAGTTTTTCTCTGCCGAAAACAAAGGCGTGCTTTACCAAACGAGAGGAGTGGTAAAGCACTGCTTTGGGGGGAAGTTGAATTCTTTGGTGGCGATCAGGGCGCGGATCGCACACCGTTGGAAACTAAATCGTCTTATCAGCGATCAGCCCGCGCAGCTCTGCGCGCAGCCGTTCAATCTCTGAGAGCTTTTGTCTGACACGTTCGAACAAAGCTGACTGGGTTTTGATGCCCTCTTCAATCAAAAATCCGGCGGCCTCCGCGCGATTGCGGAAAACGCCTGCCTGAACCAGCGCTTCGAGTTTCTCTTGCGACTCCGGCGTCACTTTCACAGCTACCACGTAATCATCCTTGGCCGAGATGGCTTTCTCGATGGTCCTACTAATATCGCGCCCGATAGCGCTCAACGATTCTGGAATACGCGAAGCAATATCGCGAACTGAAGATGCGGTTCGATTCTCGTCGTTATTGGATTCTGGATCATCGTCACGCAGCATTAGATCGTCTACTCGTTCGGGAATAGGCTGCTCTTCCTTATGATACGGACTGCTCATTTCGCAAAGACTCCTTTTGGCGCTCCGAATTTCTTACTGTCCGTTCTTACGATTGTTGTCATGTGGAAGTTCATTCTACGGAGCGCGTTCTTGCCCGGTCAAGTCGGCATCCGTTATAGTGCCAGCAGGAAGTTTGGTAGGTAGATTCGAGGTCGCATGAAAAGATTTCCGGCTCACTTAGCGCTTGTCCTGCTGATTCTCTCCCTCATCACACCGAGTTTTGTTCTGGCACAAAGGCCATCAGGTGTTCTCGACGGACGAGGCCAGGGGCGCAGGCCGAGACCGGCACCGGATCCGAAAGTCCAGTCAATTCAGCGCGACTTCGACGAAGCGCTGAAGATGATCCAGGAGCAGTATGTCGACGGCAAAAAGCTGAACTACAACGACGTATTCAAGTCGTCGATCATCGGTATGCTGCGCTCGCTCGATCCGCATTCCAACTACTACGACCGCGAAGAGTTTGAAGAACTAAAGACAGACCAGCGCTCGGAATACTTCGGCATCGGCGCTTCCATTCAGAATTTTCTCTACAAGGACCAGGCTCACACATACATCACCGCGACGTTTGACTCGTCGCCGGCGGGCCGCGCCGGGTTGCGTTATGGCGATCGCATTGTGGAAGTCGACGGCGTGCTGATGACAGGTAAGTCGTCCCTAGAAGTGCGCGACAAGATTCGTGGCCCACGCGGATCGACCGTTAAGTTGACGTTGGAACGTGCTGCTACCAAGCTCCTCGAGAAAGTCGAGATCATCCGCGACGCAGTACCGCAACCATCCATACCTGATGCTTATTTGCTCCGTCCCGGTGTCGGTTATATCGACATGACGCGCGGATTTAACTACACGACGACTGACGAACTAATCGACGCTATCGAGCGTCTGGAAGCAAAGGGAATGAAGTCGCTGGTGCTGGATCTGCGAAACAATCCGGGCGGATTTTTGGACCAGGCGATTCACGTCGCGGAAGTGTTTCTGCCGAATGGACAGTTGATCCTGACTCAGAAGGGGCGCAACGGCTACCGCGACAACACCTTCGAATCAAAAAACAGCAGTCCAAACACGACGCCACTCGTAATCTTAATCAACGAGCAGACTGCGTCGGCATCAGAGATCGTCGCCGGCGCCATGCAGGACCACGATCGCGCGTTGATTGTTGGCCAGACGAGTTTCGGTAAGGGTTTGGTCCAAAGCATTATTCCGCTCGATTTCGGCGCGGGGTTGACTCTCACTTCCGCGAAGTACTTCACCCCTTCGGGTAGGTTGATTCAGCGTGATTATTCAAACGGGGGCTTCTACGACTACTACACGCACGGCGCGGGTGTCGCCCGCGATCCCAAACGCGAGCCGCCGAAACCGTCAGGTCCGGAGAAGAAAACCGACACCGGTCGTGCTGTTTACGGTGGCGGGGGCATCATGCCTGACGAGAACGTGAACCCCCGGACCGTCAATCTCACCCAGCGACGGATGCTGAGTCCAATCTTTTCTTTCGTTCGCGACCTGGTAAACGGGCGCATCGCCGGTCTCGAGTCGAACCGCATTGGTCGCGGCATTGTTTTCGACCACGACCTCAAGTCCGATGAATACCGGATCACTAATGAGATCTTCCGCGCGTTTCGCGAATTTGTGGAGAAGGACCCGGCTTACCGAGTCACACCGGCGATGGTCGATCGCTATCGTTCTTACGTCGAGCTGGAACTGCGATTCAATATCGTCACTGCTGCGCACGGACGCGTAACTGGCGATCGCGTTTTCATCACCACGGACGATCCACAGGTCTCGAAAGCAGTCGACGTATTACCGAAAGCTCGCAACCTCGCTCGCGGAACCGCCAGCATCAGACCTTAGCCACAAAGAGGCACAAGAAACACAAGAGGCACAAAAACATGAAAGGGGAGTGGTTAACTCTTCTTGCTCGTGTGCCTTGGCCATGTTTCAAGCATAAAACAGAGTCTTGCGTCTAAAACCCGCAGTGTGATACGGTCTGCCGGTATGAAACGCACCAATCGCACCTCCAAGCCGCTCGTCAACACTGAAGAGCTCGGACGCGCCGTACGCCGCCGTCGCGAGGAGCTCGGCCTCAGCCTGCGCGACGTAGCTACTCGAACCTCAGTCTCCGCCTCGACGCTCTCGCGTATCGAAAACGGCACCGGCAAACCTGACGCCGACAACATCGCACGCCTGACGTCGTGGCTCGACGTCCCGATGGAGCGCATTCTCAGCGGACGACAGGGACAACCAGAAGCAGCGCCGCCAGTGGTTTACTATCCGCAGGAACCGACGCCGGAGATCGTCGAGGCCCACCTGCGCGCCGATCGTAATCTCACGCCGGAAACGGCCTCGGCGCTTTCCGAACTCTTCCGCGTCGCCTACACGCAATTCAGCA
The DNA here is from genome assembly GCA_963789185.1 of uncultured Acidobacteriota bacterium. Lineage (GTDB taxonomy): Bacteria > Acidobacteriota > Blastocatellia > Pyrinomonadales > Pyrinomonadaceae > PSRF01. The sequence goes on from CAWBJU010000024.1 coordinate 103,816, forward strand.
AGAGCGGCGTTGAAAAGCCGGCGAAGAAGCGGCGCTAGGCGCGCGCGAACCGTTATACTCAACGAGTGCAGCTGGGTGATCTACCTCCAGGTGAAAAGTGGCGAAACTTTGAACTGAAAGCCATGGCTTTGCGCGATTTCGCCCGCGCCCGGCCGGACTTGCCTCTCAACCCTTTTGACCTCGCCCATTTTGCAAACTTGATCGTGCTTGACTTCGATAAAGTACAAGGCCTCAGCGACGCTGCGCGCGAACACCTTCTTGGACCAGCGACTGAAGCGTGGTCCGGCGGCGCATGCACGTTGCCGAACGGAATGAAGCTGGTGATCCTTAATCCAAACCATGGTCCAGCACGAACCAAAGCCACGCTGATGGAGGAGATCTGTCACGTCTTTTTGGGCCATCAGCCGAATCGGCTGTCGATCGTTACCAAAGACGAGCGCGGCAAAGTGATGAATCGCGACTATCGCAAGGCTGACGAGGAAGAAGCATACGGCGTCGGGGCTGCCGCGCTGGTCCCGTATGCCTCGCTGAAACGCTTGCTGTTACTGGGAAAAACGGTGCGCGAAATCGCGGGTCATTTCCGCGTCAGCCGCGAGTTGGTGGAGTATCGAATGAAAGTGACGCATCTTTGGCGCGAATACAAAGATTTTAGATAAAATAGACCGCCAATGACTGAACAAGTAAAAGATGCAGCAGTGCCCGGCCTGACAACGGTCGACAAGCTTAGGCTACTGCTCGACATCACCAAGAAGATCAGCCGTTCGCTGGACCTTAACGAAGTGCTGCACCTGGTGATGGATACGCTCGACTCCGTGATCCCGTACGACGCCGCCGGAATCTTTCTCATCGAGTGCGACAAATCGGGAGACCAGGAAGCGTGCGCCTTCAAAGCGGAAGCTGTTCGCGGTTACGACGTCGAAGAACTCTACGATCTGCACCTGAAACTCGGCGAAGGATTTCTTGGCAGCGTCGCGTTGACCGGCAAGCCGATCATCTCCAACGACGTCCGAAGCGATCCCGTGTACGTGAACGCGCGCGACCTCACGCGTTCCGAGATGGTCGCGCCCATCATTTCCAACGACGAAGTGATCGGCTGTTTCGACCTCGAAAGCGACGAACTCAATGCCTATTCACCCGACGATCTCGAAGTGTTGATGCTGCTCGCATCGCAGGTCGCCATCATCATCGAGAAGGTTGAGCTGCACGAGCAGTTGATTGAGAAGAAGCGACTGCAAGGGCAGCTCGAAGTTGCGCGTCAGGTCCAGTTGGAACTTCTACCGGCGAACGATCCCGCACTCAGGGGATTCGACGTCAGCGCCTACAACTTTCCGACCGAAGAAGTATCCGGCGACTACTACGACTGGGTACGTATTTACGAGGATCAGATCGCCCTCGTGATCGCCGACGTGTCGGGCAAAGGCGTACCGGCCGCGATTCTGATGGCGTTTCTGCGCGCGAGTCTGCGGGCTGCCAGTCACATTGGTTACGCGACGCACATCTCGATGGCGAAAGTTAACTACCTGCTTTGGGAGTCGATCGAACGAAACCAGTTTGTGACCGCGATCTACGGCATTCTGGATGCGTCGAACAGGACTTTGTCATATTCGAACGCCGGTCATAATCCACCGCTGCTGATCAAGGCTGGCGGCGAGACTCGTTTCCTCGATCAGGGCGAACAGCCGTTGGGGATGTTTCGGGACACCCGTTACCACGAAAATCACATAGTGCTCGAACCGGGCGATGTATTCGTGCTCTACACCGATGGCGCAACGGAAGCGCAGAGTCCGCAGGGCGAGGAGTTTGGCCGCGAACGTCTCACAGAAGCGGTGAAGGCATCACTGGATAAACCAGCGCGCGAGATGGTTGCGAGTATTCAGATGTCTGTACTGGAATGGACGGCGAGCGCGGGCGCCACTGATGACGTAACTTTTTTTGTTATTAAGGCATTGAGATAACCCGTGTGGTGGGAACACGGATTATACTAGTGTGCGGTCAACGAGCAGTGGGCGTGATCGCCGCCCGGTGCTAACGGAGCTCGATAGTCGCCAAAGTGAAACTCAGCTTCCGCCTCCGATAAAGCATAGACGTCGAAACCATATGCATCGAGATAGTCTGCCAAATCATCGGGGGAAAGAAGATATACGGCAGGCGAGTAACCCGCTTCAACACGAATTTCCAGCAGGCGCTCGATTACTTCAAGTGGTGCAAAGCAGCTAACAGGATCTCTGTACGTTGCCATGTGTCCAGCGCCTTTCTTTTAAAAATCAAGTACACGGTCCAACTTTTTGCTTACCGTGTTCTTCTCAAGCAACACTTTGATGTACGCAGGCGAAAAGTAGTTTGTTCTTCGGAGTGCAAATATTCTCACTGTCTTTCACCCTCCTTTTTGACGCGCGAACAGGGTGAAAAGTTCCAAAAGGAAAAATGAATACCCAACCACCGACGACCTCTACCACTCAACAACCGCCGGCTCCGCCAACACTAAACTTCATCGGTGTTTTGCGAGAGATGTTGCGGGCTTCAGACAAGGTCAGCGATCTGATTTTTAGTCCCGGGCGGCCGCCGCAAATCGAGCTGGCCGGCAAACTTGTTCCGGTGCGCATCGCGGGCCTGGAAAAGCTGACGCCTGCGCACACGGCAGGCATCGCAAAAATAATTCTCGGGAATCAGCAGGCCGCGGTCGAGAGCCTGGAAAAGACCGGTTCCGCCGACGTGTCGTTCAGTCTCCCGGGCGACGCTCGTTTCCGCGTCAATATCTTTAGACAACGAGGTACACACGCGATCGTGATGCGCGTGATTCCGATGCGTCCACCGCGTTTCAGCGATTTCAATCTGCCCGAGACGTTGAAGGAGATCGTCGATCTGAAGAACGGCATCGTGCTGGTTACTGGTCCAACCGGCAGCGGCAAAAGCTCGACACTTGCCGCCGTCATCGACCTCATTAACGAAACGCACTATTACCACATCGTGACGATTGAGGATCCGATCGAGTTCCTGCACACGCATAAGAACTCGACGATTCACCAGCGGGAACTCCACTCCGACACGCCCAGTTTCTCCATCGCGTTGCGCGCAGCGCTGCGTCAGGCGCCGAAAGTGATCCTCGTCGGCGAGATGCGTGACCGCGAGACGATTGAAGTCGCGCTCGAGGCGGCGGAAACGGGTCACCTCGTGCTGTCGACGCTGCACACGATCGACGCCTCGAAGACTGTGGATCGCATCATCGGCGTCTTTCCCAAGAATGAAGAGAAGGTGATCCGCACGCGCGTCGCGCAATCGTTTCGGTTCATTGTTTCGCAACGGCTGATCCCGCTCGGAGATGCGAAAGGACGTATCGCCGCGATCGAGATTCTGAAGTCGACGATGCGCACGCGGGAGTACATCGAAAAAGGCGAGTCGGAAGGGAAGTCGCTAATCGACGCTATGGAGCAGGGCGACCAGGACGGCATGCAGACTTTCGACACCGTTATCGAACGGTTAATTCGCGAGGGTGTGGTGAGCATCGAAGCCGCGATGCCTTACGCAACCAATCAAAACAACCTCTTGCTGAAGATTTCCGACCTCGCGGGCGCCCCGCCGCCACCGCGTGACTCGCGTGCTCCGGCGCGGGATGAGACGTCGATGCTCGATCTCATTGAGCCCTGACCTGTATAATCCGTCGTCAGTTGGCTATGTTGCGTTTTCTAATTCTAGCCGCCGCGCTTCTTCTCCCGACGACAGTTCCAGGCACCATTTTCGACGAGATTCGGATCGAATTGCCTGCGGGCACTCAGCTAAAGGTCCGAAATGATTACGGCGATCTGAGCGTTGAACAGTGGGACCAGAATTATGCCGCTGTCTCGTACACAATTGAGGGTGCGGCGACACTAACGCGTTCCCCGATCCTGATCAACAATCAAGGCAAGTTAGTAACGGTTTCAGTTGTTCGACGTCCGATTGATCCGGCCATTGCCGTGCATCTGAAACTGAAGATTCCGGGTAACGTTGAGATTACCGCGTGGAACGGTTCAAGTTTCGTTAAACCGCTGATCCAGGTTTCCGCAGACGCCCCACCAAAGCTTGACGGCCCACCCAGGCTTATTGGGACAGACACTGCCAAAGCACCGTCAGGAACTCCGGCCGACAAAGCCGAGAACGTCGAGATCAGCGAAGGCGACATTATCCGCGTAGACTCGCAACTCGTTACGCTGAACATCAGTGTCATCGATCGCAGTACCAGTCGCGGGCTCGCCGGGTTGGTCCAATCAGACTTCAACCTGTTCGAGGACGGACAGGAACAACGCATTGTGCAGTTTGAATCGTCGTCGGCGCCGTTCGATCTGGTGCTTCTGATCGATCTATCAGGTTCGACGAAAGAAGTCGTGAAACTTATCCGCGCCGCTGCGTTGCGTTTCGTGAACGCGGCAAGACCCGCCGATCGCATCGCAGTGATCACGTTTGCGGGAACGTCGACGATCGTATCGGGGCTGACCGCCGACCGAGATCTGCTCCGTCAGCGAATTGAAACGATCGACACCTTAAGGGGCGACACGAAGCTCTATGACGCGATAAACTTCACGATGAACCAGGTCAGGAAAGACGCCAACAACTCGCGTCGCGCAGCCATCGTGGTGATGAGCGACGGGTTGGATGGAACTATTCCCGGCATCAGCGGTCAGATCGGTTCGCAAACGCCCTATCGCGAGACGCTGCGAAACATTCAGGAGTTTGACGGTGTTCTCTATACTCTGTGGTTGAACACCGAGTATGAGGCGATGAGTCCGGAGGACACGCAGCCGGAAGCGTTCGATGCCGGTCATGACCGGATGAAGGAGATGGCTGAGGCGGGCGGCGGAGTCTTTTATCCGGTGGAACGTCTGACCGATCTGGCGGGTGCTTACGAACAGGTGGTCGCCGACCTCGGAACGGTTTATAGTTTGGCGTATCGTCCCTCAAACAATGCTCGCAATGGACAGTGGCGGGCTATTCGGATTGGTGTTAGTCGCTCAAACGCTGTAGCACGCGGCAAACGTGGCTACTATGCAAACTAGATTCAGATCAGCAATACGCACTCGTTTCTTGATCGCGGCGAGTTTAATTCTGTGTGTGCTTTTCCTGGGTTTAATACACGCCCAGGATCCAATCGAGACTATTCGCATCGACTCGGATCTCGTCGATCTGAAAGTCAGCGTGCTTGGCGTTGCAGGCAACAACACCGCGCTGCCGGCACTTGAGCGAAAAGATTTCGCTGTGCTTGAAGACGGTGCGCCACAGGAGATCTCGTTTTTCGCCGCCGCCGATACTCCCTTCGATCTGGTTCTCCTTCTCGATCTTTCCGGATCAAATGCCAAGAAGTTGAAGATGATTCGAAACTCGGCGAAACGCTTCGTCGAGGCGACGCGTCCGACCGATCGAGTAGCTGTCGTTTCGTTTACCGATCAGCCGGCGCTGTATTCGTCTTTCACACTGGATCGGACAAAGCTGAAAAAGAGCATTGACGAAATGGACGATGCGTATGGCGGGACCAATTTCTGGGATTCTCTTAACTGGGTCGTCAAGGTGCTCGCCCCGCAGGGATCCGGCCGGCGCAATGCTGTAGTCGTGATGACCGATGGCGTAGACAATGCGCTTCCCGAGGTTTACGGCGACGGTTCTCGCACTGACTTCAACACCTTGCTAGAGAATATCCGCAATTCAGAAACGATCGTGTTTCCAATTTACCTCGATACTGAAGAAGAGAATGTTAGGGACCATCACGTCCCGCGCACGGCGTATGCGTTGGCGCGCGAACAGCTCACCCTGATCTCCGCTGCTTGTGGCACGCCGATGTATCGGGCGGCGAAGTTAGCGGATCTGGATAAGGTCTACTCCCAGGTTGTGCGCGATCTGAGCACCGTCTACAGCATCGGTTACAGCCCGACCAACAAGGCACTCGACGGCAAGTGGCGTTCAGTTGAAGTCAGGCTTGTCCAACGCCCCGATCTCCTCGCCCGCACCAAGCGCGGCTACTACGCCAAGCAGGCAGAAACCACCGCGAACAAAATTGTGAAGTAACCCGTGTTTCTCACAGCTTGTAAATGTCCGTAACCGGTCTATAATGCTGGAGAGATTAACCGGCCGGTCACTTTCTAATCGCGATATATCGGAGGGACTTTCCCGTGAGAAAAACAACCTGCCTCCCAGTGCTGTCTCTTTTTGCAGCGGCACTCGTCCTCTGCTGCTCCGTGCTGAGCCTCGCTCAAAACCGTGAGAAATACGTTATTTCGGCCAAGGCGGGCGGAATCAACGCGATTACGGGTCAAGCTCGGGTCTTTGGTAAAGGCGATTCTGACTGGCAACAGCTCATGGTTACCGACGATTTGAGGGCCGGCGACCGCGTACGTACAGACTTTGATGGCCGTGTCGAGATCCTGCTGAATCCGGGTTCCTATTTCCGGGTTGGCGGCAACGCCGAGGTTGAGATGTCCAACAACTCCCTCGACAATCTCGAACTGCGGTTAATCAAAGGCACCGCGATCGTTGAAGCCACCGGCGTCGATGACCTGGAGCTCAACATCAATATCAGCACGCCGCACACGAAGCTCGCGATAGTGCGTCACGGTCTTTATCGTGTGAGCGTGGTTCCGGGCGATACGACTGAGCTCGTCGTGAGAAAAGGGCGCGTTGTCCTCAGCGACAACCAAACCAAGGTCAAGGGCGGAAACAAGGTGATTTTCAGTCAAACCAACACCTCCGTCGCCAAGCTGACCGACGAAGATAAGAAAGCTGAGGAAGAGATTGATGCGTGGAGCAAGGAAAGGGCACAGACCCTGGCCAAAGCCAACCGTCGCACCACGCACGGCATGCTGGCCACGGCGTTTTCGTCAAACATCGACCCATTCCGCAGCTGGCGCTACTCTCGCGGCTATGGTCTCTGGTTCTTCAATGCAAATGCCGGCTGCTACACGTTCATTCCGTGGTATTACGGTTGGAGATCGCCTTACGGCACGTCGTATACGACCGGTACTTACAACCCGTACGCCTGGGCAGGCCGTAACTACGGTAATGGTGGGAATACAGGCGGCGGATCCACGCCAACGTCAACGGGATCGGGTGGTAACGGTGGCGGCAACGGCGGCTATTCCAATCCAAGCGGCGGCGGCAGTTCTGCACCCCGTCCGGTGACTCCGAGTGGCGGTTACGGCGGCGGAAATGGCGGATCGCCTTCTGCGCCTAGAGCGGTCAGGGGTATCGATTCCGACTCGGGCCGGCCAATGCCGCGGAAGAGCATGCCCTAATTTTGGCGCGGTGCCTTGAAGAGTTCCTCCAACTCTTCGTTAATCAATATCCTGATCTCCGGCGGCTTCAACCCGGCCAGGATCAACTGTGTGAGCGCGGTGCGCAATTGAGTTCTGAGGCGGTCGTCAGGTTTCTCCCTAAGGGTTTGGGAGATGACGACCGCTCCTGAGCCATGCCTGACCCGAATCAGCCCCTCCTGCTGCAATTTCCTATAAGCAAAAGCGACCGTATTAAGGTTCACGCCGAGGTCTGAGGCCACTTGTCGAACGGGCGGCAATAGCGTCCCCTCAGCCAATTCTCCGCGCGCAATCAGGGTTTTGATCTCGTCTACCAGTTGCTGGTAGAGCGGGCGTGCGTCTCGTTCATCTACGGTTACGAACATAATTGTCTGGTGATTGTATACAACAGACAATTCAGGTGTGTCCAGCGGTATATTGGTTAAGGCTTTGAACCGTGAAGCTCACTTTTCGAACGCGAGGTTATCCACGACCACCGTGCCTGACTCCATGCGGCATTTGTCGCAGAACACTCCGATAGTCACAGACGTTAGTTTCATCAATATATCGCGCTTGAAATCAAGGGGCGTGGCCCACTCGGGCTGGCGAAATGAATCTAGCTTGAACTTGTAGGTGTTGAATCCCGGAGAGAGGCGAAACGTCATTTGCGGATAACCGGATTCGAGGCTAACGCCCTGACCTCGTGATATTAGTTCAACTCGAACTGATTGTGGCCCCTTGTCGGCTGTTTCTCTCTTGCCGAAGATCCGCATGGTGATGAACTTGTAGCTACTGATATCGTCTGCGACCGGCTTGCCATCCTTCTCAGGCTGACCAAAGACTTCCAAACTCACACCAGCCCACTCGTTGGGCATACGCATCTCGTACTCAAATGCCGCCGCGGTATCCTGATCAGTTACTCGTGCCGGAGCCGGGCTTGGTGGTTCAGCATTTTCGAGGCCCCGCATTTTCGGCGCAGCACCCATATTTTGTGCCCAGCGGTTTAGCTGAGTGCGGCCACCACGTGAACTCACCAGTCGGCCGTTCTCGAGCTTTTGGAAGTCTGCATAAACCAACTTCTCTTCACTGGCCTTCGAGCTGTCGGCGTTTTGGGCCAGCATTTCGACGTTGCCAACACACAACAGAGCAAGCGCTAATCCAAAGCGCACGCGCGACCATTTCATCATTGTCGTGCTCCTAACTACGGATTTGGATTTATTTTGATAAGCACCTCTAGCATACGTTCTCTGTCAAGTCTCACGCGACCAGAGGTTTATTTTGTCAGCTTGTTGGCGAGGGCGAGGGCGGATTCTACGACGGCGTCCATTCTCGCAGTGGCGGTAATGGTGTCCCCGACCATGAAAACGTTCGGTAGCGACGTGTCGTGGCCGATGGGGGCGGCGCTCGAGGCGGTGTCGGGGTTTGGTTCGATGCCGAGGACCATGCCGAGCTTGCGGCGGGTCAGGTCGTAGAAGGTTCGTGGGTTGGCGGTTTCGATGATTTCGATGTCCGAGCCAAGCTGCGGCAGCACCTCGTGCAGACGCGACCACATCTGTTCTAACGCAGCCTGATCACGCTCTTCGTACTCTTCTTCGCTCGCCTGGAACGCAAACCAATCTTCCGGATCCGTATCGGTCTTTATTGTCACCGCGCGTTTGCCCGGTGGTCCCGAGCCCGCCGCAGCAATCGCCACGGTGAACTCGGCGACTGTGAAACGCTCGCCAGGCAGGCGAGCGAGAGCCGACTCTTCCATGCTCGCATACACAAGGTAAGCGCCGCGGCCTTGCAGCGTTTTCAGAAGTTTCTTTGTTTCGAGAGGTGTTCGATTGAGACCGATCAGTTTTCCGTACGTGTCCCACACGGTGAGGTTGCTGACGATTGCTTTGCGAGCGAGCACTTTTTCGCCGCTAAGCAGATCGACGCCAATCGCGCGTTGACCCTGTTCGTCATAAGCGAGACGCAGCACGGGGCTATTCAACCGCAGCGTGCCGCCGCTTTTCTTGATCGACTCCGCCAGCCGTTCGGCGATGCTGGCTGGTCCACCTTTGATCGAGTAAAGTCCCTCGCTGCCGGCGATCAGCGAAGTCTCAGGAAGATCGACTGGCAATTCCGAGAACACACGATCGTAAATCTCACCCGCGCCGAACGAAGTATAAAGCCCCATTCCCGGTTCGAAATCATGTCCGGCAAACTCGACGCGCGCAACGCACCCGCCTACTTGCGAATTCCGCTCGAGCAAACACGTCTTCACTCCGCGTGCCGACAGCAGTGCCGCGACGGGCAACCCGCCGATACCACCACCGACGACCACTACGTCATACGACATAAACAAACACTGATTGTCTCGAACAGGCGGCTAACGAGCTCAAGACCGGGAGTGGTCGGCGTGACTTGCTCGCCTTTTTGGAGAAAATTCTTTTCGATATACGGAGAGAGAACGATGATGATCGCCTGTATACCGTTGAAAACGAGGTGAATGATGAACGGTGGGATGAGCGACCCGGTGTACGCCCGCGACAGAGTAAGCGTAAAACTCAGGAGCGTGATCACGAGGATGACGCCGATGTTCTGCGAATACTGGAGAACGTGAACACCCGCAAACAATAACGACACGACGACGATTGAGATGGCCCTGTTCGAGGCGCGTTCGAGCGCTGAATACAGCACGCCGCGGTAGATCAGTTCTTCGGCGAGCGGTGCCGTTAGCACAGCGACGAGCGCCGTTGCGATACGCGCAGCCATCGAGCTTTCGACCAGCAAGTCTAACTGCGTCTTACTTCCGCCCCACACAGTAGTAATTGCCAGGCCGATCGCCAGCAACGCCAGAGCGAGCAGAACGCAAAGCAGCGTCGCAACCAGAGGCGATGAAGAGAGTGGCCAGCGGAAGGCGAGACTATCCCAAAACGGTTTCTTTCCGCCTTCTGTAACAAACAGCCAGACGAGCGCAATCGTCAGGAGATGCGCCGGTAGAATGCCGAGAATCGAAAGAAAGATGAGCGTCTTGTCGGTGAGGATGGCGTCAGGTCGCAGTGCTCCCACCGTTCTCCACTGATAAATGATGTAAGGAAGTGCGACGATTACCGGCACGAAGGCCAACATCGCGACGCTGAGTACCCAAACGACAAACCCTTTAAGTACTTCCAACCACGCGTACGACTGTGACTGCGGGGCGGGCGGCGGTGTTAGACCATCAGGAGAGATTTGTGCCGGCAACCCTGCTTGCTCGTCTGAGAGCGGTGTCACCTGCTGTGATGGCTCTTTTGTAAACACTGAAACGGAGTGTAGGGGAGTTAAGAATACAAATCAACAATCACACTGCCGGATACTCAACGTCCAAAAACGGCGCGCCGACACGCGGCGCCGCGAGCATCAGGGCGATGATTGTTTTGGCATCCTGGATTTCACTGCTGGAGATCATCTCGAGCGCTTCGTCGATCGGCAGGCGTACGACTTCAAGCAGCTCGTCCTCTTCGGGGTTTTGTGCGCCCTCGGTTAGCTCGGTCGCGAGAAACACCCACATCTTCTCTTCACAAAAACCAGGCGAGACGAAAAACTCCGACAGCTTCTCCAGGCGCCCGGCGGTAAGTCCGAGTTCTTCCTGGAGTTCGCGCGCCGCTCCATCTTCCGGACGTTCGCCGTCGTCGAGGCTTCCCGCCGGAGCTTCGAGAAGATAGCGGACGGCAGGGTGTCGATACTGCCGCACTAGCGCGACGGTGCCATCGTCAAACACAGGCAGGATGACGGCGCTGCCGTGATGATGGACCACCTCGCGTTGATACGTAAGCTCGCCTTCGCGCACGGTATCGACTGTGACGTTGAAGATGCGGCCGGAGTAGACTTTTTGACTGCTGACGATCTTTGGCAGTTCGTCGTGTGGACTACTCATGTTGTTGTTTCCATTCCCCGATTAAGTAAAGCGACCCGGTGACACAGATCATACCCTGACGTGGTGTGATGCGGAGGGCCGTGTTGAATGCGTCAGTCACTGTTGTGGATTTTGTGATGGATCCTCGGGCAAACCGCGTCGCTATCGATTCCAAGGTCTCGACTGAAGCAGCGCGGGGATTGTCGATTGCGGTCAGAATAAGGTTATCGGCGAGCGGGAAAAGTATTTCACCGATACGCTCGAGTTTTTTGTCGCTCATTGCGCCAAACACGATTGTTAACGGACGGCGGGAGATCTCGTCGAGGTAGTGGCGTAGGGCCTGAGCACCCGCAGGATTATGTGCGCCGTCGAGAAGAACGGGCGGTTCCGACGGAATCAACTCGAGCCGCCCCGGGTGGTGCGCAGTTTCAAGACCAGTGATGATCGCGTCACGTGAAATCGAGAGACGCTCCGCCACACTAATAGCGATCGCTGCGTTTTCAAACTGATGCCTGCCGCGAAGTCCGATCTGAACCTGGTCGTTAGGAGGCGTTGCCATAATTGGCTGGACACCGGTTTCTTCGCACCGCCGCAGCAATACGGACAGAGCTTGGGGATCCTGCTCCCCGATGACGGCAGTTACGCCTGGACGAATGATCGCAGCTTTTTCACTCGCGATGCTTTCGATCGTTTGACCGAGATACTGTTCGTGGTCCATCGCGATCCGTGTCATCGCAACAATGCGGGCTTTTGCAGCGGTCGTCGAATCGAGCCTGCCGCCCAGGCCTGTTTCGAGAATCGCCAACTCGATGCGCGCTTCACGAAACGCAAGCAATGCGATTGCGGTCAATTGTTCGAAGAATGTTGGCAGCGCTTCGATTTGTTTGTTCTGGACGAGATGCAGCGAGGCGTCGCGAACTGTCGCTGTATGACGCGCAAAGTCTTCTTCGCTGATCTGCTGACCTGCGATCTGAATCCGCTCAGTAATCGATACGAGATGTGGTGAAGTGTAGAGACCGGTCTTGATCCCTGCGGCACGACAGATCGAATCCAGCATCACCGCAGTCGATCCTTTGCCATTGGTGCCTGCGATTTGGACAGCGGGGAATGAGCGTTCCGGATTATCGAGTGACTCGAGAAGGAGTTCGGTGTTTCGGAGGCCGAGTTTGAGTGTCAATATCTCATGGCCTAAGCCGAAGAGATATGCAACCGCCTCTTCAAAATTCATTTTTGCGGTTAGCTTCGCGAAGCTGCGCGACGGCGAGCGCGTTCAATGTCCGACTCGCCATGGATCTCTGGGTTCATCATGAAGTTCAGCAGCTTGATAATGTGGGCACGCAACTCGCGTCGATCGATGATCGCATCCACCATGCCGTGGTCCAGCAGGAACTCTGAGCGCTGAAAATCTTTTGGCAACTTCTGTCGGATCGTCTGTTCGATCACGCGTGGTCCAGCAAATCCGATGAGTGCTTTTGGTTCCGCGAGAATCACGTCGCCGAGCATCGCGAAACTCGCCGTTACGCCCCCAGTCGTCGGATCGGTTAGTACGGAAATAAAAGGCAGGTGCGCTTCGTCGAGCGCCGCGAGGGCCGCTGAAATCTTGGCCATCTGCATAAGCGACAACGTGCCTTCCTGCATGCGTGCGCCACCGGAAGCTGAGAAGATCACGATGGCGCTGTGCTCGCGCATCGCCCGCTCGATCAACCGCGTCACTTTCTCGCCGACCGCGGATCCCATCGAGCCGCCGATGAAGCTCATATCCATCGCCGCGGCAAGTGCTGGATGATCGCCGACAGTTCCGCGCCCGCTGATAATTGCTTCCGGCAGTCCGGAGTTCTCCGTAGCCTGCGTCAGACGCTCCGAGTAAGGCTTGCTGTCGGTGAACTCGAGCGGATCGATCGAGATCACTTCCGCGTCGAGCTCTTCGTACCTTCCGTCGTCGAATAACAAAGCCAGACGCTCGCGGGCGCCGATACGAAAGTGATGGCCGCAGTGTTTGCAGACCTGAAGTCCGTCTTCGAGTTCGCCTTTAAATAGATGGGCTTCACAACCGTCGCATTTGACGAAGACGTTTTCAGTCTTCACGACGCGTTCTTCAGGCGGGACCGATTCGATGCGCTTTGTTTTCTTATTGAACCAAGCCATAAGAATGGCGGGAAGGGTAGCACGAAAACCGCCGATTCAAAACTCGATACCCTGCTGGGCCCGAATTCCCGCGGTAAATGGGTGCTTTATCTCGGTCATTTCCGTTACCAGGTCCGCCGCTTCGATCAGCTCAGGCGGGGCGTCGCGGCCGGTAACTACAATGTGTAGAGCAGGTTGCGCGGCCCGTATCGAGCGAAACTCGGCGACCACTTCATCCACCGGCAACATCTTGTAACTGAGCACGTACACGAGCTCGTCAAACACGAGCATGTCGTAATCGCCGGATCGCAACTTCTCGACGCACAGCGCCCAGGTCTCGCGTGCGGTCTTGATGTCCTGGTCGGGATTCTTTGTGTCCCAGGTGAAGCCGTCGCCCATCGTGTGGACTTCGATGCCGAGTTTTTCAGCGGATTCGTGTTCGCCGTAACGGTCGTTGCGCGACTTCATGAACTGAATCATGCAGCACTTCAAACCGCGTCCGGCGGCGCGCATCATGAGGCCCAGCGCGCAAGTGGTTTTTCCTTTACCGTTTCCGGTGTGGACCATCAGGAGCCCACGGGTGTTTTCCTGATAGTCCTCGCGTCGCCATTTATACTTTCGCTCCACTGGTTTAGGCGACAGATTCTTTGAGGGCATCTTCAGTGATGTCGCCGTTGGCGCGCTTCACTGCGTCCTGCAACAGCCGGACGATCGTCGTCTCCGCTTCTTCCCAGCTTCCCTTGAGCGTGCAGCCCGCGGCGTTGCGGTGTCCACCACCGCCAAACTTCTCCGCGACTTTTGCGACGTTGACATCGCCTTTTGATCGGAGGCTGGTGCGATAGATTCCCGGCTCACACTCTTTCAGCATCGCGACCGCTTCAACTTCGCCCACCGTCAACGGATAGTTAACGAAGCCGTCGGCGTCTTCGTCAGACGCGGCGGCTTGCTGTTGCATCTCCAGCGACTGGCGCATGCACGCCACACGTCCGCTTTCATCGCGTCTTGCAGTCGACAAAACAGCGCCCATCAACTCGATCCGGCTCCACGGGTAACTGGCAAAAACAGCTTCCGCAGTCTTCGCAGGTTTTACGCCGGTGCGAACCAGTTCGGATGCGACTTTGAACGTGCGTTCGGTCGTGTTCGAGTAATGAAACGATCCAGTATCGGTGATCAGCGCGGTGTAGACGCACTCGGCGATCTCTCGCGTCACGCGCACGCCGGTCGCTTTGCACAAGTTGTAGATCATCTCGCCGACTGCCGAGGCAGTCGAGTCGATCCAGTTGATTGTGCCGAAGAGTGCGGTGGTTGAGTGGTGGTCGATGTTGACGACGAACTGTTTCTCGAGGTCCCCTAGACCAGGCCGCGTGATGTCAGAACACTCGATGACAAAAACAGCGTGATATGAAGGATCGACCGATGGTGTAACACGAACGTCGCCGGCGCCCGGGAGTTGCTGATACGCGTGCGGCACCGCGTCGCGCATGATCACTTCGACATCTTTATCGAGAGCGCGTAACAACCAGTAAAGACCGAGCGACGATCCTAAACTGTCGCCGTCGGGACGGATATGCGAGGTGATCGCGAAACGACGCTTTGCCTCGATCAGCTCGACTACTTGACTAAGCATAATCTTAAATTTCGAATTTCGAAATTCACTCTTCGTCCTTTCCTTCTCTCTCCCACTCTCGTTCAATCTCTTCGAGCAATTGATCGACTCGCTCGCCTTCTTCCTCAACGCGATCGCGCACGAAGTGAATTTCCGGCGTGCGGGGCAGATTCAACGAAAGACCGAGTTGCTTACGAACGTACGGCGCCGCGTGCTTCAAAGCAGACAACGCCTCCTGATGTTCTTTCTCATCACCGCGAATCGTGACGTAAACACGCGCGGCTTTTTTATCCGACGAAAGGCGAACGTCTGTTACGGTTACCGCAGTCAGACGTGGATCTTCGAGCTCATAACCAACGATCTGCGAGATTTCATCGCGCAGAACATCTGCGACTCGCTCTGCCCGCCGCATGACTTACAACTCCGTCGCCGCGACCCGTTCCACGACATACGCCTCGATCTGGTCTCCAACTTTCACATCGTTGAAGTTTTCCAGACTGATACCACATTCAAACCCTTCGCGAACTTCCGAAACATCGTCCTTAAACCGGCGCAGCGAAGCGATGTTGCCTTCCCAACTCACGACAGCGTCGCGAATCAGCCGCGCGCGTGCGTTGCGTTTAATGAGTCCGTCGATGACCATGCAACCGGCGACCGTCCCCGCTTTCGGCACACGGAACACTTCGCGCACCGCAGCCTTGCCGAGAATCTTCTCCTTCTCGATGGCCTCGAGCATGCCGATCATGGCCGCGCGAATCTCTTCCTCGACCTTGTAGATAATCGAGTGGAGACGAATGTCGACCTCTTCCTGCTTCGCGATGTCAGCCGCACGCGCTTCGGGACGCACGTTGAAGCCGATGATCACCACGGCGGACGAAGACGATCCGGCCTGCGTAGCCGTACCGAGCAACACGTCGGATTCGGAGATTGCGCCCACACCGGAGCGAATCACTTTCACCTTCACGCGATCGGTTGAAAGCTTTTGCAACGTCGATTTCAAAACTTCGACCGAGCCCTGCACGTCGGCCTTGATGATGACGAGCAGTTCCTTAACTTCACTCTCTCCCAACGCTTCGATACCGCGTTTGGTCGTCTGCAACAACGCCGCCTGACGGCTCAACATCTGTCGATGTTGCGAAATCGACTGGGCCTTCGTGATGTCGGAAACAACCTGGAAGCTCTCACCCGCCTGCGGTACACCTTGCAGGCCGAGCACTTCGACCGGTGTGGCCGGTCCGGCTTCGGTAATCGGTTCACCACGATCGTTGAACATCGCGCGAACGCGGCCAGAGATCTGTCCGACGATGAATGGTTCGTGAATTTTCAGCGTGCCTTGTTGGACCAGAACAGTCGCGACTGCACCTCGGCCACGATCGAGTTTCGCTTCGAGCACGACGCCGGACGCCAAACGCGTCGGACTTGCGCGCAGATTCAGAATGTCTGAAGTCAGCAGGATCGTTTCGAGCAGTGTGTCGAGGTTCTCGCGTTTCTTCGCCGAGACCTGGACCATTTCCGTCTCGCCGCCCCAGTCGAGTGGCGACAGTCCATGCTTCGCGAGTTCCTGACGAACTCGATCGGGATTC
This sequence comes from uncultured Acidobacteriota bacterium, assembly GCA_963789185.1. Lineage (GTDB taxonomy): Bacteria > Acidobacteriota > Blastocatellia > Pyrinomonadales > Pyrinomonadaceae > PSRF01. Next base: position 120,247 of record CAWBJU010000024.1, read on the forward strand.
GCGTCAGGTTTGTCGATCTTGTTGATGGCGACGATGATCGGAACACCCGCTGCTCGCGAGTGTTCGATCGCTTCGATCGTTTGCGGCATGACGCCGTCGTCCGCAGCGACGACGAGCACGACGATGTCGGTCGCTTTCGCACCGCGCGCACGCATCATCGTGAACGCTTCGTGACCCGGCGTGTCGAGAAACACCACACGACGAGTTTCGTCGCGGTTATCGGGATTAGGCACCTGGACGCTGTACGCACCAATGTGCTGTGTGATGCCGCCTGCTTCACCACCGGCAACGTCAGTTGTACGAATCCCGTCGAGCAACGAAGTTTTACCGTGATCGACGTGGCCCATAACGGTGACCACTGGCGCGCGCGGCAACTCGACGTCGTCTGCGTCGGCGGCGATCAGCTCTTCAAACTCTTCCTCGGCGACCATCTCTTCAAATGGCACGAACGAGACGTCGTAACCGAAGCGCTTGCCGAGATCGGCAGCGACGTCGTCCATCAATGGTTGATTGATAGTCGCAAAGACGCCACGTTGCAGCAGCAACGTCACGACGTCTTTCGGCTTGATGCCGAGTTTTTCGGCGAACTCTTTGACGGTCGAACCTTCGATCAGGCGCACAGATTTCAGTTCACCTGAACCAGGCATTTCCAGCCGACCGGCGATGCGGTCTTCGAGCGACAGGGCCTTCGGTGGCGGAATGAAATCGCCTTTATCGAACCTGCCGGCCTTGCCTTCGATCTTCCGTCCACCGCGCGGACTGCTGCGTCGTGAACGACGGCGGCCAGCATCTGGCGGCGGAATGTAGGTGGTTTGCGGCGTTGCGGTTTCGCCGGGCGTTCCCATGCGCTCCGAGCGGGGCAGGGAAGGCCGTTCGCGAAGCCGGGCGCTGCGATCCGAGCTGCGCTCTTTCGGCGGAGCCGGGGGTGGCGGCGGAGTTGGTACAGGAGCACGTTCGCCAGGTCTGATGCCGGCGTTCAGCGCGGCGGCAGTGGGACGCAACACTCTGACCTGTCGCGACGGAATCGCAGGGGCAGGTGCAGGCCGTCTCACTTCCGGTGCGCCGTTCGTCGGCATGGCGGGCACCGCAGGCGTCTCCACCGTTGGAGCGGCGGCTTCCTGCGCAACCGGAGCTTCCGGCGCCTCAGGCGCAACCTCGTCCAGCACCACCGGCGCCTCCTCGCCAACCTGTGGAGCCGGCGCTTCGGCGCGCACTGCCGGAGTCAAGCGCTTGACGAGCTTCGTCGGCGCCGCGGGCTTCGGCTGTGCGGCAGTGGTTGGCGCGGGCGTCTCGACCGGTTCAGGCGCGGTTGCTACCGGCGCAGCTGCTACAGGTTCAGGCTCGTGGACCTCGGGCTCCGCTTCAGCAACGGCGGCTTCCGTCGTGGGCAGCGCGGCGCGCTTGACCACTTTCACCACGCGCTTCGCCGTCGTCTCTTTTTTCGGGAAGTACTTGTTGCGAATCTTCTCCGCCAGTTCCTTTGACACGGAGTTGGAAGGAACACTGACGTCGACGCCCTCGCGACGAACCTCTTCGATGAGACGTTTGGTGTCGAGTTTTAACTCTTTGGCGAGATCGTAAATACGAACTTTCGAGGAAGTAACTGTCATGCACTCCTTCTCGACGCTTACCCGTGCGTCCTGACGGTCTTGATAGTGGTTAGGAACCTGGCCGCTCCCAACCACTTCAGAACGTCCGAATCAGAAGTTCGGCGCGTGACAGTGGGCGAGTAGCGGGCAACACACACGGCCCGAATAAACCGGTCTTGTGTTGTTCCTCTTTTGCTGCATCATTGGAGCATCACTGCTTCTCTTCTTCTTCACTCCCGCCTGATGCAGCATCTTCCGAAACTGCGGGAGTTGTTTCTGCTTCGTCAGCCGATGCTTCGGAAGCAAATTCTTCTTCTGACGCCAACACTTCTGCCACCTGTTCCTCGATGTTCTCGTAGCCCTCAACGGCCGAGGAGGTAACGTCAGGTGATGGCGTAATGGTGTCCGGGCGCAAGTCGCGGCCGGATTCCAGCAAAGCTAATTCGTCGGCTGGGATCTCCTCAGCCTCGGTCACGGGGACCGGGTCGGCTGAATCCCACGCCTTGATGTCCTGTTCGGCAGTGAACGGAACGCCGTTTTCGACCGCTTCATCGTAGCCCGCGGCCGTCATATGGTCGTTCGGCTCAACGTCAGCCGCTTCGATCGAATCGTCAGCTTCAGCTGAAACCGCGTGTTGCTCTTCCGGCACGTATTCCTCACCGGCTTCTGCGTCGGTTTCACCCTCGGCTCCGCTGAGACTACGGTCGCGCAGAGCAACTACGGCTTGCGCGGCGCTCAGGATCACTTCCGCCTCGTCGAGACTCAGGTCAAGGAACTCGACTAGATCGTCAACGGAGGTTTGAGACAACGCGTCGATGTCGTTGATGCCATGTTCGGCAAGCGCTTCGGCCTGCTGGGCGGTAACACCTTCAATAACAGAAAGCGGCACCGACTCGCCGGAAGCAATCAGGGCGCCCATCTGTTCGGTAACTTCGCGCTTGATCTCTTCCTCGCTGCGGATGTCGATGTTCCAACCGACGAGTTTGGTCGCGAGCCGTACGTTCTGGCCGCGTTTGCCGATCGCCAGCGAGAGTTGGTCTTCGTTGACGATGACCTCCATCTGGCGATTCTCGATGTCGGTGATTCTGACCTGGTTGACCTTGGCGGGCGATAGCGCGTTGGCGGCAAAGACTGAAGGCTCGTCAGACCACTCTATGATGTCGATCTTCTCGCCGCGGAGTTCGCGAATGATTGCCTGGACGCGGGAGCCTTTCATACCGACGCAGGCGCCGACCGGATCGACGTCACGCTCGTTTGACATAACGGCGATCTTCGCGCGTTCGCCGGGCTCGCGGACGGCTGATTTGATCACGACAGTGCCGTCGTAAATCTCCGGCACTTCCATTTCAAATAGTCTTAGCAAGAGCTCAGGCGAAGTGCGTGAAACTTCAACCTGCGGCCCTTTTGATTCTTTGGATACGTTATTGATTACGACGCGAATTCGTTCGCCCTGGTTCCACTGTTCGCCGCGCGACTGCTGAGACCGCGGCAGGATCGCTTCGAGGTTCCCGAGGTCGACGATGATGTTGCCGCGTTCGAATCGTTTGACATAACCGTTAACGAGGTCGCCGATCTTGTCGATGTATTGCTCGTAGACGTTGCTGCGGACGGCGTCGCGGACTTTTTGAAAAAGAATCTGTTTGGCTGTCTGGGCGGCGATGCGGCCGAGTTCTTCCATCGGTAGCGGCAGCAGCAGCGCGTCGCCAAGTTCAACTTCGTCGCCGGCGAGCTCGCGCGCTTCGGTGATAGAGAGTTCGGTCGCCGGGTTTTCGACGTCGTCAACGACGACTTTAGACGCAGAAAGCTCAATCCCGGTCTCGGCGTTCCAGTCGACCTGGATGTCCTCGCCTGACCGAAATTGCTTTTTGGCAGCCGCGCGAACGGCTTCCTTCATTGCTTCTATGACTAGATCGCGGTCGATACCCTGCTCCTGACAAAGCGCTTCGATGTTCTGTGCGATCGATGAACTCATGAAAGTTTCTCTAAATCCTATTAGTGGCTCCGGCGCAGTACCTCTTCAACGTCCACTTCTATATTCGCCTTGGTAATCAAACCCAGCGGAACCCGCACCCGCCCATTGGTTCGATCTTCGAAAATCACGTCGTCGCCTTCGAGCCCGACCAGGCGACCGCGAAAGTTGCGTTGCCCGCCGATTGGTTGCCGCGTCTTCATTCTCGCGTTACTGCCGGCAAAGCGCTCGTAATCCGCACGTTTATAGAGCCCACGTTCCAACCCGGGCGACGATACTTCCAATGTGTAGGAAGCGTGGATGAAGTCTTCGACGTCGAGAATCGTCCCGAGATGAGTGCTCACTTCGGAGCAATCGTCGTGGGTCACACCCTGCGGTTTATCAATAAAAACCCGAACGATGGGCTTGTTATCAGGGCCGGCGACTTCAACGTGAACCAGTTCGAGTCCGTGGTCGATTGCTACTCGTTCAGCTATCTCCTGAAGCCGGGCTGCAATCGAATCGTTTCCCATGGTTCGTCCTTTCGGAGGTTTGTCGCCCAAAGAAAAAAGTGGGCGCGAAACCCACCGGACGAGACCCCGTGCCTTCGAGCAAGCTGTGGATTATACGGAAACCACTATATAGAGGCAACTTGGGAGGCAGGTTATCGAACCACGGATTTTTAACTACCCGCCAGCTTCGCCTTTACTATTTCACTGATTGTTTTACCATCCGCGTTTTTACCCGCTAACGCGGCTTGGGTGGCCTTCATGACCTTACCCATGTCTTTCATAGACGTTGCGCCGGTTTCGGTAATTGCGGCGGCCACAGCGGCCTCGATCTCCGCCGCTGAAGCGCCCTGCGGCAGATAGGTTTCGATGACTGCTACCTCGGCGGTCTCCTTATCAACAAGCTCCTGTCGCCCGGCCTTCTCATACTGCTCGATCGAGTCACGCCGTTGCTTGACCAGCGAGCGCAACAGTTTCTGCACGTCGTCGTCAGTGAGGTCGCTGCCTTTCTCGATCTTCCGATTCATCATCGCCGCTTTCACCATGCGCAGCGTTGACGTCTTCTGCGCATCCTGCGCTTTCATCGCCGCAGTCAGATCGGAAACGATCTGTTCACTCAAACTCATTTTGAAGATCCTCCATTGGATTTCGCGAGATAGCTGCGCAGGAAATGTCCGGTATGCGACTCGCGAATACGCATGATCTCTTCGGGCGTTCCGACGCCGACAACATACCCACCAGCGTCACCGCCCTCTGCACCGAGATCGACGATCTGGTCCGCAGTCTTGATGACGTCGAGATTGTGTTCGATTACGAGGAGCGAACCGCCCGCATCGATCAACGCACGAAACGCCGCGAGTAGTTTGTTGATGTCGTCGAAGTGCAACCCCGTAGTTGGTTCGTCGAAGATGTAGAGCGTCTTGGCACCAGTTCGCTTCAACAAGTGCGCCGCGAGTTTGATGCGTTGCGCTTCGCCGCCTGACAACGTCGTCGCTGACTGGCCCAATCGCAGGTAACCAAGCCCGACATCATCGAGCACGCGCAAACGGTTCGTGATCTTCGGCACCTCACGGAAGAAGGTGATCGCTTCACGAACCGTCATGCTCAACACTTCGTGAACATTCTTGCCGCGATAACGAATATCGAGGATCTGCTGTTTGAACCGCGTCCCTTTGCACTCTTCACAAACCAATTCGACGTCCGCGAGAAACTGCATCTCGACGGTGACGGTCCCATCACCCTGGCAAACCTCGCAACGTCCACCCGGAAGATTGAACGAGAAGTGCGATGGCTCAAACCCGCGCGCCTGCGCTTCACGTGTGTTCGCAAATACTTCCCGGATCGCGTCATAGACCTTGATGTAAGTCACGGGATTCGAACGAGGCGTGCGGCCGATGGGCGATTGGTCCACCAGGATCGTTTCGTCGATAAAGTGTCCGCCTTCGAGCTTGGTAAAAGCGCCAACGTGACCCGTCCATTCGCCACGCTGTTTCTTGAGTCCCGCATAGATGCAATCGTGAATCAACGTTGACTTGCCGGAACCGCTGACACCGGTGACGCAGACGAGCATGTCGAGCGGGACTTCGACGTCGATCGATTTCAGGTTGTGTTCCGAGGCGCCCTGGATCGTAAGCCTGCGTTTCTGCGCGACGCGACGTTGTTTTGGCTCCTTGATCTCGGCGTCGCCACGCAGGTAGCGCGCGGTCAACGAGGTCTCATCGCGCAACAAACCTGCGAAATCGCCCTCGTACATCACACGCCCGCCGAGTTCACCTGCGGCAGGACCGATGTCGAGTATGTGATCGGCCGAGCGCATCATTTCCGCGTCGTGTTCGACGACCAGCACGGTGTTGCCGATGTCGCGCAGGTTCTTGAGTAGGCGAATCAGTCGATCGTTGTCGCGCGGGTGCAGACCAATCGACGGCTCATCAAGAACATAAAGCGCGCCGACGAGGGACGATCCGAGATTTGTTGCGAGCTGGATTCGTTGCGCTTCGCCGCCGGAGAGTGTTGATGCGAGTCGATCGAGCGTCAGGTAATCGAGTCCGACTTCCACGAGAAATCGCAAACGCCGGCGAACTTCGAAAAGTATTCTGTCGGCAATGGCTGTTTGTTCGGGCGAGAGTTGCAGCTCGTCGAAGAATTTCGAGGCTTCGCGGATCGACCTGCCGCAGACGTCCGCAAGAGTTTGACCGCTGACTTTCACGTCGCGCGCTTCCTGGCGCAGGCGTCCGCCTTTGCAGTCCGGGCACAACGTGTAGCCGCGATACTTCGAAAGAAAAACGCGGACGTGGAGTTTGTACTTCTTAGTCTCCATCCAATCGAAGAACCCTCGCACGCCGCCAAAGTCGCCGCGTCCTTCGACGATCGCATGCTGTTCCGACCGCGAAAGCTGGTTGAACGGCGTGGTCATCGATATCTTTTCCGAGCGGCAAAACTGTTTCAGTTCCGACATGGCCCACTCGTGCTGTGGCTTGGTCCAGGGTTCGATCGCGCCGTCTTTCAATGAGAGCCCCGGATTAGGAATCACGAGATCGAGATCGAGTCCAATCGTGTTGCCGAATCCCTGGCATGTTGGGCACGCGCCGTACGGATTGTTGAAACTGAAGAGTCGCGGTTCGGGTATAGCGTAAACAGTGGCGTCGTACTTGCACTCGAAACGATCTGAAAAGGGCAGACGTTGAGGATTGGCGTCGGCTGTTTCGATGATGGCGCTGCCCTGGCCTTCCTGGAAACAGGTCTCGAGCGAATCGACTAGACGCTGGCGCACATCGGGACGCGCCGTCAGACGATCGACGAGGACGTAGACGTCCTCGAAGTCATCGCGAGGGTAGTCGTCGGGCGAACTGAGATCGATAGTCTGACCGTTGGCGTAGAGACGCGTGAAGCCGCGCTGCATGAGGCTCATCACATGCGCGGTGATCGACTGTCGCCGCGAAGCCGTGCGGCGTTTGCCCGAGGTTTGTTTCTCCTGTGGTTGGCGCTGTCCCGCGCCGGCAGGGAACAGGACATAAAACCGTGTGCCTTCCGGCAGCGTGGTCAGCACTTCATCAGCGACCGATTCCGGTGAATCACGATAGACTTGTCGTCCGCAAACTCTGCAAAACGTTTGACCGACCCGCGCGAAGAGCAGGCGCAAATAGTCGTAAATCTCGGTCTGGGTGCCGACCGTAGAACGGGGATTCCGCGTCGCATTTTTCTGTCGAATCGCGATGGCTGGCGCGATTCCGTGGACTTCGTCGACGTCCGGTTTGTCCATTCGCTCGAGAAACTGACGCGCGTAGGCTGACAGCGACTCGACGTAGCGCCGCTGACCCTCGGCGTAAATTGTGTCGAAGGCGAGCGACGACTTGCCGGAACCGCTGACGCCGGTGACCACCGTCATTTGATTTATCGGGATAGAGAAGGAAACGTTCTTGAGGTTATTAACGCGTGCTCCCCTGACTTCAATGGCTTCTTCAGGCATATAGATCCGAAAATCGCTCTCTTGGCAAACTCGGAATGATACACGGATTTAATTGACACCTTCAACTGCGCTGAATGACAATGCGCGCGACATGAATAGTTCACGATTCCTGCTGCGCGGGTTTCGACGCCCACGCGAGATAGCCTGTTTCGCACTCGGAAAACTCGAACGCGAGGTCCTCGAACATACCTGGCGGTTGGGTGAAGTAAGCGTTCGCGACATCCACCGCGCTTTCGAAGAACGGATCGCCTACACAACCCTGATGACGACGCTCGACCGGCTCTTCAAAAAGAACCTGCTCGCGCGCCGCAAGGACGGCCGCGCGTTTGTGTACGCCGCACGCGTCTCGCGCGAGGATCTGGATCGCGGGATTAAGGAAGACGTTGTCGACGGCTTGTTAGGCCACGGTGCGGACGGAGTCGAGCCAGTCCTCGCTTGCATTGTCGATACGATCAGCGAAAGAGATCGCGAACTGCTGGACGAGCTCGATCGCCTGGTCCAGGAAAAGAAGCGCGAGCTACGCACGCGAGAATAGACAATGTACGAACTGCTGGGCATAACACTGGTGCTGGCGCTGCTGCTGACTCTTAACGCCACCGCCACCCTCGTCGCTTCCGGTATCGCCCGCGCGTCGAAACGACTCCTGTGGAAGTGCTCCGCCCGGACGCGAGCAGAGATCCTGTTCGTGATGCGCATCGGACCACCCGTGATCGCGATCGTCGCCATCGGCACTTTGCTGATCCCGTCGTATCTCAAGCACGAACCCGAGGCAACAAACGAAACTGTCACCCTGAAACTCGGCGTGCTCGCGGCTATTTCCGCAATCGGCGTCGCGCTCGCGATCTTGCGCGGACTGCGTTCGTGGCTCGCGACGCGGTCGCTGCTCAAAGAGTGGCTCAGCGCATCGACACCAATCCATCTCGAAGCGGTCAAGGTCCCAACGTTCGTTTTGCCACACTCATTTCCGATCATCGCCGTTGTCGGCGCGATTCGGCCGCGTTTGTTCATCGCGAGTCACGTGCTCGAAAAGTTGAGCGACGAAGAACTCGCAGCGGCGATTGCGCACGAGTACGGTCACCTCGCCGCGCAAGACAACTTCAAACGTTCCGTCATGCGCATCAGCCGTGCAGCGTTGTTGATTATCCCGTGCGGCCGATGGCTCGACCGCACCTGGAGCGAAGCGTCTGAATCCGCCGCCGACGAATACGCTGCGCAACGAAGTTCGCAGGTCGCCCTCGATTTAGCGTCCGCCCTCGTGCGCATCGCGCGAATGATTCCGCAGGGTCAACGCCAGACGTTGCCGGCTGCCGTTTCAGGGTTTTTGATCGGTACCGACACGCCAGGGGTTAAGGTCAGAGTCAGTCGTCTGGTAGAACTCGCCGCTACCGATCCCCGCGACCTCGTTAGCAGTGCGCCGCTAGTTCGCTTCATTCCGTGGTTTGTCTTGACGGTTCTCGTCGTCGCTAGTGTCTCAATAGAAAGCCGCCCGCAAGTGCTTGCTTCGGTGCATGAGTTTGTCGAGCATGCCGTTCGCGTTTCTCAGCTAGTTCACATCCAATAACGAGCGTTTACGACGGCTGGTAGTAGTTACCGCCGGGCGATAAAGTCGTGCGCTCATATGGGCCCACTACCACGCAGAATTGTGGCTGCCATTGTTCTCACCCTCGCAACGTCACTTTTCGCGATGGGGCAGCAGTCACAAGGCAAGATAACGGGAACAGTCAAGGATGCGGACGGCGCGATCGTCAGCGGCGTCAACGTGTCGCTTCAACTCTCAAACCAGGCTGTCGCGCGCGCCACCGTTACGGACGCTGAAGGAAAGTTCGGTCTCGACGACGTTGCGCCCGGAACATATCAAATTGTCGTGGAGCGAACAGGTTTCCTTCCGTATCGTTCTGCCGTGCAGATCACGCCGGGTGATACGAAGGATTTGGCAATTATCCTGGAAGTCAATCCGATCGCCGAACGAGTAACTATCACTGCCGAAGCAGGACAGATCGCCAGTACTCGCGACGTCGACACGGCGGTCAACGTCATCAACGAACGGAAGATTCTCGAGCGTGCTGCGGAGGTGGTGGCCCAGGTTGTCGATGAAGAACCCGGCGTTAACTTGCAACGAACCAGTCCATCGCTCAGTGCCGTCTTTGTGCGCGGACTAACCGGCCGCAACGTCGCTATCTTTGTCGACGGCGTGCGTTACACGACGAGCGCACAGCGTGGTGGCGTCGGGACGTTCTTCAGTTTAATCGAACCTTCGAGCCTGGAGACGGTTGAAGTCCTGCGTGGTCCAAACAGCTCGCAGTACGGATCGGACGTCCACGGCGGCGTCGTTAACTTCATCTCGCAGGCGCCACGTTACGGCAACGCCGACGGCGAAATCCACGGACATACGAACGTCTTTTACACGTCAGCCACGAACGGCTTTGGTGGCAACACGCTTTTGAGCTACGGCAAACGCAACTATGGTTTGTTGCTCAACGTCAACGCGCGTCGCATCAGCACGATGCGACCCGCGGATGGACTCGACTACCACGCCGCGGTCACACGTTACCTCGGTCTTCCGTCCGACATCTTCGGCACGCGACTTCCCGACACCGGATTCACGCAGTACGGCGGTCTGCTGCGCGCCAATTTCAACCTCGACGACAGGACACAGCTTCTCTTCAGCTATGCGCGCAACCAACAGGACAACGGCAAACGCTACGACCAGTTGTTAGGTGGCGACGGCAACAACATCGCCGACCTGCGCAACTTGATGACCGACACGTTCTATGCGCGTCTGTTCCGGCAGAACCTCTGGATCTTCGACAACGGCTCCTTCACCTTTTCTTACAACGGGCAGCGCGAGGAACGAATCAACCAGGGTGGACAGGGAAATCCCACCGGCGTAATCACCAATCAACGCGAACGCACAAACGTTTTAGGTTTCAACTTCTATCTCGATAAACAGATCGGCGACAACAATACCCTCCTCTTCGGCGCTGACGTTTATCGCGACAAGATCAACGCTCCCGCATTTAGTTTCAATCCCGCCAATGGGGTCACTGAGAATTCGCGTCCGCGCGTTCCCAATGGCGCCCGCTATCTTTCGTACGGTTTCTTCGCGCAGGACAGTTTCACGGCCATTCCCGATCGCCTTCGCTTGAACGGCGCGGTTCGTTACAGCGTCGCGTCTTACGAATCTCGGGCAGCGAACTCAGCGCCTGGTCCAAACGGACAACCGCTGTTTCCGGATGACAGCGCGCGGTTCAGTGCGTTCTCGGGACGGTTCGGAGGCGTCGTTACGGTGGGCGGTGGTTTCGACATCGCCGCGAAATACACGCGTGGCTTTCGTGCCCCAAACACCACTGATTTGGGCATCATCGGGCTCGTCGGCACGGGTTTCGAAGTCGACGCCACCACGGCCGTGGCCCTGGGAGGATTCATCGGTACAACCGCGCTGGGAGACGCAGTTTCAACCGGAATTCCAGTTACTGAACTTGGACCAGAAAGCAGTGACAGTTTCGATCTCAGTTTCCGTTATACCAGCCAGCGGTTTGCATTTGATTTGACTGGCTTCACCACGAAACTAAACAACGTCTACTTCGATCAGGCGCTCGTCTTACCGCCCGGCGCGGAGGGGCTCTTTCTCGGCAGCGAGAGAATTTCGAGGCAAAACGAAAACGGACTTGTCTTTGTCGATATTGCGCCCACCACTCCAGTGCTCGTGCGAGTGAACTTCGACGACGCACGATTCAATGGCGTCGAGTTAAACGGACAAGCACGGCTGACCGACCAGTGGAGCGCGAACGCAAACTTCACCTACATCCGCGCGCACAGCTTGCTCAACGGCTTACCGCCAAACGTCGAAGGCGGCATTCCGCCTGCGACTGCATTTGTTAGTTTGCGTTATCAACCTCGCTCGCGTTTCCACATCGAAGGTTATTCGATACTCGCCGGCCGCCAGAATCGTCTCTCGACCCTTGATCTCGGGGACCGCAGGACCGGAGGCGGCCGCTCGCGCACGAATATTCAAAACTTCTTCAGACGTGGCGCTTGTGTGCGTGGTCTAACGACACCCGGAGGTAATGGTTGTGGTTCTGCCGGCGGGATCCTGATCCCGACGGGTGAGACTTTGGCGCAGGTCCAGAACCGGTTACTTCCGCTGGGTGCGATCATCAACGGCGTGCAGGTTGTGAACGGCGACACGATCGTGCCGACGCATCCTTATCTTGCAGGCTATGGGCTTGTTGGTGTTCGCGGCGGGATGAAGTTCGACGAGCATTCAGAGATCTTCGCCGACTTCGAAAACATCTTCGACAAGTCGTATCGCGGAATCAGTTGGGGTATCGACGGCGCGGGCCGCGGTGTCACTCTTCGCTACCGGTATACGTTTTAGAAACCAGACGGCGGAGCTTCCTCAAACGGCAGATCCGGTTGGTAACTCTTGTCGCGTCCAGCGACGTAAAGTCGCATCACAAACCACAAAATTCCGACTGCTAAAACTATCCAGAAGGCTGCCCAGAAGATTGCCGGAATGCCGGTGACTTGCGCCATGTTGACTGCGTCGGTATGAACGAATGCCGAGCCAAACGGTGTGGAGAGGGTGAAGAGGTCCTTCAGACTAAAGAGTGCGTTAAGCACGCACTGCACCGCCAGAAAACTCATGAAGAACGTCGCGACACGAGCACTTGCGAATCTCGCTATGAGTACGAGCGCGACCGAAAGAATAACCCCCGCGAGAACTGTGAATGGAACTCCGGACAAACCGTCGAGATTGTAAAGCGGTGCAATGAGTCCAAAGACAAAAGTGAGCGCGAGAACATAAACACCCGAAACCAGCAAGACGATGCGAGCGGCCACAGCCTTACGAATCAACACCAGCAACAACGCCCCATAAGCCATCGCACCCAGGTAACCCGCACTCGAGACAAATATCTGCGAGATTAGGCCACCTTTACTCGATAGCACGGCGCCCTCAGTGTTCGTCGCGACCCACATGTATCGAACCGAGTTGCCGGTGAGTAAGGCTGCGAGCGCGTGTCCGCCCTCATGGATAAACGTAACGAAGAGCTCGAACGGATAATAAAGAAGCCAGGCGAAGGGAATGAACCACAACACTAATGAAACTGCGGTAGCAAGCAGCAATGTCATTGCCTGGGGTCGCGCATCGTTTGAAAGCCTTAAATTCATTTCTTACTCTCCGGTAAAGCGGCGGATTCTGGGGCGTATTCTAAAGGTCGCCATCAATAACGCACAACCGTCACGGGATGTTCCGGAACCCTGCGCCGGTCAGCTTCTGTGATAATCGCCGGATTTCCCACCTGTCTTACTGTCCAGGCGGATTTCGGTAATAGTCATCCCTTTTTCCAGAGCCTTGCACATGTCGTAAACAGTCAGCGCCGCAATGGAAACAGCCGTCAAAGCCTCCATTTCCACACCCGTTTGCGCGTTCGTCGCCGCTTCTGCTGTCAGCGCGACGCCGTCGTCTTCGACTGTGGCTTGAACTTCGACGTGCGTTAGCGGTAGTGGATGACAGAGCGGGATCAGGTCCGCCGTTCGTTTAGCGCCCAATATTCCGGCCAAACGCGCTGCTTCGAGTGGATCGCCTTTTGGCGTGCGATGTTCGCGCAGCGCCGCCACAGTTTCTCGCTTCATCAACACCTTCGCCGAAGCCACGGCGCGCCGCTGGGTGACCTGTTTGTCGCCAGTGTCGACCATGCGAATCCGGCCCTGTTCGTCGACGTGCGAAAGCTGTGTCATGGCCCTGAAGTAGATAACAAAAACCGGCCCCGCAGCAAGTAGATCTCGACATCCGACGCGGTTTTTGTCTATCCTGCGCGGCACCGGGACGAAGGCTTCATTCGAGTTGGTCTCACCACTTCGACCCAATTTGAGCCTGGGCATTGTTTTTAAGAAATCTGATTTGAGTTTGTAATCGTAGTTTAAAGCGGCGAGTTAATCCCCTATGGAGGTTCTCCTTCGTGTTTGAGACTGATAAGGAAGTGCTTGATTGGTACGAGCGGCAGCCACGCGCCCTTTCGAAAGAGTACGTAAGCAGCATTCGCTGGAATGAGGTCAAAGACTATCCCCTCAATCCCGCGTTTGTGCCCGTGCTGACCTACATGCGCGACATTGAGTACTTCACTGACATGTATTACCAGGAGCTGCGACGCACCCCGACCGGCAAGGATCCTATTATTAGAAAGTTTATGGACCGCTGGAGCATCGAAGAATTGCATCACGGCAACCTGCTCAACCGGTTTCTCGAAGAAGCCGGCATGCCGCAAGGAAAAAATTGGCAAGCAGAAGCGACGCGAAAGATTCCGCGTCTTTACACCATCGGAAGTTACCTGGTGGACCACGCCTCACGACCGTTCGGCAAATACTTTCACGGCGCGCACATGGTGTGGGGCGCGATCAACGAGATCACCGCGATGAACGCTTACCGTCGCCTGTCAGATCTCGCGGGTCATCCGGTGCTGCACCAGTTGCTGATTGGAATCGTGCAGGAAGAGTCGATCCATTCGAGCTTCTACTGGAACATCGCGCGCCTGAAGCTCAAGGAGACGAAGTTTTCACGCAACCTCGCGCGGTTCATCATCGGCAAGTTCTGGGCGCCGGTGGGCCAGGGCGCGAAGCCCGCGGGTGAAGCGAATTACGTCATGGCGACTCTCTTTCCCGGCAAGGAAGGTTTGGACCTGTTCGACCAGAAGATCGGAGGCAGGATCGAGCTTCTGCCCGGTTTTGTTGGATTCAAGGGATTGACTGAACGCGTCGCGCCGATTGTGCAGATTTAATACGTGTTTATGGTAACGGGATCGCTTTCACCAGCGATCCCGCTTCTACCGATTTCACTCCACCAGGAATAATCACGAGTGCGGTCGTTAGCGCAAACGAAACGAAGTCTGACGATCCGCCCCACTTCAGTGGAAACGCGATTAGCTCGCCGTCGTCGTTTGTCATCAACTGCGCGGGCAAATAACTCTCACGGTCCATCGTTCCTTTAACAGCACGCGCAAGCATCACCGTTTCCTGTTTCAACACAGGTTCATTCGCTCCCTGCATCGCGAGGAGTGCTGTGCGCGTGAACAAATTGAACGTCACTGAAACTGAAACGGGGTTTCCCGGCAGACCGAAGAAAAGCGCGCCGCCAGGGAGTCGTGCGAAGACGATCGGCTTGCCTGGTCGTAGTGCGACGCGTTCGAAAAAGATCTCGGCGCCGAGTTCTTTGAGCGCATTCTTGGTGACGTCGTAGACACCCATCGACACGCCACCCGACGTCACGAACACGTCGAAGTTATCCGCCGCCTCGGCGATCTGGCGTTTGAGTAGTGACGTTTCGTCGCGGATGAGTGGGAGACGTTGGACCACGGCGCCGGTGAGTTTTGCGTAAGCGCTGATCGAATAGTTGTTGGAATCTCGGATCTGGTCCTGTCCGGGTTGTTCGTCCACGGTGACGAGTTCGCTTCCGGTCGCGGCAACTGCAACGCGCGGACGTTTTGCAACCTCTACTTGCGCGTAACCAAACGCGGCGAGCACTGCCATCATGGCGGCGTTGATCGTGACGCCCCCTCGCAATACGGTTTCACCCGCTTTGATCTCATCGCCCTGTTTCACAATCGATCGACCGGGTTCAACCGCCGCGAGCAATTCTACGACTGTGCCGTCTTTCAGTTCGTGAGTGAGTTCGACCTGTTGCACGCTGTCTGCGCCTTCGGGGACTGGCGCGCCCGTCATGA
This sequence comes from uncultured Acidobacteriota bacterium, assembly GCA_963789185.1. Taxonomy (GTDB): domain Bacteria; phylum Acidobacteriota; class Blastocatellia; order Pyrinomonadales; family Pyrinomonadaceae; genus PSRF01. The sequence goes on from CAWBJU010000024.1 coordinate 135,480, forward strand.
TGCGCACCGCCTCGCCGGGGTTCATCTGCTGGTGCCAGCCTTTTCCCGCTGCCGACTCGCCGACGATTCGTAAACTAACCGGCGCGCTCGTCGTGTCGGCGGCGCGCACCGCGTAGCCGTCCATTTGCGAACGATCGAACGGCGGAAGATCCGTGTTGGCGACGATGTCCTGAACCAACACCCGGCCGAGCGCGTTTGGCAGATCAACTTTCTCAGTGCCGAGTGTCTTCGTCTGTTGCCGTACTATTTGAACTGCTTCAGCTACGGAAATCATTCTTGTGCTTCTTGTATCTCTTGTGTCTCTTGTGGTTAAAAACCGAAAGGCCGGTTTGGACCGGCCTCTCAAGGTTGGCGGAGACATTCAGCCTCGATTGGTCACCGTCCTCACCCCGGCAACCACATTCACCGTTGAGGGGAATTTTAGTCAAAAAGCGCGGCGGGTCAATAGAGATTGAGTATTTAATTGTTAAGTACGCGAGCGAACACAAATGGCCTGAAAATCGTAGTTGTTTTGTAGTTTCACTTCCTTGTAAGGTCACCTTAGGAGGCAGCGATGCTGAACGACGAGGAGCATGGATGTGGAAGCATTGGAAGGTGGGCGGCGGTGCTTTGTGCCGGCCTGGGTGTCGGAGCCGCTGTCCTGATGCTGCTCGCCCTGGGCATTAGTAAGTTCATCCTTCCGTTCCCGTTCCCAAAGGAAATTCTAGTTGGATTAGTGGTCTTGTTCATTGCGGCCGCCACCCTGGGGAAAAAGGCGGGGATCTATCTCTGTGACAAGACTAACGCCACAGGTCGGAATGTGCTGGTTGGAATTGGTGTGGCGTTCGGATCGATAGCGGCGGCCGTCTTGGCGGGTACTTTTGTCGGCTTTCTGGGAGAAGCAGACCACATCTTGCGCGCTGAAAACTTCAGTGTTGTCAATTTCGTGCTCGGATTCTTCATTCCGCTGTTGCTCGTGTTGTGGTTTGGCGGAATCCCCGCGATATT
>CAWBJU010000025.1:0-172690 GCA_963789185.1 uncultured Acidobacteriota bacterium
GCGAAACACGTTGTACCACCGATCGAGCCAATAGTATTCGGTGCTCACAGTTCCGCAGGCAATCGTTCCAATAAGGTCGTGCTCAATTTCCTCCTCGAAAACCGCGTCGAGTATCAGCAGTGAATCTGTTTGCTTAGCAACGTGCGCGGCCCAGGTTCGATGTTTGGTTCCGTCGTACTTCAGCACGCGAACCCGGATGTCGCTATTTTCTTCCACTCTTGGCCCAATCCGCGAGGAACTGCGCCTGCCCTTTATCAGTCAACGGATGGCTGAAAAGTTGATCTATAACTTTAAAAGGCATGGTTGCGATGTCGGCACCCAGACGTGCCGCTTCGATCACATGAATCGGATGACGCAAGCTTGCAGCGAGCACTTCAGTCTTCCACGGATAATTCTGATATATCTCGATGATGCTTTGCAGTAGGTACAACCCGTTCTCGCCGATGTCATCCAGCCGGCCGAGAAACGGACTGATAAACGACGCGCCTGCTTTCGCGGCGAGAATCGCCTGGGCTGACGAGAAGCACAACGTCACATTCACGCTAATGCCCTGATCGGAAAGTTCACGCGTCGCTTTAAGTCCATCTCTCGTCAACGGGCACTTGATCACGACGTTGGGAGCAATCTTCGAGTACTCCTTACCCTCGCGAACCATCCCGTCCTTGTCCTGGCTCGTCACCTCAGCCGAAACCGGGCCCTGCACGATCTCACAGATCGCGGCGATGTGTTTCTTGAAATCGACGTCACCTTCTTTCGATATGAGTGTTGGATTGGTGGTGACTCCGTCGGCGAACCCGTATGCCGCAGCTTCGCGGATCTCGTTGAGATTCGCAGTGTCTAGAAAAAACTTCATAGCCGAACTCCTGTTTAAGAATTGATTTGCCTTGGATCGTACACCTGATTCATCAGAATACCGACTCCACCCACTTCAACTTCGACCGTATCGCCGTGCTTCATGCGCGAAACGCCGGCCGGTGTTCCGGTTAAGATCAGGTCGCCGGGATACAGAGTCATGATCGCAGAGATGTAATGGATTAGAAAGCCGACACTAAATGCCATTTCGGCGGTGTGGCCCTTCTGTTTCACTTCGCCATTGAGGCGTGTTGTCACAGTAATGTTTTCGGGATCGAGATTGGTGACGATCCACGGTCCTACCGGACAGAAAGTGTCGAATGATTTGCCGCGAGTGAATTGCACGTCTTTTCGTTGCAGGTCGCGGGCCGTGACGTCATTGACGCACGTATAGCCGAACACATAAGCGTGTGCCTCAATCTCCTTGATGTTTCGACCAGCCATTCCAATAACGACTCCGAGCTCTCCTTCGTGTTCGACTTGTTGCGAAGCATTCGGGATTTCGATGCTTTCGTCGGGACCGATGACGGCCGAGGGTGCCTTGAGGAATAGCAAGGGCTCGACAGGCATCTTGTTGCCCAACTCAGCCGCATGCTCGCGATAGTTTCGTCCGACACAAACAATTTTCGAAGGCCTTACCGGCGCGAGCAGTTTTACCTCGCTGAGTTCGAGAGGCGGTTCCGGACTGTCAAAGGGAACGTCTTGGTAATTGAAGGTCGGGGGCAGAGGGTAGACCGTCGAGTCGATGACCACCGCGAAACGCGGACCTTCAAGTGATGAATGAGCTACGCGGCAGTACGTGGTCATTTTGTTAAGGTACTTTCTCAGATGTGACCTCAGACGGAGGACTTACATTTCCTGCCTGATCCACAGCTCTTAGGTAGTAGTAATAAGTCTTGCCTGATTCGACGCGGTCATCCTGGTAAGTCGTGCGGGTCAAGAGCGTCTGGTTAAGCTTGGTCCATTGATCCCTGGGAAGGTTGGGATCGGTCGATCGATATAGATCGTAGCCCGCGACGTCCGGCTCTTTGTTAGGCGCAAAGAAGATCGCAAGCCGGCCGAACGACGGATCCGGTGCGATACTCGGCCTTTCCGGCGCCGCCGGAGGAAATGTGTCGCGCGGCGCTACTGGAACTGAATTTGAATTCAAACTTTCAACCTGCGAGCCACCAGTGCCGAGCGAAACCGACCGAACGATATAGCGATAGCTGCTGCCAAACTGAAAGTTCTTGTCGGCGTACTGCGTCCCCGAAACAAGCGCGGAGTTGATTGGCACCTGGTTCGGGTCGCTCTGCGACTCATCCATGCGATACACGTTGTAGCCGAGTAAATTCACAGGAGTCGAGCCATCGATGTTTGTGGTTGGCGCTTGCCACGTAAGCGTGATCGCGTTTTCCGTAAGTTTTGGATCTGATGAAAGCGTCGGAGCTTGCGCGATGCGCGCTGCCGGTTCGATCGTCAGGAAGTTGGAAAACGCTGCGCGTTGACCCGACGCATTAACGTAACGCAGCGCGTAACGAATACGCGTTGGCTGTCCGGCGAGCTCGAGGACGTCGCGATACGTCAACGTATCGCCCGCGGTTTGAATCTGTTCGAAGGTAACTGAGCCGACGAGCGTGGAGCGTGCGGCAAATTCTTCTTCTGTGAGCGCGAGCGGCGCGCCGGGTTTCTCGGCGAGACGATAGACGTCGATGCGTCTGATGCTTTGCACGCTGCTGTCGGGCGCATTTCGTTGCGGCGCAGGCCAACTAAGGATCACTTCATTCCCTTGTTGCGCGCCGGAAAGGAGTTCGGTGCGTTGCAGAACGCGCTCGACGGGCGGCAGGGGAGGGCGGCGTTTTCCGCACCCAGAAAAGATAACTGCGGCCAGTAAAAGGATCCCGCAAAGGCGCAAAGGCGCAAAGAAAAAAGGCCCCAATGGCGTGAAGAACAACTTGCCAGGAGAGGTTTTGCTTTGCGCCTTTGCGCCTTTGCGGGAAACTCTCACAGAATGTAGCGACTCAGATCCTGATCCTTAACAGTCTCGGAGAGCATGTTTTCTACATAAGCCGCGTCGATACGCTGCTGCTTCGGTTCGAGATCGGGGCCCTCAAAACTAATTTCCTCGAGCAGTTTTTCCATGATCGTCTGCAACCGGCGCGCACCGATGTCTTCAGTCTGCTGATTGACCTGCGCCGCGAAGTTGGCAATCGAGTCAATCGCGTCGGGCGTGAAATCGATTGTGACTCCTTCAGTGTCCATCATCGCCTGGTACTGTTTGATCAGCGCGTTACGCGGTTCGGTCAGGATCCGTTTGAAGTCTTCGATCGTGAGCGACTCCAGTTCGACACGAATCGGGAAACGGCCCTGTAGCTCAGGAATCAGATCCGACGGCTTCGAGACGTGAAAAGCGCCGGCGGCGATGAACAGAATGTGGTCCGTGCGCACCATGCCGTAGCGACTGTTGACCGTAGTGCCTTCGACGATTGGCAGAATGTCGCGCTGCACGCCCTCGCGCGAGACGTCTGGACCATGACCTGATTCTCGTCCTGCAATCTTGTCGATCTCGTCGAGAAAGATGATGCCGGAGTTCTCGACGCGCTCGATCGCTGCACGGGCCACCTGGTCCATATCGATCAGGCGTTCCTCCTCTTCCTGCATCAGGTACTCCATCGCCTCGTCGACGCGCATCTTGCGACGTTTGGTGCGTCCCTGAAAGAGGTTGCCCAACATGTCTTTCATGTTGATGCCCATCTCTTCGACGCCTTGCGGGCCGGCTAGTTCGATCACTGGAAAGTTTCGCTCGCGAACGTCGAGCTCGACGAGTCGATTGTCGAGCTTGCCGCTGCGGAGTTGCTGGCGCAGTTTCTCGCGCGTGCGTTGCGACTGTTCGTCCTGTGCAGGAGTGTCGAGTTCAGTTGAGGTCTCTTCCGCCGTGTCGGAATCGAAGTCGTAGAAACCAACAGTGCTGCGTCGTGGCGGCAGCAATAGATCGAGGATTCGTTCTTCGACGTTGAGCTCGGCTTTCTCTGCAACTTCTTCGCTCTTTTCCTGTCGCGTCAACTCGACCGAGATCTCCGTCAGGTCGCGAATCATGCTTTCGACGTCACGACCGACGTATCCAACTTCAGTGAACTTGGAAGCCTCGACTTTAAGAAACGGCGAGTTCGACATCCGAGCGAGGCGGCGGGCGATCTCAGTCTTACCAATGCCCGTCGATCCGATCATGATGATGTTCTTCGGCATGACGTCAACCGCCATCTCGGGTGGCAGCTTTTGACGCCGCACACGATTACGCAACGCGACCGCCACTGCGCGTTTCGCATTGCGCTGTCCAACGACGTGCTTGTCCAGCTCGGTTACGATCTGACGCGGCGACATCTCGTCGAGCCGAGCTTCTTCATCAACTTCTCCAGCCAAATAAATAACCATTACAACTCTTCAACTACGATGTTTTGATTTGAATAGATGCAGATTTCGCCCGCGATGCGCAGCGCTTCGACTGCAATGTCGCGTGCGGAGAGATCCGTATGTTTGAGTAATGCGCGTGCGGCGGCGAGCGCGTAGGAGCCACCTGAACCGATGGCCAAGACGCCTTCGTCGGGCGCGATCACGTCGCCGTTGCCTGACAACAGAAACGACGACTTCTTATCGGCGACAACAAGCAGTGCCTCGAGGTGGCGCAACATCTTGTCGGTACGCCACTCCTTGCTCAACTCGATCGCCGCGCGTTCGAGATTGCCGTGATACTGTTCAAGCTTTGCTTCAAAGCGCGTGAGTAGCGAAAAGGCATCACCTGTTGCGCCTGCAAAACCGGCCACAATCTGATCGTTGTAGAGTCGCCTGACTTTTTTGGCGCTTGCTTTCATGACCGTCTCGCCGAGCGTCACTTGCCCGTCTCCAGCGAGTGCGACGTGAGCGTCTTTCCTAACAAGAAGGACAGTAGTGCTACGCACCCTATTATTTTCTTTCCGCATGTTTAGATATGAGCACTATAGGAACTCGTTTGAACCTAAGTCAAGGACGCCACATTTGGGTTATCATACGTGCATGTTGAAGCGACCACGCATCGGAATTCCGATGCGCATTGAACACCCTACCGACCGTTTTTACCTGTCACGACACTACAGTGAGGCCGTTGAAGCGGCCGGCGGAGCACCGGTGCACATCAGCCTGATTCCGCACACCGAGTACATCGACGCTGTGGTCGACGGCCTTGAAGGAATTCTTTTGCCGGGCAGCGATTCAGACGTCGATCCGTTGAGATACGGACAACAACCGCATCCCGCGCTGGGTGAAGTCCACAAGATCAAAGACGAAACGGATTTGCTGCTCATCGACGCCGCCGAGCGGAAGCAACTTCCACTTTTGGCGATCTGTTTCGGGATGCAGGTGTTGAATGTCTCTCGCGGCGGAACGTTGATCCAGGACATCAGATCTCAACTACCGGAGGCGCTCAAACACGAGCAGGGCACGCCTCGGGATAGACCGTCGCATAGCGTCAAAGTCGGTGCGGGCAGCAAGCTAAACGAAATCCTTAAGACTGAGGACCTGCTGGTCAACAGTCATCACCACCAGGCGATCGAAATGCTTGGCGCCGATCTCGTCGAGACTGCGTGGAGTCCGGATGGAGTGATCGAAGCGTTTGAAGATCCGCGTCCGGATCGATTTGTCGTGGCTGTTCAGTGGCATCCTGAGCTTGGATGGCAAAGCGATCGGTTTTCTCAACGACTGTTCAACTCTTTCGTGGCCTACGCGCGTGAGGCAGTTGAGAACCTTTCTACGGCGCGCGTCTGAATTGGAAAAGGGAAGTGGGCACGGATACACAAGACAGTCTTGGCTTAGCGGATCGAGTTGCACTCGTGACTGGTGGATCGCGCGGCATCGGCAAGGCTGTCGTTACACTCCTCGCGTCGTACGGTGCGAAGGTCGTTGTGAATTACGAGAGCGATGAGCAGGCGGCAGCTGATACCGTAGCCGAAGCCCGCGCGCTTGGTGCTGAAGCAGTTGCGATTCAGGCGGACGTCTCAAAAGCTGACGAAGGCGAACGGCTAGTTAACGAAACAGTTGAACGTTTCGGACGAGTTGATTTCCTGATCTGTAACGCCGGTATCTGGCAGGGCGCGGCTATTGAATCTATGACAGAAGAACTTTGGGACCGCACGATGGACATTAATCTCAAGGGCACGTGGTCCGTGTGTAGGGCGGCCGCTCCGGTTATGAAAAAGCAGGGATTCGGCCGCATCGTCATCGTCAGTTCCACAGCAGGGCAGCGCGGCGAAGAACTCTATTCAAACTACGCGGCATCAAAGGGCGGTCAGATCGCGTTTACCAAGTCGCTGTCGTCGGAACTGGCGCCGTCAGGCATCAACGTAAATTCGGTCGCGCCCGGATGGGTGATAACCGACATGACGTCGGACGTATTCGCCGACGCCGCGAGCTTGGAATCAATAAGCAAGACAATCCCGCGCCGCAAGGTGGCGACGCCCGAAGAAATAGCCGGGCCGATAGTTTTTCTTTGTTCCAGGTGGGCAGATAACATCACGGGCGAAATCGTAAACGTTAACGGTGGATCGGTTTTGTGCGGCTAGTTTTGTAAAGCTAGGGAGCCTCAAGTATGACTTTAACTATTGAGCGAGAGCGTGAAACGGAAAGCTTGAAAGGCATGCGGCAGCCCGTACGGGTTGGCCTTGAAGTGTTACTTCAGGATGTTCCGCAGGTCATGCGTGGCAAACGAGTCGGACTGATCTGCAATCAGTCGTCAGTCAATCACGAGTTTCAGCACGCTGCCGATCTCCTGCACGGTCATTCGGCGTTTAAGTTGACCGCGTTGTTCGGTCCGCAACATGGGATTCGCGGCGACGTTCAGGACAACATGATCGAGACCGAGCACGGAATCGATCGCAAGACGGGACTTCCGGTCCACTCACTCTACAGCGAAACCAGGGAACCGACCGAAAAGATGCTTGAAGATGTCGACGTACTGGTCTTTGACATGCAGGACGTGGGCTGTCGCATCTACACCTTCGCATACACGTTGGCCAACTGCATGAGGATCGCGGATCAACTGGGCAAGAGCGTTGTGGTTTGCGATCGTCCGAATCCGATTAATGGGGTGGACACTTCAGGCAATATTCTCGAACCAGGATTCGCTTCGTTTGTTGGCCTGTTTCCATTACCGACGCGGCATGGAATGACGATCGGTGAATTGGCGCAGATGTTTCGCGATCGGTTCAATGCTCATTGTGATTTGCACGTTGTGCCGATGGATGGATGGCAACGACGATTCTGGCTAGACGAAACGGACGCGCCCTGGGTGATGCCGTCGCCCAACATGCCGACGCTTGATTCGGCGACCGTCTTTCCCGGCGCGGTGCATTTCGAAGGCACACAAGTCTCCGAGGGTAGAGGAACAACGAAGCCGTTTGAACTGATTGGCGCTCCGTACATCGATCCGGAGGCTTACGCGGACGCCTTAACTCAGCTTGCGCTGCCGGGCGTTATCTTCAGAGCTTGCGCGTTTCAGCCGACGTTCCAAAAGCACGCGAAAGTTACGTGTGGCGGTGTTCAGACGCATGTTGTCGATCGCAACAAGTTTGATTCAGTGCTGGCCGGCGTCGCGATGGTTAAAGTGATTCATGACCTGTACCCGAATGATTTTCGTTGGAAGGAAGATGCGTACGAATACGTATTCGACAAGAATCCATTCGACGTGATTAGCGGCACTGACAAGATCCGTAAAGCGCTCGAGCAGGGAGTCGATCTCGAAACGATCCGGCAAGGATGGCAGGCGCCGCTCGCGGAGTTTGAAAACATGAGAGCGCCGTACCTCATCTATCGTTAAGGTTACGCGTTAAAGGTCTGCGCGCCGACGGTTCAAGTTGAGGCTTAAGAACGACAGGCAGTGCGTTTGAACGACAAGCGCGATTAAGGTAAAACTTTAATCGCCGTCCCGAGCGAAGCGAGGGCAGAATCGAACAACCGCATCGAACAACCGCGATAAGGGAGAAATGTTTTGGTCAAGTCTGAACGGTTACAAGCGGAGCCGGTTGAGGGGGCGCCGGGAATGGCGTGGTTAATCGGCCTCGCCGCCTGGTTTATTCCCGGCAGTGGACATTTGCTGCTCAAGAGATGGGGACGCGCGGCGTTGATGGGCGGAGCTGTTTGGCTCAGTTTCTTCATTGGACTAGCGATGGGCGGTCACATGTTTGATCTCACACCCGATGCCGCTACGGCTTCCGGCTCAATCTTCGATTGGGCCACGATGATCCAGGTGCCGCCAATGATCGCGAACCTCGGAAGCGGCATCGCATATGTTGTTTGTTGGATGATGGACATTGGTTTTAGAGACGATCCGGTGCAGGCGGCGCGCACGACCTATGAATATGGCAACACGTTTCTTCTAATCGCGGGATTGATGAACTACCTAACGATGCTCGACGCTTTCGACGTGGCAGCAGGGAGGAAATCGTGAATCATTTCCTTGTGATGATGCTGTTCGCTGCCCTCGCTGCGATCGTGTTTGGGGCCATTTCCAAAGACACGAACCGGGAACGTGCGGTCTACGGGGTGAAAGTGTTTGCGGAGTTTATAGTCATCGGCCTGGTGCTCGGTTGGATCCTCTACTTCATTCCGTGATCTTCCATGCTCCGGTTTGACTATTCAAGATGTCGCTATTCGAAACCGAAGCCCTGATCCTGCGCACCTACAACCTGGCGGAAGCGGACAAGATTGTCGTGTGTCTCAGCCGGTCCGCGGGACTGATTCGAGGCGTCGCAAAGAACTGCCGCAAACTCAAAAACCGCTTCGGTGCTTCACTCGAACCTTTCACTCTCATCAATCTCACCTACTTCGAGAAGGAAAACAAGGAACTCGTCTCGTTTAGCCAGACCGAGATCCTGAGATCTCGCTTTAACTTATCTTCGGACGCCGCGGTAATGGCTGGTTTCTCTTACATGGGTGACTTGCTCCTGGATTTCGCTGCGCCACGCCAGGCAAACGACAATCTCTATCGAATGACGCTTGCTTGCTTTGAAGCAGTGTCACAAACGCCGGCCGATCTCGAGTGGGTGTTGCGTTACTTTGAAGTATGGTTGTTGAAGCTCGAAGGGTTTCTGCCCGACTTTCGCGCATGCGCTGATTGTCAAAGCGGCTTCGAACGTGAGGAGCCGATCTATCTCGGAGCTGATTTGTCACTCAGATGTTTGAAATGCAGCCAGGCGCGTGGGCGGGCGATAGCGAAGAGCGTCCATCAACAAATAAGAACAACCGAGAAACTGTCGCCATCGAAGTTTTCGGAAGAGGCGAGGGAAGTGCCAGTAGCGACAAGAAAAGAGCTCGCTCAGTTAACGTATCAGATTATCAGTCGAGTGCTTGAACGAATGCCGCGAGCCCGACCGACATTCGCCCAATAGTGTTAAGGAAAAACTTTAGCTTCAAAAATTCTCTGATACCTCGGTACATCATCGGGGCGATGGCGCCGTACATGGTGCTGGCGCTGCTACTGCTGACCGCAATTCTTCTTGCTCAACAGGCGAGCCGGCTTACAGACGTCCTCATTTACACAGATCTTCCGCTGTCACTGCTGGGAAGCCTCGGCGCCGCGCTGTTACCCGGCGTGCTCACTTTCTCAATTCCACTCGCCACACTCGCCGGAATCATCATCGGTTACTCGCGCATGGGAAGCGACAGCGAGATCGTTGCGATGCGATCGGCGGGCGTTGGGTCATGGACCATGATCTGGCCCGCGTTGTTGATTGGGCTGGTGCTAAGTGGCGCAACGACCTGGCTGCACCTCAAAGAAGCGCCCGAAGCGGCGCGAGATCTCGAACGCATCGCGCTAGAGGGAGCGCTGGCGAAACTCGATTCGCCGGTCGAGCCACGGACTTTCAGTACATTGCCACGGTATGTGATCTATGTTCGCGATGCTGATAAAGCGCTTGGCACGTGGGGTCGCGTGTTCATTTTCGCTCAGCGCGACAACACGGACCAGGTGTATACCGCGCGTTCGGGACGTATCGATTCGTCGGGCGAACAGTCGGAACTGGTCTTGTCGGACGTTCTTGCCGCGAAGTTTCCGGTGGCCAACGAGGAAAACCAAAATGCACCGCCGGTTCGTGATCCGGGTGGTCCATTAAACAGCGACGGGCAAAACTCATACGTCGTCGAACGATTCGAGCAGTTGAGGTTTTCGATTAATACCGGTCGCGCGGACATTGTGCGGCGTCTCAACCAGCGCGATACCAATGCAGATTCGATGGACTGGTCGGAGCTGCGTGAACGAACGAAAACTGGCACCGAGCCGCAGCAGCGTGAAGCAGCAAGGGTTCTTAATCGCCGCGCGGCACTCTCAATCGCACCGTTTGTATTTGCCCTGATCGGCGCTGCGCTCGGATTGCGAGTGCGACGAGGCGGTAGAAGCGTTGGCGTATTACTTAGCCTGATCGTCGTCATCGTCTATTACTTACTTTCGCTGCTTGGCGAGTCGCTCGCTCGAGCAGGCACCATGTCGCCGTATGTTGGACCATGGCTCGCGACGGTGTTCATTGTCGGTTTGAGTTTGCTGTTCTTGTTAGTGCAACGAATGCCGCAATTGCGATTGCCGCAGAGACGCACAAAAGCCACACGCGAGCCCGCGCTGGATCAAAGCAAAGCCGTGAGTGCGACGGTTCGAGTCAAGAAGATGCTCGCATTCCCAAATCTGATGGACGCGACGCTACTACGCTCGCTGCTGGTCAGTTTTGTTGTTTGTTTTGCCGCGCTCGCCGCAATCTTCAACATCTTCACGTTGTTCGAACTGTGGCGTTTCATTGCTGCGACGCAGGTGGGGGCAGGCCTTGTTGTTCGCTACTTGTTTTTCCTATTGCCACTCGTCGCGGTCGAGTTGTTTCCTGCGACGATGCTGATCTCGGTGCTTGTGACTTACGCCTTGCTTGCGCGGCGTCAGGAAGCGATCGCGTGGTGGGCGTCGGGACAGAGTGTGTATCGACTGATGCTGCCAGGTTTCTTCTTTGCTCTCGTGATGGCGTTTGGTTCGTGGATGATCCAGGAGCACGTCATGCCGGGCAGCAATCTTAAACAAGACGCTTTGCGCGCCAGGATTAGAGGTGGCGAAGGGCGCGCGATCACTCGCACGGGACGCCAGTGGCTCGCGTCGACCGACACGCGTCGTTTTTATTCCTACGAGTTTTCCGAAGACGGCAGCTTGATCGAGCCGACGGTTTACGAGCTCGATGCCGAGGCAGTGCATCTCGCGCAGGTCGTCAGCGGCAAGAGCGCGTCGTGGGCCGATCCAACGCACCTGAAAATGATCGAGACGGAGAGTCTGGCGTTGAACGGCATGGAAGTCGTACGTCGCGCCGATGCTGTCACAGTTTTCGCCGGTGTTGAATCGCCCGCGGTTTTCAAGCCAACGATCGACAAACCGTCACAGCTCAGCTCAAGCGATTTGCAGCGTTATCTCGACGCGGCAAAGCGACGCGGAATGGACGTGTCGGCGATGGCAGTCGCGTTACAGCGCAAGTATGCCGGTCCGTTCAGCATCATCATCATGGCAGTTATCGGAATGCCGTTGGCGGTGTCGTTTGGAAGGAAGGGAACTGTGATTGCGCTGTGTGTCGCGGTAGTTATCGGTATTGCTTATTGGGTGGTTGGCGGTGGGTTTCAGCAGCTCGGAAACCACGGGTTGCTGCGACCAACTGTGGCAGGATGGTCCCCGCTACTGATCTTCGCGGCAGCGGGGACCTACTTTCTATCTCGCGTTCGGACTTAGGTGCCTGTTTCCCAGCTCGAAATGTATTCGAGTTGTTCGGCCGTTAACGTATCGATATTAATTCCCAGCGCTCGCAACTTCAGACTCGCGATCTCGGTATCGACTTCCTTCGGCAGCAAGTGCACGCCCGGTGACAACGTTCCCTTGTTCTTCACGAGGTACTCAACGGATAACGCCTGATTCGCGAAGCTCATATCCATCACGCTCGCCGGATGACCTTCAGCAGCCGCGAGATTGATTAACCGTCCTTCGCCAAGAACGATCACTCGCCGACCGCTCGACTTAACCGTGTACTCCTCGACGAACGGGCGAATCGTCGCCGGGTCTCCAGCCATCTCACGCAACGCTACGAGATTGAGTTCGAGGTCGAAGTGACCGCTGTTGCAGACGATCGCGCCGTCTTTCATTCGTGAAAAATGTTCAGCATCGATCACGTGTCTGTTTCCAGTGACGGTCACGAAGATGTCACCGATCGCCGATGCCTCTCCAATCGGCATCACGCGGAAGCCGTCCATCACGGCCTCAACTGCCTTGATCGGATCGATTTCAGTGACGATCACGTTCGCGCCCATTCCGCGGGCGCGAAGCGCAACACCTTTACCGCACCAGCCGTAACCGACGACGACGAAGTTCCGACCGGCAAGGAGGATATTCGTCGCGCGGATGATACCGTCCAGCGTCGACTGTCCAGTGCCGTAACGATTGTCGAAGAAGTGCTTCGTCTGCGCGTTGTTCACGGCAATTGACGGAAACGGCAAAACACCTGCCTTTTGCATCGCCTCGAGACGTTGAATGCCGGTCGTTGTTTCTTCCGTTGAACCGATGATCTGTTTGATTTGATCGGCGCGTTCTTTCAAAAGCGTCGCGACCACATCCGATCCGTCGTCGATGATGATGTCAGGATGTGAATCGAGCGCGGTGCGCACGTGACGGTTGTAGGTGTCGGTCGACTCGCCTTTGATCGCGTAAACGGGAATTCCCCAATCGGAAACGAGCGCCGCCGCGACGTCGTCCTGCGTCGAAAGCGGATTGGAAGCGATCAGTACTGATTCCGCTCCGCCCGCCTGCAATGCGCGCGCGAGGTTAGCGGTTTCGGTCGTGATATGGGCGCACGCGACAAGCTTAACTCCACTCAACGGCTTCTCTTCGGCGAAACGTTCGCGAATCAGCCGCAGCACCGGCATCTCGCGCTCGGCCCACTCGATGCGCTGCTTGCCATGTTTTGCCAAACCAATATCTTTCACGTCGAATTCGACGGCAGGTGATGCATTCATACTCGATCTATTCCTTTATTAAATGAAGGTTTCAGATACCGGCGCTGGCCCGCAGCGTTTCAGCTTTGTCCGTTCTTCTCCCAGGTAAAGCCGTCTTCGTTGCGACCGAAATGCCCGTAAGCCGCTGTGGCTTTGTAGATTGGCCGGCGTAGGTTCAGGTCCTGAATAATTCCTCGAGGTGTAAGTTCGAAATTGTCGCGCACCAACTTAGCGAGCGCGGTTTCGCTGATGCGTCCGGTGCCGGCAGTGTCGACCAGCACAGAAACAGGATCGGCGACGCCGATGGCATACGCAAGTTGGACCAGGCAACGGTCGGCGAGTCCGGCAGCGACGATGTTCTTGGCGACGTAGCGGGCCATGTAGGCAGCCGAGCGGTCGACCTTCGTCGGATCCTTTCCTGAAAAAGCACCGCCGCCGTGTGGCGCATAACCGCCATACGTGTCGACGATGATCTTTCGGCCGGTGAGACCCGAATCGCCCTGTGGTCCACCAGTTACGAATCGACCGGTTGGGTTGATGTGATACTTCGTGTCTTTGTCGAGCAGTTCGGACGACACGGTGTGCTTGATGACTTTCTCTTCGATTTCAGAACGCAGTTGTTCGTTGGTGACGTCCGGAGAGTGCTGCGACGAGATCACGACGGCTTCAAGCCGGAACGGCCGTCCGTCGCGATATTCAACTGTTACTTGAGATTTTCCATCGGGACGGAGGTAGGGCAGTTCGCCCGACTTGCGCACTTCGGAAAGCCGTCGCGCCAGCAAATGCGCGAGCTGAATCGGCAAGGGCATTAACTCCGGAGTTTCATTACATGCAAATCCGAACATCAGTCCCTGGTCGCCGGCGCCGCCGGTATCAACACCCATCGCGATATCGGGCGACTGGCGATCGAGTGCGGACAAGACGCTACACGTATCACAGTCAAAACCATACTTCGCCCGCGTGTAACCGATTTCACGAACGGTCTCACGCGCGACCCTCGAATAGTCGATTACAGCGTCGGTGGTGATTTCGCCTGCGACAACAACCAGGCCGGTTGTCACTAATGTCTCACAAGCGACACGCGCCGCCGGGTCTACAGCAAGGGCGGCGTCAAGTATTGCATCGGAGATTTGATCGGAAATCTTGTCAGGATGGCCTTCAGTAACGGATTCGGAGGTGAACAGGTAACCGGATTCGCTCGTCAAAACAACTCCTTTATGCCTACAGACTTGAATTTAGTGCAGAAAAAGACCGCGTAATTTAACAGTCGCGGTTCAGGAGTGTCAAGGAACCAACCCTGGCGCATCGTCGTCTTAATCAATGAGATAAACGGAAAACAGGCCGCTTGCATCTCAAAATCAGTAAACCTCGCTCGCATAAGCATTGCCCATAAAACCTGGGGACTCCCGCCCTCTTCCCGCAAACAAAGATGAGTTCAACGACGCAACAATCGTTGATGGAAGTTACGGGCGCACTGTCGAACTGTGCCGGGAGCGCGGGTTTCGACTTCGGCGCCGATACGGCGCTGGTAGCCGTGCAACACATGCTTTCCCAAACAGTGGATCTGTTCGGGGCCGCTGGTCAAATTGGGCTTAGACCAGAAAACATCTTTTGTCTCGGGAAAATCTATTCGAATCGCGCGCCGGTGATCAGAGCAATCAGAGATATGGGCGTGACCGTCGTTGAAAGTACGTTTCCGACGCCAGGCGCGTTTGCGGAAGCGTTCGAACGAGACATCGAACAACTATGGACGATCGTTAGCGAGAAACTGACGCAGGGTCGCATCAAGCGAATCATTGTTCTCGACGACGGCGGCAGATGTGTCATAAACATTCCACCTGAATTGCTCTCAAACTATGCCGTCGCCGGGGTGGAGCAAACCTCGATGGGTATGTTTCTCTTTGAGGATCACCCACCGCCCTTTGCTGTTTTCTTCTGGGCCAGATCTGCGGTGAAACTTCAAATCGGCGGGCACCTCTTTTCACATCGTTTGATCGATCGTTTACAAGCTGAGCATCTCGGAGGCAGAGCGCTAAGTGATGCTGACGTCGGCATAATCGGTTTGGGAAGTATCGGCAGGTCGCTGGCAGACATAGCTTTACAGCAAGGCAACCGCGTGATGTTTTACGACCCGGATCCGGATGTGAGAGTCCCGCATTCTCTTGAACGACGCATCGCCCGGCTCGATTCGCTGGAGGAACTGATGCTTTGTTCCGAGTACGTGTTCGGGTCGTCAGGACGTAATCCATTCAAGGATCAATGGCCCATGGCGCATCGCCCTGACATCAAACTCTTTAGTGCTTCAAGCGGTGATCAGGAGTTTGGGCCCATCATTCGTTTTTTGCGAGAACGTCCCGGTTTCAAAGTGGCCTGTGATACCTGGGACATTACTTCAGAGGCTGGACCATCTGGCGCGGTTCGCATTGCCTTTTTAGGTTTTCCCTACAATTTCGTTGGCCACGCAGAAATGGCTGTGCCCACGCCGATTGTTCAACTCGAAACTGCCGGCCTGCTCACGGGATTAATCCAGGCGCGGAGTTATCTGGGGTTAATAGATGACAGCTACTCGCCGGACACACGAATCCATCGGATCTCACCTGACGCGCAAAGCTTCATCTACGACCTGTGGTGCAGTGCGATGAAGAGCCGCGGCATCGATATTCGATCGATCTACGGTTACGACGCGGCGTTACTCGCGGCGACGCAACGCAATGACTGGTTCGCAGAACACACCGAACCACGTTCGGTCGCCGGCAGAGGATCGGACGATCGCTTGGAAGACATGATGAGATCTATGTTGTATGTGGATTATCAACCGGTACACTGAAGCGCACTTCAGTCCCGATCGTTAACTTCGAATCAATCTCGAGTACTCCACCGGCAGCATGTGCGCGTTCCTGCATTCCTAGCAGTCCCAGCGTTGCCACGCGACGCGCACGCTTGCGCAGCGTCGTTGGATCGAACCCGATGCCATCATCGCGCACGACCATTTCGAGCGTCGCCGGCGTGCGACTTAACTGCAACAACACGTGTGTTGCGCGGGCGTGGCGCGCAACGTTGGTCAATGCCTCCTGGGCGATGCGGAAGCACGCAGTTTCGAGATCGCGCGAGAACCGCTCGTTCGCGTTTGGCAGTTCCATGACTACTTCAGTCGTTACACCCGCACGTTTCTCATAACGATCGACGTACCAGCATAACGCGGTAGCGAGACCAAGATCGTCGAGTAATGGCGGACGAAGGTCGACTGAGAGATCGCGCACTAAACGAAGAGCTTCGTCAACGGCGTCGATATTGTCTTTGAGACAATGCGCGGCTTCAGGAGCGTCTGAGTAACGCTGCACCGTGTAGAGATTCATCTTGACTGCGGTGAGTGTTTGGCCGATCTGATCATGGAGATCTCTCGCGATGCGACGTCGCTCGTCTTCCTGAGCTTCGATTAGCTGGCGCGAGAACATCCGCAACGTGTCCTGCGCTTGCTTGCGTTCAGTGATATCGCGCGCACTTCCTTGCACGCCGACAATCACGCCGTTTTCGTAAATCGCGCGGCTGCTGACCTCCACCGGAATGCGCCGGCCGTCTTTAGCGATCACGTCAACATGGTAGGTCGTTTCACGCTGGCTTTCGAGCTTCGAAAGTAAACAGTCGCGCACCTGCCCGAGGTGTTCAGGCGCCACAAACTCGGTGAAATGGCGACCAAGAATTTCTTCGCGGCTGTAACCTGATAATTCCTCGGCGGCGCGGTTTACGGAAATGTATTTGCCATCGAGACCGTGGACGTAAATCGCGTCGCGGGCGTTCTCAAACAACTCGCGATAACGTTCCTCACTTTCACGCAACGCTTCTTCCGCGCGTTTACGTTCGGCGATGCGCGTTTCCAGCTCCGCGACGTAGTGCTGGCTTTGGTGAAACAATTGAGCATTTCGAATCGCACTAGCCGCCCGCGCTGCCAACGTTTCTGCCAAACGCGCATGCTCCGGTTTGAAGAACTCGGGCTCTGTTTTGTCGACCGAATACAACCCGATGACTCTGCCGGAAGCGACAAGCGGCACGCCCATCCAATTGCGCACGTGATCCGCACCGCAAACGAATTGCCATTCCGGCTCTTTCCTTGTGTCCGGAACGACCACACTCTGCTTCGTCAAACAGATTCTCCGCATCAGGTGGTTTGTGTTGCTGTCGAATGCAATTGCGCGAGTGTTTTCAACGTCCTGAAAACCTTCGTAACGTCGCAGGGCGGTGACAAAAAAGAACTGCGAGTCTCCGCGCCGCAGCATGACGTTTGCGCTGTCGTAGGGAACGAGCTTGGTGAGATAGTCGAGTAGCGTTTCGAGGATGCGGTCGAGACTGAGATGTTCGGTCAGAGCGATGTTCGCATCGCGGAGTATTTCAGTCTCGCGAAGGACGGCTTCTTCACGGGTCAGCAGTCCGTCCAGCTCAGGAACCATGCCGGGGACCTCCCAGAGGCGAATTCGTATCAGTTGACTTAGGTGTAACGTGAGGTTTACGGGAGGCACGTCACATGTAAACGAACACAGGGCAATGTCTGAATACATCGCCCCGGTCCGGATTCTTCGTCTTGTCAATTAGACGGGCGAGATTCTAACACGGCCACAGGAATAACTTGAGCAGGTTGCTCGGCGATGAGGAGTTACCTGATTCGCGCGTAGGTTTATTGAATTTGTGTAACGCGCGATCTATTCATTGGCGAGTTTTTGCTGCGGCCGAATGAGCCTTGACAACAAGCGTTAACGAGAGTAATTGTTGCTCGCCCTCGCGACTCAATTTGGGCTGGTCCTCTAGAGGCTGCTACCTCATCTCAGGCTCCAACCCTTCGCAGCGAAACCAAGCCTTCGGCTTTTCATAAGGAGTACGCGCACATGGCTGAAAATAAATCCACCTCAAAAAAGTCAAAGTCTGTTTCTGACCAGGGCGCCGGTGGCAGCGATCTCGGTCGAGCAGGCTATCGAGCCGAACAAGCGCGAGATGCGGTTATCATCTTCGCCTTTGGTTGGCATCCCACGCCTGGCTATACAGACTTTTTCGAACAATCACCAATCGACGTTTTTCCCCCTGAATTCATATTCAAGTCGATTCCACCCTTCGGAATCGTGCCTCAGGTGTTGACGCCTTTCGCCATCTGGGTGATGTTCGGCGCCACTGAACCCATCAAGACCGTTACGGTGCACGACGCCGATGGCCGGCACGAAATCCCCGTCGAACAGATGCCCAAAGCTCTAGCGGCGTCCAAACACCGTGCTACGTGGGTCGCGGGGAACGTGGTTCGGGGCGGGGGAGCCGGCGGTCGAGTCAGCACCTTGGGTATTGGTGAGGAAGAACCTGGGTGGACGACGTTCGCTATCGGCGAAGAAGACTTCAGGGCCGCCACAACCATGGCCACTGGTGAAGAGGGTGGTGGGCCAACGACTATGGCTACCGGTGAGGAGGCCGCAGCGGCGACATTCGGAGGCCCGCCGATCACGACCCTGGCGGTCGGCGAAGAAGCCGTTCCTACAACGCTTCGACTCGGCGAAGAGGGTGACGGCGGGACCACGACTATGGCCGCGACCACGCTCGATATCGGTGAAGAGTCACAGACGTTGCGCGCAGCGCACACCACGCTGGCGATTGGTGAAGAAGATCCAAATCCAACGACACTCGCAGTCGGTGAAGAGGGAACGACACAGGCCGTTGGCGAAGAGGGAGGACCAACGACACTCGCCCTTGGTGAAGAGACCACCGTTGTGCGTAGCAGTCCGTTCGGAACCTTTTAAATGAAAGAATCCGACACACCGTTGCGCCGTTCGCTCCTGATCGTGGGCGGCGATGCCGATCCGAATATCACTGCGTTGCTCGCAGCCGCGGCGCGCAGCGGTGTGTCGTATCAACAGTTGCTGGTAGGAAAGTCGTCCCATCCTTCGCTGACCTGGGACATTAGCAGCGGAAAGTTGATGCTCGACGACGAACCGTTGGAATGCTATGCGGCCTTTGTCCGCCACGATGTTTTCACAGCTTTACATGATGGGAAGCCGTCATCACAGTATCGAGCAATGGGGTGGCATACGGCTATCACCGGCTGGCTCGCCGCACATCCTGAAGTGTTCATCTTTAATCGCCGCAATCTGAATCAGGTGACGAACAAACCTCTGGTTTTGAAGTTGGCCCATGACTGTGGCTTAGCGATTCCGCAAACGCTGATCACGAACGATCGCGAATGTCTGGCGGCCTTTCAATCGGGTGTGGTGAAACCGATTAACGGCGGCGGGTATTGTGAACCGCTGGCGGACGTGCTCGAACGTACACCTGTGAAGGATGGCCGAACGGCCGCGCCCGCGATCGTTCAGCAACGACTTGTGCCGCCCGAGGTCAGACTCTACGCAGTCGGCGATCGTTATTTTGCCTTCAACGTGATTTCACCGGAACTGGATTATCGATCGACGCAAAACTGCCACGTTGAACCGACGGAAGTTCCAAGCCAATTGATTGAAAGTTTTAGTGCTCTGCTCGCGAGGCTCGGCCTCGACTTCGCTGCCGCCGATTTCAAGACTTGCCCGGAGACTGGCGAGCTGCTGTTTCTCGAAGTTAACAACGGCCCCATGTTTGCCGCGTTTGATCTCGCGACGAGTGGGGAACTCTGCCACACAATGATTCAGACGTTGATGAAGGGAAGTGATCGCGCAGCAGCATTCGCCAACAGATAGCAAGAACGGCCTACGAAAAGCCTTTGAGATTGAACAATGTGGGAGACTAGTCTCAAGCCCTCCCCGAGCCCACATTTTCAGAACCTCCCCCTTAGCCCAGCGTTATTGTAAGACTCCCAAGCCCAACATTTTGAATTCGCGGATTGACGTTGCCGGATCGTTTGGCGGCTGATTGGACAGGGGTGAGCCCTTGGCGTTTCCGACTATCAGCCTTACGAACGGTCCGGCGCACGGCGCGCATCTTCGGGTGCGCGCCGTTTGCGATTACAGACTTGACGGTCGTGGCTGGCGAACGAAACGCGGGACCGCGGTGTCGCGTGCGTCGCTGCCGCCCCATTTCATTGCCTCGATGATGTAGTTCCTGCCGAAATCCATTGTGCACAGGAACGGATCCTGGCGTGGACGGAGCGTGAAGATCTAGGCTTGACGTCGCGACCTCGCGTCAAGAAGTTGCGCTTGATCGAACAGATGGTTGAACGCGGTAACTGAGTTACTGAAAATATTCACATCAGTCGCTTGCGCGTACTCCGGTGAGGCCTCGATCATGATGATGTGGGTAGCTTCCAATTTAACTGCCGCTTCGATTGGACTGTTGTGTACGAAGCCGCCGTCGATGATCGAAACGTCTGTGACACCATCCTTGTCCATTACTCGCTTCACGTTCGTAAGTTTCTTCGGTTCAAAGGCAGGGAAGATCGCTCTCGTGCCTACGTAGGCCTTACTCATCTCGTCGCGACCGAATTCTTTTAGCGGGAGTGCGAGGGGTCCCGGGCTCATCACCGCAAGTGCCGACGACGAGTTTTAAGGTGATTGCGCGTTTCGATTTGTTGTTGGCGCGATCCGAGTTTTCAAGTGCAGACAGAAGGTTCCAGACGCGTTGGTACTGCTCGGCGCTGTCGTCGTAATAGGTAGCGCCGACGCGGATTACGATCGGTGACTGAACACCTTCCGCTGTCTCAAACTTCTGCGCCCCTATGTCCGACCGCGCGCCAGCCAGCAGCAAGAACGCGATGGCGAAGCTTATGAGACGGCTCATCTCCTCAGTGTATTTGTATGGTGCATGACGCAGTCGTCGTGGAGCATGACGGATCTGCGCCAGTTAGCGATGCGGTTGCCGTGAGTCCTCGCCGTTCGGTTCCGGAAGCGCTAACCGTTATCTTCGACGTTCCCTGGCCGCTGATGATTTTTCCAGCCGTTATGGACCAGGTGATTGCTGTCTGCGTTTTCGGCTCAACACCGGCGACGTTCGCCTGAAACGTTATTGGCTTATCTGTTTCGACATCATCCGGACAGCTAACGGTAAGAAGGGGACAGGCAACCGGCGGACTTTCACACGCCTGACAGTTTGAAACTGCAACAGTGGCTGAAGAGACAGAGGTGTGTTGGTGTTCGTCGCTTACTTCGACGGTTGCCGTATAGGTTCCCACCGGAACTCCACTGAGGTCCCAGGTGACTCTATGACCTTCGCCTCGTAAGCGGCCGCCAGTAACGGACCATGTATAGAGAAGCTCGGCGTTCTCAGGGTCTGTAGCAAACGCATTCAATGTCACCTCGCTGCCACTTGGACAATTAGACGATGAGATGGCCGTGTTTGTATGTGGACAGGGCAGGGTGATTGATGAGTTTGAAGCTTGGACTGTAACGATCATTGGTAGACCGCAGATGAACGGAGCACGCCTTCTGAAAGGTCGAGTAACACCCTGAATAATCCAGGAGAAAAACCTCCGAATCGGATTCGGCCGCTTTTCATCGATATCGAGACGAGATGTGGGAGATGGGGAAGCTGCCGGTGCAACTGTGGTTGTAGCAGCAACAGTCGGCGCTCGAGATGCAAAATCCGCAGCCGTCAAACACAAAAGCGCACAGCAGAGAATTATCAAACGCCGTGAACGAGCAAAACCCTTGTGGCCCAACTGATACTCCATACAAACCTCAATCAGATCACCGACGCTCATGAATCTTACACGTCAACGATTCATAAGCAAGAGCGATGATGACCCCTGGGACCTCTGATTAAGCAATCTAATTCTCTGTCTTGTTTTTTGACTGCTCAGCCTCTGCGGATTCCGTGAAGTAAGTCAGCTCGTCGTCGAAATGAAGGGAGCGTAACAGCCTCGGAGGTTTGGCACGCGGCGGGATAATTACCGGAATGATCTTTGGCGGCGCTCCGTGGTTTCCCGCCTGTCGCTTGACGGCATATTTTATTTCCTTTCTTACCCACTTTGACTTACTCGCGGCCTCGGACCAAAAGAGCAAGAAAACATCGCTTTTATTGATCTCTCTAACGATCACTTTCTCGAATTCGTCTCCTGGCTCCAGGTTGAGCAAGTCCTGGAAGAAATTGATTTTAGAAATGCGAAGAAACTGGGCGCACGTTAATACTCTGGGGCGATCGGTTCTTGTGTACGAGATAAACGCGTACTTGTAGGCGCGGACCCTTACCGTGAAACCCTCGCTTGGATCCCGCGACGCAACTTCACCTTTCGTTACCTCAATAATAAAACTGAGATCGCCGATCGGAACGCTTTCAGCAGTTATGAAAACGGTTACCGGAAGTTTGACCGGTTTCATTTTGCGCGGTACCGATACGGTGAACCGAACCCGCAACAGTTTATCTTCCCAAATACCTGTTCGAACGGGGTTCTCGATTTCCACACCGGGGATCGACAGACGAAAAGTCAATTCGGTTCCGGATGCGATCTTCCGCGAAAGAGTCGACTTTTCTCTTAACTCGCTTGCAGGATCAGATCTTTGGGCTATCTGTTCAGGTGAATCGATCAACTCATCGTTGAGATACAGGAACACCTGGACCTGGAAAGCGTCACCGGGACGAACCGATTGCGGTGCGTATACGGCGCTCGTGACTTCATCGGCGCCTTCATCGTCTTCAGCCGGGGCCGCGCTAGTTGTCCTCCGTCGTTTTCGTCCTTTATTGATTATCCCGGCGCCTAGCCCGAAGGTTAACGGAGAGCCGCCGTAGGTAGCTCCGTATACAAGCCAGCTTGGAAGGCCAATTTCTACTGGCTTTGTAACGTTCCAAACTCTGCGCGCTTCTTCGTTTTTGACCTTCGGGTCTTTCGAAACCCAAGTGACGAACATCTCGAATTTGAGTTCAGCCTGTCCCTCGAAGCCGGGCTCAGGTCGGACGTCCCAATGCCACTCGAGTCGTTGGTCGTCTTTTGGCGACGCATCAGCTTTACTGTATAGCTTGAGTTGATCCTGTTGTTCGGGCGGGATGAGCAGTCCTTTGCCGGTAAGTCTCATGCTCACCCAGGTTTCGTACAGCCCCGTGTTATCGGCGGGGGTAATGGTATCGAGTTGAGCCCCGGGCAGTGCGTCCGGCTTGTTGACCAGTTCGATTGTTCCCTTAGTGGCATCGACGGTTTCACGCACGAATACCTCACGTGCGATCCGTTTGAGATGCACTGTCACGCTGCTGTTTTTGCCTCGCAAGAATTTGTCAGGGTAAGTAGCACTGATCTCGTCCGCTTCTTTGGCGATCTTCTTGTAAACGGGTGGCGTCGGCTCGGGACTGCGTTCGGGGGTGGGCTTATTCTCCGGAAATGAAGCGGAGACAGTCACCCATTCGGTTATTACTTGTACGCCTAGATCGATGGGCAGTACCGTGCTTTCGCCGCCATTCACCGCAATGCCTGACTGAGTTACCTCTTTAAATCCCCTAGCTTCGACCCGAACGTCATATGTGCCGAGCGGCAGGTTGCGGAAAACAAACCTGCCATAGTCGTCGGTGATGGCGGTAAACGTCCGGCCATCCCCGCGCAGGATGGCGGTTACTGTGGCTCTTGGAAGAAGAGCTCCCTCCGTCGTCACAAAACCGCTCATCAATCCCGTAAGCGGACTTATAAGTGGATGTACTCGTGTGGTACTCGTTCCAGTGCTCGAGCATGGCGGGTCAATGCCGCCAATCGCGACGGTTGCCGTCACCTGTTGGCCGGCGAAATCAGATGCATCCACGGTGAGAGTTGGCGTGCCCTGTCCACTGATAATCCTCCCAACATTCAAGGACCAGTTAAAGGTTGTTGCTCGGAAATAATCACTCAGAAGTGCGCTAAATCCGATCCGCTGGTTCCGGTCGACACTTTCAGGACTACTTACCAAAATACCCGGACAACTTGGTGGGAAACGGACTTCACAGCCGGGACACGTGGCTACCGTAACCGTGAGTGTTCGGTCCGCCTTCTGTTTGCGACCATCCTCCACTTCCACTGTTGCGTTATAAGTTCCCGCTGCGACACCGTTTAGGTCCCAGATTACTTTGGCGCCATCGCCGCTGAGACGGCCACCTGTTACTGACCAGGTGTATAGCAACTCCCTATGGTCGGGATCAATTGCGGATGCAAACAGCGTCACTTCTTTGGCGAGCGGACAGGAAACCAGCGTAGGAGTGTTTGGCGGACACTCCAGATTAATGCTTGACGTCGATGACGTGACTGAGATTTGCGGTGGCGTATTAGGCCCCGCTTTTTTGGACCTTCCGAAAAGCCTTTTTATCCCGCGACCGACCCAGGAGAAAAACCGTCGAATCGCAGGCGGTCGCTTAACCGCGGGCGACGGAGAAGGTGAGGGTGCCACCGTGGGTGTCGGCGACTTTGTTGGCGTCGCTGACGGTTGAACTATTGGCGGTGACTTTTCAGGTGAGGGAATGATTGCGGGTCTGGTTATAGTCGCCGTTGCGACTGGACTGGCCGATGCTACGGCAGGCGACGGTGAAGCGGCCGGTGTTAGTGATGGTGGTGAGGCCCCAGATGTTGGTGATACCGACGGCGTGGGATTGGCACGGTTTCTCCGCTTTTCATCCAGGTAGCGTAAATCTAGGTCGTTGTAAAAGCCGCGAGAGCGACTCCGCTTAACCTTAGGGCGGCGAGTTGATGGCGTCTGCTTAACCGAGCTGTCATCTGCCGGTTGTTCTGTCGATCCTGCTGCTGGCGGAGAGGGAGACTGGGCTGGATCCCACCTCGGAGCACGCTCGATTTTCCTGGGATCGGTGAAACCGTCGCTTCCGGGGAAATTGTGCAAACCCCAGTACACGAGACCAGCCGCGAAAAGCAAAAGCGCGCAGCCGACGGTTATCAGACTCCAGGAACGTGTGAATTTTTCGTTGGGCCGGTCCTTCGACATAATTGAGGGCTTTGTCGCGTCGGACTGAAACGTAATTTGGTTGTCGTTTGAAGCGCCAGCCGTCGCAACGCTGCCTCAACTACTTATGTCGAACAGCGATGCTTTTATTTCGAAGCTGGTGAGTCTCACACTCGAGGAAACAAGTCAGCAAGAAACTAGCGCGGCGTACTTTACCACGACGCCAGCCGATAGAAACTTAGAATCTAGCCCAAACCAACCAACCAGAACCGAACAACTGAACACTGAACTATCTGTTCAGAGTTCTTTTCTTCTCACCTAAATCGTGATTCGTGATATAAGCGCCACGCGCTGAACGGAGGAAACCTCATGACTGAGACTGATGATGAGCATCTGATTGATCTTCCCGCCTGTCTAAAAAAGCTGAAAGTGGACCCCGACCCTAATCACGAGGCTGACGTACTGTTGTTAACCTGCATGGATTTCCGCTTTTTCTTAACCATTGCGGAGATGATGGAGGGAATAAAGTATGATCATGTGATTCTTGCCGGCGCGGCGCTGGGCGCGGTACAGAAAGAAAAAGAGTCCTGGGGCAAGACGTATTTTGATCATCTGGGACTTGCCGTTAAGCTTCACAAAATAAGGAACGTTTGGGTCATGGAGCACAGAGACTGCGGGGCTTATGGACCAAAAGGATTCGGCCTGTTGCCCGCCAATCCGGACCGTAAGGAGGAGCGTAAGGAGCATCTGAAACAGGTGCGAAAACTTGCGAAAGAGATTCCTCCCGACCTGGAACTCGACTTTAAGTCCTTTCTTCTGGAGGTGCCACCCTCAATACAAACTGTGACCTTCGATCAGTTGATCGGAGACGACTAGCGAGGCCTGGCTTCTTGTGGATCGTTGCTCGCTCATCCATCCTTGTAAGCGAGGCAGCTTGAGGCAAACTACGTTTCCCGAGCCTCTATGTAAGGTGCTTTGCCATAACCTCTGCGTGGTGATTCAGTCTGTGCATGAGTTAGGTATCGAAACGTCGTTCTTAGCTGTTTAAAGGCGCAAGGCTGGGTTATCCGAAGCCCTCTATGAAATCCCACACCCTGACCATAAATCGCCAAATTTTTCGCACGATCCCTGGTTTCCGCTCAGTCATTCAGCAAGAGCGTAGCACAGCTTTGTCGAACTCGAACGAAGTCCAGTCATTTTGATTTTTGCGGGAGAAACCCTCATTCCTGCCTTTTAAATCAAATGACTGAGTATTCGCTTGCACAAGATAGAGGCTTTCAACTAGGCTCAGGGCGCTCTAACTCAAAGCCCGCGTTTCTTAGCCTCTTCGATATGTTGAAAGCCTACGCCATTGGATTTTATAAAGTCGCAATCGGTTTGGAAGAGATGCGGGCTTATGCGGGCCTTGCCAGCGGGCAGACCAAAATTAGCTTATCCAAACAGGGACAATTCGAGAAACTCCTGGCCTCCATTAAAGAAGAGTGTAAGAGGCTTGAGCTTAACCATACACTCAACATGACCTTGGGTATTGAGTCAAAATATCGAAGAAAAATAGAATACAGCGTGGTTCATCGCTTTACTGGTGCCGCCGAGTATGTAAGTGTCCCGAATTTAGGACTGTAAGCCTCCCGCGATTACACCCACGAGTTACTAGAGATTTCCGGTTTTTTGGTTAACAAATATTCCCTGGGCGTCAGATGGCCCAGAGACTTGTGTGGTCGTTCTTCGTTGTACTCTTTAAGCCACAGTTCTGTTTGTTCGCGCACTTCCGATAAACTTTGAAAGACAAACATATCGAGCACCGCTTCACGGTAGCTGCGATTGAATCTTTCGATAAAGCCGTTCTGCATCGGCCGTCCCGGTTTAATGAACTCGAGCAACACGTGATGTTGTTCAGCCCAATCGGCCAACGTCACGGAGACCATCTCTGGGCCATTATCGAGTCTCAGCTTGCGCGGATAGCCGCGCTCAGCGGCTATCCGATCCAACGTTCTCACAAATGCGCGGCGCCGGCAGGTTGAAATCCACCTCGATCGCCAGTGCTTCGCGATTGAAATCATCCACCACGTTGAAGGTGCGAAAGCGACGATCACCCCACAACGCATCGCTCATGAAGTCTGCGGACCAACACTCGTTCATTGCTTCGGGCGCCACCAGAGGAGCGGGACATCTTGTTGGCAAACGTCTTTTGCCTTTCCGTCTTTTGTTCAGTTTCAGGGTGCAATAAATGCGATAGACACGTTTGTGATTCCAGCCGTGGCCCAGGCGACGTAGTCGCTTGAACAATTTGCCGAAGCCTTGCTCCGGTCGTCGCCAGGCTAATTCCAGCAGCAGCTTCACGATTGGTCCATCGGCATTTGGCCGCGGCTCGTAGTGATAGACCGAGCGTTGTAGACCGACCGCGGCACAAGCCCGACGTTCGCTCAGCCCATGCTCTGTTTGCAAAATAGCAACCAGCTCGCGCTTCGCGACTGGCTTCAGAGCTTTTTTGCGATCACATCTTTCAGCGCCCGATTCTCCAGCAACAAGTCAGCTGAGATCTGCTTCAGTCGCCGGTTTTCTTCTTCCAATTCACGCAAGCGCTTGATGTCTGAAGCTTGCATGCCACCGTACTTCGACTTCCACTGGTAGTAAGTCGCATCGCTGATCTCATGCTCGCGACAGACGTCCTTAACGGTCCGCCCTGCTTCCACCGCTTTCAGGATCGCGATGATCTGGTGTTCGCTGAATTTGCTCTTCCGCATCGAGGCCTCCTGGCGTCATAGTCGCTCGGAAACCTCTAGTTTTCAATGGCCGTGTTTTAAGGGAGGCTTACAGGACACTGATTCTGATCTTTTGAACGATCTGAACACCCTCGACATGTCTTTCAGTAATGAACTGGGTACTGACCTGATCTTTCGTATCGCGTCAAGTAAAATCGATTACTTTGAGAAAGATGACTTGTTTGGCTCAGAGGTTACTAGTTCGTTCCCTTCTGCCGCTGAGGACATTAGAAACGCGGGAACCTGTTTTGCTGTTGAGCAGTGGGACGCCAGCGTTTTTCATCTCATGCGAGTTTTAGAGCGAGGGCTGCGAGTACTGGCTGGGCGACGTTTACGATGAAGGCAAGGCTCTCAGTGTCCTCACGCACGTTCGCATGGTGATGCGGGCTTTGGCAGAAGGTGGTTTGCATGAATGACCGGAAGGCAAATTAAAGGGCGCTGCCACCCTCTCATTGTGCTAGCGCCGCCTCAAAATTCGTTTCAATTCCTAACTCATGGACGGACTGAATCACACAGCACAAGTTGTGACAAAGCACCTTACAGAGTGCTTCGTTTATCTGCGCCGTGAGCGTCCGACTTCGCAGCCGTTGACCAAACTTCGACTTGATCATGTGGAACGTTGTTTCGACGTTTGATCGCTTGTGATAGTGCTGTAGAAACTCCGCACGATTCAAAGCGTAGAAGTGATACATGCGAGTCCACAGTTCCGACTTCGCGCCGTAGTCGTTCGCGTGAGGCACTGAGTTAGTTTTGAATGGAATGTATGGCACCGCCCCGCGTTGGAGTGTTGCCAGCATGTTCGACGCACCCAGATAGCCCTTGTCGGCTGATACCTCTTTCATTTTGAATCCAGCATCAGCGGTGCGATCTACTAAGCCTTTGAAAAACGGATAATCATGTGCATAACCGTCGCTGACTTCGACGCTTGTTACGATGTTTGTTTTTGTGCCGACCATCAAATGCAATTTGAGCCACTGACGGCGATCCTCTTTTGTGCCGTATTTCACGTCCAGCCAACGCATAAACTGTCCGGTGCTGAATCCTGAACTATCTACTGCGAAGTCTGATTCGATTGATTTGAGCGGCGCGGCACTGAGCGTGATCAACTCGTAGAGGTAAGGTGTCAACGCTTCGGATTCAAGATATTTGAATACGCTGTTGTAGTGCGGCAAGTGCATCAGGTAGCCCCGCGCTTTCGCTTCGCGGAGATCGGTTTGATAACGGCGACCGGAGATCGTGCTGTAGATTTTCGTCACGCTTGAGAAAATGATGTCTGACAGGCATAGCGGCGGTCTGCCCTTTCCTGTGCGTTTCTCAGGCTCAGGAAGGTTTCTGCAAAGTTCGTAGAGCAAAGCCTGTAGCTCCGACTTCTCGTGAGTCTGAGCGTAGTTGTAGGCTTTCCAGTCCTGCGTGTAGGTCTGCCGCGTGACCTTAACCGTCTCAGTTACAACGGTGCTGCCATCCGGCTTTTGCTCGCGCATCAACACATACTCGACCGCGACGATATGCTTGCACCGCGCATTTCTAAATTCGTAGTCCGGGCATGAGCATGTTGGCGCTTGCGGATCGGGATAGACTTTGTATTCGCCGTGGCCTGCCTGCGATGGAACTAGCCAGACATTCCCTTTTCGTTTGAGTGGGAACTTAGCGGCGATCTGGAGTGCTTTGATTTCGCGGTCAGAGATTTGACGCTGGTTGAGTGACATTGTGGCTCCCTTGCCTTTTTCAAGAGGAATTTGGTTTTGATGTCGATTGTTACGTCCTCGATGATGAAAACAAAACGGCGGTCATACACCAACGCGGCATGGGTGCGGCTCTAGGGTTTAGCAAACAGAGCGGCGCTAGGTTTCCAAGATTCATCAACGCCAAGAGTATTTCTGCGTACATAGGTCCCGAGCTAAAGGAAAAACTTGAAAATCCTATTGTTTTTCAAGGTCCTGACACCAAAGTCGGGGACCCGTCAGCGGTAAAACTGTACGGCTTTGACGTAACACTCCTGATCGATGTTTGTAAGGCGATTGTGAAAGCAGAAGCTGAGGGTCAGTTAACAGCCAATCAGCAATTCATTGCGCGACAAGCTCACGTCATCCTAAACGCCTCAGCCAAAGCTGGAATTAAAGGGCTTGTGTATGCGCTGGCTGGTTACGACGCCACCAAAGAAGAAGCAATCGCGGCATTTAAATTCTACGTGCGCCAAGAGGCACGAGAGTATGAGAAGGAATTTCCGCCTCAACTCTACGAGCAATGGTATCGCTTGTACGGCCTACCAAAACCCAAACAAAACCACCCGTGGAAATTTAAGCACCTGACGGTTAATCACGTGTACGTTCCGCTTGCGCGAAGTCAAGGCAAGATACATCACCTGATCGTTGCGCAAAAAGCAGCCAGTGGTGATCGATGGGCGAAGCTGCACCAGTTTCTCGCTGAGATCGGGGTGAAAGCCTTGCGCACACATTTAGGCCAACTGCTTGGCATCTCACAAGTATCAAGGACTCAGCGCGACTATGAAAGGCACGTCAATAACGTGTTTGGAGGCCAGCAGGAATTTGACTTTGAGGATTCTGATTCTAACTAGACCTTGCACAGATGAAACAATGTCTCTATAGTGGCCCAACCCGCTAGGGCGGGACTGACAAGTGTTATCAGCACTCGCCAGTCCCTTCACAGCCGAATCCTGTTTAGGAGGATCGACCATGCCAGATAACGATAACACCGACCAAGTAATTGAGCATCCGTGGCTGGATTTTGACGATTGGAACATCGTCTTTCAGCCCTATGAGGGCCATCCTGACGCTGCGCTCATGCTTGGTGTCAACTTAGCGATATTGCAAAGCCACGTCGCGGAACCGGAGTTGATCAAGGAAGCAATCGGAGAGATTGATGCGGCTATGGAAGCTCTGTTTATGCGCACAAAGTTTCCCAATGTTTCTTACACCCTGTTTCGTCGATTAGCGCAGGGGAGCTTAACCTTGAAGAACTAGAGCTATTAAAATCGCTAGGCATTGAATTGTAAATCGGCCCTTTGAGTAAAAATCATTGTCCGCGATTCGCGGCGCGATGATCGGTCACTTTGATTTTTACTGAAACTGGCGGATTAAAATGGTAACTATCAATATAAAGGCAAAGCCGATAACGAGATAACGACATAATATGTATTATCAGACGCCACGGGTCTAAGATTGGTAGGGTAAGGACTCCACGCAGAGTGAAAGCGAAAATTCAATCTTCCCTTTTTGGACCCGCTGAATGGAGTTTTACTTACTCTTGCCGAAGGTCATGAGGGTTTTCGCTGGAGTTGGTCACGGAACGTCAGATCGCGTCAACCTATTACCGGTTCGATCTTCTTCTCCTTAAACCACCAATCATCGTCCGAAACAGCCGCACCACCGTCAGCGTTGTAGTTGACCGTCAGCTCTTCGCCGGGGTCGATGTCTCTAACTGCTATGAACCGGAGCAGGAGTTCAGGCCGGTCTATTTTGTAGCGCATGTTGGCGGGGTTGTTGTGGTTATAGAGGCTGCCGTACCCGAGTACCAGCGCCTGGGTGGCGGACTTGCCCGCGGGGCCTTCCCAATAAAATACGATCTGCTTGAGGTCGTGGGGCAGCCCCTCGTAAGGCGTGCGTAGCGGTATCACCGGGCACGCCTCGACGACTTCGCCGGCGGCGAAAGCCCGGAGCGCAAAGACGCCTCGGCCCTTCGGCGTGCCGGTATCTTTGACACACACTTCCGGCAGCGTCAGCGGTTTCGTCCCTCTCCAAGTCAACCAAGTTCTTAAAAAGACTGGTAGTCTCATCTCACCTTCCGCCCGCGGAACGCCCTCTCGAAGAACGAGCGACAATTCATTCGAGCGACTGTAACACGGCGCCTGCGGCCGTCTACTTCAATGCAGTCCGCTGAATGCGAACGCTGCACCTAAGTCCACACCCTAAATCCAAACGCACAACTCCTTCCGTATAGCTAGTGAAGGTTTGATCAAACCAACTAACCGAACAGCTTGGAAGGAATACAAGAACATGAGAAAACCTCTGGCTAGAAAACTGCTGCTTGCTTTGTTACTCTTCGCACTGACTATCTCATCGTTACTAAGCCTGGAACCCGGCAAGTCGCTCGCTTCAAGTCATCGCGAAGCGCCTTTAATCGTCGCTGACCCTCTGGCTGACAACACAGACACTTATGCGTTTAGAAGTACAGAACCGGGACGAGGCGGCTTTGTCACGCTGATTGCAAACTGGATTCCCTTTCAGGAACCTTCCGGTGGTCCACACTTCTACAAGTTCGACGACACAGTTCTCTACGAGATCTATATCGACAATACAGGCGATGGCGTAGAGGATATTACTTACCAGTTTCGATTCAAGACGAGGTTCAAGAATCCCGATTCAATTCTCGGCATGGCCGCACCCAATCAGGCGCTTGCCGGTACCGGAGGAATTGAACCGCTAATTACCTCGCTCGATGATCCTGATTACAACGAACCGCAAACCTACAGCGTCACGCGCATCGATCGACATACCGGAAAACGAGGCGTAGTGATAGCCAATGGTTTGGTTACGCCACCAAACAACATCGGCGAGCGAACAACTCCAAACTACGAAGCAGCTTTGGGCCAAGCGGCTGTGTATCCGTTGCCAAATGGCGGGAGAGTCTTTGCCGGTCAACGCGATGAAGGTTTCTATATTGACGTTGGCGGCGTCTTCGATACGCTCAAACTCAAGTCAATCGGGATGACGGGCGGCGTGGATTCGACCGCCGGTTTCAACGTAAACACTATAGCCCTCGAGGTTCCAATCCAGGACCTCACTCGCAGTGGTGCTGTTCCAGATGGTCCAACTGCACCGGACGCGGTAATTGGAGTCTGGGCTGTCTCCAGCCGGCAAAAGGTTCGGGTATTAAGGTCCAGCTTCTTCGACGATAACAATGACGACGCGTTGACGGTTGGACCATTCCAGCAAGTCTCACGACTCGGTTCGCCCCTTGTCAACGAGTTAGTTGTCCCGCTCAAACTGAAAGACAGGTTCAATGCTTCAAGTCCGGCAGACGATTCGCAGTTTGCGCAGTTTGTGGTTAATCCGCAGCTTGCTCAGTTGTTGAGTGCGGTGTTCAGCATTACGGTTCCGCAGGCGCCGCGAAACGATCTGGTGGCGATATTCGCGACTGGCATTCCACTAAATAGCGTGACTGGTCCAAGCTTTACGACTTTCTTATCCGATGGCCGGCCACACGAGATGCTGCGGCTCAATGTCGCGATTCCTCCGTCAGCAAACCCGAGTCGCCTTGGTCTACTCGGTGGCGATGTCGCCGGCTTTCCGAATGGACGCCGGGTTTTCGACGACGTCGTGGATATTTCGCTGCGGGCCGTAGCAGGAGGAACTCCCTTCACTCCGGCGACAAATATTGCTCCAAACAATACGCTCGGCGATGGAGTTGCAAATAACGATGTGCCCTTCTTAACTCGATTCCCTTACCTGGGAACACCGCAATCCGGAAACAGCACCACGGGCGCTCCACATCAACACCATACCATCGACGCCCTTGCGCCTTTACCTTAAACGCGCCACTTCACGCGGAGAAAGAGTGCGGGCAGCACGCTCGCACTCTTCAGACACAGGAGCAAAAATGAAAACGATCAAGTTGGCAGCTCTTCTCTTAACTAGTGTTAGTGTTTTGGCGCTGGGTGTCATCGGTCTTAGATCTTCCCTTCACTCGCGAACAAATCCAGACGTGAGTGCACCGGGATCACCGACTTCGGACAGAACAGACAAACGAATTCTTCGGGCCAAACAGGTTATTGAAAAGGTGCCCGACAGGTCTGAAGGTTACAACCAACTTGCATCTGCTTACATGCAGAAGGCGAGAGAGACCGCTAACTTCGATCTCAATGCCAATGCCGACGACGCGATTACGAGCTCACTTCGAGTCGAACCGGACAACTATGACGCCCTAAAGCTTCGTGCAAAACTCGAGTTGACTTACCACCGTTTTTCCGAGGCGTTGGAAACGGCTCGTCGCGCGCAGACTGTTCGCGCTGACGATCACGATGTCTGGGGTCAGGTTACAGATGCGCTGGTCGAGCTGGGTGACTACACCGGCGCGGTGAAGTCTGCACAAAAGATGGTCGACCTGAGACCTGACAGTTCTTCATACGCACGAGTTTCATATTTACGTTCGTTGCATGGCGATACCCAAGGCGCCATCCAGGCGATGATGGCCGCGGTGAAGGCTGCTAATCCAAACGATCCCGAAGGCGTTGCATGGTGCCGGGTACAACTCGGAAACGAACTAATGAATGACGGAAGGTTGGAAGCAGCCGAGCGTGAGTTTGATGAAGCACTCCGGATATTCCCGGATCACGCTCTAGCCTTACGTGGAAAGGCCCACGCTCGTTTGGCCGCGGACGACATTCAAGGAGCTGTTGTGCTTTGCAAACGGGAACCGAGCTCCGCCGATGCAGCGCAGATGCTTGGCGATCTCTACTCACTGCTTGGTGATGAAGGCGCTGCGCGAAAGGAATATGAAAAGTTTGAAGCTCTCGAACATGAAAATGCAGTTATCGAAAGATCCTGGCGGCACATGCTCAATTACTGGTTGGACCACGATCGCAATCTTGGAGAGTCGCTAACTCTTGCGAAGCGTGAATACGAAGCGCGCAAAGATATCTTTACTTGTGATTCACTGTCCTGGGCGCTTTTCAAAAACGGACTTCTGCCGGAAGCAAAGAAACTCATGAACGAGGCGCTTCGAACTGGTACCAAAGATGCGCGAATCAATTATCACGCAGGCGTAATCTACAAGACTCTAAACATGCGAGATAAAGCAACTCAGCATCTTCGTGTCGCCGCGGCGTTGAATTTAGCATTTGATCCGGTTCAGGCTGAGACTGCAAAAAAGATGCTTGCGGAGTTAGACCGTCGTTAAGCGGTGGCTTACAACTTCTGCGTGTTGGTGCGCAGCAGCTCGAGGAATGCGGCTACGGCCGGTGACAGGTTGGCGCGACGGCGGTGTGCGACAAAGAGAGTTCGATTGTGCGTCAGTCCCCTCACCGGAACGCTCACCAGCGCGCCGCGTGCCAGTTCTTCCCGAATGCACATGCGAGGCACGAAAGCCAGTCCGACCCTCTTCTGGACAAATCGTTTAATCGTCTCAATGGTTGCGAGCTCGAGAGTGATATTTAGCGGTGTGTGCTGTCTGGCGAAAGTTTCGATCACTTTTGCGCGAGAGGTGGAATTAACATTGTGCGCCACGAACGGCTCGTTCGCTAGTTCCCTGACCTTCACCGCCGAACGCCCAGCTAGCGGATGTTTGGGACTCATTATTAAAACCAGTTCGTCCTTGAGCACTGGAAATGTTTCCAGTTCGCGATCGATCGGTTCGAAGGCCATCAACCCGAAGTCGATGCGGCGGTCCAGCAACTCCCGCGGGAGGCGGCTCGACACATGTCGATATATCTCCACCTTCACGTCCGGATATTGCTGCCTGAACGCAAGAATCAGTTCCGGCAATAAATACAAGGAGGTGCTTTCGTTCGCTCCCACGCGGACTCGACCGGATTTCAAAGTTTGCAGCTCTTGAATCGCCTGGCCCACCTCTCCACGCAAACCAAGAATCCGCCGGGCATAGTCGTACATTACCTGCCCTGCTTCAGTGAGCACGGGAACTTTCTGGTCCCTCTCAAGCAGTGGTAACCCGATCTCTTCTTCGAGCCGGCGTATGGCGATGCTGATAGCGGGCTGCGTGCGAAAAACCCGCGCAGCAGCTTTAGAAAAACTCTTCTCATCCACTACCGTCGTGAAATATTCCAATTGGGCCATTTCCATCGTTCCCTGTTTTTATCACAACTCGCCTCGTCTGGTCGACGAACAAAATTTATATTTCTGTAAAAACAATAAATTTTACAAAACACGTGGCGGAGCGCTAAATTCTTCGCCCGCGTTAGGAACAGATGATGACCGATACATTAATTGCGAATATCGCGACAAGGCAGGCTCCGGTCGCGCCGATCGCCGAAGGCGCCACGGGAGCTGAGATCCTGATTGACGCGCTCACCTACGAAGGAGTCGATACGATCTTCGGCTACCCAGGTGGAGCCGTACTACACATCTATGACGAACTGTGGCGGGCCAGGGATCGAATCACGCATTACCTGGTCCGACACGAACAGGGCGCGGTTCATATGGCGGAAGGTTACGCGCGTGCATCGGGGCGCGTCGGCGTTGCGCTTGTTACGTCAGGGCCGGGGGCTACGAACGCAGTGACTGGTATTGCCAATGCCTACATGGACTCCACGCCTCTCGTCGTGATAACCGGCCAGGTACCGAAACACCTGATTGGAACAGATGCGTTTCAGGAGGTCGACACTGTCGGCATTACACGGCCGTGCGTGAAACACAACTACCTCGTTCGCGAAGCAAGCGACATTGCCGGGATTGTTCGTGAAGCATTCTATCTTGCGCGTTCAGGACGTCCTGGCCCAGTCGTCATTGATATTCCGAAGGACGTCAGCGCCGCGAAAACATCCTATTCGAGACTCGACCATGTTGGTTTTCCCTTCTCCGGCGACGCATCGCTGGTCGATCGAGCGTCGCTGGAGCGGGCGCTCGATGGCCTGCTGAATGCCAAACGGCCAGTACTCTACGTGGGCGGCGGAATTGCGAACTCCGGCGCTCACGAATCGCTGCAAATGTTCGCGGAGACCTTCCGTTTACCTGTAGCACCGACATTGATGGGTCTCGGCGGGTTTCCGTCTGCTCATCCACTTTCGCTGGGCATGCTCGGGATGCATGGAACATACGCGGCAAACATGGCTGTGGCGCAAAGTGATCTGCTGTTTGCGGTGGGCGTGAGGTTTGATGATCGCGTGACCGGGAAGCTGGCGACGTTTGCCCCGCAGGCACGAGTGATCCACATCGACATCGATCCCGCAAACATTGGAAAGAACGTTGCGTGCAGCCTGTCGATCGCCGCCGATGCGAGACAGGCTCTGTTAGACCTTTTGGCCGTAAGTCGAGAACAGGACCAACAGGAACTGCAAAAGACTCTCGACGCAAGAGATGTTTGGTGGGAACAGATCCGCACGTGGCAGCGGTTACAACCGCTTCGTTTTACAGGGTCGCTTCGTCAGATCAAACCACAAAAGGTCATCACCGAGCTGCATAGTTTGACTAACGGCGACGCCATAATCACGACCGATGTGGGCCAGCATCAAATGTGGGTGGCCCAATTCTATCCATTCAAGAGACCACGACAACTGATTACCAGTGGTGGCCTGGGAACGATGGGTTTCGGGCTGCCCGCCGCGATTGGGGCTCAAGTCGCATTTCCACATCAACCGATTGTGGCGGTCGTAGGTGACGGCGGCTTTCAGATGACGAATCAGGAATTGGCAACGGCGGTCCAATATGAGCTGCCGGTAAAGATTCTGATCATGAACAACGGCTACCTGGGTATGGTGCGGCAGTGGCAGGAAATGTTTTACGACCGGACTTATTCAGAAGTGGACATCTCTGTTGCTCCTGACTTTGTGAAATTGGCCGAAGCGTTTGGAGCGTTAGGCTTGCGTGCCGAGAGGCCGGACGAGCTTCACGACGTGCTCGCCGCTGCACTCGCGCACAAAGGCGTGGTTGTAATCGATGTCCTTGTTTCAAAAGAGGAGAACGTTTTCCCGATAGTGCCGGCGGGCGCCAATTCGAGCGACATGATTTTACAAAGCGAAGGCGTGTAAGAGATCGAACACTCCATGCGTCACACACTCTCGATTATCGTTGCCGACCAGCCTGGTGAGCTTTCGCGGATTGTCGGTCTTTTTAGCGCCCGTGGCTTCAACATTGAAACTATCTCGGTGGGTGAAACACTGGACCCGCGCTGGTCGCGGGTCACCATCGTTACGCACGGCGACGATCGGACTGTGGAGCAGATCGTCAAACAGTGCGAACGCCTCGCACGCGTCCGCGAAGTTCATGATGTAACTACTCGGCCTCATATCGAGCGAGAGATGGCGTTGATTACGGTGGATGCTTCGGCGGGCGTTGCGCGTCAGGAGGTCTTGAGTCTTGTCAGCGTGTTTCGCGCGAAGGTAGTTGATATTTCACACTCACAATTGATCGTCGAGGCGTCAGGCAATAAGGAGAAAGTCGACACCTTTATCGAGTTGCTACGCCCGCTCGGGATAACTGACATAACACGCACTGGACATATCGCTATTAACCGGCTTGCGGCCGGCGAGGAAAGGGATACGCATGAATATCTTTTACGATAAGGACGCGAGTCTTGAACTCTTGCGCAAGAAACAGATCGCGGTCATTGGCTACGGCAGTCAGGGATTTGCGCAGGCGAATAACCTGAACGATTCCGGTTGCAATGTGGTTGTCGGTTTACGTGCTGACAGTGCGTCCTGGAAAAAGGCGGAAAAGGCGGGCTTGAAGGTGTTGCCGATCGCGCAGGCCGCCGCCGAGGCGGATATCGTAATGATGCTTGTGCCGGATGAACTCGCGCCCGAGGTCTACGCACGAGAGGTCGCCGAGTCGATCACGCCGGGTAAGTATCTCGCCTTCTCGCACGGTTTCTCCATTCACTACAGATTCATCGAGCCGCCTGCTGACGCAAACGTGTTCATGGTGGCGCCGAAGGGTCCGGGTCACCTCGTGCGGCATGAATACAAGCGCGGAGCGGGAGTTCCCTGCTTGCTTGCTGTGAATCAGGATCCAACTGGCGATACACGGCTGATCGGATTATCTTATGCCTCGGCAATCGGAGGAGGTCGCGCCGGCATCATCGAAACGACCTTTCGAGAAGAAACAGAAACCGATCTGTTCGGTGAACAGGCGGTGTTGTGTGGGGGACTCACCTCGCTCATCAAAGCAGGCTTCGATACGTTGACCGAGGCCGGCTATTCACCCGAAATGGCGTATTTCGAATGTTTGCATGAGATGAAACTCATAGTCGATCTGCTGTACGAGGGTGGCATCTCCGAAATGCGCTACTCGATTTCCAATACCGCCCAGTTTGGCGATATGACTCGCGGTCCGATCGTCGTCAATGACGAGACGAAACGTCGCATGCAAGTGCTTCTTGCCGATATTCAGTCCGGGGCTTTCGCGAACGACTGGATGAAGGAAGCCGGAAATGGCCGGCAATTATTTAAACAACTCGACGACGAAGCTCGTGAACATCCAATTGAGCAAGTGGGCGCGAGGTTGCGCGAAATGATGCCGTGGTTATCAGAGGGACGTCTCGTCGA
Organism: uncultured Acidobacteriota bacterium; assembly: GCA_963789185.1. GTDB lineage: Bacteria > Acidobacteriota > Blastocatellia > Pyrinomonadales > Pyrinomonadaceae > PSRF01. Next base: position 38,646 of record CAWBJU010000025.1, read on the forward strand.
CAAGAATACGAACTGAGCCGTTAATCCGTTGTCGAATCCATCCGAAAAAAGCCCGAACGCTCGTAGCCATGTCATTACTCGCGGCGTGGAGCGCAGTCCGAATCGCGCGATGCTCCGCGCTGTCGGCTTTGAAGATGCCGACTTTCAAAAACCGATCATCGCGGTTGCCAACGGCTACAGCACGATTACACCCTGCAACGCCGGTTTGAATCACCTCGCCGAGCGTGTGATTGAAGCGCTTCGGCACTCGCAGACGATGCCGCAAGTCTTCGGAACGATCACAGTTAGCGACGGTATCTCGCAGGGAACAGAAGGCATGAAATACTCGCTCGTTTCGCGCGAGGTGATCGCCGATTCGATTGAAACTGTTTGCCAGGCGCAGTCGGTCGATGGCTTGGTGGCGATCGGTGGCTGCGACAAGAACATGCCCGGTGCGATGATCGCGATCGCGCGTCTCAACATTCCTTCGATTTTCGTCTATGGCGGCACTATCAAACCGGGTCATTTCAACGGCGAAGATCTGACGGTGGTTAGCACCTTTGAAGCCGTCGGCCGGTACTGCGCGGGACAGATCAGCGAAAGCGATCTGCTGGAGATCGAGCGTCGAGCGTGTCCGGGCGCCGGATCGTGTGGTGGGATGTACACAGCCAACACGATGTCGGCCGTGATCGAAGCGATGGGTTTAAGCTTGCCCTATTCATCTACGATGGCTGCGACCGACGCGGAAACCGCCGAAAGCGCCGCTGAGTCGGCACGTACTCTCGCGCGGGCCGTCGAGCAACAGATTCTTCCTCGCCAACTTTTAACCCGTAAAGCTTTTGAAAATGCGATTGCTGTCGTGATGGCTGTCGGCGGCTCCACTAATGCGGTGTTGCATCTTCTGGCAATCGCTCACGCTGCTAAGGTGAAACTAACTCTCGACGATTTTGAGGAACTCAGAAAGCGAGTCCCGCTTGTTTGTGATCTAAAACCGTCAGGCAAGTACGTCGCAACGGATCTGCACAAGGCGGGTGGGATTCCGCAGGTGATGAAGATGTTGTTGCATCACGGCCTGCTTCATGGTGACGCGATGACGATCAGCGGCAAGACGATCGAAGAGGTTCTGGCAAACGTCCCGGAGGACCCACGACGCGATCAGGATGTGATCCATCAGTGGGACGACGCGATCTATCCAGAGGGGCACCTCGCGATCCTGCGCGGCAACCTGGCCACGGAAGGCGCGGTCGCGAAGATTTCCGGGATGAAGAATAAATCCATCACCGGACCTGCGCGGGTCTTCGATTCTGAAGAAGTATGTCTTCAGGCAATACTCTCGTCGCAGATCGAACCCGGAGACGTCGTCATGATCCGTTATGAGGGTCCGAAGGGTGGACCCGGCATGCGCGAGATGCTTGCGCCCACGTCGGCAATCATCGGCGTAGGTCTCGGCGACTCTGTAGGGCTGATCACCGACGGGCGTTTTTCTGGTGCAACTCATGGTTTGGTCGTGGGGCATGTAGCGCCTGAAGCTGCTGTGGGTGGCGCGCTCGCGCTTGTTCGCGAAGGTGATTCGATCACGATCGACGCCGAACGCGGTTTGTTGCAGCTGAACGTTCCGGACACGGAGTTAACCCACAGATTCGAAGAATGGCGTGCGCCGGCGCCACGGTACGAAAAAGGTGTGCTGGCGAAGTACGCCAAACTCGTCTCCAGCGCCAGCTTAGGCGCAGTCACTGACCTCACTTGACCCTCCGTCACCTTCCCTCTAAAGTGACTGACTCCAAATAGAATTCATTGTTTACAGGAAACGATTATTGTGGCGATACGCATTGAGAACCAGTACGAGGGGAAACTGCCGAAAGGCGCGGTAGAACAGATCGAGGAAGCCTTCGACAGTTTGCCGCGGGAACACACGCGCGGAATCGAGCGCATCAGGCTCGTGCCCTACATCACCGATCCGCGCATTAGAGGTCCGTTTCAGACCACGGAATTACCCGGACTCTATCACCCACGTCAGGGACCGAAAGGACCATGGTTCGAGATCGCCGTCAACGTCTTATTGCCTGCTAACAAACCGTTTCATAAACGAATCGTTCCGCGGCTTTCGTTCAAGAGCAACCTTGTAGCGCTGGTGTTTTCGCTCGTTGGCCAACACTACCATTTGACTCTCAAGCACTCGCTTAAGAAGACACAGCTCGAGCCGGCGATCCGCATGTATACCGAGAAGCAGTTGAAGCAGTGGAACGAGAAGAAGCACAGCTTCCGTGCGAGGTTGTTCAAGCCGTTACAGCCCACGTTTGAGCGGTGGGCCAAGACGTTGCAGAAGCGTGCAGCGACTGAGAAAAAGAAGAGCCTGGCTTCGAAGTAAATCCTTGTTACTAAATGCTCGCGGCGGGTTCGTCGTCGATCTCGTCCGCGACAGCGCGCAGGATCAACGCTACTTCCGCATCACTCACTTGCGTCGCTTTAAAACGAACCTCGACATTGAAATCCCCGTCAGGTGAAGCGTATTTGAACGAGTAAGGTTTCGAGTCCGAGACCACGCGTGGTCCCATTTCCTGTCGACGCGCTTCTCTCGCGTCGTTACGTTTCAAACCCTGCGATGCGATCTGCTTCGCGAACCGGCGCATCGACTCATCGTCGGGCTGGCGAACGATCTGAAGGAGTGAAGATTTCGCGTTGATCTCAGCCGCACGACAGACTTCGCGCACGTCCTCGGGAATCTTCGCGATCGCCAGTGCCTCGGTAACCGTGCTCCTGCTCTTACCAACTTTGCGCGCCACGTCATCGTGTGTGTAACCAAACTTCTCGCACAACGCCAGTAACCCGTCCGCCTCTTCCCAGACGGTGAGGTCCTTGCGTTGCATGTTTTCGATGAGCGCGATTTCCGCCACCGTGCCAGCGTCAACTTCCATCTCGACGCACGGCACTTCCTTCAGCCCCGCTCGCTGTGCCGAACGCCAACGACGCTCGCCGGCGATGATCATCCATCGTCCCGTCAGTCGATTCGGTTTGACGAGCAACGGTTCGAGTACGCCCTTCTCGGCGATCGACGCCGTCAACTCCGTCAGGTCGCCAAATTCAGTGCGCGGCTGCTCGGGGTTCGGGTCCAACTTGTCCACAGGTATCATCCTGCCGATTTGCGCCGGCCGGTGCTGTGAAAGTTCCTCGACGTAATGCGCATCGTGGCGCATTTGCAGTCCTGTCGGAAGTCCCCTTTTAGACACGGCTAATTACCTCTTCACAAAGTTTTCCGTACTCAATTGCTCCGGACGAATTGGGTGCAAAACTAAAGATCGATTCCTTGTACGCGGGCGACTCTTCGAGTCTGACGCTCTTCGTGATCACTGTTTCGAATAGCTTTGGACCAAACACGTTGCGAATCTGTTCGTGGACCTCGCGCGCCAGCGTGGTGCGCTTGTCGTGCAGCGTAACCAGCACGCCGAGTAGTTCGAGATTCGGATTCGGCCGCGCTTTGACCTTCTCGATCGTCTCGAGCAGATCGTCAGTGCCTTCGAGCGCGAAATACGACGACTGAATCGGAATCAACACGTGCGATGCGGCGACCAGTGCGTTGACCGTGATCAAGCCGAGTGTTGGCGGCGTGTCGATCACGATCACTTCGTACTGCTGCTTAAACGGCTCAAGCCGATCTTTGAGACGAAACGGCGCGTCGAAGTCACCAACCAGTTTCGACTCCAGCTTGGCCAGATTGATGCGCGCAGGAACGACGTCGAGGTTCTTCACTGGCGTCGCGTATACCGATTGCTCAACCGGAGCCAGGCCGTCCGTCATCAACTCGTAGACAGATCGCTCGACGTTGGCCGGATCGAGAAACGAAATTGAGCTGTTAGCTTGAGGATCGAGGTCGAGAAGCAGGACACGTTTTCCCTTGCGGGCGAAGGCGGCGGCCAAATTGATGGCGGTAGTAGTCTTTCCTACCCCACCTTTTTGATTGGCGATGGCGATTACCATTCGCTGCACAGTGGCAATCTCAGGCTCCAGTGGTCCATAAAGCTGCGTTGGCCCAGGTTACATAGGCCCAAAAACTACATAGGTAAATCGCCGGCTTCCCCGATGACGTCGGGCCATTCCTCTTCAGTCTGGTTGATTTCACTTTCTTCTGCATCGTCGGTAGGTATTGTGTTGCGCGACGCTTTGATCACTTCCATGTCGACGTAAATCGGACAGTCAGCACGCAGGGCCAAAGCAATAGCGTCTGACGGCCGTGAATCGAGCACCATGCGGTTCCCTTCACTGTTTCGCATCTCGATCACGGCAAAGAACGTGTTGTCACGCAGGCTCGTCACTACCACTCGTTCAATCTGGACGCCAAGCTGAACGATCAGGTTTCGCAGCAGATCATGAGTCATCGGCCGCGGCGGCGCAATCTTTTCAATCTCCAAAGCGATGGCATTTGCTTCGTAAGCACCCACCCAGATCGGCAGCATCGTGTCGCTCTGTACATCTTTGAGGATGATAATCGGAGTTCCGCTGTTCGGATCCATCATCAAGGCTCGGATCTTTACTTCGATTTCCATACGTACCCCTTACACTACGCTGCCCGATCTACCAATTGCCCGTAAAGACTATTGGTTTTTGCTCCAGTTACCAACACGTCCACGATTTCACCTTCGAGACTATGGTCGCCGGCGAAATTCACGACTTTGTGGCAGGTGGAATGTCCGGAGAGATCGCTTTCCGATCGCGAACTCTGTTTCTCCGCCAGCACACTCAACGTGCGTCCAACGTATGAACGATAAATCTTGTCCTGAGTTCGTCGCTGAACCTTTTCGAGTTCAAGGAATCTGTCTTTCTTTTCTTTCTCAGATACATTGTCGTCGAAGTTTGCGGCCGGCGTGCCGGCGCGGCGCGAGTACTTGAAGATGTAAAGACTGTCGTACTCACATGCTTCGACGAGTTCGATCGTTCGGCGGAAGTCGTCGTCGGTCTCGCCGGGAAAGCCAACGATGATGTCGCTCGTCAAAGCCAAACGACGACTGGAGCTCTTGATGCGATGGATCCGTTCCAGATAATCATCACGCTTGTGACCACGGCGCATCAGTTTCAAAACGCGATCGCTTCCTGACTGCACTGGAAGATGTATCCAGTCGCAGAGGTTAGTGTTCTCTTCGATCGCGGAAACGATGTCTGGATGAAAATCGCGTGGAAACGATGTGGTGAACTTGATGCGCGGCATTCCGGTCGCCGCAATTGCTCGCAACAGACGGCAGAAAGGAGTCGCGCCTGGAAAACCTTCGAGACCGTCTTCGACGCGCGGACGATAACTGTTGACGTTCTGGCCGATCAGGTGAATTTCTTTGTAGCCGAGTGACTGGAGTTTCTTTGTTTCCGCGACGATCTCGCTTGCCGGGCGGCTGCGTTCACGCCCGCGTGAGTACGGAACGATACAAAACGAACAAAACTTGTTGCAGCCTTCGATGATCGGAATGAACGCGACGTGCGGCGAGTGTCGCTCGACGGGAGATACTTCCCACGCATCGTTCTCGCCTCGTTCGTTGAGATCGATGACTTTGCGTTCGCCTTCGCGGGCGCGCTCGATCAATGACGAGATGCGATCGGTTGCGCGAGTTCCGATCACCATGTTGACCGATGGTGCGTGTTCGAAGATCGAGTCGCCTTCCAGTTGGGCCACGCAGCCCATCACACCCACGAGCGGAAGTGACTTCCCTGCTTGCGCCGCGCGAATCTCACCGATGCGTGTGTAGACTTTTCGTTCAGCTTTCTCGCGGACGGAACAAGTGTTCAGAAGTACTACATCGGCATCGTCTGCTGAGTCGCAGAGATCGTAGCCGGAGGCGCGCAAACCGGTAGCTGCGCGTTCGGTGTCGGCCACGTTCATCTGGCAGCCGAATGTTTCGATATAGACTCGCGGCTTCATTCGCTGAAAAACCGATGCAACAATGCCGACAGTCTACCAGAAATCATTTACCGAACGCGATAGTAAGACTTTCGTTGATCGATGCGCGCAATCTTAAAACGCAAATCTTAAAACGACGCCTCGCTTGACCCGTTTTCGCTGCGCTAGTAGTATCGCGGCGTTAGTAATCTCCCGTAAAAAGAAAGGTTCCTCATGTCCTTTAACAAAGTAATTATCGTGGGAAATCTCGGTCGCGATCCCGAGTTGCGTTACACGGCGCAAGGTACCCCAGTTTGTACCTTCAGCCTGGCCACGAATGAGCGCCGCAAAGATCGAAATGGCGAGATGCAGGATCACACGACGTGGTTCCGCGTTACGCTGTGGAACCGCCAGGCGGAAACTGCCTCACAGTATCTGCAAAAAGGTCGTCAGGTTTACATCGAAGGACGCTTGCGCGTGGAAGAGTACGTCGATCGTGATGGAAAGCCGAGGCAGTCGCTGGAAGTGACGGCAACTGATATGCAATTCATCGGCGGTCGAGGCGATGAGCAGGTCGCGGAACGCGCTGCGTCAGCAAGCGCCGGCGGGGGACCTTCCGAGCCACCGGGCGATCTATCCGACGACGACATTCCGTTCTAACGCGGCGTCAACTCACTCGGTCTCCCACTCTGAGTCGACGTTGACTTAGTGTAACTACGATCTCTTCCCGTCTATTCAACAGGAACTTTATTCCGCCGGGACGGAGCAGGTACTGCGCCAGACTTCGCGGACTCAGGCGCTTTTCCATCAATGAACACGCTAACAAGACTCTCTTGATGGGAGTTGTTGATTTGCTCAGTACCGCAAAATGGCCGCCAATGAAGAAACTGTCTGCACCGTAAGGCTTCATGAACCACTGACTCAACGCGCTTGAATGGGCCTCGATATGAGCATCTTCGATTTCACGATGAACTTCGGCAAACACCTGATTGTTTACATCAAAGCGGATAACTCTCCGGTACTCCTCAACTCTAATGCGCAACTCGGGAATCCAAAATGTCAATCCTAATAATGATTGCTTCAGACGTTTCCCAAAATCCTTCGCCGCGTTTACAACTGCATCAAATGGGACGCTTTCGGTTTCTAACTTGATGTCTTTGGTGTTAAGACTGATTTTTGTTGACGGCAGCGACAATGTTGGTTGCAGTTTATCGTCGAATGTGACTTCACTTCCGATTTTCACGGGTAGAATACGCCCGTCCATCTCGACTAAATCTTCGCTCTGTAGCAAAGACTCGTTTTGCCATCGTGTGTCCCGGGTGCGGTAGTAATGTGCGGACGCAAAAGGAATGGCCCACCTGGGGTTAATAGCATCCAGCACCTTCTTATAATTCGTTTTGAGTTGCGTTCGAATCTCATCATCGGTCTTACGTGGATTGTCGATGAACTTGATCGCGTGGTTGAAGTTGTGGAGTAGGATATCGACGTTGCCAATTTTGCGTATGAGCAATTTCAAGGCGCCGATGGGGAGATGACAATCGTTGTAATTCAGGATCCTGCCTTCGGGTGTCTCGATCAAAAGCATGTTATCGATTCCGGCGGTTGGATATCTAATTACTCTCATATCGCTTGTTAGCGACAGCTTCCTGCGCTCGAACAGCGGCACGATGTTTTGAAAACCAGCCTGTTGCAGCGCCTCACTGATGCGAAAATTCGCGGAGTCGTTGGCAAGTGCAGTGATCTCGGGTGAAAGGGCGGCGAGTTGTTTCAGCGTCGGCATGTGCAGGTGGTCAGGATGAAAGTGCGAAATCCAAAGGTGGGAGCATGACTTAGCCTTCTGAAGAGCTTCCGGATTGTCATACTGTAGTCCCCAGCCACCGCCGAAAGCCGTACCTGAAAACCATGGGTCACATAATAGTGACTGTCCGTCGCTCTTTATTATTACGGACGCGTGGTTCAAGTATTCGATTCGCATTTTGCCGGTCGCGGATGCTAAACCGACAAAGCGAGCTAGTCCTTAAGGAGCGGGCGGCGAATTGCTAAATAATGCTAAAGATTGCTAATCCTCGCGGGAAACGGCCTCGCTGAATCGAGTGATCAGCACAACGTCACTTAGTTGCGGCCCGCTCGAGTAAGCGAGCCGGCGACCATCTCGCGAGAAGCAGAATGTGGATAAGGTTTGATTGGTCAGCTTGATAAGAGGGCTGGGAGGTGTGCCATCGAGTGGCAACACCCAAATGCTCGTGAGCGTGTTGTCTCGGTACCACAGTGAGTCGCCCTTTGGCGCCCACTGCATAACGGAGCCGAAGTTCTTTGGAGCCGGCAGCGTCTTAATAGGCGCACCGCCCTGTGCCGGGATGAAAACGAGGTGACGATGGTCCCGCTGTTTCTGGTTCATACGGTAATAAGCGAGTACTTTGCCGTCCGGCGAGAAGGTAGGGTGCTGCGAAAACTCGTCTGTCAGAGGAACGGGCTGACCACCGCCAATCGGAACTCTGCGTAGTTTCGGAGCGTGCTCGTCATCAGTGACATAAACAACCGACTCACCATCCGGCGAGAATGCCGGCTCGCTATCATAAGTTCCGCGCGTTAGCTGCGTAGGATTGCGCCCGTCGGCGTCAATACGCCAGATGTTATACGCACGATCGCCAGTAGCATTTCGGGACGATTGGAACACGATGTAACGCCCGTCCGGCGAGACCACTGGCGAGAGGTCTTTATGTGTGGCGTCGGTTAGTTGCTTGAGCGCCGTACCATCGGCGTTAACAGACCAGAGATCCTTCTTGCCACTGTGATCCGAGACATAGATCAGCCGCCCATCGGGCGCCACGGAGAGGCCGTATTGGCCGTCTTTTCGATCGAGTGTCCCGGCGGTGACCACCGCGGCGGCGGATGGATTTTCGGCGGGCGCTATCCACAGGCCGGAAGTCGTCTGCCACTGGTGGGCAATCAGCGTGTTGCCGTCGGCCGATAGACTGATACCGAAATAGTTGTTTAGGTCGTTAGTGATTCTGCGCGCTTCGCCGCCCGCCAGAGGCACGCGCCACACCTGCAAGCCAGGGTCGGCACCCGTAGCCAGGTCCCGTCCGTTGACGATAAGCGTGGTTCCATCCGGGAGCCATGCCACGTCTCTGATATTGGGCCAGGTAGGTGGAATGAGCGTGGATTCCTTTCGATCGGCGAGCGTGACACCGATCACCTTCATTAATCTCTTTCCGCTTGCTTTCTCGATGATTGAAAAAGCTATCACCTTACCGTCAGGCGACCACGCCGGCGCACCGCGCTGATAGACGCTGTCGCCGGCCTCCCAGTTGAGAAACTCCTCATGACTGCCATCTACGTTGTTGGCGTACAGTCTGGTGGTCACCAGACCCGATGGCTCAACTTCGGACCGCAGGTAGGCCATCCGTTTGCCATCCGGCGAGAAGGTGACACGGCTGTCGGCTCGGATGCCGAGCTCCGTTTCAACTCCGCCCAATACCGGCATCTTATAAAGCTCGCACCCTGGTTGGCACTTGGAGTAGTAGAGCGTGTTGCCGTCACGCGAGAACGAAGGGTCTCTGTAGAAGACTTTCGCTGGAGGAAGGAGCTGGAGCGGGTTGTTCGTCCCACCTCGTTGAAGCCACAGGCTGGACATTTCGCCGTTCTGGTCGGCATATGCGATGTTCTGCCCGTCTGGCGAAAGAGCCGGCGAGCGGACACGACCCGTCTGCGTGACCCGGCTTATCTTCATCGATTGAGCCGGGGCTTCTGACTCGCGGGCCTTCTGCGGGCGCAACACTACGTAGAGGAGGAAGGTGGTTAAGACCGCTACCGGCAAAACCGCATAAAGCGTAAAGCGCCGGAGTTCCCATTTTCGGCGTGGCACGTTACCAGGAAACGAGTCGACTGACTGAGGCCCCGGCTGCTCTTCATCAAATTTTGGCTTGTCTCCGTGTGCGTCGGTCTCAGCAGTTTCCGTGACGGGTGGTGACGGGCGTTCCTTCACGTCCGCGATCAGGCAGTAGCCGCGCCCGGACACCGTCTGGATGTATGAGTGATTTCCCTTCGTCTCTCCAAGAGCTCGACGCAAAGCAGACATGCGCACGGTGAGATTATTCTCTTCGACTTCAACGTCCGGCCAGACGGCCGCCATAATCTCGCTCTTTTCGACTACCTGACCGCGTTTACGCACCAGAAGCAGGAGCAGCTCAAATTCCGGCGCGGCCAGGGGCACCGGTTCGCCGTAGCGCGACAGGCGCCTCGCCTGAGGCTCAAGCAGGAACGAGCCGAACTCGTAGGTTAGGTTATCCGGTGCGTTCAAGGCGCTTCTCTTCCGGTACCTGGATATCGTCGCTTTAAAGAAGGATCACGTACGGATCAAAGTGCCACTCAGGCGCCCGCTTGGTCAGTAGTTGAAAGAGTGCTCGCTTTAGTATTTGGCGTCTTATCGTCGCTGGTGCCCCAGCGACCGAAGCCGCGGAGTTTTTTGTAGCGGCGACTTAGTCTGTCCTCAGTTGAACAACTGACTGCTTCCGCCAATCGTTCGCTCAACGCAGAATCGAGATAGCGCGCGGTTTGATCGTAGTCGTTGTGGGCGCCGCCTTCGGGTTCGGGGATGATCTTGTCGATGAGGCCCGATTCGTGAAGATGTTGGGCCGTGAGGCGCAGGCCTTCCGCTGCGCGATCCGCTTTAGTTGAATCTTTCCAGAGAATCGCCGCGCAACCCTCCGGACTAATCACCGAATAGATCGAGTTTTCGAGCATCAGCACCTGATCGCCTACGCCGATCGCCAACGCTCCGCCAGATCCACCCTCACCGATAACCGTGACGATGATCGGTACCTTGATCTTCGCCATCTCGCGTAAGTTGTAAGCGATTGCTTCCGCTTGTCCGCGTTCCTCGGCGTCGATCCCGGGATACGCACCGGGCGTGTCGATGAAAGTAAAGATGGGCCGGCCAAACTTCTCCCCAAGCTTCATCACACGCAACGCTTTCCGATAGCCCTCGGGCTTCGGCATTCCGAAGTTGCGATAACTACGTTGCTTCGTGTCGCGTCCCTTCTGATGGCCCACCACGACCACCGGCAAGCCATGAAAACGCGCAAGGCCGCAGACGATCGCCGGGTCTTCAGCGAAACGCTTGTCGCCATGGAGCTCGACGAAATCCTCAAACAGCCGCTCGATCAGATCGAGCGTGTAAGGCCGGTCGGCGTGTCGCGCGAGCTGCACACGTTCAAACGCGGTTCGCGTTTCGACCGGTTTCGGAGGCGCTTCTTCTTTGTCTTTCTTTCGCATCTTTGGGGAGCTCATCTTAGACTCTTACTCATCTGCGTCTCTTTTTCGAAACTGATAACACAGCCGATCTTCTTCAAGGCCTCTTCCAGTTCGTTACATCGCTTCACGCGCAAAGCGTTGTTGGCCTGGATGCGAACGACCAGCCCGTCGTCGGTCCTGGTCTCGATCGCCACATCGGTGTCACCAGGGTTCGTACTCAAGACGCTCAAAATGGAATCGTAGAGCGTTGAAATATCTTCCTCCTGCGGTGGCCGCAGGACCATGAACTCGTTCTGCCGCGCGGACGCGTCGATACTTTGCACCTGATCGACGATGATCGTCGGCGGATTGTCTTCACTGAGTTCCAGCCGGCCCATGATTATTGCCGGCAGATCGTTTTGCAACAGCGCCGAGTGCTTCCGGTAAACCTCGGGCCATAATACGCACTTGGTGCCACCCGCCTCATCTTCCAAACGCAGCAGGGCAAACTTGTCGCCCTTTTTCGTGGTCCTCAATTGCACGTCGGCAATGATACCTCCACAGGTCACTCGAGTTCCGCTCGTCACGTTCGGCAGCTCCGAAGACGGAACTGCTTTCAAGTTCTGTAACGTCTCGAGGTAGCGCTCGAGTGGATGGCCGGTGATGTAAAACCCAAGCGCCGCTTTCTCGGCGTTCAGCATTTCCATCGGCGTCCAGCCGTTAAGCGTTGCCGGTAGCTCGTTGGTGAAATTCACTTCTTCCGCCATCGAGCCGAAGAGACCGGTGCTGGCCCGGATTCGATCACGCTTTGCACCCTCGGCCCGCGCGAACGCAGCATCAATCGAACTATGCAGACCTCCGCGCCACGCATGTACGGGCCGCCCGTCGTTCAGCGAGTCGAAGGCCCCCGCGCTTATCAGACTCTCCAGGACGCGCTTGTTCAAGGTAGCAGAGTCCACTCGCTCGGCAAAATCGAAGAACGAGCGGAATGGAGCGGCTCCGCGGGCGTCGCAAATCGCTTTAACCGCCGAGTTGCCCAGTCCCTTAATCGCGGTCAGACCATATCGAATGGCTCCGCTTAAAGGGGTAAAACCGGAGTTGCTCTCGTTGACGTCTGGCGGAAGCAGGACCACTCTTTGCGCCCTTAACTCCTTCGAGTACTTAAACACCTTAGCCGCGTCCTGGGCCTCGTTCGAGAGCACCGCCGCGTAGAAATGCTCCGGATAGTGTGCCTTCAAATACGCGGTCTGAAAAGCGAGATAGGCGTAGGCTACGCTGTGGCTGCGGTTGAATCCGTAATCCGAAAACTGGGCCATCAGCGAGAAGATCTTCTCGGCCTTTTCTCGCTTGATGCCGCGCTCCACGGCGCCCGAAATGAACTTCTCTTCATGGACCGCCATCTCCTCGCGCTTCTTCTTCCCCATCGCGCGGCGCATGAGGTCGGCTTCGCTAAGTGTGTAGCCCGCAAGCTTCTGTGCGAGCTGCATGATCTGCTCTTGGTAGACAATGATGCCGTAGGTGTTATTAAGAATCTCCTTCATCTCCGGCGTGATGTAGCGAACACTCTTCTTGCCGTGGTGCCGGAGAATGAACTCGTCGACCATGCCGCCGTCGAGCGGGCCAGGACGGTAGAGCGCATTGAGCGCCGCGAGATCTTCGAGGCCTTTCGGCTTCAGTTTCCGGCAGATCTCCTGCATGCCTGACGACTCAAACTGGAAGACCGCTTCAGTCCTTCCTTCAGCAAAAACCGCTAAAGCTTTAGCATCGTTAAGCGCTATATCGGACCACTTAATCTCTTCCCCAAGCGACTGCTTAATGCTGATTAAGCAGTCATTTATAACAGTTAAAGCGGTAAGCGCTAAGAAATCCATCTTAAGCATGCCGGTCTTTTCGAGATCCGACATGACATATTGGGTAGTGAGTTCTTCCTTCCCTGAGACGGCGATCGGGATCAATTCCTGGAGCGGCAGAGGCGAAATCACCACACCTGCGGCGTGAACTGACGAGTGACGAGCGCAGCCTTCGAGCCGTTGGGCGATCTCAAGTATTTCTTTAACCTGCGGATTAGTCTCAATTTCCTTGCGGAGTTCAGGTACTTGTTCAAGTGCCTGGCTGATACTGACGTTGCGGCCACGAACCGGAGGCGGGATCAGCTTCGCGATTCGCTCAACGTCCGCATAAGGCACTTCGAGGGCCCGGCCGACGTCCTTGATGGCGGCCTTCGAGGCGAGCGTTCCGAACGTGATGATCTGGCAGACGGAGTCGCGGCCGTAGAGATCGGCGACGTGGTTGATGACATCGCCGCGGCCACGAACACAGAAGTCGATATCGATATCGGGCAGCGAGACGCGGCCAGGGTTAAGGAAACGCTCGAACAGCAGATCGTATTGCAGAGGATCGACGTCCGTGATCTCCAGGCAGTAAGCGACGAGCGATCCTGCCGCCGAACCTCGTCCCGGTCCGACCGGGATCGAATGCTCTTTCGCATAACGAACGAAGTCCCAGACGATGAGGAAGTAACCCGGAAACCCCATCTGCTTGATCATCTGGATCTCGCTCGTCAACCGCGTCTGATAATCCGTGAACGGTTGTTTCAGTTCCCCGCGCGCCGCGAGCGGATCCCAGACCTGTTGGCGCCGCCGCTCAAAACCATCGCGCACGACCTTCTCGAAGTACGCATCCTCGGACAGCCCTTCTCCTGATTGCGGGATCGGATACTGCGGCAGGTGGTTGATGTCCGTCGGCAACTTCAACTCGCAGCGTTCGGCGATGTCGACCGTGCGCGTGAGCACCTCGGGCAGTTCGTCGCCGAAGATGCGCCACATCTCTTCAGCCGAGCGGACATAGAAGTTTGGGGTGCCGTACTTGAGGCGATTAGTTTCGTTGACTGTCTTGCCTGACCCAATGCACAGGAGCACATCGTGGGCGCGCGCATCGTCAGGCATCAAATAATGCGCATCGTTCGTAGCTATCAAAGGGACACCGGTGCGCTTCGAGAGCTCGACTAACGATTTGCGAATCCGGTGTTGAGGCTCGAGCCCGTGCTCCTGGATCTCGAGATAGTAGTTCCCTTTTCCGAGTATCTCTTCAAACTCGATTGCTGCTTTAGCGGCTTCATCGCACTTGTCCTGAGCCAGCATCGCGGACGGCACGCCTGACATGCAGGCGGAAAGACCGATCAATCCTTTGCTGTGTTCGGCGAGCAGCTCTTTGTCGATGCGCGGCTTGTAATAGAAGCCTTCCGTGTAAGCTTTCGACGTGAGGCGCACGAGGTTCTGATAACCCTCGTAAGTCTGGGCCAGCAGGATCAAATGAAAGTTCGCTTTTTCACCCGGCGCGCTCGCGGCTTTTTCTTTGCGATTGCCGCGCGTGATATAGGTTTCACAACCGATGATCGGCTTCACGCCCTTGTTCTTCATCGCGTTGTAGAAAGAGATCGCGCCGAACATGTTTCCATGGTCCGTCATGGCACACGCCGGCATTCCCAATTCTTCAAGGCGATTGGAGAGGGGCTTTATTTGAATGGCGCCGTCAAGAAGACTGTAATCAGTATGAAGGTGTAGGTGTACGAATTGTCGATCCTGCATTTGTATGTGGTCTTATTCCCATTCAATGGTTGACGGTGGTTTGGAGCTTATATCGTAAACGACCCTATTAACACCCCGGATTTCAGAAACCATTCGCCCGGAAACTCGCGCCAGCAGATCGTGCGGCAGGCGCGCCCAGTCGGCAGTCATCCCATCAACACTGGTGACCGCACGAATCGCAACGACACGCTCGTAGGTTCGTTCATCACCCATGACACCGACAGTCGACACGGGCAACAAAACCGGAAATGCCTGCCAGACTGAGTTGTACAACTCAGCGCGACGCAACTCCTCGTCGAGAATTCTGTCGGCGGCCTGGACCAGACGAATCTTCTCTTCCGTAATATCACCAAGGATCCGAACGGCGAGCCCCGGACCGGGAAACGGATGTCGACCAAGAATGTCTTCCGGCACGCCGAGCTCTCTTCCGATCAGCCGCACTTCATCTTTAAATAGTTCGCGCAGCGGCTCGATCAGTTTCAGATTCATCTTCTCGGGCAGCCCGCCAACGTTGTGATGACTCTTGATCACTGCTGACGGGCCACGGACTGAAACAGACTCGATCACGTCGGGGTACAACGTCCCCTGGACCAGATAGCCGACGTCGCCAAGTCGTCTTGCTTCTGCTTCAAACACGTCGATGAAAACCTTACCGATGCGCTTCCGCTTCTCTTCCGGATCGGTCACGCCACGTAAAGCTTCGAGGAACAAATCTCCAGCGCGAACACCGGCTATGTTCAACTTCATGCTCTGCCGCAACAGCGCAAGCGTCGACTCAAACTCACCTTCGCGCAGCAGTCCGTTATCGACAAAGATGCACGTCTGACGATCGCCGACGGCGCGATGGACCAACGCCGCCGCCACCGTCGAATCAACACCACCAGACAAGCCAGACACTACTCGCCCACTGTCGCCGAGCTGTTGGCGAATGCGCGCGACTTGCTCCTCGATCACAGCTTCGGGTGACCAGTCGCCGCGACAACCACAAACACAGAACAGAAAGTTGCGCAACACTTGCGCACCGAGAGGCGTGTGGGCAACCTCGGGATGAAACTGCACACCATAGATCCCGCGGCTCTCGTTCTCCATCGCGTTCAGCGCGTCGTCGGTCAACGCCGTCACATGAAAGCCTTCCGGAATCTCCGTCACGTGATCGCCATGACTCATCCAAACGTCCATCTCAGCGGGCAGACCTTGAAAGAGCCTGCTTGTAACGTCGAGGACTTTCAGACGCGCATAACCAAACTCTCGATTAGGCGAAGCGACGACATCGCCGCCAAGCTCCCGTGCGAACACCTGAAAGCCATAACAGATCCCGAGTGATGGACAATCGATCGAATCAAGTAGTTTTGGATCCGGCTTTGGCGCACTCGCGTCGTAAACGGACGAAGGCCCGCCCGAGAAGATTAAACCTCTGGGCGATCGCGCATTGATGGCTTCGATCGAAGCGTTGAACGGAAGGATCTCGCAATATACGCCGGCTTCGCGAACGCGCCGGGCTATTAGTTGAGTGTACTGTGATCCGAAGTCAAGTATTATTACTGTTTCGTGCTGCGGGACGTTACTCAAGAAAACCTCAGCGCCTGGTTTTGTTAACGTGGATAAGAGAGTGGCTGATTATACACAAACAAGAATCGATCCGAAAAAACTGATCGTTTTAACCTGCGCTTTGCTTGCGATCGCCGCGATCTTCACACTGCGCGCAAGCGGTGATTCAGGCGTGCTTTTGTCGGAGCCTTTGACGGTGCGCTGGCGATACCAGTCGAACACTACGTTGAATCTCACGCCCGCATTCGATAAGGAGCGCATCTACCTGCCGCTTGCAGGTGGAACGATCGTTGCGCTCACTGCGCGCGATGGTCAGCTTTACTGGCGTTCCGACATGGGCGGCGAACTCTCAGCATCTCCCGTGGCAGACGACTCCGCGATCTACGTCGCTTCGGAAGCTACTGGAGCACCGACCGAACCACGTCGTCCCGGTGGAGCGTTACGAGCGCTGAGTCGCGAAGGTGGCGTTACTCAATGGATGACGCCACTCATCACGCCGGTGAAAGGCGCAATCGCTCTTGGTGGCGGCAAAGTGTTTGCCGGCGGCAGCGACGGCCGCGCCTACGCTTTCGATAGGCATACGGGCGGCGTTCTGTGGTCGATACCTTTCGCATCACCGTTCGCCGGCCAGCCAGTTCTGAAATCCGGCCGCGTCTACTTCGGCAGCGAGGACGGGTCGTTGCTCGCCCTCGAAGAAACAACTGGCCGACTGCTCTGGCGCTTTCGCACGAAGGGGGCGGTACGTGGACCAGTCGCGGTCGATCGTGAAAACGTTTACTTCGGTTCTGGTGATGGTTATGTCTATGCCGTCAGCGCCGACAGAGGCCGGTTGAGATGGCGCAAGCGGACGGGAGCGGGCGTCGAAGCAGTCACACTCACAGGCGATATGCTACTCGCGGCTTCGCTCGATAATTTTGCTTATCTCTTGAACGACAAAGGCGCGATGCTTTGGAAGAAGCAGTTGCCGGGCCGAATCTCATCGCAGCCGTTGACCGTCGCGGAGGCGGCGCTGTTTACGCCACTTTCAAGCACATCAGCGGTGGTGTTGTCGTTGAAAGACGGGAAGCAGATTAATTCGCTTCCCACTGAGGAAGAATTGACCAGTTCAGCTTCGCCGATCCTGGTTGGCGACGCTGTGATCGTTACAACTGAACACGGATTACTCGCGTTTGCGCATCCATCAAGCGCAGCGGCGAAGCCGCCCGCTCCAAAACCTTAGGATCGCCTTACCGGATTTGCTTCAATCTTTGTCTCGGCAGAATCGCTGCGTCGCCAAAAGACGCTCACCACGCGCGACAGCAGTCCGTGCAGGATATACATCACCACGATCGCCAGCAGTACGTATTTCGAGTAAAGAAAGACGAGCACAAGCAACGCCAGCGCCAGAATGATCGGACGCATGCTCCGCGTGTTAGTGCCTACTGTTTTGAAACTCGAAAAACGCAGCGTGCTGACCATCATTAAACTAAGCACACCCACCCACACCATCAGCAGCACCGCGTAGATTCTCGAACGCTCTGGTCCGAAATAGATGAGCGGCAAAGGTGAGAAATGCACGAGTGCGGCGATGAAACCGCCGGCAACTGGAATCGGCAAACCTACGAAGCTCTTCTTGTCTGTCTTTACTGCGCCTTCAGCCATGACTCGTGGCCGCGATGCCTGGACGTTAAAGCGCGCGAGACGAAACGCGCCGCACATCAAGTAAATGAACGACACAAACCATGCGAGTTGGTGAAGCTCCTCTCCCTTCCCGAGAGTAATTCCGTAGCCCCAAACGTAAGCAAGGACCGCGGGCGCGAGGCCAAAAGTGACGACGTCGGCTATTGAGTCGAGTTGAATGCCGATCTCAGTGGTGGTCTTTGTGAGGCGCGCGATACGACCGTCGACCATATCAAACAGCAGCGCGAAGCCGATCGCTATGGCAGCGGTGTTAAAGTGGGCCGATGCAGCCCAAACGTCGGGATTCGCGCCATCCAGTAGTTGAAAACCGCGAAGCGACGACATCACGGACAAAAACCCCATCGCGATGTTCGCGGCCGTGAACGCCGAAGGAATCAAGTAGAGGCCCTTCTTCAATCCCCGTCGCGGCGGATTCGGACGCTCGTGGTCTAATTCCTCTGACTTGGCACTCATAAGATTCTCCCAATCACCGTTGTGCCGCCGCGCACGCGCGTACCTTCTGTAACGGTGACCTCTACGTTAGCCGGAAGCACCAGGTCGGTGCGCGAGCTGAACTTAATCATGCCAAAACGCTCGCCTAAGGCCAACGTGTCGCCAGCCTTTTTCCAGCAAACTACGCGCCGGGCGAGGATCCCGGCAATTTGTTTACAAACAACCGTTATTTCGCCGTGAATTGTTAGCGTATTCTGTTCGTTAACCACACTCGCCATCTCGTTCGTGGCCATCAGAAACTTACCGCGCGTGTAAACCGAGTCTGTAATCGTCCCGGCAATCGGCGAACGGTTGATATGCACGTCCAGCGGCGACAAGAAAATGCTGACAACTGTCGGAGACCCCGGTTCCGACGCCACCGGTTTCACGCGCGTTACGCGCCCGTCAGCAGGAGCTACAACAACCTTCGGATCGTCGGGAGGAACACGATGCGGATCGCGAAAGAAATACGCCATAAAGGCCGCTACGATGAGAAATAACAGGCTGACATACCACAATCCGAGGATTGCTGTCGCAATACTCACGAACAGTGGAACCAGGATGAAAGGAATACCTTCCCGAACGATACTCAATGTTAATTTGCCGCGATTCTATAAAGCTCTTATTACGTCAAAGGGGACGCGCAACTTTGGTTCCACGTCCCCTTCAATCCTAAACTCGGAGAAACCGCCGGTGGGCAGTTTCAGTGGCTCAGACTCTGTGCTTTTTGATATTGCAACATCATCGAATACATCTGATCCTTCAGGGCCAGTTTCTTCTTCTTAAGCGTAATTTCCTCCAGTTGTTCCTCATCACTCGGATAGGAAAGAGCTGATAATTCACTAAGACGTTCTTCATACTTATGATGTTCTCTTGCTAATTCCCGAAACTCGGGATCCCGGTTTATCAACTCTTCTTTCAGACTATCCGTGGTTGCGATGTCCATATTCGTGCATGTCTCCTTTCAGACAGATGGGAGTGGGCAGGATGGTTGCGGAGGTACCGGCCTGGAAACCTCCAGTTGGATTGTCTCGCACGCAAAAATGGTAGCCCATAGACTAAGGCAAATCAAGCGGGTAATTCACCCCACATTCATGTAATTGCAGGGTCCGCGATAACGGCGCAAATATTAGTGTTCGCCTAGCGTCAGACTCATGACGACTGCATCTTCCTGAGGGTCGGAATAATAGTCCGGACGCCGAGCAATCGCCTTGAATCCGGTCCTCTCATAAAGTGCCTGGGCAGCCTGATTCCCGCTACGGACCTCGAGAAAAGCCACGTGAACTTTGAGCCGCCGCGCTGTTTCCATAATCTGGCCCAGTAACAAGCTGCCGATGCCGCGGCGCCGGTACTGTTCCCGCACGGCGACGTTGTTGATGTGCAGTTCGCCGGCTGATTCACGGGCGACGATGTAACCGGCAATTCGCTGGTGTTCGATGATCGGTGAACTGGCCATGCGCGCAATCAACATCAGATCCCGATTCGTACCCTGGAGCTCGGCGTAGTACGCGGCCCATCCCCATCGACTCAGTCCCGAAGCTTCCTCTATCTCGACGACTTCGAGGAGGTCGTGCTCCGTCATTCGCGTGATGATGATTTGGGCCGGAGCTGATGTCATGGAGCCTTTAACTGCGCGTCCGCAGGCCGGACGTAAATCGCTCGAAGCGCAAACGGGTTCTCAAACTGATTGCGGTTGAACCTGGTGAAAGCGACTCTTGCGACGTGCGTGGCGAGGTCGTTGCTCTGTGGCGCGATGGTCCAGTCTCGGTTTTCCGACCAACTTAGGATCAATTCACGATTAGCGATTGATCCTTCTCCACACCAGGTGACGGTTTCGAGATCTCCGTAGCGCTCGAAGAGACGCGCGGGCGGAATGTGTGCTGCTTCGTCGAGTGGTTCAACTAAGTCAGATCCCAAAACAGAAAACAACTGCGCGAACACTTCGCCACGTCCGGCGGGCAGTAACGCCACCGACTCTGCGGACACACCGCCGGAAAGCGCAACTGCCTCCAGCGTCGGTATGCCCGCGGTCGGACGATCCAGAGTCGCCGCAAGCGCTTTTATCGTCGCGATGCCAATGCGCAGTCCAGTAAAACTTCCCGGACCCGTTGCGACCGCGAAAAGATCGATCTCCCCAAGAGTGGTCTTTGTTTCGTTTAAGAGCTTGTCGACGTCGGCGAGTAGAGTATTCGAATGCGAAATACTCGCATCGCCCGTGACGACGCCGAGTATTTCATCGCCACGCGATAAGGCGACACTGCCGGACATCGTCGCGGTCTCAACGCTGAGGATTAACGGTAGTGACATCTTCGATGGATAAATCGTCAAGCCATAACTCGCCAAAGATCGGACATGGATTACAGTCATTGGCAACTCGCATAAATTCCAATACGACGGCTTGCATTCCAAGTTTGGTGGAGAATTCAAAACTCATCGTTTGCCAGCTACTCGTTGGTGTCGGAACCACTTCGGATTGTCCCAGCCGTTCATTGGTGACGGCATCCCTGACCGCAATCGCAGGCGGGCCACCCGTCACGATGTCTTTCGTTTTGACTCCGAAGCTGATGCGATAACGTCTTTCCGGTTCGATAACGATCGTTTGCGAGATCGTTTCGTTTGGGGCTTTCCAGTCGCCGTTGAAGCCAAGCCGGAGACTTTTCTTGCCGCTGCGCTTCTCTGATTCGTCTTGCTGGACTGCCGGCTCCGGCTTCGCAACGACGTGCCAGCCGAATCCTCGATCAACAAACGGATGGCGTGTCATCTCCTCGAACCCGCCGTCGAGTATTAACGGAGTTGCGGTCGGTTTGTCAGTTCGCCAGAGCTCAAACGCCTTTCGAAAAGCTCTCGCCCCGACGAGTTGTTGCACGAGTTCCTGTCTATTCTGCTCAGAAAGCGGCGTGGTGAGCAAACGAACCTGTTCGACGCATTCGTCACCCTTCCCTTTCTGAGCAAGAAGTCGTGCGAATGCGAGCCGCTCATGATCGTTGTCGATTTGGATTAGTTGTTCGGCAGTCTTGACGTCATTGCGCGAGAGTCCCCACGCAAGGTCGACGAGGCTTGGCAGCAGACTGCTTTTGCTTGCGGCGGCTGCACGAAGGTCAGCGAACGCTTCATCGTACCGGCCCATGCGCAACGTAAGGTTACCGCGTTGCCAGAGTGTGTGCCCATAGTAAGGCGCCCATTGGACCGCTTGATCGAATGCTGCCAACGCAGCCGTGGTGTCGCCGAGTCCGTCACGTGTGCTGCCTAGTTCAAGCCAGAGGTAATCGTCGCGATATCGCAAACGCGATGCGATCTCAAAACTCTTCCGCGCCTCGGCGGGTAGTTGGAGACGCTTGAAAACACGCGCGCGTGCGCGGTGGACTTCCGGATCTTTAGGAGCGAGCGAGACGGCCTGGTCAGCGGCCGCAATCGAGTTTGCGGCGACGGCGTACTTACCCAGCATACGCGCGTAACCAAACTTCGCGGCCGACAGCATCGCGAAAACGCAGACGACTATCGCGACGAGTGCAACGACGCTTCGTAGCAACACGATTTAGCTTTTATTGAGGGTTAGTCCGAAGGACCGCTCGGGTTGTCCTGGAAAAAGAGCGGCGTGAGCCCAGCCGCAGTACCGGCTGCGACGATCGCAATCACATGCGCGCGTCCGAAGCTACCATCGTCCGTCGATGGAATCTCACCACCCGCAGGCTTCGTGCAAACGCCTTGACCAATCACAGGAGCAGTGCCCGGCTTGTAGCTGATCTCCAGCGCACCACCGGTTGCGGGATCAGTTTTACCAGCGCTGCCCTGATCGGTTGCGACCTCGCCAGTGGCGTTCGTATTCGCAATGACTTTCACGCAACCAAACGCGACGACTGCTTTCACACTGCCCTGGTCGTCAAACGTGAGCACAACTCTGGTGTTAGGTGAGATTTCGACGGAACCAAGCGCGCCAAGGTTGACGGTCGCGGATTGATTGGCGCCGGTTTCAAGAGTCGCACCACTGACGATCGACGCGCCGGTCGCTGCACTATTACCGTTGACCTGGATCGGTTGATTGTTACTGGTGGTTAATCTGCCGACTGCCTGAGGAAGGATCGGTGTCGCTGTTGTAGTGACAGTTGGTTCAGCAAGTCCTACCTGAAGACCAATCTGTGCGATGAAGAAAATAAGTAACGCCGCAATTGCTTTGGAACCATTACGTCGTTTCAGGTTCATCTAAACATCCCTTCTCAAGAGAAACAACACAGCGACTTAAAACTCGCCCGTCCAATGGGTTAAGTCTACTGTTGTTGCACGCTTGGGTCAATAACTTTCTTATTTATGGAAACGGTCGCGATTGCTATCAACACCATGAAGATAAGCGCATTGCTCATCATGTGCAGACCGAAATCGACGAGACTGTGGACCCCGACTCCGCCGATCGCGAGTATTGCGCCGAAGCGCACCGCTCGAATGTGACTACCATCATGATGTAGAACCGATCTAGTTCTGCGAATCACCATGACGGCAAACCACACTCCGATCGCCAAACCGATGACACCGCCGCTGGACAACAACTCGAGATACTCGTTGTGTGCTTCCTGCGGCGTGAGAGTTCCCGACGCGTCGTGAAACGCGGTGATGGCGATCCAGTAACCACCTAGTCCCACGCCCGCGATCGGATGCTCGGCAAACATCTTCAATGTTGCACGCCAGATTTCGTTTCTGCTGGCGCCGTCGCGCGTCGAGTCGCCGCTGAAATCTGTTGTCGCCGACTCGATGTTGGTCGCCAACTTGTCGCCGCCAACCCACAACGTGCCCAGCAAAACCGCCACGACAATCCCCGCCAGTAGCGCCGTTCGCACGCCGGCGCGCGGCCGCACAAACCACAAAGTCGCGATCAAAACCTGCGTAAGCATCGCCAGGATTCCGCCCCGCGAATTGGACAATACCAACGCGATCCAGATTGGAAACAGGAGCGCGACGTAGAGGATGATCCGATCCGGTCTAACGCCGCGCGCAAGGATGACGCCGATCCCGAGTCCAAACGCCATTTCCATCAGGTACGCGAAGTGGTTTTTATTTATGAACTGTCCGTAGCCCTGACCGGGTTTCAGCAGTGGCAACACGAACGCGGTGTTTTGCTGCGCTGTCTGCCGGAGCATGCCGAAAATCGCACTCGCGACAGCAACCGCGATCACGACGTGAATCAAGATCCAGATGTTCGCTTCATCACCGGCATACCGGTACAACAAAGCCAGGAACACTGTCAGTGCGAGGATTTGAAGTACAAAGAACCGGGTTTGGTATGGATCGGCGCTGATTGCGCTCCACGGCGGAGCTCCGGTTAGCCCAGCGTCCGGAACCGAGCCAAACGGAAGCGTCTGGATTGACGCCAACGCCGCGAGTGCCAGCAGCGGCAACAGAATCGACCTTGGTCCAACGTAAGTCGAACCACCGATTGCAGATTCGATTATCGCTACGATGCAAATCCCGAACACAACACAGACAAACGCCGCTTTCCACCATGCTTCGAAAGTGCCGTACGGAATCGCCGTCAGTGGAATCAGAGAAACTAATGCGAAGAAGATTACGCGGCGCAATTGTCGCGCACCTCATCCGGTGTCAAATCCATATCGATTGCGGTCGTGATCACTGGCAGTTCGTGCAACGTGAAGATTCTCGCGACTGCATCCGTAAACTCGCGCCGGAAAAGATCGCTTAGGTAGTTTGTATCAACCAGCAACGTTTCACCGTTCAGGCTGTGGTAGAAATTCAACCAACCCCACTCAACTCCGTTTTTGATCAGCGGCAAACGGAAGCACCATTCGGAACGCGACCGGAACCGATCGCCGCCGAGGGTATCGCCAGTGCCATTCGGCGACCACTCCCACGCGACGCGCCCGTTGCGAAGTTCCAGCGGCTGATGCGGATGCTGTGCGAGGCTCGCCATGAACGCGCGCTCGTTCATGTCGGCTCGTCCGGTCTCGCCGACGAGTGCGTTTGCAAAAGTAAACTCGCCGAAGTCGAGCATGTGCCGCATCGCTTCAAACATCTCGTGCAGATCGGAAGCTTTCGAAAGCGCACGCGCCGCGCGCCGGACGCGAATGTTGTTCGCGACTCTTAGCCGGCGATCGGCAACGGTTCGCCTCACTCCCGCCCGAATCTCGTCGACTTCGTGATAGCGAAGGTGGCCCACCGCGATGATCACCGCCACGGAAATCACAAACAACATGAACCCGGTCAGTTTCGATCCGCTGGCGGGAAAGATGAGTGCGACTAGGCCAAACAGCGCGCATACGCCATACAGCACCAGCACCGCGCGCCGTTGCGACCAGCCGCGCGCGAGCAGCATGTGATGAATGTGTTCGTTGTCGCCCGTGAAGATCGGCTTGCGACTCACCGCTCGCCGCGCCATCGTCATTGCCGTATCGACGACGGGAAAACCAAACGCCAGAATCGGTACAACTATCGCAACCGCAGTCGTGGCCTTCTGTGTACCCAGCACTGACAACGCTGCCAGGACAAAACCGATAAACAGCGCGCCGGAGTCGCCGAGAAAGATCGACGCGGGATTGAAGTTGTAACGAAGAAACCCGGCAACGGCGCCGCAAAGCACGAGCGACACGACGATCATCAACGTTCGTTCCTGCGAAACCGACACGCCGAGAATTACGAGCGACGAGAACAGCGCGGCGCCGGATGCGAGACCGTCCATTCCGTCGATTAGGTTGAACGCATTCGTAATCCCAACCAACCAGACCACAGTGATAACGAACGACAGCAGCGCCGGCAGTTGCACCGGACCAAACATCGGAATCGATAACGCATCAATCCGGCCGCCCATTGCGTAGAACAGCATCGCGATCAATCCGAGCGCCGCAAACTTCACCACCGCATTCGTACCGCGCAAGTCGTCGTAAATACCGACCACCAGCACGAGCGTCGCCGGAATTGCCAACGTCAGAAATTCGGTTTTGAGTCCGCTTAGCGTTTCCGTCAGCAAGTTGTCCACGAACGGCAGCAGAGAAAGTGCCGAGAGACATGATAGATACAACGCGACGCCGCCGAGCCTCGGAATCGCTTCTCGATGAATACGCCGCCCGTCGGCCGGTACATCGAGCAGCTTGAGCCGCTGGCACAGCCGACGGATGATCGGCGTGGTCACGAGCGAAGCAATGGTTGCCATCAGGAAAAGAGCGAAATATGTTTTCAAGTCGGAGTTACCTCGCGCACGAAGGAGTAAGCTTCTGACTTCGGCTCTACTTCGAGCAGGTCGATCAGCTCGGGCAGCAGAGTGTGTTTTGAAAACGCATTCAAAGGCCGGCGCTCCCACCCGCGACCATCAAGAATCCTGGCGACGACGCTCGCTGTGTCGCCGTGACGAGTAAAGAGGAACGGATAGTTACTGTTTGAGAGATCCGTGATGTGACTGGTTTCTGGGCCAATGTAGAGGATTGGCGCGCCGACAGACATGATGTTGTAGACCTTGCACGGATGAACAATCCCAACGAACGGCTCACCCATGACGACGACGTGCATATCTGCCGCTGAAAGAGAGTTTGAAAGCTCGTCGAGCGGTTGATACGGCAAACACTTCACATTGGCGAGCTCGTGATGTGCCGCAAAGTCGCGCACTTTGGCGTGTTCGCTGCCGCCGCCGATGAAGCAGAAAACGATATCGTCGCGGGTCTTGAGTTCGATGGCCGCACTCATCAACGTGTCGAGCGGATGACAAGGACTGTGATTGCCGGAGTACATCACGACGAACTTGGCTGTCAGCCTGTGTCGCTGGCGAAACGCTTCCCTGCCCGCTGCTGAATACGCGACCGCGTCGTCATGCGACCACGGCGGAACGACTGCGATGGGTTCGGCGTCCGCGCCTTTCGCAAGCAGTCGCTCCTTCATGAAGCGATCGAGGACTATGGTCCTATCCGAGTTCATGAAACTGTAACGAAGCATCCGTTGAAGCAGTCGGGCGAGTGCGGAGTTTCGTCGCAGCCAGCCGGCGGCGATCGCTTCATCCGGGTTGAGGTCCATAACCCAAAAACAAAAGCGCCCGCCTTTTAGCTTCACGAACAACGTGGCAAGAAAAGAGATCAGCGGCGGCGAAGTGAGCGCCACGGTGACGTCAAACCGCGGCAACGTGAGCAAGCGAACGGCGCAGCTCGCCAGAAAACTCGCGAAACCGAGCGCGCGACGCCATTTGCTCTGCTTGCCGAGTGACAGCGAAGGGACGCGAATTATGCGGATGTCCTTCCAGCGCTCGTGTCGCGGAAAACGCACCGTGGGATCGTCGTAACCACGATCGCCGGTCACTACTGTTACATCATGGCCGCGGGCTGCCAGTTCGGTGGCGAGATCGGTGAGGTGTTGTGCCGTGGAGACCACATCGGGGTAGAAACACTGATTAAGAAGGAGAAATCTCAATCTGTGGATCTATCGATTAAGCTGTCTTGACCCTCTCCTTGAAATCCGCAACTGTTCTTTCCAGTCCCTCGTGCAACGGTATCGTCGGGTTCCACCCGAGCAGCGTTTGCGCTTTCGTGATGTCGGGCCTGCGTTGGCGCGGGTCGTCTGCCGGCAGCGGTAGATGCGTCAATCCGGATTTGGAACCGCAGATCCTTATCACTTCTTCCGCCAACTGTTTGATGGTGAACTCACCTGGATTTCCGAGGTTGATCGGATCGTTCAGGCCGTCAGTGTTCATTAGTTTGATCAGACCACCGATCAGATCGTCGACGTAACAGAACGAACGCGTTTGTTCGCCTTCGCCGTAAAGCGTCAAGGGTTCGCCGCGTAACGCTTGCACGATGAAGTTGGAAACGACGCGGCCGTCGTCCTCCAGCATTCGTGGTCCATAGGTGTTGAAGATGCGTGCGATTCGGATGTCTACCTTGTTTTGGCGGTGATAGTCGGTCATCAATGTTTCGGCGATGCGTTTACCTTCGTCGTAACACGAACGGATGCCGATCGGATTGACGTGGCCCCAGTAATCTTCCGTTTGCGGATGGACGAGGGGATCGCCGTAAACCTCCGACGTCGATGCCTGGAGGATGCGCGCGCGCACGCGTTTCGCGAGGCCAAGCATGTTGATGGCGCCCATCACGTTGGTCTTAACTGTTTTGACCGGGTTGTATTGATAGTGGACCGGAGATGCCGGACACGCGAGGTTGTAGATCTGGTCCACTTCGAGAAGGATCGGGAGCGTGACGTCGTGACGAATCAATTCGAAGTGCGGGTTGTCGAGTAGATGCACAATGTTCTCGCGCCGGCCGGTGAAAAAGTTGTCGAGGCACAGCACTTCCTGTCCTTCGTCGAGCAGACGTTCGCACAGATGCGAACCGATAAATCCCGCGCCTCCCGTTACCAGAATCCTCATCCGTGATCTCCAGTCCTGCGTACCGTGTGGTTCCCAATATAAAGCGCATCCATCCGTGTTTTCAAAAAACAGTCCACCGCGTGGTCGGGCGTACAGACGATCGGCTCGTTTTCATTGAACGAAGTGTTCAGGAGAACGGGAACGCCGGTGAGCTCCCCAAAGTCAGCGATGAGTTGATAATAACGGGCGTTAACCTCGGGCGAGACTGTCTGCAAACGACCGGAGCCGTCGACGTGCGTCACAGCCGGAATCTCATCGCGCCGCTCCTGGCGTACCTGGTAGACCATCAGCATGGTCGGTGCAGGATGGGTTTGTTCGAAGTAATCACCTACGCGTTCTTCGAGGATCGACGGCGCGAACGGTCGAAACGGTTCACGCTTCTTGATGCGATCGTTGAGTATGTCTTTCATGTCTGCGCGGCGCGGATCGACGACGATCGAGCGATTACCGAGTGCGCGTGGTCCAAACTCCATTTTGCCCTGGAACCATCCGACAACCATGCCGGAAGCGATGTCTTGCGCCGCGTGTTTCGTAACCTCGTCGTCGGTGTACGTCGTGAAGTTTAGTTTCGCGTTGATTAGCGCGTCACGAATCTCGTCGTTTGAGAACTCCGGTCCGGTGTAGGCGCTGAGCATGTGGTCACCGCGTTTGCAGATCTCGTAACAGACGCCGACCGCAGTCCCGCTGTCGC
The DNA here is from genome assembly GCA_963789185.1 of uncultured Acidobacteriota bacterium. Taxonomy (GTDB): domain Bacteria; phylum Acidobacteriota; class Blastocatellia; order Pyrinomonadales; family Pyrinomonadaceae; genus PSRF01. The sequence goes on from CAWBJU010000025.1 coordinate 67,043, forward strand.
CCGCAGCCGGTTGAATGAATACGCGTCGAAACGGTGTGTGCAACAGTATCTTTCCGTTCATCACCGAGTTGTAAGCGACACCGCCCGCGAGCCCGAGATCACTTAGTCCGGTTTGTTCGTGCAAGCGATTCAACACGTGAAAAGCGACCTCTTCCAGACGCAGTTGCAAACTGGCTGCAATGTCGCGCTCGCGATTGGAAAGCGCCGAGCCCGCAGCGCGTGGCGGGCCAAACGCCTCGGCAAAACGATCTGAGTAGATGCGGCCGATCTCCGGTGAGCCGCGGTCCCAGGTCATCTCGACGCCTTCCGAATGATGGCGGAAGTAGTCGAGGTTTAATCGAAACTGCCCGTTCTCTTCCGTCCGCACGATCTCGCGAAACTCGTCGATAAAACGCGGGCGGCCGTAAGGCGCGAGGCCCATGACTTTCCCTTCGTCGCCGTAGTGCGGAAAGCCGAGAAACTGTGTCGTCGCGGTGTAGACGATTCCGATCGAATGTGGATACTCGACCTGTCCGAGTATCTCGACGTCATTGCCCTGGCCCATGGCCCACATCGTCGAGATGAAGTCTCCGAAGCCGTCGATCGAAAGCAGCGCGGCGCGTTCGAAAGGCGAGACGCAAAAACAGCTTGCGAGATGCGCGCGGTGATGTTCGACGTTGTGAAACTGCGCTCGGATAGAGTTCTTCGGGACGTCAAAGACACGCGCCAGTTCGGATTTTAGATCTCGAACCTTCGCAGCGTTGCCGAGCCGATCCTTGACCTGGCTAATTAAACCCGTTGCCTGTCTGGCGGCGCGCGACGCGGCAAACAGGACTTTTTTGTGCAGGTGCGCTGACGGATCGCGTGAGATGCCGACGTGGTCCAGATCTTCGAGACTGATGCCCGCCGCTTTAAGACAGTAACGTATCGACTGCTCCGGAAAACCGGCGCAGTGTTTGATGCGATTGAAGCGCTCCTCTTCGACAGCGGCGATTAGCTTGCCGTTGTGAACGATCGCCGCTGAAGCGTCGCCGTGGTAGGCGTTGATGCCAAGAACGTACATTAGTTGCTGCGACGGGTTTCGATTAGGTAAAACGACAGCATCAATTCGGCAACCGTTCGTTGGAACGCGTAATAAAAGCCGGCCCACCCGTCAAGGATGCCGGCACGCACAATCAGGCAGTAGAAAAATGCGAGCGGCGGGACGATCAGCGGCCAACGTCGGAGTCGATCCAGGGAGCTGAGCTCAGCTGGATGAGCCGCCCGCAGCTTTTGTGCTTCGAGTTTTGTATAGCTTTTCTGCGATTCAAACCAGCGTCGTAGTGGTTTGCGATCGTCGTGCAGGATCGGCGAGCGCAGATCTTCGATTTCTCCGTTGAGTGAAACTCGTTGCGTGTGTCCGTCCTGGATGTAGTTTGCGGCGGCGGCGCGATAGAGCACTGTAACCGGCGGATAGATTCCGCTATGCAGTCGTTTTCCCGAGATGCAGTAGATAAAGCTCGCGCGGTAGCCAGTGATTTGAGCCGATGGTTTCAGGTTTTGAAATTCACTTATTAAATCCGTGGTCACGATGTAGTCCGCGTCGAGCGCGAGCACCCATTCCGTGGTGATGCCGGTTTCTTTAAGTCCAAACTCCCACTGGTTGCGATGACAGTCGAAGGCGCGCTTGATCACGCGCACGTTCGGGTACGACGCCGCGATCGTCGCCGTGTCGTCGGTGCTGAAGCTGTCGACAACGACGACCTCCCCCGCCCAACGCAGGCTGTCGAGCGAGCGTGCGATGTTCGGCGCTTCGTTGTAAGTCAAAATCAGCGGAGTGATCTGGTCGAGCATTTATTGAGCGGGTTTGCGAGCGTGGCAGATCATGTTTTTCCAGAGCCACGGCGCGCGTCCGTAGAATGTGAAACTGAGATCTCGAAATGAGTGCGCGAACATTAGCTGCGACAGCGTTTTCACGCTGAAGAACTTGATATGCCCGCCGTCGTGCAGTGCTGAAAAATGTGAATCCATGCGTCCGCTAAGGGCGAGCGCGAGGTTTTTCAGATAACCGTGATAAGGCGTACCAAGTAGAACATGACCGCCGGGCTTTAGCAGTGAAAAGGCCGCTGCTACAAGATCCGAAGGACGATACATGTGCTCGATTACATCACTCGAGATAACAAGATCGGATCCGGACAAACCTAATTGCCGGGTTTCATGGCCTATCCTGGCCTCAACAAATTTCACTGATGGGTATGCACGCCGGGCGATTTGAATACCGCTTCGTGACGCGTCGATCCCTGTTACTTCATATCCGAGTGCGGCGAGACGTCCGGCGATGTGACCGTTGCCGCAACCGAGATCGCAGATGGATCGAACGCCGTCGAGTTTCTGAACGAGACCGACGAACACCTCGGTAAGCTTCTCTCCGGACGCGCCGTTGGCAGCGCGCTCAGTTTGCCATTCAAATTCAGTGTACGCGGGTGCTGCCATTTGTTATTTGCGTGTAAAGGTTCGCGAGCTCAGTTGCGACTCGTTCCCATGAATAGTGCAGTGAGAGTGACTTCCCTGCGCTGCCACGTTTCGCGAGTTCGTCTGGGTTGCTCATCAACGTCGCCAACGTTTCGGTCAATGTTTGGCGTTCGACTGGAGCGATCCAACCGGCGTTTGCCTCTTCAATTTCATCCGCAAGGTTTACGTGCGGGCTGAGGAGCACCGGCACCGATCGCGCAAGCGCTTCCATGACGCACAGACCAAAGTTCTCCTGGTATGACGGCAGCGCCAACAACGACGCGTTGCTCAGCATCTGCTCTTTCCGTTCACCTTCGAGCCAACCGGTAAATACGATTCGCTCTTCCAGTCCGGCAGCTTTTCTTTTCAACAGATTTACATGGTCCGTTGGTCCATCGCCCGCGATAACCAGCCGCCAGCGATCAAACTCCGCCCGTTGTGCGAGCGCGACGAAGGCGTCGATCAAAACGTCCAGGCCCTTTTTCGGATGAAGACGAGACAACACGAGCACATACGGATCCAGCGACGGATCTCGATGCCCGCCATTCGCTGACTCCTCAAAAGCTTCAATACCTAGCGGAATCACCTGCCCATGATTCACACCGAGCAGATCTTCGGTGGCGATCTGTTCCGCGCGAGACGTGTAATGGACCGCCGCGGCGCCACTCAGCATCGATTCACCGGCGAGCGACCAGAAGAGTCGCTTGCGCAGCGACTTCTGATTCATGCTCCACGGATCAAGCGTGCCCAGCGGCCTGATCACGTATGGAACCCTTTGCTTTCGGCACTCTCGGGCTGCGGCCAGCGACGAATGATTAAAGACGGCGTGAATGTGGGCCAATTCGTATCCACTGACATTTTGCTTAAGCCAGACCGATAGCGGTCGCGAATACTTGAACGACCCGCCTAACTGATTCGGAAAGAAGATCGCGGGCACGCCTTCGTAGTCGAGCGCCTGGCAAAACTCGAACTTTCGCATTGCGGCGTCGGTCGTAACCAGCACGACTTCAACACCGCGCTTCTGAAGCGCCCGGCACATCGGAACGATTGCCATACCTGGCCCACCAGATCGTTCCGACACCGAAGGTATGACGTGAAGAACTCTCACTCCGGCCTGACTCCGTTGATCTCGCACCATCGCGCGAGAACGTACAACGACCACGGCCTCGACCATCCGATTGCGCGAGGCTTCCGCAAAAACTTACGCCACACATCCCGGACGCTGTTTGTCGCAAGTCCCGACGTGAGAAGTTGTCCGTCGTCTTCAAACGCCGACTCAATCTCGGTTCGCAAACGACCCTGCATCCACTTCTCGAACGGAAGGGTGAAGCCCATCTTCGGACGTGTCAGAAGTTCTCGCGGCAGCAAATCGGCGACGGCGTCAGCGAGCAACGGCTTCGGGACGCCATTCGTGCCGTTTCCCAACTTCCATTTGCCCGGCAGCGATAGCGCAAACTCGACGAGCTTCGAATCAACCAGCGGCACGCGTACCTCGAGCGAGTGGGCCATGCTCATCGCATCCGTATCGCGTAACAACGTGTTCGTCATGTAGCCGCGCATCTCGAGCACAGAGATTTGGTTAATGACGTCGCGGCCCAAGGCGCCAGACAGATGAGACGCATGTGGTTCGTGTCGCGTCAGTCGTCGCACATAATCCGGCGCGAAGAGTTGACGCGTGACTCGATAAACATCCGCCGGTGCGCAATCGCTCGCCGCTAACTGCCAGAACTTGCTTCGCTGTGTCGAACCGTTTAACGCGAACTTTCCAAATCCTGACGTAGCGCGCAAGAGCCGTTTCGATAACGGCGACATCGCATCAACTTTCAGCGCGCGTTTGAAGCTCGGATAGCCCGCGAACAACTCGTCGCCACCGAGTCCGGACAGCGCGACCGTCACACCAGCGTTCTTAACTGCCTTTGAAACAACGAATGTGTTAATGCCGTCCATCGTCGGTTGGTCCAACGATGCGAGCGCCTGCGGCAGTGTATCGAGCAATTGATCTTCGTTCAGACGTGTCTCGGAATGGTCGGTACGGAACTTCGCGGCGATCGTGCGTGCGTGAGGCGCTTCGGAGTAGGCGCGTTCGTCAAACACTACGCTGAACGTTCGGGGCGGCTCGCCAACTATGCGACTCGTCAAAGCGACCATCGCGCTTGAATCGACGCCACCGGAAAGAAACACACCCAAGGGCACGTCGCTGACGAGATGTAGGCGAACAGATTCTTCCAACTCCGATCTGAGTTGTGCGACGGCGTCCGCGCGGCTGCGCGGGATATCAACTTCACGATGCGCGACTACGAAGTCGCTAACTGTAACTTCAAGTTTTTCGCCCGTGACTTGCGCTTGCAAGTACTGTCCCGGCAGCAACTGTTTTACGCCTTCGACGATGGTCAACGGCGCTTCGACCGAACCATTTGCCAGGTACGAATCAAGTCCATCGCTGCACAGCCGTCGCGGCACGAGACCACTCGCGAGCAGCGCCCGTAGCTCTGAGGCAAACACCAGAAAGTGCTCAGTTCGATAGTAATAAAGCGGCTTAATCCCGAGCGGATCTCGAGCCAACAACAGCATTCCTCTGCTCTCGTCCCAGAGCCCGAGCGCAAACATGCCGCGCAAACGACGAAACGCATCGACCCCCCACTTCCGATACGCACGCAGAACGACTTCCGTATCAGAACTCGATCGCCAGGCGTGCGGGTCACTATCGATATCGTTGCGTAGTTGTTTGAAGTTGTATGTCTCGCCGTTGTACGTGATCCAGTTACCGGTTTCCGGATCGTTCATTGGCTGGTGGCCGGCGTGCGAAATATCGAGTACTGCAAGACGCGTGTTTCCGAGAACGACGTCGCCGCATACCGTGATCCCGTGATCGTCTGGACCACGGTGCCGGAGTGCGGAGTTTATTCGCGTTACTGCCTCTTTGTAGGAAGCAGCATCCACGGTGCTGAAGACTCCTGAAATGCTACACACCGATTGTTTCCCGCGCGAATCGATTAAATCTTTGCGATCCGTGTTTCAACGTGTGCTCCTTAACGCTTTCGCGAGCGCCGCGCGATAACACAAGAAGCTGATCGTTCGTAATCCGCATCGCTTCGCGCATCGCCCGCAGGATCGCCATCTCATCGCTCGCCGGAACCAGCCAACCGTTAACGCTTGTTCGCACAAACTCCAACGCCGCGCCCATCCGATCGGTCGCGATCACCGGCAATCCCGACGCTAACCCCTCGGGAACAACCAGCCCCCACCCGTCATATCGCGATGGGACGCACAACACATCCGCCGACGCATACAACTCCGGCAGCTCATCCCAATTCTTAAAACCCGTAAACTCAACTCGCTCACTCACGGGTTGCAGCAACTGCACCAGCGCCTGACGCAATTCGCCGTCACCTGCGATCCGAAGCCGCACGTCATTAAACTCACACGCGAGTTGAACGAACGCGCGAGCGACGAGGTCAACACCTTTGCGTGCGATCAACGAGCCGCTGAATAAAAAGACGCGCTCATTTCTTCCGTTTCGAGTCGCTCTCTCAAACCGTTTGAGATCAGAAAAGTACGGCAGGTTGAAATACGGTCGCTGCGGTCCAAACTCACGCCGGTACTCGTCGATCGCAAACTTCCCTATGCCCCAGATCGGCACCGACGAATCGTGCAATCGCGCCAGCTTCCATCTTCGCAACAAACGTCCACCCCACGCGGCCCACGCTGGTTGGCGAAACCCCGGACGTTCACCCCAAAAGCACCATGGTCCACCGTGCGACGCGCGTTCGCCAATCAACTCCGTGGCTTGTGGGTGAAAGTAGTAGTTGAAAACGACGAGATCCGATTCGCGTGCAGCTTCTCGTGCCTGCCGCATCCCACCGCTGCCGCAATCCAGATTAATGGCCTCGTGTAGCAGCCGCGGCGGCGTCCAATGTCGCAGCGGATCGCGGCTACGCAAGTATCCGACACGCAACCGGCAGTCGCCGTGCGTGGCGATCTCGTTAAAAAGTTCGACCTGATAAGGCGATGGCGAATCAGTTAGAACAAAAACTTTCACGCGATATTCACCGAGTTCGAGCGTGTCTCAACTTGATAAAGAGTTGCGCCAGGCCGACCCACGCAAGCACAACGTAACTCACGAGGATCAACTCCAGGATCGAACGCATACCCGAGAATAACGCCATAACAATGATGCTATAGATCACGAGCGCGCCCTGCGTTGTCGCGCGTTTAAGCAGGCCACTTGCCAGCGCCGCTACACGACCGTAAAACCAGCCGCCCAGCGCGATCCCAAGTAAACCCAGCGACATGTAAAGCTCGCCGATAACCGAATAGGAATACGACACGCCTTCAACACCCAACGCTGTCGGCAGGTCGAATCCCGGATCGACAGGCTTCTCCGGCCAGAACACACGCGGCACCGGACGGACCATCACGTAAACCAGGTACCGGTGATAGACGAACGGATGCGTTTGTGGAATGAGCTGAATGATCTGACAGAGACGATAAAAGTTGTCGTCCACGCGGAGATGCTGCACTTCCAGAAACTGACTCTTTTCCCTCCGGCTACTGACTGACGTATCCGTGTTGCCAACAATCGCGCCGAGACCCACGTTTCGGTATTCGAGCATGATTTGCAATGCCGCCAGCAGCGCAACGATCGCGAAAACTGTCGTGAACAGGTGTTTGATCCGGAGTTGCCGCTGGTCCAATACCCACAGCACGAGGGCCATGCCGGCGACCACTCCGATCACCCTGCGGCTGCCGCTCTGCGCCAGGAACAAGGTCATGACGATCGACATTGCGATGCAGATCAATGTTCGCGGACTGCGCAAACCTGACCTTCTCGAAATCACAACCGTAAGAATCGGCAGCAGGTATCCGAAGTACTGCAAGTGATCGAGAAATGCGTCCCACCCGCCCAACTGCCCGCGGCCCCACGGCGCTGCCCAACGCTCCTGGCCCAGGTAATGGACCATCTCAAACACGTTGAAGTTGCACGCGATCGCGAAGTTCGACATGCCGATCAGAAAACACGCGATCGCGAGACCGAAATAAGTGTTGAGCGAAAACTCCTGCGAGACGGAGCGAATCAACGCGTTTGGCATTTTCCAGGGACGGCGAATCGCACCCACCCAAACTGTGGCGACAAACAGACCGATACCGATGAAGGCAAGTCGCACTTCTTCGGCCGTGACGTAGTCCAACGAGTAAACGCCTTGCAGTAGATCGAGCAGCAACCAGTAGATCGGCGCGAGCGCGACGAGCGATTCGCCCCGCAGGATCACTTTTGGTTGTCGCAGGGCACCGGCAACTGGCGCCGTTGCAAGTCCGGCGGACAAAATGAGTGCTGGATAAAACAGCGCGCCGGGCGCGGTCGGATCTTCCGGAATCAGTAAGACGGCGATGATCGTCCCCATGCCCGTGCTCAGAATTCCGAGCACAGTAGAGCGCCACGTCAACGAGGGAGCGGTCGGGATGACGAGCGGAAGGCGGTTCCAGGTGGCGGTCGATTGCATGCTTACAAACTCGATAACGAAGCCGCTAGTGAGTGCAAACTAAATCGCTCGTCGACGCGCGAGTTTTGCGACATGGCGTGGAGAGACTCGGGCGAATGCAGCAGTTGACGAAGTACGTTTGAGATCGCCGTTGCCGAAACGTTTTCCAGCAGCAGCCCGTTGAATCCGTTTTCAACGACGTCGCCGCAATAACGTGACGCAATTACCGGCAGCTTCCATGACTGTGCTTCGAGTTGCGTTAGGCCAAAGCCGTCGGAGAAGGTCGGGAGGATAAAGACGTCGGCGTCTCGGTAGTAACGAGAGACGTCGCTACGCGGAGCGATGCCAAACCAGCGGACCTTGTCTTTTACTTCGTGCGAAATGTCGACTTGAAGTGGTCCAACAAACCAGAACTCGACTGGTTCACCGGCCATTTGCTTCACTGCTTCAAATAGTTGAATCGCGCCCTTGCGATAGTTGATCTGGCCAAGGAACAGGACACGCAGCGGCCGTTCGCTCGTAAAGTTTTCCGGATAGCTGCGAACGAAGGTGGTGGCTTCCGCTGCTGGTTCATAGGCCAATGGAATAACACGGATTTTTTCGGCGAGGATTCCTTCGCTCAAGAGCGCTTCACGTGACCAGCATGAATTAACGATGATCTGATCTGCCAACTCGCATTCACTGCGCCACCTCCGCCAGTATTCAGGCGGGGCGGGGCTGTGATTGTTGGGCGTAAGTTCTGCGACAATTCGTTCTTCGACGGGACCCGAATCGATCTGGCCCAGCACCGTGCGCCAGCCTCGCTTGCGCGCGACTTTGAAGATCTCCTCTGCTGCGTAACTGTAGGCAAACACGGTCAGGTCGGCGCCCGAATGATTACGCGTGAGTTGATTTACGACTGAACGCTGGAACCAGTCGTTGCGCTTCGTAATGAGTCTCCAGCCGCTCGCGCCCATTGCGCCAAACTCGAATGTTAAAGCGCCAAAATTCATCGCCGTCACGCGCGCTGACGACAGGCTCGGATGAAATCGTCCGGCCAGCCCGCTTCGCAACGACCGCAACATGGATCTGGGACGTATCCACAGATCGGTAATCAGTTCATGCAACAAACCTTTTTGTTCGAGAGCCCGCGGAATGGCGTAATGCTCGCGCGCACCGAGTTGGCAACACAGCCAGCCTTGATCTGTGTTCGTCATCCCGTGTGAAGCAAACTCTCTGGTGCTCGCCGCAGTGCCAGATACGACCGTACTGCTCGAATTGTCAATGTACGGCGATACTGGTGATGCGCCCGCAAGTGTCCGGGAATCATTGCCAGTCCGCTCCAGATGCCGCGGTGTCGTCCGTGCCTCAGCAGCCAGAGCACACGGTTGACGCATTGCCACGCGCCGATGGACCACAGTAAAACCGGGTAACGTAGGTATGCGAGCAACGCGAGGTTTGCAATACTGCCGGCAGTGACGTGCGGCTTCGCATGTCGTTTCAGATCCGTATCGTGAAAGACGCGTAGCCAGGAGCTCGAAAGAATCTTCCCACCGCGCGAATGGAGACGAAGCGCAAGGTCGACCTCCTCCATGCCGTACGCGATCGGAAGCGGCACGTACCCGCCGGCATTGATAAAGGCGTCACGTCGATAGACGCAGGCGCCACCGGAAAAATCTGCCGTCCACTGCGCTTTTCGCTCGTCGAGCGCGATCGCTTCGCCTGCGTGATACAGCGAAGCACAGATGATCGAGGCTTCGGGAAATCGATCGAAGAGTTGGCCCACTCGAGCGAAGTAGTCGGAGTCGATTGGATAAGAATCGTCGTCGAAACTGGCAACGAACTCGCAGTTCGCAGCAGCGACGAGCTTGTTTCGTCCGCCGCCTGGACCAACACGTTCCTCGCTTACGACGATCTTTACCTGTGGAAACTCAGCGCGTATGGCCTTTTCACATTCGATCCTGTTTCCGTCGACGTGAACGAGGATCTCATTCGGTTTTGGATCGCAGGATTCGAGGATGCGCAGCGTGTTGAGTGTCTGATCGACTCGTTCGTAAGCCGTAACGATTGCCGAAATGTTTGTCATCCTTGAGGACACAAACGCGATCGAAGTATCTCGGCGAGCACTTGTGCCCCCGCGAGATTTGGGTGAAATCCGTCGCGATAGAACAGTTCTCGATCTGCTGTTCGGGTTTTCAGCTCAGCTCCCCAGTCGAAGAAGTCGACACCTTCAGTTGCCGCAACCTGTTTGAGCGTCGCATTAACTGATTCGAATGACGCAGGCGAACCCGGGAATCGCGATTCATCAACCGGCAACAATCCGAGGAGCAGCACGCGCGTCTTTAACTCTCGCAAGCTACGGAGCAACGTCGTCAGATGCAAGGCGAATGGTTCCGCGTCCAGCAACGGGCGACCGGCGCCGCGGCCGAGCAGCTTCAGTCGCGCCCTTTGTTTTGTTGCGTCGATCGACTGCTGTTTCGCCTTACGCCACCACGTGGCGGAGAAATAACAACGCGGATCCATCGCGGCGTAACTTCTCCACGATGACGGTACCCACCAGGGCCATGTGCGATTGTGCAACGCCGCGGGCCTGACGATGCTTTCCAAACTCCCGCGAAAAATCACCACGAGCTCTGGTCTTACCGTGCTGATCAACGGTAGCCACGCAAGATCCGACTCGATCATTTGTCCTTCCGACGCAAGGTTCCAACACCAAAGATCCGAAGCATGACGGCCCTCGTCAACATCCATCTTTCCCGCAATGTTGAAATCAACAAATCCACCCGGCTCAACGTGTCTCAATCGCAACTCGTGAACATTGAGCCTGCCAGTCGATCTGATCTGTGTTACCAATTCGCTTACGTAACTGATCCTCTTCGATCCAACGCCTTCCGTCAGACTATCGCCAAGGAACACCCAGTTCATGTACTGATCAGGATGCGTCCGAACGCACGCAACCGCCCACTCAGAGGCGCCACGAACCCGCGAAAGTTTAAGCGCCGCACGCAACCGAGAAATTGGCTCATCGTTTCCACGCCGAAATACAGCACGACCAGACCGAACGCCCGCAGAAAGCCATTTCCAAGTGTTCGACGAAGAATGAAATAACGATTGAACAGATCGTCTTCCGCGGCGAGAAACTTCGTCACCCTCCCGCCTGGCGCGTGATGATGGGCCATGCGCGCGTCGGGACAGAACATGATGCGACCAGCACGACGCAGCTTGAGACCGAGATCGACGTCTTCATTGATCGTGCAGCGGTGCAGAAAGAAATCTGAAAAGCCACCAACACCCACGAAGGCCGAACGTCTGACCAGACTGCTTCCCGAACCGAGCCATTCCATCGGCTGCGGCCCAGGTGGCACGGGGTTGAAGCCGAATCGCAGTAATGGTCCGACTACTCTTCCCTGCCAGTCCTCACGGTCCAACTTCAAAACATTGCGCAAGTAGAACTGCCAGATTCGCGTCGGATCCGGCCACGCTTGATTACTGAAATCTGCTGTAACCGCAACGACTTCCTGATCCGCTTCCAACGACGCGAGCAAGTGCTCCACGCAGCGAGGTTCGAGTACGACGTCGTCATCGAGTAGCAGCAGGTTGTCGCCTCGGGCGATGTCGATCGCGGCCATTCGCTGGCGCACGGCGTTAGGTGGTGAAACTACGAGGCATCGGACGACCAGCCCCGCGTCGCGCCAGTTCGTGTTGTTAATGAGATCGCATGTGCGTTGATCTGCGCTCGCTATAATGACCTCGTCCACGCCTCGTGTCTGCGCCGCGAGCGATTCCAATAACGCGTTCAGCGAATCGAGGCGGCCGATGGTTGGAACGATTGCGCTAATCATCCGTCTCGCGACGTCTGTAAAACCAGAAACTGGAACTCACAGTGTCAGCCGTCCATAGTTCGTTGACGGCCGGAGCGTGGTCCAGCGTCAACCAATGGTTCGCGATGGCCACCTGAAATTCGCGATTGAACGAAAGAAATGCTTCCAGCAGGTACTGCTCGTTGAGCGCGAGCCGGCGTTTGAGAATCCACTCGGCAGGGTAATCATGCGGAAAAAAGATGTCGTGTACGTGCACCCACACACCGGGCCGGAGAACTGGCAACACGTCGAGAAACTCGTAACAGACGTCGCTGCCAAACTTCACCGTGTGGCTCGAGTCGATGAACAGGATGTCGTTCGCTTCGAGTTGCGAAAAGAAATCGACATCGATCTCCTCGACGCGTTTTTGAATCAGCTCGATGTTGGATCGATTGCCATTTAGCCGTTCAGGATTTGGTTCGATGCAGGTCAGCGTTCCGCTACCGGCGTTGCGCGCGAGCGCTTGGGCCGCGAAGCGCGTCGAGTAACCACTCCCGATTTCGATCACCCGCCTCGGACGGAGATGACGAATCAGCGAGTAATAGACAGCGGCGTCAAAGCCATTGAAGTAATCATTCTCAATCTCTTCTAACTCATCCCGATAGCGTGCCAGCTCACGAAGTAGCCGCAGTTGCTCATCCCAGCGAAAATCGATCGACCGAAAGTCTCGCCGGCGTTCGAGTTGTTCGGTGGTGATCGCGCTGAAGTCCGGTATGGGCTCGTAATAATGAATGGGGCGAATGTGGTAACCCCAATTGTCTACCATCTCGGGATGGCTTTGCGCGAGGAACAACATGTGGCGCATCGCCCGATTAAAAAGTGTCTTGACCACGATCTAGGCTGAAATCAACGCGCGTTTGAACACCGCTTGCACCGTCTCATGTGCAAAGTACTGTTGACCAATTTGCAATGCTCGAGTTCCGAGTTCTTGCCGGAGGGCGACATCATTTGCCAATCGCTCTACCACTTCCGCCAGACCTTCCTGTGCTTCAACTACTTCTGCTACGCCGGGGTTCTCTCTAGCCCACCGCACGGCAGAGCAGTAGTTCGGCCCATAAATCAGCAGCGGAACGCCAACCGCCGTGCAGTCCGCAAGCTTGCTCGGAAACGCCATTTTCATGTTGCTTCTGTCCGACTCGTCGAATGACATCGGAACGAAGAGCGCATCCACTTCCTCGCGTAGTCGATTCATCAGCTCGTGCCAGCTCAAAAGTCCACTGACGGTGACGTTTGGCAGGTTCAAACCAATCTGCGGTGCTTGTTCGGTAGTCAGCGATCCAAAGATCAGCAATCGGCCGTTTACTGCTTTCAATGCTTGACTCAAGGCGATGAGCGCGTGGGTGTATCCATTCGAATTGATCGTCCCCGCGAACGCGATGGTGAATTGATGGTCTTTGCGAGCAAGGCGCTCCGGCGGTTCAGCAAATTGCGGCAGGCCGGCGGCGCGGCCCGGGTAAAGAACCACTGCCTTTGATCCATATCGCATCTCGTAATCGCGCTGCATCGCTATCGAGACGCAGATTCGCGTTCGCGCCTGGCGATAAACCGCGGCGAACTTACGATCAAGCCAGTTTCGAAAGCTGTTCGGAACATTCGCGACGCGCGGCCAGTCGTCATGGATTATCAGGTGCAACGGCACATTTCTCTTCTCCGCCAAATCGGCCGCGGCGAGCCAACCAAAACCGTGGGCCACCGTCAACACACTTTCGCACTCAAATCCGATCAATAGCGACGAGATCTGCTGACCGCGCCGCGTTGCGGTACGAGAAAACCACGCCACGGCCTGCGAGTGAAAACGCGTGTTGAGCCAGCGTTGCTTTGCGAGCGGCCGCGAAAGATAGTTGACGTGAGGAAGACGCCGCGACGACAACGACGGCACGGCAGTTTCGACAACACTCAAGCGATCCGGAGGATAGTTCACGAGCAATCGGTGCAGGAGCGCCGATCCGTGGTACGAAGCTTCAACCGGAACATCACCAACGTAAAGCAAGCGCGGTAACATAAATGCCCATCTATTTGCGAAACACTTGCAGCCATCCGGCGAGGTCATCCGGCTGGAGCCGCGCGCTGTTGGTTCTGATCAGTTTGTCCAACCCTTTGAAGTCGTGCCGTGGCGTGGAGTTAAAAACGAGTCCGGTCTGCGGGTTGTAGCCTTTGAACGTGAAGCGATGTTTGAAGCCCGCAGCGGCATTTTGATAATCAAAGACCTCATAGTCGTGAACAACAATCCAGGTTCGCTCTGTTCCCGCATCGAACACCGCTCGAATCGTAGCGGCTCGTTCGATCGCGTGTTGCGAATCGTCAATGAGCACCAGATCGAAAGACCTCAAGTCAAAGCGCCCGACTGCTTCCGAGATCGCGCCGCTCACAACATTCAGTACAAAGCGTTCGTCACCACCGACGGCGCCGCGCAGCTGCTCCGCCCACGCCCTATCATTCTCGACTGACTGAAGCTCTCTTAGATGCGGAAACGCTGCGCGATTAAGAAATGTCTTCGTGCTGTAGTTCCCACAACCAAACTCCAGCACACGCTCAACTCGCCGCAACGCCGCGAGCCCAATCAACACCGGCACATGCGTCGCATAATCGTTTCGCGCCCGGAGAGGCAACGGATGCAGCACGAACTTAAGCTTGTGCCAACGGAGCCGGGTACGCGTTGTTAATTGCTGCACCTTTTAATCACGCTTCCTTCTCGTAATACTTCCGCCCGTAATAACTCTGGTAGTAGTAATAGTCGTGTGACTGCAGGTTCACGTTGTTCAGCACAACGCCCAGAACCTTTGCGCCGACGTCACTCAACAACTGTTTCGAACGTCGCACGATGTGTCTCGAACTCTTCCCGCCGTGTACCACCAGCAACACGCCATCGACCATCGTCGAGATCAACACGCCATCGGTGAACGAACTGATCGGCGGCGAGTCGACGATCACGTGCGTGTAATGAGCTTGCAGCGCGGTCATCAACCGTCGCATCTGATCCGAACCGAGCAGCTCCGCGGGATTCGGCGGAATCGGACCGGAACTCATCACGCTAAGACCACTCGCTTCATCCGTCTCAACCATCGCCAGCATGTCTGCTTCAGACGCATCGCTTGAGAGCACCGTGCTTAGGCCATCATTCATGTCGATGTTGAAGATGTGCTGCAACCGCGGACGACGCATATCAGCATCGATGATCACAACGCTCGCGCCGGTTTGCGCAAGGCTGATGGCGGTATTGACTGCGGTCGTCGTCTTCCCTTCTCCAGGCAGACTCGACGTAATGAGCAACGACTTCGGCGCTCGGCCTGCGGTCGACAACAACACTGACGTTCGCAAGTGTCGATAAGCTTCGGCGAGCGGCGAACGTCCGTCGATATTTATCAACAACTCGCCGTGACCGTTTCCGTTGCCATTCCCGTTGTGCTTTTGCAGCGTATTTATTCCGGAGAGCACCGGTCTGCGTCTCTCGGCACCGACAGACGGAATCACGGCCAGCGCCGGCAGATACAACACCCGTTCAACTTCCTGAGTCGAATGAACCGTGTCGTCGAGATACTCGAGGAATAGCGCGAGGCCGACTCCCATTCCAATCGACAAAAAGAACGCCATGATTATCGTGCGACCGCGATTTGGTCCAACCGGAGTGTCAGGCGCGAGCGCGTAGTCGACGATCGAGATGTTGTTCGGCTTGCCTGCGAGCACGACGTCGTTTTCCTTCGCGCCCTGGAGCAAGCCGTTGAGCAGCGTGCGGTTTGTTTCGATCTCCTGCTGGATGATGCGGTAGTTGATCGCAGCTTCGTTTTGCGAAAGCGTTTGCGCTCGTTGTTGATCGAAAGACTTGCGTAACGCTTGTTCGCGTTCGATCGCCTGCTGGTAGCGTGTGTGCAGGTTTGTCAACAGAGTCGTCGATTTGCGGCTTAGGAGATCCTTTTGTTGTCGCTCAAGCTCGCCGACTTGTTGGTCCACTTCCTTTACTTCGGGCGCTTCTTCAGTCGCATCAACCAGCAGCAACGCGCGCTTTTGCCGCAGATCGACGAGCTTCGATTCGATTTCGTTGACTTGTTTGGCGTCCGCATCGGCAAGTGCAGTTGCTGCGCCCGGAGCTTTGGCGGCGTTGTACGCAGCTTCGGCAGTCTTGCGTTCGCTTTCTGCTTCGAGCAGTTGGCGATTCAATCCGGCCAGTCGTTCGACGACCGTGTTCTGATTCGGATCGAGCGAGATGATCTGATTGTTCCGCGCGTAATTGACGAGCCGTTCTTCACCGGTGCGAATCTGTTGCTGTAATTCGGCGATGCGCTTCTGGAGAAATCCTCCGGTGGTGCTGTTTGTTTCCGTCTTCTTTTCGAGATTCGAGAAGACGTAAGTTTCGGCAATCGCGTTAACGACTTTGGACGCGACTTGCGGATCGGTGTGGCTGTACTTGATGTCGATCAGGCGCGTCTCTTTGTAGTAGCCGCGGCTTTCCTTCACCGGTTCGACTTTCAGACCGTTAATAATCGTCCCGACGTACGGCGCGAGACGTTTCGCCTCGTTGAGATCTTCGCGAGCCGTCGCCTGCGCCACGGAATTCGTGAGGGGAAGTTGATCCGGTGGCTTCGCACCCGCGTCCTGCGACTCCTTTCCCAGTCCGGCCATGCGCATCAATCTTTGCCACGTCGATTGACGTTGCGCTGGATTGCCTTTGAAGAAGTCGGGGTTGTGCTCGAGATCGAGCGTCCGGACGACACGTCGCAAAAGTCCTGGACTAACCAGGATTTGAAGCTGCGTGTTGAAGTAAATCGGATCGTCAGTCGGTCCATATAAAGGACGCGTGTTGTTAACGAGTGCACCACTGTCTTCGAGGTCTACTTGCACTCGTGCTTGCGCCTCGTAGAAGTCCGGCTTACGCGCGACGTAGACGACCGCCAGCATCGTGATCAGGGCAACGATTCCGAGCACGAGCCACAGTCGTTTGCGGACGGCGCGCCAGTAATCGAGCAGGTGGACTTCGTTTTCGGCGTTTGGGTCGACGCCGTAGTTGTAAGACTGAGGCGGATCTATGGGAGCGTCGAGAGAGTTAACCTCGTTCTCTCTCTTGACGAGTTCGCGGCTTGTTTTCATGTGAATCGTTTGAGTAGGGACTCGTGTGGTGATTGCGAAATTGCGAAACTGCGGAAATGCGGAATTTGTTATCGACCTAGCGCTTAAGTATTTTCAGGAGGTAGTTGTTTGTGACGGCGGATTGTGCGATTCCTTTTGGATGTTTTGCTTGTGCTGGTGAATATCGCGAGTAGTTCTCTGGCTTCTCGGAGGAGCCAGCGCCGCTTCTCAGCGTCACCAAACGTGGCGTCCTCTGACAACTCCAGCCAATACAAACTTTCAGACGACTCTTTTTCGACTATACCGATTTTGTGAATAAAGTCGTTCAAAGATTCCGCTCGGTTGGCTTCTCTGTAATTCGAGCCAACCGACGTACCGGCCTTTACAAGTTGAAACTCAATAATTTCACCGGCCCTGCTGTGTGGTAGAGTTGAGGCAAACTGAATAATCTTTAGAGCGAAATGTTTGGTGCGTTTCTCCAACTCGAATCTGTTCATGTGAGGTTTCCTTTTGAGCGATAGGATAGAATTTTACTGGTGAGGATATCGCCCCGCTACTAAATTTCGCAATTCCGCATTTTCGCATTCTCGCAATTCTTAGGGGACGACTCTGACGGGCAGTTGGCCGACGCCGGGAACGACGCCCTGGACCAGACTGCGTAGGAAGCTCTTACCGGCTGATGTGGGAACGTCGACGATATCGTTTGGCAGGAGTGCTAAATCCTCCGAGCGCTTCTTTTCGATGGCAGACAGGTCTACGGTGATCTCCTTGCGCGTGGTGGCGCCGGGTTCCTGACGCAGTACTCGGATCTTGTCTTTCTTCGTGTCCTGCTTGAGACCGCCGGCCATGGCAATCGCACGCGTAAGGGTGACGGGCTCACGTAACGGAATCGTGAGCGGCATGAAGACATTTCCAACCACGTAGACTTGATCGGCTTCGGGCACCGTTATGATGTCGCCTGCTTCGAGGTACGGATTGGCGGCCGGATCACCGCGCAGGACGTCGCTCAGTTTGTAAGTCGAAAACACCGATGCCACATCGGCGCTTTCATCCTGTTGTTGCTTGCACGGTGAGGCGGCGGTTGAATGGACGATGTTGATTGTTTGTCCGGCTTTCGTTGAGGGGCCTTTCGCGTAGGTCAGTAGTTCGAGCAGACGCACACGACGTTGCAGCTTAAACCGGCTCTGATCGTTGACGGCGCCGATAATGGCCACCTGTTTCGAGTGATACTCCTTTATAAATACGTCAACCTGAAGATTGCGGTAGTACTTTGCGTACCGGGTCGCGATCTCCTTCGCCAGTTCGCCTTCCGTAAGACAAGCGGCCTGGATCTCGCTTTCGATGAGCGGCATCCGGATCATACCGTTGCCTTCGACTCTCACGGCTTCGCGTGATATTTGCGGACGGTTATGAATCCGGATGTCCAGCACGTCGGAGGGGCCGATGCGATAACGATCGTCCTGTTGGGCAGCGGCTAACGACGGGAATGTGAATAGGAATGTCAGGGCGATGGCAGATCGAAGCACGGCGATTACCTCCCGGACATTCCGATTCGTCGCGAGAGCAGTGCTTCGCGCATGTGGTTGGGGTGCGCCAGGTTAAGCACTGTGTTGCTGAGCAGCACCAGTAGCTCCTGATGCTCGCGCCTGAACAGCCCGGTTAACGGTTGCTCCCCAGTTTTAATCACTGTTCCTTCTCTCACCCACTGCCAGAACTGCGCCTGCGTCGTCCAAAACTGTTTGCGATCGCGGCAAACCACGAGCGCGGTTTTCTTTTTGCGTTTTTTCTTCATTTGAATACACCTCGGCCCTTGCATGACTGCGAAGGTCACACAGGTACCCGGTAGGGAAGCCTCTCTTGCGAGGCAGCAGCTATTTGTCAAAACCAAAAATTGCGCAATTGCGGAATTGCGCGATTGCGATTTCTAAACCCTCACTCACATTTCATTGCTGTGTGATCTCCAGTCGACAAATCGCGCAATTCCGCAATCGCGCAGTTCCGCAATTCTTCTTCTTTCGACGGGAATGTGACTCAGCAGTGGAAGTGAGTTAGTGGAGTAAAACTTGAATTTAGAAAGTCCGGGTAGTTCTTGAAAAAACATCAACGTCTCAGTGAATCACTCACGGCGACTCCGTCGGGAAGATCCGCGCAATCCAAAGGACCGATCCGTAATCAAAAACCTTACTCTGTCAGTGCGTTCAGACTAAATAGATCGCTCGCAGGTGTCAATGTTTTTATTCGATCTGATCAACCATTTCACACCATAGATGACCGATCGTGATGTGCGCTTCCTGAATTCGCGATGTGCGATTCGACGGCACCGCGACTGTGAAGTCGCACATCGATCCGAGTGGATCAGACGACGCGCCGGTCAAAGCGATCGTGCGACAGCCGAGTTCCCTCGCCCGCTCGACTGCTTTCAGGACATTTTTCGATCGTCCACTGGTGCTGATCGCGATCAGGATGTCGCCGGCTTGCGCGAGTCCCGCGAGCTGGCGTGCGAATACTTGTTCGTAACCAAGATCGTTGCTTACCGCTGTTAACGCTGACGTATCGGTAGTCAAAGCGATCGCCGGCCACGAGCGGCGCTGTTTTTCGTAACAACCGACGAGTTCGGCCGCGATGTGTTGCGCATCAGCCGCGCTGCCGCCATTGCCGCAAAGCAGAATCTTCCGGCCGGCGAGGAGTGCGTCGCAGATCATCTGCCCCGACTGTTCGATGTCATTAATATTGGAGCGAAGAAGCGATTGCAGGGTTTCCAGGTGTTCCTGGAGTGAATCCGTCAGTAGACTCGCGGCGCGTTTCGATGAATTGCTATCCACGTTGCTGAGGAAATTAGCATAGTTTATTATTCACCGCCATTTACCAAAGCATTACTCACTGATGACCAATTCAAATTCAACGCCAATGCTGCGGCAGTACCAGGAACTGAAGCAGCAACATCCCGGCACTCTATTGTTGTTTCGGCTCGGCGACTTTTACGAGCTTTTCTTTGACGACGCGGTTACCGGCTCTCGTGAGTTGCAAATCACACTCACGGCACGTCAGAAAGACAGCGGCAATCCGATTCCGATGTGCGGTGTGCCTCATCACTCCGCCGCCAACTACATCGCACGCCTGGTTCGCAAAGGCTATCGAGTAGCGATTTGCGAGCAAACTGAAGAGGCCGGAAAGACGAAGAAGCTCGTGCGACGTGAAGTTGTGCGCATCGTCACGCCCGGTACGCCGATCGATCCGCAATTACTCGATGCCCGTGAGTGCGTCTATCTCGCGGCGGTTTGCACGGCCGGTGAAACGATTGGCGCAGCGTTTCTGGATATTTCCACAGGTGAGTTTCGCGTGACGCAGGAGACCGGGCGCGACTCGTGGACGCGAATTCGCGCGGATCTCGAGTCGTATGCGCCGCGCGAGTTGTTGTTTCCCGCATCGCTGGGAGCATTGATACGGACGGGGTTGAGTGGACGAGCACAAACCGCGCCACTCCCGTTGTCGGACGGTTCGGCTTCCGCTTCGACCGAGATTTCCGCACATGAGTATGGCTTTGACGCCACGTTAACAGCCCTCGACGATTGGCAGTGGCAAAGAGACGATTGTTATTCGCTTCTCATCAATCATTTCAAAGTTCGTACGCTCGACGGGTATGGGCTGGCACGCAAAGACGAAGCGATTCGCGCGGCCGGGGCGTGTTTGCGTTATGCACAGGAGACACAACGAGCAGCCGCTGCGCATGTGACCGATCTTGTTTACTTCGAGCCGCAGGATCATCTGGTGCTCGACAGCGTTACCGTTCGGAATTTGGAATTGGTTGAATCGCTCGCCGGTGGAAGTGGGCGTTCGTTGCTTCAGATAATCGACGAAACGGTAACGGGCATGGGCGCGCGACTGCTTCGTTCGTGGTTGCTGCGTCCGTGTGTCAAACGTGGCGAGGTTGAGGCGCGACTGTCTGCTGTGCAGGAGTTGTTTGCTTCGCAGATGCGGCGCGACAAGTTGCGGGCGCGTTTGAAAGAGGTCTCGGATCTCGAACGTGTAATCGGTCGCATCAGTCTCGGCTCGGCGACGCCGCGCGATCTCGTCGCCATGCTTCGTTCACTGGATCAGGTTCCTGCAATTCGTGAGGTGTTGACCGGGCTTGAATCGTCGTTGCTCGAAGTGCTCGTTGAAAACACTGACGAATTGCCTGACATTCGCGCGCTGATCACTCGTTCGATCAACGAAGATCCGCCTGCGAAAGTCGTAGACGGTGGTGTTATTCGCGATGGCTACTCGCCGGAGCTTGACGAGCTTCGTTCCATCAGTCGGAACGCCAAGCAGATCATCGCTACGCTGGAAGCGACTGAGCGTGGACGCAGCGGCATCAACAATCTGCGGATTCGTTTCAACGGCGTCTTCGGATACTTCATCGAGGTGTCGAAAGCGAACGCCGCTCGAGTGCCAGTTGAATACGAACGTCGCCAGACGCTCGCGCACTCCGAACGCTTCACCACGCCCGAGCTGCGTGACTGGGAAAAGAAAGTCCTCGGCGCGGAAGAGAGAATCGTGCAGCTCGAAACTGAGCTCTTCTCCGATGTCTGCCGGCAGATCGCCGCGGAAACGAAACGTATTCAAATGACCGCACGCGCCCTGGCAGCGCTGGACGCGCTCGCCTCCTCCGCGGAAAGTGCTGCCCGACGAAGATACGTCAGGCCCGAGCTTCACGACGGCGATGTTTTGGAAATCATTAATGGCCGGCATCCGGTAATCGAGGCGTTTCTCGACGCGCCGTTCGTGCCAAATAGTATCCATCTCAACAACTCGACCGATCGTTTGCTCATCATCACCGGGCCGAACATGGGCGGTAAGAGCACGGTGTTACGTCAGACCGCGATTATCTGCATCCTCGCGCAGACGGGATGTTTCGTTCCCGCCGAGCGCGCACGCCTCCCGTTGCTCGATCGAATTTGGACGCGCGTTGGCGCTTCCGACGATCTCACGCGCGGCCGTTCGACGTTCATGGTCGAAATGACAGAGACGGCGGCGATCCTGCACAGCGCAACGCCGCGATCGCTCGTGTTGCTCGACGAGATCGGTCGCGGTACGGCGACGTTCGATGGTTTGTCGATCGCCTGGGCGGTTGCGGAGTACTTGCATGATTCCGCGGATCACGCGGCGAAGACGTTGTTCGCAACTCACTATCACGAACTCACCGAACTCGCAGAACGACTACCGGGCGCGCAGAACTACCAGATCACTGCGACTGAGCGTGAAGGCGAAGTTGTATTTCTGCACCGGCTCGAACGTGGACGCGCGTCGAAGTCTTATGGAATTGAAGTCGCGCGGTTAGCGGGTCTGCCGCCAGTGGTGCTGGCAAACGCGCGCGAAGTGTTGGCGCGTTTGGAGCGTTACGAATTAGACGTGTTTGCCGAAGAACTGAGTGACGAGCCGGTATCGGTCAAAGCAGCGACTGTGAACGGTGCTTTAGAAAAGGCAACGACTCGCGCCGGACGTCGCAAAGCGGCTGCCCAAGCCTCCCTCTTTGACCTCGTGAATCAAAAGGTAATCGACGAGATCCGCGTCGCATCCACCTCGCTGACCCCAGAGGAAGCGCGCGAGCTGTTACTGAAACTCAAGTCCCGTCTGATGTAACTACCGTTTCTAATCACGCCCCTAGAACGCCTGCAATCGCATGGATCGGTGGCGCGAAGAAGTAACCGCCGCCAGTCGGAATCACCCATTCGTCCTTCAAACGAATTCGACGCGGTCCCGTGGCTGTTGGAAAGTCGATGAAGCGTGTGCGTGCGCCACGTTCGTCGCGCTGACCAATGATCGGATCGTGCCCGCCGAAGTTCGGCTGAATCGGTGAGTTCGCCCAACGCCGCGTCAGCAGTTCAAACTGATCCTCGATCGTACTCGAGTAACACAGAAACATTAATCCGCGTTCCTGCTTGATGAGCTTCGTCGACGGCTTCTTCACGCCGACGATTGGCGGTCCGAACGGAATGCCGCGTCGAAGGATCATGCGCAGCATACTGTCGTGCGGTTTACCGAGATCGGTAGCGATGTCGCGGGGATTTGATTTGCGAATGTGCGCGAAATGCGGGCAGACAGCGCCAAGGATGTCCTCCGCTGCTTGTGGAAACGTATCCCCGCCGTACCCCGGTATCGGACGCAGCATCGACGGGAGTGTGTTGTCGTCGAACATAAAGTGGTTGTTGGCCCACTCGTCACCCGCAAGAGCAGTGTTGTCGGCCCCTGGAGTGCGCATGATCGGCGCACCGCTGGGCCATCGACCCACCAGCATCGACGCAAACTTCTCCGCTGGCATTCCGACGACAGCGGCGGCGCCGATCGCAAACTTCCAAAACGCAGGAACATCTTGTCGTAGCCTCCGGCACACGAGATACGAACCCAGCGCTGCCCAAGAGGGGAAATTGCTGCCGGCGGGAGCCGGGTTGAAGAGATGTTCGGTGTGTTGGCGCGGTTCCCCAAGCAGAATTTGTCCGGGCCAAATCAACAGTTGTCCGGGCTTCGCAAAATAACGTGCGCGCGGATCGGTGTGATCGATGTAACGCGGCGTGATGTAGTCGCCCGGTGCGGCAGAGACTTTCCCGCGGACACCAGGCTGCGACACACCGTCTTTGAACCCGAAGTGTTCGTGACCACGCAACCGGCCCGGCAACGTGTCGCCACGCTGTTCGAAGATAAGTTTTAGCGTCGCATCGTCGGCGCGGCGCTTGATCATGTTGACGAGGTTGACGAGGTCTTCCGTATCGTCGGCGGCGACGATCACAATGATGTCGGATTCGTTCTTTGGTCCACCTACGACCCATTTGTTTCGATGGCCAGGATGCGAACTCCTCGTCGGATCGCCGAGATATGTCGAACGCGCCGCCAGACCCTGGATAAAACTCGTTTCGCCAAAAATTCCGGCATCACGGCTCGCTAAAACCTCGATTGCGTGATTTGAAAACGCTATGTTTACCCATGCCGAACACATCGGTGGCTCGAAACCGAGTCGTCGCCGGGCTGCCCGCAAAGCACGCACGAATGCGATCACCTCTTCCATAGAGGTTATTAGTGGCGCGATCCACTTCAGCCATCGCTTGGCTTGTTCTATCTTTCGTATCCGGTAGAAAAGAAAGTGTTGGTGATCTTTATTGAATCCAGGAATCGTGTTGCCCTGGATGTTGCCGCGTTGCTTTGGATTGTAAACCGGTTCAGCCGGCGCGCCTGGAAGCTCTTCGGCAGGATCGCCTCCGAGTGCCGGCGTAAAGATTCCCGAGGGCAGGTTCGGTTCAAACTTCTCGAGTATATCGAGCACGTTGTTGAACTTCGCGGCGAGTTGAGGGGAATCGATATCGATCTCGAGCGGTTCGAGAATGTCGCTCTTTTTGTTTTTCATGCTCGCCCCCTCACTCCGGCAGCGCCGACGATTGAGACAGTTACGTGTTCCGCGATTTGTCCGCCCCACTCGATCAGTCTCCCGCCGATGCGAATGTCACCAACCACGAAGCCCTCGCCTGGCGGCACCTGATACTCAACGCGCAGGGCCAGTCCGGGAACACCACGTACGATGGTCCAATAGTTACCAACTGGCGAGCCGTCGGGTTTGGTCCAACCTGTATCGTCAAAGCCGGTGATATAGAGACCGACCGGTTCGCGTAGCGTGAGCGACAACGGTTTTCGGGCTAGGGCGCCAATGTCGAATTTGACGCGCGCATCGACACTGGTTCTCAGCCCGGGCGGGATAGTTTCGTAGTTGTCGCGAGCAGCGCCAGTATTAACGCCGCCGTTAGCAAGTCCCATCGCCAGATCCAACGTGTTGATACCTTGAATCAGGTGGACGATACCGTCGGTCGTATTGAAGTTATTGAACTGGTTGTAGACGTGGCCCGGACCGGCAACCTCAAGATTCGCTTCGGTGATACCAGGATTGTTGAGCAGCGTTCGATAAAGATTGACGACGGCTGCTCGATCAAAGTTCCACAATCTGTGCCAGTACTCAGGCGATTCGGTAACGAAGGTGACTTTCGTAATCTTGCGGGCTGAATTGCGCGTGACGTGCCACTCGCAATATTCGTTCTGCGGATCGCGAGTGGCGGGATTGTTGTCGGCAAAAATGAAAGCCGCGCGACGATCATCGCGTCGGTCGACGAGGACCTGTCGCGGGAATGCCATCCAGACGAGATGTCGTTCGGCGGCGATCGTGATGTCAAATTCGCTCGGGTCGACAAACTCGCCGACCGCAGTGCCCGTTCCGGGAGCTGTGTTTAGGGTTAACTCGATGAAATCGCTCCAGTCGTCGAAGAAGGCGGCGACTGTAGTGTCTATGACGGAGGCCGGTGTATCGAACCGCGTGATGGGCATTGGGTACCTCCTCTAAGTTTTCGACAGACGAGGGTGAGATCGAGAAAGACATGCGCTTGCGAGGGCGCGGCAACGATATAACCGTTGTCGGTGGGTGTCAATGAATAGGCTACCGCTCTTTTTTACTCACGCGGCCAATATAGAAACCAGCCCCAAAAATCATGGTAAGCAGGAAAAACACGGGAATCAGCATGATAAAGCTGTCCCAGATCTGTTGAATGATTGACATCCGACACTCCTCCCCTGACGGTTTTTTTTCGGTTGTTGTGAAGGAAGGGCTAGTTGACTAGTAATTTAGTTGATTGGCTTCGTCGAAGGCAAGCAGTTTTATCGAGACCGCTTCCAAAGGCGTGAAGGTATGAAGAAAGCCGTTAGGAGCAGTATGACGCTCCCGATCAACATCGCGCGATGTCTGCGCCGCGGCCCGTATTGCTCATAGAGTCCTTCAGGCGAGCCCTCCGCGAGATACGGCGGTAATGGCATGCCGACAGCAAAATAGAACATGCCGTGGCTTCTGACTCCCAGTCTCGGATGGACGGTCCATTGCACGCAATAGGTGCCCCGCGGCAGCTCAGGAGAAACATTCACGCGCAGCGTTTTGCGTGAGGCGTCGGTCGGATCCGGACCATTGACATTGTAGACCTTTCCGACTTTGTGGCTTTCTTCACCAGACGGTGACAGCGTGACCATGGAGAACACGTTCATCCTCGACTCCGCTGACAGCTCTCGGTTGAAATTAACCGTCACGTTATCTGGCGAATCCGACAGCACTGAGTTAGGCGCTGGAGACGAATCTACAAACCGAGAGCGCGGCGCCAGGTGGTACCACAATCCGAAAATCAGCATGATCGCGCCGAAGATAAAGAGGATGGCTCGAATTATTTGACCGAACACGAATAGATACTACAATCTCTCCACTATGAAGACCCAGATTCCCCTTCTCGCCCTAATCGCTACCGGACTATTGACTCCACTCAACGCCCTTGGTCAACAGGCGAACTCGAGTGCGTCAGCGCCTGCATCTGCTGGTAAGACGGTGTCAGTTTCTGTTCCAGTGAAAGAAGCTGAAGTTGGCCAACAGGTGCAAGTCACAGTCGTTGTCACTGATGCGTCAGGAAAAGCGGTGAACGAGAAGCCGTCTACATTCTTCGCTGGTCCATTCGACATCGCGGCCGTCGACGATGATGGGAAGTTGAAACTCTTCGGCACAGGTCAGGTCACGGTAGGTGCGATTGTCGGAGGCGTGCCCGCGTTGACGACTTTCATGGTAAAGCCACCTACCGTCAATGCGATCGACGTGAACGCGATGAAGAAGCCGCTGGTCGTTGGCGACAGTGTGCAGATCAATGCTGTGACGCGCGTTCTGAATGGCGTTCCGCGCACGGGCGTGCCCATCAACTGGACCTCTGACAACACGAGTGTTGCCACAGTCGACGCCGGCGGAGTTGTAACTGGCGTTGGACCAGGCAAGGCGACCATCACCGCCACCGCCGGAACCGCGAGCACAAAAACTTCGATCTCCGTCGTCAAAAGCAATCTTCGCAGCTTGTCGATCACAGCCGGCGCAAAGAATGCGCGTACTGGCGACGTGGTCTATTTCACTGCCAAAACGGATCCGGCAGACGACGTCACGACGCGTTGGTCCGTCAGCGGTAGCGGCGCGAGTGTTGATGCAGACGGCGCATTCGTCGCCGAGTTGCCAGGTACGTACATCGTAACCGGAAGCAGCGGCACCATGTCGTCGAGCGCATCAATCGTCGTCGCGCCTCGGGACCTTGAACGTGAAGTTAAGATCGTAGGCCGAGCGCCGATGAAAGAGTTTCAGGGCGCCGAACAATGGATTATCGGCAACTACGCCTATTACTCCACCATCGCTGATCGATTCTTTGTCTACGACATTTCCGATCCGGCAAATCCAAAGCTAACAGACACGGTCAAAGTCGACGCGCGCCTCGTTAACGACATCATGACGACGGCTGACGGCAAGATCCTCGTCATCTCGCGTGAAAACGCGTCTAATAGAAAAAACGGAATTGCTTTTTACGACACATCCGATCCGGCGCACCCGAAACTGATTTCGGATTACACAGCCACTGTCACTGGCGGTGTTCACAGCGCCTACGTCGACGGTCATTACGTCTACCTGACCGACGACGCCACCGGCTCGATGCGCGTGATCGATTTCAAAGACGTCAAGAACCCGAAAGAAGTAGCACGCTGGCAGACCGAGAATCCGCTCGCGGGCGTAATTCAATCAAAAGAAGGCGAATACACTGTCGGTCGATACATTCACGATCTTCAGGTCAAAGACGGTCTTGCGTATCTAGCGTACTGGCATGATGGCCTGGTCATTCTCGACGTTGGAGCGGGATTGAAAGGCGGCAGTCCCGAACATCCGCAGTTCGTCAGCCAATTGCGTTTCAATCACAACGAGCTCTACGGCAATGGTTGGCTCGCTGGTACTCACTCCGTCTATCGCTACAAGAATTACGTCTTCATCGGCGATGAAGTGTTTCCGGCTATATTCGACATTAAGTCGAACAAGCGGTTCCCTGTGCGTGGCATTGTTCACGTCGTAGACGTTTCCGATATTTACAACCCGCGAAAGGTCGCCGAGTATCCGGTTCCGGAAGGCGGCGCTCACAACATCTGGGTTGAAGACGATGTGATGTACCTGGGCTACTACAGCGGCGGCGGTCGCGTCGTCGATGTCTCAGGCGAACTGCGGGGCGATCTTTATCGGCAGGGACGTGAGATCGCGCGAGTGTGGACCGGCGATGCCGACGCGTTTCGCGCGAACCTGCCTTTCACGTGGGGTGCGCAACCACACAAAGGGCTGATCTATTTCAACGACATTCACTCGGGTATTTGGATAGTGAAACTGGGCGAAAAGATCGACAAGGGGTCTACCACAGCCCCTGGTCCATAAACGATTACGGCTTCTTTGGCGGTTCTGTTTTGTAGAAGTCAATTCCGGCAGCGGTCGGGCCCACGTCGACGGTGGCGACTGTTTTCAACGCAGTAAGATCGATCACTTCAACCGTTCCCGGTTCTGAACCGATTCCCTCTACCGTGACGAACGCATAGCGATCGTCAGGCGACACTACCACGCCGTGCAGCACTTTCCGTTTCGTCGGCAATCGCGCCAGTTCCCTTCCACTCTTCAACTCATAAATGGACACAGACTGGTCGCGCTTGTTCGTGGCGATCAAGCGTAGACCGTCGCGCGTTACGTCGAGGTTGTAAACGCCCGCACGCGCGGCGATGCGACGCACGATCTGCCAATCGCGTGTGTTGACCTCAACAATCTCACTGGAGTTATTGCACGCAACGTAAACTGAAGAGCCGTCAACTGACGGCTCGGCCCACGTCGGCGAACACGATTTATCACCAGGCTTCGGCGGTTCCATGCCATGGCCGCCGCTATGTTTCATGCCGGACGTGGCGTCTGTTTTTGTCAGAGCAAACTGTTTCGTCACCTTCAGTGAACGGGTATCGATCTCGACCAGCATGTCGTCCATCATGCAAGCGGAGTATTGTTTCGTTCCCTGCGAATTCAACCGTGAACCATGCGGCATCGTACACGTCTTCAATCGCGCGACTTCGGTCATCGTCTGTGTCGAAACCACGGAGACTGATGACGGCACCATGTCGCCATGCAGATTGAAGTTCACGACAAAGAGAAACGCGCCGTCTGGCGAGACGTCGAGTGTTGCCGGGAAAAGACCGAGCGTAGTTTTGGCGATCAGCGTGTCGTCTTTGGTCGAATACTTCCAAACCGTTCCAAAAGGTCGGCCGTGCGCGAGCGACACGTAATAGAACTGGCGATCGGGAGAGATGACGATGCCATGCGGGCCCGTCGATGTCGACTGGCATGTCGCCGGTATCGATCTGTCGATCGACGCGCGCGCCGTCAGGCCCGAAGCGAACGAGCGCGATCTTGTCGGCTGACTCTGACAGGACATAAACGAGATAGTCCTGATCCGGCTTTACTTGCGCGACTGATGAAGCCGCGGAAGATATCAGCAGGAGCAAAACCACAAGCGTAGGTCTCATGATCGAAAGTTTATGATCAATCGATTCTCAACACCATTGCGAAAACTTTTTTCACCTCAGGCCACCTTGCATACGAAAAACTGCATCAATAGCGTTAGCCAATAAGCAGTTCTCGCGCGGTCTCCCCCGCATGGTCCTAAGTTAAGTTACTACTGAGACCTCAAGTCTCCGGTCTCAACAAAGAAACAATACGACTATGTACGAAGAAGCAATTCTGAAACGCGGATCTGTGTCTAATCGTGGTTTACTTCTCAAATGCGCCCTATTAACCGCAATACTATTTCTCGTTGCTCCCGCGATAATCGCGCAGGAAGGGCCGCAATCAAATACTGGCGCACTCCGGGCGTCAGACGCATCCGGCAAACCGGTCGGCGAGTGCCCGCTCAAACACACGACCGTCAAAGCAGAAGTCAGCGGTTTTATCTCCCGCGTCACGGTAACTCAGGACTTTGAGAATCCTTTCACTGAGAAGATCGAAGCCGTCTACGTCTTTCCGCTCCCGCAAACAGCCGCCGTCGACGATCTCACGATGCTGATCGGCGAACGCACAATCAAAGGGAAGATCATGCGCCGTGAAGAGGCGCAAGCTACCTACGCCAACGCTAAACAACTCGGACAAGTCGCCGCGTTACTCGACCAGCAACGTCCCAACATCTTCAGTCAAGCCGTCGCCAACATCATGCCCGGTCAACAGATCCGTATCGTCATCAGCTACGTTGAGACGTTGAAGTATGAAGACGGTTCGTATGAGTGGTCGTTTCCGATGGTCGTTGGTCATCGTTACAACCCAGGAACGCTGAATCAAGCGACTAATGCTCCAAGCGTGGCCGCGACCTACTCAGAGCGTCCGGGACACGATATCTCGATCGACCTCACGCTCGACGCCGGCGTTCCGATCGAAGCACTCAACTCCGAAACACACGAAACCGAAGTTGAACGTCCCGATGGACGACGAGCGATTGTGCGTCTCAAAGATCAAAAGACGATCCCAAACAAAGATTTTATTCTCAAGTATCAAACTGCCGGTCCTGCAATGAACGATGCCGTCCTCGCTCATCGCACCGAAAGGGGTGGCTTCTTCACTCTCATCTTACAGCCACCCCAGCGCGTCTCTGCGGAAGATGTGACGCCGAAAGAACTCGTGTTCGTCGTCGATACCTCAGGCTCGATGTCGGGCTTTCCTCTCGCCAAAGCGAAGGAAACAGTGGATATCGCGCTCGACACGCTCTACCAACACGATACGTTCAACATCATCACGTTCTCCGGCGACACTAATCTGCTCTTCCCCGAGCCACGACCCGCAACTCCCGAAAATGTCCGCGAGGCGAAGAAGTTTCTCGCATCGCACAGAGGCGGCGGCGGTACGGAGATGATGAAAGCAATCACCGCCGCACTTCAACCCACCGACTCCCAACAACACCTGCGCATCACCTGCTTCCTGACTGACGGCTATGTCGGCAACGACATGGAGATCATCGCCGAAGTAAAGAAGTACAAGAACGCGCGCGTGTTTGCGATGGGCTTCGGCATTGGACCGAATCGTTACCTGCTCGACAACATGGCCCAACACGGACGTGGCGAAGTCGATTACGTGACGGAGTCCGGCGACACGTCCGCCGTAGCGCGCCGCTTTAACGAGCGCGTGCGCAATCCCTATTTGACGGATATTTCGATCGAGTGGCCGGCAAGCCTCTCAGTCGCCGACATTTATCCTCGGCAAATACCCGATATGTTTAGTGCGAAGCCGCTCGTTCTTTCCGGTCGTTATTCGCAGGGTGGGAGTGGAACGATCGTGTTGAAAGGCAAAATTGCCGGCCAGGATTTTGTGCGCGAGATTCCCGTTGCGTTACCGGAGACGGAGGGTAGTCACGACGTTCTCGCGACGCTTTGGGCGCGGCGCAAGATCGACGACGTCATGGCTTACGATCTGAGTGGGGCACAAAACGGCACCATGAAGGCTGAATTGGAAAAAGAGATTGAACAGATCGGTCTGAAGTTCAAGTTGATGACGCAATTCACGTCGTTTGTCGCAGTTGATGAAGCGACTTTTACCGGTCCTCAGCCGCCGATTCAGGTCGCGGTGCCGCAACATACGCAAGTGCTCGCGTTGGGTGGCGTTAGCAACGCCGTGATGGTGACGAGTTCGAGCAGTCAGTTAATGATGACTACTTCGAGCGTAATCAATACTGATTCGAGCATCACGAACCTGCCAGTGAGCGGCCGAAGTTTTGCGAACCTCCTGACGCTCACACCCGGGACGGTCAGTGGAAGCACAGAACAGTCCACCAATTCGCCTGTGACGGCCGTCGCAACCAACGGGCAAAGAACACACGCGAATAATTTCATTGTCGACGGTGTGAGCGCAGACTTTGGCATCACACCCGGCGGACAAGGTCCTGGTTCATCAGCATCAGGCAACATGCTCGCGGTTACTGCGAGTGGGGGCTCGAATGGAGTCGCGGCGATCGATTCTATTCAGGAGATCACGTTTAGAACGGCTCATACGCAGGCTGAACAGGGTCGCGTTCCCGGCGCGCAGGTTGACGTAGTTACTCGCGCGGGGTCGAATGAGTTTCACGGCAGTCTGTTTCATATCTTCGGAAACGACGCAACCGATGCTAATGATTGGTTTGCGAATAGTCGCGGTCTGAACAAACCACCGCGCCGCGTAAATAATTTTGGCGGCACGTTCGCTGGTCCATTCGTGCGTGACAAGGCGTTTTTCTTTGGTTCTTACGAAGGATTGCGACTGCGTAATCCAATGACGGGGATTACCGACGTGCCTTCCCTCGCTTCGAGAACGGCAGCCGTTCCGGAAATCCGACCGTTCCTCAACGCATTCCCGTTGCCAACGGGCGAGGCAAGACCCGACGGCTTCGCCAAGTTCGCGTCAACTTTTGCGAACTCCGCGCGTCACGACGTGGGAAGCTTCCGTGTTGACTGGAACCCGACTGATACGACTCAGTTCTCCGGAAGATACAGTTTCGCCGATTCTGACGCGGACACACGAGGCGCTGGCGGTTTCTCGCTGAACACCATCAATCGAATCCGGAGCCAGGCACAAACAACGACCGGGTCGTTCAGGTGGACTGCGTCGCCGACCGTGGTGGTGGATGTTCGCGCGAACTACAGCCGCTTACGTGTCGCGGGCTCGCAAGTGCTCGATTCGTTTGGCGGCGCAGTGGTTCCGGTGAATCTCGTTCCCGGTTCTGGCGAGTCGTTCAATTTCGATTTGAATGGACGTAGCGCGAACTTAATGATTGGCGACGACACTACAAACCTTCAGCGCCAGTTCAATACGGTTGGAACGGTGATGATCGTTTCCGGTAATCACGACCTTAAGTTCGGTGTTGATTACCGGCGCATGTCTCCGCACCTTGGTTTTCGCACGCATGAAATGAACGTGCTCTTTGACGGTGTCGGCCAGGCGATTACTGGCATTCCAGCGCGCGTTGGTTTGTTCAATCGCGAGCCGTTCCAGTCGCCCGACTTTAACAACCTCTCGCTCTTCGCGCAGGACGAGTGGCGGACGACGCCACGGCTGACGTTGAACTATGGCGTGCGTTGGGAACTGAATCCGGCGCCGTCAAACGACGGCACGCCTCCGCTGGCGGTGGACCAGGTTAACGATCCATCTCAACTTGCGGCTGCCGCTTCAGGAACACCGTTGTGGAAAACGACTTACTTGAACGTCGCGCCTCGCGTTGGCATTGCGTATCAGCTCCTGGGGAAGAACGATCCGGAGCTCATGCTGCGTGGCGGGTTCGCGGTGGTTTACGACATGGGCCAGCACCGCGCGGGCGATGCTTTTGCCGATTCGATTCCGTTTGTAAGCGGATCTGGTGCGCCCGCAATCGTGTTCGATCCGCAACTGAAACTGCCATACACATTGAATTGGAACGTATCGCTCGAACGCGCGCTTGGATCGAACCAATCAGTCTCCGGAACGTACGTCGGCACGGCCGGTCGAAGATTGCTTCACACTCAAACGTTGTTTGACCAAAACCCGACGTTTCCGTTCCTGCGACTGACAACGAATGCCGGCCGATCCGATTACCGCGCGTTGCAAGTGGAGTTCAATCGCCATTTTTCGGACGGACTCAAATCGGCTTTCTTTTACACGTGGGCCCGATCGCTGGATAACGTAAGCGAGGACTCGGCGAGACACGTTTTGATGACCAGCGCCAACCCCGCACTCGATCGTGGTCCATCGGATTTCGATGTCAGGCATCAATTCAACGGATACGTGCAGTACGATCTGCCGGCGTTGTTTTCCAACGGTGTCGGCAACAAGGTCTTTCGCAACTGGAGCGTTGGTTCAATCGTCAACCTCCGTTCAGCGAAACCAGCCAACGTTGTCTACCTCGTACCGACGCCGTTTGGTGTGGCTTATTTCCGACCGAATGTGGTTTCGGGTGAACCGTTTTACATCTTCGATCCGACGCTTGCGGGTGGAAAGGCGATCAATCCGGCGGCGTTCGATGTGCCATCAGATTTGGAACAGGGAGATGTCGGTCGTAATAGCCGGCGCGGATTTCCACTTCACCAATTCGATCTCGCATTACGTCGTGCATTCAACTTCAGCGAACAACTGAGTATTCAATTTCGCGTCGACGTTTTCAATGTCTTCAATCATCCGAACTTCGCGGATCCGGTGGGACGCGATCGCGTGATAGGCGGCATGTTTCCAGGTCATACCTTCACCCCAAACTGGACCTTTGGCCGATCCTCCTCTCTCCTCGGCCAAAGCCTCTCTGACCCTGGCTTCGGCTCCTTCTACAACACAGGCAGCCCTCGCATGATGCGCTACTCGCTCAAGCTGATCTTCTGATTTCTGCTAGAATAGCCAATCATGTGAAAACACGGATGACCCGAATCGCGGTCATCCGTGTACTGTTTTCCCGTGGTGAACCCCTTGGCGGAAAACTCGTATTGACTGTTCATGACTGACGACTTCGACTCGACAGGCAAAATCAAGGACGACGATAGCGAGAAGAAGCGGCGTGCAGATGCGCTGCCTGAACGCATCCTCCGTCGCGTGCTCGAAGGAATGGGCGACGTAGTCGATCGCCGCTTTGGTCGCACCGTCGAGCCGCGCAGCGGACTCACCACTTCCAAGCTCATCGAACGGATGAAAAAGCTGATCGACGAGCGCGTCAGAGACGAGGGTAAACGCGGACGCATCGCACCACATCATCTCGTGCTGAAGGTCGAGTGGGGCACGCACTCCGAAGCGCCGCCCGAGATCCTGCACGATCTGAAAAACGAAGTTCTCGCCGCCGCCATCGATCACATCAACGACCATCGCTATCGCACGCTGGCAGCAGTCTCTGTCGAAGCGGAAGTCGACATTTTCACGACCGGCATCTCCGTCGATCCAACGTTCGGCGAGTTTGAAGAAGACCTGCGCCGCCAGGATGAAGAACGACGTGCCGCGAAATTGGGCGTCCAGATTCCCTCCCTCGCGCCGACGATGCCGGACATCCAGGTGATCGCGCGCATTACGCTGCAAAACGGAACCCGAGAAATCCCTTTGATCTTCAAACCGGGCGGCAAACGACTGAACGTCGGCCGCGCTTCCGATAACGAACTGACACTCAACGACGGTAGCGTGTCGAAGATCCACGCCGCACTGCTCATGACAGCCGAAGGCACTCTCCTCGTCGCTGATACCGGATCCACAAACGGTACCTACATCAATGGTCGTCGCATCGCTTATGGCGAGTCGCGACTGATTGAAGACGGCGACGTTATCGGTTTTGGAGATGTGGAAGTGCGACTGCGCAAAAGTGAGTAGAACTGGATGACCGTAAACACGTTACTCTTATTTCTTCTCCAAACTCCCTCACGTCCCCCGCTTCCGACTCCGCACGTCCCGGAACGAATGCCGGCTCTGTTCACGTTGATCTACGTCGGCGGCTTTGGTTTGGTGCTGCTGTTGCTGCTGCTTGGCCTGGTCCGTAATCGACGTCGACCCGTCGCCGCAGCCATTCCGGAAGATCTACCAAAATCGGTTCACAAGCGACTGGGTTCCACGTCGACGAACCGCGGGCTGCGTGCGTTACGTTGGCTGTTTGTGTTGCTGGCGATTGGCATGTTTGGGTTTCACGTTTACTGGGCGAAGTACGCGGCCGACCAGAACGAAAAGTTTCAGCAGCTTAGTTACAAAGATTTACGTGTGCGGCGGTTGTCTGAATCAACTCTGCGCGGGTGGATACTCGATCGCAGTGGCCGCTTGGACCAACCATTGGCCTATTACAAACGCACCGCGAGCGGTGACATACGTCGCGAGTATCCATTGGATAAAGCTTTGTCGCACCTGTTTGGATCCGATCGCGGCGATCCCGGTCTGGAGCGGGCGTTGTTTGGTTTGCAAAGTGGTGCGCTTCCTGAAGCGTGGGAGGTTGTCAGAGGCCAGTCAGTCGAGTTCAAAGGAAACCAGGACGTACGACTTACGATCGATCGCACGTTACAACAGACCGCGGTCGATCTGATGAAGGGTAAGCATGGCGCGATTGTCGTGCTCAATCCGCAGAACGGCGAAGTGCTTGCGATGTATAGCGAGCCTTCGTACAGCCTGAACGAAGTCACCGACGAAACAAATTGGATACGCCTCGACGCAAACGAGCGCGACAAGCCACTCGTAAGCCGCGCGCTCGGCGCGTACTACATTCCCGGTTCAACGTTCAAAACGGTGACGATGATCGCCGCATATCTCGCCGGCGAACAGGACACGGAGTTCACTTGCAGTGGCAGTGGTTACTATGCGGCGCCGGGCGCAAACGTGATCTTCGACGACGCTGGTCCATCGGAAGTGCATGGAAGGATTGGGATCGATCATGCGTTCGAAGTGTCGTGCAACCAGTACTTCGCGCAAATGGGTGTAAAGCTCGGACAGGAACGTCTCAAACGCGCCGCGCAACTCTTAGGTATCGGTGCGTACGACACGCCGGCGGAAGCTTTGCGCGGCCGAAAGGAACCGGAATTGTGGAACGGCAGCACCGATGCCGTCGAACGAGCGCTCGCGCCGCGTGAGGCGACAATAGTTACCGGCAAGCAAGTAACGCGATATGACCTCGCGTTGATCGGATACGGTCAGGGTTACGCCGGACAGATGACGCCATTCCAGATGGCGCTTGCTGCGGCGACGGTGGGCAACATGGAAGGCAAGTTGATGAAGCCCAAGATTGAATTCAACCTCGCGCCGCAGGCATTCAATCAAATCCTGACGCCGGGAGCGTCAGCAGAGTTGCGACGGATCATGGGTCTCGTTACGGGCGGCGCCAGCGGTACGGCGCGCGGAGTTTTTGCACCGGTCAAAGCAGCGGGAATCAACACCGGCGGCAAGACAGGGACGGCGCAGAAGGTCGTTCCTGTTTACGATCCGAAGACAGGCCAACCAAAGACTCGACACCGCATCGAGCGCGACAACCGCGGCAACATCATCCGCGAGTACGAAGAAGTGATCATGGACGAAGAGAATCCGCGAATTGATGGTTGGTTTTTGTGTATCGCGCCGCTTGAGAAACCGCAACTGGCGATCGCTGTGATCGTCGAAGGCGGCGGTTATGGTTCGAGGTCGGCTGCGCCGATTGCAGCAGCGCTGGTCATGAAGGCGAGAGATCTGGGTTACCTGAGAGTCAGATGAAGAACCGCGCGTCATCACACTTGTTGCTCATCCTCGTGATTATCGGTCTCGAGATCATGGGCTACATGGCCGTTCATCGCGGAGGTTTACTGCGCGGTTATGAGACGTCTGTGATTGGGGCAGTGCGCGATCTGCTCATGTTCATTCCGGTGATGATGGCTGCCCTGTGGCTCTCGCGCACGAAACGCTTTTCCGGCAACTGGGTGCTATTCACCACGGCGATTCTCCTCTTCGGGTTCGGCATGCTGATCCAGTACCGGCTCTACAGCGATCCCGAATACAACGCGCGCAACAAAGCCGCCGCCCGTGAAGAAAAGATGGAGGCGCTGCGCATGCGCTACATCATGGAGAACTACGATCCCGTCAAGAAGCAAATGATGGGTTTGCCTCCCACGCCCGCGCAGCCGATCGACATTGCACAACTGCCGAAGAAAGAGTCAAACTATTCGCTGTGGAATGCGCTTACATCGAGTTACACATGGATCCCCATCTTCTCAATTCTCGCATTTGCGATCGCGTACTCGTTCTGCGTAAGAGATGGGTTTCTGTTGCTGTTGCAGCGCAATAGTTTCCTCATTGTCTTACTAACCTTGTTACCCCTGGCAGCCGCTGTCGTTACTTCGAGTGCCGGTAAAGCGCTCGGCAACATGACGCCCTGGGAGCCTTCGAAGATTCCGTTCCTCGTCGGCTTCGCCGGCATATTGACTGCTCGTTACAAAGATCTCGCAGAAACTTACTGGGGCATTCCACGCGCGCGCGACATCGTGCCGCTGCTGGTCATGGCGATGTTGCCGTTCGTTCCCTTCTTCGCGCTGAAAGACTTCGGCCAGATGTTGATCTTCAGCGGCGCGTACACGACGTTGTATCTCGTCGCAGTGCGTCGCTGGCCGCAACTCTTACTGTTCGTTGGTTCAGTCATCCTGGTCATCGGTATTCTCGTCGTCGGCGCACTGCCGCGAGACATTCAGGAGAAGGTGCCGCTGCTGCCGACGATTGCCCGTCCAATCAGCGCCGCGCTTCCCGCTCGCATTCAACAGCGCTTTCATCTGTGGCTCGACGGTTTCGATCCGCCGTCGCCGGAAGTTTCATGGTGGAAACCTGAATACGACGACGCTCTGAACAAGAACCCGGAGATGAAAGAGCTCGCGGCGCAGAGTCCGGCACTGCAAAGGACGGTGAACGTCGACGTCTGGTTCGACAAATTTGCATTCCAGCCGGCGCAGGCGACGTGGGGAATATCATCAGGAAAAAGCACGGGTCGTGGCCTGGGTCTCGGATTTCCCGAAGTGATTCCAATCGCCGATTCCGATTACATTTACGCGGCGATCGCCGAGGAAACTGGTCTAGCAGGTGGGGCCATAATCATCCTCGCGGTAATAATTTTTGTGATTGCTGGCGTTCGCACTTCGCTTGAGTCGCGTGATATGTTTACGAAGCTGTGCGCGGCTGGTCTGACAGCATTCATAGGATTTCAAGCGTTAGTGAATATTGGCGGTATTCTGCGGGCTTTGCCGATGACGGGCATCACGTTGCCCTTTGTCAGTCACGGCGGGTTTAGTTTGATTACGAGCTTCGCGATGCTGGGGATGTTGATGGCGTTTTCACATCGAAATGCGCGCGACAGAGTGATCGCGGAGATGCCCGAGACGAAGAGTTCCTCTCCCCTTAAGCTGGAGGCAGTGCAATGAGTGAAGACAGGAAAACCTTCAAGGTCCAGTCCTCAGCGCTTTCCGACCGCGGTTTGAACGAACGTCGTCCCCTTAACGAAGACGCTTTTCTGCACGACCCGGCACGGCATGTGTTTGCTGTCGCCGATGGTGTTGGCGGCGCCGAAGCCGGCGAGGTCGCTTCGCAAACTGCGATCGAGGTTCTCGATGAAGCTTTTCGTCATCAGGTTGAAGGCGCGGACGTCGAAGACCTGATGGAGCTGGCCATCCAACGCGCCAACGCGTCCATTCACCAGATGGCCCAGGAGCACGCCAAGTTCTCGATGATGGCGACCACGATCGTCGCGCTTCATCTCAAAGGCAACGTCGCAACGTTTGGTCACGTCGGCGACTCTCGTCTTTACCGTCTCACGCCGGACGGCATGCTACATCGTGAAACTGAAGATCATTCGATCGTTGAAGAAGAGGTGCGTGCGGGACGCATGACGCCGGAACAGGCCGCGAACCATCCGAGCAAGAACGTCATCAGTCGTGCGCTGGGCGCGGAACAAGGCGTCGAAGTCGACATGAAAACGATCGAAGTCGAAGACGGCACTGAATTTCTACTCTGCACTGACGGAATCACCCGTCACGTCTCCGATAATGAAATTCGACAATTGCTGGTCATAAACGGAGATCTCGAGGACGTTTGCAATGAACTGAAGCGGCGTTGTTACGAACGCGGTGCCGAAGACAATCTAACTGTCGTGATTGTGCGTGTTGGTCAACGACTTCACGCCGACGAACGACTGTCGGATCTCGAACCCACGATCTCCCCCGAGACGCAAACAGCCTATGCACCGCAGCCCAACGGTCAACCCGTAGTGGCAACGGCGCAAAACGAAGGCAGCTTCATTCCGGCCTCGCGCATCGCCTTTCCGGGACCGGCGAGCGATGCCTCAGTGACCCAGGAGAGATTGAACGTGGCGGAGCCTAATACGCGTCCCGGCGGCGGGAGTGTTGCGAAGTTTCTTGGTCTGCTATTGGTGCTCGCACTGATTGCAGGAGCGTTCTACGCAGGCGCGCGTTACAAAGAGCGAATTCCCTTCCTCGCGTCGAAAGTCCAACCGGCACAGCCGGCGGCTGTAACCACCGAGGCGCCCAAACCGGAAGAACCGTTCGTGCAATTTGAGCGCACCCGGCGCCAGGTGGATCAGGATCCGCGTGCATGGCTCACAAACGACATCGGGAAGGAGTTGATTAATTCGCGCGTTCAGAACCCACTCGATTCGCCAAATCCTGAGTTTTTATATCTTTACGGTCGCGCAAATTTGCTAACCGGCAACACCGAAGAGGCCGTAAAAGCCTTTGACGCTGCAATCAGCAAGGCCGACGCCGCTCCTTCTCCCGCCAACGCCACCATCAAAAAGGAAGCAATTCTCGGTTTGGCGGCCCTAAGTTTCCGCACAAACCAAGGGCGCTGGAAAACACTCAATCAATATGAAGAGTTGACGAAGCCTCCCGCCAATGCGCCTGCTCCTTAATATTGAACCCTGATCTATTCAGACGCATCTAAGTCATTCGAAATCAGGGGCGAAATGAGGGCGAATCAGGGGCGTAACTAATGTCGGAACTCAAACTCCAGCAAAGCAGACTCGACAGCCGCTATGACATCGTCGACTGCCTCGGCCGCGGCAGTTACGCCGAAATCTACGTCGCGAACGACAACGCCGCCGTCGATGGCGCGCCGCGCACGGTCGTTATCAAGGCCCTGAACATGTACTTGCAGGACGACCCCGATCCCGAACTTGAACGCACGCTCGTCTCCAATTTTCAAAACGAAGCCGTCGCGCTCGATCGGGTGCGACATCCCAACGTCATCAATCGTCTCGGTCATGGCACCGCGATCGATCTTAACGGCACCACGTTTCATTACATCGTGCTCGAGTATCTTCCCGGCGGCGATATGTTCGCGCTGACGCGTACGCGGCCGTTGACGATCCAACGCGCGCTCCACTACCTCGAACAGGTGTGTTCCGGTTTGGCCCACGCACACAAGTGCGGCGTGATTCATCGCGACATCAAACCGCAGAATCTTTTGCTGACCGCCGATAAAGCGACCGTCAAGATCGCAGACTTCGGTGTCGCACGCCTCGATGCGAACGAAGGCGCGATCACGCGAGTCGGCACCAACATCTATTCGGCGCCCGAGCACAACCCGTCGATGCACACCGGTCAGCTCATGACCACTGGTCTGAGAACCCCGGCGGCCGACCACCTGACGCCCGCCGCCGACATCTATTCGCTTGCCAAGACGACTTACACGTTGCTCGCCGGTGAATCGCCGCGCCGTTTCGCGCAACACGCGATCAGTGACCTACCGGAATCCGTTAAGGAAACTTTTTGGGCCAAGTCCGTCCTGCGCGTGCTCGAGAAAGCGACGCAAAGTCGTCCCGAACTGCGTTACCAAACAGTCGAAGAGTTTTGGGACGAGATCGCCGAGGCGAGTTTGCCACCTACGCGGCCGCTAACAATGGTGACGGCAGCCGCTGCTGAGCTGCGACGTAAACCAAGCGCAGATCTTTCAATCGAACCAGAAGACTTCACCGAGGCGGCGCCCCCGCGGCCACACTTCGCGATACCGGAACCGCGCGGCGTTGTGACCATGGACGACTCGATCCGCCGTCCGCGCATCGTTGTGCCGATTAGCGAGGAAGCGCGACGC
Source organism: uncultured Acidobacteriota bacterium (assembly GCA_963789185.1). Classification (GTDB taxonomy): domain Bacteria; phylum Acidobacteriota; class Blastocatellia; order Pyrinomonadales; family Pyrinomonadaceae; genus PSRF01. Next base: position 108,310 of record CAWBJU010000025.1, read on the forward strand.
CTGATGGAATTGCGTGAGCGCCAGCAGCGGGACGTCGAGAAGCATCTCGCCGATGCTCATCAGCCTCGAAAGACGACCGTTGCTTCAGTCTTGCCGCCGAGTCGCACCAAGCGAGCACTCGTCGCGGCAGGCTTGATACTCGCCTTCTCCGGAATGCTCTTGGCGACACACAAGTACGTAACCACGCGTTGGAATCCGTTGGCGTCCATCCCGGGCACATCGGACATCATTATCGTCGGCCGGGAAGGCATCACGACCACCGACGTAAACCTGCGTCCGGCTAGCGGCAGCGCCAACCAGCCGATTGGCTTGGCTGAATCCGGCTCCAAGGTTAGAGTTCTCAGCGCAAACAGCGACAATAACTGGGTTGAGGTGCTGGTCGTCCAACATGCCCGGCCAAAGGCCGATCCATATTCTTCCGATCGCGGGTGGGTAAATAAACGTTATATAAAATTTGATTGATAAGAGACGGAGCTACCTGATTGGGCCTGCTTGAATCGATAAGAAAATGGATTGACGGTGAAACCGGCGAAGACCTGCTCGAAGCGGCTGACGAACATGCAAAGCCACGGCGCGTTTGGGAAGAGTTTCTGGTTAAGATCGCGCGCGAAGTCGAGGCCGCCATGCAGCGCGAGATGTTCACACCGCCCGGCGGTCCAACCTACATTCCTCGTGAGTACATCGTTTACCTGAGTGCGGATGACGACAAAGAGTGGCAGGGCGACAAACGCCGCGGGCTGGAACAGGGGCTCTTTCACGTCTTGTCGGAACGCGCACGTGAACTAAGTGGCACGACGCAACTCGCGGTCAAGTCGTTCGCAGTCGAGCTTCGCGTCGACGGTACGCTGAATAAAGGTGAGTTTCGCGTGCAGGCTGTTTGGGACGAGACCGAAAGCGGTCACACGATGGTCACGCCGCGTGTTTCGCAATCGCAATCGAGTCAACAATTCACTCCGAACGACACCATTGTCGAACGGGCCTCAGACGTCAGCGAAAGTGAACAAACCGTGGTGCGGGCCAAGGCGTTGTACTCCGTGGAAGTGTGGCGCGACGGTGTTCGTGAGGCAGTGATACCAATCACCAAGAACGAGATCACGATCGGACGCGGTTCACGCAGCATTTCAGTCGACCTGCCGATTCAGGGCGATCCGGAAGTCAGCCGCGTTCACGCAGTGATGACGCGCGATAACGAAGGTCGTTATTGGCTGGTAGCAAAAGGAAGAAACCCGACACTCATAAACGGCCGCGAGATCATGCGTGAGGAACCAACCGAAGTCGCGCCCGATCAGAAGATCGCGATTTGTAACTTTGTTATTCGGATCCAGCCGAGGTAACGCGAGCGTTCGCGGGGTCCAATTCGACAATCAAGTCAGCGAGCAGGGTTGGAACGTTCTCGCCTTCCAGGTAACCCTTGCCAAGCAACTTAGTGATCGGACGTTTCTTCACTTCTCCGTTCACTTCTTTCAAAATCGCTCTTCCAAACGCCGCCACGACTTTCCCATCAAACTGCTTACCGCTGTTCTCGCGTAGATCACGGATGACGTCTTCGAACGATCGACGCCGGCGATAGGGCCGGTCGGTCGTCATTGCGTCGAATGAATCCGCGAGCGAAACGATCTTCGCACCCATCGGGATTTGTTCGTCGGTTAGACCATCAGGATAGCCGCGCCCGTCGAGACGTTCGTGGTGATACTTGGCCATCAACGGAATGTCGGCGTACGGGTGATTGATTGGGGAGAGAATCTCGTATCCCGCCGCGGGGTGACGGTTGAGATCGCTCGATTGTTTGGCGTCGATATGATAGGGCGCGTTGATGATGTCGCGGTCCACGATCAACTTTCCGATGTCGTGCAAGTAGCCGGCGATCTGTATCCCTTCGACTTCTTCTTCGCTCCAACCCATCTCACGCGCGATGATCTCGCTGTAACGGCCGACGCGTTCCGAATGGCCTTGCGTGTATTTATCTTTTATGTCGATTGCGGCCGCAAAGGCCCTGACAGTGTCGCGATAGATGGCGCGCAGCTCTTCGTACAAACGGCGGTTCTCTTCCGCGCGGTGGGCCACCTCTTCGAGCAGGCGATGCGTGTGAATGCCGACGCCGATGTGCCGGACCATCGCCTTGATCGTTTCAAAGTCGGCATTTGAAAACTCTTCGCCGCTTGCCTTCCCTCCCAGCAGCACCAAACCGGTTACTTCGCCGCGCACTATCATCGGCAGCACCAGTTCGATTCCGGACTTACTTAGACCATCGTAGTTCCGGGTGATGAATCCCTTCTCGCTGTACCTCACTAAGCCTTCAGACGCCTGCGCATCGAGTAACTCATGCCTCTCAGCTTTGGTTATGGTCCATTCGCGTAACCAATCATCGCCAAGGCCCCATACGGTAACGCAACGAAGCGAATCGTCGTCAACGCATTCCGCTACCGCGCCGCGCCGCAACGCGAGGGTGCCGAGCAGCAGGTGTAACGACGTGCGAACCATCACCGCGAACTCGGCGTCGCCGGCAATCTCCTGCCCGAGATCGGCCAGAGCACCGAACGTGTGAATGAGTTTCTGGGTGGAAGGCTCCATTAAAATCAGTGGACTATGTGCGACGCCTCATAATTGGAGAGATTAAGCAGTGCTTCGCGTTCGTCCTTCGCGAGTACAACGTGGCGGGTCAATCCAAGCATTTCAAACAATTCGACTGTCTGACAGTTCACTTCTGAAAACACAACGCGTGCGCCGCTCTTTTCGGCTACGTCGATGATGCCGAGCAGGATGGAAATTCCGATACTGTTAACTAGTTGGGTATCGCTGAAGTCAATAACCAGCCCGCGACAACCCGAGTCGAGTTGCCGTCGGCATTCCCGTTCGATCTTTTCACCGGTGAGCTTGTTTAAATAGTCGCTCGCGTAAACTACAGCGGTGGTGCCAACACAATGCGAGCGAACCAATCTTCCACTTGGTTTATCCACTCGATAGGCGCCTCCTGCCTCGAGAATGTTTGTTATATAGGCGACTCGAAAACTGCGCCTCAAGTTTTATTCCTGGTAAAGCTGGGCCGGAAGCGTCACGAAGAACTTTGGCGAAGATATTTTGTCATACGCAAGCTGGTACCGTCGTCGACCCGTTCAAACTCGACTTCATCCATCAGAGTTCGGATCAGCTTTAGTCCCCAACCGCGTCGTTCTTCCGCCGCTTCTGAAGTCTCTAAACCGCTACTCGCACCGTTAAGATTGGCCGGTACGATGCCGCGACTCGAAATAGTGACGACTAATCTATCACTTTCAAGCCGAAATCGTTGATAAATTTTTCGATCCGGGCTGAAACTGTGCTCAGACGCGTTGATACAAGCCTCAACTACCGCCGTTTTGATCTGGTTAATGGCCTCCGGCCGGAACATCAAGCGCCTGGCGATCTGTTCGGCCGTGCTGGCGGCGATGAGCTCGTTATCTTCACCCATCGGCACGACCATGAGAAACTCATTGGCCTCAGTAGTTTGCACGACCGGATCTGACGCGCTCTCGCCCAGCCGTTCGGCAATTAAAGCCAGTTGATGACGGCTACAACTTAACGCTTTGCGACGGCTTAACAAGCGGCTCGCATCATCCGTAAAACCCTCGTTTGAGATGAGCCAAATCTGGTAACGGCTGAAACCGAGATGGGCGGCCATCGTCTCGAACCGTTCGCACCAGGCTCGCGCTACTTCAACGTCCACCTCGAGTTTCGATTCTATGTCCGCGGTCAACCAGATGACTTGCAGTGCGTCGGAGTAGGCACCGTCTTCAAACGTGTGCGCGACGAGACAACGATCTTCGTCGCTGAGTTGCCGCATGTCGCTGTTGAATGCGACGCAGCTCGCCAGGTGTACCGTCTGCGGCAGTTTAAGCAAGTCAGACTCGGCTTCGAGACCGGCCGCAATCGCGTCGCTCTCAGCGCCTTTGTACTTGCGGCTGAACGTCGCGTAGTCAAAAAGGACCGTGGGGACGCGTTGGCAATTGAAGCGGCTGATCAGTTCACGCAGCCCGCCGCTGGCGATCTGTTTGTAATGTCGCGCCATCGTGTGTGGCGCGCGTTTGAGTGAATCGGCCAGCGCGTCGGCGACTACTAATGCCCGAGGATCGTTGAGCACGTCTAGCCGGTACCGTACCTTCAGATAATCTTTCCACGGTTGCGGTCCAACGCCGGACTCGATGATTCCCTGGTCCCAATTCACAAACTCCTGCACGTGCAGGCGGTGAAGAATCTCCTGTAGCTCGCCGGCGGTAACGTGCAAACGCTTGCGCCAGACTTCGAAGGTAGAGATTTGGTCTTCACCGGCAACTGCTTCCCACAACACACGGATCAGCAAGTGACGCGTGTCGATTCGTGGCGCGATCTCTTCGAGTAGTTCAGCAAAATGTCGATGAAGATGTCCGCCCAGGAGATCGTCGACGTACAAACGCTCGCAGTCGAGATATGACGTCAGCGACGCGTTCTTCTCGCGCGCTGCCTGAAGAAAGATACTGATAAAAAACGGATTGCCCGCGAATTGTTGGACCAGCAGATCGCGTGCTGCTTCACTGATAGCGACGTGTTGTCGCCGCGCTACGTGATCGACCAGCAACGCCGCTTGTTCCGCGTCGAGTTGTTGCAGGCGCAGGATGTCGAGTAGTTCAAAATTGCACTTCGCTTCATGAGCCGCGGAGAGAATCTGGCGGCGCAGACCGGCGAGTACGAAAGTGAATCCGCCGCGTCCGAACACTCTCAAGACTTCCGTGCCCAGGACTACGACTCCGTTCATGTATTCGGCCAGTTGCGCTCCGTCGAGCATGATCAACGGACGACCACGACCGGCAGGTACTCGTTGCGGCGCACCGAGACAGAATCGCACCAGCGCCTTGTCGTCGTTGCTGAATCGCAGTCGTGCGTAAGACTCAATCAGTTGTTCGATCCATTCGAGATCGGCCGGCGGCGCAAGCTCAACAAGGTCCTGCAACGTTAGCGTCGAGTGTGAAACGACCGGTTCGTCGCGACGATACGCGATGTATTGCTGGAGAAACGTGTTGAGAAACTCGATCGCGGCGCTGACGGCGGTCGTTTCGTTGCGCGTGAAAGCGAAGTAGATCGGAATGACGTCGGTACGTTTATTGAAGATCTGATCGTAAGCCTGGCGTAAGAGTTCCGAAACACCTGCTGAAGGCTCCATCAAGAGCAACAACCCGCGCCCGGCGTTCGCCGGTTCCGCGTGGGCCATGATCCGGTTCAATTCCTCGTTGCGCCCGACAAAGTCGTACTGCGTCACGCGGCCGAGGATACGCCGGAAGTTCTCGCTGGAGCTGCGCTTGTTCATCTTCCCTGCTGGTGACTCCCGCCGTCCTCGAAATAGAACTCGACACGATCTTTGCCGAGGCTCTTCGCCTGGTAGAGCGCGCGGTCGGCTGCGGCAATGATGTTCTCCGAAGTGTTAACCATCTGCGAGTACGTCGAGACGCCGACGCTGACCGTCACGCGTCCTAACGGCTGCGCCTTGCCATGCGGGTAATGCGTACTGTTCACTCGCTGCCTGATGCGGTCGGCGATCGCGCCCGCTTCGACGATGCCGGTTTGCGGTAACAGGATGCAGAATTCTTCACCACCGTAACGCGATGGGATGTCAGCTGAACGGAGCGCGGCTTTCAAGCAATGTCCGGTGATTTGGATAGCAAGATCGCCGGCCTGGTGACCGTTTTTATCGTTGTAAGCTTTGAAGTCGTCGATGTCGATCATCAGGAAGCTCATCGGATAGTCATAACGCTTGGAGCGGTTCAATTCTTCCGCGAGGCGTTCTTCGAGATAACGTCGATTCGGCAAGCCGGTGAGCGAATCGGTGATCGACATTAGTTGAAACTCAGTGGCGCGCTCCTGCCACTCCGCGCGTTCCAACGCGACCGCCATTTGTGGCCCTATGATGTCCATCAGGCTGAGATCGATTTCGTCAAACCGGCGTCCGCCTTTCTTGTCGGTGACATTGAGGACGCCGACTTTGCGCCCGCCGATAATGATCGGGTAACTGATGAATGAGTCTGTTTTGTAGGAACGTTCCGCCGGCGCCGGGCGACGACCGGAGCTGCGCAGATCGTGCACGACGATCGGCTTGCCGCTGTTGATCGCTTCGCCCGAAACGCCTTCACTAATTTGTATGGGACCAATCGACGCGGGATCGGTTGCGAAGCCGCTCGCTGCTTTGAGAATCAGTTGGTTAGACCCTTCTTTCAGCAGGAGCAGCGATGCCCGTTCCGATTCGAATAGTTCTTTGGAGTTGGCTACGATCGACTCGTAGGTCTGTAACGGGTCTGGCCCACTGATCCTTTCGAGAAAATGATGAAGCGAGTCGGTAAAGCGCGAACGGTACTCGAGCTCGTGACGCAGGCGCTGTACTTCTTTTTCAAGTTCGGGTTGTGGTCGGGTTTCTTCCGGCTTCGGCTTCTCCTTCTCTTCTCGTGGCGCTTTTTCTTTAGTTGCGGGCTTGACGAGCGTAATCGCGGATCCGTTTGAGCCCGCGGCGTGGAAGCGATGCGCCGACTTATCGACGCGTTCAGCCAGTTCGTTGAGACGTTGTTGTTCGGCGAAAAGAATGTTTGAGAAAAGATCGGCTGACGTTGCCAAACTTTGCAGGTCGCCCGAGCGAAAGCGCTCCATCAGGCGTTGATAGTCCGTGCTCTTCACAAAGGCGCGTCCGCCGATGACGGCCAGCTTTCGCTTAGCGTTGCCGATCTCAACGGGCTTGGCAAAGCAGCGGAGGCCTGCGTGACACTCGTATTCGATCGTTGCGCCAGCCTTTGTCGCTTTCGAGTGGGCGGCTCCGCAGTAGGGATCGCAGAGGGTCGCGTACTCCGAGGAGGTTTGAAACGCTTCGCAGATTGAGTTGTTGTTGGAGACCGCAATCGCGGGAGGTTGGTGCCCATCGACCAGCAAAAGCGCCAGGCCGCACGCATCGGCGAGGCCGTCCTGGACCTCCAGCCAGGCGGGCGGAGCGTCTTCGCGGTGTTCCTGAGGATTCAGGGCAATGGGGGACCGTTTTGGCATCTATCTCGGGGCATCCTGCCTGGTTCGTTAACCATAGCAAGTATAGATTTCAACTCTGTGAGCTACAACGACTTAGCTAACAGTTCTCACGGTTCTGGGCAAATCTACCGTCCGCACGAGGATTTCACCCTAGTCGTAAACGCTCAATAGGGGTGGTATTTCGGGGTCGGGGTGTTACTTCAACCATCGGTCGCGCTGACGCCACTGTCGATTCCTGGAGCGGCGCCGGGTGGAACGTTTTCAATATGAGGTTGCGAGGGGCTGATGCGGATGCAGGCGGCAAAGTGGGCCGGCTTGATTTGGACCAACTGCGGAACCACTTCCTTGCAAACATCGATTGCATACGGACACCGCGTGTGAAACGGACAGCCCGAAGGCGGATTGATCGGCGACGGCACGTCGCCTTCGAGAACGATCCGTTGTCGCGTCGCCTCAATTTGCGGGTCGGGCACGGGTACGGCGGAAATCAGCGCTTTCGTGTATGGCATCAATGGCTCGTGATAGATCGTTTTCGCATCCGCGAGCTCCACGAGCTTGCCGAGATACATCACTGCCACTCGATCGGACACATGTCGAATCGCGCGCAGATCGTGCGAGATGAAGAGGTACGTCAGATGTTTCTCGCGACGCAGCTTTTCGAGCAGGTTCATGATCTGCGCCTGGATCGAAACGTCCAACGCGGAGATTGGCTCATCGGCGACAATGAAATCCGGATCAACGGCGAGTGCTCGAGCGATACCGATGCGCTGCCGTTGTCCTCCGGAAAATTCATGCGGGTAACGCTTGATAAACCGCTTGCTCAAGCCGACCGTCTCAAGCAACTCCTGCACGCGCTGCTCCGCTTCCCTGCCCTTCGCCAGTCCAAACGTCTCCAGCGGCTCGCCGACAATCTGCCCGATCGTCATGCGCGGATTAAGCGACGCATACGGATCCTGGAAGATGATTTGCAAGTGCCGTCGCTGTTCACGCAGTTGCCGGGCGGACAGGCGGGCCAAGTCACGCTCGCCATAGAAAACCTGTCCCGACGTCGGTTCAGTCAACCTTAGAATCGCTCGTCCTAGTGTCGACTTGCCACAACCTGATTCACCAACGAGTCCCAGAGTCTCCCCCTCGAAGATATCAAGCGAAACTCCGTCAACCGCTTTAACGACACGTTTCACCGGACTGCCGCCAATCAACTTGTCGAGCGCACCGCCGCCTCCGAGATCGAAATGCACTTTAAGATCTCGAATAGAAATCAGCGGCTTGGGATCAGTTTTTGATTCGACAGCACTCATGAAGGTCGACCGCCCCCTGACTCCGCATAAACTTCACGCGCAAAATGGCACAACGAATAATGGTCCGCAGTGAGTTGCACAAACGGCGGAAACTCGCGATGACAAATCTCCTGCACCTTCTCACAACGCGGCGCAAACGGACAGCCCGGCTTCAAATGCGCCACATCCGGCGGCAGTCCTGGAATTTGATACAGCTTGCCCTGTTCGGCAGTCGGATCCGGCACCGATCGCAACAACCCCTTCGTGTACGGATTACCCGGCACCGCAAACAGTTCCGCCGTCTTCGCTTGCTCGAAAATCCTTCCGGCGTACATGACGATGACATGATCCGTCATTCCGGCAACAACACCGAGGTCGTGAGTGATCAATATCACGCTGGTGCCGGTTTCTTGTTTGAGCTTCTTAATTAGTTCGAGGATCTGCGCCTGAATCGTGACGTCGAGCGCTGTGGTCGGCTCATCTGCGATCAGCAGCTCAGGTTCACACGACAGCGCCATCGCGATCATCACGCGCTGCCGCATGCCGCCGGAGAACTCGTGCGGATAGTTATCGGCGCGTGTACTCGCGTCGGGAATGCCGACCGTCTCGAGCATCTTGATCGCATGCGCGTGCGCCTGAGCCTTTGAGTGGCCCAGATGAAGCTGAGTCATCTCCATCAACTGTTTGGAGATCTTCATGAACGGGTTGAGCGACGTCATCGGATCCTGAAAGATCATCGCGATGCGCCGGCCGCGAACCTTTCGAATCGCGTCGTTACTGAGCAACAACAGATCCTGCCCATTGAAGACAACTTCGCCTGAGACAATCTTTCCGGGAGGATTCGGAATGAGACGAATGATCGCGAGGTTTGTGACTGACTTGCCCGAGCCCGACTCCCCGACGATACCCAACGTTTCGCCGCGCTTCAGTTGAAACGAAACGCCGTCGACGGCCTTGACGATGCCGTCATCAGTTTCGAAGTAAGTGCGAAGATCTTTTACCTCGAGGAGGTTCTCATTGGTCATATATCATTTGACATTTCTCATTTGTCATTTGTTCAGACGTCACGCTTCTCATACTCACGCCGGAACTCATAACCAAATGAAATATGAGAAATGTCAAATGACAAATGATCAATGAGATATTTCTTCAAGTAGTCCTCATCTGTGGGTCGAGGGCGTCGCGGAGACCGTCACCCAAAAAGTTGAGCGAGAAGAGCGTCAGCGCCATCGTCACGCCCGGGAAGATCAACTGCCACGGAAAGATCGCAATGTTCTGGATACCGTCCGACGCGAGGCTGCCCCACGAAGCCAGCGGCGCCTGTACGCCAAAGCCAAGGAACGACAGAAACGCTTCCGTCAACATGATCTGCGGAATCGTTAGCGTCGCGTACACGATCACCGGGCCCAACGTGTTCGGCACAAGATGACGAAAGATAATGCGCGGTGTCGAAACGCCGGTCGCCTTCGCCGCCATCACAAATTCCTGGTTCTTCAGCGACAACACTTGTCCCCGAACAATGCGCGCCATCGTCAACCACGAAACGGCTCCGAGTGCGACAAACAACAGGATGAGCTGTCCGCGCGCCGTCTGGCTGCGAAACATCGACAATAGGACGATCACCACAATCACATAAGGCAGCGAGTAAAGAATGTCGACGAGCCGCATCATGATGTTGTCGACTCGGCCACCCACATAGCCCGCGATCGCCCCGTAGCTAACGCCGATCAGCAGCGAGACGAGTGTCGAAATAATTCCGACGAATAGCGAAATCTGTCCACCCTGAAGTACACGCGCGAGTTGATCGCGGCCGGCGTTGTCGGTACCCATCGGGTGCGTCCAGGAAAACTCGCCATTAGGACCGGTGAATGGTGGGAATGATTTGATCAACCTTGTGTCGTTGGTCGGGATGTAATCGGGCGTGAAACCAGTTGCGCGTTTGATGACAGTTGGACCAAGCAGCGACGCCAACGTGACGAACACGACGACGATCAGACCAAACACCGCGAGCTTGTTTTTCAACAGTCGACGCCACGCATCGCGCCACAGCGAAGTGCCACGCACGAATTCACCTTCGGTGATCGCCGTCTCCGGTGTAGAGTGAATCAGATCAGGTTCCGGAATCATCTCGTGTTTTTCTAATATCTCACGCGTGGATCGAGGTACGCATACGCGATATCGACGATCAGGTTCATCAACAACAACGTGATCGCGATAAACGCGACGATGCCGATGATCAGCGGCTCGTCACGATTCAGCGATGCCTGAATGAAATAGTTTCCCAATCCGGGGAGCGCGAAGATCGTTTCGACCACGACCGTGCCCGTTAGCAGAAACGCGAGTGCCGGACCCGTGTATGAAACCACGGGCATCAGCCCGCCGCGCAAGGCGTGTTTGATCACGACGTCCTTCTCGCTTAGTCCTTTCGCGCGTGCGGTACGGATGTAGTCTAACCGCAACACCTCGAGCATGCCCGCGCGTGCGAGACGCGCAATGTAGGCCATGTAGATCGCGGAAAGCGTGATCACCGGAAGGATCAGGTTTCGACTCGGAAACCCGCCCCAACGAGACGGCGGCAGCCAGTAAAGACTGAGTGAAAACACAAGGACCAGGATTGGACCAAGCACAAAGTTCGGCACCGAGATGCCAAGCATCGCGAGCGTCATCGAACCGTAATCCCAACGCGAATTCTGTTTGAGCGCAGCGATCGATCCCGCGGTGACGCCGCCGATCAGTGCGAGCAGATAAGCGAGGATTCCTATGGCAGCCGAAACGGGCAACGAGCGACGGATGATCGTGTTTACCGATTGGCCTTCAAAGCGGAGAGACGTACCGAAGTCACCGTGGCGAATGATGCTCCACATCATCTTGCCGTATTGCGTGTACCACGGTTTATCGAGGCCGTACTTCTCGCGGATGCTTTTTTCGATGGCGGGCGGGAGTCGTTTCTCGCCGCTGTAAAAACTGCCGGGAGCAAGCTTGATGAGGCCCCACGTGATCGTGATCACGATGAGAATCGTTGGGATGGTGACCAGGAGTCGTCTGACTATGAAGCGAAGCATTTTATCGAATTGCGTAATTTCGGAAATGCGGAATTGCGAACTTTCCAACACGAGCCACTGAGTGACTTGTGATGCGAATTTCGCAATCTCGCAATCTCGCAATTGCGCAATTTTTAATCCGCCGTCAAACTCGGAATGCCATAGTCCCACTTTGCCGGATCGCGTTCGATGTACACGTACTTCCAGGGGAACAGCGAGCCAGCATTCGGATACATGCCCTTCACGTACGGTTTCTTCACCCAGTTGATGGCCGCGGTGTCGATCGGGATCATCGGCTGCGCATCAATCAAAAACTTCTCGGCCTGGGCCAACATTTGGTAGCGCTTCTTCGGATCGAGCGTTCGGTTTGCCTCGTCGAGCATCGCAGTGTACTTCGGATCCTCCCAACCCGAGCCGCTGTCACCGCCGGTATAGAACAGACTCAGAAACGTGAACGGATCCATGTAATCCGCGGACCATGCGCCACGCGAGAAACCTTTGTATTCAAGCCTCGACCTCACGTTCAAAAACGTCTTCCAGTCCATGTTGCGCAGGTTGACCGTGATGCCGAGGTTTTGCTTCCACTGTGCCTGCATCCACTCGGCCATCGCCTTGTTTGAATCCTGCGTGTTGTAGATGTACTCGACCTGGTCCACTGGAAACTTCGGACACGAATAGCTGCCGTCGCCTCGTTTCGTAACCGGAAAGCCCGCTTCGCCCAGGAGTCGACGCGCCTCTTCCGGATTAAACTGGTCGCCCTTCGGTTGCGGATAGTCTTTGAAGATTCCTTCGGGCGTGAACGCCGTCAAAGGTTTTACGATCTTGCGCCATGAGGCCCAGGCGTTTTTGTCGACGGCGTAGTTGAACGCCTTGCGCACGCGCACGTCATTCATTGGCGGCTGCGTGACGTTGATCAGCAGATAGTTGATCGCCGCCTCCGCGCCGTCCATGTAGTCCTGTTTCGTTCTGACGACTTCAAGCCACGCATTCGGCACGGTGTGATTTAGCACCGCATCGACTTCGCCGACTTTGTAAAGATTCATGATCGACGGGTTGTCCGCCATCGGATAGAAATGGATCTCGTCGAGTTTGACAGTGGCGGCGTCCCAGTACATCGGATCGCGTTCAACGATCAGCTTATCGTAAGGCTGCCAGGTTCTTACTTTGAATGGACCACAGGTGACGATGTTCTGTGGTTGCGTCCACACGGCGCCGTACTTTTCGACGACTTTCTGCGGCACGATCCGGAACACCTGGTGGGCCAACAAGCCAACGAAGAAAGGTCCAGGCTGAGTCAGTGAAATCCGAACCATGTGATCGCCGATTGCTTCAACACCAATGTCCTCGGCTTTCACGGGGACAAACTCTTTGCCTGCGACTGCGGTTTTTAGTTTGGCGTTTGCATCAAGCGCTTTGTTGCGCTCCTTAGGGTCACCGGGCAGCGTCAGGCGCTGAGGCATGTGCAGTTGTTTGTGAAACTCGGAATCGCTTGGCTCGTGAGTCTCGACTTCCGGGATCGAGTACTCTCCCGGTCCGGAGTCAAGCGGGCTGCCTGAAAGCGGTTCGGCTGGAAGATGCTCGTCGAAGTCCTTTGCATTAAGAAACTGACCCGTTTTCGGATCGCGAACGAAGACCCTCTGTTCGTTGTAAGCCTGTGCGTATTTTATGTAATAAGCGAGATAGGCATTGCGCGAGGCAGTCTCGTGCGCGACCGCGCGGCGGAAGCTGTAAACAAAGTCCTGTGCCTTGATTGGATCGCCGTTGGACCAGCGTCCATTTTGACGTAGATAAAACCTGAATTCGGATGAATCGTTGTTTGGCTCCCAGCGTTCTGCGAGCGCGGGCTCGGGTTCCATCGTCTTCGGATGATATTCAACTAGCCCCTGGTAGAGCGCCATGTAGATTCGCGCTTCGGGCTGTCCGGTGCTCACTACCGGATCAAGCGATTCGGGTTCGTCACCCGTGACGTAGCGAAAGATGTTTCGCTCCGGCGGGGTTGTCTTCCCGAAAAAGGGCTCCTTATTTGAAGCAACGCTACAAGAAAGGGCGGCGACGGCGATCGACGCCAGCAATAACAGCAAGCCAATCTGCTTTCGTTTGCTCATAAGGGACACTCGCTAAATGAGGGTGGGAGAATCTCACAAACACCGAGAGAGACGAGAGGAAGTTAGCACGCGGGCGAAGTTTTTATCAAGAAAGTTATGAGGCGGGTGTTACTTAATTCTTGACGGCATACCCCAGACCATCACCGACGGAAAGAAGCACTGCACGCAACTGAGGATGGTTCATGAAATAATCATTGAACTCGCGCAGCGCGACCGTTGACGACTCTAAATCGCCAGTGGCAACCTTTCCGCCCCAGAGTAAATTGTCGACGATCACGACGCCGCCGCTGCGCAACCGCTGCAATCCAAGATCGAGATACTGCTTGTACTCCTCTTTCAGTGCGTCAATGAACAGAAGATCAAAAGTGTCGTCGAGTTGCGGTATAACGTCCAAAGCTTTGCCGCGTTCGATACGAACGCGATCCGCGAGACCGGCCCGCTCGAAATAACCAGAAGCCGCGTTGATCATCTCATCGCTCGGCTCAATCGTAACGATCCGACTTCCCTTGCCCATCCCGCGCGCGAGATGGACCACCGAGTAGCCGATCGCCATTCCGATCTCGAGCGCCCGCTTCGCGCCGCACGCGCGTGCGGTGATCTCTATAAAGGACGCGACCTCCCGATCCGCGATTGGCACCCGATGCTCCGCCGCATACGACTCCATCTCCGTGAGCAACTGGTCCCCTGCCGGGAGCAGTCGATCAAGGTATTCAGCCTGTTCGCGTTGAAGGATGGCGTCGACTCGCGCTTTCATTGTTTACCTTTCAACTGTCGGAAATATCCTGCGGATCGCCGCTTACAGAGACGTAGCGTCGGCCGAGGCCCAGTTGGCGCAGTTTGTGTTGAAGCGACTGGCGGTGCATGTCGAGAATCTCGGCTGCACGGGTGACGTTGCCCTGCGTGTGTTCGAGGCAGCGGGTGATGTAGCGGCGCTCGAACTCGCGTCGATCCTCGCGAAAATCAGCCGTAAACGGCACGCGCAGACCGTCAGTTTCCTCCTCAGATTCACCGATTGGTCCCCTGGGAATTCCAGCCGTTATCTCGTCAGGCAGGTCGCGCGGCGTGATCTCATCGCCTTCAGCCATGATCACCGCGCGATCGATCGTGTTCTTCAATTCGCGCACGTTGCCGGGCCAGTTGTACTCGACCAGGCGTTTCAACGCGCCCTGGCTGAGCGCTCGCTGCGGTAGTTCATAACGCTCTGCGGCGCCACGGAGGAAGGTCTCAACTAACAGCGGAATGTCCTCGCGACGGTCGCGCAAAGGAGCGATGTCGACCGTCACAACGCGCAAACGATAGAAGAGATCTGCGCGAAAGTTACCGTTCGTGATCTCCTGTTCCAGCGGCCGATGCGTAGCACTGACGATGCGCACGTCAACCGGGATCGACTCATTTCCGCCGAGTCGTTCAATGCGTCGCTCTTCCAGCGCGCGCAGCAGCTTGGCTTGCACGTTGGCACTCATGTCGCCGATCTCGTCTAGAAACAAAGTGCCGCTGTCTGCTTGTTCAAATTTCCCTTCCCGCTTGGCCGCCGCGCCCGTAAAAGCGCCTTTTTCGTGGCCAAATAGCTCGGATTCGATCAGCTCCGAAGGTAGTGCCGCGCAGTTCACGGCGACGAATGAACTATTGCGTCGCACGCTGTTTCGCTCGTGAAGCTCGCGGGCCACCAGTTCTTTTCCTGTACCTGATTCACCGCGGACCAGCACCGTCGCATCAGTTTCCGCGACCTTGTCGATCATGGACCGCACGCGTTGCATCGCCTCAGAATTTCCGATAAGCGCGCCGCGTTGTGAACGCTCAACCTCGATACGGCGACGCAGTGAATAATTCTCGCGCCGTAGTTGAACTGTCTCGGCCGCATTTTTTACGACGAGGCGAAGGTCGTCGAGCTCGAAGGGTTTGGACAGATAATCGTGAGCGCCGGCTTTCACGGCTTCGACGGCCATGCGTTCCGAGCCATGGGCCGTGATGATGATCACGAGCGGCGCGTTACCGTTGGCAGTTTTGAGTTCGCGAAGGAAATCGAGCCCGCTCATTCCCGGCAGGTTAACGTCCAGCAGGAGCAAGTCGGGCTCGTGTTGTTTCAGCAGGGCGCGGGCTGCTTCGGCAGAGCCCGCTTCGGAGATGTTGTAGCCGAAGGTCGTGAGGGCTCGCCGCATGCCGTAGCGTGCGGCTTCCTCGTCGTCAACTATCATCAATCGCAATGCGTCTTTTCTCACTTCCGGGTTAGTTTAAAACTCGTCCGGCGGATTTCCTAGCGCATCGCGTGCCACAGACTAAATGTGGAGTCTGCTTTTATGTGGCGTTCAGTTCTGTAGCGCTGATCGAATCTTGTTTTCGTCCGGTCGAACGCCACATAAGTGCGAAGCTATGATTGACACAATCTACGCTTCCGACCGTTGAATGCTGGACAATATTAACGGTGGAGGCTTGGTGATTGAAATTTGATCTTATCTGACCACGAACCGAGCAAATATCCTGCCAAGCGATTAGCCATTTGGCCCGGTTATCCGCTCGGCGTGAGTTAGACGCAGCAAGAGTTATAGCTGTGGCGCGCTTTGACCGGGTAGGAGTCAAGGCGGTAACGACAGAATTCATTAGTATCTTGGAGTCTCAGGATCTCGTGTTCTTCTTGGACCACTCTGCCTTTTCCTTGTTGCTCAGCGCGCGGCAAACAAAGATCTGCCAAGACTAGCGTAGTCCGAGCGCGCAAGCTTTTGTCGGTAAACCAACCGGCCTGAGATAACGCATCGTTAAAGCTGATTCTTCCCATTTCGCGAAAAGCATTTTCCGGGTCGAATCCAGTTGTTCGGAAACGACATAACGCGCGAAGTTTCTGCCTTCGTTTTTCTTATGAGGGACTGCTTGGAAAAATCTGGGAGTCGCGATTCGAATCGATCTTTAAGTATAAGTGGTCATAGCGAGCAACGTTCGCGCGCGGTCACTATTGTGTTCGGCCCTTTGCGCACAGGCAGCCTTTTCTTTTTGCCACGCTGTGTTCGCAATTGCAAATACCCATCAAACGATTGGCGAAGTGTCGCGGTGAGAGTTTGATCCTTTCAGGTCGAGTTCGAACACACGAAATAAAGCAACTTTCGTTTTCGCTTGGACTTTGCTGTTTGAACAAGAAATAGGCCTTTTTCGAAAGTTCTATTAGGCAAATACCATCCTACAGATATCGTGAGCAGCGTCCTGATACTCGGCAATCTAATCGGCAAGCTACTCTCGTGCTTTACATTCAAAGAAATCGTTCGATAAATCCATCCAGCCGATCGTCGTAGAGCTTATCAAGGCGGTTCTGATCGTTCAGGACGTAACTGTAGCGATTGAAGCTTTGCGGATTGGCAACTGTCATGCTGCCGTTGTAAGGATCCGGCGAAGTCCAGCGACCGGAAGTATTCTCGTACTTGCGCCACCAAGTGTGGTCTTAAGCCAGTCGTGTCGTCGCGTTCGGTCAATCCGTATTTCCGGCGGTTAGTGTCAGACGCGCCGAAGCCCTGCGTGCTGCTGCGCAGCCCGGTGCCGGCACCGATCTCTTCGCCGAACGGCAGGTAATCATGCCGCGTGATGACCGTACTCGTGCCGACTCCGTTGCTGTTCATCACCACTCGCGACAGCCAATCGACGCGCGCTCCTTTTCTCGTTTCAAAGTCCTTGCGAGTGCTGGTCATGTGGTGCGACATGACGCGTGACTGACTGGAGCCTGAGAGTATGGCAATTGGTAAATCTATCCGCCAAAGTTAACGTTTCTTGTTCTTGAACGCCAGATAGACCTGGTAAAAGCGATCCGGTTCTTTCATGATGTAAACTTGCGCAGGGTTTCCTGCCTCGTTGAATCGCGAATAATCCTTAATGTAGTCAGTTTCGCTCCAACTCGGGTAAGTTGGATCACTGGCTACTAGAGAATTGCTTAACGCAAGTAACTCTTTGTCGGACATTTTGATTTTGTATTTCACCCACATTGTATCTTTTATCGCCTCATCGGCAGCATTGATGCCTTTTGCACTCTCAAGCTCCGTTTTCGCCATCTCGACCCGGCCATGTTCCGGCCATTCATGCTGATCCTTTTTCCCGTGGCCGGCGGCATGCATCCGAGCAATTGCGCGCGCGAGTGCATCCATGGCTTGGCGGCCTTCCGGCGAGGCTCGTAGTCGCACCACGCGACTGTCGAGATCACTCAAGAGCATCCACATCGCGTCGAAGCGTTCGCCTTTTTTATCGCTGCGGCCAGCGGGATTAGTGGGATCGTACTCGTCCATGATCTCGACCATTCGCGGTATTGCTTTGAGGCCGTCGCGCCAAAGGTATTTGGCGATCAAACTACTTTGTTCGTCCGGGAAATTGAATTTGTGGTAAGCCTGTTCGTTCGCGTACTCGTCCACCCGTTGGGTGGGAGTCATGGCGGCAATTTCCGCCTCCGACTTGTGACGGTACTGCGCACAGGCTTCGACCATGGGCGCAAAGCTTAAGAAACAAAACAGAAGTAGCCGTATCACAAACACCTCACTCAGTTACAGCGGCCACTGTCGGCGGGAGGGTGTCTTGCGACCAACCAGCGGCGGACTCAGCGGCCGCTAAATCTTGGGATAGTCCGGAGCGCTTCATAAACTCGTCCTGGTTTCCCCGTCCCGCAGTTTGTGGCCTTTGAACAGTCCGAGGCAGCCAAGGAATAACATAGTCGTCATCATCAGAATTGGAAAGCGCACAGTTCCCCCCTAACACTTCTAATTCACGGCTTGCACGGCGTTAGAGCCCAGTTAGTCATCATCTTTCTGAAGCATTCTGATGCACCACTCTAAATTTCAAGCGTGCTTGCTTGGATCATCCTTTGGCCCGCCGACCGGGATCGAGTTTACCCATCTCAGGAAATCCCACATTGAGTACCACCAACCTGGGTATCCGCCGAAGCCACCGGGACCGACGTCACCGCCGCCCGGGCCACCACCACTAAGGCGGCCACCACTCGCTGGCTGCACAATGTTCAGGTTCTTCTTTCCGCAACCTTTGATGATCGCGTTGATCAGATGCCTGATCTGGCTCGCGGAAAGAGTTCCTCTGCCCCCCAGAAGTTCAAATGTGTCTTGTGCCGCTTTTACAAACTTGCCGTCTCCGATAACCCAATCCACGCCGGGATCAAACAGATGCCCATGAGGCCGGCCGAAGCCCGCGTGCGGGTGCCGATCCTGAACCGCATGTATCGTGTGGCCTGCCTGCTGGTAATTTCTTGACCGCATATGACTCCGAAAATTTGCCACCCGACCCGCGATCGTCGCCGGGCTGGCAAAATGAATCTCCTCAGCGGGCCCCATGCCGAGTTGCCATAAAGCCCAATTATCGGGGCTAGTTGCAGCAAACTCCGCGGAATCAGCGCCCCCAGGTTTGTCACCGGCAAACGCACCCAGGCGTCGGGACACGGCTCTGCTGTGCCCCGTAAGCCTCGAAAAATAATTCGTCATGGCTTCGTGAATGCAAGCTGCATAGAGGCCGTCCGGATCCACAAAATTCACCGGATCATTCTGGACGTACGAATAATGATTGAAGCTTTGCGGATTGCCAACGGCCATGCTGCCGCGATAGGGATCGGGGCTGGTCCATCTGCCCGAGACGCTGTCGTACTTTCGCCACCAGGTGTGATCTAGTCCAGTCGTGCTGTCGCGCTCCGTCAATCCGTATTTCCGGCGGTTGGTGTCGCTGGCGCCGTAGCCTTGCGTGCCGTTGCGCAGACCAACCCCGGAACCAATCTCTTCACCAAACGGCAGGTAGTCATGCCGTGCGACGATGGCGCTGCTGCCGTAGGTGCCATTGTTCATCACGGCACGGCTCGAGCCTTGCACGTCTGACAACATGTAACGGAGGCCGCCGCCCGTGACCGGCGCCGTGCACAGTGCTGCCACATTCCCGCCAAACTCGCCCGAGACCGCAAACGCCTGAATCAGATGCGCCCGGTCGTTCTCGCTGTTAAGAATGTTCAGCCAAAAGTTGTGGCCCTGGAGGTCATGCGTGCGTTGCAGGTAGCCGGTGTAAAGATCGGCCACAAATTGCGCATTGCTCGTGCCGACCCCGGCATACTCCCCTGAATTAAACAGCGTCGAGCCCAGACTCTGCGCCGCCGCCAGCAACTGCCCAGACCCTTGCGCCTGCGCTTGCACCAACGTCGCCGTCCAGCTAGACAACTCACCCGCCGTCGGCTGCCGGTGCAACGCGCCCTGATAGAAATCCTTTACGAATTGCGCGATTGGTTTGTAGCACGAGCTGCCATTCGTCGCGCACTGCCGCAACTGAGTGATTTGCACACCTCTGATCAGAGTTCCGTTGGACGCCCCGGCCAATGGGTGATCTATCCAGTTTGAGGTGCGTACACCCAAAGCTGTCAGCGCTTCGTCCAGCCTTGTCCGCAGCTCATTGACGTCGTCTTTGCTGATCTCAGTCACAGAGGGCGTGAGCGTCAGGTGGGCCCAGGTAGCTGCGGGCAAACCTGCCAGGCTCCTGACGGCATTGACCGCCGCCCGCAATTCAGTAATTTGCGCGGCCTTCATCGTCGTGACTGTCTGGCCGCTCGGGTCGTCGCCGATGGTCGTAAGGGCCGGATCAGTGGGGAAATTGAGACGCGCTCCCAGCACGATGTTGCTGTAACTCGAAGTGCAGTTGTTTGTGCCGTCAGCCGCGCACACCCGGTAGAGATAGGCACTGCCGAGGCTCGCCCCGCTATCCGTCAAAGTGTTCAATGAGGTCGCGTTGAGGAAATTGTATGCGCTGCCCGCGCCTTTGCGCTCAACGCGATAGTTTCCGACGCCCGACGCCGCCGACCAATTAAGCGTGATGCTGCCACTCGCCACAGTCGCTGCCAACCCGGTCGGCGTCGCAGCCGCGCCAGTCTCAAATGTAGCCAGCAACTGCCCGCCACGATAAATGTTCTCGCGCTCCAGAGTTGTCCCACTGCTGCCAAGGTAATCGGCCACATCCTGGCCAAAGACGTCGTAGACCATTGTCCGTGTCTTGCTGCCGTCAGTTGTCTGTACACGCTGACCCGCACAATCGTAAACCGAGTTCTGGATACTGGTGTTATCGAGCAGCTTCGCCGCGCTCTGACGGCCATTAGCGTCGTAATCGTACTTTAAACCACGAAACTTGGTGTCGATCGTAATATTGCCCGCAGCATCATAGGTCGTAGGGGTTGAGCCGCCGGCAATGAAACGATTCGTGGCTGCGTCCATGTCGCCCGCCAGAACTGAAATGTAATTAACACCGGTGTTGCCGTTGCCTGACTGAAAGCGATTACCCCAGCGGTCATAGCCGTACTGCACCTGCCAGGTCTTGTTGCTGTTGTTCCCTTGCTGGTATTCGGCGGCAATAGAAAGCCGCCCCAGTTCGTCATAAACAAAGCGCTGGTCCCACTCCTTAGTGGTAGACCCGTTTATAAAGCCGTCGACGCGCCCAATCTGTCCATTGTTCTTGCTGGTGTCGATGCTGCCGGTGGTCTGAGTCACCTGGCCGTAGGAGTAGTTGAAACGTTGCAACTCCGAACCCGTGGCGCCTTGTTTTAGTTTCACTTCGCTGGGCTGTAAGCGCCGGTTGTAATTGCGCGAATGTACTGCGCCATTACCCCAGGTCTCCGACTTCAAGCCGCCATGGGGCTCGTAAGAAAACGAATTGGCGAAAGTGGTTGTGCCGTCGCCGATGCTCGTCAGCCGTCCACCTTCATCGTAAGCGTGCATCAACACCCGGCCGCTGGGATATGTTTCGCCGGTGAGCAAGCCGGCGAGATTGTAGGTGTAACTCAACTTGTATTTGGTGGGGGTTGAGCCGGTCAGTTGAAACTGCATATTGACCCGGCCCATGGAGTCATAACCGAAATAGTTTCCGGTGGCGCCACTCCCATATGTCATAGCCACCAGCCGACCGGTCGAGTAACCACGAGCATAAAAATCAGGCGAGGAGGTGCTCGGTGCTCCGGAGGGGAGGCTCTGCGAATCATAAAAGTAATGAGCCGAGGGAGTCGAGTCGGAATAAGTGATTTGCGTCAGGCGGTTCAGACTGTCGTAAGCAAAGTGCGTCTGTACTCCGCGTGCGTCATAGGCGTCGGTGACCAGGCCATGCGAGTTGTATTCAAGCTTGCGAGTCCAGGCGCTATTGCCGGTTAGCGCGTCGCTAAGATTGTAGTTGGAATTGGGAGTTTGCTCGACCTGGCGTTCCCGGATCAACCGCGAAAGCGAGTCAAACTTGAAGTAGCGGTGTTGTGTAATCGAGTTTGGCCCAGGCTGCGCGATGTGGACCAGATTGTCAAGAACATCATAGTCATAGGCGGTTGCCTGGTTTGGAGAGCCCGTCGCTCCCAAAGTGCCTGAGGAATCAGGTTCATCCAAACGAACCATCCGTCCGAGGGCATCAACCTTTTGCCGGCGCTGCTTGCCAGCCTGATCGATCACAGTGGTGAACACACCGTCATAGCTCGCCAGCGCATTGGTGGTCAGCGAATTATTGTCATCGCCGCGCGGCATCGTGATCTGGGTGACACGTCCCAGGTGGTCGAAGGTGCTGCTGGTCCAGAAACCACTCGGGTTGATCGCTGAGCTGTAGCCGCTCGCGAAATAGGGATTGCTCGTTCGATAGGCGCGGCCCATGACATCGTATTCTATGTCCTGAGTCGAATAACCGTCTGCCGAGGTGAAGTTGTCGAAGCTGCGCGCCACTGCGTCGCGCCCATCAAAGTAGCGGCGGCTGGTTACGTATCGCGGCGCGCCTCCCGGCGCATCCAGCTTGGTTTGAGTTTGAACGAAGTAGTGATTTTTTCCATTCGCATCGGTTTCGAGCGCGTCGGAATATGTAAGAAACGCGGCCCCGCCGTCCGGCGACACTACATGCTCCAGCCGCAGTGAATCGCTATAGTAGAAGTTGGTGGTAATCTGGCCGTTTTCATCCGTTGTTGTACCTACTAGTCCGGTATTGAAATCATAAGTTACGCTGTTCGTCAGATGCGGTCCGCTCGCGCCCTTAGTTTCGGAGGTCGGGTAAGCATACGTATGCGTATCCGGCGAGTCCGTGTAACTGAATGTTTTTAATTGGCAGCAGTCGACCTGGGCAGTAATCACGTTGCCTGCGATATCGTAGGTCGTGGAGTGTGTGATGGCGTTGGATGTGGTGCTCGCGTCCGGATACGTAGTAACGCTGGTTACGTTACCTCGATAGTCAGTCGCCGGATCGTAAGGATTGACTTGATGGCAAACCCACTCCCAATTGCAATTGCCCCATTCGTTTAAGCTGTTGCATTCCCAGCCACAGACCTCCTCATCCGGCGCAAACGGATCGAAAGCCGCTTCGTGCATGATAATACCGGGGCGGCTGGTGAGGCTTGCGTGGTTAGCGCCGTAATTGTCGTATGCGTAGTCGACACGGGATATTGGCGTTGAGGCGTTTCCCGCAAACACCTTCACGGTTTCAGGCAAATGTATTAGAAACCGGCTAGTGTAAGTGGAAGAGGTAATGTAAGTCGTCTCAGTACGCCGTAGCTCGGTTGCCGATACCGATCCATCGGTGGTGAAGTCGCGTTCACTGACCGACGCGACGTTGTTATAGGAAGTTGTGTAACCAAGAACACTCGCCTTTGTTTGGCCAGTCTCGTTAGTAGTCCGTACCTGCGCCACGCGCGGAGTGCCACCCGCCCCTTGCTCCCAATCAATTACCGTTTGAGAGAGCGCCGTCGATCCTTGTTTGTCGAGAAAGATTTCATTAATCAGGCCGTGGTTCCATTGGTTTGGATTCACAATGCTATGCGTTTCGGTGACCGCGCCGTCAGGGGCGGTAACAATAGATACTCCGGTCGACTCATCGACAGAAAATGTGTGATACGGCGCGGTGGCTGGGTTCCCATTCATGCCGGTAGTGCGGCCGGCCCAATCATCAGTTCGGGTGGTATAGGTGGGCACATCCGAAAGCCCGGTGGCGGAATTGACCGGCGTCCCGGGATAATTATAAGCGCTGATTGCGGCTGGCGTGCCTTCGCTGGAAACCGCTCCGGTGCTGCTGTCGGAAGTTGAGGTGGCCGTCATGCCTCGGAACTGTGTAGTCTGGTAAATCATTCCATAGGCAGAATAGTCGAAGCGATAGCCGAGGTGAGCATTACCCGTCTCCACACTGTTTGGCAAGAAGATGTATTTGATTACGTGAGACGTGGTTGGCATGCTGACGTTAACGCTGGAGCTAAATAAGCTCGAGGCGTTGAGAGTTATGTCGTCGTAATAGAAGCGCATCACCTGCCGCTCCGATGGGGTCTGGCCCGTAAGTGCAGGCACAGTGATCGTGACCAGATCGCCGTTAGTTGCGTAATAGAAGCGAATGTACCGACCCATCGTGTCCTGAATCGAACTGATTCTTGGTCCCACACCTCCTAGATAACTAATGAGAAGAGAGTTGCCATTGCGATCGGTAATCTGGGTTGGATAACTGCGCTGGCCGCCGCCTGCAGCACCGTAGGAAACACGAGTTCCGTCCGCGTAAAACAAAGTGCCCCACCCGCTGCCTCCAGTAAAATGGATGAAAGTGCCATCGTTGGAATCGTAGTTGAAGGCACTGGTTTGCGTTAGAGCGTGGCGTGTGCCATCTGCATCCGTTAATGTGAATCCAAAACTACCCTGATCTTCGATTTGCCCGTAGCCGAGCCTGAATCCGGGGGCCGGGTAGCCGGAATCGACGTCGTATGTCAGCCAGGTTGAACTGTCGAAAGGGTCGGTTGACTTGTTGTAAAGCAAGCTGTTGTAGGTGAGGTTAAGTGAGACATTAATGCCACGTCCCGGGAGATTGACGATGGGCAGTCCAAACGAAAAATTCTTGTTGCCCGTTTCGGTGCCATCGACTCCCACAGACGGCGTAAGTCCTCCAGGTCTTGTTTTCCCTGGCGGCGCTCCAACGGCGTTAGCTGGTTGAAAGAGCGAACCAGTTTCATCATCAGGTAACGGATCCACCATCGGATCGCGCAAAAACATCGGAATAGCGGGGCTTGGAACGCTGTTTGATGTTTCCCCTGCGGTGCGATTTGAAGAATGGGCGCGTTTCGGTTTCGGATCAGATTTTCGCGCTATCTTGGGCTCGGCGCTCGTGGAAAAACTGCGGGCGATCTTGCGCTGTGCTCTACGTGAATTCTCTTTCTTCTTGCCACCGAACCTTTCCTTCGTCCCTTCGATAACCTTGATCCGAACGCTTTCTTTTGCTTCGCCGACCCTCGCGGTCAGAATGGCGGTGCCTTGTCTACCCGCAATGGCCTCCCCATTCTTTTTGACAAAGACTATTTGCTTGTTGCTCGACTCCCATTGCACGACCAGCCCGTGTATTGCCATACCCTCACTATCAATCGGAATCGCTGAGAACAACATCGGCTGCCGCGACTGGAGCACTACATCGCCTGCTGGATTTACCTGAATGGAGCCAACGCGCGCTTCCTTGTCTACCTCTGAAAGTGGAGGCAATGGTTTAACCCCGGGCCCGCTGACTGGCTGTTGCGGCATTCCACGACCCTGACTTGGACTCAAAGACGAAAGAAATCCGAACCAACTCACAAGCGCACCTTCCGCTCGAATCGCCAGGCACTCGAGCACGTGATTGCGTCTTGCAACCCCGTGGCCGTAACCGGTGCAGGAACTGAGCAGGTTAATAGCGAGGCAAGTAAGACATATGAGGTGTACCGGCCGGGAGTAAATCTCGAAGGCTCATGGGTAGAGACCTTCTTGAGGAGCCGAAGAGAAAATTTGCGTGACAACGTTAGGACCGTCAGCGCTATACGAGCTGACTTCTGGAGATGGCACGTTATCGTCGCCCCACTGCAACGGACTTGATGCACTTTTCGTCTAGCTCGGAGATGTATTAGCGCCTGGCCTTCCGGGGTTGGATAAGAAACTCGATTGTGAATGCGGTTCATGAGGATGCTCCTAATATTGAGAGGTATACATCGATACTGCGTAGCTCATAAACGATTCACTGCAGACTCAGCAGCACCAGAATCTTGCCCTGGCCCTTGGCAAGTGGTTCGAGGGCTTTGCCGACGAGTGTGCCGGGCCGATGAATTTGTACGCCGCCGACGTTAATGGCCTGAGATTTCATGGCCACGCCGGGAATATCGCTGGTGACCAACAGATCTCCGATTTGAATCGGGCCATTCGAAGCGTCAACCATGAGCAAGACTCTTCCAGTCGTCGCAACCAGAACTTTGTTGTCGCCGAATTCTCCCAGAGCTATACCTGGTTGCGCAGAAATTACGCCTGCCACACGAGTGTCGTAGGCTTGCGAGGAGGCGATCACTTGATTGGATTTTGTGTGATCAAGGACAACGAGCGTGCCCGCGGAAAGCTCTTGAGAAGATTCAACCCACTCGGCCACGTCCTGATATTTGGCCTTGATGTTGCCACCCTCGATCGTTCCGGCCGCGGTTATGTTTCCCGTTCCAGTAACATTAACGTTCCCGGCGACTTCAAGCTTCGCACTGGGGGTGTTAGTGCCGATGCCAACGTTGCCGTTTACGTTTTGACCGGCATACAGAATGGGGTTACCACCCGCTTGCACCACCATGAAGCCCCCTGGTAAATCGGGGTGGTCGGAAGGTTTGAAGATCAAGCTGTTGACAGCGTGACGGACAACAGTGTCGTTCCCACCTTCCGGACCGTTGTTGTCTATTGTCAAACGACCGCCGGCAATGCTTACGACCGGCACGACGACGGGGAAGGTTCCACGCGTCTCCGTCGAGAAGTATTCCCGCCCGCTACTATCACGAACGCGAAAGGGATTGTTGGCGCTGCCCGAGACGTCAAGCAGGAATGCAGGGCTGGTGGTGCCGATGCCCACGTTGCCCGTGTTGTAGGAAATGTTGTTTGTGCCGGTAGTGGTGGTCCATTGCGAACCGGATCCTGCACTGTTAATGATGACCTTCCTGGTGCTGGCATCGAAGGAAACACTGGTGCCCCCAGTCCCTTCAAAGCGCAGCGAGTCGTTGGTCGAGCCGGCTGAGAACTGGGTTGTGCCCGAGCCATTGGCGATATTCTTGAAGATTGATTGGGCGCCGCCCGCTGCCGTGGTCTGCTCCGAACCGTCAGGAAAGATGAATCCAGTGCTTGAACGGATCTGTCCAGCTACGTCCAACTTGTATCCAGGACTCGTGGTGCCGATCCCGACGTTGCCGTTGCCACGCACAATAGCCTGAATCCCATTGGCATTCTCAAATGTGCTAATAGTGTCATTACTCGAGGCGGTAGCGGCCTTTGCCCGGAAACCGTTGACTCCACCATTTACATCAAGTGAGTACAGCGGGTTGGATATGCCGATGCCGACGTTGCCCGTGTTGTAGGAAATGTTGTTTGTACCGGGGGTGGTGGCCCATTGGGAAGAGCCGGTCACCGTGGCCCACGTGTTATCACCCCTTAGAAAAGTAGTAGCGTCTGGGATTCCACTTACGCCGAGTCGAGCGATCGGGACCGTGCCCGCGTTTAGATCGCCGGCACTGCGAGTCTGAAGGTCGGCCAGCGACGACCCGCTCTTGGTTATTTGCTGCCACGTATAGTCACCAGCTTGCTGAACAACCGCTCCGGTTCGTCCGAACACTGAGCTTACTGCGCCACTCCCGGCTGCCGTCGTCTGCACTGTGCCGTCAGGGAACTTAAACCCGCCCGTGCTCAGCGAATCTGGCCGGCCACATCAAGGCTGGTCGTGGGCGCATTGGTTCCTATACCGACCTTTACTCCGCCTAACTCGCCAAGAAGCACGTTCCGGGTAAATATATCGCCTAGATGAACGTCACCTACGCTCGCGCTTCCTGCCCTCAGATAGGTTCCGTTATTCACGGAATAGTTGACCAGCAGCCCCGCGTAGATGTCATTTGGGGTGAGCCGCACGTCCAAAGGCCCGAGTGGGGTGGTTGTGCCGATACCAACTTTCCCGGAATTATCGATTCGCATCGCAGTTGTGAATGATGCGATCGGATTCGCTCCCGGCGATGCCAGGAGAAAATCAATGACGCCAAGATCGCCTCTTGCAGCGATAATCGCTCCGCCCTTGCTTATGTCGAAGCGGTTCCAATTTGTCTGGTTGAAGTAGAGATTTCCGCTAACGTGAGCATTAACAGCCGCGTTCAAGAAAGAGGAATTACCGCTAGTCGAATTAGTAAGCAACAACTGTCGACCGGTGGAATCACGTACGTCGATATTTCCTCCAGGACTAGTCGTGCCAATGCCGACGTTGCCTGTATTGGTGCTATTGATGTTGCCGTTCGCATCCGGTGTCGTCCACTGCGTACCCGGTGCGCACCCGGCGGTTGTGAGACCGACAGTAACGGTAGCAATCGTATTCGCCGAAGTCAGTGGGAGTCCTCCGGAAACATCTTGCAGGAAGAATTGTGTGCCCTGGCCCACCCATTTGCCGGTCGCGCCGCTGCCGGAAGGACCAGAAGAGGCGAACAACGTTCCGCTAGGGGAACTGACGTGCACCTCAACTGTGGAAGTGCCAGTAGAGGTCCATGAGAGAGTTGTGATTCCCAGCCCGGTCCCATCGCATACTTGCATTGGGTTCGGACTAGCAGTAATAGAACCGGTCGCAGGCAGACTTAGAGCATAGGATGGCGACTTAGCCTTCACCGCAACGAAGCTATCCCAACAGAGTGCGCTCGCCCCAATCATCACCAGCACGCAGCACATCCTGAGGGTGCTTACAAAAAGCCTGCGGGTTGAAGTCGAACGGTTAGCGTTAATCATCTAACTGACCTCCTATGTATGGTTAACTAGGACTCAGCCAAGAGTCGGCGAGTCCTCGAACCGACCTCAAAGATTTCCTCCGGCTCACCTAAAACTGGCTTGGGTCTTATCGTGATCGAGTTAGGCCTATTTGGATTAAGCCGACATGCTGTCCCAGCAGCGGGACTATATTCGTCTGTAGCGACGAAGTCTTTGGGCAAGTCTTAAGGAGTTATGAACGAGTTCTCAATGTTTAGTGCAACGAGAAAGCGACCCGGCGAAATTGGTCGTCCGCCTGGAAGCAAAAGGGCCGGGCAACGGCGCAAATGTTTGCACTGATCATTATTCGGAGCTAGAATTATGCCGCGATAACAACTCAGGCCAAGCCGCACAACCTCCGAATCCCCGACGGCGGCAATAACGAACTCAGCTCACTAATCTCTCTGCACCCTTTGTACAGAGTTATCCGCGAGTTATGAAGCGATCGATAGAGCGAGATGAAAATCTCTACCAGTTCGGTCCTTTCTGTCTGGATGCAGGCGAGCGCGTACTGCTGCGAGACGGCCGGCTAGTGCCTTTGTCGCCGAAGGCATTGAGCACACTTCTAGTGCTAGTGCGGAAAATTGGGCATGTGGTGGAAAAGGATTTTCTGATGGCCGAAGTCTGGCCTGATGAATATGTGGAGGAAGGAAATCTCGCGCAGCACATTTGTACACTGCGGAAAGCACTGGGAGAGAACCCAAACTACATCGAAACGATCCCCCGGAGAGGCTATCGCTTTCTAGAACCGACGAGCGAAGTCCACCACCCTTCGAAGCGCTACACGGAGAACGCCGAAGCCCATCAAGCTTATCTCGAAGCTCGATACTGCTGGAGTAAGCACACGAGCACTGGTCTCAAGGAGGCTGCAGGTTGTTTTTGGCAAGCGATAGATCTTCAGCCTAACTCTGCCCTCGCTTACGCGGGGATAGTGGACTGTTATTTGAGGCTGGCGACCAATTATCTTCCGCCCACTGACGCTTTGCCGAAGTCGGCGGCTGCAATGCGAGCACGGGCATCGGAGGAGATTTTCCCCGAGACGAAGGCTTCTGTTGAGATACGATGCAATTGGGATCGCGAGATTGCGAAGAGAGAGTACAAGCGTGCCGATGAACTCAAGTTAGACTATCCAGCGGTGCACCAATGGCGTGCGGCCTATCTGTTTTCGCTGGACTTTTTCAACCAGACTTTGATGAAAACGGAACGGGCGTTAGATTCCATTACAAATGGTTCACAAATGTCACCCTCTGATTTGACAACCCCTCGGTTCGAGTCCGCAAGCCTGACACCGGCCGAAGAAGTGCAGGTCTTCTGCGTCATCGCCCGTGAGCAGATCGATACCGGAAACTATGACGCTGCTTGCGCAGTGCTGGAACGCTGGTGGACCATGGGCGAGTGGCCCAGGATTGATGGATTGAATTCTCGCTTGTCTGCGGACTTGCTACTCACGGTTGGAACGCTCGCAGGGTTTGTGTCCAGCGCGAGGCAAGTGCCAAGAGGGCAAAAGCACGCTGAGGCATTGCTCAACGGAGCGATCGGCCTCTTTGAGCAACTCGGTTCCAAGACGCTATCTGCCGCGGGGCGAATCGAATTGGCCGTCTGCTACGAAAGGGAGGGCATATTCGACCTTGCGCGCACCACACTATCGGCCGCGTTCGAGACGTTACAAAATGGAGATAGCGAGATCAGACGTTTTGCTCTTTTTAGGTTGGCTATACTCGAGTGGAAAGCCGGACGTCTTCAGGTCGCATTGGAACGGCTGCACGAGGCCGATGAGATTGTCGAAGCGCCGAGTGCCCTGCAAAGCGGGCACTACCATATGCTTTTGGCCGCCATCCGCTGGACTCTGACAACTCCTGAAACAAGCAATGAGGGCTTAGACCGGGCGCTCGAGCATTGCCTGAAAAGCATCGAACAGTGGGAAGCGATCGGCCATCATCGTTATGCCGCCCTTGGAGAGAATAACTATGGATATCTGCTCCTCAATCTCAAGCGTCTCGATGAAGCAGAAACCCACTTGGTCCATGCTCGAAAGTTGTTAAGCGCATTTGATGACAAGCGCAGATGCGCACAAGTCGACGACTCACTAGCCCAGCTTCACCTCGCTGCGGGCCGATACGAGCTTGCTGAGCGGGCAGCTGGGCAGTCTGTCAAGACACTGGAGACAGGTGGGTTGGAAGATCTTCTTGCTGAGTCCCTAACGACCCGGGGACTGGTGTTGTGCAAGCTCGGGCGTTATCGCGAAGCGAAACGGATTCTGGATCGGGCGCATCAGGTTGCAGATCGCTGTGGTGATAGTGAGAACGCTTGTATTGCACTCCTAACCATGATTGAGGAGATGTGCGCCCACTTGGACGAAGACGAAAGCGTTGAACTGGCGGCGCAATTGGATCGGTTTCTTAACGGCTCGCCAAAAGCTTCAACGATTGAACGAATCAGAAAATGTCAGGAGCTTATCACCCCGACCAATGCCTCTTCGGAAGCACAACGAGAGCGTGGGATGCATGCATAAGACGCGCTATGCGCGGTCGTTTGTTAGGCTCCGATGGTGTTTTGCCGGTAACAAAAAAATCCTTACTAACTTCTAAGATAGGCCGTTAACTTCAATTCAATTCGATTTGCTTAAATCATCTGAGCTAAGAGGTCGGTATTACATCTTCATCTTTCTTTTAGCTTGGCCAGAGCTTCGATTATCGCAGCGTTATCATCAATACGCTCACGCTCATGCCCCTGGTCACTTGCTTGCTGTCCCTTTACTTTCTGACGTAACAGCCGCTCGCGGTACTGTTGATTGGCGGCTATCATGTCAACTTCTAAATTCTCTGCAAGCAGAGGCAGTTCTTCAATGGCACATTCTAATACAAGGATGTCACCATGAACGCTCGCCGCCCTATTCGATACCGTCCTCATTGCCCATTCCCTATTGAAAAGCGCAACCCACTCAGGGGTGGGCGCGCCAGAGAGTTGGAAGGGAAACTTCTTGGAATGTCTTCTGGAACCATCACGCACCTGGGCCGGTTCTGGGTTAGCAATAATTGTGATGTCTTGGAAATCAATGGACATCAGATTGCTCCTTTTAGGTATCGCTTATCTTATCTCAACGCCTTTGCTTTGCTTGTATCGTCTCTGCCCCGAATAAGCAAGCGAGATGTTTAGTTCCCATTCGTTAGTATTGATTTCAGCAAATCGTGATATTGTTTCATTCCCGACTTTCAAGATTTCAGGATCAATCTTTGTCATCCTGAATATAACCCGTTAACAACTATTTCTCACAGACGACACCTCTTCCCCCACTACTTAAACTCACGAACAAGGACTAACTCACGCAAGGAGAAAAAATGAAAAGAATACTCATACTCACAGTGGCGATAGCTGTCTCTAACTTCTTCGCATACCCGGCCCGCGCGGCGACGAGCACCGACTTCGATTTCGACGGTGACGGGAAGGCCGATATCGCCGTGTGGCGACCAAGCGATGGCGTCTGGCACATCTTCTTCCTCGCGACCAACACGTTTAGCAATGTGCCATTGGGCTCCTTCAACGATCAAATCGTACCGGGAGACTATGACGGAGACGGCACCGCCGACCGCGCAATGTGGCGACCGACTACTGGACTCTGGTCTATCATCAAAAGCTCGGGTGGCACAGATTCTGAATATTGGGGCCAGGTCGGCGACATTCCTGTGCCTGCCGACTATGATGGCGATGGCTTAACTGACGTAGCCGTCTGGCGACCGAGCACGGGCTTTTATCACATCATCAAGAGTTCGACGCAGACAGAACATCACGAGGCGTGGGGAATGTACGGAGATAAGCCTGTCGCTGCTGACTACGATGGTGATGGGAAGGCTGACCTCGCCGTCTGGCGACCAAGCGATGGCACTTGGTACATCCTCCAAAGTTACACCAGCACGGTGCGTTATGAGATATTTGGCGGAGCAAATCTCTACGACGTGCTGGTTCCTTCAGACTACGACGGAGACGGCAAAACCGATGTCGCGGTGTGGCGGCCTGACACTGCCACTTTTTGGATTCTCCAAAGTTCAACGGGCTCGCCGCTTGCCATGGCGTGGGGCTTCTCCAACGATATACCTGCGGCAGGGGACTACGACGGCGACGGCAAATCCGATATTGCGATATGGAGACCGAGCACCGGCACTTTTTGGATCTACCAAAGTTATACCAACACGCCGCTTGGCGTGGCGTGGGGCGTCTCCGGCGACGTGCCAATCCCCTCGGCTTACAATCGGTACTAATTAGGTTGATAGGAATACGGGATTTACATGTAAATCCTGTATTCCTGTCTATGAACGCTACAGACTTTGTTTCCTTGGATTCGGCAACGTGGGCCGTGCACTTGCGCGGCTCCTCGTTGCTTTGCTACGCGGCGAAGGGGGTAGGACCTTGGTCCACCCGGTGGTCGAATGGTAGTTGCTGCCTTGACGCGGATTCCCAAGAATGGCTTTTTGCCACCACGCTTAACTGATGGGATCTGCGTCAGTCGCGATTACTTCGGTGCCCGCTTGGCGGAAACGACCAGGATGATCGCGTCGCCGGATGGGCCAACGTTGAGGGTGCCGACGATGACCGGTTCTGCCTCTTTCATGCTGATGTCGGTACCCAGGCCAGTTTGCTCGTAATTGGTTGCCGGCCTGACTTCGCCATTCGCGGCGATTGCGCTCATCTGAATCGGAACGCGCGCGCCGAAACTGAAGCCGGCCATTTGGATCATCTGTTGTCCGTCGCCGTCACGCACGAGCCTCACTTGCCGGATGTTGAAATGGCTGAAACTCGGCACCGTTGGCGCAGTAGAGGCAACGGACGTCATCGGTCCGCTCACCCAATTGAGTTTCAAACTACCTTCATTCTTAACGCGATTGATGAGTGTCGACACGAGCCGGTAGTTTTTGAATGGCAACGTTGCGCGCAACTGTTTCGCGACCCCATCGAGGGACGCCGGAAGTTTTGAGTCCGCGGAATCCTGATGGGTGGCGACGATGAGAAACAGATGCGTCTCGAGATTGGTTTCGTCTTCAGTCTTTTGTGCAGATTGCTGAGCGGGTATTGTCGGGAAGGCCTGTACCTGCGCTGAAACCTCGGTACCAAGACACACCACTGCCAGCAAAACTGCGATCAGAAATTTCTTCATGCTCAATCTCCTTACGAATAGGTAACGCTTACAGCCACACCTATCACGCAGCATGCCCTGGAAAGTTCCCTGTGATTCAGAAAGCGGATTAATTAACTGGAATGCGAATATGAAACAGCGCGCCGTGCCCGTTGCGAGGTGTGCCCAGCGAAGCGGAACCGCCGACTTCCTGCACACGCTTGCGAACGATCGCCAAACCAAGTCCGGTGCCGCGTTGGCGCGTGGTGAAGAACGGCTCCCAGATCTGTTCGCGCAACTCAGGAGGAACACCCGGCCCACTGTCCTGCACGTTAACAAGCAACTCGCCGTCAGACGCTGACGCACTCAACCGAATTTCGCCTCCGGAAGGTGTCGCCTGCAATGCGTTCAGCAACAGGTTTGACAAAGCATCACGCAACGCGGAAACAGATTTTCCTGAGAGCGTTGCATCAGTCGAGACGGTGTGGTTGAGATCGATACCGTGCTCGCGCGCGTTCGCGCGAAACAGATCCACCGACGCCTGGACCAGCTCCTCAACGCTCAACTGCTCGGCAGCAGGACTTTCCCTGCGCGCAAAACTCAGAAGCTGCGTGATGCTCTGGCTCAGTCGATCCGTTTCACCGATGATCAAACTCAGATCGCGCTCATACTCGTTCTTCAAACCCTCGTCTTCACGCATCACCTGCGCAATCGACTTGATCGCCGACAGTGGATTCTTGATCTCATGTGCGACAGTGGCAGCCATGCGACCGAGCGCAGCCATACGTTCACGCTCCGCCAGCTCTCGTTCGAGTCTCACGTTCTCTTCGACCAGGCGTGAATCGTCGATCGCGATCGCGACCTGGTTGGCAAGGATCTCCATCACCGACCGTGCGTCCGGAGTCAGACTCGCCGCGGCTGCATCAACTGCCAACAACCCTTCGACGTTCTCCTCGCGTCGCAACGGATACGCCAGCTTGAATCCTTGCTCAACCAGCACCGGATCGTCTTCGACCGGCAACCAACCGTTCGCACGAGATTTTGCGAGGACGAGCTCGCCCCACGGCTCGGGAAGTCTGCGGTGGCCGTTCACTTCACCTGCGACCGAGCCGTCGATGAAGATCTTAAGTTGTCTCAAGCCCAGGGCCTTCGTCGTCCGTTCTTCGACAAACTGCAAAAGGTCAGATAGTTCTTTATACAAACCAGCATGCGAGCCAATTCGCGAAACGATCTCTTTGTACAGCG
Source organism: uncultured Acidobacteriota bacterium (assembly GCA_963789185.1). Classification (GTDB taxonomy): domain Bacteria; phylum Acidobacteriota; class Blastocatellia; order Pyrinomonadales; family Pyrinomonadaceae; genus PSRF01. Next base: position 142,837 of record CAWBJU010000025.1, read on the forward strand.
CCGCTTCACGTTCGAAGAGTTTGTGAAACCGTTGGGCCAACCAGCCGCGGAACGGCGCCGCCATCAACACGAGGGTGAGAATCAGCAACGCCTCGACCAATCCGGGACGCACTCCGTACCGCTGCGTCATCCAGTCGCCGATTGTCCGGATACCAAAGACGTAGACCGTCAGCACGACCGTGGCAAACGTCACCACGATCAAGCTCTCTTCGATAATGATTTCGAGATAGCGATAACGGTAAATGTAGTAAGCCAGCAGAACTGACGGCAGCAAAGAACCGAGGTTTGCGATCGTCTTGAGATAGAGTCCGACCGTGGTGCCGGCGCCAAGTCCAAACGCCAGGGCCGCGAGGATCACAACGCCAACGCCGATGAACGACGCCGCCAGCGTGCGCATGATCCGCCGCTCACTGGGGTTCTGCGTTCTCCGCGCAATTAGCAACTCGGTCAGCGCAATCAGGCCGAGCACATACGCAATCCAGAAGGCGAACGGAATCACGAAGAACGACAGCTTCGCGAACATCGGGGCGTAGTCGCCACGCCACAGTCGCGGGACGGCGATCACGAGAAAGATTGTCGGAAGGTACGAAAGGTAGACGCGGAAACGCTCGCTGCGGTTCAGGTCGCGACCGTGTGACTGCGCCCACAGATGCAGATGAACGTGAAGCAGAAACGAGTACGCGAACGTGATGCTCACCACCGCAACTGTATCTGCGACGCGCAGGAGTGTGGTCCAGGTGTCGAAACCGAGATCGAAGAGTTCGTGGAGAGTGATGACGAGGTTGCTGGTATGCCAGCCGCCCATCGTCAAGGCGAGCGCCGCGAGGATTCGCTCGGTGGTCGTCAGTTTGGCGCGGTGCTGGACGAGTTGCACCGCCATCCAAAGCGGTAGCAACGCGCCGATGCTATAGCCGATGACCTGGAGTATTTCGAGTGGATCGAGTGGGGACATTATTGCCTGGCACTTTGTGCTTTGTACTTGGAACTTTGTTCGCAACTCAAGCGGCTGCGCGAGTTCAAACAAAGAACAAAGCACAAAGTACCAAGCACAATCGTTAATTCACAGCCGTGTTGCGCGGCGGCGTGAAGGTTATCTCAACGCGCCGGTTCTTCGTGCGGCCTGCGACCGTAGTGTTCGGAGCCAGCGGGTTTGATGCTCCCATGCCGTTGGCCTGAATGCGCGTGGGTTCTACACCCGCCGACTGAAATCGATCCGACAGCACGCGTGCACGTTCCTGCGTGATCTGTTGCAACTCGACTTCATTACCCCGATTGTCTGTGTAGGCTTCGATCAGGATCTGATAGTCGGGATTACTCGCAAGCAATGCGGCCAGCGGTTCAAGCTTGGCAGCTGACGCAGTTGATAACGTCGCTTTTCGTGCATTGACCCAGATGTTTTCCGGAAGAGTCAGCCGGAAGCCCGCGGCAGTCTCTTTAACTGTTCCATACTTCGCGAGCGTCTCTTTCAACGTCGCTTCGGCGTTGCGTTTTTCGACCGCGAGGCGTTCAGCTTCGACACGTGCTGTCTCGGCTGCTTTCTCGCCTTCGAGTCGCGCGAGTTTCAGCTTGGCGCCGTCCGCGTCGGAGCGCAGTACCTGGTTTTCATCACGCAGACGCGCGATCTCAACGCGTTTCTCACGCAATTGATCGTTCGCGGTTGCGGCGTCGCGCTCAGCCAGTTCGCGTGCACGTTGCTCTTTTTCGAGTGCGCCCCGTAGTTGGGCGACTTCCTGTTGCAACTCGTCGGCGGTGCGTTCTGCTGCTCGAACCGCTTCGTCACGGCGTCGGATCTCTTCACGTCGTAGACGAGCGGCTTTCCTCGTTGCTGCGATTTCTTCTGCGGCAGCGCCGGAACGGGTCGCTTGTCGCGCTTTGAGATCGACTTCCGCAACCGCTTCATTTAAACGCCATGCTTGTTCAGCGGCTTGCAGATTCTCCTCGGCCTTGCGCAGTTCCTCAGGTGCATCCTGTGAGGCGCCGGCATACTTCGCGAGACCCACTGCCTGTCGCGCGCCGAGTAGCGAAACCGGCGTTTGACGATAGTCGGCATCGGCGATCTCCGGAACGCGAACGTCGCGGAAGTAGTCACTCGAGTTTCCGATGTAACGAACATCGACTGTCTCGACCGTACTGCCGTTGGGTCGTCGTGGTGGCAGGTTCTCCGCCACGACCATCTTGCTCGGAACCTTCATCAGGAAGTGCGGCTCGGCAGTCAGGATGAGCGCAAACGACTGGAGCGGCGTGGTGACGTCGAGTTTCGAGTCCACGAAAGAACTGCCGCTGCGTTTAATCTCCCCGAGATTGTCGACGTGACCTTCAGGCGAGATGGCCCACAGGATGTAGGTCGTGTATGGACCACCAAGTTCGGAGGCGCGTGGCAGATCCTCGACGCTCAATTCGACGCGAGTGCCGCGACGTCCGGCGCGCTTCACTTTTGCTTCGCCTTTCAGGCGCGGTAACAGAGTGGTGCCGCGAAACTTCACCGTGACCGTCTCGTCTAACGGATAGGTTACGGCGACGGTCTGTCGTTCAACGTCTCTTTGGGCAAACGAAATTGAAAAGGAGAGTAAGAAAGCGATAAGCACGAACGGGAGGCGTTGACCAATGCATTTAAATGTCATGGCAGAAGAACTCCTGGCATTTATTAAACCTGTTGATGCTCCAAGGTGCACGCACTGTTGCCGCAATTACACAGATTTATCGCGAAACCCGTGTTCGTACCTCGTCTTGCGATAAGCGGCAATTTCGACTATGAGCACGGTAATTCCGGAGAGCAACAGCAGATGGATCCAGCCTCGTTGTTGCGCAACGAGCAGGATTAACCAAAGCAGGATCAGGCCTGAACCAATCCACCAAAGCATCAGGGCACTTCGTTCAACTTGTAACCGACTCCCCGGACCGTAAGTACGTAACGCGGGTTCTTGGGATCGGTTTCAAGTTTTTTCCGCAGCCGATTGATATGCGGATCGATGTTGCGTTGATAGCCTTCGTAGTCGGTGCTCCAAACACGATCGAGCAACGCGTTCCTGGACCACGCCCGGCCGGGCTCGGACGCCAGCAGTTCGAGAATCTGAAATTCGAGCGGCGTTAAGTCGACGCGATCGCCGTTGCGGATCACTTCGTGACGTCGCTTGTCGATCACGAGATCGCCAACCTCGATCCGTTCGCCATCAGGCTCGGGCGCCACGCCGCCACCGCGCCGCAGCAATGCTTCAACCCGGTACTCGAGCTCCCGTGGACTGAACGGCTTCGCCAAATAGTCGTCCGCGCCTGCTTCGAACCCGGCGGCCTTATCCGAGAGCGCATCGTGCGCCGTCAGGAAAAGTGCCGGAGTCTGGATGCCTCGATCGCGGACCCGTTTGAGCAGGTCGAGCCCGGAGATGCCGGGCATCGAGACGTCGAAAATGAAACAATCAAACCTTCCCGCCAGTGCCGCTTCAAGGGCGGCCATCCCGTTTTCACGTTCTTCTACCGTAAAACCGAGGCGCCGAAAATATTCGGCAAGGAGCAGACGCATCTCCGTATCGTCGTCTGCGATTAGAAGGCGTTTACCTGCGTATTTGCTGTTTGTTGGTGCTTGCTGTGCCAAGTCTCTTCTGATCCTGTCGGTAGGGATCCTTCTAAACGTGCTATCTGGCGGCAAAGTATACCCCAAGTCACGCAGACGAATCCGGTAAAGTTCGTGTGAGGTAAACTACGAACAATGTAGATTTGAGCAAAATCAGTCAGCCTTGACGCAATTAAGTGGGGGTAAGTATATTTCGTTTTTAACTTTGGACCGCTTCCACCCTCCTTATAGCAACTGATCGGAGACTTTAGCAAACCAGAATGCGTGATCTTCGCCGCTTGTTAAAGTACCTGAGACCTCACTGGCCTATCTTTACAGTAGCTACTTTCGCGATGTTGCTGGTGGGTGTCCTGGAGAGCGCCATTGGTGGGCTTGTAGTGCCCATCTTCGAACAGGCCCTGTCGAAAAACGACGGTCCCCGTAGCTCGACGCTGTTCGGCCTCCAACATCTGATTCCCCAGGATCCGCTCGGAGCCTGGAAGATGATCGCGATACTGCTGATCATTTTCACGTTTACAAAAGGCATCGCGGAGTACTTCTCGACCTACCTTATGGCGCGGATCGGACAATCAGCCGTGCTGAAGTTGCGGCAGGATCTTTACAACCATCTACTCGCGCAGTCCGCGACGTTCTTCGAGCGCCATCGTACGAACTATCTCGTGTCGCGGCTGGTAACGAGTGCCGCAGCGATCGAAACTGCGGTGACGAGTACGGTTCGCGACATGTTGCGCGAGAGTTTTACTTTGATCTTTTTTCTCGCGGCGGCTTTTTCTTTCAGTTGGCGACTGACACTGGGCTCGTTGATCATTGCGCCAATCATCGCCTATCTCACTGTGAAGTTTGGCCGGGCCTTGCGAAATCTGGCGCGCGAGAGTTTTGAAGGCAGTAAAGAGTTGACAGATACCGCTCAGGAGGCACTTGCCCATCAGGGCATCGTAAAAGCCTATCGCGCGGAGAAGCGTGAGTCGGATCGTTTTACGGCCGTCGCCAAACGAATTGTCAGAGCGAATCTGCGTAGCGCGAGCATCGCGGGCGCCTCACCGCCGATCATCGAGATGATCGGTATTCTGTTCGTTGTTCTGCTGCTCTACTTCGGTCAGCAGGAGATCGTAGCCGAGCGAATGACGACCGCGCAGTTCCTCGCGTTCATCGTGTTTCTGTTCCGCAGTTACGATCCGATGCGCAAGTTGTCGCGACTGCAAAACAGCCTCGAACAGGCCTTCGCCGCCGCCACCCACGTTTGGGAAGTGATGGACGAACACGCCGCGATCAAGGAAAAAGTGGACGCGCGCGACGTCGCGCCGTTGAAGCAAGAGATCGAGTTGCGCAACGTCTCCTTTGGTTATGACAACGAAGCGCGGTCAGTGTTGCGAGACGTCAATCTGCGGATCGAAGCGGGGACGATGGTCGCGCTGGTTGGAGAATCGGGCGGCGGAAAGTCGACGTTGACGAAGTTGCTGCCGCGTTTTCACGATCCGAGTTCCGGTTCAGTACTTTGGGACGGTGTCGACCTGCGCGACGTTAAACTCGCGAGCCTGCGCCGGCAGATTGCGCTCGTCACGCAGGAGACGGTGCTGTTCAACGACACAGTCCGTCACAACATCGCCTACGGCAAGCCCGAGGCAACTGACGCGGAGATCCAGGAAGCCGCGAACATTGCCCTGGCGCACGACTTCATTCGCGAAATGCCTGAGGGGTACGATACGATTGTCGGCGAGCGCGGTATCTTTCTTTCCGGTGGCCAACGACAACGGCTGGCTATCGCCCGCGCCATCCTGGTCAATGCCCCCGTGCTCGTACTCGACGAGGCCACATCGGCCCTCGACGCAGAGTCGGAACGTCTGGTGCAGCGCGCGATCGCTAATCTGGTCCGCAATCGGACGACAATCGTCATCGCCCATCGTCTTTCGACGGTTCGTCGTGCCGACGTAATCGTAGTAATGGAAGCGGGCCGGATCATAGAAACAGGTACCCACACCGAATTACTAGCCCGGGTGGAAAATATCAAAAACTATACGAACTACAATTTGCCGACGAAGAAGAACTTGAACCGCAGCTCCCACAAATGACGCGATGAAATCAATGACCGGATATGGCAAGGGCACGATCACGGGTGACGACTTCTCAGTCTCCGTTGACCTCAAGACCGTCAACAATCGTTTCCTCGACATTCATCTTCGTGCCGGGTCCGAGCTCGCCGCGCTCGAGCCCGCGATCAAGAAACGTATCAGCTCGCGACTCTCACGCGGCCGTGTTGACGTCACGATCAGTCTTGAACGCTCCGCGCAGCTCGCGTATGAATTAAATCGGCCCCTAATCGCCGGTTACATCAACGCGTTGAAGCAACTACAACAAGACTTCAACATCAGCGGCGAACTCGACATCAACCTGCTGGCCCGCATTCCCGGCGCGCTCCAGCCTGCCCGCAACGGAATCGACGAACGAGTAATCGAAGCCCTGCACTCCGCGTTGGACCAGGCACTCGACGAACTCGAGAAGATGCGCGAGCAGGAAGGCGAGGCATTGAAAAACGAGTTGCACGACCGCGTGCAAAAGATCGAATCACTGGTGCCGACTATCGAAGCGAATGCCGAGGGCCTGGCCGATGCGTATCGCGTGCGCCTGCAAAAACGGATCGGAGAGTTGTTGAATCGCGGCGGGCAGGTAGTCGAGATCGATCCGGCGAGACTGGCGCAGGAAGTCGCGTATCTTGCCGACCGTAGTGACGTCAGCGAAGAGATGGTCCGGCTGCGCAGCCACCTGACACAGTTTCAGGAAGCACTTAATGCGCAGGGAGAAGCGGGAAAGATGCTCGATTTTCTATTGCAGGAGCTCAACCGCGAAGCCAACACGACGCTGTCTAAATCAACGGATCTAACGATTAAGGAAGCGGGACTCGCAATCAAGGCAGAAGTGGAGAAACTGCGCGAACAGGTTCAGAATGTCGAGTAAAGTGACGGAACTGCAAACGGCGACCGACGTTAACAACTCCCCGACGCGGGGCACGCTCTTTGTCGTGAGTTCTCCTTCAGGCGGAGGAAAAGGCACACTCGTGCGGGGCGTGCTGGAGGTTGTCGAAAATCTTAGTTATTCTGTGTCGTACACCACTCGCAGCCCACGTGCGAATGAAGTAAATGGGCGCGAGTATTTTTTTGTAGACGTACCGACGTTCGAGGAGATGGTCGCCGGTGGCGAGTTTCTCGAGTCGGCCTGCGTGCACGGAAATTTTTACGGCACTTCGAAGCGGCAGATCGCCGAGAAGACGGCCGCCGGCATCGACATGATTTTGGAAGTGGACGTGCAAGGGGCGGCGAGCGTGCGGAAGTTGTTAATGGATTCGGTGAGCGTGTTTATCCTGCCGCCTTCATTTGACGTGCTGAAGCAACGTCTGTGTGCGCGGGGGACGGACACGCCGGAGAACCTGGAGCTCCGGTTGCGCAACGCGCCGGAGGAGTTGAGCCAGGGTTTATTGTTTGATTACGTAATCATCAACGACGAGATCGAACGGGCCGTGAGCTTGCTGGCGTCGATTATTTATGCAGAACGAGCGAGGTGCGTCAGGCAAGAGAGCCTGGTACGCAGGGTGATTCAGGAATTCGGAACCTGTGGATAACCTGGCAACAAACTACGTTAGGAGAATCGAGTGGCTACATCAGAGTTGGTTGATAATGAAGTCGATAGCAGCACTGGACCAGAAGTCGATTCGAAGTATCGATTAATAATCCTCGCCGCAAAGCGAAGTAAACAACTACAACGCGGAGCACAACCGCGAATCGAAATCGATCCTCAAAAACATAAGCCGACACGGATCGCGTTGGAAGAAGTGATCCGCGGTCGCGTGCACTTCGATATCAAAGAAGAAGAAGAGCAGTAGGTCTTACAAGCCTTTATAGTCTGGTCCCCCTCCTCCTTCGGGCGTCACCCAGTTGATGATCTGGTAGGGGTCCATGATGTCGCACGTCTTGCAGTGGACGCAGTTTGAGAAGTTTATCTGCAGGCGGCGTTTTCCGTTTCCACCGTCCTCGACCATTTCATAAACCGCTGCCGGACAGAAACGCTGGCACGGGTTTCCATACTCTTCAGCACAACGCGTGGAGCAGATGTTCGTGTCGAGCACGTGCAGGTGCGCCGGCTGGTCTTCGTCATGACCCACGGCCGCGTGATAGACGTCGGTGACTTTATTGAACGTGAGCTTTCCGTCGAAACGTAAGCTCGTGTAACGCTGTTCGAGCTTGTCGTCGCGATAACCGTAGGACGAGAGTTTTTTCATCTCTCCGTGACCGGGATGCGCGCGATCGCGATCGAAAATTCCCCACGCGCGTCCGCCGGTAAAGAACTGCAATCCCGTGTTGACCAACCCCAACCAGCGCCCGTGTCGAAATCCGGTGTGGAAGTTTCGTACTTTGCGGAGCTCGGGAATGATCCAACTCTCGTTTACGAGCTTTTCATAGTGCGCTAGCTGTTTTGCCGAAGTGTCGCGCGCAACGAGCGCCTGGAAAATCGCCTCGGCGGCGAGCATGCCGCTCTTGATCGCGGAGTGAATTCCCTTCAAACGTTGGCCGTTGAGAAAACCGGCGCAGTCTCCGGTGAGAAGCACGCCGTCGGCATAAGTGCGCGGCATTGAAAAATAACCACCGGCGGCGACCGTTTTGGCGCCGTAACGGATCATCTTTCCGCCTTCAAGCAGCTTTGCGAGGTAGGGATGAGTCTTGAACAGTTGAAACTCGGCGTGCGGATCGATCAATGGATCTTTGTAATCGAGCCCGGTGACGTAACCGATGCTCAGTACGCGATTTTGCAAACCGTAGATCCAGCCGCCACCGTACGTGTGTGCGTCGGACGGAAAACCAAGCGTGTGCGTAACGCGACCGGTCGGATAACGATCGTCCGGCAATTCCCACAACTCTTTCACGCCGATGCTGTAAAGCTGCGGCTCGCGTCCTTCGTCGAGTCCCAAACGTTCGACGAGTTTCTTCGTCAACGATCCGCGCGGACCTTCGCCGAGTACGGTGACTTTCGCGACTAGATCGACACCGGGTTCGTAATTGGCCTTCTGCTTCCCTTCCTTGTCGATACCTTTGTCACCGGTACGCACGCCGAGCACGCGATCCTCTTCGTCGTAAAGCAGGTCTGCGCCGGGAAACTCGGGAAAGATGTTTACGCCTGCTTCTTCACACTTCTCACCAAGCCATGCAGTCAAACGATTTAGCGAAACGATGTAGTAGCCGTGGTTCTTCAGCGGAGGCGGCGTTATCGGCGAACGAATCGCGTGCTTCGGTGTGAGATAAAGAAAGAAATCTTCCTTCACCGGCGATTCGAGCGGTGCGCCCTGTGCTTCGAAGTCAGGGATCAATTCTCGAAGCGCGCGTGGATCCATCACAGCGCCCGAAAGGATGTGCGCGCCAACAGTCGCGCCTTTTTCAATCACCGCGATTTCTATGTCGCCGAGTTTCTCAGCGCCGGCGGTTTCGTTGTGCTGTTTAACGAGTCGTGCGAGGTGTAACGCACCGCTCAGATTAGCTGGACCAGCGCCCACGAATACGACGTCGAATTCTAAAGTTTCTCGTTCTGTCATTTGCTCGCGAGTATATCAAAGCACCGATTGGTGGTGGTACACTGCCAGCATTTCAACATGCGAATCAGGGTAAGCAATAACCCATGGCTGTTGCTCGTGTTCGTGCTCGTGCCGATCTCGATCCTTGCGCTGCGTCCCAAGCCTGCGTCGTCTTTGTCCGAGTTGCCACCAGTGATTATTTGGGCGTGGGAACGGCCGGAAAAACTCAACTTCATCGATACAGATCAGGTCGGCGTGGCGTTTCTTGCGAAGACTGTCAGGCTCGAAGGCGATCGTGTCTTGAGTAAGCCGCGTCTTCAACCATTGGAACTCGCGCCGGGAACAAAGCTGATGGCGGTCGTCAGGATCGAATCAGATCACCCAACACTGTCCGCGACGCAACTGCGAAAAACCGCTGTTGAAGTCGCTAGCGTCTCGGAGTTATCAAACGTATCCGTGGTTCAGATCGACTTTGACGCAACGGTCTCCGAAAGAAACTTTTATCGAAAGTTGTTGAACGAGTTGAAACCGAGAGTTCCTTCGCTATCAATCACCGCACTCGCTTCGTGGTGCGAGGGGGACGACTGGCTTTCCGATCTGCCAATCGACGAAGCCGTGCCGATGCTGTTTCGGATGGGCATCGACGCTCGACACTTCCAATCAGGCCAACTACTCAGCGCGCCGATCTGCCGTAGTTCAGCGGGTGTCTCAACCGACGAACCGCTCACGCCGCCCAATGTCGATCGTCTTTACATCTTCAGCCCGAAACCCTGGACCCAGGCTTCTCTGAACAGTGCACTGGAGACATACAAGAGATGACCCTAACGCGCCGGCTCATCGCCCTGGTTCTCGCAATCGTTCTACTAAACGGAACTACTGCCCTGGCGTGTGGTCCATTCACGCTCGAAGCAATCTTTATTTACACAGTTCATCCTGCGTTTCCGTTGCAGCAGTTCGCCGCAGGACGCATCGGCGTGCTCCAACCAAGTTACGCTCGTTCGTATCTTTACGTCGCCCACCGTCACCTGTCGGGGTTGAACTTCAGCCCGTCAGAACAGAAAGCGCTCGTCGATTTGTGGAGTGAGCGACTCGGGTTAGGTCCGGACGAAACACAGGCAGGCCGAACGGACTGGAACGCGGCTTGGATCGAGGCGCGCAAAAAGGTTCCCGGCGTGCAGGACCGAGGCGAGATCGATGCTTATCGTGCCCGCGACAAGCCGAACGAATATGAGTTTTACGTGAACTGCAATAACGATTCGTTTGAGACGGCCGTGAAAACACTTGCGGATCGCACGTTGACGTACAAGAGCGACACCGCACCACTCTTAACCTGGGTCAGCGCGCAGGATCAGGTTTTCAGCAACTGTGGTTCGGGAAGTTCTATTCCGGATCCACTACCCGCCGAGGCTCATCCTCTCGAGCGCCAGGATCGCGCGTATCAAATCGCCGCCGCAAACTTCTACTCCGCCAACTTTGACGAAGCAAGAAAACGCTTCGAAGAGATCGCCGGCGACGATAACTCACCGTGGCACTTCGTGGCCGCTTACATGGTTGCGCGAACGCTGATCCGCAAGGCGAGTCTCGGCGCACCGGAACAAAAACAGGAGTCGCTGCGCGCCGCGGAAAACCAGCTAGCGAATATTCTCGCTGACAAGACGTTTGCGCACCTGCACCCAACCGCAACGCGCCTGACAAATCTCATTCACCTGCGTCTACGCCCACAAGAACGGGTAATTGAACTTGGGCGCGTGCTGACCAACAAGAAACAGAACGACAACCTCAAACAGGATCTTTGGGATTACACCACGCTGCTCGATCAAAACCTCGACACCCCCGAGAAAAAGTCTGCTGAGATCTTTAAAGCCGACGATCTCACCGACTGGATCTCGACGATCCAGTTAACGGGAACAGACGGGCTCGATCACGCTCTCGAACGGTGGCAAACAAAACGCACCGACCCATGGCTGATTGCCGTTCTCAGCAAACTTGACGGCCAGCATCCGAAAGCAAGCGAGCTGATCTCGCAAGCACTGAATGTAAAGCTGACGGCCGCCGCATTTCACTCAGCACGGTTTCATGCCGCTCGCTTACTAATGGAGTCTGGCAAGTACGACGAAGCTCGAGCGCAGCTAGACCACCTTTTGAAAAACGGTATCGCGCAACTCGACCACTCCTCTTTGAACCTGATTACGAGCCGGAGAATGCTCGTCGCAACGACGCTTGACGATTTCCTCATCCACGTCGCGCGTAACCCCGCGGCTTACAGTTGGAATGACGATGGCCGTGAGCTGCCGGTAGAAGATAAAAGCAGCGCTGAAGTCGCCGATCCCAAATTCAAAACCCGTTTTGATTATGACGCCGGCGATTCATTCAACCTCCTGTTCCCTCTGTCTGTTCTCAAACAAGCAGTTTTGAGCAAACGTTTGCCTGCGCCGCTGCGTACCGACCTGGCCCAGGCCGTATGGTTGCGCGCCGTTCTGCTCGGTGATCTAAAGACGGCGGACGAACTTGTTCCAACTCTGAGAACACTGCTGCCGGAGCTTCTCGCCTCTGCTCGACGAATATGTTTCCGCCACGACTCCGCAGGCGAAGAAGTTTTCCGCAATCTACGCCTGGTTGAAGTCTCCTGGCCTCGAACCCGTCGTCGATATTGGTGTTGGTCGCACCACGAAGATCCAGGAACAGGAAACTTACCGGGACAACTGGTGGTGCCGTGCTGCTTTTCCCCCAACCGAAGGCGAAGGCGAGAGCACGAACGATGCTCCTCTTTCTTTCACGTCGCGCGCCGTGCATCCTCTTCTCTTTCTGTCGGATGCCGAGAAGATCGCCGGCGAGCGGGAAGCGAATGCACTGAATGAGTTAGGCGCCGCCCCTAATTACATCGCCCGTGAAGTAATTCAGTTTGCCAACCGTATGCCCAACGACCCTCGAATGCCGGAAGCTTTGCACTTGGCAGTCAAGACCACTCGTTTCGGGTGCACCGACAAAGAGACCGGCCGCTGGTCCAAGGCCGCGTACGATCTCTTGCATCGCAAATATCCAAACACGCCGTGGGCCAAGAAGACCCCTTACTGGTTCAAAGACTAAATCACAGATCAAGCAGGGAAACATGGAACAAAACGAGTACACCAACCACCTGATTCACGAGACCAGTCCGTACTTACTCCAACACGCACACAATCCAGTCGACTGGTACCCCTGGGGTGAGGAAGCCTTCGCGAAGGCGCGCGCGGAAAACAAGCCGGTGCTGCTCAGCATCGGATACTCCGCGTGTCACTGGTGCCACGTCATGGCCCACGAGTCGTTTGAAGACGAAGAGATCGCGCGCTTGATGAACGAAAACTTCGTCAACATCAAAGTCGATCGCGAGGAACGGCCGGATCTCGACCAGATCTACATGAACGCCGTGCAGATGATGACGCATCACGGTGGTTGGCCCATGACTGTTTTCCTAACGCCCGAAGGCGTGCCTTTTTACGGAGGCACGTACTTTCCGCCGCAGGATCGCTACAACATTCCGGGCTTTCCGCGTGTGCTAATCGGTGTCGCCGAAGCTTATAGCCAACGGCGGGAGGACATTACAGAGACCGGCGCGTCGCTGCTGAACGAACTGCGCCGTTTGAGTCAAAGCGCGGCTTCTGATTCTCCTATCGAAAAGGAGTTGTTCGACGCTGCATACGCCGGAATCGTCAGGAGTTTCGATTCGACAAACGGCGGCTTCGGTGGTGCGCCGAAATTCCCGCCTGCTATGACGCTCGAGTTTCTGTTGAGGACATACGCGCGAACCGGTAACACGGATACGCTTCAGATCATCAACCTCACGTGCCGGAAAATGGATGAAGGCGGGATCTACGATCAGCTCGGCGGAGGATTTCACCGCTACTCAACCGACGCCCGTTGGCTCGTCCCTCACTTTGAAAAGATGCTCTACGACAACGCACTGCTCTCGCGGCTGTATTTGCATCACTTTCAAGTCACGCAATCCGCGTCGTCGCGCGAAACGGTTGAAGGAGTGCTCGATTACGTTTTGCGCGAGATGACTGATGCCCATGGCGGCTTCTACTCAACGCAGGACGCCGACTCGGAAGGTCATGAAGGAAAGTTTTTTGTCTGGGACATTACCGAGATCCGTTCGGCGCTCGGCGACACCGCAGCCGCTCTCTTTTGCGACTACTACAACGTCACTGAAAAAGGAAACTTCGAAGGCAAGAACATTCTTAACGTGACGCGCACGCTCGAGGACGTCGCTGTTTCGAACAACGTCACGGTGGAGCAACTTGCAGAGTCTCTCGCAAACAGCAGGCGGATTCTTTTTGAGCTGCGTGAGAAACGTGTCAAACCCGATCGCGATGAGAAGATCATCACGGCCTGGAATGGCTTGATGCTCGCAAGCTTTGCCGAAGCGGGCGTGATCCTCGAACGCGCTGACTACACTGACGCTGCGCGACGAAACGCAGAGTTCGTTTTATCGAACCTGCGTCGCGAAGGACTGCTGTTGCGGACATTCAAGGACGGGCAAGCGAAGTTCAACGCTTACCTTGAAGACTACGCTTTTTTCATCGAAGGTCTCGTTACGTTGTTTGAAACGACTGGGGAGTTTCGCTGGTTGAACGAAGCGCTAACGTTGACTGACCGCATGATCGAAGAGTTTTGGGATGACGAGAATGGCGGGTTCTACTTCACCGGAAACAGCCACGAAAACCTGATCGTGCGTTCGAAAGACTACTTCGACAATGCGACGCCTTCCGGAAACTCCGTTGCGGCGGGGGTGCTATTGCGTCTAGCCATACTTACCGGAAAAGATCAGTATCGAAATGTCGCCATAGCCGTCTTCCGCGAGGCCGCCGAGTCAGCGCGCCGATATCCGTCAGGTTTCGGATACCTGTTGTCAGCCATCGATTTCTTACTCTCAACGCCGAAGGAGGTAGCGATCGTCGGCCGCTACACGCCCGATATCCAGCCTTTCCTTCAGGAAGTCTGGCGACGATACCTTCCAAACAAGGTCGTGGCACCTTCAACAACAGCCGGCGAAGTAAGCTCGTCCTCGCTTCCACTACTTGAAAACCGCCCGCTTCAGGAAGGGCGAGCCACTGCCTACGTCTGCGAAAACTACACCTGCAAACAACCCGTGACGAATCGCGCCGAACTCGCCGCCCAACTCGCAGCCGAAACTTGACTCCAACCGTAAGTGCAAGCTATAGTTACACCGTGCCAAACATTGTTGGCACCATACCAAGCGGCCGAACACATACCTGAGCCGGGAACCCTCCGAATTTAGGAAGGATCGATCTTCACGAAATGCCGGAAACTAACTGGAAGAGCACAGCTCTTTTGGCCGGAATCTCAGTGCCCAGCGCTGTCTTGCTCCTGTCGGCCGCACTCAACACAGTCAATCTCGCCTTCTTCAGCGTCCACCGCATCAATTCCTGGCTCATCCTGTTGCTTCTGACAGTCGCTGTCAGCCGTCTCACTGTGCTCGTTACGAGCACCGACGGAAAGCAGCGCACCAGAGAATCCATTGCCGACGCTTTCGTTTTTGTAGCGGTCATGATTTACGCCGCGCCGCCTGCGAGCGCACCCGGTCCCGCTGTGCTGCTCGCGGCACTCGTCGGTTTCGCGTCGAGTTATGGCATCACACGGAATCGCCAGGTCGTGCTCAAAGTGGGTATGGCCGTGATCTCAACCACGATCGCTGCCTCGTTCTACGGTGTGCTCGTCGGCTTCTTCGACGGCGATGGAACAGCGGTGGCCGACGGCAGTTTGCCGCTGGATACATTTCTGATTCCGGTGCTCGTGCTGGCTGCTCTCCAGTATGTGATGAACACCGTGGTGACGAGCTGGTTTCTGAGCTTTGAAGCTGGTGGCGACCTCGTGCTCATCCCTTCGCAGGAAACAATCGTCTGGACGCTGACGACGAAACTCGCCGGTGCCGCGTCCGCTGTTCTCTTCTACGCCGCGATCATGCGCGGTGGCGTCGCCTACGCCGTGCTCGGCCTGCTTCTCTCAGCCCTCGTCCACTTCTTGTATCGCTTCAACGAACGTCGCCTGCAAGACGTGCGTCGTGCTGAAGCAGAGCAACGCCGTCATGTGGAGGAGATGGCTGAGATCCACATGAACACGATCGAGTCACTGGCGATTGCGATCGACGCGAAAGACCAGACGACTCACGGTCACGTCCGTCGCACACAAATTTATGCGACGGAGATGGGCAAGTTGTTCAACGTCTCGCCGAAGGAGCTACAGGCGCTTCACGCCGGCGCGCTCCTGCACGACATCGGCAAGCTCGCAGTGCCGGAATACATCCTTAACAAGCCGGGCAAACTAACTGAAGCCGAGTTTGCGAAGATGAAGATTCACCCGACCGTTGGCGGCGACATTCTCAAACGCGTCAACTTCCCTTACCCGGTTGAAGACATCGTGCGTTATCACCACGAAAAGTGGGACGGCAGCGGGTACCCAAAAGGCTTGAAAGCCGAAGCGATTCCACTCGTCGCGCGCATCATCTCGGTTGTTGATTTCTACGACGCCACTCGTTGCGATCGCCCGTATCGCAAGGGCATGAAGCGCGAAGATTCATTGAATTTGCTGCGCGGGATGGTCGGGTCGTCGTTCGATCCGAAGGTCGTGGCAACCTTCATCAAGCACGTCGAAGAGTTCGACCGGATGATTGGTGCGATCGATATCCAGGAGCAGGTTGCCTCGACACCCGCCATCGACATGCAGACCGCGACAAAACCCGACGCGGGACTCGCATCAGATATTCTCGGCGCGCCCGACGTATCAGCCGGTTTCCGATCGATCAGCGAAGCCCAGCGCGAAGTGTTTGCGCTTCACGAGATCGCGCAGACGATTGGTTCGTCGCTAAATCTCAGCGACACCGTCACGCTCGTTGCGAACAAGTTGCGTGCGATCGTTCCGTTCGACACGTGCGTCATATTTCTTGTCGACGATCGTTCGGGCAAAGCAGTCGCGATGCACTCTGTCGGCGACGAATCGGAAATGTTCTCGCGCCGGCGCGTTAACATTGGCGAAGGCATCACGGGCTGGGTGATCGCAAACTCCCGCTCGATGTGCAACGCGAATCCCGACCTCGATATGGTCGGCATGCCTGACGAGGTGGTGAAGCGATTCCGCGGAATCCTCGTTTCGCCTTTGGTTCGTGAAGACGGTGCTTTCGGTGCGATCGCGCTCTACTCGCAAAGCCGGACGTCTTATACGTCCGAGCACGTTCGGCTGTTGGAATCAGTTTGCCAGCACGCTTCAAGCGCGCTCAACAACGCGCTGACGCATGAAAAGACGCGCGAGAGTGCGCTCATCGATCCGTTAACCGAACTGCCCAATGCGCGCGGGTTCTACATGATGGTCGAACAGCGCATCGCCGAATGCCAGCGGATGAAACACGAGTCGTTGTCAGTGATCTGCATGGACATTGACGACTTCAAGATCATCAACGACAAATACGGCCATTCGACAGGCGACCGGTTGCTCGCCAGCGTTGCCGGCGTCATTCGACGTGAGCTGCGGCAGATGGACATCCTGACCCGGTATGCGGGCGATGAGTTTGTGGCGATCATGCCGATGGCTTCGAGCAAGATGGCCATTTCGATATGTGATCGCATCCGGAATGCGGTTGAGGAACATTTGTTCTCGGTTCGTGAAGGTACGTTGATTGGCTTGGGCGTCAGTGTCGGCGTCGCGAGTTTCCCTGATGATGGAGAAACGAGCGAAGAGTTACTGACAGCGTCCGCCCGCCGAATGCAGAGCGATAAACACGGTCGCAAGACGGTCCTCGCCGTCGCTGGGGCCGGGCTCGCCGCGGTCGACATGCTGACTTAGCACGGGTTTGCCCACTTCTCACACCGATTTTGCGCGATCTCTCATCTCGCGTATAATTCGGCATTTCAACCCATGACTAAACAATCAGCAGCACCGCCCTCGAGAGCCGGAGCGGATGAGCAAAGTTCGACCGGCGTAATTGATCCACCCAAAGACATCGACAAAAAGAAGCTCGCGCAAGAGCGAGATCAAGCCAAAGAACGCCAGAAGGACCGACTCGGCGGCCTCGAACAGCAGCAACTCATCGATCTCTACCGCCAGATGATTCTTATCCGGCGTTTCGAAGAGAAGGCGGCGGAGGTCTACGTGGCCGGTAAGATCGGCGGCTTCTGTCACCTCTACATCGGACAGGAAGCTGTCGCCGTCGGCTCGAGCTCCGCGATTCGCAAAGACGACTACGTTCTCGGCAGTTACCGCGAACACGGTCAGGCCCTCGCGAAAGGAATGTCAGCCAGATCGATCATGGCCGAGCTTTACGGCAAAGCGACGGGTTGCTCGAAAGGCAAAGGCGGGTCGATGCACATGTTCGATAAGGAAGTGAATTTCCTTGGTGGACATGCGATCGTCGGCGGACAAATTCCACTGGCGACGGGAACTGCTTTCGCCTCGAAGTACCAGGGCACCGACCAGGTCACGCTTTGCTTCTTCGGCGAAGCCGCAGTAAACCAGGGCGCGTTTCACGAGTCGTTGAACATGGCCCAATTGTGGAAGCTTCCCTGCATTTACATCTGCGAAAACAACCAGTACGGAATGGGCACGTCAGTGGATCGGGCGATGTCGCTGCGTGATATCGCGCAAAAGGCTTGCGCCTACGAGATCGCGTCGGAGTTTGTCGACGGCATGGACGTGCTGGCGATTCGGGAAGCCACGATGCGAGCGGTCGAACGCGGACGTAAGGAGCATTTGCCGACACTGCTCGAGATTCGCACCTATCGTTTTATGGGCCATTCGATGTCGGATCCCGGCAAGTACCGCACGCGTGCGGAAATCGAAAAATACCAGGAACGCGATCCTATCAAGTTGCTCGCTGCCAGCCTAATTGAAGAAAAGATCACTGACGAGGCGACTCTCGAAAAACTCGACAAGGAAGTGCGTGAAGAAGTTGAAGACGCCGTGAAATTTGCCGAGGAGAGTCCCTTCCCTTCACCCGAAGAACTTTACACCGACGTCTATTCCAATCCGATCGAGACAGGCCAGAGCAGGACCATTCGTTAACAAAATGCCGACACTAACTATACGCGACGCGCTGAACCTGGCGATCAAGGAAGAATTGGCTCGCGATGAAAAAGTATTCATCATGGGCGAGGAAGTCGCCGAATACGACGGCGCCTACAAAGTCACCCGCGGACTGCTGAAAGAGTTTGGTCCAAAGAGAGTAATCGACACGCCGATCACGGAGCTCGGTTTTGCCGGACTTGGAGTTGGCGCGGCGATGGCGGGTCTGCGGCCGATCGTCGAGTTCATGACGTTCAACTTTTCAATTCTTGCTACGGACCAGATCATCAACTCCGCCGCCAAGATGCTTTACATGTCCGGTGGACAGTTCAACATTCCGATTGTTTTTCGCGGTCCGGGTGGAACTGCGTTACAGGTTTCTTCGCAGCATTCTCAAGCGCTGGAATCCTGGTACGCCTACTTTCCCGGAGTGAAGGTTGTCATGCCTTCTACGCCCGCTGATGCAAAGGGGTTGTTGAAGTCGTCGATCCGCGATAACGATCCGGTGATCTTTATCGAACAGGAACGCATGTATGGTCTCAAGGGCGAGGTACCGGAGGATCCTGAGTTCACGATCCCGCTCGGAGTCGCTGATGTGAAGCGCGAAGGAACTGATTGCACGATCGTCGCGCGTTCGCTGATGGTTCCTCTTGCGCTTGAGGCTGCCGAGAAACTTCAGGAGCAGGGGGTTTCCTGCGAAGTGATCGATCCGCGCACTATCCGGCCACTCGATATCGACACGATTATCGAATCAGTGAAGAAGACGAACCGCGTAGTGTTGGCGGAAGAGTCGCATCCGATCTGCGGCGTTAATGCCGAGATCAGTCACGAGATCATGGAGCGAGCGTTTGATTATCTCGACGCGCCGGTGAAGCGAGTTTCCGGAGCCGACGTGCCGATGCCTTACGCGAAAAACCTCGAACAGCTTGCGGTGCCGGATGTGGAGAAGATTATCGCCGCGGTACGTGAAGTTGCATATCTTGATTAACAACAAACAGGGAGCCGAATGGCCAGCAAGGTAATCATGCCGAAACTCTCCCCCACGATGGAGGAGGGACAGATCGCGAGATGGTTGAAGAAAGAGGGAGACAAAGTCTCCATGGGTGAGCCACTCGCTGAGATCGACACTGACAAAGCGACGATGGAAATGCAGGCGCTGGCGAACGGCGTCCTGCGCAAGATTTTAATAAACGAGGGCGAGTCGGCGCCGCTAGGTCAGCTCATCGCTGTCATCGGTGAGCCAGACGAAGACATCGCATCCGTTCTCGCCGAAGCACCGGCATCCGCTCCGGCTCCCGCAAAGAAAGAACCAGAACCTCAAAAACCTGAACCTGCGAAGGCGGAAGAACCACCACCGCCACCGCCGCCTTCACGGCCGGCAGCTGCACCTACTGATAATGGCCGTCAGGGTGTTCAAGCGGCGTCAGGCCGAATGATCGTTTCTCCGCTTGCGGCACGAATGGCCGCCGATTCCGGCTTGGATCTGCGTTCTATTCAAGGGAGTGGACCAGGCGGTCGCATAATCAAAAAAGACATTGAAGCTGCGTTAACGAAACCCAAAGCTCAAGTTGCCGTTGGGACCGCCTCCGGCTATCGCGACGAGCCGGCAACCCAGATACGACAGACCATCGCCAAGCGACTCGTTACATCGATCGGCCCGGTACCGCACTTCTTCCTCACGATCGACATCGACATGGACCGCGCGGCCGAAATGCGTGAGAGCATCAAGTCGCTCGATCCCGATCTCAAAATCTCCGTCAACGACATCATCATCAAGTGCGCCGCCGCGGCGCTGATACAGCATCCGCAAGTGAATGCATCCTTTCAGGATAAGTTCATCCGGTACTACGAACACGCCGATATCGGCGTCGCAGTCGCGATTGAAGACGGCCTGATCACGCCCGTGATTCGTAGCGCGGATCAGAAGTCGTTGAGTCAGATCGCCACCGAAGTACGCGAGCTCGCCGAACGCGCCCGCTCGAAGAAACTAAAACCCGAAGAGTACACCGGCGCCACGTTCTCGATCAGCAACCTCGGCATGTTTGGTATTGACGAATTTACCGCCGTGATCAATCCACCCGAAGGCGCAATACTCGCCATTGGCGCCATGACACCAAAGCCAGTCGTGCGTGATAACCAGGTTGTCGTCAAACAAATGATGCGTGTGACGATGTCGTGCGATCATCGCGTGATTGACGGCGCTACCGGTGCTAAGTTCCTGCAAACGTTCAAGAAGATTATGGAGAATCCGCTCTACCTCGTGGTATGAGCCAACGATTCAAGCCGCACCTCGCACTCATAACCGTCCAAATCCTGTTCGGGATTTGGCCCATCTTCGGCAAGATAGTCTTACGCTCGATGTCGTCGACGAGCCTCGTCGCTTTGCGGCTGGCGGGCGCCGCGGTGTTGTTCGCTCTCCTTCAACGCCGGTTCACACCACTGCTCCGAATGCCGCTGAAAGACATCGTCTTATTGACGGCGTGCAGCCTGTTGGGAATCGTTGGTAACCAGTTTCTGTTTGTGAAGGGATTGTCATTAACGACGGTCATCAACGTCGAGATCTTGAGCACTACTATTCCGGTTTACGCACTCGCGACTAGCATCCTGCTTGGTTACGAGCGCGGCTCGCGAAAGACATTGATCGGAGTTCTATTATCAGCGGCGGGCGTTCTTTTTCTCGTGAATCCGCTGAACGCAAACCTCTCAGGATCTACGACGCTAGGCAACGTACTCATCCTGATAAACACGTTTCTCTACGCGCTCTATCTTGTGATCTCGAAAAGCCTCATCGAACGATACGGCGCGCTGAATGTGGTTACGTGGATTTTTCTGGTGGGCTCGCTGATAACGATCCCGGTCGGGATCTACTCGTTGCAGCGTGAGGACCTGGCGGCAATCAGTGCGACTACCTGGGTTGCGGTCGCGTTCATCATCTTCGCGACGGTGGTTGCCTATTACCTTAATGCATGGGCGTTGACACGCGTTCCGCCGAGTCTGGTCGCGATTTACATCTACCTGCAACCGCTAATCGCGTTCGGCCTCGCACCACTCTTACTCGGTGAGAGTTGGAGCTGGCGAACGATCGTCGCCGCGATAATGATCTTCGGAGGCGTGGCCCTCGTAACCAGGGACACCGATCGCAGCATCCACGTCTCCGTTTAATCCTGCTTACGCAGCGCGGACGTTCTTACTGTTTCTGAAGCAGCTCAAAATCTCATCCGCATCAAGCGTGTCGCGCTCCATCAGCAGTTCAACCAGACGTCCGATCGATTCACGTTCGGCGTCCACGATCTCGCGCGCACGCTCGAGTTGCTCGTTGATCAATTCGTTGGTTGCTTCCTCGATGCGATCGAGCAGGCTTTGGCTGTGTGGCTGGTCGCTGTTGCCGAGATGAATCGGTCCGAGCCGGCTTCGGCCGGGGCGCGGGCAAGGTGGAGTTCGACGGCTTCCGGCAGTCGATGGACGAGTCGCGTCCGCGCTTCGTGGAGAGCGCCCAATGCTGCTGCGCGGGCTGGAGACAGGCTTCTGCGAGTACGACGGCACCTACGTGCAGCAGCCCGCGCGGCCATCCGGCCCGCGCCCTTCAAGTCGTTCCGCGGCCGCACCTATGCGGCGGCGGTGTCGCCGGAGTCGGCGCGCATCATGGCCGAGCTGGGGGTGGGCATCCTGATCATCCCCCAGAAGCCCTGGGCGGAAGTGGCCCGCGAGCTGGACGACTACCGCGCGCTGTACCGAGGGGTCAACGGCGTGGAGGCTCCGCCGCCCATTTCCGCGGGCTGGACCTTCTGCGACGAGAGCGCGGACCGGGCCCGCGAGCTGGCGCGCCGGTACATCGGCGGCTATTTCCAGTCGGTGCTCGCGCACTACCGGTTCGGCGACGACCACCTCGTCAAGACCAAGGGCTACGAGTACTACGGCAAGATGACCGAGAAGATCCACACCTACGGCGAGGACACGGTGGTGGACTTCTTCGTGAACCTCCAGGTATGGGGCACGCCCGAGCAGTGCTACGAGAAGATCCTCGACATCCGGCGGCGCACCGGCAACACGCACTTCGTGGGCGTCTTCTCCTATGCCGGCATGCCGTGGGCGGAGGCGGAGCGCAACATGCGCCTGTTCGCGCGAGACGTCATGCCCGCGCTGCAGAAGCTCGAGCAGCCGACGGAGCCGGCGGCGCGATGAGCGCGACCGTCACGCCCGCCGCCCTCGGTATCCTGATGAGCGGGACGGTGCCCCATGCCGTCCTCGACCTCCGCGAGCGCGCCGCCTACGAGCGGGGCCACATCTTCTGGGCCACCTCCCTGCCGAGGCGCCTGCTCGAGACCCGCCTGCCTCCCTGGTCACCGCCCCCTCCACGCCGATCGCTGATCGACGAGGACGGCGGCCTCTCTGAGCTCGCCCGGCCCACCCTGGCGGCCATGGGCTACACGGACGTCCACGTCCTCACCCGCGGGCTGCCGGGCGGGCGGGGGACCGGCCCACCGTGCAGGGCGTCAACGTGCCGAGCAAGGTGTTCGGCGAGCGCACGCTGCACGAGTTCCGGACCCCCCAGATGTCCTGCCCGGAGCTCGCCAGCGGCTGGATCGGCGACGACATGGTGATCGTCGACTCCCGCACGCCCGAGGAGTATCACCGTGGCTGCATCCCCGGGGCGTGGTGCGTCCCCGGGGGCGAGCTGGTGCTGCGCATCAGGGAGCTGGGGCCCGGCCCGACCAGACGATCGTCGTGCACTGCGGCGGCCGCACGCCTCCTATATCGGAGCGGAGTCGCTGCGCCGGATGGGCCTGCCCAACCCCATCGTGGCCCTCGAGAACGGGACCATGGGCTGGCAGCTGGCGGGGCTCAACCTCGAGCGGGGCGCGGGCCGCTGGGCGCCGGCGCCCTCTGCCGCGGCCGGGCGGTGGCCGCCGAGGTCGCCAGCGGATCGTGACGACGACGGCGTCGCGGCGTGACCGCACGAGCTAAAGGCATCTGGCGCGCCGGCGGAGAGAACGTTTACGTCTTCGACGTGCGCACCGCGGAGGAGTATGCGGCGGGCCATCTCCCGGGGGCGACGTGGGCGCCCGGCGGCCAGGCGGTACAGGCCATCGACGAGTACGTCGCCGTCCGCGGCGCCCAGATCGTCTTCGTCTGCGACGACGCGCCGGGCCGCGATGACCGCCGCGTGGTACGGCCGGCTGGGATTCCGCAGATCGCGTACTTCGGGGCGGGCTGCCGGCGTGGACCGCCGGCGGGGGCGCCCTCGAGGGGGGCCGGTCCCCGCGACCTGGGGGCTCGAGACCGCGCGGGCCAGCGTGCCGCGGTGGCGCCCGGCGCTCCGGGCGATGCCCTCGTGCTCAGTGTCGATCCCAGCGACGTCTATGTTCGCGCTCACGTGCCCGGCGCGGCCTGGCTGTGCCGGAGCCGGCTCGAGCCGAAGATCGGGCCGGTGGCTCCGGATCTCGGACCCTGGTGGTGAGCTGCACCGACGGCGTGGCCACTCTCGCCGCCGTCGCGCACGGGCTCGGCTACTTGCGGTCCGCGCCCTCGAGGGCGGGGTACGCGCCTGGCAGGCGGCGGGCCAGCCGGTGGAGCGGGACCGACCCGGCTCCTCGACGAGCCAGACGACGTCGTGCTCAAGCCCTAGGAGCGCGGCCGCGAGGCGATGGAGGCCTATCTCCGCTGGGAAGAGGAGCTCGACCTCGAGGGCCGAGCCCGCACGCCTTGCTCCCCGACACGCCCGCGCGGCGATGAGCTCCGAGGCGCTCCCGCTCACCGTGAGCACGGAGTGGCTCGCCGCCCACCTGAGCGAGCCCGACCTCCGGGTGGTGGACGGGACCAACTATCTCCCGCATCTCAAGCGCGACGCCCACGCCGAGTACCGGCGGCGCACATTCCCGGCGCTGTCTTCTTCGCCGTGGACGAGATCGCCGACACCGCGTCGCCGCTGCCCCACATGCTCCCCTCGCCGGACGTTTTCGCCAGGCGACGGCGACTCGGTCGGCGACGGCGATCCGTGGTGGCCTATGGCGGCAAGGGCATGATCGCTTCCGCGCGCGTGTGGTGGACCTTTCGCGTGTTCGGCTACGAGCGCGTGAGCATCCTCGACGGCGGGCTGCCCAAGTGGCGTGCGGAGGGCCGCCCGCTCGAGGGGGGCGAGACGACGCCCGCCCCGCGTCGCTTCACCGCGCGCTTCCGGCCGAGCTGGTGCCGGCCTCGCCCAGGTGCGGGACAATCTCGAGCGGCAGCGCGAGCAGGTCGTGGACGCGCGCTCGCGCGGCCGATTCGCCGGCACCGAGGCCGAGCCGCGCGCCGGGCTGCGCGTGGGCCATATTCCCGCCAGCCGCAATCTTCCCTACGCGGAGCTCTTCGCCGGACGACACCCTGCTGCCGCCGGACGTGCTGCGGCACGCCTTCGAGGGCGCGGGGCTCGACCTGGCGAAGCCCATCACCGCCACCTGCGGCTCCGGGGTCAGTGCCTGTGTATTGGCGCTGGGCCTGGCCGCGCTGGGTCGCCGCGACGTGGCGGTCTACGACGGCTCCTGGGTCAGCGGGGCGGCCGTCCCGACACGCCCGTCGAAACCTAGGCGAGCGCCGATGGCCCCGGAGACCTATTCGCTCGTCCTGTGGGCGACCACGACCACCGCGCCCGAGTACCGGTTGTACGCGCTCGACACCACGCCTCCCAAGCCGGGCCTGCTTACGCCCCCGGGTGGAGGTGGTGCGGCGATCGAGGTCGAGGTGTGGGCGCTCGACGCCGCCGCGCTCGGCGTGTTCGTCGCCGCCATCCCGGCACCGTTGGGCGTCGGCCGGGTGGTGCTCGCCGACGGCACCGAGGTCACCGGCTTCCTCTGCGAACCCCACACGGTGGAGCACGCCCGCGAGATCACCGCGTCCGGCGGCTGGCCCGCCCATCTCGCCGACGCCTGACCGGCCGGGTCAGAGAAACGACCACAGCGCCGCCGCCAGCGGGACCTCGAGGACGAGCCCGACGACACCGATCACCAGGCCGGCGCCGACGATGAAGCCGTCGGAGAACACGAGACCCAGACACACGACCACCACCCCGAGCGACGGCAGCGTGTCGAGACCCGAGAAGGGCGGCGCCACGAAGGCACCGACGACGAACACGAGCAGCACCACCCCGAGCAGCGACACGACCGCGGGTGTCGAGCAGCTTCGCGAGGCGGGGGCGCGCTGTGGCGCTCGAACCAGCGGATGAAGCGGAGCATCTTCGGCGCCGCCTTGCCGGTGAAGGTCTCGCCGAGCTCCTTGCGTGCGAGCCGGGCGGGGATCCACAGCTCGTGACGGCCGGCGACCATCTGCAGCGCGATCGAGCGCGCCGAACACCTCGAGCACGTGGGTGACGCCACCGGTCGGGATCGGCAGCGCCGACGGGATCATGAGGAGCATGAGCACGACGGCGAAACCACGTTCGTCGAGCACGTCGGCGAGGGAACCGATGGTGACGTGCTCCTCATGCAACTGTGCGTCGAGCTCGTCGCTCAACCGGTCACCCTCGGGATGGCGCATGCCCAGAGTCTGCCCGTCGACTGGCCTCACCGATCGGCGTCGCGCTCACGAGGACGCCACCGCGAGCGCGGTCACGAAGAGGCCGGCGGCAACGAGACCCGAGAGGACGCGGAGGTGGTTCCATGCCGTCCACGGTCCCGCGTACGCCGCCCACGCCGACTCGGCGTCGCCGCTCTCGGGATCGATCGTCGCCAGCGTGTCGTTGCGCGGCACGTGGTACACGGCCGTGACGCCGATCGTGCCCACGAGGTACACGACGCCTGCGGAGAGCAGGTATCCCGCGTACTCCTCGTCCCAGTCGATCACCGAGACGATGACGGCAACGACGCACACGACCGCCGCACCCAGGAACCCCAGCATGAACCACGGCTTCGGCGCCTCGACGTTGATCGACTGCATGGCCGCCATCCCGGTCGGCGCCGGCAGCCTCATCAGCGCGCGCATGACGAAGCTCGAGAAGGCGTAGAACGCGCCGCGGCCAGGCCACATCCCAGCGCGCCCGCGAGGGTCAGGACGAACAGCCAACCGTCGACCATCACGCCACCTCCTCCCGGTTCACGTCCCACACGCCCGCGGCGGCAGCAGTCCCGCGCGTATTCGCCGAAGTCTCGGGGCGTCACGACCCAGTGCACGGCGAACACCGTCGGTCACGTGCGCGTTGCGACCGTCGAGCACGCTGGTGAACAGATAGGTCAGCAGCTCGACGACCGCCGCGGGAACTCCGTGCTCGAGGCAGAACGCCTCGTGCTCCTCCACCGAGACCGGCACGTACCTCACCGCACGCCCGGTGGCGGCCGAGATCTCGGCCACCGCGTCGGCGAAGGTCAACAACCGCGGGCCCGTCAGCTCGTAGAGCTCGCCGACGTGTCGGTCGTCGGTGAGCGCCGCCACCGCGACGTCGGCGATGTCGTCGACGTCGACGAAGGGCTCGGGGGTGTCGCCGGCCGGGAGTGCGACGACACCGCTCATCACGTGCTCGAGCATGTAGTCCTCGCTGAAGTTCTGCGCGAACCACGTCGACCGCAGAATCGTCACGTCGCCGCCGGAGGCCGACACCGCCTGCTCGGCCTGCTCCGACTCCACTTCGCCCCGCCCCGACAACAACACGACCCGCCGGGTACCGCTGCGCACCGCCTGCTCGGCGAACGACCCGACCGTCTCCACCGCACCGGGGACGGAGAGGTCGGGTAGTACGACAGGTACACCGCGTCCATCCCCTCCAGCGCACCCGCCCAGGTCGACCGGTCCTCCCACTCGAAGGGCGGGGCCCCCAAGCGCGATCCACGGCGCACGGGCACCGCGAGCGCCTCGAGCCGTCCGGCCACCCGGCATCCTGTCTTCCCGTTCGCGCCCAGCACCAGGGTGGGGCGCCGCTGATCTTCGCCATCGCAGCTCTCCTCGTTCGTCGGCACGATTTCGTCACACCGTTTCGGTACGGCGTAACGTAACGCAGTTGCGATATCCTTGTCAAGCGTGGGACGACCCCGGGAGCACGGTGACGCACTCGTAGGCGCTGCTCGACGGGGCCGAACGGCTGATCGACGAGCGGGGCCCCGACGCGGCATCGGTCGGGCGGTGGCCGACGCCGTCGGCACGACCACCCGCGGGTGTACAGCCTTCGGCTCCAAGCAGGGCCTGCTCGAGGCGCTCGCCAGCCGCCTGTTCGAGATGCTGAGCGAGGCCATCGACGCCGTGCCCACGACCGACGATCCCGCCGCCGACGTCGTCGAGGTCTCCGTCCAGGCGTTCCGGAGGACCGCACTCGAGCACCCGTCGCTGTACAGCCTCGTGTTCCTCCGCATCGTGCCCGACCTGGAGCTCGGGCCGCCCGGCTACGTCGAGGTGGCGTCGGGGGCCTTCGCCCGGCTCGAGGCGCTGGTCGCGCGCGTCGACCTCGGCGGCGACCACGGTGCGCGCGACGCCGCGCACGCGGTGCACGCGTTGACCGAAGGGCTCGCATCCATGGAGCTGCGCGGCGGCATGCTCGACCCCGGCACCGCCGAAGCCGTGTGGCGCGACGCGCTCACGGCCCTGCTCCTCGGATTCGCGTCGACCTCGGCGTGAGCCGGCGTTCGTCGCTACAGTTTTGGGCCACGTCCAAATGCGAGAGGAGCCCGCCATGCAGATGGACGACATGATCCTGGTCAGCATCGACGACCACATGATCGAGCCGCCGGACATGTACAAGAACCACGTGCCGGCGAAGTGGCTCGACCAGGCGCCGAAGGTCGTGCGCAACGACGCAGGGCGTCGACGAGTGGGTGTTCCAGGGCGAGGCGACCTCGACCCCGTTCGGCATGGCCGCCACCGTCGGCTGGCCCCGCGAGGAGTGGGGCTTCAACCCCGGCTCGTACTCCGAGCTGCGCCCCGGCTGCTTCGACGTGCACGAGCGCGTGCGCGACATGAACGCCAACGGCGTGCTGGCGTCGATGAACTTCCCGACGATGGCCGGGCTTCAACGCCCGCACGTTCACCGAGGCCGGCGACAAGGAGCTCGTCGCTCGTCATGCTGCAGGCCTACAACGACTGGGCCATCGACGAGTGGTGCGCGCGCCTACCCGGGCCGGTTCATCCCGCTAGGGCATCGTGCCGATGTGGGACATCGACCTCGCGGTCGAGGAGGTCCACCGGCTCGCCAAGAAGGGGTGCCGCTCGATCAGCTTCCTCGAGACGCCGCACGTGCAGGGCTTCCCGAGCTTCCTGTCCGGCCACTGGGACCCGATGCTGCAGGCGATCTGCGACGAGAACATGGTGCTGTCGCTGCACATCGGCGCCGGCTTCGACGTCATCAAGACGGCGCCCGAGGCGCCGATCGACCACCTCATGGTGCTCGCCTGCCAGATCAGCGCGCATCACCGCGCAGGACCTGCTGTTCGGGCCGACGCTGCGCCAGTTCCCCGACCTGCAAGGTCGCGCTGTCCGAGGGCGGCATCGGCTGGATCCCCTTCTACCTCGACCGCGTCGACCGCCACTTCCAGAACCAGGCGTGGCTGCACGACGACGACTTCGGCGGCAAGCTGCCGTCCGAGGTGTTCCGCGAGCACATCCTCGCCTGCTACATCACCGACCCGTCGGGGCTCGCTGCTGCGCGACCGCATCGGCATCGACATCATCGCCTGGGAGTGCGACTACCCCCACACCGACACGACGTGGCCGGAGTCGCCCGAGTTCGCCTGGAACGAGTTCCAGGACGCCGGGGTGCACCGACGAGGAGATCCACAAGATCACGTGGGAGAACGCCTGCCGGTTCTTCGACTGGGACCCGTTCGAGCACACGCCGAAGGAGCAGGCCACGGTCGGCGCGCTGCGGGCGCTGGCCACGGACGTCGACACCACCCGCATGTCGCGTGCGGAGTGGCGAAGCGCAACGAGGCCGCCGGCATCGGCACGTTCTGACCCGTTCAGCCGTCGCTGAACCGCGCCACGAGATGTGAGTTCACGCCGTCGGGATCGAGCTGTCGCGCGACCAGGTAGCCGGCGCCCATCCAGCCGCGGCGCGTCCACTTGCCGAACGAGAGGAACGTGCCGGGCGCGCCGGATGCGGCCGGGTGCATCTTGACCCGCTCCAACGCCTCCTTCACACCGAGCGGCCTCAGCGGATGCGCGTCGGCGAACGCGTGGAGCAGCACGGTGGCGATGTCTCGGTTCACCACCGGCACGCAGTAGGGCGGCCGACGACCGGTGGCCGCCTCGAACGTGTCGAGGAACTCCTGACCGACGGCATTGCCCTCGTCGTACTGGTCGAGACCGGTCCACCCGAGGATCGCCTTCCACATCAGCGGGTTGATCCACGCGTTTTGAAACGCGGTCCCCATGTACCGGGGTGGGTCCCACCCGAGCGGCTAGCGCGGGATTGACGAAGACGACACCGAACCCGAAGCCGCAGTGCACGAGCGCGCTCGGACTTCGCGTCGTGCACCCGGCGGACGGCGTCGTCCACGTCCTGCGCCGTCTGCGCGATCTACTCCTCGGCCACGACCCGGATGCCGTGGTGGCGACAGGCCATCCGGAAGTTGCGGCTGTAGGACTCACCGATCAGTGACTGCTCGATGAGCACCCCGACCTCGGTGTGGCCACCCTGGGCCAGGAGCCGGGCCCAGAAGATCGGCTCGTCGGTCAACGACCCCTGCGGAGGGCGCGAAGGTCCACTCCCCCAACCAGTCCTCCGA
>CAWBJU010000026.1:0-27696 GCA_963789185.1 uncultured Acidobacteriota bacterium
GGCCGCCGCGTTTTCTGACTTATTCTTGAAGGAAGCGATCAACTTCTTCGGTGACCCAAGTGACAAACAATTCGCCGCTAGCAGCGCCGGCGCTTACGAGAAGGCTCAGCGTCTCGCGCGCATTGTTGGTCAACGGCCTAATCTTCTGATCCTCGACGGCCTCGAACCTCTTCAGTACGCGCCTACTTCGCCAACTGCCGGTGAACTCAAAGACTCAGGAATCGCCGCCTTGCTGAAGGGACTCGCCGCAAGTAGCAAAGGCCTATGCATCGTCACAACGCGCTATTCGATCCCCAATTTAAAGGCCTACTGGCAGACCACCGCCCGCGAAGTAAGGCTGCTTCGTCTGTCACGTGCTGCCGGCGTTGATCTCTTACGGACGCTCGGAGTGAAGGGAAGCTTGCTGCGAAATATCTCCTTCGACAACGGCCGCGAGCAATTAAACGAGTTTGAGAAACTAGTCGAAAACGTCAGAGGCCACGCCTTGACTCTGAACCTGCTAGGTACTTACCTGCGCGACGCGCACGCGGGAGACATTCGCAGACGTGATCTTGTGAAACTTGAGGAGGCTGATTCAGAGGAACAATCCGGCCATGCCTTTCGCGTCATGGAGGCTTACGATCGAGTATTAGAGGAAGAGGGCGACAAAGGTAAACGGGCGTTGGCGACGATGCGCTTACTTGGTCTCTTCGATCGACCTGCTGATGCCGGTTGCGTGGCCGCTTTGCTCGACCAACCCGGCATTCCTGACGTTACCAACCCCCTGATGGAGACTAGCGAAGCACAACTTAACCTTGCTTACCGTCGCCTGGAAGATGCACGGCTGATCACCGTGAACCGCGATACCTCGGGCACTCTAGTTTCCCTGGACGCTCATCCGTTGTTACGTGAGTACTCGGCGCAACAACTACGCACGAAGCACCATGAGAGTTGGCAAGCCGCGCACCGCCGAATTTACGAATATCTCCGCTCCAGCACTCCTGACAAACCTCAGGCGACGTTGGAAGATCTACAACCGCTGTATCAGGCTGTATCGCATGGATGCCAGGCCGGATTAGATGAGGATGCGTGCGTGGAGGTATACCGAGCTCGTATCCAACGAAATATTGACAACTATGCCATGCGCAAACTCGGTGCATTCGGCTCGGACCTGGGAGCAATAAGGTGTTTTTTTGAAATTCCGTGGACTCGGGTTTCTCCTCTGCTATCCGATCCGACGAAGGGCTGGGTACTGTCAATGGCCGCATTTGCGCTCCACGGAGTCGGCCGACTGGTAGAGGCGATTCAACCGCTGCGAGCAGCGATTGCCATTCAAGTCGAATTAGAGAACTGGTGGAACGCCTCGGTAAGTGCAGCAAACCTCAGCGACCTGATATTAACGCTCGGACCCCTTCATGACGGACTGGAACCGGCTAAGTTATCAATCACTCATGCTGACAAAACTAAAGAGCCATTTTTAACGATGGCTTCGAGGACGGTCCATGCCGACGTCCTACATCAACTCGGGCAATACGATGCGGCGGACCAGACCTTTCGGCAGGCAGAGCAAATCCAGGCGGAGTCCGATCCTGGTCTTCCCCAGCTGTACTTGTTACACGGTGTCAGGTATTGCGATCTGCTTCTGGGCCCTGCTGAGCGCGCTTCATGGCAACGTACACTGAGTCCGAATGAGCCCTCGACACTCCCGAATGCCAGCAGCGAATTAAGGGACGTCATCCAGCGCGCCACCCGTTCTCTCGAGTCGGCATCGACTGGGGGTTACGGTTCGCTGTTTGAGACAGCTTTGGACTATCTCACTCTGGCCCGCACTGCCTTCTTTATAACGGTTCATCACACGAAAACGTTGCCTCTCAAAACTGACGAAGCGCTCTCCAGTATGTTCGAGGCTGTTTTAGTGCAGCTGCGCGGCGGGGGCCGGCAAGACCTCATCCCACGCGGCCTCCTGCTGCTTGCATGGTATGAGATCCTGACTTCTCGTCCCGATGACGCTGCGAAGGATTTGGACGAAGCGTGGGAGATTGCGGAGCGGGGGCCGATGAGGTTGCACATGGCGGATATACATCTCTATCGCGCACGGCTGTTCTTTCGTGAAAAGAAGTATCCGTGGCGAAGCGCGCAGGCGGATCTTGAAGCGGCGGAGAAGCTTATCAACGATTGTGGATATCACCGTCGTGATGAAGAGCTTGCGGATGCGAAGCGAGTAATCCTGCGAGTTTAATTAGTGCGATTAGTGGTGGTTACGAAAAGGAAGCGTCTTTCCGAAAGTGGAATTTTGTATTCCTGAGTTTCTTTGCTGAGCTTTGCGCGCAGCGTCTCCCCACCAAAAAATAATAACGAGCTTCCCGGTGGCGCCCATTGGATTATGTCCGGCACTTTTTCAATGAACTGGTCTAATGCGCGGCAGGTGACGAAGGAGACGTCGGGAGCGGGGATTTCTTCAAATGGGCGAGCAATGATAGTGGCGCTTCGAGCGGCAGAATTTAAAGCTTCTCGCAGGAATACGGATTTTTTCTGTGAGGATTCGATTAGAGTGGCGTGTAAGTCGGGGCGGGCGATCAGGCAGGGGATGATCGGGAGTCCGGCGCCGGAGCCGATGTCTGCTATCTTTGCACCTTCGGGTAGGTGTTTGAGTAGCATCAACGATTCAAGCACGTGTCGCGTGGCAAACTCCTCGGGCGAACAGGGGGCGACCAAATGAAAACGCGCGTTCCAGCGAGTGAGTAAACTGTAGTAGGCGCTGAGTCTGGTCCGGGCTTCTGACGACAGTTTTACTTGAAACAGTGATTGGTTTGATTCTAAAGCTTCCTCGAATGTCATTCTGATAAAAGAATATGTTTGAAGATTTTGTTGAGCAACACCGGCGGTTGGGAAAAGCCGTTTCCGAAATTGTTAATGAGCACATCTCCAGACTCGCGGATCGCCGCGTCACTCCGACTGCCACGCCCGCACAGTTGGAAAAGCTGTTCGACGAGCCGCTCCCGGAAGAAGGTATGCCGATTGACGATATACTCGCACGGTTTCGCGAGGATGTAGCGCCGAACGCCATGGGCGTACCGAGTCCGCGTTACTTCGGCCAGTTTAACCCTACTCCGTTGCCGATCGGCGTCTGGGCCGACGTGTTTACGTCAATGCTCAACCAGAACGCGGGGGCGTGGCGCAATGGTCCAACGTCAGCGATGATCGAGGCCCGCGTGATTCGCTGGCTTTGCGATCTCTTAAACTATGGACCAAAGAGTTTTGGCACACTCGCCAGTGGCGGCTCCGAGGCGAACCTGATCGCGTTGAAGTGCGCGCGCGATAACGCAGCGGCGACGATTAAGGATCTCGGCGTGCGATCTGTCTCTGGCGATCTCGTGGTTTACGCGTCCGAGCAATGTCACTATTCGATCGATAAAAGTGTCGATATTCTCGGCTTGGGTCGTCAGAGCCTGCGAAAAATTCCAACCGACGAGCGGTTTCACATTCGTATTGACGCTCTGCGCGAACAAATCAAGCGTGATCGTGACGAAGGTCACATGCCGGTTTGTGTCGTCGGCGTCGCCGGCACGACTTCGACCGGCGTCATCGACTCGCTCGAGGATCTCGCCGCTGTCGCACGAGAGAACAATTGCTGGTATCACGTCGACGCCGCGTACGGGGGTCCACTCGCTTTCTCAACGAAGCACAAAACAAAACTTCAAAGCATCGAACTCGCCGATTCGATTACGTTCGATCCGCACAAGTGGATGTTTGTTCCGTTTTCGTGTGGTGCTGTACTAGTGCGCGAAGGCGGACGTGTGCTGCGCGAGTCGTTTGATATGACACCGGAGTACTTGAACGAGGACCGCGGCGGCGCCGACGTCGAGTTTGATTTCTTCCGTTACGGTCAAATGGGCACGCGTCGCTTTAACTCACTGAAACTATGGATGGCCATTAAGTTCATGGGCCGTGAGGGTTACGCCCGCACGGTGGAACGCCAGATCGATCTCACCCAGTATCTCGCAGGCAGGATCGACTCGCTTACCGATTTCGAACGCGTGGGCGAAGTCGAGACCGCGGTCTGTTGTTTTCGTCACAAGTCCGGGTCAGATCTTGTTCAGCAGCAACTGCAACAGAAAATCGAGCGGGATGGTGAAGTGTGGCTCACGACTACTGTGTTGCATGGTAAACGCGCGCTGCGAGTCAACATCAATAGTTTTCTCACCGAACAGCACCACGTGAACCAACTCGTGACACAGATTGAAAGGGCAGCATCCGAGTTATGAAACTCTTAAACCTGCTTTTGCTATTGGTTTTGATCGGTGTTCCTGCTGTTGCCCAGAAATCTCTGCCGGCGATCAAATCGCAAGCCGACTTCGACAAAGTCTCCGTCACATACGATCCCAACACGCCTTACGCCCTGCCGCACGTGATGTTTGTGATCGATCGCAAAGACAACAACAAGATTTACTACGTCAACAAAAAGCGCTACAGCTTTCACAAAGACTTTGTTAACGGCACCTATCTCTCGCTCGAACGCGGCCGCGAGTTTTTCATCAACAATTATCTGAAACCGAACCGGCGCTTCATTCTCGGCACACTTGCTTATCAAACACCGATACGCCGTTGGACGTTCGAATTCTGGGAAGGCGATCTAATCCCTGCCGATCTGATTCAACTTACGTACGAAGTAATTAACAAGACTTTCTTCACGCCCGTCGCCTTCAAACCCAACTCGCTGCGTCAGGACGAAGCAACGGTTGCGCTTACAGGTATGCAGCGCGTGCTGCAAAGCGATATCGCGAAGGAGCAGGCGTACCAGGCGCTCAACATCGCCAAAGGACTGGGGCGCATTCACATTATTACGAAGCTCGACGATCACGTCGAGATTGGAGCAAACGAAATACTGGTGCTTGACGAAGTTCCGATTCAACTTCCGCCGGTCGCGGGCATCATTACTTCACAACCATCGACCCCGCTCTCGCACATCAACCTGCTGGCGAAAGGTTGGGGCATCCCCAACGCCTACATCAAGAACGCGAAGGAGTTATTGAAGCAATACGACGGCTGGTGGGTCTCGTTTGAAACGCTGCGCGAGAACTACTCGATCAAACGCGCCGACATGGACCAGTTGCGCGAGTACCAGCGCAGGCAGTCGCAGCGTCTCGACCTGATGAAGCCGCGTTCCAGTTTGACGGAGACGCGTTTACTTGATCTGAGTCAGCAACGCGCCCGATTAAGTATCGCGTTTGGCGGCAAGTCGGCGAATCTCGGCGAGGTGATGTTTGCGAAATTGCCCGGCATCGTTGTACCCAACGGATTCACGATTCCTTTTCACTATTACGATGAGTTCATCAAGGACAATCAACTCGACGATGTGATCTTTGGTTTACTTAACGATCAGAAGTTCGTTCATGATCCGGTGTACCGCCGCGGGAAGCTGGTCGGATTACGCGAACAGATCGAGAAAGCGAATTTCGATCCGGCGCTGCGTGATAAGGTGCTGGCTAAGGTCGCACGCGAATACTCTGGCAAAGGTCTGTTTGTGCGCAGCTCTTCGAACTCGGAAGACCTGCCGAACTTCAGTGGCGCCGGTTTGTATACGACCGTGCCAAACGTCCGTGGCGACCAGGAGCTAATCGATGCGATCCGCAAGGTGTGGGCGTCACTCTGGAACTTCGAAGCCTACGAAGCGCGCGAGCGGGCTGGCGTGGACCACTCGAAGATCTACATGGCGGTGTTGTTGCAAGAGGGAATCAACTCCGAAAGCTCCGGGGTGATGATCAGCACCGACCCCTTTGACCCTGAAAATCGAGCGGCTATATACATCAGCGCAAAACGCGGCCTCGGAATCAAAGTGGTCGAAGGGCAACGAATCGCGGAGCAGATCATCTTTCGTCCGCGAACGAACGCGGTCCAGGTGTTGACGCGTTCGGCGGAAAACAGTCTGTTGACGTTTGACGAAAAAGGCGGCGTTAAAGAAGTCCCGATCGAAGGCGACCGCGTCGTGTTGACTGACGACGTGATACGCCGGTTGGTTCGTGCGACGCTCGAAATCAAGCGCGTCTTCGGTAATCGCGAGCAGGACATCGAGTGGGCGTACATGAAGGGGCAGATTTACATCGTCCAGGCACGGCCATTCGTGCTTGGCACGTAGATACCTGGCACGTAGATATACCTGGCACGTAGATATGTTGTTAGCAAATTAAAATGTCTGGTTTTTTTAGCAAGTGAAATGTCCGGTTTTGGTTTTACCACTTCCAAATATCTATGCAGCAGTAGTGGCTGTGGGAATGTGGGAAAGTCAGGCTGCTTTTACGCCTGACTTTTCCAAGCCGCTGCGGGAAGCGACTGCTTTTGTCGCTTTCCGGGGCGGCGTCATTTCCACAGCTTCTTCGTTGTAACGGCCCACCACATGCGGACCAAAAGTAATGGTGAAAGTACCATCGAGATGTTCGTGCAGCAGCACTTTGCAGCCCGCCAGAGTGCCTCTTAATTTGCTGCGCTGGAGCTGCCAGACGCGATTCGCAAAGCTCACCGTATTGTCTTTGGCCACCACTCGCTCGTGTTGCAGGCAGAAAACCAGGTCGAGATCCTTGCGTTGCAGCGGCCCAAAAGCGGTGCCGCGCTCACTGGCTTTGATACTGAAACGTCCATTGAACTCACTGCGGTACTGCAGGCGCAGAAATTGATTGGCGGCGGCGACAGCGGTAATGCCGCGTAGCCGCAGCTCTTGCGGTAACCGTCCCTGCCAGGTGCTGAAGCCTCGTTCGCTGCGTCCGCGTGCTTGCGGTGAGTAGGCAGGAATCATTTGTATCCCCAGCGTGCGCAAGGCCCGGCCCACCTGCGTCAACCGATTGTGGTCCACCGGCTCACCAGCCTTCGGTGTCAGGAAGAAATGGCTGGCGCGATCGCTATAAAGCGCGCAAAACACTCCCTTTTGCTCAATCACCTCCCGCAACGCCGCCAGCACCGTCGGCGTCGATTCCTCCTCCACCAGTTGCGCGTAATAGATCTCACTGGTGGCGTCATCCATGATCACCAGCAAGTCATACCAGCGATCATCGCAGAACCAGCGATGCTGGCTGGCATCGATGTGCAACAACATCCCTGGCAATGGCCGTCGCGGGCGCCGCTTGCGATGTTTGCCACGCTTGCGTCTGGTCTTTACCAGTCCCGCACCCTGCAGCGCTTGCTTCACCCAGGTGTAACTCAACTCGATCTGGTGTTCACTACTAAGCTTCTCGTGAAAGTGCCGCACGTTAAAATCAAAATACTGCTCCTGGTACAAGCGCAGCACCGTCTCCACCGTTTGCAGTGGTACGCGCTTCGGTGAAGGGATCCCACGCCGTCGATCGAATAGTCCTTCATAGCCTTCATGCTCGAAGCGCGTCTTCCAGCGCTGCATCTGCCGGCAACTGATCCCGAGAATCTCCGCCGCCTCATACCAGGTGATCCGCTTCGCCATTGCCTTCAACATGACGTCCTGTAGTTTCATCGCCCGCTCCACTGCGGCTGCGCTCAGCTGCTTCATGACCGCATCGTGTCATGCTGCTGCTGACCGTGCCGCTCAAAGCGGACACTTCATTTGCTAATTAGACCGGACATATCATGTGCTAACGACAGCCTGGCACGTAGATATTGACAGGAGTCAGGCTCGTCAGGTATAAGGCCCGGGCAATGTTCAGCACAGGTCGCCACCATCATGGATACTGGCATCACCACCACACCGGTGGCGGGCCGGCGATCGTGTTGCACGCGCTGAACTAACTCGAACCAGCGCAAAGACGATTCCAAAACCCGCTGCCAACCCGAAGCTGGCGGCGGGTTTTTACTTTTGTAGCCATGGTTTCACGAATTCCAGCCGGAATGCGTTACTACATCGGAGCGGAAGCCCGCCTTCGCCGCCTGATCGAAGACGCGGCGATGTCCGTGTTCGAAAGCTGGTCGTATGAAGAGGTGATCACGCCGTCGGTTGATTATTACGACCTGTTCGAACAAGGCATGGGCCAAGCGGAAGCGCAGCGTGGCTTTCGGTTTACTGACAACGACGGGCGTTTACTTGCGTTGCGTCCTGACGTCACTTCTTCCGTGGCCCGAATTGCCGCCACATTACTCGTCGATCGCCCGCGTCCGCTGCGTTTCTGCTACGCGGCGCCTGTTTTTAAACAACAACCTCAGTCGCACGCGGAGTGGCGTCGCGAGAATACGCAACTCGGTTGCGAGTTGATCGGGAGCAACGGCGTGAATGCCGATCTCGAAGTGTTGCGACTGGCGGCGGACATACTGTCGCGACTGGATTTGCAATCTAACTATTGCATCACGATCAATCACGTCGAGATCTTCAACGGAATTGCGGCGCAACTGGATCTCGACACGCCCGCGCGAGAACAACTACGCCGCCTGATCGACACGCGCGAAACTGCCGAATTAAATCGTTTCCTGCAAAATTATTCCGGGGACGACGGTCGCGCGTTTTCGCAACTCGCACAACTGACGGGTAAGCGCGATGTACTGCAAGCGGCGCGCGAGGTGATTCACAACGAACGATCGCTCGCAGCATTGAACGCTCTTGAAGCTCTGTGGTCCGAGATCGAGTCGTGCGGTTTGCAGAATGATTTCGAAATCGATCTCGGTGACGTGCCGAGCCTCGACTACTACACTGGTCTCACGCTGAAGGTCTTTGTGCATGGAGCCGGCGCAAGTGTTGGTCGTGGCGGGCGGTACGATGGATTGACCGGCAACTTTGGACGCGCCGAACCGGCGATCGGTTTTGTGCTCAATCTCGATGCGCTCACGGAGGTGGTCGGTCGCCGCATGTCGCAAAAGTCATGATCACGATCGCAATTGCAAAAGGCCGAATGCAGGACGGCGCCCTCGCTTTGCTAGTGCGCGCGGGCATTCGAGTGAGCGCCGACGAGATAAACTCGCGAAGGCTTGCGATCACGGATGAAACTGGCAGGTACCGGTTCCTTTTCGTGAAACCTGCCGATGTGCCGGTTTATGTTGAGCATGGTATCGCGGATTGCGGCATGGTTGGGCGCGACGTGCTACTCGAGTCGGAAGCAGATCTGTTGTTGCCGCTCGATCTCGGCATTGCGCGTTGCCGGATCGTCGTGGCGGCAGCGGATCCCGAGGTGATGACGCGAGCGGTGGGGATGCTACGCGTCGCCACAAAGTACTCGCAGATCGCCGCGACTCACTTTGGATCGCGCGGGATGCCGGTAGAGATCATCAAGTTGTCGGGATCGGTTGAACTCGCGCCGGCACTCGGACTGGCAGATCTAATTGTTGACCTGGTTGAGACAGGAAGAACGCTGCGTGAAAACGGACTGACCGTCGTCGACGAGATTGCGGAATCGACTGGACGGTTGGTAGTCAATCGCGCGAGTTACCAGTTGAAGGCGCAAGCGGTGGGCCAGCTCGTAAACGCGTTGCGCGTAGCACTGAACGGAGGCGAGCTTTTGAAAGGAAGTGAAGGGGCGTGATCCGGATCATTCGTGAAAGCGAACGCGATCTGCTCGACGAGATGCTGAAGCGTCTCGAAGCTCGCGCCGTCGCGTTTGATCCGGAGTTGATGAGGACAGTTTCGACGATCATTGACGACGTGCGCTCTCGCGGCGACGAGGCGTTGATCGATTACGCTGCACGATTTGATGGTATCGAACTGAAACCGGCGGATCTTAGGATCGACGCGCAAACGCTCAATGCTGCCACAGATAGAGTCGACACGCGCGTGCTGGCAGCCTTGCGCGAGGCCATCAAGAACGTTCGCGCTTTTCACGAACACCAGCGTGAACAATCATGGGAATTCACGGCGACTGACGGGGTTCGTCTTGGTCAGCGCATAGAACCTTTGGAGTGCGTGGGCTTGTACGTGCCCGGCGGCACGGCAGCATATCCGTCGTCGGTTGTGATGAATGTTGTTCCGGCGCAGGTGGCAGGCGTCGAGCGACTAGTCGTCGCCACTCCGCCGCGCACGTTGTTGGAAAGTCCAGCGGTCGGGGCTGCGTTGCGCGAACTAAATGTCACCGAAATCTACGCCGTGGGCGGCGCGCAAGCGATTGCGGCCCTCGCTTTCGGCACGCAAACCGTACCTCGCGTCGATAAAATCACCGGCCCGGGAAACAAATACGTCGCCGCCGCGAAGAAACTCGTGTTTGGAGTCGTTGGTATCGACGCGATTGCCGGACCAAGCGAAGTGGTCATCATCGCCGACGACACGGCCCGTGCCGATTTTGTCGCAGCGGATTTGTTGGCCCAGGCTGAACACGGTGAAGACGCGGCAGCGATCCTGATGACGACCAGCGACGCACTCGCACGCGAGGTAGACCAGGAGGCCCAACGTCAAATTAAGTTACTGCCGCGCCGCAGGATTGCCGAAGCGTCATTGAAAAACTACGGCGCGATTGTTGTCCTCAACACGATTGAGGAACTATGCGCAATCACGAACTGGATCGCGCCCGAACATCTGCAACTTGTTACCAAAGACGACGAAGCAGTCGCGGCGCAGATCCGTCACGCCGGCGCGATCTTTTTCGGACAACACACGCCTGAAGCTGTCGGCGATTATCTCGCGGGCCCAAACCACGTGCTGCCGACCGGACGCACCGCACGTTTCTCGTCGGCGTTGGGAGTTTATGATTTTGTGAAGCGCACCAGCGTGTTGCGCTATTCGTCTGAGGCGTTTAGTAAAGTAGCGGATTCGATCGCGGTCCTTGCGGAGTGCGAAGGACTTGCCGCGCATGCGAGATCCGTTTCAATTCGTAACCACAAATGAAAAATCGACTCGACATAATCAAACCTGCCGTACGTGGGCTGCGGGCATATTCGCTTTCGCCGCACCGCGCGCAGGTGAAGCTCAATCAAAATGAGAACGCGTGGGACATGCCGCTCGCGCTCAGACAGGAGATTCTGAACCGGTTTGAGGAGATGCGGTGGTCGCGATATCCGGAGTTTATTCCCGCGAGTCTGCATGAAAACCTGGCTGAGTTTGCCGGTGTCAGGGCGGATCAGATCATCGCCGGTAACGGCTCAAACGAGCTCATCCAGGCCGTGTTGATGGTCACCGTTGGACCAAAGAAACGCGTGCTCATCTGCGAACCGACATTCGCCTTATACAGGCAGGTTGCGACAGTGCTCGGCGGCGACGTGGAAAGCATTTCGCTGACCAACACTTTGCAATACAACAGCGCGCTGTTGTTGAGTGTAGTCGAAGAGCGGCAACCCGACGTCACAATCATCTGTTCGCCCAACAATCCGAGCGGCTGTGTCATCGACGATCAGGAGCTCGTCAAACTGCTTGGCATCGCGCGCGGGCTGGTTGTGATCGACGAGGCGTATCACGAGTTTGCGGAACATTCCGTCGTGCCGCTGTTGGAGCATCACGACAATCTCGTCGTCCTGCGAACGTTTTCAAAGGCAATGGCGCTCGCGGCTTTGCGAGTTGGTTACTTGATGGCCGAGCCGGATCTCGTGCGTGAGATTCGCAAAGCCGTGCTGCCTTACAACCTCAATTCGTTTTCGCAGATGGCGGCCGAGATGGCGATAGACAGATACGAAAGCGATCTGCGTCCGCTCGTGAAACGCATCATCAACGAACGTCAGCGACTCTTTTCGCAACTGTCCGAGATCAAAGGCCTCACGCCCGTGGCGTCGAAAGGAAATTTCATGCTCGTTAAGACCGAGATCGAACCGAAGGTGATGTTTGAAGAGCTGTTGCTGCGCGATGTGCTGGTTCGCGACGTTAGCGGCTACCCGATGCTAAAGAAATACTTCCGCGTCAGCGTCGGGCGGCCAGAGGAAAACGACGAGTTGCTAGCTGGATTGCGGGAGATCTGCGGTGAATAACAAGACACAAAATTCGCGTTCAGCCGACGTCCGCCGCAAGACGAAGGAGACCGACGTACGCGTGGTGCTTTCGCTGGACGGTACCGGCCGATCGAGAATCACGATCGGAATCCCGTTTCTCGAGCACATGCTCGAACTGTTTGCCAAGCACGGCTTGTTCGATCTGCAAGTGAGCTGCAAAGGCGATCTCGAAATTGACGATCATCATTCGGTTGAGGACATCGCCATCACGTTGGGCCAGGCATTGGTCCAGGCGCTCGGCGACAAGAAGGGAATCAATCGTTATGGTGAAGCGGTGGTACCGATGGACGAAGCGCTCTGTCGTTCAGTGATCGATCTTTCGGGTCGTTTCTATCTGGTTTACGAGGTACAGGTAAAACGACAGAAGATCGGAAACTTCTCGGTCGAGTTGGCGGAACATTTTTGGCGTTCGTTTTCCGAGACCGCGAAGTTCAACCTGCACATCGACTGTTTGCGTGGGCGCAACACGCATCACATTCTCGAAGGTACGTTTAAAGCGTCGGCGCGCGCGTTGCGACAAGCGGTCGAACTGAACAGCCGCGTTAGTGGCGTGCCGAGCACGAAGGGATCGCTGTGAGTCGCGTCGCAATCATCGATTACGGTGTTGGTAACTTGCGCTCTGTCGAGAAAGCGTTTGCGGCGATGGGTTGCGATGCCGTGGTAAGTGATGATGAGCGGGTCTTGCGAAGTGTGGAACGATTGGTGTTGCCAGGTGTCGGGGCGTTTGCTTCGTGCATGAAGGGCTTGCGTGAACGTGGTTTTGATTCGCTGGTCCAGGAACGGGCCGCCATGGGCACACCGTTGCTGGGAATCTGTGTCGGTATGCAGATGTTGTTTGAAGTGTCTGATGAGTTTGGAACTACGGAAGGTCTTGGACTGTTGCGAGGGCGCGTACGGAGGTTTGAAAACGATCTGGTCGTCGTGCCGCAGGTTGGTTGGAACCGCATTCAGCAAAAACAGCAACACGGATTATTCGAAGGCGTGGCTGACGGGTCGTTCTGTTATTTCGTGCACTCGTTCTATTGCGAACCTCGTGAGGAGGATCTGTCGATCGGAGAGACTGAATATGGCGTGAAGTACGCTTCGGTCGTGGCGCGCGACAATATCTGTGGCGTTCAGTTTCATCCGGAAAAAAGTCAGCATGTCGGTTTGCAAATGCTGAAGAACTTTTGTGTTAGCTAAGCGAATCATTCCGTGTCTCGACGTCGATAACGGCCGCGTGGTCAAAGGGATTCGGTTTGTTTCACTGACCGACGCGGGCGATCCGGTGGAACAGGGGAAGCGTTACGACGCTGAAGGCGCGGACGAGTTGACGTTCCTGGACATCACTGCGTCGTCCGACAAACGCGAGATCGTGACCGATCTCGTGCGACGCGTGGCCGATGAAGTGTTTATCCCTTTTACGGTCGGCGGTGGGCTGCGATCGGTTGAAGATATTCGCGCGATTCTGCGCGCGGGCGCTGACAAGATCACGCTCAACACGGCGGCGATCGAGAACCCGCGACTGATTGCCGATTGCGCGGAGACGTTTGGCAGCCAGTGTATCGTCGTGGCGATCGATGCCCGCCGCAGGGTTTCCGGTGACGGATGGGAAGTGTTTACGCACGGCGGCCGGCGAGCGGTCGGACTCGATGCGCTTGAATGGGCCGTGCGTGTTCAGAACCTCGGCGCGGGCGAAATCCTGTTGACGAGTATGGATTGCGACGGCACCCGCGACGGTTACGACATCGAGTTGACGCGCGCTGTTTCGGGTGCGTTGCGGATTCCAGTCATCGCCTCCGGAGGGGCGGGGAAGGTCGAGCACTTTTACGACGCGCTTGTCGACGGAGGCGCGAGCGCGGTGTTGGCGGCGTCGCTGTTTCACTTCGGAGAGCTTTCGATTGGCGACGTTAAAAGTTACTTGAAAGGACGGGGAGTGGAAGTTAGGTGAACTTCGCGGATCTAAAATTCGATGACCGAGGGCTGATACCCGCGATCGTGCAGGACGCGAGCACGCGCGAAGTATTAACGCTTGCTTACATGAGTCGCGAAAGTCTTGCGCGCACGATCGAGACGCGTGAGACGTGGTTCTGGTCGCGGTCGCGAAACGAACTGTGGCACAAAGGCGAAACATCCGGTAACACGCAGCAGGTTGTCGATCTCGTTGCCGATTGCGATGGCGACGCGATCGTCGTTCTCGTCACACCCGCCGGTCCTGCGTGTCATACCGGCGCGAGGTCGTGTTTCGATCTGAAGCAGGATGAGGATCTCGCGGGCGTGCTCACACAGCTTTACGCGCTTGTAGAGAGCCGTGAACGAGAGCGCCCCGATGGTTCATACACGACGTACCTGTTCGATCAAGGCATTGATAAGATCCTGAAAAAAATCGGCGAGGAGTCAGCGGAAACAATAATCGCGGCCAAGAATGAGGAAACGAAGCCGTTGGTGAGTGAAGTGTCTGACTTGATCTACCATCTGCTTGTTTTGCTTGTGGCGCGCGGCGTCAGTCTCGATCAGATTAGTGAAGAACTCGTACTGCGAAGAAAATGAAAAACGAGATGGAAGAACTGCTGGCGTTTGCAGTTGAACTCGCGCGCGGGGCTGGCGATATCACGCTGAGATACTTTCGCAAAACGCCGGAGACGATGACGAAAACAGACGGCAGTTATGTGACGATCGCCGATCGCGAAGCCGAGGCGTTCATGCGACTGGAGATCACCGAGCGTTTTCCTGACGACGGTATTCTCGGCGAAGAAGAAGGAGAGACGCATGGACGATCCGGGCGCCGGTGGATCATCGACCCGATCGACGGCACGTTTGCTTTCGTCCATGGCGTTCCGTTTTATGGCGTGCTGATTGGAGTGGAGATAGACGGCGAGATGAGTGTCGGAGTAATCAATATTCCGGCATTGGACGAACTCGTTTCCGCTGCGAAGGGCGTCGGCTGTTTTTTGAATGGCGAACCGG
Source organism: uncultured Acidobacteriota bacterium (assembly GCA_963789185.1). Taxonomy (GTDB): domain Bacteria; phylum Acidobacteriota; class Blastocatellia; order Pyrinomonadales; family Pyrinomonadaceae; genus PSRF01. The sequence goes on from CAWBJU010000026.1 coordinate 14,776, forward strand.
CGCGCGTGTCGCAAACCAAAAGACTGGAAGACGCGTTGCTGTTGTCTACAGACTTCTCTGCGTGCGAGCGTTACGGGTTCGGTAAGGCGGCTGAGTTGATGCAAACGCGTGCGAAGACAAGCCGCACGTGGGGCGACTGTTACGGCTACGTTCTTGTCGCTACGGGTCGAGCAGATGTCATGCTCGATCCGGTGATGAACCTGTGGGACTGCGCGGCGTTGTTACCAATCATGGAGGAAGCTGGTGGCACGTTTACTGATTGGGCCGGAGTGCGAACGGCGTCGGGCGGCAACTCGATTGCCACAAACGGTTTGCTGTTTGCCGAGGTGATGCGGCTGGTGTCACGATAATGCTCGTCATTCCGGCGATCGATCTTAAAAACGGCTCGTGCGTGCGGCTGGTCCAGGGGCGCAAGACGGACGTCACGGTTTACGACGAGAAAGCAGTTGCGGTTGCGAAGCAGTTTGCGCGCGCGGGGGCGCAGATGATTCATGTGGTCGATCTCGACGGTGCGTTCATCGGAGGTGAATCGCCGAACCGGGCCGTCGTGAAGCAGATCGTTGCTGCTGTTGATGTGCCAATTGAGTTTGGCGGTGGTGTTCGGACGATCGACGACGTGGAGCAGCTTTGCGACGCGGGAGTTGAGCGAGTTGTTCTCGGAACAGTTGCTGTTGAATCCCCGGATCTATTGCGAGATTTGATTGTTCGGTTTGGTGAAAAGATCTGTGTTGGAATTGATGCTCGAAATGGGCAAGCGACGACACACGGATGGGTAACGAAAACACAGATCGAAGCCGTAGATTTGGCCAGGTTTGTTGTTAGCTGTGGTGTTCGTCGAATTATCTACACCGACATTTCGCGTGACGGCATGCTTACTGGACCAAACGTCGAACAGACTGTAGCCGTTGCTCGTGCTGCGCAGGTTCACGTCACCGCTTCCGGTGGTGTTTCCAGTCTCGACGATATTCGGCGTTTGCGCGACACGCGCGAACCGCTTCTCGATAGTGTTATCGTTGGCAAGGCTCTGTACGAACAAAAATTCAAACTTGAAGACGCGATAAACTTATGAGCGAATCGATTTTTACTGATGGAATATTGAAAGGTCATGTGGCGTTTGTGACTGGCGGTGGGACTGGTATTACGGGCGGCGTTGCTCGCGCGTTTGCCGAAGCCGGCGCTGCTGTTGCGCTGGTCAGCCGTAACATGGACCACTTACAACCTGCTGCGGATGCGATTAATGAGAACGGTGGACAGGCGATCGCGGTTGTGGCCGATGTTCGTCAACCGGAGGCGGTTGAGGCGGCGGTTGCTGCCACCGTCGAGCAGCTTGGAAAGATCGACATTGTTATCAACGGGGCGGCGGGAAACTTTCTCGTCAAGGCTGAAGAGTTGTCGCCGAACGGGTTTGGCACGGTTGTCGACATCGATCTCAAAGGCACGTTCAACGTTTGCCGGGCCGCGTTTGCTCAACTGAAGGAACACCGCGGCCTGATACTCAATATCAGTGCGACGCTTCATTATCTCGGCACGCCGATGCAGCTTCACGTGTCCGCGGCGAAAGCTGGTGTCGACGCGTTGACGCGCAACCTTGCTGTTGAGTGGGGACGATTTGGAATACGTGTTAACGCGATCGCGCCTGGTCCAATCGAAGACACTGAAGGGATGACGCGCCTCGTGCCGGAGCCGATCAAAGAGCGGCTTAAGAAGGCCGTTCCACTCGGCCGGTTTGGCAAGATCGCTGATATCGAAAAGGCGGCGGTGTTTCTTTGTTCCGATGCGGCGAGTTTTATTAATGGTGCTATTTTGGTTGTCGATGGCGGCCACTGGTTATCCGCGAATCGCACTGTGGGAAGTGCGTAAATGTTAGATCTGCAACCTTCATCTTTCGAAGCGTTTGAGCGCGAGGCGGGGCAGGGCAATGTGGTGCCTGTCGTGCGTTCCGTGTTGGGCGATCTGCATACGCCAGTCGGAACGTTTATGCGCATGGCAGGTGATTCGCGTTATTCCTTTCTTCTCGAGTCAGTCGAGGGCGGTGAGCGAATCGCGCGCTATTCGTTTCTGGGTGCGGATCCGGAGATGATCGTTCGCGGGCAGGGGATGCAAACGTTTGTAGAAAAGAACGGGCAAACGGAATCGTATCCGGGCGTCGCGACGGAATGGGTGCGCGATTACTTCCGCGGCAAATCACTCGCTCGTCGACCGGGACTGGTCCCATTCGCGGGCGGCGCCGTCGGCTATCTTTCGTACGACGCGGCTCAGTGGTTTGAACCGGCGTTGAGGAACGACGCGACCCACCCGCTGACTGGTCCAACCGACGCGCTCTGGATGTTCTTTCGCACGGTGATCGCTTTCGATCGCGTCAAACAGCGGCTCGAGATCGTGTCTATAGTATTCACCGAGGAGGCAGGCGGCAGCCACGAGCGACTGCGTGAACTCTACGACGCCGCAGTCGCGCGCACGCGAGAAATCGAACGACAGATCTTCGAACCTGACGCACGGCCGACGAAAGAACAACCGCACCACCACGGTGGACCAAACTTTACGTTGCAGTCGAACTGGCCGCGCCGTGCTTTCGAAGACGGCGTGCGGCGCGTCAAGGATTACATCGCCGCCGGCGATTGTTACCAGGCCGTACTCTCGCAACGGTTCTCAGCCAACTTTCACGGCGAACCGCTTCAGATCTACCGCGCGCTGCGGGCCATCAATCCGTCGCCATACATGTTTTTTCTGCGTGTCGGAGAGGAAACGGTGATCGGGGCATCGCCTGAAATGCTCGTCCGGTGTCACGGTCAACGACTCGACTATCGTCCGATAGCCGGCACGCGAAAGCGCGGCGCGACAGAAACAGAAGACTGGATGTTGAGCGAGGACTTGAAGTCAGACGAGAAGGAAGTCGCGGAACACATGATGCTCGTCGATCTCGGGCGCAACGATCTGGGCCGCGTTTCCGACTATGGTTCAGTGAAGGTCGAAGATCTGATGTCGGTCGAAAAGTATTCGCATGTTCAGCACCTGGAGACGAGTCTGAGGTCGCGGCTCCGCGATGATCTCGATCGCTTCGACGCCCTCGCAGCGTGTTTTCCGGCGGGTACGGTCACCGGCGCGCCGAAGATTCGCGCGATGGAGATCATTCGCGAGCTCGAACCGGATCGTCGTGGAATCTACGCGGGCTCAGTGTTATACATGGACTACGCTGACAATCTCGATTCGTGCATAGCAATCAGGACGATCGTTTTGCGCGAGGGACAGGCGATGGTCCAGGCCGGAGCGGGTATCGTGGCCGACTCAGTTCCCGAGCATGAGTACGCAGAAACGGTTAATAAGGCGCGCGCGATGTTTCGCGCAATTGAAATGGCGGAGAAAGGGTTGTGAAACTAATAATTCTGTTTTTATCCGTGTTTTGTTTTTTCGTGGCGCAAGAGCAAGAGCCGGCGAAAAAGGCTAATGCGCGCGATGCCGCGACCGAAGTTGTTGCCGAACCTTTTGACGGTGCTTCAGTCGAGAAAATGGCGGCGCAATGTGTGACTCTCGAAACCGAAGTTGGCGCAATCGAGATCGCGATGATGCCGGAAGTCGCTCCGGAGTCTGTCCGAAACTTTCTGAACCTTTCGGCGACGGGTTTGTTCGATACGACGACCTTCAGCCGCGTCGTAAAGGGATTTGTCATTCAGGGTGGAAACCTTTCGACAGGTGAAAAATGGAACTCTGAAACGGCGAAAAGAATGTCGCGCCGGCTGCCGGACGAGCCGGGGATCGTCAAACACGTGCGCGGTATCGTGTCGATGGCGCGGGGTGATGAACCGAACACCGCGACGACTAACTTTTTCATTCTCGTTGGACCAGGCGCGCATCTTGACAGCAAGTTTGCGGCGTTTGGAACGGTGACGAAGGGGATGGAAGTGGTCGACGCGATCAACCAGGCGCCGGTCGAAGGAGAGAAACCGGAGAAGCCGGTGAAGATCAATCGCGCGGTTGTGAGCGCATGCAAAAAATGAGGAAGCATCGCGGTACGTTTTTGATGATTCTCTTCGTGCTTGCTTCGAATGCTTGCACAGATGAACTACAGGACAGGAAAGCACGGCCGGAAGCAGCGCAGCAATTATTGAAGTTGCGTGGTTACGAGTTTGACGAGAAGAGTTTCCACGCGGCTGCCCGGGCTGGTGACTTGATGGCGATCACCGCGTTTATCGACGGTGGTATCAACGTAAACGCGCAGAGCGAATCCGACGGTCGTACGACGTTGATCTCGGCTGCTGCGCGCGGCGATCTCGAAGTGGTGAACCGGCTGCTCGAGCGTGGCGCCGACGTCAACATCAAGGATAAGCAAGACTACACAGCACTCTTTCACGCGCTCGAAGCCGGCTATGATGAAGTCGAGCTCGTGCTTTTGGATCAGCCGAAACTCGATCCAAATGCGAGAGGTTTGAACGGCGTGACGGCGTTGATTAGCTATGCCTGGCGCGATCAGAAGGATGCGGTGCGAAGACTGTTGGATCTCGGCGCCGACGTGAACGCGCAGGACAACGACGGTGATGTGGCGCTTCATGGCGCAGCCGAGACCGGCAACGTTGAAATTATCGACATGTTGCTCGCAAAAAAAGCGAACCCGAATTTGAAGAACAAACAAGGCGGAACGCCACTGATGTGGGCCGCCGTCTTTGGCAATGAAGAGGCCGCGCGGCGGTTGCTCAAACATGGCGCCGATCCTTCGTTGAAGGACAACGACGGCATGACCGCGCGCGATTGGGCCATCAAGAATAAGCGCGAAAAAGTCGCCGCGCTCTTGCAAGGGGCGAGATAGATGTTGCTCGTAATCGACAACTACGATTCGTTTACTTACAACCTGGTCCAGTATCTCGGCGAGTTGGGCCAAACAGTCGAGGTACGCCGCAACAATCAAGTTACGCCCGACGAGATTGAGACGGATTTGCGTCCGGAACGAATTGTGATTTCACCGGGACCAGGCACGCCGGACGATGCTGGAGTTTCGCTCGAAGTGATCGATCGTTTCGCGGGAAAGATTCCGTTGCTTGGTGTTTGCCTGGGCCATCAGGCGATTGGTCAGGCATTTGGCGGGCGCGTGGTACGCGCGCCGGAGTTGATGCATGGCAAGGCGTCGGAAGTCAGTCACGACGGCCGGACCATATTTGCCGGGCTGGACGATACGTTTATTGCCGGCCGGTATCATTCGTTGATTGTGGAAAAAGAGTCGCTGCCACAGTGTCTCGAAGTTTCCGCGTCGACGCCCGACGGCGTGATCATGGGGTTGCGTCATCGCGAGTGGAAAATCGAAGGCGTGCAGTTTCATCCGGAATCGATTCTGACCCCGCAAGGCAAACAACTGCTCGGCAACTTTCTAAAGCTCTGATTCACACTCGCAATGTCGAACCATCGATTAACGGAATTTTTATCGCGCCTGGTGCGCCGCGAGGATCTGAACCGCGAAGAAGCGGGACAATTACTCGACGCGCTGCTCGATCCAGAGGCGACTGATGCGCAGATCGCCGCGGCTCTCGTGGCCCTTGCGGCGAAAGGTGAAACGGTTGAAGAGTTGACCGGGTTGGTCCAGGGATTACGATCGCGAGCGGTGCGCGTGAACTCGAGACATTCGTGTTTCATCGACACCGCGGGGACGGGCTCGAGTCCCGCCAAAACTTTTAACATCTCCACGGCCGCGGCGTTTGTAATCGCGGGCGCGGGACTGCCAGTGGCGAAACATGGCAACCGCGCTGCGAGCAGCAAGTCAGGCAGTGCGGATCTTCTGACGGCATTGGGCGTCAACGTTTCGGCAATACCGTCGGTATCTGAGTCATCGCTCAACGAGATCGGAATCTGTTTCATGTTCGCGCCGCTATATCACGGCGCGACCGCGAGAGTCGCGGGCATCCGACGGCAGTTGGGCATACACACCACGTTCAACCTGCTTGGACCATTGAGCAATCCAGCGGGCGCACCGCGACAGATCATTGGCGTGTTTCGAAAGGATTTGGCGAAGCGAATGGCGAATGTGCTCGCGGCGCTCGGCACGGAGCGCGCCTGGGTGGTCCATGGTGAAGATGGTTTGGACGAGATCACACTCGCAGGAAAGACGCATGTGGCGGAAGCGCATGACGGAAAGGTGACCACCTTTGAAATTTCTCCCGCCGAGTTCGGTTTCGAGCCCGCTGCACTCGACCATTTGCGCGGTGGCGACACGGAGGCGAACGCGCGCATCGTGCGCGACGTGCTCGACGGATCGCGTCAGGATGAAGCACGTGCGCTAGTGATCATGACTGCCGCGGCGGCGTTGATGCTGGGCGGCAGCGCACGAGACCTTCGCGACGGCGCGGCGCTAGCAGCGCAAGCGATCGATAGCGGCGTCGCTCAGTCGAAGTTACGAATGTTGATTGAAACGACGAATTGATGAGCTTTCTTTCGGAGATTATTGAACGGAAGCGGCAACGACTCGCCTTGGCGAAACGTAACGTCCAGTTAGACGACTTTGAGAGACGTTCAAATCCGCACAGATTGCGTCACGCGTTGCTTAATGACGGCATTAACATTATCGCGGAGTTCAAACGTCGCTCCCCGTCTAAAGGTGTGATTCGTCCCGACGCAGATTTAGAACAGATCGCAAAGAGCTACGAAGCAGGCGGTGCGGCTGCGATCTCTGTACTTACCGAAGAAGATTATTTCTCTGGTTCCCTCGACGACTTGCGACAAGTGAAAAAATCCGTGGACCTACCAGCGCTGCGCAAAGACTTCATCTTTGATGAATATCAAATTTATGAATCGGCAGCGGCCGGGGCTGACGCGGTGCTGTTGATCGTCGCTGCGCTCGATGATGAAAAACTCATGTCGTTGAGGCGCTTGGCGGAAGATAACCTGGGCCTCGATGCACTCGTAGAGGTTCACACGCGCGAAGAAATGCAACGCGCAATCGCATGCGGGGCGAACGTGATCGGCGTCAACAACCGCAATCTGCATACGTTCGAAGTGTCACTCGAAACATCTCTAACGCTGGCGAAAGAAGCACCACGGGGCGCTATGCTCATCAGCGAAAGCGGCCTGAACAATTCAACCGATCTCGCCCGACTCCGCGACGCCGGCTATCACGGCTTCTTAATCGGTGAATCGTTGATGCGTTCACAAAACCCCGGCGCGGCCCTCCGCGATCTAATGAGCACGCCATGACCTTCGTCAAGATTTGCGGCATCACTAATCTCGACGACGCGCTCGCGGCAGTTGACGCCGGCGCAGACGCGCTCGGCTTCAACTTCTACAAACCGAGCCCGCGTCATATCGACCCTGATGTCGCTCGCGAAATAGTCAGTCGTCTCCCAACAGCAATTCTGACGGTCGGCGTTTTCGTTAACGAACAATCGCCTCAGTCGGTAGAAGATCTAGCCCGCCGCGCATCCGTAACTGCAATCCAACTACACGGCGACGAATCGCCCGACTACTGCCGCGCTATCGAGAACCGTTACGTCATCAAAGCTCTCGCCGTCGGAGCGGACTTCGATATGCAAAGTGCGCTGGATTACGACGTCGACGCAATTCTCCTCGACGCCAAGCACCATACGTTGCGCGGCGGCACAGGCCGAGTCTTCGATTGGTCGATTGCTATAGAAGCGCGGCGCGTGATACCAAAACTTTATCTCGCGGGCGGTCTCGGCATCGAAAATATTGAAGACGCAATCAATTCCGTGGATCCTTTCGCCGTCGACGCGTGCAGCGCCCTCGAAGAAACGCCCGGAAAAAAGAGCCACGAACGCATGCGCGCCTTCGTGAGGGCGATACGGAGTGTTAAACCTTGACGCTGCCCCACAGTCGCAGAGTATCCTTGACCTTGCCCCAAGGTCAGAAACTATCAGATTGTCCTCCCCGAACAAGTTTGTTTGAATTGTCGACCTCTCCGGGTCTGATTATGACTGCGCGGGCAGAAACTAAACACAAACCAAAAGCGGGTGACCGGTCGCGTGGCCGTGTACTCCTGATTACCGACGACGATCAGTCGCAGTTCATCGAGGCGATCGCCGAGAAAGGCATCGACGTTGTCGGTGTGTCGAACGGAACCGCCGCACTCGTGTCGCTGCAACGATCGCGCCCGCATCTCGTTATCGCCGACATCAAAGCACGCGGTCTCCGAATGCGTGAGCTCGGCAAGATGTTGGCCCAATCGGACGACGGTATTCCGCTCGTGCTGGTCGGGTCGGAAAGATCGACGCTCTCGGCCCGGCGCACTGCGTTACAAAACGGCGCCTTCGACTATTTCGAGTTTCCGGCCGAAATCGAACTGCTGATCGAGCGCACGCACCAGTTAGTCCTGTTGCGACAGAAGATCGATCAACTGCGCGCCGACGCCGACCTTGATGCTTTAACGGGCCTCGCAAATCGTCGTCGCTTTCGCGTGGCGCTTGTGCGCGAAGTGGAACGGTGGCGTCGGTATCGTATCCCGTGTGCGTTGCTGATGCTTGATATCGATCATCTGAAGTCGATCAACGACCGCTTTGGTCATCCCGCCGGTGACGTCGTGATTCGACAGATCGCGCAAACGTTGAAAGAGGTTTCGCGCGACAACGACACCGCGGCGCGCCTGGGTGGTGAAGAGTTTGGTTTGTTGCTTGCCGGCGTGGATCTCGAGAAGGCGGCTGCGGCAGCGAATCGACTGCGTGCGGTGCTGAGTACGAAACGGTTCGAAGGCGTGGGCACTGTGACGGTCAGTATTGGCGTTGCTGGTTGTCCCGAGAACGCGACGACAGAACGAACACTGTATTCCGCGAGCGACCGCGCGCTTTATGTGTCGAAGAATTCGGGACGAGATCGAGTTTCAGTTGCGCCACCACTTCAGGAGAAACTGCCCGGCGTTTGAGTCCGAAAGTTAAGGCCCCATGACCTCGCCGATTCCACAACCCGACTCACTTGGCCATTGGGGAAAGTATGGCGGACGCTTCGTTCCCGAAACGTTGATGGCGCCGCTGGAAGAATTGACGGCCGCTTATCTCGCCAGCCTCGACGACGAGTCGTTTCAATCAGAACTTCAAAGCCTCTTAAAGAACTACGCCGGCCGTCCGACACCACTGTTCTACGCTGCCCGGCTCACCGAACACAGCGGCGGCGCTAAGATCTACCTGAAACGTGAAGACCTGCTGCACACCGGCGCACACAAGATCAACAACACACTCGGCCAGGTGCTACTCGCGCGGCGGATGAACAAACAGCGCATCATCGCGGAAACGGGCGCGGGTCAGCACGGTGTTGCGACTGCGACCGTCTGCGCGCTGTTTGGTTTGAAGTGCGTTGTTTACATGGGCGCCGAAGATATGCGACGCCAGGCGTTGAACGTCTTTCGCATGCAGTTGCTCGGCGCGGAAGTGCGTGAAGTGAACGCCGGATCGCGCACGCTGAAAGACGCGATCAATGAAGCGCTGCGCGACTGGGTCACCAATGTTGCCGACACTTATTACCTGCTGGGCAGCGCGCTTGGTCCACATCCTTACCCGCTGATGGTGCGCGATTTTCAGAGTGTGATCGGCCGCGAGGCGCGTGCGCAGATCGTGGAGCAGGAAGGCCGGCTGCCGGAGGTGCTGATCGCGTGTGTCGGTGGCGGGTCAAACTCGATCGGGTTGTTTCATCCGTTTCTTGCCGATTCGTCGGTGAAGATGATCGGTGTCGAAGCGGGAGGTTCCGGGTCGGAATTGGGCCAACACGCGGCGCGATTTAACGCCGGTGGTGGTGGCCGTCCGGGCGTGCTTCAGGGAACCATGAGCTACGTCTTGCAGGATAAGCATGGGCAAGTCGCTTCGACCCATTCGATTTCCGCCGGCCTTGACTATCCATCCATTGGTCCTGAACACGCGTTTCTACACGACGAAGGACGCGTCGAATACGATTCGGTTTCTGATGACGAGGCGCTCGAGGTGTTTCAACTGTTGTCGAAACTCGAGGGAATCATTCCTGCGTTGGAATCAGCTCACGCCGTTGGCTATGCCATTAAAACTGCCCGGGCGATGAGGCGCGATCAGATTCTCGTGGTGAATCTTTCCGGTCGCGGCGATAAAGACGTTGATTCAGTGCGCGGACAGTTGGAGCATAAATAGTGGGCCGCATCCAGGAAGCGTTCACTAGACTCAAAGAGCAGGGCAAGAAAAGGCTTCATCCCATTTATCACCGCGGGCGATCCTGACCTCACGACTACCGAGCAAATCCTGATCGAATTGGACCACGCCGGCGCGACCGTGATTGAGCTTGGTGTACCGTTCAGCGATCCGATGGCCGATGGCCCCGTGATTCAACGCGCTTCCGAACGGGCGCTCAAAAACAGTTTCGGTTTGGCTGACCTGCTCGAAATGGTCGCGCGAGCACGCAAACAGATCGACACACCGATCATTCTCTTCAGTTACTTCAATCCGTTGCTTCAGTTTGGTATCACGCGGCTGGCGCAATCAGCGAAAGCCTCGGGCATCGATGGCGTCTTAGTCACCGATCTAACGCCGGAAGAATCAGGTGAAATCGAAGCGGAATTACGCGCTAACGATCTGGATATGATCTTCCTCGTCGCGCCGACTTCCACCGACGAACGCTTGAAACTCGTCGCCGAACACGCAAGCGGATTCGTCTACGCCGTCTCGCGAGCGGGTGTGACCGGAACACGCGAGACAGTAAGCGACGAAGCAGAAAAACTGGTGAAGCGTATGCGGGAGTTCACGTCGCTTCCGATCGCTGTTGGCTTCGGCATCTCGACAGGCGAGCAGGTGAGGGACGTGCAACGATATGCTGATGCGGTTGTCGTCGGTTCAGCGATCGTCGCCGAGATGGAGCGGCTTACAAACGCGCCCGACCTCGCACAAAAGATCGGAGAATTCGCTCGCGAACTGAATCAGTGAGATTTGTGTTATGCTTGCGCGCACAATCTCACGTTGTCGCAGAGAGGGCTGCGACGGGTCGTTTCCGAACCTCACCCTCAGGAAAAAATTGTTGTTGCAAGTGTGAAACACTGTTCCATTCTCGCTTTGGATGTGCTATATTTTCGCCCTTCGAGGGAGGACCAGCATATGCAGCTTGAGAAGAGGAGCAAAGAAAGAGATGTATGCCATGGCAGATGACCGATTAAGCGCGGACCGCGGCAAGGCAATTGAAGCCGCATTGGCAAATATTGAAAAGAAGTTTGGCAAGGGATCGATTATGCGGTTGGGCGAACGCGAGATTTCAGACATTCCGGCGATCTCCACTACGTCGCTCAGTCTGGATGCGGCCGTCGGCGTCGGCGGCGTTCCCCGCGGGCGTATCGTTGAAATTTATGGTCCTGAAAGTTCAGGCAAAACTACTCTGGCCCTGCACATCGTTGCCGAAGCACAGAAAGCGGGCGGCGTCGCGGCGTACATCGACGCCGAGCATGCTATGGATGCCGACTACGCGGGAAAACTCGGTGTCGACATCGATCAGCTTCTCATCTCTCAACCTGACTCCGGCGAACAGGCGCTCGAAATCGCCGAAGCCCTCGTTCGTTCCAATGGCGTCGACGTGATCGTGATCGACTCCGTTGCCGCCCTCGTCCCGCGCGCCGAGCTCGATGGCGAAATGGGTGACTCGCTGCCCGGTTTGCAGGCGCGATTGATGTCACAGGCACTGCGCAAGCTGACGGCCATCGTCGCCCAGTCAAATACCTGCTTTATCTTTATCAACCAGATCCGCGAGAAGATCGGGATCATGTTCGGTAATCCCGAGACCACTACCGGTGGTCGCGCGCTTAAGTTCTACTCGTCGCTGCGACTCGACATTCGCCGCATTGGCGCCATCAAGGACGGCGATCGTGTGGTGGGTAATCGCACGAAAGTTAAGGTCGCGAAGAACAAGGTCGCGCCGCCGTTTCGCGAGTGCGAGTTTGACATCATGTATGGCGAAGGCATTTCCCGCGAGGGCGATCTGCTCGATCTCGCAACCGCGCAACGAGTGGTGGAAAAAAGTGGCGCCTGGTTCTCGTACAAAGGCGAACGGCTGGGCCAGGGCCGCGAGAACGCCAAGCAGTCGTTGAGGGAAAATCCGGAAGTGCTGAAGCGGATCGAAAGGGAAGTCAAACTTAAGCTCGGCCTCCCGGTTCGCGAAGTTGACGCGAAAGCTGCGACGGCTGCTGAGAAGAAGTAAACTGACACGTGTAAAATCGTGTCATCCGTGGCTTCGATACTCATAAAAAACGGCTCGCTGCTGACGATGGACCAGTCCAACTCCATCGTTCAGGGCGAGCTGTTGATTGTTGACGGCAAGATTGCTGACGTTGGCGCGCGCGGACGCTCAGCGGATGTTGTGATTGACGCTGACGGCTGCGCTGTCATACCCGGTTTTTGAACTCGGTGATCATCACCGTCTGCACCGTCGCGTTCGGGCTCATCGTCAACTCGATGGCCGCGTTCGCCCTGTCCCGGATGCAATTCCGGGGGCAGAAGATCATCCTGGGGATCATCCTGGCCACGTTGATCGTGCCCTTCGAGACCATGGCGCTGCCGCTGCTGTGGTGGGTGAACAAGCTGCCGTACTTCGATTTCGTCAACGGCTTCACCCAGGGCTGGCTGGACAGCTACCAGGTCCAGATCGTGCCGTTCGTCGCCAACGCCTTCTCGATCTTCCTCTTCTATCAGTACTTCGACTCCATCCCGAAGTAGCTGGACGAGGCGGCAACCGTCGACGGGGCGGGGTGGTTCCGGATCTACTGGAGTATGGTCATGCCGCTCGCCGGACCGGCGGTCGCGACGGTGGCGATCCTCACCTTCCTGCCCGCCTGGAACCAGTACCTGTGGCCCTTGATGGTCGTGCAGAGCGAGGAGTTGCGACCGGTCATGGTCGGCATCGACTATTTCAAGCAACTCAACGTCTCCTGGGGCCAGATGATGGCGTACGCCAGCATCATCACCGTCCCGGTGCTCATCATGTTCATCGCCTTCCAGC
>CAWBJU010000027.1:0-834234 GCA_963789185.1 uncultured Acidobacteriota bacterium
TGAAGAGAAACCGGCTATGGCAACTCCGTACCTGGTTGCGGACGAGGAAACCCTGTCATCTAGCGTTTAAGTCATTTCTAATCGTCTCGCTGTCTGACGAAACTGAGCAGTCCCTTTCCCATCGTTTTCCGGACTGCAAAAGCAAGTAATCGATCAAGGTGGACGCTTCAAAAGGTGTCACAAGTGAGCCAGCGTCGACAATTCGACTTCTTACACTGGCACGCGTTGTAGTTTCGATTCTCGTTTAGACCTGCAAGCCCGGAGCTCGATATACCTCCACCAACCGAGGACCAGTAAATGCACCACACTTCACGAGTAGTTTGCGTCGTATTTGTACTTCTCTGCTGCACCGTCACTTCAATCCCGCAACAACCGACAAGTAACGCGAAAGACGACTATCTTTCCTGGACCGCCGATCAGGCTAACGACATAGGAAAGCAATGGAGAGTGAACGGGCGGGCCGGTGGAGCACTCGATCTTCGCGTCATACACACCGAGCATGCTTATAACTACAAACTGCGCGCTACATTGATGACGCCGGAAGTTATTCGTGCCACCGCACGCCTGGAGCAGCTCCGTATGCGGCTTACCGATGCGCAAACCCGTGAGTTAGTAGCGGAAGCCGAAAAAACCGAAGGACTCGTTGTCTTGGTTGAGATCGATCCACAGGAAGGATCGGGAGTGATTCCCTTGGAATGGCGCTCGACCCTGCGTCCCAAGGGAGCCAAAGAAGATTCATCACTTACGATTCCCGGCATCAACTCGCCTGGGCTAAGACGTGTTAAGGCATTGGCGGGAGTTGCTCGCCGCGACTACGCCTACGACGTCTTTTGGGTCGTCTTTCCGTTGAAAGATCAGCAAGGTAAGCCGATTTGGGAAACGCCGCCGGATGCTATTGAATTGCTGGTCGGTATCTACAATAAAGAAGGTCGTGTGAATTGGCCCGTAAGTGAACAATTGCGTCAACACCTGATCAACTCAAGACGTTAATTCCACTCATTAAGGAGACTTACCATCATGTTCAGACTCGCCGTCAGCGGATTATTTCTCATTGCATGTGCGCTCACTGCTTTCGCTCAGGAACCTACTCCGCAACCATCACCGGCGACAGCCGCGAGCAAGCCTGTAAAAGTTGAGTTTGAGTACAAGATGCTCGCTACAAATCGCACTTCGACAATGGAAAAGGAGATGAAGGAGGCGGCCGCGGCCGGGTACCAGTTCGTCGAAGTTATCAGTGGCGAGACTTTTTTTGGCGGATCCGAGGCCCTCGTCGTCATGGTCCGCCCGAAAGAGGGAGATCATAAACCGAGGTTTGACTACAAGCTGCTCGCGACGAGCAAGACCTCTACGATGCAGAAGGAACTTCAGGAAGCTGGAGACGCGGGCTTCGAACACCGTGGCCAATCGGTTTTCAAAAAGACCTTCGGCACTGAGGTCATGGTAATCCTCGAACGAGATCTCGAAGCGAAACCAAAATTGTGGGAATACAAACTTCTTGCAACGAGGAAGACCTCAACTATGCAGAAAGAAGTGATCGAGGCAGCAGAAGCAGGTTATCAGTTTGTCGGATTCTCGTCCGGCTCGACGTTCTTCGGCGGCAACGAAGTCGTGACGATCATGCGTCGCCCACGATCGGACACCGCAGGTAATTGACGTTTAGACTTGTGTAGTTATTTAGGCGGACGGTTCGTTGTCGCCGTCACCACTGGGCCGTTGCACCTCGCGCAACTGGGCCACGATGTCGCGTAAACGAATCGCGAGATCTTCGATCGTTTGCACGCGTTTGCGAGATCGTTCGCTCAGCTCTTCGCGCAACAGCAGTTGCGCCTGGCCCAACACGCCGGTGAGAGGGTTGTTGATTTCGTGACGAATGCGGGCGACGAGGTCGGCAGTCTCCTCGAGTTTCAGGCGATACTTCGCTACCTGGTCTTCCTTATCGTGTTCAGTCATCAAGTCTCCGTAATTGGTTCCGGGAAATGAATGATAAAGGCAATTGTCTTTTTTTTACTTCAGGGGTGTGCCGCTAACGAACTTTGCTGCACCGCTATTGTGCCTCGTGAACGGACTCAATTCAAGCATTTTAATCGCTGTTAATACGTGGACCAGGCGGTGAAAGTTGACAAGAAGCGGGCGGCGACCGTAAATTTTCAAGTCCCTCAATACTGGGAGGTCGTCCAATGGTAGGACTCCAGACTCTGGATCTGGCTATCGGGGTTCGAGTCCCTGCCTCCCAGCCAAATAGAATCAAACAGTGACGGGCGGCTCAAATTCGAGTCGCCCGTTTTGTGTGCGTATAAAAACCACAGACTTGCCGCCATAAGATATCTTTATTGAGGAGGGTTGTTCACCGGGTAACTCTTCTCTTTCCAGTACTGATCGGGGCGTCCTGCGCGAATGTTGATTCGGGTGCGACTCTGTAGTAGCATCTGCATTCGAATTAAGCAGTAGCAGTTAGTGTATTCTCAGAACTTATCCTCCAAGTTCCTACCCTTGATGATTTGAGGGGGTACCCTTCTCGCATCTCCCCGTGTCAACTTAACGTCACGCAAGGGTGCTCATGTCAATGAGAGACTCCCACATTTTCAACCTACACTTAGCCTACGGTGTCATCACACGCGTTACAGAAGGAGTTCTAACATGCTTCACTTCACCAAATTTCTCCGCACCATTCTCATAGGAGTGGGGCTGGTTCTATTCATCGCGAGCGAAGCCCGAGCGGATGCGGTAGTCTTTAGCAACTTCGGCCCTGGAATGACTTTCAATGAACTTCAAGGGGTTGGCGTCACTGGAACCGGCTTCACCCTCGGAGGGTTTATTCCAGCCTACGCGTTCACACCGTCAGAGACTTTTACTTTTAGCAGTGCCCAGCTCGCGATGAATCTAGTTACCGGGCCAAACCATTTCCAAGTGCTATTAATGACGAGTTCCGGCGGATTGCCCGGCAACATCATTGAAACTATTACGTTGACTAATGCCGTGCCGATGTTTCCCCCCCAAATCGTGGTAGCCAACTCAGCACTGCACCCAGTTCTAACTGCCGGAACGCAGTATTGGCTGGCTGCCTTTGCCCCAGAACCTGGTACTTTTGGGATTTGGAACCTTTCGTTCAACGATTTTTCAACCCCTCAAGCACGTGGCTTTGTCAGCCCAACGGGTCCATGGGTCGCGACGAACATTCTGATAAAACCTGCTTTTCAGATCAATGGCGAGCCTGTTCCTGAACCGAGCACGATGCTACTGCTCGGCACCGGACTAGCAGCGTTAGGCAATGCGGTACGTAAACGTCGAAAATAAGAAGAAGACCACCGGCAGCCATCTGACAGGAGAGATGTTTGGAAAAAATTATCTCACACCTCTTCAACGACCATTCCTCGGACCACGACAGTGTCGGGTTCTGCTATGCGTCAGGTATCGTTAGCCAGACCGCGCAACAATAAGCTGCCTTACGCCTGACTAACAAACTGCTGTTTGGCGAAAATAAGTAGAAAGTCGACATGGCCAATCATGTGTTCATCACCCATGCGGTCGAAAACAAGAAGATCGCCAATCTCGTATGCGAAGCTCTCGAGAGCAACGGCATTAAGTGCTGGATCGCCCCGCGGGATGTGCCTTATGGCATGAACTTCGAGGAAGCGATCATCGATGCGATTTGCGGAAGCAAGTTAATGATTCTTATCTTGTCCACTCACTCGAATAACTCTCCGCACGTCAAGCGCGAAATTCAAAATGCCTGCATGGAAAACGCGCAAACCCCAATTCTTCCTTTTCGGGTAGAGGACATTCGTCTCAATAAGGCACTCCGATACTACCTTGGTTCTACTCAATGGCTCGACGCATCTACGCCGCCTTTGGAGTCTCACTTCGAGAATCTCATTAACCGCGTGCGTGTGTATCTGCCTCCCGAGGCAGGAGTCGAGGCTGCCGGCAAAGCTGAGGCCGAGGCCGCTGACAAACCCGCCGAAGCTGAAGCACTATTGCGCCAGCAAACAGAACCAGCTGAAGAAATGGCTTTAAGACAAGTTGCCATCCAACAGCCTGACAGGCGCACAACAGAACCCGTTCCCTTTTCAGGATTCGAAGAACCGTTAGAACGTCCAAATCGTCGCCTTTTGTACATAAGCGCTGGAGCTATGCTGGCGGTGGCTATAATCATCGTTGCGGCGGTTGTGTACATATACAACCAGAATGGCGAATCGAACAGTCTGGCAACCGTACCTGCTGAAGCCAACTCACCTCGGACCGATCAACCGTCCGGTACAGCCGCCACCAATCCACCTGTGAATTCAAACACAGTCACAAACACAGCCGCAGATCCACGAGGCAAGCCAACGCCAGTGCCGTCGCCCTCCACCGCCGTCAGGCCATCGCCCGAACGAACTGCAACGAGCGATGAGCCGCAACCATCGCCTACTGCGAAGCCTCGCCCTCCGGTCTCGGGTGGTGTCCTGAATGACAAAGCCATATCTTTGCCCAAACCAGCTTATCCACCCATGGCCGCGACTCGTGCATCAGGAACGGTTGTTGTGCAGGTCCTCATCGATGAGGATGGCAATGTAGTTTCCGCGAACCCGGTTTCGGGCCATCCATTGTTGCATGGAGCAGCGGTTAGAGCGGCGCGGAGGGCCAGGTTTTCTCCCACCTTAATCTCGGGCGAGCGCGTAAAAGTGAGCGGCGTAATTCATTATGATTTTGTGCCAGCTGAACGACCGAGACCGTCATCAACGACTCCTTAAAGGCCGCCTTTTTTGTTTGTATACTATGCCTACTTCACTTAGGAGTCTCACGCGATGAAGCGATTTGCCATCCTCGTTCTGCTGTCCGTTTTAATATTCAACCTGGTTACGCCGGCCTCACTTGCAGCCAGCGACGCGCCCAGATTTGTTTCGCTTGAAGGCGGGTTCTCTATCTCACTGCCGGAACGTTACAAGCAGCTGACGCCACTGACGATTCGCATACCTTCTGCCAACGCGCATGGACACCTGTACGAGTGGCTGATAAAAGATCGGGTCTTCAGTATTGGCTATGCCGACCGTTTTCTACCTATCAGCGACGCTGAAGCAGTTCAGCTCTTCGACGGCGTCGCCGAGAAATTCCGAAGTCTTGCTCTTTCAGTTAACGGCAACGTCGGCAGCGTCAAAAACATTACGCTCGACAAGCACCCCGGAATTGAGCTGCGTGCGGACATAAACAAAGGATCGTTCGTTCAACGAACGTACTTAGCATCGGGGCGGATCTATCGAACGATGGTCGTACTGAAGGATAGTCGACGAGATGAGAGCGCGGCTATAAGCGTACTCGATAGTTTTAAGCTATTGAATGATGCTGAAATAACTGAAGAAGCCCTCAAAACTCCACCTGGACCATTACCGCAGACGCCCGAAGCGCCGCGTGCGGGATCCGACGCGAGTGACGATGGGTTGCATGGGCCTGTAAAGAGTGTCCGCAGGGAACACCAGTTTGTCTCCGAAACGCACTTCACAATGGATGGACCGCGATCCTGGGTGGATACCTATAACGAGAAGGGGAATAAGGTCAGAAGCGAGACGTTCGATTTCAAAAATAACATTGTCCGGCTCACCGTGTATGGATACCTGGACGGCAACAGAGTCTCTGCATCCAAACACATACCGCGTGCAGATGGCCATAGGCCAGGCATTGGGGCTGGCGGTGGGATTGGTCCGGGCAGATCTCTATTGTCAAACAAGAAAAAGGAGGACCCTCGCTACAGTCGCAGGTACGAATTCAAATACGACGATAAAAAGCGCTTGATCGAGGACACAGATTTTTCGAGCAACGGCGATATCCTGTGGCGTCGGGTTTTCAAATACGAGGGGAACCAGAAGGAGGAGCTGTTCTACCGAGACAATGGTTCGTTGACTCAGCGCAATGTCGACACACTCGATGACAAAGGCAACGTAATTGAGCGCACGGTATTCGCGCCTGACGGCTCGGTCCGATCGAAGGTTTCTTTTACCTACGAGTTTGACTCAGTCGGCAATTGGACCAGGCAAACAAGGTCCTGGAAGGTTGTTGATGAAAGGCACCGGCCGTTTGAGCCTTCGTCTGTCATACGAACTATCACCTACTATTGAGTTATCGCGAGGATACCGATGACTCTCACTGAATCCATCAGAGCGCTTTAGCATTCAAAAATCACTCGAGCATCTCAGGAGAAACCCATGTCCAGCACTCCGACTTTCAATAACAGCTACTTCATTACCAACCGCAACGATCCGACGACGATCTGGGTTGACTCCAGTTCGGTAGTCATCCCTGGCCCCTTGTCTTACTACATCTCTAATACTCCCTATGACCAGGAAACAGACGATTACTCGACCACAAACTGGAATGCTTTCTTAAGTAATCTCGAGACAGATCTGAGAAGCACCGTGGACGAAAACGGGAATGCCAATCTGGCCGTTTATATACACGGTCTCGGAAATACGTTTGACGATGCGATCACAGAGGCCGCAGCCTTCGGATCCGCGCTGGCCAGTCCCGGAGGATACGGAGGATTGCTTATAGCTTTCAGCTGGCCCAGTTACGGTACCGCGGTGTCGGCACTTGCCAGCTACTATGCGACGACTCAGATCAATTGGCCCGTAGTAAATACTAAGGGCACTATTCGCGACAACATCAACGGCAGCATCGCTAGCTTCGTTTCGGTGATCAAGGCGCTTCTGGCAATACAGATCAATAACAACCCCGTGAATATCAGCCTCATCAGCCATTCCGAAGGGAACTACATGTTGATGATGGGCATGTTGGGTCTGTACGGGAAAGGTGTGAAGTCAGGCATAAACAACGCCATCATGCTTGCTGCCGACGTCTCTGCGGCGATTTTTCAGCCGGGGCAGTTTGGGAACGCGATAACAGACATCTGCAAACAGGTTTCGGTCTATTACTCGGGCGCCGATGCGGATGTCAATTACTCAGACTATGACTTCTTCGCCTTTCACAATCAGGTCTATCCTTCGCGTCTGGGTTTGATCGGTCCCTACGCTTATCCTTCGGCGAGTGCGATTCCGAGCTCTGTAATTGGCATCGATTGTTCTCAGGTCACGGTGGATCTGGGGTTGATAACAAACGTCCACGGATCTTACCGATCTCTTCCGCAAACGCTCGTCGACATGAGCACAACCATGAACTCTTCAAACCCAACTTACTCGGGACGAATTCTCTATCCCGGCGGCACCAACACCTACTACTTAAATCCTGCGGTAAACACTGGATCCGGGATTGCGCCGCCCCAGGGCATCTATCGCCGAGCGAAGTCCCGCACCATTCGTTGACAGGCGTCGTCGGGCCGGTGTAGGCTCCGCGCGTTCACAAATTATCCGCTCTACCTGACGTTTAGGTTGCTCTCACAGGTCGTCGTTTCATAACCGTTAAATTGAAGGAGTACTTCCGATGTTACGAACGCGAGGCTTAAAAATTCGGCAGGCGCTTTCGGCTCTGCAAATAATTCTTCTGCTCACTTTCATGTTTGCTGGATTCCCTACTGCCATTTATTCAGCACCCGGGCCTAAACCCATCTCCATAGCCCAAGCGCGTAGCTTGCCTCTGGGAACAGTGGTAACCATCGACGGCCTGGTTACGGTAGCTTCCGGCACGTTTAGCTCGAGCACCTTCGATCAAGGCTTCGCGATTCAAGACAGCACCGGCGGCATTTATGTCAGCGTTTCCGTCAATCATTCCCTGGAGCCACGGCAACAGGTTCGCGTGACGGGTACACTCGCCGATAACGTACTGCCCGGCCTGCTCGTGCTAACCAACGTGACTTCGATCAAAGTTACGGGTAGGGGACGAGCAGTGCGGCCAATTCCGGTCGCAACCGGAGATGTAGGTGAATCAACCGAAGGGACGATCGTCAGAATAACGGGAACGATCACACAGCCCATTGTGAATGATCTACCATTCGGCTTCATCATCTTTGTGAATGACGGTTCTGGTGAAGTGCATGTGTTTGTGTGCGCCTCCACCGGCATCGATGTCAGCGGTTTGAGCCAGGGTCAGACCATCGAGGTGACGGGCTTCAGCGGGCAGTTCGCCGATCATTTTGAAGTCGATCCTCGCACGCAGGATGATATTCGGGTTTTGTAGCAAAACTGAATACGACTCACTGACGTTCAATAATTTCTTGACCTGACTCTCAAGCAGGCATATAGTTTCCCGCGCTTGAGTCAATGACCTCATTTCGTTGAGCTGCTAATCGATCTCTACTCGCCTACACAGCCTCAACTCATTAAATACATCTTTGTCATCGGGTGGACAGATCTGTTCACGATGCATTTCCCTAAGAAACCAGCGTTGCAAAAGAGGCAGCCGGTTGCGCCGCCCGTATTTCGCCCGCAGCCCGTACCGAAGGTCTTGCAGAAGAAAGCGGCACCAGGTCGCCAGCCGACGAAACCGCAGTCGCGAGTTACGCCGGCAGCCCCGCCCGTGTATCGACCACAGGTTGCGCGCCCGGCCGTGCAGGCGAAGATGGCGCCGGTGCAAATGCGTTTGAGTAAAACAAAGAGCGCACCGGCAGCTCCTCAAGTTTATCGCCCACAGCCAGTGCCCAAGGTGTTACAGAAGAAGAGTGTTCGCACTCGACCATTAACATCAAACGCCACGAAACCCGCTTCCCCGAAGGCTCCGCCGGTATACCGGCCGCAACCAATACCGAAAGTCTTACAGCGGAAGGTCCAACCAGGCGCAGCCACTGGACCAAGGCGCACGCCTCTCGCGGGTGCCCCGAAATCGAAGCAAACTATTCAGCGTTACTGCGAAGGACGACCGCTACCTGACTTCGCCCGCAACACCGCCGCCAACTCGATCAAAGCAGGGCGACAACGCACCATTCAACGAAAGGTCGGTTTCGAGGTTGAAATGAGCGTGCCGACTTTCGGCAAACCGGTAGCCTTTCACCCTGAATGGTTCAAGGACGGGCCGGAAGGGGCTAAGGCTCCAAAGAACATAGAGATATTTCTGTTCGGAGGGCTGCCCTACGGACATGATATTGGGGAGAACGCTAATTTCCGTCTGACGTCTGATCACAACGATCTTCAGCGCAAGAGTAAGGCCATCTTAGGCAAGTTGCTTGAGATGGGATACGTTCTGGGTCATCCCGCTAAGGGCGACTACAAGAACGTCAGCAACCTGGAATACGTAAGCCCGGCCCTCGACGAACTTGCGCCAAACTCGACCACAGCCTTCCAGACGCAGTTCAACGCGATGAAGAACCACATGCAGACCGTGTGGACTGATGCGAAGACTAAGATGAAGTTGATCGGAGCTCCGGCCGCCGCGTGCGGTACCGGCGTTCCTGTTGCCGAATTCAAGCAATGGTTGGGTGACGACTACAAAACGATCGAGCCGTTCATCACAGAATTCCAGGACGCGATGACGGAAAATCTTTATCTTCAGGCGACCGTGGGCGTGATTCCGTCGGCCCTGCGCGACCTTCACAAAAGACAAATTCCTGAGAGCGACGACGACAAAACTCACTGGCATAAAGCAATCGCGGGAATAGATGCTTACGTAGACAAAGTGGTGGACGATTTAATAAGAGAGGACGATCCGTTCCTTACAGACCTCGCATCTCCCAAGCCGGATCTTCTTAAAGCCAAAGTACACGGCATCGAGATGGAAGCTTTCAAAGGCGAACTCTTCATGATTTTGATGTACATGGTCGGTAACGCACTCAATCAGACTGATCTTCTGGGGGGTTCGTCAGGCAAGAATGCCGTGCCGTTTCTCTCGAAGATGAATCTGGGACAGATTCAGGACACCGCCATGACGAACTACCAGCGAGGCTTTCTTGGAGAGTATCCGCCCGACGCGACAATCAGGAAAATCATCGCGGCCTTTAAGAGTTTTAAGGCGGTAAAAGTCGAGAACTGGGTAGCCCAACGTGGCCTTAAGATGGGCGGTCCCAAGCGGACGTCCTTCATTACGGACGACGAAGCGTTCATCAGAGGCGTACTCACGGGAAAGAACGTAACGGCAATCAATACCGGTAGATCGCGGCAACTGAAGGCCGACAACCTGCCGAAGGAAGTAGAAGAAGCGTCGGCAGGCCAAAAGGGAGTCACGGTTGAGTACCGGCACATATCGGAGAGCCCGACGCCTGGCACCCTGGGTACGTCGCTGATGAAAGTCGTGCGTGAGGTCAGGGAGCTGAATACAAAGCATCTTCCGGCGTTAGTAAAGAAGCGGATAATTGATGCCGCAGACAAATAGGAGATCTAGTAATGGGAACGGAGTTGAGCGTAGAGCGATTGCGTCTTGAGGATCTCAGTCCGATGCGCGGAAGCATCGAAGCGGAGATCTCGGAAAACTCGATTTCGCGAAGAGCATTGGGCATGGAGCAAAACATCCGCGTGGAGTTTGCGCCCGTTGTCATTGCGGATGGACAGTCGCAATGCGAATTGCAGCTGAGTTCGTTCGATATACCGATGCGAAGCTGGCGTGACTTAGAGCAACGGGAGTACGAGTTTCCGAAAGAGCCTTTGATGGGCTATGAGGATGGTGTTCCGAGTTTTCCTATCGAGCCTCACGCGAGCGGTGCGCTCACTCTATTCGAAAAACAACTCCCAGCTAGCGCGACGAAGATCAATTTCGGGCAAATCAAGGACGGAAGAATTTCTGTCGTAATCTCTGTCGATGTCGATGTGGCGTCTCTCGAAGATGGGCCAGCGATTGCCGGCGACAACCTCGTCATCGAAACGACACTCGAGATTGGCGGTGTGAGAATCAAAGGCGACGCGGTCAAGCTGAATGCGCCCAAACTCGATGACGCAATCTCGATAGCAGAGAAATTTCTCGATCTCACTCAATACGAACAACCGAAAGCCGAACAGTTCGTTACGTTCTACCCAAAAAGATGACCGGCCAATAGGAAAAACTCAATGAACAAACATCAAAACAACCACTCACATTTTCCTCAGCAACCTCGCACCCAAAATGAGAGACAACCGACACCCACTGAGAGCAATGCTCCTCACAACCTGGTCACTTCGTCTTGAAGCGATGGGTTTCGCTTTCGCTGATCCCTCCTTTGCCGTTTTCTGCAATTACTTTCCAGGCATAGTCGTGGCCGGGTTGCAGTTCGCTAACTGTTTTGGCGACTGTTCCGGCGCGAGGTGTCGTCCTGCGAAGGTAGAAAGCGACGATAGCTGAAACTAAGACCACCAGCGCCAATACGAGCAGCAGCACCGGCTTCCTCTGCTTGCGCACTATAATCAGGAACAGCAATAGCAACAGAAAAATGATCAAAACAAACAGCGACACCCAAAACGCAGCCTTGCGTTTCGCTGTACCTTGCACCGCAGTCAGCACACACTTGTTGGTGTCAGGCAGTTCACCTAATACCCACACGCAATGCCTGTAAGTAACGACGTCGCCATCCGGATCCGTTGCGGTATTCCAGGTAAACGTGACTGGTAGCGCAATGTCGGTTTTGTTGTCGTCGTAATAGTCCGCGGGCGATGTCAGACTGGGCACGCTCGGACTGGCATTGCGTAGAATCTGATCCGTCAGCAGATAAGTAGCCGCGAATTGCGAATCGCCAGTCACCATCACGTCCTTAATACAATTAGCCTTACGATCTTCAGCAGCGATGCCGGCGCATGCTTGTTGAGCGGCGGTCAATGGCAGCGCCGGCAACGGTGCCCTTGGTGCCGGTCCTTCGATCGGCCGCGGCACCTGACACGTCTGCGGATTCTGTATGGGCCAACCTTCGATGGTAAACGAGCTGGTTGATTTGCCGGGCGCGTAGTCAAAGAGCGTGGTTGCGTCCGTCACTCGCCAGGCAGCTTCGAATCTTTCGTAGAGGTCAGTATATCTTTGCGATAAGTCGGCAGGTTTTGGACCAAGAGACGTTCCGTCAGGAAGCGCCGGCAACCAGCTTCCCGGCGGAATCGTACCCATGATCCCTTCCGTGGCTCGTCCACGAACGATATTGACGTCCATATGCCACATCTGCCAGTGGTCCCAGAATCTCGGTGTGACGATCACAGCGGAACCACCCGGCGACTCGATTCGAATTCCGTGCGGCGCAGTCGTCTGCAAAATTCGCACACCTGAATCGACCGGAATCCCCTCCGGTCTCAGAGGCGTGAGTTTGCCGTCGATGCGCAGTTGCAGACCGGTGGGATCCGGCTCGCCGCTGAGATTCGGTTGGTAGGTGATGCGGTGCCCATCGATTCGAAGAGCGATCGCGCCGTTGATGCTTACGCACGAGCTGAGTCCTGTATGTTCATTTGGACCAAGAGGTCCACCAGAATCGATCGGGATTTGGCGGGTCTGAATCTCCAGGTTCTCTCCGCGCAGTAAAACGAATTCACCAGCGCTTTGAAAGTCGTAGTTGAGCCCGTCGATGGTCCTAATGTGCGGATCGCCTTCGGAGTAGGCCGCTCCGCCTCGGATCCACCGCAGGATCGTGTTTATGTCTGCCGCACTCAGCCACGGTCCTCCGCACGGCATGAAATAACCGGCGCAGAGTTCACTCGTCGTACTCGTCGCGTTAATGCGCCGGTAAAGATCGGCAGTTTCATCGGTGGCGCCGATTCGTCTGACCGCATTTGCGTGTGAACGCTCCATGCGACGTCTGCCACTCGATCGTATCGGGTACTCTTCTTCGGAGATATCGAAATGATTGAGCTCCGTGAAAGTGCCGCCGGCGCCGGTTGGCCTAACAAGATTGCCGTACGGTGGGTAGAACAAACCACCATGACATTCGATACAACTCTTGTTAAAGATTCGCTGTACATCGGTGTATCTGGGTACAGGACCACCGCCGTCGCGAGGGAAAGGTCGGAAGATATCATTGACGGCGTTCATAACGTCTCCACATGCAAACGGCGGATTCAAGGTCGTCCCGGAGGGGCTGGTATAGCGCTCGGCAGTCAAACTCGCTTGAAGGTCGTCTCGTAGAGTGTTCACATTGCGCGCGTCGTTGAAGATGTCGGCAAAGGAATACGTGCGCGACCGGCCGCGAACTCCCATGGACCACTTGTCAACTGACACACCAAAGGGCTCCAGGAAGTAGCGATAGAGCGTCATCTTCTCGGTGTTGAAACCATCAGAGGCAGAATAGTCCTCGCGATCGACATAGAACCCGCCGATCACTGTATCCGATCCGAAGCCGAGGCTCGCGTCTGGTGGCCGCCGGAAGATTTCCTGTCGTAGTCGACCGATGCCCGTGAGAGTGGATGGAGCAGTCGAGCCATATTGCTGGAGAAGACCTTTGGGTGTCGGCGTGGGCGTCGGCCGGGTAGCGAGGTACGGATCTAAGCTATCGGGGGGACTGCCATCAAACTGAAATCGATCGAGGTTCATTCGCTGGATGTCAGCTTTTCGACGCGGAATGCTTTTGGCGCGCGCGAAGGTATCGTCAAAAATCTGAGTAAGGGTCGAGCCTCCGTGTCGTGCCTGGAAGAAATCAAGCAGATTGGCATCCAGCGCGGGCGTGCGAAAGGTCGAGGTCACACTATTTCCGGAACGCGACATACACCCCTTCACGACAGCGAGTGCGACCGGGCGCACGTCTACGGGAACGCTTCCGGGGGCGAACCGGTGAGTAGATAATTCGTCCGCTATCCGGATGAAGTTGAGGTTCCCGTCGCCGCCGCCAAGCAGATCGAAAAGCTGGACGCCCCGTCCTTCTGCACCTGGACCAGCCGCCCCGGGCGTGGTCGAATGCTGAAGCAGTACAGACCGACCGCCGCGCACTATGTTTGTGCCGGACCCCATGTTGCGAACACCATCAAACGAATAATTGACCTCGAACGGAGGAGAACCGGAGGGAGTTGGTTCGGTTGTGACAATTGCATCGTCATCAAATGCAAACATGATGTGGCCGTCGTTTGCTCCGCCCGCCACGCGAGTAATCTCATCGTCGGATGGAACACCATCCGGCTGAAGTTCTAATTGTTCAATCACTGACCTTACCGCGTCGTTGGAGCTCCAGTTCCACAGATTGAAAATGTTTCGAAAGGCAGCGGCTTCGAGCGAACCCTGGAAAATGCGGTCGCGATTGAACGGCAGCATCCCGCCCCAACTGTCGTAGGTGTCCCAGTTTGGTTTGTTCTTAGCCATGACGGTCGCAGGCGGGATGGCTGTCCCGGGCGGCACGATGTCGGTCCCCGGAAGCGGCCCGCGCACGGGCGGAGAAACGCGCCGATCGAGATTCAGAACGTTTCTGGTGGAATGACACTTCGAGCATTTTGCATCGTCGATCGTGATGCCTCTTGGCCTTGCCGGAAAGGCTCGCGCGGTCGTGCCGTCGGGAAAACGAAGAGGATCGCCCATGTCAGGAATGTTGTTTAGAACGATCTCATGAAACCGGAAATTCTTCTGGACAGGGTCCCATTGCATGTACTCGATCGCGTTCGGATGCGCGCCGGGATAAGAACTGCTCAGTGTCATGCCGACGGTAAAAACACGTTCGCCATTTGCGCTCGGGAGAAGTATTCGTGGCGAGTCCGCCATGCCTGTTTGCAGACTTTCCGATCGCGACATCAGGATCCAGTTTTGTCTGTACTCGAGAGGTAAGGCGGCAATAAAGCGAGCAGGTGAGTTAACCTCAGGGTGGTCGTCCAAGTAGCGTCTTATTCCACCCAGGCCGGTTGGGCCCTCCGGCGTTAAGTCTGTTATGGGTGCGACCGGATCGGTCGCGGTAGCCGTGGTGAGTGTGAACTCGGCTTTCACCCAGTGCGCCGAACTCACCGGGACCGTACAGGTCGCCGTGGTGCCGGTGCACTCACCGAGCCATCGCGAAAACCGACTAAAGGTATCCATCGGATCAGATACTGCTCTGAGCTCCACAGTCGTGGCGCTTGTGTATTCCTGGGCACAATCGGCGCCGCAATTAATTTGACCGTCAGTAGACGTGATTGTTCCGGAACCCAACCCCACCTTCATCACTTTCAACACCGGGTCACCAGTTTGCGCGGACGGCATCACCGCGATGAAGAGGATTACCAAACCCAGGATTAAGACACTGACGATGCGACTCCACCTTGATCGTGTAAGGTTAATCAACGCGGTTCTCATAGAAGTATCCTTTCACTCCCCCAGCGGATTTCTTGTAAACACCTTCTGTCCGCCGAGCGAGATGTAGAAAACGTAAACCGCCAGCACGATCACCACTATCATTCCAAACAGCGACGTGCCGGCATACCAGGTTGAGAAGTTTGTTGTTAATGGTAAAGACAGTAGCCAGTCATTGACGACAAGAGCGGCGAACAGTGCAAGCAGGCCGAACCTCATGAACGTGAGGACAATCAAAGAGCTTGCTATAAGGCCCGCGACACCAAGTGATCTCGAAGAACTTGTCAAGGATCCGAGTGCGAGAATTAGAATCGCCACCACGGCCGCGAGCCAGTCGCGCCGCAGCCACGCACGCAGCAGAGTAATAAGAAACGTCAGCGCGAAGATGAATAGCAGCGCCGAAAGCGGAGCTACCAAAAGACGACTGATCACAAACCGCACGCCGAGTAGTTGGTACAACTCGACCTCGAAATTCGGTCTGATCGCTGCCAGATTCGAGAGCTTGAAAGCGAGCGCTACCCACATCCCGAGGATGATGCCGATAAATACGTCTCTGCCAACTAGAGGGTCGGTGAATTTTCCGGCAAGAACCCGGCTCCACGTGATCAGGCTGGTGGGCCACCGCCTCCTAACATACGGCTCGAGAGCAATGTAAAAACCCAAGCCTACTACTGAATAATAGAGCCAGAAGCTCACCGCCATAGCTAAAACCTTCAACTCGTCAGTGGTCGGGACATGACTGGCCGTGAGCAGCCAGAACAGGACGGTAGCCGAACCAGCGAAAACCAGCAGTTTCAACGCGCCCTGATAGTCGCCTTTTCCTGCACGGTAATTGCGCCACGCCAAAGCTAGCGCTCCCACCACAAGCACAACAGGAATCAGGATAATTATGACCGGCCTGGTGTCCGCAGTTTGAAGACTGTCGGGCCTGGTCCAGGGAGCAATGAGTTTGAAGAAGACGACTTTACCTTTATAAGCAGCAGCTTCGACGCGCAACGGAACGTCCGGCAATTTGGCGGTGGTTCCAGTCCACGCTGCCCTCGCGTCAAACATGCTGTCAGGGTTCCAAAGAGGTTGCGTAGAAGTGAACCGAGACGACTCAAGTCCGGCCAAAGTAAACAGTTTGGTCCAATCCGGGACGATTGCTGTGGGCGTTGGATCAGACTGCTCGGCGCTTGCGACTTCTTCGATCGCCGGCAGCCGAACGTAAAACTCTTCCAGACGGCCGAGCGTGTTCAGCTTTACGCCTCTCATCCCGGGCGATATGGGCAACGGATCATCCTCCGTTACCGTCCACTGATAGTTTCGTCCGTCGAACAGGAGCACTCGAAGGTGGTTTGGACTCTCGCGATACCAGAAGTAAACCGCGCCTGAGTTCTCGAGTTGACGGCGGCGATCCGTAGACACTTGCTGGTTGATGTAAGTCACACCGTCAGTGTCATAAGCGAGACCGTAGGCACTATCGACGGCGCGTTCAGGGTAACCAAGTTGCGCAATCATCTCCCGCCCTTTAGCCGCGAGAACCTCGGGTGAATTTTCAAACGGTATACGTTCGATCACATTTGCTCGCCGGTTCGCGAAAGCAAGTGCCGTCAGGCTGAAAAGGGCGCCGATCAAACAGGCCACGGCGACCATGGGCCGCAATCCAGTCTTTTTTCCTGCCGCAGCGACCATCTCCGGTGAAGGCGTCTCACCCATCGCTAGTGCAGCTTGCAACGGATCACCACCGGGCAACGCTAAACTCACTTGTAACGCGGAGGCTGGACGCCGCCGCGGATCTTTTTCGAGACACCGCATGATCACCTGGTCAACCAGCGGGTCGATGTCTTTGATCAGATTGGAAGGAGTAGTTGGTGTGGCTGTTTTATGTTTACGCAGCAGCTCGTCGAAGGAGTTGCTCGCAAAGACTTGCTTACCAGTGAATATCTCATAGAGCACTAAACCGAGCGAATACACGTCGCTGCTCTTCGTCAACTCTTTCCCAGTGATCTGTTCAGGCGACATGTAAGCGGGCGTACCGGCAATCACGCTCTCTTTCAACTCACTCTCTAACCCCGCTATGCCGAAATCGGTGAGTCGTGCCTTGCCGCGCCCGTCGATGATCACATTGGCCGGCTTGAAGTCGCGGTGCAGGATGCCAGCTTCGTGAACTGCATGAAGTCCGGCGCAAAGCTGTCGCGCGATCTCCAGCGCCTTGTCGGAAGGAAGTCTGCCGATGCGACGCAGCAACGAAGAAAGATCGTCGCCGTCGATAAACTCCATTGAAAGGAAGTGCGCGTCTGCTACTTCACCGATGTCGAATACCCGACAGACGTTCGGGTGCGAGACCTGCCGCGCTGTGCGGACTTCATTGAAGAATCTTTGTTGCGCAGCCTCGTCCATAGCGAAGTGGTTCGGCAAGAACTTCAGCGCCACCGTCTGATTCAGTTTGAGGTCTTCGGCTTTATAGACTTCGCCCATGCCGCCACGACCGATTAAGCCGGTGATGCGATAGCGATCGTTCAAAATAGTTCCCGCCAGAAACTTGCCCTCGACGCGTGAGCCGGATGTTTTTTGAGAGCTCTTTGGAGTCTTGTTGTTAGGTGAAGGCCGGCGAACTGTAGCTTGCGTGCCTGTTAATGCCGCGCCACACGATGGACAGGTGGAAGCGCCATCGTCGGCGACTGCTGAGCATAGGGGGCACGTGAGCATCGCGGCGGTATTCTATGTAATCGACAGTCTGTTGTATCTAAAAACTTTGATAGTTGACCTGATTTAACCTAAGATTCCGTGGTCCACCCCCTCAGATCTTCGGCTCTCAAATTTGACGGAGGAACTGAAATGCCAAAACGCATGGTGTTGCTGAGTTTTCTTCTTCTACTTGCCGCAATCTTCGGTGGGCTAGCTCCCAAGCCTGTTGAATCATCACCTAAGCCCGCTCCCTTTTTCACGAACATTTCCGTTTACGGCGCCTGGCACTGTGGCAACGACTTCTGTACCTGGGCCAGCGTTCGTAACATGACGGACTTCGATACCAAGAACCGCTGGATCATTAACCGCGGCGACGGCACACCGTCCGTAAACCTGATCGTTCTCAGTTTTGTTCATCCGCTCAGACTGCTGAACAAAACGAACGACGCCGGCAACTCGCAAGGCATACCGATCGGTATGAACCAGGCAGTAGTTGATTACTTCAAGTCGCATGGCATTCGAGTCCAGTTGTCCATGGGCGGAATCACCTACACCGACGCATGGAACCAGGCGCTCGCCACTAACCCAACGCAACTCGGTCTCAACGCTGCCGAGGCCGCGCAACGTTTGGGCGTAGGATTTGAAATCGACTACGAAGAAAACACAAATCCGAATCTTCCGGGTTTGCAGGCGTTCATCAATGCGTATCGATCGGTTCATCCGTACGACGCTTCCGGAAACAATCACCCGGCGCGATTGACGATCGATCTCGCGGCCGGTGATCGTTGGCTCATCGCGTTGACGCGTAAAGCAACTGCCGACTGGTTGAACACAACAACGCCCGTGTTGGATTACGCAAACGCGATGGTTCCTGCTCGACAACCTAACAGCGCCGCAACTGCAACGGCCGATTGGCAGGAGCACGTCGATGGCAAACCGCAGTTTGCGCCGCCGATCCTGCCGCTGGCGCCGTGCAAGTTCACAGGCGGGCTGTACATCGTCACCGGAAGCAGGGCCGCCCCGGAATGCACAAGCTTCAGCACGTCGCTGATCAATTCAACCGGCAACTTCGTTCAAAACGTCGCACCAAACGGCGCGGGCACGACGAGTGGAATGTTGGGTTACATGTTCTGGGCGGCAGAATGTCCGGCGACGCGACGCGTATGCACGACGCCTCCGAATTCGTGCGAAGGCGGCGTAGGCGTTGGCGCAACTACGTACGGCATTCCGATCCCGATGCCACCACTACGTCAAAGCTAAATAATCATTGAAATGAAGACGCTTCTTGTTATCACGTTTTGTCTCTTTAGTTCCGTTGCCTCAGCGCAGACAAATTGTCTGCATACGGCGCGTGAAGTTTCTCCGCAACTTTCGGTCGAAGCGCGGACCAACTTTGAGACAAAACTAAGCGAGGCGCGGGAACTCTACGAGAAAGATCGAAACTCCGTCGATCGAGTCATCTGGCTCGGCAGACGCACCGCGTACCTCGGACGTTACAAAGAAGCGATTCGTATTTTCACAGACGGCATCAAGCAGTTTCCTGCTGACGCCAGACTGTATCGACATCGCGGCCATCGTTTCATCACTCTGCGATGTTTCGATGACGCGATCGCCGATTTGAAAAAAGCGGCGACACTCATTAAGGGCAGGCCCGACGAGATCGAACCTGACGGCCTGCCTAATGCTCGCAACATTCCCACCAGCACGCTGCAATCGAACATTTGGTATCACCTCGGCCTCGCTCATTACCTGAAAGGCGATTTTCAGAGTGCACTCGACGCGTATCGTGAAGGGGAAAAGGTTTCAACAAACGCCGACATGCTCGTCGCGACGACGCACTGGCTTTACATGACGTTGCGCCGTTTAGGACGTGAAAACGAAGCGCGCAAAACGGTCGCGTCCATCAAGGACGACCTCGACATCATCGAGAACGACGACTATTACAAGTTGATCCGAGTTTACAAGGGAACGCACCGCGCGGCGGACCTCTGGAAAAAACTTAACCTACCCGCCAACAACGTGAGCAACGCAACCCTCGGTTACGGTCTGGGCAACTGGTTTCTTTACAATGGTCAGCGCGAGGTTGCCACGAAAGCCTTCCAGCAAATCACCGCGGGAGACCAGTGGGCCAGCTTCGGCTACATCGCGGCTGAGTCAGAACTAAGTCAAAACAGATCGAAAAACCAACCGTAGATAGCGAGGCCGGCAGCCGGCCACACGCTGAACAATACGAAACTGAGAATCGCAAGACACGAGTTGACCATCCGGTAAAGCGAGCCCATGTAATAAACGCCGACTATCACAGACGCGACGTAACACGAAATAACGCCGACGGAATACAACACAATAGCGACCCACACGGACGTGTCTGCAACTGAAGTTCGTACGACTGATGCAACAAACGCTGACCAACCGAGCTGAATAAAACCACTCACCACCAAACCAGAAATCACATAAGCGTCGTAACGTTCGTACAGATCCATGCGGAAGATACGCTGTGCCAATACCATCAGGGCGCTGGTCGCGATCAGAACCGTCCAGAAGATCCAGTATCCTTTAGCCATTCGCCAGGCCGTGTGCGACTCCCCAAGCGGCCAGAGCACCAGCAACGCCAGCCCGATAAAAGCGATGTTCAACACGAGCGCGAAAAGGTAGTCAAACAGCTCTTTCTGATCCTCATGAAGTAACCATCTGGAAAACTGACCCATGCACCTCGCACCTCGAAACAATTCTCAGAAACGAAATCGAACTTTCATCGCATAAAGAACTGAAAGGGTGTACTCTCGGCGAATCCAAGAGGAACCATGACCGGCATTTTCGGCGACACGCTTAGCTTTAAACAGGAGAACGGCCCTGATGTGACTCTTGTCGTAAACGGCGATGAGTCGTATGCGCGCTATGAAACAACCGATGGCTACACAGTGATCTACGACCCTGAACTCGGCCTCTACACGTACGCTCTAACCGACGACAAGGGCAGTTTCGTCTCGAGCAAGACCCCGACAAGCGAAGAACCTCCCGCGAATCTGCCGTTACACCTTGAAGAAACTTTTTCCGTCCGCGCTGCGAAAGCCGAAGCCAAAATCAAGAAGCGCTCCCCGTCCCCGCCCGGGGACTAACCCAGGAAGCCCCGCCGGCTGAATAGGAACCGTGCGGCGCCGCTTACTCCATCGCTCCAAAGAAAGGGATAGCCTCATGAGCGGAATTTTCAACGAACAATTGACGTTCAAACAAGAGAACGGGCCCGACGTCCGGCTCGTGGTCATTGGGGACGAACATTACGCGCAATACGAAACCATCGATGGTTTCACTGTAGTTTACGACGTCGGGAAGGGATTGTACTGCTACGCCCAAACCGTCAACGGTCGCTTCGTTTCGACCGGCATACCGATGAGCGTCCCACCGCCGCCGGAACTTCGCCGCCACATAACCGAATCAGAAGCGGTCCGCCAGCAAAAGTTCACGCTGCGACACGCGACACGCCAACCACCACCAGCGACAGTCACCGCTGTTGACACCTTTGAAACCTTTGGTCCAAACAATGGTCTTCTCACCGGCCGTCGCGTCAGCACCGGAACCGTGCGCGGGCTCACAGTCATCGTCGAATTTCAGGATGTAACAACGACAATTACGAAACAGGACGTCGAGGAGATGCTGAACGGGCAGAATTACACGCGTAACGGCAACTTCTGTTCGGCCCGCGATTACTTCTTACTCGTGTCGGGCGGCAAGCTTGATTACACGAACGTAGTCGTTGGTCCAGTGAAGCTCAGCCACGACCAGCAGTTTTACGTGCTGAACTCGCTCGTGCAGGAAGCGATGGGACTTGCTGTAGCCACAGGGATCGATCTGAAACAGTTTGATTCGCGAAACGACGGAGTTATCGACGC
Organism: uncultured Acidobacteriota bacterium; assembly: GCA_963789185.1. Classification (GTDB taxonomy): domain Bacteria; phylum Acidobacteriota; class Blastocatellia; order Pyrinomonadales; family Pyrinomonadaceae; genus PSRF01. The sequence goes on from CAWBJU010000027.1 coordinate 21,600, forward strand.
CGTCAATTTCCTTTACGCCGGCCAATCGCGTTACGAGGAAGAATTGTGGCCGCACAACGCTTTTCTCGAAATGCGGTTTGGCAACATGCGCACCAACTTCTACCTGTTGACGGGTCTCGGCAGCAGTCCCGGCGATCTGACGATCGGAACGTTCTGTCATGAGAATGGTCACCTGTTGTGCCGCTTCCCCGACATGTACGACTACGGCAATCGCGACGGCGACGGCGTTAAGAGCGCCGGCATCGGCTCGTACTGTTTGATGGGCGCGGGCAATCACCTGAACAACGGCCGCACGCCCGCACCGGTCTGCGCTTATCTGCGCGAACTCGCCGGTTGGTGCGACATCCGCATCGATCTCTCGCAACCCGGCATGAAAGAAGCGCGACACGCCGACTATCGCACGGTGATGAAATACCCGACTGACAAGTTCAACGAATATTTCATCGTCGAGAACCGTACAAAGATGGGATTGGACCAGCACCTGCCGTCGAGCGGTCTCGCGGTCTATCACTGCGACACTGATGGGTCAAACGAATTACAGGAAGGCTCGTCAACTCGTCACTATCAGTGCGCGCTGTTGCAGGCAGATGGCCGCATGGACCTCGAGCGCAACGGCAACCGCGGCGACGGCGGCGATTTGTTTGGCGCAATTGGTGGAACAGCGCTGTCGCACGCGACGACGCCTTCGTCGCGTCAGTGGGACAATGTCGATTCGCGTTTGGTCCTGTCGCAAATCAGTGCGCCGGGGCAGGTGATTAGTTTCCGTATCGGGCCGGAAGTCGTGGGCCAGGTTGTTACCCTCGAGGTCACACCGGGACTTGCGATTCCGGACAACAATCCGGCGGGTATCACTAGCCAGCTTGCACTCAATCAAGCGGGCCTCGCGCGACGAATTCGGGCAGGCGTCGGTATCACGCACACGTTCATCGGCGACCTGCAAGTCGAACTGGTTAGCCCGTCGGGCGACCGAGCGCTGATTCACGATCGCAAAGGTGGTGATCAGGACAATCTCCAGCAGACGTTTGACTCGAGTGCAAACGCCGCGCTGGCCGCACTCATCGGCAAACCCGCTGCGGGTAATTGGGAACTGCGCGTGCGCGACATTGTCGGTCAGGACACGGGCAGGCTCGATGCGTGGAAACTCGAGATCGAGCTCGACGGTCTTGCCAGCCAGGTGGAACGGCATGAGCTCGAACCGAATCTCACAATTCCCGACAACGATCCGACTGGCGTCAGCAGCTCGTTAGCGTTCGCCAATCAGGGAACGGCGCGACACGTAAAGTTCGCGGTTCAGATCGAACACACCTTCATCGGCGACCTGCGCGTCGAAGTATTCGCGCCAAACGGCCGGCGAGCGATCGTTCACGCACAGACCGGCGACGGTGCGGACAACCTGACGTTGGATCTCGACTCCAACTCACCATCCTCGCCGCTTTTGCCGCTTGTCGGTCAGCCGGTCCAGGGAAACTGGGTCCTCCGCGTTACGGATCTCGTGGGCCAGGACGTGGGTAAATTAAAGAAATGGAGCCTTGAACTGACGCCGCAGTTGTAAACGCGGACTCAGTTTTGGGAATCGAAGCCAACGCGAGCAGAATTCGGGATCTTGCAACCCGTTTTTCTGCTCGCGTTTGTTTGTCGCCGCATGCGACCCTTTGTTATGTTAGGCGCAAGGAGAAGTATCATGAAGATTACATTTCGACTTCTGCTCTCCGTTTTGCTGCTCCTCTCCCTGGTCACGCCGTTATTCGCCGATACGATTCGTCTTAAAGACGGCAGTGTCATTCGCGGGCAGGTGATCGGATTTAAGGACCAGCAGTTCACGATTCTGATCGGCAGTAACGCCAGAGGCAGGCGCGGGCAAACTACTGTTTATGTCGAGGATGTTGAGTCGATCGAGTTCGATTCGGGTTCAGGCCCGTCGACAGCGACCGACGACGGCAGTATGGCGCGAAACAACCCGCCACCGGTGAATAACAATCGCAACACGAGTTCCGATCCGCCGGCGGCAGATCCTCGAAACGATGGGCCACCTGTGTCATCGGCGCCACTGACCTTTTTTACGATCAAAATCGCCGTGCGAGCTGACGCCTCAAACAATGGTTGGACAAACAGCGGGCTCGTCGTTCGTAAAGGACAGCGCCTTCGCATTAGTGCCTCGGGTCGTGTGTCGATTGGCCGCGGACGCTTTTCGATGCCGGGTGGTCTCGCCAGTGTGAACGACAATGACAAGTTGATGCGCAACGAAGCGACTGGCGCGCTGATCGCAGTCATCGGTGACGACAACGACGAATTCATTCTGATCGGACCGCGCAGGGAGTTTGTGGCGCAACGCGATGGCGTACTGTTTCTGGGTGTCAACGAGGGCGACTTGACAGATAATACCGGCAGCTACGACATTGTTATCGAAGCAGAAGCCAGCGGCCGCTGAGGGCGGTAAAACCGGTGGAAAATCCGTGTCTTCAAAGACACGGATTAAAACTGGGTAAACTTCGGTTGCGGCGCGTGCATCACACCCATTTACTGTCCTCGCTTGTCCTCGGGAGTTGAATACTATGAGATTTAATCGCGCATATCCGCTTTTTGGTATCGTTCTCTCATGCCTGCTGATCGCAGGACTCTACGTGAATCCGGGATTCTCGCAGTCGCGCAGGCAACCCCCGACCTCGAATGAGAAGAAAAACAAGCGACCTGGCGACAAGCCGACGAAAGAAGGCGAACAGGAGCCACTTCCCAAAGACCTCGAACCAACCGCGCCAAAAGACGTCGAGAAGATCGCAATTACGACCCAGATCGTAAACATCGACGCCGTCGTCTATCACAAGAAGAGCGGCCAGATCGTGACGGGACTGAAGAAACCGAACTTTGCAATCTACTCAGACGGCGCGCAACAAACGATCACAAACTTTTCCACGCCTGAAGCGCCGATCACGGTCGCGATGGTCGTCGAATACAGCAAGTGGACTGATATGTTCGGACTTTACGGAAGCGGCGGCTACGAACCAGGAACTTACGAAGTGATTCGCCCGACGGCGATGTTCCTTTCCCAATTCATCAAGCCGCCGGATGATTACGTTTCCGTCGTTGCTTTCGATATTCGACCGACTCCGTTGACGGACTTCACAAACGACCCGGGCCGGCTACAGCAAGTGATTAGTTTGCTGTTGCGAAACCAGCCCGCTTTCCGTGAAACGAATCTTTATGACGCGCTGAAGTTTGTGCTCGTCGGCGGACGCGGTGACGCGGTCGTGCTTGAGAATTCAGAGTCCGACAAGGCTGACTACGCAGGTCTCGCATCAGTTCAGGGTCGTCGTCGCGCGGTGATCCTCATCGCGTCCGGACTCGACACGTTCAGCAAGATCAACTACGACAACGCGCGTAAGATCCTTCAGAACTCAGGCGTTCCGGTTTACATCATTGGCACTGGAAACTTGTTCAAGAAGAAATACGGCGACCAATTGCCCGCGACCGACGGTGTGTTTGGCATGCCGGGACGCATGAGTTGGCTGCAAGCCGACAACGCCCTGGGTACGTTTGCGAAGGAAACCGGCGGTGCTTACTTCCCGGTGACATTCGAGGGTGAATTGCCGAAGGTGCTCGGCAACATCAACGCGCTGCTGCGGAGTCAGTACAGTCTCGCGTTCAATCCCGGTGACGTTCGCGACGGAAAGCAACACAAGTTGAAGGTCAGCGTAGACGTCAATGGCGATGGGACTTATGACGACAAGGAATATGTGATCCAGGCTCGTCAGTACTACAACGCGCCAAAGCCGGAAAAAACAGAGAAGGACAAGAAGTAACTTAAACCACGGATTCCTCTCAATCCGTGGTTCATGCTCCGTAAACTCGCAGACGAAACTCGTCGTTGAACGAAACCATTTCGGCTTTGCGGTTTGAGAACCGTTTAGTCTCGCGGAGCATTGCGGGTACACCACGAAGTGTCAGCTTCAAACCGTATTCTTCGCTAGTCAATACCGAGGCGAGCTGCGGATTCAATCTTTGCGGCATTCCATAGCGGATCGCTTTCTGCGCGACAGGCGAGAAACCAACACTCCTTCTCGAATTCACAAACTCCAGCGAGTGATCGTAAACGTGCAACCGGCTCGGCAGATCGCGTAACGCAAGATCGCGATGGGCTAACATGTTCGCAATCGCTTCCGCTACGACACCACGGTGATAGTTGGCCCGCGCCGGCACCGGTGAATCATCGGCAACTGTCTCGGGCAAATTCTTCGGTCGCACTTCGCGCAGATCGCAGTAACGGCTCACAAAACGCATCAACGTCTCGTAAATCGACAGCAGATTGCCCGTTACTTTCACGCGCTCGATCACGGGCGATTGAGGAGAATCACCTGAAAACCGCGTCGCTGTTACCGAACCGCGCGGCAACAATTCCGCAACGCGCTCGTCATGACCGAAGAGCAGCAGTCCAGCCACAGTCGGCACCAGTTCGTGGCCATCGCTCGTAGCCATTAACAGATCGCGTTCGAGCACGTCACTTGTCGGATAACCCACTACCGACGCCTGTTCAAACGCACCACCTTCAAACTCGCGCAAATAACTCCATAAGTGCGCTTCGTCGATGTCGGCGATTGTGGCGCCGAGCGCTGGGACTGCTTCGTAACGCAGCGGCCGCGCCTCGTCGAGCAGCGCGGAGATCTCTTCGCGCGATGCCTCGCGTTTTTCCGCGCCAATGCGCAGATAGAACCGGCCGTCGCGTGTGCGATACGGACGACGTTTCGTTTCGATCTCAAGGGCGACGATACGTCGGCCATTGTCGAGCGCGACGCGATCGATAAACGGCACCAGCGGTGGCTGTACTTCCTCGCGACAGATTCGGACCAGATCTTCCTGCACTCGCTCCGGATCGTCGACGCCTTCGACGCGTAGTTGATCGTTGACGCCAAAGACCATCACGCCGCCGCCCGTGTTTGCGAGCGCAACGATCTCCTGCGCGATCTTTTCCGTGTTCGAAAGTTTTACTTTGAGTTCGAGAAACGTGTCCTCGCCGCCGCGGATCAGCCGCAGTAGTTCGGTTCTCGATGTTTGGGGAGCAGGGGTCGAGAGGATGTATTCCTGGAACGAACGCTCAGTAGTTGGTTCGTGCCGCTGGTTGCTGCGAAATCTTCTGCGAGCCATGGCCGTCGTGCGCGTAGTGTAACATCAGTAAAACGGTCTACCTATTCATCGGACGCTTCCCGCACCGTTTCGAGTATCTCAATCTCGCGCCTGGCAAGGTCGCGGCCCTGCGCGTTGATGACTATCGCGTAGACCACAATTGCGATAATCGCGAACAGCGCCAGCGTTGCATAGCTAATAAGAACGCTGCTCGTGAGATATCCGACGAGTGCGGCCAGAAAAGGTGGAGCGCCGAGTACGATGATCATCGGGATCAGCAATAGTCCGGCGACGCCCGAGACGTTCATGCGCTTCCCGAACTGCATCCGTTTTGGAAAGCGGATCGAAACCCAGTTGCCGTAAATAGCCATGATCACGGCAAAAACGACGAAACTGAGTGACACAAAAACGACGTCGCCGGCGGACATGTCGCGAAACACGGCGGCATTCAAAATCAACAGCGCCACGGAAAACACAAACGCCACGATCGTGACGGCAATGTTCTTGCCGATCAGTATCTTTCGCCTGTCGATTGGCGCGAGGACGTAACTGCGCATGCCGCCTTCTTCGAAAGCAAACAAGTTCGCCGAAATCCCGCCGAGGATCAGAAACACGTAAAGCACTCCGCCGCTCGCTAACAGACCTGACAGGTACGCCATGAATTCGCCCGCGTGCGTTGAAGATCTCAGATCGCCCATCCGGCGACGATTGTAGAATCGAATCACAATCAGGATCAGCGGCATCAGCGCCATCATTTTTATCTGCGCGTTGCGCATCGCATAACGCAGTTCTTTCTCGACGATCGCGGAAAGTTCCGGTGACAACAGCGGCAGTTGCCATCCCGTGTAAACAGGTCGAGCAGAACTCGTGTCCTCAATTGCTCGACGACGTCGTCGTCCGCCGAGACCGAGTGCTGCGCGACGTGCAATCCAGTAAGTGCCGGCGATCAATATGGACGTGTAAGCACTCAACGTGATGAACGCGACTACATAATCAACTCCGCTTTGCGCCGCGCCGCTAAACAACACAGCGGCCGCTCCCGGCGGCGTCCAACGCAACGAACGCAAGGACTCCGCGTGCCGAAACAGTGTCGGAGCGATCTGCCCCGCGAGCGCGCCGCTTAGTCCTGCGACCGCGCCGATCAACGCCACGATCGTCTCGCCGCGCGCGCGCCTGCGTTGCAATAACGAACCGATCGTCGTCGAGAGCCACTTCGAAAGCGAAACGCCGAATAATGTCGCCGGCACCGCTCCAATCAACGCAATCGCCAGATTGCCTGATCCCAAACCCGCACCGATGCTGATCGCAATCATTGCGGGGACAGCAAACACTGAATGCAACGTCGTGAACTCGCTGATGAAGTCGACGGCAAACAGTTTGCGCAACGTGATCGGATACATCAGTAGTTTTCCGGCGTCGAACTGCTTGCTGCCGCCGATGCTCAACGGCACGGTGGCCCACATCAGGTACAGGAATCCGAGCATGGAGAAGAAGATGAACTCCGTCGTCGCCGCGATCGGTAGTTCACCTCGCGAATTGCGTTTGAGGACTTCGCCGATTATGTCTGGATTTGTGAGCGCGTACGCCGCCGCGCCGAGCCCCACAGCCACGATGAGTGAGAACGCAAGAGCCGCGAGCATGCCCAAAACAGTCGCCAACTTGTTGACGACTGCCTTGCTGGACCGCAGCGAATTACGCAGCAGTCTCCACTTCAACCAGATTAATGTGCCGAGTTGCGACATCGTCAGTTGTCACTGATATCCAATCCGTGTAAGTCTTAGTTGTCAAGTTGATGCTTCAAAACGCATACGTCGGACTGGGTTCGAATCTCGGCAACCGGGCCGGTTATCTCCTGCTCGCCGTGCGCGGCATGCTCGACGCCGGACTCGACGTGATCCGTCTCTCGCACATCTACGAAACTCAAGCAGTCGAAAACGAGAACCAGCCGGCGTTTCTAAACCTCGTCGCCGAACTGCGCGGTTCGACACTTCCCTCGCCCGAACAAGTCATGGCGCGACTCCTGCGCATTGAGTATTCACTGGGCCGAAAGCGCGAGATTCGCATGGGTCCGCGGACCATCGATCTCGACCTGCTGATTTGCAAAGATGCAGTTGTGGAAACTGAGTTTCTGACGCTTCCACACCCGCGTTTGCACAACCGTCGCTTCGTTCTCGTGCCGCTCAACGAACTCGTTCCGACACTCGTTCATCCCGTCCTCGGCAAGTCGATTGGCGAACTATTGGCGAACACTAACGACAAATCGTCGGTAGCTCGATGGAAGTGCTAAAAACGCAGATTGCCGCTATAATGCCCGCACTTGTTATCAGGCCCGCGACATAGCCAAACTTTCCATCTTTCTGGCAATTCAATTGTCCACAAATCGTGGTGTAAAGAGAGCTGAAAAATGCCTTATCTGAAGCCTGAACGTCCGGAGAAGGTTAGTGCCCCGTCTTTGCGATCCAGCAAACAACGAGGCGAACGATTGGTTTGTCTGACAGCTTACGACTATCCGACGGCGCGCATCGTCGACGAGGCCGGAATAGACGTCATACTGGTCGGCGACAGTCTCGGAAATGTAGTGCTCGGTTACGGCAACACCGTTCCGGTGACACTCGACGAGATTCTGATTCATTTGAAAGCTGTGCGTCGCGCGGTTCAACGTGCATTGCTCGTCGCCGACATGCCCTACGGAACGTTTCACACTGGCGACGACGACGCCGTGCGCAATGCGTTGCGTCTCGTGAAAGAAGGCGGTGCGGAAGCGATCAAACTCGAAGGCGGTCACAAGCGTGTGCAACTCGTGAAGCGACTGGTCGACGAAGAGATCAGCGTGATGGGCCATATCGGATTGACGCCGCAATCGATCAACCAGCTCGGCGCGTATCGCGTCCAGGGTAAAACGGCGAAAGCAGCGCAACAGTTAATCGACGACGCGAAAGCGATGGAAGACGCAGGCGCGTTTGCCGTGGTGCTGGAAGTAGTGCCGCGCGAGATCGCGAAGTTGATTACCGAGAGCATCAGTATTCCCACGATCGGCATCGGCGCCGGTGTTCATTGTGATATTCAAGTGCTTGTCCTGCACGACATGCTGGGTCTGTCGTTTGGCAAACAGGCACGCTTTGTGCGTCCTTATGCAAACTTGCGCGAAGTGATGACTGACGCCGTCACCAGGTATGCCGACGATGTTCGAAACGGCACTTATCCTTCGCAAGCGGAGTCGTATGGTCTACCCGCCGAGACCGCAGAAGAGCTTGATATAGAGATCCCCGCGAGAAACTCAAAAGGCGAGAAGTCCTGATTCCAACCTCAAAACTATGGAGATCATCAACCGCCGTCAGCGCATGACTTCCGTCGCGCGCAAAATCCGCCGTGAACAGGACAAGACGATTGGCCTCGTTCCCACGATGGGGGCGCTGCACGAAGGACATCTAAGCCTCGTGCGCGAAGCGCGAAGAATGTGCGACGTCGTGGTTGTTTCGGTGTTTGTGAATCCGACGCAGTTTGGACCAGGCGAAGACTTCGAGCATTATCCGAGGGATCTGACAAAAGATACCGCGCTGCTGACCGACTACAATGTCGATTACATTTTCGCGCCGACAGTTGAAGAGATTTACCCGCGCGGGTTTTCGAGCTATGTGAACGTCGAAGGTTTGTCTGAGCAACTCGAAGGCTCGTCGCGTCCGGGCCACTTTCGTGGTGTGGCGACAGTAGTGACGATTCTTTTGAACACCGTCAGGCCTGATTTCGCGTTCTTCGGACAGAAAGATGCGCAACAGGCGCTGGTGATTCGCAGGCTGGTGAAGGATCTCGCGTTTGATACCGAGATCGTGATCTTGCCGATCGTGCGTGAAGATTCGGGACTGGCGATTTCGTCGCGTAATCTGTACCTGACGCCGGACGAGCAACAGTCGGCCACGATCATTCACCGTGCGCTTGGGCAGGCGAAAAATGCATTCAAAGACGGCGAGCGCAGTGCCGGACGTCTTGCGGAGTTGATTCGCTCAACAGTCGAATCGGAACCGCGTGCGCGTCTCGACTACGTCGCCATCACGGATGCTGAGACGTTGGAGAAGGTCGACCGGATTGATGAAAAGCCCACGCTCATCGCCCTTGCCGCGTACATCGGCAAGACGAGGTTGATCGACAATACGATTTTGAATAAGGTCAAGAAGAAAGACGGTGCCGCTCCACAGTAAGAAACATATCGGGTTTACACTCAACGGCGAACACGTCGAAGTCGCCTTCGCCCCGCACAAGACGCTGCTCGAAGTGCTGCGAGAGGATCTCAATCTCACCGGGACGAAGCACGGTTGTGAACTTGGCGAGTGTGGGACGTGCGCGGTGCTCGTCGATGGGCGTTCGATTCTTTCGTGCCTGATGTTGGGGCTCGACGCTGAAGATCGTGAAGTGAAAACGATCGAGGGAATGGCCCATGGCGCCGAACTTCATCCGTTGCAACAGACGTTTGCGGATCTCGGCGCGGCGCAGTGTGGTTACTGTTCGCCGGGTTTTCTGCTCGTGGCAGAGGAGTTGTTGAATAAAACGCCAAACCCTTCGCGCGCTGAGATTCAGGAGGCGTTGTCGGGTAATCTGTGTCGGTGCACCGGATATTTAAAGATTTACGAGGCAGTCGAATTAGCAGCAGTGCAAATACGGATCGAAGGCAGTTCCCGCAAAGGCGCAAAGGCGCCAAGAGTTACCGAGACATTGAGCTAATTGTCTTTGCGTCTTTGCGCCTTTGCGGGAATCTTCTGGCTGTGAACGATGTCGAATAAAGACTTCAAAGTAATTGGTAAGCCGTTTCGCAAGGTCGACGCGCGCGCGAAGTGCGTGGGCCAGACGAAGTTTGCCGATGACATCGTGCTGCCGCGAATGTTGTTTTGCAAGATCCTGCGCAGCCATCTGCCTCACGCGTTGATCAAGCACATCGACGTTTCGAAAGCGCTGGCGTTGCCCGGCGTTTTTGCTGTTATCACCGGAAAAGACCTGCCGATTCCGTACGGCATCCTGCCCGTCAGCCAGGACGAACATGCGCTGTGCATCGAGAAGGTCCGTTTCATCGGCGATCCGGTTGCGGCTGTGGCGGCGATCGATGAGGATGTCGCGTTCGATGCGATGAACCTGATTGAGGTCGAGTATGAGCCGTTGAATACGATCTCGACGATCGAAGAGGCGGTGCTGATCGACGAGCCACGGATTCACGATTACGGCGACGGCGGGAATGTGCACAAAAAGGTCTCATTGGAATTCGGCAATGTTGATGAGGGCTTCGCTGAGGCCGATTTGGTGCGTGAAGATACGTTCTTCTACGAAGGGAATACGCATCTGCCGCTGGAGCAGCACGCGGCCGTAGCGCATTTCGACTCCGACGGAAAAATCACGCTTTGGAGTTCGACGCAGACGCCGCATTACGTGCATCGTGCGCTAGCAAAGGTGTTGGGACTGCCTGCCAGCCACATTCGCGTGATTGCGACGCCGAATGGCGGCGGGTTTGGCGGCAAGAGCGATCCGTTCAATCACGAAGTCGCGGTTTGCAAGCTCTCGATGATCACGGGCCGTCCCGTAAAGGTCACTCTTACACGTGAAGAGGTCTTTTACTGTCACCGCGGCCGGCATCCGGTGTTGATGAAGATCAAAACCGGCGTGAAGAACGACGGCGCGATCACCGCGATGCACTTTCAGTCGTACCTTGACGGCGGTGCGTATGGCAGTTATGGCGTGGCGAGCACGTTCTACACCGGCGCATTGCAGACCGTGACGTATGACGTGCCGCGTTACAAGTTTCAGGGAATTCGCACCTTCACGAATAAGCCGCCGTGTGGACCAAAGCGCGGTCACGGCACGCCGCAGCCGCGCTACGGACTGGAAGTACAGATCGATAAGATCGCCGAGCAGTTGGGGTTAGACCCGGCGGAAATGCGCCGTAAGCATCTAGTGCCGCCGAACACGGTGACCGCGAATTATTTGCGGATCGGCAGCATGGGGTTAGGTGAGTGCATCGACCGCGTTGTTGAGGGATCTGATTGGAAGAATCGTTTTCAAAAGCTGCCGTACGGTAAAGGCGTTGGAATCGCGTGCAGCTCGTACATCTGCGGCGCCGGATTGCCGATCTACTGGAACAACATGCCGCAGTCGGGTGTGCAGCTTCGACTCGATCGCCAGGGCGGTGTGTGCGTGATGTGCGGATCGACCGATATCGGACAGGGATCTGATTCGATACTCGCTTACATCGTTGCGGAGGTGTTGGGGATCGATCCGTTCGATATTCGCGTCATCACCGCCGATACGGATCTCACGCCCGTCGATCTCGGAAGCTATTCGAGCCGCGTCACCTTGATGACTGGTAACGCCGCGATTCAGGCTGCGGAACGGGCGCGCGAGTTATTGGTGATGGCTGTCGCCGAAAAGCTCGGCGTCCCGATCGAGAACCTTTCCCTCGCGGAGCGCCGCGTGTTTGATGTCGAGAATCCTGAGGTTGGAGTTTCGTTTGCGGAAGCGGTTGTGTTGGCGGAGTCGAAGTTTGGGACCATCGGCACGGTTGGTTCGTATTCACCGCCGCGTTCGCCTGGCAAGTTCAAAGGATCGGGAGTTGGACCATCGCCCGCGTACAGCTACTCTGCCGCCGTTGCGCAAGTCGATGTGAATCCTGATACGGGGATTGTCGTCGTCGAAAAAGTTTGGATCGCGCATGATATTGGGCGATCGATCAATCCGATGCTGGTGCTGGGCCAGGTCGAAGGCAGCGTCTACATGGGTCTCGGCGAGGTCCTGATGGAGGAGATGACGTACCGCACGAATCGCAACGTCGTGCACAAGTTTCCATCGATGCTGGAGTACAAGAGTCCGACGACGATGGAGATGTGCGACGTCGAGACGTACCTGATCGAGGATCCCGATCCGAATGGACCATACGGTGCGAAAGAAGTGGGCCAGGGACCGCTGTTGCCTGTTCCACCCGCGGTCGCGAATGCCGTCTACGACGCGGTGGGCGTGCGCATCGACGAAGTGCCAATAACACCTGAGAAAGTTGTGCGCGCTCTTCGTGATAAATCACGCGGCCGCGAAGCACGCTACGGCCCGGACTCCGTTCCGCCAGTTTCGTGGCCCGATCCATTGCGAGTTTTGACGCCGGCTGAGGGCGGTGACGGCACCGAGATGCCACACGTCGCAGTGCATTCGTAGATAAAACAATCATGATGAGGTTGCCGAAATTTGAGTATTACGTTCCGCGGACGGTCGCGGAGGCGGTGAGGATTAGGGGGGAGTGTGGGCCAGCCGGGCAGTTTGTGGCCGGCGGCACCGACCTGTATCCGAATATGAAAAGACGGCAACAGGTTCCGAAGAGTGTGATCTCCGTGATGCAGTTGCAGGAGTTGAATCAGATTACCGGCGACGGGGCTGGTGGTTTGAGAATTGGCGCGTCGGTGACGCTGACGGAGATCGTCGAGCACCCGATCATCAATCGCGATTATCCTGTGGTAGCTAAAGCGGCGCGAACAATCTCGACCCCTATACTGCGGAACATGGGAACGATCGGCGGCAACCTCCTGCTCGATACGCGTTGCAACTATTACGATCAGAATTACGAGTGGCGCAAAGGCATTAATTTCTGTCTTAAGAAGGATGGAGACATTTGCTGGGTCGCTCCGGGAAGCTCGAAGTGTTGGGCCGTGCAATCGTCAGATCTGGTTCCGGTGATGGTGGCGATCGGCGCCAAACTGCGTTTCGCTTCAACACTCGGCGAACGAGTCATCGACGCCGCGGGTCTTTACAACGACGACGGTATCGACTACCTGCGCAAGCGTCCCGATGAATTACTCGTCGAGATCCAACTTCCACCGACAAACGGCTGGCGCGCGTCGTATCAGAAACTCCGCCGTCGCGGCGCGTTTGATTTTCCGGTGCTCGGTGTTGCTGCGTGGATAAAAACTGACGGCGCTGCCGTGACAGACGCGAAAGTGATACTCGGCGCGATTGCTCCATCACCAGTCGAGATCAAGGAAGCCGCCGCGGCGTTACAAGGCCAACCTTTCGACGAGGATCATATTCAAGCGGCTGCCGAAGCGGCGTACATCAAAGCGCGGCCGCTAGACAACACCGACTTCGTCTATCAATGGCGCAAGCAGATGGCGCGCCAGTACACGCTTCGAGCCTTGCGAGAGCTCCAAATGTGAATCAAGTAGCAGCAATTCTTTTGGCAGCCGGACAGTCACGCCGCATGGGCGACTTCAAGCCGCTACTACCCTTCGGGAACAAAACAGTCATCGAATCCTGCATCGACTACCTCCGAGAAGGAGGTGCAGAACCGATCGTTGCCGTCCTCGGTCACCGTGCGGATGAAATCCGCGAAAAACTCAGAAACGTGACCATCGCCATCAACCCCGATCCGAACAGCGAAATGGCCGCCTCGATTGCAGCCGGAATTCGTGCAGTAAACGACGCCGCGAAGTGCGTGCTTATCGCTCTCGTCGATCATCCCGCTGTCCCTGCGACCGTAGTCACAAACCTAATCGCAGAATGGCAGAACGGGGCCAAAATCGTGATACCGACGTGGGAAGATCGCGGCGGCCACCCGGTACTCGTGGATCTCAGTTTTCGCACACAGCTTTTAAGCCTGGACCAAACCGGCGGCCTCCGCGAACTGCTGAAAACGCACCAAGCGCACGTCAAACGCCTCCCCGTCGACTCCCCGTTCGTTGCTCGCGACATGGATACATGGGATGATTACGTCGCACTGTACGAGGAGGCATTCGGACATCCGCCTCCCAACGCTAAAACCGACCAACGTTAAGCCCAGGGTGACTCATCTAAAACACGTCGAACCCCCAGTTTTCGGCTGTTCGGCGAAGGAGAAAAGATGGTTCTAAACCCTCAAAAAACGTTCGTGGCGGGCTTGCTCGTGGCGCTGTTAACCAGCGTGGCCGCCGCCCAAAACCGCGTCGACTTCTCGCTCCGCTCAATCGACGGACAAACCGTCTCGTCTGACAGTCTGCGCGGCGAGGTGGTGGTCCTTGCGTTCGGCGCGTCCTGGCTGCCGCTCTCGAAAACTCAACTTCAAGGCGTCAGGAAACTGGCCGACGAGTACAGCAACCGCAACGTGGTCGTTTATTGGGTCAGCACCGAGTCAGACGACTCGAAATCGAAAAACTTCGCGAGCGATCAACAACTAAAATCGTTCTCGCAAAAGTACGGTCTGAACGTGACTGTGCTGCGCGATCCAAATGGCGTTGTGTCGAAGAAGTTTGGTGTGGACCAACTGCCGTCGATCGTGATTCTCGACAAAGAAGGCAACATCGCGGGCACGCCGATCGGCGGCCTCGATCCGCTCGGCAATCTCGCCGCGCAACTAGCGCCAAGACTGGACAAGCTGCTTTAATCTCGCCTGATGCTTTTCGAACTGATTAATCCGCAATCGCTCGGAGCACCCAGCGGATACTCAAACGGACTGCTTACCGAGGCAGGTGGTAGACTGCTCTTCATCGCTGGCCAGATCGCGTGGAATGAGAAACACAAGATCGTCAGCGACGACTTTGTCGAACAGTTCGACAAGGCGCTCGGGAATGTTATGACAGTCGTCAGCGAGGCCGGCGGCAAGGCGTCTGACGTTGCGCGGCTCGTGATTTACGTCACCAACAAGAGTGAATATCTTGAACAGACGGCAGCGGTCGGCGAGCGGTATCGCAAACACATGGGCAAGCACTTTCCCGCGATGGTGCTGGTCCAGGTGGCGGGTCTGGTAGACAATGCGGCAAAAGTAGAGATCGAAGGGATCGCGGTGCTATCCGCATGAAGCCGGCCAGTTTTCTTTACGAACAAGACGATGACGGTGTAGCGACGATCACGCTCAATCGCCCGGAGCGTTTGAACGCGCTGACGTTTGAAGTTTATCGCGAGCTGACTGATCTGTTCGCCGCATTACGAGACGAGAAAGACGTTCGTTGCGTTGTTATCACGGGCACGGGACGCGCCTTCTGCTCCGGCGGCGACGTGCACGACATCATTGGCGAACTGTTCAGTCGCAACATGGAAGGGCTGCTCGAGTTCACGCGCATGACGTGCGAACTCGTGCATAACATTCGCGTGCTGCCGAAGCCCGTGATTGCAAGTCTGAATGGTACGACCGCTGGCGCTGGTGCGTGTATCGCTCTTGCTTCCGACATCCGCCTCGCCAGCGAAGACGCGAAGATCGCGTTCCTGTTTGTGAAGGTTGGTCTGTCCGGCGCCGACATGGGTGCGGCGTACTTGCTGCCGCGCATCGTGGGACTTGCGAAAGCCACCGAGTTGCTTTACACCGGCGATTTCATCAGCGCTGCTGAAGCTGAACGGATCGGTTTGTATAATCGCGTCGTCGCGCCTGCGGAACTTGTGGAGACCACTCGCGCGTTTGCGCAGCGACTGGCGCGCGGTCCCGCTTTCGCGTTGGCGAAAACGAAAGAGATGCTGAACCGCGAGCTTAACATGAATCTCGAAACCGCACTCGAGTCCGAAGCGCAAGCGCAGGCGATCTGCATGCAGCATCCTGATTATCGCGAAGCCTACGAAGCGTTTGTGAACAAACGAGACCCCAGATTTAAATAGTCTGATGGATCATCTGGTCGCTCAACTTCCCTTCTTCGAACCCCAACACCGTAATCTCGCCCAAACCGTCGCTGCTTTTGTCGATCAGGAAATCGAGCCGCATGCAGGCGCCGAGGACGACGTCGATGGGCTCGCGAAATATTTCGTCAGCATCCTGGCTCAGGCCGGGCTATTGAAGTACGCGGTTGCGGCGCAGCAAGTTGAGGTTCGCTCGTTGTGTTTGATTCGCGAAGCTCTCGCGTACTCCTCTGCACTCGCGGATCTTGCTTTCGTTATGCAGGGACTCGGAACGTATGCCATCGCCAAAGCCGCGCCGGATCATGTGCGCGATTTTTGGCTCTCGCGAGCACTCGAAGGAAAAGCGATTGCGGCGTTTGCCCTGACTGAACCCGAAGCCGGATCCGACGTCGCTGCGATTCAAACGACCGCGCGCCGCGACGGCGAAACGTACGTGATCGACGGTCGCAAGCGATTCATTTCCAACGCGGGTATCGCCGATTTCTACACTGTTTTCGCGCGCACCGGAACACGCGCTGACGGTCGTGCAGAATTGTCGGCATTTGTTGTCGGCTCGAAGATGCAGGGTTTTAGCGTTGTCGAACGAACTCCGCTGATCGCGCCACATCCGATTGGCGAGATTGCGTTTGAAGGGTGCCGCGTTCCGGCCGAGGACATGGTCGGTAAGGAAGGCGACGGGTTTGTACTCGCGATGGAAACGCTCGATACGTTTCGAGCCAGCGTCGGTGCGGCCGCATGTGGCATGGCACGACGCGCTCTTAACGAAGCGGTGCGTTACGCTTCGATTCGAAAACAGTTCGGACGCCCGATCGCGGAACATCAACTGGTCCAGGAAAAACTCGCCGACATGGTGACCGAACTCGACGCCGCCCGACTGCTGGTCTACCGCGCCGCCTACGTTAAAGACACGAGCAATCGACGGGTGACTCGCGAGGCGAGCGAGGCAAAGTTGTTTGCCACCGAAGCCGCAGGCCGCATCATCGACAGCGCGGTCCAGATTCATGGCGGCGTGGGCCTGGTCCGCGGAAACATCGTCGAACAACTCTATCGCGACGTCCGCGCGCTGCGGATTTACGAAGGCACCTCAGAGATCCAGAAAGTTGGTCATCGCCAAGCCAAGCTTCTCAAGGAACAATCGTAGGATGAGGATCACGATCATTGGTGGTGGGCCAGCGGGGTTGTATTTCGCCATCCTCATGAAGAAGGCGGACCCCGCACGTCTGATTCGGATCTACGAGCG
The DNA here is from genome assembly GCA_963789185.1 of uncultured Acidobacteriota bacterium. GTDB lineage: Bacteria > Acidobacteriota > Blastocatellia > Pyrinomonadales > Pyrinomonadaceae > PSRF01. The sequence goes on from CAWBJU010000027.1 coordinate 38,551, forward strand.
GAATGGACCAGACGATACGTTTGGTTGGGGAGTTGTGTTTTCCGGGAAGACGCTCGCGAACCTTCGCGCCGCGGATGCAGAGTCGCATGCCGAGATCACGAGCGAGTTTGAGGCGTGGGACAACGTCGACGTGGTTCATGGCGACGACAAGATTTCGATTCACGGGAATAGTTTTTCGGGAATCGCACGATTGCAATTGCTGAAGATACTCCAGCGACGAGCAGAGGCGCTCGGCGTCGAGGTCAACTATAGAAGTGAGATCCAGGATCTTGAGTCTCTACGAAACGATTGCGATCTGTTTATCGGTGCCGACGGAGTAAACAGCACGGTCCGGCTTCGTTACGCTGAAAGATTCAAGCCGGATCTCGACCAACGTGCGCATCGTTACATCTGGTACGGCACGAACCAGCTATTTCATGGTCTGACACTCACGTTCCGCCAGAACGACGCTGGAACCTTTGCTGCTCACTCTTATAAATTCAACAAGACGACGAGCACGTTCATCGTCGAATGCGATCCGCAGACCTGGGAACGCGCAGCCTTTGCGACGATGAGCGACGAAGACACGCGGCATTATGTCGGTGAAGTTTTTAGCAAGGACTTACGCGGCAACCCACTTCTGTCAAATAACTCGAAGTGGATCAACTTTCTGCTGGTCAAGAACACGGATTGGTTCTGCGACAATGTTGTATTGCTCGGCGACGCCCTCCACACAGCGCACTTCTCAATTGGCTCAGGAACAAAGCTCGCGATGGAAGATGCTGTCGCGTTGGCCCAATCGTTTCAGACAACGAGCGACGTACGAGAAGCGTTAAAAAACTTCACCGCAACTCGACGTCTCGTGATCGAAGACTATCAGGCCGCTGCATTCGAAAGCATGAGGTGGTTTGAGAATGCGGCGCAGTACATGCACCTGACCCCAATGGAGTTAGCGTTAAGTGTAATGACGCGTAGTGGGCGGGTAAGTATAGAAGATTTAAAGAAGCGTGCTCCCGAGTTCATCCACAAGTATAACGAATTAACTCCAGGCGGGCGGCTCTAACCGCCTTCGACCATCGTCAACAGTCGCGATTCCCGGCTCGTCGAGATCGACTCGGTCCCACAGCTTGCACGTCACCGGACGGTGCGCCTGATCGAGCGCTTCGCAGTAGTTCGTATAAGTACAGCGCCGCACTTCGTCGCCGCGACCGAGTTTCACTTTCACAAACCAATCAGGATCGGCAAGTGCTTGGCGGGCCATCCCGACAATGTCCGCCTGGGCCAACTGTAAGATGTTTTCGGCTTGCGCAAACGTGGAAATGCCACCGGTCGCAACCACAGGCGTCGTAAAGCCTGCTTCATTCACCGCTCGCTTGATTGACGCAACAAGAGGGACGCTGCGCCCGAATGGTCCTGCTTCATCCGAAAGCACTGTCGGCATACACTCGTAACCGCTCTGTCCGGTGTAGGGATAGACCGCCTGGCCCACCTTTGGTTGCTGCGCGTCCTCAAACTTCCCGCCTTTCGAAAGCGACAGAAAATCAAACCCCGCGCGCGCAAACTCGACTGCGTAGTAAGTCGCATCCTCGACGCGACTGCCACCCGCGATCACCTCATCCGCAAGAAACCGCACGCCAACGACATAGTCATCGCCGACGCGCTCACGCACCGCGCGATAAACCTCGAGCGGTAAACGAATGCGATTCGCTCGCGATCCGCCGTAACCATCCTCTCGATCGTTCTGCGCGCTTAAGAATCCGGCCATCGTGTAGGCATGCGCATAGTGCAACTCAACGCCGTCAAAACCTGCTTCACGCGCTCGTTCAGCAGCGGATGCAAAGATCGGTGGGAGTTCACGCGGTAATTCCTGGATGTGCTTCAAATGCATGTCCGTGACGCGCTCTCGATAACCAAAATCGAGTGCTTCACGTTCGGGCTCGTCGAGGACACCAGAAACAACTTCATCACTTGCATCCTGAAGAAAGTTTCTGAGTCTGTCTTCGTCTGCGGTTAACCACTGATCTTCATTTGTGATCGACGCAAGTGCAGTTCGATGTCGTTCGCGGATTTGAAGAAATCTTTGGAAGTACTTCGCCCGTTCCGGCCGTCGCTTCACCGACAGAAAATCAATGATCTGAATGAACAAGAGCGTCTCGCCGCCACTTGCCTTCTTCACGACATCGACGAGCTTCCGCAATCCGGGTAGAAACCTGTCGTCGCCAATGCGCAAAAGCGGACCGCTCGGAATGTCACGCACACCCGTCGCCTCAACCACCAAAACCGCCGGTCTCCCTCGAGCAAAGCGTTCATACCAGTCGAGGTTCTGTTGCGTCACGAAACCGTCTTCAGTCGCGCGCCAGGGCACCATCGCAGGGACCCAGGTGCGGCTTCGCGCCTCGTGTTGTCCGATTTTTATGGGACTAAAAAGAAGGGATCGCGCAGCTTCATCTGCTTCTGGCCAGTGAGTTTCTTCGATCCGATGGCGGATTGGGTTCGCAAACTTCCACATGTGCGCGCCAACAACTGTAACACGATCCACAGATTAAACAGATTCTGGTACATTTAACGCAGGAGGAACGCCTTATTGTCCGACGATTTACTGAAGTGGCGAAGCGAGTTTCCGATTCTCGAAAGAGCGGTTTACCTGATCTCGCACAGCCTCGGCGCGATGCCGAAGGCCACCTACGATCAGCTTCACGAGTACGCCGATTTGTGGGCGACTCGCGGCGTCCGCGCGTGGGCCGAAGGCTGGTGGGAAATGCCGGTCACGCTCGGCGACGAGCTGGGGCGAATCATCGGCGCCGACCCCGGCACCGTCGTGATGCACCAGAACGTTTCCGTCTGTCAGTCGCTCATCCTGTCGTGCTTCGATCCGACACCCGAACGAAACAAGATCGTCTATTCGGAACTCAACTTCCCTTCCGTGATGTACGTCTACGAGGCGCACGCCCGCGACGGCAAAATTCGAATCGAAACTGTAAAGTCTGACGACGGCATCACTGTTCCGCTCGAACGAATGCTGGCAGCGATCGATGAAACAACGCTGCTCGTTCCCTTCTCGCACGTTCTCTTCAAGAGCGCGTTCTTGCAGGACGCGAAAGCGATCATTGACCGCGCGCACGAAGTCGGCGCAATGGTCGTCCTTGACACGTATCAATCGGCGGGCACGGTTCCGTTCAGCGTCAAAGATTTGAATGTAGATTTTGCCACTGGAGGATCCGTGAAGTGGTTGTGCGGTGGGCCAGGAGCGGGTTATCTGTACGTGCGTCCCGATTTGCAAACGAAGCTGGAACCAAAGACCACCGGATGGATGGCCCACGAAGCGCCGTTCAGTTTCGACACCAAACTGCGTTATGCGTCGAACATTTCGCGGTTCCTGCACGGCTCGCCCGCGATTCCCGCGCTCTATGCTGCCCGTTCCGGTTACCGGATCATTAACGACATTGGCGTTGATCGTATTCGCGAGAAAAGCGTGCGCCAGACAAACTACTTAATCTCGCTCGCCGAAGAGGCCGGCTTTGAAGTAACTAGTCCGAAGAACGCAGCGCAACGTGGAGGCACGGTCACGGTCGGACACGAGCACGCGGGAGCTATAACTAAAGAATTGCTGCGTCGAGAATTCATTGTCGACTACCGCCCCGGTGCGGGCATTCGCATCTCGCCTCACTTCTACACCAAGGACGAGGAGTTGGAGCTCGTGATTGAAGAGATAAAAAAGATCGCGGCGTCTGACGCATATCAGGAAGTGGCGGGAGCAGCCTTCTAATGTCAAACGATTACGGCCAGAATCCGGCGCTTTCCTACAACAAATATCTGCGGGTCCAGGATTTGATCAACTTGCAGGACTGTCTATCGGATCCCGCGCATCACGACGAACTGCTGTTCATCACTGTGCACCAGGCTTACGAGCTCTGGTTTAAACAGATCCTGCACGAGATCGACGCGGCGATCGCGTTCCTCGAGCAAGACCGTCTGCCCGCCGCGACGCGTGCGTTGAAACGTGTGGTTGAAATTGAAAAGCTGCTGTTGGACCAGATTCACATTCTGGAAAGCATGACGCCGATCAACTTTCTCGCCTTTCGCGATCAACTCAACCCGGCGAGCGGGTTTCAGTCGATGCAGTTCCGCGAGATTGAGTTTTCTTCAGGGTTGAAAGATGCATCGATCGTTCGCGAGTTTGAGCATGATACGTTTGCGCACGAGCGGCTTCAGGCGCGATTGGCCCAACCGACGCTTGCCGACGTTTTTTACCAGACACTCGAACGCCGCGGGTTTGACGTCAGCCACCGTTCACGAGCAGTGCTGGAGATACTCACGCACTTCGAGGAACGCTACGAAGAGTATCAACTCGCCGAAGCTCTGATGGAGCACGACGAATACTTCTCGCTCTGGCGCTCGCATCACATCAAGATGGTTGAACGGATGGTTGGAGCTAAACGCGGCACCGGCGGTTCCGAAGGCATTGGTTATCTCAAGACAACACTCGACAAGAAGTTCTTTCCCGAACTCTGGGAAGCGCGCACCTATCTCGACGTGAATCACGGCAACAGTGGGTGCCCGTTCGCACACTGATTTGTTTCGTCGGTAACGAACACAATGAACGAGAGAAGATCAGCGCCTCGCGCAAGAGTCAATCTTCCCGCACGTTGGGAAGGTGTGCTCTCGCGTGAGAATGCGACGGTCACCGACATCAGTCGCAACGGTTGTTTCGTGTTGAGTGGCGGCAAAGTTGAAAAGAAGGAGCTCGTCTGGCTCGAGATTCAACTTCCCGATCGCGGTCCGGTCCACGTTTGGGGCGAAGTTGTCGACGAAGCAACGGACATCGGTTTCGCCGTGCGGTTCAACTCCTCGAGCGATGAAGACGAAGCGTTGCTGGCGCAGTTTCTGGAAGCCGTGTTTCAGGGGAAGATGCCGCAAAAAGTCTAACGATGCCGGTTTCGTTTCCAGAGCGGTTCAACATGGCCGACTACTTCCTCTATCACAACGTCGAGGAAGGTCGAGAGAACAAGGTCTGCCTCTATTACGAGGACAAGACGTGGACCTACGGCGATGCTGTGCGGCTTTCGAACCAGACAGGAAACGCGTTACGCGATCTTTCTTTGGATGTTGAGGATCGCGTATTGCTCGTGCTACCTGACTGTCCTGAGTTTGTTTGGACGTGGTTTGGAGCAGCGCGAATCGGTGCGGTGATCACGATGGTGAACCCGCTGCTGCCGGCGGCGGACTACGAATACTATCTCGATTACACACGCGCACGCGTTGCGGTGATTCATCAATCCGTGAGGCCGGTTTTTCGTGATGCGGCACGCAATGCCCGGTACCTGAAAAGAGTATTGGTTGTCGACGGCGGCGGTGAGCTTCCTGTTGGTTGGGATAACTTCTACTGGCGCGTCAGCAACGCCCCCGTCGAGTGCACGCCCGCCGACACACATCGTGACGACATCGCGATCTGGCTCTTCACTTCCGGATCAACGGGCCATCCAAAAGGCGCGGTCCACCTGCAACACGATCTTCCGTACAACACCGAAGTGTTTGCGAAAGCGACGATGGGCGTCAGCGCCGACGATCTCACGGTCTCAGTCCCCAAACTATTCTTCGGCTACGCAACCGGCACGAATCTGTTGTTTCCGTTTGCCGTCGGTGGTGCGACCGCGCTCTTCTCGGAACGCTCGACAGCGGAAAAGATATTCGAAGTGATCAAGCGTTATCGTCCGACGATCCTGACGACTGTTCCGACGATGATCAACGCGATGCTGAACGTTCCCGGCGCTTCGCGTGACGATCTGTCGAGTTTGCGTTTCTGTTATTCAGCCGGCGAGGCGTTACCAATCGAACTCTTCGAGCGTTGGACCAACACTTACGGTGTGGACATCTGCGACGGCATCGGTTCGGCGGAGATGTTTCATATCTACATCACCAACCGTCCGGGGGACATCAAACCGGGAAGTTTGGGTCGTGTCGTCGAGGGGTACGAAGCGCGCATTGTCGATGCTGATGGCAAGGAAGTATCGACAGGCGAAATGGGTACGCTGCGAATCAAAGGCGACTCCGCCGCACTCTGTTACTGGAACGCGCACGAGAAGTCAAAGGAGACTTTTGCCGGTGACTGGTGCACGAGCGGCGACCAGTTTCACGTCGATGAGAACGGTTACTACTGGTATCACGGACGCACGGACGACATGTTGAAGGTGTCAGGTGTTTTCGTCGCCCCGGCAGAGATCGAAAACTGTTTGTTGCAGCATGAAGCCGTGCTCGAGTGTGCCGTGGTGGGCCATGAAGCGGATGGACTGGTAAAGCCGAAGGCGTTTATCGTCGTGCGCGAAGGCTTTCAAGCGAGTGAGCAACTGGCAGATCAAATCAAACAATTCGTGAAGAACAGTATCGCCGTTTACAAGTATCCCCGCTGGGTCGAGTTCGTCGACTCCCTACCCAAAAACGACCGCGGCAAAATTGATCGCAGGAAATTAAAAGGCTAGCGGCGTCTTTCCAGATCGTAATCACGCAAGCGACGGTAGAGTGTTGATGGTGAGATGCCGAGTATTTCGGCAGTCTTGCCGCGGTGCCATCCGGTCTGTTCGAGCGCCGCGAGGATCTGTTGTCGTTCAACTTCACGAAGCGATCCGGACGTTGACGCTGCGGCCATCGGCGCAGCAACCGGGATCTCACCGCTTGCTGCTGGTGTTGTCGTTGTCGCCGCAAGCGGCACCATCGCCGGCCTGGTAACCTCAGGCGGCAACTCCGCGAGTGTGATCCGTCCGTTGTTCGACAGAATCACCGCGCGTTCCAAACAGTTCTTCAACTGCCGCACGTTTCCGGGCCAGCTATACGTTCGCAAAGCAGCGAAAGCGTCATCAGTCAACTCCGGCGGATGCGTGCCCGCGATCAGTTTCAACAGATAGCGCGTCAGCGGTTCGATGTCTTCCGGTCGTTCGCGCAGCGGCGCGAGAGTGATCTGAAAACCATTGATTCGATACAGCAAGTCAGAACGAAAGACGCCGTCGTTGACCACTGCATCGAGATTACGATTCGTTGCCGCAACGATACGCACGTTGACTTCAACTTTTCTCACACCACCAACGCGGAAAAACGTTCGCGTCTCGATCGCGCGCAGCAGTTTTGCCTGCAACTGCGCCGGCAACTCCGTCACTTCGTCGAGAAACAACGTCCCACCATCAGCCAACTCGATCAAACCGAGCTTTCGACCTTTCGCCCCGGAAAACGCACCTGCCTCGTAACCAAACAACTCCGACTCGAGCAACGACTCCTGAAACGCAGCGCAGTTTAGATCGACAAACGACGCTTCAGCTCGATTCGATAACCGGTGAATCGCATGCGCAACCAACTCTTTACCCGTTCCCGACTCTCCCGTGATCAGCACCGACGCTTCCGACGGCGCAACGCGTTCGATCAAACGAATCGCTTCCTTCATCACTTCCGATACAGAAACGATCTCCGGCAGCGCCGACTGCCGCGCGAGCTGTTCGCGCAGACGCGTGTTATCGACGCGCAGACGACGTTTGTCTGCCGCCTGTCTGACACGCACGTCGAGTTCGGAAATGGTGTAGGGCTTCGTGAGGTAGTCGTAAGCACCGAGCTTCATGGCTTCGACCGCGGTCTCAACCGTGGCCTGGCCCGTCAGCATGATCACTTCCGGCGGGTTGGGCCGTTGATGCACTCGTCGCAGCAGTTCCATGCCGTCGATGCGCGGCATGTTGATGTCGCACAACAGCACGTCGACGTTGCTCTCTTCGAGCTTGCGCAACGCGGCCTCGCCGTCCGGCGCCGCTTGCACTCGATACCCCAGTCGCTCCAACTCCTTTTGCAACACCAGCCGGAGATTGGCCTCGTCTTCTGCGATCAGAATTCGTGCTTGTGGTTGCTGTTGGTCGCTCAAACCGTCTGTTCCTCGTTTAGCTTGACTGCGGAAAGAGTGATCGTGAAAGTGGTGCCTGTCCCGACAGTCGACTGCACGTTCAGGGTGCCGCCGTGCTCGGTTAAGATACCATAACACACGGCGAGGCCGAGACCGGTTCCGCGTCCTATTTCCTTAGTCGTAAAGAACGGTTCGAAGATCTTGGTGAGGTTCTCCTGCGGGATGCCGATGCCCGTATCGCTGACTTCGAGGACGACCTTATCGGCGTCGTTTTGAGCTCTGATCGTCAGCAGTCCACCGCTATCACTCATGGCGTCGAGAGAGTTTGCCGCGAGGGCGATAATCGCCTGTTGCAACTGGCCCGGATCACCTGACACGTAAGCCAGATCCTCCGCGATCTCCAACTGAAACTCGACTGCCGAAGTCCTCTTTTGATGCGAGAGCAAACGCGCTGCTGAACGGATCACGTCGGCGAGATCGATCGTCACGTGGTCCGACATGCGCGTCCGGCTGAAGTCCAACAGTCCCATCGTGATGCTCTTGCAACGAAACGCCTCGCTCCGAATCAAGCCGAGATAATCACGCAAATCTTCAAGAGCGGGCGAACCGTCAAACGCACCTTCGTTAACACGAGCTTCGAGCGATTCGGCACACGCAGAGATCGTCGCGAGTGGGTTGTTGATTTCGTGAACGACACCCGCCGCGAGACGTCCGACCGCCGCGAGTTTCTCAGCGCGCGCGACTGCGCGGTTCGCCTGCACTCGATCCGTTATCTCTTCGCCGACTGTGATCACATGGCTGACGCGGCCCGTCGTATCGGCCCACATCGGGATCTTGCTGATGATCCAGTGACGGATGTCGCCTTTTTCGTTTGGCGTCTCTTGTTCAATGCGTTCGATTTCTCCGCTCTCGAACACACGTTCAAATTCGTCCTCGAGGACGTCGCGCGGTTGACGGGTTAGAACTTCAAACACGTTCTTACCCAACACAGCACCGCGCGCGATACCGAGTTCGCCAAGTTCGCGATTGCGGTTCCAGGCTACTACTCGATACTCGCGATCGATCGCGTAAAGCGAGAGCGGCAGGCTGTCGACAATGGCTTCGATGAGTCGCTTCTGCGCTTCTGATTCGGCGGTGCGTCGCTCGACCTCGCGCGCGAGGCTGACAGATTGATCGCGCGCTGCCTGGTAAAGCGAACAGATGTGGGCGGCGAGTGATGTTTGCTGGGCGGCGGCCTCGATCAAGCGTCTCTCTGTTTCACCACACTGTTCGCGAAGATCGAACGCAACGACGAGCGCGCCTTTCGCGCGGCCGGCGAAACGAAACGGAGAGACAAACTCGACGGCGTGAATGTCGTCACGCAAGAGAAACTTTGGCCGGTCGGTAATCAGCAGCGAGTTTCCGGATTCGGCGGAACGAAGCCACGACTGCAACGCGTCGAGATCCAGTATTGTCGGATCGTCGGCGTCACCTTCGCGATCGAAGACGCATACGGCGTCCTGGTCACGGCCGGCGACGACGTATGCGGCGCAAAGTGAAGCGTCGATCGCGTCGTAAGTCGAGCCTGCAACACGCCGGACGAGCTGTTCCGGTTCGAGCGCACGCAGCAGTCCGCGGCCGATGTCTGATAGGAAACGTAGTTCGCGATTGCTGCCGATCAGCGCCCACTCACGCTGCGACGTGCGCACGTGCAGGCTTACGCGCGAGAGCAACTCGCCCGGCGTTGAAGGTTTGGTGATGTAGTCGTCAGCGCCGGCGGTGAAGGCTTGGACCTTGCGGGCTTCGTCGTCGCTTTCCGAGAGGGCGATGATTGGTAACTTGCTGGTCGTGGGCTGCGCGCGCAGTAACTTGCAAAGCGCCAGGCCATCGACGCCCGGCATCTCCAGATCGAGCGCGACGAGATCGCAGCGCACACCTTTCAGGATGCGCAACGCCGACGCGGCTTCGCTTGCAGTTACGACGCGATACTGGGCAGTCTCAAAGATGCTGCGCAATCGTTCGCGCGCAGCGGGATCATCGTCGACTATTAGCAGTGTTGCGCCGTGATTTTCGGCAGGAACAGCCATGGCCCTCAAAGTGATTGAAAGCGAAGGCTGTCGGATGTGTCAAGAATTTAGTTTGCCTGGTCGTTCGCCACGGATGGTACGGATTGGACGCCGATCGGGACTGCACGATCGACTTTATGGGTCGATTTCACGCGATACATTTCGTTGTCGGCATGCGCAACGAGGTGGTCCAGGGTTTCGCCGTCGATGCCAAACGTCGCCGTTCCGACGCTGATCCCCACACTCGCGAAGCGATTTCGTCCCACGGAGAGCGAGAACTTCGAAACCGCACTCTCGATACGAACACACAACTCCTCAACCTGCGAGCCAACAACCTCCTGAACGAGCGCAACAAACTCGTCACCCCCATACCGCGCGAGAAAGTCGTATTCGCGTAGCTGACCGGAAATGAGATTGGCTACTTCGCGCAACATCTTGTCGCCCGATTTATGACCATAAGTGTCGTTTACTTTCTTAAACTCATCGAGATCCAGCATCACTACCTGGAACGCACGATCAGTACGACGCGCACGCGCGGCTTCTTCTTCAAACCGCAACGCCAGATAACGCGCGTTCGGCAAACCGGTTAATGGATCGGTTAACGCGTTCGACTCGGCCTCCGCGTGTTGCATCGCATTGCCGAGCGCATCGGACGCAAGACGCGTGACTGTTTCGAGCAGACGCATGTGATCGTCCGTGTACTGTTCGAGCTCGGTTGAGTAAACCGAGAGCGCTCCCAGCAACACGTCGTCTTTGAAGAGCGGCAACGAAGCCATCGAACGATACTTGATGCCGGCCTCGGGATTGATGTCCGTGAAATCCAGACTCGGATGAAGCTGGTTAACTGGACTGCGATTCGCGAGCGCAAAACCCGTCACACCTTCACCGGGCACGATGCTTCGGTTCGAAAGCTTCTGCACGTTCTTGCCGACGACGTGACGCGCCGTCGCGTAGCCCTTCATCTCGTCGTAGAAGTAGACGATGCAAGTATCGAACGGGACCACGTGGCCCACCTTGTCGACGAGGATCTCGAGAGTGTGCTCGACGTTCAACGAAGTGCCAAACGTGCGGGCAATCTCATACAACGCATAAACCTCGCGATGCGCTTTCTTGATCTGATCGTAGGCGATAAACGAACCACGCTCGCGCGTCTGGACCATGTCGACGTCGCTGAGTTGAAGCGGCGGTTCGTCTGAGTTGTTCGTTGGTTGAACTTGCAGACTGAGCGTGGCAATCTGAGCGTCAAATTCCGGCAAGTGCTTCAGGAACTGCTGGACGACGTAGGGGTCGAAGTGAACTCCCGAACCGCGCAACAAGAACGCAATCGCCTCGTCCAGCGTCATGCCGCGTCGGAATGGTCGATCTTCACGAAGCGAGTCAAAGCAATCGACGACGGAAATAATGCGAGCGGTGATCGGGATCTGCTCGCCGCGTAGTCTGTCAGGGTAACCGCGGCCGTCCCACTGCTCGTGGTGATGACGAATGATCGGCAAGACCGGATACGGAAAATCGACGCGACCGAGGATCTGCGCGCCGACCACCGTGTGAATCTTCATCTTTTCAAACTCAGCCGGTGTCAGTGGACCAGGTTTGTTCAAAATATGCGGCGGCACGGCAAGTTTTCCGATGTCGTGCAGCAACGCACCCGCTTTGAGCGCGGCGATCTCATTCAACGTCAGACCAAAGACTTCGCCCATACCCGCCGCGTAGATCTGCACGCGACGTACGTGACAGTGCGTCGTTTGGTCCTTCGCGTCGATGGCCGTTGCGAGTGCTTCGGCAGTAGCGAGATGCAGGTTGCCGAGGGAGGTTATTTCGTCGGTCTTTGCTCGCAAACGCGCGCTCGTGTTGCGATAGATCAGGTACGTGGCAACGAGAGTGATGGGAGCGAGAATTAGATAGGGTAATAAGTGCGTGCCGTAGATGATTTCAAGTGTGAGCGGAATTGCGAGTAAGGTCCAGGAGATCCAGAGTTGATTGGCGAGCCACCATTGACTGACTGATTCACGTAATGACACGGACTCCTGCCGCGCACCCCAAAGCATGGGGTGGTTGGAATTAGACCTTGCGGGGAAGTCCATTGGTTCTCCAGGGATCGCCAAAATCATCTCATCCCAAGGTGTGCCGGAGGTGCAGTTGGGAGCAACTCAACTACGCCTCCGGTAAATTGGGCAAGTAGGCAGCCGGGGATCGAACTGCCGTGCTGGGTGAGATGTGTAAGGACCACCGTCCACATAACAGGGGTCCTTGGGTTTCATAGAACTTTGCGGCTACGGACTCCGTGCGGAGAGCCCGCGAAGCCAGTTGGCTTCCACGCCGCGCCGTATCTATTTTCAAGTCGCGTGCCGTTTAGATTGTCGCGGTTTTTGGCGCACTCCCGCTCGCCTCTGCCAAAAATTCTCCAAGTTGACCTGTCAGTTTGAGAACATCGGTCAGCCTGCCTGAAATCCGTGTTGACAACCGTTGAGGCGAGTTGCACTCTCCTCCCACGGCACATGAAAAGGGTGAAGAACCAAAGTCTCCCGACTTACGACTCCGTGGGATATATCGAACTACTCCGGCGCAACCGCAGCTTCCGGCAACTGTGGTTGGGACAAGTCGTAAGTCAGATGGGCGACTGGTTCAACACCATCGCGCTTTACACGATCATTCTCAATCTCACCGGGTCGGGTCGCGACGTAGGACTGCTGCTCGTCGCCCGTTTCGTTCCCAGCTTCTTGTTCGGACCAATCTCGGGCGTGGTGGCTGACAGGTTCAGCCGTCAGAAGATCATGATCGTGACGGACATCCTCCGGGCTGTCGTCGTGCTCGGGTTTCTGTTTGTTCGTAGCGCCGATCAACTGTGGCTCATCTATGTGCTGACTGTTTTACAACTGGCACTCTCGACGTTTTTTGAGCCGGCGAAAACCGCCGCGATTCCCTCAATCGTTTCCGACCGTGAACTGGTGCCCGCCAATGCGATCTCCTCGGTGACGTGGTCGGTCATGCTGACGCTGGGAGCTGCGATCGGCGGGGTGATCACCGGTTGGTTTGGCCCCGACGTGGCGTTCATTCTCGATGCCGCGACGTATCTCCTTTCCGCCGCCTTAATCGCAAGCATCCGGGTCGGGAAACGACGGAAGCACGAACGACAGAAACTCACCATCGGCCGCGCACTTGGAATCACCGAAACGATCGAGGGGATAAGGTATGTTAAGGCTCGACCATACGTGTTGGCGCTGATGTTGGTTAAGCCAGCCTGGGGACTGGGTGGCGGGATATTGACGTTGCTGGCGGTGTTTGGTGAACGAGTGTTTCCTGTGGGCAACAGTCCTGCCACTGGAATAGGGGTTCTCTTTGCAGCCCGCGGCATCGGCACTGCTGTCGGCCCGATCGTAGCGCGACGTTTGGCCGGCGAAGGCCATCGACGAATGCAGGCGTCGATCGGGATCTCGTTTCTGATTGGCGGTCTCTTCTACATGTTATTTGGTGTGTCGACCAGTTTTGTCCTCGCGCTGATCGTGTTGGGTGTGGCGCACTGCGGCGGCAGTATTCTGTGGGTTTTCTCGACGGTGATCCTGCAACGAGCGGTCGAGGATAAGTTTCGGGGTCGCGTTTTCGCAGCGGAATTGGCATGCATGACGTTAACGATGGCGGCTTCGAATTACGCAACGGGCGAGCTTCTGGATCGGTTTGGTGTTTCGCCGCGAATAGTCACGATCGGTATTGGTTTTTTATTTGTCTTGCCGGGCGTGGCGTGGTTCCTGACGCAGCGCTGGTGGGATCGCGAGCCTGTTCAACCCGTGCGCGAGACGAAGGTCGACGAGCCCCGCGATCTTTCGGTTATTCATCAATCGGTTGAGTGAGCTCCCAGTAAGGCAAAAGCCTATGCGAATCAAAGTTGGCGTTATGGGTTCGGCGGCTCCTGACAGCGCGCGGCTCGATACTGGTCGCCTGGTCGTGGAGAAGGCGGAACGACTCGCGCGCGCGATTGCCGGGCGAGACGTTGTTCTGTTTACCGGCGCAACCACGGGACTCGTTTACGTGGTCGGCAAGACCGCACGCGAAGCTGGTTGTTTTCACGTCGGGATTTCACCGGGAACCAACGAAACGGAACACGTCGAGTTGTACCACTTGCCGACTGATTCATGTGACGTCATTGTTTACACCGGTTTTGGATTGAAAGGCAGAAACGTCGTGCTGGTGAGATCGTGTGACGTTGTGCTGTTCGTCGCCGGGAGCGATGGGATCGTTGAACGAGTTCACCATTGCGCATGACGAGGGAAAGATTATTGGCTGCCTGACTGGAACCGGCGGCGTAGCTGATGAAGTGGATTACCTGATACAGAAGTTTGGCAAACGCAACGTGGGTGCTCGCGTGTTTCAGAACGAAGATCCGGAGAAGTTACTCGACGATTGCATGGGTGGGATTGGGGCAAAATGATCGTAGCTAATTACGTTGGGGAGTCGATTGCTTCGGGAGAGTTCGATCACGCAGCGTGGGACAACTGCGAACCAGTGAAGATCGAGCATTTCTGGTCGGGTGATCCGGCGCCTGCCTCGCGTCATGCGGAGGCACGCTTGTGCTGGTCAGATTACGCGCTGCACGTGCGGTTTGTTGGCGAGCAACACGAACCGCTGGTCGTCGCGGATAAGCCGATCACCGACCGGAAAACGATTGGTTTGTGGGATCGAGATGTGTGCGAGATCTTCGTCGCACCCGATCCTGCGCACCCTGAGCGCTATTTCGAGTTTGAAGCGGCGCCGACTGGCGAATGGCTAGACCTCGGAATTGTGGTCACGCCGACCGGAAGAGAGACTGATTGGGAGTTCAATTCGGGAATGACAACGGCGAGTAAACTCGAGGGGGGTAAGCTAACGGTTGGAATTCGTATTCCGTGGAGCGAAGCGATACCGAAACCGGCGAAGGGCGATGTGTGGCGGGCGAATGTCTTTCGCTGTGTTGGACCTGAGGCTCCGGATCGTTATCTCGCCTGGCGACCCACACGAGCACCCGAACCGAACTATCACGTTCCCGAAGCGTTTGGAGAGTTGCGTTTCGATTAAGACCTAGTCGGCCGGAGCTCGTTTTAAGAGCTTGGAGATGTAGCTGTCGTAACTCGCGCGGTGCTGGTCCGACATCTCCGTTATTCGCGCCCCAATCAGGTAACCGGTCGCTTCCCGGCTCTCGTCTAACCCCTCATACCTGACCGTCGCCACCTTCATCTCCACTGGTCCAGTGGGAAGTTCGAGCTTCACGTGCAACTTTCGTTCGTCGCCGGCGAGATAGTGTTCGCCAATGCGGATCGCCGGGACGATGAGCGCCAGGCCGGTGCTACTGAGGTCGAGGGTATGCCCGTTCAACGTCGGCAGACGGCGCGACCCGTTCGAGCCAAGTCTTGGATCTGAAAGACTTAATGTGAATCCCAGGCGCGCTTGCACACGCTTGCTATGGCGCCGGTTGCCAATGAAGCGGCGTAAACTCGACACGATTCTGCGCGGCAGTTCCGACATCTTGTGAAACCACTAATTACTCGGACCACATGAGGCGGGGCATTTGTCGAAGAGGCGGTCGGGGGATCGCCGTTTTTGATTCTAGGCAACCTCCGCGTTGCGGCGCAATACCTAATTCATTGCCGAGTGACAATTGCCGATTGCCGATTTGCTATGCGATGTTTGTTTACGCTTGGTCTAAAGCAGTTCCTTGCTTAGTGAACAATCGGCAATTGGCAATTGACAACCGGCAATGCTAGTTACGTTTGATGTTCAGTGGCTTACCACTTTCGTCGCCACTTCTCACTCCCGACGCGTCGAGATAAAAAGAAAGGCGGCCGCTACGGCCGTATTGGATTGGCTCGGCAGTCGCGTACCACGATTTGCCGTCGGCGGCGCGAAAAATCTGGAAGCGGTAACCGGTACTTTCAGTCCCTTCGATGTCCTTCGGAACCATGCCACCGGCGACTAACTCGGCCATGTTGCCAAACATGCCGTTGTGGCTCTGGCTGTAGAGCACCTGGGCCAGCGAAATGCGCGTCATCATATCCTGAACGTCGTTGTGATGGGCCGTGATGCGGGCCTCGAAGAAAAACTTCTTGCCCGCTTTCTTGACCATTTCAAGGCTCTCTTTGTCGCCGACCACCCACGCGTTCGCTATCTTGATGAGTGTGGCTGGTTCGACCTTCTCCTTGCCGTCGGCGTCCAGCACTTTCACAAAGACCGTTGCCAGGTCGCCGCTAATCTGCTCGCCGCTGACGTCAATATTCCTGGGCAGTTTCTCAGTGATCGCCAGCGCCATCTTGTCGAAATCGGGCCGGAGCTCTTCAAAGTCCTGGTCCGAGAGTAATTCCATCGCCGGCTGGTAAATCGACATCGCAAACGCCTCGCGATACTTCTTCTCGCGCATCATCGAGTAGAAGGCGCGCGTGGTTTCAGTTGGCGTGCGCGGCGGATTCTGCGCGATGACGGTCGAGACGGTTGCGAGCGTCGCGATGATCAGGGCACAACACAATAAGGGCGTCTTGTTCGACATCTGGATTGGTACCTCGCGTTAAATGAAGGCGCGCCGGCCGGGGAATGGCGGGCGCGCCTCAATGGTAACACTAAACAGCCGATCCGATATTGCGATAATCACTCGCGTCTAACGACTGGCCTCGGTTTCAAAACCACCTCTCGGCCGACCAGATACAGCAGTACTGTAATCAAGACGAACGGTATAAGAGCCAGCACATTCGCGCCCGGTCCATCGAAGAGAGGATTATGATGCTCGGCCCATGTCTCGAAGTTTTTCATCCAGGCCGAAATGCCTTCGCTCAGGTTCATGAACGCATAGAGCACACCCGCAAGCGTCGCGCCGGCGATGTAACCGGAAGCGAGTAGCACGCCGGGACTCTTGTCAGTCTCCGCCATCATCTCTTCTTCAGTAAGTTTTTGGTTTTCCGGTTTCTTGCGGAGGTACTTGTCGACGAGCCAACGGATTACGCCACCCACGAAGATCGGCGCGGAAGTGGAAATCGGCAAGTAAACTCCGACCGCGAACGCGAGTGACGGCACGCCGCTCAACTCGAGCACGATCGTGATAAATACCCCAAGCAACACAAGTCCCCACGGGAGCTCGCGACTCAGAATTCCCTGAATGATGTAGGACATCAACGTCGCCTTTGGCGCTGTGAACTTCGCGACCGTGGCGTTGCTGCCTGGCACCTTGTCGTAAATACCGTTGATGCCCGGGTCGGCAAGATAAATCGGTTGGCCCTGGTCGTTCACGAGGTAGCGACCTTTGGGACCATACTCGGTCGTGGTCTTGTGAACGACGTAATACTGGCTACTGTCGGAACTCGCCTGACCACCGTACAATCCTTCCTGTTTCGGTTGACTTCCGCTCATCACAAACTGCTCACGCGGGAAGCGATAGTCTGCCGGGAAACTGAAGTCCTGGCTTTGGGCCACCGGGACGTAAACGCTGCCCGACTGGTTCATGGCTAAAAGGATTGGTCCAAGTGCGAGGGCGGAAACCAGCGCGCCGACGAGGATCGCGATCTGTTGATACTTAGGCGTCGCGCCGACGAGAAATCCGGTCTTCAGGTCCTGTGAAGTCGTGCCGCCGTTTGATGCAGCGATACAAACAATACCGCCGATCGACAAGGCCGTGACGAAGTACGGCGGTGCGGTCCAACCGATAATCAGGAACACCAAACACGTCAGCAACAACGTCGCGACGGTCATTCCGGAGATCGGATTCGACGAAGAACCGACCTCGCCGGTTAGTCTCGACGAAACGGTCACGAATAAAAATCCAAAGGCGATGATCAGAATCGCGCCAAGAATGTTGAAGCGCAGGTTAAGTTGCGGGAACAGCATGATCGCGATGATCAAAGCTATGATGCCGCCCAACACGAATTTCATCGAAAGGTCCTGATCGGTGCGCGGCGCGTTGACGTCGGAACCGGCGCCCGACCTACGCAGGTCAGCCAGACCACCCTTCAAACCGCTCCAGATTACGGGCAAGGATCGAAACAGGCTGATGATGCCGCCCGCAGCGACTGCGCCCGCGCCGATGTAAAGGATGTAGCCTCGTTGAATCTGGCTGACGCTCATGTCTTTGATCAGCAGCGTCGTCTCCGGGGCGAGCGGTGTCATCCAGCCGCCGCCGAAGTACTTGATCGCGGGTATCAACACGAGATACGCGAGCACGCCACCGCCGACCATGATCCCAGCGATGCGTGGTCCAATGATGTAACCGACGCCGAGCAGCGCCGGGTTGTTCTCGATCGAGACCGATCCCCCGTTGAAAGGCGGCCCAAACACCTTGGTCGGATATTCCTTCCAGGTCTTGAAAATCTGCTGAATACCGAAATAAAGAAAACCGATACCAAACCCGCTGACGATCGTCTTACCGCCTGACGCGGCTTGATCGACGACAGTCCGGTCACCGCCACCTTCCAACGCCGCGGCCCGGGATTCGTCCGAAGCGCCGGCCTTGAGCACTTCAGCGCAAGCAGTGCCTTCGGGGTACTTCAGATAACCGTGCTGCGCCACGAGCAGCGCGCGACGCAACGGGATCATCATCAGGATTCCCAGCAGACCACCGAGCACCGAGACCAACAACACACGCGACAGTTCGAGATCGAAACCGAGAATCAAAATCGCCGGCATCGTGACGCCGATGCCGAAAGCGATCGATTCCCCCGCGGAACCCGCTGTCTGAACGATGTTATTTTCGAGAATTGTCGCATCACGCAGCCCCGCTTTCGACAGCACGCGGAAGAGCGTGATGGAAATCACCGCGACGGGAATCGAAGCACTAACCGTCAGTCCGACTTTCAGCACCAGGTAAAGCGATGAGGCGCCAAAAACGATTCCAAGCAGCGTGCCCACAATTAGCGGAAGCGGAGTCAGTTCGCGAAGCCTGACGCCGGCCGGAATGTAGGGTCGAAACGCTGCCAGGTAAGGGTTATCGGGTTTGAACCCCACTCGATCTGGATACTCGTTCGCAGGGACGCTTTCAGACGCCATCCGATTTTGACCTCCGAACAGAATTTTTAAAAACAAAAGAGGGGAGTGCGGGGATATAAAGACGCCGCTTACTTTACACGGGTGGCCCGTGCTGGGCAAGCTATCATTGATTCGCTAAACTGTTTCCGGTCTTAGAGTTCCATTCCCGCTTGAGAAACTGGCAAAACCCAATGCGCCGAATAATCGCATCCGCGTTGCTCTTCATCTCTCTGTTGTCGTGCGTGACGCTGACGACTTCGCAAAGCACCCAGAATGCGGCCGCGATTCCGGCGGCGATTCCAGCACCCGGGGAAGTGCTGGGCTTCGTTCCGGGAGACGATCGCAAACTGGCGTCGTGGAACAAGATCGTCGAGTATTTCGAGCGTCTTGACCAGTCGAGCGACCGCGTAAAGTTTGAGACGTTGGGCCAGACGTCGATGAACAAACCGTTCGTGATGGCGACGATCAGCTCGCCTGCGAACCTCGCGAAGCTCGAAGAGTACAAACAGATTCAGGCGCAGCTTGCTGACCCACGAAAACTCGGCGCGCCTGGTGTTCGTGACCGCAAGGCGAAGGATTTGATCGCACGCGGCAAAACGATCGTGCTGATCACGTGTGGCATTCATTCCACCGAAGTCGGTTCTTATCTTTCGAGCACGTTGATCGCGCACCGTCTGGCGTCGGCCAACGACCCCGAGATTCAAAGCATTCTCGACAACACGATCGTCCTGCTCGTTCCGTCGCTCAACCCCGACGGCGTCGATATCGTCAAGGACTGGTACGACAAAACACTCGGTACACCTTACGAAGGAACCGATCCGCCGGAGCTCTATCACAAGTACACGGGCCACGATAACAACCGCGACTGGTATGCCTTCACGCAAGTCGAAACGCAGTTGACCGTTGACAAGATTCACAACGTTTGGCGGCCGCAGATTGTCCACGACATTCATCAGCAGGGCGCGTTTGGTTCACGACTGTTCCTGCCGCCGTACATGCCGCCTGTGGAACCCAACGTGCCGCGACAGATCGTTGAAGGTTACACCCAGCTCGGCGAATGGATGTCGAACGAGTTGCGCAACAAAGGTTTCGAGGGAATCACGACCAACTCGACTTACGACGCCTGGACTCCCGCGCGCGCCTATTCGCACTACCATGCCGGCGTCCGTATTCTCTCCGAAACTGCATCCGCAAGAATCGCTTCTCCAATCACGTTGAAGTTTGAAGAGCTTCGTTCACGTGAAGGTTACGATCCACAAAAGGAAGGTCCGAACTTTGGACCAGTGTGGCGTGGTGGTGAGTGGAAGCTGGGCGACATCACCAAATACATGACGAACGTCGCGTTTCTGTTGTTGAAGCACTCCGCGGAATATCGTGAGCAGTGGTTAAAACGGTTCTATGGGATCGGTCGCGACGCAGTGCGGCCAAGACGCAATGGAGAACTGTTAGGTTTTCTATTGGACCCTTCCCCTACTTGCAACGACATGTTGTCGAAGATTCTCGAACGCGGCGGCGTAGAGATCACTTATCAGCCGGACGGTAAAAGATTGGTACGTCTCGACCAACCTTACGGCGCTTTCGCGAAAGCACTGCTTGAAGTTCAACGTTATCCAAACCTGCGCGATGCCGAGGGCCATCCGATTCCGCCGTATGACGTGACGGCGCACACACTGCCGTTGCTGATGAATACAGTCGTGAAGCCGGTGAAAGCTCCATTCAGACAGCCTCGTTCCGCCCCCGTTATACAAGTGGAAATGGTTGCGGATGTCAAAGGAGGGGATCCGTGCCGTCCTGCACCTCGTACCAACTTTCCCGCAATGTATCGAGCCGCGATGCCTACATACGATGAAGGTTGGACCAGGTGGATGTTTGAGAATCTGTCATTCCAGTACGGTGTGTTAACTGAAAAGGAATTGCGTGCGGGGATCACCACCTTCAGACCTGGACCAGGCGTGACCGGTAAATACTATGTGATTCTCTTTCCCGATCAAGCACCGAAACAAATACTCGAAGGTTATCGCGCAGGCGCAATGCCACCTGAGTTAACAGGCGGGCTCGGCGAAGAAGGCGTGAAACAGCTACGCGCATTCATCGTGCAGGGCGGCACGGTCGTCTTTCTCAATCGCGCTTCCGAATTCGCAATCGATCAGCTCAAACTTCCTCTGCGAAATGTGGTTGCAGGCTTGCCGCGCACGGATTTTTACGTCCCTGGATCGATACTACGCATCGAGCTCGACACTACTCACCCGATCGCCAGAGACATGCCTAAAGAAACAATCGCGTGGGCTGAAAACTCGCCGGTATTTGAAGTCGTTGAAAACCCGGCCGGTGATGTACCCGCGGCAAATGTTAAAATCATCGGGCGGTATCCTGAGGCCAAGGATCCGCTGCTTTCAGGCTGGCTCCTCGGTGGCGAGCGAATCAAGGGAAAAGCCGCGCTTGTGGAAGTCACAATGGGCAAAGGACGCGTAATTTTGTTTGGTTTTCGCCCACAATACCGCGCCCAATCCACCGCCACCTATCCGTTATTGTTCAATTCATTAGCAACAAATCCATGAGAATCCGCGTATAAGGATTTACGACCGCATGGTCACCTTTCTTCTTAGTTCGGTTCTTTTACTCGGTCTCATCGCTATCGCCATTTATTTCTGGCAGAAACCCGCGAATACATCGCAAACTACCGAATTGCCTCCGCCGTCGTCTCCGCAGGTTCAGGGCCTGTTTTCTGACTTCAAACTGAATGAACTTAGATCGGCAACCATATCGAAGCCGGTTTCAGAAATAGACAAACAGATTGACCGCGAAGACTTCGAAAACGCAGTCGCTGCAATTCGCGCTTTCCAGCAGTCTCCAAACAGGAGTTCAACCACAAGACTGTTGCACGTCGCAGCTCTTTCTGACGATGCTAAAACGTACGGGAGAGCGATTGAACTGGTGTTAATGTCATGGCGCGATGGCAGCCTGTCAGATATCTCAGCCAAAGATCTTCAAGGGCTGTTCAGCAGTCAATATTGGGAACTCTCGTCACACACGCGCACTTCCGGCGCGGGATTCGTTTTGAAAGAAACCCTATCGAACGCAAATCGCGAACTCGAAGGTACTAACCACAAATGACCAACCGTCAACCAGCACTCTGGTTGACCTGAAAGAGACACACCATGGATAACCTTGATATCGCATCACTAATCCCGGTCCTGGTCGGAGCCTTTGTGCTCCTGATCGTATTCCTCATGATCGTGAATCGCATCTTCGTGAACGTCGGTGCACGCGAAATCGCAATCAAGGAGCGGCGCTACCTCGGCGCGAAGATGCCTCCCGGACGAGTCGTTGCTACTGAAGGAGAGGTTGGCATCCAGGCTGACGTGCTCAAGCCTGGTCTGCACCTGATCAAGTTTCCGTTTGAACGAGTCGTTCGCAAAGTGCCGCTGATCGAGATCGGTGCTGACGAACTCGGCATCATCGAAGCGGTTGACGGTGAGCCGATGCCCCCGGGCCGCATCTTTGCTCCCGATCGCGCACAGAACGCTCACAACAATTTCCAGGATCCAATCGCGTTCATCAAACAAGGCGGCGTCAAAGGCATTCAGCTCCGCACCTTGCCGCCTGGTCTATGGCCCATTCACCCTTACCTGTTCCGCGTTTCAGTCGCGAAAGCCACGATGGTCCCGCAAGGTAAAGTTGGCGTGATCACCGCCGCTGACGGCGACCCACTTGATCCCGGCCGCCTGCTGGGTAAAGCGATCGCAGACCACCGGCAATTTCAGGACGCCGAACAGTTCATCGCCTCTCGCGGACAGAAAGGTCCGCAGGTCGACATCCTGACGCCTGGCGTCTATCGCATCCTGGTTCAATCGACGTCGTTCGAGAGCAACTCCGAAGTCAAACCGGGTCTGTTCAATGTGCGGCTGTACGATGCGACTGTCATCAACGAGAACGCCATCGGTCTCGTCGAGGCGCTCGACGGCGCGCCCCTCAACCCACGCGACTACGTTGCCGAACCGATCACCGGACACGACAACTTCCAGGACGGACACGAGTTCATCGGCAAGGGCGGTCAGCGTGGTCCACAGAAGGACATCCTGCTGCCCGGCACCTACTACATCAACCCACTGCTGTTCAAAGTCATTCCTGAAACAGCGAAAGAGATTAAACCCGGCGAGGTCGCCGTAGTCGTGTCGAACGTTGGACGTGACCCGTCAGAAGAAGTGCGGCGCGAGATGGCGGAAAAAGTCCGCCAGCGCATGGAACGCGAAGAACAGGAACAAGTTGAGGAATCAGTTGCGCGTCTCGACGTAATGGACGACAAACGCACTGCTGACGAGATCAAGCTTGACTTGATGATGGGCGATCCGGCGGATCGACGTCTCGACGAAGGCGCGCATGAGGCGTACGTCGTGCCTGAAGGTTATCGAGGTATTCAGGAAGCCGTAGTTGGCCCAGGCCGTTACTACGTCAACACGCTTGCGATCTCGCCGATCGTCATCCCGACGACGAACCAGACGGTCGAATGGACTGCCGGCGAAGTCGCCAACACCTTCAACCCGTTCGAAGTTATCTCGAAAGACGGTTTCACGATGCAGTTGGAAGTGCGCGTCGTCTTTCGTGTGAAACCGGAGGACGCACCGTTCATGGTCGCGAAGATTGGCGGCATCGAACGTTTGATCCAGAACGTGATGCACCCGCTAATCGACTCGATCTTCCGTAACCAGGCGTCAGAGTCGTCGGCAATGGCGTACTTGCAGAACCGGCACGAAGAACAGGAACGCGCGGAAGCTCGCGTGCGAGCGCACCTGCTGAAGTATCACGTCGACGTCGTCAACGTGCTTATCTGCCACATTCATCTGCCGGAAGAGTTGATGAAGACGCAGACCGAGAAGATTCTCGCCGAGCAGCGTCAGAACATGTACAACGCTCAACGAGAAGCTGAGGAGAAGCGCATTCAACTCGAGAAGACACGCGCGCACGCCGACAATCAGAAAGATCTGATGCAGGCCACAGTGGGTGTCGAGATCGCCGGCAAGCGTGCCGAGCAGCGCAAAGCGGAAGGTGAGGGCGAGGCCCATTACATCCTCCAAACCGGTAAGGCCGAGGCCGAGAAAGTCCGGCTCATGGGCGAGGCACAGGGCGTCGCTTATCACGAACAGGTCAACGCGCTTGGCGCTCAGGGCGTCGCGTTGGTCGAGACACTGAAAGTGATTGGCGAGAAGGGTGTGCGCATTACGCCTGATGTGTTGGCGACCGGAGGTGGTGGAGCTGAAGGTGGAGGCGGCATTGGGACGCTGTTGCTGCTGAACCTGTTCCGCGAACGGTTGAATATCCCCGCGCCGAATGGTGAGAAAGTAAGTCGTTAATTCTGTCGATTTTCTAACATCCGTGTTCTCCTCAGTTACAATCGAGGGGAACACGGATTATAATCCGCGCGCTTTTGCTCTCTACGACGAACCCCTGGGAGGCCTCATGAGGCAGCGGATAGCTTTGATAGTCTTAATCCTCTTTATCGCAGCAGTCAGCCTGTTCTTATCCACGCAAGTCGCAACGCCGAAGGCGTCACCTAACGCTTCTCCAAGTACAACTGCGCCGCCATCTTCGTGAGCTTCCACACGCGTGACCACGCGATTCGGCTGTCGCCATTCTCGCGCCCGGTTAGCTTGTCGAGGATCAACTGGCGGAATATCCGGCCCTCGCGTCGCAGCATAAACTCCTTCGCAAACGGCTTTGCTGTTTCGAAGAAGCTGAAGTCCGGGTCGGTGACAACACCGATGCCCTCGAGCGTCATCAACGCACGCATGATGTAGGTGAAGTTTGACGGCAGCCGGAAGGGATATTCGTACATCACTTCCGCGAGATCGTAAGTCAACTCTTTGAAGTTCACCTCGCCGAGCTTCAGATTCAGATAGTGCGTGAACAGACCCTCGACGACAGGCCGGACCGTTTCCGGATCGACACCCGGCTTGAGGAAGTTGAGGTTGATGATGTCCTGGCCCAACCCGTGCACGTCTCGACCGACTACGTGGAAGAAGGCGTCGATCATCTGCGACTGAAGCTTCGGATTGATCCGTCCGACCATGCCGAAATCGAAAAACGCGAGATGACCGCTGTCCATCACCAGCAGGTTGCCGGGATGCGGATCAGCATGAAAGAAGCCATCTTCGAGTAACTGCTTCAGATAGGTGCGAATCAGGAGCCGGTTGACCTTCACCGGCGAAATGCGGTTCGCTTTTAGTCCCGCGATGTCGACGACCTTCGTGCCGCGAATAAACTCCAGCGTCAACACGCGCGTGCTCGTGTGCGTCCAGAAAATCTTCGGCACGCGGATCGCGCGCCACGTGCGAAAGTTGTAACGGAACCTGTCGGCGTTGCGTCCTTCCTTCACATAGTCCATCTCTTCGAAGATGGTCGCGTGAAACTCGTGCAGCATGCCTTCCCAATCGGCGTTCTCGTTTGCTTTCGGGAAGAACCGGTTAGTCAGTTTTACGAGCCGGAAAAGAATCGCGACGTCGAAAA
This sequence comes from uncultured Acidobacteriota bacterium, assembly GCA_963789185.1. Lineage (GTDB taxonomy): Bacteria > Acidobacteriota > Blastocatellia > Pyrinomonadales > Pyrinomonadaceae > PSRF01. The sequence continues at coordinate 63,922 of CAWBJU010000027.1, forward strand.
TGATGGTCGCTTCGAGATCGGGACGTTGTACTTTGACGGCGACTTCCTCGCCTGTTTTCAAACGCGCGCGATAGACCTGACCAAGAGACGCGGCCGCGATCGGTTCGCTGTCGATCTCCGGATAAAGTTCGTGCAGGCTGCGTCCGAGTTCAGCTTCGATTCGCGCAAAAGCATCGGCCGTTGGGTAGGCCGGAACGTTGTCTTGTAACGTCGCCAGTTCTTTGACGTAGGCGAGCGGCAACAGATCCGCGCGTGTTCCGAGTGCCTGACCGATTTTGATGAACGTTGGACCAAGATCGATTAACGATGCACGCATCCACGTGGCTTGTTTCTCGAGTCGTGCTTCCTTGCGCGCTGATCCATCCTCGCCGCGAAAGATCGCGAAGCGCAGTATGCGAATGAAACGATCGAGTGCAGTGTAAGTGCCGGCTTTGAGCCAGGCGTTGAATCGTGTACGGCGACCACGCTGACGCGCAAGTTCGCGAATTCGCGTTACCGCACGCTTGTTAAAATCAGAACGTACGTCGTAAGTATCTAGAAAGAGGTAAAGCGAGAAGAGTCCGAGCACACGCGCGACCCGCGCCGCGCGTAGCCAGCCACGAAAGCCACGGCCCGCGAGTAGCTCGTTGACCATTTCTTCCGTCAATGGCTGAACCGCGGGTCGTGGGGCAATCGGCTTTTGAACCGGCGCCACGTGCGGCGCGATTCCGTTGCCGTTTGTATCCGTTCTTTTAATTAGTGCCTGGTTATTCGTCATTCTTAAACCTAGCTAAATCACCGCCAACATGTGTTTCGTGCCCGCTCGTTCAAAATAACTGTTGGCCCGCGCGACGTCCCGCGCAATCTGCGTTTTCAACTCCTCGATTGAACTGAACTTTCGCTCGTCGCGCAAACGGTGCAGGAAGCGAACACGCACGACGTCGCCGTAAAGGTCGCCGTCCCAGTTCATTACGAAGGTCTCAACTGAAGGTTCCGTCGCGTCGCCAAACGTCGGCCGGAGGCCAACATTCGTGACGCTTCGCCGCCATTGTCCTTCTATCAAAGTGCTGGTCACGTACACACCATTCCGAGGTATGACGCGGTTGTGTGGGTGCAGGTTGGCCGTGGGAAAACCCAGCTGATGACCGCGTTCCGAGCCGTGTTCGACGCGAGCTTCGACACCGTACGGACGGCCCAACATGCGTCGCGCCAGGTTTACGCGACCGCCCGTCAGTAGCTCGCGAATCTTGCTCGAACTCACCCGCCGTCCTCGAAGCCTCACCTCCGGCACTTCGCCGGCAACAAAACCAAGTTCGCCGCCGAGACGACGGAGTAGCTCGATATTCCCTTCGCGATTGTGACCAAACGCGAACCCTTTGCCGAGATAAACTTCACGGGCGTGCAGTCGGTCCATTACCACCTCCCGCAGGAAGTCCTCGGCGCGAACTGCGGCAAACTCTGGAGTAAAACGAATCACGATCGTCTGCTCGATCCCGAGTACGCCGAGGGCCTCGATCTTCTGATCGAAAGTTTGCAACAACGGTGGCGCGGATTCGGGGTGCAACACCGCGCGGGGATGTGGATCGAAAGTGATCACCGTCGGCACAGCCCCAACCGCGCACGCTCGTTCAACCACCGTGCTCATAATCAACTGATGTCCGAGGTGCAGACCGTCGAACACACCGAGCGTTAACACGGTGGGGCGATGTATCTCGGCGTTGTCAGTTCCGTGAAAGAGACGCATAAGCAATTTCGAATTTCGAAATTCGAATTTCGAAATTTCACTCCACTACCAGTCCATCGAAAGCAAACTCGACGCCCGGAGGCAGGCGCGCTGAGTCGCGGGCATGCAGGATGTCGTGAGCGATGTGCGTAAAGTACGTGCGCTTTGGCTTTAGTCGTTCGACATATTCCAACGCTTTATCGACCCACAGATGTGTGGGGTGTTCCCGGAAACGCAAACAATCAAGGACTAAGACGTCGAGGTTTTGCAACGCATCGATCGTCGCCGGCGGGATCTCGCTCAGATCCGTGAGATAAGCGAAGTCGTTGAAGCGATAGGCCATCACCGGCAGACGACCATGGATCACTTCGAGAGGAGTTATCTCCAGTTCCTCACCGATGCAAAAACCGGCGCCGGGACTAACGATGTTCGGAATCACCATCGGCAGACCACCACCGAAGTGCGAAGGCTCGAAGATGTATTTGAACATCCGCCTGATATCGACCCACGCGCGTTCATTTGCGTAGACGCCCAGCGCTCCGAAACGAAAGTTGAGCGGACGAATGTCGTCGAGCCCGAAGATATGATCGGCGTGGCAATGTGTAATTAGGACGGCGTCGAGATGTTTCAGACCAAAACGCAGTGCTTGTTGTCGGAAGTCGGATGAAGTGTCGACGAGTACTGTGCGGCCTGCGTGTTCGACGATCACTGAAACGCGCAGACGTTTGTCGCGCGGATCATCAGACGTGCAGGTTTCGCATTCACAACCGATGGAGGGGACGCCGGTGGAAGTACCTGTACCGAGGAAGGTGAGTCTCATCCGTTAAATCCGTGTTGGCTCAGCTTCCGCCGATGATGTCTCTGCCGGTAAACGAACGGGCCTTCTGCGGAGCGTTAATTAGCGCCACATACTGCATTCGCAGATCGTGGAGCAAACCTTCGAGCATGTTTTTTTCGGCCTTGCTCAGGTTCCCCGAGGTCTTCTTTTGCAGCATTCCGAGAATGTCGATCCAATGTTTGCCCAACTCGGGATCGACATCGCGCTGATGCGTCACCGGGTGCTCCATCATTCCCAGCGCCGACGCGGCGTTTGACGCAATCGACATTACAAAGCTGATAAAACTCGCCGGATCCTGCGCGTCCGCGAGCTCTTCTTCAGACACTTCCCCATCACCGAACGCTGTCTCTTCGGGTGACGAAGCTCGCACGTCCGGCTCCGGTTCAGCTTCAACTTGAGGCGCGGCGGCGACGGCTTCTGGTGTCACGGCTTTCGGTTCCGGCGTTGCTTCCTTTTTTGGCTCCGGTTTTTCTTCCGCCGGAACGTCACGCGGGCTTCCGTCGGCGTTAAAAAGTCGCCGATCAGTTATCTTAAAATTTGGTTGGTCCTCATTCATGCTGTTATTAAAACATGATCCACGTTTCGCATAAAACGCGGATCACCTTAGACTACTCGCATGCCAGCAACATTCAGTGATCTCGTAAATTTGATGGATCGTCTGCGTTCACCAAACGGCTGTCCCTGGGACCGCGAACAAACCTACGCCACTCTCGCGCCGATGCTGCTCGAGGAAGCATACGAGGCGTTTGAGGCGGTCGAGGAAGCGCGTGAAGGCAAGCCCGCTGAGCTGCGGGATGAGCTCGGCGACCTCCTGTTTCAGATCGTTTTTTACGCGCAGGTGGCCAGGGAACGCGGCGAGTTCACGATCGACGACGTCACCACTGCGATTCACGACAAGATGGTGCGCCGCCATCCGCACGTGTTCGGCGACGTTACCGCCGACGACTCAGCTACCGTGTTGCTGAACTGGGAGACGATGAAAGCCGAAGAGCGTCGTGCGGCCGGGAAGAAAGAAGAGACGAAGGATTCGTTGCTCGATGGTGTTTCGTCAAAAGCACCGGCGCTGATGGAAGCGCACCAGCTTTCGACGAAAGCCGCGCGCGTAGGTTTCGACTGGAAGAACGTCGACGACATCTTCGACAAGTTACAGGAAGAGATCGAGGAACTGCGCGTTGCGATCAAGAACCACTCAGACGCGCAGGATGAAGCTAACCATGCTCGCGTTAGAGAAGAGATCGGCGACCTGATGTTCGCGGCAACTAACATCGCGCGACATTTACAAGTCGAACCGGAAGCAGCCCTGAAGTTGACCAACCGCAAGTTTCGCCAACGCTTTCGACACATCGAGAAAGCACTCGACGAGCGCGGCCAGGCTTTCGATCAAACTTCGATAGATGAGTTGGAGATGTTGTGGCAGGAAGCTAAGCAAGGCGCCTAGCTTCCAACCACAGACTGAAAGGATTAGTCGTTAATTCTTACGGACCGGAACACGTTATTGAACGCGGCGTCGAAGTTACGCTCACCCTGCGGCGCCACGGCAACCATGTAAAGAATCTGGCCGTCGCGCAGTTGCGTCGTGATTAAACGCACAATTTCACTACGACCCGTCGCTTCGTTCACGTTAGTCAAATTCGACACCAGCGCCGTACGCCCATCGAGAGTCGTACGCTGAGTGCCGCCACTCGCTCGCAGGTTGTTATTTCCCTGCGCGAGATTGTTGATCAACTCCTGCGTGGCTCTTTGCAGATTGCGATTGCTGGTCTGCGCCACACCGAAGCTCGTCCCGTGCGTGTAAATGACCTGACCGTTGTACTGGCCGTAACCACCTTCCGGCGCGAACCAAACGGCGTTGTTCTCATTTATCTGACGCCAGTTTCCCGGCACGCTCACCTGTACGCCGCCGTTGAAGATCGAGTAGTTCTGATAACGCGACGACGGATACTCGACGCGTCCGCTTGGACGGTTGTTTGGATAGTTGCCGGTGTTTTCACCGGTCGGATAACGTTGTCCGCTGCGCGCTATCTCCTCCATTGACGGAGCACGCCCCGCACCACGTAGTCGTTGCTGAACCGAGGCAAACTCACGCGTGTCGCGTTGTCCACCCTCAATGCGCAGCATCTGCGCTTCACGGTTGATGCGCGCGTAACGATCGCTCGGGTTCGGGTGGCTACTTAGAAAGCCGCCGCTGCTGCCGCCGCCCTGCTGCTGGATCGTGCGAAACATGTTTGCGAGGTCACGCGGATCGTAACCGGCACGCGCCATGATCTGCGCGCCGAGAATGTCAGCTTCCGTTTCATACTCGCGACTAAACTTCAGCAAGTACACCGCGAACGGCGCCTGGGCCAGTTGGCCCACACCCGGGCCGCCGAGGATTGTTCCGGCAATGCCGGCGATACCCGCCAGCAGTCCGTACTTTTGACCTTTCGTTGCCTGGGCCGTACCGTGTCGCAGCGCCACGTGAGCAATCTCGTGGGCCATCACGCCCGCCATCTCGCCTTCTGTGCGTGCCGCTTCAATCATGCCCCGATTGACGTACATTGGACCACCAGGCAGCGCGAACGCGTTGATGTCTCGCGCATTCACGACCTTAAAGTTGTATTGAAATTCCGAATGTTGAAATTGAGACGGAATAGCATTCACTAACCGGTTCCCGACATCCTGGACGTAGCTCTCGACTTGCGAGTCGCGCATCAAGGGAAATTGTTGCTCAACCTCCTGCGCCGCACGGCGTCCAAGCGTTACGTCATCCTGAACACTGTATTTGTTACTGTGATACTTAATCGGCGTCTGAGCTATCGCTGAAAGCGGCATCAAGGCTATCGCCACCAGTGATACCCACGCGATCAAACGCTGTCGTCCCATTAACCGTTTTGTACTCATGGACTGATTCCCTTTCCGGCGTTAATGCACCAAAACGCAACAGGAATACACGGTTTTGTGTTTATTTTAATCCGTGTTTTCTGCGGAATTGGCCGGATCGCCAACTCCAAAACATCACCCTGCAACGACAATGCCAACAACCGCTCATTTCTTAGTGTGCGGCTCGATATGCCGGTTAAACCATTTGGCGGGTTCCTCTAGGGGGGCAATGACGTGCGGTTCTCCCTTCCACACGCGAATCATTGAAACTACGAGGAAAACTGTTGAAGCTACCTGGAATAAAACTTTGCCCAAATCGCCGCCGCCAATCAAACTAATGCCCCCGAAGATCGTCCCGATGACCAGAAACGCGATGTGCAGCGCGAGTGCTTGCGCCGCATAAGAGCGAACTTTCACTTCCTGACGCGGAACCAGGAACAACTCGAGCAACGAAACAACGAGGCCGACGTATGGCGCGTAAGCCATCATTAGCGCCCATTTCTCAGGTACCTTAATACCAGCAACCGGTCGCTCAGGATGCGAATAGCCCGTCGGATTTTGATAAGTCCTGAATGGTTGTTGCGGCTGTTGATACTGTGCCGGCGGCGGTGCGTAAGTAGGTGGTGGAATAAACACCGACGGGTACGGTGCGTCCAACGGCGGGTTTTCGATGCGACGCGTGGGCGCCTCGGAATAGACGTTCTGGCGCACGCTGTCGTTTGGATTCGGACTCGGAGTCCACGAGGGAGGCGGATCGCCTACCTGACTCGTGGCGCCTCGAACCTGTTGCGTCTCGCCGCCGCCCGCGCTCTCGCCCCAGGATTCTTCCGCGTTGCGTTCGACCTCAGGATCGAGCGGGTTTGTGTCGTATTTGCTCTTCTTTGTTTCCAACGTGCCCCCCGCGAAAGCAAGCGCTTTCAATCTTACTAGTCCACGATCCCATACTCAACCGGATGCCAGCGATGCTCTCGCTCAGAGATGTTGAACGCCTTGATCACTGGACCACGACCGGCGAGTCCAATTATTAGATACGTTGCGGAAGGATAAAAAGCTTGACGAATATCTGTTTCAGAAGGGCTGGGCTCGTCAGCGCGAGGGTGGGAATGGTAAATGGCGAGCAGTTCCTCGCCTCGTTCGCGCATTTGTCGCTGCGCGGCGAAGAGGTCTTCGGGAGCAGCTTCGTAGCGCACCTCCGGTTCGGCGGTCACGTTTCGAAGCCGGTAGAGAGAGGATGCGCGAGTGCCGTCGATTCCGCCTACCAGGCCACAACATTCCGCCGGCGCAGCTTCACGAGCATGAGCGATCATGGCCTCGAGATGTTCGCGGCGAAACTTAATCGTCGGCATCCTACTTTTGAACTTCGGCTTGAATCCTCTACAACGCGAAGATGCAACTCGTTTAACTGCTTCGGATCGACGGCGCCCGGTGCATCAATCATCAAGTCAGCAGCGGACGCGGTCTTCGGAAACGCAATAACGTCGCGCATGTTGTCCGTTCCTGCGAGCACCATCATCAGTCGATCGATGCCGGGCGCAATACCGCCATGTGGCGGCGTGCCGTATTCGAGCGCGTCGAGAAAGAACCCGAAACGTTCACGTGCTTCTTCAGTTGACATTCCGAGCGCTTTGAAAACGAGTCGTTGCACGTCGCGGCGATGAATACGAATCGATCCGCTCGCCATCTCGACGCCGTTAATCACCGGGTCGTAAGCCTTCGTCCGGATATCGGCTAACAGCTTCGTTTCACCACCTTCAACGGCGCGTTCCAGCAACTCGAGATCTTCGTCAACCGGCGAAGTGAACGGATGGTGCATCGAGTAGTAGCGCCCGTCCTCTTCGTGAAACTCAAACATCGGGAAGTCTGTGACCCACAGCGGTGCGTAGACATCCGCGGGAATCAGGTTCTCCCGTTTGGCGACCTCGTTTCTCAACGCGCCAAGGCTTGCGGTTACAACTTTCGGCTTGCCGGAAACGATCAGCACCGCATCACCTTTATCAGCGCCTACTGCACTCGCGAGTTGCGCAACAGTCTCCGCCCCTAGCGCCTTTAGCAGCGATGATGAAACCTCATCGCCAAGTTTGATCCAAGCGAGAAACTTCGCGCCATACCGCTTCACAAACTCCTGAAGCTCGTCGAGGACCTTGCGTGAAAGCTTCGCGCCACCTGCTACGACGATCCCTTTCGCTTGTTCGCCTTCCGCCAACCCAGGCAGGTCGAGATCTTTTAACTCTAACCCCTGTATGCGCAGGTCAGGCTTATCCGATCCCCACCGGTTCATCACGTCCGCAAACGAGTAACGCGGAAACGGCGTCGGTAGATCGACGTTGATGAGTTTGAATACGCTCGCAAACAGACCTTCGATCAATCGATAAATATCTTCGAGACGCGCAAAGCTCATCTCGACGTCGAGTTGGGTAAACTCCGGCTGTCGATCCGCTCGCAGGTCTTCGTCACGAAAGCAGTGCGCGATCTGAAAGTATTTATCCATACCCCCAATCATGCACAACTGTTTAAAGAGCTGTGGCGATTGCGGCAGGGCGAAGAACTTCCCGGGGAAGATGCGCGAAGGAACAACGTAATCGCGTGCGCCCTCGGGTGTTGATTTGATGAGGATCGGCGTTTCAATTTCAGTGAAGCCCTGCTCCGTCATGTAGCGCCGGATTTCATTCGTAACACGATGGCGCAGGCGCATACTCGCTTGTAACTGGGGCCGTCGCAGATCCAGATAACGATATTTCAAACGTAGATCTTCGGCGGCGAGTGCATCACCCGTCGCGTCGAGTTGAAATGGCGGCGTGCGTGCGTCGTTGAGAATCAACACTTCTTTCGCGCGGACCTCAACGTCGCCGGTGGCGATCTTCGGATTACGAGTGTTTGCGTCGCGAGCCACAACATCGCCGGTCACGGCAATCACGTATTCGCCGCGCAACTCTTTCGCCTTCGCGTGTGCTTCTGACGCGTCCTCGGAATTAAACACGACCTGAGTGATGCCCGCACGGTCGCGCAGATCGACGAACGTGAGCTCGCCGAAGTCGCGTCGCTTCGCCACCCAACCCATGAGCGTGACTCGATTGCCAATGTTTTCCGCACGCAGTCCACCGCATGAGTGAGTGCGTTCAAGGTTACCTAAGTGATCCAACATTTTATGATTCCATTCAAACGGCCTGCGCGATTTCGAGTCGATTGCCGCCTGGATCGCGCACGTAAAAACGTCGCCAGCCGGGGATGGGAAGATCGTCGGGAATGATCTCGACGCCAGCCTGGCGAAACCGTTCTTCCGCCTCGTTAAGATTCGCCACGGTGTAGCAAACGTGGCGCTTACGGAGATGCTCGGCGACGCTTTCTTCGACTGAGAGATGAAGCTGCACCGGTCCCAGTTGATACCACGCACCGCCACGCCCACGCGACGATTCCGGTTTGGGAACTTCAGTCATACCCATCACCGCGCCCTAGAAATGCTTCGCCGCGTCTTCAAGTGTACGCGGCACGGTAACGTTGACGTGATGAATAGCGGCTTGCATGTTCGTTATTTCGCCTGCGACTGCATCTTCAAGTTGAACTCCGCGGATTTATTGCGCGGAATGCTCAACGAGTTCCACTGTGTCGATCGAAAGTGCTTCGCGAGGAAGACGATCTGACCGATGTGATACGAGTAGTGCATCAACTGGCGGTTGATCGCCATCACGATCGTGTGCGGCTCGCCGCGGATCGACACTGTCCTTTCGAAGTCTTCAAGCTTCAGCGGCTCGATCGCCGCAAAAACGCAGGCCCAACCGCGTTCCCAGTAGTCGAGAAGCTCGTCTTTCGTCGTATTCGCTCCAATGACAAACTCCATGTCGCGATTGCGGTCGGACTTCTCGCCATCGGACGTTAGGAAGTCGGTCCAACGTGAGAACATGTTGCCGGCCATGTGTTTCATAATCACGGCAACGCTGTTGGCTTCATCATCGAGCGTGACAAAAAACTCGTCGTCTTTCACTTGCGCAATGGCTTTGTCCGCGAGCTTCTTGTAGTTCTTCAACGACGCAACAGCGTCTTCAAAATAGTTCTGAACAATTGCTTCAGTCGACATGACTTTCTTTCAACCTCTTGGCTAAGTCCTTTTGCGGGACCGCAACCTGTTCGCCCGTGGTCATATTTTTAAGCGCCACCTCGCCCCGAGCTCGCTCATCATCGCCGAGCACCGCAACAAAAGGAACGCCCCGCGATGATGCATATTTGAACTGCTTTCCGAGTTTATCCGCCTCAGGATACAAATCAACTCGCAAACCACTGGCTCGCAACTGTTGCGCTAACGCGACCGACTGCGGGATCGAATCCTCATTCCAAATCGCAACCATGACGTCTGCCGGCGAACGCAACACGTTTTCCGGAAACATGTTTTGCTCACCCATGATCAAGATGATTCGTTCCAACCCTAACGAAAACCCGCACGCCGGAATGTCCTGACCGAGAAACATGCCCACTAAATTGTCGTAACGACCGCCGCCACCCATGCTTCCCGCCAGCTCTTTAACCTGAATCTCAATGATCGCACCGGTGTAGTAAGAAAGCCCGCGCGCTAACGAAGGGTCGAGTTGAACCACGGATTGAGCGGATGTGTAGTCGATGATTTCGCGTAATTCTTGTATGCCCTCTAAACCGATCGGATGCGACCCGATATAGTTCTCAAGGCGTTCGAGGACTTGCTCCTTAGTTTCAAACAACGCGAGCAATTCCTTGCTGACATCTTCCGAAAGCACCTCTCGTTGAGCAAACTCGCGCAACACACCTTCCGTGCCGATCTTGTCGAGCTTGTCCAACGCAACCAGCGCCGTGTCGTGTTTCTCTGAAGCGATACCAGCCGCATCGAGAATGCCGGCTAACACCTTTCGGTGATTCAGCCGCACGACAAAATCCTTGAACCCCAACTTGCTCAACACTTCACTCGAAGCCGAAATGATCTCAGCCTCGACGATCATCGATCTCGACCCAAGCACGTCAACATCGCACTGATAAAACTCGCGATACCTTCCCCGCGCGGGCCTGTCTGCACGCCACACCGGTTGAATCTGATAGCGCTTGAAAAACTTCGGCAGCTTGTCGCGATACTCAGCAACCACGCGTGCCAGCGGCACCGTGAGATCGTAACGCAGCGCCAGATCCGCTTCACCCGTCCCTTCGTGAACACCGCGTTTCAGTATCTTGTAGATGAGCTGGTTCCCTTCCTCACCATACTTGCCCATCAACGTCTCAATATTCTCCGCGGCCGGCGTCTCGAGCGGCTCGAATCCGTAACGCTCGTACACCTCTTTGATCACTCCGATGACGTATTCGCGTTTGCGAACGTCTTCAGGTAGAAAGTCGCGCATGCCGCGCGCTGGTTGAGTCTTTGCGGAAGGCATTACTTAAAAACAGAAAACCCGGCGTAGATCACGAAGTTATTCAGGCCGCGGTTTGAACCAGATCGATCTCCATTCGAGATGTGATGAAATCTCACGCCAATACTGACCGCGCGTTTATCGGAAGTAAATATGCGAATTCCTCCACCCGCTTCACCGACAAATTGAAACTGACCAGAGTCTTCAATCGGCATCGACTTGTTGAAATAAAGAAACCCACCGTTCACATGAGCAAACGGATGGACCTTCGAACCGTTTGCGAAATCGAGTTGCAGACCTATCGGTGTAATTCCGGCGCCATAAGCTGTCTCTCGTTGAAAGGTCTGCGTGCCACCAGCGAAACTCCGCGACACGATCGTTCCCGTCGCCACTGCCACCGGAACTGCATCGACCGTCCATTGCAATGCAAGTGCGTCGTTCGCTGCTAATGTTCGGCCATAACGAAACGCAGCTAGAAAAAACTTTCGGTTTTCGGCCTCAGCTTCACTAAGTCCTTCGAAGATCGTTGTGGCTTTCGGCGAGAAACCACCCCAGAAACCAAACTCGTTATCGCCACGTTCAAGCGTCTGCGCCGAAACAGAAGCGCAGACGAAAATCAATACCCCGATTGCACCGATTATTTTCATTCACTGTTCCTCGTTTAGATATTCGCGTGTGTAACCAACATAGTTCTGCCAAAAGAGTGCCAGTGAGGCAACTTCCTCTTCAGTGAGTGGTCGTTTCACCCGCGCCGGCAAACCCATCACGAGCGAGCGCGGCGGAATAATCGTGCCGGGACTGACGAGCGACCCAGCGGCAACCAACGACAACTCGCCGATGCGCACGTCGTCGAGCACAACCGCTCCAATACCGACCAGCGATCCGCGTTCTACATAGCAACCGTGAAGCGTCACGCTGTGTCCGACCGTCACTTCTTCTTCGACGATCGTCGGGTGCGAGCCATGACGAACGTGAATGACGGAGTTGTCTTGAATGTTCGCCCGATCTCCGATGCGGATGTAATGAATGTCGCCCCGGACTGTGCAGTTACACCAGATCGATGCCTGTTCGCCAAGGTGCACGTCGCCAATTACTTGAGCGCTCGGATCCACGTAAGCTGTTGGGTGAATCTGTGGATGAACCCCACGAAACGGTCTAATCATGATTTCGCCGATAGTAACATAGGCATTGATTCGTGTTACATTGCGTCCAATGGCCCGACGCTTCGTCCTCCTCGTTCTCTTGATCATCGGCTCGACCTCGTGCAGCAGCTCGCTTTTCAAGGTCAAACCGGTGACCGAGTTGCCACCGATGCCTTCCGCATCGCGCACCGCCGACGCGGGCGGTGTGACGATTCGCGTCGCTCCTTTGTTGACCGACGAAGAGAGCCAGGACTTGTTTGAAGCGAACCTTCCCGTAAGCGGAGTGTTACCGGTGCGTGTGGAACTCGCGTTCCAGAGTGGGTTGCCGGTGGAGACTAAGCGCGCGCGTTTTCTTCTGCGTGACAACGAAAATCGCGAATGGAAATTCCTCAAACCAAAAGACGCCATCTCGCGGATTATGAAGGCGAACGGTGTCTTTGCTTACAATCCAAACTCGCGAAAGCAATTTGAACAAGAGTTTGGCGCGTATGCGATCGATCTAAAAGCGCCGATGTCTGCTGAAGATCCGCGACGGCGAGGCTTCATCTTCTTCCAAACACCTGACAAGCTACCAGTAAGAAACGACCTGCGGTTAACGCTCACCGTAGAGCGTCTTCCGCAGGTCGCTACTATCCAACTTAACTGATCAAAGATCAGTTAGCCTTGTGGTCCAGTGGCTCTCACCGTGATTTCCGTTCCAGATTCGAGATTGAGATCGTTTCGACCCTGAACGTACACGGAACCAGCACCGGCGCCGGCGCCAATCACAGCACCAATCGCCGCGCCTTTACCACCACCAGCAATCGCGCCAATGATCGCGCCAACTGCCGTACCAATCGCTGTTCGCGTAACAGTCGTCTTGGTCTGATTGTTTTCGCGAACCGCGCCTTCATTGTCTACGCGAACGACTTCGCCATCCGGAGTGCGAACGCTTTCGAGAATACCGGCGAAGCTATAACTCTGGCCGTTTCGCATGCGGATCGTGTCGAAGTTGAACGTCATTTCGGATCGACCGGTGACTCGGCCACCGCGATCAACGGCGGTCACATGGCCCTCGATCGTCGCTCCTTCAAACTGGCCCGGCGAACGCACTGTCATCGTAAATCGATCGCCGTCGCGAACGTTCTGCGTGTTCAGATCGCTGTTGAGCACGCCGACGATTTGCGTTCCATTCGGCACGATAAAGCTACCGACTGCGCCGCCGACGCCGACGTTCGTCTCTTCACGATTCGTATCGTAGATGTTCAACTGAGCAACATCAGAGATACGGTCGTAGTAAGTTCTGACCGTCACCGGTTGATTGACCCGATCGCTGTAAAGCGTGCGGGTGACCAACAGTTGGCGGCCATTGTCCGTCGGATCGAACGTGACCGTGAAATCGTTGGACCGTTCGCCCGAGCGGCTAATCGTTAGCGTGTCACCGGTCAGATCGGCCTTGACACGGACCTGACGTCCACCCGGCGTCGTTTCAACTTGCTCGCGGCCGTCCGCGGTAAAGTTAATCTGGGGCGCTCTGGTGGAAGCGATCGTTACGGTTCTACCGCGGCGTTCGATCGCCAACATTTGTGGCGGATCCAACCGGCGCAATAGCGCGTCGTAAACACGCTGCCGTTCCGAGAGCGACAAATTGCGGGTTGCGGCGTCAACTGCGCGTCGCGCGTCGTCGCCCTGACTTGCGTTGTAACGGAAAGTTCCATTCAGATCCCTGCGTGTGCTGCCATCACCGTCGGGAATGCCCGGAGTGCCCGGAACGTTGGTCCAATTCCACGCGATGTTGAAAGCGCTCGCAAGCCGATCGAGATCCGGACGCAAATTGGTCCAGGTGCTTTCAGTTGAATATGACAACTGTCGAGCTTCGACGAAGTTGTTGATAGACGCAGCGCTGTTTAAAAGGTTGCGAGCATCCGCCGAAGTTATTTGCCGGGTGTTTACGCGGTTTCGCAGTTGGACCAATGCGCTCTCAAACGAAGCCAGTTCGCGGCGGGCTTCATCTGCCGCCACGCGATCGTTACCGTAGAACCGGTTCAGTTCTCCACGGAAGATGCGACTAAAGTTTGCAGCGCGTGAATCGATCCGTTGAATCAACTGACGCATCTGGGCGTCATTGAGGTTGTAGGCGTTGGTATCGCCGGGAACAGTCGAGCCCCATGATGGACTCAGGTTGTAAAAAGTCGCGAGTTGTTCGACGTCAACACGCAACGATTGCCATTCACGTTGCGAACCGCCGCCGACGCGGTTGTTAGCCAGGAAAGTGTCGATCAACGCCGCACGGTCCAACACGACGCGAGCATCTGCCGAAGCTCCGCGGCGCGAACCAAGCCGGCGATCTAGTTGGTTCACCGCAGCTTCAAAGTCGATCACGAGTCGATTCAAATCCTCAGCGCGATAGTTACCTCGGTCGGACGCGTTCTGAAGTGCGCGTTGAAGATTGTCGGTACGTGTTTGAATGCGGCGGATGGTATCTCGAATGGTTGATTCGTTGCCAAATTGGGCCATGCCAATTGAGGTGGTGCCGGCGACTACCAGCATCACCAGGAATGCCTTAAAGGCGGTTCTTCCTATGGTTTTCATCTCTTCTTCCTCCTTCGCTCCAAGGAGGGACTCTCAACAGTCGTGCCAAAGGCAGCGGAATGACAGTTATGCACGATTTCCTTAGAATTCGCGACGGTTATGGAAGAATTTCGTACGGTTTGAGTAAGGGGATGTATGGGTTGGTGTAAATGCGTTTAACCCGTGGAGCCAAACCCGCCGGCGCCACGAGCCGTCTCATCCAGGTCGTTGACCCACGCAGATTCAGGAGTAATGATCTGCTCGACCACGAGCTGGCAGACTTTACTTCCCGCCGGCAACATTATGGCTTCATCACCGGTGTTGTAGAGCACGCAACAAATCTCGCCGCGATAATCGGAATCGATCACACCTGCTAGCACGTCTAAACCGTTCTTCGCCGCGAGTCCGGATCGTGGTGCAACGCGTCCATAGAACCCGGGCGGAATCGCGACTGCCAATCCAGTCCGCACCGTCGCGCGCTGCTTTGGTTGAAGCTCAACATCTTCGATCGAACAAATATCCAACCCCGCCGCCAGCGCACTCCCACGCCTCGGCAGTACCGCTCTCGAATCGAGTTGTTTGAATCGAAGGACGTCCAGTGTGGTCATCTTCGAAAATTTCTTGTACCGGGGCCGATGTTTCCCTTAACATGCGCGCCCACTTTATCTCAAATCTCGCAAGGAGATTACTCAAATGCCCGACACGTATGCAATCGGATCTATTCCCCCAATTTCCGCTTGGGAGGGACACACGGCGACTTTTACCGTCACCGGTCCGGCCGGCCCAGGCACGAAATTCTCAATCCAGCCGAGTCGACAGCCTAAGGGTAAGATCGCAATCGGCGAAGCGACGGGAATTTTCACTTACACGCCCACGAGCGACGACCGCGAAACTTTCACCGTTGTGTTTCGCGCAGGACAAACCGATCAAACTGTCTCAGTAGCGCCACAGCCGCGGCTTCCTTCCGACTTCAACATCATCGAGCACGTTTCAAATCCGCCCGACCCTGCGAGTCGCCTATACCTGACCTATTTTGAAGAGGACGCAGGGCGAACTGTGTTCAATAACCAATCCGATTACACGAACAAGGCGGACGTGGAAATCGAAACGAAGCACGTCAGGGTAGTCGGCGTAAAGTTGGTCATCGATCGTAGTAATGATCCGGCGTCGCTTTACAAGAGGCTGAATGACCGCGGCGACCTGCGGCAGTTAACTCTGTGCGCCGATGAAGTCGTCATTGGATCGCCAATTAATCTTCCGGGAACGGAGGTCTGCATCTACGCTCGGATCTTGCGCTTCGAACTTGGCGCAACGATCAACACAACGCCTTTGTCGGTCAAAACAGCGCCCGTTAAGGGCATTTGGGATGGCGACAAAGTGGTGGAAAAACCCGGACGCGATGAGGGGCTGCGAGGACAAAATGCGAGCAACGTTTACTTACTCGCGCACAAGATCGAGACCGTGGGCGGCGGCCCGTTTGTCATCGCGAACGGCGCCAACGGCCAACCGGCGCGTGCCGGCACCGAAGGCAAAGCAGGAGCGTCTTACAAAATCTGGGATGGGAGATACGAAGCAAAATCCGGTTTTGGAGTAAAAAAGTGGTTGGACTTGGCGGGAGTAATAAAAGAGGCTCAAGCCAAAGACAACGCCACTGACTATCCGGTCGTTAGCGCGGAGATATGGGCAGTAGGTCAGGCCGCACCCTCGTACAAAGTTACTTGCATTATCAACGGGACCGTTAAGGACAACGGCGAGCCCATGAAAGAAGTTCCTACCAGCGGCTCGCCGCCGAAAGCTTATCCCGGCGCGCCTGGTCACGGTGGCGATGGAGGGAGAATTGTGACCACCTTTGCAAAGCAGCTCGAGGGCCACGTTTGGCAAAACGCCGGCGCTACCGGCGCGATGGCCCAGAACGTCCCGGCAGCGGCGAAAGGACAGCCGAGCAAGTGGTCCGTGGTCAAAGTCACTTATCACCCGCAATACCTTACGCCGGACCTGGAAATGGGTGGTGTCTTTGTAATGTTCAAGAACATAAACCAGGAGACGGAAAACGGCCCACCAGGAATCGCACCAGGTCCAAATCCTGAAGTGCGCGCCTGTCCTGGCTCGATAACTCAAGCTCAGTTCGCATGGGATTGGTTAAGTGCACCCGCCGTGCGCGCGTTCATCGGTTATGCCCGTGACTTGATCTTGTCAGGCCACACCGAAGGTCTGCGGGAAAAACTCGTCCTCTACCGCGACCTCATCGCGCAGGCCGCTCAACATAGTGGTTTGGTCTTAAAAGCCGATCATTTTACGGCGCAGGCTCAGGGCTCATTAACCGCTTCGGCGCTCGAGGGTGAACTGACTGGTCTGATCCAAATCCTTGACGGGCCGTATGACTATTTTGGCAACCCGGCCGGTTGGGTCCCGATGCTTTCCTTCCAGGCGAACTACGAGCTGTTCGAAGCCGAAATCAAGATCGCCATTCGCGTGATGTTTCTGGCCCACTGGCTCGAGACGACTTCTGATCGCAAGCAGAAGGCAGCTACTTACCTGGAAAAGGCGATGGATAGCATGCGCCAGGAGACCGACAAGGCGTTGGCTGATTACGATGTCGCGCAAAACAAAATTGGGGATCTTGACAGCCGTCTCAATCGGATGACTCAGGATATTGAAAATAACGCGAAGGAGCTCTCGACAATCGAGGCAGCCCTCCGCAGCAAGGTCAAAGGCGACTTGAAAGTGGAGCACATTTTGCGCTCGTCCGGAAAAATTATCGGCGGCGCGATGCAGCTCATTCCCGTCGGCCAGCCCGTGGTTGGTTCTTTCGGAAAGTCGGTTACCGCGCTGGCTGACATCGACCTTGACGATTGGAAAGGGAGCGCCGTCAAGATAGCTTCGCCCCTGGCCAAGGTCGCCGCGCAGAAAATCGGAGAGAAGGCGAAAAAAGCCTTCACCGAACTAAAGTCAGCCAAGGAGAAAGAAAAGAAGGACGCCGACGACAAGGACAAAGCATTCAAGGAGGCGGTGGCCGAAGCGGAACTCGAAGAGAAGGTCGAGAAACACCTGGAAGAACAGAAAGCCGCGAAAGATTCGATCATCGACGCTTTCAAAGGCTTTGCCGTGACCGAAGACGACATTGACGAACGTTTGGAAAAGGTGCTGGCCGACGCTCCCGGTTACAAGGAGATTGTTGAGAAGGTTAAAGATCTGAACAAGCGAAAGGCGAGCTTCATGGAAGAGTTACTGTCCGTTTTGGACACCATCCATGCTTGCTCGACCACGATTCTCAAGAATCAACTCGCGCTCATCAAATTGCGCGGCCAACTGAATGTCACGCTCGAAGGTCTGAACCCGGAAGCGGTCCAATACGTGCGCGACATGGGCCAGCGGGCGCGCGACCGGTTGCTGCTTTACCAATATTACCTGGTTAAGTCGTATCAATACCTGATGCTGACGGACCTGCCGATCATCGACTACCGCTCGCAAAAATTAATCGATGGCTTCGCTAACGCGCTGAAAACAAGTCCTGACGGTACGCTCAGTGCAAACGAATATGACAAATTGAAAACTATTTTCGAGGATCAGCTTAGCGAGGTCGGGAAAACGATCATCCAGTGGTACCAAAGTCACGCGGCCAAGCACACGGGAAGCCTGCGGGTGAATTTGACGAAAGAACAAATCGCGACGCTCAACAAAGACGATGAGGTCGAGATCGATCTGCTTTGGGCGCTGGACAGCTTGCGCGAGGACATCCGAATTACAGGTATCGAAACTGCCTCGGTCCAGTTGGCGCAGCAGCCGACCGAGATCAGGGACTTCAGTATAGAGTATCGCCACGATGGCATATCGCGGATTCGGGCCGGCGGTTTACTTTACCTTTTCCGAACGGGCCAGTACCGGATCGCATCCGGAAAAGGTGAGCCGACTGCGGATCAGTACCGGAATGACAAAACTTACTGGACTTCGGACATCACATACAATCCACCGCCAGTGCCGAGCCCGCCAGGATCCAGAGGGACGTTAACTATTGAAGAGTCGAAGATCGATGCTTCCGAAGAATCGCTCGTGCGGAAACTCATCAAAGGTAATGCTGATGAGAAGAATCCATTGCTCAGTTTCCGCCCCTCGGCCTGGACCAAGCTGATGATCACGCGGTCCGGCAACTACAAGGGCGATCTCACGAGTCTCACGCTTAACATCAAATACGTTTTCAATCGAGTTTCCGAACGACTCTCGACTCTGGTCGTCAAAGGCGATCACGACAATGCGCCCCTGATCCGTTGCGAACCGCTCGATGTGAATCAATGCGGCGATGGATACGGAAGCTTCGTTCGTACTTACGATAAGGAAATCTCCGGCAACGTCACCCTGCGCGCACCGGCGCGTTACGCACAAAGGTCGTTCGTCGGCTGGCGGGTCGGCACCAGCGATCAACCCGGGTCTGGCTCTCTCCGCCCGGACCCGGTGTTAAAGCTCGATCTGAAGAAGAGAGATCAGCGCGTCGAGGCAGTGTACGAAGCCGCGTCAGGTGTTCCGGTCGAGGAGGACAAAAACGTTTGGCCACCGGCCCCCGCCGGCTGGAATCGCGACGACTGGACGTTGACTAACAAATCCCCTAGAGAAATTCGGCTTGCTACGCTTATCGCATTTGAAACGGTCAGGAAGGAAGTCGACATTGTGGTGAATGAGCCGCTCGGCGATCACATCATCAAGCTGTCATTCGATCGCGTCGAGGTGAAGCCCGGTGAAATCGTGCGATTCTCCGTGGCCACGAACCCGGCTGAACGGCGCGGCGATCGGAGCTGGATTCGTTTCGAATGGAACGACGGTAGAGAGGGCCCGGAAGGCAACTTCGCTGTTTATTTCGCGATGGATGGTTCCCTGGCGAGCCGTCGCAAGCATTACGATCAGGAGTCCGCTACTGAAGAAATTGGGCTTGACGCCGCGAATCGCGCCCTGACGTTTAAGGGTTAAGAGTCGTTGGCAGGTTCACATCTTCGGCAGCGTGACGCCGCGTTGTCCCTGATACTTGCCGCCGCGATCTTTATAAGAGGTCTCGCAGACTTCGTCTGATTCGAAGAAGACCACCTGCGCGACGCCTTCGTTCGCATAGATCTTCGCGGGGAGTGGTGTCGTGTTGGAGAACTCGAGGGTGACGAAGCCTTCCCACTCCGGCTCGAATGGCGTGACGTTTACCAGAATTCCGCAACGTGCGTAGGTGCTCTTCCCGAGACAGATCGTCAGAACGTTGCGCGGGATGCGGAAGTATTCAACCGTACGCGCGAGGGCGAAACTGTTTGGCGGAATGATGACGGAGTCGCCTTTGTGTTCGACAAAATTCTTGGCGTCGAATTCTTTTGGATCGACGATGGTGCTGTTGATGTTGGTGAAGAGTTTGAATTCGTCGGCGCAGCGAATGTCGTAACCGTAACTGGACGTGCCGTAGGAAACAATTCGTTTACCGTCTACTTCCTTGACCTGGCCGGGTTCGTAGGGGTCGATCATGCCGTACTCCACGGCCATCATGCGTATCCATTTATCACTTTTTATGCTCATGTGCGGGTGCTTATTAAATCACGGATAGAAGAGCGAGACTACAGACCGAGATGTTTTACTATTCGACTATTGGGTAGCTTTTCGGATATTCACGGTGCCATCGCCGACTGTGAACTTGAAGGACGCCCCGCCCGCGCCCGCGCGCGCACGCACCGTTCGCTCGGTAATACCTGGTTTCTCGCGCGACGCGAGTCCCTCGTGAGTGTTTACGATCTTCCCAGTGCGCAGAATTTCAGCATCGATGTCGCCATTGAATCCCGGCGGCAGATCGACGTTTATAGTTCCCGTCGCGAGCCGGATGTCCGCACCGCCTCCTCGCCAACTCCGCACCGGAACTGTCAGCGTCACCACACCTGCGGTAACAGTCGTGGAAACAAGCCCGCCGGTTAAAGTCAACGCCGTTTCGCTTTCAGTGGCACTGATACGCAGGGCGCCTTCAACTGCCGTAACCTTTACTGGTCCATAACCGGCGTTGATCTCGAGATCCGTGTTTGTCGGCACGCGCAACTTAAAATCAATCTTCCACGGCAGATTGAGCAGCTTCTTCGGAAAGTTCTTTGCGACCTTCTTCATGTATGTGCGATCGTGAGTTCCAGTCGTCAGCAAGCTGAGATGGTTCAGGTCTTCGTCAAACACGAAACCGTTGACGTTTGCAAGCTGGTCCAGGTCTGCTTCGGTCGGAGCATTCAATTCGATATTTGCGACAAGTTCGACTTCGTTGCGCTGCCATCCTTCGATCGTGACTGCTCCACGAGGCGCGCCAATCACCGTGACTGTGCCGCCGAAAGCAAAGCGACGAGTTTCACGACGAGTGGTGGTGCGTTTCAGCAGGTTGGTGGGTAACGACTCCGCGGTTTTGTTCTGTTGGGAGACCACCACAAACGGCTGCGCCAGTAACACAACAAACAAAGAAATAACTAGGATTAGTCGCATGGCCCTATAGTAACGCATAGAAAAAAAGGACGCTGCGAAAATCGCAACGTCCCCATTCATGATTGCCATTACAAACTGCGAAGAGTTACCTCCGCATAAAAGTGATCTGGCCGCTGAAATTCATCACCGACACCGACGAACGTCCGTCGCCGACGTCGCCGACCATTTTGCGACCATCCTGGTTCTTGAAATTGTTGTTCCAGAAATCATTCAACGCAATCCTTCTGGCGGGTGACGACGCGACTAAACGAAACGCGGAGTCGCCTGGAATGCGAATCGAGATATCGCCCTTGTTTGACTTGAACTCGTAGGTCCCGCCGCGCGAAAACTCGCCGTCGAAAAAGATATTGCCGATAACGTTCTGCGCGATGACCTGCGAGGCGACGATGTTCGTCAGCTCGATGTCGCCTTCAGATGAGACGTGCGCTCGGACCAGGCCAGCCCTGATGTTCGAGACGTAGATGTTCCCGCGTCGCGTTTCAATGTCGATGGACGAACTAACCGGAACCTGTAATTTAAAATTGATATCGCCGACGTCGCTGCGGCCGCGATTGTCGCTCATCACGTCGATCATCAGACACTGATCGACTTGCTTCGGAACTACCTGAGCGCCCTTTGATTCAATCGTAGCGGACAGCCGAATCTCATCCTTGTTCCAGGATTCGACGATGATGGTCCCGGAGATGTTGCGCAATTCGACGCGCACATTCTTTCCACCGGGGTAACGCTTATTGATCTTTTGTTGAGCGTTGACAGTTTCGAATGCGGAAAAAACGAGAAGTGCGAAAACAAGGCTACCGGCAAACAGTCCGGTGCGAACTCCTGCGAAAATCGGGGGCCGAGTTAAGAATCCAAATTTCATCGGTGTGGGGCTACTCTCAAAAACAGCGCTCGCGCGCAACGATCCTCTGTTCGGCGCCGGCATCACAGATCGGAAAACTCTTTCAGCAGCGCGAGCTTGTCGTTCAGCGACTCGTTCAGCATCTGTTCGGAAATCTCGTCGTGGGGATTTTTCTTAAGCTCTTCCAACGAAGTAGCAACGGTCTGCTCAATCACGCTCATGTTGCGATCGAACGTTTCGCGCATTTCCGCACTCCAGCGCGCCTTGTTTAGTTCAACTCGCTGGTTCCAATAGTTGATTGCCTGCTGTCTTTGCGCGAAGCGATCATTCACGTCAGTAGAGCTGCTAACGACACCTGCAGTCGCGACCGGCACTGCTGTTTGCCAGCGGCGCAAGCCGACGACGGTCGTCAACGAAACTAATAAAACGATCGCCACGGCCGCGGCAGTCAACTGCGGCAAGGAAAGTTCCCAACTATGGCCCATCAATCGGCCTAGAAACGAAGGTCGTCGTTCGGCCTGCGCGACGGTTCGACCGCCCTGCTCCGCTTCGATCACGTTTCGGATACGAAGCCACAACGCGTGTTCGTTTGGCGGCGCTTCATACTCGCCACGACGCGTACGGCAAAAGCCGATTATCGACGCAAGATCCTGGCGCACGCTCGTGCAATCCAAACAATCATTAAGATGCGTATTAAGAATGGACTCATCGCTGCGGCTAATGCTGCCGTCGATTAGATCGTGGATGAGTTCCTGACACGTCTCGCAGTTCATTGCTTACCACCTTCGTCCTGTCGCACTACCGCACACAAAAACTGAATCCGACTGTTTTCGACAGAACCTTACGGCTGTTATCAATCAAGGGAAAACCTGCGTTAAGCCCGGGTTTTCGGTAATGGAAAACCATTGGCTGCTACCTTCGAGGCTATTCGGCCTCCTTCTGTTGCCTGAGAAGTCCGCGCAATTTCATCCTGGCCTTGTGTAATTGCGACTTGGACGTACCAACCGAACACCCGAGCATTCTGGCAATTTCCTCATGCTCGTGCCCCTCGATATCGTGGAGCGTAAAGACCGTCCGGTAACCGGGCGGCAGTTGAGCAATCGCCTTGTCGAGCGCGATCCGGTCAACCACCGGCATTGAATTCGGGTTTTCAGTCCCTTTTACAATCTGAATCGGGGTTTCACCGTCCTCAGTCGTCTGTTCCATGCGCACTCCGCGTTTGCGGAAGTGCATGAGCACCTGGTTGACAGTCAGGCGGTGAAGCCAGGTCGTAAAAGCGGATTCGCCCCGAAAACTACCGATTTTTCGAAAGAGCTGTATGAAAACCTCTTGAGCGAGGTCTTCAGCCTCCGAGACATTACCAGTCATTCGCAGGCACAGCGAGTAGACGCGACGATTATGGCGCTGGTAAAGCTGCTCGAAGGCTGCCATATCGCCTTGAGCGGCCTTCTGCCCCAGCTCATAGTCTGTCGTCTGCGATGTCTCGGGTTCGGCTGCGGTCACGTGCTCGTTGGCTCGGGCAAGCTGGAAGAAATCTCACAACTTCCGGCTTGTGCGGCACGAATTATCACGCCTTTCGCCAGTTTCAAGGGAGCGGCACTTTTCCTTCGAACCACCCGCGTGGGATGCGGTGTCAGGTCCAGTACCCTCAAACGCGGCTGTGATGCGGCGCTTCGAGCGCGTCGTTGCCTTGCCCGACTGCTAAATTAGTGATTTCCCTCAGCCGAATCCTGATTTTACGGCTGAGCTGCAGAATACGGTTAACGCGGTGTTTCTGTCCACACCGGCTCCGGAACAAATGGATTCACGTCCAATAAGTGCGGTCGAGAGAGCGGTAGCCGACCGCTTCGGAGACGTGGGTTGAGTTGATGTTCTCGCTGCCCTCGAGATCGGCGATGGTGCGACTGACTTTGAGAATGCGATCGTAGGCGCGGGCGGAGAGGCCGAGGCGAGTCATTGCGCTCTCGAGCATGCGCTCGCTCGCGGAGTCGATCTGGCAGTGGGTGCGAATCATGCGGGGAGTCATGGCGGCATTCGAGAAGATCTTGTCGCCTTTGAAGCGACGCAGTTGCCGCTGGCGGGCTTGTATTACGCGATTGCGAATCAACGTCGAGCTGTCAGTCTCAGACGAATCATCGCCAGTAAGCTCGCGAAACTTCACGGCCGGAACGTCGATGTGAATGTCGATGCGATCGAGCAATGGTCCGGAGATACGACCGACATAACGCTGGATCTGCAACGGCGAACAGCGACACTCGCGCGTCGGATCATTCCAAAAGCCGCAAGGACAGGGATTCATTGCCGCCGCAAGCATGAACGACGCCGGAAACGTCAACGACATCGCCGCCCGGCTGATCGTCACTTGCTGATCTTCGAGCGGCTGGCGCAGCACTTCCAAGACAGTGCGATCGAACTCCGGTAACTCGTCGAGAAAGAGCACACCCTGGTGAGCAAGCGACACCTCTCCGGGTCGTGGCACACTTCCACCGCCGATCAGACCCGCATCGCTAATCGTGTGGTGCGGAGAACGAAACGGACGCTCAGTAACGAGTCCCGCGCGTCCGGTTAGACCAGCAACTGAATGAATCTTCGTCAACTCCAGCGCGGCGTCGAACTCGAGCGGCGGCATGATCGTCGCGAGTCGTTTCGCGAGCATCGTCTTGCCAGAACCCGGCGGACCGATGAGCAAAATATTGTGCGCACCCGCACTGGCTATCTCGAGGGCCCGTTTCGCTGACACCTGCCCGCGCACCTCTTTGAAATCAACGCTGTAACGTTCGGTCCGGGCGAGGATTTCCGCCGGATCTACACACAAGGGAGCCGGTGGATTATCAGAACGTAAATCCGCGACGAGATTCACCGCGCTACGCAGATCCGAGACTGGATAAACGCTAATTCCCGAAACGACAGCCGCTTCCTTCGCATTCTCTTCCGGCAAGATCAGATGACGGATTGAAGCTTCGCGAGCGAGAATCGCGATCGGCAACGCGCCTTTGATCGCGCGCACGCGACCATCAAGCGACAACTCACCCACGCACAGAAGATGAATCAGGTTATGCGCATCGGCGAGATCGCCGTTCGCGCCGAGAATGCCCAGGGCGATTGGCAGATCGAAACTCGCACCTTCTTTGCGAACATCAGCAGGCGCGAGATTGATCGTCGTCTTTTGAAGAGGAAATAGGTAACCGCAGTTTTGAATCGCAGCTCGAATGCGTTCGCGGGACTCGCGCACAGCGGCATCCGGAAGGCCAACGATCGTGACAGACGAAACCGGATCGCCTTCACCACGAGTGGCAGCCAGATCGACCTCGATGTCTACAAGGTCGGCGTCAATTCCATAGACTGCGGCAGAGAGAGTTCGATAGAGCATGTGAGGAAGCTCCTAAGAGTTAAAGTGAGGAACACGAATTTTAACGAATTACGAAATTCTTAACGACGACGCGACGGCGCATCCGACGTTGATGGAATCTTGATTTCCTGGCCCGCCTTGAGTTCGGCGTCAACCGGAATACCATTCAACCGAGCGACATCGTTCGCATCGAGGTTGCGACCCGCGGCGATACGCGCAATCGTGTCACCTTTACGAGCTCGAACTTTCTGGACACCGGCGGTAGGCGCTTCAGCCTCACCCGGTTTACCAGTCGCTCTCACCCACTTGGTGAGTCTGACGTTGCTGCTCGGAACGACGAGTTTGGTGGCCGTCTTCATATCGACGCCACTATTCATCGCTTGAAGTTGAGCGACATTGATGCCGGTGCGGTTCGCTACGCTCTGCAGGTCTTCACCTGGCGCAACGGAAATCACTCTCGCTGTCTCACGTCGCTCCGGAACAATTCGCTGAAGCACGGCGACGAACTGTTTCGAACGTCCAGCCGGTACGCGTACGTCGTAAACGTCGCCGCGCGGCGTGATGTCGCGTTTCAATTCCGGATTGAGTGAACGGATGTATTCGACGCTGCTGTCGGTCGCGTCGGCGATGAGCTGCAAACTGGTCGCGGACGGAACACGAACGACGTCGTACGACCACGGATTATCAGGCTTGATGCCCTTGAATCCATACTTCTCAGGATTCTTGGCAATCAGGATCACGGCCAAAATGTTTGGCACGTAGTTGCGAGTTTCCTGAGCGATATACGGATAAATCATCCAGAAATTGGCACTGCCGGCACGCGAGATCGCACGATCGATGTTGCCTTCGCCCGTGTTGTATGCGGCCATCGCCAGTTCCCAGTTGCCGTTGTAACGAGCGGCAAGGAATTTCAGATACTTCGCCGACGCGCGGGTTGCTTGTTCGATACTGTTGCGCTCATCGATGTACGCGTTCTGGCGCAAACCATAGCGACGACCGGTGCTGGGAATGAACTGCCAGAGACCGGAAGCTGACGCCCACGAAACAGCTCTAACTTTCCACGCGCTCTCAACCTGGCCCAGCCACGTGATATCCAGCGGAATACCTTCTTCAGCGTAGATCTTGCGCGCGAGCTTCATGAACTGCCCGGACTTACGCAGACCGCTTTCCATCGTCCCTCGACCCCGGCCCTGGTAGTAGTTGATGTAGCCCTGGATCAGCGGATTGAGTGTGAAAGCGAAGTTGACGTTCTTCTTAGCGGTCTCAAGATCTTCAGCGTCTTTAGTTGAGAAGGTTGTTTCGTCAGGATTGAGAACGAGCTTGCTTAACTCATCGAGTGGAGACGGCTCGAATTTTTGATCGCGAAATCCAACCTGCGATGGAGCCGGAGTCTTCGACTGATCCTGCGTCTGCGTGTTGTGCGCTACCAATTGCATCGTCGCGGTATTCGGCGCGATTGGTTGCTGCAACGGTACTTCCTCGCGATAGATTCGCTCGACGAGTTCGAGATAGTAAGTTTGCAGTTTTTGACTTGCTCTTACGTCGTAGCCTGACTCCAAAATGGAGTCGACCGCTTTATCGAACTCTTGCCGTGCTTGTTCGCGCTTGCTGTCCTCGAGGTTGAGTTTGCCCTTGCGGAAATGATCCTCCGCGCGCGCTATCACTTGCGTAATGCGTGCTTCTGACTGTTCAACTTCAGTTGGAATTGCACGTGCCGAGGAAGCGGCGGGGATTTGTGCGTAACTGCTGGCCGCGCAAGCGACGAGCACCGTTAGTAGGACCACACGGGCCATCAACCGAGGGAAGCTCGCTGACATCAAAATTGTCGTACTCCTTCAAAAGATAGAAATGCGAATACGCGTGTGACTTTCCGGGAAGGACCACCACACGGTGCATTCACTTTTTCAGGTGCGGTATCTAATGGCTCCTCAATGATTTGGATACTGCTGACTCAACCCGGGAGCCAAAATCACACTGGAGGTTACCACACGGTTTTTTAGGGTGTCAAACAAACGCCCTAGTTATCAGACAACGCTCAATCGGTAACTTTTTCCACCAAGTCGCCTCGGTCGTCATCCAAGATGCTAGTCCTGAAGACGAAGGTTGCGCGCTCTCGCAACAATCTCCCACGTCCGAGGCGACTTAACGGTTTACGGACGTAAATGCTTAACGCCCATGCCCGTCACCTCGTTGCATAATTTCGTAACCGCCATGAGTATCAATTGCATACAGGAATCGGTTCGAGTCGGTTTCGTAACAGAATGGCAAGGGCCGGATAGAGCAACTATTAACCAACTAACAACCTCGTACACCCGGATTGGAACAGCACTTGCCACTTTCCTCGACGAGGAAGGATTTTTAGTGGCTCTCTCAAAAATATCGACAGAACATTTTCAGGAAAATTATGTCAACAGTCGTTAAAAGAGAAGCGCGCCTTCATGAATTCCCTAAAGCAGTAGAAGTCGCCATCACGCCCTCGAAGTCGCAATTATTCTTTAATCGCGAACTCAGCCTGCTTGCGTTTCATGCGCGAGTTTTGGAAGAAGCACTCGACCCCAGCAATCCGTTGCTGGAACGGCTGAAGTTCGTCTCGATCTTCTCGTCGAACCTTGACGAGTTTTTCATGATCCGCGTCTCTGGTCTCAAGGAAGAACTGGAGCAAGGCATCACTGACGTTTCGGCCGATGGAACGTCGCCAGCCGAACAATTGGGTCAGATACGTCAGCAGGCCGTGAAACTCGTCGCCGAGCAGGCGCGCGTTTTACGCGAAGAGATTCTGCCGCAGTTGAACGCAGCCGGCGTTCAGCTCATTTCATACGATTCGCTGTCCCAGCACGAGAAAGAGAACCTGAAAGACTACTTCATGGAGAAAGTCTTTCCGATTCTGACACCGCTCGCGGTGGATCCGAGTCACCCGTTTCCATATATCTCGCCGCTTAGCATAAACATTGGCTTGATGGTCGAAGCGCCGAAAGAAATGAAGCTGCTCGGCCGTGGTAAGACGTTAAAGTCGAGGTTCGTGCGGATAAAGGTCCCGTCGAGCGTGCCGAGGCTGGTGCCGATCGGCGCTTCAGGTTTTCGGTTTGTGCTTCTCGACGAGATCATTGAAGTAAACATCGGCGAGCTGTTTCCCGGCATGTATCCGGGCAATTGTCATCGCTTCCGCGTGACGCGAGATGCCGATATCGAGATTCGTGAAGAAGAAGCCGAAGATCTGCTCAGCATGATCCAGGAAGAGTTGCGGCGGCGAAAATTTGGTTCGCCGGTCCGGCTGGAAATCTCGCCGAGTATGCCAAAGGAGATGATCGAGTACCTGATGGAGTCTCTCGATCTTGAGCCGCAGGACGTTTACGTGTTCGATGGACCATTGAACGTTCAGGATCTGATGACGCTTTACGACGCGAACCGTCCCGATTTGAAAGACGAGCCTTTTAGCGCATCGACGCCCGAGTGGTTCGAGTCGTATCCCACGATCTTTGACGCAATCAAGGAACGCGATCGGCTTTTGCACCATCCGTATGATTCGTACGACTGCGTAACCGGCTTCATTAATCAAGCCGTCGAAGACGAGGACGTCGTTGCGATCAAGATCTGTCTCTACCGAACCGGTCCGGAGTCTCCAATTCCACCCGCATTGATTCGCGCGGCTGAAGCAGGCAAGCAGGTCACGGCGCTGATCGAACTAAAAGCGCGTTTCGATGAGGAACACAACATCGAGTGGGCCAGGAAACTCGAGTGGGCCGGCGTTCACGTCGTCTACGGCGTAATCGGTCTGAAAACTCACGGAAAATTGACCCTCGTGGTTCGTCGCGAAGGGGACGCGCTCAAGCGCTACGTGCATATTGCGTCCGGTAACTACAACCCGACGACGTCGTGCACGTACACCGACCTCGGAATGTTTACAGTCGACGACCAGATCGGTCGAGACGCGACTGAACTATTCCACTACCTGACCGGGTTCTCGGACCAGAAAGACTATCGGAAACTGATGGTCGCCCCGGTGGCATTACGAGAACAACTTAACGCGCTTTTCGATCGCGAGATCGAACACAAGCGACGTGGCAGACCTGCGCACATCATCGCCAAGCTGAACCGGCTGGCGGATTTGCAGATCGTCCAGAAGTTGTACGAAGTGTCGCAAGCCGGCGTGAAGATCGATCTGATCGTGCGAGGCATTTGTATGCTGCGTCCGGGCATTCCGGGATTGTCTGAAAACATTCGCGTGCGAAGCGTGGTCGGACGTTTTCTCGAGCACAGTCGCGTCTTCTGGTTTGCAAACGGCGGCGACGACGAGGTGTTCATCGGCAGTGCCGATTGGATGTCGCGAAACCTGAAACACCGGATCGAGGTGGTTGCGCCCGTAACCGAGCCCGACGCCAAACGCTACCTGCGCGACGTGTTGCTTGACGCCTATTGGAGCGACAACACGAAAGCCCGAGAACTAACGCCCGACGGAAACTATCGTCCTATCGCAAATGGCGCTGAACCATTCAATAGTCAGAACTATTTCATGGGACGACCAATCGGTGGGAATTAACATCCCCTCTTAAAGCTGTTCCCCTCCAACCATCCCCGCTGCGCCGCGTGCGTAAAGCTCCGGCCTGGAGAATTCTATGCGTGCATCAAAGTTTCGAAGTGTGATTCTGCTGGCCGTCATTCTGTGCCTTTCGTCGGTGGACGTCGGCGTCGTCGCGAAACAGAAACAAAAGAAAACGAAGCAAGCTCCAAAGGGCACAGCCGTTATGTGGGAGCGCCCGTCTGACATCTCGTCACGCGATCTGTTCCTTGGACCAGGTGGCGCGAGCATGCGTCCCGATCTGCGTCGCATCACTTTTATAAAAGAGGAGAAGGGTGGTTATTCGAAGAAGTATCTCATCCGCGATGCTTCCGGCCGCGAGTGGGTAGCGAAGATTGGTAAAGAGGCGCAATCAGAAACTTCGGCGATCAGGTTGTTGTGGGGACTCGGCTACTTAACCGAGGTCAACTATCTCGTCCCGCGCGTGACGATTCCCGGAAAAGGAACATTCAACAACGTGCGGTTCGAAGCTCGTCCCGAATCGTGGGACCGCGCTGGCGAGTGGAAATGGAAAAGGAATCCGTTCGTCGGCACGCCTGAGTACCAGGGTCTGAAGATCATGATGGCGATGATCAACAATTGGGACTTGAAAGATTCGAACAACGTAATCATTCAAACGAATGGCGAACTCCGCTACGTCATCAGCGATCTCGGCGCCACGTTTGGTCATGCGAGTACGACACCGTTGTTCTGGCGATTCACGCGCAGTCGTAACAATCCCCAGAAATACACGAATGCTAAGTTTCTCGAAAAGGTGAAAGGCGATCGCGTTGTCTTGCACTTCGGCGGGAAGAATCGCGGTTTGATGAAAGACATCACGATTCGCGATGCGCAGTGGTTGAGTAGTTGGCTTTCACAACTGAGCGATCAGCAACTGCGCGACGCGTTCCGTGCGGCCAATTACCGTCCTGACCAGATCAACATGCTCGCGCGAGCGGTGCGCGAGAGATCGAATGAGCTGCGCGACCTTCGAAGGGCTGAGCAGATCGGCAGGCTTCGTTAAGGAGATTCCGTAACCGAAAGACGTCGATGTCAGCTAATCCGAAGAGAAAGCAAGAAATCATCACGCTGATCGTGGTGTTTGCGGGTGTGGTCGTGGTGAGCGCTCTAGTGGCTTACTACTTGGGAGGTGGTAGCCGAAACACTACGACCACTGCACCTTCTACTCGACCCGACGTGGCCACGCGACCCGAGGCCGCCGCTCGACCCAGTGCGGAAGATCCGACGGCCATCCTTGGTATGCCAACTCCCCAGACGACACCGACGAGCACTTCCCGCGCGCCCAGTGGATTTATCGATCGGATATTCGGCACGCATCACAGTGAGACCTATGTGCTCGGCGAGACGTGGGCCGAAACGATGGGACGGATCTCGTTACGCTTCCTGCTTGCGGCACTACTTGGCGCCGCACTCGCGTTTCGTCCACGCAAACGGATTCTCGCGATAAAGCGCAATCCTTACGTCGCACAGACGCAGATCCTGTTGGCGATCGTAGCCGCAGCGTTGATGATCGTTGTCGGTGATAACGCAGCGCGTGCGTTCGGCATTTTTGCGGCAGTCTCTCTGGTCCGGTTCCGCACCAACATTCGCGACCCCAAAGAGATCACGGTGCTGTTGATCAGTCTTGCGATTGGTCTAGCTTCCGGCGTCGGGCGTTGGGATTTGGCGGTTGTATTGACGCTGTTCTCGTTGGTCGTCCTGTGGCTGTTGGAGTGGCGCGAACCCGAGCAGGTCTTTCGTTCGATGGAGTTGAAAGTCACAACGAAGAATGTCGTGGCAACGCAGAAAGCGCTTCGACAGGTGTTCAAGCAACACGGATTCGATAAGGAGTTGCGGGCAATCGATCGCGAGGCGTCGGAGGAATCGCTGGGAAGTATTGTTTATTCAGTGGACGTGAGCCCGACTGTCAGCACTGACGAAATCAGCGCTGACCTCCTGGCACTTGACGGTCAAAACGTCGAAGGAATCGAGTGGGATCAGAAGAAGAGTTACTCGTATCTCTACCAATAAGATCGGTGTTTACTTCTTCGTCGCGTCGGTCGTGGAAACCGCAGCCTTGTTGGTGTGGTTGACGGCGTAATCCTGGATAAACTTCTTCAGGTCGCCATGTCCCCAACGAGTGTAGAAGTCGAACTTCTTCATTTCGGCATACGCGCGAGCGTAGTCCCAGCCGTAATGATTAAAACGATAAACCGCGCCCATCACTCCCGTGCGATGCCGTCCGCCTTTGCAGTGAACATAAAACTTTCCGGTCACAGGATCTTCGACGAGTTTTAGAAACTCCTCGATCTTCGCTGTGGCAGGATACTGTTTGTCACTCATCGGAATATTGATGTAACGCATGCCGAGTGCTTCGGCAGTTGTCTTCGCGTAATCCTTCGGATCGTTGCGGAGATCAATCACGGTGGTTATCCCGATGGCCGCTAATGCTTTGTAATCCTCTTCCTTCGGCTGGGCGCCACGGAAAAACCGATCGTCCATCTGACCGAAGTTCGAAATACTGACCTTGCTTGTTTGAGTTTCCTGCGCGAGCGCGGTAGCGGATACGGTGAATAACAAAGAAATTGCGGCGAACAAAGCGGAAGGATAGCGAATCCTCATTCGAACTCCTTTTAAGTAAAAGCGCGGGGTTGGATGAACTAACTTCGACTGTGCCGAACAGTCGCGGGGGAATCTTATCAAAACCTTGACTGAGATTCCTCGCTAGCGAAACCAGTTGACTCTTTTAGTTCAATGAAGATGACCGCATCGAACTCATGCAGGCCGCGCGTTTGCAGCCTGCGGCATTCGCTGCGGCCGCTGTCCGGACGATACCGGTGGTAGAACTTTTTCGCCCAATGCCTCACGGAAAACCTGCCGCATGTTATCGACAAATACAAAGCGAATATCTTTGAACGGCTCTTTTGGCACTTCGTCCAGATCGCGACGGTTCTGTTGCGGAAGAATGATCGTAGTCACTCGCGCGCGCCGGGCAGCGAGAACTTTCTCTTTCACTCCGCCGATCGGCAACACGTTTCCGCGCAGCGTGATCTCGCCCGTCATGGCGACATCTTTACGAACAGGACGCGTCGATAATGCCGAAACCATCGCAGTTGCAAGCGTGATTCCCGCGGAAGGACCGTCTTTCGGAATCGCACCCTCCGGAATATGAATATGGAGATCGTAGTTGTTGAAATCTTCTTCGGCGATGTCGAGTTCTTTCGCGCGCGATTTCGCGTAGGAATACGCGGCCTGCGCTGATTCCCTCATCACCTCGCCGAGCTGACCAGTCAAGACGAGGTTCCCCTTGCCCTTCATTCGTAACGCCTCGATGAAGAGCACGTCGCCGCCAACGGCCGTCCACGCCAAACCGGTGGCGACACCAACTTGATCTTTCTTCAGGGCTTCTTCGGGAATGATCTTGGGCGCGCCGAGAAACTCATGCACGTTCTTCAACGAAACTCTGATCGTGCCTTTGTGTCCTTCGGCGATCTTGCGTGCGACCTTCCGGGAAATCCTGCTGATCTCGCGTTCGAGCTGACGCAGACCGGCTTCCTGCGTGTACTGCTGAATGATCGTCGTCAACGCAGTCCTGGAAATGTTCAGATCGCGCGCGGTGATGCCGTTTTCATCCATCTGTTTCGGCATCAAGTGACGAATGGCGATCTCGCGCTTCTCTTCTTCGGTATAACCCGCGAGCCTGATCACTTCCATGCGATCCCGCAATGCCGGTTGAATCGTGTCCAGCACGTTTGCCGTCGTCATGAAGATCACGTTCGAGAGATCGAAAGTGACGCCGAGATAGTTGTCGCGGAAGGAATTGTTCTGTTCCGGGTCGAGCACTTCAAGCAACGCGGACGACGGATCGCCTCGAAAATCCGCGCCAACCTTGTCGATCTCATCGAGCATGATCAGCGGGTTGTTCGTTCCCGCTTGTTGCACTGCCTGAATTATGCGTCCGGGCATCGCGCCGACATACGTTCTGCGGTGACCACGAATTTCAGCTTCGTCGTGAACGCCTCCCAGCGACAGTCGCACAAACTTTCGATCGAGAGCTCGCGCGATTGAGCGACCGAGTGAAGTCTTGCCCACTCCCGGTGGGCCAACGAGACAAAGAATCGGACCTTTCGGTTTTTCCTTCAGCTTGCGTACGGCGAGCGCTTCGAGAATGCGATCTTTAACCTTCTCGAGACCGTAGTGGTCTTCGTTCAGAACGGTCTCGGCTTTCTTCAGGTCGAGGTTATCGATCGACGAACGCGACCACGGCAGATCGGTCATGATCTCCATCCAGTTTCGCAGTGTTGCAGTTTCTGCTGCGTCCGGATGCATGCGTTCGAGTTTCTTGAGCTGTCGTAACGCTTCTTCTTCCGCCGCCTTGGGCATCTTTGCGGCTTCGATCTTCTCTTTGAACTGCGCGGTCTCTTCGGCGAGCTCGTTGCCTTCGCCCAGTTCGCTTTGGATGGCTTTGAGTTGTTGCCTCAGGTAGAACTCACGCTGCGAACGATCGATGTCCGCGCGCGCCTGGGTGTTGATCTCCTGTTGGACCGTGAGGACTTCGATCTCTTTGTTCAGCAGATCGTTGACACGGCGCAAACGCGCGGTCGTATCCGGAATGTCGAGAACTGACTGCGCGTCTTCTACTTTCAGTTCGAGATTTGAAGCCGAAAGATCCGCGAGACGTCCGGCGTCATCGAGGTTAGCGATGATGGCCATCACTTCCGGCGAGATGTTCTTGCCGAGGTTGATCGCCTTTTCCATCGAGGCGCGAACGTTTCGGATTAACGCTTCGACTTCGAGCGAACGCTCCGGTGGCAGAACCTCCTGCATGACGCTCACACGCGACCGCAAATATTCACCGGTCGCGTCGACTGACTCGACATTCGCGCGGGCGAGTCCCTGGACCAGGATGCGAATACGTCCATCAGGCAACTTCAACATCCGCATGATCACCGCCGCGGTGCCGACGGAATAAAGATCCTCAGCAGTCGGTTCTTCCTTGTCGAGATCCTTCTGCGAGGCGAGCAGAATCATTCGGTTCTCTGCCAGCGCCTCGTCGACCGCCCTGATCGACTTCTCGCGCGACACAAACAACGGCACGATCATGAACGGGTAGATCACGATGTCGCGCAACGGCAACACCGGTAGTTCACTGGGAATCTGTAATTGCTGGTCGGTCTCGGTAGTATCGATTGCTTCAGTAAACTCTGGTTCTTTTACGATTGCCATGGGTGCAGCTTTCTACTTGCTTTTAAGTGATGCCTTCTGCCGGCCCCGCGCTTCCTGGCGCACGGCCAAAAACTACTTGGCAGCTTCCTCCTTGACAGTAATTACAACCTCGTTCCCGCGGCGGTCTTCGATCTTCGGCAGATGAATGTGAAGCACGCCGTTCTTCATGTGGGCCGTCACGTCGCGCACGCTGAAGGTCCAACGCAGCGGAACGATGCGTCCAAACTTGCCGTAACTCCGCTCAGAACAGAGATACGACATGATTCGTCGACGCGCCGGCCGTCGTTTCTTTTCTCCCCAGATTCGCATCTTGGTGTTACACAAACCGATCTTTATCTGATCGGCACTCACGCCGGGAAGTTCGACGCGCACGATGATCATCTTCTCGGTCTCACAAACGTCGACGGGTGGCGCCCACGCACCCGATGCCAACGGGTTTTCTGCTTCCGTCGCTTCCTGCAACGCGGCAAAAAGCCGTCCGACACGATCGCGAAGCCGTTGCAACTCGAGCCGTTCCAGTCCTGTTGCGCGAATCGGTTTGATCATGGCTTCACGGCGCGTCAGCGACGCGCGTTATTTCCTCCCTGCTTGTCCTGTAGTTCTTGTGCGCACCAAGTGTTTTAGTTCGGTCATGAACTCCGACACGTCTTCAAATTCGAGATAGACAGATGCAAATCGAACATATGCGACTTTGTCGAGTTCTTTCAAGCGACGCATGATCATCTCTCCGATTTTACTCGTCGGACGTTCGCGTTCGGGAGATTCCTGCACATACTTTTCGATTGCATTTACGATGCTATCGAGTTTTGTTGAAGGTACCGGGCGCTTTTCACAGGCTCGCAAAAGTCCGGCCATTACTTTGTTGCGATCGAAAGTCTCGCGTCGGCCATCTTTCTTAACGACCATGTAGGGGATTTCGTCGATGCGTTCGTACGAGGTAAATCTTCGTTCACAACGCAGACATTCGCGTCGCCGCCGAATCGCATCGCCTTCTCGCGACTCACGCGAGTCGACCACTTTGTCTTCGAGATAACCGCAGAACGGACATTTCATCTCACTGAACCTCTCCAACTGGGTTCTCAAAATCTTGCTTTGGTGATACCAGTGTTCTTAAACGTGAAATGCTCAAATCCCCCCTGATCGCATAGAAGACTCCAAACAAAACTGCTGGACCAAAATCGACAAGGTGCAAAATGATTGAAACTGCGGCCGCCAACTCCTTTTCCACGCCAAGGAACAGAAAACCAGCCGCCGTCGCGGCGTGAAATGCGCCAGCGGCGCCGCCGGGTGTGGGAACAAGCGAGCCGACCAAAGACCACCCGAGCACGAACAAAGTTTCCGAGACGCCCACGCGCAGACCGAACGCGCGCATAACCAAAAAGTTCGCGAGCGCGATTCCAAACCAGACCAGAACCGTCCAACCGATCGTTACCGCAAGCTCTCTCACGTTAACCAGCACGCGCAACGCCTGCGACAATTGTTCGAGCATCCCAATTACCAGTTTCGTCAATCGCTGCGGCACAAAACGCCAGCGCGTGACGCGGCGATTCAGAATCTCGATCAACCAGGCCGACTTCGTTCTGTACCAAACTAGAAAGATCAAACCGAGAATCGTAGCCCCCAACATTCCAAATCCGACGATGCGAACCCGGCCAAACGAAACCTCGTGCGTCACAACCGGCTGAAACCAGATCAGGTTGAAGGCGAACATGAGGGCAACAGCCATCATGTCGTAAATGCGTTCGACGAAGATCGTTACCAGCGATGCACTCGGCCGGACGCGTGGATCGCGCATCGGCAGTACAACCGGTCTCACAAACTCGCCCGCCCTTCCAATCAGGAAAACCGCACTAAAACCGATCGTCGTTGCCGCGAACAAGTCTGGAAGCCGGGCTGAAACAATTGGTTTAAGCAACGCGCCCCAGCGAAACGCCCGCACGACGTAGGCCAAGCAAATGATCGCCACAGCAGCGAGCAGCAGGAAAGGATTGGCGCTGCTAACCCTTTGACCAACCTCGCGCCAGTCCAGATTTCGGCCAAACCACCACAAAAGGGCGGTCGCCAGCAGGCAGAGACCGACGAACTCGATATATTTGCGATAACTTTTCTGGGTCACTGGGGAAACCACAATATCTTGGGCCGGTTCGACAGGCTACTACAGCTTACCAGTAAGGGCAAGAAAACTGTTTTTGCAGGGAAACACGGGTATACTGATTACGCGGAACTTTGGTGGGACCCATGTCGTAAACGGCTGCTGACAGGGGTTGGCCGCCTTAGATTTCCGAAACCCAGGGTACCCGGAGAAGAGACGTGGGGGCTGTTAAGGCTTTGGCAGCAGTTAGTGAAGGAGCCGAATTGGTTCGCAGGTGTCGCGCGGGCGACGGCGCGGCTTGGGAAGAGATCGTGCAAAGTTATTCCCGTCGCATTTACAACCTCGCCTACCGATTTACCTCTCGCGCAGACACCGCCGAAGATTTGACCCAGGAAGTTTTCGTTAGAGTTTATCGCTCTTTGGATCAGTACGACCCGAAACAGGGCGACTTGCAAAACTGGCTGATGCGCCTGGCGCGTAATCTGATCATTGACGACTATCGGAAACGCCAGCGCACGCCGCACGATAACCACGCCGACGATCTCGCCGACCATAGTTATCACCTGCACACGCGAAGCAACTCGGTGCAGCAGGAGATGGAGCGGCGCGAACTCGGTGCTCAGGTACAGGCGGGCATTGACAAGTTATCACCAGACCTTCGGACCTGCGTGATCCTGAGAGATATCGAAGAGCTCAGCTACCAGGAGATCGTCGACCTTTTGAGAATCCCGGAAGGGACAGTGAAGTCGCGAATAAATCGCGGACGAATTGAACTCGCCAAGATTTTGCGGCGAATGAAGGTTGTTGCAATGAGTGAGGCATAGGAAAAGTGGACTCATCCGCGTGGGCAGACGCTGGGTGAGCAGAAAACAGTGGGGCAGGAAGCGAAAACATAATGTTGTGTGTGGATTTTGAATCATTATTGACCGACTACATTGAGGGCGTTGTCGGTCCCGAGACGAACAAGCTGATGGGTGAACACGCGATGCGTTGCCCCATTTGCCACGAAACACTCTCAGCAGTACGAAGTACGATGCAGGCGTGTCGTGCAGCGACTGTGCCACCGCCATCAAGAGAATTCGAAGCGCGCATTCTGCAAAAAACAGTTCCTAACACGGCGATGAGCTGTGAGGAATTTGAAGAATTGTTGACGGAGTACCTCGACGGTTTCCTGCCCGCGAACCTGTATCACCGTTGGGAACGTCATGCCGCACTGTGCGATAGCTGCACTGAACTTCCAGGCGCTGTCGTGCGATCGATAGGCGCTTGCTACACGTACATTTCAGAAGAAAAACCAGTCCCCGCGGGATTGAACGAACGAATTCTGCACGCGACGTTGGGAACAGTCACGCCGCAAGAGATCAAGGCGCCGTGGAGATCGCGCGCCGCGTCTCGTTTCCGGTTATGGTTGGATCCAATCATGTCGCCACAGCTCGCAACGGTCGCCACGATGTTACTGGCTGCCGTGCTCGTCTTGAGCAGCACGGTTTCCGCCGATGGTTCGATCGGCGGCGTTTACAATGCTGGTTTGCAGCTTGCGGAACAGACCAGTGGTCAGACTCAAGTACTTTCAGGTGAGTTGGCCCCGGCTGCTTCGGAGACGAACGTTCCGCCTCCTCAGCCGAAGAAAGGTTCAGATCAACAGCAGGAGCGTTCTGGCGCAAAGCCGGATAGCAATGGCCATAACAATCGTTGAGGAGTTTTGAAATGATGTACTGTGGCTACCATGCTAAGAATCCCGCTGTCGTTCAGTGCAATCAGTGTTCGCGCTGGTTATGCCCCGCCTGCGATCATCGTGTGCGGGGATTTCCGTTTTGTCAGGATTGCATAGTCGCCGGCGTTGAGTTGCTGCGCCATTCTTCACACTCGAGTCCATCAAATATCCTGCGCAGGAAGAGTTCGCCCTTCGTGGCGACGCTGCTTTCCTTTGTTCCCGGATTGGGTGCTGCCTACAACGGTCAAACGTCAAAAGCAATCGTGCACTTCGCGATTTTCGCGAGTTTCTTCCAGATGGCAGTGCTCACACAGGGTGTGTTGTTCTTCGTTCTCGGTGTCGTGGGTACCTGGTTATTTGCGGCGGTGGACGCGTGTCGAACAGCGCAGTTGATGCGCGCAGGGCTGTCGCCCGATGCGGAGGACGACGTCATTGCCCGGCGACTTTACGGCAATCCGTTTGCTTGGGGTACGACGCTAATCATCATCGGCACGATGTTCCTGTTGCACACGTTGTTGGGAGTCACGTTGCCGATCAAGCAATTGTTGCCAGTTGCTCTCGTAGCACTTGGCGCTTACATGTTGTTCGATTACATTCGACGCGGTAAGTCGTCGGATCGTATTGTTCGTTTCGATTCGCGACGACCGCCACCGTCGGTTGTCGCAAACCGTCCGGTTGATACGGCAACTTTTCGCACTGGTGAAACAACGCAGTTCGCGCGCGGCGACGTTACTCCGCTGCCCTTCGAACGCAGATCCTGAATCGCGGTAATTAGTTAGGGGTCGAATTTATATGTGTTGCGGCATTTTTAAAGCTTTTGGCGGAATCGGCGCCATCGTTGCCCTCATCCTCCTTGTCATTGCTTTGCTGAAACAGCTGATCGCGTTGGTCGGTTTCCTGCTGGTGGCCGTGAAGATCGCCATCGTCGTAATCTTCATCGCGCTCCTGGTGATGATTCTGCTGGCGATCTTCCGCGATCGGTCGCGACGGCGACGAGGCGTGGACGAAGTTTAAGAACAACCGATCTTTTTCCTGCGACTGTCTTATATTTCCCTTCCAAAGTTGCAACACTCAAAGGCCCTGTGATACGGTCAGGGCCTTTGCAGGACCGGCCGGATGGGTTTCACCTCGGAGGGACCTTGAGGTTTTTAATCCATTCGCTGCAAATCTCGTAGGTAAATAAACAAAACTTTCCCGTAATTTGCGCAAATCGCTCTTTGGCGAGTTTGTGCTTTTCGGTTGCTGCCGCAGCCCCGATTTTCAACCGCGGCAGATAACAGGAGCCCAAATGGCTAGAGAAGACAGATTTATTTCGTTCATTATTGCCCATACATCCAAATCCCGCGCTCGCGTCCAGCGAATCAGAGTCGAAAAGAAATCAGTAACAGTCTTTGTGACGGCCTCTATCGCCCTGGGACTCTGCCTCGTTTACGGCCTGTACGGCCTGACCCAGCAGGTTCGCCATTTACGGACGGAAATGGAGAACCAGAGC
Source organism: uncultured Acidobacteriota bacterium (assembly GCA_963789185.1). Taxonomy (GTDB): domain Bacteria; phylum Acidobacteriota; class Blastocatellia; order Pyrinomonadales; family Pyrinomonadaceae; genus PSRF01. The sequence goes on from CAWBJU010000027.1 coordinate 104,116, forward strand.
CTGCGCGCGGAAAACGAACGCCAACGTCAGGAACTGGAGAAACTCAACAATCGCGTCGAAAAGGTCGAAGACACCTCGCGCAAACTTGCCGAGAAATCGGGCGTAGTCGACGACAGCAACTACACGCCGTCAGGCACTGGCGGTCCTGAGTTACCGCTGGATGAGATGGCTCTGGAGACGCTGGCTTCCAAAATGAGCCGGCTTGAACTAGACATGTCGGCCCATGAAGCGAGTCTTCGTCAGCGTGGTTATATGCCGACCCTTTGGCCCGTCGAGGGCACTCTCGAGGGCGGCTTCGGCGGACGTCGGAACCCCTTTGGCGGTGGCGGATACGAATTTCATTCAGGCCAGGACATCGAAGCAGCCTGGGGTGCGCCAGTGGTTTCCGGTGCAGCCGGCAAAGTGTCGTTTATTGGCTGGCAGAACGGCTACGGACAGCTTGTCGTGTTGGACCACGGCGGTGGTCTAACGACGCGTTACGGCCATCTTTCGCATATCGACGTCGCGCTCGATCAGACGGTTTCGCGCGGCCAATTACTTGGAAAAGTCGGATCTACCGGACGGTCCACCGGACCACACCTGCACTACGAAGTCCGCATCAACGATCAGGCTGTGAACCCTTTGCCGTACCTGCTTTTGAGTGCCAGGAATGCCTCAGTTGAGAGATGAAATAAAACGCGTAAGCGCCTTAACCTGAGCTTTGGCATAACTTAGCCCGTGACTTTTTTGAAACAATTTATTCTTGACAGGTTTGAGACTTTCGCTTAGTATGCGCCGTCGTTTGATGCTGGGCCAGCAGTTTCAGATCCCCGCATTCCCGATCCACGTTGTAAGGCAATGAGTTTGGTTAGTACTGCCCCCGTAAGTCTGTGCATGATGAAATAGCGCTCCCCGCGCTTTTCACCATGCATTTTTTGTTGGTTGTGTGTTTCCGTTAGCGCCCCCTGCGCGACCCGGCTCACAAGCATTCACCAAGCCGATGGGAAAGCTGACAGGCTTTCGCGTCCGTTTTACCGAATCGTTAGGAGGATTCGTTGTTATGTCTAGAATAACCGGTAAGGTCAAGTGGTTTAACAATTCGAAGGGCTATGGGTTCATCGAGCAGCCAGGTTCTTCGGACATCTTCGTTCACTATAGCGCCATCCAGGGCGACGGCTTCAAGACCCTCGAAGAGGGACAGGAAGTCGAGTTTGAGGTTACACAAGGCCCAAAGGGACCTCAGGCTGAAAAAGTGACCAAGACGTAAGGTCTCCCCGGCTTGCTTCCGCAAAGCCACTGACTTGGTTCCGGTCACGGGTCCGGTAGCCACAAGAAAAAAGGCGACTATTGTGGTCGCCTTTTTTCTTGCCTTCTCGAACTAGTCCTACTCTGCTTTTGCCTTAAAGCTTACGTGCCCATTCTCCACTGCCACTGAAAACTTCACGCGCTCGCATCCATGGCGCTCCTTGAGTCCATCCGACTTCGACGCGACCAAACGATGAAACTGCGGAAACGAAAGACCCTCGACTGATTCACCACACTTCTGTTTCGCCTCGAGCAAGGAGTGGTAGAGGTCTTTCACGAGACCGACTTCCTTGTGAGCATCCATGCAAACAAACGACGCAGCCGGAATGCTCGCTGGCTGCTCCTTCTTCACACTCGCCCGCGCTGCGGAAACCGGATCGCGGCCCTCTTCACGTCCCTGCATCAAGCGTCGCCAAAGATCGCGAAAGGCCGTATAGCGCGCCGTAAGTGAGTTATAACGATAGCGCTGCGCAAAGGTTAAGGTGCGATCGTCGCCGAGTCGCTTGAGCAACGTCTCGACGCGTCCCTTGGTCTCGTACGGCGGCCGTTTCGCCGCGCCATTGAAGAAAATGTCGAATTCGACTCTCAGTTTTCGAATGTCCTCTTCGAGCCGGCTTAACTGTTCGTCAGGGCTCGGTTGGTTTTCACTGTTGGCATGCTTGTTCCTCGCTTGTGCTTGCAGTTTTGAGCGGAGCAGTTTGTTATCACGGATTGCCACTTAGGTTGATATCTCCTGAGCGAGGTGATTAAAGGCGGGGCGCCGCTTGAATACTCGGCCAAATCCAGTCTAGGTGGTTCAAAACTGGAGTGTCAACAGTTATTATCTGTGGTCCTGTTAAGGCGCAAAATACATGTCCGATCCCATTTCTAACCTCCGGCACGTGCCGTCTGTCGATCAGTTATTAAGGACCGACGAGGCACGTTTGCTACGTGATTCAGTCGGCATAAAGCGTCTGACTGCGATCGCGCGAGCGGTCACGTCAGAGCTTCGCTCGTCAATTCGCCGTGGGAAAGAACCACTCGCGAATAGGAATGCCGCGGAGTCGCTGTTGGCAGAGGCTGTCGCTCGTATGCGCGAAACCGCGCAGATAGAAAGTCAGACGGGAATCACGCGAGTAATCAACGCTACCGGTGTTCTGCTGCACACGAATCTCGGCCGCGCGCCACTGTCGAACGCTGCCCGCGAAGCGATGGTCGAGGCGAGTCAATTTTGCACGCTCGAGTACGACGTTGCGAGCGGCTCGCGCGGCAAACGAGGCGCACGAGTCGAGTCGTTGTTGAAGGATCTGACGGGCGCTGAAGATGCGCTGGTGGTGAACAACTGCGCCGCCGCGGCGTTGCTGATTCTTTCGGTGCTTGCAGGTGACGGCGAGACAATCGTGTCGCGAGGCGAACTCGTCGAAATCGGCGGTGACTTTCGGGTTCCCGATGTGATGGCGAGTTCGGGTACGCGCATGGTTGAAGTAGGGACCACCAACCGCACACACCTTGAAGATTACCGCCGCGCGATCACGGCTAACACGCGTCTGATCATGCACGTGCATCCGTCAAACTATCGCATCGTCGGCTTTGCCAGCTCGCCGGATCTCTCGGAGCTCGCCACACTCGCGCATGAACATCGTCTGCTGCTTTATGAAGATGCGGGGTCGGGTCAGCTCAACGACTTATCAGATTATGGGATCACTGGTGAACCGGTCGTGAGCGCCATCGTCGCCACAGGAGCGGACGTTATCTCCTTTAGCGGCGACAAACTGCTTGGCTCCGCCCAGGCGGGACTGATCGTAGGTAAGCACGCGATTGTCGATCGTCTACGAAAACATCCACTGTATCGAGCATTGCGCAGCGACAAGATCCGTCTGGCCGCCCTCGAGGCAACACTCGACGCACATCGCCGCGATGCGGCGGCAGCCGAAGTCCCGGTAATTCAAATGTTGTCGCTGAGTAACGAACAGATCGAATCGCGAGCAAAGCAACTTATCGACGAAGTCGGCGCGACTCAGCTCGAGTTGACGCTGCAACCCGGGGAGTCAGCGATTGGGGGCGGCGCCGGTCCAACGAGCAACCTGCCCACAACACTCGTCGCCATAACCCACCGTCGAATGACGGCCCAGGAGATTGAACGCGCGCTTCGGACCTCGCCGGTTCCCGTAATCGGACGTATCGCCGAAGGAAGAGTGTTATTGGATCTTCGCACCGTGTTTCCCGAGGAAATCACCGAGCTAGCCACCGCACTGAAACGGCCGGATTTTTCCGTGGCTTAAACAATGCAAAGCATTGTATAATCAGGCCGCGGCTCAGCCCCTTGCCGCAGGTTTCTTAAGGTCCTATCACGGGCGCAACCTCAAGCCCGTTTCACTCTCCAAACGCTTGACTCGAACGAAAACAGCAACGTCGTATCTCTCTGCAGCAGGACTGGGACTGTTTGCGGGTCTCATTGCCTACGTCTGCTGGCGTCTTGGCGCCTTGCCCGAGGTCTTTCCGCGCTTCGCCCTTGAGCCGTCCACTTCGGACACGGTCGAGTTGTTGACCAGCGCTCCGCTGGCGGCGATCGTCATCTCGACGTACTCAATCTTAATCGCCCTGGCGCTCAACCGTTTCGGCCTGCGACGTAGCTGGAGCTATTTGTTGTTCGGCGTAGCCGTCGCTTGCACTGCTTCACTTCTTGCAGCCCACTTTCTCGGAACAGCCTTAATCACCCTCCCATTACTCTTTAGTGCTGGCCTGACTATCCTGCTGGTCCAACTCACTCGTCTGTGGCGTGTCGACCGCGCGTTGACTCGCACGTTGTTCAACTCCGCTAACGGTCCCAGTCAACAAGACGCTGGCGCGAACACCAGGCTCATGAGTGGTTTGAAACTGCTCAACACGATGTTGCCCTTAAACGAAGCGATCGTCTTTCAGTGCGTGGACGGTACGTTTGAAGCGGTTGCGCGAGTCAAAGGCGCGGCGCAGTCTGCGGCTGATACGAAACGCAACGCGGCCTGGCGAGAAGGAATCATGCTGTGCGAACGCGCCGTCGCGAGCGGGCAACTAGTTAGCGACGAAACAAAAGGCGCTCGCACGGTCGCAGTGCCACTACTTCACGAGCGCGACGCAGCAGGTGCGTTGTTGATCAGGCTCGTTTCTGAATTCAGTGCTGACGACAAGTCGTTGCTGGAGGCGATCGGGTCGCAGTTCGCTCGCAACCTGAAGCGTGAAAGCTTTTCGCACAATCGCGCGCGATCGGAATCATTGGCTTATTTCTCTCAAGGCGCAAACCAGCGAAAGCTTGACGCACTCAATGTGCTGACAGCTTTAACTGTCGAACAGCGGTGCGAAGCAAGCACGTTGGACCACATCGAGGACGGCGTCGCAATCGCGTATCTCGACGGCACGCTTGCACTCGTGAATCCAACCCTGCTCCACTTTGCTGGTCTAACATCCGAAAAGGCGCGCTCACTCGATCTCTTCGGTCTGTTGGACAACTTTCGCACCGACATTTTCGATGAACCGGAGATCGCTGTGCGGCGCGTTTTGCAAACCGGAATCGAGTACGAGGGCGAACTGACGTTCGACCATAAGAACCAGATCCTCCACCTGCGTCTTTCACTCCTGCGCGATCCCCAAACCGATGCGAAGGAACCGATCGGCATCGCCGCTTATATTCGTGATCTGACGCGCGTCAAGGAGTACGAGAAGTTAAAGAGCGACATGATCTCGCTGATGTCGCACGAACTACGCACGCCATTGACGAGTATCAACGGATTTGCGGAGTTGTTGACCGCGGATGACAGCATCCCGGCATCGGCGCGCGAGTTTGTGACGATCATTGCGAACGAGTCGCAGCGCATGTCGCGAATGATCAATACGTTTCTTGCGGTGACGCAGTTGGAACGTAAAGACAAGCAGGAAGTGTTGAAGATTCCGCTTAGGCTTGATGAAGTGGTGAGAGAAACAATCTCCACGATGCAACCGTTTGCGAAGAAGAAGCGCATCCGTTTGATCGAGCAACCCGCGAGTCGGATTCCGCCTGTTGCGGCTGACAAGAGTCTGATTACACAGGCTGTGAAGAACCTGGTGAACAACGCGATTAAGTACAGTCCGGAACGCACGACGGTGACAGTTTCGACGGCGTTAGAAGCGGAGGCTGTGCGCGTTTGTGTTGAGGATCGCGGCTACGGTATTCCCGCTGAAGCGAAAGAACGTGTTTGGGACAAGTTCTATCGCGTGGTCCGTGAAGGACAGGAAAAGGATGAAGAATCGACCGGGCTGGGTTTGTCGTTTGTGCGCGAGGTTGTGGAGCAGCACGGCGGACGTGTTGAACTCGACTCGGAAGAAGGTCGCGGATCGAAGTTTAGTTTCACATTGCCGCGACTTTAGAGACCGCGGGCTCAATATTTGTTGATTTTACCGCGACAGTTTCCCGCACCGCAGATGCAACGCTTGTCGTCGGAATGTAGTGTTGTCTCGTAGTCAATCGTGATCTCTTCGCCGGGCTCAATGTCTCGCAAGGCGAAGAAGAGGATGTGATCGCAAATGATCTGCATGAAGGCGTTCGGAACGCACGAATGGTTGATGTAATGCGTACCATTCCCGCCGCGGCTGCCGTCAAGACTCCAACGACTATTGATTTCACAAATGCGGAGCATCTTTCGATGCGATCGCCGGCGCGCTTCGGCGTTCGAGATCTTCTCTCCTGCGTACTCCGCAATCTTGTGGCGTTTTTTAAAAGCGATGGTGGCGAAGCAGCCTTTGCCGTGTATCGGAGAAGGCTTGATAGCTAATCCGCGCGCCAGTTGCAGCTTCACTATTTGAGTTTGAAGGTGCGAGCTATCAGGTCGGTTTGATTACGAATGCGGTTCAGTTTGTCGCGCAAGCCTGTGAAACGGACCGCATAGATAGTCCGAGGATCGGCTTGCAGGTAGTAGGTGCGTCCAATCATCGGCTTTCCGGCGCGGACAAACTCGTACGAGATCGTCACACCATCGAGCCGGCCGTTAAATGGATCTTGTTTGCCCTGGACGAATCCGGGAAGGAACCTGAGTGTTAAATCCTGATCGCGCTGTGCGATATCTGCTGGTCCAGTTCCTGCTTCAACAACTTCCTTGCGAAACGTCAGATATCCGTCGAGACGATCGCCGAAAACAAACTCAGGATGCTCGTGAGTGGCGTCCGGTTCCAGAATGGCCCGCCAGGTTGCGGAAGGGAGCTCGAAACTGTATTCGACTTTCTCGTGCGTGTAGAGCTGTTGCGCAAAAGCCGGCGGCATCATCAGGCCAAGCAATACGAGCGTGAGAGCCACAATTCGTTTCATTTTGTCTCCTTTTCGCACCGGTTTTTCAGATGCCTGCATCGAGAAGTCCGTTTGCCGAAGGCATTAGGTTGCCTGGGAAATGATACTCTTTTGCTTGGCAATCAGCACTTCAATGCCTCGCATACCGAGCGCAAGTAACTCGTCCATCTGCTCGCGACTAAACGGACCTTTCTCCGCGGTGCCTTGCAGTTCGATAAATCGTCCTGCGCTTGTGCAGACGATATTCATATCGACTTGCGCGCGAGAATCTTCGTCGTATTTCAGGTCCAACAGCGCTGTGTTGTCGACGATTCCAACGCTGACGGCCGCGACCTGATCGCTCATCAAGGGTCGCGTGATCTTTCCTGATTTCAACAATTTGTTACTGGCAAGCGCAAACGCCACGTATGCTCCGGTGATTGCCGCGGTGCGAGTGCCACCGTCTGCGTGCAGGACGTCGCAGTCGATGTAAATCGTGCGTTCGCCAAGCGCTCTTAAATCAGCGATAGCTCGAAGGCTCCGTCCGATCAGTCGCTGTATCTCCTGTGTGCGGCCCTGAGTTTTACCGCGAGACGAATCGCGTGGCGTACGCGTGTGAGTGGCACGCGGCAACATCGCATACTCGGCGGTTACCCATCCCTCGCCTTTGTTTCGAACCCAACGAGGAACACTCTCATCGATTGAAGCCGAACAAGCGACACGGGTATCGCCCATGATGATCAGCGCCGAGCCTTCCGCATAAGGCAGAAAGTCGGGCCTGATATCTGTCTCGCGAATTTCGTCGGCGGCTCGTCCGTCAGTGCGTGCGAAGCTCATCGTGTCCCCAGATTTCCACGGCCTCGAGAATTGAAGGTGACGATCCCAGAAATCTCTCCGCTACTTTAGCAAATCTTTCGGCGGCGTCAGTCACGTAAAAGTGGTCGAGATCATCACAAAGACTGCGCTCCTGGTAAAGCCCTAAAGGCTCATCGTGCGTAAGACTCGATTTTTCGAGGAGCGTTTCGACATCGCGAGCGGTGGCGGCGCCGGAGTCAATCAGGTTTACGTGTGGGCCGACAGCCTCGCTGATGATGTCGCGTAGAATTGGATAGTGAGTGCAACCGAGTACGAGCGCCGCGATCGACGTCTCTTTAAATGCACTTAAATAGTCGTGGGCGACGATGCGTGCGACGTCGGAGTCGGCCCAACCTTCTTCCGCTAACGAGACAAACAACGGGCAGGCGCGTTCGATCACTTCGGCATCGGAACCCATCGCGGCGATTGCCTCGGCGTATGCGTGACTTTGGACGGTCGCCTCCGTGGCGATCACGCCGATCTTACCGCCATCTGCGATTTCGACCGCGGCTCGCGAGCCCGGTTCGATCACGCCCATCACCGGAACTTTAACTGCGCGACGAATTGCGGGAAGTGCAAGTGCGGATGCGGTGTTGCAGGCGACGACGAGTAGCTTTATGCCATGCGCTTGCAGGAATCGCGAGTTCTCCACGGCGTAACGTTCAACTGTTGCGAGTGACTTCGTTCCGTAGGGAACGCGAGCCGTGTCGCCGAGATAGACGAATCGTTCGTTTGGTAAACGTTCGTGCAGCGCGCGATAGACTGTGAGTCCGCCAACGCCGCTGTCAAAGATACCGATGGGAAGGTTGCGATCCAATTCAGGTTGGGTTTACGAAAAGATCTCCGAAACTGCAACACGAAAACCAGGAACCGTGTCGTCGACGAGTTCGTCCGAGTCATGAAACAACCATCGATTGCCGTCAGCGTGAAACACCTCGACGGTGCGCTTTCGAGGATTAACGTTCCAGACGGACCGCGCCCCGAGCTCGAGCCAGAGTGCAGTTTTGCGTTCGACCTTACCTCTTCGATCACTCGGAGATAGAACTTCGACGGCTAGATCCGGTGCGCCGGAGTAAAACGAATCCGGAATACTCCCTATTCGATCCCTTGCGACAAAAGCTACGTCAGGACCGAGCACTGTGTCTGGACCACTTTCCAGGTGGAAACCCGATTCTCCGACAACTACGCCGAGGTTGTTTGCATTTACGTGGTTGTAAAGAAGTACTGACAGCTTCGTGACTACAAAGCCGTGAAGAAACTTAGGAACAGGCATCGTGAGGAGTTCCCCTTTTATTAATTCATGACGAACGCCATCGTCCGGCATGTTCGCGAACTCTTCAGCAGTCATCAAGTGAGTGGTTGTGGTGCTCATTGTTCGTCTCTCACAGTCAAAGGGAGTGAGGGTGGCTCTCCCATTAGATTATGGTGGAGGCGCCGAGAATTGAACTCGGATCCAAAAACCAACGCCGAAGGAATCTACATGCTTAGTCGCTTCTCTTCCTTACCGGCTCACCGAAGTGAACCGATAAAAATTCGCTCGACGTCGAGTCAGTGAAGCGACAAGACCTCGACACGAGCTAGTCCGACTTTGTCTCGCCCACTGCCACGGACCGAAGCAGCAGGCCAGCTCATCTAAGTGACATCTCCCTCCGCGCGCATGAGCAACTTGCGGCGAGACGCTCGGTGCTTAATTAGGCAGCGAGAGCCAATTCGTTATTGGCAGTTGTGTTTCCCTACGCTTTTTAACGAGCTGCATAAGGTAGCCCGGCATGCATCGCGACGATCGTTCAGGTTCCTGTCGAAGCCTGTCGCCCCCGTTTGCGAAGCGCCTCTATTATAGAGGCTGCCGCGAGATTCCAGAAATCTACTGATTCGCCTGTATAATTTCGCGTTGCCCTGAGATATTGGCCGCTGTGGCTAGCCACGTTGTCCGTAGACCCTGTGTGAAGGCAAGGTTGTACCGGGGGAAAATCAATTTATGGCTGTAAATTCGAAATATTCGCCGAAAGCAATCATCAATACACCGCCCGAACAACGCAAGCACATACTGGCGCGCCTTTGGTTGCCTGCCGTGTTGCTGCTGGCGTTGGCCGCGGGCGGACTGACCGGAATCATTGCAGCCTACGAACTCAACTATTCACGCGCGGCAAACGAAGTCGCAGCGCTCGCAACTTACCGTCCCAGCGTGGTCACTCGCGTTTACGCCGATGACGGCGAAACAGTGATCGGTGAGTTTGCTCTCGAGAAGAGAATCCCGCTGAAGTATGAGGAGATTCCCCAGGTACTGAAGAACGCGATCCTCGCCGTCGAAGACGTCCGCTTCTACGATCACATCGGTATCGATCCGATCCGCATCATGGGCGCGGCGTGGAAGAACATTACGACCGACAAAATCGAAGGCGGATCAACTCTAACCCAGCAACTTACGAAGAACCTGTTTCTTTCGAAGGAACAAACGTACACACGTAAAGTCAACGAATGGATACTCGCGCTCCAGATCGAACGCTACTACACGAAGAACCAGATCATGGAGTTGTACACCAACCACATGTTTCTCGGCGCAAACGCCTACGGCATGGAGGCCGGCGCGGAAACATACTTCGGTAAGGAAGCAAAAGATCTGACGCTCGGTGAAGCTGCGTTACTGGCTGGAATTCCAAAAGCTCCCAGTGACTATTCACCCACCTCAAACCCAGTTAGAGCAAAAGAGCGCCGCGACCTCGTGTTGGAGTTGATGGCGAAAAACGGTTTCGTCACTCAGGCTGAAGCTGACGCCGCGAAAGCCAAGCCGATTCAACTGGCTGATACTGCCTACTACCAATCGCAAACAAGGTCGTCTCCGTTTGATTACCCGGTCGAGTACATTCGCCAGGAGCTCGAAGACAGATACACCACGCGCGTGGCCCAGGGCGGCCTCTCGGTTTACACGACAATCAATGTCGAAGCGCAGAAGCGTGCGTATGAAGTGGTCCGTGCGGGACTGCGGCAATACGATCGAACGCACACTGGTTGGCGCTCGGCGTACACGATGATTCCGACGACCGCAAACAACGGTGAAGGTCCAGCCACGCAGCCCGAGCTAAACAACTACAAGCATCCGGACTGGTACGGCAACGACTATGAACAAGGTCGCCACTTGATGGGCCTGATCATGAAAGTCGATCGAGCACGCAACGAGGCGACAGTTCGTTTTGGAAACTTCACGGCGACGCTGACTCCGGAAGACATGGGTTGGAGTCGACGGCAACCAAAAGATGAATTCAAAAACGGGCATCTCGCAGAGTTCGAGATCAAGGAAGTAGACGAAAAGAACCGTCGTTTGAAAGTCGAACTCTCGCAAGTTCCTTCCGTGCAAGGCGCGATGATGACGCTCAACGCGAAAACGGGCGAGATCATCACGATGGTCGGCGGCTACGATTTCTACACCAACAAATTCAACAACGCGACGCAGGCATATCGACAGACCGGTTCTTGTTTCAAGCCTTTCGTCTACACCGCGGCGGTTGAGTGGGGAATGACTCCCGAGACGCCGGTGAGTGGTGCGCCGATCAGCATCGGCGACTGGCAGCCGCACAACTACGACGGGTCGCTCGGTAATTCCGATATGCCGATGAAGACCGCGCTCGCTAAATCGATGAACATTCCAGCGGTACATCTGCTGCAAACCGTGGGTATTCAAACCGGCGCGCAGATGGTCAGGCGTTTCGGAATCAAAGTTCCGATGTCGCCGTATCTGCCGTCAGCGCTCGGCGCCACGGAGGTGCCGCTCGATCAAATGGTTTCGGCATATTCCTCGTTTCCGAATAAGGGCATCCGAGTTGAACCACACCTGATTCGAAGAGTACTCGACCGTGATGGTGGTCCTCTCGAAGAGTGGGAACGAACTACTCACAAAGTAATGAACGAATACGTTGCGTTGACGATGGTGTCGATGATGCGCGGCGTTGTTACGGGCGGTACGGCGACCGCGGCTCAGTCGCTCGGCGTTCCGGTGGCAGGCAAGACCGGCACGGTGAACGATCACACTGACGTGTGGTTTATCGGTTACACGCCAACTTATGTGACCGGCGTGTGGATGGGTTATCCCGGGCGGAAAAGATCGCTCGGAAAAGACATGACTGGCGGCAAAGGCGCGTTGCCGATGTTCGTCGATTTCATGAAAACGTTTCTAAAAGACAAAGACAAGGAAGAGTTTCCGAAGGCGCCAAACATGCCCGAGGACATGAGAGAGCTCTTCCGGCAGCGTCAACGAGAACTGGCAGCCGAGCGTGCTCAACTTGCGGCTGAGGCAGAAGAAACCGAGGATGAAAACGTTTTGCCGGCGGGATCAACCGAACCAAAGCTCGAACAACTGACGTTGCCGCCTGCACCCAAAGCAGAGGATGGGCCGGCGCCGGAACCGAAGAAACCTGAGACATCAACTCCGAAAACTGAGCCTCCCCCGCCTCCGGCAACACGACCACGTGAAGCAGAGCCCGCGAAGAAGAAAGGTAAGAAGGGCGACGGCGAGGGTTAACTGTTTTCTGGTCTAACTCGCGAGCAACTTACCGAGCGCGTACGGCAGCATCTTCCGCCACCATGGCCAGTCGTGGTCTACGTCCGGTCCCCACAGATCCAAAGTGTGAGGAATGCCTTTGGCGTGCAGTATGTCTGACAACGCACGGCTGCGCTCGGGCGCCTCGTAGTTTCCCTGCCCCGACATGATCAGGATCGAGTCTGCTTTTCGCAGCAGTGGCAGATAGTAATCGTCATTCAGGTTGGAAAGATAATCGACGGGATTGTTGAAATAGACGTTGTCGTCGTAATGATCTTTTAAGTAAGCACGTACATCGTAACTGCCGCTCATCGCGATCACGCCACGAAAGAGATCCGGATGTTTGAAGTAAGCGTTGACTGAAAGAAACGCGCCCAAACTCGCGCCCGTCGTTAGTGGTCGATTCTCGCCGTCGCCGCAGTCTTTGCGAATCAACGGCAGCACTTCGTCGACGATGTAGCGATCGTATCGCGTCAGCAACTCGGCTTTCAGGGGCGCGGGCATCTGCTCGTTGAGCAGGCTGTAACGATTGACGCTGTTGATTGAGTAAGCCCGCAGCTTTCCTGCTTCAATGAACGACTTGATTGCGTCGACGAGATAGAAGCGCTCGTACTCGAGATAATCGGCGGCAGCGGTGGGAAACATCAGCAACGGTGGACCAGCGTGTCCGTAAGCCACCAGCGGCATTTCAGTACTTAAGTTCTGACTAAACCAGGATGTAGTGCGTCGTTCCATGTCGACCTTTTCTTAAGGGGAATATTTGGGCTGGAGATATTCTCGCAGATTGTTGCGTAGTGCAAGTTTAGTCACGCGTTAACGCTGCAATCGCGTCGATTGGCGCTCCTTGACGCTCTGGAACCCATTTGTTATAAAACGCCTTCGCGCCCTGCACGTAGTTGATTTGTAGCTATGTGAGGGCGCTTATTCCGCAGTAGCTCAATGGCAGAGCATTCGGCTGTTAACCGAAGGGTTGTAGGTTCGAGTCCTACCTGCGGAGCCATTTTATTTTTGTAGGTGTTTGGAAAGTAAGGCTTTACCTCATTAGATCGGTGCCGCCTGTCACAACTAAGTCACAAAGTTTGATTCACACGTCGACTGATTTCTTGGTGCCTGACTTCTGACTGTCGCTGATATAGGCTCGGGATCTCTTTACCTGAAATAGAATCCCAGTTAGGCCGATAAGGAACCCGCATCTTTCTAGTGTCTGAGAAGGACTAGCGTCCGGTACACGACATTCATCCTGTTTGACGACGTGCTATGCTTTGCTGACCAGTCAAAAAGTGGATCATGCGCGTAAGGATACTAAGTCAGATCAGTGTTTCAAGAAATTGAGAGACTTAGTTCCTAAGTCGAACGTAATAGTCTTTGGCCAGCGTTGGTTTGTTCTTTCTCTTACGACGAGCACCAACGCTAATTACGTTTTTTCCATCCTTCCCTAAAACTTCAATCTTACCGTCATTTTCCAGTTCCAAAAGGGCTTGGCGATAAGCTGTTTCACATTGCATATCCGCTGGCCTCATGGTCCACTCGTCGTAAAACACCGACACTAGAAGTGGCTTACCCCTTAAGGCTGCCAAGATCTCCGCCTTAACGTCGGCGTGCATATCAAACATTGGGACAAAGTTTGTACGACCCTTTTGTCTGAGTTCGAGACCCCCAGGCTCGTCTTCCCCATGCCCGCGGCGGCACAGTACATCTTTCATGATTTTGAACCCTAGCGGATGTCTAGTAGCGTGAATCAAATAGTGGCTGGCCTTCTTTTGATCTTCATGTTCGACACGGAACGGGATTATGTATTTAGCTCCCATATCCTCCTCTACAGCTTTGCGGTATGCGAACAGAATAATCTCCTCGCGCTCCCTAACGATCGAAGTTGTTCTTAGCTTTTCATACAGGGATTTTGCGCGTTCTTCAGAACCCATTAACTCCACAAGAACAGGACTGAGCGCTGACAGGCCGGCTATTCGCCGCACTCCATCAATGTTAAAGAAAATAAATGCTTCACATTTGTCGTTCACCATTACGGCACGAATCGTGTCAAAGCTAGTACCACTAACGCCGCAAGGATCGACGAACAAAAAAGTCGGCGCTAACCTGCCCCCTAACCTCCCAAGAATCTCGTTAAGTGTGTCAGAGAACGTGCCAAGTCGATAAATTGGCTTACGAATATTCGGATGTTCTTCATAGAAATGTTCGACCCTGTCTTTGAGTTGACTGAACAACACGTCATCGGACTCGATAAAAATTGTGCTCACCTGTTTCGAAAAGTTCTTCGTTGCTAGCGATGAGCTTTAAAGCAAGGATTGGCGAACCATCGAATGTTTCACCAGTCACACTCTGAACGTAGCAACCTGGGCCAGCAAAGCCATCGACATAAACGAGGTTGTTACTCCATCGCTTTAGAATGTGGTAATAAGCGGGAAGATAAGCTGCGAGAATGCTGTGTTTTACTTGAGTCTGCTCGCGGTACTCCTCAAAGTGTTTTCTGTCGTTGCCTTTGGCCATTTCCGTTTTGTTATCCTGTAATTCCTGCCAGTACATAACCGTTAGGCAGGGGCCGCTCTTGGCAGACTATCCCAAGTTGTACCGTCAAGCGTTCGACCAGCGAGTTTTTTTCCAACGCCTATCATTCCAACTTGACGCTTGCCACCCACAGTCAGCATAGGCTTTGAGCCAAGGGCTTTCGTAGGATCCACAGGAGCCCAATGGCCCCACTGCTTAAAGTGAAAAGGCACCTTTGCGCGCTGACATTGTCTCAATAATCCAAGCGCCCAATCTGGATGCATTGGCCTCGAGTGCGCGCCGCTTTCACCACCTACAATCACCCAATCAATCGGGTGGTACGAACGACGATCAAACCATGATCGTAAGTTCAACGGACCTAGTAAAGGCTCGCAAGACAAAAACCGAATGGCAGCAGGCAGTGCTAAAAGATACGGAAGGCGTAGTTCGGTTAGTCTTTGATTTTCTATGCTGGTACCAATCCAAATATTTCGTGGCCAATCATCGACCCATGGGATCATCGCCAGAACGTGTTGAGGTCGCTTAGTGAGAAGCAACCAATCCAGACTTGGTGTTTGTTCGATAAGTTTCCAGAGCCGCGCACGCTCGCGGTCAAGACTTGCTCGATCTTCAAAAACGTCGGCCATACTCGCGCAAAACACACGTGCACGAGTTCCCCGATTGCGAGCTTCCTGATTCCACTTGAGAGGTTCTTGCCAGTGAGCGTCGCCGAAAAACCGTCGCGGACCACGTTGGCCCCAAAGTGTTTGTCCGACTCGCTTTGCCCACACTTCTGCGTAACAGTTCTCACATGCTGGAGAAACCTTGTGACATCCCCACCAAGGATTAAATGTGTGATTTGTCCATTCGATGTGAGAGTTCTTTGCCATGCTTGCATTCCGGATTTTAACATAGCACATTGTGTTTCATGAATGAAACACAATGTCGGAAGTCACGAAGCAAGGAACCACAAGCATCATTGATTAAAGTCCGCCTAACTGAGACAAGGGCCCCTTTCAAAAGACGGGCTTTCGGTTTTGGCGATGAGGTTCGACAAAACTAATATAGCGCTACTATGACTGTACCCGAAAACAACAAACAGCCAACTCCAACGCCGCCGACACACGGCGTGTTCATTAGTAAAGGGATGCGGGTAGGTATACCTCCTGGCGGCCTCACTATTAAAGATGGTCAGCTCAGCCCCGTGGTACTCCATGCCGCGCTAGATGTAGTTCCTCATTGGGTGGCTATAGCGCTAAAGCACTTACAGGTTGCCGGCGCAGAACACGCACGCCTTTCGCCAGCATGGCAAGAGCAGGCGAATGACAAGATCGCAAGAGTACTGGAAGCAGAATTCATGGCGTCGATGCAGGCCATAATGGCTGCGGCCATTAGCATGGACGCATTTTATGCGAGGGTGAAAGAACACGTGATCATTCCTGCGGCGACGCTTGACGCTTGGCGTCAAAAGGGAACCGCGCGGTACAAGCAGGTTTACGAAACAATCCGCCGAGGCTTCAAGGTAAGGAAGGAAGCATTACCAAAGGTTCGTGACGCGTTGAAAGAGATCTATCGCTTTCGGGATTTGGCGGTGCATCCTGATCCGCAACTTGCGGAACCCTTAAAACACCCGGATTTAGGCGTCGGAACTGAGTGGCGTTTCGTTTATTACCGATTTGAGAATGCCAAAGGTTTAGTGAATGTCAGTCTTAGCTTGATCATACAACTCTTGAATTCCCCAAAACCCAATAATTCAGAACTACAGCGATATACGCTAGAATCGCTGCCACTATTACAGCCGCTCGTCGATGAGTGGGAGGACAAATATGGCGAGCTATATTCCCGCACTCACGCTTGAGCTAACATATTTTGAACGTGCGCTTTAACTTCGCGTGTTATTGGATACACGGCATTTGACGTGTGTGATTCATCAAATGGGTCAAGGCCGTTCCACTGCTGATAAAAAGTCTGCTGGAATCGAAATCCGTAAATAGCATCATAGTAATCGAGTTCGAATACTACATAGTGATGGCGCGTAGTGTCGATGTGTAAACCGCCCCGGTTAATTTCGTAATCAAACGCTGACGCAACATCGTTAACAGCTCGCAAAGTGGCAACCTCATTCGCGAAGCCGTTATCCACGTCCATAAGAAGCGTTACCGTCACCGTCAAATCAGCCGCCGGATTTGTTCCAACATTTCGACACGTTGCTCGAACGAAACCACTGTAACCGTACTGAGCTTCATCGTCTTCGGCTTTACCAACTTCGCCTCCGATGAAGGAAAAATATGGCTTCCGATTACTGCGGTCTTCTTTTCTTTCGTTCCGAAGCTCGCTAACTGCGAGATAAGCCGCAACTGCAGCGCCGGCTGCTGCTAATACGCTTATGACATTAGCGGCGAACGTAAGAGCAGTACCAAAACGCGCAAACCTTGAGCCAAGAAAGCTCAAAATTAACACTGCAAATATGGCCCAAAAAATCCATACACCAATTGGAACAGGTTTAGAGTCAGTTTCCATCTATACCTCCGGCTGCGAATAATAAACTGTAAACAGACACACTCCCACCTTTTACACTCCTAAACCAGAGTAATAGAATGCTCAACTATCTACCGACGCCTAATTTATGAAGAAGGTGTCGAAACAGATGAGCGCTTCCGCAGAAAAAAGGGTACTCGCTCTCGCCCATAAAGGGGGTGTTCTGCGTCCGCGAGACCTCCAAACCAGGGGTCTGCCAAAAGACTATCTCTTGCGGTCAACCCAGAGACCAATGGCATGAGAATCTGAGCATCGTTTTCGGCGCAATCGAATCGGTCTCACCATATTGCCTCGTGCTATGATGTGGCCGGAGGGGACTAATGGAAATTAAGATGACCATAATCTATGAAAAGGCCGATGGGCTGATTCAGGCCTCGGTCGCTGAGCTTCCGGGAGCGATCTCGCTCGGCGCTGATGTCGAGGAGGCGCGGCGAAATCTGGATGAAGCAATCGAGATGGTGCTGGAAGGAAACCGCTTGCTGGCCGAAGATGTTCCCAGGGAAAAAATCAGTAGTGAAGAAATCGCCTTTCGCGCCGCATGAAGCGAATCGATTTAATTCGACATCTTGAGAGTCATGGCTGCCAGCTCATGCGCGAAGGAAGACAGCACAGCCTTTACATCAATCGACAAACCAGGAAATCCGCCGCCATGCCGCGTCATCGAGAAATTCCCCAGGGAACAGTTCGAAGCATTTGCCGCGCTCTTGGAATTCCTCCGCCGTTCTGAAACATTTCGGCATGTGTGACGATCCGATCACCTAATCCAATAGCGTCGCTACCATTTGCGGCTCTATTGCTCTCAATCATTTCTCTCGAATCACGAGCTTTCAATTGCATCAAGCAGCTTAATGAAGTTGCGTTTGCGTTTGTATTCGACGCGTAGCGCCCCAAGGTAATCCTCAAACTCGGTTACGCGATCCAGTCGCCCCATTAGCTCGCGGATTTTCTGCAGCAGCTTAACGGCCTCCTCGTAGGCATCGTTGTTTGCTTGCTTGAGAATCGGCGCGATCATCTCTTGGTAAATCGGTACGGCGTCGCCGGGGTGTTTGTTTTCACGCGCGGCGGCAACCAGAAGCCAAAGACCCGAAGAACAGCCACCCGCACAGGCTTCCTGCCACGCCTCGTCATAGCGCTTTTCCCATAGAAAGACTTCAACCAAACGCGAGTTATCAGCATGGCGCGCCCAATCCCAATGGTTCTTTGAAGTTTTCTCTCCTTGCTTCTCTTTCTCAATCACACCTCGCAGATGGGTTAGCGCTTTGTCTCTCCAAGCAGGCCAGTCTGGGTCCGGGCGCACTTTGAGTGCGTGCGCCTTCAACTCCTGGTAGTTTTTCAAAAACGGCCATTCGACAAACTGGTTCCAGATCAAAGTCATTGCGTCGTCGTGTCGAGAGCGGCGGTGATATTCGACGGCGAGAAACTCAACCAGTCGCGAATCGGCTCGCGGAAAAGACTTGATTCCCTGTTCGGCCCAATCGAGCGCCTTGTCGTGCTGGCCAGCCTCGCGATAAATCTCGGCAATCTTAAGGAACGAATAAGCGTCCGAAAGATCACGGCGTTTGATTTCGACTAACGAGTCAGTGTCATCCAATTGTCGCGCGAGCGCTTCCATCATTCTCGTGATGCGAAAGCGCCTGGTGGATCGCACATCTTCTTTGTCTCCTGGGTTAAGTGGCCGAATTTTTGCCCATTCGGATTCGGCTAGCCGACGGTATTCCGCCAAGCCTTCTGCACCGAATACGTCCGCATAGGTCTCCGCCGTTCCATAGAAGATCTCCCAGTCGCTCTTTATCTCCCAGTCGAACAATCGTCGCGCCAGAGCGCAAGGTTCGGGACGGGCGTCCAGGCAGGCGCGATGATGTAGATTCTGGAGCTCTGGCAGAATGTCGCTCATATAGCCATCCGAATCGTCCATATCACCGATGGCTTTTTCGAGTTGCGCCAGCGCGTACTCCGTCAGTTCGATGACCGCCGGCGCGTGGCCGCGGTTAAGCAGAGCCGCGATCGAGTCGGTCACTTGAAGAATGCGACGGGTATAGTCGTACGCGGAATGGTAGTCGACAAAGCCGTCGGTCTGCGTCGCGGACGCGATGGATCGACGATACGCCGTAATGTCCAAGCCGGCGGGATTCGATTGCGCAGCTTCAAGGAGCAGGCGATCGCGCAGGTTTCGGTTTTCCATTGCTTCGCGCGCCAGCATGGCGACCAGGGTATCTTTGTCTTGCCGCTCGAGATACGCACGTAGATCGTCTTTGCTTGCCGTCCCTTTTCGCTTGCTGGGCTTGCCTTTACTCTCCGGAGCTGGATTAAGTGAAGCTAGACCGACGGCGACGAGGTGTTTACAGAATTCACCTTCAAGCCCAATCGGGCAATCACACGAGTAGTTAATCTCGCCCCCGGTCGAACCAAGCGTGACGCAATAGTCGTCTTGGCCGCTGACGATCGCTGTGCACGTTCCCTCGTTCACCGCAAGTCCATGCACGCGGCCATCTTTGAAATACGCTTCACCACGAGCGAACGAACGGCTGGTAGCCAGTCTCTTAAGTGAGAGAAGATTGATCACTGCCATAAGTATTTCACCTAATGATTAGCAGAGCTGCAACCTTTTCCGCCCGGTCCAGCGCGACGGGATAGCGCACTCGCAGGCGGGATAGAACTGGTAGTTTCGGTGCCAACAACTCCTAACTATCTTCTCGAGATTTGTTTTGTTGCGACTCGTGACAACATTGAGAGAAGCTTAAGAATGTTATACTTTCCAAACGCTGAACGACACCCTCAGAAGCACTCTTTTGCGAACCCAGAGAGAAAGATCATGGCCACAAATCTGGAAGACCAACTGATTGACAAAGTGCGAGCGCTGCCACCTCACAAACAACAAGAAGCGTTACGACTCCTTGATACTCTTGCCACGGGCGCTAGCTCTGAAGGAACAGGTGTGGATCGCAAACCCATTTGGGAGGTCGTCGACGAAATCAACGCTGGCTTACCCGCAGACACTTGGGAGAACGTGCCGACCGACGGCTCGATCAGTCTTGATCACTATCTCTACGGAGCGCCGAAGCGGCAGCGAGTTATAGTCGAAAGTTGGGGATGAGAGGATGAAGCAGGTGGCGTATTCTTGATGAGTTTTACGACGAACCATCAACCTTATTGCTAAGGAGGAATACGCCGTGCAGGAAGATAACTTAGTGGAGTACAGGGATCCAGGAATCGCGTTGCCGGTGGCTGACGCATTAACAGAAGTGCTGTGACGGGGCGCGAGCAGGTTGTTGCAGCAAGCGGTGGAAGCCGAGGTGGCGGAATACGTCGCGCAATATCTAGAGTTGAAAGATGAACTTGGACGGCAGCGGGTAGTGCGCAACGGTCATCTGCCGGAGCGGCACGTACAAACGGGGATCGGTGAAGTGGCGGTGAAGGCGCCGCGGGTGCGTGACCGTGGTGGTGAGCTGAAGTTCAGCTCGAGTATCTTGCCGCCTTATCTACGGCGCACGCGTAGTTTGGAAGAGTTGCTGCCCTGGCACTGAACTCTACACAGTAAACAGTTCTCCCGACAGGAGAACTCAGTTAAAGGCCAAGGTTCTTGATGAGATAGCTGAGATTGAAAGAAAGTGGAAACTGATAGACTAAGTTCTTTCGCTTATCTAAGCCCATCATAATACTTATCCACAACTATGAAAGAACTTCTCATAGCCGTAGTTAGCCTCGTGGTTGGCGCCATCATTGGCCCATATATTAATTGGGGTATTGAAAAGAAAAAACAGAAACTTGCTTATCGAAAAGAACTAATTACGAAATGGCGGAAGATGTTACAAGAAGCTGCCTCCCACGGTATAGACCGCGACGACAATAAGCTGTTAGCCGTTCTCGAACGTCATGAGGACTTCTTTAGTCTCAGCGGACATATTGGCTCAGATTATCAAGAGTATAGAAAGCGTCACGCTAGCGTTGATACCCCAGTGTTTTTGCGTTATCTGGCTGAAGAAGTTTCTAGGATAGAAAAAGAAGAGTGGGATTTGGTTTGATGGACGCAACCACCAGCACAATCATTACTGCGGGAATCGTAGCCTTCGTTGGTTTAGCGACAACCTGGCTAACTAATTACTTCACCAGTAACCGCGAATCAAAACAGTGGGAACGTCAACAGCAAGCGGAACAGGAGAAAAGACAACGTGAAGAAAAGATGGCTGAATTAGACCGCCGTCGAGAAACATATCAAAATGCACTTACCCATCTCTCTAATTTAATGTCGTTTGACCGCGAAAACTTGTCTTTGCCGAAGGAAGAACAAATTAAACTTATCGGGGAAGCTCAAAAATGGCTTAACGTTTTGTGTCTTGCGGTGAAGGCGAAAGACGATGCATTTCTAACGGCCCTAGAAGAATTCACAGGGTCTCCTCTTAACAATGTCGAGGAGATGAGGGAGGCAGTATTAAAACTATCCACGACCGATGATTTACTCTTTCCTGATGCCGCTCCTTCAAGTCAAAAGAAGTTGCCGGAACCGAAAGCACAGGAACCAACAATACATTTTTCGATGCAGATAGATGATGATTTCCGCAGGGAACAAGTAATAAATGCAGGAATACAAGTACCTAGAATCTATAATTTCACCCGTCCTCTTTCGCAGCTAAGGCAGAGTCAACGTCAACTACTAGCTCATATTTACTTTACGAAGCATAGGGAAATTCCCGGCGTTGTGAGTTTACCTATGCCGACTGTTAACGGTCCAAGTGAAGGCCGTTGGCAAAGCAAGATAAATCCAACAGAAGATCATCTGGCCGATGTACTTAAGCTGTGGGAGCAGGATTATAAAGACGCACAGAATAACCTGAACAAGCCGGCCCAATCTTAGGTACATCTCTTCCCGCTTATCTAAGCGATATTGTTAGAAAGGAAACTGCAATGCCCTCTTGGGAAGATGAACCTTTGGCGGACTTGGCAAAGCGACCTTTAACGAAGGAAGAAGAGAGAGCCATTGGTCCTGTGAACTGGGATAAGCTGACTGGTGTTCCCTTCAAATATTTGGACCATGTTATGTTTGCTAGAATTGATGGTGTTCGTTTGGTCGCCCCACCAAAGCCTAGTCCTTATGCGAATATCATCGTCCAGCCTTTAGGAGCGTCGGACACCGGAATGATGCAGTTGGCCCATAAGATGGACTATTTCAATCTTTACCTTTTAGAGAATCAAGGTGTCCTCGACCCAAGTAGGTGGGATGTGATTGTCAGACACAAACGTCCAAGCGGAGTTAAGAGACTCTTAGCATCCGTACTCCCTCACATAGAATACTCGGTTTACTTCGCTGGCTACTTTGACGAGGCGGAAAGCCAAGGCGAGATTGAGAAGCTGTTGGAGAACGAACCTTACATTTACGCTTATGACCAAGAACGCATAGGTTTTGAAGATTGGATAATGGATTTTAATCCTCCTATTTAAGCCATCTTTCCGACTTATCCACAGCTTGCTGTTTTAGATTGTTGGACCATCATTTATAATTCAGGTATAGCCCTAGTTTAGGAACTGTACTTGAATTAGGTTAGCTGCCCTCTATGGGCAGCGCGGAACTCGGCGGCAGCCGTGACAATGTCCTAACGAACAAGATGTTCGCTACAACGTAAAACGAAAACCGTGATCGACGAGACACTTCTTAGACGCATAACAGTAAACCCTGAGATTTTTGGCGGCAAACCCATCATTCGGAGCATGCGCATCTCCGTCGAACTCATTCTCAGTTTGCTTGCTCAAGGGGAAACTCCTGAGACTATCCTCGCGGACTACCCTGATTTGGAACCTGATGACCTCAGGGCCTGTCTTGCTTATGCTCATGCCGTAATCGCGCACGAACCCGAGCACTGAATCTATCGGCTAATGACATTAACAGCACTCCCTTAATACAAGAGTCTAACCGCTTCGACCTCTGACAAATCTACGTCCAAAACAAAACCACGAAAATTTCTCCACTAAGCGTCTCCGAATAAACGAACTGTCACATTTGATCACACCTCGTTTTACCCCACTGGCACTTTCTGCATCACTCACATCCAAAACACTATCAAATTGGGCCATTGACAAAGAGAAAACCTGCTGTAAGCCTCCCGCGATTACAGCCACGAGTTACTAGAAATTTCCGGTTTTTGGGTTAACAAGTATTCCCTGGGCGTCAGGTGGCCCAAAGACTTGTGTGGTCGTTCTTCGTTGTACTCCAGAAGCCACAGTTCTGTTTGTTCGCGCACTTCCCACAAGCTTTGAAAGACAAACATATCGAGCACCGCTTCACGGTAGCTGCGATTGAATCTTTCGATGAAGCCGTTCTGCATCGGTCGTCCAGGCTTGATGAACTCGAGCATCACGTTGTGTTGTTCGGCCCACTCAGCCAGCGTCACAGAGACCATTTCCGGACCATTGTCGAGTCTCAGCTTGCGCGGATAGCCGCGCTCAGCGGCTATCCGATCGAGTGTTCTCACGATGCGCGGCGCCGGCAGATTAAAGTCCACTTCGATCGCCAGTCCTTCGCGATTGAAATCATCCACCACGTTGAAGGTGCGAAAGCGACGATCACCCCACAACGCATCACTCATGAAGTCGGCTGACCAACACTCGTTCATTGCTTCAGGTACGACCAGCGGCGAAGGACATCTTGTTGGCAAACGTTTTTTGCCTTTCCGTCTTTTGTTCAGTTTCAGCGCGCAATAAATGCGATAGACCCGCTTGTGATTCCAACCGTGGCCTAGGCGTCGCAACCGTCTGAACAACTTACCGAAGCCTTGCTCCGGTCGTTGCCAGGCCAACTCCAGCAGTAGTTTCACGATTGGTCCATCCGCCGTCGGTCGCGGCTCGTAGTGATAGACCGATCGTTCTAGACCTACCGCGGCACAGGCCCGACGCTCACTCAAGCCATGCTCTGTGCGCAACACTACAACCAGCGCGCGCTTCGCAGCTGGCTTCAGAGCTTTTTTGTGATCACATCTTTCAGCGCCCGGTTCTCTAGTAGCAGATCTGCTGATATCTGCTTCAAGCGCCGGTTTTCGTCTTCTAATTCACGCAGGCGCTTGATGTCTGAAGCCTGCATGCCACCGTACTTCGACTTCCACTGGTAGTAAGTCGCATCGCTGATCTCATGCTCACGACAGACGTCCCTAACGGTCCGTCCTGCTTCCACCGCTTTCAGGATCGCGATGATCTGGTGTTCGCTGAATTTGCTCTTCCGCATTGAGGCCTCCTCGCGTCATAGTCGCTCGGAAACCTCTAGTTTTCAATGGCGGCGTTTTAAGGGAGGCTTACAACCGACTCTGTATTTATGATTCTTCAGCCATTCCTGGTAATCCTCGTAAGCGATGCCAAATACCTTGGAAGAAACAGTCCTTACATCTGATTGTTGACAGAATACGGCGAGCACGTGATTGCGGTCTTTACGATCCAACTCCACTGCCTTGTGACGATCGCGGTCACTTTCCCTCGCACTGGCCCATCTGCGGGTTTCATATTCAGTATATCGATAGAGCGTAAGAGAGTTGGAGGGCTCTTCAAAGCTACCTATCTGCGCATCACGCCAAGATGTGTATAACAACGGATATTGGTAGTGGCCACGATCCTTGCTCAAATAACCCGGGCGCGAATTGCCTAGAGCGTCAGCGACAAATTTGTAGCCAAGATCCACGGTGTCATGGATAAACTGATCGTCAATCCCAGAGAAAATCAGTGGCCATCCGTCCAATTCATCTCTAAACAAGAATTTGACTATCTCCCGAGCCTCGTTGCTGTCGATAAAGGGAACCGAGTCAAGCCAGCGCGCCAAGTCCCTAACGATGTTGTCATTCCACGGCGCTCGGTATAGCCGAGTGTTTTCTATCTCGCGCCGGGTAATCTTACCGTAATAGAGATAGCGGAATGCTTTAGCTAACAACGGACCGGGCACCCATTGCTCATCAAGAAGCCGGTGCGTAGTGGTGCTTAGTGCCAACGCGCCAAGGTCACCCAGGACGAAGCGAGGGCCAGACTTCGCAAGATAGAGATCCTCATACTGTTGGCTATCGGCGCGGAAATTCAACAGGACAACGCCTTTTTGGGCCCAAGTTACGACAGCGGTGATAAAGGAGAGAAGAAGTCTCACTCTTTCTCTATGGTCCGGCTTCGACCGCTTTAGATAGTCAGAGATCGGTACGGCGTCCGAAGACGACACTTCCAGTCGAAGGTGATCCTTATGTTTGACAAGGGCGAATTGATCCACGTGAAAGAGTATGGAGTCCGCCTCTTGGGCAAGCGTATGGATAACACTCAATGCATTTTGGGCTTCTTCTTTATCCTCGAATGTTATTCCTTTGGCTTCCGGACGGAGGAAGACTTGTTTGGTTTGCGTTGCATTCTCAATATTTGTTCGCGCCCGCCTCTTCGAGAACTCATGCATCTGGCGGCGGCTTCCTTGGATGGCCCTCTGCTTCATCATTGCGACTATCCCGAGGGTAGTACTTAGATCATCAATGGTGTGAACCCGGTCACGATGAAGTCCTGCCAGTTGCAGTTCATTCGGGCACTGGTCCATAGAAGATTCTCGTGTTTGTGGAACATATAAGGGTGCTATCAAACCATATATGCTGCGGACAAAGGTGCTAATGTCCTTCTCGGCTTCTAGAAGATTGATAAGACCTGGCTGTTGTTCATTCAAAAAAAGAAGCTCACTTAGAATCGTCTCTCTGGTAATTGGTATAGGCAAAAAGCGCACGAATTCAATTTGGTTAATGACATCTAATGGAAATAGAGTGCGCGTTTTATCTGCAAGGGTACTATACGAGGAGCGCGCGCGGATCCGATCCACGCAACCTAAGGAATCACAGTCATGACCAGGAAGCGAATTATAAACAAGGCGACACCTGAGCTTAGTATCTGCGTTGAGGTAGGACGACAATCGGTCAATCGCTTTTCCCAAATTGCTAAAGACACGTCGAGTATTTCCAACCTCAAGAAAGCATTTCTTGAGAGCGGTTTTGACCTCAATCAGCAGAATGCGTTCAAGAGTCCCATTAACCCTTAGCCGCCAAGCAACGAAGTATTCAATCCATTCGCATGCGTACGCGTCATAATCTGGGTCGGCCTTCAGGAGTTCTTTCCCGAGTTCTAAGGAATATAGTACTGATAGTACAGTCCCCGCAGACTTGTAAGTCCTCCGGGTCTATCCTTGGTGAGGTATTCTTCCCAGATAAGATACAACTCTTCAGGAACAAACCGTCCTGCTTGGCCTTGATTCAGATTCATAACGACTCAATAGGCTGAATCTATCTAACACGGCTGAGTCTAGTTTGTTTTTGCGGATCAAAGTCGGTCCACGAATCGGTTATGGTTGCTCTTTTGCCACGACAAGCCCACATGGATTCTATGTTCGCCATTCAGCTTCATATTCCCAACCACCTGGCCCAAGTAGAACTTAATTCCACCTAGTCAGCTAGCTAGCGGTTGCGCTCCTGCTCACACCAGTATTCTTGGTTTTTATCGGCTTAGGTGGGAGGATTATGACGGTTTCGCCCTCATCCCCCACTCGCATCAGTCCGATTGGGCAGGTTCACGCCTTGTCAAAGGAGGATGCATTTCATTGAGCGTAGCTCCTATCAGAGGAAATAGGTTGAAGCGCTGGCGTTCTATTCCAAAACAAGTATGAAGTCAATAGAAAAGAAACTCCTTGAAAAGAAACTCCTGTGAAAAGAAACTCCTGAAAGGAGCCCCCGGCTAAAGTCCTCTCCCGCTGCAATTGTGGCGATAGATACATCACGAAATGCTCTGTCACAACTAAGTCACAACTGAATGGGGTGAACCCCTCGGTTGAGACAGTTTCAATTAGTCACACTTGCCGCTGAATAAGTTTTCACTTCTCAAACTACTGCTCTTGGTTCAGAATCTGCGTCGGCTGGTGAAGCGGAGGCGAGCTCTGCTGGAGAGCAACTCGCCAAGGAATAACCAGCCGGAGACTCATCGAAACCGATGGTCGAAAGAGGAGCGGTCTGCGGGCCGCTCCTTGTTTTTGTATGAGTATCATCGGGTCGATAGTCCTCCCGATGCCTGAAAAAACTCATCGTTGCACCCGCGGAAGTCACAGCAGATTCGAGTTGCTGCTCGAACTCTTCCGGTGGTTGGTAGCCAAGCGCTGAGTGTAAGCGGCAGCGATTATAGTACTGGTCGATGAACGCCTCGATGTTTCTGCGCAAGTGCTCGAGATCAACATAATCGTTAGCATAGATCTCTTCACGCTTGAGCGTCTTCATAAAGCTTTCACAACTCGCATTGTCGTACGGATTCGCCGGCCGACTCATGCTGGGGATCATCTGGTGTGCTTGTAGCAGCTGCACATATTCGTGTGAAGCGTACTGCACCCCGCGATCGGAATGATGGACCAAACCTGGCCCAGGTTGGCGTGTAGCAATTGCTCGCTCCAACGCAGTCCTGGTTAAGCGTGTGGCTAGGGTTCGCTCCAGCGCCCAGCCGACCACCTTGCGTGAAAAGCCGTCCAGGATGACGGCCAGATACACGAACTCCGATTTCAGCCGAATATACGTGATATCAGCCACCCAGAGCTGATTAATGCCGGTCAACTTCAGACGGCGGGCGAGATTCAAATACACTTCAAACTCATGTTCTGAGTCAGTCGTGACTACGAAAGCACGCGGCTGGACCGCCAGCAGATTATCTTCACGCATCAGACGCGCAACACGTTTGTGATTAACGAGCAAGCCGCGCCGCCGCAGTTCCGCGGTCACTCGGCGATAGCCGTAGCGGCGCCGATGCTCCAGCACGATCTGCTGAATGGTGGCTCGTACCTCCAGCTCTTCTTCCACTGGTAAACGCTCCTGCAATGATCTATAGAAGCCGGCGCGACTTACCTGGGCCAATTGACACATCCGTTCGATACTCAAGCTGCCTTGCAAGGACATCACTTCCCGGATTTGGTCGTAGATGCCTTCGCGCCAGAGTCGCCGCTCTGCTGGCGTCGCGCCTCGATTTTTTGCAAGGCACCTTTGAAAAAATCTAGTTCCAGAGTTTTCTCGGCC
The DNA here is from genome assembly GCA_963789185.1 of uncultured Acidobacteriota bacterium. Lineage (GTDB taxonomy): Bacteria > Acidobacteriota > Blastocatellia > Pyrinomonadales > Pyrinomonadaceae > PSRF01. Next base: position 132,113 of record CAWBJU010000027.1, read on the forward strand.
AACACTCGCTTGAGTTGGCTGACCTCTTTACGCAAGGTGGATTCACGTGAGTTCTGTGGTGGCGGCCCTTCACTCTTCTCCGCGGGCTCGAGTTGATCGCGCCAGCGGTACAAATATCGTCGATGAATATCTAATTCCTTGGCCAGCGCCCCGATGTCGTCGCATTGTTTCATGCGCTCGACGCACATCCGCCGGAACTCGTTTGAATATCGTCCCACTCGTTTCTTGGCCACTTGTAGCTCCTTTCTCTGCTAAGTGTGCCTATTTCGAGTGTCTCAATCTAGGGGTTCAGTCCATGAATGCTGAGACTGAAGATAGTGCAAACAGTCTAAAACCGCGAATGTGTGAATTCTTTAAGAAACTAAGAAACTTGGCAAAACCCGCAACGTTTTTAAGTCGGTCTCTTTCTCCTACCTGCGGAGCCAGAATTCTTTAATAATCGACATAGGTAGGCCATCACTGGCTTTCCCTGTCACACCACCGTGCATACGGGTCCGTACACGGCGGTTCGGCGAGTTAAGCTTCTAGTTAACAACTAACGGCGTCAATCCAAGCGACGCGAAGTAGGCATTGGGCAGTGCAATGTTAAGGGCGGGCGAGTTACTGAGTCGCCACGGGCCGTGAGCACTGCCCGCCGTTTGTGCGGCAAGATCTTTACCCACTCCGCGTTTCGATAATTCAGCAAACCGCACCCGCGCATACTTCCACTGCTTCCAAACGACCGACCTTAGTCGCCGTCTGAGCCACTCCTCAAGACTACGCAACACTGTAGGTGTCTGGCAGAAGCCGAAGTAGCCGCGCCATCCCAGCAGGTAACGACTGAGTTGAACGACCATGGTTTCCACCTTGACCCCACGCGTCCGCCGCGTCAGTTCCCGCACTCGTTGCTTGAACCGCGCAATTGCTTTTGGCGCAAGGCGCCGTTTCGGTTCACGCTGCCAAGTGAAACTAAAGCCCAGAAACTTCCGTTGCCGCGGTCGAGCCACTGCACTCTTCTGTTCGTTGACCTTGAGTTTCAGCTTCTTCGTGATGAACTGCGAAACACTTTTCATCACTCGTTCACCGGCCCGCTGGCTGCGCACGTAGATGTTGCAATCGTCCGCATACCGCACAAACCGATGACCGCGCCGCTCCAACTCCTGGTCTAACCCATCAAGCACAATGTTCGACAGCAAGGGAGACAAAGGACCTCCTTGCGGCGTGCCTTCGTCAACCGGACTTACCAACCCACCTTCCATCACGCCGGCACGAAGAAAAGCCCGAATCAGTTTTAACAAACGCTTGTCACTGATTCGCTGTGCCAGCTTCGCCATCAGTTTGTCGTGATTGACTCGGTCGAAGAACTTCTCCAAGTCCAGGTCCACCACCCAGCCGTAGCCCTCAGCGATGTACTGCTGTGCTTTGGCTACTGCCTGATGCGCTGAGCGTCCGGGCCGAAACCCGTAGCTGTGCTCTGAGAAGGTACGGTCCCACCTGCGTTGCAGCACTTGCATTACCGCTTGCTGAATGAAGCGCTCCAGCACCGTTGGGATACCAAGCTTTCGCATCCCACCGTCTGCCTTTGGTATTTCTACCCGCTTCACCGGTTGCGGTTTGTAAGTTCCGCTCAGCAGTTGCTCACGAATGGTGGGCCAGTGTTGCTTCAGATAAGCTGGCAACTGCTCGACAGTCATCCCATCGATACCAGCACTACCTTTGTTGCTCTTGACTCGGGCCAGTGCCTGCTCGCAATTCCTTCGCTCGCAGACCTCTTCCATCAGTTGTTCACTACTTGCCTTGCTTTCGGCTTCACGCTTCACCATCAGCGTTTCGGTCCCTTCCGCAGAGTCCCTCGGAGCTTCACTCCTACTCATCTCTGTGAAGGCCAGCTCGAGCTGGTTCTTCCGCCGCTTGTCACTCATGAGTTGCGTTGCTTACTTGCTCTCTCTTTAATCCCAACGCGCGTTGGGAACCGTTCGGGCCTTCTCCCAAACTGCTCGGGATACTATGCCCTCTGCTGACTTCTGTTACGCGTTCAACTGCTTCACAGCAATCTCAGTCGTGAGTCCACGACACGCAACAGATCTCCCGAGGTAAGCTCGACCGCCTTCGGTGCACAACCGCCGAATTTACAACCAGCGTCCTTGATGGATATGGGCTTCGTTGTCAGTTGCCAACTCGCCCGACGCCGTATGCCTCTCATCCGGTTCTTATTCATCGGCTCGCACCTTTGCTCCACGCTTCCTTCAGACCCCGCCTCACGACGACGCCCTTGCGCTTCGCTAACTCTTCACCTCCATCAGGTTGAGTAGGAGACTTTCACTCCCTAGCTGTCGAACATGCTCGGCACACAACAAGGAAGAGGCCACCTGTGGAGGTGGCCTCATTTTTCAAAGTGATTTTTGGTGGACCAGCTGGATTATGACTGTCGCCGGATTGGATCTGCGATGGCTCCTTTGCACGCACGCTTCGTACTACGCCGGAGCCGGTCAGCCTTGGGTTGCCGTGGCACCAGAGTCTTAAACCTGCGCTTCATACAGTTGCAGATCCGTCGCACCTGACAACTATTCCCGCAAAGCAACTCCCTGCCTTCGGCGCTGCTGGATCTTTTGATAATCAGTCGCGTGTTTATCTCGCACGACGCCGTTGTTTCTCATTCAAGTAGCAGTAATATTCTCTTTGCATAAAGAGATTGACTCAGTGGAAATAACGCTATAGTCTACGCTCGCTTTTCGGAATTGCCCTCGCAACTCCCAACCTCTGACCTCTAGGAGTCTCCCTGCATGCCACAGAAGCTAACGAGCGCGGTCTCCAAATACTTGGGATGGATCGTGTTCTCCATGTTGATGTTCAGTTCTCCGGTTTTAGGGCAGACATTCACGGATGCTGTCGAGCGCCCTGGGCAAGCGGCACAGCAGGACGATATTGACCAAATGTTTGCGGAGTTGCTGGCCGCATTAGCAGCCACTTGCCCGCCCCCTTCGACCGATCCACCGGCCAACTTCGAGTTGGCTTACGCCTATGATAATCGCCTCAGCGCACGAAACAATGATCAGGGCCCGCGAACGCAGAGGGGCCCTTTATCCTTCTCTTACTTCCCCAACAACAGGCTTGTCGTCGCGTTAGGTTTGGACACTTTCAGTTCCAGGAAAGTCCCTGACACGGACCGTGTGACGGGCGTCGGTAATTCGTCGTTTACTTTATCCTACAAAATCGCCCCCGAGGGCACGAGCCCAATTCCGCTCACCATGGATTATACTTTGACGATCCCTTCGGCGAGCGTTTCTAAGGGCCTCGGCAGAGGCCGCTTCGACCACCTCATCACGGGCACAGTCCCGAGGTCGTTCGGCGCAACGGCTACATGTAATGACAATAAGAGGCTCAACAGATTTACCGTTACACCGGGTGTATTCTTAGCGGGCCGCGCGCAAGCCGATGGTTACGCAACAGTCGGCTTACTGAATATCGGCTATGACCGGTATTTCGGCATTTTCGGCGAGCACCGCACCCACGTCGAGATAAACGGTTCCAGCCGTTCGGGATTTCTGAATGCTGATGCTTTTGCACTCGGTTATGTTCAATTCCAAACGAGCAAAAACACTTCGGTCAGGGTAGGTGCCCGCGCGGGACTCATCCCAAACGCGACGCGCTTCGGCTTCTTTGTCAGGTTTGGAGTTACCGGCAACCTTGGCGAGATTTTTAAAGTTAATTGAACGTGGTTATTTCTATCGAGCTGCCGAAATGCGGCAACGTCGTCCGGGCGACAATCAACTAATTAATGATCCTTGCGGCAGATCGGGCAGGCCGAACGCGGGAAATGGAGGCGTTATGAAGATCAAACTACTGAAAATGTTTAAAGCCGTCGTGTTCAGTTGCAGCTTTTCCATTGCTGGAACTGTGGCTGTTTACGCACAACTACCTGACATCCCCGGAAGCACAAGCGGCCCGGTGCGCGACAAGAGTGCCGCTGACGACGCGGCAAGCCGCCGGGAGGCGGAGCAACGGGCTCGGGACCTTAACTTGCTGGGTCTCAAGAAGATGGGAATAACTGATACCGACGTTAAGGATCAGTTTGTTGAGTATTCGGCAATCGAAAAAGTGTTAGGCATCAGTATCGGCAGCCTCAGAGATGAGTATGAAGAGGAGAAACAGGATATACCGGCACTACAGCCTAAACAGCTCTTCGCGGTCAAGTTGATCGTCCGCAGCGCCAATAAAATACATCCCGGTAAAGTAACAAAACGGGGCGTACTTGATAAATTAGAGGACCGCGTAAGCCCCCGGGATTATTTGCAAAGTCGGGGCTTTACAAAGTCTGAGATTGATGGGGTGTTTTCGGAGGTCGGAAAGACCTTGGCGGAAATCAGGAAGGACTCACAGAAGTAATCGTCTAAAAGTCCGTCAGGAAAAAGTGCGAATCTTGTCCACGGTGGGGAGCCACGATTTGACGAGGCCGCTGGAGCAACTCCGGCGGCCTTCTCTATGTTCGTAATTGCAATCGATCAAACGGTTGACGAACGTTACGGTTAGATTGAGTTTTCCAAGTCGAGTTCGCCAGTTACTAGTCTTTCTAGTGAACCTGGTGTGGAGTTAGAGTATCTTCCGCTCCTCAAGACCCAGGCCTTCCATGTCTCGCATCGTGCTCCCTGCCTATCTCGATAATGGGTGCGAATGAACGACAGAACCTTATCACGTCCGACTGACTAATAATTCTCTGGTTCCGTCAAAGATTGTCTTCGTGAAGCGGGGCTCGCCGCGAAAGCAGATTCATTTGCTTTCGCGGCGAGAATTGTATTGTTAGTTGCTGATGGTTACGGCGGCTGAGTCTATTCCTCCAAAGGGCGATTTCACGCAAACCTGAGTGGGGGGCGTAATGTTCCTCTGGCGGAAACTCCATGAGCCGTCGATGCTGCTCACAGCAGCGGTGCCCAACTGCGTGCCGACGCACTGGCTGCCGGCTGCGTCCAGACCGCCGGAGAAAACAGTGACGCTTGCGGCGAACTGACCCTGCGGGTTCCGGGCATTCTGACCTTCGACGCGAAGCTCGCGGTTGCCCGTTCGGCCTTCGGTCCTCGTTATCGCAACTCCGTCCTGACCGGGCAAGGCTTTGACAAACTCGGTTTCCACGAGTGTGCCAATGAGCACGTTCTGCGCGGCGTCATAGTAGCCACCGACAGAGATGTCCTCACCTTCATGGCTCGCCAGGTCGGCGATGGTGAGCTGGCTGCTGCCAACATCGAGAATGTCCTTCGGGAATCTCGGGTCTGCGTTCATGCGAACCAGCACACCGTTAACGCGGAAGGTGCCGGCAGCCGGATCGACATCCGAAAGCAGTCCTACAATTCCGTTTTCGGCAAGCTCGACGAAGACTCGCGTAGCGTTCATCGATACGCAGTTTCCGTTCGTCCCCTGGCTGAAAACGATGTCCCCTGAAGCGATGACGGTGCCACCGACAATGCTGCGCTGCGCTTCCAACGTAGCGTCTGTCAAATTCGCTAACGTGATGTTGCCAGTCAGGTCGAGGTTCCGTGTCTCGACAAGCACCGTCGTCGGAATGAAGATCGTCATTCCGTTGGCAGTGATCGTGCGAGCGGTGGTGTTGTAAGACTGGATCTTCCCTTCGAGTTCGAAGACCTGAAGGGCCGGATCGGTTGGAGGCGCTATGTCTACCGGCGCGCAAGGCGCTTGCGCCATAGCAGTTACTGAGGTCAACACAAACAGGCAAGTCATTATGAGAGCCGGTTTGAGGAAGTGGGTTATGAAGTTGTACTTCGTGTTTGAGGTAATCATCTTTACTCTTTCCTTTTGTATTTGCAGTATTTTTCGCGCCCAGGGTTAGGTGGACGCTCGTGGCGGACGGGCACTGTGCAAGGTTCATGCCCCGAGGAAAAATGAGGGTGATTACACTACGATTTGTTTTTTCGTCACGAAGTCGAGGAGAAAATGTGTCCCACCATGTATCACCAGTTAACTCGGATGTTTCACTTTGAATGCGGCGAGTTTGACTTGTGCCCACCTATGGCTTAGAAAACATCTAACAAATCCAACAACGGAATCGAGGGGCTATCCGAATGAAGAAGCGAATCCATGCAGTCGTTTCGTTCGCGGCGGTACTTAGTTTCGCACTCGCGTGCACAACCACCACGACCAACGTGAACACAAACTCCGGCGCAGTTACCAGCGCAGTTCCGGCTGAGTTGAAGTCCGCGTTCGACTCAATCACCGCAAACGACATCATGCAGCACACGAAGGTTCTGGCTGCCGACGAATACGAAGGGCGAGGTCCAGGAACACCGGGTGAAGAACTCACCGTAAAGTATCTAACCGACCAGTATCAGCGCATAGGCCTGAAGCCCGGGAACCCGGTGGATGGCACTTATGTTCAGAAGGTTCCGCTCGTTGGATTTACCGGCGCACCAACCGCTTCATTCACAGTCGGCAGCAAGCAAATAAACCTGACATTCCCACAAGACTACGTTGCGGTTTCACGACGATTCGTTCCTGAATCAAAAGTTGAAAATTCCGACATGGTATTCGTCGGTTACGGCGTAGTGGCGCCAGAGTATGGATGGGACGACTACAAAGGGTTGGACGTGCGAGGCAAGACGATCGTGATGCTGATCAATGACCCTCAAGTTCCTGACGCGACCGACGCAAAAAAGCTGGACGACAAAATGTTCAAGGGCAAGGCAATGACGTATTACGGCCGTTGGACCTACAAGTATGAGATTGCAGCGCAGAAGGGCGCCGCGGCCGCAGTGATCATTCATGAGACGGAACCTGCTGGTTATCCTTATGAAGTTGTCTCTGGAAGTTGGTCTCGTGAGAACTTTGATATTCAGAAGCCTGACAAGAACATGGGACGCGCTGCGGTTGAATCATGGATCACGACCGACCGCGCCAAAGAGTTGTTTACCGCCAGTGGCCAGGATTTCGACGCATTGAAAAAGGCTGCGCTCTCGAAAGAGTTCAAGCCCGTTGCACTCAATGCAAAGGCTAACATGACGGTTAAAAACACACTTCGTGAAATCAATTCGAATAACGTCATCGGAAAGCTTGAAGGTTCGGATCCAACGCTGAAGAACGAATATGTTGTCTACACGGCGCACTGGGATCATCTCGGACGCGATCCAAAACTAACTGGCGATCAGATTTTCAATGGCGCGCTCGATAATGCTTCAGGCACTGCCGCGTTGATTGAAATTGCTGAAGCATTCACGAAACTCGCTACACCTCCGAAACGATCAATTCTGTTTCTTGCAGTGACGGCCGAAGAAAAAGGTTTACTCGGCGCGAAATATTACGCTGAGATGCCCCTGTATCCGCTGAACAAAACGCTCGCAAACATCAACATGGATGGCGTCAATCAGTGGGGCAGGACTACCGACATCACGATGGTCGGTGACGACAACAGCACCTTAATCGACCTCCTGCGTGAAGCTGCGACTGTGCAGCGTCGAGCAGTAAATCCTGACCCTGAATCAGAAAAAGGGTTTTACTACCGCTCGGATCATTTTGAGTTTGCGAAACAAGGCGTTCCGGCTCTCTACACTGATTCCGGGATTAGTTACGAAGGCAAAGATTCGACGTTCAGCAAACAGAAGCGCGACGAATATACCACCAAGGACTACCACAAAGTTTCCGACGAGATTAAACCTGACTGGGATCTCACGGGAGCAGTTGACGACGCGCAGTTGCTAACGATGATTGGATATCGAGTGGCGCAAGGCGACAAGTATCCGGAATGGAAAGCAGGATCAGAGTTCAAAGCCAAGCGTGACGAAACGATGAGAGGCACTGGATCGGGTGGCCCATCAATGCCGTAAACGAAGTAAACTTTTCTACTGCAATAACCGTTTCAAGCGTTATGTTCTGTCCAAAATGCGGCAAAGCCGAGCAGATGCCAGAGACCTATTGCCGTCAATGCGGGCTGTATCTGCTCGGTTTTTCAAAACCACGCAGACGTGAGAGTCCGCCCGAAGAACATTTCAAAGCGAACACGGTTCTGAGTGTAATGACGATAGTCGCAAGTTTTACGCTCTCGTTTTTGCTCTTTCTGATTTTAGGATTCAGATCGTTTACACATCCCCTGATCTATGCGACAGCCGGCATCCTGATCGCAATCGGCGGCTGGCACATCCAGACACTGATCAGAACCCTCATGCTCAAAAAGCAGTGGAAGCGAAGAGATGCGCTCAGCGAAATCCAGGCCCCTCCAAGTGAGACCCCGACGTCATTCAAATCCGCGTCAACTGGAAAGCTGTTAGACCAGGCAGACTTCTCTGACGCGATTTCAGTTAGTGTTACGGAACACACCACCAGACACTTAGGTACAAGGGAGACGTCTCTTCATGGAAAACAGAATTGAAGCGCCCGTTGCCAAAGCACAATTGCTGATCCGCAAGCCGGTCGCGCAGGTGTTCGAAGCGTTGCTCGATCCGGCGATTACATCTCGCTTCTGGTTCTCAAAAGGTAGCGGCCGCCTTGAGATCCTCAAGCGAATCAGGTGGGACTGGGAGATGTATGGCGTTCACACTGAGGTTGACGTGAAGGCCATTGAAACGAATAAGCGCATTCTCATCGAGTGGAATGGCCCGGAAAATCCGAGCTTGGTGGAGTGGACACTCGAAGATAAGGGCAATGACACGACTTTCGTCGTCGTGAAGAATTGGGGCTTCAAGGGAGACGACAATGAAGTTGTGGCCGCCGCGATCGATTCAACTGGCGGCTTTACGTTCCTGATTGCGGCTTTGAAAGTATTTCTCGAGCACGGAATTGAACCAAATTTCGTCATCGACCACGCCCCGGATGCGCTGGTCAAAGGATGGACCTCACATCGAGCCGCGGGATCCGGGTAGGCCCGAGATTAGCTTGACATTTAGACTTCATTACCTTTAGTAAAGAACAGACTCAGAGCGGTCGAACCGCTGGCCTTTTCGTTCCTAATGAAGTCTGATTTGATCCCCCATTTCTTCTCGTGCGTTCACGCGGCGACTTCTCGCGGCATCATTCTCGCATTCATTCTTTTCTCAGTTTTGTTTCTCGCCGGCTCCGCTTACGGCCAATCTGCGCCTGGATTTCAAGCTCCGGACAAACCAAAAGTGAAGGACGAAACGCCAGCCGCTGTAAAAGCTGCTCGCGGCGAAGTTCCCTTCAACCGGATGTACGGACATTTAAAACTCGGCGCCGCCAAGACCAAACGACTTGGTCAGTTAAGCCTCAGTGAGCAGGAGAAGAAGGACCAAAAGTTATTACAAATCGGAGTTGTGCGGTCGCTGGAAAAACCGCTGGATCCTCTGTCGGACAGCGAGCTTTACACGGTTACCGAAGGATACATTCGCATTGCCGGGATCGTTTCTGAGGGAGCTGTCGGGGTACGAGTGCAGTTCAAAGACATGTCGTTGCCGCCAGGCGCGAGAGTCTTTGTCTACTCGTTGAGCAATCCAGACCAATTCCATGGCCCATACGAAGGGCGTGGTCCGTCCGAAGATGGCACATTCTGGACGCCAGCCGTGCGTGGCGACACTGTTGTAATCGAATACTTCACGCCGACGAAAAACGACTCAGCCAAATCTCCATTCAGTGTTCTATCGATTGCGCACGCGTACAAAGACTTGTCTGTCGACGATAACGCCGCGGGCGCATGCGAGATCGACGTAACCTCCGAGTGGCAAACTGTCGCCAAGTCGGTTGGCAGAATTGACTTCGTCAGCGGAAGTTCTCTCTTCACATGCACGGGCACACTCCTGAACAATCTGGCGAATGATCAAACGCCGTATTTTCTTACGGCAAACCACTGCATCAACACACAGGCTCAAGCTCAATCGGTCACTGTTTACTGGAACTACAACACAGGCGACGACCCACCTGGCGGTACACCAACGACAAACGGCGCGAATCTCCTTGCTACAGGCGAGTTGAGTGATTTCACGCTTCTGCGTTTGACGGGCTCGTTGCCTGGCGGGCTTTTTTTTTCGGGCTGGGATAGCTCGCCTTTCAACGGTACCTCAAGCGGCTCGGGCATTCACCATCCGGACGGATCTCATAAACGCATCTCCTTCGGTACAGCGCGGCAACCTCTAACCGGCAATTGTCAGGGGAGGCAATGCTTGCGCGTTGACTGGAGCACCGGAGTCACAGAACCGGGTTCATCTGGTTCCGGGATCTGGATCGGCAGCCCATCCGATCCCAATGGACCGAGGTTAATCGGAAACCTGATAGGAGGCGCATCCGCATGTGGCGCGTCTCCCTCAAACATGTGGGACGTCTATGGCCGGTTCAGCACCAGCTTTCCAAGTATCTCCTCATTTTTGGAGGGCGCAACCTGTGTTACCTCGCTTAGTCCAACCACTCAGAATATCGCGGGCTCTGGAGGCACCGGCAGTTTCAACGTGAACGCACCGGGAAGTTGCAACTGGACCGCTGTGCCCAGCAATGGCTTCGTAACGATAACCTCTGGAGCAACCGGTTCGGGAAATGGAACCGTAAACTTTTCCGTCGCTGCGAACAGTGGACCACAGCGAACCGCCACAATCATTGTCGGTGGACAGGTTTTCAACATCACACAGGCTGGCGGAGGTGCATGCTCACCCACTCCCATCACCGTTGGCCAAACCGTAAACGGAAACCTTACCGGGAGCGACTGTCCACTCGGCGACGGAACTTTTTACGACCCTTACAGTTTTAGCGGTACGGCAGGTCAGCGCGTCGCGGTATTAATGACGGCCCAGTTGGATACCTTCCTATTTTTGAACCGGCCCGATGGATCAGTACTCGCTTTCGACGATGACGGCGGAGGTGGCTTTAATTCGCGCATTCCAGCGGGGGGTGGCTTCATTACCCTGCCGACGACTGGCACCTACACGATCTGGGCAAACGCTTTAGATCCGGACGATGCGTTTGGCGCATACTCGCTATCCTTAATCGCGCCCCAGCCTCGGACTCTTACGGTTGCATCGTCGAACCCGAATAGCGGGATAAGTGTGTCGATGACTCCAGCCGACAACAACGGCCTCTCCACCGGAACGACACAGTTCACGCGGGTCTACGACGAATTCCAAACGGTGATTCTGAATGCACCAGCCACGGTGGGACAAGACCTGATCTTTCTAAAATGGTTGAGAGACGGTGCAGACTGGTCGACTTCAACCGGGGCCATCGTGACGATGGACGTCGATCACACGATGACCGCAGTGTACGGACCGATACCAACGTTCGTATTAACGGTTGCTTCGACGAATCCGAGCAGTGGTGTACCTATCACCGTAACTCGACTCGACACTCAGAGTTCAGAAACCACAACTACTCAATTCACACGAACCTATAACCAATTCACACCCGTTCAGCTGACAGCGCCCATTAGCGTCGGTAATAGCTTCTTTATAAAGTGGCAACGAGATGGCGTCGACGTGACGACAAGCAGAACGGCTGGCGTGAACATGGGCGTCAACCAAACAATGACCGCTGTTTACGTCGCGGTTACTCCGCAGCCAACGCCGTCACCGACGCCGACTCCGAGTGGTCCCGGGCAGGCGGTGAGCTATCAGATCAATCCGGCTCACACCGGATCGCAGTTCGATACGGTGAGTCCTCCTTTGATGCAGCGCTGGTCGCGCGATTTGGGAAGCGCCGTCTCGTATCCATTGATCGTGGGTGGCAAAGTATTCGTAGTGGCGGGAACACAGCTTTACGCCCTCAACGGTACAAACGGTGCGACTGTGTGGGGACCGATCGAAGTCGGTGTTTCACGTGGCCTTGCATACGATTCGGGCCGCGTCTTTGCCGTCAATCACGGTGGTCTACTTCGCGCGTTTGATGCTGCGACCGGAGCTCAGGCGTGGTCGCGACAACTTCAGGGTCAGGCGTTCACATCGCCACCGACCGCCATGGACGGAACGGTCTACGTTTCAGGTTTTCCAACCCTATACGCTGTGTCCGCGCAGGACGGCGGCGTGAAATGGAGCACGCCTGATGCGGGCGGGGATCAGAGTTCACCGGCAGTAACAACAAACCGAATCTATGTATCATACCCGTGCAGATCGCAGGCTTTATCACCATCTACGGGCGCTATCATTTGGGGTGGTCAATCGCTACTATGCGGTGGCGGAGGCGGAAGAACCGCGGTTTTCTACAATGAGCGCGTCTACGTACGCGATACCGGGTTAGGAAGATTAATTCTTGACTCAGCAACCGGGACTCCAGTCGGCGAATACCAGGCGTTTTCAGCTCCCGCATTTCATGGCACCACCGGTTTCTTTCTAAACATATCCATTTTAGAGGCGAGGGACATTTTCACTGGCACACTGAAATGGTCATTCACGGGCGACGGAACTCTGAGCTCACCTCCGATTATCGTGAACGGCGTGGTTTACATCGGTTCCACCAGTGGGAAGTTGTTCGCCCTCGACGAAACCACAGGAACGAATGTATGGACCGGAACTGTCGGAGCTTCTGTGAATCGTCCTGATGAACAAAACATTTCGGAGCCTCTCACAGGGCTTGGCGCTGGTGAAGGTTTGATAGTTGTGCCCGCTTCCAACTTACTTGTTGCCTATCAGGCCGCGCCTGCGGGACCGCCGGTGATCTATGCGGAAGACGGTACTAACAATGCCGCCGCGCTTGATTCAGTTACTTTCGTGCAGGGGCCCATTCCCGAAAAACAATCCCAACAACTTCAGTAGCGACCAGCGCACACGGATAATCCTTTTGACCTCCAACCTCGGATTATCGCAAGCCGATCTCAGCGACCCGTCAGTATTAGTTGTCGAACTGGCAGGTGTTAATCTACCGGTTGAGAATGTTGGCCCAGCGACAATTCCTGGACTCAGCAGTTCCTACATCGTCGTCAGGCTTCCCGATAACGTGCCTACCGGACCTCAGGAGTTAAGGGTCAAACTTCGGGGCGTTGCCAGTGACGCCAAACTGCTAAACATTTCGCCGTAACAGTCCAAAAGACTGAAACGGATTCGCCGCAAAAACTCATATCAGTCAGAGACCGAGCTTCTCGCGTTGGATCCTTGTGATTTATCTGAACTACCAATTCTCATTGGTTTTGATGGGGCTAACTCTATGAAAAACAAATACCCTGGCGACCGAACATTAGATATTCAACAGGCGCGCGCGGCCGCCTCGCGCTACAAAGAACGAGGCTTGACGGAAAGTCCCGCCGCAATGGGAGGTTTCGAAGCTGTCATTGAAGATGCTCCCGAGGACGACCGGAAAAAGCACCTCAAAGAAACACTCACGCAGGAACGCGCGAAGGCAACCGTCACCGAAGCAGAATCGCGCGGTGCACCACGCAGCGCGGCCGAAACATTAGCCAGCCTCGCTCAGGAGCGCATTATCGGCTCGAACGACATGCGCGACATTAACTTTCTGGAGGTAGCAGTTGCTATCGCTCGTGCTGTTTGCCGAATTCGAATCGGGGGCGGTGCCGGGAGCGGAGTACTTGTCGGTCCACGATTACTAATGACCAATAACCACGTGCTGCGTTCCATCGACGACGCAATGGCAGCCGAGGCTCAATTTGATTATCAGGAAAATATTTCCGGAGAATTGCTGCCGGTGCAGGCATACCGGCTCGATCCACAACACTTTTTCTTCACCGACAAGGTGCTCGATTTTACGATTGTCGGAATTACCGAAATGTCGGCAAAGGGTCAGCCGATCTCCCGATATCCGTGGATGAAGTTCATTCCTACGGTCGGCAAGACTGAAAAGGGTGATCCACTCAACATCATTCAACATCCTCGCGGCGGACTAAAGCAGATCGCCTTGCGCAACAACGAGGTCATCGAAATTCCGACGGGGAAACCAGATTTCTTGTACTACACAACCGACACTGAACCTGGATCTTCAGGTTCTCCCTGCTTCAACGATCAGTGGGAGTTGATTGGGCTCCACCACTCGGGGGTCCCGCAAATGGATGGCGACAAGATACTGAAAAAGGATAAGACTCCGTGGATCGAAGGACAGGACGATCCGGCATTAATCCATTGGATAGCCAATGAAGGTGCGCGTGTTTCCGCTATCGTCAACGCGTTGGAGGCAGCTTCACTCGATCCGGGACCACGGGACGTTATTGAGGCCGCACTCGGCGCTCCGCCGCCGAATCCCGTTGAACTCGCACGCACAACCATTCCAACACAAGCTTCTACAGTATCAAGTGGGCCAAGTGCTAATGGAGGTATCGCCGTGTCAAATGCTGGATCCGTTTCGTTCTCGCTTCCGCTCACGATCACAGTTTCGCTCGGCGATTCAACAGTGGCGAAGGTCGCTACGACTCAGGCCCAGGTTATCGAGGCGCCGAAAGCCGACACGACTGCCGTGGTTGAAGACGTGGCAGTTGAAAAGTTGGTCGTCGATCCTGACTGGAGCACTCGAACAGGTTACGACAAAGATTTTCTCGACATAAGAGTGCCGCTGCCAAAACTCTCTGACGAGATAAAGGCGAATTCAGTCGAAGTCCCGGCCCAGTTTCGCGTGAATGGTGACAAGCATGTTCTCGCATATCACCATTATTCGTTGGTCATGAATAAGAAACGCCGGTTCGCGTGGTACAGCGCCGCCAATATCGATGGCAAGCGACGGCCCGCTCTGCCAAAGCGCAGTAACGACAATTGGAGTATCGATCCGCGTATCGACAGTCCGGATGCGCCAAATTTTCAATGCGGCGAAGATCTCTACTCCGCCGCCAAGACAGACCGCGGCCATCTCACCCGGTATCTCGACGTCGCTTGGGGAACCAGAGCTGAGGCGCTTAAAGCCCTGGCTGACACGTTCCACTTCACAAACTGCTGCCTGCAATTGTCGAACTTCAATCAAACCACGGCGCGTTGGCAGGGGATCGAACAGTTTCTGCTTGAGAGAAAAGCGAAGAAAGACAAAATTCGAATCAGCGTGTTTACCGGTCCGATCTTCAAGTCGTCAGATCCGAAGTATAAGAACAAGGAGATGGAGAAGCCGGTTCGTATACCATTGGATTTCTGGAAAGTGTGTGCACTCATTCGGGAAGACGGCACGCTCTCCGCAACGGCTTTCATTCTAAGCCAGGACGACATTACTTCACTTCCCGGGTTTGAAGCATTTCTCGACGTTACGGAAGTGCAGACGACGATTCATGAAGTTGAAAAGCGCACCGGTCTTACGTTTCCAGTGCTGCGCGACAACGACCATCTCGCGGCCGGTGGCGACCTCGGAACACTTGAAATCGAAGGTCAGAAGGTCATTCCGCTTAACTCCTATGAGGACATCGTAGTGTAAGCATTAGTCAAACGGCATGTTCCTTGCTCCATCGTGATTTCGACCCGTTTTTACGGGAGTTTAGTCCGGAATTGCTCGCGTGAGATTACGAGAGTCAGATGTTTCCGGCATCACGAGGACAAGATGAATTGCCAAAACTGCAACACGGAAATCGATTACCGCTTCTTATCGAACTGCACAGTATGTGGCTGTGCAGTTGAACCCGCAGCTCCAACCCAACCCCCTACCATTCCGAAGGGTCGACTAATCGAAGCGATTCAGAAGAGTCGTTCCTGGATGCTGGCCATGGCAAACCTTGGCTACATATTGGTTACTTCGGTAGTGGGGATGATTTCAGGAGCTGTGATTGTGTATTTAGGAGCCGCACTGATCTACAGCGCGGTCTATAGCGGCGTTAATGAAAATCCTAGCGTAGCCTGCGCGCGAGGACAGGCCATCGGCTTCCTTTCGATAATGGTGGGCGCCTTTCTTGGAACGATGGTGGGCAGCGCGTTTGCCGTGAAGCGTCCACTGTGCAAAACTCCCGCTCATTGACACGCGCTTCAAACCTATGTTTCTTTTTCCCGAGATGACTGTAAAACACCTGACAATGCAGGAGCTCGAAGCAGCATTGGACCACCTGCGCGAGGCTCCGAAAGACAACGGCGTGGTCCAATTGATCGTGCGACGTCCGCGAACTGATGATCGTGAAGTTCTTGACCAGGCGGAGCTCGATCCGGTTAAAGGTTTGATCGGCGACAGTTGGTGCTTCCGGCCGAGTTCGAAAACTCCCGACCACTCACCACATCCCGAGATGCAGATCAATATCATGAACTCGCGCGTCACTGCGTTAGTCGCGCAAGAGAAAGATCGTTGGCCGCTCGCAGGTGATCAACTCTACATCGATATGGATCTCAGTAAGGAAAACCTTCCGGGAGGAACGCAGATCGCGATCGGCTCGACAATTCTTGAAGTGAGTCCCCTGCCCCACACGGGCTGCCATAAATTTGTCGATCGTTTTGGAATTGATGCGATGAAGTTCGTCAATTCACCAGTCGGAAAAGAACTCTGTTTGCGAGGAATCAATGCGCGCGTGATTAAAGGTGGCGTGATTCGCGTCGGAGAAACCGCTCGGAAGATATCAAACTCAGATCAAGTTACAGAATTCGCATATCAAACACAGGAACAGGTGCAGTAGCTTGGGAGGTCCTAGGCTTTTGTTCCCTCCAGCGTGTGCACCTGTCCTGCCTGCTGCCCTGCTACGCAGCAAACGTCAAACTTAAGCAGCCCCTAAGCAGCCCATTGTCGCGAGTAACGCTTCGCGGCGAACTCCTCAACCATCTTCTGATTGAACGCGGGTAGATCAGCGGGTTTCCGACTCGTTACCAGTCCATGATCGACTACGACTTCGCGATCGACCCATTCCGCTCCGGCATTCATCAGATCGGTCCTCAACGAAGGCCATGACGTGATCCGCCGTCCTTTAACCATCTCGGTTTCAATCAACGTCCACAGCGCGTGACAGATCGCAGCCACTGGTTTTCGTGCCGCGAAAAAGCCGTCTACAAATTCAACCGCTCGCGTCAACATCCTTAACTGATCCGGATTTCTCACGCCGCCCGGCAATAACAATGCGTCGTAGTCATCAGAACGCGCCCGCTTTAAGGGCATATCAACATCAAATAAGTCAGCCTTCTCGTCGTGATTCCATCCCTGTACTTGTTCCTCGGCAGGCGACACGATTTCAACCTTCGCGCCGGCCGCTTCCAACGCTTTCCTGGGCTCCGTCAGTTCCACCTGCTCAAAACCATCGGCCACCAGGATCGCCACTTTCTTACCTGCAAGACTCTTCTCCATAGGCGTTCCTCCTTGTTCTCCCCAAACTTCTCCATCCGCTCGGCTCCCTCTTCCGGAGTAACTCGAATCCGTGATGGCACAATTGTTTAGGCAATAGCGATGCCGCCGCGTCGTACGTCACGCGACCCTATGTAATCCAGCGTACAAAAGGTCTGAGGACAGGTTTGAGGCTCAATAAACGTAACGAACTCCGACAGCAGTGTTCGGACTCGCTACTCTCCGCAGCGAGCTAAACGACCTTTGCCTTCCATTTACCACGGCGGAACACGAGCGCACTGGAGACGGCCAGCGTCGAGAACGCGATCATAATCGCGAAAAACACGCCGCGCGGCCCCATGCCGTAAACAACGCTTAACACATAAGCCAGTGGTATTTCCCAGAGCCAGAAAACAAAAAGGTTGAGGATTGTTGGCGTCCAGGTGTCGCCCGCGCCGTTGAACGACTGACCGAGCACCATGCCATACGCATAGAAGACAAAACCGTACGCAACGATGCGGAGACAGTCGATTCCATACTGGGCGACTTCGGGCGCCGGATTGTAGATGGCGATGATCTGAGGTGCGAACAGTACGAAAACAAGCCCGACGCTGCCAAGGAAGATCATGTTGTAGAAACCTGCACGCCAAACGGCACGTTCCGCCCGTTCAGGATTCTTCGCGCCGAGCGCCTGGCCGACCATGGTCGCGGCCGCGTTAGCCATTCCCCACGACGGCAACAGCGCGAACAAGATCACACGAATACCAATCGTGTATCCGGCGACGGCATTGCTGCCAAAGCTCGATATGATCCGCACCAGACCGATCCAACTCGCCATGCCGATGAAGACTTGAAACGTTCCACTTGCGGATAGACGGATCAGCCGCGCCATGATCGCCGGCTCAAGACGAAGATGTTCGCGCCGGATAGTAATTCGCCCGCCGCCACGAAACAGCCGAATCAGCGCGATGAGTGCACCTGTGCCGCGTCCGATGTTGGTCGCGATTGCAGCGCCGACGATGCCTAGTTTTGGAAACGGTCCGAGGCCGAAGATCAAGCATGGACCGAGGATGATGTTGATCCAATTCGCTATCCACAACGTGCGCATCGCAATCGCGGCATCGCCGGCACCGCGAAAGACCGCGTTCACCATGAAAAGCGTGACGACGGTGAAATTGCACGCGAGCATGACGCGCGTGAAGGCAACGCCGTGCTCAATCACCCACGGTGCGCCGCCCATCCAGGCGAGCAACTGCGACGAAAACGGCGTGGCGACAATCGCGATGAGGATTGAAACGATTAGTGCTAGTGCGATTGCCTGCACGGCAGCGCGCGCGGCACCATCGGGATTCTGCTCACCGATTCGGCGTGCGATCATCGCCATTGCGCCGATGCTTAATCCGATAGCGATTGCGTAGATTATTGTTAGAAGAGATTCGGTGAGCCCGACCGTAGCGGCCGCGTCAGTTCCGAGACGCGAAACCCAGTAAATGTCGACGACGGCGAAGACACTTTCCATGAGCATCTCCAGGACCATGGGAATGGCCAGCAGGAGAATTGCGCGTCCGATCGGACCGGTCGTGTAGCTGCGATGCGAGCCTCGTATTGATTCTTTGATATCGGCCCACAGGCTTTGCGAGACTTCCGGTGCGACGGTGAGTTCGTTCGCTGAGTCAGGCATGAAGGTCTGCTACGGATTCAGTGCGATTTAAGTTCTGCCGAAGTCGTCTTCGAGACGCACGATGTCGTCTTCGCCAAGATAATTTCCTCGTTGGACTTCGATGAAAATAAGATCTTTGTCGCCGGGGTTTTCAACGCGATGCGCGGAGCCGACTGGAATATCGATCGCTTCGCCGGTCACGACTGTTATTTCGCGTCCATCGAGCGTGACGCGAGCGGTGCCTTCGACAACAAACCAGTGTTCGGCGCGTTGTGAGTGTTTTTGGTAACTCAGTCTCTTCCCGGGCAACACTTCGATACGCTTAACTTTGAACGTACTTGCTTCTTCGAGCACCGTGTAGCTGCCCCACGGTCTGCGGTCGAATTCTCTCACTTGGTTGATCCCCTCTGCGCGGCAACCTAACACAAAAACGTCCACGGATCACGCAGATCCGTGGACGAAGTTTTCGTTGCTGTTGAGGTTGAGTTTACGAACCCGGTCTCAACGTCAGGAACGTCACCCGGTCTCGTCTCTTGACGAGCAGGAGCGCAGGACGCGCACCCGACTGCTGAATCGCGGTACTAAAGTCAGGAACATTCCGCACCGGACGACGGTTGACTTCCTGAATCAGATCGCCCTGTCGGATTCCAGCAGCGTATGCGGTACCGTTCGGGTCGACGCGCGTCACGAGTAATCCCTGATCGCCTTCATCGAGACCGTAATTGCTCGCATTGTCGGCTGTGAACACTTGCAGGGTTAGTCCATAACGGCTGTTACGGGTGCCGCCTTCGTTGCTGCTCGTCTCTTCGCGTTCGCGAGGACGATCCTGCAACTCTGCAAGGACCACAGAAACGCGCTGATCCTGGCCATTGCGCTGCAACGTCACACTCGTATTCGTCCCGGGCGCCAAGGCGGCGACCGTGTTTCGCAGACTGTTCGGATCATTTACCGGGGTATTGTTGACGGCAGTGATCACGTCACCACGTCTGATGCCTGCTTTATCAGCGGGACCATTTGGATTCACGTTCGTTACGATCGCGCCACGCGGTGAAGAAAGATTCATGCTCGCAGCAAGGTCGGCATCGACCGGTTGAATCGTCACACCGAGCATGCCGCGGCTGACCCTGCCGTTCTTCATCAACTGATCCATCACTGCCTTGGCCATGTTCGACGGAATTGCGAAACCAATTCCGATGTTGCCACCTGACGGCGACAGGATCTGCGAGTTGATACCGATCAGTTCACCGTTGGTATTGACGAGCGCACCGCCGGAGTTGCCACGGTTGATCGACGCGTCAGTCTGAATGAAGTCTTCAAAACTTCCGTCGCTCAATCCAGTTGCGCGTCCTTTTGCGCTGACGATTCCGGACGTAACGGTCTGTCCGATTCCCAACGGGTTACCGAGGGCCAACACGACGTCCCCCACGCGCACCTGGTCTGAATTTCCAACCGACACAGTCGGCAAGCCCGCCGCCTCAATCTTCAGCACCGCGAGGTCGCTCGGCGGATCCGAGCCAACCAGCCTGGCCGAAAATGTACGATTATCGGTAAGTTCAACTTTAATATCGGTGGATCCATCGACGACGTGATGGTTAGTCAGAATGTAACCGTTCGGATTCACAATGACGCCCGAGCCGACGCCTTGCACCGGGCGCGGAGTCTGTTGTGGCATGCGATCACCGAAAAACTCACGGAATCTCGGGTCGTCCATAAAAGGAAACTGCTGCGCCGGGCGAGACCGCTCCGTTGACCTGATTGTCACAACGGCGGGCGAGACTCGACTCACCAGATCTGCATAAGAATTCTGTAAACCCGCCGGCGCCGAAGTTGAAGCGGCCGGCTGGGAAGGCTGGTCCGGCGCATAGCTCTTCATCAGACCCTGGCCGTTACACGCCGTAAACGAAAAAACAATTAGAACCAAACTCAAAAGAATGTTTATTTGCGAATTCGCTCCTTTAGAACGTCTCATACTATTCATCTCTTTTACCTTTCTCGAAATCCGCTCCTTGGA
This sequence comes from uncultured Acidobacteriota bacterium, assembly GCA_963789185.1. GTDB lineage: Bacteria > Acidobacteriota > Blastocatellia > Pyrinomonadales > Pyrinomonadaceae > PSRF01. The sequence continues at coordinate 152,836 of CAWBJU010000027.1, forward strand.
TTCCGTGAAGGCCCGTTCGGTTTACCGATGTGCTATACTCCGCCGTCAGAATCCAGCAATTTCCTTGGATCTTTGTTCAAAACGAATGCCGCCCAAATCTTGATTTACTGTCAAACGCCGTACGTCCCCCTGTTTGTCCAGCCCAAACACGGCACCAACTTCGAGGGATAGTTCTGAATGCATGGCGTAGAGATTTCAACTGGAGCCGAGGACAATTCCGTTCTGATCGTCAACGACGATCCGGATCAGCTCAGGCTAATGAGCAGTCTCCTTGGTAAGGCCGGTTATGCGGTCGTGACTGCCGTCGATGGACTTGACGGACTCAACCTCGCCAGACGTGAGCGACCGGATCTGGTAATCAGCGACGTAACTATGCCCCGAATGGACGGTCTCGAATTCTGCCGCGAGTTGCGGGCGGACATCGAACTTAAAACTGTCCCAATTCTCCTCGTTACGGCCCTGCAAAAAGACACCGAAAGCGCGGTCGCCGGGTTACAGGCCGGCGCGGACGACTATCTCGAATTCCCGTTTGACTCGACGCGTCTCGTCGCCAAAGTCTCGCGCCTGCTCGAGCGCTCTCGGCTCGAGGCCAGTTATCGCGACGTCGTCGAGCACGCCAGCGACATGATCTTCACTCAGGATCTCGCCGGCCGGCTTACCAGCATTAATCTCGCCGGACAGAAATTCCTGGGTCGAAAACAGGAAGACTTGATCGGCACCTCGTTCTTCTCGGTTTTCGGCATCATTCCTGAAAGCAATGGCTTTGCGGGGAGTCTTAGCCGCCCGCAGGAAGCCAGGGAGTTTCGGCACCAGTTTGTCGCTCACTCCGCCGCCGGTGAAGACCGTTGGCTGGATCTGATTGTTTCGCCGATCAGGGATCGGTTCGATGAGACTGTGGGTTTTCGTGGTCTCGCGCGGGACGTCACCGAACGCAAACAATTTGAAGAAGCACTTCGCGATTCAGAAGAGCGTTATCGCCTGCTTTTTGAATCCACGCCGCAGCCGATCTGGGTTTACCGCGAAGACACGCTTCGGTTTCTCGCCGTCAACGAAGCAGCGACGCGTATTTACGGTTACAGCCGCGACGAGTTCCTGTCGATGACTGTCAACGATCTTCGTCCTCGGGAAGACATCCCGACCTTGATAATCAAAAACGCCTCCGCTGATGAGCTCGTGATTTCGAGTCCCTGGCGTCACCAAACTCGCGACAAGAAGATCATCTACGTGGAGATGTCGTCGCACCCGGTCGTTTTCGACGGTAAGAACAGCAGGCTGGTGATCGTCAACGACGTCACGGAAAGAAAACTGCTCGACGAGAAGCAACAGCGCCTGCACACGTCGCTGCAACAGTCGGCAATGGAGTGGCGTCAGACGTTCAACGCCATCGATTTTCCGGTTTTGATCGTCGACCTTTCCGGCGCGATCAAGCGGTCGAATCTCGCCGCCGAGCAGATCATCGGAATCAGCGCCGAGGCGATAGTCGGGAAGATCATTAGCGATTTTGACGAACAAGAGCCGTGGAAAAAGGCCACCGCGATGATCGAGGCGATTCGCCACCATCACACGCCGGTCTCCGAGGAGGTTAAGGACGACTCAACCGGGAAAACGTGGGCCATCACCCTTTATCTGATCAACGAATTCGGCTCGGTCGGAGAGCGCGCCATCCTGATCGCGCAGGACATTACTAAACGCGCCGAGCTGGAAGCCTCGCTGCGCCAGAGCGAGATGATGTCACTGCTCGGATCGCTCGTCGCGGGCGTGGCCCACGAGGTCCGAAATCCGCTGTTTGGTATTTCGTCAATTCTTGACGCATTTGAAACCAGGTTCAGCGACCGCACGGAATACCTGCGCTACACGAACGTTCTGCGCGACGAAATCGGGCGGCTCACCGTGTTGATGGAAGAGTTGCTCGAGTATGGCAAACCGTTCCGCGGCGATCTGTACCTTGTTTCGATGGAAGAGATGGTTGGGCGATCCGTGCGCGCTTGTCTACCGGCGGCGGAAGTGGCCCAGGTGAACCTGAATAGTCAGATCGAAGACGCGTTACCGAAAATAAAGATCGACCGCCGGCGACTTTCGAAAGTCTTTGTAAACTTGATAGAAAACGCTATTCAGCATTCGCCGGGACAAACGACTGTTAGTGTGGAGGCGTGCAAGGTAGTTGACGGGGGGCAGGAGTGGGTCCAGTGCGCGATCCGAGATTCAGGACCGGGAATTCTCGCCGAGGACATGCCGAGAATTTTCGAACCTTTCTTTTCGAAGCGACGCGGCGGCACGGGCCTGGGACTCGCCATCGCGCATCGCATCATGCAGGAACATGGAGGAAAACTGATAGCCGGCAATAATCCTGATGGAGGAGCCTGTATGATGGCCCGTTTCCCCATCCCGGCCGAGGGAGATCGCTAAATGTCCAGGAACAAGGTTTTGGTTGTCGACGATGAATCGGGCGTGAGGTTTGGTATCCGCGATTTCCTCGAGCAGCACGGATACGAAATCGAAGAGGCGGAAACCTGCCAGGATGCGCAACACCTCTTTCGTACTTCCCGTCCCGACATAGTCATCGCCGACTACATGATGCCTGACGGCACCGCGCTCGATCTCCTCCCCCGACTGAAAGAGATCGACGCACAGATTCCACTCCTGGTGCTGACCGCGCACGGTTCAATAGATCTCGCCGTTAGAGCGATCAAGGAAGGAGCTGAACAATTCCTGACTAAGCCACTCGAGCTCCCCACGCTACTCGTCATTCTCCAGCGTCTTCTCCAAAAACAACGCAACCATCACAAACAGCTCGCCAGCAAATCGCGTCAGGTGCGTCAGGCGATCGATCCGTTTATCGGCACCAGCGCCGCGATCCGGGCGCTTGCGGATCAAGCGAAGAAAATTCTTTCCACCGAAAGTCCGATACTGATTCTTGGCGAAACCGGCACCGGCAAGGGCGTGCTCGCTCGTTGGCTGCACGAAAATAGCCCGCGTGCCGAAGAAGCGTTCGTCGATCTCAACTGCGCCGGTCTATCGCGCGAGCTGCTGGAAACGGAACTGTTCGGTCATGAGAAGGGCGCATTTACGAGCGCTACGGCTTCCAAGCAGGGACTTTTTGAGGTGGCCCACCGAGGGACGATTTTCCTCGACGAAGTCGGCGACGTCGATTTGCAGATTCAACCGAAACTTTTGAAGGTGCTCGAGGAGAAGCGTTTTCGTCGTGTTGGCGACGTTAGGGACCGGCAAGTTGACGTGAGACTGATCGCGGCCACGCATCAGGACATCGGCCAACTAGTCCGAGACAAAAAGTTTCGCGACGATCTCTATTTTCGGATCAGCACCATACCGCTCTCGTTTCCGGCGCTGCGCGAAAGAATCGAAGACATACCGACCATGGCCCAATACCTTCTCGACAAAGTCGCCGTCGACCTTGGCCGGGGCGAGTTGCGTCTCGATGAGAGCACCATTCACGCGCTTCAAGCTTACTCATGGCCCGGCAACATCCGTGAACTGCGTAACGTTATCGAACGCGCAGTGTTATTGAGTGAACATAAAAACATCACCCTCAAGGACCTTCACTTCGATGGCCACGCCCAAGTAGGAACGCCGTTTCTTGATACTCGCCTCACGCTTCTGGAACTCGAAAAACAGCACATCGAAAGGGTGCTGAACGAGGAACGCGGCCGCGTCGAGAAGGCCGCAAAGCGGCTCGGAATCCCAAGGAGCTCGCTTTATCAGAAGATCAAGAAGCATCAGATCATAATGTCCAAAGTCTAGACTCCCGTCTGAGTACTGGACAAACCTGGAAATCACGGGCACATCGCCCTTTTAAGTAACGTTAAATAGTGGGTAAATTCGCGCGGTCCGAGTCTAAGCCGTTGATGGCCCAGACTTTGCTTGCGTTTTGGGTGTAAGTGCCACTTGTAAGTTTGTAACTCTCGTCCCGACCGAGGGTTTGTCTGGCTTGAATGTCCGAGCGCGCGCTTGCCCCGTTGCGCTCTTTCCCAACTAGCCCAGGTTGTAGTTACTCCGTCTTCGAGACCTCAGGGCTCTTGAAGATTGAGCTTTTTTCCTTTGAAGGAGCATGGAAATGCCCACGTTTTCGCACTTGAAAAAAACTATATTTGCGTTGGCAGTTCTCGGAATTGTCAGCGTTTTTTCCAGCACAGCAAAGGCCGACATTGTTGTAGTCACAGGAGTCAACAATCAAGGCACCAGCAACGTGCTGCTTAACCCCGCAACCAATGTCACCACCGTAACCGGTGTCGTTGGCCCAAGCAATCTTATCGTCAACTTCGAATCGTCGAGCGGCAGCGGATTGCTGAATGCCAACCCGTCCGGCCAGGCGACAGTGAGCGGCGGAACAGGAAACACTGCTCTCACGCAACTGACGTTCGGTCTGGCTAACAATGACACGTTCACGCGTGCAGTATTCAACATCAACGCGGCCACCAATGGTTCAGTCGTCATTCACGTCGAAGGCGTCAACATCGATGGTGGATTCTTCGAGGATGATTTTACCGTGGACGCCAATGGCCAGAATTTTTTCACAGTTACGGCCATTAATGGTCAGGCAATTACGAGCATCAGTCTAACGGCAATCAATGGCGCGACCTTCGAGGACGTACGACAGGTTCGTCTCGGAGGCGGTGAAGTTGGAGAAATTCCCGAACCCGCCAGCATGCTGCTCCTGGGCACCGGTCTATTGGGAGCCGCAGCCAGCTTGCGCAAGCGTTTCCGGAAGTAACAGAGCCGCGGCAGCCTTAAAAGCTCCGAGTTACTTCGTATTAGTCATTTAATAGTTCTACCGACTGTGTTACCCACCTGCGTTTGCCCCGCAGGTGGACTAGCATCCGACCCTTAACCTGAGTGTCATGTCCAGGGCAGAGAGTACTTGTCTGCTCACCAGCAGTTTCCACACGCCGAGTTCGATTGAAGTGCGGCCTAGATCGAATGAGGTACCGAGAGGGGAAATAAACAAGCATGGCACGATTGATGAAAACAATTGTGATGGCCGCTGTGCTCGCCGGCTTCATGGCAATCGGAGCTTCCACGGCGAACGCAGATCCTGTCACATTCACAACATCAGGTGTTTTCACCTGCGCAGGTTGTTCCGGGAGTGGTACTAACTCGGTGACCTTCCTGGGTGGCATGGGCAATGCGATGATGATCACGTTTACCGGTCTGGGATCTACCAGCCTGAACACTCCGACAGGTTCAAGCTTTGGTAACTTCCAAACCTTTTTTAGCGGTAGCGGTAGCATCGCTGCGTCAGGCACCTTCACGCTGACCATTACTCAGACAGTCCCAACCGCTGGAAGTGATAGCTTCGGCGCCACTTTCACGGGCCTGTTCTCCGCATCTAACTCAGGTTCCGGAGTAGTTAATTTCACGGTGACCTCAGTGACGATCGGAGGGGTTACTTATTCGATTACCAACAATCCGTTGAACCTGGTGCCACCGGCATCAAACAACGGAATAACGACTGTCCAGGGACAGATCACTAGCAACCCAGTACCTGAACCGGCAAGTATGCTGCTTCTGGGATCCGGTTTGCTTGGTATCGCGGGCGCGTTCAGAAAACGATTCACGTCCCGCAACGAATAAAACTGATCCAAAGGGTGACAGGGGGTTTCTGAGAATGTACGCTAAACCAACGATCTTTCCCTTGGATTCCAATGGGCAGATTTATGCGCTCCAGGACGAAAAGGGAAACACGATCGGAACCGGCACACGCGAGGTTTGCGAGGTATTGCTTTACATCATTACCAAGCCTGCTTCGCAGAGTATCTCGGGCAAGATAAACATTTCTGCCACACAACGGGGTAACGTGCGGTCGGCAATTCCGATTTAGCTTTCGGTCCGGAAACAGTAATTTCTCTGAATTCGGACTTCATCGTTGCGGTGCGGAGGGACGATGAGTTACACGGGAGCTGAACAACTAAATAACACGGGCTGCTGGTGGGCTGCAGCACACGGCGCTGTGCGCAGCTATCAGGCAGTTGCTTTGAATGAGTTTGTTCCAAGCACACGTGACCGCATGACACGTGGTGCCGCCATCATACCTCGCTGTACCAATTGTGTTTGTATTGCCGGTAAGAATCCGTGCATTTGATACGGATTCGATAAAAGTGTGCCGTGAAGCCAAATCGTTTCGGAACCCTGAAAAGAGTCTCGGGTAAGCTACGCCAGATGTGGTCGAGTCGGGACGAGGGGTCCTCGAGAGAAACACCTATGCCGCGTCTTCTAATCGTCGACGACGAAGAGTCGATCTGCTTTTCCATGAGCGAGTATTTCTCGCTGCATGGTTATAAGGTCGATACTGCGAGAGAGATTGAAGAGGCGGAGAAGTTGTTGGAAGCTACCGAATACAAGGTGGTGATCCAGGATCTGCGTCTCAGTCTGAAGCGCGATGCTGATGGGCTCGATATGATCAGGTTGATCAAAGAGCAAAATCCGCATGCCCGGATAGTCGTGTTGACCGCCTATGGTTCGACTGAGATGGAAGATGAAGCCCGCCGCTGTGGCGCTGATGCATTTCTTAGAAAACCCAAACCGCTATCGCAGGTGGCCCAGGTGGTCCAGGGCCTGATCGAATCCCCACCCCGCCACGCCGCCCGCCCCGCTTAGTGCGATCCGTGTTTTTAGTGAAAATCGTGAGAGACTGCGGCTGCGACTTTGAACGACAGCGGTTGCACGTGACTCGCCTTCACGGAGATAACGTTGTCCTGGTTCTGCAACACGCCCTCAATCAAAAGAAACGGATGGTCCACTAGTTCGATCCGGTAGCGATCGAATAGCTGCGGCGAGACGATGATGTTGCTGACTCCGGTTTCATCCTCGAGCGTCAGGAACATGAACCCTTTCGCCGTCCCCGGCCGTTGCCGCACGATGACCCAACCTGCAACCCGCACAAAACTTCCATTCCGCAGTTTGCGAATATCGATCGCCCGCAACGCGTCAAGCTTCTTCAACTCCGCGCGATGATACGCAACCGGATGCTTCCCGATCGTCAATCCCGTCCCACGAAAATCAGCATCCATCCGTTCCGGACGAGTCATCGGCAGCAACGGCGAGTGACCATCCTGCTCCGCCAGATCTTCATACAATTCCCCAGCCGCGCGAGTGACACGCTCAACCTGCCACAACGCATCGCGCCGGTTAACTGCTCCCTGAATAAAATTCAAAGCTCCAATTGCAGCGAGTTTACGCAATTCGTCTTTGCGTAATTCCGGAACACGATTACAAAGATCATCAATACCCATAAACGGATTCGCGGCCCGTTCGCGAACGATGGCCTGCCCCGACTGTTGACTCAACCCTTTTACGTATTTGAGCCCGAGTCGAAGCGCATGCGGTGTTTCCGGCGTCTCTTCAATCGTGCACAACCAATCCGAACGCGTGATGTCAATCGGCAGCACTTTCAACCCGTGACGCTGCGCATCTTTGACGAGCGTGAACGGTTGATAGAAACCCATCGGCTGATTGTTAAGCATGGCGGTGGTGAACGCCGCGAGGTAATTGCTTTTGAGATAGGCGCTCGCATAAGCCAGCAGAGCAAAACTAGCGGCGTGCGACTCGGGAAAACCGTAAAGCGCAAACGAACTGATCGCCAGCACGATCTCCTCCTGCGTTTTGCCGTTGATCCCGTTTTTCGACAAGCCCTGCCGCAGTTTGATCTCGATCGCTTTCATCCGCGCTTCTGAACGCTTGAAACCAAACGCGCGCCGCAGTTCTTCCGCTTCGCCTCCGGTGAAGCCGGCGCAAACCATGGCCATCCGCAACAGTTGCTCCTGAAACAGCGGCACTCCCAACGTCCGCTTCAGGATCGGCTCTAGCGCGGGATGCGCGTAAGTTACCGGCTCGCGGCCCTGCCGCCGCTTGAGATAGGGATGGACCATGTTTCCCACGATCGGTCCGGGGCGTATGATCGCGACCTGCACCACGATGTCGTAAAATTTTGCCGGTCGCAGCCGCGGCAGGCACGACATCTGCGCGCGGCTTTCAACCTGAAACAGCCCGATCGTGTCGGCTTTTTGCAGCGACTCGTAAACGCCTTTGTCGTCCTGCGGAAGGTGCGCGAGATCGACATCCTCACCGTACGAATCGCGAATCAACTGGATCGAATCTTCCAGTACGGCCATCATTCCGAGCCCGAGCAGGTCGACTTTAATTAACCCCAGATCGGCGCAGTCTTCCTTGTCCCATTGGACCACCACGCGGCCGGGCATGGCGGCGGGTTCGAGCGGCACGATCGAATCGAGTTGTCCCTGGCAAATGACCATGCCGCCCGAATGTTGTCCGAGGTGGCGTGGCAGGTCCTGGACCAGTTGATAAAGCTGGAAGAACTTGCGGATGCGCGGGTGGGAAAGATCGAGGCCCGCGTCACGAAACTGCCGTTCACTGGAATCCTTCGGATCTTTCCACTCCCATGTATGCACGAGACGCGCGAGACGCGAAAGCGTGTCGTCGTCGAAATCGAGCGCCTTGCCGACTTCTCGCGCCGCGGAACGGCCGCGATAAGTGATGACGTTGGCAGTCATCGCCGCGCCTAATTTTCCATAGAGCTCGTAAACGTATTGAATCGCTTTCTCGCGCTTGTCTCCGCTCGGGAGATCGAGATCGATGTCCGGCCATTCGCCACGTTCTTCGGAAAGAAAACGTTCGAACAGAAGGTCCATGCCGACGGGATCGACCGCCGTTATTCCCAGCGAATAACAGACGGCGCTATTGGCAGCCGAACCTCGTCCCTGAATCAGTATTCCTTCACGACGGCAAAACTGGACGATGTCCCAAACAATTAGAAAATAGCCTTCGAGCCCCAGCTTTTCGATCAACTTCAACTCGCGTTCGATTTGCGGGCGCGCCTTTTCATACGTCGGCGCACCATGCCGGCCGGTGTAGCGCCAACGCGCGCCTTCCTCGGCGCGTTTGCGCAAAAACGAAGTCATAGTTTCGCCGTCAGGTACGGGATATTTCGGAAACTCATAGCCAAGATCTTCGAGCGTGAACTCCAGGCGGGATGAAAGTTCGAGCGTCTGGGCGATTGCTTCCGGCAAGTCGGCAAATATCTTCTGCATCGTGGCGCCCGACTTGAGATAGCGTTCAGAGTTGCGGGCAAGCAGACGGCCGGCAGTTTCGAGCCGCACGTGGTTGCGTATGCAGGTGAAGACGTCGGCGACTTCACGGCGCGCGGTTGTCGCGTGGCAGACGCCGTTAGTGGCGAGTAGAGGCAGATGATTGCGCCGCGCAAGTTCGATCACGGCCTGATTGCGCGCTTCCTCTTCCCTGTCGAAGTGTCGTTGCAGTTCCGCGTAGACGTTCTCTTTACCAAAGGAGTCGATTAACCAGTCGACGGTTTTTTGCGCCCCACTGTCTCCGCCGCCGTCTGCGCCGCCGTGAAGTGCGGAAGCAATTGGTCCATCGAAGGAACCCGTCAAACAAACGAGGCCGCCGGCATGGGCCGACAACTCATCTCTGGTGACGGAGCACTCGCCGGGTTTTGCGTGTTTCGGCACACGCAGTTTCATCAGCGTGATCAAGCGACAAAGGTTTTGATAACCCGGGCGCGTCCTTACGAGGACGGGTACCGAGCAAAGTTTGGAATTCGAGAGTTGAACGCTGATTTCGGCGCCGATATGGGCCTTGATACCGTTCTTCTTGGCTGAGAGATGAAATCGTGGCGCACCGTAAACGCCGTCGCGATCGAGCAAGGCCATGGCAGGCAATTGCAACTCGAGGCCTGCGGCGATTAGTTCCTCAGGTACAGATGCACCTTCCAGAAAACTGAAAGCCGATCGCGCGTGCAGTTCGACGTACATTTGTGCTTAATCGTAAGCGCCTTCTACAAACCAGGCGTCGGTATTCAATTCGCGATAAATGCGATAAAGCACCTGTTCGTCGCGCTTATTTGGTACGACTGCGACGTCCCACTCGTCTCGCGCCCAGCGATCGTTGCGCCACCAATCACCGGTCGTGCGCCATGGTCCAGCGACGTCGACCACCTTGCCATAAACGCTGCGTTGCTTACCCCAGGCGCTGATCTGCGCCGGCAATCCGCGATCGACTTGGACCACGGCACGCAACGGCGGCCGAAACATGCGAAAACCCAGACATGCGTGATGATTGTCGTTGGCTTTCGGTTTGGCCGCCGTTTTTCGGCGCTTACGAAAATCAGATTTCGCATCCAGAACAAATCGCTTCACGCTGAATGCGTCGGGCCGATGCGTGTCGAGCAAAACAGGTGAGCCGACGTTTTGATCGCCGACGAGTTTCGCTACTCGCGCGAGCGTCAACTCCAACTTGTCTGGCGCCGGAGCCAACGGGACAAACAAGCCGTTCTGGATCACGCGCGGCTTCACCGGATCGCAGGTGATCGAGACGGCTTTGACGGCCGCTTGCGGCGGTTGCTTTTCCATCTCGAGCACCAGCAACTTCAGAAACACCTTGTGGTCGCGCATCGGATGGGGCAGCGACAACGTGCGATCGTGTGAAGTTTGATCTTCGAGCTGCATGTGCAACGTTAGTTCGTTAGTCGCGAGCGCATAGGCATTGAGAGTGGCGCAGAGTTGATTCAGCAATCGGGCAAAAATAAATGAGAGCGGTTCGAGTTCATAAAGTGCGTGATCGAGTTCGATCGAATGTGAAAAAACCGGGGCCGGTTGTTTGACCTTTAAGTGCCGCTCGGTTTTGCCTGCGGCCAACTGTTGCAGCCGGACTCCTTCCTGTCCCAAACGCTCAGAAACACCGGCGACTGGCAGCAAAGCGAAATCCTGAAAAGTGAGAATGCCCCAGAGCCGCAGGGTTTCGAAGATCTCGTCAGCCAGTTTCTTCTCAACGTTGACGAGAGAAAACTCGAGTGCCTCGATGGGAAATTCTCCGAGACAAGTTAATTCCTCGCCCGGGGACACGAAGGTAATGCCTTTGAGACGCGTGGCAGCGTGGATTGCCGCGTCGGGGTTCGCGGCGATGGCTACGTTCACCAAGCCTTCCAGACCACCGTTCGCTCGCGGTTCTTTTGCTCGTCGCACGACGTCGTTGGCGAGCTCATAAGCCGAACCAAATAAAAGTTCACAACCTTCGACGTCGATAACTACGGTTCTGCCCGCGGCCTCTTCGACAACGGGCGAGAAGCCATAGGCGAACTCCGCCAGAGACAGGTCCGCCGCGAGAATGGGAGCATGAATACAAGCAAACATGGTGTCCGAAGATTAGCGAAAATTTTCGAAATCTGTCAACTCGCAAGATGAGCGCGAAACTGATCCTCGCTGCGCCATGGCGACAACGGCCGCTGGCGATTGACCTTGATCGAGTTGAAACGTAAAAGATTTCCCTGCGTGACTGTGGCACGCTTTACGGGAGACTTTCGCAGGGGCACGACGTTCGTTTGTTCCGCACTCGCTTGTGACCATTCCGGTGTTCCGCTCAGCTCCAGAGTCAGCGCCGCGCACGAACGCGTGCACGCTTCTTCAGACAGCACGAGGATCGACGTTGGTCTATTCTCGACTGTGCGCCGGAAGCGATACCACCACGATGTAATGATCCGGCGCGCGTCCTTCGCGGCAACGTCGCCCAAGTCGAGTATCACCAGCCCAAACCCGCCGGCGTGTAACAACAGATCGGTGGCTTTGAAAGCGTTCTCGAGACTGCCGCCACAACGGATCCATAGCAAACGATCGAAGTCGATGCCGGAGGCGGCCGCTGGCGCAAACACGTCGTTGATATCGACAAGGGCGCAAACCTCTTCGTGCCTTGTCGCAAAGCCGAGCATTGAAAACATCATGCTCGTGCGTCCGGAAGAAGCTGGTCCAAAGATCTCCGTGATGGCGCCGCGCGGCAGTCCGCCGGTCAACGCATCAACTTCACGAATGCCGGTGGACAACGTTTCGAGAGGCGGTTTCTCCTGGATCTTGAACGCGTCGCCAAAACGGCTGGCTAAATCAAATTCGTTTAATCTGTGTTTCAAATTCATGGCATGTAAGAATTCGTTGCCTCACTGGCCTACAATGCAATATGCCTTCAAAAAGCACGGCAAGTGACCTGATTCCTCCGCGACCGACCCTCTCAGGACTCAAAGCCGCGGCTGCTGATTGCAAGGCTTGCGACCTCTGGAAAAAAGGGACGCAAACTGTTTTCGGTGACGGCTCGCGACGCTCAACCGTGCTGTTTGTCGGCGAGCAACCGGGCAACGAAGAAGACCTGACCGGGAAGCCGTTTGTTGGTCCTGCCGGTAAGCTTTTCGACAATGCGCTCGAAGAAGCCGGCATCGATCGCAAACAAACTTACGTAACCAACGTCGTCAAGCATTTCAAATGGGAGCCGCGCGGCAAGCGCCGGATTCACAAGAAGCCAAACGCCGTCGAAATCGCCGCTTGTCGTCCCTGGCTCGAAGCCGAGATCGCGCTCGTCAAACCTGAAGTGATCGTCGCGCTTGGGGCCACGGCGGCGCAGGCTCTTCTTGGCCCTAAATTTCGCGTCACCAAACAACGCGGCCAGTTCATCGAATCAACTCTTGCATCGTATGTGATGGCAACTGTTCATCCCTCCTCTATTCTCCGGGCGCCTGACGACGAAACGCGTCGCCTCGAATACCGGCGCTTCGTCGACGACTTAAAAAAGCTGACCCCGATCGTTCGTTGAATCCCGCAGGTTCCAGCAGGTGTCAACCACACCGTGGCCTTAGCCCGGCGAGTGGATTCAAGTGACCACCAATCCCGAACCACTCACCATCTTTCCGGGACGACGTGAGGGGAACACCTGATCACCGGGCTAACATCACGGTGTGATTGACTGAACAACCCGACCGAAAACCTGACGATTCAAAAAATTCCTTCGCTTTCGAAACTTATCGAAAAAACCTCTTGACGGCTCGTTCGATTTGTTCGAGAATGTTCGCTCAATTTTCGGTTGTCAACGAAAATCTGTTTTTACAAGGTGTTGCTGGAAAGGAAGAGATGCCCCATGCCCGTAACGGCTAAACAACAGCGAGTATTTGAATTTATCCGGCGATATATCGAGTCGAACCACGAACCACCCACGATCGCGGAAATCGGCCGGCAGTTTCAGATGAGTTCATCGGCGAGTGTTCACGCCATCTTGGTAGCACTGGAACGTGAGGGATTAATAAAACGCATTCCCAATGTGAGTCGTGGAATCCAAATCGTCGAGCAGCAGGAGACTGCGGGTGTCGATGAGAGTAACGACATTCCACTGCTCGGGACCGTCGCAGCTGGCCAACCCATCGAGGCAATACTCAGCCACGATACGGTGTCGGTTCCGAAAGACATGCAGGGACGCGGACGTACCTTCGCGCTGCGCGTACGCGGGGATTCGATGATCGATGAAAACATTCAGGACGGCGATATCATTATCGTCGCTTCACAGAAAACTGCTGACAATGGCCAGGTGGTTGTCGCCCTCATCGACGGGAACTATGCGACGGTGAAGAAATTCTATCGCGAACCTGATTTCATACGGCTGGAGCCTGCGAACCCGCAGTTCAAGCCAATCTTCATCAAAACCCCCGAACGGATCCAGATCCAGGGGGTCGTGCGAGGGTTGATCCGGAAGTACGATCATTAGCACGATCACTGAGCGGTTGGTGCAGGAACAGGACTGGTTCTCGGCCGGCGGACGACGATGAAGCCGATGCCGGCTATGATCATGGCGCCGCCCACCAGGGTGCGCCAGCTCAGTTGTTCGTCCAGGACGAGCATGCCGAGGATTACGGCGACGACGGGCGTCACCAGCGAAATCAACATCGTCTTGGTGACGTCCATGTGCTGGATCAGCCAGTAGTACATTAGAAACGCAATGACCGTCCCGACGACGGCTAAATACATCAGGCATACAACCGCGAGCGGCGTCCAGCGCAAACGTAGCGGGTTCCCTTCGAACGTGAGGCCGTAGAGCAACAGAGGTACGAGGCCGAACAGCATTTGAAATGCTGCGAGCACCGCCGGGTTCAAATTCTTCCCGTGCGTTTTCACCAGCACGTTTGAATACGCCGCGAAGAACGCGCTCAACACCATCGCGACGCAGCCAGCCAGCGCGAGCCGTCCGGAAATCGCCAATTGGTTCGAAAAAACTACGCCAACACCGAAAACGCCCAACACGACACCGGCGATCTTCACCCACGTCATGCGTTCCGCGGGCACGTGAATGTGCGCCAGGATCAATCCAAACGCAGGCAGCATTGCTTGCAGGAGCGCGGCGAGGCCGGAAGTAATGTATTGCTCGGCCCAAAACACGAGCCCGTAATTCAAGCTAAACGACATCACACCTGTACCGACAACAAGGAACCACTCACTCCGAGTCTTCGGCAACGCTAAATGTCGAACCCAAACAAGCGGAAAAAGAATTGCGCAGGAAATTACGAAACGGATTCCGGCGAAGGTGAGTGGAGGCAGATCTTCGAGACCGAGCTTAATGAAGAGCCAGGTTGAACCCCATATACCGCACAGTATCAGCCAAACGAGGCGCGCTTTCATTCAGACGGTAACCACGGATTCAACGTATGGCGACTCATGCAGTACAACTAAACACAAAAAAACGAAATGCGCTACTTCCAGCAAGCTGAAAGCAGCGCAATCCGTGTCCTATAGTTTGCCGAAGCTCCCTATAGGTGGCGGCACAAGCATGTACACGCTCACGCCACCGAATTTATATCCCGATGATCAACTGGCGGACAGCTAACCTCCGGTCAGCACTCGAATTATTTTCACAATCCTCGCGTTCCGAAGAACGCGGTGCCGTTAGGTTTTTGTTGTGGTGGCTTTTCCTCCACCGCCGGTTACGCTCCGGCAACGAAGCTCAACTTACGTTGAACCACATCGCTCCCTTCGGCGGGTCCTTGCCTCCGGGTGCCACTCGTTTTTATCCGAATGGCTTGAGAAAGTCTCGCAACCTTCTCTAGCAGAGCCTTTCGGCTCCAACCAGGGCGTCAATAGAATCAACAGCCGCCTGTCTCTTCTCTCTCTCGGGCGTCACCGCACCGATTGCCGATCCCTGTCTCGGTCTCGAAAGCCGCAACCTTCGTGACAGGGAGGTTTATACTCCTATGCGTTCTTTAGATCAAATTTCTGTGTGTTTTATTTTCTGTGCGAATAATTTTTTGATCGCTAACATCTCTTCTTCGTTTTTGTATTTCGTTCGCGGCCAAAAAAAACCTTTTAATCCGTCTTTTTTACGCCGCGGTACAACGTGCACATGCAAGTGAGGGACGCTCTGACTGACGCGATTATTCATCGCAACGAACGTCCCTTCAGCTTCCATTGCTGTTTCAACCACACGCGAAAGCAACTGCGCTGTTTTGAAAAATGGTCCAACCAGCGAAACCGGCAGTTCGCTTAGTGTTACCACGTGAACACGCGGCACGAGCAACGTATGCCCTTGAAACAACGGACGGTGATCTAGAAACGCGATCGCGTTGTCATCCTCGTAAACGATCGTCGCCGGCACCTCGCCAGACACAATTCGACAAAACAGACAGTTGTCTTCCGCCATCACACCAACTTCCTTTCAACCGGCGTAGTTAATTCGCTTCGCCGAGTATTTCGTCAAACCCCGGCCTGACAAACTCGCGCGCGTACGGAAATGTTTTCTCGATTCTATGCCGCAAACGCTCCAATTGAAGTATCAGCGGTACGATCGAAGTCTCCCGTTCCGGCAACGCGAGCTGGACCAGTCGCCAGGCCGCGATCGATCGGTCGATCCCGATGAGCGCCACCTTCGCTGATCCGTCCGAATCGTTAGGAAAATCCATAAGCTCCGTGGTTTCGTGGTCGTCGAAACGAGCCGAAAGCGCGCGCATAGTTTTCACAGCGATTTGATACTGATACCACTGAATCACTTCACGCGCATCTTCCAACCGTTCTCCCGATTCGCAATCCGGTTCATCCAATCCTACAACTGGCCGCAGGTCGCTGACTTCGATTGTCTGGTCCACCTCGCGAAACCAGTCGCTCGCATCGTTTGCGTATTTCTTTCCGGCGCGCGCGAGTGGATGGTTATCAACCTGGCGTCTCCGTCTTCTTCGTAAGGCCGGATCGTCTTCGTCCTCCGCCTTGTTTAGATCGATACCAGCTTCTCTGGCCCATTCGGCGATCATGTCGCGCGTTTCCTGGAAGATCGTTCCCAGTTTGCGCCAGAAAGCTTCGTTTGTGAGATCGTTTGTTTGCGTTGAATCGTCGTCCTCTGTTTCGGTCGCATAGACCAGGCAACGTGAGGTCAACGGACAGCGTTCACACCAACGATCGCAATAGTTATAGATACCCGAAATCAAGTCAGGATTACTGGCAAGTTCGGTGAGGGATCTTCGCTGCATTTTTTATCTCCTTGAGATGAGGATTTTAGGTTGGCTGATTCTACGGTAACATTCCGCAAAATGACAGTGGGTTACCGGGAAAAGTTCGACAAAGTATTCGCGCAACTAAAGGGCGATGGATTGCTCGTAACGTCGGATTTGACCTATCTGATCACTAAAGAGAGGATCCGCGGGTCGTGGTGGTCCCACACACTCTCACACACGATCTTTAACGTTGCTGAAATGCTCGACGATCATCCGGACGTCATGATCATGAAATTAGTTTCAAAGAAAGTGACCTTCGTCCATCGGGACCTCTGGAATCATATCTATTCGATCGGTGTCGCACGTGAGGAATGGCAAATGAAGAAACTATCGGTAAATGCGCGACAGATGCTCGAGAGGCTCGACAGCGCAGGCCGGATGCAAACAAACGGATCCGGTAAAGAATTTGGCGCGAAACCTAGCGAAACCGCTCGTGAACTCGAACTCCGATTACTGATCCACGCCGACCAAGTTCACACTGAATCCGGAAAGCACGCGAAAGTAATTGAGACATGGAACGCATGGGCGAAACGAATCCGCTTTCGCACACGAGCGAAAGATCCTGTCGACGCACGGCACTTTCTCGAACAACGACTGGCCGCCGTCAATAAGAAACACAACGGACATGGACAACTACCCTGGCCGTCAACTCTTTAAACAACCATGATTCCATCAGCGACATTCAGATCTTTCTTTTTAATTCTCGCACTGGCGACAGCCGCTGTTTCGCAGACATCGCTCAACTACGGTTTCGTAAGTCCGAATACGAAAGAGAACTTGAAACTCGAAGACGCGATCAAGGGCATGAGCTCCGCGGAAGAGACGAAGCTCGTCAAGCAGTCGATCAATATGGGTTGCGTTGTGCGGTCGCGAATTCGAGCTTTTAGATCGTTGGGCTCGTGGAGCGACGGCGCGGAACATTCAGTAGTCCTTCGACTGCAAAGCGACGAGCCGACCGTTCGTTATGTTTTGTCGCGTTTGGGACGCGACGCGCGGCAGAAGTCGATACTCTACTTTCACCCGCAAACGGCGGGCACCGCGGATCTCTACACTTTGAAACCGCGACGCCCAATACGAAATCTTGCAAACCTGGCGCAGAGTTTGGAACGAGCGGGAATTGAGTTTCGCACGCTTGTGCCGGTGAAGTCAGGGACGTGGGTTTACATCGTCGATCTCAAGCGCGAATTGCGCGAGAAAGTGATGAACGCTGCGAGGAAGCTGCGCGCGCGTGTCAGCACCGAATCGGGCAATGCCTCGTTTGTTGGTGACGATCAACCGGACGAAGCGAAGGTCGTTTTTGATGAGGAGATACGGAAGTACGAGACTAAGAATCCGAATCTGCCTCCAACTTGCGACGTCCGAAGGACTACGGTTAAGCGAAAATGAAATCGAACAATCCATGCATCAGCGCCACGGTTACTGAAGCTCTCGAACGTTTGCCGGGACCGGAAGGTCAACGATTCGCCACGGTCTTTCAGCACGGGAGTCTGCTGGTTGAGATCTACGCCCCGCGCGGCACGGATCCGCAGCAGCCTCACACGCGCGACGAGATCTATTTCGTCGCCGCCGGCACTGGTGAGTTTGTTTGCGGGGAGTCGCGGCAAACATTTGGACCAACCGACATACTCTTCGCTGCGGCGGGCGCGGTCCATCGCTTTGAAAACTTTTCCGGCGACCTGACGCTGTGGGTTATGTTCTATGGACCAGAAGGCGGCGAGGTGAGCGAAGAATAAGTAAGGAGAGAGATGGCGGAATTTCAATCACTAGCGGCGTGCTTTCCTGTTGCCGATATCAGCGCGACGATAACGTGGTACGAAGAGCAGCTCGGGTTCATCGGCGATCCATTTCCCGATCACGAACCTTACGTCTTCGCGATCCTGCGTCGCAACGACATCGAGATCTTCCTTCAACGTGTCGAGGGTTATCGGAAGCCTGATGTTTATAGCCAACGTCCCGGCGGTGTGTGGGACGTCTACATTCGCACGGAAGGCGTACAGGATCTTTACGAGTCAGTGCGCGAAGAGGCGACCATTGTTCAACCGTTGCGACGACAGCCGTACGGCGCCTGGGAATTTGAAGTTAAAGATCCGAATGGTTACGTGCTGGTGTTTGCGGAAGATTAGACGGGACGGACCGCTTTTTGAAACGCGGCGGGCGTTAAAGTGTTGAGGACCTCCGCGCGACGGACCCAACCACGACGCGCCATCGCTACACCAAACTTCAGGTTATTCATCGCACCGACGGAGTGTGCGTCGACCGAGATCAGAAACTTGATCTTTCGCTTCCGTGCCTCGCGCACCCAACGCGGCTCCATGTCCAATCGATAAGGATCGCCGTTAATCTCCACCGCCGCTTTCGACTGCGCGATCACGTCGAGTATTCGTTCAACGTCACATTCAAAAGGCGGCCGTCGTTCAATCAAACGTCCAAGGGCGTGTCCCCAGACCTTGAATACCGGTTGCTGCATCGCGGTCACGATGCGTTCGGTCATCTTCTCGCCATTCATCTTGTAACGCGAATGAATGCTCGCGACTATGACGTCAAACTTTTCGAGTATGTCGTCAGGATAGTCGAGCCGTCCGTCTGCAAGAATGTCAGACTCCGTGCCACGCAGGATTTTGATTTTGACCTGGTCTTGTAGCTCGTCGATCTCGTCCCACTGGCGTCGCAAGTCGTCGAGCTTGACGCCACCTGCATAAAAAGCGGTCGGCGAGTGATCGGTGATCGTGATGTACTTCATGCCCATCGCTTCGGCGCCGCGCACCATCGATTCGAGCGAGTGTTTGCCATCGGAGTAGGTGGTGTGGCAATGGACCATGCCTTTGACGTCTTCCAGCGTGACGAGATCTTCAGGCAGGTTGCCCGCGAGCGCCGCGTCAATCTCACCTTCATCTTCGCGGAGCTCCGGCGGGATGTACTGCATGCGGAGACGTTTGTAAATTTCTTCTTCCCGCTTCGGGATTTTCGCGAATTTGACGTGAGGGAGTGCCGCCAGATGGGATGAAGAACCGGTTTTCAGAAATAATGTAACCGCAAAATCCGCCGGCGTTACCGCAGTAAATGAAACTTGTGCACCGTCAACAAATTGCACCACGCAGTTGTTCGCCTCCGGCTGTTCGCTGGAAACGATGTGGGGGTAGCGCAGGAAGTGCTCGATCAGCGCGTCGGGCTTCTTGCTGCTCGCGACGATTTCAATCGTGCCGACCGTCTCTTTCCAACGACGCAACGAACCCGCAAAACTGATATCAACCAACCCGCCGAACGTCTGCATGAATTCGACGACCTGATCGCCCGTGTTCAGCGCATGATGAAGATGCAAACGCTGCGATGGTCGTTCTTTCTTTGTCGCGAGAGTTTCGAGTAAACGTTCCTCAGTCTTTGCGCCAAACCCTTTAAGCTCTCGAATCTGCCCGGCTTCCGCAGCCGCTTTTAACTCCTCGACTGAAGAGATCCCCAACTGCTCGTGCAGCTGCTGCGCTTTGGTCAAACTCAATCCGGGCACGCCCGACAACGCTACGAGACCCGCTGGAAACTCTTTTCGCAACTCATTCAAAACCGACGACTCACCGGTCAGATAAAGTTGCGTGATCTGCGAAGCCAGCGCTCCCCCAATGCGCGGTAACGTCGTCAGCAAGTTGTGCTTCACCAGACGATCGAGATCGCCAACGGCTTGAATCGATCGCGCGCCGGCGTTGTACGCCTTCGCTTTGAAGCGATTCTGCCCGCCTTTCAACTCCATCAGACGCGCGATCTCCTGCAACGCCGCGGCGACACCAAACTTGTCTAGTTGTGCTTTTTGCTCCGCCATCAGGAAAACGATCTACCACAATTAGGGACTATAATCGACCCATCATGACCATAGCTTCTATCAATCCGGCAACTGCCGAAACACTTCGGGAATTTTCCGCATTGTCTGCGCAACAGATCGAACAAAAACTACAAATCGCCGCCGACACATTCCGCAACTACCGCCGCACGTCGTTCGCCGATCGGTCACGCATGATGCTGCGCGCGGCCGAGATACTCGAATCGGAAAAGCAGGAATTTGGTCGCACGATGACCATTGAAATGGGCAAACCTTTGACGGCCGCTATCGGCGAGGCCGAAAAGTGCGCCTGGGTGTGCCGGTATTACTCGGAAAACGCCGAGCATCATCTCGCTGATCAGCTCGTCGAAACAAACGCCAAAAGGAGCTACGTTCACTTTCAGCCGCTTGGGCCAGTGCTTGCAGTGATGCCGTGGAATTTTCCTTTCTGGCAGGTTTTCCGTTTCGCAGCACCCGCGCTGATGGCGGGCAATGTCGGTTTGTTGAAACACGCGTCGAACGTTCCGCAATGCGCGCTCGCGATTGAAGAAATCTTCGCGCGCGCGGGTTTTCCGGAAGGCGCATTTCAAACTCTGCTGGTCAGTTCGGATGCGGTGGAAGGGATTTTGAAAGATCCGCGTGTTGTTGCAGCGACGCTGACGGGAAGTGAACCCGCGGGCAGAAGTGTCGCCGGCATTTGCGGCAAGGAACTCAAGAAGACTGTGTTGGAACTCGGCGGCAGCGATCCGTTCATCGTGATGCCTTCGGCGGACTTCGACACCGCTGTCATAACTGCCGTCAAAGCGCGCACGATCAACAATGGGCAGTCGTGCATCGCCGCCAAGCGCTTCATCGTGGCTGAAGAGATCTACAACCGTTTCGAGGAACGATTCGTCTCTGAGATGAAGGCCGCCCTACGCATCGGCGATCCGATGGATGAATCAACCGATATCGGTCCACTTGCGACGCCGCAAATTCTCGACGACCTCATCGAGCAGGTCGAGAAAGCTGTCGCGTCGGGCGCACGCATTTTGACCGGCGGAAAGAAGCTCGATAGGCCCGGCAATTTTTACGAGCCGACAGTGCTCGTGAATGTCGACCCTTCCACTCCCGTGTCATGCGAAGAGATCTTTGGTCCAGTGGCGATGCTGTTCCGCGTTGCAAACATCGACGAAGCAATCCGGCTCGCGAATGCCACGCCGTTTGGACTGGGCTCGGCCGCCTGGACCAACGACGCCAACGAGCAGACGAAATTTATCGAGGAACTCGAGGCCGGGTGTGTTTTCATCAACGGCATGGTCGCATCGGATCCGCGCCTGCCGTTCGGCGGTGTGAAACACTCCGGCTACGGACGCGAACTCGCGGAGTTTGGCATCCGCGAGTTCGTTAACATTAAGACCGTTTGGATCGGTTAGAGATTCAGACCCAGGGAATTCGGACAGATCAGGAGTAGCCCTTCTTCCGTTTCACTCGAGTGGAGCCCGCCCGATTCCGCCCACTGAAAAATCGTGCGCGAATTCACGTGCGCGTCAAGCGCGGCGTCGTCGACGCTCATCATCGCTACAGCCAGCGCGCAGTCGGAACACCACCACTTCCTTCTCGGTCGGCTCACGACGATCCAGCGGTCCATCTCGACTGTGATTTCGGTTCGGGTCCTCATTGACGTTCGCCTGCGGAATTCCCCGGCGGGTTTCGGGAGCGTCGCGGTAAACGTCGCGCTCAATGAGAGTGACTTCTTCAAAGTGATCGGCGAGGACCCGTGCAGCCAGCAGCCCGGCCAGACTTCCTCCAAGCACCACGGCATGCCGATTCTTTGGGCTGGCGCCGTTTTCCTTGTAATTCTTGCTTGTATTCAATGCCTTACCTCCTAATAATCTCGGCTACAACGTCGGGGGGCCGTGAGTTGCCGCGAGTAGCGGCGATGGCGATCTTCGACGGACCAGCGCGAGCGATTCGCTGTGCTTCGGCGATAACCGAGTATGCTTCGCGTTTGGAGATCGAGATGCGGTCAGGATTGCACACCGGTGAATGTGAGATCGTCGACGGCACTGTCGCGGGTGTGGCAGCGGAGATTGGCGCGTGCGTAGCGAATGAGGCAAAGGCCGGCGAAGTGCTCGTGTCGCGGACAGTAAAGATCTGGTCGCCGGATCAGGTATCGAGTTTGAAGATCGAGGCATTCGCGTGCTTGCTGGCTGTGGCGAATGGCGCGTATTTGCGGTTCAGCGAGCAACACGAGGAGACTGACAAAACATGACCCCCGCTCGAGAAGAACAATACCCGTTTGCCGACATAGAGCTGGCGCGACGTTTGGAACGAACTGAAGCGCAGGGCAGCGTCAATTTTATCGAAGCGCGCGCACTGGCATTTCCGGAAGTGGGCGCGCAGTGGATCGAAGTTGCGGGTGCGTTTGCCATGTTGGATGCACCAGGATCACCTTTGTCGCAGACGATTGGTCTTGGCGTTTTTCAACCGATCTCGCCCGAGGAACTCGACCGGCTGGAAGAGCTTTTTCCTGTCGAACGGCGCAGCAGTTTGTCATGAAGTTTGTCCACTCGCCGACATGTCTGTGTTCACGCTAATCAAAGAACGTGGTTACAAGCCGATCGAGTTTTCGAATGTTTTGTATCGACCGATAAGTCCCGACTTGCGTCTTCACGCCACGCGAAACGAGCTCATCAATGTGCGGGTCACCGGAAAGGATGAAGTCGGGCTGTGGGCGCAGACGTCGTTCGAGGGCTGGAGCGAGTTTCCTGAATACGCCGATTTTTTCCGCGACCTGGCGAAGGTCTCGGCGCGCTTGAAAGGACCAGCGTTCCTCGCGGAGATGGAAGGAAAGCCAATCGCAACTGGCGCGCTGACGATCCATGGCGACGTTGCGCTGCTCGCCGGAGCAAGCACCATCCCAGAAGCGAGGCGACAAGGGGCTCAACTCGCATTACTGGAAGACCGTTTGCGCTATGCTGCAACCCAGGGGTGCACGGTGGCGATGATGGTCGCATTGCCCGGCAGCGGATCCCAGCGAAACGCAGAACGTCACGGATTCCGGATCGCGTACACTCGCACGAAGTGGCATTTAAATAAAACCTAGAGGGTAACGATGCAGGACTTTGAAAAGCTCGGCGTGTTTTACCTGGGCCGCCCGTTCGATCTGGCAGAGAAGAAAGCAAAAGACTCGCTGCTGCTTTATGACTCGAAAGATCTCGTCACGCACGCTGTCTGCGTTGGTATGACGGGCAGCGGCAAGACTGGTCTATGTCTTGGCCTGCTCGAAGAAGCGGCAATCGACGGTATCCCGGCAATCATTATCGACCCGAAGGGCGATCTTAGTAATCTGCTGCTTACCTTCCCTAACCTCTCCGCGCAGGACTTCGCGCCGTGGGTCAACGAAGGCGACGCGGCGAAGAAAGGCTTAACCACCGACGCGTACGCCGCGCAGCAAGCCGAGCTTTGGAAAAACGGTCTGGCGGAGTGGGGACAGGACGGCGCTCGAATCAAACGACTGCGCGACGCCGCAGACTTTCGCATCTATACGCCCGGCAGCAACGCCGGTATTTCGGTTTCGATTCTCAAATCGTTCACCGCGCCTCCGGAAACGATCCGGAACGATGGCGAACTGCTCGGCGAACGAATCAACACAACTGTAACTAGTCTGCTGGGCCTGGTCGGCATCGACGCCGATCCGATTCGCAGCCGCGAGCACATTCTGATCTCGAACATTCTCAATCAGGAATGGTCCGCGGGAAAAGATCTCAACATCGGCACGTTGATTCAAAAAATCCAGACGCCGTCGATCACGAAGATCGGCGTGATGGATCTCGACTCCTTCTTTCCGAGCAAGGATCGATTCGAACTGGCGATGGCGCTCAATCACCTGCTCGCGTCGCCGAGTTTCGCGAGTTGGATGGAAGGCGATCCACTCGACATCCCGACGATCCTGCACACGGCGGGCGGCAAACCGCGTCTGTCGATCTTTTCGATTGCGCATCTCGGCGATGCGGAGCGGATGTTTTTCGTGTCGCTGCTGCTAAACCAGGTACTCGGCTGGATGCGCGCGCAATCAGGCACGACCAGCCTGCGCGCGATTCTCTACATGGACGAAATCTTCGGTTACTTCCCGCCGGTGTCGAATCCGCCTTCGAAGTTGCCCCTCTTGACGCTGTTGAAGCAGGGCCGCGCGTTTGGTCTCGGTGTCGTGCTCACGACACAAAACCCGGTCGATCTCGATTACAAAGGACTTTCAAACGCGGGCACGTGGTTCATCGGACGCTTGCAAACAGAGCGCGACAAACTTCGCGTGCTCGAAGGACTGGAAGGGATCGCAGTCGGCACGGGGCATAACTTCGACAGGCAGCAGATGGACCAACTGCTCGCTGGTCTCAACACGCGCATCTTCCTGATGAACAACACGCACGACGAACGGCCCGAGGTGTTTCAGACGCGCTGGACCATGTCGTACCTGCGTGGTCCATTGACGCGCACACAGATCAAGTCGTTGATGGATCCGGTAAAAGCACAAATATCATCGCCGGTGGAAGTGATTACATCGCCACCGCCGCTCAAAACATCGCAAAGAGAAAAACCGGTTTTAGCGCCGGAAATACCTCAGTACTACATCCCGGCTCGTTCTTCTCCGGATGCGAACTCGCGACTTTTATATCGGCCACTGCTGCTTGGCGCGGCACAAATCCATTACACCGACGCCAATACTATCGATCTAAGGCTACTCGCCGAAATCTCCGATGGACCAGTCACTCTCGATTGGAACCATGCTACGGCGATCGATGTTCCTATTGAAGACCTCCAATCGCAGCCTGAGGAGTCAGAAGCCGAGTTCGAGGAAGTTCCGGCTAAAGCTGGTAAACAGAAGAGTTACAGCAGTTGGCGCAAAGATTTGGCGACGTGGATCTATCGCAATCATCGACTCGAGCTGCTCGAAAGTCCGCACCTCGACATCGTTTCGAATCCGGGCGAGAGCGAGCGCGACTTTCGTGTTCGCATGCAGCAACTCGCGCGTGAACGACGCGATGATGCGGTTGAAAAACTGCGTCGCAAGTACGAGCCGAAGTTTGCGCAACTCGAGGAACGCAAACGACGCGCGGAACAAACGGTCCAACAACAGCAGGAACAGGCACAGGGTCAAAAGTATCAGACGGCGATCTCGTTCGGCGCCACGTTGCTCGGATCACTACTCGGGCGAAAGAAAGCGAGTATCGGAACGATCGGCAGAGCAACAACAGCAGCGCGCGGCGTGAGCCGTTCGATGAGAGAAGCTGAGGATGTCGATCGCGCCGAAGAGAACGTCGCGGCTGTCGCCCAAAAACTCGCGGATCTCGAAGCAGAGTTCAAATCAGAAACGGGGGATCTCGAGCGTTCCTTCGATCCGCAAACGGAAGAGCTCAGCAAGGTGAGCTTGAAACCGAAGAAGGTAAACATTGACGTCAAACTGGTGGCGCTCGCCTGGGCGCCTTACTGGCATGACACGCAGGGAGGAGTGAAACCTGCATGGACCTGAAACCATGACCAAACTGTCAATCCCGATCAAATACGGACTGATGATCACATTCGGCGTTGTGGCGTGGGTGGTCATCGCTCACCTGATCATTCCCAACCCGCAATCGCTGGCGCACACGTTTGTCGGACCAATCTTCTTCAACATACTCCAGTTTACGATGATCTTCCTCGGTTTGAAGGCAAAGGAACGCGAGTACGGCGACAAACAGGATTTCAAGAAAGGTTTGAAAACGGGCGTTGCGATCTCTTTTGTCTACGCGCTCACCGCGTCGCTGTTTTTCGTTGTGCTGGTAGCATTCATCGGAACGCGATGGATCGACAATGAGCCCGGTGCGGCAGGCCGACCGACGTCGCTCGTGCTGGCGCAAGCGTTCGCCGGTTTGTTCATCGGCGCGCTGGTTCTCGGATTGATTTATTCGACGGTGATCTCGTTCTTCCTGGCGAAGCGACAGAGTGAAACGTAAGCCACAAAAGGCACAAAAGACACAAGAGGCACAAAAGGTCGAAAGTCAGGTTAGGGGACCAATACAACCTTGCCGATGTTCTTTCGCTCTTCCAGGAAGCGATGCGCCGCGCCTGCCTCTTCGAACGGAAACGCGCGATCGACGTATGGATTAACCCAGCCTTCCTCAACGCCGCTCAAAATGTCTCGCATCCAAACCGCCACTTTCTCCGGTTCGTGCCACATGTGGCCCAGGTTTAATCCAAACACGCCGCGATTCTTGTTCAGCAAGGCAAACGGATGAAACCGCGGTGTTTGAATCGCCGCTTTCAACATGTTGAGCTTGCCGGAGAACCCGTTTGCGGAGACGGTTGAAATGCCAAACATGCCGAGCCGTCCAGTCGCCCTCAACGCCGCATAACTCTTTTTCCAATGCGCGCCGCCGATCGGATCGATCACGAGATCGACGCCGCGACCGTTCGTCATGTCTTTCAAAACCGGCAACCAGTCCTGCTTGCGATAGTCGATCGCATGGTCCAGTCCGCGCTCGGCCAGAAACTTGTGCTTGCCGGGACTCGCCGTGCCATATGTGACCGCGCCGATCTTCTTCGCGATATCGATCGCCGCGAGCCCAACGCCGCCGCCTGCGTTATGAATCAACACCGACTCGCCTGCGTGCAGCGAACCCATTACGACGAGCAACGCATACGCCGTTAAGTAATTCACCGGGATTGCCGCTGCCTGTTCGAACGTCAGCTTCTCAGGCTTCTCGAATATCTGCGTCGCTTTCACAGCAACCATTTCCGACTGACCGCCGAAACGTGTCATCGCCGCGACTGATTTACCCTGAAACGAGCTGTTGACGTCTTTGCCGACGGCTTCGATGACGCCGGCCACCTCGTAGCCCATCACGCAAGGCTTCGGCGGTGAGTCGGGATAGAGCCCTTGCCGCGCGAGAATGTCTGCGAAATTCAGACCCGCTGCGCGAACACGAATGACAACTTGATCATCGCGCGGAGTTGGGTCCGGTTTTTGCTGGACCTTCAGAACGTCGATGTCGCCGGTCGTTGTAGTGACGATTTGTCGCATAGACCATATTATATGCGCCGAACCTTATGAGATTGAAAACATTGCCGATTGCCGATTGCCAATTGCCGATTGTCAACATAGTGCGTGTCGCCGTTCTTAAAGTGCCGGTGGCCGTTATCAGACCGCCAGTCGTCTTCAAATTGGCAATCGGCAATTGGCAATTGGCAATCCTCTTGCTCCTCGTCGTCGTTACCATGAGTTGCAACAGGGACCAACAACAAGCATCCCGCAAACAATTAACAGTGGCCGCAATGGCGGGGCCCGAAGGCGAGGCGCTGAAACAGGCGGCGCTCGACTACGAAGCTCAGACAGGCGTCCATCTCAGCATCACGGAGTTTCCGTACGCAAATCTCTTTGATAAAGAAATGATAGATCTCAACGCGCGTACGGGAGCTTACGATCTGATCATGCTCGACGATCCGTGGTTCCCGATCTTTGCGTCGAAACAGTTCCTTACCGAACTGACTCCGCTGCTGCAAAAACGCGGACAAAACGGGCCCGACAGCGACTTCGTCGAGACGTCGATCGCTCTCTGCCGGCACCCTTACCAGACCGGCTCCCTCTACGCGCTGCCCTACGTCGGCAACTCGCAGTTGTTCTTCTATCGCAAAGATCTTTTTGAGAAGCACAGTCTCAAACCACCGGCGACGTGGGACGACGTGCTCGCTGCTGCAAAAACGATCCAGGAGAAAGAGACTGACTCCGGCATGTACGGTTACGTGATGCGCGCGGCCCAGGGCAACGCTGCCGTAGCCGACTTCATGCCGATCTTCTGGGCTTACGGCGGCGAGATGTTCGACGCTTCGGGCAAGCCGACGGTTAACACTCCGGAAGGGATTGCGGCGCTCGAGTTCATGGTCCAGATGGGCAAGTACTCGCCGCCCGGTTATCCCAGTTTTAATGCGGAGGAGGTTGGGGCCCACTTGTTGCAGGGAACCGCGGCGATGGCTATCAACTGGCCCGTGTGGATTACAAAGTTTGACGATCCGTCGAAGTCGAAAGTGATCGGGAAGATCGAGTTCGCAACGCTGCCTTCAGGGCGCAAGCCGGGACAGGCGGAGATCGGCAACTGGTTGATCGCGATCCCGCGCGCCTCGCCAAACACGGAAGCAGCAATGGATTTCCTGGTATGGGCCACCACTGCCGAACAGATGAAACGATCCGCGCTACGAGGCAATCCGCCAACGCGCAAATCACTGTTTCGTGATCCGGAATTGGTTGCGAAGTTTCCCGCGTACCCGGCGCAGATGCGTTCGCTCGAGACTTCGCGGCCGCGTCCACGCACGCCGCAGTGGAATGAGATCGAAAACGTCTTTGGCATCTTTCTTTCGAAGGCCAACAGCGGCGAACTGTCTCCCGCCGAAGCGATGAATCAGGCGAATGCCGAAATCGACAAGATTGTCCAACGCGGTCAGTAGACGTCTTTGTCTGCGGCTTCGCCGTCTGATGTGCGGCGGGGCTTCGCCCCGCCGGGAGACTTTGACCATTTATCACTCTACGGCGGGGCAAAACCCCGCCGCACATCCGACGGCAAAGCCGTACCAGCAGGGCCAAAACTGATGCGCCGCAAGGTCATACTTCGATCCAGCTGGCTGCCATACTTGTTAATCGCTCCGGCAGTGGCCGTGCTTCTCGCGCTTTCGATCTATCCGCTGATCTATTCCATCACAGTCAGCCTGCAAGTCGGCGAGGCTTGGGGACTCGGCAACTTCACGCGCCTCGCGTCAGACGGTTTTTTCCTCACCGCGATGGCGCACACGTTTGTTTATGCCGTTGCGGCGCTGACGTGCGAGTTTTTGCTCGGGCTCGGACTCGCGCTATTGCTCAACAATCAGATTCGCGGGCGTGGATTCTTTCGCGCGGCGCTGCTCGTGCCGATGATGTTGCCGCCTGTTGTCGCGGCAGTCGTCTGGCGGCTAATGCTCAATCCAAACTTCGGGGCTATTAATGGGACTCTCAAGCAACTAGGCGTCGATACGGAATCGTTGACATGGACCGCATCGCCGGGACTGGCGATGTTATCGGTGATTGCGGTTGACGTTTGGCAGTGGACGCCGTTTGTGTTTCTGGTTCTATTGGCGGGGCTACAGGCGATCCCACAAGAGCCGTACGAAGCGGCGTTGATCGACGGATCGAGCCGCTGGCAAACATTCCGGCATGTGACGTTGCCGTTGTTGAAGCCTGCGATCCTGATCGTGCTTCTGCTCCGGACGATGGACCTGTTGCGTGTGTTCGATCAGATCTTCATTCTGACTGAAGGTGGACCAGGTTTCGCGACGGAAACGATCAGTCTTTACATCTATCGCACGGCGTTTCGGTTTTTCGATTTTGGTTATGCGGCGGCAATGTCGTTTGTGCTGCTCGCACTAACGAATGTGATTAGCGTGGTTTATATCCGGTTCTTGAAACATGAGTCGCGCGCTTAAGTATTTTTTAGTCGTGGTGGCATTAGTAGGGGTGCTTGCGCCGGTCTACTGGATGTTCACGATCTCGTTGAAGTCGGAAGTGGACCATTTTGCGCTTCCGCCGCCATGGTTCAACTTCACACCCACGCTCGAACATTACTACGACGCATTTGTGACGCGTTCGTTTGGGCAATATCTGATTACGAGTGCGATCGTGGCGGTTATTTCGACTTTATGCGCGCTAGTGCTCGGCACGCTCGCAGCTTACGCCCTCGCGCGGTTTCGACTTCCCTACGATCTCGATCGGCGCCTGTCGCTGTGGATCTTGTCGACACGAATGTTCCCGGCAATCGTCACCGCTGTCCCACTGTTTCTCATGATGCGCGACCTGCGCCTGCTGGACACAAAGGCGTCGCTGATCATCGTTTATACCGCCTTCAACCTGCCGTTTGTCGTCTGGATGATGCGCGGATTTTTTGACGAGGTACCGCGGGATCTCGAGGAAGCCGCGCTCGTCGACGGCGATTCACGTCTCGGCGCGCTCGTGCGGGTGGTGCTGCCCCTCGTCGCGCCTGGACTGGCAGCCACGTCGGTGTTCTGTTTGATTGTCTCGTGGAACGAGTTTCTGTTTGCCCTCGTCCTAACGCAGACTGACGCGTCAATGACGTTGCCTGTCGGAATTGCCGGACGTGTCACGCAATACGAGATCAAGTGGGGCGTGATGAGTGCGGCGGGAGCCGTGGCGATCGTACCGATTCTGGTTTTTGCGATGGCGATGCAGAAGTATCTCGTGCGTGGGCTATCGCTGGGAGCGGTGAAGGGTTAGTGGGAATCAAATTTCAAAACGTGACGAAGACGTTCGGCGACACCCTGGTAGTAGATGACCTGTCACTGGAGATCGCCGACGGCGAATTCGTCGTACTGCTTGGCCCATCCGGGTGTGGCAAGACGACGACGCTGCGCATGCTCGCGGGTCTTGAATCCGTGACGAGCGGTGATATCTACGTTGAAGGCGAACGGATCAACGACGTGCAAACCCAACATCGTGACCTCGCGATGGTGTTTCAGAGTTACGCGCTGTATCCGCACATGA
This sequence comes from uncultured Acidobacteriota bacterium, assembly GCA_963789185.1. Classification (GTDB taxonomy): domain Bacteria; phylum Acidobacteriota; class Blastocatellia; order Pyrinomonadales; family Pyrinomonadaceae; genus PSRF01. Next base: position 183,511 of record CAWBJU010000027.1, read on the forward strand.
CGATCGCCGAGAACATCGCCTACCCATTGCGCGTGAGGAAGCTCGACAAGCCAGAGCGAACGAAACGAGTAACGTCCGTGGCGCGCATGCTGGAGATCGAAGCGCTGCTCGATCGCAAGCCTCGGCAACTTTCAGGCGGTGAACGACAGCGCGTCGCGCTCGCACGCGCGATCGTTCGTGAACCACGCGCGTATCTAATGGACGAACCGTTGTCGAACCTTGACGCGCGCCTGCGCGTGCAAATGCGCGGTGAATTGAAACGACTGCAGCACCAGCTTGGAACGACGACGATCTACGTCACGCACGATCAGGCTGAAGCGATGACGCTTGCGACGCGTGTGGCTGTCATGAAGCGTGGGCGATTACAGCAATTCGACACGCCGCTGAATATCTACAATCGGCCGGCGAACCGGTTTGTGGCAGAGTTTGTTGGCAGTCCGAGTATGAATTTTGTTGACGGCAAGATCGAAAGCGGAGCATTTGTTAGCGAGTCGATTCGAATTCCAGTGACCAGAGAAAACGCGGATCAGTTAACAATTGGTATTCGACCCGAGCACATCAGTGTTCTGACTGAACCTCAGAATAATGCGATTCTGGCAACTGTTTATGTCACCGAATTAATGGGCAATGAAACTTTCGTGTTTCTGTCGGTCGGAAGCAACAAACTGATCGCTCGCGCGGCGGCTGACTTTCGTGCGGAACTGGAAAGCCCCGTCTGGCTGCGAATCGATGCCGAGAAAGCTCACTACTTCGATCGCCAGACGGGACTCTCAATCTAAAGAACCAACTCTTACGACGCGCTCTTCGCCGCCGTGTCTGAAGTTGCTGCTGCCGGTTTGTTCGGCTGCGGCGTAATTCGCAGATACGGCTTCGGCGCTCTCCAACCGCCTGGAAACTTCTCTTTGGCGGCCTCATCCGAAAGCGACGGAACGATAATCACATCGTCGCCGTCTTTCCAATTCACCGGCGTCGCGACGCTGTACTTCGCGGTCAACTGCAGCGAATCGATCACGCGCAGGATTTCGTCAAAGTTGCGTCCGGTGCTCGCCGGATATGTAATCATCAATTTGATTTTTTTATCGGGACCGATCACAAAGACCGAGCGAACTGTGAACACGTCGCTGATCTCCGGATGGATCATGTCGTAGAGTTCGGCGATCTTGTGGTCCGGATCGGCAATCACGGGAAAATTGAGCGCCGTGCCCTGCGTTTCCTTGATGTCCTCGGCCCAACGCTTGTGGGAGTCGGTTTGGTCGACGCTGAGGCCGATCACCTTAACGCCGCGTTTGTCGAAGTCTGGCTTGCAGCGTGCCACGTAACCGAGTTCGGTAGTGCACACGGGAGTGAAGTCCTTGGGATGTGAGAACAGAACGGCCCAACTATCACCAATCCATTCGTGAAAACTGATGGGGCCTTCCGTCGTGTCTGCTTGAAAATCGGGTGCTATGTCGCCAAGTCGTAAAGCCATTTTGATTCTCCTTTGGTTTGGAAACACCACGCTTTTACAACTAACGACACGGCAAGTCAAACCCCGGACAATCGATCCGTGTTATGCTGCAAAAACCTATGAAACTTGCACTAAATGGCGCGACAACCATGCGCGCTTCCCTGGAAATCGACCTTCAGGCGGCGAAGGCGGCGGGCTTTAATTACCTGGAAATTTGGAAGGCCAAACTTAAAGACAAATCCATCGAGGAACTCAAAGATCTATTCGCCCAATCAGGCGTGCCGCCGTTGAGTATTAATTCGATCGAACACATCACATTTCGCGACGCGCAAGATTACGAACGAATCAAACAAGAGTGCCGCGAATTGAGCAAAATCGCCGCGGAGATCGAATGTCCGTACATCGTCGTCGTGCCTGGACGCTTACCCGCGGGTGATGTCGATGTCGTCGAGGAGTCGGTCCATGTTTTGACTGAATTGTGCGATATCGCCGCGGAACACGGTGTCGCCCTCGGATTTGAATTCCTGGGCCAACCGGATTGCAGTGTTCCGACTTTGGCTCTCGCGGACGAGATCGTGCGCACTGCCGCCCGCGATAATCTCGGTCTGGTAATCGACAGTTTTCACTTCTACGCCGGCGGTTCGAACGTCAGGATGATCGAGAAGCTCGATCCACGTTCGATCTACATTTTTCACATCAACGACGCCGAGGACCTTCCGCGCGCGGAGCTTGAAGATCGTCATCGTCTGCTGCCAGGTCTCGGAATACTTCCGTTACGCGAAATGGTCGCCGCGTTTCGTTCGATTGGTTATGACGATGTCGCAAGCGTCGAGATCTTCAGGCCGGAATACTGGGAACGCGATCCGTTCGGCTTAGCGCGTGATGCCAAAAACACCGCGGAACAAATCGTAAATTCATGACGATCAAAATCGGAATTATTGGTTCGGGCTTTATTGCTGGAGTCCACGCCGCGATTCTCGCGCGCGACGAGCGAGTTAAAGTTTCATCGGTTCATGACGTCATCGCGGATCGCGCGCAATCGCTCGCGCGTGCGCATGATGCCACGGTCGCTGCGAGTGCCGAAGAAGTTATCGATCTTTCAGACGCGGTCTTTGTCACCACTCCAAACACGCGTCACGTCCCACTAGCACTTGCCGCCATCGACGCCGGCAAACACGTTTTCTGCGAAAAGCCACTCGCCACGACGATCGCTGACGCGAAAACTGTTTTCGAGAAAGCACAACGCAGCAATTCGGTTTTCCAGGTTGGTCACAATCGTCGCTTCGCACCGGTATATGCAACGTTGAAACAATTGCTATCCGAAACTCATCAACCACACTCAGCGCATGTGAAAATGAATCGCGGCGAGCTGTTGAAACCCGAATGGACCGGCGACCCGGAAGTCACCGGCGGCTTTCTCTACGAAACGCCGATTCACATGTTCGACATGGTGCGGTTTCTCTTCGGCGAGATTGAAACACTACACGCGATCGGATCGAGTCATGAGTACAACGAGATCGACGACTTCTCGGTCCTGCTGAAATTCACCAATGGCATGCACGCGACGCTCGCGACCGCCGCAGACGCGAGTTGGCTGTTTCCGTTCGAACGAGTGGAAGTGTTTTGTCATCACGCAACCCTCGTGACGCGCGAGATGGAAAGTTTGATTTGCAGCAGCAACCTCGAGGGCCACTTCACTTCCCAGTCGATGCAGCAAACGCCGCGCGAGGAGAAATGGGGCTACGTGCAGGAAGACCGGGCGTTCGTCGATTCGATTGTGAATGGCACGCCGCCGCTAGTCACCGCGTTTGACGGATTGATGTCAGTTGAGATTGCGAACGCGGTCTACGAATCGGTCCGTTCGGCTGCCCCCGTCCAGCTACGCTCCTAATATGTGGTAAGATCGCCTCACCCCTGAAGTTTCCCCTTTAAAACCTGCTATGTCGTCCGCAGACGCCCATGCTCAACCGGCTGTGCGACCCGTAGAACTGGGCGCCGATCTCTATCGTGAGATCTTCGCGCATTCCCGGGAAGCGATCGCCATCCTCGACCCGAAAGGCGTGTATCTCCAGCAAAACGGCGCTCATTTCACGCTACTCGGCTATTCCGACGACGATCTCGAAGGCCAATCACCCGCTCTCGACCTCGGCGAAAATACGTTCGCTGAAGTAACAGGAAAACTAGCCAGAACAGGCGAATACTCCGGCGAAGTTATTTGCCGAACCAAACGCGGCGAAGAACTCAACGTCGAGCTCACCGTCTTCATGATGCGCAGCGGACTGGGCGAACCTCACTGCTACATCAGTATCAAACGCGACATCACCTGGCGCGCCCGCGAAATTAGAGATCGCCGTCGCACCGAGCAAAGACTCGCATTGCAATATGCAATCACGAGGATTCTTTCGCGCTCGATCGACTTTGTCGAAGGCACGCATGAGATTCTGCATACAGTTTGCGAGAGTTTAGGCTGGCAGGTCGGCGTGCTTTGGGCCGTCGATCATCAAGGTGAGTCACTGCGTTGCGTCGATTTCTGGCATAGCGTGTCGATGAATCTGGACGGATTCGAGAGTGCTTCACGCAAGCACACGTTCATGCGTGAAGCCGGCTTGCCCGGCCGTATCTGGGCCAGCGGCAAGCCTGCGTGGATTCCCGATGTAACCCTGGATCCAAACTTTCAACGGGCGACGTTCGCCGCCGAGGCAGGATTGCGAGGCGCGTTTGGTTTTCCGATTCTGCTCGGCGACGAAGTGGTCGGCGTGATGGAGTTCTTTAGTGAAGAGATCCGGCACCCCGATCGCGACGTGAACGACATGGTTACGAGTGTCGGATTCCAGATCGGACAGTTTCACGAACGCAAACGAGCAGAAGAGAAGTTGGCCCATCTACTCGTGCGCGAACGCGCGGCGAGAGGCGATGCGGAAAAAGCGAACCGCTTAAAAGATGAGTTTCTCGCCACACTTTCACACGAGCTGCGCACGCCGCTGAATGCCGTTATCGGATGGTCGCGCATGTTGAAGTCCGGCCGCTTGGATCCGGAAAGTGCGGAGCACGCGATAGATGTGATCGAGCGAAACGCATGGGCACAGAAACAGATCATCGAAGACATTCTCGACGTTTCGCGCGTGATTACTGGAAAACTTCAGCTTCATCTGACGCCTGTGGATCTCGTCGCCGTTGTCGAAGCGGCGCTCGACGCTGTTCGTCCGGCGCTGGAAGCAAAAGACATTCGTATTGAGACCGATTATTCGGAGCGACGGCGGATCATCGCCGGCGACGCCGATCGTCTCCAGCAAGTGGTTTGGAATCTGCTTTCGAATGCGTCGAAGTTTACTCCCGCGGGTGGAACTGTCGGCATCCGCGTAGTTCAGGATGACACCTACGCGACGATCGAGATCACTGACACCGGACCGGGCATTGCGCCGGAGTTTCTGCCACATGTGTTTGAACGATTTCGCCAGGCGGACGGTTCGACCACGCGGACGCACGGTGGTCTCGGGCTCGGTTTGGCAATCGTTCGCCACCTCGTCGAGTTGCACGGCGGGGTGATTGGCGTCGAGAACGTCACGTCAGATTCAGGCGCCGTATTCACAGTCAAACTTCCCTTGCCCAGCACTGAGTTGACGCTCGAAACACCGGCTGTTCCTGGTGCATTTGAAGATACAGTGACCGAAGTCGATCTCGCGGGCGTGAGTATTCTTGTAGTGGAAGATGATCTCGACGCTTTGGACCTGATCACGATCGATCTCGCCGAGCATGGAGCGAAAGTGCGTGGCGTTGAGTCGGCCGCCGAAGCGCTGTCGTTACTCAAGAACGAACAGTTCGATCTGCTCATCAGCGACATCGGCATGGCCGACACTGACGGCTACAACCTGATCAAACAAGTGCGCCTCCAGGAAGGTGACAAGCCGGAACACATTCCCGCCATCGCCCTGACCGCTTATGCGCGAGCGCAGGATCGAATCCGTGCAATCGCGGCCGGGTATAACACTCACGTCGCGAAGCCCGTCGAGATCCGCGAGCTCGTGACCGTCGTTAAGTGTCTCACCGGAAGAATAGCTTGAGATTTGTTTGGATACGTGTAAGCTGGGCCGATGACAAAGCGTTGCGCCTGGGCCCGAACGCCGTTATCGATCGCTTACCATGACCAGGAATGGGGCGCTCCACTTCACGACGACACGCGTCTGTTTGAGTTTCTGGTTCTCGAAGGAGCTCAGGCGGGTCTGAGTTGGGAAACGATCCTGAACAAGCGTGAGAACTATCGCGCCGCTTTCGACGGGTTCAATCCCGTGAAGATCGCAAAATACAGCGAGCGCAAAGTAGAAGCGCTCATGAACAACGCCGGAATCATACGCAACCGGCTGAAAATTAATTCCGCAATCACGAATGCGCGTGCTTTCCTTGACGTAACTCGCGAGTTTGGCAGTTTCGATGCCTACGTCTGGCGCTTTGTAGACGGCAAACCGCTGCGCCGGAAGCGCGGACAACTAGTGCCGGCACGCACGGAAATATCAGACGCGTTGAGTAAGGATCTTTCGCGGCGTGGTTTTAAATTCGTCGGTTCGACGATCTGTTATGCTTTCATGCAAGCGGTCGGCCTGGTCAACGACCACGACCACGCTTGCTTCCGTTACAACCAAGTCTAAACCCAGATTTTAACCACGGATTACCCGTATAGTCCCACAAATGGAGGTCCCGATTTTGAAACGAAAACCCTCAATTCTGCTGTTGCTCTTCGTGGTGCTCAGCTCTGGTCCCGCAGCCTTCGCCCAGGCGATACCCGCTCCTCTGGCGAACCTCCCCGAGGCGGACGTGCTGATCTACATCAGTCCTCAACGAACTTTAAGCGAATTCATTCCGAAGGTTATGCCTGCCAAGGACGTTGCGGAGATGCAAGCCGCTTTCGCGGACATGAAGAAGGCCGTCGGCGTCGACCCATCGACTATCGAGTACGTCGTTATCGCGCTGCGCTTTCACAGGCCGACAGCGGATTTAAGTTTTGTGCCACCTGACGTGATGGCTGTCGTAGGCGGCGACTTTCAGTTCCGACTCACTTTTGACGTTGGCGCAGCTCGCCTTCCAGGACAAAGTGGTTGCTGAAAAGCTTGGTTCAAAGACGATCTCGACGATGACAGTCGAACCGATCGCGAAACAAGCCGAAAAGATGCCGTTGCTCAAGCCCTTCGTCACCGTTGGCGCTGTAGCTTTGAGCCCTAACTCACTTGCGATCGGTAACTATGGTTACATCAAGTCTGCCGCTGAAGCGGCGGAAACCGGCACTGGGCGCATCAGGCCTGAAATGATCCAATCGCTAATGCGTGACTCAAACGTGCTCCTGGCGGCGACCGGCGCACCGTTGCTCGCCTTCTCTCGCAGTTTCGGACTGCTCGGCACTGAAACAGCATCGCGCGAAGGACGATTCGATACTCAATTCGGCAACTTCTACACCGCGGTTACTCTCAACGGCGCCAATTACATCATGCGCGGCGCGATGCATGCCGACAATCCTGACACGGCCAAGATCATCACGAATCTGCTGTCGAGCTTGATGAAAACGGACGATTTTGTCTCGGGTCTTAAGTCGGGTGCCGGGCTGATGTCTGATAAGGCCGCGCTAGCGATCGTGCAGAGCTTTAAATTGACTGCCAAGGAGAGCGAGGTCATGATGGAAGCCGACGTCCCCTTACAGGCAATCATCGACATCATTCGTGAGCAGTCGAAACCGAAAGTGGACCCGGCGGCGACTTCAGCTCCGAAGAAGCCGGCGGCAAAGCGACCGGCATCAAGAACAAGAAGGAGAAACTAAACACCATGCGTAAGATCCTACTGGCGCCCGCACTCATCGTGCTGGCGGGCATCGCAGTCGTTATCGCAGCTTCGGTCGCGCGCTCATCGTCCGCGGCGCAGAACACAAACAGCCCGACCACAACGAACCGCAACGAGAATCGTTCCGTTAATGCACCGTCAGGTGCGGGAGCACAGGAGGACTTCTCCAAGAACACGTGGGAGTTGCCCGACGATGCTGATAAAACCAAGAACCCGGTTCCAGCAACGGAAGAGTCGGTTGCTAAGGGCAAAGAGTTGTACCTGGAGCGGACAAAGGGCAACTGCGTTTTCTGTCACGGCGAGACCGGGTCAGGTAACGAAGCGACCATTGCGCAAGGGCGACTGCGACGCAAACCAGCGGATCTGACAAACAAGGAACGCATGACCTCAATGACTGATGGTGAGGTCTTCTGGAAGATTACAAAAGGCATTCGCGGCATCATGCCCGCCGGTGAGACCCGCATGAAGGCTGATGAAGAGCGCTGGCACGTAGTGAACTACGTCCGCACGCTCGCGAAAGACAAGTGAGTTGTTTTTAAAAGAATCGTTCCGCGTATTCGCGGACTTCTTTTAGTGAACGATCGGAAATAAGGCGAAACAGTTTGATCTCGCAGCCCGCGGGGATGCGCGGCGCCATTAGCGAGTCGGTAATCACAAACGCTGCGGAACGTAACCCTTTCTCCCAACCACGTTCGCGCGCGTCGCGAAAACTGAGCGCGTCCGCGTCAAGACCTGCGGCCACCAACAGCGTCCGCGACCAACGCAAGAACTCCGGCCACCGCGACACGATTGCAATCAACGCATCGGGTCGCGGTTTGGTTTGCCCGCGAAACGATTCCACAACCGATCCTGAATGAATCACGAGGAGATCGGTTTCCGGTTTCACGCAATCTCCAAACGCTTCGAGATGACCGTAAAGCACGAGGGGGACGGCGCCGATCAACGTCGAGTTGTTATCGAGATCGGCTGGTCCAGCTCCCAAAACGCGAACCTTCGTCGCAACCTTGATCTCCGCAACAAGAATTTCGCGCAACTCAGGATCCGGCTCCAACACTAAGAAGTGATCCGGGTGCTGCACTGAAAACGATCGACTAACACCGGCCTGTATCTCCGCAAGCGAGTACCCGTCCTCGCGCAAGTGCCGGAAAAACCGCGAGATCAACTGGTCCAACGCCAGACCATCCTCCATCTTTTCGTCGCCACGCAACCGCACGTACACGCCACTGCCCTTGCGAAACTCCACCCAACCGCGCCGCGCAAGTTCGCGATACGCTGCGCTGACTGTGTTCGCATGGATCGAATAGCGGCGGGCCAGATCGCGCGTACTTGGCAGGCGCTCGCTGGGTTTCAGGTCGTTGCTCACGATGCCGAGCGTAATCTGCGTGATCAACTGCTCGCGAATCGGGACCTCACTGTTTTTGGAAAGCCACAATCTCATGGACGACGCGTGGCGCTTTGGTGCCTCTGAGAATATCATAGCTGGCGTGAGTAATCCGTCTTATCTGCGTTTACTAGGCGACGGCATTTTAGAGAATCGCGTTGCCGATCTGGAGCGTCTGCTCGAACGCTGCACCGTCTGCCCGCGCGACTGCCTGAACAACCGCCTGAACGACGAAATCGCCGCCTGTTACTCGGGCCGATTGCCGATCGTCTCGTCTTACACCGCGCACTTCGGTGAGGAACCACCACTCGTCGGCAGCAAGGGCGCCGGAAACATCTTCTTCGGCAACTGCAACCTCCGTTGCGTCTATTGCCAGAACTACCAGATCTCGCAACGGCACAAAGAGGAGATCAAGAACGAAGTCACTCACGAGCGTCTGGCGGAAATGATGCTCGAGCTGCAAGCTCGCGGTTGTCATAACATCAACTTCGTTTCGCCCACTCACTTCGCACCGCAAATGGCGCGGTCGATCCTCATCGCAGCGCAGCAGGGCCTCCGGCTGCCGATCGTTTACAACACCAATTCATATGACGCCGTCGAGGTGTTGCGATTGCTCGACGGCATCGTCGACGTTTACCTGCCGGATCTGAAGTATGCAGAGGACGAAGCGGGTTACATGTATTCGAAGGTCAGTGGGTACAAGGAATTTTCGAGGCTCGCGTTGAAGGAGATGTTCCGGCAAACGGGTGATGAGTTGGTGTTTGACGAGAACGGAATATTGCAGCGTGGTCTCGTCGTGCGGCTCTTAGTGTTGCCGAACGACATCGGCAGTACGAAAGAGTCGATCGAATGGTTGCGCGACGAGCTAAGCCCGCGTATGGCGATCTCGTTGATGGCCCAGTACTACCCGACGCATCAGGCGGAGACGAACAAACGATACATGCTGTTGTCGCGCCGCATACGCGAGTCAGAGTGGATGAAAGCGACTGCGGCGCTCGAGGAACTGGGAATGGAAGAAGGTTGGGTGCAGGAGTTTGACGGCTCGTCTTACTACTACCGACCCGATTTCAGCGACGCAGACCGCCCATTCCGAGACATCAGAGATTTCGAGTAGCGCGAAGAGGTTTTAACCACAAAAGGCACAAGAAACACACAAGGACAAAACAAAGAACCAGTAAGAAGTGGCTCTCACCTGGTCACTTTCCTCTTGTGCCTTTTGTGCCTTTTTGTGCCTCTTGTGGTTAAGACTCGTAGCGAATTGCGGGACTTCCAGCCGGATAGAACACCCCTAATAATCTCAACTCGCCAACGTCAGTATTCTCAACGCAATGCACTTGTCCGCGTGGCAGGTAAATACAGTCGCCTGGTCCAATGGGCGTGCTTGCATCGCCGGTCCACATACGTCCGTCGCCCCGCAGTATGAAAAGTACCTCTTCATACTCGTGAAAATGATCTGGCGCGCGTCCCGGCGGAATCGATCCGACAAACTGCGTCACCTGCTCGCTGCCAACCTCACCATCCACCAACACGCGATACCACCGATCTCCCGTCGGCATCTCCCGCTGATCTACCAACCTGACGATCGGCGATGATTCCGGCCCCGGCAGATCGGTAAACGTAAGTTCAAGCGAACGCAACGGCACAACTCCATCCGAACCACTATCCGGACACTTTGAACTCACAAAACAAACAGCGTCTGGTCCAGGGTTGTCGACCATCAACGCCTGCCCGGGACGAAGATAGATCCCGGTCTGCGGCTGCACTCGATGTGGCCGCCCGTCGATAAAGACAGTGCACCGTTTAGGCTTCGCCGGATCGTCGAGATCCTCGAGCACGTACAAAACCTCGTCAGACTCCTGATTACGAAGCGCGGGCGACAACCCGACACCAAACTCCAAAACGCGCAGCGAGATTGCTTTGGCGCCCGTCGCGCGATTGACGCGGTCCCAAATCGAAAGTGTACCTACAACATTGGGAGTGCCTTCGCGCATTGCTGACACGCGGCATCCTCCCGCCAGATCTACAGCCATTCATGAACTCCTAAGGTTTGCTGGTCGTCAGGTGGTGAGTGGTGTGTTCCGTAATTGACGCCTGAGGATGCGTTCCCGGAGCCAACTCGTTGGTCCGAGCAGGGGGCGCTTCATGAAATCCACGATTCATATCGAGGGCGCTTTGCGACATAGCGTCATACTGATTGCCGGGTAGTTCTTTGCGCGGCAGGGTAAATAGTAATCCGTTTATGATCATTCCTATTCCAACGAAAAATGTAATTAACCACGGTAGCGCCATGGGCAACAAACCGAAGTTATCGATCGCCATGAGGCTGACTGCCAGACCGCCGCCCAAACCGACCGCAGCCGTGATCACTCCATTACGTAACCGGCGCAATCGTTTCTCTTCCGGCGACTCGAGAAACTTCTCAAACGAAGGTAACACCTCTTCCGCGACTGTTTCGAGATCTGACGCCGAGGACATCTGCCGGATCTTATCCGCCACCGCCATCCCGATCTGTTCGCGCGCCGACACCGCCGACGCCGTAATCGCGTCGGGACGCTCAAGTGAGTTGCGCACCACTCGGAGATCCGTGCCGCAAGCACGACAGAATTGACTGAGTTGTCGTTCTTCAGAACCGCATGATGGACAATACATGGTGGTTCAGCCTCCACTCACCGACGGCAAGATCGTGATTTCGCTGTTCTCCAGCAACTGCGTATTCAGCAGTTCTTTGCGACGAATGTTTTCATCCTCGATAAATACGTTAACGTGCATGCGGACCTCGCCACGTTCGGTCAACACTCGATCGCGCAAACCCGGATGGATCTGCCACAACCGATCGAGAGCCTGACCGACAGTTGATGGCGACGCATCGAGTTCGATCACGTGCTTGCCACCAGTGAAGTCGGTCAGAAAACCGGAAACATTGATCGTGGTCACGGCAGAATTCCTTCAGGCACGAGCCACGGATGTATCTGAATTGCCAGTCGTCCTGCCTGGACCGCGGGATCAGTCGCAGCTAACGAACGCGCTTCATCGATCGAATCTACCTTGAACACGAAGATGCCGCGCAGTCGACCGTTATCGCCAAACGGTCCGGCGACGACGAGCTTCTTCATTTCTGCAAGCTTGTTAATGTTCTCGAGATGCGCTTTTTGAATCGCTTCGGTTGCGGGCGTTTTTTCCGGTGTCCACTTTTCGCCGCGCGTCAGAAACCCTAGATAGGCGGTGGTCAATTTGTTTGGCAGCGCGGTTACCTTCTTCATGACGTCTTCCGACCACCATGGGTGCAGTTCATGAACGAGGAACCCTGCGGCAACCGCCGGGTCTTGATTCAACCAGGCAGTAGCTTCCTCTGCCGAGTTCGTGCGAAAGATGTGGACCTCGATCAGTTCGTTATCGTCTCTGATGCCTCCAGCGATCATCAACTTGTTTGCTTCGAGCATCGACCGGAGGTGAGCGACGTGACGCTGTCGCATCTCCGCGCGTTCCCTGCTCGGTTCGTTCGACCACTTGGGCCCGCGTTTCATCAACGCAAGCTGAAACTGCATCATTTTGGATTCGGGCGTTTTCGGTGTTTCAGGAGCTTTCTTGTGTTCCTGTGCGAGCACCACTGTGCCGCACAACAACATTGCGATTGTAAGGATCAAGGTAGTTTTCATTTTCATTTCACCACTGAAGCTTTTACACAGACGACCGGCGGCAAACCCTCCGCGATCGCCTGCCACGACTGACCGGTATCGTTCGAGCCAAAAAGTTTTCCGTTGCGTGTTCCGAAGTACAGACCCGCGGGGTTCAAATCGTCAGACGCCATTCCATCGCGCAAGATAGTTTCGAATGCGTTCTCCTGCGGCAGACCATTGGACAAAGGTTCCCACGACTCACCGGCGTTGCGTGTGCGATAGACGCGCAGTTTCGCTTCAGGCGTGCAACGAAACTCGTCCGACTCCAGCGGAATGATGAAAACTGAATTCGCGTCGTTCGGATCGCTCACCATCGCAAAGCCAAAATCGGAAGGAACACCGTTCGCAATGTCAGTCCATGAATCGCCGCCGTCGTCGCTGCGATAGAGTCCCCAGTGGTTCTGCAAAAACAATCGCTGCGGATTCGACGGATGGCTGACGATCTTGTGCACACACTGTCCAAACTCAGGATAACGATGTTCAGGCGGCAGAAACTGCGCGCGGACGCCGACGTTTCGTGGATTCCAGCTCGTGCCGCCGTCATCGGTGCGATAAACGCCGCCGGTCGAGATCGCGATGTGCATGCGATCCTTGTTTGAAGGATCCGACAGCACCGTGTGAAGACAAAGACCGCCGCCTCCCGGCTGCCACTGTGGTCGATGTGGATGATCGAAAAGTCCTTTGACCAGCGACCAGCTCGCGCCTGCGTCGTCTGAGCGAAAGAGCGCCGCCGGTTCAACTCCGCAGAAGAGCGTGTCAGGATCGTCGGCATGTCCTTCTTCGATCTGCCAGATCTGCTTCAACGACGTCTCACTGTTTTCGGGAAACTTGATGTTGTAAGCCTCAGGTTCGGTCCACTCGCGCCCGAAGTTGTCAGAAGTGCTCAGGTAAGAGCCCCAGAACGAACTGTTGATCGCTGCCCACAGCCGACTTCTGCCGTTTCGTTGATCGTGAGTGAAAGCATAGATGGCGCGACCGGGGAAATAAGGTCCGCCGACGGTCCAATCCTTACGATCAGCGCTGGAGCTAATAAGAAATGCGCCCTTCATTGTGCCGACCATTAGCAACACATCGCCGGACTTTGCATCTATATGATTGGTTTCTGGCATTTTAGAGAGAACCGGAGTCGCTAAAAACTCGTTGAAGCCTTCGGGAACTCGCGGATTATAGCCTGCCATCTGCCAAACGCGAATCGGGCGTTTGTGGTTCCACGACTCTCGCGTTCGCGTGTTAAGATTCCGGTCACTTGACCGCATGAGGTAACGCCCATGAAGAAATTAATCGCGTTGTCCCTGACCTTTGCCTTGTTCTGCGCTGCCGCCGCGCCCGCACTCGCTCAAGACAAGGCATCTCAACAACAGCCCACGGAAGAAGAGCTGCAAAAAGCCAAGGCGGAGCGGGAGAAAAACGCCTACCGGCTGTTGGATCAGGTGATTGATGAGGCGCAGTCGCTGCGGTTAACCGAGAACCGCGTGCGCGTGCAGATCAACGCCGCCGATGCGCTGTGGGACAAAAATCAGGGACGGGCGCGTTCAATCTTCACCATGGCCGGCGAGGGCGTCGCCGAAATGGGACGAAATCCACAACCGACAAGTAACCGTCGGAACGAGAACGCCAACCAGGAACGACGCGCGTTTCAACTGCGACAGGAGTTGGTACTCGCCGCCGCAAAGCACGACGCTCAGCTCGCGTATCAATTGCTCGCGACTACAAAACCACCGATACCCATCGTGCAAAATACGAACGACCAGCGTCCTCGTCCGCCGTTCAACTCTGAAGACAATCTCGAACAAATGCTGCTGGGCCGCATCGCTGCTCTCGATCCAAAACTCGCCGCGCAGAACGCAGAACAGATGATGGAAAAGGGCCAGTTTCCTCGTTCGGTTGGCGAGGTTATCAATCAGTTGTACAACCAGGACGCCGAAGCCGCTCAGAAGCTCGCCGACAAAACCGTGAAACGTCTTGCGTCGGCAAACTTTTTGACGAACAACGAAGCGGCGTTGCTCGCGCAGCAGATGATAAATGCTGGAGTACGTCAGCCGGGAAATGAAGTCGCGAGTGTCAATCCGCTGCCGCAGGGCGTGCGATCATCCAGTCGTGGTCCAGTGCTTGAACAATCGGCGTACGTGGAACTGTTGTCGGCAGTGATCGATATCGCATTGAAAGCCTCGCCACCGGCGCAGCAACCCAATCAGCGCCCGGCAGCGCCCGCTCAACGCGGACGTGGTGTAGGCGTAGCGCCTACAGTCGTAGCCCCAAGACCGGCTGGACCGACAGAAGCACAAATTGAACAAGCCAACGCACGTCGATTGGTCGCCAGCCTGATGATTGCGCTACCGGTTATCGAACAGCAGCTTCCCACGAAGGCGACGGCGGTGAGGTCGAAGTTGTCGGAGCTTGGCATGGGTAACGTGCAAAACATGGCTCAGCGGCCCTTCAGCAGTTTAGGTGAAAACCCAACCGCCGATGCGCTTATGCAGGCCGCGGCCTCAGCGCCGCAACCGATGCAAGATCGTCTTTACCAGCAAGCTGCTTACCGGGCGCTCGAAGAAGGAAACGTCGACCGCGCGCGACAGATTGCCACGGACCACCTGCCCGTCAAGAGTCGTGAAACTGTCATGCAGCGGATCGAGTTTCGTGAAATGGCGACGAAGGCTGACGGCGCACGACTGGAAGAAATCAGACAAACGATGAATCGCATGCAAAGCGATGGCGAAAAGATCGGTTTCCTGCTCCAGTTGGCGAACGAAGCGCAGAAGACCAATCCGAAGGTCGCCGGTCAATTGCTGGAAGAAGCACGGCAAATGACGAACCGGCGTGCGAGCAATTACGAGCAGATTGAACAACAACTTCGCGTTGCACGTGGGTTTGCCGCAGTGGATCCGGCGCGCAGTTTCGAAGTGCTTGAACCAACGATCGGCCAGATCAACGAATTACTTAACGCAGCCGCGATCTTGAACGGTTTCGAGATAAGCATGTTTCGCGATGGTGAAATGACGATGGTGCCGGGCAATGGACTCACGTCAATGATCAATCGCATCGGGCAGGAACTGGCGGTGCTTGCGGAGAGTGATTTCGAACGAGCCGATGTACTCGCCGGCAGATTTCAGTTGGCGGAACCAAGAATCATGTCGCGACTCCTGATCGTCCAGGGACTGCTCAACCCGCTACAGAACCAGAAAGCTCCGCGCGGCATGCCTTTACGAGTGAGTGAAAACGTCAACATCTACAGACCGTAGTAAACACGTTTCGAACAAGGGGGAATCATCATTGCATAATTTCACAAACAGGCGGTTCACGGATTCGATTGAGAAACCGGAAATCCCGCCTGTAACTCCACACGATCCGTCTGAACCTGATAATCCAAATCCTGGTCCAATTCCCTTGCCTCCCGATACGAACCCGCAACCAGCAGCACCCGTGCGTGAACCAGACACGCCACCACCGATCACCGATCCGACACCCCCTGAGCCAACTCGACTGATCGGCGTGCGATAGACAGGAGCCCACGCGGGTTGCGAAAACTCTTTCTCCTCTCCACTTCAAGCTTCGTGCTGCGAACGTTGGTGCGTCTCGGCATGCCGGGACTGTTTCTGATGAGCGCGCTCGATTCGTCGTTCCTGGTCCTACCGTTCGGCAACGACCTGTTGCTCATCGCGCTCGTGAGCTCGAATCGCGAAAGTTGGATCTGGATCGCTTACGTGCTGGTTTCAGCGGCTGGTTCAGTGCTTGGCGTTTTCGTGATCGATTTGCTGATGCGAAAGGCCGGTGAGAAGGGGTTGGAACGTTTCGTCAAACCCAAAAAGATCGAGCGACTCAAACAAAAGCTCGAAAACAAACTCGGCATCACGGTCTTTGTAGCAACAGTGGCGCCGCCGCCGTTTCCATTCACTCCTGTGATCATGACTGCATCGGCTTTGCAGTGTTCGCGCAAGAAGCTAATCGGTGCTGTCTTCGCCGGCCGAATAATTCGTTACACCGCGGAGGCCATCCTCGCGTTGTATTTTGGCCGCCAGCTGATCGCTTATCTCAACTCTGACGTGGTCTCTTACGTCGTCTACGCGCTGGTCGCGCTGGCAATAGTCCTGAGCACTTTTTCGTTGATTCGCTGGCTCAAACGGTCATAAAAATTCCATGATTTGAGACGTGCATCTCGCGGTTTCGGAATTCCGAAAACCACGGTCTGTCGTGTAGAATCCGCAGGCAAAAACTCCGGAAGGGAGCCCGCAGCATGCCAGAGAGACGTGGTGTCCAGGCCACTGAAGAGGTAAAGGCAGAATGGTCCACTGCCTACAAGGTTTATCTGAGAGCCCCAGGTGACAGATTTGACAAGAAGAAAGACCGGACCGCCAGAATCGACTACGTAGCCCAGGAGATGAAACTGACTCGCAAACAAGCTAAACGGAGGATCAGAAATTACGAAGCGTGGCAGCGAAATATTAAGAAAGGAATCGCACCGCCGTAAATTTCGTCTTGGATTCAGTTTGAGTCAGCGTGCGCCGTTCGAGAGCCGTTTGGTCCAATTCACAAGCTCAGACAATAGTTGCTGGACCAGTTTTTTTGATGTTTCGTCAGTCAACTTTCCCTCCTGGTCGAAACGCTTGTGAGCGTTCGAGACCATGACCTCCGGCTGATTTACCGGGTACATGTTGAGAAACACGAACGTCTGCCGCAGGTGATACTGCGCTCGTGAAGTGCCTTGACCACCAATCGAGGCACCCATGATCGCCACAGGCTTGCCGCTCCAGGCGCTGTCGCCGTACGGCCGCGAGCCGCAGTCGATGGCGTTCTTTAGCACGCCCGGGATTGAGTAGTTGTACTCGGGAGTGACGAAGAGAATCGCGTCAGCGGCGCGGACTCGCTGCTTCAATTCGACGACGCTAGGATGGGGATTTGTTTCCTCATCCTGATTGAACGGCGGAATGCCGTCCAGTTCCAACGTCTCCATCCGCGCGCCTTCAGGCGTCAACTCCTGCGCCGCTCTCAACAGCGCACGGTTGAACGATTCCTTCCGCAGACTTCCAGCTATTCCAAGGATAACAAGTGGATCATTCACAACACGCCTCCGCAAGATCAGTGTAGGGCAATTCTACACGGATCTTACGGGCGAGATGCTTCTGTCGCGAAGGACGTAATGGTTAATTGAACTTTCAGTGATGATTTCCGCCGTATGGAACTTGCGCAGGACGTCTGGCGGCCAGACACGGCCGGAGCGGCCTTCGCGCACGGTCGCGCTGTTGACGCGCATGAATGCGTCAGTCGACGGAACGGTGATTCTCGACTTCACGAGGGCAAGTCGTGGGAACGAGAGGATTTGATGTTTTCTGGCAAGAGCTTTCACTTTGGCACCCTTTGTGTTGAACTTGTAAAACGCCTTTCCTACCTAGAGGCAGTCTCAATCGGGCGGGGTTTCCAGGTTTTTCTGCCTGTTGGGTCGAAACGAAAAGGGGCGTCAAAACGCCCCTTTCGAGTTTTTTTAGTTGTTCTAACAGTTACCAGCGGCGATTGCGATCTCGTCGATACGCATAACGCTGGAAGCCATCACGATATCCCTGGATAAAGGCATCGCGGAATACCTGACGGTACACTCCCCGATTCCCGTAGGACGAGCTGTAGCCGCCCGTGCCATTCCGGTAATAACGTGAGCGCTGCGGATTAAAACCCTGTCCGCGCTGCGCATCGGCAGCACCGACGTTCATTCCGTAGCTGTAGCCCTGTTGACGCGCTACCTGCACAGCATTGCGCCGCGACCATTCGCCGTAATTATCGTTGCGACGGTCGTATCTGCGGTACTGCGCTTGAGCAGTTGAACTGGCGACTGTGACTAAGATGCCAAACAGTAGGAAGAATGCCAGTAAGTATCCACCAGTTTTCAACCTTGAGTAACTAAGTTTCATCTTGCTTCGAAACCTCCCTGTGCAGAGGTTTAGCAAGTGCCGTGCCTAAAACGGAAACGCTTTTAAAATCGGTGTTTAGAAGTGTGCCTAGGACAGAGTCCGGCACGATATCGTATGGTGGGTGACGATTACGCGGGACGCCGCAAGTAGGAGCGGAGTTCCGGGCGAGTTGCCTTGCGCACTAAGGCGCTCTTCGCTTGCCACTCGACTGCGCGAGTCAGTTCGACGAGAAAGCGAGTCTCGCCGGATTCGAGCGCGGCGATGGGAGCGCCATCGTGATAGAGGATCCGGTTGCCGGTGTGCGCCGTGATGCGAGTGCCTGGTGTGATGATGCCGGCAAGATTCAGAGGATCGGCTGCACTGACGGAGATCATGCTCTCCTGCGCGCCTTCACGACGAATCGAACGCAGCATTCCGACAGCTTCGGGCAAAGCGAACTGCTCGCCCGAGATGCCGGCGACGAAACGTCCGCCGCGAATCTCACCACGCGCCTCGAGCCGGTGATAGACGCGCAATAGGACACGCCACGGCACCGCAATTCCCTCTCGCTCCAGCAGCCGTTTGAAGACGACTCCATAGCGCCGCAGCAGCACCCATGCGACTTCTTCCGCAAGTTCCAGCTCTGACTGTTTCGTCTGAGAAGCATCGGCCGCTGACGGAGCGCGCTTGAGTATGGACCAACGTCCGGCGGTCGCCATGTCGTAGACCGGCTGGCGATGTTTGCGACGTGCGGCGGCTTGCGTCTTGCGACTGCCTGGCGTTAATAGTGCGCGTAATCCTGAGAAGCTGTCGGAAACGACAATGCCATTCGCGACCAGCTCTGCGAGTGCTTCTTCGACCTGGCTTCGCAGCAACTCGGTGTTCTCGACGATGTCAGTAAAAAACGACGCGCCACGTTCGCGCAGGTAGTCGTAGACCAACTGCGTGGTGGTTGAAAACTCTGACGAGGCGTTGGGCTGCGATGATTGTGGAAAGACCGCGTTCCACAGGGCGAAGTTTTTGCGACGCAAAAGTGCGATGGGCGTGTTTCGAACCGGGCCGGAGCCACGCGAGCGATCATTTTCGGGTGTTGTACTGCGGGCCGGCGAAGCCATGGGTGTTAGCCTGGCCCAAACAATTTCGCCGCTCAGACACAACGCATCCAGCCAGGCCGGATCGTATTCGATGAGTCGCGAAGGCAGGAGTTCGCCTTCCCACGCAGCGGCTGGAGCTTCGAAACCTTCTAGCTGGTCGATGATGGCGCGGACACTTTCGGGCCCTTCCATCTGGTGCTCGGGCGCGACCTTCTGCCATGCGAGAAGGAAACGAATGAAGTCGACGGAAGCGACGGGCTCAATCTCCTGGCGCAAGCGATTCAACGTGTAGCTGTGAATGCGGGCGAGGAGACGTCGCGCACACCACTCGGTTTCGCTAGTGCTTGGAGTGAAACGGCCGCGAATGACAAAGCCTTCCGCTTCGAGTCGCAACAGGCCGGTTTCGATCTCGAGTTTGGTGAGCCCAGAAGAGTTAGCTAACGCCTCAACAGTAACTGGCCCAAGACCTTCCAAACGTCCACGCAGAACCTCAGTCAAAGCATCCTCAACAGTCCACGTTGTTCTGGAAACGCTCTCGGGAGCGGTGATTGGAGGTACTAATTCTCTGTTTGGAAATATTACTTTGATTTGCGGCAGCCGCTCCGCCGCGACCCATAAACCAGGAACCAACACTGCCGCGCGTCTATCGGCTTTCAGTTCGTCAAAGAATTGACGCCATTCGTCCCTTTCCTCGATGAAACCTAATTCAACGAGTGCGTCATGCAATTCATCAGCGTTACGCGGATCGGGCCAGACTTCTTCGCGGACGCGATCGATCGCTGCCTGGTCCAACTTGCCCAGGTCGCTCGCCGTTTCCGGATCGAGCCAACGGCGTTGAAAAACCGCACGCGTACGACGTTCTTCGAGTGGAGCATCGTCGAGATAAGCATACGGGCGAGCGTTGAGTATCTCCTGCGACAAGGGCGAGGCTTCGATCACATCGCGGGCGAAGAGGTTCTTCTCGTTACGCTCGATTGACGTCAACAGGCGCTCCAGCCCGTCGATGTCCATCGCTTCCTCAAGACAGTCTTTCACCGTCTGGGCCACCAGTGGATGCGACGGAATCTCTCGTTCGCCGCCGCCCAGGTTCTCTGCGCAGGCTACCTGATCCGGGAAGATGGCGGTTAGCAGATCTTCCGCGTCCATTCGTTGCAACTGCGCCGGGATCTTCTTCCCGCCGCGACGTCGCAGCACGGCAAGCGAGCGCGTGACGTTCCAACGCCAGCGAATGTTCCACATCGGCGCGTCGAGCAGCGCCTGGCAGAGAAGCTGGCGGACGGTTTTGGAATTCAGATAATGAAAAACATCTTCGAGTGGGAAACTGTGCGTTGGACCAAGCGATAGGACGATCGCGTCTTCAGTAGCGGCTGCTTGTAACTCGAAATTGAACTTGCGGCAAAAACGTTTTCGCAGCGCGAGTCCCCAGGCGCGGTTTATGCGACTGCCGAAAGGCGAGTGCAGCACCAGCTGCATGCTGCCACTGTCGTCAAAAAATCTTTCGAGGACCAGACTGTCCTGCGACGGCATCACGCCAAGGACGATCTTGGAGACGGACAGATACTCAACAATCTGTTCGGCTCCCGATTCGGCGATCCCAACCTCATTTGTGAGCCATTCAATAGCGTTTTTAGGCTCAGCGTTACCGATTTCCTCTCGCAATCGCGAGACTGACACCGACAACTCATGCGATCGCGCAGGCGCCTCGCCTAGCCAGAACGGAATCGACGGCGGTTGTCCATGCGCATCCTCGACGCGCACTTTTCCCTGTTCGACGCGCAACACACGCCACGAAGCGTTGCCTAGCTGAAAAATGTCGCCCTGAAGGCTCTCGATCGCGAAGTCTTCATTGACCGATCCGATCACGAGGTCGCTCGGTTCGAGCACGACGGCGTAATCAGCCGTGTCAGGAATCGCACCACCGGAGGTTATGGCAGCAAGCCGAGCGCCGCGGCGGCCGCGGAGTCGCTTGTTCACCGCGTCATGATGGAGATATGTCGAGCGGCGACCGCGCTTGGTCGAAAACCCTTCCGCCAGCATGCGCACGATCCCATCGAACTGTTCACGCTCGAGGTTGCGATAAGGATAGGCGCCACGGATCATCGCGAACAGATCGTCTTCGCCCCACTCTTCGGCAGCTACGGCCGCGACGATCTGCTGGGCCAAGATATCGAGCGGACGTTCCGGGATTTCGAGCTGATCGAGCTCGCCTCGCCTCACCGAGTCGATGATCGCCGCACACTCAACCAATTCATCGCGCGAGAGCGGAAATATTCTGCCCTTGGGAAAACCAGCAACCGTGTGGTTGGAACGACCGACACGCTGGAGAAAACTGGCAATCGAACGGGTGGAGCCAAGCTGGCAGACGAGATTCACATCGCCGATGTCGATGCCCAACTCCAGGGACGCTGTTGCGACTAGCGCACTTAGTTCTCCTGCTTTGAGTCGCTGTTCCGCGGAGAGACGTTGTTCGCGTGCCAAACTGCCATGATGAGCGGCGATGTTCTCGTCGCCGAGTCGTTCACCAAGATGGCGCGAAACACGTTCAGCCAGGCGTCGAGTGTTTACAAAGACGAGCGTGGTGTGATGCTGACGAATGAGTTGGGCCAAACGGTCGTAGACTTCTTCCCACACCTCGCCCGACATCACGGCCTGCAATGGCGAGTCAGTTAACTCGACGCCGATATCAAGCTTGCGCGCGTGACCGCTGTCGACGATCGTGCACTGCGGTGTGTTGTCAGCATTGATATTTGCGGTACCGACGAGAAAACGCGCTACTTCTTCAATCGGACGCTGCGTTGCTGACAAACCAATGCGGACTAATTTGTTCGCAGTCAGTTGCTCGAGACGTTCGATTGACAGCGCGAGATGTGAACCACGCTTGTCGCTGACGACCGCGTGAATCTCGTCGACGATCAACGTGCGCGCCGTTTCCAGCATCCGGCGTCCACCTTCGCTGGTCAGCAAAATGTAAAGCGATTCCGGCGTGGTGACGACGACGTGCGGCGGACGCTTTGTCATCGCTGTCCGCTCTGAGGCAGGCGTGTCACCCGTTCGCACGAGCGTGCGGATGTTTACTTCGGGCAAACCCAGCGCCTGAAGTTCCTTCTGAATCCCTTCCAGTGGCGTTTGCAGGTTGCGCTGAACGTCGTTGCTGAGGGCTTTGAGCGGCGAGACGTAGATGACGTGCGTCGTATCGTCGAGTTGACCTTCAACTCCCAGACGAACGAGATCGTCAATCGCCGACATAAATGCGGCAAGCGTCTTACCGGATCCGGTCGGCGCGGCAATCAGCGTATGGCGCTGTTTCTTGATCTCCGGCCATGCTTGTAACTGCGGATCGGTCGGCGCAGGGAAGGTCCGGCCGAACCAGCGCGCAACTGCTGGATGAAATAATTCGAGACTCATAAGGGAGGGTAATTATACTTCGTCAGGTGGGGTTTGCATAGTTGAATCACGCGCCCAAACGTGAAACACAGCCTTGCAATTATTGAAACTGCTTCTTGAACTCGTCAAATTCTTGCCGAAGCTTTTCAAGCTCGGTTCCAAGCCGCTCAACTTTCTGTTCGAGCGCCTCACGTTGCGAAACTCGCGGTTGTACTTCAACTACAGCGTCCACCGGTACTTCGCCCGACAGCAATTGCGCAAAACGGACTTCCTTCTGCCCAGCCTGGCGCGGCAGGCGCACGACCAGCGGATCATCATCGCGTGAGATCAGAGCGTTGAGCGTCTGCTCAATCTCATCCAGCCCGCTAAACTCGTGTAGCCTCGACGCATTTCCCCGCAACTCTCCGGGCGTCTGCGGCCCGCGCAACATCAGCACACACATCAACGCCACTTCTGCATGGTTGAGATGCAACACCTCGGGCATCACATGTTTGTACTTCGGAACGCGGCTGGTACTGCCGTAGAAAACGTAAGCCAGGTTCTTCTCGCGCAAGGTTTCGACCGCGGTAGACACCTGGCTCTCCGTATATGACGTAACCGGATGGCGATTGTTTTTCTGATTGCAGGCGAGCGTCAACGCATTGAGCGTTAGTGGATAGTATTCAGGCGTCGTCACCTGCTTCTCCACTAACGCCCCGAGGACGCGCGTTTCAATATCAGTTAAAACCTGGGACACAGCTTTTACTGATCGTCGTCCTCTGCGCTTGTTTGTTGTTGAGGTCGCGGCTCCGCACGGCCGGCGCCCAGGTTGTCGAAGTTCAATGCGGCATTGAACAACAGGAAGAACTCGCCCTGCGTCTGGTGTCGCCACATCGGATTGGTCGCGAACATCACGACGTGACCACGTCCAACCGGAACATCCACGACTGCGGGCTTGTTCACTAAATCTTCGCCTCCCGCAAGCATGCCACTGATGAGCAGGTTCTTCTCATCGGACACGAAGCGCAGCACGACGCGCGGCCGCAAGGGCGGCGGCACGTAAAACGGGCTCTCGCGCTGATCGGCCTGCGCCTGGTCCGGATCCGGCCTTCCGGGCCGTGGTTGCGGCATCGCCTGGATGATGTCGGGATCGCTGACTCCGCCGCGTCCTGAAGCGCGTGACGCACCACCACCGCCACCCTGGCCACCGCCGCCACCACCGCCTCCGCCGAAGCCACCGCCACCGGCAGCAACCTGGAACAGCGGCGCCTGGTTGAAGTAGATCGGCAACCCGGCGTCGTAGCCGTAAGCGATTGGGCTCTTCCTATCGGAGAAGGTCGCGTTGTAGATCGAACCACGCGCGCGGAGTTTGTCGGACTGCTGAATCGTAACGCCACTCGTGATGCCGTATTCGATCGGAATCGCGGAAACGCTGCTGCCGATCGTAATGAACAGTCCGCCTTCCTCGACAAACTTCTGGAGGTTCGCGACGCCCTTCACGGTCATTCCACCCCGCATATCGTCGGTCGTATCGGGCGAGAGGCCCATGTTTGGCGTCAATGCCGACGCTTTCCACGGGATCGCCTCGCCACGCTGGGGCATGCCATTAACGATCGTCTGCGCACTGCCGCCGACCGGCGGTAAGATCAGCACGTCGAATTTCTCACGCAAATTCGGCGTGTTGCGAATGACGTGATCCGAAATGTAACTGTACGGGACCTGCAAACGATCGAATTCGATCCGGAACCAGCCTTCGTTTTGCGTGTTGGTCCAGGTGTGAACTATGGCGATGCGCGGCACCGCGAGTTCGTGCGTCTTCACGGTGGGAAGTTTATCGACCCCGATCGCCTTCAGACCGAGATCGTTCACCGCCGGTTCGAGGAGCGACCGCAGGTTAGCTGGATTTCCTTCCTGCTTGATGATGAACGATCCGGTGTTGAATTGTTGCTCCCCGACTTTGAAGCTGTCTTCCGCGGCGCTCATCTTCACGTCTTTCAAACGGAAGCGGAACGTCGCGAGCGTGTTGTCGGTGTTGTGGTTGATGACGTACGCGACGGAATCCGACGGTCCGCTTAATGCTCCTTTAACTTTGGCGTCAGCGGTCAGCAAGGTCGACGGTACTTCGAGCACGCTCTTGTCGACGATGCGCACGGTTTTGACGTTTCGCATCGGCCCCATCGTCCAGCCTGTGTCGTCATATGGATTCGGATCGTTGACGTTGTAGTACTGGGTGTCGAGCAACATGTCGGCCATGCGCGAATACGGCTGGTCCATACGAACGATGTAGGAGCCCGCCGCATATTTCTGGTCCTTAACCGTGAACTCCCTTTCCGCACGATGCACTTCAATGCCCTGCAACCGCATCAGGTTGACCATGTCCGCTGCTTCAACGGGACGCGGTGTGTCGCCGGGAATGATGTACGCCGCCGGACCCTCGTTTGTGGCCTTGGCGATGGAACGCTTGCTCTTGAGATAGAAGTTGTTGAGGAACCGCTCGCGCTCCCTCGCCACGAGATTCATGGCAAACAAGATTCCCGACTGCTGCATGTTGACGTTGTTGCGCATGGACCAGTTGACGCGCGGAAACGGCGGATTCGGTCGATACCAGACGCGTTGCGTTTGGTTCGCGCCGAGGGTGCGTTCGCGCGTGTCGGCGCCGCCGTTGCCGAACGTCTCGTAAAAACGTCCGATCGAATTCCGTCCGGTGGCGATGTAGAGCATGTAGTTGGGCGCCCAGCCGTCGTAGAAACCGTGCGTCCAAACTCCCGGAACGCCGCGCTTCGTCAGTTCCTCGATCTCGTGATAGGCAAGCACCTGAAACTCGTCGAGCGCGAGGGGATCGAGCCATGCGTTGTACGGACCTGTGCCCGTCATTGTGTAGAGATACGGCACTGATTCGTGCAGGTCGTGAAGCACCGTCGGGTGATACTCGAGAAACGTCTTCATCTGATTCCGGGTCAACGCGAGCGCCAGGCCGAGACCGTCGCGGTTGTTATCGTGGGCCACGTACTTGCCCCAGTAGAGCAGCGGCGGCGTGGCTTTGCCCGGGTTAGCTTTGCGGTAGTAGTAGAGATCGACCATGCGGTCGCGGCCGTCGACTTCTAGCGCCGGCGTGATCATCACGATCATGTTCCTGCGAATGTCTTCGATGAACGGCGAGTCTTCGACGGCGAGACGATACGCGAGTTCCATCAACATCTCGGGCGAGCCGGTTTCCGGCGAGTGAATCGCTCCGGAGGCCCAGTAAAACGGCTTGCCTTCGGCGATGAGCGTCTGCGCTTCGGTTTCACTGATCTTGCGCGGATCGCCAAGTTTCGCGGTTATGTCTTTATAGCGATCGAGTTTTGCGAGGTTTGCTTCATCGCTAACGAGCACCAGTATCTGCTCTTTTCCCTCTTCGCTCTTTTCAGGCGCCACCAGCACGCGCACGCGCGGAGACGCTGCGGCAAGCGTGCGAAAATATCGATGCAAATCCTTCGTGTAAGTCAGCTTGTTTGGCGTGCCGGCGATGTAGCCGAGAACCTTTTCGGGCGACGGCACTTTGTCTGACAGCGGCAGGTGATCGACGAGTTCCGTCATGAAGTATTTCTCAGTGGTGTACTCGGCGATCTTTGCGCCGTACGCGGTATCGAGCGCTGACTTCGGCGTCGTGTACTTCGGATTGATGGCCTTGACGCGCGTGGTCGTCGTCGCGGGCGCGGCGCCGCCCGCCGATTCGCTCGTCGACCTATTGCGCTCGTCAGTCTGAGCACAGACCGAAACTGCCGACACTAATAACAGCAGGAAAAGGCATAGAGATCTATGGGCCATGACGTTCTCCTTTGAGCAACCACGGATGACACGAACCTAGGACAGATCTCGCGCGCAGCGAAAGCCTGAGATCATCCACCGCTCGTGTGCGTGAAAGAAGTTTCTGTATGTCGATCTGATGTGTAACTGCGGTGTGGCATAAGAACCGCCGCGTAAAACCTTTTGGTTGACGAACCACTTGTCGTTGTATTCGTCAAACTCTGACTTGAATCCCGGATAAGGCACGTAGTCGGAAGTGGTCCACTCCCAGACGTCGCCGATCAACTGCTGACACCCATAACTGTTGGCGCCCTCCGGGAAGGCGCCAATCGGAGCGACGGACCAATAGCCGTTCTCGAACAGATTTGCTTTGCCGGTATCGGGTTCCGTATTGCCCCAGGGGAATGCGTTGCTGGTTTTGCGCCGCGCATCATAACACGCCGCGCGTTCCCATTCAGCTTCTGTCGGAAGTCTTTTGCCCGCCCACTTGGCATAGGCCGAAGCTTCAAAGAAACTGACGTGCGAAACGGGCTCGTCTTTCCGGCTCTCGGCAGCGGCCAGACCGGAAAAGTCGCGAATCATCCACTCGCCGTCGTGAAGTTCCCAATACATCGGCGCCTGCCACTGTTCGCGGTTGACGGCTTCCCAACCTTCCGAGAACCACCAGCGGAAGTTTTCGTAACCACCGTCGCGAATGAAGGCGAGATAGTCGCCGGTGCTGACGAGCGCGCGGTCGATGGCGAAATCTTTAGTGAAAACCTGGTGGGCAGGTTTCTCGTTGTCCCAGGCGAAATCGCTTGTCTGCGAGCCTATCGAGAATAATCCGCCTTCGATTTCGACGCTGCCCTCGACGTTGACAGAAGCTCGCGGCGGCGATTTCATCTGTGGTCTGAACTGGTCACACAGAAGGTGCTTGATGTCGTAGACGAGCAACTCCTGGTGTTGCATTTCGTGCTCGAGTCCCATCCGAACGAGAGACAGCACTGCTTCGTCAGCCGCATCGAGGAAATCGAGCACCTGCTCGTCGACATGGTTCCGGTAGGCAACGGTCTCGCGCACAGTCGGCCGCGATTTCGTTCCGCGCTTCGGGCGTTCGATTCGAGCTCCAAAACCTTCGTAGTAAGAGTTGAAGTACCAGAGAAAGTCTTCGGAATAGACGCGGTAACCCGGCCGGTGTTTTTGAAGCACTGTTTCAAAAAACCAGGACGTGTGACCGATGTGCCAGCGCGGCGGGCTCATGAACTCCGCCGTCTGGATAACGTAGTCTTCAATTTCGAGCGGCGCCACGATCTGCATCGTTCGCGCGCGCACCTGTTTGTAGAGATCTTTGATATTTTGAGACAAACTTAATCCGTGGAAACAACGATCGAACGCGGGCCTTGGGGGTGAACACGACCTATTATACGTGCGTTTGGATATTTCTCACGCAGCCGCGCGAGCAGTGCTTCGACACGGCTTTCCGCCACTGAAATCAGCATCCCGCCTGCTGTTTGTGGATCGAAAAACAAGCGGAGCAGGTTTTGGTCAACTGACGCGGCAATCTCGATGTCCGCGCCGAGGTATTCGCGGTTGGTCATGTCGCCGCTCGTGAGCAGGCCGGCTGTGGCGAGATCGAGCGCGCCCGGGAGTAGAGGAACCGATCCTGCGTCGATCTGGATTGTGACTTTACTCGCGCAAGCCATTTCCCACGCATGGCCCAATAACGCAAAACCGGTGACGTCCGTGGCCCCTTTAACACCAAACTCTCGCATCGCTTCCGCTGCATGCTTGCCCGGCGTCAACATCGTTTCGACTGAACCCGCAACCACGGCATCGCTCGCGCGAGCTTTCTTGATCCCGGTCGAAATCACGCCGGTACCGATTGGTTTCGTCAGGATAATCACGTCACCCGGCCGCGCGCCGGAATTCGTCGCGACTTTGTTTGGATCGATCACACCGGTGACCGCGTAACCAAACATGATCTGCTCGTTATCGACACTGTGACCGCCGATCAACGTCACACCCTGCTGGTTCAGGGTTTCCAGTCCGCCGCGCATGATCTCGCCGAGTATCGCTGGATCGACGCCTTTCTTCGGAAAACAAGTGATGGCTAGAGCAGTGAGAGGCGTGCCGGCCATGGCCCAAACGTCGTTGATGGAGTTGAGCGCGGCGATACGGCCGTAGTCGTAAGGATCGTCGACAATCGGCGTGAAGAAATCGACTGTTTGTACGAGGGCAAGGTCGTCGCGAAGGCGAAATACTCCCGCGTCGTCGGCTGTGTCGAAGCCGACAATCACATTTGGATTCGCAGGTTGTTTCGGTAGCCCGCTCAGAACCTGAGCGAGTAAGCTCGGGCTAAGCTTCGCCGCTCAACCAGAACACGACACCATCTCCGTCAGACGCATCTGTTGTCACCTCCTTTCCGCAAGAGGATAGGTTTGGCTATCATCTCTTTTCCCCAGACATCAAAGAAGACACTGATGGCGGAGGTTTCGACCATGCGAGTTCAGCTTAACAAGTTTTTAGTTGGAATCGTAGTCGTTCTCTTCTCGGGGATAACGCTCTGCGCGCAAGACCCGGAGATGGTGCGCCACTACGATTATGACAAGGCCGCGCCAATCGATCTCAAGATCATCGGCACACAGAAACGCGGCGATGTCACCATTTACGACATCACTTATGCGAGCCCAAAAGGAGGCGTAGTGCCGTCGTATCTGGTGGTGCCGAAAGGCAACGGACCATTTGCCGGGGTGATCTGGGGTCACTGGTATTGGACCAACTCGGAGATGCGCAGCCGCAAACAGTTTCTTGACGAAGCTGTGGCCCTCGCGCCGACGGGCGTGGTCTCACTTCTGACTGACGGGCCTGTGGCACGACCTGGTTATACGCCCTTCAAAGAACCGCTCGACGACCGGAGACCGGCAGAATTGGTACAGCAGGTGATTGACATGCGACGCGGCGTCGACGTGCTGCTGGCGCGCAAGGAGGTCGATCCCAAGCGCCTCGCATACGTTGGTCATAGCTACAACGCAACGGTCGGTGCGATTCTGAGTGGGGTGGATCGCCGCTTCAAAGCGTTTGTGCTAATGGCGGGCTCGATGTCCGACCAGGTAGATTTCAAGAGCGGTGCTTTCGACGCGTTTCGCAAGCAAATCGGACCAGAAAAGTTCGACGCGTATGTCGCCAGGCACCCGTACACTGATCAGGGTCTGTATGTGTCGCACGCGGCCCCGGCGTTTGTTTTTCTTCAATTTGCGACGCAGGAGCAGTTCCTGACACCAGACCGCGCTCGTGAATATGAGAAGGTCGTCAGCGAGCCGAAGCGTTTCAAGCTCTACGAAGCGCCACACGCGCTCAACGCTGAGGCGCGACGTGATCGGATCGCGTTTCTCGCCGAGCAACTGAAGCTGAAACCGCTTTCGGAAAAAGCGATTGCGGCGATTCCAGAGCTTTATCAGCCTCCACGACCGACTAATTAGGACTAATGCCCAAACCAATCATTCGCATTGGACCGGCAGGATGGTCGTACAAAGACTGGGAAGGCATCGTCTATCCGCACAAGCCCGGGAAGAACTTCGACCCGCTCGAGTATCTCGCCCGGTTCTTCAACACGATTGAGATCAACAGCAGTTTTTACCGCCCGCCGACAATGTCCACGACGGAATCATGGGCGAGGCGCGTCGCGCAGAACAAAACCTTCTCCTTCACTGCCAAGCTGCATCGCTTGTTTACTCATGAGCGCGGCAAGTCAACAAAAGAAGACGTGAAGGCGTTTCGCGACGGGATGAAGCCGCTCGTAAAAGCAGGGAAACTCGGCGCGGTGCTGCTCCAGTTTCCCTGGTCGTTCAAAAACACAGACGAGGATCGGGTGTACCTCACCAAATTACTCCAAACGTTTCGTGATTATCCCCTGGTGCTCGAGGTGCGTCATTCGTCGTGGAACACGGAGCACATTTACGAGTGGCTGGAAGAACGAGGCGTGGGAATCTGCAACATCGATCAGCCGGTGTTTTCGCGATCGATACGACCGTCCGCAATGACGACTTCACCGGTCGGGTACATCCGCATGCATGGCCGGAATTATCAGGACTGGTTTCGCGATAAAGCGGGGCGGGATGAGCGTTATAACTACCTCTATACCCTCGACGAGCTCGACCCGTGGCTCACCCGGATCAAGCAGGTTGCTAAGCAAACTCGCGAGACTTACGTGATCACCAACAACCACTTTCGCGGCCAGGCGGTGGTTAACGCGCTGGAGATTAAAGCGGCGCTAACAGAAGAGCCCGTCCCTGCGCCCGATCCACTGTTTCAGCATTATCCGCGGCTGGAAGAGTCAGCAACGAAGGATGAAGGCGGGTCACCGACACTCTTTAAGTGACACGCAAAATTAAATAATCCGTGTGTTATCGCTTGCGTGCCTTGCTGCTTCCCATCGTCACAATCACGTCGAATTCTTCTTTCGTCAGCGGCATCACCGAGAGTTGCGACTGGCGAATCAATGGGAGCTGGCTGAGTCGTTTGTCGTATCGAATTGCAGCCAGTTGTACCGGGCTGGCTAAAGGCTTGACCGGTTTAAGATCCACCGCCACCCACTGCGGATCGTCCGCCGTCGGATCCGCATATGCGCTCTTGACCACTTCAGCCAGGCCAACTACTTCTTTTCCCTTCCCGGAGTGGTAAAAAAGCACGCGGTCGCCAACTTTCATTCCGCGCAAGTTATTTCGGGCTTGGTAATTACGTACGCCGGTCCAATCGGTGCTGCCGTCTTTTACGAAGTCGTCCCACGAATAAGTTTCAGGCTCCTGCTTGACCATCCAATAATGGTGCTTAGTCGACTTTTTCATCACTGTCGTTCCATGAATTGATTTTGGTAATCTGTGTAACTCGTTTCAATCAAAAAGCCAAAGGATAAAACATGCTGAAAGAAGGAACCACTGCGCCCGCGTTCAAAACAACTGATCAAAATGGTGAGTCGGTGAGTTTAAAAGACCTGCGCGGCCAAAAGGTCGTGTTGTACTTTTACCCGAAAGACGACACACCGGGATGCACGAAGGAGGCTTGCTCATTCCGCGATGCCTATTCGAAGTTTAAGAAAAAGGACATAACCGTGCTCGGGGTCTCACCCGACAAGGAAGCGGCGCACAAGAAGTTCGTGACCAAATACCAGCTCCCGTTCACGCTTTTGGCCGACACTGATCACTCGATCGCGGAGGCGTATGGGGTTTGGGGAGAGAAGAAGTTCATGGGACGAACATACCTGGGCGTGCATCGAACCACCTTCCTCATTGATGAGAAGGGCAAGATCAGAAAGATCTTCGAACAGGTAAAACCCGAGGATCACGCCAGTGAGGTCCTTGAGGCTTTTGCTGACTAAACGACGGAAGAGGCGCAGGTACGCGGAGGCTAGGGCTGCCATGCAGCCCCCTAGGCTGCCACCCAGCCTCCGATCTTTTCGGGTTCCCCTTCCGGGTTCCTTCCGGGCATCAATCCCTGCAAACAACTGAATGAACTTGGGACGTCGCGCTTGCGCGCAGGCAGCCGCAAAGCTTCTTCGACTCCAGCAGTCTCGCCCGCGTCGTTGATGAAATACAGTCGCGTGTTGTCAACGACCTGAGTCCTGATTTCGTGCGTCCAGAGGAGCAGGTTAGCGAGTGCGTCGCCGATTTCGTCCTTGCCCAGCTTAGTTTCCTGGGCGATCTCACGTTGCGTTCGCGATCCGCGGCGAATCGCATCGCGTACGCGCTCGACAGGCGACAACTTGCTCAACGATTTGGCGGTATAGTGCGTGCCGTTTGTTGAATCGCCGTTGATCAGCTCGCTAATTTCAACCTGCTGCGAGATGTATCTCTTGCGCGCCGACTTGTACTCCTTCAAAGCGCGTCTGCTCTGGGTCACTTTTTGACGAATGCAGCTTTTACAATAAAGATTGCGTCCGTCTTTTCGTGCACGACAAATCCCAAACTCTGAAATGGGAAGTTCTAAAGAACAAATTGGGCAATGTTTGACGTTGGGGGGTAATTCAATCTCCTGTTTCATTCCGCACTCCACTGGGCTTCAAACTTTCAAACGAACAGTACTGCAAACACACGTCGGCGCTTCCGGAACCTAAACCACTCCGGCCAGGACCATCCCACTGATTGGAATTATTTTCTGGCGAAGGTGCCCAAGGGCGATCGCCTAGATTGCCTTACGCAACTGTCCGCACGAGCCGCGCCCCACTACTAATACCTGTGAGTTCGAGAAAAGGTTTGTCTTGCGAAGTAAGCGATGAGAACTACAAACCTTAAATACGAATTCAAACAGGCTTCGCTGATCAATAAAACTTGTTATGGCAATCAATGTTCAGCAAGGGAATCGCATTATAGTGATCGACACTCTTTTTGCAACACCTTTTTCGGATTTGTTTCAGATGAAAGCAACATTGAATTTTTTCACGATCGATCGATCTACAAACCTTACTTTTGTGGAATGCAAACAACTCAAACACGAGAGGATACATGATCGCATCACGCACTTCTTCATGATCGGTTTTATGTCTTTAGTGTCGCGAACGCGACGATGCGACTGTGGGAAATCCCTAGCAAATTCGACGTGAGAGCAATCTTCGAAAAAGCGTTCGCCGTCTGTTTCGCCCAATTGGTTCGTATGCGTTTTTGATGGTCCCACAATTAGTAGATCGATCCTCGCGAGATAAAACACCGGGCATCATTGACACTTCAGTCTGCTTAGTTCGTGCATCACCATCGCAACATTTAATGTTGGACCATGCGACGAGCATTCGTCTGCTTTTAAAGAGTCAACACGTTCATGCGTAAAGCTTTTTTGTCGCGCCGCTCACGTGTGCAAAATGTTCTAAGTGTGCGTTTGTAACAGCTTTGTAAAACTCGGGTATATGATTTCCACAAAGATTTCCTCAGAATCTGTGGAAAACGTTTAGCGCTGTGGACGGTCTTTAAGACGAATGACGAACTTGAGTCCCGACCATACGTCGTCGATGGCGCAGATCTTTACATCGACGAGTCCACTGTCGAGACCGATGCGCTGTACTCGTTCGAAGGAAAGATCGGTTGCGACGCCTGAACTCTTCTTCGGCCATGCGACCCAGATCATGCCGTTCGTCGCGAGCTTCTTTGCGAGTTTGTCGAAATCACGAAGTAGCGCGCGTTCGGTGAGAACGAACAGGAGGGCGATATCGAGCGGTTTTGTGACGCGCGTCACGATCTGCGCATTATCCGGCAGCTCTAGTTCACGTGCGAAGTCTTTCGGCGCGTTGATTAAAGCGATGCGCGAACCTTCTTTTATTCCAAGTTTCTTTGGTAATGGTGTTCCTGAATATCCAGCCATTGGTTTACCAGAGTCGAAGTACTTTCCACCACGCGAATCCCACGACGCTCCAAATGAGGATCGTTACAACAGACGTTATCAGTCCGAGTGTCCACCACGTTCGTTGCGTGGTGTAGCCCGCGCCAAAGTAGATCGGCGCCGGTGTTGTTCCATAATGCGTCAGTGACGCGCCGAGATTGGAAAAGTAAGCCAACGAGAGCACTGCCAGGTGAACGGGCGTACCGGCGGCCAGAATAACGATCAGAAACGGGACAAACATCGCCGTCACGTGCGCGGTGATGCTCGCAAAAACATAGTGAGCGTAAAAGTAGATCAATAACAGCGACGCCAGGGCAAGCCACCATTTCCAGCCCGTCGTTAACCCGGCCGCAGCTTCCGCGAATCGCTTTGTTAATCCTGTTTGACCCAGCGCTTCCGCCATGCGAATCAAGCCGCCATACCAGATAAAAACCGCCCACGCCGCTTTCTCGCTAATCAGGTCTTCCCAATCAAGCACGCCGGTCACCAGAAGCACGCTGATGCCGAGCATTGCGACGACCGCGTAATCGATGCCGTGCAGCTTCGTAGTTATCCACAGAAGCGCGACGAGGCCGAAGACCATTAGCATCAAACGTTCCGACCACTTCATCGGCCCCATCAGCTTCAATTCTTTCGAGGCAAACTCACTCGCGGCCGGCGTGTGTTTGATCTCAGGCGGAAAGACTCGATACAGCAACCATGGAACTACCAACAAACTCAGTAACGCGGGAAGAATCGACGCCGTGACCCAACGCGTGTAAGTGATCTCGATACCAGTTACTTCCTGCGCGAACCGCGCGATGATCGGGTTCGACGCCTGACCCGTCAAAAACATAGCGCAGACGATAACGTTACATTGGTACACACTCGTCATTAGAAACGCGCCAAGACGACGCGCGGTCGGCCCGGGACGAGATTCGTAAGCTTCCGCCAGGCTTTTGGCGATGGGAAAGATGATTCCGCCTGAGCGTGCGCCAGTTGACGGTATCACCGTTGCGAGGACCGTCTCGGTTGAGGCGAGTGCGTAGCTGAGGCCGAGCGAGTGACGACCGATTGCTTTAATAAACAGAAAAGCGATGCGCCGGCCGAGACCGGTCTTGATCATGCCGCGCGAGATGAAGAACGCGGCAAGCACTAGCCAGACTACGGGATCAGCGTAACCCGCAAGGGCGTCGTTGATCCGCAGCACGTTGAAGAGCGCGAGTGCGGTTACGCCGAGCAGAACGATGGCGGCGCCCGGAATGGGTTGCACTATCGATCCGGTTATTGTTGCGGCAAAGATCGCGAGCAAGCGCCAGGACTGTGGTGTGACACCTTCGGGAACGGGAATCAGCAGGATCCCACCGGCGACTAACAACACAATTGCCCAGCGCACAAGTCTAGACTTCCAGCCGATCGGATCGGCGGCTGCGTCGGTTTCAGGTGTGGCCATAGTTGAACGGATGTAATGTGGAGTTCGAAGTCCGCGACTAATAGGCGTATTCTAATGGCACGGGACGAAAAATGGCGGAAAAGATGAACGAAGACAAAATAACGGACCAGGCGACGTACCTGAATCGCCGGACGTTCATGCGTGTTGCGGCGCTCGCCGGTACTGCAACCGCTACGACGCTCCTTTATCGTCGCCTCAACCCACCGCCGCCGGTTCCTATCGAAGGCGAGAAGCTGAATGACGTCGCCAAAACCAACGATGCAAACGGATTCAACACGAGCGAGCAGTTAACGGCGATTGACGCTATCACGAATTACAACAACTTCTACGAGTTCGATACGTCGAAGGATGGAGTCGCTTCGGCTGCTAAAGGCTTTGTCACGCGACCCTGGGCGGTCGCAGTCGACGGATTGGTCCATAAGCCGAAGGTTTTTGATATTGACGAACTACTGAAGTTTCCGCTCGAGCAGCGGGTGTATCGTCTGCGGTGCGTCGAAGGCTGGTCAATGGTAATCCCGTGGATCGGTTTTTCGTTGCAGAAGCTGCTGGAGAAGGTTGAGCCGACGTCGCAGGCTCGTTTTGTCGCATTTCAGACGCTACTCGACCCGCGGAGAATGCCGAATCAACAAACGGGCGTGCTCGACTGGCCTTACGTCGAGGGATTGCGGCTCGACGAGGCGATGCATCCGCTGACGATCCTCGCCACAGGTTTGTATGACGAAGTATTGCCGCCGCAGAACGGAGCACCAGTGCGGTTGGTGGTGCCGTGGAAGTATGGTTTCAAGAGTATTAAGTCAGTGGTAAGGATAACGCTTGTCGAGGGTGAGCCGCCGACAACGTGGAACATTCAGGCGCCGCACGAGTACGGTTTCTATTCCAACGTCAATCCGGATGTTTCTCATCCGCGCTGGAGCCAGGCTACGGAAAGGCGCATCGGCGAATTCGGCCGTCGCAAGACACTGCTGTTCAACGGATACGGGGAACAAGTGGCCCACCTTTACCAGGGAATGGATCTGGTCGCGAATTTCTGATCCATGAAGATTTCATTTCCCAAAGCCGTGGTTTTCATTAACGCGCTCATTCCGCTCGTTTTGCTTTTCTGGGATTTGTACCGCAAGCAAGTCGGGCCGAATCCACTTGAGTTCGCAACCCGGACGACGGGAATGCTAACGCTTGTTTTTTTGAGCCTCACTGTGGCGATCACGCCGCTCCGACGGATCTTCGGCATTAACTCACTGGGAAAGTTTCGTCGCATGCTCGGGTTGTTTGCGTTCTTCTACGGAACGCTGCATTTGCTGACCTACGTCTGGTTTGATCGTCTGTTCAATTTCGTGAGCGTGGCGGGAGACGTTGTGCAACGGCCTTTCATTCTTGTTGGAATGACGGCTTTTGTGTTGATGGTGCCGCTGGCGATTACGTCAACCAACAAGATGGTGAAACGGCTTGGTGGTAAAGGTTGGGCCAGATTACATCGTCTCGTCTATCTGGCGGCGATCGCGGGGGTCGTACATTTCTGGATGCTGGTGAAGTCTGACATTCGTTTGCCGCTGACGTTCGCGTTTATCATCCTGTTTTTGCTTGGCTATCGACTCCTGCTGAAGTATTTTCCCTCCAATGTCAGAATCAGTTGAACGCTTCACCAGCCGCGTCGAAAGTTATGCCAAATACCGTCCGGGCTATCCCGGCGAGATTCTTGATCTACTCAAGCAGGAATGCGGTCTGAGACCGGATTCGATCGTTGCGGATATCGGTTCCGGAACAGGCAAAAGCTTTGAGATGTTTCTGCCACATGGCAACGTCGTGTTTGGCGTGGAGCCAAACGCTTCAATGCGCGCTGTCGCGGAACGACTCTTCAAGAACGAACCGCGGTTCAAAAGCATCGACGGCTCCGCCGAATCGACGACGCTGCCGGATTCCAGTGTTGACGTGATTATCGCAGGACAGGCGTTTCACTGGTTCGATCTGCCGAGAACGCGTGTCGAATGGGTCCGCATTCTAAAGCCGGCGGGTTGGGCCGTGCTGGTCTGGAATGCTCGACAGTTGCAGACCACGCCGTTTCTGCACGACTACGAAAAGCTATTGCTCGAATTCGGCACCGACTATAAAGAGATTCGACACGAGAAATCTGAAGCAGGAATCGAAGGCTTCTTTGCTCCGGAACCGTTTACGTTTAGAAGTTTTCCCAACCGGCAGGTCTTTGATTACGACGGCCTTGAGGGCCGCGTACGTTCTTCCTCCTACACCCCCGAACCCGACCATCCGAAATTCGAACCGATGATGCGTCAACTAAAGACAATCTTTGAAAAGCATCAGGAAAACGGCAATGTCAATTTCGATTATGAGACAAGGGTTTTTTACGGCCGTCTGTCGAAGCTTTCGTAACGCTAGGGGCGCGTGCGATGGCTGACGAACGGCGACGTAACCAGCGACTGAAGGTTCTTCTGGACGCACGATGGGGGAGTCTGTCGAAACGGCACGAGGCGCGCGTCGACGATATAAGCATGAGCGGTTGTTTCGTGAACACGTATGGACCAGTGGAAGTTGGTGAACTGGTTGAACTGAAAATCCTGCGCCGTTCGGGCGAATGGTTCGAGCTCAACGGCTACGTCGCGACTTACCAGCACGGCGTCGGATTTGGACTTGCGTTTACGGATTTAAGTGAAGAGAAACTGAAGGCGTTGCAGGAGTTGATTGCAACAGGTGGATAAGCAACCGGTTGCGGTTAGTGTTTGTGCTTGTCGCCCTTGCGACGTTTCTCGTCGTAGAAAACGATGCTGAAAATGAGCATCCCTCCCGCCGCCGCGGCGAGTAAAAACAGGATCATCGCCAATCCCGGATAGCCCCAAATTCGCCACGACGTTTCAACCCTCATCAGTAGCGCCGCCCCCACGATCAACGCAGCCACTACTAACCCCAGCGTGATCCGGTTCGCTACCTTCTGAAGTCCTTCCAGCACCACCTTCTCGTCGATCGCATCAACACCGATACGGACCTCGTTGTTGCCAATCGCGTCGAGAATCTTGTTTACGCGCCTCGGAAAGGTTTCAGCGAACTCTTTCAGTTCGACGACGCCAGACAAAAGGTTGTTCGGCGCCATGCTTTTCGTGATGTTGCGTTGGAGAATCTCGTTGGCGCGTTCGCGAATGACGGCATTCGGATCGAAGGACGAATCGAGCGTGTAAACAACACGATCGAGATTCATTAACGCCTTGGCAAACATGGTGAATTCCGCAGGCAGGCTGAACCAGCAATCGGCTGAGATACGCGTGATTTCAAGTGTGACTTTGCCCGCGTTCATTTTGCTGAGAACGGCGTCGGAATTCTCGGCGACAAGATCCGTAATTCGTCTGTGAAAACTCCTGCGATCGAAGTTCTCTTTCGCCTCGCCCATCTTGATCGCCGCTTCGGCCGCAACCTCGCCTCGTCCTTCGCTTATCGCGAGCAGCAAACGTAGAAGGTTGTCCTGGAATGTGCGCGTTACGCGTCCCACCATGCCGAGATCGAGCAGCGCGATGCGATCGTCGTCGGTGACAAAAACGTTTCCGGGGTGTGGATCGGCGTGAAAGATTCCGTCGACAAGAAACTGTTTGAGATACGCGCTGAACAATTCATCGGCGAGCAAACTGCCGTCGACCTCGAGGAGTCGCAGCGGATTGAGCGCGGTGATCTTCTTTCCCTCGATGTACTCCATCGTGAGAACACGCGTGGTGGTGTAGTCGTCAATAGGTTCCGGAATGACGATGTTCTCAAACTCGGCGAGGTTCTGACCGATGGTGTGCAGGTTGTTGGCTTCGATCGTGAAGTCGAGCTCGCGCAAAAGGCTCTTGCGCAGGTTAACCAGCATGTTTTCGAACTCGTATCGCTTGCCGAGTTCAGTGTGGTCGTCGAGAAAGTGTGCGATCTCGTTCAACGCTTCGAGATCGCCGACGATGAGTTCACGGATGTCAGGCCGTTGAACTTTGACCACTACGGCGCGGCCGTCGCGCATGTAAGCGCGATGCACCTGGGCCAGCGAAGCCGCGGCGAGTGGAGCAGGATCGAACTCGGCGAATGCTTTAGAAATGCGCACGCCGAGTTCACTTGAAACGATACGTTCTACTTCTTCATACGGGAATGGTTCGATCTGGTCCTGTAGTCGCTCGAGTGCGTCGAGGTATGGACCAGGCAAAAGATCGGCGCGCGTGGAGAACAGTTGGCCCAGTTTGATGAACGTAGGACCGAGTCGTTCGAGGTCTTTGGCAAGTTCTTCCGCGGGAGCAGCAGCGCCTGCTTCTTCTGCAATTTCGTCGGGAAGAACGCTGTCTTCGAGCCCGGCGGGCCGGATTAGATCGGAGCGACCGTATTTGATGAGAAGCTTGGCTACATCCGTATATCGCTTGAGTCGCTCTGGTTTTAGCGAAACTGCCATGGCCGGATTATTCCACCGATTTGTGTCACTTCCTTGTCGTCGCGGCGCGATCTATGGCCTCACGCAGACCCTCGGCGCTGAGGGTTCTCAGTTGCACACCGTTCACGAAGATCGTTGGTGTGACGCCGACGCCGTACATCTCGCCCTGTTCGATATCGCGTTTAACTTCAGCCTCGTACACGCCGCGGTCCAGCGCCGCGTCGAACTTTACGCGGTCCAACCCGAGTTCGGTCGCGTACTTCTTCAGGGATGGAACGTCGAGCGCGTTTTGTCGCTTAAAGAGTAGCGCGATGTATTCAAAAAACTTGCCTTGAGCGTTCGCTGCGTTTGCTGCTTCCGCTGCTTTCCGTGCGTTGTCGTGGCGGTCCAAAGGAAAATCTCTGACGACGAACCGGACCTTCTCGCCGTAGGTCTTTAAAACCTCTTCGATGACGGGATGCATTGCCGCGCATGCGGGACATTGAAAGTCAGTGAACTCCACGATCGTAACGGGCGCATTCGCCGGACCGCGCGACGGATCGTCGTCGACGCTGATGTTCTGCACTGGGGGTACCGGCTCAGTGATTAACCAGCGAATCTTCGCGGTTTTACGCAGACGCGCTGAAAGTTCCTGTTCGAGACGATTGCGTTCGCGTTCGTGGAGGTAGTCGGCGATCTGATTGCGCACCGTGTTGAGATCACCGTTGATGCGTGATTTATTCTCTTCGTAAAACTTCGCTACTTCCGCTTCAGTCGGTGGACGGACTTTATCGCTGACCTCCGTGCGGATGATCTCTTCTGGTCCAATCTGGCGACGACGTGCTTCTTCAAGAAGCAGCAGGTTGTTGACTGTCTCTTCGGCTTGATGCTTTGTGAGTTCGTAAGCCTGAATTCTCATCTCGTAGACGATGGGTTTTAGTCGTTCGATGATGACTGCGGCTCTTAAAGGTTGGCCGCCGATCGTTGCGACTACCGCGTCGTTGTTTAGATGGGGAGTCGTGACGTCGACACCCATAACAACCGGAATTGTCTTCCGCAAACGGTTGACGAGATCGTCAGCAAGTTTCGACTCTGATTGCGCCAGGAGATACGCTGTGGCTTGTTGGTTCGCCGTCGTTGGATCGGTGCCTGCCAACTGCGCAGCTTGCGCGTCGAGCAGTTGCTTGATCTGCGCGGCAGTGGGGACGGGAATGCGTTTGGTTACTTCTGTCTCGTAAAGCCGGCGAGTGTCGATGCGACGCTTGTTGGCTTCGACTTGCAAAAGGATCGTGTTGATCTGGACATCGAGTATTTCGCGTTTTGCGGCGTCGATCTTGTTTTCGACCTGGTCCAGTTGCTGACGAACCGCTGGGTCGAGATCTGCGGTGCTGAGGGTTTGACCGTTTAGTTCGACTACGTTGACCGGTCCAAGTGGCGGGCGCGATGTTGCGGCCGGTGGCGGTGCTGTTGGTTGCGCCATGGGTTCAGGCTGAGGTTTTGTGGCTGCCGGCGGCGCTTTGCGGGGCGTAGGTCCGCGTCGTCGTGTTTGCGCGACGCAAATTGTTGAAAGCGTCAGGAAGAGAATCAATGAGAGCGCGCCGAGGGCAGTTTTCATACAAAACTCACTATTTTTTGAGTGGATCTTAGAAGAACTTTTGGTTAGAGCACAAATACAGGTTTGGCGCTGCCTTTGGTTAAAAAGCAGCGCCAATCAGATGGAGCACACGTGACGAACAAATCAGTGGTTGCGAACTAACGTGCGACGTTTGCCACGAGTCTAATGGTTCCGAATGATGCTTCGGCGCCGGCGTTTTACAGGCGTTCGAATCGACAGCAGATCGCTGTGGCGGCCGTTGAGAATGAACGCGAGTCCCTGGTGCGTCACTCCCAGCAGTCGCGCAGCGCGCGTAACGCTGCCGCCTGATTCTTCCAGCGCCCTGCGTATCAAGTTGCCTTCGTACCTCAGCACCTCTGCGTCGAGCGAGAAGCCAGGAGGCATTGATACCGGAACCGATGCCATCGTGTTCTCGCTGGTGTCTTCGTTTGCGGCAGCAGCAAGGACGTGTCGAGCGCATTGACCGAGTCGCGTCATCAGACTGCGATCTTGCGAGTTTGTGAGCAGCGACTCAGCGGTTCGGTAATACTCTTGCAGGATGTTTGCCGAGAGATATGAATTCAACTCTTCGATGGCCGTTACGGCGGCGATGCCTCCGGCGTTG
This sequence comes from uncultured Acidobacteriota bacterium, assembly GCA_963789185.1. Classification (GTDB taxonomy): domain Bacteria; phylum Acidobacteriota; class Blastocatellia; order Pyrinomonadales; family Pyrinomonadaceae; genus PSRF01. The sequence continues at coordinate 225,319 of CAWBJU010000027.1, forward strand.
GGACTTCCGGCGGTTTGGGCGATCTCGATGGCCTGGTCCAACGTTGACTTCGCAACGTGCGTTTGTTTCAGTCGTGCCAGGGCTTTGCCATGAGTGGTGAGAGCCTCAGCGAGCAGTGCTTGTTCACCGCCTCGTTTCAGGGCGCGGACTGCAGTACGAGCAGCTTTCTCGGCTTGATCGTATTTGCGTTCAAGTAAGAACGCTTGTGCACGGCTGTCTTCAACAGTTGCGACACCCCAATGGTCGCCAACACTTAAATGTAAGGAGCGGGCTCGAGCTAAGTGCTCTTTGGCTTCGCTGAATCTGCCAATGCTTGCGAAGAGAAAACCGACATTGTTCTCGACGCGCGCTTGAAATCGTCTGTGTCCGGCCTTCTCAAAATGATAGCTGGCTGCAGCGTATTCTACTAATGCCCGATCAATATAATCGTCGCCCTGCTCAGCTCCTCCTAGTCCTCTCAAGACGGTTGCATACGAGTTGTGAAACTTACCTTTAAGCGCGTGGTTTGAACTTAAATCGAATAATGGCGCGTTCTCGATATAAATCCGCAGGGCGTCTCGGTCTCGCGTGGCTACCTTTTCTACAATTGCGCTATTGAGAAGCGCCCTGAGCCGTTGCTCACTCTGCTTTTCTCCGAAGCTATCGAGTACAAGCCTTAAAGTAACCCGCGCCTCATCGAGGGCACCCTCGCGCCAATAGCAAACCGCTAAGTCAACCCGTGCTTCCGCGATCTTTTCTGTCCTTCGGATCGTTTCAAAGATAGCGGCGCTCTCACTAATAAGATCCTTCGCAATTTCCTGAGCGCCTGGAAGTTGCCTGGAGCTACCCAACCATCCCGTCAAAGTTCCGGTTCGTAATAGCAGTTCAGCTTTGGCCTCATCGGTCAGGCCATCTGTGTCAGGACGGTGCGGTAGCCCGTGCCAATACGGATGGAGGGTCTCGGCAGCACGTTCAAATTCACCCGCTTCCTCCAGGCCGCGCGCCAATTCGCACAACGGAATGACGTTGTCTATAACCGATAATTCAGTTTGGGTCTCATATACGGATGCTTGCAAATCCATAAAGGGTCTCCAGTTTTCCCAATAGGCAAGAAACCTTGCAAAGCCCATCAAGGGACGGATATTATCAGCAACAACCAATTAATCTACTTGGTTAACACACCACCTCACCGGCTTTGACTACAAACATCTTGAGGAGAAGATCAATGAAACTTGTCAAAAACTTGGTATTTGCGGGCCTGCTCGTATTTACTATCACTGTTAACATCGTAGCCGGCGAGGTGCAGACACCGGCTGCCACGTCTCCAACACCGTCACCGACACCCAATTCGCTGATTGCTTATGAAGATGGTACGCCCTTAGGCTATCCGTGCGTTGAACACACGGGAAATATAACGGCTGAAACGACGGATTACCTATTTTTCGAAGCGTTGGCAGCCCTGCTGTCAGTGTACTGAGAAGCGCCCACTCAGACAAAAGCACTTCCAGCTTGCGCCCGCGGCGTAGCCTCGCGGCCTTTGGTTCTGTGTGTCCGGGCTCACCGAATAGTTCGAAAAACATGGCTTGGGAGGCGGTGACGAGCTGCATCGTACCCCCATCTGGCCCCTGTGTCCATAGGAACTTTACATTATTCAGGGGCCTTTGGCATGCAAGCTTTCACCGCTGTCCAGCCCTTTTTAAGTTTTTCCTAAGAATTCGGCCCTTTTTGCCCCATTACACCGGTTTCAACCAAACGCCGAACCGTCTCGAGCGTATCAATCTCCGCAGCCGTCTTATCTGGCCTTAAACGGAGAATCCGCGGAAACCGAAGCGCGTACCCGCTCTTATGTCGCTTCGATGGTTGAACTCTGTCAAAAGTAACCTCGATGACGATCGTCGGCTCCACAACCCTCACCCGCCCATGCGCGTACTCCTGGATCGTATGGTCCTTAAACCACTCAGTCAACTCAGTTAACTCACGGTCGGTCAATCCAGAGTACGCCTTACCAATATTCAATAACTCATCATCCTGCTCCGACCGGCGCACCGCAAAAGTATAGTCCGACAACAGATGTCGCCGTTTCCCATGGCCCACTTCCACCGCCGTCACAGCGACATCCAACGTCGCGATCGCTCGCTTTAACTTCAACCACTCCCGCCCGCGGCGTCCTGGCTTGTAAAGCGACGCCGGGCTCTTGATCATCAACCCTTCGTTTCCTCGCTCCCGTGCCAACGTAAACTCGTCGTCTAACGCCGCCGCTTCGTTGAATAACTTGCCCTGCGACAGACGGAGCGGTCCACCCGATGGGACCAACTGGTCCAACTGTCGCCGGCGTTCCGCCAGCGGCTCGTCAATCAAAACCTTGCCCGCCGCGTAGAGCAGATCGTACGCAACCAGTACGACCGGCACTGCCGTCAGCAGCTGAGTCCCCACATTCTTTCTTCCCAGTCGCTTTTGCAACTCGCTGAACGGAAGAATCTCGTCTCCGGTTGCAGGAATAATTTCACCGTCGATAATCGCATCGTGTGGGAGCGATCTCAGCGGATCGATCAACTCCGGAAACCGATGTGTGATCTCATCCATCGTCCGCGAATAGATGGCGACTCTCTCACCCTGCACATGCGCCTGTGCCCGAATACCATCAAACTTGTCCTCCACCAGAAACTCATCCGGCATGGTTCGCGCAACGTCAGTAAGATCTGCGGCAGGCGTTGCCAACATGAACTTTATCGGATGAAACAGTCGCATGCCGACGTCCTTAAGATCCGCAGCACGCGCGCGTATCGCTGTCTCGCCTATGTCGCCCAAAAGCATGTTTGCGTACGCGACATCGGCGAGCGGTTGACTAAAAACCCGTGCGATCGAGTCTTCAACCAAACCTTCTCTCAAACCGATTCGCAGGTCGCCGCTCAACAACTTAACCAGATACTTCGCCTCCAACGGCGTCGCGTTGCGCAATACGGCTGTCAACAGCGCAGTCTTGTTTTTAATCCCGCGCGTTTCACTCAGGCGACTGATTAGCGATTCTGTTTCGGCAAGTGTGATTGAGGGCGTGAAGGTCTTTCGAGCTTCACGAACGATCTCAGCAGCGAGATCGCCCGGATCTCCAAGACGCACGTAACGCGGATAAAGATCCTCGGGACTAAAACCCGTGGCCTCGCTGAGCGCGGCGCTGATGATGCTTCCGCCAACATTCGTTGTGCGCGCATCTGCGAGCGCAAACTGGTGTCCGGCAAAGTAACGAGCAGCGCGAGTCAGATCGGCATCGGAAAGTGATTGCAGGTAGGCGCCGAGTATCGCTGCTTTTTCGAGCTTCTTCGTGGTCGCAGCCACAGCTTCTGCGCATTCCGCAAAGGCTTGAAGAGTTCCACTAGCTTCCGGCATCGAGATCAGGTAGTGTACTGCAACCTCGACAGATAACGCCCGTGTCACACGTGCAATCTGTGTCATCCGTGGGAACTTTAAGTTTACTAGCGCCCGCGCTACAATCCCGATTCGCAATTAATTGGAAGGCGGCAAAGCAGTGTTTTTTGCATTCATCCTCGAATCCCTTGGCGCTACCGAGTTACTTTTCATCCTGGCGATCGCACTGATCTTTTTCGGACCACGAAAACTGCCTCAGCTTGCGCGCTCGATGGGGAAAGGCCTCGCTGAATTTCGCAAAGCTTCTGACGACTTTAAGCGCACCTGGGAACGTGAGGTGGCACTGGAAACTGGAACCACAGATGAGCAGTCAGTGATGGCGCCAACGGTAACACCCAATAACGAAAACGGAGAGGCAGACGCAAGCGTCACGGCGGATCCACAACTCGAACCGGCCAATCCCGATTGGGTCGTGCCGCGCGACGATTCGCCGTACGCTTCGGCGACAACCGCCAACGAATCGTCCGAATCGGCGTCGGAACCCGAACCAGTGCCCGTTCCCGCTGAAACTACTCAACCGCAACCTCTCCGAAAACACGATTATCTGTAATCTGGTCCTTCAATGGCTGCATTTCTAAGAGCACTTTCCGCAGACAAGACTGACGAAAACGAACTCGGCGGCCAGATGTCGTTTCTGGAGCACCTCGACGAGCTTCGTCGACGTCTGGTGCGCTGCTTCGTAGTCGTGATCCTGGCGACGGTCGGAAGCTGGTTTGTCTCGGAGCCTATCTACAACTTCCTGGCGGCGCCTATCAAACAGGCACTCGCCGAAGCGCAGCGCCGCGAAGTGCCGATCGCGGGCTTTACAGGAACGGAAACTATTTCAGCGCTCTATGCAATCAAGGAAAACGACACGGGACGCTTCATCTTCCCGGCAGAAACCAAAATCGGAACGAGCCTGATTCCAACCGGCTCCACCGTGATGGCGCGCGCATTGAAAGATTCACAAGGCAAGCTTGCACTGTTCACCGATGAAGCGCTGTACGCCGGAAGCTTCGTCATTCCCAAAGGCGTGCGGCTGCCGATCGAACTCGATGCGTCGGCCGAGCCGACCAATTACGTCGGCGTGAATGACAAGCTGATTGTTACGACTGCGCTCGAACCATTCTCCCTCTACATCAAGGTCGCGCTTTACACAGCTATAGCCATCTCCGTGCCGTTTTTGCTACTTCAAATCTGGGGCTTCGTGGCTCCAGGTCTTTACCCACACGAGCGCGCGTACGTGACGCCGTTCATTTTGCTGTCGTCAATCTCTTTTGTGCTCGGCGCCGCTTTCGCTTACTACGTGCTCTTTCCGCCCGCGGCGAAGTATCTGTTGGGAGTCGGATCGGAGTTTCAACTGCTGCTAAAAGCAGCAGACTATTTCGATTTCATCGTGCTGATCATGCTCGGCATGGGCGTGGTTTTTCAGATGCCGGCGGTAACCTACGTTCTGGCCCGGATCGGTCTGGTGACGGCAGGATTCCTCGTCAGGATCTGGAAAACGGCCCTGATAGTCATCATGATCGCAGCGGCCGTACTGTCGCCGACGGCTGACGTTCTAAACATGCTCTTATTTGCGGCGCCGATGATCGTTCTTTACGCTGTTTCAATCTTCGTTGCCTGGATTTTCAACAAGCCCCGAACTGTCTCGTAAATCCGTGTTTTTAGCGGGTTTTAGGGCAACTGGCAGCACCGGTCTCCGCATCTTGACTGTGTTCTTAACCGGATCTTAGAATCCTTGTTCTTCAACGGCGCCTGATAGCAGCCCGTATCGCTCTAATTCGTCCGCGTTCACAGGAGTTTTCTTAATGTCTTACCAGAAAGTCGCCTTTCGGCTTGCGTTCATCTTTGCGTTAGCTGTTACCACCACTCCCGGCGTTTTCACACAGCAGGAGCAGCAGCAGGATCCGACGAGCAAGCCCCGCAACGTCAAGCCTGAACTGAAGAAGGCTTACAAAGACTGGCTGGACAAAGACGTCACCTACATCATCACGGACGAAGAACGCAAAGCATTCAAGAAACTGGCCAACGACGACGAGCGCGAACGCTTCATTGAGGAATTCTGGCGACGCCGTGACCCAGATCCGGATACAGACGAGAACGAGTTTAAAGAAGAGTATTACGAGCGCATCGCCTACGCGAACGAGCACTTCAGCTCCGGCATCCCTGGTTGGAAAACCGACCGCGGCCGGATCTACATCATGTACGGCAAACCTGACGGTCGCGAAACACACCCGATGGGCGGCGCTTACGAAAGACCTTCTTACGAAGGCGGCGGATCAACCACGACCTATCCATTCGAGGTCTGGTTTTATCGTTACCTTCCCGGCGTTGGTTCGGGAATCGAGATAGAGTTTGTCGATCCGACCGGCAGCGGCGAGTACCGCATCGCCCGCAACCCGAATGAAAAAGACGCAATGCTGATGATCCCGGGCGCTGGACTCACGCTCTCGGAACAGTTGGGCCTGTCCGACAAGTCAGATCGCATCATCGGTGCGGGTGGAATCGGCAATTCTCAATATCAACGCGAGCAGGATAGCCCGTTCTCACGTCTGCAACTGCTGGCCGACCTGAGCCGTCCGCCGCAAGTGAAGTTCAACGACCTCGCGACTGCCGTGAACACGGGTATCGTCGAAGAGAATCCGTTGAATTTCGATCTCCGCATCGACTTCTTCCGCCAGTCGGATGAACGCGTGATTACGGCGTTCACGATTCAGGCCGAAAACAAAGACCTCGTGTTCCAGGATAGCGGTGGTTTGCAGCAGGCGCGTATGAACATCTTCGCGCGCATCACGTCGGTTGCGGGTCGTCGCGTCGGTATCTTTGAGGATCCGGTTGTCACGACCGCCACGGCTGAAGAACTCAGTGACGCGAAGGATCGCAAGTCGGCGTATCAGAAAGCAGTGCCTCTCGCACCGGGCACGTACAAAGTTGACGTAATCGTTCGCGACACAGCTTCCGGCGCTACTGGCTTGAAGCAGCTTGGCTTCACAGTGCCGAAGTACGATTCAGAGAAACTTTCCACCTCGACGATGATTCTGGCTGCGAAGCTCGAAAGCCTCAACGATCAACCCGCAGTGGGCCAGTTTGTGATCGGCACGACGAAGGTGATTCCGAACGTGTCAGGCGTTTACCATCGCGGCTCGGCGGTTGGCGTGTATCTGCAAATCTACAACGCCGGCATTGATCAAACGACTCTGCGGCCTTCGGTCGACGTCGAATACGCGCTTATGAAAGACGGCAAGGAACTCGGCAAGATGGCTGAGGACTGGAAAGGCTTGAGCGATTCCGGTCAACGCTTGACGCTTGCGAAATTGATCGACACCCGGAACCTGGCAGTGGGCGAGTACGAAGTCGCGATTCGCATTCGCGACCGCGTCTCAGGACAGTCGCTGTCGCCGTCGCAGAAGTTCACGGTCGTTCAGTAAGTTCTCGTCGATAAGACAATTCGGGTTTTCTTTCAGGTCGTCTCCCCGCACGGTCCAACCAACTTCATCTGAAAGGGAGACGACCTATGTTTATCTCGTCTGTCGCGAATGCGCGTCAGCTTCTCGCGCTTCTCGTCCTCGTTTCAATCTCTTCACTGATCGTTCCAGCTCAGGAACAAAAACAAACTCCGGAAGAACAAGCAACGCAACATCAAGAGCGAACCCAACAAAGCCTTCAGGCAGTGGATCAACGACCACGAAGTGATCCTTACGCAATCCGAACGCGACGCGTGGAAAAAACTGCAAACAAACGAGGAACGCGAAAAATACATCGAGGAGTTTTGGCGCAGCCGCGACCCCGACCCCGACACGGAAGAGAACGAATACAAAGATCAGTTTTATGAGCGCGTCGCTTACGCGAACGAACACTTCTCTTCGGGCAAGCCCGGACGAATGACTGACCGCGGCCGGATCTACATCAAGTTTGGTAAGCCTGACTCGGTTGAGTCGCACCCCACCGGCGGCAGTTACGATCGACTGCCGTCGGAAGGCGGCGGCTCGACGACGACTTATCCATTCGAGCGCTGGTTCTATCGATATCTTCCAAACGTCAGGAGCGGCGTCGAACTCGAGTTCGTCGATCCGACGGGAAGCGGTGAATTCCGGCTTGCGAAAAGCCCTGACGAAAAAGACGCATTGCTACACATCGGCGGTGGTCCAACGTGGAACGAGTTGGCCGGCATTGAAACTCGCAGCGACCGCCTGATGAACAGTATCGGACTCGCAAACTACCGCCGCGTTCAAGATTCGCCTTTCGAAGTGCTCGACCTTATGCGCGGACTGGATCAGGACCTGCCTCACACGCGTAACTACATCGGGTCGCTGACCGGCACCCCGACTATCGACGACAACACGCTCAACTTCGAAACGCAGCTCAATTTCTTCCGCCAGTCTGACGGCCGCGTCCTTGTGGCACTCACGCTTCAAACCGACAATAGTCAGCTTTCCTTCACCGACAGCGGCGGTTTACAAACCGCTCGCATCAACATCTTTGGTTGGGTAACGACCGTCACGAATCGTCGCATCGGCAAGTTTGAAGAGTCGGTGAGCGCGACTGCGACCGCCGAGGAATTGAGCAGCACGCGCATGCATAAGTCGGCATACGCACGCGCCTTCATACTCGATCCTGGGCGTTACAAGGTGGATGTGATTGTGCGCGACGTTCAATCCGGCGCAACCGGTGTGCGGCGCGAAGGCTTTGAAGTCCCGAAGTTTCCCGAGAATCGTCTTTCAGCGTCGAGCATTGTGCTCGCAGCGAAACTGGAAAAAATTGAAGGCGGTGCTCCGGCTGGTCAATTCGTAATTGGCACGAACAAAGTCATCACAAACCTCTCGCGGGTGTTTCGTCGTAACGATCCGGTCGGCGTTTACATCCAGGTTTACAACGCCGCCATCGATCAAACCACGTTGCGCCCGGCAGCCGATGCCGAGTACGTGTTGCTAAAAGATGGGAAGGAATTGAGCAAACAGGTCGAAGACTGGCGGCAGATCAACGATGCGGGCCAGCGCCTGACCTTGACGCGCCTGATCGACAGCCGCTCCCTGACACCAGGCGAGTACGAGATCCAAGTGCGCATCCGCGACCACGTCACGGGACAAACGATCGCTCCGTCAGCGACCTTCACGATCGCGCCCTAAATTCGTGTTTAACTACACGGATTGCTAAGATAACCTCACCATGAAGCAAGGCGCGGAATTGACGGGGCTAAGCCAACCTGAGCTCGTTTCGTTTGTCGAAACGCTGGGGGAGCCTGCCTACCGCGGCCGGCAGATATTTGCCGCATTGCAGCACCGGCGATTGCGCAGTTTCGACGAAATGACGGATCTGCCGAAGGACCTGCGTACGCGATTGAGCGAAGTGGCGCGGGCAGGAACTCTCACCGTCGAATCACGTTATCTTTCCGCTGATGGAACGCGGCGATACCTAATGAAAACCCACGATGGTTTCCCGGTCGAAACAGTATTCATTCCAGAAGAGCGCCGCGACACTATTTGCTTCTCGTCACAGTCTGGTTGTCCGTTGCAGTGCACCTTCTGTCTGACGGCCCAACTCGGTTTGCTGCGGTCACTAACCGCCGGCGAGATTGTCGAACAGATCGTGATCGCTCTCAACGACGCTTACGGCGTCGGCGTGAAACCACCACGCGGTACAAATCTCGTCGGCATGGGTGCCGGCGAACCGTTCCTGAACTTCGATTCGCTGTTACAGGCGCTGCGCGTGATGGCTGACCCGCAAGGGCTCCACATCGTTCCCAATCGCGTGACGATTTCGACTGCCGGCGTAGTACCGCGCATCCTCGAACTCGCCACCGTCCCGGATCGACCACATCTCGCGATCTCGCTCGCGGCTCCAACCGATGAACTGCGAAACGAGTTGATGCCGATTAACAAGAAATGGCCACTCGAACAGTTACTCGCCGCCTGCAAGGAATTTGAAAAGACGTTGAAGCCGAACGAGCGAGTCACTTTTGAATACGTAATGCTCGCAGGCGTCAACGATGACGACGAGCACGCGCGACAGCTCGCAAATCTGCTGAACCGGCACGGGCTAAGGGCGAAAGTCAATCTGATTCCACACAATCCTGCTGACCCGTTGCCGTATCAACCGTCAGTCGATCAAACTGTCGAACGCTTCAAGAACATTCTGGAATCCAAAGGCATTCACGTTTACGTGCGACGCCCGCGCGGACGAGACATTTTTGCTGCCTGTGGGCAACTTGCGGCCCGCCAGGGAACACCTATGAATCGTGTCGAATTAAACTCAATCGGAGCCTGAGATGATCAAGCACTCGCTTTTATCTAAATTATTTCTTCTGATGGCGGTTTTGGTGATTCCCGCCACACTTTATTCCACACCGCTGCCACAGTCGGCCGCCGATGTGAAGGTCACCCTCTCACTCGCTCCCGACAAAACCAAAAAGGGTCGAACAGTCCGGGCAAGTGTGGTGGCGGAGATACCGCACGGACTTCACTTGCAATCGAATAAACCACTCGACAAGTTTCTAATCGCCACGAAGCTCGACGTCGAAACGCCCGCAGGAATGAACGTCGGTCCGATCTCCTATCCGCGCGCACTGCTGCGTAATCTCAAGTTTTCCAAAAACAAAGTCGCAGTCTACGAGGGCCGCGCGATGTTTCGCTTCAACGTGACGGTACCGGCGAACTATTCCGGCGGTTCAGGAGAGATCAAAGGCAAATTGCGGTTTCAGGCGTGCAATGACGACGCGTGCTTCCCGCCAGTCACGCGCGAAGTGAAGTTGTGGCTCAATGTGGAATAGCGATTAACGCCGGCCGACGACAGCCATCAATCGCCCAACCTTTCCGTTCACACTTTTCTCTTTGCGATAAGAGAAAAACAGATCCGTGCGGCACATCGTGCATATCGGTGCGACGTGTATTCTCTCTTTACGCACGCCGACCGTGATCAACTGATCCTGGTTGGCTTTCAGTAGATCAACTTTCGCATGCCCTGCTCGCGTATTCGTAAACAGCTTTTCGCCATCTTGAAACCGTTTAGTGAACGCGTCGATCACTTCCGCACCAACTTCATAACAACATGGACCAGCGGACGCGCCAATCGCGACGCGCAAGTCTTCCGGTCTTGCACCGTATTCATCGTTCAGCCGTTGAACGCCCGCCAGCACGGCCGAGGCCAACGTCCCGCGCCAACCCGCATGGACCGCCGCAAACGCTCTCGTTACCGGATCGCCAATCAGGATCGGCACACAATCCGCCGTTTTTACGCCAGCTAAAACATGAATCGCGTTACTGACGATCACATCACAGTACACCGTATCGCCGAGTTGGTTTTCGGCCGGTTTCGCATCCTCAGCGGTTGGAACAACGCGAACATCCGCGCCATGGACCTGCCAACAACCCGCGACGGACCAGTCGCCTGGAAAAAGCTTGAGAAAGCGGCGACGATTCTCCAGAATGTTCTCCGCGCGATCGTCATTGAACCCGGCGAGACTCAGCGCGTTCGCCGGCATGTCGCTGACGCCACCGAGACGGGTGGAAAAGCCATTAACGAATCCATCCTCTTCGAGGGGAGCGCAAACAAGAGCGCGAACTCCATCTTGTTCGCGCCAGTAGAAGCCATGTTCGCTTAGCTGGTCATCAGTTGTGATTATTTCCATCGGTATAGACATTATCGAAGTTGCCCGAATTCGCGAAGTGCTCCTGCGCACACCGCGTTTCCTCGAGCGCGTCTACACGGAACGTGAGCGAGCTTACTGCGAAAGTCGCGGGGTGGTTGCAGCGCAGCATTATGCCGTGAGGTTTGCGGCAAAAGAAGCGGCTTTGAAAGCATTGCAAACGGGTTGGCGTGGCGGGATCAGCTGGCAGGACGTGGAAATTTCATCGCGCGAGAGTGGCGCGCCTTATCTCATCTTCACCGGGCAGGTGCTCGAAGTTTTCGAAAAGTTTGGCGCGACGCAGACGCACCTTTCAATGTCGCACACAACGCAGCACGCGATCGCGCAGGTCGTCCTCGAACGCTAAGTCTTCCGCAAACGGGCTCGACCGGGCGGGCACGTTGCCGTGAAAGTAACACTCGAGATGCGGCGCCGCGCGGTCCGTCACCGCAATCAATTCGCGCAACGGACACGACACCGTCGAGATCAATCCATTCGCCGAATCAATCTCAACAAACGTGATTCCTTCCGGACATTCGAAATTCGCGCCACCGATATCCGGCCTGACCGCAACGGCTTCTTTCATGAACTCGGTCCACGCCGGCAAAGCTGCGTTAGCCCCCGTCAAACCAAGCTGCGCGTTGTCGTCAAAACCAATCCAAACCGCACAGACGAGGTTTGGTGAGTAACCAACAAACCATCCATCGCGTGACGTGCCGGTCTTGCCCGCGATCGCCGTACCGGGCACCGCTCCACGCGCTTTGCGTGCTGTACCTCGATCGATAACCCCTGCGAGCATGTTCGTAATCATGTAACTCGTCGTCGGGCTGATCACCTGATCCGTCGGTGGCAAGTTGTGCGTGCCGGGCGGCTCAGACAAGCTCGCGATTACTTTCGGTTCGACACGCATTCCGCCGTTGACGAACACCGCGTAAGCACTCGCCAATTGCAGCGGCGTCACTTCTTCAGTTCCTAATGCCAGTGCCGGGTATCGTTCCGGCTTTGGCAGACCGAACCTCGTCGCGAGGTTTGCAATGCGCGCAAGACCTGTTTGCAAAGCGACATCGACAGTCACGACGTTGAGTGATTTGACTAAGCCACTTCGCAGGGTGACTTCGCGCATCGAGTATCCGCCGCCGTAGTTCGCGGGGCGATAAGTCTTGTTACGGTCGTAAGTAAATTCTCGCGGCGCATCCATGAACGTTCGCACCGGCGACATTCCGTCTTCGAGTGCCGCTGCATAGACGAACGGTTTAAACGTCGAACCGGGTTGACGGTGCGCATCGGTGACGCGGTTGAGTTGCGATTCGGCGTAGCTGCGTCCGCCGACCATGGCGAGAACGTTTCCGGTGTGCGGGTCGAGCGCAACCAGCGCCGCCTGTGGCTTTACATTTCGTCCCGCGTAGATCTTGTCGAGGTGATCCATCTGCCGCTTCAACGCTTGTTCGGCGAGTTGCTGCAACTCCAGATCGATCGTCGTGTAGATTCGCTGGACGTTGCCTGACGTTTCAAACTCGGATCGCGCAACGCGATTGACATAATCGACAAAGTACGGCGCCAGCGAATTGTCGAAACTGCGATCCGGCGCGAGTGTGATCGGCTCAGCCGACGCTGCCGATAACTGGCCTTGTGAAATCGAACTGTTTTCGCGCATCGCAGCCAGGACTATGTTTCTTCGTGTCCGCGCAGCTTCCGGATGATGCACCGGCGAGTAACGCGCGGGACTCTGAATCATTCCGGCAAGCAGCGCCGCTTCAGAAAGCGAAATCTGGTTCAATTCTTTGCCATAGAACATTCGCGCCGCTTCCTTCACGCCGCGAACTGAAACAGCGCCGCGCTGGCCCAGGTATACTTCATTGCAATAGAGCGCGAGGATGTCCTGCTTCGAGAGACGTTGCTCGAGCGCAAGCGAAAGCATCGCCTCGGAGTACTTACGCCGAAACGTTTTCTCCGGCGTGAGATACGTGTTTTTGACGAGTTGTTGAGTGATTGTCGATCCGCCCTGGCCCATTCTTTCGTCGCTGACGTTCCGAATGAACGCGCGTGCCAGGCCGTTAATATCCACGCCTGAGTGTTCGAAGAAGCGCCGATCTTCGATCGACAGTACCGCCTGGACCAGCACCGCCGGAATCTCGTCGTAGGCCAGCGCTTCACGCTTCCCGGCTTTCGACGAAAGATCGTTCGAGAGGATTTCCGGTTCCAACGTAAATGAATCGAGGCTGATGCCGTCGCCGGTGAGTTCCCCGATCTGCTCGCCGTCAAACGACACCCGGACGAGACGCGTGCTCGTACTATTCGGACGTATCTCAACGACCGTACCGTTCGCAGTAAAACTGCCACTCCAGACACCACTCGCCGTCGATTCGAGGTAGCCTGCACGACGCAGCGTCGTCACCAGTTTCTCAACGGAAAACTTTTGACCGACCTGAAGCACGCGCGGCGCCGCGTAAAGTCCCGGCCGGCTCGTCAAATAACCCGTTGCCAAACGCGCGTCGATGATTTGTGCATGGTGAACGTAGGAACGGACGACCGCGTCGCCCGCAAACGCGAGGACCGCAAACGATAAAACGATGACGATCGGCACAAATCGCACACGGATCCGCCGCCGATCGGGTACGGAGGTGACCTCGATTGACATTGACAAGCCCGCCAACCAACCCTTCAGTGCTTCCTGGTTTCGTGTAATCTCTATAAACGATTAAAGAACGACGGATTTCAAAGATGAGGATTCGAGGAGTTCGAAAACCTGCGGCATGCGTTCCATCGCGGCGACGTAACCGGCTTCCATCAACTCCTCCGCGCGGCCCATTTCGTCCCAACGAATCTGGCCCACTTGCGGCGTGATCACGAGATCTGACGAGGCGAGTTGATAGCGTGAAGCTGTCTTTTGGACGACGAGCATCGATTGCAAAAGCACGCCGATAATCGAACTGGTTGGACCAAGAAATGTCGCGCCGGCTGCATTCACATCAACGGCAATCACGAGGTCAGCGCCAAGATCACGGGTGATGGTCGCCGGAATCACGGCAACCAGACCACCGTCGACCAACTGCCGGCCTTCTTCGTCAGCTACGGGCACATACCAACCCGGAATCGCGCAACTCGCGCGAATCGCAAACGGCACGTCACCCTGATCGCGAAAAATTACTGCGGTGCCGGTTTTAAGGTTCGTAGCCACGGCGGCGAACGGTATTTTCAGGTCTTCGAATCGCGTCACCGGCAAGCGGGCTCGTAAATACTGATCAAGTCGTTCATTGCTTTGCACGCCCAGCCGCGACATCGTCATCCGCCCAATGTCGCGCCAGCGCAACGATCGTCCGAACTCTGCAATCTCTTCAACCGGCATGCCTGCCGCGAACGCGCCGCCGACAATCGATCCGGCTGAAGTACCTCCGATGTAATCGATGGGAACTTTGTTCTCGACGAGCGCGCGCAGCGCGCCAACGTGGGCCATGCCTCGTGCCGCGCCGCCTGATAATGCAAGACCAATGGTGGGACGAGAATCAGACATCAAACTGGATTCAATATCACGATCTCCGCACGGTTACGGGCGGTATCGAGGAAGGCGTCGGTGTCGGATTCGATCTTCGTCTCCACGAGTGTTCTCTCGATCTCGTCCTTGATTTGCTCCTGGGTCGGAACGATCCGGCCCGGAAACCGCTCCTTGAACCGCGGCACGTAAACGCCGTTGTAATAATCAGTAATCTCCTTCTGACTAATTACTACGAAATTTCGAAACCGGAAATCCAGATATTTTTCCATCTTCAAGCGTTGTTCGACGATCTCGTCGATTTTGTCGCTCGTCAGACCCACGCGTCGCAGGCGATCCTGAAACTCTTCCTGCGTGCGGAAGTTGCGTGCCAACTCGTCACGGGCCGCCCTGACCTCCGCAGGCGTCGGCACAATCGTCGGCAGCTTCTCAGCTTCCTGAAGAATCAATCGCTGATCGATCAACAAGCGGAGCGCGCCATTGAGATCGACCGACTTCGGATTGTCGAGCAGCGTGTTTGGCTGCAATGCCAACTGCCACATCAGATCCGAATACGTGATCAAATCAGTCTTCACGCCGGCATTCACCGTCGCAACCATCTTGTCGACGACCTGCTGCGCCGCACACGGCGAAACACTCGCCAAGGCAAGTAACAGCACTCCGATAAATCCGAATCGCCTCATACTCAGAACGTCTGCGTGATACGGAAATGCAAAGCCGTGCGATGCAACCGAAATATCGCCGGCGTACCGTCAAACCCTCCGCCTGGTCCACGTTGCGGAATCAAAAACTCCGGCGGGTTCAGCAGAAAACCATAATCGACCGCCAGTGCGCCGCCTATCGGCGTCTGCCAGCGTAATCCAAGACCGACGGTGTTGGTCCACCTCGTCTTCAAGTTTTCCGCTTTGATAAAAGCGAGAATGTTGCCGGGCGGAACGGGTGTCGGGTCGCTCTTCCCAAACAGATCGCCGACGCGCCTGAAAAACGTTGCCTCCGTCGTAAAACGGCACGATCTGAGTGGTTCTGGTGAGCGGAACTCTCGCTTCCAAATTGACGACCGCAAGCGCGTTTCCGCCGACCGGCACGGTGAACGGATTCAACGCAACCAGGTTACCTTCTCGATCACGAAATAAACCCAACGGAATCACGGCTTCACGTGGTCCTGCTTCTTCGAAACTGAAACCACGAAGCGTCGTCGAACCGCCTGAGAAAAACCGTTCGCTGATTGGCAACGTCAGATCGATCTCGTCGATGCTCCCATTCTCATCCCGGTCTCGCGGGTTGAAAACGTTCGCCAGTCCCAACGTCATGTTTCCGGCAAATACCGTGTCGCGAAACGCGCTCATTTTGTAGTAATGCCGGTAGGTCGCCTGAAAGCGATTGAACGAGATGTTGCCGCCAAGCTGCCGCAGCGCAACTGCATAATCGACGCTGAGAAACCCTCCGCGGGTCGCATCGACCTGGTTGTAACGACAAACCTCTCCGGGCTGACCGGATCGTTCATCGTCGTCGTCAATCGCGCGCGCAGAAAGAAGCCCCCGTTCACACCTTTCCCTGGTATCGCGCACCAAAGAAGCGCCGATGCGAGCGAGACGTACCTTCCGATCAGGTTCGAGAATCGGACGAACGACGAGACTTTCAAGGTTGTAGAGCCGCACGTCTTCATAACTGACGCGGCCGAAAACAATCGTGCGCGTGGCGCGATCGAGCACACGCTGGGTTTCCAACGCGGCGGTGAAGCGATTGATCGTCGGCTCGTTCACGCGGTCGCCGAAGATGTTGATCGGATTTCCGTCTTCGTCGAGTCGTTGCACGATCCCCATCGTGCCGCGATCGATGGCCGAGCGGAAGAAACGCGTCACGGTCGAGTCGCGCATGTACTCAACGGACGCGGCGAGCGGCGCAAACTGCGTCTTGTTGTAACGCGCGAATCGCGGATCGAGATATTCGAGGCGCACCAGTTGCTGCAATCGGCTCGCGCGTAAACGAATGGCACCATGCCGCAACCGGTTCATCAAATTGACATTGCTGATCTCAAAAAGACCCAACGCACCGTAGTCAGTTGAATAGCCGCCGCCGTAATCCATCACTCTCGGCTTTTTCTCTTCTACGTCGATGATCACGTCGCGCTTTCGATAGCCGGAAGGTGTTTCCCCGGCTGGTTCGGTGCGGATGATCACCTGGCGGTAAGCGTCGGTGAGGTACAGTTCTCTTTCCGCTTCCGAGATGCGATCGGATCGCAGAACGTCGTTCTCAGCGATCGGAATGGCGCGCATGATCGCTTCACGTTTCTTGCGGCGCGTGTTTCGATCGCCGGTGACGCCGTTGATGATGATTTGATTGATGAAAACTTTGTCGCCTTCGCTTGAGATCGCATAAACGATCCGCACTTGTTCGTCGTCGCCCTTCTTCGGCAACTCCACGACTGAAAAATCGATTCGCGCATCGACGTATCCCTCGCGCGCGTACAGAGCCGCAACGCGATCGCCGTCAGCGCGCGCTTGCGAACGGGAATACGGCGCGTCGATTACTGTGCCCAACTGCTGGCGAATCCGTTCCTCGGTATGAATCTGGTTGCCCTTCACTTCGACGCCGGCAACGCGCGTGAGTGGTCCTTCGTCAACCTGGAAAGTAATGATCAGGTTCTCGCCGTCGATCGATACACCCTGTAACACCTGCGCCTTCGCTTTGCGGTAACCAAGATCGCGCATGAACGCCTCAACGGTTCTGCGATCCTGCTCCAACAGCGTGAGGCTCGTGTAACCGCGGCCGTAACCAAGGAAAGGAATCAAACCAATGGCGTTCGCCTTCTGACTTCGAAGGTTTGGCTCGAGGTCCTCGAATGAGAGCTTATTCGTTCCCGTGATGCGAATGTCGTTCAGCCGGAAACGTCTGCCTTGTTCGACCTCATACTTGATCTCGACGTTGTTACCGGCTAGCGAGAGTGGATTCAGGTTCTCGCAGGTTTCGCGTGTACCGTTGGGGCCCATGTCGGCTGGTGGATTGCTGACCGTGCACGTTTCAGTAACTTCGGCGAAAAAGTAACCATCTTCCTGAAGTTCATTTCTGATCCGGCGGGCGCCTTCGACGATTGCGGAAACATCGATGTTTCCTTCGCGCTTGATTGGGAGCAGCTCTTGTTGCTTCTTCTCGCTCAGTTCGATGTTAGTGATCGTGACCTTGACCTTCGGTCCTACTGAACCCTTCAGCGAAACTTTCACCGTATTCTTGTCTGGATCCCTTTCAACGCGCGGGTCATCCAGGACGGGCGAGAGAAACTCTGCCTGAACGAGCGCGGCGCGAATCTTCTGTACATCGGCAGCCAGGTCATCACGGCTAAACAAAGTGCCGTTTTGCAATGCCAACGTCGGACGAACGGTCGCCGGATTGAAACCCGCGATGTCAATGTCGAACGTCTCGACGCGCGTTTGCTCGCCCGGATTGACGCGATAGATCACCGTGGCCCGCACGCCGCTGCGATCCAGCTCTTCCGCGCCTTCAACCGTGGCGTTGAAGAAGCCGCGGTCGCGCAGATAAACCTGAATCTCATCGGCATTACGCGAGATTAGTTGTTTGGTGAGGCGAGTACCGGGTTGGACAAAATTCAAGCGTGCGCGAATCTCGTCGGCGGAAATCGTATCGCCGGCCGTCGGCGGTAGCTCAATTCGCACGTCGCTAATCTGGACCTGCCGCTGCACGACGAAGCGCAATTTGATTGGACCAGTGCGACCTGACTCTTCAATTACTTCAACACGCGCATTCGCCGCCCGCCCTGAGTCAAATAACGCCTGTAGCGACTCTCGCACCCGCACCGCCGAGAACGCCGTGTTCGGCGCCACTCGTAACAACGTCATGAACTCGGCTTGCACCGTCGGAAACGTCCGCGTGCCTTCAAACACCAGCTCGACGGCGACGATCTGCCGGCCTTCGTAATCTTCGATCCTGACTTCTTTAACAGTTCCGCCGTGCGCTCTCGAGATAAACAAAGAAACGAGCAGGATTATCGGCGCTAAGCGATTACTAGACATCAGTCGCAACAATGACGAACTCCACCCCTTGCTCAAAATCTCTTTCGAAAACGAATCTCAAAGTTGAAGTTATTAGTACGGGCACTAAGTCGTCGGGTGGATGCCTGTTCATACTGCGCAACGAACGACAGCCGGTCTGAAACTCGATACTCGAGCGCCAGGATCTGGTTCGGATCGGACGTTACGTTGGTCGAATAAGTAACAGTTAACTCTTTGCTGATTCGTCTGCCGAGCGTCAAACGGGCCGCGGGAGTCGAACCAGCAGTTCCGCCAATCACCGGACTGATCTCAAAACGCGTCAGACCGAATAGTTTGCTAGTCGCACGCTGTGCGGGCGCGTTGATCAACGCATCGGTCAACAGACTCGTCGCCGCGCCGACCTCCGACTGCGACAGGATCGAAGTGCTCGTGTCTCCGGAAGAAAGCTGCCCGGTCGTTATCAACGAAACAACGTCTGCCTGCGGCAACGCTGGTTCCGAACGCACGGCTGCCTGTGGCTGTGAGAGTGGTCCAGTCAGGCCCACGATCACGCGGTAGCCACGAAGTTGTCCCTCGGCTTGAATATTCAGAATCGGATCCGCGTTTCGCGCCGGGGGCAGATCAACCAACGCTCGCGTAATGTCGTAGCGATCGTTACGGAAATTAAGCGTGCCGCTGGTCGCGGTGATGCGGCCCGAGATCGTCGGATCGTTGACTGGACCATCCAACTGTAGCGATACCGAACCGACGAGATCGGCGAGATTATTTCGCACGACCAGTGCGTTCCGTCCTTCGACCCGCAGCGAGGCAAACAACGCCGTGCGCGTCAGTTCGATTTCTGTGCCTTCTTCGATCGACTGGCGTCGCGTATCGATCAGATCCGCGAGTTCGATATCTTCAGTGTATTCAGCGCGACGCAGCGTCACGACACCGCCGATCAACTGCTCGCGCGACGAGCCACGAATCTCGACGTCAGCGTCGAGCGTCGAACGGAAGTTCTCGGGAAACGGCACCGTGACTTCATCGCCGCGAAGGTTGACCCGGAACGCTGAAACTGTGAAGCCGTCGAGTAGTGCGCCACCCGTCGCTTCGACGCGACCGCCACCCAGCGTCCCAGTAATCGAATCAATCTGCGCCTGATTTGTGGTGAACCTTACGCCGCCTCTTAAATTCGCAACGGTCCAACGGTCGTTTCCGAGCAATATCGATACTGACGCGTTGTCGAGCGAAGCCTGACCGTTGACACGCGGCTCTTCGAAGCTGCCTCGGATGCTGACGGCGACCTGCGCTGTGCCTGATGAAAAGAAATCGGGTGAAACGCCATTTAAAACGCGGAGGTTCAAGTTGCCGTTGACGTTCAGATTTTGCGTGCCGCCGGCGCCGCTCGCGAGCGTGCCGTCAATGACGATGTTCGTGCCTGGTCCAGTGAAGCGTGTTTCCTTGAAATTGATCTCGTTAGGTTTGAAACCGATCTCGAGCGGCGTAGTCGCGGTGAGTTGAACATCTTCCACGCTAAAACTGAGTTCGGAGAATTTCGCTGTGCCGGTCAAACCAGCAATCGAAAATTCCTTATAGTCGTCAAGCAAATTGCCACTCGCCGAAATCGTGCCGTTGGCGCGACCGGAAATTCTGACGCCGGCGCCCGGCAAAATGATCGCAAACAGGTTCGTCAGATCCGCATTCGTAAACGTCGTGTCGATCTTCGAGGCCAAAAACTCGTCGGCGAGATTCGACTTGCGCCGTGACTACTTGCGGTGTGCCCAGGATGCCGGACGTCAGCGAGACGTTGAGTAGTTCGCCCTGTGTTGTTCCCTTGAGTGCGAAGTCGCCTGCCGAGCGGCCATTGATTGTTACTTGCCGCGCGTCGCCATTGAACTCAATCCGGTAACCAGTCAAACCTTCCACATTCAGATTGCCTTTGACTTGCGCGGTGAAGTTGGCCAGGCCAGTGACGGCCGGCATGTCGGGCCGGTTGGTGAATGCGGCGAGTCGCTCCAACTGAACATTCTCCGCCCTGCCCTGTAGATCAAAATCCTTCGTCTCATTGTTGAATGTACCGCTGGCGACTATGTGACCGGCGACGAGCCGAATATCAACGCTTTCGATATTGACGTTTGCACCATTGAACGTGGCGCGGGCGGTCATGCTTTGCAAAGGTTCTCCGCCCAGCTTGCCTGATCCAAGACGCAGATCGGCGCTGCCGTTCATCGCGTTGGGAATGCCGTCGATCTTGATTCGACCCGAGAGATCGCCTTCTGTGCCTGAAGCAAGCTGCTCGTTCCCACTTGTTGTGGGCGAAAGCGCCAACAGCGCAGCGGCGTTCATGCGATCGAGCGTCGCGTCGATCGAAGTCTTGTTCTTTTCGGTGCGCGACGTGATGAGCGAAAACTGCATGCCGCCGCCATCGCGTTCGACCAGACGACCGTCAGGAATGCGAATCTCCAGGCTGTTCATCGTGATCGACGCTGTCAGCGAGCCGAGTTCGATGCCCTGGACCAATACCGATCCGAGCGAGAAACGTCCGTTCACGTCCGGCGATTCCAATCTTCCCCGGATGTTGCCGTTGAACGCAAGTTGTCCCGCAATACCCAACTTCAGATTGTCCATCTCGTCTTCAATCGACGGGAGCAATCCTGAAGAGATAAGCACCGTTTGCAGTTCCGCTGCGTCAGAAGAGGCGAGATCCACAGTGAGGTTTGAGTCGCCTTCGAACGAGAAACGGCCCGTCGCATTCAGCCGCGTCGCCGGCGTTTGCAGGTTCATGGCCTGAATGTCGAAGAGTCCCTGGTTCGCACGCACGGTGACTTCGCCGGTGATCGGAATTCTGTCGGCACTGGTTTGTCCTGTTTCGGCAGAGAGTCGTGTTGTGAGCGTGCCTGAAGCGAGCTTGATCTCCTTGCCGGGGAACGTCAGATCGACTCTGCCGGTGGCGCGGCCCGTGAGCGGAACCGCGCTGCCTGCGATCGCAGCAAGTGGGCCAGCGACGTCGACGTTAGTGAACTCGGCAGCGACCTGTGATGTTCCGTTTTTTGCGAGTGCGATGCGCGCGTTTCCGCTGGCGCGACCGTTGAATGCTTCGGCGCTGAAGTTGTTTAGCTGAATTTCACGATTAGTTGCGACCACCGACGCGCGCGCCTGGCCCAACTCCATCTTGCCCAGAACGCCGCCGCCAATGCTCAAATCCGCCGACGCGCGATAACTTCCGGACGGTTCGACGACAAACACTGGCCTTGCAAGTTTCACGTTTTCCGCCCGTCCATCGTCAGGAAGCTTCACCGTGCCGGCATCTATGTCGGCGGTGGAGCCTTCAATTCGCCGATTGCGCACCGACAACCGAACGCCAGCGATGTTCAAGTTGCCGATCTCCGCCCCGGAGGCACTCGTCGCACCAACCTGCACGTCCCTCACAGTCACGTTCGTAACGCCGCCACGATCCACGACGTCGACGCCGTTCGCAGTCACACCTTGAACCCGTGCGCCTGACGCGGTGATTTCACCTGCTTTGACACTAGCGATGGTAGCTGTCGTGACATCGTCCTGCTTCCGCAACCGCAAGTCAGAAGCAGCGATGCCATTCGCTCTCGCGCCTGATGTCGCGAGTCCATTTGCCGTGAACTGCGGCGACGATGCAGTGAGCACTCCATTGTTCATCTCGGCACGCGCATCGCGCAGGATCAATCCGGTGAGCGTCGTACCGTAACTGCGTTCGGCAACCGCGCGGAGTTCACCGACCCAGCGGAAATCGGTGCCGGTGCCCATCACGTTGCCCATGAGCTGCAACGTATTTATCTGGAAGTCGCCCGCGTTCAGCAGGTCCGCAACGGCCTTGCCGTTGATCTGGTAGCTGCTGCCGTCAACCGAGCCGTTGGCGCTCACGTTCAATCCCTGCAACCGCACACCGTCCGCCGCCAATGCATCAGACTTCACTTCGCCGTTGATCTTGAACTGATCGCCTTGCCCGGTAACGGTTCCCGCAAAAGTTCCTGCGCCGCGAAGTGTTGGGCCGGGCCTTACCACATCCGAGAGCTGAGTCAGATCGACTGACGACGTGATCTGCATCTGGTAATTAAGCGCGCGCCAGTCGTCCATCGTTCCAGTCAAACGCGCCTCAGCAACCGGAGACTTCAGCACCAGTTCGTGAATCTCAGCGCGCGTCTGGTTCACACGGCCACGCGCGTGAATGTCGATATCGTTTACGGGCCGGCCGTCGTAGGTGAAGTTTGAATCGGTGAGATTGAGGGTGACGGTGTTCATCCAGCTTTCCACCGGCGCACTCGGATCGTCTGGTTGCACCGTCAACTGGAGATTTCGCGCCTCGCCGGAGATCTCGTGACGCGCGTCGCCGTAGTGAATGACGCCGTCAGTTATTTGGACGCTCGCAGTGGAGTACGCGAAGAGAATCCGCTTGTTTGGTTCAGGTGGAGGAATGCGAAGGTTGCGAAAGTTGGATCGTCCCTGCTCGTCGAAGGTGACCCACGCTTCGAACCCGCGAATCTTTAGATCTTTCAGGTTGATCTCGCGCCGCAGGTTTAGCGCGTAGAGATCTTCGATCCGGATCGTCGCGTCAATCTGATCGATGGTCCCGAGCTTCTCGCCGGTCTGCGCGTCGTAGAGTTCAACGCCGGACATCTTCACCGTTTGCGGCGGAATGTCCGCGTGAAACTCGCGAATCTCGGCGCGAATCCCGTAGTTGGAAAAGGTGCGTTTGATCTGGTTTGCGATGTAGCGGTCGACGTAGCCGAGCCGGACAAGAAAAAACGCCAGCAGGATGACGAACACGACGACCGCCGCGACGATCAAGCCCGCGAGAATCGCATGACGCCGCGTGAAGTAGCGCCAGCGCGTTGCGACCGAAGGCTCGTTAGGCTCGGATTGAGGGAGATCTTGCCGGTTATCCGTGTTGTTGGGATCTTCTGCACTCATAACACACAGCCGCCGCGCGACTCAGAAAACTTCGAAATGCTTGAGGGAGAGAACCGAACAGGTGTCAGCTTTGTACTGCACCGCATCACACGGATTTTAAATCCTGGACCACCAAGTTCGGATGGCCGTAACGCTCAGGTTCGTTGCTCTGTGTTGTCGACGCCAGACGCCTGCTGGTCCTTCAAAGACGCGGGCTCGCCAAGCGGCACGTTGCCGACAACCGAAAGCTCAAAACCTTCCAAAGCTGCTACTTTGGGGGGATGATTCGAAAGCAGTAATATCCGCCGCAACCCCAGGTCGTGGAGAATCTGAGCCCCCACGCCATAGTCGCGATCAACTCCGTAACCTGTTTCCAAACTAGCCTCGGGCTTACTAACGTTCTTCTCCTGCATCAGGCTGTACGTACGCAACTGGTTGACCAAATCCAGGCTGTGTTCGCGCTGGCGCAGGTAAAGCACCACGCCGCGGGCCTCAGCGGCGATCTTCTCGAGCGCCGTGTGCAGCTGAAATCCAGTGTCGTCGATTAACGACCCAAACATGTCGCAGGTGACATTTTCAGTATGGACGCGGACCAACACGGGGTCGTCAGTCTTCACGTCGCCCATCACCATCGCGAGATGCACGTCGCCGTTGATGACGTTTTCGTAAGCGACCGCTCGGAACCTGCCGTAAACAGTAGGCAGATCCGCTTCGACAACACGACGGACGAGGGTCTCCTTGCTGATTCGATAGCGCACCAGGTCGGCGACTGTGATCATCTTCACGTTGTGTTGCGCGGCAAACGCTTCGAGCTGCGGGAGACGGGCCATCGTGCCGTCTTCATTCATGATTTCGCAGATGACACCTGCGGGATAAAGACCAGCGATACGCGCGATATCGACGCTCGCTTCAGTTTGACCAGGACGCACCAGCACGCCGCCGTTCTTGGCGCGCAACGGAAAGATGTGACCGGGTCGTGCGAGATCCTGTGGCCGCGACTTTGGATCAACGGCACAGAGGATCGTCGTTGCGCGATCCGCCGCCGAAATTCCGGTGGTGATTCCTTTACGCGCGTCGATGGAAACGGTGAACGCGGTGCCGAGGTACGAAGTGTTGTCGGCGACTTGCGTGGTCAGGTGCAACTCGTCGCAACGCTCTTCGGTCAGCGGCATGCAGATCAGGCCGCGAGCGTGACGGGCCATGAAGTTGATGATCTCCGGCGTGACCTTCTCGGCCGCACACACGAGATCGCCTTCGTTTTCCCGGTCTTCGTCGTCGATGATGATGATCATGCGGCCGTCGCGGATGTCGCTAACGGCCTCGTCGATGGTCGCGATCGCCATAGGAAAGTTATGTTAACCGAAAGCCCGGAATTGATAAACCGCTGGTCTTAACTGTGTTGAACCAGGCGTTCAACATACTTCGCGATCACGTCAACCTCGAGATTCACGCCGTCGCCGGGCTTCAGGTGCGACAGGTTGGTGACCTCCCAGGTTTTGGGAATAATCGCGACTTCGAAATAGTCGTCCGCGAGGTTCGCAATCGTAAGACTAATGCCCTCAACCGCAACCGAACCTTTAAAAACAAGGTAGCGCCCGATGTCCTTCGGAAACGAAATGCGGACGGTCCACGACTCACCATGATCCTCAACGCTCTCGAACGTTCCGCGGGCGTCGACGTGGCCCTGAACGATGTGTCCACCGAGCCTGGTGGCGGGCGTGACGGCGCGTTCGAGATTCACCGGCGTTCCGGTCTTTAAGTTTCCAAGGGTCGAGCGCGACAACGTTTCTCGCGAAACGTCTGCGGCGAAAGAGTCGCATTGAATGTCGAGCGCAGTCAGGCAGACACCATTGACCGAGATCGAATCGCCGTGGATCGTCCCTTTGAGTACGATGCTCGCGCCGATGACGATGTGCGCATTCTCGCCGCGCATCGCTATGCTGCGAACAAAGCCGAGTTCTTCAATGATTCCGGTGAACATGTTCCATCATTCGCTCGAACACGTCTTGAATCGTCAAGCCGGTCGAGTCGATCACGATCGCGTCCGCGGGGATCTTAAGCGGCGAATCCGCGCGCGTTGAGTCGCGAAGATCGCGTTCCGTGATCTCCGCAAACGTTTGCGCGAGAGTCGCGTCAGGTTTCACAAGTAGATCTTCTTTGAAACGACGTTCGGCGCGTTCTCCTGCGGCAGCGTCGAGAAAAAACTTGATGTCCGCGTCGGGAAACACCACCGTGCCGATGTCGCGGCCGTTCATGACCGCGCCACGTTTGCCCATTTCACGCTGGCGCGCGACCATCGCGCGTCTCACGCCGGGAATCGTCGAGACGATCGACGACATATCCGTGATGTCATCCTCGCGAATCCGTTCGGTGACATCGCGCCCCGCGAGCCACACGCGCAACGAATCCGGATCGCCTTCGAGATTGATGTCAGCGCGTTGGGCCAGCTCTGTGACGGCATCGCTGTTTGCCGGATCGATTGCGGCATCGATCGTCGCAAGGGCGACCGCGCGATACATCGATCCGGTGTCGATGTAAAGAAGGTTCAAAGCTCTCGCCAGCATTCGACCCAAGGTGGACTTGCCGGATCCGGCTGGACCGTCGATGGCGATGATCATCGTTCCTCTAAACAAACGCCGCAAAGACTTCGTTCGACATCAGCGCTCCATTTCGCGTCAGCCTGATCAGGTCGCCATCGAACTCGACGAGTCCTGCTTCACGAAAACGATCGAGCTCGTCTTGATGCTCGGCACGCAGATCGACTCCAAACAACTCGCTGTATTCGCGTACATCGACGCCGCGCATCATTCGCATGCCAAGGAACAGCGCCTCCGCGCGCAGATCAGCTTCAGTAAGCTCCTGCTCTTCCACCACAGGCGACGCTCTTTGTTCGACGTTCTCAACGTATCGCAGCACGTCGCGTTGATTGGACCAACGCCGCGCACGTCCGTCAAACGAATGCGCCGAACAACCGAAGCCGAAATACGGCGCGCCAGTCCAGTATTTCGTGTTGTGCCGCGAACTGAAACCTGGTTTACACAGGTTCGAGATCTCGTAGTGCTCGTAACCCGCTAAGGCCGCACGCTCGATCATCCATTCGTACATCACCGCCGCCAGATCCTCGTCGGGCACGGGCTGCAAACCACGGCGAATGTGATCGGCCAAAGGCGTTCCCGAGTGCACCTCAAGCAAATAAAACGAGAGATGTTCGGGTTGCAGCGCGAGCGACTGTTCAATGTTTCTTTGCCAGCCATCGAGGGTTTGGCCAGGAAGCCCGGCGATCAGGTCGAAACTTACGTTCTCGAAACCCGCTGCCCGCAGCTCGTGAAAAGTCTTGAAAGTGTCGGCGGATGAATGCGAGCGACCTAACTTCGCCAACTCCGCGTCGTCGAACGTTTGGGCGCCAAAACTGGCACGATTTACGCTCGATTCTCTAAATGATCGCAGTTGATCGCGGCTCACTGTCCCCGGGTTCATCTCCAACGTCACTTCTGCACCGCTGTCGATATCAAACTGGCGATGCAACGCCGAGAGGATCAGATCGAGTTGGGATGGCGTGAGTAACGAAGGCGTACCGCCACCGAAGTAAACCGTATCTACACGCGCGCCAGCATGACGTGAGGTCGAGATCTCCTCGACGAGCGCGCGGACGTATCTCTCTGCAAGTTCGCCTTGATAAATGCCCGTAGCGAAGTCGCAATAGGAACAACGCGAACGACAAAATGGAATGTGAATATACAACCCTGCGGGAGTCATCTATTTTCAACGGATAATAACACGCACTGTATCATTTCATTGTTCGCTTGTATCGATTTCAGAACTCAAACTACACACATCAACGCAAGATCTGCGCGGTTTTAAATTTGGCACAGAGCTTGTTTATTCCCTCAGTGGCTAAATAAGTCACCGTTAATGGAGGGATACATACGATGGCACATGACAGAATGACGAACGACGATCTTGACAGGAAAATGGGTCGCGCCGGTGAGGACGATGATCTTGGCAAACAGGACTTCGGCAAGCAGACACCAGGACGTAACCCGGATCAGCAGAGCGGACAGAAAGGTGCTGGTCAGCCAAACCAGGATGACGAGGAAGACTTTGGCGGCGGCGCCGGCAAAGGTCGGAACCCTGGTCAGCAACAGAACAGATAACGAATAACTCTCTTCTTTACTGCTTCAGTTTTGACGTCCGTGTCATCTGTGGTTTCACCGGTGACACGGACATTTTTTTATTTTAATCGCCGAGTACTTCCGTCTCCGCTGATCGAGCGGCTCATCGAGCGTGATACACGTTCCGCTTCGGCCATCGCACGCAACAAGTTCTCGCCCAGCACCTTTCGGATATCGCGTTCGCTGTAACCACGCTTCAGCAGCTCGTAGGTGATGTTGGGCAGCATGGAAACATCTTTCGCTCCTTCGGGCATGTCGTTCGCACCGTCGAAGTCCGCCCCAATGCCGACGTGATCGATACCCGCAACTTTCACGATGTGATCGAAGTGGTCGATCAGTTTTGAGATCGGCAACGTTGGCAACGGGTTCGCCTGCTCGAGCTTGTCGCTTTCTTCCGCGCGTCGTTCGGGATCGTCTTTGTACTTCGCGTCGATCGCGTCCTGCTGTGCTTTCAATCTTTCGTCCCGTGCGCGGCTCTGTGGTGTGACGGTGTTGGTATCGACAAACGCGCTGTAGAAGTTGACGTGGACCACGCCGCCGTTCTTCGCGATCCGTCTCAACAGATCGTCCGGGATGTTTCGCGGCTGATCGCTCAGCGCGCGAGCGGAGGAATGCGACGCGATGATCGGCGCTTTGGATATGTCGAGCACGTCGCTCATCGTGTCGTCAGAAACGTGCGAGACGTCGACAAGCATGCCGAGACGATTCATCTCGCGCACAACTTCCTGCCCGAATTCATTTAAACCGTTGTACTTCTTCTCGCCGCGTCCAGCGTCAGCCCAACTGTTCGTGTTGTTCCACGTGAGCGTCATGTAGCGGACGCCCAGACGGTAAAACTCGCGCAACGTCGGCAGCGAATCCTCGATCGCGTGTCCACCTTCGATGCCCATCAAACACGCAATCTTTCCCGACCGCTTGGCGCGCCGAATGTCGGCGACAGACGTGGCGAACATCAGGTCGCGCGGGTTTCTTTCGACAGCGCGATAAACGGCGTCGATCATGTCCAGCGTGCGACGCGCCGAACCACCGTGCTCGACGTACCAGGGACGGATGTAGAGCGAGAAGAATTCGGCAGTCAGTCCGCCCTGCTTCATCCGCTCGATGTTTGTGCGATAAGGCACCGGCGGCGGGCCGTTGAGATCGAAGTAGTTGTTCGTCATCGGCGTCGTCACGTCGTTGTGCGTGTCGACGACGATGGCGCGACGATGAATCTGGAGGGCGCGTTGCCAGAGTCTCTCGTCGCGGGGCTCGGGCGTCTGAGCCTGAACCACGGAGGTAAGCAGAATCAGGCCAACCAGGAAAAGCGGGTGTTTGATCGTCATAAAATGACTCATAGTGCGAAGTGGTGGCAGGCGTCAAGTAATATCTGTGGTCAACCACGTTGCCGCTCCGCTCACAGCCGCATTATCATCAACCCGACATGTCGATATTGATTGCCGAAGACAACATGGCCCAGCGCCACTACCTGCGTGAGATTCTGGAGAAGGAATTCCCCTCCCACGTGCCCGTGTTCGAGGCCAGCGACGGCGAGGAGACGGTAAAACTCGCGCTCGACGAGAAGCCCGACGTCTGCATCCTCGACATCCAGATGCCGAAGCTCTCCGGGGTCAAAGCGGCGCGCGCTATCTGGCGCGACTTCCCTACCGCGCGCATCATCTTCTGGACGCAGTTTCCGCATGAGATCTACATCAATGAGATCCGGAAAATCGTTAAGTCGGTCGATCCGCCTCCCGCGTACGGCTTCATTCACAAAAACAATCCCGAGTCGAGATTTTTGCGATTCGTAGCGGCGGTGCTCGAAGACGGCGCCGACATGATCGATCCGGCGTTCAAGGATTCATTCAAGCGTCCATTGCTGACCGAGTTTGAAGCTGAGGCGCTTTACTATCTCGCGCTCGGATTGTCGAACTGGGCCATCGCGCGCAAATGTTCGTTGAGCTTGCGCGGCGTCGAGAGCCGGCTAGCGACTCTTTACGAAAAACTCTTCGTTTCGGTCGCTGAAGGCACCGATCAGGAGGCGTACGAGAAACTGGCCTACAACATTCGCACCCGCGCATTCTTCGAAGCGCTGCGGCGCGGCTTGCTCAACAGCGACGAGCTGGAAAAAGCCGCGCACGATCTCGAAGGTTGGTTGCAGAAAGATCAGAAGCGTTTCAACGAGGAACAGAAACGAGACGCGGCCTCAAAGAAGAACCCAAAATAACCGGATGTGTAAAAGCAGATCAGAATGGATCTTGCCGCTTCTCTTCTGCTTGTGCGTTCTAACTGCGCTGGCCCAGACCGCCGAACCACAACCATCGCCATCACCTTCGCCCTCACCATCACCATCGCCTTCGCCATCACCGCGACCGATCACGGGATTGCACCAGTGGGGCGCTGTGACGTTGTTTCACGGACTGCCTTCTGATCGCGTTCGCGCTATCGCGCAGACAAGCGACGGCGCGATGTGGTTTGGCACCGAAGCCGGACTCGCCCGGTTCGACGGACGTCGCACACAAACGATCAACGATCCTTCACTGCCCGCCGGACGAGTGCTCGCGTTGCAAACCGATCAGGACGGTGCGCTATGGATCGGCACCGAGGCTGGCGCAGCGCGTTTTCATAACGCCTCGTTCCTCAAAGTGAAGGAAACAGCAGAGCAAACTGTGTCAGCGATTGTTACGACGCAGCCGGGCGTTGCAATCATGACCACCGAGCAAGGACGCGTATTCGAGAGTCGCGTGAAACAGGTCACGTCGACGGAAAACGAAGAACGGGTCACACGCACGGTCCTCGAAACTCGCGATCTTCTGAATCAACCGTTGGAGAGCGCCGATCGCGACCGTCCGGGTCCGCTCCCAATCACGAGCGTTCACTGGACCAACGACCAACTGCTCATCGGCACGCTTAGCAAAGGATTGATGGAAGTCAGCAACGGCGAGGCGAGACCCGTGCAGATGCGGCCGATGGTCTTCTTCGTCAACGCGCTCGAGCGCGACAAGAATGGAAAAGTATGGCTTGGCACGCGAGCAAAACTAGACCAGCCAGCCGCGTTAACCGGCGATGCACCCACCGCACTGAAACGAACAGAAACACCGACGGGCCAGGTGTTGTCGTTGAAGTCAATCGGCGATGAGGTTTGGATCGGAACTGACGGTCGTGGTGTCTTCCGTGTTTCGCAGGCGAAGACGCAACGTTTCACTTTCGACGGCACTGCGGGCGGCCTGCGTTCCGATCACGTCTACGCGATTTTTCCCGATCGCGAAGGCGTTATCTGGTTTGGCACCGATCGCGGCGTCTGTCGCTACGATCCGCAAGCCCCGCGCGTCGAGTCGATCGGCGACAACATCGAGAGCAATTTCGTCCGGACGTTGTATCAGAGTATTGACGGCCGGTTAATGGCCGGCACCAACCGCGGGCTATTTCTTTACGACGAGCGAACCGCTTCGTGGATTCTGATGCCCGGGATGGGGACCAACATCATCTACGCCATCTCAGAAGACCAGACTCGGCGTTTGCTGGTCGCCTCAGTCAGCGGTTTTTACGTCGCGCCGAGACAGACGGTGAAATTCGAGGAGCAGGTATTCACGCGACTCGAATCGGGTTCCATAAACGCAGACGGCGTCGGCAGTGTGCGAGCGATCACGAACTTTCGCGGCGACACGTACTACGCCATCTTTGGACGCGGTGTCGAGCGCATTGGCGGCGGACGCGGAAGCCTGACATGGCCCAACGGCATCGCACGCGACGCGATTAGCTTGCTGGCCGACGGCGAAGAACGGTTGCTAATCGGCACCGCTAAAGACGGTGTGCTCGTGTCAGACGGAAAGACGGTGCGCGAGGAGCCTCTCTTTGCAGCTTTGAAGGGGTACGTAATTCGTTCGATGACCCGCATGACGACCGGCGTGCTGTGGTTTGGAACCTCTAACGGAGTTTTTGCCTGTGCGCCTCAGCAAGCCTGCAACGTGGCGGTGCCCAGTGTTGATGCTCGCGTTGTTTTTCCCACCCAGGATGACAAAGTCAGCGAGATCTGGTGTGGCACGCGGGGAAACGGCCTATTACGGATTCGGCTCGATCCGGTTTTCGGACCCGTAGTCAACCAACTCGACTCCGAACAAGGACTGCCATCGCAAAACGTCTTCGCCGTCTTGCCGCTTCGCACTCCCGACTCCAACAGCCAATCGCTGTTGATTGCGACAAATCGCGGCGTCGCTCGCTATGTCCCCGGGAACGTCGCACCGACGTTGTCTGTAACGCGCATATTGAGTAAACGCGTACACGCGCCGTCGGAGTTGCAGGCCGGACTCGATCTCGAGTATCCGCAGAACAGTTTGCTGCTCGACGTAACTGCGATCAGCAGCCGGACCTTTCCGGAACAGTTTCAATATGCGTTCGCGTTGGACGACGGCTCAGGGAAGCAAGTAAGACAGAAACTCTCCCGTGAGTCACAGTTCACGATGGAAGGGCTGACGCCCGGCAAGTACACGGTGACGGCGAGGGCATTTACGAAAGATCTCGCGGCCTCGGAGCCGCTGAAGTTCTCGTTCACGGTTGCGAGCGCGCCGTTTCCCTGGACTTCGACGGCGTTGGCGATCCTGCTGGCGCTGGCGTTGCTGGCGCTGTTGTGGGCCGGTTTCGAACGGCGACGAATCGTCGCCACGAGCGCTGCGCTCGTCGACGCTAACCGCGAATTGGCCGACGCGCGTTTGAACCTTGCGAATGAAGCCGAACGTGAGCGACGTCGGATCGCGCGCGACCTGCACGATCAAACGCTCGCCGATCTCCGGCATCTCGCGTTGTTGACCGATCAGATCAAACCGAACGGCGACTCCTCGAGCAAACAGACGTCAGCGTTGCGAGGTGAGATCGAATCGATCTCGCAGGAGGTGCGCCGAATCTGCGAAGACCTCAGCCCGTCAGTATTACAGAACGTCGGCTTTGCCGCAGCGCTCGAATTTGCACTCTCGCACGCGGTGCAGGATGCGCCGGTCGAGAAGAAATTCGACTACGAGTTTCATTGTGACGAAGCGATTGAGGAGCACAGTCAACTACCGCCGAGCGTGCAGATGCAGATTTATCGCATCGTGCAGGAGGCCGTTAACAACATCTGGCGTCATGCCGAAGCAACCGAAGTGAAAATGTTCGTTGAGACTTCGGCCGCGGGCGATTTTGCATTGCGGATTGAAGACAACGGGCGACCGTTCGATTCAAAAAACAACAATGGCGAAGGGCGTGGATTGCCCAACATGAAAGCGCGCGCGGGACTGATCGATGCACGCATCTCGTGGGAACCGCGTGAAGACGGCGGAACAGTTTTCACGCTGATTAGAGAAACATGATTGAAATAGCTCCGGAAGTCGCAGCGGCACGGTCCGTGGTCGCACTTGAATCGACTGTAATCGCACACGGTCTGCCGCGTCCGACGAATTTGCAAACAGCGCAACGACTCGAACAGATCGTTCGCGCAGCCGGCGCTGTTCCGGCGACGACCGGCATCGTCGCGGGGAAACTGAAAGTCGGTCTAAACGGAGCCGAGATTCTCAAGCTCGCCACGGAAGACAACATCAGAAAAATCAGTATGCGCGATCTCCCGATCGCCGTCGCCGAACGTTGGGACGGCGCAACGACGGTCGCAACGACTTGTTGGATCGCTCATCGCGCGGGAATCAAAGTGTTTGCTACGGGCGGCATTGGCGGTATTCATCGCGGCTCGTTACCGGATGTTTCGGCGGATCTCCCGGAGCTGGCGCGAACGCCGATCGTTGTCGTCTGTTCCGGCGCGAAGATCGTTCTCGACCTACCGGCGACGCGCGAGTGGCTCGAGACGCATGGCGTAACCGTTGTCGGTTATCAGTGCGATGAGTTTCCGGCGTTCTATTCACGCAGCAGTGCATTGCCCGTCGATACACGCGCAAGTTCACCCGCTGACGTCGTCGCGTTGTTTCTTGCGCAACGCGCCCTGCAAAGCGATTCTGCCCTGTTGGTAACTGTACCTGTTCCTGAAGAGTTTGAAGTCCCGCACGAGCTACTACTGACAGTTCTCGATGAAGCAATCACAAGCGCGGAGCGCAATCACATCGTCGGCCGCGAGTTAACGCCGTTTCTGCTCAGCCAAATGGCTGAACGCAGCCAGGGCTCGACGTTGCGCGCGAACATCGCGCTCCTCGAAAACAACGCGCGCGTGGCTGCGGAAATCGCCGTTGCGCTCGGATCTGAGTTTTGAGCGCTTTGTGCTACTCTCTCCGACACACAAAAACTGCATAAACTTCTGGAGGAAACATGGCCGACGATAACGGAAAGAACAAGTGTAAGAATCCTGCGTGTACCTGCCCCCCGCAGGATGGTGGCAAGTATTGCAGCGCTTCGTGCGAGGGCAGCGGCACTACGATTGAGATCGATTGTGACTGCGGTCACGAGGCGTGCGGCGGAAACTTCTAATTCGCGGCTTCGTGTTATCCGTGGTACAGGTCGATGAACTCGGAAGCGAGTCGTGGTCCAGTGCCTTCGTCTTCATGCTTGAAAAAGACAAACGTGGTCTTCCAGTCCTGGGCCTTCATCCTGCTGATCCACTCATGTAAATCGGTCGTCGAGTAATTCACTCGTCGCAAACGCAGGTAACCCCAATCGGCGGTCTTGTCGATATGACTGACCGGCAGATCGTCCGTGTCTGAAATACATAGGGCGCGATTCTCGTTGCGCAACAACTGAAGCACGTCGTCGTCAAACCACGTCGGATGACGAAACTCGAAAGTCGCAGGCGGATTCGCAGGCAGGTGCTTGAGAAACGTCTCCAGTCGCTCGAGATCTTTCTGCATGTTTGGCGGCAGTTGATAGAGCACGACACCCAGCCGATCGTCGAGCGCGGAAACAGTTTCGAGCATGTAGTCGGTTTCAGCGGACGCTTCCTTCAGCCGCTTGAAGTGGGTGATTCTCTGTGAGGCTTTCACTGAGAAGCGAAAGTTCTCCGGCACCTGTGCCTTCCAACTCTCGACCATGCTACGTTGCGGCAAGCGGTAGAATGTGTTGTTGAGCTCGACCGCGGGCAGCTTGGACGAATAGTAAGGAAGCATGTCCTTCGCCGCCAGCTTCTCCGGATAAAAGCTGCCCTTCCATTCTTTGTAACTGTAACCACTCGTACCGACGTAAATCATTGCCAATTTCCAATGCCGATTGCCGATTTGCTGAACAATATATCAACCGCAAAGAAATCCGGAAATTGGCAATCGGCAATTGGCAATCGGCAATCCCATGTGATACACAGGCACCGTGACCACTAATATTGAATCAGTTCTTCAGGAAGAACGAGTCTTCCCTCCACCGCCCGAATTCGCCGCCCAGGCACACATCAAATCCGAAGCTGAACTCGAAGCGCTGCGCGCCGAGGCAAGCGCGGATCCCGAAGCTTTCTGGGCGCGCATGGCGGAAGAACTTCACTGGTTCAAAAAGTGGGACACAGTGTTGAAGTGGGACCCACCTCACGCAGAATGGTTCATCGGCGGCAAGATCAACATCTCTTACAACTGTCTCGATCGTCACCTGGCGACCTGGCGTCGCAATAAAGCCGCGCTGATCTGGGAAGGCGAACCCGGCGAAACGCGCACTTTTACATATCAACAACTGCACACCGAAGTCTGCAAATTCGCGAACGTCCTGAAGAGTAAAAACATTCAAGACTGGCGATCGAGTGGCGTTGTACATGCCGCTGATTCCGGAACTCGCGATCGCGATGCTCGCCTGCGCACGTATCGGCGCGACGCATTCAGTCGTCTTCGGCGGTTTCTCCAGCGCAGCACTTGTCGATCGCATCAACGACGCGAGTTGCAAACTCGTCGTGACCGCCGACGGCGGTTGGCGTCGCGGCAATGAAGTAAAACTGAAAACGGCGGTTGACGAAGCGATCAAACAAACGCCTTCAGTCGAGAGTTGCATCGTCGTCAAACGAACCGGAACGCAACAGCACATGCAACCCGGACGCGATTTCTGGTGGCATGAGCTAATGGCCACTGTCGACGCCAACTGCGAAGCCGAAGAACTCGACAGCGAACATCCGCTCTACATTCTTTACACCTCAGGAACAACGGGTAAGCCGAAAGGAATTCTGCACACGACAGGCGGATACCTTACTCAGGTCCATCTCACGACGAAGTGGGTTTTCGATCTGAAAGACGAAGACATTTACTGGTGCACTGCCGACATCGGTTGGGTCACGGGCCACAGCTACGTGGTCTATGGACCACTCTCGAATGGCGCAACCGTGGTGATGTACGAAGGCGCGCCAAACTTTCCCGAGGCGGACCGTTTCTGGACCATGATCGAGCGGCATCGCGTCAACGTTTTTTACACCGCGCCCACCGCGATCAGGGCGTTCATCAAATGGGGCGAACATTGGCCGTTGAAACACGATCTTTCGAGTCTTCGCCTGCTCGGAACGGTCGGCGAACCAATCAATCCCGAAGCGTGGATGTGGTACCGCGAAATCATCGGCAAAGGACGTTGCCCGATCGTCGACACCTGGTGGCAAACCGAAACCGGCTCGATCATGATCACGCCGATTCCCGGTGCGACACCTACGAAACCCGGATCGGGCACAAAGCCTTTTCCCGGTATCGAAGCGGACGTAATGACGCGCGAAGGCAAGCCGGTCGAAGCGCATCAGGGCGGTTATCTCGTGATTAAGCGTCCCTGGCCGTCGATGCTAAGGACGATCTGGGGCGACGACGACCGTTATCGCGAGCAATACTGGTCGCAAATCGATGGTATTTACTTCGCCGGTGACGGCGCGCGACGCGATCAGGACGGTTATTTCTGGATAATGGGCCGCATCGACGATGTTATTAATGTAAGCGGTCATAGACTCGGAACTGCGGAGGTCGAAAGCGCCCTCGTTTCACATGCTGCTGTGGCGGAAGCGGCCGTGGTTGCGCGCCCCGACGACCTGAAAGGATCCGCGATTGTGGCGTTTGTCACGCTCGAGGGTTCTCACAGCGCGTCGGATGCATTGAACCAGGAACTCCGCGCTCACGTCGCCAAGGAAATCGGAGCACTTGCGCGACCTGACGACATTCGCTTTACCGACGCGTTGCCAAAAACCAGATCCGGCAAAATCATGCGACGACTGCTGCGAGAGATCGCGACTAGCGGGTCGGTCGCAGGGGACGTTACGACACTGGAAAGACTTTTCAGTTCTCGAGAAGCTAAGGGCGGAGGAGGAATGAGTATGTCCCGTCAAACCGAACCGGAGAATCGTTCCGGACCGCGCTACCTGGCGACGCTTGAAGTGAAAGCGGAATGGGACGAACCGAGCGGCGCGCATGTCGTAGCGGAAGGAACGACGGAGAATGTCGGTCCTGAGGGAACGCTTGTCCACTTGCCGCGTCAATTGCCGGAGGTTGGCAGCCGCGTACGGCTCGAGGTGCTTGGCGAGTCTGGTGAAAAGCTGCAAGTGATTGCTGAGGTGCTGCGCATCGAACGGCATCCCGGTCATCCGCTCGCGGCGCTTCAGTTATTGGGTGAAACGGACGAATGGAGAGGCCTTGTGTGGGAACCGGCCGCTCCGCGTGTTACGCCACCGCCTCCACCAGAAACCGAGGGTGAGGGCGACGAGGCGTTGGACGAAGACGATGATGATGTTACGCATTGAGGACAGATTGATGACGACTCCGAACCTGAACGAGGAACCTGCCTCCCACGATCGCAGGCGTTATCCACGCTACTATGTGACCTCGCGCTTGACGCTGGCCATCGAAGACGAGACCTTAAAAGAGTCAATCGGAATCGGCGAACCGCAGGACATCAGTCTTGGCGGCGTCCGGGTAATGAACCTGCCGGCGTCGCCGAACGTTAAAGTTGGCGACCAACTCGGCATGCTGTTGTTCGATGGAGACGATGCGCTGTCGCTGGCAGGTGAAGTGGTCCATCACGCAACTTCTGACACGTTTGGGGTCGAGTTCAGAGGATTGAGTAATCACGATCAGAAGGCAGTGGGAGAAATGATCGGCCGGTTGCACTCGCGAATTTGATCGGCACCTCCGGCCTTGCGCAATGCCATCCACGGAAACAAAAGAAGCTGCCGTTACGGCAGCCAAGGCAGCCGTAGAAGCGTACGGACCTCCGACTCGCGTGATCCTGCGAGTCATCTTCATTCTGCTTGTCGTTATTGGCCTGCTTTGGGTGATCTCGAAGATAACCGGGATCATTCTGCTCCTCGTGCTGTCGATCTTCTTCGCCTATCTCGTCTCACCGCTCGTCGAGTTTTTGCGACAACCAAGAAAGATTTGGGACCGTGAGATTGCAATACCGAAAGTGGCCGCAATTGGACTTGCTTACCTGATCCTTCTCGGGGCGATCGTAGCCGCGATCTTTATAGTCCTGCCGAGTTTGAGTAACCAGTTTCCGGAGTTCGTCAATCAGTCGAAAGCTTACTGGAAATCAGTCGGCGAGAAGGCGCCGCAGGTCGTGGAAGAGTGGCGTTTGCGTCGTCTGCCGGCGCCGGTCGCGAACGCCGTGAACAAAGCGATTCCGGAGGTTGTCAACCGGGTCAGTCATACAGGAACTGAGTTTGCGGCGGCGGCCGTCGGGTATTTGATTTACCTGCCCTGGTTGGTGCTGATACCGATACTCGCGTTTTTCCTGTTGAAGGACGCGGAGAGTTTTCGGCGTTCGGCATTGCTGATGCTGCCACGCGGGCGTTGGCGTTGGCGTGGGGATGAATTTTTCCAAGACGTCAATAGCACACTAGCGGCATATATTCGGGCGCAGTTGACCGCGTGTTTGTTTATAGGTGTCGTTTGCGCGATCGGCTTTACTTTGCTGGGCCTGCCCGGTGGGCTCGTGATGGGTTTTATAGCCGGGGTTTTTGAGTTTATTCCGCTCGCTGGACCACTGGTCGTCGCCATTATGGCGGCGATCCTGGCGACGCTGCATGCGGGACCTTTCAGTGCCTTCCTCGTTTTGCTCTTCCTTGGCGTGCTCCGCATCATCCACGATTACTTCATCTATCCGCGTTTGATCGGCCAGGGTATTCATCTGCATCCACTGGCCGTTATCTTCGCGATACTCGCGGGCGAGAAACTTGCCGGTGTGGCGGGGATATTTTTGGCTATTCCGTTAGTCGCTATCCTGACGGTTAGTTATCGCCACTGGATGGAACATCGTGGCAGTGAGGGTTTCGCGGATCTGTTGGAGCCGAGCCCGCCTGCCGAGACTGAAACACCCGTCGAACAAGCTGAAACGGCTGTAGCTTTGCAGCACGAGTTGCACGCCGAATCCACCCCTGAACAGATGGTCCGTGTTCGTCCTGATCTCACCACCGGCGAGCTTAAGTGGCCTATCGAAGAATAATTACTTAGCGGGAAACCTGGTTTTCGATCCTCGCGTTCATCAACGCGATAAATCGTTTGAAGTGATGCTCTGCATCGTGAGGACCAGGAGCAGCTTCAGGATGGTACTGGACTGAAATGACCGGCAACGTGCGATGACGCATCCCTTCGACGCATTGATCGTTGAGGTTGATGTGCGTCACTTCAACTTCCGGCGGCAACGAATCGGCACTTACCGCAAACCCGTGATTGTGTGAAGTGATCTCGACGCCGCGACCCGCCACCTCTTTCACCGGTTGATTGCCGCCACGATGTCCGAACACGAGCTTGAACGTCTTCGCTCCAAACGCACGTCCCAACAGTTGATGCCCAAAACAGATGCCGAACATCGGGACACTTGTGTTCAATAACTCGCGGATCTCGGTGACCTCTTTGTCCATCGACGCGGGATCGCCTGGTCCATTCGACAAAAAGATCCCGTCAGGGTTCAGCGCCAGCACTTCGCTCGCCGGTGTAGACGCGGGTACGACGGTCGTGCGCACTCCAAGTTCCGCGAGTTCGCGCAATGAATTTCTTTTCACACCGAAGTCGTAACACACAACGTGAAAACGTTCCTGGCCCACAGCCGGAAACTCATACCGTTCTTTCGTCGTCACAACGCTGGCGAGTTCGCGGTTTTCCATCGGCGGCGACTGGCGCGCTTTTGTCACTAAACTCTCTTGATCAAGATCGATCGTTGAAAGACAGGCGCGCATCGCACCCTTGTCGCGAATGTGGCGCACGAGCGCGCGTGTGTCGATACCTTCGATGGCAACGATCTTCCAGTGCTTTAAATAATCTTCCAGGCTATCTTCGGCGCGCCAGTTGGAAACAATTCGGCTCGCCTCGCGGACCACGAACCCCTCCACCCACGGCCGCGACGACTCGGAGTCGAGCTCGTTCACGCCATAGTTGCCGATCAGCGGGTAAGTCATGCACACGATCTGTCCGGCGTAGGACGGATCGGTCAGCACTTCCTGATAACCCGTCATTGACGTGTTAAAGACCATCTCGCCGCAAACTTCGCCTTCGGCAGCCCAGGAGCTGCCACGAAATATACGACCGTCTTCGAGAGCGAGGAGGGCTGGTGTTCGAGTGGGCATCTATTCTACTGACTACTTTTGATGAACTGCTGCGCTTCATTCAGCCAACGTTTACTGCTGCGATACTTATACGCCGGCGCCGTTTTCACCGCTTCAATACAAGCTTGCATCAAACTGGTCGCCTCGCGTTTGTGACCCAGACCCGCATGCGCGCGACCCATCAGATACAGACCTTCAGGATCGGACGGGCGATGCTCGAGAAACCGGTCAAGCGCCATGCGGGCATCTTCAAACTGACCTGCCGCGATGTACGTCGCTGCGACCTCTCGCCAGATCTCGTGCAGCGAATGTGCCGGATCGCGCGCGACGACGTGTTCGAAGTTCTGAATCGCGTCGGCGTATCGTCTCTGTTGTCGAGCAATGCGTCCCAGTTGATAACTCGCGTCGATCTCGCCATCGTCGATCTTCAACGCCTGCTCGAAACGTTCACGCGCCGCTTCCAGCTCGCCGCGGCTTTGATGAATCAAACCGAGATTGTAGTGCGCGGAAGCGTCCGCGGGATTGAGCGTCGCCGATTCGAGGTTTTGCTTGAACGCCGCTTTCGCGCGATGGCTCCCCATGATGTCGCTGAAGTAACCGCGCAGCAGCATGAACAGAAAGAACAGCAGGAACGGCGAACCCAGCACGCTGGACAATATCCCCTCGACAATCCGAAACGTGAAGACCGAAACCAACCACGTTATGAACGTCACTACCATCGCACGCGGCATCGACATGCGGAAAGCGTCTTTAACGGCGATTATGGTGCCGACAGCGAACACGCAGAATCTCGGCCCCGCGAACAGTTGGTGAGAAATCGTTGCAGGATTCCTAAGCTGCTCCCCTGCGGCGTCAAATTCCGGTCCCGCAGGAAA
This sequence comes from uncultured Acidobacteriota bacterium, assembly GCA_963789185.1. Classification (GTDB taxonomy): domain Bacteria; phylum Acidobacteriota; class Blastocatellia; order Pyrinomonadales; family Pyrinomonadaceae; genus PSRF01. The sequence goes on from CAWBJU010000027.1 coordinate 266,188, forward strand.
CCACGCCCGGACCCTGTCTGCATTTTGAATTGCACTCGCGATGTAATCCGTCTGGACTCCGGTGTAGTGAAAAACCACCGCCATCAGAATGCCAAAAATATTCGCGGCGGTTAACACATAGAACAGCGATGCCGCGACGGGCGCATACTCCTGCGTAATCACAACGCGAAAACTTCCGCGCCGATCCAATGTGTTGGCTACGAGTGTGAGGATCGGAACGAGTACGATCGCGATCAACATTACCGGCATGGCCGGTTCGGTCAGCACCGAGAAGAACCCATGTCCTCGCGGAACAAGTGGGGCAGCGCCAAACCTTCGCGTTACGAAGTCAAAAACGAACTGGCTGAGCACCGCAATCAAGGCAATCGGCGCAAGCGCGCCGCGATCGCGAACCTCACGCATCCCGCGCAGGGGTGCGTAGAAAATCATCAGCGGAACGCGCAACCAGTCAATCATAGGAAACTAAGCTCAACGCTCCTGCGGGCTAGCGTCGCTCAGCGGCGTATCCTGAGGCACGGGTGCGTAGCGCGGGGCGGGCGGCGAAACCATAGGAATGTCCTCGTGATGTATCACACTCGCGGACGTCAGTGGCCAATAACGAAACAGCGCCTTGCCGTAGATGTATTTTTTGGGCACCAGGCCCCAGAGACGTGAATCGCTCGAATTATCGCGATTGTCGCCCAGCACAAAGTAGTAATTGGCGCTAACTTCCGTCTTGTCCATCGAGCGATGCGTTAAGTTAAGACGCGGATCGAGATACGACTCCGTGATCTCGCTGCCGTTAACACGCACCACTCCTTCGACGATCTCGATCTTGTCGCCCGGAAGTCCAATCACCCGCTTGATGTAACTCTTCGACGGGTCCTGGGGAAACCAGAACACTACGATGTCGCCGCGCTCGACCTTCGGCGCCCAGCGAAAGTCGTCATAGTAAATCAACTTATTGACGAAAATGCGTTCGCCGTCGTGCAAACGCGGGAGCATCGACGTGCCTTCGACCTTCACCGGTTGCACGATGAAAACGACGACGAGCGCCGCGATCATAAGCGCGAAGATCAGATCGCGGAGCAACAAGCGTGCTTCCGACCACAGGTCGTTGCGCGAAGCAGTTTCCGGCTTGTGTTCCTGGATGTCTTTGTCGTCGTCGACGTGGATGCCGCCAAATGGTGGCGGTCTGCGTTTTCGAATTCCAAACATGGTTCGTCGAGTTTGAGGTTAGCTTTCGCCCCTGCGCTTGTCAAACGCCACTTATATCCCCGATGGTCGGGCGTGGCAAGGCAATTCCTTGACAGGCTTCACTGCCGCTATCTATCATCCTTCCCTGCACTTGCAGCCCAGACATCGTCCCCCGCGGGACCAGAAAAGAGGCCCGAAGACGTGATCAAGTTAGACATCATCAATCGCGTGGCCGATAAAACCGGCGTACCAAAAATGAAAGCCGAACAAGCCGTCGAGGCACTCTTTCATTCCATGAAGGAAGCTCTGACGCGGGGCGAACGAATTGAGTTGCGCGGCTTTGGAGTGTTTGTAGTGAAACCGCGGAAGCGGGGCGTGGGTCGGAACCCTCGCACTGGCGAGGAAGTTGCGATTCCGTCAGGCAAGACGATTCGCTTCAAGCCTGGCAAGGAGTTACAGGCGCACGAGGATGGCGAAGTAGTCGCCGATGACTCAGGCGAAGATGACGACGAGTTTTAGTTCGTAAGGAAATTAATTGTTGTGACAAGGCTAGAGTTGTAATCGTAAACTCTGGCCTTTTCTATTGAACAAACACGTGTTTCAACCACCAATGATTACGGCGCGTGAGTGGAGAATCCACGGCGCGTTGTTTGTGCTGACAAGCCTCACAACGACGCTCGCGGGAGTCGCGCTTGCGGCGTCGGATTTCGCGCCGACTGAGCCGCCGTTGTCGGGTGTGTTGGATTACCTGCTGTATATTCCGCTTTCGTTTCTCTACTACTGCGTCGACCTGGTGAAGTACGCAATGACTCACGAGCGCGCGCTGAGTGAGGGCATCGCGTTCTCGTGGTCGCTGCTTGCGATTCTGTTTTCGCACGAGATGGGGCATTACCTTGCGTGCCGTTATTACGGCGTCAATGCGACGCTGCCGTTTTTCATTCCTGCGCCGCCGGTGTTTTTGGCAGGGACGTTTGGCGCGTTTATCAAGATACGGTCGGCGATTCCGTCGCGGCGGGCGTTGTTCGATATTGGACTTGCAGGTCCGCTCGCGGGGTTTGTAGTTGCGATTCCGTTGACTGTGATGGGTATCTTGATTGTAGGACCACCGCTACCGCCACCGCCGCATGGATACACGGTTTACTTCAATGATCCACCGCTGTTTTGGTTGGTGAGTTGGTTGATGGGAGTGCCGCTCGATCCAAACTCGCCGATTAATCCGTACTACATGGCGGCGTGGATTGGTTTGCTGGTTACGAGTCTGAACTTAACACCGGTGGGCCAACTTGATGGTGGACATGGAATCTACGCGCTCTTCGGTGCTCGCCTTCACGCACTCATCGGTCGCATTGCATTCGTTGTGACTGTAGTGTTAGCGATTCTGGGTTTCTGGTGGCATCGCAGCCCAAGCGGTTTTCTCTTCGCGGTGTTACTGGGAGTAATCCTCCGCTTCCCTCATCCTCAACCGGCACGCATGGAACCGCTGGGCACGGCACGACTGGTAATCGCAGTCGTGACGCTCCTCGTCTACGCCCTCTGCTTCTGGCCGTTCCCGATTTCGATCCGGTGAAAGTGATTTTTTAGGTGGCCGACACGGCAGGTAGCAGTCCTTTGATCTCGCGGACGACGCGGGTGACTTCTTCCTGGTTCGCGAGGGCGATCATGAAGAACTTGTAGCCCTGATGGAAACAGATTACGCCGTTTGCAAATAACCAGATGCCATCAAGAAATGGATTACCACCCAGCAACCAACTGATCGGCGCGCCCACAATTGGACCAGGCTGAAAGATCTGCGCCCACATCGCCGCCCCGGCTGCACAACTAAACGCACCCAGCAAAGGCGCACCAACATACTTCGCGATGTTTCTCTCAAACTCAACACGCTGCTGTTCAGCTTCGTCGAGCTCGCCGCGACCGATCAACTCTTCGCGTTTCTTCAAATAACCGTCAAACTTTTCACTCGCCTTGCGAAGTCCATAAACCGGAAGAGCAGAATGCGTCAGCCAATGCGGATGCGCGCCAAGTAGCACGGCATCCAATCCCGGAAACGCGGCGCCGGCGCGAATACCCAGCACCAGCGACACAGAAACAACTGCTGCCTTCCCAGGATTTGCTTTGATCCAGTCCTTCGCTTTTAAAACACCAACCGTCGCCGCACTCGACGCTCGCGTGAATCGCGCGCCCGCATCAAAAACCTGTGACGCTCGGTCGTAGTGTTTCTTCGCGTCGTCAAAAACCTCGCCTGCCTTCCGGACTCCCTCACCGGCGACGTCACGAACTTTCTCGCCCGCAACCTTCACACCCTTCGCAGCTCGGCGAGTCGCTTCGTTAACCTCTTCATCCTCACTCAAACGCTCAGCTTCAGAGCGCAATCGTTCCGCTCCGTTGGCCATCGTTTCTGCACCGCGCTTCGCGGCTTCACCGGCAACACGCGCACCCTCACCAACGAGATCGGAGATCGCAAACTTCTCGTCCAGCTCGCGGGCCTTGCGTCGCGCCGCCTGCTGCCACTCGTCAAGCTTTTCCTTGTAATCAGCCATCCTTCAAGTCCTCTGAATCCAGCATCAGTCGCGTTGTACGTCGCCCGCCCCCACCGAGTTCGATCTCATCAGCGGCTGCATTGGCACCACGCGATCGCGGCCATTTCGCTTCGCTTCATACAAAGCGACATCCGCTGCCTTTAGGATGCCAGAAGCAGTTTGCGCGTGTGTCGGGCATTCTGCAACTCCGAAACTGGCCGTAATTCGAGCTTTAGAGGGCGTCTGCAAGTCTCTAATTGCGACCCGCAATCTTTCAGCAACCTCCATGCCTGCGGCCTGACTGGTTTCGACGAGCAGCACGGCAAACTCTTCGCCGCCGATGCGCGCCGCCAGATCGATTCCGCGCGTTCCTTCACGCAGGACGCGGCTAATCCGGCGAATCGCATCGTCGCCGGCGTCGTGACCAAACGTGTCGTTGAGGTTCTTGAAGTTGTCGATGTCGATCATGAGGAGTGTGAACGGACGCTCGAAACGCAGCACGCGTCCGACTTCGCGCTCAAGTTGCCGCTCGAATCGACGACGGTTGGCGAGTCCCGTCAGGTGGTCCGTGAATGCCGCCTCTTCGCAACTGTCGAGATAGGCCTTGAATTCGAGCAAGGTTCTGGTCCGGGCCAACATGAGGTCAAGGTCCGTCGGATCGGTGATGTATCCAAGCGCCCCTACTTCCGAGGCACGACGCAGATCCTCCACGCGCTTACTAGCGGCGGTCTGCATAATCACCGGAATAAACTTGGTTAGCGGGTTGGCCCTGATTCGTTGGGCCAACTCGTAACCATTCATCCGCGGCATCATGACGTCGGTAATGACCAGGTCAGGCTGGTACGATTCGATCGCCGCCAGCGCCTCGTCGCCGTCGGTCGCGGTGTTTACGTTGTAGCCGGCCAAACTGAAAGCGGCTTCGAGCAGCCCGAGTTTGTCCGGATTATCGTCGACAATAAGAATGGTTGATTTTGGCTCCATAAAACCTGGTTCTTGGACCTATAAATCTTGCGCCGGTATCGGCTTCATGCTACAGTGCGAGCCTCGGTAACGTTCGTGCCGGTACTCGCCCTAAGCGTCGCGTCAAAGATTCAATCGAAAGAGAGAGAACACATACCCGGGAAATATCGCGGCGGGTTTCCTTACAATCGTAATAACTAACCCGCATCGGCCATTTTGAATTCGAACCACGCTGCCAAAGGCGACTCAACCATAGACCTGTTAACCCAACCGCAAAGAGACGTGCAGATGAAGTCCCTGCAGGAACAGAAGCGCGCGAGAGACCTAACATCCGATGATCGCGCAGCCTTAATTCGTGGCCTGGAGTTTGGCTCGACACTCTCTGATTCACTCGTCGCCGACCTGGCTCGTAGCTCCGTGGTCCTGGACTTCCGTCGCCGCCGGTTTGTTTACCGGGCCGGCGAACCCGCAGATTGCCTGTACGCCATCGTTCGTGGCCGAATAAAGCTGTGCCGCATCGAGACGGAGTCAGGTCGCGAAGCCGTGATTGACATACTTCCCGAGGGATCCTTGTTCGGGGAATCAGCGCTCTATTCTCTAGCGGGGCAACGTGCGAATTCGGCAATTGCCTACGAAAACTCAAGGCTCCTCCGAATCCAGGTCGGGGAATTCAAACGGGGGATGGCTGAGGATGACCGACTTCATGATTACACTTTCCGCCTTATCGGTCAACGACTTGATCACGCCGAGCGGCGACTGGCCGATTTCGCCCTGAACGCTATCCCGGCCCGCCTCGACAGCCTGCTAGCCGATTTTTCCGTGCGTTACGGCGTTTCGGAACCCGAAGGCGTGCTTATCGACATACCCCTACCCCACCGCGAAATAGCCTCCATCGTCGGCTCGACTCGTGAGAGCGTGACCGTCCGCTTGAACGCCATGCGCCGCGCAGGTACGATCGCTTTCGTCAAACGACGAATACTGATCAAACGGCCGGCAGCGCTATAGTTTGCGCGCCAGTCGCCTTGCGGCTTCCGAGTGGCAATGAAGTGTCCAACCTGTGGTAAACCAGCCGAATGGAAAGACAATGAGTATCGTCCGTTTTGTTCTGTGCGGTGCCAGCTAGTTGACCTTGGGAAGTGGGTCGAGGGTGAGTACCGCGTGCCCGGAGAATCGCTCCCGAGCGAACAAACCGAACAGCGGGACGAGGAATCTGATAACTTGTAATGACTCGACAGAAGAAATACAAAATCTTTGCGACGGCCACACTTATCTGCGGCGTGGTCCTGCTTGCGTCGTGTAACGCAACCGACGTGAAAGTATCCGAGAAGAAGACACCGGTCGTCTCGGCTCCACCGGGCAACACAACTTATCCAATGCCGCCGCTCGAGGTCAGCTCCATCACCAACATGGGATGGACCGTCGCAGACGGAAAGCGCAGCTTGTTTTCCGAGTACAAAGGCAAAGTGCTGATACTTGATTACTACGCGACGTGGTGTAATCCGTGCCGCAAGAGTATTCCTCACCTGGTTGAACTACAAAAGAAGCATGGAGATGACGGTTTGCAAGTGATCGGTCTGAACGTCGGTGGACCGCAAGATTTGGAGAAGGTTCCCGGGTTTGCACGAGAACTCAACATTCAATACCCACTCGCGGTACCTGACGATGAATTGGTCGAGTTCATGCTCTCGGACAACTCTTCGATCCCGCAAACATTCGTTTTCGATCGCGAAGGTATGCTCGTTGAGCGTGTGATTGGTTTCTCACCCGCCGTGGGTGCGAGAATTGACTCGGCGGTCGAAAACGCCTTGAAAGCTTCAGCGCCTTAATCATCAACTCTGACAGGTCGACACTTTGAGAAGAGCCAAAATCCTAATCACGTTGGGTCCTGCGTCACGTGAACCCGATGTAATTGAACGACTGCTTGCCGCCGGCGCCAACGGCGTGCGCATCAACATGTCGCACGGCACGCAGGAAGAAAAAGCGGAAGACATTCGACTCGCGCGCGAAACCGCGCGCAGGATGGGCCGTCCCATCGCAGTCCTCGTCGATCTCTCTGGTCCAAAGATCAGAACGGGTGAACTTAAAGACGATGTTCCCCTGCAACTGGTCGCTGGACAGCAGTTTATTATCACGACGAGGCCTATCCTCGGCGAAGGGCATCAGGTCTCAACCAACTTCCCGGATCTTCCGCGCGTCGTTAAGACGGGCACACGATTGTTGCTCGACGACGGTGCGCTCAGCCTGATCGTCGAAAGCTCGACCGATACTGACGTTGTGTGTCGTGTCATCGATGGCGGCCTGCTGGCCGAGCGCAAAGGGATCAACCTTCCGGGCGTCGCCTTGCCGATCGACTCGCTGACGGAAAAAGACATCGTCGATCTCAACTGGGCGGTCCAACAACAAGCTGATTACATTGCACTGTCGTTCGTGCGGTCGGCGGACGATTGTGAACGCGCGAAGAAGCTGATCGCGGCCGCCGGCGGGAGCGCACCGCTGATCGCGAAGATCGAGAAGGCCGAAGCGATCGATCATCTCGACGCGATCATCGCCGCCGCCGATGGAATCATGGTCGCGCGCGGCGATCTCGGCGTCGAAACCAGCGTCGAACTGGTCCCTGTCTATCAGAAGCGAATCATCGAGCGTTCGATTACGGCCGGGAAAATGGTGATTACGGCGACCCAGATGTTGCAGTCGATGGTTTCAAGTCCACGACCCACTCGTGCGGAAGCTTCTGATGTGGCGAACGCGGTTTGGGACGGAACTGATTGCGTGATGCTGTCGAACGAAACAGCGACGGGACAGTATCCCGTGGCCGCGGTGGCGACGATGGCGCGCATTATCGAGTCAGCGGAATCGGGTCAGAAGTCCGAAATCTTTAATCCGACGGGCAAACAGTCAGGTCGCGTGAGTCGCGCGCTCTGCGAAGCGGCAGCATTCGCTGCAGACGAGATGGGAACGCGAGTGACGGCGGTCTACACAGCGTCTGGACTGATGGCCCGAAGATTGTCCGCCCTGCGTCACGATCAGACGATCGTCGCCTTGACCCACAGACCGGATGTGCTGGCGGAGTTGGCATTGATCTGGGCTGTCGATCCGTTGCTCGTGCCGAAGGCGCAGTCGACTGAAGAGATGCTGAAGATTGGCGAGCAGGCGTTACTCGACGCACGCATTGTGCAAAAGGGTGAAACGATCGTAGTTATGGCGGGTCGACTTTCAGGATTAGGACTGTCGAGTTCGGTGAGTGTCTACACGGTAGGCGGAGCACTTGGTCCAACCCGCAGGTGAGCGTCATTTACTGCGACCGCAGCGACTAGTCGGCGCCAATCATCTCACCAACGCCTTTGCCGTCTTTCTGTTCCTGGGCCATCTGCGCGGGTGTCTTTTGCGGATCTCGCCAGTTGTCGAGAATTCCTACCTGGTGAACGCACTGGAGCGTGCACGTGGGCGCACACCATTTCTCCGTCTTATACTCGCGATCGAAATCGTCCATGGTGTACTGCTCGAGAGGAATCCCCGGGTAGCCACGTTGCTGTGAACACCAGTGGACCAGGCCTTCTTCGCAAACATACAGGTAACGCGCACCGGCACGGCAACGCCAGTTGTAAGGTTTGCCTTCCGCGATGCTGTCCTGAAACCAATTCAGACGGGCGTGATCCTTGTTCCCTAGTTTCTTCACCTGCTGGAAAATGTCTTTCTCTTTCGCCGAGAGTGGTTTCAACGTTCCGTCACCGTCGTGAATCACACCAACAGTCGTCGAGAAGCCGAGTTCGACTGCGCGACGAGCCACAGTCAAGGCGTCGTCAGGATTCTTGATCCCGCCGCCGATTACTGAATTGATGTTGACGTGGAAATCTGCGTACTCCGAAAGGTAACGCAGTTTCTTATCGAGTACGCGCAAGCTCTTGCGCGAAACCTCATCGGGCTCGACGTTGTCGATACTGATTTGCAGATACTCAAGGCCAGCGTGGTTAAGACGTTTGATACGTTCCGGAGTGAAGTAATAACCGTTGGAAATCAAACCGGCGATCATGCCTCGCTGGCGAATGTGCTGGATGATCTGGTCCAGCTCCGGATGCATCATCGGTTCGCCGCCGGAGATCGTAACGATCGAGGTGCCGAGCTTCGCCAGTTTATCAAGCCGCGACTTGATGGTATCCAGACTAATCGGTTTCGACGTGTGATCGTACTCGTTGCAGTAGCCACAGGCTAGATTGCAACGGCGCATGGGAATCAGGTGCGCTAGAACAGGATGCCGGGTGGAGACCAATGCGCGGGTGATGAAGCTTGCCTCGCGCACTTTCAATTTTAGAAAAGTTTTCTTCCTCATTACGCTTCAGGTTCGACGCGAAGAATATGCGACAACAGCGGTCCAACGCAACCAGAGGTCCAAACCGCTAAAAACAGCGAAGGGTTCTGTTTTGAGACAGAACCCTTCAAACAACTATCGGTTTGTTGGATCAGTTAGCTTTTGACGACTTTCACGTTCGAATCGTACTTGATATCGAAGTCGCCGGAATTAATCCTTGCGTTCTTCTCCAAACCCGTCAAACGCATCGTGGTCGAATCGTCGTTGTGCTCAACGATCTTGGTCTGAACCGGCATGCCAGCACCGTCGATCCAAACTTCTGCGTATTTATAGCTCGCTTTACCCTTAGGAACGAGCGTCAGATGGATTGTGCTAACGCCACCCCACAAAGTCTCTTCACGAACGTCCTTGACCGGTTGAAAGCGTGATTCGAGCTGCGCCTTCGACATACTCATCATCGACAACAAGCTGTTCGCATTGTTATCGCCCTTGCCGACACTGTTCGAATTGCCTGTGTAGACAGTGCGCAATGCAGGACGGTAAATGGTGTACTTATTATTACTTACTGCGAGCGACTCCTTACGCGGAGAAGTCCAGTCGATCCTCACCGCGGCTTGACGTCCGCCGGTGGGCATATAAATAACGACACCAGAATATTTGTCTTCAGCTCCAAGCTGCGAGTTGTACTTCACCACGTTTATGCCAGCGCGCAGCGACTTCAATGTCTGCCGGTTCTTTTCCATGCGGCTTAGAACCGAACTTACCAGGCCTGCTCCCTGCCCATTCGCGGTCGGCGAAACCACCGCGAACGCGGAAACTATTAAAGCCACCATCAGGCCTGAAGATACCAATCTCTTCATAAGTGCTCCTATGATGATTGTCTACTCCGAGGTGTAAGTTTCAGTCCTCGGCGAGAACAAAGTTTGGGAAGTCTGTGAACACCCAGTTGTACTTGAGGGTGCGATAGATGACTCCCAGGAATTTGCGCGCGGTGGCGATGATGGCCTTGCCCGCGCCTTTTCTTGCTTTGATTCGTTCGTAAAAGTTTTTCAAGTAAGGACTGTAACGAGCGGCAACCAACGTGCATTGGACCAGGGTCGTGCGCCCCAGCTTGGAACCGCGTTTGGTAATGCGGCCGTGATGCACAGTTTCATTTGAATTGGCCACGCGTGGCACCAAACCGAAGTAACTCGCCAATTTGTCCTCACCGGCAAAGTCCGAGACGTCGCCGATCACACTCAGTAACACCGCCGCCGATTTATCGCCGATGCCTTTAATGCTCGTCAGGTTTCGATGTCCCACCAGGCGGCGACCATATTCAGCAAGCTTGTGGTCCAGCCGCTTGATGCCTTCGTTGAGCGACCCGATCTGACTGACGATCACTTCCAACTCCGCTCGAGTCAGTTCGTCCCAACTGCGAGCCAGGGCTGCCTTCACCCCTTTCACACTACTGAATGAACTTTTCTTGCTCTTGATGCCGGCCGCTATATGCAGCGCGTGCAACTTGTTGATTAGTGTGGTGCGCAGCTTCACTAGCTTGTCGCGCGTATGAGCCACGGAATTGAGTTGTGCCTGTGCTGGTTCCTTCAAGCGCGACTGCGGCAGCATTTCCTTGCTCAAAAACAACGCCAATGTGCGCGCATCGTGCCGATCAGTCTTCTTCACGCTCTTGCGGATTACTTCGAACTGGTTCGGATTCACTACCACCACCTTGCTCACTAGCTCCTTGATCGCCTCTTTGAAATGCCGCGTGTTGCCGGTTGCTTCCACCGCGATCTCGTCCGTGACTGCGAGACTCGCTTGAAACTTCACCATCTCTTGCAGGTCAAACGTGCGCATCTCTTCACTACCGTTCTGGTCCAAATAACACGCCGTCAAACTATTGCTGTGCAGGTCTACTCCAATGAATCTCATCTGTGGTTTCCTCCAGTTGTTTGCCTGGAGTAGACTTTCTGTTGCGGCGGTCACCAGCCTCCTATTCAGGGTCAATCGCCCTACGGTGGCGCTTCGGTCAAAGGTCTGATTAGTCTCCTTAACGTGGTCAACAGCCACAGGAATTAATTCAGCCTATGACCTATCTACTCCAGTTTTTCCCCGTGGTAGGGTTCAACTGAAGTTTACCGCCGCACTTCCTCATCATGCCGTCTCCTTATTGAATTCTCCTCTCCCAGGCTCGCAAAAAACCTCGTAATTATAGGGAAAGGCTACCGTATGTCAACCTCGAAACCGCGGATCCTACCATCATTGTCGAGCAATTCCCGGACCTTTAACACCTGCACTTCCTTGCGTCCGGTCAGCTCCTTTACGCGCTGTTCGATTTGACCCCTATCTGCTTGATTGCCAATAACTTCACGGCTCAAAAACACCCTTTCGGCAACTGGGCTTTGATGCCCGTTATTTACGGGCCGTTCGCTACTCGCAAACCAGCTTTTTGGTGTCAAAAAGATAAAGATTAAACAGACTACACAAAGAAGATCCCATTGCCAGGTGTTACGCGGGTAATTCCAGAAGAATATTTTCTTCAGTGTGGTCGTCAGGCCTCGCACGTTTTCAAGCTTGCAAGTAAGCAGCCACTCGAGTCGTGGCTGGCGGGTCGGTTGATTTTACCAAAAACCTTGATTCCTCTGGAACAAGAAACTAATTCTTGTACGGGAAAGAAACGTGGACTAAAGGCGAACAGATGGCGAAGGTTCAACAATATGGCCGTCCCTCATCTGCACGATTCGACGGCACATCGCGGCGGCCTCCGGATTGTGAGTGATCATTATGATGGTCTGATTAAACCGGTAATTCAACTCCTGAAACATGTTAAGGACGAGGGCCGAGTTCTCCGAGTCCAAGTTTCCGGTAGGTTCGTCAGCGAGAACAATTGCGGGGCGTGTCACCACGGCACGCGCGAGCGCCACTCGCTGCTGCTCACCGCCCGAGAGCTCGAGCGGTTTGTGATGCAGTTTGTCCTCCAAACCCAGCAACCGCAGGACGTCACGTCGAAGCTGCGGATCGCCGCCGCCGTTGCCATGAATTCGCTCCGCTAGTCGGAGATTTCCTTCAGCCGTTAAAGTGGGGAAAAGGTTGAATCTTTGAAAGACAAACCCGATTTTCTTGCGCCGGATCGCGGTCCGTTTGGCGTCGGAGGCGGCGGTGATATCTTCCCCATCAATCACGATCCGGCCCTCCGTCGGAGTCAACAAACCGCCGAGCAAATGAAGCATCGTCGACTTGCCGCAGCCCGACGGCCCCATGATCGCAACAAACTCGCCTTCCTGAACTTCCAGCGACACGCCGCGCAGCGCGGGTACGTCCACCTTTCCTATGCGATAGACCTTTACCAGGTTTTCAGCTTGAAGAATCGTCCTCATCGAATGAATTAAGAGTTATATCACTGACCAGAGAAATTGTTTATTTATTAGCGGTAACTTTCTTGTGCGTGGCGTCCAGATCGACCTCCGGCAGTCCCCACTTGTTTTCCAGCACAAATGCCCTCGGCGCGTAGCCGCCGGCGCGATTCACCTCCACGGAACTCGCGTCCTGATAGGCGATGCTCAACTTATATTGGTCCTGCGGGCGCGTAATCTCGATCCGGCTCGGCAACGTTGCCGTCGGGCCCGCGCCAAGTTGCTTCTCGTTAAAGTAGGCGACATCCGTGACCAGTTTTCCCGCATCGTCAAACGACTGAATACGAGCAAGCCGGATTCCAGATACGCGATCGAACCACAAGCGACGCATCAATTTTGACTGACCTCCGCTCGGTTGCGAAAACTCGTCGAGCACATAGTAAGGACGCATCACGCGCGCGCTCTTCTTTGCTGTCGGGCGAGTATCCGCTTCCTCCAGGAAAAACTCGCTCTGCGCGTAAATCAATGGACCGTTCGGATCGATCGGACGAATCATGAAAGCATCAGTCAAATGTTGCGGGCGCAGGTTGGAAAGCGCGTTCACTGTTTCCTTCTCGGCATTCTTCTGGTTGTTTTTCGCCGGGGCGGCAACGGGCTCAACCTCATCGAGCCTCTTGTAGACCGCGTTGTTTGTTCCCTTAAGAAAGCGCTTGTACCGATCACCCTTCAAAACGGCGACGCGAAACTGCTCGCCGTCCGAAGTCATCTGAGCGATATCGACCAGCAAAAATTGAATGACGAGATAGATCTTGCCGGGCCGTTGAAGGGTGATGTCACCGTCAACCTGCCGGTATTGATCGGCAATTCCAAAGCTCGCGAAAGACGTATCTTCAAACTGGATGTCGAGCTTCCCGTGGATCGTGGTCACGTTTGAAAAACGATTGACCTCATAGATCAAACGGTCCCTGCCTGCTTCCGTTCCCGGCAGAAGTTGCGGCACCGTGATTTTCTTCTTCGCACCAAACAGGCCACAGCCTGACGTCAGGAACAGAACCAAAACCGTCAGTAGCAACCGGGAGTGAGCGAATCTGTGGGCGTTCAGATAATTGACCATTACTCTTAAGCCCCAAATCATACGTCAAACGCTGGAGAATCGCGAAATTCCCGCCGCGGTGTACTGGATCGACGATTTCAGTCAAGTTGCAATGGCGGCTTACCGAAGCGCGCCCGCAACTTGTCGATCGAGTTTCTGACCGCAGGCCGATACAACAACTTCCGTTCCAACCGGTCCTTACCCGGAAAATCGACCAGCATAATCCCCAGCAAAATCGTCAATAAACCCTGCCCCGGAACGCCCGGCAGCGTCATCACGATGCCGGCCATTATCAGGATAACGCCCAGAAGGTTCTTTCCGATCGCGGCGGCGATTCTCAGCGCCGGTGCACGCCCCGACCAAATCTGGCGATCGTAGTGGCTGCAAAAATAGTCGGGGGGCAACTTGACCAGAATGAACGATACGAGGCCGAGACTTCCGATGAACGTTATGAGAAAGAGCACCAGACCCAATACGGCGCGTTGCCACGTCATTCCTGAAATCATGTCGGACACGAAATCAAACATGATTTACGCGAGCTCGCTCCGTGCTTGCAGAACCGCCTGAAAGACTTTGCGAACAATATCGTCTGCGGTGTACCCCAGTTGGAAGTTCGGATTCTCCGCGACCTCCCAGAACTCATCGAGGCCGCGAGCACCGGCGCGTTCGAGCGCGAGTAGTTGAACCAGCAGATCGAGCACGTCCGCAGCTTTTACCAGTCGCGACTCGAGACTGGTGCGTTGTTCGTAATCTTCGTAGAGGGCTGTGTATGAATCGCGCTTCAAGTCGCTAACGACATCGACAAACGCGCGAGTCTCAGCTTGCTTTCGCGCCTCGGCGCCGAAGTACGCACTCGCGATACGCGGCATATCGCCGACGCGAACCTCGGCCCAATCGTGAAGCAACGCCATTCGCAATACCTTTTCGACATCAACTGAAACTCCTTGCGCGATCAATTCGTCGGCCAGCAGCATCGCAGCAGTGCAAACGCCAAACGAATGGGCCGCCACCGATTCAGTTCCGTTTGGCAGCCCACGCAGAGTCCAGCCGGTGCGATCGAGTCGCTTCAGTCGCTGCAATTCGATAAGGGTTGAGAGCATAGGTACGCGAGTATATCAGGACGAATCCGGTTCCTGTGGGGCCTGGTTCCGGTTCGCACCACGATGTCACACTGCTAGTTATAGGGGATTGTGAATAGAAACCTCAGCGCTTATGAACAGCGTTCAGTTATCTGCAACCAGTATGCTCACAACCACAGGCTATTTCTGTGACTTTCGAGTCTTCCGCATTCTTGCAGTACTCGCTGCAATACTTGCTGTCCTTAGTAGCTTTGCAATCACAAACGCCATGCGCGCATTTTTCGTTCTCTGCCATATCACCCACCCAGCTTTCTCGGTCCAGATTCGCGTTTAATTATATCCGCGTCGCAACGGAACACCGAAACGACTACGGTTGACGCGGCGGTGGAGGCGGAGTCGGCGGCGTGCGTGGCAGCAAGTGCGTTGCGACAATTCGCCACTGCGTCGCTTCGCAACGAATGCGCACGCCCGGACTGTCAGTCTCAAACGATTCATCAACCGCGACAGCGTCGGCTTTGAAGATTCCTTCGCCGCAGCGAATACCGGTCGAGTCGTAGAAAGTTACGACGCCGGAAACGAACGCGTACGTGATTCCGCTCGTGTTCTTGATGATCAAACGAATATTTGTGACCGGCGATTCCGGTGACCCGGCGAGCGAGGTAGTTCTCAGCGTGCCCTGGAGCGCGGCAACATTGTCGTTGTCGTGGGCCACCGCGACTTCGTTCAACGACACGCGCTTTTCGTTTCCATCGCTGGTCGTTTCCTGCGCGCTGACGGACAGGCACGTGAACAGAATAACAACGAGCACGGTGGCGAGTTTGATCGTGAGTTTCATCTCATCTCCTTAACAGTTATTCGCGAACCACAGCGTACATGAGTTGATCGATCGTTTGACCATTCTTGGTAACACTCTTTTTCAACCGTCCTTCAAATTCATAGCCGGCCTTCTCGAGCACTCTAGCCGACGCAGGATTCCATTCAAAGACGTGTGCGTACAACCGGCACAGCTCGTAATTCGCAAACGCGTAATCAGTCACGGCGATCAACGCCTCTGTTGCAATACCGCGTCCCCAGAATTCTTCGCCGAGCCAGTAACCAATCTCGGCCGAACGATGCGCGACGTCGTGTTGGACCGTAAACCCGACTCCACCAACTGCCTCACCGTCAACGGCGATTGCGAAACTATTCTCCGGACTGACGCCGACGACACACTCAAGCCAGTTTCGTGCGTCAGCGTGCGTGTACGGATGCGGGAATCGATCGCGCAAATTGATCCAGACGTTTCGGTTGTTGGCATGCCGCACGAGTGCTTCTCGATCGCGCCACTCCCAACTACGCACGGTGCACGACGTTAACTTGAACTCCACCTCGTCAAACCTCTAATCGCGGCAACACGGCCGCACCACGCGGCATGATGAACCCATCGCCACCACCCGCGCGATCCAAAGCTTGCTCAAGCGAACGCACCGGAACCATCCGCATCTTCTCGACCTGTTCGTCACGCAACTCCGATAGTAAACAAATCTGGTAACGTTCTGCCTTTGTCATCAGCGACCACGCAGTCTGACCGTTGACTTCGTACCCGTTACGCAACTTGTTTTCAAGCGCTCGCGAATCAGCAGCGTCAAACCATTTCAAGAAATCCGAGCGACCCAGTCCGTCGCGACATTCGGCCAGCAGGATGATCGTCCCGCCTTCCTTGCAAGCGTGCGCCGCCATGTCGAGCGCCTTGTGCGCCTGAATCATATTGATGTCGTGCGGAAACCCACCGCAACTGGCGATCACGATGTCACGTTTTTTACCAATTGCAAACGAGTGCCGCTTCAGATAATGCTCGCACGCAGCTCGATGGGCCAGTCGCCAGTCGCCGCAGAATACGCCGACGGCGCGGTTCCTTTCGTCAACGATGGTGTTAATTCCAAACGCGGGCGCGACAAGTTCCGCAACTCGTTCGCACTCTTCATGCACTGCGTTTCCATTGAGCAACCCTGGTCCAACACCGGCCATACGCCCGCCGCGTTCGAAATCAAACGCCAGCATGTGCGTCGCTTCGATTGTCTTTGCCGAGGCCAGGCCTGGACAAACCGACTTGCGGCCTCCGGTAAATCCAGCGAAGTAGTGAAAGTTGATCCCACCGATCGGCACCACATGAGAAAACTCTCGCAATGCGGTACTGACTTCCACCGGAACTCCGTTCGCGGTCGTTCCCAGCGAGTAAAGTTTCGCTTCGTCGTAAGCATCGTGGTCCAACGTGCGAAGTCGTTGGACGATGAACGGCGTCAACAACTCTCGCTTCTCTTCTTCGGTGACGCGCCGGTGAATTCCCGTCGCAAAGATCACGGCGATATTGCCGGGAGAGACACCGGTTTGAATGAGACGACGCACGAGCAGATTGACGATCTGCGCACTGGCAGTCGCGCGCGTCGCGTCAGAGACGACGAGCAGCACGGAATCATCGCTGCTCACGATTTCGTCCAGTGGCGGTGAGGCTATCGGTGAGTCAAAGGCAGCGCCGATCTGTGCATCACTCAACGGCACCGAAGAAGCGGATTTGTCCGTAATCAACGAGAACCGCTCATCATCCGCTGCAAACTTGATGGAGGTAGACCCGTAAGCAAGTTCGAATTCCCTGCTCATTTGATCACACGCCAAAATCGATCAGCGCCTTTTCAATGACGTGCAACGACGCCAAATCCTGATCCGCGCGCGCGTCCTCGAGCCATTTGCGCAGTTGCCGCGCTTCGCGGATCGAACCGATACGACACGCGCCCGTCAAAGCCAGTGTAACGAGCGCGTCGGGAGCGCCGTGCGTAACGAGGGCCGCTTGCAATGCCGCTTGTTCTCTCAGGTCAAGAGTGATTAGAAGGTTCAGTTCCATCTAACTTCGCTCAGATCGAAAACACGCCGTGCCGGCATGACAAAAATGAAACGTTTCGTCTTCGAAATCCGGCGTTTCCATCTGAATCGTGAGGTGATCGACGCCGAAACGATCGTGCAGCTTCGCGCGCAACTCGCGTAACAGGTCCGGCTGCGAAATGCTGTGAGCGTGAATCACATGCGCACTCAACGCGTCGCGTCCGGAAGTGATCGTCCAAACGTGCAGATCGTGAACGTTCGAGACTCCGTTAGTCGCGAGAATCGCATCCTCAACCGCCGCCAGATTGATGTGCGCTGGCGTGCCTTCCAACAGCACGTTCGTCGACTCGCGGATCAACCGCATCGATCCCCAAATGATTAGCAGACCAATGACGACGCTGAAAAGTGCATCCGCCCTGTACCAGCCAAAGAGCGCCATGCACGCACCTGCCGCAATCGCAGCCACTGAACCAAGCGCGTCACCCATCACGTGCATCCACGCACCGCGAATGTTGAGATCGATCTCGTGACGACCGTGCAGTATCCACGCACAGATCAGATTCACTGTCAGACCACCCGCGGCGACCAACATCATCGGCCCGCTCCGAACTACTGGCGGGTCGATCCAACGCTCATAAGCGCCGTAAAAAATAAGCAGCGACATCACGACCAGCGCGACGCCGTTAACGAGCGCGGCAATGATCTCGAGTCGGTAGTAACCAAAAGTCTTTTTTGAGGTGGCGGGGCGAGAACCAAACCAGACCGCAGTAAGCGCGAGAATCAGTGCCGCGACGTCAGTAAACATGTGACCGGCGTCAGCCAGCAACGCTAGCGAGCCAGTCCACCACGCACCAACTACCTCCGCGACCATGTACAGCGCGGTCAGACACAACACCACACTCAGACGTCGCCAACTACTGTTGCTTGCTGAGTGATGGCTATGGTCGTGATTGGAACTCATACCCGTGCTCTCGGTGTGCGGACACAGATTACACAGATATAGGCAAACTACAAAGCAGTCAGATTAAAGGCGCCGTTGAAGTCGCGGTAGAGTTCGTTGTACTCGCGCAACGCGACGTCCATGATGCGATGCAACTCGTCGACGTCGGCGACATTCACCACAAGGTTCACGTTGTTGAGAAACGCGGCATGCGCGTCCATCGTGCGCATTGAAGGCGATACCAGAACGAAAAATATGCGACGGCGTTGCGGCGGACGAAGGACGTTGATCTCCCTGATCACAAAGGCCGATCCCTGTTCAGCGAGATCAAACTGCGGCTCGAGCAACACGACGTCCATCTTGTTGGCTCGCATCGTTTCGACTGCCTGTCGCGTGTCTTCAGCGACGAAAACCCGATAACCGCTTTCGGCCAGACGTCGAGCAACGGTGTCGCGATAGCCTTCGGCGGTACAAATCAACGCCTTGCGCTGGTCCCATGATGGTCTCGCACCTGGATTATCAGGTTTCTGATTCGCACCCTTCGACAACAATTGCATGAGCATGCGAACCGCATCGTCATTGACCCCGTTCTCGCCCTGTTGACTCACTTTCGCCACAGGTTCGTACGCACGAGCCGTATTCTGTTCAAAACGCGGATGTTCCGTCGCGGGAGAGCCACCAACTGCGAGCGCGCTGTGCTGCGAGGCCGGACTTGCAACACCCGAACTCACCGTCGCATTGCATTTCGGGCAGCGAACGTTGAACGGTCGCGCCGGCGACTTCTCTTCGTCAATCTGCAAGCGGGTCGCGCATTTTTGACAAACAATGATCATAACTATTCGATCATGCCCAACATTGATCCGGAGTCGGAAAAGGAGTTGACCGCCATTGCCTCACTACCGTCACGGCGAATGAAGTCTTCGGCGGCAGTCATGCCTTTGAGCGAGAGCAGCAGATTGTTTTGATTGGTCGCGAATGCGAGTCCATCTTCAAGCGATACGACGTTGCTTTCGATCATGCCCTTGATGACTGTGTCGAAGTCCTGCATGCCATCGAGTTTTCCATCGCGCATCGCATCCAGCAGCGACTTGCCTTCAACTTCGCCGACTTCGATGTACTCACGCGTACGCGGACTCGAGCGCAGTATCTCAATAGCTGCGACGCGACCGCTGCCGTCTGCTTTCGGAATCAGTCGTTGCGAAACGATGTAGCGGAACGTTTGGGCCAGTCTTGTCCTGATCACCGGTTCTTCGTTCTTCGGATAGAGCCCGATGATGCGATCGACGGTCTTGGACGCGTCGATGGTGTGCAGCGTCGAGAGTACGAGGTGACCGGTCTCAGCCGCTTCGAGCGCGATTTCAGTCGTTTCGAAGTCGCGCATCTCGCCGATCAGAATCACTTTGGGCGCCTGTCGCAACGTGGCGCGCAATGCTGACGGAAAGTCGCGCGTGTCGTGCCCCACTTCACGCTGGTTGATTGTCGAAGCTTTGTGCAGATGCAGGTATTCGATCGGGTCCTCGATGGTGACGACGTGGTAGTGCTTCTTCTCGTTGATGATGTCGATGATTGCGGCTTGGGTGGAACTCTTGCCTGAACCGGTTGGACCAGTGACAAGCACGAGGCCATTGCGCAGCTCTGCGATCTCGGTCAACTGCGACGGCAATCCGAGACTCTTGATGGTCGGGATATCGGTCGGAATCACGCGCATTACGATCGAGTACACGCCCCGTTGCTGAAAGATGTTGACGCGGAAGCGGGCGCGCGACGGCAGCGAGTAACTCAGGTCGGCAGTGCCGGTGCGAGCCAGACGCTCGGCGGCGTCGGGATTTCCGTGGATGAGCGTGAGCGCGATGATCTCGGTCTGATACGGCGTCAGCTTCTGCATCCCAAGCGGCTGGACCGGAGTCAGTTTGCCGTTGATTTCGACCTGTGGCGGCTGTCCGACCGAGAAATTGAGGTCGCTGATTTTGTCGGACACCAGCAACATTCGCTCAATTATGGGCGGTAAGTCGAAGAAACTCATTTAAGTTGGGTCCGCAGCTCGCGCACGAAGGTAGATTTGAACATTGCCGCTAAGAGGAGGGTGGTTACCGAGCCCTGGTGCTCGAAACCGCGACGATTTTCGCGCATAACCGTGACAAACGCAAGCAAATTATGTTTGTCACCGAGACAAAATGCCGCTGAGGATACGGTAGCGATCAGAAATGGCGGTGCTGCCGCCCGACAAAAGCGCGTTGATTATGGCGACCGTATCCGCGCCGGCGTCGATCACACTGGCGGCGTTTTCGTGGGTAATTCCGCCAATCGCCACTAAATTCATGTCGCCAATGGCCTTGCGAACCGCGCGAAGACCTTCGAGGCCGACAACCGGATCCGGATTCGCTTTCGAAAAAGTTTGGAAGATCGGCCCGATCGCAATGTAATCCACGGGCAGAGTCGCGGCGGCGATCGCCTGCGACACGTTGTGGGTTGAGTAGCCGATGATCGCACTTCCGCCCAGCAGCTTTCTGGCGGCGTCAGGCGGCAGGTCGTCCTGACCTAGATGTACTCCGGGAGCGCCTATCGCGAGGGCAACGTCGACGCGGTCGTTGATTATTAAAGTGACGCCTCTCTGTCTGGCGACGGTGAGGGCGGCTTTGGCCTCGTTGTAGAAGTCCAATGCCGGGAGGTTCTTTTCGCGCAACTGAACGAAGGTTGCGCCGCCATCCGCGAGCAATGAGACCTGATCCGCGTGGGAGATGCCGGAGATCTGCGTATCAGTGATCGGGTAGACCAGAGGTAAGCGGATCTCAGTGGGCATGTACTGACCTCTGGCGGATCTCACATAATTTACGAAACATCGAGCGATTCTTTTTTCTTCGGTCGCTGGTTAGCGGGAAGGATGCGTTTCCGTAAACGAATCGTCTCCGGTGTGACTTCGACTAGTTCGTCATCGGCGATGAACTCGAGTGCCTGCTCAAGGGACAACTCTTTCGGCGGAACAAGTCGCAGCGCTTCGTCAGCCGTCGAGGCGCGCATATTGGTCAGCTTCTTCTCCTTGATGGCGTTGACGTCGAGATCGACGGGGCGTGCGTTCTCGCCGATGATCATGCCCTCATAAACGCGTCTGCCTGCACGGATGAACAGTGTGCCGCGTTCCTGGAGATTGTACAGCGCGTAAGTTGTTGTCTCGCCCATGCGGTCGGCGACAAGTGATCCGGTCGAACGCCCGCGCATCGTTCCCTGCCACTCGCCCCAGCGCAGGAACATCGTGTTCAAAAGACCGGTTCCTTTCGTCTCAGTCAAAAACTCGTTACGAAACCCGATCAACCCGCGCGAAGGAGTTTCGAACTCGAGACGTACGCGGCCCGTGCCGTGATTCACCATCTTCGTCATGTGTCCTTTGCGCCGACCAAGTGCTTCAGTGATGACACCGATGAACTCGTCGGGACAATCGACAACCACGGCTTCGATCGGTTCGAGCAGTTTCGTGTCGACCTTGCGCGTGATGGCTTCGGGCTTGGAGACCTGAAGCTCGTATCCTTCGCGGCGCATCATCTCGATCAGGATCGCGAGCTGCAATTCGCCGCGCCCGGAAACTTTGAACTGATCGGGTGATTCCGTGTCTTCAACCCTGATCGCAACGTTGCCGAGAATCTCTTTGTCCAGGCGCTCCTTGAGCTGCCGCGACGTCACATACTTTCCTTCGCGACCCGCGAACGGAGAGTTGTTGACGCCGAAGATCATCGCGATCGTCGGTTCGTCAACGGCGATAGCGGGCAACGGATGCGGATTGTCAGGCGAAGTGATCGTGTCGCCGATGTTGATGTTCTCGATGCCGGCGAGCGCGACGATCTCGCCGAAGCCGGCGACATCGACCGGTTCTCGTTTGAGTCCTTCAAAGACGTAGAGCTGCGTGACTTTCGTTTTCTGAACCGAGCGGTCGGGTTTCACTACTGCGATCTGATCGCCGATCTTGATCTCGCCTGAGAAGATGCGGCCAATCGCCAGACGTCCGACGTAGTCGTTGTAGTCGAGGTTGGCGACGAGCAGTTGAAGTGTATCGCTTCTTAGTTGCTTCGACGGTGGAATCGATTCGACGATCTGCTCGAAGAGTGGTTGCAGATCTTTCGACTCGTCTTCCAACTTTCGTTTCGCAGTGCCTTCGCGGGAGACGGCATAGAGGATCGGAAACTCGATCTGTTCGTCCGTGGCGTCGAGGTCAAGGAAGAGTTCGTAGATCTCGTCGACGACTTCAGCGGGACGAGCATCGCTGCGATCGATCTTGTTGACGACCGCGATCGCCGGCAGTCGTGCTTCGAGAGCCTTGCGCAGAACGAACCGCGTCTGCGGCAGACAGCCTTCAGCGGCATCGACGAGAAGCATCACGCCGTCGACCATCTTCAGGACGCGCTCGACCTCGCCACCGAAGTCGGCGTGACCGGGCGTGTCGACGATGTTGATCTTCACGTGGCGGTAACGCACGGCGGTGTTCTTCGCCATGATGGTGATACCGCGTTCGCGTTCGAGATCCATCGAGTCCATGACGCGGTCGCGGACCTGTTCGTTCTCGCGAAAGGTTCCCGATTGCCGGAGCATCGCATCGACGAGCGTGGTTTTGCCGTGATCGACGTGCGCAATGATAGCTATGTTTCTTATGTCTGTTCGCTGCATCTGTGCTTTGAACACAGATTACATCATTGAAATTTGCCTGTCTGCCGGAGCGCCTCGAAAAGAACGATGCCGGCGGCGGTGGCGAGGTTCAAACTGCGGATATTTGGGTTGAGAATCGGGATGCGCAGGCAGTTTTCCCAGTTGGCGCGGAGCAGATCTTCCGGCAAACCGCGTGTTTCCCGGCCGAAAACGAGGCAATCGTCGGGTTGGAAATTCCATTCGGTATAGATGCGATCTGCTTTTGTGGTGAGATAGACGAACCGGGCTTCAGGAAGTGACTCGTAAAGCGCGTCGAGATTGCGATGGCGGGTGAGTTTTACTTCCGGCCAGTAGTCGAGACCCGCGCGACGCAAGGCGCGGTCGTCCATGCGAAACCCGGTGACGCCGACGATGTGCAGCGGTGTGTTGGTCGCGGCACAGAGGCGAGCGATGTTACCGGTGTTCGGTGGGATTTCAGGTTCGACTAGCGCGACCGTGATCATACAAACATAGATTCATTAAATCAGGATCGATCACGACACAGCCTAACAAAGAACAAAAAGAAACGACGAGCTTCGCTTGAAGGTCTCGTCGTTTCTTTTGCAAGGCCCCGTAGGCCTCAGAAGTTTTTGTGCGCCGGTGGAAGTTACGTGCTGTAACCTGCTGGTTCGAGCTATCTCTTCTTTGCGGCTTTCTTGGTTCCGCCCTTCTTCGCGGCCTTCTTGGTTCCGCCTTTCTTCCCGCCTGCTTTCTTTCCACCTTTTTTAGTTGCCATAGCTTCTATGTGCTCCTTCTTCGAGTTTGGTTTTTTGTTTTCTTCACGACCACAAGATACTGTGCTCAGTTCCTTCTTGTGGGCTAGAGTAAACGGCGCACAACATCTTGCTATATAAACGCAAACACAACACTTGTCAACAACTTATTACTCGAAGGGAGAAATATTTTTTGCATGGCTTGCGGGCAATTTTTCGTCGCTCCGCGTCTACAGAGCGTGACGTTGCGCGCTCGCCTGACGCGATCTTCGCAAGTGAGATCAGCAGCACTCACACTTGGACCATCGCAATCAGATGACTAACACGAGTTTGAATTTTTAGTTGAAGCGTGAAAGAGGAAGTTGCGTGATGGTCCAACTTCTAATTACGAAAGAGTGGAGTGAAGATCCATTGATCGTGTTGCTCGATGCCGTAGTAAGTCAGCACTGAAGATCTGCGACTGCGACTCGCAACGCCGACGAATGGACCACTCGAATCGTCGTCGATTGAAGTGCCCGGCCGACGTTCTCCGGGCCTGCCGAGATTCACCAGGTTGGTCAGTGCGGGAACTGCAAACTGTTGTAACTGCGCGATTTGCTGGTCACGTGGCGGCGGTAACACGTTGCCCGCATAGAACATTACCGACTGTTGAAACTCGATCAGCGATTCACTGCGCGGACGAATGAAACGCCACTCGCCTTCGATCGTCAACGGATCACGCGCCGCCGACGCACGCAGAATCATGCGGTTCTTTGATCCAGCCGGGATTGGTATTCCCTGTAGCAGTTGGTCCATCGACGTCGGCAACGCATTGTCACCAACTTGACGCGTAACGCCGACGCGATAGCGATAGTAATCTTTGATCGCATCTGCGATTTGTTCGCCACGAAAAATCGCCTCCTTCTCGCGTTCGCGCAGTGCTTGTTGTTGCGCGCTTGGCGCGACCGCCATCGCGAAAAGGGACAAGACGGTCATCAGCGCAAGGAGAGCGACGAGCGAGTATCCTGCCTCGGCCGGTCGCTCAGCAGCCAAACCACGGCGCGAGGCGCCGACTGAGCGAGCTGACGCCGACCCGCATATCTTGTGGTTGGACCATCCGCTATGGTTCGTCATCTTCGGCATCAACCCGCGGTGTCGGACGAGCTAAAGGAGAACCGATACCCTTGTCGCCTTCAGTCATCGTCAGCTTATGCTGAATCTTCAGATTCGCATCTATCAGTACCAACTCTTTCGGCGAGATACTCGTCACGCGGAAACGTCCGCTAAGCAGATCGCCGCGCTGGACACTGATAACGCTCTTGTTGTTCTTGTCCTGAACTAACGCCACATCGTCAACGTGCATCACCTTACCGATGATGCCGACGTAGCTGTAGTTGGGAATGGGCGCCGCCGCTACACCCAACGTCATGACGTTGGAGTAAAGGCTGTTGTCGGGCGTGCGCACGATGACCGGGCGCGGACCCGGATTGGCGATAAACGTCGCCGGCACCGTCGCAGAGAGTTGCTGCGGACTGGTGTACTTGGTGGGAAGTTCCCTGCCGTCGATAAAAATGCGCATCTGGGGAGTGAACTTGTCGCCCGCCGCTTCGAGTTTGAACTCAGGAGCTCGCGCGTACGCGTTTGATGGGGAAATTGATGCCAACAGAACGGGCGGAGTCGGTGTTGGCGATGGTGGTGGTGCTTCAACCTTCGGAGCAGGGGCAGGTTTCGGCGGCACATAGTACGCGAAGATGTTTCGCCTTGCCTCAGGCGCATCGTACGAGGAGCGCTGATAATCTATCGGCCGAATGCTTGCGAGGTCGACTACATTGGGCGAAGCCTGTTGGCCACCATTGCCCGTACTGCTCGTACTGTTCTGTCGACCGGGGCTTGGCGTTGGGGCCGGATTAGCTGCTCGCTGGGTAGTTCGCGACGAACTGCTGCCAAACCCGAAAAACGTCCACCATAGAAAGATGATTGCGACTAGACCAAGGACAGCCGCCCAGATGAGCTTCTTCTTTTCGCCGGGCTTATTTAAATCTACTAGTGCCATTGGCTATTCCTGATCTAGGGAGCAGTTGGCGTCGAAGTACGCTGGAAGTAAGTGGCCATGCTCAATTGCAGGCTGACGAGCGAACCGCGCGAACCCGATCCGGGCGCTGGCTGAGCCGCGGCCGAGTCGTCATCGCCTTCGGCTGAGATCGGCGCATTGGTGTCGCGCGCGCGTTGCAGCTCCACTTCGTTGATAACGACGAACTGCCGGCTTCGTTCTACGTCGCGAATGAAACGTCTAACGTTCTCGTACTGACCTTCGACAGTTACCATCACCGCCACGCCCGGATAAAAACTCTGCCAGCGCGTGGCTATGTTCTTCCCGCCCGATTGTTTCGTGCCTTCAGGCTCGAGCTCGGTGTAGGTCGGGCCGGACGTGTTGCGAACTCCATTCTTGATGATGAGCTGATTGAGTTCCTCGTACAATTCCATCCGTCCGAGATCTGCTCGCGGCAGAAAATCACTCTCGAACTTTCCGAGACTCGTAGTTATCTGGTGAACAGTCGTCGTGGTGTTCTGTTGATTGCGAGCGACGCCGGCGAGTGTTTCCAGGTTCGTCTTCAGTTGCTTGTTATCGCTGGTCAGCGAACTGACGCGTGAGCGAGCCGGTACGAGAAAATAGAGATAACTCAAAAGCACGAGCAACAGGATCAAACAGCTACCGGCGATGCCCGCTACTTCCGCAACGCCAAACATCTTGCCGCGCCGTGAGTCGACAAACTCACCCACGCGGGCCTTGTACTGCGCCACGCGGACGTTTGCAGATTCGGATTTAACTTTCGTTTCCGCGCTCATCTCGACGCCTCGCTTGAACCCTGTGAACTACTCACTCCAGCGACACTTTCTGACGCATATCCGGCACGCGCACGGTAAAGCACATTAAACTCGTATTCCATTCCCTGCTCACCCCGACCTTTCGCGAGGTCCTGCGATCGCAACACGAGTTGGAAGACACCTTCCTTGTGCATGTCGGCGATCATTTGGCTAATCGTTGCCGGATCTTTTGTGAAGACGGCTACATCCAGGGTCGCGATCATGGAGTCCGCCTGGGTCACCACGTCGCGCACGGCAATTCGCGAAACTCTCACGTTACTCGGAAGCGCCGACTCAAAATCCGCCAACAATCGGGTCCAGGAGAACTTCTTCCGATCGATCAACTTATGCGCAGCCGGAACCGCCTTTTGCTGTTCGGAACTCATCTCCTCTTTCACAGCACTTGCGGAGTCAAGCAGTGTTTTTTCCTGCTGTTTGAGCGCGTTATTTTCTACCTGGATGGCGGCGGCCTGCCGGTTGGCAACCGTCGTAAGTCGCACTACGATGATTAGCCCGACGACGGAGACAAAGAGCACAATTACAGTCAACGCCCACGGAAGGACGCGATTACTAAACGGTTTTGATGCCAGATTGAGGCTGTTATTCACTAAGGACTTCCTCGCCGAGTATCGTTGGGCGGTCGGCTTCGAGAAGGATACAGTCCAAATCCTCTTACCGCAAATCCGGTACACGCCCCGATCCGGGAATAGTTGCGAAACCACCCATGAACACGGATAATTGCCAAACCGTATTTAAACCTTGCAGAATCACATGGAAGTTCAAGCATTAGAAAAACCGTCCTCGACCACGTGCTGCGATTCTTTAGATGAGCACACCGTGGAGCGGGTGGCCGTCGCGAATCTGCCCACCGAGTGGGGCGATTTCCAAATCGCGGCCTATCGTTCGTTAACCACGCGGGAAGAGTTCGTTGTCCTCTATAAAGGCGAGATGAGCCGCGACGTCCCGACACTGGTTCGAATCCATTCACAATGCCTCACGGGCGACGTATTCGGCTCCACCAAGTGCGACTGCGGCAAACAACTTCATCGCACGATGCAGATGATCGAGCAGGAAAGCCGTGGCGCAATCGTTTACCAGCAACAGGAAGGCCGCGGCATCGGCATCGTCAACAAGATCCGCGCGTATGCGTTGCAGGATCAGGGGGCGGACACAGTCGAAGCCAATGAACAGCTCGGTCTTGCGGTCGACTTGCGCGACTATCGTCAGTGCGCAGAGATTTTATTTGACCTGGGTCTGTGCAAGGTCAAGGTCATCTCGAACAACCCGCTGAAACTGCGCGCGCTGGAAGAGGCAGGATTGAAGATTGTGGAGCGAGTTTCGATCGAGGTCGATGCTACTGAAGACGCTGCGGAATATCTACGAACGAAGAAAGAAAAGCTCGGACACCTGCTCACGCTCAACCGAACGTAAGTTTTTAAACTCCAATCAGTCTAGTTCGTTTACTCCGACTTGTTTCGCAGCTCTTTGATCGTGTTGCGGAGCTTGTCGGCGTTCGCGGCCTTTGGTTCGAGCTTGAGGAACGTCTCCAGCTCATCGGCAGCTTCCTTATGCTTGCCGGTCTGCCAGTACAATCCGCCTAAATAATAGTGCGCCTGACCAGCCTTTGGACCACCGATGGTGATCGCCTTACGCAGTTGACCTTCAGCTTCTGGATAGTTCTTGACGTAGATGAGGGTGATACCGAAATACAGGTGTGCCCTGAAATTATTGTCGTTCTTCCTGAGCGCTTCACGTAGTTGCTTCTCGGCATCCGGAAACCTCTTCTGCTGCAACAAGACGATCCCGTAGTTCAAGCAAGGCTCCGGCGCCTCGGGCGAGATGTGGAGCACCTTCTGTAGCGCGTCCGCAGCTTTATCGAGTTCGCCTTTGACGAGGTATTGCACGCCGAGTTCGTTAAGCGCGAGACCAAAGTTTGGATACAAAACAACGGCACGTCTCAAATCGTCGATGGCTTTGTCAGTTTCGCCACGTGCTGCTGCCTGGACACCTCTTTCATAGAGATCGACGGCGGGCTTCGGAATGTTAACCAGTGCGGCATTCAAGACCCCGGGCTTGTTCTGCGGATCTCCCGGCTTTGGTCGCAGATAAATCTGAACTGTGTAGGGCCTCGAAAGCGGACCGACAGTCATGTTAGTTCGGCGGTCGGTTATCGTCGGTTCGATGTAGAGCGTTTCGCGCGCTGTCTCGAAATAATCGCCGCCCTCGACAACAACGGTATAGGTGCCGGATCTCAAGCCACGAAATGTGAAACTTCCGTTATCGGCAAACACAAACAACTCACCATTGGCGGAACTCTCCAGCCTGACCTTTACCCGTGTATCGGCGCGTTGCCCGGAAGGAAAGACGAGACGGCCACTGATTGCGTGCTGGCCTCCTGTCCCAGTTGAGTCCACGCCTCCGCCCGCTTGTCCGTTTGCGGCGACCGCCAGGCAAAAGAGCAAAGTTAACGGCAGCGAATAGCGGTACGTCGTGCTTAGGATCGATGAATTCTGAGCCATCTCGATAACTCCGTTAAGAAGCAGTTGCCGAGTAAACCTTGGAGGATTTTGCTTTAGATTGGCGCAGTGAGGTTACCACAAAAACAAGAAGGGAGGCGTATTTTTTACGCCTCCCTTTTCAAACTGGCCACACTCAAAAAGTGTGGTCACAAAGTGCAAGTTCTTAGAACTGGAACTTCACACCGAGACGAAGTGCCGACGGGAACTGGAAGATCGTTCCAGTACCGTAGAACGGATTCGGAACCGGCGTAATGCCCGGAGCACCGCTGTTGATCAGGAACGTCTCGTCTTGCTTGATAGCTTCCTGGTTGTTGAAAACGTTGAACCAGTCAACTTGCAGACGAAGCTGTTTACCTTCACCAACGGGGATCGGGTAGTAAGCACCGAGATCCAGGTTCCAGGTCTTCGGTGTGCGATTGCTGCCCGTAAACGGGTTGATTGCCGTGCCGCGCGGTACGCAACTGAGGCCCGGGATACAGAAGCCTTCGTTGTCACCATAGAGCGGGTGCGGAACCAATGCGTTGAACGGAACACCAGACTGGATACGGAACGAACCGCTGGTCATGAGTTTGAATGGCCACTGATAGCTGCCGTCAAACTTGAACTGGTGCGGACGATCGTTGGGCAGTCGGCCGTAAAGACCGTTGAGCAAGCTGACGAGATCGAACAACGAAGTGATGTTCGGGTCAGACTGGCCGTTGTCATTACGGAACAATCCTTCATAGTTACCAATCAGGCTCGAGAACACGTAGGAAGCGATGAACTGATAGTTGTTCGAGAAGCGCTTATTGGCGGTGAACTCGAGGGCCCGGTAGTAGCGGCGGGCTGGACCAAAGCAACCGATGGCCGGATCTGCGCAAGCCAGATCTTCGGTGGTGCCGAAGTTGCCGGTGCCGCGACGGCCCGGGTTGAACAGGAAGTAGGTGGTGCCGTCGTCAAACGAACCGTCCTCAATGACTTCGTCTTGAGCACGGTAGATACCACGGACTCCGAAGCTAAGGTCGCGAGCTCCTCGCGGACCCCACTCGAAACCAGCGGTCCACTCGTTAACGGTTTGCGGCTTGAGGCCTGTGTCGAACGGCGTAACGTGGTTACCGAGGTTACCGAAGTTACCAAAGCAGCCCAAGGTGGGATGAACTGGTGCGCACTGTGCGCCCGGCAGGCCGTTCAAGCGATTGATATTCAGGTTGAAGTCGTTCTGAATCTCATTGCCCGAAGCACGGACGTTGATATCCAGCGGAATCGGCGTTTCGAGGTAACGTGCAAAGTTTGCGAACAACTTGCCGCGACCTTCGCCGGTGAAATCCCAGGTTAATCCGAGGCGCGGCTGCGTGTTGCTGACGATGTCGTTCAACGTCAGGTAACTCACGCCGCCTTGGGAGTAAGCCTGCTGGAAGTCCCAGCGCAATCCCAGGTTGACCTGGAGGTTGCGAGTGGCTTTCCAATCATCCTGGAAGTAGAAGCTCTGCGTTCTCGTGTTGGTGAACTCACCTTTGGTGTCGAGGCTGAAGTCACGCGCGCGAACGACGTCGAGCAGCAGGAACGGATTGGTTGGGTTAATTGACACCGCGCCGGTAACAGCCGTGGTGACACCCGCCGGAGCCTGACCCGCAGCGATTAACAACGCGACATTAGCTGTGCGCGAAGCGCTGGGGCAGGTGATCGTGCTCGTTGACGTACGCGAACAAACCGCGAAGCGGTTTTCGATGCGGTACGGACCGGCTGGATTCTCAGAAGTAAAGTTGAAAAGTCCACCAGTTGAAATGGTGTCAATCCGGTACTTGTTCTCATTGAACTCAGCACCGTATTTGAACGTGTGGCTGCGCCAGATGTTCTGAAGGCGGGCCGCGAATTCGATACGATCACGGTCCTGGAACGACTGCAGACCGAAACCGCCACGAACGAAGTTGCGTTGAACGGTACCACCGGTGCCTTCAACGAAAGCAAGGCGCACGTTCGGAACAATGATGGTTCCCACATCACCCTCAGAGGTGACGTCGGACTGCGAGAACACTGTGGTTTCCGTTACTGGAAGCACCGCGCCATTGCGGAGAACCGCGAAACGATCGGTAATGAGCGTTTCATTGAGTTCCGGAAGTGTGTTCGCGCGCTGGAAGTGCAATCCGGCGGAGAACTCACCGATGAAGTTCGGGCTGAAGGTCGAGTTCAGACGGAACGCGTAGTTGGAACCGCCCGTCTGCGTCTCGCCACGGAAGCTCGCCAGGTTAGCGCCAAAACCCGAGAAACCAAACAAGTGGCCTTCCTGCTTCGTGTAGTCACCGAAGGTTGAGAAGGTGAACGTGTGGTTCTGGTTGAGCGCCCAGGTGATCTTGCCAGCGTAGAACGGAGTCGTAACTTTGTTTTCAACGTCCTGCAAGAACGTTTGGGTCAGGAAGAAGTTCTTTCGGTACTGGGGATTGAACGCGCCAAAGAACCAGAGTTTGTCTTTGACGATTGGACCACCAATATCGAAACCTGCGTCCACTTCGGAGTAACCGTTCGGGGCGGCACCCGTGAATGGAAGCGCATCGGACTTAACTTCGCGAACAAAACTCTTGGCTACGAAATAAGCGAACGCATCACCGTGAAACTCGTTGGTGCCGCTCTTCGTGATGACGTTGAACACGCCACCAGTCGATTTGCCAATGTCAGCGCCGTAAGCGCCAGTTTTGATTTCGAGTTCCTGCACAAACTCGAACGGCAGGTTAGCACCTGAACCACCAAACGCGGGGTCGGTAACGGTGACGCCGTCGAGAATGTAGTTATTCTCAGGACCGGATGAACCAGCAACCGAGGGGTCGCGCTCGCGACCTGACGAGTCTCGCAAACCAGAGCGCGTCACTGTCGGTGCAATCGTGTAGAGCGACTGAATGGTGCGCTGGGTCGGGAAGTTCGAGAACTGTTCGGTAGAAATGTTAGTTCCGGTAGTATTTTGAGTAACGTCAATAGCTGCACCCGAACCGGCCGTAACAGTGACCGTTTCAGTTGTGCCCTGCGGGCGAAGCTGAACGTTCATGTTGGAGGTCCTGCCAAGATTTACAGACACCTCGGCCTGTTCAAATTTGGCGAAGCCCTTCGCAGCCTCGATCGAGACCGTGTACATTCCTGGTTCAATATTCGAGAGTCGGAAGAGACCTTCCTCATTGGTCGTGGCGCTGGTGGAGCGTCCACCTTGTCGAGTAGCAGTTACCGTAATACCTGGAACCGCCGCACCGGTTGAATCGGTCACCACGCCCTCAATTGAGCCTGTCGTCGTCGTCTGGGCGAAGGCACTTCCCGCAAACAGCGCGAAGCAAGCCAGAAGCGTCGACAGGCTTAAAAACTTAAGGACATTCTTCATTTTTAGCTTTCCTTTCTTTAACTTGACAGCGGTGCCGCCCCTCCTGTGTGTAGTCACCCTTTTTGTATATGGCAGCACCAGAAAATTCCTGGACGATGGGCATCGTCCGGGAGGGTTTTGGCAATTGCCATGCCCACATCCCGGCCGGGTGGATCCCCTTATTATTCGCCCGTTCAGCCCACCCTGAGGGCCGCAGCCTATCCGGGCAAATCCGAAAAAATGGGAATATCCAGAAATCTCAACCGGAGACCGACCGACCGCAAGGTCGTCACGCAGCGCTTTTTACCAGGTTTTTTCGTGTTCGGATGTGTTGCCTTCACACTGATTTACGGTTATTAAGGACGTACCATGCCGGAACGCATTTATCGCGATCCAGTTCACAACATCATTCGTCTGCAAACTGATTCTGATGAAGGCGAGTTGATGATGCGCTTGATCGATACGGGCGAGTTTCAACGACTGCGCCGCATCAAGCAACTGGGTCTTGGTCTATACACTTATCAAGGCGCCGAACACTCGCGCTTCACTCATTCGCTCGGCGCGTTTCATCTCATGACTCGTGTTCTCGATCGACTGAGCGAACGTTACTCAATCAGTTCCGCCGATCGCATCGCGGCGCGCGCTGCTGCACTGCTCCATGACGTGGGCCATGGTTCTTTCTCGCATGTGATGGAGAAGGTGCTCAGCTTTCATCACGAACGATGGACCGTTGACGTGATCTTGAATGAGAGTTCGGAGATTGGAACGTTGCTGCGATCGCACTCACCGGATCTGCCGGCGAAGGTCGCGTCGATCATTGAAGGAACGTTTCAGCCGGCAGCGTTGGCCCAACTCGTTTCGTCACAGCTCGACGTCGATCGCATGGATTACCTGTTGCGCGATTCATTGATGACCGGCGCGAAGTATGGAATCTACGATCTCGAATGGATCATCAACGCGCTGGCGATCGATGAAGCCGCGGATCGAATCTACGTCGAAGCGCGCGGTGTGTACGCGGTCGAGGAATACTTGCAGGCGCGTTACTACATGTTTCGTCAGGTTTACTTTCATCGAACGCTTCGTTCGGCAGAAGCCGTGCTGCGTTCGATCATTCGTCGCACGTTGCAATTGTTCGATGAAGGAAAGGAAGTGTGGCATGCGACCGGCACCGCGTTTGAAAAGATCCTGCGACGCGAACCGTTGACGATTACCGAACACTTGCAGATTGACGATTCCGATTTCGTGTTTCATGTGAAGCAGTGGCAGCGGTCAAGCGATCACATTCTGAGCGACCTGAGCCGGCGCTTCATCGCCCGGCGACTGTTCAAGGCCATCGATCTCGATATGCCCAATGAACAGAAGGGAGAGTTTCTCGCAGCGGCGCGTAGTGTAGTTGAGCGTGCGGGTTTCAATCCTGATTACTACTTCATCGAAGATCGCGCGA
This sequence comes from uncultured Acidobacteriota bacterium, assembly GCA_963789185.1. Taxonomy (GTDB): domain Bacteria; phylum Acidobacteriota; class Blastocatellia; order Pyrinomonadales; family Pyrinomonadaceae; genus PSRF01. Next base: position 299,959 of record CAWBJU010000027.1, read on the forward strand.
GCGACGTGCCCTACTACAAACACTACGCTGCGGAAAAGGCGGAACCTAAGACGCACATATACGTTGAGAGTGGATATGCAAGCCCGCGCATCAGAGAGATCAGCGAGGTGAGCAACGTGGCGCGCGGGCTACAATATCCGTACGAGTTGCATCGCGTTTGTTTTCCCGCGGAAGTGAAGACGGAAGTGTACGAGTTATATCACCGCGGCGACCTTAAGAAAGAAACTGCTGCGTCAGGTACCGATTAGTCCTGATTGAATCCACCTATGCGTCGTTTGTTCTTCATCGCGGGAGTGGTGGCGCTGCTTGTTGGCAGTGCGCACGCACAAGACAACCAGGGTTCAACTGTAAGCGTTTTGGATTTTGGTGCGACGCCGTTAGCGCAAAAGACTGCGGCAAACCTTCGCGAGCGGTTGCGCGCGACCGTTGAATTGCTTGTGGCCGACCCCGATCTGAGTCGCGCCGCCGCCAAAGGCAGTGGGTACTCCGGGTCACTCAATCTCAGCGTTAGCGAAGCACGCGACCTTGGCGCTGCCCTCGCTACTGATTTTTATATCCTCGGCGATGCGCAAACACTGCGGCGTTCGTCTTTCGCCAAGCCGGTTTATTATGAGTCGTACTGCTCGATATTCGTGGTTAGCTCCCGAACAGGGCGGCTCATCATGTGGTACCGTCCGAGTGTTGAAAACGATAAAGCATCCGATGCGGAAGCACGTTTAGCAGAAGAACTTTCACGCGAGACGGTTCATCGAACGTTGATCGCGATTAGACGTGCTCGTGAAGATGAACACAACCAACGAACCATGGTTGCTCCGGCCTCCGCACCGGTGATCGAAGAAGCGCCCGACGACGATGCCGTCGCTGAAGTTCAAGGTGTTAAACTTCCACGTCCCTACGCGCGCCTCCGGCCTGAGTATCCGGAGACCGCTGCTCGCGCTGAAGCTGAAGGGACGGTAGACGTCCTCGTCGACGTCCGAGCCGACGGCGAAGTCGGTGATGTCCGGGTCACTCGTTGGGCCGGCTTTGGGCTCGACGAAACAACTGTCGCTACCGTTCGTAAAATGCATTTCTTCCCGGCAATGAAGAACGGTACCGCGATCGCAATGCGCGTTCTCCTCCGCTACAACTTTCGCAAACCGCCGAGGTAGAAAATGGGAAGACGTTTTTCCTATCGCATTATTCTTTCGATCCTGCTTGTCTGTGTCGTTCAGCCGGCTCGACAAGTTGCAGCGGATGATCCTACCCCCGTCTCCACCGCCACCGTCGAAGGACGATTAGCCGTCTTCGACGACGTGTGGGAAACGATTCAGGCGCGCTATTACGATTCCTCGTTCAACGGCATCGACTGGCAAGCGAAGCGAGAAACTTTTCGGCCCGCCGCCGCGAAAGCAAACGGCGCTTTCGAACTCTACGACCTGATGCGCCAGATGATTGCATCGCTGAAAGATCCGCACACGCGAGTCTATTCGCCGGATGAAAAGTTTGACTGGTGGAACCCGCGCTACGTGACCGTGGGCGTGACAGCTCGCGAAATCGAAGGTATCCCGATTGTGGTCTATGTTGAATCTGGTTCTGCCGCAGCGAAGACCGAGATTCGTCCCGGCGATGCGATCGTGAGTGTGGACGATCTGCCGGTTGCGGAGTTTATTGCGACCCGGCTGGCAAACTTGGGATCGCGAGTAAACGGACCTGCGCGATATCGAGCAATCGCAACTCTCTTCGATGGACAGCCGGGAACGTCGGTCAAGATCGGTTGGACCACGCGCGATGGTAAATCCAGATCAGCAGTGCTACCGCGTTACTCGACGACGCGAATCCTGGGATTCAGTACTCAACGAAAAGGTAAAGTCGCGATTCTGAGAATCGACGCATTCACACAAAGCGTCGCGCTGGAGTTTTCAAAAGCGTTGCCAGACGTGCTCGACGGCGCGGACAGCATTGTGCTCGACTTGCGATACAACGGCGGCGGCGATGCCGAAGCGATGGCTGACGTCGCGTCACTCTTCCTCGACGAGGGCATCAACCTCGGCAAGTTTGCCGATCGCTCGGGTGCTTCGTTTGAGCTGCAAACTTACACAAAGCGACTCTGGCGCGTGCCGCAACTGACGCGCATCAAACTCCCGCTCGTGGTCCTAACGAGCGAAAGCACTTCGAGCGCGGCGGAGATCATGGTCGCCGCTCTACAAGTGAAAGGACGCGCGCGCGTAATCGGCGCCGGAACCTGCGGTTGCGTGTTGGCGATCAGAAACAGACACCCACTTCCGGATGGAGGCGTGTTGGACGTCAGTGAGTTTGACTATCGCACCGCCGCCGGCGTGCGCCTCGAAGGCCGCGGCATCAAACCCGACGAAACAATCAGCCCCACCCGAAAAGACATCTACTCCCGCCGCGACGCGGCACTCGAAGTCGCAAGAAACCGTTTGAACAACAGGTGACCTGCCTTGATGCTCTATCTGTCACAAGTGCTCGGGCGGCCGATACGTGATCTGGAGGGCGATCGTGTTGCAAGCGTGAAGGATGTCATCGTCCGTCTCGGCGGCGATGATCATCCTCCCGTGACGGGCCTCGTCGCGCGTTACCGGCGCCGCGATTTCTTTCTCTCGCGCTGGCGCATCGCCGAGCTGAATGAACATGGTGTGCGACTAAATTCCGACATTCTCGACCTGCGCCCGTTCGTGCGTCGCGAAAGTGAAGTGCTGCTCGCGCGCGATGTACTCGATAAGCAACTGATCGACGTCGACGGCAAACGAGTAGTGCGCGTCAACGACGTGCAGATCATTCAAGCCGCGGGAGACTGGCGCGTCACTGGAGCTGACGTCAGTCTTCAGGGACTGTGGCGACGACTTGCACCCGCCGGATTCGCCGGCACACGAAAACCGGTCGAAGTACTCGACTGGGCCGACGTCGGTTATCTCGCTACGGATGCGGCGACCGTGCAGTTGAAGTCGTCGAGTGACAAACTCGCGCGGCTGCATCCGGTCGAGATCGCGCGGCTCGCCGAAGCGCTTTCTTATCATCATGGATCGGAAGTTGTTGAGTCGCTCGACGACGAAACGGCCGCCGAAACACTCGAAGAGATGCCCGCCGAGCGTCAGGCCCGAATTCTTAGCGACATGGACGAGGAACGCGCCGCTGACATTCTCGAATGGATGTCGCCTGACGAAGCGGCTGACGTGCTCGGCGACCTACCTGAAGCGAAAGCCGAAGAGTTGCTCGGACTGATGGAGCACGAAGAGCAGGCCGACGTCGTCGAACTACTTCCTTACGAAGACGACACAGCGGGCGGATTAATGACCACGGAGTTCGTCACGCTGCCACGCGCGCTCACCGTCGGCGAAGCGCTTGCGCGATTGCGCGAAATGGCGGAAACGCCAAACATGATCTACTACCTCTACGTCGTCGAGGAAGAAAACTCGTGGAAGCTGTTGGGCGTAATAGCATTGCGAAGTTTGATACTCGCGGATCCGTCGATGCCGCTTGAAGAAGTGATGCGCACGGAGTTTCAACAAGCGGATCCGCACGAACCCGCGAGAGATGTCGCCCAAAGAATTGCTGAATATAACTTGCTCGCGCTTCCCGTTATCGATGAGTCTGGGGATATACTCGGCATCATCACCGTAGACGATGCAATGGAAATTTTGTTGCCGAAGGACTGGCGGCAACGTTTACCGCGATTGTTTGGTTGAAAGGTTCCCGCAAAGGCGCCAAGGCGCAAAGGTAAGGCCTGAATTCATGTTTTGAGCTTTGCGGCTTTGCGCCTTTGCGGGAAACTGTTTTGGTTACATGAAAGACGGAGAACCTCCAAGTGGCCGAACCACGAGCAGCAGTGCGAGCTGCCGGGCGCCGTTTAATGCGGCGCGGGGCCTCCGGTGTGCGCCGCACCGTTGCGCGCCGCCCACGCCTCCTGGTCTACATCGCCATCCTCGGTCCCGGAATGATCACTGCGAACGCCGGCAATGACGCCGGCGGCATCGCTACCTTTGCGTCCATCGGCGCGGAGTTTGGTTACTCACTTCTCTGGATTTTAATTCCCATCACAATTTCGCTCGGCATCGTTCAGGAAATGTGTGCTCGCATGGGCGCTATCACCGGTAAAGGACTCGCCGATCTGATCCGCGAGCGCTTCGGCGTTCGCTGGACCGCGCTCGTAATGCTCGCATTGCTAGTCGCGAATGGCGGCGTCACCGTTTCGGAGTTCGTCGGTATCGCAGCAGCAACTGAGCTATTCGGAGTTTCGCGTTTTGTAACCGTGCCGATGGCGGCGATTGCGATCTGGTGGCTGGTGGTCAAAGGGTCGTACAAGAAAGTGGAGCGAGCGTTTTTGCTGATGTCGCTCGTGTTCCTCGGTTACATCGTTTCCGCATTTCTTTCCAAACCTGATTGGGGTGCTGTCGCCGTCGGTCTCGTGAAGCCTGAGTTCACTGTCAACCACGCGTTTCTGTTCGCTTTCGTAGCCGTGATCGGAACGACGATCTCGCCTTACATGCAGGTGTTCGTACAGTCGTCGGTGGTTGAAAAAGGCGTTACGATCGACAACTACAAAAAGACGAAGATCGACGTCTGGGTGGGAACGATCTTCGCGATCCTGATCGTGTTCTTCATCGTCGTCTCAACCGCAGCGACACTTCATAAAGCAGGCATTCAAGTCACGACGGCTGCCGACGCCGCGCATGCATTACGACCACTCGCCGGACGCTACGCGCAAACTCTTTTTGGTCTGGGACTGTTTGGCGCTTCAATGCTCGCGGCCGGAGTGTTGCCACTCGCTACTGCTTACTCGATCAGTGAAGCACTGGGTTTCGAAAAGGGTGTGTCGCGCAGTTTTCGCGAGGCGCCAATCTTTCTCGGCACGTTCACCTTCCTGGTGGCAGTCGGCGCTGCGATCGCCGTCATTCCGAACCTGCCACTGATTCGCGTACTGCTCGTGACGCAAGTAATCAACGGGTTGCTGTTGCCGATCGTTCTGTTTTCGGTGCTGCGCCTGGTAAACGATCGCGAGTTGATGGGCGATCACGTCAACAGGCCACTGCACAATGTTCTCGCGTGGGCAACGGCGATTATCGTCACGATCCTTTCGCTGGCGTTTATATTAATATCGGTGATAAAAGATTAGGCCGATTCTTGCGGAGGAATACTGCCGGTGTCTCGTCCGCGTTTCACGAACCAGATCGTTCTCTTCCTGGCCGCTTCAGCAGCCGCAATACTCGCGGCGTATCTCTTCTGGTCCTTCGAAGCTGACGTCAGAGTCCTGCTCGAGCGGCGCATGGGCACAGATCCTTCGCCGTCTGCCGCCACGATCGTCGCCGCCGTCAAGCTGATCCTGCTTGGGATCGTCGGCTACCTGCTGGTCCGCGCACTCAACTTTCTCTTCTTCGGGCTCGCGTTTCGACTCAAGCGAATCGACGCGCCTCAGTTGATACGCAACATATTCTCGATCGTCGGGTTCACGATCTTCTTTCTGGTCGCGTTCACGTTTCTCTTCCCTGACGTAAACCTCGGCGCGCTGTTTACGACCTCGGCTATCTTCGGCGTGATCCTCGGTCTCGCGCTCCAGGACACGTTGGGCAATTTCTTCTCCGGCATCTCTTTGCAGGCGGATCGGCCGTTTCAAGTCGGAGACGTTATCACGGTGGGCGCGCAACAGCACACGGGCGTCGTCGAAGAGATCAGCTGGCGCGCAATCAAAATTCGCACTTTCACTAACCACGTCGTCCTGATCGCCAATAGCACGGCGGCCAAAGAACCAATCGAGGTTTGTCCGCGCGACAACCTGAACGCGCGTCTCGTGTTCTTCAACACGCTCTACACGGATTCTCCCGCGAAAACAATCCACGTCGTGCGCGAAGCAGTTCGCGAGGCTGACAACGTGTCCCACAAAATCGCTCCATTGGTGCGCATCAGGAACCTTGGCGATAACGGCGTCGATTATGAAGTGAAGTACTGGCTGGAAGACTACGCCAAATACAACGACACGGACGCGCTAGTGCGTCAGCGAATCTGGTACGCCTTCCGTCGCGCGGGTTTGAACTTCGCTTACCCGACCCGCACGCTCTACCTCGAACGCCACACGGCCGCAGCAGCACAACGCGACGGCAAAGACGGCGCGATTGTGGAACGACTCTCCGCCGTCGACCTGTTTGCTCCTTTATCAGTTGAGGAGACGGGGATGCTGGCGCAGGCGGCCGTCAGGCACGTGTTCGCGCCAGGCGAGCTGGTGATTCGCGCCGGTGATCCCGGTTCGTCGATGTTCGTGTTGCACCACGGTCGAGTGCGGGTACAGGTCAACGACAACGGCCGCCCGCGGACCGTCGCCACACTGAATGAAGGCGACTTTTTCGGGGAGATGGCCCTCTTTACCGGCGAACCGAGGACCGCCAACGTCGTGGCCATGGAGGAAACCGAGGTGCTCGAGATCGGTCACGCCGCGATGAAGCGCATCTTCGACAACAACCCGGATCTGGTCGAATCGCTGAGTTTCATCATGGCCGAGCGCCGTCAGGGCCTCGCCTCGCAAACCGATCCCTCCGTCACCGCCTCCCATACGTCGGCCGGCATTTTGTCCTCTATTAAGCGCTTTTTCGGCCTTTAAAAACAGCCCATTAGCCCCACTAAATTCCTTATAAGGGCAGGCTGTTTACTAGACTTGACAACTATAGACTCAATCTTTATTATGCCGCTACGCTCATACTGAGCCATTTGAACAAGGAATACTTGAATAGGAGGAAAATCGTCATGAGTATCGTTCGATATGACCCCTTCCGCGACTTGCGGACGTTGCAGGAGGAAGTCAACCGCCTGTTCTCGACTAACATGACCCGCGCTTTCGACGATGAAGGCATCGCCCGTGGCGCATGGGCTCCCAGTGTAGACATCTATGAGAACAAGGACCAGATCGTGCTTGAGGCTGAATTGCCCGGCATGAACCAGGAAGATTTCGATCTCTCGGTCGAGAACAACATCATCACGCTTCGCGGCGAGCGTAAGTTTGAGAAGACGGAAGAGACCGACAACTATCATCGAGTCGAGCGTTCCTACGGTGCGTTTACTCGTTCGTTCACTCTACCCCAGAGTGTTTCTCCCGAAGGCGCCACCGCCGAATACAACAACGGCGTGTTGCGCGTGACGTTGCCGAAACGAGAAGAGACGAAAGCCCGTCGCATCCAGGTGAGCGGCACGGGCACTGGCAGTTCGCAGAAGGCAATCGACACAACTCCGCAAACCGGCAAAGCGAAAGAAGCGTCTGGCGGGCGCTAAACTTTGACGGTCGGACAATCGCGAGCGGGCTCGTCGCAGTTTGGGATGCGGAGCCCGTTCAATTTCTTTAAGACGGATTTTAAGAGATGCGGTTAGACAAATTCACACTCAGAGCGCAGGAAGCGATTCAATCGGCGATCGAGCTGGCTGAAAGAAACCAGCACCAGCAGGTTGAGCCGGAGCATTTGGTCGTCGCCATGCTCGAACAACCTGAAGGCATCGTGCGCCCGTTGATCGGTAAGCTCGGCGCCAACGTCGCGGTCATTCTTAACGACACGCAGGCCGCTGTCGCACGTTTTCCGCGCGTCCAGGGGGGCCAACAGTATTTCAGTCCACGGATGACTCAGATCTTTACTGAGTCGCAAAAACAGGCGGACAAGTTTCAAGACGAGTTCATCTCGACCGAACCGCTGCTGGTCGCAATCGTGGAAGACCAGACCGGCGACGCAGGAAAGATTCTCCGGCAACACGGTGTCAAGAAAGACGATCTGTTAAAGGTCATCGAACAGATGCGCGGTGGTACACGGATCACCGATCAAAACGCCGAACAAAACTACCAGGCGCTTTCGAAGTACGCGCGCGATCTGACTGAACTCGCCCGCAAAGGAAAACTCGATCCCGTCATCGGTCGTGACGACGAGATTCGACGCACCATACAAGTGTTGTCACGAAGGACCAAGAACAATCCGGTGCTGATCGGGGAACCGGGTGTTGGTAAAACGGCGATCGTCGAAGGTTTGGCGCAACGGATCGTCTCCGGCGACGTTCCGGAAACACTGCGAAACAAGCGTCTTGTAGGGCTTGATCTCGGCGCGATGCTCGCCGGTGCAAAGTATCGCGGCGAGTTTGAAGATCGTCTCAAGGCGGTTTTGAAAGAGATCGAAAACGCGCAGGGACAGATCATTCTGTTTATCGACGAGCTGCACACGCTTGTCGGAGCGGGAGCGGCGGAAGGAGCTATCGACGCGTCGAACATGCTGAAACCAGCATTGGCGCGCGGCGAACTCCGCTGCGTGGGCGCGACGACTCTCAACGAATACAAGAAACACATTGAAAAAGACGCGGCGCTCGAACGTCGCTTTCAACAGGTATACGTCGGCGAACCGACGGTTGAAGACACGATCGCGATCCTGCGCGGTTTGAAAGAGCGTTATGAAGTGCATCACGGCGTGCGGATCAAAGACTCGGCCATCGTCGCCGCGGCGACTCTGTCGAATCGCTACATCACCGATCGTTTTCTCCCTGACAAGGCAATCGACCTGATTGACGAAGCCGCGTCGCGGCTGCGCATCGAGATCGATTCTCTGCCGCAGGAGATCGATCAGTTAGAACGTGAAATCATCCAGCTCGAGATCGAACGACAGGCACTCCAGCGCGAAGAGGACGAGAAGTCAAAGGCACGACTTAGCGAGATCGAGCAGCGCATTGCGAACCTCAAAGAAACGTCGTCAGGCATGAAGGCGAAATGGCAATCCGAAAAAGAAGCCATCGAACTCATGCGCAAGTCGAAGGCCGAACTCGAACAAATGAAACTCCACCTCGATCAGGCGCGCAATGCAGGCGATCTCGCTCGTGCGTCGGAGATTCAGTACGGCAAGATTCCGGAACTCGAAGCGCGCCTCAAAGCTGAACAAGAGAAATTAGCTAAGTTTCAAGAAGACGGCGTAATGCTGAAGGAAGAAGTCGACGAAGAGGACGTCGCCTTAATTGTCGCGAAGTGGACCGGCATTCCGGTCTCGCGCATGCTCGAAGGCGAGATGCAGAAGCTGGTGACGATGGAGGGCCGGCTCGGCCAACGCGTCATCGGTCAGGAAGAAGCTTTAACCGCCGTGGCAAACGCTGTTCGTCGCGCTCGTGCTGGTTTGCAGGATCCGAACCGTCCGATTGGCTCGTTTATCTTTCTTGGACCAACCGGCGTCGGTAAAACTGAAACGGCACGTGCACTTGCGGAGTTTCTGTTTGACGACGAGCGCGCGATGGTGCGGCTCGACATGTCGGAGTACATGGAGAAGCACGCAGTCGCACGCATGATTGGCGCGCCTCCGGGATACGTCGGCTACGAGGAAGGCGGACAATTGACGGAAGCCGTTCGCCGCCGGCCGTACGCAGTCATCCTTTTTGACGAGATCGAGAAAGCGCATTCAGACGTCTTCAACGTCCTGCTGCAAATTCTCGACGACGGTCGCTTAACGGATTCAAAGGGACGGACAGTCGACTTCAAGAACACCGTCCTGATCATGACTTCGAACCTCGGCTCGCGCGAGATTCAGGCAGCGGAAGGCGACGAAAAACAGGTACGCGAAGCGGTGCTCCAGGAACTTCGTTTGAACTTCAAACCAGAGTTTCTCAACCGCGTTGACGACGTAGTTATCTTCCACCAGCTCTCGCAAGAGCAGATCGGCGCGATTATCGACGTGCAACTCGAACGTCTGCGCGCGATGTTGGCCGAGCGGAATCTGACGCTAATCCTTGACCCGTCGGCGAGAGAGTTGTTGATGCGAGAAGGTTACGATCCGAGTTACGGCGCGCGACCGCTCAAACGAGCGATCCAGTCGTACATTCAAAACCCGCTGGCGGTAAAGCTGTTGCAAGGAGAAATACTGCCGGGTCAAACCATACGTGTCACGGCGAAGGGCGACGCGTTGGAGTTCAAGACCGAGCAGGCCTTTGCGACGGCGTGATCAATTATTTTTGGAGAGAGTGAACACATGGCACAACAGTGGAACCCTTTGCAGGATCTGATGATTCTGCAAGACCGAATGAACAGGCTTTTTGAAGACGCGACGCAGCGGCGTGCGAACACCGATACGGGCGATGAGTTTGAACGCACCGACTGGAACCCAGCAGCCGATATTTACGAGACTGAATCAGGCTTTTCGATCGCTATCGACTTACCCGGCATCAGTCGTGATGCAGTGGAGATCGACATCGACGACAACCGCTTGATCGTCAAAGGAACGCGGCTCGTCGAGGAGTCGAAACACCGGAGCGAAAGGCCGCGAGGAAAGTTTTTGCGTACCTTCACGATTCCGGGAACAGTTGATCAAACGGGCATCGGCGCCGATTACAAAGATGGCGTTTTGCACATCCGATTGCCGAAGCGTACAGAGCAAAAGGCGCAGAAGATAACGATCAAGGTCTCTTAAAGGATTGGTTCATGATGGGTGAAGACCGTAAAGACGAGCTGAGGGTTACTGACAAACGACGGATCTATCTCGATCCGGAGGGCACCGAACGCGTGAACGAAGAAGCTGAAGCTCCGAACCTCAAACCTAAGTACGTTGAGGAGCTCGAGGCCCGGACGCAGGCAGCGGAGAAACAAGTCCAGGACGTGCAGGCGCGTTTCGAACAGTTGCGCCAGCAATTGCAACGCGAGACTGACGAGACACGGCAACGTTTAAATCGTTCCGCGGACGAACGCGCCGCAAACGAGAAGGCAAAGTTTATTGCCGACTTCCTTCCCGTGCTCGACGATCTGCACCGCGCTATCAACGCGGTATCGGAAAACGCACCGCGCGAAGCGATGCTTGAAGGTATTCGCAGTATCGCCAATCGCATCGAGAGCGCTTTGACGAACGCGGGCGTGGAACCAGTCGATGCCGTTGGCGAAACGTTCGATCCGGAGTTGCACGAAGCAGTCGACACCGGCAACGCCGATCCTGAGATGGACGGAAAAGTCATTAGTGAATATAGTCGCGGATTCCGGATGGGTGACAGGTTGCTTCGTCCGGCTCGTGTGAAAGTAGGGCGCGCCGCGGAACAAGCGAGAACAGCGCCTCAAGAATAAAGGAGAAAGAAGAGTGCCGGCTAAAGAGTTGAAGTTTAGAGAAGAAGCTCGCAAGGCGATGCTTCAGGGGGTTGATACCCTCGCGAATGCGGTGCGCGTGACCCTTGGACCAAGAGGGCGCAACGTTGTGCTCGGGAAGAAATTCGGCTCACCCGTGATCACGAAAGACGGCGTCACGGTCGCGAAAGAGATCGATCTTAAAGACAAGTATCAAAACATGGGCGCTCAGATGGTGCGCGAAGTTGCCGTCAAAACTAACGACGCTGCCGGTGATGGCACGACGACGGCGACGATTCTCGCGCAGGCGATCTTTCGCGAGGGAGTGAAGAACGTTACCGCCGGCGCTAATCCGATGTCGTTGCAGCGCGGTATCCAGCTAGCGACCGAGCAGGTTGTTGCCGAGCTCGAGCGAATGTCGAAGAAGGTTAAGAGCAAGGAAGAGTTGACCAACGTGGCAACGGTATCCGCCAACAACGATCGCGAAATCGGGCGGCTCATCTCCGAAGCGATGGAGCGTGTCGGCAAGGACGGCGTGGTCACCGTCGAGGAATCTAAAACGTTACAGACCGAACTCGACATAGTAGAAGGAATGCAATTCGATCGGGGTTACCTCTCGCCGTACTTCGTGACGAACCCCGATCGCATGGAAGCGATTCTCGACGAACCGTACATTCTGCTGTTCGACAAGAAAATCTCCGCGATGCGCGACCTGCTTCCCTTGCTCGAACAAACAGCGGGACAAGGACGGGCACTACTGATCATCGCTGAGGACGTCGATGGCGACGCGCTGGCGACACTCGTTGTCAATCGACTTCGCGGCACGATCAAAGTGTGCGCCGTGAAGGCGCCGGCGTTTGGCGATCGCCGCAAAGCCATCCTCGAAGATTTAGCGATCCTGACCGGCGGACGAGTGATCACGGAAGATCTCGGAATCAAACTCGAGAAAGTCACCGCCGAGGATCTCGGAACGGCCAAGCGTGTGATTGTTGAAAAGGAAAACACCACGATCGTTGAAGGTAATGGTGATCCAAAAGCCATCGCCGGTCGCATTGCATCGCTTCGCAATCAGATCGAGGAGACCACGTCTGATTACGATCGCGAGAAGTTTGAGGAGCGATTGGCGAAACTAGCCGGCGGTGTGGCGGTCGTAAGAGTCGGTGCGCCGACCGAGACCGCAATGAAAGAGATCAAGATGCGAGTGGAAGACGCGCTCAACGCAACCAAAGCTGCTGCACAGGAAGGCATTGTAGTCGGCGGTGGTGTTGCCCTCATGCGCGCGGGAAAAGTTCTCGATAACCACGACAGCGAGGATCCGGACGTTCGCACCGGCGTAAAGATCGTTCGTCGTGCGTTGGAGGAACCGATTCGCCGCATCGCTCAAAACGCGGGTGTCGATGGCGCCGTCGTGATTGGTGAAGTGGAACGACTGAAAGGAAACAAGGGTTTCAACGCTGTGAGCGGCGAGTACGAAGATCTTGCGGCGGCGGGAATCATCGATCCGACCAAAGTGGTCCGTACGGCGTTACAGAACGCCGCATCGATCGCTGGGCTGCTGTTGACTACCGAAGCAGCGGTGACTGATTTGCCCGAACCGAAGAAAGCTTCGCCGCCAAGTCCAGGAGGGGACGACTACGATTACTAACTAAACTAATTGGCAACAGTATTCACATTGAAATCGTAATCTTCGGCAGGCGAATTGCAGGAATCGCCTCGCGGTAATAGTTATTGCATTGAAACGCAACGGCGCTTATCCTGCTGACATCCAACTGTATCGCGGTTGGAGGTTGCAGCCGCTGTTTGAAAGTCGAGTAGTTACCGTCGGATACGAGAATTTCATCGTAGACCACGGTCGAATGAATTATGGTTGATTTAGGTTCATACAAGGATAAATTTGGCGACACCGGTCAGCGTATTTTAGAACACGCGCTGAACGAGTCACGGCGACGCGACCAGAACTTCGTCTCAGTCGAACATATCTTGCAGGCCCTGACGGTCGAGGAGCCTGATATGTTCAACTCCGCGATGCGCGAGCTTTCGCTCGATCCGGTTGTGGTCAAAATGGCCATCGAGAAGCGTCTCAGCGGCAGCCGGCAATCACATGTCGGAAAAGGCTTTCGCATTGGCCCAGACACTACCGACCTGTTCAAGCGGGCGATGGAACGCGCCCGAACGCAGGGTCGCAAAACGATTGAAGCAACTGACATCTTTGAAGCCCTTAGTAATTCAGACAGTCTGTTCGTAGACGTACTGAGGACCATGGGCGCCAACCCTGATGCCGTCGCGGAAAACGTACGCGCGCAGGTTCAAAAACGCGAACAGGAAGAAGAACTTAACCGGAAGAAGTTTGAGCTTCCACCCTATCTGAAACACTTTGGTGTTTCGCTCAACCGGCTGGCGCGGGCTGACAAGATCCCGCCTACCATCGGCCGGGAAAAAGAGATTCAACAAATTATCGAGATCTTATGCCACCGGGAGCGGGCCAATTCGCCCATGCTTGTCGGTGAGCCAGGTGTCGGCAAAACCGCCGTCATCGAAGGACTCGCGCGCCTGGTCGAGTTGGAGCCGGAGAAGGTTCCGATGCGTTTGCGCGGTTCGCATATCGTGCAGTTGCAAATGGGCGGCATCGTTGCCGGCACCATGCTGCGCGGCATGTTTGAGGAACGAATCAAAGGCATCATCGATGAAGTCAAGGAGCGGCACGACCTGATCCTCTTCATCGACGAAGCACACACGATCATTGGCGCCGGCGCTGCTCTCGGAACATCATCTGACGCAGCGAACATGTTCAAGTCGGCACTCGCCCGCGGCGAGATGCGCATCATCGGCGCAACCACACTTACCGAATACAAAGAGTACATCGCCGAAGACGAAGCGCTCGCGCGTCGTTTCCGTACGGTTAAAGTCGTCGAGCCTACGATCACCGAGACAAGAGAGATTCTGCTCGGTCTTCGTCCGCGGCTCGAAAAGAACTACTCGGTCAAGATCTCCGACGAGGCCATCAATACAGCGCTGGAGATGGCGCCGAAGTACATCCGCAATCTGCACCTGCCTGACAAGGCAATCGGCTGGCTCGACACCGCTGCGGTGAAAGTCGAGATCAACGAGCCGCAGAAGATGGTGGTCCAGGGCGAACACATCATCGACGTCATTTCGCAGGAGTCGCGTATTCCGCGAGACATGATCTATCGCGATACGACCGATCGTTTCGCGATGACAGAACCGATGCTGAGCCGGCGTGTTATTGGACAGAAAGAGGCCATCAAAGCAGTCGCGCAACGATTGCGCTTGAACAAGGGTCCGCTGAAAGAGTCGCACTACAAGCCTGACGGCGTGCTGCTGTTTCTTGGTCCAACCGGCGTCGGCAAGACGGAGTTGGCAAAGGCTGTTGCCGAGTTCATGTTTGGCGACGAAGAGAAGATGGTCCGTATCGACATGTCGGAGTACAGCGATGGGACTGTCAGCATCGAGAAACTGATCGGCATGCCTCGCGGCATCGTCGGTTCGGAGCGCGGCGGCATTCTGACCGAGCAATTGCGAGAGAATCCGTACACCGTATTGCTGCTGGACGAGGTTGAGAAAGCTTCGCCTTATCTGATGAACCTGTTCCTACAGGCATTCGATGAAGGCTGGCTGACCGATGGCCGCGGCAAGAAAGTCTACCTGTCAGACGCGATCATCATCATGACTTCGAACCTTGGTTCGGAGAGTTTCAAACGGTTCGAGAAGCCGCTGGGATTCGGCACGAAGACCGCTTCCGACTTCCGCGCCGTCAAAAACGAAGTGATGAAGGCTGCGGAGCAACGGTTCTCGCCGGAGTTTCGCAACCGCATCGACGAGATCGTCGTCTTTTCGCCGTTGACGATGGACGAAGTACGGCAAATCGCGAAGCTGTATCTTGATAAATTGCGACGCCAGATGGAACGCCAGGGCAAACAGGTGGAAGTAACTGAAGCCGCAGTCAATCGGCTGACGGAGAGCGGTTACAACACGGCGTACGGTGCGCGCTTCCTGAAACGGCACATCGACGAGAAAGTAAAACTTCCAATCACCGGTATGTGGAAAACCTCGTCGCGGTTCCGCGTGGATGTCGATAACGGTGAGGTCGTGGTGACTCCCGACGGTGGACCAAAGCCAGAGTTCAACTGACAGTGCAAAGATCAATCCTCCTGTTAGTTTGTCTGGCTGCTTTCGTCACCATCACCAGGGCCCAAACCACTCAGCCCGCGGTAGACGAGAAATCCAAACAGATCATGGATCGCGCCATCGAGGTTCTCGGTGGCGCGAACTATTTAAACGTCAAGACCGTGATCGGTAGGGGTTTCTACACGCAGATGAACGACGGCGTCTCACAACTGCCGCAACGCTTCCTCGATTACATCGTCTATCCGGATCGCGAACGCACCGAGTTCACCAGCCTCGGTATCAAGTCGATTCAAACCAACAGCGGCGAGACGGGGTGGATGTTTGACGGTGCGGTGAAGAAGATCAGCGACCAGTCACCGGCGCAGGTCGAAGAGTTCAAGCGTGTGATGCGCACCAGTCTCGAGAATCTGCTGCGTGGATGGTGGCAAAAGGAAGGCGGGAAGATCGTTTATGTCGGTCGTCGCGAAGCGGGGTTGGCGAAACGTAATGAGACGATCCGGTTGATGTATCCGAATGGTTTCTGGATCGAGTTCGAGTTTGGGGCGAGGGACGGGTTTCCTGCGAAGATTATTTACAAACGGACGCGTAAGGATCCGGATTCAGGGGATCAGGTCGAGACTACGGAAGAGGATCAATTACTGAAGTTCATCACTGTTCAGGGTATCACCGCGCCGTGGGTCGTCGATCACTACATCAACGGTAAGCAGGTAACGCGGATCAACTACGAAGACTTGAAGTACAACCAACCCATCGACGACGCCCTGTTTGCAAAACCAACCGACGTCAAAAAAATCAAATAGCTAATCCACCATCAACCTGAATTACCTGTCCGGTGATGTAGCGCGCGTCGTCTGAAAGCAGGAACGCCGCAATCCGCGCAACCTCGTCCGGTTCGGCAAAGCGGCCCAACGGAATCTGTTCCATGATCTTCGCCTGATACGTTTCGTCTAACTTCCCGGCCATGTCAGTCGCAACCATCCCTAACGCGAGCGCATTGACTGTCACCTTCCGGCTTGCGACCTCCTTCGCCAGCGATTTCGTTAACCCAACCATTCCAGCCTTCGACGCCGAATAGTTCGACTGCCCCGGCATGCCGACCTCGCCGCTGATCGACGAGATATTCAAAATTGCTCCACCAGTATCCTGTCGCAACATCGTCCGCAGCGCGGCCTTCGCGAAGTTCCACGCCCCTTTGAGGTTCGTATCCATCACGTCGTCCCAATCTTCTTCTTTCATGCGGAGAATCAGATTGTCGCGAGTTATTCCGGCGTTATTGACAAGAAAATCGATGCGGCCAAAGGCGTCTTTCACCTGCTT
The DNA here is from genome assembly GCA_963789185.1 of uncultured Acidobacteriota bacterium. Classification (GTDB taxonomy): domain Bacteria; phylum Acidobacteriota; class Blastocatellia; order Pyrinomonadales; family Pyrinomonadaceae; genus PSRF01. The sequence continues at coordinate 316,460 of CAWBJU010000027.1, forward strand.
CACCATCTCGGCTGCCGCTTCCGTATTCGCAACATCGCATTGGACCGCCAACGCCCCCACGCCGAGAGCCTCGATCTCAGCCTTCAAGATATCTGCCGCTTCCGCGCTCTTTGCGTAATTAAACGCGACGTCAGCCCCGCGTTGGGCCAGTTCGACAGCGATCGCGCGCCCGATACCGCGCGTGCCTCCGGTGACGATGGCCACACGCCCGGCGAATGGTTTTTGCTCAGACAAACTTTACCCCTTTCTTGACAGTACGAATCAGTGTCGGCTAGCGTGGCCTTTTCTTTAACATAGGACAGCGGAACTGAACAAATGCTCGATCTCAATTACGTACGCGACAACATCGACAAAGTGACAGAAGCCCTCGAGAAGCGTCATGCCTCTGACGACATGTTCGCCCAACTAAAGAACTTCGCAGACGCGGACAAAGATCGACGGACCGCCATTGGTGAATCCGATCGATTCAACGCGGAGCGAAACAAGTTAAGTAAAGAAATCGGCGGCTTGATGAAGCAGGGAGCTACCGACGAAGCGGAAAGAATGCGCTGGCAAGTTAGTGAATTAAAGGCCCTGATGAGTGGCGCTGATGCGGCTCGTGAACGCTCCGAGGAAAGAATGCGCGAAATACTGTCCAACCTTCCGAACATTCCTCATGACAGTGTTCCGGTTGGAAAAGACGAATCAGACAACGTTGAAGTGCGTCGCTGGGGCACGCCGCCGGCGTTTAACTTCGAACCGAAGGACCACGTCGATCTCGGTATCGCGTTAGGCATCCTCGATCTCGAACGCGCGACGAGACTCGCTTCCGCGCGTTTCGCGATTCTCAACGGCGCGGGCGCCCGGCTGGAACGCGCGTTGATCGATTTCATGCTCGACGTACACACGCGCGAACATGGTTACCTCGAAACACAGCCACCGTTCATCGTGAACAGCAACGCGCTGTTTGGCACGGCGCAACTGCCAAAGTTTGAAGCAGACCTTTTCAAGCTCCGTGATGATCGCGAGTTGTATTTGGTTCCGACCGCAGAAGTGCCGGTCACGAACTATCACCGCGAAGAGATTCTCGACGCGTCGCAACTGCCGATGAAGTGGGCCGCATACACGCCATGCTTCCGTTCGGAAGCGGGCAGCTACGGCCGCGACACGCGCGGGTTAATCCGCCTGCACCAGTTTGAAAAAGTCGAACTGGTGAAGTACGCGTTGCCGGAAAACTCTTACGACGAGCTCGAATCGCTCACGCGTGATGCGGAAACGATTCTGCAAAAGCTCGGGCTCCACTATCGCGTCGTGACGCTTTCAACCGCCGATCTCGGTTTCGGCGGCGCGAAGACTTACGATATTGAAGTCTGGCTGCCTTCGCAGAATACTTTCCGCGAAATATCTTCCTGTTCGAATTACGAGGCGTTTCAGGCGAGGCGCGCGCAGATTCGTTTTCGTCGCGCTGGTGGCGCGAAGCCCGAGTTTGTGCACACGCTTAATGGCTCGGGCCTCGCTGTAGGACGTACTTGGGTAGCGATTCTGGAAAACTTCCAGCAGGAAACGGTTCCGTGATCGTTCCCGAAGTCCTGCGACCTTACATGGGCGGCCGCGATCGAATTTCTTAGCGAATTACTTGATCCGCAGATCGAACGGCATCACAAACATCGTCTCGCCGTTCTTCATTCGATCCATCAACTGCATGAAACGGAAGGCGCGGCGAGCGTCTTCCGGCAGCGCCGCCATCACCGCTTGCTGCTGTTCGAGTTCCGTGTTCGAGTTCTCACCGCCCCCGTACAGGAGTTGCTCAATGAACGTCGTTGGATACGGCAGAATAACGCGTTGAACTCCCTTTTCAGCCGGAATCTTCGCGAGTTGTTTCGCGACCTCGATCGCCTTATCCAAGCCGCCAAACTCATCGACCAGACCCTTGTCCTTCGCCTGCCCTCCAGTCCAAACCCGGCCCTGCGCAACGGAATCAATGTACCCTGGATCCTTGCCACGACCTTTCGCCACCTTCGGTACAAAATCGCGGTAGTAAGTCGTCTTGATCCACTCTTCAAACTTCACACGCTCGTCGTCGGAAAACTTCTCAGTCGCGCGAAACATGCCTGCCGTTTTTCCGCGCATCACGTACTCGTTCGAGATGCCGAGCCAATCGTAAAACCCGCGCATCACCGGCTTGCCGGCGAGGACGCCGATCGAACCCGTGATCGTCGTCGGCTGCGCGATGATCTTGCTGGCGCTCGCAGAGATGTAGTAACCGCCTGACGCGGCCACGTCGCTCATCGAAACTACAACGGGCTTCTTCTGGTTCGCTGTTTCAACCGCGCGCCAGATGATGTCCGAAGCAAGACCGGAACCACCCGGACTGTCGACACGCAACACGACCGCTTTGATCGTCTTGTCGGCGGCAGCATCGTTCAACGCCTTCGCCACAGTGTCGGAACCAATCGACTGATCGCCGTTTGGACTGTTCTGCGAACTACCGGAGCCGATCTCACCAGTGGCATAGATCACTGCAATGCGTTCGCCTTTGTTCAGACCAAGCGATTCCGGCGACACGTCGCGATAATCATGAGCGCGCACCGCGATCAACGGATCAGACTCTTTCTGGCCCAACTGTTTCTTAAGCAGGTTCTCGAGCTGATCGCGGTACATCGCATCGTCGATCAAACCCGCGTTCTTTGCCTGTTCTGCGTTGTACGGCGCGTTGTCGATCAACGTGCGTACTTCGTCAGGCGTTTTACGACGCGCCTGCGCGATCGTGTTGATGTAGCGTTGGTAAAGATCTTCGATGAACTCGTTGATGAACTCCCGATGGGCCTCAGTCATCTCCTTTTCCTTGAACATGTTGGCCGCGGTTTTGTACTTGCCGATCTGGTAGATGTCGGGATAGATGCCGAGCTTGTCGAGCGACCCGCGGAAGAACATGACGTCGGCCGCGAGCCCATTGATGAACAACTCGCCCGGCGGAGGCACGATGATCTTGTCCGCTGCGGTAGCGATGTAATACTCCTTGTTCAAGCCAAACTCGATGTAGGCGTAAACCTGTTTGCCGGACGAACGAAAGTCGGTGATCGCGTCGCGAATCTCATCAGCCTTGCCCCAGCCCACGGCTGACATGTTGACGTCGAGCAGGATCACTTTGATCCGTTTGTCGACCTTCGCTTTTTTGAATTGCGTCACCAATCCGGTGAGCGACTGGTCTGGTCCACCGAAAAACTTCTTGAATGGATCGTCGGGGCTGTAGTCTGGCAATGTTCCGGCGACACGCAGCACGAGGACGCTATTGTCCCGGATGGGTGGTTCGGCCTTATAAAAAAGGGTCATGTAAATAATGAGCGCGCCAATCACCGCCACAAAAATCAGCGCCGCGAAAATGCCGCCAAATATTAAAACTGCTTTACGTGTTCCTGACATTGCCATGATTGTTATTTCCTCAAGGATTAGGAGGTTTTAGTCCAATAGTGAGTACGCGAGAGCGAAGGAAAAGGTTTGGAATTGCGGAATTGCGGAATTGCAAAATTGCGAATTCGTCGGTAAATTGCGCAATTACGCATTTCTCGCAATCTCGCAATTCTTAACGATCCAACCACCGCCAACCACTTCATCGCCTCGGTAAAAAACAGTCGCCTGTCCGGGCGTGATCGCGCGTTGCGGTTCCTCGAAAACTACACGGGCGCGGTTGTTCGGGAGCGGAGTTATGACAGCAGGTGCTGCGGTGTGCCGGTAGCGAACCCGGACTTCGGCGTGCACCGGCTCCTGCGGATCATCATAAGCGATCCAGTTGACACCCGCCGCCGTGAACTCGCTGCTCAAGAGTTCTTCCGACGACCCAACGGTCACGCGCTTGCGATCTGCATCGAGCGATAGCACGTAGAGCGGGCGTTCATCAGCAATGCCGATGCCTCGACGCTGTCCGATCGTGTAACGATGAATTCCTTCATGCTTCCCGATGACGCGGCCGTTGCTGTCGACGATCTCGCCTGCGCCGGGCAGACGATCGCTCGCATTCTCCGCTTGGAGATACCGATCTATAAAGCCGGCATAGTCGCCGTCAGGCACGAAACAGATCTCCTGCGACTCTTTCTTCTCCGCAACGCCGCTCAGCTGATGCTGTCGCGCAGCGTCACGTGCCTGCGGTTTCGACATCTCGCCGAGCGGAAACATCGCACGCGACAACTGCGCCTGCGTCAGTTCCCAAAGAAAGTATGACTGGTCTTTCTCCAGATGCCGGCCGCGCAGCAGACGATAACGCTTCGTCGCAGAGTCAAAGTCGACGCGCGCATAATGCCCGGTAGCAACCTTCTCACAACCCAAACTCGCTGCCAGTCGATCAAGAGATGCAAACTTCAACCGGCTGTTGCACCCAACGCACGGAATCGGCGTCTCGCCGCTGAGATAGCTCGTCACAAACGGAGCTACAACGTCGCGCTCGAAATCACGCTCCAAATTCAAAACATAAAACGGGAACCCTAGCTCTTCCGCTACGCGACGCGCGTCGTACACGTCGTCCAACGAACAGCAACGCGACGGCAGCGGATCGCCGTTTTCGTCGACGTTGATGCCACGCCGCTGGTCCCACAACTGCATCGTGAAACCGACCAGCTCGTGGCCCTGTTCTTTTAAAATCGCCGCGGCGGCTGAAGAATCCACGCCGCCACTCATTGCTACTGCTATCTTCATGTCATTGCCAATTTCCGATTGCCAATTGCCAATTGTCTTCCTTTGCGGTTTTCGCCGCTGCCGTTACCCTTCAATCGGCAATCGGCAATTGCCAATCGGCAATGTTAAGATGCCAAACAAATGGCTGAAAGCGCAATCCAGGACTATCGAGTCTCCACCGAGCCGTTCTATCTGCCCGTCGCCCGTGAGATAGAACTCTTTGAAGCCGCCCATTCCGCACGGTTGCCCGTGATTTTGAAGGGCCCGACCGGCTGCGGGAAAACCCGTTTTGTCGAACACATGGCGTGGCGACTCGAGCGTCCGCTCATCACTGTCGCCTGTCACGAAGACCTGTCGTCAACTGACCTCGTGGGACGTTTCCTGCTCGAAGGCGAAGAGACGATCTGGCACGATGGACCACTGACTTCCGCCGTCCGCAATGGCGCGATCTGCTATCTCGACGAAGTTGTCGAAGCACGCAAGGACACGGTGGTTATCATTCACCCGTTGACCGACCATCGTCGCCGTCTGCCAATCGAAAAGCGCGGAACGATTCTGGAAGCGCCGGCGGATTTCATGCTCGTCGTTTCCTACAACCCCGGATATCAGTCGATCCTGAAAGATCTGAAGCAGTCCACTCGCCAACGGTTCGTGGCGATCGAGTTTGACTATCCACCACCGGAAATGGAAGCGGAGATCGTGGCGCGCGAAGGCGGTGTCGACGAAGGCACTGCGCGCGATCTGGTTCTAATCGGTCAGAAGGTGCGGAACCTGCGCGGCCACGGTCTCGAAGAAGGCGTTTCTACTCGACTCCTGATCTACGCCGCTCAACTCATTGCACTCGGCATCCCACCAGTCGATGCTGCTGAGGTCGCGATGTGCTCGCCGATAACTGACGATCGTGAGTTGCAACGCAGCATTCGCGAGATCATCACGACTGTCATTTAAGCTGTTGGAGACCTACCGGACACAGATCATCGAAACCACCACCGCGATCGCCGGAATCTCGCTCCGGGCCGCGCTCGAGTTTCTGCGAGCAACTCCCGCGGCAGCGCAGGTGCTTGAACCGGCCGAGCTGCGATCATGGGGTGAGATGGGCCGGCGGCTCGCGATGAGCGACTACGAATCGGCGGCTTCGTTCTTTGCGGCCGGCGTCGCACCGCTCCGAGATGTTCCAGAGGAACTGCTGCCGGGGATCTTTGCGTTGTGTGCGCGCCAGATGGTCCTGTCGACTTCCGTTGCCAGAGAAACTTTTCAAACACTGCCCGCAATCATCACTCAGATAGACGACGTCAACACGTCACGCGCCGTTCTCGACGTAGCGAACGAGATCGCGAGACGCTCCGCAAAGCACAGTACTGAGTTCATCAACGTTTCCGTGGATGTGTCGCGTGCTCTGCGTGAGTTTGAAAGCGCGGACGTGATCGAAGCGGCGCTCGCGCTGGCGGCGTCGTTCGCCGCGCGCGCCGGTGGAATCGCTGCTGATGCGTGGTCGTCGTTTCCGGGGGCGTTGAACGAACTGTCTCCGGCGAATGCGACGCGGTTACTCACGCGGACGAACGACTTTCTGGAACGTGGAGGAGGCGCGGCGCTCCAGGTGCTGCTTTCCGGAGGGGAGATTCTGCGTCGCGCGCCGGAGATTTTCGACGAGTGGATCGATTTGTTGTGGGTTGTCGCAGCGCATGGCAACGCGAGTCTTGTGGCGTTTGTGAGGAGTAGTCCGCGGTTTCTAAAGCTGTTGACTGAAAGCGCGGTGCGCAGCGAGGCGGTTGGGCTATCGCGGCGAGTGCTGGCGCTCACGAAAGAGATCGCAGCGGTCGATGGAGAGTCGGCGCTGGCGTGTTTCCGATCCAGTTCGCGGGCCCTGAGGAGTGTTTCGATCGAGCAGTTTGAGGCGTGGGCGCGTCGCGGGTTGTCGTCCGGGCGGTCCGGTTCCGATGCACGTGCGAGGCGAAGTTATTTCTCGCTCGAAACGCGTGGCAGTTATGAAGCGTTGCATAGTGGGAGCGCAGGTCTGCCGCTCGACTCGATTCAGCATGTGCTGCGTTTGTATGTGGAAGCATTGACCGGGCGTGAGGTCGAGGTAGCGCCGCTGGCTGCCGTGCCGGATGAGGCGCGTATCGGCGACGGACGTACGATCCAGTTGCCGTCAGTGGTGAATGAATTTGGCGACGACGAGCTCGATTTCAGACTTTACAAAGTGTTGGCAGCACACGCGGCAGGACAGATTGAGTTTGGCACTTATGACCGCGGTGGCGTGATCGGTGCGGCTCACGATGCAATCCGTGCAGCTTACGATCCCGATGTGCGAGATGCTTTTGCGTCACCGGACGAAATGCTGGTCCAACAGGAACAGCGACCCTCGTACACTGACGACACGGATTACCGCGAAGTCTTGAAGTTGTTTCCGTTGCCACAACTCGCGCGCCGCATCTTCGGCACGCTTGAAAACGGACGCATCGATCGCCGCCTGCGACACGCCTATCGTGGCCTTCGTCGCGATCTAGATCTCATTCGCGACCGTCTCAGCGGACGGCGGCCAAACGTTCTCGACCTGCCTGCCCTGCTTATCCCGTTTGAGTTGTTGTTTCAGGTGACCTTGCTCGGCGGTGCCCGAGACGATGCGCGCCAGTACTACGGCCAGATCGTTTCGGAGTTGGAAATCATCGTCGGCGAATATCTTGGAAATGCGAACGCAAGTGTGGCCGATACGCTCGTCGCCACCGGCCGTGTTTACGATCTGTTCCAGTCAGTGGTTCCGGCAGACGATTCGATACAACAAGTTGAAGTGCCGGAAGATCAAATCGAGAAGGAAGAAGACTCGGCGGCAACCGAACGCTTGAAGCAGCAACGCGCGCAATCGATGCCGCAGCGTCGCGACGCGCGCGAACTGTTCAATGCCTGGAACGATCCGTCGCCGGAGGGCGAGCCTGATGAACTTTCGGGCGCCGAAGCATGGTCGGAATCAGAGACGCCGGAGCAAGTGCTCTCCGAGGGCGAAGTTGCTTACAACTACGACGAATGGGACCGCGAGTTGACAGACCACCGGCTCGGTTGGTGTCGCGTGATCGAGAAGCGTGTGAAGCAGGGCGACCGCGCGTTTGTAGACGAGACGCGCGAACGGCACAAGGGTGTGATCTCGTCGATCCGTTACCAGTTTCAACTGATGAAGCCAGAGAACCTGACGCGTGTAGCGAATGAAGTTGATGGCGAGGAGTTTGATCTGAATGCCGTGATCGACTACGTGATCGATCGTCGCGCTGATGGACACCAGTCGGAACGGATTTACACGAAACGTTTGCGGCGGCGGCGTGATGTTGCGGTGTCGTTCTTGTTGGACCAGTCGTCATCAACCGCGCGGACGATCGGACGGCATCCGTTGCAGCCCTACACACGTCCCGGCCGGCGCATCATCGAGATCGAAAAGGAAGGCCTGGTCCTGATGAGCGAAGCGCTGGAAGCTGTCGGCGACGTTTACTCGATCAATGGATTCACTTCCGAGGGGCGGCGAAACGTGAAGTTTTATGTCGTCAAAGACTTCGACGAGAAGTATAACGATGAAGTTAAGGGACGCATCGGCGGGATCAACTACCAAAACAACACACGGCTCGGAGCAGCGATACGTCACGCGACCGCGCGGCTCGCCAAACAGGATGCGCGCACGCGTTTGTTGATCGTACTTTCAGACGGGCGGCCGTACGACCATGATTACGGCGATGCGCGTTACGCGCGCGAAGACACGCGTGAAGCGTTGCGGCAGGCTAAGACCGAGGGAATTACGCCGTTTTGCATAACGATCGATCGTGAATCAGAGGCGGAGTTGCGCGATCTTTACGGCGAGATCGGATACACGATCATCGATGATGTGTTGTCGTTGCCGGAGAGGCTGCCTGGTATTTATCGTCGTCTCACGACTTAACACCCCACCCACCGCCGCCGGGAGTCTCGATGCGAATACGATCGCCGGCTTTTAATTCGTGTGAACCTTTCGCGGCGATTGTTTGACCGTTGATCTCGTTCACTCCAGCAGCGCCTTCAGCTCCGCCGTACAATCCATAGGGCCTATTCTTGCGACGATCGGCAAGTAGCGACATGCGCGCCGGCACAATGGTCTCGATCTCGCGCACAACGCCGTCGCCGCCGCGCTGTTTGCCTTCACCACCCGAACTGCGTCGCAGTCGATACTCACGAACACGTAACGGATACGCATACTCGAGCGCCTCAGCAGGCGTGTTCAAACTGTTCGTCATGTGCGTGTGCACACCGCTCATGCCATCGAGCGACGGTCGCGCGCCCATGCCCCCTGCCACTGTCTCGTAATAGGAAAACTCCTGCCCTTGCCCCCTGCGGGTGTCGATGCCGCCGATCGTCAGATTGTTCATGGTTCCCTGGCTGGCCGCAGGAATCCGATCCGGCAGCGCCTGCGAAAGCGCTTTGAACACCGTGTCGACGATGCGTTGCGACGTTTCGACGTTACCGCCGGCGACGGACGCAGGCGGATTCGCATTGACGACGGTCCCGCGCGGCGCGATCACTTCAATCGGTTGCATCAAACCCGCGCTCGCCGGCACTTCGCCGCCAACCAGACAACGAAACACATACGAAACAGCGGAAACCGTGATCGCATCAACCGCGTTAATTGCGCCCGTCACCTGCGGAGCGCTGCCGGTGAAATCGACTATCGCTCGCTCGCCTCGAATTGTTATTCGCACGCGAATCGAAACAGGACCATCATCGATTCCATCGTCGTCGAGGGCATCTTCCGCTTCATAAACACCGTCGGGGATCGACGCGATCGTGTGTCGCATCAGCCGCGCAGAGTAGTCGATCAATTGCGCGGCGTACTCGGTCGCTTCACGTTCACCGCGCCTCTCGACAATCTCCAACAGTCGCGTCGTGCCGGTCTTCAACGAACCGATCTGCGCATCGAAATCGCCGCGACGCTCAACGTTTCCACGTACATTCGCCAGCAGCAGTCGCATGATGTCGCTATCGACCACGCCGCCTCGCACGATTCGAATCGGCGGGATGCGAATGCCCTCGCCGTAGATATCGGTCGCGAGACCCATGGATCCCGGCGTCGCGCCCCCGATGTCGGCATGATGGGCGCGATTCGCTACATAAAATAAAATCCGTTTTCCCTTCACAACCGGGGTGACGAGCGTTACATCAGGCAGGTGCGTCCCGCCCGCAAACGGATCGTTCACCGCAACCACATCACCCGGAGCGAAATCAATCTCTGCGAGGGCAGCTGCGACGGCCATCGGCATCGATCCGAGATGCACCGGCATGTGATCACCCTGAGCAATCACGCTCCCTCGAGCATCGAAAACCGCACACGAGTAATCACGACGCTCCTTGATGTTTGGCGAAAACGCGGTGCGTCGCAGCGCGATGCCCATCTCTTCAGCGACCGACGTGAAGAGCGCGCGATAGATTTCGAGCGTCGTGGGATCGAACCTGGTCTTCATAAGGCAATCAAAATGTTTCCGAACTGGTCCACCCGCGCCGTTGCGTCGCCGGGGATGAGCGTCGTTGCCGAGTACTCAGTCACGATGCACGGGGTTTTCAGCTTTATTCCGCCGCGCAGCTCGTCGCGTTTGTAAACGGCAACGGTCGTCTTACGGCCATCGAGATAGGCGACAACACTGTCGTGCCGCTTAACAACGCCTCGTGCGGACGAGATCTTTCGCATCGACAACTTGTCAACCATGCCGATCGATCTTAATCGCGCGCTGACGATTTCGATTTCACTCTGCTCCTGTGCGTAGCCGTACCGATCACGATGCGCACGATGAAAAGCGGCAGCGATGTTTCCGTTTGTCTTAGTAATTAGCAACTCAAACGATTGTCCACGATAGCGCATCGCGAGCGCGCGTTCGTGACGTTGTTTCGACGCTGGAAAACCCTCGCGACGCAATACAGCAGCAGCCTCGCGTTCCATTTGCCGAAACACCTGCGGCAGCTTAGCTAGATCTTTCGCATTGTAACCAAACATGACCGTGCGGCTCTGGTCCTTCACCACGTCGGCAACCAGCACGCCAACTGCCGATAACGCACCCGGCGCCGTTGGCATGATGATCGTCGGGATCCGCAACGCTCGCGCGAGTTCGACCGCATGCAAACCACCGGCGCCACCAAATGGCAGCAACGCAAACTGCCGCGGATCATGACCACGCTCGACGGAAATATGTCGTAACGCCCGCTCCATGTTTGTATTCGCGACCGAGACGACACCTTCCGCAGCCTCAATCACGCTTACTCGTTTCCCTGTCACGCGACTTAGATCTTCAGCCAACTTACCCAACGCCGCGCGAGCTCGCGCCTCGTCTAACTTGAACTCGCCGCCCAACAAGCCTGCGCCACCGAAGTGGCCCAACACGACGTGCGCGTCGGTCACCGTCGGCAACATCGATCGGCCATAACACGCTGGTCCGGGATCCGCGCCTGCCGACTCCGGTCCAACACGCAACGAACCACCCTCGTCAACTCGCGCTATCGATCCTCCACCTGCGCCGACGGTGTGAATGTCCATCACCGAAACCGCGACCGGCAACCCCGCTACGACAGCCTCGTTCGTCGTTCGGATCGCGCCGCTGTCGCACAAAGCAACGTCAGTCGATGTGCCACCCATGTCGAACGTAATTACGTTTTTGATTCCCGCGGACCGGGCGGCGCGCAAAGCACCGACGACACCGCCCGATGGACCAGACAAGATCGTCCGCACCGGCTCCTCTGCGGCGACATCAGCCGAGATACTTCCGCCGGACGATTGCATCACTCGCAGGTTTGCAGCTTCATCCTTTAACCGCTTCAAATAACGCCCCATCAACGGTTGTAAATAAGCATTGATGACAACTGTCGACGTGCGTTCGTATTCGCGATACTCCGGAAGTATTTGACTCGAGATCGACAGCGGCACACCCAAAGAGGCCAGCGACTCGGCAATTCGCTCCTCATGCTCCGGATGCAGAAACGAAAACAACAACGAGATCGCGACTGACTCAACTCCAGCTGCCTTCAACTTCTCTGCAAGGCCCGGCAACTCGCCGTCGTCGAGTGGCTCCAACACCTCGCCGGATGCTACGACTCGCTCGCCGACACCAAATCGCAGTTCATCATCGACGAGCGGCGGCGGTTTGATCGCGTTCAGGTTGTAAAGCTCCGGTCGCGCCTGACGCCCAATCACCAGCACATCTTCAAACCCGCGCGTCGTAATCAACGCCGTTCGGGCACCGCGCCGTTGCAGTAACGCATTCGTACCGACAGTCGTGCCGTGCACGACGTCGACCGCAGCGCCAATCCGCGCTAGTCCGTCTCGAATTGCAAGTGAAGGATCTTCCGGTGTGGAGGGAACTTTGAAGAGTTGAACCTGACCGTCTTTTACAAAGACGAAATCGGTAAATGTGCCGCCTGTATCAACGCCGATTCGAATCCGTGTTTTCTGTGGACTCAATGGATTGTGACCCAGCATCCACTTTCATTCGACTCGCGAATCGCATCCAGTACCACCTGCACTCGATGACCATCTTCAAACGTCGCGGCGTCTTTGACCGTCGTCTTCCCAAACTGCATTGCGTCGCACATTGCCACGGCAAACGCCGTGAAGCCGCGCGACCAACTGCTTTCGCGCATCCCCTGGGCCATGTGGTCCTGGTCCACCTGCACCGGACGCCAAACGCCGGAGCCGGTCGGCGAGCGCCAGAGTTCACCGGTCTCCTCGACCATCAACGCGCCCTTCGTGCCGTAAATTTCGAGCCGGTTTTCATACTTCCCTGACTCGACCACTGAAAGCGACGCCGAACCAGTTGCATCCTGCGTCAGTTGACTATCAGCGAAACGAAACAGGAGTGTCGCTTCGTCGTCGGTCGTAACAGCGCGAGCTTCACCGGAAGCTTTATCAATTCTTTGTTTGATGTGTGTCGATAACAAGCCGAGAGTCTTGCTGATCTCCGTGTCGAGCATCCAGCGAAAGGAGTCGATCACGTGCGATCCGATCGCGCCCAGCGTGCCGCCACCCATCTGCGCATCAGACCACCAGTCCCACGGACGATCGGGTAGCGCGCGATAATCGGATCGAAAAACGTAATTGCAATGACGCACGTTGCCGATCGCGCCCGTTTGCAACATGCCGCGCATCGTGCGGCGACTGTTGAGAAAACGCAGCTCGTGGTCGATCAACGCCAGCACGCCGGCCGCCTTTGCTTTTTCAACCATGCGCGCCGACTGGTCTGCGTTCAACGCCATCGGCTTCTCGCACAGCACGGCCTTGCGCTGCTCGAGCGCTGCGAGCGTGATCTCCATGTGTGTTGCAGGAGGTGTGACGATGCTGACGAGGTCTACGTCGTTGCGTTGGACCAATTCCTGCCAGTCAGCGGCGACGTGTTCGATGCCAAATTCTTTCGCGACTGCTTCGGCACGTTCGCGACGACCACTGGCGATGGCGACGATCTTCGCCCCCATGCAGTCGCGGAAACCTGGAATTTGCGTGGTCCGCGCAAACCCGGTACCGACGATACCGATTCCAACCGGCGCCTTCTTCATGGCCCCTACTTTACAAAATTCCGGGGTCGAGAAGAAATACGGATTTTTGCCTCAGCTATCGCGGCCCGCAAGTTTGGCGACCATTGTCACGAGTTGGCTGGCGCCGATCGGTTTTGCGATGTGCATCTGGTAGCCCGCTGCCAACGCCTGCATCCGATCCTCATCGCGCGCGTAAGCACTCAGCGCTGCCGCCGGTATGTCGCCACCCTTGTCTCGTGGCAACGATCTTACTTTGCCAATAAAGCTGTAGCCGTCTTCGTCCGGCATAGCGATGTCGCTCAAGATCACGTCGGGACGCCATTCGGCCAGCTTGCTCAACGCATCACTGGCAGAAATACACGCTTTCACTTCCGCGCCCGTGCGCCCGATCACCGTGGTGAGGATCTCGCGTGCTTCCGGTTCGTCGTCGACCAGCAGCACCCGCAAACCGTCGAGCGATCGAACTTCCGCATGCAACTCCGCACTTTGCGCAATAGGCTCGGAACGATCCATTAGCAGCGGAAAAGTCGCCGAGAAAGTTGCTCCTTTGCCGGCACCTTCACTCTCGGCGGAAACAGTGCCACCGTGAAGCTCAACCAGATGACGCACGATGGCAAGGCCAAGTCCTAATCCGCCAAAACTTCGCGTCGTCGAACTATCGGCTTGCCGGAAGCGATCGAAAACGCGCGGCAAGAACTCCGGATCGATTCCCTGCCCGGTGTCCTGGACCGTCACCTTTGCATGCGATCTCTCCTGCTCGATGCGAATTTTGATTTCGCCGCCTTGTGGAGTGAACTTGACCGCGTTCGATAACAGGTTCCAGATGATTTGATGCAAGCGTCCTGAATCGGCGGAGATTGCACCCAAGCCTGGCGCGGCCAGGTAGTCGAGCCTAATGCCTTTGGCGTCCGCAGCCGGTCGCACGACGTTGATCGCGGCGCGCACAACCGAAGAGATGTCCAGTGGCCGGACGTCGAGGTTCAGTTTTCCTGAAACGATGCGCGAAACGTCGAGCAGATCGTCGATAAGCTGGGCCTGCACGCGCGCGTTGCGATCGATCGCGTCGAGTCCCTGGCTCAGGACCTTCTCGTCGCGCCTGGCTTCACGAAGCACGCTGGACCATCCGAGGAGCGACGTCAGCGGCGTCCGCAACTCATGCGACAGCGTCGCGAGAAACTCGTCTTTTATCCGATTAGCCGCTTCTGCTTCGGAGCGCGCACGTTCGGCATGCAGGAGTAATTGCCCGCGCGCCTCTTCCGAGCGCTGTAACTCACTGATGTAACGCGAGAGTTCCTCGACGTGCAGTCGGGCGGCCTCTGTTTGGGCAATCGAGGCCTCAATGTTCTTGAGATAGGTTTGATACGTGAAACAGATGATCAGAATGATCGGCGCGGTCGCAATTACTGCATAAAAACCATGGCGCTGGATCAGGATGGCAATAATGCCCGCCGCGGACGCGCCGGCAAAATAGGTAATTGACGTCCACAGGTAATACGTGCGCCACGTGGTCCAGATGGATTCTTTAATCTTGGGCGCTTTCTCGATCGAGATCAGAACTGTGTTGGCGAAGTACTGCGCGAAACCCATTACCAGGATCGCGTAAAAGAAGTTTTGTGAGAAGTCCTTAGGGAGAATATCTATTGGACCAAAGATGAAGTACAAAACTGTCGCCGTAAAAAATGTGCTGGTGGCGAGAATCGCAGAGTTTAAGAGGATAAATCGTGGCTTTTTGCTGATTCCCATCAGCGTCACGGCGATGCCTTCCAGTGTCGACAGCCAAATCGCCGCAGCACCGCCAAACATCAGCATTCCGAGGAAAATAAACGTGTCGGCAACCGTTATGCGACCACTGACACGGGGAATTTTGATGGCAATGGCCGAACTCGCCACCACCATCAAGCAGAGAAAAACAAAACTCCCATCCAGCTTGTCGTACGGCAGGTAATAGAGCGAGACGAGTGCGATCGCTACCCCCGTAGTCACAAGCGACCACATATAAATCTGGCCAAAGTGAGGTCGACTCACATTCACTTCTACTGCGCTCATGGTCCTTTATCTCCAGAACCGCAGGATGGGCTGATTACACAGATCCGGGAGACCTGTGTAATCCGTCTATCAGTTGGTGGATCAGTTTAACAGTCCAAGGCAAGTCAGTTCCCACTGTCTGACGCCGCTGCCATGCAGGAACCGCTGTCACCGTTAATCATAGCTGATTGCGCAGTCGCCACAAGCTCGCCCGTGACAACGCCTTCCCCGGTGACAACACCTTCTCCGGTGACGACACCGTCCCCGGTCACTACACCCTCAGGTAAGAGATTCTGAAAAAGCAGATTTACAGCAAGAAAGGCTGAGCCTTCTCCGGTTACTACACCATAACTGGTAAGAATATGCTCGCCCGTTACTACACCGTTCGAGAAGTAAGACGGATCGAGCATCAACGTCCCCTCGCCCGTGACCACGCCACTTCCGAGTAGATTACCCAGAGCGTAACCAAGTTGGTACCTGGTGATCAGATCAACTCCGGTCGCATAAGTGTAATTGAGAACGATCCCGCGCGACCACGTGAATGTGTGGTTCCCGACGGTGGTTTCCGGCGCCGGCGCGGCCGCGGTAAGCAACGGCGAACCAAGACTGGTCGTGTTACTAAGATCCGTCCTTACGAGCTGCGCCAACTGCACTGCACCCGCTACGTTCAGTTGTCCTGCACCCTGTTCGAACATGTTGAAGCCCGCCAGAGGTTGCGCGGAGTACATCAACAACGCCTTCACGAGATTTGGCGTCAGGTGCGGATTCGCCTGAAGCATCAACGCCGCTGCCCCAGCGGCGACGGGCGTCGCCATCGAGCTGCCACTGAGATACATCATTTTCCGGTTCTCAGAGCCGCTAACGCCTGCGTCCAAAGAAGGGGTTCGCGTAACCAGGTTATTGCCGTCAGCCTGGGCATCGATCAGTTTGTTGCCAGGCGCGACCAGATCAGGCTTGATGAGATTATCGTAATGTTTGACGCCGTCTGCGTCCGTGCTGAAGCTTCGCGTCGGGCCGCGTGAGCTGTAAGACGTCACTGAGTCATCGCCGCGTTCGTCCGTGCCGAACGTATTCGACGCACCGACCGTGATCGCTGACGGTTCGTTGCCCGGTGAGTGGATGCGGCCGTAGATCTTGTTTCCGTCGTCGTCCTTGCCGTTATTGCCTGCCGCAGCGAACACAACAACGCCGGCGTCGACAAGACGTCGCACGGCGCGACAGATCGGATCATCACGATACGAGTCGATCGCGGGCATCCCGAGACTCATGTTGACCACACGAATGTTGTAAGCAACTCGATTTGTAGCAACCCAATCGAGCGCGCGCAGCACGTGTCCGGTTGTCCCGACGCCCTGCGAATTGAGCACACGCAAGTTGATCAGGTTTGCATTCGACGCGATGCCGGTGAACTGACCATTTGCAACGCGGCCGTTACCAGCCGCAAGTGAAGCGACGTGGGTGCCGTGGCCGTAAGGATCGTCAGTACGTCCTTCGTAAGTGAAGTCCTCGCTGTAAACGACCCGCATGCCATTCGATCCATTGAGGAACGAATCATGTCCGGTGTCGATACCGGAATCGAGTATCGCAATGCCAACACCGGACCCGTCGAGTGCGGTGTCGTTGTTTCCGTTGTTGCTGCTATTGCGAATCTGATCGGTTCCGGTCGTGCGCGTGACGTGGCCCATCGGCTGCACGGCTCGATTCAGCGAAACAAAAGAAACGTCTGCGCGCTCAGCAAGAGCGACGGCGGCATTAACCGGCAACGTCGCAATGCGCACCTTAAAGTTTTTCAGTTTGCGGATATCGCTCGCGCCTGTTGTTTCTATGGCGGAATCGACCAGGAGTTCCGACTGACTGCCATACTGAATGACTACGCGAACGAACTCGGTGCCTTTGCCTTGTGCAACCTTCTGAAGAATGTCTTCGGAGATCTTCTTTCGCGGGAGGAGATCGGAAGTGGCTTCCTGCAAGGTCACAACCTGCAAGTCCGTTAGTGACTGAGCTCGACTTCGGATCTCAAATGAAAACGCGGCGAACAGAGTAAGTGAGGCAAGAATGCTCCAGAATATCGGGTAAGGGTAACGCTTCATTAATTACTCCAGGAAATTGTGGGTGTAGGTGTCCCTTTCGGCTACCACGCCCACCGGGTCAAGCAATTGAGGAGTCGGGGCAATCCACGAACCTTTCGGGGAGCAGAAAATATGTCGGGGGAGCGCAGTCTAGCAGAAGATTAAAGAGATTTAACCATGCAAAACTGTTAAGAATTGGTGTCGAAGAAGGGGTGACCGGGGCATTTTCCAAGGAAAACGCCCCATTTTCAGTACGTTCGCGTACGGTGAGTGTGTTTAACGCCGGAATTCTTTGGCGCTACTTGGCGGCTGGAGGCGCACCGAGAAAGTCCTGGATCGCCGCGTTCTTCTGCAACGAAGCCGCGAACGTTTGGCGTAGCTTGTCCATTTCGGTGCGTTGTAAATAGGCGATGATCTGCGACTTTAGGTCGGCAAAAGCGCCGCCATTCATCTTCGCTTTATTCTCGTCGTAGAACTTCTGCGCCTGGGCCTCGGTGATCTCCGGGGCCTTTGCCGTCACTTCAGCGTCGAGCAGCGCTCGGGTCGTAACGTGCCGCTTCTGTGCCTCCTGTGAGAGCAACACATCGTTAACTTTGCGAGTGAGATCGCGGCGGCGTAGTTCATAGATCTGTGTCTGCACACTGGAGATAAGCGGTTGCAGTTTGTCTTCGATATCGCCGGAGGTGATCTGTTTACCGTTCACAACGGCAAAAACGCGTGCACGATCGGCCGGTGTTGACGGTGGCGTTGCAGTTTCAACCAGCATCTTCACCTCGGCGGTGTTGCGAAGGCGGTCGGCCAACTGCTTTGCCAGCTCCTGACGTCGCTGGACCAGCAGGTGGGCGAGAATGCGTTCCTTTACCTGTTCGAACTCGGCTGACTTATCGGTACCCTGTGGAGACTGTTCGTTGAAGAACTTGCGCGCGTCCGCGTCCGCCGGCGCTTTGACTTTCGCGATCACTTCTTCTTCGAGGATCTTCTTTACGTCCACGCCGCGTTTCCTCGCTTCTGCTTCTAGCAGAATAGTATTGATTTGCAGATCCAACTCGCGTGCACGTGCTTCGACGACTTCGCCTTTGAGTGCCTCGATGCTGGCGTTCGTGGCGACGTCGAGATCTTTCGCGGTGATCTTTACGCCGTTGACGACCGCAAGCACTTCGGGCAGCGGTGCATCCTGGGCCACACTTACTGGAACCACGGATATTAAAAATAGAAAGATTAGCTTGTTCATGTAAGTCTCCTTTAATAAGCCTTGATCCAACCACTCGCGGTGGCGAATTGTTTTTCTGCAAGATCGATTGGGACGACATGCGCGCCAGCCGCACCAACCCTGCGGTTTGGTCCAAACGTAATGCGTGGCGTCGTGCCGGTGTCGAAGTCGTAAAGACTCTCGAGCGTGGTGACGAGCTTCTCTCGGCTCACGTCTTTCCCGGCGCGCGTGAGCGCTTCGACAAAAATCTTGGCTGCGGCGAACGCGGAGAGCTGCGCCGGCGTGTGACGCGGCGCGAATTTGTATTTCTCATGCAGCGCGCGAAACTCCGCCATGCCGGCACTGCTGATGTCCGATGGTACGGTCGGGAAAGCGAGGAAGATCTTGTCCTGGAACGCAGCGACGGATTCAGACGGCAAGTCTTTTCCAGATAGCACTCCGAGAAACAGGAAGTTCGGCGTCCAACCCGTCGCTGCGGCTTCCGTTAACAGTGCCGATCGTTCCTTTCCACCGCCAAAAAAGAAGACGACTTCAGTGCCTTTGCTTTTCAACTCGTTAACGAGGCGGCGGGCGTCCATGGTGGCGGACGCGTAGTTTTGCTTCGTGACAGACGTCCATTTGATCGACTTCAACTGACCTTCCGCTGCCGTCGCCGCGGCGACGCCGAGACTGTTATCGCCGTAAACGATCGCCGCCTGAGCTTTTCGGAACTCCGGTCGCGCGGCTGCGAAATTCACGAGCGACACTGCCTGTTCGGCTACACCCGGAAGAAGATAGAAAAGGTATCTGTTAACGGGCGTCTCCGCGTGGGGCAGGAGTGTTGATGGTCCAATGAACGGAATTTCCTCCTGACGTGCGAACGCTGCGATTTGCGCGTCGGCTCCGGCACTCAACCCACCGATAAAGGCGAAGATCTGCTCTTTGCGAGTGAAGTCGTGGGCAGTTGTTGCGGTGGTAGCGCCCCCTGCGCCGGAATCGGCGATGCGCATCTCGATCTTGCGGCTGAAGATGCCGCCGCGACTGTTGGCGTCGTCAAAGTAAGCACTGAAGACGTCTTTCATTGCTGCGCCCACGTCGGCGAAAGCTCCTTGCGACGGCACCACGAGTCCGACAGTCAAACTGTTATCCGTAAGACCCGGATCGAGATCGGTCTCGATGCGTTTGAGATACGCGATCAGATCCGCCATGTCTTCGGCCGACAGGTTGTAACGCGGCATCGCGATCAGCAACGCGTTGTTGCTCGCATCGACGCCGTTTATGACGGCGCGAATAAATGACGACTCGTTGAATGGTCGATGCGTGCGTCCCGTGGTGTGCGTGTGACCGTAAGGCTTGATCAAGTTGGACCACGTGAGAGTGCCAGCAGTTACGCCGCCTTCCGTCTTTCCTTCGCCGCGCATGCCGTGACAACCACCGCACGTCGCGGCAGCGGCTGGCACCTCAATCTCGCCGACCCTCCCGGAAATCTCGCGTCCGGATGGACTGATTCCGCGGAGGTAGATCTGCCGGCCCCGCCGCTCGCTTGACGTTAGTTGTGCGTAAGCGGCGGAGCTTGCGAGTAGGACAGCGATAAGAAGGAAACCGCGGATCTTCATTTGGACTTGGTAGCGTCGCCCTTGTCGTTCATCACTTCTTCTACGAGCTTGATCAACTCGTCAGCAGCGGCAAGTCCGAAAGCTTTCTTCCACAAACCGGTTGCTTCGTTGCCGATGATGATGACGGTCTTGTGCTGGTTCTTTTGTTCGACGTACTGGCCGAGTTTGTATAAGGCCGCATCGATGTTTTCCTTCTTGCCCGTGAGAAACGACCAGCCCTTGCGGGCGTGAAACCTTTGCGCGTATTCCTTGAGCTTTGTGGGAGTGTCGGTTTCAGGATCGACGGTCATCGAAACGAGGAAAACGTCTTTCCCGAGACGTTCCCCTAGCGCGTCCTGAATCCTTTCGAAGTTGCGGCTAATCGGCGGACACACATTTGTGCACGTCGTGAAGAGTACGTTGATAACAACTGTCTTGCCTTTCAACACGTCGCTATAAAACTTCAACGTGCGTCCGTCCTGATCAAGCAGCTCAACGTCGGTGAAATACTTGGCGGCCGGAGTTAGCGGTTCTTCCTTGTGGTTTTGGTGCTGCGCAGAAACGGCTGCCACAGATACAAACACAATCACCAGGCACAGAATTAATTTCATTTCTCTTTCTCCGTGTTGGCTGCGTGCAGCATCATGTAAGGCAGTTCACGATACACGACCCGCTGAGACGGACTCTCGACAAACACGAGATACACGCCAGCCTCCGGCAGGTTGACCGAGATTTCATACGTGCCATCGCCGACAGAACGTGCGATCTGCCGCGTCTGCCACGTGCCTGGCGAGAGAAAGACCAACACGCCAACGTCTTTCAATTCGCTGTTCGGCTTTTTCGTTTTGGTATCTAACAGTCGAAAGCGAATCTTTGCGTCTTCACCCGGGCTAAACGAAACGCTCTTGTTTAAATACTCGATCTTCAGCGCGGTTCTCTTTTCGGGTGCAAGCAAAGGATTCACTGAAGCAACTGCTTCGAAGCAGTGGACGACGCGCGGCGAATCAAGCAGCAGCGAAACGTTGTAAATGCCTTGTTTCGGAAGTCGCGCTGTCGTCGAATAAACACCCAACGACTCTTCACGCAGGCTGCGATCGACAACTTTTACCGCGCGCGGAATGCGACGGTAGTTTTGGAAGTTGCCCATCGGCGCGGCCATGCCTTCCGAGTAGTAGTAGATCATCCTGTCAGCAGCATTCGCGAGCAGCATCGCACCTGGTTCCGGCGCGGCAATAAAAGCATCGGCGCTCGTCGAAAAAGAGGGCGCCTTTCCCGGTGCGCTCTGTCCACCTGGAAACTTGATGACGTCGAGTTGTCCACCGACAGTGGCGAGTCGAATCGCCGAAACTTGCTCGCTCCCAAGCGCACGCACGTAAGCAAACTTGTCAGAGAAGCCGATGTGGTCGGGACTATCGGCGATCGGTTGTTCATGGACCACGCGATTCGTCGATGCGTCGAAGATGTAGACGATCGAATCTTTCGGATTAGGCGCGAAACCCCAACGCCCTCCCGGCGCGAAACGAACACTCCTGATTCCCGGCTTCGCGGCAATAGTCGCGAGCAGCTTGTGGCTCGCGGCGTCGACGACCGCGACGGTCCCATCGCTCTCGTTCGTCACATAAAGCGCCTTGCTCAACGGCGAAAAGCTGAGCGACGACGCAAGCGCTCCGGTTTTCACATCTTTGATCTTCGCAAGCTTCGCAACGTTGATTACCGAAAGCGACCCGCTATCGCCGTTGGTCACAAACGCGAACTTGTTATCGCTCGCAAATGCGATCTCGTGATGACCGGCGCCCGTCGTGATCTGCTTCACGCCTTTTAACGTCGCCGTATCGATCACGGTGACGCCTTTTTCATCCGCGACCCACAGGTACTTCTCATCCGGTTGCAACACGACACGTTTTGGCTTCACACCCGTTGCAACGTTGGACATAACTTTCCACGTCGTCGTATCGACAACAGCCACCTGGTTGATCAGCGGCATGCTCACGAACAACTTCGATCGGTCACTCGTTAACGCCCAGTCGTCGCCCGGACTGTCCAACCGGATCATCGTGTACAACTTGCTGCCGCCAAAGCCAATTAGCGGATCGATAACTGAAATCGTCGCGTCCTCGTTAAGAACAAGCAGGTAATAAGAATTGAGATCGACATCAGGCCGGGAACGCATGCTGCCTTGAAGGTACGACTCGACCTTCGCGCGACACTGCGCCGGTGCGGGTGGTCCAGGTCGCTCGCGCTGCGCGACCCATGCTGCCGGCCGGATGCCGGACAGTGGTGTTTTCGTTGCAGTGTCCCGAATCCTGAAACGAAAGACAGCGTCCTGTCCGGCCATCGGCGCGGTTGAATCGGATCGTGAAGCAGGAACGTCGATCGTAAATTCGATCTCGACGCCCTCCTTCACGATCTTCTGCGGTTTGAGTTTTTCCTGCGCCCTCGCAGCCGTAAAGCTGAAGCCGAGGGCGCAGATAAGCAGGGTGGTTAACTGTGACAGTCGCATCTCGTGGTCCCCTTATTAAGGTCCGACAACGGGCGGATTAGTAACCGGACAAACAGCGGTCGGACTACAATCCGGGCATGGCGGGCAGTTCCCCGGCGGAGGCGGACCTACGCGGAAGATGCCCCAAATGCCGCCATCGAATTGGAACGAGGCGAATGTGCGATACAGATAATCGCCCGGCACCTTGAAGAAGCTGCCCGCGCCGTGTTTCGGAACGAAATCGGCGTGGAAACCTGGTCCAACTCCCTGTCTTGAACCTTCCCAATTAGAAAGCGGATTGTCAGCGATGCGTTGTGACGCATCCTGATAAGGCTCCTCTTCCCAAATGTGACCGTGCAGCATGTACGCGTCGTTTCGCGGGTGGCCGCCCGGGTGGAGCATACGAACGCGAAATGCTTCGCCCGGCTCCGCCGTAAAGACTGGAGTGACTGGATCACCGCCGACCTGGAAGTTTGTCAGGACGTTGGTGAAGTCAAACTCGCGTGTCTTTTCGAGTGGCGTGTTGGGTGCGAACCCGATTCGTTTCCAGAGCGGTTCAGTGCGGTAGTTGACCGCTTTCTGACCTGAGTCTTCGGGATCTTCCGCCTCGGCGAGATTCGGCACTGCGACTCCGAATGGAGAATCGTCGGTCGTGGTGTTGAATCCCTGGAAGCGCATGTTGATATCGTTCTGGAAGATCGTCACGAATTCACGGAATATCGTGCCGTCGGTTTGCAAGATATTGACCTGCGCTCGTGAGCCGAACCTGTCATCCCAAAACGATCCTTTTGGCTCGATGATCAAGCCACCGATTGCTGCCTTGTTCGAGTGCTTGATCGGATCGGAAGACGAAAGGTTGCTGGCGCCAAACTCGATCGGCGTGGCAACACCGGTGTTGTTTGGTCCAGTCGAGATATCGCCCGCGTACCATTGATACCAGACAGACTGGCCGGGAGCAGCGGTCGTAACCGGATTAAAACCGACGTTCATACCGTCGCTTCGTGTAACGTCGAAGAACACCATCTGTGGATGGAGTCCAACGTCTCCAGACGGTTTCACCTGATTGGCATTAAACCGCTCGACGATCATCGGCATCGTGTTAAAACCGTCGAGATCGAATTGCGGTCCGGGCGGCAAGTTGTTCTTAAGGGTGACTTCAATGCATTCACCCGCACTCGCACGCAGGATCAAAGGTTCGATTAACACGTGCGGTTTGATTTTGCCGGTCGCCGGATCGAGATCTTCCGTGCGGAAGAAGATGATCGCGGTCGGATCGTGTAGTCTGCCGCCGTTGTTTTGTCTCGGGTTGTAAACAAGGGTTCCCCCTGGCAGTGCTTTCTGCGCCGTGGTCGCGGTCACGTTGTACGTCCGCACCGGCGCCACTCTCGGACAAATTCCTTTGAAGTCTCCCTGGTTGCTGAAGTCGAGCGTGTTGTTCTTCGGGTTGTTGGGAAGTTCAAGCAAGTCGACTCGCTTGGTTGCGTAAACTCGCATCAATCCCCAAAGACCGTTCCACTGATCGTCAGAGCCTTTACCAGGTTGATAGAGATAGTCTGCTGTCTTGCCGTCAGTCTTGCGCGGCAGTTGCGGCACGATGAACTCAAATTTTTCGGAGATGCCCATCATCTGGTTGTTGCGCCAGCCTGAATTCAGTTCCGAAGGCTCGAAGCGCCACTTGATGCCATTGACTCCGAAGTTATGACCTTCCTCGTGCGCGCCTACCAGGACCCGAATCTGGACCGGATCGTTTTCATAGGCTCTGAGCAATGGTGTGAATGGATCACCCGGTTGCACGTCAGCAGTAAGCGGCGGATAGAAGTTTGGTTGAACGTTGAATCGCCCGTCTGCACGCAGCACATTTGAACGATAGACGTGCGAAAGATCGCCCGCGAGACCGGCAGCCTGTGTGTTTGTTCCGGGATTGCGGACGCGCAGAGCGACGGGCTCATTACGATAGTTGACGCTCATCGTGCCCACGTCATCAGCGGCGATGGCTTCGGGACACGGAGGAGAGAAGTTGCTAAATGGGCATTTATCCGTCGGCTCGAGCAGGAAAGGTAGACCTACTTCTTTCCTGGCCGGTGGATTGATCGGCTTATCCCCTTCATGAGCAAGCTGGAAGTCGGCGAACTCCAGCAGAAACTCGCGATAGCTCTTCGATACATCGGAGGTGATAATGTCAGCGCGCCAGCTCGTTGGACCACCGTCAAAGCGTGGCGTGATACCCTGACCGCCGAAGAAAATACCCGTTTCCGGGTGCCGCCACTTCGAGTTCTGTGGCTCAATTACTAAAGCCGCGTAAAGACCTGCTTGCTGGTGCGTTGAAGGACCGAAGTGGTCGTGCGTGAAAACCGTGCGCAACGTTCGATCGACGCCGTTGTTGTTGAGCACGTTGTCGGCGAACCAGCGTTGGACCGTAGTCTGCGCTCCGAGCACGTTGAAGAATGGATGTGCCTTGGCTTTCGGACAGACCGTCGTGCCGTCACGCGGATCGCCAAAGTCGACACCCACGCAGCCGTTCCACTTCCGGATAGCGCGGATGCGTTCGATCACTTCTTCCGGACTGAACGTTCCATCTTCGTAGTTGAATCCGTTTCCCGCTCCGTCTGATGCAAGCACGTCAAACTTCACGAGGTGAATGTGCTGCCCCATCGTGTCGGTCGGAGTGCGGACCTGAAAGTCGTCCTGGACATACACGCGTGGAACGAGATTAGTGTGATGAAAAGTTATGCAGTCGTTCGTGTTGGCGCGGAAGAAAAGCGGTTCGGGCGCACGCGTG
The DNA here is from genome assembly GCA_963789185.1 of uncultured Acidobacteriota bacterium. GTDB lineage: Bacteria > Acidobacteriota > Blastocatellia > Pyrinomonadales > Pyrinomonadaceae > PSRF01. The sequence continues at coordinate 341,766 of CAWBJU010000027.1, forward strand.
CCGTCGAGCGTAGGCTTGACGTCGTCCCACAGCGCCGAGATACGCGACTGCTTGAAGTGCCAAACAGCTTTATTGAGTTTGAGGTCGAGCTGAATGTTGGCGCCTTTGTAAAGACGCGGGACTCCCATGGCAGCGCCGGTATCGCTCACACAGGGATCCGCGAATGGCGCACCGGCCACGGGCGGACGACCGTTGGTGATGAAGTTAGCGGCCACATTTTCGGGAGTGAAACTCGGATGCGTGCGCAGCGCGTGGAAGTCCATCGCTACTTTCTCCGGTGAAGTTCCAGTCTCCGGAAGAAACTGCGCCAGCGCCTTCACTAATGATTTATCAAAATCGAGACGCGCCTTCTCCAGGCTGAACGCCGGGAGATGTTCTTTGTGATGGACCGCTACGCCGTCAAGAATGATGTGACGCGGGAGGCCGCCGTTATCGATGACGTCGAGTGGCGCTGTCGGCGGACGATGACCCGCGACCGCCGGTAACCAGAATGGATATCCCTGGAAATTCGGCGTTGGCATTACGGGCATCGGGATCGTCGGGATTGGAACGACGGCGGGGATCGGTGTTCCCGCCTGGATCTCTGCGTCCGGTAACCTGCGCGAAGTCGACAGCGGTCGACCATCCCCATCGAGTTTAGTTCCCTCTTCGAACACATCGTGAACTCGGAACAGTTCCCACATGCCCATCGCAAAGTGCGGATAGAAGTGACAGTGAAAGATCGAGTCACCCACCGTTTTGTTACGGTTACCGGCGCCGCCATGGGCGATCTCAGTCGGGAATGAGTAACTTGGTCCCAACGATTGACTATCGAGATAGGCTGAATTGTCGCTCTCGGGTGTGTGGAGCCACTGGTGCGCGTGCAGGTGGTGGATGTGATGCTCTTTTGGACCAGCGTGCACGACGCGCATCTTGACGTTGTCGTTCATGTACGCGTGATGGACGTTTGAAGGATCGTCGGGAAAGAAAGCCTTGGTCGCCTTGAAACCGGGAATCAATTTTCCAGTCGAGTCTGTTGTGTTTGCGGGTTTGTCGACGATCATTGCCGGGTCCCCGACGGTCCATGACGACAGGAAAAACTCCTCAAACAGACATTCGACGCATTTGGCCATCGGACCAACACCAAAACGGTTGGCGAGAATCTCCGCGCCGATGCCCCCAGTGCCGTAATTAATCGCGAATGCGTCGCGAACGCTGTGGAGCGTAAAGGCAAGGGGATTTGGTTCTTCGCCTGCCTCCTCATCACTCTCTTCAAACTGTGGAAATGCCTGCACGGCCTTGATCTCGTCGTGATACACGACCGTAAATTCGCGGAACGGCTGATTGCGATCCGGCTCGACCGGATTCGGCCGGTACGTGCCAGGCGGGAAATTGCCGCGACCTGGTCCCGTGATGATCGCGTTCAGATCCGAGTGCACGATGTTGAAGTTGGCATCCATCATTTTCAGGATCGGAGTGCCTGCCGGGCGCGTGCTGTTCGGAGGGTAAACTGCGTCGTAATTGAGAATCGGATGTCCGCCGGCTGTCTTTGCTGGAGTTCCGTCGGGGTTCTTCTTCTGCGCGAGTCGAAGATCCGCTTCGGTGATCTGGCTGCGATACCATTCAGCGCCGCGCGGTTCAACGTTCACCGAACCAAACAATCCCATCGGCAACGAACCGCCGTTACCTTCACCGCCAGTTGTGGCAGCAGTGCTGTAAAGCAAATGGTTTCCCTCTTTTTCGGCGTAGAGGGTGTAGACGATCTCTTTCTCGGGCTCGATCACGCTGCTCGGATTGACGCCAACGTTTGAACCGTCGTCGAGAATGTCGTTTCTAAGTTGCATACCGACGACGTGGACCGAAGCAGTGCGAGTGGCTGGCTGATTGTCGTCGGCGCGATTCGGGTCGAGCAGGTTTTGAAACTTTATCTGAATACAGTCGCCCATATTCATGCGCAGCACTATCGGGCGTGCGCGCTTGTATGGTTTTAGTTTTACGTTTCCCGCTGACAGTATTGTGCCTGACTTAGGCATCACGTCGCGTCGCAGGGCATAGATCATTCCCGCCGGATTTACAGCACCCAGGCGGTTGTAAAAGAAAGGTTGGTCGAAGGCCACTACGTCAGCCTTGACGATTCGTTCGCACTCCGGCCCAATGACTCCGCCGCCGCCTCCTACAATTTGCGCTTTTGTATCAGCGGCACATAGCAGCATCATTGAGAAGAAGATCGCGCACAGCGAAATAGTCTTCGCACACTTTTGCACACACTTCTCTGGTCTCATTGCTTCCCCCCGATTGAATTGTTTCGTCTGTGAGTGGTTGAAGCAGAGTGTGCAAGAACTATTCCTGCAATCTAATTAGAAAAAAAGAAGTAGGGTGTTGCAACGAGTGTCACTATTTCGCCTACTGTGTTTCACCATGCAACACTAAATCAGTGTCACACGGATCTTCTGTGTTGCACGAATCTAGTGATCGCAATCCGAAGCGACGAAGTTTTCGATAGAGTGTTGGACGATTGTAGTTGAGTATCTGTGCAGTCTTCTTAACGTTGCCGCCGGTACGTTCGAGCGTTTGAGCAATCGCTTCACGCTCGATGTCTTCCTTAGTTAAGTAAGGTGGAATCACACACAGATAATTTGAAGCGCGAGTTTTGTGCAGATGCGCGGGCAGATCCGCAGGCATCAGATAGTCGCCGGTCGCAAACAGCACTGCGTGCTCGATAACACTTTCAAGCTCGCGAACGTTGCCCGGCCAGTTGTAGCGCATCAATATCGAGAAACTTGCCGGCGAAATCCCTCGCATGCGTTTCTTGTACTTGCGCGCAACGCGCTGCAAGAGTGTTTCGCTTAGCATCATCAGATCGTCGAGTCGGTCGCGTAATGGCGGGACAATGATCCGCACCGTGCTGACGCGAAAATACAGATCCTGTCGCAACATTCCTTCGCGAATCATCTGTCCAGTCTCGCGATTCGTTGAGGAGATCAGACGAAAATCAACCGCTATCTCACGTTCGTCGCCAAGACGGCGGACTGTTCTCTCCTGCAACACACGCAAGAGCTTCGTCTGAAGATAGACCGGCATTTCCGCGATCTCGTCGAGCAACAACGTGCCGCCCGCCGTCGCTTCGATGAGCCCGCGTCGATCGTGATCCGCGCCGGTGAACGCGCCCTTCCGATAACCAAACAGCTCCGACTCGATCAACGTGGCGGGAATCGCGGCGCAGTTGATCCGAATGAAGGGACGTTGCGCGCGCAGACTATGTTCGTGCAAAGCCGTCGCAATCATTTCTTTACCGGTGCCTGATTCACCTTCGATCAACACCGATGCATCCGACGGAGCGGCCGTGCGAATCACTGCGCGAACATGTCGTAACTCCGTGTTGTTGCCGACGATGCCGAAGTCTCCGGAGTCGTGTATGCGCGTACTCTTTCGCAACTTGTTTTCGGTTTTGATCGCCTTAAACTGCAAAGCGCGTTGGGCGAGAATCACCACTTGATCGAATGAAAACGGCTTTTCGAGATAATAAAATGCACCGCGCTTGATGGCTTCGATCGTTACCTCGAGCGAGCCGTGCGCAGTCATGATGATTACTTCGGTGTCGTGCGCGACGTCTTTTATATGTTCGAGTAGAGCGATGCCATCGCCGTCGGGCAGGCGCAGGTCGAGTACAACGAGGTCAAACCAACGTCGGGCGAGTAGCGTCTGTGCTTCAACAACGGTAGAGGCGATATTTACGTCATAGCCTTCATCGCTAAGTAATAAGTCTAAGGCGGAGCTAATAGACTCCTCATCATCAACCACAAGTATGCTGGCAGGCATGCGAATACCTCTTCCTGGTAAATGGCGGTGAGTGTGTCATCACGGGAGGTCATTCTGGGCAAACTGCGATGCCACGCATGTAGATTGTCGGGATACTGCGGGGCGTCCTTTGCAGGACGAACTGAGGCATAATGGGCAAGAAGTGATGCGAATCAGTGTAAAAGTTGATGAGATTTAATTGAAACGCAACAATCTCGGTACGGCTTCATACATATGGCCGCACCTTTCCGGAGATTTACACCGCTCAGCGCGTTTAGGTAGACTGGCTGGCCAGCGTCCGTATCCTCAACTATAGGAGACACCAATAAATGTTTTCCCCCCGCAATGCCCAGATCATTGCCGCACTTCTTACTCTTTCATTTCTGTTTGGAACACCTTTCGCCGCCGCCAACGCGCAAGAGATGCCGCCCCCGCCGCCGGGATTAAAACCCACGGTTAAAGCCGGCAATCAGAAACCTGATTATTCACAGGAAGCGGTTGTGATCGAACAGTTGACCACCGGATATCGCTACGAAAGCGACGGCACGGGACAACGCGATCTAACAATGCGCGTGAAAATTCAGAGCGACGCCGGCGTCGAGCGCTTCGGACAGCTCGTGTTTCCCTACACCTCGGCGAACGAAAAACTCGAAATGGACTACGTTCGCGTGCGTAAAGCCGACGGCAGTATTGTTAACGCCACCACTTCCGACATCCAGGATCTCTCGGCGCCACTTGCGCGCGAAGCTCCGATTTACACCGATCTGCGGCAGAAACACATCACCGTTCCCGGTCTGCGTCCCGGCGATCAACTCGAGTTTCGCCTGGTTTGGAACATTCACAGTCCCCTCGCGCAGAACCACTTCTGGGTCGAACATGATTTCGTTACGCGTGGTCCGATCGTCCTCAACGACGAATTGACGGTGAGCATTCCGGCCGCCAGCAAAGTAAAACTCAAAACAGAGCCCGGCTACGATGCCGCGATCAAAGAAGCGGACGGCCGTCGCATTTACACCTGGAAAACAGCCAAGCTGAAACGCGATGCCGACGAGGACGAAAAGGAGAAGGAAAAAGCGGAAGAAGAGGTGGAAGAAAAGGATCCGGATGAGATCCGTCCGCAGGTGCAACTGACGACATTCCAGAGTTGGGACGAAGTCGGTCAATGGTACGCCGCCCTCCAAAAAGATCGCATCGTTTTCGACGATAAGATCAAGATCAAAGCCGAAGAGATCATTAAAGGACGCGCGACTGAGAAAGAGAAAATCACGGCGCTTTATGAGTACGTCGCCCAGAACTTTCGTTACGTCAGTCTCTCGCTGGGTCAGGGACGCTATCAACCACACGCCGCAACCGACGTGATGAGTAACCAGTACGGCGACTGCAAAGACAAACACACGTTGCTCGCTTCAATGCTCGCGGCAACCGGGCGTCGCGCGTATCCAGTGTTGATAAATTCAGCTCGCAAACTCGACGTCGATATTCCCTCGCCCGGCCAGTTTGATCACGTCATTACCGCGATCCCGATCGGTGAAGAAACACTGTGGGCTGACACGACCGCCGAAATCGCACCGGCTGGACTCTTGTCGCCACGCCTGCGAAACAAGAAGGCACTGATGGTGCCGATCTCTGGTCCCGCTCGTCTTGAAACAACACCGGCAGACCCGCCGTTTCTCTCGTCCGAACTTGTCACAATGGAAGGCACCGTTGACGATCTCGGCAAGGTGACCGCGCGCGGCCGCATGGTTCTGCATGGCGATTCAGAGATGTACATGCGTTACATGTTTCGCCGCACGCCGAAGAGTGATTGGAAGAGTTTGGGTTTCTATCTCGGCATGGCGGGAGGACTGTCAGGTGAAGTCACCGATATCAAGGCAACGGATCCTGCCAATCTCGAGAAGCCATTTGAAGTGGAATTCAATGTTTCGCGCAAAGACTTCCTCGACTGGTCGAGTAAGAAACTGAAAGTGCCGCTTCCGTTTCCGCCGTTCAGTCTCAACAACTTTTATGGTCGCACGAGCAAGAGCAAAAAACCATTGGAGATCGGTCCGCCGATCGATATCTCGTACAGTTTGAAACTCACGATTCCCGCGAAGTATCAAACACGACTGCCGCTGCCGCTGAAGGTTACGCGCGACTACGGCGAGTACGCGGCGAATTACAAACTCGAAGGGCAAACGCTGATCGCCGAACGGACGCTGCGTGTGCGGCAGCGCGAATTGCCTCCTGAGCGTTTGCAGGACTATCAGGCATTCGTTGCGGCAGTGCGATCTGATGCGACACAAACGCTTTCGCTCGAAACCGAGATCGCCGGCACACCCGCAATTCCCGACTCAGTCAAAACCGAAGATCTGATTCAGGCCTCGCAAGCTGCGGTGCGAAACGGCAATTACCCGATCGCCGAACAACTGCTCAAGCGCGTTATTGAAAAGGAGCCGAAGCACCAGACTGTTCGGCGCGATCTTGGTTTCGTGCTCGTGCAGCAACGCAAGTTTGATGAAGCGATTTCTGTGCTGCGCGAACAGACGAAGATCAATCCGTTTGAAGATTACGCTTACACCATGCTCGGGCGGGTTTACTGGTTCCAGCAGGACTACGCCAACGCCGAGGAGTCTTTCCGCAAGCAACTTGAAGTGACGCCACTGGACCCGACAGCGCATTCGCAACTTGGCCAGATGCTCGTCGAGTCGCGCAAGTATAAAGAAGCCGTTCCGGCGCTCGAGCGCGCGCTTTCGTTGGCGCCCGAACAGGAGATACTCCACGTCAGCATCGGCCGGGCTTATCTGGCTTTGGGAGAGGCGCCGAAAGCGATCGCCGCGTTCGAAGCGGCTCTCAAGCTCTCTCGCACGCCGATGACGCTAAACAACGTCGCTTACTTCCTGGCCGTCGAAGGCGCTCAACTTGAAAAAGCACAGCAGTACGCGGAGTCGGCAGTAACAACCGTCGCCGCTAGTTTGCGTAATCTCGAAACCGCAAACCTGACACTCGACGATTTAAACAACGTCGCGTCGTTGGCGGCGTATTGGGACACGCTTGGTTGGGTTCACTTCCAAAAAGGCGATCTGGATGCGGCCGAGAAGTACATCAAGGCTTCGTGGATCATTCAGCAGCACAGCGAGGTGGGCCATCACATCGGCGCAGTCGCCGAGAAACGCGGCAAGAAAGATGAAGCGATTCGTCTGTATGCGCAAGGCGCCGTCGCCGATCGTTTGCGGCCTGAAGCCCGCGAGAGTTTGTTGAAGCTGATCAAGCCCGACACAGTCGAGACGCTGTTACGGACTGCAAGAGGCGAGATGCATGGATACCAAACGTTCACCCTCGGCCAATTAATGCCTGACTTGAAAACGGCGGCCGAAGCTGAGTTTTACCTGCTGATTGCGCCGGATGCGAATCGCAATGCGCAGGTGATAGACGTGAAGTTCATCAAGGGAGATGAGCGTCTTAAACCACTCGCATCGCAACTGAAGTCGATCAAGTACGCGCTCGTATTTCCCGACGCTACGCCGACGAAGATCGTTCGTCGCGGTGCGCTGCGCTGCGAACCGAAATCTGGTCCATGCGCCTTCACGATGGTTAGTCCGGATCTGATCGTGTCGATCGACTGAGGAACCCATGATCAAACACGCTGCCGGACTGATTCTGGTCGACGGCAAAGACGACGATGAATCGAAGGGTTATGTCATCGGGTTGAGTATGACCGCGGCCATATTAAGCGATGAGTTGGGATTTCAAACACTAGCCAGGTTTTACAAGACCAAAGCCGAGTATCTGTTACGCAAAGATCCATCACTAAGTAGATACGTTCCGGCAGTATCGGACGAAGAACGTCGTCGTTACGACGACATCATTACCCCGCTCGACATTATTCGCGGAGGCACTGTAGGGGACGCTGAAGCACCCCCGCCTTCGCGAGTCCAGGCAGGAATAATAAATGGCAAAGCCACCAAACTACCGAAGCCGGAATATCCGCGGGCCGCTCGCGCAGCAGGCATCCAGGGGACTGTCACTGTTCGAATCGTATTTGACGAAAACGGCAAGGTGATCTGGGCCAAGGCCATGGACGGACATCAGGAGCTGCGCCAGGCTTCCGAGGATGCTGCGTGGCGCAGTGAGTTTGCGCCGGTGAAACTGTCGGGTCAGGCAGTCAAAGTCACGGGCGTCATCGTCTATAACTTCGTTGTCAGATGATCTCGGAGAGTGTCCGTCTTGCCCTAAAAACCATCGACGTTTCGTCTGAACCTCGTAAGGACCTCTGGCGGATCTCACATGTCTGTGGATTTCGGTCATTCGCGTAGCCAAAGTGTTTGCGCAGCCGCTAAACTAACGGCTTCCAACATCCTATGCAGCCGAACGCGAAGCCGCTCATCAGCGTTGTTATGCCCGTATATAACGCGCTGCCTTTTCTTGATGACTCCGTTAACAGCATCCTCACGCAGACGTTCACCGATTTTGAGTTCGTGATCTTTGACGACGCCTCAACCGATGGCTCCGTCGAACGACTACGCCAATGGGCGGCTCGCGACAACCGAATCAAGCTGCACGAAAGCAAAACGCAGCTCGGCCTGTGTGGCAGTTCAAACGCCGTAGTCACTCACGCGCGCGCTCCGATCCTCGCGCGCATGGACGCTGACGACGTCGCTCATCCCGATCGACTCAGACGGCAGTGGCAAACCATCGAAACCCAGCCGGATGTTGCTGTCGTCGGCACACTCTGCATTGGCATCGACGCGAACGGCCGCGAGGTGCGTCCACGCGATCGTTGGCGACTGTTACGCCGCTCCGGTTACATTCCTTTCCCTCACGGCTCGGCAATGTTTCGTCGCGAAGTGTTCGATCGAGTCGGCGGCTACGACGACACTCCCGGCGGCGAAGACCAAAAACTGTTTTCGAAAATGGCGACTCAGGGTCGCGTGGTCACGCTGCCCGACGTTCTCTACTGCTATCGTTATCACACAAACAACGCAACACTCTTTAACGGACTTCGCGCCGTCGGCGAGAACCATTCCAGCAATGGCGAATCGTTAGCTGCGTTCTACATGCTCGGCGCGATGCGACTCTGGGCCGGCGATCCACCAAAGCTACTCGAGCCGCTACTTGAGAAAAAGTCGATCAAATGGGACGTGAAAAGTTTGATGATCTTCACGTCAGCACTCTGGGGACACGTAAGCCCACGGAGTTTGAAACTTTGCCTGCGCGGATCGATCAAAGTCCGTGATTTACTTGCCGGCACGATAGTGAAAGATGGGAAACCTTACGAATGGCGATCAGAATAGCTGTCGTCGGGATGGGTTGTCGCGGCCGTGATTGGGTGCGCGAAGTTAAAGCTGCTGCACCGGCGTTTGAGTTAGTCGCGTGTGTTGACGTCGATGCGAACGCGTTGCAGCGTGTGTCCGCCGAGTTCAACGTTTCTCAGGCGCAGTGTTTCACTCGTGTCGAAGAGGCGTTTGAGTCGAGTGCATGCGAGGCAGTGATCATCGCAACGCCTGCGGATACTCATGCGACGACGTGCGAAGCAGCGCTTGCGCGCAACCTTGCCGTACTGATCGAAAAACCGTTCACAATGCAACTGAGCGAAGCGACGAAGCTGGTTGCGCTCGCGGAGTCGAACAACACACCGTTGCTGGTCGCGCAGAATTATCGCTATCTAAGATCGTTTCGCAATGTTAAGCGGCTGATCCAGGATGGGGTTCTCGGCAACGTAGCGATGGTGGTATGTCACTATTATCGTCCGTTTCACACGATGGCTGACTCGCTGGCGAAGCTCTCGCACAGCGTGCTTTGGGGCGTCAGCGTTCATCATCTCGATGCGCTTCGCTATGTGCTCGGAACGGAAGTGACAAACGTCGTCGCCGATTCTTTTACCGCACCGTGGGGACGTCTTCCGCAAGGCGCGTCGATGCAGTTAATGCTCTCGATGGCGAATCAAACGCGCGTCTCATACTCCGCCACTTACGAATCAACGGGTCACACGCTCTTTGAAGCCGGGCAGGAGTTTTATGCGCGGTTCATCGGCGAGCGCGGCACGCTTCATGTCTTTCATCGTTGGCTGATACTTTGGGAAAACGGCAAGCTGCCTCGCCTTGTGCGAAGAGGAAAGAGAAACAAGACGGAGGAAAGAATTCTGCTCGAACAGTTTGAGCGTGCGGTGCGTCACGGAGAGGCGACGGAAGTGAGCGGTCGCGACAACTTGCAAACAGTCGCCGTGCTGGAGGCATGCGTGCGATCTGCCGCGGAAGGAAGATCGATCAACCCGCAGGAGCTGCTGCGTGAACCATAATGGTCCATCGGTGCTCGCGATCGGCATCGACGCAGCTGAGTCGACGCTGGTGCGGCAAATGATCGATCAGGGCGAGCTTTCGTCGTTGCGATCATTGCTCGCTGCGGGCAAGTGGTTGGAAGTGCGGTCGCCGTCGACGATCGGCAGTGGTGCCGTATGGCCCACGTTTTTGACCGGTGAAGAACCTGCGACACACGGTATCTACAGCGAGTGGAAATGGCTGCCGGAAACAATGAGTCTCCGCCGGTACGAAGGTCATCATTTAACTCCGTTCTGGAAAACGTGGGCTGAACGTGGAGTTTCCGTTGGCGTATTTGATGTTCCTTTCGCGCCACCAGTCGGCGTCACAAACGGATTTGAGGTTTGTGAATGGTGGGCGCATGACTCAACCGCCGCTGGTTTACGAGCGAATCCCGAGCCTGTTCGATCGCTTGTGGCAGAAGTAACTGCGCATCCGCTGTCTGCGAATCGATTCTTCACCAGCACGCCGGAAAGTAAGAGCAACCTGAAGGAGTTGGCGGCTGCATGCAGCGAAGGCGCCCGGTTGCGAGCGACGCTGGTCCAACGTCTGATCAAACAAACCAATCCACACGTGTCGCTCGTCGTTTTTCCGGAGCTTCATCACGCCGGGCATCAACTCTGGCACACGGTCGCGCCTGACCACTGGGTTTACAATGCGCTCGAATCGAATGGCGACTCACCGGATCGCGGTTCGCTTTTGCGAGATGTTTATCGGGCGGTGGACCAGCAGATTGGCGCACTCGCCGACTCAGTGAGCAGTGATACTACGGTGATGGTTTTTGCTCTTCACGGGATGCGTCCGTCGCTCGGGTTTCCGGCGTTTCTCGGTCCGTTGCTGTGCGAACGAGGCTTCTCGGCACTGGAAAATTGGCGCTCACAATCGTGGACGAAGCGTGCGTTGTCGCTCTTTGCGGCGACTAAACGTCGCGCGCCCGCCGGGTTGAAGAAGTTGTACTACCAGGTGACACCAATCACGGCGACCTACAAACTCGCGCGGCCAACGATGCTGCCCGCTTACGACTGGTCGAGGACACGCGCGTTCTCGCTGCCGACGGACCAGTACGGATGGATTCGGATCAATTTGATCGGACGCGAGTCGCAGGGTGTTGTTCCGCCGGATGAGTATGACGCGCTGTGCACGGAACTGAAGCAGATGCTGCTATCGTTGGCATCTGAAGAGGGAGAGTTGCTGGTCCATGAAGTCAGACGAACGGCCGCAGACGCCGCGGCAGCGCGTGTTAATCCGCTTCCGGATCTCGTGGTCCACTGGCGTGATGCCGCGTTCTCCTCGTCGTTGAAACTCAAAGGGAGTAGAGTGCAGGCGCAGATGGTCGGTAAGAAATCGACGGGTCAACACACCACGCCCGGGTTTTGCATTTATCGTGGCAACGGAGAGTCGAGTCACGACGGTGTTGTCGAGGCGAAAGATCTGAGCAGATTGATCGCGGCGAGCTTGTAGTCGGGGACGTATGGCTAAGAAGGAAACGTTTACTGATGACGTTGTTGACGCGCTTAGGAAAGCGAAGATTCTTGGCGTGCGCAGCGGAACTACGCATCGATACACGGGTGTGTGGGTGGTTGTTGTCGACGATCGTGTATTCGCGCGATCGTGGTATGACAAGCCGACCGGATGGTTTCAGGCCTTTAAAAAAGAACCGACGGGCACGATTCAGGCTGGAGACCTCGAGGTTCCTGTCCGAGCGAAAGCTGTTCGTAGTGCGCGAATCCGCGACGCCGTCACTGCTGCGATTGCTGAAAAGTATCCGACTAAGGGATCGAAAGTGTGGGTCGACGGCTTTGCCGAACCCTCTCGCGTTCTTACAACGATCGAGTTTGTTCCTGGAGAATGATGACAACCTGGTCAACTAGCTACGCCAAGTACTTTTTGCCGTCTTTGCGGCGGATGGCCATAAATCCGCCTCCGACATTAAAATCGGGGCCTGGCTAAAACCATGAAAAGAAACATATCTATCAGCCCAGTGCTGTTGCTTGCCTTCGCCTTATTGATCCACGCGCAAACACCCAGCGTCGATGAAGCCTTTCCCAAACTGCTGTCTCTCCGAGACCAGCAGACCGTCCGAGAAGGATGGCTGAAGACACGCCTCGATACGATGCTGCTGCCGATGATGCGGCAAAAGAAGATCGAGATGTGGATCGTTACCAACGAAGAGTTCCACGCCGACCCTGTCACAGCTCATATCGCGCCTCCACTTCCGTACGTGGGCCGGCGCGACTTTTTCGTTTTTGCGGATCGCGGAGGAAATAAACTCGATCGGATTGCGATCGTGCGCTATCCCGAAGAACACTTGAAGCTCTTCTTCGAAGTTTTGAATCCTCCCGGCAGAGACATCGCAACCACACTGCGCCGTCTCGTGGAAGAACGAAATCCCAAGACCATTGCGCTCAACATCGGTGGCATGCGCGGCGCAACCGATGGTCTAACACACGAGGGATACAAGTTCTTGACGGACTCTCTTGGGCCAACTTATGCGACGCGGTTCACGTCCGCGGCGCCACTGATCGTCGAATACATGGACACGCGTTTGGCGGAAGAGCTCGAACACTACCGCACTGCGGTTGCGATCACCGACATCCTGACGCAGCGCGCCTTTTCAAATGAAGTGATCACGCCCGGAAAGACTACGGTCGGCGATGTTCGCTGGTGGTTCATGCAGCAACTAAACGATCTGGGATTAGACACCTGGTTCCAACCGGATTTGCGCATTCAGCGACATAATAGAGAGGCAACACAGACCCAGCAGTTTTTGAGTGTTACGGAAGAGTCGGCCGTCATTCAGCGCGGCGATGTTATTCACATCGATTGCGGACTGAACTACATGGGCCTGAGCACTGACTGGCAGAAGATGGGATACGTGCTGCGACCAGGCGAGCAGGATGTTCCCGAAGGCTTGCAGAAGGCATTGACGAACACGAATAGACTCCAGGATGCGTTGTTCACGCACATCAAACCGGGCAAGAAAGGCTTTGAGATCTACGACGCGACGATGGCGGACATGAAGAAACAAGGCATCGAAGCGATGATTTACTCACACTCGGTTGGCACGCAGGGACATGCACTTGGAGCAAGTGTTGATTTTCGACGCTCGTCCGCCGGTGTCTCGTTGGAACCGCCTTTTCGCGAAGGTTCGTACACGGCGATCGAGTTGAACACGAGTACGCCTGTGCCGGAGTGGGGCGGGCAAAAGGTGACGATCATGATGGAAGACGACGCGTATCTGACAAAGGACGGAATGAAGTGGTTTCGCCCGCGGCAGACTGCGTTCTATGTGATCCGGTAACTACTAGCGAGACTCACATGAGTTGAGAGACATTGACGTTCGTCTGCGCTTGCTGAGGACCTCTGGCGAAACTCACATGAGTTGAAAGAACATTGACGTTTCGTCTGCGCTTGCTGAGGACCTATAGAGCGGCCACCCCGCGTCTCAAAAAACTGAGTCTAAGTGTTGACTCCGGAGGCGCCCTCAACGTATCTTCTCCCGCGCATTTACCGAACTTCAATCGGCTACCACGCCTATCGTTAGCCGCCTCGTAAGAGTTCGGATTGATTTACCGCAGAAAACTTCTGCTCGCGTACTCCCCCATTACGCGCCTATCTCTGACTTGTTCATAGACCAAAGGAGATCCAAATGAATCTATTTACTTCCCCTCGCCCCCTTGTGCGACGTTCCTCCAGGCGTCGCCAATTTCGTTGGTTGCCGTTTTTTATGATTGTAAGCACTGCGATGATGATCGGCGTGGTTGCCGTGCTGGCTTCCACGTTCGTTTTGAAGTTCGGAACCCTGGGTTCGAGCAACGGACAATTCACGAACGCAAGAGGAATTGCCGTCGATCCACTTGGCAACGTTTACGTCGCGGACTCTTCCGGTGACAGCAATGGTCAAATTCAAAAATTCGACGCGAACGGCACTTTCCTCGCCAGAGTCGGAGCGAACAATGGAACCGCTCAAGGATTCCTCAGTGCTTACCGAATCACCACCGATTCGAGTGGTAATGTTTATGCGACGGACGGCGCCGTTGAGTCGGCCAGTAATGTCGTGAAAAAGTTTAACTCGAGCGGAGTTTTCCAGTTTGCGTTCGGCGGGACAGTGAGCTCGGGTGGAGTGTTTCAGATGGCCGCCGGGATCGCTGTCGATTCCTCGGGAAATATCTTCGTTGCGGACGCAATCGCGAATGTCGTGAGGAAGTTTTCGTCCACTGGTACTTCCCTGGGCACGATTGGTTCCAGCGGCTCAGGTGATGGCCAGTTCAACAACCCCGTGGGATTAGCGATGGATTCAGCTAACAACCTTTACGTGGCCGACGCGGGAAACAATCGAATTCAGAAGTTCAATAGCGCCGGAACATTTGTGACGAAGTGGGGAACGGCCGGGACCGGAAACGGCGAGTTCAACGGACCTCACGGCGTGGCTGTTGATAATGCTGGAACAGTTTACGTGGCTGACACGGGAAACAATCGAGCGCAGCTTTTCACCTCCACCGGAACATTCGTTGAGGCAGTCGGAACTGCGGGCAGCGGCGATGGACAATTCGCTGGTGCCGAGGACATTGCCACGAATGCAGCCGGAACGTTCTTCTACGTCGTCGATAGAGATAACTTCCGCGTACAGAAGTTCAGCACAACGGCGGCTGCACCGACTGCCAATGCCGGTCCGGACCAAACTGTCGAGTGTGCGGGTGCAACGACATCCGTTAATCTCGATGGCTCGGCGTCGACCGCGGGAAGTGGAACGATCAATTCGTATTCATGGGCCGAAGGAGCAACGCCGCTTGGCACAGGTGCGATGCTGACCGTCAATCTTCCGGTTGGTGTGCACACGATTACGCTCACGGTTACAGATACCGGTGGCGGATCCGATACTGACGATGTTGTGATCACGGTCCAGGATACATTAGCGCCAGACATTACGTGTCCCGCTGATGTGATCGTGAATTTGCCGATGAATTCGAATGCAACGTCGATGGTGGTCAACTACCCGGCCGTGACTGCGACGGATAGTTGTTCGTCGAGTGTCACTGTGAACAGCACGCCCGCGTCCGGATCGGTCTTTCCGATCGGAAGCACGACGGTGAACGCAACTGCTGATGATGGTGCAGGACACGTTTCCAATTGCAATTTCAATGTCATCGTGCAGTACAACTTTGCGGGTTTCTTCCCACCGGTTGCTAACCTTCCCGCGCTGAACGTGGTTCAGGCAGGAAGAGGCATTCCTGTGAAGTTCAGTTTGAGTGGTAACAAGGGACTCGGGATCTTCGCCGCGGGTTCACCTTCATCTGGTCCAATCGTGTGCAACTCCAGCGATCCGGCAACACTCTTGGAAGAGACGGTGACGGCGGGCGGTAGTAGTCTCAGTTACGATCCAGTAAGCGACCAGTACATCTACGTCTGGAGGACCGAGGCAGCCTGGGCTGGTACATGCCGGCAACTGGTTGTGACGTTGAATGACGGTAGCGTCCACCGCGCGAACTTCAAGTTCAAATAAGTATTGAGTGGGTGGATATGGAAATGAAGGCCTCGCTCAGTAGCGAGGCCTTCGTTTTCTAGGCCGGGGGTTCGTCTTCTTCCGACTCGCTTAGAATGTCGTTCGCAGTTCGATAAGTGACTATGCACCCTCGCACCGTACGTATGGTGATATCGAGGTTGCTGACCTTAGCGATCGTGCTAATGGTGTCGGGACTGAGTACCAGTCCACCGCTTTTGCTCAGTTTCAGCAATGCTAAAGCCGCGTAGATTCGGCCTCCTGGATTAAAACCTCGTAGAACACTCTCAATCAGGTCGACTCGTTTGGCATGGACCAGCGCGCTGATTGCAATTTCACCCGCGGTGCCGCCGAATGCCCTGCTCGCGATCGGTGAAGTTAGGTCGGCAAAAGCCCTTTTCAATTCGTCAGGGACATCCGCGTGTTTCATTTCACCAAGTTCCGCCGACACGGCAGATTTATAACGAAGAAGCACTGAGTCATTTGTCTCTTCATGAACTAGTCCCGTTTCATCCTCAGTGAACGCTGGACCATCGTGTTGCTTCCAAAGATCTATGATGTGTTCTCGGATTCGAGGCCAACTCTTACTGCTCCCCCGAATACCTAACTTGTAAAAACCAATAGTGCCCTTAAAGACGAAGCCCTCGACATAAAGCGAGGTGTACCCGTGGCCTCTTGCAATATCGAAGGTGCTCGCACCGAAACCGAGATCCTCATCGTCACCGTCGCCTTCCGGGCGCAATATGTCTCGAATTCTTTGTGGTGTGAGCGGCGCGGGCGAAGCGAGTAGTGAGATTAGTTCGACGGACTTGTAGTCGTTCGCCAGCCAGTCCGCTTGCAGCGGAACCTGCTCCTGAGCAGGAGAATACGCTGAACAGAATATGAGAGTAAACGAAGTAAGCAGGCAGAAATACAAACGCTTCATTGTTGCTCCTTGTCCCGAATGGAGTCGTTTGCTTAGACAACTAACCGGGACAAGTTGTTCCAGGGACGCGGTGCGGCCGCGCCCCGGAATACACCAAGGTCATGAGATGCGGAACGACTCACGCAAACACTAGTTCCTGCGCGAGACTGCGATGGCCGACAACGTTTTCGAACCAAAGACTAGTCGCGAATTCAATGTGACCCTCGGGGGAACAGAAACGAACGACATTATTCTCGACGTCTTTCTCGAACTTCCATGTAAAGTCATATCTCCACGCGTCGCCCAGCTCGCCAGTAAAATCAAACGAAAGTGGTCCATCCGGTATGGCGCGGCGGACGAAGTTCGGGAATCGAGTCACACTGAAGATCGGTACTACACCAGTGTCGGTGAGCGCAGCCAGACTTACTCTCCAAATGTTCTCGCACACCTCCTGTTCAGTTTGCGGTGTCCAGAACGTTACGTGTAACGCACGGATGCCCGGCGCCTTATCGCGAATAATCTGAGCCTTGCGAACGTTCGGTGGAACAAGAACGCGCTTGTTTGTTTTCACTAGAACACGAATCTCGGCCGGAGACGTGTCGGTCGTAGTACTGGTGTCTTCACCATCCTCGGTTTTCCACTCCTTGGGAATATTTGCCTCGACGGAATCCTTTTGAAGGGTCGTAGGGTGCGGCAAATCCGTGGCCGATTGCAGCTCGTCGTCGCGTTTGTCGTAGAAGACCGCGATTAGGCCTAACGGCTTTCGTTCCAGCAGCCGAAAGCGGGTCGTCTCCTCGTAAATCGACATCCTGGACCGAAGGCGGTGCTCATGGGTGAGGAGTTCAGGTTCCAGCGGTTTGCCAGGCTCGGGAGTCAACCTTTTGACGATGGCGCCATTGTCTTTAGGCAACGACCATACGAAGTTTGTAGTGTTGATGCGCATGCGCTCTTCGCCTGCGCCGGTCGCATCGTTACTCCAGACGCGGCCGACCACGTCCTCGACGCGCGGCAACACACCATTTGTTCCGGGCAGCAGTTCCACTTCGTAGTACTGGCAGCGGGAATCAAGACGTTGTTCATAAACACCAAATTGATAAAACTGATCGGCACGCCGATAAGCAGCCTCTGAAATGAAGTCCCAGCGATGATCAAAACCAGACGCAGGCTTACCGCCCGTTAGCTGATGTCGAGCAGGCACATGGCGACAATCGGCGGGTAGATATCGTTGCACCCATCGCCCCTGACGGAGCGGTGCGTTACCTGATCGCATCGAGCCGCGAACATGCAGCATCGTGTCGTCTCTAAGATCAAGTGTGTTGACGACGACGTAAGCATTGGCTGGGCCATTAGTCGTAATGGCGGGTAACTGCGGCTGCATGTCCTGGGCGATTGAGGAGTCGATTAACACTTGCTCGCCGGTGGGAAACAAACGCCACCGCCAGGTGTGATCGCAAACGCCAAAGTTGTAAGCAATCGTAAAGATTTCGTGCCGTTGAGCGGCCTGGTTGAAACCAGTCAGAGCGACGATCTGCCGGCGCACGGCCATGCGACTGTTATCGTCAAGTAGATCGCCTTCGAACGGCGACCAGTACTTCGCGAGTGAGAAGTTAAACCATTCGGGATTGTTCCTGAGCGAGTGATGAAGTGAAAACAGGTCACCAAGGATGTCATCAGTGGGATGAAGCAGCCGCCAACGCTGAGTGAAGTAGGTCTGTTCGTCAAGCCAGACTATTGCGTAACGCTGCCGCATTCCGGCGCCGTCCGACCCTGCCGGCCCAAGCTTAACAAACATGTAGAAGTTGGTGGTTCCATCGTTGTATCCGTCGCCGTCGAGAACTGGACCATTGAGAAAGCGATACTGAATCAAGTTGTATCTTTCCTGCTGGAAGGCAGGGCGGGTTGCGAGGATGGAGTGGATCTCACCTCCGAAATGTTTCAGCCATTGCTCTGACCAGTGACTGTAACCAACTCCCAGGTCAAGAACTTTAGAGAACTGGATGGCGTAGCGTTCCTCTACCACAAGCCGGATGTTCATTGCGCGATTGTCACGAAGAAACCCGGAAGTAAGGCCAACGATCTCAATCTGTCCATCGGCGTTTGGCGCGGCGGCGAGCGTTCGACGTCCACCTGACGCTTCGAGCTGCATCCAGGCTCCGTTCCAATCCCCGCTCGGCGTTGACTGCCACGTGTGCCAAACTCGATCGTCAGACGAAATGCCAAAGACTTCAAGACGCCCGTCCACGTTCGTCACAGCCCATAAATCCCGCAGCCGATCCGTCGAGGAATAAAACTCAATCCAGGCGTCGTTCCACTGAGTGCCTGGAACCGTTTGCCACGTGTGCCAGATTCGATCGTCGGGTGAAATACCGAAAAGTTCGAGCCGACCATCACTGTTACGAGCAACAGCGAGGCTGCGCAATTTATCCGCCGACGAGTAGATTTCTCCCC
The DNA here is from genome assembly GCA_963789185.1 of uncultured Acidobacteriota bacterium. Classification (GTDB taxonomy): domain Bacteria; phylum Acidobacteriota; class Blastocatellia; order Pyrinomonadales; family Pyrinomonadaceae; genus PSRF01. Next base: position 360,688 of record CAWBJU010000027.1, read on the forward strand.
ATCCTCCATTCCAATTTCCTCCCGGCGTCGTTTGCCATGTGTGCCAGATGCGATTGTCCAGCGAGATGCCAAACGCTTCGAGCCGGCCGTCTGCGTTACGTTCAACCCAGATGTCACGCAGTTTATCCGCGGACGAGTAGAGCTGTTCCCATCCTCCAACCCACGATCCGCTCAGGTCCGTTTGCCATGTATGCCAAACGGTACTATTCGGCGCGACTCCAAAGACCTCCAGACGGCCATCTTGATTCTGTCCTGCGGCAATGGTGCGAAGACGATCAGCCGACGAATAGAGTTCAACCCAAGTGTCGTTCCACCCATTGTTCGGAATCACCTGCCACGTGTGCCAGACCCGGTCGTCTGGACCAACACCGAAAACTTCGAGGCGCCCATCATGATTGCGCGCAATCGCTAACTTTCGCCGTTTGTCATTTGCCGTGTGAAGCCTGGACCATGAACCAAACCACTTCCCGTTTGGCCTCTCTTCCCATGTGTGCCAAACAGTCTCGTCAGTACCCACCCCAAACACTTCAAGGCGGCCGTCGGCATTCGTCCCGAACCAGACGTTTTGAAACTGGTCGTTGTCGCCGTAGAGTTTCTTCCAGACTCCGCGCCATGTTCCCTTGGTCGACACGTACGTCGTACGAACGTAAGTTGGCAGCCACGCGGGCGGCTGATTGGGAGTAGGCATCCGATCTTCTATGGTCCACTCCGGAGGCAACTCCACGCGCTGCACATCAGGTCTTTCGCCATACTTTTGTAGAGCGTTACGCCGCGAGAGCAGCCGGAGCTCTGCAATAGCTTCGAAAAGTTTCGCCAGAGCGTCATCCTTAAATGGCTCGGGCTTTTTGTTCGGATCGCCTGCTACGGCTTCCATCCACTCGCGCAGCTTGATCTTGATGTTCCCGCTGGGATCGGATTCGTATCCATTCGAGGTCTTTCCTATGTAAAGGAGCACGCCGAGCGCAACATACAAAGGGAACACGAGCACTCCCAAGCCCTCCTTCTCGATGCGCTCACGCCAGTCGCGAGCAATATCGTCGGCGAAAAGATCGGCAATCCAATTGTTGAATGCTGGCCCGGCAGCACTCTGAACCGAACGCAGAATGTCGCGAATCACCGGCTCAGTGAAAACAGCTTTGAGGTCGTTTTCGGTAAAGCTGAAGTTTTCGGGACCCATGATTGAGAGTTGCGACCGTGTGTCGACCAGATACCAGGTCCGCGCACGTTGAAGAACAAGCATCACATCCGCCACGTCCAGCTCGAGCAGTTGAGCGAAAACTGGCAGACGAAGACTGGCTGGGTGATCTCCGTATTTTCGCAATGCGGCTGGCGGAACGACGAGGCTTGGCGGACCTGCGAGGAAGTACTCAGGATCCAGCTTCATGTAGAACCCCGGGACGGGCGGGTTTTCGTTTTCTCTTAGTTTTTTGACCTTGTCCTCAGTGCAGCCTTCGCCTTCGAGTTGGTAAGTGCGAAAGAGTTCGTCCATAACGATGTGAAAAAGCCGATCGGTTCCGGCTTCTTTTGCGATGGCTCGTCCGCGACCGACGGCAATCATGTCGAAGCGTACGTCAGTGAGTTCTTCACCGATGCGTTGGTCATCGTAAGAGATGAATTTGGGCAGCTGGACTTCCTCACATGGTTCCTTCAGCGCAGTGATCGATTGCCAGCTACGGTCGCCGTCGATGCTGTACTCAACGGTCCCATCGGCGAGTAATCGCAGGCCGTAACGCCGTCCCGCGTCGATAATTCGCAGTCGAGAGCGAGAAGAAGATGGGTTGAACATTACGCCGTAACGTCGCGGATGTGAGCTGACACTCTGAAACGGCACTTGGTTGAAGAGGATGTAGTCGCCTTTTGCCATGATGGTATTACCTCGGAATGATGAAGGTGTGAATTGCTCGGGATTGACCGTTGGGGTAGGGTTCAGCCACGCCCTTTTGTGGAGGTTAGAGGTGTGGATTGTACTCCGGTGAAAGAGTTAAGTGAACTGACAAACAACTCGACTTTAAATCACTAAGATATCAACGCGCGGAATCTTTCAAGTGCAAGCTCATCCGCACGAAGCGGAAAGTCGTCGCCGAAGAACACGTGAAGATTGCACATCGTCACGACATATCCCTGATAGATCAGACGCGCGCTTACGTCAGCCCCTAACTTGCTAAGCGTCGTCGCCACACCCGAGTTATCAATTGCGATCTGCTTCCAGGTCTCGCTGCTTGGTCCCTGGCTCAGAAACTCGAGTACGGCTCGCGCGCGCTGGCCCACCGCTGTCTCGGAGCTGCTAAACGCGCTTGGCACCACAAAAGGACTTTGGGCGATCTGCACCAATACACTCGGAAGCGCCGATGCGGTCCTTGGGTCGGCGGGATTGAAACTCGCAACGATCACCTGCCTGCGCACGTTAGTTGTGTTCACAAACAGCACATCCAACACACGCAAGATCGCCAATACTTCTCCGATCAACGGAATCAGTCTCCGCCTGAAAGGACTCCATGGAACGCGCGCCGATGCATTTACCACAACGAGCTGATTCGGCGCTGTCCGGCCATCGCCAAGCGTTGACCATCGTTTCACTCTGTCGGCGAAGCCCCTGGCCCATTGATCTCCCATGTTGTCGTACACACCGCCGTCGGTTAACACCATGTAATCAGGCGGCGCCGGAGGTCCAATTGGTGGTTTCGGCGCGCCGGTGAACTCGTGTTTTCTCGCCGGAAGAGTCGCCGGCGGAAAACCGCCCGGATACGCAGCCGACGCCTGCACTGCCTGGGCCAGCGGCATGTCCGCCGGCTTGCCATACCCAAGCGCAAAGCTGTAGACAAAGTCGCCGGCGAAGTACACCTGCTCGGCGGAGCGAAGCTCGGTGGAGCAAATGACGTGGTCCAATCCCTCTTTCCTGAGTTGCGACAGAGTCGTCGTCCGGCCTCGGGGCGAGAACAGCGTCTTGTTGAACGCGCTCGCGCAAATCGCGCCTCGCTTGCCGAAGAACCAACCCCACGAAGCGATCAGGATAAAAAAAGCCAGGAAACGCAAATACCACGTACCCCAGTTAATCAATGGCAGAACCACGGCGACTAATCCCCAGATGATCAGCACGGCAAGATAGACCTTGCTGAGAAGTGGATCGAATAGCGTTCCCTTCAATGCAATCTGCGTTGCGAGTGGAGCCGCGACGCGCTCGCGAAATTGGTCGCCGTCCGTCTGCCTGAAATTGACTTCCTGGCCCACGAGACCATTCGTCAGCGAACCACCTGAGACGGATGCAATCGAAGTCACGTTGGCGTTTGCCTTTGCATCGACCAGGTACATGAGCGCGCCCAGCACGAAAAGGGTTGCTCGATGTCCGCCGCCTGACAAACTCACCGCCAAACTTTTCACGTTCGGGTTTGCATTAGTGCTCATGGCGTGACTCCTCTACCTCGGTGCTGTTCATGGTGAATCGAGACAAGGCTTAAGCCTGGAACGTGAGCAGGACGAGAGGACGCAGATATCGCACCACGCTCAGCATGTGACAATGTGACAGTGTAAAAGAGTGATGAAAGATGTCTAAGCGTTGGCGTTTACGCTAGCTTGCTGGCTTTTTTGATTTGTCACAGTTCGCAGCCATCCACTTCTCGCAATTCTTCTCGCTCTCCGGCCCGAAGACTTGGCTGTAGATTCCAGCATAAGAGTCGCCATATGGGATCATTTGACAGTTCTTCATATTTCTTGCCGGTGCTCGCTGTCAGCGCGATGACGATATAGCCTCTTAATCTGTCGTCGTCTTTGTCAGGCATGAGGGTACTCCTTCTGCTCTTGCGGTGGTAGTTTAAGTAAGGCTCGCGAGCGGCAGGCTCTCGCGGGCGGGTGCGAAGTAATCAGCGACACGATAAGCCCGCGATCGAGTGATGTCAACGGACACAGTTTCACGTGACAGTTTCGGGGCCGCCCCGGCAGGAGGCAACCAGCTCATCGAACTCTGTGCGTGATATCTCCGCCCCGTTGCGGCGGACGCTATCTGCCGGGAATGGGCGCGGTGGAACTGTATCCCAAGCAGCCGAATATGGAACGCCTACTGGCCCGGCCAACGTAACAGGAATGCCCTCGACATCCCAAAATGTTGTAGATTCACGGAACTCCATTGCAGGACCTTGTATCACCAGCCGAATCGTGGGGCAAGGTTCCGAGTCGTGAGGCAGAAGCCTTCCCTAGGCAGCTTCACCGCTGCCCATCACTGTTTGATTACATTGGTGCCCCCGCAGGGATTCGAACCCCGAACCAACAGATTATGAGTCTGCTGCTCTAACCGTTGAGCTACAGGGGCACAACAACTTACGAGCGGTCGACTTAGGACTGTAGCGGAAACTGTAGTGACTCCGTGTCTTTTTCCACCTTTCCAACCGCACCTTGGTTCAGATTAGCGAAACGCTCGAAAGCGCGTTCCTGACCTTCCGGTGTCGGGTGGATGTAGCGTTCAGAGATCGTCACGCTACTATGACCTGCTACCTTCTTAATCGTGAAAGCATCCGCGCCAGCTTCACCGAACCTTGTCAAAAAAGTGTGACGCAACGAGTGTATCACGCAGTCATTTGGAAGCCGCAAATCGGCTCTAACCTTCGTGTGAAGATGATCAAGCGAGGTTACGAGGTACGGATTGCCGGCATAGTTTGCGAAAACATACTCCGACTTGCTTTCGAGTGATCGGTTGACCAGCATTTGTTGAGCGCGAGACGTAAGGCTCACATGCCGGCGTGCATTCTTTGATTTGCCTTCCCGAACAAATAGGTAACCGAGCTTTTTACCGTTTGCGGCATCGAGTTCAATGTCGGTCCACTTGAGCGATAGCGCTTCACCCAAACGCAAACCTGTCTCTAGAAGCAAAATTGCAACATCCTTAAGCGGCTGAGGTGCGGCTTCTAGGTAGGTTTTCTCTTGCTGGTATGAGAGAACAAAGTCGCGGCTTCGTTCACCCTTTAGCATCTTGATGCGCGGAACAGCGGAGATCTCACTCCAATCGTGCGCGAGGTAGAGCATGTCATTGGCAACCGAAAATCGTAACGATAATTTTGCCGTATGTCATCCGTTGGCTTCACCGCTCGCAAGATCGATCCCGTCGAAGAATTGCGCGTGACCTACCAGAACCTCACCCAGATCCAAAAGAACATTCACGCCATACGCCAGTGTCTAAAGACAGGCAACTACCGACAGCTTGACGCAGAGTTAGTAAATGCGTGGCTTAACACGGTCGAAGCAAAGCAGCAAATCGAAGCGGTAGGCAACGAACTCAAGTCACGCAACACGGACCAGAACTTAGGGTGTCCAACCGATTGAGAGGGTGCTAGCAGGTTACACGATCTTCGCGGGGCTGGTTGTTATCGACGACTCGCGCTAATACTGCTTCAACTCGCGTTTGCACGAAAAGTCCCTTAGTCTCCATCGCTCGGGCTCTTGGGCGTCTTAGCCTTATCGCGTTGGAGTCCCCCTAAGACATAACCGGCAACAAGGCTAATTATTGCGACTACCGCTTCACCTCTGATCTTATCTGCCAATGTGAGAAACGTTGCGGTAATTACCACCAATCCCACCGTTAGCAGTTTGAGAGCGCCACCATATTTGGCTATGTCAGTAAAATCCTTTACAGAAGCATTTTTGTCTTTCCAAAAAGCTGTTATTGCAACAGCGGTGGCGCAAACAGCCACTATCCCCATGCCGATTACGCTATACAGCGCCAGACGATCCAGATTGTAAGTGATGCCCTGAGGTTGCACGGCTTTGCCCCCTAACGCTAAATAATCGCTGTTCAATCTAAACTGCCTTCGTGACGCTCCTGCACAATAGTAACTAGACGGCTTCATTCATAAACTCAGGCGTGATGTTCAACTCGTACACTGACTGAATCACGACACAGAGGTTATGTCAGAGAAACGCAAACGACAACCCAACAGCCAAAGCTTTGCTAACTCAAACAAATGGATTCAGCCTTTGACGCCTTCTAAAGGTGGACCACGTAAGCAGCCTCATCAGATCCTGCGTTTTCAACTGTGAGAAGTAGTCGGCGTTATGCCAGGAAAGCTGGTTGAAGCCGCAATAGGACTCTTCGGTTTCCTGGGGCTTATATCACGGTTTAGGTGTGTTGGAATAGCTAGAAGCACTCGGCTAGAAGCACTCGGCTACAAGTTTGTCGAGTCAGACTTGTCGTCCGTCCTGTGTTTGATTCGTGGACTGATGCGAAGCGTGCTTTGCGAACTGCTGTGGGGTTGTCTTTTCTAGCAACGGTGATAGAATCCGCGGGCTTTTCCTCAACCTACCGACACGGAGAGATCGATAATGTCTAGCCTCCAGCATTCAACAAGTATTTGTCCTAAATGTGGGAATCCAACAGATACTACTTCCAACTACTGTGAGCATTGTGCTGCCGATTTGAGTGGACTCAGAAAACAGGCACAAAAGACCGAACAGGCACAGATAAGACAGGAGAGCAAAAACGACGAATCTTCAGACGCGAAGTCTTTGAAGAAGCGATATAAGGATGCTTACTTCGTTGCTCGAACCACTACCGTCGTTGGTTTTTTGATCAAAGCTGTCGGAGCGCTTTTGGGAATTCTGACTTTCTTAGGTGCCTTTGCTCTTGCGGCCAGTCAACGGAATGTATACGGAGTCAGAGGCGGCGACACAGAGATATCACTAATCGTCGCCGCCATCTTCGGAGGGACTGTCTGGCTGGTCTTCTTCATCTGGGGTGTGCTGGTCTCGGCGCAAGGACAGATACTCAAAGCCTCCTTGGATGGAGCCGTAAATGGTTCTCCTTTTCTCACCAATGAGCAACGCGCCAAGATAATGTCGTTGTAAGGAGGATCAACGAATGTCGTCTACGCACTTAAAAACTTGCCCAGCATGCGGAACATCTGTCAACATCACGGCACGGTTCTGTAAGAATTGCGCCTTGGATTTTTCGGTCATCCAGCTATCAAATACGCAAACGACAGCCGATCCTGAACTAGATGCCTCAACTCCAAAATCATCACGTCATTTGATAATCGCAGGCGGCATGCTGATGGTACTGGTCATCAGCATTTTCAGCCTTTGGCTATACAAAAAGAATTCGGCCGTCGCTAATTCTCCCGCACTAGTACCTGTCACGCCTGCTTCATCTGCCGTCAGTAATCGAGCTATACAAGTTGAGGACAAAGTAATTCGCAATGAGACACTTACCGACAGCGATGTTTCCGGACTCTCGCCGCAGGAACTTCGAATTCTGCGAAATGTGCACTTTGCACGTTATGGTCGTAAGTATGAAAAGCCAGGAATGGGTGACTATTTTTACACGCGCCCATGGTATCAACCTCGCGAAGATTTCAAAGAGAACATGCTGACTGACCTAGATCGGTCTAATATAAAAGTCATTCAGGCAGCAGAAGACCGGATCGTTGCGGCTCAAAGTAGGAATTGGGACACGTTTTGGCCGATGCTGCAGGAGGCTGTTGAGAGGAAGGATCGTGGGACTTTGATGAAGCTGATGCCTTCTGACTTTGAGTGGAACTGTTGCGCCCTCGGTGATGTAAACAATAATGGCGACAATAGAGATGATGCCTTTCAGTCGTGGAGCGCACCTGAGTCTGATGGTTGGGAGGAATTGAAGAAAGCGTTAGGGAGTGGAGCAGTCAATCTAACCGCGTGGTCAGACAGCGCGCACAACAGACAAAGGAAAATTGCACCCTCTGGCGCAAACCGAAATAGGTTTGATGGCAGGTTTGCTATATTAGAACTGCGCGAAGAAGGTCGTTGGTATTTTGTCAGCTTTTTGGTTCCCGAAAGGGATATCGAATGACGCCCTCTCGAAACCTTCACAGGAAAGATCACACCTTCCCCGGCATCGGGGTTTTTCCGGGCTGTTGCCTGTCGATTGCAAGATCAAAAGCGTACTGGTCGTAGCCGCCTGAGGCGTGTCAAAGTTCTGATCAAGTCTCGTGTGCTCACTTGAGAGATGAAGCTGCTTTTGTTATTCCGCCAGGACGACGGACTAAATCCGCCATAGGACCCTTCGGTCTCCTGTTTGCGAGTATCGAAGGGAAAGTGGCCCACTGGTTTCGGATAGCCCGCTGCTTTACTCTCAGGTGCCTTAAATGCGTAATGATCAAAGTGCCATGACCAGACGATCTGATCCTTCTTAGGATCGAAGCCGCGGCCAAACAAGCGCTCAAACTGGCGGTGTATGCGACGCACCAGCGCGAAGTCGCGAGAAGCGGTCGCCTTGCTCAGATTCATTGCTTGAGCGGTGATTGTGAGCCAGCCATAAGCACTCTCGCGCAACTCCGTCGCCTTGGCTGCGTCTATTGAGGCAAGTATCCGCACAATGCGATCCGCTCTCGCCTGTCGCATACGCCGGTGCAGCTTGCGCCTGCCAGCGTTGCGCTTGCAAACGTCCTCAAAGTTTGTTGGATTCCATGCAGCCACTGGCTTTCCTCGACTGCGAGGAAGTCTAGCATGTGTGATTGATAGGCAGTATGACGCTATTCGGAAAATTCAACGTGGCAGAAATGCGCAAACGTTTCGCATTACTCACGCGCGCGCGTTTTTTGTCGCGGCTTGGCTGGGGCGAGGATGATAGCAGGGCCCGCAAAAGTGCGGCGTTCGGTCTCCTCTCACACTGGAAGCATAGTGTTACCTATTGTGGACGCGAGCAGTAAACGATTGTGCACACTTAATGCAATTCTAGCGAAAGCACACACTGTTAGTCCTGGAGAATCTTTATGTTCTGACTCCGGAATATGAATTGCTCTCCTTGAAGCGGATGTTCTTTGAACGGTAAAAAGACTCACACTGACAGGAATTCCTGCCGCTCGCTACCTCAACCACCACTTCTCCACCACTTCACTCTGCTGAGAAAGGTTTTCTGATTATGCGAACCACTAGATTAGTAATCTTCACGGTCGTTATCGCTTCCCTGCTAATGACCTCGTTACCACAGACTCTCACTCGGACCGCTCGCGCTCAAACAAGCAGCCCACAGGCGATCATGTACGCCATTGGTTTTGGGGTGTCCAATCGCCTTTATCGCGTGGACAACTTCGGCACCACTCCTACAGCCTTTGATCTTGGGGCAACCGGAGTACGCCTAACTGATATAGCAATTACGCCCTCCGGAACCGCTTTCGCTATCACGACAACGGAGCTGTTTACGATCAATTTGGAAACCGGCAAAGTGAGCCTGATTAAAGATCTCTTCGCTCATTCACAAAACTCACTGGAAGCAGCCTCCGACAATAGACTCTTCGTCTGGGGTCTCGGTGACGGTGTGATCCGCACTATTGATCTTGATCTACCTAGTCCGGCTGTGAAGCCACTGGTTGACACCAAAAAATTTGGCGCTGATCTCGCACTAGCTCCCGGCGGGATTGACCTCTACGGCGCGACCCTCGACGGTTTCCTTATCAAAGTCAATCTCACTACGCTGGCGGTGACCACGATCGGCTCGTTTGGCATCGCGACGGAGTCTCTAACTGGTTTGGGTTTCGCCTCGGACGGCCAACTCTACGGAACGCGCGGTAGCAATACGTCCGGACTAGCGCAAGTCTACAAAGTCAACCTGTGCACGGGTGCGGCAACACTGGTCGGGAACATTGCTGGTGCGAGCCGGTTTGGCAATGGCGGGATGGCGATGAAGCGGTAGTTCGAGAACGAATCACTCCGCGTTATAGAGCGATTCCTACGTTAGGGCCACGAAGAGGTGGCAAACCAAATTAGCGATGTATAGCGGAAGTGAGTATCAGACTGTCTCTCGCATCGCGGCCCTGTCGCCCGTTTCCATTTACTGGCTGCACTTCCAGCGTGAGTCCTCGCTCAGCGAGGCGACGGTTTACTTCTTCTTCTACTGATTCCTGCCAAAGTGCATCCATCTGTGCATCCAGTTCGGCAGCCTCGCCCTTTGAAAACCCGAGCTTGATGCCCGGGTTTCACTCTGCGCGTACTTGAGCCAATCGAGCAAGTCTCTATCAGTCTCTAGCGTGCCATCTGCGCGAACCCTTTGCCTTACGACGCGCATCGCCATGCGTAGGCGCTCAGCACGGCTGGAGATATCGATCATGCATGACAGCCGATCAACCTCGGCGGCGAATTCCGTTACACATAGCCAGTTGCAGATCGTCTTGCGACAGACGCCGGTCGTCTCTGCAACCGCTTGTTGGCTTTGCCCTTCCGCGAGGGCGAGCGCGGCTTTGTGTCGTTTTGAGGACCAGTGAAACTGTGTAGACATTGCGTAACCATTTTTCACCTTATCAAACTGTCAGGCAAGCTGTTTTTGCGGAAACCGGTTCTAGTTGGCTCAGCGGTAGGTTGGGCGGTATCATCGATTTAATGCCGGTCGATATTAGCGAAATTACAGATGCCCAACTCGATCAGATATTCTCCTTTACAGAAGGACATTTCCTCGACCTCAAAGCTAAAGAAATAAAGCCATCAAAACTGACGCAAGCAATATCAGCGTTTGCCAATGCTGACGGGGGCGAACTCTACATCGGTATCACTGAGACACCTATCGGACAGCCGCATATCTGGAGTGGTTTCGCCGACCCAGAAAACGCGAATGGTCATCTGCAGGTGTTCGAGGAATTGTTCCCGCTCGGCGGTGATTACTCCTATGGATTTCTAACACATCCGAACCAAACCGGTTTAGTTCTTCAGGTTACTGTCAGGAAAACAAAAGGCATTATAAAAGCGAGTGACGGTGTTCCGTATCTTCGACGGGGTGCGGGCAGGGTAAAAATTAACACTGACGCAAAGCTGAGGCTCCTCGAACGCAACAAAGGAATTACATCGTTTGAGAACGATACGATTGCTACTGATTTGGACAACGTTTGCAACTCTGAGACGGTGATCCGTTTCATGCTGGCCGTTGTACCAACTTCCGAACCGGACGTATGGCTCAAAAAGCAAGAACTTATTAAGGGCGATAAGCCGACAGTCGCGGGCGTCGTGTTGTTTGCAGACTTGCCTCAAGCCATTTTGCCGAAGCGAACCGGTATAAAGGTCTATCGGTACAAAACCGATGCTCCAGAAGGCACCCGAGAAACATTAGTCGGCCAACCGGAAAGCATTGAGGGACCAGCTTACGATGTAATCAAGCAGGCAGTCGCGCTTACGAAGGACATCATTAACGCCATTCAGGTCTTGGGAGACTCGGGGCTTGAACCGGTTGCATACCCGACAGAGACCTTGCATGAAGTAATTACAAACGCTGTGTTGCATCGCGACTATGAAATTGCGGACGATGTTCACGTCCGAATCTTTGATAATCGCGTCGAAGTCGAAAGTCCGGGACGACTACCCGCGCACATTACAACAAGAAACATCCTCAGAGAACGGTTTGCTCGCAACGGAAATATAGTGCGTGTGATTAACAAGTTCCCTGACCCACCCAACAAAGACGTAGGTGAAGGCTTAAACACGGCGTTCGCGGCAATGAAAACCCTGCACCTCAAACCGCCACTTGTTCTCGAAACGGATCACTCTGTGGTCGTTCAAATCAAGCATGAAAAGTTGGCGTCAGCAGAAGATATTGTGATGGATCATCTCGCCAGTAATCCCATGATCACGAATCGCGAGGCGCGGGAGCTAACCGGCATTCAGTCAGAAAATACTATGAAAAACGTTTTTATTAGACTAAGAGACAGAGGTGTGATCGAGCAGGTTCCCGGTAGAGCTGGGTTTGCGTCAGCATGGCAAAAGACTCGCAAAAAGCTGCAATTGGACTTAACGAAACCGGACTGAGAAAGCCTCTGCTAAAGGCCACACTTCAGAGGTCAGTTCTTGGCACGGGGGTTGGAATAACCGTTGCCTTTTTCTACTGTCACATTGTCACATCCTATGCGTAACCGTCTGTGTGGCCTGATTGAGATGAGTTGTGGCGTGTAGTTTTGCATTCGCGATGTTTTCTCGGTTTTAAAACGGGCCGAATCGACCTTGAAAGACTTTGATTAATCAAGTCTGGCTCGACGGGCTGCTTTTTTGTTTTTTGACTCCCGTATGTGTGAGGTGGCCCGCAACTCCCACAGCAAAAGATCGAACTCCCGGCATGGGGGGCGACATTGTAGCGGATACTGTAGCGACTACCTGTATAGATGGAGCGATCTGGAGTAGCAGAGCAACAGAACTTTTCTTGTCTTTGCTACTCCATATCAGTCAGTACAATTCGGTGTTCAAGCCTCTTTCGGATTATGAGTCTGCTGCTCTAACCATTGAGCTACAGGGGCACAAGGCACGTGAGGAGTCATTTGTTAGACGGGGGATTGTAGCGTGCGGGTGCGATGACGACAAACGCGCGGTTCAATGCTGCATATTCGGTTACTTAACCTGGAACCAGACACAGCTGCAACACCGGCTTGGCCATCAATTTTCGCGTTCCTCGCATCACAGGAAAGTACTGCAACAGACATACCTTTAGTCAATATCAATAAGTCGTAACTGAGGAGCTTTTATGAGAAAAGTTTCCAAATCCCTCCTGGCCGCGGTCATCATCACGGTTTTCACTCTCGAAGTTTCAGCACAAAACCCCGCACCGTCGACTCAACAGCAGGCGGAGGCTGAGAAGGCTTTTGCAATGGGCAACACGCTGATGGAACAGCGTAAACCCGGGGAGGCGCTGGTCCATTACAAGCAGGCCCTCGCAATTTTGCCCAACGAACCTTCAATTCTCTTCAACGCGGGCGTTGCAGCATTCGGCAGCAAAGACTACGCATTCGCCGCCGAGTCGTGGAAACAATTGAAAGCGGTCGAGCCTCTCGACTGGCACACGCGCGCAAAGCTCGTTCAGGTTTATCAGGCCCTGGGCAAACTTCCTGAACGAGACAAAGAGCGGGCCGAGTTGTTTGAAATGTGGAAGTCGGGAAAGTCCGCGGAACTCAAGAAACAGACTGAGTATTGCCGCGAGCAGTTCGAAGTCAAAGGTCAGAAGGTCATGGCGTTTGAACTTTACGAATTGAAAGGTGATCGCGCGTTGCGATACGTGTTTTCCATTCTGAACAAAACCGCGGACGGTGAAGAGTGGAGAATATCGATGGGTTCTTATAAGACCACGGACGCGATCTGGCGCGAAACGCGAAACCCGCGACCGAAAGATCACGAGCGCCTGTTTCACCTCGATGGTTATTTCAAGAACGGCGGACACGCGACTTACGGAATGTTTTTTCCTGAGCCGTCGTATGATGACATTCGCGCCAAAGTGGTCAAGATTCTCGAAGGCCAAGGCGATCCGATCTCAGCAACAGCACCGGGACAACCTCAACCAACACCGAAACCCTCGCCACAGTAGCTCTATTAGGCAAACACCTCACACCTCCCCGAAAAACTTTTGAGACACTCACATGGCAAGTTCTCTGACCTCCCGGCCCAGACACATTCGACACATTAACAAACTCCCCCGACTAAACGCTTCGCCCGGCTTAAAAGGTTTTGCTGTGGAGGTTTCCATGAGATCCAGACTGTTGCAATTCGCACTTGTTTCATTGCTTATCGTCAATGCTACGACGGGCGCATCGGCCGCTACCGTTCCCACAGGATTCACCGATGCCGTCGTGGCGAGTGGGTTGAACACGCCAACCGCGATGGCCCTTGCTCCGGACGGACGCATCTTCGTCTGCCAACAAGGCGGCGCGTTGCGCGTCATCAAGAATGGCGCACTGCTTCCCACTCCATTTCTTACCGTTACGGTGGATTCATCGGGCGAGCGTGGACTGCTCGGCATCGCATTCGATCCAAACTTCGTTTCGAATCAACTGGTCTATATCTACTACACCGCCACTACGCCGGCGATTCACAATCGCATCAGCCGTTTCACCGCAAACGGCGACGTAGCGCTGGCAGGCAGCGAGACGATCATCATGGAGTTGCCAAATCTCAGTGCCGCCACCAACCACAATGGCGGCGCGATGCACTTCGGACCTGACGGCAATCTCTTCGTGGCGGTCGGCGAGAACGCGAACGCCGCGAACGCGCAGTCGTTGACGACTCGTCTCGGCAAGATGCTGCGCATGACGCCTACCGGCGGTATTCCGCCTGACAATCCGTTCATCAACCAAACCACCGGCGCAAACCAGACTATCTGGGCGCTGGGCCTGCGCAACCCGTTCACGTTCTCTTTCCAGCGCGGCACCACTCGTATGTTCATCAACGACGTCGGACAAAACACATGGGAAGAGATCAACGACGGCATTGCGGGATCGAACTACGGTTGGCCCAACTGCGAGGGCTTCTGTAATCCGCCGAACGCGAGCTTTCGCGATCCGATTTTTGCTTATCAGAACGACGCGACAACGTGTGCGATCACCGGCGGCGCGTTTTACAACCCGGTGACACCACAGTTCCCGGCTCAATTCGTCGGCAACTATTTCTTCGCCGATTTCTGCGGCGGCTGGATAAGACGACTCGATCCCTCGGCTGGCAACGCCGTTTCGGATTTTGCTACGGGTATTAGCCTTCCGGTCGATTTACAAGTCTCGGCGGATGGTTTTCTTTATTACCTCGCGCGCGGTGCTGGTTCGGTGAATCGGATTGGCTTCTCGGCAGGAGCAGACAACGTCGCGCCGACGGTAGCGATTACGAATCCAGCGAACAACGCGATTGTCGCACGCAAGTCGAATGTGACAATCACAGCCACGGCGACTGACAACGTCGGTGTCGCGCGCGTGGAGTTCTTAGTCAACGGTAGCTTGCAATGTACCGACACGGCGGCGCCGTATAGTTGTGTGTGGCGAGTGCCGAATCCGATGAACAGAACGCATCAGATCCAGGCGCGTGCGTTTGACGCGGCAGGCAACAACGCGACCGCGACAATTCAAGTCAAATCCAATTAAGATCTATTTGAGAACCGCAGCTTGTGCGCTCAGGTTCAGCAGGTGCCAGCGTGGAAACGTAAACGCCTCCATGGGCCTGAGCCGCACGTACGCGGTTTGAAAGTAGAGACGTTCCGGTGAAGACCATTCCAGGCGGATGATCGGATTGAACGAAGCCGGTTCTCTTGAGCTTGTTGGCGACGGCGAAGATGACCCTGGGGGCGATGCGGACGGCGAAGGTTTTTTCGCGACAGATTCATCGTACGCCGCTGACGCCGCGATCAGTTGATCGCGCAAGTTGATGCGCGCCTGCGTCGGCTTATTCGGGTTCGCATCGTAGATCGCAATATCAGTCTCGAAAGCTGTCGCGATTTTCGACGCGTCGGGTGACCACACCGGTACTGCGCTAGTTAGACCGTCGTCGAGTAGCCGTTCGGAACCGTCGGGCATCACCAAGCGTGGCCTGCCCGCGGGAGTCTTCGATTGACGCTCTCGTTCGGACCACTCATCCTCCTTGCACGCAAGCGCAACCATCGCGTGTCCATCCGGCGCCCACGCAAAGTAGAAATAGATCAATCCCTCGCGAGCTGTGAGCGGCTTCAGTTCGTAACCGTCGCGATTGGCAATATAGATCTGCTCCGTGCTGAAACTCGCCACCGGTGCAAACAACGGAGCAACTGACGGCGATGCCTCCGGCGACACGTCGGGATCAGGCAAGACACTCGGCGGCGGCGTTGGCGTTGGACTCGGCGAGACACGTGCACGAGCGATGAAGTTGATCGAGTTTCCGTCGGGCGACCACGAAACCATTTCCGGGAAAAAACAGGAGAGATCCGGCGGGACTATGTTGCGCAGAAACTGTGCCTCCGCATTGTAGAGGTCGATGCGAAAAGCGGCGCCCGGTTCGTCGGCGGTAGCATAAACTGCGAGCACTCGCCTGCCATCGGGCGACTTCACCGTCCGCAACAATGCGTCGTCCGTGCGTTTCGTCGAAAACTCGTTGGCGATCGTTTCGAGTTTTTCAAACGAGTCGACCGAATCGAGATCGGCCGGCGGTGTGCTGTCGGGAGCCAAACGATAAGCGAGATTTTGCGACGGTACGTCGCGCAACACGCGTGGCCGCACATCATCTCGTCGTTCGATGACGGATTTACATCCGGTAACAATGACCAGCGTTACGATGATTGTGAAAACGTGGGAGGTCGGTGTTCGTCGTGCCATCCGTATCGTTATTGTTTGATGGGGGCTGGTTGCGCGCGCTCCTCGCGATCGTTGATCAACTCACGAACCAAAGCGGGATGCAGGGCCAGCAGCGCCCGGATCGTATTGCGTGGTGAAAGATGGTCCTCGTCGCCTTCGTCGATCTCGACGCAGTTGTGTTGAATCGAACGGGCCAACCGCCGCGCGATCGATTCGTAACCCGGCGTGTCGGCAACGTAAGCCCGCACGGACATCGCGCCGATCAGATCGCACGTGACCTCTTCGCCGCGTTGACCCTGAACGTCGAGGCCTGTCAGGTCCGTCGCTTTGTTACCGACAGCGCCGACGAGCAAGCGCAAACTATCGTTCTCGCCGTCGGCGATGTGCATCAACTCGTGCGCGAGCACGCTGATCATTCCTTCATCGGAACGAAGACCGGCGAGAAAGATCGTGCCGAATGTGATCACCTGTGGCCGACTCAGAAACACGGACGCATTGTCGCGCGATTCCATGTCGGGCCTGACTCGCCTGACCGCACTCACACGTGCTATCGCCTGTTGAATGCGTCTGTCGAAGCGACGCGACTTGTGAAGGTTGTACTCGACAACCAGTTGACGCAGTGACGAAATCACCAACGCCTTCGCGATTGGCAACAGTTTTTGCGCACGCTGCGCACCGGTTTGCGCATCCGGATGCTGGACCGGCAACGACGGACGCGCCTGCATTTCGTCAATCGCGACGCTGCTCTTGGGATCCAGCTTCGCCTGCGTACACACGACGGCGCTCGCTTCTTCGAGGAGAGCCCGTGCTTCGGGTGACATCGTCGGCCGCCCATGGCTGGAATTCTTTCGCTGTGGAAACACACCCACAGAAACACTGATCAGAACCAGCATCAATAAGAATCCGTGTTTTAGATTAGTCCTTCGCATGCGTTAACGATGTCGCCAAACAGGTTTGCGTTTTTCCATGAACGCCTTGATGCCTTCGTTGGCGTCCGCTGTCTTCATCAACTCGTGCAGGTAAATATTTTCCTGCTCGGACAATGCTTCGTCGAGCGTCCGCCCGCGGCCGAGGTCCATCGCTCGGCGCGCAAACTCGAGCGACGTGCCGGAAAGCTCCCTTAGTTTAGCAGTGACTTCCAATAACTTGGGTTCGAGATGAGGTCCGGGGACCACATGGTTGCACAATCCCAGCCGGCCCGCTTCAACGGCATCGATGATTTCGCCCGTTAAAATCAACTCGCGGCCCCTTTTTTCACCGACCACCAACGGCAACAAGACCGTGGCGACAGGCGGAAAGACGCCGAGTTTGACCTCAGGCACGCCAAACCGCGAACGATCGGAAGCAATTACGATGTCGCAAGCGGCAACCAGTTCACAGCCACCGCCAAGCGCAGCACCGTCGACCAGTGCGATCACCGGCTTCGCGATCTGTTCGAGCTGACGAAAGATCGCATGGAACGAGTCGAGCATTTGGTAGATAGTGTCCTGGACATGTTCCTCGATAGCCACACCCGCACTAAACGCACGACAGTCTTTGTCAGCGGCAAACACAACGGCCACGATCTCGCGTTGCGCGGACTCGACGAGCGCAGCCGTAATCTCGCACATCATCTCGATGTTGAAGACGTTCAATGGCGGTCGCGCAAACGTGATGCGCGCCACGCGATCGTGGATCTGAAATCTAATGTGTTGATAATCGGAAGACATTTCTTTTTGTCAGTGGTCAGTGGTTGGAGTAGCAAACAACAACGGACAACTGACCACGGACAACTGACTAGTGACTAATTCCCCAACCAACTTCGAAGCATTCTTCTCTGCGCTTCAGTTTGCGACGGCACGGGGACGATGCGATAAGTGCCTTCGGCTCGCCCGCCAAGCTTGATCAATAACGTACTCAACGAGTCGAAACGGAAGATTGTCAGGTTGATCAAATCGCCCGGTTTTTTCTCTGCGATGCGAGCGTTGAAGAAGGCGAGTGTTACGCGCGCGTTGTCGAGCGCGACGATCTGATCGCCCGTGTTCAGTCCCTGATCGTAAGCCGCAGAACCGGTGTAAACGCGAGTAACCATCAAACGATCTTGTTCCTGTCGCAGATCCGCGCCGAAATAGACGCGCTCAACCGGTTTACCATCCCCGCCAAGTGCCCCCGTCTCCAAACGCAAACCGACCGCTTCAAGTGCCGCGTTGTAATTGAGCTCTTCCTTGCCCCGCACGTACTTCGCGAAGAAGTCTTCCAAACTTCCGCCCGCCGCCGTCTCCGCGACTTTCTGAAAATCGGCGGGTGTGTAGTTGCGGTTCTTCTTGAAGAAGTCGACGTAAAGCAAGCGCAATACATCGTCGAGCGACTTCGCGCCGTTCGATCGTTTGCGAATTTCCAGGTCGAGCAACAAACCGAGGATCGCACCCTTATCGTAGTAAGACACCTGTGAGTTGAGCGTGTTCTCGTCGGGGCGATAAAACTTCACCCACGCATCGAAGCTCGACTCTTCAACACTTTGGACCAAGCGTCCCGGCGTGTTCTGCAATTGCTGAATGGCGCGCGCTGTAGCGTTGATAAGCTCACCGTCACCAATTAATCCCGCGCGCCGCAACGTGAGGTCGGCATAGTAATCCGTTATTCCCTCCGCGACCCAAAGAAGCTTCGTGTAGTTTTCTTTGCTGTAATCAAATGGACCAAGCGCATCCGGACGGATGCGCTTTACGTTCCACAGATGAAAGAACTCGTGCGACACGAGAGAAAGAAAACCACGATACTCAGGCGTCTGCTGCGGCGCATTGGGCGAAGCGGAAGTTGCACGATCGCCGGCCAAAGCGGTGAAACCGAATGGCGAGTAGGCAAGCGACGTCGAGTTTGCGTGTTCGAGTCCGCCGCCGGCGTTCGGACGCAAGTGAAGGATGAAGGTGTAGTCGCGATACGGAATCTCGCCGCCCATCAGTTCGATCTGCGTTTCGACGATCTTCTGGACGTCGCGTCGCATGCGCTCGGGATCGTAGTTCCCTTCACCGTCGATCACGATGCGATGTGGAATGCCTTTAACGTTGAACAGAATGCTTTTGAAGTTACTGACTTCGAAAGGCGAGTCGTAAAGCACATCGAAGTTTTCCGCGCGAAACGTGTTGCGTTGACCGGGAACACCGGGAAGTCCGGTCGCGACTTTCCAAACGTCAGGTGCGACCACGCGTACCGTCGAAGGGCTTGTCAGATGACCTTGGAGATACATCAGCAGGTTCGCGTTGTTCCAGTAACCGTGGCTGGAGTTGAGCTCGCTGGTCCGGACTGATAGTTCGTTTGCGTAGACTTTGTAAGTCGCATGCCAGTTTTTTGAACGATTGGTCGTCACACGCCACGTGTTCTTATTGATCTTTTCCCACGCGAGCGGCTTACCGTCTGAGTCCTTCGCTTCGAAGTCCTGCACGTGACGCTCGAACTCACGGACCAGATACGAACCCGGTGTCCAAACCGGCATCACCAACAGTTCGTCAGCCGGCGCGACCACCGTGGAACCGCGTTTGACTGAAACCTCAATTTCGAACAGGTGCGTGTGAGGGCGAGGCATTGACACCGTAAAGGCAATGTCAGTGCTGCCATTTTGTGCAAAGGCCGAAACGCCGAAAAGAAACAGAATCGCAAACAGTATCGGGGCTTTGACCATTCGGTTTTTTAGGATCGGCATGCAAGCGAATGTTACTATCGTCCCCGTCTGTAAACAAACAATCGGAGAATCACATGTTTCGTAGACTGATTGCCACGTCCGCGACGTGGTTTGCGTTACCTATTCGTCTCGGACTCGCCGCCGTGATGATCGGGCATGGCGCGCAAAAGGTGCTTGGCAGCTTCGGCGGGCCCGGTTTCAATACTTACATTTCAGGGACCACGCCATTCAGTTTCATGCGGCCCACTTGGCTTTGGCTATCTGCCGCAGCGTTCTCTGAATTCGTTGGCGGAATACTCATCGGGCTCGGATTCTTGACACGAGTGGGCGCGTTCTTCATCGCTTGCACGATGCTGACGGCGATTGTTGGCGTTCATTGGACCGGCGGGTTCTTCGCGGCCAATCGTGGTTATGAGTATCCGTTGTCGCTGCTGGCGATGTCGCTTGCGCTGTTGATTTCAGGCGGCGGTCAGGCATCAGTCGATCGGGCTTTGAGTGGCAGGACGCAGGTAAACACAGATCTGACGGACCATGTCGCGATCACCCCTCATCGTAATCCTTACGACTGTCTTCATCGATCTCGTTGGGTTCGGGATTGTTATTCCCGTTCTGCCGTTTTACGCCGAAGGAACGAAGTTCAACGCCACGCCGCGCATGGTCGGATTGCTCTTTGCTTCGTACTCGATCATGCAGTTGATCTTCTCGCCGATCCTCGGCGGGCTATCAGACAAGTATGGACGCCGGCCGGTGCTCCTTATTTCGATCATCGGCACGGGCATTGGATTTCTGGTAATCGGATTCGCGCAAACACTGTCGATGCTCTTCGCCGGCCGCATTCTAGACGGCATCACAGGCGGAAACATCTCAACCGCTCAGGCTTACGTCGCCGACGTCACAACCAAGGAAAACCGGGCGATGGGAATGGGAATGATCGGCGCGGCGTTCGGCGTGGGGTTCATTTTTGGACCAGCGATCGGCGGGATTCTGAGTCATTGGGGAATCGAGGTGCCGTTTCTGTTTGCCGCAGGATTGTGCTTTGCAAACGCGCTGCTGTTGTATTTTAAACTTCCTGAAACTGTTACCGCACAACATCCGGCTAAGAACCGCGCAGCCCGCGGACGCGGCTTCACTCAACTCTTCGATTCGCTAAAACAACCACGGCTCGGGTTTGTCTTGACGATCTATTTTCTGTTCGTCGTGTCGTTCTCGATCATGACGACGTCGTTCTCGCTCTACACGATGTTTCGCTTCGGTTACGACGCGCGACATACGGGTTACCTTTTCGCTTACGTTGGTATCATCGCGGTAATCATCCAGGGCGGACTGATCGGACGGCTCGTGAAACGATTTGGCGAACTGCCGCTTGTAATAGTCGGCGCGTTGTGTTTCGCGATCAGTCTGTTTGCCGTTCCGTTTGTGGGTCCAGCGGCGGGAGGACTCGGAGCGTTGCTTGTTGGCGGCGGTGTGTTCTCGATGGGTAACTCGTTAGCAACGCCCGCGCTTACGAGCCTCGCTTCGAAGAGTGCGGAGGCAGAAGAACAAGGAACGATTCTCGGCGTGACTCAATCCGTCGCGAGCCTCGCGCGCGCCATTGGACCATTCCTCGCAGCGGTCTTAATCGCGAGTCCGATCGCACACATGGGCGCCGACGGTCAACCACATTACATGAGCGACTACTCACTGTTCGTGACCTTCTGGACAGGCGCAGCGATCATGCTGCTCGCATTCCTTCTGGCGTTCTACTTTTCAAAAACGCAGATCAAAGAAGAAATAGCCCAAGAGGCCCGTCAGGTTTGATCAACTCTTTGAGTGCTGAATACGGCACCATCACGAACTGCGGACCCGCCGCATAAGGCGCAACCTGATACGGATCAAAATTGATCCCGATGCCGCGTTTCGTGATCGTCCAGCTTTCGTAATTCTTCGCCGTCGGCGCCGAGCCGTCTTTGAGCATGTCGTCGATCACTTCCGCGTTCTTTTCTTTCCACTGCTTCTTCAAATCCGCGACGCAGAGTGTAGAAAGCGTTTGCAAATACTTAGAACCTGGTATGAAGAGGTCGGCGAGCTTCAACTGCTTTCCGTTTTTGAGATCGTAGTTGAGCGTTTCCGTGTACGAGTTTGGATGAGCGGCGCCCTGGTAGTAACTACCAACGTCGAACTGCACGCTAACAAGATCGTCCTGGGCCAGGTTGATCGTGTAACCGATGCCGAGTTCGCTGCCCATCGAATTCTCAGGAGGCGGTTCGGCGCCCTCTTCTTCCGGCGCCATGTCTTTCTTAAAACCAGAAACGATCTTCACCACAAACACGCGCGCGAGCTGATTGAACTTCTCGAGATTCGGATTGTTTCCGCCGGTGAACTGCGGATACTGCGCGTCGATCTCATACATCAGCTTCTTGTTGTTTTCCTTGACGGATCTCGCGATCACGTCAACATCGCCGCTGAAGGTGATCGGCTCTTCGTGAACTGAGAACGCGGTCTTCTTGTCTTCGCCCTTCTCGCCTGGAGGCTTGGACCAGTTTCCCGCGAGGGTGATCAACCCGTTCTCCGCTTTGACGCTCCAGAGTCCTTTGAACACACCCGTCTGTTTGCCTTGCGGATCAAACTCGTCAAGCGTCAGGTTACCGAGTTTGTCGACGGTGCCACGCAAGCTAATACGCGTGCCGACCTTCTGGTAAAAATAACTTCCGGTTAGCTTGTCGCCGTCACGCACCAGCTTCATTTGCAGGTCCAACGTCGATCCAATCGAGCCTTTGAAGTGTTTCGTCTGCGGCGGTGGTGTGGCGCCGCCGACTACGTTCACCGGTTGCTCGTTTGGTGCGGGCGGCATAGCTGGAGCAACCGGAGCCGGTGTGGACGACTTGCGGCAACCGGCTACGACGAGTGCCATCAATAAAAGAATAACGATAGAACGCGAGCGCATGTTTGTTTAGGTCGTGGTAATCAAGCGCGATCGGAGAATCGCTTCGCGCACTTCCGGATACGTAAGTTCGCATAAACGGCCGCCGGTGAACAACGGTTCGTTGGTTACTTCGGCGAGGGCGAATGGCGGCTTGCGAAAGTTGTCGAGATCTTCGTCGTTTTCGAAACCCACTTCGGCGAGCACGAGGCCGAAGAGATCACCGAGGAACATGTCGACGGAAAAGCGGCGTCCCTCGAAGGCGAAATAGTAGCGGTTCTTACGGATCTCGTTCGTGTTAAAGACGGAAAGTGTTTCGGCTTCGAGCGGGTTGAGATACGTGTTGGTGATGATCGTGCGCGTGAGATCTTCCGGGTTAGGCGTGAACTTTTGTGTGAACTTGACGGTCCACTTGTTTGTTCGCGGGTCACGCACTTTGCGCAGACGCAAACGCGTGCCGGTGATGTAGTTGTCGGTGATTTGAAGATGCGGATCCGCGCGCGTGAGCCCGTCCGGCAAATCCTTTAACAGAAACCTGCGTTCACGCTCGACGCGCGCGTACTTGCTTTCAGGAACGATCGTGTTTTGTTCGGTTAACTTAGCTACGCCCATAGCCACAAAAAGGCACAAAACACACAAGAGGCACAAGAACAAGAAAGGCATGAAAAGGGGCTCTCGTTCATTCCTCTTTTTGTGCCTTTTGTGGGCTTCGTTTGTGCCTCTTTGTGGTTATATCTTCCCAGCCTTCATGTCCGCCAGGCGCTTCTCGAAGTTGGTGGTGTCGACCTTGTCGGCCTTGCCGCGTTGAATCGCCTGGTCTGCGATCGCGAATGCCTCTTCCTTCTTACCGGCCTTGTATAACGCATTCGCTTTCGACGAAAGATTCTGGAACGTCTCTTTTACTTTGATCGACTTTTCCAGCCATTCCATGCCCAACGCGTCGTCGGCTGGATTGGTGTTGTTGATGAGATAGTTTCCGGCCTGCATCGGAACGCGCCAGTCGTCGGGCTTCGCACCGGCAACAGTCGTTTTCAATCGCGCGAATGTCGCGGCCGGTACGTCAGGAACTTTAACGGTGAACGGGACGCTGATCTTCTCCCAGCGAATGTTGACCTGCGCCGAATCTTCGCCAGTGGGTTCGATATTAAACGCCAGGAATTCCTGGTTGTCGTTTACCCACGCCGGCTTCGCCTTCACGCGCAACGTGTCTTTCGCAGGGTCGTAATTAAAACTTCCCCACTGATTCGACGTGCCGTTGAAAACGATCGTCCACTCGTCCTTTCCGGGGATCGTGTGCAGGCTGTAGGTGCCGCCCGCAAGTTTCTGACCGTTGATTAAAACCTCGTCAGTGACGACGAACATCGTCGCGTCGTCAGCGCCAGTGCGCCAAACGTGTCCGTAGGGAACGATGACCGCGTTTTTCGGACGCTGGTTTTGATTGTCGAGGGTCGCCTCACCCTTCACGGAAGCGGTCTGTTCCGGAAGAGGATCACCCCAGATTTTGCGGCCTTTTACTCCCGGCCGGCTGTAGTTGATTGTGACGTCGACGGCACCGATTCTTTGCATCACGCTCGCCTTTTGACTGGGGCGAGGAATGGGTATGAGCACTTGGGCAGATGCCGAGGCGGCTAAGCAGAGAACGAACAGAGCGGCGAAGAAACTTATGCTGCTACGTTTCAGATAACTCATTGTCTGGCTTTCTCCTCGAGAAGGGTTTCGCGCATGATACTAAAGGAATTGCGAAATTGCGAAATTGCGAGATTGCGGAATTTTAGAACTGCGCCTAATCTTACGTCGAAAATTTCGCAATTCCGCATTTCCGCATTCCGCAATTCGCTACTTGGAGGACACGTCACAGATGTCTACGCACATCTCTCCCGTCGCCGTAATTCGCCGCGTTGCCCTGGTCGTAATGATCGTTGCCGTTTCAGGCTTTGGCGTAATGACAGTTGTCAAAGCACAAAACGGAGCGGGAGGGCAAACTCGTCTGCTGCGCACACCCACCGTCAGCTCAACTCAAATCGGTTTCGCTTACGCAAACAATATCTGGGTCGTTCCGCGCAGCGGCGGCAGTGCTCGCCGCCTCACGAGTTTTCAGGGACAAACGGTCAATCCACATTTTTCGCCCGACGGTCGGTGGATCGCTTTTAGCGGTGAGTACGCCGGCAATTTTGACGTGTACCTCGTTCCGAGTGAAGGCGGTGAGCCGAAACGTTTGACGTGGCATCCGGGCTCCGACATGGTCGAAGGCTGGACACCCGACGGACGATCGATCCTTTTTTCATCGACTCGCGCGACGTGGGCGCCGAGTGGTGCGCCACGCTTCTGGACCGTTTCGTCCGAAGGTGGCGTCGAAGAACCGATGCCGCTTCCGCGCGCGTATCAAGGCAAGATTTCTCCCGACGGCTCTCGCATCGCGTATCGCATGAACAATTCGTGGGACGAAGAGCGTCGTAATTATCGCGGCGGACAAAACCGTCCGATCTGGATCGTCGATCTGAAAACTTACGATCTCGTTTCACCACCGTGGACCGATTCGAAAGATACGATGCCCGTTTGGGTCGGCGACTCGGTTTACTTCATCTCCGATCGCGATGGCGTGGCAAACGTCTGGGAGTTTCAGACGAAGAGTCAAAAGCTAACGCAGGTGACGAAGTTTACCGACTTCGACGTGAAAGCGATGGACTCCGGATCGGGCGCGGTCGTTTTCGAACAGGCTGGCTACGTTCATGAACTCGATCCGAAAAGCGGCAAGTCAAAAATCGTGAACATCGTCGCGGCCGGCGACTTTCCGTGGATGATGCCGAATTGGGAAGACGTTTCGAACCGCATCTCGAACATGGCCCTATCGCCGACCGGCAAACGCGTGGTCGTCGAAGCGCGAGGTGAGATCTTCACGATCCCGGCTGACAAAGGCGACGTGCGCAATCTCACGAACTCCGCCGCTTCCGCCGAACGCGATCCGGCATGGTCGCCTGATGGAAAATTTGTTTCCTACTTCAGCGACAAGTCGGGCGAGTACAAGCTCGTGATCGAAGCGCAGGATGGGCTCACACCGCCGAGCGAGATCACGATCGCTAAACCGACGCGCTACTACACACCATCGTGGTCGCCTGACTCGAAAAAACTTCTCTTTACCGATACAAACCTGAAAGTCTGGGTGCTCGACGTTGCAACCGAGCAAGCGAAGATTGTCGGGAACGATCCGTGGATGGTGCCGCAACGCACGCTGAATCCAACGTGGAGTCCGGACTCGAAGTGGGTCGCGTATGCTAGTCGTTTGCGGTCGATGTATCACGCCATCTTCATCAGCAACGTCGAGACTGGTGAGTCGAAGCAGATCACGGATGGCCTCGCGGATGCTGTTTGGCCAACGTGGGACGCGAGTGGGAAGTACTTGTGGTTCCTCGCGTCTACCGATTTCGGTTTGCGATCGCAGTGGCTGGACATGACTTCCTACGATCGCGAAACGACGTTTGGCTTGTATATGGCGGTGTTGAAGAAAACGGATTCGAGTCCGTTGCTGCCGGAGAGTGATGAAGATCGTGGCGTGGGGACTGGAAGGGCTCGACCTGCGCCAGGCGCTTGCGAACCACCCGCCGGAGCAGGAGGCGGTGGAAGTGGTGGTGGTGAAGGCGAAGCTGGTGCTGGTGGTCCGCCTCCGCAACGTGGACCACGTGGTCCAGTCACGGTGCAGGTTGACTTCGATGGATTGGCGAAACGAATTATCGCGATCCCGGGTATCGCGCAACGCCAGTACACGGATTTACAGGCAGGAATCGACGGCCACGTTTTTTACATGGAGACGGGTCGAGGTCCGGGTGTGGCAAATGAACTACACCGTTATCGTCTCTGCGATCGCCGCGTAACCACTTTTGTGAACAGCCTCGTCGCTTACGAGATTAGCGGCGATCGTCGCAAGATCGTCTATCGCGCGGGCGGCGGTGGTGGACAGTTTGGTGGTCCAGGCGGCGGTGATGGACCTCCTCCGGCGCCGCAGTTGTTCCTTGTCGACGCCGATCGCAATCCGCCGCAGGCTGGTTCCGGTCGTTTGAACTTCTCGCTGCGCATGTACCTCGAGCCGAAGGAAGAGTTCAAACAGATCTTCAACGAAGGCTGGCGGCTCCAGCGCGATTATCTCTACGTCCCGAACATGCACGGCACGGATTGGCCGAAGATGAAACAGATGTACGGACAGTTTCTGCCGTACGTGATGCATCGCGCCGATCTCAATTACCTGCTCGACATGATGGGCGCTGAGATCGCCGTCGGACACTCGTATGTTCGCGGCGGCGACATGCCGAGCACGCCGCAACAAATCGGCGGTCTACTTGGCGCCGACTTCGCGATCGAGAAGGGCCGGTACAAAGTCACGCGCATCTTCGACAACGAGAGCTGGAATCCCGATCTTCGTTCGCCACTCGCAACGCCGGGCGCGAACGTAAACGCCGGCGATTTCATCCTCGCCATCAACGGCATCGAACTTCGTGCGCCTGACAATATTCATCGTCTGTTGGATGGCACCGCGAATCGTCAAACGACGCTGACCGTCAACACCCAACCAGTGATGGAAGGCGCGCGCACGGTCACTGTCATCCCCGTCGCGAACGAGCAGGCGTTACGCGCGCGTGCATGGGTTGAATCGAATCGCCGTCTGGTTGAGAAGATGTCGGATGGACAACTCGCGTACGTCTACCTGCCGAATACCGGCCAGCCGGGCTACACGAGTTTCAATCGCTACTACTTCTCGCAACAGGACAAGAAAGGCGTGATCGTCGACGAACGCTTCAACGGCGGCGGCTCGGCGGCCGATTACATCATCGACGTCCTGCAACGCGACTACGACGGATATTTCAACAACGTCGCCGGCGATCGTTATCCGTTCACCAGTCCGTCCGCTGGAATCTGGGGACCGAAGGTGATGATCATCAACGAGATGGCGGGCTCGGGTGGAGACCTGATGCCTTACATGTTCAGGCGACGAAAGATCGGTCCGCTGATCGGCAAACGGACTTGGGGCGGGTTGGTCCATACCGCTGACACGCCGCCGTTTGTTGACGGTGGTTCGATGATTGCGCCGCGCGGTGGGTTCTTCACGCGCGATGGCAAGTGGGCGGTGGAGAATGAGGGTGTCGGTCCGGATATTGACGTCGAGAATTGGCCGAAAGACGTCATCGCCGGACGCGATCCGCAGCTCGAACGTGCGGTCCAGGAAGCGATGCGGATGTTGAAAGAAAAACCGGTCAATCGCTCGGCCACAGAGCCGTCGCCGCCAACCTGGGGCAAGCGTCCAGTGTCTAATTAGAAATGATTCGCGTTTTACTGTGTTTCTTGTTGCTTCTCCCGGGTCTGGCGTTTGCCCAGACCGGCGAGAAGCCCGGGGAGAAGCCCCGTCTCAAGGATTTCGGCT
This sequence comes from uncultured Acidobacteriota bacterium, assembly GCA_963789185.1. Lineage (GTDB taxonomy): Bacteria > Acidobacteriota > Blastocatellia > Pyrinomonadales > Pyrinomonadaceae > PSRF01. Next base: position 388,656 of record CAWBJU010000027.1, read on the forward strand.
CCAGCCTCAAAAAACTGAAGTGGGATCCACAAAAAAACGCGACGGCGGAAGTAAATTCAGGTCCCAGTTCGGAAGACGAAGAAGTCATCAAGATCGATACCTCGCTCGTCGTTTCCGAAATACTCGTGCTTGATAAGCAGGGACGTCCGATCCAGGGATTAAAAGAGTCAGACTTCCTCATCACCGAAGAAGGCACGCCACAACAGGTCGGTCACTTTCTACTCGGCGACAATCGCAGCCTGCCGCGCTCGATCGTGCTGATCATCGACTACAGCGGCAGTCAATTTCCGTACATCAAGAACAGCATCGAAGCGGCCAACGTCCTGGTCGACCAGCTTGGACCACGCGACCAGATGGCGATCGTCACTGACGACGTCGAACTACTCGTCGATTTCACAAACGACAAACGCGAGCTCAAGAAGAAACTGAATAAGCTTCTGGAAAAGAGCTACGGTCACGGTGGATCATTCTTTCCTTTCGGTTTTGGAGGCGTGCGAAAACGTTTCGGTAAGAGTGCGCAATACAGCGCGTTGATGGCGACGTTGAAGGAGGCTTTCGACGAAGAGGACCAGCGCCCGATCGTTATCTTTCAAACGGACGGTGACGAGGCTGAATATTTGCGCAACTCGATCATCGTTCCGCGTGTGCCGCAGGATCTTCCGCCGGAGCTGGTTGCGAGGGTTCAGAACGAGGTCGAGCAACGACGCAAACTACAACTCAGCAGCATGACCGAATTCAGTCTGGATGATGTTTACAGTGCGGTTGAGAAGTCGCGGGCGACGATTTACACGGTCATACCGGGTACGAAGTTGATTGGCCTCACGGTGGACCAGCAAGTAGAAACGTTGAAGGCTAAAGATGAAATCGCCGTCCAGACCCTGATCTCAACCGTGGGTGACGACACCCGGAAAATGATTCTGAAGCAAAGGGAAGAACGTAACAGGTTGACGACGGTTCAGGTGATGCGGATGAGGGCCGAAGATAGTGGTCGAGTGCAGGAAGCGCTCGCCGCGGTTGCGCCGCTCAGTGGTGGGTGGACCGAGTTTCTCGAACAGCCCACGCAGGCGCAGGGGATCTATTCGCGCATCCTGTCAGACATTAGCAAGCGTTACATCGTCGGGTTCTATCCGACTAACAAAGAGCGCGACGGCAAGCGACGTAAGATCAGTTTCGCCGTCAAAGACCATCCGGAATACACCATCCTCGGCCGCCGCTCCTACATCGCCCCTGGCGTCAAATAAACCCTTCAATTGGCATCAACTATTGAAACCGCGATCGAGCGCGAAGACGATGGCTTGGGCGCGCGTCCACACGCCTAGCTTGTCGAAAATGTTAGAGACATGGTTGCGAACCGTCTTTTCGCTGATGGAGAGGCGTCCAGCGATCTGTGCGTTACCCAAACCCTCGGACATCAACGAAAGCACTTCTCGCTCGCGCGATGAGAGCGAGGCGAACGCGGGGTCCTCGCCGCGTGTTGCGCCCTTGAGGTCCATGAATTTCAACACCTCATCGCAGAACCGCTCCCATGCCGGCTCCTTCTCGAGAAGTATGTGGTTTTTCGAGTCGAGTTCGATGAACTGCGCACCAGGGATTCCGGCGGCAAGGATGTGTCCTTCAGTGATAGGGACCACGGCGTCGCCGCTCGCATGCAGCACCAGAGTTGGTGCCCGCACATCTCCAAGCAGGGACGTAACATCCATCATCGCCCGCGACTCGAGCAATATGGCTGCTATCTCCGGCGTTATGGTCCTTCGGCAAAGATCGTTGTACCAGCCGATCTGTTCATCGGTCGCTCCGGGAATAAACCGCGATGTAAAGACCTGGCGAAATGTCGGGTTATCACTGCCCCATTCCAAACGAACCATATCAATCATCGCCTTGTAGAAACTCGCGCGGTCAGGATCGCCGCGTTGAAACGGGCCGCGCGCGTAGCCGCCGTAGAGCACTAATTTAGAAACGCGCTCTGGATGTTTCACGGCATACGCAACGCAGATCGCGGCTCCCTGAGAAATGCCGAGGAGAGAGAACGGCTCCTGCAGAGCAGCCGCCGCAACAATGTCCTCCACGTCAGCAACCCAACGATCGAGCGAGAGGTCGCCGACGTTCCGGTCCGTCATTCCACAACCACGCTCGTCGTATCGAATGTAACGGAAATTATCGCTGAAGAAGCGCAGCCAATGGCGCCAGACTGGGCTCTCCCACTCAAACTCAAGGTGAGTAAGCCAGTTCGCGGCTTTGATGATTACGGGACCCACGCCGGCGTCTGCCCAAGCCAGTTGGACTCCATCCGTAGTACGAACATATCGGATTCGCTGCGTCGGCTTCTTCATTAAGTTGCCCGCAACAGTTCATGAAATCTGGGGAGACTCCGCAACGGATCGAGATAGCTGTCATGGTCGAGCCATTTTCGATCGGCACAAAACGGGAGCGACTTCTCCAGGCACGATATCGCTTCTCCAAGTTCACCGGACATGCAGAATACGCACGCTGCGTTGTACAGAACATTCGGGTCCCGCGACTCCAGTTCGAGTGCTCGCCGCGTCCACTCCAGCCCACACTTCGTTTGCCCGAGATCTATAAGCGCAATCGCGCCCAAAAGAAGTGGCCTGATGTCACCGGGGTAAAACTCAAGATGACTCTCGGCAGCATCGAGACACTTCTTGAATGTTTCTGTCTTCAACTGTTCTCGCTTCTGCCCCCGATATATGCCTCCTAACATAGACAATGCATCGATGCTGTCTGGTCGAACTGCTGTAGCGTGCTCCAACAAGACCGCAGCCTGATCGAGTTTTCCCTGCGAGAAACAAGCTCGTGCGTAATTAACTTGCCGGCAGTTGGGAAAAATTTGGGGGAGCGGATTTTACCAGCGAATGGGACTAAAGTCCTATGCTTCTTGCTCGAAATACATGTAAACCGGGACTAAACGCCCATAGTCAACTCAGGGCGCCGGCCGCATCATGCCGCAAATGGAAGAGGAGGTCACACAGCAGGTCGGGCTCGTAGGTCATTTACACAACCTCGTCAGCGAACACCCCGACTTCGAGGTGCTTTGCGAGCCAACAGCGGATTTCTATTGCTTCCGTTATCTGCCGAATAGTCTGCCGATCGATCAACCTGAGGTTCAGCAGCTACTCGACCGCCTTAACGGAGAGATTGTGGAGAGTGTCCAACGCGAGGGGTCTACTCTGATAAACAAGACTAACGTCGGCAGTCGGGTCGCCATCCACATCTCAATCCGCTCTGGCAGAACTGTGAAGGAAGATATTGATGCCACGTTTGAGGCGATCGCCCGGTGTGGGCGACTACTAACCAGAAACCAACTCATAAGTGTGAGCTGACGCGAGATATTGGAATCAAGGCTATGTTTAAGCGAATCGCATTCTTCATCTACGGAACTCTCAGTTATTTAAGCTTTCTCGGCACCTATCTGTATGCGATCGGTTTCATCGGCAACTTCGGCGTGCCAACAACACTGGACGGCGTTCGGTCTGGCCCATTAGGACTCGCCTTAGCCATCGACGTAGGACTACTAGGTCTTTTCGCAGTTCAGCACAGTGTCATGGCGCGAAAGTGGTTCAAGGATTGGTGGACTCGCATCGTGCCAAAGCCACTCGAACGATCTACTTACGTCCTGTTTTCGAGTCTCGCTCTGATTCTGTTGTTCTGGCAGTGGCAACCGTTAGGCGGTGTCGTGTGGTCCATCGAAGACCCGTTGGCAAAGTTCGTCCTGCGGGGATTGTTCGCATTCGGCTGGGGATTGGTCCTGGTGTCCACTTTCCTGATCAATCACTTCGATCTATTCGGCATGCGTCAAGTCTGGTTATACCTGCTCGACCGGCCTTACACCGCGCTACGATTTGGGACACCGGGACCGTACCGGCTCGTTCGACACCCGTTATACGTCGGTTGGCTCTTCGCGTTCTGGAGTACGCCGACGATGACGCTCGCACACTTACTTTTCTCGGTTGTAACGACCGCTTACATCCTGATCGCAATTCAATTGGAGGAACGCGACCTGGTGCGCGAGCACGGCGATTCTTACGAGACCTATCGCCGTTCAGTGCCGATGCTTATTCCCTTCACTCGCCGCCGTCAGGATTCGGAGCCAGCGGAACGCGTGTCCGCGAAAGCTCAGTGAGGGGCGAGCTTAGTGAGTGGATGTAATGCAAGCTCCATGTGTTCGCGGCGTGACGGTCAGCACTCCAAATCTCATCACGTAGCTCACTGTCGCGTCGCGAACGATGGACGAAGAAAACAGGCTAATGACCTAAAACACTGGAGGTAACGGATGAAAAAATTTCTAACATTTCCAATCTTCGTCGCGATCTGCTGTTTAATCTTTGCGAGCGCGCCGGCGACTACTAACACTTCTTCTGCTGCTGCAACGCCGGCAGTTGATGATCTCTCTCCAGCCACGAGGCTCGAACTCGCACGAGCTCGAAACGCCACTGCCAAGTTTCACGACTTCGATAACGCCGAGGATTATGAGTTCTTACATTGCGTGCCCGGCGAAGGACTCGAGTACGTGAATTGGTCCATCGTCGACTGCAACTTCGATATTGAGCATCCGGAAGCACTTCACTACATCGATCAAGGGAACGGCCTGCGACTCGTGGGTGTCGAGTACGTCGAGCCGATTGCTTGCACTGCCGTACCGCCAGAAGGGTTCACGGGCGACGCCGACGAATGGGAGTTTATGGCGGAAGACTTGCCCATCTGGGCGTTGCGAGTCGGGCTCTGGCTACCGAACCCCGAGGGTGTGTTCGAAGAGCACAACCCACGCATACCAACACAATGCCCATGAGCTCGTAACATGGCCCAAGCTCTGGGCTCTTCGGTCTTGCTCGATAACACGCGTTTTCGTCAGCATCTAAACCATGTGAGATCCGCCAGAGGTCTTCACAGTCGCCGGCGAAACGTCGCCACATCCGCAGGGAGATAAGTTCATGTCTATCGAACGCTGCAAACTAACATTCGGAATTGTTGCGCTGATGTGTGTGGGAGTAGTCGTTCTAACGCCCAGAGCTTCGGCTACCAGTACAGATGACGTTCTGAATGAACAGTTGGTTTCGCTTCTGAGTCAGCATGGATTTACTGGCAGAGTCGGATTAAGTCTCGAACAGAGGCTGGGCCGAAAAATCGACAACCAACTTGCTGACTTGGGCAGGCTGGCTTTTCATGACAGCTTGCTCGGTTTGAATGACGACAACTCATGTTCAGGTTGTCACTCGGCGCCTTTGGGCTTCGGGGACTCGCAATCAATTGCGATCGGCGTCGAGAATAACAATATCGTTGGTCCTGATCGCACTGGACCACGTAATCAACGGCGCACGCCGCTCATTCTCAATAACGTTTTCTATCCGGCGCTGATGTGGAACTCGCGGTTTAATTCAGTCTCCGGTGATCCGTTCGACAACAGTGCCGGATTTCAGTTCCCGCTGCCGGAAGGCTTTTCACTGTCGGATCTGCCTCACCTGCTCACAGCTCAGGCGTTCATTCCCCCGACCGAAAAACCCGAGATGACAGGATTTCATTCGTCCGTGCCGGGCACTAACGACGGCATTCGAGCAGCAGTTGTGGAACGGTTAAATGCGAATGCTGAATATCGAAAGTTGTTCGGCAAAAACTTCCCAGAGGTGAAGTCAGGCGCAACGATCACCTACGAAATGCTCGCACGTGCGATCGCTGAGTTCGAATTCACGCTCGTCTTTGCAGACGCACCGATTGATAAATTTGCGCGCGGGCAGAAGAATGCGATGAGCGAAGATGAGAAACGCGGTGCCTCGATCTTCTTTGGGTCGGGCAACTGCGTTAGCTGCCACGCGGTATCAGGACAGTCGAATGAGATGTTCAGCGATTTCCGCCAGCACGTTGCCGGTGTTCCTCAGATAGCGCCTGCGATTGGAAATGTCACGTTTGATGGCCCCGGAGCGAACGAGGATTTTGGTCTGGAGCAGGTCACCGGGAACCCAATTGACCGTTATGCGTTCAGAACCTCGCCGCTACGAAATCTAGCGTTGCAACCTGCGTTCTTTCACAACGGTTCGTTTACCAAACTGGAGGACGCTGTGCGTTACCACTTGAATGCAATCGGCTCAGCGGCGAGTTACAGCCCAGTCACAGCGGGTGTCGATGCTGACCTCCAAGGTCCACAAGTCCCTATTGCGCCGGTTTTAGCGCGCATTGATCCCGCCCTCGCGACACCAGTCGTATTGTCGACTGACGAGTTTCGTCAACTCATTGCCTTCCTTCGCACCGGACTTCTTGATCCAAAAGCGAATGCGCACGACCTGCGTAAGCTGATTCCAGCGCGCGTGCCGAGTGGTAGGTCTATCCACGTTTTCCAGTAGAATACGCCGTTGTTTGGATTTGAAGTCTTACTGCGGATCTTCGTGATGGAAAAAGAACCCGTCCGCTTAATAGCTTTGATGCTCGTGGTGCTGCTCGTCCTTAGCATCGTTGCGTGTTCAGGCAAACCTCAACCCGATTCCGCCGATGGGAATCAATGGCAACCTCACCAAAGCATCTCAGGCGTTTTCCGCCGCGACTTGGTTGGCGATCCCAGCCGGCCCGGGCCCTTCAAGTATCAACTTAAAATCACTGCGGGCACACGAGCACCCGTGCATCGACATTCGACGGATGTGCACGTGAAGCTGCTCAGCGGTTCTATGTTCATTATCATCGGCGAGCCGCTGGAGTCGTCCCGTGTCCAGCGCTTTGTCGCGGGGCGTGGCTTTGTTGTTCCTGCGCACGCCTGGCATGACGAGTGGTGGGACGAGGAAACGGTGCTAGAGGCTGAGGGGGTTGGTCCAGTGGAGACGGTTAATAAGAGCGCAACAAGCAACGCCGCTGAGCAAAATGCATCTGCTGAATTTATTTCAAGAGTCGATCACCTCGTCTATGCCACGCCTGACTTAAAGCGAGGTGTCGAGGAGATCGAGAAACTCTTAGGCGTGCGGGCGATCGCCGGCGGCCAACACCCGGGCCGCGGAACCAGGAACGCCTTGATCGCGCTTGGCCCGACGACTTACCTGGAAATCATAGCCCCCGACCCCGAACAGCCCGCTCCTAAAGAGCCTCGTCCCTTTGGCATCGACGGACTTAAACAATCCAGACTCGTCGCGTGGTGCGTCAACGGGCGTGACCTCGAGCAATTGAGACCTGATGCGCTCCGCAAAGGCGTGCATCTTGGCGAAGTAAGATCGGGGAGCCGGTTACGGCCGGACGGAGTTCAGCTGTCATGGCAGTTCACAGACCCCACAGTACTCGCGGCTGACGGTATTGTTCCGTTCTTCATCGACTGGGGAAAATCGCCTCATCCAGCGCACACCGCTCCTAAGGGCGCCACGCTTGTTAGCCTGCACGCACAACATCCGGACGTGCGAGGCGTTCACGGGATGTTGCAGCATCTCGGACTCGATCTCCCTGTGAGCCACGGCCAGAGTCCGGCGCTAATCGCGGTCATCGAAGGGCCTCGAGGCCGTGTGGAACTCCGTTAGCGCTACTCATAACGCAGTGCGTCAATTGGATTAAGTCGTGCTGCTTTCCACGCCGGCCATAATCCAAACACAACACCTAATCCGACGGAAACGACAAATCCAACGATGGGCGCCCACAGCGGAATGTACGTCGGCATCAGCATCTGGATCAGCAACGCCAGACCACTTCCGACAACAATGCCAAGCAAACCACCGACGCCAGTTAACGTTCCGGCCTCGATCAGAAACTGCGCAATGATGTCACGCTTCCTCGCGCCGATCGCCTTCCGCACCCCAATCTCGCGCGTCCTCTCTGTAACGGACACAAGCATGATATTCATCACGCCAATTCCGCCAATCAACAAACCAACACTCGAAATCGCGACCATCAACGCGAATACTCCACCCGTGATCGCGGCGAACTGCGTCAGGATCTGATCCGAAGTGGAAATACCAAAATTGTCAGGCTGGTCGAACGCGACTTTCCGCCGTCGTCGCAACAGCTCACGAATCTCTTCGACAGCCGCCTCCATCTTCCCGACGTGCGCCTGGGCCATCACGAAGTTGTCATCAACGTCCGGATACAGCTTGCGCAACGTGAGGTACGGCATGTACACCGCCTTGTTTTCGTTGTTCGGATCTTCAGCCCCAACCAGAAAGATGTCGCGCTCGGCAAGTACGCCGACAACTCGATACTGCCGCCCATTGATCGAAAGACTCTGATCGACGGCATTCGTAAACGGAAACAACGTGTTCGCAACGTCGTTACCAATCACCACGACATTCGCGTGCAACGCGTTCTCTTCGTCAGTGAAGTAGCGGCCCTCGGCAATGTTCGTGACACCCATCTTGAAATACGACGCCGACGTACCCTGGACCGCAGCGTTTTTCATCTCGATGTCGCGATGTCGCACGTTAACGCGTTCAGTGAATGGTCCACCAAAGAAATCAACCGGCGACATGAACGCCGTTGCGTACGCAACGGAAGGACAGTCTGACGCAATCGCCAGCATGTCGTCGTAACTCAGCGGCTTCCGCATTCGTTCTTCAGCGGACGGATTGAAGTTGAACCCGGGATCGAAGCGATAGATGTAGATCGAGTTAGTACCAAACGACTCGATCTCCTTGGCTACGCGCTGATCGATACCCGAAACAAACGCCGCGATCACGATCACAGTCATCGTCCCGATCACGACACCGAGGATCGTGAGAAACGAGCGGAGTTTGTGCTGCCACAGGGTGTCGAGCCCCATGCGCACGTTTTCGAAAAAGCTGCCGTGGGAGAATTTCATTTCATTTACTCAACGCGTAACGCTTCAATCGGATCGAGTCGCGCGGCGCGCCACGCCGGATACACACCCGAAATCAAACCCACACTGGCCGACACCACGAGCGCAAACGTAACCGCCACGAGCGGCAACGACGTCGGCACCGGCGTCAGAACCGCAACGAGCTTCGCCAGCAAATACGCGATCGTAATCCCGATCGCACCACCGCAAAGCGAAAGCATCGTCGACTCCGCCAGAAACTGTTTCACGATGTCGCTGCGCCGCGCGCCGATGCTCTTGCGAATGCCGATCTCCTTCGTCCGCTCCGTCACGCTCACGAGCATGATGTTCATGATCACGATCCCGCCGACCACAAGCGAAATCGACGTCACACCGATCGCGGCGATCTGGATCGTACCGAAGATCTTGTCTCGTAGTTCGTTGATGGCTTTCGGTGTAATGACGCCGAAGTTGTCTTTCTCGCCTGGAGACAACTTGCGACGCGTGCGCATCACGACTGCCGCGTCGTCGATCGCGTCCTGATAACTCTCAGGACTGGAAGACGTAACACTGATGCTTAAACTGCGGCGCGAACCGTAGGTCGCGAGAAAGGTCGACAACGGAACTGCGACGTACATGTCGCGGGGTTGACCAAACACCGACCCGAGCGCTTTCCCTACTCCAATCACATCATACGGCCTCCCATCGACTCGTATTGTTCGACCGATCGGATCGACAGTCGGAAAAAGTTTGTCAGCAACGTCCGCGCCGATGAAACAAACGGCGCGGCGCATGTCGTGTTCGCCCTTGTTGAAATAGCGGCCCGCCTGCGCCTCGATGCGCTCGATGTCGGCAATGTTTGGGGTCGTAGCGCTGATGTGAATTCGCAACAAGCTCTTCGAGCCATACCAAATATCGCCCAACGAGTCGGCCTTCGCGCCGACTTCCTGAATCGCGCCGCCGCGCTCGCGCAAAGCTTCCGCGTCCTCGAGCGTGATGTCTTTGTTACGGCGACGGGCGTTGTTGAGCGCTTCGATGCTCGCAAAATCGTCGAGCGAATACTTGCGCACGGCGAACGCGTTGGTTCCGATGTCGGCGATCTTTTCGTCGACGTAAACGTTGAAGCCCTCGATCAATGAAACCACGACGATCACAGTGGCCACACCAAAGATCACGCCGAGCAGCGTCAGAAAAGACCGCAGTTTATGACTCAGGATGGCGGAGATCGCGAGTTTAAGAGCTTCGAGGAACGGCATGGAGTTTCAGTACCGCAAAATTCTATTGACGTTTACGTTTCACTCGGGCATAAAGTTTAGCTACTCCCGCTGCGAAAAGTAATCCCCCGATTTCGCGTCACCCGCAAAGCATAAAAACCAATATGAATCGTTTTCTCTTTTTAGTTATTTTCGCGTTCTCGGTGGGCCTGGTGCAGGCTGCAACGCTTCCCGCTGATTTTACGGAAACTGCGATCCCGGGTTTGTCGGCCCCGACCGCGATGGCGATCGCGCCCGATGGGCGCATCTTTGTTTGCCAACAGGGCGGCGCCCTGCGCGTCATCAAGAATGGTGCACTCTTGCCGCAGCCTTTCATGACTCTGACCGTGGATCCAGCCGGCGAGCGCGGGCTGCTCGGTATCGCTTTCGATCCAAACTTCTCGAGCAATAATTTTCTGTACGTCTATTACACCGTTCCGATCGAGCCGCGACACAATCGCGTCAGTCGATTCACAGCGAACGGCGACGTAGTCGTACCCGGAAGCGAAACGATCATTCTCGAACTCAACAATCTCACAGTTGCTTCGAATCACAATGGCGGCGCGATCCACTTTGGACCAGACGGCAAGCTCTACATCGCAACCGGCGAAAACGCAACTCCGTCAAACTCGCAAACGCTCGCCAACATGCTGGGCAAGATCCTGCGTATCAATTCGGATGGATCGATCCCGACCGACAATCCATTTTTCAACCAGGCCACCGGAAACAATCGTTCAATATGGGCGCTCGGTTTGCGCAATCCATTTACGTTCGCGTTTCAACCGGGAACGGGTCGGATGTTCATCAACGACGTAGGCCAGAGCGCGTGGGAGGAGATCAACGACGGCATTGCGGGGTCGAATTACGGCTGGCCCAATACGGAAGGTCCAACGACGAACCCGAACTTCCGTTCGCCGTTGTTTGCCTATAACCATGGGAATGGTCCAACAACCGGATGCGCGATCACTGGCGGCACTTTTTACAATCCGCCCGTGACTCAGTTTCCGTCGAGCTTCGCCGGTAAGTTCTTCTTCTCAGATTTGTGTAGTGGCTGGATACGCGTTTTCGATCCCGCAACAGGAACGGCGTCGCCTTTTGCAAGCGGTATTTCGCTACCGGTGGATTTGAAAGTCGGCTCGGACGGGAGTCTGTACTATCTGTCGATCGGATCGGGAGCTGTGTTCCGAGTACGCTTCACACCGCCGGTGGTGCCGGAGCCTTTGATAGCGACAGAAGCAAATAGCGACAGCGCGATCGCGCTTGAGTCACCCACGATGTCGCGCGATCCGTTTGACCTTACGAACCTGATCAACTTCAGTCTTACAGGCGACCACCAAACGCGGATTAGCCTGTTCGTGACGAATGTTGATTCGAGTGCCGCTGTGACGGCACAGGCGCAGGACGCTGGTGTTCTCGTCTGGCAGTTACCGGTTGAGTTTGTGGGAGACGTGCCGGGTATTGATGGATTGAAGCAGGTCGTGGTGCGATTACACCCAGGTCTACCTGCAAACCAATCCGTGTTTATCAGCGTGAACTTTAAAGGCCAGACCAGCAACAAAGCGCGGGTCCGCCTGAAATAAAAACCTCGACGTTCGCATGGACCTCGTCGGGACCTCTGGCGGACGTCACATGGTTTTTAAAGGTTACTCACCCGACCACGCTCAAATCAGGTTCGTCGGGTATGGAAATGCCGAAGCGTTTGATCTTGCAGTTTAGCGTGGTGACTTTCACGCCGAGTAGTTTTGCCGCCCGACGCTGATTGCCGCGAGTCCGTTGCAACGCGTTCTTGATCAACTCAATCTCGTAGCGCTGCACTTCCTCCTGCAACCCGAACTTCTGTTGCGGACTCGGTTGGCGGTTGGTCAGCGAGTCCACTTCGCGCAGAACAGTTAGCGCGGCTTCTCTGAGGCTGTTTAGGGTGTGTGATGTCACTTGCGACGTACTGGGCGACGTCTCAGGCGACACAGGTTTCGTTTCCCTCTCCCAACTCAACGAGCTACTCATCGCTTAACCCTCCCTGTAATTTCTTTGGCAGCGGGAGCAACGCAACCTTTTAATTGCCAATTGACGATTGCCAATTGCCAATTGTCGGAATTCGTCGGAGATCGCCACTTGTGATCCCAATTGGCAATTGGCAATCGTCAATTGGCAATGGCTTCACCTGTCACTTACTGAGAAGTTCCCTAAAGAAGGCGACGGCACGTTCGTCGCCTGTCTGTCCGAGCATCTGAATCGCCGTCTTGCGGACGGGCATCTTCGGATGACTGCGCGCAGTGCGAATCAGGATCGGAATCGCTTCATCCTTCGGACGGCGGCCAATCGCGACCACCGCCTGCTTCTGAATTTCAACTTCCGCATCGCCGTCAACGGCAGTCGTCAACGCGCCTAAACTCTTCTGACCCGCGATCCGTCCGAGACTGGCAATTGCGCTCTTGCGCAACTCCATGTCCTTCTCAGTTTCCGCAACGCGAATAAGGTAAGTCGCAGCGCCGTCGCTGTTGTCATTGCGCGAGATGCCCGTGAGCGCACGGCGCTTCAGGTCGCGCGTCGTCATCGTTTCGAAGAGGTTCTGTAGCAACGGCAACATTCCTGGCGAACGGCTCATTCCGAGGGCCGACATCGCACTCAAGCGCGCATCGTTGTTTTCCTGAGTGTTGCGAACAATCTCGGTGAACAAAGTGTTCTTCGCCGCAGTTTCGCCGGTGTTTCCGAGCCAGTAGATCGCGCGGGAGCGCATCGTTTCCGAAACGGGCTTGCGGATCATTTCCGTTAGTATCGCGTCAACACGCTGATCGTCGTGCAACGCGATTGCATAAAGCGCGCGTTCGGAAAGCCGCTTCATGTCGGGCTCAGACGAGTCGACGATCGACTTCAAATAATTCATACTTTCTTCATTCGAAACGCGACCGGCCCAGTAAACCTGATAACCACTGAATTCATGCTTACGTTGCAGGTTGTAAACATCGGCGCGCGTGAATGCCTCGCGGTGCGGGTCGAAAAGAAGAAACAGGCCCAACTCGCGCGTCTCATGTCGCGGATCAAACGCCATCGACGTTCCGTCAGTCGAAATGTAAACACCGCCGGCGCTGTCGACGATCTCGAAATCGACACCGACTCCGGGTCTGACTTCAAACTGGTAACCCACCCAGAACCGGCCGTTCGGCGCACTCGCCTTACCTGCGACAATCGCAGCGTCGATCTTGGCCTTCAGGTTCGCACCTTCGACCGGCGTGAAGTTTCTCGTTTGGCCTAACGCTGCTCCGGCACATAGGGCCAGCAACAGCGCTATGTTAATAAGTCGCGGGGCTTTCATTGTTTCAACAACTCCTCGAGAAACCGTTGCACGTCAGCATCGTTGCTTCTGCTCAACCAACCGATTGCTCGTTTGCGACGAGTCATCGACTCCTGCGGGTTCCTCGCAATTTCGATCAGTTTCCGGATCACTTTCTTTTCGGCCACGGGACTTCTCATGGAAGAGACGTTCTGTCCGACGCCGGCGACGTAAACCTCAGCGGCTGGTCCACTTCTAACACGCGAAACCAGGCTCGTGCCGGAACCGAACGAATTAAGGATCTGATCTTTCAACTCTTCGTTCTTCTCGGTGTCGTAGAGAGCGATAAGAAAGTCGATCACTTTGTCACCACCGCGCCGTGGAATGACTCCAATCGCCGCTTTGCGCAGTTCAATGTTGTCTGAGGTGCGAGCGATCTCGAACAGTTTGTCGCCGGCACGCTCACTTTTGCGATTCGCAAAACCAGTGATTACGGCCTTTCGAATCTCCACGGACTGATCGGCATCGTAAATACGGAACAGAGCGTCAACCGCGGGATCTCCTGGCCGGCTCGCGATACTTGCAATAGCAATTTTTCGCTGCGACGGAGCCTTGGCACTCGTTGCAATGTCCGTGAGCACACCGATTACACGCTCGTTGGTGTGACGGCTGAGCGCATACAACGACGCTTCGACAATCTGGTTATCGGTTGCGGTCAACGCAAACTCGCGCAGCGGCTCGATCACACTGTCGTCGTTCGTTGCACCGAGAGTAGAGATCGCGCGTGCACGCAACTTCAGATCGGTTTCAGTTCTGGCGAGGTTGAGAATCACGGGCGTGGACGCTTTGCCGCCGTGACGGGCCAACAACGTTAACGCCGCACTCTTGCAACGTATCGTTTGCGTCGAACCCGGCTTCAGCCAGTCAGTCGCGGCAACCACTCCGCGTTGCACGTCCGTTTGAAACAGAGCCTGAAGCACGACGATCTTGAACTCGCACGGATCGTCGTCGTTTTCACTGACTCCGTAGGCCGCCGCCACGCTGTCGAGTTCGGCGAGGAGGGCCGATGATCCTGCAATCTGAGCAGGCATTGGCGTACTGCCGATCGCGGTGAGGGGAGCGGCCGGAGTGTAGATGGTGGTAGCGCCAGACGGGTCGATCATCATTGGAGCAATCGACTTTGCTGTTGAAATCATTTCGTCAGCCTGCATTGCAGAAACGAGGGCAGGAGCAGGGGTGATCATACCCGGGATCTGCGCCAACAGGAGACGCGCATCGTCGAGCCAGGCTGACTCTTTATACTTGTCGAACAGCTTGTTTACCGTGTCGCGGCACTGGTCAAACTTCTCCTGTTTATGTTGCGCATATGCGAGCCAGTAGAGCGCGGCATCGAGGTTTTTCTCACTCGGATACTTAGTGACATATTCGTTGAACTTCTCCTGGGCCCTGGTCCATTCACCGTCCGTAATGAGATCGCGCGCGGCGCGAAAGACGGTGGTGGCGGATTCATTCGACGACTGCGGCGAAAAGGCATTCGCGCTCGGGCGTCGTTGCTGGCCCATAACCGAACTAGTAAGCGCGGTCAGGAGGATTGCGAGTGAGAGTATGAGTGTAGTGCGTGAAAGCTGATTCGACATTTCTTAGCCTCTATTTCTGTTAACGATTGCGGACCTGTTTTTCGTTAACGTTGTTCGTGCCGCGGTCGCGATACTCGATCAATGCCGCGACGATTTCCGTCTTATCCACCCGCTCTTTAATTGCCCGCACTTCTTCCGGTCGGGCGTGATCCGGAAGGTTTGCAATATCGATCAACAAGGGTTCGAGATCGGCGAGCAGTGTCTTGGTTGGAAACTTCGCTTTCATCTCGGCGTCCCGGCGCAGCACGACGTTCTCGTTGAGCAGTCGCTGAGACAAGGCCTTGTCGTAAGTGACATCAATTTCCTCGTCGCCGTCAGAGACGGTGGCGTTACGAAAAGAGCGCAGCAGGTTTTGGGTTTGTTCGAGATGGTGGAACGTGTCCTGCTCGTCGAGATCCACGTATGCGAGATCCGATGAAAGGACGCCGGGGTTATCCGGTTTTGGAATTGGTTTTACTATTGGTTTTTTAATTCGTGTTTTCTCTGGTGGTGTCGGTATGGTGATTCGCGCCATACCTTGTTCTTCTTTTAGTGCGGGTAGTGCGGGACTAGTTCCTTCATTTCTTGAAAAGAGGTACACGGAACCAAGACCAATTGACAGAATCACAACTGCCGCGATCTTCATCCACCAACCGTACGACGACTGAGCAACTGGAACGATCCGTTCTTCGATTCCAGCCCAAACGGCGGGCGACACTTCGATCTCACGATCGTAGCGCGCGAAAAGCTCCTCCTCAGCGCTAAGGTCACCGTCGAGATATTCTTCGAGCAGCTCCAAGTTCTCTTCACACTTCATAACCAACTCCTGCATACGGACTGATCCGTCGTCTCATCTCCGCTCGCGCGCGGTGCAAGTCCGTTTTCAACTTTGCGATCGAGAAACCGGTGATCGCCGCGATCTCTTCGTAGCTGCACTGGTGCAACACCTTCAGCGTGAACACCAGTCGTTTGTCTTCGTCGAGCGCCGCCAGCGAGCGGCGAATCAACTCGTTCAACTCTTTGCTGAGCAACCCGTCGACTGGTACCGGTTTGTTGTCGCTCAAATCCATCACCGACTTGTCAGCGAGATCCACCTGACTGTTCGCGCGAATACGCGCGCGAATTGATTCGCGTGCTACGTTTCGCGCAATGCCAAACAACCAGGTCGAAAGCTTTGTGTCTTTGCGCATCGTGCGGATAGCGCGATAGGCGCGGACAAAAGTCTCCTGCGTCAACTCTTCCGCGAGCCCGCGATCGTTGACCATGTCGAAGATGAAACTGATTACGGGTCGCGAATACCTTTCAAAAATCAGACGAAAGGCGTCGGAGTCGCCCTGGCACACGCGAGTAACCAGGTCGGCTGAACTATTCATCAGAGTTCCCGCGAACGCGCCAGGCTGACCTTCAAGATTTAATTCGTCGACCGTCAGCCTCTTCATCATTGTCTCGCTAGGTTAGTGAGCCGCGCCGCGGAAAGGTTTCAGGTTTTTAGGACGTCCGATTCAACGAACTTCTCGCGGGGTTTAAGAAACTCGGCGGGTTCGACGATCTTGCCCGCAATTGCTGAGGCTGCAACAACATACGGTGAGGCGAGGTAGAGTTTTCCAGGGCCGCTGCGGCCGGGAAAGTTTCGGTTCTGAGCACTGACCGTAACCGTCTCCGCGGACGGCGACGCGCCAGGTCCGGCGTTGATACAAGCTCCGCACGAGGGATCGATCAATTCCGCGCCGGCGCGTTCGAAGATCTCGATGTAACCCTTGTGCCGCGCGTACTGCTTGATCTTCTGCGATCCAAACTGAATGTAGAGACGCACGCCCTCAGCCACTCGCTTTCCCGCCACGACCGCTCTTTCGAGCACTTCAGCGTACATGTCCATGTCGGCCATCTTGCCGCCGGTGCATGAACCGCCGTACGCCGCGTCAATGCGAACTTCTTCCGTTAACGAGTCGATGGGAATTCCGTTACGTGGATCGCCCGGCGTCGCAACCATCGGCCGGATCTCGTCGAGATCGATCTCAAACACAGCAGCATACTCGGCATCGGGATCACTATAGGTGAAACCGCGACGCACCTCGTCCGGATCGAGATCGCGAGTGCGAACGATGTAGTCGAGCGTCTGTTCATCGGGTTCAATGATTCCGGTCGTTCCACCCGCTTCGACCGCCATGTTCGTCAACGTCGCTCGTTCGTCCATCGGCCAATTCTGCAAATCGTCGCCGGCAAACTCGAGCACCTTACCGATGCCCTTACTTGTCTTCATGTACTCGGTCGCCAGAATGACGAGCATCACGTCTTTGGCGGCGACGTCCGCGCGTTTCTTCCCTTTCAAAACATAACGCACGGTTTCCGGAACACGGATGCGGATGTCTTTCGTGTACCAGGCATTAGCCATGTCAGTAGAGCCGACGCCGAATGCGAAGCAACCAAGCACACCCGCCATGCAGGTATGCGAGTCAGTGCCGATAACAATCTGTCCCGGCAGCGCGAGATCTTCGACGACTGCGTTATGACAGATCGCCTCCGAACCGCCTTCGGGGTTCTCGCCATAAAGCTTGATCTTCTGCTGGCTCGTAAAACTCTCCTGCGTCGTGGCAAGTCCTTCCGCCTTTTCGAGCAAACCCATCTCGCGATGTTTTGGCGACATGACTCGACCGAGAAACGTCAGGTGATCGCGAAACGCAAACACCGATTCCGGTTCGGAAACACGCGCATCCGATCCCAAAGCGTGTTTGAACAACGACTCCGCCATCGGTGTGACGTACTCATGCGAAAAACGCACGTCGGCGACTGCAAACAACGCGTCGCCGGGTTTCACTGCATCAACGCCAATCTTCCCGGCAGTTACGAACGCATGTCGCGCGATGATTTTTTCCACGATCGTCATCGGGCGCGGTTGCGTTTCGATCCGCGGCGGCGAGACCTTTCCTGCCAATCGAGCCTTGTTGTAATTGAAAAGGCCGCCGTGAGTGACGATGTCCTGCGAGATCGGATCGAGCCCGTTGGTAAATTCTCTTAATTCAATCACCTCACCACTGCGAATCCGATCAATAAGCCCGAAATCGGTTGACGTAAGCAGGCCGATGTTTTGCGAATTCTGACCGTAGATCTTCTCGATGCTCTGCGCAATCACGAGCCGGATGCCTGCTGCTTTCTCCGCGTATGGCGCCGTCTCACGCGACGAGCCGCAGCCCTTTGAAAGTCCTGAAACCACCACCGCGAAACCGCCTTTTTTGACCTCGTCTTTTTGGACCGCTCCTTCGCGCATTCCGACGTAAACGTATTGCCCCAGTGTCTCGTCGTAGTAAAAACAGACCCATCCCGGCGTTATCTCGTCGGTTGAAATGTTGCTCATCAACGGCAGGTCGTCGTTTCTCAGTCGCTCCGCCAA
Source organism: uncultured Acidobacteriota bacterium (assembly GCA_963789185.1). GTDB lineage: Bacteria > Acidobacteriota > Blastocatellia > Pyrinomonadales > Pyrinomonadaceae > PSRF01. The sequence continues at coordinate 406,930 of CAWBJU010000027.1, forward strand.
CTGGGATTCAAGTAGGTCGGCGGCCTCGCCATGTGAGGCGAGTTGTTGGCGGATTAGTGCCGTATCCTCGGTAAGAAATAAAATGCGCCCGGTGAATTTGATGTTTTCAGTCACTTTAGTTTGTCGCGATCATTAATTATTATGTGGTGCGAGCCGATTATAACCCTCACCCTGATAAAACCTTTAACGGGCACTTCAGCGTCTAACGGGATTAGATGGCGGGGCCCGGGAAGGGTCGAGAGCAGCAGCGGAGGACAGTTTGATGAAGTTGTTGACAAAGAGCTTACTTACAGCGGTGTTCATGGCGATTTCACTGGCGGCAGTTGGTTCCGTTGCCGTCGCCCAGGAAACTGACGACCAGGCCAAGATCGATATTTACAAACGGTTCGTCGACAATCGCGTTCCGAACCCGAGAGTCGCCTATGTAGCCGCGAAGGACTACCTGCAAAAGTACACCAAAGACAAAGATCAATACGTCGATTACCTGAAGACGTGGGTGGCCGCGTTCGAGAGCGACGAACGCAAAGACAACCTGCCCGGTCTCATCAACGAAAAGAAGTTTGACGAGGCCTACAAGGTAGGCGCGACGATCCTGGCCGCCGAGCCTGATTACCTGCGCGCCCAGATAGACCTGGGTTACGCCGGCTATCTCGCCGCTTCCGCGAAGAACGAAACGCACAACGCAGTGGCCCTCGGCTACGCGACTAAGGCGATTCAGGCGATCGAAGCAGGAAAGGCGCCACACGACTGGGCGCCATTCAAAGGCAAAGACGATACGCTTGCGTATCTGAATTACGCCGTCGGTTTTCTGACTTTAAAAACCGATCCGACGAAGGCGATCGACAATTTGTTGAAGGCCGCGCAGTACAACAGCGAGATTAAGAAAACGCCTTCGACCTATTACTTCCTCGCCGCTGCTTACGAGTCAGGTCCGTACAAGACCATGTCGGCGGCTTATCAAGCCGAGCATGCTAACAAGCCTGAGAGTCCGGCCGGCAAGGCGGCGCTCGAGAAGTTGAACGTGATGATGGACCGCATCATCGACGCCTACGCGCGCGCGATTGCGGCGAGCGGCACGGATCCAAAGACTGAGCAAAGCCGGAAAGAGTGGACGACGCAGTTGTCGAACTACTACAAGTTCCGGCATGACGGCAGCGATGCAGGGATGACTGAGTTCATCAACACAGTGTTGCAAAAACCATTGCCGCCGAAGCCGTAATCCGGTATATCTCTCCCGCTATGTCGACCGACGTCGAGACACTTGAGCGGCTGGCCCGGGCACGTGATTTTATCGATCACTGCTACGACCATCCGCTTAGTCTGGACCAGATTTCCGAAAAGGCCTGCTTCTCGCGCTATCACTTCCTGCGTCTTTTCCGGCAGGCCTTTAACATAACCCCGCATCAATATCTGATCGAACGTCGCATTGAGAAAGCGAAGGAATTGCTGCGCAAGGAAGACGACGTGCGCGTGACGGATGTTTGTTTTGAAGTCGGGTTTCAGAGTCTTGGATCGTTCAGCAGTCTCTTCCACAAGTGCGTCGGCCACGCCCCGATCACCTACCGCGAAAAAGCGCGCGAAACAGAACAGGCCAAACGCCAAGTTCCTGGCTGTTTCATCGTGATGTACAAGCTTGAGTCCGTCTAAGCGTCTACTACAGCAATTTTCAAGAAGCGTTTGAATGTGGATCTGATTATTGTGTGCGCAGGAGGAGAACACTGATGATCCAAAGAATGTCTCACGCCACCGTTTTTGTGACTAATCAAAATGAGGCGCTCGAGTTTTATCGCGATAAGCTGGGATTTCGCGTTCACACCGACGCGATGGTTGGCCCGGATTTTCGCTGGCTAACGATGTGCACCAACGACCAGCCCGATTTCGAGATCGTCCTGATGGAACCCAAACCGGGAATGCTGATGGACGAGGAAACCTCAAACACCATCCGAGCGCTACTGGCAAAAGGCGTGCTCGGCGCAGGCGTTTTCAATACCAACGATTGCCGCGCTACTTACGAAGAGATGAAAGCGAAAGGCGTGCAGTTTCAATCCGAACCCGCCGAACGACCCTACGGCATCGAAGCCGTTTTTCGCGACAATTCGGGGAACTGGTTCAGCCTCACTCAACCTACCGGCGAGAGCTAAAAACATCCGTGATATTCGCGTTCCTGTGTATACTCCGGCAATGCGAAGAGCTTCCCTGCTGTTTTGTCTGCTGCTGCCGTTAACCATCAACGCCCAACAGCTTTCCATCGACGCCATGATCGAGCGCGACATGGCGTCGCTGTTGTCAACGTACAAAATGCTGCATGCGGCGCCGGAGTTGTCGCATCGCGAAGAAAAAACTTCCACGTTCTTCGCCGGCGAGTTGCGTAAGCTTGGTTACACGGTCACGGAACGCGTCGGCAAGTTTGATAACGCTGATTGGACCAGCTACGGCGTAGTTGCAGTGATGAAAAACGGCACTGGTCCAACTGTGCTTGTACGCACGGAACTCGATGCGCTGCCGGTCGAGGAAAAGACGGGAGTGCCGTACGCAAGTAAAGTGCGCGCGAAGAACGATGCGGGTCTGGATGTTGCAGTGATGCACGCTTGCGGACACGACATTCACATGACAAGCCTGCTCGGTACGGCAAAGCTGCTCAGCGAACTGAAATCGCAGTGGCAAGGCACGCTGGTGCTGCTTGCACAACCAAGCGAAGAAACTGGCGACGGCGCGCGGGCGCTGTTGCGCGACAATCTTTACACGCGTTTCCCGCAACCTGATTTCGCGATCGCGCTGCACGACAAACCGGAGCTGGAAACAGGAAAGATCGGTTATACGCCCGGGTATGCAATGGCGAGCGCGACGTCGATCGATATCAAGATCCGTGGCATAGGTGGGCACGGTTCGGCGCCCGAGACGACGAAAGATCCTGTTGTCGTCGCAGCGCAATTTGTCCTCGCGTTGCAGACGATTGTGAGCCGCGAGAATTCGCCGCTCGAGCCGGCCGTGGTGACAGTCGGTTCCATTCACGGCGGGACGCGTTACAACATCATTCCCGACGAGGTGAATCTTCAGTTAACAGTTCGCACTTATAAAGAAGACGTGCGACAGAAGATTCTTGCGTCGATCGAACGGATCGTGAAAGGCGCCGCGCTGACGGCCGGTATTCCTGAGGATCGTGCGCCGATTGTAAAAGTCAGTGAAGGAACAACTTCGACTTACAACGATCCGAAACTGCTCGAACGATTGATGCCTGCGCTTCAGCGAGCGCTTGGCAACGATAACGTCGTGAAGATGCCGCCGATGATGGCCAGCGAAGACTTCGGGTACTTGAGTTTGGACCAGAAGATTCCCGCTACGATCATCTGGCTCGGTGCTTCCGATCCGCTGAAGGTGAAGCAGCATCGTGAGACTGGCGCGGCGCTTCCGGGTTTGCACTCCGCGCTCTTCGCGCCCGTGCCTGAACCAACATTGCGCACCGGTGTGAAAGCGACGACCGCAACCGTGCTCGAGTTGATGAAGAAGTAGCTTATGGACCTCGAACAGATTCGCAAATACTGTTTATCGCTGCCGCATGCGACAGAACGCGTTCAGTGGGGGAATGATCTGTTGTTCTGCATTGGCGAGAAGATGTTTGCAGTTGCTGGGTTGGACGCGAAGTATCCGACGAAGCTGTCGTTCAAATGCACGCCGGAAAAGTTTGCTGAATTGGTTGAACGTGAGGGCATCATCCCCGCGCCGTATGTGGCTCGCTATCATTGGGTCGCGCTCGAAGATCTCGACGCCGTAGACAAGAAAGAACTAAAAGACCTCCTCAAAAACGCCTACCAACTGGTCCACGACAAGCTGCCCTTGAAAGTCCGGAAGAAGCTGGGTTACTGCTTAACCACAAAAAGCACAAACGAAGCCCACAAAAGGCACAAGAACGATCAATGAAGGGTTGGAACACCTGCCTGACCCTTTTCTCGGGTTGTTTTGTGCCTTTTGTGGGCTTCGTTTGTGCCTTTTGTGGCTACGTGAGACAACCCCAACCCTAACCCTCCGAGTCAAACGGTCACTCTTCCCCGCTAGTCCCACAAACCCGTCCGTCCGGAGGTTGCAGATGAACGCAAAGTTCTCCTTCCTGTCGTTGCTCCTGATCGTCCTGTTTTCCACTCAAATTTCATTCGCAAACGAATCTCCCGCAGCCCTGGCACGCAAGGCAGTGTCAGACGACCCTGCCGAAGCTACAGCGGCAATCGAAGAGCTGCGGGCTCTCGGCCCGCAGGGTTTGGACGCATTGATGACCGAGCACGCCACGGAGATCAATCGTCACATCGACCAGCCCATGCTCGCACCCACGCCTGAATGGCAACGACTCACGCGCGCACTCGACACGGTCGGTCAACAGAAAAACGCCTTCATCTCCGGTCTCTACTGGTACACCGATATCGAAGACGCGAAGAAAGCCGCGCGTGAAAGCGGAAAGCCAATCCTGTCTCTGCGCCTTCTCGGCAACCTGACTGACGAACTAAGCTGCGCCAACAGTCGCTTTTTCCGCACCGTGCTCTATGCGAACACGCAGATCCGCGAAAGGCTTCACGACCGCTTCGTGTTGCATTGGAAGTCAGTGCGTCCGGTGCCACGCATCACGGTCGACTTCGGCGACGGCCGCAAACTGGAAAGTACCGTCACCGGCAACAGCATTCACTACATTCTCGACTCCAATGGTCAACTGATCGAAGCGCTGCCCGGCCTGTATGACCCGGTAACGTTTCAACGCAATCTCACTGATGCAGAAACGCTTTTAAAGTCGCTAACGGGAAAAGTCGGACACGAACGGCAAACACTGCTGGCCGCCTATTACTTCGATCGCATGAACAAGATCTCGAACTGCGTGGCAGGACGACATCAAGCAGTTCGCCGCCAAGATTCCGGAACGTCTCCGCGTTCATCCGAGTCAAGACCTCAGCGCGTTGAGCGTTGGTCCAGCAGCGGTAACAAAGTCACTCATGGAAAGACCGATGGTCCGCGCTGTTACATCCGCAAGCGACGCGCTGGGACGTCTGACTGATGAGCAGGCGTGGAAACTAATCGCGTCGCGCCACTCGACAGACTGGATACTGGACCACCGAAGTATCGCGCTAATCCAGCGGCAGAATCCGTCGATGCAACAGAACGATATGACGCGGCTGCTTCAAAGTTTTAGAGAGTCGATTAGATTGGACACTGTGCGTAACGAGTACATGTTGCGTCCTTTGCTCTACACTCGGCTGATGAGAGAACCAATTCGCGCGGATTTTGAAAAATTCAATGACGAGGTCTACGCGAGACTTTTCCTGACGCCGAGCTCGGATCCGTGGCTGGGATTGGTTTCTCCCGAAATCTACACGGCGATCGACCACGGCGGCGTGATCAAGAGCCAGTAAATTTTTTGACACGGATCACACGGATTTGATACTCCTAGCTGTGTGATCCGACCCATACTGCTCCTTTTCCTTATCTCGGTCTCAGTCTCTGCGCAAACGACGCAGGAAAAAGTGCGTGAGTACCGCCGCGCAAACGAACACGGGATACTCCAGATCTACACCGATCTGCTCCGGTTTCCGAACGTCGCCAGCGACATCAAGAACATCAAGCTGAACGCCACGCGGATCATGGACATCATGGAGCTGTACGGTCTGGACCCGCGCCTGCTTCAAGCGGATTCTCCAGACACGCCGCCCGCAGTCTACGCTGAATGGAAAACACCCGGCGCGCAACGGACCTTACTCTTCTACGCGCACTACGACGGTCAACCAACCGATCCCAAACAATGGACCGGAACGTTGCCGTGGCAACCAACATTTCGCACAGCCGCAATCGAAGCGGGCGGGCAAATCATTCCGAAACCGGAACCCGGCACGCAGATCAATCCGCAGTGGCGCCTTTACGCGCGTTCCGCTTCTGACGATAAAGCCGGAGTGATGGCGATACTCACCGCTTTCGCCGCACTGAAAGCAAAAGGCATCGCGCTCAATTCAAACATCAAGTTTTTCTTCGAAGGCGAGGAAGAAGCAGGATCGCCTCATCTCATCGAGATCATCCGCCGGCACAAAGACCTGCTCGCCGCCGACGCGTGGATCATCTGTGATGGACCAGTACATCAGTCGGGTCGCAAGCAGGTCGTGTTTGGTGCTCGCGGTGATACGAATGTCGACGTCACGGTCTACGCTGCGAAGCGTCCGTTGCACAGCGGACACTACGGAAACTGGTCGCCCAATCCGGCGATGTTGCTAGCGCGGCTGCTGGCGTCGATGAAAGACGAAGAAGGAAGCGTGACGATCGACGGTTGGTATTCCGACGTCGAACCTTTAGGCGAGGCCGAGCTTCGCGCAATAGCCGACGCACCGAAGTACGACGAAGAGCTAAAAAAACAATTAGGGTTGAAACGTGTGGAGGGTCGTGGCAAGTCGTTGATGGAGCTGATCAATGTGCCGTCGCTAAACATCAACGGCTTCGGCAGCGGCGACATCGGCGCGCTCGCACGCAATGTCATTCCGACGACGGCGACGGCCGTGTTGGACCTGCGGCTGGTCAAAGGTAACGATCACAAACGGCAAACGCAGCGTCTCGTCGATCACATCAAAAACCACGGGTATCATGTGATTGATCGCGAACCAACTGACGCCGAGCGCGCCCAGCATCCGCTGATCGCGCGCGTGAACAGTCGACCCGGCGGTTACAACGCGGAACGGACGCGGATGGATTTACCCATATCCGTCGCGGTTATCGAGGCGGTACAATCTACGACTGCTGACAAGATCGTGCTGCTGCCGACTTCAGGCGGCAGTCTCCCTCTCTCGATCATCACGGAAAACCTGCGCACCGTGACGATCTCGGTGCCGATTGCGAACTACGACAATAATCAACACGCGGAAAACGAAAACATTCGCTTACAGAACCTGTGGGACGGCATTGAAACCTTTGCTGCATTGATGACAATCAAGTAGATCTCTGATCAGATCTACAGACAAAGGAGACGACCCCGATGAAAACGACGGCTTTGTTTGCCTCGCTGACGTTGACCTGTCTTCTGACGAATGCACTGGCCCAAACCAAACCCGCGGCTCCTCCGCCGCCAATGGACCAGGACAAAGACGACGTCGTCAGGATCACGACAAACCTCGTACAGATCGACGCTATCGTCACTAAAGACGGAAAGCTCGTCTCAGATTTGAAGGCCGAAGATTTTGAGATCTTTGAAGACGGCAAAAAGCAAACGATTACAAGCTTTTCGTACATTTCAAACGTTCCCGCAACGTCTCCAGCAGTTACCAATGCGGCCGATCGCGATAAATCGGTTCCGGCGCCGCCTCTGAAACGCGACGATCCGCGACGCACGCTTGCGATCGTTGTCGACGATCTCGGACTCTCGGCGGAAAGCATGAGCCAGGTGCGACGCCAGTTGCGCAAGTTTGTCGACGAGCAAATCCAACCTCACGATCTGGTTGCGATCATTCGTACCGGCACACAACTCGGCGCCTTACAGCAATTCACCAACGACAAGCGGTTGCTCAATCGCGCGGTGGACCAGTTGCGATGGAATCCTTGCAACCGAACCGGCATCAGCGTTCTGCCTCCCACACAACGGATTATGGAAGTGGGCACGACGGAACACGTTTGCGGCGGCTTCTCGTTTTTCTCGACGATGAAGTCACTGGGAGCAATCATCGACGGAATGGCGGAACTGGCGGGTCGCAAGTCGTTAATGATTTTGTCCGACAGTCTGCCGACTGAAACACAGGACTCGCCGTTCTTTAACGTGGATCCGAATTCTCCGTTCAACGACGCAACTAACCGCGTGATAGCGCTCCAGAGAATTGCCGAAAGGGCCATTCGCGCATCCGTCGTGATCTATTCGATCGATACGCAGGGTTTGCAAACAACCGGTGTCACTGCTGCAGATCGTTTCAGCGGCAGTGTCCGGCAGGTAAACCAGCAAATGAATGCCCTGATGAATGCTCGTTCGCGGGTGCTGTTTGACCGCCGCGCCGGTGGTGAAATGATGGCGCGCCAAACCGGGGGCTATCAGGTCAGGAACTCAAATGATTTCAAGTTTGAACGCATTCTCGAGGAGCAGAGCGGTTACTACCTGATTGGCTACCGGCCAACTGATGAGACTTTCAACAAGAAGTTTCATCGCATAACAGCGAAAGTGAAGCGCTCAGGCACGACTCTGCGCACGCGTTACGGCTTTCACGGTTACAGCGAAGATGACGTCGTCAAGAAACCGCAATCGAAAACCAACCTCGCTCTGATGTCGCCGTTTGGCGCGCAAGACATCAACATCGAGTTTACGGCGTTTTTCGCGAACGATAAGTCCGTCGGATCCGTGATTCGATCGTTTCTCTACTTGAACGCGAACGACCTGACGTTTGTGAAGAAGGACGACAAACATGAAGCAAATGTTGAGTTGCACGGCGTGATCTTTGGAGACAATGGCATTGTCGCGGAGCAAATCAAGTACACCGGCGTTTTTAGTTTGCCGGATCAGGATTACGAGCGGGCGCTGCGCGAAGGGATGCGCATACGGTTTGACATGCCTGCGAAGCGTCCCGGTGGTTATCAGATGCGCGTAGCTGCGCGCGACGTCGGGTCGTCACGCATTGGTTCGGCGGGACAGTTTGTCGCGGTGCCGAATCTAAAGAACAAGCAGCTCGCCGCTTCCGGCATCGTTCTGCGAGGCGTTGCGGACGTTGTTGAAACGGACATGAACACGACGGAGGTAGCCGGTGCGACTCCTGCCGTGAGGCGATTTTTTCCAAACACGGATCTGTATTTCGCGGTTGTAGTTTATAACGCGGTAATAGATCCGGTTCTCCGTCGACCAAACCTCGTGATCGAAAGCAAACTATTCCGCGACGACAAGCGCGTCTATTCGTATCCCGGGTTCAGCCTCGATCCCGGAGCGCAACCGGATCTGGAGCGAATCTTTATCAGCCAGGTCTTACGTCTCGGCGCGAATCTGGAGCCCGGTCATTACTACTTGCAACTCGCGATCACTGACAAATTGATCAAGGACAAAGAGCAGCCCCCAGTTATTCAATGGGTAGACTTCGAGATCGTGGGGCAGTGAGAGGGAAAGAGTCTTGCTGCAACCTCTGGCGGATCTCTCATGGGTTTAAAGACATGATCTTGGCTAGTATCTAGCCGTTCAAACATGTAATCTGGGCGCGAGCCTGAATCTCCCCAATTCTCGCGCTCTGAGGAGTACCCCTCGAATGTCTAAAAAGCTGTTTTTCGCCCTGGTGGCGTTGTTGTGTGCTGTTCCTCCCACGCTCTCCCAAACGCAGTCTGACGATGTTGTTCGCATCACCACCAACCTCGTTCAGGTCGACGTGGTTGTCACTAAAAAAGGCAAGCCAATCAAAGATCTGAAAGCTGAAGACTTCGAGATCTTCGAAGACGGAAAACTACAAACAATCACGAGCTTCACCTACGTCTCCAACGTTTCGAACAAGGCTGATACTTCAGCCACGGCAACAACAAGCGGCGCTAAAGATCCAAACATCCCATCCGATCCGAGTTTGACTCCACCAGTCCCGTCAGAAACCGGTCGAAGAAGGATCGCTTTCGTCGTCGACGACTATGGCCTGTCATCGCAGAGCATCGCCGCCATCAGGCGCCAACTCCGTAAATTTATTGACGAACAACTGAAACCCAACGACTTGATGGCGATCATTCGCACCAGTCGCGTTAGACGCGAGATGCCTCCCCTAACGAATGACAAGAGTCGTATCAATCAGGAGTGGGAACAGTTGAAGTGGAACCAGTGCAGTCGCGTTGGCGTGAAGTCGATGCAGCGAGTTGGCGATGAGACCCCCGTAGGCTGCGGAATGGGCGTAGGCTCGTTCGATGAAAGCATTAGTTCAATCCGAGCGATCGTCACCGCACTGGGCCAGGTTCCGGGGCGCAAGTCGATGATCATTTTTTCGAACGACACGCCATTGCGGGACGAGGAAAAACTCTTGTACGGCAGCAGCAGCGTAATAACTGCCGGCCCCGAGGACTCCACTAAAGACGACTCACGCAATTACAACGCCCGGCTCAGAAGGCTGTCGGAAATGGCCATTCGTTCTTCGATAGTCATCTATGGCATCGACGCGGCCGGCCTGCAAGCGACCCAGTTGACGGCTGCCGACATGACGCCCCCCAGGATTTCAGGCTCCGAAGGCAATCGCTCATTCTCAAAACAGTTGGGTGACCGTTCAAAGCAGATCCAGGCGCGCCGTGAGGGCGCGGAGGTGCTGGCGAAAGCTACAGGCGGATTCCTCGTCAAAGACCAAAACGATTTTCAATTCGATAAAATTCTCGAAGATCAGAGTGGCTACTATGTGATTGGCTATCGTCCGAGCACCGAGACGTTCAACAAGCAGTTTCACAAGATCCGCGCGCGCGTGAAAACGTCGGGATACGAGGTGCGCACGCGCTCCGGATTTTTCGGCATGAGTGAAGAAGAAGCGAAGCGTCTGAAAGAGACGACGGACAAATAGAATGCGAAAAGTAACGTTTGGCGGCGCGAACAGTCTCGACAACTTCATCGCTCGTAAAGACGATGCGGTCGACTGGTTGATGTGGAACAAAGAAGTCGCCGCGATCATGACGGACTACTGGAAGTCGATCGACACTGTGGTGATGGGTCGCAAAACCTACGAAGTCGCGATGAGGACAGGTGGTGCTGACGGCGGTGCTTATCCCGGTGTTACGACGTACGTTTTTTCGCGGACGCTGAAGAAGAATAAAGTTCCGAAGAGCGTCAAACTCATCTCTGAAGATGCGGCCGACTTCGTCCGCAAGCTTAAAAAGGAGAAGGGCAAGGACATCTGCGTAATGGGTGGCGGTGTCCTTGCCCGTTCGCTTTTTGAAGCCGGCTTAATCGACGAGATCGGATTCAATATTCATCCGGTTTTGCTCGGCTCCGGAATTCCGCTGTTTCATGAAATGAAGAAACAGATCGATCTCAAGTTGATTAAGTGCCAGGAACTGAAGAATGGTTGCGTTGTACTAACTTATAAAGTCAAACACTGATCTACTTCGACAGCACTTCGCGGAAAAACTCAATCGCCCGCGGATCGCCTGATTCTCCCAACGATCGAATCGCCTGCTTGCGTACCTGCTGGTTTGCATGCGTGCGCGCAATCTTTATTAACAACGGCACGGATTCTTCAGATTTTCTCTCACTGATCGCTCGTACGGCCTGAAGCTGTACTTCCACGGTTGCGTCATTGTTCTGCGCTGTCTGGCTCAGAAACTCAAAACTGCGTTTCGTAACACGCTCACCCAACAAGCGAATCGCCTGACGCCGCACATCCATCTGTTCGCTACTTCGCGCGACTTCAAACAACTTGTCCTCGACGCGCGCGCTCTTGGTCTCTGAAAGCGACTGCAACACGGAGCGCTTCACGTCGGGAACCTGCTCGGAATCAAACAACTTCAGCAAATCATCAACCGCCGCCTCTCCGCGTTCAGCCAACACGCGGATCGCCTGCTTTCGCAACTCCGGATTTGTATCCGTGCGGGCTACTTCCAACAGTCGCGTTTGCGCTCGCGGGCTTTTTGTTTCGGCAAGTGCTCGTAACGCGTTTCGTTTCACGTCAAGCTGCGGATCGCTCGCGTAAATCTTCATCAACTCATCAACCGCATCTTCGCGTTGGAAGTTTCCCATCCTACGCACAGCAACGCGACGTGCTTCCCAGTCGGCGTCGTTCTTCGCGACGGCGAGGAGAAACGTAAACGCCGGTTGCGGTTCGTGAATGCTATTGCCCACCGCCGAGATGATGCTGCGGCGCAGCTCGAGGTCTTTCACTGCTTCGTACAAACCTGTCAGCGTCGCCACACTGCCGGGGTCTCTGCTCTGCCCGATCGCATGTGCTGCTGAGCGGCGCAGTTTCTTGTCTTCCGCGTCGTTGCGCACAAGCGTGGCAAGAAAAGCCTGCTCGCCGCCAACCTGGCCCAGCCAGTAAACCGACGACGAACGAATCTGCTGATTCGGTGAAGTAGTAACGAAGTTTTTGAGCATGCCACCGACACGCGCATCGTCATGCAACGAAATGCCCAGCACCGCGCGCTCACCCAAAACGTCGAGCGGCGACGCAGCGGCGAGTGCACGCAGGTAGTTCAAACTCTCTTCGTTGTTCGCGCGGCCCATCCAGTAAACGGGATAGCCCTTGTATTCGCGTTTACGTTCGAGGTTGTAGACCTCCATGCGCGTGATCTGGTTCGAGCCCGGATCGCGCAGCAGGAAAAGCCCGAGATTGCGTGTTTCGACGGTCATTCCACTCGCCGTCATGCCGACGAAGACCGACGAGTCGCCGATCGTGTGGATCGAACCGTTGAAGTCGCGCACGTTTGGATCGACTGCGACGCCGGGTCGCACGTCAAAGGTGTACGCGGACCAGTAAGGCGTTTGTCCGGTGCGACCGCGCGCCTGCGCCGCGTTGAGCTTCGACATCAGATCCGCACCTTCCACCGGCGTAAAACTCTGCACGGTGGTTGCGCTGGACTGCGTCTGAAGATCGTCACGAGCCTGCGCGGCGGTTACATCAGCTGCATGTTTGGCGCAGGCAACACCCGCCAGGGACAAAACCGCCAACGCTGACACGATCATTGAAGAGAGCAACTTCGAATTAAACATGGGGATGACTCCTACTTAAGCAAATCTTCGAGAAACTTCATGGCTTCGGGATCGCGGCTCTGGCCCAAATAGCGGACCGCGAGCTTGCGACGCTCGACTGATGGATCGTTACGCGCGATGGCCATCAGTTTTCGTACGGCATTCTTCTGTGGCGACTCGCCAAAGGCACGAAGCAGCATGTTTTTGAGCTGGTCGTTCTGCTCGGCATCGTACATGGCAACGAACTGATCCAGGATTGTCGGGTCGTTCTTGTGGCCCAATACTCGAATCGCATAGCCGCGCAGTTCCATCGGATCGTTTCCGCGCGCGATCTCGAACAGCTTGGGAACTGCGCGGGGATCGTTACTTTCGGCGAAGCTACGCAACAGCGCCTGTTTGATTTGAAGGTTCGTTTCGGTCGAATAAAGTTGCAGCAGATCGTCTATACCGACGCGGTTGCTGTTTCCCAGATGTCGTATCGCTTCAATTCGCAGCTCCGGTGTTTCGCCCGTCCGTGCAATATCCAATACTTTCGCGCGGGCGCGTGGCTCTTCGCGTTCTGAAAGAGCACGCAGGACTTGCGACCGGACTTCCTTGGTTTTGTCGGCGTCGTAGAGGCGAATAAGTTCGTCGAGCGACGCGGCATCTTTCAATTCGGCGATGAAGCGAATTGCGTACAGGCGTGAGTTGAGATCGTCGCTGGCGCGGGCAATCTCCATCACTTTCGCGCTGCCGCGCGGAGTGCGGCTCTCGACTAGCGCGCGCAGGATCTGGGCCCTCACTTCCTTGTGGCGGTCGGCGTCGTAGAGTTTGATCAGTTCTTCGGTGACTTGTTCGTCGTGCTGATCACCCAAACGTCTGATAGCGGTTAGCCGGAGTTTCAGATCGGCATGGTTGCGGGCGATGTCGAGCAGTATCGGGACGACGCGCGGGCTGCGACGTGAACCGAGTATCGCGACGGCCGCGGCCTGGAGACCCTGACACGGCGTGGTATTCGCCTTTAGAGTTTCACTGATGATGCCGATAGCGCGTTCTTCGTCAGCCTGAAACAAACTCTGCAATGCGAGAATCTTGATTTCGCAGTTGTCGCGGTTTGCTATCTCCTGAGCTATTTCCGTGTGGCCCATCGCAACGAGAAGTGCGATGCCTTCACGGCGCCAACTCGAATTCGGGAAACGATCGACAAGACGTTTTAGCTGCGCCGTAGCATCCTCTTTGCGACCTTGCTTCTCGAGTGCATAGCCATACCAGTAAAGCGCCGCATCGAGATCTTTGTCCTTGGGATAGCCCTTGATGAAGTCGTTGAATTTTTCAGCGGCCTTCTGCCAATTCTGGGCTTCGATGAAGTCGCGTCCTTCGCGGAACACCTGCATCGAAGCAGTGTTTGTCTTGTTCGATTGCACGAAGCGGTTGAGCTTCGCGATGTCCTGGCTGTGAGCTGAAACACTTCCAACACTAAACAGAGCGAGCAACATTAGTGCGACTGTCAGGGGGGAACGAGTGATAACAAAATTCTTCATGGTCTCTTTGTCCTTAATTTTCTATGGGTTTGGCTTCACCGCAGAGGCACAGAGAACGAGAGCGAGCGCAGCGATCGAGCGGTGATCAAAAACGCGAACAGCAGCTCCATGTTCCCTGTGCCACTAAGGTGAAACTTTTTCAATCATCAAGTGCGCGCGCGAGTGCGGCGGAATTGACTTGTAAGAGCGGGACGATGTTCTTGCGTTCGACACGCTCGCGAATCGTGCGCACCGCGTTGCTGTCCGGCTTGTCCGGAAGGTTCGCGATGTCCAGCAGAATTGGCTGAAGACTTTCGAGTAACGACGCAATTTGTACGTCGCCGTTGGCATCGGCTTCACGTCGCAGGATCATGTTTTGTTGGACCAGTTGCCGGGCGCGCTTTCGTTCGTACGCGACTTCGGCGTTGGACGTCGCAGTGTTCAGACGAACGTTTCTGAAAGCAACCAGCAACGTTTCAGACTTTTCAATGTGGATGGCCGTAAGCGTTTGAGCGTCAGCGGGTCGCACGCGTTCAGGCGTTGCGATTGGATCGACCGGTTCAGTAACGAGCGCAAACTGTTCACCCGGTTTTGGTTCACGAACCAACGGCTTCTTCGGCTTCGCTGACGGTTCGCGTTCGGCGTTCTTCGGTTCCTTTGGCGACGCTTCCGGTTGAGGTTGATCTTCTTTTTCAACTGTCGGAGACGGAGTTGGAGATGGGACTTGAGCCACAGATTTATTCGAATCGGTGTTCGAAGCATTTTGGTACCAAATCAAACCAATGATCGTACCGACGATGACCAACGTCGCAAACGCAATCGCCGGTGTGCTCCAGCCCCAGCGAAGTCCGCGCGCCGAAGCACGATCGCCTCGCGACAGGATCCGGTTGAGCTCTCGATTTGTGATGGCCGGATTCGCCGCCGTCTCAAACCCCGCGATTTGGCTACGCAGGCTCAGGAAGTCGGCCTTGACCTGTTCACATTCAGCGCAGGTCAACACGTGACGCTCGACTTCGCGCGCTTCTGCTTGCGCCAGTTCGCCGTCGATCAACGAAGAAATCTTTTCTGTAAAACTACAACTCATAATTAACTCGCACTTGCTCCGGCTGTTTTGGCCCGCTTGCCCCAACGCTCTCGCAACGATGCTCGCGCTCGAAAAATGTCAACCTTCACCTTGCTCTCCGAAACCTTCATGACCTCCCCGATCTCGCGATAACTCAACTGCTCCTGCTCTCGCAATAACAACGCCGTGCGCTGGTCTTCCGGCAGTGTTTGCAACATCTCGAGCACCAACGTCTCTCGCTCACGCGTTTCGTATTCCTGCTCGGGATTGCGGGCCACTGGTCTCATTGCCTCCACCACTCGATCAAAGAGCCGGTAACGCGTATTCGACTTGCGAAACTCGTTGATGGCCAGGTTTCGCGCGACGCGATAGAGCCAGAAGCGCGCTTCACCGGGCGGGAGCGTTCCCCACGCCGTGCGATGAAGTTGCAGGAAGCTCTCCTGTGCCAAATCTTGCGCCAGCGGCGCGCGGCCTCCCAATAAACACTCCAGAAAGCGGCATAGGCTAGGGTAGAAATCCTGAAACAGCATGGTGAACTCGTCATCTTCGCTCGCCATAAGCTGCGCTACGCCTCCTAAAACACGCGGGTTCGGGAAAAGTTACAAAGAAAGTTGCTCCATTGGTACTTGCCAGGCGTTTTATGGGTTAGACCGGGGGGTAAAAACAATAGAAATCCATTGCTGGTTGCTGGTATGTTAGTGGACCAATGAAGCTAAGAGTCGCACTTTTGTTGAGTTTCCTGACGATCGTGCCGGCATTCGCTGGCGAAGAACCGACAGCTATCAGGAGGTTTGACGAATTTGGCGCTTTGGGTCACTGCGACCTCACCGCCCGGCTCGACAATTTCGCCATCCAGCTCCAACACGACTCGGAGACGACCGGTCACATCGTCGCTTATGGACCTGAAGGTGATGGGCTGGGAACCGGCAAGTACTTCCTGAAGCTTATGAAAGACTACCTCGTCAACACTCGAGGCCTTCCGAAACGACGAGTCAGTACGATTTATGCAGGACGCAATCAGGTGCTGTACGAACCGTTGTTCCAATTATCGATCGCGCCCCCTGGCGCCTCAGCGCTTGAGCCCACCAGGTTTGAGACGAATATCGATACGTTCAAGGGCAAATTCATCACGGAGGTGGCTCACGATTTCGTCGATGTATTGTGGGAGGTCGATGAAGAAATGGGACCAGGCATCGGTCTCACAATCGACTCGGCCATCGCCGACATATTGCGACAACAGAAGAAAGCGATTGTTTACATCGTCACTTACAACGGCGAGGACGCAGTGCCGGGGTCATCGCGACGCATGGCTGCAAGAAAGCTTGAGGCCTTCAAGGAACATAAGATCGATCTTAGTCGAGTCAAAACAATCTTCGGCGGCGTTCGCAAGAAAACGGAAATTGAGCTTTGGATTACCGCTCCCGGCGATCCACCACCAGTTAAAGACGCAGGCCCTGAACCGGCACCAATCAAGAACGCTGAGATAACGCTCCACGATGACGGCACCATGGGCAATCCTAAAAACGAGCGTGCTGTTTTCAATCGCATGCTGGAGGTGTTGAAGGAGCAACCGACGCTGAAGGTTGTCGTGATTGTAGAGTTGCAGACAAAAGAACCGGAGCCGGAGCCTGAAGCCGAGTCAACACCCGTCGAAATCGCCTTGCCGGTACAACAACAGGAAGAACCGCTCACTGTTGAAGAAGAGGATGATCCGCCGGCGGATCTGCCGAAGATGGTCCAAAAGTGGCGCGAGGAACTGATTAACACTCACAAGATCCGACCGGATCGATTCATCGTGCTGTTCGCAACTGGTGACACCGGAAACTACATTCAGCTCTGGGCCGTGCCGCCAGGCCAACCACTTCCCGACCCGAACGCGGATGAAAAAGAAGAAAAACCTTCAGACGTTGTTAAGGATCCGCAGCGCCGTCGCTGAAAAGATCTCCGTTTTCTCTTCCTCGCTAATCTCCAAATTATCAATCGAAGTCACAGCACGATCGATCGAACCTAACAGGTGCGGATAGTCGCTGCCCATCACCATGTGGTCCGCGCCTACGATGTTGCGCACCATCGTGAGCGTGTGTGGACTGAATGAGACGGTGTCGTAATACAGTCGCTTCAAATAAACGCTCGGCAGCTTGTCGATCTTTACGCGGCAGTCGGCGAAGTCGCGAAATCCATTGTCCATTCGTTCCATCAGGTAAGGCACGGCGCCGCCGAGGTGGCCGATGATCCAACGAATGTCCGGAAAGTCTTCAAACATTCCGTCGTAACACATGCGCGCCACCGCGAGGCTCGTATCAAATGGAAAGCCGATGATTGGTCCAAGTACGTATTCGCGAAACGAATCCGAGTTCGCAGGTATCATCGGGTGCAGAAAGATGCACAACTTCATTCGGTTCGCTTCTTCAAAGAACGATCGATACTGCGGCGACGTTAGCGCCCGCCCGCCGATGTTGCTGAGCAGGATCACGCCGTTCAGTTTCAACATGTCGACTGCGCGATGAAGTTCGGCGAGCGCGGCGTCGGGCGCGTCCATCGGGATTGACGCGAAACCTTTGAATCTTGTCGGGTGGCGGGCGATTAAATCGGCGTACGAATCATTGATCATTCGCGCGACGTCGGGTTGGTGTTCCGCATCCGTGAAAAAGACGTTCGGCGTCGAGAGTGAAACGACCTCGACATCGATACCAACGCGGTCCATGTCTTCGAGTCGCTTGTTTACATCCGTCATCGCCGGCGTTACGCCGAAGAAACGCGCGCCGCGGTAAGTGATGATCGTTTGACCCGTCGAACTCGTGTCGAAAGAAAACTTTGACGGAAGGTCGCGAATCGTTTGAAAAAACTGTTCGGTGTAGAAGTGTGTGTGCAGATCGAGTTTCATTTTGCGTTTGTTTTGCGGCTCTCACGCATCTTCACGCCACGGACCGCGCCCGCAATCATCCGGTTCACCGCGGCGATCGAAAGACCACCTTCATCCGTTGACGGGATGGTGGCGAAGCCAATCGCCGACGCCTTTTCGTAACGGCTGAAGATCGCCTCGAAGAGTTTCGCTAACTGTTCGCTTGTCGGGCCGTTTGGCACTTTGTTTCCGTGGCCCATAACCTCGCGTGGGTCGAGCACGTCCAGGTCGATGTGAACATAGATCTTGTCGGTGAGCCGGCTTAGACGATCGAGTTGCGCGAAGACGGCGGGCGTCATTTGTCGTAGATCATCAACGCTCAACTGTTCGATTGACGATTGATCGAGCAGACTCTGCTCGAGTGGATCTGTGAGACGTACGCCCGCCATTACGACGTGCTTGTCGGACAACGGCGGCTCGAGACGCGCTTCGATCCGCATTCTTTGCAATGCGCGGCCTGTCGCAACTGCGACTGGCATCCCACCGAGTGAACCACTGCGCGTTGTCTCGGGCGTGTTGAAGTCGGGATGGGCGTCCAGCCAAAGCATTCCAATCTTAATCGGCTCGCGTGTTTGACCAGAGTGTTGCAAACCACCGACTAACCCCGGCATCGACGGGCACGTAGCGAGTAGACCGACCGTAAAGTACCCGCCACGTTCGTTCTTCTCGACGAGGTCAGCGAAGTGGCCCAACGCCATGCTCAATTTTTTCCAACCGCCGTACTCGGTAGCCTCGCTAGCCGTGAGCGCGGCTTCTTCGATTTTTATGACTGCGCCGATGTCCGTGAGGATTTTCTGAATCCCGCCGGTGGCCATCGTGCTTGGACCAACGGACGTGCCGGTCGGTGAGTACGGTTGCTTCAACAACGCGACGCGAACACGCCCTTCGGCGTCGGTGTATCGCTGCGCGAACGCTGTCGAGGTGTATGTGAGAACGATCGCAATGAGCAGCGCGGTGGTTTTCATAGTGTTTTGATCATCTCGAATTGCCCGAGCACTTGCTTATAACCGTTGGCCTCGTAGAACGCGAGCGTGCCCTTTAAGTTTTCGTCGATGTTATTGATCTTGAGAGGCTCCCAGGTTTCGAGTGAAGCGAGAAGTGCGGAGCCAATGCCTTTGCGTCTGTGTCTCGGTGAGACAGCCAGTTGCATCAAGTTCATCGCCGGTGTGAATACGACACCATAACCGACGCACTCATCGTCTACATAAGCTTTAACTATATTCCCTCCCGCGACCCTTTTGACTGCGGCGATCGAGTTTTGCCACGAGGGGTGACCATCCCAGAATGACTGAAACAACCGCCAGTCGGGTACTTCGGCGTCTCGAATCGTGTAACGATCTAAACGGCTGCTCCGTGTAAATGACCTGAAAACGGCAAGCCGCCTCGTTTCGACAAATCCGAGTTTGCGGTAGAGAGTCGCAGCCGGAACGTTCGACGTTAGAACTTCGAGCAGGTACTGGGTAACGCTCGCGTCCTTCAGCTTTAATTCGACAAACGCAAACAGTTCCTTTGCAATCCCACGTCCTCGATAAGCGGGAATGATTGCGGTGCCGCCGTCGTACACGGTCCTTTTACCGTCCCACCGTCCGAGGCCATTCATACAGAACCCGATCATCCGCTCGCCATCGAATGCGCCCGCGCTTAGTTCCAGACTAATACCATCACGTACGTGGCGTTGCCAAAATTCCTCGAGCGACATGCGCATATCGACTTCATAGTCAGAGAAAGCCGCGAGAAAGCAGTCGTAGAGCGCTGTGAAGTCCGCGCTGGACAGTAATCGATAAGCGATCATAAGCCTCGAATAATAATCGAATCGCAACAATTCAGATCAATCCGCGGATGCTATAGTTAAAACCAGTTAGCGGTTCTTAATTCTTCCAGTAGCAGCGGCGGCGCTCCCCGACAAGCTCCACTCCAGCCACAACTCAATATTCGGCAGCGGAAAACTTTGAAACGGGGCATTAGTCTATGAGTAGTCAAGCATTTGCGAGCAATAATGAACGCGGAAAGCCGACGCTGGTTAATGGCAACCGGGGAAACGTAAATAAGGACAACTGGCTCGGGTTTGTTGGCGACGTCGTGAATTTCTCCGGTGAAGTGAGCTTCAGATCGATGCTGCGGATCGATGGTCACTTCTCGGGACAGGTCACTTCACAGGACGGAACTTTGATCGTCAGCACCGGTGCGGAAGTCACGAAGGCTGTAATTAAAGTGGCGGTCGCGAAGATCAATGGGACCGTTGAAGGCGATATTCTCGCAAGCAAGGAGCTCGTGCTTGGTCGCACCGCGAATGTGAAGGGCAAGGTGGCGGCGCCCGCTTTGATTGTCGAAGAAGGCGCGCAGTTCAATGGCAGTTGCCGCCCGCTTTAATAACCAACTGAAGTTAGATAACAACCTCGCGGCTCGTTGTACTCACCCATCGACATCAGAGTCATCGGTTTTACTACTCGCATACCTTTCTGCAAACACCACCGGAACAGATCACTTTGACGCGTCGGCAGCAGGAACGAGATCGGTTCGCCTTGTAACAGGTTGCCGGCGCCCGTAAGCAAAGCGCACATGTCGCTCGTCGTCTCGGCGACGGCGTGGTTGAGCGCCCAAAACTGTGGTGCGGACGCGTATGCAATGATGCGTCCTTCTTTTAACGCTACAAAGGATGTGAGAAACGGCGGCGTGTTCTTTAGTTCGTTAACCCGATCGAAGCCATGGACCCGGCGGCAGAGTTCAGCGCAACGCTCGTAGTCCTCTTCTTTGATGGTTCTCACGGTAATTTCCGGTGGCACGTCACCAGTCAACTTGCCTTGCATCAGCGCCAGTGGCTCTCTGACGTCGAAGCCAAGTGACGTGTAGAGTGAAAGCGAAGTTGCGTTGAACGAATCCTGGACCAGGCGAACACCCGCACTCGGTTTTCCACGTTCGATGACAGCCTTCATCAAGATGCGCCCGGCGCCCTTCGCCTGCGCAGATGGATCGACAGTTATTGGTCCAACGGCACGTATCGCATCGTACTCCCAGAGATGGTTCGATCCAATCACCTCCCCATCGCGCTCAGCCACGATACTGAATACATCCGGACTCCCGAAGAACGCCTCAGTCAACTGGATCGCCGACTCGGGCGTGGGAAAGTCAGGCCGGAAATTATGCCTCTCGGCAATCTCCATGAACGCCGCATGACAAATGTGCCCACACGTCTCGACATCCTCCCGCCTCATCTCACGAATTTGAATGGTCATACGTCAACCTCAGCCCTCGCGATAGACACACACCAACTTCCCAGCCAGCTCACCCGTCGCGGCAATCGACTCAGCAATTCGTCGCGCTTGCCCAAAGCGATCTGGATCTTCCGTGCAGATTATGATTCCCGCGTGATCAGGAAAGTGCAAATGTAATCGTTTGAAGTCCACTCGATTGAGTGTCAGGAGTGCGCGGCCGATTTCGGATGCTCTTTCGAGTAACTTTCTGTCGGTAACAGATTGATTAGCTCTTCCATCTTCGAACGCGGTGATTACATCTTGGCCCAGACGACGCAGTTCCTCCACTACCCGCAAAGGGAAGTTCTCGTCCGCATACAAAGCCATCAATCATCATCTTTCTCGTTCGCCTCGATTTGCGCGTCTATCTCCGCCCGGTGAGATCGAACAAAGTTCCACGCATTAGCAAGATCCTGAACGGTGAGAGTTGGGTAGTCTCGCAGTAGATCAGCATCGCTTGTCCCAAGACGGCGAGCTTGTTCCAGAAGCCACACAGGGATCCGAGTGCGCGTGATGCAAGGGACGCCCCCCATCACGTCGGGACGGCTTTCAATGCCAGGGAAATCGTCACCCAGATCCTGAACGATCCACCGGAGCAACTCCGCCTTCTCCGCCCGCGTCATCTCGGCAAGCATTTTTTCTCTTTCTGCGGTGGTCATCGTGGTCTTTATATCATTTTGTTTGTTATTAACGATATCGGCTCCCATGCTTGATCACGATGTCTACATTTTGCAGCAGATTGATGTGTCGCAACACGTCTCCTCGGACTGCGATGATGTCGGCGTACTTGCCTTCGCTGACGGTGCCGTATTTATCGGAGACGCGCATCGCCACTGATGGCCAATACGTCGCGGCGCGGATGGCGACCATCGGTTCGATACCGAAAGCGTTCACCCAGGCGTCTAGTTCGCGCCATGTGGTTTGGCTGTGGAAGTTCATCGGGATGCCGCTGTCGGTGCCAATCAAAAGAACGACGCCCGACTCCATTAACTGTTGGATCTTGCGTTTCAAGGTGGGACGGCGTAGCGGCGTGATCTGGTAGTAGCCAAGCTGACCGGGCTTCTTTAGCGAGCGCTTGATGTCGTCGATGATCGATTGCGGTAGTCCGACTTGCCATGACGGATCGTCAAGCTGCTCCGGATTGTCGCGCACATACTCGTAATTCAATAGACCCTGCACAGTCGGCGTCCAGAACAATGGACCAAGACTCATCTTCGCCGTCCGCTCGCGAATGATCTCGATCACATCCCCCGGATACTCAGGCGCCGTCGCCAATCCCGTGTGCTCGAAACAGTCAACACCAACCAGCACGCCGCGACGAATCTCTGCGGGCCGGTGCGAGTGGGCCACAACCGGCAAGCGGCGCTTGTGCGCCTCATCGACAACCGCTTGCACTTCATCCAGCGTCATCTGATCCTGATCGATCAGCTTGATCACATCGACGCCCGCATCAGCAAGCTTGCGAACTTTCGCGCGCGCGTCGTCAACACCTTTCACACCCCAGCGAACGTATTCAGTCCCCGGGTAAGGCTCGTGCTGAATAAACGGACCCGACACGTAAAGAGTTGGACCAGGAATCTCGCCCTTTCGAATGCGATCGCGAACAGCAATACTCGCCTCCAGCGGCGCACCCAGATCACGCGCGCTAGTGACACCTGCCATCAGCAGTTGCTTCGCCGAGGCAGGCATGATCACTTTCTCCATCTGCGGCGGGTACGTCTTGTCCCAGTGCGCGTAATCGCTGTGGCCGTTGATCATGAGGTGGACGTGCATGTCCCACAGACCAGGCAACACGCTCATGCCTTCAGTCGAAATCACTTCGGCGCCCGGTGGTACGGCAAGCGATCCGACCTGGCCCACCGCCTTGATGCGCTCGCCTTCGATGATCACAACGCTGTTGCGAAGCGGCGTACTGCCGTATCCGTCAATCAACGTCCCGCCGACGAGGGCTTTCACAGTCGCAGGTTGCGTTCGTGATGAAACTGGAGACGTGAAGAACGATCCGGTACCAGCGACTAGGGCGAAAAAGAGTATCGCACCAAATCCAATTGTCCGTTTCATTTGGGTGTCATCTCGATTTCTACGAGTGCGTTGAGTTTATCGTTGAGGTCGTTGAGCAGTGCGCGCTCGCCTTCGAGGTCTGCCGCAAGCCGCGACTCGCGCATCGCCAATCGTTGTTCGCGCTGACTAAGCCGCTCCAGCTCTTGCTTCAACTCCGCAACCTCGCTTGCATGCTTGATCCCCGCATCAACACCCTCCTGCACGCGAGGCACCATCTCTTTCACCCGTTGCTGCGCACCTCTAAGTTCCAGCACTTCCTCGCGCACCTGCGCCAACTCACGCGAGGTCCTGGTCACCTGCTCCTGTTGAAGCTTCAACCGCTCAAGCAGCACCTGCCCTTTGTAAACAGCCGCATTCATACGCTGTAGCGTAGCGCGAAGCTGGCGCACTTCCGCCACCAGCTCCTGCAACGATTGCTCAGAACTCGGCCCGAAAGCGCTTTTCACTGGCTGCTGCGCGGACGCGTTGGCAATCAGACAAACCAAAAGAACAAACAGGAATAGTGATCGCTTCATGAGCGTTCCCCTTTCATAAACGCGAGTTGGACCAGCATTCCGCGCTCAGTCGCGCGGCGCGTTTTTCTTTTCTACGTACAGTAATTCGGTCGTGCGGTCGGTTACGCTGGGGACGGGTTCGAAGTGGCCCTCGGTAAGGAGTTCATTCGTCGGTGTCGCTTTGACCGCCGCCTCTTTCTCTTCAAGACGACGTTTGCCTGCTGCCTCTTCCGCTTCTTTCGCTTTTGCAAACAGGATCACCGAAAGAACGCCGCAACCAACCATGATCGAAAACCCAAGCAGACCAAGGCCACCAAGCCAGTTGCCTTCGGCGATCATGATCTTGTAGATGACGCCGTAAAGCATCACACCCAGTACGCCCAGGCCAAACACACTCAACGCTGCCACACCATAACGCTCGTACTTTTCTTTCTGCGACATGAGGTGCTCGTCCGGGCGAGTCGGAAGCTGCTCGCTGAGCGAAAGCGCGATCTTATCGAGTCCCAACCCACACCCGCGGCAGAACTTTTGTTGTATCGAAGTCTTGGCTCCACAGTTTGGACAAAACATCACGCGTCATTCCTTCCGGCAAAGAAACGGATACGACAGCATCAATCCAACCAACATCACAGCCAGTCCGCCAAACGCCGGCAACAGGTGCTTTACACTCAGATATCCGACAGCATAATGCACGCCGATAGCCGCCGCATAGGCAATCACTCCCGCGATTAGCGAACTCCACCACAGCCACCGCGAACCGCTGCGGAACCCCCACAATGCCGGCAACAAGAACAGCCATCCCGCCGCCAACAACATTCCTCCCAAGGTCGCGCGATCGTGCGCGACCAGCGGCACGAGCCGCGGATCTGCTGTGGCTAACGCATCCGCCGTAGTTCGCATAAACTCCAGATCTGCATGTACGAATACGTGAGTAACACCGATCACTGAAATGACAGCACCGGCGCCCAACAACCCAAAACCATGAAGCACGAGCAGCAACTGTCCCCAAAGACTCATTCGCCACGCCCGATTCCCATGCCGTTCCGGACGCACCGACGGCGTGTAAGTTCCCAGCCGTGCATGCACACCGAGCACCATCAACTGAAGTAATGCGACGCTGACAAACGCATGAAACGGATCGAGATAACCAAAGCCGAGGAAAAGAAAGAAAGTCAGGAACCCGGTGATCGCTGAAATCAGTACTGTCTGCCTCGCCCAGTGCAAACCCTGCCGGCTCCCAAACACAGAAAGTCCGACGTAGAGAACGCCGACGGCGATCATCACCCCAGCCAATGAGATCCGGTCGTGCGCCATGAAGTCGAGGAGATGAGGATTGATCGACGGTAGCTTGTCGCGCGTCATTCCGAGAAACGATTCGTCGTAAGGCAGGACGACTTTAGTGGCCGCAATTACGAACGCGAGCACTCCGCCAATCAACATCCCGACACCCATCAGCGCGGTCCAGAACCAGGACAGTTCAGGAACACGTTCAGGTGGAGGCTTTGGCGCATCGCGCACGGCTTCGTAGAGCAGACATTCATTGGTTCGCTTGACCAGTCCGGGTCCCGTGTAGACGAGTCCCGTATCAACCGAGACGAGGTCAGCGCCCGCCGCGCGCAACTCGAGCGCATGTTCCGGTTCGTGAACACCTCCGGAAGCAATGATCACAACGTTCGTGCCGTAACGTTCGCGAAGCTTTGCGACCTGGTGCAACGCGAGCTCTCGAGTTGGCAGACCAACGAGGCGCCCATCAGGCGTCGCTCGCATATTGCCGTCGACAATCACTCCCTCGACGCCCTCACGGAGTGCGAAATCCATCAGCGGGGAAACGCGTTCAAAATCAGCATCCGCCGAGATCGCCAGCAGCAACGTGCGCTGCGCACTGGCAGCTTCAGTCAATACTTCACGCACGTACGACGACCATTCCTCGGTCTTCCACTCGCGCCCGGGAATCTCGAGCGCAACAAGCCGAACACCAGGCGCAAGCTCACGCACCAGGTGTCGCGACTCCTGCTCGATCTCCGCTAAAGATTTATTGCCCCGGCACTTAAGCCGCACGA
Source organism: uncultured Acidobacteriota bacterium (assembly GCA_963789185.1). GTDB lineage: Bacteria > Acidobacteriota > Blastocatellia > Pyrinomonadales > Pyrinomonadaceae > PSRF01. Next base: position 432,876 of record CAWBJU010000027.1, read on the forward strand.
TTACCGGCACATCAAGATTCCCAGCACCTCTCAAACGCCGGTTGCAATCGACGAGCGAAATACTGTCCGGCTCGTCGTCGATCCAAAATGCTTCCTCGTCCACGACGCGCCTGATTGGACGCGCCGCGACGTTTCGATCCAATGTCACTGGTCCAATTTCAATAAAACCCACTCCAAACCGCGCGAGTGCACGAGTCGCAACCGCATGCGTGTCCAGCCATGGTCCAATACCAACAGCACTCGGGAATGTCGTATCGAGAAGCGACTGGCGCAGACGAGGATCGGCGCGCATGTGTCCGAGAAAGTCGATCAGGTATGGACCAAGTGGCACGCGCGACAGTGAGCCCATGAAGCCGAGGGCGAAATCGCGCGCGCGAGTCGCCGGCAGGCTAAACAGAATCGGCTTCGATATCGTCCGGTAGAACCAATCGGGCATCGTTGTGTTTCGAAAACCAGCGAACGATGAGTGCGATGGGCAAGCCCACGCAGAACATGATGATGAGTGCCTGTATCGCGCGGGCCGAAAGTGTCGGAGGGACCCGTGCCGGCGTGATCGCCGAACGAGGCAGGACCACGAAGTTCATAAACAGATACACAAGGACACCGTAAAGCAGCCCCGTTGGCACGGGCCATTTGAGCAGGAAGTGCATTTTGCGACTAGCGAGATAAAAGACAGCCGTGGCCGTCGTCGCAATCAGGTAATGAAAGGCGACTCCGAGCACGGCCGTCTTGTAACCGCCCGTAAACGCCGGCGGTCCAATCGCGCCGCTGGCGATGAACTGCGAGACGCGTAAAGGCGTCACGCCGCTGCGCAGCCACGCCGATACGCACGCTGCGATCAAATCGAGCGTTCCGGCGATCAGCCCACCGAGAAGAATGACCTTGGCCGCGTGCGAAAAAGATCTGGAATTCATGTACCTCAGGCGATCGCTGGTCGAGCTGCGTCCTTGTACATCGCAGCGCCGGCGATGGTCGAGATTATCGATGTCACCAGCTGAAGCGCTCCGACTTTCATCCAAAGCGCAGTCGAGAAGAAGCCAAGAGGAATGAACTGCGCTGGACCGGTAAGTGAGAACGCGATCCAACTTGCGATTCCAGCTATCACTGCGGTCTTTGGTCCTACCCCGAAGTGGGTACGCATAGTCGCATAGAACAACATTGCTATGAGACCGCGCCCGAGTTCGTAGAAGAAGAAATAGACCATGCTGGATCCGTGTTGTTCGTCGGGCATTGCTGTATTCAGTCCTGCATAGACCGCGCGCCAATCGGCGTCCATGAGTCGCCCGTGAATAAACCCGTCGGCGAAAAACATCATGATCGCCGCAATAACGCCGCCGAGAATTAGGCGAAACCAGTTGATACTTGCCATCGCCTGCCTCCTTCACAGCTTTTGCTTGCTAAGACCGGCGAATTATCGAACGGATTCGCCACGGGCGCAATGGTCTATCGTCTTGAATCGTGACGGCGAGCTCGCGCACGGTTGGCGGTGGAGTGCGGCCCCACTGAGGACGGCCTGTTGCGACGACGCGAAGAACGGCAGCGCCGGGTTGAAAACGATTGAGGGTTTCAGTATTCAAAACGGCAGTTTGCGTTGCATGCTGGGCGCGCGGATCGAAGAAGGCGAGATTGTTCCCAGGCACGCGGAAGTTGAGTAGCGCTTCTGAGTGCTCGCCCTGAATCCACTCCGCCTCGACGCCGACGCGATTGCGTCCGGAACAAACCACCGCCACTTCAACCACCGCTCCGTCCGTCAGTAAATGCGGAGCTTTGACTTCCAACCTTCGAACTTGAAAGTACGCGCGGTGAGCCGAAAGGCCGCCAATCACGAGCAACGCAGCAAACACAGCCACAATCCCTCGCTTCATCCACGCAATCGGTCGCGCATCTCTAATGGTGAGCGTATCGAACATCGGCTTAAAGACACTGGCGAACGTTAATTTGTTCCAATGATCTCGACAATCTCCCTGAGTGCCTGCTTCGACTCCGGCAGAGATATCAACATCCAATCGTGAAGCATCGCGTCGTACTCGCGATAGTTCAACGTAACGCCTTCCGCTTCAGCGCAATCACGCAGCTTGCGGCAATCCGGAAACAGGATGTCGCGCGTGCCGGTAAACAACGATATCGGCGCAAGGTCCTTGAGACTGCCGTACACGGGACTGACAAGATAATGCGTCGGGTCCACATCTCTCGCATACACACCGCCCGCGTATTTCAAACCTTCCATATCGAGAAACGGATCGATCTTGTTGAACTCTGGAATATCAGGATGCGAGAGCGACGCATCGAGCCACGGCGAAAGCAGGACCACGTGGGCCGGCTGCGCGCGTCCTTTTTCACGCAACAGTTGCGCAAGCGCGAGGGCCATCCCGCCGCCTGATGAGTCGCCCATGAGGATGACATTCGCACTTCCCGCAACCTTCGCAACCTCGTCGTAAAGCGGAAGCAGGAAATCGAACACGTCGTGAACGTAGTACTCCGGAGCGTGTGGATAGTTTGGCGCGGTTACAGTGCAATCGAGCGCGTCGATCAGTCGACACATGAAGTTCCACTGTTGTGAGGCGAAGCTGTTAACGAACCCGCCACCGTGGAGATAAATGATGTGTTTGCGTGCGGGGTTTTGCTTTGGCGCGATGGTCCAAACAAGGTGGCCGCGGAACTCGCGCTTCGACACGAGGTATTTTCGACACTGACGTCGCGTTGGTTCCGTGTATGTCGTCCGGCCGCTCTCGACGCGCTCGCGCATGCGATTCGAGGCTCGCTTCCAGCGCAGCAGACGCACGAGAACTTCAACCGCTCGGCTCTGAATACTCGGCATGATCAGCGGTACCAACTGACGATGGAATAGCGCTCGCCATGCGTTACTGGCGTCACTTCATGTGTCGTTTCTGAACGAAACGCGATCAACATCCCCGGCTCAGCGCGCACGTGGAACTTCGAGTGCTCTGGTGCGACACGCTGGTTAGTAAAAACCAGCGACCCGCCGCAGTAAACATTTCGCTCTTCCGCGGGCGACTCCACTTCGCGACTAAGAAATATCACCGTCGACACGAGCCGCCGCTCAGTGTCGAGTCGAAGCATCCCGGTGTTTCCATCCTGATGGGCCACAAAGAAATCGCCCTTTTGATAACGAAGAAACTGCGGATCCTCACACTCGCTGAGTTTCACCGCAAAATGCTGCGCCATTTGGTCCATGCACGCCAACAATCGACCGACAACCAAGTCAACCGTTTCCGCAGAAGGCGTGAGACGCAGCGATCTGCGAGTTGTTTCATGCACAACTCCCGATTCCGAACGGCCGTAAACAAGAGACGAGCGCCCTTCAAGAGCGCTCATCTCGTTGACGATTTGTTCGCACACCAATGGCTCGAGGAAATCTTTGACAACAAAAAGATCCGGCCACGTGGAGTTGTCTGTTTGTTTGAGGTTCGTGTGGGCTACCTCGATGTTGCAACAGTGGCTGGAAACCGTTCCGCGCTCCGAGCCCGCGCCTTTTCCGCTTCAACCTCGCGATCGCGTGGCGGCGCCGTCGTCACCAGCGAGTCGAGCAACTCATGCGCTGCCTGCGCCACCTGCTCCACTGCGCGATTAAACGCGTCCTCATTCGCTTTCGACGGTTTGTTGTAACCACTTACTTTGCGCACAAACTGCAACGACGACGCGCGAATCTCCGCCTCGGTCGCGGGCGGTTTGAAATTGTAAAGGTTCTTAATATTTCGACACATAATGTAACAAGATACCGTGCGAGGGATTTGTAACTCAAACGCGCGGGGCGATTCTCCCTAAGGATCTTCCTGATAGCGAGAAACCCGGCGAGAAATTAGACTGCGCGGCGTCCTCCTCTCACCCAGGCCAGGACAAACCAAGCCCAGCATAAAGAAGGCCCTACTCTCATGAGGCGTAAAAGTTTCAGCTTCGCCTGCTGTTTCTTCTTCTCGTACTTTTCGCGGAGCCTGGGGCAACCGCGCAAGACGCGTTGCGTGCGCACGCCAAAGTGGTGAATGGGTCCGCGCCATTCACGTATCCGGCCAGGGTGGTTGTCGGACCCGATCGTAATCTCTACTTTGTGGATCCCGTTCTCTCCAGCATCTTTGTTCACGATCTCAATACCGGAAAGATAAAACGTTTGTGCGGACCTGACTCGCTTGGAACTCCGGTATCGGACATAGCAGTCGGAACGAAAGGACAAATCTGGGTTCTAAGCCAAAGAGACTCGAAAGTCAGACGGCTGAGTCCGCAGTGTGTCGTCGAACGTGAGTTCAAAGTCTCACTGATTGCACAACAGATTGCGACCAACGCATTTGGCGAACTCATCGTGCTCAACACGATTGGTCGCTTGTTCGATCTATTCAGCGCGGACGGAAAACTGCTGCGCAGCTTCGGCGAACGAATCGAATACGGCGAGGAAATCACTACACAAGAATTAAACGATGGAAATATCGCTCCCGATACCGCCGGCGGGTTCTTTTTCAGTTTTAACTACCCGCCACTCGTGCGTCATTACAGCCGCAGCGGACGATTGGTTGCGGAGTTCAAACCCGAAAGTGACGTTCCCATCGCGCCGCCGGATATCAAAGTCGGCGGAAGCGGCGGTTCCTTTTCGGTAACTGCGAAATACCAGATTCTTGTTCTCGACATTGCTGCCGACAAACAAGACCGCCTCTATTTATTGATCTCCGGCAAGAACAAAGGGCCGGCACTTCAGCAGGGCACGGCGAAGCTACGAATCCTGACTAAGACGGGACGCACTTTAAAGAACGTAACTCTCGATCACAATTTTCATCGTCTCGCGACTGGCAGTAGGAGTTTGTACTTGCTGCGTAATCGAGGACCTTTCCGCGTCGACGAATACGTAGTTTTCTAGAGAACCAATCCTCAAAGGAGCACGACATGTTTAAGCGACTTCTTTTCTCACTCTTCACCGGAATGCTATTCGGCATTCTGCTCGCATCTGCGCCCGACGTTCAGGCGCAGGAAGGACCATGCTTCGGTTATTGCAAGGAGCAAATTCTGAGAAACGGATGTGTCTCCTACTTCGCGGGCTGCGAATTGAGGTACGACGAAAACGGTATGTTTGATGGTTTCACGTGCTTTTACGTAAATACGTGTGTTACCAAACCAAACATCACTTAAGAAATGACGGTGAATTCGCAACTCAAGACAGGCCTCTGCGTGATGGTGTTCGTCATGGCGGCGGCGTTGAGCTACGTCGGCGTTACTCACTGGCCTACGGGCGTGGAGCAAACGACGAAACCGAATCCGAGCGACACCAGCGACACGATGGAGGGCATCGGCGGTCTCGTCGCGGGTGACGTCATCGTCTTCCTGCAAATGAGAACGCTTAAAGGCGAACCCACAGCTCTCGATAAAGTCGCGACTGAGAAGTTTCTCTTCGTTTTCTTCACGCCGTCATGCGAAGGCTGTTCGCTGGACGCCGCGTTGTGGAAGAGTTTGAAGGAAGAGTCGGCCAAACGAAGCACCGCGTTCTACCTAATCGACGTCGGACATGATCGCGCGGCGTTGAATAAGTTCATCGATGCCTACGAACTTGAAAGTCTGCCGATTCTTGTCTCGGAAGGACCGAGCGTAGGTAAGATGCTCAAGGTGAATATCGTTCCGCAGTATCTGTTGATCGAAAAAGGAGGTAAGGTGCTGCAACGTTGGGACGGAGTACAACATCACAAACAACCGCTTTTCGCCAATGGGAACACAAATTAAAACGCGAATTCTTCTGCTGTTATCGGTGTTGGTTTTTACGTCGTCCGTCGCAATGTCGCAGGCGGTGGATCAGCAGGACGCGATCGATCTACTTAAGACAACCGCCCGAAGTCTCAAAAGCGAATCGGACAAGATCGTTGCCGGAAGACTTCAGGCGCGTATTGCCGATACGTTGTGGACATTTGATGAACCGTTTGCGCGTGAGACGTTTCGTTCCGCCTTCGACAGCATCTCGCAAGCCGTTGCCGACGATCTACCGAAGGAAAAGCAGGCGGGCTTTATCAAACGACAAGCAACCGCCGCGAAAGAGGTGTTACAGCGGTTTGGCGCGCACGACAGCAAACAAGCGACCGAGTGGTTGAAAGCGTTCGAAAACGAGCGCGCCGGCAAGTCATCTGAAAAAGTTAACAGCTTGCGCTCGGACCTGCTGATGCAGATCGCTGCGCAACTCGCACTTACCGACTCTGAACAGGCCATGCGGCTCGGACTTCTCGCGCTCGCAGGCGATCGTATTCCCGAAGGCTTCGGCTCACTGCTGTTTAGTCTGAGCCGAAACAGAAGAGACCTGAGCGATGACCTGTTCCGCGCAGCCGTCGCAACGCTGCGTCGCAACAACTACGTTTACGACATAGCAATCCTCATCCTCGCGAACTACCTTTTCACACCCGACGGCGAACTGCAGTCAACAGCCAACCTCGCCGACGCTCAATTGCTCGCTAACTACTACGTCGATGCAGCCTGGAAACAATCGGGCGGCGACGGCAATCCCGTGTCGTCCTCGAGCGCGAGTTTTTACAACCAGCTCGAACTGCGCGCACTGCCGATCGTGTCGCGTTACGCTCCGAACCGGTTGCCGGAGCTGCGCGGACAGATGACGCGTATCGCTTCAGGGTTGAATGCAGAACAGCGTCAACGGACGGATATGTTGCGAGGAACGCAACGGGACGAATCTACGCTCGCGTCCCGAAACAACTACAGCGTAGACGAACAGGTCGAACGTGCGGAAAAGGAAAAGAACCCGCAGGTCCGCGACGCGTTGTTCCTGAGCATTGCGAACAGACTCGTGCGCGAAGACGAGGAACGCGCGCTCACGATCGCTAAAAAGATTCAAGATGAAAAGATGCGGGCCTCGACGGAAGACGATATCTACTTGATCAAGATCCAATCGCAGTTGAGGTCGCTTGAGACGATTGCAGAAGCGCGAAAGATCTCGACGCAGTTCAACAACCAGGTGTTTCGCGCGAAGATTCTGGTGCAGTTGGCGGCGAGGGTTTTGTCGCGTTACAAGGATCAGTCGCAGGCTATCGAGCTACTCTCCGAGGCGCTCACCGCGATGACGAAGGCTGACGACATTCCCGACAAAGTGCTCGCCCAGTTGCAGATTGCCGAACAGTTCGCGAAGTTCGATACGATCCGGGGATTTGAAGTGTTAGGGACGGCGCTTGCCACGATGAACCGGTTGCAGGGAGCCAAGGAAGCTAGCCCTTCAGCGACAACGAAGCCGCCGCTTCTGAGAATCATGAACCTGACTGTCGTTAATGGTGTGGAAATGACGGCGGGCAACAACGCCACGATCGACTCGATCGATTTTCGTGAAGTGCAATCGCTTGCTGCGCAGGACTATATGCAGGCTCGACTGCTCGCAACCAAACTCGAACAGCCGTCGCAACGCGCAAACTATCTCATCGCCGTCGCCGCAAGTGTCTTGAAACCTGAAAAACGTCCCACTTCGCTTATGCGTTGATCTATTCCAGCTTCTTTTTCGCTTTCTCAGCGAGAGCAGTGGCGCGCGCTTCCATCACTCGCAAAACCCAAAGCACGATCAACGTCATTCCGGTCGCGATCAGCGCGAGTCCAATCGTACCCAACCCACACGCGATGCCAATCGCCGCAGTCATCCACAAACCAGCCGCGGTCGTCAACCCCTGAATGTCGCGTTGTTCGCTGATCTTAAGTATCGAACCGGCGCCGATAAACCCGATGCCGGTGACAATGCCCTGAATCACGCGCGACAGCCCGTCCATATCCATGCCACCGCCGGCGCACGAGAGCACGACGATCGCAGTACCCAGAGAAACGAGAATGTGCGTGCGAAACCCCGCCGGTTTGCCCGCCTTTTCCCGCTCGAAACCGACGAGCGCGCCCAGCACCGTAGCCGCAACTAGGCGCAGCAGCACCCGCTCCAACTGCCCGAAGTCAGCGAGCCCCGCCGTCAACTCTTGCCACAGAACTTCCATTCATGTCCCCTTACATCCCGAAGAAACCTGGATCCATCATGAACCAGTTGATCAAGCCAGCCGCTAACCCGACAACGAAAACCAGGATCACGATCACTTTCTCTTGCGTCGTGTTTGGTTTGCCGATCATGGTCGGAAAAAACAACATAAAGAACCCGCCAACCACGCCCACGGGCCCAAACGCAGCGAGCTTCAGCGAGTATTCATTCTTCTCCCAGAGTTGATGCCAGTTGTAGTACGTGAGCGCTATAAACGCCCCAATCAATACGACCGCAAATAGACGTTGCTTAAGGTACATTGTTCAAAACCTCTTTTAAAACAGCCACAGTCGACTCGCACATACCCGACGCCGTGTACTTCTCTCGAACTCTCCGTTGATTCTCTTCCCCGAGAGTAACGCGCAAATCGGAATCATTTGCGAGCTTTAAAATTGCATCGGCAAGCGCTTCGTCGTCTTCAGGCGGCGCCAGAAACCGCAAACCCGCCGGTCCTACTGCCGACCGGATCGCGTCGATGTCTGTTCCAGCGACAGCCAACCCAGCCGCCATGCTTTCCAAAACTCCATTCGGACAGCCTTCAATGTGCGAACTGAAAACGCCAACGTCTACGGCGCTCAACAATCCCGGTACATCCAACACCTGCCCGGCAAACCGCACGTGCCGAGTCAGATTCAACTCCCGCGAAAGCGACAACAGCGATTCGTACGCGCCGTCGTGCCGTCCCGCCAACACCAAAACTGCTCTGCGACCGTTGAAACGATCGACCGCGCGTTTCCACGCTCGCAACAGCGTGCGGTGGTCCTTGTTATCGTGCAGGTTCGCCACCATGCACGCGACGAAGTACTCGTCGCCTATCCCCAGACGTGAGCGCCACGACAATCGATCGCCCAGCGGTAGCGACGGTTCAATCCCGTTCTCAATGATTCTTACCTTCGCTGCATCGACACCCAACTCGCGTACCAAAAACTCCGCACCCGCCGCAGCATTCGACACAAACATCGGAGTAAGCTCAGCAGCCGGTCGCGCCCATTCTTTTACGAAAGGCGTCACGCCCTCGTCACGCTGGTTCCACACACACGCGCGAGCACCGGTCCGCTGCCAACCCAACCCGCAAATAACATTCGGAACAAATGTGTACGGGAGGAGAATTTCAGGATGGGCGCGCCGCAGAATCGTCCAGATATGACCAAAACTGAGCAACCGCCCATTCCCAGTACTCTCTAAACTAAACGGTTCGAGATGCCACGGCACGCCGAGTTCTTCACACATGTCAGCCACGGGCCCCGATTTGTTGAAGCCGAAAACTTCAACCACGGCCCCTTCGTGTTCAACTAAATGTTTCGCGAGGATGAGTGCCTGACGCTCGGCGCCGCCGAGTTCCAGATTGAACAACACAAATAAAATGCGACGACCTTTGAGAGTCGAATCGGAGTCAGGTGTTTGCGGTGGCTCAGCTTTCTTCGGCAAGCGCGTCACGCACCTTCTGCAAAAAGCCATCCGAAGTCGGGGGCAAAAACCGGTTCGCTTTGACCGCCTTTCGATCGTCGATCGAGACGCTTAGCTCGCCGAGACCGCCTCGCACCATTTCGACTTCAACTCCATCTTCCTTCTTCAACTCGGCCTCCACACGGGAGGCGATAGCTTTCCTGTTGGGTCAAACCGGACAATAGCGAACAACTACTTTTCTCATAACAGTCTCCTCAAGCAAGCGGCACCGACTGTCCAGCCTGCACGTACGCATGTTCGAACAGCATCATGCCGATGAGCGCGAACGGCGCGCCGCCAATACCGTAAGACAGATCGAAAACATCGAGCACAGCGAGCAATGGCATTAGTCCACCAACGAGGGAAAGTATTACTCCGGTCCAGAAATCGGTTTTGTATCGCCCTTTAACCATTTCCCAGACGGCGAGTCGCGAGTGCGAGGTCGGATGCGTCAACGAAACTTCACCCCACACCATTAACAAGTGGACCAGGGTGGAAATTGCGAGCACCCACGCCGTCCAAACCACTTCCATGTAACTGAAATCGATGACGCCCATTAGCGAACGTTTCGGCCAGCGTTGATGCAACTCCGCCAACGGCAATAGCACGGCCGCGCCTAACAGTATCGCCTGAAAGAACAAGTGCGGCGGCAATAGCGGGTTCTGCCAGAGGTCGCGCGCTTTCGCCTGCGCAAACAAGTAAGCGGTGTAAACAGCGGTTCCAACCGACAACGGAATTCCGGCAATCGTCAACCACAGTTGCAGCGAATACGATCCGGCGAGACTCGCAGCGAAGTGCGCTGCCAGTACGGCCGCGTATGCGGCGATGATGAAAGCGCCCTTCACTAGCCAACTGCGCCACTGCGGGCGCGTAAAGATCAGGTAGAAACGTTTTGGATGCTCCAGGTCCCAAAGCAACAGCGCGCCGGTGAAACCGAGAAACGCGCCCGAGACTATCGGCGCGAACCAAAGCCACAAGGGACTTGTGCGACTGAGCAAGCCCATCACAACGAGTAATGCAGCCACGAGGTAAACACCCGCCGAGATGCCCTTTGTCCAGGTGTACAGACTGACGCGCCAGTCCCACGGGATCGTATGGGCCACGTCGTAGGAAAGCAGCGCTGCCGCCGATGAGTTGTTGTAGTTCGGGTTTCCGGAGACGACGAGGTCCATTCCCGTCTGCTGTTCGCTCCACATGAACAGACCGCCTTCGGGACGGCGTGCTGCTAATGGATCGAGCGTCGCCTGATGTGCGCCTTTGTAAAAGAGTTTCGGCAGCGTCTCTTTTTCCGGACGCCGGACTGAAACTGGTTCGCGGTTGACGATCTGTGCGACGTAGGAATCGCTGTCGTTCATATCGCCGATCAGGATCGCCTGCGTTGGACAAACGACGACGCACGCCGGTTCGAGTCCGATGTCAATCCGGTGCGCGCAAAAGTTGCACTTCTCGGCTGAGTGATCTTCCGGGTTGATGAAGATCGCGTCGTAGGGACATGCGGCCATGCATGCTTTGCAACCGATGCAGATCGACTTGTCGAAGTCGACGATTCCGTCGGGACGCTTGAACATCGCCGTCGTCGGGCATGCCGTTACGCATGGAGCGTGCGCGCATTGATTGCATCGCGTCACCTGGTGGGCGCGACGGGCTTGGGGAAACAAGCCGATGTCTACGTGTTTGACGTAGGTGCGTGTAACGGAAATGGGGACGAGGTTTTCAGATTTGCAGGCAGTCGTGCAGGCGTGACAGCCTATGCACCGCGTGTGGTCGATTACCTTGGCCCACTGTGTCGGGGCTGACGGCTGCTCCATCATTCGCTTTTTAACTTACCTTTTCGCAAGCGCGAGACACATGTATAAGGAAATCTAAAAGTTCCTTTTAACCATTGAAGTTCCTCAAGCGCGAGACGCAGCCTTACTTCTTCTTCTCGACAGGCCGTCCTTCTTTTTCCCACAACTGATAACCACCGAGAAGCGCTGCGACGTTTTCATAACCCTGCGATTTCATGGCCGCTGCCGCACCGGCAGACGTTTGTTCCTTTGGTCAAGCGCAGTACGTGACAATCATCTTGTCACGCGGCAGCTCCTTCGTCCGCTCTCCAACCTGCGGAACAGGTATCAACTTCGCCCCGCGAATATGCCCGATATCGTATGCCGCCTGATTTCGCACGTCGACGACAACAACCTTCCCTTGATTCATCAAATTTTCAAGCTCGGCCGTCGTAATGCGACGCACTCCGTCATTCGGTTGTTGTTGAGCAGCAAGCACGGGCGTCGGCGTCGGTGTGGTTGCGACAACCCTCTCGATGTTCGCATTGGTAGAACCGCAGGCGGCGAACGCTACGCCTCCCAGAAGCAAAAGGATGATGGCTCTCATAATTAGTACTCCTACGTCTGTGGTAAGGCCTGTGTCACAAGCGCCGGCAAGGGCGTCACAACCCTCGCCGCCGGAACACACAATACCGGACACGGCGCGTTTCTTATAACTCGCTCAATCTCCGAACCCAGCACCTGATTGTTGCCGAACAGCGAACCGTGAACAGCAGTGCCCAACACGATCAAGTCCGCTTCGATCTGCGAAGCGAGCTTGACTATCTCCTGGTACGGCCGGCCTTCAACAATGTGCGTCGCGGCTGTTGACCCACTCGTCCGCGACAGATTTCCCATTCGTTCCTCCACGTGACTACGAAAACGAGTCAGCGCCGCCAATCCACCCTCGGGAAACATAACTGAAATTTGTTCGAAATAGTCACCTATTACGTAAACGGCATGCAGTTCTGCCCCATGTTGGTTGGCGATTCCGGTCGCTAGTTGTGTGGCAGCGGCGGAAGACGAGCGAAAGTTCGTCGCCACCAACACGCGATTCACGCGGATCTGCGTCTGACCGCTGCGGTGTTCGACGAAGTCGTGTTGCGGCGGTCGAATGGCGAGAACCGCGCACGGCGCTTCCGCCACGATCTCCTCGGCAATCGAGCCGCCAAACGCGCGTGAAAGTCGACTCCGATCGCGCGTGGCAACTGTGATCAGATCGATTCGGTGATCGACCGCTGCCTGCGCGACCTGCTTCGCCGGGTCTCCTTCGAGAAATAACGCCTCCGCATCGACGCCGTTCAACAAACTATCGGCAAGCAGTTCTTTCGCTTGGGATCGCAGTTGCAAAAGCCAATTGTTGTCCTGGTCCTGGAAAACGTGCTCCGGCAGCGTCAACAAGTTCGCCGGAACCTTCGCATCCTGCACGTTCAACAGCAACACGCGCCCGCGCCCCTCGCGCGCGAAAGCTGCGGCATACTTCAGCGCCGCATGCGCGTGCAGAGAGAAATCGGTCGGAAACAGGATGTTTCTGAACGGATACATTTGCTGCTCGAAAGACAAACTAGATCAGGTGGTTTGAAGTTTCAAGGGTTGACCACAGATCGGAACAAATGCCAAACTCCGCACGCCACAGTCGTAACACCAAGTTAGTGAAATCTAAACCCCTTCCACGGAGGCGACACATTGCTTCGAGGACTCTTTCGTACCAAGAACCTTGATGACATTCTGGCAGCCGCAGGCGGCCCCGGGTTCGCATTAAAGCGAACTCTTGGAGCTTTCAATGTGACTCTGATCGGCATCGGCGCGATCATCGGCGCAGGCATCTTCGCCACTGTCGGTTCGGCAGCTGCGGGCGACATGCCGGGTGCCGGACGTCCGGGCGCCGGACCGTCGCTGATGCTCTCCTTCGTGATCACCGCCGTGGTCTGTGGTTTTACGGCACTGTGTTACGCCGAACTCGCCTCGATGGTCCCAATCTCAGGATCCGCGTACACCTATTCATACGCGACGATGGGCGAACTGATCGCGTGGATCATCGGCTGGGACTTGATCATCGAATACGCGATCGGCAACGTCGCCGTCGCGATCAGTTGGGCCGAGTACTTTCACAAACTGCTGCTCAATCTCGGAATTCATTTCCCACATTGGCTAGCCGCCGACTATCGCTCGGCAATGATCCTGGCGAGCGAAAACCCCGCGAGGTATGCCGAGTTGTTTGGCAGCGCGCCCGTGATCGGCGGCATTCCGATTATCTTCAACTTCCTGGCGGCGGCGATTGTTGCGCTGATCACGATCGTCCTCGTTTGGGGAATCAAAGAGTCGGCAAACTTCAACGCCGGCATGGTGTTGGTGAAAGTGCTCGTGCTGTTGTTCTTCATCGGCACCGCGCTTTACTTCGTTTCTCCTTCGCAGATGGCGGCAAACTGGACTCCGTTTCAACCGCAGGGCTGGGGTGGAACTTTCGCGGGCGCCGCGCTCGTCTTCTTTGCTTACATCGGATTCGACGCCGTCTCGACCGTCGCAGAAGAGACGAAGAACCCTGCGCGAGATCTGCCGATCGGCATTATCGGCTCGCTCATCGTCTGCACGATTTTCTACGTGATCGTAGCTGCTGTCTTTACGGGCTTAATGCCGTTCTCAGTATTGAAAGAGGTTCCTGCCGCAGGACAGGCGGAAGCACTGACCATGGCGCTCGATTACGTGGCTCCAGCGGGAATCACGTGGCCGCAAACTATCGTCGCCGCCGGATCGGTAATCGCCCACACGGCAGTCTTGCTTGTATTCCAGTTGGGCCAACCGCGCATCTTCATGTCGATGGCGCGTGACGGTTTGCTGCCGTCGGTTTTTGCGACTGTTCATCCGAAATTCAAGACGCCACACGTTACGACGATTTTGACCGGAGTCTTCGTCGGGGGTGTCGCGGCGTTCGCAAACATCGAATCGATGTTGAATCTGACAAATATCGGGACGTTGTTTGCGTTCCTCCTCGTCTGCATCGCCATCCCAATTCTCCGTCGCAAAGATCCAACGCGACCACGACCGTTCCGCGTACCGTTTGGCGACTTCCTGATGCCGGTGCTCGGCGCCGCGTCATGCATCTTTCTCATGTACTACCTCGCTGCCGACACTTGGTGGCGCTTCATTGGCTGGCTTGTGCTGGGTCTCGCCATTTACCTCGCGTACGGTTACACGCGCAGCGCGATTGGCATCAAGATGGGCCGGCCGGAAAGAACACCGCTGGCGCTCAAGATTGCCGCACTCGGTTTCTTTGCACTCGCGGTGGGACTCTTCACAGTGCCGCACCATATCGGTTTCACCCCGGTCTTCGCCGCTGCTGCTGATTCAGCGAATGAAAACCACAACCGCGCGTTGTTTGGTGTTTCGTTCATCGTGATCGGCCTGGTGTTGGGTATCGCCGGCAGCGTGATGGCGAAAGCCAGTCAGACTTCGAACGAAGCGAATCGAAACGGATGAACGCCCTTCCCATCATCATTGGCTCACTTTGCGTGATCGCGATCGCGTATCGCTACTACTCCGCCTTTATCGCGGCGAAAGTACTCGCGCTTGACGACTCGCGGCCAGTGCCTTCGCAGACGATGTATGACGGGCACAACTATTACCCGACAAACAAGTGGGTGCTGTTTGGACATCACTTCGCCGCGATCTCGGGCGCGGGACCGTTGATTGGTCCAGTGTTGGCGGCGCAGTTTGGTTTCCTGCCGGGACTGTTATGGCTGGTGATTGGCGTGTGTCTCGGCGGCGCTGTCCACGACTTCATGATCATGGCAGGAAGCGTGAGACGGAAGGGCAAGTCGCTCGCGGAGATGGCGCGCACCGAGATCAGTCCGTTGTCGGGCCTGGTCGCGGGCATTGCGATTCTCTTCATCGTCGTCATCGCGCTCGCGGGGCTCGGTCTGGTGGTTGTGAATGCGTTGGCGGAGTCTCCATGGGGAACGTTCACCGTCGGTTTCACAATTCCACTCGCGTTGTTGATGGGGCTTTACATGTACCGCTTCCGGGTCGGGAAGATCACCGAAGCGAGCATGATCGGCATTGTTGGACTGCTCTTCGCGGTCTGGCTCGGTGGGCGCATCGCTGAGTCGTCACTGGCCGAGACGTTCACTCTTTCACGAAATAGTCTGATCGTGATCATGGCAGCTTACGGCTTCATCGCGTCGGTGCTGCCGGTTTGGATGCTGCTCTGCCCGCGCGACTACCTGTCGTCGTACTTAAAAGTCGGAACGATCATCTTCCTGATCATCGGCGTGATCGTTGTCGCGCCGAATCTGAACATGCCGGCGTTCACGCCGTTCACAGCAGGCGGCGGGCCGGTGATCCCCGGAAAACTTTATCCTTTTGTGTTCATTACGATCGCTTGCGGCGCGATTTCAGGTTTTCACGCCCTGGTTTCATCGGGAACGACGCCGAAGATGATTGCGAAAGAAACCGACACGCGCATGATCGGTTACGGAAGCATGTTGATGGAAGGCGTTGTCGGTGTCGTCGCGCTTATCGCCGCAGCTTCGCTCTTCCCCGGCGACTATTTCGCCATCAACACTGCGCAACGCACTGACGCGCAGAAAGCTGCTTACACCCAACTCGTCGAAACGCACACCGCTGAAGGCTTCAATCTGCAACCGCGGGAGATCGATCAACTTGAAGCGGAATCCGGCGAGAAAAATCTGCGTGGCCGCACGGGCGGCGCCGTCACTCTCGCGCTCGGCATCGCGAAAATCTTCAATGGAATCCCCGGCCTGGGCGGGCTGATGAAGTACTGGTACCACTTCGCGATCATGTTTGAAGCACTCTTCATCCTCACCACGATCGACACGGGCACACGTGTGGCTCGTTTCCTTGTCGGCGAGTTTGGCGGCAGGTTTTATAAAAAACTGGAGGAACCGAACTGGCTGCCGGGTTCGATTATCACGTCGGCGCTGGTCGTCGCAGCCTGGGCGGCGTTTATCTGGTCGGGCTCGATCTCCACGATCTGGCCGATGTTTGGCATTGCAAATCAATTACTTGCAGCCGTTGCGTTGTGCGTGGCCACGACGATCATCATGAATTCCGGCAAGGCAAAGTATGCGTGGGTCACTCTCATTCCGCTGGTGTTTGTAAGCTCAACTACGCTTGTTGCCGGCTTCAAATCAATCACCGACATATTCATACCGCTGGCTCAAAAGCCCGAAACTTCAATGCAAGGTGTTATCAACACTAGCCTTACGGCGATTATCATGGTCGCAGCCATCGTGATAATGATCGACTCGATTCGCCGCTGGCTGAATGGCCGAGGACGCCCTGAAATAACCCCAACTCCAGAGCCTCTCTTTGAAAAATCTGTGTAATCTGTGGATAATACGCGTTTTCGTAGAGCGTATCTCGCCATTATCTGGACAATCAGAAAGGAATTTTCCCAAGTGGAACTATCGCTAAAACTGCGCCGTGCAGCAATTATTCTTGCGGCTATCGTTATCACCCTAGCCTGCGGGCTGCCCGCTTACGCCCAACACGGCGGTGAAGCGAGTCTCGAGTTGCCGGAACTGTCGCAGGTGACCTTCCTTAATGGAATCAACGGTCACAACCTGCTGCTGTTCGGCATTGTTATCTGTGTTCTCGGCCTGGGATTCGGCCTGGCCATGTACATGAACCTGCAGAAGATGCCGGTGCATCGCGCCATGCGCGAGATCTCAGAGCTGATCTACGAGACCTGCAAAACCTATCTGATCACACAGGGCAAATTCATTCTGCTTCTCGAAGCGTTCATCGCGGTGATCATCGTGCTCTACTTCGGCGTGCTCTCGGGCTTCGAGCCTTTTCGCGTCGGCATCATCCTGTTGTTCAGTTTGATCGGTATTGCCGGGAGTTACGGCGTCGCCTGGTTCGGCATTCGCGTCAATACGTTCGCCAACTCGCGGACGGCGTTTGCCAGTCTCCAGGGCAAACCGTTTCCGCTCTACGCAATCCCGCTCAAGGCGGGCATGAGCATCGGCATGATGTTGATCAGCGTCGAGTTGCTGATCATGTTGTGCATTCTGTTGTTCATCCCGGGCAGTTACGCTGGTCCGTGTTTTATCGGGTTTGCAATTGGTGAGTCGCTGGGTGCGGCTGCGTTACGTATCGCGGGTGGCATCTTCACGAAGATCGCCGACATCGGTTCCGACCTGATGAAGATCGTCTTCAAGATCAAGGAAGACGACGCGCGCAATCCGGGGGTCATTGCTGACTGTACCGGTGACAATGCAGGTGACTCGGTTGGACCAAGCGCGGACGGTTTCGAGACCTACGGCGTCACGGGCGTCGCGCTGATCACGTTCATCCTGCTCGGCGTCACGAACCCGCGCGTCCAGGTGCAGTTGCTGGTTTGGATCTTCATCATGCGCGTCATGATGATCGTTGCCAGCGCGCTCTCTTACTTCGTAAACGACGCGATCGCTAAGGCCCGTTACAAAACCGCCGACAAAATGAACTTCGAAGCGCCACTAACGTCGCTCGTGTGGATCACATCGATCATCTCTGTCGTGATCACGTTCATAGTCTCATGGTTGACGATTCCGGAGTTGGCTGGAAACACCACGCTCTGGTGGAAACTGGCGGTGATCATCTCGTGCGGAACACTCGCGGGCGCGATCATTCCTGAGCTAGTCAAAGTGTTCACTTCCACAGCATCGCGTCACGTTCAGGAAGTGGTTACTTCTTCACGTGAGGGTGGACCGTCGCTGAACATTCTTTCCGGTCTTGTCGCCGGAAACTTTTCGGGTTATTGGCTGGGCATCAGCATCGTCGGCTTAATGGCGATTGCTTACTTCTTCACGACCCTCGGTGCGACGGAAGGCCTGGGTCTCGGCGCGTTGATGGTCGCTGAGGTCGCAGCCCCCGTGTTTGGTTTCGGCCTTGTGGCGTTTGGGTTCCTCGGTATGGGTCCGGTAACGATCGCCGTCGACTCATATGGTCCGGTGACTGACAACGCCCAGTCGGTCTACGAACTCTCGCTGATCGAGCAAATCCCTGACGTTATGAACGAGGTCAAGAAGGAATTTGGCGTCGATGTGAACTTCGAACGGGCCAAGCACCTGCTGGAAGAGAACGACGGCGCCGGCAATACGTTCAAAGCAACTGCGAAACCGGTGTTGATTGGTACGGCCGTGGTCGGCGCAACGACGATGATCTTCTCAATCATCATGGCGCTGACCGAAGGGTTGCGTATTAACACCGAGAGCCTCTCGTTGTTGCACGCTCCGTTTGTGCTCGGATTGATCACAGGCGGCGCGGTTATCTACTGGTTCACAGGGGCTTCGATCCAGGCCGTCACCACGGGTGCGTATCGCGCGGTCGAGTTCATCAAGGCAAACATCCGACTCGAAGGCGTCGAAAAGGCTTCAGTGGAGGACAGCAAGAAGGTCGTGCACATCTGCACGCAGTACGCGCAGAAAGGTATGTTCAATATCTTTCTGACGGTTTTCTTCTCAACGCTGGCGTTTGCGTTTGTCGAGCCGTTCTTCTTTATCGGTTACCTGATCTCGATCGCGGTGTTTGGTTTGTATCAGGCGATCTTCATGGCCAATGCCGGCGGCGCGTGGGACAACGCGAAGAAAGTCGTCGAAGTTGATTTGAAGATGAAGGGCACCCCACTTCACGATGCGACGGTTGTGGGCGATACGGTTGGCGATCCGTTCAAGGACACGTCGTCAGTCGCAATGAATCCGGTAATCAAGTTCACGACGTTGTTTGGCTTGCTCGCGGTGGAGCTGGCGGTTAGTTTGACTGCGCGCAACGCCGCCGATCCAACCCTGACACGCATTCTGGCTTTAGTGTTTTTCCTCGTGTCGGTATTCTTCATCTGGCGCTCGTTCCACGGAATGCGCATCGGAACGATGGCTATTGAGCCGAGACCCGCGGAGCGCGAAGTAGTGAAGTCTGCGGCAGGAGATTAATTAGAAGTCAGTGGTCAGTAGTCCGTGGTCAGTGTTAACAACTGACTACTGACCACTGACAACTGACAACTTACAAACCTTATGAACAGTTACGCCAACACAGATACCTTGATCGGCGCGGCGCTCGCGCCGCTCGACTGGACGCGATCTTTCGGTCTCGTGATCGTTTTCAGCTTGTTCATCGCTGCCTGCGCGCAGTTTGCAATTCCAATTGGCGCAGTTCCGATTACGGGTCAGACGTTCGCCGTCTTGCTAACGGGCGCGTTGCTTGGATCGCGTTTGGGTGCGGCGGCGGTGATTGCTTACTTGATCGAAGGCGCGGTCGGGTTGCCGTTCTTTGCCGGGGGCGGAAGCGGGATCGTCCGTTTTATGGGACCAACGGGTGGCTATCTGATCGCGTTTCCCGCGGCCGCTTATGTTACCGGCGCGTTTGCGGAGTTTGGTTGGGACAAGCGGTATCACACGGCCGTGGTGGCGATGGCGATTGGCTCGCTGGTGATTTTGATGACCGGCTGGGCCTGGTACACGATCATTACGAACACCCCGGCGGACGTTAGTTTTAAGCTCGCAGTGCTGCGTTTCATCCCCGGCGACATCATCAAGATCGCGCTCGGGGCGGCGGTGTTACCGACTGGTTGGGCGCTCTTGAAGCGAAAGGCCTCGGGCGACGATAAGTAAGATCCGTGTTCTACACACTCAAGGTCCGTTCTCATGATCGCGAAGAGCTCGTCGAGTTCACGGACCTTGTCAACGAAAAACTACGAGAGTCGGGCGCGAAGGACGGCATCGTCATCCTTTACGTCCAACACACCACCGCCGGACTAACCGTCAACGAAAACGCCGACCCGGACGTGCCGCGCGACATGCTGCACGCGCTGCGCACGTTGATTCCTCAACACGGTATGGGCTTTCGTCACGGCGAAGAGAACTCCGACGCGCACATCAAAGCGAGTTTGACTGGTCCATCCGTAACCATCCCTTTCAAAGACGGAAACCTTCTGCTCGGTCGCTGGCAGGGCGTGTTCCTCTGCGAGTTCGACGGCGGACGCGAGCGCCAGGTGATCATGACTGTTCGCTGATCGATGGCCCCCGCAACAAAAGCCAGATACGACGACGTAGCTCAATATTACGAGGGCGTAATGGGCCCTTTTCAACGTTGGGGCCTCGACAGGCTGCGTCAAGAAACTATCAGCGAACTTCCATCCGGAAGAATTCTCGAAATCGGCGCCGGAACAGGCTTGAACTTCGTGCATTACCCTCCGGACGCACACGGCGTCGCCACTGAGTTCAGCCGCGAGATGCTGAAGATCGCGAGCACGAAACCAAAGCCGCCGAGCGTTCAACTGCTTCAGAACCGCGCTGAAGATCTTCCTTTCAGAAACCACACTTTCGACGCCGCATTCGCAACTCTCGTCTTCTGCTCCGTCGAACGCCCGGCGCACGCGTTTGCGGAGTTGCGACGTGTCGTTCGACCGGGCGGAACGGTGGTCCTACTCGAACACGTCCGGCCGCACGGCATACTTGGTCCACTTTTCGATTTGCTCAACGTGTTTACGACGAGACTATTTGCCGATCACGTAAACCGGCAAACTGTAAAAATCGTCGCCGAGGCGGGCCTCGAAGTTGTCGACGTGAAGAGCCGCTTGTTGGGTATAATTAACCTCATCAAATGTCGCGTTTCCTGATCACAAGTCTCATCGTCTCGCTGCTCGTCTTCGTCGTGCCACAAGATCTGGAACGGCTTGAGATGGTTCCGGATCCGAAGAACGCCACCACGACCGTTCGCTTACGTTCGACGCAAATCTCCGGACCAAAGGACCGCTATCACAGTCTCGCGTTCTCGATCGATTACGCGTATCCAACCAGATGGCCCGCGCCACCGGAGACCGTAAACTTTGAACTGGTCTCAGTCGTCAAGGCGCGAAAGCTGAACACCGATCTTTATGTTGTGTTTATCGTTGATGGCAAGGAGATTCACCTTAGTTCCAATCGTAGTGCAATTAAACGTCCTGTGCCGGGGAAATCCTGGGTTGGCGAGCGAATGGTTTTCCTGATTCCTTACGAGCAGTTTAAGAAGCTGGCCCAGGCAAATACTCTCAGCGTAAAAATAGGCGGGGTTACATTCGACTTCGACGACGACATGCACGCCGGAATAAAGACCATAGCGCGTCATATGGCATTAACGGTGACCAACTGATCACTCCTCAGGTTTCAGTTCCTTCAAAACCTCAGCAAACTTCTCCACATCAGCTTTAGTTTTTTCGAGTGAACGGCGGCTGTCGAGATACGCGGTCCACGTCGGCGTTTGCGTCAGCGCTTTGGTCGAGTCATCGTCGAGCACCTGGGCCATCAAGGCGATGAGGTCGCTGACGATGCGCGTGTGCTCGATGAGGTTTTCGATGATCGAGTAAGCAAGTTGGGCCTGCGCAAAGTCCAAATCGCGCGGCGGGTTTGTTTCGTTTGTGACTCCGTTACTCATGCCAGCTTCCACGCACGAACGGCAGCTCTACAACCGTTCCGGAAACATCATCGACTTTCACTACCGTTCCCGGCGCGAGATATTCATACCTGACGTAACCAAGTGCGATCGGGGTTTCAAGCCCCGGGGAATAAGTCGCTGATGTAACGCGTCCGATCTCTTTGCCGTCTGCCGATGTTATCGTCTCGCCGCTCTCGACTGGCTCATTCATCCGCAGGCCGGTCAACCTCTTCGCAACGTGGCCACGGTGTTTGATGCGAATGATGATCTCCTGGCCCAGGTAACAACCTTTCGTGTAACTGATCGCGTCATCGAAGTTCGCTTCGAGCACGATATTCGTTTCGTCCATGTCCTGGCCATGACGCGGAATGCCTGCTTCGATTCGTAGCATTTCAAAAACGTCGGAGCTAGTAGGTCGTGCGCCGGCAGAGACCAGTTTCTCAGTCACCGAAGCGACATCTTCAGCATTTATCAAAAGGTCGAACCCGTCTTCACCCGTATGAGTCGCCCTCACAACAATCGCGTCAACACCTTCGATTACTTCAGCGGCGCGTTTTCCTTGCACCGTCAGCAGAGCCATTTCATTGCTCACGTCTGAAACACGAAAATCACCCGCCATTGTGAAGCGTGAGATTGTTTTCATGACCGCATCGTGCGATGCAACTTCGGTGTCGATCAAAAAACCGTCATCTAACCTCAGGATCCGAACCGCCCCGATCAAGCGTCCTTGCACCGTCGGAAAAACTGCCGGCAGCCAATTATTCTCGGTCGCGTTTTTAATGTCGTTCGTGATCAGGCCGTTGAGAAACATCGTCGCCTCTGATCCGGACACACGAATCCGGCCTCGCGATGCCGACAGATCGATTAATCCCGCACCGTCGCCACGAACGGCCTCGTACTCAACCATCATTGGATGTCTAGTGATCGCACTGCCTCCGCAACAACCTGGTAATCCTGCAATTGCTCCGCCTCGCGACGATGTGACGCCAACACCTGCGGGCTCGGATGGTATATTGGGACGAGCACGCGCCCGTCCCACGACTGAATCTTCGCTGCTGACTCTTTCAGATTAAACTCATGATACTGGATGCGCTTCAGCGCTTCGAGCGCGACTGAGCCCAGCGTCACGATCACGCGCGGATCTACGACCGCGATCGTGCGGCGCAGAAACGTGGAACAGTTCGCGAGCTCTCGTAGAGACGGGCGGCGGTTCGCTCCCGACTCAGCGCGTGGATTGCAAAGCGCGGCGCTCGTAATAAAGATCTCTTCACGAGCTAGGTTGATCGAATTCAGGTAACGATCGAAGTTCGCGCCTGACTGGTCCCCGGAAAACGGGATGCGCGTGCGATCGGCGCCTTTTCTTCCCGGCGCTTCACCGATAAACATCACGCGCGCCTCAGGCGAACCGTTCAACTCACTCAAAACAGCACTGCGACCACACATCGCCGGACACAGCGTGCAACTCGCTGCGTCAGCAACGAGATCCGCAAAAGTTTTCTTCCTCGAACGTTTCATTTAGTAATGGTGATCTCGCTCGTGACGATATTGTAGTCGCCGTTGCGGTAGGGCCAGCCATCTGGACCAATAAGTTCGACACGAATCGTGTGCTTGCCGGGTAACCAACCGGTCAACACAACCTGTTCCCAACGGTCGATCCACTGCTCGTCGTCATCGTCGACAATGTAACGAACACGATATTCGCCTCCATCGCCGCGCAGTTTCACGTTTGCAAGTGAAAAAACGATCGGTATTTCGTGACCTTCGGCAACGGTTTCTTCAGCGCCGGGCATAAGCAAATGCAGTAACGGTTTGGTTGGATCGAATTTACCGGGAAGTTCGTTGAGCTTCACTGGTATCGGTGCGCCCGGCAAAACTTCGACGCGCGTCAACACTTGTCGCGGCGGAGCCGGCACGACTGTCGTCGCCGTGGTGTGCGTGTTGTCGTTGCCGCCCGAACAACCGGCCAACACAGCGAGTGCCATGACGATCGCGAAATAACGTCTCATCGATACACATTTAATCTAGACATTTCGTAAACGCAAATGTAAGAATCCGCCGAAAGGTCCAACAAGTCATCTCAGGGTCAGAATTTATGAGCACGAAAAAACTTCTTCTTCTTGTAACTACTGTTCTGATTGCGTTGATAGCAGCGTGTCAAAGCCACAACTCGATACCGACTACGGGCGGCTTCACACCTGAAATCCAGCCTATTCCGCCCGGACTACCCACATACGAAGCAATGGTTATTCCGGCTGACAATCCGATGACGCCGGAAAAAGTCGCGCTCGGTCGTCAACTGTTTTTCGACGAGCGCCTCAGCATCGATGGATCTAAGTCGTGCTACTCGTGTCACGTTTGTGAGAAGGGCCTGACTGACGGTCTGCCGAAAGCGATTGGACCAGGTAACAAAACACTGCCGCGTCATAGTCCGACGCTTTGGAACATCGGGTATCACAAAGAGTTCTACTGGGATGGTCGCAGCCCGTCACTCGAGAAGCAGGCGATGGCTGCGTGGACCGGCGGCAACATGGGTGTCGGCGACAAGCAAGCCGAAGTCGTCGGGCGAATCAACGCGCTGCAAGGTTACAAGTCGCAGTTTCAGAGCGTTTTTCAGAGTGACGCTACAGCCGAGAACATTATGAAAGCTATCTCGGCGTTTGAGCGTACGATCATCAGCGGCGACACTCCGTGGGATCGTTACCGCGCGGGAAACCAGACTGCGATTAGCGAAAGTGCGTTCCGCGGGTGGAACATCTTCCAGACGATCAAGTGCACCAACTGCCATGACGGAGTGCTGTTCACCGATCAGCAGTATCACAATGTCGGAATAGGGATGGACCAACCGACGCCCGATGGTGGTCGCGCCAACTTTACGAAGAAACCGGAAGACACTGGCGCGTTCAAGACGCCGACGTTGAGGGACGTCGCAAAGTCAGCGCCGTATTTTCATGATGGCAGTGCGAAGACGTTGGAAGAGGCGGTCGATATTATGCTCGCCGGCGGCAAGCCGAATCAGTATCTCGACAAGAAGAACTTGACACCGCAGCGCGTCCTGCCGGAGCAGCGTGAAGACTTGTTGAACTTCCTCCGGTCGTTGAGCGTCGACAACTGCACGCTCAAGAAGCCGCCGCTCCCGCAGAACTGAACCACAGATCAAAAAATCCGTGGTTCAAAACTACGCTTTCGCCGATTGCACGCCGGTGATCTTCTTGAGTCGTTCTTCGACAGCATCCCATGCGATGTTCGAGAAGAATGCCTCGATGTATTTCGGTCGCTCGGCGGGCTTGTAGTCGAGCAGATACGCGTGCTCCCACACGTCCATCACCAATATCGGCGTAAATCCAGCGACGTTTCCGGTTTCGTGCAACGTGATCCAGTGGTTTGAAAGCCGTCCGTTCGCCGGGTTCTGGTAACAGATGGCCCAACCAACACCTCGCATCTTTCCAATGCCGACGAAATCCGCTTTCCACACATCGTAACTGCCGTAACTCGTCTCCGCAGCTTTCGCAAATTGCGACGTCTTCGTCGGGTCGCCGATACCTCCGCCGCTTTCCAGATTGTCGAAGTAGTACTCGTGCAGGACCATGCCGTTGTATTCGAACCCAAGCCGTCGCGTAAGCTCTGAGTAAGCAGGCATCTCTTCCTGATCGACGTTGCCGTCTTTAATAAACTCAGTGATCTTCTCCGACAACTTGTTGGTCTCCTTGACGTAGCCTTCGTACAGCTTGAAGTGCACATCAAGCGTTTCGTCGGAGATTCCTTTGAGTCCGCTGAGGTTGAATTGGCGTGGGGTATAAGTGCCGGTTGTACTCATACATACCTCCAGGTTGAAAAAGTAGGGATGTGGAGAATATGACGAGAGAGTGTGGCGAATACGTTGTGAGGCTGGTGATTTATTGTGTGAATCCGTGCCTCTCGGAGAAGCACGGATTCACACGAGGAAAAGCTTATTTACCGAGGATTACCCAGTCGCCGTGCGACGTGCCCATAAACAGAAGCATCGGCAACGATAGCCACGCGTTTGTGCGCGATGCGATGAAAGCCTGACGCGCGAGTTCAGGCGGCGCGGCTGGGCCGGTGCCCGCGGTAGCTGCGATGATCCGTTTGTTGTTAGGCCAGATGATGCCCCACACGTTCAAAAGCATCAGCAGGCCATATGCACCACCGATGCCGATTGAGTACGTCTTGTTGCTGGCCCAGCTTTGTCCGCCGACTGTCAGCATCGCGGTGAAGAACCGGACGAGTCCCCACGTCACAAACGCAACGAGGACAAACATGACGATCGCAAAGATGCGCCCGTCTTTAATCAGCGCCGGAACTTTCTTGATGATCGCGAATTCGAGCAGGAACAGGACCACCGGGTAGGTCATCCAGGCAAACAGTATGAACCACAGGTTGAGATTGCCGTTGCCGAGTGTATTTGCGTTGTTGACGTCGGCCTTGAGGATGTACATCGCGAAGTAAGCGAGACCCGCCAACACAGTCACGACTGCGCCCCAGCGGAAGTACCATAGCGCACGGCCGAGCAGATCGGGATTTACTTTCTTCTTCGTGTCCGCGTCGAGTCCTTTCTGGAAAGGAACGTTGACGAGGTTGAAGAAGTAGAGCAGGCCGATCCAGGTGATGCCGGCGACGAAGTGGAACCAGCGGAAGAAGATTCGCAGAAAGTCTTGTGAAGTGGGTGCGTGAAATACTTCCTGAAACATAGCAAGACTGATGGGGAGCTCAATTAGCATAAGGCGGCCTCCGTGATGTCTTTGGAATACAGGCGAAGATTACACCTAGACCAAGCTGGCGCGCAAATATTCGCGTTTTCAACTCAAACACGGAACTATTCATCCAGTGGTCTTGGACCGGCATCCATGCCACGCGTGCTGACCTGGTTAATAACGCGAACCTTCAGCTCGCTGCTGACGTGAATCTGGCACGAGAGCCGCACGTTCGGAGCCAATTCCTGCTCCACCGAGAGGCGATTGCGTTCAAGATCTCCCATCGGCCCAGGATCGCCGTCAAGAACCTCAACCCGACACGTGGTGCAACGCGCATTACCGCCACAACGATGAAGAATGTCGATTCCGGCATCTTCAATAGCGAGTACCAGTTTCTTCCCGTCAGGTGCATCGATTTCGACTGGACCAGTGGCAGTTTCAGCATTGATCTTTGGCATCTGTGATTGTTCCCTTTTGAGTGTAAAAAGAAAGGAGACAGGATCGCTCCCGTCTCCCGTCCGTTGTTGGTTACTGCCGTTCCTTAGGCGGTGAACGAAGAGCCGCAGCCGCAACTGCCGGTTGCGTTCGGGTTCGTGAAAGTGAATCCAGATCCCATGACCCCAGTCACGTAATCGATCTGGACGCCATTCAGGTACTGCGCGCTAAACATGTCGATGAACAGGCGCACGCCTTTTTCGTCCATCACAAAATCGCCTTCGCGCGATTGTTCTTCAATGTTCAGGCTGTATTGGAAGCCGGAGCACCCGCCCGGTACCACGCGCACGCGGAGCCCTGAGGTTTCGGGTAGACCTTCTTCGCTGGCCATAAACTTCTTGATTTCTGTTGCGGCCGACTCAGTCACGTTCAGTGTAACGGTGGGCGCTGTGGTTGCTGACATTTCGGTTTATAAATCCTCTCTAAGTATCAGTCTCTGTAGACTCGGTATCAGTCTCCGTAGACTCGCCTTTATCTTATTAACCTTTGCCTAAAACAACAAGTTCAGGTTTCATCGCCTCGATCGAGACCTGTCGGGCAACTTCCTCAGACACGTGCCGGAAAGCCTTTGCCTGCGGCGAATCGGGGTGACTCACGACCACCGGCACCCCTTTATCCCCACCTTCGCGCACTTCTATCCCGAGGGGCACCGCGCCCAGGAAAGGCACATGATAGGCGCTCGCGAGCCGTTCTCCGCCACCTTCGCCAAAGATGTTGTACCGATTGCCGGTGTCGGGCGCGATGAAATAACTCATGTTTTCGACAATTCCAAGGACCGGTATCGCCACGGTCTCAAACATCCGCAGCGCACGGCGCACGTCCGCAATCGCAACGTCCTGAGGCGTCGTTACGAGCACCGCACCCTGCACCGGCACGAGCTGCGCGAGCGATAACTGCACGTCGCCAGTACCCGGAGGCATGTCGACAATCAGGTAATCAAGCTCGCCCCACTTCACGTCCGACAAAAACTGTTTCACTAAACCGTGCAGGATCGGACCACGCACGATCATCGGCTTGTCGCCCGGTTGCAACAGCGCCATCGACATAAACTTCACGCCAAAAGCTTCGATCGGCACGAGCTTGTTGCCGTCTACTTCCGGACGCGCGTTGCTTGCGCCAAGCATGATCGGAACGTTCGGTCCATAGACATCCGCATCCATCAAGCCGACGCGCGCGCCGTCGAGTGCAAGCGATACGGCGAGGTTAACGGCGACAGTCGACTTACCCACGCCGCCCTTTCCCGATGAAACGGCGACGATGTTTCGCACACCTTCGATCACAACCTTCTCACCAAGGCCGCGGCCTTTCGGCACTTCAGCGTCCATCGTCACATTGACGGACGCGACACCCGGCAAACCACTGACGATCTCGCGCGCCGCGCTTTCCATCTCAGCCTTTACAGGACAAGCGGGAGTCGTTAACACGATTCGAAACGAGACGTTGCCGCCGTCGATCTTGAGGTCGCGGATAAAGCCGAGCGTGACGATATCTTTGTGCAGATCCGGATCTTTGATCTGTCGCAAACTATCGAGAATCAGTTGGTCGTTAAGTTCACTCATGTATGCAAAGAAGCGTAGCTGATTGGTTGGTTTTTGACAAACGCGAGTGTGGCGGGTAGTTTCAGCAATCGGTGACCGATGTATTAAGTCATTTCTTAAATCCGCGTAACGTCGGCGACGCGGATGAACCAGGCTTCACAGGACGTTCGGCCTCGTTAATTTGCGGGGCGAATGTGCGAATCTCGATTCAGATTGACGAAATGCATCGCGTGTCGCAAGCGCGATTCCGAGCTGCCGGATGCGATGTTTTGGTTGCCTCGGCGTCGTTGTTGACGGAGCGCGTTAGCGGAAGTCCAACCGCGGACGCCGCCTCCTTTGCGCAAGAACCGGAGAAATTGTTTGACGTCAGGCCGAACCATGAACACTGCCCGGGACTCGCATGCGATGCATTACTCGCTGCCATTCGCGAATACAGCAACGCCGCCCGCGACGACTGGGCCGGTGACGAAGCGCTGATTTGCACGTGCTTCTTCGTTTCAGAACGCACGATTGAGAGTGAGATTCAAAAGCACGGCTTAACTACCGTTGCAGAAGTGACACGGGCTTGTAATGCCGGCGGCGGCTGCGGATCCTGTCATCAACTAATTCAGGAGATACTCGCGACAAATGATCTATCTCGATAACAACGCGACGACCCGCGTCGCTCCGGAAGTGGTCGAAGCGATGCAGCCGTACTTGAGCGAATTCTTCGGCAACCCGTCATCGGCGCACACTCTCGGGCGAGCTATGCGGCAGGCGGTCGAAGAGGCGCGCGAACAGGTTGCAACGCTGATGGGCGCGGCTGACACTAGCGAGATCGTTTTCACATCGTGCGGTTCGGAATCTGACAACTGGGCCATTCGTGGCGCGCTCGCGTCGCAGCCCGGGAAGAAACATATCGTGACGACGTTGGTGGAACACGAAGCCGTGCGAAATGTTTGTCGCGCGCTTGAGGGCGAAGGCTACGAAGTCAGTTGGATTGGTGTAAACGAGCACGGCGAGATCGATCTGGACGCCTTACGCGAAGCGCTCCGTTCAGACACGGCACTGGTGTCGGTGATGCTGGCGAACAATGAAACCGGCGTATTGTTTCCGGTTAATGAGATCGGTTTACTAGTGCGCGAGCGATCGAAAGCGCTCTTTCATGTCGACGGCGTTCAAGCGGTTGGAAAGATTCCGATCGATCTGACAGGCGTGGACCTGTTTGCGTTGTCAGGCCACAAGCTACACGCGCCGCAAGGAATCGGCGCGCTCTACATCCGCAAAGGAGTTTCACTCCCTGCATACATTATCGGCGGTGCGCAGGAGCAAGGCCGTCGCGCGGGGACTTCCGCAGTTCCAAACATCGTCGGTCTCGGCGCCGCGTGCAAACTCGCGCAGGAAGATGACGATCACTCGCGCATACGCGATCTGCGCGATCGTCTCGAAAACGGCATTCTAGAAAACATTCCGA
This sequence comes from uncultured Acidobacteriota bacterium, assembly GCA_963789185.1. GTDB lineage: Bacteria > Acidobacteriota > Blastocatellia > Pyrinomonadales > Pyrinomonadaceae > PSRF01. The sequence continues at coordinate 462,725 of CAWBJU010000027.1, forward strand.
ACACGCGGCGCAACGGCGATCCCGCGAACCGTTTACCAAACACGTCGAACATCTCTTTTGAATACGTTGAAGGTCAAAACATCATGCTTCATCTCGATCAACTCGAGATCTGTGTTTCGACCGGTTCGGCTTGCCACTCGTCGACACACCAGTCGTCGCCAACGTTGCATGCGATGAATGTGCCGTACACCGCCGCCCAGGGATCGATCCGTTTCTCGTTAGGCAGATACAACACCGACGAAGACATCGAAAACACCTTACGCGTCCTGCCGGAGATCATCGAAAAGCTCGCCGCGATGTCACCCTACGACAAGGAACTGCACGCAAGCACATAGCATGTTAGAATTCATGTTCGCCTGAGCGAGGCGAAAAATAACAGCGAAAGGGTCTGGCAATACAAGAAATGAGCACTGTTATCGAACCCCCAGTAACACCGGTCGAAAAGCACCTCGAGGAAGTCGAAACTGTCACGATCCGCTTCGCCGGTGACTCTGGCGACGGCATGCAGTTAACCGGCACTCAGTTCACCAACACTTCAGCCGTCGTCGGCAACGATATTTCAACGTTGCCCGACTTTCCGGCCGAGATTCGCGCACCTGCCGGCAGTTTGCCGGGCGTGAGTGGATTTCAGCTCAACTTCTCGAGCACCGACATCAAGACGCCGGGCGATCAACCGAACGTGCTGGTCGCGATGAATCCTGCGGCGCTGAAGGTCAATCTGGCGGACCTCGAAGAAGGCGGAACGCTGATCATCAACACCGATGGATTCACGCCGGAAAATCTGAAGTATGCGAATTACGCGACGAACCCGCTCGACGACAATTCGCTCGCCGGTTATCGCGTCCACAAGTTGCCGATCTCGACGCTCAACATGAATGCGTTGAAGGGCAACGTCGAGTTGTCGCGCAAAGAGATCGATCGATCGAAGAACTTCTTCGCGCTTGGCGTGCTCTACTGGCTTTACGACCGGCCGATGGAGAACACGCTGAACTGGATCCGAACCAAGTTCGCAAAGAGTCCGGAACTCGCGAAGGCAAACGAAATCGCGCTGAAGACCGGTTACAACTTCGCCGACACGACCGAAGTTTTCACCACGCACTACACAGTGAAGCGCGCGCAGATCGCTCCCGGAAAGTATCGAAAGATCACCGGTAACGAAGCGACTGCAATCGGTTTTGTTGCCGCCGCACAGCTCGCCGGTCAACCGCTGTTTTATGGTTCTTATCCGATCACGCCCGCGTCAGACATTCTGCATGAGTTGTCGCGACACAAGAGTTTCGGCGTAAAAACATTCCAGGCCGAAGACGAGATCGCCGCAGTTTGTGCTGCGATTGGCGCAAGCTTTGCCGGTCACGTGGGATTGACTGGAACGTCGGGTCCGGGTGTCGCTCTGAAGCAGGAAGCGATTGGTCTCGCCGTGATGACGGAGTTGCCGCTGGTGATCGTCAACGTTCAGCGTGGCGGACCGTCAACCGGACTGCCGACCAAAACCGAACAAGCGGATCTGTTCCAGGCTGTCTGGGGACGAAACGGCGAGTGTCCGGCGATCGTGGTCGCACCCGCGACGCCTGCCGACTGTTTCCACATGGCGATCGAAGCGGTGCGACTGGCATTCAAGTACATGTCGCCTGTCTTTTATCTTTCCGATGGATATCTCGCGAACGGTGCTGAGCCTTGGGCGCTTCCGGAGATCGATTCTTTACCGAAGATCGAGCTGCAATTCGCGACCGATCCGGCGAACTTCATGCCGTATTCGCGTGATGAAGTCACGCTCGCGCGTCCGTTTGCGTTGCCGGGAACGCCGGGTCTCGAACACCGCATCGGCGGTATTGAGAAGCAGCACATCACTGGAAACGTTAACTACGATCCTGAGAACCACCACCTGATGGTCAAACTTCGCCAGGAGAAGATCGATCGCGCGGTGAATGATATTCCCCTCGTCGAAGTGATGGGTGAGAAGACCGGCAAGGTGCTCGTGCTTGGTTGGGGATCGACGTACGGATCGATTAGTTCGGCGGTTGAGAAGATGCAGCGTGAAGGAAAGAGTGTTTCATCGGCGCATCTTCGTTACCTGAACCCGTTCCCGCGCAACCTTGGTGAAGTGCTTGCCGGCTTCGAAACGGTAATCGTTCCGGAGATGAATCTCGGCCAACTCTGCACCATGATTCGCGCCCGTTACCTGGTCGACGCCGTGCCTTTCTCGAAAGTGAAAGGCCGCCCGTTCCAAATCCGCGAGATCGTTCGCAAGGTTGAAGAGTATTTGTGATGTTGGAAAACCCACCATTTCAATCAAATATCGACAGTGCCCCCGTCGAAATGTTCGAGGAAGGACGTCGTTATTTCATGGGTAAAGGAACTCTAAACAAGACTCTTGCTCGGCTTACCAGTGATCTCGATGGACATGACATCCGTTATGCAGTAATCGGCGCCACGGCATTATTGGCGCATGGTTATCCGCGGTTTACGCAAGACATAGACTTATTGATGACGCGTGAGGGCCTGGAGAAATTTCACGAAGAGTTGATAGGGTTGGGCTATGCGCCGGCATTTCCAGGTGCGAAAAAGAAACTACGCTCCACCGTCGACGGCGTCAGCATCAAAGTGATGACGACCGGTGAATATCCCGGCGATGGGAAACCCAAGCCGGTCAGCATGCCTGATCCCATCACCGCTTCAACTGAGATTGACGGCATCAGGTATGTAACTCTCGAAAAACTGATCGAGTTGAAACTCGCATCCGGCATTTCAGCTCCGCACCGATTAAAGGATCTGGCAGACGTTCAGGAGTTGATAAAGATTAAAAATCTCGATGCAGACTTTGCCGGCAAACTAGACCCGTATGTCAGAGCAAAGTATCTCGAGCTGCAGGAAGCGGTTAGCAAGAGTGAAGACGTTGAGGAGAAATGATGAGTACCGAGATGAATGGAAACAAAGGGAATGGGAACAAGCCGGTGAACCAGGGGGTAGTTTCCGCGGAGAGTGAGGCGGGGTCGTCCGTCTCGGGTAGAGTTGCGCCACCCCCTGGGCAAATGAAGAAGGCGGATTTCGTTTCTGACCAGGAAGTCCGTTGGTGCCCGGGTTGTGGTGACTACGCGATTCTCAACAACGTGCAAAAAGTGATGCCGGAACTCGGCATCCCGCGCGAAAAGATCGTTTTCGTGTCAGGCATCGGTTGCTCGTCGCGATTCCCGTACTACATGAACACGTACGGGTTTCACAGCATTCACGGCCGCGCGCCCGCAGTCGCGACCGGAATCAAGTGCGCCAATCCCGATCTGAGCGTTTGGGTGATCACCGGCGACGGCGATGCACTCTCGATCGGCGGTAATCATTTCATCCACGCAATCCGCCGCAACCTCGACGTCAACTACATCCTTTTCAACAACCGTATCTACGGTCTGACGAAAGGACAGTACAGCCCGACTTCCGAGTTCGGTAAGCGAACGAAATCGACACCAAGCGGCACGATCGATTACCCGATCAATCCGCTGTCACTAGCGATCGCCAGCGAGTCGACCTTCGTCGCGCGCTCGATCGACATCGACGTCAAACATCTCGGCCAAATCGTCGAAGCTGCAGCGAAACACAAGGGCATCTCGTTCATCGAGGTCTACCAGAACTGCAACATCTTTAACGACCACGCCTTCGATTATTTCGCTGAACGCAGCGTCCGCTCCGACCGCGTGCTTTACCTCGAACACGGCAAGCCGATGGTCTTCGGCAAGGAACGAAACAAGGGCATCCGCATGAACGGCGCGCACCCGGAAGTGGTCACAATCGGCGAGAATGGCATCACCGAAAACGACCTGCTCGTTCACGATATCCACCTGAAGGATCCGAGCGTTGCGTTCATGCTGGCGCGCATGGAGCAGCCGGACTTTCCGCAACCCGTGGGCATCTTCCGGGCCATCGAACGTCCGACTTATGAGGACATGATGGTCGACCAAATCGACGCGGCCGTCGCGAAATCAGGACCGGGAAGCCTCGAAAAACTAATCCATAGCGGCGACACCTGGGTCGTCGACTGAAACACAACCCGCCCTAATCCCGTAAGATCCGTGTTGAGCTAACCCCAGACACGGATCTTACGAATTTCACGAATTTCCCTCGGAGCACAATCATGATTTGGTTTAAAGCGTCGCTACGCCTGATCTCTGCCTTCGTACTCTGTTTTGCGCTTTCCGCGTCACTGCTGCCGCTTTCACCGGTTGCGGCGCAGCAACAGGCAGCAGCCACCGCCACCGCGCAAGACTACAGCGCGGCACTCGCAGCGATCGAAAAAGCCATCGACGAGAAACGAAAAGAGCTCGGCATTCCCGGCATCTCGCTCGCGATCGTCAAAGACGACCAGATCATCTATTTGAAGGGCCTTGGCGAAAAAGACCGAGACAAGAAACTGCCCGTTACGCCCGACACGCAGTTCGCAATCGGCTCCGCGTCGAAGGCGTTCACCGGCATGATCGCCGTGATGGCTGCCGATGAAGGCAAGTTGTCGCTCGACGATTCGCCAAAGAAGTTTCTGCCTTATTTCACACTTCGCGATCAGGAAGCCGCTGCGAAGATCACCATCCGCGATCTGCTGGCTCACCGTTCCGGTTTAAACCGAACCGACTTCGCGATGGTAACGGGACTGCTGAATCGCGAGGAGCTCATCAGGGTCGCCGGAGAAGCGAAACCGACGGCCAAGCTCGGCGAGAAGTTTCAGTATCAGAACATCATGTACGCCGCCGCGGGCGAAGTTGTCGCAAAGGCCGAGAAGTCGACGTGGGACAAACTGATCGCGTCGCGCATCTTCAAACCGCTTGGAATGACCAACAGCGACACAACAGCCGCCGCGATGCAAAAAGCGCGCGACTACTCGATTGGTTACGACTACAACCCCACGACGAAAGTCACTCGCCGTTTGCCGCAGCGCGAGATCTTCGCGGCGGCACCCGCTGGAGCGATCAATTCGAGCGCTCGCGATATGGCCCAATGGGTGCGTCTGATGCTGAACAACGGCACGTACAACGGCAAGCGGCTCGTTTCCGAAAAAGGCTTTGACGAACTAGTCCGCAAACAGATCAACATTGGCGGGACGGTTGATTACGGTCTTGGTTGGTTTTTGCGGCAGTGGAACGGTCACAAGGTGGTCGAACATGGCGGCAACATTGACGGTTTCAATTCGCAGGTCGCGATGATGCCGGATCAGAAGCTCGGCTTTGTCTTGCTGACGAACGTCACCGCTTCGTCGCTCGGCGCTTTCGCGATGAATACTATCTGGAAAAACATCGTAGGCGCTCCGAAGTCGGCGGAAGCTACGAGTTCGTTACCTGCGGGAGATCCGAAGATCGAAGTCGGGTCGTACAAAATCGCCGGCGCGCCGGTGACGTTTGAAGTCACGCTAAAAGACGACAAGTTGATGCTGTCCGTGCCGGGTAACCCTTCTTTTCAACTGCAAAACATCGGCGGCCGCAAATACAAACTCGCTGAGCCCGCACCGTCGGGGTACTTCGTCACGTTCCGTCCGATAAAAGATAAACCGTCGGAAACAGAACTGTATCTCGAGCAGCCGCAGGGCAATGTCGCCGCGGCGAAGGTTTCTGCTGCGAAAGAAAGCGCGGGTAGCAATGGCACCGGATCGAATGGCGCGAGCAATTCTTCGTTGATTTCCACTGACGAACTGCTTGCGAAAATGATCGAGGCATCTGGTGGCGAGGCGAATCTGCGGAAGCACAAGTCGGCTGTGATGACTGTCGAGCTCGACTTGGAGAGTCAGGGTATGAAAGGCGTCGGCACGATCAGTACTCGTGCGCCAAACCTGGCCGGCAGCGAGATGACGTTTACGGCGCTGGGCAAGAAGGTCGCGCAGATCGTGACCTTCTTCGACGGTAACGGCGGCGGCGAAGTGATGAGCTTTGGTCCAGCCGAAACGTATTCCGGTAAGCGCCTCGACGACATTCGAAACGGCGCTGACTTCTACGACGTCCTGAACTGGAAAACTAACTACAAGAACATCACCGTCAAGAGAATCGACAAAGTCGGTGATGAAGATGTTTACGTCGTCGAGAAACGTCCGGAGAAAGGTACGGTCGTAACCGATTACGTCTCGACGAAGTCGTTCCTGTTGCTGAAACGTGATTCGCTGATCGTTAGTGAAACGGCCGGTGTCGAGATACCGCAAACGCAGACGTTCAGCGACTATCGTAACGTCGATGGCGTCATGGTCGCGTTCAAATCTTCATCAAGCAACATCGCAAATGGTGACATCACAATGCGCGTGCGGGATATGAAGTTTGACGTCGCCATCCTCGACACCGTGTTTCAAAAACCAGCCAATCCGCCGAAGCGCACGGATCAGTAATTTTCTGATCCGTGTAACCGCGGTTCAGAACCGGAATCCCACGCTCGCGATGAACTGGAAGTTGTGCGTAGTTCTCGCGGGTATGGGGAACGGAACCGTCGTAACCTCTTGAGTAATTGGGTTGAAGATGAACGCATTGATCGTTCGACGTTTGAAATGGATGATCGTGTCGCCGACGTCAAAGCGCGTGACGATTCTTGGTGACGGGTAAAACTCGAGTACTCCACCAAAATCAGTCGCGAAGCTGGTAATGCGATTCGTTCCAACGTCGATAAATGACGGTGGACCGATAAAAATCGGAAAGAACTCGCCCCGGCTAAAACTAACCACTCCCGGCCTCGCCTTCGCAAAAATCCCCCAGTTTTCGAACCGCTTCCCTACCTTGACGCCGGCAACCACCTGACTCATGTTCCCGGCATTGCGGCAAAAATCGCACTCCCGTGGAAAGAAATAACCCGCCGTTTCAAATGCAAGACTCCGGTTGAGGTTGAAGGTAAGGCGCGCGCCCACACCTGGCTCTGTTTGTGATCCACTAAACCCATCTCGTTCGAGCGTGCTGAACTCGGCTGCAACCTCAAACTTCGGCAGGTCCTGTGTTTGCGCAAGCGCGGTCGCCTGCGTGACGAACAATAAGCTAACTGCCAGCAAAACAAATCTGCGATTCATAATTGATCTCCTCAGTGAGCACACGTATCCCTTGCTTCACCGAATCGCGTTCGGCGAAAGCGTTCGTTAACGACCGTTCTGGATGGGAGACTTAAGGACGCTTTATGGATTCTTGGGGTAGCAGGTGGTCCATACTCTCGGCGCCACCGACCATCACTCGCGTAGGAGCCTCGACGGTGCTTTTTTTCCGGCCCGGCAGATGGCGGAGCAACGTAATACCCTTGCTCGTCAGGAACCGATCTTCGAGCTTCTCGAGCATGTTCGGACTTTTCGCAATTTTCGGCGTGGCCGCCGCACCGAACCACGGCGTGTAGTCAGGATCGTGCAACACCCACAGGTTCCACACGCCGCCGGTCGATAGGATCGAGTCGCCTGAGGTCCACTCATAAAACTCGCGGTTGAACTCAAACTCGATCCGGTTGTCGTCAAGCAATCCGATCTTTTGAAACGTGTATCCCTCGCGAGGAACGAGCGAGAAGATGAACCGCCCGCGGTCGGGAATGTAGATCCAGAGCAACGAACCCTCGCAGCCGATCTTAGACTTACTCTTGCCGACGAGCAGTCCATCAATCATCAGTTCATAACTCTTCACCGCCAGTGAAACGGCATCGAGCGTGAAATCCTTCGGCGCCACTTCGAGATATTTCTCTCGCAGGATGGACCGATCGAATGTCACTTTTACGACGTCGACAATCTTCACACCCGATTCGCGATTCACGAGCAGCTCGAGTGAAACGGCGTCGCCATCGTCGAGCGTCTGCGTTGTTGTTGACTTGGGAAACGTCGCAAAGCCTTCGTGCGCTCGAAGCGGCGCCGAATCTTTCAGGAACGAGCGGCGAAACGCTTCGTCTGCCGGAAGTACCGCGAGGTTGAACTTCTTCGTTACCGGATCGGAGTCGATCGCGAGATCGTAAGCGAAAACAACGCGACTCTCGGCGTCGGTGAGCACCCGATGAATTACACGATTTTCGCCGGCGACAGCTTGCGCAAACAGCAGCGCCGATAGCTGGCTGTCTTTCATTTGCCCTTTCCCAGCCCCGGAAGTTTCACTTCTAAACGCGACGAAGCCTCCGGTGGAAATCGGCAACACGAGCTGTCGCTTCGCGGGACTTTGCGCCACAGCCGTTAAGGCCACGCAATGAACACAGATCAAAAGGATCCATAGCTTACTTCTCATTCGCGGATCCTCCTTTGATGACTGTTAGTTTCACTTCTTCTGCCGGCGTGAAGCCTTGCAGAGTTGCGAGCGCCGGATCGCTCGGAGCTGCGGTCGTTGTTCGTCGCGATCGTGTTGGACGTCTTTCGCGATCGCGATAAACAATTCGCTCCACTGTCTTTTCCTGGACCACTGGAACTTCAACCGGCACTTGCACGATCATTGGTTCAGCCGGAACGCGGATTGAAAAAACAAATGCGAGCGCCAGGATCAATGCGGCGGCAATTCCGACTGGGAGGGGGACCGGAATTGAGTAAGCGAAGAGTCTTCTTAAAACCGATGGATTCGTGTATTGGCCCGGCACGACGCGCGGCTGCTGCGCGGCACGCAGTCGTTCTTTGAGGCGCGCGTGATAACCGGGCCAATAGCTCTCCGGCGGCGTTGCGTTTTCGATCAATCGGGTCGTGACGCGCAGCGTGTCACTGAGTTCGCCAAACTCCTCGCGACATTCCGCACACACGCGCAGATCCTTCAACAGGACCACGCGCGGATCGACTCCGTCGAGAAGAAGTTCAGTCAAACGCTCCCGTGTTGTCTTGCAGTTATGCATTTAAAAACTCCTGATCAGCATTCAGCGGCGATACGAGTAAGACGCTCGGGTTCGTCCTTTTCACTATCCAACTTTACGCGCAGTTTAGCGATCGCGCGCGACACGCCTTTCTTAATCGTGCCCGATGAGCAGTTCATCGCGGCGGCGATTTCGTCGTACGACATTCCTTCGTAATGTCGCAGCAGAAACATCAAACGCTGCGACGGCGTCAGCTCCGAGAGTGCGCTCATCACGGTTTCGAAGAGCACTTTGTTGTAAACAGTTTCGGCGGATGTCGAGCGCGACTCAAAAACTGTGTCGGAATCGGAGTCGATCAGATCGATGATTGTCGTCTGCGCCTGCTGTCGAAACGAGCTCGATCGCTGGTGATTGAGAAACGTGTTGATCGTGATCCGGCGCAGCCAGGTATAGAAAGAAGAGTCAGACCGGAAACCGGCGAGCGCCTGATAGGCCTTGAGCCACACTTCCTGCGACAGATCTTCCGCATCCTGCGAGTTTCGACAGTAGTGAAACGCAAGCAGGTAGATTCGCCGCGCGTAGCGTTCGGCGAGTGAGCAAAACGCGTTCGCGTCGTCGGCCTGAGCGCGACGGATTAGATCGGTCTCGTTGTCAGTCACCGTCGTCATAGACACGGAACGGCCGATTTGGTTGGCCTCGCGAGGTGGTACCTGGGTTAATCTGTGTGCCGGTGCGTAAGATACTACAAAGTGGTGTTTTGGTGGCCTGTATCGCGGTTGGCCTGGTCCGTGGACAGGAGATCAACCCCGACGATGTGATCCGGGTCAAGACGTCGCTGGTCAACTCGCCGGTGCTGGTGATTGGCCGCGACGGGAAGTTCGTTCCCAACCTCCGGCGCGAAGATTTCCAGGTGTTTGAGAATGGGGTCAAACAGGAAATCGCTTATTTCGCGCCAGTCGATAATCCTTTCACAGTCGCACTTTTGATCGACACCAGCCGTTCGACCATCTTCAACCTGGCTGACATCCAGCACGCCGCGCTCGCTTTTGTCGAGAAGATGCGGCCGCGCGATCGTGCGGTCGTGGTCTCCTTTTCTGACGATTTCAACGTGCTGACCGAAGCGACCAGCGACCCCGAAACTCTTCGAAGCGCGATCGGGAGTATTCGGCCGGGCGGTGGCAGTCGCGTCTACGATGCGATCGATTCACTAGTCGAGGAGATGAACCTGATCGAAGGTCGCACTGCGTTGATTCTTTTTAGTGACGGCGTTGATAACGACAGCCAGAAAGCTACGCTCGAAAGTACATTGCGGAAGGCTGAACGAAGCGACACGTTGATTTATCCGGTTCAGTTCAGCACTTACGACCGAATGAAGTCGCGAGCTCCCGCGCAAAGCAAATTGCCGGTAGAAGGGACCGGGTTTAGCGAACAGGATTACCGGCGTGCTGGCGCGTACTTGCGACGACTCGCAGACACGACGAGCACTGGAGTCTATCCGGCTGCTGAAATTAGCGATTTGGACCATGCAATTTCGAGCATCGTCGATGAACTACACAACGAGTACAGTATCGGCTACTACCCGACTGACAGGGGCCGCGCTGGTGAACAGCGACGCGTCGAGGTGCGCGTGAATCGTCCGCAACTGGTTGTTCGTGCACGCACCGGTTATGTAGTTGATCGATCGGGAGCGGTAGTTAGAACAGCGAATATGCAGCGTGCGTTACCTCCGACGACGGTCGAGAGTGACGCATCGCTGCCCGTAACGCGACCCGACGACGTTGGTAAACCCGGGGCTCCAGGGCGATGGATATGCAAGAGTACGAATCCGCCGATCAATATGGTTATCGTGAAGGAAGGGTTTGTTTCACATTGCCCGAAGAGCACGCGCGCGAATGACGAAACCAATGCGTGGCTTATCAAGAAACCTGGTTCGAGCGAGACGATGTGCAAAGCTTTTCTGGCTTGGAAAGATCGTGAGGTCGCGGCGGCGCCGTTGCCGGAAGGCTATGTCGTGAGCGGTGAAGTAAAGTCACCTGCGTGTGGAAACAGCAGCAATCCGGAAGTCACTGCAAACGCATGGGAGATCCGTTTGCCGGGCCCGAGTGAAATCGTTTGCATGGGATTTCCGCTGCCGCGCAGTTACGTCATGATCGGCGAGCGGTTCCTCGCCAAATGTCCCATCAGGGCCACCGACACAAACGCCTGGCTAATCCGCGCGAAATAAACTACCGGTTAGTTCTGTTCTTCCCCAACGGCCGCATCGCCGGTGTCGATGGACGGTTCGTACTCGGCGTCACCGCATCGCCTCCGATGTGCTGCTCTGAAGCGTCAGCAAACATGCGGTTGCCTTTCTTTCTTACACCGCGCAAAGCCGGAGTGTCATCCATCGCTTCCCGATTCTGATCCGAATGCCCGGCGAATCCGGTTTGCTGTCCACGTGGTTTCCGAGGCGTGCCGACTTTGTGCTGGTCCTTGCGTGTTCCCATTTCTTAATCCTCCCTTTTGCTCGTCCCGCTATTTCGTCCTAATGACCACTTCAACATCGGTGGTGTGATCAACGTCGTAATAATAACCATGATCACAACAGCCCCGAAGGTCGCCGGACTGATCACCGGTTCATTCATACCACCCGGCGACGGCAACATCAACGTCGCTCCAATTCCAGCAAAGATCAAACCAACTTCACCGCGCGGAATCATCCCCAATCCGACTGCCAGACGACTAACACCGCGCTCCACCACTCCCAACGCACAGATCTGCTTGCCGGCTATTGCCGCGATTGTAAGCACCGCCGCAAAACCAAGAATGTCAACGCGCGCGAAGAGCCGTAGATCTACCTTGAGCCCCATCAGCACAAAGAATATTGGCACTAACACCGTGCTCACCGGCTGCAACAGATCGTGAAGATCGCGCTCAACGCGTTCTCCGCTTGGCTTGTAATGAACTTCGTCGAGAATCAAACCCGCGGCGAATGCACCGACGATCGGCGCTAATCCAACCTTTGCCGCCGCCCACGCGAGAAATAAACAAAACGCGATCGCAAACGTCAGCAAGACTCCTCGGGTTTCGAGGCGTGCTGCACCACGCAACAACCGCGGCATCAAGAGGTGACCAATCGCGATCGAGGCGATCAAGAACACGATCGACTTCAGCGCGATCAACCCAACGTCAACTACGGAAAGAGAGCCACCCACGGCGGCCGCCCTGATCGCACCGGAAACAACCGCCAGAATCAGCAGTCCAAGCACGTCGTCGATCACTGCCGCGCCGAGAATGATCCGCGCCTCTCGCGTCGCCAACTTTCCGAGATCCCGGAAAACCCGCGCCGTAATTCCGACGCTTGTCGCGCAGAGGATCGCGCCGATGAAGATGTGCGTTAGAGTTGCCGCGTCGGGAAGGAAATACGCCGACACGGCCCACCCGAGCAGAAACGGCGCGACCACTCCTAAAGTCGCAACCAGCAGTGACGACCACCCAACTTCCAGCATCTGCCGCAGATCAGATTCAAGTCCAACCTCAAACAACAGAATAATCACGCCAAGTTCGGCCAAAGCGGCGATCGTTTCGTTCGTCTTCAGCGGTTCCACCCCGCTGAAACCAACAATCACCAGGTTTCCAAGCAAAACACCAGCAAGCAGCTCACCCAATACAGCCGGCTGCCGTACTCGCTCAAAAACTTCCCCCGCCAGTTTTGCGGCCACCAGCATGACGGCCACGCCGATTAAAACAGCCGGATCCAGTCCATGGTTCATGGGTTCAAGATAGCATCTAAATCGCTTATAGATTTGCTTCCCGGTGGGTAGGTCTCTATAATGCGCCCCACTTAAACGCGCTTCGCCCCGGCAGGTTGGCGCTACTCAAACGAAAAGATGGCGACTCCGATTCGATGGAACCAGCGTAGACGTGTCACGTCCTACAACGGTTCCAATAGACCCGAAACTCCCCTACGGTCTCTGGCTGTAAGCCTGACGCACGTCGCCCGGGCTGCGCTTACCGAGCCTTACATGCTCACGATCGAGCATGAACGCATCCACTTGGGCCGTCTTCCCAAAGCTTTCGATGGTTTTCGCATAGTTCAACTCTCGGACGTTCACCACGGTCCGTTTTCAGACCGCGAACAGATCGAACGGGCCGTCGAAACGGCAAACCGGCTGAAACCTGACATTATCGCCCTGACCGGCGACTACATCTCGAAAGAGCGTCGTTACGCTGCCCCGTGCGCCGAGATGCTAGGTCGTCTGAAGGCCCGCTACGGCGTCTACGCTGTTCTCGGAAATCACGACCATTGGACCGATGCGGCACTGATCACCGACCTTTTCCGCGCTGAAGGGATGACAGTGCTGATCAACGAAGGCGTGCACTTCGAACTCGACGGTGAGAGTATCTGGCTGGCGGGTGTGGACGATACGATGGTCGGTCTGGAAGACCTGTCGCTGGCTCTCGCGGGCGCGCGTAGTGACGAGATGAAACTTCTGTTGGCGCACAATCCGGTCATCCTCCGGCGTGCCGTTCGGGCGTCGGTCGATCTCGTTCTGAGTGGTCATACGCATGGTGGTCAGGTCGCAATTCGAGGTGAGCGGAGTGCCTCGGGCCGTCCGCGCCGCCGCATGTTGAAAGGGCTTTGGCGCCAGGGAAATACTCAGATTTACGTCAACCGCGGTCTCGGCACCGTGGTGCTTCCTATCAGGTACGGATGCCCTCCTGAAGTCTCTTTGTTGGAACTCCGCAGCAGCAAGTGATTCCATTGCCGATTGCCAATGCCGATTGCCGATTGTTTGCTCTTAATCGACTTCTTTAGCTTGGCTTCTCTCGTTAGCTTGGGCTTTTCAGGTCGGCCGTTGCAAATCGGCAATTGGCAATTGGCAATCGACAATAAGCCTAAATGTCCGCACGCATCATTACTGTTCCCAATCTTCTAACCGTTTTCCGGATGGTTTTGATTCCGGTATTCGTTTCTCTGCTTTTCTATCAGAAATTCGTGTATGCGCTGGCTGTTTTCATCCTCGCCGGGGTAACGGATGGACTCGACGGTCTACTGGCACGGCGTTTTGACCAAAAATCCCAACTCGGCACGATTCTCGACCCTATCGCCGACAAGTTGCTCCTGGTAACCGCTTTTGTCGTGCTCTCAATGCGTTCGGTTTTTCCTCCTCCGGTGCCGTCCCACCTGCCGGTGCCGTTCTGGGTGACAGTGGCGGTCATAAGCCGCGATGTTTTCATTCTGGTGGGCGCAGCGGCAATTAATATCGTGACCGGCTTCCGTAGTTTTCGCCCGTCAATGCTGGGAAAAATCAACACAACGGTGCAGATTGTCGCGATCGGGCTGATCATGTTCGCCGCCAGCGTCCCCTACGGAACGGGCTACTACCTTCCAACCGTCTACGCTACGGTTTTCGGCTTTTCCGTCCTCTCCGGCGCCCACTACGTTTTCTTCGTCTCCAAGCTCGTAAACGAGGACAGATCCGCACTCAAATAAACTTGACAACAACTCACTCAGGTCTTATATTGTGCGGGCGTTCAACTGTAGTTTATTGGAGACTAAGACAACATGAGCAAGATTATTGGAATTGACCTCGGAACTACCAATTCGGTGGTGGCGGTGATGGAGGGCGGTGAGCCCACGGTAATCACAAACTCCGAAGGCGGCCGCACCACGCCATCAGTCGTGGCCTTCACCAAAGATGGCAGTCGCCTCGTCGGACAGGTCGCCAAGCGCCAGGCGGTTACCAACCCGGAAAACACTGTCTATTCAATCAAGCGATTTATGGGACGTCGCTATAACGAGGTTACGGAAGAGATTAAACAAGTCCCCTATAAAGTGCAGGGCGCCGGTAACGGCGACGTGCGTATCTCGGCGGGCGGTAAAGAATGGAGCCCACCGGAGATTTCGGCCATCATTCTGCAAAAGATGAAGCAGTCGGCCGAAGACTATCTCGGGCAGAAGGTCGACAAGGCGGTAATCACCGTACCTGCTTATTTCAACGACTCCCAACGGCAAGCCACCAAAGACGCCGGCAAAATCGCCGGTCTTGAAGTGATGCGTATCGTCAACGAGCCGACGGCAGCAGCCCTCGCCTATGGTCTCGACAAGAAGAAAGATGAAACCATCGCTGTGTTTGACTTCGGCGGAGGCACGTTCGACGTCTCTATTCTCGAAGTCGGCGAAGGCGTAGTCGAAGTGAAGTCGACGAACGGCGACACGCACCTCGGCGGTGACGACATCGACGAACGCTTGATCGAGTGGATCATTGAAGAGTTTAAGAAAGACCAGGGTATCGATCTTTCGAACGACAAGATGGCTTTGCAGCGACTCAAGGAAGCCGCGGAGAAGGCGAAGATTGAGCTCTCGAGCACGATGGAGACTGAAGTCAATCTGCCGTTCGTCACGGCGGACCAGTCAGGTCCGAAACACCTGGCGATGAAACTCACGCGCGCTCGTTTCGAGCAGCTAGTCGATCCGATCCTGACGAGACTTCGCGGTCCAGTTGAGCGTGCGCTGAAAGATGCGCAACTCGAACCGAATAAGATCGACGAAGTGGTTCTTGTCGGCGGTTCAACTCGTATTCCGAAAGTGCAGGAGATCGTGAAGGAGATGTTTGGCAAGGAGCCAAACAAGAGCGTGAATCCTGACGAAGTGGTAGCGATCGGGGCGGCCGTTCAGGCCGGTGTTCTTTCGGGCGAGAAAACAGACATCCTGTTGCTCGACGTTACGCCGCTCAGTCTGGGTATCGAAACGCTGGGTGGAGTTTTCACCAAGCTGATCGAGCGCAACACCACGATCCCGACGCGCAAATCGGAGATCTTCTCTACTGCGTCTGACAACCAGACTTCAGTGGAAGTTCACGTGTTACAGGGTGAGCGACCGATGGCTGCGGACAATCGCACGCTTGGCAAGTTTCATCTCGTCGGCATTCCGCCGGCGCCGCGCGGCATGCCGCAGGTGGAAGTTACGTTCGACCTCGACGCTAACGGCATCGTGAACGTCTCGGCGAAAGACATGGGTACTGGTCGTGAACAGAAGATCACAATCACGGCTTCTTCGGGTCTGGCGAAGGAAGAGATCGACCGGATGATGAAGGACGCCGAGTCCCACTCTGCTGACGATGCCCGTAAGCGTGAAGAGATCGAAGCTCGTAATCGTCTCGACAGCCTCGTCTATCAGATGGAGAAGACGCTCTCCGAGAATCGCGATAAGGTTGGAGCAGTTGCATCGGACGTTGAGTCGGCTATCGCGGAAGCGAAGACAGCGTTGACCGAAGGCGGCGTTGATAAACTGAACGACGCGTTCAATAAGCTTCAGAGTGCGTCGCACAAACTTGCGGAAGCGCTGTATCAACAGGCACCGCAAGGAGCACCGACTGAAGATCAAGCTTCGGCAGCAGGTGCGTCGTCCTCCTCGTCGAGCAGTTCGGGTGACGACAACGTGATCGACGCTGAATACGTCGACGTTGAGGACAACAAATAACGCCGGTTTTCATTGATCGGTTGGCTCGTGAAAAGGGGCGGAGATGGTAGTAGCTCCGCCCCTTTCAAGCGTGACGAATGGCAAATAAGCAGGACTATTACGAAATACTCGGCATCAAGCGCGACGCCAAGCCTGAGGAGATCAAGAAGGCGTACCGGCGTTTGGCGCGCAAGTATCACCCCGATGTGAATCCGGGTGACAAGGCTGCCGAGGAACGCTTCAAGCTGATGTCTGAGGCGCACGACGTATTGTCGGATCCGAAGAAGCGAAGTGTTTACGATCGCTTCGGACAGTATTCCGACAATCTCGCCGACGCGGCAGCCAGAGGCGCTGGTCCATCGAGCGGACGTTCGTCGCCGGGTTTCGATTTCACAGGTTTTGATTGGGGCAGCGCGACTTCTTCCGGAGCGGGCGGTTCTGGAAGTTCCTTTCGCGACATCTTCGCGGACTTGTTCGGTGGCGGAGCTGCGAAAGAAAAGGAACCGCCGCGTCCACAACCTCAACGGGGCGCCGACATCGAGATGCCGTTGGCGCTCACGTTTGAGGAAGCAATCAATGGCTTGACGACAAACATTACCGTGAATCGTTCCGAACAGTGTTCGCGGTGTAACGGTGCGGGCGACATCGGTGGTCCAGTTGTCGTTTGTCCAACGTGCAAAGGCTCGGGCCAGGTGCAACGCGCCGGCGGACGTTTGCGTTTCGCGCAGGAATGTCCTGACTGCGGCGGGACCGGACGTCGTCGCACACCGTGTTCGTTGTGCAAAGGCAAAGGCACGATGCCGAAGACAGAGACGGTTAAGGTACGCATTCCCGCGGGCGTGGAGACCGGTTCGCGAGTAAAAGTTCCGGGCAAGGGCGAAGGTGGCCGCATGGGCGCGCCGGCCGGAGATCTTCACATCATTACGAACGTCGGTTCGCACAAGTATTTCACGCGCAAGGGTGACAATATTTATGTGACTGTTCCGATCACAGTTCCGGAAGCGGCGCTGGGTGCGAAGATTGAGGTGCCGACTGTTGAGGGAAAGACGCAGTTGCGGATTCCGCCGGGAACGCAGTCGGGACAGAAGTTTCGGTTGCGCGATCGGGGTGCGCCGTCGCTGCGAAATCCGGGTGCGAAGGGTCACCAGTTCGTCGAAGTGCAGGTGACGTTGCCGAAGGTGATTTCGGAAGAGACGAAAGAGCTGTTGCGCGAGTATTCAAAATTGAACTCGACAAACCCGCGCGTCGAGATGGGACTGGAGTAAGTGCCAATTGTCGATTGCCGATTGCCAATTTATGGACCACATACAAGGCTTTGTCTTTGAATCGGCAATTGGCAATTGGCAATCGGCAATAAGCGTAGCGTCATGAGTAGAAAGCCGAAAACTTACACAATCAGTGCTGTGGCGGAGCAGTATGGGATACATCCGCAGACGCTGCGTTTGTATGAGCGCGAGGGTTTGTTAAAGCCTTCGCGGTCCGAGGGGAATACAAGGCTTTATACGGATCCTGATCTCGAGCGGTTGGAGTTGATCCTTTCGTTGACGCGCGACCTCGGCGTGAACCTCGCGGGTGTGGAGATCATTCTCAACATGCGCGAGAAGATGGACGCGATGCAGCATGAGTTTGAGCGGTTCTTCCAGTACTTGCAGTCGCATGCGGAAGAGTTGACGAATTTCGATGTAGCGCCCGAGGGAAGCGACGCGTTGGTCCCACTCACGCGCGCCGCGGCGTTGCGTCGACGTAGTTCCGGAAGGTAGTTGATCTTTGAATTCCTGAGGTGTTAAAGTGCGCGGCGCTTTAACCTCACTACTCAGGAGTTTACAAAATGACCTCACGTCTCGCGCTTCTTCTACTTCTCTTTCTATCTCAATCTGTTCAGGCTCAGGATTTAGACACGGTCGTCATCTATGGCCGCATTGTGGACCAGAATGGCGCTGTGATTCCTGGTGCCGAAATCAAAGCCGGGACTCGAACAACCACAACTGACGCACAAGGTCGCTACCGTCTGATCCAGTTGGAGCCACGGATCTATTCAATCCGAGTTTCGTGTTCGGGATTTGCTACGCAGGAGTTTATACAGATCACGACTACTTCGGGGCAGAGTTTGCACTTCGATGTAACGCTGTTTCCTTCCACCGTCGTTGCTGAGCCAGTTGTCGTTACGTCAGCTGAGACTCCAATCGTCGATACGAAGCGAACACTTGTTGGCGCGACGCTTACTGCTCGAGAAACGCAGTTGTTACCACTGCCATCGCGTTCAGTGCTGGATCTGATCTTCACTTTGCCGGGCGTAACCGAGGAGCCGCTATCGACACGCGATCTCGCCGAGGATCGAAACGCGAGTCACGCATCGACGCCTGAAGAGGCGGGTGTGTTCTCGCTCGCGGGCTCGCCTGCGTACTCGAACAATCTCACCATCGATGGTTTGGATAACAACGATGACCGCGCGGCGCGTGAACGTTTCCAGCCTTCGCTCGAAGCCGTTGCGGAAGTTCAGGTGATTACAAACCAGTTTTCCGCCGAGTATGGGCGGGCATCGGGTGGACGCGTCAATTTACGCACCCGCAGCGGATCGCGCGAGTTTCATGGCAGCGCGTTCTATTTCTTTCGTGACGAAGCGCTGAACGCAAATAGTTTTCGCAACAACTCGCTCGGTCTTTCCCGCTTGCCGCTTCAGGACCATGTGGCAGGTTTCACGTTTGGTGGACCGCTGATCAAAGAATCTGTGTTCTTTGCGTCGTACGAATTTAGCAAGGTACTCGATAGCGCGCTGATCGATACGCTTGTTCCGGTTCAACAGAATCCCTTGTTTCCGTTGCCGCGTCCGACAAATCCAGAACTCGCGCGTATCGAAGACGTCAATCCGCCGGCACTCGCGGCGGAGATCGCTCCATTCATCGCGTCTGTAAGCACGCCGCTGAGGAACACGAGTCTCATCACGCGCGTGGATCATCCGTTCAATGCTGTTCATAACGTCTCGGTTGTTTACCAGGCTGGACGGCTGTTGAATCTGCGCCAGTTTGGCGGCGGCAATCGCCTTGCAGAATCGCTTCAGGGGCGAAGACGAAATTCGGACGCGCTTTCCGTGTCGGACAACTATGTCTTTTCAGATCGAGTTGTAAATCAGTTGCGGATGCAGTGCTCGCGACTGGCGCCGTCATTTCAAACGCAGGCGGGTCACAAACCGGTGGTGCTGATCGCGTTGAACGATCCGTTGATTGATGGAACGCTCGTGGCCGGATCTTCTACGTCGGGTGGGAGCGATCGGCGGGAGGATCGGTTTCAGTTACAAAATATTCTTTCGGTCGTTAGGGGAAATCATTCACTTAAGTTTGGTGCGGACATTCATCACGTGCGATCGACGTTCATCGATTTGCAGGATCTGAGTGGAACTTTCAATTTCGCGAGTGCCGGAGATTTTCTTGCTAACCACCCCAGCCGGTTTCGACAGAACTTTGCGAGCCAATCGACGCAAACAAATCGTTACGTCAGTTTTTTCGTGCAGGATGAGTGGCAGGTGCTGCCGGAACTGCTCGTGAGTTACGGTCTGCGGTACGAGCGCGAGACTATTCTTCGCGACCGCAATAACTTTGGACCACGATTCTCGGTCGCGTACAGCCCGCTGGCCTCAGGGAAGCTCGTTGTGCGGTTTGGTAGCGGGATCTTTTTCAACCGTGCGTTGTTGCGGACGATTGACGATTTCACACTCGGTCAGCAGCAACTCTTCTTCGATACGAATGCTCTTCAGGATTCGTCGACGGGGAAATTGATGACGGCTGAACAGCGGCGGGCTTTTATTGACGCTCATGTGCGCTTTCCGGGAACCACGGATCTAAGACAATTTGCGGTCTCGAATACAGAGTTTTTGCGGCGGCTCGATCCGCAGTTGCGCATTCCTGAGAGTTATCAGGTTAATGCCGGGATCGAACGCGACCTTGGGCGCGGGTACGCCATCGAAGCGAATTTCAGTTTCACGCGAGGGATTCATCTGTGGCGCGAGTTCAATGCGAATGCCCCGGTGCTGCCGGCGGGGTATGCGAACTTTGCGAACTTCCTGGCGTCGCGTGATTTTGCGAACTTCGTTAATCCTGCCACGAGGGTTCGGCCGCTGCACAATACGTCGACGGCTGGTGAACTCGTGCGGTTTGTCTTTGGTGCTGTGGACCAGTCCACCGTGAGTCGGGTGATCGAGTTTGGCGTTCCGGTTTCGGTTGTTAACCTGAACGTGCCGTCATCTACTACCGCGATCGATATCGCACTCGCGGCGCTTAATAAGTTGCGGCCGGATCCGGCGCGCGGTGAGATCGAACAACTCATCTCGGCGGGGAATAGTTTCTATCGCGGAGTTACGATCGAGCTGCGGAAGCGTTTCGATCATAACTTCACTTTTCGTGCTGGATACACGCTGTCGAGTTTGGTTGATGATGGTGTCGTTAACACGTCGGATGCGCTTGTGCCGGGCGATTTTCGTGCTGAACGTGCGCGGAGTTTGCTCGATCGGCGGCATCGTTTCGTGTTTTCCGGGACGTTTGCTCTGCCTCGCTATTTTGGAGGACTGCAACTGTCGCCGATCTGGCGTGTCACTTCGGGTGCGCCGTTCAACATTTCGCTCGGTGGCGTCGATCGCAACCTCGACGACGTCTCAAACGATCGGCCGAACTATTCTGGTGATACGCGTCTGTTGCGCTGGCGCAAACCAGGCGAACCTCTTAATCCGTCCATCCTGAGTTCATTCACGATTCCAACAATCGGCTCAAGCGGTAACCTTCCGCGCAACGCCGGTACTGGTCCAGGTCTCTTCGTCTTCGACCTGAACGTCACGCGCGAATTCACGATTACCGATCGCCTCCGCCTCCGCCCTTCGATCGAATTCGACAACATCCTGAACAAGACCGTCTTCAGCTTCGGCTCCGAATTCATCAACTTTGATGATTCATTCCTGGTCGCCACACGCACCATGCGACCACGTCAGATTCGTGTTGGATTGAAGGTGCAGTTTTGAACGAGACAGACCAACTCGTGAGGAAGCACAAAGAGTTAACTCACAAGATCATCGATGTGTTCAATGAGGTCTACAACGAACTGGGATACGGATTCCTGGAATCCGTTTACCAGAAGTCATTGGGAATGGCGCTTCTTGCGGCCGGCTTGGAAACACGCCATCGTGTGAGGATACCGGTTTGGTTTCGCGGACAGCGCGTGGGCATGTTCGAGGGAGACATGCTGGTGGAAAACTCGATCTTGCTTGAACTGAAAACCGCGCGCTGCCTGGACCTTTCACATCAATCCCAACTGTTGAATTACCTTAGGGCCACGGATATTGAGGTGGGCCTATTGCTGAACTTTGGAGTCAAACCGGAATTCAAGCGACTGATTCTCGACAACGCAAGTAAGACCAGTCGCCGCACGAACAAATGATTTACAGATATTAACGTTTCGACTGGACGTCGAAGGAACCCCTGGCGAGTCTCACATGAGTTAAAAAAACATTGACGTTTCGACTGGGCGTCGAGCGGACCTCAGGCGGATCTCACATGAGTTAAGCTCTTATCGACGTGCTGTGAGTGCGTCGAAAGACTTCTGGCGGATTGCGCCGGAGTCGAGGTCGGAATATTGCTGAACTTTGGCCTAAAACCGGAATTCAAGAGGTTACTGCTCGACAACGCGAGTAAAACCAATCGGTGCGGTAATTAGCGGCGGGATTCCTTGCATCGAGCCCGCGAACGTTCAATTCTTCTTTTCATCCATCGGTTCATTTCTCTCACCTAATCCTTCTGATGAGGTTCGTACGATTCCGTTGCCTCGCAGGTTGCATGCCAGTACGACCCTCTAACAATTAACGCGTGTTTCTCCCTTAAAAAGGTCCACGAAGCGCACGATTTAGTGTCCTAAAGCCGCAAATGGCTTGTGGTAAACTCGTTTTCGATGTCGCTCACGGACTCACAAACCGAGCATGTCAGCGAAGTAGAGGCCGCCCTACTCGACGCCGAGCTCTTTATGAAGTACCAGGCCGCGGATCGCGCCATCAAACGCCTCCGCGCCGCCCTCGAGCTCAACACCCGCTCCATAAAGCTCCGCGAACGCATCCGCGAGATTTGCAGCTCACAAAAACAGGTCGAAGAAGCCGCCCGCCAATGCCTCGCGCTGGCCAGTCTTTACATCGAGCGCGAAGACTTCGACACGGCCCACGACCGCCTACTCGAAGCGAAACAACTCGACAACCGCATCAACATCGGCAGCGGTCTCGAAGCCATCCGGCGCGCACGCCGGCCGGATCTCAAACCCGTCCCCGCCCCCGAACCGCAGTTCGAACGTAAACATTTCACGCTCGCCGGCGATCTGAGTTCAGTCAGCGTCTTCGACGCCATCCAGGTGATCGAAAACGCCCGCCTGAACGGCCTCTTAACGATGAGCGGAGAAAAACACCAGGGGCAGGTGATGTTCAACGACGGACGGATCGTCGATGCAAACTGCGACGGACAAAGCGGCGAAAAAGGCTTCGAAAGAGTGGTCGAGATCACAAACGGCACGTTCGAGTTTCAAAAAACACCAGACCAATACCCGACCCGCATCGAAGCCCTCAGCAACACCAACCTCATCCTCGACACACTTCGACAACTAGACGAACGCAAGCAGTAACCGCGGATCTAATCAATCAGCACTCGAGTGTTCAGCGCCTCAGCTTTTTCGATTGCTGTAAGCAAGCGGAGGAACTGTGTGTAGTTGCGGCTGCGCGAAGTGAGTCGAGTGATTTCGGATTGTGAGAGTTCGTTGCGCAACAGTAGATCGAGAAGATCGTAATAATCGGCAGTGGCTTCGAAGGGAAACTCGCGCGTGTAAGTCGTAGCAGTACTGTCCTCCGAACGAAACCCAGCTAAAACATCGAATACGTGGTCTGTCGTCAACCGCGCCGCCGCACGCGTCAGCGCGATCGGCACGCGCAACTCGAAGAAGCGCAAACCTTCATCAGTCACGACACGGCGTAACTCCTTCGTCGCTTCACCATCAAACGGCGACTCCGGATCGACGAGTATGCGCAAAAGTCGCGGCTGGTCTTCCTTGTCGAGCGTGTCAAGCGAAAGCTGCACTCGATCCGCGAGAAACTTTTCAAACTGCGCCTCAACTGGATAGTTAATCCGCCCGAGACATCCAACCGACTCGCCTTCGCCCGCCGTTTCAAGCGGCAAACACGCCGGGCATTGCGGACAGATCGTCGTCGCCTCTTGCAAACGCTCGATTTCAGCACTCGCATTCTCGACCCACTGAAGTTTGTCGATTGAAGGCGCAACGACGTCTCCTGTCGTCAGCCTCGCGTGCAAGCTGCTCAGCCGTCCCCACTGGCGCAGGTGCGGTTCGGAATAGTTAGCGCGAAGCGGGCAGCCGTATTGGAGTGCAAATTCTAATGACACTATCCGTGTTTTCCTGAATCTGTGTTACACGGATGATTATGGTAAGCTTTCGGCATTCCCGCAATTGTGCCGCATAGAAAGGTCATGCCATGGCAGTAGATCAGAAACTTTTGGAAATACTCGCGTGTCCGGCGTGCAAAGCAACGGTTGAGCTGAAGCCGGACGGAAGCGCGTTGAAATGCGTCGAGTGCAAGCGCGTTTATCCAATCCGCGACGATATTCCCGTAATGCTCATCGACGAAGCTACCATCGAAGAATGACCTGATGAACGGTCTGCGCGACATCGTTGACTCTTCCCTTGCCCACCCACCCAGCGTGATTGACACCAACGCGATGGACGTTCCCTCTTCGGCTCCGGCAGAACCTTTGGCGCCCGCGCGCTGGGACTGGTCGAAGGTACGCAAGGTATTGCTCGTGCGGCTGCGGTCCATCGGCGACACCGTACTGTCAACTCCATCGCTTTACGCGTTGCGACGATTCCTGCCGAACGCACAGATCGACATCCTGGTTGAAAACTGGGTTGCGCCCGTGCTTGACGATCACCCGCATGTTGACAACGTGGTGGTCCTGGAGCGGGCCGGCATGATTTCACGTGCACGCGCGGCGCGACAAATCAGATCGACGGGTTACGACGTGGTCTATAACCTTCACGGTGGGACCACTGCCACTTTTCTGACGCGCGCGACCGGAGCGCGTCATCGCGTCGGCCTCAAGACATATCAATACGCGCACCTGCACAATCACCAGGCGCCATCGCCGCTGGTGGTGTGGGGTCAACAGAAGACACACTCGGTCGAACAACAACTCGCGTTGCTCGGATGGACTGGCGTTCCGGTTACTGACAGACCACGCACACATCTCGCCGTCCCGCGAAAGGCAGCCGACGCCGTTCACCAACAACTGGTGGAATCCGGAATTGAGGATGCAAAGATTGCGCTGATCCACCCGGGGACAGCGTTCGTCACCAAGCAATGGGCGACGGAGAAGTTTGCACGTGTGGCTGAGTTGCTCACCGAGCGCGGATTTGCGCCTGTGGCAGTCGGTGGTCCTCAGGATCGTGAGATTCTAAAGTCGATGCTGGAACAGTCAACGGTTCCGATCGTTTTTCTCGACTTATCACTTCCTGAAGTCTCCGCGCTAGCAGCGCGCTCACGGATCTTTGTCGGCAATGACAGTGGCATCGCGCATATCGCGGCGGCGATCGGAACGCCGTCGGTAGTCATTTTCGGATCGTCAAACGTGGCGCACTGGCGTCCCTGGAACAAAGCAGCGGCGGAAGTTGTCTTGGAAGAGATGCCCTGTCAGCCCTGTCATGGATACTTTTGCGAGAAGTTTCCCCAGCCGGAATGTATTCTGCGTGTTCCGGTTGAACGAGTAATGGCGGCAATCGATAAAACTCTGGCCAATGCTGACTAGAACCCGGGTTAACGAAATCCTCCGCACCCTGCGCGACCGTAATGTCGTCGTGCTGGGCGACGTGATGCTCGACGAGTTCGTTTGGGGTGACGTGACGCGGATCTCGCCCGAGGCGCCCGTGCCTGTCGTCGATGTTCGACGTGAATCGGTGCATCTCGGAGGCGCAGCGAATGTGCTCGCTAACCTCGTCGCCCTCGGCGCACGCGGCACCGTCGTGGGTGTGATCGGAAAGGATGAGGCGGGCAAGCGTTTGCGCAAAGGTCTCAGCGAACTCGGCATTGACGCCAACGACAAGCTGATCGTCGACGACCCGCGTCCATCAACAATCAAGACGCGCATCATTGCCCACAGCCAGTTAGTCGTTCGCGCCGACCGCGAGTCGCGCACACCGGTGACTGCGCAAATCGAAGACCGGATCATTTCGTCTATTAAAGAAGCTTTGCGCGACGCGAACGCGTTTGTAGTTTCGGATTACGATAAAGGCGTGGTGACGCCGCGAATTCTCAGCGAAATCCTTCCGTTCGCGTACGAACGCGTGCCGGTACTGATCGATCCGAAACTGCGCAATTTCAGTCTTTACAAACCCGCCACACTCGTTACGCCGAATCATCATGAGGCACTGCGGATGAGCGACAGTGAAGACCAATCCGACGACGGATCGCGCGACGCCGCGAGTGTAATCCGAAAGAAACTTGGCTGCGACGCAGTACTGATCACCCGCGGCGATCGTGGCATGATGTTGCTCGAAGGCGACGGTGAACCCGTTTACGTCAAAACAGCAGCGCGCGAGGTTTACGATGTTACCGGCGCGGGTGATACTGTTATCGCCACTCTGGCTGCGGCACTCGCCGCGGGCACGAGCATGATTGAAGCAGCTACACTCGCGAATCACGCTGCTGGAGTCGTTGTCGGTAAGGTTGGCACCGCGACCGCTACCGCGGAGGAGTTGATCGCAACTTTCGATTGAACTTTCGATTGAACTTGCCTGGGTCGTTCCATGGTAGGCAAAACTCTTCGCAACTATCGCATCACGGAAAAGCTCGGCGTGGGCGGACAGGGCACTGTCTATAAAGCAACCGACCTCAAGCTCGGTCGTCCGGTTGTGATCAAAGTCATTCCGCCCGAGCTAAGCGCGAAAGAAGCCAACCTGAAACGGTTTGAACGCGAAGCGCGTCTCGCATCGTCGTTGGACCACCCAAACATCTGCACCATTTACGATCTCGACGTAGTTGACGGCGTTCACTTCATCGCCATGCAGCACGTTGAAGGAAAGAACGTGCGGCAACTGGTCGCGGGCCGGCCATTGGAACTGAGAACCGCGCTGCTGATCGGTTTGCAGGTTGCGGACGCGCTCGCCACCGCTCACGGTCGCGGCATCATTCATCGAGATATCAAGTCGGGCAACGTGATGGTTACTCCATCCGGACAGGTGAAGGTGCTCGACTTCGGTCTCGCCAAATTGCTCGACGACACCGAAGCGGTAACTTCAGGCATTCATCGAACGGAATTGACTGAGATCGGCGTCCCTTACGGCACCGCCACGTACGCGGCGCCCGAACAAGCACGCGGCGATCGCGTCGACAAACGGGCGGACATTTTCTCAACCGGCGTTCTGCTTTACGAGATGCTGACCGGCACGTGGCCGTTTCGCGGCAAGACTACGATCGACGTGCGACACGCCGTCCTCTACGATCCGCCGCGACCGATCTCCGAACTCCGCTCGACACCGATCCCCCCACGCCTGACTCAGCTCATCGATCGCGCACTCGCAAAAGAGCCGAAAGATCGTTTTCAAAACATGGACGATTTCCGCAAAGAGCTGCGACAAGTGTTGCAGGAGGTTGACTCGGGAGTCGCGACTTATGAGAGCGTTACGCCGGAACCGCCGCGTCATCTTGCGGGAGCGAATCCGGTTTCGCGCGCGGTGCGCTGGCTGAAGTCGATCGGTCGCAGTGAATCACCGACCTCCGTTCCGACTGCCGCGTCGAGTTCCAAACAAGGCATCCACGAAACGCCGTTCACAACCGTGGCGGACCAGGAGAAAAAGACTCTTGCCATTCTCTGCTTCCGCAACCTCAGCAACGATCCGGCTTCGAGTTTTTACGAGTTCTCGCTCGCCGATGCGGTGATCACGGAGCTGGCGCGGATTCGGTCGCTCGTCGTGCGACCGTCGTCGGTGATCGCGCGATATCAGGGTCAAACGAAGGATCCGCGTGAGATTGGGGAAGAGTTGAATGTGGGCACGGTCTTGACCGCCGGATTTATTCACTCAGGCGATCACTTCCGCGTCACAGCGCAATTGATCGACGTGGCCTCAGGCGAGTTGCTGTGGAGCGACCGCATCGACACGGCCGCCTCGGACATCATCGTTGTGCAGGACACAATCGCGCAGCGAATCGTCGAAGGACTGCGAGTCGAACTCAGCCCGGCTGAAGAAGCGGGCATCGCAAAATCGTCAACGCAGAATCCCGTTGCCTACGAGCAGTACCTGCGCGGCCGTGATTTGTTTGCTCGTTTCATATTTCGGACGTTGTCGCGCGACGACTGCGATGGCGCGATCGAACACTTCGAACGCGCAATTCAACTCGATCCGAACTTCGCGTTGGCACACGATGGTCTTGGCGCGTGCTACGTGAACCGCGTATTTAAAGGCTTCGGAGGCGCCGAAGACTACGAACGCGCGGAAGCCGCTTTCAACAAAGCACTCGCAATCGATCCGAAAATCATCGAAGCGCGCATGTTAATGGTGTTTGTTTACCTGTGGCGCGGTGAGAAGCAGAAAGCCCGCGACGAGGTGAGTCGCGCGCGGAACGAAGCACCGAATGAACCGGTGGTCCACTTCGTGAAGGCAATGCTGCATCGACTCGACGGTGAGTACGGGCGCGCGTTACGCAGTTACGATCGTCTCGTTCGACTCGATCCGGCGGCGCATGTCGTTGCGAGTTACAGCCGCGCCCTCGTGCACATGTACATGGGCCACTTTGACGAGACGTTCAAGGAGCTCGATAACGCCGGCGAACCGGACAATGCCCTCGTGCGAACGTTTCGCGCCCTCGCCCTCTACTACACTGGACAGACTGACGCTGCGGCAGAATTAATGCGCGACACAGTCGAGAAGCATCCAAACATGCATGGCATACGTCCCTGGATGGCCACGTTCCTGAGCGCGCAGGGCAAGCATGACGAGGCGATTGCGCAACTGACGCCGGAAGTTAAGCGCAACGGCGAAGTCGATGCCGATATCGCTTATTCGATCGGTTCAGTTTACGCGTTGGAAGGCCTCGCCAATGATGCTTTTGAATGGCTTGAACGTTCGATTGCGCTTGGCAACGCAAACCATCCGTGCTTTGAAAACGATCCGAACTGGGCCTCGCTGCGAAACGATCCACGGTTTATTGAGTTAACATCCAGACACAAATGATCAGACAACAACGAATCGCACTAATACTCCTGCTTACTCTGGTGTTGCGTGTGTTGGCGAGTGCTCAAGCTCCCGCGCCGATTCCGTCCGGACCGAAAACGCTTCCCGAACTACAAACGCTCATCTCCGAAATACTTGCCAAGCCCCAGCTGGCTCCAGCGATGGTCGGCGTCAAGGTCGTTTCGCTCGACACCGGACGAGTGCTTTTCGAAGAGAACTCCGGGAAATTATTGCGTCCTGCTTCGAATATGAAGCTCTACACGGTCGCCGCCGCGCTCGATAAACTGTCACCTGACTATCGCTTCAAAACGCTCGTATACAGCACTAGAAAACTTGACGCGTCCGGCGTGCTTCGTGGTGACTTGATGATCCAGGGGCGCGGCGATCCGACGTTCGCCGCACGGTTCAACAACGGCGATTATCTAAAAGCGATAAACGATCTTGCCGCGCGCATCGCGAGCGCAGGAGTGAAGCGTGTCGAAGGCGATCTAGTCGGAGACGAGACCTACTTTGTCGGGCCGAAATATGGATCGGGTTGGGAATGGGAAGACCTGACGTGGTACTACGGCGCGGAGATTTCACCGCTCACCGTAAACGATAACGCGCTCGATCTGTTCATCAAGCCGGGGCGCGCAGTCACCGCGCCGGCGGTGATCACGACCGGTCCGCCGGATCCCTTGTTGACGATCGTCAACAAGGTCATGACCGCCTCAAAAGGAACAAAACGCGAACTGAACATTTACCGTGGTCTCGGCGAGAATACGGTCACTATTGTCGGCAACATCGCGGTCGATGATCCCGGCTACACCGGCGCGATTGCCATCTCACATCCAGCGCTGCTGTTCATGTATCTGCTGCGCACCGCGCTCGCGCAGAAGGGCGTGGTGATAACGGGAAAGTCGCGCACAACCGGAACTGTCAACCAACCCGTCATTCCCCTAATTCCAGAGCTCGCAAACACTATGGGAGCGCCACTCCCGAAGATTCAACTCGAAATCACCACGTTCGAGTCGCCGCCATTCAGCGTGATCGCGGCGCAGACACTGAAGCCGAGCCAAAACCTCTATACCGAACTGATTCTTCGCACTCTCGGCACAATGACGCTACCACCGGCGACGATGCCGCCTATTCGGCAGACTTCGGAGAATCTCGGCATCGAGGCAGTCAAGGCGTTTTTGAAAACAGCCGGGATCGCAGCCGAGTCGCTGCGTTTGGACGATGGTTCCGGATTGTCGCGCAGCGATATGATCACGGCGGACGCGACGGTGCAGTTGTTGACGTTCATGAACAAACATCGGTACGCCGACGTATTCCGCGCTGCATTGCCGATAGCCGGAATCGATGGAACGTTACGCAACCGAATGCGCCGCACACTGGCCGAGAACAACGTGCGCGCCAAAACAGGATCGTTGAGCTCGGCGGCAAGTCTGGGCGGCTATGTGACGACCGCAGCCGGTGAGAAACTTGCCTTCGCGATCATCGTTAACAACTACGGCAACGACGTCGATCCGCGCGCCACGTGCATCGATCCGATCGCAGTGCTTTTGGCGGCGTTCAACGCGAAGTCAGACGCATCGGCAACCACAACGATCAATGGAACCAAGCCACCCGATAAACCTAACCCGGAAAAGAAATAGGAGAGCCCCTGATGTCAGCACAAACCGTAATGAAGTCATGGAAAGACATCCGAAACGGATTGATCGACGAGGTCGAGAAGATACCGGACGATCAAATGTCATTTCGCGCGACACCGGACACACGCAGCATTGCTGAACTCCTCCAGCACGTTGTTGAGACCCAAAAGATTATCGTCGGCGAGACGTGCCGGGAGAACAGTAATCTACTTCGACAATCGTTTGCCGCTCACGGGCAGGAGTATGCGTCGGGCGTTCGCGACGTCACCGATAAACAAGGACTCGTCGAACTTCTTCGCAACAGCATGAACGAGTCGGAGGCCACCGTCGTGGACCACGCCGACATGTGGAACGCACCAATGAACGGTCTCACCGGCCAGCCCACAACCAAAGGCGCGATTCTGGCGTTTGCGTCCAGTCACGAGATGTATCACCGCGGCCAGCTCACCGTTTACGAGCGCCTGTTGAATATCGAGCCGGTGCTTACAGTAAAACTCAAGAAACTGTTCGCGGCGTCAGGCTCATCTGACTAACCCGCCCCGAATAACACATGCCGCCGCAATTCACGAAGTTTCACGGGCTGGGTAACGACTATCTGGTGATTGAAACCGAGCAACTCGCTCGCGTCGACGATCTTGGCGAGTTTGCGCGTCGCATTTGCAACCGGCATTACGGCGCGGGCGGCGACGGTATCGCGATCGTCGGCAAGTCGAATACAGATGACGCCGATTTCACCTGTCGCATCTTCAATCCTGACGGCAGCGAAGCCGGACTCTCCGGCAACGGAACGCGCTGCGCTGTCGCTTACCTTCATTACAAAGGGATCTGGGACAAAGAAGAGTTGCGTCTCAGCACGCGCACCGGGTTGAAACGCTACTTTCTGCGCGACCAACCTGGTCCAGGCAAATACCTTTTCGAATCAGAGTTGGGCCAACCGAAGTTCGACACTCGCTCGATACCGATGTCGATCGAGCCGCCGTTGGAGAAAGTAGTTGGTTATCCGTTTGAGAACTTCGAGATCACGGCGGTGCAGATGGGAAATCCCAACTGCTGCATCTTCACTGATGACTTCGCCGCTTTGGAGTGGCGCGCGATCGGCAAGCGAATTGAAAACCATCCGTCGTTCCCGGACCGCACCAACGTCGTATTCGTTCGCGTCGTCGATCGAAAACTGATCGAGCTGCGCATCTGGGAACGCGGTGTTGGTGAAACAACCGCTTCCGGAACGTGCTCCTGCGCGGGCGCGGTTGCTGCCATGGTTAACGACAAAACCGATCGCGAAGTCCGCGTTGTTATGGAAGGTGGCGAAGTACAGATCCAGTGGCGAGCGGACGGTCAGGTTGTGATTACAGGAACCGCTGAAGTAGTCTATTCAGGCCAGTGGTTGGCAACCACGGATTAACAGAGGAATGTCTAAAAATCTCCCAATCATTCTCATCTTCTTCGCGTTACTGTCGCTGCCTGCCTGCGGCGGCAAGGTCATTTCAAAGACCGAAGCCCATGCCCCACCGGAACCTCCAAAGCCGCCCAGCTCAGTTCCGATGTGGCTGGGAAACACAGGGCGTAACTTTTACGGCACGGGACCGTGGTCGGATGGCGCACTCGAAGTTGTTTGGGAATTTGAGACGAAGTTCATAACCGGACGCCTGCACAAAGATCCTTGGGGCGGATCGAGCTGGCCCGGCCAACCTTCTGTTGACGAGAAACACGTCTATTTCGGCTCCGCTGACGGCAATCTTTACTGCCTCGACAAAAACACCGGCGACCTCGTTTGGAGTTTCAAGACCAACGACAGCCTCAAAGCTACTCCGACAATTGTCGCCGATCGGCTAATCGCCAGCGGTCTCGACCATTACATCTACTGCATCGATAAGCGCACCGGAACGTTGCTCTGGAAATACAAGACCGGCTTCGAAGTCGACTGCTCGGCGGCCGTGATCGATGGCCGCGTCTACTTCGGTAGCGAAGACGGCTTCTTCTACGCTCTGAATCTCGAAGACGGCACCCTAGTTTACAAGACCGAACGTCTCGGATCGATGGAAGGAAGTTTTAGCGTTGTTGACGGACGTGCCTACATCGGTACGGAACAGGGTAATTTGTTTTGTCTGAACTTGTCAGATGGCTCAACGGTGTGGAAGTCACGCATCGGCGCCGATTCCGATTCCACGCCTGCCGTGGCGAATGGCTTCGTTTACACGGCCGCGGAGAACGGCGTTGTTTACAGTTACCGCCAGGATAACGGCGAGCTCGTTTGGAAATACCAAACGCTTGGCGGCATCGGCAAGGAACGAAACGGAATCTGGGCGAGTCCGATCGTCGCGAAGGACAGAGTTTACATTGGCTCAAATAACGGCTACCTGCACGCGCTGTCCGCCGACAAAGGCGAACTCGTTTGGCGTTACAAGGCGCGCGGGCCGATCTGGGGCACATCGCCGCTCGTCGATGGACGTCTTGTATTCGGCGACAAGGCCGGTTGGCTACACGCCGTCTCCGCCGAAGACGGGCAGCAGATCAGCGAACTGAAGATCGGTGATAATATCAACGCGACTCCCGCCATACTCGACGGGCGAATTTATATCGGCGCTTTCAATGGGAAGCTGTACTGCTTGAAGTAACCTTGCTGGTTTACCTGGTAGACAACACAATCGACGGTCAGGGCGCTAGCCCGCGCGAGTTGCGCGCGGTGTTGGGTCGTTTGATTCCCGGCCTGGAAATCCTCACGGAACCATTCCACAGCGTATCGCTCGAACGCGTCCGCAGCCTGCGTCCGTCGCACATCATTCTGAGCGGGCAAAGCCACCCCTGGGACAAGTACTCGCCTGAGTCGCTGGCTGGAGTATTCGAGGTGATCAAACAAGCGAGTCAGCCGATTCTCGGCGTCTGCGGTGGTCATC
Source organism: uncultured Acidobacteriota bacterium (assembly GCA_963789185.1). Classification (GTDB taxonomy): domain Bacteria; phylum Acidobacteriota; class Blastocatellia; order Pyrinomonadales; family Pyrinomonadaceae; genus PSRF01. Next base: position 495,679 of record CAWBJU010000027.1, read on the forward strand.
AACAGATAGCCATTGCGCACGGCGCTGAAGTGGGATTGATGGGACGACTCGAACCCGGCGAGGGTTACGACGGCGCCAAACGGGAGCGCGGCTTCGGGGCCATCGAGAACACCGGCGAGGGCCTTTTTAAAGGTCTCCCGGCACAACTTACCGTCTGGCACAACCACTGCGATGAGGTGAAAGAGCTACCCAACGGCTTCCGCGCGACCGCCTCAAACGAAAACTGCAAAATCCAGGCGATGCAGGAGAAAGGACGCCGGGTCTATGGCGTCCAGTTCCACCCCGAGCTATTCGACGAGGGACACCCCGAAGGCCGCCGGATCGTCGAAAATTTCCTCGCCCTCTGAGGTGCCTGAACGGGCGCCGGACAGTCACATTGATTAAACCGCGCTAAACTCTGCTATTCCCGCACTTGCGTCGAAACCGTGCGATTTATCTCAGAAATATCACGGTTTTGCATTTGGACGTCACGAACCCGTGTGCTAGCCTCCTCGTCTGGAACAACGACATTAATGCTCGTTTTTCTTTCTTAGGCCCGACAGAGCCAGTTAGATCTTTTCAGCGCACCGCATCAAGGATGCAAGCCCCCAACCTCGGCTGACTTCATTGCAGACTCCTAGAGCCAGGGGACGAGTCATAGGAAAGAACGGACTCGCGCAGGACGCTGAAAACAGAAATCAATCGGAACGGAGACCCGAACGTTTGAAAGTTCATTCTATCTTCAGCGGAAGCGCGTTGCTTTGCCTCGCTCTTCTCAACGTTTTTTTGATTTTTTCTGCTCGTCCACTCTCAGCAGAAACCCTTTCTTCCCAAGGTCAAACCCAAGCCAACAAGATTTCCAAACTCGCTGACGAAGCTGCTGCTGCACGTGTCGCGATGGAAGCGGCCGATAACGTCAAGCCAAGCGAGCCGGCAGTTGCTGCGGAAGCAACGCCCGCTGCGCCCGTCCATCATTACGTGGCGACGGCTTACAGCCTGCGCGGACGCACGGCTAGTGGACTGCCGGTAGCCAAAGGAATCATTGCTGCCGACCCGCGTGTTTTGCCACTCGGTTCACGAGTGAAGATCGAAGCAGGCTCGTGGAGCGGGGAATATCTCGTCGCCGATACGGGCGGCATGGTACGTGGCAAGCGAATCGACATCTGGACGCCGAGCACCCGTGACGCGATGCGTTTCGGACGCCGTACGGTGAAACTCACGATTCTGAGTCTTGGCGGCAAGAAACGCGTGGCACATTCATCAGCCCGTTAATCCGTGGTCTCTGTGCGGCGTGTTAAGATGCGCCGCACATGTCCCAAACACAACAGATTCCGCTCGCTGAACCTCTGGTCGAAGTACGCCGTGGAGCGATCACCGAATCGCGCCATCGCGGCCATGTCGCTGCTGTCGAACCTGACGGCAACGTCGTGGCATCTCTTGGCGCGCCGAACGCCGTAACATTCCTGCGTTCTTCAGCAAAGCCGTTACAGGCGGTACCGCTGTTAGTAACCGGCGCCGCGGAACAGTTTGGTTTTTCTGACGAGGAAGTCGCTCTCGCGTGTGCGTCGCACAACGGCGAACCCATCCACACCAAAATCGTCGCATCGATGCTCGAGAAGATCGGCCTTGGTCCAGAGGCGCTTAGATGCGGCGTGCACGAGCCGTACGGGCTGGAAGCGGCCGCCGTTCTGAGGGCGCGTAATGAAGTTCCGAATGTCCTGCACAACAATTGTTCAGGAAAGCATGCCGGCATGCTGGCCACGGCGTTACATCTCGGCGCGCCAATCGAAAACTACGAGAGCCCGGAAAATCCAGTTCAGATCGCAATTGCGAAGGTGGTGTCGCAATTCACGGATATACCGGTTGAAGACTTCGCCGTCGCTATCGACGGTTGCGCGGCGCCGATCTTCGGTGTCACTGTTCGCGCAATGGCGCTCGCCTATGCGCGGCTCGTTTCACCGCCCGCGAATTTCGATAAAGCGACGCGTGCAGCATGTGAACGAATCGTGCGCGTGATGACGGAGTATCCGGAGTTGATCGGCGGCACTTCGGAACGGCTCGATACGGAAGTCATGCGCGCCACGCGCGGCCGTGTCGTTTCGAAAGTCGGCGCTGACGGTGTTTACACGGCGGGGATACTCCCGAGCGACCGTTGGCCCAACGGACTGGGACTCGCGCTGAAGATCGAAGACGGCGACGACAAACGTGCGCGTCCGACCGTCGTGATCGAATCGTTGCGGCAACTGGATATCCTCGATGACGAATCGCTCGAGGCCCTGTCACGTTACGCATTTTTCCCCGTGCAAAACCGCCGCGGCGACGTCGTTGGCGAGATACGAGCGTCGTTTAAGTTGGTGAAATGATGAACGCGGAAACGGAACTAAACCAGCCTCCTTCGCTACGCGACGCGGGCGGAAACGTCGATGTTGATTCCGTGCCTGACGTTATCGACTGGTTCTTGAATAACGATCAGCGCGTCGCGGTCGTCCGGCACCCATCAGTCGAGGAAGTTTTTCAATGGAAACAGCAGCAGAGCCAGTCGCAGGGCGAGGAAGTCTTCATTTTCAACCGCGCCGAAGACCGGCTTGCGATCGGGATCATTCAGGCGCTCGCTGACAATTCTTCCGAACGCGACCTGCATGCGTGGATCAGCCAATTGCTGACAGCTCTCGATGCGGCCGCTAAAGCAAACGAGTCGACCGCCGAAGCGTATCAGCTCGATCTGCGCAGCGGTGGCTCGATCGTGAAACAGTCGGAAAAGATTCCCTTCCAACGCGGGCGATCGGAGTTTTTGGTTAACTGCTGGATCGAGACGTTGTGCACCGCGGAAGCGCGCGTGCTCGGCTGGTTGTATAAAGAGTTCTACGGCAAGCCGTATGCTCCCTAATCCTCCTAAACCTGCGCTTCGCGAACTCTTCCCGATAACCAAACGATACAACTATCTAAACCACGCCGCAGTTTCGCCGCTGCCGTTGCCAACACTCCAGGCGATCGAAACCCAGCTTGCAGACGTTCACGAAAATGGCTCGGTTAATTTTCAGGATTGGCTCGATACGAAAGAAGAAGCGCGAAGGCTGCTCGCTGGTCTGATGGGCGCGCGACCGGAACAGGTCGCGTTCATGCGCAACACTTCCGATGCGCTCTCGACCGTCGCCAACGGCCTGAAGTGGCGACACGGCGACAACATCGTTACGTTCCGTGGCGAGTTTCCTTCCAACATCTATCCATGGTTGCGCATTCGCGACGCATTTGGCGTCGAGGTGCGGATGTGCGAAGAGCGTGACGGACGGGTCGATTTCGGGGAACCGAGTAAGCTCGTCGATCCGAACACACGACTGGTGGCGATAAGTCACGTTCAGTTCGCGTCGGGGTTTCGAATGGACTTAGAACGACTCGGCCGGCTGGTGCGACAGCACGATGCGCTGCTTGTAGTCGATACGATTCAGGCGCTGGGGGTCGTTCCAACCGATGTGGAGGCGGAGTTGGTGGACGTGGCGGCAGGAGCCAGTCACAAGTGGCTGATGGCGCCGGAGGGTGTCGGTTACCTTTACCTTTCCGATCGAGCGCGGGAGCGGATTCAGCCAACGCTGGTCGGCTGGATGAGCGTCCCGCACCCGGAAGACTTTCAAAACTTCGAACAGGGCTGGAACGAGGGCACGCTCGCGTGGGAAACGGGCACCGGACAGGCATCCCTGCTGTACGGCCTAAAAGCGAGCCTGGAGCTTTTAACGGGGCTGGGAGTGGCCCGAACAGCGCATTACCTCGAAGAGCTCACGAACCACCTTTGCGACCGGTTACAAAGCGGGCCTTACCAAGTCGTGAGTTCGCGATTGGCTGGGGAGAAGTCCCAGATTGTCTGTATTCGTCCAGCAAGCGGGATGTCCGCGATGGCGCTTTACATTCACCTCAAAAAACAGAACATCATCACCGCTCCTCGGGGTGATCGTCTACGGATAGCTCCGCACGTCTACAACACACCTGAAGAGATCGACGCACTGGTTGAGGCACTTCCGTGACATCAGCGAGCGATTATCGTGCGATCGTACGGTCACTCTTGTATTGAAGAGGTACAACTTACTGCCCGATCTGCGCGGTCGCGTACAAATCCTTGTTTGCGTAATGGCTAAAGAATTGCGAGGAAAACGGCGATTCCTACCGAATGAGGTAAGCCATGGTTCGGGTGGCACGCACGTTGCGAAAGAGTGAAACAGAACAAGAAGGGTAGATAAGGGTAAATCGGGTCAGGCTCAGATAACTGCGGTGAGTGGAGGCTTTGGGGGAGGCATCCTCTCACAAGATTGAAAGCAAACGTTGGTTCTTTTGGGGGAACGGATCCGCGTTTGTGACGCAGTTGAAGAGCAACAATAGCGGAGCTGCTGATTGACGTCTTGACGGGGCTTGGGGGAGCCCTCCAGGAAAAATCAGCAGCCCGCATTTTTTGTGCGTTTAGAAAGAATACTGACCTCGCCCTTGGATCTCCCAAGGACCTCTGGCGGAACTCACCTGTAGTTTTTAGTTGCGCTCGCGCAGGAGTCGCGCAGGGTTGGTCTCAGGTGTTAAGTCGTCGAGGTTGAGTCGGAGCATTCCACCAGCATCAGAAAACGCTTCTTCGGTCTGCTGAGCCCGCCGTCGAGTGAATAACAACGCTCCTGCCAATCCACCAAGTCCTAAACACGCCAGCAGCGCATAACCGGACGCTTTCAGCACTGCCACTAACACGCCCAACGTCGTGTTGACGTACTCCTCTTGCGCTCGCTTGAGAATATTCGGATTCTCGCCGAGCCACTGCACCACCTGCTCGTACTTGACTTGATCGATCAGCTGCTTTGCGGACTGCTCGTCAGGCGCGTCGAAAACGAATACCGAGTAGTTGCCGACACGGCGATACGCAATCGGCGCCGGTCCGCCAAGTTTCCACAGCTCGTGGATCCGAGCGATGATGCGTGCGTCGTTGTCCTTCGCCAGTTGCGGCGTATTGAACTCAACAATCAGAACCTTACTTGGACCATACGTCGCCAGCGCGGCATCCGCATTTCCTTGCGACTGGATCGCCGTGAACACACCCTGCTGCAATCCCAACGAGTCGAGGTTAGGAAAGCTGTGCAGGAATACAGCGTTCTTCTGCGCTTCTTCCGGATTCGGCAGGTGCTTGATTAGAACGGGAATATCAGCTTCGCCCTTATCCAGCGAAGCACTCAATTCCTGCGCAAATGCAGACATATTGGTCGCGTCGCCCTTGAGGCTACGCAACCTAACGAGACGCTGTCCTTTGAAAAAATAAACCTCATCGCCGTGCCGAAAACCCGCTGTGCCATAGTCTGCGGTTATTTGTGCCTTCGCTCGGGCAGCAAACAAGCTGAGCACTTCGTACGCTTTTGCGTCCTGCGGGAAATGCACAATCTCGACACGAATTCGTGCTCCGCCACTGCCGGCATAATCCGCGTTCTCCGCGGCGTCGAGGTCCGTTTCTGATATCGGCCGACCGAATAACGACTCCTTCAGCAACTCGAAGTCACCTTCGAGTCTCGTCGTAATCTGGAAGTTGACGATGCGATCCGGCAACGTGCGGCGCGCCTTACTTCCGACCGCCACGACCGAAAGACCAATAATCAGGATTAAGACTGTAACTAAACGCAAACGCAGACTCCTCGTGCGGCCCTTTTGTAGTGCTGGAAAACAGTGTTTAGAAACCGCACAGGCTTTGATGTTCCCGGCGACGATTAGGCAGCACGAACCAAGTTTAATGCCAGCGTCTTAGTTCTCGCAAAAGAAGGTCGGCGTAATGGCGCGGGGTGTTGATGTTGCGCATTACGGTGGAGCCGCCGGCGTCGCTCGCGTTGTCGACAATGATGTCGCCAAAGCCCAGCAGGCGTTGCGGAATACTCGCGGAAACGGTCACATCCTGCACCTTGCTCAACGGAATGTTGCGGGTGGTGCGGGCGATTAGACCGGTGTCGATTTGCAGCTTCGCATCGGTGACCGTGTAACGCACCATGTTTCGACGCATGTGGTAGTAGCCGGGAATCAACAACAGCGCGAGCGCGATGGGGATTGAAATCGTTGCAGGGACGCCAAGGGATGCGAGTAGAAACACAAGGGCGAGACCGGCGATTACGGTTACAGCGTAGCCCGTCTTGATGAAGATCATCGTTGGACGAACGCTGAAAACGGTGTGTTCCAGATCGGGATCGATGCCTGGTTCGAGGGCGTTCGCATGGACGCGCGCGAGCCGCGTGGCTTCACCGTCGGCTGCGGCGCCGCAGTTCGAACAGAAACGAACGCTGGGGGTAACGTATGCTCCACACTTGGAACACGTCATGGATTTGACCTCGCGAAGCCGGGAAAACGACGTGCTAGCCTTGAGTTTGTTCATCATACCTAAAGCCTCGTAAATACAAAACGAGACGGAGACCCGTAAAGGTTCCCCCTCTCGCTTAATCGACGTCTAAAGGCTTACTGGCTGACTAGTTGGAGCTGGCCGTCCGGAAGGCGGACCATGAAGACGCTGCGCTCGTAGACCGTCAAAGGCTGGGATTCTTTTTGTGCGACCTGGCCGTCGCGCGCGATTGCCGCCGCTTGCGGATCGCGAATGAGACTGTAGCGACGACCGATGCGCCGAACGTATTCCTGCGTTTCGTTGTAAGGCGGCACCTGGTAGCCGTACTTCATTACCGCACCCTCGCCGGCGTTGTAACCAGCCAGCGCAAGCTTGATATCGCCGCCAAACAGGTCGAGCAGGAACCGCATGTAGCGAGCTCCGCCCTCGATATTCTGTTTCGGGTCCCAAATGTTGCTGACGCCAAAACGCGCCGCAGTACCCGGCATCAACTGCATCAGCCCGCGCGCGCCTTTGTACGACATCGCTCGAGGCTTGAAGCTCGACTCCTGATGCATGACCGAATAAATCAGCAGTGGATCAACCGAATTTCGCTTCGCGGATTCGACGATAAAGGAGTCGACCGTGGCGTTACCGGTAGTGAATTCGCCGAGTGACGGATTCAGCGGCTTGCTCGTGAGCTCGACGAGCGCACCGGCAGGCGGCGTGTACGTGTAATTACGTATCTTCGTGAGCTTTTTCGGGGTTGGCGGGGCCTTTTTAACCGGCTCCGGCGGGGTCTGGATGCGGATGGCGTTTGCGAAGTCGAAGTTATCGACCTGGTAGGTTTGGGCAGAGGCAGACCAAGAGCAAACAGTCAAAATGGCGGGAATTATGAGAAGTTTTCGCATAAGGGATTCAAGTGCAAGGGCGGAGAGTAGCCGGAGAGATACTACCACGGACGGCCTAACACTTGCCAACTTTGTTGAACACGATGAATTTGAGCCAGTCTTGACAGGGCTTGTATGATGTCAACGCCCAATAACCATTAACCGCGCGCTTCAGCGCGCCTCACAAAAAGGACGAAAAACAGATGAAGAAACTCCTTACGCTTACTCTGCCATTTCTCTGTGTCTTCACCGCAGCGATGGCGCAGACTCAAACTACGTTCGCTTCCACACCTCAAACGACCAAACAAACCAAACGCGGACCGATATTTCGGGCCACGAAGGAACAGATCAACCAGGCGCAGGCGCTGCTTAAATCACGTGGCTTCTACGCAGGAGAACAATTGGGAAAACTGGATGATGCGACGCGCGAGGGTCTGCGCAAGTATCAACAGGCGGAAGGTCTGAAAGTGACCGGAACGCTGAACAAGGTGACGCTCGAGAAGATGAACATCACCCTAACCGAGAAACAGAAAACGATGTAACCAAACATATCGGTAGGAGTAGTCTGCTGACCGCTCCTACCGACTCAATAGCTGTTCGATGACTTTATAACTCTCTTCGAGGGCAGCGTTGAGTTTTTCAGGTTGATTGCCGCCACCTTCGGCCATGTCGGCTTTGCCACCACCGCGGCCACCGACGATCGGCGCGAGTTCTTTGATCACCTGCCCTGCCGGAACTTTGCCAGTGAGGTCGGCAGACGTACGAACGATCAGCGAAACCTTGCCGTCGCTGCTTCTACCCAAAACAACCACACCTGACTTGATCCGCGCCAACAACGTGTCGGAAAGCTGCCGCATTGCCGGCGCATCAAGTCCACTCGCTTCACGCGCGACAACCTTTACGCCAGCAATCTCGCGCGACTCGTCGCCATTCGCAGAAGCGCCAACCGCGCCGCTCGCGATTTTCAACCGCAAGTCGTCAGCCTCGCGGCGTGCTTTCTTCAACTCATCCTGTAGCCGAGTAACAGTCGTCTGAAGATCCGATCGCGACGTACGCAAACCTGATGTCAATTCATCGACCAGCACTTCCGACTCGCGGAAACGCTCGTACGCATCGACGCCCGTAATGGCCCTGATGCGCCGCACGCCGGAAGCGATCGATTCATCACTCGTGATCTTAAACAGTCCGATATCGCCCGTAGCTCGCACGTGCGTACCGCCGCACAGCTCTTTCGAAAAGATCCCCTCGAGGCCTTTGATCGACAGCACGCGCACACGGTCGCCGTACTTCTCTCCAAACAACGCCATCGCACCGGAGCGCATTGCCTCTTCGACGTGCATCTCGTCGGTTTGCACGGGCTCGTTGCGCAGAATGTGATAGTTAACGAGCCGCTCGATTTCTTCCTTCTCCGCGGCGGTTAACGGCTGATAGTGCGAAAAGTCGAAACGCAGGTAAGTCGGCGCAACCACAGAACCCGCCTGCTTCACATGTGTTCCCAAAACCTCGCGCAACGCGGCGTGCATCAGGTGTGTAGCGGTGTGGTTGCGTCGCGTCGCATCACGCTTCTCAACGTCGACTTCAGCCGAAACAACGTCGCCAACATTGAGCGTTCCCTTCTCAATTTTGACTTTGTGAACAATCAAACCCTGGACTGGCGAATAGGTGTCGAGAACATTCGCGATCGTTTCGTCCTTCGTCAGCACGCCAACATCGCCGACCTGTCCTCCACTCTCTGAATAGAATGGTGTTCGATCCAACACGATCTCATTGTCATTGACTATCGCAAGGATCTTCGCGTCAGACACATATGTCGCTTCGTAACCCTTAAACACAGATTTCGGTAGTTTTTCATAAACGGGATTTATCTGTGCTCGTGCTTCGTGCTTTGTAGCGACAGTCGTCTGTTGCAGGTCTTGCAACGCTGCGTCGAACAAACGATTAAACTCATCTTCCTCGACTACGAACCCCCGCTCTTCCAAACTGACGCGAATCAGATCTCGCGGCGTGCCGAAAGTGTCGTACAACCGCGCCAGCGCCTTGTACTCAGGCATCGCACCTTTTGTCGACGCGAAGAGTTCGTCCAGCTTGTTCAATCCGACGGTCAACGTCGATCGGAAACGATCCTCTTCGAGCCTAATCATCTTCTGAATGAATTCGCGGTGCGCTTCGAGTTCGGGGTAGTTATCCTTCATCAGGTCGACGACGAAATCCGCTACCTGATTGAAGAACGGACCTTCGAAGCCGAGCGTGTGGTGGCCCTGGTAGATCGCGCGGCGCATGATCTTTCGCAGCACATAGTTTCGGCCTTCGTTGCCCGGCAAAATGCCATCGGCAATCGAAAACGCCGCCGCGCGTGCGTGGTCCGCGATCACGCGCATCGCAAAACCTTCCTTCGTTTCAGGTTCGTAGTGACGATCGGCTAAACGCGCCGTGTGATTTACGATCGGACGAATCAGATCGGTGTCGTAGTTTGACTTTACACCTTGCAGTACGACGGCAAGCCGCTCGAGCCCGGCGCCTGTATCGACTGACGGCGCCGGCAGCGGATCGAGTTTGTACTTGCCCGGCTCAACTTCACTGCGATCGAACTGCATGAACACCAGGTTCCAGATCTCCATGATCGTGTCGCCTGGTCCATTCACATTCGCAGCAGAGTTCTCCGCATCGTCCGGGCTCGGGCCCATGTAGTAATGGATCTCGCTGCATGGACCACATGGCCCGGTCTCACCCATCTGCCAGAAATTATCTTTGCGACCGAAACGCAGAATTCGCTCGCGCGGAGCGCCGACCTTTTCCCACAAACGTTCGGCGTCTTCGTCAGGCGGCACTTCAGCGTCGCCCTCGTAAACCGTAAACCACAAACGCGCCGGATCGAGTCCCAATACGTCGACCAGAAACTCCCAGGCAAACTTGACCGCGTCTTTCTTGAAATAGTCGCCAAACGAAAAATTGCCGAGCATCTCGAAAAAGGTGTGATGTCGTGCAGTTTTGCCAACCTCGTCGAGGTCGTTGTGCTTGCCACCCGCGCGCACGCACTTCTGCGACGACGCGGCGCGCAGGTAATCACGCTTCTCCATGCCGAGGAACGTGTCTTTAAACTGATTCATGCCGGCGTTGGTAAACAACAACGTCGGATCGTCGGCAGGCAGCAGCGGCGAGGAACGCACGCGCATGTGCCCGTGTTCTTCGAAATACTTCAGAAATGCTTCGCGAATTTCGTTACCAGTCATGTCGTTTCGAGTTTAGCATTCATCCTGATCATCCGTGTACTCGGCCGCCCGGCGAACTTTCTCGCTCACCAATTCGAAACCAAACCCCTGCCGCAACAGGTGATCGAACAAGCTCTTTGTTTCCGCCCGCGTTTTCGGCCGGCCGCGCAGCCGAATGCGTTTTTCGATCGCGCGGTCGATGAGCTGATCCTCGGGAGTTTCAGCGTAGACGAGCTCGAGCGCTTCGTCGGCGACGTCGTTTTCGACCTGCTTGAGTTTCAGATCGCGTTGGAGTCGGCGCCGACCAATCGGGCGCTGTTTTACCTTCGAAGAAGCGTAGCTGAACGCGAAGCGTTCGTCGTCGAGATACCCATACTCACGTAAACGCGCAATCACCGTTTCGACAACGGACTCGTTGGCTCTAACGCCTTTCCCGTGGAGCAGTCGTTCACGCAACTCCGCGACGGAGCGAGGTTTTGCGGCCAAAAGCTTGACCGCGCGCTCAAATGTTTTGCGGCGAAGTTCGTCTGACATCGACTCTGACCCCGATCGCCAAGCTTAAACGCATCGGAAGGAAAACGAAACACTCCTGATCTAAAATGCACGCCATGGATGGATTGTTGGTTATCGACAAGCCCGCGGACGTCACTTCGCATGACGTAGTCGCAAGCACACGACGGATTCTGAAGGAACGGCGCATCGGTCACACCGGCACGCTCGACCCTTTCGCGACGGGTGTTTTGCTCGTGCTGGTTGGGAAAGCTACGAGACTGGCGCAGTTTCTAAGCGGAGCAGATAAGGAATATCACGCAATCATCCGGTTGGGTTACGCAACTGACACCGGTGATCGAACCGGAACCCCAATCGCGGGTCCACACGGTTCCGCCGATCCTAATCGTACCGGTCGTTGGAGTGAAGAGGAGATCGAAGGTGCGCTTGCAAGTCTACGCGGCTGGATCGATCAGGTTCCGCCAATGTATTCAGCCAAGAAGATCGCCGGCAAGAAACTGTACGAGCTCGCGCGTCGTGGCGAAGAAGTCAAACGCGAGCCGGTCCAGGTTTGTATCCACGAGCTGACAGCGATTAAACCAGACGGCGAACTCATGAAGGACAACCTCGACGGTACGTTTGATTTTCACGTGCGCGTGGTCTGTTCCGCCGGCACTTACGTTCGTGTACTCGCCGAGGATCTCGGAAAGCGTCTGTCCGTTGGCGCACACTTAGCGGAGCTGCGGCGTACACGTGTCGGTGATTTTGGTGTTACGAGTGCGGTGACTCTTGAACAACTGAAAACGAGCTTTGGCGAGGAGGCATTAGGGACCATCCTGCTCCTCCCAAGCGCAGCGCTCTCACGCCTGCCTTTCGTGCATCTAAGCGGCGAAGACGTGCGACGCGCACGGCACGGAATGGAGGTGAAAGTTGGGGAAACTGCGTGGTCCGACGGCGAGAAAGTAAAGATGTGCGACGATAAGGATCACCTGATAGCCGTCGGTGATTACGACGCGGCGACAAAGCGGCTGCACCCCAGCGTGGTGCTTGCCTGATTTGCGTCTCATGAATTTATCTGTCGCTCTTGAGCCTTGTATTATATACTGGCCGCCAAGGGAAGCACGCGCTCGATTCGCTTCCAACTAGTTTTCCCCACCGCGTCTTCCTTTTTGAAATGATCATTGAGAACTCATGCTTCGACGACGTAGCTCATGCTTACGCGCGCATGAGGCGTATCCCGAGGCTGTGACGAAATGAACCGCAGTTCCCCGACGCTAAGCGGTTGCTACTTATAGCGTGGCCTCTCCCCACACGCTGTCCAATGCGCGAAAGCCGAAGAGGTTTTAAAGGCTATGCAAGAGCAGGATGGCAACAAGAAATTCAATATCAGTGAACGCTTGGAAGACCTGCGCCGCGAGCACGAAGCGCTACGCTGGGAAGGATCGTTTCGTGATTACTTCGAGCTGGTCGCCCAAAATCCCCGTATCGCTCAACTGTCGCATGCCCGCGTAAACGACATGGTTCATGCGGCCGGAGTCGGACGGCTGAACGAGGGTACCCAACACGAAGTCCTTTCCTACAACTTCTTTTCCGGCGAACTCTTCGGCATCGAGGAGCCGATCGCCAGAATCGTCGAATACTTCAAGTCAGCCGCGCAGCGCCTGGAAGTTCGTAAACGTATCCTGCTTTTGATGGGACCGGTCGGCGGCGGCAAGTCCACGATCGTGAACATGCTCAAGCGCGGCCTCGAAGAGTGGACGCGCACCGACGGCGGCGCTGTTTATGCGATCAAAGACTGTCCGATGCATGAAGAGCCGCTGCATCTGATCCCGCACCAGCTCCGTGCTGAAGTCGAAAAACTGTACGGCATCTACATCGAAGGCGATCTTTGTCCGCAGTGCCGTTACGCGCTTGAGAAAACTTACGGTGGGCGGCATGAAGACGTGAAAGTTCACCGCGTCGGGTTCTCCGAGAAAGAGCGTGTGGGCATCGGCACTTTTTCACCAAGCGATCCGAAATCTCAGGACATCACCGAGCTTACTGGTTCGATCGATCTCTCCACCATCGGCGAGGTCGGCGTCGAATCAGATCCGCGCGCGTATCGTTTTGACGGCGAGTTGAACATTGCCAATCGGGGTCTGATGGAATTCGTCGAGATGTTGAAGGTTGACGAGAAGTTTCTTTACAGCCTGCTGACGCTCTCCCAGGAACAGAGCATCAAGACCGGCCGCTTCGCAATGATTTACGCCGACGAAGTCATCCTTTCACATTCGAACGAGAACGAGTACATCGCGTTTGCGGGGAATCGAAAGTCAGAGGCACTCCAGGATCGCATCATCCTGGTGAGAGTTCCCTACAACCTCCGCGTCTCGCAGGAGGAGAGAATTTACGACAAGCTGTTGCACCAGTCGGAAGCGCTGCGCAACGTTCACCTTGCGCCAAACACGTTGAAAGTGGCCGCGATGTTCGCGGTCATGACGCGTCTTGAAGAACCCAAGCGCCAGAACGTCGACATCGTGAAGAAGATGAAGCTTTACGACGGCGAGGACGTCGAAGGTTACAAGTCGAAGGACGTGCGCGAGTTGAAAGAAGAGACAATCCGTGAAGGCATGGACGGAATCTCGCCGCGCTACATCATCAATCGTCTTTCGAGTGCGCTCGTTCGCGACGGTGTCACTTGCATCAATCCGATCGATGCGCTTGCGCGCGATCAAAGACGGCTTTGAACAGCACACCGGCATCAGCAGCGAACAGCGCGAACGCTACTGAATCACATCTCGCAGGCGCGCAAGGAGTACGACGAGCTGGCGAAGATCGAAGTTCAACGCGCGTTCGTTTACTCGTTTGAAGAGATGGCGCGTACGATGTGCAACAACTATCTCGATAACGTCGAAGCGTTTTGCAACAAGGAACGAATCAAGGATCCGATTACCGAAGAAGAGATGGATCCGGATGAGCAGTTGATGCGCTCGATCGAGGAGCAGATCGGCATCTCCGAAAATGCGAAGAACACGTTCCGCCAGGAGATTCTGATCCGTATCAGCTCGTACGCGCGCAAAGGCAAACCCTTTGAATACAACTCGCACGAACGGCTGAAGGAAGCGATCGAGAAGAAGATCTTCGCCGATCTGAAAGACGTGGTGAAGATCACAACGTCCGCTAAGACGCCGGATCCCGATCAACTCCGCCGCATCAACGAAGTGGTGGATCGGCTCGTCAAGGAACACGGATACTGCCCGGTTTGTGCCAACGAACTGTTGACTTATGTAGGCACGTTGTTGTCGCGGTAAGCGCCGTGCTTGCTTGTGGTTAACCAAACGCCCGCGCTCCTTCGAGGACGCGGGCGTTATGATAAGAGGCATGAAGAAACGTTACTGGATTGCAGGTTCAGCAGCAGCGGCGGCGACATTAGCTGTCGTTGCGAGACTTCTCGCACGCCCGCGCGATGCCGACTGGAACCGCAATCGCCACGTCATCTTTCACTCCGATCACTCGCGCTTCGTGGACGTCGACGGCGTTCGCGTGCATTACCAGGAAGCTGGTGACGCGAACGCGCCGGCGCTCCTGTTGATTCACGGATTCGCGTCGTCCACTCTCGTTTGGAGCAAAGTTTTCCTCCGTCTCGCCGCCGCCGGCTTTCGCGTGATCGCTATCGACATGCTGGGCTGTGGCTACTCCGGCAAACCGCGAAACGGTGAATACACCATCGCCGGACAAGCGAGCCTGCTGGTTGATCTGCTCGATCGCCTGAAGATTAAACGCGCGACGCTGGTGGGCAGTTCGTATGGCGGCGCCGTCGCTGCTACCTGCGCCCTCGATTACCCCCAACGCGTCGATAAACTGGTCTTGATTGGAACTGTGAACAACAACCGTCCGCTTAATTACAAGCTGATGCGTGTGTTTGGTTCGCGTGTGTTCGGCGACGTCGTCTCGCCGTTGTTGATTGGCTCGCGCAGTTTGCTGCGCCGGCGAATGAAGCGAGTTTACGATCGTCACGAATGGGTGTTGGATGAACGGCGCGTCGATGCGCGACATTTTCCGTTGCGTGCGACGGGCACGCAGCGCGCCCTCATTCGCACGGTCCGTTGTTGGGACGCCGAACGCATCTCGCGCGAGGCGCATCTGATTAAACAGCCGACGCTGCTGCTCTGGGGTGAAAACGATAGAGAGATTCCACTCGCTGACGGTGAGCGGTTGCACGATCAAATCCCCAGGTCGCGCTTAATTGTATTTCTCAACTGCGGTCACGTCCCGCACGAGGAATACCCGGAGGAGTTCACAAACGTCGTGGCAGATTTTTGTGGATGAAGCATTATGTCAATCCAACGCAACGACTGGTCACTGCAACGCAAAGGCATCATCGATCAGGAGCGACACAAGGATCGCGTCAAAGAAGCGATCCGCAAGAACCTCGGATCGATCGTCTCCAACGAAGCCATCATCCTCTCCGACGGCAAACGCACCGTTAAAGTTCCGATCAGAGCGCTCGACGAGTACAAGTTTCGTTTCAACTATCAAAAAGCGAAACACGTGGGCCAGGGCGACGGCAAGACGCGGGTTGGAGACGTCATCGGCCGTGAGAGCCGCGGCACAGGAGGCGGCACCGGCGCCGGGCAAGCCGGACAGGAAGCGGGCACTGACTATTATGAAGCCGAAGTCAACATCGACGAGATCGCCGCGTTGATCTTCGAAGACCTTCAACTTCCGTATCTCCAGGAGAAAGCGAAGAAGGCTGTTCAATCGCGCAAGACGCAGTTCAACGAGATTCGTCGCACGGGAGTGATCGCGAACCTCGACAAGCGTCGGATGATTCTCGAAAATATTCGTCGTAATGCGCGCGAAGGAAAGCCGCGCTTCGGCGACATCAAGAAGGAAGATCTGCGGTTCAAGACGTGGGAAGAGGTCATGCGTTACGAGTCGAACGCGGTCGTGATTGCGATGATCGACGTTTCGGGATCGATGGGTGAGTTTAAGAAGTACATCGCGCGCAGTTTTTACTTTTGGATGGTCCGCTTTTTGAGAACGAAGTACGACAACGTCGATATCGTATTCATCTCACATCACACCGAGGCTAAGGAAGTCAGCGAGGAGCAGTTCTTTACCCAGGGTGAATCGGGCGGAACCGTCGTATCGTCTGCTTATCAGCTTGCGCTCGACATCATCAAGCAGCGTTACAGGCCGTCCGACTGGAACATTTATCCCTTCCACTTCTCTGACGGCGACAACTACTACTCCGACAACGAAGAGGCCGTCAGACTCGCCGACGAATTGATCGCCACGTGCAACCTGTTTGGGTATGGAGAAATTGGTGAAGAGGGATCGTCGAGTTACCGGAGGTCTTCGGGCGCGCTGCTTTCGATCTTCAGCGATCGCCTTAACCACAAGGATCGGTTTGTCGGCGTGCGCATCGACGACAAGGAAGACGTCTATCCCGCACTCAAACAATTCTTTGGTAGACGAGGTGTGGAAACACCTGCTTGATGACTGTAATGGAAGACCGGGAAATAAAAGATCTTGAAGCAGCCGTAGAGCAAATCTGGCAGATTGCTCAGGACTTTGGGCTGGATCCTTACCCGACGAATTTCGAAATCGTCCCGGCGACGGTGATGTACGAAGTCGGCTCCTACGCGCTGCCCGGTCGTTACTCTCATTGGACCTTCGGCAAGGCTTACCATCGCATGAAAACGATGTACGACTTCGGACTGTCGAAGATCTACGAAGTCGTCATCAACACCAATCCGTCGTACGGATTCCTGCTCGAAACCAACAGCCCGATCCAGAACAAGATGGTGATCGCGCACGTGTTGGGCCACGTCGACTTCTTTAAAAACAATACATACTTCTCGAAAACCAATCGCCGCATGGTGGAAAGCGTTTCCACGCACGCGCAGCGAATGATGGAGTACGAGTTCAAGCACGGGCGAAAGACGGTTGAACGGTTTCTCGACTCTGTGCTGGCGATAGAAGAACACATAGATCCATACTTCTTCATCAAGCGGGACATTTCGAACGAAGAACACAAACGCCGCGCCGAGCACCGTCCGCGGGAAGGTCGGTACGACGACCTGTGGCTCCTCGACAAGGCGGAACGTGAATTACGAGATCCCGCCGCGGCGGGCGATAAGCGCGAAGATGATGGCAAGCCGCGAGAGCTTCTGCCGGAAAAAGACCTGCTCTACTACGTCATGAAAAACTCCCCGTCACTGGCGCCCTGGCAGCGTGACGCGATAGCCATGGTCCATGAGGAAATGGAGTACTTCGTCCCGCAGATGCAGACGAAGATCATGAACGAAGGTTGGGCCAGTATCTGGCATGCGCGAATCATGCGCGCACTCGATCTCACCGACAACGATCACATCGAGTTTGCGAACCTGCATTCGGGTGTTGTTTCGCCGCAGAAGGGCCAGTTGAATCCGTACTACCTCGGCTACAAGATCTACGAAGACATCGAGCGCCGCTGGAACGAGCCGTCGACGGAGGAGCAAGAGAAGTTTAACCGTCCGGGGAAGCAAGGACACGACAAGATTTTCGAAGTGCGCGAGATCGAGAACGATGTTTCGTTCCTGCGCAACTACCTAACCGAAGAGCTTTGCGAAGAGCTCGATCTGTTTGTGTTTGAGTTGATCGAAGAAGAGGAATGGACGATCACCGAAAAGCGTTGGGAGAAAGTGCGCGATCAACTGGTCGCGAACATGACCAACTTCGGGTTCCCGTACCTGCAAGTCGAAGACGGCGACTACAATAACAATCGTGAGCTCTATCTAAAACACCGCTACGAAGGCACCGAGCTCGAGATGCGTTACGCTCGCAAAGCACTCGAACACGTGCACACGCTCTGGGGCCGTCCTGTTCATTTGGAAACCGTGATTGATGAGGAGTCGACTGTGCTGCACTACAACGGCGACGAGCACGGCGAGGATTAACTCATCTTCAAAGCTTCACCCACCGACGGGTCGCGCCTAACGCGCCAGATCTTGGAATCAAGGTAATAGTGGATGAAGGCGTAACCCCACAGGAATGAAATGCCTAGCTGAACCGCCAGTGATTGAAAGCCGTTTTGTAGACCGATGTAACCGAGTATTTGCCGTGGTCCCTGGTACAGAATTCCAAATACGATTCCGAACGCGATGTAATAAAGCACTCGCCGGCTGATAAATTCCGCGGCGCCGTATTTCTCGCGCGATTCCGGCGTGTACTTCTTGTTGTGAAACCAGATAAGCCGGTGGTACTGAAAGTTATGATAGATGGTCAGTATCGCCACGATCGCGATCGGCTTGTGCGGCATGGGAGTCAAGAGGACGATCCAATGCATCGGTATGGCAGCCGCCAGCAAAAGATACTTCGGAACATTCAACGGCTCGCCAACGATTGCCCGTTGAATCTGGCGTCCTAACCAAATCAGCGCCAGCAGAATCGTTCCCGCGAGCAGTATCTTCGCCAAACCACTTACGCCACCGCGCAGTAGCTCCGGCACGCGCGCCATTGCCTCCGGATCGCGCGCGATAAACTCGACGAACGGATAGTTAAAGGCAAACAGCAGTAACAATCGATCGAGCGCGTTATCGATCCGCGCGAGGTCGCCGTTCTTCTTTTTGTAAAGCACCATGAAACCGTAGTGTTGTTTCACGAGGTGGTAGTAAGCCCACAACGCCGCCACGAAGAAGAACACAAACGCGAAGCCCGCAAGCACCAAGACTGGTCCAATTGCAAAAAAGAGCAGCGAACCCCACAACAATCTCGCCCGGTTCTTACGTTCCGCGCGATCGAAGTAAGTTCGCGAAAACGTGCCGAACACGTGAGGCGCGTCGATGAATATGGCCCAAAGCGCCACCATCGGAACCAGCGGCACGATGCCTTTAACGTATAGAAACAGCAGTGCATAGCTCGAAACCACTGATCCGATAAACCAGACGAGATCGTCGCGCGCACTGATTAGCCAGCGTAACGAGATTACGTTCGCGACCGGTTTGGTTATGATTTCGGCACTGGCAGCCATAGCTACATTTGGTTTGGACCTGGCGGCATTTTATCATCCAGCGAGAGCTGAGAAGAAAGCCGATGAAGAAACAACTATTCCAGGCGCATCCGTGGCACGGCGTGAGTCCCGGGCCGCGCACACCCGAACTCGTCAACGCTTACATCGAGATCGTGCCCACCGATCCGGTCAAATATGAACTCGATAAATGGTCCGGCCACCTGCGCGTCGATCGTCCGCAACGATTTTCGTCAATGTGTCCAACGCTCTACGGTTTCATACCGCAAACTTATTGCGGGCGCACTGTGGCTGAACTGTGCGAACAGCGGACCGGCCGCACCGGCATCGAAGGCGACAAAGATCCGATGGACATCTGCGTCCTGTCAGAAAAAACCTTCGCTCACGGCAGTTTCTTCCTGCACGCGCGTCCAATCGGCGGGCTCAGAATGATCGACGGCCAACAGGCTGACGACAAGATCATCGCCGTGCTCGAGTCGGATCTCGCTTACGGTCGCATCGAGAATATTGACGAGGTTCCGTCCGGACTGGTCGATCGATTAAGACACTATTTTTTGAGCTACAAGCAGTTGCCCAGCGATGCGGCCAAGAAAGTTGAGATTGCGGACGTGTACGGGCGGCTCGAAGCGCTCGACGTGATTACCAGAAGTTTGCGTGATTACGGGGACGAGTTCGGCAGTTAAAGCGTCGCTAGATCCTGGAGACGGGCTCTGCAATTCCACAACGAGGACACACCAAACCACGAAGCCCATCGTCATCCACCCACTTAGCCAGAGGCAGGGACGGTTTGCGATGAGCTTCATGTTGCGGATGTTGGCGATGCTGTTGTTTTCGTTCCGTGTTCTCCGCGCTACAGTGCTTACACAACCACCCATAACCAAGATTGAAGAAATGGGTGGTTTGGTGCACTGAAAACCTCCTTCGAGGCTAGCGACGCGATTCAGGTGACTCCATCAAGCGAACGGGAACGGACGTGCGTTGTCCGTCACGCCAGATTTGCACCTGAACTGTTTGACCGATCTGATACTTGTCGAGCACGCGGAACAGATCGTCTGAGTTGGCGATCTTTTCGTTGTTGATGCCGACGATGATGTCGCCAAGCTCGAAGTCGCCCATCTCCGTCTGTTGCATTCCGCGCAGACCAGCCGCAGCCGCGCCGCTACCGCGCGCGACCTGGACGATCAGCACACCATCAGACAGCGGAAGATCGACCTGCGTGCGGATCGTATCTACATCGCGAGTGCTGATACCGAGTTTCGGACGGCGAACCGCTCCATATTGCAAAAGCTGTGGCACGACGCGTTTTGCAATGCTCACCGGCACGGCGAAACCAACACCGGCCGAACTGCCCGACGGCGAAAGGATCTGCGAGTTGATACCGATCATCCGGCCACGCGAGTCGAGCAGTGGTCCACCTGAGTTGCCGGGATTGATCGACGCATCGGTTTGAATCGCACCTTCGATGAGGCGATTGTTTCGCGCTCGGATAGGACGTTGCAGTCCGCTGATCACGCCGGTCGTCAACGTGCGGTCCAGGCCAAACGGATTACCGATCGCGAGTACTTTCTGTCCGACGACAAGCTTGTCAGAGTCGCCCATCGGAACGACAGTCAATGGACCAGGCGGTTTTTCACTCAACCGAATGACCGCGAGATCCGTGTCGGGATCGCGACCGACAACAACCGCCGGATAGTTTTTCTTTCCACCGAGGCTAACCGTAAGTTTTTGCGCGTCAGCGATGACGTGATAGTTAGTCAGGATATTTCCCTGTTGGTCTAGGATTGAGCCGGAACCGGAGCCTTGCTGTGGTTCGACGAATCCGAAAAAATCGCGAGCGTATGAGGTTGATTGGATAAAGACAACGCCGGGACTCAGAGCGCGATAAACTTCGATGTTGTTCTGTTCGTCAGTAACGGTTGACGGATCGGCGATTCCCGCCGGCGGCGCCTCTGAAAGAGCAGCTTGCGAAGCTTCGTCGCGTTTCGAAAAGCGATCGAAGATCACCACTCCTCCTGCTGCAAATAGTCCTGAAATAAGGGCGATTAAAAGGATCTGGCGGGCGGAAAGTCTGTACATAGCTTCTTCCCTCTCGGAGTGATAATTTGGCTGGCCCATTATATCCGTGTTTGGGCAAACCGGTAATGAACGGTACCACGGATTAGAGAACTGGGATGCTTAAACCAAGCGCGACGCAGCCTGTCGCTGCATGTACGAACATGAGGGCGACGTAGATCATTAATACGAACGTCATTCCGCGTTTGGCTAACGGCAGATGAGCGCAGCGGTAGAGGATATAAGCAGCGGCGGTGCCGATTGCGAGTTTGATTGCGAGGAAGGAAAGGTCGCCGTGTTCGAGCAGGCGGGCCATGAGTGCGTTTCCTTCAGTGGCAACGTTGAGTCGCAACCAGAGGAGTGTAAGCTGAGCGTCGAGCCAGTTGAGAGAGAACAGGAGCAAGCTTTTTGAGAGTGGACCCATTGAAACCCCTCGGGGCTAAACGTTGTTAAACTCTTCTCCTGATACGCCAGAACCCTCAAAACCTGTCGTTTCGAGGGTCCATGACGTCACGGGAGGAACGAGACTCGTCCTTATGCTTAGTAAATACTCTGAATCGTTCGCTGGTTCCTGAGAAGTATGCCAGAGCCGAACTCGATCGCCAATTTACTGCGCGAAGCGTCGCAAGCTTTGGAAGCTGGCGGCGTGCCGGAAGCGCGGCGCGAAGCGGGTTCGCTGCTTTCGTTCGTGATCGGCAAGGACCGGACATTCCTCATTAGTCATGCAGACGATTCGTTGGAAGAGACAGAAGTGGATCGTTTTCGCGAATTGGTGGCACGACGTGCGGAAGGCGAGCCGCTCCAGTACATCACCGGAGTGCAGGACTTCTACGGACGCGAGTTTCGCGTCACTCCCGATGTGTTGATACCTCGACCCGAGACTGAGCTGCTGGTCGAGGCGGCGCTGGAGGTGATCACGGACGTGCGCGGGCCGTCGATCTGTGACGTGGGAACCGGATCCGGTTGCATCGCTGCGACGTTGCTGTGTGAAAGAACCGACGCGCGTGCGGTTGCGGTTGACGTTTCAGAAGCGGCGCTCAAAGTTGCGGCACAAAATGCCCACGTGTTGGGTGTAGGCGACAGAATCGAGTTGAAGCTTTCCGATTGTTTTGACGGACTCGATAAAACTACATTCGACGCAATCGTTTCCAATCCGCCATACATCTCTTCCGCTGCCCTCGCAGGTTTGCAACGAGAAGTTCGCGATCATGAACCGCTGGTGGCGCTTTCGCCGGGCGCCGACGGGTTGAGCGTGATCCGACGTTTGCTTCAGGACGCCCCCGGCTTCTTAAACGCCGAGCGGACATCTGATCGTGGAGATCGGATTCGACCAGGGAGAAGCGGTCCAGGAGCTGATCGATCCGAAATTCTGGCGGCTGATGGAGATTCGACCTGATTTGCAAAGCATTCCCCGTATACTGGTTGTCCAGAAAACTGGTGGGATTTAATGTCACAACGTCGGAGACTGTGGTGTCTATCATCCAGAGCCTCGAAAAGCTAAAACCCCAGACGAATGAAGGAGACCGAAGTCATGTTCAGGTTTTTAGGACGCACTGCGTTTATTGCCGCGTTGGTCGCATTGACCGTCGTTTCCGCCCTGGCGCAGAAGAAGGAAGGAACACTAAATTGTCGCGATAACAGTTCTTACAACGACAGGTTGGAAGGAAACTGCGAGATCCGCGAACAGACGCTCGCGATGAGTGGAGCGCCAATCGCCATCGACGGACGACAAAACGGAGGCATCTCCGTTAAAGGTTGGGACCAGGGCCAGGTGCTGGTACGCGCGCGAGTCCAGACCGGGGCGCCGACGGCCGCGGAAGCTGCCGATCTTGCGCGACAAATCCGAATCGAGACCAGTGGCTCGAAGATCTACGCGAGCGGTCCTGACAACCGCAGAAACTATCAGTGGGACGTGAATTACGAAGTGTTTGTTCCGCGTCGTGCTGATCTCTCGCTCGAAACACATAACGGCGGCATTTCGATCTCCGAAGTAAACGGCAAGATCGATTTCACCGCGCTCAACGGCGGCGTTGTGTTGCGAAAAGTTGGCGGGGCGGTCCGCGGCTCAACAACCAACGGTGGACTCGTGATCGAACTCACCGGCGATCGCTGGGACGGCGAAACACTCGATGTCCGAACCACCAACGGCGGCATCGTGTTGTCTGTGCCGGAGAACTATTCGGCGAATTTGCAGACAGGCACGGTGAACGGCGGCGTCAACGTCGATTTTCCGATCACCGTTCAGGGACAAATCAACAAGCAGATCGCCGTCAACCTCGGCTCCGGCGGAGCGACCGTCAAAGCCATGACGACGAACGGCGGCGTTCGCGTCAAGCGGGCAAACACCAACGACTAGTGGTTATCCACACGAGCCACAGATTACGCGGATCTGTATAATCTGTGGCTCGTGGACAAATTTCGCATCACAGGTGGCCGGGCGCTTCGCGGGCGGGTGTCGATTAGCGGCGCCAAAAATTCCGCCCTGCCGTGTATGGCTGCGGCCTTGCTCACGTCCGAAACCGTCACACTCCACAACATCCCTTACGTTCGCGAC
The DNA here is from genome assembly GCA_963789185.1 of uncultured Acidobacteriota bacterium. Taxonomy (GTDB): domain Bacteria; phylum Acidobacteriota; class Blastocatellia; order Pyrinomonadales; family Pyrinomonadaceae; genus PSRF01. The sequence goes on from CAWBJU010000027.1 coordinate 519,161, forward strand.
ATCATCACGCAGCGACGTCTGCTCGAAGACATCGGCGCGACCGTCCTGACTCCCGAACTCCGAACGCACAAGATCACTGCCGCGCACATCGAACTCTTCGAAGCCCCCTACGAGCTGGTAAAAACGATGCGCGCGTCGGTGCTCGTGCTCGGTCCACTGCTCGCGCGTTTCGGCAAAGCGAAAGTGTCGTTGCCCGGCGGTTGTGCGATCGGCACTCGTCCGATCGATCTTCACTTGTCCGGATTTGAAAAACTCGGCGCGGAGGTGCGACTCGAAGCCGGAAACGTTGTTGCGCGCGCTCCGAGTGACGGCCGGCTGCGGGCGGCAGATGTTGAGTTCAACAAAGTCACCGTAACCGGAACAGAAAACCTGATGATGGCCGCGACGCTCGCGCACGGGACGACAACACTGCGCAACTGTGCGCTCGAACCCGAGATCGTCGATCTCGCCGAGTTGCTTAACAAGATGGGCGCGCGAGTGAACGGCGCGGGAACCGACACGATCCAGATCGAAGGCGTTGCATCGCTCGGCGGCGCAGAGCACACCATCATTCCCGATCGAATCGAAACTGGCACCTTCATTGTCGCAGCGGCAATCACCAACGGTCAGCTCGAAATTAAAGACTGCCGCCCGGATCATTTGCAGGCTGTGATCGCGAAGCTGCGCGAAGTCGGCGTGGTGGTCCAGGAAGTGAATCCGACGACGCTGGAGGTGACGTGTTGTCCTGAAGGACTTTCGGCCGGCAACGTTTCAACTGCGCCTCATCCGAGTTTCCCGACTGACATGCAGGCGCAGTACATGGTGCTGATGACACAGGCGCGCGGTAGATCGGAAATTATCGAAACGGTTTTCGAGAATCGTTTCATGCATGCGTCGGAGTTGCAGCGCATGGGAGCGCAGATACACATCGACGGACGAAGCGCGATCGTTGACGGCGTGACGCCACTCAATGGTGCGCGCGTGATCGCTTCCGACTTGCGCGCGTCGGCATCGCTGGTGCTCGCGGGATTGATTGCGAATGATGAGACGATGATCGATCGCGTCTATCACATCGATCGCGGTTACGAGAAGATTGAGGCGAAGTTACGTGCGGTGGGCGCAAATATCGAACGGATCACTACGTCGGTGACGGCGGGTCTCGTTCACGCGGATTAAAGGGGGATAAATGGCGGAAAAGAGTTGCTTGTTTTGCAAGATCATCAGCGGTGAGATACCGGGTGATTTTATACACCAGGATGAAATGTGCGTTGCGATTCGCGATATCAATCCGCAGGCGCCGATGCACGTGCTGGTGATACCACGCGAGCACCTCGAATCGCTTGACGACGCTTCGCAAAAGGATGAAGCGCTACTCGGCCATTTGCTTCGTATCGGCGCGCGGCTTGCGAATGATCAAGGTTATGGAGAGAGTGGTTACCGGACGGTAATCAATACCGGCGCAGGGGCAGGCCAATCCGTGTTTCACTTACATGTTCACGTGCTCGCAGGCCGCCCAATGAACTGGCCTCCGGGTTAACATGGATTTTCAATTGGCTTTGGGCGCGACTGCGCGTACCGCTTCCGACACGCCCTCTTCATACTTCTTAAAGTTTTCGTTGAAACGGCGAGCGAGATCCTTCGCCTGGCGATCGTACGCGTCCTTGTCAGCCCACGTGTTGCGCGGCTGGAGCACCTCGTTCGGCACCTCAGGACACGAAACAGGAATGTTGACTCCGAAGATCGGATCCGGCTGCGTTTCGACCTGCGCCAGCGACCCATTGAGAATCGCCCGAATCATCGCGCGCGTGTAACTGATCTTCATTCGCTGGCCCACACCGTATGGACCACCGCTCCAACCAGTATTGACCAACCAGCACGCCGCGCTGTGCTTGCCCATCTGCTGACCCAACAAGTCAGCGTAAACACCAGGATGCAGCACCATGAACGGCGCGCCGAAACACGTCGAAAAAGTCGCTTCCGGTTCTTTGATTCCCTTCTCCGTGCCGGCAACTTTCGCCGTGTAACCCGAAAGGAAGTGATACATCGCTTGTTCCGATGACAGCCGCGCGACCGGAGGCAAAACGCCAAACGCGTCCGCCGTCAACATGATGATGTTGCGCGGGTGACCAGCGCGTCCTTCCGGCACAATGTTCGCGATGCTCGTAAGCGGATACGAGGCACGCGTGTTCTCAGTCTTGCGCGCGTCGTCCAGATCGATCTGCCGTGTTACCGGATCGAAAACGACGTTCTCCAGAATCGTGCCGAACATGCGCGTCGTGCGATAGATGTCAGGCTCGGCTTCTGCGGACAGCTTGATCACCTTCGCGTAACAGCCGCCTTCGTAGTTGAATACGCCATTGTCGGACCACCCATGTTCATCGTCTCCGATCAAACGACGCTCGGGATCCGCGGACAGCGTAGTCTTGCCTGTTCCCGATAGACCAAAGAAGATCGCGACGTCGCCTTCACCGCCAACGTTCGCGGAGCAGTGCATACTCATCACCCCGCGTTGTGGCAACAGGTAGTTCATGATGGTAAACGCGCTCTTCTTGGTTTCGCCGGCGTAAGACGTGCCGCCAATTAAAACGAGTCGCTGGCTGAAGTCCATCAGGATGAACGTCGGCGAACGCGTGCCGTCGCGTTGCGGATCGGCCTGGAAACTCGGGAAGTTGATGATCGTGAACTCGGGTTGGTGCGGCTCGGTTTCCTTGATGTTGCTGATGAACATCGTGCGCGCAAACAACGAATGCCATGCAAGCTCGTTGATCACGCGGATTGGCAAACGGTACTTCGGATCGGCGCCGACAAACGTGTCCTGCACGAATAAATCACGCCCGTTCGCATGGGCCATCATGCGTTCTTTAATCGAGTTGAACTTGTCCTGCGGAAAATCTTTGTTGACGTCACCCCAGAAGACTTTGTCCTGGCTCTCAGGCTCGCGCACGATCGCTTTATCTTTAGCGGCGCGGCCGGTGTGTTCGCCGGTATCGACAATGATGTTGCCATGGTCAGACAGAGTGCCTTCGTTGCGGCGCGCAATCTCTTCGTAGAGTTCGGGTGTGTTCAGGTTCCAGTAAACATTGGCGGGCGCGTCGATGCCGTAATTATCCAACTCGAACGCCGTGTTCTTGCGGCCCAGATGTTTAGTGGTGCTTTCAGTGCGAGTGGAAGCCATTAAAAAGTCTCCAATGCCAGAGAGGAAAACCGTGCGCGGTCGGTTACTCTTCCCCTACTCTTCTGCCGCTTGTCGCTGCCTGGCGAGTTGCCGTAGCGCGTCGGCGAGATCGCGAGCGGCGCGCTCAATGCGATCGGCGGCCATGTGTAGGGAGTCTACCTCGTCTGATGAACGCAAGGGGACGATGGCGAGCGCTGCGTCGACTTGCTCTCTCAAACGGTTTGCCTCATTTTCGGTTTCTTGTTCTGCGCGGGTTCGTTGTGAAGCTGCGGCCTGCTGGTTCATGCTAGATGTCATTTCTAAAAAGGATTATGAATGCTGAAACTTATGGCTGGCGTTAGATTTTGTTATGCCAGGGAGGTAAGTCTGACATTTGGCGAAGATTCAAGCAAGTGCGGGTTTGGGTTTTGTAAACACTCCGAACAAAGTCGCGTTTTTTGATGAATAGAAACCCACCTGACAAGAGGTCGTTCACGCCTCGCGAGTGGAAGCTGGTGCAACAACTAAACACCCCGGCGAAGGTGCAGCGCTACTTCAGTTCGCTGCCCTACAACTGGGAACGAGATGGTGGAACGATGCGATCGTTTCGCGAGTTGGTAAGAAAAAACGAGGCTCACTGTCTCGAGGCAGCCGTTGGAGCGGCTGTGATCCTGGAACAGCACGGGTATCCGCCACTGCTGTTGGACCTCGAATCCATCGACTTATTGGACCATGTAATGTTTGTATTCAAGGGCGATCGCGGCTGGGGATCGGTTGCGCGTTCACGCGACATCGGTCTGCACGGACGCAAACCCGTGTACCGAACTTTGCGTGATCTGGTGTGGAGTTATTTCGATCCTTACGTCGATTTCTCTGGTCGGATAAAAGGCTACGGGCTCACAAGTCTTTATGATCTAGGCAACTACGACTGGCGTTTCTCACCGCGCAAAATGACAAAAATCGAAGACCACCTCCGCGCCATCCCCCACAAACCCCTCCGCTCCTCTGACGCGCGCTACAAAAAACTCCTCGCCCGCTACCACGTTTACAAGAAACGCTTCCCCGATCGCTCCCCAAGTTACTATGCCAGTCGTCCTAACTGGTTGCTGTAACAGTGGTTCTTTTAACGCGCGCATCTAACAACATGTGAATGACGACCGCGGTGATGATGATGGCGCCGCCGATTAGGGCCCAGCGTGAGGGGCGTTCGCCGAGGACCATGAAGACCCACACGGGATTCAGGACCGGTTCGATGTAACAGATGATGCCTGCGTCCAAGGACCTCACACCACGCGTCATCCCGGCAGTGAACAAGACGTAAGAGAGACCAAGTTGAATCACACCTAAATACATCACGCTCAGCAGGTCGTGACGCCCGACGCTGTCGAATGCGGCCAGTCCCCATGGAACGCAGACCAAGACCACCAGCAGGTTGCCGTAGATCACGGATGAAGCCGGGTTTACTTCTCGTGCGCGTGGATGCCGCAGCAACAAGAAGTAGATCGCGAAGAAAAGCCCGGAAGTAAGCGCCATCAGGTTCCCGGTCACATCCTGGGGCCGCAGTTGGCCCACAAAAAACAGCGCCATGCCGCCGATGCACACGAGCACTGTGATCAGATCGCGCCTGCGAAACTTCTCCTTGTAAACAAGCGGTTCAAGAATCAACAGGTAAACAGGTGCGGTGTACTGGAGAAAGATCGCATTCGCGGCGGTCGTTTGTTTCGTCGCCATCACAAACAGGATCACGAGGGCCGCATACAGAATCGCAGCAGCAGCCGTAAGACTGTTTAGACCAAAACCTTCACGCCTCGTCACTAATGCAACCGTGACGAGGGCAAAGAACGATCGATACGAAGAGAGTTCGAGGCCGGAAAGTGAGGTCCACTTGATGAAGAGGCCGCCAGTGCTCCAAAGGAAAGCGGCTGCAAACACGAACATCAATGGCGACGCGAATGTGCCGCGCGCGTTGCTATCAAGCGCCGTGGTCACGGATTGTTTTTCAAGCCCTTGAGGTATTTGCCAAACACGCCGTTCCACGGTGGGATCACGATCGACACGGCGCCATGCGTCTGCGCCTGGCAAGCCAACCGGATCAACGGCTTCGGCTCAGAAGTATCAATGTAACCAAACTCCTTGATCTTCTTTCCTTCACGGGCCGCGACGTCTGACAACTTCTCAGCGCCACCGAGCACGCCAACCCAACAAGTCCCACACGAAGCAGAACGACACTCGACGGGAATCGGTCCTTCAACCCGTCGCGGATCGATCTCACGCCAGTTGCGCGAGCGATCCTCAGCAGCGCCCCACGCCAGATCCTGCACGTGGTTCATTCGGTAGGTCGCGCGCTCGTCGTTTTCATCGTACGTGATGGTCCACTTCTTATTCACCGTGCGCAAAAACCCTAACAGTCCCTGGCTATCGTCCTTGGCACGCTCGCGCAAAACCTGTTCAGGCGACCTCCGCGCATGTCGATCATCGATCAGCATCTTGCCGGGCGCTTTTTCAAACGCCTCAAGTCCAGCCTGCTGAACAGTCATGAACGCGACCGCCGTAATGCCAACGGTAAACGATCGATCTGCCTTGACCTGCTGCGCCACCTTCTCCGCGACGCCCGAAATCTGATCCGGCAACGATGCATCCGACGAACTAAACTCCCGCGCATGCTGCTCGACCGCCTTCTTCACTTCCGGCCAATAACGATGCCCATAAAGAAACGTATGCGACGAGTCGATCTGATCCTTCAAATCGTACGTTCCCTGCATCAACAACACTTGCCGCAGCTTCTCGGGATCCTCCGCCGCTCTGAGCGCCTGAAACAACGCTAACGGGTAAAAGGCAAACCAAATCTGCGTCGCATTTTGATCGACTTCATGAATCGAACGCAGCAGCGTGGTCAACGCAGCCGACCACGCTTCTTCATCGTGTTTTGCAAGAAAATTATCAAATGGAGTCATGTTAATAGCCGGAATTATGTGATAAAGTTTGTCACCGCCATGGATCCAAATCAGCCTGAAGTCGCCAAAACGGGACGCACTTTCGACAGTGCTTACAGTTTTTCGTTCAGCATCGCCGTCGGGCTTGTTTTGTTCATCGCCGGCCTCGTCATCAGCCTGACGCTCGGCCAGGGCGCCACCATCGGTCTTATCTTCGGCATCCCGCTGCTGATTGCCGGTCTAGTGCTGCCGCTGTTCATGATGCGCGACCTCTTCCATCACAACGAAATCAGCAGCACGTGCCCGTACTGCGACGCACCGATCAAAACGTCAGACGCCACCATTCGCCTGAATTGCCCATCCTGTAAGCGCGTGATCGAAGTGCGGGAAATGACTTTGCAGCGCGGCGAGTAACACCTCTCTCAGATACCGGTCGACAAGTTGCCGCGCGTTAAATAATCGGCGAACGTAAACGCAAACATTATCGCCATCCAGAACAACGCGGAACCCACAATCACCCAAACAAGTCGGGCACTATAACGCACGTGCATGAAGTAGAGCACTACGAACGTCGCTTTGGTGACGGCGATTGTCATCGCGATAATGGTGTTGAGTCCATTTATTTTAAAATCGACGAACGCGACCCACACCGTCAGCGCCGTGCCCACCAGCAGCACTAAGAAGATCGTGATGTAAACCCTGACCGAAACTATATGTTCACTCATCAGTGCCCACCGACGTGCCGCCCGAGCAAATAAAGCAGCGGAAACAGGAAAATCCAAACGATGTCGACAAAGTGCCAGTAAAGCCCGATGACCTCGACCGGACTGTGATACTCAGGATCGAATCGTCCTCGCAGTGAAAAGATGATCAGATACGTCAACAACCCCGCCCCGATGATCATGTGCAAAGCGTGCATGCCGGTCATCGCGAAATAGATCCAGTAGAACATCTCCACCTGCTTCATCGTCGCATTTCCAAGCAGGTGAACTGTGTGCGGGTCGGTCGTAAAGGAAGCTCCCGGAATCAAATTTCCCGGAATCAGTCGATCTGTATATTTCTCGTGATACTCAACCGCCTTGATACCAAGAAACGTCAGTCCGAGAACCAACGTCAGCACCAGGCACAACACCTGCGGACGCTGTTTCCCTACCTGCGTGAAGTACACGGCCATCGCCATCGTGAAACTGCTGAGAATCAGCACGCCGGTATTGACCGCGCCGAGCGTGATGTCGAGGTGATTACTGGCAGAAGCAAACGCGTCCGGGAAGAACGTTCGATAGAGCGTGTAGGCGAGAAACATCCCGCCGAAGAACATGATCTCGGTGACGAGGAAGATCCACATGCCGAGAGTGCCCGCTTCACGCTGCTGCTCCATGTTTTCAAAATGGTGCTGCAGCGCCGGGTGGCCGTGAATCTCTGGTGTTGCCGCGTGGCTCATTCTTCTATCCGTAGTTTCAATTACTAAGCTCGTTCGACTTCTCCGCGAAACTTGCCGACCACTTCCGTCTCTTCAGGCGGCGCAAATTCGTAAGCGTCCCACGTCACGATCGGCGTCGTTTCAAAGTTTTCCGTCGGCGGCGGCGACTGCGTGCGCCATTCGAGTCCCGGCAAGTGCCACGGATTCGCTTCCGCGTGCCGTCCGTAACGCATCGACCAAACAAAGTAGATTGCCGGAATCAACATGCCGAATCCGAGAATCGACGCACCCGCCGTCGATAACACGTTGAATACCTGAAACTCCGGTGGGTACGCGTGATAACGCCGCGGCATGCCGATATAACCGGCGATAAACTGCGGCAGGAACGTCAGGTTGAACCCGACGAAGATCACGAGCGCGCTAAACCTTCCCCAGCCTTCGGGATACAAACGGCCCGTCATCTTGGGCCACCAGTAATGGAGCCCACCCATGTAGGCCATCAACGCTCCGCCGACCATGATGTAGTGGAAGTGCGCGACGACAAAATAGGTGTCGCTTAAATGCACGTCGGTCGCGAGTGAGGCCAGGAACAGTCCTGTCATGCCTCCGATCGTGAACAGTCCGATGAAGCCGAGCGCGTAAAGCATCGGCGTGTCGTACGAGATCGACGACTTGTAAAGCGTCGCGGTCCAGTTGAACACTTTGATCGCCGACGGTATCGCCACCGCAAAACTGAGAAACGAGAAGATCATGCCAGCGTACACCGATTGCGGCGTTACGAACATGTGATGTCCCCAGACGAGGAAGCCAAACACGGCAATCGCGAGACTGGAAAAGGCGACGAAGCTGTAGCCGAAAATGTTCTTGCGCGAGAAGTTGGCGATCAATTCGCTGATCACACCCATGCCGGGCAGCACCATGATGTACACGGCCGGATGCGAGTAGAACCAGAACATGTGCTGGAACAGAACCGGATCGCCGCCCATTGCCGGGTTGAATATTCCGACGCCCGACAGGCGTTCGAAAGCCAGCAGCAGGACGGTAATCGCGATCACCGGCGTGCCGAGGATCATGATCAGGCTCGTCGCGTAGTGGGACCAGATAAACAACGGCATGCGAAACCACGTCATGCCGGGCGCGCGCATCGTGTGGATCGTAACGATGAAGTTCAGCCCCGTAAGAATCGACGAGAAACCGTTGATGAAGATGCCGAGGCCCGTGGCGACTACGTACGAATTTGAAAACGTCGTGCTGAACGGTGTGTAGAACGTCCAACCGGTATCGACACCGCCTGCTAGCAGCGAGTAGATCGTGACGAGACCGCCGAGCAGATAGATGTACCAACTAAGCAGATTTATCCTGGGAAACGCGAGATCTTTCGCTCCGATCATCATTGGGATCAGAAAGTTTCCCAACGTCGCCGGTATCGACGGGATGAGGAAGAAAAAGATCATTATGATGCCGTGCTGAGTGAAGACCTTGTTGTACGTCGTCGAGGCGAGGAAGTCGCCCTGCGGGGTCAACAGCTCGAGGCGAATCATTAGTGCGTAAATGCCGCCGATGAAGAAGAAGAAAGTGATCGAGCCGAGATAAAGCAGAGCAATGCGCTTGTGGTCTTTAGTCAACAACCACGACTTCAATCCGTAAACCGCGTTCAGGTAGTTAACCTTTGACGGCGACGGTAATTCAAATGACTCTATTGGCTTCATTTCTTAAATCCGTGCTTACCTTACGCTCGGCGCCGGCGATGGACTTGCGACGGCACGAGCCGGCGATGGACTCGGGCTCGCCGCTGTTGGCGATGTCGTTGGACCAGCGCCATGGAGCGACTTGATGTACGCCAACAACTGCACTAACTGCTCCTCGGTCACCTGTCCCTGAAACGTCGGCATGATCGGTCCGAATCCCGCTACCAGTTTCGCCTGCGGATTGACGATCGACTCGCGCAAATAACCCTCGTCGGCAGTCACCTTTGCACCGTTCGTCAGCGTTATCTCAGTACCAAACGTGCCCGTAAGCGCCGGCCCACGCCCGCCCTCACCATTCTCACCGTGACACGAAGCGCAACCGAGCGTTTGATACAGTTGCTGACCGGCAGCGGCAGGCGTCATCGATCCGGTGTTGCCGCTCAACCAGTTATCAAAGTCGCGTGACTCCAACACGATCACCGATCCGATCATTCCCGAGTGATTCATACCGCAATACTCGGCGCAAAACAGGTGATAACGACCAGGCTTCGTCGCTTCAAACCACAGCGTCGTGTACCTGCCGGGCACGACGTCGGCTTTCGTGCGAAACGCGGGGACGAAGAAGTCGTGGATCACGTCCTCGCTCGTCATGATCAACTTCACCTTCCGTCCCACCGGCACGTGCAACTCGTTGATCTCTCGCTGTCCCGTCGCATGTTGCAGCTTCCACATCCACTGCTTGCCGACGACATAAACTTCGATCGCGTTGTGCGGCGGCTTGTACTGGTCGAAATAGACCGTCGCGCCCCACAGAAACATCGTCATCGCAATCACGAACGGAATGACGGTCCAAACAGTCTCGAGCTTGTGCGAACCGGCAACCGGCCGCGGAATCTCGTACGGCGTGCGGCGACGATAGCGGATGACAAAGAAAATCAGCGTTCCCGAAATAAGCAGCGTAAAGAACAGCGTGACGCCCGAGAGATAGAAATAGAGGGCATCGACCTTCCACGAAAAAGTGGAAGCGCTTTCAGGAACTATTGGAATCCAACCCTGCATTACTGCACCGCACTCTTGGCTTTTGTAATTTTGGCAACTTGCGGCCGATTACGCGGCTTCAGGAAAACGATCAGCGCTATGATTCCGAGCAACGTTATGACGCCCGTGATCCGCAACACGCGCATCACTGCCGCACCATACTTACCTGTCTTCGGATCGTACTGGTAACAATAGAGTGACAACTGCTCCGTGACCGAACCGATCTTGTTTTGCGATGATTCGATCAATCCGAAACGTAAATCGCGCGCCGAGTAGTTAACACCGTAAAAGTAGTGCGAAAGTTTTCCTTCGGGCGTCGTGACCATGATCGCGCTCGCATGCGCAAACTGTTTCGTTGCCTCGTCGTAGTGATAACGAAATCCAACCGCGTCGGTGATGCGTTCGATGTTCGCTGCATCGCCGGTTAAGAAATGCCAGCCACTGTTGGCACCTGCCTGCATCTTGTCAGGCAAATAATCGATGTAGACTTTCTTCTTCGACGCCGCGAGCGCTGCTGTTTCGCGCGGATCGAAACTGATCGTCACCACGTCGAACTCTTTTCCGATCTGAAAAGGCAAAACGCGAAACGACGTCACCATGCCGTTCATGATTTGCGTGCACAGCATCGGACAGTCGTAATAGACAAGCGCAAACACAACGGGTTTTTGTCCGAAATACTTTCCGAGTTTCACTTCCTGGCCGTTCTCGTCGCGAAACGTGAGATCCAGCGGCAACTGTTGATTGAGCTTTTGTTCGATACGAACGTCGCGCAGCGCTGTCGGCAAACCAGTTGATGGGTTTCCGCTCGACGGCCGCGCACCGTAAAGCGGCGAACTCGGCCCCGGTTGGCGCCCCTGGCCGAACACCGGCGACGCCGCACTCAAGCAGATAAGGATTACAAGAAAACGTACTAAACAACTCATTTCAACTGCACCCACGTTCGACCCGAACTCGCATCAGTCGGAACGCTGATCCCGTAGTCATCAACTTTGCCCTGTGTTGGTCTCGAGGGCAGTCCCGCACCGGACACAACTCGTTTCATCGCGTCGTCAATCGGCATTCCCACCGTATTGCCTGACGAATCTTTAAGCCCCGTTTGCAGCGCTGCCTTCCACTGATCTCGCAGCACCTCGTATTCCGCCTGCGGGTGCTTCAACTCGAGCTTCACCGTTTCACCGTTCTCCAGCTTCACCTCGAAGCCTCGTGACCCTTGCAGACGTGGTCCGGGAGGCAGCCGGTCCTCCTCTTTCAATCTGCGGATCGCGAGCGGGCCTGGCTCGCGCTCTTTTCCTTTCTCGGTGTTGAGAAACTTAAACAGGTACCAGATTCCAAATGAGCTGACGGCCATCGCCACCGCCAGCACGACGACAAACGTCAACACGCCACGCACGCTGACATCACTCGGCTCGTGCGTGACTTCTACGTTGCGAATGTGCGAGACGTCCGGCGTCTCGGTCCGATGACCATTACCAGTACTCATCAGTGACCCATGTGGTGCTGTTCCAGCACCGATTCATATTGCGGATCGTTGATCGGAATCAGCGATCGCTTGCCCAATTGCCAGGTGAAAACTGCCAGCCACAAGCCGGCGAAACCAAGTAACGCGATAGCATCAAGCCAAACCCAATTGTGTCCGCCAAACGCGGGCGCGATCATCCAGATCAGATCGACCATGCGCATGACGATGATCAAAATCGCGATGATCATCAGAGTGCGCGGATTTCGCTTCACATCACGCGAAAGCAGAAACAGAAACGGCGCCGCGAAGTGAAGTATCCCAATTCCAATCACCGTAGCACCCCATAGTCCGGGGATGCGACGCAGGTACCAGACGATCTCCTCGGGAAGATTGCCGGACCAGATAATCAGGTACTGCGAAAATGCGAAATACGCCCACAGCATCACGAGGGCCAGCAGCAACTTGCCGAGATCGTGAAAATGCAACGGCGCGACGATTCGCTTCAGCGGTTCGTCTTTCGAAAGCACAGCCAGCGCCGCGATCGTAAACGCGAGTGCACTCAAACTCCACGCAGCGACAAAGATGAAACCGTAGATCGTCGAGAACCATTCCGGTTCGAGCGACATGTACCAGTCAACAGACGCGAACGTAACCGTAAAGATCAGCGCCACCATTCCCGGTCCGCTCAACGTGCGCATCTTCTTCGTGTATTGGTTGTCGCCGGTGCGATCCTGCAACAGCGACCAGCGATTCAAGAAGTAAGCAATCGCCAGCCAAACGGCGAAATAGACAAGAGCGCGAATCGCGAAAAACGGAAAGTTCAAGTACGGCGTTTTGACCGCGACGACCGCGTGTTTCTTTACTTCCTCCGGATCCATCCAATGGTGATACAGCGAGTGCGCACCAAGAAGGACCGGAATGAACAACACCGCCATCACGGGGAGCGTTCGCGTCGACGCTTCGAGTATTCGCCGGATCACAAAGCCCCAGCCACCGCCAGTCAGGTGTTGCAGCATCAGCAGCGCGAGGGAGCCGATCGCGATTCCCGTCCAGAACGTCCAGCCGATCAAATAAGCTTCAAAGAACTGATCGTGGTCCCACGGCACGAGCATCGCCAGGATTAGCACCACGCCGGCGATCAACGCGCGCTTCATGAACTGCGACATGTTCGGAGGATTGAACGACGTGCTCATCAGTCGTGTCCTCCGGATCCCGGCGACGGCGAAGCCGCAGGCGCGGGTGACGAGCCCGGCACAGGAGAAGCGCCAGGTTGCGCGTTCGGATTTTGCTGGCTCAGTTGCAACGCTCGGATGTAGGCCACGATGGCCCAACGATCCTGCGCCGGAATTTGCGACGCATACGAGGGCATCGTGCCCCAACCGTTAGTGATCGCGTCGAAGAAGTGACCGACGGGCGCTTGCCGCAGGCGATCGTCGTTGAACGATGCGGCGCGACGGAATCCACGACGCACGACCATGCCGTCGCCGTTTCCGGTCATCCCGTGACAAACGCTACAGAAAATGTCGTAACGTTCGCGGCCGCGTTTCACCGTGTCTTCGGTTACGGGGAAGGGAAAAGTCTCAAGGTCGTCGGGAAACGCGTTCACTTGTCCCGCGACAGCCTGACCCGCAACGGGTGAAGCACCCGGCGAGGCGCTCGGCGTCACGCCAGATTTCTTACCCGTGTGGTACTCAGTGTCATCGCGCAGAAACCCGCGCGGAATCGTTCCCTGCACCGGCGGTCGACCTGATAGCCCGTCGGCAAAGAACGTCGTCCTACGGTAAGGCTTCATCTTGGGCTGGTCCTGCATGTCGCGACGACATCCCGCGCCGGCCAGGCACAGAACCACCGCGAAAAACAAAGCCCAAGTTCTGTGGTTACACTTCCACATCGTTCACTGCCGTTGCGTTCAAATCTCGCAACATCGAAACAACCTGTGCGTGTTCAAACTTCGGATCGTTTGCTTCCACTGCCAGGAAAAATCGATCGTTCGTGGCCATCGCGAAGTTCGGCACGTTGAAAACGGGGTGATACGGCTGCGGCAACTTGTTCAGTATCAGCATGCCCAGCACCGCCGAGAACGCCGCCGCCAGCACGATGCACTCAAAAGTGATCGGAATAAACGCCGGCCAACTGTTGTACGGTTTGCCGCCAACGTTCAGCGGATAGTCGATCACTTCCATGTAGTACTGCATGCCAAACCCGGCCAACCCGCCAAGCACACCGCCGATGAAAACAATCAAAGGCAAACTCGTGTGCGTAAACCCAATCGCCTCCGACAACTCTTCGATCGGATACGGCGAATAACCGTTGATGCGACGGTAACCCTGCTCGTAAACCTTACGCGCCGCGTGTACCAGATCGTTGGGAGTCTCAAACTCCGCGATCACACCGTAAAGCGGCGGCGCGTGGCGTCTATGTGGATGTAGCGCATGCGACGCGATCGGCCCAGACAACGACGACGGGCGCTCAGGCTCATCAGCCTTACCTTGTCTCGGATTCTCTGGGTCGTCGTTAGCCATAACGCTTGGCGCTTACTCCTCAACTTCCGCACTCGGCAGAATCGTCCGCATCTCGAAGATCGAAATCATCGGCAGGAACCGGATAAACAGAAACAGGAGGGTAAAGAAGAAGCCGATGGTGCCGATAAACATGGACCAATCCCAAACCGTCGGCTGGTACATGCCCCACGACGTCGGCAGGTAATCTCGATGCAAGCTCGTGACGACGATGACGAAGCGCTCGAGCCACATGCCGATGCTCACGATGAACGAAATGATCCACAGCGCGAGCAGGTTCGAACGAATCTTCTTCGACCACAAAAACTGCGGTGTGATGATGTTGCACAGAATCAACGCCCAGTAATAGAGGTTGTACGGACCGTGCATGCGGTTCCAGATCATGAACCGCTCATACCTGTTGCCGCTGTACCACCCGAAGAACGCTTCGATAATGTAGCCGTAGCCGACGATCAACCCGGTCGCGAGCATCACCTTCGCCATGTTGTGCATGTGGCGCATTGTGATGAAGCCTTCGAGTCCGTAGAACCTTCGCAGTGGGATCGTCAGCAGCAGCACCATCGCGAAACCTGCGTAGATAGCACCGGCGACGAAGTAGGGCGGGAAGATCGTCGCGTGCCAGCCCGGAATGATGCCGACCGCGAAGTCGAAACTGACGATCGTGTGAACTGACAACACAAGCGGTGTCGCGAGTCCGGCGAGCAGCAGGTACGCCATTTCATAGCGATGCCAGTGACGAGCGGAACCACGCCAGCCCATTGCGAGCAGACCGTAAAGCATTTGAAACGGTTTACTGCGAGCGCGATCGCGAAGCGTGGCGAAGTCGGGGATCAACCCGACAAACCAGAACATCGCTGAGACAGTAGCGTACGTGGAAACGGCAAACACGTCCCACATCAATGGGCTGCGAAATTGCGGCCAGATTCCCATCGTGTTCGGATACGGAAACAGCCAGTACATCAACCACGGGCGACCGAGGTGGAAGATGGGATACATGCCCGCCTGGGCCACTGCGAAGAGCGTCATCGCTTCCGCGAAGCGGTTGATCGACGTGCGCCAGCGTTGTCGCAAAAGCAGCAGGATCGCGGAGATCAACGTGCCTGCGTGACCGATGCCGATCCACCAGACGAAGTTGAGAATGTCGACGCCCCACGCGACCGGAACGTTCACGCCCCATAGACCGATGCCGACGAACACGAGATTCGTGATCGCCAGCAACATTAGTTGGAAAAGCGCAAACGAGATCGCAAAACCGAAAAACCACGCCAGCGACGTCTTTCGTTTCAAGACAATCGAACTGATCTTGTCGGTCACGGAAGCAAACGTCAGCTCCGGGTCGATGACCGGCGCGGTCGAATGCATCGGACCTTCCGTGTATGGTTTTTGCGGTTCTTCAGCCACGGTGTTCAGTACTTCCGGTTCCCGTTCCCTTAATCTCCGGGTTCGGGTTCTTCAAGTGCGCCAGGTAACTTGTGCGCGGTTTGGTGTTTAGCTCTTCCAGTACTCCGTAGTTTCGTTGATCGGCTTTCAGCCTGCTGACGCGGCTCTTCGGATCGTTGATGTCACCGAATACGATCACGTCGGTCGGACAAACTGCCTGGCACGCTGTGACGATCTCGCCGTCTTGCACTTTTCGATTCTCGAGCTCCGCTTGAATCTTTGCGTTCTGAATGCGCTGCACGCAGTAGGTGCACTTCTCCATCACGCCGCGGCTGCGCACACTCACTTCCGGGTTGCGCATCAGTTGATACAGCGGCTCTTCCCAGTTTTGATAAAGGAAGAAATTGAACCGGCGCACTTTGTACGGGCAGTTGTTGGAACAGTACTTCGTGCCCACGCAGCGGTTGTAGACCATGTCGTTCAACCCTTCCGCGCTGTGGACGGTCGCGTGCACCGGACAAACCGGTTCGCAGGGTGCGTTCTCGCAGTGCATGCATGGCACGGGCATAAAACTCGTGCCTTCAGGCATGCTTGGACTGTCTCCCTGGTAATAAGTATCGAGGCGGATCCAGTGCATCTCGCGACTGCGAGCCACTTCCTTCTTGCCCACGATGGGAATGTTGTTCTCTGACTGGCAGGCGATCGTGCAGGCGTTGCAGCCGATGCAGTTGTTTAAATCGATCGCCATGCCCCACGCGTAGTTGGGCGCGTTCTCAGCCTGGTTCTTGTAGTCGTAATCCGGCGGATAGATCGTCGGGTGCTCGTGTTTCTCGTGATGTCCTTCGTGGAGATACTCGTCGAGCGTACGGGAACGAATGATGTCGCGCGGCTCGTTGCTGAAGTTCGGATCTTCGAGATTGAAATGAAGCTGAGTCGTCGCCAACTCATACTCGAGGCCGGTGTTGCGCGCCTGAACACCTCTGACGAACCATGGTTCGTTAAAAGTGCGGATCTTGTAGGCATCGAAACCAACCGCCGGAATGTCCGGAGTACCTCCAACTTCACCCGCGAGACGGCGGCCGTAACCGAGGTGGACCGTGATCACGTTGTCCGGCTGTCCCGGCAGGATCCAAAGCGGCGCTGTGACCGACCCGTCCTGCGGAGTAGTGAGATCAACGAGGGGGACGTAGTGCTCGCGGCCTTTCACTGCGCCGCGGTTCGTCGTGATGCCGGCGATCTGCCGGGCCGTATTTGGACTGACGATCGCAACGTTGTCCCACGTGACTTTGGTTAACGGTTTCGGTAGCTCCTGCAACCAGCCGTTGTTTGCGAAACGGCCGTCGTAAATTGATGGGTCAGTGCGGAACACCAAGTCATAACCGTTAGCAGCCGCAGGCGGCGTGGGTTGTGGCTGGTTCGCCTGCACCGACACTGTTTTAGCGGGTAGCGCAGAGTTTGCGACGTAACCGTCGTGGATCGACTGCCGCCACCATTTCTCAAAATCGGCGCCTGCTGTTTGCTGCGACTGCCAGTAAGCGCGGAGGATGTCGTACGGCTTGCGGTCGTATTGATCGGAAAACACGGCCAGCAGTTCGTACGCTGATTTTCCATCATGCAGCGGTTCGATCAGCGGTTGCATGATGGTCACTGTGCCGTCGAACGAACGCGTGTCGCCCCACGTCTCGAGAAAGTGGGCAGCGGGTATGTGCCAGTGACATAACTCCGAAGTCTCATCCTTGTACTCACTCAGATGGACGCGCAGCTTCGCCCTTTCCATTCGCGCCAGATCGAGTTTCTTATCGTTAGGCGTGTTGTGGGCCGGATTGCCGCCGATGATTACAAGCAACTCGACCTGACCGCCGTCGAGATCAGCGACGAGAGCCCCGAGCGACTGCCGATGGTCGACTGGATTCACTTCCAGCGGGTCCGTGTAGAACACGGTCTTGCCGACATTCCCGAGCTTGCTATTTAGCGAATGAACGAGCGCGTGAATCTGCGGCGGTTGATTCTCACCGGCGAGGATGATGCTTGCGCCCCGGTGCTGTTCGAGATCTTTTATCAGAGCCTCAATCCACGGATACCCGGTCAGCCCTTGCCGCGTATCCGAAGCTATCTCTCTAACGATTGTTTCAATTTCGCCCGGTCTCATCGTCCACGCGTGATCCGCGACGGCACCCGTATTCGACGGCGTCGACTCGATCACGTAAAGCCGGTTCATCTCGCGATTCGCTTCGCTAACTCGGCGACGTGCAAAGAATTCACGCGCGTAGCGCAACGTCCCCGGCATCGCGGAAAGGAAATCGTTATCGAACGAAAGCACTCGTTGGGCGAGATCAAATCGGTACGTCGTGTTTACCGGTTGGCCAAAAGCCATTACTGCGCCGGCATTCCCGTTGTCGCGATTCGCTGGTTCGTACTGGTGCCACCTCGCCTGCGGATATGCTCGCAACAACTCGTTCATCTGCGCGCCAAGCGACGGCGAGATGATCGTTTCGGTCAGGAACCGCAGACCCTTGCCCTGGTTTGGACGAAGCTCGTCCAGCGCCGATCTCATCGCGCCGACAAACTGTGTCCACGTTCGGATATCTTCGCGATACGTGATCGTCTGCGAGCGATCGGGGTCGTAAAGACCGAGGATCGAAGCTTGCGAGAAGATGTCGGTCGCGCTCGAACCGCGCGGATCGCGAAACGGATCGTTTGCCGGAAAATCCAGTGGCCTGTTGTTCGGATGATCGGGATTTCCTTCGATCTTCGTCGGGCGTCCTTCATTGCTACGCACGAGGATCGGCGTGGCCGCTCCGAAAAGCGGTGCAGCGGTCGCGAAGAACAACGGTTTGCCCGGAACATATCCTTCCGGTTGATTGACGTAAGGAACGATCTTCTCCGGCGGTTGAAAAACGCAACCGGTCATACCCGCAAGCGCGAGCGACGCGCCCATCAACTTGATGAAAGTGCGACGCTCGATCGGATCGTTCCAACCTTCAGCCTGCTGCGGAAACTCACGCGCGACGAATTCACGAAACTCCGGCGTGTCGGCCAGTTCCTCAAGACTGCGCCAATACTTCTTTCCCTTGCGCGTTTCCCCATCCTGCAACGACAGGATGTGGTCGCGCATCAGCTTGAAGTTTATGTGACGATCGCTATCGCTCATTCCGCACTTCTATTTCTAACGATGACAAGTCGAACAACTCGTCAGTATCTCTGGACCCTGAATCTTGAATTCCGCTTTCCGGGCAATACCGCCTTCCAGGTCTTCGGCGCTCTTGTTTTCGGGGCGCCACGTCATGTCGAAGATTCGCTCCTTCGGGCGCAGAAACCGTTCCGGCTCGCGATGACACTCCAAACACCACTCCATTTGCAGCGTCGCGGACGCAAATGCGATCGGCATCTCGTCGACTCTGCCGTGACAGGTCGAACAGCCGACGCCTTTGTTTACGTGAATGCTGTGATTGAAGTAAGCGTAATCAGGAAGATCATGAACGCGGATCCACTCGATCGGTTTGCCGGTGCGAAAACTGGCGCGCACCGGTTCGAGATATGGACTGTCGGCCCAGATCTGTTTGTGACAACTCATGCACGTGTTGGTTGAAGGCATACCCGCGGATGCGGCTGTTTCAACTGATGTGTGACAGTAGCGGCAATCGACACCGTCGTCGCCGACATGATGTTTGTGGCTGAATTGAACGGGCTGTTGTTTTTCGACCCACTGACCGGTGTTCCACGACGAACGATTTAACTCAACGGCGACCCAGAATAACGCGACAACAATAAAAACAGCGCCGTAGATCGTGATTTTCGCCAGCGCGTTCGTACTGTGATGGAAGATCTGGGGCATTGCCGCAGGATTCGTGAGGGCACGTCACACCGCTACAACTTGGGAGACACAGTAGCCCACAAACCTTTCGCGCTTCTAAATGTTTATTGCAAAGTGCTCGTACTTTACCAAATAGATCGCAATTTTCAAATTGGGTTTAGATCCGCGTGTGAAGAGTTACGCGGCACTATCGCGGGCGAGAAGTGCAACGCCGATCGGTGCTGCATCGGGACCGAGTTTTGCTGCAACTATCTCAGTCGCTTCAAAACAGCGGAGAAACGCACGTCGCTTAACTTCCTGAATGATTGGATTGAGGATTAACGCCCCGGCGTCCATCACGCCGCCGCCCAGGACTATTCGCTCAATATTCAATAAGTTGATCACCGTCGCAACGCCAGTACCGATGTATTTTCCGGTGCGCTCGATCATCATCAACGCGAAATCATCTCCTTCATTTGCGGCGTGCGCAACATCGTCGGCAGTGAAGTTTTTATTCAGTCCGAGTCGAGACAGAGACGAGGTGGAGTCGCGATTCAAACGTTCGCGGGCGCGACGCACGATGCTCGGCGCGGACGCGACAGTTTCCAAACAACCGGTGTTGCCGCAAACACATTCGAGGCCTTCGGTGTCGATCGTGATGTGACCGACTTCTCCGGCGAAACCAGAAGCGCCGGTCCACAGTTTTCCCTCAAGAATGATCGCGCCGCCAATCCCCTTTCCGATCATCATGTAAAAGAGATTGCGGCTGCCGACGCCTGCGCCCGCTTTGAATTCTCCGTAAGCTTCGGCGTTTGCGTCGTTTTCGATTTCAACTCGCAAGCCGGTCGCGCGTGTCAGTTCGGAATGAAGATTCTCGACCATCGTCGACGGAAGATCTCGCGGCGCGACGACGCGATCCTGTTGGCGATTGACCAGTCCGGGGATCGCGACGCCGATCGCGGCGACGTTTGGTGCGGACGACCGCAGTTGGCCCGCGAGTTCCGCGAGCTGACTGACCATGTTCTCCGGTTTGAGATCCGCGTCGCGGCGTTCGACGATCCGGCCCTCGTTATCGACGAGAGCCGCACGCGCATGCGTGCCAGAAACGTTGATACCAATGAAGTTTGATCCCGGAGTGCTCATTGCAATTCGTTTGGTCTGGGGCTGTTGCAGTTACGTTGCACGAAGCATAGACGAGGGTCTCAGGGCTGTCAAACAGGTGGTTCTGGGAGTAGAATTGCCGCGAGGAAGTTGCAAGTGGGCTGAATCATGAAGATTCGAACCATACTTCTTCCCACGGATTTTAGTGAATGTGGGAACTATGCGCTCTCATACGCGGCGTCGCTGGCGCGGACTTTTCGTGCCTCGATCATTTGTATCAACGTGATCGAACCGATCGTTCCGACAGTCGGCTACACGGGAATGGCCGAACCGTTGCCGATTGCGGACATCGCGGAACAACTTGAAGACTCCGCCGAGCGCGAGTTGCCGAAACTCGCGGAGTGTGACGAATGCGCGGGTCTCGATGTCGAGGAGCTCGTTGTTCACGGTGAAGCTGCTTCCGAGATCGTGCGCGTCGCGAAAGAACGTGAAGTTGACCTGATTGTCATTGCGTCGCATGGCCGGACCGGTTTGGGTCGAATTCTTTTCGGTTCGACGGCTGAGTCGGTTGTGCGACATGCCTCATGTCCTGTGCTTGTTGTGAAACCACCCCAGGAAGCAGCACAAGACAGTAGTCAATAACGAGCCCTCCAGTTTATTCTTGTCGCCGCCGGCAACGCCGGCACACGGATCAGTCCCGGATCTTGCATGCACCTCGACTTTCTTAATCAACTGCTGCTCCAGTATGGCGTGTACGCAGTTCTCATCCTGGTGATGATCGAGGGCGATATCACCCTGCTGATCGCTGGAGTGTTGGCGCACAGCGGTTTTTTTGGTGATTACAGTTTTGCGCAAGTTTTGCTCTGGGGCACCATCGGCGGCTGCGCTAGCGACAATCTCGCCTACTTCGCCGGCCGCGCATTCTGCGAGGGCGTGAGGGAACTCCGGTTTTACCGCGCTGCAAAGCCACGACTCGAACGACTCACAAACAAATTCGGACCGCTCTCCATTTTTCTTTCCAAGTACATTTATGGATTGCGCTGGGCGGCGTGCGTTTTCTACGGCGTCGGGCGAATGCCTTACCTGCGGTTCCTGCTGCTTTCGTTCGCGAGCTGTTTCATGTGGGTGGCTGTGCTTTCGGGTGCCGGATATTTCTTCAGCGGCGCCGTCATGGGGCTGATCGGCGACTTCCAGCGTCTTGGAAAAGTGTTGCTCGTGATCGTCGTGGTCGGGATTGTTGGGTTTTATCTCGCTGAACGATTCTGGATCTCGCCGAAAGTTGAGGAGGCGAATCCCGAACGCTTGCATGAGATCGAACACGCGGCGACCGAAAAGCTACAGGATCTGCGCGAAGAGATTCAGGAACACATTCCGTTCAAACAACATCGCGGCGAACACAAAGAACGTAAAAGCGATGGCGACTAAAATTAGTCTTTGAGCTTTGTGGTTAGTTCTTGGTACTTTGTTGTAGTCGTAAACAAAGATCTTCATTCATTGATAAGTTGACGAAAAGATGATTATTGAGTCTACAGCACCGCCCCGCGTCGATCTGGCGGGCGGAACGATCGACATCTGGCCTCTTTACCTTTTTCATCCGGGCGCTACCACAGTCAATTTCGCACTTTCACTGTACGCTCGCTGCCGCATCGAGACGCGCGACGACGGGCGCATCGTGCTCGAATCGCGCGACCGGAAAGTCGCGTTTGAAACTGAGCTTTCAGCGATTGAAGACTTGTTGCAGGAAGAGCGACTCGAGCTCGTTTCGAAGCTTGTGCACTTCTTCAAACCGACGACCGGGTTTCACATGATCGTCGATAGCAACGTGCCGGCTGGAGCGGGACTTGGTGGGTCGTCGGCGCTCGCGATCGCGTGCATCGGCGCTTTGAATCGGCTGGTCGGGAATCGTTACGACGAACGGAAGTTCATCACGATTGCTGCGAACGTTGAATCGACTGTGATCCGAGTGCCGGCGGGGTTTCAGGATTACTTTCCGCCGATGTATGGCTCGGTGTCGTGCGTGCATTTCCGTCCGGATGGAATGGAACGTGAGGCGCTGGACGTAAACGTCGATGAGCTCGAACGCCGGATCGCGATCTGTTACACGGGCGAGCCGAGGCTTTCGGGGATCAATAACTGGGAGATCTACAAGCGTCACATCGACGGCGACACGGAGTTGTTTGAGCTTTTTGAAGGCATTCGTGATTCCGCGCGGAATATTCGCACCGCGCTGCTTGCGGACGATTGGGGCAGGGTGGCTGAAGTGATGAAGAACGCTTATCCGAACCGCAAACGTCTCGCGCCTACGATCACGACGCCGCAGATGGATATGCTGGTTGCGAAGGCGCTCGAGAATGGTGCTGAAGCGGCGAAGGTGTGTGGCGCAGGTGGCGGCGGGTGTATTGCGTTCCTGTGCGCACCGGGAAGACGTGCAGACGTCGAGGCTGCGTTAGCGAGCGAAGAGGGTGCTGAAGTTTTGGATTGGAAAGTCGCGCGCGAGGGTTTAACTATAACCTCGGATTCATAAAATTCGATTAGATCCGTGTTACCCACCCTCGGAACGTCGTTTGGCCGCCGCTGAAAGCGCAGCAAGTCGTGCGACTTTTTGTTCGAAGGTCTCACCAGGTACCGGCCCGGTATCGACAACATCACCGTAAGTAGAACGCTTAAATAACGAGCGGTCTGCATTCCCGGTCGGTTTGTGTTCACCTGCTGAAGCCGCTGGAGCAGACGGTGCCGGCGCAGGCGCGGGCGCAGCGGGCGCTGCTGGAGTTTCTGCAACAGGAGCAGAGGCAGGCGCAGCGGCCACTGCAGGCTCTGGTCCACCACCTTCGTCTTGCCGTTGCTTCGCCGCAGCCGACACCGCTTTGAGTCGCGCAACCTTCTGTTCGAAAGTCTCACCGGCAACTGGTCCAGTGTCAGTCACACCAGCGTAAGTTGAACGCTTGAACAACTGACGATTCGGATTTTGTCCAAGCGTCTTATGCTCACCGGCTTTCGCCGCAGGCGCAGCGGGCGCCGCGGGTTTAGCAGCAGCGGCGGGTGCGGCGGCTTTCGATGCAGCGGCAGCGGGTTTCGCAGCCGACTTCGCTGCAGGGGCGGCGTGACCGCTAGCCTCGGTCTCGACCATCACATAAACGCCGCGCTCATTTTTCTTAATCACCGGCAGCGTCCCACCGGCTGCCTGCAACAACGCGGTCAACTCCGCCTCGACAAACCGCACCTGCTTGTTCGGATCGCGCACGTGGCCCAACGGCGGACCCATGTAAAGCATCCCACACGTCTGGCATTTGGAAAGCACGTCGTCGCCACGCAGGTGAACCTCAGACGCCTCGCCCGCTGTGCGCAACTGCTTCAGGTGCCCGTTGCACAACTTTCCCTTCTCGTTCTTCTCGTTACAAACGGTTTGCGCATTTACGATCCGTTTGGGGACGGGGGCAGACGCAGTAGCCGCGGAATCCAGCTTGCCCGTTGTGGTGTCGGTAGCTGCCATAGTTGGAAGCGAATCTTAGGAATCACAAATGAACATTGTCAAATGATATTCTCGCGGGAATGCTCGAAAACCTTAGCGCCAAACTCTGGCGACTCCTTCCGGCGCGACTGCGGCGATGGAGTATGCGCGCGATGCACACGCGCTTCACCGTCACAGCCGGGGCGATCGTATTCAACGATTCGGGCCACGTATTATTGTTGAAACATCGTTTTCGCGCAGGCAGCGGGTGGGGCTTGCCCGGCGGGTTTCTCGAAGCCGGCGAACAACCACTCGACGCACTGCGTCGCGAATTGCGCGAGGAAATCGGAATGGAGATCAAAGACGTAGAAGTGTTCGCGGCGCGATCGTTTAGCAAACCACGACAGGTCGAAGTGCTGTTTCGTTGTCGCGCGAACGGATCGCCGCAACCGCAAGACATGGAGATCGAACGCGCCGAGTGGTTTTCTGTAAACTCGCTTCCACAAGGTTTGCCGAAAGATCAAAAACTTTTCATTGAACGCGCCGTTGCCGATGGAGCAAAAGGGCATGATTGATGTATGCTCTCGCGCGAATACCCAAACACAAAGTTATAAAGCAGCAGAACTCGAACAACATTTCTGGAGAACCAAATGGTCGAGCTGATTCCTTCCCAAGATTCTGTAATGCAGATTTTGAAAAAGACCGGCGCGTTTCGTGAGGGCCACTTCGTTTATCCAAACGGAAAGCACTCACCTCACTACTTTCAAATGCCTCTGGCGTTTCGCTACTACGACACCGCGCGTGTGCTTGCGGTGGCGCTGAGCCGGAAGTTCCGGCTCGAAAAGGACATCTCCAGTCAACTCCCCAAAATCTCCGTGATCAGTCCGAGCTCGGGCGGCATTCCTGTCGCATTTGGTGTGCGCGACGCGCTTAACTCGGAGCAGATCTACTGGGCTGAGCAGGAACAAGGTCAACGCATGTTTCGGCAGTACGTGAACCAGGGCGAAGTGAATCCGTGCATCATCGTCGACGACATCATCCGCAGCGGCAAAGCGATCGAAGAGACAGTGACGTTGGTTAAGTCGCTTGGAGCGCGAATCATTGGCTGCGGTGCGATCGTTCGATTCGAGTCCGCGCCGACGGAGATTGAGGGCGTGGAGATCAAGTCGCTCGTAAATTACGACGTGAAGATTTACGACGAAGCTGACGATTGCGTGGAGTGTAAGGACGCGGTATCGGCCGAAACGGTTCGATTCTAAAAATTCGTGGTTAAATTTCGTGACGATTGGATAATGCTTTATCCATCGTCACTTCATCAACGTATTCGAGGTCGCTTCCCACCGGCATCCCCATCGCGATCCGCGTCACGCGAATACCCAACGGCTTCAGTAAGCGACTGATGTAGTTTGCCGTCGCTTCACCTTCCGTCGTCGGATTGGTTGCCAGTATCACTTCCGTCACCGCCACGCCTTCATTGTTTTCCGGTTTCAACCGCGGCAACAGATTCGCGAGATGCAACTCGCTTGGCCCAATGTGACGAATCGGCGAGAGACTGCCGTGCAGCACGTGATAGACGCCTTTGAAGCTGCGCGTCTTTTCAACCGCCACGAGACTGTGCGGCTCTTCGACGACGCAGATAACCGAATGATCTCGTGTCGGCGAAGAACAAAACCGGCAAGGATCGACTTCCGTGAGATTGTTGCAGATCGAACAAAGAACAATCCGCTGTTTGACGTCTCTGATCGCAGCAATGAGTCGCTCGAGATCGGGTTCCGGCGTGCGCATCAGGTAAAACGCGAGGCGCTGCGCAGACTTCTGCCCGATGCTGGGCAGTCGTTTTAGTTCGTCGATAAGTTTAGTTACGGGTTCGGCGTACTCTAGCATTTTTAGGTAGGGCGATAACCGAAGCGATTAGCCGAGCAAACCACCGAGGCCGGGGGGCAACATTCCACCCAACTTGCCTTTCATCGCTTCCTGCACTTTGCGGTTGGCTTCGTTCGTCGCAGCCACGATCATGTCCTGAAGCATCTCGACGTCGCCGTCCTTCACGGCTTCGGGATCGATCTTCAGCGAAGTAATTTCATGAGAGCCTTTCATTTGCACGGTGACCACGCCACCGCCCGCTGAAGCTTCGACCCGCAGTTCTTCCATCTCCTTTTGCATCTTCTCCTGCATGACCTGCGCCTGCTTCATCATCTGTTGAATATTCAAACCGCCTGGAAATTTCATTGCGTGACACCTCTTCGAAAAATTGGCCGATAGCTATGCTCATCATCGTATCCGTCAACACAGCCGGAATGCAATACAATGACCCACCGATGAGCAAACCAATCACCGATCAACCGCTGCCAGCGCGCATCAACCTCTATTACGACCTCCAGCCTGCGACAAATTCGCCCGCACCGCTGTTAATTGCGCTGCACGGTTACGGTGCGTTCAAAGAGCAGATGATGCGCGAGGCGCAACAGATCGCACCTGACGGTTTCGCGATTGCGTCGTTGCAGGGTTTTCACCAGCACATGAAAGAACCGCGGCAGCCGGGTGGTCCACCGCGTTACGGGTTTGGGTGGTTGACCAGCTATCGCAGCGAGGAGTCAGTCGCGGTTCATCACCAGGCGTTGCTCGATTTGATCGATCGACTCGCGGGTGAAGGGGTGGCGAATGCGTCGCGAGTGTTTCTGTTGGGTTTCTCGCAGTCGTGCGCGTTGAACTACCGGTTTGCGTTTACGCATCCGGAGCGGTTGCGGGGTGTGGTGGGGATTTGCGGCGGTATTCCGGGTGATTGGGATACGAGTACGGTCTATCGCCAGGCGTCGATCGACGTGTTTCACCTCGCAGGGACGGAGGATGAGTTCTATCCGCCGTCGCGCGTCGCCGATTATGAAAAACAATTGGGAACGCGGGCGCGGTCGGTGGCGTCTAAGAGTTACCACGCGGGGCACGAGATTGTTCCCGAGATGCGTAGCGATGTGAAGCAGTGGTTGGCCCGACATGCAGATCTATAACCTTCTTAAACTCGAACTCGCATTAATTTTTGTGATTACGCTCCTCGCGTCGAGTGCCTGCGAAACGCGATATGAAGTACAAACTTTAAATCCCCCGGCTCCCGCCGTCCCTCAGAATCCCAAGATCAAGCCGCTTCCTGACAACGCTTCTCCGCTACTCAAACAAATGCTCGAGGGTGCCATCGCCCAAGCCGGAGTAACTACGAGCTACGATCCGGCTTACGTTGCGCTCGACTATCCTGGCGGTGACGTACCCGAAAAGACTGGTGTTTGTTCCGACGTCGTTGTGCGCGCGTTTCGCAAGGCTGGCGTCGATCTGCAAAAAGAAGTTCACGAAGACATGAAGGTGGCGCGATCTGAGTATCCGACGAAGTGGGGTGCGAATGCTCCTGACAAGAACATCGATCACCGGCGTGTGTTGAACCTGATGAAATACTTCGAGCGCCGCGGCAAGTCGTTGTCGATCAGTAACGCCGCCGCTGATTATCAGCCGGGCGATGTCGTCGCGTGGGAGCTAAGTAACGGCATCGATCACATCGGGATCGTCACAAACATGGTTTCCGACTCCGACGATCGGTTCCTCATCGTCCACAACATTGGCGCCGGTACACGCATCGAAGACGTTGTCTTCGCCTGGACCATCAAAGGTCACTACCGCTTCTTTTAGATCCGTGATATACAAGCGCGCGCTTTGACCTCTCCAAACGTTTCCGAACTAGAGCGCGACGTAGAGGCGCGTAGCGGCGTCCTGAAGAAAGAGCTTGGTCTTTTCGATCTCGTTCTTTCGCAGGTCGTTTTTGTGGTCGGCACTTTCTGGGTAGGTTGGGCCGCAAGGCTAGGTAACGAGCAGAACGTTTTCTGGATCCTGGCCATCATAACGTTCTACCTGCCTCTCGCAGCCGTCGTAATCTTCCTTATCCGCCTCATGCCACTGGAGGGCGGTCTTTATCAATGGACCAAACTCGCCTTCAACGAATTCGTCGCTTTCATGGTCGGTTGGAACCTGTGGGTCTTTGCCATCTCGATTCTCGCAGGCATCGGATTGGTTGTTACAACCAATATCTCCTACTCGATTGGACCATCAGCCGTCTGGATGAAAGATCACAGAATGACGATCATATCGATCAGTCTTGTTCTGGTGATCGGCATGGTGGTGGCAGCAATGCGCGGTCTGGCTCTCGGCAAGTGGATTCACAACGTCGGCGCCATCGTGCACCTTATGACGTTCGGCATCTTGATTTTGCTTCCACTCATCGCGTTCTCAGCGGCAACGGGAACAGAATACCGGCCTTTTGCTCTCCAGTTTCCGACCTTTTCTGAGTACAACATCAACGTCGCCAGCAAGCTCGCACTCGGCGCGCTCACAGGCTTCGAATACATCGCGATCCTCGCCGGCGAAACGCGTTCACCAGCGCGAAATATCGGCCGCTCGGTAGTGATCGCGTCGCCAATCATTGCAATCATGTTCATTCTCGGCACCAGTTCCGTGCTCGCGTTTGTAGGCCGCGATGAAGCCGATGTGATTGGACCAATCCCGCAAGTGCTTTCGATCGGGTTTCGCTCCCTTGGCTGGGTAGGAACAATCGGGTCGATTGCAATTCTCGGTATCACCGTCAGATCGATCGCCCTGATGAGTATTTACTTTGCCGGAAACACGCGGCTGCCGATGGTTGCGGGCTGGGACCGCTTATTGCCCGCATGGTTTAGTCGACTGCATCCGAAATACAAGACGCCCGTCAACTCGATTCTATTTGTGGGAGTAGTGACGGTGGTGCTCGCCGTGCTAAGCCTGGCGGGTGTCCAGGCGCACGAAGCATTTCAACTGATCGACAACGCAGGGGGCGTATTTTACGCTTTGACGTACCTGGTGCTCTTCGCGATACCGTTGTTTGGCATGAAGGCGCTCGGAGTTAAATCGCCATGGTGGCTGAAGGTCGCGTGTGCGTCGGGGTTCATTGTCACTTTGATCTATATTCGTTTCGCAATCGTTCCGATTACTGAAGTCGGGAGTCTCCTGTCGTTTGCGCTGAAGATCGCCTGTACAGTGCTAATCGCAAACGCGATCGGCATCACGATCTATGTCCTCGGAAAAAGAAAGCAAGACACTCGCAGTAACTAACTGTTCGCAGCTCGTGACGCTGGCCGGACCAGCGCGCCCGCGCATCGGTCCGGAAATGCGTGAACTTGGGATCATCGACCGCGGCGCGATCCTCGTTCGCGACGGGTTAATCACAAAAGTCGGCACGACATCACAAATCGAAGCCTTGATCGACGGAGATACTGAAGTCGTCGATGCATACGGGCATTGTGTGTTGCCGGGATTCGTCGACGCGCACACGCATCCGGTCTTCGGCGGTAACCGCGTGAACGAATTTGAAGAACGCGCCAAGGGGGCAACTTACGAGGAAATCGCAGCACGTGGGGGCGGAATTCAATCCACTGTTAATGCAACTCGAGCCGTGCATGACGACATGTTGGCGCATGAGTCAGGGACCTACACTGATTGGTTTCTGCGACTGGGTACGACGACCATCGAAGCGAAGTCGGGTTATGGACTGTCGCTCGAAGACGAACTCAAGATCCTGCGTGTCATCAAGCAACTTGGTGACGGAACACGCTTTACGTTACGTACCAACCTTTCTCGGGGCACACAGCGTTCCTCCAGAATACCGTTCGCGACGAGATCAGTATGTTTCGTTGATTATCGACGAGATGTTGCCCGCAGTCGCTAATCAGAAGCTCGCCGAGTTTTGCGACGTGTTTTGCGAGCAGAACGTGTTCACGACTGACGAGTCGTGGAAGATACTTTCCGCTGCACGTTGTCACGGGCTCGGATTGCGCATGCACGCGGACCAACTCTCGCTCTCGGGCGGCGCAAAACTCGCTGCCGAGTTAGGAACGATCACCGCCGATCATCTCGAACACACCGACGCCGAAGGCATCGCCGCGCTGAAGTCCGCTGGCGTGCAGCCAGTGCTGCTTCCAGGATCTGTTTACGCGTTGGGTTCGTCTCGTTATCCCGCCGCGCGCGAAATGATTGACGCCGGTTTAGCTGTCATCCTCGCAACCGATTTCAATCCCGGTTCGTCACCGACGCCTTCGATGACGATGATCCTCTCGCTCGCAGCGACGCACATGAAGATGACGCCGGCTGAGTCGATCACCGCATCGACAATCAACGCTGCTTATAGTTTGAATCGCGGCGCACAACTCGGGTCCCTCGAGCCAGGAAAGATCGCGGATTTTGTCATTCACGACTGCGACGATTACCGCGAGCTCGCATACTTCTTCGGCATGGAACACGCGTGGCAAGTCTATGCTTCCGGTGAGCTTTGTTTTGATCGAAAAAGCGGTTGACGATCACTCAGTTGTACTTTATGATTTGATCCAACACTGGAAAGGAGGTGATTCAAAAATTTATGAGTTCTTATCACAGTGAGGTGGCTGCGGCCTGACCTCTGAACCAGCTAACTCGTTAGGATTCTGGTTCGGTCGTCTTACTGCATAGTGCTCCTCCTTTCTGGAAGCTGCACACAGTCAGCCTCAGGCCAATCCCAACAGTTCACCGAAGCCGTCCACGGTCTTACATCGTGGACGGCTTTTTTATTGTCTCGAGTTCAGTTTGCCGGTTTAGGCGAAGGAGACGGGGACGGGGGACGGGGACGGGGACGCTTTTGGCGCTGGCGTTGGGGAGGCGGCCGGCTCCGGTTGCTCCGAAGCAGGAATGCGTGACGGATCGGGCGAGTCGGGCGACGAGTGTAGGTGGATCGCTTTCCAGGCAGTGCCGACACGTTTGAAAACGAGCGTCATCCGCCCCGTAACGGTTTCCGGCGTACCTTTGTAGACTTGCGTCTGCGTCCACTGGCACGTCACGATCGCGCCATCTCGTCCCAGCATGTGGACTGCTTTGTCGCGCACCACCAGCTTCGCGTCTTTGATCTGCGGGTACGAGCTTTCGCGGTTCTTTTTAACCTGCTCCCAGCCTTTGGTGACTGTTCCGTTGTAGTTGAAGAGATTGAGCTGCGGATTGTTCCAGTAAACACTCATTACCTCGTTCACGTTTGCGTGCTCGATTCCGGCGACCAGCTTGTCGAACGCAGCGAGCACCGCTTGCGCGTCAGACGGCGGCGCTGACGGCGCCGCCGGCTTCGTTTGAGCGTGAACCAAAGTTGGAACGCAGATCAGAATCGCCATTAGAAAAATCCGTGTTTTCATAAGTCTCCTTATTGAAACGGGATACCACTTCTCAGCCGTTGCACGGAGGCATCACGTCCGAGCACGTCGAAGATGTCAAACATCGACGGACCAACAGCCTGTCCGGTCAACATCGTGCGCGAGCCGTTGATCAGCAAACCCGCTTTCACACCGGCTTCATCCGCAAAAGCTCGCAACGCCGCTTCCGCGGTTTCCATGTTGAACGGCTCGACGGTCTCGAGTTTGTCAGCCAAACCCGACAGCAGCTCACGCAGTCGTGGCTCCTTGCGCAAGTTCTTATTCACTGCCGACTCATCGAAATCGAAGTCGTCGGAAAAATACGCCCGGCCCTGCTCGGAAAAGTCTTTGAGCGTAAAGTAGCGCTGGCGAATGAGATCGAGCGTTCTCAGAAGCCAATCGCGATCGTCATCCTCATACTCTTCGCGCCACAATTTATTCGCCCGCAACTCCGCTTTCACCATCGGCAACAACTCTTTGAGTGGCATCGTGCGGATGTATTCGGAGTTCATCCACAGCGCTTTGTCGTCGGTCCATCGGCGCGGATCGCTCTCCTGGAAGTTGAAGATTGCGTTTGCGCGTCCGATGCCTTCGAGTGAAAACGCCTCGATTAACTCTTCCTTGCTGAGTAACTCTTTGCCCTCTGGCGGAGACCATCCGAGCAGTGCGAGAAAATTGCGAAATGCCGCGGGGACGAAACCGCGATCGCGATAAGTCGTCAGCGAAACTACTTCGCCGTGCTTTCGTTTCGAGAGCTTGCCTTTGTTTGGCGCGAGGATCAGCGGCAGGTGCGCAAACCGCGGCACCTCCGCGCCGAGTGCCTCGTAAAGCAGGATCTGTTTGTGGGTGTTGGTGAGATGGTCCTGTCCGCGGATGACGTGCGTGATGCCCATTTCGATGTCGTCGATTACGACCGAAAGGTTGTAAAGCGGATGGCCGTCAGAACGCAGCAACACGAGATCTTCGATTTCGGAATGGCTGCGCTCCTGTGGTCCAAAAACGTCGTCGTCAAACTTCGTCTGGCCCTCAGCCGACACTTTCAAACGCACCGCGAACGGTTCGCCCGCAGCCGCGCGTCGATCTGATTCTTCTTTTGCGAGATCGCGATACGGATTGCCTCGTGGATCGACTCCTTCAAGAGTCTGCGCACGCGCGCGCTCTGCGATCTCCTGCTTTACCTGGTTGTCGTCGCGCTGTTCCTTCGGGGTGAAATCGCGATAGGCCTTGCCTTCTTCGAGCAGACGGTTCGCGGCGGCGCGATGTTGCGGTGCATTGTTCGACTGGAAAACGAGATCTTCGTCGTAGTCGAGACCGAGCCACTCGAGTCCGTCGATGATCGAGCGGGTCGACTCGTCGGTCGAGCGTTGCAGATCGGTGTCTTCGATGCGCAGCAGAAACTTGCCGCCGGATTTGCGAGCAAAGAGCCAGTTGAAGAGAGCGGAACGGGCGGCGCCGATGTGCAGGTAACCCGTGGGCGATGGTGCGAAGCGTACGCGGACTGTCATGACAATAAAAAAGTAGTCAGTAGCTGGGGGCTACCGACTACTGACCAAAATCTGGCGGAGATGACAGGATTCGAACCTGTGAAGGGCTTTTGACCCTTAACGGTTTAGCAAACCGCCGCCTTCAGCCACTCGGCCACATCTCCGTGCCTAATCAGGCGAAGTCCAATTCTAGTCGGGAGTCGCGGATTGTCAAGGAACGCTTGCCAACCACTGGCGCACCTCGCGAAGGATCTTCGAGGCACACGGATTAGACGGATTGATCAGCCGATAATAAATCCACTTGCCGTCGCGTCGCGTGGTTACCAATCCGGCGCGCCGCAGATAAGCAAGATGGCGCGACACTTTTGGCTGGCTTGTTTTCAATCTCTCGACGCACGAGCAAACGCAAACTTCCTCGTCTCCCAGGAGGTGAATCAGCCGCAGTCGAGTCGGGTCGGCGAGGGCCTTGAAGAGTAGTTCGATATTGAATTTCTGGTTGCCCATTGAAACACCTGAATCCGCGCCTCGCCGCGTGTCGTACTAAACGATGAGGGCCGGAGACGAGTTCAACCACGGATTAAAAGAATCCGGGGACGAATTTTCAGTTGACAACTTGTCTCCGACAGAGTACTTTGCATTACCAAGCACGTGAGCATTATGAAAGTGAAAAAGGGCTTGCGTAGCAAAAATCGGCGATTGGAGTACAATGCGCCCACAATGAGTCTTCTCGAGAGTATTCACTCGCCCGCTGACCTGCGCGCGCTACCAGTTGAACAACTTAGGGCCGTTTCCGACGAGATTCGTAATTACATTCTCGAAACCATGTCTCGCGTTGGCGGGCACACCGGAGCGTCACTCGGCGCAGTCGAGTTGGCTGTCGCGCTGCACTACGCCTTCGACACGCCGCACGACCGGCTCGTCTGGGACGTGGGCCATCAGGCTTACGCGCACAAGATCCTAACCGGCCGCCGCGAGCAGTTGCCGACGATCAAACAGTACGGAGGCATCAGCGGTTTTCTGCGTCGAGACGAATCACAGTACGACACGTTTGGCGCGGGTCACGCCTCGACTTCTCTTTCAGCGGCGCTCGGCATGGCAATCGCGCGGGATCGCAAAGGCGAAGACCATCACGTTGTCGCGCTTATCGGCGACGCGTCGCTTGCCGGCGGCATGGCGATGGAAGCCATAAACCAGGCGGGTCACTTGAAGAGCCGTCTCATTGTGGTCCTGAACGATAACGAGATGTCGATCGCGCCTGCGGTCGGCGCGTTGACCGGCTACCTGAATCGCATCCGCGGCGCGCACGGTTATCACCGGTTCAAAGACGAAGTTGAAGAGAAACTACTGGCGATTCCCACTCTCGGCGAACGTCTGCATCACGCGGCGAAGACGATGAAAGACATGCTTGCCGCGGTGGTCCTGCCTGGCGCACTCGTTAGCGAACTCGGTTTCAAATACATCGGTTACGTAGACGGCCACAATCCGCGTGCACTCGTCGCTGCACTTAACGAGGCGAAACAGATCAAAGATGGTCCAGTGATCGTTCACGCGTTGACGACGAAAGGAAAAGGATTCCCGCAGGTCGAGCCTGATTACTATCGCTGGCATGCAACCGGGCCTTTCGATCTCAAAACCGGTGCGCCAGTGAAAAGTTCTGCGAAAGCTCCAACCTACACGAAGGTTTTTGGCGACACGCTGGCCCACTTGATGGAAAAAGATCAGAAGGTGGTCGCGTTGACTGCCGCGATGCCTGATGGGACGGGTATCTGCACGGCGCTCGAGAAGTTTCCCGAACGTTCTTTTGACGTTGGTATCGCCGAACAGCACTGCGTCACTTTCGCGGCGGGCATGTCGTGTGAAGGTCTGACTCCTGTTTGCGCGATCTATTCGACGTTCCTGCAACGCGGATTCGATCAGCTAGTCCATGACGTTTGCATCCAGGATCTGAACGTCAAATTCTGTCTCGATCGTGGCGGCATCGCCGGTGGCGACGGACAGACGCATCACGGTCTGCTCGACATCGCTTACATGCGCGCTGTGCCAAACATCGTCGTGATGGCGCCGAAAGACGAAGGCGAGATGCGCGACATGCTCTACACGATGATCGAGCACACTGGTCCTGCTGCGATGCGTTATCCACGTGGGAACGGCGTCGGTGCAGACATCACACGCGAGCCTGAGCTGCTGGAGATTGGCAAGGGTGAGATTTTGCGGGACGGCGGAGAGGTTGCGATCGTTGCTTATGGAGCGATGGTCCACCCGTCACTTGCGGCGGCGGAACAGTTGGCGAAAGAAAAGATCGAAACGACCGTCGTCAATGCCCGGTTTGTGAAACCACTCGATGCGCCGCTGCTGCTCGCGCTCGCTCGAACCAAGCGGCTGATAGTGACCGTCGAAGAGGCTTATCTTGCCGGTGGTTTTGGCTCAGCAGTGCTGGAGCTACTGGAAGAAAACGGACTCCAGGACAAAGTGCGCGTTGTTCGCATGGGTGTTCCCGACAGGCTCATCACTCATGGCGATGCAAAGTTGCTGCTCGCGAAGTATGGACTCGACGCGGATGGAATTTATAGTCGCGTGAAAGACAGTATTGAGGTTTTGGACGACCGCCGCACCAAATCTCGGCGCGGCGTTGTTTCATAACACAACGCGTCGTTTCCGTGCACCAAATCGTTTGTTTCTGCCTCTCCTCTCACCAGCATTAGCGCTGTTTCCGGGGAAAAAACTGTGTAGCAGCAGCAGTTAAGGCGTGGCCTCGTGATTGCAACGACTCAAAAGTACTCCCGGCCAGGTTTTAATCCCTGACGCAGTTGAACGATGAAGGAAGAATTATTCGAAAATCCGGTTGAACTTCGTATGTCCATGCCCTCGCCTCATTTCGATGACCGGCGCGTGGCGCAACGGGCGCAGCCTGTCGTGCCGTTGGCCGAGATCCGGACAAAGCAAAGCCTCCGAAGATTGTGGTTTCTTAGCGGCGCGTTTGCGATTGCGATGATGCTCGGCGCTGCTTCGGCGTTAGTAGCAGTGCGCGTTAAACGTATCGCAGCCAACACTGAAATCCCACAAATCTCCGAGCCGCAACCGGAAACGACCGCAACCGCGGCAGCACAGTTGCCGGCCGTAGAGCAACCGGCAGTCATCGATTCCGACGTCGATTCTGGCGAGCAAATCGCTGATTCCATGACAGTCGAAGTCGACGAGGAAGCGCCAGTGCATCGATCGGCTCCAAAGCGACAGGAACCGCTGGCTCAACGTCCGCGAATCGTCAATTCGCATCGTGACCGCAACGCAGTGCAGCCTAGCGAAGAGGAACAACTCGAACAAATTCGCGAAGCCGTTTTGTACGAACAGTGGCAGGAACGACGAGCGCGTCGTGCCGCCAGGCGTGAACGTCGCAACCGCATGAACGACCGCGATCTCTCAAATTTGAATGAAATTTTCGAAGGCCCGCGGCGACGTCCTGAGCGCCCGTATTGATCCTTGTTAAATATTATTGACGGATCGCAACTCGGATGGCATCATCTCGCCAAGTCCGTTTGCTCCTCACTTATTTAACCCCGACGAATTTATAACGGTCAGATTCGCGCTTCGGCGGCGCGAGGAAACGGTGAATCATCATGACTAGACAGATGTTTCGTGAGCGGGAGTGTATTCATAGAGACGAAGGGGCCGAGGGCGATTTTTATAATGGCGTTTTTTACATTCAGGCATTGCAACGACTCCCCGTCGATCAAGCTGTTAAAGTGGCAGGCAAAGTTAGTTCATTCTTTTGGGCAGATGCGCCTCACATCATCGTGTGGCTTTGCAACGCGTGCGCCGGCGATTTGCGGCTAACCGACACGCCGCGTGCCGTCGTTTCGTCGGCCGTTCGGCGGGCATAAGAACCCCATAAGAACCTTGATTTAGTTCCATCCCGGTAAGCGCTCGCGTTATGGTGTAATGTCCGTAACGTGAAGCGCGAACGCATAGACAAACTGTTGGTTGAACGAGGCTTAGCCGAATCGCGCACGAAGGCGCAGGCGCTGGTCATGGCTGGAGTTGTGCTCGTCAACGAACAGCTGGTCCAAAAACCTTCCGATCAATTTGCTATAGACGCGCGGATTCGCGTGAAGCATGCGGACGATCCGGCGTCGCGCTATGTTGGACGCGGCGGGTTGAAACTCCAGGCAGCGTTGCGCGAGTTTCAACTGAATGTGGAAGGCGCTGTGTGTCTTGACGTCGGCGCTTCGACCGGCGGATTCACCGACTGCCTGCTGCAAAACGGCGCGCAGAAAGTGTTCGCGATCGACGTGGGCCATAACCAGATCGACTGGAAACTGCGAAACGATCCACGCGTCGAAGTCCGGGAAGGTGTGAACGCAAGATATCTGCAACCCGAAGATTTTCCGGTCAGGTTTGATCTCGCAGTCATGGATGTCTCCTTTATTTCGGCAACAAAGGTGCTGCCTGCGATCGTTCCGTTGATTCGCGAAGGTGGTTCGATCGTCACACTAATCAAGCCTCAGTTTGAAGTGGGTCGAGGAGAAGTTGGCGGCGGCGGCATCGTGCGCGACGCAACTAAACGCGCGCAGGCGGTTGAAACAGTGAACAACGCGGCCGGCGAATTAGGGCTTAGAGTAGCTGGCGTGATCGAATCGCCAATCCAGGGCGCCGAGGGCAACGTCGAATTCCTGGCGCACTACAAGCTGATTTGAGTTGAAGTCTGGATCGGCCGTCCCGTATCATCCGGGCCGCGCACTCAAATGCCGCCAATCAAGCGCATAGGAATCGTTCTGAAGCCGAGCCAACCGGACGCGTTAAGGACCGTCTGTGAGCTGGTCTCGTGGCTCGACGAGCGTGGCATCGCTCTCGTCGGCACACCCGAGATCGAGCGCGATCGAATCCAGCTTGAAACTGGTTGCGCTGTGGAACAGGTGCCGCGCGAGGAATTGGCGGCTAATGTCGATCAGATCCTCGTCCTCGGCGGCGACGGTACGATGATCGCCACTGCTCGCATGCTCGGCGATCGCGAAGTGCCCGTGCTCGGTGTCAACTACGGCGGACTCGGATATCTCGCCGAGTTTCGCATCGAAGAGCTTTACCAGGCACTCGAATCGATCATTTCCGGCAATTTCCGTCTCGACAAACGCGTGATGCTGGACGTCGAACTCCGGCGCGGCGACGAGTTGATCACGCACAATCGCGTGCTCAACGATGTGGTTATAAACAAGTCAGCACTTGCCCGCATCATCGAAATCGAAGCTTATCTCAACCAACGTTTCGTAAACGCGTTTCGCGCTG
Source organism: uncultured Acidobacteriota bacterium (assembly GCA_963789185.1). Classification (GTDB taxonomy): domain Bacteria; phylum Acidobacteriota; class Blastocatellia; order Pyrinomonadales; family Pyrinomonadaceae; genus PSRF01. The sequence goes on from CAWBJU010000027.1 coordinate 557,051, forward strand.
ACGGCTTAATCATCTCGACGCCAACCGGTTCGACGGCCTATAACCTTTCCGCGGGTGGACCAGTGATCTTTCCCTCGATGAACGCTGTTGTGATCACGCCGATCTGTCCGTTCACACTCTCGAATCGTCCGATCGTCGTGCCTGACGACGCCACGATCGAACTGCTGTTGAAAACCGATCAGGAAGAGGTGACGCTGACGCTCGACGGGCAAGTCGGTGTTTCGTTGAAGGTCGAGGACCGCGCGGTGATTCGCAAGAGCAGTGTGGCGTTTAATCTGGTGCAGCCCAGCAACAGAAACTACTTCGACGTTTTGCGTGACAAGCTCCGTTGGGGCCGGTAACACACGAAGCTCAAAACGCAGACACAAAAAGGCACAAGAGACAAACACTATGCCTGAAGAAAGAGACAACCGACGCCACGGCGCCGATCGAGTACAGCGCGATGCTTTCGAACGTAGGATCGCCACCGATCTCGACGAAGAGACGCCTGACAAACCACGCGGTCTCGCTCTTCACACGAAGATCCTGATCGGTCTCGTCATCGGCGCAATTGCAGGCGTGACGGTGAATCGCCTGTTCGGCGGCGACCATGCTCGCGTTGCCTGGGCCATAGACAACATCACCAATCCGGTGGGCCAACTGTTTCTGCGCCTGTTGTTGATGATTGTCGTGCCGCTGGTGTTTTCATCGCTCGTCGTCGGCGTGGCCGGCATCGGCGACATTCGCAAACTCGGACGCGTTGGTCTCAAATCGTTTGGTTACTGCCTCGTGATCTCAGCGATCTCAGTGGCGATCGGCATCACGCTCGCCAACACCATCCGGCCCGGCAATCGTATCGATCCCGCCACTGCGACTGCGCTGCAACAGCGTTACGCCAGCGATGCCACGACGCGAGTCCAGGACGCGACCAAACCCGGCGCCGCCACGACTCCGTTGATGTCTGTCGTGGAAACGCTCGTGCCGAAGAACCCGTTCTTCGCCGTCGCGAATAAAGAAGACGCGAACATGCTGCACCTGATGTTCTTCGGGTTGGTGATCGGCATTGCGATCACACTACTACCGGTAACTGCCACGACACCGGTGTTGCGCGTGCTTGAAGGTGTTTACGAGATCACCGCGAAGATCATCGAGATCATCATGAAGTTCGCGCCTTTTGCGGTGGCCTGTCTGTTGTTCAACACCACCGCGCGCTTCGGTCTCGACCTTTTGGCAGCGCTCGGTTGGTTTGTTGTGACTGTGCTGCTCGGTCTGTCGATCCACATGTTCGGCGTTTACTCACTTTCCGTTTACTTCCTCTCGCGCATCTCGCCGCTCGAGTTTTTCCGTCGTGTAAAGACCGTGATCCTTACGGCTTTTTCGACTTCGTCGTCGAACGCAACGTTACCGACGGCGTTGCGCGTTTCCGAGCAGAACCTCGGCGTGCCGCAACAGATCAACAGTTTCGTGTTGACTGTAGGCGCAACCGCAAATCAGAACGGGACCGCTCTTTACGAAGGCGTGACAGTGCTTTTCCTGGCCCAACTGGCAGGCGTTGACTTAACGTTGGGCCAACAATTGATGGTGGTCTATCTCGCGATAATTGGGGGCATCGGCACCGCCGGCATTCCTTCGGGGTCGATTCCCTTCATCATCGGCGTGCTGGTTACAGTCGGAATAAATCCGGCGTTGATCGCGATCATCCTCGGTGTTGATCGAATTCTCGACATGTGCCGCACGACACTAAACGTCACCGGCGACATGACCGCCGCCACTTACGTGGCCCGTTCGGAAGGCTACGAACTTTTGAGACCACACGAACCGGCGATCGTTGACGCTGGCGTGCCGGTGGCAAATCGCGGTATGGATTAAACCTTTTAGTAACAGCAACGTTACAATCTCCGCACAGGCGGCGAGTTAGACTCACTCAATTTTTAACAATTTGAGGGCACAAGACAATGGTCTTTCCGCTTTACGACGACAACACTGGCAGGGCTACGACCCCTTGGGTTAACTACGCGTTCATCGCGCTCAATATTCTCGTCTTCGTCTTGCTGCAGCGCCTCGGGACCGACACTGATTTCACGTACTCGTTTTCAACTGTGCCCGGCGAAATTATGTCGGGGAGCGACATTCAAACCGAGCCTCGAATTCTAGAGACTCAGACCGGCCAGCAGCTCCAGATTCCGGGTTTGGGTTACACGCCCTTTGTTTACCTCACCTTAATCACGTCGATGTTCATGCACGGCGGCATCGCACACATAGGTGGAAACATGCTCTTCCTCTGGATCTTCGGCGACAACATCGAGGACCGGTTGGGCCATGTGCGCTACTTGATCTTTTATTTGGTGTGCGGTGTGATCGCCTCGTTGGCCCACGTTTTCACCACCGCGGCCTTAGCCGGACAGCAGCAGGACATGCTCATTCCGAGTCTTGGTGCTTCGGGTGCGATCTCGGGAGTGTTGGGAGGGTACCTCCTGCTCCATCCTGCGCGCCGCGTGACGGTGATTCTCTTCCGCTTCCTGACCGACGTTCCTGCCTGGGTAGCGATCGGGATTTGGTTCGCCTTCCAGTTGATCAGCGGACTCGGCATATTAGGCGAAGGCTCGCAACAAGGTGGCGTGGCGTACGCTGCACACATCGGCGGGTTCATCGCGGGGCTTGTGCTGATTAAGTTCTTCGATAGAGGACATGGACGATCACAGGTCTAACAATCAATGTCTTGATATTCAATCAACGCCGCGAGCGGAGATGAGCCTGTTTCCGCTGGACACGTTTGCCTACGAGTTTCCCGGTCGCGAAATCAAGATCAATTTCGAGATTCCTGAGTTCACAGCGATCTGCCCGTTCTCCGATTTTCCCGACTTCGCCACCATCCGGCTCGAATACGTTCCGAACGAACGCTGCATCGAACTGAAGAGTTTGAAGCTCTACATAAACTCGTTTCGCAACGTGAAGATCTTTCACGAGCACGTAATCAACATCATTCTCGAAGACTTTGTCGCCGCCTGCGATCCGCTGAGCGTGGAGATCGAAGGTGATTTTCACGTGCGCGGAAATATCAAGACCGTCGTGAGGGCTCGCTATCAAAAGGCTTGAGCTTGACGAAAGCACTCCAGGGTTGTGGGGCCGCTATCGGAAACTCCCACCTAACGTCGTTGCTATCGGTCTAGTCAGTCTTCTCAACGACGCTTCAAGCGAAATAATCTATCCGCTACTTCCTATCTTCCTCGCCGCCAGTCTGGGCGCATCCGCAGGCGCGATCGGGATCATTGAAGGACTCGCCGAATCGATCTCGAGTTTGTTGAAACTGTTTGCCGGTCATCTTAGCGATCGACTCGGCAAGCGGAAGTTTTTAGTCGTCGGTGGTTACGCCCTTGCGGCGCTGATGCGACCGCTACTGGCATTAGCCGGTAACTGGCATCAGGTGTTGGCGATCCGTGTGGGCGATCGCGTCGGCAAGGGCATTCGTACTGCGCCGCGTGATGCGATGATTGCCGACTCTGTTCGACTCGAACAACGAGGGTTGGCATTTGGGTTTCATCGCGCGATGGACCACAGCGGCGCAGTTATTGGACCGTTGATTGGTTATTTGCTGGTCGGTCTCTTTGCGAGTAACTTCACACGGATTTTTTTGATTGCCGCAATACCAGCTTTCCTTGCGGTGCTCGTGGCAATATTTGTAATGCGCGAGTCACCGGTGATCCAGGCGGATAAAACCAAGCCTGTTAAGCTCTCGCTGCGTGGGTTCGACCGGAACTTCAAACGTTTCCTGCTCATTCTTGCTTTGTTCACGCTTTCAAACTCGTCGGATGCTTTTCTCATTCTGCGTGCGAATCAGTCCGGTGTTTCGCTCGTCGTGATTCCGTTGCTCTGGTCCGCGCATCATGCGTCGAAAGTGCTCAGCTCGTTGTATGGCGGTGACCTCTCAGATCGTCTGGGACGCAAACGTCTAATCGTTTCCGGTTGGGTGTTGTATGCAGCCGTTTACGCCGGTTTCGCGTTTGTCGACAATGCATTTTCCGTGTGGGCGCTGTTTTTGATCTATGGCATCTACTTCGGGCTTGTCGAAGGCGCTGAGAAAGCGTTAGTCGCTGATCTCGTCCGGCCCGAACAACGCGGAACGGCTTATGGACTTTATAATCTCGCGTTCGGCATCACGGTGTTTCCTGCATCGCTATTGATGGGTATCATCTGGGATTGGAAGGGACCTGCAACCGCATTCATCGTCAGCGCAGTAATAGGGGCGACGGCTGCGATACTCCTGTTAATATTCGTGCAGCAGCGTAATGAAAATGAACTGGCTCCCACGTGAAATGTGAACTGAAAGGGTTACTGAATGAGACAAAGAGTGTTAACTCCTCATCCCGGCTTATCAACGGGCATCGGCTACTACCTCAGCGGCATGGAAGAAGTCCGCAGCCAGCTCGTCGCCGCCGTGAATTCCATTCCCGATGACTTGATCGGCAAACCGCCGTTTCTGGGAGCGCACTCGATCGGCGGACTCGTGTTGCACATCGGCGAAGCAGAGTGGTTCTGGATGCAGATGGTCGTCGCCGGACATCAACTCACCGAAGAAGACCAGAAGGCCCCGTGCTGGGACATACTCGACGACGTCGAACGCGTTTCACGCGAAGGATTCACCACCGAGTTCTGTTTGCAGGAAGCGGCCAAGGTCCGCAACCAAACGCGCGACCTGCTGTTCACATATAACGATAAAGATCTTGAGCGCATTATCCACTACGAACGACAGGACAAACCGACTGAGCACAACTTGCGCTGGATCCTTCATCACCTCGTCGATCACGAAGCGCAACACAAAGGCCAGATTTTGATGTTGAAGAGACTCATGGCACTCTAATCCTCATCGATGAACTACCAGGTAATTAAGACTCCGGATGAAGTCCGCAGAAGCATAGAAGCAATCTCCACACAGCCGGTGGTCGGACTCGACACGGAGACCACCGAGCTCGATCCGTTCACGTCGCGATTGCGTTTGATCCAGCTCGCCACGCCTGATCGCGTGTTCATCTTCGACTTCGACGCGTTTGCGAACGGTGGGACAGCCGGCGCTGCGAAAGGCGAGGCGCTCGCGCCGCTGCGACGTCTGCTTGAAGCACCACGGCCGATCAAGATCGCGCACAACGCAAAGTTTGACGCGAAATTCATCAAGCACAACCTCGGTATCGACCTCGGTGGACTGTTTGACACGCTGCTCGCAAGTCAACTAGTCGGCGCGGGCGACATCGAGGAGCGTCATGGGTTGGAGACCGTTGCGAGCCGTTACCTGGGGGAGTCGGTCGACAAGAGCGAGCGGCTGAGCAACTGGAATTTCGAGCTTTCTGAAGCGCAACTCGAGTACGCCGCGCGCGATGCCGCGATCCTTCTGCCGTTACGCGAAAAGTTGATCGAGCGGTTGAAGAGTGAGTCGTTGATCAAGTGCGCGCAACTGGAGTTTGAATGTGTCAACACGGTCGTCGACATCGAGCTGGCCGGGTTTTTCATGCACAAAGACCGCTGGCTCGAACAGCTCAGCATCGTCGAAAAGCGACGGGTCGAACTGGCGGAAGAGTTGCAGCAAGTGCTGGCGGAAGAGTCGTCGCAAGGAACACTGTTTGGTGGACCAGAGCGCAACGACATCAATCTCGATTCGCACCAGCAGTTGACGCAGGCGCTCAACCGGCTCGGTATTCCCGTACCGGACTCGACGCGCAACTGGAAGTTGCAGCCGCTTGCGATCGAGTATCCGATCATCGGGACGCTGCTCGAATACCGCACCGTGCAAAAGGCGCTGACGAGTTACGGGCAGAACATGATCGAGTTGATCAATCCCGTGACGAAGCGTTTGCATGCTGACTTCCGGCAGATCGGCGCGCCCACCGGGCGGTTCGCGTGCACGAACCCGAACATTCAGCAGGTGCCGCATGCGGTCGAATACCGGCGCTGTTTCAGCGGTCATCCGGAAGGACGGAAGTTGATCATCGCCGACTATTCGCAGATCGAGTTGCGCATACTCGCAGAGTTTTCAGGCGATCGCGGATTTATCGACGCGTTCAACTCCGGCGCCGATCTACATAGAGTCACGGCGTCGCAAGTCTTCAATGCTTCGTTGGACCAGGTGACGAAGGAACAACGTGACTTTGCGAAGCGTTTGAATTTTGGCGTGGTCTACGGCATCGGCGCGCAACGTTTTGCGTTGATGACCGGGTTGACTGTGTCGGACGCGGAGAACGTCTTGCGACGATACTTCACGACGTATCGCGGTCTGGACAACTACCTTCGCGACGCGGCGAGCCGGGCGGTAAGCGATCGGCAGGCGCGGACCGCATCCGGACGTCTCGTGCGTTTCCGATACGATGAAAACGACCGCCAGCAGATCTCGATGACGCAACGCAACGGCAAGAACACGCCGATCCAGGGGACGAGCGCCGACATTCTCAAACGCGCGCTACGTTGGATGAAAAACGAGCTTCGCGATACGAACGCGAAGATCGTTAACATCATTCACGACGAGATCGTTGTGGAATCTGACGCGGACGAGGCGCAGGAGATCGCCGCGAAGGTTGAACGCGTGATGTGCGCTGCGGGTGAAGAGTATTTGAAGACTGTGCCGGTGAAAGTCGAAACCGAGATCGCTGACGAGTGGGTTAAGTGAGCCACAAAAAGGCACAAAAAGCACAAAAGAAACTGACTGGCGCTAGAGAACTGACTCGGCCTAAAGAAACTCACCCGAGTTTTTTTGTGCCTTTTGTGCCTTTTTGTGGCTCCAGATGAAGTAAATGGGAATGCCCGTTGCAACCAACAAGTAGCCTATACCGGAAGTGGACGGTGCGAGGATCGCGAGGTCGATGATGAATAAGCCCGCCAGTACAAGGTAGATCAGCGGAACAATCGGATAGCCAAACGTCCGGTACGGCCTCTCGATTTCCGGCGCCTTGCGTCGCATCACAATCACCGCGCCCACCATCAACGCATACAAAACCAAATCCGCTGAGACGATATATTCGAGCAGTTGCGTGTAGACGTTGCCGAACGTGTAACCGCCGGTTTGCTGATTAACGGTCGCCGTTCGCGGCAGGACCAGCAACGACGCCCAAACTCCTTGCGCGATTAGCGCAACCGCAGGCACGTGTTTCGCGTTCACGCTATCGACGCGTTTGAAAAACAGTCCGTCGCGCGCCATGGCGTAGTAAACGCGCGCGCCCGCCAGGATCAGACCGTTATTACAACCGAACGTCGAGATCATGATCGCGAGCGCCATCAGTATCGTGCCCTTGGGACCAAGTACTGCTTGCATAACCGCCGTGGCCACACGATTCTGCGGCGCCGTTTGAATTCCTGCGAGCGGCAACGTCACGACGTACGCGAGGTTAGCGAGCAGATAAAACGTCACCACGAGGCCGCAGCCGATTAATAGCGCGCGCGGCAGGTTTTTTCCGGGATCCCGGACTTCGCCCGCAGTGAACGTCACGTTGTTCCACGCTGACTGCGCGAAGAGTGGTCCAACCATCGCGCGGCCAAGCAACATCAACAGCGCCAGCACCACCAAACCCTGGGTCGACGGGTCGAAACCAACCTGCGCCGCCGTCGGCTGCCAACCGTTTTCCCACGATTTCCACCACGACGACGTGTACGCCGCACTCGCTCCGTTCCAGCCGATGAACAGACCAATCACTATCAAACCCAACAGCGCTGCGGTCTTCGTCACCGTGAATGTGTTTTGAATGACTTTGCCCGTTTGGAGTCCGCGTGTGTTGATGAAGGTGAGAAACAGAATCATCACGACTGCGAGCAATTGCTGCGTCGACAAACTGACTGCGTAGCCGTTGAACGACAATCCTCCAAGCGTGAATGGTTTGAGTATTACGAGGGGCGCAATGAGGTATCGCTCGCCGGAGATCCAGTCGATGAGAACCCCCGTGAAGTTTGCGAAAGCGACTGCAACCGCCGCAATCGTTCCTGTTTGAATGATTAGAAACAGCCCCCAGCCGAAAAGGAACCCGGTGGCTGGTCCATAAGCTTCTCGCAGAAAAACGTACTGCCCGCCCGCGCGCGGCCACATTGCGGCCAGTTCCGCGCAACAGAGCGCGCCGGTGATTGTCAGCACGCCTGCCAGCGCCCACGCTACCAGCAGCCAACCCGGCGATCCAACCAGGCGCGACGATTCAGCCGAGGTGATAAAGATGCCCGACCCGATCATCGAGCCGACCACGATCATGGTCGCGTCAAGGAGGCTAAGGCCGCGGATCAACCTCGGGGGATTCGTCGTCACGCACACCGATATATATGATTGCTTGACACTTGTCGATAGGGTTATCTAGTCTTTCGCCCAATTATGAAGGATGAACTGATCAGTAAAATAACTAATAAACAGGCCCAAGTGGGTGTTATCGGGCTCGGGTATGTCGGTCTGCCGCTGCTGGTGGAATTTGCTTCTAAAGGCTTTCGCGCCACCGGTTTCGAGGTTGACGAAACCAAAGCAAGGCAGATCAACGAGGGTCATTCATACATCGGCGACGTCCCCGCGACGAGGCTTAATGAAATGGTGAAGTCGGAACGACTTCGGGCCACGACCGATTTCAACCACCTCAGCGATTGCGACGTCATCATCATCTGTGTTCCCACTCCGCTTCGTAAAACTAAGGAACCGGACGTTTCCTACATCCTAGCCGCCGCGGAAGAGATCAAACAACGCCTGCGTCGCGGTCAGTTAGTCATTTTGGAATCAACGACTTACCCTGGCACAACCGACGAAGTGTTGTTGCCGATGTTTGAAGAGACTGGTCTCAAACTCGACGCGGATTTTCTGCTCGCGTTCTCGCCGGAGCGTGTCGATCCTGGGAATCCGCAGTTCATGACGCACAACATTCCGAAGGTCGTCGGCGGCGTCACACCGGATTCAACGGTTGTTGCCGCGCATCTTTACTCGCACATCGTCAACAACGTTCATTCCGTCACGTCCGCGCGCGTGGCCGAGGCCGCGAAACTGCTGGAAAATACTTTTCGCGCGGTAAACATCGGCATGGCAAACGAGATGGCCCGCCTTTGTTACGCGCTGAACATCGACACGTGGGAAGTTATTCGCGCGGCGGCGACGAAGCCGTTTGGTTTCATGGCGTTCTATCCTGGCCCGGGAATCGGCGGTCACTGCATTCCGCTCGATCCGCATTACTTGTCGTGGAAGGCGCGGCAGCACGGTTTCGACTCGCGCTTCATCAGCCTCGCCGAGGAAGTCAATTCACGCATGCCCGAGCACGTGGTCCAACTGGTCGCCGACGGTCTAAACGACGAACAAAAATCGGTTAAAGGATCGAATGTTTTGCTGCTGGGTGTTGCTTACAAGCGCGACGTCGACGACGTGCGAGAAAGCCCGGCGCTTTCGATCATCGATCGGCTGCGCACGAAAGGCGCGAACGTGCGCTACCACGATCCGTTTGTTAAAGAGCTTCGCTTCGACGATGCGCACATCGAAGCCAGCGGCGAGCCATTGTCGTCGGTGCCGTTAACCGACGAAGAACTGCGCGCCGCCGATTGTCTAATCATCGTCACGGACCACAGCGAGATCGACTACAAGCACGTTTGTTCCACCGCGCCGCTGATTGTCGATACGCGCAACGCGTTGAATGGAGACCTGCGACGCGATAGCAAAGCACGGATCATCCGGTTGTAATCAGTGGTTAAAGTAATTAATGTCGTTGGCGCGCGGCCCAACTTTATGAAGGTTGCGCCGATTGTGGCTGCAATGAAGGCGCGGCCCGAAAAGTTTCAACCGCTCGTGGTCCATACCGGACAACACTACGACGCGGACATGTCTGATTCGTTTTTCCGCGATCTTCAACTACCTCAACCTGATACTCATCTCGGCGTCGGTTCCGGTTCGCATGCGGTACAAACGGCTGCGGTGATGGAACGTTTTGAGCCCGTGGTGTTGCACGAGAAACCCGACTGGGTGCTCGTCGTCGGTGACGTCAACTCGACGATCGCGTGCGCGCTGGTGTGTGTAAAGCTCGGGGTGAAAGTGGGCCACGTCGAAGCAGGCCTGCGTAGCCGCGACCGCACGATGCCGGAAGAGATCAATCGCGTGTTGACCGATCAGATCTCGGATCTGCTTTTCACGCCTTCGCGCGACGCCGATGAGAACCTGCGCGCCGAGGGAATTCCGGAGGAGCGAATCAGGTTTGTCGGAAACGTAATGATCGACTCGTTGCACCAGAACCTCGAACGTGCGCGACGCTCGTCAGTTCGCGCGGACCTGGGTGTCAGTGATCTCGACTACGCAGTGATGACGTTGCACCGTCCGTCGAACGTCGACGTTCCCGAGACGTTCGCGAGAATTCTCTCGGCGCTCGAGACGATTACCGAAAAGCTGCCGGTTGTTTTTCCCGTGCATCCTCGGACGCGCAAGACAATTGCCGCGCTTGGTTTGAGCGAGCGCGTCGGTGCGATGAAGAACCTGCGCGTTGTCGATCCGCTTGGCTACCTCGACTTTCTCGCGCTTTACAGCAAGGCGGGTCTCGTTTTGACTGATTCGGGCGGCATCCAGGAAGAGACGACGGCGCTCGGAATTCCGTGCCTCACGCTGCGTGAAAATACCGAACGGCCAATCACTGTCGAGCTGGGTACGAATGTCGTGGTTGGGACCGACACGGGCAGGATCGTAAATGCTGCGTCAGCAGCGTTGAACGGCGCGGGGCAAAAGCCGGTTCAGCAACCGCCGTTGTGGGATGGACACACCTCGGAACGCATCCTTGACGTACTCGAAGAGCTTTCCTCCCAAGAATCCCAATAGATGGGCACGCTCGGAAAAATTAAACGTGCTTTGCGAGGCGAGGTAAAGCTAACCGTAGCCGCTTTGGAAGCGCTCCGCCGCACCGGCAATTCACTACAAAGGCGATTCGAGAGCAAGGATCCCGATCCATTACAACTTTCCTCCAAAGTTCATCGACAACCGAAGTTCTTCGCTATTGAAACGCCTGACGATCCCGAGCTTCTCGCTCTAGCAAATCGCCTCGTGTCGGAACCGCCGGTTGAATGGAACCGCGATCCTCGTTCCGGTTATCTCTGGCCGCTCGATCACCACCGCGATCTCAAGTTGATGCGAAACGACGGATCGGATATTCGCATCGTGTGGGAACTCAACCGCCTGGGCCACTTCCTCACGCTCGGCCACGCGTACCAACTTACGAAAGACGAAACATTCGCTACCGCGTTTCTCGACCAGTTACGAAGCTGGTACGAACAGAACCCGTACGGCCGTGGTCCAAACTGGCAGTGCGCGATGGAAGTTGCCTTGCGCGCGATAAATCTGATCGCTGCGCGCGAAATGTTTCGTGAGTCACCGCAACTCGACACTCAATTCTTACTCACACTCTTTCAACAACACGGCCACTACATCAGTCGCAATCTCGAATTCTCTTACATCGCAACCAGTAATCATTACCTTTCCGATGTCGCAGGACTGTTGTGGCTCGGCGTGATGGTGCCCGAGCTTCGCGCCAGCAAACGTTGGCGCGACTTCGGTCTCAAAGAATTGCTCCGCGAAATGGACAAGCAGGTCCTACCCGACGGCGCGGATTTCGAATCGTCGACTGGTTACCATCGCTTTGTCACTGAACTGTTTCTCTATTCGTTTCTGTTGTGCCGCGAGAATGGAATCTCGCTGGGACAGCAATACGACAACAAACTTCGCGCGATGCTCTTGTACATCCGTGGATACCTTCGACCTGACGGATTCGCACCTCTAATCGGTGACACGGATGGCGGTCAATTTCTGCCGTTTCAACAGCGGCGTGGAGACGATCACGGATATTTGTTGGCTGTGGGCGCCGAGGCGTTCAACGATGCAGAGTTGCGCGAGGCGGAACGAGAATCGAAAGCGTTCCCGAACGCCGGCACTTACATCATGCGGCACGAAGATCTTTACTTGTGTTTCAACGCGAGCAGCTCGGGCATCGACGGCCGTGGTTCGCATGGACACAACGACAAGTTGAGCATCGAAGTGTCCGCGGGTGGCTGCGCCTTCATCGTCGATCCCGGCACGTACGTTTACACGGGCGACCTGCAAAGGCGTCACGACTTTCGTTCCACTGCTTACCATTCGACAGTGAAGATCGACGGCGTTGAACAGAACACGATCGAGCGAGATTTGCCCTTCGTGATTGGCGACGAAGCGCGTCCATTTGTGTTGCACTGGGATGAGGAAAAAATTGTCGCTGAACATTATGGTTATCAACGACTAAAAGATCCGGTTACGCACCGACGCACTGTCACTTTCAACAAGCCCGAGCGTTCGTGGTTGATCGAAGATGAATTTCTCGGCGCTGCGGTTGAGCACGAGTTTGAGATTCGTTTTCATCTCGCGCCCGGGCTGGAGATAAATTCGCACGGATCCGTGGTTAGCGCGCGCGATCCAAAGACGGATTTGACTTTGACCGTTCGTTCGTTGAGTCTTTCGGGTTCGCCTGAATTGGAGCAACAGTTCACATCACGCAATTACGGCGAAATGAGCGAATCGCTTACTGCGTGCTGGCGGGTTTCGGGCCCGCCCCAAAAATTGAGTTGGAAACTTAGTCTGTAATGTGTGGAATCTGTGGAGTCTGGGAATACGGCGCCAGCGAAGGGTCAGTCGAGGCCTCGCTGCTTGTGCGCATGCGCGATGAAATGACGCACCGCGGCCCCGACGATTCCGGCGAGCTAATCTTCGACGATCATCGCGGCGGATTTGGTTTTCGCCGGCTCTCGATCATCGATCTCTCAGCGGCCGGTCACCAGCCGATGCACGGCTGCGGCGACGTTGGTGGGCAGACGTGGCTCGTTTTCAACGGCGAGATCTATAACCACGCAACGCTTCGCGCCGGACTCGAACAGCGCGGCCACCGTTACGCCTCGCGCACCGATTCGGAAACGATCCTGCACCTCTACGAAGAACGCGGCCTCGACTTCATTCACGACATCGAAGGCGACTACGCGATCGCGCTGTGGGACGCACGCGCGCAGCAACTCGTGCTAGTGCGCGATCGCATCGGCGTGAAGCCGCTCTATTTCTATCACCAAAATGGCCGCTTCATTTTCGCTTCGGAGATTAAGGCAATCCTCCAGCACCCCGCGGTGACGGCCGATATCGACGAACAGCAGCTCTATCACTATCTGTCGTTCCTGACGACGCCCGCGCCGTCGACGCTGTTCCGCGGTATTCAAAAACTTCCGGCGGGCCACGTTTTAGTTCTCAAACGCGACGGCACACTCAACACTCAACGTTACTGGGACGCGATGCCCGCTTCGCAACCGCTTGTTGCGAGCGAAGATGAACACTGCGCGGAAATTCTGCGCCTGCTTCGCGACTCGATCCGCAAGCGCATGATGTCAGACGTGCCATTTGGCGTTTTTCTATCAGGCGGCGTCGACTCGTCTGCCAACGTCGCGCTCATGTCAGAACTAATGACGCGTCCGGTTGAGACGTTTACCGTCGGCTTCAGCGACGCCGAGTATCTAAACGAGCTTGACTCAGCGCGGCGCATCGCAAAGCAGTTCGCTACCAACCACCACGAGGTGATCATCTCCGAAAAGGAGATGCAGGATTTTCTGCCCGGTCTCGTGTTTCATCAGGACGAGCCGATTGCGGATCCCGTTTGTGTGCCGCTGTACTACGTCTCGAAACTTGCGCGTGATTCGGGGACGATCGTCGTGCAGGTCGGCGAAGGTGCGGATGAGATCTTTAGCGGCTATGAAAATTACGTCCGTCACCTCCGGATTTACGAAAACTTCTGGCGTCACGCGGAAACGCTGCCGCGTGGACTGCGGCGCGCGTTGGCGAACCTTTCACGTCCGGTCCTCGAAGCGACGGGCCGCAAACGTGCGGCGATCGAGTTGATAAGGCGACTGGGTGCGGATGAACCGTTGTTCTGGGGCGGCGCAGTGGTCTACGACGAAACGTTCAAGCCTCGAGTCTTATCGAAACAGATGCGCGCACGAATGAATGGTCTGTCGTCGTTGCAAGTGGTCGAACCGTATCTGAATCACATCGAGCGTGAACGTCCCGAGTCAGATTTTCTGACGCGCATGACTTATCTCGAGTTGAAACTGCGCTTGCCGGAATTGTTGCTGATGCGCGTTGATAAGATAACGATGGCGACGAGCGTCGAGGCGCGCGTGCCGTTTTTGGACCATCATCTGGTCGAGTACGCACTTGCGTTGCCGCGTTCGTTGAAGGTCCAGGGCGTGACCGGCAAGCATATTTTGAAGCGCGCGCTCGAGCAGATCCTGCCGCACGACTTGCTTTACGAACGCAAGCGCGGTTTTGGCGCGCCGGTGCGCGAGTGGTTTCGCGAGGGACTTGGCGGCTGGTTTGACGAGCACTTGATGAACTCAACAATGCGTCGCCGAGATTTGTTGAACTACGAATTTGTCGGCCGCATGTTGGACGAGCACCGGAGCCGCACGAAAGACTGGGGCTTTCATCTCTGGGCGCTGCTGAATCTGAGTCTCTGGTATGAACGCTGGATCGACCCGGCTTAAAACTCAGGTAGCGTGGACGTTCGCGACGCGCATTTTGATGATCGTCAACAGCGTCGCGGCGGGGATCATCGTCGCGCACTGGCTGGGCGCCGAGGGCATGGGCCAGTTGGCCGTGATCAACGTTGCCATAGCAACAGTGGTCCAGGTTTGCAGCTTCGGTCTGCCGTCCGCCAACACCTACTTCATATCGCAAGATCCAACGCAGCTCCGCAAAGCGGCATTTGTTTCGGGGATCTTCGCTTTACTGGTGGGTTCACTGCTCGCGGTCGGATTGAATTACGTGGCGGAGTTGCGGCCGGATTGGTTTGGATTTGTTTCCGCGCAGTTGATCCGAATCGCATCTCTCGCAATTCCGGCGCAACTGATCACGTTGATCGGTCTGAACATACTACTCGCGGTGGGAAAGATACGCGAGTTCAACGTCTTGGACCTTGCGGGCCAGTCGTTTGTGCTGATTAATGCGGTGTTGGCACTGATTGTTTTTCGTGCTGACCTCGAGATGCTGGTGATTATGAACACCGCGGCAGCGCTGCTCATCAGCGGCGTAGTCGTTATTTTGATCCGGATCGCAGGGGACAAACTAGCGCTTTCGGAGTGGCGGCCTGACGCATCACTGCTCGCGCGAATGATCCGGTATGGCATCAAGTTTCACATTGCGATTCTGTCGGCAGCGATTATCTTTCGCGCCGATCTTCTCGTCGTAAATCATTTTCGCGGCGCGGCCGAGGCTGGCGTTTATAGCGTCGCGACGCAGTTTGGGATGTTGTTGATGTTGTTGCCGGGAGTGATTGGAACGCTGCTCTTTCCGCGAGTCACGGCGGAACAGGACCAGCGGGGTGAGACTACGTCACTCGTCACACGGTACACCACGTTCGTTACGTTCTTATGTTGCCTCGCGGCGGTGCCGTTCAGTTTTCTGTTGCCGCTGATTTACGGCGTCGAGTTTACCGATGCATCGTGGTTGTTGTTGATATTGCTGCCGGGCGTGTATCTCGTCGGTCTCGAGTCGGTGCTGGTCCAACATTTCAACGCGACCGGGCTGCCGCGAATCATTCCCGTCTATTGGGTTGCGACGCTCGTCATTAACCTTGCCGTAGTCTTTTGGCTGGTGCCGCGCATGGGAGCGCAGGGTGCGGCACTGGCGTCGACTGTGAGTTATGCATTGATCTTCGGGCTGGTGACGCGTCAGTTCCTCGTTGCGACAGGGCAATCGTTCGCAAATGTCTTCATCCTCCGGCGTGGCGAGTTACGGCAGTTGTTGAGCCTCTCTACGTTCACTAAAACGGTGCGCGGATGAAAGTCGTACTGCTTGAGCTCAGCGGCAATCCGAGTCGCGACAGACTCGCTCAACTCTTTCCGGAAGCATCGATAGAACCGATTTCGCGTTCGGAATTCGAGAACGTCGGGTTGCGGCAACGGCTGGCTTCGTTGCGCGCGCGCCGGCCAGATGTGTTTGCAATAGCGACCGAACGTTTATCGTGGCAGCGCGGACAGAATTTGTTCATGATCTTTGGTGCACTGGCGGGCGCACGTGAAATTGTGATGCTCGATTCGCACGGTGCGTGGCGAAGGGAGTCGCGTCTCGATCTGCTCGCCAGCGCGCCCGTGGCGCTGGCAGACGAAGCAGCGACGAGCCTGTTCGATCTTCTTTATTCGCGGCGCGAGTTGTTGACACTCGAACGCGCGACACCCAAGTTCACGAAAACAAAAACGAATCGTGTTGTTTATCTTCGGGCGACTCCTGGTCCAGGAACGCAGGCTGGAGGAGCTGCAAGTCACATCAAAGGTGTGGTCGAGGCGCTGATCGCGTTGGGGATTGAGGTGGAGATCGTCAGTAACGATGAGATCGCAGGTTTTGACAGGGCGAAATATCGACTCACGATTATCCCGCCGGAGGCTGTTGGCGCAACGCGCGCGCTTTTCGATATTCACAACAACCTCGTTTTCACACGTGCCGCGGTTCCGCTGGTTGAGCAAGCTTCGCCCGATTTTATTTACCAACGCTACGCACGGTTTAGTTGGGCGGGTGTCGTCGCTGCCGCGCGTGTGCAACGTCCGTTGTTTTTGGAGTACAACGGCTCGGAAGTCTGGGTCGGACGACATTGGGACCATGTTGGAAGTCTCGACCTATTGGAGCGATACGAGCGATTGAACCTTCGCGCCGCGGCGCGTATTTTTGTTGTTTCTGGCGTCGAACGAAAGAACCTCGAGGCGCGGGGCGTCCCGGCCGCGAAGATCCTCGTCAATCCAAACGGCGTCGATACGGAGGTGTTTCGTCCGGGGATCGGGGGCGCTGACGTTCGGCGCGAGTTGGGAATTGGCGAGTCTGAAGTTGTGGCCGGGTTTGTCGGTACGTTTGGGCCATGGCACGGCGTGGTGCAACTTGCGCAAGCGATCAAGATGGTTCCGGCTGGGGTGCCGGTACGGTTCTTACTTGTTGGGAGCGGCAGTTTGCATGGCGAAGTCGAGCGAATCTTGCAGGCCGAGGGTGCATCGCGCCGGGTAATCTTCACAGGCACCGTGCCGCATGACCGCGTGCCGTTATTGCTCGACGCTTGCGATATGCTTGTTTCGCCTCATATTCCGCTGGCGGACGGCAGCGACTTCTTCGGTTCGCCGACGAAGATTTTTGAGTATATGGCGATGGGAAAAGGCATTGTCGCGAGCCGGCTGGGTCAGATCGGTGAAGTGCTCGCGGATGATGAGACGGCACTGCTGGTCGAGCCGGGGAACGTTGAGCAACTCGCGAACGCAATAGTGAAATTGGCCCAATCGCCTGACTTGCGAACACGTCTTGGTGCGGCCGCGCGCAACATCGCGATGCAGAAACACACCTGGACGCGCAATGCCGAACGAGTGTTGCAAGCGTATGATGAATTGAAGGATGAGCACTCCCGCTGAAAAACTCAGGGCGCGCGAACAGTGGGGTCACACAGAATAAACACGAATCAGAGCAACGGAATTAAACGAATGCTACTTTCAGTCATCGTTCCCTGCTACAACGAGCAAGAGGTGCTGCACGCAACGCACGAGCGCCTCACGTCGGTGCTCGCCGGCATGTCGTGGCTGGATTACGAAATTATCTTCGTCAACGACGGCAGTCACGACGACACGCAAATCATTCTCGCGCAACTACAAGCCGTCGACCGCCATGTTCGCGTGCTGCTCCTCTCGCGTAACTTCGGCCACCAGATCGCCGTCACCGCGGGTCTCGAAGAAGCTGCCGGTGACGCCGTCGTAGTCATCGATGCTGACTTGCAGGATCCGCCCGACGTGATCCCGCAGATGGTCCAACTCTGGCGCGACGGCAACGACGTCGTTTACGGACTGCGCACCGACCGCCAGGGTGAAAGTAAGTTCAAACTCTGGACCGCGAAAGTTTTCTACCGGCTGATCAATCGTTTATCGGAAACAAAGATGCCGTTTGATGCCGGCGACTTTCGCCTCATCGATCGCCGCGTAGTTCAAGTGATCAACGAGATGCCCGAACGCGCGCGCTTCCTGCGTGGCATGGTGAGTTGGGCGGGATTCAAGCAGGTCTCTCTGCCGTATGAGCGTGCCGCGCGTCACGCCGGCACGAGCAAGTATCCGCTCACGAAGATGATTAGCTTCGCGATGGACGGCATCATTTCGTTCTCCCTCGTGCCGCTAAAACTCGCGATCTGGACGGGTTTTCTCGCGATCTGGATCGCGGTTGCGGGAATCATCGTCGCAATCGTCGATCGCGTGATGGACAAGAACCTGACGCGCGGGTGGGCGTCGCTCTTTGTCGCCGTGCTTTTCATGGGCGGCGTGCAGCTCGTCTCGCTGGGCATCCTGGGCGAATATCTAGGCCGCATTTATACCGAGGTGAAACGGCGTCCGCTTTATGTGGTCCAGGAGCGGCTCGGGTTCGCGAAGAGCAAAACCAAATCGAAAAGCGCAGAGGTAAATGCTGTTGTCTAGCCTCGACGCGCCTCCGTCCCGCGCCGCGATTCGAAAAATACTTCCGGTACTACTCGTACTCGCAACACTTCTCAGCGTTCGCGTGCTCACGCTGATGTTTATGCGCACGCACCTGGACGACCCGGCGTGGTTTCAAACAGGCTCGTACGGAAAATTCGACCGGCAGGCCCGCGACATTCTCGACGGACGACAACCGATCTTTCTGATCGACGACCCGACACGCACCGACCTCGCGCAGTATCCGCCGGCGTTTCCCGCAGCGGTCGCGGCGATCTACGGAGTGACTGGTGAACGCTCGGCTTACTCGGTGCAGTTGTTCCAATGGGCGATCGACCTCGTCGTGTCGTTGGTATTGATCGTCGGCATTACTGTTACTGCATTCGGTTGGCGGGCAGGGTTCGCAGCCGGGTTCCTCGCAGCCCTCTTGCCGCTTTTCGCGATGTATTCGGCGTATCCGTCCGCGGACACTCCCGCGATGTGGTTTGTACTGGCAGGAATCTGGTTGCTGCTACTCGCAGCTAAACGCCAAAACCTTTGGCTCGCGCTCGGAGCTGGAGCGCTTCTCGGCATTGCGTGTTGGATTCGCGTCAATCCACTATACCTCGCGGTCGGTTGGGCTGCCGTGATGCTGATCGTCAAAGCTCCATGGCGCCAACGGCTCTTAATGAGCGGCGCAGTAGTCTTCGCAACGGCCCTCGTTATTTCCCCGATCGTGGTGCGTAACTATCTAACGTTTCCCGATTTCACTCCGACCGGCGGCACGATCGGCGTCAACCTCTGGGAAGGACTCGGCGAGACGGAACTCGGCCGCCAACACGGTTTTCTTTACGGCGACGATAAGCTGGTCGAACACGAGCGCGTGAAGATGGGCTGGCCGGCCGACAAGTACCTCGACACGCAATGGCCCGACGGTATTCGCCGCGACAAGGAACGCACGCGCGAATCGATGGCGTTTATCAAACAACATCCCGTGTGGTACGCCGGCGTGATGGCCGGACGCATGTGGGGAATGTTGAAGGTCGCGGGCGATCCGGTACCCTACTGCGGCATTTCCGGTATCAACGTGACGAGTCAGAAGTGTTTGACACCGGCCTGGCAAGGCGGCGTGCTGGCGTTTGGAGTCAACGTATTGGGCATGATTCAGAGCGTCGCACGATACCTTTTCCTGCCACTCGCGGCCTTTGGAATTTACGTCGCGGCGAGGCGAGACATGATCGCGACGGCGGTTTTTCTCGTGACGGTTCTTTATTACCTCGTGCCCGGCACCGCCGCGCACACCGAGATCCGTTACGTGTTACCGATGCATGCCATGCTGACCGTGTTTGCAGCGGCCGCAGTTGATCGGCTATTAAGTCTTGCGTTAAAGAAATGAACGCTGACGCAAGAAGCATCTCCAACCCGCTCCCTCGCGAAATGATGGAGCACACCTACCCGATCCTCTTCGCGGTGGAACAAACGCACTGGTGGTACATCGGCAGGCGTCGCATACTCGCCGAATTTGTCGAACAGATCTGCCGCCAGGTGACTGATCGCAAGCCGCATATTCTCGACGTCGGTTGCGGCACAGGTGCGAACCTGTTGATGCTGTCGAAATATGGTCAGGCGGAAGGCGTCGATGTTTCTGAGGACGCGCTTGCGTTTTGCCGCGCGCGCGGACTCGACCAGGTCAAACTGGGCGCGGGCGAAGAACTGCCTTACGAAGATGGCACGTTTGATCTTGTAACTGCATTCGACGTCGTCGAGCACATGGACGACGATCTCGCCGGATTGAAGGAAATGCGCCGCGTGCTGCGACCTGGCGGACGCGTGCTCTTGTTCGTACCGACGTTCATGTTTTTGTGGGGATTGCAGGACGACGTCAGTCATCACCGGCGGCGGTATCGTTTGCCCGAACTCCATAGCGTGCTCGAGCGAGCAGGCTTCGAAGTCGAGCGCTCGACATACGCCAACATTACTTTCTTCCTGCCTATTCTGCTGGTGCGAAAACTGATGCGCCTCACGGGAATCAAAACCGAGACCGAGAACACAATCAATGTGTCTGCTTTGAATGGTGTGTTCGGGAAGATATTCGGCGCGGAAAGTAGTGTGTTGCGCTACATCAATCTGCCGTTTGGGGTTTCCGGCCTCTGCGTCGCGCGAGCAAAAGAATAAGCTGCGCGATTGCGTATCCAACGAGTATCAAAAAGAAGAAGTGAATGACGTAAACGTAGCGTCGTTCCGTGTGTAACAGCGATTGAACTGACAGGTAATAGAGCGGAACTACCAGAATAATTCCCAACGTCGACCAGCGTCGTTCACGGACGAACAACAGCAAGCCAATCACAACCAGCGGCAACATCCATGCGGACTTGAAGATCTGTTGCAACGCACCGAGCGGCATGCGCACGAAGCGCAGTCGAAGCGGACGCTGCGAGCTTGGTCCAAGCTCAAGCAACTCGGCTGGACCGATGTTGGCCACCGATCGCGACGCGGCATTATTCGCAATCACCAGCCGAATATTCGCCGTGCTTCCCGTTGCAAACGGGATCGTCAGCGTCTGCACGGGCTGGGCCTCGGCTGGAACACCTTCCAGCAGATCAACACCTGACGACGCGAGCACTGTTTCCTGACCTGCGTCGGTGACCTTTACCAGCACACGGCCTTCTTCAAGTCTGATCGGGACGCGGAACACATAGTCCGCGCCGGTAATCACGTCGATCGTGCCGCCCGTTCTCTGATTTCCGTACTGCGACTCGTCACCACGGATCTGTGTCCAACCCGTCGTGCTCCATACAACGTTCCCGGTATCAATGTCGCGTAACACCGGCGAGTCAGACGCAATTACTGGTACGGGATCGAGCCGCGTCGAAGCGATACCTCGACGCGCCACAACACCTGCGAACCAAACCGGATGCGTCGCGATCACTCCGAGACCGCGCCTGACACGCTGCCGATCGCGCTCGACTCCGTCTGGTCCGAAAAGCAACTGCGCGTATTCCGGTTTGTCGTACCACTCCGCTTCCTGGCGCATGATGCCGAGGTCAGTTTTCGGTATGTTGAAGCGTCCTGAATCATCGTAGTCGGCGATGCCTTCGAGCAACGTCTGCCCGGCGCCGAGTGACACTGGAATGAAGCGATGAAAGACAATCGCGTTCTTAATCGTGATTGGCGCGATCACCACTACCGCTCCGCCTAGAATTGCGGCGGCCGCGTGGAACCGTTTTCCGCGCTCCACGAAAAGGAACGAACACGCGGCGAGAAGCGGCGCGAGCAGCAAAGCGTTAGCACGCAACCAACATGAGACGCCGATCAGCGCTCCGGCGATCGCGAAATAAACCAACCTCTTCTCTTCGCGCGCACGAATCAGAAAATAAACCGCCAGCAGGATTGGCAGCACGGAAAGCGAATCAGGCAACAGCAGAACAGAAAAGTATGCGAACTGCGGCGAGATCGCGGCAAGCAACGCCGCGATGACTGCGGCGAGGGTAGGAACAAGTTTTAGAGCGATCGCAAACAACACCACGACGCTCACGGCATCGCAAACGATCTGCACGCCCTGGATCGCGTGGTTCGAGTCACCCGCAACCTTAAAGATCGCCGCAAGCAGGATCGAATAACCGGGTGGATGACCCATGTGATCAAGATCGCTCACGAACGTTTTGAAATCCCCGGCGGCTAGCTGATGAGCTGATTCCTTGTAACCATCCGTGACGGCGGTCTGCACCTTCGAGATGTCATGCCGGTTGTCCTGCCACGTCAGAAAGCGCACGCCAAGCGCGATTACAAAGATCACGACACCGGTTGTAAACGCGTATTTCACGGATCTTAATGTAAACTATCCCAAGCTTTCCGCATGCTGCTTAATCGCTCGATAATCTGCTTTGGCGGCGAAGACTGGTGGTATCACCACCCGCACTCCAAAGCCCACCTTATGCGCAAATTTGCGCGCGCCGGGAACAAGGTCATCTTCGTCAACTCGATCTCGATGGGTCTGCCCGGCCTGGCCCACAAGGATCTGCTGCCACGCATCAAACGCAAGCTCGGAAGCTATTCAAAACTCGCGCGCCAAACCGAGGAAGGCATCACCGTCGTGTCGCCCGCAAGTCTGCCCTTCTTCGGCAGCACCACCGCGCGAACGATCAACCGTCGCGCGATCAGTGCGCAAATCGGACGTCTGGCCCGCAACCGCGGACTGGTGAAACCAATACTCTGGATCGCGATTCCCACCGCCGCCGAGATGATTGGAACGCTCGACGAGTCAATAGTGGTCTATCATGTGTCCGACAAGTATGATGCGAATACGATGGATCACGCCACGGATCCTGCGCTGATTCGCCGGCTGCACGAACACGCGATCGACGCCGCCGACCTCGTCTTCTATTCCGGGCGAAAACTGTTTGACGAAGCAACGCTCGGCCGCGATCGTTCTTACCTGCTGGAACAGGGTGTTGATTACGATCACTGGCGGCACGTTGGCAACGGAAAATTCAGCGTGGCGCCTGAGATCGCGCGCATCCCGCGTCCGCGTTTGGGGTACTTCGGCGCGATCGAACCGTGGCTGGTGGACCAGGAACTGATCAAACGAGCGGGCCGTGAACGGCCGGACTGGCATTGGGTTTTCATCGGCAACAAATCTCGCGGATTGGACATTGAGGGCCTGCCAAACACGCACTTTCTGCCACCGGTCCCGTACCCGGATTTGCCCGCCTACGCTGCGGGATTCGACGTTTGCGTGTTGCCGTGGGAAACTGAGCAGTCTTTTACGAGCTACGGCTCGGCGATCAAGGTCCGTGAATACCTGGCGACGGGAAAACCGGTTGTCATCTCGCCGTTGCCGGAGTACGAACCGATGAAAGACGTGCTGCGAATCGCGCGCACGCGTGACGACTTTATCGCGATGGTCGAAGAAGCGTTGCGGGAGAACGATCCAGAAGCGCCGCGGAGACGACAAGCGGCGGTTGCAGGTGGAACCTGGGACGCGCGCGCCGAGTGGGTCAGCGACTTGATTGAATCCGTGTTAGCGCAAAAATGAAGCAGGTGTTGCAAAACCGAAAGACTGGAAGACCGTTTGTCGGTGAAGTGCCGGTACCCAACTTACAACGAGGCCGCGTGTGGGTGCGCACAGTCGCTTCGTTGATTAGCGCCGGAACCGAGCGCGCTTCGGTCGAGCTCGCCAGCAAAGGCTTGTTACAGGAAGCACGCCAGCGCCCGGATCTTGTGAAAGCCGTCATCAACGAAAGTAAAGAGCGAAGGGCTGCTTAACACGTTCGCCTCGGTGCGCGACAAGATGGCAGCTTCTCAAACGCTCGGTTATAGCGCGGCCGGCATCGTTATCGGACTGGCCGAAGATGCGACTGATTTTCACCTTGATGATCGCGTTGCGTGTGCGGGCGTCGGGTTCGCCTCGCACGCGGAAGTGCTGTCGGTGCCTAAGAACCTCTGCGTACAACTGCCTGAACAAGTCAGCTTCGAAGCCGGCGCGTTTGGAACCCTCGGCGCGATCGCGTTGCAGGGTGTGCGTCTAGCGGAGCCGACGCTCGGTGAATCAGTTGTAGTGATCGGTCTCGGTTTGGTGGGCCAACTCACGGTCCAGCTTCTCAAAGCAAATGGCTGCCGAGTCTTCGGACTCGATCTCGATCCGGCGCGGGTGTCGCTGGCAATGGAACTCGGCGCGGATCGCGCGGTGGTTTCCGGCGATGACGCTGCAAGCGAGATCGATCAGTGGACGCGAGGACGCGGCGCTGATGCCGTGCTGATTACCGCTGCTACAGACTCGAACCAGCCCGTCGAACTGGCCGCGCGCGTATCGCGCTTGAAGGGCCGCGTGATCGTCGTGGGCATGACGGGTCTCGACATTCCACGTGCGCCGTTCTTCAGCCGCGAGTTGAAACTCATCATCTCGATGTCGTATGGACCGGGTCGTTACGATCCCGATTACGAAGAGCGTGGACACGATTATCCGTTGCCTTACGTCCGCTGGACCGAAAAACGAAACATCGAAAGCTTCCTCGAACTGGTTGCCGACAAGCGCGTCAACGTCGAACGCTTGACTACCCATCGCTTTCGAATCGACGAAGCGGAACGTGCATACGAACTGATCTCGGGAGAGTCGACCGAACCGTACCTCGGCGTGATCCTCAATTACGATCTGAATAGTGAACTCGAGGATCGCCTGCCACTCAATCCCTCGGTCCACGGCCCCGCGAAGGCTATTCGCCTTGGCGTGATCGGCGCAGGTGGTTATGTTCCGGCCATGTTGTTGCCACACTTCAAGTCCGAAGGCGTGGAGTTTCGTGGCATAGCAACGGCTTCGGGAGTCTCAGCCCACGACGTGGGAAAGCGTTTCGGTTTTGCTTATGCGGCATCGCCCCCGGGTGAATTACTGGTCGATCCGGATATCAACCTTATCGTGATCGGGACGCGCCACGATATGCACGCCGAACTTGCAATGAGGGCGCTTGCTGAAAACAAAAACGTCTTCGTCGAAAAGCCGCTTGCTCTCAACGAAATGGAACTCGATTTGGTTGTGGAAGAGGCTGCTCGTTCAAAGGGCCGATTGATGGTCGGCTTCAATCGTCGCTTCTCGCCACTGGCCCAACACGCAAAAGATTTCTTCGACGGGGTCAACTCGCCGCTCTCGATGCTCTATCGTGTCAACGCCGGACGCATTCCAAAGGAACACTGGACACAGGATGTTTACGAAGGTGGGGGACGCATCGTCGGCGAAGTCTGTCACTTCATCGATCTGATGCAGTTTCTGACAGACTCACCTCCGGTTTCGGTTTTTGCCGAATGCGTGAGTGCCCGAACTGAGAAGACGGTTGACGCCGATTCCGTTTTCATCGTGTTGCGGTTCGCCGATGGCTCGAACGGCTGTGTCGCTTACGTCAGTGAGGGCGACAAGTCGTTACCGAAAGAGCGCCTCGAGATCTTCGGCGGCTCGCGCACTTTCGTTCTCGACGATTATCGCCGCGCGACGCTTCATAAAGACGGACGCGAAGAACAGGTCGCATTAAAAGCACAAGACAAAGGCCAAAAGGAACAGGTCCATCAAGTCTGCGCAAGTATTCTTAACGGGACAGAAGCCCCAATCCCTGTAAATGAACTCGCCGCAACCACGCGCGCGACATTTCGCATCCTCGATTCTCTCCGCGAGCACCGGCCGTTTGAGGTTTAGCGTCGTGTGTGGCATCGCCGGAATCATCAGCCGTCAACCCGAACCGCAAATCGAACGCATGCTCCAGGCAGTCGAGCATCGCGGTCGTGACGATCAGGGTGTTTGGACCTCAGAGCCGATAGACCAGTCTCAACGACGTGCCTGCCTGGGCCATCGCCGCCTCGCGATAATCGATACCAGTCCCGCAGGTCACGAGCCGATGCTCTCGCATAACGGTCGCTACGTCCTCACTTACAACGGCGAGATCTACAATTACCGTGAACTCCGCGAACAACTTCGTTCGCTCGGACATCAGTTTCGCACCGGCACAGACGCCGAAGTGCTGCTGGCCGCGATCACCGAGTGGGGTTGGGACGCGATGGACCACCTCAACGGCATGTTTGCTTTCGCCGTTTGGGATAATCAGGAACGCACGCTCACACTCGCGCGCGATCACGTTGGCATTAAACCTCTGTACTACGCCTTCATCCGCGGCACGAACGACGCACCGCCCGCGTTCGCGTTTGGTTCGGAAATCAAAACAATTCTTGCTACGAAACTGATCAAACCAGCTATCAACCCCGAAGCGTTGCATCAGTTTCTGACGTTCCTGTGGGCGCCCGATCCGAACACGCTTTTCCAAAACGTCAAGACAGTTCCCCCTGGACATCTGATTCATTTCCAGAACGACGAAATCAAACTGCATCAATGGTGGGACGTTTCGTTCAATCACATCGAAGAAGGTCGCAACGAAGCCTCGTGGCGCGAACGCACGCTCGAGACGCTCGATCGAGTCGTAAAGATGGAGATGGTGTCCGACGTGCCGCTGGGATCGTTTCTATCGGGCGGGATCGACTCCTCCGGAATCACCGCGCTGATGCAACGTCACGTCAACGGTCAACGCATAAGCACCTACACCGTCGGCATCGAAAGCGAGGATTTGCGTTACGACATCATTCCCGACGACGTTCGTTGGGCACGCCGCGTCAACGAACAACTGCAAACTGACTATCACGAGATCATGCTGCAACCGTCGGTTGCTGAACTCCTGCCAAAGCTCGTCTATCACATGGAAGAACCGCCGATCGACATGGCGATTCCGAGTTACCTCATCTCGCGCGCTGCCCGCGAAACGTTGACGGTGATGCTCTCGGGAATGGGCGGTGACGAGGTATTCGCGGGTTATCCAAGGCAACTGGCGATGAAGATCGCGTCGGCATTCGATCCGGTGCCGCAACTGCTGCGACGCCCGTTGATGCGAACCGTCGCCGACGCCTTGCCCGGCGGTCTGCCGGGAAAACTCACAGCACCACTGCGTAACGCGAAAAAGTTTGCGCGCAGCGCCGCACTCGACTTCGAAGATCGCTATCTCGGCTACGGAACGTACTTCACCGACGAAATGAAGCACCGGCTCTATTCAGATGAGTGGCGCGAGATCACGCGTGATTACGACGCTTACGACATGCATCGCGTGTACTTCGATTGGAGTGACGACGCCGCACCGCTGAATCGTCTCCTGTACGTGGACATGAAAACGTTTCTGCCGTGTCTGAATCTCATGACGACGGACAAGACGTCGATGGCCGCCAATCTGGAAGTGCGCGTGCCGTTTTTAAACCGGGAAATGATCGAGATGGCCGCGCGCATGCCACCGCGATTGAAGCTCCACGGGTTGAAGCGGAAGTACATCCTGAAACGCGCGCTCGAAGGCGTCCTGCCGAAGGACGTGATCTGGCGGCGCAAAGCCGGGTTCGGAGCCCCGATCCGGTCCTGGTTACGGGGTCCGCTCAAGCCCCTAATCTCGGACCTACTTTCCGAGGATGTGGTGAAACGCCGCGGTCTCTTCCGGCCGAAGGAGGTCAAGCGCGTTCTCGACGCCAACTTTTCCGGACGCGAAGACTATAACCTCCATGTTTTCCACCTTTTAGGACTGGAACTCTGGCACCGTACCTTCATCGATTCAAAGCTGGATTAACAAGAGAAAACATTGACAATCAGCTCGACGGCAGTCTAATCTGGCACTGGCGAGTTTAACCCCTGGTCTCGTCCCGACCTTCAAAGCCCTCACGGCCTCGAAAGTCTCCCCAGGCAATAGCGAATGATCACACAGGAAAAAGTCTCAACGGCCAGAGGCGAATTAGTCCAACCGACGGAAACGCCGGAACGCGCTCGGTGTGTCCTGCTCGCCGAGGACGATGCCGCGCTCCGGCGCTACATCGAGGTGTTGCTGGAACGCGCAGGTTATGAAGTAATCTCGGCGGGGGATGGTCTCGAAGCGATGAAGTGGCTGATGACCTCCACGGTCGACGTGGTGATCACAGATGCTGTGATGCCCAATGTGAGCGGGTACGAGCTATGCCGCTTTGTGAGGAGCAGCCCCCATCTCAATCATTTGCCCATAATCCTGTTGAGTGGTCTCGATCCGAAGAATGCAGAGACCGAGCAGGTGAACGCGTTTCTCGCCAAACCCATCACGCCCGAAACCCTGCTAGCGTGCATTCGCAAGGTCTGCGTTTGAAGCAATCAACTCATCGAGCGGTGTATACCGGATCCCCTGGTCAACCGCGACCGCCTCATACGTACACTCACCCGCATACGTATTAACACCTTCTTTCAAATGCGGATCGCTCGAGATCGCGTGCAAGAATCCTTTGTTCGCGAGTTTCAAAGCGTAAGGCAGCGTCGCGTTCGTCAACGCGAACGTCGAAGTGCGCGGCACAGCGCCCGGCATGTTGGCGACGCAGTAGTGCAACACTCCTTCGACGTAGTAGGTCGGGTTTGAGTGTGTGGTTGGATGCGTCGTCTCGATGCAGCCACCCTGATCGACCGCAACGTCGACGATCACGGCGCCATTCGGAACTTCCTTCAGCATATTTTTCGTGATCAGTTTGGGTGCGGCCGCGCCTTTCACCAACACGGCGCCAACGATCAGATCTGCCTGCGAAATCGCGTCCTGGATCATGTAAGCGCTCGATGCAAGCGTTGCGATCTTCGAAAGGAAAATGTCGTCGAGCTCGCGCAGTCGATCGAGATTGTTATCGATAATCGTGACGTGCGCGCCCATACCGACCGCGATCTTCGCGGCGTTCGTTCCCACCACGCCACCACCTATGATCACGACTCGCGCCGCCGGAACACCCGGAACGCCACCCAACAAAATTCCGCGTCCACCGCTCATCTTCTCGAGATAGTGCGCGCCGACCTGGATCGCCATGCGGCCAGCGACTTCCGACATTGGCGTCAACAGCGGCAACCCACCGTGTCGATCGGTGATGGTTTCGTAAGCGATGCCGGTGACTTTTCGATCGAGTAACTGTTTCGTCAGTTCGTGATCCGGAGCGAGGTGGAGGTAGGTAAACAACAACTGCCCTTCGCGCATGCGTGGATACTCCGGCGCGATGGGTTCCTTCACTTTCACGATCATCTCCGCAGTGGCCCAGACCTCATCAGCCGTATCGACGATGGTTGCACCGGCACGTTCGTACAGTGCGTTTTCAAAACCTGAGCCGGCGCCCGCATCTCGTTCGACCAAAATCTGGTGGTCCGCGTCTTTGAGGGCGCGCACACCGGCGGGGGTTAAACCGACTCTATATTCGTTGTCTTTGATTTCTTTGGGCAGACCGACGATCAAGATTTTTCTCCAGTAGTAGGGTTGGCAAAAATGGCGTGTTAAGGAAACACGGATTATTGGGGCGATTCGACGTCGATCTGCGCGCGTTGCAACTTGCCGCTAAAGTCAACGTAGATTGACTTCCATTCCGAGAAAATATCGAGCACCTGCGTGCCTGCTTCACGATGACCGTTGCCGGTCGCTTTAGTGCCGCCGAACGGAAGGTGAACTTCGGCGCCGATCGTTGAAGCGTTCACGTAGAAGATGCCGGTATACATATCGTTCATCGCTCTGAAAGCGCGATTGACGTTTTGTGTGTAGATTGCCGCCGAGAGACCGTAGCGAACTCCGTTCGCGATCTGGATGGCGTCCTCCAGCGAGTTTGCGGGAATGACGGTCGTAACCGGACCGAAGATCTCTTCCTGCGAGATACGCATGTCCGGCGTGGCGTCGGTAAACACGGTCGGTTCGATGAAATAACCGTTCGCGTAATCACCGCGGCTGAGACGTTTTCCGCCGCTCGCGAGCGTCGCACCGTCGTCGTTGCGTCCGATGCGGATGTAGTTCATCACTTTCTCGACAGCGTCGTTATTGATTAGTGGTCCAACGTCGGTCTTTGGATCCGCGCCATTGCCGACGCGAAGCCCTTTCGCTTCGTCGACAAGTTTGCCGACGAACTGTTTGTAAACTTTTTTGTGCACAATGAGGCGCGACGAAGCCGTGCAACGTTGCCCTGACGTACCAAAGGCGCCCCAAATGGCGCCTTCGACTGCGAGATCGATGTCGGCATCGTCCATGACGATGATGGCGTTCTTGCCGCCCATCTCGAGCGAACAGATCGCGTTGCGTTCGGCACACGCGGAGGCGACGAGACGTCCCGTTTCAGTCGAACCGGTGAACGAAATCAGACGCAGCGCCGGATGGTTTGTCATCGCTGCACCGACAGGTTCGCCGTAACCCGTAACGAGGTTCACGACACCCGACGGTATGCCTGCTTCTTCACAAGCTTTCACGAGGTTGTAAGTCGAAAGCGGAGTGTCCTCAGCGGGTTTGATTACGACGGTGTTGCCGCAGATCAACGCGGGTATCAGTTTCCACGATGGAATCGCCATCGGAAAGTTCCACGGAGTGATCAAGCCACACAGACCGACGGGTTGGCGCACGCACATCGCAAACTTGTTGCGCATCTCGGCAGGAGTCGTGAAGCCGTGCAAACGGCGGCCTTCGCCGGCGGTGTAGTACGTGCAATCGATCGCTTCCTGGACGTCGCCGCCGGCTTCTTTCAACACCTTGCCCATCTCGCGGGTCATGTCGGCGGTGAATTGTTCCTTGTCGCGGATCAAGATCTCGCCGAGGCGAAACAGGATCTCGGCACGTTTCGGCGCGGGAGTGTTGCGCCACTTATCGAACGCGCCCTGAGCGGCGTTTACGGCGGCGTTGACGTCGTCGCTGTTGGAAAGTGGAAAGCGGCCGATGATGTCGCGCGTGTCGGCAGGGTTGATGTTTTCAAACATCTCGCCCGACTCGCTCGCGACCCATTCACCGTCGATGTAGTTTTGATAGTTCTTGACTGCGGCGCGCGCCGCGTTGCGCGCGGACACCTTTCCGCTTGTTTTGGAGATTGCTTTCTTTGCCTGAGACATAAGTAATTGCCGATTGGCGATTGCCAATTGCCGATTGAAATCTACGGCGAGTTCCTCAAAGAATTTAGAACTACAGTACCCATGCCGCCAATTGGCAATCGGCAATTGCCAATCGGCAATGACTTTACTGATAGGTGAACTGCACGATCAGCGGTATCAATCGTTCACCCCTTTGATCTCGTTGCAGTCTGGTTACGTTCATCACGATTGGGTCGCCGAGCTTCAGCGTATTCAGCACGCGTTGGAAGTCGGCAAGTGAATTAACCTGCACGCGATTGATGCGATTGATCGTGTCGCCTTCGACCAGCGCTGGTACGTTGTTGGGTGGTATGCGAATCTCCGCCATCAGTCCGTTTGGATCTACTTCCTTAACATACAGACCCTGAGTACCGGCGACTTGTCGATCGGCCAGGACTTGCGGCGTGATCTCGCCGAGCGTGATGCCGAGTCGCAGAGCGTTACCTTTCGGGGTGTTGCTCTTGGGACTGGTCTTCGGCGGTTCTACAGAATCTCGCTGCGACGGCCGCTCGCCTAACGTCACGGTGACGTTCTTACGTTCGAGTTTGCCGTTAACGTCGCGCAGGAGCCCAAGTTTGACTTGCTGGCCCACCGGCGAGCCGGCGACGCGTTGAATCAGATCCTGCGCGTTGAGCACGGGCTGGCCTTCAAACTCAACAATGATGTCGTTTGCCAGGATGCCCGCCGCCACGGCCGGTATTGTCTCGCCGGGTTCAGGAGTCGCGACGAAAGTAACGATGGCGCCCTTTGCTTCGGGTAGACCATAAACTTTCGCAAACTCGTCGTGCACGGAATCCAGCGTGATGCCGAGATAGCCGCGCTTTACTTTGCCCTGCGCGATGATTTGTTTGTAGACGAAATTCGTTTCGTTGGCCGGCAGTGCGAAACCGATACCGTTGTAGTCACCCGTCGAGGTCGCGATCTGCGAATTCATGCCGATGACTTCGCCGCGCATGTTGACGAGTGGGCCACCACTGTTGCCGCGATTGATGGCGGCGTCAGTTTGGAGGAACCGCTGAAAGCTGCTGAAGAACGGGCTCTCGCGTTCCTTCTTGGAAATGATGCCAGCGGTGACGGTTTGATCCAGACCAAATGGAGAACCCATCGCGAGGACCCAGTCGCCGACTTGCGCTGCGTCTGAGTCGCCGAGCGTAACGGTCGGGAGATCCTTTGGCGTAACGATCTTGATTACGGCTACGTCTGTTTCATTGTCGACGCCCACGACCTCCGCCTGGTACTCCTCACCGGTCTGCAAACCGACCCTGATCTTCACCGCATCCTGAATAACGTGATGATTCGTCAGAATGTAGCCCTTTGGATGAACGATGAATCCGCTGCCTACACCGCGCGGTGCACGACGCGGACGGCGCCGGAACATGTCGAGCAAAGGATTGCTCTCGTCTTCCTTGTCTTCGTCTTTCTCGTTGAGTTCGGCTTGCGCCTGGGTGGTCACGATGTTGACAACCGCGGGTTCCACGCGACGAGCAATTTCAGCGAACGAAGCGGAAAGCGCTTCGGGAGCACGCGCGATCTGCATGTCGCTCTGCGCGATCGTGGGACGGCCGGACAGCATTGCACCGATGCCGATTCCCGCGATCAGGCAAGCAACACCCAGCGCGGCGATCCAGACTCGCAGCTTTCGCAGTATCGCTCGCTCTTGTTCTGTCGTGTGGTTGCCAGAGGGGTCAAACATGTTCCACCACCTTTCAAGGAAAGGGTAGAGTATAGCTAAACAGTACTGGTACGAGCAATTTATCCCCGGAAGCGGGGTTTCGCCGATTTACGGGCGCAACAAGACCTTCAAAACCCCCTTTGTACGGGCGCGTTTCATGGCGTGGAGGCCTTTGGCGAGCGGATATTCTTCGCTGATGAGGCTGTCGACGTCGATGGCATTTCTCTTCAGAAGATCGAGGGCGGGTGCGAAGCGTCCGCAACGTGATCCGACGATCGAGATCTCGTCGACGACCACTCGTGCGGCGTTGATTTCCGTCGTCCCGTGAAAAGTGGATTTCAGGACCAGTTTGCCTTGTGGACGAAGGAGGTCGAGCGCGAGATTGAACCCGCTTGCCGAGCCCGACGCTTCCACGACGACGTCAAATTGCCGCGTTCGTTTTGCGGCTTCTTTTGGCGTTGACGTTTCGATCCCGCGCCGGGCAGCGATACGCAGCTTCGTGTCGTGTTTGCCGATCATGAGTGTGGGCGCGCCGGAAAGTGCGACCACTTGCGCGCACAACAAACCGAGTTTGCCGTCGCCGATCACGGCGACTCGATCGTCAGGCGTTACGGGCACGCGTTCGAGGATGCCGCAGGCCGCTGCGAGTGGTTCGGTAAAAGCGGCGTGTTCGTCGGGAATGTTGTCCGGGACCGGAATGAGATTGACTAACGGAAGCTGAAGAAACTCTGCGTGGGCACCGTCGCGGCCGACAATCCCAAGCACTGTGCGCGTTGCGCAATGACGTGAATCTCCCGCGCGGCATAGTTCGCACTTTCCGCAACCAGCATTGATCTCACCAACAACGCGTTGCCCGGTTTTTTCAACGACGCCAACAAACTCGTGTCCAATTGTTCCGTTGAACCCGGCGTAACCGCGCGCGATCTCCAAATCCGTGTTGCAGATGCCTGACACAAGCACGCGCACCAACGCTTCTTCAGCGTTGTCTGGTTTGGCAATGTCGCGGACTGAAAGGTTCTTCTTGTTTACGCGGAGGGCGAGCATTTAGCGGATCAGAACGCTCTACTGCGTGTGTATGCGTTCTGCGAAGTAAGTTCGACGATCTGTTTTTGTCCTGACACTTTGACTGGCAACCGCCACTCGAGCTGTTCATCGCCGGGAAGCGTAACGTGCAGCAACCAACTTCCAGGCGCTAATGCGACCGATCCTTGTCCCTGTTTGTCGAGACGCGCACTGATTGGCGGGCGGCCTTTAATGCGGTCTTTGAGAAAGTCGTCAAAACGTTTGCCGGCGCGGGGCTCGGTAAAAAACTCATGGCGCACCGCGACGATATCAACCTGGTAAAGGCTTATTGGTACGTCAAGACCGCTGACGTAGCTGTCGGGCGGTTGTCGTAACACGATCTGCAACGTCGTCGTGGGACCGTCGTACCGGTCGCCAGCAACGCTCGTCGGAAACTGCCGGTAGATAAGCCATCCAGCTCCGGCGAGGGCGAGAATTAGTGCCGCCTGCAAGGCGACGATAACCACTCCACGCGCTGTGAAAGGAAGATTCAAACGTTACCCTTTAAACTTGCGGACAAAGCTGACGAGCGAATCAACTTCCTTCTCGTTCAGCTTGTCACTAAATGCCGGCATGTTGCCGCGCACGTTGCGCCCATTCATGATCGAATTAAAAATGCGCTCATCCGTGACGTCTTCATGCCACTTGGCGTCAGTAAGATCGCGCGCGTGACTAAACTTACCTTTTGACGTCTTCGCTCGTCCATCCGCTCCGTGACATGCCGCGCAGAGACTCGCGTACAATTGCGGTGTAGTACGCCCTTTACTTTTTCGCTGGTTTGCCGGAACAGCAAGACACGTAAGTAAAACCAGCGCCAGTAAAAACGTCAAACAGCAACTTCGCATCATACAATTCGGCATCGGTCGTTAGTTTTGTGTATAGTGGGAAAAATTTCAACCACAAACCGTAGCGTTAGGACAACTCAATTGACAGAAATCGAGATCAGCAAGCTGCGAGAAGAGTGTGGCGTCTTCGGAATTTACGGTCATACAGACGCCTCGCGCCTGACTTACCTGGGTTTGTATGCGTTGCAGCACCGCGGGCAGGAGTCGTGTGGAATCGTCGCATCTGACGGCGTCGAACTCCGGCAACAGCGCGAAATGGGACACGTCTCCGAAGCTTTCGCTCAGGAGCATCTCGATCGCTTGCGCGGCGCCAGTGCGATTGGTCACGTGCGCTATTCGACAGCGGGCGAGGTTTCGATTCTCGAGGCTCAACCGTTTCTCGTAACCTGCCAGCACGGGCAGATCGCCATCTGCCATAACGGAAACCTCCCGTTCGCTCGCGATGAACGACTGCGACTCGAACGCGAAGGCGCGATCTTTTCGTCAACCTCCGATACGGAAGTGGTCCTACACGGCGTTGCGCGTTCGCGATCGTCGGTTCGTGAGGCGATTCCGGAAGTTTTGAGCGAGACCGAAGGCGCGTTTTCGATGCTCTTCCTGACACCTAACGAACTGATCGCGATTCGCGACTCGCGCGGTTTTCGACCGCTAGCACTTGGACGGTTGGGCGATGCATGGGTGGTCGCGTCAGAAACGTGCGCGTTTGATCTGATCGATGCGCAATACGTGCGCGACGTCGAGCCCGGCGAGATGATCGTAATCGATCACGACGGTTTGCGATCCTCGCATCCGTTGCCCGAACAACGTCACTCGATGTGTCTATTCGAACACGTCTATTTCGCGCGTCCTGATTCGTTGATCTACGGGCGATCGATCAATGAGTCGCGTCACAAGATGGGACGGCGGCTTGCCGTCGAACAACCTGCTGATGCGGATCTGGTCGTGCCGGTGCCGGATTCCGGTGTGGCGGCGGCGATCGGTTACGCAGCCGAGAGCGGTTTGAGTTTTCGTTTTGGACTGGTTCGTAATCACTACATCGGACGGACGTTTATCGAGCCGCGGCAGTCGATTCGTTCGTTTGGCGTGCGTATCAAGTTGAACCCGGTGCGCGATCTGATCAAAGGCAGGCGCGTGGTGCTGATCGACGATTCGATCGTTCGTGGTACTACGTCGAAAAAGATCGTTCGCATGGTCCGTGAAGCCGGCGCGAGCGAAGTTCACGTGCGGATTAGTTGTCCGCCGACGATCAGCCCGTGCTACTACGGCGTCGATACGCCGAATAAGTCGGAACTGATCGCGGCGAACATGACCGTTCCCGAGATCTGCGAGTTCATCGAGGCCGACTCGCTTGGTTACCTCTCGCTCGAGGGAATGATTGCGGCGACGGGGTTGAGTGCGGATGCGTCGTGTGTGGCGTGTTGGAACGAGCAGTATCCGACACGCATCACGCGTGAGGCGGAGACGATGTGGGAACGCGATCGCGAATCGGTGGCGGCGGAGAATTAACCACGGATGGGAAAAGTCAGGCGAGGCTGTGGTTGCGCAGTTGCAGTGCTGTTATTGGTAGTCGCGGGCGCAGGCGTCGCCTATTGGAAGTGGGTTCGTCCATGGTTGCAGCAGCAACCGCCGCCGGCGTCGGGAGGTGAACTCATAGTTCGCATTCTTGACGTTGGACCGGTCAACGGAGATTCGATCCTGATCTCATCGCCGGCAGGCCGGACGGTGCTGATCGACGCGGGCGACACAACCAAAGGCAAAGCGGTTGTTGAGGCGTTGAAACGTCACAACGTTCAGCAGATCGATTACTTCATCGTTACGCATCCGCATCCGGATCACATGGGTGGCGCTGCGGAAGTTTTTAAAGCAGTCAAAATTCTGAATGTGATCGATAACGGTCAGGAACCGAGCGTTCCACCCGAACTTGCACCGCCAAAACCTACCGCTGGAACGAAGAAACCCGTTGCGAAGCCAACGCCGCGAAGGCAGCCTCCGTCGATCACGAAGTTTTACGACGATTACAAAGCAGGAATAACGTCGAGCGGCGCGACTTATGCGCAGGCGCAACCCGGAACAAAGTACGACCTCGGCGGCGGTGCGCTGCTAACGATTCTCGCCCCGTCTGAACCGCTCTTCACGAAGGAACAAATGAAAGGCGGCGGCAACGAACCAAACGCAAATTCGATCGTTGCGCGTTTGGATTATGGATCGTTCTCGATGTTGTTTGCCGGCGACGCAGAAGACCAGACCGAACATCGCCTGCTGACGAAAGATCTCAATCTCGAGGGGCAGGTACTGAAGGTCTCGCATCACGGTTCGAAATACGCTTCGACCAAAGATTTCCTTGACCGGGTGAAACCAGAGATCGCGATTGTCTCGTGTGGCGCGTGGAACCGTTACGGACATCCCGCGCAATCAGTGTTGGATCGATTGCGCGCTGTTAATCCCAATTTGAAACTCTTTCGCACCGACTTGCACGGCGAAATCACGCTGAGCACACGCGGCAAACAGGGTGACGTCGCGGTTAAGGCCGCGAAAGAAGCCACGGAAGATCTGTGGGTGGGTCGCACCGCCCAGAAGGACGATTCCTCGCGTTCCGGTTTCATCGCTTACGGCGATTTTGGTCCACCACCACGACCGCGCAAGAGCGCAGGCGCAGCAACCGAACAGAAATGACGAAACCAATTTCCTACGCGGATTCAGGTGTCGACATCGATGCCGCGACGCGAGCAACCGACAGGATCAAAGAGCTCGCGCGCACCACGTTCAATCAGCGCACACTTTCCGAGATCGGCAGCTTCGGCGGCATGTTTGACGGCGCGTTTCCAAACATGGCGCAGCCGGTTCTGGTCGCTTCGGCAGATGGGGTCGGAACCAAACTCAAGATCGCTTTCGTCACCGGCGTGCATAACACCGTCGGCCGCGATCTCGTGAATCATTGCGTCAACGACATCCTCGTGCAGGGCGCACGACCGCTTTTCTTTCTCGACTACATCGCCACCGGAAAGTTGTCGCCCGACGTCGTCGCCGGCATTGTCGAAGGAGTAGCGAACGGTTGTCGTGAAAACGGGTGCGTGCTGCTGGGTGGCGAGACTGCTGAGATGCCCGGTTTCTACCAGGAAGGCGAATACGATATTGCCGGCTTTATTGTTGGCGTAGTCGATCGCGCGAAAATCATCGACGGAAAGACGATCGCACCTGGTGACGTGTTAATCGCGCTTCCCTCCGCGGGTTTGCACACAAACGGTTACTCACTCGCACGAAAATTGTTCTTCGACGTCGCTGGTTACAAACCCGACACTCGCTTGCCCGGAATGGAACTAACTGCCTCAGAAGCGTTGCTGTTGCCGCATGTCAGTTACCTCAAACCACTCGACGGCTTGCTCGACACCGGCTTGATCAAAGGCCTGGCCCACATCACGGGCGGTGGTCTGACTGACAACATCCCGCGCATCCTGCCGGAAGGCACAGCGGTGAGGATCGCGAAAGGCATCGTGGCCAGTGTTACCAGTTTTCGATCTGCTGCGTGAACTCGGAAACGTTTCAGAAAGCGAGATGTATCGCACGTTCAACATGGGCGTCGGGATGGTGATCGTTTGCGCCCGCGATAACGTCGCTTCCATCACGAATCACTTCCGCGATCTCAATAATCCGTGTTACGAGATCGGCGAGGTCGTCGAGGGCAACCGCACAGTTTCGATCGACTGATGTCTACCCGGATCGCGATCTTAATCTCCGGCCGCGGATCGAACATGGTTGCGCTCGCCGATGCGATTCACAACGGCACCATTCGAAACGCAGAGATCGCCCTCGTAATCAGCGATCAGCCTGACGCGAAAGGTTTGCGCGCCGCCGACGAGCGTTCTATCAAAACACTCGTCATCGAACGCGGCGGACGTAAACGTGAAGAACACGATCGCGAGATCGTTTCCGTGTTGCGTGAAGAACGCGTCGATCTGGTTTGTCTCGCGGGTTACATGCGCGTCCTGTCGCCGTTTTTCGTCGACGCGTTCAGGGAACGCATACTCAACATCCACCCCAGCCTGCTGCCGTTGTTTCCCGGTCTGGACGCGCAGCGACAAGCCCTCGATCATGGCGCCACCGTCAGCGGATGCACGGTCCACTTCGTCGACAATACGCTCGACGGCGGTCCGATCATCGCCCAGCGCACCGTCCCGGTCCTCGACAACGACACGGTCGAAACACTTTCTACTCGAATTCTGGAGCAGGAACACATATTGTATCCGGAAGCCGTTAGGTCGATAGTCGACCGGCTTGAACAGAAATGACGATTGACGAACAGCTTTCCTACCTCGCCAAAGGCACGACCGAGATCATTCGCAGCGAAGAACTGCGCACGAAACTCGAGCGGTCCGCTGCAACCGGGAAACCTCTGCGCGTGAAGCTCGGCGCAGACCCAACCGCGCCCGACATCCATCTCGGCCATACCGTCGTTATTCGCAAACTGCGCGCGTTTCAGGAGCTGGGCCATATCGCGATATTTCTCATCGGCGACTTCACGGGAATGATTGGCGATCCTTCCGGCAAGAACACCACGCGACCGCAACTCACGCGCGAAGAGATCGACGCCAACGCCGAAACATACAAGCAACAGATCTTCAAACTTCTCGACCCGGAAAAGACGGAGATCAGATTCAATTCGGAGTGGATGACTGACATGGGGTCCGCAGGGTTTCTGCGTCTCTCATCGCACGTCACGGTACGGCAAATTCTCGAACGTGACGACTTTCATCAACGTCTCGAAGCGAATCGTCCGCTGGCGTTGCACGAAGTGATGTATCCGCTCGTGATGGCCTACGACTCTGTAGCGTTGGAAGCGGACGTCGAGCTTGGCGGCACGGACCAGAAGTTCAACCTGCTGATGGGCCGCAACCTGCAACGCGAGTACGGTCAGGATTCGCAGGTCGCTGTGATCATGCCGCTCCTGGAAGGGACTGACGGCGTGCAAAAGATGTCGAAGAGTTTAGGTAATTACATCGGCATCAACGAACCACCGCAGGAGATCTTCGGCAAGGTAATGTCGATCTCCGACGACTTGATGTGGCGGTACTACGAACTCTGCACGGATCTGTCGCCGGCTGAGATCGCATCGTTGCGTGCCAGTGATCGCAATCCACGCGATGTGAAAGTCGATCTCGCGAAGAAGCTCGTCGCAGACTTCTATTCGCCTGCTGACGCCACTAAAGCTGAAGAAGATTTCAACGCAGTCTTTCGCAGCAAGCAGACACCGGATGATATAGAGGAACGCACGGTGGCAGCGGGCTCGTGGAAGTTACCGCGTTTGTTAGTGGACCTCTCGCTCGCACCGTCGATGGCGGAAGCGCGGCGACTGATCGAACAGGGCGGAGTCTCTGTCGGCGGCGAGCGACGCTCGCAAGCGGACTTTCAAGTTGAGGTTGGTTCTGATCCTCTTCTGATCCAGGTCGGGAAACGAAAGTTTGTTCGAATCAAAAGCGAATAATCCGTGTCATCTGTCGTCACAACTGAAGACACTCTCGTCATCGAAACACCTGAGCGCGTGCCGCTGCACTTTGCGCTAGCGTCGATCGGCAACCGTTTTCTCGCCTGCGCAGTGGACCATGCGATTCAAGGTTGTGCGATTGCCATCATCGCAATGGCTGCGTTGATCCTGTCCAGCATCTCCTCAGTTTGGGACCTGTTTGCGTCGGCGCCGAAGTGGATCTACGCGGTGATGATCATTCTGCTGTTCCTGACGTTCTCGGGTTACTTCGCGTTTTTCGAATGGATTTGGAGCGGACAAACGCCGGGTAAGCGCTGGCTGAAGTTGCGTGTGCTGCGCGAGGACGGACGGCCCATCACGTTCTGGGAAGCGTCAGTGCGAAACCTGCTTCGCAGCCTCGACATGATGCCCGCACCGTTTTATTCGATCGGTCTAATTTCAGTGTTCATCAACGCACGCGATCAACGCGTGGGCGACATGGTCGCCGGGACCGTAGTGGTGCGTGAAAGAGAAGCTGAGGCGCCGGAGTTCTCTCAGGTCTTTGCTTCTCCCGTGAGCGATCCCGCACTGCGTCGCTCATTCAAGCCGGTCGACTTTGTCGCGAATTTGAATAGTTTGACTGAATCGGAAATCCAGGTGGTGGAAACGTTTCTGCGCCGCCGCTGGGATCTCGGCGACGTTCCGCGCCAGTGGATGGCGTGGCGCGTCGCCCTACCCATTCTTTACAAGATTCGTCCGGTGTACGACGTTGAGAAGTTTACATACGAAGGTTTCCTCGAAGAACTCCTGCACCGCTACCTGCAACAACACCGCTTCAGCAGCTGATGGTTACTTCTTCGGCCTTACGAGCGGAAACAGCTTTCCCGCCTCAACCGGATCGACCTTTACACCGACTAGCGACGCAGCATACGACAACACCGTATCACGACCGGCGGCGAGATCTTCCGCAGTCGGCAAGCGAATATCATCCGGCGTTACGCCACGATGTTCCAAACTCTGCCCGTCAGACATGATGAGATCTGACACGGTAATACTCGCACCGTAAAACACCACAACGTCGAGTCCGATTTCATCCGAAAAAAATCTTGAAGTCATAACCGCGCCCGCCGTCTTATCGCCAATTACGAGGCCTCTCTTTTTCGATCTGCATCGTTCGCGAGAGAACTTCCGACGCAGACGCCGAGCGACTATCAACAAGCATGATCAGCTTGCCCTTGAACGCCTTGTCACCGCGCGTCTTGGCCATAAATGGCTTTGTTTCTTTGCGCGATACGCTGTCGCCGATCTTCACGTCGCGATCGATCAGGTTCCCGACCAGGCGCTGAACGGTCGTGACCCAACCACCTCCGTTTCCACGGAGATCGAGTATCAGCGCTTTGTGCTTGCGAGTTTTTTCCATCGCGTCATCAACCTGAGTGTCCGTCAGATCAAATTCATTCATCTTCCAGATCAGCAACTCATCGCCAAACGACGCATAACGATCGCGCCCGAGGTCAGCTTCTCGTTCACCCTGTCTCACGATGTCCATCCACTCATTGTAGTTCGTGAGATTGATCATTTTCCTGCCGTCTTTTTGCCTGGACAGCAGATTGAGCTCACGCGGTTCTCCGTTGGGACTGCGAAGCACGACGTGAACGTATTGCTGTGGACGGAGCAGGTTGTAGAGATACTGAAACTTCCAGAGGTTGGCTCGATCGATCGCATAGCCGCCCGCTTCCAGAACTTCATCACCTGGTTTTACGCCCTTGGCTTCCGCGTCGCTGCCTTTGTCGAAAGACGAAACATAACAACGGTCGCCAATGATCTGCATGGTCCAACCGTACTCGGTGGTGTAGGCGCGTGCAGGCGGAACAAATAACGTGTGGGAGTCGTCGAGCTCGATGAGCACCTGCGCAATGATTCCGAAGATTTGTCCGAGAGAGGCCGCGGTCTTGATTTTTTCATCCGCCGTTTTGAATCGCGCGTCGAGGT
This sequence comes from uncultured Acidobacteriota bacterium, assembly GCA_963789185.1. GTDB lineage: Bacteria > Acidobacteriota > Blastocatellia > Pyrinomonadales > Pyrinomonadaceae > PSRF01. Next base: position 598,921 of record CAWBJU010000027.1, read on the forward strand.
CCATGCCGCGAAACTTTGGATCGTAGTAGTTCTTCTTTAGCTCCTCTTTGATTCGCCGCAACATCTCCTGAGCACGTTCCCGATCCCTGCCCTGCACCTTTTCCTGCTGCGCACGGACATGGACCACGGAGGCTGAAAAGATCACGATTACAAACACGATAGCGACGAACTTGGGGGTGTTAGTCCTAATCATCGTTAATCTCCACTGCGTTGCTACATACGCTTCACTTTTATTTCAATGGGGAACAGTTTTCCCGCCTCAACGGGATCAAGCGTCACGCCAAATAACGACGCTGCATACGACATAACGACATCTCGACCGGATGCAAGATCCTGCGCTGAAGGCAGGCGAACCTCGTCCGGTGTCACGCCAATCTTTTCCAGACTTTTTCCGTCAGACATGATGAGGTCCGATACAGTTACACTGACGCCATAGAAAACGCCGACACGCAGTCCGACTTGATCCGAGAACTGAAGTGAAGTCATGACCGCCCCGGCAGTTTGATCACCGATCACGGTACCTCTCTTTTCAAGTTGAACGACCCGTGCCAACACTTCCGATGCCGATGCTGATCGACTATCAACCAGGACAATTAACTTGCCGCTGAACGCCTTTGCACCGCGCGATTTGGCGATCTCTGGTTTAGTTTCCTTGCGCTTTATTTGGTCGCCGATTTTTACGTCGCGCTCGAAGAGATTCGCCAGAACGCGTTTAATCGTCATCACCCATCCGCCGCCGTTACCTCGAAGATCGAGAATCAAAGCTTTGTGCTTGCCTACTCGATCCATCGCGCCGTCAACCTGGACATCCTCAAGATCAAAATCGTTCATCTTCCAGATCAACAGGTCATTGCCAAACGATTTGAATCGGTCGCGACTCTGCTTCTCTTCCAATTCGCCCTTTACCACCCGGCGCATCCACTCGTTGTAATCCAGGTTCGTAAATCGTTTTCCCTCGATCTGCTTCGCCTTCAGAGCGAGTTGACGCTGTTCTCCGTTTGGACTGCGAAGAACGACGCTGATGCCCGGCTGCGGACGTAAGGCGTAATAGAGGTATTGAAACTTCCAGAGATTTGGCCGCCCGAGCACGAAGCCATCGGCTTCAAGCACCTCATCACCGGGCTTCACTCCCTTTGCCTCAGCATCGCTACCCTCATCGACGGATGTAACGAAACAACGGTCTCCAACGATCTGCATGGTCCAACCGTACTCAGTCCTTCCGGCGCGTTCGGGTGGAATGAAGAAAGTGTGAGAATCGTCTAGTTCACCGAGTGTCTGCGCGATGATGCCGAAAACCTGGCCGACAGATCGAGCGTCCTTGAGCTTCTCGTCAGCTCTCTTGAATGCTGCTTCGACGTCCACCCCGCGAAACTTCGGGTCGTAATAGTTTTCTTTTAAATCCTCTTTGATTCTCTTCAACATGGTCCGGCCGCGTTCACGATCCAGGTCGCTGGCCTTTTCCTGGGCACGCACATGCCCAGGAGGCACCGAAAAAATGAGAAAGAGAAAGGCTATTGCCAGAACGTTAGAGGCGAAGGGTTTTCGAGGACAGCACATTGGACTCCTCCAGGTGATAGAGGTGGGCAAGCTGCCCCTCAGCATACCACAGGACGAATTTGACCGGCCTGTTCGCCGTCTGCTAGCCTTCAAGGTTTTTTAAAACACGGATTTCGCAGTAGGGGATATGAATCATGAGTAAGGAAGTTTTCATACTTGGCGGCAAGCGCACGGCGATGGGCGAATACGTTGGCGTGCTGAAAGACGTATCGGCAATAGACCTTGGGGCAGTAGCTGCACGTGGCGCTCTTGAAGCGACTCACGTAAAGCCTGACGAAATCGATCACACAGTGATCGGAAACGCGTTACAGACTTCAGGCGATGCGATCTACGGCGCACGTCACGTCGCACTGAAGGCCGGCGTGCCGTTCGACCGCCCGGCGCTGACTGTAAATCGACTCTGCGGCAGCGGTATTCAATCAATCGTGTCCGGCGCGCAGATGATCCAACTCGGCGAGGCACAGACCTGTTTAGTGGGCGGCATGGAATCGATGTCGCAGGCGCCGCACGTCATTCGTGGTGCGCGTTCAGGATTCGGGCTCGGACAGGGAAAACTGGAAGACAGCCTGATGGTCGCGTTGCTCGACACGTACTGCAACACGCCGATGGCCGGCACTGCGGAAAACCTGGCCCGCAAGTTTGAAGTCTCGCGCGAGGAGCAGGACAAGTATGCGTTGCGTTCGCAGCAGGAAGCGAAACGTGCGCTCGACGCCGGCTATCTCGCAGAAGAGATCGTGCCGGTTGAAGTGAAGACGCGCAAAGGAACGGTCCAGGTCGATCATGACGATCATCCGCGACCGGAAACAACGCTCGAAATTCTCGCGAACCTGAAACCGGCGTTTGCCAAGGATGGATTTGTCACGGCTGGAAACGCATCGGGTATCGTCGACGGTGCGGCGGCGCTCGTGATCGCCGGCGAGGAGTTTGTGAAGCAACGCGATCTCAAACCGATGGGCCGGATCGTTAGTTGGGCATACGCTGGCGTCGAACCGGAGATCATGGGCATTGGTCCCGTACCGGCGACTCGCGCAGCGCTACAGAAAGCCGGTCTGTCACTAAACGACATGGACCTCGTCGAAGTGAACGAGGCATTTGCGGCGCAGTACCTGGCTGTGGAAAAAGAACTCGGACTGGACCGAAATCGCACAAACGTAAACGGCGGTGCGATCGCGCTTGGTCACCCGTTGGGAGCGACCGGTACGCGTCTCGTGTTGACGCTGTTGCACGAGCTGCAACGACGCAATGGACGCTACGGATTGGCGACCGCGTGCATCGGTGGCGGACAGGGTATCGCGATGATCGTCGAACGGGTCTGATCAGTCGTCCTGATTTTCGGATCAAATACAAATTCTCAGCTTCGTTTTAGGCACTTAGCCTCGCGTCGCAAAGGGTAAGTATTGGCACAAATCGTTTTGTCGAATGGCGTGTTGGACAACGTTATTCGGCACAGCTATTGCGAATTTGAAATGCTCTGACAATTGCCCCCGGCTCGCACTTTAGTTCGACACAAAATGAGTCATAAAGATTTAATAGACTCAGTCGATACTTAGACTTGCGGAAAGCGAGCTAGGCGTGATAGAAGTCGCGTCTTAATAGCAATCGCCTTCGCCGATTCCTCTTGAATTTGAATTCAGGTTCACTAAAAATTTGGCTAGCAACAACCCGGCGCTTCCCGCAGGGCTGAGGCGCGTTTACGTTAACTCAAAGGAGTTCCCCAGTATGTCGAAAATAATCAAGCTTTCTTTACTATGCTTGTTGCTGCTTGGTCTCAGCTCAATTGCGGCGGCGCAATCAACGACCACCGGCGCAATAGGCGGCGTAGTCAGCAATCCGAATAAGGAAGTCGTTCCCGGCGCTTCGGTAAGTGTAAAGAACGTCGAGACGAACAAAGAGGATGCTGCTACGACCGACGACAGCGGACGTTTCAAAGTTGCGAACCTGCAACCCGGACGTTACGCCGTCACGGTTAACTCAGCGGGCTTCTCGCAGGTGACGCAGGAGAACGTGGTCGTCGAAGTCGGTCGTGAGACCAACCTCGAGGTTGCACTGTCGGTTGGTCCCGTGACAGGCACAGTTGACGTGAGCGCCGAAGCTCCGGTTATCAACACCACGCAACAGGACTTCTCCAGCAACATCAACCAAACGTCGATCAACGAACTGCCAATCAACGGTCGTCGCTGGTCCAACTTCGCCCTGCTCACGCCGGGTGCGGTTCCCGACGGCAACTTTGGCTTGATCAGTTTCCGTGGTATCTCGGGCCTGCTGAACAACAGCACCATCGACGGCGGCGACAACAATCAGGCGTTCTTCGCCGAAGAGCGTGGCCGCACTCGCATCAGCTACTCGATCAGCCAGGCGGCGATTCGTGAGTTTCAGGTAAACACCTCGAGCTACTCGGCAGAGTACGGTCGCTCAGCGGGCGGCGTGGTCAACGCCATCACGAAGAGCGGTACTAACGAGTTTCACGGCGGCGTGTTCTACTACCAGCGCAACAACAAGTGGGGCGCACGCAATCCGCTCGCGACTCGCACGGAACTCATCAACGGCGTATTCACGCCGGTTGGTTTTAAACCGAAGGACGTCCGTCACCAGTTTGGCGGCACGATCGGCGGACCAATCGTCAAAGACAAAGCTTTCTTCTTCTTCAGCTACGATCAGCAGAAACGCAATTTCCCGGGTTTGTCGATCTTCTCGAGCAACACGTTCCTGAACCTGAGCACCGCGAACAGGAATCTTCTGACCGCGAGAGGTTTGACGAATACCCAGATCGACAACACGCTCAGCTTTCTGCAAAGCCTGTCGGGCCCATTGGAGCGCACCGGCGATCAGAAACTGTTCCTCCCGAAAGTGGATTGGAACATCAACGACAGGAACACGCTGACCGTCAGCTATAACCGCCTCCGCTGGGAATCCCCGGCCGGCGTGCAAACGCAGGCGACCAACACACGCGCGCGTGACAACTTCGGCGACGACTTCGTCGAGATTGATGCGCTGAACGTGAAACTGGCTTCCACACTGACGCCAACTTTATTGAATGAGTTTCGCTTCCAGTGGGGACGCGACAACGAAACTCAGTTCAGCCAGGCGCCCTTGCCAGGTGAGCCGACCAACGCTCCTGGCGGACGTTCGCCACAGACCTTCATCCAGAACGGCTTCTCGTTCGGTATGCCTGAGTTCCTTGAGCGTGCCGCGTTCCCGGATGAGCGTCGCTGGCAGTTTGCCGATACCGTCACTATGACGACCGGCAATCACACGTTCAAATTCGGCGGCGACATTAACTTCGTCAAAGACATCATCAACAACCTTCGTTTCCTTGGTGGCGAGTTCAGCTACACGGGCGCAAACGCCTTGCCGGACTTCATCATGGACTACACCAACTTCCAGACCAACGGCGCGATTAGAGCGCTCCAGACCAGCACGAGTGCGCTCCCAGGCTACTGTCCTTTTGTGGTGGTGACAGGGGCGACCCCGACAGCAGAGGCGCAACGTCGTCGCGCCGGCCAGTGCTACGCCGGCAACTTCACGCAGGGCTTTGGCGTGTTGGGTCTGACGATGAAGACCACTGACTTCAACTACTTCATCCAGGACGACTGGCGCGTGACGCCGCGGTTCACCTTGAACCTCGGACTGCGTTACGAATACCAGCTCAATCCTGACCCGATTAATGTCAACCCCGCGTTGCCGCAGACCGGCAACAAGATTGACGACCGCAACAACTTCGGCCCACGTATCGGCTTTGCGGTCGACCTGACCGGCGACGGCAAAACCAGTATTCGTGGTGGCTGGGGCCTCTATTATGGCCGAGCGATCAACTCGACCATCTACAACGCGCTGGTTAATACAGGCGTCGGCATCGATCGTGGTCAGCGACAGTTTTCAGCTAGCGCAACGAACTTGCCGCCGGGTTGCACGATTGCGGACACCTGCGCGTTCCTGCCCATCTATCCGAACCTGATTAATGCTTCGAATCCGCCAGTCGGCGCAGTGCAGTACTTCGACGAGGATTTCCAGCTTCCGCAGATTCACCAGTGGGATGCGATCTTCGAACGTGAGATTGCGAGAAACACCGTCGTCTCCGCTTCGTACCTCGGCAGCTTCGGCAATTCGCTACCGAACTTCGTCGATACAAACCTGCCGGCGCCGCGACGGCTCGTTACGCTCAATATCAACGGTGGACCGTTTGGTGGTCAAAATTACGTGACGCCGATTTTCGTCGGTCCGCGTCCGAACACGGCGTTCGCGCAGATCACGGAGATTCGCAGCGACGTCTACTCGAAGTATCACGCGCTCGTGCTTCAGGCCAATCGCCGGTTGACGGATGGCTTGCAGTTCCAAACCAACTACACTCTCTCGAGAGCGTCCGACAACGGTCAGGCCTCGGTCACGTTTACGTCCAACAACCTGCCCTTCAACGCTTTCGACCAGTCGGGTGAAGATGGTCTCTCGAACTTCGATCGCAGACAGAAGTTCGTCACCAGCCTTGTTTACAGTCCGAATCCTTTCAGCGACGGCGCGGCCAAGCACATCTTCAACGGCTGGACAATCGCTCCGATCCTGAACGCATTCTCGGGCGCCCGCTTTACCGGCAACATCAGTGGCAACATTGCGCCGGCGAGCTTTGGCTTGAGCGGTTCGACTCCGGGTGGTGGCGCAAACGGCTCTGGCGGTGCGAACCGCTTCGCGCTGGTGCCGCGCAACTTCTTCAAGCAGCCGAACATTTGGTACGTGGACACGCGCCTCTCGCGCCGGTTCGCGATCACTGAAGGTACGAACCTCGAGTTCCTGGTGGAAGGATTCAATGTCTTCAACCGCACTCAGGTGACCCTGGTTCAAGGCACGATCTATAACTTGTCCGGATCGACATTGAACTTCAACAATCCATTTGCCACCACGACCGGCGCGGACAGCACGCTGTTCCGTGAGCGTCAGGTGCAGTTTGCGGTCCGCTTCGAGTTCTAAAACAGACTGGAAGCTGGTTCTCAAAAGGGCGTGCTGTTTCGGCAGCACGCCCGGTTTTTTTTCGTCTCACTTTATGGTTCAATCTGTCTTTTCCGAATATTGTGAAAGTCTTCATTACCGCTCGATGAGAGGAAATCCTACAAATTGGCCAATGAACAGTTTGATGTAACGATTATCGGCAGTGGACCAGGCGGATATGTAGCCGCTATTCGCGCCGGGCAGTTGGGTCTGAAAGCAGCAATCGTCGAAAAAGATAACCGTCTCGGAGGAACGTGCACGCTTCGCGGTTGTATTCCCACGAAGCAGATGCTGATGTCAGCCTACATCTACGAAAAGATGCAACACGCCGCCGATTTCGGTGTGCAGGCGTCGGGAATTCAACTCGCCTTTGCCGACGTGCAAAAGAGAAAAGACAAGGTGGTGCTGAAAAACGTAAAAGGCATCGAGTACCTGATGAAGAAGAACAAGGTGACGGTGTTCAAAGGTACCGGCAAACTTGCGTTGCCGGGTAAAGTGGAAGTGACCGACGCCGAGGGTAAGAAACAGACGCTGCAAACGAAGAACATCATCATTGCTACCGGCTCTGTCGTCCGGCCAATTCCGGGTTTTGAAACCGACGGCACGCATGTCGTAAACAGCGATCACATTCTCGAATTGAAAGACGTTCCGAAGTCGTTGATCGTGATGGGTTCCGGCGCAGTCGGCGTTGAGTTTGCTTCGGTCTATTCGCGGTTCGGAGCGGAGACGACGCTCGTCGAGCTCCTGCCGCGGCTCGTTCCACTTGAAGAGGAAGAAGTGTCGAAGGAACTCGAGCGCAGTTTCCGTAAGCGCGGGATCAAGTCGCAGGTCGATACCAAGCTTGAGAAGATGGAGAAGACTGAGACGGGCGTGCGTGTTTCCGGCAAGACGGGCAAAGGCGAGGCGGTGACTCTCGAAGCTGAGATGTTGCTTGTTGCCGTAGGCCGCATGCCGTACACCGAAGGACTTGGGCTCGAAGGAACGAAGGTCAAAGTCGAGAAAGGATTTATTCAGGTAGACGAGTTTCAGCAGACTGCGGAAAAAGGCGTGTACGCGATTGGTGACGTTGTGCCGACTCCTTTGCTGGCCCACCTCGCGTCGAAAGAAGGAATCGTCGCGGTCGAGCACATGGCCGGGAAGAAAGACGTGCGGCCAATCAATCTGCGGCTCGTCCCGAATTGCACCTACTGTGATCCGGAAATCGCATCGGTGGGACTGACCGAAGCGAAAGCGAAGGAACAGGGTTACGACGTGAAGGTTGGTAAGTTTCCGTTCTCGGCTTCAGGCAAGGCGCGCATTCTCGGCGAAGAGGAAGGTTTTGTGAAGATCGTGAGCGAGAAAAAGTACGACGAGATCCTCGGCGTGCACATCATCGGCCCGCACGCGACGGAATTAATTGCCGAAGCTTGTGTGGCGATGCAGCTTGAGTCGACTGCCGATGAATTGGGTCGAACGATGCACGCGCACCCGACGATCTCCGAAGCGGTGATGGAAGCGGCGGAGGGTGTTCACGAACTGGCGGTGCACATTTAAGCAATGGACCAAACTGAGAAAAAGGATCAGCAAGACGGCGGTGGCCGCGACAAACGTAACCGGCGGAGACGTCCTGCGCGCGGGCGGTTTCAGATGCGCGTCAGCACGAAGTACGAGCCGCGCAAGGCCGCGGACGGTAAACCGCTGAGCTGTAGCACCGAAACGTCGCTTAAACCCGAGCAGCATCTCGATCTCTATCGTTACCTGAAGCTCACGCGTCTCGTCGAAGAGCGGCTCGTGAATCTCTACCGGCAAACGAAAGTTGTGGGCGGTGTGTTTCGCTCGCTGGGCCAGGAAGCGACGGCGGTCGGCAGCGCATACGCTTTGCAGCCGCACGATTTCATCACGCCGCTGATTCGCGATCTCGGCGCAGTTCTCGTCAAAGGAATTCGGCCACGCGATATCTTCGCGCAGTACATGGCGAAAGCTGGTGGACCATCCGGCGGGAAAGACCTGAACATTCATTTCGGCGACATGGATCGAGGCTTCATCGGTCCGATTTCACACCTTGGCGACATGATTCCCGTGATGACGGGAATTTTGTTGGGCGCGCGGTTGAAGAAAAAGAAGTTTGTCGGCCTGGCGTACATCGGCGATGGCGGCATGAGCACGGGCGCGTTTCATGAAGGACTCAACTTCGCCGCGGTCCAACGTCTGCCGTTGATCGTTATCGCGGAACATAATCATTACGCGTATTCGACTCCTACTAGTCTGCAAACCGCTGTGCGTGATCTCGCCGAGAAAGCGGCGGGTTATGGTATTCCGGCGCATGTGGTTGATGGAAACGACGTCGTCGCTTGTTATGAAGTGACGAAGCATGCGGCTGATTATGCGCGACGTGGCGGCGGCGCCGTGTTGATCGAGGCGAAGACGTATCGTCGCAAAGGTCACGCGGAACATGACGATCAGCGCTACGTTGCAGAAGGTGAAGTTGAGTGGTGGGAGACGCATAACGATCCGATCGATCGTTATGAGCGCTATTTGTTGGAATGTAATCTGGCGACGAAAGAACAACTCGAGGAGATCGTTGCGGGCGTTCTCCGAGAGATTGACGAGGACTGCGCCTGGGCCGAGTCTTCACCCATGCCCGAGGGCCAGCAGGCGGCGTACGGTGTGTTTGATAACGACGTCGTACCGCCGGCGTTCCGGCCCGGAATTTTGGAGGCGTAACTATGACGCTCAGAAGAGCACATCATGATTACAACTACTACAAACTACGTACCGAAGGTACCTCACTTACTGGAGGAAAAAAGATGGGATATGTTTATGCGGAGATCGACCTCACAAGCGAAGATGATCTCGCACTCGCTCGGCACGGAAAGTTGCCGGAAGATGAAGTCAAAACGGTCAGAGTCAGGGCCCTGGTAGACAGTGGCGCCTGGGATCTCACGATTAGTGAAGAGATTCGAAAACAACTCAATCTGCCAATAGTTGGGAAGGACTGGGCCAGAATGGCAGACGACACGCTATTAGAGATAGACCTCGCCGGTCCGATTCACCTTCGATTTGAGACCCAGGTCATCCTGGTCCACAGCGCGATTGTTATACCAACGACTTCTGAGGTCTTGTTGGGCGCTCTGGCCATGCAGGGTCTCGATGTCTACATCGACCCGAAATCGGAACGACTCGTGGTCCATCCACAGACGGTGGATAATCCCAAATCGAAAATTCGATATTACAGGCGCGAAGTCAGTCCGAGCATATAAACATGTCCACAGCAGTCAAAAAAGAACACAAATCAGCGCGGCCTGAACGCGGCGGCCAGGCCACGCTTGTCGAAGCGATTCGCCAGGGGATCTGGGAGGAGATGGAACGCGACCCCGACGTGTTCGTTATCGGCGAAGACGTTGGCGCGTACGGCGGCGCATTCAAAGTCACCGATGGTCTGATCGACGAGTTCGGCAAAGAACGCGTAATCGACACGCCGATTTCGGAAGGCGCCATCGTCGGCGCAGCCTGTGGTGCGGCGCTGATGGGCATGCGAGCGGTCGCGGAGTTTCAGTTTATCGATTTCATTTCCGCGGGTTTCGATCTGTTAACGAACTATGCAGCGAAGTGTCGCTATCGCTGGGGCGCCGGATTGCCGGTGGTATTTCGTGGACCATGCGGTTCAGGAGTGCGATCTGGCCCATTCCATTCGCTGAACGCCGAGGCGTTTTTCCTAAACACGGCTGGACTGAAGATCGTCGAACCGTCGACCGCGTACGACGCGAAGGGTTTGATCAAAGCCGCTATTCGCGATCCCGATCCCGTGCTCTACTTCGAGCACAAAAAACTCTACCGCTTGCCGCGTCTGCGTGAAGAGTTGCCCGCAGATGACTACATCGTCGAGATCGGAAAATCACGTGTGGCTCGCGCCGGACGCGATCTCTCGATCATCACATTCGGTGCGATGGTCCTGACCGCGCTCGACGCCGCCGAGGAGCTCGAAAAAGAAGGTCTGGACGTCGAGGTAATTGACCTGCGAACACTCGCGCCGCTGGATCGGCCCGGCATTCTCGCGAGCGTGAAGAAAACTAATCGAGCGATTGTATTGCATGAAGCTTCGCGGACCGGCGGTATCGGTGGAGAGATAACCGCAATCCTCGCGGAAGAGGCGTTTGAATGGCTGGACGCGCCTGTGGTGCGGATAGCCTCGATCGATACGCCGGTGCCGTATTCGCCACCGCTCGAGGACTACTACTTGCCGCAGATTAAAGACGTGGTTGATGCCGCGCGAAAACTTGCGGCCTATTGAGATCCAAAAAACCAGGTTGGAGAAAAGATGAGTACTGAAGTGGTAATGCCGCAGATGGGTGAGTCCATTGCGGAGGGCACGATTACGAAGTGGTTGAAGAAGGTCGGCGAGCACGTCGACCGCGATGAGCCGCTGTTTGAGATCTCGACCGACAAGGTTGACGCTGAGATTCCATCGCCTGCGGCGGGAACGTTGACCGAGGTTCGGTTCAAAGAAGGCGACACCGTGGAAGTGAATACGGTTGTGGCGGTACTCGATGGTAATCAGTCATCGGGCCATCCGCGCCATCCGTGTCCGAACCTGCTCCCGCGCCAAAAGCTGAACCAGCACCTCCACCGCCACCTGTCGAAACAAAACCGGAGCCGCCACCGCCACCAGCTCCGGCTCCAGCTCCTCCGCCACCCGCTCAGGCACCACCTGCGCCAGTGGCGGAAACCAAATCTGAACCTAAAGCTGAAGCCACGGCTGCGGATCTCCGCAAAACCAAATCCAGCCCGTTGGTCCGGAAGATCGCCAAGGAACACGGCGTCGATATCTCCAGGCTGGAAGGCACCGGCATGAGCGGCCGGGTCACCAAGAACGACATCCTGAGCTTCATCGAATCAGGTGCTACACCTCCTGCGCGTCCCGCTGATGAATCGCCAAGGCTAACCCCGGCCCAGGCACAACAAACACTGGCCCCGGGAGTGTCGGAACCGGCTGCGCCGCCTCTAAAACCGCAGGTCGGCGACCGCGTCGAAGCGATGAGCGTCATGCGCAAGAAGATCGCGGAGCACATGGTCCTATCGCGACGTACGTCGGCCCACGTGACCACGGTCTACGAGATCGACATGACCCGCGTCGCCAAACTCCGCGAACAGCATCGCGACGCGTTCTACCAACGCACCGGCACCAAGCTCACGTTCATGCCGTTCATTTTCGAAGTCGTGAACAAAGCGCTGCGCAAGTTCCCCATCTTCAACGCTCAAGTGAGCGGCGACCAGATCATCTACAAGCAGGACATCAACCTCGGCATGGCCGTGGCCCTCGACTGGGGCCTGATCGTCCCAGTAATCAAGCGCGCCGACGACCTGAGTATTTCGGGCCTTGCACGCGCTGCAAACGACCTTGCAGATAGGGCCAGGACCAAGCAGCTCAAGCCGGATGAAGTGACCGGAGGCACATTCACGATCACGAATCCCGGCGTGTTTGGTGGCCTGTTCGGCACCCCGATCATCAACCAACCCCAACTCGCGATTCTCGGTGTCGGCAAGATCGAAAAACGGCCCAAGGTGGTGACTTCCGCTGACGGCGACGACTTCCTCGCCATTCGGTGGATGGCCTATTTTGCGCTCAGTTTCGATCACCGCGTGATCGATGGTGCGGACGCCGAACGGTTCCTGGCCTTCGTGAAGGACCAGTTGGAAGAGGGAGATTTTTCTCTGTAGAGAGCGATCAATTTCTCAATTTTTGAAGCAAAATCAACACGCGGCAGCAACGATCTCACAATGATTGCTGCCGCTTTTTTTGTTCACAAGCGTGCGTGTTATTGCGATACAGTGGTGATTCGATGAAGAATAGCGAAGGCTATTGACTTGCTCCCATTGAAGGCTTAAGAGATGTCATCCGCAAAAATTAGTGAGCGGGAGGCGAGGCGACAACTCGCCGGTCGTTAGCGAGAGACGGACGCGCGGTAAGGCGCGCGTTCAAAATGGTTACTAGCTTCTAAGGAGATAAATCGATGGTGTTCACTAAACATAAAATGTTTGCCCCGGCAGTGCTTATCACCTGCCTATTAGTCATCTCAGCCTCCCCAATCCTGGCTCAAGATACAACCAACACCGCCGGCTCACGCACCGTGGCCAGCGGACAGAAAATGAAAATCAAGGGTGTCGTCACCCGACGTGATTCGGATACGTTCACCGTTCGTGACATGAATGGTGTGGATACGGTTGTGCGCCTGGACGATAGGACCAGCGTAAAGACTAAGGGTGGGTTCCTGCGTGGTGGCACTAACTACGCGCAGACCAGCATCCTTCGCGGACTGAACCTCGAGATTGAAGGACGAGGCAATGGTTCCGGTGAACTGCTGGCGGAGAAGGTACGCTTTAACGAAGCTGACATGCGCGTTGCGCGCGCCGTTGAATCACGCGCCGCGCCGCTCGAAGAAAGAGCCAGCGACACGGAAACCAAGCTCAGCCAGGTTGAAGCCAATGCGCAACGCCTGTCGGGCCAGTTGGATGAACTCGCTGCCGTTTCGAACGCCGCTCGCGGTGGTGCGAAAGCAGCGCAGGCAACCGCTGACGCCGCAGTTGCCGGTGTAACGGCGACCAACGAGCGCATTTCTGCGCTCGACGATTACGAGCCGACGACGACCGCCGCTGTGAACTTCCGTTCCGGCAGCGCCGTGCTTTCGCCCGAATCGAAGACGACGTTGGACGACATTGCCACCAAGGCGATGAACTCCAAGGCCTACGTGCTTGAGGTTCAGGGTTTTGCCGATTCAAGAGGTTCCGTGAATCTCAATCGACAGTTGAGTCAACGTCGCGCCGATGCCGTCATTCGTTACCTGGTTGAAAATCACAACGTTCCGCTGCGTCGCATCATCACGCCGTACGGCTTTGGTGAATTGAACCCGGTTGCGGAGAACGAAACCCGCGATGGTCGTGCTCAAAACCGACGCGTCGAAATCAAGCTGCTTGTTAACAAGGGCATCACGGCCCCAACGCCGACGATGAACCCGGGAACTTCCGGTAACTAAGAGCTGGTTCGCGGAGTTTCACTTTCGGGTGCAACTCCGCGTCCGCTGGATGGCACCAAAGAGTCAGTTGGATCATGCCGTCACAAAAACGGTAGGATAAACAGACATTCACGCCGCACAAACGCGGCATGATGCTCAGGCTCGAGGGTGTCAGAGATGATGTTGGGGGTTGAGAAAAGACTTTGGCGGCCGGCATTCCTGATGGGAGTGCTGGCCGTTTTTCTGTCTTTACCGGCTCTGGTAGTGCAGGCGCAGAAACGGCTCAAAGACATGCCGCCTCCGCCGCCAGCCTGGAAAGCAAAGCCCACTCCGACTCCGGCGCCCACGCCGGAGGAAAAACTCGAAGTAATTCGCACCACGTCGAATCTGATCATGGTCCCAGTGTCTATCACGGACCGCGATGGTCAAGCAGTTCAGGGACTGACGAAAGAAAGTTTTCGTTTTCTGGAAGAAGGAAAGCAGCAGGAGATCACCGGTATCGGGAACCCTGAAGAGGTCCCGCTGGCGATCGCGCTGTTGTTCGATATATCGAGCAGCGTTAGTCAGAAGGGTTTCTTTCAATTTCAACAGAATGCCGCGGCTGCGTTCTTGAAGCAGGTGATGAAACCGAATGACCGTGCGGCGATCTTCACGATCGCGACACAACCGACGATGGTCCAAGGCTTGAGCACTGCGGAACAGGCGGCGGCAAAGATCGTCACGATTCCGCCGGCGACCTCTTCTGTTGCGACGGCTTTTTACGACACAGTCATCGCTGCGGCCACTTATCTCCAATCCGCGCCCAGCCAGTACCGGCGCGTGATTATCGTCATCACCGACGGCGACGACAACAACAGTAAGCGAATAGTCACCAGCTCGAATGCGGAAGCGAGGGCTAGTAATAGCGGACAACTTACAGGCTCCGGGGCACGCGCTGGTCTGGACGCAAAACATCGTCTTGCTGTGGCCGATGTCCAGCAAGCTGCCCAGAAAGCAGACGCAATCTTTTATTCCGTCAACCCTGGTGGTCCATCTGTTCGTTTGAACCAAATCGCCATGCGCGCTGAAACTGGCATGGAGGCGATTGCGGAGGCGACCGGAGGAACAGCGTTCATTCCGGACGGCGAGAAAGATCTGGAGCGAGTTTTTCGACAGGTAGCGGCCGAGTTAAGAGGGCAGTATCTGCTTCAGTATTACGGAAACTCCGAAGCGCCGGGCCAGTTCCGGCGCATCCAGGTGTCCGTTCCTGCGCGTGCCGATGTTCGGGTGAGGGCGCGACAGGGCTACTATCCGAAGAAAGAACAAGACTGACGCGTCATTGCCTCATAATTACCAAAACGTCCGTCAGTCTATTAATCACAGTCAATAACGTTCTACCCGCAAGGTCGAACTGATTTGCCCCAGCCTGCTCGTCCGCAGTTGCCGCGCCCGCAGCAACGCCCGCCAGCTTGATGTAATAGGGCTGGAGTTCCGGTGTCGCCCGAAAGTCGATCTCGAGTTTATCCAGACCGTCGCGAAAGCCCTGAATGCTTGATCTAACTCTCGCTTTGCTTTGCTGGTTGTTTTTGACCACCTCCGGTGACGCCTGATTGCGGCGAATCTCGTCATCTGCCGCCGCGATGCCACTGTTTATGCCGCCAAGCAAGTAAGTAAATTTCGTCAATAGCTTGATCTGTTCGGCGACGCGAGTCGCACCCTGCGTGCGCACTTGCGAGGTGCGTTGCGTGGATGCAGATGGAGTGCTGGGTCTCGGGGTCGAGCGACGGCGGGTTTGGCCCAAAACACTGCTCGGAATGACAAGAATTGCCGTCAACACGGCGATAGCGATGACTCTCAAAGCGTTTCTCCTCTGTTGGTTTCGGGGAGATTGTACCAAAGACCAAGCCGACTGTTAGAATGACGCACAAAGTCCACAGCCTGGTTGCAAAGATGAGAGAAAGAAAGTTGTTGGTCCAAAGATTAGGCCTCGTGGATTACGAGCCGGCCCTCGCGCTTCAGAAACAGGTCGAACAGGCTGTAAAGACCGGCGCTCATCCCGACACGCTGCTTTTACTCGAACATCCGCACACACTCACCATCGGCCGCCGCGGCAACAGCTCGGCAATTCTCCTGGACGAGGCACAACTGAAACAGCGAAACGTGACGTTGTTCGAAACGAATCGCGGCGGGAAAGTGACTTATCACGGTCTGGGCCAGGTGGTTGGTTATCCGATAATTAATCTCAGTCCCGATCGCGAGGACGTTCATCGCTACGTCCGCGATTTGGAAGAGGTTTTGATTCGCACGCTGAAAGACTTCGGAATCGAGTCGTTTCGTATAGCGGGCCTGACCGGCGTTCATACTCAGCGTGGCAAAGTTGCGGCGATTGGAGTTCACATCGCGCGCTGGATCACCACCCACGGCTTTGCGCTCAACGTCAATACTGATCTCAGTTACTTCAACTTGATAATCGCCTGCGAAGGTGAGCCCGTCACTTCGATGGAAGAACCTACTCGGCGACGAGACGCCGTTGAGCGTCGCAGAGGACCGGCTCGTGGCAAACTTCGCCGAGGTGTTTGAATTCACTCTTAATACAGAAGCTGTTTATGCTTAACATCGACATGATCCAGGCGGCACGCGAACGAATCGCGTCTCGCATTCATCGCACACCGGTGGCTACTTCACGCCAGTTCAACGAAGTTGCGGGTAAAGAAGTCTTTTTCAAGTGTGAAAACTTTCAACGCGCCGGAGCATTCAAAATACGTGGCGCGACGAACAAGATTCTTTCGCTAACCGAAGATGAGAAACGACGCGGTATCGTCGCTTTCTCATCTGGCAATCATGCGCAGGCAGTTGCTTTAGCGGGTCGCGAAGCAGGCGTGCGCGCGTTGATCGCGATGCCGTCGGATGCGCCGCAAGCGAAAGTCGCGGCGACACGCGAGTACGGCGCTGAAGTTGTTTTTTACGATCGCCTGAAACAGGATCGCGAAGCGTTTGCTCTCGATCTCGCCGAACGCGAACGGCTTGTGATGGTCCCACCGTACGACGATGAATTCATTCTCGCGGGTCAGGGGACGTGTGGTCTTGAGTTGATCGAAGACGTTCCGGATCTCGATTGCGTGTTGGCCCCATGCAGTGGCGGCGGTCTCTTTGCGGGTGTTGCGACCGCAGCCAAAGCCGCGAACCCAAGTATTCGCTGCTACCCGGTCGAGCCTGCTGATGCGGATGATACGCGACAATCGTTGCGGAAAGGCGAGCGCGTCACGATTCCGCCTCCCGCGACGATTGCGGACGGACTTCGCGTCCAAATCCCCGGACGACTCACCTTCCCAATCGTTCAGAAACTGGCTGACGACGTGCTTATCGTTACAGACGAAGAAATCGTCGAGACTCTTCGTTTCATGCTGTTTCGGATGAAAATGCTCGTCGAGACCTCGGGCGCAACGGCAGCGGCAGCCGTAATGTTCCGGAAACTCCCCTCGGACGTAAAACGTGTTGGGGTTGTGCTTTCGGGCGGAAACATCGATCCGGGGTTGCTCGTGAAACTGTTGTAGGACGTGCTAAGGTTAAGTCAATGGCTCGTGAATTACGCGTAATCACTAACAATCAGAAGATTCGCCAACCAAAGCCCGAATGGCTACGCATTCGTCTGGGCGATCCGACCAATCAGAACAAGGTGCTCGAACTGATCGAGGGTCTCAACCTGCACACCGTCTGTCAGGAAGCGCGTTGCCCGAACATTTTTGAGTGCTGGTCTGACCGCACCGCGACGTTCATGCTGGGCGGTGACATCTGTACCCGTCATTGCGGCTTTTGTGCGGTGGGAAAAGGAAAACCCGGCGATCTCGATCCGGAAGAGCCACGCCACGTGGCCGAAGCAGTGGGCCATCTGAATCTCGCGCATGCCGTGATTACTTCAGTCAATCGTGACGATCTGCCTGACGGCGGCGCCGCGCATTGGGCCGAAACGATTCGACAGGTGCGCGCCCTGAATCCCGAGTGCAAGATCGAAGTCCTGATTCCCGACTTCAATGGCGACGAAGCGGCACTTAACACCGTGCTCGATGCGCAACCCGACGTCCTTAACCACAACACGGAAACGATCGCTCGCTTGTACCGGCGCGTTAGACCGGACGCCGTTTACCAGCAGTCGTTGACCCTCCTGCAACGCGCAGCCGCGAGACGCGACCGCGAAGCACGCGGCATGTTGACGAAGAGCGGAATAATGGTGGGCCTCGGCGAAACGTTCGAAGAAGTTGTCGAACTGATGAAGGACCTGCGTTCCGTTTCGTGCGACATCATGACCATCGGTCAATACCTGCAACCGCATGCTCGCCGTTTACCGGTC
Source organism: uncultured Acidobacteriota bacterium (assembly GCA_963789185.1). GTDB lineage: Bacteria > Acidobacteriota > Blastocatellia > Pyrinomonadales > Pyrinomonadaceae > PSRF01. Next base: position 616,771 of record CAWBJU010000027.1, read on the forward strand.
GAACGCTACGTGACTCCCGCGGAATTCGCGCAATGGCGCGACATCGGCATGGAGCTCGGCTTCCATCACGTCGAGTCCAGTCCCCTCACCCGGTCGTCCTATCACGCCCGCGAACAGGCAGCCGACAAGCCTGAAATGGCCAGAGCGAATTAATGAAAGCCGTCATCTTCCGACAACACGGTGCGCCGGAGGTGCTCGAATACACGGATGTGCCTGAGCCGCAGATTCGCGCCAACGAAATCCTGGTCGAGGTAAAGGCGTGTGCTTTGAACCACCTTGATATCTGGGTTCGCGGAGGGTTGCCGGGGATCGAGATTCCGTTGCCGCACATTCTCGGCGATGACGTCGCGGGAGTGGTGAAGCAAGTCGGTGAACTCGTCACCTGGGTCAAAGCGGGCGACGAAGTGATGGTCCAGCCGGGTGTCTCCTGCGGACATTGTGAAGCGTGTCTCAGCGGCAACGACAATTTCTGCCTCGAGTACGACATCATCGGCTATCGCCGCGACGGCGGTTACGCGGAACTTGTCGCGGTGCCTGGCGTCAACATCGTCCCGAAACCGGCGCAACTCAGTTGGGAAGAAGCAGCAGCACTGCCGCTGGTTACCGTAACCGCGTGGCACATGCTCGTGACACGCGCGAAGGTCCAACCCGGGGAAACTGTGCTGGTACAAGCCGCCGGTAGCGGTGTTGGTTCAATCGCTATCCAGATTGCGAAACTGCGTGGGGCGCGCGTGATCACCACTGCGAGTTCAGACGAGAAACTGGTCCATGCTCGCGAACTCGGCGCCGACGAGACCATCAATTACACGAGCAGCGATTGGCCGAAAGAAGTCCGGCGGTTAACGAATCGCCAGGGCGTCGATGTCGTGGTTGAGCATACCGGCGCTGCGACGTGGCCTGGATCGATAGCCAGTCTCAAGACGGGTGGGCGGCTGGTTACTTGCGGTGCGACGAGTGGTTACGACGGGCATACCGATCTACGCCAGGTCTTCTATCGACACCTGAACATCCTCGGCTCGTTTATGGGCTCTAAAGCGGAATTGCTTGAGGCGATGAAGTTTGTCGAGCAGGGCAAAATCCGTGGAGTTGTCGATCGCGTGCTGCCACTCAGCGAGGCTCGGCAGGCGCATGAATTGATCGAAAATCGAGCACAGTTTGGAAAAGTTGTTTTGAAACTCTGACGCGTTTACCTCGCGGAATAATCCTCAATTAGATACCGTTTCTGTAACTCCACGAGGTCGGCATCCTCGAACGGAAAGTTACTGCCTGCCACGCCCCTTTTCCTGTCCTTTGTCATCGTGAAATCGACGATTTGCCGGGCTTTTGTTTTTAGGATGACACTGTCGGCAGGGTCAAATGGCTTGCCGTCCTTGCGCGTAAAGACCCAGATGTAAGTGAACTGCCCGTTCTTAACAAATCGTAACGCTTCGTCGAAGTCGTTAAGCGGTGTAGACGTCGGAAGTGCGGACGGGAGCGGGGTCGGATTGCTGACCGATGTTTCAGGAGTTGAACGGCTGCAACCGGAAAGTAGGAACGTCAGAACGACGATTACTAAGAACTTCAATCTCATGGTTCATCAGGAAAGCCCAGTGTGTCATCCACAGGCTCGTCGCGAATATACATTATCGTGCAATCGGCATCTTCGTAAACGATGTCGAACCAGCCGCTCAGACGCGCTTTCTCGAAGAAGTCGTGATGCATGTTGTCTGAGAAAACGTAACGCGCACCAAAACGATCGCGAATCAGCGGTCCCGGATCCTCCTGCTGGCCCAGCGTTATGCGATCGTACAACCGCGACAGGTTCTGATTCTTTTCGAAGAGGTAACTCGGATCGAGACCCGACACGTAATAGTGCGTCGGATCGAAATAGAAAAGACGAGGAAAATCGTCCCAGTCAGTATTGAAAATGATCTGTCCGGGCGGAATATTGGCGCGCATCCACGCCGCGCCTTTCTCAAAGTGATCGTGTGGCTCACTACGGCCGATCTCTTCTGTGGTTGACCAAAGGTTAAAGAAAAGAACCGTTCCGAGGATCAGCGTAACGACGGCGGCGCCAATGATCCTGGCCCACTCACGCCAGTCAATCTTCTCCTGGTAGTCATCGAGATATGGTTGCAGTTCGTCGAGTACGTGCTGTGGCAGCCGCGTCAGATACGCAGGAACGCCTTGCAACCACGGTTGCACCGAAAACGCCGCAAACATCACTGCGAACGGGGGCCAATACTCGGCGATTCGCTTCCAACGCGCCGTCATGATCATCAACGCCGTCGAAAGCAACAGAAAGAACAACGGGTAGTGACTGCGCCGCCGGTCCGACGGGTCAAACGCGATATAACCGACGAGCATCGCGACACAGGCTACAGCCGAGTTCCCCAGAAACTCCCACGAGTCGTACGGGTACCACTCCGATCCGACCTTCGTGTCGAAGCCTGACATGGTGAGCTTGATCGCCATATGCTCGCCAAGCTGCCGGAAGTTCTGGGGGAAATAGGGATTGATGACGAGACCCGCCGCACAACCCAGGAGCACCCAAACCAATGGCCGCCAGGCGAAACGTCGCTCGGTCCACGCGATTACGAGAACCCACAGCACCGTCGCCATCAACAGCAACACAAACAGGTCATAGGTCCAGGTAAAAACAAGCGCGAGAGGCAGCAGCGGCCAGTATTTCTTTCTGAAAAACAGGCAGATCGCGATCACCAGATACACGATCGCCAGCGGCGGCGCCTTTGCCATGTTCATCCGAAACATGAACGGCACCGAGCAGGCCAACAATGCGACCAGCCAAACGAGCACAAATCGAATGCGGAAATAGATGAGCAGCCAGTAGCAGGAAAGCACCGCGAGGCTCGCAAAAACAATCGACGCCACTTTCGCACCCTTTCGCGGGTCTGAAAACTCCGCGAACGGGATCTGCATGATGTGAAAAAGCAGGTGATGATCGACGTACTCTTTCGAGTTAAGCGTCGTCAGCGGTAGCCAGGGAAATTCCGGCGGAAACTTGCCGCCCTTCATTCCTTCCCACAGCGTGCGGGACCATTTGATGTGATAGTAACCGTCGTAGTCGCCGCAGCAGATCGAGTTGGTTGAGAATTGCAGGAGCCAGAAGACGCCGGCGATGGCGACGGCGCCTATCAAAAGCTGAATGATTCGTATGGTGGATCCGGGTTTGAGTCGGGGGAGTTTGCCGGGGCGCGGTGTCATCAATCGCTCAACTGGCTCTTCGTCGGTCACCTCACAGTTGTTCGATCAAATCGAGCAGGGCCCGAGGATCAATCGGCTTCGTCATGTGCGCATTGAAGCCGGCGTTGGTCGATCTCTCCTTGTCGTCGAACATCGAGTAGCCAGTGACCGCGACCATCGGCACTGTTTCGTATCCCGGCAGTGTTCTCATCTCACGCGCGAGTTGGTAACCATTCATCTCCGGCATACCGATGTCGGAAATTATTACGTCAAACTGGCGTTGCCGCGCGGCGTCGAGAGCGGCCCGCGCTGACGCGGCAGTCACAACTTCATAACCCGCATGGGTCAACAGGACCGCAAGCATCTCGGTGACGTCCGCCACGTCGTCAACGACAAGCGCGGTCTTGCCAGTGCCGGGTCGAATGCGCGTTGTTCGAGTATCAGCCGTCACGTCAGTCGGGCTGTTTGAAGGGTTCGACAATATTTGGCTGAGACGATAAAGCGAGGGTTGAACAACAGTTCCAGCGCTGGTAGCGCAACTATCCTGCATCCAGTCAGCCTTTCCGCCGGGTTCGTTGTGGAGAGCGGGATTAATGTAGCCCAAACGTCGATGCCTGTCTACAAAACTTCTTGATTCAAGCGCATTAAAATTATCGATAAAAACATCGTGGACAGTGACACTTTATTTTGCTACGGTGAGCCAAAATCAGACCAACTAAAGGAGCGAAGGAGATGGCCGCCAAAAAGGGAAGCAAGAAGTCTAAGGGTGCGCGTAAAGCAGGACGAAAAGGAACAAAGAAGAGCGCAGGAAAAAAGGGACGCGGTGGCGCAGCTAAGCGGTCCACCAAGAAGGCAGCAAAGAAAGCCGGTAAGAAAGGTGGCACTAAAAAGGCCGCGAAGAAAGGCGCTGCGAAGAAGTCGACCAAGAAAGTGGGCAAGAAGGGCGGCTCGGTAAGAGGTGGGAAAGCGGCAAAGAAGAGAAGAGCAGCAACAAAGTCTACTGGTCCTCAAGTCGCACCGTATCAAGAAGCCACTGAAAGCGAAGCTTCCGTGGTTGAATCGACCGCAGGAGAGTTTGATAGTGCGGGCGGCGACAACGCGAGCCTCGGCAGCGATGAAGAAAGTTAGACCGTTAATTGTCGATTGTCGATTGCCAATTGCCAATTTAAAAGCCCATGGCAACTACAACTCCACACTCGAAACGGACCAATCGTCAATCGGCAATTGGCAATCGACAATGAAATGTATCCCGCCGGCAATCTTCTCATCCCCGTAGAGCACGGACACCTCGAAGCAATTCTCAAAGAGCTGCGGCAAGCACCTCGCGCCGCGGCTCTTGTGCTTCATCCGCATCCACTGGGCGGGGGCACGATGCACAATAAAGTCGTGTTTCGTGCCGCGGCCGCGCTGAACGACGCCGGCCTCATCACGCTCAGAATCAATTTTCGCGGCGTCGGACAAAGCACCGGCGAACATGACGAAGGTCGCGGTGAACAGGACGACGTCCGTGCGGGATTGGATTACCTAGCGCAGCAGTATCCTCAGTTGCGGTTGGTACTCTGTGGTTTTTCTTTCGGCGCGCGCGTCGGGTTGGACGTTGGGATCAACGACGACCGCGTTCAATACCTGATCGGCATCGGCACGCCGCTCGATAAGTATGACTTCAAGTTCCTCGAAGCGTGCCGCAAACCCTTGCTACTCGTCCATGGCGAGCACGATGAGTATGGCGACGTCGAACAGTTGCGAAAGCTCGCCGCCGAACTTGAAAAACGTACTCACGTCCGCCTGGTTGTCATCCCCGGCGCAGCACACTTCTTCGAAAACGGCCTCGACGAACTCAAGCGCGCGATCAGCGATTGGATCAACGAACAGCTATCGCATTGAAGTCATTTTGCCGACGTCTCGTTTTCAGCCGAACTAATGCTGATGAAATTCGACGTTTGCGGTTTCTTGTCGCGCATTCGTAGTCGAATGAGCGTGAATCCGATGGCCAACACGACCGCGGCGACTGTACCGCCGAGCAGAAGTTTGCCCAGATCGTCGAAAGCAGCGGTTGGAGCCTCTTGTAGATTGAGGAGAAGCAGGCAGAAGTTCATTACGTCACGACCTTTCACGTCAGGTCCGTTTGGGCCGGGGATTGACGCGGGTTAGACACCGTGAGCGTGCGTTTGTTCCGCGCAGGCCCAAGAGCTTAGGATAGCCGCATGTCCGAAAACCGCGATCCTGCGATACGAATCACGCTCTTGCCACGCGACACCAATTCCCAGGGCACGATCTTTGGTGGCGTCATTCTCAGCTACATCGATACCGCCGGGGCGATCGAGGCCCATCGCCACACGCGCATGCCGCGCTTCGTCACGGTGGCGATGAAGGAAGTCATTTTTCACAAACCGGTTTTTGTCGGCGACCTGGTGAGCTTTTACTGTGAGACGCTCCGCGTCGGAACTACCTCGATCACTGTGCGTGTTGTAGTGGAAGTTGAGCGGTTAGGAAAAAGTGAGCGAGTGCGTGTGACGGAAGCGGAAGTGATTTATGTAGCGGTGAATGAAAAGGGTGACAAAGTCCCGATTGAGAAGAAGTAGAAAACGGATCTAATTCAATCGACTCTGCATGCGTCGGAGCCCGACGGCCGCTTCTCTAAAGTTTGGTTTCTGCTTCAACGCGAGCCCATAGTGCCTTGCAGCATCCAAGAACTTGCCTCGGTTCTCGTAGACCTTTCCCAGATTGAAGTGCGGAAACGCGTACGACTCATATCGTGGCGCGAGTAGCGCGCGTTTGAACCAACGCACCGACCCGTACGAATCACCCTTCGCTAACAAGTAACTCCCGATATCGTTGTAAGGATTACCCAACGTTTCGTCCACTCGAATCGCTTCAAGACATTCGTCGATCGCTTCGTCGTACCGCTCCTGAAAACTATAAACCCAACCCAGAAACGTGTGCGCTTCCGCCGTCGGAAACGTCTCGATCGATCGCTTGTAAAGCTCGATCGCGCGATCGTAGTCGTTCGCCTGCTGCGCCTCGTACGCCTCGTGGAATAGTTGGTTCGCTTCATACCGCCTGAGGTCTGAAGCGTCGTCGTACATGTTCATAACCACTACTTACAGTTAGACGCAGCCTTCTGCGCTGTATCCAAGCGTTTGATTCGTCCTTCGACCTTCGGCGCCACAGCCTTGCCCGCTACGAACATCCGTTTGAGCGCGTCCGAATCTATCGGCGCCTTATCAGGCGAAAGCAAAACCGGCGCACCTTTGAACATCGTGTACCCGTCGCCGCCATCAAGCCCGATGAATGTTGACGTCGCCAGGGAGTACTTCGCGGTTTCGTTAAGCGGTTTACCGTTGACCTTCACGTCGATCACCCGCGAACCGGGAGCCTTCGAAGCGTCGAACGAAAACTGAACCCCGGAAACCTGCGGAAAACCACCAGGCTCGGAGCCTGGCCCGGTCCGGCTAACGCCGTGCTCCAACGCTGCCTTCAACATCGCTCCGGTGACCTCAATTTTAACCAACTTATTCTTAAAAGGCAGAATCGACAACACATCCCGAATCAGGATTCGCCCGGGAGGGATCAGCGAATCAGCGCGTATGGAGCCTCCGTTCATGTATCCAATATCAGCCACCAGTGTTTTGCGAAACGAATCTGCAACGAGATTTCCGACGTTCGTCTCGCGCGTGCGGTTCTCAGCGCTGCGAGCGTCAAGGGCGACCGTCGAACGGCCCACCGGTTTGGACAACTCAGCCAGCAGGTTCGCGTACTTGCGGTAAACGGCGGCAAACTCCGGCGCCTCTTTCGTCTTGCTGTCGACTTGAATCACTCTCCAGTCGATGCTCTCGAGCTCACCTGTTGTTTGCGAGATGTTCAGATCGATCTGTCCAAGCTCGCGTGCATCGGCCGTCATCTTGAAGATCGGCGCATGCCCGGCGTGAGACTCGAGCAGCGTGTGTTCGTGGCCGCCGATGATCAGGTCGACATCAGCACACCGTGCCACTTCCTTGTCCTCACGCATGGACAAATGCGTCAACGCCACGATGACCTTCACGCCCTGCGCCTTTAGCTCGGACACCATCTGTTTCGCCGTATCGCATGAATTGCGAAACTCGACGTCCGGACCCGGCCGCGAAGTGCTCTTTGTCTCCGGCAACACTAAACCAAACAATCCAACCTTCACGCCGTTAAACTCGCGAATCACATACGGCGGCACGTCGCCAAAAGGTTTACCCGTCTTTAAATCGATGACGTTCGCCGCAACCCAGCTAAACTTCGACTCCTTGATGCGCTCGCGCAGCACGTCTGGTCCAAAGTCAAACTCGTGATTGCCGAACGTGGCGTAGTCGAGACCTGCGGCGTTCCACGCATCGATCATTTGCGCGCCTTTGTAGGTGATCGACTCGACTGACGGCGATATCGTGTCGCCGGCCATCACGAACAACGTGTTCGGGTTCTGCTCTCGGATCGATTTCGTAAGCGTGAGCACACGTGCGAGACCGCCCGTCGTCCCCTGGTCTACGGGTGCGAACTGGTAGACGTCGTTGACTTGCAGTAGCGTTACCTTGACGTTGCACTGCTTTTCCTGCGCGGTGATGGAAAAGATCGCCGTTAGAAAAATGACCAGAGCCAGCGCTGTTCGGCGTAGATGGGGGTTCATATTATTTGACCTTTCATGAGTCGTGTGCATGAGTTGTGCCTGAGTCGTATTCGCCTAGAGGCGTGAATTATACTCACCCCTGTTGATGTCGAATAGAGAAACACTTTTCATCACCGGATTCCCGGGTTTTATCGCCGATCGTTTGTTGGAACGCCTCTGTAGAAACGATGCCAGATACGATTGTCGTTTCCTATTGCTGGTCCAGCCGCCATTCCTCGCGCGAGCGCGCGACGAAATCTCGCGGATTGCTCGTCTCACTGGAAAGCCGGTTGAGCAGTTTCAGATCGTCGAAGGCGACATAACCCACGCGGAATTGGGATTGTCGCCGCTGGATGCTGCCGAGGTGCGCGAAGAAACGACGAGAGTCTTTCATCTCGCCGCGATTTACGATCTCGCCGTCGAGCGCCAGCTCGCACTGCACGTCAACATGGTCGGCACGATGCACGTGCTCCAATTTGCACAACTAATGCCGGGCCTTCGTCACTTTCACCACGTCTCCACCTGTTACGTTGCCGGCAAGCGACAGGGCGTGATTCTCGAAACCGAACTACGTCACGAAGCGGGTTATCGCAACTACTACGAAGAGTCGAAGTACCTGGCGGAAGAGCAAGCGGAATCAGCAAAGAAAGTGTTGCCGATCACTATTCATCGTCCGGCAGTGGTGTGTGGTGATTCCAAGACCGGCGAAACAGTGAAATACGATGGCGTTTACTATCTGATTCATTATCTGCTGCGCTGGCCCAAATTGTCGTTAATCAACATCGGAAATCGCGAGGTTAGTTTGAATCTTGTTCCGGTTGATTTCGTGGTTGACGCGATGGCCGCACTGGCGTTTGACGAGCGATCGATTGGCAAGACGGTGCAACTTGCAGATCCGTCTCCGCTGACCACTAGCGACTTATTCAACTCGATCGCGCGGGCGATTAACGGCAGCCGATCTCGCATCACGGCGCCGCGGTCCTGGGTCTACTTTTTTCTCATGCTGCCCCCGTCGCCGAGGATTACCGGACTGCCGCACCGTGCTGTTCCCTACTTCTTCGTGAAGCAGCTTTACGACACCAGCCAGGCCCAGGAACTCCTCGCGCCACACGGCATCCATTGCCCGCCATTCGAGAGCTACGTCGATACTATTGTCGATTTTGCCCGCCAAAACCCCACCCTCTGACCCCGCTTGACAATTCAGTGATTTAGAATTAGTCTAAATCCATCTTGAAAGGAACGAAGCTAACACCACAGCGCGAAGCAGTCTATGAGGTGATTCGTGGACGACACGATCACCCCACCGCGGGGGATATTTTCGAGGCGGCTCGCCAGCGTCTGCCCGGGATCAGCTACGCAACCGTCTACAACTCGCTGCGCTACCTGAAAGATGCCGGGCTCGTTCACGAGATTAGTTTTGGCGATAGCGCCAGCCGTTACGACGGCGTGATGGAACGTCACGACCACGCGATCTGCAATGAATGCGGGAAGTTGGTTGATTTGGATATGCCGGAAGCCGCGAAGCTGATGCCGGCGGCAGCGCGAAAGTCTCGCTTCAGACCGCAATCGGTTCATTTTACGCTGAGGGGAGTTTGTCCGGATTGTTGCGGGCCCCGTTAGAACTGGCATGGCTCGCGGGTCTTAATAATTATTTCAACTTTTTTGGAGGATACATGACAGCAGCAACAGCAGCGGCAATGGATAAGGCGATGGTTGGCCAGCCGGCGCCGGATTTTGAAATGGCCTCAACGAAGAATATCGAGAAGCTCAACGAGCCGGTACGCCTTTCTGATTACCGTGGCAAGTGGCTCGTGATGGTGTTTTATCCACTCGATTTCACGTTCGTTTGTCCGACTGAATTGACGACCTTCAGCGATCGTTATCAGGACTTTGTCGATATCGGCGCCGACGTCATCGGCATCTCGACTGACTCCGTTTACTCGCACCGTGCGTGGATCAACACGCCGCGTGACAAGGGTGGCGTTGCGGATCTGAAGTACCCGCTGGCCGCCGACGCGACGAAGAAAGTCGCGAATGATTACGGCGTGCTCATCGAGAGCCGCGGCATCGCGCTTCGCGGACTCTTTGTGGTCGATCCGGAGGGGATTCTGCGTTACAAGGTCGTTCACGATTTGAACGTGGGACGTTCGGCCGAAGAGACGCTGAGAGTTATTCAGGCGTTACAGACTGGTGGTTTGTGCCAGGCAGAGTGGAAACCAGGTCAGAAGACGCTTAACTAATTTGCGATTGCCGATTGCCGACTGCCGATTTGGTTCCTACGCAAGCAACCAATTGGCAGTTGGCAATTGGCATTTGGCAATGCGAGAAGAACTAATGGCAATGAAAATAGGGACACAGATGCCCCGACTTGATGGGGCGACCGAATGGTTCGGAGGAACACAGGCAGCGGCGGAAGCGGACGCTGGAGGTCGTCCGACGCTCGTGCATTTCTGGTCGGCTAGTTGCGGCATTTGCAAAGACAACCTGCCGCGAATCGGGCAGTGGCGCGACGAAAAGAAGGACCAGGGTTTACACGTCATCGGCATTCACATGCCGCGTTACGAGAGCGATACTGACGTCGAACTCGTTCGCGAATTGATTGGAAAGCATGGTGTGGCTGAACCCGTCGCGGTAGACAACGAGCACAAACTGAAGGAAGCGTTTCACAACGATCAGGGTTTCGTGCCGGCTTACTATCTTTTCGATCGCGAAGGAAAACTGCGGAGCTTTGCGGCGGGTGAGCGTGGTTTGGACATGCTCAAGTCAGCACTTGAACGCGTGCTTGCGACCGAGGCGGCGGTCACAACTTAAGTTACGTACCGCTGAGGAACTCCAGGAGGCGGTACGCAAGATAGACGCTGATGAAAAGGCTGGCGACCGCCAGTCCGATCAGAACGGCGATTATTCCGCCGACAAACAACCAATCGCTGGCGCTCGCGGCACCCGCTTCATCGGCTGAAACTGTCGCCCGCTTCCTGAGTAGATCGAGATTTCTTTGATTCGACTTCCACCACGCATCGAAGAGATCTCCCACCACGGGCAATGATCCGAACGCGTAATCAAGCGCATAAATCAACCCCATCCGCAGCAGAGTGATCTTCGGCACGCGATACCGCACCGCATTGACGAGAATGTAGAACGAGACGAGCGACGAGGCAGTGTCGCCGAAACCGGGAATGAGACCGATCACCGCGTCGAGTCCGAAGCGCCAGCCAAGCACCGGAATCCGAAACAGATCGTCCATGAGCCATGCGAGATTATCGAGGCTCTTATCTGTCGAGATCCGTGTTACCGGATACGTGTCATTTGCTGCCAAAAGAATTTCCCAACCTTGGCTAATGCTCCGAAGGCGTTTTTGTCGCCTGAACGTTGTGGGGCTTGTTTGGAGGGGATACCCAAAGTCGCCGCCAACTCCGCGTCTGGTGGTGCAATATCTTCATCACCACGTTTCGCGCTAAGCCAGCGGGTAAATGTACGACCAATCATGCGCCTTTGTTCGACCGGGGCTTCGGCGACAAGCGCAATACGCAAGTCTTCCATTTGGGCGATTTCGTAGAGGTTCGCCTGGTAGTAGTTGCGTAGGGCGGCGAAGATCTTCTCATCGCCGAGGGAACGTTGCAGATCGACGAACATCAGTGCGCCTTTCGCGGTGACGATCGCGGCGTACTGAAAAGTGTTGCGGTAATCGCGTGAAGGACGATTTGCGTCCATGTCGTCGCCGCCAAAAGTGCGGTAGAGGCGGTAAACGCCGCGCACTTGATCGTCGAGAACAGCAGCGGCTTTTTCCTCACCATAGGTGCTCTTGTAGTAGAGCAGCGAGGACCAGACCGACAGCGCTTCGTCCAGCACCGGTTCGCGCGCCGGATCGTTTCCGACCGCCGCGCCCCACCACTGATGCGCTATGAGATGCGCCACCGTCCATTCCAGACTTTCTTCAACCGATGGGCGTTGCTCGATGATGATCTGCGGCAGGTTACGCACAGCCGGAGAGTCGAAGTCGACGTAAAAAGCGCTGGCAATGACATTCAATCCAGAGAACTCACAACTTCCAATACCGGCAACCAGCGGTGCCTCTGCTACGCTGATCGTCTTGAACGGTAACTGCCCGAAGGTCGACGTAAAAACGCGCACCGCGTTTGCCGCCACTGTCAGCGCTCGCTTGCCGACGCGCTCATGATCCGCGAGATAGATTGAGCGAACCTTGATGCCCTCTACTTCAGTGTGTTCGCTGCGCAAGCTGCGGCCCGCGAGAATCGCGAAGTCGCGCAATGCAGAGCCGGCGAACGTTTGGCCGCTCTTGTCGGATTTGTTGGATTCACTACCTGAAGTAAACACCTCGACGCCTGTCGGAACGCCGACAGTCACTTCGTAGTCTGCTGCTTCGTTGAAAACAAAGTCGCCGACAGACGGTTCGAGTTTGCGGCGCCATTCGTCGCCGTCGTGAACGGCAAGAACGGGATAACCAGCACCAAGCAACATCACGCCGCGGCATTGAAAGTTGATGTCGCGTGCACGACGCGTCTCGCGATCGCTTCGAAGCGCGGCGCTGACTTGCTTCACGACGTGTGTCGTCAAACTAGTCTCATCGCGATCAATTTCCGGAACGGTACCTTTGAATTTGATGACGACCTCGGTCGCATTGCCGGGTGCGACCTGTTCGCGAAGATTGATTCGCAGAGTCGTGCCCTGATCGTCGAGTGAGATGAGGAGCGGCGTGTCGTCTAAGCCGGATCGGACTTCAACGATGTCGAGTTTCGGTTCGTCGATTTCAGCAGTGCCCGAATTGTTTGCAGGAACTTGTTCGCCGGTGCGGATGTTGGGGTAAAGGTGAAAATAAAGTACTGAGCTCGGTTTCTCGCTGCGATTGATCCAGCGGACGCGTTCAATGCCGGTGTAGGCACGCTTGTCAAAGTCGATCTTGAAGTCGATCTTGTACGAGTGTCTTGTTTGCGCGTTCACATTTTGAACCGCAATCAGGACAAACACGAACAAGAATAATTTGGTGTTAACTCTCACCTGATAACAATCGACTTAATCACATCGCCACGAATGATGTTGTCCACGACTTCCATACCGGCGATCACGCGGCCAAAAACAGTGTAGCCGCCATCGAGATGCGGCTGCGGCGAGTGAGTCACAAACCATTGCGAGCTGCCGGTGTCCTTGCCTGAAAGTGCCATTCCGACCACCGCGCGATCGTAGGGCACTTCATTAATCTCGCAACGGATCGTGTGGTTTGGCGGGCCGCCATTGCCGTCACCGCGTGGATCGCCATCCTGAATCACAAAGTTGGGCACTACGCGGTGAATTGTAATGCCGTTGAAAAAAGAACGTTGGGCAAGCTGAACAAAATTATCGACGGTCAGGGGGGCGGCCTCGGGGAGCAGCTCAATAGTAAACGAACCCTTCGTGGTAGTCACGACGGCGCGGACTCTTTTGCCGACTCGCGCCAGGGCACGCCGGTAATCGGCGGCCGTATTTCCCGTCTGCACAATGCCGACATGAATGGAAACATCGCCGACGCCATTGGCTTTCAGGATGTTGACAGCGCGGCGGCGCACGAGATGATCGCGCCAGCCCAGAACCAGCGCGACTGCTTTATTGGCGGCTTCGGATTTTTGTTTGCCCAGCGCATCGAGAATGGATAGTGCAGCGTCGTTCAAGGGATCCTTTTCAGTGCGAGGTAGAGCGGCGATCAACGCGCGCGTATTTTCTTCAGACGGCGGGAGATCGCCCAACAGATCGGCAGACGTTCCACGGACGATCACGTCAGCGTGATTGAGATGTTTGAATAAGACTTCCGTGAGGTCTTTAGGCTTGAAGGCAGCGTATGTACGAAGGAGGTCGGGAATAGCGTATTCCATATGCGCTGATGCGGGTACTTTATCCAGAGCGCGGGGATCAACAAGCCCAAAGCGCACTATCGCCTCAGCCTTCGCTGTCAGTTCGGCCTTATTTTTTACGGTATCAGGTACGGTTGCGATTTCGCGGAAACCGGCCGCAAGACTCGCGGCTTCGCGCCAATTCGTCTTGATTGTCGTCTCGCCTTTTGAAGGTTCGTTGGGTGAGAAGAAGCCCTTCATATATTCGTTGGGAGCGATTCGTGCCATCGCGACTTCAACTTCCGGTGCGTTGAGATCGAGGTCGTCGCGTAGTGAAACAAGCCACGCGAGCACTTGCTCGTTCTTAGTTTCCGTGAGCGCGAGCAGACGACCGAACGTGGTCGCGATTTCAAGCATTTCATTGGCTTCGGCGGGATTCTTGACCGGTTTCTCGTTCTTTAGAAGGAGAACCTGGCCGTGCTGGAGCAGCGCGTCTACGGCGCGAGCATCTTTGAGTAACGCGAGCGACCGAATCGCACTAACGCGAACACGTGAATCGGGATCGCCAACTGCCAGTTTCAAGAGCGCATCGTAGGAAGCTTTGTCTTCAGTTGCCCCGAGCACGCGAGCGGCGTTTGCGCGGACAATCGGGTCCGGATCCGTCAATAGTTTTCTAAATTGTTCGTTTCCATCATTGAGGCGTAGACGGGCGAGTGTGTTACCCGCGTCGGCACGGACGCGCGCCTCCGGGTGGCTGAGGAATTTGGCGATCGTCGGACCTGCATTTACCGGCCGCGCTCGGAGCGCTGCTGTTAAGCCGAGAATCGCGGTGAGACGATCGGAGGTCGCAGTCGGATGTTTGAGCGCTTCGATGATCGCCGCGCCGAGTTCAAATCGACGAGCTTCCTGTTCACGCGGCAACGCGCCTGCGATCTTGCCCAATGCTTCAATCGCGCGTGCACGAACAATGAGCGGCTCATTCGTGCTCTTCAAAATCGCTAACAACGGATCCGCACCACTTGCTGCCTCAACTTCTCCGATTGCGAACACCGCCATCGTGCGAACGTCTGTTTCGGCGTCTTTGAGCAGACCAGCAAGCGCACTTACTGAGTCTTCATTGCCGATGCGTCCGGTGGCCAACGCGGCGCGTTTGCGAATCGTTGGATTTGGACTCGCCAGCAGTTCTTTTAGGTCATTGTCCCAGCGTCGCTCATCTTCGGCCTTCAATATCCGTAATGAGACATCGCTTTGGGCAAATCCCGTAACAGACACGACGACGACAACGATCCATGCAGCAATGAATCGAGCGGTTAATTTTTGCTTAGGCATGAGACCCTCTATGTATCAGGGAGCAACATGTCTAATCAAGTGTTTGAACACGAATTACTGTGTGGGGCGCTGGAAAATCGCTTCGTCGATCGCGACGTTGTGCCTGATTTCGTCGATCGTGATGACCAACGTGAGGTTTCCGATCATCTGCGTCAAGGTACACGGGAGACGAAAGCCGTCCACGTTGCGCCAGTCGCTGAAGTAGATTTCTGATTGGATTGGACCGCTTGTGCTGGTGCGCGTGAAATCGCGATGGAGCAGTAGACCGCTTTGTGCGTCGAAGTAAAGCTTCTCGGCGCCGCCGCTGCGAGGTGCGGCTTCAATCAGGTAGATCTCGCGCTCGCCTTCTTTAACTTTGCCTAGCAACTTCGTCTTTGGATACAACTCGTTCAGCTTCAAGTCACGATAGAAATCGCTAACGGCCACGACAACGTTTTCAGGAAGCCCTACGGCTTTTGATCCGTTGTGAGATGACGTCCAGCCCGCGCGTCCGTCGAACCCCTGCTTGACGACGCCCAGGGAGTCGAGACTGATCACGGTTAACGACCTTCCGCCGTTGCTCGCGTAAAACTCGAATTTCCCGCCAGAACTGAGTCCCGGAATGTTAACTCGACCCTTGATTATGCGGCTCGTGACTCGTCCCGACGCGTTCGTGCCGCCGGTGAGTTTCGAATAGTTACTCAGGACAGCGTCCGCGGTTGGCAGCGGGGCGTTCGAAATAAACGTTGGCGCGACTGGTTCGACGATCGTCATTTGAACGCCAGGAGCTTTCTTTGCTGCCGCAGGAGCAGCGGCTTTCGGAGCTTCTGTGGTTTGCGCGCCGCTCGCATTTCTCGGCGTGGTCACGTCGCGGCAACGCTGCGCAAACTCAGCCGGCGTCAGACTGCGACCATCTCTGCGAAACGGACTCAACTGAACTGGAAATGAATTCGGACCAATAACAAAGAATGACGGATAACCGCCGATACCGAATTGGTTTGCAAGCTCATGATCCGCGCGCGTCAGTTCCGGGTTGATGCGTATCTTCACCACACCGAGCAGATAGTCGCGCATCGCCGTCGCCGGAAAATAGTCGTTCTCGAGTGCCTTGCAGTACGGGCACCAGTCGACGTAGAAGTAAACGACGAGTGGCACATTCAACTCACGGTGCAACAGCATCGCCTTCTCAAAATTTGCTGCGCCATTGAACCACGCCTCCGGCACCTTCGCCGACGCACTTGAGGAAGCAGAAACAGTTGTGTAGAGGGAAACGACGAGTAAAGAAATGATCAGGAGATTCTTCATATTCGTGTTTTTCTGTGAGGTGGGAAAGGAATCGGGGTGGCCGTGAATGACCACCCCGCAGAACGATGCGCGCTAACCGAAGCGTTAGCTCACGACGTTTGAAACGCTCGGAATATCCGCTGCCTTGGCGGCGGCGGCGTCTGCTGCGCGAAGTGGTTGCATCTTCGACGTGTCGAGCGGTTGATCGTCGACCTTCTTGGTTTCTTTTTTCGATTTATCCACGGCTGCTGACATTTGCAGCATCTTGCAAGTGCCCTCGAATACTGCTCCCTGCTCGATGATCAGCGACGGCGTTTGAATGTTGCCGTTCACTTTCGCGGCCCGGCCGAGTTCCAGTCGCTGCGTGGCGATGATGTCGCCATTAATCGTGCCATGAATCACGGCGACGGCGACTTCGATGTTGGCGTCAACCTTACCATTCGCGCCGACGATCAACGTGCCGCTCGTGGAACTGACGCGGCCCGACAGGGTTCCGTCCACCCTCATCATCGCTTTAAAGTTAGCCTCTCCAGTCATTACTGTTCCGCCGCCCACGAAACCACTGAGCGTGCCTTCTTTAATGTCGCGTGCGAGAGTTTCGCTCTCGGTCATCGCGCCACGAGGCTGCGCGGGGGGTTCGGTCGCCGGTTTCGCTTCAACACCTGTTCCCTGATAGGAGGAGTAGGTCTTGGCATTCGAGTAGTCAGGAACCTCCGGCTTGCGGGTGGAGGAGTCGTTATCTTCCTGATCCTTGGGATTCTTTCCTATCCTGAGCATTAGTTACCTCCGTAATATGGGGGCGCGGATGTTTAGTCACCGGCTGTCGGAACCTTGAAGCAACGAAACGACGCGCTTGCCTTTTGTCGTGGATTATTCGCTAGCTTTGGGTGCCAGCGACGAATGATTGACCGCCAAAAGCGGGCTGTTAATGATAGACAAACATTCCCGTCAGTGTCTAGTCTAAATTTCCCCGACTTTCAGACCCGTCTCGTTATATTTCAGTTACAGACGCTATACTCTTGTGGATTTCTAAAATGCCCACTGAACATAAAACTCAGATCAGATTACTGCGCCGAATGGGCGAAGCCATCTCCGACTTCGGCATGATTGACGACGGCGACCGGATCATGGTCTGCCTTTCCGGCGGAAAAGACAGTCATACCATGTTGGATCTGCTGCTCGACATTCAGCGACGCGCGCCGGTGCGTTTTGACCTACTCGCCGTCAACCTGGATCAAAAACAACCAGGCTTTCCGGCTGAAGTCCTGCCTGAATATCTCCGCGGATTGGGCGTCCCGTTTCGCATCGTCGAGGAAGATACTTATTCGATCGTCAAACGCCTGGTTCCGGAAGGTAAGACGTACTGTTCCGTTTGCTCGCGTCTGCGCCGGGGCATTCTCTACAACATCGCGGTTGAAGAAGGTTGCAACAAGATCGCGCTCGGACATCATGCTGACGACATCGTCGCGACGCTCTTGCTGAACCTCTTTTACGTGGGAACGCTCAAGGCAATGCCGCCGAAGCTCCGTTCGAACGACGGTCGCAACACAGTGATTCGTCCGATGGCTTATTGCTCTGAACGTGACATCGCCGAGTATGCGGAGTTGCGACAGTTTCCGATCATTCCGTGCGACCTGTGCGGGTCGCAAACGAATCTGAAGCGTGTGCAGATCAAGAACCTGATCGCTGGGCTCGAAAAAGATATTCCACACATTCGCGCGTCCATGCTGAACGCGCTCGGAAACACTGTGCCGTCGCATTTGTTGGACCATCAGTTGTTCGACTTCAAGAACCTTCTTCACGCTGAGACTGGCGATATCGAAGCTGAACTGGAATTGGTTTAAAGTCTCATGGCGAAATCTGTCGTTCCCGACTTCAGTGAATTTCCTCCGGGAACAGTTACCGAGTACACGACGCTTGTCTGTCTCGCTTGCATCTTCGACATCTTCACTAAACAGATTGGACTCGCACCGCGATCTGCGTACTCCGAGATCAAACGTTACAGTCCGACAGTAGAAGAACTAACGTCGCGGAAGGCGGTGCGCCCGTTTTTTGACAGCGAAGAGAAACATCCGCGATGTCCGTACTGCGATGCCGCGAAACGCTGGCACGCGCGGCTCGACACGCACTGCATCGAAGGTGGCAAGACTACCGACGCGCCTCGTCGCAAGTTTGTGAAGAGTATAGAAAAGAAAGGCGATCAGTTTGCGGTAACTGAAGTGAAGGCTGATCGCCGGCGCGCGTTCTTCGACTGGCTCGACACGTTGCGCATCACGCTCGATCTTAGTGAGCCTGAGTGGTTGCTTTTTGCGACGAAGTCGTTTCTGGAACGGAAAGAACCGAAGCAGGATTGGGGCTCGGTATTCGAGGGTTTGCGCTCGATACGGCCATCTGCACGGCTCGAAGAAGGTTGGGAACGAGAGGGATCGAGGCTGTTTCTTTCGCCGGCGCTTTATAACGAGAGTCTGCTTGTGCAGTACCTCGTTAGCCGTTCGCACGAGCATGGCGGGCGGACTTTAGCGGGGCGGTTGACGCTGATGGAGTTGATCCGCCGAATGCGCCGCGGTGGTTATCTCGAGTCGCATAAGATTTTAGACACGGATCAGTTTGAAATCTTTGAAAAGCTGATTGATGAAGTTGCCGGATCCGGCAACGTGAAGCTCTATTTCATCGTCGACCGACGTGAATTTCTCGATAAAGTGAAATCCGTGTACGCAGCTTACGCGTGAGTCAACGCTTGTATTTGTGGATGAGTTGCTGCAAACCTTTGGTGGATTGGTTGTTGCGATACTTGTAGTAGGTCGTTAAGTCAGGAATAACTTGCTGCATCAGTTGCACGTACTCCTGACGGCCCATCGCGAGTCCCGCCGCACGTGCGTAGGCATCGATGATCGGATCCAGCAGCGCGTCCAGTTTCTTCAGCGTTTCCTGTTTTTGTTTCCCTTCAGGCAGGCCTTCGTACGCTTCCATCTGCGTCACGTAATCAGCATGCATGACTCGCCCGAGCAAAGCGTAGTTCGACGGATCGTCCGGGCGCAGCGTTGTCGCTTTGCTGAGTCGTGCTTTCGCTTCGTCGGTGTTTCCCGAGCCCAGGTAGAGGATCGCGGTTTGTTGATACAGCGGACCTAATTCGGAAGCGTAGTCGAGCGAAGGACTATTCGATAAATCATCGGCCACTCTCGACGCTTTCGGTCTTGCTTCGATCAACGCGATCGCTTTCAGTCCGTACTGCAACGCGACCTCAAGATGCTCGCGATTCCGTTTGCGAACTTCTTCAGCTCCCGCACGAGTCATCTGGATCAACACATACAGATCGTCCGGATTCTTCGCGAGAATCTCAGCCGCTAACTTGAACGCGTCCTTCGAACGATTCCCGGTAGCGTAAGCTTCCAGCGCGACAGGCTTCAATATTTCGCGCTCTTCGTCGGTGGTAAAGATCGAGTGTGCTCGTTGAACGAGTGCGATCGCCACCGTGCCGTTTTGCACTTTGAGGATTTCGGCAGCGACGAGTTCGGCAGCTTTGATGCGTGAGTTACTGTTCGGAAACCGGTTTATAAACTCTTCCGCGGCGGCAAGTTTTGTTGACGGGTTGGTGGCAAGCTCGATCGCCGAGAATGCCTGTGCTTCGGTTAGTTGACTCGTCTGCGCGAAAAGCAGTTCGGTAGCGAGGACCACCGTGCATAACAATTTGAGCAACAGCCGCCACATAAACTGAAATTGATCACAACAACGCTCGTGCGTGCTTCAACACGTTGTCGACGTTGAATCCGAGGTTCTTCAACGCCACGTCACCGGGCGCCGACGCGCCAAAACGATCCAGACAAACCACATCACCAGCATCGCCGACGTACCGGTCCCAACCCTGCCGCACACCAGCTTCAACCGACAGCCGCGCTTTGATCGACGGTGGCAAAACTTCGTCGCGGTACTCTTTCGATTCCGCGTCAAACAATTCCCAGCACGGCATTGAAACGACGCGCGTCGGCACGCCTTCAGCCTGTAACTTCTCACGCGCTTCAAGCGTCAGCGAAACTTCCGATCCGGTTCCGATCAGAATCAGTTTAGGCGCCGTTGCTGCGCCTTCAGCGGTTTCGGCCTCCGCGAGAACGTAAGCCCCGCGTCGCAACCCATCCGCCGCCGCAAACTTCTTGCGATCGATCACCGGTACCTTTTGTCTCGTCAGGGCCAGCGCTGTCGGCGCTTTCCGTCGCAGGATCGCGACCCGCCACGCTTCGCTGACCTCCGCCGGATCCGCCGGACGAATCAAGAACAGGTGCGGAATTGCACGCAACGCCGCGAGGTGTTCGATCGGTTGGTGTGTTGGACCATCCTCGCCAAGACCAACCGAGTCGTGCGTGAAAACGTAAATCACCTGCACTTCGGACAGCGCCGCGAGCCTGATCGCCGGCCGCATGTAATCCGAGAAGGTCATGAACGTTCCGCCAAACGGGATCAAACCTCCGTTCAGCGAAATGCCTGTCAACGTCGAACCCATCGCGTGTTCGCGCACGCCGAAGTGAATGATGCGTCCATCGTACGCGCCGGCCGCGAAACTGTGACTGCTCTTGATGTCGGTATTGTTCGAAACGCCGAGATCCGCCGAACCGCCGATGAGCATCGGCATCACCGGCGCCAGTGCGTTGATGACTTCACCACTCGCGACGCGCGTTGCTACCGCTTTCGCATCTTCAAACTTCGGCAAGTGATCTTCCCATCCCTCGGGCAGCTCACCGCTGATCGTCTGGTGAAACAGTTTGCCGTCGTCGGTGTGCTTTTCGTCGTAGCGTTTCACCAGCTCGCGCCATTCGTTTTCAAATTGCTCACCGCGTTCGACCGCTTTTCGGAAGTGCGCCAGGGCCTCGTCGGGAATATAAAACTGCTGGTCTTCGGGCCAACCAAGATGTCGCTTCGTTTCGCGCACGGCATCTTCACCCGGAGCGTCGCTGTGCGCTTTGCGCGTACCTTGCGTGGGCATGCCGTAGCCGATGACGGTCTTGATCGAAATCAAGCTTGGTTTATTAGTAACTGTCTGCGCTTCACGGATCGCAGCTTCAATGTCACCGAGATTGTTACCGTCAAGAACTGTCAGCGTGTGCCATCCATATGCTTCAAATCGCTTTGGCACGTCCTCGCTGTATGCGAGATTAGTAAAACCTTCGATCGTGACGTTGTTGTCGTCGTAGAGATAGATCAATTTGCCGAGTTGCAGGTGACCCGCCAGCGACGCCGCTTCAGCAGCGACACCTTCCATCAGATCGCCGTCGGAAACGATGGCGTAAACGTAATGATCGATGAGGGGAAACTCGGGCTTGTTGAACTTTGCGCCGAGGTGCGCGGCGCCCATTGCCATACCTACGCCGTTGGCGAAGCCCTGGCCGAGTGGACCAGTCGTGATCTCCACGCCTGGCGCTAGCCCGTACTCAGGATGGCCGGGTGTTTTGGAATCCCACTGGCGGAAGTTCTTCAACTCGTCGAGCGAAAGATCGTAGCCGGTAAGGTGAAGCAACGAGTAAAGCAACATCGATCCGTGTCCGGCTGACAACAGAAACCGATCTCGATTTTCCCATTTCGGATTTGTCGGGTTGTGACGCAGAAAGCGCGTCCAAAGGACATACGCCATCGGAGCGGCGCCAAGCGGCAGACCCGGGTGTCCGGAGTTAGCTTTCTGGACCGCGTCGATCGATAAGGCGCGAATTGTGTTGATGCAAAGTTGATCGAGTTCGGGATTGATGTTGGAGTTTTCCTTCTGCACAGGCGCGCTCATTAGGCTCCTCGAGTGTTAACCGAATAATCGAGCGTATAGTTCTTCTTGTCGTGCAAGGCCTTCGCGATACCGGGCATGCCGCGCCATGTCCGGTAAAAAAAGATCCGGTTGAGAACCGTCCGGTTCAAAAACCTCCGCCGACGAAACTGAAACGTCTTCGATAGTTGCTATTTTGCCCACCGCTTCCAGCGCAAGCAAGGCAGCGCCGCGAGTCGACGCTTCCCGCACCTTTCCGAGGACAATTGGACGGCCTAAAACATCGGCGATGATTTGAACCCAAACCAGCGAGTAACGCAGAGCGTTGCCGCTCGCGACGATGCTTGCGTTTGGCGCGACAGCGTCGAGAGCACGCGCGATCAACGCGAAGCGATACGCGATCGCTTCGAGCGTGGCGCGAACAATCTCGACCGGTTGCGTTTCCTGTTTGAGTCCAAGGATGGCGCCGCGAGCATCAGGCGACCATCCGGTGCTCCTTTCGCCGGACCAGAAAGGCATGATCGTCAATCCGTGCGAATCAGGTTCAAGCGCAGCGAGTTCAGATTCAAGATCCGTGGTCTCGAGGTTCAACGATTCGCGCAACCAGCGAACCAACCCACCGCCGTCAGAGAGCGCACCGCCAACTGTCACGCGCGTGCGACTGGCGCGATAACTCCACAACGCCGGAGGAAGCTCGTCAGGTGGACCACCCACAAATACAACTCGCATCGCGCCCGACGTGCCTACCATTAAAGCGACCTTGTCTTTCGTCGTGCAGCCAGCGCCGATGTTGTTTGTTGCGCCATCGCCAACGACCACCGCGAGTTGCGCTTTTGCCAGTGCGGGCCAGCGACGCGCAAAAGGTCCCGTCAATCGGGGACGATCCTCATCGTCGATTCGCGGTAGTGTGTCGGGCGAGATGTCGAGCGCGCGAACGAAATCCCAGTCCCAATCGCATGCTCGTTGATTGAAAAGGCCGGTCGCTGACGCAAGCGAAATACTCGCGCCCTTGCCACCAAACAAGCGCAAGCAAAGATACTCACCGAAACCAAGCCATTGATGTGTTGCGGCGAAACTCTCGGGCCACTCGTTTCTGATCCAACGCAGCTTCGCGGGCCAGTAACTCGCGTGAAAGCGACAACCCGTTCGCAAGTGGATCTCGGTTTCGTTGAACGAACCACGCAGATCGTTGGCGATGCGGGCGGCACGGGTGTCGGCCCAACTCAGCAACGGCGTGGTCGGAGCCCCTTTTGTGTCTACGCCGACGAGGCTGTGCCAGAACGTCGAAATAGCAATGAATTGGATTTCACTCGCAACTGAGGAAGCAAGCAACTCATCGATGGTGGCGATCACTTCGTCGATCAGCGCATCAGGATCAAACTCACCGAGATCGGAAACTGCGCCGCGTCGCGTGCCCGGGTGCGACATCGTTTCTGCGCCCGCGTCATCGAACAAAGAGGCGCGCACACCTGACGTGCCGACGTCAATGCTCAACAGGAAAGCGGGCCGCGTGGCCCCCATCACCGAAAGAATGCCGGGCGCCGGCTCAACTCCGTCAACAACCTCATCGAGGACGCTGCTCATTTGTTTGTTGGTGCGCGCCAAGGATCGCACATGCGTTGCAATCTATGCAATCTGTGGTTTAATCCCGCCTTGAGATCAAATCCCCTGCGCTGGTTGCTTCTCGCGGGCGTCCTTCATGTGGCGCTAACTACCACCATTTTCGTCATCGGTCATTTCCAACTGTTGCCGTCTGCTTTCGATCCGAATGGCATTGGTCTCACTTTCGCCATCGACGGCGCTACCTACCGGCGACTCGCAAGCGAGATGGCGACGCACGGGCAAACGTATGGCATCTCTCCATGGCTCGACATCAAATCTCCGCTGCATGCCAGGCTCTACTCGATACCGTTTGCGATCTTCGGCCGGCTCGTGGGCCATAACATTCTCGCCGCCGAGCCACTAAACCTCTTCTACTATCTCGCCATTCTGACGGTGGTCTATCTTCTTGGCCGCGAAATCTTCAACGCCCGCGCTGGATTTCTGGCAGCGGCGATCGTTGGCTTGTGGCCGTCGTTTCTGTTGCACTCGACGCAACTTATCCGCGATCCGCTGGCGATAACTTGTTTGCTTGGTCTGTTGCTGATCCTCGTGCTGTTGTTGAATCGCGTTTTCGCATGGCGCCATGCGCTGGCGTTGGGTGCTGCTGGAGCGGTGCTGGTCTCGGTGTTTTGGGTGGCTCGCGGGAACATGTGGAACGCGGTTGTGGTCGCGGTCGGTCTAACTCTGATCTTGTTTTCGTTTCGCATGATTCGGGAACGAAAGTTTATGGCCGGGAATGCGGTTGTCCTGGCTTCGATTATCCTCGTGATGTTGTTCGTCCCTTCGCGACTCGAAAGCACGACGCTCGGTGGATACCGCGCACCTGCGACACCGCTAGCGATCCCTTCAGCAGCACAACCTGCGCCACGTGAAGGAGTCTTTACCAGGGCGATAAATCAGATCCGCGATCGTCGCGCTGGGTTTCGCTTCTACAACGCGCGGGAATCCGACATTCGCGGCGACGTTCAATTCAGCAGTGCGTCCGACATTGTTCGGTTTATCCCGAATGCGGTGGTGGTTGGATTTATGGCGCCGTTTCCGCGCCAGTGGATCGAAGTCGGAAGCTATGGCGCCGCCGGTCGTCTCCTCAGCGGTGCGGAAACGCTAGTGATGTATTTGCTCTACGTGGCGGTGGGGATCTGTTTGTGGCGAGAACGTCGCCACGTAGCGATGTGGTTGATTTTTCTGACTGCTACAGCGGGGTTGGTCGGCCTGGGATTGGTGGTGGTAAACGCCGGCGCGCTTTATCGACTTCGTTACGTGTTTTGGATCATGCTGATCATCATCGCCGCGCAGGGAATCTACCTGACGACTCGCCGCACCACCTCGACGAAGTCGTGAATATCATGTTCGGTCGTGTCGAACGAGCACATCAGTCTCACTTCCGAAATCGCTTCGTTCCAAACATAAAAGAAATACTTCTTCTGCAACTGCGGAATGAACTGCTTGGGTATGATCGCAAAAACGCCGTTCGCCTCGACCGCTTGCGTCAGGCTTATCTGAGGAACTTTCTCGAGTTCAGTCGCGAGAAGGCGCGCCATTCGGTTCGCATGCGCGGCACTGCGACGCCATAAATCTCCCGACAACAGCGTCTCGAATTGCGCGGAGATGAAACGCATTTTCGAAGGCAGGTGCATTCCCTGTTTGCGAATGAATTTGAAATCATGGGCCAGCTTCGGATCGAAGAAGACAACGGCCTCGCCGTAGATCATGCCGTTCTTTGTTCCACCAAACGAAAGGACATCAACACCGCATTCCGCAGTAATCGACTTCAAGCTTGCGTCAAGACTTGCGGCGGCATTTGCGAGGCGCGCGCCGTCGATGTGCAGCAGCATGTTGTTCGCGTGCGCAAAGTTCGCGATCGCTTTCAACTCCTGCTTTGTGTAAACGGTGCCCATCTCGGTCGCCTGCGAGATCGAGACCACGCGGGGTTGCACGTGATGCTCGTTACCAAACACATGGACCAGCGGCTCGAGTTGTTCTACGCGCACTTTGCCGTTGGGCGTTTGCAGTGCGATGAGTTTGCAACCGGTAAACTTCTCAGGCGCGCCGCATTCGTCGACGTTGATGTGCGCGGTCTCTGCGCAAACCACCGCCTGGTAAGGTTTGGTGATCGCTTTGAGGCCGAGTGTGTTTGCGCCCGTACCGCCGAACACAAAGAAAACCTCGACGTCTTTGCCAAAATGTTTTTTGAACAACTTCACCACGCGCGCCGTCACGTCGTCGTCGCCGTACGCAACAACGTGACCCTCGTTAACCGCACGGATCGCTTCGACGATTTCCGGATGAACGCCGGCGTTGTTGTCACTCGCGAAACTTCGGCGTGCGCGTTGTTTGCTCATAGTTTTCCCGCTTTGAAGTCACGCGCAATCTCACGAGCGGCATTCGCGCCGGGTAGGCCCGTGAGTCCGCCGCCGGGATTCGTACCCGCCCCGCACAGGTACAAACGTTTTAGCGGCGTGCGATATTGCGCCCAGCCAATCAGCGGACGAAACGTGAAAGACTGATCGATCGTCTGTTCGCCGTGATGAATGTGTCCGCCGCTCAGGCCGTAGGTCTGTTCGAGATCGACAGGCGTGATCACCTGTCGCTCAACAATCAAGTCCTTTAAGTTCGGCGCGTAATGCGATATCCGATCGATCACAACATCGGCGAACTCCTCGCGGCGTGTGTCCCAATCCCCTTCTTTTAATTTGTACGGCGCAAACTGGACATGGATCGACATCATCTTAGGTGATGGAATCGCAATATCGAGGTACGGCTTACGCGAAAACTCACCGTACTTCGCCGCATCAAACGCACGTTCGAGATAATCGATTTCCGGTCCAATATGAATCCGGCCCGTCAGTTTCTCTTCACTGTCTACTCCCTTGAAACTCCGGCAATCCTGACAACGACAGATTCAATCTTCGCGACTACTCCCGGTGCGCGATAGTTGCGCATCTTCAAAAGGAAATTCGGATCCAGCTCAACCGGATCGACGAGTTTTAAAAACGTCGTGCGTGGATCTGCATTGGAAACCACTGCTCGTGCTTCAATTTCTTCGCCATCGCCGAGAATCACCTTCGCTCCCTCAATCCGTGTAACGTCCGCGGAGGTACGTATCTCAGCACCAAGACTCTTCGCCGCATCCGCAAGTGCTTGGGCCAACCCTCCTTTGACTGACACGGATGATCCAATCGCGCTGCCGTCCATCGCGGCCTGCCATAACAACCCAAGACTCGTTCCCGCCGACCATGGACCAGCAAACGCTCCGTGAATTCCACGCGCCGCCACCGTCGCTCGCAGCAACTCCGTCTCAAACCATTCGCTGACAAGATCCGCAACCGCCATCGGCCCCCAACGCAACAGCCGGTACTCGTCTTTCTTGCCCAGCTTGCGAAACGACAGTCCAATTTTTCCGAGCTGCCACATGTCAGCTTTCGACGGTTGATCGATCGAGGGCGGCGTCATCGAAAGCAACGGCGCGAGCACGCGACCGATCCGCGCAAAGCTCTCGACAAACTCCGGATAACTCTTCGCATCCTTCGCCGAGAACTTTTCAATCTCTTTGACCGTCGCTCCTACATCATTGTTGTAGATACAAAGCGATCGCCCATCGTCGGACAACGCGAGCACGCGCACTTTCGGAGTGGTCAATTCAACACGAAGATTAAGATCCGTGATGATCTGCGGCGAAAATGGACCCGTCGCGTGGTCCAACTCAGCACCACCACCGACGATTTCACGCCGCTCCAGGACAAGCGTCCTCAACCCGCCCTTCGCGAGATAACACGCGGCCACTAACCCGTTGTGGCCACCACCGATGATGACGACGTCGTACTTCACACGAATCTTTTCCAGTCTTTCAACAACTGCATCGCGCCATTTCGTCCGGGCGCACCCATGATGCCGCCGCCGGGATGCGTCGCGGAACCACACATGTAAAGGCCCTTGATCGGCGTGCGATATTGCGCCCAGCCCGGCGCGGGTCGCAGAAAGAAGAGCTGTTCGAGCGTCAGTTCGCCCTGGAAGATGTTTCCCTCGGATAGACCAAAATCACGCTCGAGATCCAACGGAGTCAACACCTGTCGATCGCGAATCAACTCGCGGATGTTCGGCGCATGCTCCGCGATCGTATCGATCACGGTGTCGCCAAACTCGTCGCGCTTCTCGTCCCAGTTTCCTTCTTTCAAGTTGTACGGAGCGTACTGCACGAAACACGACATCACGTGCTTGCCGGGTGGCGCGACGGAAGGATCGGTCAAACTCGGAATCACCATGTCGATGTACGGCCGTCGCGAGAAGCGCCCGTACTTCGCTTCGTCATACGCGCGCTCCATGTACTCGACGCTCGGCGAGATCGAAATTGCGCCGCGCAAATGCGGGCCTGGACCAGGCATCGCTTTGAAGTCCGGCAAACCGTCGAGCGCGAGATTCACTTTGCCTGACGACCCGCGATATTTGTAACGCTTCAGATCTGCACAAAAGTCATCCGGAAGATGTTGCTCGCCAATCATCTTCATGAACGTCAATCGTGGATCGACACTCGAAGACACGACGTCGGCACGAATCTCTTCACCATTTTCTAGAACCACTCCAACAGCACGACCATTCTTCAACATGATCGAAGCAATGGGCGCTTCCGTGCGAATCTCAACACCCGCTTCACGCGCCGCATCTCCGATCGCATTCGAGATCGCTCCAGTGCCGCCGCGCGCAAATCCCCAGGAACGAAACGCACCGTCGATCTCGCCCATGTAATGATGCAGCAACACGTACGCAGTGCCCGGCGAGCGGACGCCGAGGAAAGTGCCGATGATGCCCGATGCCGACATCGTCGCTTTGAGCACGTCTGTCTCGAACCATTGATCGAGAAAGTCGACGGCGCTCATCGTCATCAACTGCACCTGGTTGTATTTATCGTCGTCGGAAAGTTTCTGAAAGCGCCGGCCAAGGAACGCGAGGTTCTTCCATCCTTTCGGATCGAGTGTTGTAGGGTCGGGGGGCGTCATGCTCATGATCGGCTTCACGAAGTGGGCCATCTCGATCATGGCTTTGCCATACTCGTCGTACGCTTCGGCGTCGAGCCGCGAATGGCGCGCGATCTCACGTCGCGTCCGCGCGTGATCGTTGACGCGCCAGAGATAGTCGCCGTTCGGCATCGGAGTGAACGTGCCGTCGAGCGGAAGTATTTCCAACCCGTGACGCGGCAGATCTAGTTCGCGAATAATTTCCGGCCTGAGTAGTGAGACGACGTAGGAACAAACGGAAAACTTGAAGCCGGGAAAGACTTCTTCCGTCACGGCCGCGCCGCCGAGCACGTGACGGCGCTCGAGCACCAATACTTTCTTACCCGCGCGCGCGAGATAAGCAGCGTTCACCAGACCGTTGTGTCCGCCGCCAATCACGACGACGTCGTACTTTTGCGTCATGTTTGTTTGGGTAATGCAGCTTGCTGAAGAATCGTTAGCATACTTATAATCGCTCGCCCTGACAAACGCAGGCCAAACGCAGCCAAACGCGGACACAAACCACCAACATGCCGATCGGAACCGCATTTCACGAACGAACGTTTTCACTATGCGAAAGTCTTAGCTATCGCGAGTGGTCCGGATACTACGCCGTCAGTTCTTACGAACCGCATCACGAACATGAGTACAACGCGATTCGCAATGCCGCTGCGTTGATCGACATTTCGCCGTTGTTCAAGTACCGGCTCACGGGCAAGGACGCGACGCGGCTCGTCGATCGCGTGATCACGCGCGACATGCGGAAGGTCTCGGTGGGCCAGGTTGTTTACACGCCGTGGTGTGACGAACGCGGCAAAGTGATCGATGACGGTACGGTGTCGCGTCTCGAAGAGAATGTTTATCGTTGGACCGCGGCTGATCCGAGTTTGCGCTGGTTTACGCAGAATGCCGCCGGCATGGATGTTCACATCGAGGACATTTCGGAAAGCGTTTCCGCGCTCGCGCTGCAAGGTCCCACGTCGGGAAGGTTGTTGAAGAGTCTCGTCACTGACGCCAACATCGCGGGCTTGAAATACTTCCGTGTCACGCGCGGGAAGATCGCCGGCATTCCAGTCGAGATTTCGCGCACGGGTTACACCGGCGACCTCGGTTACGAGATCTGGATCGCTTCGGAGCACGCGTTGAAAGTTTGGGATGCGCTGTTTGAAGCCGGCAAGGCGTTTGATATTCACGCCTCCGGAATGCTGGCGCTTGACGTCGCGCGAGTTGAGGCGGGCTTGTTGCTGATCGACGTTGATTTCAACAGTAGTAAGAAAGCCCTCGTCGACGAACAACGCTACACGCCTTATGAAATGGGACTTGGAAGGCTTGTCAATCTCGACAAAAACCGCTTCGTGGGACAGGCAGCGTTGATTGCGGAACACGAACGTGGACCAGCACGTGAGATCGTCGGTCTGGAAATCGACTGGCCGCAGGTCGAAAGTATTTATGAAAACGTCGGCTTGCCGCCGTCGATTTCGCCGATGGCTTCGCGTGTGGCGGTGCCGATCTACAAGGAAGGAATTCAGGTCGGCAAAGCGACGACGAGCACGTGGTCGCCGACGCTGAAGAAGATGATCGCGCTCGCGACGATCAATCGTGGCTATACACGCCCGGGCACGAAACTCCAGTTCGAGATCACGGTCGAAGCCGTCAGACATAATGTTCGTGCGACGGTGGTGAAAACGCCGTTCTTCAATCCTAAACGCAAGACTGCAACGCCGGTCGTTTAGATCATGAGAATCGTCGACGAGTACGATCCCGATCTTCCACTGGACCATGCGTTGACCATTCCTGCCTCATGGTATGTGGACAAAGATCTCTACAACCTCGAACTCAAATCTGTGTTTTCAAATACCTGGCAGCTGGCAGCTCGTGTGGACCAGGTGTCGCAGCCCGGTGAGTACGTCGCTACTGACGTGGCTGGGGAACCCATAGTCATTGTTCGCGGAAACGATAGAGTTTTGCGCGCATTTTTTAACGTCTGTCGCCATCACGCTGCGGCAGTGATGACTGAGTCGCAGGGCAAAGCGGCGCAACTTCGCTGTCCGTATCACGGCTGGACCTACTCGCTTGAAGGTGAGTTAAAAGGTACGCCCGACTTTTCGGGCGTCTGCGATTTCGATCGCGCGCGGAATGGCCTCGTACCTGTGGATCTGATTGAGTGGGAGAACTGGGTGTTCGTGAAACTCAATAGCGGACCGGTTTCGTTTACTACGGATCTAACAGATCAAATCAGCGCGTTAGAATTAAATAGACTCCGTTGGTTCGAGCGCCGACATTACCATTTCGACTGTAACTGGAAAGTGTTTGTCGACAACTACCTCGACGGCGGTTATCACGTGCCCTACCTGCACAAAGGCCTCGACAGCGTGCTCGACTACACTGCCTACATGATCGAGAACGGCGAGCGTCATTGTTTGCAGTGGAGCCCGATCGTCAGCGCCGGCGCGGAAGCCGAGACAGGCGCCGTGCGACAAGGCGATCGCGCGCTTTACTACTGGATTTATCCAAACTTCATGATCAACTGGTACGACGGCGTGATGGACACGAACTTCGTCGTTCCTCGCGGCGTGGACCAGACCGAAGTTATTTTCGATTTTTACTTTTCTGATGTAGTCAGCGAAGAGGCACGGCAACGCAATCTCGCGAGTGTGGCGGTGGGCCAACGCATCCAGGATGAAGACGTCGCGATCTGCAAGTCGGTCCAGCGCGGTTTGAACTCTCGCGCCTACAACGCCGGGCGTCTGTCTGTAAGACGCGAAGCCGGGGAGCATCTCTTTCACCGGCTACTGCATGCTGATCTAAGCAGCAACAAATAACACCACATTGCAAACAACAACCCCCGATTCGCCTTCGTTAAGCACGCAACGCGGTCAGTTGTGGCGTGTGCTTGGCGTCGGATTTGGTCTCGCGGTGATCATCGGCAATACCATCGGCGCGGGCATCTTTCGCGCGCCGGGAACGATCGCCGAAGAGTTGCCGAATGTATGGCTGTTCCTTGCCGTGTGGGTGGTCGGCGGACTCTATGCGTTGCTCGGCGCGATCTCACTCGCCGAGCTTGGCACGATGATTCCGCGATCCGGCGGACAGTACGTCTACTCGCGGTACGCGTTGGGCGAGTACGCGGGATTCGTCGTTGGTTGGAGCGACTGGATCTCGTCGTGTGGTTCAACGGCGACTGTCGCGCTGCTAATCGGGCAGTTTTCCGGAGCGCTCGTGCCGGCGTTGGCAGGTAAAGGTCCGGGAGTGGCGGGCGCGGTCGTGATCGTGTTTGCGGTCTTGCAGTGGCGCGGCATTGTTTGGGGTAGCAACATTCAAAACCTCACGAGCCTACTAAAAGCGCTCGCTTTTCTCGCGCTGATTGTGGCCGCGTTCATGCTTGGCAGTGGTGGTTCTTTCACGACTTCCGAGACCCACTCAGCGCCCATCGGCATGGCGCTGCTCTTCGCCGTTGTGCTTTCACTTCGCGAAGTTATTTACACGTTCGACGGCTGGAGCGGCGTGATCTACTTCTCCGAAGAAGTGAAGAACCCGTCACGTGATATTCCGCGATCGCTGTTTGGTGGTGTGTTGACGATTACTGCGATCTATTTGCTGGTGAACGTAGCGTTGCTTTACGTGTTGCCGATTTCGGGAATTGCCGGAAAGGAGTTTGCGGCTGGTGAGGCGGCAACTGTGATCTTCGGTAACTACGGTGACACGATCTTTCGCTGTCTCACGATCGTCTCGATGCTAAGTGGAATCAATGCGCTGCACCTGATGGCCACGCGTGTAATTTTTGGCATGAGTCGCGATGGACTGTTTACAACGCGAGCGGCTGTCGTTAACGAAGGCGGCACACCGAGTGTCTCGCTGTGGCTGAGCGCCCTGGTGGCGCTGTTGTTCGTCGTATTCGGACAGACGGCCGGCTGGGTGATCACGATCGTCTCCTTTTTCTTCGTTGCAAATTACATCCTCTCCTTCGTTTCGCTTTTCGTGTTGCGGCGGCGTGAACCGGACAAGCCGCGTCCGTACCGCGCGTGGGGTTATCCATGGACCACCGGCCTGGCGTTGATTGGTTCGGTGTTGTTTCTCGCGGGTGCGGTTGCGAGTGACCCCTGGAACAGTGGTTATGCGTTGGCGCTGCTGGCGGCGAGTTATCCGGTGTTCCGTTTGGTCAAGTGGGCACGCTAAATCACGCGGCATCCCTCATTATCTACGTCCAGAACTCTTACCGTTGATTGAATCTTATGCGCGCGAAAGCAGCTCGCGATCTTGTTGCCGATCTGTTTTTCGTTCGCATCAACCAGCGCGACGATGCTCGGTCCGGCGCCGCTTAAAGCAACGCCTAACAATCCGGGCATTTGCGGTAGCGCGAGCGCTTCGGCGAGACCGGGAACGAGTGACTCCCGACGAGGTTGATGTAATCGATCGCGCATAGCTTCCCAGAACAGATCGTAGCGCTGCTGTGCGAGTGCGGAAATGAAAACCGCGGTGCGTTGCAGATTATGTACGGCATCCGCGCGGCTGAAACTTCTCGGCAGCGCAGCACGAGCGACGTGCGTGGGCAGTTGCGATCGCGGCGACACAACGACCACACGAATGTGTTTGGGCCAATCGAAACGTGTGGTTACGACGCTGCCGTCGTTCTTGACGCAACTGGCAACAAAGCCGCCGAGCAAGGTGGCTGTGACGTTGTCAGGATGTCCTTCAAACTCGGTGGCGTAATTCTGAATTGTTTGATCGTCGATCTCGCGGCCGCCAAGTAAGCCGCCCAACTTGATACCCGCGACGATCGCGGCGGCACTGCTGCCGAGACCACTCGCCAGCGGGATCTCGTTGTGAACGATCATGTCCACGGGCGGAAGTTCGATAGATTCGCGCCCCGTTGCAAACGCCATTGCGCGGTAGATGAGATTCGAAGCGTTTCGCGGGAGCGCTCGATTTTCTTTCGCGCCCGTTGTGCGGACGCGACACGCCTCTGCATCTTTGCGCGCGACGGAGCAGCGCACTGTCAGGTAGACCTTCAACGCCAGACCAAAGCAATCAAACCCTGGTCCAAGATTCGACGTCGACGCCGGTAAGCAAACTTCAAATGCTTTTGATTCGCGCGCCATCCGGAGCGACAAGCTTCCCTTCGTGATACTTGATCACGTAATCCGTGTCTTTCAATAAATGTCCTGTCAGCACCGCGACAACAGATTCGTCCTTCTTGATTACATTTTCCTTAACGAGTTTGCGAATACCAGCGACCGTTGTCGCCGAAGCGGGTTCGCAACCAATACCGTCGCGACCAATCACGGCTTTCGCGTCCGCGATCTCTTGTTCGCTAACGGTTATCACGCGTCCCGCGGTGTCCCGCACCGCGGTCCATGCCTTTTTCCACGACACAGGTGCGCCGATCTTGATCGCCGATGCAAGCGTTTGCGGATGCTCTTCGTCAACGATCTCCGCCGCACGTTCGCGATAGAACCGAGCGAATGGCGCCGCACCTTCAGCTTGCACGACAGTGATCTGCGGCTGTCGATCGAGCAACCCCGCGTCGACCAGTTCACGAAACCCTTTGCCAAACGCAGAACTGTTGCCCAGGTTTCCTCCCGGCACGACGAAATGGTCTGGCGCTCGCCATTCGAGTTGTTCCGCCAGTTCGAACGCGACTGTTTTCTGGCCTTCTATGCGAAACGGATTGATCGAGTTGACGAGATACGCAGATCCATCTTCGACAAGCTCGCGAATCGCGCGCATGCACGTGTCGAAGTTGCCTTCGATCTCTTGCACGGTGGCGCCGTAGTCGAGAGCTTGGGCCAACTTCGCAGCACTCACCTGGCCAGAAGGCGCTAGGATCATGCATTCCATGCTCGCCCGCGCGGCGTAAGCGGCCAGACTCGCAGCCGTGTTTCCAGTGCTTGCGCAGACAACACGCTGCATGCCGAGCTTCCTGGCTTGCGTCACCGCCACCGTCATGCCCGCGTCTTTGAACGAGCTCGTCGGATTGTTCCCCTGGTGCTTCAACTTAAGCGCCTCGACGCCGCAATACTGCGCACAACGTGGCGCGTCATAAAGTTGTGTATTTCCTTCACCCAGCGAAACCACTTCAACGCCATCGTCAAACGGCAGAAACTCCCGAAACCGCCACACGCCGCTCCGATCGCGAGCGTCTAAAGACATCCGGCGCTCTCGCCACATCTTACGCAAAGCGTCGGCGTCGAGAACTCCCTTCTCGGTTCGCTCGATCTCCAGCAAGTCTCCACACTTCGCGCACACATACACCGCTGCGTCGATACCAAACACAGTCCGACACTCGCCGTTAATGCACCGCTGAAGAAACTGACTCATAACAATTGCAACATTTCTACTGCACCTCACTAAAGTTCAATCGGTAGTTAAACGCGCCGGTACAGCGGCATGTGGTTTGCCCCAAGCCGGGTTGGACCAATAAAGGCACGGTCCAATCCAAAAACGAATTGAGGCTGACCCATCATGACACATCGCGTCGCTTATCTGCTGATTCTCCTGGTCGCCGTAAGTGTGAATGCTTATGCCCAAACTAAGGAACACAACGTTAACGTGACCATCAAACCTTCGCAATCCGTCGAAGAACGCGTCGCTGACTCTATCAAGGAAAAGCAACTGCGCGAAGCTGCTGAAGAGAAGCTTGCCGCGGAGAAGTCGGCGCAAATTGCGTCGAAGAGCCCACGTGCATTGCTCAGCGCGGCGAAGACGATTTACGTAACCTCAGGTACTTCCTATTTCGACTCGGTCCAACTGGAAAACGAATTGCGTAAAAGTAAGGATTTCGAGGCATGGGACCTCGCGATCATCGATGGCTGGAACAACCGCAATGTGGCCGACATCGTAATCGAAGTTGATCGTCCTCTTTTCACTTTCACCTTCACCTACAAGATCACCGACCGCGCCAACGGCATAATACTCAGCTCCGGAAACGTTACGGCCTTCGACGGCAACATCGCCGCCCCAATGCTCAGCTCGCGCATCATGAAAGACATCCGGAAAGCGCGTGGTGAAACGAGTAAGAAGTAACATCTGTGGTAGATTCGTGCCGCGAGTATTGAAATAGGTTCGTAGTGTTACTTCAGAGTCCAACAAAACCAGCGTCGCAACTTTTGTTCGCGGTCGCGATCGTCCTGCTGCCGTTCGTGGCCGGCGACGTGTACGGGTGCACGTGTCGAGAGCGCCAGCCTCCCTGCTCTCAATACGCGACTGCCGATGTTGTCTTTTCCGGCTTGGTCAAAAAGATTACGCTCGATGAAAGAAACCGCCGGCAAACGACAAGTTTTAACGTTGAGAAAGCCTTCAAGGGCGTGAGCGGTACCGTTATCGAACTAGTCGATAGCGGATCTTCGTGTTCGGCCGAATTCGAAGAAGGCGAGAAATACCTGGTCTATGCCTACCGGAGCAAGGACGGCAAGGAACTCTACACTCACTACTGCACAAGGACCACCGAACTCTCCAAGGCCGGCGATGATCTGGTTTATCTAAATGGTCTTTCTCAAAAGCCACCGCCGACGGAGATTGTTGGACGGCTTACATACTACGACAGGAAGTTGCGGCGAATAAGCGTCGTTGTTACGAGCGGCAAGGCCACATACCGAACCGTTAGTGACCCAGATGGATGGTTTCGCGTGAAGGTTCCAGCCGGCAAGTATCGCGTTAGAATGCTTCTTCCACTTTACACCTCCATCTCCGGCACCTCAGATGAGCTGGCTCCGATCACGGGACACAAAGTCACCAAAAAAGGAATAGTTGTCGACTACGACTTGTCGGTTGAAGCGGGTGAGTGCTCTTTTGTCGATCTCCCGTTATTCATCGAAAACGATGAATACGAAAAACATCGCGGCCTCAACCCTCGGCCATTGACAAACAAGCACCAACGCTAGATCCTTCCACTAGTTGGTCCTATGTCGCTAACAAATACAAAATGGTTCAAGGTGCTGCTTGGTCCGGTAGGGTTGTTTTGCTGCTGGATTGTCGCAATGGAATCATATCGGCTTTCAGCCTCTTTTGTGTTTCTTGCGCTTGTCGTTAGTTATATTTATTTCCTTTGGACGTCGAAGACCAAGTGGATGAGATTCCTCTTTGTCGCCTTTCTCGTTGTGTCTTTTGTACCTGTCGATATTACGCTGCGAAACTATCCTGGCCCACCTCGCTTCGTGCCACTGATCATAGGTGCGCCGAGGGATAACGACGTCGAACTCGAGGAGCGTGGCGAAGTGGTTTTGGCCGGCTGCATTTCGAGAGGGAATGATCCGCGGTGGGTGTTGGTTTGGTAAATGACTCCAACCGAGAGCAAGCGCATCTCACTCTGGCCATGGGTCTATGGAATTGCTTTCGTCTACTTCGCACTCCATCTCGCAACCTCAACGCGGTACGGTTACTTTCGCGACGCTCTTTACTACCTCGCCTGTTCTGAACATCTCGCCTTCGGATACGTCGATCAACCTCCGCTGATTGCTGTCATCGGCTGGTTCACTCGTCATACGCTCGGCACATCGCTTCCGGCACTGCTGTTGTGGTCTGCGCTTGCAGGCGCCGCGCGGATCATTTTGACGGCCGCTTTCGCACGCGAACTCGGCGCGCAACGTTTCGGAACTGTGCTCGCCGCGGTGCTCGCTGCGACTCCCGGCGTATGGTGGGTCATCGATCACCAGTTCGCGATGAACGCGTTTGAGCCGCTGCTCTGGGGCGGCCTCGCTTACGTGATATTGCGTCTGATCAAAACTGGAAATCCAAAACTGTGGCTCGTCTTCGGAGCGATCGCCGGTGTCGGTCTGCAAACGAAGTACTCGATCGTCATGTTCGCGTCGGCGTTAATCCTCGGCGTTCTCGTATCGCGACAACACAAGCTGCTATTCACGCCATGGATCCTCGCCGGCGGCGCAATCGCGTTTCTGATATTCCTGCCAAACCTGATCTGGAATATCCAACATGACTTCCCGTTTCTCGAGTTGATGCGAAACATTCGCGCAACCGGAAAAGACGTGGTCCTGTCGCCCGTCATGTACCTCGTCCAGCAAGTGCTGATGATGAACCCCGCGAGTTTTCCGTTCTGGTTTGGAGGTTTGCTGTTCTATTTCTTTTCGCGCGACGCGAAGAACTATCGCGCGCTGGGCTGGACGTTTGTGATCACCATCGCGCTTTTTTTGATCACACGTGGAAAAGACTACTACTCCGCGGCAGCGTATGTGATCGTACTCGCAGCCGGCGCAACAGCTACGGAGCGCTTGCTCGCACGATTCCCGCGTCAGTTGATTTTGCGAACGGCATGTTTCGTTTGGCTCGCGCTCGGCGTGTTGCCTCTGCTACCACTCGTCTTGCCTGTGTTGCCGATCGATACTTTCCTGCGTTACCAGGCTCACCTGCCGTTTGAAGTGCCGAAAACGGAGAGGAGTTTTGTCGGTGAAACGTTGCCGCAGTATTACGCCGACGAATTCCCCTGGCCGGGGCTCGTCGCGGAAGTGGCACGCGTCTATCATTCACTCACGCCGGAGGAGCAGAAGCGCGCAGCGATTTACGGCAACAACTACGGTCAGGCTGCAGCAGTTGATTTCTTCGGTCCACAGTACGGTCTGCCGAAAGCGATCAGTGGACATCAAAACTATTTTCTCTGGGGACCGCGACATTACACCGGCGACATTATGATTATCTTGGGGGAAGAAGAGGACGAAGCAGGCGATGATTTCGAATCGTGCAGGGTCGCTGCGACGCTGAACAATCCATACGCGTACCGCTACGAGAATCGCCCCGTTCTCTTGTGTAGAGGTTTGAAATGGGACTTGCAGTCGGGATGGTCCAGGGTGAAGAATTGGCGTTGAGCTTGTAAAACACTAAATGGAAATTCGAGAAGAAACTGCGGCAGACATCGAGGCGATTCGCAAGGTCAATCAACGCGCGTTTTCGCAGAATCAGGAAGGGAACATTGTCGACGCGTTGAGATCTAACGGAGCGGCGTTGCTTTCGTTGGTTGCGATTGTAAATGGTGAACAGGTGGGCCACATCCTGTATAGCCCGGCAGTCGTGGGCGAGACCACAGGCGCAGCACTAGGACCGATGTCAGTGCTTCCGGAATTTCAGCGACAGGGAATCGGCAGCCGGCTCGTGGAAACGGGCAATCAAAGATTAAAAGAACGCGGCTGCCCGTTCATCATCGTCGTGGGTCACGCCGAGTACTACCCACGTTTTGGATTCACACCCGCGAGCAAGCACAACATTCGCTGCGAATGGGATCTCCCCGATGAGGTGTTCATGATGGCCGTGCTCGATTCGCTAAAGATGCAAGGTGTTTCAGGACTGGCGAAGTACCGGCACGAGTTCTCGACGGTTACTTAGTCAATTCGAAATGGACGAAAGAATCTCATACTCCCGAGAGGAAGTGATCGCCGCGGGATCGAATTTGCCGACGCGCGGTTTACTCTGTCAGGAGTGTGGAAATTACATTCCAGTCTTCGAAAACTTATCCGAAGAGGACGAACAACGAGTTCGTCAGGCTCTTCAACAACACTCGTACCTGGCAATGACGGAATTGCGCGACGCGACCGGTTGTTCTCTCGAATGGGCCAAGATATGGGCCCACCATGGAGGCAAACCGACCCCACCGAACGAAATAAAGCCTTGTCCATACTGCGGCCAGCCGTTGCGAACACCGCTCGCCAAACAATGCCGCTTTTGCGGGCGCGCTTGGCACGATGAAGACAATGTCGTCCCTCTAAAAGACCAGCCTTAAAACAAAACTACGGCGGCGCCCTAAACTTCAGGATCGCCGCCGTATACGGGCACCGCTCTCTTTCGTTGCCGTTTAGAAACTGAACCGGATCTGCGCGTCGATGCGGCGGTTGTACGCGCCGCCAGCCCCACCAAATCCACCAAAACCGCCACTAGTCGCCGTCGACTGTCCAAACAAATTCGATCCGATGTTCCCGACCGGGTTGTTGAAGTTCACGTGGTTCAAAATGTTGTTGAAGTTGAGCGAGAACGTCAGGTTGTAACGGCCGGTCCCACCGCCGCCACCACCGAACCCGCCTGGGCCACGCATTCCACCGCCGCCTGGACCACCGCCGCCGGGGCCGCCGCCCGGACGCATTCCTCCACCGCCGCCCATAATCGCGCGCTGACCGTCGCCGCCCTGTCCTTGCTGCCGATTCTGTTGACCCGCATTACCACTACCGCCTTCAGAACCAAACGACCACGTCTTGCTGACGCGCAGGTTCACGGTAGTCGAACCCGGGCCTTCGCCGAAGTTGCGCGGAATCATCACGTCGCCAGGATCAAACGCAAGTTTGAAATCACCAAACGGCGTGCATTTGAATAGCGACTTATTGGCGTCGGTACAAATCGTTCCCGCCGGTGCGAACGCCGGTCGTTCTCTATTGAACGTATCGCCATTGATGTCGCGTCCAAGCGTGATATTGAATGGGCGACCTGACTGCACGATCACAAACGGATTCAAGGTGACCCCCCAGTACGTGCGAATGTTTCCAGTCAACACAAAGCGATGACGGATATCGCCCGACGCGCGACCATACTCGGTGCTCAAATCATACGGATTCGCCGGAAAACTTCCGATTCCGTCAGCATCGCTATTTGCTTTCGAGAAAACATAGTAAGCATTCAACGATGCGTTGCGCGTGAACCGGCTGTTGAAATTCAAGATGAACTGGTTCTGGTTGTAACGACCGCTCGACTCATATTCGAAAATGTTGCAACGCGTCGAGGGATTGACGTCCGGCGGAATGAAGTCGGCACAGTTCAGCGGGCGCACGCCGCTCGTCGGCACACCCGGAATGAACGTACCCGGCAGCGGTGCGTTGAGCGGTCGCGTGCGCAGTACGTGCAACGTGCGAATGTTGATGTAGCTGCTGGCAACTGTAATGTTGTGCGGCAACTGACGCTCGACGCTGATCACCGACTGCAACGTGTACGGCGCCTGAAGGTTTTCAGCCAACCGATAGACTGATCCCGGAACGGCAAACGTCAAAAGCTGTTCGGGCGTAGGAATCAGGGGGAAGAAGTCAGGATTCTGAACCGTAAACTCCTGCTGGTTGACGCCGTTGAAGCGCGTGGCCTGCATCGTCAAGTTCTCGCTCACGCGCTCATAAAACACACCGTAACCGCCGCGAATGACCGTCTTCGATTGCTGCCCGCCTGGCGACCACGCGAACCCAAGTCGCGGACCGAAGTTGAAGTTGCTATCGATGTTTTTCTGGTTCTCGTAACGAAGACCGAGGCTCAATGTGAAGTTCGGCCGCACTTTCCAATCGTCCTGGAAGAAGC
Organism: uncultured Acidobacteriota bacterium; assembly: GCA_963789185.1. Taxonomy (GTDB): domain Bacteria; phylum Acidobacteriota; class Blastocatellia; order Pyrinomonadales; family Pyrinomonadaceae; genus PSRF01. The sequence continues at coordinate 657,598 of CAWBJU010000027.1, forward strand.
CGCCGAAGTCCCACTGGTTGACCTTCGCCTCGGGATTGCCGGTAGCGAGACGAAACTGGCTCGCGCCGCCGCCGAGAAGTCGAATTTGCAGCGGGTCTCGTCCCTGGTCGAGGAAGAACAGCGTGCGGCGAAAACGTTCAATACTCGAAACCACGTCAGTGCCGGCAATCGCGTCGCCGTTGTCGTTAAGATTTGGAGCGAGCGTGCCGCCGAAGAACGTGTATGTGCCGCCAAAGTTACCCGGCGAGAAGTTATTAATGTCTACCGAACGATAACGCACGCCAAACTTCATCGAGTGTGCACCACGGGCGAGCGTCGTGTTGTTGCTTATCTCCCAGTCGTTCGTATCACTGTGTGACTGGCCCACCTGCGATCCGCCGCCGATGAATGCGTCCTGCACTTCAAGCGTCGGAATCGAGTTGTCGGCATCGGACAAGTTGCCGTTGCGTTCAAACTCGAAACGCGTTTCGTTGATGATCGTCTTATTGATGATCGCGGTTTCAGTAAACTGAATGCTCTGCTCGGTATTCTCCGCGTCGTACGCGCGGGAGGGGAGTGAGAACTGGCCTATGCCGGCTACACGAGTTGTCTTCGTGTAGTTATAGCGAGCGACCAGCGTATGGTTCTGGTTGATTTGGAAATCGACTCTGGGACTGAAAGAAGTGCGGCGGCTAGGTACGGGAACGGTTTGACTGAAACTAACGATGTTTCCGTTTGCATCAAGCAGTTCGCCAAAGACAAGTGTCTCGTCGTCAACATCACGCTTGTCGAAGTCGACAAAGAATGAGGCCTTTCCTTTTTTGATTGGACCACCGAGGTTGCCGCCATACTGGCGCGTTTGGATTGGTGGTCGCTTGGGAGACTTGGAAAACGGGTTCCGGGAATTAAGGGCGTCGTCGTTGAAGTTGAACGATGCCTGGCCGCGAAAACGATCCGAGCCCGGGCGGGTCAGGATCTCAATGCGGCCGAAACCAAGACGATCATATTCGGCAGAAAAGGGATTTGAATTGATACGAACTTCGCGAATCGAAGCGCGCGGGGGTAAACGGCCTCCAGTGAAACCGTCGACGAAGATTTGACCGCCGTTTGGACCAGCGGATGGACCAGCTAACGCTTGAAGCGCGGCTGCGAGATCGTCGGGGTCATCCGGGAGGGCCTCGATGTCTTCACCTTTCAACACCACGGCGCCGGCATTGTTCTCGGGCTCAACACTTAACTCACGACTATCGGCAGCAATCGTAACCTTCTGTTCTTCGATCGCGACTTTGAGCGTGATGTCGAGTTGTTGGGGGCGACCGGCGACCACTTCGACTTCCGTATTTTCATACATCGCGAAGCCGGCGTTGATTGCTCGAAGAGTGTATTTGCCGGGCGCAAGGCCGTTGATCGTATAGCTGCCTGAATCGTTGGTGACGGTTGCTTTTTCCACGCCCTTCGAATCGATCGCGGTGATTGCAACACCGATGATTGCGCCACCAAGCTCATCCAGCACCTGGCCTCGCAACGAGCCCACGCGCTGCTGGGCAGCGGCGACGCCTGTCAGGCCAAACGCACATAGCGCAATAGCCAACACTATTCTCTTCATCCCGAAACTCCTTCGAACCGGCTTTGCTATTTGGCGTGGGTGGAGCGCGTTACGCCGCAGCTAATGAGACCGGATTCTACCCAAAATGGGCGTAAAGAGTCTGTCAATGGAATGTAAAGTTTTGTCAGTTATTTAAGGTGACGGATTGACACTTCTTTACGCACGAAAATCGACGCTTGCTGTAGGATTTCAAATGACTTGCCTTAGGTAGTTCATATGTCTTTCAATCTGGCACAGCAGCCAATGGAACGGGTACTGGTAATTGACGACGACGTCGGACTTTGCGAGCTGGTCGGAGAGTACCTGGAGCCGGAAGGTTACACCGTCGAAGCGATTCACAACGGCGAACGAGGCATCGATCGCGCGCTTTCGGACGAGCACGATTTGGTGGTGCTTGACGTCATGCTTCCCGGGACCAACGGCTTCGATGTACTGCGACGCATTCGCGCGCGTTCGCGTATTCCAGTGCTGATGCTGACTGCGCGCGGCGACGACGTCGATCGCATTGTCGGATTGGAAATCGGCGCCGACGATTATCTACCGAAGCCTTTTAACCCCCGCGAACTGGTTGCGCGTATTCGTGCGGTGCTGAGGCGCGCGCAACCAGCCGAAGCAACGACCGCGTCACGCGAGACGATCAAGATCGGCGACGTCGAAATGGACAGCAACACGCGCAACGTGCGACGCGGCGGAGAACTCGTTGAACTTACCGGCGTCGAATACGACCTGCTCGAAATACTGCTGCGCAACGCGGGCCAGATCGTTAAGCGAGAAGATCTCGTAAAGGAAGTTTTAGGACGCGAGTTGTCGCCGTTCGACCGCAGCATCGATATGCACGTTAGTAACCTGCGCAAGAAGTTGGGCCACCAGTTGAATGGCATCGAACGAATCAAAACGATTCGCGGCGTAGGCTACATCTACGGCGTTCCCACAGAGAGACCTGAATGAAGATTTCCTTTCGCAGCCTTTACCTGAAAATTTTTATCTGGTTCTGGCTGGCCATGATCATAATTAACGTCGCGTTTTTTGCGGCTGTGGCGCTGACGCGTCCGACGCCGACGCGACGATCGTGGCGCGACCTCGCCCAAACTGGTCCAAACGCGCAAAAGGCTGCCGAGGCCTTTGAACAGTCTGGGTCTGCTGCACTCAATTCCGCGCTTCAGACGACGGAGAAGAATTCAGGTGTTAATGGGGTGTTGTTTACCGAGGGTGGCAGCGAACTTTCGGGGCGTAACCTTCCGACGGGGGCCGCTGAGTTAGCAACAAGGTCCGCCGAGAGCCGGGATCTCGAATTCAACTTTGCTGGTCCAGGAACGCTTATCGCGCGTCCTGTCGTCAGCGCAACTGGTCTACGTTACACCTACGTCGCGCATATTCCGCGTCCGCCGTTTCAAAGTCTTTGGCAAACGCAGGCGATCCGTTTACTGATCATCCTCGTTATTGGCGGCATCTTTTGTTACTGGCTGGCCCGTTATATCACCAAGCCTTTATTCAAACTTCGAACTACAACCAATCAACTCGCCGAAGGCGATCTCTCCGCGCGCGTGGGGACGAATCTCGCAAAGCGACGAGATGAAGTCGGTGAACTTGGGCGTGATTTCAACACAATGGCCGAACGGCTCGAGTCGATGGTGAAAGCGCAACAACGACTGCTCGGTGACATTTCACACGAGCTTCGTTCGCCGCTCGCACGTCTAGGTGTGGCGCTGGGCCTGGCGCGAAAGCGTTCCGGGCCGGACGCGATGGGCGCACTCGATCGGATCGAGCGCGAGTCAGAACAGCTTAACGAGATGATCAGCCAGTTGCTGACGTTGACGCGACTTGAGAGTGGAACGGACGGTCGCAAACGCAGCGAAGTCGATCTCGCTACCCTCGTGCGCGAAGTTTCCGAGGATGCGGATTTCGAGGCGCGAAGTTTGAACCGCTCAGTGCAGGTGGTTGCCAGTGACAAATGTTCGATCAACGGCGTCGAGGATCTGCTCCGCAGCGCTGTCGAGAATGTGGTGCGTAACGCGGTGCGATTCACGCCTGAAGGAACGGCGGTCGAAGTCGCGCTGCGGAAACAAAACGGATCCAATGACAACTTCGCCGTGATTAGCGTGCGCGATCGTGGCAACGGCGTTCCGGCTGAGTCGTTAGAGAAGATCTTTCGTCCGTTCTATCGCACGGAAGACGCGCGTGATCGCCAGAGTGGGGGCGGCACCGGACTTGGTTTGGCGATTACCGAACGTGCGGTGCGAATGCATGGCGGGACCGTACAAGCTGCAAATTCGCCCGAGGGTGGACTGGCGGTTGAGATGCGTTTCCACCTTCCGTCGAATTCAAATTGATTCTTCTTTGCGGCGTATTCTGCGCCGCAAAGTCATCTCCACAAATCTCACTACCAATATCCAGATCAAAGCGGCGGCGAATCCGGCGACAACGTCTGTAGTGTGGTGTACGCCGAGATAGATCCGCGACAAACCGATTAGCACAAATGTGATCGTACAAACGATCCAAACCAGGATTCTGGTTCGTCTTCTCTTCATCCGCGCAGTGATTATCGCGGCGAACGCACCAAAGAAACACGCACTCGTGAGCGAGTGTCCACTCGGAAAGCTGTACGACTCCGGCGGCCACAAATCGAAGAATGGAACGGGCCGTGCTCGTTTGAATGCGAGCTTGAGAGTTACGTTTAGCAACGACGCGCCGATCATCGTTGCAGCCATGAGTTTTGCTTCGCGTCCCCACTTGCGGGATGCAAACCAGATGATCACCGCGCCAGTCGCAATCGTAAGAAAGAGCGTCGACCCGAGAAACGAGATGCCGCGCATTGCGGTTGTCATTGCGGGTGACGCAAGTTGATGGACCGCCTCGCGCGTGACTTCGTCAAATTGTCGCGTTTCGCCGTCGAGAACCTCGTCTGCCAACCAGCCGAAAAACACGATCGTGCCGATTGCTGCGGCGAGGCCCAGCAACAGCGAGAGACTGACGATCTCGAACAAACGCTTTTTGTTTGTCGTCATGGTCCGCAGTGGCTATAGTGTTGCATCCGTGTCCACGTCTGGATCAAGGCGAAAGTTTCTTAAAACGATCGGAAGCGCCGCGGTTGTGAGCGCCCTGCCACGAATAGCGCTGGGCATTCAAACGCCGGCGCCGTTGGTTGCCGTATTTTGGGAACCCGGTTTTCCCGAAATCCAGGGTCTTAAGATCACGCGCGACATTCTGCAACAATCGCTTGCCAGTTTTACAGTTCACTTTCTCTCCGAACAAGAACTAATTGCGCGTCTGAACAGCGATCGCTTCGATCTGTTTATCAACCCGTTTGGTTCGGCCTTTCCGAAACGCGCATGGCCCGAGTTGTTGAAGTATTTGCGCGGCGGCGGCAACTGGTTGAATCTCGGCGGTGTGCCTTTGTCGCGGCCCGTCGTCCGCAGCGCTACGACGTGGCGCACCGAACCACACCAAACGACATATCATAAACGTCTCGGAATCACGCAATCGTTTCCCGTCAAAAACACCGGCGATCCTACTACGGAAGAAGTCTACGAACTTTACGTGCGGATGAGCTCTACCAACACCGAGCCAGACGAAGCCGGCAGCGATGGACCACGCGAAGCGTATCTCTACCCAATGAAATCCATAGTTTATGGCGGGCCAGGACCAAAGGCCGCATCGGTCATTAAGATCGATCGGCTGCTGGGCGATTTCGCAGGCGGACGCTGGGTTTTAGCGAACTACCGCGGATCCGTTTTAGCCATGGAGCTAACGGAGTTTGCGGACACGGCTGCGGAAGGTGCAACCCACGTCGAAGTCAGAACCAAATATGCGTGTTATCGCGAAGGAGAAACTCCGTCACTAAGCGTTCGCGTGCACAGGCCGAAAGGCGGGCTCGAACAACTGCTCGAAGGGCGTTGGCATGTGGGCGTTAACAACTTGTCTGGCCAGAGTCTTTGGACCTCGAGCGTACTGCTCAAATTTGAAGGCACACAGGCGACCGCCTCCATCGAGATTCCCCGCACGATAAGGTTCCGACCTGGTTTCTACACTGTTCAGGGAAATGCGCCTGCCAATCACAGGCTCGTGCAGAACCTTCCCGCCGTCGCCAGCACCGGTTTCTGGTTCTACGACGACGCGTTGATGACACGCGGCAAACCGCTAACGGTCGACAATCATTTCTTCTATCGCAACGGCGAAGTTTTTCCTGTCACCGGCACGACTTACATGGCCTCCGACGTTCATCGCCGGTTTCTCTTCGATCCCAACCCGGCGGTTTGGGACTACGATTTCAAGCTAATGAAGCAGGCGGGCGTGAACATGATCCGCACCGGTATCTGGACCGGGTGGAAGAAGTACATGCCTTCCGTAGGCAAGGTTGACGAAGGCGTGTTGCGTGCGTTCGATGCGTTTCTGCTGACGGCGCACAAGCACGACATTCCCGTGATCTTCACGTTCTTCGCGTTCCTGCCCGAAACGTGGGGCGGCGCCAACGCTTATCTCGATCCGCGCGCGGTCAAAGCCCAGCAGGAATTTATTTCGGCGTTCACGAAGCGTTATCCGAAGGTTGACGACGTGATCTGGGACTTCATCAACGAGCCTTCGTTCTGTTCACCGAAGCACCTCTGGAGTTGTCGTCCCAACTATGACGAATTCGAAAAAGCTGCGTGGAAGCAGTGGTTGAAAGATCGTTACCCGGCGTCGAGCGATGAAGAACGCATCGCTCACCTGCAACAACTATGGCGCACGACGTCTGATGATGTGCTCGAACTTCCACAACACAAGGACTTCGAAAGCGTTAACTTGATCGACGATCGTCAGCCACTCAAGACACTGGACTATCGTCTCTTCGCGCAGGACATGTTTATTCGCTGGACGCGGCAGATGACGGAAGCAGTCAAGAGTAACGGCAATGTGAAGCAATTGATAACGGTGGGCCAGGATGAGGCGGGTCTTGGCGACAGTCCCAACATTCAATTCTTCGCGCGCGAGATGGATTTCACTTCGTTGCACAACTGGTGGGCCAACGACGATCTCGTTTGGGACAGTGTCCTTGCAAAAACACCGTCGAAGTTGAGTTTGATGGAAGAAACTGGCGTCATGTTCTACGAAAAGGCTGACGCCGATGCGCCATGGCGCTCTGAACAGGACGTCAGCAATTTGCTTGAACGCAAGATGGCGATCTCGTTTGCAGTGGATGGCGCTGGGTTTATCGAGTGGGTTTGGAATACGAATCCGTACATGAATTCAACGAACGAAGTCGGGATCGGCTTCCATCGCGTGGACCGTACGTGGAAGCCCGAGCTCGAACCGTTTTTGCGGATCGCGCAATTCATGAAATGGCATGGCGCGTCGTTACGAGATCGCCAGCCTGAACAGGTTGTGATGGTGATTCCTCATTCACAGATGTTCTCGCCGCGCAGCCTTGCTCAGGATGCAACGCGACGGTGTGTGCGAGCGATGTATTATCACTGCGGTGTGCCCCTGCAAGCGATTAGCGAATACACGATCGCCGATTATTCGCTGAACGCGAAGCTGATCATCGTTCCCTCACCGTGTGTACTGACGGACAAATGCTGGCACGCGCTGCTTGCCGCATGCAGGCTGGGTGCAACCGTCGCAGTCTCAGGAGTACTCGACGCAGACGATCACGGCTTACCGGTGGTCGAACGATCGAGACTGTTCAATGTAAATCCGACTTCTGAACCAGTCTCACAATCGGAAACCATATCGATCGATTCGCAAGTGTTCACTACGCGCTTCGAAGGCGAGAAGATTCAGCGCCTTGAAAAAGCTGTGTTCCCGAGATCTCGCGTAATGTTCCAACCTTACGGTCAGGGCCAATTCGTGTGGAGCCCGTTGCCGCTCGAGCTGGGTGATTCAATGTCCGCCGTCGTCGCTTTCTACAAGTACGCACTTAGACAAGCACAGATTTCTCCGATTTTTACTGCCGAGCCGCACTCGCCGTCCGTGCTCGTATTGCCTTCGGTATTCCGCAACGTCGTCCTCTATACGTTCATCTCCGAAACTGATCAAGACACGACAATGCACGTCACACATCTGAGGACGCGCACTCGCTTTCCTGTAACCGTACGTGCGGACAGAACGACGATGGTTTTACTGGATCGAAGAACCGGAGAGATTCTCAGTAAAGACGTTACGGCTTAGTGAGGTACGGCCGCATCACTGCATACGCGCGATCGGCGGCGGAGCTGACGAGGCCAATCGTCGTGCGGAACTCGTCGGCATTCAGCCACGGTTCTTTCAACTGCGCCATGACGACCAGGTCGTCGTCTGAATCGATGCAGACGCGCACGTAGTTGAGATCGTAAGAAAGCTTCATCAACTTTAGTAACGCTTCGGTCGACAGTTGCATTTTCTGTTTGGGAACTACAACGGCGCCCATCGCAATCTGGCTTGGTCCAGCACCGAGGATGATGCGGATCTCGCCCATCTCCTTCCCCTTTACCAGCAGAAACCAGGAGTTGGGTTGGACCTTGCGATACTCGTGGCCCGACTGTCGCAGGAATTCTTCGACGCGCGCTTCGAATGTTCCGGGTTGGGCCGGAGCGGGCTGTTGTGCGTAAGCGGCTGAGGTCAGTAACAGAACAACAAGAATCAGAAACGCGGATCGACTCTTCATATCTTCCTCCTTCGAGAGTTGATCCGCATCCTAACAGATTATTCGTTTCGAAGTGCCACAATCGGATCGACGCGTGTCGCGCGGCGTGCGGGGAGGAGGCATGCTAATAGCGCGACGCCAAGTAGCACAATCGATACCCCGGCGAACGTGAGTGGATCCGTCGCCGACACGCCATAGAGCAATCCGATCATCAGGCGCGATAATGCGAATGCGCCAATCAGACCAACGGCAAGACCGATCAACGTCATCGTCATTCCTTGTCGTACCACGAGGCGCATAACATCAGCGCGTTTTGCGCCCAGCGCCATACGAACACCAATCTCGTGAGTCCGCCACGTCACTGAATAACTCATCACGCCGTAAAGTCCGACCGCGGCCAGCACGAGGGCGACACCCGCGAAGATACCGAGCAGCATCATGTTGAAACGGCGCGGGGCGACTGACATTCCTAACAACTGTTCGAGAGTTTCAGTGCGCCAGATTATCTGATCAGGATCAAAGGCCTTCACTTCCGCTCGTGCAGTTTGCGTGAGTTGCGACGCGTCTTGCGATTCGGTGCGAATCACCAGGTTCAGCCGGCGCTCGGGATTCTGCACATGTGACACGTACATTTCCGGTTCCGCTTCGGCATCCAGGCCGTTGCGTCGAATGTCTGCGACCACGCCGATGATTTCGCGTAGAGTTTTAGTGGGACCGTCGAAGACGATGCGCCGTCCGATTGGTTCCTCGTCCGGGAAGTAGCGTTTTACAAATGCTTCGCTGACAACGATGGCTTGAGGAGTGCTTGCCGTGTCGCTGTTGGCAAAGACGCGTCCGCGTTGTACCGCGATATTCATAGTGCGGAAGTAATCCGAGCCAACGACGGTGTAATCCGCAACCGCTTCATTGCCGGGTTTGTACGGCTCGCGGCCTTCGACCTGGAAACTTAGCTCAATATCCCGATCGGTGAGCGGCACATTACTGACGACTGAAGCATCGCGAACGCCGGGAAGGGCTTTCATTCGCAAAATGAGATGTTCGAAGGCCGCTGAGCGCTGTTCGGGTTTCGCGTATTTCGCTCTGCCCAATGGAATGTCGACTGCGAGCACTCCTCTCGGATCAAAGCCCGCGTCCGTTTGCAGTAAGCGCCAGAAACTGTTGATTAAGAGACCTGCACCGACGAGCAACATCAACGACAACGCCACTTCCGACACAATCAAAGCGCTGCGCATGCGATTACGTCCGCCATGTGAAATGCCGCGACTGGCGTCTTTCAGCATGTTGCCGGGATCTGGTCTTGAAGCGTGGAGCGCAGGCGCGAGACCAAACACGATCCCGGTTAGCGTTGAGATAGCGAACGTGAATAGTAGTACGTAGCGGTCGAGACTAACGTCGCGAAGTCGCGGAACGTCTGCTGGTCCATAGGCGACAAGCAAATCCATGCCCCAGCTTGCCAGCAGCAAACCAAGAACGCCGCCTGCTAATGACAACAGCACGCTTTCGGTGAGAAGTTGCGATGCGATTCGTGTGCGGCTCGCGCCCAGCGCCATGCGGATCGCGACCTCTTTATGTCGCGCGGCGGCGCGTGCGAGCAGCAGGTTTGCAACGTTTGCACAGGCAATCAATAGCACAAGACCCACGGCGCCGAGCATCACGAGAAGGGCCGGGCGATAATCACGCGTGATGTCTTCGTGCATCGATACCGCGTTGAAGACGATGTTTGTGTTTGAAACCGGCGACTGCTGTTCGATCTGACGAGAAAGTAGATCAAGATCTGCTTTCGCCTGGTCGAGTGTCACGCCGGGTTTAAGACGCGCGATGACGGAAAAGCTTCTGTTCGCCCGTTCGTCACGCACGTCCTTCGTCATCCAGGCTGCCGAGAAGATTGGTTCCCAAAAGTCTTGCTGCTCGTCGCTGATGGGATACTGGAAACCCGCCGGCAGGACACCGACAACCGTCGACTTCCCACCGATGTTAACTTCGCGACCGATGATGTTTGGATCGCCGCCGAAGCGTCGCTGCCACAAACTATGACTCAACACGATCACCGACGGCGCGCCTGGCTTATCTTCTTCCTGTGTGAAAACGCGACCGAGCACTGGCTTCACACGTAGAAGCGGAAAGTAGTCGGCGTTAACGGCGGCGCCCATCAAACGTTCTGGGTCGCCACCTTCGGTGACGATCGTGCCCGCGCCCTGATACGTGGCTACGTATTCGAGCGTCTTGGATTGTTTTTGAATGTCGAGGAGGTCAGGGATTGAGAAACTGCCGCGACCATCGAGAACCTGATCGCGTTGCTCGCTTGCGACCATGACGAGTTGCTGCGGTTCGTCGTACGGAAGGGGTTGCAGCAGAACGGAGTTGACAACGGAGAAGATTGCCGTGTTCGCACCAATGCCAAGAGCGATGGCAAGGATTGCCACCGCTGTCAGGCTCGGCCGCTTCAGCAACATCCGTACGGAATAAACGAGGTTCTTCCAGAGGACGTCCATCGTGGTCCACTCCTGTTTTTTTATTCGATTGCTACAACCATCAGAGCAGCGTCGTCGCGAAATGTGTTGCCGCAGAATTCGCCAACTTCATTAAAGACGATCTCTTTCAGATCCTCTGCACTTCGATCTCGGTGATCGCACAACAACTGCATCAAACGTTCTTCACCAAATTGCTCACCTGTCGCATCGACCGCTTCGGTCAGACCGTCGGTGAAGAGCACGAGTCGATCGTCATGGAGCAGTTCAATCTCGCCCTGCGCATAACGTGAATCGGGAAATGCTCCCAGCACACTGCCGCCGGTTTCGAGCCGTTCGCACTGGCCGTTGCTCCGCATCAGCAGTGGCGGATTATGGCCAGCGTTCGTAAATGCGAGCTTGCGTTCAGGAATGTTCACGACGCCATAGAATGCCGTGACAAACTTGTGCAAAGGAATGTTCGCGTAGAGCACGTCGTTCAGACGCTTGCCTACGTCCGCCGGCGAAAGATACTGCGACGCCAACGATTTTAACGACGCCTGAAAATTCGCCATCAACAACGCGGCCGGCAAACTCTTACCGACGACATCCGCGACGCATAACGCTGCATGCTCTTCGTCGATGTTGAAAGCAGCAACGTAATCGCCGCCGACTGTTGTTGCCGGTTGCCATTGAATTGCGAGCTGAAGTCCGTCGATTGATGCTTCAGTGTTGGTTAATAAGTTTTCCTGGAGTTCGCGTGCTTCGATCAGTTCGCGCATGAGTTGCGCATCGGTTTTTCGATGGTCTGCGAGTCGATCCATCACGGTTCGACGCGCGCGCGCATGCCTCACCTGTTTGCGCAATGTTTGCAGCAGACGCGGGTTTTCCCACGGCTTTTGTACGAAGTCGCGAACTCCACGACGCATCGCCTCAACAGCGAGATCAACGGTGGCCCAGGCAGTCATAACGACAATCGGGAGGGAGGGATCTAGTGCCTGGATGCGTGAGATGAGGTCGATGCCTTCGCGCCCGCTGGTGGTGTCGCGCGCGTAGTTAAGATCGATTAGAACCACGTCAAACTGTGACCGCTCGATAGCCTCGAGCACTGCGGCGGGGGACGAGGCCGTCTCCGGCTCGTAACCATCGCTCTTCAAGAGCAGTCGCAGCGCGGTAAGGATGTCCGGCTCGTCGTCGGCGATCAGCGTACGCGGAAGTTGGGGAACGAATGTAGATGTAGCTTGAAGGGATACCACGTGAGCCACCGATGTTTCTTAGAAAAGGTACGAAATCTTAATCGTGTATACGATATTCCGTTGCTATAGAAACAAAGCGTGTGCCAACGTGAGTTCGTTAGGCTTTAGCGTGTTTTGGACCCAGTTGAGTGGCTCTCTAATTTCAGAAATGAGACTAGCCGATCCCATTTTCGATCTATATCTCTGCAACGGAAGCACGACTTCATGATAAAAAATGCAGGCACCGTTCTAATCATTTCCATTTCACGAGGATCTTCGGATGTCCAAGTACCTTTCTTCGATCGTGCTTTTGTGCGTCTTTGCTGCTCAGCTGTTCGCGCAGGCATCAAGCGGCCCCGCCCCTGATTACAACACTATCTTCAAAACGGTTAAGTGGCGCTCAATCGGCCCTTTTCGAGGCGGACGATCCGTCGCCGGCACCGGGGTGGTTGGAGATCCCAAGACTTACTACATGGGCACGACCGGAGGCGGCCTCTGGAAGACTGATGACATGGGGATTAGTTGGCGCAACATCTCGGATGGATACTTCAAGACCGCTTCGGTTGGCGCCATTGCTGTTGCAGAGAGCGATCCGAATGTAGTTTACGTCGGCATGGGGGAACATGCTGTGCGCGGTGTGATGACGCACCACGGGGACGGCGTCTATAAGTCTACTGATGCAGGGAAAACGTGGAAAAGAATTGGATTGGAATCTACTCAGCACATTGCGCGAATCGTCGTCGATCCTAAAGACCCGAATATAGTTTTCGTAGCAGCCCAGGGCGCGCTGTATGGCAAATCGAAAGAAAGAGGTCTTTACAAGTCTGTCGACGGCGGAGCTAACTGGAAAAACGTCTTGTATGTCGACGATAAGACCGGTGCGTCCGAATTGTCGATGGACATGACCAACACCCGGATTCTCTACGCCGCGATGTGGGAGCACGGCCGGCTTCCGTGGAAAGTGATTAGCGGGGGCCCGGGCAGCGGCCTTTACAAATCAACAGACAGCGGTGAGACGTGGGTAAAACTTAAAGAAGGATTGCCGGAAGAGATGGGCAAGATGGCAATCGCTGTTAGCCGGTCGAATCCTGAAAAAGTTTACGCCCTGATAGAGAGCGATTCAGATAAGGAAGCAGGTGGACTGTTTGTTTCCAGTAATGGTGGCAAGAAGTGGAGCCGAATCACCAACGACCATCGCCTGGTCCAACGCGCGTGGTATTACATCGAACTCTTCATCGATCCGAAAAACGAAAACACCATTTACGTATTAAGTGCTCCCGCATTGCGTTCCACCGACGCCGGTAAAACATGGGAGACTCTGTCAGGCACTCACGGCGATTTCCACGATCTTTGGATTAACCCGGACAATCCAAGTAACTTCATAATCTCCAACGATGGCGGCGTGGCTATTACTTTCAACAGTGGGAAAACGTGGAGTGTGCAAAGCAACATGCCCACTGCACAGTTTTATCGCATCAACGTAGACAATCAGTTTCCGTACCGAATTTACGGCGGGCAGCAAGACAACACTTCAGTGTCGATCGCAAGTCGGGAATTAGGAGGCAGTGGGATCACCACCGCGAGTTGGACCTATTCCGCAGGCGGCGAGAGTGCTTTTGTCGCCTTCGATCCCGATAACCCAAAGTATGCGTTGGGAGGCAGTTACATGGGGACGATCGAGGTGCTGGACGTTGCTGCGAAAGCCGGAACGAACATCATGGCCGCCCCTATTCAGTATCTCGCGATGGACGCGAAAGACATGAAGTATCGGTTCAATTGGAACGCTCCTATCATCTGGAGCAAACACGAGCCCAGCACCTATTATCACGCCGCTCAGTACGTCCTGAAGACAAGTGATATGGGCAAGTCGTGGAAAGAAATCTCGCCGGACCTGACACGCAATGAGAAGGAAAAGCAAGGCAAAGGTGGTGGTCCATACACAAACGAAGCGGTTGGCGCGGAGAATTACGGAACGCTGAGCTACATTATGGAATCACCACACGAGAAAGGCGTTATCTGGACAGGCAGCGACGACGGGCTTGTCTATCTGACAAGAGATGGCGGCGCTAACTGGAAGAACGTTACGCCGCGTGAATTGCCGGAATGCCTGGTCAACGCGATCGAAGTTTCGCCGCACGATAAAGCAACCGCCTATATCGCCACGACGCGTTACAAGTTCAACGATCACACTCCAGGTTTGTATAAAACCACTGATTACGGAAACACCTGGACCAGGATCACCAATGGCCTGCCTGCAAACGCGTTCACGCGAGTGGTTCGTGAAGACGATGTGCGCCGCGATCTCTTGTTTGCGGGAACGGAAATCGGCCTGTTTATTTCCTGGAACGGAGGCAAAGACTGGGCGCCTTTTCAGTTGAACCTGCCAATCACGCCTTTGACCGATCTACGGGTACACAAAGGTAACTTGATCGCTGCGACGTCAGGTCGTTCGTATTGGATTCTGGACGACTTGAATCTGCTGCGTCAGTACAAGCCGGATCTTTCGATCAGTCTCTATCGGCCCGCTGGTACGTACATCGCGAATGGTTCGAGCGAACTGGACGGAAGTGATGACGAGTTTAAAGGCGCGAACACATACAGAGGCGTCAATCCGGCAACCGGAGTGGTTTTGTATTACCGGCTTCCCGAACTGGCAAAAACCGACGAGATCACGATGGAGATCAAAGATTCGGCAGGAAACCTTGTCCGCAATTTTTCTTCGAAAGCGGATGAGAAGTTTGTGAAGTATGACGGGGGTCCAGGAGCGGCGCCTGTGCTGCCTAAAGCAAAAGGGTTGAACAGGTTTGTGTGGGACACGCGTTATTCAACGATGATCGGAGTACCGAATGTTCGAATTGAAGGTGGTTGGGCGGGCCATAAAGCCCCTCCAGGGAAATACGTGATCACGTTAAAGACCCCAGGGGAAACACTGACAACTGAAGCTGAGATCCTGGCGAACCCGCTTTACCCCACCACTCCCGCTCTCTACGCCGAGTACCATCAAACGATGCTCGGCATGGAGACAGAGCTGACAACGATGCATCGCATGGTAAACAGTCTTTACGACAAACAGAGACAATTGGATTCGCTGCTTAGTTCTTTACCGGCGAATGAAAAATACACTGCGTTAAAGAAGGACGGCGATGCGTTGTTGAAGAAAATGAAGGCGTGGGATGAGGACATGGTCCAGCGAAAGTCGAAAGCTTATGACGATGTCGAGAATTTTCCTAACAAGTTCACTGCGAATTACCTGTTTCTGATCAATCACACGGAGAGCGATCTTCCTCGGGTGAATCAGCCATCGTTGGACCGGCTGAAGGAGCTGAACTCGCAATGGTCCACGCTAAAGATCCGCGGGAATGAGCTACTGGAACGTGACATTCCGGCGTTCAATAAACAGCTTTGGAACGCGGGACTCGGCGCGATTTGGATAGTCCGGTGAGCGGTTGCGTGTATCACTCGGAGCGGATCGCTACGAGGGGATCCACCTTCGTCGCCCGCCGAGCGGGAACATAACAGGCCACCAAAGCCGCCAGCGAAAGCAGCGCCGGAGTGACCACGAAAGTCAGTGGGTCCGCGGCGCTGATGCCAAACAACAAGCTCGAAAACAGTCGCGCGCAGAGGAAAGAAGCACCTAAACCAATCGCCAGTCCTACGGCAACCAGAATCGCGCCCTGTCCGATGACCAGTCGAAAAATGTCGCGATGCTTCGCGCCTAAGGCCATGCGTATGCCTATCTCGTGGGTTCGTTGACTGACGAGATACGACAACAAGCTAAACAGACCACTGGCAGCAAGTGCCAACGCGAGTGAACCCAAAAGTCCAAGCAACCACATCGAGAAACGATCGGCTGCAACGGACCGAGAAACCAGCGTGTCCATCGTCCTGACATTGCTGATGGCTTGCGTCGGATCTATTTCTCTCACCTGGCCCTTGATGGATTCGATCATCAGATTGGGATCGGACGCAGTACGCACCACCAGATTCATTGGCAGGTAGGTGTTCTGCGCGTGTGGAATAAAGACTTCGGCGCGCGGCTCGACCTTCAAACCGTAATACCTGATGCCGCTCGTGACGCCTACAACTTCGTAAGCGTACTTGCCGCGATTGTAGTCAAGCATCAAACGCTTGCCGACAGGATTCTCGTTGGGCCACACCTGGTCCGCCATCTTCTTGTTAACCATGATGACAGTGACGGTATCGCGGCGATCCTGGTCAGTGAAATGGCGGCCTTGTAGTAATGAAATACCCATCGTGTTGAAGTAACCGGGCGTGGCCATGCGCACTGCTACTTTGTCGCCGTCGCCGACTGGTTCCGCATCGCCCTCACGCCAGTATGGCCGGGTGAAGTCAACTCCAACGTCGCTCATGGGAAGAGTTGAGACGGCGGCCGCGGAAGTCACCGAAGGAAGAGATTCGATGCGCTCGATAAGCTGTCGATAGTATTCACCGGCTTTGCGGCCGTATTTCTCACCGTCGAGCGTGATGTGCATCGTTAGCAGGTTTTCGGAATTGAACCCCGGGTCGACGGAAATCAGTTGAGCAAAACTTCGCACGAACAAGCCTGCGCAAGTGACGAGGACCAGCGCGAGTGAGACTTCCGCGATCACGACTGCATTTCGTAAGCGATGGTTTGAAAGTCTTCCCGTGAGACCTTTGGCACCGGCGTCCTTGAGTGTGCTGAAGAGTTCAGCCTTCGAGCTTTTCAATGCAGGCAGCAGACCAAACACAACAGCAGTTGTGATTGAAACTGCGAAAGCAAACGCAAGTACTCGTGCATCGATTGCGACTTCAGTGATTCTCGGTGTGTCGGCTGGGGCTAAAGAGAGTAGAAGATCGAGTCCCACCCAGGCGAGACTTACGCCGACAACACCGCTAGCGAAGGCGAGCATGAAACTTTCAGTGAGCTGTTGTCGGACCACGCGCGCGCGAGAAGCTCCGAGCGCCTGGCGTAATGCGAACTCACGCTTGCGGGACGTCGCCTGAGCCAACACGAGACCGGCCACGTTCGCGCACGCAAGCAATAGCACCATTCCGACAGCGCCGAATAACACGAGTAGCGTCGCGCGGCTCGAACCCACCACTTCGTCGTGAAGCGGAATCGAGATTGCTGTCCAACTGCGATTTGTTTCTGGATTTCGTTCCGCCAGTCCTGCAAAGAATGACGACAATCGCTGTTGCGTCTCTTCAGTGGTGGTGGCAGGTTTGATTCGGCCGACAGTGTGAAGGAAGCGCCAGTCTCGAGGTGGTCCTTTCGGAAATCGTCGTGCGCTATAGGTGCCGGCGATGTCCCATGGCAACCATAAGTCAGTCCGCTTACTCGGAACACTGAAACCCGCCGGCATCACGCCGACAACTTCCCATTCGCTGCTGTTGATCGTGATCTTCTTGCCAACGATCGACGGATCGGAACCGAAACGACGTTTCCAGAGACCATCGCTGATAACAACGAGTCGATCGCCGCTAAGAAAACGCCCCACTTCGAACGCGGCGCCACTGATCTCCTGCGGAAACGGTTGGCCCAGGGCTGGCTGGACGCCGAGGGTCTTAAAGAATTCGACTGAGACTTGCGCCGTCGCTACCTGCTCGGCATCTTGCGGACCTTGAAGCGTCGTTGCTGTTTCATAGAAAGCTGTGACCGAGTCGAAGATTTGTTCTTGCTTCAGGTCGAGAAAATTACCTGGCGATACGCTGTTTCGTTCGACGGTTTTGGAGGGATTCGTTTCCTTAACGACGACTAACTCATCTGGATCGTCATAGGGTAACGGCGCCAGCAGAACTGAATTGACAACGGAAAAGATCGCAGTGTTGGCGGCGATTCCGAGCGCGAGTATTAAGACGACAACGATCGTGAATCCAGGTTTGTGGATTAATCGTCGCAACGCATAACGCAGATCCTGTTGGAGAGTGTTCATGGCGAGTCCTCACAAACTATCGATGCTGAGCAACAGCAGAAGCGACAGTCTTTAAGAACTCTGTCGTGGAACTTTGGTGGAGCCGAGGGGGATCGAACCCCTGACCTCATGACTGCCAGTCATGCGCTCTCCCAGCTGAGCTACGGCCCCAAGTCGTGCGGTGAGTGCTCGTAAATAACTAATTGCAGACTAGCCTAGCGTTTTACGTCGAGTCAAGCAACGGTGTGGTTCGGGGGGTTGCATTTAACGTTATGGCCGACTGTGGCCACGAAACCTCAGCATCGCTTTGCTTGAACAGCTTCGCGCTCATTTCGTTCAGTCGCCCGAACGTACCGCTGAGTTGTTCGGACATTGCTGTGACCCATCAGCGCCGCGATCGTAAAGGCGTCAAATCCCGCCTCCCCTAACCTAGTTCCGAACGTCGCTCGAAGATCGTGCCAAACCAAGCCATGGATCTTCGCGGCAGCACATGCGCCATGAAATGCTCGCTTTATGTCCGTCAAACGTCCTCCAGTCTTTGGATTCACGAAAACATAATCCTCAACCGACTTTGAGCGACGCAGGCGGAGCATAATCTCACGCACTTCGGAATTCATCGGCACCTCACGGTTCTTTCTCGTCTTAGTACCAGTTACGACAATCAGATCTCGAGCAAAGTCGATGTGCTTGATCCGAAGTGTTAGCAGCTCGTTCTTCCGTAGACCAGTTCCGACTGCCACCGGAACTAAGTCCGCCAAATGCGACCGCTGGCCCGTCAACGCTGATCGCAGCCTTGGTTCTTCTTCAGGCAAGAGATATCGATACCGTTGATTGTCGAGCTTTAACTTCGCAACGTTGCGACATGGATTGGTCTCAACCTCCTTAAAACCAAGGGCCAGAGTAAAGATGCGACTCAATAGAGCCATCTCCAGGCTGACGGTTGCGAGTGAACGAGGTGTCTTATGCTTTGTCGGCGTAGTCAACCGCGTCTGCTTAAATCGCTCAATCGAAAACGGTGTGATGTCTCGAAGCGCATTATTGTGGAAAAACGTTTTCAGAACTGGCAGCTTGTATTCGTCGTCCTTCCATGAACGCTTGTTAGCTTTCGCCCACGGTAAGTAAACACGGTCCACGAAATCCGCAAACTTCACAGTACCAACTTCCATCTTCCCAAATCGACCTTCAAAGACCTCTTGTTTGATCCTAAGTTCTGCTTGTTCTGCTTGCCACTTGGTTCTGGCTTCTGGGATCGAACCTCGATAACGTTTCCCATTAAGTCGGAACGAATAGTGATAATGCTTGCACTCACCGGAATGGCGGTGAGCGCGCTTGCAAGTACCTCTCAAATACACTGACATCAGCGTTCCCCTTTCCGGTTGCAGCCAGGAGAACGCCCCGCAATATATTCGTCGAGGCAATTGGGAAGCAAGCCTCTAACGTTTTTGTTTCGTCCATTCGATGATTTCATCAGCGTCAAACAATAATCTTCCGCCCACCTTTCGATACGGAATGCGTTCTTGCTCGACCATGTCATAGATAGTTCGTTTCTTGCACCGCAACAACGTAGCTAGCTCTTCAACTTTGAGGAAGCGAGGTAACGAAGCCAGATGTACGGCTTGTTGTTGAGAACTTGTGCTCACGACGCCTTTCGAAAATTATTTTGCAATAACGTGGACGCCGGTACCTACATCGACTTCACATACCTGGATGGTGCCGCTGATCTTCTTATGAATCTCGGCTGTTCTTGAGTACGCTGATATCGCTTATTGCTAAAGAATCGATCGTATCCTTTCGAACCGCTAGAGCTATCTTCGCATGACTGATCGACCGGTATGGAATCGTGGCGATCCACCGCCGAAGACTCACTCTTCACAGTCTGAACGTTACTGTTGTCAGTGAGCGGTGGTGCCGTTTGTTGTGTATCCTCAAGAGTGCCCTGGCCACGAATATCTTGAGGATTTAGTTCAGTGACGATTGTCGTTGCGGGTTGCGCATCTTCAGTCGAACTGGCGGCCCGGATTGCTTCTGTACTTTTGTTTTGTATTTCGTGCTCAAAAAAGATCGTTTCTGTCTTTGTGACCTCTAACGATTGTCGCCAGATAAATACTTCATAGGCCTCTCGCTCTTTGAGAGTTTCTAAGTGGGTAAAACAAGCGTTAAGCGTATAGTGCAATTCTTCAGGCAAGTTATGGAGGTAAGGAAGCTTGAGCTCACAGTGCAGTTCAGCGAGATGGCGGTGTTTTTGATCTTGCACCTGCACTCTGATCTGTTCGACAGTCTCATCGATGGGAAACCGATCGGGGGCTTTAATGAGCCGCTTGACTTTCAATAATTCGTCGCGATTAAAGTTCGCCGCTTTGGCCTGAAGATTAACTATTCGACTATTGCGTTTAGCCGGCGAGGAATTCGTATTCTCTTTGAACCGCGGAACGGGAGGATAGGGATGGTAAAATCTAAACGGGTCTTCGCTGGTCATTTCGCGCTGATAAATCTCGATTTGTGAATGCCGGCAAAGAAACCAGTGCATCGCACAATACCATCTTTCGTCGTGGTATTTCTGGATAGGATCTGCTTCTGATATCAAGGCAAGTATCTGTCGGACCTCATCGTTACGGCCTTCGAGTGGGATCTCGTAACGTCCTCCACAAAAAAGGCAATTCTTAAGCACCGTATCCGAACTTTTCTGATCAGATCTGAATTCTCGCAATCCTATTGCTGCTTTGAATTGACACGACAAACACTGCAAAAGCGGCCACGCTTTTTGCTCTAATTTCGTTATGCGTTGGGCCAAGCTCATTGTTCAACAACCCTCCCCTAACGATTCCAAAACACTCTCTGCTTTTTCTCTCGCCTCAAGTCGGTCCTCAAGTTCTGAGATTCTGGCTCGCAGGTCGAGCAACTCGTGTGTTTTTAAAGCGTATTCAACAAGGCTTCTCGCAGCCTGGACTTGGACCGAAGCACTTTTACAGGTGAGGTTCCGGCGTAAGCAGTTCACTGCATCGGTGATAGAGCCTTGAAGAGTGTTAAGGGCAGTTTCAAATACTGTTTCCTGCGCTGCCTTGAGCCGGTGCCTAAAATCATCACGCTGCAACCAACGCCATAAAGTAGTCTTCGAGATCCCTGCTGATTGTGCCGCTTCGGAAATCGTTGCATGTGACAACAGGGCTGCTATTGCAGCCTCCGCACGACGGCTTAGTTTTTCGCCATGGCCAGCTCCAGTCACTTCGTTGATGCGCGTGTTCACAGTATTTGCTTTCATCACTATCGCTGGTCCCGGTGCAGAGATTAAAAAGCGACGGCAACAAGTCCGTCGCGCAATGTAAACAAAGCTGGCTTTGTTGCCTATGTCAATCTGGGCGATGATTTGTCATGGGTCCATTTCTGCCCGCGTCATTAAGGAAACACATCACTGTCCAACTCTTCCTTAGATGCGATCGCAGGCCAGGTCAGAGTTTCGTCACCTACGCGCGCGCCCTCATAAGTCACATCGCCCGCTTCTGGAATGTGATTCGTTTCCCATCGACGCAGAGCTAACAAATCGCGTTTTAAGGTTCTCTCATCAACCCCCGTGTCCGGTTTAGCGCTGATCAGTTCAGATAAGTAAATTCGTATTGCAAGGCTTTGTAACGTGCTATTCCTCTTCCAGTGCTGTTGCGCCTTTACAAGGAGGGGCCCTTCATCTTCAGAAGTTTCTAACAATAATATGGGTGAACGCGTATTGAATGATTTTTCCGAATGAGCGGGCCTAACAACCTTAGTCAGTAAAGACATCAGATGTCGAAGAGCACAGGCGCGCGCCAACTGCGGAGAGCCGTTGTAACGATCGACGATGTTTTCAATAGCGGAATTGGGTAAGTTGTATTGTTGCGGCCTCAGTATTTTGTTTATAGCTATCAGTTTGTTCTCTGCTTCTATACTTCCTGAAGACGCCAAAGTAATTGCATCTACCATCCCCGACACGATGCTTTCTACATAATTGAAATATCGAAACGCGACATCGCCTTTGTGAACGGAAGCATGCAGATTCAGCAAGTGATGGATGCCGACCATAGAATTCAAGCGAATTAAGAGTTTGACTGGATCGAGCGCACCGTCAGTTGTGCAATCCTCTCCGTAGCGCAACCATTCAGTGTTCGTGAATTTCAATTCTTCACCAAAATCGAACTCTCGGGCTCCGTTGGTACTCATGCTTCGCAATTTTAGTAAGAATGTGAGGCATCAACGCAAAATTTTCGGAAAGATAGTCCACAGAGCTTGAACGAAACGGCGATAGGTATTTCATCTGGCACTAACTGGTGCCACTTTGAGTCGCGAAAACGCTCAAAACGCGCTTTTCACACACTGCATTGTGATTGCTATTGGGATTCGAGCTTTTTCTGGACCTTTTTCGCTCGGTGCTGTAGCCGAATTACTTAAGAAATGAACGAATTGTAAAGGAAGGGGCTCTCTGGAATTATGCCGACATGACTCAAAAGCGATTTGAAGGTCGGGATTCGAGCTTTTTCTGGACCTTTTTCGCTCGGTGCTGTAGCCGAATTACTTAAGAAATGAACGAATTGTAAAGGAAGGGGCTCTCTGGAATTATGCCGACATGACTCAAAAGCGATTTGAAGGTCGTCAAGAAGGTCAGAAATGCAATTCTTGCTCATCATCAATGAAAACGTCCACTGAAACGCCCATGAGTTTCGCATTAGGAGCAGGACAGCGAGTGGCGGCTCATTAGTGTTGCGTTAGTACTTTGAGATGTTTGTATATTCCTGAACGCCGAGATGTTTCACCATCCGTGGCTGTGATATAGCAAGTCTCTGACGGAGCGCAAGCAACTTGGCGGCTAGATGTTTTGGTGTTGGCCGTGCGTGGCCTATTCCTCACTCCAGCAAATCAAGTTCGCGCAATTTGTCTTCTTGTTCGGCCGAGAGATTGCCCGCGACTGCCAGTAAATAAGCTTTGCGGCCCGCATCTCGAAAGTGCGTGTGACGCATTAGACATTCAATGGCCCGATCTATCCCGGCAATTGCTTCTACTCTACCTTCCGGCCCTTGCTCTATTAGTTCCTTCACGCTTTCAAGATGCTGAGCGAGGATGAATGCGAGAACCGGAAATTCTGAGTAAGATTGAAAGACTATGTCCCAGTTTCGGCATCGAGCGGCGGACCCTCAGAGTCCGTGTTAGGATTGTTATGCATGGTCGATTCCTCTCTCGTAACGGGGTTAGGAGTCGGCTGTGTAAGGGCTGGCAAGTGTTGATGCACTTGTCAGCCCGCTCGTTTGTGCGGGCCACTATAAAGACGGGATGTTCGTTTGTCAAAGAATTTATGGTGGCGACACCATAATTTCGCCGAATGCTATACTTTGGGCCATGAGGATCATCAGCACAGCAGAGGCGGCGAAGCGGTTAGGAGTAACCGCTAATAGAGTGAGGGCAATGATTGAATCGAAACGTTTGAAGGCTACGAAAGTCGGAAACGTGTGGCTGATTGATCCGAAGGACTTGGAAGCAGTAAAGAATCGAAAGGTCGGGCGTCCTCGCAAAGCGCGCAAGAGCACCAAAAAATAGTCCAGCAATATCCGGCAATTTCCGCCAACTTCTGAACGTAAACCATTGAATTCGAGCGGATCAGGGGGTGTATTGCATTGATCGGCGTAAGTAGTGCAATCCTCGCCCTAACGCAACCATTCGGTGTTAGGGAATTTCAAAATCTCACCAAAGTCGAACTCTCAGGAAGCCAAACAAGATCATTATTCTGCGCGGAAACCTGCTGGTAAATCGATGTTGCGTTCTGAGATCGTGGCGCAGTTAGAGGTGCAATTGGCAAGAAGTAGGAAAGTTGCCGCTGTCCCACGGATCCACTAGAATTGTCGATCATTCCTACAGCTTCAGATAAATACTTGCTTGGAGAACTTTAATGGAAAACCTCACCTTTGAGATCGGCGACATAATTGAAGGGCTTGAGCCGGGCGAGCACGTCGAAGTGCGTCGCATAGCTCCATTCGGGAACAAAACCTTACTTGAGGGCGTCACAGTAATCACTCAACGGTTAATTCGGCGTCCGGTGAGTGACGAAGAGCTACATCGCCTCACAAAAGTTCGGGGAACGGATTACACGTTCACTGGAAATGCTGAATCGTTTCTCCTCGGAGTTGAAGCTCAGCGCATCAAGATCGCCTATCAGTTCGATCCTCTGTTCGCCGTAAATTCCAGCGTCGTCGATGTCTTACCGCACCAAGTCGAGGCCGTGTATAGATACCTGCTTCCGTTGCCACGTATCAGGTTTTTATTAGCTGACGACACCGGTGCTGGAAAGACAATCATGACCGGATTATTAATCAAAGAGCTATTGTTCAGGGGTGTGCTGAACAAGGTTCTGATAATCACCCCCGGCGGCCTGACAAAGCAGTGGCAGGAAGATGAGATGCGTGAGAAGTTCGGTTTGTATTTTAAGCTTATAAACCGCGCATCGTTTGAAGCCGAACCGGCCCAGTTCGCACGTTCTGAGGATGGGCTGTTTATTACATCCATTGACTTTATTGCGCGTCACGAGGGTTGTCTGAACGCAGCGAAAGAACAGACGTGGGACATGATCGTTGTCGATGAAGCCCATAAACTTTCCGCATATGAGTACGGTTCCAAGATAGATCGGAGCGAGCGTTACCAAGCGGTCGAGGCTTTGGCCAAGAGTACCGATCACTTGCTGTTTTTAACTGCAACTCCACACCGTGGTAGGAAAGATACTTTTCGCCGACTATTGATGCTGTTGGATGAAGACCTCTTTCAAAAGGACGCTTTGGTTACGGAGCGCATTCGGGGTACAGCATCAAACGATGAGAATCAGCCCACTGCGTTTGAGGGAGAGACCAATATCAGCAATGCGCGCAATCGCTTCTTCTTGAGACGGCTCAAAGAAGAAATGATTAACTGGAATCGCCAGGCGCTCTTCAAGCCACGTCACACAAAAACTGTGGGATATGAGCTCACGCCCCAAGAGTTGGAACTGTACGAAGTAGTCACAAGGTACGTTAGATCGCGGCGAAAAGAAGCCAAAGCTAAACGCAACCGCAATGTCGAATTAACCTTGGTTGTCATGCAGCGCCGACTCGCGAGCAGCATCTATGCGATTACGCGAACTCTCGCCAATCGTCTTAAAGCTTTGGACGAGATTCTAAAGATTTTGCGAGATCCACTTCGCAGCGTCGCGGAGAAAAAGCGACTCTTGCGTGGCACTGACAACGACATGCCTGAAGGGATTGAGGATTACGAGAGTTTAGACGAAGCCGAGCGCGAGGAAATCGACAAACGCATCTTCCGTCAGGTCCTCAGCGATGACCCTGAGGCCGTATCCGCAGAACGTGATGAGGTTGCAGGATTACTCAATATGGCGGAAGGCCTGCGAAACCACGTAGAAGAGAAATTCCTCCAGCTTCTCAAAGTTCTCGACTCGTCAGATGTGATTCGGCGCGACGATGAGAAGCTGGTCATCTTCACCGAACACAGAGACACGCTCGATAATCTTGCCGATCGATTGACGAAGCGCGGTTACACGGTCGCAACGATTCACGGCCAGATGGATGTTGATGCTCGCAAGACTGCACAGAAAGAATTTCGGCGAAAAGCAAAGATCATGGTCGCCACGGATGCCGCCGGGGAAGGAATCAACCTTCAGTTCTGTCGGTATCTAATCAATTGGGATATACCGTGGAATCCGAATCGGCTGGAACAGCGAATGGGACGCATACACCGTTATGGTCAAGCCGAAGATGTGTGGGTTTACAACCTCGTCGCCAGCAACACCAGAGAAGGAGCTGTGCTTGAGAAGGCGCTGTTGAAACTCGATCAAATGCGAGAGGATATGGGCACCGATCGAGTTTACGACGTTATAGACGAACTGCTTGAAGATGTTCCGTTGGTGAAGCTGATCGAACAGTCGATCGATTCTGAAAATGGGGCCGAGGCGATAGCAAGCGTTGAGCACGCGCTTACGGGAACCCTGGACAAACGAGCCCAGGAGTTAATCAGCCTGCAAAAGAAACAATCACTAGCGTCGCACCTCGATTTGCGTGCCGCACAGGAACTCCGCGACGAATCGGATGAACGTCGGTTGCAACCTCGATTCATTGAACGTTTCTTCACTAAAGCATATCTCGTCGCAGGTGGCACGATAACTGAAGACGAGAACTATCCAGTGTTCCATCTAGGGCCGACACCAACTCAATTGGCCGAAATTGCAAGAAGGCGACGACTTCCTGTTCGCGATAAGTATGAGACTGCGTTTGTATTCGATAAGGCTCTGGTCAGCGTGGCAAGCAGCATTCGCGTTCCCGAATTTACCAAACTGCTCGGCCCTGGTCATCCGCTGTTCGAGGCCCTGATTGAATGGGCGATTCACAACGCGACTACAGACTTTGCTAAGGGAGCGATTCTTGTTGATCCGAACATTTCGGAGTCACAGAGAATTTGGCTGGTGCGTTCAACGATTGAGGACGGCCGACACGAAGAAAAGAAGCGTCTTGCGCACGAACAATTCGCGGTTGTCGTAGGAGATCAGAACGGATTGCGCGCTACGTCGGCTGCCAATCTCCTCAACTATGTTTCTCCCGAAGCGGAACCTCTCGTGCCGGATATTCGCAAGTATCCAGATGAAGAAATCCAGATGTGGGCATACGAGTGCCTGACGGAACGACAGTTGGGTGAAGTCCAGTCACATCGTTCCGAAGAATGCCAGCTAAGGCGGGAGTATTTGGAAACGACGTTCACTAATCTCATTCTCGAATTGCAGGATCAGTTGAATGATTTACAGCAGGAACAACTCTTCGGTGAGGACGATGAAGAAGAACGAGGGAAGCTCGAGGATCGAATCAAACAACTCAAGCAACGACGGAGTGATCGACTTGATGAATTAAATCTGATGTTAAGGCTCACTGCTAACCTTCCGCATCTCGTGACGTCAGCGATGGTTCTGCCGGCGCCAATAGAAATCGTTGAAGAGAAGCCGAAGCGCGGATTTCCGATGCGACGCGACGAAGAAGTCGAGCGCATCGCGATGGAAGTTGTGATGCAATACGAGCGGAAACGCGGCTGGACTCCTTATGACGTTTCGAAAGATGGCGAGCATTACGACATTCGCTCAGAAGCACCGGACGGTGACAAACGCTTTATTGAGGCGAAAGGGCGCGCGCAATCTGGGCCGATCATCATAACTGGCCCAGAAGTAGATAAGCTAAAACAACTTAGCGATCGCGCTTATCTCTATATTATTACGTTCTGCAAAGGCGAGCACCCGCGCCTTCGTATCATTCAGGACCCGATGCACCAACTCTCGCCGGAGGCTCTCTATCGCCAGGTTCAGTATTTAGTCGAAGAACAAGATTGGCAGACCAAGGGAGAAGAGATAGATGACCTGCCCTCGCCTAATTGAAGTTGCCTTACCTATTCGCGAAATCTCTGCTGAGAGCGTACGCGACAAGAACATTCACCACGCGCACATAAGTCACCTTCACATTTGGTGGGCACGACGCCCATTAGCTGCGTCCCGAGCAGTTGTATTTGCTTCGCTCGTCCCCGATCCCGATTCTCCAGATTGCCCGAATGATTTCAGGAGTGCTGTGGCTCGGTTGTTGCGGGATGAAACGTCCGCAAACTAAGAGCATATCGGCGTGGCAGGAATTGGATACACGATGGTGATCCCTACAAGCCGACTGAGCCTCTGCCAGACACGCTCAGAAATCGGCTCATCACGTTCATAGCCAAATGGTCACCCGAATATGAAGCTTTTGAAAACGGGAAAACGACAGAAAGACCCGAACCTTCGTTATTGCTGGATGACCGTAGCTTGGTGAAGTGGGAAACTGCAGCGCCGAGGAATCTACAGGGCCGTGAAGTTCTGAAAATTGCCCGCGAACTCGTATCTATTGCTCACTCCAATAAAGTGCCAGTTGTGTTAGATCCGTTTGCTGGAGGTGGCGCTATTCCGCTCGAGGCTGGGCGACTCGGATGTTATGCCATCGCAAACGAATACAATCCGGTCGCTCACACTGTGCTCCGCGCTACCTGCGAATTACCGCAGAAATTCGGTAAACCTCTAGTGAGTGACGTAAAGGAATGGGCAGAATGGATTCTTCAACGATCCCAATCAGAATTCGGTACGTTGTATCCTGCCGGAAATGATCAGCGACCGATCATCGCCTATCTTTGGAGTCGCAGTATCCCCTGCATGAATCGAACGTGCCAGGCCGAAATTCCGATGTTGAGGAGCTTAGTGCTTCGGCGGAAATCATC
The DNA here is from genome assembly GCA_963789185.1 of uncultured Acidobacteriota bacterium. Lineage (GTDB taxonomy): Bacteria > Acidobacteriota > Blastocatellia > Pyrinomonadales > Pyrinomonadaceae > PSRF01. Next base: position 685,629 of record CAWBJU010000027.1, read on the forward strand.
CAGCAACACTGCGCTTGAGCTTCTTACCGACGAACGTACAAATACTATAGATTTTGGAATAGTAAGAGGCTCGGAAATTCACAGGACAGACGGCACGAAGTCTCAGCGTGGGCCCGTAACATGTCCTCTTTGCCATCAAAAGACATTTGAGGCTGATATTCGTACCGCTGCTGTTAACGGCCTTATGAAGGAGCGTATGTTCGCTGTCGTTGTCGAAACCCGTAGAGGCAAAGACTATCGGATTGTTGAGCCTGGAGATGTTGAAGCATATCAGAACGCACTTGCGATGCCAGTCGACAGGCCCAATGAATACATTGTCCCTGAGATCAATTCGCCCAATGCGAATCCTAACTCTGGATCCCATCGCAGCATCAATCTTGAACTTTACGGTTTTACCAAATGGGGGCAGCTTTTCAACCATCGACAATTGGTAGTTATGAAGTCCTTGATCGAGGGTCTAAACCTCGCGGAGGCCGAGCTTCGAAAGCAAGGATATGCCGAGGAATACATCGATGCAGTTCTCATAAACCTAGCGTTATGGATTGACCGGATAGCAGCGTTTGGAAATACGATGTGCCGATGGTCAGCCGGAAGTGAAATAGTTAAGACGCCTTTTGGTGGTCAATCAGTGCCAATGATGTGGGATTACCCAGAGGTTAATCCATTTGCTGACAGCTCTGGCACGGCATCAACGCAGTTGGGTTACATGTTGAACGTTCTAATGCGGGAATGCGAACCACCGGAGCCTCATGTTCCCTCGAGGATCCTTTTAGGGTCAGCAACGAAGATGCCCCTCGACGACGATTCCTGTGAGTATGTCATTACGGACCCTCCCTACGGTAACAGCATCGCCTATGCTGACCTCTCGGATTTCTTCTATGTTTGGCTGAAACGTAGTTTGGGACACCATTTCCCCGACGTGTTCAGAACGCCACAGACACCAAAAGAGGAGGAAGCCACCAGTCACCGGCACCGGCACCAGGGATCCCAAGGAAAAGCGAATGAACATTATCGTAGACTGCTTACCGAAAGCTTCAAAGAATGCAGACGAATAGCTAAGCCGCCCAAATTGATCTCAGTTATGTTCGCTCATCAGACGACGCAAGCATGGATCGATCTGATTTCTGCCTTGTTTGATGCTGGCTTATCGCCCGTCGCGACATGGCCAATTGCGACCGAAATGCCTAACACAGCGTTGGCTATGGGAACCGCTTCCCTCGAAACGTCAGTAACTGTTGTCTGCCAGCCACGCGTGACTGGTAGCTCTGCGGTATTCAGAGATGTACGAAAAGAGATAGAGGCAGTTGTCGCTGAAAGCGTGCATAAGTTTTGGGGATATGGTTTCCGCGGAGCGGATCTGGTTGTGGCGTGTTATGGACCCGCCGTCGGCGTGTTCGGGCATTACGAACGCGTGGAGCGTCTCGACGGAACTCTTGTAGAAGTTGCAGAGCTACTGGATCTAGTTAAGGAATTAGCACTGAAGGCTATTGCCGGGGAGTTCACCGGCGACTCACTGTCGCGCCTTTACTTCGTTTGGGCAAATCTCTACGGCACAAGTGAACAGCCGTGGGACGACGCACGGATTGTGATCCAAATCGGTGGCGATAGCGAGGACGCGATGGAAGTCGCACGCAGACGTGGACTATTTGTACTAAACGGCTCCAAGTGCCGGCTTGCACTATTAGCTGACCGTTCCGAGCGGCGCCACATGGGAAACGAGCGTTCATCGCCGCTTATAGATCAACTGCATCGGACAATGCAACACTGGAGAGATGAGTGCCGGAATGAGCTGGTCAACTATTTAAGTCAAAATGAGCTGACGGAGAACATAGCCTTTTGGAAGCTGGCGCAAGCGCTATTTGAGGTTCTTCCACGCAATACGGAAGATTGGAAACTTGTCAGCGCGCTGCTTAGTGAACGAGAGACGTTGCGAATTGAAGCGCGACGTTCAGCTGGTGCAACTGCCGAAGCTTTACCATTTACATAAATCTGAGGCACATCAAGAATAACTATGTTCGAATTGGTTAAGCCATGGTATGCGAATGCGACGCCACATGAAGATATCCGTAAGGGTCGCCTGAGCGAAGCAGTGTTCGCGGCAAATCTCTGGGCCGTCGACCAAGGCGACGCTCCGACGGTCTATCTTGATACGGAATCTTTCTTTGCAAAGACACACTTAACTGGCGGCTTAACCAACGTGCTCAAGAAAGTAAGTCGAGCGCTCTCGGGAGATGCAGATGCCGGAGATCGAATTCTGAGTTTGCAAACTTCCTTTGGTGGCGGTAAGACTCACACCTTAGTTGCGCTTTGGCATCTCGCAAAACACACAGACGTAATTCGGAAATCAGACGCTTGCGCAGATGTAAGAGGCGCAGTCGGTAACTTGCCGACCAAATCCAGTCGTGTCGCTGTTTTCACCAATCAAACATGCGACTCAACCCAGGGCCGTGACACCGCTCAAGGTATCCATACGCAGACTCTCTGGGGTGAACTCGCTCTACAGCTTGGTGGGATTGAGCTTTTTCGAAGGATTGAAGCGAATGACAAGGCTCGTACTGTGCCGCAGGGTTTGTTTGCGGAAATTCTCCGGGAATGTTCACCTTGTCTGATTTTGCTCGATGAGTTGGCGGACTACTGCGTCGGCGCTTCTGCTAAGGAAGTGGGTAGCGCAACTCTTTGCGACCAGACGATCTCGTTCGTCCAGCAACTCACCGAGGCGGTGAATAATGTCCAAGGCGTGGCTGTCGTAGCCACTCTACCAGCGAGTCATCTCGAAGTAGCGAGCTCTGAAAGAGGGCAAGAAATCCTGAACTCGTTAGAGCGACGGTTTGGACGAATGGGTGCGGACATCAAACCTGTTGCCGACGAAGAAATCTATGAGGTTGTAAGACGAAGGCTCTTTGAATCGCTCGGTGATGAGATTACGCGTGAGCGAGTTGTCGATGCATACATGAACATGTACCAACAACATCGAAATGAAGTGCCAAACGATGCTACGCGCACGGCGTATAAGCAACGAATGCTGGGTGCTTATCCATTTCATCCGATGTTGGTCGACGCACTGTACCTGCGCTGGGGTAGCCACAGTGATTTTCAACGGACCCGTGGTGTGCTTCGTTTGCTGGCGAGTATCGTTGGCGATCTTTGGGAGCGGCGTCACACCGGAACCCAGTCCCAGCCGTTGATTCAACCCTGCCATTTGCGGTGGGACATCGATGCTCTTCACGCTGCGCTGACGCGTTTATGGGGCATTGCTTACGACTCAGTAGCGGCGGCAGATGTGATTGGTGATCGAGCGACTAGCAGGTTACTTGACGAGGAGCGCGGCGGCGAATACCAGACTGAGAGAATTGCGCAAGGACTAGCTGCGGCGATTTTGCTGGGTTCATTTGGAACACAGGGTGGGCGCGTGGGCTTCAGCACGAAAGATTTGAAGCTCTGTGTGAGCCGACCAACCTTGAATTGGGGCTACACCGATGGTGCCCTGTTGGCTTTGGACGAAGAGCGGGCATTTTTCTTGCAAAACGCTGCTGCGGGTAGTCTCGGCACACGCTATTGGTTTGGGACTAAACCGAGGCTCAATAAGCTAGTGGTGCAGTACAAGAATCAGTTTGCTCAAAAAACGTTCGATGACGAAATCATAGACGCTGTAGAAGAACAGATTAAAACCATTAAGGCAGATCCTGCGACTTGGCGGGTATTAGCAAATCCAGAAACCAACCTAGCAGAACAGCGATCACTCGTACTGCTCGCAATGCCGCCGAGCTGTGAGTACTCCGATAATGGTGGAGCGCGTCTTATTAGATCCGCGGTTGAGGAGAAGCTGCTCCAACTTAGTTTGAAATGCGGGGCCAAAGACCGAATCTACCGAAACACATTGCTATTCCTAATTCCGTCGTCGAGAGGCCTTTCGCGTTTGCGCAATGCACTACGCGAGGTGAAAGCGTTCGAAGAGGTGAAGCGTGACTACGCGTCGCAAATGGATAATGACGAACAGAAGGAATTAGAAAAACGACTGGACGCAGCAAACAAGGCAGTTACGGAAGCACTAGGTGCGGCCTATAGCCACGTTGCCAGGATTGAAGGGCAGGCCGTTTCTATTTCTGCTTTGAGCGAAAGCAAGAGCACGTTCACCGATCATTTGAAGGTTGTTTGGAACCACGTCGTTGAGAACGAGGAGTGGGTATTGCGGAAAGTGGGCGGCGTAACATTGCAGTCCGCCGGACTAATCCCAACACAAGGCGGTATCCTGGTTAAGGACGCAATCGAAGCGTTCCTTCGCTACACGGATAAACCGATGGTCGCTTCCCGCGATGCAGTACTTGAGGGATTAAAGCAAGCTTGTTTTGACAGCCTAATCGGACTGGCTCGCGGTATGAGTCTAAACAACTTGCAGCGGAAATGGTGCGGCGAAGGTGTCATGCTCGATCCAACCGAAGAGGGTATGTGGATCATCCCGAGATTTGAACCGGAGGTCGTTACACCAAGTCGAGTTGACGAGGCGTGGTCACCCACTCAGGACAAATCACAGCGTGGTGCAGAACGGCCCGTGCCTCCCGAAACAACTCCGGCTCCTGCCACGATCATGAGCCAAGAAATTCGCCAGATTCATATCAGTGGCGATGTTCCATTAGATAGCTGGTCGGACGTATTTCGCAGTTTTATCAGTCCCGCTGCGCGAATGAAGTTAAAGAAACTTCGTCTCGGAATTAATTTCAAATTAGAAGTTCAAGATGACCAACCATTAACGGCTGACGATCCTAGCGTGAAGGCAATGAAAGAATCGGCTCGACAATTAGGGTTAGATATAGAGGCGGAATAAGGTGTCTACGAGACTGAACGACACATGCCCAGCTGTCTAAATGAGGGGAATCTATCTGCAGTTGACTTCGAACGATCGGACGTAATTATCATGGCAATAAGATGGATGAGATCTCTTGCAAGACGCTCATCACTCTTTTCCATTTGGCCCACTATTGTCGATATCGAGAGTTCTTATGCGCCGCCGATTCATTACTGTCTGGAGTGTGACGATAGAGTGAAAGCAGACGGCTGATATTCCTTACTGGGTCTATGGCGGCGTTGCAATCTCAGGTATCAACGGTGACTACTTACGGCGAAATCCAGACCTCGATCTTTTCGATACGAACGATGTTTCATGACACAGCCATCGAGTCAGTAACGGACCTCGAGGATTATGGCACAGTGTGTAATCCAGTGTAATTGCTGCCATCGATTCCTTTGTATTCTACTTGCGACGCTCCGCGCGCCGAGGACACTCGATCAATTGGGCGCCATTCAGTCACAACCCTATCCCCGGTAAGAGCTTAATCATCGACTACTATAGATGCGCAGTCGGTCGAATCCGCCGCGCTACTTACGTATTTATCAACTCAACAAATTCGCGCCGCATTGTGCCACCTCTCTGAGACCTTGCCTAAGCCGCACTCGATTTTCGCTGATTGCTCTTGGCGATACACCAAGAAGTAAACTACATGAGCAGTGACAATCGATCTGACGTAACTGTCAGGCAAAGTCTCCTTAAGGCGCTTCGACAAACGGGCTATGAAGTTGTCGCGTCTTTCTCGGCAGAAATGTTGGAAGATAAGAAGGGCGCTGGATCGACTCCAGGCGAGCCTGATTTCATGCCAGAATATATATTTTGATGAGCCTTTCGTTCCCCATCGTGTGGAATCAACTTCGATTCCGTTGTCCGGATCAAAAAACAAAAGGTCTGCTTCGGCTCCGCTCCTTATAAACTTTTCTAGCCAGCTCTCGCGGGCAAGCGAATCTTCCGGGACCTTGTCATGGAAAAAAGAAGTGTTCGCAAGTAATCCAAAGTCTTCGATGTGACGGACACATCTCGCGTGAGTCCTTAGAGCCCGCAACAGACTATCAAACAGGAGTGGATCATTAGGTCTCCAACGATCAGGTTTCGACAAATATGTGGTCTTTCTGCCGTCCGTTCGCCCATCGTTAGGCGTTAACATCCAACACACAGCAACACGAAGATCCGCCGCCGAGAAGCAACGCAGGATGCCATACTTTAGATAATCATTGATATCGCCAAAGTATTGGTTCTTCATAAGCAGAATGAAGGAGACAAAACGAACGCAAGTACTCGGAGTCCAAGCTAGGGAATATCGTCGCCGTCTCGCCGACAGAATTCACGCAAGCTCTTCACCCAACTGCTTCTGAATTCTTCTGGCCATGAAGGATCAAAGTCTGGAAACTTTGATAAGGCTAATTGCCATTTGCTAAACAGGTTATCCTGACGTTCTATTCGATTCGGCAACTCGATTGTAGGCATAGGTTCGGTAAGACCCTCGGAAGCACCTGGTTCGGTCAGGCCTTTGGAAGCACGTACACGTCGACTCGACTTGTGACCAGCATATGGCTTGATGTGGCGTGAAAGATTGAGCCCTGCATCCTTGGCTGCAAGCATAAAAAAGTTCAGAGCCTTGCGAACTGTATCAGGACTCGATAGTCCTTCTCTGCTGAAGATCTCTGATACCTGCTGCGTCGTCGCTCTTTGGAGGTCCAACTTGAACAGTGTTGGATAAGACCTTGTCAAGATTCTACGCCATGTCTCCTGGCGCTCTCGTCCTTCTGATTGCACTAACTGTTCCAGATCGGCTGTCGGTAATCCGTTCTCACTAACTAGGGCAAAGAAGTGCAAGGCTGAAAGCAGCAGTGCTTGAATCGAGCCAGACTTCGAAGCCATTACGCTACGGTCCAGTCGGGTTGGGACTCCCGACACGTGAAGCGCATCGAGAAAGTTTTTGAAGGTTCGAAAAGACAAATACGGCGGCTTTCGCTTTACCCGTCGTTGCATCGTTACACGATCCTAGCGTCCATTTACCCTCGCGGCAAAATACCGCAACGCTAGTTGCGGTGTCAAAAAAATAACTGTCCGGACTGTTACGGTAGCTTTATCTTGCAATTTTGTCGGACTACCGTAACGGTCGATGGTAAGGCTCGACCGTGCGTGGAGTTGCATATGCGTGGAGATGTCGTCCTCGTTCGCGGCTTTAATGGAAAGCCGCTTAAAAGACGGGTTTGGGATGTGGGAGACGGTCTCGTGTACGTCACTAATGATGAACACTTTGAACGATTAACTGCGGGAAAACCTGCGCTCGAGCCCATTGGATTTCCGCAGGAAGATGTTTTTAGAAACACCGCAACTGAGTCTCTCGTGGATCCGATCGACTGGTCAAGTCTTGATCCATGGTATTGCTCAGGATTCTAGAGAGATGCTCACTTCAACTTTTCAGCATCTCACCGGCATCGGCAAGAAAACAGAACAGGATCTCTGGTCTTCCGGCGTCTTATCGTGGGATGACTTTCAGTTGCAACGGCGGTCTCCTCAGATGTCCATGTTCGACTTGGAAGCGCAGGATCCTCAGCTTGGCGAACTGTCGATATCGCAGCGCGCTCTATGTGAAGGAGATGCCGATTATTTCGCGGCGAGCCTTCCGAAGCAAGAGCACTACCGAATCGCCCTTGCCTTCCCGACAAGAACCTTGTTTCTCGACATTGAAACAACAGGTCTCAGTCTCTATTACGACTCAATTACTCTAATCGGGTGGAGTTTCAATGATGAGTATGGTCTCTATATCAAAGGTAACGACCCGGACCGTCTAGGGGTTGCGCTGGCCCAAGCTAAGGTGATTGTCACCTTCAATGGTTCGGTCTTTGACCTTCCATTTCTGCGCCGAGAGTTCCCCGACTTGAAAATACCAATGGCGCATGTCGATCTTCGCTTTCTCGGTAGAAGAGTCGGCTTCATTGGCGGACAAAAACATGTGGAGTCGGCTATTGGATGGCAGCGAGTTGGACCACTTGCTGAGATTGAAGGAGTGACGGCCCCTCTGCTTTGGTACAGGTATCGTCGCGGAGACATTGATGCGCTTAGGCTGCTTGTTGCATACAATCGCGCCGACATTGCAGGAATGAAGAAGATTTTTGACACTGCTATTGACCGGCTCCTCGCGATGGATTATCTTCCGCGCAACATTCGAGCATTGCACAGGTTTTCGATTACCGGTTTTGAGATACTCACAGATATTCCGCGGGATCTTGTTCCTCTTATTCGCAAGTACCAGGGGAACTCAGGGCCGTTAATTAAACTCAACGAGCTAGCTATTACGCAGCACAACATTGTGGGTATTGATCTAACTGGATCGGAATCGCGCCCTTCAGGGTGGTGTCATCTCGCGAACGGAAGAGCCACCACTCGGAGGATTAGTTCCGATACGGAGCTCATTGAAGCCACAGTGCGTTGTAAACCGGATTTAGTGTCTATCGATTCCCCCTTGTCTTTGCCCAAGGGTCGCATCAGCGTTGACGACGACGATCCTGGTCGCCGAGAATTTGGGATCACAAGGGAATGCGAACGTATTCTCAAGAAACGAGGTATCAACGTATATCCTTCGCTTATCAACAGCATGCAAGCGCTCACTGCGCGGGGAATTCGCTTAGCCGAGACTTTAAGGAGGTTGGGTGTTCCCGTGATCGAGAGCTATCCGGGAGCAGCTCAGGATATAATGAACATCCCAAGGAAGCGAGCCGACCTCGCGTTACTCAAAACTGGCCTCGCTGAATTCGGGATCTCAGGAGAGTTCGAGCATCAGGATGTAAGCCATGACGAGCTAGACGCAATTACCTCTGCGGCTGTCGGGCTCTTCTTCATTAGCGGAAAATTCGAGCCCTTAGGAAACGAAGACGAAGAATACCTCATCATCCCTGACATGAGCACTGGAGTAAATTCCTGGGGCAAACGCAGAGTGGTTGGCCTGAGCGGGCCGATCTCATCCGGAAAGACGACTGTTGGAAAATATTTGGCCTCACTTGGGTTCGCGTACGGTCGCTACAGCCAAATATTGCGATCGATGCTTCAGGATCGCGGAATACAAGTAACGCGAGTGTCGTTGCAACAGATGGGAGAGGAAGTAAATGGCGGAAGAGGTCAACGGTGGCTAGGTTCGGAACTAATAAAAATTCTACCCGAAGGAAACGACGTGGTAATCGATGGCCTTCGCCATCCGGAGGATCATGCCTTTTTGGCTGAGAAGTTTGGGCTAGACTTTCTACACATAAGTGTGGAGGCACCCGTCGTGATCCGACGGGAAAGATATTCCGCTGAAGGGACGTACGAAGAATTCGACAAGGCTTCCGCCCATCCGGTTGAGTCGAACATTCCGAAAGTAGCGAAACTGGCCCACGCGATAGTTTCGAACACAGGTTCGAAGGATGAGTTTCTGCGCAACATTTCAGAGGTAATTAATCAATACTTTGGAAAAGAGGATAACGTGCGATGCCGGTTACAGTGATTGTCGGAGGTCAATATGGATCCGAGGGAAAAGGTAAGGTTGCGCACCACTTGGCAATCGAGCGCAATGCGGCTGTTGCCGTAAGGACGGGAGGGACGAACTCCGGTCATACGGTTATTGATAATCACGGGGCACCGATAGTGCTCCGTCAGCTGCCAACAGCCGCATTGATCCAGGACGTCTTATGCGTTCTCGGCGCCGGTTCCTACGTCGATCCAGAGATTCTTTTTCGGGAGATCTCACAAACGGGATTGTCTGAGAGGCGGCTTCTCATTGATCCGAACGCACTCGTGATCACGGAACAGGATAAGGAAAGTGAACGGGCGAGCGGCTTAAGGGAGTCGATCGGATCCACGCAGAGCGGTACCGGAGCCGCCGTCACTAAACGGATTGGACGCAAGGCTGAAAAGGACCTCGCAAAAAACGATTCTCGCTTAAGTAGATTCATCGAGCCAGCTTCGAAAGTGCTGAGGACAGAGTTAGCGAAGGGTCGGCGGATTATTCTCGAAGGCACACAAGGATTCGGACTATCACCACTACACTCATCCGCCTACCCATATGTCACCAGTCGAGACACGACAGCAGCTGCATTTGTATCAGAAGCTGGATTGAGCCCGCTAGACGTTGACGAAATCGTGTTAGTACTGCGGGCATTTCCTATTCGAGTTAGTGGCACTTCGGGGCCTCTCCCAAACGAGGTGACGTGGGAAAGCATAACTGTAGAGTCGGGAAGTCCCTCCTCGCTTCTGGAGCGTACTTCTGTGACCAAAACTGTGAGAAGGGTAGCCAAATTCAATCCTGAGATAGTTCGCGCAGCGATAGAGGTAAATGCTCCTACTCACCTTGTGCTGAATCATCTTGATTACGTCGACTATACATCTCGGCAATTAAACTCACCGACGCAGAACGTCATCGAATTCATTCAAGGTGTCGAGTTTTCCATTGGCATGCAAATCTCTTTCTTTGGTTTCGGTCCATCATCACTAGTCACCAGAAAACACTTTCAGTTTAAAGTGCATTCGGCAGTCTAGCTCCTTCAGCCAAAACAGACGGTCTTCACCGATCTCACAGGAGTCTCAGATGACAGATGCTACCTCGCGCCTTCGCAAACTTCGAACGAGAGCTGAAAAAATTAATACGACACTACTGATGGACCTCAAGCCGTCTTTTAAAGGACAACTCTTTCGCCGACTGCCGACCTCAGATGATAAAGGTAATGCAACGACAACCTGTAGCTGCCTAATGGCTATGGCTCTTTCGGCCAATCCGCTGAAGGCCGTTAAGTATGTTTTATTTGAAGACAACTGGTCGACCGTCTCCGACGATGAAGCTCGTGATGAGCTGACAAGAATGTTCAAGAGGGTCGTGAGGGGACCTTGGACCAGCTCTGGACTGCTTGATGGCAATGCATTTTCTTCGCTACTTATTCTAAGAACTGCGGGAGTGTTGTCGAGCACTAGGCAAAAACTTCTGGATGACTCCCCTTTGGAACTCTGCCACACGTTCAAGAAGTTTTCCGGACAGAAGGACGTAGCTGTACCTTTCTCACTCGGTACTACATTGAATCTTCGCGAAGTTCTCGAGAAGTTCGCCCACAATCTGCCTATAGCGTTCAGCGTTGATAAGTATCCGCCAACGTCCGCCATAGCATATTGGTTTGTTGATGCTGTGGAGAAACTGCACGTGCCGGTTCCTAAAGCAAAGTGGGAGGCTATCGTTAGTTGGGCCTCAAAGAATCTTACACGACAAGTATCATTGGCAACATCCCGCCACGATGCGATGAAGGATCCGATTGAAATGGCAATGGCCGCATGCCTTTCACAAAGACTCAAGCACGTCATTTCTAAAAAACGGTTCGAGTTTAGAGATGAAGTCAAGCAGGTGCAGCCTACGACAATAGAACTTGAAGAGGCCATAATAATGGCCTTCTTGGCCCAAGAGAAATCAGGAATATGGCCGAAATATTTTCCGCTTTTCAACTACCGAGAAGGGGGTACTGGATCTAATCATCTCTTCAGCTTTGAACTGCTAGAAGTCATCCTAGATGAATTTGGGGAACTAGGCTTGATGGAACATCCCACAGTTCTCGACGGAATTGACAGAGTACTTGAATGGTGTGAAAGCAATCGACTTTCCTATCGCCATAAAAACATAATCTATGAAGGGTGGAATTCTGGAGGACAGCTACCGACACTAAGCCAAGGCATGCCAGAAAGTTGGGCCACTGCAATGGTCCATATGTGTCTATACAGACTGCGGCAGGCGTTAACCATAAGAATAAATCGCCATATCTTATCGAAGTATGGGGCGAATCCAGACAATATCGATAAGACATCGGACCCATGGGACGACTTCATAGACTCGCCGCTTGAAATTGGACAAAAGAGAATGAGTATAAAGAAACTGATACAGAATGAACTGTTGAAGCCCGTGGAGAAGAAAGAGTTTTTGTCCAACAACAAGATCTCTGGTCGTCGCTCGGCACTGTTGTTTGGGCCGCCGGGCACGTCCAAGACAACATTGGTGAGAGCCATTGCTAAGAGAATTGGCTGGCCGCTCGTGGAACTAAATCCATCTCACTTCCTCAGACACGGGCTTGAAAGCATTTACTCCCAAGCCGAAGAAATCTTCGAGGATCTTAACGATCTATCCTGGACGGTGGTGTTCTTTGATGAAATGGATGCCTTAGCAACGAAGCGAGATCCGGAACTCGATGTAACTCGACAATTATTGACGACAAGCATGCTGCCTAAACTTTCAAAGCTTCATGATGAAGCGCGGGTCTTATTTTTTATGGCCACGAATCATCAGAAGGACTTCGATCCCGCTATCAAACGTTCCGGCCGATTCGATTTGCTTTTGTGTATGGTCCCGCCGCTATTCACTAGAAAGCTAGACAGACTAGAAAGCTTTTTACCTAAAGGATTATCCGCGGAGGATGTAGATTTCCTTAGGGGGCAGCTGAGAAACTGGATATCATCAGACAGGAAAATGGTTACTTTACTTAACAAGTTCACCTTTGATGAATTCAAAAACTTTCTTGACCTTATTGGCAAGCGCGAAGGTAGCTATCGAACGTCCTTTGAAGTATTTACCCGAGAAATGTTTATTGACCAGCTCACCGAATGGGGAAGAAGCTACGTGTCACTTAACCAGGAACAAAATCAACGCGAGACAGAGGATGACAGAAGGGCTTCAAGAATCCAATGAGCTACTCGACGAAGCGCACCTTATAAGCTTCTTCTTTATTCCAACTTAGCTCTGCTCGCCGGCGACAAGTTCGCCTACTACTCGCGTCACCTCTCGATAGGTTGAAATACGTGCAAGGGGGTCCGCCAATGGCTGAGAGGCAAAAGAATTCCAAGGATCTAATCGGGCGCAATTGTGGCCAAATTGTGGCCGGAGAAAACTGATACCGTCCGTTACGTTGGACCAACCATCTGTAACGAAACGGGAAATGGCCCAAAATCCTCGCTGGCTGCAACCTGTTTAATTGTTATTGATTAGCAAAACGGTAGGCTGAGGACTGCCAGTCATGCACTCTCCAACTGAGCTACGGCCCCAAGCATGTGAAGCGGCTGGTTGTAAGACTGTTGCAGACTAGCCAAGCGTTTTGCGTTGAGTCAAGCGACTGAAGGCCAAAGGAACTACCGCAGACAGTAGGCGCAGTCCAACAACAGCGCTGAAGAGATTTGCTTGGTCTATCCGTCATTTCATGAAACACCTTTTCCGGAACAGCGTGGTTTGTTCGCGGAGCGATTACGAAATAGTAGCTTGTGAGGTTCGGATTCACGCACCCGAGCGCGTTGAGATCTTGATGATCTCTTCGGCTTTGAGTTTTGCGAAAGCCAGGTGCACGGAATTGTTTCCAAACAACCAACTCATGCATTCAATACTCGCGTTAGCTATTGAGGAAACTCTAGGAAATGTAAATCGGTAAACCTCACTATATAGGTCCTGGAATTATCTAGACTAACGAAGAACACGTAATCGCCGGCCATACCGATAAGCTTCAGTTTGTCCTGTCCATCCAGAAGTTGCTTTTTCATGTAAGCCTCATTCGCATACTCGCGAAATATTCTTGTCGATACGTGACGGGAACTCTTGTTTCCATGCAGAACAGACTGACCCGCCTGGGTACCTAGTCCAAAAGCAGTAAACAACGGAGCCGCAATCGAGAACGCTAGAACAAACCGCAAGACACTCTCTTTTACGAGTCGCCGCAGGGCGTTCAGCTCGGCGACTATTCGGGCGAGCACAGCCGCGTTAATAATTCCTGTCCAAATCCATTTATCAGAATTCTTAACAAAAATCACTATTGCGATCGAAATGGCTATTAATGTTGAATTAAATGCCAAGTTCGCGAGAGGCGGTATCGGTTCATTCAACCATCGTATGCCGCTCAGAAGTTTAGCCGGTACGGAAGCCGCAAAATAAAACACGATTATCAGCATTCCGGAAGTGACAAGAATGAAAAGAAGAGGCGCAACAGACAGTTTCAGGATGTCTGTTTAAGACACGAAATTAAAGATATTGATCCTGAATACTCTCCAATATCCCAACAGGTATAAGCAGGCGATTGCAGAAGCAAATGGGGTGATCAGAAAGGCGTACCTCATCAGAAGGTCTTCGCGGGTCAGACTTTGAGAATTCATTGCAGGCTCCTCGAAGTAAACAGTGAGCTTAAAACTGTTGATGGGAAATCGACATCGACTAGATAGTCATTCGATCGATTGGACAAAGGATCATCGGGAAACTACTGCGGTGCAAGTTCCTTGGGCACAGGTAAATTCCTGCTTCGTAATTACGGTCACCCGACGCGATTCCTTAATGGCCGGCTGGAACTGCACTTTTCGCATCGCTTCAATCGCACGTTCGGTAAGGCCGAACGGCAAGCCTTCATCGACCGTGATGTCGGCTACCCGCCCGTTAGCGCACAACACAACCTGAAGAACAATCTTTCCTTCTACTTTGTTCTGTCGAGCTTCATCCGTGTACGGCACTTCCAATGGACCAACTATCGACGCCATTTGCGTAACGCTCGACTGCCGGTAGAGTGGCTCAGGACATTCAGTTTCAGCAGGCGCGACTGGAGGCGCCTGAGCAGCCTTGGGCTCAGTGCTATCGGGGGTCGCGTTTATGGGAGACGGGGACGGTTCAGGAACGGGTGCCACAAAAGATGGGGATGGTGTGGGCCTGCTAATCGCAACTCTCCTCCCCTGTTCCACCGCCAGGATCTGATGCGCCAATTCAGCCTGGTGCTTCCAGCTCATCGGTTTCAGCTTTTCAACCAATTGTTTTGCTACCTCGATCTGGCCTAACCTCAAGAAGGCAATACCGAGATTGAAATAAGCGCCGGAATAAGTGGGAACTATGTCCACAGCTTGCTGAAAAACCTTCGCTGCCTCGTCCCAACGTTTCAACGCCGAGTAGGCGAGTCCGAGGTTATTTAAGGCGTCCGGCCAGTTGGGTTTCAGCTTTAGCGCTTTACTCGTTGAACTTGCCGATTTTTCAAAGTCACCTACCTTTAATTGCGACAGTCCCAGGTTGTATTGAGCGGCGGGCAAGTCTGGTTTGAGATTGACGGCCTTTTCCAACGCTGTGACCGCCTCTGGATAGATCTCTTCAGTGATCAGTTGAGCCCCAAGATTGATGTGCGCCTCGGCACTTGTGGGATTTGCTTCAGCCGCATTGCGCAACGTAATTCCAGGCGTTTTTTCTTTTCTGGATTTCCGGACTTCATTCTCCGTAGCTTCGAGGGCAGCCCAGTTCGCAGCGCCTCCGGCGTGCAAAGGATTCACCTGCATCAGCTTTCTAAAAAGTTCTTTCGCCTGATCGCGTTGCCCAAGCTTAAAACTGAGATACCCAGCTTGGAAGAGGGATTCAACATCATCCGGTTTTAGCTTTAACGCCAATTGATACTGAGCTAGCGCATCCTGAAGGTTCCCACGAAGGCGATAAATCTCAGCCATATAAAAAGCAACGCCGAAATGTGTCGCTGTGATGTCTACGCGCCTGACTTTCTGAAACGCCTCAAATGCCTCGTCAACCTTATCGTCGTTGAACAGCATAACGCCCCAATAGAAATATCCATTGGGATCTTTACCTCTGACGTCCGCGCCGGATTTAAAAGTCTCTGCGGCTTTCAACCATTGCCGACTCGCGGCATAAGCTTCGGCAAGATTGTAAAAGGGTTCCGTGATGTGACGATCCGCGTTAACGACGCGCGTCAGATGAAGTATTGCATCGCTGCTTCGACCTTGTTTGGTTAGCGCAATCCCGAAGCTGGTAAGTGTGGCTAGATCGTCTGGCTTCAACTTGAGAGCGATATTGAGTGTTTCAACCGCCTCCCCGTATCTTCCGTTTTCGAGATGAATCCTGCCTACGTTGAATTGGGCCTGCCAAAGATCAGGGTTCTTAGTAAGTACTTGCTTGTAGATCTCCAACGACTCTTCGTCTCGTTTGAGACCATAGTAGCAGTGGGCCAAACCGTTTAAGACTTCCAACGATGGCGGCTGTTGCTTTTCGGTTTCCTGCTTTTGCGCTTCCTGGAAGTAACGAAGGGCCATCTCAAATTCAGCATCTTCGATCAAACCGTTACCAATCCGAACGGCTTGATCCGAAGACATCGGAAATGGCAACTGAAGATCGGCTTCGGTAGGCCGCCCTGCTGGAATGTTTCGCGAAGAGATGATTGGAAGGTCCAACGGCTGGGGAGGTAGTTTTTCCTGACGTGGTACGGCGATGACGTAAACGGGATGCGCTTCGGCGGGTTCCCGGTCCGTTTTTACGATAACGATATCTTCGGCGGCGTGGTTTGGAACCTCAACAAACGGAAGGACCAGCAACAAAGCAAGCAATAACGCTAACGCGCGATAGCCGATTGAGCTGATTTGCGATTGTCGCTTTCGGTGTCGCATGAGAGGCACATCGGCTATGGAGTGCGTGCAAGGCGGAAGCCGATCGTCGGGAACTTGTAGTTTTCGTCTCCGAACCAGATTCGAGAGGTACTGTTCTGGAAATACTCGCTGTTGAGGGTCTCGGCAAACGAACCTCCACGTCGCACTCGCGCGTTGCTATCAGGGGCAACCCGCGAGCGCTCGTAGAACGAGGCCTTCGAAGAGGTCCATTCCCAAACATTACCAACCATGTCGAGTACTCCGTCCTTGGTGGCTCCTTCAGGAAAAGATCCGACGTCTTGCGGACTCGATTTCTTGTTAAGATTAGCTCGGCCTTCTACCCATGAGTTCCCCCATGGAAAAAGAGAACCTTCAGATCCATTGCGCGCCGCAAACTCCCATTCCTCTTCTGTTGGCAGTCTATAAGCGACACCGTCGCGTTTCGAAAGCCACTGCGCAAACTCTTCGGCATCCCTGGCGGAAATATTACAGACAGGCCATCGCTCACGACCCGCAGGGGGAACATTCCCGTTCCATGATTCCCAGTAACTTTTTACTCCTGAGGAATCGACAGGCGCAGTGCGGCCGGTTGCTTTAATGAACTCGGCCCACTCTGCATTGGTGACTTCATACTTGTCGATCAAGAAGCTCTTTACGTTGACTGAATGCTCACCCTTCTGCTCGTCACCAGCCGAATTCGAACCCATAACGAAGTCCCCGCCCGCGATTAAAACCATGTCACGTGTTTTTACGGGTGTCGTCGACTGCGCGGGCTGCTGCGGTGGCTGTTCGTTGTCGTTTCGCAAATACACTAACGGCAGAAGAATAATTAACCCGAGTATTAAAACGCCTGCCGCTACAGGCAAGACGAATCGCTTCCGAAAGAACATGCCGGTCGTGCTGTGCTCTCCGATCGCAACTCGCCCCGGAAGCGATGGCGCTTTTGGACCACGAGGCGGTGCGCCACTACTGACTGGTGGTAACTGTCCGCTTTCTTCAACCTCCTTCAGCGCGCGAGCCTCTGCCCGGCGACGAGCTTCTTCGCTCGCCTTGCGCAACAGGTCTGACTGACTCACTGTCGGCGGCGACGGTTCTAACGAAACCCGTCCCTCCTCGACCTCCGCGCGCGCCATCGGTGTCACTATGGTGTCTTGATCCGGAACCGATATGTGGCCGCCACTGACTTCCTTTTGGCTGATTTCACCAACGCCCGTACCAAGCGAATCAGATTTGTCACCCGGTGAATCGTTTGCCTTGCGTCGTGACCCAGCCGCTGGTTTAGATTTGCGAGTGCGAGCTCTGGTTTTTACTTTTGCTCCACCCTGACCGGCGACGGCTTTCTCAAGCTCTTCAATAAAACTCTCCGCCGATTCCGTACGCATTTCCGGATTTTTCTCCAGCGCGTGGTGGACCACTTGTTCCACTTCCGCCGAGATACCGCTACCGGGAATCGCCAGTGGAGGCGGCGGAGACATGAGGTGCTGTTTCATGATAGCGGGAATCCCGGAGCCCTTGAACGGCACGTCTCCCGTCAGCATCTGGTGAAGCATTACGCCGAGACTGTAAATGTCTGATTTCTTGTCAGCCTCTTCATCGCTCCATTGCTCAGGAGCCATGTAATAGGGCGAACCGATAATGCCGGTCGTCTTTGCACCGACAAACGACCCGAAAAGGTCTGATTTGATTTTCGCGAGCCCGAAATCGAGTATTCGAATTTGCTCACGCGGCGATATGCCACTGTTCAATATCATTATGTTCAGCGGTTTCAGATCGCGATGCACGATTCCGCGAGCATGAGCAGCCGCTACGGCCGAAGCGATCACTCGCATGTATTCGAGTGCAACCTCAGGCGTAAACCGACCTTCACGGTTCATCAGATCCTGGAGCGAGATTCCCTCCACGAATTCCATCACGATGAACGGTATCGATTCTTCGAGAAAACCGAAGTCAGTAACACCGATGATATTTGGATTATTGATGGCGGCCGCGGTCATCGCTTCCTGATGAAAGCGAGTGGAGAAGGATGGATCGTTACCTACGAGTTCGCGCCTGATGATCTTTACGGCCAATGGTTTCTTAAGAAACTGGTGGTGGGCCTTATAAACGATCCCCATCCCGCCTTCGCCAAGCCGTCGTTCCAACACGTATCGTTCGATCGCCACACCTCCGGGTAAGGAGTGAAACGTGGCACGGCCATCGGTCGGACATTCGTTGACCGTTTCGGGGTAACAAGTAAAACAGACGGGACACTCTCTCATACGCCGGGGGAAGCTGTATTGCAGCTCAGCTAAATAAAAGGAACCAAGTGCTCTGCCCGTCAGGAAGCGGCGATGGTGCGATGCCTTCGAGTGAAGCGGGCGTCAGCGCGAATGAACTAGGTGGGCCGGATCTTAACAACTTCGGCCAGTGGAGGCAATGCGCGAAACCTCATCTCGCCGCCACTCCACCCTTGTTAGATAATAGGTTTTCGTTTATTTTCCTTTCACTCTGAATTGCCATGTTTCGCCGTGGTCTCACAAGCAATGATTCGTCTAACAAAGCTCCGGGAGTGCTCCATCTGCTTGCGTTAGCGGTTTTGTTTGCCTTTTCGGTGGCACCGGAAGCGGTTGGGCAAGTTGCCCCTAAAGCCACGATAAAAACTGAAACAAACCCGACTCCCCGACGGTCTTCGCGACCTAGACAACCGCGTCCAACAACCGCTTTAAAAACGCCCGCTTCAGTCGAATCTGAGAACTTCCTCCTCCTGGGCGAGCGCTTTCGCGAGAAAGAAATGTGGAACGCCGCCGAGGCCGCATATAAAGAAGCTCAAAGATCCTGGCCGGGCAATGGCGAGGCACTACTCGAATTAGGTTATCTCTATCTGGATGAAAAAAACCCCGACCTGAATAAGAAACTCGAGAATGCCCGCTCGGCCTACAACAAACTTAGATCGGTCGACTCGTCACGTGCCGCCACACTTCTCGCGGACATAAATCGATTTCAGGCCCAGGTCGCTCATTAGTTCTTAACCGTCGCATCTACTATTGCCTGCGCCGCACTCTCGATCATCGGCGTCAGTACGTCATCACCATCTTTCTTGACCTTTTCTTTCGTGGACTTAGACACAACCGGGCGCGCTCCAACACTGCTGACCAATTTATACTCAAACGTTATCTCGTCATTTGCGCGCGCGAATCCCGCTAACGCGCCACTAACTCTACCCGCTTCAGACATGATGTCCTGGGCCGTTTTCGATCCCGGAACCTTGTTTCCCACACCGCCGCCTCCTACATTCCCCATAATCGAACTCATCGGACCACCACCCGACGACGACGAAGCACGTTTTCTGATAAGCGTTGTATAAAGCACGAAGTCGCATTGGCGTCGCTGTGCCTCGGTCAAGGCCAGTCCGTCGAGTCGCGCTTTGAGATCGATAGTTTCGATATTCGATCCCACCAAAAAGCTGGCGAATGTGGCGCGCAAAGTTGCGGCCTCACTGTTTCCACCGGCAGAAGTCACTCGCGGGGTGACGATCCCGATCCTTATTACGCCTTCGCCTTTAGGGGGATCATTGCTGCGCGCGGAAGTTGAGTTTTTTGGACCTGCCGTTAGACTACCGTAGCCGGTGGGTACTGGTTCAGAAGTCTGTACGGGAGCAGTCGCCGGTTGGACCTCCGTCTCCGACTTAACTTTCGTTTCGTTGGTCGCGGTAGCCGTAACCGGTTTCGCCTCGCGCGCCAGTTCAACTACGACCTGCGCGGCGGTTTCAACCATCGGCGTCACCACGTCCTGACCGTCTGCGGCTGCCGTGGCCTTTAAAGTTCTCTCCACGGCTGCCTGGCTTACATTGATCGGGACCACTTTGAAGGTGAAGGTGAATTCGTCGCCTGCCTTGGAGCCGCCACCAAACGACATGCCTGTTCCCCGAGCTGCTGTTTGCCGCTTTCGAGTTAGGAAAACGTACAAAACATAATCGCAACCGCGTTCCCTGGCTTCTTCCACTGCCAACGAATCAAGCTTGGCCCGGATATCGACCGTCGCGATTCGCGGTCCAGTCAGGAAACTGCTGATGTTCTGTCGAAGCGAATTCGTCTCCTGAGGTATAGAACCTCCGCCTCCAAGCAGGTTCACGCGAGGAGTCACTAGACCAACACGCGTCGCATGGTCCTGCTTGGGCGGATCGGGTTTTGTAGATTGAGACTGTGCGATTGCCGTTGACGCGAAAAGCGCGAACAGTGTCGCACAAGTTAGTGTATGAGCTATGAGCTTGAGGGCTTTCATTACTGCATCTCCAAAAGACGTGGTCAAAAGTTCAGCGTTTCACTGTCGAAACCAAACTCTCGTGGATTTCGTGTGATGACGCCGAAAGCGATGGTGTCGATTACAAGGGCATAAGCATCAGCTGACAGTATTCGTTGTTCGTTGAGATACCAGATATTACGCTCGGTCAGAGGGTTGGTGACTACCTGACTCATTCTTCTCAAGAGCGGATGTGAGCGTCGTGTTCCGGGACCTTCTTGAAAGGCGGCAATCAGAATCAGGCAACTGTCTCCGTCTGTGCTGCCAAACGTTTTGTTCAGGGTCGCCAGTGTAGATAGTGCTTTAACAGCTGCCGTCACACAATCGTCCGATTCACCACCTTTACTTAAAGCGAGTCCAAGCAGCATCACCAAACCTGGTTGCAATCCTTCCTTCGCCGCTTTTGCTCCAACCGAGTCACGTCGTGCTTGCAACTCTCGCAAGGCATCTGAAAGACGTGACGATCGACTCAACTCAACTGTCCTTGTTTGAATCTCTCGCAGTGAACTCTCACTAAAGCTGTAGGGTCTGTTATCACGCGAGATACGGTGCATTACCTGTTTTGCAAGCTCTTCGGTCCGCTGTAGTTCATTGACTCCGGTCGCTACAGAGGGCCGCTCTGCGACGGGTTTACTTTCTTTCACTGCGGGAGATTCAATCTTTCGTGCAGTGAATTTTTTTGTAGCTAGCACCGCAACAACACCGAGCGCGGAGACTCCAATGACTAGAGCAGCTACTAAATAAGGCCTTCTTATTGCTGCGACTTTCTTTTTCTTACCCTTCTCGCGTTGGTCCTTGCTTATATCGTCAGGCGAATTCTCAAGCCGGCGCCCGCGAACTTCGGGCGGCACCTCCGGCAGGTTGTCAGAAACAACTATTCGCCGTGCGCGGACGAGAGTTGTCGCATCCTGTTCGGCCTCGTCGTTCATTCTATTGATGGGCCAATCATTTCGTTTGCGCCCTCGCAGTTGAGCCATCTACGGCACCGGTGCAAGTCGACAAAGGTTGCTTCATGCTTAGACCAAATGCCCAGGGTGTTTCTCCCACCACAGCCGCGGCAAAATACTTCGGCACATACTTTATGTTTTCCCCCTGAAACCACTTATCGAGCTTGCTTGAGTTCGTCACCAGGGTCCAAAAGCTTCGCTCTTTGTTGGCGCTATTCATCACACTCTGCAAATCATTACGAACAGAATCAGGACTCCGATTGTATCCAGCGATGCACAACGCCACGCTCATTGGATCTGTGCCAAACTCCGCAATCCGATCAGCCACGTAGTGAGCGGCCGCCTTCGACATCTTATCGACGTTAGTTCTTTGACTGGGAGCGACGCCGTACGACTCCGCGGTGCTCGAAATAAACTGAAATAGTCCCGCTGCTCCCGCCTCGTTCTCCTGTGGGAAATTTGTGTACTCAGTTTCGACAACGACTAGATAAAGCCCGATAGCCGGTGGTATCCGACGCGCATTAAAAGCCTGGATGATCACCGGCGCATAACGCTGTCCTCTGCCAAAAACAAGATTCAGATCCTCGCCCCACCTGACTTGGGAACCATTGCCGACACGTCGAGCGTAGGCGTCAACGTACTGCTTGATATATGAGATCGATGGTCTACTAAACTCGTAAGTACCATTACTGATCATTCGCGAGATGTGACGCGCCCTGCGTTCGATAAACTCGTACTTCTCTTCTTCCGACATGTCTAAATACAACTTCGTGAATTCCGCATCGCTTTCTAAAGCTGCCGCTGATTGTTCGCTCGTGGGGACCGGGGAAGGGGTGCTCTGTGTCAGAGGACTCGGATTTTGACCCGGTGATGAAGCGGGTGTTTGTGTCGCTCGTTGCTCGGCAACAAAACGACTCGAATCTCCTGCTTCGCCGGATGAACATGCCGACACAATGACGACTAACGCGCTCACAGTCGCAACGTGTTTTATCCTGACAGCCTTCTCGCAGTGATTACTAAACATCTGGTACCGAGCTAATCAATAGTAGAGTGATGAAAACGGTTGTGGACTCGAAAGACCAAATTGGTGCGGATTCTCGCCAACAATTCCCGCCGCAAAGAAACGCGCAATGGTTTCGACCTGATCGCTGCTCAGGACGCCCGCCCGGATCATCTTCATAATGTCGCGCCGGCTTCTTTCGTCGGGCGCAGTTGCAACGAGCCGGGCCTGTAAGCGTCCCGCCTCCTGCAAGTCCATGCCAAAACACGCTATCGCATACATAAAGTCGTCGGCTTCGAAAGTCGATAGAAGCTGGCGCGTGTATGACGCCACGATGGGTGCCGATGTCTCGGGCACCGTTAGTTTGTCGGCATTCTCGTCCTTCGCAAGATAACCTTGTGAACGGGCAACACCCAGTGGGAGCTGCCAGATACCTATTCCCTGTCGTACCGCAACCGGGTCAAACTTGCTTCGGCTCATCGCCAGTACGTACCCGATGAGCGGATTCAGCCCCTCATCTCGAAACGACTTGTTAATCGCGTGACGGTATTGCCGCGCCGCGATTAGAGATCTTTCATTCGTGAATTCCGCTGTACGTTTGCGGATCATCTCGACGAACTCGGTTTCAAATTGGTAACCGCTCTTTTGAGAAATCTGCGAAGCAAGCTGGAGAGTCATGGAACGGACTTCAACGTCGTCAACGGCAGCTGAAATATTTTCCGCCGAGGGAGTTTCAACAGGTGTCGCTTCAGCCTGCTGCTCCTGAGACAAAGATTGACTTGCATTCGCAGTTTCCGCCGCCGTTTCTGATGCAGGTGCTGAAGCTGAAACAGCAGCCTGTTTTGGCTCCTTTCTATTCCGTGCAGAGTGAAGAACGAAGGCAACCATTGGAACGACAACGAGGACGGTCGCGATTCCTCCAACGACCATTAAGGTCCGCGTGTTAACAGAATTTTTAGAGCTTCGTGTTGTACCTGCGTGGTTGACCGATTGCGAACGAGGAAAACCAGAAACAGGATCTTTCGCAGAGGACAAAGGCGTATTCAGCTTTCGGCCAATCGCTTTGGGTACCATTTCACGATCTGCCTCCTTGACCACGATGCGGCGCGTTGCGGCAGACGTTCGCTTGACGTCAATCTTTCCACCCTGCGTGTCATTCGGATCCTGCATGCGCTTTTTTACTTTCGTCGTTGTCTATAGCGAAGGGACGTGTTTCCGATTTGCAGTCGATCTCCATCGCTGAGTACGCAATCACTCACCGCTCGCCCATTTAATAGAGTGACTGCCTGTTTGCGCGCGCCGGGAAGAACTGTCAGGTACGGAGCGTTGTTTGCAAATCCGATCGTTGCATGGGTTGACTGGACCTTAAGGTCGCCGGGTAGGTAGATGTTGGCGCGCCACTCATCGCTCCCGATTATTCCGGGTTTGTGAAAACCCAACTGCGAATCGACGTACTTCGTCACGTCGTATATTCGCCCTGCAAACTTACCGTCGATCACTTCGATCCATGCCCGCTTGAGCGCTACCGTTACAAACGCAATCGAAGCACCGATGGCGCCACCAAGTATCGACAGTGAAAGTGCGAGAACGAACTGTTGTCGCAGCGAAGCTCCCTGCGCCGGGCCCGAGCTCCGAGCAACCTCGTAGATTCCACCACCAATGATTCCCCCCAACACCCCTCCGACAAATGCTTTGAAGCTTTGCGTTCCTTTATTGAGTCCTTCGATGAGACCAATCATTCCGCCAAACAGAATCCAGCACGCCACGCCGACAACAACTCCCGTCCAAACAACTTTTCCACTACTTTGGCCACCGACCGTATGAATGAGGCGAGAGTAGAGCCATTGAGAAATCGGCAGCGCGATCAATCCCGCGAGGGCACCCAGCATCAAACCAATGCTGCCGTATCGGAATAATCGAACAAATGATCGTGTGATGAACCCTTCATAAGCCGCGATTGACAAGCCAATCATCGCACCGATAATTGCGCCAAATAACGCCTGGTCCAGAATTCTCAATGTGCTCAATAACAGCGATGCGGAAAGGTACCAGCCAGTGAGTCCGCCGGTGCATCCAAAAACGAAATAAAAATAGATCTTCAGCTTGTCATCCATGACGTTTCTTCGCCGACGCTCCGTTCCGTTAATCCATAACTTTCGAGAATCGTCGCCGGAACGAATAGCACAGCTTCGCAGGTTCGCTTCATGCACTGGTGTTCATTGAAGGCCCAGCAGCTCAGATGATGAGGGGTTTTGCAATTTGGACAGATGAGGACAATGTCACCTTCCTTGAGCAAATAGACCCGTCCCGCTGCTGTGCCTTCGTTTGGACACGCGACGCCAACGAGTGGAGATTTACTGCCAATCCTGATAATGGCTTTGCGAAGGCGCAACGCCTGACCGCCTCGCGACAGAGCTTTGTAAATCGAAGGCAGGACTGCCAGGACCACCAGCGCCGACAACAACAAAACGTAGATAAACAGGAGTTGTTGCCACGTTACGCTGCGCGGAGCAGCGCGAATAAATATCGGCGGTTGGATCGCAGCCGTGGTCACAACCGGTGCTCCGGATGCCTGCAACACATACGTGTATTCGATCGGCAGTTGGATCCGCGGATTGTCGCCGACGGTGAAACCTACCCAAAGCTTGTGTTCGTTACCCGGGCTTTGCATCGACTCGTCGACGCGAACGGTCAATGAGTACGAATAGAGAAACCACTGCTTCAGGTCGTCGAGTATCTGTTGTAACCGGCTTAGTAGAAACGTTTCTTCGAGGTCGCGAGATCCGAGGTTACCCTTCAATTCAATGTAGGCAGCTACGCCGCCGTTTGCGCCCTTGGAAATGTTGTCCAGCGCAACGCGGTCCACATAGTTCAAACCCTCTCCGTGTTCATCACCGATGGCAACTGTGAAGACGCGAATATTCTTGTCACGCGAGACCCGAGTAATAGCCTCCTCACGCCCGCGTTTTAAACTTTGGAGATCCTGGGCTGAAAGTTTGCGAGTTTCAGGAGTGTTTCCCACCCGTCGGAAATCACCAACAGGTTTTTTATTCCGTTAGCCGCAGTTTCCCTCAGGGCAAAGTCGATGGCATCGTACAACCTTGTGAACCGCGACTGTTCCGGCCGGATTTTGAAACTCTCAATCTCTTGCTTGACTCTTGCCTTGTCGGTCGTAGGAGTAATAATCACGCGCGGCTCTTCATCGAAAGCAATCAACCCGACTCGATCGTTTGCTTTGAGTTTATCGATCAACGTCTTCAACCCCTGTTTCGCCGCGCTCAACTTGTCAATGCCCGCGACCGCCATGCTTCCACTGCCATCCAACAACACGAACACGCCCGCCCCCTCAGCCTCTTTCTGTTCCAAATCGCCTTCTCGCGTGACGACTGGTTTGCCGTCGACCTTTGGTTCGACATCGGCCAACGTTAAGTTCCTGAAGATCGTTTGATCGGAACGTTCGATCGAAAAATCGACCGTGAGAACAGGCCACTTGTTGGTTGCCAATCCGAACGGCTTTAGCGAGTAGCCCGCCTTATTGACCTCATCCGCAGTCCGCGTGAGTGAAGCAGGCGGCGTTGCAGTCTGGCCAATCTGACTTTGGGCCAGCGAACCATCCAGAGGTAGCAGCGAGACAAAGCAAAATAACGCGACCGCACATCGTCTGATCCGCTCCAACCTTCCTCGTGAGACAACGCAATTCATGGTGACACCGGAGTTGGCGAACTTGCGGGCGAAGCTTGCGGAGACGGCGAACTTGCGGGTGACGCTTCCACAGACGGCGAAATCGCAGGCGACGTTTGCCGAGTTTCAGTGGTTGGTTGTTGCAGCGGCGTCTGTTGTACCGACGACGGTGACGGCTGCGGCAATTCTGTCGCGGAAAACCTTGCCATTCTTTGTTGCCACCAACCGGCTAATCCTTTCCGATACTTCACACCGAACGCCGCTGCTCCCAACAAAACCAGCACGACCACGGCAAAGACAAAAAATCGACGTCGTCGTTTTTGTTTAGCCGGCACTCTGTCAGCTTGTTTCGCACGAACCTCCAACAACTCCTGCGACGTGTTACTGCTTGGTGTGGCCGTGTTGGAAGTGCTTAAGACGGGCGTGGTGCTGGTCGATGGATCTACCGCGCGGTAGTTTTCCCACGCGATTACTGAGTTCCTTGAATTGCGCTCCAACAACTCAAAAAACTCAACAGGCGAGTGTGGATTAACGCGGCCATCGCGGGAACAAAAAAAGCCGCCATGATGCTTCTCCGGCTCCAGCACCAAAGCCACCATCCACGGTTCGGCAAAGCGTTCCGTCTGAATCTCCATATCGTGCGACGACAGGAACACGTCCAGACGTGGATGAGAGTGGTACCAACCAATCAGAAGCTTGCCGAGGAACTTCCCGCTTAGCTCATCAGAAATCTGCGCCCACGCATCGTGAGTAAATGCAAGTCGCACTTCAGTCGATTCGGTGAATTTAGCAGGCGAATACTGATCGATTATGACGTAGTCGGAGCCGGTAACAGTGCAACGATAACGATTCCCTAACAGGAACCCGCCGAGTTCGCGATCCAACGTCTGCGAAACGTGCTCGTTTACTTTGATGAGTACTTCCTGACTAACCACTACATTCGTATTACCCTCGCTTTCCAGGACAAATGGTGTTGAGGATTGCTTAGGGTTTGAGTCATTCGTTGCTGGGCCCATCGACTCGGGCGCCGATTCCGGAGCAGCTTCGTCTTCTGAAGTTACTTGCGGGTCGACGTCTGACTCCTGCCATGAAGTCACCGGCAACCACTGCAAGGTCCTTTCATTCGGAAATGGGGCTTCGATGATCAACGGAATTCCGGTGAGAACCGACACTTCCTCCGTTGGTTTTCTGGCGCCAAAAACGATCCTTTTGTCGCCCGCCGGAAAGACAGTTTCAGGGTTCATTTGTTCGAATGAGTCCTGAGGATCTGGCAGATCAGACATTATGAATAAGAAGCTAACGGATCGTAATACTGTAACTGCAGATTTCGATTACCTGGCCCATGTCAACTCCAATACTTCTCTCGCGAGGTACGACTCTTCCGTTTACCAAAACCGGATTCTGTCCTTTGACCGTAATCCAAAACGCACCGGCATTGTCACGTTCGAGAATCATGTGCAAGCGGCTCATCGTCAGATCGCCTTCCAACGCAAGATCTACTGGCCTGCCTAGTGCGCCGCGTCCGATTGATAACTGTTGTTTCGCAATTTGCTCCACGCGCTGGAATTGGCCGTCCCTGCTAATCTCAAGCTCGTAAGATCCGAGTGGACTTAGGCTGTTTTCCACCGGATTGACCAATCGCTTTGTCTCACCAGGCGCATTGGTTTGTTTTCCAAACCTTATGGCTTTCGCAACGGGCTGCAATTGCAGACTGTTCGACGGTGAGGATGCCCAGTCCGGCACCACTGTGACAGGCTCTAATGAGACTCGTTGGGCCCGCCCTAATTTGATTCTCCTCTGACCCTGCTCGGGTCCTGTTGCTCCGAGAGCATGTCGTTGACTGCGCATGCGTTGTGCTTTGAGCAACGGTTGATCGTCAAATGGTTTGTCAGGACCGAGAATACCTTGTGGTTCAGCTACGTTGAGGACCCATTCAGCGGCCGCACGATCAAGGGGAAAGGGACTAACCCACATCGCGTGATAATGTTTGTATTGGACCATCTCACCCATCGCCACCACGAGTTCAGCCAGCGGCTTCGCCGGAAACCAATTCTGAACGTTGTTTGTACAAACATGATGGGGCTCGAGATGCTCGATGTTAGGGTGCCAGATTGGCGTCAGCCATCTGAGGTAGGGCTCCCTTAGAGGGTAGTCGCTGCCCATATACATCGACACCTGATGAAATTCAGAGGCTTTAGGATGTTGCTGGTCGTCAATCGAAGCGATGCCGCGGCATCGATAAGTGATGATGTACTTTTCGGGTGGCCAACCCGGTTGCATTTCGACAGGCTCCACCTCTATGACACTGCTGCGCGCAGCAAGATTCATTAGCTTGGTATATTCAATTGCTAATCTTGCGTACCTTGCGTTATGTGGCATATCAAGCCCCGGCAACTTCTTCCCTGGTAACAGTCAAACGGTCCAAATGTGGAATCTTTTCCTGTCTAAGAGTTTTTGATCGATCCAATCTTGTTCCCAACGCTTTGCTGGTAATGTGGTATGTGACTAACTCATCAAACTTTCCTCGCGACGGAAGGTTATAGGTGTGGGCCACCTGACGTATGACGTCGCCGATCTCACGGTCCAGTTCCAGGGCCACTCGTTCGCTCTTGTTGATGTCCAGGACCGACAAGATGACATCGATAAAACCTTCGTCCGATTGACCCTGTTCATCGAATTTTCCCGCTCCATCGACCTCAACATCGTGCGAGGAAACCAGCTTTACTGTGTCTCCGTTCTGCACCCCGCTCGCCGCCAGGCTTTTTCCCTGCGGGAGAGTGGAACGATTACTAATTGAAAAAAGAACGTATTCAACCGGCTGCCCGTTTTCCGTCATACGCGGCAAACTCAGTTCGTCGATTAACTCACTAATCACGTGTTCATTGAGGTAATCGCCAGGGATGACCGTGTTCTCCAGAGTCATGTTGCCGGGCGTTTGAATATTGATGATGAGATCTGACATTCTCGCCTCTCCGTTTTATCCAACAGTCGGACTCAGCGCACTGGCAACGTCGCCGGTCAGCTCCAAATAGACTGAAACTCCGTTCTGACCACGCGCCTCCAGAATTTCGAGTGAAGGCACACCCAAGTCTGCCAGCGTAGCATTCAGAAAATCTTCATTGTAATCACTCGGAGATCCACCAAGTGTGTGAGTCGTCACCAGGTAACGATCGTGTTCACAACGAGCGCAGACTAACTCTTCGCGAAAAATTCTTCGTTCGGGGCGCAACATGCGGGTCGAGTCCTGACAGTTGGGACATCGCATCTCGACGCAAAGCTCGAAGTTCAGCACGATCACCGCATCGTCGTCTTTCAATTGCTGACGAGCGACTGCAAGCAGTTCGGCCGCTGTTGTTTTTTGAGCAGTCGCGCTTTGCAATTCGACCAGCTTGGTTAGGTCCAGAGACGTGTGCGCGAAACAACTTTCTTTGGCCGGGAGACGCACCACGCTTGCTTCGCCCACTGTTCCATTAAAAAGAAACTCTCGTCCGCTGAGAGTTCGGCCCTCCCAGTGGCTTGCGTCGAGTAATTTCAGCGCCTCCTGCACCTGTACGGCTCCCATGATCGAAGCGATTGTCGGCGTTGTAGGAATCTTTCCTTCGTTTTCGTACTTACTCGCCAACAAATTGCATGGGATTCGGATCTCGTCGTACTGGGCCTCCGAAAAAGAGCACTCGTAACAAGCACCCTTCCCCGGCATGAACACGCGCACCTGACCATTCAACTGACCAATGCCGGCATCGATCCACGGTTTGCCTACTTTCCAGCAGGCGCGATTGATATAAAGACGCGCCTGATTGTTGTCGAGACACCCGATCAAAACGTCCATGCGGCGGAACAGGCCGAGTCCGATATCCAACGTTACGTCAGCCTTCCGGAAAGTAGTCTTCACGTTGGGATTCAACTCGCGCAACGCTCGCGCGGCGACCTCGACCTTGTCTTTACCGCTGTCTGAAGCTCTGAACAGCACGGATCGCGAAAGGTTCGACATCTCGATCGAGTCGCGATCGATGATGAAGATGTGACCGATGCCGAGTAGCGCCAAATTCTTCAACGCTTCGTTGCCGATGGCGCCTGCGCCGACCACGAGAATCTTCGCGCCCCGCACTCGTTCGACATCAAACCATTCAATTAACTTCAATGACGCGTCACGATCGTTTCGGTAATCTATTAGCTGGCGTACTTCAGTCGACATTGGTTCCTCGACGATCAAAAAATCAGTGGCGTTTCCGCGAACTTCAGCGCCATTGGTCCAATCACTAAAATAATGATCGCTATCACTGCCAGAAAGAGCGGGAAGATGGCCCTGGTACCTGCGGTTTTCGCCATCTCTTCCGCATTCTGATAGCGTCTTAGCCTGGCAGCGTCAGCTTCAACGGCCAGCAACGAAGCGATTGGCTGGCCTGTTTCCAAACCCGATGTGATAGCCAGAATTAAAGCCGACAACTGGTCCGACTCGATACGTTTTCCGAGGTTCACAAAAGCATTCTGTATTCCGAATCCTGCGGTTATATCGTTCAAAACAAGATGAAACTCCTGGGCTAACGGATCGTCATCACCCATCTGCTCGCAATAAACTTCGAGCGCCATCGGGAAGGTCGCATTTGCTTCCATCGTTAAGAGCATGAACTCGATCGCATATGGCAGGCGCTTCTCAATCAACGCAATCCGGTTTGATACGTGCGCGCTCATCAGTGCTCGCGGCAAAAAGAAACCCGCGATGAAACCTGCCGGAAATCCGAAAAACAAAGCTCCAATCGGACCAAACAGGACCAGACCGACCAATGCGAGCATCAGGCCAAGAAACAGCCCGGATACGATCGTTGCGGCATACAGCTGTTCCGGTGTAATCAGGTGCCGAACACCACCTCGAATCAATTGGATTTCGAAATCGGCAAGCGTTTCATTCGCACCAAGCCGGTTCCTCGCAGCAAGTTTTCTGACGAGCGGAAGAAACGAAACACCGTGCTTGGCGGCGGTAGAAACAATCGGCAGCTCTGTTATCTCTCGAGGCGGCGAGAAATCCGGCTCGCGGGCCACTGATTGCCCGATCCAGTACACGCGGGCGCTCATGCGGCTCGTCCACACCACGAGCAGGTACAACGACCCCATCACGCAAATAGTGGATAGAATCTTTAATAGGATCATCGCCGTCCTCTCATATCGTTGCTTTCACTATGCGACGTACCCACCAAACCGCCGTTACCTGTAAGACAAGGACGATCATCAACAGGACGTTGCCGGGAACCGTGCCGAAAAGAAGCCGAGGTATATCTGCGTCAAAGGCGCAGATTAATAGTCCAAACGCCGGCGTAATTATCAGAATGATCCTTTCCTGCGCTCGCACTTCGGCCGTTTCAGTCTTCAACTTCTTTTTCAGCTTCAGTAGTTCACGAATCGAGTCCGACATACGCTCGAGAATGTGCAAAACATCACCGCCGCGAGATGAGTTGATAATGAGCGCGCTACAAATCATCCTGAAGCTTTCGACGTCAACGCGTTTTTTTGCTCTTTCGAGTACGCCTTCGAGACTCATGCCGCCATCTCGATATTCTCGGGCCATGAGACTGAACTCTTCCTCGACTGGTCCTCTCATCTTTTCCCCCACCGCTGCCAGCGCCTGCGGCAACGAGCGACCCGATCGTGCCGAAGAGACCATGATGTTGAGTGCATCAGGAAGTTGCGCTTCAAGTCTTTCGAGACGCTTGTGTTTGTAACGACGGTACAGAAAGGTGGGAACAAAGAAGACAGCGGCGGCCGCCGCCAGCGCGAACACAACCCGGCCACTAACCACGAGCACGAAAAGCGCCACGAATATGACCGCCAGATTTGAAGCGTACGCTGCCTGGCGAAGTTTCTGTGGCGGCCAATGGAGGAAGAGTTCATTGGACCACGCTTCAAACTTCGCGATATCTTTTCTGGCTCGCGCTTCAAAAACCCGAACCAGGACCGGATAGCCTGACCAGATCAGCAGAAATAGACTTAGGAACAACAGTGCCGAAGCGACGAGGAGGATTCTGAGATTTAGCCCGAATGACAAAGCGTTTACTCCATGATTAAAACAGCGCGTCGATGGTTGCGACGCCGGTGCGTAAAAGATCGTCTATGAAAGTCGGCACGTAGCCGGTGAATGCAAGCTTCGTTTCTGTTAAGCGTCCCTGTTTCTTGTGCCTTCTGATCCGATAAACCTCTTCAACGATCACCGCGCCACTTTCTTCGTCCAGTCCAACGACTTCGCAAATCGCTGAAACGCGGCGCGCACCGTTGGGAAATCTCGCCACGTGAATCACCACGTCGACGGCGGAGGAGATCAATTCGCGCAGGACGCGACTCGGCAGATCTATTCCTTCTGCTTCCATCGCCATAACTTCGAGGCGCCTTATTCCGTCGGCCGGGGAGTTCGCGTGAATCGTGGTTAGCGATCCATCGTGACCGGTATTCATCGCCTGAAGCATGTCAAGAGTCTCCCCGCCGCGACATTCCCCCACCAGTATTCGGTCGGGACGCATTCTCAAAGTGTTCCTTACTAACTGCCTGATCGGAATGCCGTGCAAACCTTCGAGATTGGGCGGTCTGGCCTGAAGCGTGACGACGTGAGTCTGCGCGAGTTGGATCTCTGCTGTATCTTCCACCGTCACAATGCGTTCGTTTGGTGGAATGAAAGAAGCGAGAGCATTAAGCAAAGTGGTCTTTCCGGATCCGGTCCCGCCGGCAAGCACGACGTTCTTGCGCGACAGCACGCAAGCCCGAAGAAACGTTGCCGCAGTTTGAGTCAGAGAACCTTTCGCAACCAGATCGTTGATACTTAACCGGTGCGTTGAAAACTTACGAATCGTCAGCGTCGGTCCTTTGACCGCCACTGGTTCAACTATGGCATTCAAACGCGACCCGTCAGTCATGCGCGCGTCAACCATCGGAGACGTTTGATCGATGCGTCGTCCCTCACGAGCGACTATGCGTTCGACAATATTCCTCGATACCTCGGGCGATAACATTCGCCGCCCCGTGTCTTGCATCTGGCCATTGCGCTCGATGAAGATGTGACCACCGGGCAGGACCATGATGTCGTTTGTGTCTGGCGCACTCATCAGATCTTCGAGTGGTCCCAATCCGAAGATCACGTCTAACAGTTGCTCGCGAATCAATCCCACCGCGAGTTCCCTGCGTTCCCAGGGTTGAATAACGTTCCTGGTTTTTATTCCCCAGGGTAGAAGCACCGCCACTCGTTCTGCCTTCTGAGCCGGTGTTTCTGACTCATCAAATTTGATCGTTTTGAGCAACGCTGGAATTAATCCGGCGAAGCGGCTGATATTCTTTTGGGCGTCTCCTTGACGAAGATTCGTACCGGGCTTAATTCCGAAACCCTGAACGTAGTCGGAGATGATTTCCTGCGCCGCCTGACTGGCAAGATGGATCTCGAGTTCGCCACCGAGTTCCAGATCGTTAAGGAGGCGATCCAATTCAGCCTCTATGCGTTTACGATGATCGCGCTCAGCAAGGGCGCCCGCCTTGTTACGAACAATGTCGAGGACCGTAGCGTGCAATTCAACCTGAAGACTAAACAACTTCGCCCGCAAAGCACGCGCTACCGCGCCGCCACGCTCCGCTTCACGAAGCTCGATGTTGTAATCACCTACACTCAGGTGATCCGCCGGTCCCATCTTCAACGATTTTTGATTCGTGACCGGCATGCGGTTAAGAAAAATTTGACTCTGCCCCAGGTTCTCAACGCGCCACGCTCCGTCAGCATCACGAGTGAGCGAACACTGTGCGTCTGAAGCGCGACCATTCTCGAGTTTCAAGTCACACTCTTTCGCAGCGCCGATTAGCACTTTCGATACGTTGAACCGATGGATTGACGAATTGTCAACGATGAGAAACATGTCGCTGGATCGCTGAGTTCTACCTGATAACCGGTGGGCCAGCCGGTGCCGTGATTTCGCGAGCACCCGGTGCCAGTGCCGCAGGTCCCTTTGCTTTAGGTTCGGTTTTGGGATCCACCAGCGGGGTCATTGCCGGAACCGGCGCTGCATTTGGATCGCATGGGCCAACTAAACTTAGCGTCACTTCATCGCCGGCGAGAGCAACGTTCTGAATCAAACTGGGCACGTCGCTTTCCGCAACGAGGACGGTGATAGTGCTGTAATTAATTCCCGACTTCGATACACCTTGCGGTTTTTGGGCTGCAGTCATGTGTGACTCGCCGACAGCCTTAACGCATGCCTTTTCTTTGAATCGATAAGCGCTGCCTTCTACTCGTCCCCAGATATCCACGCTGTCTCCAGGTCGCACGAAGTAGGCGACGGCTCCAGCCTCAGCTGCTACGTTGAGTGCAAGCGCTCGTTCGCCTTGCCGAATGCTATCTCTAATGGGATTGGCGCCTGTTAACTCAAACGAGCGCAACATGAGCAATTGGCCTGGTTGAAGTGTCTCGGCAAGTGGCTTCTGCTCAAACGCAGCAAACTCACTTTCAGTTAAAACGATACTTTGAAGCTGTTTTAGATTGCCGGAGATCTTTATGGGCTCGAACATGTTTTTGGACGCCGGTGTTCCTGCGAGAATCGGTTGGTCCTTTACCTTTAATACGGTGATCGTCGACGCCTCCAGGCGGGACAGATAAAGCCAGTTCATTGCTGCGGCGATCAATCCGAGAGCCAGTGCGATGAGCAGGAGCAGTTTGCTGCCGCCGATTGCCCGGGCGTTGGGATGTTCGATAGCTGCCATTTTGGGGGACTCCTTGTTAAGCAACCTGAGTTTCAATGAGAACTAATCGTCACATTTGCGGCGCTGCCGTCTTTGCCGGGTGTAACCCAAATCAGGCACGAGCGCGCGCCCTGTTTAAAAGACATGACACCTGACGCCACTTTGTTCGCCGCAGCGGTAGCAGCATCATCGAGAATCCAACCATGTTGCGGCATTTGCTGAAGATAGAGTGACAACAAAGCGACGTCCGACATCTCCTTACTCTGGTAGATTGCGATCGAAGCACTCCCGGATGAGTGCGTGTATATCCTTTGCAGGCCGGACATTCGCGGTACGTCCACCGGATCGAATCCGGGAAAATCGTCCTGCTCGAGTCTTTGAAGCTGACCTGCCTTGTCGAGATCTACAGTCATCCGATACGTGGCCCATTCCGAACCACGGCCGGCGACGCCAACCACCAGAGTGCTGAACGTGTATGGGTCAGCTGCGACCTCTTTGGAAGTGTGGTCAGCGTCATCTCCGGTAGCGGAGATACTGGCAATACCGCCCGTCTCGTCACGTTGAAAGAACTTGAACGGTTCTGGTTCTTTTCGCCGTCGTTCACGTTTACTTCTTGGCTTCGGATTTGAACCCGGCGGCTCTGCCTTGCGATACCCACGTTGACGATAGATGGCCTCGAGAGAATTCAAATACTCAGCAGGCGTAACAGTGACGGTGCCTCTGGCAACCGCGGTCTGGCGGATTCCGAAAAGTTCAAACAACTGCGAATTTTCCACACGCGGGATTTCCGGTTTTGGTGTAGCCGCAATCGGCGCCGGTTCAATTGCCTGCGGCTTAACTATGCGCGTTGGACTTGGTCCAAACTTGTAGGCGGCTACGGACAAACCAATAAGAACAGGTAACACTGCCAACAAACTTAGAAGTCTCTTGCGCTGCATAGCTTTGATTCATCGATAAGAAGCGTCGTAAGTTTCACAACATGACAGACCAAGCACCTGGTTCATCGGTGATGGAACACCGATACTTCGAAGAGCAATCGAGCTGTAACTGCCGCCGCCGGTTTGAGCGCACGTCCAGGTTCCGCGTGGCAGAGAATAGGCGCCTTTCGCGCGTCCGAGGTTCATGATTCGCGGCAGGAAGCCAAGCGATGCTGTTCCAGAACTCGTGTACCGAACATCTTTATTGAAGCCCTGATAAATCCAATTCACGGCGCTTTGCACGAAACTCATTCGACCCGTTTGCGGGTCGTCCATGGCTCCCTCTTGAACTTCGAGGGTCCATTCCTCACGGCCAGGCGAAACTGCGTTCTTGATAATTGCTGTGACGGTGTCGGGAGGTGGCATTTGATCGCGAGGCACTCGATAGTAGACCGCAGCTCTCGCACCGACGACCGCATTCTGTTTCGTCATCATTGTGTAACCAAGCCCCATCAGAAACAGCATTGCAACAACCAGCAACGGCGTCACGAAGACAAATTCCGTAGTCACGCTTCCTCGTTCGTTATCTCTGTTCCTTTGGTCCATGATGCGTCGGTTAACTCAGTGTGTATTCACGAATGACCAGTCGAGTCCACCCTGTAGCGATGGCAGGATGTTCAGCAGTTGGTTCACTTTTTGATCGAATAATTTTGCGCGCGTTAATTGGGCGCGCCAGTCCTGCGTCCACATGTCCCAGTTACTCGGGTTGTAGACGTCTGCCTGGCCATAGGTGAACTGAATTTGGGCTACTGAGTTTGGCTTGTTAATAAAGAATGTGTTGCCTATTCGACCTCCGATTGGAACGCGTCCCAAAGCGATCCCCAGGTACTGAAGATAGGGACGTAGATTGTTCCTCGTGTCGTCGTCAATCTCTCTCTCATCAGTGGTTGGACTATCCGGATTGTCCGTAAGGAGCATCGGCTTCGGAGGGTCACTCTTCCACGTGAGCAGTTCGATGCCCAGGAACTGGCCCAGGATCGATGTTAGCCGGCTCATCAAACGAGTGATGGCTCGAGGTAATGCACCGACTATGAAATTGAAGATCTGACCTATGAGTCCCCAATCACCCTTGAGATGGTTGATATTGGCAAACCTTAGGGCCTGATACACAGCAACACTCTCGCCAGCCCGTCTCGGATCGATACTGGCGACGTACAACGTAACCACTCCGTTGAGGATGCCGATGAATTCGTATTGACATTGTTCCAGGCGAAAAGCGATTGCTTGTTCCGGCCCGCGTGCAAGCGGGAACGTCGGCAGCGGCAGAGAAATCGACACGCCCGGCAGTATTGACGTCGCAACTGACTTTCCACCCAACATGAAACCATAGACCGGATCCCAGTCAGCCCCGTTTCTTTGTGCGTACTCTCGCGCCTGTAATCCTGCCCAAACAGCGAAGGCGTGCTTGCTCACCTGATTAAGACGATCGAGCATACCGAGTACGGCCCAACCAACCCCGCCAGACTCGCTATTAATACGCGAATCTATCGACGACCAGGTCGAAGCCGCGCTAATCCATCTGGCCGTAGCACGCACTAAATCCAGGCACGCGGCAAACGCAAACGGATTTGCACAAGTAATTACTGATCTTACGAAAACGTAGACACGCATGATGTTGGCGGTGTTTCGAATGCACCTGACCGCGATCATCAGCGACATCATCTCGGCCATCGCATTGTTATTGAGGACCATGAAATTCATTCCACGGGCCACCGTGACAGCGCTGGCAACTGCTGCTGCATCTGCCGCACCCTGCATTTCTATCTTGCGACTGGTTTGTACGGCCGAGTTGAAGACGAAGGCGAGCAGCAATACGAACGGAGCAATGCACAACACTACGAGAACTGAAATCTGGCCTTTCTCGTCACGCGCAAACGACGGCTGCTCGCACGCGTCGGGCGGCGGCAGTTCCACGGTCGTTGAATCTCGACTTTGAGTTTCCGTCATGGTTACGCGAGGCTATCAGGGCAACATCGGTTCGCCGTCTACAGGCAGGGTGTACTGTTCGACTATCGGATAGTAATAGTCAGTACCAAAGATGATGTTCCAGAATGGATTTCCTGAATATGAAGTGCCAAAGAGCTTCTTTGCGAAGGGTACAGCGAGGTAGTAACGATACTGGACCTTCACTGTGACCCAATCATGATCGCGGAAGCTTCCGCCTTCTGCTCCTTCCAGTGTCAAAACTTTTACCGCGGTATTTTCCAGGTGATAGGCGTAGGGCGCGCGAAGCATTACCTGGCCCATCATCGACCGTGGAGCCACGTCAAACGGCGCCAGCTTGACCAGATCCGCAATCACCGCGGGATTAGTCAAAACGGGAACGCCCTTCGCGACGCTGAAACCTGGTAAAGGAGAAATCGCCGTCAAGGGTAATGCGGCGCTACGCTGAATAATTTCAACTTTTTCAGATGAGTCCGGATTCCCGATTCGATTGCGCGGCTCTGATGGTCTACCGGCGACATCATCGGGAATCACTACAACTGCTGAACGCGCGGCGCAGAAAGCCGCGTAGTTAACTACGAACTTCGCCTGAACGATCAAAGCGATCTGTAGAATCATCAACAGCAAGACAGCCAATGCTGGCAACACGAGCACAAACTCCACTGCACTTGTGCCACTTTCGTTCTCTTTATTGTGGGCTGGCGCGATCTTTTTCGCTCGTGCGATAGCACCTGAAATACGTAACGACAGAAACCCGAGAACAAGCCCAAAAACAATTAACGGCACGATTGACCGCACAAATGATGACGTAAACATCGAATACTGCGGCAATCGGTATCCCGGCAGTAGGCCTTGCGAGGCGACGTCACCGAAGAAACTGATTTGTCCCTGGCTATACAACCGGTAAGAAACCGCCAGGACCAAAACTGCAAACGCCGCCGCACCCGCTGGCCAACTCCGCAACGTCACACTTAACCCGTTCCATTTAGAATGAGAAACTGCCATAAACCATTTCAAGGTAGACGCTGAAAGCTGAACCGATGAATATCGCGGGCGCGAACGGCATCGGCGTCATCTGGTGGTCCATGCTGGGTCGCGAGTATCTGGGGCTGACTGCTGAAACCAGCGTCTGGGCGACCCATTTCAGCACCGGCACCATCCGGCCTTGCCACGCAATTAAGATCAGACCGGTTAGTGTGGCCGCACAAAGAATGTAGAAGGTCCCGTATAGGAGAAATGGCAACCCCTTGATTGCGCCCAGGGCGGCCATCAGTTTTACGTCTCCCGCGCCCATGCCGCTGATCTTGCGTACAAAGCCAAAGAAGACGAGACCCGCAAACAGGCCCATAACGCTCATGAACGGCGTCGGCGGACTGTGATAAAAGCTCAGACCCAAGCCGATCAGAGCGCTCGGATAAGTAACCACGTTATAGACCTTGCCCCAACGAGCGTCAGTGAACGCGCACACTGCGGTTACGAGCAGAAGAATGACCGATTGCACGTCCATGCTCACATTGAAAACAAATCGACGACCGAAAGTAGTCGCACCCGGAATTAAGAGTTGCCCTGCCTGCTTGCGCCGATCACTGCCCTGTTTGTCCGAACAGGCTATTGAGTTGCTCCATTACACTTTCTCGGATCAATGGCCAGATCAAAGCGAAGAACACCAAAAGGACCACGGCGGCGACGAACAATAGGATGATTGCTTCGACAGTGTTCATACCTCGTTGGTCATCATGGAAACTTCGCTGCATTTGCTTAACCCTACGGATAATGCTTCGGGTGAAGTTTTTCCCAGAGTCGAGTTGTGGGAAGGGTGAAGTTGCTGGCATTTCTTCTCCTTAATAGGAAACGCGGTTAATTGATTAGGGAAACGGTAGAGTTGTGACCCAACTCGTTATTTCGTAAAAGCGAGTCAGGTATAACGCGATCTGCAAAATGAAATACGCAATCGGAATGATGACGGCGCCCAGGACCAGGGCCCATTCAGCGGGCTCGAGACCGTTTTCGTCTTTCCACCAGCATAAAAAGTTTCTAATCATTACCTTGCGAGTCGGCTAAAAAACGACAATCGGAAACTCGTTGCTCCTTCCTTCCGCCGTCCACACACTGACGTGATAGGTCCCCCGGTTGAGGAACTTTGCGCTTATCCTCGTCTGGCCATCGTTTATCCTGATTAACTGGTTCAGCGGAATGTACAAATAGGTGATGGTGCCGTTCGGTAATCGCAGTTGTGCATAGATGACCTTGGAGAGTCGTAAGCCGTAAAGATTGATCGACTGTGCGTTTGCATTTGCCGCAACAGAAGTCGGACTTGCGTTGTTCAAAACCGGACCAGGCGGTTGAACAATGACTGATAGTTGGTTTCGCGCGCCTGCCTCAGGCTTGACCGGCATCTCCCACTTGCCATCGGGAGTTTGATAAGCGACATAGAACGTGTAACTGCCTGGTTGGCTCAGGGTGATTCGACCGGAGTAGTTGTATGTTTGTCCGGGGTTCAGCGTGATGTTTGGAGTAACGGGACTGAAGTCAGGACAAACGTTGTTTGGGCAGTTGCCGCCGAGGCGTCCGCCGATAAGCACCTGTCGCATCGTGAGTGCCTCGCTGCCGCGGTTTGTAATACTGAAGGTGCCGTTAACTGACTGACCTATCGGGAAAGGACCCGCGGCCGGTGTAAGCGTCAGGCTCCTTGAGACTACGACGTTTGGTAGATTGTTGGTGACAGTGATGCTGAGTTGGTTCTTGTTACCATTCTCCGCTTCAACCGGCATGGTCCATTTACCATCCGCGTTCTCGTACGCAACGTAGAAGGTGTAATTGCCAGTCAGTGCAGGAGTATATGTTCCGGAGTAGTTGTAGCTCTCGTTGGGTCGAAGCGTAATGTTAGCTGGCACTGGGCCAAAGTCAGGACATTGACCGTTCGGACAAATTCCCGCGCGCCGCCCGCCAATCACCACTCGCTTCATGAACAGATTTCCGGTGCCACGGTTTGTGATACCGAAACTTCCATTAATTGGTCTTCCAACCTGATACGTTGGCCCAGGTGAAAGAGTTAAACTCGTTGACACTACGGGCCTCGGACACGTAGTCGCCTCCTGAAGCAGATCCTCGCCCAGGAAATCTGCCAAGGGTTTTATGACACCACTACGTTCACATTTTGAGCCGACACCCCATTGAAGTTGCTGGTGGTTAGTCTTGAAACAGTGAACTCGTTTACGCGGATCGCTGTGATCATCGAAGCGCGCGCTCTTGTCCGGTACGAAGCCGTCATTAGAAATCGATGTAATAGGGCCATCGAAGTCGACATTTATGATCTTATGCAAGAGAACGCCAACAGTCTCGAGTAGCTGACTCTGATAATCAGCCTTATATTGGACCCATATGAAAGTGGCCAGGCCACCCACATCTTCCTTACCGAGAATATTAATCATCCATCCTTCATCGATTGATCCCCAATAGGGATAGACCAAATTGTCGTACTGATGAGTAATATTCCCGAGCAGATGATTCTTTTCAGCTGGATTGAGGAAGTAAGTCGGTCTGAAAGACCAGCTACGATCAAAATTGTCCCAGAGGAGGTCTCCCCTATTGGGGCTCTGAGTACTGAGAGCACACGAGATACAACCATCAGCTGACCATTTGATCTTGTCTAGAGCTCCCAATGCATTTTGCCAAAGCAAATTCAAAAGCGGAGCCCTAGCATCGCCATTGGCCGCTTGAGTCCCGTGATGCGGAGTACCAAGCGTTATGAGTTTTAAGGTCCGCTCGCCGGCGCGTTTGCTTCGATACTCTCCGGCATCGTGATCGAAATCGTTAATGTACGATCGGGCCACCAGCCCACCCATGCTGTGGGCAACGATCATGAACTTCTTATCGAAGTTCCCCGGATCGAGCCGAATCAGATCGTCCAACCGGTTACGGAGAGAGCGCGCGATCTCCTTAACGCCGTGCTTATCACTCTTGTAGTGAAAACGGTAGATTTTGTATTTGGAGTTAAATTCAGGCCGGGCTCTGAGTTTACTGATAAGCGAGGAGAAATAACCCGTGTAAGGAGCTGATCGCGGATCGTCGGTTCCCGCTTTCGCGGTGCCCTTGGGCCATCGATTGCCATGAATCCCATGAATTAGGATCAGCGGAATACGACACTCCTGCGAAATGCTCGAATTGTCTTCATAAAGTGCGGTATCACAATCCGCCGCGCCGCGCTCAACTACGCCTGGAATCTGGCATTCATTTGAGGATCTTCTGACCTTTGAATCCTGAGGAGGAGTTGGTTCCACAGGCAACGTCGTGATGACATTGGGTGAAACGGAAGCATTGATTGGTGTGAGCGTAGTTTGAGCACTCGAATACTGAAGAGTGCTGGATGAGAGCCACAATATCAGTGCAATTGCCGTGACCGTGCGAAAGTTACGCCTGCGCGAGGAACATATTGTAAACATGTGACCAACTCCCCCCGGGGGACGGGAAAGCCAAATCATCGATAGAGAACGTTAAGTGATTCTTTAGGGCTCGGCGCGTAAACCTACGAGGACTCCGCCTAGCTCGTAAGGTGGTGCTGGGATAGGCGGTGGGCAACGCCCTTGATGCGACGAGGGCGATACAGTTAACACCGAAGTGCTGGTTTGTCAATGCTCACTTCCACCATTTTGCGATCAAACTGTTTATTTCCCAACCAGCAGTTCGCCACATAGCTCCGGCTAAATCCAAACAGCTCGAACAAGAACGTCCTCTAAACTACTAGTGTCAAATCTCAAGAAACATTGCACTTCCTTAACCGCTCTGCTTAAATACCGCGCGCGCTCAAGCCGGACAATCGCAATAGCGCTTCCTCTGCACACCTTGAGGAGCACACGTAAGCTCATTTTTCCAGCCCGCGTTCCAGTTCTCTTTACCACTGCTGCGAACGTATCTCAGGAGGTCGCAAGTGAACAGAGATGCCGTATTCGGTGTAACACTCAGAAAGTTTCTCTCTCCCGTAGCCACCTTTCTCGACAACCCTTCCGTCTCTGAAATCATGATCAATGGACCAGGGGAGGTTTACATCGAACAGGAAGGACGGATCGAAAAGACAGACGTAACCTTCGACGACGAAGAACTACTCCAGGCCGCCGCCCGCAATATTGCCCAATACACAAACAAGCGAGTGGACCATCTGACAGCACGTTTCGACTCGCGGCTTCCCGACGGTTCTCGGGTTCACGTCGTCATGCCGCGTTGCTCTCGAAAAGGCTTGTGCATAGCTATCAGAAAATTTGGCAAGACAACATTCACTCTCGCCGGTTTCGTCGAACGTGGCTCACTCACGCCTCAGGCCAAGGAGTACCTGGAGTTGATTGTCGATCTGGAAAGGAATCTGATCATTTCAGGAGGCACTGGAACCGGCAAGACCTCCTTTCTGAACGCCATCTCGGAAAACATTCCTTTGGGCGAGCGCATCCTCGTGATAGAAAACTCATCGGAGTTGCAATTACAACAACCACACGTACTGCCTTTCGAAACAGCTGCGGCCGACCGTCATGGTTATGGCGCCGTCACAATCCGCGACCTTTTCCATTCAGCGTTGCGAATGCGGCCCGATCGAATAATCATCGGCGAGTGCCGCGGCGGCGAAGCACTCGATCTGATCCAGGCAATGACTTCCGGCCACGGTGGATCCATGTCGACACTGCACGCGAATACGGCAGCCGACGCCTTACATCGATTGGAAACAATGGCCCTAATGTCGGGAGTCGAAATACCGTTGACCGCGCTACGTTCGCAGGTAGCCTCCGCAATCGACGTCGT
Source organism: uncultured Acidobacteriota bacterium (assembly GCA_963789185.1). Classification (GTDB taxonomy): domain Bacteria; phylum Acidobacteriota; class Blastocatellia; order Pyrinomonadales; family Pyrinomonadaceae; genus PSRF01. Next base: position 729,177 of record CAWBJU010000027.1, read on the forward strand.
AGTGCAACTAACGCGTATGAACGATGGACGCAGAATGGTTACCGAGATCTGTGAAGTGGGACCACTCACAAATGACGGGCGTTATGAAGTGACGCCGATATTCGAGTTAGAAGATCGACGCAATTTAAAGGATCCAAAACTCGAACTCGCCTGGACCGGCAAAAAGTCCGGATTTGGCAAGTCGTTGAAGGAGAAAGGACTGAGGAGCCGCGTGAACCTAACCTCACCACTTTTCTCCGCGACGAAACGAATGTCCTGATGAATTATTGAGACGCTCGCGAGTAGTAGACTCCGATGCCAATCAATGTCAATACAACAACGACGCCGAGCGCGAGCAGTAAGGATTGAGTAAAGGCTGACATCATTGGCAGTGGCTCTTGATGTTCCTCTTCAGCGGCTGCGTCGGACATAATGGCCCCGCCAAACTCCTCGAGAAAGCTATCAATCGTAGCTGGTCTATTTCTTGGATCTTTCTCGAGAGCATTTAGCACAACACTCTCAATCTCATGCGACAGTTCGGGAAAACGGCCGCTGATTCCCGGTGGAGGCTCAACAAGATGGGCCCGCATGATTGCTGGAATCGACTTGCCCTTGAATGGCACTTCTCCCGTGAGCATCTGATAAACGATTACCCCGAGACTGTAAATGTCGGACCGGGAATCAGAACTCTGTTCCGACCACTCTTCCGGGGCCAGATAGACTGGAGAACGAAGAATCCCACTGCTCTTTCCGTCTGTACGTGAATGGACCTTCCCAGACTTCAAAGCTGAGAGAGCAAAGTCGGCGATCTTGAGTGCCTGAGAAAGCGGCAACTTATCTTCAATCAGTATATTTCGAGGTTTCAGGTCTCCATGAACAACATCGTGCCTGTGGGCGTGGCTCAAGCCCGCGCCGATCGCGGTAACATAGTGGGCCACTTCGGCAGGCGACAGCCGACGACCTTTTGCCAGGACGTCTTGCAGAGACGAGCCCGCAACGAGATCCATTGTCAAAAACGGAAGCAGGCCGTTTATCAAGCCGGAATCAGTAACGGAAACGATGTTGGCATGACGAAGAGCGAAGGCGTTTCGTGCGAGACGTAGGAAACGTTCGGACACCGTTGCGTCTTGTCGAATAAGATCGGGCAGGATAATTTTCAAAGCGCATTCTCTGCCATTACTCTTATCTGTCGCCGCGTAGACTACGCTGACACTGCCGCCACCAATTCGCCTTTTCAGCAGATATCGTCTGTTGATGAAGGGCTCGATCGGGAGAGTGCTAGTCGTCGCCGCGCCGTCGCGGTCGCACACTGAGAGCGCATCAGGAAAACACGCTTGGCAAACAGGGCACTCCCTCATGGGGGATCGACTGTCATTAGGCGGTGCTCACTACCGCGAGGTTAGAGGCCTGCTCGTTTTTTTGACGGCCCGAGCTCTTTCAACTGGTTTACGGAGTATTGGTAAAGCGGACTGCTCTTGTCGTCGTCGAGAAACAGAAGCGCCGTTAGCTCACTTTCAAGCGCGGCCTTGTCCCCTACGGCTTTGGCCCAGGCGACGGCCTGGAGCCGGCTGATCGCTTCTTTTCGCTTTTCGGCAACCGCAGTACCGTTCGTTTGACCCTTGGATTCAAGATACTTGCTGTACTGGGCCAACAAGCGTTCGTTTGCAATTCCCTCAGCGCTCGTAACGCCAGATGGTTTTAGTAGAAGGGCCACAACGAGTAAGACCAGCGCCCCTCCAGCCAGCATCAGTATCCACGGTTGCACAACTGGCTTCGAGGTGGACGACGGTGGCGCGACATCTACTTGCTTTCCGAGTGTGAAACCTCGATTAGTGTCGGAACTGGCGTGCGGAGGTGCTGCACTAGAAGTCACTCTGGGCGTGCCTAGTATTAAGCGTCGACCTCGCGTTTCGTTGACAGTTGACTCTCTCGAATGGCGAGGTGGCAAGGTGCTTTGAGGATCCCGACTTCGCTCGTCTTCATCAGTTTTCATAGTATTTTGCAAGAACGGTTAGTGAGTAGTTTGAAATAACTTGGGCCCGCACCTTATATGCGAGTCAAGAATGATCCGTCAAGAAGAACCAGCCAGCGCCCGAGACTTTCTCGTAAAGACCTACGAAATTCTACTAGGTCACTCGATCTCTTTTCACGACAGTTACACACCGCTGTGCCAATGAATTCGCCCTAAAATCCATACTTGATCAGCATCGTTACCTCGGTATCCTAAAGCAGTAGTCGACGGCCCCTATGACCTACGAACTTTGACCGTTCAACGAAATCTCTCACCACCAGCCTCGATCTGGACCGGGCGCAGTTGTTGCTAAGTTCAATAACGCTTTTTTCCCAAGCTCGAAGAACTGCTGCGATCAATTTTCGAGCCCGTCAAACAAGCCTTTCACCAAACGATCGCTGCCACTCTTTCAATTCACGATCCGAAAAACAAACGAGTTACGAGTCCACCTGTTGCATACCGACGATCCAGATCTGTTTCGCGAGGGTTACCACAAAACGTGAAAAGCAAGAATTCCATTCAACTGAATCTTAGAGAAGGGTTCTTCAGTTTCAACTTGTTTGTCCCGTTCTGACCTAGCGTCTTACTCACAAGCGACGAATCGCTTGTGGCCAAATTGTGGCCGGAGAAAACCGATACTGTCCGTTACATTGGATCAACCAAATGTAACGAAACGGGAAATGGCCCAAAATCCTCGCTGGCTGCAACCTCTTAAGTTGTTATTGATTAGCAAAACGGTAGGCTGAGGACTGCCAGTCATGCGCTCTCCCAGCTGAGCTACGGCCCCAAGTCGTGCGGTGAGTGCTCGTAAATAACTAATTGCAGACTAGCCTAGCGTTTTACGTCGAGTCAAGCAACGGTGTGGTTCGGCGGGTTGCATTTAACCTTATGGCCAACTGTGGCCACGCGAACTCAACATCGCTGCTTGAACAGCTTCGCGCTCATTTCGTTCAGTCGCCCGAACGTACCGCTGAGTTGTTCGCGCGTCCAAGTAGCAATCCCGCCACAGATTAGTGTTGTTCGATAAATTTTCGCGCTTCGCGGAATGCAAATGCAACGATATTCTCATCCTCGTCTTCCTGCAGATGCGCAGATTCCACAAACGCCCGTGCGGCCAATTCGTAATTAACGGGCATTACCTTCCCTTCAGAGAGGGAAGTTGCGATTGCCAAAGCGCCTTGCTCCGACGGCAACTTCTGCACCAGGTAAAGGGCGATGCCTGACACCTCTTGATTAGCCTGCGTTTCTTGCCTGGAGAAAAACTCTGCCACGGGTAAGGCTGCTTCTTCACCCCGCTCAACGAGCGCCTGCACCTCCGGCAACGAGGCTATGATTTCCTGCCTTATTTTCTGCGTGCTCGCCAACAGTAATAGGGAGTAGACGTCCGGATCCAAAAGCTGCATCAGCCTCTCACGTATCTGCGGCTCGCTCATGGCGTTCTCTCCTTCCTCCGCCTTGTTCGCTTCCTCGTTAACCTCTGGATTGTTTACGAAAGGCGACGGGTTACCCCGGAATATTCGCACTACTTTGCCATAAACGTAAGGCACTTCCGTCAGAGTGTGGAGCACCTCTGACCGTGCGCCCCACTTGCTGATGAGTTGGGTGATCTCACCATCTTTGACCGCAGTCACGACTGCCGTGTGCGCGAACATCTCCTTCCACTCATATATGACCACGTCCCCGACACGAGCATCATCCATCTGTACCTCGAAATGGTCGTCATCAAGGAACTCGACTTCTGTTTCGAACCAACCATGCGAGCGCGTCATCGCACCCCCGATGCAGTTGTAGTCGAAGGTGGCAGGACGAAGCTCGATAGCATTCGGGAACCTTCGCGCCAGCCACTCGCTCGCCGCCGCGACCTCAGCCGACGTGAGTTCGCGTAAAACATCGCACGGGTCTGCATCACCGACGTGGCAATGAAAAATCGATCTGCCTCTACTGGTTTGGAAGATAGCCATCTCCAAGCACCTCTTTTCCGGAATTCTTTACGAACTGCAAGTCGATGCTCGCGCGCGCTAATGTGCAACGTTGAGCTGTTCCTGATTGACTGTGATCAAGCCCTGGTGGGCCAACATTGCCAGTCCATAAAGACCGGCCTTAACAGGTGGCACATCCGCGAGTTCTGGTACGACCGGAAAACTTTCTGCGATCTCCATTACGGTGCGCTCACCGTCGCACGAACTTAGCAGCCCGTAACTTAAGCCGTTAAGCTGAATGATGCGGATGTTCTTACCAGCTCCTCGAAGTGCTACATGAACGGATTCAATGGGCACGCGCTCAAGTCGCTCGCGTCTCTGTAGGCACCTGAGAAGTCTCCGATAATCGGCCTTGACCTCAAGCACCTTCACAGCCCTCGCGCGAGATGGCACGACGGATGTGCGATCGAGGCGCCATACTTCTGCACGACCGTGGCATGCACCATTCATGCCATTCATTGCTTCGCGGTACTCACATAACACGGCCTCAACATCCACCATCGTCTCAACAAGGCACGGGTGCATTGCGCTTTCGGGTATGTAGCGCGAACGCAGGTAGTCGAAAAAGTCATTAGTGAAGGCGGGACTCATATAATAAGCCCGCGTGCGAACATCCATCGACGCGGGCAGCCACGCCTTCCAATCATCGAACACGTTGACCAGGTCACCGCTGTCGCGGTGCAGCAGGACCATCAGCCAGCGATGCTTCAACATGCCCTTCAAGAGAAACTCTCTTAGTTCTTTGAGGTAATAGCGATCGAGGTAGCGCGTCGGCACGGCGTAGAAGTTAGTGAAGATGTCGCGGTGAGCGACGATCATCGCTCGCTCCGCTGGATCCTGCTCCCACCCCTGAAAAGACATATCAGAGAAGATCTCGTCGTAAATCAAGTCATCGCGGTAACTCGTGGTCAGTGGAGTTTCGGCAAGCGGAGCGAGTAAGTGAAGTTGCAATTCGGCGGTTCGATGACGCCCCGATTCCGCTAAGAAGTTTACCGTGGCTCTCAAGTCCTCCTTGGTCTCTTCGGGAAAACCTGTGATCAATGAAACGGTGGTATTCATTCTTTGCACGCATGCCTGCCCTACTCTTTTCAAGGCCTCATCCAAGTCGAGCCGTTTGTTGATCGCTTCCTGCACGCGCTCTGAGCCAGAGTCGATCCCGATGTAGACGCCGAAGCAACCAGTCTTTGCCATGCGATGGATGAGTTCCTCATCGAGGCAGTCAGTCCGCGCGCTGCAACTCCAATAAAGCCTCTCGCCTGCATTCTCCACAGCATCGCAAAAGGCAAGAACTTTTCTTCGATCCACTGTGAACATATCGTGAATGAGATCGAAGTAATTGATGCCGTAGCGCCGTTTGATGGTGAGCATCTGCTCGACAAGCACGGACGGCGACTTCAAGCGAAATCGGCGGCGAAAGAAGTCGTTCGTTGAGCAGAAGCTGCACGCGAAGGGGCATCCGCGTCCAGCTTCAAGCGCCGCGTAACTGCTTTGCTCGATGTATGGGTAGATGTGGAACGCCGCCATTGGAAGCCCATCGAGATCTTCGATTACCGCGGCGTTCCGGTTTCGAATAACTTCACCACGCGAGCGATAGGTGAGCCCATCAACATTGTGAAGGGCACCTTCACTACTTATTGATGTCAACAGTAATGGCAGCGATTCTTCGGCTTCACCCCGAACGATGAAATCCACGAACGGAAAAGCCTTCAGTGTTGCCACGTCTACAACAGAAGCCTGTGGTCCGCCGAGCATGACAGTTGCCCCAGGTTGTGTGTGCTTAACCGCCTCTGCTAAACGGAGCGTCAGGGGGTATGTGCTACAGATCGTGCTGAACCCAAATACATCGAACGATTCAGCAGTAAGCCGCGGCATCGCATAAGCAGCGAAACCGTCACTCTTGCAGCGCGCTGTCCCACAACTGAGATACTCATAGTAGAGACGATTGAGATCAACGATATGTGGGGTAACGCCGCATCTCTCGAGAACCGCCGCAAGGCTGAGGATACCCATCGGGGCGTGCTCCGCTATGAGACGATTAGCTTCAGACTCGGCCACCTGCCGCTCGTTGAATTCAGTGACAGTGGGCGGACTAATCAGGCAAATTTTCATGGTGAATCACATGCGCGAAGTCGAGCACTTCGCGTTCAAAATTATTTCTTTCTAGAGCTTTTCGTTGAGGCCTTCTTTGCCGACTTCTTCTTCGTGGGTCGCCGTCTGCCACTTCCGATAATGATGTTTGTATCGGGAATACTTGACAGGTTTTCATCCTGAGTCTTGGCACGCACGCTCGCCACATGAGTCTTTAGTGCTGTTTGCAGCGATTGCAATTGTGTCTCTGACAGGCCCAGTGCTACCGGAATTTGCACGCGAATCCTTAGTGCCATGTCTATCTTCCTTTCGTTGTATCCGCCGCCGCGGAGCGTGTCGCCCGCACCGGCTGGGGTTTATTTGCGGGTGCTGGTTGCGAGAGCGTCGCCTTGCCCCTCCGATCCCAGCCCCAGTTTAGTCAAGAATTCTGTGAATCTGTGGTCTTGTCGTAGTGTGTCAGACCATGGGTTAACGTTTACGTATGAAATGAGGATGTCTTTCTCCTCGTATCCTTTGTTGAGCCACTCGAAGGCGCGATCTTTGTCGTCCAGGCCCGTATACAGAACCACAAACCTATACGGCGAAACGTATTGACGGGTAGACAATTGTTCAAGCTCGTTGAGAACCGCCCGCGCCTCTGCTTCACGACCAGCAAGCGCTTGAGCGTAGCCGAGCATGGCAAGTGACATCGAGTGTCGATTGGACAACTCTAGCGCCCGCTGGTAGCTCGCGATGGCCTGGTCATACTTGCCGTCCAGTGTGTAGGCCCAGCCAAGGTAGTAGTAGGCTGGGTAGGAGTTTGGAAATAAATCCCGGTTTCTTTCAAGGTAGCTAACGGCCCGTGACGATTGGCGTGTGTAAATGAAAAGAACGCCGAGGTCCGCGTTGATGATTGGGGAGAGGGGATCCAATTCCTGCGCGCGTGAAAGTTCACGCTGAGCTTCTTCAAATCTTCCCAGCGCAATTAGATGTACACCGTACCAGTGGTGCGCGGTCGCATAATTGGGATTGAGTTCAATCGCGCGCTTAAACTGAGCCTCAGCATTGATCCAGTCGTGCTCGAAATGCGTTTTGATAAAGCCTAGCGTCGCATACGCTTCGCCAAGCTGATCGTCCAATTTCAGTGCCTGAGTAGCTGCTGCCTTGGCCCGAAGGTAAGACTCACGGGGTCGCACTCCACCCGCCAGCATATACGCATCGGCTAGTCCCGAGTAGGCCAAAGCGAACTCCGGCGAGCGGTCAAGAGCGGCTTGGAAGTGTTCGATTGCCTGCTTCAATCCATCGTTTGTTCGTTTGCTCCAGAACAAGCGTCCCTTTATGTAATGGTCATACGCGATGGGATCTATGGTTGACCGTCCCTTTATAGCTGCAGCATCAACTCCCAGGTTCCTGGCAATCCCGTAAACAACTTCATCCCTAAGGGAAAGAACGTTCGGTATTTCTCGCAGGTAGGATTCACCCCAAATACGGCTGCGATCGCGCGTGTCGATCAATTCAGTAACGACGCGTAATCCGGAACCTACGCTTTCAATGCGACCGGTCAGCACTGCTCGGACGTGTAGTTCCGCGCCCACCGCGACAGCATCCGTTTTACGACCGCGATATTGGACAACGGAACTCTGCGAGATGACTTTCAAGCCGGGTACCCGCGACAGACTACTAATCACGCTATCAGTCAGACCGTCGCTCAGGTAATCCATGCTTTCACTACCAGTATTGTTTATGAATGGTAGGACAGCTAGGGAATCCACTGGCGCGGAAACTTTGAATGACCTGTATGCGTTGAGGCCAATAAGCAAAAGCAGTAGGGCTACGATCCCTATGACCGCGATTGAAAACCTGGAACGCAATCCGCGGTAACCGACGACGCGAGCCTCGTTAGTTTTACTGTTGCGCCCTGGTAAGGCATGCAGTTTGTGGCTACGAGCGATCCAGTGGTAGAGCGAATGCAGCCTCGAACGCCAATTCCGACGGGTAGCAGCAGCTGCTTCGATGTTCACTTGGACCAGGGCATCGCGGAATTCTTCGGCTGTCTGATAACGCGCGTCTCTACGTTTAGCAAGAGCCCTTAGCACAACTCGATCAAGAGACGACGGCACAGATGGGTTGAAGTGAGACGGCGGCGGTGGAGGCACAGGGTTAATGATCTCCGCCAAAATCTGGATGACACTTGGAGCGCCAAAGGCCGGGCGGTTAGCCAGGCATTCATAAAGAACCGCGCCGATAGAAAAGAGATCACTCCGGTGGTCAGTGGGTGCTCCGGTTGCTTGTTCGGGTGACACATAGAGAGGGGTGCCAAGCACGGTACCATTGAGCGTTTGTGTCGCCATGTCAGCCAGGTCCGATCCCGTGGCTGACATTAAGTCCGTCGCGTTCCCCGTCTCGAGCGATTTGGCGAGCCCAAAGTCCAACACTTTAACCTGGCCCCGCTCGCCCACCACTATATTGGACGGCTTAACATCGCGATGGACGATGCCGCGCAAATGGGCTTCGGCGATTGCCGCCAGAACTGCCTCGATAATCCACACCGCCCGAACAATCGTAATCTCTCCCGCTTTGAGGACTTCGCTTAAGGTTTTCCCTCGAAGCAATTCCATGACGATGAAGGGACGTCCATCGTCCGTCTCGCCTACGTCATAAACGGTGGCAATATTCTGGTGATTCAATATGGAGGCCGCCTGGGCTTCCCGCAGGAACCGGGCACGTGACATCCGCCGGTTTGTATCGGTAGTCAGAAACTTGATTGCGACCTGTCGATGGAGACGCGTATCTTCCGCGAGATAGACTACGCCCATTCCGCCCTCGCCAAGTATTCTCAGAAGGCGATAATGGGAGAAAGTTTGACCAGCAGCGATATCGTGGAGAGTCATGTGAGGCATTCCTGTACCGGGGACAGGTCCGTCGATCGCATGCTTCGAAGATTTCGCAGTTTTTAAGTGTGTGTTAATGAACGACGAGCACAAACCGCTGACGTTTGGGAAAAACTGGCTTGGTGCTGTCGCTCGGGCGGTGCCCATTGTACCTCCGTGCAAGACACACGTATAGCAAAATCTTATCGGGAACACTTGTGATTGCCCGTCATATCCCAGGCCATCTCAAAATGCAGACGTCGCATCCATGTCTATGTTCCGCGAGTCGCTGTGAAGCAGCCTCCATGCCATACAAACTCCCGACGAACATCCTTGATTAGACCAGCAAGCAAGTTGACGTGAGTATCAGTAGTGATAGCCAAACCTCGCAGCTATTTGTAGGCCTGTGTCACATGACGTATATTTGAGGCCTTAATCCCACATCCAGGTCGATGCAATATCCTCCAAAATGAGTCCAAAACTGATCGTTATCGCCGGGCCACAGAAGGGAGCCGTTTTCGAGCTGAGCGAAGACAAGTCCTCGGTAGGGCGCGAAATTGCAAGCACCATACGTCTTGCTGATCCCTCAGTTTCGCGACAGCACTGCGTATTCCAAAGGGAGGAAGAACGGTTCAAGGTCATTGACCTTGACAGCTTCAACGGCACTTTCGTCAACGGTGTTCCCGTCCTCGAACAGTTTCTTGAGCATGGCGACCACATCGCCATTGGTGACCTACTGCTGCTCTTTCTCGTAGGCGAATCGGAAGCCGCCGACGCACCGAGCGTACGACTCAACGAAGAGATGGTCACGCAATCTACAACCCTATTGCGAAAGCAGGATGCTTTCTATTTACAACACGAGAAGGTGCTTGCCGCTCTTCCGCTGACAGCACGAATCGCGCGTGATCTCAGCTCGCTTCTAAAGATCAGCACGATAATCAACTCTGTACGTGAACTGAAGGAACTTCAGCGTCGCCTGCTGGAACTGGTCCTCGAGGTAGTACCCGCCAAACGGGGCGCTATTCTAATGGCCGGAACGAATGACGAACTCGTGCTAACGGCATCTGTCGGCCAGTTGGCGGACGAGGAACTCTCGATTAGCAAGTTAATCGTAGGGCAGGCGCTACGGGAGGGTGCCGCAATACTGAGTAACGACGTCACCTCACCCAGTCGAACCGAGAACATTGAGGCTTCCCGGATGCACGCGGTGCTCTGCGTACCAATGGTGGTCCAGGATAAAGGTCTAGGCGTGATCTATCTTGATAGACAGGATTCGGACATTGCGTTCGACGATCACCACTTGCAGCTCGCCATTGCCATAGCCAGCATCGCTGCCATAGCCCTTGAGCACGCTGAACATGCAGAAAAGCTCGAAGGTGAGAATCAGCGCCTAACCGACGAGATTAATATCAAGCATCAGATGATCGGAGATAGCCCAGCGATGCGCGAACTCTACAGGTTCATCGCGAAGGTTGCTCCAAGCGACTCTAGCGTTCTCCTGCGAGGAGAAAGTGGAACTGGAAAGGAGTTGGCGGCGCGGGCACTTCACCAGAACAGCACTCGCGAGCGTAATCCTTTCGTCGCTATTAATTGCGCCACACTTTCCGAAAGCCTTCTCGAAAGCGAACTTTTCGGACACGAAAAAGGCGCATTCACGGGGGCCGTCGCGCAAAAACGCGGCAAACTGGAAATCGCCGACGGGGGCACACTATTCCTCGATGAGGTCGGGGAACTGGCGCCGAATATCCAGGCCAAGCTGTTGCGCGTTCTTCAAGAGCGAGAATTTGAACGCGTGGGTGGCACGCGCCCAATCAGCATAAATATTCGGATCATTGCCGCGACAAATCGTGACCTGGAAGAAGCGGTACGTACGGGTGGCTTTCGCCGGGATCTCTACTACCGCCTCAACGTAATCTCTTTTAAATTGCCGCCATTGCGCGAACGCCGAGAAGATATTCCACTCTTAACAAATTACTTCGCTGCGGAATGCAGCAAGCGCGTCAAGCGCAAACCCATCAGGATCTCGGCTGAGGCGCGATCTTACCTGAAGGAATACTCCTGGCCGGGCAATGTGCGTGAGTTGCAGAACGTGATCGAACGGGCAATTGTGCTTAGCACCACGGACACGATTCTACCCGAAGACTTGCCGGAGACTTTGCTCGAAACAACCACCTCCGGCAGCAGCACCGGCAAAACGTTTTACGACGCACTCCGCGAAACCAAAAAACAGATGGTTCTTGATGCCCTTGAACGCGCTCAGGGCAACTACCCCGAAGCGGCGAAAATTCTCGGCATTCACCCAAACAATCTTCACCGGCTTATGCGGAACCTCAATCTCAAATACCCATTTGATACTCCCCGTGGTGCGCTCAATTAACCCCACAATCACCGCTATCACAACGGATACCCGCACAATCACTACTGATAGTTAACAGCTTCCTTCCGCAGCCCGCAGTCAACGTTTACGGGCTTATCTGCGCCCTTTAGCCTTCCGAAATTCGTTGCGGTCGGTGCGGCACGCAAGTCGCCATTGGGTGAACCATCAGCTTGAAGCATTAACGCCCGCTTCGAGTTGAATGTTGGAGGAGAGTCGTGACTGTCGGAACGGAATTAAATATCAATTCGAACGCCTATGGCTATGGAAGCTCTGCCAGTTCTGCGATCGCTACTGAAATCGCAGATGAGAACCTCCCTGCAACGCAGTCCCTAAAAGATTTTCTGGCAACTGCCGGAAAGCTAACTCCTGAGGAACGCAAGCTGATCGTTGAGCAGGCGATAGTAATGCTCGAGCACTTTTACGTGCACCTTCCTCTCAAGCGAGCGATGCATGCGGTCGACCCACTCCAGCGACTCAGACTCCTGCTATTACGACTTCCTTTTATCGAAAATGAGTCGGCGTTCCACTCCGAGATGATCTCTATCTACAATCGCTTGCGAGACCTGCACACCACTTACGTTCTGCCGGATCCGTATCGCTCTGTGGTCGCGGCACTGCCATTCCGGATCGAGGAGTTTTTCGAGAATCGCAAGCGGAAGTACATAGTCACAAAAGTCTCCTCAAAGATAGAGGATAAATACTTCACCGTTGGCGTAATGCCGACTCACTGGAATGGTATCCCTATTGATCGTGCCGTTGAGCTAAACGCGGATCGTGAGCCTGGCAGTAATGAAGCCGCCCGACATGCGCAAGGATTGGAGTCCCTAACGAATCGCTGGATGGGGAGATCGTTGCCACCCGATGAAGAGTGGGTAGTCATTCGTTATGACGATGGAGAAACGACGCGTGAGAGCCGTTTCGAATGGGAGATCATTTCCCCCGGATCTCCCGCTGGTGGGGTAGACCTACTCTCGCGGGCCGCATGCGCCATCACTGATCTTGGCGTCAACACACAGGCCGAAATACAGCGGCGCGTTCTGAAGCATCTCTTCTCGCCGCAATTAGTAAGAACTGAGAAGAAACTGAGCGAATTGGGCACTGATGCAGAAGCTGCCGTCGCACCGGCTGCGGAAATCGGATTCGATTTAAATAAGAACAGCATCCTACCTGACGTTTTCAGCCACTTTGGTTCAGTCAAGACGCCTCAGGGCGATTCCTTCGGCTACATCCGAATTCGCACATTCAGTTTTGAACCAGACCCCTTCGTTCGTGAGTTCATCAGGCTGCTCGGGTTGGTTCCGCAAAATGGGCTAATTCTCGACGTGCGCGGCAACGGCGGGGGCTACATCGCTTCAGGCGAACGCATACTCCAGACGCTTACACCGGAAAAAATAGAGCCGGCCCTATTCTCCTTTATAAGTTCGCCGCTGACCAACCTTTTATGTGCTACTCCGGAGTTGCCGGAGTTAGCGCTATGGAGTCCTTCTTTAAAACAATCGATTCAGACGGCCTCGGCTTTTTCGCAAGGTTTTCCCCTAACCTCCGCTATGAGGTGCAACGACATCGGGCAGAAGTATCAAGGGCCGGTTGTGCTTATTACTGACGCGCAATGCTACAGCACGACTGATATGTTCGCTGCGGGCTTCCAGGATCATGGAATCGGAAAAATAATCGGCACTGCACCCAACACCGGCGCGGGTGGAGCTAATGTATGGACGCATCAATACCTCGTCGATCACTTTCCTAAACAGACTTCGCCTTTCGCATCTGTACCGCGCCGAGCTTCCTTTAACGTTGCCATCCGCCGCTCGACTCGCGTTGGACATCGCGCTGGGGTTCTCCTCGAAGACCTGGGAGTCGTCCCCGAGAAGTTTTACTTCATGTCAAGAAATGACGTTCTTAACAAGAACGCCGACCTCCTGAATTATGCCGCGGGCATTTTGAAAGGTGAAGAAGTGTTCAAGCTATCTGCTGTGGCTTCGAATTCAGTGGCTGGAGCGTGCGAGGTTACAGTCACGACCAGAAAGCTTGATCGCGTTGACTGCTATGTGAACGGCCGTCCTCAACTGACGCTCAACGTCGAGGATGGCGACAAAGATTTGGAACTGCCGGCACCGGCCGTCACCTCACAACTCGAATTACGAGGGTACAAACAGGGACAGCTCAAGGCCAGCACGCGCCTCTCTCTCTTCCCGAACGCCCAGGGATGAGGGTCGACAATTAGCTGCCGGCGACGCCGAGCGGCAACAACATTCGCATTTTGAAAGGAGAAACAGAAAATGAATCAGATAGAAATCTACCGGGCCCGGAGCGGAGTCGAAGTTGGTGCCGAAGCCGCGGCTGTTGCTGCCGCCGTGTCGCCATTCACGATTGAGATTCGCTTCCTTGGCGGGTTAACTCAAAACCAGAAGAACGCATTCACGGCCGCTGCTGATCGGTGGACCAGGTTGATCGTTGGCGACCTTCCAAGCGTCCAGGTCAACGGCGAAATAATTGATGACGTCGTCATCGAAGCTCAGGGTCGCAACATTGATGGCCCGGCGCGGATCCTGGGCCAGGCTGGGCCAACACACGTGCGGCCAGCAAATGCCGGTGCCTCCGCTTTCCTGCCGGTTAAAGGAGTTATGGCCTTTGACACCGCTGATCTAGCTTCCATGGAACAGCAGGGCACGCTCAGAGACGTCATCGCACATGAGATGGGACACGTGCTGGGCATAGGGACCATATGGGAAACGAAAAACTTGCTTCAAGGCGCAGGTACGAACAATCCTACATTTCATGGACAGGGCGCGATGGAAGAGTATGGCCGACTGCGTGGCACGGGCCCCGCGCCAGTCCCAGTCGAGAACACAGGCGGTGAAGGAACGGCGGATGGACATTGGCGCGAAACGGTCTTTCGTAATGAATTAATGTCTGGCTTCATTTCCGGTCAAGGTAATCCACTCAGCCGTGTTACCGCAGCTAGCCTTGAAGACCTGGGATATGTAGTAAACATGGAGGCCGCTGAAGAGTTCCAGCTGGTGACGAATCTCCTTGAACTGGCCGAAGGCGGTTTGCTTACGCATATCGCTCCGATTAACGTTGGGGAGATGATCCCCACCATTCCCCTTGTTTTAACGAACGATAGCCTGCAGCCGTAACGTCCGCGGCGGCTGCGCCGGGCACACAGTCGCGGCGCAGCCGCTGAGGAGTTTTGCTTCATGAAAGGATTTGTTCGACCCAAGTTCGTAGTGTTGCCGGAGGGCAGTATCGTGCCTAATGAAAACCTTATTACACCGCCACCAAACCAGTTTACCCATAAGCTAACGCGTCGAGTCGCGTTCTACTTCACAGGGCCACAACAAGGGCGACCGCCCGAGGGTGAGTTTTCGGAAGGTACGCCTGTAGTACTCCTGGTCCATGAGGGCGGGAGTGATTGCCGAGTCGCTGATGAAACAGGACTTTACGTTGTTGTCGAATTCGACAGCTTACAGAGAATCTGAGACGCCGATCACGGCTTCAAAATTTTCAGATGCTGACGCACACGTTCGAGGTCGTCAATGACCTAAATATCATTTATAGCGGCAGCATTGGCCGCAACCTCCCCGTGGCCGGCATTTCCAACCAAATTGTCAGTGTCCAAACCCATCCGGATCCAACACAGCCCGCCATTGTGCGTCGACAACTTGACTTTGAGAGCGATGGCAACTTATTCAAGCCCTTCGAGAGCTACAGTTTAGGACAAGCAAAGGACGCAGTTCCTTCAATGGGCAACATCTTCGGTTCGCAGGCAGCCGGGCGGCACGCGATCATCAACACGCCAGACGGAGGTGCCACCGGGGGAAGCCGTGTTCCAAATTTGATTCCCGGAGCTAATCCTTATCTGCGCGATAACCTTCAGTTTCTAAACCCGGCAGCTTTCTCTATCCCCGAGCCGGGGACGCTAGGTAACCTGAAGCGTGGGCAGCTCCGTGGGCCAGGAAGCTATCAAGTCGACCTTGCTTTGACGCGCGTCCTCTTTTACAAAACTGAACTTGCCAGCAAATATTTCGCGGGTGCCGATTTAAAGATTGAGATTAGCAATCTTTTCAACCGTACGAACTTCAGTAACCCGCCAGCGACACTGCCAAACGTGCTCGGCACGAGTGACACTGGCAATCGGATTCAGCCGGCCGTGCCGTTCACTAGACCGGCCGCCGGCCCTGCCTTTGGTGTTTTCACTGCCGCCGATGCCGCGCGACAAATTCAATTCAGCTTAATTTTCAAGTTCAATGAGGGATTCTGATTCCACAATAGTCAATCGGCTCAACACCGCTTCGAAAGGCGCTGTAACCTTTCTATTTCATGGCCCAAATCCTCGCTAGCTGCAACCTGTTTGGTTGTTAACGATTAGCAAAACGGTAGGCTAACGACTGCCAGTCATGCACTCTCCAGCTGAGCTAGGGCCCGAAGCGTGAAGCGGCTTGCGGGATGAAGGCACGGGTGCCGTTTTTATCCCTGCGTCCTATACTCACCATGGACTCACTACAAATGACAATTCAAATCGGGATCGTTCTGGCGTTACTCCTTGCCGCTCTGGTGCTATTTAGCACCGAGCGAATACCCATTGAAGTTGTCGCTATCCTTTTAGTGATGGCGCTGGTCATCACAAATACGTTGACCCCGAGCGAGGCCTTCGCTGGGTTTGGCAACGACATAGTGATCACAATCGCTGGTCTGTTCATTCTGACCGGAGGGCTTGCGAAGACAGGCCTAATCGATCTCGTGGGACGTCGCTTGCACCGAACAGCAGGGGACAGTGAGTTTCGAATTGCCGCGCTGATCATGTTTGCCGCCGCATTCTGCGCCGCCGTGATGAAGAACACGACTACGACGGCCATGTTTCTTCCGGTGGTGTTAGGTATCGCCGCACGCAGAAATATTAGTCCGTCAAAACTGTTGATGCCGCTTGCTTTTGGAGCAATCCTGGGCGGCACATGCACGTTGATAGGGACGTCAACCAATCTTGCAGTCAGCGGCGCGTTGCCCCGTTATGGAATCCAGCCATTTACGATGTTCGAACTGACGAGCGTCGGTCTGGTTATTGTTGGTGTTGGCATGTTGTACATGTTGCTGGTAGGTCTCCGGTTGCTGCCGAGCAGGAAGCAAGCGGACTCTCTCACCGAGCAATATCACATCAGGCAATACGTGACGGAAGTAATAGTGCTGGACGATTCGCCGCTCATCGGCAAATCGCTGGCTGAAACGCGCATAGGCGACGAGCTCGATCTGACTGTGCTCGGGATCCTGAGAGGTGAGGACCAAACCAGAATAGCGCCGAACCCAGAGCAGCAGATAAACGCCGACGATCTTTTATTGGTCCAGGGTCGCGTCGAAGACATTCTGAGAGTGAAAGGCGAAGCCGGCATCGAGATTAAGCCTGACTTCACTTTGAACGACTCACTTCTTGAAGGTAAAGACGCGGAGCTGTTCGAAGCGATGGTGCCGCGTGGGTCAGACTTCCTCGGCCGGACACTGAAGAGTCTGCGGTTTCGAAGGCGGCACCAGGTCACTGTTTTAGCCATTAACCGCCACGGAGTGAACCTGCTTTCTAAGATCAGCAGAGTGCGACTGAGGTTCGGCGATGTCCTCTTGATACAGGGAACTCGCGAACAGGTGGAAACACTCTCCGCGGAAGGTCAAATCCTGCTTTTGGAAGAGGTTTCCCAAAGACAGGCGCGACCGGAAAAACAACGCTGGGCACTAGCGGCTTTCGGTATCTTTCTTTTCTTCTCGCTTACGCATCTGATTCCGTTGTCCATCGCTGTTCTGCTTGGTGTCATGGTTCTGCTTGCCAGCCGGTCTCTGCGCATGTCGGAAGTGTATGAGATCATCGATTGGCGTTTGCTGATTCTGATCGCCTGCATGATCAGTTTTGGAGTGGCGATGGAAAAGACCGGCGCGGATCAGTACCTGGCCAATTTTATAGTGAAAGGCACAGGCCAATATGGTCCAGCTGCTGTGCTGGCCGGGTTCTTCGTCATGACTGTTGCTCTGACGCAGCCGATGTCAAACCAGGCCGCCGCTCTCGTCATGCTTCCGATAGCGGTGAAAACTGCGCTCGCACTGGGACTTAATCCGAGAACGTTTGCAGTTACGGTGACCTATGCGGCTTCCTGCTCCTTCCTGACTCCACTTGAGCCTGCCTGTGTGCTGGTGTACACGCCGGGGCGATATCGCTTTTTGGACTTTCTGAAAGTGGGCTCGCTTTTAACGATCGCAGTGTTTGCGATCGTCATCTGGCTGGTGCCAAAGTTCTGGCCGTTTTAAAACGATAGCGATACGTTCCCTGGTCCAACTCCCGCAACTAAGAATAGCTTCCAGAAATATGGTCGGGTCATTCACGATTTTGTTGTTGCCTCCGGTTCTTGAAAATTAATCGACCGCCAAGTATCCCAAAGCACTTTCGCTGCATCATAGGCGTCGTTCTAAGATTTTTTGGACCTCGCGCAAACTCAGTTCAACCCTAAAGGAGATCACTTAATGCGAGACAAGACAGAATTACCTGCATTCGAAAGTTCCCAACCAAGCCTGCCATTCTTCGCGCGTTTTCTCGAAGGTCAGGACACTTCAAAGGATTCCTTCATGACACTCAAGTACCCGTCTGATCGCGATGAGATCGACCAAAGATTTGAGTACATGTCAGACAATCACGGATCGTAGTAAGACCATTTTTTAGTGGCCCTCGTTTGAAGCATGCGATGGTTGTTCCCATCGCACAATGAAGACGAGGGCCGCACCTTTCAACTACTCACCCTCGTACGCATGCCTCCAACAGCACTACGCGACGTCGTTCTACTGCTGACACACAGTGGCGACTTCTACACCGTCGATCTCGTCTCAGAGGCTCTCGCGCGCAAGGGCGTTCGTCCCATTCGCTTCAACACAGATCTCTTTCCGTCACACGTCAAGCTCCTGGCCCGTGCGGGTGATGAACGCGCCGCACAGCTCTTTACGGAAACGGGAGAGCACATTTCCGCCGACGAGGTGCGCGCCGTCTGGGCGCGCAAACTCTGGACGCCCCGCATGTCCGATGACCTTGACGAGCGTTATCGATCGATGTGCATCAACGAGTCTGCTGCGGCACTCGAAGGTTTTCTCGACGCGCTACACAACGCTCGCTGGGTAAACGATCTTGATTGCCAACGCAATGCCGAGAACAAGCAGCGACAACTCCGGCTGGCCGCGTCCGCCGGCCTGCGCGTCCCGCGCACTCTCGTCACCAACGATCCGGCCGCCGCTCGACAGTTCTTCGCAGAGACTCAAGGCCAAACGGTAGCGAAGCTGCTCCGCCCGCTCGCCGTCAGCATGGGCACGGCTGCGCCCTTCGTCTACACGAACCGCGTCCGCGAAGAAGATTTGAACGGCGCTGAGGCACTTCGCCATAGCCCGATGGTCTTTCAGGAGTTGATTCCGAAAGCGTGCGAACTGCGCGTTGCTTATGTGTCGGGCGAAGTGTTCGCAGGTGCGGTCGATGCGACTGGCACGTCGCGCGGCCACACGGACTGGCGGCGTGCCGCACCCGAGGACTGTCGTTGGAAAAAGGCCCAACTGCCCATCGAAGTCGCAAGCGGCTTGCAAAGATTGATGCCGGAACTCGGACTCGTCTTCGGTGCCGTCGATTTGATCTGCACTCCTTCGGGCGAACACGTGTTCCTCGAAGTCAACCCCGGCGGCGAATGGGGCATGCTCGAACGCGACCTTGGGCTTCCAATTTCGGAGGCCATCGCTGAAGCGCTACTCAAAGAAAAAAATCATGTCAGTTCTCATCATCACACACAGCGACGATAACGAGTGCGTCACGCGAGTGACTGAGGCCATCGCGCATAAAGGTGGCCACACGATCCGCTTTGACACCGATCGTTATCCGACCGATGTACGTCTCACGGCTTACTACGGCGCATCCGGCTCAGCGGGTGACGAGCGGCTCACGCTTACAAATGAAGAAGGAGAGTTTGATCTACGCGAGGTCACAGCCGTGTGGCACCGCCGCCTCAACTTCGGCGCGCATCTTCCCGCGGAACTCGACAAGCAACTGCGCCTCGCGTCACTCAGTGAAGCGAGTGCGGCCGCTCACGGCATGCTTGCCAGCCTCAAAACTTTCCGGCTGGACCATCTCCACCACATCCGTCACGCCGAGAACAAGCAACTGCAACTACAGGTCGCGCGCGAACTCGGACTCAACACACCGCGCACGCTCACGACGAACGATCCCACCGCCGCCCGAGCCTTCGCAAAGAGTTGCGAGGGAGGGATGGTGACGAAGATGCTCTCTTCGTTCGCGATCTACGACGAAGGAAGAGAACTCGTCGTATTTACCAACCCGGTGAAGCCCGAAGACCTCGCGGACCTCTCGGGCCTGAGCCTCTGCCCTGCCACTTTTCAGGAACTCCTCCCCAAGTCACTTGAGATTCGTGCCACGGTCGTGGGCGACCGCGTGATGTCGGCTGCCGTCGACTCCCAAGTCTCCGCGCGGGCCACTCACGACTGGCGACGCGACGGCGTCCGCATGGTTCAAGACTGGCGGCCCTACCAACTCCCGGTCGACGTCGAAGAAAAAGTCTTGCGTCTTATGGATTACTTCTCGTTGAACTACGGCGCCATCGACATCATCCTGACACCTGACGGGCGGCACGTCTTTCTCGAACTCAACCCCTGCGGCGAATTCTTCTGGCTCGAACGCTCCGCAGGCCTGCCCATCTCCGACGCAATCGCAGACCTTCTCCTCGGGCGCTCCCCACGCCGTTAAGTAAAGGTTATTTCGAACTCGCTTGTAATGTTTTGGGAGTGTTAGCATCAGCCCGCACAAATGTTCGACACCGTCCTGAATCGGTTCCGCCGTCGCCCGGTCAACGCTTGCTTCTGCACGCTCGCCATTCACGAACCTTATCGACGGAGAGCCCAACTGCTTCTGGCTGATGCGCCGGCGGTGCCCTGGATCATCCTAACGGATGAACCAAATGATTTTTCCGGTTCTACCGTACGCACGATTCGCCATCAACCGACTGGACCAATGGCGATAGATTTTCTGACAAGACTGCCGCCTACCGGAAACGGGCGCGGTGGCGCTGCTTATCATGACAAGCGTTTTGCTCTAGAAGCAGCGCTAAAAGAGTTCGACACGGCAATTTTCGTAGACGCCGACTCACGCTTCGAACGTCCCCCGACGCTCTCGCCATTTCCAGCGGGAATTTGCGTTGTAAAAGAGCTGCAAACAAGTATCGCTGATCACTTGAGTCGGTGGGGACAGCATCGCTTGCCGCCTTTTAACGAACTCGCACTGGATCTCTTCGGGGACGTTGACGTGCTGAAATCAGCGCGTTGGTGTAGCGAGGCTTTGCTTGCTGTGACCAAAGACGGACGTGAATCGAAGTTCTTTGAGGCGTGGGCGCGAGGCGCTGAGTTCTTACAAGCGCGCGGCGTTTTTACCGGCGAAGGAGGCGTTATTGGTCTCGCCGCGGCGCACGCAGGTTGGACCGTCAATTACAAGAGCATCAACAAACTCGCGGCATCGATAAGGCATGAGGGCACCGGACCCAAGTCTTGACTGGATTATCGCGATTTACCGGACTGTTCCTGTTGATTTTGTACGACCCAGCGCCATTGGAACTCGGCCCAGGACTGCGCCCCCGGCAATAGATCTCCTACGGCTTTGACAACCTCCGGCCATTTTTCCTCGTTGTAATCGTCACCTGACAGCCAACCGCCTGCTTTGATTTTTGGCAGCCATGCCTCGATGTCAGCTTTGACACTCGCGTAATCGTGTCGCGCGTCGAGATGGACCCAGTCAAGTGAAGCGTCGCTAAACAATCCGGATGCGCTTACCGAGTCGGAGATGATCAGCACTACCTTGTCGCCGAAGCCACAATCCAGCAAGTTCTTATGCAGCGCGCCTGCAAACGTTCCGTTTCCCGCGGCGACGGCATTCTGGTGGTAATCCTTTCCACGCCAACCCTCGGGCCCACTACCGCGACACGTATCGACTCCGATGATCGTGATGTTCTTTCCGCTATGACTAACAACTTCAGCCAGCGAACAGAGACTGCGCCCGAGATAAGTTCCGACTTCAACAAATCGACTGTTCGCAGGAAAAAATTTTACAGCTTCCTCCTGCGCCGAACGCCAGGTAAACCAACCATCAATCTCGTACCAGGATTTGCGCAGGCCAAGTCGTCGCAAGAGAGCTTGAACAAATCTCGATCTCATCGTCTTGTCACGGCTATCGCAAATGAGGAAACGGTTCGTCGGGCTTGCGCTTGTTTAGAAAGCTGCACAACTTATCCCAGCCATCTCCATTTTCCCAACACACCACCAACAAATCCTTTCCGACTCTGCCGCCAAAGTACTCGAGCACTTCCCGGTTGTGCCGCTCGTATCGCTTCGCCGACTTTTCGTAATCCCAGTCGGATGGTTCAACTGCGAAAACAATGTCCCACCACGGGGGTTTTACAAAATCCGGTCTCCTAATCCCTTCACGATCGTGATGTCCTTTCAAACTATTCACATACGTCTCGGTGTCTTTTCGCAGAGTTAAAATGAATTTGCTGTTTGGAAATGCCTGATCGAGGTCGGGATAAATTGAAAACCAGGGCCAGTCTTCAAACGCTTCAAATTTCGCTGCTTCCGCGAGCGTGTTCTCGAGTTTATTCTGTTTGACCTCGGCGGCAAGGTGCATATCGTAGGTGCGATGTTTAAATCCCAGGCGGCGAAAACAATAACCAAGTGACGTCGTTCCCGTTTTTGGCAGACCTATGCCAACGATCTTGGTAGCTTTGACTGGTCGCAGCCCAGTCCACGTAGTTCTGAACTTGTTACTGATGCGTGTCGCGATCGTTTGCATCTCTACCGATTACTGACGAATAGTAGTTCAGTAAAGCTGGGATGGTTTTGTCGGGCGCGAATTCTAACATTTGTTGTTTAGCAGCGGCCGATATCTGTTCCAGGTTGGGGTCGATCCATGCATCAATCATCTTTTTAGCCAAAGCCTCCGGATCGTTAGGATCAACAAGAAACCCGTTGACCCCGTCCGAAATCAACTCTTCAAAACTTGTACCGTTCGTGCCGATAACTGCTTTGCCGAGGCCCATCGCCTCCAAACAGGTATTAGGTGAGTTATCGATGAGAGAGGGCAGGGCCACGAGACGCGCCCCAGCGATGATCGGATATAGCTGGCGGTGCGGGAGGTTTCCCACCATCACTAATCGCGGGGCCGAATCACCGCATTGAGCGCGCGCAAAATCCGCCATCGATGACGCGAGGCTCGTCTCCATGTCGCGACCAACCAGCGCTGCATAAGCGGTCGGATATTGCTTCAGAAAACGCGGTAGGGCTTGAGCGATGGTGTGAAACCCCTTATGCAATTGGAAGCGCCCAAAATAAAGCACGTAATGTTTGCCTTTGAGGAATTGGTCGTAGACCGTGTAATCCCAATCGCGAGTTTCCATGTAAAAAGGCGTGCGAATTACCGGCACTTCAGACGCAACATCGTTCCTGGTGAGAAGTTTCTGCACCGCATTACTCGGAGCAAAAACATTTTTTGTGAGCTTGTATTGCAGCGACTCCAACCCCCCTGCCAACCGGTGATCGAGGTTGCGTTTCACCCCGGCAGCATCGTTCCAGGCGCGATGATCCGAAGAAGCCCGCACGACGTGTGCCGCGCGCAGGAACGGAATTGAGAAGAGACCGCACGAAGAATAGTTTGGATACTGGATTAAGTGAAATGGACTCTGCCGGTGAAGTTGTTTGAGTTTACGACCAACCTGAGTGTTGAAGTTGAGCCAGTGCAGAGTCGTCGGAAACGAATAGCGTGTAATGCGGTTAAGCAGGATCCAGCCCGGCTTGAGTGTTACGCGGTGGACCTTTACACCGTCGTTGTCAAACTCGTCTTCATCTTTCAGGGACAATGTTACGACATGAACGTCGTGACCGAGATTCGCCAGTAGCGTTGTGACGCGATGAACGTAATTGGCAAGTCCGCCATCGAAGTGGTGCTCCGTTACGTACTCCGGCGTAGCGAATGCCAACCTCAGCTTCTCTGGTGGCATGCCATCGCTACCGCGTGGTCCTTGGTCTCGATCGCCCACGGATGTCGTCCATTCAACGACGCACTGTTGATGTCGTGGCCGTTGCCCGTCACATTTGAATAGGTGCTGAGGAGCATAGAGAGCACCGCTTCTGGTGCGAACAGTTTGAGATAACGCTCGCGTGCAGCCTCGCCCATTCGCTTGCGAAGCGACGGATCGCTTGCGAGGCGTTGCATCGCTTGAGCGAGCGCCACACTGTCGCCGGGTGGAACCAGTATTCCCGCGTCAGGTGTAATCAGATCAGCCGAACCACCAACATTCGTAGTGATGATTGGCAGTCCGTGGGCCATCGCTTCAATAATACTTTTTGAAGTGCCTTCTGCGAATGACGGCAGCACGAACACGTCCAGCGTTCGCATGAACGCGCTGCAACCGACAGTGCCTTCATAAGCGCCGACAAATTCCCACGAACCGTTGAGACTCAACTCGCGCACACGCCCTTTAAGTTCCTGCATTGCCGGACCCCTGCCGGCTAAACGCACGAGGACGTTCGTGTGGGTTTGTCGAAGTTGGGCCAACGCTTCCGCTAAAACCAGCGGGCCCTTACCTGCTTCAATCCTCGCTGCAAATCCAAAAATCGTTTCGTCACTAGCTGTCGGTTTTACCGACACATTCAGCGTTTTGGAGTCTTCCGTTATAAGCGGCAATACGGAAACCGACCGTAAGAAAGGGAAACGCTCGGACCATTGTTTCGCCAGCGTAGGCGATAGTGCCGCTACTTCTGAACACATCGGCAACACTTTTTCCAGTCGCTTGTAGTAGGTATCGAGAGCGGGTAAGTAATGTGGCGTTCCCATCTCGTGATACAGAACCGGAATCCCAACTTCCTTGCCCGCGCGAATCATTATCGCGGCGCCACTATCAGGCGTGAACACGTGCAACAGGTCATAATCGCTGCGTGAGAAGTAAGTGCGACAGTTCTTGTAATGGAAACGTGAGATGAGATCGATCAAGACCTGCCATACTTTGCGTAGGCCGGCTTCAGAACGCGGAACCAAAAGGAACAACAACAGGAAACTCGAGACCAGATTGCGAAGGCCTCGCAGGATCATGAAGGCAATTGATCGTTCGATAACATGAACAACAGGTACGTTTGCGGCCCGCAGACGTCGCAGAAACTGATCGTTCTCCGTAGGCTTGTACAGCAAGACGACGTTAACGTCGTATCCAGCGCGATGCAGGCTAATCGCATAAGTGACAAGAATCTCGTCGGCGCCGCTAACTGGTCCAAAAAACTGACTCTTGCAAAGAGCAATCTTCATCGTGTTATCGGGGATCTTTCGCAAACCTCCGCATTTGGAATTCGTCAACGTAACCCCGGCAACAGCCAGGGCAAACGACCACTCACGACCGTGCGCAAGGGCCGACACCGAAAAGCGTCGCGCAGGCTTGCGCGGGCTGAGCTCGTGTCGCCTGCATGAATGGAATTAGTCGCCTCTGTCATTAATATTTCGTAAACGCGATCGCGAAGCTTTCGTCGAACCTCACGCCGTTTTACCCGAGGCGCTTCCAAGGCTCGCGGTCGACTGAGAGCCATCTGCTGAACGCGGAAAGACTGCCGGCAGAGACTCAGCGGATTTGAACACATTTGCCCGGATTCGGCTACGGCTTTTCGATAGATCGCAACGGGCTCTTCGAGTGCGACCACCAGGAGACGCTCGCTCATACGAAGCCACATGTCCCAATCTTCAATTGGGTGCACCTGCGTGTCGAAGCAATCCGCTTCGAGTAAACTTGATCTACGCGCGAGCACGGTCGGCATCGGAATGAAATTATGTTCGAGTAGATCCCAAAAGATGTCGCCCTGGGGACACGTGATCGGATATATCTCGCCGGTGGGCAGTTGGCGGCGCGCGTCAGCCAGTAGAGCCTGACCATAACAAAGCGCAGCGCTCGGGTTCGCGTTTAGCACGCGTAACTGTTTGTCGAGTGACTCAGGCAGACGTAAGTCATCGTCATCGAGAAATGCAATGAACTCCGAACTACTTTCAGCAATGCCGACATTACGACCATTCGCT
This sequence comes from uncultured Acidobacteriota bacterium, assembly GCA_963789185.1. Lineage (GTDB taxonomy): Bacteria > Acidobacteriota > Blastocatellia > Pyrinomonadales > Pyrinomonadaceae > PSRF01. Next base: position 754,579 of record CAWBJU010000027.1, read on the forward strand.
AAACCGCCGTTACTTTCAAGGCGGACGTACCGAATGTTTTCGAGTTTCGCGCAAAGTTCCGGCGTCTCATCGGTCGAACAATCGTCAACAACAATTACTTCGACATCCGATCCCGCCCGCTGCGCGCTGTCGATCGCGCGTGGCAGCAGTTGGGCGCGGTTATAGGTGGAGATAACGACGCTTACGCTCGGCATGATTTCGATTCAGCTAACGTCATGGATTATAAAGCATAAACCGAAAGCAAAATCTGCGGAGAATCAACCTTGAAGATAAAACTCCACTGGTGGCTTGGTCCACTGTTGCTCCTTCTTTCTGGTCTTGCCGTTAACGGACAGCCGGCGGGCGATGCCTCGGGGTCCGGGAAAACTATCATGTCGCTTGACACCGGCTGGCAGTTCCGTGAGGCCGGAAAAACAGATTGGCACCGGGCGACTGTTCCTGGTTGCGTTCACACGGATTTGCTCGCAAACAAGTTGATCGAAGATCCGTTCTATCGCGATAACGAAAAGAAGCAGCAGTGGATCGGCAAGACAAACTGGGAATACAGAACGACGTTCAAGATCACGCCACAGATCATGAAACGTGAGAACGTCGAGTTGGTATTCGAAGGTCTCGACACCTATGCGGAGGTGTTCCTGAACGATCAACTGTTGTTCAATGCCGAGAACATGTTTCGCACCTGGCGAGTCGCCGCGAAACAGGCGCTGAAGGCCGGCGACAACACGTTGAGAATTCTCTTCCGCTCGCCGATCAACGAGATTTTGCCGGTGATGGCGAAATTGAAGTACCAATTGCCCGCCGTAAACGATCAAGGCGAAAAAACTTCTCCGTTTACGCGCAAAGCTCCGTACCACTACGGCTGGGACTGGGGACCACGCTTTGTTACCAGCGGTATCTGGCGTCCCGTCGCTTTGCAAGCATGGGACGACGCGCGCATTAACGATCTCCAGGTTGTCGTCAACAAGATCTCCGCCAGTGCAGCTGAATTGACTGCGAACATCGAAATCGAGGCGAGCGGCTCGGAGACCGCTAGCGTCGTGCTCATGAACCTCACCAACAAGGCTGTGGCCGGCACGCAAGACGTCAAGCTGAACAAGGGAAGCAATCGAGTCTCTTTCAACTTCACGATCGCTCGACCATCCTTGTGGTGGCCTAATGGACTGGGCGCTCAACCACTCTACGTCTTCCGAGCGCGCAGCTTCGTAAACGGCAAAATCACTGATGAAAAAACGACGCGCACCGGACTGCGAACACTGGAACTACGACGGCAGCGCGATAACGCCGGTGAGAGCTTCATGTTTGTTATCAACGGAGTGCCGGTTTTCGCTAAAGGTGGGAACTGGATCCCGTCCGACAGCTTTCCAACGCGCATCACGCCTGAGAAGTACCGCTACATGCTCGAGTCTGTACGCGACAGCAGCATGAACATGCTGCGCGTGTGGGGCGGCGGAATTTACGAAGTAGACGAGTTTTACGAGCTGGCCGATGAAATGGGAATTCTTATCTGGCAGGACTTCATGTTTGCTTGCAGCATGTATCCGGCAAATCAGGAGTTTCTCGACAACGTTCGTGCGGAAGCGATCGACAATGTGAAAAGACTGCGAAACCATCCGAGCATAGTTATCTGGGCCGGCAATAACGAGGTCGAGACTGCCTGGCGAAACTGGGGCTGGCGACAAAATCTACCGGCATCGGTATGGGACGACTATGTAAAGATCTTTCATGGCGTGCTCCAGGAAGTTTCTGACGCCTACGATCCCTCACGGCCTTACTGGCCCAGCTCCCCTCACGGCGGCCTTGAAAACGATCCGGATTCAAAGCGCAGCGGCGACGTGCATTACTGGGAAGTCTGGCACGCTGAAAAGCCTTTCAGCGAGTATGAAAAACAGCGGACGCGTTTCATGAGCGAATACGGCTTCCAATCTTTTCCGAATATCGAGACGGTCAAGTACTACACGCTTCCAAACGAACGTGACATCGAATCGCCGATCATGCTCGCGCATCAACGTCATCCGCGCGGCAACCAGTTAATTCGAGAGTACATGCTGCGCGAGTATCCCAAGCCTAAGGACTTCGAATCTTTCCTGTACATGAGTCAGGTGCTGCAAGCGGAAGGAATCGCGCGTGGAACAGAACACCTGCGACGCATCATGCCGCACAACATGGGCGCGCTCTACTGGCAGATCAACGATTGCTGGCCGGTCGCTTCGTGGTCCAGCATCGACTATTTCGGCCGATGGAAGGCGTTGCAGTATTACGCGAAGCGGTTCTACAACGATCTGCTTATCAGCCCGACTGTGGAGGACGACACGTTGAAGTTGTACGTCGTGTCCGATCGGGTGAAAGCAGTCCCGGCGAAGATAAAGATCATGGTGATGAGCTTCGACGGCTCCACGTTAAAGACTGTCGAGCGAGACGCGAGCCTAGCGCCTTTAACCAGTCGCTCGTATTTCGAATCGAAAGTCTCGGAATTTCTCGAAGGACAAGATCAGAAGAGAGTGTTTCTATACGCGGAGCTACTGGCAAACGGGAAAGTGGTTTCCAGTCACGACTATTTCTTTGCTCCTTTCAAAGAGCTGAAGATCTCGAAGCCCACGATCACGCCGGAGATAATTGCAGCTAAAGAACGCGGCAAGTTTCGTGTGAGACTGTCAGCCGATAAGTTCGCGAAAGCGGTTTATCTTGCGGTACCGGATCATGATGGGTTCTTCTCAGACAACTACTTCAACCTCGCGCCTGGGCGAGAAATGGTCGTCGACTTTCGTTCACGCGCGCCACTTTCACTGGAAGAGTTTCGGAAAAGACTTCAAATTCGCTCGGTTTTTGACGCTTTTTGAGTCACGCAGAAGACACTGACAAATGGTCGACAAAGTCCGTTGGGGAGTTTTAAGTACCGCAAACATCGCGTTAACAAAGGTGGGGCCGGCGATGCAGCGCAGTCCATGGTGTGAGATCACCGCTCTTGCGTCACGTGATCTTTCACGCGCGAAAGAAGCTGCCGCATCGTTGCAGATCCCGAACGCGTATGGAAGTTATGAAGAGCTGCTGGCAGATGACAACGTGGAAGCAGTTTATAACCCGCTGCCAAACCACTTGCACGTTCCCTGGACCATAAAAGCGGCGGAAGCACGTAAGCATGTTCTCTGTGAAAAACCAATCGCCCTGAATGCCAACGAAGCACGGGCGCTTATCGACGTGCGCAATCGCACCGGGGTAAAGATTCAGGAAGCATTCATGGTACGAACACATCCGCAATGGCTCGAGACGCGGCGCCTGAACAGGTCGGGCAGGATCGGTTCGTTACGGTCCATTACCTGCTTCTTCAGCTACTTCAATCCGGATCCCGGGAATATTCGCAATCAATTGGAGCTGGGTGGCGGCGCGTTGATGGACATCGGATGCTATCCCATCACAATCTCTCGCTTCATTTTCGAAGCCGAACCTCGCCGCGTCTTAGCATTGATCGAACGCGACCCCGTGTCTGGTACCGACTCGCTGACGACCGCGGTCCTGGATTTCGCTCAAGGTCACTCAACTTTCACTTGCAGCACTCGCCTCGCTCCCTATCAACGAATGATCTTCCTGGGAACTGAAGGACGCATTGAAGTGCTTATCCCTTTCAATGCGCCTAACGATCGACCGACACAGATCCTGATCGACAACGGCAACGATCTGACCGGAGCGAGCGCCGAAATCATCGAGTTTCCAGTTTGCGATCAATACGAGATTCAAGGATCGTTGTTCTCACAAGCAATTCGCGAGAACCTGGACCAGCCGATCCCGCTCGAAGACGCGATCAGTAACATGACTGTGATAGACGCGGTCTTTCGTTCAGCAACCACAGGAAACTGGGAGCAGATCGAATCATAAATCAAGGAAAAGAAAGACATTCTCGGGTGGCGTCGAAACATTTTTCCGGTCTGGAATCATAGTAGAGTGAATTCACTATTCCGTACGGTCGGAGTGTCAAGATGGGTCGCATCTTCATAAGTCACAGCAGCCGGGATAATGACGAGGCCAAGTCGCTCAAGGCATGCCTTGAGGCGCACGGTCACCGCTCCGTATTTCTAGATTTTGACCCCGCCGACGGAATCCCGGCGGGCCGCGATTGGGAGCGCGAACTTTACCAGCGAGTTCGCACTTGCCAAACCATGATCGTCATTTGTAGTCGCGCCTCGATGGATTCGCGCTGGTGCTTCATGGAGATCACGCACGCGCGCGCACTCGGGAAGCCACTGCTTGCACTGAAGATCGACGATTGCACGCTCGACGCTGTGCTTACAGACCGTCAAGCAGTCGATCTTACGAAGGACGATAGAGAAACCGCGTATCAACGAATTCTTCAGGGCATCGCCGCTGCCGGGCTAGATCCGGCAAAGACCTTTCCATGGGACAAGAAGCGGCCCCCGTATCCTGGTCTGATGGCATTTCAGGAAGAGGATGCTGCAATCTTCTTTGGCCGCGGCGACGAAATTACCCACGGACTCGAACTTCTCAATCGCTTGCACCACCTCGGGGAGCCGCGCGTAGTGATGATCCTGGGCGCATCAGGAACGGGTAAAGTCATCGCTCGTCCGCGCCGGACTTGTTCCACGCTTGCGTCGTGATAAGGAACGGTGGATTGTTATCGATCCGTTTCGTCCACGCACGAATCCAATTCGCGAACTTGCAGAGGTGTTGACTCGTGGGGGCTGGGCCGACATAGCTGAGACGATGTCGGGTCGCAGCGACGTTGGAGCAGTCGCAGAAGCTCTCGTCGATGTTCAAAAACGCTCTGAAGATGCTGACGCGAAGGTGCTACTCGTCGTAGATCAGTTTGAAGAGCTACTCGGTACGGAAGAAGGCGTGCCTTTCCTTACTCAACTGCGAGAAGTCACGCGACACAAGGATTCACCTGCGATCGTCGTCGGCACCATGCGATCCGATTTTCTCGATCGCTTTCAACGGAGTGCTCCACTGCTGGATCTGCGTTACGAGGTGTTGTCGCTTGGTCCAATGTCGGAGAGCGACATCAAAGAGATCATCGAGGAACCGGCGAAGGAAGAGGATGTTGAGCTGGAAGAGTCGTTAGTCACGGCGCTCATCAAAGATGCGGGAACGCAAAACGCACTGCCGCTGCTCGCGTTCACGATGCGCGAATTGTGGGAGCGCTACTCAAACGATAAGCGGCTCACGGTTGAGGAGTATCGTGACAAGCTGGGCGGCGTTCAAAGAGTAGTCGGTGTGGCCGCAGATAATGTAATGACCTCGGAGCACATGACTCGTGATAAGGAGCAAGCGCTTCGTGCCGCATTTCTGACAATGATGCGCATTACGGACGACGGCAGGTATGCGCGTCGGACGGTGAAGTGGAACGATCTACCAAAGACCATCCATCCCCTGTTGAACCGATTTGTTGACGCACGTTTGCTCGTTTCCGGTCGAGACGGCGCTGATGACACTATCGAGGTCGCGCATGAGCGGCTCTTCGATTCGTGGGAACAACTTAAGAGCTGGATCAAAGAAAACTCGGAAGCGCTAAGACTGCGAGCTGACGTCGAGAACGCTGCACGCACATGGAATGAAGCGAAAACGAAGGATCTTCTTTGGCGTGGTGCGCGCGTAAGTCGTGCGCGTGAGCTTCTGACAGACGGCTCGTTGTTACTGGACGACGAAGGACGGCGTTTCATCGACACATCGCATCGCGCTGAGCAGTTCGGACGCAGACTTGTGATTGGAATAGCCGCGGTTGTTACGGTCGTGGTTGCAGGACTCGCGGTGTTTGGCTGGATTTCGGCACAGATCGCTCGAGCCAATGCATCGGAGGCGAAAGATATGGCAGTCCTGGCAGACGATCGCGCAAGGACTGCTGAAGTACAGCGTGTGCGGGCACTCGCGGCCCAGAATTTCGCCGAACATCAGCGTGTCCTCGCACGCGCTCAGGCCGCGTCATCCGCGGACGAAAAGAGAGCGCTGGAAGAGAGTGCTCCAAAGTTTCTGATACAGTCGAAGGAATTGGAGGCTAAAGCAAAAAGTCTCGAGAAGGCTCACGAGGCTTGGCGGCGCACTAAGGGAATCGTGTCGCCCGCACCGGCTGCTCTTCTCACGCTCGAGGTGTTGCGTGCAGCAGATGGCGGTGCGTTTCTGTTGCATTACGGGCCGCCCGATTCAGCCCGGCACATGCTTGTCGACGGTGGAACGCGGAAGATATATCGCGAAGTGCTCAAGCCGCGATTCGACACCCTACGCTCCGGACGCAAAGAGCTGCCGCTTAGTCTCGTTGTTTCAACACAGACCGACGATCAGAACATGGGCGGCCTGATCGGTTTAGTACAGGATCTTCAAGAACAATCTCCCTCCAGCCGAAACCTCGCGATCACTCGTTTATGGTCCAATGCGTTTGTGCCCGGGGAACCCGAGCATCTTGAGAAGCTGCTGGAGATGCAAGGGAAGGGCAAACTGGTGGCTGGAGCAAAGGCGCTCAACGTCCCTTTGAATACGCCATTTACTCGCATGGTAGCAGCACCGGAGGCGGGCGCCGCACGTGTGACACTTGAAGACAACCTTACGATCACGGTTCTCAGCCCTCGCGTGCATCGGCTTCGCGAATTCGCCGATTTCTGGATCAAGAAGTGGCGAACAAGTATTGAACGCACGGAGGAGCCGGAACTGCTTGCAGCGGTGGAAAATTACGATATCGTCGAGACGTTCAAAGATCCAAAGATTGAGCTTCTGCCTTCGCCTATCGAGCCTCCAACTATGGAGAACACTGATCCCGCGTGTGGTGCCTATCTTGATGAATCCTCTGTTAACCAGGGCAGCATTGTGATGATGGTGGAGTTAGGGGGAAAGCGAATCTTAATGACGGCTGACGCGCGAGGAGACGAAATCATTAGTGCACTCGCGCAGGCTGGCTATACCGATAACAAGGGGAATGCTGAAGTAGATATACTCGTTCTTCCTCACGGCGGAAGTAGTCGTAATGTCACCGCTGATTTTTTTCGGAAAGTAAAAGCTCGTCACTACGTACTGTCCGCCAATGGTAAATTCACAAACCCAAGAGTGTGCACCTTTCAAATGCTGTTCGAAGGACGGCGGGGAGATCCATCTCCATTCTCGATCGGATTGAGCTATGCCCCTGAAGAATACGTAAAGCATAGAGTCAACCGCGAGTTAAAAGATTATCCCCTCGGGGAGCTTTGCACTCTCCTCAACCGTGAAAAGAACGCGGGCACGCCCTTCGAGATACTTACACCCAAGAAGGACCAAGGTTCGTTCGGAATCGATCTTTGGTCCAACGCAAGCTTCGTCGATAAAGGCAATCGCAACGCTGTCTGCAATTGAAACTCACCGCTGCTTTTTCCAACTCGCCTGCGCTTTGTTTCTGTCACGATTAGAGACATGCCTTCGTTTGTTAATCAAAACCAACTCCGCCGAAAAGCGTTTCGCTGAATTTGCCCACGATCCCTCGCCACAGAAATCTCTTTCGCCAACCCTCACCAAGAATCAACAACTTACGCTGGCACGATCACTGCACTAACACCGCTCCAGTAACGCTGCGATAAATGGTCCTAACAGAAACCCGAGGAGGATGTATGCACAACATTGACCGTACCAACCTTGAGTCAAACTTCGGCGAATACGCCGGAGAGTATGCGAATGAATACGCCGGCGAATACGCCGGTGAGTTTCCGGGCGAGTATGCAGGGGAGTACGCCGGTGAGTTTGTCGGCGAGTACCCAGGCGAGTTCGGGCAAGAGACTGAAACTTACGGCGAATACAGCCAGGAGAGTCCGTTCAGCGAAGCGGAAGAGATGGAGCTTGCTGCCGAGTTGTTGACGATTCAGAACGAAGACGAATTGGAGCAATTCCTCGGCAAGTTGATCAAAAAAGCCGGCGGATTTCTTAAATCCGGAGTTGGTCGTCAGCTCACCGGAGCGTTAAGGGGAATTGCGAAGAAAGCATTGCCCGTGCTCGGCGCTGCCGCAGGGAATTTCATCCTGCCCGGCGTTGGTGGCGCTATCGGAGGCAAGTTGGCGTCGGCCGCCGGCAACATGTTTGGCCTGGAACTCGAAGGTTTGAGTTACGAGGATCAGGAGTTTGAAATCGCCAAACAGGTAGTTCGTCTTGGTGGCGCTGCGGCAGCCACAGCCGCGCAGGCAGCTCCAAATGCACCGCCGGTCCAGGCAGCTCAAGCTGCACTCACAACGGCTGCACAACAGTTCGCGCCCGGTCTGCTGCGACCTGGCTCTTCGCCATCTGGTGGTATGAATCAGAGACGCAGATGCCGTCACAGGAATACCGGACGCTGGGTACGCCGCGGACAAGAAATCGTCCTGATAGGAATCTAACGCGATGTTCAACGCAGCAAGAACACTTTCGAGGGCGGCTGTGCCCGTTGCGCCAGGACTGACTTTGGTCGAACAGGAGGCGCGCGCGCTACTGGTAAGGCTCGGCAGAGTAAAACCATTCGCCTTGCAGCAGACGATGGTTCCCGCAGCCGCGTTACCGCCAGCTTCGCTCAGCGCAATCGATCGATATCTGATCGAAGGCCGTCAGAAAGTTAACCGCATGGTGCGCAAGTTCATTCGCTGGCTGCGTAGTGCTGAAGGACGCTCGGTATCTCCCGAGGTGGCGCAGAGACGCTTCAGCATGTTGCGCATGCGTTTCAACACTTCGTTGTCGCATCTCGACATTTTCGCCGCGGTGCTCACTCAGCGAAGTGAACAGGAAACCGGAATCTGGCTGGCCGGACTCGACATAGTCGCAGCCGATGCTCTTTCACTTAATGGAAACTACTACAACCTGCCGGGAGTGATCTGTTTTCTGGATCGAAGTCATGGTGCAGCGATTCGCAGAGCACGCACGCGCTTACCTGGAGGAGGCGACAACCCCGTGGCGATCATACGTATGCCAAGGGAACGAATGATCGGCAGCGGTATCGCCTCCTCTCTGGTCCATGAAGTCGGACACCAGGCAGTTGCATTGCTCGATCTGATCGAGTCAATTCGACCACTACTGCGCGGGTTGCAGCGAAACGGCGGAGAGGAAAGTCCAGCGTGGGGCTACTGGGATCGTTGCATCTCGGAAATACTCGCGGACTTCTGGTCGGTAGCACGAGTAGGAATAACCTCGACACTTGGATTGATGGGAGTGGTGACGTTGCCGCGCTACTTTGTTTTTCGCTTGAACCTCGACGATCCGCATCCGGTTCCATGGATGCGCGTAAGGTTAAGTTGCGCCATGGGACGTGCACTCTTCCCGCACCCGCAGTGGGACAGGTTGGAAAACATCTGGCTGTCTTACTACCCGCCCAGAGATCTCGAGGGCGACAAGCGGAAGTTTCTCGAGCTGCTGGTGAAGACGATGCCGGGCCTGGCGACACTGATCGCTCATCACCGGCCGAAGTCGTTGCGCGGCGCTTCATTACAGGAGGCGTTGCAAACTAGCGAACGACAACCAGCACGGCTCACCGCGCTCTTTCGATCGTGGCAAGCGTCGCGATCGGAGATGTACAAGGCTTCGCCAACAACGGTCTTTGCAGTCATTGGTCAGGCACGTGCTGAAGGCGCGATCACTCCTGAGACTGAAGGTCGCATCTTCGCGGAGATGTTGAGGTACTGGGCACTGCGCGACACGCTCGACACAGTGGTCTACTGCGCCAAGCCGGCGCTCGTACCGTCAACCGCGCCATCACTATTGTTCGATACAAATTAAGGAGGCAGAAAATGTCAGAAGAGAATCAAGAGCTGGCTAAAATCACTGTTCACCGGGGCCAGAAATTGCCGGTCAGCACGTCCTTGACACGGGCGCACCTTCCCGAACGTAACGATGAAGCCCTGTGGACCGCGATTCGTAATCGAACAAATGCGATCCGCTCGGACAATCACTCAGCTTTTATCGAACGCGTTCTCAACAGCAACGAGGAGTTTGTAGGGACCCGCGCAGCCAAGAAGACCGGTAGAAACAAACCCGGTAAGGACATCACGGCCGATGAAGTAGGTGCGCCAACGATACAAGAGCGGAAAGATGCCTTGTCACAATTACCGGTCTACGGTGTCGATGCCTATAACCTCCTCAAGCTGGCCACTCAGGCTTTCCTGTTGCTCGAGGCAGGCGTTGTCGTCGGGGAACGATCGGCGACAGGCGAACTCACCCGTTTCTTGAACCGTCACGAGTTCATGGCCGATGAGGACTCGCGCCTCGAGAGAGACGTAACTGTCAGAGAGGTGGAAGATAAATTGAGAGCTTACCTCGGTGGCCTTCCCGGATCGCTGCCTTATCTCAGGCGAATCACTCGAGCTCTCCTGGGTACAGACGATCCGGAGACCGGGGCATCTCCTTACGCCCTCGGCATTTTGGGCGACAGATTCACCAGTCCGAGCATGCTGGAGCTCATCTGGTCCTACTGGCACGAGGAAGGCATGCTCGTGCAAACGATGAACGCGATCTGCATGCGCTTCCAGAACCGGCGTGGTCCACAGGAACGCGATCCGCTGGCGAACCTGGAAATCGATCCACTGCGGCCGTTGAACAATTTGCTCTGGGGTTACATTCAGGACGAATACAACCGTCTCACCGTTCCGCGCAGAGCTTACGAATACGATCATCACTACGGCTTGAAGCTCGTGGGCAAGGCAGTCCCTGAAATACGTTCGGCCGATAGCCGCTCGAAGTTCATCGAAGCCTTCCACAACCTACTGCAACGAACGGCATCCTTCTACCGCGAAGATGCCGACACGACAGTGGTCGCCGACGGCTTCTCTCTCTTGAGCTCATTGCGCGAAGTGCATCTGATACTCGCAGAGGGCGCTCATAACCAGTTTGGCGATCTGCCCTGGACCGCGCGTGTCGAGATGCTGATGATGCAGTGGTTCCTCGCCAGACCTGAGATGCGTGAGTTTCTGCGTGGCCGCGCGATGGTTCCATACGATGAAACGTGGATGGGCCAGGTGGACACGATGAAGCGCCTGCAAAACTGGAGTGATACTTCGATCACACACTTCCGCAATCTGGGTGCTTACGGCGAGCAGTTGCTGCTGTCGGTCCGGTACGGCGACTGGAGCACGGAAAACAATCAAGACGCCGCCAAGACCTGGGCTCGGTACTGGAGACCTGAAGTTCAGGGTTACATCCATGCATACCTCGCGGCCACAGGCGTAAACCTGTCGGAAGACGTCGTCGACCTGCGAGGCGCGCCGACACGCTACGTGCAGCCGTCTACGTTGTTGCAGAACCGATTGGCTTCACAAACTTCACGTGGTGAACTCACTTCGGGTACGCGAGGCTCGATTGGCAGTGGAGTCAACTTTGCTCCAGTGGCAACAAGACGTCGAGCGCTGAATCCTCGAAAAGAGTAAGACCAGGTAACGTCAACTGATTGCAACCCAGGGTTGTTTCAACCCTGGGACAGAGACACAAAAGATCAGACGCTAGACGTGTGACCGGAATTGAGTCCGGTGGAGGTAACAAAATGAGCAGCCGAATTGAGTCCGAATCTTTCAACCCCCTTGCCGAATTTTTCGAACACGAAGATGAAGACGAGGCGCGCCGGCGACGACGTGGATATCGTCCAAGGATCCGCCACCGCTTCTCTTATGCGAACCAGCCAACCAGATTTCTGCCGCGAGGTTTTCGGCGGCGGTTCAAAAGACCGTTTCCACGCCCGCGTCCGCCAGTTGGGTTTCCACCCCCATATCCGTTTCCGCCGCCGGTTCAGTCACCTGCAAGCCAGGGTGGACCACCGCCGAGTTTCGGACCTTCAGGCAGCGCGGCGCCACCAGCTGTAAGCGACAACTGGGAGCCGCAGGGAACGGTGATGGAACCAATGGGCCAACCAGCACCGAATGGAAACGGACAAGCAAGCACAGAACCAGCCGATGGCGACGCACCACAAGCCCCTGACGCTCAGCCGCCAGGCGGTGATGAAGAATTCTTTGAATTTGGTGCTTTTGAACACGAAGCGCCTGGCAGGACTATCACTCTTCCGCCAACAGTGATCTGTGGTGGACCACCTTACACGTCGCTCGACAACTTCATTTTTGGTAAATCGACGCTGCGTAAAGACGCAACCCGCAATCATCCAGCTCAAATAGATGCGATCGCGCGCGAGATCAGAAGCCGCTTCGCAAGACGAAACCGGTTCCCACGGTGTGCATTGTAGGTCGCACAGATGTTGTTGGCGCCCAAAACTATAACCACACACTCGGCCTGCTGCGCGCGAAATCAGTCAAAGAAGCTCTTTGCAAAGCGTTGGGTGCGATCGCGAGCCGCATGACGTTTGTCGTCTACAGTTTGGGTGAAACCGATCCGACACCGAGTGGCACGTCGCCCGCCGCACGAGCACGCAATCGCCGGGTGGATGTGTACTTACTTTCACAGCGCACAGCTGGAGAGCGATGTGGGGCGACAGGAGGTCGCCGGCCGCCGCCGGATAGCACAACATGTGGTATTCCAGCGACGAGTCCGCAACGCGAGCAGGAGATTCTCCAGGAGTTGGAACAGTTTGAGCACGAAGCGCCGGCGCCACGGGTCAGCGTGCAACCGAAGCTTTGTCTCTACCAGCTGGCAACCAACACAAGTCATCGCAACCATTTTCACCACCAGGCAACCGGCACTGCGCGAAGAATCGGCGCCATCGGTAGTCCGGATGCGTCCAATTGCGTTCTGCGAATAGGCCCAACTCCTTACGGGACTGGTGCTGACATCATTAACGCGATTCGATCCGCGTTTCAGTGCACGGGTAGAAAACCGATCAAGAGTGTTCATATCTTTGGGCACAGCGGATCGTCCGGTGTATTTGGAAACACCTCAGGTTCTGCCGGTCTCTACCAGAACTCTATTCCACTCGACGCGGCTTCACGCACTGCTGGTGCACGAACCATTTCTGATATTCCCACGGACATTCTCGCCAGCGACGTCATTTTCGTTCTGCACGGTTGCAATCAGGCATCCGGTTGCAACGTTCAAGGTGACGACGACAACTTCGCGCAGTCGTTGCTTCAGCACCTGGCAGGCGCACTGACAAATCCGCGAGTGTACGGGCACTACAACTCCGGATGTGCAGGCCGCCATAACAGTTGGTGTCTCTATTCGAAGACGATCCCGAAAGGTAGAGCACACTCGGCTCCCACTTACGTGGATCCCGGGGGCTGTGCAACGCCAAGTCGCGAAGTTGAAGTGGAGATGGAACAAGAGTCTGGGCCATGCGACAGGCTTCTGACGGCTAAGATCGACGACTACGCTTGGGGCGCTACTCAGCTCAGTAGTTCACAACAGGCAGTGCTCAACCAGATCAAAAGCGCGATCCGAAAGCGGGCCCGTGAGTGTGGTGACATATCCATAATTGAAGTAAGAGGACATGCGAGTACTGAAGGACCACCGCTACTCAACAAGAACCTTGGTCAGATTCGCGCTAACGTGGTTAAAAGCGCCATAAGTATGACGGCCCCAAGAGCTCGAGTTGTTGCCACTTCAAAAGGGGAAGAGCAACCGCTCATCAGACCGGATAACACGGAACCGAAACGGCGCAAGAACCGGCGAGTGGAGATCTTTGTCATGTGAGTTTTATTCGGCCGTCTTAGAGGATACGAGAGGAGTCAAAAAACCATGGGATGCGGATGCGGATGTAATGGAAAGAAAAAGACGTGTGGCGCGGTGCAATCTGAATTCTCCGGATTTGAGTACGTCTCCGGAGAAATGGAGGGTGGTCAACCACAGGTTGCGCAGCCGCGAGCATCGTATCGCTTCGACTGTCCTGCGGGTTGTGCGCCATTCCCTGCTGCTCAATGCGACGCAAACCTGCGCCGTGCGATTCTCGATGCGATCTCGATTGCGAACAACGCGGTGCGCCGGCTGACCGCGGCCCAGGTCGATAACGAAACAAGACGTATGTTTACGTTCTTCCTGGGCCACGATCCGTCCCGACCGGTACCGTGGGCAAACAACGAGCAGTCTCGAAACATTGTCGCCAAGAGACTTCGCACCGTTTCGCGTGAACTCGGCGGGGGGCGCTGGACGCGGTACCGGTGCGGTTGTCCTGGAGCTGGTCCACAGGTTCGGGCGCGGACAATCAGTCCGATCGAGGTGCTCTTATGTCCGAGATTCTGGGGAGCATCACCGCAGGCGGGACTGTCTGCGCGGTTTTTCCGGGCGGGTGTCATCCTTCACGAGATGCTTCACCAACTGTATATCGAGTTTGTACGCCACAATCCGAATGAACGCCGCAGAAACAACGCACACTGTTACGAGGCGCTGGCGATGCGACTCGCCGGTCATGCTGCGGATCAATCGGACGTGAGACAGTGTCGCGAACGACCGGCATAAAGCTCAAGGTCATGGGCGACGCAGAGCGCGCACTGGCGTATGCAAACGCTAACCGAGAGCGATTTGTCGGTGAACTACAGACGTTTGTTCGCTTTCCGTCAATCAGTGCACGTGCAGAATCAGCTCGCGGCTCGGCAGAATGCGCCGCGTGGCTGGCAGATCATTTAAGGCGCATTGGCCTACAGCGGGTCGCAGTTGTTCCGACGCCTGGTAATCCGCTCGTCTACGCCGAATGGCTTCATGCGCCTGAACGTCCGACAGTGATGATTTATGGTCACTACGATGTTCAACCTGTTGACCCGTTGGACCAATGGCAGACGGCTCCGTTTGCGGCGGCAGTCCGTGGCGATTACCTCTACGGCCGTGGCGCCTCAGACGATAAGGGCCAGATGTTCACGCATATCAAGGCCCTCGAGTGTTGTCTACGCACGACGGGACGACTGCCAGTTAACGTGAAGTGTTTGTTTGAAGGTGAGGAAGAGATCGGGAGTACGAATTTTGCTCCGTTCCTGGCGAAGCATAGAGCCACTCTCGGTGCAGATGTAGTTGTTGTTTCTGATTGCGCAATGCCCGCACCGGATCGACCGGCGATCACTTATGCGATGCGCGGCGCGCTCAACGTTGAACTGGAAGTCACTGGTGGAGAGTCGGATCTTCACGACGGTTTGTTCGGCGGCATGGTTCACAATCCGCTAAAAGGTCTTTGCGATATGGTTTCGAGTTTGCAAACAAGAACAGGCGAGATCGCGATTCCCCGTTTTTACGATCGCGTTTCCGAAGTGAGTCAGGAAGAACGTCGCTTTATGGCGAGCAATGGTCCAACCGATGCGGAGTTATTGAAGGATGCGCGCTCTCGTGCGTCCTGGGGTGAACGCAACTTTACTCCTTACGAGCGCACGACGATTCGACCTTCGCTAACGATTACCGGTCTCACTGGTGGTTATCAGGGACCTGGTCCAAAGTCGGTTATTCCGGCTCGCGCAACGGCCAAGCTGAGCTTTCGGCTCGTGCCGCAACAGGACCCAGCGGAGATCGAGCAGTTGGTTCGCAAACAGGTTGCGAAGCTAACGCCGTTCGCGTTGCAATCGAAGATCAAAACTTATCTGAACTCCAAGCCTGTGTTTGTCGATCGACATGGTCCTTTTATTAAGGCGGCTGCGGTAGCGTGCGAGAAAGGTTTTGGCTCGGCTCCTGTGTTTGTTCGCTCGGGCGGCACAATTCCGGCAGTCGCTGATTTCCAAAACGTCCTGAATCTTCCCATCGCCATGATTGGATTTGGGCTGCAAGGAGATCGGATTCACGCACCCAACGAGCGCTTTTATTTGCCGAACTTGCACAAGGGAATAAAGACTAGCATCTCTCTTTTACACGCATTGGTATAAAGTCATGATTATCGATTGCCACTGTCATGCGGGAAAAGGTGATGGGCTAACTGGCCCCTGGGACACCAACGCGCCCCTCGAAAAGTATCTAATGCGTGCAGCTCGCGCGGGTATCGATCGAAGTGTGCTCTTCGCTGCGTTTCACTCCGATTACACAACCGCGAATCGCGAGGTCGCGCGAATTGTGCGGAGCCGTCCAAACCGTTTCTATGGATTCGCATTCATAAATCCGAGACGCGATGCCGGGCGAGTGCAATCGATGCTTGAAGAAGCAGTCAGGCATCATGGTTTCGTGGGCATCAAGGTCCACCGTCACGATGCAGCGATGACGCGCGAAGTATGCGAGAGTGCGCGTGCATTCTCGCTGCCGGTGCTCTACGACGTGGTCGGTGAAGTTTCAGCGGTGGAGTTGCTGGCCGAAGAATATCCCGACCTGAACTTCATCATTCCTCATCTCGGAAGCTTTTCTGACGACTGGAAAGCACAACTCGCGCTCATCGATCACCTGGTACGTCATCCGAATGTTTATGCGGACACTTCAGGAGTCCGGCGTTTTGATTTGCTCGAGCAAGCTGTGCGTCGGGCTGGTGCGAACAAGATACTGTTCGGCTCGGATGGACCATGGCTGCATCCGGAAGTTGAGTTAGCAAAAATAAAGGCCCTGCGTCTGTCAGCTCGTGAGGAACAGTTGATAACTGGTGGAAACTTTCTGCGATTGATTTCGAAAACACGTCGTCGCCAGCGCGTGCGCGTAGAACAGTCGTTCACGTTAGGTGGGTTTATGGCACAGCCTGAGCGCGGTGATCCGTGGCTGAGTGTTAACTCTCGATAATCAATGCACCACGCGCCCATTACCATTAGGTCGCCGGGCCGCACGCCGGATCTGCAACGCACGATCGCTGACTCCGAGTCTAAGAGCAGCGCGCTGTAAATTCCCCTGCTCTTCTTCGATCACAATCTTTTCCGCCAGGGTACCCGCGGCGCGTTCGATCTCTTTTAGACTGGCGCCCGACGTCACTGCCGATCGCACCGCCGTCTCCAGTTCTTCTTCGTACCTGTGATCCGATCTATTGCCACACGGTCTTTCCATTTCAGGAATGTCGCCAACCGTGATTGCTCCTGGTCCAACGTGATGTTGAATCATTCGCGTGATCAGTTGTTTGAGGTCGCGAACGTTGCCGGGATACTCACGGTCCATCAAATACTGTCGTACAGGATCGTCCAGTTCCGGGGGATCGTCCGGTCGAAGCTGCGAGATAAAGTGCGTCGCCAGCACAAGGATGTCTTCGCGCCGCTCCGCCAGGGAGGGAAGTTGGCAGGTCCAGGTTGCAATTCGGTAGTAGAAGTCCCGACGAAACCGAGCCTTCGCCTGTTCTTCAAGGAGGTTTCGATTTGTAGCGCAGACGAGTCGAAAGTCTGTCTTCTGCCACGTGTTGCCACCGACGCGTTTGTAGGTGCGCTCCTGAATCACGCGCAACAACTCAGCCTGCAGATTTAGCGGCAGTTCACCGACTTCGTCGAGAAAAAGCGTGCCACTGTCGGCGAGCGCAAAAGCACCCTGACGAGCAGCTACTGCGCCTGTAAATGCGCCACGTTCGTGACCAAAGAATTCGCTACCGGAAAGCTCAGGGACGATCGTTGTGCAGTCGCAAACGACCAGCTGGCCTTTGTTGGCGCGCTTATCGAGCGTGTGGACAAGTTGCGCGAACAGTTCCTTCCCTGTTCCGCTTTCGCCGGTAATGAGTATCGACGAATCGGTAAATGTCGCTACTTCCACGATTTGCCGCAGCACTCGAATCCAGGCAGCGCTCCGACCGGCGAGGTTGTCCTTCACAAGTGGTGATCGAACGATCTCATCTATTTTTTTCCAACGTTCAAATCTCGCAGCAATTTCCTCGGCAGGCTTACGACATCTATCCCAGGCGAAAACGTCTGCAGCGCCGGCACTTAACAGATTCCAGATAACTTCCGGTTCAATCGCGCGAGGTGAAAGCGAGATGGCAAGCACCCTTTCCAGTCCGCGACGGCTTGTTTCACGCAGCAACTCTGCTAGTTCATTCGAAAATGCGTCGAAGAAAACAATTCCAGGTCCGCCGTTGTGAGATTTTACGTGCTGCGAA
This sequence comes from uncultured Acidobacteriota bacterium, assembly GCA_963789185.1. Classification (GTDB taxonomy): domain Bacteria; phylum Acidobacteriota; class Blastocatellia; order Pyrinomonadales; family Pyrinomonadaceae; genus PSRF01. The sequence goes on from CAWBJU010000027.1 coordinate 772,385, forward strand.
CTAAGTCCAGCTTGGGTTAAAGACTTGAGAACGGAGACATTAGGCGTCGTCCGGTGGGAGAAATGCCAGATCTCCATGATCACACTCCGGTGAACTCAGAGGATGTCGGGTGCTATTAATCATGTAACTGGCAGCGTGATTCGTCTCACGGCAGATTTTACATTTGTGTCACTTGAGAGAATTGGCCTACCTCCGGACGCCCGCATGGTATTATTCGGCCTAAATCCATAACCGATCGTCATCGTTTACCCAGGCGTTCCTAAGGCGGTGAGTCGACGGCCCCTATGAATTACGAACTTCGACCGCTCAACGAAATCTCTGCAAGCGACCGCAATCAACTGTTGCTCGAAGTGGGTCAGGCTATTGTTTCCGCTCTTAGCCTTAAAGATCTCTTCAAAACGATCTCCGACTGTCTCAGACGCTTTATCAACCACGATGTCGCGAGTGTGGTTCTGCTCGATCAGGAAACGGGGGAACTGCGCGTCCACTTGCTCGATCGCCCCATGAACATTCTGAGCGAAGGCGAAGTCATACCGATGGACGGAACGCCTGCCGGACTATGTATCAGCAGGCGAAAGACTATCCTGCGCGACCGGATCGACTTTGAAGAGTTCCACGTTCCGGAAATGCGCCTCGCATACGCCGCCGGTTTGCGGTGCGGCTGTTCGGTGCCATTGATTTCTCACGATCAAGTGCTGGGCAGCATCAACGTGGGCGCATTCCGCGAGGCGGCGTTCACTCCCGAAAACGCGGAGTTACTCGAACAGATTGCCCGACCGGTAGCGGTGGCAGCCGAAAACGCGCTCAACTTTCAACGCGCGGAACGGGAACGCGATCGCGTTCAACTGATGCTTGAAATCAACAATGCCGTCGTTTCGCATCTCGACTTGAAAGATCTGTTGAATTCGATATCCGCGAGTTTCGCCACCTGATTCCGCACGACCTCGCCGGCATCGCTCTGTATGAACCAGAGTTGGATCACCTTCGCGAATACACGAATGTTGCTTATAAAGATCTCGCCGCTTTTCGCGTCGGCGATACCATTCCGGTTCACGGAACTCCGGCGGGAGAAGTGTTCCTCACAGGCGAGCCGTTGTTGCTGAGACGACATGATCCACACCGTTATCCAGCCGATCATTATTCGCATAATCCGGTCGAAGGCACACCACACTCCGCGTGTCTAGTCCCGCTGAGCATCCATGGAAAAAAACTTGGAGTCGCGGGCCTTAGCAGCACGCAACCGGAAAACTTCACCGAGCGGGATCTCGAACTGTTCGCACACGTAGCGGATCAAATAGCCATCGCGGTCCAGAACAGTTTGAATTACGAACAAAGCAAGCGTGAGCGCATCCGAGCCCAAACACTCCTCGAGATAAACAACGCGATCACCACCACTCTCGATCTCGACGAGCTTATTCACGGAACTTCCCGCTGTTTACGAGATTACTTCCAGCATGATTTCGCTGGCGTCGCGTTGCACGACGAAGAAACAGATCAGTTGATGGTCCACTCCTTTGATTTGTCGCAACCTGAGACGTATCTAATCGCCGGCAAAGTCTTCCCAATTGAAGGAACAATGACGGGACTGGCGTTCAAATCACGGGAGCCGGTCGTTACCAATCGATTCGATCCTTCGCAAACGACGTGGTCTCTGGCAAAGAAGTTTCACGATGAGCACGGTTTGAGGTCGATGGCCTTCATCCCCATGATCTGGGGTGAGCGCACGGTCGGTGTGCTTAATCTTGGTTGCCGCCGCGAAAATGCGTTCAGTGAGTCTGACGTCGAATTGCTCACGCACATTGCCGGGCAGATCGCTATCGCCTTTCAGAACAGTTTGAACTACCAGCGATCGACGAAGGCGACAGCGCGCACGCAAACGCTGCTGGAAGCGAGCAACGCGATCGCAACCAACCTCGACTTGCGCGAATTGCTCCGCACGACCTCATCGTGTCTGCGACGGTATTTCAACCACGATGTCACCGGTCTCGCGCTTTACGATGAAAGCACCAACCAGTTGATGGTCCATGCAATAGATCGAAACGACGACAGCCAATTCGCCGCTGAAGGTACGGAGTTTCCGGTCGGAGGCAGCCCGATGTCGGATTCGTTTTCGAGTGGGCAGCCGATCATCGATTGGCGCATCGATCTCGAGAAGTATCCGGCACCGCACATGAAGGCGGCGTATGACGCGGGCTGGCGTTCTGGCGCCTGCATACCGTTGATCGCTCATGATCGAAAGTTGGGAGTGCTGGGACTCGCAAGCCTGCGCGAAGATGCCTTCAGCCGGATCGATGCCGACTTGTTGATTAACATCGCTGCCCAGGTAGCGCTGGCAGTCGAGAACATACTTCAGTATCGCCAGATCGAATCACTGAAGAACAAGCTCGCAAGCGAAAAGGGATATCTCGAAGAAGAAATCAAGACGCAATACAACTTTGCCGAGATCGTGGGCCAGAGCAGTGCGCTTCGCGGGGTGCTGAAGCAGGTCGAGACTGTCGCGCCGACTGACTCGACCGTGCTGCTATGCGGCGAAACTGGAACGGGTAAAGAACTTATCGCTCGCGCGATTCACAATCTCAGTTCACGCAACGAACGTACACTCGTGAAACTGAATTGCGCCGCTATTCCAACCGGGCTGCTTGAAAGCGAATTATTCGGTCACGAAAAAGGCGCGTTTACCGGGGCCGTCAGCTCGCGCGTAGGTCGCTTCGAGTTGGCCCACCAGGGCACTCTGTTGCTCGATGAGATCGGCGAGATTCCACTCGACCTGCAACCAAAGCTGCTGCGCGTGTTACAGGAACATGAGTTTGAGCGTCTGGGCAGCTCGCGCACAATCAAAACCGACGCGCGTTTGATTGCCGCGACAAATTGCGATCTGGCGCAGATGGTTGCGGCAAAGACATTTCGTAGTGACTTGTTCTATCGCCTGAACGTTTTTCCGATCACCATACCGCCGTTGCGCGAACGCGCCGGGGATATTCCGCTGCTCGTCGGTTACTTCGCGCAGAAGCACGCCGCACGAATGAACAGGCACATCACCAGCGTTCCGCAACGAACGATGGAAGCGCTGTGCAACTACCACTGGCCGGGCAACGTGCGCGAGTTGGAAAACTTCGTCGAGCGTTCTGTGATCCTTTCCAGTGGCGCCGAGTTGGAATCTCCGCTCACAGAGTTGCATACAACTCACGTGGCCGCAGCGCCGGGTGCTGATGGTGGTCATCAACCAACCACCAGCAAACCGTCGTTGACAACGATGGACGAAATGGAACGCTCGTACATCGAAGAAGTCCTGCGACATGCAAACGGCGTTATCGGCGGCAAAGGCGGAGCCGCAGAGATCCTCGGAATGCCAAGCTCAACCCTACGCAGTCGCATGAAAAAACTCGGTATCAAATAGACCACCTCACCGGCGTCCGCGAAAACCGCCTCCGCCTCTCAACGAACCAGCAGCCGGACGATTCGCACCGAAATTCTGCGTGCGCTGTTGACCAAGACTGCGAGCCTGATGCTGGTTCTGCACCCAACTCCGATCCTGCGGACGCTGCACGTTTTGCCAACCACTTTCAGTTCGCTGCTGAACTCCGGTTGATTGGTTGTAGCGATAGATGTTTCCGTTCCGATCCGCGTAGACGTTGTTGTTTGTGACGAGAACGCCGGTATCGGTTCTCGGGTTATAAGCAAACGCATTGCGGCCTGCGGTGACTTCCCCGGTCGATCCGTTGCGAACGCCGCCAACTGAACCGCCACTGATAACGCCAGTCTGCGGGTTGTAAGTCACGCCTCGTGCGCCCGCTGCGCTGTTGCCGGTGTAGGGATTGGTAATCGTTCCGGCCTGGCCCGCACTGATGCGACCAGTGTTCGGGTTGTAAGCGACGCCACCACCGGCCGTTACTGTCGTCCCGGTATAAACGTTGGTAGTTGTTCCGCCACGAACGGCGTAACGCGTTCCGTTCGCAGTTGTTCCTGCGTAAGCGCGACCGTAGCCGACATTGCCGGTATACGGATTGGCCCACGCCACTCCCGCCGCCGAGTAATAATTGTTCGCGTATGCGTAGCTCCACCCCGACGCAACACCCCAGGTGAATACAACTCCGTAGCCATACGTGTATGGCGAGCCGTACCAGTAAGCGCCAACATATGGCGGGTAGTACCAACCGGTTCCATAAACCACGACGTTGTTCGAAGTGACGACAGTGCCGTAATAACCGGGCGTGTAACCGACATAGACCACCTCAGGAGTAGAGCCATAGACACGCACGTAAGTGACGTAATGAAGTGGAGAACTGACAGGAATCGAATAGATCGCCGCCGGCACTTTCGCGGCGACGACCCATGGACCACGCGCGGTGGTCGCAACAAACCAAACTCCGTTATAAACAGCAAAGTAACTATTCGCGTTAACCGCGATAACCGGAGTGCCTGTATTTACGGCGTACTGAAGCGACGTGTTCTCAATCGTCTTGAATTCAGGTGTGCCGTCGTATTCAACTGTCAGCACGGTCGTGCTGCGCGTGATCGTCGCCGTCTGCGGAATACTGTTCGCAATCATCGCCTCTTTCGCTTGCGGCGTACCGGCAACTGAAACAAGCACATTTGCTTTGGCATGCGAGACAGGAATGCGAGCGAAGTCTGAAGGCAGTTTATCTGCCGCGACATACGTCCACGGCCCCTTCATCGATTCACCGCTGAACCAACGTCCGGCGACAAGAATATAGTGATTCTGCGTCGCGGTGTGAACAAAGATGTCGTTCTCAGTATTGCTGACGTAGACAAGCTGCGTATTCGGAATCTCGGCGACTTGCGGCTCACCACGCGTCTGCAAAAGCTCCGCCGGTACAGTGCTGACGTGAATGTCGGGAACTGGTCCAGCACGTTCCAGCAGATCAACTTGCTTGCTCGCAGCGGCGATTTCCAGAGCCTTGTTCAAGTATTCGGGAGCGTTTGCGGCAGGCTGCCATTGGCCCATGACGTCGCCCGCTTCCAGCCATCCATCCATCAAACGTAAAAAGAACTTGCCTGTTCGTCGATCGTTAAGAATTAGGACGCGGGTATTGATTACTCGCTCGAGACCAGTGCCCGCTACGGATCGAAATACCGGAGCGCCGTCGATAAGTATTAGTGTGGCGGGTTTAGTGCTGAAAAAGATCTTTGGCGGATCGTTCTTAACCTCGTAGGCGGTACCAGCGCTCTCAGCGGGATTCGCGGCGATGTCAGTTAATACGCGGTCGAGCGCGATTACTTCTCCTTTTTGCGACACGTGCGATTGCAGTGCACTTTGGTAAGCTGCGGACCTATCCGGCGCCGACGGAAAGTTGACGCGCGTGATCTCGATTTCAGAAAAAGTTACGAGACGTTTGACTTTGTCGATCTCGGTGCGCGCCTGAAACCAGACGACTCCATAATTCGGTTGGCTTGATGATCCGTTGGATACGGAAAAGGCGGCGCGGGCCAGCCAACGATTCCCAACCCACTCCTCCATCTGCGGTTGATAGACCGTGAACGAGTTGCCACCCTGCGCGAACTGCCTGGGCCAACCCTCATCAGTAACGGCAACGGCGGTCTGTTGGCCTACCCGCTTGTGCTCGAAGTTCTCGGTGATGATCACCACGGCGCCTTCGTCATAGTTCACGCGCGAAACGGACATGAACGTTGGGCCACCCTGCGGCAAGTCCTGAAACTCCGAAACAATCACGACCGGCTTTTTATCGAATACAGTTTGAATCTCAACGCGCCGTTGCTTGCGAGACATCGCGTCCGTCCACACCGTCATCGAATCGCCGGTATGCAGCACGTCGCGGACCTCGGCACGAATGAGCTGGGCTTCTGACGTAACAGTTGCCGATGCCATAAAGCGCTGCATCTGCTCCGGCGGGAGTTCGGCATACGAGCGCGCGAGGTCCCCCAATTGCTGGACCGTTTCCCTAAACTCGGCGACCTTTTTTTCCGCGATCGCTTTGCGCAATCCAAACTTCGGCAGGTCAGGCTCCGGCGACTTCGAAATCACCGTCGTCTGCTTCTGACCGTTACTGTCAAACTTCACCGACGCTATTTGAACATTCTTCGTCTCTCCTTTTCGTTGCACTTCAGTGCGCAGTTTCCATTCGTACTGGCGGAGCGCGACGGCGTTTGTTTGAACAGCTGCGTCCGCAGTTTTTTGGTTTGTTTGGGCCGGTGTCACGAGGGCGCTCAGCGATAACAGCGCACCCAAGCCAACACCCAAAAGCAAGGTTTTCATCGTCTTTTCACCTCCGCCTAGTTTTTGCCTGCCTGGTTCTTCTTGAACTTCTGGACCAGTTTCGTCACCGCTTTGTTGACGTCTTCGTTCAGGTTCTTCGGATTGATCGTGCCGGTCGCATAACCACGCCAGACTTCCTGCTTCGTAGCTGCGTCGACAAACACAACGACCAACGTGCCTTCGGTCACCTGCTCAACGTTCACACTTCCACGACGCTGAAACCAGCCGTAACGATTGTCCTGAATGTCGAGTCCGGTTTTGGTTGAGACGAAATAACCGATCTGAAAATCCGGTTTGTCATTCTCGGTAAGACCGTTGGCAATGAGGTGAGCACTCAGCGCGTCGTGAATGCGTCGATCGTTGATAGGGCTGGCGGCGAGCGGATCGCGCGGTCCGCGTTCCTGCTGGTAGAAGCTGAAAGACTTCAGATTTGCCAGGTTAAAGTTGCGGTCATAATCAGTTTGCACTGATTGGGCCATGGCGGCGGCGCAGCAGAGCAGCACGAGCACACCTCCACTAAACAAATTGCGAATGAGTTTCATCTTTTCTCCTTTAAGTTAGTTGTTGATCAGTTTCGGATTACGTTGTTGAAGTAGGTCCGTAGTTCAGCGAGCGGATCTCCTGAAGTGATGAACCCGATGTAGTTGTCTGGCCTTAACAGAACGCTGAAAGGCTTGTTGCTGCCGAAGATCTCAGCTACTCGCTCGCTCAGCGGAAAGACCAAGTGTTTGACCGAGGTGTCAGACTCGGTTTGAATTGCTTCGTTGGAAAACGTTAGCAAGTGAAACTTCGGCGCATGCAACCAGTCGTAAACACCTTTACCCTGAATCAGGAAGTAAGGCATGCGATCACCTGCTTTGACGTCAAAGTCGTCGTCGTTGTCGCTCGCTAAAGAATGACCGCGATAAGTGATGCCGGTCTGCGAGATCAGCGGAAAGATGAACTGGTTGACTGAATCAAGACCAATGAAGAAATTCGCGACTCGCGGAAAGATCTGCCGGCGCACAAACGACAGCAGCCAATCAGGATTAACCAACAGATCAAAAAAGCGATCCGTAGTCTCCAACAGACGCTCCGCATTTTCGACGCGCTCTTCGTTGTAGGTATCGAGAATTGCTGGACCAGCTTCGCCTCGCAAAACGAGCGCGAGTTTCCAGGCGAGGTTGTAACCATCCTGGATGCCGGTGTTCATGCCCTGCGCGCCCGCGGGCGAATGAATGTGCGCGGCGTCGCCGGCGACGAAGCACCGGCCCACACCAAATTTATTAACGCGCCGCGAGTGGACTTTGTAAGTCGAGAACCAATTTACCTGGTAGATGTCGAGCTCCAGCTCCGTGTTTTCCAGAATCTGTTTTTCAATTTCGTCGTACGGGATTTCGCCTTCGGTCTTATCGCTGTTCTCCGGAAACACGCCGACAATGCGGTAACGATCTTCGCCCGGCATGGGAAAGAACGCAGTTGACCGGTCGCGCGCGAGACACGCCGTCAGCATGTCGTGCGGAAAGTCCCACTTGAGCTGGACGTCTGCTACATAAAACAGACGTTCCAGCGTACTGCCTTCAAAAGTCAGGCCCAGGCGCGTGCGAACGGAACTCTTCGAACCGTCGCACGCAACCAAATATTGCGCCTGGACCAACTGCTTTTCGCCATTTGCTTCGACGATAGTGCCCGCTACCCCCGCATCATCCTGCGAAAAGTCAGTAAGTGTTGTTTGCCATCGCACGTCCTCGCCGTGCGCTTTCATATAGTCATAAAGCAGATGTTCGTGTTTGCTCTGCTCGACGACCAGCAGGAAAGGATATGGACTCTTTCCTTCACCGAGAGTCGACAACGGAACTTCTGCGCGTGCCTCACCTCCTTCCAAGAGTCGAACGCCTTTTGCAATCAAACCCTGGTCCACCAAACTGTCAGCCAGGTCGATCTGTTGATAAATCTCGAGTGTTCGTGCCTGAACGCCGATCGCCTTCGAGTACGGCGTGATGCCTTCTCGTTTATCGATGATTATGAAATCAATGCCGTATCTGATTAGTTGAATCGCGAGCGCCAAACCCGTTGGACCAGCACCTACGATCAGCACGTCCGTCTTCACGTTGGCGTTCATCGGTTCAAACCTTTCACTGCAAAGAACATCGTTCCCAGCGACGCGAGGAACGACAGAACGAGAATCGCGATAAATGCAGAACTGAACAGGAGTGAATCTGCTCGCAACACGTTCACCGGAGGCGACGGCACCGGCAACGGACTCTCCTGATAAGCGCGTCCTTCGGCGGCGGCGATGGCTGTTTCCAATCGCGACTTAGTCAGTTCCACCAGTTTGAGCTGTGCTTTCACGCTTTCGCGCTCAATCGTTAATTGGCGACGGCGTGCTTCGCGTAGTTCTTCCGGTCTCGTTGATCCAATGCCAGCAAACGCTCGCTCGATGTTTTCCGGTTTTAAATCCTCTTCCAATTGCTGCTCGCGAATGCGCAACGATCCTTCCTTTTCCTGTACCTCGATCAATTGCACTCGCAGCGCGTCAACGGCGACGGACGCGTTATTTCGCTCCTGAGCGTGGACGCTCAAACCGAGCATTAGTAATAAAGACATAACTGCAAATGTGACTCTCATCGCTTTCTCCTTCCGCATCCCTCAATGGCAAACGCCGGGCCAAAACACTTTCCGCGAAAACACGCGATCTCCCCCGTTGCGCGACGCGGTATTTGGCGTCGGACGCGAAATATGGCGTCGAAACCAAAACCACGACGCAACGCGCGAAAGGCCCGAAATCGCGCGGGAGAATTCGCTTCTTCCTACACCGACAACAACTTAGCTGTGCCCGGCGCAATGGACGCGACGATTGGCCCCGCCCTTGCACTAAGGAGCGCGCGAAAGGAATTGAAGAATGACGACAAGGATCACACGCATTCAGGGTGAACGAGCTAGCGAGATGGTTCTCAAGCTCGAAGGAGTTCTAACAGTCGCCGACGCGAAGCTGTTGGAAGAGATTTGCGAGGACATTCGACGCGAACTCGATCACTCAATAACTATCGATATGTCAGGGGTGAATTTTTTGGGCAGCCGGAGCGCTGAGGTTATTCGCAGGTTGCGAACGATGCCTGGCTTGTCCATCGAAGGAGCCCATTTATTCGTGCAGCAAATACTTGAAGCGGACGAGGACGGTAATCATCATGAATAAAGTCTTATTGCTCACCTTACTACTGCTCGTTGCCGGCGTCACTCGGCAGATCGTGGCTCAGGATAACGGCGCGACGTTGACGCTCGACCAGGCGATTCAGATCGCGCTGAAGAACAATCGCGAAGCCAAAAACGCGCGACTGGAGATCGACAAAGCAAACGACAAGCTCGACGCGTATCGCACGCGACGGCTGCCGTCGTTCAAGGTCAGCTCGTTGGTTTCCCAGCCGCTTACCTCGTTCGACACAACTTTTGAAAAAGGCGTATTCGGCACTTATGAAGGAATCGGTTCAGTGCCGAATGAAGACACGGTAATCACGTCGTCGACGAACCCGACCGGACTTCTTGTAAGCACAGTTAGCCAGCCGCTCACCCAACTTCGCCGCATTGGTCTGCAAATCAAGCATCAGCGGGTCGGCGTACAGATCTCCGAAACGCAGTTACGCGCGAAGGAACAGTCCTTAGTTAACGAAGTGAAGCGCGCGTACTACGCAATCCTGCAAACGGAGGGCGCCGCTCGTGCTGCCGAAGAATCAGTCAAGCTTTATCGCGAACTCGATCGCGTCACCGGCGAATACGTGGCGCAACAGGTGGCATTGAAAACAGATTTGATGGACGTGCAGACGAGAGTCGCAAAGGCCGAATACGAAGTGCTGACTCTTACCAACGCACTGACCGCGCAAAAGGAGCAGTTGAACCACCTGCTCGGACGCGACGTGAGAACAGAGTTCGATGTTTACGATGCCGTCGAAACAGCGCAAGCCACGATGCGCGAGACCAATCTGGTCGAAGCACGAAAGCGTGCCGTCGAACAGCGACCCGAGATTCGCGAGGCACGCTTGCGGCTACAACAAGCGACGCTCGACAGGCGCGCCAAAAAATCGGAATTCATTCCTGACGTCAGCCTGACGTTCAACCACGTCGCCACCTTTAACTATTCGAATTTTGTTCCGCGCAGCGTGAGTGGTGTCGGTGTGCAAGTCGAATGGGATGTTTTTGATTGGGGACGCAAGAAGAATGAAGTTCGGGAGAAAACGCACGCCGTCAGTCAGGCTGACAACAACGTCGCCGAAACCGAGAGCCTGGTGATGATGGAAGTCAACAGCAAGTTTCGCACGTTGCAGGAAAGCTGCCAGCTCATTCGCATCGCGAAGCTCGCCCAAAGTACCGCGCGTGCAAACGTACAGATAGCCGCTTACAAGTACCGGCTCGACGCCGTGCTTTTCAAAGACGTGCTGCACGCTCAAACGACGCTCGCCAACGCAAATTACGACTATCAAAAAGCACTGCTCTCTTTCTGGACCGCCAAGGCTGATTTCGAAAAGGCCATAGGAGAAAACAAATGAATACCCAACGAACCTTCTTAATAATCGCTCTTGTTCTGCTCGGTTTAATGATGGGCTGCTCGAAGGAAGCTCCCAAACAGAAGGCGGCGAAACCCGTCAAGGTCAAGGCCGTTGAAACCCACGCGTCGGCAAACAACGTGCGTTACTCAGCGAGTATTAGGCCGGCGACACAGGTCGAGGTCGCTTTCAAAGTAAGTGGCTACGTCGACGACATCGCTCGAGAGAAAGACCCGGCGGGACAGTGGCGTTACATCCAGGCCGGCGACATCGTGCGAAAGGGCTCAACACTCGCTCGCGTGCGTCAGAGTGATTACGCAGCGAGAGTAAACGAAGCGAGATCGCAAGTTGGTGAAGCACGTTCGGCACTGGAAACAAACAACTCGCAACTTCAGGAGTCTATCGCGGCAGTGGACACCGCGCGCGCCCAGGTTGCAGACGCAAAGGCTTCTTTCGATCGCAACAAGCTCGACTTCACGCGGGCTGAGATTCTCTTCGGCAGCCAAAGCATAACGAAGCCTGAATACGATGAGACGAAATCGCGTTACGAAGTTTCCGCCGCAAAGCTTGAGGCGGCTCAGGGTCAATTGAAATCCGCGGAAGCGAGGGTCGCGACCGCCAAAGCGCAGATCGGCGCGGCGGAGTCGAGAATCAGGACCGCAGAGGCGAGTACGGCGTCGGCCTCCATCCCGCTTCAGGACACGCACCTGAAAGCGCCGATGAGCGCAATCGTTCTCGAACGAAAAGTTGAAATGGGAACGCTCGTGGGCCAGGGGACCGCCGGGTTTGTCCTCGCGGATGTGAGTTACGTCAAAGCGGCGTTCGGCGTGCCTGACACTTCGCTTCAGAGTCTCAAACTGGGCGATACGTTGACGGTTACGAGTGAGGCAACGGTGGGTACCGAGTTCAGAGGATACATCTCGCGCATCTCGCCTTCGGCCGATCAAAACAATCGCGCATTCGAAGTTGAAGTGACCATTTCAAACGAACTGGGTTTACTGAAGCCTGGAATGATCGCTTCGCTAAACCTCAACCCAGAAAGCGTTGCCGCGGCGCCAATGCCGGTCGTTCCACTGACGGCAATCACGCATCTGCCACAGAGTTCCAGCGCGTACGCCGTGCTCGTGATGGAAGAACGAGAAGGAAAACAGTTCGCACGTCTGCGGCCGGTGACACTCGGAGAGTCTGTTGGAAACGCAATCGTAATCACGAGCGGACTGCAACCGGGAGAACTGGTGGTGACGAGCGGAGTTAGCCAGATCGCTGATGGCGAACTGGTCGCGGTCGTGTACTAAAGATTTCAGAAGCTTTGCGGCGAGAGTTGTTTGCACGGCTCTGCCGCCTGATGTGCGGCGAGGCTTTGCCTCGCCGGGGCTGGGATTGATAACCGGGCTGTGCCCTTCGTTCGGGCTGGGCCCAAATTTTATAGACCAAAGGCCGCACCGGGGGCAAAGCCCAACTCGTTTCACTCAGGCGCCGGCGAGGCAAGCCTCGCCGCACATCAAGCGGCAGAGCCGTATGGGGACTAACCTTTAGGTCAATAGAGATCGTTAAGGAGATTCGTCATGTCGCACGGAAAAACGGACCAGGAAATGATTAAAAACACACGCAACACGGCGCGGTTCTTCGTCGAGAAGCGCCACGTCAGTTGGGTCTTGCTCATCGGCACCTGCATCTGGGGCATCTACGGCTACTTCAACATGCCGCAGCGCAAAGACCCGGAAGTCCACATACGGCAGGCAGTCACGTTGGTGCCCTGGCCCGGCGCGAACGCGGAGAAAGTAGAACAACTCGTTACCAAGAGAATCGAGGAAACGATCGCCGCGAACGCAAAAGTGACAAAGATCGAATCGATCTCCCGCACCGGTCTCGCCATCGTTTACCTCGAGCTGGACGAAACTTTGAAAGAGACAGGCAAGGAACTCGACGACATCAAGTTGAAACTCGATGGCGTCGACGACCTGCCGAGCGGAGCTGGTCCAATCAACTTCGTCAAGGACTTCGGCGATACAGCCGCGTTAATGCTGACAGTCGCCAGTCCCAAAACGGATAACGCGGAAGTTGCATCGCGAGCCAAGACCGTTCAGGCCGCCATCGAATCAGCACGCGCGACGACAACAAACCCGAACGATCCGTCTCGATTCACCCTCGTCTTCACCGTTGCGGACGCAGTTGAGGAGCGCCTTCTGCGGACGCCGATCGAAATGTTTTTCGCTTACGTGAAGGAAAAGGGTTTTGCCAGCGAGATGCGTCCCATCATCGGCGAACGGTTCATCGCCTTCGACGGTGTGTCCAACAAGGACGAGCAGGAAATTCTCGCGTTCGTACACGAGTTTGTTAGCGAAAGACTGCAAGCGCCGGAGTTTCATCCGGACGGCTGGCCGGCGTTCATCGTCCGCAGTCCTGATGACACGTTGGCAAAGTTGAATGCTGTTGCCGGCGATAAATACACCTATCGCCAGATGGACGACTTTACTGAACTGATCGAAAAGTCGCTTAAGACCATCCCGCAGGTATCGAAAGTATCGCGCTCCGGTAATCTCGACGAAACGGTTTATCTCCTTTACTCGCAGGAGCGCCTCGCCTCTTTCGGAGTCAAGCCGCGCAATCTGGAAGACGTGCTGAAGGGACGCAACATCACCACGCCGGGCGGGCAAGTCAACGTCGAAGGCAAAAACGTGAGTCTCGATCCGACGGGTGAATTCAAGAGCGAACGTGAGATCGCCGATGTGCTCGTCCCAACCGGAAATGGATCTTCCGTTTACCTGCGCGATCTCGCGCACATTTTTAGAGCGTATGAAAGCCCCGCTCGCTATCTGAATTACTTCAACTCGCGCGACGCCGATGGCAACTGGCGGCGCAGCCGGGCGGTGACACTATCCGTGCAGATGCGTTCGGGAGAACAGATCGGTGAATTCGGCAAACAGATCGACGCTACGCTCGCCGAGTTAAAACAACAGTTGCCGGACGATCTTGTTTTCGCGCGCACGTCAGACCAGCCGTTACAGGTTGAGGAAAGTATCGACCTGTTCATGAAGAGTTTGTACGAAGCGATTGCCCTCGTCGTGCTTATCGCGCTGATCGGTTTCTGGGAATGGCGCTCCGCACTGTTGATGGCGTTGTCGATTCCCATCACGCTCGCCATGACGTTCGGCATGATGCATGTGCTGGGTCTCGATCTACAGCAAGTATCGATCGCGACCTTGATTATCGCTCTCGGATTGCTAGTGGACGATCCGGTAGTAGCGGGTGACGCCATCAAGCGCGATCTGGCACTGGGTCACAAGAGATCTGTGGCCGCGTGGCTTGGGCCAACGAAGCTCGCCACGGCCATCCTTTACGCCACTATTACGAATATCGTCGCTTATCTTCCGTTCCTGATGATCAACGGCACGTCGGGCGAGTTTCTCTACTCGTTGCCGGTGGTGCTGGCCTGCTCGCTGGTTGCGTCGCGACTGGTGTCGATGACGTTTATTCCGCTGCTCGGTTACTACCTGCTGCGGCCGAAACCGGAGAAATCGATCGAGGAACGCAGAACGAAAGGCTTTGCGGCGCAGTACTACCGCCTCGGCACCTGGGCCATCAACCACCGTTGGAAAGTCATGGCTGGTTCGCTCGGGTTCCTGGTGCTGGGCGGTGTACTGATGAGTCAACTAAAGACGCAGTACTTCCCGAAAGACTTGTCGTACCTGTCGTACGTGGACGTTTGGTTACCAGAGGACGCGCCGCTTTCGGCGACTAATGAAGCCGCAACCCTTTCGGAAGAAATTATTCGTGAAGTGATCAGCGAATACGGCAAACATCACCCTGACGACGACGGTAAACCGCGCGAAGTACTTCAGTCGCTCACGACCTTTGTTGGTGGCGGTGGTCCACGTTTCTGGTTTTCGATCGCACCGGAGCTCCAGCAGTTGAACTATGCGCAGATCATCATTCAGGTCACAGACAAGCACGACACGTCGCACCTGATTCATCCATTGCAGGACGCGCTTTCGGCCAGAGTTCCCGGTGCGCGGATTGATGTGCGACAGCTCGAATCGGGAGCTGCGGTCGGGTTACCGGTCGCGATTCGTCTCAGCGGTCAGGATGCGCAGATGCTGCGTTCGTACGCCGATCGCCTGAAAGGAATTCTTGAAGAGACCGAGATCGCGGAACGAGTTCGCGACGATTGGGGTGGCGAGAGTTTTGCGGTCCATCTGAAAACCGATCCCGATCGCGCGAATATCGCCGGCCTGACTAACCACGATGTGGCGATGGCCTCGTTGTCGGCAACTTACGGCAAGGAAGTCACCACGCTGCGTGAAGGCGATAAACAAATTCCGGTCGTGGCGCGGCTGCGAATGGAAGAACGATCGCAGTTGAGTGATCTGAACAACCTGTACGTCTACGCTGGTGAAGGCACGCAAAAAGTCCTGCTGCGGCAAGTCGCGGAGCCGGAGTACGGCATGCAGATAGAAAAGTTGAGGAGACGTAATCAGTTTCGCACGATCACTGTTTCCGCGATGCCTGGCGAAGGAAGGCTTGCTTCCGAGGTGATGTCGGCGGCACGGCCCAGGCTGAAGGAACTCGCAAACGAACTGCCGGTTGGATATAGCCTGGAGATTGGCGGCGAAGAGGAAGATCAAGTGGAAGGCTTTATGGATCTGACGATCGTCCTCGGCATCTCGGTGCTCTCGATCTTCCTCGCGCTGGTTTTCCAGTTCAAGAACGCGATCAAGCCGTTCATCGTGTTTGCGGCCGTGCCTTTCGGCATGGTGGGCGCACTCGCGGCGTTGTGGATCATGGGAGCGCCTTTCGGATTCATGGCGTTTCTCGGAATCGTCAGCCTCGTCGGTGTGATTGTCAGTCACATCATCGTGTTGTTCGACTTTATTGAAGAGAAACATGCTGAAGGCGAGCCGCTGATCCAGGCTCTGCTTGATGCCGGCATCATGCGATTACGTCCGGTGCTGATCACTGTCGGCGCCACGGTGATCGCGCTGTTCCCGTTGGCTTCGCATGGTGGACCACTCTGGGAACCGATGTGTTACGCGCAGATCGGCGGGTTGAGTGTGGCCACGTTTATCACGCTGCTGCTGGTTCCGGTTATCTATTCGATCTTCGTTCTGGATCTGAAGCTCGTGCAGTGGGACAAACCAGAAACTGAGCAGGAGGGAACCGAGCTTCTGCCCCAGTCAATATCGCCTGTTGAAGGGAAGTAGTCTGTATGAAACTTCGCCAACTAAAACGTCATCGCCCTGCATTCGAAGGTGAACTGGCGCTCGAGATTCTGAAGAGCGACAAGTTGCGCGTGACGATCCTGATCTGCGCCGTCGGCCTAACGCTGCTCGCAACTCTGACGCTGTCCGTTTTCGGATTCGAAAACTTCCAGGACGTCTTTCACGGCGCGTTCAAGAGCTTTCTGATGATCGTATTGGGCACGATGATCGTCGGCCTTGGCTTCTTGGTCGTGGAACTGATTGTGGTCAATCGACTCATCGACGAGCGACGGAAAGCGAATCGATTGTTGCCGTACGTCAGCGCTCTCGTCGAAACGTTTATTCCCTTGGCGGCGTTGCTGGCCACAGCACAGTTTGTCGGTCCGGCGTACGTATTGTTAACGCCAGCACCATTCGTTTATCCGTTGCTGATCGTACTCTCGACGTTGCGGCTCGATTTCAAACTCTGTGTTTTTACAGGCGCGATCGCGGCGTTTCAGTACTGGATTCTTTCAATAATCTTCCTGATGCAGGCTGGAACTGTGCCCGGTACCGAACCGATTCTTTTGAGTGCTCCGCCGCACGTCTTGAAAGGTTTTCTTTTCCTGCTGACGGGACTCGCTGCCGGCGTCGTGACGGTCCAGATCAAGAAGCGGCTGCTGAAGTCGTTTGAGATTGTCGAGGAACGTAATCGCATCAGCCGGACTTTTGGCGAATACGTTTCGCCGATTGTCATGAAGAAACTGCTGACACTGAAACCCGATCTGCAAAGCGAGAAGCGCGAGGTGTGTGTGATGTTTCTCGATATCCGCGACTTCACAAGCTTCGCTGAGAAGCGTACACCGGAGGAAGTGGTGCGTTATCTCGAGTCGCTGTTTGAGTTCATGATCGAAATCGTGAATCGACACCACGGCGTGATCAATAAGTTTCTTGGCGATGGATTTATGGCCGTGTTTGGAGCGCCGCTTTCGGATGGCGACGACTGTTTGAACGGCGTGTCGGCAGCGCGCGAGATTCTGTTACGCGTCGAAGAAGAGGTAGCGCTCGGTCATGTGCTGCCAACGACCATCGGTATTGGACTGCATGCGGGTGAGGCGGTCACCGGAAGTATCGGATCGTCGCTGCGAAAGGAATACACGGTTATCGGCGACGTGGTGAATCTCGCTTCACGAATCGAAAAGTTGAACAAACAGTTTCGATCCCGGCTGCTCGTTTCGGAAAACGTTTGGCAGTCGTTGGGTGAGAATCCGACTGAAGCGATTCCGATGGGCAATGTTCAGGTTACGGGACGAGAAAACGGTATCGGTATTTATCAACTGGCTTAGTTATTGAACCGCGAGCCAACCGGAGTTCATTTCGATCGGACGTTCGCTTATCGCTTCCTGGACCGCATATTTCGCAAGCAGTCGGGTTGAATCAAACACCGGCAACGGAGAATTAGCTGGCGTAACGATCAAGGGTATCTCCGTGCAACCAAGGATCACGCTATCCGCGCCTCGACACTTGAGCTCTTCGATGGCACTGATAAAGAGATCGGTAGTGCTTGGCTTGAAAACTCCGAGACACAGTTCATCGAAGATCGCGGTATTGAGGAGTTCTCTCATTCTGTCGTCCGGAATTAGTCGTTCCATATCCCGCTTCTGCAACGCTCTTTCGTAAACAGGGCCGGTCATCGTCCAACGGGTTCCGAGAAGCGCGATGCGTTTTGATCCATGTTTCGTGAGTTCGTGGCAAACAACGTCAGCTATATGCAATCCGGGCAGGGGTAGCTCGCCAGCAATCTTTTCGAGGACGATATGCGCCGTGTTGTCAGGGCAGATAAAAAAATCGGCGCCCGCGTCGGCAACCTTCTGCACGCCTTCGACGATGAACTTAGCGACAGATACATGATCATCCGCCTCATAACCCGGCATACTCAGCGCCAGCGGCACCGCACTCATCACAATTCTCGGATGCATGTGCGGCCCCAGCTGCGCAACGCCTTCACGACACGCGGTGATAAAACAAAGCGCCGCTCCTTCGAAGCTGTGCGCGACAATGCCAATCGTTTTCATGCGTTTAGTGTACTACGGCTTAACACCAGCCTCGGCTCTCTTAAGCACCTTAATAATTTCGTCTCGCTCTTCAGCGTATAACATGCTTCGTTCGTACTCGGCGCCCATCAGAGCAGTATTACCGTCCTTATCACGCGCTTTGACGTCAGCGCCTTTTTCAATCAGATATTTCACAACAGCCGGGTCTCTACCAACAGCCGCACCCATCAACGCCGTCGCTCCGCGAAAATTCTTCTGATTCACATCCGCTCCATGAGCAATCAGCAACTGCACCATTCCAAGATCTTCGAGCGCGTGCATTAATGGCGACATTACAAATCGTCGTTTGGGATTCACTTCGGCTTTCGCTGCGAGCAGAAGCTTCGCGATCTCAAACCGTTGCGGGTGAGCGGTATTTATCGCGATGGTCAGCGGCGTAAGCTCGCCCGCGTGAGGCGAGACAACCATGACGTTGACGTCAGCTCCGGCGCGAAGCAAAGCTTCGATCGTGCTTTTGTCGCCGCTGTCGGCAGCGAACATCAACGCGGTCTCGCCCGAATAATGCTTCAGGTCCACAGTCGCGCCACGCTTGATCAATGCGCGAACTAAATCTGAGCGACCGCGCGCCGCCGCCGCCATCAACGCTGTCTTACCCGACAACTCTGAATCGTCTCGTGCAAACGTAGCATTAACGTTTACGCCTGAGTTCAGGATTTGCATTACCTTGCTGGTATCGCCGGCAGCAGCCGCACTGATAAGTTCTCTTACCTTCGATCTGTTAGTCCGTTGATACGCGCCGGGAACGTCGCTCACTAAAACAACGATTACCATGATCATCAATGCGCGAATCGAAGTTCTCATAACGATCTCTGTACGCTACGGTACAATAAAAATCACATTTAGTTCACAATGCGAAGAAGTTTATTGACAACGCAAAAAGAGTCAACTAACTTCCCGCCCCCGACCTGCAACGTCTCCCCAAAAATCGTTTCCGAAAGCCTCGCTTCTTTTTCTTCGCCCGACCCACCAAGGAGGATTTATGCGCTTCTCTGGCACCCGTCTACCCCATCGCAAAGTCACCTGTTTACTAGTTGCAGCTGCGTTAATCCTAACGCCGCTTTGCAATTTTCGCTCTCACTCAGTCAAAGCTTTTATGCCCGGTCCGAAATCCGGTCGAGTCGTCGGCGGTCCCGGTAACTGGTCTCATGAACACATAACTGAAAACGCTATCCGGTCGATGTTAGGTGAGTTTGGCTTTACTAGTTTCAATCAACTTAGTCGCAACGCCTTAGACCACATTTTAACCGCCAATGGAACGACGGATCTGGATGCGGAGCGACAATGGGCCTACCCGCATTTCGACGGTGAGAATTTCTATTACTCACAGGAGCGTTTAAAGTTCGTTAAGGATAAAATCGACCAACTGATGTCGTCCTCACCAACCGGCAGACAGATTACGGAAGCACAGTGGTACCTCGGCAGAGGGCTTCACACGCTGCAAGATTTCTATTCACACAGCAACTGGGTCGAACAAACTCCTTCGCCGAGCCCATTCCCATTTCATCCCCAAGTCGGCGACTCGAACTTTACAATGCATGGCCCGCCACAGAATGTACAAACCTGCAAGACCTGCACGAGAGACGAATGCCATCAATGTGAAGGCAATGAGATTCTCCTCCCCCAGGCCCCACTCACAACCGGGTATTACCACGGCGATAAAGACAAACCAGCCAAACCGCCCGGCAAATGCAGCCATGGCGGAGTCGTCGTCGGATTCTTCGACGATGAGACAGGCGACGGCAACAAGAGAAGCGGCATCAACAAAGATACTCAGGACTGCACTGCCAGTCCTCACGAACAGTTTCATCACATCGCCGCAGGGCGGGCCATCGAGGCAACAAAGGATTACATGAGAGAAATCAGAAACTTGATTGGTAACCCGCAAATGCGCGTGCTGCTGAGCCAGGGATTTCCACTCATAGGATTTGTCGTCGATACAACCGGCAGCATGGGTACTGAGATTGCCAGTGTCCGACAACAGATACTGTCAATCATTCAGACCAGAGTCAGCCTCGGCCTCCCTACCCAGTACTTCCTGTTTCCTTTCAACGACCCGGGTTTCGGCACGATAACGATGACCGACGATCCGAATGTCATGATAAACGCGGTGAACGCGCTCTCCGCTTCTGCGGGAGGCGACTGTCCTGAACCCGTTAACTCCGCTTTGATTCGCGCGTTTGGCGAGTTCTCCACCGGTGGCGACATACTTTTGTTTACTGACGCCAGGCCAAGCGACAACACCTTAACGTTCGCCGTGGGAGCATTCGCACGCTCTGCCGGCATTCGTTTGACCAGTGTCTTTTCCGGCGCGAACGATACTTTCGGCTGTCCGTTCCTCGACTCGCGATTCTCGACTATGTCATTTGACACCGGCGGGCAGTTCTGGTCACTTCTTCCGTCCGAAGCCGGGTTACTTTCGCATTTCGCCAATTTTTTGGCATTGCCAAATCAGGTCGACTTGTTCTCGCGAATTGGCGTTCGGTCGTCAATTGATCAGATCTTCACGATTCCCATCGACGCAACCATGCCGCGAATGATTCTTGGCGTTACGGGCACCGGCGCGACGAATATCGTGGTCAGACGCCCGGACAACTCGATCGTCCAACCCAATGACCCAAACGTAACTCGCGTCGCCGTGAGCACGGGCGCGGTCTATTCGATCCTGAGTCCGGCTGTTGGAAACTGGAGCGTTACGATCACCGGTACCGGGTTGGGAATGAACCACAATTACATCTCGCCGGTGGCTTACGAGGCATCCGTTGCTTACGCGCAGTCGACGAGAGAGGTCGAGGACAACGAGTCTCATGGTCCATCGGCGAAACTGGAACCGAGCACTGCCGCCGAACCTGTCGCACCACCGATGCAGGCTCCTGAGCAGTTCGGCATCCGCGTAGCGGGAGAAAGCACAATCCACGTCAGTAACTTTGAGTTTCTGGAACTCGTAACGGGAGGAGCTCACCCAGGCTTCAAACCGCTGACTGGCGATCCGATTGCGGGCAGAACAATGCCTGTAGCCGCCAAGTTAGTTAACGAAGGAGCGAGTACTGAAAGTATTCAATTCCGAGGTCTCGATGGGACAGTGTTGCAGACCCTGAGCCTTCAGGAAATGACCTGGCCCGGCGATAATCCGGCGCTTCCCCTGCCAAGGGAAACTCACTTCAAGGAATACACCGGCGATGTCACCGTGCCGAACGTTCCGTTTCAAGTGTACGTGACTGGGACGACGAACAGCGGCAGTCAATATCTGCGGGTTGTTCCAGGCGTCGTCAGACCACAAACGGTGGAAATCATTTCGGAAGCGGTTCCGAACCTGCACCCCGGACAAAGCTTCACTTACAACATTCAAGTCAAAAATTCCGGGGCGACAGATACGTTCCAACTCACAGGCGTCGACGACCTTAACTTCCTCACTGGTGTCGCGCCCAACAACTTCACGTTGAATACAAACGAAACTAAAACCGTCAAGGTGGTAATAGACGTCCCAGCGAACGCGGTCCCATTGAGCCTGAATAATCTCCGGTTCGTGGTCGAAGGCACTTCTTCAAGCGCCAGCGCGACCGTCGGTCCATTTTCCATCGCTGAGGTTCCGGCGCTGCGGCTCGGTTCATTCACAGTGACGCCAATCGGAGGGGACGGTGACGGATTTCTTGATCCTGGCGAAGGCGCAACGCTTAGTGTGCAGTTGATCAATGACGGAACGAATACAGCCACGAATGTTCGCGCCGCACTGTCCACTTCGACAGCGGGGGTCGCAGTCTCGGAAAACTTTTCGGAGTACTTTGACCTCGCCCCATCCGCAAACGGGACAAACGTCACGCCTTACGTATTCTACGTGCCACCGAATTTCGCATGTGGACAAACAATCCAACTGGCGTTAGTCGCCACTGGTGAAGGGAACGGCAGCGCGAGTGTAGGGGAATACAACTTCTCTGTTTCTGTGGGCCAACCGACGTTCAGTAATGCCAGTGCAAGTTACACCGGCCCGGCAGTAACTATTCCCGACGAGAATACAGCCGGAGTGAATGTTCCGCTTACCGTTTCCGGCGTCACAGGACAGATCGAAGATCTTAACTTCCGAATTGACGGCACGACATGCAACAGCACTACTACCGTCGGTATCAATCACACTTTCGTTTCCGACCT
The DNA here is from genome assembly GCA_963789185.1 of uncultured Acidobacteriota bacterium. GTDB lineage: Bacteria > Acidobacteriota > Blastocatellia > Pyrinomonadales > Pyrinomonadaceae > PSRF01. Next base: position 794,571 of record CAWBJU010000027.1, read on the forward strand.
CAGTGCAACTGTACGATCGCCCTTAGGAACCGCACGGAACCTGTTCCAATTCGTTGGCGGGGGCGGGGACAACTTCTGTCAGACGGTCCTTGATGATCAGGCGACCAACTCGATTCAGAGTGTTACATCGGCAAATGCTCCATTCACCGGGACCTTCAGACCGAACAGAGTTCTACGTCTATTTCGAGGGGAGAACCCGAATGGTGTTTGGAACTTCAATGTTATCGACAACGTTGCAACTGATGTCGGCAGCGTGCGGGCATTCTCGTTGCTATTCACAATCGGGCAGTACAGTTGTAACGCTGCGCCCGCGGACACGACAGCTCCGAGTTGCACGCCGACAGACTTCCGGCCTGGCCCACCCGCGTCAGCCGATTTAACGACGCAGGATACTGGCACGGGAATCGCGAGCATCCACGTACGCAATGCCGAAAATGTTGACGTGGTTGTGCCGCCATTTACGGCGGGCACCACCACGCCGATCGTAGTAAGCGGCACACTCATCGATCCGAACGTCGACGGCTTTTTCGAAATAGAAACTGTCGACGTAGCAGGAAACATCAGTACTTGCAGCCGGACTGTCACAGTGTCCTCAGGTCCGCCGTCGATCCTGAGTGACGACTTCAATGACAATTCTATCGATCCGGCGAAGTGGTTGACTCAGGACATGTTTAGCATGTGGACCAATACCGGCGTCCCAATTACAGAGATCGCACAGCAACTACGGATTGGGCCACTGCTTCAGATTCCCGCTACCGCTCATCGAGGAGTGGTTACGCTGAATGTATTTAATTTCACTGGCGCTAACAGCTATATCGAACTCGTTCAGGCGCCTTCCTCAACAACTGACGCTGAGGCGTCATTCGCTGTCGGAAACAATCCTAACCGGCCCGACCTCTCCCAGGCCCGTTTCTATCGCATTTACGTTAAACACGGGACGTTATTTGGCGAAAGCAGGACTAGCGGCACTGTCAAGACAACGCTGTTCTCAATTCCTTACGACGCGACTGCACATCGTTTCTGGCGCATTCGTCACAACGCGGGCTCGGTCACACTGGATACAGCTCCCGGGAGTGGGGGTGTGCCCGGAACGTGGGTGCAGCGATTCACGCAAACCTGGCACTCGGCGATCCCGGTGACGTCAGTCCTCATTGAATTTCGAGGCGGCACGTCTAATATGCAGTCGAACCCAGGGACTGTAATCTTCGACAACTTCGTGTTTAGTCTTAACAGTCCATAAACTTGCGCGGGCTCTCCGTATCTCTGTGGTCGATCCTGGCCACGGAGATACGGAGATTATTTCACCAGCGAAAGATTCAAGAAGGATGCATATCGTTCCGCAGCGCGCGTGACGGCGTGTTTTTCCTGTTTTCGTAAGGATCGTGGTGACTTCACGCTGATTGTTACCGAGTCCTGGTTGACGGCGCCCTTCCATGTGCCGGTTATTCTTCCGTCGATGATGATGGTTGGGCCGAGCGCGCCGGAGTTCGTTATTTGCGAAATGGAATCTCGATCGAAGACGAGTTGCCGGTTTTTGTAAGCGACGTTGTACTCGTCGTAAGCGGGCAGCAGGTGGGCGTCGGTGTTACTTGAGCGTTTTGGGGTGAAGCCTGAGCTCCAGTAAACATTCTCTCCGATCTCAAATTGTTTCTACATCGCGATCCAACAGCGCTATTCCACGTCGCGCGTCATTCGTAGTCAAGCCCGACCACCAAACATAATCGGCTAACGTTGCTGGTCCATGACTGGCGAAGTAACGACGCGTCAGCTCCGCTAACGCTTCGTCGCCTGTTAACTGACTTTGTGACGGCACACGTTCCTCGAGCAGCGCGTATGTAAATTGATTGCCACGCCGCGGGCCGCTGCAAACAACGCCGTCCAACTCAGCGCGAAGAAGAATGTGCGCCAACCGCACACCATCGTCCGCAGGGATGCCTGCCCGATTCAGCGCCGCCCGCAGTTCTACGCGAGTGAGTTGCTTCCCGCCTTTCAACGCATTCGTTAACGCGCGGTTGGATCGTTTCAAAACCGGCTCGTCGAGTTCGTACTGCCGGTAGACCGCACTACAACGAACATTCACTCGCGGTCCGGTGAGTTGCAACAGCCAACGAATGTCTTCGGGTGTTACGAAATGCCACGTTGGTCGCAACAAGTGCGTGCGCAATATCTCTCCGCGATTGAACGCCTCTTCAACAGCGGCATTCGTGGTGTGGGGCATTCGCAACGCGAGCGCCCACTTCGCTGCGTGGAACTCCTGCGCCTGCACCGCGCCAAACCACCGCACGACGTCCGCTGGTTGCTTGAAGTCGGGGGACGACAGTTTGTGATTACGAAGTCGCTCGGCAACAACGGCCGCTTCATTTTGTTTAGCGGTAGACATTTCCAAACGAGTCGGTCGTTTCTGAGAAACAGAAGGCGATCACCAGGAGGGGGCTGCAACAAATTGCGACACGCATCAGAAGATTGGGCATACGGACGCGATTCTAATGGTCGCGTAACAAATTCTCCAGATTTGAGCATAGCTCATAGAGTTCAAAATTGTTGACTTCAAATGGAGGTTCCCGTATCGTGAGCGCGCTCTTTGGTAATTAGCTGCGTATTAAACCTGCGTCCTCGCAACTCGCTAGATCCAGTCTTCGAATTGGCATCCTTGCTTGTCGGCCTCGTTGCCACCTTTGAACGGATCCTGGCCCAACTTAAGTCGGAGATTTATTAACTAGTACCCGACACGAAACCGCGTCCTCTATATAACCGCGCGATGTTGAAATCACGCGCAAAAACTAAAATTCTGCCTCTCGCGCCGCACTTCGTACCGGTCGCGTCCCCCAGAGACTGTGAAACGAACACGACATTTGTCTTTTGGCTAACTGTTCGGTTCGTGCGGAGGCTTTTATGACAACCGCAACGTTAGTTGGCTGCAGCCTGGCCCACAGACAGTTGCTGGAAAAACTTTCTCGTATTGCCAATACCGACGCTGAAATCCTCATCAGTGGTCCAACCGGTGTTGGCAAAGAACTGTACGCTCGCTTCGTACACACCACGAGTGAACGGCGCAACGCGAATTTCGTGCCCGTCAATTGCGGCGCCCTACCAAACGAACTGCTTGAAAACGAATTCTTCGGGCATATCGGAGGCGCTTTCACCGGCGCCCGGCCGCAAAGCGAGGGACTCGTCGCCGAAGCGGAAGGTGGAACACTGTTTCTCGACGAAATCGACTCGCTTTCGCTGCACGGCCAGATAAAGTTGTTGCGCTACCTGCAAGACAAGCAGTATCGACGGCTCGGAGATACGCGCATTCGCAAGTCGGACGTTCGGTTTATCGCGGCGACGAATGCTGATCTCATTACGGCGATGCGCGAAGGTCGCTTTCGCGAGGATCTTTTCTTCCGTCTGCGTGTGATACCGATTGAGGTACCTGCCTTAAGAGACCGGCCTGACGACATACCCGTGCTGCTTGCGAGCTACAAGAGTTACTACGCAAAGGCGTATCAACTGGCGGAGGTGCGCTTTAGCGCGGCCGCACAAAGACAATTGGAAACATACAGTTGGCCGGGAAATATTCGCGAGTTGGAAAACTGCGTCAGATACCTGACGTGCCTGCAACTGGTTCGCGACGTGGAACCCGCGGATTTGCCTTTGCTCGATGCTGATGATGAGGAAGAGGAGAATGAGGAGTCGGGCCTTGCGGACCAATCGTTCCAGGACGCGAAGCGTGACCTGGTAAATCGCTTCGAGCGGCTCTATCTCGAAGATGCGCTACGCAAGAGTAACGGGAACATCGCACGCGCCGCGCGGGCTAGTGGTAAACAACGCCGCGCGTTTTTTCAGTTGATGAGAAAGCATTGCGTGAAGAACACTGTTGCTGGAAAGGCGAAGACGAATCATAACGGCAATGGAAACGGGGCTAACGGCCACGAATCCACGGTCGTGGAAAGTCCAGTAGCAGTTTGATCTAAACGCGGATTATGGGACGTACGGCGAAGCTGGCGGTGGGATCGCCAAGTGAAACTTCGCGTCTGAATGCGCAACGGTTGTCTCCACCGCAAATCGTTGCGCGATCGCCCGATGGCTTGGTCCATTGAGGGGGGGAGACCGGCTGCCTCAAACCCCACGGAGATAACAGCTCGGATGCGTTGGGTTCAAATCCGTTACCCCACGGATACCTCCGAGCGTCAGTACCTCTAACCGCCATCTCCAACTGATCAGCATCCGGCAATTCGATCTCCGCTCCTTCCAAGACTGCCAACGATCGGCACAATTGCTCTGCCTCCGCGATCGTTTCCGAATCGCTTAACGGCGCGCGCGCAATGAAAAACCCTCGCGCAGGAGCAACACGCCTCACAGGATTCTGCTCAACCAGATCCGGATCATCAGTCCCCAGCCAGTACTTCAACGGGGCGACCCAACAAACTTCAATCCCACTCTTCTTCAGCCAGTAACTTTCGTCACGCTCTTCAACACAATCCAACTGCGGCGCGCGCTCGTCTTCAACAGTCAACGGCTCCGTCAACGCCTGGACCAACAGAAACACGCGATCGTGTTTGTCCACCGGCTGTCCCAACATGCAACGCGCAACATGACGCCGCAACTCCGCTCTCTCCAGTGAGTTCTCCGGCGTGTTGACCGGATTACCAGCAAGTCGATCGACTGCCAACGAGTGCAATGCCTTGAGAATCGATCGATCCGCTTCATCAGGACCTTCGCGACTCGTACGCGGCAGTTCCATTCGTTTCACATCAGCGCCAACCGCAGTCGCTCTCAGTCTCACAGCAGCAAGCATCGCCGACGCACGCACTTCCCAATCCTCATCAGCAAGCGCCGCTCGCAACAGCCCGTTAGTGTGTTCATTCGACTCGCGGCGATCCCTTATTAACCAACGCACGGTTTGACGACGAAAATTCGCATCGCCAATTCGCGAAAACAATACCGAGCGCCCCGGGTCTCGCCGCTTCTCGCGCTGCAAGTGCGCGGTGCCTTCCGCGACCGCATACTCAAACAGATCGCCATATGCTTTCGCCGCAGCCTGTGCGATCGCCCGCTCGCGATGATTTCGCAACGTGTCGAGCGTGCCGAGAACAGTGAAAACTTTCATCGCACCGGCGGCGAGTATGCCCAAGAGCACTTCGCGTGGCTCAGACGAGTGCAACAACTCTTCCAACTCTTCAAGCTCGAGTGTCGGCACCGCATCCCGAACCTCAGCACGCCGCGAACCAGCACCTTCTCCTTTGAAATTGAGCACCCTGAAACGAGCAACCGGATTGAACGAATACGAGATGCGATCGCCTTCACGCGACCACGACGCAAACTCCGGTTCCCCCGGAATGATCGGAGGCGCAACAGACGTATCAGGACGCCGTTGCCAACCGAGTTGGTCCAATGAACCAGTCAGCGACTGGAAACTGACGTTAGGTTTCAGGACTAACGAGAACGTCATGGAATTTAGAGATCGGAAACGTCCAAAATCTTTGAGGGGATGCCGAGCGCCTTCACGATGTCGGCCGGAGTCTTTTTACCCAGGATCGAATCCAGAACGATGTGTTCATCCGGGTCTGCGGGTTCAGGAAAGTCAAACCACCCTTTTTCCTTACCACTCTGCATCAACGTGGTGAGAAATCGGCCCTCGTCAGGATCGATATTGACTGAATAGACCTCGGCTTTTGGAAACGCTTTACTGAGTTCATAATTCACAGTTGGCTTATTACCAGTTTCTTCGTTGTAAAGGATCGCGCCGTGGGTTCCATCCTCGATCCGAAGCGGTAGTTCAGGATTCCCCAACACGCGCGCCGCGTCCGAAGCCTTTACGTCTCTCACTACTAACACGCCGACTACTCGAGGCAGATCCTCTTCCTCGTCTGTTTCGATGTCACCCGGCAGATCGACGCCAAGCTTCTTTGCCAACTCATATGGACCAGCCTGTTCACCTGTCCGTTTCCCTTTCTTGTAGATCTCGACTGCATCGGCTCCTTCCATATATTCGCTGAGGTAAAGAACATAGACCGGTAGTTTGGTTTTGCGAGAAATTAGTTCGGCCAGGGGCACTTCGTCAGTTTCGTCCGCCCCCGGATCGTAGTCTATGATCGCTGAGTAGTCTCCGGAACCACCGACGACCTCCCAGGTTGCTGGTTCCAACTCGTCGTCTTCATCAAACCCAGCTTCCTTCGCGACGTCGCGACGATACTGTTCCGCCAATTTGTTGAGTTCTTTGCGCGGCAGTGGCGCGAGCACCGCCCAGGTTGGTTCTTCGCCGGTCATCTTCTCTCCCCCTTATTTAATCCCCAGCAGTTTGTTGATAATAGCTTCCTGACCAGCGACGTCATCTTCAGACATCTTTACGATCTTCGTTCCCTTCGGAAACTGTTGTTGGACATCAGCCCAAACAGCCTGCCATTTCGGGCCTATCTTATCGACGCCGTCAGTGGTCATCAAGAAGGGTGGATTCCCGAATTTCTTACCACCGTTCTTGAGTTGCTTAATCATGTGATCAAGGCTCTTGACGAACTCCACCATGCCCGGGTGCTGTGAGGCAAATTTCTTCGGGCCGAGCGTACTTCTGAGATGCCATGCTTCAAGAATCAGCATCCAATATTCCTTCGTATAAGTCTTTACTTCGAGGCCGTGTTTCCCTATTGGGGTTAGCACGACGAAGTCAATTTCGCTTCGACTCCACTTTTTGGCCAACTTGACGATTATTTCGAACTGACGCTCCACGATCTCCAAAATGCTATTTTTCTTGAGAGAGTTCATGACCTTCTTGGCCGTGGGATTCGTGAGTAGATCGATACCATCCTTGATCTGTTTGGTCCTCAAGAAAGTGAGGTACTCTCCGGCAATGCCACGGATTCCGCGCTCCGCTTTCTTCAAGACATATTTGTTTGGATTCGTTGCTGCGCGCCGGAAAACATTCCAATGCGTCTTTACATCGCGCGCCATAAAGTCGAAGAGTTCCCGGGCATTCTTGTCCTTGAAGAGATCGGTGCTAACCAGCCATTCGAGGTCCAGACGCCTCTTAAACTCGCCTCCCGTTCTTCCCGCTTTCGCTGCGAGTACGTCGAGAGCTTCCTTTGACAGCCCGTGATTTCTCTGTGCGATGAGTTCTTTCGCAGCTGCGAGAAATTTCACCGGGTCGCCCGATCGAGGTAGGCGTGAACCGACAATAAAGCCAACATAATCAGCCAATTCCTTCTTCGGGTATGTATTTACAAAATCATCGAGCGCATCGACGTATTTTCCGGCCTTCGCAAAATCCCATTTACCCAATTCATCAGTAGTGTGTCGCAACACATCATCCGGAATCGCGCCTTTTTTCTTTTTCAGGCTGGCGGCAAACTTCTTGACACTGGCGGTGAAGTTCGTTGAGTTGAGGTCCTTTGCCGTCGCTTCAATAAGTCCTGAGATTTCGCGCGGTTTGGTGGGCTTGAACGCGTCGTAGATCTCGACGATTTCGTCGAGGTAACCATCAATTGCTGCGGGATTCTTCGCAGCGAGTTGGTCTATTTTGCCGGCGATGTCGTCGAGTGCTTTCTTAGAGAGGCGTTCCGTATGATCTTTGCCGGTGGTGGCAATCTTGTTTGCTTTCTTCAGGAAACCAATTGGATCATTTACTTTTGTTGAAGCATAAATGATCGACACGTAACTCTTAGATTTTTTGGGCCCTTTCCAATTGTCACCGATAGTGCGGAGGGCATCGACGTAAGACTTGGCCTTTTTCGGATTGGTCGCAGCGAGCGCGTCGATATGTTTGGCAACGTCATCGAATACTTTTCCCTGCCCAGCTTTCTTTGCGGCTTCGCGGAGTCTGTCCATCACGGTTCTGGCGTTCGTGAGGTCAAGTCCAGCGGCTTTCAACTTATCTAATAGTTCCCGCTGAACCTGAGCGCGGGACTTCTTCCCAAACAGCCGCGCCGGTTGATCGAGAAACTCGGGTTTGGCAACTTTTCCAGACGCGATGTCGAGTTGTTTTTGCGGCGAGATACTGCCGACCTCGTCAAGACGCGACGTAAGGCTGTCGAGCGAGTCGCGAGCATCGTCGAGACGGTCCATGATCTGTTTTCGCGCTGCGGGATCGTCTCCGACCTCAGCAAGTTGCTCGTCGAGACTCTTGATGAGTTTCTGCTGACCATCGATCTCGAGGTCCAGCTTCGCGCGATACATCGAGAGTTGTTCGTCGAGCGGGAGATTGTCCCAATTCTTGAGTTTGGCCTCGTCGAGTTGCTTGAACAGATGCGCTTTCGTCGGATCCACGCTCTGCATCAGGTGGATTCCTTCTTCGCGCAACACCTTCGGATCCGCTGACTCGCGCATCAGCACGCGCGGCTTGCCGTCTTCGATGATCACCACAGCCTGCGCTTTGGAGCTGCGGGTGAGGCGATCAAACTCTGCGTCGCTGACTACATCGATCGCCGTATTCTCAAACTGTTTTCGCTGTTGCGCCGGAATGTCAGTGAACAACTCCTCGCGCATCACCTTGTTCGCTTGCTTGACCGCCTCGTCGTCGGCTTTATGGGCCACGATTCCGGCGTCCAACTCCGCGAGGAAGTCGTCGTACGATTTACCCGGATTGGTTTCTTTGAATGACTTCCAACCTGCGGCGCGTTCAGCAGGCGTGCCGCGTTTGGCCAGGACATCTGCAGTTTCAGTTGGCGGATGTTTGCGTGCCTGGTCCACCAGGCCTTCGGCAAACTCGTCGGCTTCACCTGCCAGCTTGCCGGCGCCTTTCTTCACCGGCTTACTGATGCCACCGAGCATTCCCATTCCGCCACTCAGAACGGTGCCCATGCCGACGCCGATCAACGTGCTGCCCATGATGTTGGCGAAGGGATCGCCCTTCCAGTTTTTGTCGTCGACCATTGCGCCGGTGAGTGCGCCAGGCAACGACGAAGCAAACCCTTCGGCTCCTTCAGCGACGGCATTCGCGAAGAGACGCGGCATGATCTTCGTGCTGTTTGCGAGTTTTGCGAGACGCCCGGCGGCAAGGAGTTTGCCACCGAGACCAGCGGTTAACGCTGAAGCGACTGCTTCGACCGCGCCGACGGTCAGATCATCCGTCAATTGTTCAGTGGTGTAGGCCTGGCCCTTGAATCCTTTCTTGACCGCGACTGTAACAAGCGTGCTGGCAACCGCTGCTCCTGCCGCGACGCTGGCTTTCGTCATGCCTGCCACGACCGCGGCAAGAACGCCGACGCCTGCACCGGCAGTGAGCACCGAAATAACGACGATCGCGACTGCTGTCGCAATGATCGCGGCAATCGTCGCAACCGTGTCGGTTACCGAGTCGATCTTCGCGCGATTGTTTTCGACTGATTGTTTGAAATAGTCGTTCCGGGCTTCGTAGCGCCGAAACTCGCGTTCATATTCGGGCGTGCCTTTCTTTCCGCTCTTTTCCAACTCGTTAAGACGGTCGACTTGGTTTTGCAGCTTCTGAACGTCTCTTTCCATGCGGAGACGCTCCTTCTTCGCGAAATAATCCGCGGCGCCGTAAGCCGACTTCTCAAACTCCAGATCCTCTTTCGCCCGCTCGAGCGCTTCCTGTGGAGTTTGCGGATGGCCCTTGAGCTTTTGCTTGATGTCGTGCAGGTCGCGACCTTCAAACTCCGATTCAACGTAGTCCGCGAATTTAAGAGGGTCATGCTTCTTTTCCCAGGCCGCGACGATCTTGTCGATGTCTTCTTTCTTCTTGCCGTCGAGCTGACCTTTTAGACCGTCGGCATTCTCTTCGCGGACCGCGTAGTCGAGCTCCTGGTCCGGTGTGAGGAGCCCGCGAGCGCCTTCGCCCCCGCCCTTAACAGTGTCCAGGGCCTTTGAGCGCTCCACTCCGCTCATGTTGAGCGCAAGAACAATTTTCAAACTGCCCTTGCCGTAGCGCCCGTAGTTCTTGTCGTACGTCGCTTCGAACGACGTCATGTACTGGTCGGCGCGTCGCTTGGTATTTGCTTCGAGATCGTCTTTGATCTTCTGGCGCTCGCTCTCGATCACTTTCTCGTCGAGCGGGAAGCCGCGCAGTGCGGCAATCTCGATACGCTCCTGGAGTTTTAATTCGGCGGCCCGGGCATCAAGCTCACTCTCGCTCCTGGCTCGTTTGCCTTGCGCTTCAACAGACTTAAGCAGCACGTCGTCGGAAGCGTAGAAGGCGCTGCGCCGCTCGATCTCGACGCGCGCTGCCTCGGCTTTGACTAAATCGTGGTTGTGGACCGCCAGGACAAGGTCCTTCTCGGGTCCGAAAAACGATTTACCAAGATCGTTGGTCAGCGCTTCCTTGCGCGCGGATTCATCCTTGATTCCTCTAACGTCTGCGTACTTTTCTCCGAGTTGGGCGTGGCGTTTCTTGATCTCCTCTTCGGTGCGCGCCGCGTCCCACCCGTTTTTCACAGCCTCAGCCTGGACCTCCTGGTCCACCTGCGCATAAACGGCTTCGACCTGGTCTTTATCGCCACCGAAAGCACCGCCCCAAAAACCACCGTGCATGCTTTGATCGAGAGCGATCGCGTCGGCCTTCGTCACATCGCCGGATTGCAACGCCTGGGCGCGAAGCAGATCGTGGCCACCAAGATCGTCCTCCAGATCTGTATCAAGATCGTCTCCATACTTGGCCTTGTATGCTGCTTTAATGCGCTCCTGTTCTTCAGGAGACTTGTTGCGCAGCACCTGCATGATGGTGTCTTCGTCGGTACCCGCGCCTTCGATCGCGTCACGGAGAGCGGCTGCGTCGGCGAGCGTCTGATCGCCTGACAACTGGGCTTCGGCCCGGTCGAGTTCGGCGTCCTCCATCTCGTCTTTCAGCTCCGCATCCATGTCGCCCCCATGGTTTATGCGGTAAGCCTTTCGCGCGGCGGCCGCCCGGAGTGGCGTCATGTTCGCGAGCGCTTTGTAGATCCGGTCCTCGTCAGTGCCCCATTGGTCGGTGGCCCAAAAGACTTCGTCGGCGATCTTGTCTGCCCGCATTCCGTTGGGCTGCTCAACCGAGGCAATGATGTCGATGTTTTCCCAACGTTCGTCGGGCAGGTTTATGAGTTTGTCTTTGAATCCCGCGACCAGTCCGGGTCGGTGGCGAGCAGAGAGACGAGCACGCATGCCGGCAGCGACTGCGGCAATCTTGTCGCCCTTGGCTGGTCCTTCGTAGTACGACTTGACGACCGCGCGTTGCTCTTCGGTGAGTTGCGAAGAATGGGCCAGAGAACTTGCGTCGATACCTCGCGCTTCAGCTTCTTCGACCATGCGCAGCGCGTCGAGATCGCGCACGACCGCGTCGCGCTCGGCGAGGTTCTTCGCCTGCTCCCATGCTTCGGCTTCGTAGTCGGCTTTTTCGCTCCAGTCGCGGAAGAGATCGAGCAGGTTCTGCCACCAGCTTTGTCGTTCGCTGAGGCGCTTGCCGGCCCACTCTCTAATGGCTTCCCTGGCGTAATCGCCCGCATCGCGCACCGCCTTCACTAGTTTGCCGGCAGCTTCTTTTGCGGCGGTCTTCAGTTTGCCGATTTCCGTACTGACGTCGGTTCGCTTCTGCCTGATCCAAACGAATTTCTCGTTCACGGCGACGCCGGCCTGATCTTGCGCCGCTTTTAGTCTTGCTTCCTCTTTCTCTTTCTCCTTTTCCGGTTTAGTTGCTTTGAGTAACTCTTCGTAAACCTTTTTTTCGTCAGCTTGTCCGGCGACCATGTAAGCTGCCTGCATGGGCAGGATCATGTCCTCCAGCGCCTTCTCGCGGCGCTCGCCCGCCTGAGTGTAGGCAACTACCTGCTGCGCGACTTTCTGGCCCACGCCACGCAGCAGGCGTTCGCGTTTTGCTTTGATCACTTCCGGATCACTCTCGCCGGCTGCTGCTTCCATCTGTTGCTCGCGGTTCAAATCCATCTTGTCCTTAGCACCGGCAACAGCTTCCGCATTCTTCTGTCCTTCTTCCTTGGCTTTCTCCTTTTCCTCCTTTACAGGCTGGTACAGACCAAACGTCAGCGCCTGGAGCGCCTTGTCTCGCACTTCTTTCTGACGTTCCGCGACATGAACATTGAGTTGCTCTTTGGTGATGCCGGCTGCTTCGCGAATCGCGTCGAGCTGCTTGGACAGTTCCGGCTCAACTTTGGGTACCGCCTCGTCGCCAAAATCGTTGTAGTTATCTTCGAGTAGTTGGCCTTCCCACGGTTCACCGCGCGCGTCGTTGACGATCTCCACTGCCGCGGAGTGCGGATCGGCAACCAACACCGCCAGGACTTTGCCGACGTCGGTTTGCGCGGTCTTTGTCATGGGCGCAGGCGGGGGCGCTCCTTCGTCTACGAGGACAAGCGGTTCAGCCGGTGCTTCGGCCCCCGCGACTGGCTTCTTCTTGTCTTTGGCGTCGCGGGCCCTCTTTGCCTTGTCCTTATCGGGGTCCTTCTTTCCCTTCGCGCTCTCTTCCTCGCCCTTCGTCGCAGCCTCAGCCTTCTTCGCCTCTTCTGCTGCAATTTCGGATTGAGTCGTGACCTTGGTTGAGTAAGCATCGGAGATCTTGCCCGACATCACGGGCATCGTATCGAGCGGGCCTTTTTCGAGGACCGGCAGAGTTTGGTTGGGGAGAGTTTTGCCCGAAGCATCGCCGACTCGTTGCGTGGCGCCGGTCGGATCTTCGGCGGGTACTGGCAGCGGATCGGGTGGCTTAGGCGGAGGCGGAACAACTTTCTCCGCTTCCTTTTCGATCGTCTTGCGCGATGCTGCTGCGCGGGTTCCGGCGGCGCCACCCACCGAGCGCACGCGCGATTCAACCTGCCCTGCATCTTCTTGTGGCGGCGCCTTTATTCCCTTCGTCGCGCCGGAAACTTTTGCCTTCCAACCAGCCAACTCGGGAGCTGGACCAGCGCCTTCCTTCTCTTCCGCTTTGCCCGCCTCTTCCTTCGCTAGTTTTTCGTCTTTGGGCGGCGCTGTTTCCGCGGCGCCTTCTGCGCCTGCTTCGACGACTTCCTGACCGGCCGTTTCTTCGGCTTTCTTGACTTCTTCTTCCTTCGGTTGGTCCTTCTTGATCTCGGCCTCAGTTTTCTTCGCCTCGGCTTTTGCCTCTTCCGGCTTTTCGGTCTCAGTGGGTGCTGCTTCAGTCTTGGCTTTTTCTGCGGTTTCTTCTGCTGCTTTCTCGTCTTTCTTGGTCTTTTCGTCTTTTGCTAGCTTGGCAGGCTCTGCGGTGACAGCTTCGCCTTCCTTCTTTGGCTCGCCTTCGGTCGTTGCGGGTTTTTCACCTTCAGGCACGCGACCAACGATCGTTTCTTCTTCGAAGACGATTGTGGTGACGGGTTGTGCGGGTGTGCGTTCCGGAGATGGACCATAGGGTTCGACGACCATTTCTTCGTCGAGTGGCGTAACAAGAGGAACTTTTTCCGGCGGAAGTGTCGGAGCGCCCGTGGCGAGAAGTGGCGAATAGAGTCCTGACGGTTCGAAGCCGGGTTCCAGGTAAGAATCCGCGGGTACAGTTGGATAGTAGCCTGTTGGGAAAATGAACGACGGTGTGGCGGGAGCAAATTCGAATTGGTCTGTTGGCGCAGTTGCCTGTGCTGCAATAGCACCATTGCCAACCCCTGATTGAAGAACCGTGGATTCCTGTGAAGTGACTACATCTGCCGGTTGGTCCTGCTGTTTGGCAACGACAGCATTGCCGACGCCGGACTGCACGTCAGTGTTTTTAGGACGTGCTTCAGTTCGCTGCGGCAATGGTCCAATATCCTCCGGCTTCCGCCGCGGAATGAGCCGTTTGTCTTTTGCCTTATCTCCATTCATCGCACGCCTTGCAGCAACGAGCCGTAGGATCCAAGTGCTGCCGGCGGCAGAATCCGCGCTTCCCTGTGAAACTGTCTCGCGATCCCGCGCACAACGTGGCCCATCGAGATCGTTGAGCTGTTTTCCTCAGCAGCTAGCAGCGCAGCAGTGCGAGCCGCGCTGACAATTGCTGCGCCACTCATGTTGAGCTGCATCAGCATGTCGTAATCGACTTTGCCTTCGGTTGGGGCATGCGGCGGAAAGGCGAGGTTCCAGATGCGACGACGCTCGGCGGGTTGGGGCAGCGGGAAGTGGACGATTACATGGAACCTGCGCGTGAAGGCGCTGTCGATCTGGTCCTTCAAGTTGCTCGCGAGGATGACCAAACCAAAATACGCTTCCAAACGCTGGAGCAAAAATCCGACTTCCAAATTGGAGTATCTGTCGGTCCCATGCTGCACTTCACCACGCTTTCCAAACAGCGAATCGGCTTCATCGAAGAACAGGACCGAATGACTTTCCTCTGCTTCGCGGAATACGGTGTCGAGATTTTTTTCACTCTCGCCTACCCACTTCGAAACCACACGCGAAAGATCTACCTTCAAAAGTGGCAAACCGATAATTCCCGCGATCACCTCCGCAGCGAGTGTCTTACCGGTCCCAGGTTCACCTGTGAAAAGAACCTTGATGCCACCGCCCTGGGCCAACCGTCCAAAGCCCCACTCCTCGTCAACCAAAGTACTCGCACGGAAGAAATGCGCGATCTCGAGAACCTGCTTGTGAACGTCCTCCGGCAGGATCAGATCGTCAGACGTGCGCTTCGGCTTAACGAACGTCGCAAAGTGATCGCTACGCTTTCGAGTGACAGTCGAACACGCTGTTTCGAGTTGCTCAAACAGGTCGGCACGATGACCGTTAGTGTTGAGTGCGACGTTTGTGCGAGCCAGTTGAACAGCAGCGCGCATCTCCGTTCCACTGAGTCGAAAACGAGCAGCGAGGTTTCCGGCTTGCAGATCGACGACCTCGGGCAGCGTTTGTAGCCACATCTGTTTCCGCGTCTGGAAACCTGGTGTCACCAGTTCAAATTCCGTGTACTGACGCGACTCGAGTAATCGCACCGGGCGCCACGGATGCGTGCCTGTCAGGAACACGGGCACAATCGAGTTCGCCAGCGCTTCGACGAGCACGTTGCGAATGCCTTCATACTCCGGCGTTTGCACGTCGTCCGTTTCCACCCACAGCATGGCGCCGAGTGCCGACGCGGTCTGTATCGACTGGTTAATGCTTTGTGTGATTTCGATTTGGTTTGATAACGCAGGAAACTGAAAGCGACGCAGGCGAATATCCGATTCAGTAGCCAACGCGTAAATCAGGTCTTCTTTGTTGCAGTGCCGCGCTCCCCAAACGCCGACGAGTGTGACCCTCTGTTCCGTGATCAATTTCGACAAGCGCTTCATCGTTGCGCGATCGACGTCAGGCGGTAACTCCAACTCGTCGGGCAGAACAACTTCGTCCTTGTCGCGGAAAAGACTCGCCGTATCGAATGAACCACCGAGAAGAAAGTGGAGACCCGCGGGATGGACACGCAACTCCTGTCGCGCTTCAACACTCGCCTCCGCCAGCGGCTGTAACAGGCCTGACAATCTCAGACGCCCGTAACAACCAAGTTCACGACGTAACGCCAAACGCTGAGGCTCGGTGCGCGCGGCAAGTAAACAGATCAGCTCGACAGACGGTTGCTGACGATTCAAGTCGTCGAGAACGTAGCCATAGATCCGGCTGTATGCCGGTGAAACTTCCGGCGCCGCGCAGGCGAGCAGCGCCACCTGTTCCTCACCGCTCAGATCTAGCGAGTCTGACAACACATCGAACGGAAGCGTGTAGCCTTGCTCTTCGGCGCAACTGCGCAAGTGCTGCTCGACCTGATGTTCGTGCTCCGTCAGATCTGTTACGACTGTTACTGATGCACCGTTGCCCTGAGCGACGAGCGCGTCAACATCGTCGAGCAACGCGTGAACATGCTCGTCAGTGATGCACACCGACGCGAGGCCAGGGCGCGCGAATCTTTCCGCTGCGGTTCGTTGCGCTTCGACCGCCGCATGCAGTACGCGATTGAGTCCACGCATTCGCAGCAGCAGGTGTTCGATCGCGAGAGTTGCTGGTTCCAAATCAACCTCCCAAAAACTCGATCTTGCGTCCCGCTAGCCAGGGAACGTCGTGCAGGTCGGCGAGAAAACCATGCTCGCGCAGGTCTTGTTGCCTGCGTCCGAGTGGCAAATTCAGTTGCACCGAATTGGACGTGAATCGCACGCGCGCGGGCAGGTTGCCGAAGCGTTCGAGCGCAAGCAGCGGCGTCGTTGTTTCGCGGTCTCGCCAGAGCACCCATGAGATCGTGCCGAGCGCTAGCGACGCCGCCATCGTTAAGCTGAGCTCAAGTTGTGACTGACGAGCAGTTGGTATCGCGGGACGTTGAACGCTGAGTGCGTTCCACAAAAGATCCACCTGTTCCGCCATTGGCAACATTGATTCAGCAATGCTTGTGAGTGTCGCCGGTTTTGTTTCGCGGTCATTCGTGTAAAGACGTTCATGTGCTGGATGACGAACCTCGCGCCACGATTCACCACGCGTGGGCGGGGCGTTGGTGACGAAGCGGAAACCCGCAGCGTCAAGTTCACGCAGCGTTTCCACACGCGCGGAGGATTGATGGACCAGCAGATGCGTTTCGCTGAAGTAACGGAGCGTCGGCATGAGCGATTTGAGGTCTTTGGCGTATGCGACGGGGAAAAGTCCTTCCAACTCCACCAACAGAAGACCGGTTTCATCGTTCGCGTCGCGGGTGCCGTGCAGCATCATCGCGCCGCCAGGAGTGTGTCCTTTAACGAGTGTGTAAGAAACGAGCGAATCGAGCGGTGTTAAGTGGCCCGTGATCTTTCGCGCGAATTCGGCAATCTCATCGCCGGGCGGTGGCGTTTCAAGACCCGTGAAGGCGGCAATGACTGAGAGATCCTGCGCATCACGTCGCCAGCCACGCTCTGGCGGTCGCACTACTTTGGCCGCGAGGGCAGCGGCATAGAGCGGCGACTCAGCCGTGAGATTGGCGGTTTCGAGAGTGGCGGCAAGTATGTCAAGATAACCGATTTGCGCCAGTGGTCCAAGCAACAGGAACGGAAGGGCCGAGGGGATGTCGAATTCCGTTTGCGGGATGCGTGAGCTCTTGATCGACGGCGCCGGCTCCGGAACTTTATATGAATGTTCACTTTGAAATTGTTCCGTGCGCGCGGGAGATGGCGTTAACTCTGTTTGGATTTCAAGTTGAGCTGGTTCTTGAACTAACGTTAGCCCATGCACAGACGTGACTCGCGCAAGCGTCTCTTGTAACTCAATCTCGCTGATCGCGTCACGTTGAAGTTGCTCAGCAACTTCAAGCAAGTCATGAAAGTGCGCCAGCGAAACTGAAACAAATGAATTGCTAGCAAGAATGGATTTAGCTAACTGCTCCAATATCTCAGTGACTCGCGGGGACCACGAATGATGATGCCTCGCTTGCGCAAGCTTCGCTGTCGCCTCACACAAACTCACGAACCATGCGTTGAGTTCTTCTCTACTGAATGATCCAAGATAAACATCGAGCTCACCCGACTGTTGCCATCGACGAAGAACAGCCAGCACTCGTTCGCTCGGAGTCAACGAAACCGCCACTACGTCCGGCTCTGAATCCGCGCTTACATCAACAACGGATCTCTCAGCAACCGCTTCAAGATCCGCGGTTTCATTCGCAAACGCCTGCCGGATCGCCTCACTCAATCGCGCGTCGAACGCCTCAACACCTGGTGGTCCAACGCCGTTTTCCAGCGAAGCAGACTCAAACGCAAACTCAAGCAACTCTGACAACTTCACTGCGACGCGCAAATTCACGCGCTCCGTGATCTCTCGTTCAGTCTCCTCTGCAAACAGATCTCCAAGCTTGCGCGCAACCAGAAACGGAAGCGCAGCCACGGCAGCCTTCAGCAACCGATCGGGCGCCGGTCCCCAACTCCATCCATGCTGTCGCACGACGCGGAGAGTACACCGATGGATTACAACCTCTGCCATGTATGCCACTAAACCTCACGGGACGGTGATGTCGTCAACTATCTGTTCGCGCCCCCCGACCAACGTCAATACGTAATGAGTACCTGAGTCCAATGGCAACACATCAAAGTCGATCGTGGTCCCGCCGGTGTTGATCTCCCCCTGACGAACCTGCGTATTATTCGGATCGCTCGCGGACGAGATCTGGATCCACACGGGAGTTTTCTCTGCTACTGCTCCGCCGGCAGTCACTTGTATCTGCGTGTTTGAGTTGCCGGGGTTGGTAACCGACGGAGTCAAGGCTGAAGTACCGGCCGGCTCTTTATTGGCGTCAAGATAAAAGGCCCTTGGGCGAGTCACGACAACGGGATCGTAATCTTTCACCTCGACTACGAGTTCGTCCGACGGGACTAAGAACTGCCCCGCCCTGAAATGCGGATCATCTTGCCGCCCGGCAAAGCGGACCAATAGCTTTTCGCCGGCGATGTCTTTCGGCTCAAGCTTTGCTTCCGGATCGGACTCACGAGTCACCACCCCCAATATGTGATTCGTTTTCTTAACGACAATGAGCGTCATCTTGTCTGTCATCGGCTAACCTCCAGTGGCGGGAATGCCAACCAGCAACGCGTAGTTACAAACACCTGGCAGATCCACAAAGTTAGGCGCGGCGGCGATTTGTACCCAACGAACCTGACATCGAACTCGCCTGTCGGCGTCAACCGAACACTCCAGCGGGACCGGCGCCCAGTCCGCTCCGGGAGGATTAGCCGGCGGCGCGAGATCTTCCAAACGCATGTTGACTTGAACATGCAACCTGCCTTTATCCGGGGCGACGTCTTCCGCTTTCACACCCGTAGGAAGTGGCAAAACAACTCCGTCGGTCGCAATCCCTGACTGCACGTACACAGTTCCCGAACTCGACTTCGACTGCACAGTTCCCGGAGTGATGATGTCGCCGTTCGACTTCACGGTGAGCACCGGCGTGACGATCCCCGCAGCATTGAGCAGACCAAACTTCAGCTCGCCGCCTTCCGTCTCGTCGAGAAGCAATGCCGGTTTACCCGACTCACTTTTGGTTCTCGTGCGCAACAACAGACTGCCACCACGCGCGACAACTTCGTCAGCCAAAACACCCGCGTAACGACGTCCAATACCATTCGACACGACGTCGAAACCCGTGAACTTCTTAATGTTGTTGTCCCATTTCACATAGCCCAACAGGACCAACCAGGCGTTACCCGTCCCGTTACCTGGACCATCCGAAATGTCGGGTGGAGTTTGGTCAAGCAGATCGAGATCTTCGCCCGGTCCACGAAAGGTGATCTCAAAGTTTTCGACCTGGCGAGTCGGTTCCGGATTCGCACAGTCGCCCATGCTGAAGCTCGATGAAGCCGCGGATCGATCGCGACCGATCAGCAACACCGGATAGAGTGCTTCCTTGTCCTGGACCGCGACATTCAGTTGATCGAAATCGCTCTCCGACAGACGCCGGCTTTCGGGCACGATGATTTCGCGTCCGCGACCATCGATCGCCATTCCCGGCGACACCGAGATTTCTTTGTAATCGAAAGTGGTGCCGCTGATTTCGAGTTGTTTGCCCTTTTCACTAAGCTCCAAACCGGTAGCAATTCCCCACGTGTGCAAGTACCGCGAATGACGCGCGTCGCGCCCGCGCGAATACTCCACACTATCCTGGAGATCTAAAGCTCCCAGTATCTGACCTTCAAAGAAAACAGGTCTGGCAACTGGATCACTCATTTGGATCCCTCCTTCAACTTATTGACCTGATCTCTCAGCTCGCCGAGTTGCGTGGTCAGATCTTTCACCTGTTTGGTTAGGTCAGTGTTTGCCTTCTTGAGAGTACGCATTTCTTTCAGATCCTTCGCGGCGTCGGTAGTCAACTTGTTTACGGCTTCGTTGACTTTTTCGTCCGCAATGGCGGTGATTGCTTCGCCCGTGCGCGCCGGATCCACCTTCAGCATTTCGGCCGCGAACTTCCGTATGTCTTCGTTCTTCAACGCGGTTGCGAACTCGGAGATGCGCGTGTTGATGTCGGTTGGCCTGGTCACCGTTAGTTCCGGGAACCCGATTCGTCGCGCAACGTTGAGGCTGAAGTTGCGAATGGTGTCTTGAACGGGAATTCTCGGCGCGATGGCGCTTGCCGTTGCAGTCGTAGTACGCCGAGCAGAATCAAATGGCACCGCTCTCCTTCGTGTTCCGCAGAGGAATTGGAAGAGGCCGAAATTAACGCGGCCGGGAATCTTTCGACCTACGCCAAAAGCTCCTGATCGAGCGAGACCGAGGGTCGATCTACCCGTTGTGTCCTCTTCCTCTTCTTCGCAGATCGGATCGGGACAGCACAGTTTTTCTAACAGGTCGCCGAGCATGTTCAGCGGCGGCACCCAATAACGGAGCGCTGGTCCGGAAATGACAAACTTCCGTTTCAGGTTGCAGATCTCGATCACTTCGCAATCCTTGACGGTCAAACACGCCAGCAACACGCCCGGATCGTCACAGGGCGCGCAGGGCGGGTTGAAGGCGGCGCAGATGCAGTCTTTAAGATATCTGACCCACACCTCGTGAAGCTGCCCGAGAGCCCGTGTCCATTCTTCCGACGACGAGTTCTCGTTCGGAATGCGAATCGACTCGACGTCGTAGCGAAGACGGCAATCGCCTGTTCGCGGAGAAAGATCGAGACGATCGAGGAGCTCCTCGCGCAACGCCGCTACGGCTACTGCTGCTTGAGCGAAGTCCGCCTGCATGTAGAGTGCGCCACGGGCGATCTCTCGTAATCGCGGCTCCTCTAATGTCGTTTGTTCGGCGGCGAGTTCGAGGGTGCGGTCCAGCGCCGCTGTGTAGAACTTTTTCGCAAGTTCCGGTGCGTCGACGTTGTTGACTTGTGCTTTGAGCGCAGTCGCAGAATCACGTAACTGTGCGCGCGCAGCCGGAACGTCGTCTTCACCGGCGCCTTCATCGACAACGATGTCTGTGGTGTCACCTAACTGCTGGGCCACGAGGTAGCCCGCGAGGTGTGCGTCGGCCGTGTGCATATCGACGAGCCATTTTTCAAACTCCGCAACCGTGAGTCCGGTCTTTGACCTTGTTTCAAGGCGAAAATCCGCGGCCTCTGCTTTCTCACCCTCGACGGCAATTGCTGCAGCAGCGGCCGGCGTTGGATTCTTCCGCATCTCACTAACCGCAAGCGTAAAGTTCTTACTCGCGTTTATGCGATTGTTCACCACAACGTTAGCAATCGGCTCCTGCATCCGCGTCGCAAAATAAAAAGCGTTTGAATGCTGAGTGGCCTGGAACGCACTGTCGAGATCGCCAATGCATTCACAGATGCGATCGCGAATATCGGGTTCGTGTCCGCAGCTTTCACTGCAACGCAGCTCGAAACTCACGCCCTCGTTGACGCGTGTGGGCTGGCACGATTGATTGCTGCAACCTTCGTCTGTCGCGTAAGGGGTGACGGGTTCCGTCAACGATTCGCAGTAACGAATGTAGAGACAGTAGTGTCGGGTCGTATCCAGCGGTTCGTGAGTTGGTTCAACCGGGGTGTGCGTTGGAGTCGGATTCGGATTCACAGCCGCACCGGCTGGAGTTGGAGTAACCGGCGTTTGTTGTGCTGTAGGCGTTTCCCCGTTCCTCTTCGGCGGTGGACAGGGATCGCCACAGTCAATACCGCCGCGCAAACTGCGTTTCAGATCGCGGATCATTGCGTTAATGTCCAACTGCTGTGGACATTCGAGTACGAGATCGTTGCCGCAGCAATCGAGTGCATAGCCGGGGTTGACCTGGACTGTACCGCCACCGCATGGATGGCAAGTCACCTCAAGTCCACAGACCACACCGTCGCCCCACAAACGCTGGTTGTGCAAACGATGCTTGGCAACTGTGTAGTCGACGATCTGTTGCAGGTCTTCCTCAGTTAACAACTGTCCGGCGAAAAACCGTGGCCGCACAAAACCCTGATTGCGACACGTCGCGCAACCAATATCGCCACAGGAACAAGGAGCCGCGGGCAATTTTGATCCACATCCACAACCACCGCCGCTCTTGCCAGAGCCACCGCAACCGCAGCCGCCGCGTTTTGAAGTTTTTGTCATGGCGTCCATCTGCTTTCCTCCAAACTAACTCTTTTTGCTCGCCTGTTTGCCGGCTTGTTTGCTGGCTTGTTTGCTCGCCGCCTTCTCATTCGCCTTGATATAGAACCAACTCTCGAAGTTGGCTCCAGGCGACCCTGTACCCGAAGACCATGGGCCATATCCAAACGGCGGTGGCGATACACACTCCGCGAACTCGGTCTCATGCTGGTAGTCTTCGAATTCTTCGTCGTCGATAAACGCCACGCGCGTAAACGCACCATCGACGGGACGACAACATTCGTCCATCAGCCTCGACGTACGGATGAAAATGAGCACGCGGTCGCCGGGGTTTGGGCTTTCATCAGACATAGTGCGAAATCTGATGCGATCGACGGTCGGTTCCTGCGCGGGATCCGGTAGGTCGACGTATTCGGCGGCGAGGTTGAAAATGTCAGCGGCTCGCCCGGCGCCGCCCTGAACGGCCCAAATGTCAATCACTCCCGGCTTGATCGTCGACGTGAGAATCGGCCGAGAGAACGTCACCATCAGAAATCCTTTTGGTCTGTCAGGATCGTCGCCCGGAAGGTTCTGCGCGTTCACGCCCAACAAGGCTTCGGATTCTTCCTCGCTGTATTCCGAGCCGTCGGTCCAACTGATTCCGTTGATGGTCGTGAACTGATAAGTGGAGACGGGACGTCGCACTTCGTTGTGTATGTCCTCGGGTTCCAGCGGCCAACCGCGATAGAAGTTGTCGATCCGGGCGAGCAAGACACAGGGATCACAACAACCTTCGCAACACGTCGCGCAACGCAGATCGGGGTCGGGCGGATCGGCAGTCACGCGCACCTTCACTGAATCTCGATACTTGCCGTAATTGCACTCGCTCGAAGCACCGCAGGAGTCCGGCAAAACGGGACGTGCGGGATCCGTTGGTTGCTGGCAATAGCAGATCGACAAGTAGAGCGTGTGCTCGCCGTCGATGACCCGCTCACGATCTGCACGGTTCAGATAACGCCACAGATCGACCGGAAACTTTTGCCGCACGATCAATTCGTTGCCTTCGCAATCGAGAGCGAACCCGCATTCGACAAACACGCGTGTCGGCATTTCGGGGTCGCATTCCTCCATGCGAATTTTTTCAAGCGCGCGGCGCACCTCTTCGAGTTCTTTTTCTACTTCCTGAAGCTCAGTTGCGGCAGTTTGATCTCCCGCGTCGGCTTTCGTTTTCAACTCTTTGCGCTTCGTCTCCAGCTCCTTCAGAGTGGCGAAAAGCTGCTGCAACTCTTCGTCGCCCTTGGGAATGCAATCCTCTTCGTAGGGTTCAGGCACCACTCCCAGACCACAGACCACGCCGTAACCGTGCAGGCATCGATTGTGGAGCTTGAGCTTTTCGCGAAAGTAGTGCTGCTCAGTTTGGAAGTCCGCCACGCCGAGCATCTGACCGTAGAAATAGTTGAGCCGCTTCAGGTCGGGAAGAGTGGCGCAGATCGTGTCGTCGCCGTTGCAGCCCGGTTCGGCTGGGTGATAGGCCTTCTTTTGATACTGCGTGTAGCCCTTACCCTGCTGAACCGCGTTGGTGTAGGACTTGTCGTTTTTAGTCTTCGAATAGGCAGTCATTGCTTTCACTCCATTACGGTTTTCACTCCAACGACCGTGGTCTCACCCGGCACGATGCCCGAGCGCGTTCCCCCCGGACCAGGCCACAACACACTCATTCGATTGAGGCGAATGTTTCCGCCGGATTTGCCGAGGACCGGTGGCGCCAAGCGGCCAAACACCGTGTCGACACCGACGGCGGACCACGTCCCCAGCACGAATCCTTCGCCGCCGACGCGCAGGTTTCCGATCGTGTGCGCCGGTTTTTGACTTTCAATCAGGCGTCGTAAACGTTCACGCCATAGACGAGTCTGATCGGGCGTTGGCGGCATCAGCACGCGAAACCGGTAAGCACCGAGACTCACCGGATCGCGATCCGGATTTCCAAAACTGCGCAAAGGCGTACGTGACAACGCAGAACTTCCGAGTCGAAAACGGTTGCTCGCCTTGCCGAACAGACGCACTTCGCCGAGCTTCGCCCGTATCTTCAGTTTGTCAGGACAAGCGGCCTGACTGATCGCGCCCCAGTTTCGTTCGAGGGCAACTTCCTGGATCACCGGCTCAACACCAAACACCAGTTCGATCGCCTGCTTCAGTCCGTTGACTGTGCCTCGCCGTCGATACAGTTCGGGAATCGCTTGCAGAATTGCTCGGCTGCGCTCCGTGGTCAATGAACGATCCAGAGTTACGTCGAGGAATGTTCCGAGCCACGGCAATACTTCCTGCGGAACACCTTGTGGATCGAGCAGCGCGGGATAGCGCTCGATCGCTGCGTCGAGATCCGCGATGGAAGAGTCGAACAACGAAAGGAATCGTTCGGTGAAATCCTCCGCATCGGGGTTCTCGCGATAAACAGCCGGCAACCAGTCGAGACTCGTCTTGCGTGGAAACTCGAGGCGCACACGCCGTACAACCGGCGTCGCGGCGCCATCGCCGATGAAGCGCAAACGAACGAACAGGTACCTTCCGGGCGGTTGCTGTTGGACCAGGAAATCAGTTGAGCCAAGCGGAGCGACTTGCCAATCGCGTTGGTGGGGAACTCCGGAGGGAAAACTCGCCCACGCGCCGAGCGGCCCTGAACTGCCTTGCGGATCGGGATTCTCCTCTTCACTTGTCGATACTGAAACTTCGAGCGCAGTTCCAGATGGAATGTCAGCGTCGAGCCGGACGCGATGCCAGCGACAACGTGGAATACCGCTATCGATCGCTTTCGTTAACAGTTGGCCGCGGTCGAATAGTTTTGTTGGTGGCGCGGGCGGGATTGTTTCGTCGCATAACGGCCGGCCGTACCACGAGAAGCAACACGTTTCGGGAATCTTGTTGGCGTTCAACTGCTCGAGACAGAAGCCGTGCATCGAAGCCGCAGTCAGACCGGTAGGACCAAATGCTTCACGCAACTCTTCGAGTGTTGCTCGTTCGAAATCTTTGCCGTCCTTCGCGAGCCGCCAGAGACTGAGCGCGCCGTTCTTCTCAATCACGACCCACACTGCGCAATCGTTACTTACAGCCAGCCGCTCGACTGTTCCGAATGGTAGTGGAGCGAGCACCCCGCGCAACTCACCGGCTGGTCCAAAGCGGCGTATCTGCCATTTACCGTTTTCTTCGGCGGCGACGAGCAGCAAACCGCGCGGTGTAAATGCAAGTGGACCAGGATTCTTCAGTTCAATGCGAGCACTGAGTCGTGCGCCGCGTCCTGACCACACCCAAACCATGTGCGCGCCCGGATCGGAAACAGCAACGCGGCGTCGCCACGCCGCAACCGCTACCGGATTGACGAGATAGTCAGGCTCGCAGCCGTCCCAAACAGAGATCCACTGACTGCCGCATGCATCACGACGGAGCAGTCGCGAAGCAGGCGGCGCTGGAGTGATCAAATACCAATCACAAGAACCGCATCCGCGAGCTAGGCGAACGGGCGGAATCGATCCAAGCAAGTCTGATGGATTAACTTCGTTCGGGTTAAGTGCGCTGAGACGCAGACCCACCGGATCGTCGAACCCAATGAGGTTTACGGGTTTGTCGTGAGGTTGATCGCCCGGATCCCAACCGGCGTAGGCGTCAAGCAATCGAAATGTAGGAAAGCCGGCTGTGCAGGTCATGAGCTTTCCTCCGATTCACGCACGATCACGTCATGCACTTCCGCCCAGAACAGCGCATTCGGCTTCGGCACCACATCCGCGCAACCGAGTGAACGCAAACCATCGACGATAAAGTTGAGCGTGGAAACAGCGAGCAGTCCTCGCGTGCGCGCGAGCAGACGCCGGACCAGCACGGAGTACTGAAGCGTTCCACCAAACGGCCAGCCCTGTCCGTCTTCGCCACCGGTGAGCGGATGCAGATAGGTGTTGAGTTCTTTGATTAAACGGCGAATCGTTTCGCTTGAATCGACAGCCGGATCGATCACGACGCCCGCCACCGCGCGTATGCGATGGTAGCGAGGCGCAGCGACAACTACTTCGACTCCGAGCGGTGCGAGTTGCGCGGTGAGATGCTTTGAAACTGCGCGTAATGCGTTTTCATCAGGTGTCGGCGGTCCTTCACCGCGATCGGGCGGGACAACGAACACGCCGACAACACCGGGAATTGGCCTACCCGGGAGTGACGGATGAAAACCTGAGACGGCATGGGCGCGAATGATCTGCGCACCGGGTGTACGCAGCGCCATCAACGCGTAGTCAGCGACCGTCACCGCGCGACCACGTGCGCGAAACTCCTGTGGACCGCGTCTGATCGCGTTCTTTTCACTTTCGCGGTCCATGCCGCCACTCGCCGGCATCGGGTTCGTGACCGCACTAATGAACGCAGCAGACGAAAGCATCGTCGTGATCTCGTCCGCGGCAACTGCTCCGGCCGCACCACCACCGACGCGATAACGCGCGGCGCGAACGTGGCGAAAACCTTGCGGTAATGCTTTGCCGCTGATGCCGTCGCCGAAAGTGACGGTTCCGCTTTCAGCGTCGAGCGTGTACACCTCGTCGTCACTGCCGTGGTCCAGGAGATCGTTAACCTGTTTCCACCGGCGTCCAACAAACCCTGTCGCTACTTCAACACTCGGAACGTCCTCTTCTTCATCGGCAGCCGATTCTTCGCCGACCGCGGGAACATCCAACGGCGATTCAAAACCGCCATCGTCAACTTCGAGGATCAACGAACCGGGAATCACAGGCGTTTGCGTCACGCGCATCTGCCGGTTCTGACTATCGGGAACGGGTTCGAGTATCTCGTCGAAAATCGTGCGCGCGGCTACTGCACGCGTCACATTTAGTTTCACGAACGAGAAGCGCGGGCTCTCTTCGAATTGACCAAACACGATCCGCAACCGTAGCCAGCGGAGATTTGCATCAACTTTTTCTTCGAGACCATCGGGCCTTCCCGGACGCCACCGTCGCGGGAGGTTGAGCTCGACAATTCCACTGCGAAACAGGCCGCCCGTTTCATCGCGCACAGCTTCGGCGACTTCGTAACTCGCGCCGTCCAGTATTTCCCAACGCAGCATCGGGCCTGACTTCACTGGTACCGGATCGATTCCGCCTGCTGAAGCTGGAGGCGGCGTGCCCGCGATCGCAGCGATGCCGATTCCGAGTGAGAGAAAATTTGAGGGCGCAGCTTCGCCTGCAAGGCCGAGCAGCAATGCGCGTCCCGGTATCGGTCGATCGCCGAATGGCCGGAACGGTTCTTCGGTGTCGACTTCGCTGAACGAACCGCCTTCCTGCACGAAGACCTTTTCGATCTTCGAAGGTGCGCCGAAAAGATCAAACTCTGTTTCGAACACCACCGGATCGCCTTCGCCGGTTGCCGGTCGCGCACTCACTTGAAATCCGCGCGGTACAAGCACCGACCCCGGCGCGCCGTCAGCGATCGTGAATTCCAGCATCGCTTCCGCCGGTGTTGCGGCGAGATTGTTCGCCCCAGTGATGTTCAGAAACTCGATTAGCGACTTGTTCGGCAGGAGATTCAAACGCTCGAGCACCGGTTCCATCTGTTCGCCGAATAGTTGGACGAGGGCAGCGCCTGCATCGTGCGTATTAAAGTTTGTCCACTCGGGCGTATAGCCTTTTATCCTTGCTCGAATCTCATCGATGACTGCGCGTCGCGAGGCAGGCAGTAGCTCAGGCTGCGCAACAGTCGAACCAGGCACCGGCGTCAGTCGCACCTTCGGTTTCGGTCCCGCTTCTTTTCCCCACCAGGGTTCGCTCATCGCAGTCCTCCCTGGCTCGACGCCTCTGGTTCGAGGCGCACATCGACGTTACGAAGCGCGACTAGCTGGTGTGGCTCGATTTCGACGTCTTTGCAGTTTTCTGAGGGTTCGTTGCAGTCGAGACCGATCGAAACCCAAAGTATGTTCGCATCGAGACCCGCCGCCTTTTGCGCTTCACTCAACAGCACTGACGGACGCAACGGTTCACCGAAGGGCCACCCTTGCTTTTGCGTTCCACCGATAAGTGGATCGAGGAAAATCTGCAAGGCGATCCGGATGCGTTCGCTCAGCGCCTTTGGATCAGGTGAGTCGCCACGTGCTTCGACATGCAGCGAGACCTGGCGATAGTCGATCGGCGAAACAAAAACTTCGTTGCCGACGAGTCTTGCGGTTTCAACGCGCGCACGCGCTGATGCAAGCGCACCTTCGTCCGGCTGAGGAGCAGCGACGTAGGCACAGTCTTGATCGTATTCCGGACCTTCCAAGCGTGGCGCTTCCGGCAGGACATAGATCGTTACTGCTCCCGGAACAACACGGCATGGATGCAGCGGATGATGACCGAGCGCGGCATGCGCGCGCGCAAACGCAACGCTGGGAGTTTCGAGAACCACTCTTTCGTGGTCCAACCCGGTGATGGCGCGTTCCACACGACGCAATGCCGAGGCAGCACGACGTCGCGCTGAATCGAGCGACTCAGGTTCAGCACCGCCTTCGGCCGCGACGATGTTTCTAGCGAGCAGACCCGTGGTCGCAACAACTTCGAAGCTGCGATTTGATCCGATGTTTCCGGTTTCACCACCACCGGTGAAATAACGAACGCGGAGATTCGGATTGTTCGTCCGATTCACCACCGGCACTCTTCCCGTCAGACCATTCCCGAATCGCAAACGTCCTTTCTCGCGATCGACGAGAAAGAAACGCTCGTCAGGTCCCTTGAACGTAAGCGTGCGAGCTGGTTTCCATTCGAAGTCACCATCGCGCTCGCTCAGGCTCAACTCAACTGTGTTTTCGAGTGGTGGATGGTCCTGAAGTGGCGCCAGACCACTGCTCGGCGGCGCGGGCGTACTCAATTCCGGCAACGCGAGTGTTTGTCCCGGAAGCGGCAGCCAATCGATCTTGATCTGGTGTTCCTGTGTCTGGCGTCGATGTTTCGCGCTGACCACGTTGGGCACGATTCGTTTGAGCACCGGCGGAAAACTGAACGTCGCCTCGTCGATGCGCAACACGATCGCGTACGGCCATTGAGTTGGCGGATTTGGACCAGGCTGTTCGCGTTCCCAGTCGCCGGGCAACCTGAACCTGACGATACCCGACCGGCGTAACCCACCGGTTCCGTCCTCGACGGCGTCCGCTGGAAACGGTTCTAAAGCTCCACTGTTGGTGCTCAAGTAGAACCAGCCCAGCGTCGCCGGCGGAGGAACATTCGCGACTGCTCCCGACAGCCATTGCGAATGAATCTGCTCAGGAGTTTCGAGCTCGATGAACAACGATAAGAAATCGCCAAATCCACCCGGCGAACTTGGAACTTGTTCCGTCAGCCAGAGAACGATCTTGACATCTCCCGATGCGGCCCCCGCCGGAAGCATGCACATGCGACGTTCGTGAAGTAGATCCAGCGTGTGATCGTCTTTTCCGATCGATAGTCCAAGACTGTCTTTGTTCGGTTCAACTTCATGCAACGGCAACAGCAGCAACTCGTCGTCAGTCGAAAAGATCAACGGTGGAACACTTCGCGTTAGTCGAACCTGTGTCAGCGCGTCAAGCTTTTCAAACGAGCGCGGTGAAACACGCATCACAGTCGACGCGGCCGTCGCCGTGCGCACGGATTCACCCATCAAACTCAGCGCCGCATGAACGAGAGAGTCCGGAATCTGGTCCATCCAGAAGACTCGTTGCTCCAGCAGAAACGCGAACAACTCGAGCAACGTCACACCTGGATCGACCGGCGCGTGCAGCGTCCAGTCGCCGGCCGACGCAGACGGAATACGCCGGCGAATGGCCGTTACCATTTCGGCCCAGGTCAGGTTATCGAGTCTGATCTGTTCGAGTGACATCAAACCCTCTCGATCGTTCCGAGATAAAACGGAAAGACCAGGTTGTTGCGCGTGTTCGTTTGCCTGACGACGTAGCGAATCTGGACCATGACGCGTGTTTCGTCTTCCGGATCAACTTCGGCGATGACGCTTTCCGTCTCGACACGAGGCTCCCAATCTCGAATCGCTTCGCGAACTGTCGTCTCAAGTAAACCGAGGAACTGCACGCTGCCGGGCGCGAACACGAGACTCGGCGCCTGACATCCAAAATCGGCGCGCATGACTCTTTCGCGGAGATCTGTCAGCAAAAGAATCCGGAGTGACTGTTCCACGTTCACATCGTTTCCGACGTAAGCCAGGCTGCCCGTCTCATCAGGCAGAATGGGAAAGCGCCAACCTTTACCGAGAATCTCGTTTTTCATCGTCCTAAGAAGTTTTCGAAATCGTTGAAAGCACCGACGGTGTCAGCGGCGGCACCGGTGGACCAGTTGGCAACGTCGGGATGTTGCTGACGTGTGTGTGAGCGTTAAAGGCAGCGAGCAACGCCTGGCCGAGGACCACGGACTGCGCCGCGCCTGCGCCACCGAGTTTTATGTCGGAGCCGGAAAGGATGATCTGCGTGGCTTCGAGCGTGATCTTTCCCGGCTCGATGATGATCGATTGGCCCGTCGAGGTTTTGATCGTGATCTTGTTCGAAGCATCCTCGAGATCGACCGTTTGCCCGCCCGCGGTTTTGATCCTGATCTCCTTCTTGCCATTCGAATCGACCATCAGGATTTCGTTTTCGCCCTTGGTGCGGATCATCTTCTCGTCCTGCGTCGAGCCCTGGCGAAATGTCGGCGGCTTGTCCTTGCCGTTGTAAAGACCACCGAGAATGATCGGGAGACGCATGTCGCCGTGAATGAAAGCGACCAGCACTTCGTCGCCGACTTCGGGAATGAAGAAAGCTCCGTAGTCGTTGCCCGCGTAAAACTGGCGCACACGACACCATTCCGATTCCATGTCCGGGTCGAACCACGGAAACTTCAACTTCACGCGTCCGAGCTTCTGCGGATCGTCGACGTTGGTTACAAGACCTTCCGCAACGCCGTAGTAGCGCTGATCAGTCGATCGTGAACGAGGAGTGTTCGGCATTACTTTGTCTCCCCGTCGTAAACTCGACGCACATCGAAATTCGTCGTGTAACCGTTGTTTCCCAACGAGTGTTCAACTTTTTTCACGTAGTACTCACCACTGAATCGCTTGCCGAGGTTCTTCAAAAACACGTTGTCGCCGGGACGCAGATCCGGCAGCCCGATCACCTGCCCCGAACCCGTGATGAACTCGTACGCTCTTTCGGCAAGCAGACTGATCGCCAGCTTTTTCGCTTCTTCCTGACTCGTCACCGGCGCGTCGACAACGACTTCCTGCTTACCGTTCAACTGTTTTTCGGCCGCTTCCGGCCCACTCGTCCCTTTCGTACCGCCACCACCACCGCCCGGAAGATCTTTCGGCTCGGCGGTGTATTCGAATACGTCCTTCAGCTCCGCACTCCATCCGCGCACGGTGACTTTGCTCACTTGCCGGGAGATCGTTAGCTGCGGCGAGAAATTGATGAGGTTCTTGCCCCACTCGAATTCGTAAACACGAATCTTGTCGCTGCTGCGGCCGTCAGTGGGCTTGACGAAGTAAAGCGTGTCTTTGCCGGAGTCGGGATCTGTTTGGACGAAGCAATCGAAATCGATTCGCTTGGCGCGCTCCATGATGAACTGCGCGTCGTCCTGGTTCTTTTGGACCACGAGATCGTGTTTCTCCGTGGTCTTGGTGACCTTAACGTCGAGGCCGTTACGTTGACCGATGATCGTCGCGATATCCGAATCGCTTTGGTTTACAAATTTCTTGATGTCTTTGTCCGTCGGCTTTCGATCGCGCAGCTTCAACATTCCGTCGAGGCCGCTGATGGAGATCGTGGGCGAACCTGATTCGGGAAACTTTGGCGCGAGCGTTGTGATCTGTCCGCGGGCCATTGACAGGAGATTGCCGGCGTAACCCATCTTCACGTGCACGCGATTGCCGAGGTCGTAAGTCACCTGTCTTGGATCGGTCGGTTTGTCGCTGTACTTGAAGAAGAAGGTTTTGTCGTCCCAGTTGTTCACGTTGAGTTCGAAGCTGGTCATGTTTTCCATGTCCATCACGACCTTCACTTCGAGTATGTCGCCCTTCGACTTCGGATCGAGCTCCTGACCTTCAATCTCGATCCGGTAATCCGGAGCGTAGTAGTCAGTGGGAAGTCCTGGTTGATTGACTGAACGTTCCGCCACGATCTGTTCATCTCCTGAAAGCTGGTCTTAAATCCAACCGCGGCAGAATGAGCACGCGGCCGGGATCGATCGTTCGCGGATCGCGGATGCCGTTGGCGCGCGCGATCTCTCGCCACAAGCTGGCATCGCGATAAACCGCGGCGGCGATGTTGCTCAACGTGTCGCCACGACGAACTACGTATTGCTTCACAACGTCCGGTGAACTTCGCGGCGGCTCTTTTAGTTGCACTTCAACCGGCCGGTACTCCTTCAAAGCGATCTGCACCTTCGCTCTAAGCGGAACTCCCTCGGGCGTGAACATCAGGTACGTGACGTTGCAGCTCTCCATCACGCCTTTGAACATCTGTTTGGCCCAGGTGAAGCGAACGATCGGCGGTGCGTGCAGCTTGTCGTTGATGTTCATCAAGCCGCGCAGATCGTTGACGTATTTCTCGCGAACGTTTTCGAGCGTGTCGGAAGTGTCGACCAGCAAGTCGGCAGTCAGTTTCTCGCTCGCGCCACGGATGTATTGAATCGGCGGCGTTTCGAGACCAGGGATCGGAATCTCCGCAAAGGTGTTGGCCTTTTGCAGTTGATACTCCGTGGGGTTAAAGCAGAACGGGATGATCTTCATGCTGCCCCTGGGTTCGAGAATCTCCAGTTGCGCTTTAACAAATCCTAGTTTTAATAAACTGAGCGGCGTAATCATTGGTGTTAGACGTGCTCCTCTTCCCTATCGCCGAGTGAGCGCTCGCAGTCAGCGCGCTTCTGGCGTTTCTTTTCGTCTTCGCGTTCCTTCTCCCGACGTTTCGTGTACTTCGTGAACAGCTTTGCGAAACGGCTTCATCGCCTTCGCCTTCCACGTCAAAGCGCACATCAAGGTTGTGAATCGTTACTGGCATTGTTTAGAGCACCGGATCGGGTGGTGAAAGGGGAATCTGCATGATTCCGTGATGAGCGATTTCCAAAGTTTCAACTCCGACTGCGTTCGTCATTGCATTCATTTCCGGTCCCTGCCACTTCACCGCGATGCCGGCGCTGAAGGTCCAGGTCATCGCGGGAATTCCCGCCGGCGTAAGCAGGATGATCGCGCCGTCGCGACGCGCGCCTAGTGATTGGTTCAGTCCAGCGAGATACCAAAACCAAAGACCGGGCTCACGCACGATGCCGCGCTTGAGCGATATGCGCGTCCACGAGTGACGCACGGGCAATTGATGTACAAAGTCGTTGCGACCACCTTCCGCGTACGGCAACACCTCGAGATCGGCGCCGAGCCCTTTCGCCTCCATGAAAGCGCCTCCGACAAACAACGGCAGCAGAATCGCCTGTTGCGGAGGGATGTACGCATCCGCCGGATCGAGCGTGACGATGAAGCGATAAGCCTGCAGCGGATTCTCGATCACGACTCGAAAACCTCCAGTGTTGCGTCAGCACTCACTGCGATGCGCAACATGATGAATTCCATTGGCGTGGCCGGAGCGATGTCGATCTCGCAGAACAAACGGCCGTTATCGATGTCGTCCTGGGTCATGGTTTTCTCATCGCAACGAACGCGAAAAGCTTCTTCCGGACGCGCACCTTTCAGACCACCGGCGCGATATGTTTCCAGCAGGATCGTCGTAATGGAGCGAACAAACGTCAGCCACAGCTCTGGTCCATTGGTATGGAAGACCAAAGGTTCCGCCACTCTCCGGATCGCTCGCACCAAACGGTGGACGAGCCGGCGGTGCGCAACGAAGCGGCCACTGAAGTCGTTGGACAAAGTGCGTCCACCCCAAACCTGAATTCCGCGACCCGGCGCACACCGCAACAGGTTGACTCCATTTGTGTGCAGGATCGTTTGTGCCGGTTCGTCGAACCGCGTAGCGACGTCGAGCGCCTCAAAAAGTTGAGCGTTAGCCGGTGTGTGATGAGCGCCGCGCTCGCGATCCAATCGACTGATAACGCCGGCCACATGTCCCGATGAAGGTATCGAGCGTAGTGGATTGAGGATGCCGCCAAGTGGATCGCTTACGGTCAAACGCGGGTGATAGACGGCGGCCGTGCGATTCAGTCGATCGTCGCCCAGAACTCCACGCAGGACGTTGGTCCAATTCGCGATTTGCTCCGCGGTTCTGATCGGAATGCCTGAAGACTCCTGCGGAATATCGACCAGAATCAATCGATCGCGTGAAGCCTCGGCGTGCGTCGCCAGACTACTGATTATTTCCCACCGATCGTGAAGATCCGGCAGGTCGGTGTAGAGATCAGGAGTGGAAACGATTGCGATTTCAGGCTCTTCCGCCATTGCCCAGCTATCGGGCTTGTTGACCTCGATCGCATCGATGTATTCGAGTCTGCCGGGCGGTTCGAACTTGTCGAGCACCGAGTCGAACGTGAGCGTGATTGGTGGCCAGACGATCTGTCGTGGACCAGGCGTCGGGGCCGGAAGGATGATTTCCTGGCCAACAGGAACAAGGCGAATGAACTGCGAAAGACGTTCGACCTGCTGATGTAAAGGTTCTTCCGTGTTGTCCGGCGAGAGCGCGATGAGATACTCGACAGGCTCGTCCGGAACGTGGACGACGAAATCGACTTCCGCTTTTCCCAACGGACCTTCGCGCCGGTAACGAATGTGTACTTCTGCGTTGCGCGCCCATTTTCCAGGCGAGCTCGCATCGATGCGATAAGCAGTCCAGAGGAAGGCCGTCGGCGACTCCGGCGTGAGCACGTCGTTGAGATCGAGTTCGGCAACCTGCCAATCAACCGAGGCAGTGCTGACCTGTGGTCCACAGAGACGGACCACGTGGGCCACCTCGCCACCATTCTCGAAATAACCACGAATGGCGTAAGGCATGATCGCCTGCGCGTCCAGACCTCCAAACTCACGCAGATACGCGCGCCAACCCTCAACGCGAACAAGCTTGCCGGGAGTTCCCCGCCGGGTGCGTCCCATGAAACCTGCCACGTCTGAACGAAGTGGGGAAGGTTCGACTGGGCGCGCACCCGCAGTGAAATACAGCCCGGGGATAGTTGCAGCAGCAGTGCTCATGCCTGACCGTCAATCTCGATTCCTTCGTGACAAATCTCGAGCGACTCCAGCGCGATCTCGTTGTTCTTGGCGTTGAAGCTGGGCCCCGTGTACTTGCAGGGCCAGCCCCGACGAAAGTTCCAACGCATCACTTCATTGCGGTTTTCATCGAGCATGATGATGGAACCTTCCGTTCGTCGAACCAGGCCGTTCATTGCTTCAACGACCCAATTCCAGAACGCGAGGTCTCCCGTGTAACCGCGTTTGAGAGTGATGTTGGCGAACTTGATCAGGCCGGGAATCTTTCTGACTGTGAGCGACTCGCTGCCGTTGCGATATTCGATGGGGTCCATCGAGGTGTCGCCAATCATGGCTTCGGAAAATGAGCCTCTGACAGCAGTGCCATCTTCACTCACGCCCGCGACGACAACCTCGAAGTTATACCCAGTGTATGGATCTTCGCGAAAAACCGGAGGCATCTTCTTTCCCTTTCGTTAGCGGTTGACAGTTGCAGGAGCGAGCTAAGCCCCCGTCGCCTCGCGTGTTTTCTGCTGAATGCGGAAGATCACAAACTCGGCGGGCTTCACCGGAGCAATCCCGATGATGACAATCAAGCGACCGTTATCGATGTCGGCTTGTGTCATCGTCGTCAGGTCGCACTTGACGAAGAACGCTTGTTCCGGCTTCGTGCCTTCAAGCGCTCCCGACCGCCAAACCGTAGTTAGGAAATTGGTGATGGTCGCGCGGACGCGGGCCCAGAGTG
Organism: uncultured Acidobacteriota bacterium; assembly: GCA_963789185.1. GTDB lineage: Bacteria > Acidobacteriota > Blastocatellia > Pyrinomonadales > Pyrinomonadaceae > PSRF01. The sequence goes on from CAWBJU010000027.1 coordinate 830,313, forward strand.
GCTCGTCATTTGGTTCGAACACGACCCACTGTGTGCCTTCGTCGATCGACTCTTCGACGAAGATAAAGAGCCGTCGCACGTTGATGTATTTCCACGACGCATCGGACGTGAGCACGCGCGCGCCCCAGACACGCTGGCCGCGGCCCGGGAAATTTCGCAGTGCATTGATGTTTCGCGGATTGAGTAGATCTTGTTCGCGCTTGGAAACATCGCGGACAAATCCATCCTTGAAGCGAATGCCGCGCACGACCTCGTTCGCCGGCGCTTTATGAACGCCACGCTCGACGTCGACCCGTGCGTAGATACCGGCCATGTGTCCCGACGGCGCGAGGTTCACGTCGCGTTTCAGGAACGGATCGCGCACGACGATCCACGGGTAGTAAAGTGCTGCGTACTTCGTGTCGAAGGGCTCGCGAAATTCGCGGATGCCTTCGATGTCGAGTCCGTCAGGAGGATCGACGATCGCGAATCGATCTTTGAGCGTTTCGCAATGGATGATCAGCGCCGACTGAACTGACGACGACCACATGTTTGGCGCGAGGGCGATCGAGATCTCATCGATGAATTCGAGCGCTTGAACGCCCGTCGAAGCTTCACTGCCGCCTTCAACGCCGACAAAGTCGTCAGGCGTCAGACCGTTCAGGTTGTCAGCTCCGCCAGTCAGATCTCCCCAGAACCTCACCGGTCCTACGAGGGGCGCGGGAATTATCGGAAGTTCGCTGAGCTGACTGACAGCGCCCGCGTAATCCACTCCGGCGATAAGATCAATTAACTGCGATTCCGTATTGACGCGGCGAACGATGTAGTTCGGAGTACCGTCGTCTACGAACCGAAGATTCGAGAAAGTCTCCTCTTCGACGATGATGTGTTCGCGACGGTATTGGGCACTTACTTCACCTTCAATCAACCGCGCTCGCATGTCCTGGAAATAACCGTTCGCAGGATTGGCGGACAGAGTCACGGCGTCATCGGCGATTGAATCGACGGTGAACACTTCCTTCTGAGTGCCATTGTCCAATTCGAGAATCGCGCCGCTGTAGAGTTGGGCCGCGTTCTGAATGTTGATGATGTTTGGATTTCCCGGATCGATCACGGCACGCCTGCGTCTGACGCTCGTTCCTACGGGCCATGTGTCGCCGACTGGTACGGGATTGTTCAGCGTGAAGAAGAAGTCGCCGCTCGGCGTAAGGGCCGAAACCGTGTAGTTGTTGGCGTTAATAGTGACGACGTCAGTATCAATGAGACCAATCACGTCTGTGGCTGTAACGGATGTTCCACCGGGAGCCACCACGCCATCAACTTCTCCTCGTGGATCGACGCCTTCCAGGATCGGATCACCGTCCGCGAAACCAAGGCCCTGGGCGCCAGGAGCGATGGTGTATGTTCCCGGATTCCGGATGTTGGTGATGGTGTAGTTATTGCCATCAATCTCAACCGAATCGCCGACGTTGAAGCCGGTTCGGCTTGCCATCTGGATGATGGCGGCGCCCGCGTTGGCCTGAACTGCGACTGTGGTCGATGCGGGATTACCAGCGGCGCCGGAACTCGCCAGCATTCTCAACGCTGCGCCAACAACCGGGCGAACGCGAGTGCGCAAACCGTTGCCGGCAGCGATTCCGTTGGGGTCAACGTCATTTCCACCCCAGTCTCCGGAAGCCTTGGCGCGCACGAACAACGAGACGTCCGGAGCAACAGGTGGGTCGGTGCGAGCAATGATCTGGACAAAGTCACGACCGGCCACCACAGCCTGAGCTAATGGATTGTTGAGTTGAATCTCGCCCGTGTTGGTGTAACTGGTGGCGGTGAAATTGCCGACGTTCGCGCCGTTGACGAACAACGTAACAGCAGTGCCGTTTTGGATGCCGATCGTATGGCGCAAACGCAGCGAACTTGCACCCACATCCGCGTCGCGAATGATCTCGGCGATAAGACCACGATCGAGCTCGATCTCCGCGGTGTCCGCAGTGCTGCTGAAGACGCGTTTGACGTACAGCCGTTGACCACCGTTGTCGAAAAAGCCTTTGACGGAAAGTGGAAACTGCCACCACGTCCCGCCTTCAGGATTGGTGCGTGATCCCCACTGGTTCCGTAGCCCAGGCTCCGGGTCCGCCAGAAAGCCGCCGAACCTGCGCTCGAAATCAAGAAAGCTCGTGACGAGCACCGGCTTGCCGGTCGTCGGCCCACGGGCCGTTATTCCTATGGCGCCGCACGTACTAGTGCTGACACCTTCAATTGGTTTTGCGCCAGCGTCGATTTCTTCGACATAAACACCGGGGCTCAGATATTCAGGCATGGCTTCATCCTCTCAATTAAATTGAAATGTCGTGGTTCTCTCGCAGATCGTCAGGAAACAAGATTGGAATAGATCCCGTCCGTAACGTGCGCGGATGGCTCGCGTCTATGAAGATATTTGTGTTTACCGGCACCCACCGGAGCGGCAATGCAAAAACGCCGCGCTCATCGGTGACCACGCGTTCCTGTACTCCCTGACTGACGATCGCGTCAGCCACGACGTCACCGTTTACATCGACGACGCGGCCACGCAGCACACGCACGTTTGCGGGAAATGGATAACTACTTGCAGGTGTCAACACGACATCCTGTGGCAAGGGCAGATTTGGCGGGGGCGGAAAGTTTGCCGGTGGATTGGTGTCGTTGTAGGGAAAGGCGTCGAACTCGATGCCGTCCACGTTCGCGCGATACAGCGGTTCATAAAACTCCGCTTCGATCCGGCAACGATAACGACGGGCGCCACCGAGAATTTCGGGATGCCGTTCGAGGCCGGGATAAGTTACGTAACCGCTCGGTGTCATCACAGCTTGAATCTTCGTGTCGAACCAACTACCCGTCGGAGTCTGCCGATCTAGAAAGGCTGTCACTGGACCAAAAGGATTCTTCCCGGTGACGTCATCGAGAAGGCGTAACCCGATCGGGCTGTAAAGCATCCACCTTTCGCCGGGAAGCGGCTTTCTCACGATCATGGTTGGTGGTCCAGTTCTTCGTAATCGAGTTGGCGCGCCGCGACCGGACGCTTGGTATCAAAGACACCAGGATCGATGTTTACCACTCTGACTTCGTATGCGACTGAGAGGTGGTAGGGTTTTTGGACCGAGAACCAAACGCGCGAACGCTCGTCGAGCGTCAACATTGCCGGAGAGATCTTCAGCGCCTGATCGCTGCCGGCGAGGCCCCCGGCGAGTTGTGGTCCACTGATGATTGCTCCGTCGTAAAGGGTTTGCATTACGCGTCCGAGAATCTGATGGTCCGTGAGACGATCACCACTCCATGGCGTCATCAGATATCGCAGCAACAACGCAAGAGGCGGCTTCCTGATGATCACGTCCGGTGGCACTACATCTCTGACTCGCGTCCGGTTGCGAGCGCTTGGGTTTTCGATCACGTCAAACAAAAACAACGTGAGCATTGCGGGCGACGTGGGAATGTTTCCCTGTAAGTCATGGACTTGCGCAATTGGTGCGGGCGCCGGCAACAAGATGCTCAGCGCATCAGTCAACACGGTCTGTAGCGTGAGCGATACGTCGGCGATGACGTTGAAATCAGGCACACAGATCCTCGGCCAAACAGTCGCAAACTCCGGCAAGACTGCGTCAGTCGCCCGCAGTCACTTCAAGCTGATGCGAGCGGAGGAGCAACAGTCATACCAACTTGTGACTGATCGTTTTTCCGAGTAATTTGGAAGATTTGAGTTGTTGGACCAGGCGAGTGGGACATTTTTGTCCATGCAGGGACGGACCGTTTTGTCCGCCCTTTCCTTATTGCCAATTGCCAAGTGCCAATTGCCGATTGAACGCAGCAGCGTTTGGTTCAAGATGCTAAAGGAGTCGTTCAGTGAGGACTCGCCCAACGCTAAGAATCGGCAATTGGCAATCGGCAATCGGCAATTACTTGGCGGCTATGCGAT
>CAWBJU010000028.1:0-745617 GCA_963789185.1 uncultured Acidobacteriota bacterium
TTCTGGTCAGACAGCGCTGGAATAGTCGTTGACATTGTGTTCGACGGGGCTATAATCCTCAGCCTCTGCCAAAAGTCTTCTCGCGCTGGCTGGCCCGCTCGCGCTCAGACTTCTCTTCATGTTCAGTAACCAGTCGAACATGCCAACGGCAGACAATCAAGTCGTGACAGTCTTGCTAGTGCGGCGCGTCCTACCCCCAGGGCGTAGGTGAAATAGTCACGGGATCACGGATTTGCCTCCATCCTTGTCTTTTTTCCATCGCCGCGCTCAACGGTTTCAAAGCTGACCTTCCCTCGGGTAGGTCGGTCCCGAAGCATTTCTGAGTAAGCTTGCTTCGCCAACTAAAAAGCCTGGGGTCCAGACCTCTATAGGCCAGGTTTTCTGAATGACAGTAGTTGGTCATTAGGAGAACTGTTATGAAACGGGCCAAAATCCTCATACTCAACCTTAATCCCTCAGACCGCCTCGGCGACGATCTCCGATGTATTGTTGAATCGCAGTTTGAGGTTGAAGAAGTTAAGATCTGGGAGGAGATCGACACCAATCCGGCTGCGACTGAGTGCGGTGAAAAACTGGCTCAAGTCGTGCGTTTATCTAATCCGTCTGTAATCTTCGTGGTCCAATCCACCGACCGACTGAAGCTCACGAGGTGCTCATTTCTTTCAGCTGGAAAAGTTCTGACCAGACCGCTGCTGGTTGTTGTTGATGAAGCTGAACCTGATGAAATGATCGAATGGATCAGAGAACTGGCCGCTGATTTTCTCACCAAGCCCTTGAAGAAGATTGATGTTTTGCCTCGGCTCTGGCGCTTGCTGGATCAATCCTCCGAGTCTGAAACGCAGTCACTGCGGGTCAAGGAAGAGTTGGGAATGAGACATTTGGTGGGCGAGAGCGAGACGTTCCTCACCGAAATCGAAAAGCTTCCACTGGTTGCCAAATGCGATGCCAGCGTCCTGATCAGTGGCGAGACTGGGACCGGCAAAGAGTTATGTGCTCGAGCCATTCATTATCTTAGTCGACGTGCCGGAGGGTCCTTTCTTCCCGTTAACTGCGGCGCTATTCCCGTAGAGTTGATTGAAAATGAGTTGTTCGGGCATGTGTCGGGAGCCTTTACTGGTGCTAAGACTTCGCGACGAGGTCTCATTGACGAGGCAAACGGGGGGACACTGTTTCTGGATGAGATAGATTGTCTTCCCCTCATGGCGCAAGTCAAACTCTTGCGCTTTCTACAGGAGAAAGAATATCGCCCACTGGGCGCTACAAAGACATTGAAAGCAGACGTGCGAGTCATTGCCGCTACTAACGTCAACTGTGAAGCGGCAGTTCGAGAAGGGAAACTCCGTCAGGATTTATACTATCGTTTGAATGTTATTCAACTCAGACTGCCCTTGCTGCGAGATCGCCGCGAAGATATCCCATTGCTGGCTCACCACTTTTTGAACAAGTATGCGACCGAGTTCGAGAAGCAAGTCTCAGGGTTTTCTCCTGACGCCATTCGAAAACTCATTCTCTATGATTGGCCGGGTAATGTCCGAGAACTGGAGCACGTGATCATGCGTGCGATGGTTCTTTCGACCAAGCCAATAATCTGCGCTGCAAATATTTCGATTTCTGAGTCTGAGCCCCTTCCGGAATCTTTTCAGGAAGCAAAGAACAGGATGGTGGAGCAGTTCGAGAAGACCTACATTAAAGGGCTTCTGCTTTCAAATCACTGCAACATCAGTAGATCAGCTAGAGCGGCGCAAAAGAATCGGCGCGCTTTCTGGGAGTTGATTCGCAAACATCACATTTCGGTTCAAACGTTGAAGTCCAAAGCCTCTTAAGCTCCTGTAAATTCAACTGACTTTTCGCGCTAGGACATATCTGTCCTATGCCATGTTTCCTTGAACAAAAATTTAGCTGTCTTGATCTCCAGTCTCAATAACTCTAGCTATGGTTCGGCGCTTGCTATCAGTGCGAGCGATCAACCGTGCTTGAATGAATGGCCCCCAAATGGACGACAAGAGAGTTAAGGTTGCCTATGAAATACTCCGATATCTGATCAAGAACCCAGGCGCACAAGATACTCTCGAGGGAGTTGTCGATTGGTGGCTCCTTGGACGAAACATCAAATATCAAAAACTCGTGGTGAAGAAGGCGCTGGATATGATGATTGAGGACGGTCTCGTTATTGCGCACCAGGGCCCCGACTCTCGGACTGTTTATAAGCTCTATCGCTCGCAGCGCAAGAATAAATCTCGCTGATGAAACCGATCCTCAAAACCTTGCCGAGATCAGCCGCAGTCCTACCAATCCGGCCACCGCTCGATCCCAAGGTTAACGGCTCTCGCACATCCCTGGTGGTTCATGTGGATGCGTTGCTCCTAACGTTCTTACGTCGCTGGAGTATTCCAGCTTTGAGGTTAGCACTCGGCTTAATATTCATCTGGTTTGGCGCTCTCAAGATTTTCGGCAGCAGTCCCGTGATGCTTTTGATTCAGGAAACCTTTACGTTTCTGCCGATACATTTATTTGTATTGATTCTGGGTGGCTGGGAGATGCTCATCGGTCTTGGGATAATCCTAAAGCGCGCGCTTCGTTGTGTTCTGATCCTGCTGGGCACACATCTTATTGGGACGTTTGTTGCGCTGTGGCTCAACCCTAATCATTTCTTTGTTCAGGGGTTTCCGTTGGTCCTGACTGCAGATGGCGAGTTTGTGATGAAAAACCTGGTGTTCATTGCGGCCACTTTGGTCATAGCCGGCTATGAAGTGAAACCGTTAACAAGACCATGAAGAATGCTCCTCTAAATCCTCAATGGGACAAAGTTGTCCTCCCACTTATCCATCAATAAACGAAATCGTTTTCTTCGTTTTTCCCCTTCGTTACTTCACATTCTCTATAGGTCGCATAGGACAAAATGAACTTACTCGGATATTCCTAAAGTCTCGCTTGCGCGAAGAAGCTAAGCATTTCATTTGGCATAGTGGTTGCGCCATGCGTTTGCGAGCAGCCCCAAATGAATCTCGCCCATCGGGACCTGTCATACCGTTTCAGATGAAGGTCATCTTGGGAGCGCTCACTTTGCTCTCAATCAAGATAGATCGAAAACGGTCTTAACATCCGAGTCAGGTCTCACGCCGTGCTTTAGCATGCGGTCCTTGGCCCTGACGTCGCTGAGTAGTTCTCGCCGATAGCAGGAGGAGCGAAATGGACAAGCGCTTACAACGACTCTCAAGAATCACTTACGTTTTGCTTTGCGTTGCACTTGCTCTGGTCGGACTCTCCTTTGGGTCAGGAAGTTGGTTGACGATCAATAGTTCAGCCCAGGAGACACAAAAACCGGCAGTACCAGTCACCTCAAAAAAAACCGACAAAAAACCATTGTCGGATCACCCGCGAGGAAGTAATCCGACGCGATCAACCGAGGCGCCAGGCGATCTGGAGCTGACTGAAAGAAGCCCGGCTGCTTACGATGCCAGTTGGGAGGACCGCGATTATCCGCAGGATCAACGCAAAAAGCTCCAGCCGTTTCCCGACTTGCGTCCAGGCGACATCCCACCTGTCAAGTTGTACCTCTATGGTGGTCCAGGAAAATCTTCGTTTGCGTCCGTTGATGACGTTGGGGAATTCAAGGAATTCTACAATCGGCTAAGCGAGCAAAAGCCTAAGGTGATGTCGCGTTGGAAAGCTTACCTGGACACGCGTTACGTGTTCACCGGCAAGACTGACGACTCAGCAACGATGACACGGGGGAAGAAACTTCCGGTTGGACCAATCGTGAAACTTCCCACTGCTATAAAGAGCTGGGAAGACCTTGCGAATCTGACTCCCGAAGAGATCTTAAAACGTGACCTCTTCCCCGAAGGCTTTCGTCCACTGTCACATCCGCTTCAGTCAACTGGCCACATGCTATTTCCGGAAATGTGGTTAATTGCGCATCCGGAAAACACGCGCTTCGATGTGGACTTTGATATTCCAGAACCATACCTGCCTGAGTTTCCACCTCCGCTCTTCCTTACGACGCGGCCCGATCTTGGCGACGTATCGCGCGGCGAGGAGATTACCGAGGCAAATTTCTATCGATTGTTCAACGGCATTCTCACACCCGAACAACTGAAGGGTTTAGAGAAGCTCGTAATCAAGTCAAACACAAGTTGGTTCAATCAAACTAAGCATCGGCTCACCAAACTTCCGTCGCAGGGCATAGCCTGCTTTGACTGCCACGTTAACGGCCACACTAACGCCGCAATCGAGATGGATCCCGGCGCTCGGCCTACTCTAGGTCGCGTGCGACTCGATACACCGACGTTACGAGGGAACAACACCTTCTTGATGTATAGCCTGCGGCGGTCTATTCGTTCAGTGGACCACTTTGCCGAAGTAGAAGAGTACTTCGATGGAGACATTGGTCTGGCCCAGCAAATAGGTGGGCGCGAATTCAATAAAGGCACCACAAACGTCATGGGTGACTTCAATGCCATCATCGCCTTTCCACCTGCGCCCAAGCTCGATCGATATGGGCGATTGATCCCAGCCAAAGCAACAGAATCCGAGTTAAGAGGAGAAAAGCTGTTCTTCGGAAAAGCAAATTGCGGCGCCTGCCACGCGGCCCCCTACTACACGGATAACCAGATGCATGATTTGCGTCTGGAAGATTTCTATTTTGGCAGGGCTGAGGGTTGGGTGAAAACCTTCTCGTTGCGCGGTATTAAAGATTCTCCTCCTTATTTTCACGATGGCCGACTTCCAACGCTTGAAGATAGCGTTGAGTTCTTCAACCTCGTCTTTCAACTAAAGCTGACGGCAACCGAGAAAAAAGACCTCGTAGATTTCTTACGTGTTCTCTGATTGATTTCTCTGTGCGCAGAGGGTGTCACAGAGAAGAAGGGACATTAATCCATGACGCGCCGAAACATCATTAGGATCCTCTGCCTTGCCTTAACTTTTCTTCTTGCCGAAGTTGTCTGTCAGGCTCAGAGCAATTACGCGAGCATAAACGGCACTGTTTTCGATCCTCGCCAACAAGTGGTTCCGGGTGCCTCACTGCGACTAACGTCGGTGAGTACTGAGGCGACACGACATGTTGTCAGTAATGAGAACGGCATGTATCAGATCACAGGTCTCTTACCGGGCGATTACAAGTTAGCGGCTGAAGCCACAGGCTTTGCTCTCTGGAGTCAAAGGTTAAGCCTGGAGGTCGGACAGCAAATGAAGTGTGATGTAACCCTCACACTCTCTTCAGTCAGTAGCGTGGTCCAGGTTGAGAATGGAGCAGCAGTGCTCCGTACCACCGATGCCAGCGTGGGTGAAGTAGTCGAGCCAACCTCGATTCGCCATCTACCCCTCAACGGGCGCATGTTAATCGATTTGGTGCTCACGACACCGGGCTCGCATGAGAGTCACGGCGCACAAACCGGTGACATGAGTCCATTGTACTGGCGGCCTGGCCAGCGTTCGGCTGTGAGTATCGGCGGCAACCGGCCAAACGCAAATTATTTTCTGTTGGACGGCGCAACCAACACCGATCCGACATTTAACACTCTCAATTTCAGCCCCTCTCCTGACAGCGTACGGGAGTTCAAGGTTCAGACCGGAAGCTATAGCGCAGAGATGGGCGGAGCAGGCGGCGGTCAAATCAATATCGTTACTCGCACCGGCGCCAACGACTTTCATGGCACCGGCTATGAGTTCTTGCGCAACGACGTGTTCGATGCCCGCACGTTTACTGAAATGGAAACAGGAAACCACCTTGTGCGAAACAATTTCGGTGGTTCGTTGGGTGGTCCAATCGTTCGTAACCGGCTTTTCTTCTTCTTTAATTACGAAGGTCTGCGACACACCAAATCTGACACGATGATTGAAACCGTGCCGACTCAGGAGGAAATCAACGGCGACTTCAGCATGAGCGGCGCCACGATCTTCAACCCGTTCAGCTCCCGACCAAATCCAAACTTTGATCCGACCAGACCTGTTAGTCCCGCCAATTCTCTGATCATTCGCGATCCGTTTCCGGGAAACGTAATTCCGCAGCATCTGATCGATTCTAAAGTCCAGTTGTTTTTACGCAAGTACGTGCCCCGTCCCAACGTCGAAATGGGAATGATGGGCTGCGGCATGACAATGAATGGAATACCGCAGGTAACCGGCGCCGGGATGGATTGCAACAACTTTCTCGACGTAGGTAACGCACATCATCAAACCGATCAAGCCACAATTCGGATCGATCAAACATTCAAGAGGGGAGACGCTTTCCTGGCTAGATATTCTTTCAGCAAGGAAAAAGGGTTCATGCCGCAGAACCTGATGGGCTTTGGAGCTCTTCACGACAACTTCTCGCAAAACGGCACAGTCAGTTGGACCAGAATCATCAGCCCTAAAATTGTAAACATCGCGAGCATTACGTTCTCGCGACTGGCGATGCATCGTACTTCCGAGAACAGCTTCACTAACGACATTGTCTCCGAGCTGGGAATTACGGGTATCGGTTTTGGAGGCGAGGGCGCATTCGGCGCGCCCTGGTTCAACGTGCAGGGATACTCAGGAATGGGCGACAGCTTTATCGCAACCCCCGCACATATGTGGAACACCATTCTGGAAGCGCGAGACTCTCTGAGTTGGCAACTGGGCCGTCATAGTTTGAAACTTGGCGGCAGTTATCGCTACTACATTTGGCCCATGTGGGGGTTCTTTCAGAACCGAGGTTTTTACCAGTTTACAAGTGGCTTCACGACTCAAACCGCGACTAGCGATGGCACGGGCTCCGCGCTCGCGAGCTTCCTGCTGGGTCTGCCCGCGGTTAAGCAACGCCAGGCGGGAATTCCGCAGATGCAGTTGCGCCAGTGGTATGCCGACGCGTTTATCCAGGACAGCTTCCAGGTGACTCGCAATACCACGATCCAAATTGGCCTGCGCTACGAGTACATGAGTCCACTCGTCGACATTCGTTTTGCGAATACGAATCTGGTTCTTAGAGATGGCGTTCCTTCCGTGTTCATTGGCGGGCAACAAGGATTTCCTGAAGGACTGAGCAATTCAAATAAACTTAATTTTGCTCCTCGTGTAGGAATCTCCCACAACTTGCATCAGCACGGAATCGTGCTGCACGCGGCGTTCGGAATTTTCTTCACACCAGTGGATATGAACACCTGGTGTAACCAACGCCACAACGTTCCTTTTGTTTTTCCTGAGACGCAGCAAAGCGACAACTTCATTCCCGCGCCAGGCATCGTCGCCAGTCATCTCAATTTCGGGCCGGCGGTGCTTGGTACGACGACGGTGAGTTTTGCAGCTCTCGAACTAGACGCTCCTCCCCAGTACATCCAACAGTGGAGCGGATCGATAGAGAAGAGCCTCGGCGCCGAGACCACACTCGAACTTGGATATCTCGGGTCGCATGGAGTCCACCTCCAACGTTCCCACCTGATTAATAACGCACCTGCTGGTCCAGGTGCGATCGGCCCGCGCCGGCCGTTCCGGACGTTGAGTTTCCTGCCCGGGATGGTCCTGCCCGAAGAAACGGCGGTTACCAATACCACCTTTCCCGTAAGTGGCATCAACCTGCTGGAGAATTCTGCGCAGAGTTGGTACCAGGCAGGTTACGTCAACGTTCGGCGGCGCTTCGCTCGTGGCTGGACGTTCCTCGCGAACTACACTTACTCAAAGAATCTAAGCGACGCTCCTGACTTCCGTTCGCCGATGTTCGAATCGGCGGCTCCCCAAAACAATTCCGACCTTCTTGCTGAGAAGGGACCTGCTTGTGATATTCGTCATCGCTTCGCGCTGAGTACCGTCTATGCGCTACCGTCGTTGGGCAAAAGCGGTTTCGTAAAATCGCTCACGAAAGACTGGCGCCTTTCAGCAATTTACCAGGTTCAAAGCGGGTTCCCATTTACCATCTCCGTCTTTGGCGATACGGCGAATGCAGGAACGCTGCTTGGTGAAAATCCGATTCGCGCTAATTACACTGGTCTGCCGGTTTTTGGACCCGGCACGAGAACCGCCGATCAGTGGTTTAACCCGGCCGCTTTTGCAACGCCTGCTGCCTTTACTTTCGGAAACGTAGGACGAAACACAGTTTATGGTCCAGGCAGGCAGACTTTGGATCTTGCGTTACAGCGCGAGTTCTCTGTCACGGAGCAGATCAAGTTTCAAATACGCGCCGAGGCCTTCAACGCTTTCAATCACTCGAATCTGGGAACACCTAACAGATTCGTAAACACACCACAGTTTGGAACGATTACAGAAGCTGCCACGCCAGGTCGTGAGATTCAGCTTGGGGTACGACTCTCGTTCTAGCAACGATTAGAAAAAAGGTGTAACCGTCGCGCTCTTTTGTGAAGCGAGGGGGTAGTTATGAAGGCTGCTTTAGCTTGGATACGAATCACCTCATGCGTGTTCGTAATAGCGTTATCAACTGTGGATGCGTTCGCGCAAATAACTGAGGCTACGCTTCAAGGCAGGGTGGTCGACGCGGCCGGTCAAGTTCTCGTAGGTGCTGTCGTCACGGCTCGTAAGGATTCCACCGGGCAAGAACGAATCGTCAACACAGATGACACCGGTAGCTTCACGCTAGCCAGCTTGTCGCCCGGCAGTTATACAGTTGCGGTACAGGTGACGGGCTTTAAGTTTTACCAACAGCGCGATGTAATCCTCAACATTGGGCGCAACACCGAAATTACTATCAAGCTGGAAGTAGGCGGGCTGGAGGAAACGGTAGAAGTCCAAGCCGCGACAGAAACTATTGCTGTCTCTCGCGAAGGAAGAGTCGCGGATAACTTCACGCAGCAATTAGTGACTGAGTTACCTCTACCTCAGCGGGATATCTTTCTGCTGCCGAAGTTAAGCGCCGGAGCTACGGCTATTCCGGGTGCAGCCAGTTCCACAAAGCTTTCCAACTCACCTGTGATCACCGTCAACGGCAATCGTTATCGAGGCAACAACTACGTGTTGGATGGCTCGATGAATACTAATCCAAACAACACGGGCGAGCCGGCAATTGTTCCCAACGCTGAATCAATCGAAGAAGCGCAAGTACAGACGTCAAACTTTTCTGCGGAGTTTGGTCGCGGCAACGGCGCGGTTATTAATTTGCGAACGAAATCCGGCACAAACCAACTGCACGGCAAATTGTGGGAATATCACCGGAACGCTGCGCTGAATGCGCGCAACTTTTTTGCCGAGGAACGATCGCCACAGACATTCAATCAGTTCGGGGCTAACGTAGGTGGCCCGATACTCAAAAACAGAACATTCTTCTTCGGCTCATATGAGGGCACGCGCAACGCTTTGGCCCGTGCGTTTTCATTTCAGGTTGAGACACCCGAACTTCGACAGTTCGTGATGCAGAACAGGCCCAACAGCATAGCGGCCACGTTGTTACGAGACTTTCCCGCCGTGGCCCCTTTACCTGGCAGCAACGGAAACCGTTACCTGAACCAAAGCGCTCCTCTGACCATCGACGGCATTACGCTCCCTCCTACAGCGGGCACCACTGTTAACCTGCGTGACTATGTGCGATTCGATCAGTATCTAATAAGAGTGGACCACTCCTTCAACAAAGGTCTGGACAAACTCACGGGCAGGTGGATTGGCGAGTCTCAACGCGATGAGGGCGGCACAAGTTCTTCGGCCGCAACCTTGGGGCAAGCCATGCGCGGCATGCGTGGCCCGTTTCAGGGAACATTCGGAAATCTTAATTTGGGCCATATACATGTCTTCGGTCAGAACGTGAACGACCTGCGCTTTTCCTTTCAGGTAATCAACACTGCGCGAGGGTCCGACACGGCAGTTGTGCCGCAAATTACTATTACCGGTATCACTGCCCCTTTCGGTGATGTCTTTCGTTCGGCAACACGCCTGCGGACTTACGAAGTGCGGGATACCATGACAATCGATTTGGGGCAGCACACGCTAAGGCTCGGTGGCGAGGTAAGAAGAATCTTCAAGGGCCTTTCACTTGGTCCACCCAGTGCCGGATCGTTTGCCTTTAGCAGCGTGACTGACTTCGTCAACGATAAGCCTTTCCGCCAAACGCTGACGGTTGATCCGGCAACGGGCCAGCCCACTGGCTTCCCGCGTTTCTTCACGCTCTACGAATCAGGCATCTTTGTGCAGGACGATTGGAAGATCAATGCACGACTCAACGTGTGCGTTGGCTTGCGACACGACTACTTTGGCACCGTCAAAGAGCGCAATGGTTTGCTCTCTTCGATCATCCTTGGGCCAGGGGAAAGTTTCAATGAGCAAATAGCAAGTGCTTCGCTTGGACACGTGCCTCAACTCTACAAACCCGAGCGACTTAATCTTTCGCCTCGTATAGGCGTAGCCTATGATCCCTTTGGCGATGGTAAGACATCAATTCGCGCCGGTTTCAGTTTGGCGTTTCAACCACATCACGGGCAGTCGATTTCCGGCGCGCGGGCACTGCCGCCTGATGCGGTGCAGGTAGTTAGTTCTCCTTCGTTCTTCATTGGAACGCGCATCCTTTACGCGATTCCCGTACCCTTTAACCCTGAATTTGCGCGCGGGCTCAACGCTCAAGGTGGTGTAAATCCTCTGCCTGGCGAAACCGTGCGCATCAGGCCGACCGGGTTCGTGGTCAATCCCACAATCAAAACGCAGTACAGCGAGAATTTCTTTCTCAGTGTGCAAAGGCAGTTAGGCAAAGGGTGGATTGCTGAAGTTGGTTATACAGGTACGTTGGGTGTCAACCTGGAACGTATTGACGATGTAAATCGATTCAGTGGCGATCTGTTGGACAGGCGCGAGGATCGTCTTAACCCAAATTTTGGCACTCTACTCTTCGTCACAAATGGTGTGAATTCCAGCTATCACGGCGTTACGACGGAGTTACGCCGCCGTTTCGCCGATAATTTCATGGTCCAGGCCAATTACCGATTTTCAAAATGGCTGGATACTTCGAGCGACACTTCAACCGGACAGTTTCAGGACAACTCCGAACCTGGCAAAGGTGCTCAGGAGATAAGCTGTTTACGATGCGAGCGTGCTCGTTCACTGTTTGACATTCCGCATCGCTTCACTGCTTCTCTTATCTTTACTCCCACGTTCTTCAGAGGCGCCTCCAATCGCTGGCTGAGTCGCGGCTTCAATGGTTGGGAGTTTTCGGCCATCGCCACAGCACAATCAGGACGACCTTTCTCGGTATGGAACGGAGCATCTTCGTCCGCCGGTGGTGATTTCAATCGTGACGCCGGTGGTGGCGCCGTCGGCGGTGGATTCTATGATCGGCCTAATGCTCCCGCGCCAGGCGTTGTTCCCTCAAGCTTCTCGCAACAGGACTTTCTCCGCGGACTGTTTCCGGCGAATGCGTTTCCCATACCCGCGCCGGGACAGAATGGAACCCTCGGCCGTAACACCTTCCGTGGACCAGGATATGTGACGCTCGACCTCGCACTCGGTCGGAACTTCACGATCAACGAGTCGATGAAGCTGCAACTTAGGTTGGAAGCTTTCAACGCTTTGAATAACGTCAATCTATTTCTGCCAAACGCAGACATGTCCATTGGTAACTTTGGCAAGTCAACTCAGGCGTTCGAGCCGCGCAATTTGCAAGGCAGTGTTCGTTTCACGTTCTGAGCCGAGGGCTATCTAAACTGAGGACAACGCCATGAAAAGCAGAGTATTTAGAATTGTGGTCCTGCTGGTGCTAACTTCGACAATCTCAATGCCAGGAACTGCATCGCCATCCCTAAGTTCCGGTAACGAGTCGCTAATCACACTCGAGGAGCTCGAGAAGATAGGACGCAGCAAGATCAACGCCTCGCCGCGAATATCGCTGGCCGATGTGACTCACACAAACGTCAAAGGACTTAAGTTTGCCGATCCGCTCGGAAGCACACAGGTGCCCAACTACATCAAGGCGCTGGCCCAGCACACACAGGCAGCGCAGCGATTTGCCGATCTGGTGAAGGCTTTCCTTTTCAGTGGGACTTTGCAACCTGAACTCAAGATGGCAATGGCTGTTCGCGTCGCGCAACAGCTAGGCAGTGCTTACACCGTGGCGCATGCGACACGTTGGCTCCGCTCGACCGAACGCGGACGAGAATTGCTGGTCCAATTGCGCAGCGGCAAGCTCGACACACTGACTCCCGCAGAACAACTCGGGCTTGCTTATGCAGATGCGCTGACGCACGGAGTGCACGATGTCAGTGATGCGGATTTTAAGAAAACACGTGCTCTCTACAATGATTCGCAGATTGTAGAACTGACGATGGCCGTCTGCTTTTTCAACTATTTTACGAGATTGAATGAGGCGCTTAACCTGCCCGTTGAAGTATGGGTCCTGGATGGATCATCCAGCTCGTCGGCAGTGACGGCCTCTTATCAACCACCTGTGGCGCGGGTTGCGCTCGTGTCGGATGAGCAGATAAGTGCCGCGACTTCCGTCGCCGCCGCTGCGCTGCAACCAAGACCAGCCGGCGGATTCGGATTAGGGATAGCTAACTCACAACGGGCATTTTTGCTTGTCCCCACTCTGGGTCAGGCGTGGCGAGAGTATGGCGCGGCTGCCCGCGGAAACTTCACCATCAACCGAGAGATTCAGTTGCAGGTTAGCTTCGCGGTTTCGATGGCCAACGGTTGTCGATACTGTACGTTGCATCAAGTTTTGGGACTGCGGCGGTTGGGAGTGGACGCCGGCAAACTCGTTTCAATGAAGAAAGATGATAGCTCCCTGACGCCGCGCGAACTGACGGCCGTTAGTTTTGCTCGCAAAGTCACGCGCGAACCAGCGGCCGTTACGGATGAAGACTTCAAGAAACTCAAGAAAGAGTTTGGCGAGCAGGGCGCTTTCGAAGTCTTGCTGCAAACGTGTGGGTTCAGTTTTATGAACCGTTTCACGGATGGCTTGCGTCTGCCCTCAGAAGATGAAGCCATACGAGTCTACAAAGAGACATACGGTTCCGACTGGAAATAAGGTTCTCTCATCCGACTGACTTCAATGCCGCAGAATCATGAGTCTCCCCGAACCACAGATTCACTTCACCCATTTCGCACGTATTCCGAAAGTGGCGAGTGGTCTAGCTATTCTTGTTTCGAGTCTGGTACTGCTTGGTTGGGCGTTTAATGTTCCGATTCTTCGAAGTATCCTCCCAGGGCAACCCGAGATGGTCCCCCACACTGCGGTTGCTTTCATCCTGGCCAGTCTTTCTCTCGCGACTTTAAAGAAGTTTTCCGTTGTGTCCGGGTTGTGTGCGCTCGCCGTTGTTGTGATCGCAGTTCTCACTATCAGCGAATATGTTGGTGGACTGGATCTCGGATTCGACAAGCTTCTATTCAGCCAACGGTTACAAGTTATTGATAATTCTTTTCCGGGACGTCCTTCGCCGCATACCGCGATAGATTTTCTGCTTGTAGGTATTGCTCTGCTGTTAACCCGAACTAACGGGAGATCCTATCGTGCGGCCCAGGGCCTCGCGCTGACAGCGGCATTGATCGCGTCGATGGCGTTGATTGGATACATCTACGACGTTGCCTTCCTTTACAGCATCAGTTCCCACACTGGAATGGCCCTGCATACGGCGCTGATCTTTATCGCTCTCAGTGTTGCAATACTCTTCGTCCATCCTGAGCAGCCGTTGATGTCATTCATACTTAGTGACACTGCGGGTGGACTGATGCTGCGACATCTTTTGCCGGCAACGATTGTTATTCCCGTTATCGCTGGGGGACTGATTATTCTCGGCGCGCGTGCGGGCTTCTACGACATGGCCCTTGCCGTGCCACTTTGCGTAGTCGCGAGCATCGGTGTACTCACGACGCTGATCTGGCGCAACTCCATGGCCCTTCACCGCTCGGATGCGAAACGAAGCCAAGCGGAAGATGCATTGCGAAATGCTTACACCAACCTGGAGCTTAGAGTGGAGGAACGAACGAGGGAGCTGTCGAGAGTAAATGAGAATCTCCAGGCCGAGATCATCAAGCACAAGGAATCCGAAACAGCACGTCTGCAACTCCTGCGTCGCCTTGTCACGGCCCAGGAAGAGGAGCGACGTCGTATATCGCGCGAACTGCACGATCAGACAGGCCAGCAACTGACGGCGTTGCTCCTCGGGCTTAAGACGTTGAATAACTCATCCGGTAACGGATCAGCATCGCTGCACAAGGGGCTGCTGCAATTGCAAAAGCTCACGGAGCGGCTCGTGGACGAGGCCCATCACCTGGCCTGGGAATTGCGACCCGCTGCGCTCGACGATTTAGGACTCGAGACGGCGCTCTCAAACTACGTGGAAAAATGGTCGGACCGAAACTCGATCTCGCTGGATTTCCACAGCGGACTCGATAAGCTTCGCCTTCCCGCGCCGGTCGAAACGGCTGTTTTCCGCATCGTGCAGGAAGCCCTCACCAACGTGCTCA
Source organism: uncultured Acidobacteriota bacterium (assembly GCA_963789185.1). Taxonomy (GTDB): domain Bacteria; phylum Acidobacteriota; class Blastocatellia; order Pyrinomonadales; family Pyrinomonadaceae; genus PSRF01. The sequence continues at coordinate 14,356 of CAWBJU010000028.1, forward strand.
AGCATGCGCAGGCAAATCGTGTCAGCGTGATGCTGGAGTATCGCAACGACGAGTTGCTTGTCATTGTTGAAGATAATGGACGCGGTTTCCAACCGGGAAAAGAACGCGAAGGACTTGGTCTCCTCGGCATACAGGAACGCGTCGCGTTGGTGGGCGGCAAACTCAACATTGAATCCGAGCCTGGGTCCGGCACAACCCTGGTCGTTCGAATTCCGGCTTCCGCATCCTCTCAACAGAAAGTCTTTGCACATGAACTCGCTCCGCATTTTCTTAGCAGATGACCACACCGTCATGCGTGAAGGGTTGAAGTCGCTCGTCAACGCGCAGGCGGACATGAACGTCATAGGGGAAGCTGACAATGGCAGGGCAACTTTGCAGAAAGTCAGGGAACTACAGCCTGACGTAATCATTCTCGATGTTTCGATGCCTGACTTGAACGGCATTCAGGTAACCGAGCGCCTCAAGCGAACTTGTCAAAAGATTACGGTCTTGGTGCTTACAGCTCACGACGACAATGGCTATCTGCGACAGTTACTCGAAGTTGGCGCATCGGGTTATGTGCTGAAGAAAGCGGCTGCTGAAGAATTGATCAACGCCATTCGGGTCGTTGCAGCCGGAGGTGTTTATCTCGATCCCTCGCTGGCGGGCAAGGTTGTCGGCGGATACCTCGGTAATCGCAGGCCAGGGAGCAAACCGCAAGCCAACGACCTGAGCGAGCGTGAGGCCGAAGTCATGCGACTCGTTGCCTGGGGCTACACAAACAAAGAAGTCGCAGCGTATCTGAGAATCAGTGTTAAGACAGTGGAGACTCACAAAGCCAACATAATGCAAAAACTCGATCTCAAGAGCCGCGTCGAAATGGTCCGCTACGCATTGCGGCAGGGCTGGCTGCGCGCAACATAATCAGGGAATTCCCCGATCAGTCAGAGCTTTCCTTTAGAACTCTTTCCCATCGCCCCGATAGACGAATCCTTCTCCTGCGACAAAGATGACGAGCAGGAGATGCAACGATGAGCACGGACGAAATCAGGGCGACGATCAAAAAGTCGATCGCCACGATCACCAGTTTAAGTCCTGAAGAGATCACCGACAGTGCGTCCTACAAGGATGATCTGCAACTCGACTCACTCACCATACTCGAAATAGCGGTCGATGCTGAGTATCAGTTTCAGGTCAAGATTCCCGATGAAGTTCTGTCGGAGATTCGCACTGTGGACGACACGGTGCGGATTGTTCAGCAACACCTCCAATTGGCGGTGGCTTGATGAAACAGCCTCGCATAGTGATTACGGGAATCGGTGTGGTTACTCCGATCGGAACCGGTCGCGAGCGCTTCTGGGCCAACTTGCTGGAGGGCCAATCGGGAATCGGGCCGGTCCGATCTTTCGATACCAGCGCATACAACGTTCATTGTGGCGCTGAAGTGCATGACTTTGAAATTGAGAGCTACCTTTCGCATCTCGACGCGGCTCACCTGGGGCGCGCATCGCAATTTGCAATTGCTGCCGCCTGTTTAGCTCTGGCGGATGCCAATGTGGAAATTGCTTCCCTTGATCTCGAGCGGGCTGGAGTTTCAATGGGAACGACTTCAGGTGAACCGCGCGAGGTAGAACGTTTTGACGACCTGTTTATTAGCAAAAAGTTGGACCGCGTCGGGCGAGAGTTTCTCGCGCTCTATCCGAGCCACGTGATCGCAGCGCACATTGCGCGTGAACTTAAATTCGCAGGCGTAAATATCATGATTCCGACAGCCTGTGCGGCAGGGAATTACGCAATCGCCCACGCTTTCGACGTGCTGCGGGCGGGCCGCGCTGATCTAATGCTGGCCGGTGGCTCTGATTCTTTCTCACGCATCACGTACACAGGATTTGCTCAACTCGGCGCAATCGCACCCGAAGTCTGCCAGCCGTTTGATCGTTACCGAAAGGGAATGATACCGGGCGAGGGAGCAGCTGTGATTGTTCTCGAGCCGCTGTCTTCTGCAAAGCGACGCGGCGCGCGCGTCTACGCCGAGATTAGTGGTTACGGTTTGTCATGCGATGCACATCACATGACGGCTGCACACCCGAATGGCGAAGGCGCGGTGCGCGCGATGCAACAAGCACTCGAGCAGAGTGCAATTTCACCACAGGACGTCAGCTACATCAGCGCGCATGGCACTGGCACGCCAACCAACGATCGCCTTGAAACGCTGGCGGTCAAACGACTCTTCGGCGACGCGGCGTACCGAATCCCGATGAGTTCGATCAAATCCATGCTTGGTCACACGATGGGCGCAGCCTCTGCGATCGAAGCCGCAGTATGTGCACTCTCAGTCTTTCACGATCGTATTCCTCCGACTATCAACCTGAAGGCGCCAGATCCCGAGTGTGACCTGGATTACGTTCCCAACGGTGCACGCGAACACACCGTTAAAGTGGCGATGAACAACGCTTACGCGTTTGGCGGTAATAACGCCTCGCTGGTTCTCAGGAAGTGTGAGTCTCTGAACTGATGAGAAATAGAGTGGTAATTACTGGCGCGGGTGTTGTCTCTTCGCTGGGAGATTCACCCACCAGTTTGCAGTTAGCTCTATGCTCCGGCCGCCGCGCAGTCAGACCCGTTGAACTCTTCAGTACAGCGGGTCTTGGCTGTCCGCTGGGCGGCGAAATCCCTTCCTTCGATGCCCGGAAATATCTCGGCCGGAGAAATCTGCGTCCGCTCGATCGTACCTCACGACTGGTGACCTCCGCGGCCCAACTGGCGCTGAACAACAGCGGTTGGTCAGAGTCGATGAGGAACGATGAGGAGGTAGGTTTGGTGCTCGGCACGATGTTCTGTAGCGTGCGCACAATTTCACAGTTTGACCGGCGCGCAATCGAAGTTGGACCAGCCTTTGCGAGTCCGATGGACTTTTCAAACACGGTAATCAACGCCGCCGCCGGACAAACAGCAATCATGCACAATTTGCGCGGCATCAATTCGACTATCTCTACCGGCATAACTTCGGGACTTCAGGCGATTGCATATGCAACCGAGGTTATTCGCAGTGGTCGCGCGCAGGCAATCCTCGCCGGAGGAGCCGATGAATTGTGTTTTGAGTCGTTCTACGGCTTTGACCGCGCTGGACTGTTGTGCCGCTCCGAGCGACACGCCGGTGATTTTCCTATTCCGTTTGACAAGAGACGTAATGGGTTCGCGCTTGGTGAAGGCGCTGCACTCTTAATGCTTGAAAACGCCAACTCCGCCCGCCAGAGAGGCGCTCTCCCGCTTGCCGAAATCACAGGACACGGATTCGGTTATGACTGTTCGCAAGGTGAAGATGAAGAATCGGCTGTCGAGGCGATTGGCCTCGCGATTCGACACGCGCTAAACGACGCGTTCACCGAACCTCACGAAATCGATTGTTTAAGTGCCTCCGCGAACGGAAGTTATGCAGGCGATCGTTACGAGGCAAAAGGCGTCTTCGTGGGCCTCAATGGACAGACTCGCAAACTTCCGGTAACCGCCATCAAGTCAATGCTGGGTGAAACACTTGGAGCTTCTGGTCCAATCCAGGCCGTGGCGATGCTCGAAACGATTCGCGACGGAGTGCTGCCGGGCATTAAGTGCCTTGAGGAAGTTGACGAGGACTTTGCGTTCGACCTGATTGGTCCTGATAACACGGAAATTGATCTTGAAACAGGGTTGATTAATTCAGTCGCTTTCGACGGTCACTGCTGTTCGCTTGTGTTGGCAAGGGCGCAATGAGAACTGAACACGCCATGAGTCAAGCACCTCTTCATTTGGTGCCCAGGATGAAAGCGCAGGGTTATGCCCAGCCTTGTGTCGAACGTAGGCGCAAGTGGTTGGAACAGAGAACCGGCTGCCAGCTTAGTCATGTCGGAGCGCACTCGATACAAGGCGACGATATGCGCGGGAACATCGAGAACCCAATTGGAGCGGCCCAGATGCCGTTAGGTGTGGCTGGTCCAATATTGATCAACGGCACAGAGGCGCACGGCAGTTTTTATGTTCCGCTGGCGACGACTGAGGGCGCCCTGGTTCGCTCCTATGAGCGAGGCATGGTGGCTCTTACTCGTGCCGGTGGAGTCACTACTCGTATTTACATAGACGAGAATCGCGTTTCGCCTGTGTTCCTCTTCGACAGCGTCGAGCAGGCGCATCAATTTGTCATCACTCTCCCTGACAAATTCGAAGCTATTCGTGCCGAGGCGGAATCAACCACCCGTCACGGCAAGTTGCAGCGCGTCGAGTGTCATGCCATCGGACGAGAAGTGATTGTCAATTTCTGCTACTTCACGGGCGATGCTCAGGGGATGAACATGATCGTCAAGGCGACTGAGCACGCGTGCAGATGGATCATGGACCATTCGGACGCGCTTCGTTTCTATGTCTTTAGTGGATTTAGCTCAGAAAAGAGGGCCAGTGGATCACTGTTAACCGGTGGCAAAGGAAAAAAGGTAACAGCGGGCGCACTGCTGCCAAAAGAGATCGTCAAGTCGTACCTGCATGTCACTCCTGAAAACCTGTTGGATATGAAGCAGCACACTCTGATGGGCCACCTTCAGGCCAATGCCATCGGATACAACGGTCACTTCGCAAATGGCCTGGCGGCAATCTTTATCGCCTGTGGTCAGGATGTCGCGAATATCGTGAATTCCGCCGTCGGCATCACGAATTTCGAGATCAACGCAAACGGAGATCTTTACGCGAGTGTCACCCTGCCGTCGTTAACAGTCGCGACCGTCGGAGGCGGCACCGCTTTGGGAACCAGCCGCGAGTGCCTCGAGATTTTAGGCTGCGTCGGTGCCGGTCAAGCAGGCAAATTCGCGGAGATCGTTTGCGCCACGCTCCTCGCGGGAGAGCTTTCAATGGGAGCTGCCATTGCGAGCGGCGAGTTCGTCGCTGCGCATGAAGCGTATGGCCGGAACAGACCGAAGTTGAATGCATTATGAAACGGCTTTTCACAGGATTGAGAGGGAAGCCGCCTGAGCGGTCTTACGATGCCGTAATTATTGGCGCCGGCATCGGCGGACTGATCTGCGCAAATTTGCTGGCACGTGAAGGGCTGCGAGTGTTGCTTGTCGAGCAGCATTACATGGTCGGTGGTTATTGCAGCACTTTCAGGCGCAAAGGGTTCACCTTTGACGCAGCAACACACTTCTACCCTTTGCTCGGTAACCCCGCGACTATCACTGGAAAGCTGCTCCGTGAGCTCGGCATAACAAACGGTTGGGTGAAGATGGATCCAGTCGATCACTTCCATTTCCCCGACGGTTCCACTTTCGCGGTTCCCGCTGACTTCGATATCTACCTCAACAAACTCAAGAAAGAATTTCCGCTGGAAGCCGAGAGCCTCGATCGATTTTTCGAGCTTGTTCGCGAGGTCTACTTGTCAGGATTGCTCACATATTTCCGCTGGCGCGAAACGGACCGTCTCGATCCGTACTCTCAGATGACGGTGCGCCAGGCACTGGACCAGTATTTCCGCGATCCGAAATTAAAACTCTTGTTGGCGGCCGACTGTGGTCATTGGGGATCTCCACCGTCGCGGACGTCGTTCGTCTTCGATTCGATGCTCAGACTCTCCTATTTCCTGGGCAACTACTATCCGCGCGGCGGATCACAGGCGTTTGCGGATGAGCTGGCATTTCGCTTCGAAGAGCATGGTGGCCACATTCTGATGAGCTCAAACGTTAATCGAATCGTCGTCAGAAACAAGAGCGCCTGTGGCGTGGAGATAAACGCCGGACCAGCACACTCGCATGAGAGGTATTGCGTCGATGCGGGCGTGGTCATTTCGAACGCCGACTTGATGCTGACACTCGAACAGCTAATTGAACCAGGCCATCTCGATCCGCACCGGATCACTTCTATTCGCAGACTTCGGCCCACGCATCCCTGCTTTCTGGTCCATATCGGTTTGAAAGATATCACTACAGAAGAGTTGCGCGCTGCGCATGGTTATCACTGGGACTCATGGGATTCAGATCGCGTTGCGACCAGGTCTTTCAAGGTCTTTGTGCCAACGCTGTATGAACCCGCAATGGCTCCGCCCGGCGGACACATCGTCATCGTGCAGAAGCTAACCGACATTGACTACGACTCGATTGACGATTGGACCACGCACAAGGCGAGAGTCGAAGCCTACATCATGCGGAACCTCGAGCGTGTAATGCCGGGGTTCTCTCGAAAGATCGTCGTCAAGCTAAGTGCTTCCGCACTGACGTCGCACCGGTTCACGCTGAACTACAAGGGCGCGATGCTGGGCTGGGAGATGTCGCCCGATCAACTCGGTGACGACCGTCCAGCGCTGAATGGCATGTTGAAGAACTTGTATTTCGTGGGCCATTGGACCCAGCCCGGCGGCGGTATCACGCCTGTGATCGTTTCGGCCATGCAGGTGGCCAGGAAGATCACTGGCGGCAGCGAGCCCCGCCTCCCAGCCGGCAGCGAAACCGCAGCGTTGCTTGCACGGAAACCGACAGCCTTATCTACCGGAGCTCTTTAATGAACGGAAGGTCGAAAAGACGGTTTCTCAAAGCGCTGGCTACGATAGTTGTCGCGTTGATCTTGATCGCCGGCATCGCTATCGCCACAGCACTCTACATTATGGCGCAACGTGATAAGGAGCACGCGAAGTTTTTCAACACCGGTAAGTCGGTCAACGTCTTTCTGGGGAGTTATACCAAGGCCATCCGGGACGGCTTCGAAAAGAAAGACCCGGCGCCGGTCATGAGTCTCTATTCAGACCGTTTCTGGTCGCCCGGTCGCGGCCACTGGGAAATGGCTCTCGCGAATGAAGAGAGCGATGTTTCGGTTTCCAAAGTTGTAATCAAAGGACAGCAGGATTTCGATAAGCAGGCTCTTCGCGGCGAGGTGGTGAACTATCTCGCCAGCATCGCTTCAATCAAGAACATCTGGACCAAGATCGACATGATTGAAGAAGTTGAGCTTGAACGACGTGTTGTTTTACGCGTCAAGTTCATACTCGACGGCACGAATCCTCACGGCGCGATCTTTCAAGATCGTTATTTCTACCGGTGGCATCTCGTCAATGAAGGCACGTCGAAGGCATTCGACTGGAAAATCGTCAGGGACGAATTGGTCCAAAAGGACGGATTGATCGAAGGACTACGCGTTGCGGGAGACGGCGAGAGCTTCAAAGAAGTAGACCTCGCCACGGCTGGTATCGACTTCAAACACTCTCGCGATCCGAAACTCAACGCCGAACAGTATTCGGCGAAGATGAAGTTCGACATCATCGAGCACGGATCAGGCGGAGCGAGCGCGGCTGACTATGACGGCGATGGTCGCCACGACATCTTCTTCCCTGATGGCGTGCGGTCTCGTCTTTACCGGAATGTAAGCGACGAATCCAACGCAATCAAATTTACAGACGTTACGACAGTAGCCGGCCTCGATGGAGTTGATCAGGCAAACGCCGGTTTGTTTGCCGATGTGGATAACGATGGTGACGCCGATCTATTCGTTGCACGCTACCTGGCAGCGAATAAGTTTTTCCGTAATGACGGCGGTAAGTTCACTGATCAATCACAGGAGTTTGGCCTGGACCTTAATTCGACGAGCGTAACCGCGTGCTTTCTCGATTACGACCGCGATGGTTTCGTCGATCTCTACGTTGGTCTTTACGGCGACGCTTTCAAAGACGTTCCGCGTTTGCCCTTCTTCGCGCAAAACGCGCAACGGAACCGTCTCTACCATAATGAACGTGGCCAGGGCTTCCGCGATGTAACTGAGTCGAGCGGTACCGGCGATACGGGCTGGGCACTCGCTGTAGCTTCTGCTGACTACGACGCCGACGGCTATCCGGATATCGGTGTTGCTAACGACTTTGGACGCAAGTGTCTTTTTCACAACAACGGCGACGGAACATTCACCGATGTGGCGAAGGAAGCGGGAGTCCTCGACTTCAGCGGCGGCATGGGCCTCACCTTCGGTGACTTTGACGACGACGGACTCATCGATCTCTACACTTCGAACATTAATTCAAACCAGCGCTGGTTTGGCGAAGACATGACCGTCAGCCAGTACGCGCGCAACGTGGCCCGCACGAGATGGCTGGTTCTCGATCTATTCGAATACAAGAAGTTCCATGACCTGGTCGGCTCTGATTGGATCTCGATCGGTACCACCATCGGCGAGGGCAACTCGCTCTTCAAGAACAACGGCAACGGCACATTTCGCGAATTGAAAGACAGCCACACTGCGCGTGCGGGTTGGGGCTGGAGTGTCTCGTTCTTCGACGCAGACAACGACACGGATCTCGATATCTACGCGGCGAACGGTTGGATCACGAACAAAAACAAAGACGACCTTTGACTCCCGTTTACATCGGGCGCGGTCGCGCACATTGACAAGTACAAGCAGGGGTTCTTTTTCAGTCACGAGTTTGTAGGCGAGAACTCGTGGAACGGTTATGAAAACAAGTGCCTGTTTGCGAATGTTGGAGGCGGGCAGTTCATAGACATTGCGCGCCCGACTGGATCAGACAGCGTCAAAGACGGGCGCGGTGTCGCCGTTGCCGACTTTAACAACGATGGCAGATTGGATCTGGTCATGAATACCAACAACGAGACGCCAGTGCTCTATCTGAACAATCTGAGGAAATCTGGCAACTCAGTTGAATTGAAACTGGTCGGGACGGCGAGCAACCGCGATGCAATTGGCGCGTGTGTGCGGCTCACAGCGGGTGGCAAGACGATGATGCGGCAAGTGGAGGCTGGTTCCGGTTATGCGTCGCAGATGATGCTTCCGCTTCACTTCGGCCTCGGCAAAGCGGAGCGCGTTGACGGTATTGAGATCCGGTGGCCAAGCGGGCAAGTGCAACACCTCGATGGTCAGGAACTCTCGGCCGTCATGAAAGGTCGCCGCCAGTTCCAGATTCAGGAGGGTAGCGACTCGTTGAAAGAGATTACCGTGGTCCAGTCGCATTAGAGTCACGATTCAGGATTCGGAGAGACTTCATGTCGAAGCGGCAGAAAAGGTTGATGTTCTACAGCTCACCGCTGATCGTGTTGTTAGTGATCGGGGTAGTGGGCAAGCTGAAGCTCGACCAGATAGAGACAAATGCGCAGCAGCTTGCGCAGATGGGCCAGGCAGCGCAGAAGCTCCTCGGCGAGTTCCGCTCGGGCGTCGAGAAGTTTGACGTTGAAAAAGTTCTCTCCTGCTACGACGAGAAATATGCAAGCGATCGTGAAGGCTTTTCCACTGAGCAGCTTGAGTCCGATCGCGATGGCGTACGCGTTTACAAGTGGAAACCGACCAGGGAGCAACCCACCACGAGGCATGACCTGAGGGTAGAGGTCGAGCGCTATCTCAAGACCATGAGCACGGTCGAAGAGGCAAAGCTCAAGCTCGACTCAGTCGAGCGGATCGACAGTGAGGGGGACGCTGTGATCCGCTCGTTCCTTTGGCTACGCGGCACGCGCAAGGCCGGTAACACTGGTGACAAGGAAGCCTTCGAAACGCAAGTGCTGTTTCGCATGTGGCTGCGGGCGGAAAGCAACGCCTGGAAGATTCACAAACAGGAGATGATTCGCGGAACGACCGTAACCGGCGATCGCACCGGGTTCACAGACCTCTGGGGCAGATCAGATTTTTCGGCAAAGCAAACAGATGGCGCATCGTCCAGCGCAGGGATCGACTTCGCTTCGCGCTTCAACCCGAAGTTTTTTACACCTGCCTGGTATCCGAAGACCTTCGAGATCATCAAGTATGGACCAGCAGGAGTCTCTGCGGTCGACTATGACAACGATGGTTGGTACGACGTCTTCTTCGCCGATGGCGCGCAGGCACGTCTCTACCGCAATCGCGGCGATGGCACGTTTGTAGATGCAACAACTGAAGCTGGCCTCCCTGAAGATCTGTCGGGAGTCAATGTCGGCATCTTCGCTGACTTCGACAATGACGGTTACAAAGACGTCTACTTTGGCTGTTTCACCGATCGCAGCCGGCTCTTCAAAAACATTGCTACAAACTCAGGACGCAAGTTCGTCGAGGTCACCGATACCTCGGGGATAGTCAAGAAAGGCGACGGTGATTTCGTCGTCGTCGCATCTTCCGCTGACTACGACAATGACGGCGACCTTGACCTTTACACAGGCCGCTATCTCGATCCGCGCCGGCATCTCCCGACAACTCTCTTCTACACGCGCAACGGCGAAGGCAATCGCCTGTTTCGCAACGAAGGAAACTTCCGCTTCACGGACGTGACGAAAGAGGCGGGCATAAACGAAACGGGGCTCACTCTCGGAGTTGCATGGGGCGATTACGACAACGATAACGATCTCGATATGTACGTTGCCAACGACTTCGGTCGCGATGCGCTATTGAAGAACAACGGCAACGGTACTTTTTCCGACGTCTCGAAAGAAACGAATGCGTTCGACCCTGGTTATGGGATGAGTTCGACGTGGGGCGACATCGACAACGACGGCGACCTCGACATTTACGTTTCCGATGTTCATTCCGGCCAGCGCTGGTATGGCCAGGCTGCAACGCTCCACAAGTATCTCGTTACGAGTGTGCGCCAGAGAACCATCATCGAAGATTTTCCTGTCTACAAGGAGATCTACGACCACGTTGGCGCTGACTGGAGCAGGTACGGCGACAAGACCGTAAAAGGAAACGCGCTCTACTTGAATGATGGCAACGGCAAGTTCACTGATGTTTCAGAAGCTACGAACACCAATCCGTTCGGCTGGTATTGGGGTTCGACGATGTTTGACTACGACAACGATGGTCGTCAGGACATTTACGCCGCCAACGGATGGATCACTGCGAAAAGCATGGAAGATCTTTGACTGCCCTACATCTTGAGCGCGGTCGCGCACATTAACGACTACAAGACGGGCAAATTTTATCGTGACGAATTTCGCGGGAACATCTCCTGGAATGGTTATGAGCACAACGTGTTGCTGCGTAACGAGGGAGCGGCTCCGGATGGCTCTTTGCACTTCAGTGACGTTGCCATGGCGACGGGCGCCGACGACATACGTGATGCACGTGGAGTAGCGACCGCTGATTTCGACAATGATGGCGACCTCGACATCGTCATCAACAACAATCCCGGCGACTCCGGCCGCGCCGAACTCTCGCGAGCGACGTTGCTTCGCAACAACGTTGGCGAACGTCGCAACTGGCTCGCTATCGAGTTACGCGGGACGGAAAGTAATCGCGACGCGGTCGGAGCGTCGGTAACCATCGAGGCGGGCGGAGAGAAATTTACGCGACTGGTTTCCGCCGGTTCTGGTTTCGCGTCGCAGCAAAGCGCCAGGCTCTATTTCGGCCTTGGCGACAAAACAGAGGTAGACACGATAACGGTGCGTTGGCCCAACGGCCGTATCCAAAAGTTCTCGAAAGATCGAAATCAGATCATCGCGGCTCGTCAACTGGTTCGAATTACAGAAGGGCAGGGCATTCAAGTACTGGGGCTCGCCACCAGGCAGTCAATAAGCAAGGAGCTTTAAGATGGCAAGAGTCATCATCATTGACGATCGAGACGCTGTGTCGGAGTTGATCGCGAACAGTTTTCGCGACAATGCGCTCGTTGAGTTCTGCGTGCGAGCGCCGCAGAAAGAAGACGGCTTCGGAGGTCATCTGAGCGGCGATCTTTCGACGCTGCTCAAGGAACACGCGATCGACACAGTCGTCTACGCGCCTCCGAAGAATCGCCGCACAAGCATCGACCTGGAAGATGCGGAGTCAATTTTTCAGCGCTGCGCAGACGCATCGATTAAGAGATTCGTCCTTTTGTCCAGCGCCATGATTTATGGAGCCAACCCTCACAATCAGGGTTTTATTCCTGAAACGCACGTCATCCCGCGCAGCGTCAAGAAGCGAATATCAAGAGAGTGGCTGGATCTTGAAGCGCTGGCCGCGGCCTACATGGGAGAACTCTCGGGCACCAGCATTGAACTGAATATCCTGCGTCCTGCCGCTGTTCTGGTGCCTGGAGGCAACGACTATTTCAGTAAGCTTTTTAGAAAGTCACTTGCATGCGTGTTGCCGGGTCATGATCCAACCATTCAACTACTCAGTCCAATTGATCTCGCAAGCGCCATAAGCTCTGTACTCGAGAAAAGCGCGGGAGGAGTTTTCAACGTCGCACCGGACGGCGTGATCACTCTGCGCGCTGCCCTGCGACTAAGCGAGGCGAAACGGCTGCCGCTTTCGCGGACGGTGCAGCGAATCGCTCGTGGTGCACTTAATCGTTTGGGATTGACGAGTTCGATCGAACAATTGGACTACATCCGCTACTCATGGACCATTTCGAATCGTAAGGCCAAACGCGAGTTGAACTGGACTCCTCGTCGTTCGAGTGTTGAAGCACTGAGAGATTTTCGCATTGCGGAGGCGGGCCACCTCAAGTCGCACGAATTGCCATCACTCGAGTTTGACGACTACGGAATGGACAAGCGGTATATCGAGACCTATGGACGACGGATGTTCAAATTTTTACATGATTACTACTGGCGTGTTGAAGTCAAAGACCTTCACCACTTGCCACAGACGGGTCGCGCCGTACTGGTCGGCGTTCATCGCGGTTTCATGCCGTGGGATGCCGTGATGGCGCTTCATCTCATTGTTCGTGATGTTGGTCGCTACGTGAGATTTCTAATTCATCCGGGTCTCATTAAGTTTCCTTTCCTGTTCAATTTTCACACCAAACTCGGCGGCATGATCGCCTGCCAGGAGAACGCGGAGTTGGTGCTCAAGCGCGACGAGATCGTTGGGATCTTTCCGGAAGGCATCAAGGGGGCCTTCCTGCTTTATCGCGACGCTTACAAACTGACCAAGTTTGGTCGTGACGAATTCGTCAAGCTCGCGCTGCGCCATCGCGCACCGATCGTTCCATTTGTGACTGTCGGCAGCGCTGAGATCTTTCCGATATTTAAGAAAGTCAACTGGGCCTGGTGGAAGCGCAATACCGAATGGCCCACGTTTCCGTTAACGCCGACCTGGCCATTTGTGGGCGCGATTCCGTTGCCTTCGAAGTGGCACACGCAATTCCTCGAGCCATTGCACGTGGAAGACCGTTATCCGCCGGAGGCAGCCGACGACGCCGAGGTAGTAAGCGCCATTAGTCAGGAAGTGAGGGGCAAGATGGAAGCGGCGATCGGAGAGATGTTGCGCCGGCGTCGATCAATCTTTTTCGGATCGATCTTTGACGATGAGCATGCACAAGCGAAGCGACGGCTGGCAGAGCGACCGGTTTTTCAGGAGAACATTAGTTACAAGGAGAAGTTGAGCTGATGACGTTCTGGCTGAGCATGAGGCGGTTGGTATTCATCACGTTTGTGATCACAAAGAATGTGATTGCTCATGCGTGGGGGATACTGCTGGCCCATCTGCCAGGAAGTTTTTCGCCGCGGTCGTTTGTTCGCCTTTCCGGGCCTGATCGGTTGCGCGTGACCCTTGAGGAGTTAGGCGGTTCATTCATCAAGTTTGGTCAGATGCTCGCGCTCCAACCCGACATCTTGTCGCTCGAGTATTGCAACGCGTTGTTTGACTTACTCGATCGCATCACATCGTTTGACTACACAGATGTCGAGCAAATTTTTGCCGAGGAACTCGGCAAGACGCCCTCTGAGATTTTTGATTCCTTTGAGCCCGTACCGATAGCGACTGCATCCATCGGTCAGGTCCACGTGGCTTATCTCGACGGTCGCAAGTTAGCCGTAAAAGTACAAAGACCAAAGGTCGAGATCGACTTTGCAGGTGATATTCGATTAATGGCTGCGGCGATTTCGCTCATCAAGCGCCTGCACCTGCGCAGTCTCTATTGGCTACTCGAACCAACTAATGAGTTTCTGACGTGGACGCACGAAGAGCTCGACTATCGCTACGAGGCGCGATACATGGAACGGTTGCGCCGCAACGCTCTCAAAAACCCACACGAGCGCGTCCCTGAATTGTTCTGGCATTACACAACACGCCGCACGCTGGTCTGCGAGTTCTTTGAGGGCGACACGATGCTCGCGTATTTGCGCGCGCTCGAGTCGGGCGACGGACAACTCGTCGATGGTCTACGGGCGATCGGCTTCGAGCCCGATCGTACGGCACGAAACATCATTGATAACTTTCTCGGAGATGTTTTCCAGCACGGCATGTTTCATGCCGATCTACACCCTGCAAATTTAATGATCCTTCCGGGTAATACAGTTGGCTATATCGACTTCGGCATTACCGGCACCATTAGCAAGTATTCGCGTCGTAACCTCGTCGCACTGACGCTCGCCTACACACGTGGCGACCTCGAAGGAATGTGTGAGGCATTCTTCAGAATCTCAGTCTTTGACTCTGACACAAGCGCCGGTCGATTTCGCGACGGTCTAAAAATCTTTGCCGAGACCTGGTACGAAACCGTTGGCCGGGAGCGACGACTGCGGAAGAACTTTACTCTCGTCATGCTCGACATGCTGCGGCTCTCCCGCCGTACTGGCGTTTGGCCGGAACGCGATGTCGTTAAGTACATCCGTTCTGCCATAGCCATCGACGGACTCATCACACGCTTCGCCCCTTCATTCGATCTGGGGCAGCACCTCCAGGCAGTTTGCGATCGGCACCTCCGCTGGAACGCGCGTCGCGAAATGTTCACCTACGATTCGATTCTTGGTTGGGCGATCTCTGGTGAACGTGTCATGCGCGATGGTCCATTGCGAGCAGCGGACTTTGTCGAGCGATTAACAGCCGGAGAGTTGGAAGCACAAGCATCGTTTGTTCGTGAGGGTAGCGGTGGGGACGAAGCATTGCGACGCCGTGCTGTGCAACTCGGTGCTGCGGTGTTCGCTGTTGCTCTCGCAATGACTCTGGCGGTGGACCAGCTCGAATTCGGAATCAATCTGTTTACGGCGGAGCTTTTGTTCTTTGCTGTAGTGGCAACGCAGCTGCTGCGAACCGTTCGCCGGCTTGCGAGTTAGGAGGTTTTATCTAATGCGTGAATTTACCAAATCAATGACGAGCTACACATGGGCGATGTCGCTGCTCGGCCTTCAGCAGATGATCAACGTCTTCCGTCCTGCCAAGGCGGCCGAGTCATTTAATCATGTGACGAAAGCCACTGAGGAGCAGTTTGGCGATGCACTGAAAGCGACGTTTCGTGCTGGAGACAATTTGCAAAGAGGGTTTGTGGACGTGACGTTGGGATTGCTTACGTTCGGCATGTTCGATCGCGGCGGTGGTGCGCAAACCACTTCAGACGTTGCGCGGCAAACAGGAGAAGCGTTGAGACAAAGCGGACGCGTGGTTAGTCAGGCCGTCGATGCTGTCACGCAAACAGTCCAAAGCGCTACGTCCGCGGCTGCCGGCGCCGCACAGCAAGGCGCAGGGTGGGGGGCGACGCCGAGCATGGCTCGGGACACCAGGACGCAACCGCGGAGTGGCGCTGCGCCTCCGCCTCCGAGGCCTGCAACAGGGGCTTCACAAGGACAAAAAGGACAACAGGGGTGGGGGCCGATGCCCACGCAAGGATCAGTTGGGCAAGCGGCGCGAAAGTGAAGGTGTCGATCACTTTCGTCAAACATGGCGCATATCGAAAAGAGATGCGAAATGCGTGAACTCGCGAAATCAGCGACCAGTTATACGTGGGCAATGTCGGTATTCGGCGTGCAACAGGCGGCGAACGTACTAGCGCTGTCTAACTTGCGGCAACCGGGGCGCAAAGCAAACGCCGCTTTTGATTCCGTTAACCAATCTGCACAGATCGAATTTGGCGACATCATTTTCGCCGTCTATGAAGTCGGCGACGAGGTGCAGCGAGGATTGACTAATATCTTCTTCGATACGCTTACGCTTCGAGCATTTAATCCCAACTATGTTTCGAGGCTGACGTCAGCAGTAATCGAGCAATCACAGGACACACTCCAAACTTTTTCCTCGACGGACCGTGCTCGGCTCGCCTGGCAAACACTTAAGAATAACTACGAAGTCTTTAACCTCGTAAAGCACGTGAGTTCGCTCCTGAATGTTCCTTCTGACGAGGTGGAGTTTGATCTTGCGAAACACATTCAAGACGCTTACGCGCTCGGAGCGTACCCCGACCTGTGGGCCGTTGAAGGACTGGGCCATCTTTACGCACTGACATTTTGGAATAAGGGCAAGCCCATTCGCGGAATTCTAACTAACGTAAGTCCCGACGTGCTGCCTTCCAAGAGTCTGACAATGATGCACGCCGGCATTGGCCTGGGATTCGCGCAGCAATTGATGAACACCGTTACTGCTTATAGCGATCCGGAAGAAATCCGCGGTGTGCTTCGTGAGTTCATTAAGCTGGTGGATGAGAACTCACGGCCCGGTTACGAAGGAGCAGCCTACGAGTCGTTAGGTTTAGTAACACGCTTTTGGCACTCGCCGATGGTTAACGTAGTCGAGAAACATCTGCGAGAAATCGCTCCACATGTGCTCGGTTACTACTGGCATGGCGTCGGACGCTCACTCTACTTTCTGCCGTTGTTTTTTGTGCCGGGCTTGCTCTCGCCGTGGCTAACGATCGAACGCGAAGCGCCACATGAGCTAGCTTTGCTCAATATGACGGCAGGCCTTGCATGGGCCACGACGATCGTCAACGTTCGCCAACCCGCGCTGATGGAAAACTTCCTCAGTATGAACGGTGAACGAGTGTCTCGCACGCCCGCTTTCACCAATGGTCTGATGTCGACGCTGATCATGGGGATCGACATCACGCCGAACGACCAGTACATCCTGGAGTTTCTCGAATACCGGCCAAAGCAGTCAGACCCGCGTCTGGTCCAACTGTGGGACGCATTAGTTGCGCAGCCTGCTCAAGAGGCGGTGAACCGCATTCATCCCATTCTGCAAAAGCACGAACGTCTCGGTGAGGTCTTTCAGTATCACCCGTCGCTATCGGAACTGGCGTCGCAGCTCGATCACGGTAGGTCGCGATATTGAAGCGTTTGACAGTTGAGGAAAACGAAATGAGGAAACTACTAGTAATCATCTTGCTTTCGGTTGTCGCTCTTCAAGGTTGTGGGAGTGCGCCGGACATGAATCCTGAAGACGTAGTTGTGGGCAATACGATTCCAGACTTCTCACTCACGTCGCTCGAAGGCAAAACCGTTAACAAGGATTCGCTAAAGGGGGAGATTGTGGTCTTGAACTTCTGGGCTTCCTGGTGCACGCCGTGTATGACGGAAATCCCGGAGCTTAAGGAGCTCGCGGCGAATTCGAAGGCCAAGGTAGTTGGGATAGCACTTGACGAGACCGGACTTGAAACGGTGAAGCCTTTCGCCGAAGCGCACAAGATCAACTACACGGTTGCGGTCGGAACTCAGGAATTGTTTCAACAATTCAACGGCGTCGGCATTCCTTACACACTCGTGCTCGATCCATCGCAGCGCATCGTCAAAATTTATCGCGGTCCAACAGACCGTGAATCGCTCGAAGCGGATTTGAGAACGATAAACGACAGTTTGTGAGCAGTGTAATGGTCCAGCGAGCACAAAATCGATCAGAGCGAACAACGCTGAAGCATCGGCGCGAGCAGGTAGTCGAACGCCTGGCAGCGTTTGGTCTGACGCGTGGTCCGCACCGCATCGTGCGACCGGATCGCGTTTGGGAAAGGGAGGCGAGTCTCGGTCTCAAGCTTCGACTTGCTCTCAGTGATCTTGGGCCGATCTTCTCGTCCTTCGGACGTTACCTTGCGACGCGTGTTGATCTTCTACCCGCTGCCGACTGCCTCGAACTCGAAGCTATACCCGACGATGCGACACCGATGTCTCACACAGACGTGGCGCAGTTGATCCGGAGTGGTATCGGATGTGCTCCGAAAGAGGTTTTTCTTTCCATCGAAAGTGAGCCTTTCGAGTCGCGCTTGCTACACCAATTGCACCATGCGTATTTGCGGCAGAACGGAATGCCGGTAGTGATCAAGTTCGTCCGTCCTGATACTGCGGCGCAGTTACTCTGCGATTTGGAGCTGCTGGAACTTATCGAAGGTCCTGCGCGTGGCGCCGTCTTCAAGGATGCCATAGCCGATTTCGCAGCGACACTGCGCCAGCAGATGGACCTTACCAACGAAGCTAAAGCGTTGGAGACGCTGCGGCGCGACGCGGAAGATCTCGAGATGCTTCGTGTGCCGGCGGTGATGCGCGATCTCTGCGGCACATCGATGCTTACGATCGAGCAGTTGCAGGGCAAATCAGGGGAAATCTTAGATCGACAAGGAGTTGCCCGGCTGCTCTGTTCAGTGTGGTTGCGGCAGGCACTAATGGGCCACACTTTTCCTGTCGAGCCGTGTCTCGCGAACATATCACTTATCTCCGACAAACAGATCGCTTTTACAGGTGGCGTCTTCTCGAGTCTTCCCGGCGAATCGCAGTCAAACCTCTGGAGTTACCTGATCGCCTCTGGCGGCGATAACCCCGATCACGCGTGCGCGTGCCTCCTAAGGGAAGTAAGGCCTGATGGACCACCGGGCGCCGATGAAGACCTTCGGCATCGCTTCCGCCAGGTCGTGCCTTTCCGTGACAGCGGCTGGTATTCCGGCGATGACGCAAACCATTTAATTGAGCACCTCGTTGTGCACTGGCAAGCCGCGACTGACTGCGGATATGTGCCGCAGCCACACCTGTCTGCTTTTTGCAGAGGTCTGTTTGCGATCGCGAGAGTCGCGCAGCAAGTCTCACCAGAAACGGACCCGCTGCTGGATGGTCTACAGGAAGCGCGTTTGCTGGAGAGTGTCGCGCGTATGCGTGAGATGTTGAGCCTGCAACGTCTTGGCGACCACCTGGACAGGTATGCAGCGTTGATGATGGCAACGCCGCAAAGACTCGACCAGATGCTCACGCTCGTATCCGAAGGGAATGCTCGGGTCAAGCTGCATGTGCCTGAGACAACGTCGCACCAGCGACAGAAAAATTCAACAGCGATCGCGACAGCCATGCTCCTTCTGCTCGCAGCAGTCGCCTTCGCATTGCCGCGAGTGACGAGTTCGTTTGTTGGGAGTGATTGGGCGGGAAGAATCAACGCCGTTGCGTTTATTGCGTGCGGCGCATTGCTCTTGTTGGCAGCGGGGCGGATGCGATGAGGAAAAGGAAAAGATGAGGTAAACGTGCGGGAATTTACTAAATCAGCGTTCAGTTTTTCATGGGCCATGTCGCTGTTCGGAGCACAGCAAATGCTCAACGTATTCCGGCCGTCGAAGGCGGTGCAATCTTTTGAACAGATCACGTCGGCTACTGAAGAAGAGCTGAGCCAGTCACTGCAAGGCATCTTCAAGATGGGTGACGACGCACAGCGTAGGATAGTGGACGTCATGTTCGGTGCCGTAGGATTAGGCGGCGGACGGTCCAACAATTCCCAAGGCTCGCCGGGTGCCTCTTATGCAAACCCACAACCCGAGCAACCTCCTTACCACACAACTCAGCGTCCCGCTCAGTCGACAGCGTCCGGCTGGGGTGCCATGCCTCTCAGAAGTAACAGTCGGTCACAGTCTGCCGGTGCACAGCGCTCCGAGCCTGCCGGAGGAGCTGCTCGGCCGGAGATTCCGCACGAGGCCGGCATCTCTCCGGAGTACCCATTCGAGCCACGTTATGTAGACGTCTTTGGATCGAGGATGCACTACATAGAGCAGGGCACAGGTGAACCAATCGTGTTCATCCACGGCAATCCGACGTGGTCCTATTTGTGGCGCAACGTCATGCCGTATCTGGTTCCTTACGGGCGGTGCATTGCGCTCGACCTCATTGGGTATGGCAGATCTGACAAGCCTCGCATTGAGTACAAGTGGACTGAACAGGCCAGGTATGTAGAAGAGTTCTTCCGAAGGATGGGATTGAACGACGTCGTGCTGGTGCTGCACGACTGGGGTGTGTCGCTTGGCTTGAACTATGCCATGCGTCACGAGAGCCGGGTGAAAGCGATCGCCTTCATGGAGGGCATCTTCAGAACATTCCCGCAGTGGGATGACTTTTCGACGCCGGAATTCCGTGAGTTGTTCAAAAAGTTTCGGGAAGGTGGTCAGGGTGGCGAGGGTTGGCAGTTACTCGTGGAGCAAAACTTCTTTATCGAGCACCTGCTGTCAGCTGGCGTAGGCCGGCGACTGTCGAGCGATGAGATGGCTTACTATCGCGAGCCGTTCACCTCCACCAGCAGTCGCATTCCCATCTGGTCTCTCGCGCGGAGCGTTCCGGTTGCCGCCAAGCCAAAGGAGGTTTGGGATGCCATCAACCGCATTACCGAGAGTCTGAAACAGTCGAGACTGCCGAAGCTGTTGCTGTACGCCACGCCTGGCGGAATCGTGACCGACGATTCTGTCGACTGGTGTCGGCAAAACTTCAAGAATTTAAAAACCGTGCATGTTGGACCAGGGCTTCACTACATACAGGAGACCACGCCACATCAGATTGGCCGCGAGATCGCAGACTGGTACACCAGCCTGCGTGGCTGAGGAGTGTGCGCAGTTGCGTATATCGAGATATGGGTAACATGTTCGATGAGCTACCGAGATAAGGGAGAACCGGAAAGGGCAGACGCCGAGCGTGCCCCCGGCATGATGCGCCTATTCGGCCAGATGATATTGCTCCCCTTCACGGTCTTCGTCTTTGGTATCGAGTTGTTTGCCAGAACCATTCGGGAGTTACAGCGGACGACCGACCAGGGAATGAATTTGTTGGCGGGTGAGACTGCCCCGCTATCAGAAGATGTTCCAGCGAGCGAAAGCCAGTCTGCCGATTCAGCGCTAACCGGAAGCAATGCGCCACCTCCGGCTGTTACGGGTGGCTGGGGAGATCTCGAGAGTCAAACAACAACTTCTACGAATGAAGGAACCGTTGGTACTGCCGAAGTAACCGATAAGGAGAGAACAATGAGAGACAAAGACTTAAACGACGATCAACTAAAGTTGATCCGTTACAAAACGCTATTCATCAAGCGCGACTATGAGACGGCCTTCCCCGAACAGGAAGACTTGGTGCCCGACAATATGACCGGAGACGGATTTGCAGCGTGGAAGGTCGCGGAGTTCATTCAGCAGCTTCGCGATAAAAAACAGACGCTCGTCCCGTCAGACTGGATCAAGTCTGGCAAACCAAAATATCCGGACGATCCTGCGTATACCCAGAAGATTGGTAATTCATGGGTGTTACTCGGCTTACCGGAAAAGGACAAGAAATATCTCCGCGTCTACTTCGAAGTCCTCGACCGCTATGTCCGCGAGGAAGAGGAGGACACAGACGTAGATATGCTGCGAGAGATTCGCGACCAACTCAAAACCGGTATCACAGTCTATACGGGTCCAGGAGGCGGTCCGGCTGCGCCGCCACCGCCGCCACCAGGTGGCCCAGGGGGCGCAGGAGGCGGCGGCTATCAGGGTGGCGCCGGAGGAGGTCAAGGTGGTGGTGGCTATGCAGGTGGCGGCGGTGGGCAAGGTCAAGGCGGCCAGGGTGGCCAAGATCAAGGTGGCCAAGGCGGTGGCGGCTACGCCGGGGGTGGCGCCGGAGGCGGGCCAGGCTACAACCAGTAGGCGGTTGGACCATCTCCGAGACGTTCGTCGCCAGATCACGCTCAATGTCTTTGTTGTAACGCGCCGAGCGTGTTGGTTGTCGTTTGCCGCGCCGTAGGTACAACGATAGAGAGTTATTGAAATGAGTCGGAAAAGGAGGCTGCATGAGTCATAACCAAGTTTCCAGTTCTTCTTCAACGGGTGTGGGGCCTCCGCCGTCCGCCGGTACAGATCTCAAGTATTCGCCCGAGGCTTTGCAGCGACTCGTGGATCAGGCTGCATACTTCAACGCGCTCTCCGTTTCGAGCGCGAAATCATCCAGTGTTTCCATTCGCAACCAGAATGGCGACTGCATCGGCTTCCGAGTTCAGGAAGACCTGCATCGACTGGCAGTCACGGTTCAGCCGCCTACACGCGAAGGCGGACTGAAGGCCAGCAATGCGATGGGTGAGTCGTACGGAAAATTTAAACATCGCTGGATGCTTGTTCCCGATGATTTTGTAGGTGCGCCTGACCGTGAGCCGCCGCCTACTTCACTCGATACATCTCGCTCTCAGCGTTTCGTCATGATCGACGGTATTTGCACTTTTGGTGGGAGCAAAGATGGTTTCCGCGGCTTTGGCGCTGGTGTGACGTTTCCAATAGCCTCTGGTCCAAAAACTGAACTCCTTGTTGCCACTGTCGGCACCATCATCGAAGGTTTCGGGTCATTCAAAAATCATCAGGAAGGTACTTACTTACACTGCGGCACGCTCTCTCCCGAGCGTGGATTCACTGGTAACTTACTATTACGTGTGATGGACCATCAGGGCACGCTTCGTGCCCAAGAAAACCTACCATCGATGAGAGTGCAGTCTTTTCCTGAACGCGATATCACTTACATCGTCTTTCGCGGACAGGCTGTGGAAAGTGATCCTGTAACCCCGCGCATAGGTCCAGATGGGCAGTTGAGGGGCCTAACAGTAGTCCAGGGATTAAGGTTGATCAATCTCATGTCGGGACTCGACGATGGGCCACGTAGTGTGGCACGCGTCGGACAAGTGATTGGAAAGATCACTGCTCACGTAGACTTTAATCCCGCTGCCCCCGGCGGGACGTCGCTCAATCCAATCCCCTTTACGACTTTTGACGAACTCGATTTTGTTGACGACAGCGGCCAGTCCATTGGTGGTTTTACGGCAGACAGTAGCGAAGGCCGCGTTTTCAACATCCGTGTCGCCGGGCAGGCTGGAATTCGGTTCGGAGGTGTGGGACAGGTTCTGAACGGTACCGGACCGTTTCAGGGCATGAAGGGTCTGATGACCGACAACTCGGTAGTCATATTCCAACCACACGTCAGCGCCAGCCTTTATGTCCTGCGCTTGCATGATCCGGAGGGCGGGTTTCGCTCCAACCTGTCGTACTGACGTTGTTTGGAGCGAGGGCATGGTGAACAGCGCTTTTCAGTCAGGGGAGTGTTTACAAAGAGGCTTGTGCGATCTGGCGCCCGGTCTGCTCACGCCCGGTGCATACACTTCGCGCGGCTTGATAAGAACTGCGCTATTCGTCGCAACGCAGTGGGCTGAACTGCTCGCTGCGTTTGCACCAGTTTTTGGCGTCCGCTCCGCGCTTCGAGAATTTCGGAGCAAGATTGAGGTGTTCGACCTGTTTGAAAATGTGGATACGGTCCTGCAATTGCCAGACGGGGTGCCTTGGTCTTTGAGAGAACTGGTTGCGCGTACTAACGCTCTCGACCTGTTCACGGCTGTATGGGCCATCGAAGGCATAGGGCATTACTATGCCGAGACTGTTTGGGAATCGAGAGGCGAACCGCACGGCTTATTAACAGAAGTCGCAGCGCGTGACTTACCTGCGAAGAGTCTCGTGGCGCTGCATGCGGGAATGGGTTTGTCTCTGGCGAATCGTGTACTCGCGCGAGTAGGGCGAGCGTGCCGGAAATGTCCCGAGTTTTCTCGCCTCGATCGTGTGCTTCGGCAATTCGTTACGCTTTGTCGAGACAACTCCAGCGAAGCATACATCCCAGCGTCCTACGAAGCTCTGGGGCTTGTTGCCCGCAACCTTTATCCACACCTGATTACGGATATTGATCGTGAACTACCGGCCATGGGCAACAACCTGAGCGACTACTTCTGGCACGGAGTAGGCCGAGCAATCTATTTCGCACCGACCAACTATCTGCCGCTGTCAGGTGTCGCATCTCGTGTTGTGGAAATGACGCAGCAAGAGCCGCCTCATGAACTTGGGCGACGCAACGCATTGGCCGGAGCGATTTGGGCATTGGTGCTCGTGAACCTGCGCGAACCAGAGGTTGTTGAGAATTTCCTGGTCAACTGTGCTGACGTCAGATTTGACAGGGATGCTTTTGCCAACGGTGTGAGTTCGGCGACGGTGATCTGGTGCGACTCGACGGAAAGCACGGTGCAGCTCGAGGCACTCTGCCGGCACCGCGCACAGTCGGAAGAGAGTTGGCGTAGGTTGATTCATGACCCGTGTCGCCTCGCGATGGATCAATATTACGCGGCGCTCAGAAGACATAACGATATCGGTGAGGTTTTTCGCTATCAGTCGCTACCGCGTTTGTTGGAGAAGGTGCATTAATACGCCAAGGCGTTAATGCAAACCCCGAGCCGTTTATTAAAACCGTGTATGAGACGATTTATTGAAGAGATGTTTCAGCGCCCGTTGAACGCGTTTCTGTCGAGCGCCGACCTGCTGAACCGGAGCATCAGTGGCACGCAACTTATTGATGGAATAGTAAGCCGGATGGTCCACACTCTGAGTAGATCTCATGAAAGCGGTAATAGCCGGCAACAACAGTTGTCGAATCGATCGCGTCGCAGCTCAGCGCAAGACTTAAGGGGGCGAGATATTGGGCCCATGTGAAAAGGAGTCTACTTGAGTAACGGACAAAAGAGCGACGCGTGGGAGACCGAGTGGGGTGTAGCCAGTCTAACTGACGACGACCTCGCCGTTATTGAGACAGTCGAAGGGTTCCTCCGCGACGGACTTGCTCTTAAGCAATGGTGGACGCGTGCGGACGCGACGAACAGCTACGCGCAACGCATTCCGCTTGACCGCGAGTTCAATCGACCCGCCGGCGCCTACGGCTTCTTTGATCAGGTACAACTGGAAACTGGTCCATTGCCGATCATGGGCAACGTGCAGGAAATGTTTTACGACCAGCCTAAGTCGCCCGCCGCTTCGCGGGCTGCAACCGCGGAGTGGATGAGAGATCAGATTCGTGAGTTTGTGCTCCACTATTTTATGCGTGTTAGCGCTTTCCGCGAGCCGGAAGCATTTGTGCCCGAGCAGCTAATGGCCCCGCCCGCCTTTCTTCAGCGTTTTAGCTGGTGTCCCCAGGAAGATATTCTCAGGCGCGGGTTCGGATTCAGGCAGCTCTATTACAAACTGAAGGAGACCGGCGAGGTAGGCAAGTTTCCGACACGTGAGCGGCCCGCCATTATTGACCTGCGCGAGATTGGCAGCAAGTACGAATGGATCGTACTTCGCGTCCGAATATTCGATTTCAACTTTACCTTCAAACCGTTTGGACCAGGTGGTCCGGCAGTGGTCGTACCTCTGAATGAGCACAGCAATTTGATCATGAGTCGTGAGTTCATCGAGGACGAGCAAAATCCTGAGCCTGGCCTGCTGGGCAGGTATGGACTCGGTTACGCCTTCGTTAGGGAGTTGACTCCGAGTCTGACTGCTTATGGTCCGGGAGAGTTTAGGGCGGCTATTGAAACGTTTCGTTTTGACGTGCTTGAGAGTGGGGAGATTCGTGTACGTATGGTATTCGTCGCCGATCGACCACAGCGCGTAGCCAATATTCCCATTGACCCCGTCAACTGGAGTTTCAGCTTGGCTGACCTCTTTTCATTCGGCCTAGCGTCACGTCTCCTGTCGCCGGTGAGGAACGTGCTCGACAGGCTGCCGACAAATGTTACCACCATCGATCCAGTTTTTCCCTCCATCTCGCTTGTCAACGCCTTGACCGGCAATCAAGCGGCTGAAACTTTGTGCATCTCTCGCGAGACGCTCGAAGTGGAATTCCTGGTCAAGCATTTCATGCAACATTACGAGACGCTTATCGGGTCGCTTTTGACTTGGAGACAAGTGCGCGATTGGCTCGATAGTGCGGCCATCCCGGAATGGATTGTAGCGGGAAGAAGTGTGTGAGCGGAGAGAACGGCGAAAAGATGGCAGTCATTCTGTCGGGCGGCGGCGCCTACGGTGCTTATGAAGTCGGCATTATGAAGGCTCTCCTCGGCGGCGAGATGAAAGGCACCGGTTACACCCCGCTTGACCCGGAGATCTTCACCGGCACCAGCGTTGGATCTTTCAATGCATCGATGATGGTATCTCAACCGGGGTTATCCCCGGGCGCTGCGACGGCCCACCTCGAACAAATCTGGCTCAACGACGTGGCCGAAGGCGTAGCAGGTTGTGGCAACGGTGTCTATAGATTTCGCGCCAACCCCCTGCGGTATCTCGATTACGATTGCTTTGCCAACCTGGTCCAACCAATCACCGAACTTGATGGAGACGCGGTGTTTCTCGCTCGCAGTTTTCTGACCCGAGGTCTTAATTTTCTTGCGACTCGCGGTCCAGTCGTAAACCGAGCGCTGCAATTTATCGATGCCAGCGCTTTTATTTCCGTCGAGCCCTTTTTGGAGATGCTCCGGAAAAATATCAACTCTGACGCCCTTCGCACGTCCGAGAAAATTCTGCGGATCGTGGCGACCAATTGGGTGACTGGTGAGGTCAAGACCTTCGAAAACAAAGACGTCGCCAGCGAGGAGATCGGACCACTCATGATCATGGCTTCGGCAGCTATTCCCGGGATCTTTCCTCCGGTCCGCATCGGTGATGATGTTTATGTAGATGGCGGCGCCGTCATGAATACTCCTCTCAATTGCGCGATTGACGCTGGGGCTTCGACGCTGTTTGTTATCTACCTTGACCCCGACGTCAGCAACATTCCTCTTCGTCGGTTGATGAATACCATTGATACGATCGACCGCGTCTACACCATCTTGCTCGCCACCAAAATCAACGAGGACATCGAGACTGCTGCCTGGATTAACGCGGGACTGACCGTCATGGAGCGAGTGGAAGAGTTGCGATCAGCCGCCGATCTGTCGCGAGACGAGATTACGGCATTTATTCGCGTCGCAGCGCAGATCGCGTTACGCATAAAAGAAGGCCGTCAGTATCGAAAGCTGACTATTCACCGTTTCCACCCGCGCGACGATCTGGGCGGTCCACTGGGAATGCTCGACTTCGGACGAGAGGCCGTCACTCGCCTCATAGCTCGCGGCTTCGAGGACGCGGTTTATCACGACTGCTATGAAAGCAAATGCGTCTTCCCTGATGCAGCCCCGCCAACACCTGAATTCATGGGTACGTCGTGGTTGCAAACAGCCCTATGAATTGGGAAGACAGCATGACAGTTGATGACCCTATAAGACAGGCGGTCATTCTGTCAGGCGGGGGCGCGAATGGGGCTTATGAAGTTGGCGTATTGAAGGCTCTGTTCATGGGCCAATCAGCAGCCACTCGACATACGCCGCTCGAGCCAGACATCTTCACCGGCACCTCCGTCGGCGCTTTCAATGCAGCCTTCCTGGTTTCCTGCTGGCATACATATGGCCTGGCGTCCGTGGCTAACCTCGAAAACGTCTGGCTCAGTCGACTGAGTCGCGAAGCCAGAAGAGTCATTAATGAGGGTGGCTACAGGTTTGTGGCAAACCCAATAGAGTTCTTCGATCCGCGGAATTTAGTTTCCGATCCTGTGGGTTTTCTTTCACAAGTCGTGAGTGACAGTCTCTATCTGTTCTGGGACTTCCTCGATCGTTTCAGGTACGTCGTAAACTCGCAAGAGAACGAGCCATTGACCGAGCGGTTCCTTCACACAATCGCTATTGACAACTTCATTACGCGAGAGCCGTTCAATCGACTTATTAGAGGCGTCGTAGACTTTGAAGCAATCCGCGGTTCCTCGAAGCTGCTAAACATAGCCACGACCAACTGGGAGACTGGAGAGGTTGTACAGTTCACCAATTACGATTTCACTGACAAGCTGGGGCCGCGCATCATCTTGGCGTCAAGCGCCATTCCCGGATTCTTTACACCGCAACAAGTCGGAGCTCAGCCTTACGTGGACGGCAGTGTGTTAATAAACACTCCGCTCAACCCCGCGATAAAAGCCGGGGCAGATGTCCTCCACGTGATCTATCTCGACCCCGACGTCAGCAGCATTCCAATTCACTACCTAAGCAACGTACTTTCGACACTCTACAGGACACAGGTCATTAACTGGGCCCATACGGTCAATGAATCCATTAAGTCGGCTAAGGACGTCAACGACGCGTTGGCACTAATCCGAAACGCCCAACGCGAGGAAGGCATGACCGGCGTGAGTGCGAGTGGAGTGATGCAGGCGCTCGTCAAATTCGGCGGGCGCCTTAAGGAGATAAGCAACTACAGACTGCTGACCATCCACCGCTATCACCCACGCGATGAGTTGGGAGGTCCGCTTAGCCTGCTCGATATGCGGAGGGAGCGGATCGAATATCTCATCGAGCGCGGTTTTCGCGATGCAGTAAGCCACAACTGCACCACCAGCAAATGTGTTCTGCCGCCACCGGAACCAGATTTAGAGAGGCCGGCTGAGAGCGAACATTGACCTCCTCACAAAGACGATCAACACCCACCAGTCAGAAACTCCTCCGATTCCCTGACTGATCGGGAGATTCCCTGAGCGGCACAACTATTTTACCTGATGGACAGAATATGACTCGCGTGAGAAACGATAACAGGCTGTAGACAGCAGTGTGCAAAGGAGAATGTGATGTCGGAAAACCCATTTAAGGTAATCATAGATGAGCTGCGTGCGCGGGTCTCCCAGATGCTCAAAGGACTGGACCAGGACATGCCCATCGCGGCCACCGTGGCTTTCATGGTGAAAAAGGAAAAGGAAGAGAACTTTATCAGGAACTCAGACAAGCTTACTGACGGAACGCGGAGACTACCCGGCTGCAATGTTTTTGCTTATCACGAGCGCCGTCCTGTCGATGGTCTGCAGTGGCCTAGCGATTCGGTCGAATACCTTATCTATGAGGATTGGGAGACTGTGAGGCTATTCACCAGACAATGGGAGTCTCAGCACCTTCAAGATTTCCAGTCTAAGGTCGGACCTCTCATTGTTGGTTTGCCCGATTTGAAATGGTATTACGGCTGGTCAGACAACGCCGGCGCGGGAATACCTAAGACCGGTCAGATGTCGTGCTACGACGTAAAGGGTAGAGCAATACCCTGCGAAGGTACCGGTCAGGACGGCGAATACCGTGCGGGCACCAAGTGGCCCACGCCACGTTTTCACGATAACTATGATGGCACGGTTACCGACAGACTAACCGGACTTACCTGGTTGCAGGATGCCGACTATTTCGGCGAAGTGAAATGGGAGGACGCGCTCTCGAAAGCAAGGCTGCTCGCGGCGGGCAAGCATGGCCTGAAAGATGGCAGCCGGCGCGGCGACTGGCGTATTCCTAATATTAGAGAGCTGTTTAGTTTGATCGATTACGGCACAGGCGATCCAATCATCCCCGCCAATCCTCCATTTGAAAACGTGCAACGGGCCATCTATTGGACCAACACCTCGCTGATAGCTGCACCTAACCTTGCGTGGATGATGACGCTCGGCATTGGCCCAACAGTATTCGATCTCAAAATCAATCCGAATCGCATGTGGCCCGTTCGAGGAAAAAGTACGAACGTGCCAAGAACTGGTCAGTTCACTTGTTGGAGCCAGATAGGAGCTCCCGTACCAAATTGTGCCGGCACAGGCCAGGACGGTGAAATTAAGGCGGGTGTGGAATGGCCCAACCCCCGCTTTACAGATAATAACGACGGTACAGTAACTGACAATTTGACCAGCTTAATCTGGCTTAAGAACGCGGATCCCTTCGGCTTCAGGACGTGGCAGGAGGCGTTGGATGAGTGCAATTGGTTGTGCAGCGGAGAATGTGGCCTCAGCGACGACAGTAAACCTGGTGATTGGAGGCTGCCCAACATCAAGGAAATAGAGAGCCTGGTCGATTACAACCGGGCTGGACCTTGCTTGCCTGAGGGATGGAGAGTGTTTCAAAACGTGCGACCTTCCAGCTATTGGACCTCGACATCAGTTGCGATAGCGCCCTCTGAGGCAATGTTCATCATTCTGGGAGTCGGCCCCGGGATTTTCGAGAGCAAAGAGCATCCCTTCTTTGTGTGGCCGGTTCGGAGTAAACAAAAGCTTGAAATGGGTGCGCGTTAAGGCGCGCAGAGGAGAAGTTTGGTATGCCAAAAGCGAAGGATCCGATCCAGGAGATCCGCGATAACGTTTCGAAATGGCTCGAGACTCTCGATCAGGAATCGCCCATCTCGGCCACTGTTGTATTCAAGGTAAAGAAGGACTCGGAGGACACTTTCAAAAAGAACGGCGACGAACTGATGGCCGCTACGCGCAAGCTGGAGGGTTGCATAGTGTTCGTCGTTTCCAAACACCAGCCGTATCCAGGCGAAGCCCCTAATGGTGACGCGATTGAATATGCCATCTATGAGGATTGGGAAACTGTCAGACACTTTCGTAAGCAATGGGAGTCAGATCATCTGAAGAAATTCCAGTTCAGCGTTTTGGAGTTGTTGGCAGGACCACCGGATCTAACGTTCTACACTGGTTGGTCCCGAACTGCTGGTGAAGCGCTCTTGCCGAAACCGGGCAAGAACACTGTTATGACGTCAAAGGCGAAACCATCTCGTGCAAGGGAACAGGGCAGGACGGGGATTACCAGGCAGGAATGCCATCCCCTGAGCCACGCTTCACTGATAACAACGACGGAACGGTGACTGACAACCTTACCGGATTGATCTGGCTCAAGAATGCCAATCTTTTCGGTGAGGTAACGCGCGACGAAGCGATCGAGAAAGTAAAAAGCATTGCGAGCGGTAGTTGTGACCTGAACGACAACAGTAAATCTGGTGACTGGCGGTTGCCAAATGTCAACGAACTCGAAAGTCTTTTGCAGTTCGACAACCCTTCTGGCCCTGCTGTTGCTTCTCCTAATCCTTTCACAAATCTACAAGTGGCCAATTATTGGTCATCTACGTCGGTGGCCGCCTTCCCGGAATTGGCTTGGTATGTTGCCATGGCAGTCGGTCCGCCTGTTTTCGATCTCAAGATCAACCGTATGCGAATGTGGCCCGTACGTGGCAAGAGTTCTCGTGTCGCCAGAACCGGGCAGCAGAAGTGTTGGGTTTTGGAGGAAAACGGTCGCGCCAAGGAGGTCCCATGTGCTGGCACAGGTCAGGATGGCGACATTCGAGCCGGAGTCCCCTGGCCGGAGCCACGCTTTTCTGACAACAACGACGGCACTGTGACCGACCATCTCACCAGGCTAATTTGGTTGAAAGACGGCAATGCGTTCGGCACTCAGCCATGGCAGACGG
Organism: uncultured Acidobacteriota bacterium; assembly: GCA_963789185.1. GTDB lineage: Bacteria > Acidobacteriota > Blastocatellia > Pyrinomonadales > Pyrinomonadaceae > PSRF01. Next base: position 45,314 of record CAWBJU010000028.1, read on the forward strand.
CGCTGGATCTCTGCAACTCTCTTTGCAGTGGCGAGTATGGGCTAACCGATGGTAGCAAGCCAGGTGACTGGCGCTTACCAAACGTAAATGAACTCCGAAGTCTTGAGGATTATGGTGAACACACGCCTGCGATACAGAAGGACCATCCGTTCGAAAACATCCGTCACTCACTTTGCTGGTCGTCCACCACTGTCGCTTCAGCTCCAAATCTTGCGCGGTTTCTGTTTGTAGGGATTGGTTCCTGTGTCTGGGATCACAAGAATGTTTTGATGGGCGTGTGGCCTGTTCGTGGCGGACTGAAGTGAGCGTGGCGGGAGTGTATTCAAGTGCCGGACGGGAAACATTACGACGTGCTAATCATAGGCGCCGGCCTTGCCGGTCTTGCGCTCGCGCGGCAGCTTCTACTCTATACCGACAAGCGAATCCTCCTCGTTGATCGCCGCACTGAGTTTCCGCCTGCTAAACAGAAGGTCGGAGAGGCGACGGTGCAGCTCTCTGCTTACTATTACGCAAGAGTACTCGACCTCGAAGAACATCTGGAGCAACAGCACTATCTCAAATACAACCTCCGCTTTTATTGGAAAACACCGGGGAAAACAAACGATTGTTACGAGCACTATAGCCAGTCGTATATCCGCAAGCTATCGAACATCAACACGTATCAACTAGATCGCAACAAGTTCGAAGGCGAGATGCTGCGCGTCAACCTCGAGAACCCAAAATTTGAGTTTGGCCCAGGCTGCACCGACCTAAAAGTGAACCTTGCGGAGACGGGCGGGTTACACTCGTACTCCTTTAAAGTAGCTGGAAAAGATATATCGGGCACAGCACGTTGGGTCGTGGACACATCGGGCCGCGGAAGGTTTCTTGCTCGTCAGTTGGGGCTGGCGACTGAAGGGAAGATTCGCCACGGCGCGCACTTTTTCTGGGTTGATGGCCTCGTTGACATTGAGAAGCTTACCAACCTCTCGCTGCAGCAGATTCGCACCAGGCCCGATCGCGCCGCGTTGGGCCACACGCCCGCCTGGCAGGCCACGAATCATTTCTGTGCTGAGGGGTTATGGTTTTGGACCATCCCGCTCCACGGCAAGACCAGCCTCGGCCTCGTTTACGACAATCGACTCATTCCACGCGAGCGCATCGATACACTGGAGAAGCTAATTCAATGGGTCTGCGAAGAGTTCCCGCTGTTTGCGCGTGATCTGCCTTATCGTCGCGTGGTTCATCACACGGCGCTAAAGGACTTCGCGCACGACTGCGTGCAAACAATCAGTCCAGCGCGTTGGGCCATAGCCGGAGAAGCGGGCCGGTTCACCGATCCACTTTATAGTCCCGGCGGCGATCTAATTTCGCTCTACAACACCTTCATTACCGACGCGATACAAACTGAAGATGACGAGCAGTTAGCTGACAAATGCCGCCTCTATGAGCAGATGATGGAAGCGGTCTATGAGGCTTATGTTCCGACCTACGCCATTAGCTACGACGCGCTCGGTGACCAGGAAGCTTTCACACTGAAGTATTCCTGGGAGTTGGCCATCTACTTCTCCTACTACGTCTTTCCTTTTATCAACGATCTATTCACTGACGGTCGTTTCCTCGCGATCTTCATCAATCGCTTCTCGCAACTGGGGCGCATTAACCGAAGCCTTCAGTCTTTCATCAGCGACTTTTTCCAATGGAAGAAAAGTAAGCGCATCCCGCCGCGCGAGGTTACCCACTTCGACTTTACGGATATTAAACCGCTCGCCGATGCCGAGAAAACCTTTTATCGCGTTGGTGTCTCAATCGAAGAGTCGCGACGGATTCTCGACGAGCAACTCGTTAATCTCAAAGAAATGGCACGCTTCATCGCAGCACAAATCTGCGCATCAGTGCTGGGCGATGTGCGCGTGCTTACTAACCGCGCATTTGTCGAGGGGCTCGACATTAGCCGCCTCCAGTTCGACCCCGAAGCGATACGCGAGAGTTATGTGCCGCATCAAAATTCGCGCGAAGAATATCCGTGGACACTCGATTCTCACGTTCTTCGGCGCCTTATAGAAGGACAGTCCGTTGTCGAAGACAAGGTCGAGTTGCTTGCTGGCGTAGGAGGTGACTGATGGCAGACTACGCTCCATTCATCGAGCGGGCCTTTGCGTTTACGCCGAGCGAACAGTCGTACGTCGTGAACGACATGGAGGGCGAGATTCCTGAATTCATTCGCGGCACATACTACATGAACGGTCCAGCCCGCTTCTCGCGCGGCAAATTTCGCTACAACCACTGGCTCGACGGTGACGGAATGGTTTGCGCATTGCGCTTCGAGAACGGGCGAGTGGAGTTCACAAGCCGCTTTATTCAGAGCGCAAAGCACGCAGCAGAGGAAGAAGCCGGCCGACCGCTTTTCCGCGCCTTCGGGACGGCATTTGAATCTGACCGTCTGAATCGCGGAGTGATGCTTGAATCGCCGGTCAACGTGAGCATCTATCCTTACGCTGGAAGGCTTCTGGCTTTTGGTGAACAGGGACTGCCTATCGAGCTCGATGCACTCACGCTCGAAACACGAGGAGAATTCAATTTCCACGGCGCTCTCAACGATGTCAGTCCATTCGCGGCGCACCCAAAGTTGGACCATGCAACGGGCGAGATGTTCAACTTTGGCATTGCCTTTGGTGCAAACGAACCTTATCTAAATTTTTATCGCTTCGACGCCGATGCCCATCTCGTTTTCCGCAAACGTCTCCCTCTCGAATATCCATGCTCGATTCACGACTTCGGTTTGAGTCAAAACCACGCAGTCTTCTACTTGAGTCCCAACATCCTGGACATGCAATCGTTCATTCGTGATCGACGGAATCTCCTGGATTCACTCAATTGGGAGCCGGAGCGCGGCAGTCGCTTAGTTATTGTTTCGCGCGAGACTGGCGAGAAGGTGATGCAATTCAACATTGGATCACGTCACAGTCTGCACTTCATTAACTGCTTCGAAGAGAATGGACGATTAAACGTCGATGTGCTCGAGCTGGAACGTCCCATCTACGATCAGTATCGCCAGGTCCCGAACCTCTTCACGGAAGTTTGTGAGGGCTGGCCGATGCGTTTCGTCGTGGATCTGAAGAGTAATGAACTGATTGAGACTTCTGAAGTTCACTACCGCCTCGCACCCGATTTTCCTGCGATCAATCCTACGCTGATTACGCAACCATACGATGACTTTTGGATGCTTGGGATTTCCGCCACCGGAAAGCACGGGCGCAAATTTTTCGATCAACTCGTTCACGTCAAATGGCCTGGGAAGTGTGCGTGCGATGTCTACACGGTGCCGGCCCGTCATTATCTCGGAAGCGAAGCGATCTTCATTAACAATCCGGCCGGTAGCGGTTCAGTGATCTGCCACATATTTAATGCTGAAAGTAATTCGAGTGCGTTTGCCCTGTTTGACGCAAGGGAAGTTGCTCGTGGTCCGATAGCACTGCTGCGTCTGAAGGAACCGATTCATCTGGGCTTTCACGCTTCGTTCGACGCGGCAGGTCGATGATTTGGAGGCGAGGTTTTTAAAGCCTCGAATAGTAATGCAAAAGCAAGATCAGCGTGGACCGATGAGTAACGCGGGCACGCGCGAACTCTTCAAATCAATGTTTAGTTTCTCCTGGGCGCAGTCGCTGTTTGGACTCAAGCAACTGGGTGGGCTTATTGCGCCAGGCTCCACTGCTGGAGGATTTGATCAGGTGACAAAGGCAACGGAATCCGAGTTGAGCGAGCCGATCAGAAACTTCTTTCGCGTGGGTGATCGGGTACAGCGAGAAGCTGTCGATCTCTTGTGTCGCAGCCAGGCTGGTTCGACTCGTGCTCAGCCTCCTGCTTCGTCGCCTCGTCCATCCGGCACTGAGGCTCGCCCAGCTCAATACGCCAATGACAGACCCGCCTACAGAGTTAACAGCGGCAGCTTGAACACGAGCTCGTTTGTCGTGCTCGGCGAGGGCCTTGCCGCAGGAATGGGAGACTTCACGTTGAGCGAAGTAACACAGCGCGAGAGCTTCCCGGCGCAGATGGCCCGCCAGATGCAAACTGATTTTTCGCAAGCGCTGATTCAGGCGCCAGGGATCTGCCATCCGATTGGTTTCACCTCGCCGCCAGTTCTTGTTCCGCAACCCTCGCAGTCGTCAGTCTTTGATCGCATACCGCCAGTGCCGGTGCGAAATCTTTCAGTACCTGGTCTGCAAATTAAGGAAGCGCTCGGATTACGACCTGTTCAACCCCTCATACGTCGCGATAGTCACAAGCTGACGGCACTCAACCTGACGCTTGGCGTGCTTCACATCGCGCGCGGAGACAAGAAACTCCGACGCAACTCGAATACGCTCTTGAGTGTTGCCCTACGTTTGCTGTCATCTGCCTCGGATACTCAGAGGCGCTTGAAGCAGCGGTGGTTGGCAACTCAGACATCCTGCCTCGATCAGAGTCATTACGTGCCGACTACGCTCGGATCCTTGAGCCGCTTCGCGAAGCAGGCGCCGAAGTCCTAGCTCTGACTATTCCCGACCCGCTCGATACGGCTTACTTCGCGACACTAAACGCGGCCGCAAAAATACTAATGGTCGAACCTTCGATCATCCGCACACTCTACGGCATCGGCGACGAAGCGTTAATCACGGTTCATGGCTTGAATGAGATTGGCTTTCAACTGTTTGGAAAAAATGTTGGACCACTGCCGGACAATGCAACATTGAATGTTGAAGTGGGCCAACAGGTCAGCCGTCACGTAGCCGAGTTGAACGACGCTCTCAACTCCGTTGCTGCTGAGTGCGGAGCGAGGGTCTACGATCTCTGCGCTTTGCTGCGCCGCCTGAGGAGTGAAGGAATTAATACTGGTTCGCGTAAACTGACGGCTGAATATCTTGGTGGTTTTTACTCTCTCAATGGCTATTATCCGGGAGCAACTGGCCACGCCGTTATTGCAAACGAATTACTTAACACACTTAACCTCAACTACCGCTCTGACTTCCCGCAGATCAATCTGGACGCGGTGCGACAATCAGATCCGGTTGCTGCTTACAAACAAGCGGAGGGACCATGTTGGACGCTCGACACTCTGCCTCGCGCTCAACCGGTACCGCAAGCGACTGGTGCTGAAGAAGCTGCACTGGGTGGACCAACAGACGCAAGACTAGCAGCCGGCGAGTCGCAACCTACCGGTTGGGAAGCATTGGGAGCGCCGGAGGGCGAAGCGCCGGCCCCACTTCGCCTGCCGCCCAATCTCGAACAGACTCTTCCGCTTAGTAGAGCCGCAAGCTACTTCGGCGACGGTATCGGCGCAGTCAACTGTAGCGATCCGCAGAGTATCCAGTTTGGTAGTTGCGGAAACTGGCTCTTCGGCGGGCTGGCGATGGTTGACAGTCACCTCAGCGGTAACATTCGCATTCGCTTTACGCCGCCACAAAATAACGTCACGCGTTTCGAGATCTTTTTTGAAGGTGGGTTTGCCGGCGACGACGCCGTGCTGACAACACCACAGTTTTTCAAAATGTGGTTCCAACAAGCGCGTGTTGATGAAGTGCCCGGCCTCGTGTCCTCGGGAAAGCTCGATCTCACAACCGGTCTGATCTCCGATCTACAGGTGTACGCGGCTTATAGCAGCACTGCCCTCTTCGCGCTCGTCGGCTCTAATCCAAACTGGCCGCGCGTGCCGATCACTTTTAAGAACGAGTCGTCCCAACAGTATTACGGCTCGGCATGGGCGCGTTTCGAGCAGCGCGATGACGGCCTGCTCGACTTTATCTTTTACGGTTCGATGTTTGCCCCGGTTGGACCAGTAGTCTGGCCACTGAATTTCGTTGGTCCATCAGGCCAGTTTGCGACGATTCCGGCTGCCGGCACCGTCATGCATCCGCATCTCCACCTGAGCACGAAGGAGCCCGCGCGCGGTGGCGAGTGTCCTCACATCCCCTTCAACACGATTCAAGAGCTAACCCTCTTCACGCACAACAGCAGCTTCGGCGACGCCTTCACGTTATATGCGCCACAACTTGGCGGCAAAGCGACTGGACGATCGCATCTCCTTGGTCGCGTCCTTCTTCAATTTGGCGTCCGTTCGGGCAACTCTGTTCCCGTCGCCGTTTTCTCGGCTAACCCTGGCGGGGTTATGAAGGAGATGGAGTCATCGCCAATTACGCAGGTCTTTCCGGGCCGTCTCTATCCAGGTCCCATCGGGTTTGATGAGTTTTTGCGCTTCCCCTTACGCACCTACTCCCTCGATGACCTGGCCATCATCGATGATCCGTTCGATATTTCGATTGGCGCCGTTGATTTGCGGAGTGGTCGTTTCATAAACGATCTACTCCACCGCGGTTTCATCAACCAGGACTTAATCTTCGCCTTGCTTCGCGTTGAGCCGCGCACGCCCGGAAGTTCGTTTCTGTTCCGCGGCCCGGCAGTGCTGGAGAAAGGTCCGGGAGGCCAGCCGCTCTTTCGATTCAAGGGGGAAGTTTTTGTTCCTTATCCAGAAGGTTTTATGTTTCCGTCGCCCAATCTCACGATGGGTTTCCCCATTGGTCCAAACTCGAGGCTCGATCCATTTCTCTGGCTGCATGCGATTCCGGATCAGCGAGCCGGCGATTACGTCAAGACAGGAGAAGGTCGGAATATCACCTCTTCGGCAGGTGAACTGTTCTCGTATCGCTACTCGATTCCTAATGACCAATCTAAGCGCAGCGCATTTTTCGAGTTTGAGAATCACACCCAGCGGGGAATATTTCGCCTGCACAGTCTCGCGTGGGTGGGTTTCACGAACTCTAAGGAATCGTCAACTTCACGAAAGTCAGTCGAGTACGACACGCTTTCATTCACTTGTTTCGGCGTTTGGAGCAAGGATGGCGTGGAGACACTGCTGCAAGCGTCGGCGCAGTTCTCAACTTCTCCTCAAAGGCCCTATGTCGGAATCCAAGTTGATTCGGGCATCGTCTCAAACGTCAACACCAAGCCTCCTAATATAAAGGACGCCTTACCGTAGGGTAATTGGAATGATCGTCGCAGCGACAAGTCGAACCAATCTTGCTGAAGCCCTCGACGAGTTTCGCGCGACGCGGGAGCGCACGCTGGCGATGGTGAAGGCATTGACTCAAGAGCAATTTGATTTTGTACCTGCACCGAACCGCTGGTCCATAGGCGAAGTGTTGGACCATATGCTTTTGGCGGAAGGTCTGAATCGTGAGCAGATAGTGAAACTCATCCAGTTAGCGAAAGACGGGCAGAGACCGGAACTGATTCTGACTCTTTCCGACCTTAATATCTCTATCGTTGGTGTCCCACGTTCTTTCCTGACGCTACTCGAAGCTCCGCTAACGCTTATGAGCATATTCGTGCCCCGCAGTCTGCGAGATTATCTGACACGCACGCGTCTGATTCCGTTTCGAAATCCGGACGGCGCAACCCCACACCGCGGGCGCTTAGGGGCCGAGCTTCGCGACGATCTCATCACCTCGTTGCAGGAGACAGAAACGCTTTTTCAGAAACACGCTGGCCTGAACTATGCCGAGATGGTTGTTCAGCACCCGCTGCTTGGTCGTTACGACGTGCCGGGACTTCTGCGTTTTATGTCGGCGCATGAGGTGCGCCACCAATCGCAAATAGTTGGCATTCAAACGGCCCACTATTCTGCCAAGTCAACTCGCTGCTGCGGAGCACACTATGCGTAGGACCCTGCTGTTTTATGTCGGTGCGGTCTCGCTGTTTGGAACGGGCGTCTACTTCCTGCTGCGTTTCGGCAGTAACCTCCAACCCAATCCGACAGTCAATTCAGCGGTCGCAGCTGTCAGTCCTCACACGCAGCCTCAAGCTGAAGGCTCGTTGTCCAGTTTACTTAGCGCACTCTCTGAGAACCTTCAACATCCTCTCAGCATCTTGCTCTTGCAGGTGATTCTTATCGTCCTCGCCGCGAGACTCGTTGGCTTACTCTTCCTTAGAATGGGTCAGCCGGCGGTCATCGGAGAAATGGTGGCCGGTATCATCCTTGGCCCTTCGTTACTCGGCGCTTTATTTCCTTCAGCGCAATCGTTCTTGTTCCCCGCGTCGTCGATGGGTTCTTTGAGAGCGCTCAGTCAGCTCGGAGTCATTCTCTTCATGTTTGTAGTGGGTCTCGACTTGAACTTGCAGCATCTGCGCTTAAAGGCACACGCTGCGGTGTTGGTTAGTCATGCCAGCATTATGGTGCCTTTCTTACTCGGAACGGGCTTGTCACTGCTGATCTACTCGACGCTTGCTTCACCTCACGTTTCGTTCACTGCCTTTGCATTGTTCATCGGCGTTGCCATGAGTATCACAGCGTTTCCCGTGCTCGCACGCATCATTGAGGAACGCGGGCTGAACAAAACATATCTCGGAAGCACCGCTATTGCCTGCGCGGCAGTAGATGACGTCACTGCCTGGTGCATTCTGGCAATCGTTGTAGCAATCGCAAAAGCAAATGGGTTGATCGGTTCTGCGATAACGATCTTACTAACTCTACTCTTCATCAGCGTGATGCTGTTTTTGCTGAAACCACGGGCCAACCGCCTGCTCAAGGAGAGGATTTCAAGCGGAAGAACAAATAACGGGACGATAGCAATTGTTCTCCTGATCACATTCACATCGGCATTATTCACCGAGATTATCGGCATCCATGCGCTTTTCGGAGCGTTTCTGGCGGGCGTGGTCATGCCTTCGCACGAAGGTCTGCGTCACTTTCTGCGCGAGCGGATTCAACCCTTCAGCTCCGGTTTTCTGCTGCCGTTATTTTTTGCATTCACTGGCCTGCGCACACAGATTGGTCTACTCGACGATTGGCAGAGTTGGTTGATGTGCCTTGCGATTATTGGTGTGGCCATTGCAGGCAAACTCGGCGGCAGCATGATGGCTGCCCGTTGGACAGGCATGAACTGGCAAGAGTCGTTTTCATTAGGAGCACTGATGAATACCCGTGGCCTGGTTGAACTGATAGTGCTCAACCTGGGATATGACCTGGGAATTCTTCCGCCGAAAATTTTCGCGATGATGGTCCTCATGGCGCTCACAACGACGTTCATGACAGGTCCACTCCTCTCGCTGGTCGAATTCTGGTGTCGGAGAAGATCGCTGATTACTAACGAACAAGAGGTAGGCCAACTAAGCTATGAAACAGAATCCGGGCGGAACCGACTCGCCGTGGAAGGCCGGTGACTTGTCGACGCAACTACCGTCGCTCGACCGGGACTTGCAGACAGACGTTTGCATCGTCGGCGGTGGTATTTCCGGCATGACGACGGCATACCTACTTGCGCGGGAAGGTCGTTCGGTAGTTGTACTTGACGATGGACCAATTGGGGGTGGTGAAACCGGTAGGACGACCGCGCACCTGTCAAACGCTTTCGATGATCGTTACTACGAAGTCGAACGTCTATTCGGAGAACGCGGCTCCAGGTTGATTGCAGAAAGTCACACCGCAGCGATTGATCGGATCGAACAGATTGTTCGCGATGAGGAGATCAAATGCGACTTCGATCGTGTCGACGGTTATCTCTTCATTCCCCCCGATAGTTCAAAAGACGTGCTCGAACGGGAGATCGCAGCCGCTCGAAGGGCGGGCCTTCAAGGCGTGGAGTGGGTTGATCGTGCACCAATCAACGACTTCGATACGGGCCGCTGTTTGCGATTTCCCGGGCAGGCTCAGTTTGATCCACTCAAATACATCGAAGGCCTCGTGCGCGGAACGCTGGGGTGCGACGGATGCATCTATTCTCATACGCGTGCAGATGAGATTCGGGGTGGGCGACCCGCGTGTATCACAACCGCCAAGGGTCACATCGTCACGGCAGGCGCTGTCGTCGTGGCTACGAATGCCGCAGTCAACGACTCCATTCTGCTAAGCACCCGTGAAAGCAAGTACCGGTCTTACGTGATTGGCGCTTACGTGCCGCGTGGTTCAGTTACGAAAGCGCTCTATTGGGACACTGCTGATCCTTATCACTACGTAAGAATTCAGTGCGTCGATGGTCCTGAAAACATACTAATTGTCGGTGGCGAAGACGAGAGAGTGGGAGAACACGACGATGGCGACGAAAGGTTTGCCGAACTCTACCGCTGGACGCGCAAGCGATTTCCCATGATCGGAAGAATCGAGTTCTGCTGGTCGGGCCAAATTGTGGAACCGACTGATGGGGTCGCATTCATAGGCCGCATGCCGCTGAGTGAGGAAAATATTTTCGTCGTCACCGGCGATTCGGGTCAGGGAATGACACACGGCACAATCGCTGGAATCCTCCTTACCGATCTGATTCAGGGACGACAGAACGAATGGGCTGATATCTACAATCCATCGCGACTCATATCGATCGCTACCGTCGATTTTCTTAATGAGAGCCTGAACGTGACAGCACATTACACCGATTGGCTTACCGGAGGCGAAGTCAGTTCCACTGAAGAGATCAAGCCTGATGAAGGCTGTATTGTTCGTCGCGGTCTCGCAAAGATAGCCGCTTACCGGGACGATCAAGGTGTGCTTCACGAGCGGCAAGCGATCTGCACGCACCTGGGATGTGTTGTCGCATGGAACTCAACCGAGCAAAGCTGGGATTGTCCCTGTCACGGCTCTCGCTTTGACAAGTTGGGCCATGTGATTAATGGTCCAGCGAACAGCGATTTATTGGCCCATTAGGAAGGGGGTTTGTTATGGATATCGTAATCAAAAAAATCGAAACCAGCGAAGACTTCGCCGCAATGTTGGAAGTGTGGAAACAAGTTTTCGAAAGCGAGATGGGTATCGTGCTTCCGCAGGATAAAGCGTCCACTAATACTTCACACTGGCTTGCGCGGTTGGAACGGAGCAGGGAACCGATCGGCACCTTGAGTGTGGTGGATACGAGCGACCAGCATGAATTACACGAGAGTCTGGCATTGGGATTTGATCCTGGAGCCCGGGTGGCACGCTTTACACACCTCGCAGTGCTCAAGCCATATCGCGGCAAAAATATTCCTCTAGCCATGATGCTCAAAGCTCACCGGAGCATGATTGTTCCGGGCCAATTCGATAACACGTGGCTGTTATTTGATGTCGAGAAGGCTGCTAATTCATTTCTGTCGCGTCAACTCGGCTTCACTTTGTTGCCGCAAACGTTTGTGTCCGAATATGGTTGCAGGTGTCCGCTAGTGCGCAACGAGCACTCGCAAAAAGCCAAACAAGCCATTCAGCAGGCCGAGTTGTATTTAAAACAGCTTGAGCACATGTATACGTTAGCCTGAATAACATCTATGCGTTAGTTTGACTCACCGGTTAACAAGTCTATAGTAATGAGTAGCGCGTCCGGCCAACCTTGCCACCGGTATGATCCTCCACGCGCCGGAGGTTATTGTGCGACTACCCATCTTAGACAACGGACATCGTCTGCCACAGAAACTTCTCCTCGGTCTCGTCGGCCTCGTCAGTAATTCAGAACCGGTTGATGTTCTCAAAGTTTTAATGTATCGGCCCGAATACTTTGGTAAGCCCTTCTGTGATTTGGCACAAGTAATAATGCGTGGCCCATCAGACTGGACCGTCGGGGAACGTGAACTATTTGCCGCCTTCACTTCAAAACTAAACAAATGCATCTTTTGACTCGACGCCCACGGCGCGGTCGCGTCGTCATTGCTGGGAGATAGATTAACCCAGGAGATTCTTGCCGACTGGCGCACCGCTCCGATCAGCGACAAGCTGCGCGCAATGCTCGGTTTCGTGGTGAAGTTGACGGATGCTCCTGAACGAGTTGGCCCTTATGACCTTTCTCAGTTGCGAAAGCTCGGAGTGACCGAGCGCGCGATCATAGATGCAACTTACATTTGTATGGGCTTCAACGTCATTAATCGGATAGCTGACGCGATGGATTTTAAGCTACCTCCTAAAGGCGTATTTGCGAGTGGAGCATGGTCCATGCGGAAATTCGGTTACAGGCTGATGAGCGGCACCTGGCCTGGAAACAATAGCAGATCGCCAGGCAGTCAATCGCTGATGGATCCTTATGAGGGGATGATGAGGCGTTTGCAAGAAGCTGTGTTTTCAGGGCCCGGAACATTGGATTTTGCGGTGCGGCAGGCTGCCGGTGCGGACGCTCGACTCTCAGGTGCATTAGGACCGTATATCCGAAAGGTTAAGCAGCGCGATTATGAAGGAATTGACAACTCCATTGCTGACTTACGATCGGAAGGCTATTCGAACGACCAAATTTTTGAGGCCACAGTAAGTGCAGCCTTAGGAGCTGGTGTTATGCGGTTACAGCTAACACTCAAAGCGCTCCGAGAGATTTTAGCCGGTCAAGCAGCTTAGTCTCCGTTGAAAAAGTTCCCTACCTTATCCCGCGAGATGATCTTGCTCATCTTCTTCTTGTAAACTGAACAGACGTATCACTTGGGAGAACATATTGCGTGAATATTGAAACTGAATCTGCTGAGACTTCACCAGAAACCTCTGGTGGACCCTCAAATTTTATTAGAGACATCATTATCGAGGACCTCAAGAGCGGTAAACACGATGGGCGGGTGCAAACCCGATTTCCTCCGGAACCAAACGGCTACTTACATATCGGCCACGCCAAAGCCATTTGCCTCGACTTCGGATTAGCCGCGGAGTTTGGTGGCAAGTGCAATTTGCGTTTTGACGACACAAATCCTTCCAAAGAAGAAACCGAGTACGTCGACGCGATCAAGCACGACGTGCAGTGGCTGGGCTTCCAATGGGACGGCCTCTTCTATGCCTCCGATTACTTTCAACAACTGTACGACTGGGCCATTCAGTTGATTAAGGAAGGGAAGGCTTTCGTTTGTGATCTGAGCGCCGACGAGATTCGAGAGTATCGCGGCACGTTAACCGAGCCGGGCATGGAAAGTCCTTTTCGCAACCGTTCTGTTGAGGAGAATCTCGATCTGTTTGAGCGCATGAAGAACGGAGAGTTTCCGGATGGTTCGCGCACCCTGCGTGCGAAGATCGACATGAGCTCTCCAAACCTTAATTTCCGTGACCCGGTGATGTATCGAATCCTGCACATGGCCCACCATCGTACCGGGAGTCAGTGGTGTATTTACCCCATGTACGATTACGCGCACGGGCAGTCGGATTCAATCGAGGGCGTAACGCATTCGATGTGTACGCTGGAGTTCGATAACAATCGTCCTCTTTACAATTGGTTCATCGAACAGCTTGGCATATTCCCTTCGCGGCAATACGAGTTTGACCGGTTGGCGCTCACTCATACTCTGCTTAGCAAGCGCAAGCTGTTGAAGTTGGTTGAAGAAGGACATGTCGAAGGTTGGGATGATCCGCGTATGCCAACGCTCTCTGGTATGCGCCGTCGCGGTTACACGTCCACAGCTATCCGCAACTTCATTGCGAGTGTTGGAGTCTCCAAAACGAACGGCATTACTCAGTTACAACAACTCGAATACTTCCTGCGTCAACATTTGAATCAGATTGTTCCGCGGGTGATGTGCGTGCAAAAACCGTTGCGCGTGGTTATCGAAAACTATCCCGATGGCCAGGTCGAAGAAATGGATGCTGTCAACAACCCGGAAGATAGTTCGGCCGGATCCAGAAAGGTTCCTTTTTCGAAGACGCTTTTTATTGAAGAAGATGATTTTCGTGAGGACCCGCCGAAGCAGTTTTACCGGCTGGCGCCTGGTCGCGAGGTTCGTTTGCGTTATGCCTACTTAATCACTTGCACGGAAGTCATTAAAGATAGCAGCGGCAAGATTGTCGAACTTCGTTGCACTTACGATCCGGCAACACGCGGCGGTAATACGCCTGACGGTCGAAAGGTTAAGTCAACGATTCACTGGGTCTCAGCGGATCATGCTTTACCGGCGGAGGTTCGTCTTTACGACAACCTTTTTTCCAAAGAGGATCCAAACGACGTTGAAGAGGGCCACGACTTTACCGAGAATCTGAATCCTGATTCATTGCAGGTGTTACTCGATTGCATGATCGAACCGAGCATGCGAGACGCAGAGCCTGGGACTCAGTATCAGTTCGAGCGCCTTGGTTACTATTGTGTCGATCGCACTTCGGGAAACACATTGGTTTTCAATCGAACCATCGGTCTCCGCGACACCTGGGCCAAGATCGAAAAACGCGCGACGCCCCGCGCGTGAGTGAACACTCATTAGAGGGTTGCTTTCACCGTCACCGAGTAACGTTTCCAGGGAACGGCGTGCTTATTAAAAGACGAAATGTATGACTCGATGATGTGACACTCGCTGAGCAGGCTGACCAGAGATCGTGGCACATATCCAATGCGTTCATTTCTAATAGTCCATACTTCTAAACAGCGCTTGTTTTGAAAGACTGCCGGTTTAATCACGACTCGATCTCCCGTAGACACCTCGAAAGCATCTTTGTAAAAACGTGCGCCTGCTACAAAGAAAGTTTTCTCATCAAACAGCGTCTTTGGGCCGCGGCCCGTTTGGGAGCAACCCGAAGATAGAGTCAGGAAAGCAACAATAAGCTTAAAAGCGTCTCTTCTATGCAAGATAACGGATCCCCCATTCCAGGTAGTCACTGTCGTGAACTTGTTCTATTAGTTCCTGGACTCTCTTCTCCGAATCTGTCAGTTCTGAAGCCCACAACTTGACTATCTGAGGAACTGAATTCGAAGCACGAAGGTTCTTTACGGTTTCCAACAAATCTTCAGGTACGGGTCTCGAAGCGCGCTCCCCCTCGGCTTGCCGATAGAAATGAACATTTTGAATCAGATAAAGAAGCCAGAGTGTTCTCCAGAGCTGAGAATTGTCCTGCGAATAGGATTTAAGCAGACTGGAGACGCGTGGAAGTACGTTACTATCGTCCACGAGCAATTTCGAAAACTCATAACGCAATGAATAGGCGGGAATCTCGGTCCTACTTGCGATCAGTGCATCAACGTGAATCTTTCGAAGCTCAGCAAACTGTAAACGACCGAATCCCTGATTTAGGTATTCATCGGGCTTCTCTACTGTCTTGCTTATCTGCCCGACCAAAGCCTCAGGCTCTAATATGTCTCCAAAAGCTACGTCAATGTACTCGGCGAACTGTTTATCCGCATATTTGAACGTCGAAATGGCCTCGAGATACTCCTCACCGCTGCCGAGCTTGAGCTTGTGCGAGTTAATCTGAAAACCAAAGCTCCGGAGATCTCTACTGATCTTCTGCAATAACGACTCAAGTTTGTCGCGGGAATCGGCAAAGATTCGATAATCGTCAACGAATCTGATGAAGTCTCGGGTGTGGCGGGCTACCAATCTGTCAATCTCACTAAGGTAGGCATTGCCGAGAAAGAATCCGGAATCATTCATCAGCGGCAGTCCTGGCTCACCCCCGGCAAATGCTTCATGCAATATTTCCAGCAGCCTAACCGCGACTTCTCTTCCGGGTGAGAGCCTTCTCAGAAAAGCGAAGAATCGGGACCGATCGATATGGCGATACGCATCTTCCAGATCAATCTGCAGAACGCATTGTTCAGACTTGCAGCGTGACTCTGTTTCATCCTGAAAGGCCTTCCACGCACTGACTTGGTTTTCCAACAGCGCCAGCCGATTGGGATCACGGTTGTACTGACAACTGAACACCCTGCTCTTGTCAATTACGCGATCAACCTGCTCAGCAATTGATGAGACGCACGCCTGAAAAATTATTTGATCATTCACGGAGGGAACGATCCAACGTGTGAATTGACCGTTCTTTTTAGGAACCTGAATTTCAAATGGCTTTTTGGGAAGAGTACCCCCAAGGTATTCTCTGATCTTGCGTCGAATCGTTTCCTCCCTGCGCGCATAATCGACCGTAATGGTGTCAAACCAGTTGGGTAACGGATTGCTGAATGAGACACTATCGAGCAACAATCGAATCGCCAGATGTATTGGCAGACTGGAAATATCCTCTTCAGCCATCCTTGCCATCGCCCTCGTTAGTGAAAACATTTTGCAGACTTAAGTTGACGATAAACGGGAAGCCAAGGGCCAGGATCATTAGGATAAGAATCTGGAGCACGGATCTGAACGTTGACGGATAACCCTGGGCAAAGAAATGTAGTGCTTTGTTTGCGGCTGTCCCGCTGGCGGCAAATCCCAGAGTTATCAGCAAGAAATTGACAATTGTCAGCCGCGCGAAGAATGACGAGACAAAGACACACACAATCATGAAAAGCAGCGTAAGTCTTAAATCACGTCGATAAAGTGACGTAGTTTCGGGTGAATCTTTGGAAATTGTTTCCCATGCTCTATTTAATCCGGCCACCCCCTCTTCGAGCACAAAAGTTGGCCATTGGGCATAGAGAGATATGTAGACATTGACGGGTCCGTCAGATGCTGAGAGGGCAGCAAAGACTGACCTAAAAAATTCATCGAATTTCGTGCTGTTTCCACTTTCCGAGCTGATTCCCAGACAAGGCAGTATGAGATTAGACATACTCTCCTGCCTTGCCGCAGCGAACACCGACTGGATTCCTTTTGTTAGCTTATCCTCTTCGACATTCCCGTATTCGAAAACGACGATAAAAAGGAAATTCAGTGGAAACTCGGCATACTTGTTGCCAGTTAGACTCAAGGGAAAAGATATGACCTCGCCCGGGGTGATTCCGTCGGCTTTCTGCAATCTGTCTACAAGTTTGCGGTAGTCATGTGGTGAGAGTTCCTTCAGCTTTAGCATTACGGCTCTCAACAAAGCTCCCTTCGCAAAGGGCGCGGTTTTGTCATTGAAAACTGAAATCACAAGTCCGTTCCTCTGCTCTTTTAGATGATTCAGGAATTCAGGCTGGCTAAGGTCGTCTATCGAAAGGCTAACTTGATGACCCTTATAGTTTCCCAGCCGCTGAATTTTGTGAACCAATAGGTTCGTAATGTCCGCCGCTGTCTTTGCTGGACGATAAGTTTCAAGCAGTACGGGAAAAAACAAGTAGTCAACCAGCAGAATGAGTGCAGGAAGGGTAACAACGATGGCTCGTCGCCAGGCACTATTGAAGGTCCACCGGGGGTTGGGAAACTTCATCAGCAAAATGCCCTAATACGGAGAGGTCGTAGTGCGATGTGATTCTAATCCTCCGGCGTGATGGAGACAAGATCGATCCTCGTTGTCGTATTTCAAGTAGCTGGAATCAGATTGTGCAACACAGATTTTTTCGTCCTACTGTCACAAATCCGACCGCCTATTTTGTCTTTACATCGGTAGGTCAAAATCAGGCGGAGGATTGTGATGAACAAATTACTCCCTTTCTTGATGACCCTGGCGCTGCTTCTTGTTCCGGTTGGTCCTGCGGCATTGGCCCAACAAAACTTAACTGATCCGACTGTCGTAAAGATTAAAACCGACGTCGAGAAACACTTGCGGGACAAGAAAACAAGTGTGGCGGTCAAGTTGCGAAACGGCTCGGAATTGAAAGGCAAAATCACGCAAGCCGCGGAAGACGGGTTTACTCTTAAGGTGAAGAAAAATACGCGGGACATCAGCTACACGGACGTGACCAGGTTGAAAGGTCAAGGCTTAAGCAAAGGGGCAAAGTTCGGTATACTCACCGGGATTCTTGCAGGCGCAGTTGTAATTGGTGCTTTAATTAGTCTGAAGAATTTCGATCCTTTTGAAAACGGCGTGCTTCGGTGATGACCACTCATCTCTCGGCTTTCGCAGAGTACCGGGGATACCTCTTCTCGCTGGCCCAGCGTATGCTCGGCAGCCGGACAGACGCTGAAGATCTGCTTCAGGAAGCATTCATACGCTGGCAACAAACCTCGCTTGCGCAAATAAGATCTCCAAAGGCGTTTCTTGCAACTGTCGTCAAGCGACTGTGTCTGAATCAACTGCAATCTGCTCACACTCGCAGAGAGATGAACGTTGATCCTTGCGATCCTGAGCCTGCTTTATCGGAACCGGCTGCTGATAGGCATGAGTTTGAGTCGTTTTCTGCGCTGACGATCTTGCTGGAACGTTTGTCACCCAAAGAGCGCGCAGTTTTACTTCTGCGAGATGTTTTTGATTGTGACTACGATGAGATTGCGGCAGTAATAAGCAACCGCGCCGACACTTGTCGCCAATTGCTGCGACGCGCTCGACAACACCTCGCTGATGCTCGCGCACGTTTCGAAGTTTCGCCCGAGCAGCTCCAAAAACTCGCACGCCAATTTGCTCTCACTAGCGCAAGCGGCGATCTAAAAGGTCTCGTAACGGCATTAGCGTAGCGGCACTCATGGTTACTCTTATCGATCGCGAGTTCACAGTGGACGTGTCGCGTGAGAGAGCTTGGGATTATCTGGCTCGCCTCGATCTATGGCCCACGTGGGCGCCTCACATCAAACACATTGCAACGCGTCCTCAACAGGAGCTCGGGCCGAACTCTTCGGGCGTGATACACCTCGCCAATGGAATGAAGTCGACATTCCAGATGACGGAGTTCAATCCGTACCACAATTGGAAATGGTTTGGACCATTCCTATGGCTAACAGTTCATTACGATCATCGTTTTGAATCCGTGAGTAGCAACCAGACAAGAGTGAGGTTTGTTTTAGACGCGAGCGGATTTGGTGTTAAGTTCTTCGGCCCGATCTTCGCCAGGATCTACAGTCGTAACCTGGAAAAATCAATACCTCTACTTATACAGGCGATGGAGCAGGCAACGCACAATTGATATTTGGTCTCGTAATGTGTATCAGGACTAGACCATGAGAATCATTCTTACAGGACTTTGCTCAAGTTGCGCTCAGCTCGCGTTTGTTGACGTCACTTCCGGGCGTGCTCGAGCGATGGTAATCGCCGGAGTCGGACTGATCAGTTTGATCATCGGTGCACTGGCTCTGGCTCGCACCGGCAGCGGGCGAGCCGCGGCTATTGTGGCCCTGGTACTGGGGCTGATCGGTGTGGTTCTGAGCGCAGTGCATCTGACGAGCTCAACAGGTTTCGGCACCGGCGGTGGACGAGCCGGAGCGATCGTCGGTCTGGTGTTGGCGCTGATCGGCACGACCCTCGGTGGACTGGCTATGGCGCGTGCTCGTCGTTCCCTAGGTAAGGAATGAGGTGGCAGCAGTCAGTCCGAAAAACGTAATTCGACCGCAAGTTTCGGATAGAAACAACAGGCCAGCTTCACCTAGACTGCGCGCAGTTTAGCGATACGGAGATGCCTGTGATGCGATCAGACTTTCAATTTGTAGCCTTACCAACCGAGAACTTCTCACATCTCTTCTCGATGAACGACGCGGAACTGGAATCGCGTGGAGCAAAACGCATGATCGTTGATTCCCATCCGGGATACCCGTGCAGAGTTAGTCTCGAGGATGCACCGGTCGGGGAACGCGTGATTCTCACCGCCTTTCGACATCACGATGTGACTTCTCCGTATCAGTCGACCGGCCCGATCTTCGTTCGTGAGAACGCGCATACGGCGAAGCCTGACGTTAACGAGATACCGGTCATGTTTCATCATCGCCTGCTGTCGGTCCGAGCTTACGACACGGCCGCTATTATGAAGAACGCGAGAGTCGTCGAAGGCAGAGTTCTGGAAGAAACGATTAGAGACTTCTTCGCGAAAGATTCCATTTCATACCTGCAAATACACAACGCCGGACCCGGTTGCTTCAACTGCACTGTGCAGCGCGCGTAAACAAACCTTTGGGCCGCTAAGAAACTCGCTTGGTGGGCGGTGGCGCATCTCCCGGTAAACTGGCCGTGTGTCTGGCGACGATCTGCCACTGTTCGTTCCGTTTCATCCAGACATTCGTTATACACAACTGTCGTTTAATCTCCATCCCATCAAACGTTGCTTCGGCAATCATGCGATAGCTCGAAACTGCGGTATCGCCAAAAGCCCGCACTTTTAGATCTTCCTTATCGTAGCGACCGATTACAGCTTTTTCTGCTGCCTCACGTATTTCATTCATGACTGCCGGCTTGTCAACGCACATGCCAATTGGAGCTGTGACGATAATGTCGTCCGCAAAGATTCGATCGAGGACATCAACGTCAACACTCATCTCTGTGTGAGTCAGTTCTTCTTCGAGCTTGAGAATTTGCTTTTCAGTGTCTTTCATGTTCGCTCCTCCGGTTTTTCAGGTTGCTCTTCTGTGTGCAAAGATAGGCGCCGAGACTTGGCTAAGTCCTTCGGAAGTTCGGAAAAGTTTCGGAAAAGCCCGGTAAGTTATGTTTTGGCAAACGCCCTGCTATGAGTTTGGCCCTTTTCGTTTGGAAGCACGTGAGAGACGCTTGCTTCGCAACGGCGAAATAATTCCACTAACGCCAAAGGTTTTTGATGTCCTTCTCGCCCTGGTCCAACACCACGGTCACATTCTTACCAAGCGCGAAATGATGCGACTCGTCTGGCCCAACACCGCGGTCGAAGAAGGAAACATTTCGCGAAACATCTCGACGCTGAGAAGTGCCTTGGGCGAGCGGCCCAATGAACACCAGTACATCGAGACAGCCCCTTGGCGTGGTTACCGGTTTGTCGCAAACGTCAAAGAAGTATTTGCTGAAGTCGTTGGAACGACGGCAAGCTCATTGGCAGTGCTACCGTTTATTAACGCGACTCAGGATTCCGAGCTTGAGTACGTCTCCGATGGAATCACTGAAAGTCTAATCAACAAACTTTCCCAGTTTGCGCAGCTGAAAGTTATGTTGCGCAACTCGGTATATCGTTACAAGGGTCGTGAGGTGCAAGCCTCAGTGGTGGGCCACGAACTAAATGTACACGTGGTCATGACCGGCCGGCTGGCTAAATACGGTGATCGGTTATCTATCAGCGTTGAGCTCGTTGACGCGCGTGACGATAGTCATGTTTGGGGTTCACAGTACATTCGAAATCCATCCGACATTCTGACGATGCCAGAAAGGATCGCTCAGGAAATTACAGAGAAGCTCCGGGTAAGACTTACAGGCGATCAGCAACAACGACTGGCCCGACATCAAACGCAAAGTGCCGAGGCTTACCAGCTTTATCTGAAAGGTCGTTACTTTTTTAACAAACTAACTCCTGAAGCCGTCCAAAAGGGAATCGATTACTTCAAACAAGCCATAGAAATCGATCCGGCTTACTCGCTGGCCCATGTTGGTTTGGGCGATTGCTGCAACTATTTGGCAAAGCCAGACGAGGCGAGAGCGGCGATGACCAAAGCGCTCGAAGTTGATGAGACGCTTGGCGAAGCCCATGCTTCACTGGGGTTTTTCAAGTTCGTTTATGACTGGGATTTTCCGGGTGCGGAAAGAGAATTCAGTCTGTCTCTGAAACTTAACCCTAACTACGCAGAAGCTCATCACTGGTCATCGATTTACTTCGCAAACATGGGGCGTCACGACGAGGCCGATATCGAGGCAAAGCGAGCAGTCGAGCTGGATCCTCTTTCGCTTTTAATGAGCATGACCCCCGGATTGACGTCTTATCTTGCTCGCGAATACGCACGAGCGACGGAGCATCTTCTGAAAGTGATCGAATTGGAACCCGCGTTCCCAGCTGCCCACAGCGTACTCGGAAACACTTACCTTCAGCAGGGGCTTTATGACGAATCGATTGCCGAATATTGGAAAGTGCAATTCATTTGCGGAGATGTTAGCAGCGTGAGGTTATCGGTCGACGCTCTTCTCGGTCACGCTTACGCGAAGGCTGGAGAACGAGATAGGGCTTTGAAGATACTCGACGAGCTGATAGATGTTAGCGAAAAGAACGATCAACTGATTTCATTGCATTCGATTGCAGAAATTCAGGTAGCACTAGGCCGGATGGACGAAGCATTCGAGTGGCTGAACAAAGCATTTGACCAACACGATATGCAGATGGTTAGTTTGAGAGTTAACCCAACACTTGATCCCATTCGAAACGACCCGCGTTTTGTTGATCTGCTGAAGCGTGTGGGTTTGTGAATCCAAATTGGAAGCTTCGATACCTATCTCTTTTTCGGTATCGTCTGCAAGACGGAGATCAGCCGATCAACTTCAATCGGCTTCGTTATGTGAGAGTGGAAACCTTCAGCTTGCGCTCGTTCGATGTCTTCAGGCCGGCCGAAACCCGTTAACGCCAGAGCCGGCAGTTCACCCCGCCCCGGCAATTGACGAAGCTTTCGCAGGAACTCAAAGCCATCCATTCCGGGCATTGAAATGTCGGAAAGCACCACGTCGAAATGCTTATCCGACAAGATGCTCAAACCTTCGTCCCCACTCGTGGCCGCGATCACTGTTGCTCCATTCATTCGCAGCAATTTGGATAGCATCTCTGTTGTATCTTCTGAGTCATCGACGAGCAGAACTGCCAGTTGGTCCAACGGCGTCATGCGAGCAACAACCGGTGTAGGCCGTGTCTGTTGCTCCATACTCGATGGAAGTTCAATCGTGAATTTCGCGCCCTTGCCCTGTCCGTCGGAGGTCACCGTGATCGACCCTTGATGCAGATTAATCAGTTGCTGGACGACCGCAAGGCCGATTCCCATTCCGGCTTGAACGCGACTCGCGGCGGTATTAGCTTGACGAAACATTTCAAATACGTGAGGCAGAAAGGTGGAATCGATTCCCTGGCCGTTGTCCTCGACGGAGAGCGAGATACGATCCCGATCCGCACCTGTCCGCACGACAATTTTGCCTCCCGCCGGCGTGAACTTCACTGAGTTGTTGAGCAGGTTCCAAATGATCTGTTCCAAACGCACTGGGTCACCTTTGACAAACAAAGGCATGTCCGGTCCGACGACCTCGATCGCGATCTGCTTCTCCTCGGCGTCGGAACGAACGGTGTCGATTGCGTTGCTAACCGACGTCATCAGTGAAACTGTTTCGTAGTTGATTTCCAGCTTGCCACTACGCAAGCGAGACAAGTCGAGCAAATCACGAATAAGTTTTGCTTGCGCGATCGCGTTGCGCCTGATGGCCTCCGCCATACGGCGAACCGGCTCCGCGTCGCTAATTTCCTGACTGCGCAGAAGCAGTTCGGAATAACCCAGGATTACATTAAGCGGGTTTCGAAGCTCATGCGACATGATCGCGAGAAATTCATCCTTTAACCGGTTCGCTTCCTCAGCGGCGTGACGAAGTTCATGCTCGGCTTGCAAAAGACACTCTCGTTGCGTTTCCGCACGTTTGCGATCCCAGATATCGGCGATTGAGGCGATCCACCCGATTACTTCGCCTCGCTCGTCGCGATCCGGTGTGTAAACTACGCCCAGAGATCGCGTGCCGACGTTCTCAAAAGATATTTCGGCTTCGTACTCAACCCGCTCGCCACCCAGGACTCTTTCAATGTAGGGCATCACTGTCTTCAAGCCTTCATGGCCCATGAATTCGACGATCGGCTTTCCTGCTATGTCCTGAGGTTCATGGCCCAGCATATGCGCATAAGCACGGCTCACAAATCTATAGTGAAGATCGCGGGTGCAACGCGTCAGCATGAAAGGCGTCTGGCTGAGGATGACTTCCAGTTCAATTTCTTTGAGGCGCAGTGCTTCTTCCGCGCGCTCGCGTTCGGCGATGTCGAGTTGGAGTTCGGCTTCTTTAGCACGTAACGCTTCTTCGGCCTGCCTCCGCTCCAGATAATCCGCCGCCTGCCGCGCTAAGAGATCCATCAGGCGTAGTTCACGCTCGCCAGGTCGATGCGGCTCGTTGAAGTGTGTGGAGATCATCCCGAACACGATTCCGTCGGAGCTCACCAGGGGAGTGGACTGTACAGCCCGAACCCCGGCGCCCAGCAATACATCCAGCGATGGCTGTCCGTCAAAAATGGGACTCTTTGTCACATCTTCGATGATCACTCGTTCGCCGGATCGCATTGCTGCGGCGCATGCGGCCGCTAGTTCGGTTCGAACGGAGTTAAAGAATGAGAGAAACGGTTTGTTGAAACCGCGATGGGCCGCGATGTTTAGTGTGCCGGTCTTTTGATCGAGTAGTTGCAGGTTTCCCTTGTCCGCCCCGGTTAAGGTGATGGCGGTCCCAAGGATGTCGTCCAGACAGCGGTGAACATCATTCCCAATACGCACGCAGCGGTTCCCCACTTCATATAGAAGCGTCATCGCTGCGAGGTCGGTTAAATTTGTCTCGTTCTTCAACTGCCAGGTTAGACCATCGGTTAGATTGGTACGGATTCCGCGATGTGCTTATCAGACTAGACGGACATCGTCTGCTCGATATCGTACACGAAAACTCGTCAGCTAGCTTGCAAACCTTTTCCTTAGGGTTTATTAGTGGCGCACGTTGCCCCGCGCTCAAACTTCGGAGGTTGATATGAGAATTCGTTTGCCCCTGGTCCTCTTAATTCTTTGCTGTTTTCTGGTCACGACAGTTCCCGCCCAGAACTCCGACGATCCGCTTACGAAAAAAGTCGATCAGTTGTTTGCGACGTGGGACAAACCTGAATCACCAGGTGCCGCAATTGCCGTAATCAAGGATGGCGCCGTGGTCTATAAACGCGGTTACGGAAGCGCGAACCTGGAATACAACGTTCCTATCACACCCCAAACTGTGTTTCATGTGGCGTCGGTGTCGAAGCAGTTTACGGCCTTCGCCATAACGTTGCTCGCAAACCAGGGAAAACTTTCGCTGGACGACGATATTCGCAAGCACCTTACGGAAGTGCCGGACTTCGGCAAGAAGATCACGGTTCGCCAACTCATCCACCACACGAGCGGACTGCGCGATCAATGGACCTTACTTGGGATGGCCGGATGGCGTCTCGACGATGTGATCACCAAAGAGCACATCCTGAAGATGGTGCGGCATCAGAAAGAGCTTAACTTCGATCCCGGTGCTGAGAACCTCTATTCGAATACTGGTTACACGTTGCTCGCCGTGATTGTTGAAAGAGTAAGTGGGCAGTCGTTTCGCGATTACACCGAGGCAAATATTTTCAAACCTCTCGGAATGACGAACACCCACTTTCATGATGACCACGAACGAATCGTCAAAAACCGTGCGTACTCGTATACGTCCGCAGGCGCGGGCGGAGGTTTTAAAGCTGCGCCGCTGAATTACGCAAACGTCGGGGCAACCAGTCTATTTACTACGGCTGAGGATCTGGCGCGCTGGGTCATCAATTACGAGGACAAGAAAGTCGGCGGCGCAGACGTAATCAAACAGATGCACGAGATAGGTGTGTTGACCAGCGGTAAAGCGACTGGCTATGCGTTCGGGTTAGGCATTGGTCCATACCGGGGCTTAAATACTGTCGGTCATGCGGGCGGCGACGCTGCTTATCGAAGCTTTGCCTTCTGGTTTCCCGAACAGCGATTTGGCGTAGTCGTGTTGAGCAATTTCGGTTCGCTTAATCCTCAAGAGTTAGCGAGGAGGATTGCGGACCTTTATCTCGCCGATAAATTGTCGCCCGAGCCGCCCAAACCGGCGACCGCCGAACGAACAGCGGTGAAAGTTGATCCGGCGATTCTGGAATCTTACGCCGGACGTTATCTACTCGACGGAAGATCGCTTGTAGTAATAACTAAAGAAGGCGACAAGTTGATGGGCAAACCCGGAAACGCGCCGAAGGCGGAAATGATTCCGCAATCTGAAACTACATTTTTCGTTAAGGAAGCGAACGCAGAGATAACGTTCGAACGCGATGAAAAAGGTAACGTTGTCCGTTTCGCGATGAAGAGTGGAACCCAAAGTCAGTCCGCGAAGCGGTTAGGCGCGCCTGCGTCAGCTGCGCAGCTAACGCAGTTTGCGGGCGAGTATTACAGTCCTGAACTCGGCACCAGCTACACGATGGTCCTAAAAGATGGAAAACTCGTCGCCCAACACCGGCGTCACGACGACATTTCGTTAACTGAACTTGACGGCGATCTCTTTTCAGGTAATCGATGGTTTTTCCAGACGGTCCAGTTCACGCGCGACAGTGAAAAACGCATCACGGGATTTCGCTTGACTTCGGGCCGCGTTCGGAATTTGCGCTTTGACAAGCAGTGATAATCACAATACTGATCAGCTCGCTTTGGTTCATCGCTCTTGTCTGGCTGGTTATTGTCGTTCTCACGCTTCGCGGTGTATCTCGCCAAAAATCTCTCTCAGCAACGGACAACCTGCGCCTCACGGCCAGTGATGCGCCACTGGTATCGATCTTAGTTCCGGCTCGTAATGAACAGGATCGCGTGCTGGGGGACTGCGTTCGATCAATTCTTGCTCAGGACTATGGAAGGTTCGAAGTCATCGCCGTTAATGATCGTTCGACTGACTCGACGGGAGCGATTTTGGAAACACTCGCTCAAGGAGATGAACGCCTTCGTGTGATTGAAGGGGAAGAGCTGCCGCCGGGGTGGCTCGGCAAACCGTACGCGATGCATCAGGCGCTGAGTTACGCGAGGGGCGAATGGATTCTTGCTACTGATGCAGACATGATCTTCGAACCATCAGCCTTGCGCACCGCGCTGGATCGTACGCTGGAAGCTAACGGTGATGCGTTGACCTTGATTCCGCAGTTTGAAGCTCATTCATTCTGGGAACGCGTGATGGTGCCAACCTGGGAATGGGTGTTTCTGATGTTCACCATCTTCTATCGCATCAACGATCCAACGACGGACCGCGCTGCCGCTATCGGCGGTTTCTTCCTGATGAGGCGAAGCGTGCTCGACCGTGTCGGCGGTTATGAACGGTTGAAGGATGAAGTGATGGAAGACGTGCGGTTGGCTGAGAGAATCAAACGATCGCGTGCCCGTTTGTTGATCGATCGCGCGCCGACATTGATCAGAACACGCATGTATAGAACGTTTCGCGAGATGTGGGAGTGCAGTACAAAAAATTGGTTCTCAGGATTGAACTTCTCATTTCCTCTAGCGCTGATTTGTGTTGTATCGATGTATTTGGGTGCAGTCGCGCCACCGCTGATTGCTCTGGCGGCCGCGATCGCGATGGTGGCTGGCACGGACCTCAGCTCGTTGTTCATTCCAGCCGCATTGTCCTGGGTTTTTCAGGTGCTGATCATGGCTGTCATTAACAGACGTTCCGGAGTGTCTCCGGTTTATGCTTTAACGTCGCCATTGGGTCTGGGCGTGATATATGCGATGTTGTTTGACTCAAGTATCAGGATCACAACCGGAAGAGGTGTGACGTGGAAGGGACGCCGAATATACGAACGTCATGGGGTTCGGCCGCCGACGAGCTGAAGGCGGTCGTGGCCGAGGATCGGTCTGTTCGTCTGATCGAAGAGGATATTTACACTGTCCTGCCGGATACCTCAGTTCAGCACCATTACGACAAAAGGGCGCCGCTTTATGATGCGTTTGTAAGCACGCGCCTGTATAACTTCGTGATGTGGGGAACCTCTCCGCGCGATTACGTTGAGTTCGCGCGCCAGGCTCTCGATTCCTCATCCAACGGAATATTTTTAGATGCTGGTTGTGGTTCGATGCTGTTTACTGCACGAACTTACGTTTCTTCAAACCGTCAGATTGTGGCGTTCGATCAATCGTTGGCGATGTTGAGACGAGCGCGGGAACGATTAAGAAAGCTTGCGGGCCGTGTCCCTGAAAACGTCCGGCTGCTGCAAGCCGACTTAAGTGATTTGCCCTTTCGACGAAAGAGTTTTCGTACGGTCATGTGCCTCAACGTCCTGCATCAGTTTGCGGATGCACCAACCCTGGTTTTGGGTTTCAAAGAATTACTCTCCGAGGAAGGGAACCTGTATCTGACTAGTTTGATCTCAAACAACCGCACGATTGGAGATTGGTATATCAAAGTGTTGTATCGAACCGGAGAGTTCGTGCGGCCGAGAAATGAGAGGGAATTGAGAGAACTATTTGGTGGGGCTTTTGGTGAACGAGTAAGTTATGTCGAAAAAGGAAACATGGCATTTATCACTGGTTTGGCCGGCGGCTGAGTATCTTCCGGGATATGTGCACGCTCTCGAGCAAGGGTGGTCGCCCGATAACCGCAGGCCGCAAGCGTGTGTCGAATTGCTCGAACATATCGCGGAAGATCCCACGCGTTTTCTCCTCGAACAAGTCGATCCTGAAGGCAAGGGGCCGCCTGTGGTCTTACCCGATGGTACAAACGTGCCTCGTTTGCCCGGATATTCCCAGTGGATGTGGGATGGCGAGTTTTGCGGAGTTATCAGCTTTCGCTGGAGGCCGGGTACGAGTGAACTACCGTCGTATTGTCTGGGCCATATTGGTTATTCGGTTGTGCCCTGGAAGAGACGCAGAGGATACGCCACTCAAGCTTTACGAATGTTGCTTCCGCACGTGTGGCAAGAGGGACTCACTTACGTCCAGATAGTAGCTGATGAAGATAACATCCCCTCACGGCGCGTGATTGAGACAAACGGTGGCGTGCTTGTTGAGCGATTTTTTACCTCCGATAGTCATGGTGGCAAAGCGAGTTTGCGATATCGCGTTAATAGAGAACCACAGTCGCTCTGAGCCAATTGTGATCGCTCGGTCTCACGCCCAGATCGTCAGTAACTCCCCAACGTTGCGCGACCGCAGGGCATTGTCCGTTCACGAGCGTGCATGGTTTTCTCAAGTCAGGAAGCTCGATGTTAACTAGTCCGACCGCGCCCTGCAGAAACACGTAATCGATCCTTCTCGTGTCGTGAGTGCGTGTAGTCAGTTCGCCGAGCGGCATGTCGGAAACGCCGTCGTCGTCACGATCAGACCATGGCGCTGTTGCGGTCCCAGATTGCAGTCCGAGTTTCCACGCGTCGATATAATCTGCAAACAGCGGGTACGTGGGAAATAGCGGAGTGAAGTCGAAGTCTCCACCAAGGATGATGTTAGTGTGACCCAGGCCAGCAACCCAATCGAGTAACTCACGAGCTTGCGCGTTCCGCTGCCACGACTTTCCAGTGATGACATCAGCCTGTGTGTCGGCACACCTGGACCAGCATAGGTGCGTGTCGACGATCAGCGCGCGTTTATTCGCGACGGTTACATCTATCGCTATCGCGCTCTTATCCACGTTCGTGCTGCCGTCCCAACCAATGAAGCCGTTGCTTAGCTTGCGGCTGTAGGTCGAGTTCACTGTCACCTTCGACGTTTTGTACCAGATCACCTGGCCGTCGTTCATCTGCGGCGAGTTCTCAGCGTAGGGCGTGCCGCTAAAGCCGAAACTTGCGAACGCTGCGTCCCAATTCGGTAAGTCGCCCGGACTGACCTCCTGGGCATTTACGACATCCGCGAGTGATGCCAGTACTGCTGCCTGGTCTGCGTAGTCGTAGGCGCCGGAGGTGTTCTGGCCGTGTTGGAGATTGGCCGTGATCACTGTTAGCTCAACGCTCGGTTCCGGTGTCGGGGTTGGGGTTGGTTCCGGCGTTGGTGTGGGACTAGGTTCCGGCGTCGGTGTCGGAGTCGGTTCCGGTGTTGGCGTCGGAGTCGGTTCCGGTGTTGGCGTCGGAGTCGGTTCCGGTGTTGGTGTTGGAGTAGGTTCCGGTGTTGGTGTTGGAGTAGGTTCCGGTGTTGGTGTTGGCGTCGGTTCCGGTGTTGGCGTCGGAGTCGGTTCCGGTGTTGGTGTCGGAGTCGGTTCCGGTGTTGGTGTTGGAGTAGGTTCCGGCGTTGGAGTCGGAGTTGGTTCCGGTGTTGGTGACGGAGTTGGCTCGGGCGTTGGTGTGGGAGTAGGTTCGGGAGTCGGAGTCGGAGTCGGAGTTGGCGGCGGCGTTGGTTCGGGCGTTGGAGTAGGTTCGGGCGTTGGTGTTGGCGTCGGTTCCGGTGTCGGCGTCGGTGTGGGAGTAGGTTGGGGTGTTGGAGTCGGAGTCGGTTCCGGTGTTGGTGTCGGTGTTGGTGGCGGCGTCGGAACCGGTGTCGGACTGGGCGTTGGTGCTGGTGTCGGCGTTGGCGACGGGGATGGCTTCGGCTTACCCCTTGGAGTTGGCGTCGGTGTCGGAGTTGGTTCCGGCGTCGGCGTCGCGGTCGGCGATGGTGTTGCGTTTGGTGTCGGAGTCGCTGTTGGTGTTGGGCTCGGACTAGGTCGCGGCTTCGCAGAGTAGGTGGTTTCAGGCCAGACGCATAGCGCGCACGCTAACAACAGCGCGAGAGTCACGCATAACAAACAGAATTTCATTGTTAATCTCGGTTCCCAGCCCGGGACCACCGACGTGAGGCCGCAGAGATCGCGGCGAATTAAACACAGAGGCTGAGGCCACCGAAACCGCAGAAGTAGAGGCTTGTGGGAGCAGCCAGTCGTTGAGAGAACGCGGCACTGTACTCCGCCCGTAAAGAAAAGTCAAAACTTTTACAAAAGAAATGTGACAAATTATTCAGGCGGCCAAATCGCATTGAGCAAAGCGGCGAGGCGATAACCACCCCACGCGACACGCCGGCGAGCTACTTTCAACGCCTTCTTGTTGTAAGCAGCAGTCTGGGTTCGTTCTGCACGAATTCCTTTGTAAACGACGTTTTCACCGAACCAGAAACTCTCTTCAGCCCACAAATCGAAGTTGAATGGGTCGTTCAGTTTCAAACCACGAGCGGTGGCAGGATTACCTTGCCTCGCGAGCCAGGCGGCGGGAGCAATGGTCTTGAGCGCCGGTGGAGCGAAGTTCGGTCCCGAGCGCGGGAAAGCGCCGATGCCACCGTCCCAGTAGCTGTGAAGATTGCTGTCCCTCAAAGTGCCATCGTCACCCCGAATCTTGATCTTGACCAGGTTTCCACCCTGATCGCCCTGCGGGTTGGCACTACTCACTAGCGCAGTGCAATGAAGCGGCTGGTGAATATCGCCAACGAAGTGAATGACGAAACGCAAAGCCTGCGCTTGGGCGTTCTTATCGGTACTGGTCTTTAGAATCTCGACATTGTCTTCAAGCGCTTTGACGATGTTGTTCGGATCGATCTCGGGCAGGGTCGAGCCATCCAATGTGAAAAAAATGTCCTTGAAGTGAAGAGGCTTAAATGAATCGAATTCGGGAAAGGGACGCAGATCGTCGGCCCAATGTGATGCGTTAACGAAATTCAAACTTGTCGATGTGACTGATGTCGGGTTGATCGGAATAGCCAGTAGTTCATTTGCCTTAGCCCTCGCTGTCGGATTGAGACGACGGAAAGCGATGTGTGCCGTCATCATGTGTCCACCCGCTCCCCAACCCAGTGAAATCGTAGGCGTGCAAAGTACGAGGCACGCGATAACGATCGATAGTGCGCGCTTAAACAGGGGATGATGTTGTCGTTTATTCTTCATGAGACACACTCCGTGAATCGGAAGGTTAGTCTACCAATGACGAGGTTGAGAGAACGACCTTGAAAAGCGAGCACAAAGTATACCCGGCTCACTAAGTCGTCAATAGAATTCCAACGCGATCGCTGAAGAAAAAAGTGCGTTTTGAAAACTAAACATTGACAAGCGAATAACACGCGTGTAGTGTGCCGCTGCTTTTGTCGTATCAGTACGGCGGTGTGCGCCCGCTTAAGAACAGTTTCTCTCTACACCTGGTCAACGACGCGCCTGATCTCGCCGGTTTCTGTCGTACTGAATTACACCAACAAATTTTGACGATGAGATAGTGTTCAATCCCCCATGAGCAATATCCTATTAGTGCCCGTCCATCTGGACGCTCTCGTCCTTGACCACGATCAGATGGTCGTAGAGACGACAGCCGATTTCAGTCGCCTACCTTATTGCAACGATAAATACGACATCCACCCTGACATCGCTAACATCAGCGAAGAGCTCGTCGCCACGCCGTTTCAGAACGAGAATCTTCTGCTGAGGGCAGGCATTCATCTGCACTGGTCCCTGCCCGATGCGCTCACGAAGGCGCAATACGTTAAAGACAGTTCGGGTTTCGGTAGACAAGTTTTCCCCCTCGTGCCGAATCGTTGGCTGGTGACGCGCTGCAATGACAAGGACGTTGTCCAGAAGGCCTGGATCGTCGAGAGTGATTATCTTCACCCAGCGCAGAACGCACTTCTTACCGCACCCGCAACGGTTGTCGACGGCGTCGCAGTGCCGTACAGACCGGACAACTACAAGGGTCAGCCGTATCGCTTAATGGGCCGGAGTGTCGAGATCACCAGCTACAACCCCGACCCTCGCGTCTCTTCCTACTATCCGGAGCTCACGGCTGTGGGTTATGGCGAGCCGGCGTTCGCTGCGTTTTATCCGAATTGCTTCAGCGTTTTTGGGTTCTTCGACGAGGAATATTCGGGTAAGAACGACGGGCGTCAGTATTACTTAACCGGCTGGTACAGCGACAACACCAAAGACGTCCTGCAAACACTTGTTCACAACTCAAGCGAGCTCGAAGACACGTTCAAGTGGACCATCGTTCCCAGAGGTCAAGAGTTTCCGACGCAAATGATTTGTTATGCGCGGCTGGTTCTCGGCACACCGAAACCAAAGCTAAGGAGCCAGAGAGTCACGCTCGCCGTAGGCAACACCGGCACGGAAGCTCTGTCCGCGTGTTTGACGCAAATGCTTTCCGGCAGGAAACAAGTTGTCGAGGACCATCTGGAAGCCATGCACTTGTCCGCCACGCTCGCGCACAGGCAACTCGACGTTGGTGCGAAGTTTGACGAAGCGCGGCATGAGAAAGGGTTCACAGCAGTGTCGGGAGGGACACTATGGACCGTCCGCGCTGAATCAGATGAAAATTCGGCCGCTGATGCCAGTGTTACGCTTCCGCAAGTGACGCTGCCACCAGAAATCGGCAGCCTCTTAAATATCCTTAACAAACGCCAGTCGGATTACGATCGCGCGTGGCAGCAGATCGAGTCCGAACGTATTCAGCTCTTCTCCGATTGGTACAAGTACATGCTCTGCGCTTACCCGCCGGAGGACACGCGTGATGCGTATCCCGATGTCGACGAAGTCGCGAGCTACATCGCGAAACGCGTTGCGTCGTTGGAGACGAGGATTGAGAGCACCGGAAAGATTGAGGTGACGACTGACGACAAAGGGAAAGTCTCCGCGACTGAGGTCAGCGCGAGGGCCGGTTCTCAATCGGCTGCGGCGGCGTTAGCGAAAGCAATCAACAACCTGCAAACGTTCATCGGAAACAGTTCGACTTACAAGCTCAAAGAAACATCCGGCCCACGCTACTGGCAGCCCACTGAGCCGTCGATACTACTCGAAGGCGACCTTGCCGAAGCGTCCAAAAGACACGGTCATGACGCTCCCCGAAAAGAGTTGCTGAAGACGCAGTTGTTGAGCGGTACGAACGAAGCAATCAATCCCGCCGATCACGATTTGGCGCGAGAGAATAAGAAAAAAGATCGGCGAAATCGCCGACCCCACAGACTTCGCTTTCACGACGTGGCAAGGGCAACCGTGGAACCCCTTCCTGCTCGAGTGGGTAGTCGAAGTCTCTCCCATCGCAAACAAATCCAACATCGACCCGGCGACAGGGCGGTTCAACGAAAATTTCATTACTGACAACTACCAGCTCCCGGAAAACGATGTCGATCTATCGCTCAAGGGCAAGGGTGAGACCATCAGCGCCGCGAACCTCTACAGCGGCCGCAGCATCCTGACGCCGCATGCGGGTGAACAACTCGTCAACCAAACCGAAGATTATCTTGAGCGAGAGGTGCTGCCGATGTTCTACCAGGAAGCGAACGTTGCCGTGTCGGCAGATGGTCGCGCGCTCCTCAAGAATAAGATGAAAGAAATTGAGGAGTGGTACAGGGCCCGCGCGAAGTCCAAAGGCCTTCTGGCTGCAACACCGGAGGAAAATCGAGATCCGAACCTAACCGCGTTTGGTGTGCTTGGCGCAATGGAAGGTACGAACAGTCTATCGCAGTCGCTCAGCGG
Organism: uncultured Acidobacteriota bacterium; assembly: GCA_963789185.1. Classification (GTDB taxonomy): domain Bacteria; phylum Acidobacteriota; class Blastocatellia; order Pyrinomonadales; family Pyrinomonadaceae; genus PSRF01. The sequence continues at coordinate 78,924 of CAWBJU010000028.1, forward strand.
CTTTAACGATGCTCTTCTCATGCACAAGCAGACGCCGCAATTGCACATCGCCGATCCGCTGGGCTTCGACGACTATCAATCGTTTGCCAAGACCGTCGGCATCACTGTGAGCAATTCAATTTACAGCGCGCCCGCACCGCAGAACGACTTCAATCCGATCCGCACCGGCATCATGAAGATTCATCGGCTGCGGCTCATCGATACCTTCGGACAAATCAAAGACCTGGATGTTTCGAAAATTCTGATAAGCGATCCGCTGGATGATGGAACTGCTAAACCAATCGTCAGCCTGCCGCCGCGGCTAATGCAGCCGGCCCGCATTAACTTCCGCTGGCTCTCAGCAGACGCGGACCAGGAAGAGATGAACGATCATCCGGCGACGACTCCGATCTGTGGCTGGGTGCTCGCCAACAATCTCGACAACAGTCTCATGGTTTACGACAACAGCGGCAGGGCGCTCGGGTCGATAGTCAAAAAGGACAGAGGACCGGAGTGGGTATCTGCCCCGGGCGGACTCGGCGTTAATTCCATGGATGCGATTTCTAATTCGCATCTGCGGAAGATTGTGAAAACGATTCACGAGTGGGGTAATGACAAGAAGTTTCTCGACGACTTCATCACCGCTATCGACAGCGCTGTCGAGAACATTGAGCCGGAAAACTTCACGCATCATCAGGATCTGGCCCTGCTCATGGGCCGTCCTCTGGCACTCGTTCGCGCGTCGGTGAATCTCGAGTTGAAAGGTCTGCCCGCAACTCACCAGGGCTGGAATGAATTCCGCCAGGACATGGCACGCGACGGTCGTGACGACAACGGCTTCACGCGCGTGAAATTTCCGATACGAATCGGCGAGTACAAGCAGTTCAACGACGGTACCGTCGGTTACTGGAAAGAGAAGAACGACACATACGAAGACAATGTATTCTTCGCGCCGCAAAGCGACAACAGCGCGACGTTCAAAGGCACCACTCACCTGAAAACGCACAAGACCGATCCGGAAGCGATGGTCTTCTTCCAAACGGTCGAGTCGCCGCCGCAGATACTGACCCTGCTCATCGATCCTCGCGGCCTGGTCCATGCAACCACCGGCATCGTGCCGGCGAAAGCGATCAATATCCCACCCGATCAGTACGCGGCTGCGTTGCAAGCGATCGAGATCACGTTCATGAGCGCGCCAGTGCTTACCGACGCCGGCAAGATCCACCTGCCGTTGCCCGACGAAGCGGGATATCAGTGGTCGTGGCTGCATCAGGATCTGCACCACACGTGGTTCGAAGTTTCGTCCCGCGGCCTTGTCCGTAAAGAAACTTTTGTCGAAGAGTTCCGCAGCGAAGCAGACACGATCTGGCGCGAGCTGAAGGGGCGAGGATGGATCGACTTCATTGACAAGGATGAGACGCGGGGCAGCGTTACTGCCAGGGACAAGCGTGGGCAACCGTCGCTGCCTGAGTCGATGAATACCGACAAGATCGAGGACATACTCGACCGCGCCCACATTGGGCCAGTCGATCTGACCGCGAAGTTTTCGGGTCAGCAGGAGGTTCGCGAAGGCTGGCTAAAACTCAGCCCTGCGCCCGTCGCGCAACCGTCAAGGAAAAATTAGAAGCCCTACTGTATCGAAGGAGAAACCTATGTCAGCCATCGTCAGAGCCAGCTACCCGGTCAGCTTCCAACTGCTTAACCGCGATCGTCAGCCGATTCTCGGCATCTTCGACGGCCAGCAGGGCCAGACGTTGAAACTGGATATCACCAACAGCTCGCGGCGCAATATGAAGCCGAAGCAACTAGCTGGTCAAAACGCGACTGCTGACAACCATCACTTCGAGCTGCGGTTCAGACCCGGCACTCTTGTTTTAGATCGTACGCCTGCGATCTCTGTTGAGGAAGCCGGTTGGAAAATAAGCGACAAACCGACAGTGACCGATGCAGGTGTCTCTTTTTATCTGCTGATTACCAATCCGACAACGATCGAATCAGGCAAATCGATTTCTGTAACCTTGAAGAACCTTAGTGGTGACGGCAAGGTCGGAGCGCACGGCACCAGAGTCGAGCTCAAATGGAACAACAGTCTCGAGTACGTGGCGAGCGCTGCCGGACAAGCGCCGGAGCCACTTGTGCCCGGTCACCGTCTTCAACACCTGAGCCTCGTGAATGAAAGTGGTCAGAAAAACATCCCGCTTCACGTCGGAATCGTCGGTAACGATAAAGTGTTGAATAACGCGACGGCGAACGAGCTCAAGCTTCGCATTACCAACCTAATAAAACCAGACCCACTGAAACCAGGCGAGGGGAACATTGAACTGAATCCGGACCTTGGCCTAACGAAACCTCCGGCGACCAAATTCACCTTCTCGTTCGACTTTTCGCCCATAGAGCCTCAACCTCAAGAGAATCCGTGGGCGCTGGGTTTCCTGGACGAGGTTCGGAACATCAAGTTGAAAGACGATAAGAGTCTGTTCAATGTCCAGCAGCCGACGCTAGGTCAGTCGCCCGTGTGGACCATCACGCCCGCCGCGCAGATCACACTCAAGCCGGGCCAATCCCTGGAGCTGAGAATTACGGAAATCAAAACTAAACATGCGTCCGGGCTTACCAACCTCTACGTCAAGTACAAGAACATCCCCGGTTACTGGGACGGAGACTTCGTGGCCCTCATTGAAAAAGCGCCGCTGGTCTACAAGGAAGCAATCATCGCGGGAGTTACCGAGCAGTGCGTCGGCGTTGGAACGAACGATCCGAAGGAAAAGCTTCATGTCGCGGGCAAATTGCGTGTCGATAACGATGTGACCGTCGACAAATTGCGTGTCGAGAAAGATGTTTCGGTCGGTGGGGGTGGAACCTTCATGGTTGACGCACCGGGCGACCCGGGCGGCCGGCTTAAGATCGACACAGACAGCAAAGTTACTGTCAAAAAACTGCGGGTCGATAAAGAGGTCTCGGTTAGTGGGGTAGGAGTCTTCGAAATTGACGCAGAAAACACGCCGGCCGGCAGACTCAAAATTGACACAGACGGCAAAGTCGGCATCGGGACGGCCCCAGAAAAGCACCTGCACGTGGCAGGCACGGGTAATCAGGAGATGATGATTCAGAGCAAGGATGCGGGTGGCGTCAAATGGTCATTACAGTCCTCGGGCTCGTCAGGGCGCTTTGAAATTTTCAATCGTACCGCCGATCAGAATCGCTTCACTATTCTTAAAGATGGCAACATCGGCATTGGAACCACAGATCCAGGCGGTTTTATCAATACAGCGAATTACTTCAAGGCAGATAAAGACGGGCGGATTCTCGAGGTGCATTCGCCGACACGCGAATCCGTGTTGATATTGAGTACGAATCAAGACGCGAACACTGCTCATCTTGGAGGTCTATATTTCACCCGAACCGCCGGCCAGGGAGATGCTCACCGTGAAGTCGCTGCCATTAAATGCAGGCAAGTGAATGCCGGCAAATTCGCCGGTGGCCACCTGCATTTCTTTACCAAAGTTGGCGATGATGGTATCGGCCCAAATAGTCCGAGAATGGTTATCACCGATAACGGCAAGGTGGGCATCGGGACGACCACGCCGGCAGCGCCTCTCCACGTGATTGGCGGGCAGGCAAACAGTTTTACCTTAGGCAGGTACATGGATGGTGTAAATCTCGGTGAAAAGGGCGGGCAGAGGAGCGATTTGAAACACTCCATCATCGCCGATGAACGTATACGGGCTTCAGCATTTGATACCGTTTCGGATGCTCGGGTTAAGACCGTCCTAGGAACGTCGGAGGGCGTCTCCGACCTTGACGCGCTTCTCAAAATAATCATTACCGATTACACCTACAAGGACGTGATCGGCAAAGGCAATGGCACTTACAAAAAGGTTATCGGCCAACAGATCGAGAAGGTCTTCCCTCAGGCTGTCAGTAGGACCACGGACATCGTGCCTGACATCTACCAGCAGGCGTCAATTTGCGATGGCTGGATCGCACTCGCGACGGAACTGAAAAAAGGCGACCGTGTGAAAGTTGATCACGGAGAACGGCGAATACCTCCACGAGGTGCTTGAAGTAACGAACGACAAGTTCCGTGTTGACCTCGAGCCCGAAGGTGAAAAGGTTTTTGTCTACGGCCGCGAAGTCGACGACTTCCTCACCGTTGACTACGACGCCATCGCCATGCTCAACGTCTCAGCCACGCAGCAAATCAAGAAAGAGATGGACCAGGAGCTGAAAGCACTCCGTTTTGAGAACGTCGAGTTGAGAGCAGCGAACGACGCACTCGCTAAGCGGCTGCAACTACTCGAAAGCAAAGTGGAAGCCGCGCTCGGTGTGATGGCTGCCACTAATGGATCAAACGGAAACGGCCGGCACTGACTGTCTTGCAAGTTTCTTCCGGAGGCAACATTTGCCTGAACTGAACATTCAATTCCTGGACGTAGGACAAGGTGACGGCATCTTCATCACGTTTCCCAACGGCAAAACGATGCTGGTCGACTTAGGGTCAACCAAAAACAAGAAGACGACGAAAACCGACGTTTTCGAGTACTTCAAACAACACACAAAATTCAAAAAAGATTCCCGCGAAACCCTCGATTGGTTAATTCTAACGCACGGGGATCGAGACCATTACAACATGGTCCTGGATTTTATCAAGGAGTTCAAAGTCACGGTCGCCAATCTTCTGTTCGGCGGCGAAAGCTCGGATTACAAGGATGCAATAAGTGGGGTTAACAACGTGAGGCCCAGTGGCACCCTTCCATTCGAATTGAATACAAAGGCGTACTTTGGAGGCGTGGAGGTGATGGTCCTGGCGATTAATGTACCCGCGACTTCCAACAGCGCAGATGCGTGGAGGAAGAATTCGGCCAGCATCGTACTCAGGCTTGAATACGGTGGAGAGAGCGTCGTTCTCTCCGGCGATGCCACAATCGACACGGAAAAATACATTGTGGCGACGCTGGCCGCGAAAGGCGTGCTGAAGAAGCTCAAAAGCACAGTTCTGAAAGTCGGCCACCACGGCAGCGTACGAACATCAATCGCGCCGAAATGGATTGAGGCGATCAAACCCGAATTCGTCTTCATCAGCTCCGACAGGCAAGGATCGTTGTCCGAAAGTGCCAAGACCGGATACCGGTTGCCTCAACAGTTGGCCATAGACATTATCAAAGGCAACACCAAACTGTTGAAAGGCGAGGAACACACCTACGTCTCCTCATACGATCCGGACGATTACAATAGTTACAGAGATCCTGTGTCTGGAGACGTGAGCTTTACCAACCCTCACGAGAGCATGGAATGGGGTGAGCGGAGAACGTGGGTGCAGTTCAAGACAAAGGAGGCAATATTCACGACCCTTGCGGTCATGGATTTGAGATCCGCGGACCACTCCGTGGCCGACCAGGGGGCCCAGTACGAACTTAAAATTACGGCCGAGGGGGAAGTTAGCGTTAAGACGACCCTCGAAGATCCACCTCCGAGGAACGATTGATGAACGTTAGCCTCGATGACATCTACACTTTACTTGCCGGCAGGGTTACCGCTGCGCGCGAGTTGCAGCTGCAGGGCGGCTTGTTTGACGAGCTGGACCATGCGCTTACCTCTCTCGGAAGAACCGACCTGCTTCTCAAAGAAGCCGGCGTCGCGTTCACTAATCGGAAAATCACCGTCCAGGGGAAAACCGACCTGCTGAAGCTTACCGGGCTGACTACCTCGATCGAAATCACTGGTGAGACGCAGCGACGATTCTTTTGGAAGTTTGATCTGCCGTTGGACTGGAAATTTCAGAACAGCTTCGCCGCATTACCCAAATCTTATAAAAACGCGGAGGGCAACCCTGGCCTCGTCTCTTTGCAGTCCTCCATCCTCAACGACTTTACCTTCAGCGAAGCGGCGTTCATTCTGCAAAATTTCGACGATGGCCCGCTAAGCACCGGCCTCAACTTTTCCGGTGTCATCCCAGACCCGGTTGCGCTCGGCTACCTTAAGGATCTGCTTCAGATTGCCGGAGGCACGACGTTGAAGGGGCCTGTCCGGCTCAAGGGCGACGAGGCTCCCGATCTGCGTCTGAAATTCGGCATCGCCACTCCGCAATTCCAGTTGGACCCGGCCCTGCAAGTGAAAGAGGTCACGTGCCAGATCAGAACAGCTCCTGCACCCAAGGGTGAGCAAGGGCTGCAAACGCGCCTTGAACTAATCGGCGGATTCCAAATCGGAAAAACTCAGCCCATCACTATCTCCGCCACGACGCCGCTATTTAGTGCGTCGCCTATTTTCTCCTTTGATACGCAGTTCGGAGATGGTGGCGTGTCTATCTCGGAAGGTGTTAATGCGCTGGTGGAGTTCGCGGGCGGGACTAATGTTGACTTTAAACTGCCCGACGCCCTGATGGTGGATCGCTTCAAGCTAACAGATTTTTCACTCGTCGCAGAGACGAACCCGCCGTTGGTTAGGCACATTCAGTTCACGGTCGCGTCCGACCACGATTGGCAGATCGTCAAAGATACTTTCGCAGTTACCGGCTTAAAGTTTGGCTGGCTGATCCTGTTTCCTTTCAGTCAAACCGCCCGCACCATTTCCGCAACCGTCTCGGGCACTCTGGCCCTTAGTCGTGACAACGACAGAGTGAGCTTCGACGTCACGGCCCGCCGCGACGCCGGCTTCGTCGTCACCGGCGCTTTGCACGAAGGCGACACGATTCAACTTGCACAATTGATAGCGGTGGCATTGGGCTTCACGCCCGGCGATCTACCCGCGCTCGACGTAAACCTTCTAAGAATAGAGGCCGGCACGACGGGAGATTTTTCCATCGAGGGAAATTTGAAGTCCGAATGGAAGTTGCCGCTCGGCAGCAAATCGCTGGCGCTCAAACAGGTTTCATTTTCGTGCTCCAGGAAAGGCAAAAAGAACAAGGGCACGCTTTCCTCAGTCGTCGAAATCGGCGGCGCCAAACTCAACGTTACCGCGAGCGTTCCTGAATCAGGCAATGGCTTTTCATTCCAGGGCGGCACCTTCGGCGACGATCAGCAACTGGATTTGACCGCGGTCGGCGATTACCTGTTCAGCATCTTCGGCGTAAGTTTGCCCTCGTCGCTGCCGCATGTGCTGGTGAGCAAACTCACGACTGAATTCAATACTGCTACGACAGCGTTCGACTTCGTCGCAGTCGGCAGCTTTAAGGTTCACGACAGGCCAGTTGGCATCACACTCAACATCAAGATTACGAAAAACACGAACGGCTCGTACGCCGGTGATTTTAGTGGACAGATCACTGTCGGAACTTCGATCTTCAACCTGATCTTCAGCAAAACATCTTCGGCCAAGGTGTTCGTCGGCGCTTATCGCAACACAGGTGGCGCTTCGATGTCGTTGCGGAGTTTTATCGACAACGTCTCTCCCGATGTAGCCAGCCTGGTGCCGGAGGATCTCAGCGTCGAACTTAAAAATGTTCTGTTCGGTTATAGAAAGAACGGTGACGGGAAGTTTCTCTTCGGTGTTCAGTTGGGCATGAAGATCAGCCTTTCTGATCTCCCATTGGTAGGCAAGGATCTTCCGGCCGACAAAAACGTCAGCGTGGACGGTCTTCGCTTGCTCGTTACTTCCGCCGGCTTGAACGCAAAAGAGATCGGAGAGGTTAATGAACTCATCCCTGCCGACATTTCCAAGTTGCCCACAGGCAAGGATGCGAAGGATGAGTCATCGACGGGCGGCGAAGTTATCGCGAAGGGTTTGACGATATCAGCCCAAATGAACTTCGGCGAGACTTCAAAAGAATTGATCATGCAAGTCGGCGGCAAGCGTATGCGCCGCTCAACTGCGGAGGAATTGCCCGCCCCGTCCGAATCGCTGGCCGCTTCAGCGCCCGAAAACGTGAAGTGGTTTGCTCTGCAAAAGACTTTTGGCCCGGTGTACTTCGACAAAGTTGGCGTGCAGTATGAAGCGTCGACGCTTCGTTTCTTAATGAGCGCGGCACTCTCCGCCGCCGGACTCACTCTTTCGCTCGATGGTTTGAGTGTCGGTTCTCCACTCACGAAGTTTGATCCTAAGTTCGAGCTTCGGGGGTTGGGAATAGATTACAAGAACGACGCCGTCGAAATCGGCGGCGCGTTTTTGCGAACCGTCACCGCCGGCAAGGCCGACAGCTATGACGGTGCGGCCGTGATCAAGACCAAGCAGTTCGCGCTCTCGGCCCTCGGCTCTTACACGACACTCGACGGCGAACCGTCGCTCTTCATCTACGCCTTCGTCGATTACCCACTCGGCGGCCCAGCGTTCTTTTTCATCACCGGCCTCGCTGCGGGCTTTGGCTACAACCGCAGGCTGATCGCGCCTTCAATCGACGACGTCTCCAAATTCCCGTTGGTGAAACACGCGGTCGACGGGCGACAGTCTAAGCCGAAAGACGTGATGGAAGCGCTCAAGTCTCTTCAGGAGCACGTGCCGCCAAAAGTCGGCAGCATCTTCCTGGCCGTCGGCGTGAGGTTCAACTCGTTCAAGCTGGTCGACTCGTTCGCGCTGCTGACGTTTGAGTTTGGCAACAACCTGTCGATCAATCTTATCGGCCTCTCGAAAGCCGTGGTCCCGACTCCTGACGCGAAACCTGATCCGAAAAACCCGATCACGCCACTCGCGCAGGTCGAGATCGCGTGGAAGGCCACCTTTAATCCTGATGACGGTTGTCTCGCCATCGACGCGCGGCTGACTCCCAACTCTTACATCCTTTCAAAAGACTGTCGCCTCTCCGGCGGTTATGCGTTTTATAGTTGGTTCACTGGTCCACATGCCGGCGACTTCGTGCAGACTCTCGGAGGCTATCATCCGAAGTTCGCTGTTCCTGAACACTACCCGAGAGTGCCGCGTCTCGCTTTCGATTGGCGCGTCAGCAACTCACTGACGATTCAAGGCGACGCTTACTACGCACTGACGGGATCGGCGTTGATGGCAGGCGGCCATCTTGAAGTTCTTTTCAAGGAAGGGGAACTGCGCGCGTGGCTAAAGCTCGGCGCAGACTTCCTCATCGCATGGAAGCCTTACCACTACGACGCGTTAATCTACGTGAATGTCGGCGCGTCTTACACGTTCAACATCAATCTCCTTTTCACCCGCGTGAGAGTCACGATCTCGGTTGATGTCGGTGCGCACCTGCATTTGTGGGGACCAGATTTCTCCGGGACGGCCAGAATCGACCTGTCAGTAATTAGTTTTACGATCGCCTTTGGCGCGGGTGCATCGCAAGCGCCGCAACCATTGCAAAATTGGTCCGAATTCCAGAAATCTTTCCTGCCCGAGGAGAACATTTGCACCATCTCGGTAAAGGATGGTTTGGTCCGGAACATTGAAGCCAAGGGAGAACCAGAGCGGTGGGTGATCAATCCCAAGGAGTTTTCGTTGGTGATTGATTCTGCCATCCCTTTGAAGTCCGTGCCGGCGCTCGGAGGGGATCTGAATGCTCTCGCAAACGTAAATATCGGCATCGCCCCGATGTCGACTAAAGACAAGTTGAAGAAGTTGAAGATCTCAGAGCTGGCAATCACGATCACCGGTGGCGATGTCCAAAGCAAACTCAAGTATTCGCTGATTAAGAAGCTCGTGCCAGCAGGGCTATGGGGTGAAACTGCAACGCCTTCACTTACCGGTGATAAGTTCCTCGAAAATGTAGCCACCGGTATCCAGATCACACCGGCTAATCCTCCTGCGGCGGGTGTAACTAGCAAGATCGATGCAGCTGTATTCAAATTCAAGGACGAACCCTACAAGAACCCCTTCAAGTGGGAAGGCGGAAGTGAGTTCGTGCCTTCGGACGTGAAAATTGCAGACAGTGTCGCCAGTAATAACCAGCGGGACGCCTTGCTGGCGGAACTGGGCATGAAGTTCAGTATCAGCATAAGGAATACCGTTGCCGACGATTTTGTAACCGCACCACAGATTGGAAAGCTCGAGCTATGTCAACCGGAGTAGAGAAAAAAACCGCTTGGGTGAAGTTCGAGGAATTCCATCAGCCGACCCTGGCGGATGGTGATTACAAGATCGAAGTCAAGCAAGAGGTAAAGATAGACGGCACTACCGAGGTCATCGGTCCGTTCACTGCTTCCAGGCTTTTCACGGTGGCCGGGGAACGCTTCGAGTTGAAGCCGACTGACGTGGAAGCAGTCTTCCCACCGGACGGCAACCTTGGCGACCATTCCAATGTCTTGCCGCATATCGTTCTCAATCGCAGCACTCTACCGTGGGAGCGAACCGTCAACGGCGATCAGGCAGAATCGGCGGGTGTTCCGTGGCTCGCACTCTTAGTTTTCTACGAAGATGAAAAACCGGAACCGCAGAGACTGACTGTCAAGGACCTGGTTGATCCGCGTCCGCTGGGCGCGCCGAAATTCCCGGAAATAAAAATAGAAACTTGGCAACAGCTTGATGATGCGCTCACCGTCATCAACGTGCCCTACACTCTTTTGTCGCAGATCATGCCGGCACCGAAAGAGTTGAAGCTGTTGACGCACGTTCGTTTCGGAACCAACGCTGCCGGCGAGAACACCGGAGAAGAGCTGGCAATCATCATTGCGAACCGTCTGCCGCAACCGGGCAGAACCAGCACCGCACACCTTGTTTCCCTGGAGAAGCGTTTTAAGAACATCGACGGTGTGTTCAAATTCGACTACCAGGACGCGAATGCCCATAGCCTGATCAGATTAGTGAGTCTCAAGAGTTGGAGCTTCACGTGCGAAACTCATGACAAGAGCTTCAAACAATTGCTCCTTGGGCTGGACAGTAAGCCCTCCACGTTGAAACTGCCGGACGGCATGGCGACGGCGAAGAAGTTTTTCTCCGAAGGTTACGTCGCCGTCCCGCACTATTTCCGCGCCGGAGATCAAAACCTCGCGTGGTTCCGTGGTCCATTGATTCCGGGCAAAAATGAATCTCCGAAAATCGATCTACCGTCCCGCACGGCCGATGCGTTGGTCCATTACGATACGGAGTTTTCGATGTTCGACGTTTCCTACGCGGCCGCCTGGGAGTTGGGCCGTCTGCTGGCCTTGCAGGACAAGGACTTTTCGACCGGCCTCTATCAGTGGAAACGGCAGCAGGCACAGCGAAAGGCGCGCGACAAACAGCGATTACTTAATTCCCATCTCCCGTTTCAGAGCCTGACGGCGGTATCTATTCCGAAAGAGCTCAGGGACTGGTTCGAGAGTCTGCGGAAATTGGAAAAGGTACCTTTCAACTATCTCGTTCCCGACGAGCGAATGCTGCCGCCTGAATCGATTCGTTTCTTCCGAGTAGACTCAGCCTGGGTTGACTGTCTGGCGGATGGAGCGTTCAGCATCGGTCGCGTAGCGAGTTCGGATCACAAGGCTGACAAGTTGCTCGGCCGGAATAATCCGGCGGCGGGTGGTGGTCCTATGCTCACCGGGTTCTTGCTGCGCTCGGAAGTAGTGTCGGGTTGGCCCGGACTTCTCGTCGACGGCTTCTTTGATAAAGACGGAGCGGACGCGCATCGCCCATTTCGAATGGATCGTCTCGCGGCGGGAGTGTTGTTGTGTCTTTTCACCGGGGAGCGCGAGGTAGCGCGGGTTGATATTTACCAGAAGCCTGAGACGTTACACTTCGGCTTTAGTAACGATGATCGGCAACGCGGTTTGTATAAGACGTTGCGTGACCAGGCGGGCAAGATCCAAAACGAAATGATCGTCGATCTCGATCACTGGCGCTCAGCTCAGCAACGAACGATAAAGATCGTCGAATTCGGAGAGTCGATCGTCGGAAAGCTCTCACCCAAGCCTCCGTTAAACTCTTCATTGTTCGGCCTACAGATGGTCGAAAGCGGAGACAAGATCAAATTCCGCGTTGGCGAGAATTAAACCTCGAGCTGCCGGTTTGGAAATTCTGATTGGCTTTAGCCGTTAGTTGCCCTATAGTGCGCCGTATCTAGCATTACTCTTAACTGAGTAGAGCAATCTCGCGAACTTCGAGAACTGCGGTTGCTCCCCGGTGTCCCAGTTCCACAACCAAAATCAGAATCTCAAAGGAGTTCCGTCATGTCGCCCCGTCTTTTCTCTCGTCGTGCTTTCGTGACATTCGTTCTTCTTACTTTCACTGGAATCTTCCTGTTTAGTAGCCAGGGCAGTAGTTCCGCTACGAGTCAAACCTCAACGCCCGCGGCTGCTCAGCAGCCGAGCCCACCACAAGCGCCTGCGAAACCCGATCAGTCGCCGCCAAAAGCGGAGCCAAAACCAACGGAAACAAGCGTGAATACGCCAGCTGGTTCCGGAAATACAAATCGTCATGCAGCCGCTCATACGAACGGCCAGATTCAAAGTGCCGAAAATGGCATCACCGTGGGTAAACCAAAGCAGTTTGACGAACGCACACTCACGGCGATGTTGCAAGACCTCGAAAACAAACTCACCCGCTCGCAGTTTCCAGACCCAAGCGGGCTTTACAGTGCAACCGGCAGGTTCGCCGGCGCCACCGCAACCACGACCTCGATGGCCCTCAGCGCGAGAGGTCCTTCTACTCCGTCCATCGTGACGACAGTAGGCTCAACCGATAAGGAAACGTCAGGCAGCCGGTCAACTGAAGGATCTGAGGAATCAGAGACGGTCGGTGGAAAGGATCCGTCCTCGAAGACCACCAAAGGAACTAAATCAAGTGAAACTACGACCGGGGGTGAAGCGACAAATACGAATCAGCAGGTGACAACTCAGGGAAGTTTTGCCCCGCCGACGGCGACCGCGCCCGGCCAGACGTCAATGTTTTCCTTTCAACCGCCGTTTGGCCTTTCGGCGCAAGATTTGCTCGCCGAACAAACCTCGCTCTTTTACCAGATTGCTAACCTGCGCCTCCTCCTTGAACGTTCAATCACTGATCGCGTCAATATTACGCACGTAAGTGGTACGACAACTTTGGGCCCACGTGATCTGGTAGTGGTAGGCTTTCAGATCAGTATCGATGCCGCACACAAGGATGCAGTCGCTGAAGCCGAAATCACCATCGCCGGATCAGACGTCTTACTCGTGTCGCTCATGCCTCAAGACAAGACCTACAACGTTGCTTCGGTCACCAAGGATTCAAAGGCGATCGACATGGGTGCTGTAGTTCAATTCATCGGGGTAGGAGCAAACATCGGTCGGACTCAAGAGTCACTCTATCTTGTGAAAGACACGGACACGGTGGCTTTGGAACGCGCGGCGGACGACGGCGCCGCAAAGTTCGCTTGGCAGTTTCGTCCAGTTCTGGGCCGCCGCACGGTAGAACCGGGCAGCAGACAAGTTTATGCGCTGATCTCAGTGCCAGAGGCGTCTGATGGCAATCTAAAAGTCACCGCAGTCACGAAATGGCGCCGCTATGATCGGAAAGCCAAGACTGTCGGGGCTCTGATCAACGGAGGGCGAGAGCGCATTCAATACAAAGAAGCGGTATTACCAGTAGGAACAGACTATTCAACCGAGCAATCTCTGGCACCTCAGATTAACGGCGTGCAATGGAGCGACGTTGGAAACGGTCAGGTTCTTGCAGTTGTGGAAGGATCTGGGTTCACACCGGACACACAGATTGTGCTCGGCAATACCGTGTTGGATAGTCCGGCAAAAGGACTAACGATCGCCAACGAGAAGAGGTTGATTGTTGTCACGCAAGGCCAACTCCTGGCGCAATCACCCGAGCCGCCAAAGGTTGTTGGTAGATATGGAACGACGGACTTCGTCCGTGGGAAATGTTTATATGATCGACATCGACCACCGAGTGCTTCCATCTGTGGACCCTTGTTTTACGAGAACAACGCGCCGTATTCGGACCTCCACCTGATGCCCCCGGACATTAAAGCGCGCGACGCCCAGACGTTCGAAGTCACATTGAAGCTGGTTGCCAGGTCGCAGCCTTTTGATATCCGTGGATTGTTTGACCGGCACAGACCGGTTGTTGTCATTGGCGGCAAAGTTTTCGGTTTGAGTGATGCGCCGTTTATCGCCATAAACTTCGATCCCCAAAACGGACCAAGTCGATCGGTGGCGTTAACATTCGTTGCGCCTGCAGAGATACTCGCCGGTTCCAAAACTCTGACCTTCAAAGAATTCCTCTGGAAGGAAAATCCACTCACGGCGAACCTCTCGATACCCAGTGGCTTTTCCGCCACGGCAGTCGTGACCTTGGGATCCAACGGCGAAAAAACTCAACTCGCCGTCACCGGCGGCGGCTTTACAGACGACGTACAAGTACAGGTCGGCGATACGGTGTTTGCGGCGAAATGCGAAAAAGTGCCGCGCTGTGTTAAAGGACTCACCGTGAACACGCCGACAGTGATTACGTTGTCTCCAACCAAAGCACAAATCAAAGACGTAAAACAGATCCTCGTCATGCAGGGTACAGCCCAGCCAAGATCGCTGAAGTTAGCCGAGCCGCCGCCGACCACGCCTACTGCCAAGATTCTTTCACCAAAACAGCCCTTGATCCTGGACGAGGGCGACAGCCTCCTTGTGAAATTTGAAGGGATAAACTTCGAATCCATTCAGAAGGTCACGTTCGAAGGGAAAGACCTGACTTTAAAGCCTGAGCCAGACGACAAGACTGTGCTCTGGGTTGAAATGTCGAGCGTAGTTACCGGAAAGAAGGGCAAGAACAAACGCATAGTGTTCGTGATGAAGGACGACAAGGAGGTGCCGTTTCAGGTCACTGTGCGTTAACGTGCTAATCACGGAGTTAGATCGCGTGATGAAAACTTCGAGCTGCCGGTTTTGAAACTCGGCAGCTCGAAGTTGAGAGTCACGGTTAGAAAACGATCCTAGTGAACGGTCATGCCGTTCTCGTCCGTCTGGTCGAACGAGCGGGTCTTCTCGATGGCCTGTCCATTCATGCCGGGTTTCAGCACTACCTTGATGCAGTTGTCCTTCCGGTGTTTGAACATCTCATAGGCCTGCGGTGCATCATCCAGACTCATACGATGCGTCACGACGAAGCTCGGATCGATGTCGCCGTTTTCGATCATTGCCAGCAGCGGCCGCGTGTACCGTTGCACATGAGCCTGCCCTGTCTTGATCGTCAATGCTCGATTCATCACCGAACCCATCGGAAACTTGTCGATGAATCCGCCGTACACGCCGATCACTGAGACCGTTCCGCCGTTACGACAGCACATGATCGCCTCGCGTAACGCATGTGGTCGATCCGTCTCGAGCATCATCGCTTGTTTCAAACGATCGTAAGCGAAGATCGGCCCCGGTGCGTGAGCTTCCATCCCGACGTCGTCGATACACGCATCAGGTCCTCGACCGCCGGTCACATCCATCAACGCCTCGTAGACGTTCGTCTCGTTGTAGTTGATCGTTTCGGCGCCGCCTTCCTGGGCCATCTGCAACCGCTCGGGCACCATGTCGATCGCGATCACACGCTCCGCGCCCAACAGGAACGCGCTGCGAATCGAAAACTGACCGACCGGGCCGCAACCCCAAATAGCGATCGTGTCGCCGGGTTTGATGTCGCACATTTCCGCGCCCATGTATCCCGTCGGAAAGATGTCGGACAAGAAAAGTACCTGTTCGTCTGTCAGATGACTTGGAACTTTGATCGGTCCAACGTCGGCAAACGGAACGCGTGCATATTCCGCTTGCCCGCCTGCGTACCCGCCCGTCAAATGCGAGTAACCGAAAATGCCCGCCGGCGCATGGCCAAACATCTTCTCCGCCATCCACGCGTTGGGATTCGAGTTCTCACAAAGCGAAAACATCTGTTGTTTGCAAAAGAAACACTTGCCGCAGGCAATCGGGAAGGGAACGACGACGCGATCGCCGACCGACAGATTCGTCACCTCACGACCAATCTCGACGACCTCGCCCATAAACTCATGACCAAGAATGTCGCCCGAGACCATCGTGGGAACGAAGCTGTTATACAAGTGAAGGTCGGAACCACAGATCGCGGTCGACGTGATCTTCACGATGGCGTCGCGCTGATTGATGATCTGAGGATCGGGGACGTCCTGCACTGAGACAGTGGTTTTGCCCATCCAACAATTTGCTCTCATTGCTGAGTCCTCCTTCCCTCGAATGATCTGTCGCCTGCCGGCAACTCATCCGGCAACGCGTCAGAGCTGTGCAGCTCGCGAGAGCTCGCAGGCTGCGCGGGACGCTGTTCGAAGTATCCGGTGCCGAAGATAGTCGCGTCGGAGACTACGACTTCGCCAACTTCCAGCACCTGTTTTAATCGACGAAGATCGTCTTCAAGTTGTTGATTGGGTTCCTCGCCGAAAAGCCGCGCAAACGTTGCGCCGACGACACCTCCCGGCGGGTTGTACTGAATGTTCACTCTGAGAATCGTGCCGCGTCCCCCAGGAGCAGCTTCAAAAACTACTGCTCCGGCATTATCGACGTCAGAGTTTCCTAAAGAGCGCCACGTGATCACGCGTCCGGGATCGTCGGCGACGATCTCTGCGTCCCATTCGACGCTCATGCCCGCGGGTCCTTTCGCGACCCAGTGCGAGCTTCCGTCCGGCATTTCCTGGACTGACTCGAGATGTTCCATGAACCGTGGAAGATTTCGGAAGTCTCGGAAAAAACTGTAAACCTCGTCCGGATCGCGACCGACGATGCATGACGCTTTTGCGTGAACGCCCGCATAGTTGGTGCTCAGTTGCTTTGCCGCGATCACGTCGAGAGCCGTCACTGCGAGTACATTCGCGGTGGCAAAGGTGATTCGTCCTCTTTTTGCGTCGGGTGAAGTGCAGGCGAGACCGAGACTCGTAAGATCCAACACGTCACCGGCCACGCGCGACCAAAGAGCTTCCTCCGGATTCTTCTGGGCGAAGATGCCGATGCCGGAAGCGATCTCACGCAATCCGTACAAGCGGATCACGTTGCTACGTTTTTCAGGAACGCCTGAGATTCTGGCAATGAATTTAGGAGCAAGTAGTTCAGTCATCCCGAGCCCCAAACTGAACCAACCCAAACCTCTCGCCAGGCGTTTTGCGTTCGTCCTGGGAAGTCCTTGACGTCTTCCTGCGTTGTAATTTGTTTCGTTTAAAAGCGAAGTGCCTTGATTGTCTTGCTGTCGACGGAATGCTTCTGTAGTTCCGCCCGTTTGTTGTCTTGCGACCATTGATTACCGCCCCCCTTGTGCGATGTTATGGATTATGCGGAAAGGGTAGTGGAAGAGCGTGTGCTAAAGGTGTCTGTGCTATTGCAAAGTCGTGATACCGCAGCGTTCTTTGCGCCTCTGTGGTTTACTTATTGCGCAAAAGTTTGGAAACTATTGCCTAACTCAAACGAGAAGACTCGTTTAATATCACTTAGCTCCTTATCCATTCTATTCAGTGAGGTTTATATGGGAAATAACAATCACGTGTTTTTCTCCTATGCATGGGGTGGAGAAAGCGAACGCATCGTCAACGAGCTGGATGCCGACCTGCAAGCCAAGGGTATCCTGGTGGTACGCGATAAGCGCGACCTTGGGTTCAAGGGCATGATCCGGGACTTCATGCGTCAATTGGGACACGGGCACGCCGTCATCGTCGTCATCAGCGACAAATACCTCAAATCCCGCAACTGCATGTTCGAGCTCGTTGAAATAGCCAGGAACAAGGATTTGTACGATCGCGTCTTTCCAATTGTGCTTGGGGATGCCGATATTTACGATCCGGTCAAACGCATCCAGTACATCAAGCATTGGGAGGATAAAATAAAGGAACTGGATGCGGCCATGAAGTCGGTCAGCGGAGCCAACCTGCAAGGTTTGCGCGAGGAACTCGACAGCTATGATGAAATCCGAGATAACGTCTCCAACCTGACCTTCTTCCTTAATGATATGAACGCACTCACAGCGGAAATACATGAGAACAGCAACTTTGCAAGTCTGATCTCTGAGTTGGAGAAACGCCTCGCTACCGCTCAACCCGCAACTCCGGCTCCTCTCCCTGTGCAGGAGCCTATCCAATCCGCCTCAGCCAAATCCGCACCTACTCCGACCGATCGGACTGCCAGGTTCGACGCGTATGTACAGGCTGCAATCGAGCGGCTTGCCAGCGATGGTTACAAAGAGCTGCGCGGCGAACGCGCAGGTCGAGTCAGATTCAAAAAAGCCATGGAGATGATTGATAAAGGGATTCTGAAAAAGGATTCCTTCCGCTGTTTGTTCGTAGAATGTGATTCCCTGACGGTCGAGAGTTTTCAGTCCATCGAAACGGAAGTCAATCTTTATGGCAAGGAAGTGAGCAAACGACTCATACAGGGCACGTTCATTCTCTGCGTGGTGCTTGCCAGCGAAGTACCCGAGAGCGTTCAGCAATTAATTTACGACACCAAACCGCCCAAGGCGGGCTTTATGAATCCGTGCCTTGTCGTGATGGTGGCATACAGCGCCGCCGAAAACGACATCTTCTATCCGCGAGATCTCCCCGACGATTACAACACCAAGTTTGAGGAAAAGATTAAACAATACCTGCTGCCTTAACGGGTTCTTTAAGAGAAAGACCACAGATTACACCGGTGCTCGTGATGTAACCTGTGGCTCCCGCGGTGGAATTACTTCACGCGCCTATTTATTGCATTGTCTGGGGCGCATGAACTTAGCGAACACATAGTTCGCAACGTTTGTCCCGACGGACTGTCCCGCAACATTGTCGAACGTGAAGTGAATCCCACCATAAACACGCGCACGCGCCTGTTCATCAGCCATTGCGCCGAAGCCTGAGTACGAACGAGTCGCACCACCTGCTCCAGCCCACATGTGATCGAAGCGAATATCGTCGCGCCCGAAAAACGCCGCGAGGATCGTCGCCTGCGAAGTACCGATCGCCGCCATGTTTCCGGCGTAAGACGGATACGGCGGAGCCCCGATCAACGACACCCACCCCGCATCAGGCGCTGTCGCTGCGTTACCGTCTTCTTCGGCACGACGAATCGCAGTCACCGGCCGCCACAAACCATGCTGGAACTTGCTGGCGAACGTCGTCTGCAACGCGTCGTGAAGTGAGATGTTGGTCAACGCAAACAAGCGTGCCTTATCGACGGTGGAAGTCTCTCGGGCTACGGAAACGGTGCGCGCCACGTTGTTCCAAACTAACAGGAAGTTTGTGGGCGTGTTGACGTTGGCCCAGAGCCGTGCGATCTGAGTCTGCTCAGGTGTGCGCGTCAAGCTGTTAAGCGAACCGAGTTCCTTAACTTCGTTAAGATCATTAGCGTATCGCTCGCTTGTCATCACCGGTGGAGCATTCGGCGCAAACTGCGTCCCCGAGGTGATGGCAAACGGAAGTACTGACGGATAGTGTGTAAACGTCGCTGAACCAGGTGCTGGTTGCCAGTTACCTGGTGTGGTTGGCAATGAGTAAGCCGGCGGCGTAACAGTCCAGCCGTCGTTCGCGCGGGCTGCCAACATGCGTTCGGCAACGATCTGGCCCACTCGAATTCCTTGCTGGGCTCGATATTCCTCGATTCCCTGAAGCGAGATCGCCAACTCGGCATCAAACACCGCCACTCGCGTCGGGTATAAAGCAGCCAACACGTCACGAGCGGCCTGCGCGGCGGCTGCTTCGATCGAAGCATTTTGCGACCCGGGAACGTCGGTCAGATACGGTGTGTGACCGCCGTCGATCGAATTCACGGCGTCATATATTGCCGCGTGCATCATGGCGTAACTCCGCACGGGCATGATCGTCGCCGGATGCTGGCCGGGCGTCAGAACGGTTTCCATTAACACCCGGTTCCATTGCAGGACGACGTCCTCCTGGAAAGTCGGAAGATTCCTCGTCGTGCCTTTATTAATCGCCCATGCGTTTGCCTGGGCGCAGATTAGGATTGCTGTGGCAAGAAGAACATTTAACAAATCGCGTATTCATCTCTCCTCTCCTCATGATAAGTTCCAACCGCATTTCGGCTGGTAAGCTACGTCTGGAACGCGCAAGACGTACTTAAAAGGCCTCTGAATCTTTCTGAAAGAGTTTCTGAAAGCCGCTAATCTGTGCAGACAAGGCACTTGTACCAATTCGGACCATTCTGTTTAGACCCCGTCAAGCGGCGTCTGCTGCGCGACGGTGAGGTGGTAAAGCTGACTCCGAAGGCCTTCGAAACCCTTCTCGTGTTGGTCCAGCAACGGGGAAAGACGATTGAGAAAGACGAGTTATTAAAGACGGTTTGGGCGGGCACGATCGTCGAGGAAAACAATCTTAACCAGAGCATCACCGCGTTACGGAAATCGCTCGGCGACAGCCGGCTGGAGAGCCAGTACATCGCCACGATTCCCGGTGTTGGGTACCGGTTCGTCGCCGATGTTAAGGAGGTGCAGGAAGAAGAACCCGCCGGCGTGGAACCCGGTGGTGTGGAACTACAGCCAAGCGCGGAACCAGCGCCAATTAAGACGGATCGGCGTCCGATGTTTCGGTACGCGCTGCTTCTTCTGGTGCCCCTCGTGTTGGCGGTTGTAGGTTACGCAGTGCTGACCCGGAAGAAGTCGCCGCCGCCGGGCCCGGCCGTATCTTCGATCATGGTCTTACCTCTCGATAATCTTTCCGGCGATCCAAACGAGGAATACTTCGCCGACGGTGTGACTGACGCTTTGATCGGCGACCTTGCGAAGTTGTCCGGGTTGCAGGTCATCTCGCGCACTTCGTCGATGCATTACAAAGGAACCAAGAAGTCGCTGCCGGAGATCGCGCGCGAGATCAAGGTCGATGCGATTGTCGAAGGCACCGTACAACGTTCGGGCGATCGCGTAGTGATCCGCGCGCAGTTGATCCATGCCGCCACGGATCGCCATCTCTGGGTACAAGTTTACGAACGGCCCATGCGCGACGTACTCGATGTGCAAAGTGAGATCGCTCAGACCATCGCGCGCCAGATCCAGATTCAAATGACGCCCGCCGATCAGGCGCGACTCACCACTCGCCATCCGGTCACCCCGAAGGCTTTCGACGATTATCTTCAGGGCCGTTTCCTCTACTGGAACCGGCGCACGGAAGAGAACCTTTACAAAGCGATCGCCCACTTTCAAGACGCGATCCAGGAAGACCCGAATTACGCGCTCGCACACGTTGGATTAGCTGACTGCTACAACGCACTCGGTGTGGTCCAGATCGGTGCTCTGCCTCCAAGGGAGGCGCGCCTGCGGGCTGAAGTAACCGCCAAAAAAGCGCTTGCTCTCGATCCGACACTCGCGGAGGCGCACACTGCGCTTGGTTACGCAAACCATTACAACTGGAATTGGACCGCGGCCGAGACGGATTTCAAGCGCGCCATTGAACTCAATCCCAGTTACGCAAACGCCCACAACTTTTATGCGAGCTTCCTGATGTCGCGCGGACGCATCGAGGAATCGATCGCCTCGTCAACCCGCGCTCGGGAGTTGGATCCATTCTCCCTCTCGATCAGCGCGCAGCGCGGCTTTCTGTTGGAGAACGCACGTCGTTACGACGAAGCGATCGAGCAACTGCGCAGCGTGATCGCGATGGATCCGAATCACTACCAGGCACACTGGTTCCTGGGCCACACGTACGCGCTGAATAAACAGTTCGAACAGGCGATTGCCGCGTCGCAGAAAGCGGTGGATGTGTCGCAACGTGCGCCGGGCGCGCTCGGGATGTTGGGAATGGTGTATGCACTCGCCGGACAAAAAGATGAGGCAAACAAGATCCTGAACGAACTGCTTGAGCTCAACAAGCGTCGTTACGTTACTCCAGCAGCGTTAGCGAACCTCTACATCGGGCTGGACAACAAGGACCAGGCGTTCTTCTGGCTCGAGAAAGCGTTTCAAGAACGATCCAACTATCTCGCGTATCTAAAAGTATTTCCGATCCTGGATCCGCTTCGCTCCGATCCGCGGTTTGCCGATCTCGTGCGCCGCGTCGGTTTACCCTGAGGACACTGAATGTCGCATTCCTTTCCGTTACTCCAGGATTTACTGATATTGCTCGCAGCTTCAGTGCCGATCGCGTTTATCTTTCACCGGTTGCGCCTGCCCACCATCGCGGGTTTCATGATCACCGGCGTGCTGATTGGTCCATACGGACTCGGGCTCCTCCAAAACGTAGAAGCAATCGAGTTGATGGCGGAAATCGGAGTCGCGCTGCTGCTGTTTACGATCGGCCTCGAATTTTCGCTTCGCCGGCTACTCGAAATGAAGCGGCTGGTGCTCCTCGGCGGAACTCTGCAAGTCGTCATCTCGATCCTGGTCGTAACAGGTGTTGCCTACGGGTTGGGCCGGCCAATCACTCAAGCGATCTTCTTTGGTTTCCTTTTTGCCCTGTCGAGCACGGCGATCGTACTGAAGACTTATATCGATCGAGCGGAAGTCGACGCGCCACACGGACGTGCCGCTGTCGGAATACTACTGTTTCAGGATCTCAGTATTGTGCCGATGATGCTGTTGATTCCGATACTGAGCGGCCGCAATGCGGGTTCGACTTCGCAGATCGTCATTACGTTTGCAACCGCAATCGTTGCTATTGCCGTTATTTATCTGGCGACGCGCAGGGTCATTCCTTACATGTTGCATCACATCGTCCGCTTGCGCAGTCCGGAGGTGTTTATCACCTCTGTTGTGCTGATCTGTTTCGGCACTTCGTTTCTCATCGCGCAGTTTGGACTCTCACTCGCCCTCGGGGCGTTCATCGCCGGCATGGTTCTTTCCGAATCGGAGTACAACCATCAGATCATTGCCGACATTCTGCCGTTCCGCGACGTCTTCAACAGCCTGTTTTTCATTTCGATTGGAATGCTCTTGTCGGTTGGCGCGCTGGCCTCAAACATCTTCGCCGTCATTCTCCTGGTCGCCGCTCTGATTGCGGTTAAGGCGCTGATCGTGCTCGCTGTCGTACGCACGCTTGGTTATTCCCTGCGCATTGCGACGATGACTGCGATTGGCCTTTCGCAAATCGGCGAGTTCTCCTTCATCCTCGCCAAGACCGGCGTAGAGGAAGGTCTGCTTCCCGAGCTCGACTATCAACGTTTCCTGGCTGCATCGATTATTTCAATGATCGCGACGCCGTTTTTGATCAAGGCGGCGCCGCGCATCGGTTACGCGGTGCAATCGTTGTTTGGATCATCGGCACTTGAGCCAACTGTCGCAAGCTATCAGCCGGAAGACGGTGAAATGAACGAGCATGTGATCATCGTCGGCTATGGTTTCAACGGTCGCAATCTGGCGAAGGTATTACGCAGGACGAAGGTGCCGTATCTCGTGCTGGAGTTAAACGCTGATGCAGTGCGGAGCGCTCGGGCTGAAGGGGAGCGTGTGATTTATGGCGACGCAACGCGACGCGAGGTGCTGCATCACGTCGGGATCGACAATGCGCGCGTACTGGTGTTGGCAATATCTGATCCGGCGGCCACGCGTCACACGGTTTCGGTCGGCCGCGAGGTGAATCCCGATATACACATTATCGTGCGCACGCGTTATATGTCCGAGATTACCGACCTCCGCGATCTCGGCGCGGACGAAGTCATTCCGGAAGAGTTTGAAACGAGTATCGAGATCTTTTCGCGCGTCCTAACGAAACTCGGCATCCCGCGTCACATCATTCAACGACAGGCTGCGGCAATCAGGGGTGAAGGCTACGAGATGTTGCGCCTGCCGACGTTGCCGATGGTTGAACTGATCGACATCGCGGAGGCGCTGGGCTCAGCGGCTACGGAGACTTTCATCATGCCGTCGGACTCGCCGGCTGCCGGCAAAACGATCGGTCAGTTGCAACTAAGAACAAAGACCGGTGTCTCAGTGATTGCAGTCATTCACGACGGCTCTACCGAGATTAATCCCGGTCCAGAAACAATGATCGACGTCGACGATGTTTTGGTCCTGCTTGGCACAACCGACAAGATTCATCAGGCCATCGAGCAACACCTTTCCGGCTGGGATGGCAAGTAAACGTTGTAGTCAAAACACTTTAGGAACACGATTGACAAGAAATATGTAAACGGTTTTTCATATTCCCCCTACAACGCCCGGCGTCTACAAGTAAACCTCTGCATGAGTTCCACACCTACCACACAGCCGGACGGGACGTCCGAAAATCCTGAACTAAGTTTTCTCAGCGGCGGCGGCGAGATGGGTGCGCGTATGCGCGCATTCGATTGGTCGACGAGTCCGGTTGGACCAGCGGCCGATTGGCCGCAGAGTCTGAAAACCGCAGTGTCGATCTGCATCGGGTCTCGCTATCCGATCGTGATCTGGTGGGGCAACCCCGAGTACACGATGTTCTATAACGACGGGTACATTCCCATCCTCGGAGTTACAAAACATCCAGGCTGGCTCGGACGCTGAGGAAGAGAGTGTTGGAAGGAGATCTGGTCCACCGTCGGTCCGATGTTCGCAGGTGTGTTTGAAACAGGCGTCGCTACCTGGTCCGAGAATCTTCTGCTCGTAATGGAGCGCAACATTCCTCGCGAAGAAAACTATTTCACGTTTTCTTACAGTTCGATTCGCGACGAAGCGGGTAAGGTCCCGGGGATTTTTTGCGCATGCTACGAGAGCACGGGCCAGGTCATCGGCGAGCGACGTTTGCAAACACTTCGCGATCTTGGCCGGACTGTGATGGATTCAAGGTCGGCGGAAGAAGCGTGTGAGGCGGCTGCAAAGACACTCGAAACCAATCCGCATGACGTTCCATTCGCACTGCTGTATCTGCTTGACGACAAAGCGCAGAGCGCACGCCTGATCGCCACCACCGGATTCACTGAGACGACGAAAACGATTCCGAAACAGGTTGCGTTGAATGACTCAGCGGCGTGGCCGTTTCTAAGAGTGTTCAAAACCGGCGTGAGCGAAGTCGTTTCCGATCTAGTGGCAGGCTTTGGACCATTGCCGGGTGGACCATGGCCTGAACCCGCCGAAGCTGCGTATGTGCTTCCGATCGCTGTTCCGGGAATGGTCAAGCCAACCGGATTTCTGGTCGCAGGACTCAGTCCGCGTCGCGTCGTCGATGCAGACTACCGCAGTTTCTTTGATCTGATTGCGGGTCATGTCGGCACAGCAATCGCGAATGCTCGCGCTTATCAAGAGGAGCGGAAACGCGCCGAGGCGCTGGCGGAGATCGACCGCGCAAAGACAACTTTCTTTTCCAACGTCAGTCACGAGTTTCGTACGCCGTTGACGTTGATGCTTGGACCACTCGAAGAGGCATTGACTGAAGCAGCCTTATTACCCAACGTGCGTCAACGGCTCGACGTGGCCCATCGCAACAGCGTGCGGTTACTGAAACTGGTTAACACGTTACTGGATTTCTCGCGCATTGAAGCCGGACGCATTGAAGCGGTTTACGAGCGACTTGATCTCTGTACGTTGACGCAGGAATTGGCGAGCGTATTTCGGTCAGCGATTGAGAAAGCCGGACTGACTTTCGTCGTAGATTGCAAACCGCTCGCTGCGCCCGTCTACGTCGATCGCGAGATGTGGGAGAAGATCGTCTTCAATCTCCTTTCAAATGCTTTCAAATTCACTTTTGAAGGCGAGATCAAAATCTCGCTACAAGAAAACGGTGATCGTGTTGAACTCGCGGTCAGCGACACCGGCACTGGTATTCCGGAAGACGAGTTGCAAAATCTGTTCGAACGTTTTCACCGCGTAAAAGGTGCGCGCGGGCGCAGTTACGAAGGTTCCGGGATCGGACTCGCCCTCGTCCAGGAGCTAGTGAAATTACACGCCGGGTCCGTCAGTGTCGTCAGCGAGATGGACCGTGGCAGTACATTTATCGTCAGTATTCCGACCGGTTCCAATCATCTTCCCGCGGATCGTCTCGGCGCCGCTCGAACACTCGTCTCGACCGGATTGCGCGGGGAGGCTTACGTCGACGAAGTGGTGAAGTGGTTGCCCGAAAATGGCCACACCCCGGAGCGACTCCCAGAGTTGGCCGGCGCGACGAGTGTTGCGGAACCGCAGACGGACACCCGGGCGCGTATTCTGCTGGCCGATGACAACGCAGACATGCGCGATTACGTACGACGTCTGCTTTCGAGCAAATATGAAGTCGAGGCGGTCGGTGATGGTGAGGCTGCGGTGCAGGCGGCTCGCGAACAGCGATTCGATCTTGTCTGACGTGATGATGCCGAAGCTCGATGGATTTGGCGTGCTGCACACGTTACGCAGCGACGAGCAAACGCGAACCCTTCCCGTCATCTGCTCTCGGCACGTGCGGGTGAGGAGTCGCGTGTTGAAGGTATGGGCGCGGGCGCCGACGATTATCTCGTCAAACCATTTTCCGCCCGCGAGCTTTTGGCTCGTGTCGAGTCGCACATCAAACTTCAACGCGAGCGTAAAAATGCCGAAGAGAAACTGAAAGAGCTCATGTTGCTCGAGCAGCAGGCGCGCGCCAGCGCTGAAGTTGCGAACCGCGTAAAGGACGAGTTTCTGGCGATGCTCTCGCACGAGCTGCGCACGCCACTCAATGCCATTGTCGGTTGGACCCATCTGCTGAAGAGCGGCACGTTGCGTGATACCGATCGAGCGCGTGGTATCGACGTGATCGATCGAAACGCGTCCGCGCAACGCGCGATCATCGACGAGTTGCTCGACGTTTCCCGCATCATCACGGGCAAACTCAGACTCGAGGTAAAACCGATCGATCCGGTCAGCGTGCTCGAGACCGCGGTGGACGCGATTCGTCCGGCGGCCCTCGCGAAAGAGATCGAGATCAACGTCTCGATCGAACGCAATCATGGGTTGGTCGTCGGGGAAGCCGTGCGGCTTCAACAAGTCTTCTGGAACCTGCTCTCCAACTCCGTGAAGTTCACTCCAAAGAACGGGCGTATCGACGTTGGGTTGAAGGTTGTCGGTAGACATTTTGAAATTACCATCGGCGACACTGGCGAGGGCATCGCGCCGGATTTCCTGCCTTATATCTTCGAGCGATTCAGACAGGCGGACAGTACTTCGCGGCGAAAACACGGCGGCCTGGGAGTCGGACTTTCGATCGTGCGTAATCTGGTTGAATTGCATGGCGGTGATGTTCAAGTGACCAGCGATGGTCCAGGCAAGGGAGCGACGTTTACTATTCGACTTCCGATCATGGGTCTGTCGGATGCTGATGCGGCTCAACGCGGCGAGAGTAAACAGTTGATCGATTCCCGTTGGAAGCAGAAAGATCAGGCAGCGGATGATGACGTGCTTCCGACCTTGCTCAGCGGGTTGAAAGTGCTCGCAGTGGACGATCAACAGGACACGCGCGACCTGATCATGCTCGCGCTGATGAGTTATGGCGCAGACGTGAGGGCCAGCGATTCCGCGACCGCGGCGCTCGCGACGATCGCTGAGTGGCAACCAAACGTCATCGTTTCGGACATCGGTTTACCGGAGATGGACGGTTACGATTTCATGCGCGCGCTGCGCAAGATAGAAGGCGATGGGAAGCGCATTCCTGCAATCGCGCTTACGGGTTACGCCGGTGTCATAGACGAATCGAACGCGCTCAATGCGGGTTACGAGTTACATTTCTCGAAGCCGATCAACTTGAATGAACTCGCTCACGCTATCGCGAAGCTGTCAGGGAAGAAGTAATTGCGTCACAGATCAGTTTTGCTGACACGCGGACCGCGATAGTGAATCCGAAGAATGGACCAAAGTCCTGCATCGCCGGCATGCTCGTTATGAAGAGTCCGGGCAGGGACGTTTGCAGGTGATCGTCGAGAACGGGAAAACCGTTTCGCGTTTCGAGTTGGGCGAGGACGTTGCCGGACGACAAAACCGGAACGCGCGTTATGTCAACTTTGTAACCGGTCGCGAAAACTACCTCGTCGCAGACGATCTCCTCACCGTTGCTCATCGTCACAACCAACTCTTCATTCTGTTCGATGGATTTAATAATTTCAGTGTTAGGCAAAACTCTGACGCGATCGTCTGCGATGCGAGGCGCCAGCCACGGCTCCAGTTTTAGTCTCCCTTCGGCCCACTGTTTTCGACTGACCTCGTCCTTTTCGGCCCGCGACAGACGACGAAACCAACTGGGGTTGTCAGCCATCGCATCGACGAGTGGATTCACCCACGACCAATCGGATCTGGCAAACGAAGGTGTGTCGTGACGGTGTGAAACGTTGACGCGGCTTGCTCCGGCTTCGAGCAACAGCGCGATCCACTCGAAAGCGCTTTGTCGCCCGCCGATGATCAAATAACGCTTGTTCGTGGCGGAAGAGAAGTCGGTGAACTCGCACGTGTGCGAGTAGCGTCCCTCAGGCAAACGTGATTTCACTTCAACAGGAATGTTCACGAAGTGTTTGAATCCGGGCGCGAGTGCGATCTTTTTCGCGTGGATCGTGTCGCCGCCGGCGGTTGTCGCAATAAAATTGTTCGCGTGATCTAATCGCTCGATATGTAACGGCAGCGTTGTGATCTGTTTCTGCGTTTGAAACCACTCGGCATACGAAAGATAGAAATCGAGTGAAAGCGGTTCGACGTCGTGAGACGTTTGCCCGCGCGATTCAAGAAACTTCTCGATCGTGTGAATGTTGACTGGATCGAGGTGCCAATCGCAGGCCGATCGTAAAAGCATTCCCTGCGGCATGTTCTTTCGCCAAAACTCCATCGGCTTGCCCACGATCACGTGATCGATTCCGAGATGCGAGGCTTGCGCCGCGATTGCGAGGCCGAACGGGCCCGCGCCGATGATCAACAGGTCTGTTTCGTAAGTCTGCATTGTGATTCAATAGGCGGCCAAAACATGTCACGAATTTTATTGATAAGCAACTCGACCCTCTTTGGCAGCGGCTATCTCGATCACGCGGAAGGAGAGATTCGCGATTTTCTCGGCGATCTCGAACGGGTGCTGTTCGTTCCGTTCGCGCTTTACGATCGTGACGCTTACGCGTTAACAGCGCGCGACCGGTTCAGGAAGATGGGTTACGAACTAACCTCCGTGCACAATGCGGTCGATCGTTTCCAGGCGATTGCTGAAACTGACGCGATCTTCATCGGCGGTGGCAATACTTTTCGCTTGCTCAAGACTCTCTACGATCAGTCGCTGCTCGATCCGATACGCCAACGCGTTGCCGCCGGCATGCCGTACATCGGTTCGAGCGCCGGTTCCAACGTTGCCGGCCCAACGATCAAAACAACCAACGACATGCCGATCGTTCAGCCGCCTTCGTTCGACGCACTCGGACTCGTGTCGTTTCAGATCAACCCGCACTATCTCGATCCCGATCCAAGCTCGAAGCACATGGGAGAAACGCGTGAGAAGCGAATACTCGAGTTTCTGGAAGAGAACGACACGCCGGTACTTGCTTTACGCGAAGGCGCAATCGCTCGGTGTGAGAACGGCACAACGGTTTTGAAAGGCTCGACTGGCGCACGAATCTTTCGCCGCGGCATGGACCCTGTCGAGACGTTACCCGGCGATCAATTAGACGAGTTGTTGCGTTATCCGTAGAATCCACTGACATGACAAACACTCCCCCGCCAACCGACGCCCAGCGTTTAGTATCACTCGACGTTTTTCGCGGTATCACGATTGCCGGAATGATCCTGGTGAACAATCCGGGAACCTGGCAACACATCTACTGGCCGCTCAGGCACGCGGAGTGGCATGGGTGGACGCCGACGGATCTCGTCTTTCCGTTCTTTCTCTTCATCGTGGGCGTCGCGATCCCGCTGGCTTTTGGAAGCCGCGTCGAACGTGGCGGCAGCAAGCGCGATCTTTACCTGAAGGTCATCAAGCGCACGCTTATCATCTTCGGCATCGGCTTGTTTCTGAATGCGTTTCCGTATTTCAACTTTGGAGAGTTGCGCATTCCCGGTGTGTTGCAACGAATCGCGGTCTGCTACTTCTTCGCCTCCATTATTTTTCTCAACACGCGAATCGCCACGCAGATCGCGATCACGATCGGATTGCTGATCCTTTACTGCCTCATGGTGAATTACATTCCCGCGCCTGGTTACGCCGCCGGCGATCTGACGAAAGAGGGAAGTCTCCCGTCGTTTATCGATCGCGTCGTGTTTGGTCCAAATCACGTTTGGCGGCAGGCGAAGGTTTACGATCCTGAAGGATTACTGAGCACGATACCTGCCGTGGCCACAGCGATGTTGGGGGTACTGACGGGCTACTGGTTGCGCAGCGAGAAAACGCGTTTTGAAAAAGTCGCCGGGATGTTTGTCGCGGGCGCGGTTTGCGTCGCTCTCGGTTGGGCGTGGAACTCGTTCTTCCCGATTAACAAGGCGCTCTGGACCAGTTCGTATGTCTTGTTTAGCGGCGGTTTGGCTTTGCAGTTTTTGGCGTTCTGTTACTGGCTGATCGACATCAAGGGTTACCGCCGGTGGGCCAAGCCGTTTGAAGTTTTCGGCATGAATGCGATCGCGCTCTATGTCGGCGCAGGGCTGATGGCGGACCTGTTCGGCACGATTAAGGTTGGCGGAACATCGCTGGGTGGATGGATCTACCAGAATGCGTTCGCGTCGTGGGCATCGCCGGTAAATTCTTCCCTCGCGTTTGCGATTGCGTTTGTGCTGGTGTGGTTAGGGCTGATGTGGATCCTTTATCGCCGCCGGATCTTTCTCAAGGTGTAATTTTGCCTCGTCGATGAGGCTGTTGTTCCCTTCATAAGTCGGCGGTTCGGCGCTGGTTTGCGGCGGGTATTGATGCTGTTGATAGACCGGGTATGCTTCGGTCCGGAGATGGGCCAGCATGTGATGGCCGCGGCGCGACGCGCGTTCATGACGCAACGCGGAAATGTCGATCGGTGCAACAACTATCCGCTCGCCTGGTCCAGGTGACGCTTCGGCGAGCAAACGTCCGTCAAAGTCAACAATCTGACTGCCGCCGGGCCACGAATAGGGCGGATAATGTTTCAGACTTGCCCCCTGGTTGGCCGCCACAACGTACGCGAGGTTCTCGAGTGCGCGGCAACGGTTGACGATGGTCCACCAGGCCATCGGTTCGGTCGCACCCCACGGATCCATGTACGCCGAAACGCGAATAAAAACCTCCGCACCATTCGCCGCTAACTGACGTAACGCTTCCGGAAACAACCAGTCGTAACAGATCGCGCAACCGAGTTTGCCGATAGGTGTGTCGGCAACCGGAAACAGCGGCTCGTCATAGTCTGGTAGATCATGCGGACTGGTGTGGACCTCGTACGGAATCCACGTATTCACCTTGCGAAACTTTTGTATCAGTCCTTGTGGTCCAACGAGACACGTCGTGTTGAAGACGTGACCGGGCCACTTCGGATCGACTTCCAGCATCGACCCGCTTTGAATGTAGATATCGTGTTCTTCCGCTTTCTGTTGCAGCCGCTCGGTGTGCTCGTTGGGAATTGGGATGGCGAGTTTGTCGAGCAATTCGGCGACGGTAGCGAAGACCGGCGCGGCATGCGCAAACTCTGGAAACACAACTAATCGAACCGGCAGAAACGGCGCCGCGCCTGCGACTGCCGAGTCGATCATCGACAGCATGCGATCGGTGTTCGCACGCATCGAACGGCGATCGAGCGGGTTCGAAAAGTCGGTCTGGCACGCGGCCGCGGAGTACCTGATGTGTTCCATTACTTGCGACCTACCAATTCTATTCCGATGGACGGCACCGGTGAGGTGACGACGCGCGTGTTGTAAGTTTCGAGGTACCTGCGGCGCGCAGGCGTTAGCGGGTAGCGCTCGGGCCAGGTGTACGGGTACTTGCTCATGCCGTGGAACGGCAGTGGTCCAACCTGATCCGGGCTCGCGGAGTTGATGTCCATCTCCTTACTGAAGCCGTCGGCGTAGAGCAGAAACGTGCGCGTCCAACCTTCAGGCAGCGCCGGAAGTTTGTTCGCGTCGAACGAGAGAATGAATTCGTCGCCCGGACGCGAGATGGCAAACATGTCGTCTGATGAATTGAGCAACTCGCGCACGTCACCTTCGCGTGTGTACCGTCCGGTCATCACTTTCCACGGGGAGCTGAACGATATCTTTTTGTAGTCGTACGTCATCGGCTGACGAGTGTCGGGTGAGTGCTCGAGCGAAAAGCCGCGCCAGCGAAGGTCGGCGACGGATGGCGTGAGTCGAGTCAACTGCGTCGGGAAATTTCCGGCTGAAGTGTCTACGAGGATCTGGTCCCAGTAGATGCGCATGTTTGTGACGATACGCACTTCACGACTCTCGCTCAAAAACTTTCCGGTGAGATCGATGACGATCGTTTGCGGTCGCCCAACCGGGATGCCGATGTTTTCGATTACGGTCTGCCACTGACCGCGTTTGTCTTTTACTTGCAGTGCTGGGAGTTTGAGACTCTTGCCGGTTTGAAACGCGGCGAGGTTGTCGCTGGACCAGGCGTAGTCGGTCCAACCAGTCATCAGCAACAAAGTTCGACCGGCGTGTTTGCTCAGTTGTAATGTTAGCGTGTGTTCGTCGGCGTAACCGCGAATCTGTTGAAGTTTGAAATCGTCAGGGTATTGGCGATCCATTTGTGAGATGCGCGCCAGCACATCGTGACCGTGTTCATCGACGGCCGACAGCGGCGGTTGCGCGTTGCGCGTACTGAAGAGTTTGAAACGTGGCGGCGGAACTGTTAGTCCTTCGTTTGGATAAACTTCTACGTCGCGTGGGTGTGCGACGGCAATCAACTGAAGGTGATCGAGAAACACCGCTTCCTCCAGTTCGTTGGTAATGCGCAGTTCGTAACGCCCGTTGCGCGGCTTCAAAAGATCGCCGTCGATGCGAACGTACTCGTCCGGGTCGGGTGTGTTGTAAATCCCCGGCGCGTCGAGGTGCCCCATTTCCCCGCCGCCGAGAAAGTCGGTTACAAACACGAAGCGCTCGCCGTTCCAAACGTACAAATAAGGACACGACGAGGGCTTTCGATCCAATTCGGTAAGCGACACTGACAGCGCGGTTTTTGTTCCACTCGCAATTTCTGTTTCCGCCTGTACGATCCCCGCGGGCCACAACACGCGCACTGCGTCAACACCAGCTCTCTTACCGAGACCAAACACAACGTCAGCAGGCGCGGGCGCAGGAAACGCCGAATACGTTTCAAGTTTTTGCGCGAGACTTCCGGAACGCATTTCAATCTTCGCGCCGACGCCGGTGCGATTACTCACTCGCCCCGCCAGACCTACGCGCAACGATCGATTGACGTTGCCGCCATCGTTGCGCGCGACTCTTAACCCACCACCCGGAATTCCAAATACCAGATCCGTGTCGCCATCGTTGTCGAGATCGCCAGATGCGAGAACGAGCGAGCGTGTTTTGGGCAGCAGTTGTTCAATGTCGGATATTCTGTCCTGGACGATACGGTAAACGTGGATTCCGTCATTGGCGGAAGTCACAAGATCGAGCAGCCCATCATTGTCGTAGTCGATAAACTGGCAAGCATTCGCCGCGATCGGACCCTGCCAGGTCGACTGTATTTGAAAACGCCCTCCAAAATTCATCGCAAAGCCGATATTGCTGAAGAAGTAATCTGTAAACCCATCTTTATTGACGTCACCCGCCGCAACACAGGTCGGCCTTTTATACCGGTCAACTCCAACCTCCGCTGCGACGTCACGAAACGTGCCGTCGCGCATGTTTCGCCACAGCGAAACTTTGTCAGGTGAAGCGACGAGGAGATCGACATCGCGTCTGTTGTCAAAATCGGTGGGGACAACGGCGTTCGCCGTTACTTTGTCAACGAGTTTCGCCTCAGCGGTCTGATCTGTGAATGTACGATCACCGTTGTTTCGCAGCAGGAGATGGGACTGACCGCCGATGAAGAGATCTAGATCGCCGTCGTGATCGTAATCGACGAAAGCAGTTGCTCCCGAACTCACGACATGCGTGGGAATTTTCGCCGCCAAGGTAACGTTAGAAAATTTGCCGTTGCCGTCGTTGTGATAAAGGGTTGTCAATCCGGCGTGAACGATGAATAGATCGGGACGTCCATCGTTATCGTAGTCGCCCGCAATCGCGCTTGAGCGGCCTCCAGCGGTTGCTTTCGCGAGCGCCCGAGAGTCTTGCGTGAAATTAACATGTGTGAAATCAACAAACTTTCCGGAGCCATCGTTCAGTGCTAGACGTTCGGTGAGCCCCGCAACTTCAAACAGATCGAGATCGCCATCCAGGTCACTGTCGAACAACACCACGGCGCCGTTGTTCGGTTCAAGATTAGTATCTGCCGGCCAATTACCTGATTTCAGCGCAGTGTCTGTTACGTCGGTAAACTTGACCCCCGGAGGATTGGGATCGACAAGACCCGGTTCCAAGCCCGTCGACGAGATCGCTTCAGCATAGCGCCCTTGCTCGAGATAGTTCGTTCCTAACGTCGTCCCGCTTCCGCGTTCACGCAACGTTTGAAACTGCTGAATCATCTTTTGCCCTTCTTCAGCCTGACCGCTGCGCATTAACGCCATTCCGAGGTTGTAAAGTCCGGTTGTGTTGTAAGGTTCGCCGGCGACGGCAGTGCGTAGCAGCGTGATCGCCTGGGCGTACTTACGTTGCTGGACGTAGATCTGACCAAGGTTCACACTCGCGCCAACATCCTGCGGATCGATCGCAAGCACTTTTTGAAATGCGACGATCGCTTCGGCTGGCTTGGTTTGCGCTTTCGCCAGCAAGCCCAGAACGTAGTGCGGCTGTGGTGCATTCGGCGCGGCAATGGCTGCGGTTTGTAGTTCACGTTGCGCAGCCGGAAGATCCGGCACGTTGAAGAGTGCGATGCCGAGATTGATGCGCGCGATCGCTAATGCCGGGTCGAGTTGCAAAGCACGTCTGAACGCGTCCGCGGCCTCTTTATGTTTGTACTGTTCTAGCAGGGCGACGCCGATGTTATTCGCGCGATATGCCTCTTCGCGGGTGGCAGGTTTCGGCGGGGTGTTTTGACGAGTAGCGGCGCTCTGGTCTATTAATGAGGCCGCTACACAGACAACGATCGACAATCCCGGCAGCAAAACACGAGTTTTAAAGTGCTTCATAGATGATTCCGCCCGAATATACCAAACACCCGCCGCTAGTACACATTTTGTTCATGATAGCCGCGTTGATTATCACGGGCTGTCGTACAACGACCACGCTGCCCGCGAGAGGAACGCGCGAGTACAACGAACTGGTGCGCACGTTCTATGTCGGACTCGCAGCGCTTCAGGTTGGACACGACGTTCAGGCCGACAGCAAGCTCGCGCAATTCACGCAGCTCGCTCCCGATGAGCCGGCGGGTTGGGCCAACTGGGGCGTGCTTGCTTTGCGACAGCGAAACTTCGACACGGCAAACGAGCGACTGCAACGTGCTCGTAATCTCGACGCGAACAGCGACGAGATCATGTACCTGATCGGATTGCTTGAAAGCATGCGCGGGAAATCCGCGGAAGCAATCGCAGCATTTCGAAAGGCGGTCGAGTTAGATAGCAGCAATCTTCTCGCCGCGTACAAGTATGCCGAGGAAGTCGAACGACAGGGTGATGAACAGAGTACGGCTCAAGTTCAGTCGACGTTACAGGACATTCTCAAGTCGCAACCTAACAACATTGCGGTCATCGTCGAGTTGAGTCGCATCTCGGCTAAACGTGGTGACGCTGAAACTCTCAAGAATACAGTCACTCAGATCCAGTCGCGCTCTGCATCGTGGCCTTCTGAGGTGCAGGAACAGGTCAAGGCGCTTGGCGATGCGGTTCAAAGGGGCGAATTGCGTGCGGCCGCGACGCGTACGAGTTTTTTGCGCAACGTGTTGCTGCGTGTTCCCGAGTATCGCCGCGACTTGAGCGCGATCAAACCACCGCCGGGTGAAGAGGCCGTGCCGTTCACGCACTTTTTGCGTCTGGAGTCTCCCGTGTTTCAAACGGCGCCCGAAGATGGTTCACTCAAATTCACCGCGCAGCCGGTGCCCAATGCAGATCCCGCGCATAAAGATTGGATTGGCGCGATCGCGTTGAGCGGTGAAGGTGGGCCAGTGATTGCCACTGCATCGGCTAGCGAAGTGCGTCTCGCGAGTGGCGCACGCTTTCCATTTCCCGGTGGACCTGCGAATAGGCCTCCGTCACCGGACAGCATTTTGCAGATCGATTTCAGCTACGACTTCAAAACCGATCTCGTGCTCGCGGGTGCCGGCGGTGTGCGTTTGCTGCGACAGGAGAGCCCGTCTTCGTTTACTGACGTGACGGCGGAGACAAAACTCCCTGCGATTGGGGTCAACGCGAAATACACTGGCGCGTGGAGTGCGGACATCGAAGCTGATGGCGATCTCGACATCGTCCTCGGTTCACAGGAAGGCACTCCCATCGTCCTAAGAAATAACGGCGACGGCACCTTTCTCGACATACGTCCTTTTGAAGGAACCTCAGGCCTCGCCCGTTTCGCCTGGGCCGATATCGATCAGGATGGGGATCCTGATGCCGCCGTGCTCGATTCCACCGGAGCACTGCACGTTTTCAGTAACGAACGACAAGGGCAGTTCAGCAAACGTGCATTGCCGCCCAACTTTCCGGTTGCGGTCGCGATTAGCGCAGCGGATATCAACTGGGACGGTGGCTTCGATCTTGTAGTCTTACAAACAAACGGAACAATCACACGGTTGTCCGACAAAGATCATGGTGCGGGTTGGGAGCAAGCCGAAGTCGGAAGAAGTGGCGAACAACCTCCAGGCCCGGTGAGTTTGCGCATCGCGGACCTCGACAATAACGGCGGACTCGATCTGTTGCTGCTCGCTACAACTCCCGTAGGTTCGACCGTCTGGTTGAGCGACGCGCAAGGACAATTCCATCTCCACCGCGACATTCAATTTGGCGACCCGCTTTTTGACCTTGCGGACGTCAATGCTGATGGCCGCCTCGATGTCCTCGGATTTACAACTGACGGCAAGGCTATTCAGTCGATCAACAGCGGTTCGAAGAATTATCACTGGCAATTGGTCCGCCCACGCGCGAGTAATGCCGTTGGCGATCAACGGATTAATCCGTTCGGTGTCGGCGGTGAGATGGAGATCCGTTCGGGTCTACTGGTCCAGAAGCAGGCGATCACTGGTCCACTCATTCACTTCGGTCTGGGAGAACAAACCAGCTCCGACGTCATCAGGATTGTTTGGCCCAACGGCACTGTCCGCGCCGAGTTTGAAGTGCAAGCCGATCAGGCTGTGCTTGCAGAACAACGCTTGAAAGCTTCGTGTCCGTGGCTATACACGTGGAACGGCAAGGAGATGGAGTTTATTAAAGATGCTGTGCCATGGGGTTCCGCCATCGGTCTGCGCATCAACACGCTGGGCTCGGCAAAGATTGCCGCAACCGCTGAGTGGTACAAGATCCGCCGCGATCAACTCGTCCCACGCGATGGTTACTACGACATTCGAGTAACGGCGGAACTGTGGGAAGTTTATTACTACGACTACATCGGCCTCATGGCCGTCGATCATCCTGAGGGCACTGAAATTTTTGTCGACGAGCGTTTCGTCGTACCGCCTTTACAGGTTGGATACAAAACAGTGAAAACCCCGAAGCCGATCAAGCAGGCGATCGACGACAACGGCGACGACGTCACACAGCTCGTCGGCACGCGCGACGCGAAAGCGCTCGACAGTTTCGGCCGCGGACAGTATCAAGGCGTCACCCGCGATCACTATCTCGAGATCGTCTTGCCGGATGAAACACCGACCAGCGGTCCGCTTTATCTGATCGCGCACGGTTCTATTCACGACACGGAATCGTCACTCAACGTGGCGATCACACAGGGCACTCGTTGGCGGGCGCAGCCAATGACTGTTGAAGTGCCGGACGGCAATGGCGGATGGGTGACAGCGCGATCGAACCTTGGGTTTCCCGCCGGTCGAAAAAAGACGGTTCTCTTCGATCTGAAAGATGTCTGGCGCCCGAATACACCGCGCCGCGTCCGCATTCGCACCAACCTCGAAATCTACTGGGATCACATCGAATGGGCGGAGGGTCTACCGGATGCGGCGGTGAAGATGGTAACCTTGGCGCCTTCGACGGTTGACCTTCATTATCGCGGCTACTCCGTGGTCACCAAACCCGACGCCGGTGCGCCTGAAATACCGGATTACAACCAGCTTTTTTCGAGTAAGCAGGCGTGGCGGGATCTCGAAGGTTACTACACGCGATTTGGAGAAGTTGGCGAGCTCTTGAAAGCGATCGACGACCGTTATGTCATCGTTGCTTCCGGCGACGAGATGTCGTTCCGCTTCCCCGAACAGCCGCAGCCGCCCGCTGGGTGGGTACGTGATTTCATACTAATGGGCGATGGCTGGATTAAAGACGGCGACTATAATTCAACTCACTCGCGGACGGTTTTGCCGCTGCCGCACCACGCACAACAGGAATACGAAACGCGACCAGGAAAGCTGGAAGAAGAGTTTGTCTATCGTCGCTTTCGCCAAGACTGGCAGATATATCACACGCGTTACGTCGCGCCGGATGTTTTTAGAAACGTGTTAAGGTCTTCAAGAACGGTTAAGAACAAGCAGAGATGAAAAGCCGTAAGGTCCCCCGGATTGTGCTGATCGTCGTGTTCGTTGCCTTGCTGGCGGCGCCGGTCGTGTTCAAACGATTAGCTGCGCGGCGTGAAGCGGCAAACACCGTGCGCGACTCCGCGGTTGCGCTTGCGCGTTATGGCTTCTACCTCGAAGAAGTCGGACAGTCATCAAGGGCCAGCTTCACACATCAGGCTCCCACCCTCGATAAACAGTTGGACCACATCATGCCGCAGGTGGCGTCGATGGGCGCCGGCGTTTCGATCGTCGATTTCGATCGTGATGGCTGGTCGGACGTTTATGTGACGAACAGTGGCGAGGGAAGTAAGAACGCGCTCTTCCGCAACATGTCCGACGGCTCATTCAAAGATGTCGCTGCTGATCTCGGAATCGCGGACGTCAACCAGTCTGGAACCGGAGTGTCGATGGGCGCAATTTGGGGCGACTACGACAACGACGGTTACGAAGATCTGTTTCTTTACAAGTGGGGCAAGCCCGAGCTCTTTCACAACGACGGCGGACAGAAGTTTTCGCGCGTCACCGACAAAGCGAAGTTGCCCGACTGGGTTAACGCAAACACCGCTATTTGGTTCGACTACGATCGCGATGGACGATTAGATTTATTCCTGGGTGGCTACTATTCCGAAGATGTAAACCTCTGGCAACTCAAGACGACGAAGATGATGCCGGAGAGTTTTGAGTACGCGAATAATGGCGGGCGCAAGTATCTGTTTCGCAACCTCGGCGACGGTTCGTTCGAAGAGATCAGTCAAAAAATCGGGATCGACACGCGACGCTGGGCGTTGGCCGCCGTTGCTGCCGACCTGCGCGGCAGCGGCAACATGGATCTCTTCATCGCCAACGACTACGGCATCTCGGAACTCTTCTTCAACGACGGCAAACAGTTTCGCGAAGTTGGAAAAGACACCGGAGTCGGCTTCTCACCGAAGAGCGGCATGAACGCGTCGATCGGCGACATTCTGAACCAGGGGCGTTATTCGATCTACGTCTCAAACATCTCTGAAGAAGGCGTGTTGATCCAGGGCAACAATCTTTGGGTGCCACGCGAAGGAACAACGGGCGATTCGCTTCGGTACGACAATCTCGCGCGCGCCATGGACGTCGAGATCGGCGGCTGGAGCTTCGGTGCTCAGTTTGGCGATCTGAACAACGATGGCACGCTCGATCTTTATCTCGTCAATGGTTATATCTCCGCCAATCGCAATCAGAACTACTGGTACGACTTCTCCAAGATCGCCGGCGGCAACTCGACGATCATCTCCGACGCCGCACACTGGCCCGCGATGGATGGTCGCAGCTTGTCGGGCTACCAGCAGAAAAAAGTTTGGCTTAACGACGGCGCCGGGAAGTTTGTAGACGTTGCGCAGGCGGTTGGCGCAAGTGATCTTCACGACGGTCGCGCGGTCGCGCTTGTCGATCTTTGGAATCGTGGTGTGCTCGACGTCGTGGTAGCGAATCAAAAAGGTCCGCTGCTAATTTATAAGAACAACGTCGCGCCGGAAAACAAGTGGATCGAGTTTGAACTCGAAGGCTCGTCAAGCAATCGAAGCGCGATCGGCGCGGAGGTGCGACTCTTTTGGAACGGACGTCAGCAGGTGCAACAAGTATCAGGTGGCAGCGGCTTTTGTTCGCAGAACCAGCGACGGTTGCATTTCGGACTTGGCAAGAATCCGCAAATCGAGAAGGCCGAGATTCGCTGGCCGTCAGGTAAAGTCGAGACGATCGAGAAGCCTTCGGTCGGACAAACGTACAAGATCAAGGAGACTGCATGAGCCAGTCAGCCTCGCAATCAATGCCCACTCCGGTTCTTCAGGGCGCGAGACGGAAATTCAGTCTCGACAACCGCTACATCGCGCCGCTCTTCATCACTTTTATCCTCGTGGTGGGCCACCTCGGCTATGGCATTCTCGAAAGTTACGAAAAGACTGGCGTCGCGATTGTCGTAGCGCTCGTTGCAGAGCTGGTGCTGGGGCGGATCTTTTTCGGCAAGTGGCTGAATCTATCAAGCGCGTACATCAGCGGGATCAGTTGCGGGATTCTGGTTCGTTCGCCTGCGCTGTGGCCTTTCGCGCTCGCGAGTTTGCTGTCGATCATGTCGAAGTACGTTTTGCGCGTAAAGGGTCGCCACCTGTGGAATCCGTCAAATTTCGGTATCTGCGCGCTGCTGTTTCTTGCACCTGAGACAGTCGCCGCGTTGAGCGTTCAGTGGGGCAACTTCAAATGGCCGCTGATCGTGATCTGGACGTTGGGCTCGATCATCATCTATCGCGCGAAGCGAATTCACATCAGTGCCACCTACGTCGCTTCATTTTTTGCCTTTGCGTTCCTGCGCAGTTACATCACGGGTGACTCGTGGTGGGCGGAAGTCGCGCCGATAACTGGACCGATGTATCAACTCTTCGTCTTCTTCATGGTCACGGATCCCAAGACGACGGTTAAGTCGAAAAAGTGGCAATGTATTGTCGTGTTCCTCGTGGCGTTCGTGGAGATGTTGCTGCGGCTCAATCACGTGGTGCACGCGCCGTTGTACGCGCTCTTCCTGGTTGGACCAACAGCGATGCTGATCGAGATCTGGCTCGAGTCGCGACGTCCGGTCATGTTGCAGGAATCCAACGCCACATGACTTTCAAGAATCCGCGTTACGGCCTAACGCTATTGTGTCTTGCGCTGTTACTTTCGGGTTGTAAGCAACAGGGTGCGGTTGCTCCGCCTTCCGCACCACCCGAACAAGCCGCGGCGCCTTCGCCGTCTCCGAGTCCGACACCACCACGCCCGTCGGGTCCAATCGAGTACGCCGACGTCACTGCTGACGCGGGCATCCGTTTCCGACACAACAGCGGTGCTTTCGGGAAGAAGTATCTGCCCGAAACGATTGGATCGGGTGGGGCGTTTCTCGATTACGACAACGACGGTTGGCAGGACGTTTTCCTGGTCAACTCGATGGACTGGCCGGAGTCGAAAAAGCGGCGTTCGTTTTCCGCGCTCTATCGAAACAACAAGGACGGTACGTTTACTGACGTCACGCATCAAGTTGGACTCGGCGTCGAGATGTACGGCATCGGCGTGGCCGTTGCTGATTATGATAACGATGGCAACGACGACATCTTCGTTACCTGCCTTGGTCCGAATCACCTGTTTCGCAATCTCGGGAATGGCAAGTTTGCAGACGTGACCGCGAGGGCGGGTCTTGCGGAGCCGGGTTTTTCTTCGAGCGCGGCCTGGTTTGATTATGACAACGATGGGAAGCTCGATCTCTTCGTCGGCAGATACGTCGAATGGTCAGTCCAGACCGACCAACACTGCTCGCTCGACGGTAAGAACAAGACGTATTGCACGCCGCAAACGTACAAAGGACAGAGCTCGCAGCTTTATCACAACCGCGGCAATGGGACGTTTGAGAACGTCACCGAGCGCGCAGGTGTGAACGATCCAGCCGGCAAGACACTCGGCGTCGCGTTACTCGATTACGATGACGATGGCTGGATGGATCTCTTCGTCGCCAACGACACCGAGCCGAACAAACTCTATCGCAACAATCGTAACGGCACGTTCA
Source organism: uncultured Acidobacteriota bacterium (assembly GCA_963789185.1). Classification (GTDB taxonomy): domain Bacteria; phylum Acidobacteriota; class Blastocatellia; order Pyrinomonadales; family Pyrinomonadaceae; genus PSRF01. The sequence continues at coordinate 120,788 of CAWBJU010000028.1, forward strand.
CTGATAACGCGGTGATCGCGGGGGTTGCGTTTAGTGAAGCCGGAACTGCGCGCGCCGGAATGGGTGTCGATGCGGCCGACTACGAAGGCTCCGGCAAACCGGGGATCGTGATCGGGAACTTTACGAACGAGAGCATCGCGCTTTATCACAACGACGGCTCGGGGCTTTTCACCGACGAAGCAGCGGCGTCAGGAATCGGCAAAGTGTCTGCGCAGTCGCTGACCTTCGCCTGTTTCTTCTTCGACTACAACCTCGACGGTCTGCTCGACGTGTTCGCCGCGAATGGACACGTGTCCGACGACATCAGCGTCGTGCAACCGACAGTCAAGTATGCGCAGCCGCCACACCTGTTTCAGAACAATGGGAAAAAGAAGTTTCAAGAGGTGACTTCGAAGCTTGGACGGGCTTTGAATCGGGCGATTGTCGGGCGTGGCGCCGCTTATGGAGACTATGACAATGACGGGGATCACGATCTGCTGATCACGACGAACAATGGACCAGCGCGTCTGCTTCGCAACGACAATGCGAATCAGAATGACATGTTGCGCGTAAGGATGATCGGTGCGAAGGCGAATCGTAACGGTATCGGTGCGAAGGTGGTGGTCAAGACTTCGAAAGGACGCACGCTATACCAGATGGTACGGACCGGATCGAGTTACTGTTCGCAATCGGAGTTGCCCCTCGTGTTTGGTCTGGGCAAGCCTGAAGAAGGGACGACGCTGACGATCGAGATCACCTGGCCCGGAAATCAAAAGGACCGCATCGCCGATGTGAAGCCAAATCAGATTGTCACGGTTCAGGAAGGGAAAGGCTTGGTTTCTTCTGAAGCGATCATCTTCGTACGCACGCCACCACCACAACCATCGCCGACAGTAACCACGAATTAAAAATATTCGTGTGTTACTTCTGAACCTTACTCAATAAATCAGCATCGCGTTTCAACTGAGTGCTGAGTTGGATCACGCTTTCAAGATCGCGCTTTGCGACCGCCAGCTTGTCTGCGTCGATCAGGTTGGGGTTTTCGATAACGGGGTTCGTGACGAAGCTTCTGATCTGTTTGCACAGTTTGACGAGCGAGTCTTTCATTTCCACTTCGTTGGTGTTCGCCGGCAGCTCAGCGGGCTTTATCTCTTCGGGCGCTGGCGTCAAGTTGATATTCGTCTGAATGCTGGCGGCCCGTTTGCGAATCTCGCCCGTAGCTTCAGAAACGAAGTGATAATCGAGCGGTTTAGCTGGGTCGATGGCGCGAACGATCTCGTTGTGCAGCGACAGCATACGATTGAAGTCTTCTTCGATCTGCGCCATCAGCGCTTCGAGCTTACGGCGATCCTTGATTACCGACGGATTGCCGAAGTTCCGCAGTTGCCATTCGCGCGAGGACTCGTCCTGCTGTCGCGTGCGCGCCGCGTTTGTGCGTTTGTCGCTGGGAGGGGGACCACCTGGTGCTGATCGTTGCGCGAGTGTAGGCGCCGCCACGGATAGGAGGAGGGTTAATCCGAATAAGGAGCAAATACCCGCGGTATTCTGCTTGTTCATAGCAGACCTCCCGGATGTCTTTGCGCCCAGTATAGCTCCGCCCGAACCGCTTTGAAAGGTTTTGTTTGATCGTTGGCCTTGACTCGAACAGATGTCTGTACTACTTATTCATCAGTACACTGGGTATGCGACGGATTGATTTAAAGAAAGCCAACGTAGCTCGATCGAACACGATTCGTGATATCAATCGGCAAATCGTTCTGAACTACGTTCGCGAACGCGGACCAATTTCGCGCGCCGAGATAGCCCACGAAACTGCCCTCCAACGCTCGACCATCTCGTTAATTGTCGAAGAACTCCGCGTCGAGGGACTAATCGAGGAACTAAGCGGCGAGTCGACCGGCGGACGCCCGCCGATTCTTCTCTCGCTGCGCACTGCCGACGCCGTTGCGATCGGCGTTGACGTGGGAACAAACCGAACGATCGTGGCCACCAGCGATCTCGCCGGACGCGTACTGCAACAGGAACAGTTTCCAACACACCCGGACGCAGGGGAAACAACTCGCAACATCATCGAGCTCTCGCGAAAGCTCATCGCGCGCAACAACGGAACAATTGAAGGCATTGGCATCAGTCTCCCGGGTTTGGTGAGCGCCGAAGGAAGGGAACTGTTCGTTCCGACTTTCAACTGGCGCGACTTGCCGTTGGCTGACGATGTGAGTCTCGCGACCGGTTTGCCGGTCACGATGGAAAACGACGCGAACGCCGCAGCTCACGCCGAGTTGTGGTTCGGGCGTCCGGAAGTTCGCGAGATTCGTGATTTTATTCTCGTGCTGGTTGAAGGTGGTGTCGGTACCGGGATCATTTTCGATGGGCAAGTCTATCGCGGAGAGAACGGTGCGGCCGGTGAGTTTGGACACATGACGATCGGCCAGGGCGCACCGGTAGCGTGTGCTTCCGGCAGTCGTGAATGTTGGGAAGCGTTCTCTTCCGAACGTTCGGCGTTGGCGCGCTACAAGGACCGGACGAATGGCGCTAGCGGACCACTTGAGATCACATTTGGCGATCTGATCGATCTTGGATTAGGCGGTGACGATGCGGCTCGAGCAGCGCTGAAAGAAACCGCGTACTACCTTGGCGTCGGCATTGCCAACTTGATCCGCGGGCTCGCGCCGGAGGCGGTGATTGTGGGTGGTCCAATCGTGCGGTCATGGCCAATCATTGCCGACGACATCAAGAATTCGGTCGAGGCGACGATTTGTCGGGGACTTCCCTCGACCCGCATTATCGCTTCAACCCTGGGACCCGAACCGACCCTCATGGGGGCCTTGAGCCTGGTGCTCGCCAGTAAATTTGCATCCGTTTCGGTCGTCTAAGCGGCTGACGACCAAAAAATAACTCAATTTGGACGGGCTTCGGCCTTAAAAAGATCTTGACTTTAAATCCGATTGGTATTAAATACTTTTGCTAGCCTCTGCAACAAAGTACGCACACAGTAAAAAGTTAGCTTGAATTACTCAATAAGGGTTCGCGGGCAGTCTATGAATTCAGATTCTCGTTTGCTGTTCCTGAACGGCCGGTCTGTTATTTCCCGGCGATGATTTCTATTTGCATTCATCCGTGGTGTTCTTTGCAGTTCTGTTTTTTGGATAGTTACAAGCGGTTCGTTTCTTTCGGTACCGAACAATAACCCTAGACGCCCGAACGTTGAGGAGGTTTTGTATGTCGAAGAAGTTAGGACTGCAGGCGCTGTTGCTCCTGCTTAGCATCGGTTTATTTGTCGGCGTACATGCCCAGTCAAGCACTGCCGGAAATATCACCGGCACCGTGAGAGACCAACAAGGCGCGGCCGTCGCCAACGTCGAAGTCACGATCGTTGAAGAGAAGACCGGCGCCACCCGCAACGCAAAGACAAACGATGATGGTTTCTATTCCGCCCCCGGTCTAGCGGCGGGAATTTACACCATCAGCGCTGCGCCGACCGGTTTCAAGAAAACTGTCGCGAGCGGTCAACAACTCCACGTCAGCCAAAACCTGACCGTCAATCTTGACTTGCAGGTGGGCCAGGTAACGGAAATCGTTACGGTCACCAGTGACCAGGCGCCCGTTGAATTGAGAAGCGGCGAGGTCAGCAGTCTCATCTCCGAGAAACAAGTTACCGAGTTGCCGCTCAACGGTCGCAACTACGCGCAACTTGCGCTGATGGTTCCCGGTGTCTCTCCGGTGACCCAGGCCGGCGCAGGCGGCGCGTTCGCAACGCGCGGAACTGGTCTCAACTCCGGCGTTGACATGTCAGTCAACGGCAACCAATCAAACTCAAACTTGTGGACCGTTGACGGCGTCAACAACATGGACGTCGGATCGAACCGCACGCTGCTGGTGTTCCCGTCAGTCGATTCGATTCAGGAGTTTCGCGTTGAACGCAACAGCTTCAGTGCGGAGTTCGGTCAGGCGCAGGGTGCGGTAGTCAACCTGATTACCAAGGGCGGAAGTAACGAGTTCCACGGCAGCTTGTACGAGTTCTATCGCAACGACACATTCAACGGCAACAACTTCTTCCTGAACCGCGTGGGCGATCCAAGACCGGAACTCACTTACAACAACTTTGGTGGAAGCTTCAGCGGGCCGATCATCAAGAACCGCGTGTTCTTCTTCTGGTCGGAAGAGTGGCGCCGTGAAGAGCGAGGTCAGGTGCTTTCAGCAATGGTGCCTACTCCTCAGGAGAAGCTGGGAGATTTCAGCGCGCCAAACAGGTTGTTTCTCACGGGAAACCTTCCGCATTTTCCGGGGATGACTTGCGATAACAACAATCCGCTGAATTTTGGTTCGAATCCTGTCGACCCCGGCTGCTTCCCGGGCAATAAGATTCCAACCAACTTGCTGAGTCCAGCCGGACTCGCTTACATGAAGCTGTTCCCGGATCCAAATGCTAACGACACGCCGAACTGGTCAACCTCGCAGGTGCAGCCTATTCACACCCGTCAGGATATGATTCGTGGCGACATCACGTTCTCTGACAACATGAATATGATGGTCCGATACATCAATGAGTATTGGACTCACAACGGCGCCAGCGGCAATTTCTGGGGCGACTCTTTTTATCCGACGATTTCGTCCGACTGGAGTCAGCCAAGCCACAGCTTCGCGGTTAAGTTGACAAACACGCTGTCGTCGCGCGCAGTCAATGAATTCCAGTTCTCGATCGCGGGCAACGACATCATCATTACATCGAACCCAGAAACGCAGGCACTGCAAGATGAGATCGCGTCGAAGATTCCAACCGTGTTTCCACACGGTGGCGATGGTCTTGTGGGCGGCACCGTACCATCGCTCTTTTGGGGTGCGGGCGGTTACTCGAACATCTGGCACCAGGCGCCGTGGGCCAATCGTGAAGATCTCTACATCTGGAAAAACGACTTCTCGATGGTGTTCGGCAACCACGATCTGAAAATTGGCGGTCTTTTCAGCCATAACTTCAAAGACGAGCCAGGTGTTGGCGCGGGCGGTGGCAACCAGCAATCGACGATTCAGGGTTGCGGTGAGCAAACCGGTCACTGCATCGCCGACTTGTTGCTGCGTGACACCGTTCTCCTTAACTACACCGAAATCCAAACAACCGAGATTGCTGAAGGTCGCTGGCGCGATTACGAGTTTTACGTGAACGACACCTACAAGATCCATCCGCGCGTGACGTTAACGATGGGTCTGCGTTACTCGGTCTTCACGCCCTCCTGGGAAAAAGACAATCGCATCTCGAACTTCATCCCGAGTCTCTATAATGGCGTTGATTTCAATACGGGATTAGTAACGGCGGAGGAAGGTCCCAGCGTGGGCCTCAACCGCTCGCTGGTCAACACATATAAGCAGGGCTGGCAACCGCGCGTCGGTCTTGCGTGGGACCTCTTCGGAACTGGCGAGACGGCCCTCAGAGCTGGCTTTGGCCGGTACATGAGCCGCTCGAACGTCATTGAAGACCTGCTTCGCTTGACCGGCAATCCACCATGGACCACTACCGTGAGTGCTGGTTCGGGTTGGAACGGTGCGGGAACGACCCTGGCCAACTGCCCGACCTGCCGCAGTCTCGACACTATCAATCCGGGCCTCGTGAATAACGTTGCGGGTGTCAACCCCAACGCTGGTTTCGCGGCCGTCGATCCAAACTTCAGGCCACCTGAGAGCTATCAGTGGAACCTGACCGTTTCACACCAACTCTTCAAAGACACGGTGTTGGAAGCTTCCTACATCGGCAACCACGGATTGCACATTTGGCGTCGCAACGTGAATCGTAACGATGTTCCGCCGGGCCAGGTATGCCGCGGTAGCGCTTGCGACGGCAGTAGCGCGGATGCGCGCCTTCAGATTGCTCGTGCTGGAATGAATGTCGCGAGCCCGGTGCCCGGTGTTGGCGTGCAAAACCAGGGACAGTTGATTGCCGACAATCGCTTATTGCGTAACATCGGTACCGTCAACACTGACGAGTCGAACGGCAACTCGAGCTACCACGCAATGCAGTTGTGGATCAATCGGCGTTTTAGCGATCGTCTGGCCTTCCAGGTTGCCTACACCTGGGGACACGCAATCTCAGACGTCTCGCTTACGTCGTTCACAAACTCGACGAGCGATCCGTTTAACTTCAACTCCGATAGGGGTGACGCCGATCTTGATCGACGCCACACGTTCGTGAGCAACCTCGTCTACGTTCTCCCGTCGTTCAACCAACGGGGTAAAGTCGCTCAGTTCTTCCTTGGCGATTGGCAGCTGAATGCCATTGCCTCTCGCTTCGGCGCGACTCCGATAGACATCATTAACGGTGTGAATTCGCTTGGTACTGCGGCTGCTGTAGGCCAGCGTCCGGACTACACTGGCGCACCGCTCTATCTGGAAACAGCCGATGGAAGGCGGCATCTTAATCCCGCGGCATTTTCAACGCCGGCACCAGGTCGAATCGGCACGTTAGGTAAGGGAGCGGTTCGCGGAAAGCCGATTACAAATATCGACTTTGCCCTCGCCAAGAACTGGAGATTCAAGGAACGTTACGGCATCCAGTTCCGAACGGAGTTCTTTAATGTGTTCAACCATACGAACTTCGTTGGCTTCGATACCGACACCAGGAACACGACCAGCTTCGGGCTGCTGACGTCGTCACAGCAGCCGCGCGAGATTCAACTCGGTATCAAGTTTACCTTCTGATATACTCCCCGCAGGTTAACCAAGGACGAAGAGCTGAACGATTTTTACAGCTCTTCGTCCAAGGTTTTTGTTGAGTCCTAAATTTTCCGGATCAGTAAACGATGTACCTTCGTCTGGCCTTCCTGCCTTTCCTGCTATTCTCTGTCTTTTTTCAAGATCCGGGTGATCTGTTTAAGCGACACTACGAAGAAGCAAGCCGAGCGCATAGCGCGCGCAACTACAAGGTTGCAGAACGCGAATTCAATGCGATTCTAGGCGAGGCGTATCAGCGTTTGGGTAAGGTTTACTCCGCGCAAGGTAAGTTCACCGATGCCGTTGGCCCATTTGAGTCTGCGGCCGCGATCCGTCCCACCCAGCTCGAAGGAATCGTCGAACTCTCAATCGCGTATTTCCGCGCGCGACAGTATCAGAAATCGGTTGACGTGCTTCAGCGTCTAACAGCCGCAAACCCACAATACGCGCCCGCCCATCACATGCTCGGCAAGTCGTACTTCATGTTGGCCCAGTTTGATAAAGCCACTGCCGAACTCGAAACGACGCTGAAACTGGCGCCGAACGATTACGACGCCGCGTACACGTTGGGACTCGCGTTTCTGAAACAGCGTCAAGTTCCCCAAGCGAAACAACTTTTTCAACGCATGGTCGATCGACTCGGCAACCGCGCGCCGCTACGCGTGCTGATCGGTCGCGCTTACCGCGAAACGGGTTTTCTGCCTGAGTCGATCGAGGAGTTCAATGCGGCCCTCGCGCTTGATCCGCGCTTCCCGCGCGTTCATTACTATCTTGGTCTGACGTATTTATATAAGGACGGCGCTTCCCGAATTGCCGACGCGATGAAAGAGTTTGAGATCGAGTTGGCAGCCAACCCCGAAGAGTATTTCGCCAACTTCTATCTCGGCATTCTCTACATCATTGAACGAAAGTGGGAACCGGCGATCGTCCTGCTTGAAAAGGCAGTCAGCAAACAACCAAACAATCCGGATCCGTATTTCCACCTGGGCCAGGCGTACCAGGGCGCTGCAAAGCACCAGCAGGCCGTCGGGGTGCTACAGAAAAGCATCGATCTGACGCCGTCGTTGGCCCATAACGACTACCAGGTGACAACAGCGCATTACCGGTTGGGCCAGTCTCTAATCAAGGTCGGACGAACGGCCGAAGGCCAAAAGGAATTACAGAAGTCCGCGGACTTGAAGTCGAAAGGGTTCAAGCTCGATGAGAAGAAGGTTGGAGCATTTCTGAGTGGTAACGTCATCGCCGCTCAGGACGCCGCTAATTCGGAATTAGTGAAAGCCGAAGGCGTAGTCGACGAGTCGGCAGCGGTCGATCCGAAAACTACGGCAAAACTGAAGGACGACGAGAGTTACTACACGAAGGTTCTCGCGGCGGTACACAACAGTCTCGGCGTCTTGCGCGCTGAACAGCAGGACTTCCGCGAGGCATCGGCACAGTTTGCCCTCGCGGCGAAGTGGAACCCAGAGCATCCAGGAGTCACCTACAACCTCGGTCTCGCTTCTTACAAGTCCGAAGCTTACAAGGAAGCGGTTCCTGCTCTGGAGAAAGCGCTGAAAACTGATCCGAATAACGTTGCGATCAAGCAGTTGTTGGGCATGAGTTATTTCATGATTAGCGACTTTGCAAAGGCCGCAACCGTGTTGACGGATGTAGTCGCTGCGAAACCTCAGGAAGTTACGCTTCATTATCCACTTGCCTTGTCGCTGTTGAAGGATGGAAAGACGGAAGCTGCTAATCGCGTCATCGAGCAAATGGTTGCGGTCGGTGACAAGACGCCGCAACTGCACATACTTTTGAGTCAGGCGCATTACGAGCGCGGCGATGTCGAAAAATCACTCGCGGAGTTGCGCGCCGCTCTCGCTCTCGACGACAAGGTTCGCCTGGCCCACTTCTACAGCGGGTTGATCTATTTCAAAAACGGTAAGTTGGCTGAGGCGGCCAGGGAGTTCGAAAGTGAACTAGCGCTGAACCCGAAGGACCTGGAAGCAAAATATCATCTCGCTTTTGTTGTCTTGGCCCAACAAAACACCGATCGGGGCATGAAGCTGATGCGGGAAGTTGTTCAGGAACGACCTGACTCCGCCGATGCTCGGTACGAACTTGGCAAAGCGCTCTTACAGAAGGGCGACGTCAAAGGCAGTGTCGAAAACCTGGAGATCGCCGCCGGACTCAAACCAAATCAGGCCCACATTCATTATCAACTCGGACGCGCGTACATCGCAGCCGGGCGCAAAGTCGAAGGTGAAAAACAACTAGAAAAATCCCGTGAATTAAAAGATAAGGCGCGGGCCAAAACGAACCAGTAAATCATTTACCCGTGTTAGCAAAACTCGTTTTAGTCGCGACCATCTTTCCGCTCTTTCTGCCGTTCTCATCTCAAACGGCAAAGATCCAATTTACCGACATCACTGCCGCATCGGGAATCACGTTCAAACATGTCGCTTCTCCTGAGAAGCGATACATCGTCGAGTCGATGAGCGGTGGCGTCGCGCTCTTTGATTACGACAACGATGGCGACCTCGACGTTTACTTCGTCAATTCGCTTACCGTTGATCTGGTGAAGTCGAAAGGTAAGACGAAAAGCGAGCTCTACCGAAACGATGGCGACGCGAAGTTTACGAACGTTTCAGCGAAAGCCGGCGTGAGCGACATCGGGTGGGGCATGGGCGTGGCGACCGGCGATTACAACAACGACGGCTTTGAAGATATTTATGTCACCTGCCTTGGTCCGGATCATCTGCTGAAAAACAACGGTAACGGAACTTTCACTGACGTTACCGATAAAGCTGGCGTCAACGATCCGCGCTGGTCCACGGGTGCTTCGTTTGTCGATTACGATCACGACGGCGACCTGGATCTCTTCGTCTCAAACTACGTCGATTTCGACATCAATAATCTGCCGGAGTTTGGCAAAGGCCAGACCTGCCAGTACAAATCGGTTCCCGTGCAGTGTGGTCCAAGAGGGTTGAAAGGTGCGGGTGACTCGCTCTTTCGCAACAACGGCAAAGGAACGTTCACGAATGTTACCAAGGAAGCCGGGGTAACTGATCCGAATGGGTTCTATGGCCTCGGCGTAATCGCCAGCGACTTCGACGACGACGGCCTGATCGATATCTTTGTCGCCAACGACTCGACTCCAAACTTTCACTATCGAAACAAAGGCAATGGCACGTTTGAGGAGATCGGATTCAACGCCGGGACCGCGGTGAATGAGAACGGCAGCGAGCAGGGATGCATGGGCGTAACCGTAGGGGACTACGATCACGACGGTAAGTTCGATCTCTTCGTCACCAACTTCGCCGACGAGTACAACACGCTATATCGTAACGACGGCGCAAATCAGTTTACGGACCTTTCGTACGCAGCGAAGGTGGCGCCGCCGAGCATGCCGCACGTCGGCTGGGGCACGAAGTTTTTCGATTACGACAACGACGGATGGGTCGATCTTTTTGTAGCCAACGGTCACGTGTATCCGCAGCTTCCAAATTATCGCCAGCCGCGTTTGCTTCATCGCAACAAGCGCGACGGTACGTTCGATGAGGTGTCGGGCCAGTTTGGTAACGTTTTGACCGAGCTGCGTGCGAGTCGCGGCGTCGGTTTCGGCGACATCGATAACGACGGCGATATCGATCTAATAGTTTGCGATCTCGATGGTCCACCGCAGGTGCTGCGCAACGACGGCGGAAACGCCAACAACGCAATCCTCATCAAGACCGTCGGCGTGAAAAGCAATCGCGGCGGAATCGGCGCGCAGGTGAAGGTCGTGGCGGGCGATCTGACGCAGATAGACGAGGTGCGCAGCGGCGACAGTTACATCTCGCAGAGCGACCAACGACTGCATTTTGGACTCGAGCAACGCACCAAGGTTGATCTGATCCAAGTGCGCTGGCCGAGTGGCAACATCGACAAGGTGGCGGGCGTCGGCGTTAATCGCGTCGTGACCATCAAGGAAGGTCAGGGTAAGATCGCGGAGAAAGAATTCAAGAGGTAGCTATGCGTTTACTCCTGATCTTGATCCTCTGCATTTCCGCTCCAGCGGTGCTCGCGCAGACCCCTGACCCGGTGGTCCAGCGTCTCGAACAAGCAGCGGCACTTATTGGAAACAATCGATTGGTGGAAGCTGAAAGGCGACTCACGGCCATTTCGCGGACAACTCCTAACTCGCCTGTAGTGCTGAATCTGATGGGCACTATTCGCGCGAAGCAGAAGCGGCTGAACGAAGCCGAGTCGCTTTTTCTGCAAGCGCTGCGCAACGACGAGACGTTTAAAGGCGCTCGCATGAACCTGGTGTATCTGTATCTACTAAAAGGGGACGCCGGCAAAGCGAGTTTTCAACTTAAAGAGATATTGCGCCTCGAGCCGAACAATACAGAAGTTTCGCAGAAACTGCTTGATTTATTATTTTCCAACCGCAAATACGACGAGTACATCAGCGTTGCCGAAAAACTGCGTGCCGCCGGTCCCGTCTCTGCCCAAACGTTAGTGAGATTGGGCGATGCATATCTGGCTAAGGGCAAACTCGCTGACGCTGAGTCAATCTATCTGATTGCCCTCGAAGGCCGGCTCGACAATGCTTTCGCGTTGTTTGGTCTGGCCCGGATCGCTCACGCAAAAGGTGAGCGGCGTGAAACCTCAATCTTTCTGTCGCGCGTTGCGACGCTCAGTGCTGATTCGAGCTCGCCGGAGTTTCTTTACGAATTTGCGTTGCTCTCACTGCGCGTCGGCATGATCGATCAGGCTAAAGCGGCGCTCCAACGATCGCTCAAGCTGCTGCCCGATCATCCTTCCTACTTGCTGGCACTTGGAGTTGCATGGTTGACCGGCGGCGATCTTTTCGAGGCCGAGAAACTGTTCCGCCGTCTGATCGCAATTCAGCCTGACAACTCGTTGGGCCAACTCCATCTCGGTTACGTTCTGCTCAACCAAAAGAAGTATCGCGACGCGCAGTTGTGGTTGGAAAAGAGCGCGCGCTCGCCAAACGCCATACCGGAAGTCTTTTATTACCTTGGACTGGTTGCGCAGGAGCAGAACGACGAGGCGCGGGCGATACCGTTGTTCGAGAAAGCAGTGCAGAAAATCCCGAACTATGTGCACGCGCGCATCGCGTTGGGTTCCAGTTACATGAAACTGCGTAACTACGCGCGCGCTCGGGAAGAGTTGGAGACGGCAGTCAAACTCGATCCCAATGAGCCCACGGCCCATTACAATCTGGCGTTGCTCTATGCACGACTCAACGATCCGGTGCGCGCGCAGGAAGAGATGAAGATCGTCGACAGTCTTAAAGCGAAGGGCGGCGCGGCAGATGGTGTCGTCGTGCTGCCGGCTCCTCCCCGTCCATAGTTCTAATGATTAAAATCTGTGTTTCTTTTTTCCTCGGATTGCTGGCGCTCACCTCGATCGCGCAAAGAGCAGCGCGTATTGCTCCAGTTACGTTTGAAGAAGTTCCGCCGCAAACAACCAAGATCAGTTGGACCCACAACAACGCGCACTCGCCCGATCGCCAACTACCGGAAACAGTCGGCGCCGGCTGCGCGTTCCTCGATTACGACAACGACGGTTGGATGGACATTTATCTGGTCAACAGTGGTCCATCAGATTTCTACACGCCTCCGAATCCGTTGAAGAATGGTCTGTTTCATAACAATCGCGACGGCACGTTTACTGATGTGACGGACAAAGCGGGCGTTGCGGGCGGGAGGTTCGGTATGGGCGTCGCCGCCGCTGACTACGACGGCGACGGCAATGTCGATCTTTACGTCACGAACTACGGACCAAACATTCTCTATCGCAACAATGGCAATGGCACGTTTACCGACGTGACGGAGAAAACGGGCGTTGCGGCTCCCGGTTGGTCCACCTGTGCCACCTGGTTCGACTACGACAACGACAATAAACTCGATCTCTTTGTCTCGAGTTTTGTTTTCTACGACAAGTCGCAGAATCCGCTATGCACCGATCCCACGTTGCAGCGGCGTTATTACTGCGTGCCTCGGCTTTTTAAACCGACACCTTCGTACCTCTACCGCAACACCGGCAACGGCACTTTTCAGGACATGAGTCGCGAATCAGGTATCGCGGCGCATCCGGGCAAGTCGTTTGGGGCAGTTGCGACGGATATCAACAACGACGGCTTGCTCGATCTATTCGTTGCGAACGACACGATGCCCAACTTTCTCTTCGTTAATAAAGGCAAAGGGAAGTTTGAAGAAATCGGGCTAGCCGCGGGTGTGGCTTACGGTGAATCGGGGCGGCCGCGATCGGGAATGGGCGTGGATGCGGCAGATTACGACGGCGATGGTTGGCAAGATCTGTTCGTCGCCAATATCGATCACGAGTTCTTCAGTCTTTATCACAACGACCGCGAGTTGATCTTCACTGACCAGCCGGGTGAGATTGCGCCATCGACTCACTTACTCAGTGGTTGGGGGCTTAAGTTCTTCGACTACGATAACGACGGCGATCCCGACCTGTTTCTCGTGAACGGGCACCCGGACGATATGATCGAGTCGCGACTTCCGCGCGTCAGGCACCGCGAGCCGTTGTTGATGTTTGAAAACACCGGCCGCGTTTTCAAAGACGTCAGTGCGCGGTCGGGCGCTGTTTTTAGCAAGGTGTTTTCAGGACGTGGCATGGCGCTCGGTGATTTCGACAACGACGGCGATTCAGACGTGCTGGCGTCGAACAACGGCGAGCCGCCCCTGCTTTTGCGTAACCATGGTGGCAACCGTAACAACTGGATCGGGCTTCAACTCGTAGCGACGCAGAGCAATCCTGAAGCAGTGGGCGCTGTGATCACGTGGCAGGCGGGCGCGGTGAAACGTAGTCGCTTGAAGGTCGGTGGCGGAAGCTATCTCTCATCGCACGATCCGCGTGAGATACTCGGCGTGGGCGCCGCCGCGAAGATCGATTCGATTGAGATACGTTGGCCCAGCGGCAAGATCGATAAACTTACAAACCTCCCTCTAAACCGGTATGTGAAAGTGGTTGAAGGTGAAGGTCTCCGTTCTAAATAGAGTCGCCGGTCTATGTGTGATCGGGTTGCTGGTGGGCGTCTTCGGATACGCGCAACGCGAGAACATCTTTTCCGATTGGCGTCCAAATTCAAATACGCACGGTGTTAAATACGTGGGCAGCAAAGCGTGTTTGGACTGTCATAAGGCGCAGGCGCCGCAGTTGAATACGCCGATGGGCCAGGCGCTCGAAATTGCGCCTGACTGTCGCATCATCACCACTCGCAAAAAGCTCACGTTCAAGAACGGACCTTACAGCTACGAACTTTCACGCCAGGGTAAGTCAGTCGTTTACACGGTCAGCGATGGCGTTAAGAGCATTGCCAAGCCGATCCTGTATTGTTTCGGGCAGGGTCACGTCGGCCAGACTTACCTATTCCGGCATAACGACGTCCTCTATGAAACGCGCGTAAGTTACTTTGAAAAGATCAGGAAGCTCGACTTCACGATCGGGCATCAACCAGCCGTGCCGACGTCGCTCGAAGATGCCCTCGGACGCGCGATCGGCGGTGAAGAGCCGCAACAATGTTTTGGTTGCCACACGACTGGCGCCGTTCATGGTTTGGAGTTGAAGTTGGACCAGTTGAACGCGGGTGTTGGTTGCGAAGCCTGTCATGGACCAGGTGAGAAGCATCTTGTCGCTGCGAGGGAGAAGAAGCTTGATCGGTTGGAGATCTTCAATCCCGGAGATCTGAGTGCGCACGATTTGTCCCAGTCCTTTTGCGGCACGTGTCACACCGGTTTCGAGCAGGCGATGTTGCAGCAGGGACAAGGCGGAATCAACAACATTCGCTTTCAGCCGTATCGCATGTTCAGTAGTCGGGGACACAACACGGATGACGCGCGGGTCGGTTGTGTTGCTTGTCACAATCCTCACGAGAAGCTCGAGAAAGACGTGGCGTACTACGATCCAAAATGTCTCGCCTGCCATCTGACGAAACCAACTGACACCAGGACCACGCGCCGCAACGCCGACGCATGTCCCGTTAGTACGAAACAATGCGTGACCTGTCACATGCCTAAAGTGGACCTCCCCGGCATGCACGCTTCATTCACAGACCACTGGATCCGCATCGCCCGCCCAGGCGATCCAGTACCTCGTTAATCGTGCGTCACCTATAGACTTTGATCCAGTGATTGCGCACCTTCGGCCGGATGCGCGCGCCCGCGTGGGTGGAGAAGATGACGTTGGATGTTTGGTTGGGGAGGTGGCAGTCGACGCATTTGCCCGCAAGCGCGCGGCCGCGGCGAGGGAAGAGACCGCAGCTCTCAACCTTGTGACACGTGAGGCAGCGGGAAGAGAAGTCTTTGACGTCGCGCTGTGGGATGTGAACGTCGTGACACGTCGAACATGTCATGTTCGATAACTTGAAGCATTTGCTGCGTTCGAGTAACGCGACCTGATTTCCGTGAACGTCAAGCGACTCAGTTTCTTTGGGCGACTCGAGTCGCAAGTGCTCTTCTAAAGCATCGCCTACCTTTAAAGAGAACACCGGAGTTTTGGCGACTCCAACCCCTCCATGACACAGCGAGCACAAAGCGAGCTGCCGATCACGCGGTAATTTCGCTGGATTCACGATCGCCTGGTCAACAGGCTTCGCGTTAGGTACGGAGTTCACCGACGAATGTTGAGCGCCTGGTCCATGGCAACGCTCGCAGGTCACACCGAGCACTATACTCGCTTTTTGATATCGACTGGCCGCGTTCGGATCGGCGATAGGTTCGGCAAACGTAGCGTGGCATTCGAGACAGCGCGGCAGCACCGGGCGGCTGAAGTCTACAACTCGATCTCCATAACCAGGGCTATTGACCCAGCTCGCGATCTCGGTCCAATACGAGACGGGAAGTTGAAACAGCCGATCCGCTTCGCCACCTTCCACACTACGTCCCCAATAAGCGTACGTCTGCCCCTTCCGTCCTGACCCTACGACGAGATCGAAACGCTGCGTGATCTTAATCGTGTGCGGAGGCATGCCGACCACTCCGGTTTGAAAGAAACCGTCGTTGCGAGCTTCCATGTGGTATTGCAACTCGGGCTCGGGAGTTTTCAACACGTTCTTGCCGGGAGCGAAACTCCCGGCGATCGATTCACGCGTTGCTGCTCGTGACGTGAGATGGTGAGCGGTGCGGGGAAACTCCTTTTGCTTCGGATGACACGAGAGACATTTTTCGTCCCCGACATAGCCTGGTCGCGTATCGCTTTGCGCAGGATAGACGATCAGCGCGACCACAACTGCGAGACCGATAATTGCACAACACCGGAACACGGATCTAAGGAGTTACTTGCGACGTCACCCTTCTTGGTTGTCCCATTTCGGTCGCTGCCGTCACTAACTGCTTCACCGCCGGTACAACCATAAACTCCAACGCCGCATAAGGCTTTGCAGCTTCATCCAGCTTCAACGTGCACGCCTCACGCCACTCTCTCGTTGGCGGCTGGCCGAGTTTTAGATACGAGATCGCTTCCAACCCGACATCGCCGAGCTCGGAAAGACCTTTCGTCAACGGCTTGATTTCCTTCAACGCCGGCGAACGATCGATCATCGGACCAAGCGCCGCCCCAGACTCCTGCCAGTCAGACAACATCTGCGTTAACTCCGCGCGGTACAACTGATACCGCGGCGCATCTGCGAGAAACTCGGTCACCATCCACGAAAATCGACGCGCACCGTCAGCATCGGGAGTCGCCGCATCGATAACACCAGTCAACGGGCTGAGCATGTTCTGCGGCCTCATCTGATACCGGCGGTACTCCTTCACCGGTTCCACAACGGACACGAGCGTTTTTAATGGACCAATTTCCTCGCTGCGCACGAGACGACGCAGCATCATGTCCTGGTTCCTCTTGTGCATCAGTCCCAACTCTTCGAGCTGCAAACTGATGATCGTCAACCGGCGATACAAATCGTTCACGTCGGTAACGGTCCGCGGTGACCAGAGTCGCTCGGCAACGGCAGCAGTACGTGGCCAGATACGTGAGTCGATTGTCTCGGGCGTCACCCACTCGGCCCACATCGTCGCTTCGCCTCCGAGCACGTGTCTGGCCTGATCTGGCGTCAGCGTACTGTCAGCAGGAAGCGGATCGGAAGCGTAATGGTGCGAAGCTGGTTGAATCAGATCGATGTAGTAGCCGTTCGAAAGAATTCCGTCATAACCCTTGCGCGCCGCTTCGGCAAGCGCAGCAGTCCCGCGCCACGAGTGAATCACAATGTCTTTTGGCAATTCCGGTTGCAGAATTTCGTCCCAGCCGATCATCTTCTTGCCATTCTTCTGCAGGATCTTGAGCAGGCGCGTGTTGAAGTAAGCCTGGAGCGCGTGGTTGTCCTTGATCCCTTTAGCTTTCATGAACGTTTGGATCGCGGGGTTGCGGTCCCACTGCTTGCCTTCGTTCTCGTCGCCGCCGATATGCATGTACTCGTCGGGGAAGAGCCCGGCCATCTCGCTCAAAAAGCCGTCAAGAAACTTGTAGACCTCTTCGCGAGTCGGATCGAGCGCGGGCTCAAAGATGCCCGGACGCCGTTCGATCGTGTATGGACCAGGCGCGCTGCCGAGTTCGGGATAACCAACGAGCCAGCTCGTGCTGTGACCGGGAATATCAAACTCAGGCACCACGCGAATGCCACGCTCGCGTGCGTAAGCGATGACGTCTTTTATTTGTTCCTGTGTGTAGTAATTGCCGTCGGATCCGAGTTGATGCAGCTTGGGATACTTCTTGCTTTCAACACGAAAGCCCTGGTCCTCGGTGAGGTGCCAGTGAAAGACGTTCATCTTCACTGCGGCGAGCGCATCGAGGTTGCGTCTGAGCACTTCGATCGTTTGAAAGTGACGAGCGACGTCGATCAGCAGTCCGCGCCAGGGAAAGCGTGGCTGATCTTGAATGAGAACTCCGGGAAGGAAATAACCGTTCCGGTCCGCGCTCAGCAACTGCAACAGAGTTTCAAGTCCACGCATCGCGCCCACAACAGTCGGTGCTTTCAGTATCGCCTGACGATCGGTGATGTCGATGCGATAGCTTTCGTTTTCACGTACCGAAGGAATGTTGTTTCCTGGTCCATCGGCGTGAACGATCAGTTGCGTCATCTGATCGTCAGTGGCGAGTCCCGGCGCGAGCGTAAACACGGTGCGACCCTCGAGACGCTTCATGAAACGTGCAATCGCTGCTTTGAGACGATCGTCGGAGTGACCGCGTGTGGCGACCTTGAACGAAGCGTCAACCGGGAGGCGGTCTCCCGGATGAAACGTCACCGACGCGGGAATTGGCATCAAGTTAATCTGCGGCGTCGGCGCAGCTTGTTGCGCATGGGCCGCCGATAAACACGCGGCCACACACATCGCCACACACGTCAACACGAGCCGAGAAACGAGCGATTTTTTGGTTGTCATTTGGTTCTCACTTGAGCGTGAATTTCTGGGTCAAACCGCCGATGCTCACAACAAACTCGCCAGGCTCCGCCACGGGTTTGTTGTCTGGTCCAATGAAAGACAAGTCGTCGCGCCGCAGTTTAAACGTCAGCGTGCGGTTTTGTCCCGGCTCGAGATTGACTTTCGCGAACCGCCGCAGGCGCTTGTTCGGAGGAGAGAGCGTCGCAACGAGATCGCTGACGTAAACGAGCACGGCCTCCTTGCCCGCCCGACGGCCGGTGTTTGCGACCGTGACGTTGACGGTCAATTCTTCGTTGACGCTAATTTCGGTCTTACTAAGTTTCAGATCGCTGTATCCGAACGTTGTATAACTCAGACCCTCGCCAAACGCGAACTGTGGTTTGAAAGCCAGGTTGCCAAACGACGTGTTCTCGGTTTCGAACGGCTTGTGGTCATAGTTGATCAAACCGTTCGGTGTGCGCGGATAGGTGAAGGGAAGTTTGCCGCTCGGATTTACGTCGCCGAACAACACGTCGGCGATTGCAGTGCCGCCTTCGTTACTCGGGTTGTAAGCCATCAGCACGGCTTTCACACCATCGGCGATGCGGTTGATGATCCGTGGACGCCCCTCGACGAGCACGAGCACGACCGGTTTGCCTGTAGCAAGAATCGCTTCAGCGAGTTTCAACTGCGGCGCGCCGATCGTCAGGTCTGTGATATTGCCGGGCGTTTCACAATAAGAACCCTCGCCAAGCGCGAGAATCACAACATCAACATTCTGCGCCGCACGAACGGCCGCTGGAATGTCGACCTCTTCTTCCTGATCCGTCGGGTTGTTATTCGACGTCGTATTTGGTTTACGGAAGATCCTCGTACCAGGAACATACGTGACGTTTGAGGCACCGATCTTTGCTTCTATCGCTTGTCGAACTGTGTGTCGATCTTTTGGATAGAGTGATTCTTCGGATCCTTGCCAGACGTAGGTCCAACCGTTGTTCAGTGAGATCAGCGAGTCGGCGGTTGGTCCAGTGACGAGCACTTTCGATGTTTTCGAGAGCGGAAGAATGTTGTCGGTGTTCTTCAAGAGGGTCAACGACTCGCGCGCCGCTTCGAGGCTAGCCTGACGCGATTCGGGAAGCGCGAACTTCGCTTTGAGCGAGGCATCGGCAGTGGGCTTTTCAAACAATCCCAGTTCAAATTTGACGCGGAGAATGCGGCGCACCGCTTCGTCGATTCGCGACTGCGGTACTGCACCTTCTTTCGCGAGAGCGATCAGGTGGTCGGCGAAACTGTAGTCGAGCGGCACCATGCTCATGTCGATGCCGGCCATCACTGCCATGCGCGTTGCTTCTTTCTCGTTGCCCGCGATGCGCCACATGGTGACGAGTTTTTTGATGTCTTCCCAATCGGAAACGACGAAGCCGTCGAAGCCAAGCTCTTTGCGAAGTATCGTCGTCAGGATGTGGTGATTGACGTGGCCCGGAACGCCGTTGATCTCGCCGGAGTTGATCATGATCGTGCGCGCACCTGCTTTGACCGCCGAGTCGAACGAAGGCAGGAAGTATTCGCGCAGGTAATTCTCGGGAATCCACGCGGGCGTGCGATCTCTGCCCGTCAGGGGAAAGCTGTAGCCCATGTAGTGTTTCAAACTGGAAGCGACCTGTTGTTGAGAAGCGACATCGGATCCTTCGAGTCCGCGGACGAACGCGACGCCCATCACACTCGTGAGATATGGATCTTCACCAAACGTTTCCCAGAAACGGGGCCAGCGCGGATCGCGTCCGAGATCGAGTACGGGCGAGAAGCTCCACGGAATTCCCGCGGCGCGAGTTTCGACAGCGGTAATCTCCGCGGCGCGCTTCATCAGTTCAGGATTGAACGTTGCCGCCATCCCGATTTCTTGCGGGAAGAGTGTGGCGCCCTGGACATAGTTTGCGCCGTGGATCGAGTCAATGCCGTAGATCACCGGTATGCCGAGACGCGTCTTTTTCGCCGCCGCTTGAATGGCGCCGATGACCTCGTGCCAGCGATCCATCGTCAGTGCCTGATCGGAGACGTTGAGGATCGATCCAACGCCGTATTTGACGATCGCCTTTTCAAGTTTTGCCGGATCGATTGTGAAGTTCTGGTCCGCGCCGTTGATGATCATCCCGATCGCGAGCTGCGTCATCTGACCGACCTTCTCTTCGAGCGTCATGCGCTTGAGGAGGTCTTCGATTTTTTGCGTATGGTCAGGGAGACGGGGCCGACGGATCGTGCGTTGGTAAAACTCATCGCTGTCGACGAGTCCGGTCTGGGCCTGAATCGTGATGGCCGGTTGGAGAACGAAGCATAGTAAAAGACTGACTACCCACAGGGCACGTGCGAAATTCTTCATCTATTTGCTGTCCTCAGGCAGGGATTAAACGGAAACGCCGGTATTTTCTTCTATTTAGCCGGACTTTTCAATGGTCATCAAACAAAGCCCCTACAGGAACTTCAAACAGACGGGCATGGGGACCTGGGCCGTTTGACCCGCAGGTTTGAGACGGCCGGTTCGCGGGTCGATCCGGAAGACCACCACGTTATCGCTACGCTGATTTGCGACGAGCAAGAACCTACCAGTGGGATCAATAACGAAATTTCGCGGCCAATTGCCTTCGGTGGAAACGTGTTCGACTAGCGCCGGCTTGCCCGAGCGCGCGTTGATGGCGTAAACGACGATGCTGTTGTGACCGCGGTTTGAACCGTAAAGAAATCTGCCGGAAGAAGAGATGTGAACGTCGGCGCAGTAGCTCGTGCCTGTGAAGTCTCCTGGAAGAGTTGAAACAGTGTCGATGACGGTTGGCATTCCCGCGGCGGCGTCGTATTTCAAAGTCACCATTGTTGAATCGAGTTCGTTGATGACGTACACGTAACGGCCGTTAGGATGAAGTGTGAGATGACGTGGTCCGGCGCCGGCCTGCAGCGTGATCGACTGTTGTCTGCCGGGATGGAACTTACCGGTCACGGGCTCGAAGCGATAGACCACTACTTTGTCGCTACCGAGATCCGCTGCGATTGCGTGAATTTCACGAGAGTCGAGGATGATGCAGTGTGCGTGTGGTCCTTTCTGTTGTTCCTTTGGACCAGAGCCTTCGTGTTTTTGGACCTGAACTGCTGGTCCAAGTGTTCCGTTTCTCAAGACTGGAAGAAGAGCCACACTGCCGCCGGTGTAGTTTGCGACGAGGAGCTTTGTTCGTTTGCGATCGACTGTGAGGTGACACGGATCGGCGCCCATCGACGGCTGCTGATTGAGAAACTTGAGCGTTCCGGTTCCGTCAATTGCGTAAGCGCTCACGGCGCCGCCGGGTTTGCCTTCGAATTCAGCTAGTTCGTTGACGGCGTACAGAAATCGTTTGCTGCGATCGAGTGTTAGAAACGAAGGGTTTTCCGATTTGATCGATGTGAACTTCGTTAACTCGCCCGTCTCGCTGTTCATGCGATACGTGTAGATGCCTTCGCTTGTGCTCGAAGTGTAAGTGCCGATGAAGAGCGTCATCTCACGTGGCCGTTGGGCCCATGCAGTGTCGCTCACCGCGACCGCACCGATCGTCGCCAGACCACCGGCTTGAATAAACCGGCGGCGGGAAAGTTTGTGTTTGATCAAACGGAAGGACTCCTCACACCATGACATGAAACATCAGTGGGCGATTCTTCTAGACGAGTTTCACGTAAAAAGCAAGATGAACCGATTTGCGTGACGCAAAAACGCCAAGGCCCCAGCGATGCCGGGGCCTTGATCGTTTATTCAATTGTGATCTTCGAGTTACAGTCCGCGACCGCTCGTCAGAATGATCGTCTCACGCTGCGCAAGCAATTTCTCGCCAAGGTTGCGTTCGCGATCTGACATCTGCAACTCGCGGCCCGTGTTGCTGCCCGCGACCGAAAACGACGTCAGGAAGTTATAACTCTCGTAGCGATGGAACACGAGTTTGGTTTTCTCGGCCACGTCAAGCGAATGCGATGGCACAGTCAGAAAAGCCTTTCTCGAAGCGCCCGTGTCTTTGCTCGTGATGGTCCAAACCGTGTCGTTGTCACGTTTGTTCCGCTCGAGAATGTAACGGCCGGCGCTCATCGCCTTGTCGCCGACGATGAAGTCGAATGGGATGTTGACCACAGTTTGGCGGTCAGACTGACCAAAAACAGTTACAGATGAGACCGTCAAAAGTATCAAAAGTATGGGTAGGCCAATGGCCTTGCGGATATTCATGGGTGCTCTCCTTAAAGTCACTAACGCGCTTTCAAAAGTTCGGCCAGCACTACGCTGACCGGTTCATTCTGATAACGCGAAGAACCGACCTGAAGGGGACCACCCAAAAGTGCGAATTTTTATTTTTGCAGCAATTTGCCCAGCTCGCGCCAGGTGATCAATTTGATCTTTTCCTCGCGCAACAATTGGCGAAACGCGTCGCTGGTAAAGAACTCGAGGTCGCGTTGACGCCAGGCGGCGCCCCAGTTCGGGTGATCAAACGTCGCGCCTTTCATCTCAGCGTCGTCATACGCGAGATGGATGACGACCTCCGTCACGCCTGGTTCCAGTTTCTTAATCGCTTCAGTATAGAACTTGGCCCAATCAGCCGGAGCCACATCCGGACCGATGTCCAGGATTCGGTCGATAAAAAGGTCGTCGGGATTGAGCGTTGACGCCAGATAGTCCGCGCGCGGAATCCAGTTTTTCGCGATTCTCACTGGCAACTTGTAATCGCGCGCCACCTTCAAAAACACCTCAAACAGCGCTTTGTTCTGGTAAAGCGTGCCCATATGCGAGTCGAGATGCGTGGGTTGAATGCCAAACGCCTTCGCACGTTCGACTTGCGCGCGAATCTCGAGTTCAACCTCCTTAGGATCCGCTTTCGCAGCAGCTTCCGTTTCCAATAGATGGAAGAATCCGTTTTTGTCGAGCAGGGAGCTGACGCGGTCTTTCGACATCACGGGACCCCATCGAAACGAGGTCCACTCGCTTGTGAGCGTCAGGTGTAAACCCAAGTCCGCCTGTGGGTTAGCGCGAGCATAAGTGGCGATTTCGGAGAACCACGGACAGGGAACCATGATGCTGCCGGAGTTCACGAGCCCGCTTTCGAAACCCTTGATCGTCGCGATGTTCACCGAATGGGCCATGCCCAGATCGTCAGCGTGCACGATCAGCAATTTCGCATCCTTCGCATAGCCAAGCCGCTCTGCAAGCGTTTGCGTTTGGGCCGGAACGCCGAGAGTAAGCCAGAAAAGTGCGGTCCCAAGTGTTAGGACAACAAGAATGGTTCGTTTCATAGGCACCACCTTTGGAAAGGGTGTTACGCTTCCCAGTCCTCGAGCTTCAATCCGGAAATACGACCGAACTCTTGCGTATTGTGAGTAACCAAAGTCAGTCCATGCTGAAGGGCCACGGCTGCAATTTGCAAATCGTGAGGACCAATTACTCTGCCGGATCTTTCAAGTTCGGCGCGAACTTCAGCACAACGCCGTGCGCAGTCATCATCAAAGGTAAGTGAAGCGAGAGGGCTCAGAAATACATCCAACTTCGAATGCTCACGCTGGGGATCTGAGCTTCGTTCAGCGCCGTAACGAAGTTCGTAAACAATTATTGAGCAAAGGACTATGTCACTTGCCTTAACTGATTTCCAACGAGCAATAAGGCGATCGTCGCGTTGTCGGAGCAACGCAATGCAGGCATTAGTGTCCGGAAGGAAGATCATTCAAAACCAGGCCGATTCTCAAAATCTCCCTGAGAAAACCGCTGCAATTCAGGCATCGACCCGGCGACACGCTCAAAGAAACCGACAGGCCATCCATTGGCGTCAAGCTCGCCGGCGGAGTTGAGTGCCTTCACGTGAACAACAACGGCGACGTCAGCATCAGGAACTCCGACATTGACGGTCAACCTCAGAGTGCCGTCTTTTGTGGTATGCCCACGCGTTGCAATTGTTTCATTGAGCATGGACTAAGTTTATCCAAACCCGTTTACATTGCCAATTGCGACATGACTGAATAATCAAAAAACGGCCGCAGAATTATCAGGTGGTTTCTGGAGACACCTCGAAGCGGTCTCTGGCAGTCGTCAGTCCAAGTGGCATCGAAGATTTTTGACGACGGCGTGTGAGCTTATTGAGGCGATACTCAAATCGAAGCCTGACAGACGGTAGCCGCCGTCTCCGGGGCTTCTCGAAAACCCAAAAAAGAAAGCCCTATCCCAGACTTCTGTCGTGAGATACAATTAAGTCTCGTTCAGCACACAAAGTTCAGTCCGGTTTGCTCCGTTCCAAACGATGAAACCCCTGAAGATCGGCATCACCGGCGTTCGCGGCATTGTCGGTCAGACGTTCACGCCCGAACTCGTCGTCCAATTTGCCCAGGCGTTTGGTTCCTATCTCGACGGCGGCCGCATCCTGATTTGTCGCGATACGCGACCTTCCGGACCGATGATTCGATCCGCAGTTCTTGCCGGTCTCCTCGCATCTGGTTGTGAGGTGACTGATCTCGGCGTCAGTCCGACGCCAAGCATGCAGATCGCAGTGAAGTCGCTGAACGCCGATGGTGGTATCGCGATCACCGCCGGGCATAATCCAGCCGCATGGAACGCACTCAAGTTCGTGCGCGGCGACGGTCTCTATCTTAATCCCACCCAGGCTGAAGAGTTACTCGACATCTATCATCAGGGCGAGTTTGCTAAAGCGAGTTGGGAAACGATCAAGCAGACGGTCCATCACGAGAACCCGATCCCTCACCACATGCAGGTACTGAACAATGCGTTTGACTTGGAGTCCGCAAAACTAAGACGACTGATCGTGGCGATCGACTGCTGTAACGGCGCTTGTTCGTTGATGACTCCGCAATGGCTCGAATCGTTGGGATGTGAAGTGCTTGCGGTGAACAACGATCCGACGGGTGTCTTTCCACACGAACCTGAACCGAAGCCCTCGACGATGGCCCAACTAAGTGCCGTGGTTAAAGCCGGCCGCGCCGACATCGGATTCGCACAAGATGCTGACGGCGAGCGACTCGGTATCGTCACTGAGACTGGTGAACGACTATCAGAAGAAACAACACTGGCGCTCGCGTCTCTCATTCGTCTCAAGGACTCCACCCGCACCATCGTCACCAACATCTCGACAACAGGCGCCATCGATTTGATCGCCGAACGCTTCGGCGGATCGGTTGTGCGTACTCCCGTGGGCCAGGCGTACATTTCTGAAGCGATGATCGAACACAACGGTCTGCTTGGCGGTGAGGGCAGTGGGGGCGTAACAGTTCCGGAAGTACAACTAACACACGACAGCGCGGCTGCAATAGGACTGATACTCAGTCACTTGTCGCGGAGCGGAAAACGAGTCTCAGAGTTGATTGAGCAACTGCCGCGGCTCACTGGTTTGAAGCACAACATCGCGGTCGAACCAAATCGTCTCTATTCGATCTTGCAGGATTTTCGCGCGACGCTCGACCGCGAGAATCTTCCGTACGACACGACGGACGGTCTCAAGGTCACGATGCCAAACGGTTGGATACATGTGAGAGCTTCAAACACGGAATCGATTATCCGGTTGATTGTCGAGAGCGAGAACGCAGCGGAGGCGGCCCAGTTACTCGACTGGGTACGCGATCGGCTGACTACGTAGTATTTTCTAATATTTTGAATCCCACCATCGTCGGTTGGAATGAAAGATCCAACTTTAGGTGGTGGGCTTTCAGTCGCTAGTGGGGATATATGTAGGTCGCTTCTTGACCTTCCAAAAACTACCCTGGGTGGAATCGGCTCGCATCGACGCTTATGAGAGCTATACCAACTCTTAAAATCAGTATCTCCGGAGTGCGCGGAGTGATCGGCGACTCGTTGACGCCCGCGCTGTTGACTCGTTTTGCACAAGCCTTCGGAACGCACACGGGCGCCGGGACGATCGTCATCGGACGCGATCCGAGAACGTCCGGCGAGATGGTTAAGCACGCCGTCATTGCCGGAGTGTTATCGAGTGGAAGCCGCGTAGTCGATATCGGCATGTGTCCGGTCCCGACGGTGCAGTTACAGGTGCGGCAACGCCATGCTCACGGAGGCATCGCGATCACCGCCAGTCATAATCCCGCCGAATGGAATGCGCTGAAGTTTATTGGACCAGCAGGACTGTTTCTCGATGCGGGACAAGCGCGAGAACTGCTCGACATCTATCACCAGGGCGAATACACGAAGGTAAGCGGATCCGAGATCCGGACGGTTGACGAAGTTGAAGGCGCAACGGACGCGCATATCAAAGCAATCCTCGATGCTCTTGGGCCGCTTCCACAAATTAAGAGACCGCTTCGCGTAGTGCTTGATTCGTGTAACGGCGCCGGATCGATCGTTGGTCCAAAGTTGCTGGAAGCGCTGGGTGCCGAGGTAATAGCGATTAACGTCACGGCCGATGGTTCCTTTCCACGTCCAGCCGAGCCCGTTGCTGAAAACCTTGGCGCTCTCAGTGAGGCTGTCAGGGAACATAGCGCTGACATCGGTTTCGCGCAGGACATGGACGCGGATCGTCTCGCGATCGTCTCTGAAAAAGGCGAACCGATCGGTGAGGACTACACACTCGTACTCGCGGCGCTTTATGTGCTGCAACGAGAACGTGGTCCAGTGGTCGCCAACCTGTCGACGACTTCCGCGCTCGACGACATCGCGCAACAGTTTGGCTGCCCGGTGTTTCGCACGAAGATCGGCGAAGTGAATGTTACTGACGGCATGCGCCAGCACAACGCGGTCGTGGGCGGCGAAGGTAACGGCGGTGTTATCTACCCGCGCATCAATTTTGGACGCGACAGTCTCGTCGGCATGGCACTCGTGCTGCATCTTCTCGCGGAGTCGGGAAAGAGCATCAGCGAGTTACTCGAGACGTTTCCGAATTACAGCATCGTCAAAGAGAAGATGGAATGTTCGTCGCAGCGCATTCCCGGCGTGCTGCGGATGTTGCGGCAGGAGTACGGCACGTTTCCGATCGATGTGCGCGACGGCGTTAAGGTCATGATGCCTGACGGTTGGTTTCTGGTGCGCGGTTCAAACACGGAACCAATCATTCGCATCGTCGCCGAGGCAAAGTCGGAAGGACAGGCCCGAAAAATGGTTTCTGATGTTTACCAGCAGGTAACAAGTTGGGTAGCGGTCTAAAACGTCCCCGAAAAGGAAAATAAATGCGATTCGTGTTCCCCATTTTGTCTTTGTTGTTGGCGCTGACTACTCCCGTGTTGGGCCAACAGGCTACAAAGGCGACACTCACCGGCGTGGTTACAGACCCGAACGGCGCTGTTGTGCCAGGAGTGACCGTCACCGCAACTCAAACAGCTACTGGTGTTCGTCGCCAGACGGTAAGCAACGAGGAAGGTCTTTACGTAATCACGGATCTCGCGCCCGGTGATTACGAGATTCGCGTCGAAGCAAAAGGATTTCTCACAAAGGTGTCGAAGCTGCCAGTCCCGGTTAAGGTGGGCCAAAGCTTCACCCTGAACGTGCCACTGGAAATCGGTCTTACGGAGACAACGATTGTCGATCTTTTCGACGAGGGCAAGCAAGTGGTCGATACCAGAGACTCGCTGGTCCAGGGCGTGGTCGAATCGCGTGAAGTCGATAGCCTGCCACTCAATGGCCGCAATTTCCTTGAGCTGGCATTGCTCGTTCCCGGCAACGCTCCAGCGCCGAATTTCGATCCGACGAAAACGAACACGGTCGTTATTTCCTCAGCCGGCCAGCTCGGACGGGGCGGCAACATCAGCGTAGACGGCGCTGACAACAACGACGATGTCGTCGGCGGCCCGGTGCAGAACATTTCTCAGGAAGCGATAAGAGAGTTTCAGATCGCGACGAATCGCTTTTCGGCGCAGCAAGGACGGTCCGGATCTTCCGTCATCAACGTTATTACCAAGAGCGGCACCAACGATCTACACGGAAGCGGATCTGTTTACTTTCGCAATCAGGACTTGCAGGGATTGCCCGCAACGTTCGATCGTCGTCTCGAGGAAGAACCGCCGTTCGACCGGCAGCAATATGCGTTCACACTCGGTGGTCCAATCAGGAAAAACCGTGCCTGGTTTTTCGGTTCGTTCGAGTATCGAAACCAGGATGGCGTAGTGCTTGTCGGCGAAAGAAACCTGGCGACGCGGTCGATCGTTCGCGGTTTCGCGCCGTCGCCCCTGGACGATTTTCTGACTACCGAGCGCGTTGACTGGTCGCCCACTACACTCGACCAATTCAATTTCCGTTATTCATTCCAACGCGAGAAGGGAATCAATGCGAGCACACTCGTTCGATCCATCGGCTCAGCTTCACAGCGACAGTCCCTTTTGAACAAAACGCATTCCTTCCTCGCAAATTACACGCGCCTCATTTCGCCTAACCACATCAACAGTTTCAACTTCAGTTTTAATGACTTCATCAACGATACGCTGCCGGTTACGCCCGGGCCGCAGCTGACTTTCCCGAGCGTGCAAGACGGCGCTTCGTTTCGCGTTCCGCAGCAAACCAAGCAACGCCGCTTTCAGTTCACCGATACGTTTACATTTCTTCACGGCAACCATACGTTCTATATCGGCGGCGAGATTCAACGAGTGCAATCGGATCTGGATCTGAAAGTTTTCCAGCAGGGCCGCATTGAACTAATCGAAGACTTTCCTGATTTCGATCGCAACCTGGACGGCCGTGTTGACGACAACGATCTGCTGTTCGCCGTGACATTGCGCAGCGGATTTCCGGAGCGTTCGCTGTTGCTTCCGGATACGGACAGCACGTATTTCGCGGCGTTTTTCCAGGACGATTGGCGAGTTCATCCACAACTTACGCTGAATTTCGGTCTGCGTTATGAACTCGACACCGACGTGAAAAACGTCAGCCGGGTTGACGAGCTTAACCCGTTAATCCTGCCGTTTCTCCAGGGCGACCGAAAGCGAGACAAGAACAACTTTGCGCCGCGCGTCGGTTTCAACTTCTCGACTTCAGACGCGCGCACCAGCATTCACGGGGGTTACGGGATCTACTACGACCGCGTGACACTCGAGATCCAGACGCTGGAGCGCGGGCTGGACGGTCGCGCCTTGCCGGTTGAAGTGCGCGCCGGGAACCTGTTCTTCATTCCGCCTCAATTTCTTTTCGATCCGGTCAATGGCGTGTTTCCACCACCTGCGCCGACGCTGGCGAATCCGTTTACGGGATTTGTACTGCCGGGTGCCGGGCGCGGGCGGCATCAACATCATCGACAACGATCTCCAGAACCCGATGGTCCATCAAATGAACTTCGGCGTTCAGCAGCAACTCGGCAGCCAGTTCGTGCTGCGTGCCGATTACGTTCGAAACGTCGGTACGCACTTCATCATCGGACGCATCATCGGGACGGTGCCGTTTAATCCTGTGGTTGGCGGACCAGAGATTGTGAAAAACCTGGAATCAAGTGTCAGGACGAAATACGACGGGTTGCTCGTAAGTGTGGAGAAGCGGTTCGCCAGAGGTCACCAGTTCCGCGCCTCGTACACGCTCTCGCGGTCGTTAAATTTTGCGAACGACGATCAAATTCCGTTTTCAAACGGGCCAATCGACTCGAGCAATCTTCAGTTGGAGTATGGACCAACGCCGAACGATCAGCGTCACCGGTTTAGTTTTTCCGGAGTGTTTCAGCTGCCGTGGGACGTGCGAGTGTCGCCGATACTGACACTTGCTTCGTCAGTGCCGTTGGATATTTTGTTGCCTGACGGAAGCTCGCGTGTTTGTGAACTCAGCCGGAACGCCGGTGCGCGCGAGTTTCAAACCGGGGCGCAATTGAATGCCGTACTGATGCAAATCAACGCGTCGGGTGGTTCGCTTTGTCCAAATGCTGATCCAAGTACGGGTTTCAAACCGCGTGTTCCGTTGCCGCTGGTTCGTGACGATCTGGAGTTTGGCGACAATTTCTCATCGCTCGATCTGCGCGTGTCCAAGGTGTTCAAGCTTGGCGAGCGAGTGACACTCGAACCGATTGCCGAAGTGTTCAATCTCTTCAATGTCACTAACGTGTTGGGCATTTCCAACGTCAACTACTCCGGTTTCAGCAATGTCTTGGTGCGCGACAGTAGCGACCCGAGCAATCCCGGCTTCAATCGTTCGTCGAGTTTTGGACAACCAGTGACGACGGCTGGCGGCGTGTTCGGCTCGGGTGGTCCACGCGCATTTCAGTTTGCTGCGCGCATTACTTTTTAAGTGAGTGTTGAGTTAAAGAGGCAGATCGGTAGTCGCACGGCGACTCTATTCGTAGTCGGCGGAGTGATCGGCGTTGGGATCTTTCTGACGCCTGCTGGAATGGCCAAGTCGCTCGGCTCGCCGATGTGGTTGTTGATCGTGTGGCTGACGATGGGCGTGACGGCGTTATGCGGTGCGCTTTGTTATGGCGAGCTGTCCGCGCGTTATCCCGAAGCGGGCGGCGGTTACGTTTACCTGCGCGAAGCGTATGGTCCAGCAGTCGCCTTCATGTATGGCTGGATGGCGTTTCTGGTCATGGATCCCGGACTGACGGCGATCCTGTCGGTGGGTCTGGCAACTTACGCAGGGCAGGTAGTTAATCTTTCACCGTGGGAAACAAAGGCCGTGGCCATCGGGGCCATTGTCCTGGTCGCGCTGGTAAACATTCGCGGCGTGCGACTAGGCGCGGGGTTTATGCGTGGCCTGATGTTTCTGAAGCTTGGCTTGCTGGCGTTCATTTTTCTCTGGGCCATTGGGTTTCAACTCGGCGACTGGTCCAACTTTGCGCCGTTCACCACACGCCGCGCAGGTTCAGCCCCGGATTTAGTTGGCGCTCTCGCGGCAGGTTTTGTAGGCGCGTTCTTCTCGTTTGCGGGCTGGTGGGACTTGGGAAAGCTCGCTGGTGAAGTCAAGAATCCGGAGCGCACGTTGCCGCGAGCTCTCGGCTTTGGCGTGGTCGGCGTGACGATCGTCTACATCCTGACGAGCTTCGTTTTCATTTACCTCGTACCGATGCAGCAAGTCACATCCGGTGAGACTTTTGCAGCACAGGCAGGCGAAGTCTTGTTTGGACCCGCGGGCGGGGTTGTATTTTCGTTGGGTGTGGTCGTCGCTGTCCTGGGCTGTCTTGCTGCGGTTGTAATGTCGGCGCCGCGAGTCTACTTCGCCATGGCTCGTGACGGTTTGTTTATTCGTTCGGTTGCGTCACTCCATCCGCGTTACGAAACTCCTGCGTTTGCGATCGCACTTCAGGCGGTGCTTGCTTCGATACTCGTGCTGGTCGGAAGTTTCAACGAGATCATGTCGTACTTCGTTTTCGTCGTGATCGTCTTCATCGCACTCACAGTGATTGCACTCTTCAAGCTTCGCCGCAGTGGTGCACCAACCCCCGGCTTTCTGACGCCCGGTTATCCGGTCACGCCGGCAATCTTTCTTGCGCTGCTGCTCGTCATGCTGGTTTTACTCTTCGGCGATAAACCGAAACAGGCGCTCGCGGGTGTCGCCGTAGTATCCTTGGGATTCCCGGTGTACTTATTCATATTTCGTAACAAGCGATTGGTCGAAAAGGAAGGGCAACTTTAAAAATGACCTGGATCAAGACCGTTCCCCCCGATGAGAGCGAGGAGGTTCGCAAGGCGTGTGAAGCTCAACGCGAGTTATATCCGATTGAATACGCAACTCCGGTCCATCCGACCGCAGACGGCGCGACGGCAGGCATCGTCGCTTCGCATAGTTTGATCCCGCAGGCACTGTTCCACGCTTTTGCGACTTTCGGTTCGCTCATGTCTCCGGATCTGCCACTGGACCGGAGACAGCACGAGATGATTACGACGGTGGTATCCGTAACCAATCGGTGTCATTATTGAATCGAATCTCACGCAGAGTTTCTGCGTCGCGTAACCCTTGATGCAACATTGGTAGCCGCGCTCGAAGCCGATTACCGCACCGCGCCGATCTCCGAGCAGGAGAGGGTGATGCTTGATTACGTCGTACAAATAACCCGTGATGCCACGCGAATCTCGCCGGCGGATCACGATCGGTTGCGTTCCGTTGGTTTCGACGACCGCGGAATACTTCAGATCACATTGATCGCGTCATGGTTCAACTACATTAACCGCGTCGCCGACGCTTTGGGAGTAGGTAGGGGACAATGAAAGTTCTATTTGTCGCCGTTGTTGTCGTGTTGCTGGCTACGCCTTCCGTGGCCCAGGACGACGTTGTGCGTGTGAAGTCGAATCTCGTCAACATCGACGTGCTTGTCAAAGATAAGAAAGGGAAGTACATCCCGGATCTAAAAGCGGAGGACTTCACTATCTTCGAAAACGGCGTGCAGCAGAAGGTCGAGTTTTTCGATGCGCCTCTTGTTGGCGTTAGCAACCAGACTTCGACAGCGGCGACGGGCACCACTCAACCGGATACTGCGGCGACGGCGCCGCCAGCGGTCACGCGTAATTACGTAACACTCGTGCTCGATTCGCAGTCCACCGATGTCACCAATCTCAAACAAGTCCGCGAAGGAATGATCAGGTACGCACGGGAGCAGATAAACGATGGCGATGCCGTAGCGCTGTTGAGGGTAACGAACGGCCTGCAACTACTTCAGCCGTTCACTCACGACAAAGCGAAATTGATCGCCGTCCTCGAGGGTCTCGGCTCAGGTGCAGATTCAAAAAACTTTGAGCGACAAGACATCGCAGACAATATCACCAGACTGCGAGGCGAGTTGCAGGTTGCGAATGAGGCGCCTAGCACGGCCATCCAGAGTCCCGGCGCCGGTTCCAACGCCGCTCGCATCATGATCATGCGCGCGATGCTGGCGCAGTTCATCAAGCTCCGCACCGCACTCAGCCTTCAACAGTCGAGACCGGTACTCGCTGCAATTGCTGCGATCTGTGAAGGACTTCGTTCCGTTCCCGGCAAGAAGACGTTGGTCCTGTTCTCGCAGGGGTTTATCACACCCGCGGTGCTCGACTGGCAAGTGCAAAGCACAATCGACATCGCTAATCGCGCGAACGTCGCGATCTACATCATCGACTCGGCTGGACTGAAAGCGAGCGCGCCAAACACAACAGCGTTGGGTGGTACTTCTCCTCTCGGTGGGATTTCGGCAGCCACGAATCAGGAGCAACGCATTCGCGCCGTCGGCGGTGAAACCATTTTCGATTACTCGAGACAGGAAGGGTTGGGCCGCGAGTACGACATTCTGTATCGCATGTCAGGCGATACTGGCGGACGATTTCTGAAGGGTAACAACGACATTGGACAGGGTCTCGAACGAATCAACCAGGAGATTCAGTCGCGTTACACGCTCGCCTATCGCAGTACCAACCAGAACTTCGACAGCTCGTTTCGTAAGGTGAAGATTGAAGTGCGCCGGCCCGACGCGCAGATCATTTCGCGTTCAGGATACTACGCGATACCACCCGAAGAGATAGTCTTGCTATCGCCCGCCGATAAGAAACTGTTCGACAACTTTGCGGCGATCGAATCAAACCCCGGCATGCAGGTTTCGATTTCTGTAAGTCAATTCAGATCGCGCGATGGTCTCTACACGATTCCCCTCGCGATCGAGGTTCCACCGGAGGCCGTGCAAACCGAGCGCAAAGGCGACAAGCGGTTGTTACAGTTGGAAGTGCTTGGCGTTTTGAAGTCTGCGGACGCAATGCTCTCCCGTCTCGGCGGGAATTTCGACGTGAGTCTTACGGATGCTCAGTACCAAACCATCGTCAGCAATAACATTTACTACCGTCAGGATCTGATGCTCACTCCTGGTCAGTACACTATCGATCTGATCGTCAAGGACCGTCAGTCTGGCAAGATGAGTGCGCGAAGAGAACAGCTCGTGTTGCCGGATCTTGGTTCGGAATTCGCGACCAACGGGTTGGTGTTGAGTCGCTATGTTGAGGCGGCGAACCCACAAGCGACCGAGCCGGACGTATTCACCATTCGCAAGACATCGATCCGGCCTTCAGCGGCGCGGCAGTTTCGTGCGACTGATAACCTCGTGATGCTGATGTCCGTTTACAATGCTGCGAACAGTCCGGATACGGGTAAGCCGATGGTCCGTGTCACGGCGCGGCTGATGAAAGAGGGGCAGCCCGCGACGAAACCGTTTGATTTCGTATTGACCGAGATCGACAATGAACCAGTCCCGCATCTCACGTTCGCTGAATATATCCGTCTGAGTGGAATGACTCCCGGAAGTTACACCGTGACGATCGAGTCGAAGGACATGGTCACGAAGAAGCTGGTCAAACAGGAAGCATCTTTCCAGATCGTGCCCTAAAACCCGCGGGCCGTTTTAGTCCTCCAGCGGATCGTCACCGAGATCGACCCACAGCGACAGCGATTTCGCATCGCGGTAGACCACGTTGTATTTCTTGCCCTTCTTCTTTTCAGAAGCGACGAACTTTTCAATTCGTTTCTCACGGTTCGTCAGGTGAATCGTGAATTTATCTTTGCCACGCGCTTCTGAAATCATTTGCAGCGTCGAAATTTCGGGATTTCCGAACCGGCCGTCGGCCGAGACGACGTAGTGGTCCGCCGTGACCGCGCGGAAGAACTCTGTGGCCACATTCCGATCGCTGCCGTGATGCGGCAGTTTCAAAAGATCCACGTGAATCTTTCCTGACTTGAGCAAGCCCGACGTCTTTAATGCGTTCATCAAGTCGTCGCCACGAGCGTCGCCGGTCAACAACATCCTCTTCTTTCCCGCCTCAGCGAGCACCACGATACTCGATAAGTTAAAAACCGATTCGTCGACAAATGCCGCCGCCAGCGACCGGCCTTTCTCGTCTGTGGCGAGGCCCTTTTTCATCAATACCTCATTCCATTCTTCCTGAAGTTTCTCGATTCGTTCCTTCACTGGTCCAAGCACGGTGAACTTCAGCCCGTCGCCAATCGTGACCGTCTTCTTTCCTTTCGCCGGCACGGCGACGAGAGTGCCGAAGGGATCGTTGATCCCAAGCGATAACAGTTTCGCGTTATTTCTGACGTCGCGTCCCTGCGGTACGCTCGCCGCAAGCGCGTCGCCCTCGCGACTCAGCGGTAGTTCGGTTGACGCGGCTTTGCCCGAAGAGGTCGGGCGAAGAGCTTTGACCAGTTCCTGGCTCTCGTTTCCGATAATGTCGTCAAAACTGTTATGCCAGAGCGTGAGTATGTCGTACGGCAGCTCCTCGTTGTTGTCTTTCTTTTCGACGAGGTCGTCGAGAAACGCGAGCACTCCGTTGATGTGATCGTCGTCAAGATGGCTCACCATCAACATCCGGATCGACAATGGCTCGTCGGGGCTCCTCGACTCCTTAAGCTCAGCCAGACGTGGGCGCAAACCGGCCTTGTAAACACCGGCTGGACCACCGTCGATCACGATCAGTTTCGGAGCGTTTGCTTTGCCGTAGTGCAACAGCAGGGAATCACCGTGTTTGGCCTGAAGGGCTTCGAGAGTAAAGAGCATCGGGTTCTCCTTGAGGTGTTGAGGTTAAACAGACTGAAGCGCGCGTAGAGCATCGACCATGCCCGCGCCCTGGAAGTAACGTTCACGGCCGAGGTCGGTTGCCGTCTTGCAGAGGATTTCTTTGACGCGCGTGGGCCGTCCGATCAGTTCACCGTAGCGCGCGAGCAACAACGCCGCGGCTCCGCTCACATGTGGCGCGGCCATGCTGGTCCCGTCCATGCGTTTCGTTTCGCCTGCGGGAATAGTACTGACGATCTTCTCTCCCGGGGCAACCAGATCCGGCTTGAGTCGGCCATCGCCCGTTGGACCACGACTCGAAAAATAGCTCACGCCATACAGGTGTGCACTGTCGCGATGCGTCGATCCGACAGTGATCACGCTTTCAGTATTTCCGGGATCAGTGATACTGATGCTGTGATAGCCCTCTTGTGTTCCGCGTGTGGTCACGAACTGGAGATATCCATTGTTGCCGGCAGCAGCGACGACAACGATCCCCGCGCCAACCAAACGATTAGCTTCTTCACAGACCGGAGTGCTGCCACAAGCGAAGTTAGCAACGTCGTGTTTGATCGAAACGCTCAGGTTAACACCGTGAATCACCATCAGATCCTTGTGCGCATTCAGATAGCGCACAAACTGCATTGCGGCGATTGCGGAAAACTCATCACCACGTCCCTCGTGATCGAGGACCCGTAAGTCGTAAAGCTTCATGTCAGGGCAGACGCCATTGATCAGATAGTCTCCGGAGGGTGACGTGTCGTCGGGCCTCCAATCGGCAGCAACTATTCCCGCGACATGCGTCCCGTGAGGATGTTGCGGAACAACGTAATCTTCGTCGTTGTGCTTGATTTCGATCAGGGGTTTCAGCATCTCCCAATCGACTTCGCGACCGTTTTGCAGGCTGCTGCGAAGTTGTTTCAGCTCTGCGGGATGTTTTTGCAGTCGCTTGATCGCTTTCGCGAGTTCCGGCCGGTCGGCCATCGCCGTTACCTGTTCTTCGGTTTGTTCCGATCGCAGGAGTTGCCGGATAACTGTGAAATCGTAAGTTTTTGTAATTCGCGTTTTGAACTGGTCGTCTTCCTGTTTATCTTCACTCGTTCGCAGGCGAAACGCCGGATGGGTCGCGTCGATACCGCTGTCCATGATGGCCCACGTGAGGTCTTTGCAACTTATCTCGAAGAGACGGCGGGCTGCGTCGGCTTTCACGGCCATCGTGGAACGCCAAACAGCGGCTTCGGCGGCGCGGTTTCGCGTGACAGACCAAACAATTCCTGAGTCATCCTCTTCGGCCGTTTGAATATTACGGACGAGATCGGCGCACGCATCGACAATCGCGCGCGAGGTTAATTTTCGTTTGCGCCCGGTGCTCCTGGATGTTGCTGCGATGGTACCGATCACGCGCATCATCCAGATCACTTGCGGATCGATTATGTGTAGTATCGTCTCGTCGCGGTCGCCGTCAATCGCGCGCGCCAACACCTGCCTCGTGTTCTTGTCTGACAGAAACTGTTTTAGTTCGCGCCCGTCATTGGTCCAAACGTACTTGTTCCACCATGGTGTGAGTGGCAGGACCACTCGAATCAGTTCATGAAAGCAGAGCCTGACGACGACGGTTGATTGGTTGTAGGCAATGTCAGGACCGCTCTGATCGTCACATTTGAACTTTTTCGCAGCGTCCGACTTCTTTTCCTCGCTTAATCGTTTTTCGATGACCTGCGCCACTTTGCCCGGTGAGGCTTTGTAGTGTGGGTTGAGAAGCAGATCGATCCTGGCAGCCGGCCTCTTTCCGAACTCGAACCAGACGTCGGGCAGCACTGGAGAGTCTTGAGTAAAGCGCGGCGGCCCATCTTTCTTGTAAATCAGTTCTTCTAATTCGTCTCGGGTGATGGGTTCTATGGTTGAGGTACGGCGCTTCTTTGTCGCCATCAATTGTGTCTCCTCGTGGAGGGTGGGTTTGCGCTCGTAAGCGTCTCACTTCTTCAGCTTTTGTGCAATCTTCTTGTGAGGATGGAGAGATCCGTAAAATCCGCGTGATTGAGTTACACGGATTTTACGGATTTGATTTGGGAGGGGGAATTTTAATGCCGGCTGCCGGCACGGACGCCGACTCCGATTTTTCTGTGCACCAGTCGCTCAACTTCCATCGGCGTTCCGTCGGCCTTTGCTTCGCGAATGTACTGGGCGTCGATCTTGAAAATCCTGAGTTTGACGATGTCTTCAACTTTCAAATTCGTCAGACCTTCGTTGCGCACTTCAGCGATGAACTCTGGAGTCACTTTGAATATCTGCATCTTGACGAGACTCTCGAATGGTTCCTTCTCGAAACCCATCTGCGCCACTTCACGGACAAAAGCGGCGTCGATCTTGAAGATACGCGCTTTGACGAGTTGTTCCATGCCGAGGTCTTCGAAGCCACTCGCTTTCATTTCGCGAGCGAACGTGGAATCGATCTTGAAGATCGCGGCTTTGAAGAGATCGTGGACGTCGAGTTTGCCGAAGCCGAGTGAATTCAGATCGTCGGCGAGGGCAGTGGTGACGTTCAGTGTCGTCGCTGCGAAGAGCCGGTCGTCGTCGTCGTCATGGCGACTGTTTGAGGTGTTTTCAAAATCAAAGCCACGGCTTTTCATTGCCGCGACGAAAGTCGGGTTGCCGGTGAAGTTAAAGGTGCCGGAACCTTTGCCGTTTTGAAAACTGCCTTCGAGGTCGATTCGACCTGCTTCGCGGACGAGACTGAATTTTACCGGGCCGCCGTTCTGGGCGGTTTCACGGCTCAGACCCTGAAGATCCGTAAACTCGTACGTTTGTCCCATCTGATTACGGCCGCCGCGTTCGCTGCGCCGCTCGAGACTGAGATTGACCTTGGAATTGTCCTTATTGAGCGAAGCCTTCCATTCGCCGGTAGTCGTACCTTGTGCTAGCACATGCGGCATATTCGGCGTGATGACCCAAAACGCGCCCAAGATCCCCATGACCAGCCCGAAACTTAGAACAAAGCGAATCATCTTCGACATGCTCAACCTCCCAGCGAACTTTAATCTTCTTTCAATCTGAAAACACCCACACCGCGGTTTTTGTGACGGAAAATTCCTTGATTTTATCGAGACGACCGGCATTATTCGTGTTTCTTCTGGACGCGAGAACAGTGTGCTAGAATCCAGCCCAAACGGAGGTAGCCACGACCGGCTAGGTTCCCACGATCGCCCCGTGCGCCTTTGCCACGCTATGCCCGCCGTTCTTACTCGTCTTAACAGGCTTTTGAATACGTCACGACGTCGTTCCAAGCGAACCCAGTTGACTTGGTGTGTCGTCGCGGCCATGACCTTCTCTTTGTCGGCACCTTAGATCTCCTGGAGGTTCCAAGCATGAGAGACAGCGAACACGAGTGCAAACCGGGTCGTTCGGACACTAAAAATAGATCTGCCCGTAAGAGCGCTGAACAGGCCTTGAGAGAAAGCGAAGAGCGCTACCGCGAGTTGTTTGAGAATTCCAGGAAAGCGCAGGAAGCCGCGCGCAACTATTCGCGGCGTGTGATTGAGGCGCAGGAGGCAGAGCGACGCCGGATCTCACGCGAACTGCACGATCAGGTCGGCCAGATTCTCACGGCCGTAAAAATGAATCTGCACGTGTTGCAGCACAAGTGCACGCAACCCGAGATACTCCTTTCGATCAATGAGAACCTGAAGGTGATTGACGAAGCTGTCGATCAGATAAGAGATCTCTCGGTCGATCTGCGTCCCTTACTCTTGGACGACCTCGGTCTGGTAGTCGCATTGCGCTGGTACCTCGAACGTCAGACGAGAAACCTCGGTATCCCGGCAAAGTTTGTCAGCGGCTCACTGGATGAAGACGATCGTTTTTCGTCGGAGTTGGAGACAGCGTGTTTTCGCATCGTGCAGGAGGGAATCACCAACATCGTTCGTCATGCACGTGCGACACGGATCTCGGTGCGGTTGGAGCGTGTACTGTCCGATCTGGTCCTCTTGATTACCGACGATGGCGCCGGTTTCGATATGCGTCTGGTTCGCACGAACAGCGGGATGTCGACGTTAGGACTGCGGGGAATGGAAGAAAGAGCACACGCAGTCGGCGGTACGATCACAATCGACTCGGCACCCGCGCTGGGCACAGAAATTTGTGTGCGTTTTCCGATTATGTGTGAGACAGGTCGCGATGCGGACTTTTCGAAATCAGCGGAACTCGCGAAGGCCTAACTACAAGAGGCTCGAGGGTTAGTGAATCGGTTCATGCCCGGTTCTTGCGACAAGTCCTGGGGACTTGATAACGATCGCCAGCCGCTGGCGATCGCGCTAGAGCGCGTGGGGTGGTCTCTCTGTTAGACCGGACATGAACCCATCCACCAATTCCCGCATCAATTCTCCTCTTCACTCCACTTCAATGAGTCCGACGATGATTGCGTAACGAACCAAACCCGCGACGTCGTGAATATTCAACCTCTCCATTAATTGCGCGCGATGCGTTTCAACTGTCTTGACACTGATCTCGAGGAGTTGCGCGATCTGTTTCGTCGTCCGTCCTTCCGCGATGAGTTGCAGCACCTCGCGTTGTCGCGGGCTCAACGTCTCCAACTGATCTCTTTTCGAAACTTTCTTGCCATAATCGATCAGCGTCTTGCGTGAAGTCTCGGGCGAGATGTAAACATCGCCCTTCATCACGGTTTGAATTGCCTGTTCCAGCTCCGTACTGGCTGCACTCTTCGGAAGAAATCCTGCAGCTCCCTCGCGCAACGCGCGGATCGCGTATTCGCCTGCCTCGTGAACTGTCAAAACGATGACGCGAATGTTAGGTAACTTCTTCGCAACGTGCTCGAGCACGTCAAACCCACTCCCGTCCGGCATCGTGATGTCAAGCAGGATCAGGTTCGGCTGAAGCTCATCGATCAGTTTGAGCGCTTCGCTTCCTGTACCTGCCTCGCCAACCACCACCACGCCCTGGATTCTTTCTACCAGCGCCCTGATTCCTGCTCGCACCAGCGCGTGGTCGTCAGCGATTAGCACACGTATCGACTTCATCTCGTAGCTGTGTCTCGCTCAGTATTGGCCAATCACTCACAACTAATCGGGGTAAAAGCCGAGCGCTTGCAGCTTTGAGTTAAAGAGCAAGAGTAGAAAAAATTGCGCTCGCTAGCAGAGGCATAATTGCAGGAAGCTCCTGATCCAACAATCAGGAATTACCTGAGTCTGACCAATTCGCCAATACGGTCATCTCGGAGCCTACGAGGACGAATAAACAGGCGTGGAGAATAAGTCTTATCTGTCGTATTCGCTACTGTTTTTGAGTGCGAAGTAGTTAAATTTTTTCCGCATTACAACCCACTCAGGAATTATCTGAGTTGACTTCAGGAATCTCCTCATTGCGCACACTCAACAGAGCGCTTAAACACTGATCCGACGTGTTAGTTTATTAACTTCTAAGAGACGCGCGCAATGGTCTAAGCAGGAAGAGTCCTCGCGCGTGGATAGGGGACGCCGGCCAGGGCGAGGTCGTCGTCCCCTTATCTGCAAATGTGGTCCTTACAGCCTCGACATTTCGCCCCATCCCCGAACCTCAAGCCGGGAGAAGCCTCGTAACGAATTCAGTGGGAGGAGTTCAAACGAATGACCAACTCACCAACAGAGAGATCCTTACGCGCTCTCGTAATTGACGATGAACAATCCGTACGCGCTTTTGTAGCTGAAGTCCTGCGCTCTGACGGTTGGAACGTGTTGCAGTCGCCGTCGATAGAAGATGCGTTGGAACAGATCCACGAAGCGCCGTCTGTGGTCTTTTGTGATGTCAAGTTGGCAGGTGCAAACGCTTACAGCGTCCTTCGCACCTTCAAAGAAAACTTACCAGACACGAAAGTGGTGTTAGTAAGCAATCATGTGGGCGGTGTACTCGATGCGAGGGCGTTTGGTGCATACGACTATCTGGTGAAGCCTTTTCGCACTGAGTTGCAATTGCTTTCTCAGATGTTGCGCGAGCAGCTGGAACGTGCACGGAAAATTTCATCTGCGCGGCGCACACCTGCTTACTATTCAGATATCGAGCTGGCAGGACGCAGTCACGCGTTTCTCGAAGTAATGAAGCACGTGACGCGCGTATCGGACACAAATCTGCCGGTGCTTCTTACGGGCGAATACGGAACTGGAAAAGAATTGGTTGCCGCCGCGATTCATCTGCAAAGCTCACGTGCCGAACGTCCGTTTATCGTCGTCAAGTGCGCGACGATTCTCGAGTCGATGGATGTGAATCCATGGGAACGAGCCGACGGCGGCACAGTTTTTTTCGACGAGATAACGGAAATGAGTTCGTCATTCCACGCGAAGCTCGTGGGAGAGTTGCAAAACGTTGAGATGCGTGTGATCGCCGCGACCAATCGTGATCTTGAACGAGAAGTTGCAGCAGGAAGATTCCGCACGGATCTGTTCTATCGCTTGAATCCTGTATCGATCACGTTGCCGCCGTTGCGCGAGAGACGCGAGGACATTCCCCCGTTGTCGCAAAGTTTTGCCGATCGGATTTATTCTCTGAATCCGACGGTGAAGTTCAGTCCTGAAGCGTTGGAACTGATGGTTCGTTACAACTGGCCCGGCAACATTCGTGAACTGGAAAACGCCGTGGTGCGAGCAGTGGGACTAAGCGACGGTACGGTTCGCGTAAAAGACCTGCCGCCACGCGTGCGTCAACATTTGGGGAGGTCATCCGAGGTCGGGGCGAACGGCGTTACCGATCAACCAGAGGTTGAAGATTGGGTACCGTTGTCGGAGATCGAGGGGCGATACGTTGCCAGGGTGTTGGAGCACACGCGTGGCAACAAGCAAGCTGCTGCGCGCGTCCTCGAAGTCGATCGAAAGACACTCGATCGCATGATCAAGCGACATCACATCGAATCGCGCTCATTTCGCACAAAAACTTCGACTGCTGCCGCTAATTCTACGTCGAACAATTAATTGACCTCTTTTCGGGTCGGGTTACGCGTTAATGAATGGGAAGCACTACACATTCATCATAAGGGGAAAAAATGTCGACAGCGGTTTCAGAATTAGAAGACCAGAACGCGGAGACTGGCAAGGCGCAACAGTCTTCGCAGAGTCCAGCGAGCGCCCCTCCCGAAGCAGTTGTAACCCAAATCATGCTTGGCTGTTTGGGATCGCAAGTCTTGTACGTACCGGCGAAGCTCGGCATTGCCGACCTGCTCGCCGACGGCCCTAAATCAGTCGAAGAACTGGCAACAGCGACCGATACACATGCGCCATCGCTTTATCGCGTGCTGCGCGCGGCGGCGTCATTAGGTGTTTTTATTGAACAGGAAAACCGAGTCTTTGCATTGAATGCAAACGCGCAAACGTTGCGCTCAAACGTGCCCAACTCACTACGCGACATCATGATCTTCATGGGTGAAGATTGGCACTGGCAGGTGTGGGGCAAGACCTTGTACAGCGTTCGCACCGGCAAGGCCGCATGGGCGGAGATGCACGGCGACGACGTGTTTGATTACTTCAAGAACAAACCGGAAGAGCTTGCGATCTTTAATCGCGCGATGACCAGCTTGTCGGCGCTGGCGACCAGGGCTGTGATCGAAGCGTACGATTTCAGCGGCATCAACAAGTTGATCGATATCGCCGGCGGACATGGACGTTTGTTGACCGAAATCCTGGATGCTAATCCTTCACTTCGCGGTGTTTTGTTTGACATGCCGCAAGTGATTGACGGCGCGCGTGAGAACGTCGCAAAGACCAACGCGTCCGACCGAGTTGAACTTGTTTCAGGCGACTTCTTTGTGAGCGTCCCTGCGGGGGGCGACGCCTACATCATGAAGCACATCATTCACGACTGGGACGACGAACGGGCGCTGACGATCCTGCGAAACATCAAGCAGGCGATGAATCCAGGCGGACGCGTGCTGCTCGTCGAGTCGGTGATTGCCGAGGGCAACGCACAGGACTTCGGCAAGCTCATGGATAT
This sequence comes from uncultured Acidobacteriota bacterium, assembly GCA_963789185.1. GTDB lineage: Bacteria > Acidobacteriota > Blastocatellia > Pyrinomonadales > Pyrinomonadaceae > PSRF01. Next base: position 164,211 of record CAWBJU010000028.1, read on the forward strand.
CGAGATGCTCGTTTCACCCGGCGGAAAAGAACGCACTGCCGCCGAGTACGAAGAATTGTTTGAGCGCGCCGGATTTCGTATGACGCGCATAGTTCCGACCAGGTCAGCCTACAGCGTTATCGAAGCGGTGGCCGCAAACTAGCCAATACAAACTCGAACTACGGACTACACGGATCTTGATTGATCCGTGTAGTCTGTGTTAGGGTCAGCGACCACCGCAGAATGAAACGAATCCTGCTCGTAGTTGCTGTCGCTGCACTCTACATCTTGCACCAGGACATTTGGTTCTGGCGCTCTTCATATCTCGTTTTTGGTTTCATCCCCATCGGTCTTTTTTATCACGCATGCTTTGCCGTGGCCGCAGCCTTGCTGATGTGGCTGCTCGTGACTTTTGCCTGGCCGTCGCACCTTGAACGTGAGGTCGAACAAGCAGAGCGCGAGGAGGGCCGAACCTCTTGATTCCCGCGATCGTCGTTTTTCTTTATCTCGCTGCTGTTCTTTATATCGGCATCTTTGCCTTTCGTCGTGCGAGAGGTAAAGAGGAAGCTGAAGACTACTTTCTTGCCAGCCGTTCTCTTGGTCCATTCGTATTTCTGTTTTCACTTTTCGGCACAAACATGACGGCGTTCGCGATCCTTGGATCGTCGGGCCACGCTTTCAGCAACGGCATCGTGACGTTTGGCTTGATGGCGTCGTCGTCAGGTCTCGTGATCCCGCTAACGATCTTTTTGATCGGCACGCGTGTTTGGGCGCTCGGAAAGAAGTACGGCTTCATGACGCCGGTGCAGATGTTTCGCGACCGTTGGGAGTGTACGCACATCGGCACCGTAATCTTCGCTGTTCAAGCGGCGATGCTCGTGCCGTACATCATCATCGGCATCATGGGCGGCGGCACAACGCTTTACACGATCAGCGGCGGACTCGTGCCGTTCTGGTTTGGCGGGGCGATCGTCGCGATGGTCGTGATGAGTTACGTGTTCTTTGGCGGGATGCGTGGCACGGCATGGGTGAACACGTTTCAAACAATACTGTTCTTGTGCTTCGGCGCGATCGCGTTGATCGTGATCGGCGTCGGCATGGGAGGTTTCCGTAGCGCCGCGCAGGCGATGCAGGCGTCACCTCTGGCATCGTTGCTTACGCGCGAACGGATCTCGCCGTACTACTTTTTCAGTTATACGTTCATTCCGCTGTCGGCGATCGCGTTTCCACACATCCTGATCTTCTGCCTCACTGCGCGAAAGATCTCGCAGTTCCGGAAAACAGTGATCTTTTATCCGATCTGCATCATGGCGATCTGGTTGCCGTGCGTGTTTCTCGGCGTGATGGCGAATCGCGTGACCGACATTCCTCAGATTCGCGAGCGACAGGAAGCGCGACGAGTGCTCGCGACGCAGGGACGCACGATGGAGCCCGAACAGCGAGATGAGTTGCGCGAGAAGTCAGCAGGCGACGACGTGATCATGTTGCTGCTGCATCGGTATGCGCCACTCTGGCTCGCAGGTTTGCTCGGCGCCGGAATCATGGCAGCAGTGATGGCCAGCGACTCACAAATTCTCGCTCTATCCACTATGTTCACGGAGGACGTCTTCGCCTTTTACGGGGGCAAGTCGCGTTTCGGGGAATCCGTGCAGGTGCAGACCGGCCGCATTTTCATAATCCTGATCACACTATTCGCCTATATTGTCGCCTTGCAGGCGCCGGAGACGATCTTCGAGCTGGCGATTCAGTATGCGTTTTCAGGTTTTGCTTCGTTGTCGCCGCTTTTGATCGGCGCGTTGTTCTGGAGAGGCAGTACGAAGTGGGGTGCGTTGGCGGTAACTGTTTGGACCGCGGCGGCAGTGGTTGCAGTTGCCGCATTTCAAGCGATTGTACCGGCGCCCGCGCCTGGGCCACCGACAATCTTCTGGTCGCTGAGTGGAACTGAAGTGCTGGCACGAACGCCGGGCGGAACGAGCATCTTCAAGTTCATGCCGGTGGTGCCGATGGTACTGGTCTCGGCGTTGTTGATGATCTTCGTTTCGCTGGCTACGAAGAAGCCGGCGCAGAGCACAATTGCGAAATACTTTGGAGGTCACAAATGATCAAGAAATTGATGCTCATTGTAGTTGCGGTTGCGTGCATGTGCGCGGTCGTCGATGCGCAAACGTCGAAACGTCGCCCGGTTAAAACTGGACCGCCAAACGGCATTTACACTCCGGCGATAATCGTTGGTGATCTCGTTTTCACTTCAGGTCAGATCGGAATCGATTCGAAAACAGGACAATTGCCCGAAGGATTCGAGGCTCAATTTGAGCAGGTGTTTCGCAACCTCGCCGCCGTGCTTGAAGCTGCCGGAAGCAGCACGGAGCACATGGTGAAAGCGACAGTGTTCCTCGCCGACATGAACGATTACGCTAAGATGAACGAGCTCTATCGCGCGAAGTTCAAAGGCGATCCGCCCGCGCGAACAACCGTGCAGGTCGCAGGCTTGCCGCGTGCAGCGAAGATTGAGATCGAAGCAGTTGCAGTTGTGAAGTAAATCGGTCTTACCCGAAGCAGTACAACCGTCCGTCCTGGGATCCAATCACGATCTTTCCGTTCGCAATTGCCGGTGAAGCCGAGAGCGGCGCGCCCGCATTGAATTCCCACAGCTTGGCGCCAGTCGTCAGCGCCAGAACGTAAAAACGACCATCATTCGAGCCGATGTAAACGCGTCCACCGGCGATCGCCGGGGATGACTCAACGCGCGCACGAGTCGTAAACGTCCACGCCGGTTTACCATTCAGGGTTAGACCATGGACCAGCTTGTCGCGGCCGCCCAGTACGACACGTGAAGCTGTAACTGCTGCCGAAGAGTAGAAAGGAAACTTCCGTTGCGGATGTTCGTAGCGCCAGGCGACCTGTTTTTGTCCGAGACTGACGCTTAGTACTTCGTTATCAAACGTCCCGTAGTAAGCCATGCCTGAACGAAGCGCCGGCGACGCACCGGTGTACGCGCCCGACGACACGCTAAATACTTCCTTGCCGTCCGAAATGCGAATCGCGCGAAACATTTCATCGCAACCTGCGATGAACGCCATGCCGCTCGCGACTCCGGGTGTTGAATGGACCGGGCCGTTGGTTTTGAACTTCCAGATCACCGAACCGTCACGGTTCGAGACGCAATAAAGATGCTCGTCGTACGAGCCGATCAAAATTCGATCACCGTAAACGACGGGCGACGATTTGATCTCGCTGCCCAGCTTGACGGCCCAGAATCGTTTGCCGTCGCGCGCGTTCACCGCGTGCAGCATCCCGCCGAGGTCGCCGATGAACACTGCGCCATCGCTGTAAGCAGGTGACGATTCGCCGATCGGGTTTCCCGTCGAATACTTCCAGTGGACTGAACCGTTATCGAGATTGAGCGCGGTGAGTTCGCCTTTTTGTGAACCCACGAAGACTGTATTGCCGACGATCGCTGCGGAAGATTCGATCGATTGCCCGGCTTCGTACGTCCAGAGTTGTTTCAACGTCGCTGGAACATTTGATTGCGAGACACCGGTCAACTGGTGATTACCGCGAAACTGCGACCAGTTATCACCAGGAGCATCCTGCGCGCACACAACGGAAGAAACAAATATCAATATCGCTAGTGTTAATAATCCCTGTTTCAGTAAGCCCACTCGTAAACCTCCATCGCCCCTTGCCGATCGAACGGTCGCGGATTAAACGTTCCGGTCCATTGTTCGGCGGCTTCTTCTGCCAGCGCCGGCAAGTCATTCTTTGAAACACCTGACGCGCCCAAACTAGCTCGCAATCCACCGGCTTCTGCAAGCTGTTCGAGTCGTCGTGCGAGTGCTTCAGTTCCTTTGAACAACGATTCATAACGCTGACCGGCAGCACGGTCGTTCCAACGCACCACCGACGGCAACAGCATCGCGATCGCTGCGCCGTGCGCGGTGCCGTAATGTGCCGTCAACGGATTCGCGCAAGCGTGCGTTGCGCCAAGCATCGAGTTCTCGATCGCGACGCCTGCGTAGAACGCTCCCAGCTGCATCGCGCCGCGCGCTTCGAGATCATTCGGCTGACCCAGGACACGTTCGTAGTTTGGCTCGAGCAGCCGCCACGCTTCGCGCGAGAAGATCTCCGATACGGGGTTGCGTTTCGTGGTTACGTACGTCTCAACCGCATGCGCGATCGCGTCGAAGCCCGAGGTTGCAGTGATGCTGCGTGGCTGCGAAACCGTTAGCGCCGGATCGAGTATCGCCACACGAAACGCAGCCTTCGGATCGCCGCAGGCCATTTTGATGTGACTGTCCGTTGTGGAGATCAGCGAGTAACTTTGCGCCTCGCTTCCGGTGCCGGCCGTCGTCGGGATCGCGATCATCGGCAGCATCGGTTTTGATGCTTTGCCGTAACCGCGATAGTCCTCCATGCGGCCGCCGTTGGTGAGAATAAAATTGATGCCCTTGGCGCAATCCATCGAACTACCGCCGCCGAGCCCGATTATCGAATCGATCTTCTCGTGCGCGGCAAACTCGGTGCCCGCATCGACCATGCTCGTGTCAGGGTTTACTTCGAAGTCGTGAAAGCGGACGACTTCAATTCCTGCCCCGCGAAGTGGCTCGACGGCTTCATCCACATGCCCTGACGCGACCATCCCGTGGTCAGCGACAAGCAAAACGCGCCGAAACCCCAGCTCCCGGGCTACGTCGCCCAGGCGACCGATGGTTCCGGCGCCGAAAATCATCCGAGTCCGAGGTTGAAAGTCGAACGGCTTTAGATCTAACACGGATTCTATTGATTCGTGCGTGACGTGGTTGCCGGCTTCGCTGCCCCTGCACCTTCCGCCAACGCGTAAAGCTCATTGCGGTTGGAGATGTACAGCGCTCCGTTCGCCGGTACAGGCGTCGAATAGACCGAGCTGCCCATGTTGATCTCGCCCAGGACTTTCAAGATCTTTCCTTCCTGCATGATCACCACGTCGCCGTCCTCGTCGCCAAGATAGATCTTGCCGTCGATCAGCATCGGCGATCCCCAAACTGCGGCAAAAAGATCGTGCTTCCAATAAGGAGCGCCGGTCTTCGCGTCGATTGCGTGCAGGAAGCCGCTGAAATCCGCTTGATAAACGATTCCGTCTTTGATCGCAGGCGTCGAGATCGAGCGGCGAATCTTGTCGTAGTGCCAGACCATGCCCGTCTTTGTGATATCGCCGCGTTTGGTCCCGTCGATGCAGTACATATGACCGACACCCTCGCCGTGCTCCGGATCCTGTCCGTTGGAGATGTAAACCTTATCCTGGTAGATCACGGCGGTGCTGATCACTTCGTTGCGCGTCTTGGGCCAAACGGAGTCCTTCGGATTGGTGTCAAATTCCCAGAGCTTCTTGCCGGTCGCAGCTTCGTAGCCGCGGATCCAACCATCGCCCTGGCCGTGAACAACCTGGACCACGCCACCGATCGTTCCCACGGTTGGCGACGCCCACTGTCCGTGCAGGATGCGCTCGTTGACCGAGTTGTCTTCCCAAACGAGTTTGCCCGTTTTCTTGCTGACGGCGATGATTGCAGGCGATTTCGGCGACGGAACGTTCACGTGACTCTCGTCCTGACCGTTTGACGTGCTGACGAAGATCAGATCGCCATGCGACACCGGCGACGAATTGGCGAGGTTGTGCGGCAACGCTCCGACTTCCTCGATCATGTCGTACTTCCAAACGACGTCACCGTTGAACTCGCCCTTGAGCGTTTCATCGGTGACTGGTCCATCGTTCTCTTTGTCGCGAAAACCCTGTGTGTCGAGGCACACCAGCTCGGCTCGATTCGACACGTAATAGACGCGATCTCCTTCAACGTACGGCGAAGAAGCAACGCCCTGATACGGCCAGTCGTTGACGCGTCCCGCGGCCAGTTTGTCATGGACCATCTGCCACATGAAGGCTCCGTCAGATTCGCGAAACGCCATCAGGACGCCCTTGTCACCGGTGATCTTTGCGTCGCGCAGTCCTTCGTTATTCGTGCCGACAAAGACCATGCCGCCCGCGACCACGACGTTGCCGTAAGTTTGCGAGCCGAGTGTAGCCACCCACTTGACGTTCTTCTTCGCTTTGACGTCCCAACTTGTGGGCAGTCCTTTCATGCTCGAGACCATGTTGCGATCGGGAGTGCCGCCCCACATGGGCCAATCGCCCGATCCCGGATCCGAAGCAGAAGTTGTGGGCGCCAGAAGATAAATGCCGGCTAAGAGAACCGGAACGATCAGCAAGAACAGATTTTTAACTCTCATTTGTTCGCGTACACCTTTACGTTGTCGAAATAAAGTTCAGCCAGACCGTTTCCGAAGATTCCGGGAGCACCCTGGCGGTTTGGGATCGGGTCAATACGTTCAATCATCCATGCAGCCGGTTCGGTTTCACCAACCGGCCACGCCTTGCCACGCGCGCGCGTTTTGCCGTCGGGCAAGTTTTCCACCTGTAGTTTCAACCGGTACCAGGCATCGGGTTTCCATGCGTACGGTATCGTCTTACTGCGCGCTGTTTCCGGTTGCCACGGCTCGAGCTGCAACGTTTGAATGTTGCCGTACAGAGTTAACACGTAACGCTGGGCAATGATACCGGCGTCACCGGTTTGTCGTCGCCTCGTCGTCGCCATCACGTCGGCTTCGACTGTGTAGTTCGACAAGTCTGAAGGTCCAATGTAAGCGCGCGAGCGCGTGAGCAACGACGAGCCTGTCGTCAACTTCGCAAGGACCTTGTTGCCGTTCTGATCTTTCACGCCGAATTTCATGGTCATGCTGACCCACGAGGCAGGCGCGGCGTCAACGGCGATTGAGTCGAACGTTTCACTCCACGGGAACGGCGGAAACACGCGAACATTTGCTGTGCCTGTAACTCCGTCAACCGTGGCTTTAACCCAACCCGCCTGGTTAACTGCATCACCCGCAACCGTGAGTTGGCCGTTTGTCACCGTACCTTTTAGTTGGTCCAATGACCACGTTGCCGCTGCTTCTTCGCGAATGAAGTTACCCTGAGCGTCGAACAGCCGAGCGCGGAAATTCACCTTGTCGCCCGGTTTCAGGATCAACTCCGTCGGCACAACCTGCACGTGAGTGACGGGATTCGAACTCACGCTGGAACCAACTGCAACCGACGCACTCGGCGCGGAGTTGCTGCTCGTCGACTTTTTACCGATGGCGTAGGTTCCTTCTTCACTGACCACGAATATGCGTCCATTCGAGATGGCAACGGAACCAATGATCTTTTCGGGCTGAGCGACAGTGCCGAGCTGGTCCTCGTCAAGTATCTCGCATCCAGTCGCCGAAGGTTTCAGGATGAAAAACTTTCCGTTCTCAGTACCGACATACAACTTCCCATCAGCCAAAACCGGTGATGCCCTCTGAATCGTTCCCAGGTTTTGTAACCAGAGTTGCTTCCCGGTATTCACGTCGAACGCTGCGAGGTTGGCTCCGTTGTCGATCTGATAGAGTCTGTCGCCGTCGATGACGGGTGACGAGAAGCCGCCCTGCCAACCTTTGTTGGTCCACTTGACGTGTTCCGGTTTGATGTCGCCTTTCGCGGTTGCATCGACGGCGACCATCCGGCCCATCTCGCTGGAATCGAGGTTCTCTTCGCTGTGCGTCAGAATCGCGGTCGTGCCGTGCACGACGACTCCGGTGTTGAGTCCGCGTTTGCTGATCTCGTATCTCCAGACCGGTTCGCCGGTCTGCGGTTTGATCGCATGGATTAGCCCGTCGCTTGCGCCCTGGATAAGCAGGCGCGTTCCGTTAACATTTACGATGATTGGAGGCGCGTACGTTGTGTCATAGGGCCGCATGCCCGGTGAGCTTACCCAAGTCGTTTGCCCTGTTTTCTTGTCGAAGGCCATGAAACGATGACCGCCGCGTCCATGTGTTCCCCACATGAACACCACGCCGCTGACGATCACGAGGTCGCCATCGACGATCGGCGACACGGTTCGACCGCCGTGCGTCGTCAGTAAGCCAAAATCTTCGCCAAGCGATCTTTCCCAAAGAACCTTGCCTTCGCGATTGAGCGAAATCAGGTTGCCGCCGACGCCAAACACGTAAATGTTTCCCGTCGCCGGGTCGCCCACCGGTGATGCCCAGCCGACTCGATGCGGTGGAACGTCGCTGAGGTAGATATTGAAGCGATGTTCCCAAAGGAGTTTGCCGGTATCGGCGTTGAGGCACACCACGCGTTCCTGCAATGTCTCGCCCGTCCCGACGGCGTTTTGTATGTAGATCCGATCGCCCAGAACGATCGGCGCCGAACGTCCGCCGTAGGGAGCTTTCCAAGCGAGATTGTCGCCGGTTGGCGACCACTTCACCGGAAGGTTCTTTTCGTTCGAGATGCCGTCGCGTGCCGGGCCTCGCCATTCAGCCCAATCGCCGGCCGCGGCGAGCGTGAAAGCGAGACAAATGTTCAAAATAATGAAGATTAGCTTAGTCATTTTGGAGGCTCGTCCGATTTAAATAACGATGTTCCGCTTTGCAACCTTGAAGATGTAGAATACGTAAGCTCACGTTGCTGCGTTACAATTTTTCTGTGAATTCTAACAGGTTCCGACTGATCCGTTAATCCGTGATACCGCTCATGGATTATTAGCACTCCAACAAGTTCGAGGAATATGACGATGTTAGCCCACAAGTTCTTCCTCTTGTCGCTGCTCGCGCTGCTGTTCACACAAGATACGAAGCAGGCACTAAACGATCAAATGTTCGAAGCAGTGCGCAAGGGCGACGCTGCTGCTGTCACGGCATTGCTGGACAAGGGCGCTGACGTTAACGCGAAGTTTCGTTACGGCCAGACCGCTTTGTTCAAAGCCGCGGAGCGAGGGCATGTGGCTGTGGTGAAAGTGCTGCTCGATCGCGGTGTCGACGTGACGGTCCAGGATACGTTCTACAAGGCGACGGCAATGACCTGGGCGATCGATGGCGGCCACGCCGAGGTCGTGCGTCTTCTGTTTGAAAAGAATGCCGGCAGCGTGGACGAAGTGCTCGCGGCCGGCGTGCGGTCAGGTAACGAAGCCCTCGTGAAAGTTGCGCTCGACAAAGGTGGCGCCAAACCACAGTCACTAACAGCAGCACTCGTGGCCGCCTCCGGCGATGCGAAGAAGGCCGCCATCGTGGAGATGTTGAAAAAAGCTGGAGCGATGCCGCCGCTTGAGATCGACGCCGCCACGTTGCAGTCTTACGTCGGCAAGTACAGGGCAGATCTCGGTCTTGAATTCTCTGTAACCGTCAAGGAGGGTAAGTTGTTCGTCATCACGCCAGGCCAAACAATCCCGATGATGGCGATAGATAAGACCAACTTCCGGCCGGTTGAATTTGAAGGGATCACAATCACATTCAACGTCGAGGGCGAAAACGTCACAAGTATCGCTTTCAAACAGGGAGCTAACACGACGCAAATGAAACGCGTCGTCGAAGCCAAGCCGTAACCACGGCACGTAGCCGTAACCACGGCCGTACTCTTCCGATAGTCACGAGGTTCTAAAACTAATGAAACGACTAACCGTATCCATCATTCTTTTAGCTTTCATGTTCAGCACTGTCCCGGCACAGAAGTCGGAGCAGAATTGGCCGCAATTTCGTGGTCAAGGTGCGACCGGAGTCTCCGAAGGTTCGCCGCAGCCCGTGAAGTGGGACGCGTCGTCACAAACAAACGTACGTTGGAAAACCGCGATCCCCGGCTTGGCCCATTCGAGTCCAGTCGTTTGGGGCAACAAGGTATTCGTCACCACCGCAGTCAGTACCGGTAGGGACGAAACGAGATTCGGGCTCTACGGCGACGTCGCTCCGGTAAAAGACGATCCCAAACACACGTACAAGGTTTACGCGCTCGACAAACAGAAGGGCACGATCGTTTGGGAGAAAGTTGCTTGGGAAGGAATTCCGAAGGTCAAGCGCCATCCCAAGTCGTCACACGCCGCTGCGACACCGGTTACTGACGGCAAGTATTTGATCGCGCTGTTCGGGTCCGAAGGTCTTTATGCGTATGACCTGAACGGCAAGCTGTTATGGAAGCAGGATGTCGGTGTGCTTGACGCCGGTTGGTTCTACGACGTCGATTACCAGTGGGAATACGGCAGCTCGCCGATCATTTACAAGAACCTGGTGATTATTCAGGCCGACATCCAGAAGGATTCGTTCGTTGCCGCTTACGACATCAAGAACGGCAAACTCGTGTGGAAGACGCCCCGACAGGGAGAGCTTCCTGGCTGGAGCTCGCCGACCGTTTACGAAGGCACGACGCGCGCGGAACTCGTCACTGCCGGAGCAAAAGCAATCCGCGGCTACGATCCTATGACTGGCAAAGAGCTGTGGACACTCGGGCCGATGTCTGAGATCGCAACTCCGACGCCGTTTGCGGCGCACGATCTGATCTTTGTTACCAGCGGTTACCGGCCGATACAGCCGATTTATGCCATAAAACCCGGAGCCAGCGGTGATTTGACTCTGAAGGAGAAACAAACCTCGAGCCAGTTCATTGCGTGGACCAAGGAGCGAGGCGGTCCGTACATGCCGACGCCAATCGTCTATGGCGATCTGCTTTATACCTGTTCGAACCAGGGCGTATTCACTGCTTACAACGCGAAGACCGGTGAGCGGGTTTACCAGGAGCGACTCGGCGGCACTGGCGGCGCATTTACTGCTTCTCCTGTCGCGTCCGACGGAAAGATTTATCTGTCGAGCGAAGACGGAGACGTTTTCGTCGTGAAGGCCGGTCCAAAGTACGAATTGCTGGCGAAGAATCCGGTCGGTGAGACGATGATGGCGACGCCAGCGATCTCGGATGGACTCGTGATCGTTCGCACCGTCTCTCATCTGTTTGCTTTTGGCGATGCGCCCGTTTCGAAGAAACAATAACTACAAAGGAAAAACGCTGTGAAATCAACACGTCGAATCAGTCTTGCTCTTATCGCTGCCCTCTTATTGGCAGTCGCGTTGGGAATCGCGACGACTGCGTCGTCAGCCGCCGGTAACTGGCCGCAATGGCGCGGTCCGGATGGATCAGGGATCTCCACGGAGAAAAACTTGCCCGCAGAGTGGAGCACTACCAAGAACATCAAGTGGAAAACTCCAATTGACGGCCGCGGTCATTCGTCGCCAATCGTTTGGGACAACAAGATCTTTGTGACGACCGCCATCGAAGGCGACCTCGTGCCGGGCGCGAAAGCTCCGAAGCACATGATGGGCGATAAGGAATTTGTCCATCCTGACAGTATCGGCGCCAATAAGAAACATACGTTCAAAGTGATCGCAGTCAACCGCGACACCGGCAAGATCCTCTGGCAAGCAGTGGCGTTCGAAGGAACCCCGTACGACGATCGTCATCGCAAGAGTTCGTACGCCGCTTCGACACCCGCGACGGACGGCAAACTCGTATTTGCGTTCTTTGGCAGTGAAGGACTCTACGCTTACGACTTTAACGGCAAGCTCGCGTGGAAAGCTGACCTTGGAAAAATGGGTACGGTCGGCATGGGCACCGGTACGTCGCCGATTGTTTTTGAGAACCTCGTGATCGTGCAGTGCGACGAAGAGAATGGCACGGCGTCGTTCATCGTGGGGCTTGATAAGAAGACCGGTAAGGAAGTTTGGAGAACGCCGCGAAAGATCCAGGTGAGCTGGTCTACACCGTTGCTGGTTAAAACGGCGAAGCGTGCGGAACTGATCACCAGTGGTACCGAGTCGATCGTCTCGTACGATCCCGCGACGGGTAAAGAACTGTGGACGCACAAAGGCGTGGAGAGCAATGCGATTCCGTCGCCGGTGGCGAACAGCGAGTTTGTGTACCTCGTGGCTGGTTATCCGGCGAAGATCGCGATGGCCATTCGTCTCGGCGGCAGCGGCGATTTGACTGGCACTCCGAACGTGCCGTGGAAATACGCGAAAGGCACCGCCTATGTGCCGTCGCCCATTCTGTATGGCGACTATCTTTATCTGACGACCGACCGCGGGATTCTCACGTGCATCGATGCGAAGACCGGCGAGGTCAAGTATGAAGGTGGCCGCATTCCAATTCCGGCGACATTTACTGCGTCGCCGGTTGCGTTTGATGGCAAGATCCTGATGACGAGCGAGGATGGCGATACGTTCATCGTGAAAGCTGGTCCAAAGCATGAGATCATCGGCACCAACTCAGTTGGCGAGCCGGTATATGCATCGCCGGCGATGGCTGATGGACGGATCTACATTCGGGGAGAAAAGAACCTTTACGCAATCGGCGGTTAAGCCGCAATAGCGGTTAAGCCGCAATAGCGGTTTGGCGGTACTAATCGGTGGGTCTGTGGTTGCTCTAGTCCTCATCGTTTGTGCTTTAACTCTTGTAGACAACTGGCCGCAGTGGCGTGGACCACGCGGCCAGGGTGTCTCTGACGAGAAAAACCTTCCGCGCGAGTGGAGTCCTACAAAAAACATCAAATGGAAGGTGGCGATTCCCGGACGCGGGCATTCGTCGCCGATTGTTTGGGGTAACAGAGTTTTCCTCACGACCGCGATCGAAGGCGCCGTTATCCCGGGCGCTGCCGCCGTCAGGCACGTCATCAATAATCAAGTCGTTAAGTTTCCTGACACGGTCGGTGCGGAACGCAGTCACGCGTTGAAGTTGATCTCGATTGATGTCGAATCCGGAAAGATCGTCTGGGAGCGGACGGTTTACGAAGGGCGCGTTCACGACGATCGACAGAAAACCAATTCCTATGCGTCGTCGACTCCCACGACTGATGGTCGCTACGTTTATGCGTACTTCGGATCGGAAGGGCTTTACTGTTACGACTTCGAAGGGAACCAGGTTTGGAAAGCGACGTTGGGTGGCGTTGCCAAGATGGGCTATGGCGAAGGTACGTCGCCGATCATCTTTGAAAACTTCGTGATACTTCAGGTCGACACCGAGATGGGTGACGGCTCGTACATCGTCGCGTTTGATCGAATGACCGGCAAGCAAGCCTGGAAGACTGGGCGAAAGAACCGCTCGTCGTGGTCCACACCCGTGCTGGTTCGTGGATCGAAGCGGGTCGAGTTGATCGCGAGCGGTGCAGAGAATGTAACGTCTTACGATCCCGCAACCGGCAAGGAGCTTTGGCAGACCGAAGGATTAACGAGCCACGCGATTCCAACGCCGCTCGTCGCCGACGACCTGGTTTTTCTCTATGCCGGAAGTCACGACAAGCGAGGCTATGCCGTCCGGCTTGGGGAAGGCGCCGGTCGGATTCTTTGGCGCCACGACAAAGGCACCGCGTACGTTGCGTCCGGAGTTTCGTATGACGGAAGCATTTACCTGATTACTGACAGCGGAACCATGACCGCACTCGATGCGAAGACCGGCCAGTTGAAATACGAAGGCGGCCGCTTGCCCGCGCCTTCGATCTTCTTCGCGTCTCCGGTGGCATTTGACGGGAAAATCCTGATAACCAGCCAGGACGGCGACAGCTTTCTAATCACAGCGGGCCCGAAACACGAACTAGTCGCCACTAATTCAGTCGGCGAGCCCGTCTTTGCCTCACCCGCCATCTCGGGCGGCAAAATCTTCATCCGCGGCGAGCGCAATCTGTATTGCATCAGCCAATAAACAGCGGAAACAATCTTGTCAGGTCGGCGTCTAACGATAATAATCCTATGGCGTTAATAATTCGTTAGGTCGAACGTCCAATAATCAGGAACGATTGAAAGGGAGCTTGTCTTTTATGTTTGAGCAAGAGAAGTCTGTGCCCTGGTATAAGAAGCCCATCACCACAATCATCGCCGCCATCGTCCTGCCGCCCGTCGGATTGATACTAATCTGGCTCAATAAGGGCAAGGTGATAAGAAAAGTCATTGCCAGTTTGGCCGTTATTTTGATCACCATCGGGTATTTCTATGCGTTCGACTATTTGAGCCGGATGCAAAAGAACGAGGCGCAGTACGACCGGGTCGAAGCACATCGCCAGGAGCAAGCCGCCCAGGCTCCGGCAACGGCCGCTGCGCCCGCCCCCGCGAGTCCGGTGGCGCAACCGAGTGCCTCCGCGTCGCCCACAGCAGGTGGAACCACCCCAGCCGCACCGACACGTAATTACTGGACCAACTATCGCGGACCGCGGCGCGACGGCAAGTACGACCAACCTGTCTCGACCTCATGGCCCGCGAATGGTCCGCCCCAGCTGTGGAAACAACCAATCGGCATCGGCTACGCGTCGTTCGCCATCGCTGACGGAAAGGCTTACACGATCGAGCAACGCCGGCGACAGGAAGTCGTCTCGGCGTACGATGTCGCGACTGGTCGCGAACTTTGGACGCAGGGATGGAGCGCCGAATTCACGGACAGTACCGGCGATGGTCCAAGATCAACTCCGACGTGGGACCAGGGCCGTGTCTACGCGCTCGGTGCGACTGGCGAGTTGAAGTGTCTCGATGCGAATACCGGCGCCGTCATCTGGGGCAGGAACATTCTTAGCGAGAACCAGGGTTCAAATCTGCAATGGGCGCAATCGGCGTCGCCACTAATTGTCGACGACAAAGTGATCGTCCTTCCGGGTGGAGGCGGCGGTAAGTCGGTAGTCGCTTACAACAAGACGACCGGCGCGCCGGTGTGGAGAGCGCTCGACGATCGGCAGGCGTACGTTTCTCCGATGCTCGTGGAATTGGGTGGCCGTCGACAGATCATTGTGGTGAGCTCATTGCGCGTGGTTGGTCTCACTCCCGAGAACGGATCGTTACTGTGGAGTTATCCGTGGGACACCGACATGGGTATTAATGCGTCGCAGCCCGTCGTCGTCGACCGCAATCGATTCTTTATCTCGTCCGGCTACGGCAAAGGTGCGGCGCTGGTGGAGTTGAAAGCGAACGGCAACACGTTCACGCCGGCGACGATCTGGGAAAATACCAACATGAAGAACAAGTTCAACAGCTCGGTTCTTCATAACGGTTACGTTTACGGGCTCGACGAAGGAATTCTCGTCTGTCTCGACGTGAATACGGGCGAGCGCAAGTGGAAAGAAGGGCGCTTCGCTTACGGTCAGTTAATACTCGCAAGCGGTCATTTGATTGTGACGAACGGCGACACCGGCGAGGTAGCCCTCATCAAAGCGACGCCTGATAAGTATACGGAAGTAGCGCGGTTCGCGGCGCTTCAAGGCCGAACGTGGAACAATCCCGCGATCGCCGATGGACGATTGCTGGTGCGCAACGCAACGGAGATGGCCGCATACGACATCTCGGCGCGCTGAGCGCGTGTTCACTTTTCGGGTAAGAACGCGGCCAACACAAAAACGAGCGGTGCGTTCCAGTTGATCGCAGTCTCGTTAGTCGCATAACTCTCCCAATCGTCGAGATACATCTTCGCTGGAGGAAGATTGGCGAGTTTAGTCATCGCCGGATCCTGGCGAAAACGGTTTGGACCACCAGACAGCAAACCGGGCCATGGTTCTGAGTTGTCGTCCGCTTGACTGGGTCGATGGTGTGGGTGTCGGAATGGGTTCTCTCCGAGTTGGGTTACCCATGAAAGTGAGAACGTGTTGCGTCCAAAGAGGTAATGCAGGTTCTCGAGGGCCGCTTGAACGTAGCGAACGTCCGGCTTCACCGCGTTCGCAATCAACAAGTGAGCACCGTAGTTCGCGACGACGCCGGTCGATCCCCAAACATAATCCTTGCTCGTCAGACTATGGCCATAGGCGTTCTTGAAAGTCCGTGCGACGAGCGTATCGGCAGTCTTCAAAGTTGAGTGACGGATGATATCTCTCGCACTCCGGCTAGCACTGTGGTCCAACATGTATGTCCAAAGAGCCAACGATCCGACGCGCTGCCAGGACGGTGGTCCAGCAGCCATTGCAGGTAGTTGCGTCCGGTAGTGGTCCAGAAAGTAACGCTCGTAATTTGTGTGTTTCGTCGTACGCCAGAGCTCGGCTGCGGCCCATAGGATCTCGTCATCTGGATTGCGGTCGCCGTATTCGCCAGTTAACACATCGTGGGGATTTCGAAATGTGATGTTGGGATACCTTTGCAACCAGGACCATGCCGCCTCAGCCGCAGTCAAACACTTCTGCGCATAAGCAGCGTCGAATGGTTTGTAAACGCGTGCAGCGATGGCCATGACAGCAGCGAAGTCAGCGGTGGCTGCCGAACTCTTATACGGTTCCTTGCCAGTGCCGATCACGTAACTCACTCGCGCATCGTTCTCCGGCATCACGAAGTCAGCAAATTGCGCGCTGGTTTGTTTGGGCCAGACGCCGCCATCGGCGTCCTGCATCGTGAGCATCCAGTCGAGGTTCCAACGCACCTCGTCGAGGATGTCCGGCGTCGAGTTACCTGATTCTGGAATGTCGAGACTGAGGTCCTTAATACGGTTGCTAAAGAGTTCCCACGCCCATAGGAGTTCGGCAGTTGAGATACCAGAATTCACGACGTAGCGGCCGTAGTCTCCGGCGTCGTGCCACCCTTTCGCGGACATACGTGGTCCAGACTGGCCGGACGACGGATGATACCCACCTGCGAGGTGACACGCCGCGTGTTTGAAATTAGGAAATTCCCGGCCGAGATCGACAGCAGTTCCGCAGCGTTGTCCGTAAAAGGATCGCATCGCCAGATAGAACGCGCGGCGGTAAACAAGCCGCCCAATCGAAAACGTCCAACTGGTTCCCACTCCGGGAACCTCGATGTAGTAGCGGCCCTCGGCTTGTAACTCCGAGAAACCGGCGATCTGAACACGATCACCAGAGTCTGGGTCGTAAACCGGTGATGTCAGTCGCCCGTAAAAAACGCTATCCCCGTCGTCTGCCTTGCGCACGATAAACTGCCGGGCGGGTTGAGTAGTTACGACCAACGCGAGCTTTTGTGACCCAGGTAAGTAACCAACTTGATCGACTTTGATTGCAGTCGTGGGAGCGGCCGAGGCGCTTACAACGCAGGCGATGACAAAGAAGAGAACTCGCATTTACGAAGGCAGGGTGGGAGTACGTTGGTGCCACTGCGTCGCTTGCTCATACGCGCGAGCAAACGATAACAGGCTTGCTTCATTAAGATTTTCACCAGCGATTTGTAATCCGATCGGTAGACCGGCACGCGTGAATCCACAAGGGATCGAGATCGTCGGCACGCCGTACGCATTGAACGGGCGAGTGTTTCTCAACCACAACTCACCCGCCGGATCGGGTGAGAGTTTGAGTGCCTGCTCGATCGTGATCGGCGGTACTGGCGTTGTCGGTGTAAGCACAAAATCAACTTCGTCGAAGACCTCCTCGATTTCGTGCCTCACCATTTCAAGCTCTCGAAGCGCTTCAAGGTAAGCCGCAGCATCCACTGGTGCTGCTGCTGCTTGTTCCAAGCGTTCCCGCATCCAGCGCCCATACTTCTCCGGTGTTGCCGCGAAGTCCTTGGCGTGAAGCGCGTAAACTTCCGCTGCCTGCACGGCAACTGGCGTGGGTCGCAGATGGATCTCCCTGATCTCCGACGACAGAACACGAAGTTCTTTCAAAGCGTCCTCGAAAGCGATTTCGATCTCCGGATCCAATTGATAAAAGAACGGTTGTCGCGCAATACCGATCCGTGGTTTGGTTTCGATCGCCGGAAGAGGTTCACTTTTTTTTGCGATCACTTGAAGCATCAGCGCCGTATCGGTGACGGTGCGACACAGTGGACCAACATGGTCCAACGATGGCGACAGCGGGAACACTCCGCGTGAACTCACGTTGCCATGCGTCGGCTTGAGACCGACTAGCCCGCAAAAGGCCGCCGGCTCACGCACCGAACCGCCAGTGTCAGTTCCAATCGCACCGAAGCACATCCCCGCCGCAACCGCCGCCGCCGAGCCGCCTGAAGAACCACCCGCGATTCGCTCAACGTCCCACGGATTGCGAACAGGCCCGTAATACGACGACGCAGACGTGCCGCCCCACGCAAACTCCTGCATGTTCTGTTTGCCGATCAGCACCGCGCCAGCGGCTTTCAAGCGTCGCACGACTTCCGCGTCTTCCGTGGGGACGCGATCGGCAAACAGAGCACTGCCGCAAGTCGTCTTTGTCCCCGCCGTATCGATCAGATCTTTGAGCCCGATCGGAACGCCGTGTAATGGACCACGCCAGCCACCGGTGCGGATTTCGTTCTCCGCGGCGTGCGCCTGGGCGAGAGCGCTGTCGTGCATGACGGTGATGAATGCGTTAAGTGTTGGGTTGAGTTGCTCGATGCGAGCCAGGCAGGCGTTCGTGAGATCCACGGGCGAGATCTCTTTGCGGCGCAACAGTTCCGAAACTTCGGCGATACTGAGTTCGAGCATTCGCAGGAGAATAGTTCAGAACATCGCGGGGCGTAAAGTCTGTGTCTCTATGCCCGTCCCGGAAGCACAGAGACACAGACCTAGACAAACAATCGTTACTGCGTGGTGCAGGAAGTATCGTCTATCACAAACGAAGTTGCGAGCGACGAATCCTCCGTACCCAGGAAGTAGATACGAATTGTCTGCCCTCTAAACGCGGTGAGGTCGAACGTCCTGAAGGTGTAGCCGGACGTTTCGTTCAAATTTGAAAAAGTCGCCAGGGTTGTCAGCACCGTATTGCTGGAGTTTCTCACTTGTACCTGCAACCGATCAAAGACCGTTGTCGTTGTTGTCTCGGCTGAGGTTATCTTAAGCCAGAAACTCAGTGTTACTGAATTGGCCGTCGATGGGACGGTTATTTGTTGGAACAGCGAATCGGTGTGCGTAACGCCATAGCCATTCAGCCATGCGTAAAACGATCCGGTGCGCGGCGTTTGTTGTGTCGAGTTGTTGATTACGCCGGCAGTTGCTGTCCAGTTAGCGCTGCCCGACTCGAACCCGCGGTTGAGTAACAGTTCCGCGCCGGGAGCTGGTGTCGGAGTTGGTGTTGGCGTTGGGGTCGGAGTTGGAGTCGGACCCCCGCTCAACAACGAAAAGAGCAAACGGTTAGGCGAGCCGGTTCCCGCACCGGTGACCTTGTTTGGTGTCGAGTTGTTAATGATGGCGGCTGTTACCGTTGCGGGCGAGGCCGTCGGGTTTGTCTCCAGGAACAACGCGGCCACGCCGGCGACGTGTGGTGACGCCATCGACGTACCCGAGATCGTGTTCGTTGCGGTGTCGCTGGTCCGCCAGGTGGAAGTTATGCTGCTGCCCGGAGCGAAGATGTCGACGCACGTACCGAAGTTTGAGAATGATGAACGCGCATCGCTCGTCGTCGTTGAGCCGACGGTGATTGCATTGGGTGCGCGGGCCGGAGAAACGTTGCAGGCGTTCTGGCTCTCATTGCCGGCGGCGACCGCGTAAGTTACTCCATCGTTAATGGAATTATTGACTGCGGTGTCGAGCGCGCTCGAGGCGCCGCCGCCAAGGCTCATGTTTGCGACTGCCGGTTGACCCGCCTGATGGTTCGAGGTGACGAAATCAACGCCCGCAATGACACCGGAGTTCGTTCCGTTGCCACTCGAATCGAGTACGCGAACGGCGACGAGTGTCACGTTCTTTGCCACGCCGTGAATTGAACCACCGACGGTGCCGGCGACGTGTGTGCCGTGACCGTTGCCATCGTTAGTGCCCAGTCCATCGTTGATCGCAGTGAAGCCTGAGATCACGCGTCCGCCGAACTGCGTGTGAGTTGCGCGAATGCCGGTGTCGATGATGTACGCGCGCACGCCTGTGCCGGTAGGTGTGTAAGTGTAGGTTCCGTTTAGCGGCAGATCTCGTTGATCTATGCGATCGAGTCCCCAGGTCGCGTTTGTTTGGGTTGTTCCGAGACTGACGATGCCGTCTTCTTCCACGAAAGCGACGCTTGGATCGTCGGCAAGCCGGAGAGCTTGCTGTTCCGGCATGCGCACGGAAAAGCCTTTAAGGGCGCGCTGGTAAGTGTGCGTGTCGTTGCGATCACCGCCGAAATCGCGCGCGAGACGAAGGGCTTCGCCTTCGACGTCCGCGACTCCATCTTTAAGAACGACGATGTATTGATTGTCGATTCGTTTATCCGCGCGCTGGCGGCGGAATTTGGATGAATTGCTGTTGGGGTTCTGTCCGTGAACCGCGGTGAATACGACCGCCGCCACGGTTAATGCAGTCAGAGCAAAGAGCGCAAGCGTCTTCTTCATGTAACCTCCAGTGATTTGAGAAAGTGGGTTGCCTTGGGAGGCGTCCGCAATGTCGGGAGTTACTTCTGGGAACTGAAAAACTGAACTGGGAGGAAAACTCTTGCGGGAGGTCGTCTACTGGGTTGGCAGATGATAGAGCCGTGCGCAGACGAAAAGCAAATGCGATTCACACTACAGCGGCGAGTGTCGCGAGTATCAGTAGGTACACCACCGCGACAACACACAAAACGACAAGCGAGATCCCGAGGTTGATCAAGTGAGTTCTAAACGAAATGCGATCCGCGCCAGGGTGCCGGTACTTATAGACGAGATAGGCGATTCCAAAGCAGAGCACGAACACACCCCAGTACCTCACCGGTTCCGTCCACGGATTGACTTTCAAGCGATACAACACGAGCGGGAGAATCAGCCCAATCACAATTGACGCAAGGATCTTTTCGAGAGACGAACGCAGCATTGATTTTCGTCCGAGGGCGGGACTCAAGCCCGCCTTCGGGGAACTGGTTTGAATAAAACGAACTTGGTAACTCTACGATCTACGAGCGCTTGAAGATGCGCTTTGATTCGAACGACCCGTTCGGATTGTCGATGTACATGTCGATCACGAGCTCGCCCTGACCCGAGAGGGTCCATTTGCGAACGATCTGAGTTGTCACGGGACCTTTTGGAGTCTCGGCAGTGGTCACGTCGGTGACGGTGATGCCGTTGCCGGCAGGCAGCCAGTTGGCGGTTCGCTTTCCTTTTGGCGCGGGTGTGCCTGCGGGCGCGTTCGGTGGCACAGGCGGGCTGAAGTCGTGCTCCTTGCCATCGAGGATGTACGAGTCTTTCTGTACTCTCTCGTTGTCAGGCTGAATCAGCTTCGTTTCAATGTCGATCTGACCCTCTTTTTGAGAGACGGTCATCGTCTGGTTCATGTTGCCAGGCATGCCGAAACTACGCGCGCGATCCATGGTCCATGAACCAGCGAAGTTCGGTTTTTCCGCCTGAGCCTCAGAAGTTCGCACATCGGGGGCACACGCACAGCTCGGCTGCTTATAAGCAGCAACCGCGAAAATCGAAACCACGATCGTCGCCGCAATCGTTATCAACGTCTTTATTGCCATTGGTCGGATCTCCTTTTATTTAGACAGCTTCCGCAACCTGCGTCGATCGGTGCTCAGTCTTGACGAGCGAAAGCAATGGTCCAGTCATGAACGTCGTCACGAGCGCCATCAACACCATCATCGCAAAGATACGACCCGAAAGAATCCCCAGATCGTATCCAATATTAAGCACCACCAGTTCCACTAAACCTCGCGTATTCATCAACGCACCTATCGCAAACGACTGCGACCAGCTCATGCCGGTCCAGCGGCTCATCAACATACTGCCGCCCAGCTTGCCGGCGATCGCGACGAGAATGATCACGCCACACAACGCCCAGCTCTGCCAGTCGTTAAGCAAACCAACTTGAGTGCGCAAACCAGTGAACGCAAAGAACAGCGGGAGCAACGCAGCGGAACTAAAACCCTCGAGTTTATCTTTCAGAAAACCACGAAAATCGATCGACGACGGCATCACAACACCCGCGATAAACGCGCCGAACAAAGCGTGAATTCCGATCGTTTCAGTAATCAACGCGCAGGCGAGTACGAACCCCAGCATGCCTGCGATCAAACGACGACTATGCAACGTCGAGGTTGGCGATTCCTTGACCATCCGATCCAACCACGACCGCACGAAGAACAGCATAGCCAGTGCAAAGAGCAAAGTGAACATCACCGTCGCTAACGAAACAACCACGCCGGTGGCATTTACGATTGCGATTACGAGTGCCAGTATGCACCAGGCGGTGACATCATCGACAGCAGCACACGTCAGAGCGATTGAGCCGAGAGAAGTTTGCGTCAACCCGCGATCTTCCAGTATTCGCGCCAGCACCGGAAACGCGGTGATACTCATCGCAACTCCGATAAATAACGCAAATGCACTGAAAGAGGTTTCAGGCGGCGCGAGTTCCCGGTACAAAAAGAGCGAAAGCCCCGAACCAAGCAGGAACGGCACGATTATACTCGCGTGACTGATCATCACGGCAGCCGAACCCTTGTCGCGTAAGTGCTGCACGTTCAGTTCCATGCCGACAACGAACATGAACAGCACGACGCCGATCTGGCTCAACAACCGCAGCGTCTCCAGCGACGATTGCGGAAAGATAAACGACATCGCCTCGGGAAAAAAGAACCCCAGCACAGAAGGCCCCATGACGATCCCGGCGACCATCTCGCCCATCACCGGCGGTTGACCCAGCCGCCGGAACAGTCTCCCGAACAGACCCGCCATAATAATGATGACGACGATCTGGAGCAGCAGGACGCTGAGTGGATTGCGGAAGTTCTCTTTGAGACCGCTCGTCAAAGCAGTGAGCGAGGCGGTAGTGGTGACCGCTGGCTGTGGTCGGGTATTGAGTTTCGCCCCGAGCGTGAGTATCAACCAAACCCCGCCGATAAAAACAATGATTAGTAGCACATAGGGTAAATAGTGCCTTAGATCCGAAATTTTAAATCCGCTTCGCGGGGACATCGATTCTTAATACAACGTGGGCTTGTAAACGCGCAACCTATCAATGGAGTGACTCGTAGTAACCCCTGATTGCTCAGTCGCCTGCATTGATGCTAAGTTTGCTGGGTTTGCGCCCAAAGCGCGTCTAAATGACTGTAGAAACGCCAACCAGAACCGAAGTAGGGAATTATTTTGTCTCGAACTACCCGCCCTTCTCGCAGTGGAAGCCGGAGTTCGTTTCGGACGCCGTCGCCGCGTTGAATCGACCAGCGCGCGTGAACGATCCGCTGGGCCTTTACATTCATATTCCGTTTTGCCGTAAGCGCTGCTTCTTCTGTTACTTCAAGGTCTATACCGACAAAAAATCCTCCGAGATCGAGGTCTATCTCGACGCCTTAATTAAGGAGAACGAGCTTTACAGTCGCACGCCTGCCTTTCAGGGGCGGCAGTTGCGCTTTGCGTACTTCGGCGGCGGCACACCTTCGTACATCGGCGAACGTCAATTGCGCTATCTCGTCGACGGGCTGAACAAGCACGTGACGTGGGAGAACGCGGAAGAAGTCACATTCGAGTGCGAACCCGGAACGATCCAAAAATCGAAACTGGAAACCCTGAAAGACATCGGCGTGACGCGCCTGAGTCTTGGTATCGAACACTTCGACGACGAGATTCTTGCCGCAAACGGTCGTGCTCACCTGTCCCCGGAAATTTATCGTGCCTATGAGTGGGCCCGCGCTGTTGACTTCCCGCAGATCAATGTCGATTTGATCACCGGAATGGTCGGTGAGACCGAAGAAAAGTGGCGCGAGACCGTTCGAAAAACGCTCGAACTAGCGCCCGATTCCGTCACGATTTACCAGATGGAGCTACCGTATAACACGGTGATCTCGCAGGACATCCTGAAAAAGGGAATGGAATCGCCGATCGCCGACTGGGCCACGAAACGCCGCTGGCTCAACTACGCGTTTGAACAGTTTCTCGCAAACGATTACGAAATCGCCGGTTCGGATATCGTGGCTACGAAAAAGAAGACGTGCCGCTTTATTTACCGAGACGCGTTGTGGCACGGCGGCGACATGATCGGCATCGGCGTCTCGTCGTTTTCACATTTCGGCGGTGTAAACTTTCAGAACGCGCACAACTTCGAAGAGTATGTGCGCATCCTTAACGAGGACCGCCTGCCGCTTTTGCGGGCCGTTTCGCTTACTCCCAGGCAGCAACTCATCCGTGAGATGGTGCTGCAACTAAAGACCGGCGCGCTGGATACCGGTTACTTCCAGAAGAAATTTGGAGTTGATGTTTGGAAGGAGTTTCTTCCAGTCTATTTAAACCTCGCGGCTGAGGAATTGCTGGACCGTGAGAACGGTACCATCCAGCTTACTCGACGCGGTCTGCTGGAGGTCGATGGTTTCCTCCCGGAGTTTTTTGAACCTGAACTGAGAACCGTACGGTACGCATGAATACAAACAACTACGACGTCATAGTGATGGGTGGTGGACCCGCAGGCAGTTCCGTTGCCAGCATGTTGGCGCGCGAAGGGCGCCAGGTCATCCTGTTCGAGAAAGAAATTTTTCCTCGTCATCACATCGGCGAGTCGCTGATGACTGACACGTATTGGACTTTCCGGCGCATGGGGTTGCTCGACAAATTGAAAGCGAGCCCGTTTGTGCGGAAGTACAGCGTGCAGTTTGCCAACTCGGCGGGCAAGGAATCGCGGCC
The DNA here is from genome assembly GCA_963789185.1 of uncultured Acidobacteriota bacterium. GTDB lineage: Bacteria > Acidobacteriota > Blastocatellia > Pyrinomonadales > Pyrinomonadaceae > PSRF01. Next base: position 188,499 of record CAWBJU010000028.1, read on the forward strand.
GTTCTATTTCTTCGAATCGGTGCATCACGAGAGTGCCGTGACGTGGCAGGTGACGCGCGCTGAGTTTGACAAATTGCTGATCGATCACGCTGCCGACTCGGGCGCGACGGTCCATCAGGGCGTACTGGTTAAGCAGGTGTTGTTTGAAGGCGATCAGGCAGTCGGCGTAGAAGTACAGATGCAGGACGGTTCGCGCCAGAAGTTCTTTGCGAAAGTGGTTGTCGACGCGACCGGACAGACGGCGATGCTCTCGAACAAGTTTCGCTGGCGCGTGCGCGATCCAAAGTTGAAGAAAGCTGTCCTGTACTCCTACTGGAAAGGCGCGCATCGCGAACCGGATCTCAACGGCGGCGCGACCCTCGTGCTGCGAACGGAAAAGGGAAGCAATGGTTGGTTCTGGTATATCCCTCTCGAGAACGACATTACGAGCGTTGGCATCGTCGCCGATCCCGAGTATTTGGTTCAGGGCCGCGGCCAGGATCTCGCGAAGATCTACCACGAAGAGATCGAGAAGTGTCCACCATGCGCGAAACGCGTTGCCGAAGGTGAGCGCGTAGACAAGATCTATTCGATTCTCGATTACTCCTATCGTTCAAAACAGAACGCCGGTAACGGGTTCATTATCATCGGCGACGCGTACGGGTTTCTCGATCCAATCTACTCGTCCGGCGTCCTGCTGGCGCTGAAGATGGCCGAGCTCGCAGCCGATGCGATTCACGACGCTTTCAACCACGACGACTTTTCCGCTCAGCGGTTGGGACAGTACCAGGCGAAACTTGATCGCGGAATCGAGTCGATGCGCAAGCTCGTGTACGCGTTCTACAACGAGGGCTTCAGCTTCTCAGGTTTTCTGCGGAAGTATCCTGAAGAGCGGACGCACATCATCAACTTGCTGATTGGCGACGTATTCAGAGAAGGCGTGGACGGGGTCTATGGTCCAATGTCAGAGTTTGCGGAAATCCCACCGCCGCTTTACGAGCAGGTTGATGGGACGTTGGTAGCTCAGGTGCCAACGCCCGATGAGACCGATCTCCTGCTTTCAGCGAAGTACAAATACTACGACGACGACCACCAGCCGCAAACCTCCGGCGGCGACTAGAACAACAACTTCAATCCAAACTGAATATGCCGCGGATCTCGTGCTGACGAGATCCGTCCGAACGTCGGCGAGCCCAGGAAGTTATCGGGCAGGTTGAAGTTTGGATGATTGAAGAGGTTGAATACCTCAGCGCGGAACTGCAAATTAAGACGCTCGGTCAGCGCCGTGTTCTTCATCAGCGACGCGTTGACGTTCTGAAAACCTGGACCATCCAGAATATTTCTTCCTGCATCGCCAAACGTTCCCGGTGGCGGAAACGCGAAGGCCGCGGTGTTGAACCAACGATCCGGTGTCGGATTTGATAATTCCGGATTACCGACAACGTTCGGTCGATCATTTGCGCCGAAGCCGAGGATCGAACGACCGGTGCCGCTGTTGTCGAGTTCCGAAAGCAGCGCGACCGTAAACGGACGGCCCGACTGAAGCGTAATGATGCCGTGAGTTTCCCAGCCGGTTAACACCGTCGAAACCCAGCCATCGTCAGCGAGATGCGAACGACCTTTGCCTAACGGCAGCGCGTACGAGTAGCTGAGCGACAGGCGATGTCGGACGTCGAAGTTCGAACGACCCCGCTCGGCGGCGACGTCAAAACTATTCTGCGGGAAATTCGGATCGCCGGCGCTGCTGAAAAAGTTCGAAGCATCGTCAATCGACTTGGACCATGTGTACGAGACGAGCGACGTTAAGCCGTGAAACAGTCGTTGCTGAAAGCGCGTTTGAAGCGCGTGGTAATTCGAGTTGCCGCGCGATTCAAGCAGGTCGATGTCGTCGAAACGCGGATCCGGACGTGGAACAAACGGCAGTCCCGGTGGCAGTACCTGTGGTGGCGGTTGATTAATGTCGCGAGCAGTTAGGAGTTTTGTTCCTTTCGATCCGACGTACGCGACTTCCAAAACGTTGCTGCTTCCGATCTGCTGTTCGATATTGAAGTTCCAGTGCTGCATGTAGCCGGTCCGCAGGTCACGCTGAATCGCGAGCGCGGAGTCAGGCAGCGGGAACGGGAAGAACGCCGGGAACGGATCGCTCAACGTCAACGGCAGTCCCGGCAACGAGAAGAAGATGTTGTTGTCGAAGAAGGGCGAGTTGAAGTAGAGCGACTCAGCCGGCGCCAGCGGTGACTGATCATAATAGACGCCATAGCCGCCGCGGAGGACAGTATTTTCGCGGATGGACCAGGCAAACCCGACGCGCGGCGCGAAATTGTTCTTGTCAGCTTCAAAGCCGCTGCGAGGGACGCCGTTTGTTCCGACAGCAACTATGTTGCGTGTGTCGAGATCAAAAACGGTCGCACGGTCTGAAGCGTCAACCGGCGGCGAGTTGTACTCGTAACGCAGTCCCGCGGTGAGCGTCAGTCGTGGCGTCACTCGCCAACTGTCGTTTAGGAAGAAGTTGTAACTCTCCGTGCGGATCTGTTGCGGGTTATCGACGCGCGCAACGCTCGTCAGCAACGGAAATCCGAACAGCATGTCCGCGAGCGCATTGCCGGTCAGTTGAAAGAACGGCGAAAACTGAAGCCGTCCACGTGACTCAACATCACGAAAAGCGTTCTGTTGCGAAATGCGGATGTCCGCGCCGAACTTGAACAAATGATTGCCGCGAGTGTAGCTGGAGTTATTCAGCAACTGGTAAACGTTTGTGACGCTGTTCTGCGGGTTGTTACCTTCGTCGCCGAGCGGCGAATAGCCAGTGATTGTAATAAAGCTCAAGCCCAGGTCGCGTTCACGCGGTGAAATAGTCGGCAGGCCCACTTCAGAATTCAAAACACTCGCTTCCTGATTCACCGCTGCGGCGACGCGACTGAATGCGCCGCGAGTTTCGTTGACGAGATTAGGCGTCACGACCCACGTCAGTGCAACCATGCCGTTTTGACTGCGTCGCTTTACGAAGTCGCCGAAACCAGGAACGGCGGAAAATGATGGACCAGTAAACGGTTCAAACAGATCGCGGTCGCCGAAACTGTAGCGGAATGCGAGTTGGGTTCGGTCGGTCACGTGATGATCGACGCGTACGTCAAAACTGTCGTTATCGTCGCGCTGCGTCGGCGACGAGACGAAGTTCTGAAACGGAACGTTGCGGTTCGGTAAAGGATAGAGCGCGGCAATCGCCCGGCCGACGGGGTGAATGAAGAAATCGGGGATGATGCCACCGTCGAACGGCATGCCCGTGAATGGATTTGTCGGAACGCCGAAAACACTGTTCGAGAAGTTACCGACTCGCTCTTCCGCAGTCGGCACATTCGTGATGCGTGTGATGCCTTCGCGAGAGCGCGTGCCTTCGTAATCCGCAAAGAAGAACGTGCGATCGCTCACGATCGGACCACCGATGGCGCCGCCAAACTGGTTGCGCAGGTATTTCGGTTTCGGCTCGCCCGCGGGAGCGAAGAAGTTTCGCGCGTCGAGCGCGGCGTTGCGATGAAACCCGAATACGGAACCGTGGAAATCGTTCGTTCCGGAGTTGAGAATGACGTTCACCTGCGCGCCGGGGTTGCGACCGAATGACGCGTCGTAGGTGCTCGTCAACATTTCAAACTCGCGAATCGCATCGACCGAAGGACGCACGCCAAACGTGTTCAGTTTTGGATCGATGTTGTAAACGCCGTCGAGCAGAAAGTTGTTAGCGTCTTCGCGCGCGCCGTTGACGCTGAACGCAAAGTCACCACGCACTGAACCCGCGGATCCTTGAGCAGGCGGCACTGCACCGGGAACGAGCAGGCTCAATTCGTAGAAATTGCGGCCATCGAGCGGCAGACCAGTGATCTGGCGATTCTCGATGACACTGCCGAGCGAAGCGGAGTCTTTCTTTAAATCGGCCTCGTACCTCGTGTCGACCGTGGTTACGTCCGGATGGGGTATTTCCATCGTTATGTCTCGTCGCAGAACTTGATTAACGAGCAATTGGATTTGATCGATGTACTTCCTGAAGGCTAACCCCTCGACCTTGAGTTCGTACGAACCGGAAGCAAGCGAGGAGATCGCATACTCACCCTGCTCGCCGGTGTCAACGGTGCGTGACTCGCCCGTGGCGGTGTTCGTTAGAGTGACCGTCAGGCCGGGGATGACTGCTCCATTGAGATCCGAGATGGTCCCGCGCACAGACCCGCGATGTGTTTGCGCGAACACTGGCATCGAAAACAAGAGAGACAGCACGAGCAGGAAGAGAGTGCGAAGAGTTGACTTCAAGATTCAGTGCTCCCGTTCGAAATTTTGGAGGCCCATCGAATGAACGCAAAACTTAGCAAATCCCTTGGCAATTTGCTAATCGTCTATTCAATTTGGAAACTGACTGCTAGAATGCCGCAATCAAGGATGTAGACATTACGGCGGAAAGCTTTTTGGAGTTTCAGTTCCGTAACGAATTTCCCGCAAAGGCGCAAGGGCGCAAAGAGATAGAGTAAGAGTAATCACTTTGCGTCTTTGCGCCTTTGCGGGAGAGCTTGAAACCAACTTCGGAGGACTTGAATGCTCTGGGTCATTTTTGCTCTTGGCGCGGCATTGTCGTGGGGACTCTATGGTCCCGCGCTGCACCGCGGACAGGTTGAGCTTGGTAATCCGATGCGCGCCTTGTTGTGTGTGGGCGTGGCTTACTTTCTGATCGGAGTGCTCGTGCCCGTCGTTACCCTTTCATCGCAGGGACAACTCAACGGCTTTACGATGAAAGGCTCGATAGGTGCGACGCTCGCGGGCTTGTTAGGCGCGGCGGGCGCCGTTTGCATCATCTTCGCGTTTCGTAGTGGCGGACTGCCGACATACGTCATGCCGCTGGTTTTTGCGGGCGCGCCGCTCGTGAACGTGCTCTATTCGATGTGGCTGCATCCTCCCAAAACCTCCCCAAATCCGTTGCTCTATTTAGGTTTTCTTTTGGCTGCGTTAGGTGGTGGGTTGGTCTTGTACTTCAAACCACAGTCGTAACCAAATAACACGGATAAGGAGTTATCAATCATGCAAACTATGCGGGCGTTATTTCTCTTAATGTGTGTGGCAAGCGTGTCTTTTGCCCAATCGAATGCGAACTGGCCGCAATGGCGTGGTCCAAATCGTGACGGGCTTTCGAAGGAGACGGGACTACTGAAACAGTGGCCCGCCGAAGGTCCACCGTTGGTGTGGAAAGCCTCGGGTGCCGGACGCGGTTACTCGTCGTTCTCAATTGCTAATGGAAAGCTGTTCACGATGGGTTTGCGCGGTGATAAAGAGTTCGTCATCGCATTCGACGTCGCAACGGGTAAAGAAGCATGGGCGACGGCACATCCCAGCAGTGCGTTTCAAAACGATCGCGGGGATGGACCACGAGGCACGCCAACAGTCGAAGGTGATCGAGTCTACGCGCTCGGTGGGAACGGCGATCTTTCGGTGCTGGATGCACGCACCGGGAAGGTGGTTTGGACCAAGAACATTTTGCGGGAGTTTAGCGCTCGCAATATCACCTGGGGCATCAGCGAGTCGCCGTTGATCGTTGGCAACAAACTGCTGGTGAATGCGGGTGGCGCAGGCGCGTCAATTGTCGCGTTGAATAAGAGCGACGGCTCGGTGATCTGGAAGAGCCAGAGCGACCGCGCCGGTTACTCGTCGGCGATTCCGGTTGAACTAAATGGTGGAACACAGGTCGTCTTCTTCACGCACCAACGGGCTGTTGGTCTGGATCTGAAGGATGGACGGTTGCTGTGGGAGTATGCCCGGGCTGCAAACGATGTGGCGAACGCTGCGACGCCAATTGCGCGTGGCAATCGCATCTTCATCTCGTCTGATTACGGAACTGGCGGCGGTGTTGTCGAGATCAAGCCTGATGGTACTGCGCAGGAGATCTGGTTCAGCAAAGACATGAGGAACCATCACAGCAGTTCGGTGTTGGTTGGCGATCATCTGTACGGGTTCTCGAGTTCGATACTGACTGCGATCAAATTTGACACCGGCGAGATCGCGTGGCGTGACCGCAGCGTCGGGAAGGGTTCGCTGGTTTACGCGGATGGACGTTTGTACGCTTTCAGCGAGCAGGGTGTGATGGGGTTGGTCGAAGCAACACCGACTGGATACGTTGAGAAGGGACGCTTCCGGATTGAGCAGGGTTCGCTACCGACGTGGACGCATCCGGTTGTCGCCGGGGGACGGCTGTACATACGCGATCAGGACACGATCTACGCATACGACGTCCGGCAGAAGTGAGGGAGAATTGCGGAATTGCGAGAATGCGGAATTGCGAAATTTGGCTCCACAATGTCGCAATTACGCAATATCGCAGTTTCGCATTTCTATTTTGGTGTCAGATAGGCGCGGGCTTCGCGTAGTTCAGCGAGGTCCGCGTCTGCTTCTTTCCACTGATCGAGAAGTTTGGTGTAAGCAGCAACGGCTGCGGCACGATCGCCACTTTGCGCGTAGGCGCGCGCCAGGCCTAACAGCGAGCGTGCGCGGTTTGGCTGGCGCAGCAGCGAGACTTGAAACTTTTCGACCGCTTCTTTGGGCTGTCCAGCCCGCAAAAGAATCTCTCCAAAAAGTTCGTGCGACGGTTTAATGAGCGAGGGTGGTCCATACGGTGCACCTCTCTCTTCTTCGAGTGCCGTGGCCTTCTTCATGAGATCAATCGCGGCTGTGTGTTGTTTCTGCATCGAAAAGGCAAGTGCGTGGACCTCGAGTTCATTCACCGTTTTTAGCGAATATGCCTCGATAATGCCAGCCTTGGTCGCTGCCACTAAACCATGAATAAAGGCCGGTAAATTACGGCTGGCCATGGATGTTCGAACAGTCGCGTCATGGCTTGCGCCATGCATTCCGTTCGACCCTGTCTGTTCAGCTGGCGGTTTGTTTGGTGGAAAGAGTTCATGCGCGCGGTTCCACGATTCGGTTTCCACGATGAACGCCGCGGCCATGTTGGCCCAGTTGTTTTCGTAATAACCCGGCCGCAGTTTGTTGTCGTACGTCGACTCAGACATCACCTTCTTCATCAACGTCAACAACTCTTCCGCCTTTTTATAACGGCCCTGCTGAAGGTAGGCGTACATCAGCCAGTGGAGACTGTGATAGTCGCGGACGTTAAGCGAAAGTTTTTTTCGTTTCATCCATGCGTCGGAAGATTCCCACGCGGCTTCATTCGACGCCGCTGCTTCAGGCCACATTCCGAGTTGCAGAAAAATGTGCGACGGCATGTGCCGTGCGTGATGCGCTTCGGGCGCGATGCTTGCGTAACGTCGCGCTGCCGGTAATGCGAGGATCGCGTGTTCTGGATCGTCAAAGGCGTGAATGATGTAGTGTGCCGCGCCCGGATGGTTCGGGTTTTTCTGATAGACCTCGAGCGCGATAGCGCCCGCTCGCGCTTGCAGGCGATAACTCTTGTCTTCGCCCCGTACCATTCCGAGCAACGACAGTGAATAAAAAGCAGCCGCGTCGAGATCGTCGGGATAGGCTCGATAGATTTTCTCCATCGCAGCGGAGTAAGCAGTGTCACGCGCGCGTTTGTCGCCGTCGCCGAACAAAACTTTGACGGCGTTCAAATACGCGCGTTCTCGTTCAGTTAGTTTTGGCGTCTCTTTGATGTTGGCCAGCACCCGACGAGCAGCGCTTGGGTCCTGTTCAGACCAAAGCGGATGATTGTGCGTCATCGCCTCGCCCCAGTAGCCCATCATGAATTCGGGATCGACTTTCGTCGACTCGCGAAATGCTTCGACCGCTTCTTCGTACCAGAATGAGTGAAGGGCAGCGAGGCCGCGAAGAAAATGCGCCTGAGCCTGCGGGGAGCCGGAAGTCGGAAACTCAACGCGTCCAAGTTGCGACTCCTGCGCAGTAACTCCAATCGCTAACAAGCAGATGAGAACAAGTGCGCGTCTCATAGTTTATTTGCTTCCGATCGCGTACAGATGTTGCGAGGTACGCAGGTAGATCCGGCCATCAGAGATCGCCGGTGAACTGAGAACGTAATCGTTCAACGGGTTCTCGGCCAGCACCTTAAACTCCGGACCAGCCTGGACCACCGTCGTCAATCCGTCTTCGTTGGTGACGTAGATCTTTCCGTCGGCAAGAACCGGCGAACCGCTGTACGTTCCCGGCTTGATGCGCTGCTGTCCGTAGATCTCAGCTCCCGTTCGCGCGTCGAGACACCACATGATGCCGCGATCGTTCACGACGTAGAAATACTTACCGTCAGTGACGGGTGTCGGCACGTCAGGCCCGTTGGCAGTGGACCACAGGAGGTGCGAGGTTGTGATGTCGCCGCGGCCACCAACCTTGAGCGCCAGCAACGGCTTGATTCGCGTCGGCGCATAGATGATGTCGTTGAAAACTATCGGCGAGGCAACGATGCGATAGAACTGCTGGTTCTCCGGATTCAGACCATTGGCGCGCCAGAGTTCCTTGCCGGTGGCGAGGTCATGTCCGGTGACACAGTCGCCGCCGGTGATGACGATCTCGGTAGTCTTGCCGTGACGCAGTAGTGCGGGAGTCGAGTAGGAGTCGGGCGATTCGCGAATCGCATTCGTCGGTCGATCCACTTTCCACATTGTTTTGCCGGTCTTCTTATCGACGCGCATCACATACGATGGCTCATCGGTCTTCATTCCGTGAAGCACCTGAATGTAAAGCGAGTCTTCGTACAACAGCGGCGACGAAGCGTAACCCCAGTTCAAGCCGAACTCGCCGTACTCTTTCTGAATGTCGCGAGTCCAGAGTTCTTTGCCTGAGAAGTCGAATCCTTTAAGGACACCGGTGCCGGTCATGATGTAGACCGAGCGGCCGTCGGTTACCGGTGAAGGTGACGACATGTTGTGCTTGCGCATTTTCACGTCGCCGCCGCCGAGCGGTTTCTTCCACAGCACTTCGCCCTTTGTTTTGTCGATCGCCCAGAGGAAGAGGTTGCCGCTCTCGGCGACGTTCAGAAAGATATGGTTACGCCAGACGATCGGCGTCGAGCCACTTAAGCCTGGCATCGCGACTTTCCAGACGACGTTCTCTTCGGTGGTCCATTTGACGGGCAGGTTCTTTTCGTTGCTGACACCGTTGAGTGCAGGCCCTCGCCACTGCGGCCAGTTTTCTGCTGACGTTCTTTGTACGAACACCAATAAGAGCCCAACCAATAGAATGAGAGAGAGTTGGCGTTTCATATTCGGTTCCTTTCCGACGCGGGTTATTCGGATCTTAATGCCGGCAGCAGTGGTGAACGCAGAGCGGCGATTGTCGCAACGAGTGACGCTGTGGTGCCCGAAACGAGAATCGCCAGAAGCAACAGGCCCAGCGAAATGTTTGGTCCTTTGGCGCCCCGTTCGAACAGCACCGGGATGATTGCCAGCAACGCGCAAACAAATCCCACCGCCAGGCCGAGGCACAGCATCAGGACGTTTTCTGTGATCACCATTACCGCGAAGTGAGAAGAGTTATACCCCACTGCGCGCATCAGGGCTAGTTCCCGGCGACGTTCCAGAACATTTCGTAACAGGACGGCGGCCATGCCGAGCGTGCCGAGTGCCAGACCGAGACCGCCGAGCAGCTGGAACGTCGAGAGATACGTGTTTTCGACACGATGGAAGCTCGTGAGTCGTTCTTCAGTCGATTGCGCGTCGAAGCCGAAGTCTGACAGACGATCTTCCAATACGGTTGCGGCATCGCTGCCGTTTGGAGCATCGATCAGGAAATACCGGTAGCCCTGTTCGGAAGGGAACAGCCGGAGAAAGTTCTTTTCCGACATGATCAATTCGCTTTGGAAGATGCTGTCGGTGAGTGCAGCGACAACGCGCAATCGCACCTCTGTTGATCCAAGGCCCATCACGAAATCTTCGCCGACTTTGCGGTGCAATACGTAATTGAGCGAGTTGGCATCGCCGATAACTGGAATAGCACCATCGGGAAATTCGCGATTTAGTAATAACCACGGATTGTCGGTCTTTTCGATCGAAGTCTGAAATGCGAAGCGGTTCTCGTTTACGAAAGCATCCGGCGGCGCGACGATCTTCGGATTGCGTGGTTGATAGAGATTGAGACAACTCGCATCGTCGCCGGGACGCATCCGCAAGTTCACGAGGCGAACGTCTTTAAGTGCGGTTTCTTCATTGGTGTTGTTGAGATTCAATGACTCGCGACCTTCGACCGTATTTGCGTCATGCACGATCGGCACAAGGGACTCGGCAACGAACGGGAAGCCGCCGCTGCCGGAGTTTCGATCGTTTGCGACAGCGCCCGAACGTCGAAACGCGTCGACGGCGACGATGATGAACGCAGCCGAAGCAATCAACGTTACGCAGAGCACCGTGCGCGTCGGGCGATAAGTCGTATTGCGAAAACCCATCTGCGACATGGCCCACCAGCCCGGCTGCCGAATTGTCGCGCTGCGCCTTTTTCTCAACCAAACAGACAGGAAACAGATGCCCGCGACGAGGAGCATCACGCCGCCGCCGAAGAAACCCGCAACTTGCGGAATCAGCTTCAAGCCTCCGGCAAGCAAGAGCCCCGACGCTTATCACTGTCGCTAAGATCGCAAATAAAAACGTGAACCTCCGGCCTTCACGAAAAATATCCGTGTCATTCGTGTTTCCTGATATCAAGGCTCTACGTACGAAGAACGCCCAAGTCGCCTTAAAGTTAACAAAACGCAGATAACAGCCGCGACCACGATGCCGCCGAGCGCACCAACCACCATCGATTGCCATGAAATATGAAGCGTCAGTGAAGTGGTTCCGACCGCGTCCACCCACCAGGTGCGCAGGCCGTACATCAACAACGCCGCATATCCGATCGCGCCCAACAGTCCCAGCAGACTGCCGATAACCGACAGCAGCAACCCTTCGGCGAGAAAGAGCGTGCGAATGCGCGACGCCGCGAAACCAATTGCCTGCAACGTTCCGATCTCGCGTAGTCGTTGTTCGATACCGAGTTTGAAGAAGAGGGCAGTCAGGAGAAGTGCGGAGACGACGAGGAAGAAACTGAAGTAGAGGAAGTATTCGCCGAAGTCGGTTGCACCACGCGACGCGGCAAGTCCGTCAGCTCGAACCGGAATGACCTGAAGACCGATTGAGGCAGGATCCAGTTTCTTTCGGACTGTCTCGCCGTACCGAGTAATAAGGTCTGACGTCAAAGGACCAGCAGACGACTGAACACGAATTGATGTCATCTCGCCGAAGCGTGACTCCCATAGAACTCCAGCTTGCGCGAAGTTGATGAAAGCCTTCGGTGTGGTGCGATATTGGTCCCAGTAGTCTTCGTCCTGCTTACGCACACGACTCAGGTCGATCGGAAATGGTGGATCCCAATCGGCGAGACTTTCCGACTCAGTGATTCCAGGATACTCGGGGACGAGATCGCGATCTGCTGCGAGTCCTGTGATCGGCGTAACGCCTGCGAACTCAAAATCAGCCGTTCGTGTTTCGAGACGGCCGCCTTCGTGCCAGATGTAATATTCAAGTGTGACCTTTTCGCCGTGTTTGACGTTGAGTTCACGAGCTGCCCACTCGTTGAGGATGATTGGCGTCTTGAAACCACTTCTCTCGCCTAAGTCGTCAAGCATTTTTCTGCCCACACCGGTCACGAGCGAGTAGGGAATCGAGCGGTCGCCAGCGCTGATGCTGTTCGCGAGGTATGAAAAGATCGGAAACGTGTCGACTGAGAGATCCTCGGCAGCTTGTCTCGCGGCCAGATCGATCTGCGCGTTGATGAGGTTGCTGTTGCTCTCAAGCGAAAGACTACCGTCAAGCGCACGCAGTTTGAGACCGAGGTCTTCGAGCGTTGCCTTGTCGCGAAGCATCGCTTGTGTATCGCTGACGGATGGTTGTTGGCCCAGCAGTATCGTGTTGATCTTCTGATCCTGCTCCAGTTCTTTTTGGAGAAACTTGAGCGAAACAAAGATCGCGCGCACGACGCCTTGTTGCGGCTGCAGAGAAAACTCGCCTAACTCGCCCGCCGACACTCTCAAAACACGATTAAGCCGGATCGTTTTGCCGGGATCCTCTTTGCGCCCGTGTACCGACTCGATCGGAATGTCGGATGGTTTCTCGAGTCGCAACAACAACGAATCATCGGTTTGAGTGCCGAGTTCATTGGCGAGACCATCGCTTATCAACACTTCACGACCTTGTGGTGCGCCAAGTGCGGCCTTGCCCCTACCGTGAAACTGCCAGAACCGTTCGTCGACGCCATAAACTTTGACGCCTCCGGCGCGGCGGTGACTCGGTTCGTGTTCGACGACTCCCTCGAGCGCGATGATGGGAGCGCCGCCGATCTCCGTCGCCAATTGTTCACGGAAGAACGCGGGCGACGTCACAATGTGATTCGTGTTTCCTAACCGTTGCGCGACGAGATCGCTTAGGCTGCCGCGGACTGACGCCCCAATCATCAACGCGCCCGCGAGCACGGCAACCGCCGTCGCCACGCCGAGGACTACGACCAGATTGGTCTGCCAGTAATAAGCCAGTCCGCGTTTTAGGAGACCTGTGGTCCGCATCACACTGCTTCGAGACGTTGGTTTTTAAGTTCGAAACGTTGAGGGAAGCGCGCGGCGAGTTCGGAGCTGTGAGTGACGACGATGAGGATCGTTTCCGATTCGCGATGAATATCAAGCAACAGGTTGGCGACGACGTGGGCGGATTTCTGATCGAGATTACCGGTCGGCTCGTCGCACAACAGCAGCTTCGGTTTCATGATCAACGCGCGTGCAAGTGCGACGCGTTGTTTCTCGCCGCCTGAAAGTTGGGCCGGTCGATGGTCCAATCGTTCGGCGAGCCCGACGTGTTTGAGCAACTCCGCAGCGCGTCCCGGTGCGTCGCCGTTTGGGGTCGATACGAGTGTTGGCGTCAACACATTCTCGATTACGGAACATTGCGGCAACAAGCAATGGTCCTGAAAAACGAAACCAATCTGCTGGTTGCGAAACGCGGCAAGTTGTTTTGGATTTAACAGGAACGGGTTCTGTCCACTGAGTGTGATCGTTCCGCTTGAAGGAGGTTCGAGCGCGCCGATCAGGTATAGCAAAGTGCTTTTGCCGCTGCCCGACGGGCCCATGATTGAAACTGCCGAACCGCGTGGCAGCGAAAGCGAAACATCGGAGACTATTCGCAGGGCGCCGGCAGGAGTGGAATACTCTTTCGAGACATTCTCAACCTCGAGCAACTCCCACCTCCCCCACCTGCGCCTCCACAAATTTTGCAGGTTGCGAGATGCTCTCGTATGCCTCCAACAGCCGATCGGCCATGTGCGCAGCGCTGTAATGCTCGCGCACACCACGAAAACCGTTCGCGCCCAACTCTTCGGCAAGTTTCCTGTCACGCGCGATCTTCAGAATGCCTTTGGCGAGATCCGCGGGATCGTCAGGCCGGACGAGAATGCCGCCGCCGGTTGATTCAACCATCTCCGTGAATGCACCGCGACGTGGTTGGACCAGCGGCACACCGCAAGCCATCGCTTCGAGCAGCGAAACACCTTTCGGTTCATCGTACGTTGCGGGCACCGACATCACGTCGAGTTTGCGCAGGAACGAGATCTTGTCGGCGCGATCCAACACGCCGTGATAATGAAACTCGCCCGCGAGCCCTGCATCGGCGAGATGTTTTTGGACCTTTGCAAGATACGGTTTGCAGTCGGCGGCCATGTAGCCTGCAACCTCGAGACGCGCCGCAGGCAGCTCTTTTCGCACCAGGCGATAAGCTTCGGCGAGTACGTGCAAACCCTTCTCGGGCGCGACGCGCGCGAGAAAGCCGATCGTGAATGGTCCATCATCCTTTGGTTCTCGCAACTCAAACCCGTGCGGGTTGATGCCCAACGGCACGACGCGGATCTTTTCGCGCGGAATGCCGAGATAACGCGGCATGAACTCGGCGTAATACTCGCTCACCGATAGAAAACCATCGACGTTCTCAAGCTGAGTGCGAATTAACGTCAGCGCCTGTTCGCGATACGGTTCAGTTAGACCATCGAGGAAAAGATCCTCGCCCTGAAGAGTGCAGACTATGGGTACATTCAGTGCCTGTTTCAGCGGTTTCGCGAGGCTGATCAGCAGCGCGTATGGCAAGTTGACGATGTCCAGGGGCGGCTCGTTCTTGAGCCAGTCGATCAGCTTGTCGATCTCTTTGCGTTGAAACCCGCCTTCGCCTTTGAGTACAGAGACAGTCATCTCGCCAAGCATTTTGGGATTGGTTGAAATCGAACGACGGGACGCCAGACTCAAGACGAACTTCGAGTCCCACAAACGGTCGAGCCATTTCGGTGTTTTGCGGAAGAGCGGGACGTACTGTTCAAGATACGCGCTGATGCCGCCGAGAACGACGTGATCGCTGCTGACGTTTGGTTCGTCGGTGAATGTTGGTGTGTAGACCGGCAGCAGCAGCACGTCGTGCTTGCGCGCGATTAGCTCGGTCGCCATCGCGTTGTCGCGCAGACAACTACCGCAATACATTCGGCCCGCGCCGCCTGTGAGATAAAGAATTCTCACTCGAACTCCATCAACCTTCTTAAGCCGCTTGGAACGCCCGCCGGCCGTACAAGTGATCGAACAAATTGCCTTCGTGTGGCTGGTCCCAACTTACCTGATTCGTCGGTATCGCGCCAATGTTCAACCGATCTACGTGCGGTGATGCTACGAGCGTTTGGATCAACTTCGGATCTTTCGTGATCGCACTAACCACAAGACTCGATTGAATAACGCTGTCGATCTCGTTTTGTTTCACTTGCACTACAGCCGCGAAAGGAAATAGGAACTCTTTTGTCGCCAGCGGATGATCAGGCTCGCACCGAATAATCGTCGGCAGCAGATACCAGCAGTTGTTCCAGACTGCAAGTCGCTCGTTATCGCGATGTGCAGCGGTGACGTCACGCGCGCCGGGTTCACTCAAACCGGCATCGATAATAGCGTTGATCCGCTCCGCGACTCGCGGATCGACGAACGGCGCGATCTTCGCATCTTCATCATCAGCCGCTCGCGGAACGATCCGGGCCAGGCGCTCGGCCATCGCATCCGCAATTTCATCGGCGTGCCGAGGCGTCCACAGCGCCGAAGCATTCACACACGATCGGCCACCGTTGTCGGCGATCGATGCAACGATGACGTCGAGATACTTCTCCCACTCGTCAACAACATCCTCGCCGATGATGACTTTGCTGTATCCCGGTCCGTGAATCTCGACACGCGGATCGTTGGCCCATGCACCAGTCGTAGACGAATCGCCGAAGAGAAGGGAACGGCCGCAGTTCCTCAGAATCTCACCCGCACCACCATGATCCGCCGGGTAGAAACTAAACGCCTCTCGCGGCGCACCGGCTTTTATCAACGCTTGAATGATCCGGTACGGAGTCCACGGTTCGGCGCTTCCCGGTTTCAAAACCAGTGGCACGCGCAGCGCGAACGAAGGGATCCAAAGCGAATGCACGCCCGGTGAATTGTTTGGCAACACCGCGCCTAACGACTGCGTTCGCGGAAAGAAGCTCAACGAGTTTCCGTTACGCACACCAAAACCACGATCGAGTATTTCCCAATCGATGTTCCTGGTAAGACCGTTGAGCACGCTTTCCATGTTCGCCAGCATGCTTTTGATCTTCGACATGTTGCGACGCGCCAGAACATACGGCATTCCGGTGGTCGCCGAAACCTGGGCCACGTAATCTTCGGCACTCTGCGTGGTGTCGCCGAGTGGAAGGGAATCGTCCGTGAAATGGTCCGCCGCACGCATACAAATCTCAACCAGATCGCGAGTCGTGAACTTGCTTAAACTGGCCCGCGCGATCTCCTGACGCGAAAGATCCTTGCGAATCAATCCCGCGTTAGCCTGACTCACTTCGACAAATGTCTCGCGTGTCCGATGATGCGGCACGCGCGCGACGTCGAGACTCTTGTATGGCTCACCCTGGCGAAGTAACGGAATGTGAAGCATTAATACACCCCTTCAACCACGTTCGCTTGCAGCTTCGAAAACGGTCGCACGTTGCGCACGCCATCCCATGGATAAAGATCGCACGGTGGCTCGCGTTCAGCCTCGTCGCGCTCCAAAAACCGCGGCATGAAAAACTCTTTCGTCAAAGTCGTCAGACGAACACGCCCGGTTGCGCCGTAATCGACGACTCGATCCGGTTTCTCCGGATCGACCACTTCAACCATCGCGCGCGGCAGCGGCGGGTAGTAAATAATGGCGTAATTATCCGCCGGATCTCGCGGCTTATGCACCGCGAGCCCCATCAACGTGTTGCCGTAAGTCGGTGCGAAATAAGCTCCGTCCAACAGTTCTTCCACGGCGAAGCGATGAAACTGCGGGGTCATCTCAGTGCCGCCACAGAACACACCCGTGATACCAAGCTTCTTCAGCGAAACCTTCTCGCACAATGCCTCGAGCAGTTTCGGCGTAGTGAACAGGCAGCGGATGTTGTCGTGTGCACGCAGCAGCGTCAGGCCCTGTTCGATCACGTGTTGCTTGTACTGCTCGGCCATCTTGGGTTGGCCCATCTTGAGCAGCTTGATCACCCAACGCGGATCGAGATCGACCATGAAACAGATCCCGCCACGATATTGGGCCAGGTGTTCGACTGCGAGTCGCAGACGGCGTGGACCAGTTGGTCCTAACGACAACCAATCCGAGTCGCGTGGAAAGAACTCTTCCGGCAACGTATCGCTGAACGCTTCGTAATCGAGACGAAAGTCTTCGATGTTGATGCGCGACTTCGGTACTCCGGTGCTGCCGCCAGTTTCAAACGTGTAAACGGGCTTGCCGGCGAAACCCTTCGGCACCCAGCGTCGCACTGGACCACCGCGCAGCCACTCGTCCTGGAAGAAGCCGAAGCGCGAAAGATCGTCGTAAGTTTGAATCTCTTTTCGCGGGTCCCACGATAGATTTTTGGCAAACTCCAGCCAGAACGGACAGCCGGTTTCGGGATTGAAATGCCAGGCAATAACTTCCCGAACCCAGGCGTCCAAAGAATTGCGAATTTCGGATTGCGAATTGCGAATTGGCGGTTCCATAGGCAGTCTAAACATAACAAGGAGTCTACCGAATCGCGAAACGAATGCGGAGTCAGTGAATTTCGCAATTCGCAATTCCAAATTCGCAATTACGGTATGGTCTTTTCAGTTTCTCGTAGTAAGTCAAAAAAACGCGGATCGGCGCGCAGCCGCCTCAAGTGCGGATCGACGCGCACGAATGTGAAACCGACGGCGTGTTCGCGTTCAGCCTGCTTTAGCCAGCGGAACGCGTTATCGAAGTCGCCGACCAACGTGTAGATGATTGCGATCTCGTAAGCCGTAACCCAGTTTTGGTTACGCTTGCTGATTATCTCTTCGAGAATGGCTTTCGCTTCTTCATGTTTGCCGATCGCGGCGAGCACGTGAGCGCGTTTCGCATGCGTCGTCGGCGTGTCGCCCGCAAAACTGCGCTCCTGCTCAAACGCAGCCATGACTTCGTTGTGCATGCCTTTGCCTTCGTAGGCCCAACGCAGCACGGTGTGCGCCGCAACGGCGCCGGGATCGAGTTCAAGTGCTTTCTTACACTGCTTGATGCACTCGTCAAACTTGCCCGCGAGAAACAGTACATTCGCGACTCCGGTCGCGATCACAGCGGACTGCGGCGAGATCTGTCGCGCGCGTTCGATCTCCGCGTACGCCTCGTCATGACGGCCCATGGCCGACAAACTGTACGCGTACCAACGATGGGCGACCTGGTTGCCGGGCTTTAGCTGAATCGCTTTGCGTAACTCGCGCTCGGCGGCGATCCAATCGCGATCGTAGTGTAATTTGACGAAACCAAGCGAAGCGTGTGCTTCCGCCAGTTGCGGATCGGCTTCGACCGCGGCCAGCGCGGAGTCTTTTGCGCGTTCCCATGCTTCGGGCGGCGGCGGTTCGATGTACCAGTTCATCAACGCGTAGCAATCGGCGAGTTCGGCGTGCGCGATGGCGAAGTTGGGATCGAGTTCGACGGCGCGTTCGAGGCGTTCGATGGCTTGTCGCAAACCTTCCGCTGTGCGTCTCGTCGAGTAATAACGCCCGGCCGTGTAAAGCTGTCGCGCTTCCTCGTTCTCGCCGGTCTTCGTTTCCGGAGTTGGGATAACTATCTGACTTGTAATCGGCGCGATGTGCGAGCCGCGTTTTTGCCTCCGCTCTTTTGCAGCGGCAGCGCGCGATGGCTTGCGGTTGAGCGCCGGGTGACGAAGGTCACGAAGAATCTGATCCAATACCGGTTCACCACGCAGCGGATCCCACTGAGGTTCGACGCCTAACCAAACGATCCACGCGTCTTTAATCATGTACGCCTCGAGCAGGAGCTCAAGTGCGCGCTCACGATCGCCAAGATGCAAGTGAATCAGGGCGCGATGATATGGAGAGACATAGCCATGAGCGGCTGATTGTTCCAATTGATCAAGAACGTGGCGCGCCTCTGACTCCTGGCCCGCTGCCGCATACGCTGCGCCGACCGCAGAAAGATAGAACGGGTTGCCACTCGAGAGCGTCAGTGCTTTCTCGGAAACGCGAACCGCTTCGTCAGTTGCGCCTGTGTGGCGCAGTAACCAGGAAAGAGTCACGAGTCCATACGCGAAATCAGGCACTGCTTCCAGCATCGCTCTGAACGTCGCGAGGGACTCGTCAAAACGCCGCCCCTGGTAATAACACCAACCCAACGCTTGCAGCACAGCCGGCGATAATGGATCCAGTTCGCGCGTGCGCATCATCTGCTCGATCGCTTCATCGGATCGACCTTCCATCGCTAGATGGAATGCATACCAGTTGTGACCGGTCGCGTAGTTCGGATTGATCTCGAGCGAGCGACGGTGTTGTCCTTCGGCCACTGCCCAGTCGAAGTCATGACACACAGTAGCGAAGCCGAGCGCGCTGTAAGCTTCGGCGGAGGCCGAGTCAAGTTCGACAGCCTTCGCGGCTGCTTGTTTGGCAGCGCCTGAACATTCAGCGAACGGTTTCAAACCAAACACGCCGAGCCAGTTGTAGTAATCGGCTATGCCGGTGTAGGCGAGCGCATAATTCGGATCGAGGTCGATTGCTTTTTGGTAAGCCTGAAGCGCCTTCGCGAGGCCGACTTCGGTGTAGAAGTTCCAGTGATAACGGCCGCGCAAGTAAGCCTCGAACGCCTCGGAATTGTCGGTGCCACGCTTGGACAACTGACGCTGTTCGTCGCGTGTCAATTGCGGCAGTAGTGCGGTTGCGACTTTCTCCGAGATCGAGTCTTCGATTTGCAGGACGTCGGTCGAGTCCTCATCGAAGTGTTCGGCCCAGCGAGTTATGCCTTCGTTGATGTTGAGCAACTGCGCCGTCACTCGAATGCGGTTGCCAACGCGGCGAATACTGCCGTCGACGATGTAGTCGATGCCGAGATCGCGTCCGGCAACAAGCGGATCGATCGCGGAGCCCTGGTAACGCAGGACGCTGCTCGTCGGTCTCACAACGAGACGTTGAACGTTGCTCAGTCGAGTGATGAGTGCGTCAGTTAAACCAACGCCGAGATACTCGTCGCCCGTGTTTTCACCCGGCGGGCTCAAAACTCTGAACGGCAGCACGGCGATCGACTCCTGGTCGCCGCCGATGTGACCCGAAATCGCGGGCAGCGCGAGTAGCCGGTGGTCCAACTTCCGCAACAGGTCGTTGAATCGCGGGTGACCGTGGAGCGGTTCAAGTTCCGGATCGACTCCGATCCAGAGCACTTTCGCGTCTCCCGATTCGTAAGCCTTCTCGAGCAGATCGAGCGAAGCCTCGACGCGTTTGAGCGCGGCGTTTACGAGAGCGAGGTGATACGGTGAAACGTAGCGCCGGCTCGACAACCGCTCCATTTCGTCGAGCGCCTGCTGCGCTTTTTCCAGATTTCCCGCGGCTGCGTGTGCGGCGCCGAGACGTCCGTAAGTGTGCGACACTGTGCCCAGGTTCTCCACGCACTTCTCCGCTGCCGCGATCGCCTCCTCGTGGCGACCGAGACGGCTGAACACGAAGCTCGACGCATATTGCATCATCATGTTGCGCGGTTCGTTTTCGAGTGTTGCGTTGGCGAAGCGGCACGCCTCGTCGTAACGACGA
This sequence comes from uncultured Acidobacteriota bacterium, assembly GCA_963789185.1. Classification (GTDB taxonomy): domain Bacteria; phylum Acidobacteriota; class Blastocatellia; order Pyrinomonadales; family Pyrinomonadaceae; genus PSRF01. The sequence goes on from CAWBJU010000028.1 coordinate 208,552, forward strand.
GAGTGATACAAGCACCACACGACGGTGAAGCGCGAAATGACCGCCAGAGGATCGAGATCGCGTCCAGTGTGGGCCTCGCGTAATGCTTCACTGAAACGGCCTTCCATCGCTAGTTGCAGCGCGTACCAGGTGCGGGCAGGTGCATAGTTGGGATCGAGTTCGATGGCGCGCACCATGTGATGTTCGGCGCTGGCCCATGCGTAGTCGCGGCACAAGATCGCCTGGCCCAGGGCCGTGTGGCCTTCAGCAAGATTCGGATCGATCTCAACGGCTCGCGACGCAGCTTCATAAGCAGCGGCGGAACACTCGGCAAAAGGCATCACGCTGAACACGCCGAGCCAGTTGTGATAATTCGCGACGCCTGCGTATGCGAGCGCGTACTCCGGATCGAGCGCGATCGCCTGTTGAAAACAAACAATCGCGCGCGCGAAACCATCTTCTGTAAACGTGTTCCAGTAATAACGGCCGCGCAGGTAAGCCTCGTGCGCCTGTGGATTGTCAGTGCCGCGTTTCGCGAGACGGAGACGTTGATCAACCGTGAGGTGCGGAACGATCGCTTCGGCGACGTGCGAAGAGATCACATCTTCGAGACTCAGCACGTCTGTAAACTGTTCGTCGAACTGTCCGGCCCACGCGGTTGTTTCATCACGTACGTCGAGTAGCTGAATAGTCACGCGAATGCGTTCCCCGGCGCGGCGGATTCTGCCGTCGAGCACAAAAGCAACGCCGAGTTCGCGACCGGCGCGCAGCGGATCCGCGTCGCCGCCGTAACGAAGCACGCTGCTTGTCGGCCGCACTGCAAAACTGCGGATGGCGCTGAGTCGTGTGATCAGTGCGTCTGCGAGACCGGTACCGAGATAGTCGGGATTTGTTTCCGGCTGGTTGATGTCGAGCAATTTCATCGGCAACACGGCCAACGAGTTTTCCTCGAAAGCGTCGGGGCGCAGCACTGCCGCGGCGTGCGGTGGGTCGGGCAGATCGGTAACCGGGCGTCCTTCTAGATAACGCGTGATGTCGTCACGCAGATCGGCGGCAGTCTGGTAGCGCCACTCGGGTTCCTTCCGCAACGCCTGCATCACGATGTTGTCGAGATCGCCGGAGAGGGCGCGGCGCAGCGACTCGAGCGTGGCACTGCGCGTTGAAAAGAGCTGTTTAAGGGTGCTCGCCTCATCGCCCTGGTAAAGACTGGGCAACAGATCATCGGTACGCGTGATGATGATGCTGGGCGGCGCCGGTGCTTCTTCGCAGATGACGCGCGCGATTTCGTGGGGCGCGCGGTTCACGAGCCGGTACGGACGGTGACCGGTCAGTAGTTCATAAAGCAGGACGCCGAGCGAGTAAACGTCAGTCGTCGGTGTTGTCGGCGCGCCCTGTACTTGTTCCGGTGACGCGTATTCCGGCGTCATCAAACGCATCGCGGTCGCGGTCGGATCGTGCGTGATGTCGCCCGCGATCAGCGGGTTGAGCAACTTAGCGATGCCGAAGTCGAGCAACTTCGGGATGCCTGCGGACGTTACGAGCACGTTCGAGGGCTTGATGTCGCGATGCACGACCTGTTTCTGGTGCGCGTAGTGCACGGCATCGCAGATCGCGCGAAACAGTTTAAGCCGTTCCGATATGTTCAGTTGCTTGCTATCACAGTAGGTGTAGAGCGGTTGCCCTTCGATGTACTCCATCACGAAGAAGGGCAGGCCGTCGTCCGTTGTTCCGCCGTCTAGGAGAGCGCCGATGTGTGGGTGATCGAGTGCGGCAAGGATTTGTCGTTCTTTGCGGAAGCGACGCAGGATGAAATCCGTATCCATTCCGCGTTTGACCAGTTTAATCGCGGCGCGTTTGTTGAACTCATTGTCGGCGCGCACGGCTTCATAGACTGCGCCCATACCGCCGCGTCCGATCTCTCGCTCGACTCGATAGGCGCCGAGGCGGCGTCCGAGCATCGGGTCTTTCTCATCGATGAACGACTCGAGGACGCTTTGGTCGGTTTGACCATAAATGGATTGGTCGAGCAGATCGCCGGCGCTGTCGTGTTGCGAGAGCAGCACCTCGACGTTTCGTTTGAGATCGGTGTCTGTGGCGCAGATCTGTGACACGTACCGCGCTCGTTCTTCAGGGTGGAGATCGAGTGCGGCCTGGAAGATCTCTTCGACTTGTCGCCAGCGTTCGGGGGTCATCTTGGAAAACCTGATCTGAACGCTATTTATTCCGCGTTTCCTGACACACAGATAACACGGATGTTTGAAAATAAAGTTCTCACATCCGGCGTTGGGTTAACGAATTGTTGAACTGGACTAGCTGCGTGCATTAACTACTTTTTTGCATTTCCCCATGGAGCCAAGCCTTGGCAAAACGCCAGTGGCGTTTGATTGTTGTGGGAGTGACGCCCAAAACGTCCGCTGTCTCTTCAATGGAGAGGCCTCCGAAGTAACGCAACTCAACCATCCGCGCTTTTTGCTCGTCGAAATCTGCCAGGGCTTTGAGCGCGTCATCGAGTGCAATGAGTTCCGCGCTGCGTTCGACGGCGCGGTCTACATTTTCGTCCAGGGAGAGTTTTTGAAAATCCTGGCCGCGCTTTTCCGCGTTGTGCTTACGCGCGTGGTCGACGAGCAAGCGACGCATTATCTGGGCAGCAACTCCGAAAAAATGGGCCCGGTTTTGCCAATTCACTCGCGTTTGATCTACGAGACGTAAGTAGGCCTCATGCACCAGAGCGGTAGGTTGCAAGGTGTGATCGGGCCGCTCACGTCTGAGATAGTTCGCCGCAAGCTTTCGCAGTTCATCGTAGATTACGGGTAGCAAAAGATCAACCGCGCCCCGATCACCATTGGAGAGCTCGATCAACAACCTGGTTACGTTGTCAGTGGGCTGTGAACTCAATCGTCCAACTCCATCCGTTTCAATCGTTTTACCGCGACTCGGGGCAAGTATAAAGCAGGAAAGTTTGAATGCCCATGACCCTGATGGGCCCGCCATTGCGCGTTAAGGTAGTGAGGGCGGTTTTACGCCAATATCACGAGGTGAAAAACATGCAAGCAGCCGCACATTTAACCGCTCATCTAACCAATGCCAAGCCAACCGTTGCCCCAATCGATCGTGCTTCCTCAGTCTCCCGTCGATTCAGCAGCTTGATGGCACGCGTGTTTGGATGCCGGCATGCACAGATGAGCCGACCCTTCTCCCGCGACGGCCGCGCGTATCGTTCGTGTTTGAATTGCGGCGCACAGCGCCAGTTTAATACCGGCAGGTGGGAGATGACAGGAAGCTTCTACTACGGCCAACCGCAGCGGCACCAGGTGCCGGCCGCTTAGGATGGTCCATTCCGCTGGTGCGTTACCTCTAATGGCTAGTGCTCAGTGATTCCGGTTGGGATAAGTTCCTTAGACTTGAATACGCGTCGGCAGAGTCGGTCCCCATTAGGTTGTTATTAGTTAACATCACACGCATCGGCTGTTCACCCTGAAGCGACACCCATACCAGCCAGTAGTATTGTTCCGTGGAATCAAACACCCGTCGCTGTGCCTTCGCGGCAATCACATACCGCTTGTTGGAAACCAGCTTCATCGAAAACTGTCCATCGGAATTAGTTGTTGCTTGGGACCGTCCCACGGCACGCCCTTGAAGAGCTGTTCCTCACTAAGCAGTTCAATTACTTTCTTGAGTTGTCCAGCTGATTCCGTTTGCGTTTGTTGACATTCATTAGAGTCAAGAATCGTTGCCCCGCAGCGGCCACATGTCGACCATTGTCCTGACGAGGGTGAGCCGCAGTTTTGGCAGTAAATGTCATTTAGCATTTTAGCGGTTTCTCATTTTGATGAAGCCTCTGAGAAAAGCAGATCGCCGTTTGCTTGAGGCAGAAAAGTGAGCGGTCGCGAGCAGTTGAGCGAAAACGCGCATCTACGCCCGGGGACTAATCACGCGCTCGCGTGCGTGAATAAGGCCGAAATGGACGCGCGAAAGAACGTACCAAGTCGGGACCCGAACACGTTTGTTCAAAGAGGCAAACGCCGTGCAACATGCAAACTCAGTTGGAAAGTTACTGACCCAAGCTTCCTGCGATGTGTGTGGCAAGTTGCCGTACATGTGCTAACATTTCGTCGGCTTAACGGATGGCAATAGCAAGGACAAAAAAGAAGAGAAGCGTTCGCGCGGCGCGGCTGGATATTCGTCTCAATCCGCAGGCAAAGGAGAAGATCGAGCAAGCGGCGGCGGTGTCCCACCAGTCTATTACAGATTTTGTTGTGACCAGCCTTCTGCGTGCCTCCGAGGAGGCGCTGGAACGACAAGAGTTAATTCAACTCACGAATCGTGATCGCGATCTCTTCCTCGCTGCCTTGGAAACCGATGTCCGGCCTAATCGAGCGTTACGTAAGGCCGCGGAAAGGTTCAAGAGCTCCGCGAATTAACTTAGTCAGAAACCCACCCATTGGATAGGTAGCCCCAGTGTGATTGCTTTCGTTGATGATCACGATAGAAAAACTTTCCTCACACCATGATCGCCGCGACTTTGATTGCGGTGTCGCCGAACTGAATTCATACCTGCTGAAGTATTCTGGCCAACACGAGCGCAAGGGCATCGGTCGGACTTACGTCGCGACTGAAGAGGATAATGCGCGTGTGCTCGGTTACTACACGATCTCAAGCAGCGGGGTCGCGTTTGACGTCGTCCCCGAAAATCTTCCACGTCATCCTGTTCCTGTCGCCTTAATAGGACGCCTTGCCGTGGATATAACCGCGCGACGTCGCAGGCTGGGAGAAACACTTCTGATTCATGCGCTGCGATCAGCACAGCGCGCATCAAGGATCGTTGGAATCTATGCGGTTGTCGTCAACGCGCTCGACGAGTCTGCGAGGAACTTCTATTTGAAGTACGGCTTCAAGGAACTCATAGACGATCGTTTCCACCTTTACTTGCCGATGAACACCATCGAGCGACTGGGCCTTTAATCTTCAGCGACACTAATGCGGGGTGCTCGGCGCCAATCCTTCCCGGCTGTTGAAACTCGCGCCGGTACTCAACTATAGTGCCCGGCCATGAGTGAAGCAGCCATTACTAGTGCGCGCCCACGCGTGGGGGCCGCCGAGAGTGATTCCATATTCGCCGGACATCCCAAGGGACTTGGACCACTCTTTTTCACCGAGTTGTGGGAGCGGTTCAGTTACTACGGCATGCGGGCCATCCTGATCCTTTATATGACGTCGACCGCCGCACAGGGCGGGCTGGGGTTCGACGTCAAACAGGCTTCGGCGATCTACGGCTGGTACACGATGTCTGTTTACATCACCGCCCTTCCAGGAGGTTTGATTGCAGACTGGCTGACTGGCACGCGTCTGGCTGTACTAATCGGTGGAATCATTATCGCGGCTGGCCACTTCACGATGGTGTTTCACTCGATGACGACGTTCTACCTCGGAATGGCCCTAATCGCGATCGGCACTGGATTGCTCAAACCAAACATCAGCGCCATGGTCGGCGGGCTCTATAAAGGAGACGATCCACGTCGCGACAGCGGTTTTTCGATCTTCTACATGGGTATCAACGTCGGTGCGTTGTTGGCGCCGCTTGCTGTTGGATATCTAGCCAAAGGCGAAAGCTTCAAACGCTTCCTCTCGTCGATGGGAATGGATCCCGCCAAGAGTTGGCACTGGGGATTCGCCGCCGCAGGTGTCGGCATGATCTTCGGTTTGTTGGTCTATATCTGGAACCGTGAAAAACTCGCGAGCGTCGGTAACAAAGTTAAGACGCGCTCGGAACGCAAGGCCGACGGAACCACCGCCGACGACGTGCATCCGTTGACCAAAGACGACTGGAAACGTATCGGCGCGATCTTCATCTTCTTCACCTTCACAATTCTTTTCTGGGGTGCATACGAGCAAAAAGGCGCAAGCCTGAATCTCTTTGCGGACAGACTGGTAGACACGACGTTATTCGGCTGGAAGTTTCCGGCGCCTTATCTGCAATCACTGACGCCGTTGTTTGTCATCATGCTTACGCCGATCTTTTCGATCCTGTGGGTGCGACTGAGAGAGCGACAGCCGTCCAGCCCGGTGAAGTTCACACTGGGTATGATGTTTATAGGCCTGGCGTATGTGCTAATGGTTCCAGCGGCGATGTTGACCGCGCAGGGAAGAATCAGTTTTTGGTGGCTAGTCGGTCTTTACTTCCTCGAAGTGTGCGGCGAGATGTGTTTGAGCCCGGTCGGACTGAGCACCGTTACCAAACTTTCGCCACCAAAACTCGTCGGCTTGATGATGGGCGTGTGGTTCCTCGCCGCAGCGTTGGGCAGCAAACTCGCGGGTTACCTGTCGGGCTTCTTCGTTTCGGATAACTCCTGGCAGTTGGTCAAACTATACGGCGGAATTGCCGTAGGGTTGCTGGTGGCGATGCTAATCCTGGCAATACTAACGCCGACGATAAAACGATTGATGGGCCGCGTTAGCTAGCGACGATTGATTCGATGGCTTGCTTCACAGCAGCGATGACGCGCTCGACGTCAGCTTCTGAAGTCTGCCAGTTACACACACTCACGCGCATCGCACGGCGTCCGCGCCACGTCGTGCCACCAAAGAATGCTTCACCGGTTTTTAGAATCGCTGCAATTACAGCATCGGTGTGACGATCGTGGTCCACTTCCGTCGCCGCCGGTCGCGGATCGGGAAAACGCACGAGTCCCTGGTTTATCGTCGGTTCCCATAAAACTTCAGCACCTTCCAGTTCCCCGATTCCCATAACAATCGCGTGCGCATGGTCGCAGCAACGATCGACTAACTGCTCCACACCTTGACGACCAAGCTGTCGCAGTGCCGCATAAACCGCAAAGCTGCGCGACCGCCGCGACCATTCAGGATTCCAGTCCATCTGATCCCGAGCGGTACTCGCATGCGTCAGATACGACGCGCGCACTGACATCGAAGCGCGATGCGCCTCGGGATCTGTGATAAAAGCGAAACCACAATCAAACGGAACGTTCAGCCACTTGTGTCCATCAGTGGCCCATGAGTCGCATAGATCAAGTCCCGTAGCGAGATGTTTTCGTCTCTCACTCGCGGTCACCCATAGTCCGATCGCTCCATCAACGTGCACCCACGCGCCATACTCTTTCGCGATCGGCACGATCGCTTCGTAGTCATCGTAGGCACCGCAGTTGATGTCGCCGGCTTGCAGCAGAACGATCGCCGGCGCATCGGGCGTCCTGGCGAGTTCTTCGGCGAGAGCGCGTGGAGCTAGCTTGCCCTGATGGTCCACCGGCAGATCGACGACATTCGCATGGCCCAGACCAAGCAAACGTACCGCGCGTTCAAATGAAACGTGATGAGCGTTGCTCGTCAAAAGACGAATCGGTGGCGCACCGGACAAACCACGCGCCTCGACATCCCAGTCACGTTTTGCCAACAGTGAATGACGCGCAGCAGCGAGACACGTCAGGTGGGCCATCTGACATCCCGTGACAAGCGCGAAGCTCGCGTCTCGCGGCAGCCCGAAGATCTCTTTCAACCAGTCGCCAACAGTTTCCTCGACGATCGCGCTGGCGGGACTCGTCGCGTAAAGCGCTCCGTTCTGTTGCCACGCGGACGTAAGCCAGTCAGCGGCTAACGCCGCAGGCAGCACACCACCAATCACCCAACCAAAGAACCGTCCCCCGGCTGAACCGATTAGACCACCGTCAACATTGCGCACCAGTTCTTGAACCACTTCGTCTGGCGGAAGACCTTCCACCGGAAGCGGCCGCGCAACTCTTGCGCGTAACGCATCGGCCTCCGCTGTGGCTGCGACTGAAGTTTGATCCAAATTTTCGAGATGCGAAATTGCGTGGGTGTAAGCGTTGTCGAGAGCGCTACGAAAAGCGGGATCGAGTTTTTTCATGGCTGTTAAATTTATTGATTTCATGTACGACGCGGCTATCCGAATGTTGCGTTCAAATCCTTCTTAACTAGAAGGTATACTGGACGGCATCTTGTTGACCAAAGCTATAGTCAGAGCACCGAGCGCAAACTTCGCCACCGGTTTGACGAGCGTTGATCTGGGCAAACCTGACTACAACGTAGCGATACGCCAGCATGCAGCATATTGTGAAGCGCTTCAATCATGTGGACTGACCTTGTCCGGTTTACCACCGGACGAGCGACATCCTGATTCCACGTTCGTCGAAGACACCGCGATTGTCACCAGCCGAGGCGCGGTGATCACGCGTCCGGGCGCCCCGAGCCGGCTTGGCGAGACGGACGCGATCCGCCACGAGTTGGTCAAACATTATTCGGAACTGGAGACGATCGTAGCGCCCGGAACCGTCGATGGCGGAGACGTTTGCGAGGCAGGCGACCACTTTTTTATCGGTATTTCCCACCGTACGAACGAAGCGGGCTCCGCTCAACTTGCTCGCATACTCGAGTTGTTTGGTTATGGTTCGAGTTTGATAGACATTCGTGGTCTGAGTAATATCCTTCACTTAAAGAGCGGCATGGCCTGGCTTGGCGACAATCGGCTGGTGGTTATCGATGCGCTGAGCGGGCTAAAAGAGTTTTCCACGTACGAGCTGGTTCACGTAAACTTTCTTGAAGAATACGCGGCAAATTGTCTGTTTTTAAATAGTCGGATCGTTGTACCGGCTGGTTTTCCGGGTCTGAAGCGGCAATTGGAAGACTCTGGGTTACCCAACGATAGCCCTTGAAATGTCGGAGTTTCAGAAGATGGACGGCGGACTGAGCTGTTTGTCACTGCGTTTCTGAGGCGATATTCACCGGATGTCCCACTGACGGAGGAACCTATGGCGGAAGAGAACTTTGATAAGGCGGCGGCGGTTAAGCTTTTGAATCAGATTATGGAGGCCGAACTCGCCGGCGTCGTTCGGTATACCCACTATTCCCTGATGGTTTTCGGCCACAACCGCATTCCGATTGTTAGCTGGTTGCGCAACGAAGCCACCACGTGTCTCACGCACGCCAACGAAGCTGGCGAACTCGTCACGCACTTCGGCGAACATCCGTCGCTAAAAATCGGCAGCCTGCTCGAGACGCACAAGCACGGAATTAACGACATACTCGTCGAATCACTAACCGCGGAAAAGGTGGGACTGGCTCTTTATAAACAATTGCTCGACATGGTGGTAGACCGATCGGTCCTACTCGAAGAGTATGCCCGCCGCATGATTGCGGAAGAGGAGCTGCACATCGGTGAAGTCAACAAGATGCTTCGCAAGCCGGGCGAGATCGAGCAGTTCGTAGCTTAGTTTGATTGAGTGTTCCTTTATGAAGAACGACCCTCCCCGACAGGAACATGAAATAACCCAGCTACTCGCCGAGTGGCGCGAAGGCAATCAGGAAGCGCTCGACGAGCTTTACCCGCTGGTTTATGACGAACTTCATCGCCTCGCTCGCCGTTACATGAGCCGCGAGCGGAAGGGCCACACACTGCAAACCACCGCTTTGATAAACGAAGCGTACGTGCGGCTTGTCGATCAACGAAGCGTGCAATGGGCCAATCGTTCGCACTTCTTCGCCATCTCCGCGCAGATCATGCGACGCATTTTGATCGACCATGCCCGCCGGCACGCTTACGCAAAACGCGGCGGTGGCGCGCGACAGGTTTCACTCGACGAAACCGCGACGGTGGTCCTAGGCGATCTTTCGGAGTTTCTCCGGTTGGATGAAGCGCTGAAGAGTCTTGCGGAGCTTGATCCGCGACGCAGTCAGGTGGTCGAGCTGAAGTACTTCGGCGGCTTGAATAACGACGAGATTGCCGGAGTTTTGAAGATTTCAAAGAATACTGTGATTCGCGATTGGAACATGGCGCGCGCGTGGCTTTATGGTCAACTCACCGGGAGCGCCCCGATTTGAAGCCGGAACGCTGGCAAGAGATAAGTCGCATCTTCAATCGTGCCATCTCTCTCGACGCTGCCGCTCGTTCGGCGTACGTGGAAGAGAAGTGTGGCACTGATGACGATCTGAAAGCAGAAGTCGAACGGCTCATTGAATCTCACCAACGTGCTGAAGGCGACGATTTCATTGGCGGCCTCGCAGTTGAAGATGCCGCCGAGCATTTCAGCGAAGACGAAGAAACGCTCGCGCTGAACAAAGGTCAGGCTTTCGGCGACTATTTAATCCTCGATCATCTCGGCACAGGCGGAATGGGCCAGGTTTACCTGGCGAGAGATTCGCGGCTCGATCGCATCGTCGCCCTGAAGATCCTGTCTTCCGACATCGTGGCCGATAAACGACGCATGCTGCGCTTTCGTCAGGAAGCGAAAGTCGCGTCGTCTCTCAACCAGCCAAACATTCTCACCATCTACGAATCCGGCGAAGTAGCCAACCTGACTTACATCGCCGCCGAATTCATCGACGGCGAAACACTGCGCGAACATCTGCAAAACAAACGACTAAAGCTTGGCGAAATTCTCGACATCAGCATCCAGATGCTCGCTGCGCTCGACGCCGCGCACGAGGCAAGCATCATTCATCGTGACATGAAACCCGATAACGTGATGATTCGCCGGCGCGATCACGTGGTGAAAGTGCTCGACTTCGGTCTCGCTAAAGTCACTGAGAAAAAGAAGACCGCTTCGGATGAAGCGATGACTCACGAAGAATCGATCACTGAGTTTAAAACTGTACCCGGGCAGATCATGGGCACTGTCAACTACATGTCGCCCGAACAGGCGCAGGGTAAACCGGTCGACTTGCGCAGCGACATCTGGAGCACGGGCGTCATCATTTACGAGATGGTCGCGGGAGCAAAACCGTTTAGCGGAACGACGTCGGCGCACACGATAGTGCAGATCATCGAGAAGGATCCGGCGCCGTTGGCCCATGCCGGTGCTCCGAACGTGCCTGAGGAGTTGGAAAGAATCGTCGCAAAGTCGATCGCCAAAGATCCGGACGAACGTTATCAATCGGCGAAAGACATGCTGATCGATCTGCGTAATCTGAAGAAGCGTGTCGAACTCGATGCCGAGATCGAACGATCGTTTGCGCAGACGACCTCGGCTATTGGCCATGCGCCGGTAATCACGACGGAAAATCCGCAAGCGGCTCAAACAGCAGAGCCGGCGGTTGTCGAGTCTTCGAAAACCAACCACAGTGTGGTTATCGGTTTGATTTTGATCGGCGCCCTGGTCGCGGGAATCATTGGATTCACTACGTGGCGCGCCATGCGAAATCGATCAACCGTACCTCCTGTAACCTCCGGCACCCCGGCGCCCCAACCAAGACTCACCTATTGGATCACCGTGCAGAAGTTCAAGGATGGCAAGCCCTTCGAGCAGCCGTTTGATCTCGCGAGTGAGATCAACTTCGAATCTGACTATCAGATCCGTTTGAGTCTCCGCAGTCTTCAGGCTGGTTATCTTTACGTGCTGAACGAGGGGCCGGCGCAAGCGGGTAGTGAACCTGAGTACGTCGTGATCTTTCCGTCGCCGACAGCAAACGGAGGCTCCGAGTTTGTCTTTGCCAACCAGCGAGTGCAGATTCCAAACCAGACGTGGCTGAAGTTCGACAAGGAACAGGGCGTTGAGAAACTGTGGCTTGTTTTCTCTGACCAGCCCATCGCGGAGCTGGCTGGGGTAAAGGCATTCGCAAACGCCGAGACACGAGGTCTCATCACCGACGCGCAGCAGAACAAGGCGGTCAATAACTACCTCAGCTCGTACAGTCTTTCAGCGGTAACACCGGAAAAAGGCGACACTTTGACGACCCTAAAAACGGCGTCGAAGCTACTCATTTATCCGATCAGACTGGAACATCACTAGCCTCTGGACGCCACGCCTAACTCGCTTTATGATTGCGCGCACCTAATAACGTCAGAGTCGTCCCGACGGTTCGAGCACTCCCTCTCAGCCCAGAGTCGGGGCAACTTTCCTGCTAATCCACCCTAACGTGGTGGTTTGTCGAAACAGTTCTCGCGTTAATACTTAGGAAGGCCTTGCAGGAGGCCGGAGTTATCGCGGGATTAGCCCAGTGCACAGTCTGCCCCAGTACCGGATTGTGTACATTCCAGACAATGAGGAGATGAAACAAATGGCAAAAGATTGGAAACTCAAAGCCGACCCCGAAGGTGGACAATCCGGAAAGTTTCTAGACGACTGCGAAATCCGGGAAAACGCGGATGGAAGCTACGATCTCATTGCGGTTCTGGCAAGGCACCTTCCCCAGGAGGCGCCGTTTGAATTTCCCCAGTTCGCCTTTAGAGGCTTCGTTTGGCATGTGGGAGTCAATACTTTCACATTTGGACCAGACTCCAATGAAATTGAGGGAGGTTGGAGGAACAACGCGAAAAAGGGTGGCCCCCCAGCCGAGGAGGACGGCACCTTCACGGGACAAGCCGGCTCAGGCGGAGGGCAGGAAGAGGATTGTAGGGAGGACGCAGCTTCCGCTGGCGCTTGATCAACCCCCCTACAAGCGCAAGCAGTACTCCTTCCGGAAGAGACGGGAGCGGCCATTGAGGCGCTCCCGCGCTCTTCTTTTGGGTTTTTGAAATGCGACGATCTGCGTCATTAAAACTAGTACTCCTGTTGACCGCAGCACTTGCGTGCGGCGCCCTATCTCTTCACAAGACAGACGCTCAGGACGCCCCCAAGCAACTGCCGCTATTGGCTGACGGCCGCCATGAAATCAAAGGCGGTGACTCCCACTCTTACCGGATCAACCTGGCGGCCGGACAGTTTCTTCACGCACTAATCGAACAGCAGGGAATCGATGTAACCGTTTCCGTGTTTAAGCCGGATGGTTCCGCGCTCAGCTACAGCGATAGTCCAAACGATCGTTTTGGATCCGAACCGGCATTGATGATCGCCGAAACATCCGGCGAATATCGCGTCGAGCTGCGTGCGCCAAACACACGAGCCAGTGCCGCGCATTACCAGATCAAGATCGTCGCACTTCGTGAAGCGACTGCTGCTGACAAACAGCATGTCGCAGCCCAGCGAGCCTTTGACGAAGCGCAGAAACTTCGTCCGCAACCGGCCGCAACTGCCAAGCGCGCCGCGATCGCGAAATACCAGGAAGCGATACCGCTGTTTCAGGCAGCGGGTGATAGCTACCGCCAGACTATAGCTATCCAAACAACCGGAATGGCCTACTTGCAGTTGAATGAGCCTCGAATCGCGCTACGGAACTTTGAAGAGGCAGTTGCGTTGGCGCAAAAGACAGGAGAGCAGCGACTGGAAGCCCAGATCGAAACCTACCTGGGCGGTACGTTTGATCTTCTTGGCGAGATCGCGAAATCTCACGCGCATTTCGAACGTGCGCGAGTACTTGCGGGGCGGTTAGGCGACAAACAAACACAAGGCTCAGCAATCAACACCATCGGCAAGCTTCTTCACGATACGGGCGACTATCAAAGAGGACTCGACTACTACCTGCTGGCACTGCCCCTCTTTGATGAATCGCCGCCACGCCGCGCCATCGTCCTCAACAATATCGGCGTCGCGTACAGCAGCCTGGGGGAACCTGAGCGAGCACTCGATTACCTGCAACAGGCGGTCGAGATTATGAAAACGGGCACGGATCGCAACGCCGAAGCCCTCACGATGAACAACATCGGTTACGCATACAACCGCCTGGCGAAATATAAAGAAGCCCAGGACTATTACAGCGGGGCACGCGCCATGGTGCAGAAGAGCGGAAATCGATCGCTGGAAGCTCAGACGCTCGACCACCTCGGCGCAACCTACTCCGACATGGGCCAACCGGAGAAGGCCCTCGACCTTCATCAACAGTCACTCGAGATCCAGCGCACAGCGAAAAACATTCGGCGAGAAGCGTTCAGCCACCTCAACCTTGGACACGTTTATCGTCTTCTCAGTCAGCCTGAAAAAGCGTTGGACCACTTTAATCAGGCGCTCACGATTTTCCGCAACATCAGCGATCTCAACAGTGCCGCGGTTGTCCTGGAGGGTCGCGCCCGTGCGCAACAGAAGCTTGGCAATCTCGCGGAAGCACGGAAAGACGTCGAAGAGTCGCTCTCGTTGATCGAGACCGTGCGTGCTCGATCAGGTAGTCAATCGCTCCGAGCGTCGTATCTTGCGTCCCGAGAGAAAGCTTACGAACTCTACGTCGATCTCTTGATGCAGCTTCACGCGAAGAATCCGTCGGGCCGGCACGATGCCGAAGCGCTGCAAGCGAGTGAACGCGGTCGCGCGCGTAGTTTTCTCGAGATGTTGAACGAGGCGCCGGCTGACATCGAACAGGGCGTTGGTGTTGACCTGGTCAAACGCGAACGAGAGATCCGGCAGGCGATAAATGCCAAGGCGCAACGTCAGATTCAACTCACTTCGCAGAACGGCAACCGACAGGAGATCGAAACATTCTCTAAAGAGATCCGCGCGCTTGAAGACGAGTACCAGCAGGTGCAGGTCGCTATTCGCAAGGCGAGTCCGGCATATGCCGAGCTGACGCAACCGCAACCACTTGGTTTGAAAGAGATTCAGCAGTTGCTGGAGCCGAATACCGTGCTGCTCGAGTACTCGCTGGGTGACGAGCGTAGTTACCTGTGGGCGGTGACGCAGGACTCTCTGAAAGCTTTTGCGTTGCCAAAGGGCGAAGAGATCCGGAAGGTCGCGCAACAGGTTTACGAGGCGTTGACCGCGCGCAGCGTCGTGAAAGCATTGGAAACGCCTGAACAGCGACAGCGGCGAATCGCTCAGGCGGACGCGCAGTTTCAGCAATCGTCCGCGGAACTCGCGCGCATGATCCTCGAGCCTGCGTCCGCTGAGTTTGGCACAAGACGGCTGGTGTTGATTGCCGACGGAGCGTTGCAGTACGTGCCGTTCGCCGCGTTGCCGGTGCCAGGATCTACTCGACCGCTGATTCTCGATCACGAGCTTGTCAGTCTGCCGTCTGCGTCAGCGTTAGCGATCCAGCGACAGACACTTGCGAACCGCAAACCCGCGCCCAAAGGCGTAGCCGTGATTGCCGATCCCGTGTTTTCCTCCAGGGATTCTCGATTTAGTTCGCGGAGGTCGCCGGCCGCAACTGCTGACGACACGCGACTCATTGAACACGTCGGGAATGGCTCGGCCGGTCCGCTAAATGTTCGACGGTTGCCTTTCACCCGGCAGGAAGCTGATCGCATTCTCGCCGTCGCTCCTATTGGTTCAAACCTGCGAGCCGTTGACTTTCGCGCGAGTCGATCCATCGCGACAAGCGGTGAACTGAGTAACTATCGTTACGTGCACTTCGCGACGCACGGTTATCTCGACACTTCACGCGCCGGGCTCTCCGCGATCGTGCTCTCCCTCGTCGACGCGCAAGGCAAACCGCAGGACGGATTTCTGCGCACACACGATATTTACAACCTGAAGTTACCGGCAGAATTAGTTGTGCTCAGCGCGTGCGAAACGGGGCTCGGAAAGGACGTGAAAGGCGAAGGTCTCGAGGGACTGACGCGCGGATTCATGTACGCGGGAGCGCGTCGCGTCGTTGTGAGTCTTTGGAACGTCAACGACAAAGCGACGGCCGGATTGATGCAACATCTCTACGTTGGAATGTTGAAGAATAAAAAGACGCCCGCGGCCGCACTACGCGCCGCGCAGATCGAAATGCTCGGAGTAAAGCAATGGCAGTCGCCTTATTACTGGGCGCCTTTCGTGATGCAAGGCGAGTGGAGGTGAACTTATGAAAGTGATACTCGGTTTTCTAATTCTCTTCTTAATAACCGGCACGCTTGTGGTGGCGCAGAAGTCGGATGAAGCGACGCGCAAGCTTTGGGACACGGCTTACATTGCGCCCGCCGCGGGTAAGAAAACTGCCCGTCGCCATTCGAGTCGCAAGTATCGCAATGCGACGCCGAATGTCCCGATCGACAACGTCGTGCCCGAGTCGGTAGTGGGCGTCACGATCTGGAGGCTGCGTCCTGCCGGTCGAGCCGATTCAGGCGAGCGAATCATTGTTCATGACGACAATGCGAAGGAGTACGTGCCCGAGCGCATCTCGCAAAATACGAGACTCAACGCCGGTGATCGCGTTCGCATCAGTGTCGAAGCGGCTAAAAAAGGATACCTCTACGTGATCGATCGCGAGCTGTATGCTGACGGCACGCTCGGCGAGCCGTACCTGATCTTTCCCACCACGCGAACGTTGAATGGCGACAACCAGGTAAGCGTCGGGAAGCTCACGGAGATTCCGGCCCAGGAAGATAGTCCGCCGTTTTTCACGATTCGCAAGAGCCGTCCGGACCAGGTTGCTGAAATGGTGAGCGTGCTCGTGACTCCGACTCCGCTCGAAGGCGTGCAGATCACCGACAGGGCACAAAAACTCACGGAAGCTCAGGTGGCGAAGTGGGAAAAATCGTGGAGCGACAGCGTCGGCCGGCTCGAAATGGAGACTGTCGGCCAGACGTGGACCAAAGAAGAGAAGGACGCTGCGGGTACGCGCGCGCTGACAGCAAGTGCACCGCCGCCGCAGATGCTTTTCTATCGACCGAAATCGAATGAGGGCATCTTCGTCAAACTACGGCTCTCGTATCGCAAATAATTAGCGGTAATCGTAGAAGCGCCAGTTTGTCGTAAAGTCGCGCGTAAGTTTCTGGTTTGTGATCGCGGCGCGCAACATCTCGATCGGGATACGGTTCTCTTTTAGCAGCGAGTCGTTGTACTGCCGGTTCGTCATCTTTCGTGAACCGACAAGTTC
This sequence comes from uncultured Acidobacteriota bacterium, assembly GCA_963789185.1. Taxonomy (GTDB): domain Bacteria; phylum Acidobacteriota; class Blastocatellia; order Pyrinomonadales; family Pyrinomonadaceae; genus PSRF01. The sequence goes on from CAWBJU010000028.1 coordinate 225,166, forward strand.
TTTATGCATCGCGTATTGCTGTATGCCGCCGATGAGATACGCGATCTGGTAAAGCGGTCCGTAACTCCCGTCGAACGAGCGCCTCACTTCGGCAGTGGCGTTGTCACGCTCGTGACCCACTTTGTTAACCAGCAGCTCGATGCACTCCTGAGGCGTCATCTTTTCGAGATGAAAACTGAGCGAGAAGATGATGCGCGCGCAGCGATGCATGCGCCAGAAAAGCATGCCGATCTTGTCTTCCGGCGATTTCGCGAAATTCAGGTCCCACAGCAATAGTTCCCAGTAAAGTGCATTTCCTTCACTCCAGAAGGGCGTGCTGAACACGCCGCGATAGGGTTTATTGCGCGCGGCCATGAAGCCTTGCAGGTGATGGCCGGGGATTAGTTCGTGATGGACCGTGGCGCGCGAGAAGTGACGATTGTTGCCGCGCATGCTCATCATCTTCTGTTCGTGGGCCATCGTGTTGGTGGGGAACGACACCTGGATCACTTCGCCGCCGAGGAAGAACGGGCTGACGAGTTGGCGCTCGGGCGTCATCATCTCCATTCGCCAGCTTTCGCGGGCAAGTTCGGGAACGGTGACGAGGTTGTTGTCTTCGACGAACTTGATCGCTTCAAACGCGAGTTCGCGGATCATCTCCGGTTGTTTACCAGGTTCGACGTAACGGTTCTTGACGTGTTCAAGGGCTTTGGGCCAGTCGTCGCCGTAGCCGAGCTCGCGCGACGCTTTTTTCATCTCGTTCTCGCACCAGGCCATCTCTTTCTCGCCGATGGCGATGATCTCTTCGGGTGTGTAAGGAATCATCTCGGAGCGAAGCTCGCTGATTAATGCGTCGCGTCCGATCGGATCGCCGACGATGTCGCTCGTATCACCGGGACGTGCGGCGCCACCGGGTCGTTGAAAACCACCACCGCCTTGACCGCCGCCTCCTGGTCCGCCTCCGCGTTGGCCACCGGTTTGTCCAGTTTGTGAGCCTTCAACTCGAATTCCGACGATGCGTTCACTGATGAAATTCGAGTAATTTGTGAGTGACTGGTCGACTGATCGATACGGTTCCTCATTCCACCACGTGAAGATCGGATCGTATCCGTTATAAAACGTATACCAATTTCTAAGATTGCCGCGCAGGCTGCTAATTGCCTGAACCGCGCGATTCGCAACAGTTTTCTTGGTGCGCGGTGAGCTGCTTTCGACCGAACGACGCAGCTCGTCAATCTGCTTCCGCAAGTCGTTCAACGTCGTGGCTACTTTCGCCGAGTCGATCATCTCCATGCGGCGGCGCGCTTCTTCGAGATCGATGATCGTCTTGGCGAACGGGATCAGGGGCTGGATCTCGGCGAGTTGTTTCGCCTGGATGTCGATCTGTCGCAGTTCGTATTCGAGGTGGTTCCTAAAGAGAATGTAATCGACCTTGCCGTCCTGGCTCATCGAGTCGAAGTTGAGCGACTTAAGCGAGTCCAGCCAGTCGCCGTAGTACTTTTTGAACCGCTCGCGCCGTGCGGGTGACATTCCCACCGGATACGACCGCGCGAGGCTCCCACGATCGACTGAGTAACGCTCAATCGCCGCGCGCATTTCGCTAACCGGCGCCGCCTTTCCGTTCACCGGCTCGGCTGAAGCCACAGGCCGGGACCGTGCGCCATTACTTCTGGTTTGGGCAGGAACATTGATTAAAAGACAGCCAAGCAACAGAAGCACAACCATGGCACGTGATGCGCAACGCATACTTTGTCTCCTAAGGAACACATATTGTGGGTGATAAAAACGGAAAGCCCCCGATTCTCACCGGGCCGCACATGCTATCGCAAGATCCAACAATGCGGCAAATAACGGACGCCTTGCAGTTAGATGTAGACGAGCCAATAATCACTGATTCACTACAGCACCGCAGGATGGCAGTCGACGACTCTCGTAGGTGTTTTTAAGAGTGAGAGTGATGATGCAAAGAAGATCAAAAATTCCGGAAAACGTAAGAGAGAAGGTGCTGGCTCGATCTGATTACCAATGTTCGATCTGTGGCCGCACTTCAGATTTGGAACTGGCCCACCTCATTCCAGTCGTCGAGGGCGGTGACAATTCGTTCGAGAATCTCATGGCGGTTTGTCGATCGTGTCATTTTGTGCTGGACAGTAACCCCACTACGAGCATTGAGGAACTCAAACGACAGCGTTCAATCTCTTATCAGTTTGAGCGCTCCGTAGGCGACATTTTTGGTCATTTGGGATTTGCGGTGATGGGAGGCGCAACCGGGCCTGATGGCGTATGGACGTAATTGCCCGACGCCCCGATGCATTGGCCCTAGAGTCGCAAGTGTACATCATCGAGTGCAAGGCTAGTCCCCCCTATCACAACTGGGCAGATAAAGCAGTTTGCCAAAAACGCTTATCAATATACGCAGCTGAGAAGATTCTTATTACCGATGCTCAACTTACTCCTGCAGCCTTAAGAACAGCAAGCGCTTTAAGTGTCAGGGTGTTCAACCTCAAGCAACTTGCCCCAGTTTAGTGCAGAACTTAAAAGGTAGTTGCAAATGACGGGACGGCGTAGACCAGAATACGAAGAATTGTCACCGTACCTGTTACTCCGTGAACTTCCGAGTCTTGCTGAAAATAGAATCTCCCCATCTTTAGCCAGCTACTGCGAGCGTTCTGGAATGAACGCATGGGAACTTCTGGAAGAAGGAGTCTTCTATTTCTTTCGTCAAAATGATGCTTGAAACACTTCGAATGGGTGCACAATCGCTATTTGAACATGAACCCGAGCGTAGTTTTAATAAACAAACATCCACAAGCTTTCGCCCTGATGTACGAATGCAAAGCCAGAAATGAGCCCTACATCATCTCCTCAGATGATGTCCTTACGATACAGAGACTACATACGGTTACAACGTAGACAAATCAAAGAAAAACAACACCTTGACCTGACGCATTTCGTGATTGTGTCGTCCGGATGCGCCGGAGACGTCGAGGATCGCCTTCATACACTAGAACAGGAGAGAATAGTCGTTTCACTAGTCCCGGCCTCTCTATTACGAACCGCCTCAAGACTAATTCGCGATTGTGAGTTTTCTGACATTCAGTTGTTCGAGATGGGAAAGCCATTTCCTCGTGGCATAGTTGACGAGAGAGTTCTACGGAAGTGTTTTGGTCAAATCGATTAAGTTTTAACCAATACCTCGCAACGCGCTGAACATCCACGCCTATAGCCGAGCCACATCTGTCGCAAGTGCTTGCCCTAAACGGATGAGCTAGAGTCTCACCATGCGAAGATTCGCCTTGAGAAGGTCATTGAGTTTCCAAACCCTGCTATACTGATCAGACCTAAAAATTACTCAAATTACGATGCTGTTACCTCACAATGGCAATAAGTTTTGATTGGGATCCGCTTAAGGCAGAGTCGAATTTTCGGAAGCACGGCGTTTCCTTTGTTGAAGCCAGAACTGCCCTTCTCGATCCTCTTTCTACAACAGTTCTGGATTTCGACCACTCGGTCAATGAGAATCGATACATAACGTTTGGAATGTCATTGCATCATAGATTGCTAGTTGTGTCGTATACTGAACTCGACGGTGTCATTCGGCTGATCAGTGCTCGATTGGCAACTAGGGGCGAACGCGAGATTTATGAAGAATATTAGCCGAGAGCTAGACGATTCATTGCGCCCAGAATACCGGCGGGCTGATTTCGGTGAATTGGTGAAGGGAAAGTACGCCTGGACTCAATTGGAGTTCGCTGATCTGGTTCATGTGTTGATCACCTTTGTTGCGGAAGAGGAAGGCGTGAACGTCACTCGTCATTCTAGCGGGAATTATCTTGCGAGCCATCAATCAGGCGATTGGACCTACGAATTAGACAATTCTAATCAGATTACACTCCGTTATTGGTTCAGCGAATTCGGCAACGTTGAGGAGCCACTATCCAACCTTCCCTGCATAACTACTCCCCAACAGAGATTAGATCTTCAGAATCTCCTGACCACACACATAAAGGCCTTAAAAGCCAGAGTCGGAGCGCCGTAAAACATTGTCGCTTTCGGCCAAATACGGTGCGGGTCGTTTGCGTCATTGGTGGGGTTTGATGTACTTCGCGGCACTAGCTGTGCCTTTGGTCAACGGCGCTCTTAACGGCTGCGATGGCTCGCTAGAGTTCGCGGATCTTGGGCCGCGTTCATTAATGACTCGCAATGAGCCCGGTGTTTGGGCTGCAGCATCGCCTGCCCCCACCGTCCTTAGAAATGCATCTGCCCATATGATCCCGGAAGCGGGCGTTGTCAGCGATTGGATTGTCAAGGGAACGGCTAGTAGCGTGCGCGGTGGCATGCACCGCGCGCGATTAACTTGCGCCGCTGCCAAGCCCTTTGCTAAAATCCGGCGTCGATTTTCTAATTTTTGGTAGGAGCTCCGGAAGACCTTCGTCATGAATCGAACATTCACTCGATTCACTACTTTTTAGCCGACCCGCACTACGCGGGCGCACGGCGAAGGCGCTCCTATCGAATCCGATCAACTGAAGTACAGCAATTAGTGAATCGCAAATCGTGAGGAATCGTCTTCGGCCCTGTGACGCAGGTCTGTTTAGCAGCGTCTGCTGAAGAAACACGAGGCGATTTAGCAATGAGTGAAATCAACGTACAACTGAAGGGCGGCTCTCCTGTCCCGGTGCCCGCGTCGGCAACGGTGGCGGAAGCTTTGAAAAAACTTGACCGCGACCTGGCCAAACAGGCGTTAGCCGCAAAAATTGGCGGCCGCGAGGTCGATCTGACCGCCCAATTGGATGCGGATAAAGCCACGGAATCCGTGGTTCAGATCGAACCCATCGTCCCGCAAACGCGCGACGGTCTGGAAGTACTGCGCCACTCGACCGCCCACTTGCTCGCCGCCGCCGTACTCGATCTCTTCCCCGGCACGAAACTCGGTATCGGTCCGGCATTGCTCGACGATCCGCGTTATGGCTTCTTCTATGACGTGATCACGCCGAAACCACTCACGGAAGCGGATCTGCCCGTGATTGAAAAGCGGATGAAGCACATCGCGAGTCAGAACCTGAGCTATCGCCGCGAAATGATCTCGAAAGCCGCCGCGCTCCGCGTTTTCAACGAACGCGACGAACCGCTCAAGTGCGAACTGATCGACGAGAAAGCCGGCGAAGAGGTCAGCGTTTATTACATCGACGGCTCGCCGTTCATCGACTTCTGTCTCGGTCCGCACGTGCCGAACACGAACAAGCTGCGCGCGTTCAAACTGCTTTCACTCGCCGGCGCCTACTGGAAAGGCGATGCATCGCAAACGCAGATGCAGCGGATCTACGGCACGGCGTTCTTCTCGACAGAAGAGCTTGACGCCTGGCTGAAGCAACGCGAAGAAGCTGAGAAGCGCGATCATCGCCGTCTCGGACGCGAACTCGATCTCTTCTCGATCCAGGAAGAGTACGGCCAGGGCCTCGTAATGTGGCACCCGAAAGGCGGCGCCATTCGCAAGGCAATGGAAGACTTTCTTCGTGAAGAGTTGCTGAAGCGCGGTTACGGTCTGGTTTTCACGCCGCACATCGCGAAACGCGAGCTCTGGTTTACGAGCGGCCACGAAGAGAACTACGCCGACTCAATGTTCTCGCCGATGGAGTTTGAAGAGCAGGAATTCCGCATCAAGCCGATGAACTGCCCGTTTCATATCGGCATTTACAAGACGGGACAGCGATCGTATCGCGACCTGCCTTTGCGGTACGCCGAGCTCGGCACGTGTTATCGCGCCGAACTTTCCGGCGCCCTTCACGGACTGACGCGCGTGCGCGGTTTTACTCAGGACGATGCCCACATCTTCTGCACGCCCGAGCAGATTCGCAGCGAGATCCTCGGTTGTCTCGATTTCGCGTTCCACGTCTATGAAGTTTTCGGCTTCAAAGACATCAAAGTCGAACTGTCGGTACGTGGCAACGATCCCAACGTGAACTATCTCGGTTCCGACGAAGACTGGGACAATGCGGAAGCCGCGCTTGTCGACGCGTTGAACTCGCGAAACATTCCGTACGCGCGGGTTGAAGGCGAAGCGGTCTTTTACGGTCCGAAGATCGATATCCGGGTCGAGGACGCGATCGGCCGTAACTGGCAATTAACGACGGTGCAGTTTGACTTCAACCTGCCGAAGCGTTTCCAGATGGAATACATCGGCGAAGACAACAAACCGCATCAGCCGTTGATGGTCCATCGGGCGTTGTTTGGCTCGGTAGAACGCTTCTTCGGCGTGTTAATCGAGCATTACGCCGGCGCGTTTCCGCTGTGGCTGGCGCCCGTGCAGGTTGCAGTACTGCCGATCACGGACCGCGTCAACGACTACGCGCAGGAACTCGACCGTGAGCTGCTTGCCGGCGGTTTGCGAGTCGAAGCCAACTTGCGAAGCGAAAAAATTGGCGCGAAGATTCGCGACGCGCAGTTACAGAAAGTTCCGTTCATGCTCGTCGTCGGCGATCGAGAAAAGGAACAGCGTGCGGTTGCGGTTCGCGAACGCGCAAAGGGCGACATCGGTGTGATGTCGATTGATGAATTTAGAGAGATGGCGCAGCGCCTCATCACGGCGCGCGCGTTAACCAACAACTAGTCTCCGAGTCGAGGATCTGACTTCGCTATCAGGATCCTCGACTCGAAGACGCAACTTAGGAGGTGCAGAAATAGCTACAGGCTTTCGCGGTCGCGGTCAGCGTCCTGATAACAGGCGTGTGCCGCCGGTTCGTATTAACGAGAGAATTCGAGTACCCGAAGTTCGGGTCATCGGCGAGGAAGGAGAGCAACTGGGCGTGATGGACGTGCGCGACGCCATTCGCGCCGCTCGCGATAAGGGGTTGGACCTCGTGGAAGTTGCGCCGAACGCCGATCCTCCTGTTTGCCGGATCATCGACTTTGGCAAGTTCCAGTACGAGGCGAAGAAGAAAGCGAACGAGGCCAAAAAGAAGCAGGTCACGATCACGGTCAAGGAAGTGAAGTTCCGGCCTGCCACCGACGATCACGACTACGATTACCGCATGAAGCATGCCCGCGAGTGGCTCCAGGATGGCGACAAAGTGAAAGCGACCATCTGGTTTCGCGGACGCGAGATGACGCACCGCGAGCTCGGCGCGCGCATTCTCGAGAGACTGGAGAAGGACCTGGCGGACGTCGGCGAAGTCGAAGCGCGACCGAGAATGGAAGGGAACCAGATGTTCATCATTCTCGGACCCAAGCGACACAAGTCCGGAGCAAAGCAGGATGCGCACACAAGCGCTCCGCCACATCAGAATTAAGACATTGCCGATTGGCGATTAGCGATTGCCAATTGGCACTGACGTGAGATTCAGTGAAAGATTTATCGCCTTCTCGCTAATAAGAATCGGCGATCGCCAGTGCTAATCGGCAATTGGCAACCGGCAATTGGAAATAAGATAAGGAGACGGCATGATGAGGAAGTGCGGCGGTAAACTTCAGTTGAACCCTACCACGGGGAAAAACTGGAGTAGATAGGTCATAGGCTGAATTAATTCCTGTGGCTGTTGACCACGTTAAGGAGACTAATCAGACCTTTGACCGAAGCGCCACCGTAGGGCGATTGACCCTGAATAGGAGGCTGGTGACCGCCGCAACAGAAAGTCTACTCCAGGCAAACAACTGGAGGAAACCACAGATGAGATTCATTGGAGTAGACCTGCACAGCAATAGTTTGACGGCGTGTTATTTGGACCAGAACGGTAGTGAAGAGATGCGCACGTTTGACCTGCAAGAGATGGTGAAGTTTCAAGCGAGTCTCGCAGTCACGGACGAGATCGCGGTGGAAGCAACCGGCAACACGCGGCATTTCAAAGAGGCGATCAAGGAGCTAGTGAGCAAGGTGGTGGTAGTGAATCCGAACCAGTTCGAAGTAATCCGCAAGAGCGTGAAGAAAACTGATCGGCACGATGCGCGCACATTGGCGTTGTTTTTGAGCAAGGAAATGCTGCCGCAGTCGCGCTTGAAGGAACCAGCACAGGCACAACTCAATTCCGTGGCTCATACGCGCGACAAGCTAGTGAAGCTGCGCACCACACTAATCAACAAGTTGCACGCGCTGCATATAGCGGCCGGCATCAAGAGCAAGAAAAGTTCATTCAGTAGTGTGAAAGGGGTGAAGGCAGCCCTGGCTCGCAGTTGGGACGAACTGACTCGAGCGGAGTTGGAAGTGATCGTCAGTCAGATCGGGTCGCTCAACGAAGGCATCAAGCGGCTGGACCACAAGCTTGCTGAATATGGTCGCCGCCTGGTGGGACATCGAAACCTGACGAGCATTAAAGGCATCGGCGATAAATCGGCGGCGGTGTTACTGAGTGTGATCGGCGACGTCTCGGACTTTGCCGGTGAGGACAAATTGGCGAGTTACTTCGGTTTGGTGCCACGCGTGGCCAATTCAAATGAAACTGTGCATCACGGCCGCATTACCAAACGCGGTTCCAAGCTGGGGCGCACGACCCTGGTCCAATGCACGTTGGTTGCCGCTCGTTACAGTCCTTACTTGAAAAACTTTTACGAACGAATCAAAGCAAGAAAAGGCGCGGGCAAGGCCATCATCGCCACCGCGCGCAAATTCCTGGGAGTCATCTATCGCACCCTCAAGTACAACTGGGTGTTCACAGACTTCCCAAACTTTGTTCTCGCCGAGGACTGAAACTTACACCTCGGAGTAGACAATCATCATAGGAGTGAGTTAATGCCTAAACTAAAAACACACAAAGGTGCGGCGAAGCGGTTTCGCTTGACCGCCACCGGAAAGATTAAGCGCGGCCATTCGCACGCGCGACACATCCTGACCAAGAAGACGAACAAGCGTAAACGTCATCTCGACATCGACGTTCTCGTCTCCAAGTCCGATCACGAACGCGTGACGAACATGTTGCCGTACGGCCGCGACTAAAACAGAAGTATTCGTCTTTATAAATAGAAAGGGGATTAATTATGCCCAGAGCAAAACGTGGCAATAAGCGTCTTGAACGACGCAAGAAGATATTGAAACTGGCGAAAGGTTATCGTGGCACGAAGTCGAAGCTGTATCGCTCCGCGAAAGAGTCTGTCGAGCGTGGGTTGAACTTCGCTTACACCGGAAGAAAGTTGAAGAAACGCGACTTCCGCAGCTTGTGGATCGTGCGCATCGGCGCCGCGGCCCGCTTGAATGGTTTGAACTATTCACAACTCATGCATGGTCTGAAACTGGCCAACATCGAACTCGACCGTAAAGTGCTTGCGGATCTCGCCGTGCATGAGCCGGAATCGTTCGCGAGCGTCGCCGAACAGGCGAAGAACGCGCTTGAAAGCGAGCAGCGTAATAAGGCGGCCTAAGAGTCACTTAAAAGGCAAAAATTAAGGAGTTAACCAGTGAACCACACCATTCGAAACTTTCAGCCGCATTGCCGGCCTGTTCGCGCTCACGTTTGTGCTGGGCGCCTCCGTTGCTCTGGCCCAGGACACGCTGTCCGGAAAGTATGAAGGAACAGTGAAGACTGCCGGGGCCGCCGATGAAAAGGTCTCGCTCGAACTCAAAAACGACGGCGGCAAGATCACAGGCCGTCTGATGAAAGGCGAGACTGCAATCGACATCTCGGAGGGCACTCTCGCTGCTTCGAAGCTCTCGCTGAAGCTCGGCGCGGCGGCGAAAGATGGCACGGTTAGCGCCGTCGTCGAAGGTGACAAGATTACTGGCGACTGGACCGCCGGTACGGCCAAACGAACTATAGAGCTCAAGAAAGTTCCGGCTGCTGCGTCCGCCGCGGCTCCACCCAAAGGACCTGCCGAAACAAACTTCAACTTGAATGGTGAATGGGACGGTGTGGCCGATGCTCAGGGCCAGCCATTTCCGTTTGTGCTCACGTTGAAGGTCGACGGCCAGACGGTGACCGGAAGCAGCAGTTCGCAGCTTGGCGAATCCGTTCTCAAGAACGGCTCCTGGAAAGAGGGCAAACTGGTGTTTGAACTCGAAGGTCAGAATGGTGTGATCTCGATGAGCGCCGTAGTTGTCGAAGGAAAACTTTCAGGCGAATTCGATTTTGCCGGGCAGTTACAAGGCAAGTGGGTCGCGGTGAAGAAAAATTAGCTTGGTGATGACAGAAGAACAATCACCTGAACGTCAGGTACAAGCAGCCCGCAAAGCGTTCGACGAGGACATCGAACGCTTTGTTCGCTTTAGTGAACCGTCGCAGTTGTCGCAGATCGATCTGGAGACGGCGATCGCGGAGGAACGCGCATTTGCCGAAGTTCGTGCACGCCATTTGGGTAAGAAAAGCGCACTCGCCGCGTCGAAGAAGTTAATCGGCCGCGTGGCGCCGGAAATGCGCCCGGTGTTCGGTCAAGTGGTCCAGTCGCACGAAGACGCGATGGTCCAAATGGTCGAGAAGATTGAGGCAAGTTTAAAGGGCCATATTGAAGCCGAAAAAACGGCACGCGACAGTATCGACGTGACAATGCCGGGACGCCGTCCGCGCGCGGGGCACCGGCATCCGATCACCTTGCTGCGCGAACGCGTCGAAGACGTTTTCGTCGCGCTTGGATACGCGATCGAAGACGACCGCGAGATCGAAACTGATTTCTACAACTTCGACGCGCTCAATATCCCGGAACACCATCCGGCGCGCGCCTCGCAGGATACTTTCTACACGACTGAAAATTTTGCGCTACGAACACAGACCTCAACCGTGCAGATTCATGCGATGCAACGTCGTGGCGTGCCGGTGCGAATGATTGCGCCGGGACGCGTGTTTCGCCGCGACACGCCCGATCCGACTCACAACCCGATGTTCTTTCAGGTTGAGGGTCTCTGTGTGGATCGCGGAATAACGATGGCGCACTTGAAGGGAACGGTCGCCGAGTTTCTGCGGCGCATGTTTGGTCAGGAAACAGTGACGCGCTTCCGACCGTCGTATTTCCCGTTCACTGAGCCGAGCGCGGAGTTCGACTTCAGTTGCTTCAAATGCAAAGGAAGTGGCTGCCGGATTTGCAAGAACTCCGGATGGATCGAGCTGGGTGGATCCGGCATGGTGCATCCGAACGTCTTGCGAGCCGTCGGCGTCGATCCGCAGAAGTACTCGGGTTTTGCGTTTGGCCTCGGGATCGACCGGATGTGCGCTTTGATGTACGAACTCGACGACATTCGTCTGCTATTCGAGAACGATGTGCGGTTTTTGGAGCAGTTTGAATAGATGTTGATCAGTTACCACTGGCTTAAGGAATTAACTAATACTTCTCTGCGTCCGCATGAGCTGCGCGAACGGCTGACGATGGTCGGCCTCGCGATCGACGCGGTCGAATCACACGCGGACGATTCGGTCCTGGACGTCGAAGTGCCGTCGAACCGGCCGGACTGTCTTTCGCACGTAGGTATCGCACGGGAAGTTGCGGTAATAGAGAAACGAGAGGTTCAGTTACCGTCAGGTCAGCCGGCAAAGACAGACGGACGCTCTTCGGAACTCACATCCGTCGAAATTAACGATCCCGATCTGTGTCCGCGCTATGCCGCTCGTTTGGTTCGTGGCGTCAAGATTGGACCATCTCCCGATTGGCTCACCAAACGTCTCGAAGCAATCGGTCAGCGCCCGATCAACAACGTCGCCGATATCACTAACTACGTCCTGCACGAGCTGGGTCAGCCGCTGCACGCATTCGACTTTCAAAAACTATCCGGACGGCGGATCGTCGTCCGCCGCGCTACTCGCGGTGAGAAGCTGCGCACGCTCGACGGCGTCGATCGCGAGCTCACCGAAGAGATGCTCGTGATCGCCGATGCCGAGAATGCAGTCGCGCTCGCCGGAATCATGGGCGGCGAAGACTCCGAGATCTCCACCAGCACCACCGACGTGCTGATCGAGAGCGCTTACTTCGATCCGAATTCAGTTCGTCGCACGGCGCGGCGGCTCGGCATGGACACTGAAGCGTCACGACGATTCGAGCGCGGCGCGGATCGCGAGAATGTCTTGCGCGCGCAGCAACGATGTGTCGAACTGATCTGCGAGCTTGCAGGAGGTGTTGCAACCGAGGACGCAATCGACGTCTATCCTACACCTTACATCCCGCGGGTAGTCGAATTTCGTCCGGATCGCGTGAAGGAATTAACGTCGCTCACGGTCGAGCGCGACAGGATCGTCCGGATACTGACCGGGCTCGGTTTCAAATCCGACTACCTGCCGCTCGAGAAATTCACTGCCGAAGTTCCGTCCTGGCGCATCGACGTCGATCAGGAAGAAGATCTCGTCGAAGAGATCGCGCGTCATTCGGGTTACGACAAAATTGCTTCCGAACTACCGCCGTCGAATATTCCCGGTGAATATCAACCCACCGAGATGAAGCAGCGTTCCCTGCGACGAGCGCTCAACGCCTGCGGCTACGACGAGGCGATAACTTTCAGTTTCATCTCACGAGACGAGCAATTCGAATTGATCCCGGCGTTGAGCGAGCAGGGACAGACCGAACTCAAGAACCCGATCATTGAAGATGCCACGTGGATGCGCTCGAGCCTTCTGCCGGGCTTGATGAACTCGCTTCGTCACAACCTCAATCACGGCATTCGCGACGTGCGTTTATTCGAAATTGGGCGTGTTTTTGGCATTTCCACGGACGGTCAATTACCGGAAGAACCTCTCTCGCTGGCAATGATCGCAACGGGTGCGGCCGTTGAAGAAAACAAGGCACAGGCCGATCGCGACCTCGACTTCTTCGACGTTAAAGGCGCGCTCGAAGCAGCAGTCGATTGGATGAACGTGAGTCCACTCGCCCTCACAAACACTGCCGCGAAACATCTGCGCGCCGGTCAGGCTGCGTCGATCAAGCGTGCTGACGGTGTTGAGATCGGTACGATCGGTCGACTTGCGGAGTCAATTGCTGCGGCGTACAAGTTTCGCCAGCCGGTTTATGTAATGGAACTCGATCTCGGGTCATTATTGAGTGGACCCGAGCGCGGAATTCAATACTCGCCGTTGCCGCGTTATCCGTCGGTGATGCGTGACATCTCGCTGTTGTTGAATCGCTCAGTCGCGCTCGGGGACATTCTGAGCGCTGTCCGAAATCAACGCGTGGCAGACTGCCGCAATGTCATGCTGGTCGGCACATTCGCCGGTGCAAACATCCCGCCCAACAAGCGATCGGTCACTTTGCGGCTCGAGTATCGCTCCGACGAGCGCACCTTGCGCGACGAAGAAGTTGAAGAGCGACACTCGCAACTAACGTCGTCGTTGTTGCAAACCTTCGCCGCCGAGCAGCGCTAGAATGAACAGCAGCAAAATAAATCGCGCGGGAATGTGAAATGAGTCTTGCGCTTGCAACCGCGAAGGCGGATAATCGCTGTCGATTTTCACGTCAGTCGAAACGTCCACGGGAGACAAAAGATGGTTGGCCTGTCAGGCTTGGAAAAGTTTTCGCATCTCGAAGATAAGATCTATCGGACCATCGAACTTACCAAAACCCTGCGTCAGGAAAAAGAGAACCTCGAGAAAGAGCTGTCGCTAATCCATCGGGACATGGGTAACGTCTTGAATGAAAAAGAGCGACTCGAAAGTCAGGTTGAAAAGTTGCTCGCCGAACGTGAGACGATCCGCATGAAAGTCGAAGCGATGCTCGATGCCGTGGCCGCTCTGGATCCGGAGATGGCTGAGGAACTCAGATGAGTTCCGGGATCGGTAGCATGATCAATAAAGGCAGCATGGAAGCCACCACCAGTAGTCCCACCATCCGGGTCGAGATTTACAATCAGACCTACAACATCCGGTCTGACGGCGACACTGAATACATCATCCAGCTCGCCGAATTCGTCGACAGTCGCATGCGCGAGATCTCCTCTGGCACTCTCACCGTCGACTCATTGAAAGTTGCGATTCTTGCGGCACTTCACATCGCGGACGAGCTTCACCGTCTGAAGAACATGCACGAGCAAGCCGATGCTCAACTCGGCGCCCGAAGCGCTGAATGCGCCGAAATGCTCGATCGGTTATTGAAGGTCCGCTCCACCCTCGAACACGAACAAGGTGGCGCCGGCAAGCTCTCCCTCGGTTAATAAAAATAAAAAAGTGAGTCGTTTCTTGGGTCGGAGGTCTTGTGGTACTATCCGTCGCGGCGGAGGGAAACGTTCTGCGGTGTTCGTCACCGAGTGTACGATGATTGAGCCAACGCCGTTGATTAGGGAGACCGAGGTCGCCTAGCCAGTGCAGTTCTTCAACGCTAAGAATTGCCAGAGGCTGCGTCATTAAGAGGTCACCCACCTGTCTTGTGCAGGTTCAATTACGGCTTCGGAACGGCAATCGCGGATTTCCCTCTTGCCAGATACCGCGAATCGTGAATCGTAGATCGTGATTCGTTCGTCACGCTCATGCGGTCCGTGATTACGCGGCTTTTTGTTTCTAGACCCAGATCACCATGAAAGTCCTCATGTTCGGAGACGTGGTGGCGAAGCCCGGCCGAATCGCCGTGCTCGAACGCATCCAGGATCTCCGCGAACAACACCAGATCGACCTCGCAATCATGAACGCGGAGAATCTCGCGGGCGGCTTTTCCGTCACTCCATCACTCTGCGAACACCTCTTTGCCAACGGCATCGACGTGATGACGTCCGGCAATCACATCTTCGACAAGAAGGAAGCCATCGACTACATCCGCAAACAGCCGCGGCTGATCCGACCCGCAAACTACCCGCCCAACACTCCGGGAAGCGGTTACTGGGTCGGGGAAGCGAAAGGAGTCCCCGTCGCAGTGGCAAATGTGATGGGACGAGTGTTTATGCCGCCGTCGGACGATCCGTTTCGCGTAATCGACCAAGTCATGAAGTCAGTACCGGCGGAAGTGAAGGTGCGAATCGTGGACGTGCACGCCGAAGCGACGTCGGAAAAGGTGGCCATGGGTTGGCACCTCGATGGGCGTGTCTCGGTCGTCGTCGGTACCCACACGCACGTGCAAACAGCCGACGAGCGAATTCTGCCGGAAGGCACAGCGTATCTGACTGATCTTGGGATGACCGGCAGCTATGCCGGAGTGATCGGAATGAACAAGACTGATGTGATTGCGCGTTTCACGTCGGTGATCGCGAAACGCGCTGAGCATTCGAGTGGCCAGGTGCGCATCTGCGGGGCTGTTATTGATATTGATGAAACTAACGGTCGCGCGCGATCCATCGAGCGCCTGAGCCTGGACCACAATCAGTAAGAAATTCGTCTACTCCTGCTTGCCAATCCGCCGCAGGCTTCTCGCCAACGCCGCACGCCGCTCGACTTCCGATTTCAGATCAGGCCGTAGTTTCACACACTCGTCCAGATCAACCTGAGCCTGCGTTTCCTGTCCGAGAAACACGCGCGCGATACCGCGATTGCAATACGCCCACGCGAGCGATGGTTTGTTCTCAATTGCACGGTCGAAATTCTCGATCGCGCGTTCCATGAATCCTTTGTACATCCACGCGGTGCCGAGACCCTGGTACGCCCACGCCATATTTGGCGAGAGCTTGATGGCGCGTTCGAAATCGACGATGGCGGTGTCGAAATCTTTAAGTCCTAGATGGACATAGCCGCGGTGGTAGTACGGTTCCGCGACTTTTTCGTTCAGTTCAATCGCGCGGTTTAGATCAGTCAGCGCGCCCTGGTGGTCTCCCATGTCGAGTCGCAGGCTGCCGCGATTGCTGAACGCCTGAAATAAGTTCTTATCAAGCGTGATTGCGCGGTCGAGATCCTTTATAGCCGCCGTCGTTTCCATCTGGGCGCGTTGGATCGCTGCGCGATTCAGATATGCGACGGCGAGAGTTGGTCGGATGCGGATCGCCTGGTTGAGATCGGCGAGCGCTCCTTCCAAATCGCCTTTCTGGTAACGAGCAAGACCGCGATTGCTGTAAGCATTGGCAATGAACGGATCGACAACGACGATATTGCTGTCGCTCGATGCGTCAGCTCCGGCGGTCAACGAATTGCCGGACCGATTATTACTTGATTTCCCACTGTCGAGACGGGAGCTCAACGTAATCGCGCGTGTGTAGTCTTCGATCGCGCCGTCCAGATCGCCGTTGCCGGCTTTCTTCATTGCGTTCTTGAAGTTATTGACAGCGGCATCAGACGTTTGGGCCGCATTGGAAACGGGAATTGATAGAGTGAGGGCGACGACGGCGAAAAATAACGCATAGCGGCGCATGGAACGACTCCTTCGATTGAAGCTCGCCACCAGGTGCGCTAAGATGCGGGGCGTCGACGATACAGCTTTGAGCGCCGCGAGGCGATCGAACTTGTGTTGTCATCCGAGCCTCGTTGTTATCGCAACTAACAACGAGGCTTTCCTTTAAAACGATCTCAATCGAGAAAAGTTACAAAAAAGCCGAGCGCGATCTCTAATTTTGAAACACCGTCAGCAGTTCTGTTGTGACGAGGAAGTGGATGTCTGATTTTTTGGTTGGACGTACGATAAAACAGTAAGGTTATTCAGGTGCTGTTTGAGTGGGAACAACTGCACCAGGATGAGTCTTGATGATCGGAGGAGACAACAATCGTTTCGCATATCCTTCCGGAAAAGATCTTACGCGTCCGTTTTGATCGGTGACCACGTGTCCGGTCTCACCTTCTGCGACGACTTGTCCGTTCGCCGCTCGTACAATTTCATAACCAAAGCGAAGTGAGCGTTTGCGTAACTCGGTGATGTGCGTGCGAACGATCAGTTCATCGTCATAGTAAGCCGGGGCCTTGTAACGGCAATACGCCTCCGCAACGACGAGGAACGCACTCTCGCTCTCTTCCATGTCGCGATACGAGAACCCACGCGCGCGACAATAGTCGGTTCTGCCTATTTCGAACCAGACCAAATAGTTGGCATAATAAACGATGCCCATCTTGTCTGTTTCGGCATAACGGACACGCAACATGGTTTCGTGCCAAACGCCGAATACATCTTCAGGAGCAGGGCTGGTCATCTGAGCAAAACCTTCCGAACCGTCCGTGGCAAGAAGGAACTGAAACTCCGATCCATTCAACTGTAAACGTTTAGCGGACTATAAGAGTGAAAGCCCATTATGTCAAAGAAATTTAGCAGCGCCCTGGTCCTGCTCTTGCTGGTCTGTTTGGCCGGCGGGAGCTTTTTACCGGTCGTATCAGGCCAGACGGGCCCCACCCGCACGGCCCAAAACGCTGCGATTATCTCCACCGCTGAGGCGATACTTAAAGAAACCAGCGAGCTGCGAGAACTCTCAATTCTGCGGGAGGTTAAAAGCGGCGCTCAGTCTCGATCCGAGATCGAACAGGTAATCATCAAGAACCTCGACGCCGATACCACGCCGGCCGAGATGTACGCGGCGGAGATTGTGCTCAAGGCATTTGGGCTCGCGCCACCCGATTTCGCCTACCGCTCTTTCCTCATCAAGTTGCTTAGCGAACAGGTCGCCGGCTACTACGATCCTAAGGCGAGGCAGTTTTACCTTGCCGATTGGATCGAGCTGGACGGGCAGAAACCGGTGATGGCCCATGAGCTGACCCACGCGCTTCAGGATCAACACTTCAATCTCAGGCGTTTTGAGAAGTGGCCGGACGGCGATTCCGACGCGGAGCTCGCTGCTCGCGCACTCATCGAAGGCGATGCCACGCTGGCAATGACGCATTACCTCACCAGACATCCGATGGTTGCACTCGCGTTCATGCGTAGCTCGCAGGACACCCCATCGGAACAATTCGAAAAAGCGCCGCGCGCGGTGCGTGAGTCGTTGATGTTTCCTTACGCCGAGGGATCGAACTGGGCGGCGGAAGTTCACGATCGCGGTGGTTGGGACATGGTGTCGAAGGCTTTCACGAAGCTGCCGCAATCAACCGAACAGATCCTGCACCCCGAAAAGTACTTCGCGTATGAGCCTCCGGTAAAAGTAACGTTGCCAAACTTCAGGCGCGCACTTGGACCAGGGTGGAAACGCATCGATAATGACGTCAGCGGCGAGTGGGGTTACTACCTTGTGCTCGACGAATACTTGAAGGACGCTAAGTGGTCGAAACAGGCCGCGGCAGGTTGGGCCGGCGATCGTTTTGTGATTTACGAAGGCCCACGAAAGTCCGGTGTGTTTCTGGCGCAGATGACGGTGTGGGACACCGTGGTTGACGCGGAGGAATTCCTTTCCGCCTACACTAGACGCACCATGAAGCGCCTCAACGACCTTTCCGCGATTCAAACGGGTACGTCGCAGGGCGAAGTTCAACGAAGTGAGTGGAAGGATCCAATTGGAGGTGGCGGCGCAATAGAGAAGCGAGGTTCACGAGTCGTTATTCTCGAAGGCCTACCCGCAAAGGTGAATGTCAAAAAGCTGCTTAATATGATCTGGCAACAACCACAATCAAGAACCCGCAAATCATGAAGATCGCCAACGTCGAGACCACCAAACGCCTGCGCCAGCTCACGGACGAACTTAAGCAGCTCGAAAACCGGCTTCGTCTCGGCGGCGGACCAGACAAGATCGAACGCCAGCACCAGCAAGGCAAACTCACCGCACGCGAACGAATCGCACTATTGCTTGATAAAGATTCGTACCATCAGGAGATCGGATTACTCGTCGCGTACGATCAGTACGAGGGTGGCGCTCCGGGCGCCGGTGTGGTTACCGTCGTTGGTCGAGTCGAGGGCAGGGAAGTCGTGGTCGTGGCGAATGACGCGACTGTCAAAGCCGGATCGTGGTGGCCCGAGACGATCAAGAAGATTCTGCGCGCGCAGGAGATCGCAATGCGTTCGCGCGTGCCGATCATCTACCTGGTCGACTCGGCCGGTGTGAACCTACCCTACCAGGGCGGCGTGTTTCCGGGTCAATACGGTGCGGCTCGCATCTTCTATTACAACTCGATCATGCGGCGTTACCTGAAAGTGCCGCAGATCGCAGCGGTGATGGGCCCATGCATTGCCGGCGGCGCTTATCTTCCCGCATTGTCTGACATCATCATCATGGTCGAGGGTACGTCGTTTATGGGCCTCGGCGGTGCGAACCTCGTCAAAGGAGCGACCGGTCAAACGATCGACAACGAAACACTCGGTGGCGCACGCACGCATAACGAGCTGTCAGGTGTGGCCCATTATCGAGTCGCGGATGATCAAGCGTGCATCGAGAAGATTCGCGAGTTTGTTTCCGAACTGCCTCAGTCTGAACCGGCAGGCGCGATGCAACAACCGGGTGAGTCATTGCGTCCGATCGAAGAGTTGTACGACATCATTCCCGAAGATCATCGTCAGCCGTACGACGCGCGAAAACTGCTCGAGTGTTTGCTTGACGACGGACATCTCGACGAGTTTCAGGCCGACTACGCGAAAGAAATGATCACGGGTCATGCGCGTATTCGCGGAATTCAGGTTGGCGTGATCGCAAATCATCGCGGCATGGTACGCGCGCCGGGCGGAAAGCCGCCGCGCTTTGGCGGCATCATCTACACGGAGTCAGCGGAGAAGGTCGCTTACTTCATCGAGACTTGTAATCGACATCAGACGCCGTTGTTGTTCGTGCAGGATGTTTCCGGTTTCATGGTTGGATCAGAAGCTGAACACTCGGGAATCATTCGCGCCGGAGCGAGGTTCGTAGAAGCGATGGCGACCGCAGTTGTGCCGAAGATCGTGTTGACGGTGAACCATGCGTCGGGCGCCGGTTACTACGCGATGGCCGGACAGGGTTTCGATCCGGATTTCATCTTTAGTTGGCCCACCGGAAGAATGGGTGTCATGGAAGGCGACTCCGCTGTGCAGGCGGTGTTTGGAAGCCAGTTAGAGAAGTTGAAGAAGAACGGCCAGTCGCCGGATGCGGCGTTGAATGCGGAAATGGACAAGGTGCGAGAGACGTACGACATGGAGCTCGATGCGAAATATGCTGCGGCGCGCGGGTTTGTCGATGCGGTGATCACGCCTGAAGATACGCGTCTCGCGTTGGAACTCGCGCTGCGAACCGGCCAGACTTACACTGGTCCTCACCTCGGTCAGTTTGTCATACCGCCGGGTGTTGTTTAAGATCAAGACGTTCCCGCCTGTTTGTCGTTAAACCCCCTTTAAAAAAGGATTTCCGGCGCACGTGCGTTCTGCGCCGCATAACGAACACGGGAGGAAAAGTCCATGAGCACAAGAGTCTCTGGTTCAGTGCTGCTTTTGATAGCTTTAGTATTTTCTTTGAATGTGGGTGCGCAGGATCCTCCGCAACCCACACCCGCCCAGGCCACTCAGGTCGATCTTTCAGGCACATACACAGGCACATTCGATTGCGAACCGGCAGGTTTGATGGGCGAATCGACGCTCACAATCACCGGTAACCAGTTTACGACCGCGGATGGAAAGACCGGTCGCATCGTTGCTTCGCCGAGTGGCGGTTACACGGCTGTGGCTTTTCAAGTTGGAGAAATGGCTCCAGCCGCTACAACAGGCGCGACCGCCGCTCCGGCCACAATGCCGCAGATCTTTTCGTTGCGTGCGAGAAAGCAAGGTACTCGTTTGACGTTGACGGCTGCGCCGGGTACGAACATCAAATGTTCTTTCACGCCGGGACGAACGGCACGTGGGCGCAAAACTCGCACACCCGCAGCGACTGGAACTGAGGTAGCTGCGCCGGCAACAACTCCGACTACGACGCAGCCTACTGAGGCGCCGATTCCGGCCCAAACACCGTCGCCGTCACCGTCACCGTCGCCAACGCCAACCCCGACTGGGACGCCGACTCCGCAACCGAGTCCGGAACCAAGTCCACAACCCAGTCCCGAACCGGTGCCGAGTCCGAGCCCTGAACCGAATCCGAGTCCGATGCCGAGTCCGATTCCAAGCCCGACGGCGACTCCAAGTCCGACGCCGAGTCCAACTCCCAGTCCGAGACGAGGTTGATAAGGAGGTTGATAGAAAGGAGACCATTTGCTTCTTGTGTAGTGGTGATTGTTTAATCACCACCAACCGATGAAGCAAAAAATACGAATAGCAGCAGGACAAGGCTTTTGGGGAGACCTACCTGACGCGCCCGTGCGCCAGGTTGAAGGTGGTCCAATCGACTACCTCATGCTCGACTATCTGGCGGAAGTCACGATGTCGATCATGCAAAAGCAGAAGGCTCGCGATCCAAATGCGGGCTATGCGCGGGATTTCGTCCCCTTGATGCGGCGCATTCTTCCGGCGTGCGTCGAACGCGGCATCAAGGTTACGGCGAACGCAGGCGGCGTTAACGTGCGCGGTTGCGCGAACGCCGTCATCGAGGTCGCACGCGAACTCGGCTTGAGCGGAAAAGTGCGAATCGGGATCGTCACGGGCGACGACATCATGCCGCGACTCGACGATTTGCTTTCCCGCGGCATCGAGTTGCGCAATATGGATACCGACGAACCGCTGTCGACCGTCCGCGATCGAATTCAAAGTGCCAACGCATATCTTGGCGCGTGGCCCATCGTTGAGGCGCTAAAGACCGGCGCGCAAATAGTCATTACGGGACGAGCGACTGATACTGGACTCACCCTCGCACCGATAATTCACGAGTTTGGCTGGGCCGAGAACGATTGGAATCGAGTCGCGTCGGGAACGATCGCGGGGCACATCATCGAGTGTGGCGCCCAGGCGTCGGGTGGTAACTGCCAGTTTGAGTGGCGCAGCATTCCGAATCTTGCCGATGTCGGTTTCCCGATTGTCGAAGCATCGCCTGACGGGACTTTCGTCATAACAAAACACGAACGAACCGGTGGTTGGGTCGTAATTCCCGGCATCAAGGAACAACTTGTTTACGAGATGGGCGATCCGCGTGAATACATCACACCGGATTGCGTTGCGGATTTCACGACGGTTCAGCTCGAATACGAAGGTCGCGATCGGGTGCGAGTTTTTGGCATCGAAGGCCGGCCCGCGACGGAATTCTTGAAAGTTTCGATTAGTTACTCGGCTGGGTTTAAAGCGGTCGGGACGCTTGTTTACTCGTGGCCCGACGCATACGACAAGGCGCAGGCCGCAGATCGCGTGCTGCGCGCGCGTTTGGATCGACTGGGTCTGAAGTTCGACCAGGTTTTGACTGAGTTCGTCGGTGCGAGCGCGACGCATGGACCACTTGCGGGGCCACCTCGCAGCGACGTTCCGGAAGTCCAGTTGCGCGTCGGCGTTCGTGGGCAGGATCGAAACGCCGTGGAACGGTTTACGAAAGAGATCGCACCGTTGATTCTCACTGGACCACCGGCAGTGACGGGCTTTGCAGGAGGGCGGCCGAAGGTTGAAGAGATCGTCGCCTACTGGCCCGCGCTGATTCCCAAGGAAGAGATCACTCCATCAGTCGAGGTGCTCGACGCGTGAAAGTACAACTTGTAAAACTGGCCCATGCGCGTTCCGGCGACAAGGGTGACACCGCGAACATTGGATTAATCGCGTTGAGCGATGAGGTTTATCCCATTCTGGTTCGTGAAGTCACGGCGGAACGCGTCAAGCAGCATTTCAAAGGCATCTGTCATGGCGAGGTCGAAAGGTTTGAGTTACCGAACCTGGGTGCGTTGAATTTCTTGCTGCATGAAAGTCTAGGTGGTGGCGGTACGTTATCGCTAATGACAGACGCACAGGGAAAGACGTTTTCGACGGCTTTGTTGCGAATGGAGATCGAGGTACCGGATGATCTTGTATTCGGTTAATGATGCGGTGGCCCGCATCGTGCTAAATCGGCCGGAGAAGAGGAATGCGCTCAACGACGAGCTCATCGCTGAGATTAAGCGCGAACTCAGAGAAGCAGCTGGCGACGAGACTGTCCGAGCGATTGTGATCTCAGGAGCCGGGAA
The DNA here is from genome assembly GCA_963789185.1 of uncultured Acidobacteriota bacterium. Lineage (GTDB taxonomy): Bacteria > Acidobacteriota > Blastocatellia > Pyrinomonadales > Pyrinomonadaceae > PSRF01. Next base: position 247,887 of record CAWBJU010000028.1, read on the forward strand.
AGATTTCTGTTCCGGTGCCGATCTCTCAGCGTTACAGAAGATCGCGCAAGCCTCGATGAGCGACAACGCGGAAGACGCGCGATCGTTGCTCGATTTATTTGTTCAGATCCGACAGATCCGTGTTCCAGTGATAGCCGCTGTGAAAGGACGCGCACTCGCAGGAGGTTGCGGACTGGCTACCGCCTGCGATCTCGTGCTCGCCTCAGAAACTGCCAGATTCGGATATCCGGAAGTGAAGATCGGCTTCGTCCCTGCGATGGTCCTGGCGATTCTTCGTCGCAACGTCTCCGAAAAGCGTGCTTTCGAATTGATCACCCGTGGCGAAGAGATTGACGCCGCTTACGCTAAAGATATTGGACTGATCAATCAGGTCTTCAGCGACGACACGTTCGACGACGAAGTGAATGCGTACGTGCGAAGGTTCACGGAAGTAAGCAGTACTGCAACCGCGTTAACGAAGAGCTTGCTATATCAGGTCGATGGTCTGCCGTTTCTCGAAGCGTTGGAGACGGGTGCTGATGTGAACGTGATCGCGCGGATGACTGAGGATTGTCAGCAGGGAATTGCGAAATTTCTAAAACCCCGCAATTAATCGCGCGGTTTCACATTCTCGCGTAGAAATTTAACGATGTCCTCGGTGTTGGTTCCCGGCAGGAAAACTTCAGCCACACCCTGCTGTTTTAGTTTCGGCAGATCTTCCTGAGGCACAATCCCACCGACCAGCACAAGACAATCATCCATCCCTTTTTCACGAAGCAACTGGACGATCCGAGGGCAGAGTGTGTTGTGTGCGCCGCTGAGTATCGACACGCCGACAGCATCCACATCCTCTTGAAGCGCTGCGGCGGCGATCATCTCCGGCGTTTGTCGCAGTCCTGTATAGATCACTTCCATACCGGCGTCGCGCAGGGCTCTTGCGATCACTTTTGCCCCGCGGTCATGACCGTCAAGTCCAGGTTTGGCTACCAGAACACGAATCTTTCGGTTCGACATATGTGTGCATTCTAACCGTTAGTCAACAAATTGCCAGAGCAGACCATCCGGTTTGAGAAACGGTTTTAGTTCCTTGTAGGTGAAGCTATAACGACCATCAGGCTGAAGTGCCTGAATGACGTGCGGGAAACCGGCGTCATAGAGAAAAACAAGGCCTTCGTTTGCGACCTCGAAGTCGTCGAGATTGTCGACTTCAAACTTCAATGCCTCGTGAAGGTCGTTCAGGTCGTTGGCACTGATGTCGCCTGATTTCAGGATCTCCGGTTTTGTATCTCTCAATTCCTTTTGCAACTTCTCGTTTACGAGGCGCGCGAGTTCTTCCCGTCTTTCAGTTACGAATACGTCGGCTGCTTTAACGACGGCGCCACGGTGCAAGTCGATCGTAAAGTGCTTGTGCTGGGTGTCAGGGTAGGCGGCCGATCCTGTCTGCCAGAAGGTCAGATCGAGAATGTAATTCTGATTGTAATTAACGTCGTAACTGAACTCCTCCAACCACTGGTCAGCTCGGTACTCAGCAAGCGTCGTTTCGAAGATGTTTTTGAACTCAAGGAGAGTGCGTACCCGACGAAGGACCGCCGGGTTTCGCAGACCGGAGACCAATGGATAAGTCACTACAGCTTTACGTCGATGAGGAAAGTTTCTGGCTACTTCGCCGGTGCGAATCAGTGTGATCTTGCGAGGCGTGATGGTGACACGATCGTCGGCAGGCTTCGACCGCGTTTGTGCGGAGATGAGGGTCGAGAGAAGAATAAGAACCAGCAACGACAGGCTGATGCCGGTTTTAGTCGCCGCCATACTGATGATCAAAACGCCGGCTCTTCGTAGATGCCGTAGACGTCGCGGAGCGCGGAACAGATCTCACCAAGCGTCGCATAAGCGCGTACGGCCTCGATCGTGGCCGGCATCGTGTTCTCGGCCTTCTGCGCCGCCAGCTTCAAACGATCGAGAGCTTTCGTCACGGCGCCTGCATCACGCTGCGCGCGCGTTTGTTCAAGTCGTTCCAATTGGTGGGTGCGGACTGATTCGTCGATGACGAGAATTGGAAATTCCGAAGGCTCGTCGGTCATTTCATACTTGTTGACGCCCACGATCACCTGCTCGCGGCGCTCGACGGCCTTTTGATATTGATACGCCGAATCCTGGATCTCCCGCTGCGGAAAGCCTCGTTCAATCGCACCGACCATGCCGCCCATCGCGTCGATCTTGCGGAAATAATCGAGCGCCTCGTCTTCCATCTTTTGCGTGAGCGATTCCAGATAGTAAGAACCACCTAGCGGATCGATTGTGTTCACTACGCCAGTTTCTTCCGCGATGATTTGCTGCGTGCGCAGAGCGATCAGCGCCGCGCGATCGGTCGGCAGCGCGAGTGCTTCGTCGTAAGCGTCGGTGTGCAGACTCTGCGTGCCGCCAAGGACTCCCGCCAGCGCCTGGATCGCGACGCGAACTATGTTGTTGAGCGGTTGTTGGACCGTCAGCGAGACGCCAGCCGTTTGCGTGTGGAAACGCATCTGCAACGTGCGTTCATTTGAGCTGCCGAACCGGTCCTTCATCTCGCGCGCCCAGATCCGTCGCGCCGCGCGATACTTTGCGATCTCCTCAAAGAAATCGTTGTGCGCGTTGAAGAAGAACGAGATACGCGGAACAAAGCGGTCCACTTCGAGACCAGCGTCTACGCCCCAGGCGACGTACTCGATTCCGTCGCGCAACGTGAACGCGAGTTCCTGTGCGGCGGTCGCGCCGGCTTCGCGAATGTGATAACCGCTCACCGAGATCGGGTTGTAACGCGGCACGTGTTCCGTGCAGAACTCAAACGTATCGATCACCAGCTTCATCGCCGGTTTGATCGGATAGATCCACTCTTTCTGCGCGATGTACTCCTTGAGAATGTCGTTCTGAAGCGTGCCCGAAATCTTGTCCCAGCGCGCGCCCTGTTTTTCCGCGACGACGAGATACATCGCTAACAGCACCGACGCCGGCGCATTGATCGTCTGCGACACGGTGACTTGTTCGAGAGGAATACCATCAAACAGCACTTCCATGTCCGCGAGTGACGAAACGGCGACGCCGCATTTTCCAACTTCACCTTCCGAGAGCGGCGAGTCGGCGTCGTAGCCCATCAAGGTTGGGAGGTCGTAAGCGACGGATAGTCCGGTCTGCCCTTGTTCCATCAGGTATTTGAACCGGGCGTTAGTCTCTTCAGGTGTGCTGAATCCGGCAAACTGACGCATGGTCCACAGCTTGCCCCGATAGCCGGTAGGATGGATGCCGCGCGTGTAGGGAAACTCACCGGGAAACGAAATGTCGCGCGAAAAGTTGAGATCCTCGACGTCGGCGGGTGTGTAGAGTCGATCGACCTCTTTGAGCGAAACCGTCTGGAAGCTTTTTTTGCGTTCGGGACGTTTCGCGAGCGTCGGATCGAGCGTTTCGTTTTCCCACCGCTCCTTTTCGATCTCAACCGGCGATGACGGTTCCTTTGTTTCGGGCATTCGACCTCTCAATAATCCGATTTACTTACCGTCGTGATATTAGTAATTTTCAACAGAGGGTGCAAAGTTAAGGTGCACCCACTCTCGCGAAAGGGCTCACTCCGTGCGGCGTTTCATCGAGCGGCGTCTGAATCAAGATTACATTCGCAAGATCACCATTTTGGTGCTGGCGATCTTTTTTATCGTTCTCACTGTTTCGTTTGCGACAGCGAAGCGCGGCAAGTCGATATTTGGGCCGTTTCTGGGCGCGGACTTCGGAGCGTTTTACGTTGCCGGGCAGATCTTCAACAACCATGGCCCTGCCAGGATCTACGATTTCGAGTTGCAATATCGCGTCTATAGACAAAACTTCCCCGACGCACCACCTGACGAAGCGTTGATGTACGCCAACGCGCCTTTCTTCATCGCACCATTTATTGTCCTGTCGCGATTGCCATACGCCTGGGCTTACTTCATCTGGCTGGTCGTCTCGCTCTCCTTATATATAGCCGGATTCTCGATACTGTGGCGGTCGCTCGAGACGCTTCCACGGGACATCTGGTTAACCGCCCTGTTGCTCGCACTTTCATTCTGGCCGTTTCTGGTGGAGTGCCTGGCGGGCGGGCAGACTTCGGCCGTCGGCTTTTTTTGTTTTGCTTTGGCGATAGCCCTCGAACCCCGCAACCGGTTCTGGAGCGGCGCCGTCCTCGCACTTTGTGCCTATAAACCGACGTTACTGCTGCTCGTTGTGCCGATGCTGTTCATAACCGGACGATGGTTAACGATTGCGGGACTGGCAGCCGGCAGCGTTGTTTTGGCGATGTTTTCGTGGCTCCTGGTCGGCGTGGAGGGTTGCATCAACTTCATTAACCGACTTCTTTTTTTCAGCACCACGACGACGAGTGTCGTAACGGGTTTGCGTTCCTGGAAATACGTTGACATCAATTTCTTTATGCGACTGCTGCTGCCAAATCAGAGCTACGTGCGCTGGGCCATCGTCGCGATCGTCGTTCTGGTGCTGATTCCTTTCTTAGTTTCGAAATGGTGGCGGTTAAGAGGGGAGGAACAACGTCGGCTGGTCTGGGCTTTAACTCTTACGTGGACGCCGGTGCTGACCATCTACATGGGAATTTATGACTCGACGATTCTCGCTTTGCCGGCTCTGCTGCTTACGGCCGAGTTTTACAAGTCCGGTTACACCTCAGATTCACTGCCGTTCGCCTACCGGTGCTTGCTTCTCGCCCTGTACCTGTCGCCGTGGTTTACGCAAAACATTGCCATGCTGACGGGTGTGCAAATCTTCACTCTGGTCATCGCGGCTTTTGGTATCTATCAGCTGCGATCCGCACACGAACTTACTCCCGCCCGCGACTTTGCGGTTGCAAAGGCCTGAAACGTTTCGTTGCTTTTTGGTTTTTCTTAAGACGGGAGCGCGGCTGCGATGGCAGTCACAGCCGCGCCACACGGAAGGGTACCCGGTTGCGTGGATGTCGAGCAGGGGAAAATCTACAGGCAGGTTTCGGCAGGCATGAAACTTAATCTCCTTTGTTTTTCACAATCCAATCTTGTGGCACTCATCAACTCGCCCCCGCGCCGAGCGCGCTTAATCGATAGGAACAACGTATTCATTGCTGCGGACCATGTTCAGGTTCGCGCGTGCGGCTGATTCAACCGTCCTTGGATCGTTACGAAGCCGTTCGACTTCGGTCCTCAATGACCGGTTCACATTTCGAAGTGCTTCCAAATCGGTCTGCATTGCGGAGAATTGCTGCGCGGCTACGTGAAATTTCGCGCTCGTTCGCATGTTCACGGTCACGCAAACGGCGAGAGTAGCCAGTAAAATCATGCCGAAAACCACCCACGAGGGAATTAACCCTCCCCGGCGCCGCACGTCGGTGCGCGTGCCGATGATCTCCATCGAGATCTGCTGCACAGAAGCCAGCGAACCACCCGAGCGCGGCAGCACACGCTGCGACTGAATGCGCTCGTCAACCCAGTAAGTATTTGCGACCTTGCTCATAACGCCTCCCCAAGTGTTTGCCGATTCCATTCGCCTAAATACGTACCGGGGTTCGGGTCCCCAAAGGACGCACCAAGTGCATGAATCGTCCTATTAACTATGCTCTCAATCGCCGTAATCGTCTCTGCAATCCCACTCGCCGGGACGCCAGCTTTCGTCGTATCGTGACTTTTGACTGCTGACCCAACCGGCTTTTCACCGCCAGGGACAATCGTCTCTTCATTGATCTGGGCTCCTCTGTTCATCTCAACCAAGGTCGGAACTCGAATTGCCATGCTCAGAGTTAAGAAGCTGCTTAACTCAACTTTGAGAGTTTGTCCACAATATAGCTGGTGAGTTGGGCGTCACTGCCCCAACTAAATGTAGTTTGTGGTTTGTCAATTCGTTGCGGCTAAACGACTTAGCAGCAACTTGCCGGACTGTAGCACCCGTGCTTAAGGGTGTAAAGATATTTCCAAGACATTTCGCTTCAATGCTTTAAGCCTGTAAGTTGAACATTTACTTGAACTAAGAGCGCTTAAAGCCTTGAATTTGGCGAACGCATGGCGTACGAAAATCCGGCGCGTTTAAAGTTGTTGACAGGCTCGGTGGCCGACAACTAGACTCATGAAGGTGTGGGAACAAGCCAAAACCCACACGGATTTGCCCCATTCAATTGCGGTACCCTCACTGAAAGTCAGTCCCAACGGTCCTACGTACAACAAGGAAGAGGTGTTGATGTCTGATTCTTCGGTCCTGGCGCCGGACGTCCCAACATCCGACTCGAATTCAAATAAGTTACCGATAAGTTCCATAGTTCGAGCCGTATGCGAGGCCGCAAACGGTGGTCCTGATCTGCTTTACGAGGTGATGATCAAGATGAGCCTGATGGTCGAGGCCACTGCGCCGACCTACGGTTTATCGATCTGGTCCACCTCAGATGACGGCAAGCCGAGTTTGCGCTGGGCCGAAGGTTTAGAGGACGAGGAGATCGCGACTGCTGAAAGCGTCGTGACCGAGATCTTTAGCAGCCAGGGCCGGCCTCAGGCTGCGCAAGAGGGGGATCAGTCGATCTGTTTGTTGCTCGCGCTGCCGTCGAACATGCGCGAAGGCGCGGCACTCTATGGCCGCTGTGTTCGACCACTTACCGCTCATCAAGCGAAAGAGTTGAACGCGCTAAGCGATGTAGCGCACCTTGCGCACTCGCACCGGTCGCCCGGCAATACGATCGAAAACACGACTCGGCCGGCTACGATGACGCCGTCGAGTTCGCTGCCCGGCATGGTCTTTAGCAGCCGCGCGATGTGTGAGGTCGCTCGAAACATAGAGCGCATTAAAGATTCCAACTCGACGATTCTGGTAAACGGTGAATCCGGTACCGGAAAGGAATTGGTGGCTCGGGCTATTCACCGGCTCAGCCGTCGATCGGAGAGCGAGTTCATTCCGTTCAACTGTTCGGCAGTTCCGGCGGAGCTGATCGAGAGCATGTTGTTTGGTCATCGACGCGGAACGTTTACCGGCGCGATGTCAGACCAGGCGGGGTTGATCCGGTCCGCTGAGAACGGCACGCTGTTCCTCGATGAAATTGGCGACTTGCCGCTGTCATTGCAGCCGAAGCTACTCAGGTTTCTTCAGGAAAGTGAGATTCACACGCTGGGTGAGCGCGCGCCGCGGAAAGTGAACGTGCGCGTGATCGCGGCGACGCATAAAGATCTCGAGCAGCTCGTAAGTGAGAAGCTCTTCAGAGAGGATCTCTACTACAGAATTGCTACGTTGACGATCCAGGTGCCGCCGCTGCGCGAAAGGCCGGAGGACATCTCGGCGTTGATCTCGCACTTCGTTAGCCATTACGCGCGCAAGAACGAACGCCCGATTTCTGGAATCACTGCTGACGCGATCCAAATTCTAGAGACTTACTCTTGGCCGGGTAATGTGCGTGAGTTAGCAGCGGAAATGGAACGGCTCGTTCTTTACGCAGAAGACGACGGCTACATTCGACCGCAGAACATCAGTGCCCGCATCTTCCCGCAGGGTAGCAACGGCAACCTGCCACCGGCGGAAAAACTGGAAGACCTGCTGGAAAACTACGAACGCCGCGTAATCACTGAAACACTCAAGCGTCACGATTGCAACGTCGCTAAGGCCAGCGAAGCTCTCGGCCTCGGCTCCCGCCAGACTCTCTACAAGAAACTCAAACGCCTCGCCATCGACATCGGCGACTTCCTCCAGGAAGACACCGAACCCGGCATGCAGTACCGCGCGTAACCTTTTTCACAAAACTTCATTGCTTAACGGCTGCCGGGTGCGGCTGTCGCCAGATCTTATGTGTCCGGCGGCGCTGCTCGAGGTGTATCCCCTAAGCGCTTGAGCTACGGCTGAGCGCTTGAGCTACGGCTGAGCGCTTGAGCTACGGCTGAGCGCTTGAGCTACGGCTGAGCGCTTGAGCTACGGCTGAGCGCTTGAGCTACGGCTGAGCGCTTGAGCTACGGCTGAGCGCTTGAGCTACGGCTGAGCGCTTGAGCTACGGCTGAGCGCTTGAGCTACGGCTGAGCGCTTGAGCTACGGCTGAGCGCTTGAGCTACGGCTGAGCGCTTGAGCTACGGCTGAGCGCTTGAGCTACGGCTGAGCGCTTGAGCTACGGCTGAGCGCTTGAGCTACGGCTGAGCGCTTGAGCTACGGCTGAGCGCTTGAGCTACGGCTGAGCGCTTGAGCTACGGCTGAGCGCTTGAGCTACGGCTGAGCGCTTGAGCTACGGCTGAGCGCTTGAGCTACGGCTATGCCGCCTGATGTGAGGCGGGGCTACGCCCCGCCGGTCCGCTCGCGACCCACGCGATGGGCTATGCCCCTGGTTCGGGCTTCGCCCTGAAGGCTTTGGGCCAAAGGCCGGACCAAGGGCATAGCCCAAGAATATTTGACAGGCTTACGGCGAGGCGAAGCCTCGCCTCACATCAGGCGGCGTAGCCGCTGCAAAAGGGTTCTTGTGCAAAAGGGTTCTTGTTGCAAAGACTCTTGTGCCAAGACTCTTGTGCAAAGACTCTTGTGCAAAGGACTCTTGTGCGTAAGGCTCTTGTGCAAAACGGCCGCGCGTGACACTGAAAGAACCTCGTGTGCAAGCTCATCGTATTTTGTTTGTCGCCCGCGTCATCCGCGGCTCTAATCGCGCGTCATTCTTGTCAACTGCGGGCGACAAACACCGATCGCAACTAAACCACGGGTTTTGTTGCTTCCCCCACCTCATGGACCACTTGAGCTTGTCAACCGCAGGCTACAAGTGAACTAAAAATCCCCAACAAAACCACGACTGGTCCAATGGCACACCGGTTGTAAAAGTCATGCTCGTCGCGAAGCAACATTGCATTCGCATCAACTGACGAGCTGACAAACACCTTATGAAATCGAACACCACTAGAAACCTGGCATCAGTTGTAATGCTCGTAATCCTTTCTCCGTTCCTGGCGCTGGCAATTCTCGTCAGTATCAAGACAGCGGGGATCAGGGATAACGAGGTATTACTGCTGTTGCTGACGTTGTCTAGTGCGGTGTTGAGTGGAATCAATGGCTTTGGCCGCCGCACGGCCACGTCGCTTCCACTCTCATCCGTGCGTGCCACATGCGCCGGCGACGATGCTTCCCGAGGTCGCATTCCCTTGTCCGCTCACTCGCAGCAATAACGCCTAATCGAACACCAAAGAAGGAGCAACAAAATGATTAAGAGATTCTTGCGTGATGAAACCGGTCTTGAACTTTCGGAATACGCAGTTGCCGCAGCGCTCGTCGCGATGGCTTGCGTTCTCGCTTTCCAGTTTTTGGGCAGCGCCATCGGCACCAGGATCCAGGGTCTCGGTGACACGATCAACACCGGCCAGGCTCAATAGTGCCGTAAGAAACTGACCGCCGGCAGCGACTTGTACGTTCTGCTGCCGGCCGTAGGAAAGACCCAAGCCTTCAGTCAGGGAGGATCGAATATGTTCATTGAATTCTTCCGCGATGAGACCGGGCTTGAGCTATCCGAGTATGCCGTTGCCGCGGCTCTCGTAGTGGTTGCGACGGTGTTGGCCTTCGAAGTAGTCACATCGAGTATCAGGACGAGGATCGAAGCTTTGGCAGGTGTCATCAATAATTGAAATTTGATCAGTGACTGCCATCGAGTGGCGCGCCATGTGAAGCTCGACTACACAGGTGCGCCGCTACCTTTACGTTTCCATTCCCGCTAGCAAACGGCCGAAATGCTTAGCCCAACCGCAACAGTTTTTGAACTAATCCTGGTTCCGCTCGCCGTGGTCATCATCTACCACGACGTGCGGTATCGCCGCATTCCTAATCCATTCGTACTTGCCACTCTGATTAGCGGGCTGACGATCAACTTCGCGATGGGCGGGTTGGACGGCGCTCTGAACAGCCTTGGTGGCTGCGCGTTGGCTTTCATTCTGATGTTTGTCTTGCATGTCTTCGGAGCAATGGGCGCGGGCGACGTCAAACTCTTTGCCGCGATCGGATCCATCATCGGCGCCAAACTGGTGCTGCCAACCTTCGTGGTGGTGGTGCTGACGGGTGGTCTGCTCGCGATGGTGACCGTACTGCGCTCCGGAGCCTTCCGCACGACAATGCATCGGGTATTGCAGATTCTGGTTGGCTTACTGCCGGGATGGCCAATGCCCAAATTCAGTGTCCCCGCTGATCGTCGTCTCACCATTCCGTACGGTGCGGCAATCACCATCGGCGCCATTATCGCAACTGCGATCTTTCACGCTTAACCGCGGCAACCATCTAGGTCTGGACCTAGCGAGAACGGAGAGTTGATTCCATGCGAAACAAACGTTTCTTATTAGTTTTGGTAGGAGCACTGGTTTTCGGAGTGCTCGCTGCCGTGTCAGTCAGCAGATACTTATCGAGCGCCCAGGCCTACACCAAGAACCTTAATAAGGTAGCCGTGGCGAAGGTGGCCATCCCGATCGGCAGCAAGATCATTCCCGAGCAGATCATGGTGGTCCAGTTTCCGAAGGAGTCCACACCTGACGGCGCCTTCGATTCCCCTGACAAGCTGGCGGGCCGTGTTGCGGTGGTGAATATCGCCGCTCGCGAACCGATCACGGAATCACGACTGGCAGCGGAAGGTACCGCAGCCGGCCTCTCCGCGATCATTCCTGAAGGCTATCGTGCGATGACCGTTAAGGTCGACGATGCAGCGGGCATCTCCGGATTCATTCAGCCGGGCACCCTCGTTGATGTCGTTGTGACGATCGATCCTGAAGGTAGCAGCCGGCAGAACCCGATCTCGAAGATCGTGTTGCAGAACATCAAGGTCCTGGCGAGTGGTCAGAACATCGACAAGCCCGAGGACGAACGTGAAGCCAAGAGCGTCAAGGCCGTCACTCTCCAGGTAACTCCCGAGCAGGCTGAGAAGCTCGCGCTCGCCGCGACTGAAGGCAAACTCCAGCTCGTGATGCGAAGCCAGATCGACCAGGGCAACGAAGAGACGCCTGGCGTCGACAAGCGCAACCTGTTAAATGGCGACAAAGCCATGCCGGTCCCAGATCCGGGTTCGCTGAAGAGTGAACAACCCAAAGGCGAAGCTAAGCCGGCCCGCCGCCGTGTTTCAGTTTCGACTCCAGCAGCCACCGCCCCAGCTCCTCAACCGACTCCGCGCACGCAAGTCGAAATGATCGAAGGCGCGAAAAAGCGGAACGTCGAATTTCCATAGTTAAGTGTCAGTTCAAAAATTCGCACCCGGCGCGCAAGCGCCGGGTAACTCTTGAGGTTGATCGCACGGACGATCGCTAGAAACAAAAGGAGCATAAAGATCATGCAGAGCCGTTCCCCAATGTCGCGCCGAGTGAGTTTATTGCTGGCGTCGTTGATTACTATCTTTAGTTATTCCATCTCCCACGCCCAGGAAAACTCCTATAAGGCGTCGTTCGGTCAGAACAAAGAGGCGATCGCCGTGAATGTTCTCGTGGGGCAGTCGCGCGTGATCAATTTCGATCGCCCGGTCGGACGTTTCTCGGTGTCGAATCCCGAAATCGCTGAAGCCGTGCTCGTCACACCAGACCAGGTGCTCGTGAATGGTAAAGCGTTCGGTCAGGTCAACTTCATCGCGTGGGAACAGACCGGTGGTCAGTTTCTGGTGTTTGACGTTTTCGTCCGCGCCAACCTGTCGCTGATCGATTCTCAGATTCGCGCGTTGTTCCCGAAAGACGACATCCGCCTGAGCCAGGCGAATGGTTCGGTCGTGATCTCGGGCAGTGTCACGAATGCCGCGACGGCCGCTCAAGTGCAGAGCGTGATCGAAGCCGCGAATTTCAAAGTGGTCAACATGCTGACCTCGCCGGTTAGCGATGCCACCCAGGTGCAGCTTCAGGTTCGCGTTGCCGAAGTGAATCGCACTCGCTTGCGCGATTACGGCACGTCGTTCTTGTCGCAGCCTCCGGGCGGAACCCATGGTTATTGGAACAGTGGTGGTGGTCCAAGCAGTATAGCTGGTGCCGAAACCAGCGGACTCGGTTCCATTATCGAGACGGTTCTCCAACCGGCGCTGAACCTCTTCATTTTCAATCGTCAGATCAACACGGGCGCGATGCTCCGCGTGTTGCGTCAGGAAGGCGCGTTTCGCGAGTTGGCGGAACCAAACCTGATCGCGATGAACGGTCAACAGGCGAGCTTCCTCGCCGGTGGTGAGTTCCCGGTGCCGGTGCTCCAGATGGGCCAGAACGGCAGTGGCGTCACCATCATGTGGAAAGAATATGGCGTCCGTCTCAATTTCAAACCGACGATCATCGACGAAGACCATATTCGTCTCGAACTCGAGCCTGAGGTTTCCGTGATCGACTTTAGCAACGGCGTCCGTTTCAACGGTTTCGTCGTGCCGGCGCTGCGCACTCGTCGTGCGAAGACTGGTGTTGAGCTGCGTGATGGTCAGTCGTTCGCGCTTGCCGGTTTGATCGACAACTCTGAAACGAAAACGTTGTCGCGCATTCCAATCGTTAGCTCGATTCCAGTGCTCGGCAATCTGTTCAAATCGAAGTCTTTCGAAAAGAAAGAAACCGAACTGATGTTTTTCGTCACCGCGACCCTGGTTAAGCCAGTCAAGGGTGACGACCTGCCGAACATGCGCGGCATTGATGGTCTGAAGGGCAACTCACCGTTGGGCGTCGAGCCGAAGGGTGAAGGCATCTCCGGCCAGACCGGTTACAAAGTTTCCGGACAGAACGGTGAGACTCCGGCTTCCACGCCAGTCTCGACTCCGGCTGCTCCGGCCAAAGTTGAAGAACGCAAAACCAAAGCTGCCGAGACTACGCAAAGCAGCACCACCGGATCAGTGGGCAGTGTTCGCAACATCAATCCCGATCTACCGATCGCGAGAACGTTGCGCGTCGACTTCAATCCGGACTCAGTCAGACCCTGGTAGTTGCTTTGTAAATTTAGATCTTCGTTTGCAGCAAAAGGGGGAAGCACATGAAGAACAGGTCAAACAAACAAGCGGGAAGTAAACGTGAGCGAGGTTCAATTCTGGCTACATCCGCAATCGGGATGTTGGCACTCCTGCTGGCAGTAGGTTTGGGAGTTGATATCAGCAGGTTCTATCTAACAAAAGCGGAACTTCAAAATGCAGCGGATGCAGCGGCCCTTGCCGCTGTATCCGCACTCGACACTTCGCCTGACGGTATCACTCGAGCCGTCGATCGAGCCGTGGCGAGCATGAACAAGTTCGACTTCGGTAACGAGGGCGTGAGCTTCCCCCGCGCTAACGTCCTGTTTGCAAAAAAACTCAACGATACCTTCTACATGGATGAAACGGCTGCTCGGATAGAAGCGGATGAGATCCGCTTCGCGAGAGTGACCACGGATCCGTCAGCGGTGCCGGTTTCATTCGCGATTTCGGTGCTCGGCACTAGCAAAGATCTAACAGCGACTGCGACGGCCGGATTTTCCGTGCCGCTGAACGTGATCTGTAACTTCCTACCGGTCTCAGTGATCGACTACGGCACTCCGATCGAACCAGGTCAGACCTACACCTTCCGCGCGGGCACGAATAACTCAATTTCTCCAGGTAACTATCAGATTCTCGCAGTCGCCGGAGAAGGTGGTAAGGACGTTCGTATCGGTCTTGCGGCCGGTGTCGATCGATGCGCTTCCCCAGGCGAGGAATACGCAGTCGACACAAAACCCGGACTCACGTCCGGCGCTGTGAGGCAGGGACTCAATACTCGTTTCGACGACTATCAAACGTCGCAGGTAACTCCCGAGGAGATGCCGCCGGACTCGAATATTAAAGAGGGCATCGACTACGACACGTACCTGAACCCTAGTCCGAGTGACATTAAAAGTCCCAATCCGAACCACACGAGTTTTCACGGCCGGCGCGTCGTAATCATCCCGATCGTGAAGGAAGGTCAGTACGACCCCGGTCGGAACGTCGTGAAGTTTGATCGTTTCGGATACTTCTTCTTGCAGAACAAGGTCGGACAAGGCAACGGTGGCGATCTGGTTGCCGAATTTATTCCGGACCCCGTGCTGGGCCAGGGCAAATTCGATCCCAATGGACCAGCCACGAACGGCTTGATGGCGACGCCAGTCCTTTACAAGTAAGGCGGGAACCATGATGCACCATCGAATACGAAAGATTCGCAATATTCGACGCTCGCGCCGCTTTCAGTGGCTGAATCGGTTTCGCCGTGACGAGCTGGGCGTGCAGCTTTTGGAAATCGCGATCGTGATCCCGATCCTGTTGGTGATGTTTGCCGCTGTCGCGGAGTTTGGTCGTTACTTCTACGAGTACACCACGCTTGCGAAGGGTTCACGAATCGGGGCGCGTTACCTGGCTTCCAAGTCGGTGACTAGCTCGACCAACTATGAGGCAATCGCGAAGAACCTCATTGTCTACGGAAATACTGCCGGAACAGGTTCGCCCATACTTGATGGTCTAACCACGGACAACGTAAGCGTCACTTATGCTGGTGGCACGTCGGGTCTGCCGGAAACCGTGACCGTAAGCATTACCGGGTACGAACACGATCCGCTTTTCGACCTCGGCGGCTTGCTCAATGACGATGACTTCTCGCTCGCGATCGAAGTGAAACCGAGCGTCACGTTTCGTTATCTGCTGACAACGCCGTCTGTATGAAAGGCACAACTATGCTGCGCCTTAAGAAAAACAAGAAGAACGAAAGAGGCTCAACGCTGGTTGAGTTTTCAATTGGAGTGCTGGTGTTTGCCACCGCGATGTTTGCCGTTTTGGAATTTGGCAGAGTGTTGTGGGCGCATAACGCGCTCACAGACGCTGCCCGTCGCGGAGCCCGCTACGCGGTGTTGCATTCAGCGAACGATATCGATCAAGTGAAGAACGTCGTCGTGTACGGCGATGCCGCTGGCACGGGAAATCCGATGCTTCCCAACTTGAGCACCACGAACGTGAGCGTCGTCTACAACGGTTTTGGTCTGAACGATGGGACCGTGACAGTGAGCGTAACCAGCTATCAATTTCAGTTGGTGATTCCGATCATCGGCACGACCATCACAATGCCAAGTTATGCGACGACACTATCCGGGGAAAGTGCCGGGTTAATTCCGAATTAATTCGACCAATGTCTAACGCTTTCGAAACCACTGCCGGGCGGCTCCGTGAGTAAGCCTGCCTGTCGCACATCGCGCCCGAGTGACATCGGCCTTGTGAGTTCTGCGATGTCCCGCCGCAAATCCCCCGGCACTCTATCAGTAATTTTCAATTCCGCCGCCGGCAGTGGGTCGAATGAATACTAAGAGGAACTAATGACCGAACCAATTTCAGTAGTAGTGCTGAGCACGGGCCTTGAGAATTTCAAAGATATTCGCCGGGCCCTGACAGCGGAATCGCGCGTGCAACTCCTCGCCGGCGGCAACGACGCCGATCAGCTCTACGAAGAGATTGTTCGGTTGAAACCGATGGCCGCGATCATCGCGCTTGGTCCAAACGCAGACACCGCCGTCCGGTTCATTGAACGCCTGAACGCCGAATGCCCGAACACAGCGTTGATCTCCGCCGCCCAGGACGCGTCACCTGATTTGATCCTGCGAAGTTTACGAGCCGGCGCGCGCGAGTTTCTCCGCTGCCAATCATTGCCGACGAGCTGCACACCGTTCTGGATCGCGTTTCGGAGTTCACTACGAAACAGGTCGAAGCGCCGAAGAAGAAAGGCCGCATGGTTGCCGTGTTTTCGAGCAAAGGCGGTTGCGGTACTTCATTCATGGCGACCAATCTCGCCGCGGCGACAAACTCCAAGACCGTGCTCGTCGATCTGAATCTTCAGGCCGGTGATTTGCCACTGTTTCTGGGACTCGAAGCGAAGTACTCCATCGCCGACATGGTGGAGAAACGTCAGCGCCTGGACGAAACGCTTATCAACAGTCTGGTTACGCCTCACTCGAAGAACCTGTGGTTACTCGCAGCTCCGCGCGAGGCTGACTCCGCCGACGAGATCGAACCGCAACATGTGTTCGAAGTGCTGCAAAAACTGCGTGAGCATTACGACTATGTCGTACTCGATCCGCAGCACACATTCGACTCGATAACCCTCGCCGCACTTGATCAGTCAGACGAGATTATCCTGGTCCTGACGCTCGACATTCCCGCGATCCGCAGCACGCAACGAGCACTCGAAATTTTTGACCGGTTGGGTTACCCGCGCAAGAAGGTTCGCATCGTCGTGAATCGCTGGAGCAAACAGATCGATCTCGATCTGCGCCAGGTGGAGAAGTTTTTGGGAGAACCGTGCATCGGATTCGTGCCCAGCGATTACCAAACAGCCGTTAATTCGATCAACCTCGGCACGCCGTTGGTCCAGGCTGAGCCTACGTCCAAGATCGCAATGGAAGTTCGTCGCATAGCAGAACAGATATCGTTAGGTGTCGCGCCAATCGAAGAATCGAGCCAGCGTCGCGGTTTCCTGAGCTCGCTCCTCAAGAAGCAGCCGGCGCCAAAGCAGTTCAACCTGCAAACCTCAATGGAAAAGGTTTAGTTGACGCGGCGCATAGCCGCACCCGGAAAATATCATGGCACTTCGTGAAAGATTAATCGGCAATCAAAATATTCCCGGTTCAGCGTAGCTGACGGTACAGGTCAACACTCCTTCCAGGAGATGAAGGCGCGTCTGCACCGTACGCTGATCAACCGGATGGACCTGACGAAGCTGTCGACGCTGACCCCCGAACAGGTTCACGCCGAAGTTTCTCGTTTGGCCGAAGCCGTTCTGGCCCAGGAAAACATGCCGTTGTCGGTTTCCGAACGCGACCGGCTCGTCAACGACGTTCAGCACGAACTCTTTGGTCTTGGACCACTCGAGCCGTTGCTCAAGGATCCGACCATCTCCGACATCCTCGTAAATTCGCACGACACGATTTACATAGAACGACGCGGAAGGATCGAATCGACCAACGTGCGGTTCAAGGACGACGAACACTTGATGCGCGTGATCGAACGAATCGTTTCGTCAGTCGGACGTCGCATCGACGAATCGTCGCCGATGGTTGACGCCCGTTTGCAGGACGGATCTCGTGTGAACGCGATCATTCCGCCGTTGTCGATCGATGGTCCGGTACTTTCGATTCGTCGTTTCGGTTCCGATCCGTTGCGCATGGTTTCGTTGATCGAGAACCAGGCGCTCACAAAAGATATAGCCGACATGCTTCAGATGGTCGTGCACGCGCGGCTTAACGTTCTAATCTCAGGCGGAACCGGCGCCGGTAAAACTACGCTGCTCAACGCGCTCTCCGCTTTCATTCCTGAGAACGAACGCATCGTCACTATCGAGGACTCGGCCGAATTGCAGTTGCAACAGCCGCACGTCGTCCGGCTCGAAACTCGGCCGCCGAACATTGAAGGCCGCGGCGAAGTTACGCAGCGAGACCTTGTTCGCAACTCCCTTCGTATGAGGCCCGATCGCATCGTGATCGGCGAGGTCCGCGGTGGCGAAGCGATCGACATGCTTCAGGCTATGAACACCGGCCACGACGGCAGTTTGACGACGATTCACGCAAACACCCCGCGCGATGCGCTGGCCCGTCTCGAGACCATGATCCAAATGACCGGCATGCGTCTCTCCGATCGTGCAATGCGCCAGCAGGTAGCGTCGGCGATCAATCTCGTCGTGCAGGTCGCACGACTATCTGACGGTTCGCGACGCGTGACGTCGATCTCCGAAATCACCGGCATGGAAGGCGAGACGATCACCATGCAGGAGATCTTCATGTACGAGCGCACCGGCGTCGACAAGGAAGGTAAAGTGATTGGACGGTTCCGCCCGACCGGAATTCGCCCGCGGTTTGCCGAACGGTTAAAAGCATGCGGCTTGCAGTTGCCCCGCGTCTTCTTCGAGGAGATGTAAATGATCATATCGTTTCTCGTATTCGTGTTTGCGCTCTTCCTCGTGCTGGGCGCCTATCTCCTGGCGACACACAGCACGGACAAGAAACGCGCGCGCCTGCAAAAACGGCTCTCCGAAGCGCTGCTGCACTCCGCTCACACCGAGGATGTGGATGTGGTGCTCGCTCGCAACGAGTTGATGAGCGAAATTCCGTGGGTCAACCGCACGCTGCTCAGTTTGCAAGCGGCGTTGCACCTGAAGCGGATGTTGGACCAGGCGGACCTGCACATCACACCGTCGCGACTGGTTATGTTTTCAGGCATGGCCGGTTTGCTGGGTGGTCTGGCGGCATCAGTGCTGACCGTGTTCATTCCGATCATGATCCTCGCTGGACTCGTTTGTGCGTCTATCCCTTTCGTGCACATTTGGTGGAAACGTAAGAAGCGGTTCGACGCGTTTCTCGAACAGCTTCCGGATGCGCTCGATCTCATCAGTCGCGCGCTCAGCGCCGGCCATGCTTTCTCGGAAGCGCTGCACATGGTTTCGATCGAAATGCCCGATCCGACTGCAACCGAGTTTCGCAAGGCTTACGAGGAACAGAACCTCGGTCTGTCAGTAAAACTGGCACTCGAAAATCTGACCGCGCGCATGCCGTTACTCGATCTCAAGCTGTGCGTCACGGCAATCCTGATCCAGCGCGAGACGGGCGGTAACCTCGCCGAGATTCTTGAAAAGGTCGCGTACACGATCCGTGAACGCTTCCGCATCCTTGGCGACTTGAAAACGTTGACGACGAGCTCACGTATGTCCGCGTGGTTGCTTTGCGCACTACCGATTGGTGTGGCACTGGCCGTCACAGTGATGAATCCTGAGTACATGAGCGTGTTGTGGAAAGATACGCGCGGTCATTATCTGATCGCGGCAGCGATGTTCATGCAGATCACCGGGATGTTGATTATCAGAAAGATTCTGAGGATAAAGATCTAACATGATACTAATCATCGCCATCTCCACTTTCGTCTGCATCTCGCTTGGAATGCTGGGTGTCTACTGGCTGCTGTACAAGCCGCAGAGCGCCGCCACTGAAAGACTGCGTCGTCTCACGGGTGGTAGAGAAGCCACTGTAGCGAACGTGCAATCGGCAGTATTGCCCGAAGATCGGCCGGCGACTGAGATCGCGCAGAAGATCGCGACTCCGCTGAACAAACTTTTGCCGCCGTCGGCAACCGAAGCGCGCAAGCTGCAAAAGCAACTCATGCATGCGGGATTTCGCTCGCCTGAGGCGCCGGTCATTTATCGCGCGATTCAGTTGGGGTCGATGGCTGGTTTCCCGCTGTTCGTAGCCGGCGTTTGTGCTTTGCTCGCGAAGCCGCTGGGCGACGCGCTGGTCTTTATCATCCTCGCTTTCGTCGCAGGTTTCTTCCTGCCTCGTTATTTTCTGTCACGCAGGACGAAGAATCGCCAACGCGAGCTGCGCTGGGGGTTGGCGGACGCGCTCGATTTGATGGTTGTTTCGGTCGAAGCAGGTCTCGGTCTTAACGCGGCGATGATGAAAGTCTCGACGGAGTTGAGAGACGTGCATCCACCGATCGCGGTCGAGTTTGAGTTGGCGAACCTGGAAATCCGAGTTGGCCGCGAGCGTGATGAAGCGTTGCGCAATCTCGCCGAGCGCACCGGCGTCGACGATCTGCGCAGTCTGGTCGCAATGCTGATTCAGACCGACAAGTTTGGTACCTCGATCGCCAAAGGACTCCGCGTGTTCTCGGATGGGCTTCGCACCAAGCGTCGCCAGCGAGCAGAACAGGCAGCGCAAAAAGCCGCTGTCAAGCTTCTGTTTCCACTCGCATGTTTCCTGTTTCCCACGCTTTTCATTGCAATCCTTGGCCCCGCTGCCCTGAACCTCATGGATGTGCTAGACAAAATGGGCTAAGAGGCCAAGACAAAGAGGAGTTGGACCAATGAAGAAACGCAGAATCATAGCTGTTCTTATCGCTTTCATGTTGACGATAGGCGCCACCGCGATGTGGAGCGCGTCGACGGACGAACTTGAGGGCGATCCGGATGCGATCGTTCTTGAAAACTCAGGTTCAGAGGCAGGGACTACGGACGAGCAGCCGAAGAAAAAAGGTAACAAGGTTGTCAAAGTTCTCGCCGCGCCGTTCAAGGCATTTGGACGGCTGTTCACCGGTGGCGATAAGGAGAACAAGATCGAACGTATGACAGAAAAAGACGCCGAGCGTTTTGAGAGCGTCGCCGTCACACGTATTGACGATGCGCGAACGTTCAAGCCGTCTACTTCCGCAAGTTCGGCACGCGAGCATCTCGAAGTCGGACGCCAGTACCTGATGAATGGCTCATACAGCGAAGCCGTTACCGAACTCTCGACCGCCGTGTCGCTCGATCCAAAGCTTACCGAAGCTCACAACCTGCTTGGTGTTGCATATGACAAGAAGGGTTTCGGCGAGCGCGCGAAGGAGTCGTTCGAACGCGCAGTGAAACTCGAAGAAGACGCCGAGACGCTGAACAACCTTGGTTTCGCGCTTTATCAACGCGGTAACTATCGCGCTGCGGTTGACCGTCTGAAGCGCGCTGCGAAGCTCGCGCCCGCAGACGAACGTATTCTGAACAACCTCGGTCTCGCGTATTGCCGCCTGGGCAAGATCGACGAGGCTTACAAAGCCTTCGCACGTGCGACTGGTCCTGTTACGGGCAATCTCAACACCGCGAAGATGCTTGAGCGTTTTGGTCGCGAGGACGACGCGATTCGTTACTACGAAGCCGCTCGTGACCTCGAGCCGCACAACACAATGGCCCTGCGCCGTCTCGCCGATCTTTATAACCGCGTCGGCCGTGATGCGGATTCACAGGCCGCTCGCATGGCGCTGGCGATCGCCTCGAACGGTACCATGCTGGTTACAAACGGGAAGTAACTTCTGAGAAAGAGAGTCTCACGATGTCGCATACGACAATTCTGACGCGCGCGGAAGTCGAAAGCATGGGTCCGCCAATTCCCGAGGAACTGGCTGACACCGGCATCTCCGAGCAGTTTCTGTGCGACCTGACGTTGAAACACGTGGCGATGTTGCCCGAGCCTACGACCCAAGCGATCTCCGAACGTATCAACCTGCCACGAACGCTTGCCGAAGATCTGCTTCAGCAGCTCTATCGCGAAAAGCTGATCGAGGTGAAGAAGCAGTCCGCGATCGGCTCGACACGTTACGCTATGTTGGACCACGGGTGGGATCGTCTGTCGCGTCTGTTGTCGATTAGCGGTTACGTTGGACCGGCGCCGGTATCGTTACGTGATTACTCGCATATGATGAAGTTGCAGTCGATCCCGTCCAACACGGCAGACCTCGACACAGTGCGTCAGGCTTTTCACGATCTGGTGTTGCCGGAGTCGCTGTTGCAGACACTTGGCTGCGTTATCAACTCGCGTCGTTCTTTGTTCCTGACCGGTTTGCCGGGAACGGGTAAAACCGCGGTCGCCGAGCGAATCAACAACGCACTGCAAGGTGCGATCTGGATCCCCTACGCTGTCGAGATCGACGGACAGATCATCCGCGTGTTCGACTCTCATTGTCACGAAGAAATGCCGGCAGAAGAAACGCCGATTGATTTCGATCGTCGCTGGGTGCCGATCAAACGCCCGCTTGTCGTCGTCGGTGGTGAGCTGACGCTGGAGAACGCAGACCTGACGTGGAGTGAGGCCGCCAGGTTTTACGAAGCACCATTTCAGATGAAATCAAACGGCGGGACGCTCGTGATCGACGACTTTGGTCGTCAACGCGTGGCGCCACAGGACCTGTTGAACCGCTGGATCGTTCCGCTTGAAAGACGCGTGGACTATCTCGCGCTGCACACTGGAAAAAAGATTGAAGTGCCGTTCGAGCAGCTCGTCGTTTTCTCGACAAACCTCGACGAGAACGATCTTGCTGATCAGGCGTTCCTGCGACGCATGGGTTATCGCGCGCGCGTCGAGCCGCCTACACCGAATGCTTATTGCGACATCTTTCGCTATCAGGCGAACAAGCGCAACTTCAAGGTCGAGCAACCGGTGTTGGATTACATTCTGAACAAGTATCGAACCGAACGTCGGCAGATGAAAGGTTGCGAGCCGCGAGATATCATGGATCGCGCTACTGATATCTGCCAGTTTGAGAAGCACGGTCTGCAACTGACGCCGCACATCGTGGACATCGCGTGGCGCAACTACTTCGGTACGTCACACTCGTTTGCGCAGCAGGAAGCAGCGAAACGCGAAAAACCGTCGTCCGATCCATTGGAACTGTAAATCATGATTGCGCGACTATTACTGGTCGGAATTCTGGTAACGGTCTGTTCGACTCACGGATCTGCTCAGGTTCGTGAAGAAGTCAGACTCAAGATGGCAGACGGCTCGTACCTCGTCGTAGACGAAGCGACAGAGACCGCACAGGGAATCTGGTACAAGCAGGGTAGCCTGAGTAATCTGCTGCCTAAAAGCAAAGTTAAAAAGATCGAACGCATTACACCGCCCGCGCCCGATGCTGCACCCGCACCGCTCAAGAGTACGAATGACGACGATCACTTCGAAGTCACACCCGAACTCGCCGTCGAAGCAGCGCCGAAGAGTGGAAACTACGATCAGCCGGTTTGGATTTATTTAAAAGGCGGCGCCCGCGTTGAAGCTGACAGCGCGAGCGAATCTCCTGCCGGAGCCTGGTACAAGCGGGGTGGTATGTCGATGTTTATCGATCGCAGCCGCATCGATCGAATCGAATTAGAAGCTCCGGAGACGGTCGCGAAGAACGGCAAGAAAGAGCGTGGCTGGAGCACGGGCCGTCCAGGACTCGACCGTCTCATTCGCGTGAACGGAAGCAAATACAACGTCGATCCGTACTTGATCTTTCTCGTGATGGAGCAGGAGTCGCACTTCAACACCCACGCCGTGTCGCCTAAAGGCGCGCGCGGCTTGATGCAGCTCATGCCTGGAACGGCTGCGCGTTTTGGCGTGCGACGTTCGCACGATCCCGCGCAGAACATCTCGGGTGGCACTCGCTATTTGCGCGAACTGTTGAACCGTTTCAATAATCGCGTCGATCTCGTCCTCGCCAGCTACAACGCCGGGGAAGGCGCAGTCGCGAAGTTTGGTAACCGCGTACCGCCGTACAGCGAGACACGTAACTACGTGAAGAAGATCAGTTACCGCTACAAGCGGACCACCGTTCGAACGAGGAAACCCGCGAAACCCGCAGAATGAAACAGATACTCGTCGCCACTTGTTTGTGCGTTTCATTTTTTGTAGTTGCTGTTCACGCTCAGCAACAGTCTCAAGGTCCGCTTACGAATGAGTCGGTGGTAAAACTCGTCAAGGCCGGATTCAAAGAGAAAACAGTAATCGCCATCATTCATAACCGGCCCAGCGCGTTCAAACTCGAACCGGAACAACTGATCCAACTCAAACGTCAGGGCGTGAGCGAGAACATCATTCTCGCCATGCTCTCGAGCCACGATTCAACGTTCGTGATCAGCGAAGATGAATGGGTGTCAGACGACGCGTTCTTCAATCGAGGCGCGAACCGGAAAACGGCGAACGGCAGCGACTCGCAGAGTTCGGGTACGAACATCTTCGGCTCCGGCAGTGGTTCGCAATCGAGACGCGAGTCACGCGATGGTGCCGGCGGTAACGCGAATGAAGGAAACGTCACCGGATCGGCGACCGTAAAGATCATCAAGCCCGAAGGTGAAGCCGGCGGAACGGGTGCGAGTCTGAAACTTGAGAAGACCCCGGTCCTTGATAACGAAGGCGTCATCCGTCTCGTTGAAGCGGGTTTCTCCGAAGGCACCATCATCAAGCGTATCCAGGAATCACCGGTCGACTTCGACCTGTCACCCGGCAAACTCGACGAGCTTTACAAGAAACGCGTGACCGATCCGATCGTCGCCGCCATGGTCGCCGCCATGGGCAAAGACCGGTGACAAAATGGCCCACCCGGACACCGTCCAACCCTCCTGTAGCAAGAAGATACACGAATCTCCTCGCTGAACGTTTCTCCAAGTTCCCGCTAAATCTTTTAGATAGTTAGGTTAGCCTAGGTAAGTGCCGGAATGGCACAGGCATTGCCCATAGGTTCGCGGCCTTGCCTGTCTTAGTCTGTCGAGGCCGCAAGTAAAACTAGAAAATGTGGAGAGCCGATGCGACCGATTAAGTATGCAGAGCGCGGATTGACGTTGATTGCGGGAGGTATTTTCAACACAATCCAGTCAGTTAATAAGTACAAGCCTAATCCTTCATTCACTCCAAAATGGTCAGACAAGCCACTGCTCAAGTCGTGGCAAAAGAGCAAGCCAACCCTCGGTTGGCCCAGAACCACCGACTCGCTTTGTCCGAACTGCGTGATCGAAGCGCGCGAAGCAATCATTAGCGGGAAAAGGGAAGTCAGCGACCTGATCAACGAGAAGGTCGGCGAGATCAAAGCGCAGATCATCGAACGCGATGGCGAGATCTGGATGATCAAGGATTGCCCAACCCATGGTCACTTCGAAGACATGATGGCCATCGACTCCAAGTTTCTCACGCACATCGAGAAGATGTTCCCAGGGCGCGACATTGACGCTCACAACGACGAGAAGCTGCACAATCACGGTTCGAGCACCGTTAAGTACGGTCGCGGCGCGGTGTTGACCGTTGACCTGACGAACCGTTGCAACATGATGTGCGACCCGTGCTTCATGGACGCCAACCAGGTTGGCTTCGTTCATGAATTGAGCATGGATGAAATCAAAGAGATTCTCGACAACGCGATCACGATCAAACCGCGACGCCAGATGTCGGTGCAGTTCTCCGGTGGCGAACCTTCAATCTCGCCGCACTTCATCGAAGCGATCAAGTATTCGCGCAAAGTTGGTTACAACAGCGTTCAGGCAGCGACCAACGGAATCGAGTTTGCGAAGAGCAAAGAGTTCTGCCGGCAAGCTGCTGAAGCTGGTCTGCGTTACGTCTACCTGCAATTCGACGGAATCGGAAACGATGCGAACAGCCATCGCCAGGTCGGCAACCTGTTCGACGTGAAGATGCGCGCTATTAACAACCTTCACGAAGCAGGCGTCGAGATCGTTCTCGTCACCACGCTGGTGAACGGCATCAACAACGATCAGGTCGGCTCGATCATTCGTTTCGCGCTCGACAATCCGAAGAAGATTGCGTTCCTTTCGTTCCAACCGGTTTCATTCACCGGCCGCGACGAAGAGATCACCGAACAGCGTCGTCTGCAACAGCGCTATACGCTGTCGCACCTGGCGCACGACGTGAAGGATCAGGTTGGTATCACTGAACCGACTCGCGACTGGTTCCCGCTTTCGTTGATGGGCGCCTTCGCGGATTTCGCGGATCTCGTACACGGTCCGAATGCGGAGTGGGGGCAGGTGTCCTGTGGTTGTCACCCGAATTGTGGCGTCGGCACCGCGGTGATGATCGACAAAGAGAATAAAGAAATGCGACCGGTTCCGGAGTTTTTGAACATTCCGGGTCTGGTCAAAGACATGCAGAAGATCACTGACGCTGCGCGCGGCAAGTGGATGTCGAACCTGATGATGGGTCTGGCGCTGTTGAAGCACTACAACCCATACAACTCGCCGTCGCAGTTCACGCTGTACGAGCTCTTCAAGAAGTTTGACAAGTCGTTTGGCCTGACTGGCAAGAGCTACGGCAAGGTCAGCGGCGATCGTACCGAGCAGGACATCCAGGCGCGTCGTTCGGATCGTTGGAACTTCCTCTTTATCGCGGGAATGTGGTTCCAGGATCTGTTCAATTACGACTTCCGTCGCACCGAAATGTGCATCATCCCGTACGGCACGCAGGAAGGTGAGATTTCCTTCTGCGCTTACAACACGGGTATCGGTTGGCGGAACATCATCGAGAACATGCACCAGAACGCGACTGTCGCGAAGTGGTATCAAGAGCACGGCCGTCACGAGATTTTTGCCGGCGGCAAAGACGTGCCGATGGCCGACAAGTCGCATGGCCTGATTCTGAATGAAGTTGACCTGGCCCGGCCGAACAAGCCGGAGATGGAAGGTCCGAAGACGGCGCATGAGGAAGCAGTAATGATGCGCAAGCTTTATCAGGAGATGGTGTTACAGAAACAGTCGATCGCGAAGGAAGCCGACAAGCCGGTCCAGATCAAGGGTCTGAGCCGCAAGAAAGAGGAACCCGCGGAGGCTGTGTTGGTTTAGTTTTTCAACCACAGGAGGGCACAAAGAGGCTCGGATCAATCACCAAAATTGGTTCGGCCTTTTTGTGTTTTTGGGGGTTTGTGGTTAAATAGTGCGCCCGAATTTTCGATTTTGGAAAGGGATAGCTGAGAACGAATGGCAATAGTTACTGTTAATCAGGGTGAATCAATTGAAAGCGCGCTCCGACGCTTCAAGCGCAAAGTGATGACCGAGGAGATCATCAAAGATGCGAAGAAGCACGCCTTCTTTATTCCACCCGGTCAGAAGGCGAAACTGAAGTCGGCCCTGGCGCGCAAACGAAACAAGAAAAAGGGCCGGATGCGCATACCGCGCGACTAAGCACTTCCCCTGCCGCCAATCTCACCAGTCGCTTCAACCCGAGTTTTCGAAAGTCCGTGTTGGCTAACACGGATACAGGGAAAGTATGACGCGGATCTTGATAACAAACGACGACGGTATCCACTCCGATGGGCTCATCAAACTTGAGGAAGCCCTGAAGGATGTCGGTGACGTCTACGTTGTTGCGCCGGCTTCGGAAATGAGCGGAGCGTCTCACAGTTTGACGTTGGCGCGTCCGTTGCGCATTCGTCAGCTTGACGAGCGGCATTGGTCCGTTGACGGAACTCCTACCGATTGCGTCACGCTCGCTTTAAATAAGATACTCAACGAAGCAGAACGTCCTGACATCTGTGTCTCCGGGATCAACCATGGAGGTAATCTCGGCGACGACGCAAGCTATTCAGGCACTGTGGCAGGCGCGATGGAAGCCACGATCCTCAGCGTTCCAGGCGTCGCGTTGAGCCTGGTTGCGCGCGAGAATTACGACTTTACTCACGCAGCGGCATTCGCTGTTGTGGCAACGCGAAAAGTACTCGAGGAAGGTTTACCGGAAGGCACGTTGCTCAACATCAACTTACCTCCCGGCGAGATCAAAGGTGTGATGGTGACGCGTCAAGGTATCAAAAACGCACGACCAATCATCAGCGAACACATCGATCCGCGCGGCAAGCCTTACTTCTGGATCGGTGAAGAATACTTCAACGCAAACGCAGTAGAGGGCACTGATTACTTCGCGGTAAAATCGGGTTACGTATCGGTGACGCCCTTACGCTCTGATATGACGGATCATCAAGCGTTGACTGCGATCGAAGCCTGGAACTATCTGAAAGACACCGAACTACTCCACAAGAGCTAAAGCAAGTTAGAATTCTCCCGGTGCAAGCAGCTAACAAACATCGCTCAGCTTCACTCCAGGAGTACTCCATTCCCAGAGAACGTATGGTTGCGCGTTTACGCGATCATTACGGGATCAAAGACCCACGCGTCCTCGAAGCAGTCAGAAACGTACCACGCCACTTCTTCGTGCCGGAGGCATTGCAGAGTCGAGCCTATGGCGATCACGCGTTGCCGATCAGTGCAAATCAAACGATCTCGCAGCCTTTCATCGTTGCGCGCATGACGGAGTTGCTGGAGCTCGACCGAAATAGTCGCGTGTTGGAGATTGGCGCGGGCTCGGGGTACCAGACTGCCGTGTTGTCGATGATCGCCGCGCAAGTTTATGCAATCGAACGCATCGGCGATCTTGCGCGCGAGGCGCAGGCTCGGATTCGCCAGCTGGAAATCTACAACGCAACTGTTAAATGTTTCGACGGTACGCTTGG
This sequence comes from uncultured Acidobacteriota bacterium, assembly GCA_963789185.1. Taxonomy (GTDB): domain Bacteria; phylum Acidobacteriota; class Blastocatellia; order Pyrinomonadales; family Pyrinomonadaceae; genus PSRF01. The sequence continues at coordinate 275,557 of CAWBJU010000028.1, forward strand.
TTGGGCAGCGCATGCTCCATACGATGGCATACTCGTCGCTGCTGGTGGACCAACGATTCCGGAGCCCTTGATTGCGCAACTCAAGATCGGAGGGCGGCTGGTTGTGCCTGTCGGCGATTCGCGTGATAGTCAACGATTGATACGCGTAATCAAAACTGCGACCGGACGTCGCGAGGAGGATCACGGTGGTTGCGCGTTTGTTCCCTTGATTGGTCAACACGGCTGGTCCGATCACTAATTGGTTTACTTTATGGACTGGATAATAGAACTTTTCAATAGCGTTAAGGAATGGCTCAATCCGAAGATCATAATTGAGACGCTGCTTGCAAAGGGCGGCGTATTTGTTTACGTCGGATTGGTGTTCATCGTTTTTGCCGAGACCGGGTTGGCCGTCGGTTTCTTTTTGCCGGGCGATTCGCTCCTGGTCGTTGCGGGCCTTTTCGCTGCGACCGGAAAGCTGAACGTTGCGGTGCTGCTGTCGTCGTTATTTGTTGCCGCCGTAGTGGGAGACGCAGTGGGTTACTACACGGGCGCCACGTTGGGCCCAAAGCTTTTCAGACGGCAGAAGTCCTTGCTCTTTCGTCCCAGCCACTTGCAGAGAGCACACCAGTTTTATGAGAAGTACGGTGGGAAGACCATCATCATCGCGCGTTTCGTTCCGATTGTTCGGACGTTCGCTCCGATTGTCGCGGGTGCGGCTCAGATGCCCTATCGAAGATTCGTCGTGTTCAATGTGGTGGGTGGCTTGCTTTGGGTCTCCAGCATGGTTTTGGGAGGTTATTATCTGGGCTCGCTGTTGCGAGACCAGATGGGGATCAATCTGGATGAGCATATCGAATGGGTAATAATCGTCGTAGTCTTCCTATCATTAACTCCACCAATGTATGAATACTTGAAGTCACGCCTGGAAAAGAGAAGGTCAGCTATCGAAAAAGCAGAGGCGAAAACCAGCACGGCGAACGATTGATCCGGGCCAAAAAAGTTGACTTCCGTTTCTCACCGGAATATTCTCCGCGCGTTTAAGTCACGGCTGAGTTCTCACGAGCCTTGCGCCCGCACTCGCCCAGATCCAGCCTCATTTTTGTTTTTGAAATCCTCGCGCCAAAATAAGGGTGGTCATTCATCATGGCAGGCACAATCGTTGAAGGTCGTAATGTCGCGGAGAACCGGACGCTGACGCCCGACTTCTGCATCATTGGTTCCGGCGCCGCTGGTGGCGTTTGCGCGCTGAAACTGACAGAAGCCGGTTTCAACGTGTTGGTTTTGGAAGAAGGACCAAACATTCCCCGCGAAAAAGGAACGGCGCCCGGTCACGAGCGGAAGATGCTCAACGAGCGTGAAGTTCAGATGTACAAGTTGCTCTACCAGGAGGGCGCTACACGACTCACGAAAAATGGCGGCGTGAAGGTGTTACAGGGTCGCTGTCTCGGAGGCGGTACCGCAGTCAATTGGTCGGCTTGTTTGCCGCCACGCCTCGAAACTTTGGATGAGTGGCAAAAACGCGGATTGCCGTTCACGCGACAAAACCTCGACCCGTATCTCCGCGAAGTCGTCAACTATCTGCCGATCGTTCGTAACGACAAGTACAACACCTCAGCACGCAAGTTCATGCACGGGTGCGATCGCCATGCGATTCCGCACGACAACCTTCCGAACAACACAAACAACTGCCGCGAGTGCGGGAGTTGTGGAGTGGGCTGTCCGTACGATCGCAAAATGAGCGGCTTTGTAAAGTGGCTTCCTGATGCCGTCAGCTTAGGGGCGACTATCTATACGGATACAAAAGTCGATCGACTTGTGGCGAGCGGGGATCGGATTACAGAAGTACAGGCACACTTCATCGACGGTAAGACGCGGCCGACGAAGCGAACACTAACCGTTAAAGCCACGAAAGGCGTGGTGTTAGCTGCGGGCGCGATTGGTACACCCGCTGTTCTCCTGCGCTCTAAGCTGGACCTCGATGGCCGGGTTGGCAAGTACACGCACATTCATCCGGTCACTATCACGATCGGCAAGTATCCGGAACCGACGTTACCGGCATACGGTGTTCCCGATAACATGTGGACGCCGCAGTTCGCCGCTGGTCCAACCGGTTATCTGATCGAAACGGGATCGTTTTTTCCGGTCCTTTCCGCCTCGGCTACGCTGCAACACGGCGACGAGTTGCACCGGATCATGAGCGATTACTATCCGAACGGCGCCATTTCCTACGCACATCACACGACAGGCTTCAACGATAAAGAAAAGTACGGCACCGTCGAGTTGGACCAGAACGGCGATCCGGAGTTGGACTACAAGATTCCCAAAGCTAACGTGAAGCCGATGCAGGAGAGCCTGGTGATGATGACGAGAATCCATCTCGCCGCGGGCGCCACCTCCGTTTACATCATGCGCAACCCGCCTTTAGAAGTGAAACCCGGCGACACGTTCGATGCCATACGCAAGATCAACTTCGTGGAGCCGCAGCGTTCGACGATTTTTACCGTGCACGTCATGGGTGGTTGCCAGATGCACAAGGACGAAAAGCGACGCTGCGTAAACAACGACTTCACCTTTAAAGGGAAGAAAAACCTTTGGGTCGTGGATGGATCGATTTTTCCGACGGCGTTAGGCGCAAATCCGCAGGTGACGATCTATTCGCTTGCGCTTTGGGGCGCGCGCGAAATCTGCGAACAGAACCAGGCAGCGTTCAAGTTCAAACAACAGCAGGGAGGTGAATTGCCATGGAAGGGATACTGACTTCGGTGTTGCATGGTTCGGCAAATCCGAAGAAGCGCAGCGAAATGACAGTCACGACGTTTGACTGCCTCGATAAGAAAACGGCGCTGATTTTGTTTTCGGTCGCGGAAGCTGTGTTGGGTGAAGGGTTTCTAGTGAAGGCGCCGCAATTCATCGAAACGGTTGACGACTTTCTGAACTATCAGCGTCCTGCGCAACGCGATCAGTTTCTGCTGGCGCTGCTTATAGCCGAGACGACGTTTGGGCTGACAATAGGGGGGAGTTTCAAGAGTTTTTCGCATTTATCGCTGGCAGATCGCCGAAAAATATTGGAGAAGCTTCGGTCGAGCAGTCAGCAGTTGCGACGGAATATTTATGCGGCGTTCGTCAATGTTTCGGCGTCGACGTACTACGCGAGTGATCGTACGTGGCCGGACATCGGATACGCTGGCGTGAGTGTGGACCATCCGGAGATCCTCCAGAAGCCACCGCCTATCCCCTGGCGCCCCGACGATCAGCGCCCGATAGATCCTTAGCTTCGTCTTGAAGGAGAACTTATGGCAGACGTGAAACTACAACTCCAGCTTGTTGATGTATATCAAAAGCCACTCGGCGAAAAGGTCGACATAATTCTTCGTCACCAGATGTTGAGTGAGGTCAAGAAGGCGAGTAAGCCTGCGAACAAGCAAATAGCAATCGCCGGGCTACGTGGCTTTCCTCAAGGCCTTTACAAGATCGAGATCGATCCACCGTCGTATCAGTACGTTGCCCAATTCGTGAACATGAAGGCGAGCGGTACGACTTCGCTGACGTTTCAATTCCCTATAGATCCCGGAAAAGTGAAGAAGGTCAATTTTCAAGCGTACGCCGACCTTAGCAGCGGTCTGCAAACACTCTTCGATCAAAGTGATAAGGTCCTCGGTTTTGAAGGAAAAAAGGGTAAGCAACTCTACGACGCGCTCGACGATATTCGTAAAGCATGCATGATGAATATTGTCGCTAAGACTGAGAATACGCCTTTGACAAATGGGAGGACTGTTTTCTCGTACATTGAGAGACTAAATGAGATCAGGGGCGAACGGTTCTTTTGTGTGGTTCCGAAAGAGTTGCGCGAGGAAACAAAGAACAGCATGGCGGAGGGTTTGTTTGATGACGCACCGTCTGTCCTGCACCATCCTCCGGCGGGTTTTGAACGAGCGGGAAGCTTTAAGACGCCTGACAAATATGGAAACTTGCAGTTAACGTTCTTCGTGAAAGGTGACGATTGGGTCGCGGATATCGACATCGACGACGCCGCAGGCCTCGAGCATATTTTCCAGGTTGTTCGCAACAAGCTTTCCGGCAAACATACTCACCCATATAGCATTCACGAGATCCTTGTGGCCCACCAGAAAATCGATCCGGGTTATACCTTTGTAGTGTAGGAGGAACCGATTAGCGGGCGTCTTGCGACAAAAACATTACAACTCGCACTCATCGCGAAGAACCTGTTTCATGGTTAAATGAAGATACTCCGGCGTTCAATGCTGTCTCATGAAAAGCACGGCTCATTATCGTAACTGTAATCTCTGCGAAGCGATTTGCGGCATCGAGATCACTGTTCGGGATGGACAGCATCTCGACATTCGCGGCGACAAGGACGATCCGTTTAGCCGCGGATACATCTGTCCGAAAGCTGTGGCTTTGCAGGACATTCATTTCGATAAAGACCGGCTGCGGCATCCAGTTCGTCGTACCGGAAGCGGTTGGGAACAAATCACGTGGGATGAAGCGTTTGCGGAAGTTGCGGAGAACTTGAAACGCATTCGCGCGCAGCACGGAAAAGATTCGCTCGCGACTTATCTTGGTAATCCCGGCGTTCACAACTACGGCGTGATGCTGTTCGCGCCCGGATTTATTCGCAGTCTCAAAACGCGCAACAGGTTTTCGGCGACATCTGTGGACCAACTGGCCCACCATCTAGCTTCGTACCTGATGTTTGGTCACCAGCTTCTGCTGCCGGTGCCCGATCTCGATCGAACAAAGTTTTTCCTGATTCTGGGAGCGAATCCGGCTGTTTCGAATGGCAGCATGATGACTGCGCCGGGTATGGGTCGCAGGTTGGAGGAGATCCGGCGGCGAGGTGGGAAAGTTGTGTTGATTGATCCGCGTCTCAATGAAACGGCTCGATTCGCGGATCAGCACCTGTTTATCTGCCCCGGCACGGACGTGCTGTTGTTGCTGGCGTTGTTGCAGGTCGTTTTTGCGGAAGGGTTGACGCGCCCTGGTCCATTGTCGGAGTTTACGAAGGGCATCGAGAAGGTAGCGAATCTTGTGGTGGAGTTTCCGCCTGAACGAGTCGCCTCGATTACGCGAATTGCAGCGGAGCGGATACGTTCGCTGGCGAGGGAGTTTGCGTCCGCGGAGTCTGCGGTGTGTTACGGAAGGATTGGCGTTAGCACGCAGGAGTTCGGTGGTGTTTGTCAGTGGCTGATCAACGTTCTGAATATAGTGACGGGAAATCTCGATCGCCCAGGAGGGGCGATGTTTACGCAGCCCGCGTTTGATCCTGTCGATGCGCCGAAATCGCTCGCACCGCGTGGAGGTTTTGCGCGGCGACACACGCGCGTGCGCAAGCTGCCGGAGTTTTGGGGAGAGTTTCCGGTCGCTGCGTTAGCGGAAGAGATACTGACTGAAGGCGCGGGTCAGATCAGGGCGTTGGTGACGGTCGCTGGAAACCCCGTGCTCTCGACACCGAACGGCCGCGAGTTGGATCGGGCGTTTGCAGGTTTGGAGTTTATGGCGTCGATCGACTGTTACATAAACGAAACGACCCGGCACGCGAACATCATTCTGCCTCCGACGTCATCGCTCGAACGCGGTCACTACGACATCGCTTTTCACGTGCTTGCGGTTCGTAACACGGCCAAGTTTTCGCCGCCGCTGTTTGAGCGAGCTGCGGGCGCGAAGGACGATTGGGAGATCCTGCTTGAGTTGCAAACGCGCATGTCGGAGGGAGGGCTTGGCGACCGAGTGAAGGTTTCGTTGATGAAGCATGTCCTTGGACCAGAAACGATGATCAATCTCGGATTGCGTTTTGGACCTTACGGCGCGCGGCTCAACCCTTTCTCGAATGGGCTGACGCTGCGGAAGGTCAAAAACGCTAAACATGGAATCGATCTTGGTGCATTGTCGCCATGCCTGCCTGGACGTTTGCGCACCGCGGACAAACAGATCGACTTAGCGCCTGAAGTGTTAGTTAATGATGTCGCACGTGTGAAGTCGCAATTGTTGAACGAGCAAGCGGCAGAAGTTAACGGACACTTGCGGCTCATCGGGCGTCGTCAACTGCGCAGTAACAACTCATGGATGCACAACACTGAACGACTCCTGCGAGGCAAACCGCAATGCACAATCCTGATGCATCCCGCCGACGCCGCGCATCGAGAGCTGGTAACCGGTCAAACAGTTGTAGTGAAATCGCGAGTAGGATCGGTCGAGGTACCGATTGAAGTGTCAGACGAAATAATGCCGGGCGTCGTCAGCATTCCACACGGCTGGGGCCACGATCGCGACGGCATTCAACTCGAAGTGGCCCAACAACACTCCGGAACCAGCATCAACGACCTAACCGACCACCTCGCCATCGACACCCTCTGCGGCACCGCCGCCTTCAACGGCACATGGGTCACGGTCGAAGCAGCCGATTAATACTCAACAATCGCTGTCTCCAAAATCTCTCGTGACGCGCTGCGTGAAGCACCGCAAACACAACCAGCAGATCGGATTCGAGAATATAGAAAATGCGATATGGAAATTTTTTGACCAGAACGCGACGAACTTCCGGAGTCTTACGAATGCACAGAAAAGCTTGGGGATTGTGAAGGACGAGCGTGATTGAGCGCTGGATGTCAGCGAGGAATTCGAAACCGAGCTCAGGCTCTCGGCTCGCATACCAAATCGCAGCCTTGGTGATGTCAGCCTCAGCTTCAGGTCTTACTATTAAACGTTTCATTAGCTGGTCCGTGAGGTAGACGAGCGCGGATACGGGTTTCAACCTCTTCCCAGGAACTGCCTGAATTCGGATCGGTGGCATACGCTGCGAGGCGCGCATCCAGTAACGCTTTTTCGTCGTCGGTCAGCGGGTCATCCTGGTCCTGCCAATCCTCAGCGTCGAGTTCGGTGAGTTTTAAGCGAATCTCCTGCCGCTCGAGTTTGGTCAGCTTTGGTAACTCTTCGAGGATTTCGGTCTTACTCATGCAGCAATATTAGGCCACATCCTCCGGCGCAATCAATGGGCACGTGAATCGAGCGTGCGCTTCAGTGTATAATCCCCGACCACTTTCTCATTCGGGAAAAATCATGAATTCTGAATCTTTCAGCGCCACTTCGGAAGCGCGTGCGTTCGACGCAGGCGCGGATCCGATCCGCGAGTTCTACACGAATCATCCGTTTCCGCCTCCGCTCGAAAATCTCGATCGGGCGCTGGAGCTGTATAAAGACGACAACGTTCGCCGTTCAGAGTTTCATCTGTTGTGGCCAAACAGGGAATACCGCGCGGACGTTGATGTGCTGATCGCGGGATGCGGAACATGGCAGGCGGCGAAGTACGCTCTTTGCCATCCCGATGCGCGCGTTACCGCTATCGACGTTAGCACGACGAGTCTCCAGCACACGGAGAGACTGAAACAAAAATACACCCTAACAAATCTCGAAGTTCGACCATTGTCTATCGAGAGCGCTGGTGATCTGAACCACAGCTTCGATCACATCATCTGCACCGGCGTGCTGCACCACCTCGCCGATCCCGACGCAGGTTTGCGCGCGCTTCGATCGGTGTTGAATCGCGATGGCGCCATGTATCTGATGGTGTACGCGCCTTACGGTCGCGTCGGCATTTACATGATGCAGGAATACTGCCGCACGGTGGGCGTCGAAACGACGACTGAAGAGATCCGCGATCTCATTTCAGTGCTGCGCGCGCTGCCTGAAAATCATCCATTGTTGGCTGTGCAGCGCGGCTCAAGGGAGTTCAACGCCAATGCTCTGGCGGACACGTTGCTAAATCCGCGCGATCGCTCGTATTCAGTACCGCAACTCTTCGACTTCCTGGACAGCAATGAACTGGTACTGGGCCGGTGGTACTGGCAAGCTCCTTACCTGGCTGAGTGCGGTATGATCTCACGGACGCCGCACGCTTTTCGCCTCGCGGATTTGCCGGAGCGCGAGCGGTACGCGGTGATGGAATTGTGGCGCGGCTTGATGCCCAACCATAGTTTCGTTGCTTATCGAAACGATGCAGATCGCGCGGGCGCTAAGATTCGTTTCGACGAAGACGCCTTCATGCAATACGTGCCGATTCGTTTACCTTGGGCCACCTGCTTGCAGCAGTCACTTCCGCCCGGCGCCGCAGGCGTCCTTGTTAATCAAACTCACCTGTTTCAGGATTTGTTCGTCATCATCAAAATCCACGAAAAACAGATGTTCGACGCGATTGACGGCCGCCGCAACATCGCAGAGATCATGGAAACTGCAAACGAGAACGACAGTAACGAAGCAAGAGAATTTTTTGAAAAGCTCTGGCTTCACGATCAGGTAGTGTTCGACACTTCGAAAGCCACCTGAGGTCCTACAGGAAAAACAAGTATGCCACCGACCCCTGAAGACGATTCCTTACGAAAGCACGTGCTCTATCTTTTGCGAGGCGGTGGCGCGCACATGTCGTTCGACGACTTCGTCAACAGCTTTCCTGCTGACTTGTGCAACCGGCAGATCGAAGGACTACCCTACACACCGTGGCAGGTGCTGGAACACATGCGCCTCGCGCAGTGGGACATAGTCGAGTTCAGTCGTGATCCGGACCATATCTCGCCAGAGTTTCCGAAGGGTTACTGGCCCAAGCCTGACGAACTGGGAACATCTGCGTCGTGGCAAAAAACAGTCGACGAGTTTCGGCAAGATCTGCAACACATGGAATCGCTCGTCGAAGATCCTGCGACTGACCTGCACGCTAAGATACCTCATGGCGATGGCCAGACAATTTTGCGCGAAGCCCTTTTAGTTGCCGACCACAACGCCTATCATCTCGGAACTCTTACGGTGATGTCGCGAATCCTCAAATCTTATCCATAGCTCGACCCAGACCACCTCAACTTTGGAGGCAACATGTCGTGGCAAGACCAGGAACTTGAAAGAAAACTTCAGGACGCTCTCGCCCGGTTCAAGTGGAGTGAAGTAGCGGAGCTTTGCAAGAACACTGTCGAGGTAATCAGATCGACGCCTACAACGATCCACCCCGACTCAGCAAAGAAATTACTCGGCATGCTGCGACGCAAGCGACAGTTTGCGTCAATGATGCAACTGGCGGAAGCCATGATTCGCTCAGGCGTGAATACATTTCCCGTGCGTCGTCACTATGCGCAGGCGCTGATCGATCAAGGCATATTCACACCTGCCGAAAGGCTATTGGAGTCGGTCGTGGACCAGGCGCGCGCCGATTCTTTCGACAATCGCGAAGCACACGGTCACATTGGTCGCATCTACAAGCAGGTTTACGTCGATAACAGAGATCCGAATTCTCCGGCGAATCGAACTAACCTCGAACATGCGCTGAGAGAGTATTTCGATGTTTATTCTGATAACCCCAGTGAAAGCTGGTGGCACGGAATCAATGCCGTCGCACTGCTGGCGCGAGCCAAGCGAGACGGCATTTCGTTAACCGGGTACCCGGAGTCAACGGATCTGGCAAGAGAGATCCTCAATGCCATAAACGACAAAAAAGATAGCGTTGACGACTTACCCGCGTACGACTGGGCCACAAAGGTTGAAGCACACCTGGCCCTCAATGAGATAGATGAGGCGGTGCTTACGGCCCGCACTTACATCGATCATCGCGACGCTGATGCATTCGAAATCTACAGCACGTTGCGACAATTCGTGCAGGTCTGGCAGTTGAAGGATACGGAGCCTCCGGGAAATCTCCTCCTTCCAATTTTGCATGCGGGACACCTGCAAAAGTCGGGTGGAATGGCGGAAGGCGATCCAAAGGACTTGAAGGCGAAGGCAGAAGCAATTGATCGCAACGCAGACAAGCTCGAAGCGATATTTGGATCGGATCGCATGCAGACTGTGAAGTGGTACAAGCAGGGGCTGGATCGCTGCAATTCCGTTGCACGTATCGAGCGACGCAACGGTCAGGGCCACGGTACCGGGTGGTTAGTAAACGCATCGGAATTCTTCCCGGCGCAGCAGGGCGTGCTTGTGCTCACCAACGATCACGTGATTACCACGAACCCGAACCCGAACAAGCACCCGAAAGCGATCTTTGCTAAAGACTGCCAGGTCCACTTTCAGTCGATGGAGGAGGTTTTCCAAGTTGAGGAAGCTGTGTTTTGGTCTTCGCCGTACTCACAACTCGACGCAACGTTTCTCAAGTTGAAAGGGGAGCCAAAAGCTCCCGCTCTCACGCTTTACTCTTCATCAATGGAAATGGCCGAGCCACCGCCGCGGATGTACATCATTGGTCATCCAAGCGGGCGCGATCTGGAGATCTCGCTACAAGACAATTACCTCGTGGCCTGCAACGATACTTTCGTTCACTATCGAACTCCGACTGAACCCGGAAGTTCCGGCAGTCCGGTATTTGAACCCAACGCGTGGGAGGTCGTTGCGTTGCATCACAGAGGTACCGACAAGATGAAGCGTATCGATGGGAAGGAAGGTTTCTACGAAGCAAACGAAGGCGTCTCGATCATGAGAATTCAGGCCGAGACCCGGAAGGCTGTATGAACTTTTGGGAAAAGCAAATAGGCAGAGCTACTGAACTCGCGGGCACGACCGACGGCTCGAAGGAGCTCTTGCGCTTCTATCAGAATTTGCTGGAGGCCCAGGCTCAGATCTATCAGCATTGCGCAAGTCAAACCCCTCGTCTTTCAGGGAATTTGGAGCCCGACTTGCGGATTCTTCGGCGAGCATTCGGGTCAATTCTGTGGGTGGTAAAGACTGCCGGCCCACCACCGCTTGTCGAGCAGGCAGAGATTCTACAGAACGCATCGAGTGGAGACGTCGATCGGATGTTATTGAACTACTGGATCGATCCCGCGGACACTAATTTTTTCGCGAAGGCGTTCTTGCAGCCCTACGCTCAGTTCATATTGACCGCGCATGGTCTAACGAGTGCGAACGCATCGATTTCTGAGAGTCGCTGCCCGTTCTGTCGCGGGAAAGCGCAACTCAGCGTGCTCCAAAACAAGGAGGCTGGCGCGGAAAGTGGCAATCGCGATCTTATGTGCGCGAAGTGTCTTTCGGTATGGCCGTTTCGCCGCTTGGTGTGTGCTCATTGCGGCGAGGAAGAACCGTCGAAGCTTGCATACTTTCAATCACCCACCCACGACCACGTGAGGGTCGAAGCGTGTGACACATGCAAACGCTATCTGAAGGGCATCGACCTGACGCGACTCGGTACTGCTCAGCCGCTAGTTGATGAAGTTGCCGCCGCTCCGTTGGACTTGTGGGCCACTGAGCATGGGTACACGAAAATCGAACTGAACCTGGTTGGCTTATGATCGCGCGTTGACATTTCCTCCACTGATTGCCTAATCTCATTGAGCGAAATTCCCCACGGTTTCCCTGGCCCCTTACCCCAATCGTTTACCCCTGAATGTCAACTGAGGATCTGTCATGGATCTATCCAGAAGATCTTTTATCAGGACCACGATTGCAGGAGGTGTTGGTCTATCTGCGTTCGGCTTCGATCTCGCTCCGGTTTACGCACAAACGCAGGGTTTGAAGATCGACCGCACAACGGAAACGCGTAGCACGTGTCCGTATTGTTCCGTTAGTTGCGGCGTCATCATTCACACGATTGGTGACAGGGCCAAGAACGTCACTCCACAAGTTATTCACGTTGAAGGTGATCCCGATCATCCAATCAATCGCGGCACTCTGTGTCCAAAAGGCGCTTCGCTCGAGCAGGAGATTCACAACGATCGCCGCTTGCTGAAACCGGAGGTGCGTCGCCCCGGTTCCGATCGCTGGGAAGACATTTCCTGGGACGATGCGTTCAAGGAAATCGGGCGCTGGGTAAAGAAAACGCGCGATGAAACGTTTGTGGAGAAGGACCAGAAAGGCTTTACGGTTAACCGGTGCGAAGGCATTGGTTGGACCGGCGGCTGTACCGACACCAACGAACTGAATTATCTCGCGGTCAAGACAATGCGCAGCCTCGGGGTCTGCTATTTCGAAACGCAGGCCCGGGTTTGACACGGTCCGACGGTCTCCAGTTTGGGGCCCACCTTCGGACGCGGTGCAATGACTAACGGCTGGGTCGACATCAAGAATACCGACATGATGTTGATCATGGGTGGTAATCCGGCCGAGAACCACCCGTGTGGCTTCAAATGGCCCATCGAAGCAAAGCTGAAACGCAACGCGAAGATGATCGTCGTCGATCCGCGCTTCACGCGGACTGCGGCGACCGCCGATCTCTTCCTACAAATTCGAGCCGGGTCTGACATCGCCTTCCTCGGCGGCCTGATCAACTACGCGATTCAAAACAATCGGATCGCGAAAGACTATCTCGTCAACTTCACCAACGCGGCTTTCATTATCAAAGACGGATTCAAATTGCCGGAAGACGGTCTCTTCTCGGGCTTCGACGACGGCGAGGCCGTTTACGATCCGGAAACGTGGAATTACGAGCAGGGCGGCAATCTCGAGGGCCAGGGAGGATCTCGGACAGGATCGAGCGGAGGGGGATCATCTACGCCTCCAGACAAAGGTCAATCGTCCGCTGGCGGAGTTATGAGCAGTCAAACTGGCGGCGGCCATCAAGCTGCGGGTGGACCAGGCGCTGCTGCGCAAGGTGGACCAAAACCTCCGCCGGAGTTGCCGCCGAATACGGCTTACGATCTTTCGCTACAACACGAACGCACAGTGTTTCAGTTGTTGAAGAAACAGTTTTCGCGGTACACGCCGGAAATGGTCGAACGGATCACGGGAATTCCGAAGGACCAGTTTCTGAAAGCCGCGGATTTGTTCACTTCCATTCGCAAAGACGGCGCTATGAAGAAGGCCGCGACGATCATCTACGCGGTCGGGTGGACGCAGCACACAACCGGTACGCAGATCATTCGCACCGCCGCAATTCTGCAACTGCTACTCGGAAACGTCGGACGCTCCGGTGGAGGCGTGAACGCACTTCGCGGTCACTGCAATATCCAGGGCGCGACGGACATGGGCGGTGTTTTCGACATCTTTCCCGGCTATCTAAAAATCCCGGCTCCTTCTGACGTCGACCTCGCGACTTTTCTGGAACGCACTACGCCTACGCCGTCAAAACCTGACGTTTGGGACTCGTACAACTATTGGTCCAACACACCAAAGTTCATGGTGTCGTATCTCAAGGCGCTTTACGGTGATGCCGCGAAGAAAGAGAACGATTGGGCCTATCACTACCTCCCCAAGATCGACCGGAAGTATTCGTGGACGGAAATGTGGGACTTCATGTACGAAGGCAAAGTCAAAGGCCTGTTTGCGTTTGGCATGAACGGCGTCGCTATCGGTCCGAATTCGCACAAAAACATTGAAGCGCTCAAGAAAGCCGACTGGCTTGTGGTGTGTGAGCTTTATCCTGAAGAGACCAGTGAGTTTTGGAGAGCTCCGGGCACAACTCCGGAGCAGATGAAACAGATCAACACCACCGTCTATCGACTACCAGGGGCCGGCTTCGCCGAGAAAGACGGCACATTCGTCAATTCAGCGCGGTGGTTGCAATGGAAACACGCCGCATTGCCGCCGCCTGGACAGGCAAAGTTGGACCAGGAAATTCTCTCCAGAATCTTTTTGAAGGTTCGCGATCTCTACAACGCTGAGGGCGGAAAGTTTCCGGATCCGATCGTCAACATCTCGTGGCCTTACACCACGCCACTCAATCCTTCATTAAGCGAACTCGCAAAAGAAATCAACGGCCGCGCGCTCGCCGATCTGACCGATGAACAAGCGTCTCCGGGTCTGACAATCAAGGCCGGTCAACAGCTACCGGGATTTTCCTGGCTTCGTGACGATGGGACGACCGCGTGTGGCAACTGGCTCTATTCAGGATCGTGGACCGAGGCTGGTCCACAAGCGCAACGTCGCAACACGGAGGATCCTTCGGGCCTGGGCATTTATCCAAACTGGGGATGGTCGTGGCCGGCAAATCGACGCGTCATGTACAACCGCGCGTCATGCGACGCTGACGGAAAACCGTGGGACTTGGAGCGCCGCCAAATCTGGTGGAACGAGGCGCAACAGAAATGGGTCGGCAACGATGTTCCTGACTTCAAAGCGGATTCGAACCCGAAGGACCACATGGGTCCGTTCATCATGAACCCTGAAGGCGTCGGTCGCATTTTTGGTCCACTCGCGGCGTTTGCCGATGGTCCATTTCCTGAACACTACGAGCCGATTGAAAGCCCGATCGCCAACCCGTTACACCCGAATCAGTCGAACAGTCCGGTAGCGAAGAAGTACAAGACCGAGATCGACAAGTTCGGCACTCCGGAACAGGGCTTCAACGTGGTCTGCACGACTTACCGGTTAACCGAACACTATCACTATTGGACCAAGAACAATCCGATGAACGTGGAGCTCGTGCCTGAGCCGTTTGTGGAGATTCCCGCGAAGCTGGCTGACCAGATGGGAATCCGCGGTGGCGAACTAGTGCGGGTAACGAGCGCGAGGGGAGAGTACGTCGCGAAAGCGATGGTTACGAAACGGATCAAACCGATGATGATCGACGGCAAGGAGACGTATCAGATCGGGATCCCAATTCATTGGGGATACCGAGGCATCAAGGAAGACGCGGGCAAGACCGCGCGCAACCCGGTCAACCAGTTGTCGCCCGCGGCTATTGATCCCAATGCATTCACGCCCGAGTACAAGGGCTTCCTCGTAAAGCTCGAGAAGGTGTGACGATGAGTAATCCGCAAACCATGCAGATTCAGGAGATCTCGGCACATCCGGGTCCAGTCCCCGGTCAAGATACGCAACGCGTCGACGAAGTCTGCAAGTACATCGACGTCACGACTTGCATTGGTTGCAAGGCATGCGAAGTCGCTTGCGTTGAATGGAACGATCATCCGTTTCGCGAGACCTCGTTCGACAACACATACCAGACGATGCCGTCAACGGAGTGGAACTACTGGAACCTGATCAAGTTCGTTGAGCATGAACGCGACGGCAACTTGATGTGGCTGATGCGCAAGGACCAGTGCATGCACTGCGCGGATCCGGGATGTTTGCGTGCATGTCCTGCGGATGGCGCGATCATCAAGTACAAAAATGGCATCGTCGATTTTCAGCAGGAGAACTGCATCGGTTGTGGTTATTGCATCTCAGGATGTCCGTTCGACATTCCCAAGTTCAATCCGCAAACGAAGAAGGTTTTCAAATGCACGCTGTGTTCGGATCGCGTAGGCCAAGGACTCGAACCCGCTTGCATCAAGGCATGTCCGACCGGCTGTCTTCACTTCGGAACGAAACAGGATATGGTCCAGATCGCGCGTACGCGCGTTTCGCAATTGCAAAACGAGTCAGGATTCACGAACGCCGGCGTCTACGATCCGCAGTCGATTGGTGGCACGCACGTGATTTACGTGCTCCATGACCTTGCTAACGCCGAGCTGTACGGCGGCTTGCCTTCGAATCCTGTGATTCCACCGAGCTATACGGTTTGGAAGTGGCTGGCTAAACCGACGGGCTTGTTGATGGCGATTCTTGGCGTGTTTGCGGTGTTCTTCCATCGCATCACCGTGGGACCAAAGTTACCGCACCCCGAGCCGCCGGTGATAACAAAGTACCCGAACGAGGCCGAGAGTAGCAGCAGAAGGGAAGTGCCATGAGTTCTTCTGTCGAACGATTTGACGAGAAAGCGCGAACAGAATTTGAGAAGTACGGACGAACGGTGGTCCATCGTGGTGAGCTACTGCGTCATCCGGTCTACACGAGAGTCCTGCATTGGACGGTAGCGATCTCGTTCATCCTCGCGTTGCTATCCGGTTTTGCGATCTATTCTCCCTGGCTTTATCGCTGGCTCACGCCGCTGTTCGGTGGAGGCCCGATGACGCGTCTGCTGCACCCGTGGTTCTCACTGGTATTCACCATCGCCTTTTTCTTTCAGTTTCTGAACTGGCTTGCACCGATGCGTTGGACTGAAGCTGACACGCGTTGGATGAAACGACTGCGGGCTTATGTTTCGAATCGCGAGACGCGCGAGTTGCCGGAGACCGATTTTTTCAACGGCGGTCAGAAACTGTATTTCTGGATGATTGTGCTAAGTGCCGTACTTTTTCTAATCACCGGTATTCCATTGTGGTTTGACGACGTCGTGCCGCGTTGGCTGGTGGCTGTCAGCTACGTGGTCCATGACATAGCCGCTCTGATAATGCTCGCCGGATTCATCATTCACGTTTATGAAGGTACGGCAGCACAGCCGGGTACGTTTCGCTCGATGATCGACGGCACGGTTTCACGAGCGTGGGCCTGGACTCATCATCCTGCGTGGTTCAGGAGAGTTACCGGTGAGAAACCGCGTGAGGATTAATTTATTCGCGCTCTTCTGCCCAGAAGATCCATTCCGCACCGTTTGCATGTTTCTCTCGTGAAGATAATAGTCCGCGCTCTTCAAGCAACGTGCGCGCACTTCGATACATATTCGCATACAAGCAATGGGCGACATCAGAAAGTTCCCAACCATGATCCGGCAGGCTGGTCTTCCGAAAAGCTTTTTCGATTTTTGCCCCGCGACGTTCAAACAAATTGGCTAACTGCTGGGCCATTTCGTCGCAGAGATCTTGAAACTCGGCGCAATCCTCCGCTTTGAAAACGGGAAAGTTTGGTTCGTAATAACGCTCGGTGGGATGCTTCTTTTCGTATTCCTCGGATTCACGCAACAGCTCACTCTTGAGCATGTCGTTGATGTGGGTGTGCACGCTCGGCGGAGATAAATTGAGTGCTTGAGCCAATTGTGACAGTGTCTTCGGCTCGTTAGCGATGAGCGTGACGATCTGTTCTTTAGTCCCGTTCGGCAATAATTTTCTTTTCGTAATGTCAGCCCACGGGTCTGTATAACCACCGGGCAAACTTGACACACACTCGCAAGGAAAACGTAAACCTTTTCGGCCACCAACGGTCATATCCACCTCTTTACAGAATGGCTTTTAGGGCTTATCCTAAAACGCCAGATCCCCTAACAAATTGCCCCCAACTTGTACGTCCAAGGGAGGCGCAAAAAGTTCTTGCTTTGTTCGGAAGGTAGCACTGACCTCGCCCTCGATGCAAAGTGGAGAGCTCCGCCCTCTGCCCCTGCGTTCGCTTACCTTGAGTGAACGATTCATCACAGTTCGCGTGCGGCGAGCTGTTCATACGCACACTGGGAGATGGAGGTATTTATGATCAGTAAGGAACAAGCGTTTCGACGCCGAATAAGAAACTTATCGGTAATCGCGGTGGTATTGGCGACGATAGCAGGCGCGCTGGTGGTGGCTAACTCAAGCCACGCACAGAACAGAATCGGGGTGGTACAAAAACCCAGGTCAACCGCTGTGATCGGCGGCAAAGTGAAAAAGCTTAGTAACTTTGACGTGCAGATTGTCGCCAACGCAAATAACCTTTTTGAAGAAGGCAGAAACACATTTCGATTCGATACTTTTGGCGACGAAGCATTCTGGGGTGGTGAGCTCGAGCTTCATCAGGCGATTAAAGGCGCTGCCCTTGGCGGCGTCGGCCCGGGCATCACTCCCACCACCGCATTGACTCTCGGATTAAAGGTTGACGTTGATGCTTTACCGCAGCCGCTGATCAATCAACTGAAGCAAGGCAAGGTGAATCTCAACGATCCGGCGACGACGATTGCTCTGCTGAGACTCGATGCGGTCGTTGGTCTTAGAGGTTTTTTTGAAGGCGATACTCTTAATTCAGTTGGCATCACATGCGCGATTTGTCATTCGACAGTCGATAATTCATTGACGTTCGGCGTTGGTCATAGGCTGGACGGTTGGGCCAACCGCGATCTGGACGTCGGAAAGATCGTAGCGGCAGCTCCAGATCTTAGTCCGTTCTCAACCCTACTCGGCGTAAGCCAGGATACCGTTCGCGCGGTGTTGAATAGCTGGGGTCCAGGCAAGTTCGACGCGCAGTTGATACTCGACGGCAAAGCGTTCAATCCACAGCAAGTGACGAATGGTGTCGTTACAGGAACCAATGTTCCGGGAGCGACGTTGATCCCGAACGCCTTTGGTCTCGCAGGTTATAACGAACATACATGGACCGGTTCTTGGGGAAGCGTCAGTTACTGGAACGCGTTTGTCGCCAACCTTGAAATGCACGGTGTGGGCAGGTTTTTTGATCCAAGATTGAACAATCCAGCGAAGTTTCCAATCGCAGCAGCGAATGGTTTTGGCGACCTGCCTCATATTCCGCCCGAGCAGGATCGTATAACTAAGAAACTGCCGTCGCTGCACTTCTATCAACTCGCGATTCCTGCACCCTCGCCGGAAGCGGGAGTGGACTTTAACGTCGCAGCCGCTGCTCGCGGTGACGCACTCTTCGTCGGCAAAGCGAAATGCAACGATTGTCACGTGAAGCCGTTATGGACCGAGCCGGGTTGGAACCTGCACACGCCCGCCGAACTCGGGATCGACAGCTTCCAGGCAGATCGTTCACCTGACGGTGTCTATAAGACGATGAACCTGGCAGGTATTTTCGTGCGCGAGAATGCTGTTTTCATGAATCCGGCAAATCGCGGACGCTACTATCACGATGGCCGCTTCGCGACGTTGTTGGATGTAGTGAATCACTACAATACCCGATTCAGTTTGGGTTTGACCGAACAGGAGAAGACTGACGTTGTGGAGTACTTGAAGTCGCTTCCTTAACGAGAGTGACTTGAACTGTTAACTGCGTTTCAACGAGCGGCCGGAGTCAGAAGTTCGCATCTGATCTCTGGCCGCTTCATTGTGCCCGTAGAAATACGGAGCGCATTTTCAGTTTTCGCTACTTACGTAAATCGATGGTCCAACACGAAAGATTTGTGCGGAGTAGTACGAATGATCACATGTTCGCGAGTGACAAACTTTGTCATTGACAGGAATCCGAACCGAGCGTAAAGTCCGCTGGTCAACAATCACGTTCTCGCGGCTCCCCGACACGAAGCTCGTGAAGTTTAAGTAAGCCCACTTCAGTTTCGCGACTCCGCTGCTCAAAGCACTGGTTTTGGACCAGCCATTTTTGCGGCTCAACTGCAACTTAATAAAAGCAAAAAGCCCCGCCATCACTGTACGGGTGATAACGGAGCTACTTCGAAACGAAAACTCAGCTTGCGCCAAGAATGCGTTTCTGGGCAATCGCGATGTTAGCGCAAGTGGAGTGTAGCCCTCAACCAAGGAGAACCTCCATGCAATATCGACTCGCCACATCCACACTTTCCTCTTCAAGACGACCCAGGTTATTTCGCGCGTTCAAATAACCGCCCATCACGCGTAACTGCGTGATCGCAGCGGTAGTTTGCTCGGACAAGTGTCGAACTCTGTTCAGCGGCAGCCTTTGCAAAGCCGCGAACGAACGAGTCCCTTGCGGAAATCTCTATCTACAAGCGTTCCGCAACGTCGAGAAGGAGAATTCAAATGCGCTTACAGCGACGTGCAACAGCCAACATTAATCCATTAGTCGTTCTCATGCTGGGCTTCGCCGTTTGTTTAAACGGTATTCCCCTCGCACGTGGCGTAAGCAGAAACTCTTCTACCGCAGAGCGATCTACACCCGCATCCGCAGTAAAACCGAAAATCGAGTCTCCAAAAGTTGATGAGAAGCGAGAGCTCCGCGGAAAGTCGACGGACTCAAAGACCGTCGCTCGCCATAACGAAAACTACGGGCGAATTCCGATGAGCTTTGAATCGAACCGAGGACAGGCAGATTCGAAGATTGAGTTTATCTCTCGAGGACGCGGATACGGTTTGTTCTTAACTTCGGACCAGGCATTCCTGCTCTTGGGAAACAAACAACGCGGCGCTGCGGTAAGAATGAAACTCGCGAATGCCAATCGCAACCCAAAGGTAATTGGTGTAGATGAGCTGCCCGGTAAGAGTAATTACTACCTCGGCACCGATCCAACAAAGTGGCAAACCAACGTCCCAAACTACCGCAAGGTCAAGTACGAAGCCGTTTACCCCGGCATCGACATGGTCTATTACGGCAATCAGGAAGAACTTGAATACGATTTCATTGTCAGTCCGCACACGGATCCGCGAAACATCAAGATCAATTTTGCCGGCGTGACGCGATTACGAATCGATCGCAACGGCGAACTCGTCATGAAAGTGAATGGCGGCGAGATTCGCCAGCACCGGCCGGTTGTCTATCAGGAAATTGACGGACAAAGACACGCGGTAGAAAGCCGTTACGTACTCAAGGGCAAACGTAGTGTTGGATTTGCCATCGGCGCTTACGATGTGACGAAGCCGCTGGTAATCGATCCGGTACTTACCTATTCAACCCTGCTCGGTGGGAACGGAGACGACGATGGTCGCGGAATCGCGGTCGATTCCAGCGGTAATGCATACGTAGTCGGACAAACGAATTCCACTACTTTTCCTGTTATTAATGCCGCTCAATCATTCTGGGGTAATGGTTTCGACAATGGAGGCATTCGCCGCTACGACGCTTTTGTCACAAAAATCAACGCCACGGGCAATCAGTTTCTCTATTCGACTTATCTGGGCGGCAGCACGAACGATCGGGGTTTTGGTATTGCCGTCGACTCGAACAATAACGCGATCATCACCGGCAGCACTGACGGCAGCTTCCCTCAACTGAACTCCATTCAAACCCTACAGGCCAGTTTTGCTGCAAAGCTGAACTCGAGCGGCGCGCTTGTTTATTCCACATACCTTAGGGGCGCAGGCTCAGATGTTGTAATTGATTCGTCTGACTGTCCTTACTTTGTAGGCAGCGCGGGTTCCGGCGCAACCACTGTTAATGCTTTCCAACCGACTTTTGGTGGGGGCGACAGAGACGTCTTCATTCAGAAACTGAATGCGACGGGAACTACGATACTTTTCGCCAGCTATTTGGGTGGTTCAGGCAGTGATACGGGCGCCGACATAGCTCTCGACTCCACCAACAACATTTATGTCACCGGTTCCACAACTTCAACCAATTTTCCCGTCGTTGGACCATACCAGCAAAACTTTGCGGGCGGCTTCAACGATGCGTTTTTAGCTAAGGTCTCCAGTGCAACCAATACGTTGGTCTATTCGACGTACCTTGGTGGCACCGGTGACGATAATGCAAGTGGGATCGCAGTCGATGGCGACGGTAATACTTACATCACCGGCACCACTTATTCCCATACAAATTTTCCAGTAACTGCGGGCGCGTTTCAGACTACATATGGAGGGAATGTTGGCAACTGTGGTACGTCCGGGTGTCAGGATGCATTTGTCACGAAGTTCAATGCAGCCGGCAACAGTCTTGTCTACTCTAGTCGTATCGGCGGCAATTCGAGCGAAGATGGTACCTCAATCGAGGTGGATGCCACGGGTCACGCCTTTGTATTGGGTAGGACGTCATCCGCTAATTTTCCGATCGCAAACGGATTGCAGCACACCTTTGAGTGTTGTGCGCCCGACATGTTTGTCACCAAATTCAACCCGGAGGGCAGCGGGGTGCTCTACTCGACTTACTACGGTAGTCCGACCTGGGAGTTTTTTGGCGACCTCGCGATCGATTCAGCAGGCGCCGCTTATATTACGGGTCTAACTTACGCCGATGAACTGAACGGTAACATTCCACTAGTTAATGCAGCTCAGTCAACTTTTGGCGGCTTTACTCAACCTCTTGATGGAGAAGCCTTCATCGCGAAAATCTCAGACATCGAGGGCTTTGTAATCAGCGGACAAGTTAAGGATACGGGCGATAATCCGGTGGCCGGCGTGACTATGACGTTGTCCGGCACCAGGACTGTTACTGCGGTGACTGACTCAAACGGTAACTACGCATTTATTCAACTCGGGCAGGGCGAAAACTTAACCGTAACTCCTTCCAAAAACCTTTACCTCTTTTCGCCAACCAGTCAAACGTTCAATAACCTGAGCGCCAACGAAACAGCGAATTTCACTGGCACTCCACTGTCGCAATTCTCGATCAGCGGTCATGTTCAACATCCCGACGGCAGCAATGTTGTGGGTGGAATCGTGAACCTAAGCGGGTCGCAAACTCGGACGGCAACCACTGACGCAGCCGGAAACTATCAGTTTACTCTGCTGGTCGAGGGCGAGAGTTTTGTTGTCACTCCGTCGATGCCGCTGTCATACACGTTGACCTATACCTTCAACCCGGTAAGTCAAACATTCAATAACCTGACGGCCAACCAAACAGCGAATTTCACGCTGTTCTCGGCAACGAACTTAACAATTTATCCAGCAGCGGATGCGACAGTGCAGGACGGCGTGGGGGCAAATACAAACTTCGGCAAAGCTACTCCGCTGCTTGTCAAAACGGCGAACCAGGCAGACCAGCGCCGCGATGTGTATCTGAAGTTTGACCTGACTGCGATCACCCGAAATATCACGAATGCAAAGCTCCGAATCTTCGCAGGTTTGTCTGTTGCGGGCAGTGTCTCCACGTCTGTTTACCAGGTGACCGACACTGTTCCTACGTGGTCGGAAACCGCGATCACATGGGCCAACAAACCCGCGCGCATTGGAAATCCGATCAACAGCGCAACCGTGACGTCGACTACGTACGCGACCTACGACATTGACATCACGAGTCACGTCGTTGCGCAGAAGGCGGCGGGAGTTGAACTAATGAGTCTCGCGTTACACAACGTGAACAATTCCACTCCGCACATTGAGCTGAATTCCCGAGAGGCTGCGACGAATAAACCGGCACTGTTCATTACAACCAATGACAACAACAACGGCGCGCCAACTGTAAGTCTGACGAGCCCAGCCAATGGTGCACCGTTCACGGCGCTCGCGACCGTGCCGCTACAGGCTACTGCCAGCGATTCTGACGGAAGCATCAGCAAGGTTGAGTTCTATGCGGGCGCCAAGTTAGTAGGCACTGCCACGACAAGTCCCTACAACACGACCTGGCCCAACGTAGACGTCGGCAACTATTCAATCGTCGCGATGGCAATCGACAACAGCGGATCGGCCACGGCGTCAGCGCCAGCGGCGATCTCCGTGTCACCACTAAATCCTTCTCCTTCGGTGACGGTGACGTCTCCGCAGGCCAACAGCATTTTCCCGGTTGGGTCTAATCTAACTCTTACTGCCGATGCGAGTGACGTGAATGGCACGGTTACGCAAGTGGAGTTCTTCACCGGCTCAACTTCGATCGGAACCGATACGTCTGCTCCGTACAGCGTGGTCTGGAACAACATTGCGGCGGGAGGACATTCCGTTACAGCAAAGGCCACTGATAACAACGGGGCTATCACGCCGTCGAATCCCGTTCTGATCAATATCGTCTGGCAAGCGGGAGTTAACGCAGCAATTGACGCTTACGTTAGAGATGGATCATTTGCAAGCACTAACTTTGGTACGGCGCAGGAGCTTCATGTCCAACAAGGTGCCGCCGGATCGAATCGCGAGTCGTATCTGCGCTTCGATCTCACCACGGTTACCAACATCGTCAAAGCAAAACTACGTGTTCGCGGCAGGCTAAGTGATACCAGCGGCACCAATGTGCCAGTCGGAGCACACTCGGTTTCAAATATAACGTGGGGCGAAACCACCATCACCTGGAATAACAAGCCCGCTAGCACTGACCCCGCACTCTCAACTCAGACCATAACTGACAACGTTGCACGTTGGTACGAGTTCGACGTCACTGCGTGGGTCAAACCGCAAAGAGACGGCGGACAAACGCTCGTCAGTCTTGCGCTGAAGAGTCAGGCCGCGAGTAGTCCGTTCGTGATCTTCGATTCCAGGGAATCGCCGAACGGCCGCGCCCAACTGTTGCTTTGGACTACAACCACCACGCGAGGCGCACTCTTCGCAGTCGGCTCCTCGAATCTGGGCACTGGCGACAGTGCAGTCAAAACGCGTCTCGAGAGCCTTGGTTACACGGTTACGGTCCAAGTTGCGAACAACGGTTTGCTTACTTCCCAGGCTGATGGCAAGGCCGTGGTGGTGATCTCGTCGACTGTGAATGACGGCAACGTCACGAACAAGTTCAGACATGTCGCCGTTCCGGTTGTTGCCTGGGAGCCGCTCGTGTTCGACGACATGGGCATGACCGGCACAACTTCCAACACACATTTCGGGACGCTTGCGTCGCAAACACAGGTGAATATCGTTACGCCCTCGCATCCGATGGCGGCGGGTTTAAGTAGCGGCGCTCCAGTTCCGGTAGCGTCGCCGGCGTCGACGTTTGCCTGGGGCAAGACAAATGCTAACGCCGTAAAGATTGCGGCGCTGCTTAGTGACGCGACGAAGTTTCCGATCTTTGGTTATGACGCCGGCGCAAACATGCCGGGCGCGGATGGGGTCTCAGCAGGACTCGATGCGCCGTCTCGTCGTGTGGCGCTCTTCATGTCGGACACCACCGCCGCCTCAAACTTCGGTAACACGAACGGTGGACCACTATTTGACGCTGCAATCAAATGGGCCGCTGAAGTGGTGACTGTTCCGACAATCGTCAGCGTTTCTCCGACCTCGGGTCCAATCGGTACGGTAGTAACCATCACCGGTCTGAACTTCGGCATCATTCAGGGAACGAGCACGCTTACCTTTAATGGTGTCGCAGCCACTCCCACGAGTTGGGCCGACAAGAAGATCGTTGCAGCAGTACCGATCTTTGCTGCGACCGGACCAGTTGTTGTCAAAGTTACTGGCGTTGCAAGCAACGCGCTCATTTTCTCGGTGGGTGACGTAGATTCTGACGATGATGGCCTGCCTGATTGGTGGGAGATTCAATACTTTGGAAATCTCAGCCAAACCGCAAGCGGCGATCCCGACGGCGACAGTCTCACAAACTTACAGGAATTCCAGCAGGGTCGTAACCCAACTAAGAATGCACTAGCAGACGACGGCACCGGTGTGAACCTAAGACTACACACACCGCTCATACCGCCAAATCCATGATCAAACTAAACCTGACTCAAATCTGTTTGTGCGTGTACTCGATGCCGTCAAGAGAAGGGATAGACCAATGAAGACTCAGAAGAACCGAAAAGACTCAACTGCAACCTTCGCGCCGAAAAGGTCAGTCATTCACTCCATGATTTGGTCGTGCGCCCGCAAGAGCAAACTCATTGCCGGACGCGCCCTTCTGTTGAGCTTACTTTTGCTGACGCTGAGCGGATCTGCGTCCAGTGAAGACAAATGTTGCAACGAGGAAGTGAAAATCGGTTATCAGGCGAAGACCTGCGCCTTCTTCGATTACGAGTTCACCCTGAACGGCGCCGTCGCCAGCGGCTTCGGTACCCAGTGCATTTCGTTTGAAGTGTTTCCGAACCTTACGAACAAAGCGTGGGCAAGTCTCAAGGTGGACAAAACCTACATACTCGAGGGTGGACCAGGACTCTGTATCACGCAAGTAAACTTCGACGTTCCTGACGGGTACCAGCTCTTCATCGATGGCATTGAAACCAACACGATCATCAAGACCAATGGCGGAGTGATTTTTACAGGAGACGGTGAGTGGGAGATAGTTGTCAGGAAGAAGTGTTGCGGTAATAGTGATGCAGGTGAGACTACTGAACGGACCGGCAGCGTCGTTTGGGAAGCCGGCATGGGCTTTCTCAAAGACGGCCGCTCCGCGGAACACCTCAGTATCCGCGAGCAGATCATCTCATCCGCGATCTATACGCCTGCGACTCTGATCTATTCGCCTCCGGCAAAAACCACCGACATTGAGGTCCTCCGAAACGGTACGACTCTCCGGCAGGTAAAAGCGCCACAGGCATTCGCCGACGTCGTCGTAAATAACCCTTCCGAATACGAGATTCGCTATTACCGGCCCACGGATGTTGGGCCAAAACAGAGTGGCTTCTACACTTTCCTCGGACCGCCGTACGTAACCTGGAGAATTACAAATCCCGATCCGACGACCACTACGCGCCTCGAAATACAGAAAGTCGAAGGCGGGAACATCACAAATAAGACGGAGTACTTGTGGGATCCGGACATCGATTCGTGGACGTTGAAAACGGGATGGATTTCCGGGTTGAACTATGCCCGCACGGAGACAAGAAATGTCTCCCATCCGACTCCGACGTCACGTAAAGAGACATTCCTTGTAAAAGAAGGCAATACCTTAGTCTCGAAACGAACGCATACCTATCTGAGCTTTCCGTGGGGCGAGGAGCTAGTCCAGGAAGTTATAGATCCGGATTCGGCGGCACTCACAACCACCTATACCTATTACGAGAACCCTTCAGAAACTCATCGCTACCGCAAGCTTAAGACGATCACGTATCCCGATGGTCTGTGGGAGAAATACGACTACGACCAATACTGGAACATCTCCACGATCATGCGGCCCTGGAAGGACCTGGACATCGCGTCCGCCAATGAGTCCAACAGTCATCTGACGATATACGGCTATTCCAACTCCGACAACGGCGTCTTTGGTCTCTCAGTGTTCCCGAGGATTTTGTTTGACGTTGAAGAGAAAATTAACGGCATCACGGTTAAGAAAACTCGATACAACCGGTCGATCGTCAACATCGATCCCGATATTACAGCCATAACTGAATCCAGTTATGCGACGTCAACCAACGGAGTTCCGAGCAATCTCGTCACTGAATCGATCGCCCATGTTTATCGCTTCTCGGCGCCGATCTTCCTCGCGAATCGAGTTGCAGCGATGATTTATCCAGATGGACGCAAGGAAAGCTACACGTACGAAAAGGGTAACTTCATCCCGAATGTCGATCCGGCGCTGAGTCAGTTTGTGCCCGATACAAACGGCACGACGGAACGGTGCACCTTAGTTAACGGCACTACCACGTCGCCCGACGGCATAGCCTTTAAGACCACCAAAGAAACAACCGTTCGCGATCAGTTTGGGAATGAGATCTACAACGAGGTCTATGTTTACAACGGCACCGCCTACGAACGAATCGGTTGGAAGTCATCCGAGTACGATGGCCGCGGACAACTGCTTGCCACGCGGAATCATAAAGGCGAACTCACCAGCGCAGTGTGGAGTGGGGACAAGATGCTCTCGGAGATCGATGCTACAGGAGCCGAGACTGTCTACACCTACGACACGCTGGATCGGGTCAAGACCCGCACGAAGAAGGGAATTGCAGCGGGTGGTGGTTTCCCGGCGCAAGGCGACATTGTCACGACCTTCACGTACGACGCGGAAGGTTTTCAGACTAAGGAGAAGGTCGAAGGGGGTGCGCTGACTCTCACGAGCGAGCGAACTTACGATCGTGCTTCACGGGTAACGTCTGAAAAAGACCAGGCGGGATTGTTTACGAGTTATGTGTACTCCAATGGCGGACGTACCCAAACCGTAACGCGCCCGGGTGGTGCAGTTGAAGTTACCGATAACTATCTCGACGGTCGAACAAAAAGCATTACCGGTTCTGCGGTGGTTCCGGAGTTTACCGACTACGGTGTCAACGCCGACGGTACGCGCTACGAGCAGGAGTTTCAAGGCAGCGCCGGTTTAAGTTCTCCTCGTTGGACCAAAACTACGAAGGATTGGGTCGGTCGCGAGATCAAAGTAGAGCAACCAGGCTTTACGGGTCACAACCTGATACAAAGCTCGACCTACAACAGTCTTGGACAACTTCAGAAAGTGGTAACAACGGCCAATGCGGTTAAGGTCGTCGCCGATAGAGTTTATGAATACGACGAATTAGGCCGGGAGAGCCGCACAGGGTTGGACGTCGACGCAAGTAGCGCTCTTAGTCTTGTCTCGACGGATCGTCTCGCCGAAACGAATTCATTCTATGAGAAGGTGGGAAGCGATTGGTTCCTTGTCACAACGAAGAAGTCTTATCTCGTAGACAATAACGATACGCCGATCGTCGAGACTCAACGCGAACGCCTCAATAACTTTCCAGTTAGCGGGACCGACCAAACCGTTTCCGATATTACCGTTATCGATGCTGCCGGTAATCCAACGCAGCTAACAACGAAGGTTGACCGCGCGGCGAAGAAGATAACGACTATCACAGACGAGCCGGATTCGAACCTCAATGAGATCGATATCACCATCAATGGTCTGTTGCAGTCGTCCACGCCCAATACACCAGGAAGCGCCGTTACTTATGCCTATGATTCTTTAGGCCGCCAGATCGTGACAACGCATCCGGCCGCAGGTAACGCTTCAAGCACCTATAGTGCTGACACGGGCCAGTTGATCTCCCGGAGCGCAGGCGCCGACACTACCAGCTACGAATATCATTCGCCGAACCACGCCGCTGCCGGTCGGCTAAAAACGGAGATCAATTCCGCCGGTAAAAAAACTTACTTCAACTACAACAGCCGTGGAGAAACGACGCAAACGTGGGGCGACTCCACTTATCCGCTCCAGTACGTCTACGACGCTTACGGACAAGTCACGGAATTGCACACGTTCCGCGGCGGCCAAAACTGGGGCGCCAGCGTCTGGCCCGCTACGACAACCGGCACAACAGACGTGACGCGCTGGACGTATCACGAACCGACCGGCCTGCTGACCCAAAAAGAAGATGCTGCTCTCAAGAGCGCGACCCATACCTACGACGAACTGGGACGTAAGAAGACCCGTGTGTGGGCCCGCGGCATAACCACCACCTACGGCTACGACGGGAATACCGGAGAACTACGAACTGTAAGCTACAGTGACAGCACTCCTGCACTTGCGTTGACGTACGATCGTGGTGGACGCCAAACCAGCGTTACCGACGCTGCCGGCGCGCGGACACGTACTTTTGATGTCGAAGACGATCTCCAGACGGAAGCGATTGCGGGCGGCATCCTTGATGGAGTTAACGTGACAGTAGGGTTGGATACTCTGCTGCGCCGATCCTCGGTACAAAGCACGCACAACACGACTACGTTAAGCAGTCAAAGCTATGGCTACGACGCCACTTCCAGGCTGCAAACGATCACCAGCGGCAGCCAAACGGTCACCTATGGTTACCACGCGACGTCAGGCTTACTGACTTCAACCTCATTTACCGGCGGCACAACGATCTCGCGAGGCTACGACAGTTTCGGCCGCATCGAAAACATTACCACTACGCCCGCGGCGGGCACTGCGCAGAGCTTTGTCTACACATATAACAACCTCAACCAGCGCACACGCGTCACGAGAGAGGACGGGAGCTACTGGTCCTTTGTCTATAACGATCGCGGAGAACTGGTAACCGGCAAGAAATACTGGTCGGACAATTCTTTGGTCTACGGTAATCAGACCGAGTTTGCGTACGACACGATTGGTAATCGCACGACGACGAAGGCCGGCGGAAATCAACTAGGGACCCTGCGCCAGTCTGCCTACACAGCCAATAATCTAAATCAATACTCACAGCGTAGTGTGCCAGGCGCCGTGGACGTGACTGGGTTGGCCCAGAACTCTGCGACTGTAAGCGTCAACAATCTCACTACGGCTCGCAAGGGTGAGTATTTCTACAAGGAACTGACCGTCGATAACAGCAGCGCTCCTTCTTATCCACAAATCAGTGTCATCGGCGCGCGAAATAACTTTGGCGCTGGTGGCGAAGATGCGGTGACTGAGAAGGGCGGCCGTGCTTTTGTCCCGCCGGCGACTGAAGCGTTCGTCTATGACTTCGACGGAAATCTGATCAACGACGGCCGCTGGATTTACAGTTGGGATGCTGAAAATCGTTTGATCGTCATGGAGGCCGCCGCCAATGTTCCGTCCGAAGCGAAGCGGAAACTGGAATTCAATTATGACTTCCTGGGGCGGCGGATTCTGAAGAAAGTCAGCGTTTGGAATGCTGGTACATCTCAGTACGAACTTCAATCCGAGACAAAGTTTGTTTATGACGGTTGGGCGCCAATCGCAGAGCTGGCCGGCAACAACAGTCTGATCAGAAGTTACGTTTGGGGCTTGGATCTAAGCGATGATCTGGAAGATGCAGGCTCGGTCGGTGGCTTGTTGCTCATAGACGAAGGAGGGAATCGCTATCAAGCCGGGTACGACGGCAATGGTAACGTAACGACACTCGTCAACGCCGCGACTGGGGCAATCGCTTCCTCGTATGAATACGATCCTTTCGGCAACACGCTGAAAGCGACCGGCGACTACGCCAACACCAATCCATTCAGGTTCAGCACCAAGTACACCGACCAGGAAAGCGGCCTGCTCTACTACGGGTTCCGCTTCTACAACCCGCAGACCGGAAAGTGGCTGACCAAGGATCCGCTCGAAGAAACAGGTGGAATCAATCTTTATGCGTTCAACACCAACGACGGTGTTAACGACATTGATTACTTAGGGCTGAAAAAGAAGAAGAAGTTCAGGCGGACCGGCACGGGCCACCACATCGTGCCGTGGTCGCTATTCAACGGCAAAGTGAATAAGACGGTGCATGATTACCTCGACTCAAACTTTGCGCGAGTTTTCAACGATCACTATAGGACACACAATTCCAAAACTCTTGGAGGTATATCTCATGACGTGTATACGGAGGAGGTGGAGAAGGCTCTTAAGAAATTCGTGGGTCCTAAGGGCATAAGGAAAATGACTCTCGATGAGGCGAAACGATTTGTTCGCAAGATTAAAAGGATGCCCAAGAACACTCCCATTGGTGCTTACCATAGGGGCGTTGTCGCTGAAGCACAACAAGCAGTAGATAAAGCGATGACAGCTAAGACCGTTCAAGTCGCGGACACTAGTAGGAAGGGTGCATTCCGACGCGGAGCGAGAAGAGTCGCGAGAGGAACTAGACATGTAGCCAAGATTGTTACCGCGTATTTCATCGCTGAGGATGCGGCGACATATGGCTGGAAAAAGGCAATCGATAACGAGGTGAGGCAAACAGGAAGGGACGCCGCTTATGTCGCCGACCAGGCAGTAAAAGTATGGGAAGGAGGTAAAATCCAAAAGTACGGGAAGAAACTGATCAACCTCTGCGATCCCCGCAGATGGTGGTAGGAGCAAGACATTGACGCGTAATCGCGAGCTGATCAACCGAATCTTCATCAAGATTGCAGAAAAGGAAGAGAAGCGGGGTACTGACTCACTAAACAAAGAGCAGCAGATTCTCGGCACGGTTTGGCACGTGTACGGAATCGTTGGCAATGGAGGGATTCCCTATTTTCTCGAGCATACGTTCGATGTCGAGGAAGTGGCGCGCGCCTACGAAGCTGTTGACATGCCTGAATCCGCAGCTCTGTTGAGAACAGCGATAGCGAAATTTCCGAATGGGCAACGGCCGGCCGACTTCAATAAGTTTGCTGCGTACATGGATCGCCACCAGGAGTTTTTTGACGATCTCAGTAACAAGTTTTGGAAAACTCAACGCAAAATCGAAAGCGTGTTGGCTGCGTACATCAAACAACACCCCGACGCGTTCAAGGAATTCATGTAAGTCAGGGAGCGTCGAATAAGGTAGGACAAGAACAATGAACACAAAGAAAACCCATCTTCTGTGGATCGCAAGCGCGATGACTTTGACGGTTCTAATTGGCGTGACAGTCGCTGTCGTGAAAGAGAGGGCGGGAAAGAACGATGCGAATGCGTCTTCTTCCGCTGCTCGCGAGACGAACGCGAGCGCGAGTCCGCTACGCAATCCAACCGCGTCCGGCCTTCCGACCTTTTCCAGCCTCGGCATTCACGAATTCACGCGCACAGTAATCAAAGGCTTGCCCTTGTCTGCGACGGTTGTGATGGAACGCGTGCAAACCTCGGCTGACGGCAACAGCACCACTCGAATCGAAATTGCAAAAGTGTACCGCGACGGTCAGGGACGTACTCGCTACGACGAGATGGGCGAAGCAAAGGGAGCGGAGGCGCCGACTGTAGAAGATCCGTTGCAGACGACGATCAACGATCCGGCAACTGGCGTTTCATTTGTTGTTGATCCCAAGACTCACACCGCCAGGCGCAAGGCCTTTGTGGCACAAACCGAATCCGGCTCCGATGATTTACGCAAGTCGGCCGCGAGCACCGCCCCCCCCAAACAGAAGAGTCCCAACTCACAAGTTCTTCCCGTGCCGAGCATGAACATGGACCAGGGATTAAAGAACCCCCCTGCGACCTCTTCGCCTAACGCTCAACGCGAATCATTGGGCCGGCGCCAGGTCGAGGGGTTGATGGCTGATGGAACGCGGATCGTCATGACGGTTCCCGCAGGCACAAGGAATAACGAAAAAGAGATCCGGATTGGATGTGAGCGATGGTATTCCTCCAGCCTAAAAACGTTGATATTGATCGAGTGTTCCGACTCCCGTTATGGGAAGAGCAGTTACCGCTTGACCCAAATCAAGACTGAGGAACCGGCCGCGAACCTGTTCACCATACCGATCGAATACAAGGTTCAGGAGTAATCCCGAGCGTTACGAGTTCGTCACATGACGATTAAGAAAGATGGCCGGTGCTGATGACCGTCTCTCGCGTTGTGTATATTAAAGGTCATGAGCAGCACCGTAGTTGAAACAGGGGATTCGCGCCCTCAGGCAGATAGTTCAATCTTTCAGAGTTTTTGGATCGGCGGTTTCGAGTGTTCGACGCACCGCCTGCCTCGTCGCAAAGCACTGGGCCGTTTCGCCGGCCAGCGGCTCGATCTCATCAATTCCACGCGGCACGACCGGTTTGCGTTTGAAGATTATTCGCGGCTGCAACAAGCCGGCATGCGTACCGTGCGCGACGGTGTGCGCTGGCACCTGATCGAGACGGCGCGCTTTCGTTACGATTTTTCCAGCCTGATGCCGTTGCTTCGTGCGGCGCGTAAAACCAAAACACAAATCATCTGGGATTTACTCCACTACGGTTGGCCTGACGGACTAAATATCTGGAGTTCCGATTTCGTCGATCGCTTCGGTCGTTTCGCGCGCGCGACTGCGCAAGTCATTTTCGAAGAAACAGGCGGACCTCTCTTCATCACACCGGTCAACGAGATCTCGTTTGTATCGTGGGGTGGTGGCGACGCTGGGTTCCTGAACCCGTTCGCGAAGGGGCGCGGTCCTGAACTAAAAGCACAACTCGTTCGTGCGGCAATCGCGGCAGTCGAAGCAGTACGTGAAGTAGATCCAATCGCACGCATCACTCTCGCCGAACCGATCATTCACATCGCGACCGATCCGTCGTATCCCGAGGAGGCGCCCGCTGCTGAAGCTTACCGTCAGGCGCAATTTCAGGCGTGGGACATGATCTCCGGCAAACTCAATCCTGAGCTTGGCGGACGTCCCGAGTATCTCGACGTCATCGGCGTCAATTACTACTCGAACAATCAGTGGATCCATCAGGATCCAAAACTGCCGCCCTCGCGTCGACGCCAGGACGTGTTGTTGCCACCGTCGCATCCGCTTCATCGACCCATTCGCGAGATGTTGCGCGAGGTGTACGACCGTTACCAGAGACCGGTGTTCATTGCGGAGACGGGAATCGAAGGTGACGCGCGACCGTCATGGTTGCGCTACATCGGTCAGGAGGCACGCGCTGCCGCGGCCGCAGGTGTTGAGCTCGAAGGGCTGTGTCTCTATCCAATCATCGATTATCCCGGTTGGGGCGACGACCGTCACTGCCACACAGGATTGTGGGGTTATCCGGATGACGAAGGTCAACGCCCAATTTACGAACCTCTGGCCGAGGAACTCGCTCACCAGCAACAGCTTTGGGAGACCCAGCGTCGCGACCATCTTGCAGTGGAGGAAGTAATCAACGTTGACGAGATCGACGAAGCTGCGCGAGAAGTGGACGTCGCTTCCACCCGGAGCCGCACAAAGCGACGAGAATAAACTGGAGAGAGGCGCACGAATCTAGTAATATTGGCACCTCCCCGGTACTGCGTTGCCACAGCATAAGTAGATCAATCCACTAATTTGGAGCCCAACTATGATTATTCATCTCGGATCAAAACTGTTTCGTGTGCTGTCAGGCATTGCTGTTCTGTTGATCGTCTCCGCTGCGGCAATCGCGCAACCAGACGGCGGCACGGTGAAGAGATTAACGCTGAAGTCGACGGTGCTTGGTGAAGACAGAATTATCCTCGTCCGTACTCCCGCAGAGTACGCGACCAACAAGGCCAGTTATCCAGTGCTCTACATGACCGATGGCGATGGTCACATGGGCCACACGGCGAGTACGATTGAGTTTCTCACGAGAAACGGTCGCATTCCGGAGATGATTGTGGTTGGCGTAACCAACACCGATCGCACTCGGGATCTGACCCCGGCGAAATCCACCAACAAGAACGCGGCTGGTGAGCTGCAATTTCCCACAGCCGGTGGTGCGAACAACTTTCTGAAGTTCTTCGAGACTGAGCTGATTCCGCACATCGAAAAGGAATACCGCGTCCACCCGTATCGCATTCTTGCCGGCCATTCGTTTGGCGGACTCTTCGCAATTCACGCGATGATTAGCAAACCCGGTTTGTTCAATTCTTATATTGCGGTGAGTCCTTCGCTGCAATGGGAAAATGCTGAAGCGTTTAAACGAGCTGAAGAGTTTTTGAAGAACCAGAAGGAACTGAAAGTGACGCTCTATACGTCACTGGGAAACGAGCCGGGTGGAATTGGCGAGAACTTCGACAAGTTCAGAGAAGTGCTCGGCCGGACGAGCATCAAAGGCTTCGAGTGGCAAGCTGAACGCATGGATGATGAAGATCATGGATCGGTAGTGCTTCGCAGTCACTACTCGGGCTTGCGCAAAGTTTTTGCTGGCTGGCAAGGTCCGCGGGATCCGGAGAGCGGATTGATGGTTGGCGGTTTGAAAGGCGCGGACGAGCATTACAAGAAACTGAGTGAGCGATTTGGCTATTCGATTCCCACTCCTGAGAACCTGATTAACCAGATGGGTTACCAGTTGATCTTCGCCAACAAACCGGATGAAGCGATTGCCGTGTTCAAGGCGAATGTCGAACGTTACCCGGCTTCAGCGAACGTTTACGACAGTCTGGCGGAAGCGTATGAACGCGGCGGCCGCTTCGACCTCGCGGAACCGCTGTACGACAAGGCGCGCATTCTCGGCGAGCAGAACAACGATCCGAACACAGGGATCTACAAAACCAACTACGAGCGCGTTCACGCGAAACTGAAAGAGGCGACGAAGAAGCAGTAGTCGCTCTTTCATAAAAAACTCATAAGATTTTAAAGACGGTCGAGTGGTGGTTGGTTATCTTCCCTCGTGTATGGATCAATTCATGCCCGAGGCGTATGACGACCTGAGACGGCTCGCACGACATCTCATGAAGCGAGAGCGTCCCGAGCACACGCTACAACCAACCGCGTTAGTCAACGAAGCCTACATTCGGCTGGTCGGCACAGACGTGCCGTGGAAGGATCGCTCGCATTTCCTGGCGGTTATCGTGCGCCAGATGCGACGGTTGCTGGTCGATCATGCGAGGACGCACAAGCGTGCCAAACGCAGTGGCGATAATCGTCGAATCTCGCTCGACGACGCCCGGGAAGTTTCAGTGAAGCCGGATTTCGACTTGCTGGCTCTCGATCAAGCGTTGACGCGGTTCGCAACTTTCGACGCCCGGAAGGTTGAAATTATTGAATTGCATTACTTCGGCAAGTTAAGCAACGAAGAGGTAGCCGAAGTGCTCGGTATCTCCCGGAAAACCGTGCAACGAGAGCTGCGACTGGCTAAAGCATGGCTCAAGCATCAGCTCTCGTAACAACGGTCAGTGATTCCTGTCTCCGTAACCATGTTTTCCGCCGCATCGCGGGCACGAGGTCGGAGCCTCCGTGTTGTCGACGCGATGCTGAATCGGCTGAAGCGTTCGCAAGTAAGCGAAGATGGCTTTTAGATCGTCATCGGTCATGTTTCGAAAGTAATTCCACGGCATAATCGGCTTGAGCTTGCGCGCGCCAACGTGTCCGGTGCGCAATGTTGAAATAAAAAGCGCTTCGTCGTAGTAGCTGATGCCTGACGGATCGGGTGTGATGTTGGCGCTGTTGACTGCGCCCCAGGGTCCTTTGAACGACATGCCGCCAGCGAATGATAGTTCAGTATTCGGCACGCCTTGTTTGATGGGTGTGTGACAAGAGGAACAGCTCGCCAGTGCGACGAGGTATCGAGCTATTTGTCAGGAAGGGATTTCTTGAGTTTTGCGACGAGAGTTTGGGTTTGTTCTGCGAACTCACCGCTCGGGGCGAGGCGGAGATACTCCTGGTATTCGATCAACGCATTCGCTGGTAATCCCGCTCGCATGAAGATGTTGCCGGCAAGCAGATGGGCCTCTGCAAGATCGGGCTGAAGTTCGATCGTTCGTGCAACGTATTTCCCGGCATTAATGATGTCTTTCAATTCCCAATAAATGCGTCCCAGCGTGAAATTGCTCTCCCACGAATTGTTATCGATCTTCAATGCCTCAGCGAGCACCTTCGTGCCATGATCGTACTTCTTCTGCCTCCGATAGACCTCGCCCAGAGAGACCATCGCGCGAACAGCTTTAGGATTGACTGTCACTGCCTGACGCAGACTCGTCTCGGCTTTCTCCCACTGGTTGCTTTCCATAAACAACTGGCCCAGCGACAAGTGAGCCTCGTAAAACTGAGGATAGATATCGATGGCCTTCCTGAAATGCGAGATCGCGACGTCGGATTTTTTCTCGACGAGCGCTGCCTGTCCTTTATCAAATGCAGTCCTGGCGTCCAACGGCACACGGGCGTCGATTACTCCGACCTTTGAAGCTGAAGCGAAAGTCGGTGACTCCGGTACGAGCTGAAACAACAGGTGCACGCGCGGGCTCGAACGAGAAAGGTCTACCAACTGAGGTGGAGAAACGAGAGTGCCCGCGTTTGTTGAGACTCTGTACTGTCCAGAACGCAGGCGAGTGAAACGAAACCTTCCCATGCTGTCAGTCGTGCCCTGGTCCACGAGCGCGCCGCTGTGCGTCTCGATGCGCACCATCACGTTCTCGACCGTTTTATTGTCTGCCGATCGCACCTGTCCCGAGACTTCAAAAAACGAACCCGGAGCCATTGGATCGTTATCGCGTTGGGCGAGTGTTGTTGTGGCGAGAAACGTCGAGAGGATTAAGAACAGAAAGAGACGAAAGTAGATGACGGGCGCCGGCATCACGTTGAGTCCTGGTACAAAACTTCTGGAAGGCGCGATCGCCGACCGCACCTTCCAGACGAAATTAACGCCACGCTAGAAGTTTAGCTTCAAGCCAAACTGAATGGTGCGCGGACGATTCGCAGTGGCGAGAATTGAAGAGTCGCCAGTGAAAACGTCAACGATACCATAGTTTCCAAAAGAACCACCTTGAGCCTGCGGACTTTGGAATGCCGCATGGTTCAGGAAGTTGAAAGCCTCCGCTCTGAACTCGAGGTTCACCGTTTCGCTAAGGTTCGTTCGCTTCACGATAGAGATATCGTGATTGGTCTGGAACGGTCCGCGGAAAACGTTTCGGCCGATGTTGCCAAGGGCCGAAAAACCGGTGCTGGACGGATCGGAACAGCTAACGACAACATTTTGATCGTTAACACACCGGCCGGCCGAGATGAACGCGTCCAGGTTGACGAAGTTGTCGATTCGATCGCGGACACTGCCGGTCGTCAGGATGTTGCCCGAACCGATCGTGGCGCGGCTGCCATTCACGAAGTCAGTGTCCTGCAGCGTGAAGGCACCGAAATCAGCGATCAGGAAAGGCGTGCCGGACTGGAAAGTGCTCACACCGTTTAGGGACCAGCCATCCACGAGCTTGCGCGGCCAACTGCTTAACCATTTTGCAAACGGAAACTCGTAGTTATAACTGATGACCAACCGGTGCGTTCTGTCGAAATCCGACAGACCTTTGTTGGACGCGGCATTCAAAAGATCACCAACGTCCAAAAGGCCGTTTAACTCGTCTCCGAAACTCGAACCCGATCCGTTGTCGATCGACTTCCCAAACGTGTACGCGGCCTGGAGATAGACACCGTCGGAAAACTGGCGAACCAACGAAGCCTGCAACGAGTGGTATTCGGAGAATCCGTGCTGTGTTTGTGCAAACAGCCGGCTGGTTGCGAGACCCAGGTACTGAGCCGGAACGCGAGCGTTGATGTTTTCAGCGTAGCTGCGGGTAATGGAGATGCTGCCATCAGCATTTCTCGTAATGCCCGGTGTGCCGGCCGGAATGTCGGCCGCCGAAACGTCAGAAGCGAGCGACGCCGGAATCACGCAGGGCGATGCGATCGTGCAGAATTGACCGGGATTAACCGGAGCACCTGTGCCGATCAGTCGCCTGCCGTTTGTGCCGACATAGCCGATCTCACCAACCATCCTCCACGGCAGTTGTCGTTGTATCGTGAAGTTCCATTGCTGTGCGTATGGCGCAACGAAGTCACGTTCCGGGAAGAAACGGAACCCACCGAGTGGCGCACCATTTGGACTATCGAAGACCGGAGTTCCATCCGCGAGGAATGCCGTCAGCCGCGGTACTCTCGCGACTGTCGACAGCGGAAAGTCAGAGTTTGGACGCTGACCGGGGAATGGATTCTGCGGCGTGACCGAGAATGGCGCGGCGCTGAAGTCCTCAGAGAACGGTGAACCACCCGAGGTTTGCAACAACGACTGGTTCGACACTCTCTGGAAGTAAACGCCGTACCCGCCGCGGATCACCGTGGTTTGATCGCCGAAGAGATCATACGCAAAACCAAAGCGCGGCGCTGGATAAAACTTGAAGCAATCCAACATCGTGCAACGGCTGACACCCGGATCGCCGACCACGGGAGTGTACTTCCGGATTGATGATCTCAAGCGGTGGAGCAGTGCCGTCGCCGAGACCGCGGAAGTTAGACAGGAAGTTGAACTTCTCGTGAGCGATGCTGAAGCCTTCCAGACGGAAGCCAAGATTCATCGTTAACCGAGAAGTTACTTTCCAGTCGTCCTGTACGTAGTACGAGTGGTCCAGGGCACGGAAGTAGAACGTCGAAAAACCTGCGCGGCCTTGAGTAGTTGTCACTCGGCCCAGCAGGAAGTTCTGGAAGCCAACCAGTCCGGTTGCATTGCCAAAGGTAACAGAACCACGAGTCGCGAAGTTGTTATAACGATTCAACTCGTAGTAACTACCCTCACCGCCGAACCGGAAACTATGACTTCCTCTGGTCCAGGTGAGATCGTCGCCGAGTACGAACGTATTGAACGTACCGCCGCGATCGTCGTTAACACCCGCCCCAATCGAGAAGGCGCCCGCGATGATCGCCTGGTAGGCTGCGGGAAACTCGGCCGAATTACCGCGTGTCGCTCCGATATCTGACAACGTGATCGGTTCGTCCGGTCCCAGAGAGAAGAAGAAGCGGTTGAAGCCTGCTTTGAAGTCGTTAACGATGCGTGGAGTAATAACGCTCGTTAGACCAAGCTTGACGAACTTGTTTCTGCCCGGCGCAAACTGCGCGTAGCGGAGGGTGCCGCCGGCGCCAAACGGACGCAACGCTTCGTTCGTCGATTGGAAGTAGCGAAATGACAGCTTGTTGTTGGTAGTCAGCTGATGGTCCGTTGTGATTGTGAATTGGTTGTCTTTGAACGTTCCCAGAGATGCTCTGTTTACGGTACCAAGACTCAGAACGCCACCGGGACCATTGAATCCTGCGGCACCATGGCCCGGGTTAGGCCCAACCGTCGGGACGCAGAAGTTCCCGCCGAATCCCGGACACTTGTCTCCGGGTAAGTTGAGATACGCAACTGCTACCGGATTCAAGCCCGTGAATCCCAAAGGCAATCCGCCGGGGAAAAAGGTGGCAATCAGGTTGGCCTCGGAGCGGTTGGCCGGCAACACGGGGATGTTGGTCGCAAAGTTTGTCCCAGCCGCGGTTCCGGATGCAGCATGCGTACCCTGGTAATTAAAGAAGAAGAAGTGTCGTCTGGCGGTGTCCAGCAGAACGTCGCCACCCTCGCCGAAATGTGGCAGGTAAATTGGACCACCGATCGATGCACCATAGACTCCTTGCCGGTATCTGGGGCGAGGCTGTCCATCCCGATTGCGGAAAAAGTCGTTGGCGTTCAACTTGTCGTTTCGCAGGAAGAAGAACAAGTCACCATGAAACTCGTTGGTGCCGGATTTCAGAGCGACCTGGATGTTGCCGCCACCATTGCGCCCCTGTGACGCGTCGTACAGCGACGTTTGCGTTTTGAATTCCTGTACGGTCGAGGGATTTGGTAACGGGACGTTGTCGAGAATCGGAAGGTTGATATCGTTCGCGTTGATACCTTCCAACTGGTAGTTGTTATTAACCGGGCGCTGGCCGTTAACGTTGATGGTAACGGCTCCACGACCGAGCGCGTCGGACTGAAACATCTCGGTGTTCGCGCCGGTGGAAAGTGTCAACAGCGTCAGGAAGTTGCGAGTCGCGAGCGGCAAGGCATTGATCGTCGTCGACTGCAAGGTCTGTCCAGTGGTAGCCGAGTTCAATTGAATGGCGCTTGTGCCGCCTTCAACGGTTATCGATGCCGTGATCTCGCCCACCTTGAGCGGGACGCTCACGGAAGTGGTCTCGGTAACGTTGACTTTGACGTTCGGCAATTCCGTTTTGGAGAACCCGGTCGCGGTAACTACGACCTTGTACGTTACCGGGGGTAATTGACTGACAATGAAATTGCCGTCGCCGTCGCTGGTCGTGGTTCGCTCAGTAATGCCTGTGGCGGCATTGATGACGTCCACTTGAGCGCCTGCGACTGCTGCCCCTTTTTCGTCTTTAACTGTTCCTGAAATCGCGCCAGTCGATCCTCCCTGTGCTAGTGCACTGCCGATCAGAGTAAGAACGACCAGAAGCGAAAGAAGTGATCTGAAAAATACAGTGGAAGCTGTTAGGGCTTTCCTTTTCATTGGTGAGATTTCCTTTCTGTTTGCATTCGTTAGAGAGAATGCGTGTTGACGTCGGGTAGGGATTGGACGGAGTGCCCTTAGCGCAACTTGCATGCCCTTGCGAAATCTAAGGAAAACTGGCCTAAAACCGCGATTCGGATGGATCAGACGACAATCCGCGCCAACTCCAATCATCCGAAAAATTGGGCGTAATCCATAATTTTGCAGTCAGTTTCCTTTTTATCGAGTTGCGGGGTATAAGAAACAAGCAATCATGACAGTTAAAAACCCGACTCTCAGGAGCTTACGTGAAAACAAAGACGAAGCACTCATGTTGGCTGATGATTTCGTGCGCCTTGTTGGTAATCACTGGCAGCGCGAGTGCGCAGCAAGCATCACCAGAGCTATTCACCTACAGCGAGCTCGTTCAGCTACACGAGCAGCAAACGCCTCCTGAAGCATTGCAGAACAAGTTGCGTCAACTATTGACCACGCCGTTTGTAAACAATCGGCGCGGCGTTAAGCCGGTGTTGCCGGACACGCCAAACCTCGGCAAATCGCTGCGCATCGTGCAGTGGAACATCGAGCGCGGAATCGAGTACGACGCGGTGCGCGCGGCACTCACGAGTCCGACAAGCTTCGCGAAGTTCATCGACCCAACCGCGAACCCACGCGGCAGCAAGGAACGGAACACGATCATTCAGCAAGTCGCTTTGCTGAAAGACGCAGACGTGATCGTGCTCAACGAAGTTGACTGGGGCATGAAGCGCACTGACTACCGGAACGTCGCGGCAGATCTGGCGACAGCGCTGGGCATGAATTACGCCTACGGTGTTGAATTCGTCGAAGTTGATCCAATCGCGTTGGGCCTCGAGAAGTTCGAAGAATTGTCGGAGAAGGACAGAAGGGAATTGGCCCTCGAGATTACAGTCGACGCGGGTCGTTATCGGGGATTGCACGGTTCAGCAATTCTGAGCCGGTTCCCATTACAGAACGTTCGTCTGCAACCGTTCGATCACCAGCCTCACGACTGGTACACGGAAGAACTGAAGCGAGTGCAGCCGCTCGAGGAAGGCAAGCGCAAAGCGGGTGAGTTAGTGTTCCGCGAGAAGGTGCAGCGCGAGGTGCGACGCGGCGGGCGGATGATGTTGACCGCAGAGATTGTTGACGAGCGACTCCCTGGCGGCCGCCTAACGATCGTAGCAACACATCTCGAAGATAAGACCAAACCTGAAGGCCGTCGTAAACAACTTGACGAGTTGCTCGCACGAATCAGGGAAACAAACGGTGCTGTTGTCGTCGCGGGAGATATGAACACCTCCACGCACGACGGCACGCCACTCTCGCTAAAGCGCGCGATAAAGAACCGCCTGGGCAGTAAGAGTTTTTGGGCCAGGCAGGCTCTGGAAGTTGTCACCGGAACGAAGCTGCCCTCGCTGCTGTTGACTGGAATGAACACGTATCGCACTCAAGCTGACCCGACCGTGCGAGACATTCCCCTCGTAGCCAAGAATCCTGAGGCCGATTTTTTCGGCACTTTAAAGGACTTCCGCTTTGCTGACGGAAACTCGTTCGATTTTCGCGGCGAGGCCGACCGTTCGATCGGAAGCAAAGATGGTCCACTCGCGAATTCAAACCAACGCGGTGACAAGGGATTCATTACGACTTTCGAAGTCGAGCGTACGATCGCCTTCGTCGGTAAGTTCAAGATCGATTGGATTTTCGTGAAACCGCCTTCACTTACCGAGCCATACGCGAAAAACGAACCACACCGGTTTGCTCCGCATTTCGGACGCACGCTGAAAGAACTCAACGAAGCGCTCAAAGATCGCAT
Source organism: uncultured Acidobacteriota bacterium (assembly GCA_963789185.1). GTDB lineage: Bacteria > Acidobacteriota > Blastocatellia > Pyrinomonadales > Pyrinomonadaceae > PSRF01. The sequence goes on from CAWBJU010000028.1 coordinate 318,003, forward strand.
TTCCGATCACGCGCCGATAACGGTCGACCTGCCACTCGACGAACCGCAACTTGGCGCCCCCTCAACCGCAACCGGTCGGAATTAACAACTTCAAAATAGACATGTAGACAGCACGAGACACTGATCCCACGTGCTGTCTACAAGAGTCGACATTTATCTCACTCGATCTTCTTTCCTGCTGTTTTCTCTAACGATTCCATAGCTGGCATATCGATTGCCCATCACGCTCGCAATGAACGTGATGCCTCATATCACCTCACATCCTCCAACACACTTCCCGAAAGGTAAAGCTATGCCAAAAGATCAAAATGGTAACGGCGACAATGGAAAGCACGATCTCTTCTCCCACATCAATTTTGATAAGGTTCGGAAGCTGCGCCTTTGAAGATCGACTACAGCCGCGTGCGAAAACTCGAACTCATCGATAAGAACAATCGGAAATCACAAACGTTTAAGGAATACCCTTGTTTTAGTCAACAGCACGCTTCTTCCATCCATTCAGGCGTCGATAGACGAGTTCGCGCCCGAGATTTGGGTGGGCCGAATCTGGACGCCCACCGCGGACGGCAACGACGCCGCTCTGATCAACCATTACTTCGCGCGTAACCACGCTTATCGCAAAGGCCTGTTTGGTTACTCCAACAAAGCCCTCGCTTTCGTTGAAGACGACTGGATTGGCTTCGGCGATTGCGCGTTCGATTCGATGTTCGTTCCGTCTAACATAGAAACGATCACCGATCCGACCTCGACCACCGGCGCACGGTACAAAGCTGAAGTGCAACAGCATCGAGCGTGGGCCCAGATCAACGCGCACAGTTCACCCGGTGGCCATTCGATCAGCGCGCCGAGCGGTGGTGAGTGGATTCCGAGTGCATACTTGCGCGATACCAATCCGCCGAACGCCTACTTCTACAACCTGTTTTGCCTGCAGCAACGCACTCTTCACCCAGGCTGACTACATGGCCGGCTGGTACATCTTCGACAACAATGGCGGTTCGGTCTGCAACGGCCTCGCGGCAGTTGGCAGCACCAAGACCGGTTCGATGCTTCTGTTCGAGAACTTTTATGGACCAATGGGTATCGGCAAGAACATCGGCGACGCTTTTGTCGACTGGTGGAAGGCGCTCGGCACCGACCACGACCTCGGCGAACGTCAGTGGTATTACGGCATGACGATCCTTGGTGACCCGACTCTCAACTGGTGGTCCGGTTGTGTACCTCAGCCGCGCACACCGTTGACTGAGGATGTGTTCGATCATTTCCCACGTCTGACTCACTTCAGTTGGGATCCGATTGGTCTGCCGGGAGTGACTTACAACATCGAGATCGATGCGTTCGGAGCGATTACCGCCGGTAAATGGGCGGCGGAAGTCGGCCGGACGTGGTTTGTCTCCGGGTCACTGGTCGACAACAATTTCGAACACATGTTTGTCGGCGCTCAGAGAGGTCGCTGGCGTGTGCGCGCGAAAGTTGCAGGACGCACTTGCCCGTGGAGTGACTGGCAGTACTTCAAGTACACGGTTTAAGCATGACTTCAGAGGCCACCGAAAAAACCGGCAAGCTCGAGTTGCTGCCGAATCCGTGCACGACGAAACCGTGTTTGCCGGGGCTGGCCTTTACAGTAATTGCCGATCGCGTACCGTATTTTCTTACCAGGAACGGCAGGTTCTACATGCAGAACGCTGCGGACCTGCCGTCGCCTGGTGAGACAGTCGTTGCTGTTGGCGTGGTCCATGAGCAGAAGGACGTTAACGGCAACGCGTTTAAGACTATCGAATTCACATCACTACGGCTGCAAGATTCGTAAGGCGGCATCAGGAATAGTAGACAGCGGATCTTCCTGCTTCATCTGCGAGTACATTGCCACTAGTTGCGGTTTGAGCTTTGTCTGAGCGAGTTTCGCGAGAGGGTCGAGATTTCGTCGATCGATGTTTGCGCTCTTGCGCCATAACTGCATCGCGTCGTCGATTGCGTTTGCTTGCGCAGCAGCGACTGCGATCTCCGCTAACGCATCAGGCATCACGCGCCAGAACGAATCCAGTTGAGCAAACAGAAACTTTTCGGCAGTCTGCCATTGTCCCGTGCGGCAGTAGGCAGTGAACAGGTTTGTGATGGCGTCGGTTTTATAACCTTCCCAGTTCGTTGGGTAAGCGTGTTGGATGTAACCACGCCAGAGCGGAATCGCTCGTTGCCACTCTTTGCCGTCTTTCATCGCCTCGGCCAGGTGGAAGGCGCGTGTTGAGCCAGGGTCTTTGGCCAGAGGTTCCAGGCTGGACCAGATCTTATCTTTTAGAGTTGCCGGAACTGCTTCGCGGTTCACAACATGTTCGATGAACAACCTTTCAGCGAGGCCCCATTCGCGGCGCGCGTCAAGTAACCTCGCTAACAACGCAGGTTGTCCAGCGAGAAAAGAATTTCGCAGGTCGTCGAGGTCCAACTCGCTCTGAGTAATCAGTCTCGCTATCTCAAATGCGTAATACGTTTGCGGCGGTGTGCTACTGAGTTCTGTTGTGAGAAGTTTTTCGAGCTCTTCTCTCTGGTCGCGTTTTTGGGCAAGAAATGAGGCGAATGACCGAACAACTTTGTAACGTTCCTGAAGTCCCGTGGGATCGTCAGGTTTTATCGGGAGGGCAACTAGCGCCTGGCGATACGAGTCGCGTTCGAGTTCATACTCCCGCCGCCCTTCGTAGTATTTAGCCCGCTCCAGCCAGTATTCCGAGGTCGAACGTCGCGCGACTTCGTCACGAAGAATCTTTGTTTCTACGACGCGCTGACCGGAGCCGCCTTGCACGGCGCCCGCTAAGTGATGGACATCCTGGAGTACGATGTCGTCGCCTTTCATCGATACAAGTTCTTCAACCAGTGGCTGGGCGGCAAGTGGTTGGTTCAGTCTTTGATACGCTTCAGCGAGGCCTCGCTTGGTCCAATAACGCAGTTGCTTATCCCAGTTAACTTTAATCGCTGGTCCAGCCGATCTGAATCGGTTCAGTTGATCGTCAACGAATTTTGCGTCCGCGTCGGTGAAGGCGAGTTCGAGCGATCTTTGCAGAAGTTTCACGGCGACTTGCGGCGCGTAAAGTCGCAGGCGCTCGCCGAGTTGGAAGTATTCGCTCGCAGTGTGGACTTTGAACGTGTCGGCGATCCAGCTTACGTCCTGTGTATCGCCGGTATAGTTGTTCGCTTTCAGGTATCGATCGAGGCGCGTCCAATCAGATGGGTTCGCTCTTATTTCTGCCGCCAGGGCGTCGAACAACTCGCCCGCCGTTCCTAAGCGAACGCGCAGTTGCATCCGCAGCATCAGCCATTCGTCGTTTCGATTCGAACGTTCACTCAACCAGGCGTCAAGCTCTTTTAGATCGCCGGTGTTGCTCCAAAGTCTGACGAAGGCTTCAGCTCCGTCGGTCGCCCCGGGACAAAGTCGTTCGAAGTAGAGGCGCTGTGTGACGAGGTTCGCCTCACTGACGTTTCGTATCAGCGACACCAGGTCATGACGATTGGGACACTGCCAGTTTGGCGACGCCGCCAACTGCTCGAGCGTCCTGCGCACTTGCGACGGCTGTCCGGCGCGGGTGTAAATCACAAGCCGGCGGAGCAGGGAAGTGACCGTCGATGAGCCTTCGCTCTCGAGTTGTCGTGTTACTTCGTTGATGTTCTTTTCGAGCAGGAGAAAAGTGAGATCACGTTGGATTTCATCGGCTGAGGTGTAGTTTGTTGCCGGTTGCGCGGTAACGTTTACCGCCACTGCAATGCCGAGACAAAGAAGTATCTTGCGCATATAAATAGGGAATTGTTACATCCGGGTGAGACGCTTAGCTTATACAGCGAGGGCTGGCCGGCGCACAAGCAATCCACGTTATCCTTGACAATCCAGGGAAGTCCCCGCTAGTCTCTGCCCCAGACAATCTAGGGGACATGAGGAACCCTTTTCAAACACCGTTCACCGCGGTTTTCTGTAACGAAGTACTACTCAACGCAAAACGCGTCGCACCGTACGTGCTGATCGCATTTTTCGCGTCAAATGCGATCTTGTGGTGGGGATGGGGTCCGGCCGTCGAAAGAGGATGGGCCACCAACAGTGAGTTTTACATTCGCAGAAACCACGGAGGTTTCTCGTTCATTCTCGGACTTCCGATATTCACCGCAATCATTATGGGCGACGCCGTTGTCCGCGATTTTCGCCTCGGCGTGGATTCGTTGATCTTTTCGAAGCCGGTCGGACGTGGCTCGTATCTGCTGGGTAAATTCCTCGGCAACTTCTTCGTGCTCGTTTGTTGTCAATCAGCTTTTTCGATCACGTTCTTTCTGCTTCAGTGGGTTCCGTTTCCGGGAATGGTTAAGCTGCCCTGGCGTGTTGTTCCGTATTTCAAACACTTCCTTATCGCGGTCGTCATTTCTCATCTCATTCTGGCTGCGGTTTATTTTGCCGCGGGAACACTAACTCGAAACGCAAAGGTAGTGTATTTACTGGCAGCGTGTTTTTACCCTGGCTACATTGCATATCAAATAGTGTTATCAAAACTGCCGATAGCGTTACGCATTCTGCTCGACCCGATCGGTTTCAACGCCACGGAGTCACCAATAGATTACTGGTCTCAGACCGCTGAATTTCTGAACAACCTTGTAGTCACCTACAGCACGACGGCGATCACTAACCGGGTGTCGATGGTTGTACTCTCCGCACTGTGTTTATTGATTGTCTATCTGCGGTTCAGGATCGAACCGCTGGAGCAGAAGTCGGAGCATTTCACAAAGCTGACGCTTACGCAGGCGCCTGACAAGATCGCTTATAGTATTCCAACACACGGATCACTCGACACACCGCAAATATTCCCAGCAGGCGATCGAATAACGCTTCCAAAAATTACCGCGACTCAACGACCGGCCGGGACGCTCTTCAAAATGCTAGTGGCCGTCGGTATTGAGTTCAGATTACTTCGCGCGGAACGCAGTCTGGTCATTCTCTTTTCTCTGGTGATACTTCTTTGTTTTCTTAACCTTCCTCCCTACAGCCTCGTCCCGGATGTTTCCTATTCCGTTTCGTTTGCAACTCACTCTGCAAACACGCTGCTACTGCTTTTGACGACTCTGATCGTTTTCTATGCAGGCGAAGCAATGCATCGCGATCGAGAACTGAAGATCGAGCCCGTTATCTGGTCCACACCGATTACAAACAGCGTCCTGCTGCTCTCAAAATCCCTGGCGATGGTGTTGTTAGCCCTCGTGCTGGTTGCTGTCGTTGGCTTAATTACGATCCTCGTCCAACTACTAAGAGGTCACACGCTCGATTTAACGGCTTATGTACTCGTCTACGGATTAATACTCGTGCCGGGATTGATTTTCGTGACTGCGTTCGTGATCGCGTTGAATGTGGTGCTGCGAAACAAGTACGTCACTTACGTTGTCGCAACCGGCACAGGCGCCGGACTCATTTACCTGTACAACCTTGGTTACAACCACTGGCTCTACAACCCACTACTCTATCGACTCTGGAAGTACACCGATCTGACAAGCAGCGCCATACTCGCGCAAAGGCTCTACTGCCTCGCTCTTGCCACCGCGCTTCTGTCTCTCGCTCACTTGTTATTTGAACGCGAATAAATAACTCGGTAAAGTGAGAAAGCGGAACCCTGTCATTCCTGGTACGTGAAAGCCGTCTAGTTAAATGACCAACGAGATCCGTACAACGATGCGAGTGCTCGTGTTAGGAGTCCTCGTTCTTTTCCTCGCTCCTGCGCCGCTGTGCTCGGCCAGATCGATGCCGCTCGACGGCAACTGGCGGTTTGCCCTCGACCCAACGGATTCGGGTGAGAGACAACAGTGGTTCACTCGAAAACTAATTTATCCCATCAAGCTACCCGGCATCCTTCAAGCGCAACACAATGGGATTCCGATCACAACCGGCACGCAGTGGGTGATGTCGCTCTACGATCGCTTCTGGTATTTGCGTGAGGATTACAAGGACTATACTCAGCCCGGCAAAGTAAAGGTTCCATTCCTCGCTCAGCCGCCGCGCCATTATCTCGGCGCAGCATGGTACCAACGCGACATCGATATTTTTGAATACCAGGCAGCGCGTCGCTTTGTGCTGACTCTCGAACGACCACACTGGGAAACGACTGTTTGGCTAAATGGTAAGAAGATCGGATCGGATCGAAGTCTGGTTGCGCCGCACCTCTACGAACTCGGAAATCTCACGCCCGGTCGTCACCAGCTTACGATTCGCGTCGACAATCGAATGATCCTGCCTTACCGGCCTGACGCCCACAGTGTTTCAGACTCGGTCGGCGCAAGCTGGAACGGAATCATCGGGCGTATCGAACTCAACGACACCGGCCGCGTTTGGATCGATAGTGCGCAGGCATTTCCTAATCTGGCCCAGCAGTCGATGACGATTAAAGTTCGTATCGGGAATCAAACAGGACTCAGTGGATCGGGAATGTTAACGGCAATCTGGCCCGATATCGGAGTAGTGCCTGTGACCTGGGAAGAAAAGGGCGGCACCGCGGAAGTCGTAGTGCCTTTGCGTTTGGAACAGGAGACGTGGGACGAGTTTAACCCGAAGATGCATCCACTCAGGTTGTGGTTACGAGGAACTGGTGTCGAAGAGTATTACGATGTGAAGGTCGGTTTGCGCGAACTCAAAGCAGTGAAGAAAGAGTTCGTCCTCAACGGAAAGCCGATCTACTTTCGCGGTACTGTTCATGGCGGCGACTTTCCGCTGACCGGTTATCCACCTACGGATGTCGCGTCGTGGAAAAAATTGTTCGAGATCTGTAAGAGTTGGGGCTTGAACCACATGCGGTTCCATTCGTGGACGCCACCTGAGGCCGCTTTTGAAGCAGCCGATCAAATCGGGTTCTACCTGCAACCGGAAGCGGGAATGTGGAACGAGATCAGTCCCGGTCTTCCGATGGAGCGGGTGGTCTATGACGAGACTGATCGAATGATCAAGGCTTACGGGAATCATCCTTCTTTCATGCTGTTGTCACCCAGCAATGAACCAAAAGGCCAGTGGCACGAATCCTTGTCGCGATGGGTCGAGTCCTATCGCAGGGAGGATCCGCGACGGCTTTACACCACCGGGACAGGCCACACGGAACGGGAATTACCGAATCTTGCTGAAGGTACGGACTACCTTGCGGTGCAAAGGATCGCAACGAAACCGCTGCGCCGCGAGTCCGGATGGTTTGGTCGAGATTACGGTGAGTCGCTTACCGACATTGAGTTGCCGGTGATCGCGCACGAGGTGGGCCAATGGGCCGCCTATCCCGATTACGAAGTCATTAAAAAGTTTACCGGCCATTTACAGGCGTTTAATCTCGAGATCTTCCGCAACTCCCTTAAGGACCACGGACTGCTCGAGCGAAACAAAGAGTTCCACTTGAACTCGGGGCGATTTCAAGTCGCCGCTTATAAAGAGGAGATCGAGGCAAACCTGCGCACGCCTGGTCTAAGTGGCTATCAACTGCTTGGTCTGCACGATTACCTCGGACAAGGCACATCTTTCGTCGGGATGCTGAACGCGTTGTGGGAAACAAAGCCTTACGTCACCGCCGATGAGTTTAAGAAGTTTTCGAACGTCACCGTGCCATTAGCGCGCTTACAACGGCGTATCTATACCAATGCTGAGACGCTTGACGTCGACTTTGAACTTGCGCACTACGGTAAGGCGCCGATCGAACGGTGCATCGCGGTTTGGAAGATTGTCGGTACCAGTTTTAAGGGCGAATGGGGACCGAAAGACGTTCCAATCGGAAAGAATTTTCACCTCGGAAGAATAACGGTCGATCTCTTTAAATTAGGCGCGCTGGGACAACACAAACTGATGGTTACTGTCGCACCGGAAGAGTTGTTCAATCCCGTCACGCGCACCATCATCGAAAGCCCAAAGGCGGTCCGCGGAGTTACTTACTTCGAAAACGATTGGAACTTCTGGATCTATCCGGCCGATGGTCCCGAGGAACATGAATTGCGCAACGCGACGCCGGGAGTTGAAGCGGATGCTTGTCCTCGCGCACGTGATTCGCAGGTTCTGGTCACCAGTTCATGGGAGGAGGCAGAGCCGGCGCTTGCCGCAGGTGGTCGAGTGTTGTTGATCGCGCGCGACCTTGATTGGACCAGCCCGCCGCTCGACGGGTCACCTATTTTCTGGAACCGTCAGATGAATCCGGCATGGGGTCGCATGTTGGGGCTATGGATCAAGAGGGAACTTGGCGACCCGAAGAGCAACATGCTGAATTATTTTCCTACGGGCTCGCATTTCGACTGGCAGTGGGCGCAGATCATTCAGAACGTGCGCGCCGTTAATCTGGATCGACTGCCGGTCGAGCTCGAACCCGTCGTCTGGGCCATCGACGATTGGAACCGCAATTACAAGCTCGGCGTTATTTTCGAGCTTGGTGTGGGCCAGGGGCGATTATTAATTTCCGCCATCGATATCGCGAATCCCACGAGTGGCAATCCGGTCGTGCGTCAGCTTCGCTACTCGTTATTGAAATATGCTCGGAGCGATTGTTTTCAGCCGACTGTGCATGTGTTGCCCCGGCAGGTTCGCGGGTTGTTCTTCGAGACGCGCATTATGCGCAGGCTTGGTGCAGTTGCGGAAGTGAATGGGGCGCCGGCCGGTTCGGCGATCGACGGCGATCCGAATACTTTCATGCTCGTCGGCAGTCAGGACGACCCGGTGCGCGAGCAAGTGGATCTGAAGATCAAATTTGAGGCGCCCGTTGCGATGGCAGGGCTGGTGCTCATGTCGCGGCAGAACCACCGCGAACACGAAGGCGACATTCGCGGGTACGCTGTTCAAGTTAGTGACGACGGCGAAGAGTGGCGCGACGCCGCGCGTGGTGAATTAGTGTCGACCTTCGCACCGCAGTACATTGGCTTTACGAGTAGTGTGACGGCGCGGTATCTGAAGCTCGTCGCACTCTCCGGTTTTGGCACGGACAAGACAGTGTCGTTGGCAGAGCTGGCGGTAATAGTTGCGCCGAAATCCCGAGGCGTTCAAAAGAACGCCGAACCAGTAGCACCCTCACGTCCCTCACGTTGAATCAATCGAAAAATTTCGCGCCGCAGTAATGCCGCAGTAATACGGGGAGGAGTTCAGCAACTTCTCCGTACAGTAATAATTCTGCGGACCATCCTCGCCATCAGACTCAGGTGGCGCGGGCGATGTTCGCTCCGATCAACGCCATACTCAAAAGGAAAAGAAGATGACAAATCGAAGCGTATTCATGAAGAAAGTGACGGCGCTTGCGCTGGCGCTAATGTTTTTGCTTGGTTCGGGCCTCACACGCGTTGAGGCAGCTACAACTCCGGATTTGACGCCGGAGCAGATCGAAGCTGCGATTGAGGACGCATTCGCCGGATTAGTCACATTCGACCCCCCGCGCCTCCTACAACATTATGCCGACGACGCAGTGCTTGAAGATCCAGTGGGAACTCCGCCGATGGTGGGAAAACAAGCCATCGCCGCGTACCTGGCAACCTTTCCCACGCTCTTCAATCAGATGAAACTCTACTCGCTCGACATCAAGGTGGGCGGTCAGGAAGCCGGCGTCAAATGGCGGTTACGTTTTACGACCAAGACCGGAAAGACGTTTTTTCTCGAAGGCATTGGCTGGTTCCAATTTAACCAGGCGGGGAAAATTCAACACGAGAAACAGTTCTTCGATCTCGCGTATTTCCTGTCGCAGTTATAGGACTGACCACGCGGCGATCGTAACGAGTGGGTATGCGCGTCGATTGATCCATACCCACTCACGATTGCTAAAGAAGCCCAACCTGACGGTGCAGCGTCATGAAATCAAAGTTATTCCACGCCTCAACAATCTTCCCGTTGTAGACACGGACAATAGTGATGCCGGTGAAATCGACCGGAGACTCAGTCGCAGATCTCCCCAAAAACTCTCCCTCGTGCTTGGCACGCACTGAGCAGCGCGCCGCGACTTTGTCACCTTCAGCAACCATGTCCTCGACAACGATCATCATGTTGGGAAAGGCGTCGCGGAACACGGTGTGAAACGGCCTGAAGTCCTGCGGCCCCTTAATCGGGTTCTCAGGATCATCTGACAAACCGTGTGCAATGCCGTTTGCGTCGAACATCTCCTCGATCGCGTCGGCGCGGCCCTTGTTCCAAACTTCCTCAAACCAGCGACGAACTAATTCTTTATTTTCTTCCGACATGAGGTTTCTCCGATGTGTTCGGTGTGCAGACTGGAAACTGCTTATGCTAGATTTCTATGCCATTACAACACGGACCTTTTGATCAGTAAAAGAAATGCAAACAGCCCCAACGCAGGAAGTGCCCATAGCGGTGACTTCCGTTGCCACCGACAGCTACGCGAGAGCGAGTGTCTTGCAGCGGTTGTGCGCAGATCTGTTCAAACCGGTCGACATCTCATTCCTGGTTTTCTTCCGCATTCTCTTCGGCGGCATCATGCTGTGGGAAGTCTATCGCTACTTCACTTACGGCTGGATCAGCCGTTATTTCATCGAACCGGCTCTTACTTTTACTTACTACGGATTCAGTTGGGTAAAGCCGTGGCCGGGCAACGGGATGTACATTCACTTTTGGGTGCTCGGTTTGTCGGCCGCTTGCGTGACGGCCGGGTTCCTTTACCGCATCGCCACGCCGATCTTCTTCCTCGCCTTCACCTACTTTTTCCTGTTGGAGCAAACGCGTTATCTGAATCACTTCTATTTGGTTTGTCTGATCAGTTTTGTGATGTGTTTCCTTCCGGCAGAGCGCGCGTTTTCGGTTGATGCGTTGCTGCGCCCAAAGATTCGTTCAGATGTTGTTCCGGCGTGGACGTTGTGGCTGGTACGAGCACAAGTCGGCATTCCATATTTTTACGGCGGAATTGCAAAACTTAACAGCGACTGGTTATTCGGCGGCGAGCCGATGCGCACCTGGTTAAGTCCGCTGGGTAGCTTCTTCGCTGCCAACTGGGTGGTTTACGGTTTTGTGATCGGCGGGTTGATGCTCGATCTGCTGGTCGTACCACTGCTGCTGTGGCGTCGCACGCGGATGTTCGCAGTCGTCGCGGCAATCACATTCAACCTCATTAATGCGGTGATCTTCGATATTGGTATCTTTCCCTGGTTGATGCTGGGCGCGCTCTTAATTTTCTTCCCACCTGACTTGATGCGTCGTTTCGCGAGGGCGTTCATGTCGCCAGGAGAGATGTCGCTCGCTGCAAAACCAGTGCCCGTCTCCTTAGAAAGCTATCGCCCACCGTCATCCGCCTCACAAAAATTGGTTTTGGGCCTGTTGGCCGCTTTTCTTATGGTCCAGCTTCTCTTTCCGCTTCGTCATTATCTCTATCCGGGCAACGTAAGTTGGACCGAAGAAGGACATAATTTTGCGTGGCACATGAAGCTGCGTACAAAAGTCGGCGAGGCCATCTTTACTGTTACACATCCTCAGAGTGGACAAACCTGGACCATCAACGCGCATGATTATCTAAAACCTCACCAGGTGAAAATGACCACCAAGCCGGACCTAATCGTGCAATTCGCCCATTATCTTGCAGAAGTGAAGAGGCGTGAAGGTTACGAGAATGTTGAAGTGCGTGCTCGCGTGATGGTCTCACTTAACGGCCGGCAACCGCAGTTGATGATCGATCCCAACGTTGACCTCACTAAGGAGCAGGTAAGTCTGTTACCCGCGCGCTGGATCGTCCCGCTCACGACGCCGCTGGAATCTCGAATGCAACAACGTCGCTCCGCTGCCGAGTACACCGTCGAATAACCATTACGGGATGCCGATAATCATGAATCCGCTCCAGTCGCGAGGGTTCTCATGTCCCGGCGAACGTGGTAGTTTCAACGCGCTCTGACGAAGAGCCTCGGCATTGGAGTTTGGCCCGGACTTGTTTGTTTGTGATCGCAGTTTGCGGTGAAGCTCGGAGGAAAATTCGTGGACGATGGGTGCGTCCACGTTCCACCGGCTCAACACTACGGTCGGCGTTCCGGCGACAAACCACGCCCAACTCGTCGCGATCAGAGCGTTTGCGGTTCGCGACTCGGGTTGAGCAAACCCGGCGGAAGGAAGAACGACGATGTTCGCTTTTGAATTTAAGTTGAGTACTTCCCACAAGCGCATCAATCCATCGTCGGAAACTCTAGGATCGGGTGAGAGCACGACGAAGGAGTACAAAGGAACTGATTGATCCAGGATTGTGGGTGTTGCAAAGTGGATTAGGCTGTACTTGCTCGCATCGGTCTTCGCTTGTTCCTTAGTGGCGCCCCCTGTGTAGAACTGGCTGCGAGTTCTATTCCATATCGTCTGTAACTCAGTGATCTCGTCAGATGAAGTCGGTGTGGGGCGCAGTTCAAGATCTTTGTATGTGGTCTTGAGCTGATCGGCCAGTTCGTTTGAAAGCGTGGTGTTTCCAAAAGCCACTACGCCACGTGTCGCTCCACGAGCCCGTCTCGGTTTCCGCATTTCGTTCAATGTCGAAATAGAGATCGCATGAGAAACGGCGTACTGATCTGTTAGATACTGGTTCTCCGCCGGCTGCAATGCTGCGAATGGAACGTTCCACACCACGCCATCGGGAATGATTAGCAGATGTGATTTCGTCGCGATCTGATGCTCTGCCGGTTTGATTAAGATGTCGTAGAGCGCGCGCGCCGCGAGCTGCGTGATCTCAGCAGGCTTTACAGCAAGCGGATAGGCTTTTACAACAAGAACTTGATTACTTCTCGTTACGACAAACAAGAACACTCTATCCGTGGTAACTGCATACTCGAGAATGGCCGTGTCAGCGCCGACAAATGAACGTAATTGTTCTATCTTTACGGGCGCCACCTCGCCTCGATAGACAGCGAGCTGTGGGTGTTTCCTATAAAGTTGTTTGCGAAACGATTGCCCCGCGGTGCGAGCCGTAGCTAGACGATTGTTAAGCGCGGCGATAACTGCACTCTCACTACCGTGCCGCTCCTGAATGTTTTTCAACTGAAGTTTGAGTGAAGCAACATCGCCCAGCAATCGCGACTCTTCCTTCTGTTCTGCCGGCGTCATTCCTTTCGTGATTCGGAAGTTGCCGCGATTGATTATTTCGCGCAGCGCCTGTGACTTCGCATTTTCCGATTGGACCAGGGCCGCGACAGCGTCGTCTTGATCGATCAATACTTCAACTGCCCCGAGGTAAGGCATCACGCCACTTGTCGTAGTTTCTGAATCAGCTACCCCAAATTCTGTGCGAACCGCCTGTAGGATTCTGATCGCTTCCAGAAAGGCGTTTAGTGCTTCAACGGGTCGATCCAGACCTTGCTGTAAACGGCCCGTCTCGGTTAGTGCGACCCAAAGAACTGAAAGAAAACTCTTCTCTTTCGCCAGGTTAACAGCCCGGTTGGCAAACCCCAGACCCTTCTCGTGCTGATTTTGCTGACGATGTGCGGCTGCGAGTTTAGTTAACGCGTCGGCGATGTCGGCCGTTCTTCCTAACGATTCATAGATCTTTAGTGACTCGTGGTACTTCTCCAACGCTGATTGGTAATTCAGTTGGCCCAGATAAACGGTGCCGATCGCCAATAGGAGGTGGGCCTGATTCGGATGGTCCGATCGTGTACGGTGCAGTGCGAGACTTCTTTCGTAGGCCTGTAACGCGAGATCATGAAGACCTTGAATGTAGCGCACGTTTCCGATCTGGCTGAGCATGCGCGCCATTCCAACTTGATCGCCGTTCGTCTCAAATGCTTTCAGACTCTTGTCGAAATATTCGATCGCCTGTGCATTGTCAGCTTGCAAAGCTCTGACGAGACCAATGCTTCCCAAAGTCGTCGCGACTGTTGCCTGCGTCGGAGCTGTAGCAGCCGCGGAAAGACTCTTGAAATAACTTTGCAGTGCCGCACCATAGTCGCCGCGGACGCGGTGAATATTCCCAATATTTTGTAACTGAGTAGCAACACCGGATTGGTCGTCGAGATCCTCGGCGAGGGTGAGACTGCGGCTGTAAAGCGGCAAAGCCTGGTCGTAATCACCCTGGTAGTAATAACAATGTGCAGCGCCATTTAGCGCAGCGATCACTCCCGCCTCATTGTTTTGGCGACCGAAATGCTCAAGTGATTTCCGATAATAGACCAGCGCCTGTGTATAGTCGTATTGCCTGTAAAAAGCGTCCGCAATGCGCACGAGGTTTTCAGCGTTTTCGTGGAGGCTCGAGACTCTGAGGAACGTCTTGGTGGCAGCCTCGTAATTCCCCTGGCCGTACTGAATGCTTCCGATTTCGGTCAAAGTGTTGACGATCTCATTCCGATCGTTAAGCGTTTCAAACTCGCGTAACGCCTGCTCAAAAGCCTTGAGCGACTCTGCTAACTTTCGCTGGGCCTGATAAGTCAAGGCGAGACCATAGAGAGCTTTCGCTGCCTCTAAGCGATTTGCCAACGACCCGAAAAGTCCCTGGGCTTTGCGATAGTGCTCAGCAGCGAGTTCGTAGTTACCCTGAAAGTAATACACGCTGCCGATGTTCAAGGCGGTCGCCGCGAGTCCTTCTTTGTCGCTGATTTGTTCCGCGACTTTATAAGCCAACTGGTAGAGGTCAAAAGCCGGAGCGTATTTGCCGTCAATTAAGAGCACGTTTCCACGACGGACCAATTCTCTGCGTAAGCCGGCGGTGATCAGTTTGGGATGAGCAGCGAGGAGTTCCGTTCGTTGTTGCGCCGGAGTGTTTACTATTTGCAGAGCAAACGATTCGATCTCGCCGGGGCGTGAGGGTATCGATTCCTGTGCGATGCAGGTGAAAAAGGTGACGCTGACGAGAACACAGATGCAACTGAGCCGAGTCATGAACATTTGAATCTATTGAGCGCGCTCCATTATAGTCGCTGTAATCCGGGAGAGATAACAATGATAGTGGAAGTACGAAGCTACAGAATAAAACCGGGCCACCGGGATGAGTTCATCAAACTGTTCGAAACGCGGGCAATTCCGGCTTTACGCTCGCACGGCATGAAGATCCTCGGTCCGATGCTCGATGTTGAGAATCCGAACAAATTCGTCTGGTTACGCAGTTTTCCTTCGCTGGAAGAACGCGACCGAATGAAGAACGAGTTCTATGAAGGTGATTTGTGGAAGAACGAACTGGAAGCGATCGCGATGCCGCTGCTCGAAAGTTATGACGTCATTCTTTGTGAAACATCGAGTGGGTACGTCTGTGATGGACCTCACGAAGGAGATTAATTAATCCAAAAGTTCGATCGCATCGCCTCCAGTAAGCATTCCTTCAACAAGAACAGCGCAATAAACGCCGGCGAAGGCTTCGTGTGCTTCGGCGACTTTTCGCAGGACTTGCGGGTTGTGTTCGCCGGTTTCCGGATCGAGTGAAATCATTTTGCAGCGTGGGTCGCGTTCCAGGACCATCACGACAGCGCGTGGACCGAGGCGCAGTTTGCGACCGACCATCTTGTCCTCTTCAAACCCGTTACCCGATTCGAGATCGAGATAGATGTTTGCGCGAAAGCGTCGTTTGTCGAGTGGAATATCCAACTCTGTTTGGAGCTGTCGGATCGTTTGCAGGCTGATCAACGAAACAGGACGACAGTCCGTCAGCGCGCGATCTGAGCGCACGAGCGTGAGATCGTTTTCACCGCGCAATCCATCGACGAGCATTTCTTTCAACGCTGGATCGCCAAGGGCAAGTACGGCACCTGATGGCGTTTCGACATCAATGAGTAAGTTTTCTGGTTCGGGGTTTGCGGGATTGACGCCGGGACAGATGCTCATCGCTTCGGTGAGATTTGGTGGTCTCATCGATCTTTCGGCATGACGAAACTGTGGACGATAACGCAGCATCTGCTCCTGCGCCGTCGCGCTGAGGTACGGAAAACCTTTGCGTGCGGACGAATTCTTGAAGGCGAAACACCGGTCGCCATAAACGCCGGCGAAACCCATAAACACTTCCGGCGCTGCCTCGCCACGCATGCTCTTCACCGGGTAACGCCATAAACTCTCGACCGTTCCTATGGTTGTCACATGTTCTCCAGGAATAAGGGGACTAACGCTTACATACCGATATGCAGTATGAACAATTCGTCATCGTTGTTCGCAACAGATTTCGAATATTGGGCCACCGTGATAAGGCTGGCAACCAATCCGTTAATTTGTAACTCATTGGCCATGTCGACAATAAGTTGGCCCAGTTATTGAACACCGCCTCAGCATCAACAGCGCCATCACTCTTGATCACTGTTGGCCCATAGTAGTTCAGTCCCAGGTGCCTCATCATCTTTTGTGCCGGGTTATAGCACCTAATCCAGTTCAGACTATCTTCCATGAAATGCATAACGTCATCATAATTTGGATCGCGTTGGGATGGTTTATCCACTTCATGTAATCGGTGTACCGATGTTCGCGAGCCGAAAGCAACAGGAAGTCATGATTCAATCCGACCATAACGTTGTTTAGCATACTTCGTCATCGATGGATTGCAACTCTGCCGTGCTGGTTAGACAACCCTTTCATAATGTCATCGCATATCGGTGGTACTGGACAGCGCTAAAAATTTCCGTGACCTAAACGTCGGGCATTTTTACAAAGAGTAAACGACGGGCTGTGAAAGATTCATAGCTCGTCGTTTTTCTGTTCGCTTACCAGCAGTTGTTTTGTCGATGCGTACTGAACTCAGGCTGACTGTGATGAGCTTTGCTCTTGTTGTATGAACTCAAGCAGGTCCGCATTGATCACGTCCTTGTGAGTCGCGCACATACCGTGCGGCAGTCCCGGGTAAACTTTGAGCGTGGCGCCCTTCACAAGCTTCGACGACACGAGCGCAGTAATCCCGATCGGCACGACCTGATCGTCGTCGCCATGCATGATGAGCGTCGGTACGTCGAACTTCTTGAGATCCTCAGTGAAGTCGGTCTGCGCGAACGCCTTGATGCATTCGTAGGTGGCTGGAAGACTCGTTAACATCGATTGCAAAAGAAAACTATCGAGTATGCCTTGAGAGATTTTCGCGCCAGGGCGGTTGAATCCAAAGAAAGGCACTCTGAAGTCTGTCATAAACTGGTGACGATCAGCTTGCACGCCGGCGCGTATCTGATCGATCGCTTCGAGCGGCAGCCCGTTAGGATTAGCTTCAGTTTTTTGCAACAACGGCGGAACCGCACTGATCAGCACCGCTTTTGCTACACGCATGGTGCCGTGACGACCGATGTAGCGAGTAACTTCGCCACCGCCCGTCGAGTGACCGACGTGAATTGCGTCTTTGAGATCAAGTGATTCGACAAGTGTCGCGAGATCGTCGGCGTACGTGTCCATGTCGTTTCCATGTAATGGCTGGCTCGAACGGCCGTGACCTCGACGGTCGTGTGCGATGCATCGATAGCCCTTAGAGGCCAGAAAGAACATCTGGTCTTCAAAGGCATCAGCCGTCAAAGGCCAACCGTGACTGAATACAACGGGCTGCCCGGTGCCCCAGTCTTTGTAGTAGATCTGCGTTCCATCTTTTGTCGTAATAGTACTCATGATTCTTCGAACTCCTTTCAGAACTTTCGAGTGTGACACGGATTTTGCTCCTAATGGTTTCTTGTCGAAACCCTAGATCGTACGATTGGGAGATCACTCAATCGAGTTAGTTCAGGTTGTTGCGGAAGTCTTGTCTTTGCGCGGAGGGACAACAGTGACGCGAAGTCCAAACAGTCTTGCGTCGACCGAGTATGCGCCGGGACCGAGAAAAACGAGCGCGGCGGATGTTAACGTTCTGAGAATGTAGACTTCATCAATCGGTGCGCCCGGCACCAAAAGATTGACTACCGCCCCTATGCTGGCAATTATCGCGAGGATCGGTGTTAGAAAGCCGAGAATCAGACCGATTGAAATCAGGGCAATAAAAGCAACCATCAACCAGTAGAGCGCATTGGAAGAGAAGTCGAACCGATGCGTAAGGTTCAATGCGAACATTCCGGCTGCTGCCATCCTTAAGAGGAGTAGCCCGATCCCGGGTCCGCCTTGAGGAAACATTGAGTAGAGTCTTTGCACAGAGGTAAGCTATCGCCTTTCTTTAAAACCGAATACCCGAATTGTTGCTACGCGCTCATCCCCCTTTTGAGGGATACAGCTTTTTGGATATCTCGATCAGAACTGAAGCTTGAGCGCAAATTGGATCGAGCGCGGGCCGCCAATTTGATAAAGAGGATTGAACCCGCCATTGGCTCCGCCCGAACCGAGACTATTCGCCAGCGTTTGGGTGGAGCGACCAAACAAAGGGCTCGTCAAAACATTTGTGGGGCTGCCGAAGTTCGGGTGATTAAAAATATTGAAGAACTCCACACGAAAACGAAGCCCGACTCGCTCCGTGAGTTGAAATTGCCGCTGCACGCCTACATCAGCCTGCCACGCTCCGAAACCTCGCAGCACATTGCGTCCGAGATTCCCCTGAGTTCCGGCAGGTGCTGAACTAAAAGCTGCGCGATTGAGGATCTTTCCGCCGGGGAATTGCGAGCCGAAGATCTCAAGAGGCACGCCTGGATTGATGTTAGGTCGCGGCGCGAGTTGTGTCCCTGAAGCGAAGAAACTGCTGCCTACGATATTTACAGGGGGAGCCGATCTGGCGAAAAAGAAACTGTCGATCGACCAGCCGCTCATTATCGCTTTGACAGTTTTCCGCGATTCCAGCGAGGGCAATTCGTATGTGACGCCAGCGGTGACTGCATGCCGGATGTCAAAGTTTGAGTTTCCGCGGTCAACGCGCGGATCAGCGATTTGACCGGGGGTATTGATATTCGTGGCGATGGCATCGGTCGAAGCGATATCGATCGAATGCGACCACGAATACGACGCCAACGTCTGCAGCCCACGGGACAAACGACGCTGAAACTTGACCTGGAGAGCGTTGTAGTCTGAGGTGGCGGAATTGTCGGTTAAGGCGATGAATTCAAAGTTCGGATTTACATTGAATAGATTTGTTACGCGAAGCAGCTGTCTTCCGATCGAGCCGACGTAAGTGGTCGAGATGCTTTGGTTGTTACCAATCGACTGCTCCACCGCGACATTCCATTGATAAGTTCGCGGTAGTTTCAGATGAGGATCAGCAAGGAGCATCGTTGCGGCGGGCAGATTGTTTGTGAGTGGAGGAGGAGCTGCGTCCTGAGTGCTTAAGCGGAAACGGCGCGCCGGAGAAGTTTTTGTCAGCAATGTAAGGAAAAAAGCTGGATACTCCTCCGAGCGATCCTTGTCCGAGATCGTAAAAGACCCCGAATCCCGCGCGGATTGCAGCGTCCCCATCTCGCATTCCACCGAATTGATAGGATAGCCCGATTCGGGGAGCAAAGTTTCCGTACGTAGTTTCGTAAAGCGGCGTGCCGCGAGGGGCGAGCGTCATCGTCGCCGGACTGTTCAAGCCGATCACTGTGAATGGATCGTTATCCCCGTTCTTGCCCTTTAGCGCCGGATTGATGTCCCACCTCAGGCCATACGTCATGGTTAATCGAGGTGTGATCTTCCAGGTGTCCTGGCCGAACAATGAGAAGTTTTGCGACAACAGTGAGTTCGTTTGAAATGAGCTCGATTGGGCTAGCAACGCGGTGCCCGAGAGTGCTCCGCCTGGCGACGTGGTAACACCAGAGAATGCTGCGAATTGATGGTAAGCGGCCGGACTGCTAAACGGAGCGAGCCAGCGATAGTCCACGCCAAACTTCAATTGATGGCTGCCCTCTGTAATCGAAAGGTTGTCAATAAGATTCACCTGACTTTGCTCGGTCGTTCCTTGCGTGCCCTGAACGTATTGTCCGGTACCTAAGATGATGAACAGGAAAGTGCCATTATCGGACGTGATACCCGTGGGAAATAGAAACGAATCAGAAAGTGGCGTCGCGCCACCGAAGCCGTCCATCACGAAGTCGATGCCGAGTCGGTGATTGCTGTAGTTCACTCGTACTTCGTTACTGATTTCCGGGCTGATGAGATGTGTAAGGCCGGCCGTTCCAGTGTGGACTGACGATGATAATGAGTTCGTCGCGCTGAGCACTCGACCGGATGTGAAGAATGGTCCTCGTTGGACCAGGTCCGATGGCGAGAAGTTGTACCTGGCAAATAGACCGAACCCGGAACTGAACGAATGATCAAGACGGACGCTGTAAGCATCAAGCGAAGAAGGATTCGAAAAACTGGCGTTGAATTGGGCCACGCCTGCGGCGAGAGCCGCTCCGTTGGCGACCGGAAATGCATTCAAATAAGGACGCATCGTGGCTGGAGCTTGCTGCCGCGACTGGTTACTCGGCACGACGGTTTGCATGCTTGATGGCTGGCGCAACCGTTGCCCTTCATATGAGAAGAAAAAGAACGTCTCGTCTCTGACGAATGGACCACCAATTACGCCGCCAAAATCATTCAACCGCTCCGCGGGTTTCGCGAGACCATTGAAGTTCACAAACCAGTCTTTGGCATCCAGCACGTCGTTCCGGAAATACTCGAACAGCGTTCCGTGAAAAGCGTTAGTCCCGGATCGCGTTGCAATCGAGATCTGGCCACCGGGCGTGCGTCCAAACTCAGGTGCAAAGGACGACGTTTGGAGACGGAACTCCTGCATCGCATCAACCGAGACCAGACTGTTGGTTCCGCCAGACGCGCTCAGCGCAGGTAAAGCGCCGGAGGCACTTTGCATCATCGCAATGAATCCGGTGACGCCGAAATTCGCGCTGACGCCGTCGACCGTGAAATAGTTTGCGTCCGCGCGTTGTCCGTTCACGCTGAACTGGCCCTGGTCGTTGAAGGTAGACGGAGTGACGACCACACCCGGAGTGAGATTAATCAGCGTCTGAAAACTTCGACCATTTAAGGGAATATTCTCGACAAAAGTTTGGTTAATCACGGTGCTTACCGTGGCTGACTCGGTATTGACAAGCGGCGCGCCGCTCTCGACCATCACAGTTTCTGAAACATCGCCGAGCGACAGTTGAAGATCCATGCGAAGTGCATCTTGCACGTGTAGGACCACGTCGGGTTTGATCAATTTCCTGAACCCTGACTTTTCTATTTCGAGCCGATAAGAGGCCGGTGGAAGATTCGTCAGGTGATACTCGCCTGAACCATTAGTTAAGTTTTCGTACCGGATATTCGTAGCGGTGCTGATTGCGGTGACTCTGGCATCGACGATCAGAGCGTTTGCAGGGTCCGTGATCCGACCCCCAAGCGAGGCGTTCGTGGACTGCGCCTGGCCCAACGTGTAAGAAGTGAGGAGGATGAATACTAATGCTGCTACGCGGCGCAAAAGGTCCAAACCTCACATTAAGGGGATGTGCGAGCCTAATGCTCGATTTGCGATTATGTCAATGCCGAAAAGGAGGTAAGGACCAATAACCCGATAGGGTGATGCGCGAGCTTCCGGTGCCAGGGACATACTGAGATAAGATATGCGGACCATGGAGAAACCGCGCGGACGACGACTTGTCATCCCGCTCGCCCTCGCATGCGCCTTTCTGCTGCTGGCGTGTTGCCCTTGTGCGCTCGCCCTGAATCCGGAGCTGGACGTAAACCAGTATGCTCACACGTCTTGGAAAGTCAGCGATGGTTTCTTCAAAAGCCAGGTTTCCGCGATCGCGCAAACTGCTGACGGTTATCTCTGGTTGGGCACGGAAACGGGCTTATTTCGTTTCGACGGTGTCCGACACGTCCAATGGCGCCCGCCCGCAAATCAAGAGCTTCCCTCAAACTGGATCTTTAGCCTGCTGGTAACACGTGATGGAACTCTTTGGATCGGCACAGCGAAAGGTCTGGCGTCCTGGAAAGATGGCAAATTCACGCAGTACGCAGACTTCTCTGAACGTTATATTTTCTCCCTCCTCGAGGATCGTGAAGGATCGTTATGGATCAGCGCAGGAGCCGTGCCGGTTGGAAAGCTTTGCTCGATTAGGAATGGCACGGTTCAGTGTTTCGGAGATGATGGAACCTTTGGTCGCGCCGTTTTTAACTTATATGAGGACAGCAAGGGCAATGTCTGGGCAGGTGTGAAGGACGGATTGTGGCGATGGAAACCTGGACCACCGAAATTCTTCCCGCTTCCAGGTCAGCTTGATGGCATCCAGGCTTTTAATGAAGACAATGACGGCGCGCTGCTGATCGGCTGGAATGGAGGAATTCACCGTTTTATCGATGGCAAGACCGAGCCTTATGGACCAATAAGCAGTGCCGGCCGGTTCAATGGCAAAAGAATAATTCGCGATCGTGACGGCAGTCTCTGGATTACAACAGCGGATCGCGGAATTCTGCACGCTCACAACGGCAGGACAGATGTGTTTGCGCCGTCGGACGGCCTTTCGGGCGAATTTGTCAGCCCGGTTTTCGAGGATCGTGAGGGCAACATCTGGGTTGGAACGATGGGTGGCCTCGATCGTTTTCGCGATTCCACAGTTGCCACTTTTTCTTTTAAACAGGGCCTGCCGAGTCCACGAGTACGATCTGTTCTCGCAGACCGGAATGGAGGCCTTTGGGTAGCCACTCCCGCCAACTTGAACCGATCGCAAAATGGACAATTCGCGATTTTCAACGTCGACTTTCGCAAACGCGCGGGGGGTTCGGACTCCTTCATACCGAACTCACTCTTTCAGGATCACGCCGGTCGAATCTGGGTTTCCACACCGTTTGGGTTTGGTTATCTCGACAATAATCGATTCATTTCCGTCAGCACCGTGCCCGGAGTTGTGACGGCTATTGCCCAGGACACCGCGAACACTGTGTGGGTCGCCAACGAGCATGCCGGTCTTTTGCAGATTTCCGGCGACAAGATGGTCCAACATATCCCGTGGTCCAAGCTCGGACGTAACGACCATGTGAGCACCATGGCTGCGGATCCAAAAGGTGGGATATGGCTCGGTTTTTTCCTCGGGGGCATCGCTTACTACACTGACGGCCAAATCCGGGCGTCATATTCAACGACGGAGGGACTGAGCGCGGGCCGTGTAAGCGACTTTCAATTCGATCAAGACGGCCCGCTTTGGGTCGCAACCGAGAATGGGCTCAGCCGGTTGAAGAATGGACGTGTCGCGAGGTTGACGAGCCAAAACGGATTGCCATGCGAAGCCGTTCATTGGCTCAAGGAAAACGACGCGCGTTTCTTCTGGCTCTACACATCCTGTGGTCTCGTGCGTGTCGCGCGGAGTGAGCTGGATGCGTGGGCCAACGCAGTGGACCAGGACCGAAACGCTAAGCGAAACGTTCAGGCAATGCTTTTTGACAGTGTAGACGGAGTAAGGATCCTGGCGACAGGCAACCACTTTTTTCCGCAAGTTGCCAAGTCGACGGATGGCAAAATATGGTTCTCGACAGGCGACGGCATCAGCTTCGTCGATCCCAATCGCCTTGCATTGAATAACATCCAGCCGCCGGTGCAGGTCGAACAGTTCGTTGCAGATCGCCAGGTTTATGACGCGACAACTGGAAGCGGGACTTTGCGTCTGCCGCCGTTGATAAGAGATCTGCAAATCGACTACACGGCCCTGAGCCTCGTCGCCCCGGAAAAGATTCGTTTTCGTTACAGATTGGAAGGCCGCGATAGCGATTGGCAGGAAGCCGGTAATCGTCGCCAGGCTTTTTATAACGATCTGAGTCCCGGCAGCTATCGGTTTCGCGTGATGGCTTGTAACAACAGTGGTGTGTGGAACGAGACCGGCGCTTACGTCGATTTCACGATTGCCCCGGCTTACTATCAATCAGCGTGGTTTCGCATTTCGCTAGTGATCCTGCTCGTGATTCTGCTCGCTGCTCTTTATCAACTGCGACTACGACAAGTGGCGCACGTGATGCGCGGTCGCATGGAAGAACGACTCGAGGAAAGAGAGCGCATCGCGAGAAACTTGCATGACACTCTTCTGCAAAGCGTGCAGGGTCTTATTCTGAAATTTCACGCAGTCTCAAAACAGATACCTGCGGATCTGCCGGCTCATGATGCGCTGGAGAAAACATTGGACCACGCCGACCAGGTCCTCGCAGAGGGGAGAGACAGTATTCGAAATCTCCGCGGGGAGTCTGCGTCGCTCAGTGATTTACCCGCGGCATTTCGATCGGTCGCCGAGCAAACGTCGCAGGGTCGCGAAGCAACTTTCAAGACAGTGGTTGAGGGGCGTGTGCGTGACTTACATCCGCTGGTCCTGGAGGAGTGTTACCGCATTGGACGCGAGGCCATCATCAATGCGTTAACCCATTCCGAAGGTCAAAACGTCGAAGCCGAGATCGCCTACGACTCGCGCCAGTTTCGTCTGCGTGTTCGTGACGACGGACGAGGTATAGAACCTAAGATCCTCGAAGCCGGTGGACGCTCCGGTCATTGGGGACTTCAGGGGATGCGGGAGCGAGCTGAAAAGATTGGCGGTCAGTTAAGCTTTTGGAGTCGACCAGAAACGGGTACGGAAGTGGAATTAACAGTTCCGGGAACGACTGCTTATCAGGCTAGATTTCAATAATGCCGCGTTTCACCGCGATCGTTACGGCATGAGTGCGATCGTTTGCGCCGAGCTTGGAAAGAATGCTCCTCATGTGCGCCTTGACTGTTTCTTCTGAAACGCGAAGCAGTTGGGCCACCATCTTATTCGCATTACCCGCC
The DNA here is from genome assembly GCA_963789185.1 of uncultured Acidobacteriota bacterium. Lineage (GTDB taxonomy): Bacteria > Acidobacteriota > Blastocatellia > Pyrinomonadales > Pyrinomonadaceae > PSRF01. Next base: position 342,545 of record CAWBJU010000028.1, read on the forward strand.
GCTACTTCGCGCAGCACCTGGATCTCACGCTCAGTCAACGCATCGTCACTGTGATGCTGGGCCATCTCGACCGCGATTTCGGGTGGGATTCTCTTCTTACCCGAGTGGACCGTGCGGATCGTGTCGATCAACTCCTTTCGCACCATGCTTTTTAAGAGATACCCTGACGCCCCCGCTTTGCAAGCGCGAGCAGCCTGAGCATCGCCGGTGTAAGTCGTCAACACGATAATCCGAGCATCGGGAAATTCTTCGCGTATTTTCGCAATCGCGTCGATGCCGTTAACTTCCGGCATTTGCACGTCCATCAGGGTGACGTCCGGCTGGTGAGTGCGGAATTGTTCAAGCGCCTCTCGGCCGTTGCTGGCTTCCGCGACGAGGAGCATGTCCTGTTCGCTTGCCAGCACTGCGGCGATACCTTCGCGCAGCATTGGATGGTCGTCCACCGAGAGAATCCGAATTGGACCAGGAGAGCTCATATTGGAAACGTGCGAGGAGTCTACTACGAATCTCCCGAAAAGGTTATCCGCAGATTTGCGGATGTGGGTTATTCAGCTAATAGTTTCTTTATCACTTCTTCGGTTTCGTCATAATAGCCTTCGCCGACGTGGGACCAACGGATGCGTCCTTGTTTGTCCAGCAGGAACACAGTGGGCCAGGCTTCGACGCCGTACGCCTTCCACGTCGAGTAGTCCTGATCGGTAACTACCGGGTAATTGATTCCCAACCCGGCAACTTCCCGTCGCAACTGGTCAATATCTCTTTCGAAGTCTAACTCCGGCGTGTGCACGCCGATTATCGTTAGTCCTTTGTCACGATACTGCGCGTCCCACTTTTTGAGAAAAGGAAGTGTGTTGCGGCAGTTGTAGCAAGCGAACGTCCAGAAATCGATCAACACGACGCGTCCTTGCAGACTCTTGAGCGAAAGCGGTTCGGAATTGATCCAAATGCCGTTCGAGATTTCGGGCGCGAGCGGAGCCTTGGCTTCCTCGGTCATACTTCGAGAAGGGAGCATTTGACCTCCGGATGTCACGCGGGTAATTCCATCGCTCACGACGGCAAGAGGTCCGCGTCCTGTTGCGTAACCAAATGCGACGATCGAAACGGCCACTATCAAGAGTAGCGTTATGAAAATAGTATTCTGACGATTCATGGAACCATTTCACCCAGCATTGTGGGAATGAGTTCGGAGACCGTCGGATGGATTGGAACGGACCACTCAAACACGTCGTAGGTCACGCCGGCATGCATGACGTCGAGAAACCCGTGAATCGCTTCGTCACCACCGACGCCGAGGATTGCAGCCCCAAGAATCTTGCGCGTCTCAGCATCAACGACGACCTTCATTAATCCTTGAGTTTCGCCTTTCTCAATCGCGCGACTCACGCTGGTCATTGGACGGCGGCCGATGAGGAGCGGGCGGCCCGTGGCACGAGCCTCACGCTCCGTCATCCCTGCGCGGCCGAGCGGCGGATCGATATAGAGCGCGTACCCGAGAATGCGATTACTAACACGCCGGTTTTCGCCGTCGAGTAAGTTGGCAGCGACGATTTCGAAATCGTTATACGCGGTGTGTGTGAAAGCGCCGCGGCCGTTGCAGTCGCCGAGCGCCCAGATGCCCGGAACGTTCGTGGCAAGCGCGTCGTCAACCTTGATGTATCCGCGCGCATCGGTCTCGACGCCCGCCGTGTCGAGACCGAGATCGCCGGTGTTGGGTGTGCGCCCAACCGCCAGTAACACGTGCGAACCAACTGACGACGGCGGGCCTTCTTTGCAGTTGATGCCAACCTCGACGCCGCGCTCGTGCGGCGCGAGACTGATGCACTCCGCGTTGGTGCGAATGGTGATACCTTCGTTCGTCAGAATGTCGCGGATCGCTTCCGAGATCTCTTCATCTTCACGCGCGATCACGCGCGCAGACTTTTCGATGACCGTCACTTCCGCGCCGAACCGGCGATACATCTGCGCGAACTCCAGACCAACGTAGCTGCCGCCGACGATGATCAAGTGCTCAGGTAGACGATCAAGTTCGAGCATCGATCGGTTATTGAGAAAAGGAACGTCATGAACGCCGGGCATGTCGGGCACCGAGGCGCGCGCCCCCACATTGATGAACACGCGTGACGCCGTTAACAACTCGTCGCCGGCGCGAACAACGTGCGGCCCCTCGAAGCGCGCCCCGCCTTCGATCACAGTGCAGCCCTTCATGTTGTGCAAACGCTGATCGATGCCGTCGCGCGACGCCGCGACCACAGCGTCGGCGCGCGCCTTGACCTTCTTCATGTCTACGCGAACTGAGCCTTCAAGGACGATGCCGTAGTCGGCGGCGCGGCGCGCGAGGTGGGCGGCGTAGGCACTGGCGATCATCGTCTTCGTAGGTGTGCAACCAGTGTTGACGCATGTGCCTCCGAAGAGCTTTCGCTCAACGAACGCCACGGTCATTCCGGCGCCAGTCAGTCGCTGGGCCAACGGAGGACCAGCCTGGCCGGCGCCGATTATGATCGCGTCGAACTCTTTCATTGCGTTGCTCTCCTATATTCTGTGGATGACAAGATCATCGCACAGGAACAAGGAGTTCTTCCATGTGACGGTCGGCGGCGGCCGCTGCTTCCTCCGGATTGCTGCCGTTCTGACGCGCGTTCAAATACGGTGCGTACCAGTCCGACCACTGGTGTTCACCGTGCGTCTTCTCGAAGTGGTCGTGATGCTCCGCCGTTTCGCGCAATAGGTCTGCAAGGGCACTAACGTCAGCGACGTCACCCGATTGTGCTGTCGACTTCCATTCGCGTCCCGGAGCCCGCATCTTGATCTCCTGCACGAGCCAGCTGTTTCCATCCGGATCCTCGAACGAGGCAAACGTGAAGTAAGGACGATTCTCCGGGTCACGTCCGGCGACGCGCGGGTTTGGCACCTTCGTGTTGAATGGACCAGCCGCGAAGTGGAAAACCTCGCTCACATCGACGCCGCGAGCGATGAGATCGTTACGCGCAGCGTCGATGTCTTTCACTGCAAGCACGAGTTGGTGTTTTGTCTGGGTGATGCTATTGCCGATGATGATCGAAGCTTCCGAGTTGTATGGCGTCAGCTGCGCGCCGCGGAAGTCTCCGACCGCAACGTCGATGTCGAGCCGCCAACCAAGCTTTTCAAAGAAGGCTTTCATACGGTCGACGTTGGAAGTGCCCAGCAGCACGACCTCGAGTTTCATGTCAGGTTGTGGTTTATCCAGTGCAGTCATTTGTGTTCTCCTCGTGAAACTTGTTGGGCTGTTTTTCTCGACGCCGTTATTCGTTGTAACGCGTGAAGACGAAGTCCCGTTGTGGGATTTTCTCGTGACAGGGATGGCACTTCTTCATGTCCGCTTCCGGACCAGGTTTACCTTCCTTATCAAATTGTGCGTAGCCCCAGCCGCCGGTTGCTGCGTACTTCTTTGAGTCCTTGACCATGAATTGCAGGTACCAGGGCGGAGCTTCACCTGGAACAAAAGACTGCTCACGGCCAAAGGCTTTATTGTTCTCCTCCGACGGGACGTGTTTCCACGCTATGCGACCAATGATCGTGCCTTCCGGGAAGGGAAGTTTGTTTTCGCGATAGGCCTTGATTGCTACATCGTTTCCCAGAATGGCGCGGATGTCGTTCAGGTTACCTTCTTCGTGAGCCACCGAGACGAGCCTCCAGTCGCGGTAGCCTTTGGGAATCTCGGTTACGAAGACCGGGGTGGTTTCGTCAGTCGTGTGTCGAGATGCGCTCGCGGTCAAGGCTACAAAGCCGGCTACTGTTGCAACTGCAAGTAGTAAGAAAGCACTACGTTTCATGAGATCCTCCTTCAAAATCCAATCAACTAATCAACTGGCGTGAGCCGCCGCGGTGTCAACGATCCATTCCAATGGTCGCGGCTGGAAGTTAAGTTCGCGTGGCGATTGCAGGTTCGATTCCTCGTTCCACTAACGCCGGAGCCTGGTCGGGAGAACGGGTCAGAGCGACTATCGTGTGTCCTCTGGCAAGCAATTCAGCAATCAGTGGACGGCCGATCGCTCCCGTTCCTCCCGCAACAAAAAACTTCATCTGTCGCCTCCTGTGGGAAAACATCTTGCTCTTCCTCCCTATTTCCCGAAACCCCAAATCGTGCGAGCAGCAGGTCACTCTATCGAGTTATCCCCGGATCACCCGTCCGCCCGACCGACTGAAGTCTTATTGAAATGTTTTACCGGAAATGATCATTACCAGTTGAAGCCGCTCTGAAACTGATCTCCGACATTGCGAATAGGGGTTTATAGCTGCCATGAAACGCCTCAGCTTGCCGATCCGAAAGGGACTGTGCGTTGTCATTACACTCATGCTTTCAACCGGCACCAACGTGGCGTATTTTGATGCAGGCAAGAGATGGTTCCGCATCCGCTTCGCAAATCCCGGCGACGAGAGACTGACCATTTTCGTTGTGGACGGAACGGACGCCGATGCCACGCGCGATCACGGAAAAACGTGACACCGTCGATACCAAAAACTGAGGAGATTGATTATGCCCGACATCCGCTACATCGATAAGGATTTCGTCCGGTTCACGTTCAAAGGTCGCGACGGTCAGGACGAGCAGGCGATTCTCGCGTTTGGAGATAAGGTCGAAGTACTGGAAGAAGGAACCAGTAAGAAACCCAGCCGCATCCGCGCGCTGGAGCTCTTCGACGGCAAGCTCGAGGGAACCGTGAGAGGCAAGCCGTTTCGCGATCGAAAGAAGGGTGTCCTCAGGTTGTCGATGGTCGACGTGCAGCAAGGCGATGGCATGGTGATCGAGACTCCTCCCGACGAGAACGACAATACGCGCATCATCCTGGTCGATGGCGGCGACAACCAGCTTTTCGCGCGTCACGTCGCGGCCCGCTTCCTTCACCGGCAGGCCACTGCGGCAAACCCGCTCGAGGTGGATTTAATCCTCATCACGCATGGCGATGCCGATCACTTCGAAGGTCTCACCGAGATTAAAAACTCGGAGACAGAGAAGGGAATCGTGGATCGAAAGCGTCTTTTCATTCACCCCAAGCGGGTTTACCACAACGGACTCGTTAAGGCGCCGTCAAAGGTGGCACCTGAAGAAGGTCTGGGTCGCGCGGTTCCGTTCAACCGCGGCCGCGGCCTGGCGATTGTCGACCTCTACGAGGACCCACGTGAGGCGCCGCCTGAAAAGCAGAACGGTCCATTCACGCGTTGGGGAAAGACGCTCACCCACTGGGAGAAGAACCGCGAGAAGATCACGTGCAGACGCGTGGCTCATGGCATGAAGGAAGATCTGTTTGAGTTTATGGCTCCCGTGAAGATCGAGGTACAGGGACCATTCACGGTCGAGGTGAAGGATCCAGAGGATGGGCGAAAAAAAGAGGCGCTTCCGTTTTTCCATCAGCCTCGGAAGTCGGCACTGATTCACTTGCAAAACGACGAGGACTCGGAGAGAGATATTTCCGTATCGCATACGATTAACGGTCACTCCGTTGCTTTCCGTTTGACGTACGGCAACGTGCGTTTCAATCTCACCGGAGATCTGAATCAGGAATCGATGCAGTTGATGCGCAAAAATCTCAGCTTGCGCGAGCTCGAGGCGGAAATCGTGAAAGCGCCGCATCATGGCTCAGCCGATTTCGATTTTGAAGCGCTGAAGGCGATGAAGCCTGTTGTGTCGCTGATTTCATCAGGCGACGAGAGTGTTAGTAAAGAGCATATTCATCCGCGTGCGACACTTGTTTCGGCACTCGGTAAAGTCAGCCGCGGCGAGACGGGCATCGTTTTGTGCACGGAGCTGGCGGCGTTCTTCGCGAAACGCGATCACTCGCACGAACGAAAGCGTATCGCGGACTTTTACGTGGGTGATGAAGTGATCACGCGGGCTGACCTGCGCGAGTTTTATGGCGCTGTGTTTCGCAAGGAAGAAGATGAGAAGGCGTTGCCGTCGTACTTTGGGTTTGAACGCACGAATTTCGGCATTATTCACATTCGAACTGATGGCGAGCGCGTCTTGGTGTTCACGCATAGCGGCAAGGCGGGCATGCGCGAAGCCTACGCCTTCACCGTCGACCGCAAACACAAGATTACGTTCGAGAAAGACGTCTCGTCCGGCTGAACCTCAACCAAACCCATGGAGCCGATATGAGTTTAGAGACCCTACTCATCACCTCAGCACTCAGCTCAGGAACCATCGTTTCTGAGATCATCAAGCAATATGCGCAACGGAGTAAATCCGCGAAGGAGGACTACCAAAAGAGAAGTCCTACCGAGAACGATGCTATCGAGAAAAGAAGAGGCGATTGCATAACCACAATTAACGAACTTCAGTTTGATACCGCCTTGTGCGTCGCGGATCCTGATCTTCAGCAAAGGATCTGGTGCCTCTTAATGGAACAGACTGTTCTAACTTACGAAGCCGTCACGGAACGGGAGTTAAGGATGGTGGGGGCAAGTCTGCAACAGATCAAAGCAGCGTTAAAAAGCTACCGAGACGGAATGAATTACCGCACGCGAGTTAGGTTTGCGGGCGTTGTCATATCGTTCGTGTTCCTGGCAGCTATTGGAATTTATCTCTATTACGCCCCGAGATTGGGCGTCTCAGCCAACTCAGTAATAACAATCCTGGGAATACCAGTATCAGTATTACTGTGGAGCGTGGTTGGAAGCTTCGCTGCGATCTTGTACAGGTTTTCTATGTCGGGGGACAGAAATTTGGAAGACCCTTTGCGATGGTTCTTTTCTCGTCCTCTGACTGGCGTTGTTATGGGGTCAATCACTTTTTTGGTAATTAAGGTTGGGGTTTTAACGTTTGCGTCTGGTTCAAATGCCCAACCTGTTGTTACTGATTTGGGAAGTAAAGAATTGATGTGGTTGGTCGCCTTCCTCGCGGGATTTAGCGATCGCTTTTCTGACGGGCTGCTGAAGTCTCTTATTGGCAGGTTCGGAGGGGATTCGAGCGGTGAGTTAGTTACTGTTGGCATGACCGCCATGCAGCAACGCACTGGTTCTCAGTTCTCAGTTATTTTTGACTGGATAACAAAGAGGGGGGGAAATAAAAACCCGACGATTCCACCTGTCCTAAACGGCAACATCGAGCTTGGACAAACGTTGGAAGCATCTCCCCAAATTCGGACGAATGGGTCTGGCGAGAAGACCGAAGACTCCAACGGAAAAGCGCACGCTACGACTTCGGGTCCAGATGACGAAGAGCAAGAACACGACATCCGGCAGTCAAAGGCGCTACAAGTGTATGAGAAGGCGAAAAAGATTGACCCGCGCGAGTGACTCTTGATCGTCAGCGCAAAATCGTTATTCGATCGCCCGCACTTACGAGGGGATCCATAGTCTTTCCAGATTGAATGTCATTCAACTTGTGGCTCATCTTGATCAGGAACCCTCGGCCATCGTCGCGTCCAATCTCCGCTACTTTCGACTTTTTCGTCACGCCTCCGGCAGAGATGATCGCCTGTGTGAGCGTTAACCCACGACGAAAGGTTTTCTCACCCGGATCTTTGACTTCGCCGCCAATGTAGATGAACTGCGTTTCATTCGGCCTGAGATTGACCACGTCTCCGGGACGCACGAGCAGATTCATCTGTGAGACGTTTGCTAGCTCGAATTCGAATATCTGGTTTAGTTCATTGCGCATCACCGTGACCCTCGCTGCCTCGGGCAGAGGCTGAGCGTCCGCAACGACAACATAAAGCGGAATGGCTTCACGTCTTAAGAACTTGGTACCGGAGTCCTTTACCAGCCCGCTTACCAGAATCGAATGACTCGCGTAATCGCGCACTCCCACGGTTACGGTCGGTTGTTCGATCACTGCACGCTTCTTCAGATCGTCTTGAATCTTTGTCTGGATTTGTTCAGTAGTAAGTGTCGAGACGTTTAGCGGCTCAGCAAGGAGCGGGTGTTCCAGGAGGCCCGCGGGAGTAACCGTAAAGAGTGTAGATTGTTGCGGCTGGACTTCGTTGATACGAACATCCAGAACATCGCCTGGACCAACGCGATAAACCTTTGTCAGCGACTCGTCCTCGCTCGGTGGATCAGGTGGAACTGGACTGACGCTTTCATTCGCGACCGGTGATGAGGTTGGTGACGCGCTCAATGAAACATTAGTGCCAACTGGTTCCTGCTTTTCTTCAGGGACGCTGACGGCCTGGGTTTTCAAAGGCACAACTTCAGCCGTCGTCATTTCATTTGGAGTTGCAAGCAAGCGTTCTGTTGTTGGTCCCCCTGGCTCGAGTTCCGCGGGTTTAATAACTTCTGTCACTACCTGCCGGGGTCTGGCGTTCAACGCCTTCGCGCGATGAAGGTTGTCAGCTGCCCGGCGCCACTCACGCATCTTGAAGTAAGCTCGACCCAGCGCTGCGTACGCATCAGCGTAATCGGGATTTAATTTGATCGCTTCTTCGAAAGCGCGTACTGCCTGCGCGAATTGTCCGGAACCTGTGAGTTGGATTCCTTCATGTAACAACTGCTCAGCTTTGTTGGGTGTTACCTGGCCAATCGTCTGGGCTGAAGAACAGCTAAACAGGACCAGAAAGAAGAGAAGAATAAACGCCTTGTACATTGCCGCCCCCTTGCGCAAAAAACGTGGCGAATTGAGATTTGTCGCCCTTATATACCATTTTGAATATTCAAACTCGGTGTCATTCGTGTTGCAATCCTAGAAATTTACTTTCACCCCAACTGTAGAACTCGCGGGTCGCCTGCCGAGGTGATGGAACCGAAGCCCGCCGTTCCCGCCACGGCGTTGGGCGCTCCAAGCGGCGGAGTATTAGTCACGTTGAATGCTTCGGCACGAAATTCGATGTTGCGATTTTCACCGAAGTAAGTGCGTTTGATCAGCGCGATGTCGCGGCAAAGGCATTGAAGTTGGTCACTTGAGTGACGGCAATTGGTATCCCTGACTGAAGCTGGATCAGACCCGCCACCTCAAAGCCCTCAAGGATCTTTCCCGCGATACCTCCGGGGTTAAATCTCCTGCCTTTGCCGAACGGCAGGTCAAAGGTGAAGCTCGCGACAAAAACGTTCGGGATATCACCGGTTGAGAGATCGCGCTCGAGTTTGCGATTGAAGCTGTCAGCGACAGGAAAGTTGGCGATTGGACCAGTCAGGATCGACGCGTCGAACACCGATGACGCTTCATCGATCAATTTCGATCTCGTATACGACGCCAAAAGAGAATCCGTGAGCAAAGCGCTGCTCCAGTTTTGCTTGTAGAGCGTGGTAGTTCGTGTTACCGACGTTGTTTCGATAGAACGTAACGTTGGTAAATCGGGGAAACGGTTTGAGTAGCTGCGCGACTGGAATCCTCGGATCGCCGAGGCTTGACGATCTTGGTATCTCGCCAAAGAAGGGATTGGTGACGCGCGTAAGTAATGCCGGTCCAAGCGCGAGTTGAGCGGCGGTCAGTTGGTTAATATTAGTGTCAGGAATGCCCACGTGAGTGATTTTGGAGCCGGCATACGCGACTTCCAACACCATATTCTTCGTCAGTTCGCGCTGCACAGCGATGTTCCACTGTTGCGCATATCCACTGCCGAGATCCCGGTCAACAGTAAAAACTCCCTGTCCAAGTCCGGCGTCAGGACCGATGGGAATGGGCGCCACGCTTGGTCCATTTGAGAGAACGAATGCCGGATTGATGTTATCGAGCGTGCGTTGGGACACCGCCTGGATAAACGGAAACTGAGGCACGGTGAAAGGCGTCGTGATGCCGGCTTGCTCGATCCAGACTAGCCCATAGCCCGCGCGCGCAACCGTCTTGATGGACCAAGCTGTTGTAATCCAGCTATTGAGAAAGTCGGGAGCGTGTTTTCAAAGGCGCCGTTTGTTGGTATGCCCGGTAATTGCAAACTCTGCGAAGGCGGCGCTTCGAGTGAAGTTGCTTTTCGATCTATCGATCGCCTCGTATATCCAATTCTGAACTCGTTCAGTGCGCGGGAATTGAATACATGAACATAGTTTCCGGCAAGAGAATGCGCGCGCGTATCGGTTAGTCCAGCGACTCCACTCGTAATGTTTCCACTACCCTCAGGCAAGGGCGTTACCGGAGCTGTGATGTCTTTGGCGAATGAGAAGCGTCCGTAGATCTGGTTCTTCTCGGAGAAGCGGTGGTCCAAACGAACGTCGAATTGATCCTGGTCGGTGTTCTCGGTCCCGATTCGGATGAAGTTATTTGCTGCGTCGCTGCTTGTTGGACTTGGGTAGCGCTTTAACAACTCCGCGGCGATCGGATCGAATGTGTTCTTCGAAACACCGGCTTCTTTGGACTCGCCGCGCTGGCAGGTGCAAAGAGATTGCGGGCATTCAGCGCTTCGTTGCGCAGGAATTCGAACGCGGAGCCATGAAAGTCGTTTGTGCCGGACTTCGTTGTCAGGTTAACAACGCCGCCGTTAAAGCGTCCGAACTCAGCAGGCGGACTGTTAACTTCGACCTTGAACTCCTGAATGGCTTCGACGATCGGAAAGAAAGCGACCTGGCCAGGCTCAGGTTGCAACACGGAGATCCCGTCGAAAAGATATTCGTTCACTCTCGGACGCCCGCCGTTGATTCGTGGGAACGATGGACCAGCTGTGGTCGGTGCGGTTGGGCCACGCCGGCCGATAACGTAACCAACGAAAGAAAATTTCGACCGTTGAGCGGAATATCGACGATCTTTCGATTCGTAATAACTTGCCCCCAGACCACCGGTCTCAGTTCTCAACAGCGACGCGTCCCGAACGACTGTAACTAGCTCGGTAACGGCACCAGGATCAAGCACGACGTCCAGACGCACGCGCTTGCCAGTTGCGAGGCGCACGCCTTCACGAAGCGACTGTTTGAACCCAGCGGCCTCTACGGCAACGTTATAAACACCCGGCCTAAGGTTCGTCAGGATGAACGTACCATCTGAAGAGGCCATCGAAGTCGTCTGGCGCGTCGCGATATCTGTCGCGCTAACCTTTAGGTTCGCAACGAGTGCGCCATTTTGGTCCCTCACCTCTCCGATCAACTCGGATCGAGCGGCTTGAGAATGGACCGTGGCGGCAAGTGAGAGAACAATAAGAACGGCAACAGTCAGAAGTCGCGACACGCATTTTGAATTAACCTCGGTCGATGTAAGTAGTTCGCTCATCGTTAATTCTTCCCGACGATTTTCGTCAACGATAACGAGCGAAGATTATACGGTTTAATAGGGCTATTGTGAGGATAACCGCGAGCGAGGTGATCCGTCAGTTTGATGCCATTACTTTGCTCTTTTAGTTTTTTGAACTCGCTTGCCGGGTTTTTTTGCGGTTCTACTTCGTTTCGCTTTCACAGGCGCAGATATTTCGAAATCGTTGACAGCTCGTTGCCAAACAGTCCAGGGGCTCGAGTAGTTGAGTCTGTCAGGTGAGAGCGGCAGCATCTTCTTCTCCTGTATCTCGTCGAAGGCAAGCACGCCGTCTAAGAACAGCGGCGGGGAGGTGGGGAGTTTCCACGTGCTTCCGAGAAGCTTTGCGATCGCTTCGATGTCGCCCATGCCTTCGAAATACTTTCGCAGATTGCTGTTTACCATTTTCAGAAGCTTTTTTGCCTGGCCGATTTTTCCATGACGGATAACATCATAAGCAGCAATCAGGGCCATCACTGGGTCCAGCCATTTGTGGTGTACCAGGTCAAGCCAAACATCGGGGTCAGTTTTCTTGATTTGCTCCTGAACAGAACGCTTGCGGGCGAACTGACTTTGCGCGAGTGTCATCGTACGAACCAGGCCGAGCATGTTCCCCTGGAGATACCCGCGAACAGTCGGATTCATGTACTTGGTCAGATGTCGAATCGGCAGTATGGATTGATGAAAGGTAAGCTGACCTTCTTTGTCTTCAGCAAGCGTCGCCAGCGTTGCACGATTCGGCAGGCAATGAATCGCATAGGTTATGGGTGACCGTTTCGGAGTCTTGAACGACAAAAGGTGAGAGCCAACGGTAGCAGGTAACCGGAGTTCATAGATATTCTGAAGTCCCTTGACCCTTTTTGGAACCTTCCAGTCAACTACCGGTCCTGAACTCAGACCAACACTGAACCGGGCGCTGGACTTTTCAAAACCTGCGAGCACGTAGACGACCGCCTCATTCTCCTTAATGTCATTAAAGCTTTGAAGCGGAAGTCTCTCGAGCTTACGAAACTGACCGGGTTGACCGAGGATACGAGATGCGCCAATCAGCGTCAGCCAGAGCCCAAGATCCTGATTTGCAAGTGGGCCCAGATGACTCTCCGAGAATACAGACGCACCTTCAACATTTATAGCCTTGACTGCTTTAAGAATAGAGCCGCGAGTTTTGTCTTTTGGTTGAACGAGTAGTTTGATTGTATTCGTTTTTCCAGCCCGAACGGTGATCTCATGTTTGCTGACAGTGATACCCCGCTCGCGCAGCTTGACTAGATATTCCCCTGGCGGAACTTCCTGCTTAAGATCTTGATTAGACTTCAGCAGTTCGCCTGTTCTCAGGCTCAGCACTTCGATTTCAGTGTGTTCTGTGCTTGGGCATTTAACGTGAAGCGTGCCGGTCATCGCAGGAGGCGGCGTGTCTGAAGGTGCTGGCGCGGTAGTGAGGGCGACGGGGCCTACATCGGCTGGCATTGCGCTGGCTACAGCTTCAAATCCGTCGTCGCTCGCCGCTGTTCCCTTCAAACCACCACCACCCGGTGAAACTTTCAACTCAAAATTCAGCACGCAAGGATCGTATAAATCCACTGGATCCTCGGGCGGTGGTTTGCGCAAGACTTTCGCAGACGAATGTTTCAGTTGGAACGAATAGTCATCCGGGAAAAGGTCAAACTGAAAAGACGGACCTGTAAATTTGTGCCGCTTGCTAAGCCCCTTGATATCACTAATCGTCAGAACAAATTGATCGCCTGGCTTCGCTTTCGCGACCTTGACCTCGCATTTCGTCTTCGGAATCGGTTTTAGCTCCAACAGCAGACCTTCGCCATTCCCCTCGCGGCTGAAGTCCACATCCTGACCACCTGCCTGGAGTTGCTTCTTCAAATATGCGCCCAGCAGATCGAAGATGACGTACATGCGGTTCGTTCGGAGTCCCTTCGCGCGACCGCCACCGCTCAACCCTTTTACCAGTAAGGGTGTAAACCCGCTCTTCGTTTTGGAAACAGCGCCTTGAGCAGTGGAGAACAACTTGTAAACGGTCGGTGTGCCTAGTTGCGAAGTGGGAAACCCCAGGCCGGTGCTCGCTGGATCAATCGCGTCCTGCGGAATCTGATTTCGACAAGCGTCGATGAAATAGTAGTGATGTTCCGGCCCAAGCGACTTCCAGAGCTTGGCTTTGATTTCATCCAACTTCAGGCAGGCGCGACCGCTTGTCTCGAGACCTGCGAAATCCGAGGCGACAAGAATGTCAATTGATTTTTCAAATGTTGACGTCGAGTAAGAAAAGCCGTGACCGCTGAAGTAAAAGTAAAACTCTTCGGTCTTGTCTGCCCACTTCTTAACGGCTTTCGCTAACTCGGCGATGATTTCGTTGCTCGTCGTGCCGGTCGTTCTCGCCTTCACTGCCTTATCCGCGCAACAAAGAATGTTTGAACGCTTTACGCCCTTTTTGTTGACGAGCCATTCGATGAATACTTCAGCGTCCTTGTTGGTGCCGGGCAAGTTTGGCAGAGATTTTCCTTTGCCGTACTTCTCTATCGCGATAACAAAAGCACGTGCGGTCATAATTGTTTGTTCTAAAGGTGCGGTTGAATGAATTGTTTGAGTGACGCTCCGTCGACTGCTTCGTTGCGGTAAAGGAAATACCCATTGCGGTGCAGTCCGACGACCTGAGCCGTTTTCATCGACAAAATTGGTGAGCCCGAATTACCGCCAAGCGTCGAACAGTCGTGATAGATCGACTTCGGACCGCTGCTTGAGACTTCCCCTGGTGCCGCTCGTTTCACGCCAAATCTTCCACCGAAAAGAGCGCCGATGAAGAGCGGGTTACGCTTCGAGTCGTCGAATGGATAGCCGATCGCAACTACGGGTAGTCCCGTCTTTACAGGTGCCGTATCCAAACTCAAAGGCTGCCTCGTTTGCGTGAACTTCTGCTTGTCGACTTTGAGCAGCGCGATGTCCAGATCACTATGCACGGCGATCACGCCGGTTATGTTCGTTGGCTTCTCTGACTCCGGACTGCCAGACTCAAACTTGAACCGCACAACTGCCTGTCCCTTCTCGAGTACGCGAGTTCCTTTGGACAAGACATCCAGAACATGTCTGTTGGTAACCAAAACGCCATCCGAGACGAGGAAACCCGTACCCACACCTTCTTTAGGCGCGAGGTCGATGCGTCCGATTGAATACAAGTGTGGCTTGATTGAATTCTGAAACGTGGGCCAGTCCGGAAACGATGGGGCAACTTCCGCATCGAGGTTATCAAGCGCGCCCTTTCGCGACAGTGGCACGGGCCGCATCAGACGGATCATTAGTTCGAGTGCGGCGAGTTGCTTGGGTGAGGGTATCTCGCCGTTTTGCATTGCCTTGAGTGCTTGTTCCGCGAGTTTTCCTTGTTGAGTGGGGGGCATGTTAGATGGCCCCACAATAGCCTTGATCTTCTCGAAGATCTTTCCCACTGGCTGGTTCTGGAACGCACGAGCCGCACGTTTCAAATACTCTTCGTTGTCATTATCTTTATCTTTAGGCATCGCTCACACCAACTGTCTTTCGAAAAGTTTGCTCCCATCAGGGGCATGGACCACCTCGTTGATATGTGGACCACTGAATTCGACCGACATGTAACCTTGTGGGCCATATTTGTTGGGATCGTCGTGCCCGCCAATTAGCGGATTCGGTCCGTCGACTACGCGGCCGCCGGGGGCAAAACCTTTGCCCGGAAGCATAAACCAATTGCTGTTGGCCGGGTCCTTTGATCCGCCCAATTCCAGCCAGTTTTTTCGGAAGTAAGGGTATCCTCCGTGGCCCACGCATCGACCGTTTAATTTCCACTGGGGATGCTGCTCGTAGAGAACGCAGCGATGCTCGTGGCCCCAGTACCAGCCGAAGATATGGCCGCCTTGCAAAAGATGCCCGATCTTGCCAACAAGTTTAGGGTGCTGTTCTTCCAGCCAGGAAAAAGGTTGATGGTGAGAGAAGAGGATCAATTTCCGTGAGCCCCGGTTTGCCGCGATGTTGTGCAGCCACAAAGCCTGATCCTTCGCGAGATCTTTGTCCTCGTAGGCAGTGTCAATCCCGCAGAGGATCCAATGATCATTTTGCAGTGCGAAGTAGCTGGCTTTCTGATCAAACTTCGACAGTGTGTGCTTGAAGTAAGCTTTCCCTCCGGTGTACATCTCGTGGTTCGAGTTGCACGCGCGGTTAACTGCCTTTGGTTTCTTCGGACTCTTGGGCCAGAAAGCGAGAAACTGTTTTTTCACCTCTCCGTCATCACCTGAATAGTAGACGTCGCCAAGATGAATCAGAACGTCGTAGCCTTTCGCATCGTTCTCGATGCTCTTTGCGCTGACGGGTGCGCCGTAACGACCGGTGCCCCAGTCGCCGAGTAGAGCCATGCGGAAGTCGCTAGGATTTCCCGGAATCGATTCCGGCGTTGCCGGCGCGGTTTGCCACTTCGCTTTCTTGAGTTTTTTCCACCAGGTGAAGAAGCTGCCGATCCAACCAAGTATGTCCTTATCGTCGAACTTTGCTTCGTTAGCATCGGCATTCAATGGCTCGATTTTGCCTTCCTCTTTGGCTTTCGTTGCCAGAAACGTCTGGAGCAACGAGGCAACTCCGTGATCGGGGGAGACGAGCACTTTCGAGTTTGCTTCGGCGTCCGCGGCTTCGAGCACCTTCAAAGCGTTACCTAAAGCGGCAATCCTTGTAGCGGCCTCCACCGAGTCCTTGCTGCTTGACTCGGCTTCGTTATGCGCCTGCGTCATTACGGCTTCGTTGTTATTGAAAGCCTTGTTGATTTCACGAAAAGTGACGATGGGATTCAGGTCATCGTTCATGACTGGTCCTCCCGACTTTAAGGTTTTAGAAAGGCCCGATTCGGATCCGACGGCGGCTGTACAGATCCGCCCATGACTATGTGTCAGGTGACTAAAACGTTTCTGTCGCTCGCTCTGGGCTGAGCAGCAGATTCGAATGTTGCTGTTGAGGGCTGGATTTAGCGAGTCTGCGAGGAGCAACTCGTGAGAATTCAGCCATATGAGAACGCGCCGGACAATATTCCTGTTTGCAATTAAAGTCAACAGGCCGAATTGCCTCATCAAAAAAGTACTCGAAATGGGTATCGTTGCCTCAAATAAAAAAGTACTCGAAATAAAAGAGACTTACCGCCCGTGGCAAGGACCACGAGGAGGTAAGGATGAGGCTGACGATGCAACAGCGGCAGGCGGTAGTGGCCAAGACGGCAGCTCGATATCAGCGCAGCCGCAAGAAAGAGAAGAGCCTGATCTTGAGCGAGTTGGTCGAGCTGACGGAATACAGTCGTGCTTATGCCAGACGAGTGCTGCGCCAACACGGTCAACGCCTGAAGCCAGGGAAGCAATCGTTGGTAGTGGATGTACGGTTGCGCTCCAGGCGGTGCCGGGCGCCGTTCTACGATGAACCGGTGAAAGCAGCACTGATCAAGATCTGGAAAGTGATGGATTACATTTGCGGCAAACGTTTGCAACCGGCTTTAGCAGAGATAGTGGTAGTGTTGGAGCGCCACAACGAACTGCGTTGCGATCGCCTGACAAAGCAGAAGCTGTTGCGGATTAGTGCAGCCACTATCGATCGACTACTGCGCCCGGAGCGGCGCAAATACGAGTTGCGTGGGCAAGCACGTACCAAACCAGGGACGCTGCTGAAACATCAGATCCCGATCCGCACGTTTGCGGAATGGGACGAACAACAACCAGGTTTTGGAGAGATCGATCTAGTGGGTCATGATGGCGGTGTGGCGGCGGGAGATTATTGTCAGACCCTTGATCTGACGGATATCGCCACCACCTGGACGGAGACCATGGCAGTGCGTAACAAAGCGCAAGCTCGAGTCTTCGAAGCTTTGCAAAAAGTGCGCAAAAACCTGCCTTTTCCGCTGCTCGGACTGGATAGTGACAACGGCTCAGAGTTCATTAACGAGGAGTTGCTTCGTTACTGTCAGCAGGAACAAATCAGCTTCACTCGTTCCCGTCCCTATCGCAAGAATGATAGCTGTTTTGTAGAGCAGAAGAACTATTCGATTGTGCGCCGTGCAGTGGGTTATGCGCGCTACGATTCGGATGAACAATGTCAGTTGCTCAACGAGTTGTATAGCTATCTGCGGCTCTACACTAATTTCTTTCTGCCCACGATGAAGCTTAAATCAAAGGAGCGCGTGGGCAGCCGCGTCAAGAAGAAATATGACCAAGCGCTGACCCCCTATCAGCGTATCATGCAATCCAAGCTGGTCAGCAAAGCAAAGAAAGAGCGCTTGCGGGCCAAATACGCAACGCTTAATCCGGTGGCTTTGAAACGAAAGCTCGAGCGTGTGCAACAACGCTTGGCCAAAACTACCAGTAAAACAAACTGGCGTGAGTGCGCGCGGATGGTGGCGGTGACGGCCGCTCAATGGAACAATCCGTGCTAATGCGAACGATGAGTTTATCGCTTTATCGCATACCGGATGGGCAGCATAAAGGGCAGAGCAAAGTGCCCTGCCCATCCGTATATGCGCCGACGTCGGCGCTCGGGTCGCTCTCCAGCGTTGCCCTATCCTCCGCGCCGGCGAACAAAACACTATCACGAAGCTTAACCGTGCGGGCAAAACACCCTCACATTTCGCAAACCATTTCGAATACTTTTTTATTTGAGGCAACGAATCTCAGTTCGAGTACTTTTTTACGTGAGGCAATAGGCAGGCAATTGACTCATTAAAAACCGTTGACGAGAGTCAGTATACGCTATAGGCTAAGCGCGTTTCGAAGTCAGCTTCCTCGCAGGCTCACAACTACTTCTCGCTAACGAGTGTCTCGATTCGTTAACGACTTCTAATCGGAGATCTCGCAGAGGTCTCTCGCACAAACTCTATCTGTTTTTCATTCCTCGTAAGGAGAACCTCCCATGGCGATGAATTTTGATGCAATTGTGATTGGAACTGGCTTCGGCGGTACTATCGCCGCCACGAAACTGGCCGCCAAGGGTAAGAGAGTATTGATGCTCGAGCGCGGTACCTGGTGGGTTACGCCAGCGAAACTGGGTAAAGCACCGCCGAGCCCTCGGCCGTCCATCCCTGCGTGGGCGAAAACGCAGCAGCCACCTCAGCCGGTTCAATACTGGCCACGTCCGGATCACAAAGACGGCATGCTCGATTTTTTTGCCGCACTTCGCAGCGGAAGTAATAAAGACGGTCTCTATCAGTATTCAATTTTCAAGCAGGCCGATATTCTCACTGCGAGCGGTGTCGGTGGAGGGTCGCTGATTTACTCCAACGTGACTATTCGGGCGCTGGCTGAGGTCTTGCAAGGCATCGGCCTCAATCTCGGTGATGCCGAATTTCAGGCTGCATACAAGTGGATGGAGGACTTTCGCGGCAAACTCAATCACATCGTCACAAAAATTCCACTGCCCGGTCGAGATGTGACGAATTTGACCACCGACGATTATCTCTATCTCGACAGGGCGCGCGTGTTGCGTGATGCTGCCCAACTCTCCGGACAGAAACTTGGCATTCAGCTTCCCTGGGCTCCGCTTGATCTTTCACTCATCGAGTATGATCCGCACCGGCCCGATGGCGGGGATGCGGCGAAGGTCGGAACGTTCTGCCAGCGCGAGGGCCGTTGCATCCTGGGTTGTCTACCATCCGCGCGCCACACTTTTAGCAAGACGCTGTATACGAAGCTACTCTTCGACCCGACCAAAGGAGTAACGCTTTCTCCTATGTCTGAGGTTAGAGACATCAAACAGATACCGGGCGGCTATGAAGTAAACTATCGAGATCATCGGGATGACAACAAGAAAACTGTCTCAGCACCAATGGTCTTTCTCGCGGGAGGAACCTTAGGAACCACCGAAATCTTGCTGCGTTCCCGCGACAAGGGGGGTCTAAAACTTACCGACAAGCTTGGCACGCACTTTTCAAGCAATGGCGACTTCGGAGCGTTCTGCGTTGGCACGGCGAAGCCGGTCCACAGCACGCGTGGCCCAATCAACACATCCGGGATCCACGCCAAGTTCGATGGCCTCCATATACACGTGGAAGATGCGGCAATTCCCGAAATGTTCGCGGCGCTTGCCAGTACCACCCTCGGCATACTCGACAACTTCGCGAAGCGCGAGGCTTTGAAGGCGAAAATGAAGTTTGCTTTTACGTCAATGGCAATGCCTGATCTACGGGACTTTTTCCCCAAGCTGCCTGATACCTACGATCCCGAGAGCTTTCAGGGCGAAGCTGAGATGGTGGCCAACATCTTCTTCTTCAATGCAATGGGCCAGGACGATGCTAGCGGCAAGTTTACCCTGAATAACGACAAGCTGAAGCTCGACTGGGATAAGAAGATCGGCGAGACGCCTATCTTCGGAAAGATTGAGACGCTGCTGAAGTCGCTTTCCGAGTCGATGGGCGGAAGTTACGTCCCATTCCCATTCTGGAAGGGTTTAGGGAATAAGAAACTGACCATCACCCATCCGCTCGGTGGCTGTCCGATCGCGCCGACCAGCTTTGACGGCGTCGTGGACGAACTCGGTCGAGTTTTTGATGGCAATAAGCCGCGCGGATCGACCGACGTATACCCCGGCCTGTTTGTCGTTGACGGCTCAGCCATTCCCGGCGCACTGGCTGTTAATCCGACGCTTACAATTGCGGCGCAGGCGCTGAAGAGCATTACCGCTGCTTTGCCGTAGGTTGGTCCTGGCCGTTACTGGATTGCGAAATTTTACCAACCTCCAATGAGGCGAAGACACCGTGCTTGATGAAATATCAGGCACGGTTGTAATTCACAAAAGGCATTCGTAAGAGCCCACGCAACGTCTGCCTCTCCTTCACATCGAATCCCTCCAGACCGTAGTGGAGTTTTTGGAAGTCTACGTCTCGGGTGTATGTTCCGAAGATTCTGTCCCAAAGAGAAAAGATGTTGGAGTAGTTAGAATCAGTCTCCCTTTGATCGCGTGAATGATGGACCTTATGCATGTGAGGTGTCACAAACAACAGCCGCAAGAAGCGATCGAGCCTTCTGTTTAGTCTTATGTTGGCATGTTCGAATTGTGCGTTGAGCGCGGAGAGGCTTAAGTAGATGACAACTATCCAGAGCGGAATGCCAAACACCGCGATTGCGGCAAGCTGCCAGAGCAGACGCCAAACAGTTTCACCGGGGTGTTGACGGAAGGCGGTCGTGACGTCTACTGCGTTTTCCGAATGATGTACGCGATGAAATTGCCAACCAAGCCAGGATTTGTGCAAAAGAAGATGTGCGAAGTATGCAAACAAATCCAATGCAGCGATACTCATGAGTGCGTGCGCCCACGGTGAGAGGGAGACCAGGGTTAATAGCCCAACGCCACTGCGGGTGGTTACAGATGCGACATATGCAGAGCTAAAAGACAAAACGAGATTTGTAAAAATCAGCATAACTGTAAGTGCGACATTGGGCAGGGCATGTCGCATCCTGCTGTTTCGATACTGGTAGAGCGGTACCAGTGATTCCAACGACCAGAGTAGTCCACACAACAAAACGAGAAACGCAAGACGAGCTTGTTCAGTGAGTAAAAACCCCATGATCACCTTCACTTGAAACACAATAACAAGTTATTCGTATCTCAGTGCCACCAGTGGATCGACTTTCGTGGCACGTCGTGCCGGAATAAAACAAGCCAACAATGCAATGACGATCAAAACGACAGAGGAAATGCCGAAGGTCATTAGATCGTTGGGCGCTACTGCAAACAGAAGGCTCCTCATTAAACGAGTGACTGCTATTGCTCCAACAAACCCGATTGCTACACCGATCAGCGTCAGTTTCATTCCTTGACCCATCATCAAACGCAGGATGTGCCGAGGCGTTGCGCCGAGTGCGAGACGAATGCCAATCTCTCTCGTCCGCTGCGAGACTAAATAGGCGACCACTGCATACAGACCCGCGGCAGCCAGCAGCAATGCCGTTGCCGCAAAGACGCCCAGCAACTCCATGTTGAATCTGCGCGCGGCTACAGACGCGGCGAACAATTGGCCCATTGGCCTGACCCCCGCTGTCGCGACGTCCACGTCAACGTTGCGGAGTTCTCTACGCACCGTTGATGCAAGTGCCTCAGGTTCTATTCCGGTGCGTACGACCAGGCTGAGATTATTTGCCATGAACGGCACCGCAGATTTGGGAGCTTGTGGAATGGGCCCGTAGAGCGTCGGCATCGGTTCATCGATCAAGCCCATGTGCTTTACGTCTGCGACGACGCCGACGACTTCGTAGTCTCGCGCGGGATTTCCGTCACCCATGTTTATAAGCACATGCGCACCCAATGGATCTTCAGGGCCGAAGTACTGACGCTGTAGCGCCTGATCGATGATGATGACGGCCGCCCCGTGATCGTTGTCGCTATCTGTGATGTCGCGTCCACGCACAATCGGGATCTTCATTGTTTCAAAATAGCCTGGTCCAACCCAGCGATGCTGCGCGAACGGTTGTTCACTTGGGCTCACTGCGACGCGACCGGCAATGTTGAATGTCGTCCGCGCGATCAGTCCACTGAGCGGCAATGCACTGGCTGCGCTAACCCGTTCTACTCCAGGCATCCCAACAATGCGCGTCTTGATCTTGTCGTAAAAAGTCTTGACCGACACGGCATTTGAGTATCGCGCGGCGGGTAAAGACAAGCGCACGGCCAGAACATTGTTCGCGTCGAAGCCTGGATTAACTCCGCTAAGCCGTCCGAAACTTTTTAGTAGCAAGCCGGCTGCCACCAGCAACATCAATGAAAGGGCAATCTCGCTCACAATGAGGACACTGCGAACACGATTTCGGGTTTGGCCAATTGCATCGCGACCACCTTCCTTCAGATCAGAATTGAGATCGCTTCGCGTGTGCTGAATAGCTGGGGCGAGGCCCAAAGCGAGTCCTGCAAACAAGGTGACAAGCAGCGAAAAGAGAAGTACACGACCGTCGATACTCACGGCCGAGGCGCGCGGAAAATCGGCAGGACTCACTGCCAACAATAGATCCTTGGCCCAGAAGGACAGCAGCAACCCTAACCCGCCGCCTAGAATTGCGAGCAACATGCTCTCGGTTAGCACCTGACGCATCAAAACTTTGCGCCCCGCTCCCAAAGCGGAACGGATCGCCATCTCTTTATGTCGTAATGCTGTCCGGGCCAACTGAAAGCTCGCGAGATTGGCGCAGGCAATCAGCAATACCACGATCACTGCAGCAAGGATCAACCAGAGTCCTTCGCGATAACCGCCGACGACCTCGTCCTGCAACATCAACACGCGAGGTGAGGCGATATTGCCATTCGCATCTGGATAAAGATCACGCAGGCGATTAGTAATGGCTGCAAGATCGGCTTCAGCCTGAGCTGGAGTAACTCCCGGTTTGAGCCGCGCTACTAATCGTAGAAAATTTGAGCCTCGTTCGGTTCGCCGCGGATCCTGATCCATTCTCAAGGGAACCATGATCTCGGTCTCGGCATTAGGAATGACGAAGCGCTTTGGCAAGACGCCGATTACTGTGTACGAGTCATTGTTGAGCGTAAGCGTTTGGCCCAGCACTTCGCCTGTTCCGCCGAACCGTCTTTGCCATAACGCATAGCTCAGCATGACGACGCGCGTGTTGTTTGCATTGTCGTCGTCAGGCACGAGCGCACGCCCGACGGCGGCTTCGACACCCAACATCTGCATGGCGTTGGCCGACATTCGCACTCCCTGCAAACGTTCAGCTTCGCCGTGTCCTGTCAGGTTCGCGGGCCAAATCGCGAATGGTGCAACTTCGGCAAGTGTCTGGTTTTGGTCGCGGGTGTCGATGAAATTTGGAATCGAGAAAAACGCGCGACTGACAGTCTTGCGCTGTGCCCAAATCCATACCAATTGATCCGGCTGCTTGAAGGATAGGGGCTTCAAGATCACAGCGTTAACGATACTGAATATCGAGCTGTTAGCAGCGATTGCCAGGGCCAATACCAAGACCACCAGCAACGAAAAGGCGGGCCGTTTGCGTAATGAACGAACAGAGTAACGAATGTCTCTAAGCAAGCCTTCCATCGTCATAACCTCCGTTTATCCGGATAATTAACCGATCAGCTCTATTGTGGTACCGGCACCTTGCTGTCTTGCTTTTTCATAGACTAGAGCAGCGCTAACCACGTCCTGGAGCGCCATCCCTGTAGAATCGAAAACAATAATTTCGTCGTTTGATGTGCGTCCGGGTTTCGTGCCGGCGACTACTTCGCCGAGTTCTGCGTGCACCTGTTCTTTCGTCATCACCTTTTGATCAAGAGCGTGATGAAGTTCGCCGACGGTTGCACACTGTTCCACCAGGTCGGCGACCACTTTGCTCTCTGCAAGTAGGGTTGGATCAAGCTCTTGTTTGTTTTCGTTATCCGCTCCCACGGCGGCGACAAATGTCCCCGGAGCGATATGTTCCCGCCTTAAGAAGAACTGCTTTGATGGAGTGCAGGTCACGCAGATGTCGCTCTGGAGGGCAGCGTCGTTGAGTTGGTCCACGGCTTTGATCGCGATTGCCAGTTCCTCGGATAAATCATTGGCGAACTTATGAGATCGAGTTAAGTCGACGTCGTAAGCAATTACTTGTTCGAGTGGGAACAAACCCATGATCGCCCGCAATGAAACGCGACCTTGAATACCGCAACCACAGATCGTCAGTGTTTTGGATTCAGGACGTGCTAGATATTTGGCAGCCACCGCTGTGGCTGCGGCCGTGCGTTGGCCGGTGATCTCGGTTGAATCCATTACAGCAAGCGGATATCCGTTAGCGGCATCCGAGAGGACGATGACTCCCTGAATTGTCGGCAGGTCGAGTCGTTGGGGATTTTGGGGGAAGTTTGCGTTGATCTTGGCCGCGAAGTATGGACGGTTAAGTTGCAGCACCCCAGCCTTGATATGAAAGCCGCCGTCGGAAACGTGTACTCCTAAAACTCCTGGAGCTTGTGTCTTGCCCTCTCCGTACAGTCTGAAAACACGCTCGACAGCTTTCGTGCATTCTTCAATGGAGAGAAGCGCTGCCACATCACGTCGAGTCAGGATGAGTGTCCCAGCGTTCATAACGATGCGTTCCTAACTGGCGTACCGTTCCTCGACAGTCATCATGAAGACCAGTGTTCCAACCAGTCCGATCAATCCGGCAGTAACGAACGGCACTTGCGGCGCGATGTTCCAGAGCAACCCGCCAATCGCCGCCGCTGGTGTGATGGAAAGACTGCGAACGAGGTAATAGAGCCCTACAGATCTCGCTCGAATGTTGTCGTGAGCAAGATCCACGATCATCGCTTTCCGTGAAGGCTCGCCAATCTCTCGCAGACCGCCGATCACGTAAGCGACGATCACCCACGCGAAATTTGAGGCGAAAATAATTGCGAGGGGAAACAGGGCAAAACTCAAAAATGTCAGAATCACAAAAGGCTTGCGGCCAATTCGATCCGCAATTCTTCCTGCCGGAATGTAAACCAGAATCGACGTCATCATCTGAATGGCGATGAGAGTTCCATAAGCTGCGACAGTGACACCGTGAATGTTGGTCACATAAAGAACGGCAAGCACACCGGTCATGCCTTCACAGGTGCGAATGATGATGTCGGAGATTAGCAACCGTTTCAGCTCGCCATGAAATGAGCGCCAAACGCCCCGCATGTTGATCGAATGTGGCTGCCCGTTAGAAGTTTTGATTTTGAACACAAGTACGAGCGTCACCGCTGCTAAAGCAAGTGTGATCAAGAGGCCGGCGTGGATACCGTTGACCAGTCCCATCGACGCGATCAGAGTCCCGCCAATGATTGGCGCGATCACTATTGGCACACGTTTTAAGATCGATTGCAGAGTAAAGCCCATTGCTCTTCGTTCGCGGGGCAGGGAATCCCCGATTACGGCAAAGATTGCGGGAGACGCCATGCTTTGCCAGGCCATCACCAGGGCGAGTCCGACAAATAGGAAAGGCCACGAAGTGCTGAAAAGGTAAACGACATAACCAAGGGAGGCGAGTGCGATGAAGAGCAGGAAAGCTCTGCGTCGCCCAAAACGATCGGCAACAAAGCCTCCGGGATACTGGTAGCATGCGTCGAAAAAATCCCCTGCGGTGCCAAAGAGACCAATGATGGGCGTAGTCGCGCCCAGCGCTTCCAGATATTTAGGCAGAAACTTTTTCCATAACTCTTCACCAAACCCGAGAAGAAAAACCGCCGTTGACGCAATCGTGACGTTGTGTTGGAGAGCGAGGTAGTCAGCGGCGCGTCCACGCCAACCTGAGGTTCGATCTGTCAGCGCCGCTTCCTTCATGAACTCGGCCAAAGTCCTTTCGCTACCGCAAACAAGACGCCGCCCGTTATAGCTCCCAATGCAACTTTAGCTACGTCAACCTTGAATGCCGTGATGACCAGAAACGCGATTAACGCAATGACGATGGTTGGTACATCCAGCAACGCGGCAGGAAGAAGTTCGAGTGATACGACAATGATCACACCGACTACGGCGGCGCTTGCGCCGGCGAGGAAAGCCTGGATGAAGCGATTATCACGAACTTTTTCGTCGTAACGTGCACCCGCCAGCACAAATACAAATGAGGGCAGAAAAACAAAGAACGTAGCAATGATCGCGCCTGTGACTCCGCCGGCAAGGAAACCGACAAAGGTGGCGAACAGCATGAATGGACCAGGCGTCGCAACACTCAGAGCGACACCATCGAGTAACTGACTGCTTGTTAGCCATTGATGCTGTTCAACCGCCCCGTGCTCAAGAAACGCAACTGAGGCGTAAGCGCCGCCAAAACTGAATAAGCCGGTTTTCAGGAACAACCAGCTCATCTGAAACCAACGTGAGTTCGCAAACGGGAAAAATGAGATAAAGGCGCCGAACGCCGGCAACGTGGCTTTTGCCTTCCATAACCTGGGCCAACCTTCCGCGATCAGGAGATTAACTATTCCAGCCAACAGTAGGATCAAAAGGAAGTTGATTCCCGCGAATTTCAGTCCCACAAATGCAGCTATCAAGAGGAAGGCGAGAAGATAGTTTCTAATCGATGCACGACCAAGCTTGAGAATACCGGCCGCAATAATGCCAAGGACCGCCGGTTTCAAAATGTAGAGAGCGTCATTGACCTGCGGCAGACCACTGTAAGCGACGTAGATCCAGCTCAGCGCGGTCATTATTAACGCGCCCGGCAGGATGAACGTTAGACCGGCAAGGATTCCGCCGGCCAACTTCTTCTTCAGATAGCCAACATAAATGGCTAACTGCAACGCCTCCGGCCCAGGTAACATGTGACAGAAAGCCATAATCCTCACGAACCGATCGTCCGAGAGCCAGTGACGTCGCTCCACCATGTGGTTGTACATCATCGTGATTTGCGCGACTGGACCACCAATGTTGATGAAGCCAAGCGCTAGAAAGTAGAGAAACACTTCTCGCCAAGACGGCATAGGATCAGCGTTGTCTGGTGCCACGGGATTACTTTTTAGAGCGCTTTCCATTTCGTCTTTTCTTACGTGCCGGTTGCACAGCGTCCTTGCTCAACAATGCGTGAAGCCCGTCAAAAACAACGCCAGTCTGTTGTATTAGCTTCCGATCATCACGCAGCACAGCACTGAGTCCGTCAATGATTGCGTTCAGTCCCACGGCCTCGAGACGGTGAAACTTGTCGTCTTTCAAATCGATGTCGTGTACGATCTCAGCGATCTCACGCAGCCCTTTGTTTTCACTGAGTCCAAACCGCTTCAGCATCGTCTCGAACGTGCAGTCTTCTCCGTGATGAGTGAACTCAGCTCCAAACATGTCAAAGGGAATTGCGCCTTCAATCGATTCGCCATCGGCGACGAAATAGAAGCGCGGACGCTTATCGATGAACTGTTTGATCAACCACGCTGAGGCCAGCCGGTCGATGTGAAGATTTTGGCGGGTCACCCAACGCTGGCCTTGATACTTTGCAACGTCAAGTTTTCCAGCCACGGCTTGGGAGGATGCTGTTTTTGCTTTCGGTCCCTGGGCCGCTCGAAGCTCCTTTTGACAACGCTCGTAAGCGGCGAAGGCAGTCGCATGCCCTGAGGCTGCAAAGAAATCATTGCCCGCAACGCGTTCTAACTCACCATGTAACCTGTCGATCTCACTTTCGTGCGCCGATAGTCTGCCGGCGGACAAATGCTTACCCCGCGCCTGTTCGCGAATGGCTCCCGTTAAGCCATCGAATTCCGCCGCAATCGCAGCGAACTCCTCATCACGCGCTTTACGAAATGCAGTGATAATTTCTTGATCTGTCGCACCCGCGACTGACGCAGCCTTAAAAACTGAGGCTTCACCTCCGGCCGACTCGATCTCCTGCCTCAACCATTGAAAGTCTTCGTGGGCCTTTTCGGTTGCCGGCAGAACGTAGACCGAGTTCTTAATCGCCACTGCTCCGAGCTTTTGTAATTTGCGCCAAATGCGTACGCGCAGATTTGTCGGCTTGGGTGGAAGCTGGTGAATCAGCAAGACCCACTCGGGCTTTTTTGTTCGAGTCCGATTGAGCATAAGTAACGCGGGATACAGTGTAACGAGTGTTACGTTTCAGAGCAAGGAGGGGGAGGCAAACAATTGGCGGGGTTTACACTCCCTCAGCTAGATACGCGTGAAGATTTCAGGAAAAGTCGTAGAAGACGCGGAATAAATTGCCGTCCAGGTCAGACGCCGTAAACTCGTGCAGCTTCCACGGCTTCGATTCGGGAGGGGAAATGATTTTTGCGCCGCCGGCGTTCCAGATCGCGTACAACTCATCCACTTCATTCTTGCTTTCGAGGTTTATCCAGATCATCACCGGCGACGCGTTGCCATGATGAGCGCGGAAGTCACGGTCCGTAAGGAACATCCTGCACTGACCCTTTGAGATGCCGGCGATCCCACCGTCGGCTCCACCCCAATCTAAGTCGAAACCGACTTTGCCCTGATAGTAATCCAGCGCCGCGTTCATATCGCTCACAGGAATCTCGGGCACCGCTGCGGGAAATTCATTCTTCATTGAAATAACCGTTGACAACGTCGGGCTTGGCGCCAACTAAATTTTATTGCGTTGAGCCAGTACTGGATCAATGCGAAAGTCTCGAACGCCTTTCAGCAAACCAGTGTCACTCGATGACAGCGTGATGATATTAGAGAAGCGGCCCGATTCGCGGTCTTGATTGCGACCTTCGCTGGCGAGTCGAGGATCGTCTTGAAAGTAAAACGATTCGACCCAATGTTCAGGAGTGTCGGGCGGTTGTAAATGCACGTGAATGTGTATCGCCGGCGGAGAACTGACGTCGCCGTAGTGGGCTGGTTTGATAGTGTGAAACGAGTACTGCCCCGACGCATTGGACCACAGCGTTCCACGCAATCGTGCCTGCCGCGGATCGTTGACTGGCCGGCTGTAGTATCCAGTGTTGTCGGTGTGATAAAGAAACATCTTGACGCCGGGTACGGGTTTGCCATTCGGGTCGAAGATGGTGCCGCTTATGTGAATGCGCGTGCCGGGTTCTTGCGGAGTCGCGATTTCGATCGCGGATGGTTGCTGCGATTGCGCTTCGGTTCGATGGCCCGAACACGCCAAACTTGCAGGCACCGCCGCACAACTAACTGCAAAAACACCAAGACCCTTGATAAAGCCTCTACGCTCTTCTACGTCATGGATTCTTCGCGGCATGAGCAGGTTTACCTCCGATTGGACCTTTAGTGTATCAGACGATTTCCGATCTGATTCTCTTCCAAAAAAATTTACTGGAGCGGTCTCCAATCAATTGCATCACGCCACGAAAAACTGTAGGAAAGCTTCGATTTACGCTAAGCTTTGACTTCGATGTACCAGGATTCTCATTACCGATCTCTACTCGTTCTGCGGTTGTTCTGCTTCGTATTCTTGCTGCTTCCGAAGGTTGTAGTCGCTTGTGGGAGTCCGCCGAAACCAACGGTCCTTCAGGCATACAACGGGTCTGATATTGTAATAATCGCGCGGGCGATTTCGATTGAAAAGCTATCAGACCAAACGCCGATGCCGCTGATCAATACTCGTGTTACGTCGACTACGATGGAGGTGGTCAAAGTATTCAAAGGAAACCTGAAGGTTGGTGACAAAATGGTGTTTGGCCAAGGCAACAGCATACATTGCACCTGGGTGTTCAACGAAAATGACGCTGGTACAGAGTATTTGTTTTATCTGGAGACGCTACCCGAGGGTGAGAAGCTTTGGTATGAGTTCGGATTTCAACGATCCAACCTGCTGGAATATGCTGCTGACGATCTTCTTTACCTCAACAAGTTGGACAAGGTGCGTGGTCGCACTCGCGTCTCCGGTCGTCTCGATGACGAGGGCCTTGCAGGACTTAGCTTAGACGGGCAAAGAATCCGCATCATTGGCAAGAATAGAACATACGTGGCCACGACAGATAAGAATGGTGTGTATGAACTGTACGACGTGCCACCTGGAAGATATGTTCTCGAGCCGGAATTGAAGTCTGGATGGAAGGTCGATGAGTTTCACCTGACGCGACCGCCCACGCGTTCAGAGTTGATGCATGGACGTCGCCCCAGCAACAGAGTCGCATTTAGTCTCCGACCGAAAAGTCATTTTGGAATCGATATCAGGCTAGCGTTGACCAATCACGTGAGCGGTACTGTCTACGATTCGAATTCCAAACCGATGCACTGGGTTTGTGTGACGCTTGTACCAGCCAACGAGGAGGGCTCGCCTATTTGCAATGACCTCACAGATGAGGTGGGCCGCTTTCGAATTGATGCAATCGAGGCTGGTGATTACGTATTACTGTTAACCTACGAAAACAGAACAACCACCGGCATGCCTTTCCCGAAACACTACTACCCCGGCGTGACTGAACGTGAAAAGGCTACAACGATCACAGTCAAACACGGCGAGAGCACGACCAACCTAAAAGCCGTCATAAAGAGATAAGTCAAAGGACAGATGCCAGGAATTGGTTTATTAAACGAGAAGCAGCTGCACGCATCACTGAAACAGTGGTATGCGCGGCCGGGAGATCGAGTGGAGGTTCCGGTTGATGGATTTGTCATTGATATTGTTCGCGACGATTTGTTGATCGAGATCCAGACTCGCAACTTTGCATCCATCAAATCAAAACTCACCAAGTTAGTGCGCTACCACAAGGTGAGATTGGTTTATCCCATCGTGCAGGAAAAATGGATCGTCCGATCGCCTACTCATAATGGCACAGGAGCTATTCGCCGCAAGTCGCCCAAGAAAGGTCGGATGGAGGATCTTTTTTGGGAACTCGTGAGTATCCCGCAACTGCTGTTGAACCCTAACTTTTCATTGGAGGTGCTAATGATAAGAGGGGAAGAAGTGAGACGTTATAATGCCGCAAAAAGAAGAGTGCGCAGAGGATGGCTTATCGAAGGACATCGATTGATCGACGTCCTGGACCAGCGTTCATTTCAGCAGTCCGCAGACTGGCTACGCTTTCTTCCGGACGGTCTGGAGTCGTTCACTACGAGCGATCTTGCAAGTCGGATGAATACACGCAGAGACTTGGCCCAGAAGATGGCTTATTGTTTACGCGAAGCGAGGATGATCGACTTGATAGGCAAGCGTGGGCGGGCCAATCTTTACTGTGTGCCCTCGAGTAGCTACTCGCGTCTCCTCAATACAAACGCTACTTCGGCGTGATTTGCATTTCTTCCACTCAATCGGATCTGTCGCCCTGATAAGTCGTAACTTCCGTCGAAGGTTTTGTCTCCTTTTTGTAACCAACGATCCCAAATACCAACGGTTCGTTCGTTAACATTCACCTCAAAATGGTGACCTGCGTACGAGCCGTCCTTACCCTTAAAAACGCATAGGAACGCTCGATTCCTTTCAAAGAAAACGACAGTTGGAGCCTTTTCAAGACCAGGTGAGACTTCTACGACATCCCACGTGCCGTCAATCGGAGTCGGGTAACGGTTGTTGTAGTGGGCTACCCAGTAAGTAAGTATCGCCGGTAGCACGATCAACAGCACCCGAACCAAGTACACTCCGAAAGTTTTCATTCCTCGTGAGCGTTCTGTTCGAACCGGAGACTTCTGCTTCACCCAGAAAAATTCATAAAGCTCCATCGCGTGCGGCTTGAGTATTATTAACGACCCAACCAGGATGAATATCGCGACCAGCAGAGCACCCGGTTCTATGCCGTAAAAAATATCGACCAGAATGATGTTGGCAATGATGGGGAGAAGAAGAACAGCTTCCCAACAAGGTCGTCCGGGGGAACATCAGAAAGACGCCCCCGGTAATCTGCGCGAGAGCAATGAGGTTTCCGTAGAATTTTGAGTATCCGAAGTAGTACCACGTCAGCCAGAATCCGCTGACCTGGCCCATCGGTTTGTCGAGCTCCGAATCAAGAATAGTAAATTGAGAGCCGTTGAGCTTTGCGAACCCGTAGTTGATGACAAGTAAAGCAACCGCATAGCGTAAAATTGTTCGGGCAAGTTTCACTGGGCACCGGTTTACATGTTAGCAGAGCGGGAGACACTTCGGCTTGCCGCAATAACGCGAGTTATGCCAACGTAATAGCTATGTTTTCTCGTTTGATCCTCTGTCTATTTCTTTTCTCAATAACTGCCTATTCGCGGCCGGTCCAGCAAACGAAGGCGAGGACTAAAGCGCCGGATGTCACGATCGCCGTTTCAGCGGACGGACAAACCATCGCCATCGCTCGCAGTAGTGGCGGCGGCGAAAAACGTTATGCCCGCGTTGAGCTTTGGAATACGAGAAAGGGTGAGTTGCTACGGACCATCACCGGCTTCGATGGACCGATCTGGTCAGTGAGTTTTTCGAAAGACGGAAAGTCAGTGATCACTATCAGTACCGTGTATCGCGACTCAAAAATTCAGTCCTCCGTCAAGAAGGCGACTGAAACAGTCAGTGCAGAACTCAAGTGGTGGGACGCGCAGTCTGGTGAGTTCGTGAAGAGGTTGCCGCTGGGCGACGAAGACCTCTGGTTCCTCGAGGCGGGCTGGTCACCGGCTGGTGATCGGCTGGCGTTGGTTGAGCATTACGGTCGAGGTCACTATGAGTCAGTTCCTGGCCTTGGACCTCTGATTCAGCGTTGGGTCAGTGTTCAGGAACTTAATCTAAGATTGCTCGATACGAAATCCGGCGAATCAAGAGCGAAGGTGGAGAGTGGTGAGCAGACTTACTCTGATAAGGTCACCTATATCGGTCGAATGGTCCGCCCTGTGTTTTCTACCGACGGCAAGTTGTTAGCTGCTGTGTCGGGTGATCATGTGCAGGTGTGGAACGCCGAGACTGGCAAAAAACTTCAAACGATAAAAAAGCTTAACGGAGAGCCGAAGGCAATTGCATTTTCTCCCGACGGGCGGTTGATTGCGGTTGCCGCCGTCACGTTACGATGGCCCATCGCGAGTGACATCACTCTGCGCGAGATATCGACCGGCAAGGAAGTG
Organism: uncultured Acidobacteriota bacterium; assembly: GCA_963789185.1. Taxonomy (GTDB): domain Bacteria; phylum Acidobacteriota; class Blastocatellia; order Pyrinomonadales; family Pyrinomonadaceae; genus PSRF01. Next base: position 375,088 of record CAWBJU010000028.1, read on the forward strand.
AACAAATTGACGGGCAAGAACGATTCTGTAGCGTGCTTGCAGTTTATTAGTGATGGTCAGGGATTGCTGATTGGAACTCTCCAATATGGTGTATCAGTTGCGATGGGCACCCTAAAGGTTTGGGACCTACGCCAGAACCGTTTAGGTAAGTATGACGTTCAGGAGGGCAAGGCGGTTTCGACGTTAGTACATCTCGCTGATCAGCGTGCAGTCATCTTGCAGTCTGGCGCTGATGTGGAACTTAGAGATGTGAAAGACGTGGGAAGTCTTACACAGCTTCGAGTCCACCGATGACGATGACCGTGAAAAGACGCGCCACAGTCGATTTGTCGTGTCGCCGACTCGCGCGGAGGCAGTGGGATTTTCAAGCGATGGAATGACGGTGTCGGCAGCGGTGCCCGATGAGGGAATTAGATCGTGGGACCGGCGTACCGGTGGTGTGCGGAATCGGATTCAACGAGAAACTTCAGACGAAATAACCGCGACAGCGTCGAATGGAGACTTTATTGCCGAGGCGACTGCAAAAGAAGTGCGATTGGTAAATCTGGCCACCGGTGTTCAGACGGCGGTTCCGCTCACGATGCCTAATCGCATTTCAGCCATCGGTCTCTCGCGTGATGGCCGCAGCCTCGTGACCGCGGACGACGTTGGCGACATCCGAATTTGGGATGTAAGTTCAGGTCAGCTCAAAAAGACTTTTGAAACGGGCCACGAGATTACAGCTCTGGCGATTGATCCATCAGGGCAATTATTGGCGGCTGCACGCGCCGATCATTCGATCGGATTGTGGAACGTTTCGACGGGGCGATTGCAGGTCGAACTGAGAAAACATCAAGACGTTGTTAATGCACTCGCCTTTTCACCCGACGGTAAGACAATCGCCAGCGGCGGCGACGATCGAACTGCGATCCTTTGGGACGTCGCTACTGCCAAGGCGAAGCGCACGCTGAAGGATCACGATTTGACCGTCACCTCACTTGCCTTTTCGCCCGATGGACTGTTGCTTGCGAGCGCAAGCGGCAATGCCTCCGTGGTCCTATGGAACGTGCCGACAGGCAAGGTCGAGCGCATCTTGCGATGAGGGGTTTTATTTACGCCTCATTTCTTATAGACGGCGATTCCCCAAAAATTAATATCGGGCGGCAGACTGTTCCAGTGGTCGAACGCGTGCGAGTCATCTGTTTTGTATCGCAACTTGTAGTTGCCCGCGGGCAGAGTGATCACCACATCAACTTGCCTGTTCTTACCAGCACCACCTGCATGTGTGGTCTTGGACGCTTGCATCTCCCACATACGTGATCCTTTGTCATCTTCGATCCAGCCGAAGTCAAACATCTCATTGCCCTGACCTTCGCCGATGGAGAAAATACGCACTTCCTGACTATTCGCGAGACTAAACGCTATCGTCTTGTTTTCGTTGTCGAGCACTTGAGCGATCTGGGCCAGCACCGGCAGCTTGACCAGATCTTCGGGCATCGGCTTGGAATACAGCTCCCCATACATTTTCATCAGCGGTGTGGTATCAGTTGCGCGGCCCGTGTTCTGATAGATCCTGACCTTTGAGACCAAGTCTGTGCGGTAGACATCGGCGTAGGGTTTTGCCGCGATGGCGTTGAACTGATTTTTCAAATCCGGTAACGGAGCGTTCCAATTAATCTCCGAAATGCTCTCTTTGAACTTCTCCGGGAAGATGAAGGTTTTCAAAAAAGCCATTCCCACCGGAGAGCTCAGCGCATTACCCGCGCCAAGATCCGTTGGACGGCTGAGATTGTCGGAGTTCGCCATTATGATGAACGTAATGTTGTGCTCCGGCACTTTCAAAATAAAAGATGAGTTGCCGGTCCAGTAGCCGTAATGCCACAAGAGCTTCGTGCCCTTGTAGTTCGTCGTAAACCAACCCAACCCGTAAGGAAGCGACTCTCCCCTGGTTGAAACAGTCGGCGTAAAAGCGAGTTGTTGAGTCTCTTTCGTAACGAACTTGTTCTGATCGATCGCAATGTCATACTTCGCCATGTCAAGAACTGTTGAGATCAATCCGGCGGAAGTGCTGAACCCCTGCGGGTAAGTTATTTTCGTAAACTTGAATTCGCGATCGAGCGCATACGGTTGAGCCAGTATCTTCGACACCGTGTCGAATCTTTGCTGGTGCTTCTCCGTAATCATCGCTCGGCCCAATGGCGACTGGTGCGAATGGACCAGCTTCCAGGCGCCGTCTTGTTTGTTCCAGAAGATTGAACTCCTCCACGGACCCTCAGTGCGTACTGGTCCATTAGGAGGCGTAATAATTGTTTTCGCAAAAAAGGTTGTGATTGCGCTGTCGCCGTAAACCGCCGCCTCGAGGTTCGTGACCTCCATATTCACTTTGAAACCCGTCTGGAATGCCTGCTTCAACTCCGCCGCATTAATAAAAGAAGTTAAGAAACCTCCCTCACCGTAAAAGCGGTTCTGCTGCGGTGCGAGACGCTGCTGAATCTGGTCGACGTTGCTGGAATTGAAGCCGGCAACGATATCCATGACTGCGGCTTTCACTTCGGTCTCTGCTGCCTGGCCCGTGGCGTTTGGTGATTTCGTGCCGACGATCGTAGGGACGTTCGGCGCCGTTTCACTCATGCCGAGAGGATCGAGAATGTTCGCTATTAAAAGTTCAGCAAATGATTTGCCCGTCGCCCTCTCGACCACCTTATCCAATTCCGCAAAGCGATTACCGTTATAGCGGTACTGCTCGCCGGGATTTCCTTCGGATGTGTGGGAGAACAAATGACGCACCGTGATGACACCAGGGCTTTCAAGGGTGATGCCGTACTTTGAAGCAGGATCGTCCAGCTTTATCTTTCCGTCCTGGACTAGCTGCATCAGAATCGTTGACCCAAACGTTTTCGTCAGCGAAGCGAGGTGGTAAGCGGTGTGTTCGGTTGCCGGGATCTTATTCTCAACATCTGCGAAACCGAACCCCTTCGCCCAAATCACTTTTTGATCTTTCACAATGGCAGCGGAGTAAGCAGGTATCTTCAGTTCTTGTCGCAGACTTTCGAGCTGTGTTTCGAGTCGGGCAATCCGCGCGGAAATGGACGATCCGTTTTGGTGCTCAGCGACGTTTGCCCGGACAAAGGTCTGTCCAAGAACGGCCACTGTTAATGTGAGTGCGAGTAAGCTTGATGCTTTGTATTTCATAACGGTCTCTTTATCGAATGCGTGCAGAGGTATTCTGTTAGGCAAACACCACCGTCCCTGAATTTGTGTAAATGAAAATCGCATTTTTCGGGCTGTAACTCTGGAAACTCGGGTTTTTCGCCGTTTTTACCCTATAGGTAGAAACCCGAATAGATTCATGGCCACACATATGTACTCCTCTATGCGACTCGGTGTTGTGACGATCTGCGCCTTGCTACTGTTAACGACCGTTGATGTTGCTGCACAGCAGTCGCCGTCGATTTCTGTTGGCGATAGCGTCATCGTTGAGGGAAACTCCGGGACGAAGCAGGCGACGTTTATCGTGGCGCTCACGGGGTCGACCTCGCAGTCGGTTTCGTTTTCCTTTGCCACGTCAAACGGCACGGCGACCGCCGGTTCCGACTATGTCGCCACTTCAGGTTCTTTAAGCTTTGCGCCCGGGGAAGTCGAGAAACCAGTCGTGGTCCTCATCAACGGCGATACTGTCGATGAGACGCAGGAGACGTACTTTTTAGATATCTCGAATGTCCAGAACGCAACCGTGAGCTCGAGCCGAGGGAATGGAGCCATCGTTGATGATGACGGTCCCACCATTAGTCTCAATGACGTGAGTGTTACGGAAGGCAATTCCGGTATTAAATCGGCCACCTTTACATTGACTCTCTCTGGTCCAAGTGTTGAGGCAATCGCAGTCAGAGCAATTACAACACCCGGAACAGCAACTGCCTCAACTGATTACAACTCCATTAACCTCGTAGTTATTTTTCAGCCTGGGACAGTGACTCGCACTTTTGATGTGGCCATTATCGGGGACACTAATCTGGAGTCGAATGAAACGTTCTCTGTAACCCTCAGCGAGGCCTTCGCCACGACTGTGGCGGATGGCGACGGCGTATGCACGATTCTCGATGACGATACGCTGCTCGTGCTGGAGGAATCTGGTCCGGCTCCACAGCAGGCGGCCGCTATCGATTCGTTTTTGTTCACAAGAGATCAGTTCCGAGTAAACCGTATCGCCGGCTGGTTTAATTTTCCGGCTGGTGAAGACACGATTGTGATGATCTTCGCTCAGAACCTCAGACTGAATCCGGGTGAGACTGCATCTGATGTAATCGTGAATCTGGTTGATGCTAATAACCAAAGCTTCGATGTACCGGCGACCAACGTGCACGCCGTTCAGAACGTCGATTTAACCCAGGTCCTCTTCAGACTACCCGACGCTCTGGCGCCAGGCACTTGCAAGGTAACCCTCAAAGCACATGGCCAAACGAGCAACATGGGAACGATTCGAATAACACCCTAGCGATTTGAGCATTCGACGTGCTGAGACAGTTTGTGGCTAAATTGCTGCTTCATGTCTCGCTCGCGTCTACTCATCGTGCTCGCATTCGCCGCCGTGTATTTGATCTGGGGTTCCACCTACCTCGCGATCCGCTACGCAATTGAAACACTGCCGCCGTTTCTGATGGCTGCCTCGCGATTTCTTACTGCCGGGTTGATCCTGTTCGTGTGGGCCGTCGGGAAGGGTGAAAGTATTCGCGCGACGCTTTCACTGTGGCCGCGGGCTTTTATTATTGGAGCCTTGCTGTTGCTGTGCGGTAACGGCGGTGTCACGTGGGCAGAGAAATACATTGCGTCGGGACTGGCGGCTTTGCTGATTGCGACCGAGCCGTTGTGGGTTGTAATGCTCAATTGGGCCATCACGCGACGTCGTCCAAACACGAAAGTACTGGTCGGCGTTTTCGTTGGACTCGCGGGTGTCGCGCTGTTAATTGGCGATGGGCTGCGTCAAGTTGATGCGTCGTCGATGGCTTTGATCGGCGCGGGTGTTGTTGTGCTTTCGTCATTGGCGTGGGCTGGAGGTTCGGTGTATGTGAACCGAAGACCGCTTCGGGCCTCAACGTCGATGGCGTCAGGTATGCAGATGCTTGCGGGCGGAAGCTTGCTGTTACTACTTGCGCTGGTGGCCGGCGACTTTCAACGGCTCAATCTCGCGAACGCATCCCCGCGATCGATCGCGTCGCTGGTCTATCTCACGGTGTTTGGTTCGCTGGTAGCGTTCACCGCGTATAGTTGGTTGTTGCGCAACGTGACGACAGCGCGCGCAGCGACTTATGCGTATGTGAATCCGGTCGTGGCAGTTTTGTTGGGTTGGTTGTTTGCGAGTGAGCCAATAACGTCACGAATGATGATCGCAGCCACGATCATCGTCGGTTCAGTTGCGCTGATCACAACCTACGGCACGGAACAAACAAAGATCGCCCCACCCATCCACGACTCCGACTGCCCCACGCACCCCTGCGCCTAACCACAAGAGGCACAAGAAGACCGAGCCTACGACAGACTGGTGGCGGCAGCCCGTTCAAATGTCTCGATGCGGCGTTGCCAGAACGGGGCGGTGGGCCAACGTCGTTCCATTTGATAGTACGCAACGCGTTTAAGCAGGTAATCCGTACACTCATTGTCGCGATTCGCCTCATACCGATCTATCGCGGTTTTGTCGCCGGCGAGACTAGCTAACACCGTCGACACCGCGTGCCCGGCAGTTTGAAGCGCACGTATCACCCCACTTCCGGAAAGTGGATCCACCGCGAGGGCCGCATCCCCAACGGCAAGCCACCGTTCCGAATTTTTATCACTACGCCGCAAACGCTGGCTGACTGCCGAGAATGTGCGTAGTCCCCATTTCATCTCGCAACCATCAATATACGCGCCTGTTAATTCGGCTCGGCTCAATGCGTTTCGCCACTGCGGTAGATTTCTTGTGCCTTGACTCGAAACCAGATCACCGTCAGTCATCAGCACTGTCATCGAGGTATTAGTTGCAACAGGCGCAGAGTACCACCAACCTTCCGGAGTAGTTTCGACAAGTGTGTAACAGCTTGTCTCCGCTCGTTTGTTGGTGAACTGAGCCGCAACGCCAACCAAACGGTCTAACATTATTGGCTTGGCGCCCAATCTTCGCGCGATAGTTGATCCGCGCCCGGTCGCGTCAATAATAAAGTCCACTCGAAGCTCATCGACCCGAACAGAAGTCTCGTCGCTTGTAATACTCAAGACAAAGCTACCATTTGATTCCGGAACACAACGCAAGACCTGTGTGCCGAGCAATAGTTGCGCGCCAGCGCCAACGGCACTGCTGACCAGCAAGCCGTCAAAATCAAGTCGGTCAACGTACCAACCCGAAAGATATGGTGTTTGTAAATGTGAGTGCTCCGCCGCAATGGATGAACCCCAGGCGCTTCGTGTGCCGTAGGAAGGAAGCGGTTTGAGGTCGAGAAACTGTTGCCACACGCCGAGATCAGCAAGCAACGGCTGCACGTTGGGAGCGAGCGACTCTCCCGCCCGCGGCCGATCAAAGCGTGAGCGCTCGATCAGCACCACGCGACAGCCCGCGAGAGCAAGCCGTCGCGCGCTGGCGGCGCCTGCTGGACCAGCACCCGCAATCGCAACGTCATAGTGCGTTAACACTTTGGGTAACCTCGTCCGCGAACTTGCATCAATCACGACCGGTTTTTACAGTCAGCGAAAACTTCCGCAAGCTTGCGTAACTCGTTAATGTTTATGCCGAATTCTTTCAACCGATTTTCCAGTTGAATGCTGATTACACCGTCAGGTCGAAGCAGCTCTGCCACCAACTCACCTAAACAGTCACTGTGATCTTGCAATCCCCCCGGGCCTGTCCCTTCCTCGTCATTCGGTTGCAGATCACCTTCCCAAATTGCAGCCGTCAATGTTTTCTCACGTGTAAACGGCTCTCCTCGCGGTGTAGTTCCTTGAGCGCAAACGCGGAGACGATAGGCACCTACCGATTGAGCAGTTAACGATCCGACGAACTCGCCGTCTTCTTCTTCGGTCATCGTTACTGTGGCGGTGGCGCCGCTCGGCTTTGTCACCTCGATCCAAACCTGTGCTGCGCCCACCAACGGAATTCCGGATTGCGCAAGCGAGGCAATGACATGTATCCGAGCTCCTGGCTCGTAATCATTTTGCTTGGTAAAAGCGTGAAGCGAGAGATTTGAGTACGTATGGACCATAAAGCTATATGGCACCGATGAGACGGCTTGCATCGTCGTCACGGCACGCTCTCCCAGCGCTTCAGCCGTCAGCATATGTTGGCGGCGTATCCTCAGCGGGAGAGTCGGAGGCGGAGGCGGTGTAAAGGAGCGCGGCCCAGCGGTGAACATTTCGCGCACTATCGAACGATCGATGCCTGCGGGCGAACCCGGGCCGCCAGGTGTGGGACTCGGATGCAAGTGCGGACTACCAATCTTAAGCAATGCGTGCCAGGTACCGCTGCCATCAAAGCGATCAGGCACCAGCTCAGTAGGCAGAACAATTCGGTAGTAGGTCACACCCCGGGAGAGAACATAGCGCATTCCGGGTTCCGCCATGGCGAGCCACGGCTCGATCAGTCGACCGCTGGGAGTTTCAAGTCGGAAGTCAACAATGTTGGGGAAGGGAGTCACAAGGATTACGTCAACTCCCGCATCGCCGGCGATTAATTGGAACGGTATACGTTCGACCTTGCCAGAAAACAGCACACCATCCGGATCCAGAACAATATCAGCATTACTTATCCCGGCCAGAATTTGCATGAAGTACTTCTCTAGCAGGAAGCGATTGTCATTGGTGATTGGACCAGTAACCAACAGGTATCCGCCGTTATTGCCGGAGATGTTTTGCAGAGCCGGAACGCTGATGTTTTTCGGCTTACCTAAGCCGATGGCATAGGTGAATTCATTTATTTGCCCGGCTACCTGTGCAATCGTTCGCGGTTTGTTTTCAACTCCATCAGTGAGCACCACGAGCGAGTTAACGTCAAAGGGAGTAGCAACCGCATCAAGTATTTTTCGTCCTTCAAAAATGCCGTCGCCGATGGAGGTCGCTCCGTCCGGGTTCAGTCCGGTTCCGTTGATGATGGCTTTTGTCGTGGCACGATCGGCTTCTACGTCTCCTCCTGCACCGAGCGTAAGAACATCTTGCAGTACCTGGGCGTCCTGATTGAATCGAACTACGCCGACACCGTCACCCTCCAGCATGACATCGACAAAGATTGAAGCCGCTTCTTGTAGCGAATCGTGTTTGCTCTTTCCATCGCCGCGATCCTCAGACATGCTGCCGGAGCGGTCCAATATAAGGGCGGCAGCGGCAGTCTTGCGTGCTACGGTATTGCCAAGAATGGTGACAGTCCAACTCTGTGAGCCGGTTGAAGTTTGCAGAGTAACAGTTTGTGGCGGTAATACATCACCTGCGTTACTCGTTCTATAGATGACCCAGAAACGTGCTCTTGCGACACTGGTGCCTGAAGTTGGACCAACAGTCACTGAAGTATTGAAAGCTGATAATTGGGGATGGGAAGGCTCGCCTCCCGGAGCATATTGGAGCGTCACAGGGTCCATTGGTGAGATGACTTTAAAGTTGATTGCAAGCGCCGTCTCCCGCACCATTCCCATCGGTCCCTGTGGCACGTCTTGAAAATTTAGTGACGTTGTAAGCAGGTTTATGGTAGCGGTATCGCAGCGCTCTACTTCAACGTACTGCGCTCCCTGGCGCACGACAAATCCGAGGTTGTGCCAATTCTTGACCAGGTCTTCAAAATCGCCCACGTACCAATCACGTCCTGAGGAGCTTCCCTGCGGAATAACCCAATTGGGTCGGGGTACCGGCCACCAGTTCCAGTCGCAGTCGTTAAAATCAGCTTGCCATGGCAGCGCCATGACGTAGGTCAGATCTCCAGCCGACAACGTTGAATGGTTCAGCCTAAAGGGTTCCGTGTAGTTTGAAATGACCATAAGTGGGCGCGACATTTCGTCAAGTCCGCCTGCTTCAATTCCCGGATAAAACGCGCCACCCACGCACTCCTCGAGCGCTGCACGGTCCAGACCGTCAGGTGTGATATTGGTTTGAGCGGGAGGCACACCGATCCAGTCGTTTGTGAAGTTGCTACTGTCGTTGTTCCGCCACCGTTGCATGTGGGCATACTGGGTAGCCGTTAAACGACCATCCAAAGATGCCTTTTCATTTAATTGTGGCATGCTGCCGCCACTAACGCCTGGCGCTTTCAACCTGTTGAAAATCGCGATGCGAAGCGGATCGCTCATGACGGGATCCGGCCAGGTATGAGCGCCACCCGCCAGTTCGACCCATCGGGTGTCGCGCGCGCGTTGCAGAATTGGATATATGTCGTTTGTGTAAGACGTAGTGGTTGGGGCCGGCAGCAAGCCACCATCGATCATCGCGTGCAAGACGCGATCGTAGAGTGTGATGATGCTTTGCAGGTGAGGAGCAAACTTTGGTGGAGCGACGATCACCCATGCTCCAACTACCGGCGGGGTCGAGCCGTCGGCACGAAGCGTTATAGTCGCACTGACCGGCCCGTCCGATACGTCATCGTACCAATCGTCATTTGCCCAAAAGTCGGCGATACCTGAACCAACTGGTGAAGCGGACTTGCCAAAACCGCCCAGCACAATGAGGTGATTGTCAGTATCGCTGCGAATTTCGCCAAGCGGCACTTTCGTTGCTGACACCCCTGAAAATCTGATCACGCCGCCGTCGAACAGTTCGCGCTGATTTGGCCCAGTCAGCGTACGTTCGCCCGGATCGATCGTTAGGTCCGCGTCCGATTCGCTGTTACCCCGGCCTGGGTTAGCCGCCTTCTTGTTTACCAGGTGCGCGGTCCATGTGATATCAGCGTCCGCGTCGTTAATCTCGTCAACAGTTCCATCTTCGTGGTGAGCAAATATTCTAAAGCGCGCAGCCTGACGCTTCACGCGACACTGATCATCCTTGAAACCACCTGACGGATTAGGTACTTCACCGACGCGTTCTGGGCCAATAAAGAAATCGTCGGGGCTGTTGCCGACGCGAGCGATACCGATTGCGGGATGGATCTTGTATACAGTTGGCATGTTTAGACTCCGTTTAAAAGAGAAGGTTCTCTCTAAAACGGAACCTTCGCCGGATGGACTTTCGGACAGAAAAGCTTCCAGCTACTATGGCGCATATGCAGATTTTCGTTTCATGCAAATTCAGACGCCTATTGCGATCGTGGTTTATTCAAACTGTCGGCATTTCCTGTTAGCTTCCGAGGCACATGACACAAAAACTACTCCTCGCGTTTCTCATTGGCGTTTGCTCAGTGACTACTCAAGCGCAGGTCGAGTCACCAAGTAACGTCTTCTGGAAAGAACTCGAAAAGTTATGCGGTAAGGCCTTCGCCGGAGGGGTCGTCGCAGCTCCGGCCGAGGACACGACGTTCAAAGACAAAACGCTCGTGATGCACGTTCGTTCATGCGAAAAGGATCGCATCCGAATTCCGTTTGTAGTTGGCGAAGACCGTTCGCGAACGTGGATACTGACGCGCAAGGAATACAGACTCCTGCTCAAGCACGACCATCGCCACGAGGATGGGAAGCCAGATGCCGTGACGATGTACGGCGGCTCGACGACCAGTGTTGGTATGCCAACGCGACAAATGTTTCCGGCCGATCAGGAGACAGTCAACGTCATTCCGGCGGCAGCGACCAATGTCTGGTGGATCGATCTCGTTCCCGGCGAGCACTTCACTTACAATCTTCGGCGTCTTGGCTCAGAGAGATATTTCAGTATTAAATTCGACTTAAAAAAAACCGTCAGGGCTCCGGAAGCTCCCTGGGGCTGGAAGGACTGATGCGTGTGCTCGGTGTAACCATAGAGACACCGAGCACACCAAGGCTGCACAGAGAACTTCCAACTTGCCGAAAACTATCGCCTCTGTTGTTCACGCATCAGTCGCTGGACCATGGCATGGGTTCGAGGAATGACTAGCCTTCGCAGGGGCACGCGTTCAGTGTGAAGAGTTTCAACTTCAACGTGTCCTGCCGTGTAGACTGACACCACATCAAGTTCCGAAAGCGCATAAATGACCGCGAAACCTTCCAAAAACGTGCCCGATGGCACCCCGGTATGCTTGTAAATATTCTCGCAGTCGATTGTCATCGCTTCTTCCGGTGCCAATATCCCGCCGAAAAAATCGGAAATCCTGCCGGGCCTCTCGTCAGGCAAAGCGATCGCGAAACGTTTGATGTACACAGTGCGCCTGAAAGGCGAGGCGTTGTGGACGTTGATCATCGTGAAGTATTGGCCGGGGGATGCGATTTTCTCGTTGGATTTACCACAGACAAACTTCGCCGCGTAAGTCGCGAGTGAGAACTGGGTTTGCGCTTTGACCGCAGTCGCACTACCTAGCAGCAAAATGAGTAGGAGGGAGGCGAAAGTTGCGATATTAAGGGTGGATTTCTTCATAGTTATCTCCTTTGCAAGAGGTGAGTCAGAATTCTTGCTCTGTGTACTATGAGAAAACGAAGCGAAAACGTTTTACCTATGGCGTGTGGGTAACAGTTAAGGCGGGTGGGATCCCAGTCCCGGGTTCAGTGCGTCAACTTCGAGTCCGATACTTTTGCAACAAAGTTTTTAGGTAGGAATTGGACCCCTAATTAACGAACCTGGGACTGGGATTACTAACGCGGCGAGATTAGCAGCGACTCGAAATCGTGTCATGGCCCAGAAGATGGGGCCAGGGATCAAACTTTGGTTGGAGACGAACTGTTAAAAACTAACGCAGATGGACCAGCCCACGTTGCAGGGCCGTGGTTACAGCCTGGGTGCGGTCGGTCACGCCGAGCTTGCTGAGAATGTTATTGATGTGACTCTTAACCGTTGCTTCGCTAATCGCCAGACTGGCGCCGATCTCTTTATTACTTTGCCCTCGCACGATCAGTTCGAGCACTTCCATCTCCCTGCTGGTCAAATCAGAAATGGACATTCGTTCGGCAAGCCTCTCGGCTATCGCGGCTGGAATGTGCCGTGAGCCGGCATGCACGGTTCTAATCGCGGCCTCGAGTTCTTCGAAGAACACATCCTTCAACAGATAACCTCTGGCTCCAGCTTGTAGCGATCGATAGATGTCTTCATCGCCGTCGTAGGTAGTGAGGACGATCACGCGCGCATCCGGAAAGTTTTGTCGAATGGTCGAAATAGCTTCGACACCACCGACAACCGGCATACGCAAATCAATGAGCATCACGTCTGGCGTGTGTTGTTTATATAGATCAATAGCTTGCTGTCCGTTAATTCCCTCAGCGATCACCTCCATGTCCGCCACTGTATTAATCAAGGCGACAAAACCCTGCCGCACGACGGCCTGGTCGTCGATTACCACGATACGGATTTTGTTACTCACAATTCTTGCTTCTCCATCATTAACTGCTGATCGGAACATCCGCAACGACTTCCGTCCCTGAACCATTAATACTCTGAATCGACAACGTCCCGCCGATCTGCTCGGCGCGCTCCCGCATACCGATCAAGCCGAAATGCCCGGCTCTTGCGTTTCTCGCCGCTTGATTGTCAAAACCGCGCCCATCATCTCGTACGATTAGTTGCACTCGCCGGGTATCGAACACCAGATTAACAAGTATCCGTTGAGCGTGTGCGTGCTTCACGGCGTTGTTAATGGCCTCTTGTCCAATGCGCAGAAGATTGTCCTCGACCGTGTGGGCCAACGGTCGGAAGGTGCCATTGACTTCAACCTGCACCTGGATCGCAGTCTCATGGGTAAATCTGCGTGCGGTCTCGGCCAGGGCCGTAGGCAGATCATTGTTTTCGAGAGTCGGCGATCGGAGCTCCCAAACATAGCGTCGCGCTTCGGCGATGCCATGACGAACCTGCTGCCGTGCGCGATCCAGATAAGTCATCGCAGTTTCAGCCTCGGGCGGCATCTTGCGAGCGACTACCTCCAGTTGCACGGAGATCCCCGCCATTTCCTGAGCCAGGTTGTCATGAATCTCGCGAGCGATGCGAGTGCGTTCGGCCAGCACGGCGCCGAATTGCGCTTGCATCCCCCGGACACGAAGCCGATACAGCAGCCACGCCAACATTCCCAGCGCGAGTAGGCAGAGAGCGTAAAACCAGTACGTTTGATAGAAATATGGTTTCAAGTAAAGGGCGAAAGTGGCGCCCGTTTCGTTCCAAACCCCATCGTTGTTACTGGCGATCACGCGAAACACGTAAGCACCCGGGCGCAGGTTCGTGTAGTAAGCAATGCGTCGCGTGCCACTATCGATCCAGTCGTTGTCAAAGCCCTCCAGCTTATACTTAAACCTGACTTTGTCCGGCGCCACGAAGCTCGGAGCCGTGTAATACAAATCAAAGCGCGTTGTGCCCGCCGGAAGTTCGAGGCGCTCGCTCGGCGCAAATGATTTATCGTCGATTCGTATTTGCTCGATCACAACAGGCGGGGCGTGCGAATTCCTTTTCATTCGCTCCGGGTCAATCATCGCGATGCCCTTGATGGTAGGGAACCAAAGCTTTCCGTCACTACCTCTCCATCCGGCCGGATCGCCGCCACCGCTACACTCGCGCGTCATCATGCCGTCGGCCGTACCGTACGCAACCGGTGCGATCGAAGCAATCGTTCCTTTGGCAAACTCATCGAGCTCTTTTTTACTAATGTGAAAGATACCTTTGCGGCAACTCAGCCACAGGTGGTTTTGGCCATCTTCCAGAATTCGGTATACGACATCATCAAGCAGACCATTGCTGGTGGTGTAAGTCGTAAACTTGCCATCTTTCATTCGGTTCAGACCACCGCCATTCGTACCAATCCACAGCGTGCCGTCCGAATCTTCATGTAGCGAGATAACTGCGTCGCTCGAAAGACCGTCCCTCGTTGTAAAGGTTGTGAAGTCTTCATTCGTCAGTTTACCTAAGCCGCCGAACGTGCCGATCCACAGGTTTCCCTTGGTGTCCTCATAAAGTGTTGTGATCAGATCGTTGGGAAGCCCGTCCGCCTCGGTGAAGTTTTTGAACACTCCGTTCGTCATTCGAGTCAGGCCGCCGCGTGTGCCGATCCATAGGTTGCCGCGACGATCGAGGTGAATCGACCGGACATCATTGTTCGCCAAACCATCAGCCGAAGTGTATTTCGTAAACTTGCCCCCATCGAAACGATTCAATCCGTCAGGCGTTCCCACCCAGAGATTTCCCGTGTTGTCGCTGAAGAGAGACAGAACAACGTTGCTCGACAGACCCTCTCTCGTGGTGTAGACGCTCACCTTGCCGTTCCTTAGCAGATTCAGGCCACCACCCTCAGTTCCGATCCACGTATTTCCCTGGTGGTCCTCGTAGATTGATTTGACTAGATCGTTTGAGAGTCCGTTTCGAACAGTGTAAGTGGTGAATTTTGTGTCTTTCAGGAGGTGGATTCCTCCGGACTCAGTGCCGATCCATACGTTGCCCTCGAGGTCTTCGAGCAGTGAGAGAATCGTGCTGGTTGCGAGTGATTCTCCAGCGTTGAAGCCGGTGAAGCGGCCATCGATGAGACGACAAAGACCGCCGGCTGTTCCAACGAGTAGACCACCATCTCGGTCGGCCTCAAGGGAGATGATTCGATCGTTCGGCAACCCATCACGTGTTGTGTAGGTTGTGAACCGATTGCCGTCGAACGAGGTCAGGCCACCAAGAGAACCGAACCATAAGCGGTTGTCGCGATCTTGTTGGATTGCTCTGACACTGTTGCCGCCAAGTCCATCGCGGACCGTGTAGTTCGTAAATTTACCGTCCTTTATCCGGCCTACACCGTAGGGCGTGGCAATCCATAGCGCACCGCCGGAATCTTCGAACAACGCCTGAATGCTGCCACTAATCAGCCTCTCTTTAGTTGTGAAGGTCGTAAGTCCGCCGCTCTTTAACAGGCCCAGACCGTTAGCAGTTGCGACCCAGAGGTTGCCTTCCCGATCTTCATGCACCGCCTGGATGGTCTCGCTGGGAAGTCCATCGTCGCGGGTGAACAACGTGAAACGATTATTCAGCATACGGACCAGGCCTTGCGCTGTGCCAATCCATAAAGCGCCTTGCCGATCTGCCAGGAGAGCGCGAATGTAGTTGCTCTTTAGTTCGGGAGTATTTTGCTTATCGAAGATGGTGAATTTTACGCCGTCGAAGCGAGCCAAACCCTCCTCAGTGCCGATCCAGATATAGCCATCTCGTGTTTGAGCTATCGCGTGAACAGTGTTCTGCGGCAAGCCGTGCTCGGTGAGCCACACTTCGTGGTTGAACTGAGAAAGTTCTCTCCGCGAGTCGAGCGCAAAGGTGGTCCAACTGCTGCTCAGCAGCAGGGGGAAGACAAGACTCAGCCAGTGTACGCAACTTAATCGGCGCATTGATCGCTGGCATTGTCGTGTCAACCGGCGGAAGATGCAATACTCACCAACTGCTTGCTCACGGGGGATCATCTGATTCAATTTCTAATGAACCGATCAAGAGCCTGATTGATGGATACACTATTGACAGAAGTCACCGGCAGTGCTAACAATTCGGCTTCGCAGATTGCGCTCCTCGATCCCTGAGGTCCTCTCACAGAATCATTTATCGTTCCTCGCTTCGACTGCGGCAATCGCGAAATTCCCGGGTCGCTCTTAATCTTACTCAGGTAGGCCAAAAAGGCTCACATGAACAAAACTGTCTCCGCCTCACTTTCTTCAGGCGTGGCTTCGGCGGCTTTTACATCAACCGCCCTCCTGCCGAATTGGCCTTATACGTCTTTCAGGTGTTACGTCCAACGAAACCATCCATCGTATTCAATGTGAAGTTGAAGGAGGGACGAAATGGGAAAAGTCGATATTCAAACCAGCGGGAACACCACGACCATCGCTCTCGAGGGAGACACCGGCAAGGTCACCGTCGGAGGAGGTGGGCAGCAAGGAACTCTCATTATAAAGAACTCCGCTGGCACCGAGATGATTCGCATCGGTTGCAAGTGGGTGCCGTTGGCCAACGGGGGATTTTTTGAAAACGAAATAGTCATGTTCGACGGCGCCGGCGAAGAACTTATTCGTCTCGGCGGTACTGGACAAAGCCTCACGCTGCGGGACAATGCCAACAAAGAGAGAGTTGCGATCCAGGGCCATAATGGTGACTTCATCATCCGCAATGCCTCAGGGGTTGAGGTCATTCGCTTGAACGGCTCCACCGGCGACGTAGGCGTCGGCGGAGGGGGCCAAAATGGAGACATCAAACTCAGGGATAGTGCGAACCTCGACAAGATCCGCCTGGCGTCCAATCCTGCAAAGCTTGAAATTCTCGATGGCGCTAATTTTGCCCGGATAAGCCTCGATGGCGATCTTGCCGATGTCTCCATTGGAGGGGCGACAAAAGGGGGCGATCTGATTTTGAGGAATGCAGCGGGCTCCGACAGACTTCATCTTGAAGGTGACCCTGGCGTTGTGACCTTTAGGAAACCAAACGGCTCTCCGACGATTCGCCTTGACGGGGGCGTTGCCGACGTTGCAATCGGCGGAGTTGGTGAAGACGGGGATATCGTCATTAAGGGCGGCCCCGATGATGTCAGGATCCGCCTCGATGCGGGTGGCGGGCCGCAGGCGGCTGAACGTCTCTATTTGGACGGCGCCTCTGGGACGATCACCTGCGGTGGCAGCGTTGTCGGAGGCACGGTCGTGCTCAAGAACGAGACTGGTCAGGAACGGATCAGCTTAAGGGCCGTTGGCAACGTGGGTCACGTTGCCATTCTTCCCGCCGGCAGCACTGCGGCCTCCGTCTTCCTCAGTGCGGACGGCAGCATCCAGGCCGGGGCGGCAGGGAAGGAGGGGGTTCTGCTGCTCCGCGACGCTAACTCCCGGGAAATCGTGCGCGTCACGGCATCGAGTGCGGACATCCTTGCCGGGTGTAAGGGGCGAGGCGCCAACGTCCACCTTGTTCCCGCCAGCAGTACTGCGGACGCCCCCTCTGCGGCGACTAGCTCTATCCATCTCAATGCGGATGACGGCAGCATCCGGGCTGGCGGCGCGGGGAAGGAGGGATTTCTACTGCTCCGCGACGCTAACTCCAGGGAGGTCGTGCGCATCAATTCATCGAGTGCGGACATTTTCGCCGGGTGCAAGGGGCGAGGCGCCAACTTTCACCTCGTTCCCGCCAGCAGTACCGCGGACGCCCCCTCTGCGGCGACTAGCTCCATCCACCTCAATGCGGATGATGGCACCATCCGGGTCGGCGCCGGGGGAAAGGATGGTCTCGTCCTGGTGCGCAACAAGGACGGAGTTGAGAGGGTTCGAATCGACGGCGCCGCTGGGGATGTAATCCTCGCCAACGCCGACTGTGCGGAGGAATTCGACACCGTAGCCGACACCGTCGCGGCGCCGGGGTCAGTCTTAGTCATCGGTGACGACGAGCGGCTCACATTGGCGACGGAAGCATACGACCGCCGGGTCGCCGGTGTCGTCTCGGGTGCCGGTTCGTATCGACCTGGTATCGTGCTGGGCCGAAGTCAAGAAAGCAGGAATCGTCCGGCCGTCGCTCTCGTGGGAAAGGTGTTCTGCTTCGTAGACGCCGAGCATGGTGATATTCGTGTCGGGGATCTTCTGGTGAGCTCAACAACCCCTGGCCATGCGATGGCGGCGAAGGATGCTGCGCGTACGCCCGGCGCGGTGCTCGGCAAGGCGCTGCGCGCCTGGTCCGGCGGAAGAGGCATGATCCCGATTCTCGTGTCGCTTCAGTAGTCTGTGACGTTCGGTGCCCTCGCAAGAGGTTTAATACTTAGGAGAATGTATCCATGAGACACCTGCGCCCGATACGCTCCGGAGCAAGAAATGTCCGCGACGACAGAGGTCTAAAGGAAAGCTGGCGCTCAGAAACCTTCTACGCTCCACAATCCGTGCGCACGCTCTTTGCGGAAGCATCGCTGCACCGCCGCGCGGGCAAGGGTGGGAACCATCTCGTCAAACTGCGGGGGGAGACCCGTGCCCGTGGCGGGTCGGAGATAAGGGATGCGAGGCGTGTCGTCGAACTGCAGGAGGAGACCCCGGCCCGCATCGCGTCGGAGATGAGGGATCGGATACGTCGCTTCGAGCTGCGAAGTGAGACTCTTGGCACCGCCACCTCGGCGTTGACGGCGCAGGACGGACTTTCGCTCCGCGATGCCGCTTTCGCACTCGATGCCGCCCAGACCGGACCGTGGACCGTCAAGACGTCACTTGCCGTTCCCATGTTCCCTGCCTTCCCCGGTGGTCCAATCTCGCTCCGCGCGTTGACTCGTCGGTTCAGCGCTTCGGGTGCCGCATTGCGGTCGTTGGCGAATGGAAACGTGAACCTTTGGAGTCACATGAACCGCACAACGATTGTGTCGGAGATCAGCGACCGCCTTCGGGATCCAATGATCATCATGCAGAATCCCACCGGTCTGTGCGGGCCGATCTCCATAATGATGGAACTCATTCGACGAGCACCCGCTCGATTCGTCAGGATAGCGAAGGAGCTTTTGGAGACAGGCCAATTCGTCTGCCCGACCGGGCGAGTGATCTTCGCGGAGCAAGAACTCCGCGAAGAGCCCGTGATCGCCGGCGACATCGGACAAGTGGATTGGCTATTGGCGGCGACGATGCGTGATGACGAGAACATCTGGGAGGACGTGGACGACGATGCCAACGGCCTTGAGTCCATGACGTTCTGGGGGGAGCAGCGGGACTGGACGCGCGATGTCATCGGACTCCCATTCGGTGGGTGGGAAACCTGCTTCAGCTGGGGTGAAATAACGTGTATGAAGAAGGCCCAGAACGCCGTAAACGCCGGTGGAGTAGCATTCTTCCTGGTCGATGCGAATGTTTTGAAAGACGGCGGTGACGACGACGAGGAGGACATGCGCTGGAGGAGGGGAGCGCACACGGCCAGGCAGGCCCCAGCCGCGTTGGGCAACCTGATTCATAGCGAAGACGATGCCTTCCCACCAGATCACTGGGTAGGGTACCTCGGTGGACTAGCGCTCGGCGCAAACCCCGGCGACGACGACCCGGTGTCCATCCGGCTCTGGTCCTGGGGGCGAGAGTACCTCGTGACGGGCACGGTCGATGCCTTTACCGAATACCTATACGGGGTGGTCACGGGCACTGAGTAGATTTGGCGTTGTCGTGTCAACCGGCGGAAGATGCAATACTCACCAACTGTTTGCTTAGAGGATCGCTGGCCGGGGCGGGCTGACTTGCGCGAAGGACTGATAGAACGCAGTCGAGTCGGTATAGACCGGCTCCCAACGCTGCACATACAGCCGCTTCAAAGATTTGATCGTCCGAGTAGTGGGCGCGATGTAACTCCTGTATGTCTTCGTCGTTCACTTTAAACGCATGCTCCGCAACTTTTTGAGCAAAAGCCCCCAGCGGTGAGAAACCGTAGTCACCCTCGGTGATCTCCTGCCGGACGTTTGGTGCGAGCGAGCCGCGACCCCAGACCACAGCGTGTCGAAACGTTTCATCTTGTTCGCATAAGGATCAGTATCGAGTCCGCGCTGGGTATACGTTGCGCTGTCACTCGATCCGGAAATCCAGTAGCCACTGAGCCTTCTGTATCCAAAGACCCTGAGCAGTCTTGCCGCTCTGAGAAACAGTTCGTCAGACGGGACTTCGAAACCAAGTGCATCCGCGATTCGAGCAACGATATTGAAACCGATGCACACGTACGTTGCATCGACG
The DNA here is from genome assembly GCA_963789185.1 of uncultured Acidobacteriota bacterium. GTDB lineage: Bacteria > Acidobacteriota > Blastocatellia > Pyrinomonadales > Pyrinomonadaceae > PSRF01. Next base: position 394,779 of record CAWBJU010000028.1, read on the forward strand.
AGTCCGCGGACACTAACGCCAGCATTGCGAGCGGCGTCGATATCTTCCGGCCCGATCTCAGACGGGGATAATGTGATTTTCTCGAGTAACGCCAGAGTCGCGCGCAGCCTTTCATCGATTCGCGCTTTCCGCCAATCCCCGAATACCTCGCACGTGAGTTGGTGATCCAGAAAGGTCCACGCGACCGCGCGGTGCGCGTTGGTTCAAAAGAGGCACTGGTTCAGACTCGCGGTGAAAGCGCCAAACAGTTCGCGTTCGCCAATGGTCCATTCGGAGGGACCACGCAGGAGGTCATGCCCGAGATCGCAAAATGGTTTGCCAAAATATTCTGGCCGATAGGTGAAGGTTTTTACTACGTCGAAAGGTTCGGAAAGTGTAAGGACACTCGTGAGTCCCAGCAGGAACTTCTGCCGAATTCCATGACCGGTTCGTAGTTTCGATAATCGCATCGGAAGGAAGTTGAAAGTACCACCAACCTGTTTATGCGGTCATCAGCCTGAGCGTTGAGGTTCGTATCCAACTTTAGTATGAGTTCGCATTTGTTTGAGATGAAGGAACAGACCGCGGCAGAGGGAGACGATAAGCAACGCGTAGAAGAAGGCGAATCCGATATGTGCCAGAACCAGTAAGCAGTAAACCACTGCGGTTGAGACCCCGAAAATCACCTGTTCCCGCTTATCGCTCGGTGTAGCTCCCGGATCGGTAATCATGTAGAAAGTGAATAGAAGGAAACTCACACCGGTTATTGGTACCAGGCCGACAATCAAAGGAATCCCGTTTATCAGGCAGCGGATCACGCCTTGAATCGCAAAAGCAGCCACCCAACCAAGTACCAGCGGGATGCGTTTGGCGTAATACAAATTCATGTATGTCCCGAGGAAGACAACGATTACTGCGAAGGCAGTACTCCAGTTGCTCGATAGATTTTCAGTGAACTGCCACGGCATGATCGGAGCGAGAGCAGGGAAGAGGAAAACGGTTAGCGCGATTCCTGTATTGGAAGGGTTAAGGAAGTGGCGCTCCGAGTTATTCACTTTCACGGTCAATAGAGCCTTTGAGGCAATTGCGACCACAGAGGCAAAAGCGAATGGCAGAAGCAGGTCGCCGCAATATAACAACATCGAGACTGCCATTCCGGAAATGTGTGCAGGAAGAAGAAAGTCGATGAAGTTCGTTACGCCGCCTCCCGTGAATCGAACCGCTTTCTTATTGGCCAGAGCATCGACTATTTCCAGAATGATCTCTGTGAAGTAGGCGGCCAGGAGCGCTATAAACATTTGAGCCCAGGAATTCTCGAAACCAAGTATGGTGCGACCGAGCAGGTTTAAGACGGTGATCGTCACGGCGAATCGTCTGAGCGCGGCCAATCTCATATTCGGCCGGATATTCGGTGGTCCGTTCAATGAAACCCCCTTGCTTTGGCCCAGCCTAATAGAACAGTGTATCTACCTGGTTTTAGGTCGAGGATCACGTGACGAACTTGTCCCTGCTGATCACGCCAGCGGATTCCAACCTTGACGGTGCCTTGAAAATCGCCGAGGCCAAAATGAAGATCGGGGCTTCGTTTTCCGCTATGGCCGTTGCCGCCATCTACCTGACGATTTAGTACTTTGCCGTCAGCTCGGATCACAGTTACAGCGGCGCCAACTGCTGCACGGCCTGCTATCTCCGATCGCTGGTTGCCCTGATAGACGATCGTCTCGCCTAAAAGGTCTTGCGAAACCGGTAGCAGCAAATTGAGATTAAGCGACGAGCCCGCAACTGGGTGCTCATTATGGTAGTAACTTGCGGGACCCCACATGTTTGAAACTATCAGGTCAAGCGAGCCATCGAGATCGACGTCACCGATCGCGATTCCGCGACTTACATAATCCTCGCCAAACCCGATCTCTTTCGCGATATCAACATAGTGATCGCCGACTCGTACAAAGAAAGGATTCTGATTATGCCCGGCAATATCGGCGCCTGCTTCAATTTTGGGCCAACTGGTCCACACATTTGAGATGAGTGCGTCGTTAGCAGTTGCGAGCTCTTGTATCTCCGGCCAAAGATTCAACGATCCTCTGATAAACCCGGTGGCCTGAATTGCTTCCGGTATTCCGTCGTTGTCGAAGTCGTCAAGCTTCGCGTCCCAGGCCCAACCGCTGTCGGATAAGCCGAGTGCCTCACCACGGTTAACATAAGGAGCAATGCCTTCTCGCATTGGGGCGAGATCACCGGTACTCAGGAAGAGCATCTGACTCTCCTGGAGTCCTTTGGGCTCGGTTATGTTGCTGACGTATATGTCGGGAATGCCGTCATCGTTCAAGTCAGCGAAATCGATGCCCATGCTTTTGAACGAGTCGCGTCCTAGCACATAGGATTTCGGCACATCGAACTGTCGTTTGCCTTCCAGCAAAGCAAAGCGAATTTGTCCGGGTGTCGATCTATTCCAAAAAAGACGATCTGGTCCAAAATCGTGTGCGACATAGAGTTCCGGCAACAAGTCACCATCGAGATCATAAGCGCCAACCGCCAGACCCCATCCTCCATCAACTCCAGCAGGAAAAGCGTCTCGTACTTCTTGATAAGTCACACTTGGGTTGTTACCGGATGTAGAAGAAGTCCAGCGGTAGATTCGCTCGCCGCCGCCATTAGCAGCATGTGAAAACGACTCGGGCATTGAGACGATGCTTTCACCAGTTGGGTTATATAAATCCGAGCCGTCTTTGAAGTAGTTGGCAAAGATGAGGTCGAGATGTCCATCGCCATCGAGGTCGGCGGTGGTTGCAGCCCCGGTCATCCAAATTTCTTTTGGAAAAATATCGTGAGCGACGTAATTGGAAGCACTATTGGCTGGAGTTGATGGCTGCCAAAGGAACAGCAACGGTGATCTGCCCGCGTAATAAACGATCACATCGACGTGACCATCTTCAGTTACGTCTGAGAGAAGCATGCCAAGGGGAGCCATCCTGTTGCGATCGAAAAACGGTTCCTGAATCAGAGCAAACGGTGCGTAGCGACTTCCGGTTCCCGGAACGGGTGCAATTATGATCTGGTCTGTTTGTGTATCGATGTAGCAGGCGTCGTTCGAGACGCCATCCCCATCCATGTCATTAAGAGCGACGGCGGCGCCGACTGTTGAAACGAAAGCGGAAACTCGTTGCAGGCTGGGATGGACCAATCGTTGAGTGCGGATCGGTGGACCGGGAAGTTCCGGAAGAGTCGAACGTGAGAAGGCAAAGCGAGTCGCAGCTGCTTTAACCTCTCTGTCACTAGCCTTCAGTGAGAATCGCAACGCCACAAACAAACCAATAACCAGCAGTAACGCAGTGAGAGTTCTTGCTTTGTGTTGACTCACAGATAATCTCTACTCGGATGCGTTAACGTTGGTAGTTGCGTTTTTTCGAGCGCGGCTCTTGCGTAGATCCGTTCCGGTGGCGTGTGCAGGTCCCAAACGACACCGACGTACGAGAGGCCTTTCAATATGTAATGAGTTAGATCGATTTCCCACCAGTAGAAGCCGTGGCGCGCAGACCGCTGATAGTAGTGATGATTATTGTGCCATCCGTCGCCAAAGGTAAGTAATGCGACAAACAGATTATTGCGACTCGAGTCAGCGCTATTGAAGCGCCGGCTGCCCAGGGAGTGGGCAAGGGAATTCGCGCTGTAAATTGCATGGTGGACCAGCATCGTGCTTACAAAGAAACCCCACGCCAACATCTGCAATCCCGACGTCTGTAGTTCCGGTCTGACGCGTTGCAAGATCGCTCCTAAACGAAAAACAGCGCAGCCGCGATAAACGGTGGAACAAGATAGAATCTATCCAACAGGCGTAACTCGACGTACTCAGTAAAGGTCGACACGAGTTTTTGGTCCGCCCTTCGATATCGGAGAGAGAAGATCCACAAACAATGCGCCCACCAAAAGCCGTGTTGGCCCGGAGAATGGATATCATCCTCGCGGTCCGCATGAGAGTGGTGGTAACGATGATGGGCGGCCCACCACAGGGGACCTTTTTGATTTGACATGCAACCGACGAACGCCAGGACAAACTGAAAGATGCGGCTTGTTTTATAAGAGCGATGCGAGAAGTAACGATGATAACCAGCTGATACTGCAAAGATCCGAAAACAATAGAATGCGACACACGCTGCCACCGCGACCCAGCTAACGCCCACCCAAAAGAGAAGCAAGCAGCCCGCGTGCAAAACGACAAACTGGGTTATCGTCAGATAATCCAGTTCTCGCGCGTGTAGAGTGCGACGGTTATGATCACTCGAGCGTGACATTTCGCCAATCTTATCATTCCTCGTAAGTTTATCAGCGCCTGCCAGGATGCTAACGAAAAGTCGTTTGAACTTGCCCCAGCACCATGAGTGCCTATTGAGTGAGCGCCGCTCGTATTGACATTCTATATGAAAAGATCTATTTGTACCTTCTACAGACTGTCTATAGGAGAGATGCATGGCGCGAAAGCAAGTTGACCTGTTGCAGGGCACGCTCGATCTGCTGGTGCTGAAATCGCTGGCTCCGGGGCCGCTACACGGACTGGGCGTTTCACATCGGATCGATCAGATCACGAAGGGAACCTTCAAGGTCAAACCCGGCTCACTTTTCCCAGCGTTACACCGGATGGAAGAGGCGGGCTGGCTCCAATCGTCCTGGGGTGAGTCAGAGAACAATCGCCGCGCAAAATACTATCGCCTTACCGCAGCCGGCCGCCGCCAACTCAACACGGAGACGGAGGACTGGCAGCGCATTTCCGTCGCAATCACCGCCGCCCTGAAGGCGACCTGAGGAGTAGCAGTCGTGCCGTTGATCCCCCGCCTGTCCAGCCTCTGGCGAAATCTCTTCCACAAAGACCGCGTGGACCAGGAGTTCACTGAAGAAATCCGAGCGTACCTGGACATGTTGACGGAGGCGAAGATCAGGCAAGGACTCACACCTCGAGAAGCTCGACGTAGTGCTCTCGTTGAGCTTGGGGGCGTCGAGCAAGTTCACGAAAAAGTAAGGGAGATTAGAATGGGTCAATTAATAGAAACCGCGTGGCGAGACGTTCGATTTGGTGTGCGGGCGCTGGTCCATAGTCCTATTTTCAGCGTAGTAACCGTGCTTTCACTCGCACTCGGGATCGGCGCGAACACTGCGATATTCAGTGTCGTCAATGGTCTATTGCTTCGGCCTTTACCCTACCCTGAATCCGAGCAAATCGTTCATGTGTGGCACACGCCGCCTCAGCAAAGCTTCCCCGGCCTCGACAGATTCTCAGTGTCACCGGCGAACTATATTGATTGGAAAGCGCAGAGCAGCGCCTTCGAACAGATGGCGGTCTACACGGACACGCGCTTCAGTCTTAGTACCAGTAATGACCCACTATCATTGATCGGCGCCGTTGTATCGTCTGACTTCTTTTCGGTCCTGCGTACAAACCCAATGCAAGGGCGCACCTTCACACCCGACGATGAACAACCGGGGCGTGACCAGATCGTTGTGATTGGTCACGGACTGTGGCAACGAGCGTTCGGCGGCAACCCCAACATAATCGGTCAAACTCTGACCATCAATAGCCGAAGTTTCACTGTCGTCGGCATCATGCCCGCCGGGTTTGAGTTTCCGCGCGAGGCAGAGCTGTGGGTGCCTCTGGCGTGGACCGACAACGACCGTCAAGTCCGTTCCGATCATAACTACCTCGTTATCGCACGTCTAAAGCAGAACGTCTCACCGGAACAGGCGCACGCGGAGATGAGTACGATTTCGACCAGGCTCGAGCAACAATACCCTGAGGAAAACAAGGGCTGGGGTTCGGTGGTCATCCCGCTGCGTGAGGATCTCGTCGGTGATATCCGCTTGGCGCTGCTTGTGCTTTTCTGCGCCGTGGGTTTCGTGTTGCTGATCGCTTGCGCGAACGTTGCGAACCTGATGCTCGCCAGAGGCGCCAACCGCCAGAGAGAGATCGCGGTTCGTATCGCACTCGGCGCCGGGAGGGCTCGGCTGATCCGGCAACTCCTTACCGAAAGCGTTCTGCTCTCTGTCACTGGAGGGTCTGCTTGGCCTTCTGCTCGCCGTGTGGGGAAGTAAGATGTTGGTCCAACTGGGCAGTCTTCCTAATACAGGCGATATCGGCATCGACCGTTGGGCCCTGGGCTTTACCCTTTTGGTGTCGTTTGGCGTGGGAATCATGATCGGGATCGTGCCCGCGTTGCAGTTCACCAGGACCAACCTCAGTGACACTTTGAAACAAGACTCGGGCCGAACCGGTGGTAGCTCCATCAAGCAGCACACACGCAAGGCGCTGGTGATTTCCGAAGTGGCTCTGTCGCTCATTCTGTTGATCGGAGCCGGGCTGATGATTCGCAGTTTCTGGAAGCTGCAAAACGTCGATCCCGGGTTCGACACCCGTAATGGATTAACGATGAGCATCTTTTTAAACTGGATTAGGTATTCTGAGCCTCACCAACGGCTTGCATTTTTTGACCGAGCGATCGAACAGATCCGCGCCGTGCCTGGTGTCGTTTCCGTCGGAGCTAGTACCAAAATTCCGCTGACGGGCGGTGGATCGACACAACCCTTCACTATTGAAGGCCGGCCGGCAGGGGCAATCGCGGAGCAGCCGATGGCCCTCACGCGTTACATCAGCCCTGAATACTTTCGGACGATTGGCATCCCATTGCGACAGGGGCGTTTTTTCAGCGACCATGATCGTGATAATAGCGTCCCCGTAATAATCATCAGCGAAACAATGGCGCACCGATTCTGGCCGGGAGAAAACCCGATCGGCAAACGGCTAACGCCCTCATTTCACGCCGAGGCAGGGGCGCGTGAGATTGTCGGTGTCGTAGGTGATGTTAAGGCAACTGGGCTTGACGTCGAGTCGTCCGCGATGATGTATATGCCACACAAACAAGCACCGCTACCTTTCATGAGCTTCGTGGTGCGGACTTCCTCGAACCCGGAAAGCCTGGTCCAACCTGTTTCGAAGGCGATCTATTCAATCGATAAAGAGCAAGCGCTGACTGACGTACAGACGATGGACCAGGTTCTCGCGAAATCACTTTCCGATCGGCGCTTCAACATGACGCTGCTGCTCGCTTTTGCTGGAGTGGCGTTGGTGTTGGCGGCCGTAGGAGTCTATGGCGTGATGAATTACACAGTCACGCTCCGCAGGCGCGAGCTGGGAATTCGTATGGCGCTTGGCGCACGAAGAATGGATGTGTTGCGGTTGGTGATGGGCCAGGGATTGACGTTGACGTTGATAGGCGTAGCGGCAGGATTGATATCGGCATACGCGCTGACCCGTTTGATGGCAAGTCTTCTCTATGGCGTGACTGCGACTGACTATCTAACGTTCGTCAGCGTTCCGGTCGTGCTTATCGCAGTGGGCCTCGTGGCTTCTTACGTTCCCGCGCGACGTGCAACGAAAGTGAACCCAACGATTGCGCTACGAACGGAGTGAATGAAGCAGTTCCTGCCGTCTAGCGTATAGATCTACTTAGCGTCTAACTTCGCAAGGAAATCCTCGCCGGCTTCTTTTATATCCGGGTCGAGATGATCAGCGGCTCGGCTCGCCAGCTTGTAGGTGAGCGTCTGGTCCAACTCTGAATACAGCTCCAGAATTCTCCGATACTCGTCATCCGTACCATCGCGAAGTAAAGGCTCGGCCGTCTCTTCAATAATCGTTAGAACCCACTGCCGTGGCAATTCTAAGATCAAGTTCCTCGCGATCATCGTTGAAGCGCCGTAAAAGCTAGCGAGCGAGAGAAGATCGGAGAACAACTCCTTGCGTTCCTCCTCCTTTAGGAAGGGAACTAGTTCAAGTGCATAGGGTCTTTCTCTGGGCTCATTAAGGCCGCCGCGTATTAGTTCAACCAGTGATGAACTTCGCACAAAAAGCTCGCTCCGAGCTTTTGTGAAGGTGTTCGCGGCGGCCAGGTACGTTCGCCACAGAGCTAAATCCTCTTCGGATGGTGAACTCATCTCTTGCAAAACTTTTTCCAATCCAGGCTTAAGAACAAGTCAACGAACGTATCCGGAGACATTGGAACAGCGGGATAGATCGTATTATGTCCCGGGCTATGCGGTCCATAAGGCTTACCATCTCGCGCAATCCCGAGGCCGGGAGGCAGTGGACTATCTTTTGGAAGCTTCCAAATCCAACCTGTTAAGCCTCCCATCTGGCTGGGATCCTCGAACGTAGAGGCTCCTCCTGTTGGACCTGCTGGTAAATTGCCATCCGGACCCGGAGACATATCTGGTCTCTGACCTGGCTTTGTATTATAGCCCTCAATCCGAGGAGGCCGCGGCGAGGAACTATTTCCGGCGGCGTACAGGTCGTACGGTGTTCCGTTTGACCCCGGAGCGGGGCCGCCACCAAAATCACATAGGCAGAATTTAAGGCCAATGTCCAGAGCTACTTTGGCCAATTTTGCCAGCCCTTCAAGCGAGCCCGGAATGCTCAACACGATCGATGCCGTATTAATCGTCCTGCAAATAATATCTCGACCATGCTTGTTCATGTAAGCAATCGTGTCTCGCACCTGTTTCTTCGCACGCTTCCAGTACTCTGCGAATTCAGCCATCCCGCTCGGGTCGATGAGGTTCACCGGGTCGTTACCGACGTAAAGGTACTTGTGTAGCGTGTCGGGTTCGTCGATGTAACCAGCGAATGGATCCATCGAGAGGAAGCGACCGCGTTCCTGGTTGTAGTAACGCGCGCGCTGGAAGTAGATGCCGAGATCCGGGTCGAACTGCTCGCCTGAATAGAGGTAGTTGTTGGGTGTGCTGCCGAGGCGAGAGATGAGGTTGCCGAAGGCATCGTAGTCGTAAGTGTCGGTTACGACGCCGTCCTTATCGGTCAGCATGCGCACGCTGCCATGGCCGTCAAAGACATAGAAGCTTGCGGTCCACACACCACTGATCAATTGATTCTGACTGATAAGCGTGTTGCCGTAGGTGTACTGCCGCTGCACCTGCCCACTGACAGTCTCTTCCACCACCTGCGCGAAGCCGGTGGGATTGAGATCGTCAACCAGATAACGTGTGGTCACGCCGCCGACAGTCTTCGCCACGCGATTACCATCGCCGTCGTAGACGATCGTTACTGCGCCACCGTTGACGCTCTTGATTCGATTCTCAAAGTCATAGGCGAAGGTAGAACCGGAACCTGTAAGCGTGTTGCCGTTGGCATCGTAAGTGTCCACTGACAGACGATCGTTTGCATCGTGGGTGAACGTTTGCGAAGGAACGACAGCAATGTTTGAGGTACGCGACTGACGATTTCCCACCGGGTCGTAACCGTAGGTAATCGATCCGTTCGCCGCCGGGTTCGCGTCTCCAGTGATGGATTCACTTGTTAGCCGGTAGATCGCGTCATAAACATACGTAGCGCTACGACCACTTCTCTCAGTAGCCGACAGACGACGACCAGTCGGGTCGAGCGTGTAGTTGTACGAGTTCAGTGTAGTGGTCGTCTTACCGATGGTGAGATCCGTCAGTCGATTCGTGCTGTTGTAGTTGTAAGTAGATCGAACTCCATTCGGCCGCAGATCGGTCTGTAAATTGCCGACGGGATCGTAGGTGTAACTGGTGGTGCCGAGCCGGTTGTCAACGACGGTTTGCAATCGATTCAAGGCATCGTAGTCATAGTCGACTGAAACGCCATTCGCGTTCGACGAGCGAACGGTGCGCAGGTTGTTCGCCGCGTCGTACGTGTAACTCAGCGTCCCCTGCGGCGTCTGCTTGCTCGTCAACCGATTACGTGTGTCATAACCGTAGGTCATCACGCCCGACGCATCCGTCATCGTCTCTCGTTTGCCGGTCTGCGTGTAAGTGAAGGTGACTGCCGGCTCACCCAACACGGCATCCGGCGTCTTGCTCAAGAGGCGGTTCATCGAGTCGTAGGCGTAGGTCGTCCGCTTGCCGCTGAAACTCGTCCACGTGCTCAGGTTGCCCACCGTATCGAAGGCGTAACTCTCACTCTGGCCGAGCGGCAGCACCCGCTTCGTCTTGCGGCGGAGCGCGTCGTACTCGAACCTCGTCGTGCGTCCCAGCGCGTCGGTCTGATTCTTCAGGTTGCCTGCTGCGTCGTAGCCATAGCGCGTCGTCTGCCCCAATGCATCCGTCACGGTCAGCAGCGCGCCCATCGCGTCATAGCTGTAAGTCGTCACCCTCCCCGCCTGATCCGTCCGCGTCAACACGCGGCTCTTTCCGTCGTAACTCTGACGGACGCTCGTCCCGTCCGGGTAAGTAACCTTCGTCATCCGGTGGCGCGCGTCATAGCTGAAGCGCGTCTCACGGTTGTTCGAGTCAACGAAGGCGATGGCTCGCCCCACCTCATCGAACTCGTAGCGCGTGACGCGCCCCACGGCGTCCGTGATCTTCGTCACTCGGTCTTGACATCCGCACGCCGGATCGTATTCGTAGCGCGTCGTCTGCTCACGCTCGTCCCTCCTGGCAATGATCCGCCCGATGGCGTCGTAACTCGTCACCACTTCCGTGTTGTCCACGTAGATGGTTTTCACCAGCTGCCCCGCACGGTCGTACTCAAAACGGGTCGTGCGCCCCGCTTGATCGGTTTCCGTCAGCTTCTGGTTGCGGAAATTGTAGGTGTAGCTAGTAAAAGTGTTGTCCGGGAAAGTGATTTTCGTCAGGCGATTGGCCACGTCGTAGGTGTAGACGGTGCGCCGGTCGAGTTCGTCAACCGCAGCCGTCCGGTTACCGTTGGCGTCGTACTCGTAGCGCACCACCTCGTCCAACGCGTTCGTGGTCGTGATTAGACGACCCAAGGCGTCATAAGTGTGGCGCGTCACGCCACCGCGCGGGTCGGTCACACTTAGCACGCGCCCCATCGCGTCGTAGGTGTAGCTCGTGGTGCGACCGAGCGGGTCCGTTTCAGAAAGTTTGTTGCTATTTGAGTCGTAGGTGAAACGGGTGACTGCGCCGTTGCCGTCGGTGATGGTGAGCGGGTCGCCACGCCCATCAACCGTCACGAGCGTCAGGTTGCCTAAACTGTCCCTGATCGCGACCGGGTTGAACTGCGCGTCGTAGCTGATGGTCCTGGTATGGCCCAGCGCGTCGGTTGTCGTCACGGGCAGGCCGCCCTCGTTGTAAGTGGCGCGGCTGATGCGGTCTGACGAGTCGGTGATCGAGGTTAGATTCCCCTTGGCGTCGTAAGTGTAAGTGGTCTTCTGGTCAAGCGCGTTCTTTTCCGTCAACCGGTTGCGTTGCGCGTCGTAGGTATAAGTGGTCGTCTGCCCCAGCGCGTTCGTTTCACTCAACAGTAAGCCGTTTGCGTCGTACCGCTCGGTTTCCACGCCGCCGTCCGGGTTCGTCACAGTCGTGGTGTTGGCTGAGAGGTCGTAGGCGTAGCGCGTCGTCTGGCCCAGCGCGTCCGTTACGCTCTCAAGTCTACCGTCGGCGTAGTAGGTGGCCGTCGCTTCCGGGTTGCCGCGCGCGTCTATTGCCTTCAACAGCAGGTGGCTTGCGTCATACGTGTAGGTAACGGGGGTCGAAGTGTCGGGCAGTGTAACGCTCGTCAGATCACCCGCCGCGTCATAGTTGTAGCGGAAGACTTTACCCGCCGGATCTCTCACCTCGGTGATCCGACCCTGCGCGTCGCGCGTGAATGCGACCGTCGTCCCGCCCGCGCTGCTCGTCACACCCGTCGTGGTGAAAGTCAGGGTCTCGCCGTTCAAGGCCTTGAGCGAGCGCAATCGACCGTCGGCGGTCATCCTAAACACGCGTCCCGCCGGGTCGGTGTACTCGTAAACCGTCGGCATGTACGTCCCGTTGATGAAGCAGGTGAAAGCGCCGCCATTCATGACCAGCAGCCCGCAACCGTCCGACAGAAGCGTACCGTGGGTGCCCGGCTCCGGCGTGTATTTGGGCACATAACCCCAGTTGAGCGGGAAGCCGATCGACTGCGGCGTGAAGCGGAAGGTCACGCGTCGGCCCGTCACCGGGTCGGTCAACGTCACGTCTCTTGCCTGATTGACTTCCAGGCGCGGGTTGCCAGCGGTGAGCGACCAGCCCCGCCCGAAATCACTGACGACGCCGCGCTCAAGGCTGTCGTACTTGCGCCCGATCTGGATTGGCAGCCCCGCCAACGGTACCGTCAGATCGGTGACTGTGAGGGTCATCCGCCCGGGCTTGTTATCGCCCGCGACGACAATAAGCACCTGGCTGGTCAACTGTTGTCCTGCCGCGTCAGTCCCGCGCAACCGGACATAATAGGAACCGTTTGCCAACAGCGTGGTGTCGAGCGTGGCGACGGTAGCGCCGGGGCCGCCCGCCGCCGCCGTCGTCAGCATAGTCACGTTGGATGGGTTGGAAGCGGGGAAGTACTCGACTGTACCCTGCGTGAGCGTCACGCCTGCGCCCACCGTGATTGGCACCGTGCCTACAACCGAACTTCCGTTGACGGGACCGCCGAGCCAGCCCGGTACCGCGGCCGGAGGAGGTGTCGGATTCGGCGATGGCGATGCGTTCCACTGCATGGTCACCGCATTGGAATTCACTACGACGCCGTCGTACTGAACTGACGCCGTCACGGTGTCGAGACCGGTGTGGAAGCCTGTGTAGGTCAAGGCCGCCACGCCGGAGGCGTTAGCAACCGCCGTCACCGTAGTCGCATTAGGACCGGTCACGCTGAAATCGATGCCGAATCCGAACAGCGGCTGTCCAGCGCTGCTCTTGAGAGTCGCTTGTACAGTTTGCGTGGTGCCGGTGGTGTAAGGGCCGGCACCTACGGGAGCGAGCACGAGCGACGCACCGCTCAGCGAAGGGGTCGGCAAGACCGTGATTGTAAGATCATCAGTGCGGCTCAGCAGTGAGTCGCTCACCGTTAAGCGCAGCACATAACTCCCTGTCTCAGAGAAAAGGGCGCTGGTAACTGCGGCATTAGGATTACCGAAAGTAACCACCCCTGGGCCACTCACTTTGCTCCAGGTTGTATTGAGAATGCTGCCGGCGGGCAATCCATCATCGTTTACTATGCCGCTCAGGTTCGCGGCGTTCGCTAGCAGGATGGTTTGATCCGCGCCGGCCTTAACTGATGGCGCTGCGTTAAAGCCAGAGTTGGGAGCATGGCAGTATTGCAGGTGGTCTACCTCAATCCCCCCGAATGTGTTGCTAATCTTGATAGCGGAAATGCCATCCTTGTGAAACGCTCCGAAGAAGTGATCCTCACCAGTCGTTCCATTAACTGACCCATCAGGGAGAGCAAAGGGACCGCGGATGCCCATGGATACGCCATTGCGATCAAAAGCTTCGAAATTCACTTGGCCTGAACCATCTGTCCAGACGATGCCAACATGCGTTGGCAAAGCGCCGAGGACGGTGGCGTTAAAGCTGAACGTGAGGCCCGACGACGCAGGACTCTTGAAATACGAATCTCCTGCCAAACCGCTGCCGTCGATCGTCCCATCATCACCGTCAACCGAGTCATGAATGGAAGGACCAAAAACTACACTGGTGACACCACCGGCGTTTGCGCTCACACCAGGCACGTTCAACAGATGGTCCTCGAAATCCTCGAGATGAAAATAGGTGAAGTCCAGATTGCTAAGAGGACTGTCCGCAGCACTCAAGTACTTCGTCGGTCCGACATACTTCGCCTGCTCATGCGCGTTAAGCGTGATCGTCACTTCGTCACCGTTATTGAGTTGTGAATCAGTAGCGGCTAACCGCAGCACGTATGTGCCCGGCTCAGTAATGGTGGCGGTAGTGGTTGGCGCGTTTATATTGCTAAACGTAACAGAGCCCGGTCCGCTGGCTTTGCTCCACACTGTTGTGAGTGTGCTGCCCGCAGGCAATCCGTCATCGCTCGCGGTGCCGTTCAGATTAACGGTCACTCCTACCGGAGCGAGGTTAAGCTGTTCGATCGTCTGATCCGGCCCGGCGTTGATTGCGGGCGCCTGGTTGGATGATTCGACAATAATGGTCACATCGTCACTGACAGTGAATTGTGTATCGCTGACAGTTAAGCGCAACGCATAGGTGCCGTCTGCGCTAAAGGACGCAGTGGTGTTTGCTGCATCGGCATTAGTAAAGGTGACGGTGCCGGGACCGCCGGCTTTGCTCCACAGAGTCGTCAGTGTGCTGCCGGCAGGCAGACCGTCGTCGCTTACGATTCCGGTTAAATTTGCTCCGGCCGGCAGTTTGATTGTTTGCAAAGTTCCGGCGCTGACCGTTGGCGGTAGGTTGGCGGGCTTAACTGTAATGACCACTTCGTTGCTGATGGTGAATTCGCCGTCGCTAGCCGTCAGACGCAACGTGTAAGTACCCGCCACACTGAACGATGCGGTCGTCACAGCAGCCGCCGGATCGGCGAAAGTCACTGGACCGTCGCCGCTCGTCATACTCCAACTGATGACGACCGTGCTGCCGTGCGGCAACGCGTCGTCGCTGACAACGCCGCTCAGATTCGCGCCGTCCGGCAAGGTGATAGTCTGAGCCGTCCCGGCGCTGACCGTTGGAGGTTGGTTGCGCTGGATAACACTGATCGTCACGTCGTCGCTGCTCGTGAGCAGAGAGTCGGAAGCTGTCAGCCGTAGCACGTAGACGCCGGCTTCGGTGAACGTCGCAGTGGTGGCGAGACTGGCCGGATTGCTGAAGTTGAGCAGGGCGGGGCCACTCACCTTGCTCCACGCTAACGAGAGCGTGCTGCCCTGCGGCAGACCGTCGTCACTCACCGATCCTTGCAGGCTCACCGTGTCGGTGGGCAGCGTGATCGTCTGATCCCCTCCCGCATCGACGGTGGGCGGACGATTGACCGGCGGCGGCGGGATGTCGTTTTCAGTTATCTGTAGGACGCCGTTACCGGAGACCGTCAAACGATCACAGGAGACCGTGCCGCGCAGACGCCCGTTGCCTTCTATGGTGATCAGGCTTTGCGGCGCGCGGACGATGCCGTAGAGGACGCCGCTGCCGCTGATCTTCAGTTCGCCTTCCGGCATCTTCAACAGCATCCGGCGCGGATCGTCGGCCGCCCCGACAGTCGAGCCGGTGAGCGTGACGCCGTTCTTCACCGTCAAGGCGACGGGGCCGGCGAGTCGCAACTCGCTTCCGCCTGTGAGTGTCAGTGACTCCAGGTTATAAACGGTCGGCACGGTCGAGCCGGCGACGCCGAAGATGAAAGCGGTGCGGCTGCTTGCCGCAAAGCGTCCGTAAGTTCCCGCTGGGACTGTGACCGCGCCCGCTTTGCCGCCTAGAGTCAGGTTTCGCACGGTCGCCCAGTCGCCCGCGCTATCGTCAGCTTGTTGCAACGAAACGTCGCGCGTGCCAGCGGGGGCGGGCGGCGCGGCAATCGGCTCTAACTGGATGGGATTGGTGCGCGTGATCAGATGGCGCAGCGTTGCGTTGCCCGTGATCGTGATCTGGTAGTTCGCCGGCTGTGGACTGTCCGGCCCTTCAACTATGCCGCCGAAACTTGGACTCTCGCTCACGTTGACTGTCGGGCTGCCCGGCACGAGCAAATCGGAGGTGATAACGTCCGTCCCGTCCAGCGTCAACGGCTCGCCAGAGAGTTGCCACAATGCGCCTTCGACGCGCCCGCTGTTAAGAATGGGTGCGTGCCGGATGACAGCAATCTTGTCGTACATTTTCGGGACGGCAGAAATTTCCGCCACGCCCGCCGGTGAGAAAGTGATCTGTTTCCACTGCGCGGCCTGCGCAATCTGCGACACCTCGAAGTCCGCGCCGTTCCAGCGCACCCGCGAGAGCGTGCCGGGCGAGCTTTGCGCGACGAGGAGATCGCCGATCATGCCTGTGAAAGCGGCGGCGGGCGCGCCCCAGAGTTTGCCGTCGCTGGCATCTATACCGTAGAAATTTTCGTGCGCGGGGATGAGGCGCAGGTCGGTCGGGTTGACGCCAAGTTGATAAGGCGTGTTGTTGCCCTGTGGGTCAATCGCATAGATGATGCCTTGCTGCGGTGCGCCGGCCAGAATCTTGCCTGCCCATGGGCCGTACCTGTCCGGGTCGCCCGGCACGGTCGTCACGCCTTCGAGCTGCGTGTTGAGATTCGTCAATAAAGTTGGCTGCCCGGCAGCATTGATCCGCCACACTCCGCCGCTCGTGGTGACGGCGATCACGTCTCCGCCGAACACGTCTGTGCGATCAACGTAAAGCCCGCCGTTAAGTAATCCCGTTTCACCAGGCAGCGTGACCCATGGATGCTGCACCGCAGCGCCGTCGGCGCTGACGCGCGCGATCACGCCCGGCGCTCCTGTTCCCGTAAACATCTCGCCTGGAGCGAAACCGCCACCGTCATCCCGCGCGACGGCGAGCCTCAGTTCGCCACTCAACCCGGCCACGTTCGAGAAAGCGGCGTGCGCGCCATCCGCCACGATCAACTCAAAGTTGTGCGGCTGCCCCACAGGACTATTGGCCGTCACCAGCAGTTTGTTGGCCGACGGGTGATGCTCGATCCCTGCGTGACCGTTGAAAGCGGTGGTGAGCGGCGTTAAGACGATGCCGAACGACTCATTCGCGAAGGCAGTATTCAGCGCAGAATAACGCGCAGCCACGCCTGCGACAACGGAGGCGGTGACAACGGAGGCCAGACTCAAGCTTAAGACTACAAAGTGCCGGGCCTTGATCAGCTTGTAGAGTCGGAAGAAAATCGTTGCGGAGATCGCTTGAGGCATTGCCGTTACCGCCTTTTCAATTGAAGTCTAAAGTGAGTTTCACGAGGCTTCGTTGCTGGAACCTCGTTGTCTAATTTTCGGTGTCTGGTCCAGTCAAAATTTCTGCTTAATAGTGAAGATGAAAAGAGAGCAGCGTATTACCATCCACTAGAAAAAACTTTTCTTAGCTTCCAAGTAGAGGTTTTTGCAGATGGCGACGAGGCTAAGGAGTGGTTCTTTGTAAATCGAGAAAACCTTGTCCACAAAATTGGCGACAAATGAAATACGGCCGCCAACGCTGGCGGCCGTATTTGACGGGTTAGTTGATCAGCTTAGTTGCTGGAATATACGTCGTTCAACTTTCGAAAGTGGTACCCCATTGCCGCCAATCGCAGTGTCTCGGCAATGTTGTCGTGGTGCTTTACCAGCGCTTTAGTAAAGAAGCGCCAGAACTCTTTGCGCTCTCCATCGACTATACCAAGCTTGAGCATTATGCGAGCGAACGCCGTGACAGCGCTAAAAACACTGTAGCGCTGAGGCTCTACAAACTGCTGCGCCGTTCGTTTCATCGAGTCAAGCGCTCGCTGATAAAACTCACGCGGAGAGTAAATCGTCTGCATGATCGACTGATAGCCCTTAATCAGCACAGCCGGATCCATGCGAGTCTTGAAATTCAAGGAGCAGCTCGTGTTGTTTCCTGAAGCTTCTCCCAATAGACGTCCTTCTCGCTCCAGTCGTCGCCATAACTGGGTATCAGGAAGCGCATTTAGTAGCCCGACCATCGCCAGAGGAATCGCGCTTTCCCTGATGAAGTCGATCTGTCGTTCAAAAATGTCCTCGGGATCGTTGTCAAAGCCGACGATAAAGCCTGCCATCACTTCCATACCATAGCTTTGAATCGTCTTTACTGATTCGAGCAGGTTACCTCGGTTTTGTGACTTCTGAGCTTCTTTCAAACTCTCTTCTACCGGAGTCTCAATGCCAAGGAATACGCGTCGAAAACCAGCTTCCCGCATATCTTTGAGCAGCGGCTCATCGTCTGCCAGATTCACGCTTGCTTCAGTCAGGAGAGAGAACGGATAACCATTTTTCTTCTGCCACTCTGCGAGCGCGGGCAGTAACAGCCTGACATTCTTCTTGTTGCCGATGAAGTTATCGTCCACGACAAATACGGTTCCGCGCCAATTGAGATCCCGCAAGGCTTCAAACTCAGCCAGCATCTGTTGAGTGCTCTTGGTTCGTGGCACACGCCCGTAGATTTCAATGATGTCGCAGAACTCGCACGAGAACGGACAACCGCGCGAATACTGTACGCTCATTGAGCTATAACGCTTCAAATTCGCAAGGTGAAAGTCGGCGACAGGCGTGACCGCAAGCGGTGGACGTTCGCCCGCCTCGTAGCGGGGTTTTGCAACGCCCGCTGCCAGGTCCTGAACGAATTGCGGCAACGTAGTCTCCGCCTCCCCGACAAAGATGTGATCCGCGTCCGGGAGATTCTCGATCGTCGTGGTGACGTATGGACCACCAAGCACTACGCGTTTCCCAAGCGACTTGCACCGTTTCACCACTTGCTTGAGCGAATCTTTCTGCACCAGCATGGCCGTGGCAAATACCATGTCGGCCCATTCAATGTCGGCGGTCTTTAGCGACTCCACATTCAAATCAATAAGTCGCCGCTCCCAGTCCCGCGGTAGTAATGCAGAAACGGTCAATAATCCTAACGGTGGAAATGCACATCGCTTACCCTCGAATGGCAACGCGTGTCGAAAGCTCCAATAGGTATCCGGAAACTCCGGGTTAACCAACAAAACTCTCATAATGACACCCTCCAGGTCACTCTGCTGGTCCATGTTCTGGGGCAACGACTAACTGAGGGACGCCGGCAGTTCGCGCACCCATACGGCGCAACCAGCGGAAATGAGACAAGAGTCCCGCACGAAAAGTGGTGTGCTCGCCATATCTCACTCCGAAATCTCGACAGGTCTGTTCGACGAGGTTTGATATGGCAGGGTAGTTAACGTGACATACTCGAGGGAAAAGGTGATGCTCGATCTGAAAATTCAAGCCACCAAGGAGCCAGCTTTCGACTGTACTGCGTCGAGCGAAGTTCACGGTGGTTTCGACTTGATGGATCGCCCAGGCATTTTCCATCGAGCCGGAATCCTCGTGCGGCATTGGGAAGTCGGCCTCTTCAACGCAATGAGCCAATTGAAAGACAACGCTAACGACCACTCCGGCAAGACCGGCTATCAGAACGTAGAACAGGAGCACCATCCAGAGGGGATGGACCAAAAGCGGCAAGCCAAAAGCCAGTGTGAGGAACAGCGCTTTACCGCCGACAAATCCGACAAGTTCCCACCTTTTCGGCCGCGGCATGCGTGTGAGTCCGATCCGGCCAAGGATCACATCTCGGAAATCATCGTAGAGATTCCACTTGACGACATTCAATCCGTAGAGTGGCCACAAATAGAAATGCTGCCAGCGATGAAATTTGAATCTTCTCTGATGTGGCGTTAACCGGCCGAAAAAGGCGATATCAATATCGGCATCATGGCCCGTGATGTTTACGTAAGTATGATGTACGACTACGTGTTTCCAGTGCCATACGTAAGAACTGGCGCCGATTAAGATCCATCGTCATGGCGGCCAACCGGTTGATCCAGGCGCGATTTGAATAGGAATGATGACTGCCGTCGTGTTCGATATTAAAGCCAATCGCCGCCATTGACAGGCCCAGTAGAGCCGCAAGCGGCAAAGCCTGCCACCAGGATCCCGCCACGAACACGAGCAAAGAATAGAACCCACCGAAGGCCGCCAGAATAATTGCGGTTTTCAAATACATTGCCGGACAGTCGCGCGGACTGCGATCGGAACTCTGAAAATAGTCGTCGACTCGTCGCCTTAACTCTTTATAAAAGACATTGTCTCTCCTGAAGGTTAATCGGCTTTGAGCAACGTCGCGAATATGATCAACTGCCATTCTTTAAAAACTCCCAGAACTGCTTATCGAGGACTTTGATGTCTCCCAACGTATCGCTATGTTACGGATCACACATAGCAACTTCTTGTCAAAACGTGGGTCTAAGGCTGAAGTGACAAAAAGATTACAAGCGGTGAGTTAGTTGTGTGATAGCGCACAAAAAGCAGGCCTCATACTGTGAGATTTCGAAGGTTCTAAACGGGACTCAATTCAGGTATGCATCCGTTTCAGCCTTGACGATCGCGTAACATTCGCAGGATTTCGCTTCCAGGCCGCGGCGATCAAGAACAGTGATTATTCCTCGACTGTAATGAATTAGCCTGGCCGCTTGTAACTCGCCGGCTGCTTTGCTTACGCCTTCGCGCCGGACGCCCAACATGTTGGATAAGAATTCCTGGGTCAACGGAAATTCTGCTGTTCCCAGACGATCATTTGTCATCAATAACCATCGCGCCAGACGAGCATTAACCAGATGAAAGCGGTTGCACACGGATGATTGAGCAATCTGAGTCAGGAGTGAGTGCGAGTAACGATGCAGTAAGCGATGTAAGTTGCCAAGCCGGTTTGCTTCCGTGCGTACAGCAGCGGAACTCATTCGCATTGCTGTGCCTGAACCCTGCACCAGTGCACCTGTTGGCGATGAGTCGACCCCCATAAAGACGGCAAGACCAGCCATTCCTTCATTTCCAACCATTCCCACTTCAAACCACGACGTCTCTGACATTCTCGAAATCAAAGAAATGATCGAATCGTTAGGAAAGTAGACATACTTAATTACATCGCCAGGGTCGTACAACTCCTCGCCCAAAACCAAACTCACCGTTTTCATTTTGGGCAATAAACGCTTGTATTCATTTTTCGGAAGTGTGGCGAGCAGCCGGTTGGCCTGCGGTCCAGCATCGCCATTATTTTTTAAAACCGACATCTTCATGACCTTCTATGAGTAGCACTCGAGCGTTAACGGGTCTGTGCGCGAACACACATACCGACCGTTGCTTTTTGTTGTGCTATGTTAGCTGCGATGTAGGCAAAATAGAACAAGCTGGTCAGCCTTATGTGTGCTAACACACATATGTGTTATAGTGCAGCGCGAAGCGATTAGCCTGCTTTGACACTTGGATCGAGTCTTTCCCTCCTCCTCTTGCCCCTTTGCGTGATTTAGCGCAGATGAAAAGGCTCTTAGTACATTACCCCGGAGATGGAAGATGAAAATACTGCTCTATAATCCAGACAATGGTGTGACGCGCAACTTCATGCCCCACCTGTGGATGTTTCTCCTGCAAGCGATCACGCCTCCCGGTCATGAAGTTATTCTCATTGATGCGAATGCGCGTGCGATGAGCGATGACGAGATCGTCCGGTTTATAAAGAAGGAAAAAATCGACCTCGTCGGCATCGGTGCAATGACGAGGATGGCCGAAAAAGCCTACCGAGTAGCCGATGCGATCCGGCTGGCTGGCGTGCCGGTTGTGATGGGCGGTCCACACGTTACCGAAGTTCCTGACGAAGCGCTCGGTCGGGATGGAGGACCTCGTCACGCTGACGCGATCGCGCTGGGTGAAGCTGATGAAACGTGGCCTCAAATAGTTGAAGACGCTGCTCGTGGTGCACTCAAGGATGTCTATGAGCCTGTCGACGATACAGGCAAAGAAAAGAAACCCAGTCTTCAGCCTTACCCGGCAATTCCGTGGGACACCCTGAATCTCGATCAATTTAATTTCTTTCCGCGTTTTTTGGGGCCCTTGCTATCGCGCGTCGGGCCGCATTGGCGCACGCTGCACATCGTTCCGATCGAGTCAGGGCGAGGCTGTCCTTATGGTTGTGAGTTTTGCACCGTCACCGGATTCTTCGGCGACTCGATACGCTTCCGCACGAATCAAAGCATCGTTGACGAACTGCTCATGTTGAAGGCTCGTGCTAAAGCTGATGGCGGAGTAATCTCAGTGTTTTTTGTTGACGATAACTTTGCGATCAGTATCAAACGAACGAAATCACTGTTGCGCGACATCATCGCTGCCGGTGCGCAGCTCCCCTGGATTGCGCAGATTAGTGCCAACCTCTTACGCGATCAGGAACTAGTCGATCTGATTGCAAAATCCGGTGGAAAGGTCATCTTTATTGGAATGGAGTCGATTGACCCGGTAAATCTGGCCGATGTTAAGAAGGGATTCAACAAGCCTGAGGAATACACGGGCGTGCTCCAACGTCTTGCCGATCGAAAAATCTTTGCGATCACTTCCTTCATCATTGGTATGGATAACGACACACCGGGCGTGGCAGAGCGGATTTTGGAACAGATCCGCAGTTGGCCAGCCGGGTTACCGGTGTTCGGCCAGCTCACACCGTTTCCGTCGACACCGCTGTATAAACGGCTGGAAGCAGATGGCCGTCTGGTTCGACCCAAACACTGGTTGAAGTTTGAGAAAAACACGATGGCCCACGTACCGCTTAAGATGACCATCGAGGAGACTCACCGCGAGCTCCATTATGCGTGGGCTCGCTCATACGACGCTGAACGCAATGCAGAGGCTGTTCAGTCGATGAGCTATGCAGCAGTTGGTCCACGGATTTTTCACTTCATCACGCGGCTCGCGTTTCGCGCGATCTATTTTCCGCAAACAACCAGGCGAGCGTGGCTCAAAGTGTTTTTTGAGAACAGGCGGACCGTCTTTAGCCTTGCGAAAGAAGCAACGCGCACCGTGCTGACGTCTAAGAAACGGGTGGTGGGAAAAGATGGTAGCTCCGCTGTGAGAACACCGCTGAGTGCAGATACTACCCGCTGAACGTCGACGGAAGGCGAATGAGATCGAAGGACTGTTAACCGAGTAACCGATCGAACTCGTCTTTTACAACTCGATAACACTCGCATGCAGTACCTTCCAACGTCTGGCGGTCCAGGATCCGTATGCGGCCCCGCACGTAACTGATTGCGCCTATGTCCTGAAGGTGACCGGCGGCCACCGTAACGCCTTCGCGGCGCACGCCCAACATATCCGCGATCAATTCCTGAGTCATTATCAACTCATCCGTATCAACCCGGTCGTGACTTAACAACAGCCAACGGCAAAGTTGCTGCTCGACTGAGTGCAGCCGGTTGCAAACTGCTGTTTGCGATATCTGGGTAATCAGCGCCTGGGTATAACGCAGCAGCAAGCGTTGGAACTCACCACCTAAGGCGAATTCTGTTTGTAGCACCTTCGCCTTCATGCGAATTGCGTCACCTGCACTTTGGATCACGGCCCGGTTGGGCATCGTTCCTCCCCCCATAAAGAGAGCAATCCCAACTACACCATCATTGCCCGTCAATCCCATTTCGGCGCTGGAGCCGTTTTCCATCGTGTAAAGCAAAGAGATAATCGCCGTGGTGGGGAAGTACACGTAATCCAAATGTCCACTGAATTCGTAAACGACATCGCCAAGTGAGAATGAGATCTGTTGAAAGGTCGGGAGCAGGCGTTCGATTTCGTCTGGTGGCAGAGCTGCCAACAGGCGATTCTTACTGGGATCTATGCGTCTGGAAGAAACTGGCACGCCCTAATCTCCACTTTCTCTGCTGGCGCCAGGGGAAGGTGAGTAGAGCATATCACGCATGTGCGCTAGCACACATACGGTCCATTACCTGAAATTGAAAATGTTGATCTTAGAAAAGTTAAGAAGCGGTCGCTGATTTTAGTAGATTTAGAGCCCGGGCACGCTTAAGTCGCCTCGCAACTGAAAGAACATCAACACCGCCAACCAAATCAGAAATAGGGTCAGGAATAGCGCGTTCGTTCTTACGCTGAACGATTTCTCTTCAGCTAGCGCATATGCCTGGAGGAGACCTGGTTTAAAGGTTAGAAAGCACTTCGTACAAGACGTTGCATCTGTAAAGCAACGTCGACCACAGTCCGGACATTGTGTAAGACTCATTCTTTATCCTGCCTCGCTTCCACCCATCTGTTTCTTCATTCATACGGTTGGTTAATCGTGCCTCGCTTGCGACCACTTTTTGAACATTACCTGATGAGACCTCCGAGCAAAGGAGCGCTGAACAGACGGTGCTCCGTCGATGTCTTTGACAGAACCGTTCATCGGTATTCTGTCATTTGCCTGACCCTCTGTGAGCCATAGGTTTTGTTCCTCCCAGCGCACGGCATCAAAGTCTTTTTGTAATTGCGCATGGGTTTCAACGATTGTTTGCTGCATAAGGTTATCCGTTCATTAAGGATTTCTTCTGGTTCAGTTTTAGCCGATGCGAGTGAGTGCGTCTGTGCGCTAACACACGGATGGTTGCGCGGTCATTAGCCACAGCGTGTGCAATTCTGGTATATATGTCAAATATGAAATATAGTTCGGATGGACAATATGTCTCGTACATGGTAGATACCTTTCACGAAAGGAAGGCCCCAATGATTGAGGTTCGCATAGGCCAGCTACTTAAAACTCGCGGACGAACGTTTTATTGGCTGGCGAAGGAAACGGGTATTAGCCATACGACGTTGTGGCGCCTGAAAAAAGGTAAGGCGCTGGGAATCAACTTCATCACGCTGGAAAAACTATGTGCAACACTCGATTGCCAGCCGGGTGACATGTTCGCCCTTCTTAATCAAAAGAGACGCACGAAAAAGAGATGAATTAGTTTGCTGCCCGGGACGAATCATGAGGTTGGCGACATTAAGGTGCCATTTTCGCAAGTTTAACTTGGCGTACGGCGAACGATAGTTGGGGAGAGTGATGAGAACCGCTTCGAGCATGTTCGAGCAATTCACGCTGGGGATTGAAGAAGAGTTTCAGATCGTAGACCCGCAGACGCGCGAGTTGCGCTCACACGTTTCCGCCATCCTTGAAGAAGGGAAGATGTTGTTAGGCGAGCAGGTCAAACCTGAGATGATTCAATCGATGGTTGAAGTCGGAACCTCGGTTTGTGCCGACATACAAGAAGCCCGAGCGGATATCATAAAACTGCGTGGGGTGCTCTCCACGCTAATGCGCAAACAAGGCTTAATGATTGTCGCTGCCGGCACTCACCCATTCTCGGATTGGCAAAAACAAGAGATTTACAAGAACGAACGATATGAGTCCATAGTTGAAGAGAATCAAATCATTGCCCGTTCGCTGCTTACTTTCGGTCTCCATGTACATGTCGGTATTCCCAATCCCGAGCGCGCAATTCAAATCATGAACGCAATACGCTACTTGCTTCCTCACGTGCTGGCACTCTCAACGTCATCGCCCTTTTGGGTTGGAGTAAATACAGGTTTGAAATCCTATCGCTCGGAGATGTTCGCCAGGTTTCCGCGAACCGGCATCCCCGATTACTTCGAGTCGCGTGGCTCATTCGACCAGTATGTGGAACTACTGGTCAAAACTCGTTGCATCGACGACGGTAAGAAGATCTACTGGGATGTTCGGCCGCATCCGTTTTTTCCCACCCTGGAATTTCGCATCTGCGACATCCCCACGCGCGTTGATGACACAATCGCTATTGCCGCTCTGCTTCAGGCGATGGTCGCTAAAGTCAATAAGTTGTTGGACCGCAATCTCACTTTCCGGCTGCATCACAAAATGCTGATTGAAGAGAACAAGTGGCGCGCTGTAAGGTACGGGCTCGACGGCAAAATGATCGATTTCGGTAAAGGTGCCGAAGTTCCGGTTCGGGATCTTATTCGTGAACTGCTCGAGTTTGTTGATGATGTGGTAGACGATCTCCGCTCGCGTAGGGAGATTCGACACATCCGTACAATTCTCGATCGAGGAACATCAGCGGACGAGCAGCTTCGGGTTTGGGACGAGACGGAAGATATGAATGCGGTCGTAGATCGGTTGATTGAGCTGACGATGGAAAATGTCCCTCGTGAAACAACTGCGGTCGCGTAGCAGGTGTCGTCTTACACTCAATGTCGTATACGATATATATCCTGCGTTTGACATATAGTGCCTGCCAGCGTAATCTTCTTATTGAATCGAGCCTGGCTTACTCCCTTCTCAGCTCCTCTGGAATCGACCAGATCTCCTGAAGTCCACAGCCACCAAACGAGGAGCACTACAATTAATCATCAAAGAGTGCTACAGCGGCAAGCATGAAGACTCTTTATGCAATGAGACGCGCTAATGGCGATTGGTTTGCTGTTGCAGACAATGGCAATCTTCGGATGCCGATCTTCAAGAGCAGGGCCGACGCGATGACGGCCTATGGGCGTGACTCCGGAATGGAATGCTTCAGGCCGGTGACGTTTGATGCGCGCGCACTCGAGGAGCTCAAAAGGACCGACGGCCAAACTGCATCCTTCTTCATGATCACCGATCCCTCCCGTCACCTGAAGCATGGTCTGCGAATGGGTTTTACTGAGCTGGCGCCGTTTATGGTGACTTAACAGAGAGGCATGACTGCACATGACAACACGAGTAGCAACAACAAACATAGGTTTTCAGGATGATAACTGGCCGGGAATCGTTTCGCGATTTCAGTTGGTTCTTCTCGCTGGTCGCAGAAGCAAACAGCTCTTGAAAGGTGCGCTTCCGCGAATTCCAGCGGATCCACTGAAGCGAAGAAATACGAGCATAGCTCTTGAGGAGTTGAGATTAGGGCTTGTACCTTTCATAGCCCCAAATCGGAACGCCCCGCAAATGATTCCCACTACAATTGATCCTGTCGAGAGCGTGACCCCGAGTGGAGCAGGCCACGATTTTGTTTTGCGAAACGCCGGGTAGGTCAATGAAAGGTCTTAGACTTTATCTCGATCTCAAGAGACCCGATCCGCAGGGCGGAGGTCTCATCTTCTACAGTCACCGCCCAGGTGGTCCATATTATCGCTGGCGATACGAAGCGGTGCGCGGAGAATGGCTGTGTTCTCGTATGCATGCTGGCGATTTAGTAGTGACGGAACTTGTCTCGGCGCCCTGGAAAGAGGTACCCGCGGGGCTCAGGACTACTCTCGATCTACATTACGTGGAATAGCGCTAGATCGCATCAGCTTCATCATCGTACTTGTCTCTTCGATGAGCCGCGCTGGCTGCGGCGGTATCCATGTATTCGTGGAATCTTACGACTTTGCCATTAGACACTGTGAACACGTGGGCAAAGTCACCGCCGAACTCCCTACCTGTAGATTTAACACGCCAAGCGTAATGACCAAGAGCGACGACTTTGTCTTCGTGAGCGATATACTCTCTTGGTTCAAAGTGCTGAACGTCCTGAGTGTCTACCAGAGATGCAAAGAATTGCCCCATCTGTTCATGACCTCGACGTTTCCCAGCAAAGGGCACATTCTCTATTTCGGGTAATTGCCATTCGATGTCCTCAGAAAGCAGACTCAGTAAGGCCTTAATATCTCCACCTCTGAAAAACTCGTAGACATCTTGTACGATCTTCGTGTTCCCGCTTTCGTTCACGACGTGGTCCTTTCTCTATCCTGTGCGAACCCGAGGCTCTGACCGCTTAACTTCACGCATTTTGAATTTACGTTTTGAGCAGCTTCTTTGCTCGGTGGGCATCGACACGACTGACGACTAGACGAACGCCGTTGGTGCGCTGTAGCTGAGGCTCCATGCCTCCAGCATCATCTTTGAATACGAACGCGGTCATTCCTGCTTCCTGAAGCACCTGTTGCGCCATGCCAGCCTCAATTTCGTTGTTGAAAGTCTTAAGTACAACCACATCGTCTGACATAGGCTTATTCCTGTCCTCTCCGCCGAGTTCTTTTAAACTCGAACACCCAGGACCGAACCCCATGTGCTTTTGTTCGCATGGCGGGTTTGATCCTGGATCGAGTCTCTCTTGGCTCGCGATAGTGAGGATTAATAGCCGCCGTAGCCATCCGCGTAGCCGCGCTCATAAGCTTCCCGGAAGTAACGTTGGAACACTTCGCGGTCGCCGAGGCGGGAACTATAGTCCTTCGTTGCTTTCTGGTAGATACTGTGGCGTTCGAAGCCGTTAGCATTGCGCGCTCTACGATCTTCGCGGCCTTGTTTGACGCCCTCGTTGAAACCAGCATTCAGAGCGGTTTGACGCAATTGGAACGAGCCGCCATAGTTGCCGTAACCGTCGTCGTTGCGACCTCTGCGACCCCTGTTACCGTCGTTGCGATCGCGCCGATCCCAATCACCATCGTCGTTGCGATCCCGACGATCTCGGTCGTCCCTGGAATAACTTTCCGAGTTATATCCATCTTCGAAGGCTTCACGGAAGTAGCGGCGATAGAGTTCGCGATCGCCGAGACGTCGGTTGTAGCCTTGCGTTGCTCTCTCATAGCTATTCAGGTTGCGGTAGTCGGTGCGGTTGTTATTGCCGCGAACTCTGCGCCCTTCCCTGATGCCTTCTTCATAGCCGGCGTTTAGAGCAGTGCGACGCAGTTCCGACGATCCGCCATAGTTACCGTAACGATCCCAGTCGCGGCCACGTCTATCCTGGTTTACGTTGTCGCGGTCTCGAACCCAACGATCGTCCTGACTTTGTGCTTGAGCAGACGTGCTCAAAACCATCCCTATTGCAAACAGCAATGGAAACACCAGGAGGGCGCTTCCGCGTCTGTTTTTCGATTGATCACTTTTCATAATTGACTCCTTGTTCATGATGTCCATTAGAGGTCATCTGGCACAATTTGTATGTGCAGTAGCACACATAGGAATCAAAACAGAAAGAGATTGTTTGCGAATTGTTTATCCAACTCGGGAGATGTTATACGCGTTGGCCAGGAGGTTTAGATTCGTGCGCAATGTTAACCAGTCGCTCGTGGCGCGGTCTGTAAGCGGGTTGTCACGCATGAAATTTTCGAGAGGTTGGGCCTGATCGAGCAGACGCTGGACGTCGTCCGAAACCAGCTGCCCGGCGTCGAAGTGAGTGCGGACTTGATCGGTCGCCTTTTTGAAACCGCGAACAGCATCATTCATGTTGCCTTCGCTTCTGCTGCGATCGTAAGGTCGTCGGAAAAAAGCATCCGTTAGACTGACGCGAAACTTATCACCGCCATTTTCGATCTGGAGAATGAGCTGAGTGAGTTCCTCCTGGGATAGTCGGAACAATTGATTTGAGTCGACCTTCATTGGAGTTAGTTGGTTCCACTGCCAACCGACGCCATAGGCAGTCGCGAGCGTATTCAGGTTCGTTCGCACCGATGCCCAGTCATTCTTGACCCGAGGGTTTAAGGTATTTTGAATTATGAAGCTGTTGATGGGCGACGCCTTTTGCAGAATGCTTTCAATGTCGGACGCAACCGCAAGCCTCCGAGTGAACTGGTCCCTGAAGTGCTCAATCGCGAGGTCAAAGCCATGTTGGAAGGCGCTGATGTCGTTCTGAGGCTTCGTTTGGTCGACGCTCCTCTGGACCAATGACACATTGAGACTGCTGCGGAACCTGCTCGAGCTTCGTTCAAGTCGTTGCAGCATGTTGCCGACCTGACGGGTGTTATTACGGTTAGGCTGCGGCTGGGCCTGTACGTCCGGGCCGATGACGATCGGAAAGAGTAACAGGATAAAAACCAGAGTGATGCTTTTCATAATCGTCCAAGTTATAGCGTTTTGAGGCAGGGAAGATCCGTGCGCTATCACACATACGATAAATATGTTGTTGATGCAATATACCCCATACTTGACATATATTCACCCTAGCAATAGGGTGACCCTTGTGAATGGAGCCAAATGATTAATCTTTATATCAATGAGCGAAGGGTCGAAGACGTGACGATCCTCGATCTAAAAGGCCGGGAGAGAATTCGCGGCGTTATGGCGTTGCACGAATCGATTCGTTGCCTTGCTCGAGAAGGAAAGACTCAGGTTCTCCTGGACCTCGCTTGGGTCAAGTCCATTGATTCGAGCGGGTTGGGTGAGCTTGTTTCAAGCCACGTAACTCTCGACGAAAAAGGTGGCGCACTCAAGCTAATGCACATGACCGAGAGTGTCCATGAACTGATGACGGTCTCAAAACTTTTGACGCTCTTCGATGTTTATGAGGACGAACCGGAAGCTCTTGCCAGCTTCGAAGGCGAAACCTTAAGGCTTGTTGAGCGTGTGGTCTCCTTCTAAACAAAAAGGCAAAAGACTTTCGCCTTCTGCCCTTGTCTTTCCCAGCAAAGATAATTTGACGTAGCTAACGACTACGGTTGCCGGGGCGATGCATTGCTATTCGGAGTGCTGTTCGCGTTAATGGGACGCACACCTGAAGTGTTCTGATTCCCATTGTTGTTTTGCACTACACCGACGTTCGCAGGCGCATTGTTCGAGTTCAAGTTCGAATTGCCGTTCGCGGAGTTACTGTTGGAGGTGCTACTGCAACCTGCTAGACCAACCACCGCAAGCAGACACATAACGACTAAAGTTCGCTTCATTCTATTCCTTCCTTCGAGGGCGCTTGTTTAGCGGTAAACCTGCTCGCCACGATTTTTCTTCCAATCTTCCTCGAAGTAAACAGCGTCTTCAGGATTACGGGGTGTTACACCCATCATGATTCCGCCGTTCTTGACGCCTTCTTCGTATTTCTTGACGCGTTCCTCCGGTATTCCTGAACCGATGAGAGCGCCGATCAATCCACCAGTGGCGCCGCCCGCTCCGGCTCCCGCGAGGCCTGCTGCGATTGGACCAGCGATGAGTAAGCCGAGTCCTGGTAAAGCAAGAGTGGTCCCGATTGCTGCGATTGCGGCCAACGTCGCTCCTACTGCTCCACCGATTGCCGCACCCGTTCCTGCGCCTTCGAGTGCCTTACTGCCGAGCTCAGTTTCACGACCGTCGTCTGTGAAATGTTTCTTTCTTGTTTCGTCGGACATAACAAGGTTGACGTCATCTTGTCCGTAACCTCGATCGACCATAGATCCGTATGCGCGCTCCGCGCTCTCCCTGTCTGGGAATAGTCCGGTAACCATACCTGACCGTGCTGTTCTTGATGCTGATGTATCTGTCATATTTCTCCCTTTGACCTTTTATTGCTTGTTAAGTGAATGAATCTGAAGATTTCTACGTCACTGCGTTAAAGCGCGCAGTTTCACTTCTGCAACTTTGGAGCCGTTCTTTCCTATAGAGCAGGCTCGCGCTCCCAATGACGATGTCGGGCGATCGATTTGACGAATTGATCCCCAAGGCCTTGAACATAACTCTCGCGAGTGGCGACGAGTCCCGGTCGAAATTCAAGCTTGTCTGTTCGAGAGATCTCATCGGCAGCAGTCACGATGCCGGCAGACGCAAGTAGTTCAACGCCGGCTCCGCTGGCAGCAATGGTCTTGCAGTGCTTGTACGCTTCGTTCAAGAAGTTAGCGACTTCAGGGTCGCTTCTGAGCGATGCCACGCTGGCCTCTCCGTCAGGGACATAGAAAGCGTCGAACAAAACTGACGAGCCAGTGAGAAAGCTAAAATCTGCCTTGACCACCGTACCATTAGCTCCTGTCAGGACCCCGAGCCGCGGCGCAACAGTCATGACAACGGCGCCGGCAGTCATTAACGTCTGCTTCATGTCCAGGAGAGCCGCGTCGTCGAATCCGTCCGATACGAGAAAAGCAATCTTGCGGGTCTGGATCGTATCGTTCGGAAAATTAGGATTGTCGATCATTCTCAACGCTGGTGACGGTTCCATCTCAATCGCACGTTTCGGTTGTACCTTCTTTGGATCGACATCGCCGGGAACGCTCATGTTTATCGGCTTCTCCAGCTTAGCGGGAACAGCCGCACCGAGCCCTTGGGCTACTCTGTTAGCAAGCCCTTTGTCTACCTGGGCCAACAGAAACAACATTCGCTCTCTAATCGGAACTGTTTCCACTTTGCCCAACTCGAAGCGTAAAGCCCTGATGATGTGATTCTGTTCAACTTCAGACTGGCTCTTAAAGAAAAGCGTAGCCTGACTAAAGTGATCGTGAAAGCTGGGACTACGTTCACGAATTTTCTGCGCATCGATCCTTTCGGCAAAACTCGCAAAACCACTCATGTCGGATCCAGCCTGGAACGGACAGCCACCTCTGAGGCTGTTGGGTTCATAACTTGTCTGCCCCCGATTGATTGTTTGTCGCATGTAGCCATCGCGCTGATTGTTGTGCAGGGGAGCGATTGGCCGGTTGATCGGGATTTCATGAAAGTTTGGCCCACCTAAACGAATCAACTGTGTGTCGAGGTATGAGAAGAGACGGCCTTGCAGCAGCGGGTCGTTCGTAAAATCAATTCCCGGCACAACATGGCCCGTGTGAAAGGCCACTTGCTCAGTTTCCGCAAAGAAGTTGTCAGGATTGCGATTCAGAGTCATCCTGCCGATACGACGCACGGGGACGATCTCTTCCGGAATGACCTTCGTCGGATCGAGCAGGTCAAAGTCAAAACTGAATTCATCTTTTTCCTCGACGATCTGAACGCCGAGCTCCCACTCAGGATAATCGCCGTTCTCAATCGCTTCCCACAGATCGCGCCGGTGAAAATCAGGATCCTTACCCGATATCTTTTGCGCTTCGTCCCAGAGGACCGCGTGCAAACCGAGCAACGGCTTCCAATGGAACTTCACGAAACGCGCCTTTCCCTTATCGTTAATGAACCGGAAAGTATGAACGCCGAAACCTTCCATCATTCGGAAGCTTCTGGGGATCGCGCGATCTGACATCACCCACATAATCATGTGCATTGATTCAGGCATTAACGAGATGAAATCCCAGAAGGTATCGTGGGCCGACGCGGCTTGCGGTATTTCGTTATGTGGTTCGGGCTTTACCGCATGGACCAGATCAGGAAACTTGATCGCGTCCTGAATGAAAAAGACAGGAATGTTATTGCCAACCAGATCGTAGTTTCCTTCTTGTGTGTAGAATTTCACCGCGAACCCGCGTACGTCGCGTGCAAGATCGGTTGAGCCTCGAGATCCGGCGACGGTAGAGAAGCGAACGAACACCGGCGTTTTGACCGACGGGTCTTGAAGGAAATCCGCCTTCGTGTACTGGGCCATCGATTCATACACTTGAAAATAGCCATGCGCTGCCGAGCCGCGTGCATGCACAACGCGTTCGGGAATGCGCTCGTGATCAAAGTGCGTAATCTTTTCGCGAAGAATGAAGTCCTCTAACAGCGTTGGACCACGATTACCCGCTTTGAGCGAGTTCTGATTATCGTTTACGCGAACGCCTTGATTGGTGGTGAGAAATTCGCCCGCAACGTCTTCCTTATTCGCGGCAAGATCGTCAAGTTTAGTGTTCTCATCACCGTAACCACCGTTGGTCGGCGGATCCGGAGTTTGTTCATTGCCGGCAGTTCTTCCGTTATTCTTCTCCTTGATCATGATCTTCCTTCGCTCCCTTATCTTGCGCTCGCTTTTTTAGCTTTCGTATTCGTGGTTACTTTTGCACTCGCGGTTCTGGATTTCTTCGCTTCGGCAGCTTCGATTGCGGTGTCAACTTTCCTCGTTTCCTCAGGTGGAGGTAGCACCGCAGGCATTCCCAAAGCCTGGATCCACAGTTCACGCGTCCAACCGGCCGTGTGATAAAGATGCTCATCTTCTTCACGTTCGATTTGCTCATAAGCGGGCGTTAAGAGTGCAGACTCGTCGGGCGTCGCTTTCTTTGCCAACTCTCCGATCAGCTCCCAATTAAGATGGTCTTTGGTTTCAGCCAGCGTGACACACTCAGCAGCCACAATTTGGGCGGATTGAGGATCAGCGCATCGCGAAGCCAGTTCCATCGTCTTTACCAGGGAAGTGCCGAGATAACGAACGACTTTGCGACCAGGAGTTTCGGTATCAGGATCAAGGCCGAGTGCCGTCAGTATCTCCGACAAAACTTGCACATGATTCTTGGTTTGCTCCAGATATTTGTTCCATTCGTCCCTCAGGTCCTTGTTAATTGCGAGGCGCAGGGCGGTCGTGTATACCTGCACTCCGCCTTTTTCTGTCTCCAGCGCCTGGTACATCAGATCTACGGGCACAGTTGCGAGTAATGTATTGTTTGTCATTTATCCCCCTTGTTGAGTCGCACTCAAACGAATCAGTTTGGCGTCAAATTGCAGTCATGCCGTAAGAAAGCAAGTTCGATGCCTCATGAAAAACAAAATTATTTTGGCTTCCGCTCTGAGGGGATCAATGAATCGTGGATATGGATGGCAGCCATTGCGCCTTCGGCGGCTGCAACGATTGCCAACTGGGAGTTTGGTGTGATGTCGCCGGCGGCGTAGACACCCTCGACACTGGTTTGTCGGGTTTGATCAACCCATACCAAGCCGCATTCTTCATCGAGCTTGCAGCCGAGCATTTCGTGCAAATTGCTCGCGGGTTCAGTCCCGAGGTTGAAGAAAAGTGCATCGCACTCCAACGCCTCGCCGTCACTGAATAATACTCGTCGTAATTGCTTCGACTCGAAGTCTCCTTCGAGTGCCCTAATGCTTTGATCTCGCACGCTAACACCCAAAGCGGCGAGTTTGGCACGATCGTCCTTACTCAGACCGGCCTCATCCTCGGTGATTAGCGTTATCTTGTTTGTCCAGGTCAGCAAACTTAACGCGAAACCAACTGTTTTCGTGCCAGTTCCTAGCACGGCGATTCGCTTATCGATGCATTCGTAAGCATCACAGTCGGGGCAGTGATGGACGCTCACACCGTAGAAGTCGCGAAAGCCCGGGCAGTCGGGTGTCAGGTCGCGCAGTCCAGTTGCGAGTAAGATACGTGCAGCATCGAATGTTTGGGAATCTTGATCTCCGTTGCCCGTGTAGACACGGAACTGTTTGTTTGAGAGTCGCTCAATTCGAGTAACGCAGCCTTCTATTATCAGTCCGCCATGAGTTGTGACTTCATCGCGGCCGCGTGCTAAGAGTTCAGCCGGGGAGATTCCATGAAGACCGAGGAAACCGTGAAGGCCGTGGGCATATTCGTTACGCGGACTGTTATGGTGAAAGGTCAGTGTTCGACGACGGTAGCGAGCGAGGAATAACGACGCGGAAAGACCCGCTGGTCCAGCGCCGACAACGATGCATTCGGGATTCAGGCGCTCCTCGATATCGCAATCTCGGGGCTTTCAGCGGTACGTCCGGTGTCAGTGAGATCGTCAATGCGCCATCGAGTGGGTGTACACTTACTAAGCAGACGACCATCGGTGTTCAACCGGTACTCTGCGGAGCCTGATCCATCCCAGGCCTCGGGTGAACAAAAGGTGTAGCCGTCTCGTGCGCCTCCGCGCACGACAAACTCTCTCTTGTCCGGCAGCGCATAAATGCCGCGCTCCCGCAATATCATTCGACGCATCTCACACTCCTTTGTCAGTGCGTTTTGGGGCTTTAGAATCAGCTTTCTTAATATACACGAGCACTGATCCCGGGTACTTCGTGTCCTCTTTAAGGCGAGCAAGGAGTACCTTCACAGGCACCGCGCCGTCTTCGTAATCACAATTGAACATAAAGCTGTTGCTGGATTCGGGCTTGCTGTCGAAGATTTCAAAACGCTCCCGAAACTCTGCAACGTTCAAAAAGGTAGCCACTTCAGAAAAGAAATTTCGTCCGACTAAATCCACCGCTCCGGGTAACTTTTCGTCTCCTTCCAATTTGGAAAAGACCACCGTGCCCTGCGGATCGAGTTCGAGTAAACCGAAAAGTTTTTGTGGGGCAAGAATCAAACTGCTCATAAGTCCTCACAAGTTTAGCGGTCTGAATAAAGATATCGTTTCACCAGGGAGTCGAAGCCGTTCAGCGAAAAGGGCTTGACGAGGTACTCGGTGCAACCGGCAGCAAATGCCCTCCTCTGCGCAGCAGGTTCCGAATGGCCCGACATCATTACAATCGGGATTTCATGCGTGGAGGTATGTTCACGGATTCGACTCGTTGCGGCATAACCGTCAATTACGGGAAGATCTGTATCCATCAGAATCAGATCAACATGGACGTTGGTTGCCAGCGCGATCGCCATCGCGCCATTCTCGGCTTCGACAACGGCAATGCCATCCCACAATTCGAGCATTGTTCTCAGCATGACGCGCGTATCATCATGATCTTCCACCACCAGCACGGAGCGCTGGGAGGTATTCACTGAGTCATTCGCTCGTTGACTTATTTTCAAGGTGCGCCTTTGGTTGAGACTGGCATGACAGCTGGAGGGTGTGAGGCACTTGTACGTGACCTCACCCCGTTCCTCCAGTGACCCCCTTGCAAAAATCCGCACGTCGGGAGGCGGCACTCGCAGACGACGCAGCAACTCTGGGGTTACTGCCCCAGTACTGAAACTGACGCTACATGCGGATCTATTCTTTTAAGATACTTCGCGGGATTTGTGTATTAGGAAGATGGTAAAGGAGTGAGGGTTTTTCCCGCAGGTCTAGGTATCCTTTAGCCAGTCTTGCAACATGGCGTAGCGCACGATGTCGACCCGGCTTTTCATGCCCATTTTATTCATCGCATTTGACTTGTGAGCTTCCACCGTTTTGATGCTCAGATTAAGGCGCGCCGCCACCTCCTTGTTGATGTAACCGAGCGCAATGAGCCGTAAGACGTCTGCCTCCCGAGCAGTCAAGTTCGCTTGAGGAGACACTCCGCGAGCAACTGGTCCGATTTCACGAAGTTGGGTAACCGCGCTTTCGGTGATCGCCGGATCTAGATAGGCGCGGCCGGCGGCGACGGCAAGAATCGCGCGAATCAGCTCCTCCGACTTGCTCTGTTTCAAAACGTACCCGCTCGCGCCCGCCTGTAATAATTCTTGTAAATAGACCGGGTCGGCGTGGCGTGTGAGGATAAGGACTTTCACTCGTGGACACTTCTCCTTCAACTTCTTCGTCGCCTGGAGACCGTTTAGCTCGGGCATCGAAATGTCCATCACAACTACGTCGGGTAGGAATCGCTCAGCGAGGTGCAGGGCGGCGCGCCCGTTGTCTGCTTCGGCGACCACTTCCATGTCAGACTGTGAGTTGATCAGCAGTTTCAAACCATCACGAATCGTTTCATGATCCTCCGCTAAAAGAATACGCAGCTTATTCATCGGTCCGTTCCTGTCTCTGGCCCATTCGGCACAGGAATCCTTACGACCACGGTTGTACCAGAATTTGGCTGGGATTCAATCTCGATGTTTCCTTCGACAACAGCCGCACGCTCGCGCATGCCAATCAACCCCAGACCCTTCTCGTCGGCGTCGAGAAACGTTTCCAAGTCGAACCCTGCGCCATTGTCCTCGATGATCAGGAAAACCTGTCCAGCGCGTTGTTCAAGCACGATGGCGACATTAGTAGCCTGAGCATGCTTGGCGACGTTATTGAGAGCCTCTTGAGCAATGCGATAGAGGACGGTTTCAATCTCGATCGTTAAGCGACCGCGATCCAATCCAGTCGCATGCAAGTCAACCGGAATGCCGAGGTGTCTTGACCAGCTCTGCACGTAGCTGGTGAGCGCCGCCCCTAATCCGAGATCGTCAAGCGCCATGGGCCGCATTTCCCAGACTAAGCTATCAACGTCCGTGCTGATTTGGTGAGCCACTGCTTGCAGTGTCTCAACCTGTTCACACAAGCTCGTATTGTCCCGGCAATCTTTTTTGAGCGCGTCAAGCTTCAAGTTCAGCACTGTGAGTTGCTGCCCAAATTGATCGTGCATCTCGCGCGCAATGCGGGCGCGTTCCTCTTCTTGAGCAAAAACGAGGCGACGCACAAGCTGACCTCGTTCACGCTCGCCACGCTGCCGTTCGCTAACTTCGGTTTGCAAGGCTTCGTTTGTCTCCATGAGCGCGACAGTATGCCGCTCTAATCCTTCTCTGGCCGCTCGCGCTTCGTTCTCCGCCTCCTTGCGTTGGGTGAAATCGATGAAAGTGAGAATCACACCGTCTGTTCCGTCCCCCTGCAAGCGATATGGGATTAACTGGGCGACATACCAATGTCCGTCGCGGCTCATCATCTCGAGCTCAGCTTTTTGCGAATCCTCAAGCACCTGCCGC
This sequence comes from uncultured Acidobacteriota bacterium, assembly GCA_963789185.1. Taxonomy (GTDB): domain Bacteria; phylum Acidobacteriota; class Blastocatellia; order Pyrinomonadales; family Pyrinomonadaceae; genus PSRF01. The sequence continues at coordinate 432,184 of CAWBJU010000028.1, forward strand.
ACGTCTTTTAACATCGACGCGTAATCAAGTTTGTGCGTAATGTCCGAAAGAGACCGCCCAACATCAGTGGGAATCAAGCTGAAGATGTCCTGGGCGCGAGGCGTGTAAAATTTGATCTTGAAGTCGCGGTCAACAAAGATGGTCGCCAGATCCGTCGAGGTGATCAAATTCTGCAAGTCGCTATTAGCGACGGCAAGCTCGTCGATTTTCTGCTTCAGCTCAACGTTGATCGTTTGAATTTCCTCGTTTACTGATTGCAACTCTTCCTTGCCGGTCTCGAGCTCCTCGGTTGCCGCCCGCAGTTCCTCGTTCATTGCTTGCAGTTCTTCGTTCGACGCTTTCAGTTCCTCAGTCTGCGTCTCATACTGTTCGATGGTCGCGTGTTGCTGCTCTTTTGTGATTTGCAGTTCTTCTTCGAGAAGTGCGACTACATTCTTGTCTCCGCCGGCCCGTGGCCCGCTTCTCTCAGCGAGTGGGGGTCCCTCGACTTCATCAAAGAAAACGAGAAAGTAACTGCGCACAACCCCGGTCGTTTTGTCGTGCACAGGACGGACGATCATGTTGACGTAAAAATCTCTCTCGTCCCGATCTATCTTCACCCGGCGCGCTTCAAACAACTCTCCTGTTTTCGCAGTCTGGAACAAAGCAGTGCGAAGCTCGACCCTGAGCTGCGGGTGGACCACTCTCAAGAGACTACGACTCGGCTCACCGTCAGCGAATTGCAGGAAACGTCCAGCGTGGCCGGACAAGTGAAGGATGTTGTAATCCTCATCGATAATCACGCTCGGTGGCCCGTACGCCTCGAGGAGTTTCTGATGGAGTTCGCCGACAGTGATTCGCTGCGGTTCACGAGCCAATTCCGTGTGCGCTGAAGTGGTGAGCGCCGGTAGGTCGATTGGCAGCATCGGTCCGCGCGCTGTTATGCGTGGGACATCTTTGGCGCGGTAGATACGTTTCTTCTTGTCCATGGGCGTAAACAGGTTTGTCTCGCTGCCTATCGATTCAGAATTGCCCAGGAACAGAAACCCATTAGTACGCAGCACGAAGTGAAATAACTCGAATACATGTTGCTGCGCTTCCCGGTTGAGATAAATCAGGAGGTTTCGGCAGGTGATGGCGTCGAGCCGAGAGAACGGCGGGTCTTTTATTAGATTGTGGACGGCGAAGAGTACGCACTCGCGCACCTCTTTCTTGATCCGATAGCCGTTAGTTTCTTTGGTGAAGAAGTGACGCAAGCGCGTCTGCGACACATCCGCCTCAATGGTTTCTGTATAAAAGCCTTCACGCGCGGTTCGGATTGCGGCTTCGTCTATGTCAGTGGCGAAGACTTGAATCGAGGGCGGAGACGGAAGTCGCGCGGCGTATTCCAGCAGCAGGATCGCAACGGAATATGCCTCCTCCCCGGTTGCGCAACCTGGCACCCACACGCGCACGACGTCACCGCTCGTCTTCGCTTGAAAGATTTCGTCCATGACCTCGCGTTCCAATGTCTCGAATGCGTTCCGGTCGCGAAAGAAGTTTGTCACGCTGATGAGCAAGTCTTTCAATAACGCCTGGGCTTCGAGCGGGTTCGCGTGTATGAAGTCTCGGTAAGCCGTGAGCTGGTGCAACTGGTTGACCTGCAAACGACGCGCGATGCGGCGCAGTACTGTTACACGCTTGTAGTGCGAGAAGTCGTGTCCCGTGTGGGATCGCAGCAACTTGAGAATATCTCGCAACGCTGCTTCGTCCTCGTCCTTCTGACTGACAACGGACGGCGGTTCCGTTTCGGGCGGCAACATGATGCGGCTCGCGTTGCGCCGGATCTCAATAAGCTTGCCCGGTATCTCTGCGACCGGCAGCACGAAGTCGACGAGGCTGCTGTCAATCGCGTGGCGGGGCATCGAATCATGTTCGGCTTCTTTCGGATCCTGTGCGAATGCGAGTCCGTTATGCTCCTTGATACGCTTCAATCCGTTAGTGCCATCCGAACCCATCCCCGAGAGCACAATGCCGACCGCATTCTCCTTATGAGTCTCGCCGAGCGTCCGAAAAAAGCGATCGATGGCGACCTGCTTTCCTCCGCTTAGACGTGCCGGGTCTTTAAGAATGATTTGCCCGTCACTCATCTCGAGATTTTTTGTCGGTGGGATCACATAGACATGATTCGGTTCTACCTTGACGGCTTGCATCACTTGTGTGACGGGCATTTCGGTAGTGGCTTGCAAAAGCGTGGCGGCGTGACTTTCGTGCGTCGGGGATAAGTGCAGGATGACGACGAACGCCATTCCGCTATCGGCCGGCATGTGAGTAAAAAAATCTTTCAATGGCTGCAATCCGCCTGCCGACGCGCCCAGGCCAATCACGGGAAAGGGCTTAGTCGTTTGGGAGATTCGCCCAACCTTCATGTCCGGGTTTTGGTTGACGCTCTCAGCCATACGTCTCTCCGATAGGTTCCAGAGCCAGAGGAGTTTGTCGTGATGAAGGTCGGCTGCCCGGGTTAGCTACTTTGTCCTCGGCCCGCGAGGTTTGCGACTACAAGCAGAAATTCGGCAGGTTCCACAGGCTTCGAGAGATGTACTTGATAGCCGCCTGCTAAGGCACGCACTCGATCTTCTGCTTTAGCATACGCCGTTAGCGCGAGGGCGGGAATCCTGGCCGAGTGGTCAGCGGATTCCATCTCTCGAACTTTCTTGATCAATTCGTAACCATCCTGTTCCGGCATCCCGAGGTCGCTGACCAGCACATCCGGTTTTCGTCGCTCAATCTCCTTGATAGCATCCGCAACAGAGGCCGCTGTGATCACGTCAGCCTGGCACTCGGACAGTACGGCCTTCAACATCTGACGTGTATCAGAGTCGTCGTCGACGACGAGCACGCGCAAACCGTCAAGTCGGGGGGAGCATTCAAGTTTTAACCCATCCGTGATTCTCGCTCTTGCCAGTGTTGAGTAGCTTGCAACGGACTTGCTGCCAGGCACACTATTGATGCTGAGAACAGGCAGTCGCAATTTAAAGATCGCGCCACGTCCTGGCCCATCGCTATGCGCTTTAACTGTACCGCCGTGCAACTCAACGAGTTGGCGAACAATAGCCAGGCCGAGCCCAAGGCCGCTGTGCAATCTGGTTGTTTTGCCGTCGCCCTGACGAAACCGATCAAAAACGTAGGGCAAAAACTCACTGCTTATTCCTTCACCTGAATCGCCAATGGAAATCTCAACTTCAGAATTCACACGCTGTAGCGCGACGTCAATGCGGCCATTCTTTGGTGTGAACTTAACGGCGTTGGAAAGCAAGTTCCATATTACTTGCTGAAGACGGTTTGCATCGCCGAGCACTGGTCCGGCCTCAGCATCAAAGCTCGTCTCGATTGCGATGTTTTTCGCGTCGGCGGCCGGGCGAACAGTGTTCACGGCGTCGCTGACGACGTGAGCTATTTCAATGGGGCGTCGATCGAGAGTTAGTTTGCCCGTGATTATACGCGAGACGTCGAGGAGATCGTCGATCAGTTTAGTTTGGAGAGTGGCATTTCGCTCAATTGCCTCCAATGCGCGCGCACTATTCTCGGCATCCAGCTTTCCGGTGCGCAACATGCGCGACCAACCTACAACTGCTGTCAGTGGCGTACGTAGTTCATGTGAAGCCGTGGCGAGAAACTCATCTTTAAGCCGATTTGCTTGTTCGGCTTCCTTTTGCGCCGTTTGAGCGGTGGAAAGCAGCCGCTCGCGCTCCATTTCCATCCGTTTGCGTTCAGAAATGTCGCGAAACACCAGCACGGCTCCCAGAATTTCACCTTGCTCGCCTCGAATTGGGGTGGCGAGGTCATCGATGGGCCATTCCGTGCCGTCTTTCGCAATAAGGATGGTGTGGTTCGCCAGTCCGACGGTTGTAACTGCACTCAATGCTTGGAGCGCGGGATTATCAACGGGTTGGCGGCTTTCTTCGTTAAGGATATGGAAGATTTCCGTTAGGAAGCGTCCCAGTGCCTCGGCCTGGCGCCAACCGGTGAGCGATTCCGCCACGCGGTTCATGAATGTCACACGACCTTCGACATCGGTACTGATAACTGCGTCACCTATGCTGGCGAGTGTGACCCGTAACCAGTCAGACTGTTCGCGCAAAGACTCTTCGGCTCGGCGCCGGGCTAAGTGAATGCTCTGGGCATTCTGTTCGGCAACCGAACGAAGTAGTTGTTCCTCATCGTCTTTTATCGACATCAGGCATCTCCGAGCAACTCAGAGGCCATAGCAGTTCCGGCCACGCGCGCCTGAATTTTTGCGAAGGCTGTATCACGGGTCGTAGATGTGTCGTCGCTGAATGGAGAGAAGCCGCAATCGTCTGTTGTACCCAGTTGAGCAACCGGAATGTACTCCGCCGCCTCAAGAACGCGCTCACAAACTTCTTCCGGCGTCTCGACCCGTGGATCGATCGGCGAGACGACTCCGACGAATACGCGATGGTCGGGCTTAATGTGGTCACGAATGATCTTCAAGACTTCGAGACGATTCTTTTCGCCCGCCAGTGCAATGTAGAAATTCCCCGCCTTTAGCTGGAACAGGTGAGGTAAAAGTTTTGCATAGTCTACTTCTGCGCTGTGTGTTGAATCGCGATCACCACCCGGACAAGTGTGCACGCCAATTCGCGCCCGCTCCTCTCGGTTAAACCGGCTTAGCGCCAGGTTGTTAAGGTCGATAAAACTTTGGAGCAAGTTTCCGGAAGGATCGATCTTGATTGCCAGTCGTCCTTCGGTGAAGTCTATTTGCACCTTGTGCGCGCCCTTAAGCAGACAGGCGCGAACCTCGGCTTCGTGCTCGCGCAGTAAGTCGTCGATGAATTGCTCTCGTGTGTAACCAGGGATTTCTTCCGCTGGGTACATGAGACTAAGAGCGGAAGGGGAGATGACTGCTTGCTTAACCGGAACGTGGGCGTAGCTCAAGGCGAGATCAAGATAACTGTCGGCTGTTCGCATGTAGCGGAAAGGGCCCGCGGTTAGCCGAAGCATGCGGCGCGTATGCCCTGCAGAGAAGGGAATCTTGAAGCCCTCAGGAGATGTGTTCTCCAATCCATGCACGCAGTAAGTCCAGAAGTTGTGATACTTCCTCTGCTCACCGTCAGTTACGACCGGCGATCCGGTGGCCTCAAACCGCTCGATAGTGTCGCGAATAGCTGCCTCATAGAGCGGATTCAATTCCGGGTCAGTGCCATCTCGATCTCCGATCGCCTCGAGTAGTGAGAGCGGTCGGGGAATACTTCCGATTGGCTCAGTTGGAATTTTCCTGGGCATCACTATTTGCTAACGGGTTAAGAAAATCGTCTGTACGATTTCAGTGTGACTTAAGCTTCGGAGTGAACAGATAGCAAGAAACAAACCACGCTCGTCATTAAGTGTAGAAACACTGTTTCGTAACCTCGTGCTGAGGACTTCATGACCGTTCAGTCTTATATTCGGTTCAGTCAGTGATGACAGAATATACGAGCAATGGGGGATTCACTATGAGCGCAACGATGTCGCAGCCAATTTTTGGTACGGACAAGGCCGAGTCACACTCTGAAGGAACCGTGGCGAAGGCCATTGAGCAACAAACGGCTAAACTTCCATCCGATATTTATTTGTGGGCAGCGGGTGGTTCGATTGTCACCTCCGCAATACTACAACTAACGGGCAAACCGAAAGCGAGCCTTTTCGTCGGTCAATGGGTCGCGCCCTTCCTGCTTCTCGGCGTATATAACAAGATCGTCAAAGTGGCGGGTTCTGACGCGAAGCATTAGTCCGAAGTAAGAAAGAGAATGCTCGGGAATGAGAGGCCTTTCGAGACTCTCAACCCGAGCATTTGTTTCTTAAAGACTCCGGGCGGCAGCATAACTCAGGGTCTGCGGTCTCGCAGCTGTTGTCCTGTAAGAGTACGTGCTGTGAAGTTAGATTCGGCGTTTAACTACGCGGAACCAAAGTTGCGAGACTTCTTAACGTTCGTAAATTGAAAGGAGGCAATACATGAACGCTTTTACATTTCTTAAGGCCGATCACGAAAAGGTGGCCGGAATTTTAGAGAAGATCGATGGGACGACCGAACGTGCAACAAAGGGCAGGGAAGAACTCTTCGTTCAGCTCAAGAATGAACTCGATGTTCACGCTCGAATCGAAGAAGAGATCCTCTATCCGGCTCTCGAGGAGTACGAGGAGACCCGTGATATATCACTCGAAGCCTATGAGGAACACGCACTGGTCAAGCAATTGTTAGAAGAGCTGGCATCCGCACCGAAGGATGATGAACACTGGACAGCGAAGTTTACAGTGCTGAAAGAAAACATTGAGCACCACGTGGAGGAAGAAGAAGGTGAGATGTTTTCAAAGGCCCGCAAGGTGCTGAGTGAAGACGAAATCGAAGAGCTAGGTGAGCGGCTACAGGAAGCTAAGCAAGTTCAAAAATCGGCAATGGCTGGATAGGACTTGCGAAAACCGCATCACGTTGGTGGTGTCAAATCTTTGACCTGCCACAAAACGAAACCGGCCACCTTTAGCGGTGGCCGTTTTAGTTAGTTGGATTGATTTTATATGTGCGTCTTTCTTGCAGGAACGGGAAACAGTCCAGCCTTTTTACTAAAGAAGCGAATGATGCCCCTCTTTTCCAAACTTCTTGTTCGTATCCAGGTATCAATTGCAGAATAAACGTATGTTAAAACTGCAATTTTTTCCATTTTAGGCCGGTAGCGGAATTGGGAGGAGCTCATGGTCCAGTTTTCCCTATTTTAGGCCGGTAGCGAAATTGGGAGGAGCTCATCACCACCAATACTTTCTTAACTGTTTGTGTCATTTCAGGGGTGCACTACACTCTCTGGCGGCTCCTTCGTCTGATGGAATACTTGGACTGCCTTTCGCGCTTCGGTCAAGGCATCCTCAAGGTGATCGCGAGATGAATCTCGATAGCCCAGGGTGGCGAGGGATATTGAAAGATAGGTCCTCGCAACTGCCTCCATCGAAGGGTTCGATGTTCTTTTATCAAGAACTTCTTTCAAGAGTCTTGCAGCTTCAGGCCACATACCTTTATAGGAAGCAGCCAATGCCTTCGACACTTGGTGCTTGAGTTCTTCTTCTGAGGCCATGCGTTTCTCTTTCTACTTAACTATTTCATGTCAAGTTGCAGGCTGACGCCCATCGCAGACATCGTGATTCTTCTCGACATCAAGGTGACAAAAACTTTAGGTTGACCCAGCCGCGCGTTTGTCCGTCCGGCGTCAAAGCCTGAATCCACAGTTCACCGTTGACGTTTTGAGACTCGCCAATTGTTACGATTCTTTCGTTTTGCTTGAAGAGCCGGACGACCGAATACTGTTTTCCTGGCCCGGAACGCATATTGAGCTGAATTGCTCTAACCTCCCTCATCGTTCCGACGTTCTGGGTTTGTTCAGCTGGTTGTTGTGTCGAACGGCCGCGATTGCCGATCAGTGATGAAATCGCCAACACGCTAACAATCGCAACAACTATCCCGATAGCAATGAGACAGCCGCGATCTTGTTTTTCAGTTGGGACGTAGCCGCTGTAGGATGTGGATCTCTCCTGTGCTTGAATCTGCGATTCTTCTTTCATATCGTACAGGTCAAACCCATCGTCGGTTCGGACGACCAACAAGGTGTTGTCCCTCTTGATAGCCATTCGTCTTGCAGCTTCCACCACTCGTGGATCCGATCGTTGAAAAGAAGCGGCTTTCTTGAGATGAAATTTCCTAATGTGAGACTCTACTTCTCCACTCATTGCCAGGATCTTCACCTGCGTGCCATCAGGCCGTATTATTGACTTGAGATCTGAGAAGATCTTCATGTCGCGTTCAAGTTCTTGTTCTGCTCGCCTCGCCTCGTCTTCGTTGTATTCAATTGGCATGGGTGCCTCTTTTTCAGACCAAGAGCACACTGAGTACTTCAGCGCCTAACTTCGAACGAGCCTTAAGCGCGTGCGTTCTCGCTAACCCAGCTTCGCGAACAATCCCTTCTTTTCAAAGAAGAGACACGAATCTCAATCCCACACTCAGGACAAGTGGAATAGGTAAAAAGCGTTGCAGCTTCTGCAGAGAACCGCATTCCAAGGGTCATTTCCGAAAGACACCGTCGTGGTTCGTCCGTCGGCATAAATTTGCTCGAAGTCACGGAGTCAAAAGAACTAGACCAAAATTGCAAATCAGGATCAGATTCCCCAACAATACTGCAACTGGATTTGACTGATTCTGCGCGAGGTAAATGCTGATCTATCTCAAGGTAAGTTTTGAGCGGCGGAACGATATAACGACTCTTGAATTGAAGTCAACGATTGCCAGACAACCGGCGTCGGCTGCTGAGATTAACCTCAGGCAGTACATCCATGACTAAGTGGTTGTCCGCTCAATAGGACCACGTGTATTTAGCGGCCGTTTCGAAACGTTTGTAAGTGGGGTTAATCTTGCGGCAACGGCTGCGCAGAACGTGGAAAAGCTGAGACTTCCTTTACTTCCTGACGTTATTACATCCGCAACCGTCAGCCATGCTTCCGCGCGTTCAGCCGGTTCGAGATTGCTGAGAGCGCCATCCAGCGCGAGGAAAAGATCGCTGGCCAATTGATTAGCGTTGGACTCCTGCAATGGTCTGTCGCCGCGCAACGCTTCTGGGCGCCACGCCGCGAGCACAACGACGACCATCATAAAGAGTGGAATCGATAAAATTATCGTCCAAATCAGGTGTGCACGGTAGTCCTAGAGATGCGACCGTGCCGTCGACCACGAGAAGTCCGAGTACTAAGAAGCCCAGAGGAGTCTTAACAGCGTCAATGAGCGAGCTTCTTGGTTCAGAGGTAGTCATCGTCCGACCTCCTCCAGTGAGGGAGCTATTTCACCGCGGTCCCTGATCAGTCTATTCAGTCGGTTCGCCTGGGAAGTTTCGAGCAGGAAGTTAGTCGCCTGCGGAGCGCGAAAGATCAACATGTCTGCTAGTTCTTTGTTTTCGCGAACTGAGCGTGCCAGGATGGGTTTTTTGAATTTGCATTTATAGATTACGTCAATGCCATGACTATCCCATCCGGGTTTGATGTAAGGAGTCGAGACGATATTTCCCCATCCATAAAGCCCTCGGAAATGTTCGTCTCCCGCCATCCAAAAAAAGACGATATCGCCAGGATTCATGCCGCTTCTGTAACGCGTGGCGTACCAAGTGTCTTGCTTGCCCTCCAATATAGCGTTTCGCAGATTGAGCTATCGGGGACGCTCTGAAAACACAAAAACGTTCACGGCATGTCTCCTTGTCGAGGTCTAACGCAAAGCAATTTGGGTCCGAACGAGGTGCGTTAGTTCGCGGATTATAGCAGTCCAAAGAATCCATGCACTGACTTTTGGGAGGGAATTGATTGCAGTCTCTCCGCGTGGATATCCATGGTCTAGAGTCCCGGCAAAGGGTTGTGCGGGGTTTGCGGAGCGAAAGGCAGGATACGAACGAGATTCTTTTCAATAAGCTCTGCCGAAAGAGGTCTTGCAGTTTGAGCGACGCCTGATCAGTCAGGCACTGGCAACAGCGAATGGCCGCGTCATCCCGACTTGCTCAAAGAGGGGAAACGGTAAGGGTATGCAGCTTGAAAATTGGACCGACACAAAAGTCCCCACACTAAACGGGAACGGGCAGCATACGCTGCCCGTAAGTGCTTGAATTGATTGGTCGGGGCGAGAGGATTCGAACCTCCGACCTCACGGTCCCGAATGATAGGCGCGGCAAAAACGTAAGTATTTGCCTTTTCGAAAGTTGCAGCCACCAAAGAAATCGAGGGTTTTTACCATCCCTTCCCATTCTCTACCATCCATTAACGGTTGAGTGCTGAGAATTTCGTCCACAAATTGGCCACAAATGCATTTCCAGCAAAAGCTCCATGAAGGGGCCAAGGTCGGCGGTTTCGGTCATTCGCCGCAAGCACAGTTGCTGATTTTGAAACGATTCCTGCAAAATGGACCAGACTTCGTCATTCACTCTGGAGGAAACGAGCTTAGTGGATCGCACGGTTCGATAGCATAATGAGTTCCAGCTCTTCTATCATAACCGTGTTTTGCGGGACAAAGAATTGGTCACCAGGCTCGACCATCAGAGCCCCTTCAATTGAGTACTTACTTGCTAGGGGGATGAATCTAAGTGAAGCTATAACTCATGCAAAAAGTCAATTGATCCTACTGAATGATTTTATCAACAAAAGCATTCTAGAAAGGGTGATGCTTAACGCGCAGACGTCAGGTATTTTCAGTCCTTTTGTGTCGACTTCCAAACGGCGAGATGTGGCTCGATCCTTCGCTTTAAAGGAAGGACTGCCGGGGTTTGTACTCAAAATAGAAGGTCCAGTAGATGCTTTTTATGACTTTAATAAGATCCGGGACATAAATGGCATTCCACAGCCTACAGAGTTCGCTTGGTTGGAGGAATTAGGAATACCATTGCAGATTGAGAGTCCTTTTGAGATCGTTGAAGTGGATGAGATAAAGGGAGTGGTAGAGCGCAAGAAGCGAGTTTATAGGAAACATAAAGCTTTGAAGAAGTAGGAAAATGAATACATCTGTTCAGAGAAAGTCCAAAGAGTTCGAGGCTGTCTCGATAGCTTTTACGCGCTCACTGAAGAGCCTAGAAATTGACCCTGTTCGATTCCGCGCCTTGCCTTTGAGACAACGAAAGCTCGCGATTTGCGAAGCAATATATAAGACGGCGAAGCATGTCAGTTCAGAGCTTGATTGGTATGAAGACCGAAGTAATCTTCAGTCGAAAAAATTGTGGGACTTTACCATCGATCAAATCTCTCACCATCAAACAGTTGTCGATGCTTTGATTGCTTTGGTATGCCTGGGAGAATCTTCCTTTCTTAGACCGTTGGTAAGTTATCTATCCTTTCCGGAGCAACGATGGTCAATTTTAATAGACTCTGTGTTGAGAGCGATTGCGATAGAACCCGCACGAGGTCCGATGTTTCGAATACCGAGCGAGCAAGCACTCCATACGTGGCGGAAGTGGGCAATAGAAAATTCAGAACTCCCAGAGCTAAGAGACTATAGCGATATATTGCTGTCAGATATTGGCATCGAAGGAATCAAGGACCAGCACTTTAGTGTTTATTTTTCTAAGTCCGCACTTAGTTCGTCCTTAATTAATCGAAACGAGTTGTTTCAGACAGACTGGGAATACTTTGATCAAAAACAGGCCAGTTTTAGTTCCACTAAGTTATATCCGCAGCTCAAGTCGTATGAATTTGAGCGCTTTGTCGTGTTCCTTGAGGGTTTTGTGCGCGACAATCCGAGTGAAGGTAATTTCAATACGCTCGTGGCTTGCACGAATGATTGGATTAATGAGTTGCGATTACCGAAGTCTGCATTGAGACAGAACTGGTTAGCCCTGCTAAGTGAGAAAGATTTAAGTTCCAGAACAGGAGCGGTACTATTTCAGATACTCGTCTACCCTCATAAAGATAAGGCACTTGCAAGGGCATTCGGAAAGGAACTGTTGCGAGGTGAAACCAATTTGTATGTGATTGCCGTCATAAGCGACATCTTAACGCAATCTCAAGCCCCCGATGCCATCAAGCGAATCGCAAGAATGTATTCGAGAATTGATGACGTTTCGGACCAAATCCAGTCGACCTTGTACGAACTCGGCCCTATGGCGTCGGTCACATTTCAATTATGGATCAGAAACCTAATCTCTCGAGAGCTAGAGAACTTATGCATTGTAGGAGGAGAGAAGCAGGGGAAGAGGCGTGAGCTACTTGTACGATCGATGTATAAGGTTCTTCGCCTGCACGATGAGCCCATTGTAAAACTAACAGGATTGAGGGACTCTTCCAATCCGGAGTGTCGAGAGTTCGGTGAGCAACTGGAATTGTTTCATAAATTGCGAAGAGATATCTTCGATGAACCAACAGATACTGAGCGCAACACGTCCAGATTAGTGTCCAGTTATCTTCGCTTTTTCAGGGATTGCCTCGATATATTTAGAAACCTAAAGATTTCGAAATGGCTTAAAAGTTGATGCAGTTAGTTCCAGCACGGTCCAAGTTGTCAAAATAGTTGTTAAATCTATTGAAGAGCCACTCACGTTTTGGTCAAGTAATTTCAGAAACGCAAAAGTTTCTCGTTCAACGACTATGACGCGAAGAGGCCCGATGCGAAAGAGCAAGTCAAACGCTGATCACATCTTCGCCTTTGAGAAAGACAACAATGGTGCTTGTGCGGCTCTACAGTTCGCGCGTTCAAAGAAGGAGGCTAAATGCCAGAATTCGAATTAGAAATCAATGGGGCTATCATTAAGCTGGAGGCCGAATCTATCCTTGGTCAGCAGCAGGCTGGTCTTGTTGAAGAGGCCAAAGCAAGGTTTGACGAGGCGATGGGTGTTGTGCGACACCTAGCTGTAGGGTTTACAGAATCACTTAAAGAATTAAGCGACGATCTCACTCCCAATGAGGCGACAATCACCTTCGGATTGAAAATCAATGCGGAGGCCAACTGGGTTGTAACTAAAGCTGGCGGCGAAGCAAACTTTCAGATCGGTCTGAAGTGGGATCCCCGGACCCGCCCTCATGAGCAGCACAAGTAATATGTCAGAAGACTTATTGCGCCTCTTTAATCACTACAAGGATGCTGTGGGCAGAGTTTTGATTCTGACATCAAACGATAGGCCCATTCTGCTCGGTACCTGTTTTCTTGTTGCACCGAAATATGCTCTAACATGTCATCATGTGATCTATTCTGAAGGAGTAAAGCGTGAACCTGTCACCGTGGTGTTTGAGGGCTTATTGGATCGGATCCTACAAGCTAAAGAGTACATTCCGGGCGGCGAAGGTTTAGACCTTACTCTTCTCGAACTATCAGAGCGGATCAACATTCCGGTTTTACCCTTAAGTTTGAACGATCATTGGGGATCTGAGTTTCGAACGTTTGGCTATCCCTTTGACCATGGAGGTGGCGGACTCGATGAAAATGGTCTCATTCTAGGCCCCACTTCTACGAGTCGCTTCAATCGACGACTGGAATTAAGTACTGGTCCAGGTCGTATTGTCAAAGGATTCAGCGGTGCACCCGTTTTTGCGAAGAGTCTCGATGGCTTTGGCTATGTGGTCGGTTGCATAAGTGAGACAGGAAGTCTCAAATTCCCAGATAAGCCAACCTGCGCTCCCCTAGCACCGTTCTTTAATCAACAGCCAAGGCTTAACCAACTCATTCCCAACGTCATTGCCTACGTTAGCACCAATGAAGAGATTCGACCTCAAAACCTAAAGCACGATTCTGACGTAGGGGCGGCTTGGAAGCTGACTAGCCAGTTAGTTAACGGCGGACGAGTCCCAGCGCATCTAGCTCGCGGTACTGAACTCATAGATGACACAGCCGAAGAAGTATTCAGAACTATTCTTGAAACGGCAAGGAATGCGAAAACGACAGATGAGCGTCAACTACATGAACTGAGCTTCATAGTCACTGGACTGAGAGCGAAGTATCAGAGATTGCAATTTGATCCGGCAGCCGCAATCGAAAAGGCAAAGTCACTAAAAAAGACTGCTTGGAAAGATCGCGCAATTAGTCCTAATGATGTGATCTATCGGCGACTTCTCGACGAGGCTGAGCTAGTAGGGGATGACTTTCAACGAATTCCAAATCAACTCCTAAGTTTGGCCAAATCTCACGGCGCTGAGATACATAGCAATGTCCTGAATGGCTTGTGTTACGACCTCACAGGACGCCTCCGTGACTTTTTCAAGGTTGGAACGATGGGTAGTGAATATGACTATGAGAACCTTGCGCGGCTGTTTCGTTCGGCGGTTGGCTTAATAGAGTTCGACGTAACTTTGTTAAGCACAGGTTACTTGCCGACCGGTGTTGTCTATCAGTCTGAAATGTTTTCTGCGATAGTTCTTATTTCCGTTGCACATCTCGGAAAGGAACCGAGCGTTCTTGTGTATGCAGAAACAACAAAGGGTGAGATTCAACAATTAGCAAGGCTCGTCGCGCGCAAAAAAGACTTAAGAAAACCGTTCCTACGAAAAGTGCAGACTGGAGTCAGGATTTATGCGTGCGGAGATCAATACCTGTACAGATGGACACTACGTTCGCCGACGCCCGACCAAGAATTCAGCGCAGGACTTCCGCACAAAGATTACGTCCGTAGATATTCCGTGATAGAGCAAACGTCGAACGATGAAATTGTCATTGACTCATTTCACCAAATCTATTCCATAGAAAACTGGAAGATGACGAGGCAATGGCCAGTTCCCGAAACGGGTAAAGGCTATTTCGTATGGAAGGATGGCGACACCCAACATCATTACAGTATTCACCTCGACAATTCCCTACCGAGGGCCATCAGTTCAAAGAATTTGGAGACGGGCGAGATAACGAGAGTCACGGTAGAGGACGTGTTCGATGGCTATTATTCAGATGTCCTTATTTGGGAATGCGATGGAGCAGAAAAGGAAGAATACACAAAGAGGTTCCCAGAATTGACGGTTGACACCGGTATTCGTGTCTCTTCGTCTGGCCTTCAAGACGCATACTTTGGTCAACTGCGGGGCTCTAGCTGTCTGATGGTTTTGTTGGATCTGTATCCAACTGGAGGAGCGGGCGCGATGTTCCTAGACCCTCGCTCGTTACAACCGCTTCGGACACCACTTCTCACCAATGAAGTAATCTGTAATTGTGCAGTCGTCCAATATGCTGGATCTACTTTGTTCATTGCATCCCTTCTAAAGTCGTTTGATACATATCATAAGATCGGAGTGTGGGATATCTCACGCCTTGCTGCGAGAACTCAACCGCCATTGATCGGGTTCTGGCACGAAAGCGACTACGATGCTACTTTTCTTGAGATTGTTGAATTTGAGGATCATTGGGAAGCGTACTACATCGTACAGGCGGTCAACGGTAATCTAGACCCTGTCGGCCAAATCTGGAAATTCAGTTGGCCGGAGCAAAAGCATACCCAAGTATTGGCACTTCCACCCGGCGCTGTTTACGGTCTCTCTGTCAAAACAGCGTAAGGAAGCTATTGCGGCAGCGGGGTATATCCGGGCCACCTCACGCCCAGAGAATTTCTGTTAACCAAAAGCCGATAACCTCTAGTAACTCGTGGCGTAATTGTGGTACGGTTACAAGCGCACCGACCACATGTAAGCCTCCCTTAAAACGCCGCCATTGAAAACTAGAGGTTTCCGAGCGACTATGACGCGAGGAGGCCTCAATGCGGAAGAGCAAATTCAGCGAACACCAGATCATCGCGATCCTGAAAGCGGTGGAAGCAGGACGGACCGTTAGGGACGTCTGTCGTGAGCATGAGATCAGCGATGCGACTTACTACCAGTGGAAGTCGAAGTACGGTGGCATGCAGGCTTCAGACATCAAGCGCCTGCGTGAATTAGAAGACGAAAACCGGCGCTTGAAGCAGATATCAGCAGATCTGCTACTAGAGAACCGGGCGCTGAAAGATGTGATCACAAAAAAGCTCTGAAGCCAGCTGCGAAGCGCGCGCTGGTTGTAGTGTTGCGCACAGAGCATGGCTTGAGTGAGCGTCGGGCCTGTGCCGCGGTAGGTCTAGAACGATCGGTCTATCACTACGAGCCGCGACCGACGGCGGATGGACCAATCGTGAAACTACTGCTGGAGTTGGCCTGGCAACGACCGGAGCAAGGCTTCGGTAAGTTGTTCAGACGGTTGCGACGCCTAGGCCACGGTTGGAATTACAAGCGGGTCTATCGCATTTATTGCGCGCTGAAACTGAACAAAAGACGGAAAGGCAAAAAACGTTTGCCAACAAGATGTCCTTCGCCGCTGGTCGTACCTGAAGCAATGAACGAGTGTTGGTCAGCCGACTTCATGAGTGATGCGTTGTGGGGTGATCGTCGCTTTCGCACCTTCAACGTGGTGGATGATTTCAATCGCGAAGGACTGGCGATCGAAGTGGACTTTAATCTGCCGGCGCCGCATCGTGAGAACACTCGATCGGATAGCCGCTGAGCGCGGCTATCCGCGCAAGCTGAGACTCGACAATGGTCCGGAAATGGTCTCTGTGACGCTGGCTGAGTGGGCCGAACAACACAACGTGATGCTCGAGTTCATCAAGCCTGGACGACCGATGCAGAACGGCTTCATCGAAAGATTCAATCGCAGCTACCGTGAAGCGGTGCTCGATATGTTTGTCTTTCAAAGCTTGTGGGAAGTGCGCGAACAAACAGAACTGTGGCTTCTGGAGTACAACGAAGAACGACCACACAAGTCTTTGGGCCACCTGACGCCCAGGGAATACTTGTTAACCCAAAAACCGGAAATTTCTAGTAACTCGTGGCTGTAATCGCGGGAGGCTTACAGCTGCACTGCTAGCAGGTTGTCTTCCCGCATTAGCCGAGCCACGCGTTTGTGATTCACCAGCATCCCGCGCCGTCGCAGTTCTGCAGTCACGCGTCGATACCCGTAGCGGCGCCGATGTTCCAGCACGATCTGTTGAATGGTGGACCGCACTTCCATCTCTTCTTCGACGGGCATACGTTCCTGCAACGAGCGATAGAAGCCGGCGCGACTTACCTGGGCCAATTGACACATCCGTTCAATACTCAAGCTGCCTTGCAAAGACATCACTTCCCGGATTTGGTCGTAGATGCCTTCGCGCCAGAGCCGCCGCTCTGCTGCCGTCGCGCCTCGATTTTTTGCAAGGCACCTTTGAAAAAATCTAATTCCAGAGTTTTCTCAGCCAGCACTCGCTTGAGTTGGCTGACCTCTTTACGCAGAGTGGATTCACGTGAGGTCTGTGGTGGTGGCCACTCACTCTTATCTGGTGGGTCAAGTTGATCGCGCCAGCGGTACAACAGCCGCCGATCGATGTCCAACTCCCTAGACAGCGCCGAAATGTCGTCGCATTGTTTCATGCGCTCGACGCATGCACGCCGGAACTCATTTGAGTAGCGTCCCACTCGTCTCTTGGCCACTTGCAGCTCCTTTCAGTGCTAAGTGTGCCAATTTCGAGTGTCTCAATCTAGGGGTTCAGTCCAGTTTAGGGTGAATCCTGAGGAGGCGAGGTGTCTGTCATTCGTAGTCCTCAATTAGAATCGGCGTTTTTGTGGTCCAGTAGCGCCTTAAGTCTTGCACTTAGGCGCTCCTGAAACTCGTACGTTTGCCCTCGCTTGTACTGCAGCGTATTCCAGTTCCTCACATCGAATGGCAGTTCATCTACAGGTGTGCTACAGATGTGGACAGTTGGACGATCAAGAGCATGTGCATACCCGATCTCGTACAGCACATTCGGCTTGGACTCTGAGAGATCCGCTATAACCGCGATGCAGGCATGAATCAGCCGCTTGATTTCGGCGACAGTGTCTCCGCCGAAATCCTCAAGGTCAACACGTCGACATACAGCACCTACGGATTTAGCCGCACATGACATGGCAACGAAAAAAATGTCGTCGTACTCGGCCGAAAATGGCATTGCGGCAAATACGATTCTTTCCGCAGATTGAACATTGGGGAAGACTCCTGAACGCGTTCTTAGTTCAGTAGACGTCGAAGGCAAGACATCGAGGAGCTGACTGAAAGTTAACACCCCCGCTTGTGCGTCGGCCTGATCAAGTCCGTCTATTACAAAGTACACTTTGTCTACTTTCGTTACTTCCCGATAGAGCGTTGCTTGATCAATAGCCCGTTTCAAGTTGTCTGGATTTGGCTCCCACGTTTTTGCTTCGACTATGATAAGGGTCCCAGACGGATCGGAAATTAAAAAATCTGCCTCCAATCCTTCCACTCCTACATTTGATCTAAAAGGGACGTTGGCCTCACGTAGCAGCTCGGCGATTTTTTGCTCGAATTGATTGGGACGATTTTTCATTTGATCTTCAGCTTAGGACCTAAGGATCGTTAAGATCGAACTACCAAACTTAACTGAGGCCGTAGTTAGTATAGGGTGCCCAAAAAAACTCATTATCAAAACGGCGATTGTCATGAAGTCGAAACTCCTCTAGCGCCTCGACATAAGCCATTGCGTAACCATGACTGGACGACGTGTCATTGAAGGAATGCTTGAGAATAGCTCGCATGTACTTCTCAGAGAAAACCAGCGCAGCACGATCATCTAGTTCCCACAGGGCGCTTGTAACGCGTCTACAACCTCGCAGTGCCAACGTCGCATTAAATGCACGCACCATACTGCCCGAAGCAGTGGTTCCAGGAATCTTTCCCAGCAGACATGCGGAGGCCATGAATAGATCGATGCCACTAAAATCGTATGTATCGCGAAGAAGTTGAGAAGGTCCAACGACCCTGTGGTCACAAAATGAAAATGCCAGCTCTTCAGTTATTCCGTTCTCGTTGTATTCTTTCGCCTGCAAGCTGTGGCCCGACGCCCACAAAAGATTTCCACTACCATGCCATTTTTCAAAGTTGTCTACCGTCGCGCGAAACTCGACGTTTTCAGTGTCGCCAAATATTCGCCATTGCGCACCCGGGAATTCGTCCATGAGTTTGACGAGGACTTCTGCCTCATCACAAACGCTCGGCAGTTCGTTTCCCTGATGGTCCGGATTGCCAAAGAAACAAAGGCGCGGTGTTCGAAGACGATGAGGCAACGCTGCAACAGCACTTTGAATTGCGCCTTGCAAGTGTAGCGTTTTCAGCGACAAAGCATAGTTAAACGATTGGAAGTATTGATAGAACCTTTTCGGATCACGATCGCCGCCGATGAACGCGTGCATCGGTAGTTCGTATAATGGACCATCGGGGATAACAACGAGGTGCCAATCTCGAATGGAACCTACGCGCCGCGAGAGTACTTCAAGGACTTTGGGGGCATCGATCAGCTCAAAAGCGCGCCGGTAGAGGGAGGTGAGTATCTTACGTTCGCTGATTTCACTTAGAGTAGGTCTGCGCTTTACAATTTCAGCAATCTCTTCATTCTGTTGATGAACTAGTTTGTTTAACTCTTTCCTCGCGTCGCGAATCCAAATCAGTCCTTCAGCATCGCCTTCAACGACTACGATGTCCGACTCTCGATGTATCGGCAGAATTACAATATCGTTCGCTACTACGCCAAAATAGAGAATCAGCGTCTGCTCATCGGAAAGCAAGGAGTTCGTCTCCTCCGATCCTAGAGCGTCGCAAATTTATCTTTCTTCACGTCCAATCGCGATGGTAGCTGCGGCGCAGGCTGGCGACGTGAATAGCGCGGCGGGTGTTCACGATTGCGATTGCCACGTCTTGAAGAGTGGGTTGCTGTTGAACGCGCGGCGCTCTGCGACTGAGACGAAGAGTCGCTCTGGGAAAACCAGTCGCTCAAGAAAGCCTGCTTCCAGTCAGGTGGGCCGCTACCCCACTCTGTTCTCTCCAATTTTCCTGCCCCCTCGATGTGGCGGCGAAGCCCTTCTCGAATCTGCACACATTTAACTGCGTCCAGCAGCGACAGCGCTGCTCCGATCGCGTGTGTCTCGGGCCGCGCACGCTGAAGTTTGTCAGCAGCAAGAACTCCGTATGGGACCACCGATGAGCAAGCAATTTTTTCAACTCCATAGACGAATGGATTGTGTCGCATTGAGATGAGTAGATCCGCCACTGCCTGAACGGATCGCTCCACGATTTGAGACCACTGGCCCTGCAAAAACAACTCTTTGATCAGCTCTTCCTGCACAAATGTCCGCGTGTGCGGATCATGGACGTGAGGCAGTTTCGCCGCCGCGCGTCGCAGCCAAGCCGATCTTTCTGGTCCATCGAGCCGCATCGCATAGGAAATAAAAGCATTGACAGCGGTCTGTGCATCCGGAAGAGATTTGGCGATTTCAGCGGCTTCCTTCAACCATTTGTTGTCCGACGACATCGTCCCAAATTCCATGCAGCAGTTACATCTGAGCTGCAGATCAGGCAGCTCGAGAGACAACTGCGCAGCTCTCTCCAGCCAGCGATATGCCCGTTTTGCTTTGTCAGACCGTTTCAGAAAGACTCCATAACTGAAGAAAGGTAGACATCGAGCGCGTGCTGCGTTCAAGTGACGGCCATAGAATACGGCGAGCACCATCGGCCGACGCGCCGACTCCTCCTGGAATGCTCGCAACAGGGCCTCAGCCAGAAGCAAATAAGAATTTGATTTGAGTGCAGCATCACCCGCTAGTTCTGCTTCATCTACTGACTTCTTGGTGTAATAAATCGCCTCGTCAAGTTTTCCTATGTTAGTGAGAAAGTTACCGTAAGTGCCGAAGGCATTTGCCTTGGTCAAGGTATAGCCGCTTCCGAGTTGATTGTCAGCAATGTCTACCGCTTGCTTCAGCAGCGCGCCGCCTTCATCAACCTGATTAAGCATGCGCAGCGTCTCGCCGGCCATTACCAACGCGCGAGACTGGCCCTCAAAATTGCCATCTTTCTGGTGTTCACTGAACGCCAGCCGGAACAAAAACAGAGCTTCATCGCGACGCATTTCGTCGTAGTACATCATCCCTGCGTAGAATGCCCGATCAGCTTGATTCATGTTTATCTGACGAAATCAAATTCCATTCGATGTTTGTAACTTAATTACCGCCGAGTTTTGATTGCAGTTGCGTTAGACGGATCGCGGCTGACATGTCGGTAGGGTCGAGCTCGACTGCCTTTTTCCAATAATGCAGCGCTTCCTGATAACGACCTTGCCTCTCCAACAAGTTCGCGAGGTTGAATGAGGCTCCATCGTGTTTGGGATTATGCTCAATCGCCGATAAGAAACTGTTTTCGGCATCTTCATAACGACCAGCAGACAAAAACATCCCACCGCGTGCGTTGTATGCCTGTGCTTTGAACACGCGGTATTCAGCAGATGAAATCTCGATCGCTTGATCGAATGCCTCGCAAGAATCGTCTACACGATTCAGGTACCCGAGACACACTGCAAAGTTATAAAGCACCTGAGGATTGAATGGATCGTTCTGCAACGCACGTTCAAAGGCGCTAAACGCCTCGCTATGCTGGTTACACTCGTCCAGGGCCACTCCCAGCAGTCGCCATCCGTTAGCCGGATAGTCGTTTAAGCTTAGTGCTGCATTGAGATGTGGAATAGCTTCGCTGTTTCGGCCATGCTCGACCAGGAATTCACCGTAAGTAAAGTAAGCTCCGGCCCTGGTCAGTGGATTTGCCACAGACGGCGCCATTTCGACGGCAGCAGACAATAGATCTTCTGCTTCAGCCTCGTTGCCAAGGAAGCGCGCGGCCTTTGCCGCGAGATAACGACAACGGCAGCTCTGATCTAAGACTTCGCTGGTTTGTTCCATCGCCTCATACTTGGATAAGGCGGCCTTATAGAACAAATTTGCTTGATCGAAGCGGCCTACCCGCAACCAATGTTGCGCGGTGTTGAAGAGTTCGTCGGGATGAGGCATGCCGTGCTCCTGAGCGGTAATGAGGCATGTTAATTAGCGATTAGCAGACACAATCGAGATGCGATTGAGGAATCTGCTTATTCCTTACCACAGGCAATGAAAGCGGCCCAATAATATGGACTCAGCACTTGTGATACGTCAATACTATTCTGATTGTTGTCCGATGTCGTTGAGCTTGCCATGGTGAGTTGAGCCTGTCTGAGAGAACGAGACCAACTCATTCCGTGCTGTATGTGAAGCCTGTAAAGTTCTCGTATCAGTCGGATCGAACCCTCATCGCTGACCGGGTACAAGGTCCCGATGTACGTCCCCACCCCTGCTTGTAAGAACGCTGCTGCCATACCGAGATACTCGTTTAATGCCGGATGAGTGA
This sequence comes from uncultured Acidobacteriota bacterium, assembly GCA_963789185.1. Taxonomy (GTDB): domain Bacteria; phylum Acidobacteriota; class Blastocatellia; order Pyrinomonadales; family Pyrinomonadaceae; genus PSRF01. Next base: position 453,875 of record CAWBJU010000028.1, read on the forward strand.
CAGAGGTTGAGCAGGCCGCTGCCACCACGCTGTTCGTTTTTTGCAGTGGAGCCAACGTGATCTCACTGTCGTAACAAATGAAATCGTCCGCCGGAGTCTCCTGCGAGGATTGTCCAAAGAGGAGATAAGAACGATGACCGTTCTCATCCAAACCGGCATGTTGGGCCAGGTGCAGATGATAATACTCGCCACTATGAATTCCCCGCGCTTTACCTTCGTCGCCATCCAGGAACCGCGACTTGGTCGCGTCGGTCTCAATCAATTGGTCCACACTCCAGCCCGCCGTACTCAACTCCTTTATCACTTCTTCAGCCTCCAATTTCGCCATCGGTAGTGACTTGGCTGAATAGGCAGGTAGCGGATTTCCAACAACCAGAGCGCGCGGTCTTCGTGGTTGCGTGTAATGCCGTTCAGCCGCAACTTTCAGGAGAAAAGCGCTGGGGGAAAAAGTTATCAAATAATCTTCGAGCAGGTAGTATTGACTGCCGGCTACGGATGGTTCCTTTCGCCCGGCTGCATGTAGAGGCAGAAGAAAAAGATAAGAATGAGGCACAACGTACATTCTGCGACACTCACCGGCCGGTGGTTGTTCGAGCACTTTCTCCAGGTGCTCGATGAGCCGTGCGCTGATGTTTTCTCGCAACGACGGATCACCGGCTTCATCACGCGCGATGCTAATCTCCACATCAAAGATCAACTCATACAATCGGTGTGTGACGTCGGAAACAATTTGGATTCTCTCGACAAGAGTTGTCGCGCCATCGTAAATCCTCACCCACTGATTCCAGACACGTGCCAGTTGTTCGGAGGTGTCTTTGGGGAAAGAAAGTAACTCGAGACCGTTTTTTCTCGTCACCAGGAAGGCGCGCAACCGGTGATCCTCAGACCACGTAGCGAACTCGAGCAAACACGACTTATTGTTTGGCAGTAAGCTCACGTACTCATCTGTACTGTTCAAATGGTGTACTTCAGTCGACTTTAGTTGTCGGACAAAAGTAGAGTCAGGATATCGAGCGACGATTTGATCGACCGCCTTTTCGAAATCGCGATTTATTGACGGGTAACTGGTTTGCTGAGACGTTGCTACCTCCCCAGCTGGACCAGTTGTAGCGCCTGTTCCCAACAGCGGTACCAAGCCAAGTTTGAGGAGTTGGCCTCGAAGGCGAAAGAACTCGTCGCAGAGCTGTTTGTCTATCTCTGTTGGATCAGGAACGAGATTTGAAATGATGGTTTCACTGAGTACGCGGGCTCGTGAACGCTCGAGGTAATTAAGAGCTTGGCCTATGCGACCCAGCCTTACACAACAAATGAATGCTTGCTCATAATTGTCTACGTATTCTTCAAAAAAACTTCCGCGATTCGCTGCGACTAAAAGGCTGCTTCGTGTTTGCTCGTGTGCGCCAATCGCCTGGTCGAGATAATTCAGAGCATCCTCATTTAAACGGGAGTCGTAAGACCGCGCTGCATTCATCAGCAATTGGCCGATCTTGCCATCGCAGTCAGCAACTTCTGTTTTTAGATCTAGTCGCGCAAAGCTTGTGCGAGCGCGTTCGAGTTTTGTTATGGCGCGCGACGTCTGGCCCAGAGACGCAAGCGCCGCCCCGCTTCGGACATCGCAGGCTGCCACATCTCTTTCCAGTTGATGGTCAGCGAAGAATTGTTGCGCCTGCTCAAAGTGGGCCAACGCCTCTTCCATTAGACCGGGACGGAGCATGTGCGGCGTGCTGGCCTGGCTTGCCAAAGCAGCGCCGATCGCCACATCGCAGTCGGCCACATTTCCGTGCATACCAAGTTGCTTGAAAGTGTCTCGAGCTTGCTTGAAGTGTTCCAAGGCGCTGTTCGGATCACCATACTTCAAAAGCATGTTGCCAACATTTCGACGACACGCAGCCCATTGTGCGTCCAGATGCAAATCTGCATAAACCAGCAGGGCTGACTCACACAGCACCAGGCTTTGTAAGTGTTTTCCGACAAGGGCCAACGAGATGCCAATGTTCACATCACAATCCGCCGCTTCCCGTCGCAATCCCAACCTCGAAAAAGTATTCTTCGCGAGCTGAAAATGCTCGATGGCATGCTCCGGCATGCCGAGATCCCCGAGTGCGATTCCAATATTCGTTTGACACCTCGCAACGTCGTCCGCGGAACCGGATTTCTCGAAAACACTCTTTGCTTGCTCAGAGTAGGAGATTGAGTCTCTAAGGTGCCCGAGTTTACAGAGTGCCGTGGCGATGTTCATATCGCAGGTTGCCGCCGCGACCTTTTCATTGTGACTCAAGAGAATCGACTTCGCCTGTTCTAGAAGCTCGAGTCCTTCTTTCTGTTTACCGACGTCAGTCAATGCAACACCCGCATTGAGAAGGCCGTACGCCATGTTTATCTCGAAACCGGTTGAGCGATAGATCTCGCTTGCCTGACTAAAATGCTTGTGTGCTGGCGAGGGATCACCCAAAAGGTAACAAGCGGAACCTAGGCCCACCTCGCAACTGGCAACATCGACTTGCAATCCCAGCCTCACGAATATCGGCTCGGCTTGCTCGAGCATCTCGATGGCTTGCTCCGGCCGTTTCAAATCGATCAACTGCAATCCGGCATTCCTTGTTGCGCTCGCGAACTCTTTGGGAAAGTTGAGAGAGCGAAACACTTCCCTCGCACGTTCGTAATGCTGCATCGCTTCCTGAGCTCTGCCGATTCGGCCCAACACATTGCCGATGTCAACGTCGCAGTCGGCGGCTTCTTTCTCACAATTCACGCGCAGGAATATTATTTTTGCTTCCTCGAGATTAGCCATTGCCGGTTCATACTGCCGCCAGTGAGTCAAAACAGCTCCAATATTCAGTTTGCATCCTGCTAAATCCTTATCGCGTCCCGTGAGAGCCGCTATGGCCGCTGCCTCAGTCCAGAGGTCAACAGCCTTAGCGGCATGGCCAAACCGGTGCAACTCGTTCGCTTGACTAAAGAGTGTGCTCACTATGATCAGGTCGCAGTCGGAGGCCGCCTCTTCCATCCCAAGATTGAGATACGATTGTTTTGCTTGTCTGTAATGAATAAGGGCCTGTTCGACTTGTTCGAGTTGGACCAACCCGTAGCTAAGTTTTTGATCGCAATCAGCTACATTCTTAGTAAGGCCCAGGTTCAGGAAGATGGGTCTAGATTGAAGCCATAGGCTGACCGCCTCTTCAATATTCCCAGCTCTAAGTTCAAGTAAAGCACCATTAAATAAAGACGCTGCTATTTCAAACTCGCAAGTAGCCGCCTCCTCAAATGAACCAAGTTCTGTGAAGAGTTCTTTCGCTCGTTGGTAAGATTCGAGGCCTTGCTGGTGTTGATTGAGTTCGGACCTCGCCTTGCCGATGTTTTCATCAGTTTGAGCGACGTTCTTCATCATCCCCAAGCGAAGAAACTGCTCTTTAGCTGATTCGTACCGTTCTATCGCCTGGTTGGGATCGCCGGCGTTGAACCACGCTACTCCAATGTTCGCGTCACAAAGAGCAGCAGCGGCATCGAGCTGGTTTGACAGGCAGAGACTCTTGGCTTGTGTCCAGTACTCAATTGCTTCGTGGAAGCGTCCTGCGCGCTGGGCAGCAGATCCCAACTCAAATAACTCTCGAGCATCGTTCTCACTACTGTTCATGTGTTAATGCCTCCAATCCTGATGTAACCTTAAATCCGGGCCATTGAAAACTAGAGGTTTCCGAGCGAGTATGAAGGCAGGAGGCCTCGATGCGGAAGAGCAAATTCAGCGAACACCATCATCGCGATCTCGGAAAAGCGTTCGAAGCAGGACATGCGGTCAAGGACGGCTTAATGAACACGAGATCAGCGACACAGTGGAAGTTCTGAATACGACGGCATCGAAGCCTCAGACGTTGCAGGCTTTTCTGAGTTGAAGCAGAAGATTGTCGTCTCTAAAAAAGAGGTGTACAGATCCTGTCGCTGGAGAAATGGTGCGCCGAAATACGCCAGTTAGTATCTGACCGACCACACGGTCGCTCGTTCTGTAAGCTTACGCTATCTTAAGCAAATTACGGATTTACACCTTGACTGAGCGCACGGTTCCGAGGGGTGAAGAATTGGACCATCGGTTAGAACCGCTTTCAATTTTTCGCGTTTTAGGCGGTTTTTGCAGACAATGACGGACCTACGCTTGGGTAAATTCGTATATCGAAGAAATTTTGTCCACAAATTGGCCACACGGTGATGGGGTGAACCCCTCGGTTGAGACAATTTCAATTAGCCACACTTGCGGTTAAATAAATTTCGTTCTCAAACTAACGACTTTGGTTCAAAATCTCCGGTGGCTGGTGAAGCGGAGGCGAGCTCTGCTGGAGAGCAACTCGCCAAGGAATAACCAGCTGGAGACTCATCTAAACCGATGGTCGAAAGAGGAGCGGTCTGCGGGCCGCTCTTCGTTTTGCCACTGCACCATTGGGTTGATAGCCCTCCCCATGCCTGAAAAAACTCATCGTCGCGCCAGCGTTAATTGTGGTCAACTCGAGTTGCTGCTCGAATTCCTCCGGTGGTTGATAAGCCAGCGCCGAATGCAGGCGGCAGCGATTGTAATAATCTTCAATGAAGGTTTCGATGTTGCGGCGCAAGTGTTCGAGATCAACGTAATCGTTGGCATAGATCTCTTCGCGCTTGAGTGTCTTCATAAAGCTCTCGCAACTTGCATTGTCGTAAGGATTCGCCGGCCGACTCATGCTCGGAATGATCTGATGTGCTTCTAGAACCTGCACGTATTCATTCGAAGCATACTGCAGGCCGCGATCGGAATGATGGACCAGGCCTGGCGCAGGCTGGCGTGTTGCGATGGCCTTCTCGAGTGCCGCTTTAGTTAAGCGCGTGGCCATGGTTCGCTCCAGTGCCCAACCAACTACCTTGCGAGAAAACTATCAAGGATCACCGCCAGGTAAACAAACTCTGTGAGCAGCCGAATATAAGTAATATCAGCTACCCAGAGTTGATTGATGCCAGTCAACTTCATTCGTTTAGCAAGGTTCAAATACACCTCAAACTCGTGTCTTGAATCGGTGGTCACCACGAAGGCACGTGGCTGCACTGCTAGCAGGTTGTCTTCCCGCATTAGCCGAGCCACGCGTTTGTGATTCACCAGCATCCCGCGCCGTCGCAGTTCTGCAGTCACGCGTCGATACCCGTAGCGGCGCCGATGTTCCAGCACGATCTGTTGAATGGTGGACCGCACTTCCATCTCTTCTTCGACGGGCATACGTTCCTGCAACGAGCGATAGAAGCCGGCGCGACTTACCTGGGCCAATTGACACATCCGTTCAATACTCAAGCTGCCTTGCAAAGACATCACTTCCCGGATTTGGTCGTAGATGCCTTCGCGCCAGAGCCGCCGCTCTGCTGCCGTCGCGCCTCGATTTTTTGCAAGGCACCTTTGAAAAAATCTAATTCCAGAGTTTTCTCAGCCAGCACTCGCTTGAGTTGGCTGACCTCTTTACGCAGAGTGGATTCACGTGAGGTCTGTGGTGGTGGCCACTCACTCTTATCTGGTGGGTCAAGTTGATCGCGCCAGCGGTACAACAGCCGCCGATCGATGTCCAACTCCCTAGACAGCGCCGAAATGTCGTCGCATTGTTTCATGCGCTCGACGCATGCACGCCGGAACTCATTTGAGTAGCGTCCCACTCGTCTCTTGGCCACTTGCAGCTCCTTTCAGTGCTAAGTGTGCCAATTTCGAGTGTCTCAATCTAGGGGTTCAGTCCATTTCTGGCAGGTCTCAACGTTCTTCTGACAACGGATTTTAAGTCCGTAATCGCGCACCTCCCTAGCCTTACTAAACGATACAAGCCAGTATTTACGCGCCGAGGCTTGCTTGCCACCGTGCTTCGACTTCCACTGGTAGTAAGTCGCATCGCTGATCTCATGTTCGCGACAGACGTCCTTCAACCTTCCGCCTGCTTCGACCGCTTTCAAGATCGCGATGATCTGATCTTCGCTGAATTTGCTTTTCCGTTTTGAGGTCTCCTAGTGTGAAAGTCGTGACACATCGCCGGGAAACTCTAGTTTTCAATGGCCCGGATTTAAGGGAGGTCACTATTACGAGCGGCAGAGGGCGTAAATTAGTGGAGCAGATTCTGCGAACCATCAGCTCCTCGGGATCACGATTGTCGTCGGCAGTACGCACCGTCAAGACGTTTTCGAGAACAATGAAATCAGCGACACGACGGACCAGCAGTCGATCTCTAAGGATGCCGGCAGATCCGTAGACACTTGAAGGCTGCCTGACTCGTCGTTTAAGAACAGGGATAATTCTAGCTAACCCGGCCACACGGTCGCTTTTCCTGCGACCCTACACTATCTTAAGCAAATCAACGATTTACAACTGGGCGAGCGCACGGTTCCGAGGCGTGATGAATTGGACCATCTGCAAGGACCACTTTCAGCTTTTCTCGTTTTTGGGCGGTTTTTTGCAGAAGGTGACAGAGCGGATAGTGGTTTAATTTCGGAAATCGAAAAATTCTGTCCACAAATTGGCCACATGAGGGAAAAAGAGCGTTAACGCTCACGACGGTATGTAATTGATTCGAAGTAAGTTATTGGTCGGGGCGAGAGGATTCGAACCTCCGACCTCACGGTCCCGAACCGTGCGCTCTACCAGGCTGAGCCACGCCCCGACATCTCACCGAAATGCTTGCTGATAATAGGGAAGGGCGCTAAGCGTGTCAAACTCGTTAAGTGCAGCTCCTCGCCCAGCGGGACGTACGAACAAGTAATACCGATCGAAAACCCACCTAACCCTCCATCACAAAACAAATCACACCCCCCAATTTCATTGACTTTAGCAGCCGCGTGACGCTTACAATCGCGCATCGGCAGGAAGTCCCAGCGCGCCCCGACCTCAAGACTTCACCTTCAAGGAGACAACAATGGCTTTGAATTTTGTTGCTTCATCAGTTACCCACACGGTCAGGAAAACGTCCTGGTCCCTATAGTCAAAGACTTCGTCGACGGACTCAAACGCGAAATCGGCGCCCTGGACCGTCGCCCGCTCTGGTTCGATCAGGTGCTCACCGGCGACGCCGCATCGACCACGCTATCGGATCCGGACTCTGCAAAAGCGCCTGCATGATCATGCTCTACACGCCTCTCTACTTCGACGAGGAACACGTCTACTGCGCACGCGAGTTGAAAGCGATGCAGGAGCTCGAAGAGGAACGGCTCAGGACGCTCCAGGACAAGAGCTTCGGCCTGATCATTCCCGTCATCCTTCGCGGCGAAAAACGTTTTCCCGAAGCGATGAAGAAAGGAAAGTTCTACGACTTCACGAAGTTTCTCTTCAATAGTCCCTCAGACAAGATCCGAGAAAAATACGCCGCCCAGATCGCGGAGATTGCCGCTTACATCATCGAGCGTTGCGATGCACTCGAGGCTGCCGAAAAAGACCCGACGCACAATTGCGACGCGTATCCGTTGCCAAGTATCGAGGCGGCAAAAGAGTTCGTCGAGAAGATGCTGGGCAAGAAGATCGTCGAAGTGGCCGACGCCTTTCCCGGCCGGACAGTCGAAGAGGTGGCGGAGGTAAAACCATGAACACCGACGCGACGCGCGGTCAGATCATCACCTTCTACTCCTACAAAGGTGGCACTGGTCGCAGTATAGCGCTCGCCAACATCGCGTGTCTCCTCGCCGAGCAGCAGACCGCAGCTGGCGGCAAGGGAGTGTTGATGATCGATTGGGACCTCGAAGCTCCCGGTCTGCATCGTTATTTCGCCAAACGACTCACCACTACACGACTCGGCATCGGAGGTCCCGATCGCAAAGAAGTGCATAATTCACTGCCGGGCTTGATCGATCTCTTTTATGAGTTTGATAAGCAAGTCAGTATGTCCACCACCGATGGCAGTGGGACCACAGAGGAAGCCGCTCGCAAGGCGATCGCCCGCGTTAATCTCTCAGATTTTGTTCTTTCGACCACGGTCAACGGCCTGAGTCTACTCAAAGCCGGCAAGTTTGCGGCGCAGGATCCGAACGAGTATTCAGAACGCGTCAACAAGTTCAATTGGGAAAGCCTTTTCAAAAAGTCACCGCACCTAATGCGCGTGTTTGCGGAAACTCTGGCGAAGCAATATGCCTACGTACTGATCGATTCGCGCACCGGCGTAACAGACATCAGCGGCATTACGACGATGCTGTTACCGGAAAAACTCGTCATCGTCTTTACTCCAAATCTTCAAAGTTTAAAAGGTGGACTGGAGCTGGTCCGTAGAGCGACTGAGTATCGTAAAGAATCAGTAGACCTGCGCCCACTCACCGTGTTCCCGCTCGTCTCGCGCGTTGAAGCAAACGAACCGGAGCTTCGTCACGACTGGCGTCTGGGAAACGCTGAGCACGAAGGTTTCCAACCCGAGTTCGAAAAAATATTGACCGAGGTGTACGGCGAGAAGATCGCGCTGAATAAGTATTTCGATGAATTGCAGATTCAACACATCCCGCGTTATGCGTACGGTGAAGAAGTAGCGGTACTGATCGAAAAGACGGCGGACAAATTCTCGCTGCGGCGCAGCTATCAATCGTTTGCGATGAAACTGGTGAAGCCGCAGGTGCCGTGGGAGGGAGAGATCGAGGAGGGCGCAGACGCCGAACACAAGGAATCCTTTATCTCCCAAGCCATATCCTGGGTGTTTCAACGCGCCGACAAAGTGAATGTCGCGTTGGTTGCGGTGAGCGTGGTCGTTATCGGCTTCTCGGTGCTGCTGATCTATTCGCAGTACCAAAGAAACAGGCTTCGCGGGAGTCGATCCAGGCTCAACTTGAAATGGCTCAACAAGAAAACGCCGATTTAAAGACGCAAGTGGCGGATCTTCAGAATCCGATACAAGGAATACTCGCCGACAAAGACAAGCGAATCGCGGAGTTGTTACAGCAGATTGAAACCGTGAGTAATGATCGCGACAACGCGCTGATAGAAAAGCAGAAGTTGAACGACGCTGCGATACTGAGCAAGGCACAGGCTGATCGAGCGACGCAAGCACAAAAACAGGCGGAGACTACGCTAGCAACTGTTCAAGCAGACCGGGACGATGTTCAGCGCTCTTATCAGGATGTCGTGTCTAAATACGCTGCGTCGCAGAAGGAAGTGAGAGATTTGAAAAAGCGTCTCGCTCAGGGCGGTCGCACCGCGCCTTAAACACGAAGTTCAGGACGCTCTCTACTCTACGGTACTCAACACCGCTTCAATAATCTTCCGCCTGACTTCAACCGCCTTAAGCCGCTCAGCGACGTTGCCAGCCGCGGCAGCAGGAAACGCCTCGCGGTTTTCGGTCAGCATCGAGGCATAATGCTTCAAGATCTCCGCGTCTACCATTTCATTAACACGCAGTTGGTCCTCGAGCAGCGAATTAAAGACCGATTGCGCACCACTTGAATCCCCGGCCTGCTCGTGTGCCTTAACTAACTCGAGCACGCCCACGATGTAGATGTTAAACGCATCTGCGTATTCCTGAGCGTTCCACTTGTCGGGCCCGGTCGTAGTTATGGATGTGCGTTTCAATAGCACGTGAGCAACAGTGAGTTTGCGCTTGCTGGCTTCGATAGCTTCAGTGAACCTCGATTGCCGGAGGAGGACGCCGGCAAGTTCGTCGAGTGTGTCGGTTGTTGATTTCTCAGAGTTGGGTAGTGTTGACAGAAACTTCAGTGCGTCCTTCAAGAGTTTCTCGCCCTCGGCAGGTTTGTTCAGTTCTTCAGCGTACAAGCTGCCAAGTTGCGCCAGGGCATCGCCGTAAACAGTAGATTGCGCGGATCGCGAACTAGACAAAGCGTTTATTGCCGCTTGATATCGCTTTTCCGCTTCATTGAGGTTTTTGCGATTATGCCGGTAGTAGTTTCCGAGTTTTACTAAAACGCCAGCGAGTTTCTCATTGCCTTCAGCGCTGTGATCGTTTGTCAGTATCCGAAGGCCCAGGGCCAAAAGGTAAGCGTTCTCAGCGGCCGAAATTCTGTTCAACTTCAAGAACAGATCGGCGCATTCTTCGAGATGAGCGGCGTTCTCCCTTCTCTTTTTCGCTATCTCCTCTCGATTGGTATTCGCAGACTTCTGCAAGACCGCAGTACGTCTCTTCGCTATTTCGGCATTTTGAAGTGCTCGCGATAATTTGAAGGCATGTAACGCCTGAATCTCATTACTCTGGTTCGAATAAATCTCTCCCATCTCACTAAACGACTCAGCGAGTTCGCGAAGCGCGAGGAGACGTTCCTCACCGCCACTAAGAATCTCCTTCTCCTGAAGTTCTATAGCTTTCAGCAGATACTTTTCAGCTTCATAGTAGTTGTTCTGCATGCCGTAGAACTGGGCCACCTCTTTGAGCGTTTCGAGTTCGTCGCCTTGAGATTGTTTGTTCACGAGCACACGTTTGAAATATGGCTCCGCTTCGGAGTAGCGGCCAACGTCACGATACAACCGCCCGATCATTTCAAGGTTGGCCGTCTCGTAAATTTGATCGATCAAAGTCGGGTTGGCAACAAGGTAGTTCACCGCGCGCGTGTAATACTCTTCCGCCTTTACCGGATCTCCCGCTTCAAGATACGTGTGTCCGAGGCCGTGCAAGGCGTCGAACATTTCCGCACTCTTGTTCCCAGAAACTTTCTCGTGGAGCGCGATTGATTCCTTGTACGAATTGAGAGAGTCCTGAAACTTTCCGAGCCGGCGATTGGCGGCGCCTACATTTGCCAATACCCATGCCTGGAGCTTCGACAATGTCGGATCCGTATTCAGTTTCTGCCGGATCATCTGGTCCGTCATGTTGAACTCGTAAAGCGCGCCACTGTAGTTACCGCGTTGAAACGAGTCGAGACCATTACGGCTCATCGAATCCAACTGGAGCCGTTCAGCACTTCGTTGGGCCTGATCGCGAGCGGCTTCCGCTTCATCGGCTGCTTTCTTCTCGCGCTCTGCAGCGGCTCGTTGTTCCAGAGTTGCGCGTTGCGCCTCTTTTGCGGCCGTGTCAGCGCGTTGGCTCTCCTCCTTTGCTCTCTTTTCTTCCTCCCGCGCGTGCTGTCGTTCTTCTTCCGCCTTCTTCTGGGCAGTTTCCGCCGCCACGCGATGTGCTTCGGATTCTTTTCGCGCCGCTTGTTCCGCCGTGAAGCTCGCACGCGCTTCTTCAGCGAGATTCCGCGCGAGTGTTGCGTTTCGTGTGGCCTTCGCGAACGCGTAGACCGATACACCGGCCGCAACTACGGCAAGCAGCGAAATCAAAACGAGCGCGAACGTGAAACGACGCAGACGCGCGGCGACGCGACGCTGTTGTTCCGCGAAGTGTTCGGCTTGCTCGCGTTCGTGACGCTCTCGTTCCAGCTCCGCGTTACGCTGACGTTCACGTTCGGCAACCGCTGCGTCACGCGCGCGTGTGCTCTGGTCGAGATAGACCACAGCTTCATCGAAATCCGGGTGATAGCGTTCGCCCCATGCGGCATTCGGCTTCGACTCCTGATACCAGTCGAGAATGATCTGTAGCGCCGGATCCTGCATCAGTCCTTCGGTACCTTCGCGGTGCAGCACGGTTGCCTCCGCCAGGCGACGGTAATATCGCGCGGATTGCGCCTCTTCATTCACCCACTGCTTCAACCGCTCCCAATTGCGAATCAAACTCTCGTGCGAGATGTCGATAACAGTGTCCGCATGCAAGGGAACGCCCGCGGGCGGCATCAGGAACGAACGTCCGACACGACGAAACACGTCAATCACGGCTGTCATTTCCGGCAAACTCGCGCCGGCGATCGTGCAGAGTGCGCCCATGCGAGTGGGACGCCGGATCTCGCGATTATCAGCACCGCGTTCGGTGAGCGCTTTAAAAAGTTTCTCCGCGATTTCGCGACTGCGCGCGTCCGGCAGTTCGTTGAAAGCTTCGTCGGCGTGACGCGAAAGCGCGGACGACATCGTTCCGATCGCTTCGTAATGTTCCATGCCGATCGGTTCGCCGTTGCGACGGTTAGCCTGCCAGTGTTCCCACGTGCGCATCAGCGCGTGTTGCAGAATCGGAAGTTGGTCGGGATTGTCGCCGACGTCATTGAGCAGACGATTGACTAGAGGTTCAGTGATCTTTCCGCGAGTAACGCCGACTGGTCCAGTTACGGCGAAGCGTCGCTCGTCGCGTGTCATGCGCGGGATCAGATACTGTCCATCGTTGATTGCTTCCGGGAGTCCCTGAAACTGAGCACAGTCGCCGAGAAAATCGGAACGCATTGTGAGCACGACATAGATCGAGAGTTCACGCTGCTGAGCCGCTTCGAGCAGGAGTTTGACGAAGGCGGACGCTTCGTCGGCGTTTGTGTTTTGCTGAGCCGCGCGAAAGCGAAACAACTCTTCAAACTGGTCCACAACGATCAGCAGCTTTTCATGTTCACCAAGACGGCCCTGGTATGCGACGTCGACGATACCCAGCGAGCCGCCGCGCAACGTTGCATCGATCACTGCTTCCGCTTCAGACGCGCGGAGTCCGGCGCCAGCTGCCGGAAGAACATCGTCCTTCACGAGTTCCGCCGCCAGATTTCCAATGGGATCCCCGCCGGGCCGCATGACCGCGATGCGCCAACCCGATCCAGCTCCTGCCATCAGACCGCCGCGCAACGCGGGCATCAACCCCGCCCGTATCAGCGACGACTTGCCGCTGCCGGACGTACCGACCACCGCCAAAAACCGTGTGCGCTGGAGCCGCGTGAGCAACGCGTCGGATTGCCCTTCACGCCCGAAGAAGAGGCGGTACTCCTCCGTTTCAAAGGGTCGTAAACCGGGGAAGGGATTTTTATTGCGATTTGTTTCGATCATCCTTGCTCTCCTTCCGACGCTTGCACGGCCGTGACGAACTCGTGCAGGTCGTTAGGGTCGAACGACTGAAAATTGCGAATGACATAAGGGACAAGATGCGTGAGGAAGTCTTCTTTTTGATCGCTGGGCGGTGCACCAACGTAAACGGCGCTCGCGAGCCAATCATTTTCGCGACCGTAGCCGTAGGCCTTTTCGAGATCTTCGAGGTTCTTGCGCACCCATGGCTCATCGCCGTTGCCGAAGTAGACGAGGGCTGCGTCACACTCGCGCAGGTTCTTGTGGTGATAATCCATTAACGTGCGACCCGTTTCGCCGTCCAGCCAGGTAATGACTTCGATGTTCTGTTTGAAGAGATACTCTTTGATCGGCCGAATGAAACTTCGGTCGCGGTTCTCGCAAATGAGGTAGACCTGTTTTAGTTTTGAACGAGCCGGTTTCGCCGCCGCTTGTTTTGCCGGCGGATTAAGTTTTTCGACAATGCGTGTTTTCAAGTCTTCAATGCTCGTTTGTAAAAGCTCCGCACGTTCGCCGACGCGGTTCTGTAACGCGGTCACGAACTCTTTCTGTCGCTCGTCGGTGATTTCGAGCGCCGGCGTCATTAATCCCTGGGGCATCCAGAGAAGACGCGAGAAGTTCTGATCCTTCGCAGTTCGTTGCGCAGCCAGATCGTCCTGAATACAGACCAGCGAACGCGGATTGTCTTCCGGCGTTGACCCGTAACGTTTTCCGATCAGGTGAACTGAGAGTACGCAACGCGCGAGGGATTGATTCACGGCGTCCTGAATCTGTTGTAGTTCGGCGGCGGGAAGTCTTTCTTCAGGCAGCACGCCATAACCGCGTTGTCGCAACTCGTCGCGTACGAGTTCGCGTTCGCTGGCTAGATCGGAAGTAGTTTCCGCGAGATAGACATACTTCTTGTCGCCGTTGGTTGCAGTAGCGGATGGAGTGATCGTGACGGTCGGGGTTGTTTGCGCCGTGGGCATGACGAGCGGCCCAGTCGTCGCATCCTTGGCATGTTTTAACATGACGAGCATGTTGGAGACGTCCCAGGCGAGACGACGCAGCGCAGTCCAGTAGCGCGGATCTTTGCTGGGGACGACCTCGGGTCCGAACTCGACCGGCATCTCGCCGTCCATTTCGTAAAACGAGTAACCAATCAATTCACGGAAAGCTTCCGGCTCCTTTTTCACCAGGTGAAAGAGCAGCGGTGTCTTGATGACTTTGAAAATGCGCGAACGATATGCCGGTGCGCCCGGCGGCGGCTCTGATTGACAGAAAGCCTCCAGCTCGCGACGACACCAGTCAGACTGCACGTAACGCGGCGAGAGGATCGGGATCAGCAGCAACGAAGTCGTCACACCTTCGCTGATTGCGGCGGTTAACAGGTCGTTTCCATGAAGACTGCGCTCATCGCGCCAAACAGTGGGGAGGTAGCCGAGATTATTACTGACCAACCGTGGCAGACGGTCGACCAGCAGGTCGACCCAACCTTTAACATCGCCGCCCGGATCTTCGTCGTCAAGGTGTCCGTAACTGATAAAAATGTCGTACTTATGGGGCATGAATCTTTCTCTGGGAAGAAGAGGACGGATACTAACGGCCTTCTTTGGGAAGCAACAAAACTAAGTTGCTGTATACATTGCAAGGTGTAATTCTGTCAATAAATAGCGGGAGATCGGTAAGAAGAAACTGAAAGGCGGGATTAGCCGAGAAGTTTTTGGAATGCAGGTGGGAAACTAAAAACCAAAGGCGTCACCGGTGTCCCTGCCGATGACGCCTTTACACTCAAACCCTATCGTGAGATTTAGCACTCAACCGCGCGGTTTGAGTTTTCTCCGGACCACGCCGACCACCCCAAGTAGGCCGGTCCCTAACAGGAGCATACTTGCAGGTTCAGGAACTGGGTTACCCGGCACGCCAACATCGCTGCCGCCACTATTACCCGCCAACGGCACGTTCTGGAATCTGACGAAGATGGCGTTGCATATCTGCGCCTCCGTAAAACCGGCAAACCCGGCGCCGCTAACAGTAAAAGATGCAGATTCTCCCGGTAGGAGTCCGTCGTTCACTGAACCGCTGTTAAAGTTTCCCGAATTTCCCGTTAGGAACCCGAAATCGAGCACGACGCTACCGAAGCCGTGTGGCACGTTCCCGAGATCTGCATCAGAGAAGACAAAGTTCGACGACAGGCTGGGCGCCTGCGAACCAGTGAAACCATTCAGCCCAGAAGCGCTGGCGTTGCCGATTGGTGGCAAATCAAATCCGATGCCTGTAATGGTCGACGTCGAACCCGGCTGCGTGATGGCCGACGTGTTCGTGATTGTAAATGTGAAGGTGTTAGTCTGAGAATTGAACTCGCAGACCACTGTGGCAGTGGAAAATTGACCGCTGTCTACACCTGATATGGTTATCGTATCCGCTTTGGCTGTAGCCGCACTCAACACGATCAGAGCGAATAATGAGAGTACGATTCTTTTTGCGTTTAACTGGGCCATAGAACCCCCCTGATATCTGTGGTTTGGGGCACTGTTTATACCCTTGAGGGTAGAAGCGGTCAAGGCAGGAAACTGCCAAATCGAATGGCAGGATAATGCGGGACAAAGACCGTGCCATACTCTCTTCAGATCTAAATAAGGACGCTACCCGATAGATCCACGGCGCCCGGATAGTTCTCCAGACCAGCAGGCCAGTTCAGTCGTCTAAAAACCTTGATCGGTGTGTTGGACCAGGGGTATAGTGCTTTCAACCTGGGTTGCAAACCTTGGTGGCCCTTCCACCGACAAAACTCACCTGAAATCGGCAGTTGTTTCGCAATTTGTAACGGAGCGATTCCCTATGAAACGCAGTCTCCCGTGCGACGCCCGGCATCTTAGGCACCTGCTTCTAATGACGGTCCTACTCTGCGGCGCCGGCACGATCTTTGCGGCTACGAATAAGAAACCGGTCCTGATCAGTCAGGCCAGTTCGACGCGCGCCATCGCTTTTGAAGCAGTGACGATGAGAAGCGAGCCGTTTGCGCTCACTCCGTCGTGGAATTACGCCTCTGACGGTCGCACGCGAATCGCGATCTTTGCGATGGACCTCGAGCTCCTGCCGGGCGAGGGCGCAAATGCTTTCACCTCCGACGTGCAGGACGGAAACGGCAAGATCTATCCGTTACGCGTCGAGTTCGCGGGCCAGGTGCCAAACTTTCCAGGCATCACTATGATCGTTGTCCGGCTGGCGGACGATCTGGGAGACGTAGGCGATGTCCTGTTGCGACTAAACCTGCACGGCATGGCGAGCAATCGCGTGCGCGTCGCGATTGGTCACACCGGCGGTGGACCAGCCGACGATGCAGGCGCAATCGCTACGCCCGCACCTCCGGTTCCACCCGGCGCCGATCCGCCTTTAGTGCCCGATCCATACACTGGACCAGCAACCGACGCCGACACAGTTCGTTTTCTCGAACAGGCGAGTTGGGGTCCAACACCTGCTGAAGTCGCGCGCGTGAAAGCGATAGGCTTCAAAGCGTATCTCGATGAGCAGTTCAACCTCGCTCCCGCCAATCCGGCGAAAGGATCGAATTATCCCGATCTGGTGTTCCCACTCGACGATAGTTCACAACAGTGTCCCGCAACTTCGGCCGATCCGAATTACAACCAGGCCGTTTGCTTACGCGATAACTATACGGTCTACCCGCTCCAACGCACTTTCTTTTCGCGCGCGCTTTACGGCAACGATCAGTTGCGACAGCGTGTCGCGTTTGCGCTGCACCAGATCTTCGTCGTTTCAGCGGCCAGTGAAGTCAACCGCCCGAGTTGGATGACTATTTATCTCCAGGCGCTCGATCGCAACGCTTTCGGCAGTTATCGATCGTTGCTGAATGAGATCACGCTGACGCCGGCGATGGGTGAGTATCTCGACATGCGTCTCAGCACGAGAACAAATCCAAACGAGAACTTCGCCCGCGAGATCCTCCAGCTCTTCTCGATCGGAACCGAAGTGCTCAATCTTGACGGCACGCCGCAACTGGATTCGCAAGGTGTTCCGATTGCCACCTACTCGCAAACGCACGTTAACGAATTCACGCGTGTGTTCACCGGCTGGAACTTCAATCCAACATTGATCGGAACTGGTATTACGAACTTTCGCGATCCGATGGTGCCGCGCGGCGGTCAGAACCACGACGCCGGCGCGAAGACGTTGCTAAACGGATTCTCAATCCCCTCGTGTACGAGCACTAACTCGACGCAGAACATCGCCTGCGCTCAGTCAGACATGGCTGCGGTGATGGACCACCTCGCGAACCATCCAAACGTCGGACCGTTCATCAGCAAACAGTTGATTCAACATCTAGTCACGAGCAATCCGAGCCCGGCTTACGTCGAGCGCGTCGCGCGTGTATTCAACAACGACTGTAACGGGCTGTACCCTCAGAACTGCACGAACACCCGCGGTAATCTGAGGTTCGTCGTGCAGGCGATACTGTTGGATCCTGAAGCCCGCGGCGATCTTAAGACCGCTCCGAATTACGGCAAGCTGCGCGAACCCGCGCAATACCTCAATGGCTTTCTACGTGCTTTCAACGTGAAGTCGTTCGACAAACTTCAGACCAGCGACGGCGTCCTGGACAGCAGAGGCGGTAGCAACACTCTCCTCCTGGATCAGCCGATCTTCCAGCCGCCCACGGTGTTCAGTTACTACCAGCCAATGTACGAAGTGCCCGGCACGAAGATTCTTGGTCCGGCATTCGGCATTCTTTCAACCACGACTACTCTGCGACGGGCGAACGTTGTAAACACCTTCGTGTATTCCGGAGTTGGGCCAAACACGTCGCCAACCGTAGCGAATCCCGACCGCCCACGCGGCACGTCGATCGACATTGCGAACCTCGAAGCATTAGCGGGAAATCCGGTTGACGTGGTCAACGCGCTCGATGCGTTGCTCTTGCACGGCACGATGCATTCGCAGATGCGCACGTCGATCATCACCGCGATGAACACGATTAACGACGCCAACGTTACGACTCGTCACCAGAAGCGAGCGCGACTCGCGGTCTATCTGGTTGCCACATCTTCTCAGTACGACATTCAGAGATAACGACCATGTCAACATCACGCAGAGACTTCTTACGCACAACTGCCTGCGCGCTCGGCGGCATGGCACTGGCTTCCAGTATCGACACGTTTGGTGTTGTCCAGGCGCTTACGCCGCAGACGGGAACGGGTTACAAAGCCCTCGTGTGCATCTTTCTGAACGGCGGCAATGACGGCAACAACATGTTCGTCTCGCTCGACCAGTACGATGGACCAGCCGGCAGTCTCGTTGAAGGTTACGCCAACGTGCGCGCGGCTTCAGGGTTGGCGATTGCGAAGGCGAGTTTGCTTCCGGTGTCGCCAGTGAGCGGTGGATCGTTTGGCTTTCATCCGAACATGCCCGAGGTTCGCGACCTCTTCAATCAGGGCAAGCTCGCGGTGCTCTGCAACAATGGACCACTTGTCGAACCTATCAATCGCACGACTTATCAAAACGGCACCGGCAAAAAGCCACTACAGCTTTTTTCACACTCTGACCAGGTGGGATTGTTTCAAACGGCCATTGCAAACACTGTCAGTCAGACGGGTTGGGGTGGCCGGCTGGCCGACAAAACCCTCGGTCTCAACGGGCTCGCAACGTTTCCCAATAACGTTTCGATTGCTGGCATCAACCTGCTCTTGACCGGCACCGACACGCGCCAACTCGCGGTCGCCGATTCGAATACGCCACTTGCGAACGTCCTGCAGTTAAATAACGCACCGGGTGCGAGCCCGGCTGAGACTAGTTCGCGAGACGCGTCGTTCAATGAACTTCGCACGCTCAATACCGAATTCAAGTTGATAAAGGCCGCGAGCGACACGCGTTCAAGCTCGATGCAAACCGACGCGGCGTTGAGCAGCGTCAATCCGACGCTGTCTACCGTGTTTCCAAACACGTCGCTGGGCCGTCAACTCAAACAAGTCGCGCTTCTGATCAAAGCCTGCACGGATCCCACTGCGGGCATCAACATGAAGCGGCAGATCTTCTTCACGCAGATCGGCGGTTTCGACACGCATTCAGCCGAAATTAACGGTCAGGGAAATCTGCTGACGCAGGTTAGCCAGGCGATCGGAGCGTTCTATGCGGCGACCGTAGAACTCGGAATCCAGAACAACGTCACGACGTTCACGATGTCAGACTTCGGCCGCACATTTCAACCGGCCGGAACCGGCGTTAACGCGGTGGGCACAGACCACGCGTGGGGAAATAATCAACTGATCGTCGGTGGATCAGTGTTGGGCCATACGCTGTACGGGACCTATCCGATCTTAAGGTTGGGTGGACCGGATGATACGGACGGAGGCACGAATCCGCGCGGTCGCTGGATCCCGACGAGTTCAGTCGAACAGTATGCGGCGACACTCGCGACGTGGTATGGGTTGTCAACAGCCGACCTAACGGCGGTGTTCCCGTTGATTGGCAGGTTCCCGACAGCGAACCTCGGGTTTATGGCCTGATAGTCACTTCTTTGAGGAGCGTGCGGTGCGGATCGACCTGAACGTTGTATCTCAGCAACGGTTTTCCTGGTAGTACGTTCCTCAGTTTCACCGTCGCCACAGCTTCTTTGCCGTTAGGTTTCATTATCAATTCATACGACCGGCTCTCGTCGGTTGTCACTCTGATGGCAACCGGATCGGGGAAGGCGTTACCCGGTTGAACCTGTCGCAGCACCACTCTGATTTCTCCCTGTCGTTCTTCATACTCTGCGGTGACCTGGTACTTTGGGTGGCCCACCCCGTAAACCCACCGCTGAAAGAAATCCTTGAGGTCCTTTCCTGAAGCCTTCTCGAGTGCAGCGCGCAAGTCTTCCGTGCTTGCTGTTCCATCCTTGTGCGCGTGGTAATAGTCGCGAACACCGCGAAAGAAGACGTCATCGCCGAGAGACGAGCGCAGCATGTGCAGCACCCACGCGCCTTTTTGATAATTGTTGGCGTTGAGGAGATCCATCAGGTTTTCAGTGTCGCGATCGAAAATTGGCGTGAGTTTCCTTTTCTCGTAAGCGAAGACACTATCGGCGGCGGTTTTCATGTACTCCTGAAAAGAATCTTCACCTTCGTACTTCTGCACGAATAAACCGGCGAAGTACGTAGCGAATCCCTCGCTTAACCACAGATCGGCCCACGTCGATTCCGTCACTGAGTCGCCAAACCACTGGTGCGCGATCTCGTGCGCTATTAAAGCAACGGTCCCTTTTGGAATACCATAACGCTTACTGATCTTTACTCTCGGTTTCGGGTTGAACAACGTGCTGGTGAAAACGATCGCGCTCGCGTTTTCCATGCCGCCAAACTGAGTGGCGCCCACGATCATCGCCAGCTTCTCGTAAGGATAAGGCGCGATGATTTCGTTAAAATATTCCAGCGAGGGGATCGTTGGCGCGAAGCCTTTCATTGCGACGTTGCGATCCGAACCGGGCACGTAATAAGCAATCGGCACGGGACTCTTTCCGCTCGGTTGGATGTGAGCAAACTGGCCGACTGCGATGATCATGCAGTAAGGCGGAATCGGAGCGCCTATCGAATAGGTCCAGGTGCGATTGCCGCCGGCACTTGTCTGAACGTCCTGCAACCGACCGTTCGCTACTACTTCCTGTTTCGCCGGAGCAGTGATGTTGAAAGTGATCGTTGCTTTCGCTGAAGGGTGATCGAGTGACGGAATCCAGTGATGGAGGCGGTTGGGCCAGTTGTCGCCCACCGCGGAAGGCAGCCCGTCTTTGTCCTTGGTCATAATCAACCCGTCTTTTGGTCTACCTTGATAGACGACGTCGACGACGAGTTTGGTTTCAGGATTTGCGAGCTCGGCGAGTGTGATTTCCAGTTTGCCGTTTCTGTGTGTGAACGATGCTGGTTTCGAATCGACGCTAACGCTGTTTGTCTTCAATTCGCCAAAGTCGAGATCGATCACTGAGGTCTTCTTTAGTATGAGCACGTCGATACGCGCGCTGCCGGTGACGATCTCCGAGAGTTGATCGTTGAGCGTCAGGCTGACGACATAGTGCTTCGGCTGCCAGGTATCGATCAGTCGTTCAACGCGAGCTGCGAAGACGACCGACGAGGTAAGAACTGTAAGCGCTAATAAAAGGAGTAAACGGCGTGATGTTTTAGTCATGGAGTTAACGAATTCCGAGCATCAGCAGGGCTGAACGATCGGACACATTTCGATCGGAGTCGAGCCACTTGCGGTATTCAACCAGTTCATCATCCATCACCGGACGATTGCCAAGACGTGCTGCCGGTGTACGTTCAAAAGCGCGATTGGTCAACGCCATGTGCGGGTCCCGCACCGGCAAGGGCATCTTTGATGCCAGCGCCGCTTCCGCCGATTCGACGTCGGGAAAAAAATCGTCGTAGGCAAGGAGATGCCAAACGGTGTCTGCGCCGTCGCCTTCGACCGCCAAAACGCGGAGCAAGCCAAAGCCGCTTTCGAGCTGAAATATCAGGTCGTCACCCGCGATAAATATGTGATTTGCCAAACGAAAACAGCACCCCTAGAATCAGGCAATCCGCGATGAGCCAGTTCGATTCAACCAAAGACTACTACGCTGTTTTGGGTGTCGACAAGGATGCCTCGCAGGTAGAAATCGATCGCAGTTACAGGCGATTGGCTTCGAAGCATCATCCTGACCGCGGCGGCAACGAAGAACAGATGAAGTTGCTGAACGAGGCTTATGGCGTTTTGAAGGATACCACCCTGCGCGGTTCTTATGACGCTGTGCGCAGGCCCGCCGCGCGAGGAGGGACAGCTCCACCGTTCGTTCGTACGACTACTCCCACAGCGCGCGACGTCGGCGTCTTTGGCCATCTTCTCAGCGCGGGATTGTGTTTGGCCGCGGGTTTGTTCCTGCTGTTGTTACTGCGTATTCAGTGGATCTGGTTTCTGTGGCCACTCGCGATACTGGCTGTGTTCGTCGTCGGGTTCGGTGTGCTGCTGGCGCGCAGCGCGATGGTGAAGGTGAACGATTCGCTGCCCGCGACTAATCGCTTCAAGCGACACACGCGGATCCAGGAGGTCGCGTTCTGGGTGGTGATCGTTACCAGTTGCTTCGGCCTTTACCTGTTGATGTCGTGGGACGTGACGAGATGATCCAGGGTCTCGACCTGCTGTTTCTCGAAGTAAACAGCCTCGAAGAATCCGTCGCGTTTTACGAAGGCGTGCTGGGGATGGAAGTCGAGTCGATCAATGCGACCGCCGAGCCACCGATGGCCAGGCTTCGTGCGGGTGCGTTGAAGATAACGTTGGCCCAGCATCTCGAAACCATGTTGCGACGCGGACGCGGCGTTCACTTTTTTATCAGTGTTTCAGATGTTGATCAGTATTACGAGCAGCTCATCGAGAGACGCGCCGACATTCAACCGCCGGTCGACGAAGGTTGGGGTGGACGGTTCGTGACGATTGAAGATCCCGACAAGTACCGGTTCTTTTTTGTGACATGGAAATAACGGATCATGAAGTACGTAGAAAATCCGCCAAATCCCTGGTTAGTACATTCGGTCGAATGGATCGGCGAGCCTCCCGAAGCAAAGCTCGAGGTCTTTGAAGAGACTGAGACTCGCCACATCATTACTCACAACGACAGTCCCGACGTTGGTTTTGACTACACAGTCAACTGCTACCGCGGTTGCATTCACGGGTGCACCTACTGCTTCAGCCGGCCCACTCATGAATACCTCGGTTACGGCGCAGGCACTGACTTCGATCGCAAGATAGTCGCGAAGGTGAGTGCGCCGGAGTTGTTGCGCAAGGAGTTGATGAAACCGTCGTGGAAGGGTGCGGAGATCGTCTTTTCGTTTACTTCCGATCCCTACATACCGCTCGAGGCCAACTACAAGCTCACGCGACGTTGTTTGGAGATCTGCGCGGAGTTTCGCAATCCGGTTGGGGTCATTACGAAGTCGGCGATGGTCCGTCGAGACATCGACGTGCTCCAGGACCTGACGAAACACGCGAGCGTCGGAGTGTTTCTGACCATTCCGTTCACGGATGTTGAAGTCGCGCGCGCGGTTGAGCCTTACGCGCCACTCCCGGAAGCGAGATTTCACGCGATGGAAGCGCTCGCCGCGGCGGGCATCAGTGTCGGCATCGGAATCGCGCCCGTCATTCCTGGTCTATCGACCGATATTCCCGTGTTACTTAAACGCGCGAAGGAAGCTGGAGCGCAACAGGCTTTCATCAACATGCTGCGCCTGCCCGGCAGCGTGGCGCCCTATTTTGAGGAACGTTTACGCGAGAAACTGCCGACCAAGGCCGATCGCGTGATGAATCGCATCCGCGAGGCGCGCGGTGGAAAACTCAACTCCGCTGTTTTCGGCGAACGCATGCGCGGCAAGGGCCAATACTGGGAGGCCACGGAACGTCTCTTCAAAATTCACTGTGAGCGTCTCGGCTTCAATAAGCGACGCGAACATAAAACACCCGCCAACTCCACTTTTCGCAGACCATCAGCGCAGGCAAATCTGTTTGGTTAAGGTATAATACCCCCCACTCAAGACATCCCCAGGATCAGGAGGCACTGCGATGCTTATCCGAGACGTGATTCGCAACCGTGAGCCTTACTCGACCAAGGCTTCAGCGACTGTGCAGGAGGCGGCGGAGTTTATGGCTTCGCGCAACATCGGCGCCGTTTGCGTGATTGACGAGGAGGGAAGGCTGCTGGGCGTCTTTTCAGAGCGCGACGTTTTGAACCGCATCGTCGTACCGCAGCGCGATCCGATGACGGTCAAAGTCGGCGACGTGACGAGCGAATTGCGCGCCGTGATCCAGTGCGATGAAACCCCGCATCAGGCACTCGAACGTATGGAAATGATCGGAACGCGCCACCTGCCGGTTGTCGATGGTGAACGTTGGGTCGGCATGCTTTCGATGCGCGACTTGTTGCGTGTCGAAGTCGGCGAGCAGGGCGATGAGATCAAACTGCTTCACGAATACATTCAACACTAAAAGCCCCCAAGGCCCCTTCCATAAAACTCAGTTCATTCGTGTCTCTATGAGAACCTTTCTGTATTCGCTTATCGCGTTGACGATAGTTTTTGGTTTAGGTTGCGGCGAAGACGCGCCTGCGGGACGTGGCGCAGGTGAGGTGGAAACCTCGCCGCAGACGGCGACGCAGTTCAAAGTCGAGACCATCGTGGGTGGTTTGGAAGTGCCGTGGTCCATTGTGTGGGCGCCCGACGGACGTATGATTTTTACCGAGCGCCCCGGACGTGTGCGCGTGTTTGAAAAAGGCGCGTTGCGTCAGACGCCCTTATTTGTCGTTCAGGATGTCGAACAAACCGGCGAAACAGGATTGATGAGCGTCGCTCTACATCCGCAGTTCAGCACGAACCAGTTTCTGTATCTTTCGTACGGCTACGGAAACCGCGGTTCGCTCGTGCGTGTTGTGCGATTTCGAGAGACGCCGTCAGGTCTCGTCGATCGAAAAGTAATCATCGAGAACATTCCGGCTGCACAGTTTCATGCTGGCTGTCGAATTCGCTTTGGTCCGGACGGAAAGCTTTATATCACGACTGGCGATGCGACGAAACGCGACCTTGCACAGAAACTCGACTCACTTGCCGGAAAGACTTTGAGACTAAACGACGACGGCACCATTCCCCAGGACAATCCCTTCATTGGCCAACAGAATGCCCGCGGCGAAATTTGGTCGATCGGTCATCGCAACGCGCAGGGACTCGACTTTCAGCCCGGCAGTAATCTCATGTTTCAGACCGAGCATGGTCCAAGCAACTTCGATGGACCACCGGGAGGCGACGAAGTCAACATCGTGGAGAAGGGAAAGAACTACGGTTGGCCCACTATTCATCACACAGAGACACGCGCCGGACTTGAATCACCGCTGCTCGAATACACACCGCCATGTGCTCCGGCTAGTGGCATGTTCTACCGCGGCGCAGGCTTTCCGAGATTCAAAGGAGACTTTTTCTTTGGCTGTCTGCGCGGCGAGATGTTGATACGAGTCGTGCTCGATGGTCGCAAAGTGCTGGGGCAGGAGGGAATCGTGAAGGAGTATGGACGAATCCGCGACGTCGCTGAAGGTCCGGACGGAGGGATCTACTTTTCGACTTCGAATCGAGATGGCAGAGGCAAGCCCGCAAGCGACGACGACCGGATCATGAGATTGATGCTAGTTCCGAAGTAAGCGATCCGAAATCAAACCTTCTGCGCGAGGATCGCTGTCTTACTCCAACCGATCACATGATGCGGTTTGAACCGGTACTGGTGCACGATGCGGAAGTGGTGCTCGGTTCGACCGATCACTTCCTTCGGAGGATGGCTCTTGAAGCGGAAGAGAATTTCGAGAAACTTGCCTGCGATTCCGGGATGCACGGGCAAATGAAGTAAATGACCACCGGGCACGATCACTCGCGCGAGTTCTGACAATCCATCTGCGAGCGGGACATACTCGAGCGCGCCTGAAGTTACCACCATATCCAGCGACTCATCCGCAAAGGGCAGACACAACATATTTCCCTGGGTAAAGCAGACGTCGCGTTTGCGGCCGTCACTGTAATAGAGCGACTTGCGCGCGGCTGCGATTGAAGTCGATGAAAGATCGAGCGCCGTGATGGAGACAGGGAAGCGAATCGAGCGCAAAAGCGCCATCGTCAGTAGTCCGGTGCCGCAGCCGGCGTCCAGAATGCGCTGTCCGCGATAGACCGGCAGCGGATGCCTCCGGAAATACTCATCCAAGGAGCGGCCGTAACCATTGATTTTGAAGGTCAACTCGTAAAACCGGGCGATCCGATCGTAATAGGATCCCGCGCGTGCCTCGGTTTTGGTTGCGGTCAGAGCATACTCCATCAGTTTCTCCTAAGCCCTCTGAACTTAGCGGGGAACGGCTACGGCGATTGTCAGTTTATTTCATCCCGGATTGGCGGGCAATTGTAGCCGTTCCCACAAGGTTTACTCAACCGCAAATATGTCCCGGTAATGTGAGAAACCTCTTACAAATCTGACGGTTGCGCAAGAACCCGCCGGAAAACCGTTCCAGACTTGTAGGAGGCGCCGATGAGTAAAATCCGCTGGTTTGTCTTGCCGTTTTTAGTCCTGCTGTTGTTTAGCCTGGCACCGTTAACTGCTCAGGAATCAAGGGTTACCCGCCCGATTGTGGCTCGCTTTGAAGTCGACGTTTTGGTGGATGGACGGCCACTCCCGGAGATCCAGGCGCGCGGTCGGACTTACGTCGAGGCGTTTGCGCGGCGAAGAGTACGAGATTCGTCTGAGAAACCGGTCGAGTGACTGGGTGGCGGTGGCGCTTACGGTCGACGGACTCAACACCATCGATGCTAGCCGCACGTCGGCGTGGAATGGGAGTAAGTGGGTGATTGAACCGAACCAAACAATCACGATCAGTGGCTGGCAAATGGACTCAGATCATGCTCGGCGTTTTTACTTCACTACAGAACGCGATTCGTACGCCGCAAAACTCGGGGTACGAACAAATCTCGGAGTCATCTCGGCGGTGTTCTATCGTGAACGCCGGCGCCCGATACCAATCACGCCGCCTCGCCCGCTTCCTCATCCCATCTATCGCGACGAGGCGCAGTCGTCGTCGGCTGAGGCTCCGGCAACGGGTGCTGCCAAATCGCGATCGAGGGCAGACGACGCAGCGACGGGTATCGGACGTTCCGTCCGGCACGACGTGCGTTACATCGATATGGATCTTGATTCGCGGCCAGCGGGAGAGGTGACGATCTGTTACGACTTCGGTCGGTCTATTTCCGAATCAAATCCGAAGTATAAAGTTCGCGGTAAACGCGATAATTAGACATCACCTTTTGGACGTAGCCCTTCGTCTCGTCGAAACCGACCTCGGAAGTAAAAACTCCGGGGTCGAGTTGTTTCGAGCGCTTTAGCCAACGGGCCACATTATCTTCACCGCCGTTGTACGACGCCGCGACGGGCTCGAGCATCTCCGGAAACATGTCTTTGAGATTTTCGAGGTACTCAGCACCGACTGTGATTGACGTTTCTGGTTGGTAAAGCTGGTTTTCGTTGATGGATCGAAATCCGGCGGCTGGTCCAAATTTGACCGCGGCGTCCATCGTGAGCTGCAACAGTCCTCGCGCGCCCGCGGGTGATTTCGCAGTCGGCTTGAAAACACTTTCCTGTTTTATCAAAGCAAGAATGAAACGTGGATCGAGTTTGCGTGCTTTTGCGGCGCTAAGTATCGAATGACGATACGGCGCCGGATATGAACTCGCGACACGTGCTACCGCCGACTTTACAGCGCTCTCGCGTTGGACCACGATTTCACGGTTACGACCGACGATCTCGCTCAAGCGACCGGTCGCCAGCCAACCGTAATACGATTCGAGGCCGTCACCAATTGCGGCATAAGCCGCGACGGCTTCGTCTTTTCTGCCGGCTCTATCGAGGCTGAAGGCATAGAGGTAAGCGACCTCGGACCTTGACGTGTCAACGGCTTTCGAGAAAGAGCGTTTTGATAATTCCTCGGCGGTACGGATCGCGTCTTTCCAGTTGCCTTCGGAGATATGCAATCGTAGCGCCGCGAAGATTGCATTCGTCTCGACAGCAGTGCCGGCGAAACGCTGTCTGGTTAGATTGACCCAGCGAAGCGCTTCTGCTGAACGATTCGCTTCGCGCAACGTGTCGATGATGTTAAGGTGCGCAGTATCGATCCGTTCGCCGGTTGGGAATCGTTCGACGTACTCAATGTAACGTGCGGCGGACTCGTTGAAGCGGCTCATCCGCAGCAATGAGGCGGCGCTGTAATTCAATGCGTCGCGTCCTTCTTTAGTTGAGATGTGCTTTGCGGCCAGGTCATTAAAGACCTTGTAACCGGCCTCGTAGATCTTGCCGAGGAAATAAGAACGGCCGATGCCGAGCATGGCTTCCGGCACGCGTGGATCTTCGGGGTAGTTTTCGATCAACGTCTGCCAGTGATCGCGCGCCTCGGCGAAAGCGCGAACGCTCAGATACACGGCTGCCCGGCGCATGTGCTCGGGCGGCGCCAACTTTTGTAGCTTGCCTCTGGCGTCGCGACTTGAAGCGTCACTGCGACGCACGGAAGCAAGCGTTGATTCGCTTGCTGACTGGCCGGCTGCCGGTGAATGGGAGAGAAAAAGTAGGAAAACAAAAAAGGCGGTAATTCTGATGAACACTAATTTACTTCTCCCGTCGTCGGGTCTGGTGTGTCTTCGATGATCTCGAAGCTGGTTTGGATTTCCACGCCGGGTCTTAACGTTGCCGCAACGCTGCAATACTTCGTATCGGAAAGTTCGATGGCCTGCGCGACAGCATTCGGCGACAAAGCACGTCCCGTCAGAATGTGATGCACTTTCATTGACGTGTACTTCCGCGGATAGTCCTCGCGCCGGACGCCTGAGACTTCAACAACATAGCGTGTTAACTTTTGCCGCTTCTTCGCGAGGATGCTCGCGACGTCCGTCGCAGTGCACGCTCCTGCCGCAACCAGAAGCAGCTCGGTAGGTGACGGTGCGATCGAACGGCTACTGTCAGTGTCGAGCGTTATCGAATGACCTGACGGAGTAATGCCGAGGAACAAGTCGTCACTCACGAATCGCACGATCGCTTTTACTTCGTTTGCTGCCATCGCGGAAAAAGAATAACACACCTGCGGAACGACAATTGGAACACGAATTTAAGATCAACGCCCCGCGAGCCATGTTATGATTTATCGCGCCCTCACGGCGTCCTCACAAGCGGCAAAGTTCAAAGGTCAAGTCTCGTATTTCATCCCCGGCCCAGGGAGACGCCTTTGGTGAGTAACCTGGGAGGACCATCATGGCTGAGATCCTGATCGTTGACGATGACGACGTCATCCGGGAAACACTCTGCGAATTGCTGTCACAGGACCACACGTGTCAGGCGGCAGACACGGCTGAGGAAGCGCTTGCGAAACTCGAGTCGCAGCCTTTCGACGTGGTGTTGACGGACGTTTCGATGCCCGGTTTGAGCGGGCTCGACTTAATGAACAGAGTCGTGCAGCTTTATCCCGGCACACCCGTAATAGTTATTTCCGGACTAAGTGATGAAGAACAGGCGCAGAACCTTATCGGGCGGGGAGCGTTTGATTACCTGCTGAAACCGTTTCGTTTGGAAATGGTGGAGGACAGTGTTAAGCGCGCACTCGAGCGTCGTCACCATTCGAATCCAACACCCGTTCGTTAAATAAAACTTCACGCAGCGACAATCGACAACGATTTCGCTCTTGCAGATTCGCGGTGACGAAGAATGTCGCGCACTAGTTCGGCAATGCGATCGGCGGTGAATGGCTTGGCGATAACCCAGTTAACACCGGCGGCCTTCTGCTCATTCGATCCGACGGCCTCGCCCCAACCAGTAATCACTGCGATCGGAATGTGCTGATTCAAGTTGCGAATCTCCCGCGCTAATTCCCACCCGCTCATGCCGGGCATGCCAACGTCGGTACACACTGCGTCAAACTGAAACTCCTGAAACATCTCGAGCGCTTCACCGCCACTCGCCGCAAGCTGAACGTCACAATCTTCGCCTTCCAGAATCTCCTGTAGCAGATCGCGCACGAAGTCTTCATCGTCGACGATGAGCAATCGCGGCTGCGTGTGCTCGTCGCTCAACGACAACTCGTCAATTATCATCGGCGGCGGTTCGGGATTTGAGAACTCAACTGCGATGCCGGCTTCAACAATTCTCGCGACTGGAAGCGTGATGCGAAACTCCGTTCCGCTGCCGTACTGGGATTCAACTTCGACGTTGCCGCCATGGCGACGAATAATGCCGAAGCTCACCGCCAGGCCCAGACCAAGTCCCGCTTTACCTTTCGTCGTAAAGAACGGATCGAAAATGCGTGAGCGCACTTCTGGATACATGCCTACGCCCGTGTCGATGACCTTGATGACGACCGATTGGTCTACTGTGCTAGTCGACAGCGTCAACTTTCCGCCTTCAGGCATGGCATCGATCGCGTTGAAGACCATGTTGACGAGCACTTCACGCAACTCGGAGTCGTCGCCCATGACCATTGCGTTCGATCCGATTTGAAGATCGACGGCGATGTGAATGTTTGAAGCTTCGGCGCAATTCTTCCAGCGCGGGCGAGTGATCTCGCTCGCATCGAGCAGAATCTGGTCCACCGAAACAAGCTCGAAATCATGATCGCGACGCTGGCGCGCAAAGTCCTGAATGCGCTTGACCGTTTTGGCGCCGTCTTCCGCGGTCTTGATGATGATGTCGAGTCCGCGTTTGATCTTTTCCGGATCGCTGGTTCGTTGCAGCAGTTGGGCGCGACCGAGAATGCCGGCGAGGGTGTTGTTGAAGTCGTGCGCTACGCCGGAAGCGAGCTCGCCGAGCGCGGAGAGTTTTTCCATCTGCGAGAACTGTTCGCGGATGCGTTCCTGCTCGGCAATGTAATGCGAGAGTTCCTTGACGTGTTTCTCCGCCTGCGCAGCCTGCGCGGCTGAAGTCTCCACATTCTTCAAATAAGTGCGATACGTCAGAAACACGAAAGCCATTATCGGTAGCGTGATGACAAACGCGTAAGCACCGACAAAGTAAACCAGCCCCGCGATCACGCCCGCGGAGATCGCACCGGCGAAGTAGGTAATCGAGGTCCACAGGTAATGCTTATGCCACGTTTGCCAGATCGGTTGGTCCGTCTTGAAGGCAGCACAGATACCGACGATACCGGAGTTGATGAGATAGTGCGTGAGCGCCATCGTGCAGATCGCGGCGACAAACGTGGCCGTGATCGGCGCCGTGCGCAAGGCAACGACGTCACCAAACACGAGTTGCAGAACAGTGCTGGTGATGAAAATTGAAACGGCGGAGCTGCCGAAGTTGAAGACGACGATTCGAGGCTTTTTAGCAAAGCGAAGCGATGAGAGGAACGCTTCAATCGCGCCAACAGTGACCGCGGCAGTACCGCCGTAAAGTAAAAGGAGCAAAAAGACGAAAGTATCTGAAACCGAAATCTGTGAACTGAACCGCGGAATCGGGACCGAGATCTGCGACGACAACACCAGTGTCATCGAGACCAGTATCACGAAGCCGGAATCAAGTTGGTGGAAGTTGAGCCGCGAAGCGGAATAGAGAAATGCCAGGCTACCAGCCCCGGTTACTACCCAGAGGAATGGCCCGAAGAGTTTGTGTCTTAAGGTGCCAAGGGTATCTGACATGTAAACGTATCAACATCAAGGTGAGGTAAGAGTGCCATCAATCAGAGTGGATCGGGGGCGCGAGGCTTCATCAATTACGGGGGAACTCCTTCCGTGGGAGGAAGATGGTTTCGTAAGTAGCGCGGAAGCGGAAGCCGCACTTCCGATAAAAATTTTGAGCGCGCTTGTTGTCTTCGTTCACGAGGAGACAAATCGATTTACTGTTTGTGAGCAGCTTGTGCGTAAGCTCGTTCATGAAGCGTACGCCGTCGCCGTCGCTTCGCCGTTCATCGCGGACCCAAATACCTTCAACGTAAACAACAGCCGACGTTTCAGAAATAACATCAGCCTTGAAGATCAGCTGATCGTCTTCGACAACTACCCAGGTGCGTTCCTGTTCGATTCGCCGCAGGCAGCGGCCGCGGAAGCCTTTCGGATCTACCACCATCGGGTTGATCCCGCTTTCCGCGTATGCGAGCTCAGCCTGAATCGGCATTACCAGTTCCAACTCGGCGGCCGTCGCCGGTCGCAGACCGGAAACCGGTCCGAGTGGCGCAGTGGGCCGATTCAATTCAAACAGCCATTCGCGACAGGCATGACGTTGCCGTCGACCAGCACTCGCATAATGCGACCAGAAGTCGGCGACTCGCTCTTTCTCGCCCATGATCATGTGCATGTTCGGACATTGCTGCGCGACTGCGGCAAGCAGCGCCAGCGCTCGGTCCGACACGGTTTCCATCAAGGTTGCATGGCCCACCAGCGCCACGCCTTCGAGCTGTCCGTTCGTATCGCGACAGCCATAGAACGTACCGCGGTTCAAGGGGTGATCGAGGCCGTTGTCCTGAATCAAACTCATCATCGAAACCGTATGAAGCGCGCGCTGGGATAGAAACTGTAGAACTTCCGATTCCTCGTTCCTGGCCAGGGGCTTCACATAGACCGGCGACGATTGCGGCGCTCGTTCCTGAAATATCGATGTGGTGCTCGCTAACATGCGTCTATCCTCTTTAAGCAGTCGGGGGACGTTTATCGATCTCAATTACTGCTTAGTAACCCAGGTAGTCGGTGGAGTCGTCGAGAATAGTCGTCATCGACGTGCCCGGGTCGCCGTAGGACAAGGCGTTGTATGCCTGAATAATGGCATCGCCAATCAGGACACCGGCAACGTCGCCGATGAGTACGCCATCGCCGATGAGCACACCGTCGCCGATGAGTACGCCATCACCAATCAGCACGCCATCGCCGATCAGAACGCCGATGGAGAGGAAGATAGTGCCTTCGCCAAGCGAGAGGCCGTTACTGGTCATGATGTTGTTGGCCCAATTAATACCACTCGAAAACTTCGTGGAGTCACCAATCAGTACGCCGATCGCATCGCCAACCAACACGCCATCGCCAATCAGGACACCGACGACGTCGCCTATAAGCACGCCGTCGCCGAGTAACACTCCATCACCCAGCAATACGCCCTTGGCATAAACCTTTTGATACTGGGTAATCAGCGGAAGGCCCGTTGCGTAGGTCTGACCAACAACCGCGCCTTTGGACCATGAGAAGGTGTAGTTCGCGCCGGAGCTGATCGCGATCGTCGTCTGCGGGTTCGGTGCTGAGGTCGTCAGCAGCGAAGCGCCGAGAGTTGTCGAGCTGTTGATGGTGGTACGCACGAGTTTCGCCAGGCGGACAGCGCCATCGACGTTGAGTTCGCCGGCACCCTGCTCGAGCTGGTTGAAATTCGGAAGCTGCTGAGCGGTGTACATCATCAACACTTTGATGAGGTTCGGGGTAAGAGTTGGATTGGCCTCAAACATGAGCGCGGCGGTTCCGGCAACCAAGGGGGCGGCCATCGAGGTACCGCTGAGTCTCATCTGGTTACGCGTTGCGCTGCCGCTCACACCCGCATTGAGCGAAGGGTTTTGCGTTACGAGGTAGTTATTTGGAGATTGAGCAAAGACAGTCTTGTTACCGGCAGCCGAGATTTCCGGTTTGATCTGATTGTCGTAATGCTTAACGCCTGACTCGTCGGTCCAGTAGCTGCGCGTCGGACCACGTGAACTGTAAGACGCGACCACGTCGTCGGCTCTCGTGTTGGTGCCGCGAGTATCAACTGCGCCAACGGTAATCGCCGCTGGTGAATTACCGGGCGAATGGACCTGACCATAAACTTTTTGACCCGCGCTGTTTTTGCCGTTGTTGCCGGCAGCCGCGACGACGACCATTCCCTGATCGACGAGGGCACGCACCGCGAGGCAAAGCGGATCGTTCAAATAAGAGTTGATGGCCGGCATTCCGAGACTAAGGTTCGCGACGCGAACGTTGTAATACGTGCGGTTCGCCATCAACCAGTTAAGGGCAGAGAGTACGTTTGAAACTTTACCGGTACCTGTCGCATTCAGTACGCGAAGGTTGAGCAACTTGGCGCGCGGCGCAATGCCGATGTATTCGCCACGCGAAACGATACCGTTACCAGCGGCTGCGGCAGCTACGTGCGTGCCGTGTCCGTAAGGATCATCAGTACGGCCTTCGCCGGTGAAGTCGAGATTCACAACAACGCGCGACTGGCCGGTTTGAGTGTCGGTGAATGCGGTGTGCGCACCGTAAATTCCTGAATCGAGAATTGCGATTCCAATTCCACTGCCGTCGAGCGCGCCATCAGTGCTCATCGAGCGAACGTTGTCGGCGCCCGAGGTGCGAGCCACGTGGCCACCGAACGACCGGACTTCGCTGTCGATTGAGATAAAGGAAACTTCGGGAAAAGATGCGAGTGGTTCAACCACTGAAGCCGGCAGTTCGAGGGCAAACGAGTTGAGCTGGTCGAAGTGCTTTCTGATCTTGACGCCGTTGGAAGCGAGGAGTGCATTCAGTTGGCCGCTTGGTTTTCCGTCGAGCTGAAGGATGACGCTGACATTGCTTGAGTCCTGGAGTTGTTCACGAAGGTCGGATCCCAGTTTGTCGTGCTTGCTGCTCTTCTTATTAGGCGAGCCAGGTTGGCTTTTGGCGTGAGCAACTCCGGCGAGGAGATTGCCGCCGAGGACCGATGGTCCGAGCATGAGGCTCAGCAGCAATGTGAGTGCTAATAAACGTCGTTTTAGGTTAGTGGGCTTCAACTCTCGTTACTCCGTGACTCAGGATTCGACTCAGCTCCAGTTAAAGAAACTGGCGAAAGCCCTTTTGCAGGGACTGTGCCAAACGGTTTAAAACTTGTAAGTTATTGAGAGGTAGCGGTTTATGCGAAAGTTCGCGAGCAGAGGCGATGGGCGTAGTCTGACCGAACCGCTCAGATTGACCGTTTTCGTAAATCACTTTGATAGAATCGCGCCCGCATGCTCCCTGAGGAAATTGAGGTTTATCGCGATCGCACGTGGCGCCGCGATCCGGAATGTCGTGTTGAGGACGTCCACTCGGCGGAACGCTTTATAGAGGACGTGGGTTTTTGTGAGGCCCTCACGGATTCACGACGGCCCGGACCGTCGTTGTACGTAGCAGTTTGCGGCCGGCGCGACGCGCACATGCCGCGCAACGTGCAGAAGGATCCTGAAAGCAGACTCGCGTGGACGATTAAGGACGACGTAATGCGCCGCGGCCGCTGTTTTTACGGCAAAGTCTTGCGTGGGCGGTCCACCTTCATCGCGTCCCGCCTGCTGCCCTTTTTCAATTCCTTGTGGGGCGTTCCGCGCAAGAACGAGAAAAACTACTTATCAAGTGATTCTCAATTAATTCTCAAAATCATGCGCAGTGAGTGGGAGATGGGAACTCGAGATCTGCGTGAGGCCAGCGGGATCAAGGAGCGCGCTCGTTTCGATAAAGCGTTGACTGAGTTACAGAAAACGCTGAAGGTGATCCCCAGCGACGTCCTCTACGAGCCCACGTTCACTTACATCTGGTCGATTCCGGAGGCACGGTTCGCGGATCAACTTAGCGTTATTGTTGACAGGGAAATGGCGGTTAAGGAGATCGCGAGGGCGTATCTGGCGACTGCGGGCATGACCGTGCGTGGCGAGTTGGCTCGCGTGACTGGACTGAGATCGCCTGAGGCGGGATTGGGTAACTGGGCGCTCGTCGATGAAGGATTTGCGCAACGACTCGGACCGGGTGTTTACAAACTGGCGAAACTCGAATTGGCCAGATCAGCTGCCGGTACCTAAGGCTTTGTCGCCGTGAGTGCTGCCTTCGCGGAGGATTTGCTGCTCGAGTTGAGCGATTTCCAGAACGAGGGGTAACTGGTCCTGCGCGCTTCCCAATCGTCGCATCATCTGGTCGGTCTCACCCTGGCTCAACTTCCTGATGGCTGTCGTTTCGATCACCTGCAACCGCGTTTTGGCCTGATTCAGGTGTTCGGTGGCCTGTGAGTACACATTTTTCAGGCGTTCATGGTCCTCGGCGAGGTCCTTTAATAATGCGGCCGACTCCGCTGTGCGCAATGTGCGCGCCCGGTTTATGTGGCGCTCGATTTTAAGCATCTCCTTTCGAGACCGCGCCATAATCCGCGACGCCGTGAGCCGGCTTGCCAGGGTTTCGAGGTAGGCGTCAGCCAGGAGCGGATTGCTCTCTTTTATTTCGGCCAGCGATTTTCGCTCCGCCGAGGTAAGCTCGGAGCTGAACCAGACAACCTCATTTGCCGTGATTCCATCCGATGCTAATCGGTCGCGCAATTTAGACATCCATTTCTTGCGGTAAATGAGGAGAATAACCGCAATAACCAGCCCGAGCGCGAACCCAACGGTTAAAGAAAGGCCCGCTAACAGTAAGGAAATCGCCGCTGACTCCGTGGCGGTCGTCATGAAGAAGATCACGAGGAACACCAGCGGGACCGGTATCGAAGTGAGCAAGACGGCGATCCACGGAGCATGCTTGAGCAAAGTGGCTGTTTTAGCATCCTTCTTGGAAAGTTTGCCGTTTTGACTCGTCTGAAGTTGCATCTCAAGCCTTGTGGCCGCGATCTTAGCTTATGAGAACGGCGTCGGCCAGCCACAGGTTCGGCCAAAGCGATTTCAACAGCGTGACTGTATAATGTCGCTCATAGTACAGGGAAAGAAGCGCAAATGAAGACTCTCGAACGATTCCACCCGATCCTTTGTCTTGTTGGTTTACTACTAATAATGACCGGAGCGGCCTATGGCCAGCCGCCGACCCAGAACGTCGACGGCGGCACTCCGTCTCGTGGACCGGGCAGGCCCGTCACGATACCGCTGACGATCCGCATGAGCTCCGAAGGGACGACGCCCGAACTGACAAACATCGACCTGACGGTGAGCGAGGATGGTGAACCGGCACAGATCCTCTCGATTCGTGCGATCCCAAACTCGCCGATCACTCTCGCCGTGTTGATCCAGGACGACTTAGTGCCTTCAGTTGCCAACGAGATCAAGGCGCTGGCCGAGTTCATTCGCAATCTGCCTAAGGGCTCGCGCGTGATGATCGGATATCTGCGTACGGGCAGTTTGCAAGTCAGACAGAAATTTACAAGCGATCTCGAGAAGGCTGCGAAGTCGTTACGAGCTCCAAGCGGCTCTGCGTTTGTCGGCCCGTACAATCCTTACGTCGAGGTAGTTGAAGCTCTCAAGAAATTTGAAGCACAGCCGTTGGGCCGGCGCGCGATCCTGCTGGTTTCGGATGGTTTGGATATCTCACGTGGCGTGGAGTCTTCAGCGCCGTCGCAGAGTGTGGATCTTCAGCGTGCCGTGAATGAGTCGCAGCGTCGCGGTGTGGCGATTTATGGTTTCTATTCGCCGACGTTTGCTTCCGCGGCTAATCGCACTCTCGCGGGCAATGCGCAAAGTTCGCTGTTGCGACTTTCAAACGAGACTGGCGGGATGGCGTTCTTTCAGGGAACGGGAGCGCCGGTGAGTTTTGAGCCGTTCATCCGCGAGTTAGACGTTTCACTTCAGAAACAGGCAGCGTTGACGTTCTTGTCGACGCACCTGAATAAGGGTTTTCACAAGATCGAAGTGAAGTCAGTCACACCCGGAGTGCGGATCGCGTTCCCGTCGGGCTACGTCAGATAGCGCTATTGAACTGTAGCTGCGAGCAGGGAACCGCGCGGATCGCTGGCGATGGCCCAACCGTCAGCCACCTGGCCAATCATTCCGTGGAAATGGATCTCACTGCCGCTTAGTACTACGAGTACATCGCCGGCGTGGTAACGCGGATCTTCGAGTCGAAAACGAATGACAGTCGCCTGCCCGTTCTGCTGCTCCAACGTCTCAAACTGAAAATCCTCAGCACTCGCAACATAAGTTTGAGAGTTGTTCGCTACTCTTTGGTCTTCAGGCATTGGCCATCATTCTCCCCTTTAAAGTCACGCTTCTTCGATTTGGTAAGGAATACTACCATCAATCCTTGCCACGACACAGACTACGTTGTTTATTGCGATATTAGCGTATTGAGCGAGGTTGCAAGTTCGAGCCGAGTGAGGCTGCGCGACTGGTTGAACGCATTGCCGTCAAGGGAAACAAAGCCTCGCTGCAAAGCGACGGCGACGTAGCCTCGCCACGCGGCGGGTATCGACGAGGCGTCGGAGACTGTCAGCGGAAGCGAAGCGTAGGCGGCCTGGGACTTGAGGCCAGCGGCTTTAACGAACGCGATCGCTGCAGCGAGTTTCGTGGCTCCGTTGTAAGGGTAAAAATTCCTGCCGGGGGTCGCATCATAAAACAGTGGGCCCGAAGGGAACGCCTGTGTGCTTTCGACCGCGTTCCGCGAATACACGTCGCGAACATCAGTGAACATCGCAGCTGAAGCCATGTACTGCGGAACCAGGCCCGCTCGGATCAGTGACTCAGCAAGTTCAAGGCGGCTGACGGCCGCGTTCGGATGGAATTTTCGGCCTTCCGGCAGCATCAGATTTGCAAGCAGGCTCTTCTCGACCTGTGCGGCCTGGTCAGGCGAGAGAGTCGACTGATCGAGCAGCACCGGATACTCTACCTGGGTCACCTCGACCGCCCCGAAGACCTGCTGGCTTGACCCCACATAACCTGAATGCGATATCGACGCACGCAGCGTTTGGCTCAACGGATTGCGGAGCACCACTTTCTCACGGCGTCCGGTGAAGCCAGGCAGGTTGAGATGGTTCGATTCACCCAGTAATGAGTTCGACTGGTCATAAACCCTCAGTCCAAAATCGTTTGCACTGAGGTCCCAATAAACATTGACGCCGACCTGAATTGTGTTCTGTGGGATCGCGATGTTCGCTGAGCTTGCCAGGTGCGGAAACACGGTCTGCTCAAACGTCTGCGATGTGCGCGTGACGAACCGGAGGGTGTTGCGCGAGAGCGTTGATCGAAATCCACCCATCTCGCGTTCCGGAAATGCGGCCTCGAGCACTGCGGCGTACGTGTTGAGCATCCCCGCACCGGCTTCGTGGAAAAAGTATCGAGGCATCGGTGTTGCCGTTCGGCTCAGGATGTCCTTGACGTCAGCCGGAGTCAGGTTCGGATTCACTTCGAGCATTAAGGCGACGGCTCCGGCAACCTGGGGAGCGGAGAACGATGTGCCTGTCGCCGTCGTGTAGTACGGCAGGTCGGTTAGTGACAGCCGCTGGGCGTCCGCACCCGCGATCCCGGAGACTCCTGTAATGGCCGGTGCACTTCGAAGGCTGATGATGTTCGTTCCGGGAGCGACGAGCGACGGGTGCTGCAAAGCGTCACCGAAGTTGCCCCGTGAAGAAAACCCGGCGATCTTGCCTGCCGCATCGGTCGCGCCGACGCCGATGACCCAAGGTGCTATTGCATACGGGTTCATCGTTCCGTTTCCGGAACCGCTGTTGCCGGCTGAGAATACGACGTTAACCCCTGCGTCGGTCAGAATCTTAGTCGCTACGTTTACCGGATCGTTAAGATCGAATACCGTGTTCGCAGAGAAGCTACAGTTCACTACCCGCACGTTGTACTGGACTCTTTTCTCGAGAAGATAATCGAATCCCGAAAGGACGTGCATCAGGTTTAGATCGCCGGCACTAAGTCCCAGAAGCCGCGCGCCCGGAGCAACACCGGCGAATCTTCCCGACGAGCTCACGCCGCTTGCGGCGATCACCCCGCCGACAAAAGTTCCGTGGCCACTCACGAGATCCGTGTTCGCGAGATTCTCGAGCGGAACCGGATAAGTGAACGATCCGGAGAGGCTCTGCGTGTCGGCCAATCGAACATTCTGAACTACTTTGCCTGCCAGATCGGCGTGCTGACTGTTGATGCCTGTGTCCAGGACCGCGACCGTAACATTGCGGCCGGTTACGGGCATAGACCCGTTGTCCTGACGAAGGTCGGAATCTGGCGCAACACGCTGAACGCCAGTAGTGTTGAAGTAAGGATCGGAGTTGAACGTCAGCGTGCGGTTACCGTAGAGCGAGCGGACTCTCGGCAGCCGGGAAACCGCAAGGAGCTGCGCCTTGGTTGCGGTCACGTATACAATCGGCAGCATACGCAAACGCGTTCCGCCCATGATGCCGAGCTGCCGAAGCTGCGCGATATCAGCGTCGGTCACCGACGCGTGATATACGATCACGGCGTTTATGTTGCTGTCGTCCGTTGCATTATTAAGAGCAACGGCAAGCTCAGGATCTACGCTCTGAAGTCCCGTGTTGTCGTCGGCTCCAGTGAGCGTGATGCCGTCGGCTCCAGTGAGCGTGATGCCATCGGCTCCGGTGAGCGTAATGCCATCGGCCCCGGTAAGCGTGATGCCGTCGGCTCCGGTGAGCGTGATGCCCGTTGGATTTGTGTGATCGAAAACGACACCCGTCGTTCGAAAGCCCGTGACCGAATCGGCACCGGTGAGTGTGATGCCGTCAGCACCCGTGAGTGTTATGCCATCGGCTCCGGTTAACGCGATCCCG
Organism: uncultured Acidobacteriota bacterium; assembly: GCA_963789185.1. Lineage (GTDB taxonomy): Bacteria > Acidobacteriota > Blastocatellia > Pyrinomonadales > Pyrinomonadaceae > PSRF01. The sequence continues at coordinate 493,659 of CAWBJU010000028.1, forward strand.
TCGGCTCCGGTAAGTGTAATGCCGTTTAGTCCGACAGGCGTGGCACCGTCGGCTCCAGTCAACGTGATGCCATCCGCTCCAGTGAGCGTGATGCCGTCAGCCCCGGTAAGAGTTATTCCGTTCGGTCGGCGAATGATGATCGAGTCAGCTGTGTACTGCTGACCATCGGCGCCAGTCAACGTTATCCCGTCTGCTCCTGTCAGCGTGATGCCATCAGCTCCGGTAAGGGTGATGCCGTCGGCTCCGGTCAATGTGATCCCGTTCGCTCCAGTATACGTCGCGCTGTTGGCGCCTGTTGACGTGACGCCGTCCGCTCCCGTCAGCGTGATGCCGTCCGCGCCTGTTAGTGTGATGCCGTTCGAACTGTAATTGAAGATCCCGTCCGCTCCGGTGAGCGTAATGCCGTTGAGCCCGACATACTGGATGCCGTCCGCACCGGTAAGCGTGATGCCGTTTGATTTGACAACGGATAGGCCAGCAAACGCGGGACTCGCTGCCAGCAGCAGTATTAACAGAAGTGCTACGAATCTATTCATTCGATCCAGTCGGGCTCCCGCGCGGGGGTTGCATCGAATCAATACAAAATGCAAGTGAGCCATGATATACCGTCTGCGCTTGCAGTTAAGTTGCATGCCTCTTGTATTTGTGGCGAGCACCGATCCGTGTTCGTTTAACCAGCAACCTTGATTAGAGAATGTAACTGAGGTTGGTTGAGAAAAACTTGAGTGTGGTTCAAGTTTTTCTCAAGGATGGAGTCGTATGCTCCGATCGATGACTATGAGCTTCATTCTTCAAGACCATTTCGATTCTACGGAAAGATACTCGCCGCCGCTCAACACCACTTCAGCGACACCTTCGAAAGTCGAACGGGAGGTGCACATATTGAATGAGAAGCTTGAGATTCCCCACTGTGCGGGGCTCATCGAACGGCCAAGACTGATTGAAAAACTTGAAAGATCACTTAACCACTTCGCCGCGACACTGGTTTCCGGTCGTGCCGGGACCGGCAAAACCTCGATGGCCGCGGCATACGCGCGAACCCGAAAGCGCGCTGCGTGGTTTACGGTGGAATCGTCAGACATCGATTGGAATGCCTTCGCACGTTACCTCGCAGCGAGTGTGCTTCGAGTCGCCGAAAGCAAGAAAGCTGTTGGCGACTCACTGCACGCCGTGACCAATTCTTCATCCGCCGCGATGGCGACTTTTCTCTACGTCATAGCTTCCGTTTTGGACACCGACGAAAAGAATGATCGGCCATTGCTTGTCCTTGACGGAATAGACCATTTGTTCGACGCCGATTGGTTCGGTGGGTTCTTCAATATTCTTCAGCCGTCGCTTTCCGAAACTGCGGACGTGCTCCTTCTGTGCCGGAGTAGGCCGCCGAACCCCTTATGGCGTTTACGTTCGAAACAGCAGCTTGACGTTATCGACGAGAAAACGCTTGCCTTTGACCGGGAAGAGACGATATTGCTCCTCAAGCAGGTCGGGCGTTCGCAAGCTGAGGCGGCGCGGATTCACGCGGAAACGTTCGGGCGAGTTTCGAAACTCCTTCCATTCATCCGTGGCGGGAAACCGTCTAAGTCTCGGCTTTAACCGCGCTCTTCGATTTGCATCCGAGCGGCGTGGCATATAATACATCCCTACCGACCGATCCCGTCGAAGCGATGCAGGATAGAAACTTTTTTCTCCGCACAAAACTGCTTCCTCCGCGCGCTGTTACGGAACTACTTCAGCGCCCGCGGCTTACGAAAAAGCTGCACGCCAACCTGGGTTCTCCTATAACAATGGTTGCGGCCGACGCCGGATGCGGCAAGACCACTCTGATCGCCGACTTTGTTCGCAGCCAGACACGGCCCACGGTTTGGTACCAGCTCGACCATACTGACGCGGATCCCGTCGTCTTTCTCGGTTATATAGCGCAAGGCATAAGAAACCTCTATCCGGCATTCGGCGAAGCAATATTTCCCTACTTGAGTGAAGCTAACGAAGAGGTGCTTCGCTTTCCTGAACGATCGGCCGACCTCCTGATAAACGAAATACTTCAATCGATCGAGCAGCCGTTCATTCTTGTTCTGGATGACTATCACCATATCGGACGCGATACCATCGTTCACAAGCTGGTCGATCGGCTCGTGCAATATTCGTCTGACCTGGTCCATCTGATCATTACGACCCGCGATCTCCCTCCGCTTGCGACCATGCGGCGAAAGACGCAGTCGGCTGCGTTGGTGATAACGCGCGACGATCTTCTTTTCACAGACGGCGAAGTGAAAGATCTGTTCAAACAAACGCTCAACGTCGAGCTGAGAGACGTAGAGATAGCCGAGTATCGCGAGCGAACCCAGGGATGGATCACTGCGCTTCAGCTTGTACGTCAAGTTGCCGAGCAGGAGATGCATTCGGCAAACGGACCGCCAGCGTTGGACCTGCATGACATTCTGCAGCAATCGGAACGCGACATCTTCGATTATTTCGCCGAAGAAGTTTTTTCGCGTGAGTCGGCTGACACGCAGAGGCTGCTGATGGATCTTTCCCTGCTCGAATCGCTTCAGCTAGATCTTTGCAGCGCGCTGTTTCCCGAGCTGCGCTGCTCGGCGGCACTCCCCGAGCTCGCCCAGAAGAACGTGTTTCTTACGGTTGCCGGTGATCGTCAGACCGGCGAGGAATATAGATTCCATCCTCTGTTCCGCGAGTTTCTACTCCGTCGCCTTCGATCCGATATCGGCCAGGCACGCGTCGCCGAAGAACGGAACCGGATCGCCGACCACTTTCTCAAAAGCAAAAAATGGGAGGTGGCCCTGCCCTACCTGCTTGATGCGCGAAACTTCGATCGCGCAGCGTCCGTGATCGCAGAAACGGGGAACGAGTGGATCGCCGCCGGTGCGTTCACTTCACTAGGGTTGTTCGCGGAACGGATACCCGACCGATCGCTGGAGGAACATCCTCGCTCGCTGTTGCATAAGGCTGAGGTCGCACGGCTTCATGGCGAGATTGAAAAGTCGTCGAAACTTCTGAACCGCGCCGTCGAGCTTCTAAACAAAACCAGGGATTCGACGGGAGAAGGCGAAGCTCTTCACTCTCTTGCCAGTCTGGCGCGTCGTCGCGGCCGATACGTCGAGGCGCTCTCGCTTATCGAGCGTGCCGAAACTCTCGTGTCGCATACTTCGGAAACATTCATGAAGTGCGCGAACACGCGCGGACTGTGCCTGATCGTGCAGGAGAAATGGACCGAGGCGGAACAGCAGTTCAGGTTGGCCCTCGAACTCGCTGACAAACTTGGGAACGACCAATACGTTCGTCTTGTGACACACAATCTTGCGCTTGCGCCGGGCTTTCGCGGAGATTTTGGAGAGGCTTTGCGCTGGTTCAGACGCATTTTTCGCGAGGGTCAGCCCGACAAGCAACTGCCACAGGAAGCGATCGGTCACTTGAATGTGGCACGCCTGCATCTGTACCGCGGCGAATTCGAGGACACCGAAAAACACCTTAGCCGCTCGCTCGAGTTGTGCCAGCTCTACAATCTTCGGTTCTTGCGGGGCGAAATATTCGAAGCGTACGCGAATTTCTATCGCGAGAAAGGCGACTTCGCTCACGCTGAGGAATTCTACGAACGCGCCGCGAATGCATATGATGAGGCCGAGATCGACATCACGTCGAAGGAGTTGAACGAAGAACGCGCGGCTTTCCTCCTCATGCGTGGTGATCTCCCGAAGGCGCGCGCTTTGCTTGAGGCTTTGATCACGGGACGTGAACGGCAGGGAAACGAACACGGGGTCCGCACCGCGCGGTTGCGATGCTATCAACTTGATCTCGCGGAGGGTGCTTCAGAAGGCCTTGATATGCACCTACGTGAACTACTCGATTATTTCAACCGCCACAATCACTACTACGACGAAGCATTGACAGCGATGCTCCTGGCGGAGACGTATCTCGTTCAAGGAAATACGAAAGCCATGATCGAGTCCGTACGGCGGGCTTTGGATCTTTCGACTCGTTTCGATTACGAGTACTGGCTGCGGCGGGAGATCCGGCGAAATCCGGCGATATTTGGACATGAAGACATCGCGGATCGCCTGCCCGTAGATCTTCGCGAAGAACTGAGTGCGGAACGCTCCGTACTGTCGGCGCGCGTCCAATCTCATCTGGAACCGCCTGCCCCTATCACGGATTTGACGATACGCGTTCTCGGCCCAGTGGAGATCTTCCGCGATCCCTCGGTTCAATTTGCCGCCGACGCTTGGACAACGCGGCGGGCACGAGACATTTTCTGCTACATAGCAACCAGCAAGAATCGACGCGTTCTGAAGGAGGTGCTGATCGAGGCATTCTGGCCCGATGAAGATCTTGAAACCGTTGAGAAGAATTTTCATCCAACGATCTCGCATATCCGAAAAGCGCTCAACAGTCGTCAGCCCTTCAAGCAGAACTTTCTTATCTTTCGAGACGGCGCGTATCAACTCAATCCCGAGCTTTCATATTCCATCGACGCAGAAGAATTCGAGCAGTGGATCGTCGAAGCGGAAAAAGCAAAACGCGAGAAAGACGGGGCGCATCAACGGGCGAGTCTCGAATCCGCTCACAAGATCTACCGCGGGGAATTCATGTTAGGCATTTATGAAAATTGGGCCGATGAAAGACGCCAGTTCTACTCAGAGCAGTCCGCACGCGTCGTTGCCGCTCTCGCAAAACTCTCCCTTTCCGAAAACCATTGGACCGATGCCGTAAGGTACGCGGGGGAAGCCCTGGCAGGCGATCCGTTTCGCGAGGACATGCATCGACTGATGATGAAAGCGTTCGCCGCCCAAGGCAAGCCGGCGTCCGTTAAGCAGCATTACGAAAGAATGAAAAAAGCCCTGCGCACCGAACTCGGGATCGAGCCCGCCGAAGAAACAAAGCGTTTGTTTGTAGAACTTATCAAATAGACGCACGCCAGCCTCAAGTTCGCCTCAACTCGTGAGATCCCCGCTCAAGTTTTTCTCAAAGCCCTTCCTTTATCTTCGGTGACAGTTGATTTCCCGAATTGATCGTCAAGGAGACAAAGGACAGTGAACTTTGAGACAAGGAACCTGTTCAGAGGGACGCTCTCCCTTCTGTTTGTATTTGCGTTGAGTGCCGGATTATGGCTAATGCCCAATTCGTCCCTCACTCCTGCTGTAAGGGCGCAAGGTGGAGGCGCGACGCTTAGCCCGGCGCTGAGCGCCCGTCTAGCAGGACTCGCGAACGACGCCGACGCCGGAATGGTGATCGTTGCATTCAAGTCGTCGAACGGATTGCGGGACGAGCATCTTAACGTATTGCGTGCAGCCGGCGTGACCGGCGGCCAAACGTTCCCGACGCTTGGGATGGTCGCGCAGCCGATGACCGCGGGCCAGGTCCGCGCGCTTGCCGCGAACTCGGCGGTAAGATCGCTGTGGTCGAACGACCGCCTGATGTACTACATGCATCAGGCACGCGTCTTGGGCGGTGTCCAGAAAGTGCAGACCGATTCTGCAATGACGCTGCGGAACGGCGGGATGCCGGTGTCGGGCGCGGGTGATTTTTCGGTGTTAGTGATCGACTCCGGCGTCGACGCAACGCACGCCGACCTCCAATTCGGGCCCAAGGTTATTCAGAATGTGCAGACGCCCGTCGCGGCAGGAACACTGCCGGGTTTTACTCCTCATGTCTCCATTGAGAACGTGCCGAACACAGACCAAACCGTCGGCCACGGCACTCACTGCGCCGGGATCATCGGCGGAACGGGATTGCGGTCGGGAGGCCTTTACACGGGCGTTGCTCCGGGGACGAAGATCATCGGTGCGGGGCTTGGCGCGGGAATCTTTGTAATAAATGGTCTTGCTGCGTGGGAATGGGGCCTTGCAAATCAATTTCGCTACAACATCCGCGTTGTTTCAAACAGCTACGGCGGCTCGGCGGCATTCAACCCCGATAACCCGATCACGATTGCCTCAAAACTGGCGTATGACCGGAACATCGCCGTCATCTTCGCAGCCGGAAACGACGGACCTACGAAGGACACGTACAACCAATATGCGAAAGCTCCGTGGGTCATTGGCGTTGCGGCAGGTTCGAAAGAGGGTGATCTCGCTGACTTCTCTTCACGGGGAGTTCGTCGTGATATTCGGCTGAGCAACGAAGATCCGAACGATGATTTCAATGCGCCGACGATCACCGCTCCAGGCACCGGTCGCATATACGAAACCAACGCGAGTAAGTTTACGTCCGCGGTTGTATCGACGCGCTCGACCGTCAATCTGACGGCGAACGGGCTCGACGCCGACGCCGACCTTCCACCCGCGCACATCCCATTCTACACGCAGATCTCCGGCACATCGATGGCGACACCTTACATCTCCGGTGTTGTCGCGCTGATGCTCGATGCGGATCCAACGCTTTCGCCGGATGAGATCCGCGAGATCCTTACTTCGACTGCCAGCAAAATGCCGGGCCGCGAAGAATGGGAAGTGGGAGCCGGTTTCGTCAACGCACACGCGGCGGTTGATAAGGTTTTCAACCGCTCCAAACCATATCGGAACATTCAGGACACTACCTACAACGCAGTTTTCAGTGAGGAACGTCCGGCCATGCAGAACTTCCACATCGATTTCAGTCCTGAGGTCTCTGGCCCGATGTCTACCAACGCGAGAACGTTCACCGTTGAACCTGACATCAACCTCCTTGACGTCTTTGCGAGGGTCGACACGATTGCCGAAGAAGGGACCGGAAACCTCGTCGGGATGCGCATTACCAGCCCGAGCGGCGTGAGCTATTCGACCGCGATCGACTTTCCGGTAATTGGTTCGGATAAGCGACAGATCGTCGTCCAGAATCCCGAACCGGGAACATGGACGCTCGAGATACGCGGAGCACGCGGTTTGACCGCGGCGCAACAGGTATCGTCGCCGATTCAGATCGCGGCTCCGGGTCCGGTTGACGGAAACATTACGCAAATTCGATTCATTCTCCCGCCGATCGCCGACATCCAGGGACATCCGGAGCAGGCAGCGATCGAAGCGGCGTTGAAGAGCCGGCTGATCGATACGTTTGCTGACGGAACCTTCCGTCCGGATTCGACGGTCACTCGCGAGGACCTGGCGCGTACACTCGCCTTGAACACAAGCCTTCGTCAGACGCTTGGCTCGACGCCGAAGTTCGCCGACGTCAGTGGCGACCTGCGGCTGTTCGCCGAGTACGCGACTGCCCGCGGATCAACGAACCGCGACTTCGATTTCACTCCGACAGGAATGATCTCCGCTTCAGGCACGTCGTTCAATCCGGCAGGCGCAGTAGACCGGCTTCTCCTTGCGGTCGTGTTGGTGAAAGCACTCGGCCACGACGCAGCGGCACGCGCTCTTGCAAACACGACCGTTACGTCAAACGGTACGCCACTGAGCGACAACGCTCAGATACCGGGTTCGCTCCGTGGCTACGTTCAGATCGCAATCGATAAAGGTCTGTTCGAAGTCTTTCCAGCTGAGGTTCGTGAAATAGCTCCGGGACAATTCATTGCCATCCCGGGACCGCGATTCGAGCCGGCGACAACGGTTTCCCGAGCGGTACTCGCAGGGAAACTCAATAGGTATCGCACGTTGTTTACGACTGGCGGCTAACGGTTCTCACTCCGCGAAACTTGTTTCCGCTCGGCGCTTTTCACCCGACGGTTTCTCGTTCCTGCCCGTGACTGGAACGAGTTTTTCAAAGCGGCCCCCCGATCCGGGCCGCTTTTTTTCAAGTCTGGCTCAATCGTAGTCGCTTTGGCGTCAAGAGTTTCTCAAGCAGTAGTTAATACGCTGATCAGCGAAAGTTATTTACAAACCATTTTCAAATATCTTGGGAGGAAGAATGAAAGATACCAGCCGAACACTTGGGAGGAAGGGCATCTCTCGCTTCGCGATCTCGCTTACGGCGGTTGCCCTGATCCTCGGAGCGATAGTTTCGCTACCGTTCGACACAGGCAAGACGGCGCCCGGAACGTCGGACTTCGTGAAGGAGCTGTACAAGCGTTCGGCTCCGAACTTCGATCTGAACGCCTCGCTTCATTTGCCGAATGTCCGTCAGGCAACATCCGCGCAACTCGCTGCTCTCGACGACCTGAAGGCATCGGTAAACGCACCAAGTATGACCACCCGCTGGAACGATTTCGGCGGATCTCCCGACGTGATGTACGACTTCACATCCCAGCCGTACTCGGGGACGCCGGAAGAAGCGGCACGCGCGTTCGTCATGCAGAACGCGGGTATCTTCGGCGTAACCGAGTTGAATAACTTCCGCGTTTTCAGCTCGCGCAATGCGCTAGGTGGACATCTTGTCAGGTTTCAGCAGACGTTCAACGGCGTCGCCGTTGAAAATGGCGGCATCGGCATTGTGATGAACGCGAACAAGCAGGTCATCATGGCGTCAGGCCCGTTCTTTCGCGATGTGGCAGTTAATACTCAGCCTTCGCTGAGCGCAGAGCAGGCAAGAACAGCGGCTTACAACGATCTGAATCAGTTCTACGTTGGATTGCCTGCCGCAGCGACGAATCTTCTGAACAACGGCTTATCGATCCTTTCGCAACAGCTCGCAGCAGTGCAGAACATTCCTCCTACTCTTTCGATCTATCCAACAGCAAGTAGCTACCGTCTCGCCTGGAAGGTCGCCAAGTTTTCGACGAATCCATTCGGCTTGTATATGGTCACTGTCGATGCAAACACCGGTGAGATCCTTGGACGCAAAGACTTTTTAGCATTTCAAACCACTCCCGGAGCAGAAACCGCGGACATTTATCCGAAGTACCCACAGATCGATGCAAACCTAAAGGACAACAGCATAATCAGCTCGTGCACGACAAACGGCATTGTGGCGCCGTGCGGACAGGAACGTGTCAACTTACGTTCTTTCGATCCGTCGAACCGGGTGACCGGCGTGAATGGTACTCTGACCGGAACGCACACCATCGTCAACAATGCGCTCGCGACAAAGCAGCCGTTCGGACAAGCCGCCCTTGGCACCTGGCACTTTCGCAAGGACGATCCGGCAGCACTGGAAGCTCGCACTAACGAACAAGATCAGCTTGCTGAGCCCGCCGAACATCAGGACGAGATCAATGCGTTCTTCTTTGTAACCTATCTCGTCGAGTATGTGGACTACCTGCATATCGGCGGTGATAACACGGCCATCGGCGGCGGCGCTTTCCCGGACGATTATCCAAATAAGACGACACCGCTTCCCGCGACGGTCCACTTTCCGAATATCTTTGTCGCGCTGGATGCCGCCAATGGTGAATTGCCTGATCCGACGCATCCTGACTTCCTCAAGATCGTTTTGGGCATGGACAACGCCCTTGCATTCAACTTGACGTCGTTGATCGAAGGCGTGACAGCCACCAAATCGCCCGTCGTTGTGAACCCGACGGTATACGGCCATGGTTACGACTTTAACGACCTCGCTCTCGAGGGAACAGTTCCGTATCACGAAGGGATGCACGCGATCACATCGCCCATTGCCGGACTCGAAGGCGAGGAAGGAAGCGCCATGAACGAGGGCCAGGCGGACATGTGGGCATTCACGATCACAGACAATGCAAGCCTTGGCGACTACGTCGTCAACGCAAAAGGCTTTCGACAGTTCTTTCGCGACAACGGACGCGATCCGGATTCGATCGCGTACATCCGCAGCGCACGTTCGACCCTGAAATATTCCGACTATGGAACTTTCGGTGCGACCGGCCAGGTTGAAGAGCATCGCGATGGCGAGATCTATATGTCGACGATGTGGGACATTCGCGAGATGATGAATCGCGTTTATCCGGAAAACACGACCTTTAAGCGTCCGCAAGCTAAGGATGGTCTGCCGCAGAAGAGAATCAGTCGCGGGACCAACATCTTCGAACGTGATTTTCTCGGCTCGATGTACATTCTCGGCACTACGTCGCCGGATACGATGATCAAGGCCCGCGATGCTTTCATCGTCGCCGACCAGATGCTGTATCCGTCGGATTCGACCGATCCGGACGCGCCCGGAAAGCATCGGGCGATGATCGAGCAGATCTTCGCCGCGAAAGAGCTCGGCATCAACGCCCGCGAAGTTACTGGCGGACAAGCGACGATCTCGACGCAGGTTTCGCACTTTGCGGGTGGTCAGACGGCTCCGGCTGTTCCGCAAAACGTGAAAGTCACCCCGGCTTCAGCAAAAAGCGTAACCGTTACGTGGGATCCTGTGCCGGGCGCGGTTGCATACGAGGTGCTCAAACGAAAAATCGCATTTGCCGGCCGGCGAGAACCAAACGGCAAACGTGTCTATGCCGACGGCGATGCTTCGACGACAGGCTACCGCCACGCATTCTTCACCGCAGGAGACCAAACCTCTTGGAAAGACGAAGGGCCGATCTTTGAGATCTTTGCGCCCACCGGTCTGAAAGACTTATTCGACAGCGAATACGTTGTTCGGGCGATAGGCGTGAACTCAACCGGCCAGCTCGGATGGTCCAATTTCTCAGGTTCGTCTCGCGCAACACAGACACGTCAGGACGTTACCGCTCAAGTCGATTCAGCCATCTCCAACATCACGTTCGCGAATGGCGTGATGGCTTTTGACAATCGTCTGACAAATGCACGCGGCGCATTCTCGACAGATAAGACTCTCTACAAACCGCTCGAATTCCAGATCGTGAGCATCTCCAATCCGTCCGTAACAGTTCGCAACGCGGATGCGAACGGCAACACGTTCATCTATAACGAGGCGCTGACTCTCGGTCAAACATCCGCCGCGAAACGCATTGAATTCAATGACCCGACGGCGCAGATGTTCAGCTTCGACGCGAAAATCTATGCAAACGCGTTTGCAGGCTCGACGGTCGGCTCGGGTTCGCAGAATTCGGATGGTAGTTCGAGCCCGCCGGCACCGGTCACGTATTCAATCTTTACGGAAACGAAGACAGGAACACTGCTAGCGGGCGAGCCGACCGCCACGGGCGGGACAAGCGCCACGTGGGGCAAACCTGAGTTCAAAGGCATCACCTGGGATGACGTGCTCGTCACCACCAAGGCCGATGCGTTGGCGCTCGAAGGACGGCTCACGTCAGCTACGGCGGTCGACTTGGACTTTGAGCTGCGAACCATGGACGGGCAGGTCCTGATGCGTTCGGCAGGAGCAACGGCGACCGAGTTTGTCTCTTCCGCTGTTCAGCCGAATACGACGTACGTCTTCCGTGTACTCGGATTTGCGAACGGTCCGAGCACGTTCCAGATCGTGTCCAACCAACTGCTACCGCAGGGCTCGCCTAACGAGAACGGCGGCACCCGAACCGTCGGCGGAAGCTCCGCTCTTTCGGCCACGACGAATGTACTCACTCGTTTGGTCCGGTTCACAGTGAATCCGCTGACTAGAACCGTTTTGGTTCGCATACTCTAGTGGGCCCCAGGCCACTGGAGTCCTCGCCAAAAAGGCTGTCGAAGTTTGGCCGGCAGCCTTTTTGTTTGCCTTGGTGCTTCTCAAGCAGACCTCAAGTTAATCTCAACCCACCTTAAGTAAAGTCAGGCTAGATGAAACCAGGAGGAATCCCGATGACACGTCTCGTCAAAGCCTTGGCCGTACTGATCGTCACGATTGCGGCATCCATTTCTGCCCTTGCGGCGCCTTCGGTCGATAGTCTTTTATTAGCCAAAATCAATGCATCGCCTTTGTCGTTAACACCGGTTGTGATCACGTTCGATCACAGCGTGACAAATAACGACTTCCTGATGCTTCAGTCGCTTGGCATTCGCGGCGGACGTTACATGCAGGCGTTGCCAATGGTGCTGACGTCGATCAACCGGACACAGTTCAATGCGTTGAAGGCAAAGTCAGGCGTTCGATCGCTTTACGCCAATCGCACGTTTCGCCTTCTGGATTTTGAAGGCCGGACGATAACGGGTATCGAGAATCTCATTCGCGACAGTCAGGTGACTGCACTCAACAACGCGCTACCGGTGACAGGAAGGAACATCGGCGTTTCGTACATCGATACGGGTATTGATGCCACCCATCCCGATCTTAAGGACAATGTGGCCCAGAATGTCTATTTCGCGACCGCTGATCTGCCGATCGAGCCGCCTGCGGGATTTCTTCCCGTTGTACCTGTCGAGAACGTGCCGATATCGGACATCGAGGGTGGACACGGAACGTTCGGAGCAGGCGTAACGGCAGGCACTGGTGCTGCATCGGCGGGTCTGTATATGGGAATGGCGCCGGGTGCAAAGTTGATCGGTATACGAGCAGGTAACGACGTCGGACTCACGACCTACGCGATTGTTCAAGCCATGGACTACACGCTTGTAAATCAATATCGCTACAACATCCGCGTCTGCAATAACTCTTGGGGGACGACGCTTGCGGACAATCCTTATGATCCGAACGACCCGATCAACACCGCCACGCGTATGATGCACGACCGAAATATCACGGTCGTTTTCGCCGCAGGCAACGACGGCGACGCTCCGGACATGATCAATCCGTTTTCGATCGCTCCCTGGGTGATCTCGGTCGCAGCCGCTGAAAAGCAAGGCTTAGGTACACCCGCCGGATTCTCATCACGTGGCAACGACAACGGCACGGGCAGTGATACGGCAGGACAGCCTGCTGATGCTTCAGTTGCTCCGAATCTACGGCCGGACATCACCGGCTCCGGAGTCGATATCAAGAGCACACGCTCGAAGGCTCCGGGTGTGACGAACATCGCGGGTACTCTTCCGATCTTTGTTGGTGCGAACGACCTCTCGACGATCCCGCCCGCGTACCTGCCGTACTACACGACGTCGCAGGGAACCAGTTTCTCGACGCCGCAAGTCTCAGGGATCGTCGCCCTGATGCTCGAGGCAAATCCGCTTCTGACGCCAGACCAGGTCGTAACGCTGCTTCGGCAAACGGCAACGCCGATGCCCTACGAGGAACGCGTTGTTGGCGCCGGCTATGTCGACGCGCACAACGCCGTGCGTGCCGCGATGTCGCTAACGGCGGTGCCGCATCCGGCAAACCTGTTCCCGTCCAATGATCCGAACGCGCCGCAGATCGTCGACGGTCAGGACGATCAGCTTGGTACTACGGCACAGGATATTCGTGCTGCGTTCTTCAAGTACGATCCGGTCGCGAACCAAATTGTCTACCGGCTGAGAGTCACCGATGCATCGGTCCGCACGCCGAACATGCGGTGGACACTCACATCGGCATTTGGTGCGGTCGAGATCTTCGTCACGGCGTCGGTCGACGAGACCGCGACGACATTCGAATACGGAAAGATCACGACCCTCGCGACCGGTACTCAAAATCAGGAGACGATCGGCGCGACGGACTTCGGCGCAATCGACGGCAATGAAATCACGATCAAGCTCGGTCTCGAAAAGGTGAACACCGCGGTCGGGCACGACGTTCTTGGAACGACCTCGACAAACACGCAGGCCGAAGCGCAGATACTTATCGGTTCATCGCTGTCCGGCGGCCTTCTCTTGAACAGCGATTCGGGAACGGGCTCGAGCTTTGAAATTGCTCCGGCTAAACCCGACCCGACACCGACACCTACACCCACGCCAACTCCCACACCAACCCCAACTCCGACTCCGACTCCGGCCCCAGAAAACTTCAAGGAGCGCTACTCAGGTACAATTCAACCAGGGCAATCGTCAGTTGAGATTCCTTTTTCGCTTCGACGTTCCGGGCTCGATGCGAACATCAACCAAAACCACGGAAACCAGCGGATATATTTCGAGCTGCTGGATGCGAATGGAAACCTGATCGCGATCGCCGAGGACGACCAGATCGAACTACTTAACCTTGCGCCGGGAAACTATGTATTTCGTATTCGCGGCACTGTCACTAGGGCGGTCGATTTCACCATCAAATCTGAACAAGGATAACGACGACGATGACATCGCCGTCGTTCATTGTTTGATGAAAAGCTCCTCCGCATTCCACATGGAGTAAGGGAACATCGGGCTCGGTGAAAAGTTTCCGACTCTGGCGTTCGCCGCCGAAACAACGTGGCGTGTGACGATCGGGATGACAGGCGATGCGTCCGCGAGGATTCGCTGAATCTCGTGAAATTTCGTCTTCCGTTTTTGAGGATCGGACTCGCGGGCTTGCTCAGCGAAAAGCTGATCGACCTTCGTTTCCCATTCGGTCGAAGGCGACTTTTGATTCGGCCTCCATTGATGCGCGTCGCCGCTACTCAGCAGCAGGTTGGCGTAGGTTGATGGCTCAAGGTCCGTAACGGACAGACCGAGCAGGATCGCATCGTATTCAAAGGACTTGGTCCAGGCGTTCGTTACAGCGGCGAACTCGATCGGTACGACCTGCATTTTTATGCCGAGCTTTGCCAGGTCTTCCTGGATCACTCCGGCCATCAGCTTGCGGGGTTCGTTCTCAGTAGGGACCAGCAGCGAGAACTCGACTCGATTGCCTTGCGCGTCAACCAGTTCAGGGGCATTGGTGGTTCCGCGCCTCGTGAAACCAGCTTCTTCCAACAGCGAAGCTGCTTGAGCAAGGTTGTACGCGATCTTCGGTAGATCCGGATTGGCCCAGTTTCGATTCGCCGGTGATACGACGCCGTTTAGCGGCGTTGCCAAACCTCGAAGGGTCGAGCTGGCGATCGAGTCGCGGTCAACCGCCATAGAAACAGCCCTCCTAAACCTTGCATCCGAGAACCATGCGAGCTTGGCCGGATTCAGCTGCGGGCCGTCCGGCTTGGCGGGATTCAGGTTGAACCAAATATAATCGACCGCAAGACTCGGGCCTGAGATCGTAAGCTCTCACGGCTCCGGCGGTGTTCACCAGCGAAGCGTAATCCGTCGGACGTATGCGGTCCACGATATCTATTGTTGCCTGATCCAACCCGACGCGTGTCTGATTTGCGTCGGGGACTATCTGGAGAGTCAGTTCATCAAGATATGGAAGTTGCGTTCCCTGTGCGTCCCGTTTCCAATAATAAGGATTGCGTTTGAGGACGATCCGTTCCCCGGCCGCTGCTGACGCGACAACGAACGGACCACTCGAGACCACTGATGTAGGCGGCGACGTTATCTTCCACGCCTCGGAAAGCCGGCCTGCTTTCTCCTCGGCTTCGAGAACACTTCTGGGCAGCACGGCAATGTTATAGAGGTAATTCTCAGGGGCCGCTATAGTTTCAGGAAGGACAAACTGAAGATTCCGGGCATCGATCACCTTTACGGATATCGGCTTGCCGTTGATAAGGAGCGCGTCACGGAACACGTCGGCCTTGTTTCGCTCATCGTAAGCAGCCTCCAGCGTGAAAGCCACGTCACTACTCGTCAGAGGTTGCCCATCCGAAAACTTCAGGCCATCTCGTAGCTTGATGTCGACCGAAAGGCGATCGGCACTGGTGGTCCAGGCTTCCGCGAGACCAGGCACGTAAGTTTGCGTCGAATGATCGAACTCCACCAGCCGGCTATTGAGCAGGAAGAACGCCGTTAAGATCGAGGGCTCGTCGTTTGCCAGAAGATAATTGAATGTTTTCGGCGGTGAAGATACACGATAGACCAACTTCCCGCCCCGAGTGCCAGTTGTTCGTTGTTCGGGCTTTGCGGCACCGGTCGGAGTATTTGATGCCGGTGGTTGTCGGCACGAAAACAGAAAGGGAAGCAGAAGAAAAACAGCGAGTCGAAAGTATGTGAACGGCCGCATGATGCTATGCTCCGGCAGAAAAGTTTGGGAAGCGGAAATCCGAAGGAGTTACTGTTGAGAGTGTAAGAACTTTTGTTTTGTAGATCAAAGAACACTGGTGAGGAACGCCCGTAGAGACCGCGCGCAGCTTTCCTCACAACAGGCGATAATGATCAAGTTGCTGCTGAGAAAATGTCTGCAAGGACTCATGATGATACTGATCGTTTCGGCAGTGACGTTTGCGTTACTCGGTTTTGCGGGGGGCGACGCCCTCACGCAGTTGCGAGATAACCCGCAGATCTCAGAGGTGACGATCGAGCGCCTTCGCAGCGTCTACGGACTCGATCAACCACTTCCGATACGGTACTTTCGGTGGCTTTCCGGAGCGGTCACCGGGGACTTGGGCGAGTCGACGTACTTTCGTGTGCCGGTAAGCGGCCTCGTGTGGGCGCGTTCGGTAAATACATTTCTACTCGGGACGGCCGCCTTTGCAATCGCACTTATGTTTGCCGTGCCGTTAAGCCTCATCGGCACGCGATACAAGTCGAGGACGATTGACGCATTCATCGACTTGTTAATCCTCGTGACAGCATCGACCCCGCGGATCGTCCTCGCGCTCGTCGCGCTCGCGATATCCGTCCGATTGAGTGCGTCCGCCATGGACAGTTCTTCAGTCGTTTTGTTCTGGTTGGCGGCGTTGGCCCTTTCGGCACCGCTGATTTCGGCTTTTCTAGCGCAGTTTCATAGCGAATTACAGCGGACGATGCAGGAGGATTTCATCAAGCTTGCACGGGCAAAAGGCTTAAGCGAGAGTGCCGTAATCTTTCGCCACGCGGTCAGGCCGGCACTCAATCCGGTCCTGACGATCGCGGGCCTCTCGCTTGGCGCTGTGTTGGGAGGTTCCGTTATCGTCGAGTCCGTACTCGGACGCCAGGGGATCGGAACATTGATGGTTGCAGCCGTGCGCGGGCGTGATCTGCCCTTAGTAATGGGAATTGTCCTATTTACCAGTACAGCGGTTTGGCTCGGAAATGCCCTTGGCGAGTTACTGCAAGCGGTCAACGACAAGCGAATTCGCGACCTCGGGTTTTGAACAAACATCTATCAAGAGATGGTTTCACCAGGCGGCGAACCGATCGCGTTGCGGTCGTTGGTTGGTTCGTCATCGGGTTGTTTGCGTTGTCCGCTGTTGTCGCCGGCTTTCTTGCACCGTACGATCCCAATGCTCAGTCACGATTTGAGCCATCAGCGCCGGCGACGAAGATCCACTTCAGTGGTCTGACGCCGGTCATTCATCCACGACGTGTCGAAAATCCGCTTCGCCGCACGTACACGGAAGACACCTCAGTTGCCTTTCCGATCGGATTCTTTGTCCGCGGGTATTCATATAAGTTGCTGGGCATCGTAGAAACAGACCTACATCTGTTCGGGATCAGAAGCACTTCGGACAGCGCGCCCAGGATCAATCTTCTGGGAACTGACGAATTAGGCCGCGACCGTTTCTCCCGCTTGCTCTACGCGGTACGGTTCTCGCTCGTCGTTGCGTTGATCGGCGTTCTCGTCGCTTGCCTCGTTGGTATTTCAATCGGAGGGGTGAGCGGCTATGCGGGCCGGCTAGTGGACACGTTTCTGATGGGTGCGACGGACGCCATGCTTGCCTTGCCGACACTGATCCTGATACTCGGGGTGCGTGCGGCTTTTCCGCTGGAGCTGCCAATGACTCGGGCGGCTTTGCTTCTGCTACTTATCTTCGGCCTGACTGGCTGGGCGGATATGGCCCGGCTGACACGCGGACTCGTGCTGTCAATGCGAACACGCGAATTCGTTGTCGCGGCAGTCGCTTTGGGCGTAAGTCAAGCGAGAATTTTGTTTCGCCACATTCTCCCAAATATTTTGCCGTCGCTGCGAACGCGTGCGTTCCTGATGCTGCCAACGTTTTTGCTTGCCGAGGTTGCTCTGTCATACCTTGGCGTCGGGCTGCAGGAGCCGGAACCAAGTCTTGGAAATATGCTCACAGCCGCCAGCGATCTCGATCAACTTGGTTCGCAAACTTTTACCGTACTGTCACCGGCATTCGCAGTGTTGTTGTTCACACTCGGGGTACGATTGATCGGCAGAAGCGAGCGTGTCTGATTGTGGGAATTAACCGCGAGGCGGATGATGGGCGGCATGTGGGTCTCGAACCCACGACCTCCAGATCCACAATCTGGCGCTCTAACCTACTGAGCTAATGCCGCCATACTTCGATTTTGGTGTGGTGCCCCCGGCAGGACTCGAACCTGCGGCCCTCTGCTTAGCTTCCAGCATCAGGCTTTCCCTGACCGCCCTTCAAACCGGGGTTGCTGGCTGGACTATATCTTGGACGTCACAGTCCCGACCCGTATAGTCTCTGAGGATCCCTCGGGAACAAAGTTGAGCTTTTTATCCCTCGAGGTTTCCTGCGGATTACCCAATCCTCATGGATTTTTACTCGGACCTTTTCGATCGAAGTACCAGAGGCTCTCAGGGCGTCCCCGCATACAGGGTCGTCCACTCAATGGGTTCCAGACCGCTTCCCCATTAAGGCTCCAACAAGGCAGATGCTCTATCCGCTGAGCTACAGGGGCATCAATGTCAATGGCCTGCGAATGTTAGCACGTCACGGACGCAATTTGTAAACGTCCATTTTCAACAATCGCAGTGACAATAAAAAAGAGATCGCCCATGGCGGGCGATCTCTTTTCTTTAGCGTTGAGAGTGTGGCGAACTTATGCCGCGCGCGTGTGCTGCTCTTTGGTTTCCGCGAACACTCTACGACCGTTAAGCGCGTCGTCGATGATCTCGCGTACAGCCGACGTTTCCGGATTGACGTCCATTCGGTCGCACGCTTTCAGATGTCTGACGATGCCCTCAGTAGCGATATCCAGTGCCAAACCGTTCAGCTTGGAATAACGGCGGGCCTGAATATGATCGATTCTCATAAGCCGCTCATTTAGCGGCAGGTGCGTATCAAAAGTCACGATTGCCTATACTCCTCCAATTAGAATCTTTGCCGTTTCAATGTATAAACTATAGATGCTCGAACAACCCCCCTTGGATGCAGCCTCCCGCCCATGGCAAAACTTTGGATTCGGGGCAAAAACCCCAAAAACAAAGGTTAGCTGAAAGCATTGCCGTAGGGGTGGTCAGCGGAACGCGAGATTATACTGAACGACCATTCAGTCGTCCAGAAATTTTTTTAGTTTTCTTTGGGGTGGGGTCGAGTGTGCTGGATGTTCAGCTAAGTCAACGCTTTAGCGTCACCTTTAAGGACAAAGGCGCCGCCCGGTTCCTCGAAGGAGTTAAGGGGGCGGCGCCATTTGCTGAAAAATAAGTGCTGTACTTTACTTTTTTGGTAGCACTGTGTCTTTCATAGACTTTCCGACTCGAAACTTCAATGTCGTTTTGGCGGGAATCTGAATAGTTTCGCCGGTCGCGGGGTTGCGTCCCTCGCGGGCTTTTCGGTCCGACCTTACGAGTTTTCCAAATCCTGGAAGCACGAATTCGCCGTTTGATTTAACTTCGCGCGCTGCGAGCGTCGACAGTTCTTCAAAGAACTCCTTGATCTGTGCCCTCTTCATACCGGTAGATTCGGCAAAGTGGTTGATAACTTCCGATTGCGTCATGCGCTTCTTGCCTGTCGCGGCTTTGGTCGCCATAGTCTGGTGTAACACCTCCAACGAGAACTTAGATTGAAAAGCAAATCGGACACTCATATATCACACTCAAGGCCCAAAGTCTCCAACAAATCCAGTATTTCTTAAGGTTTTTTGCCCTTTTTCGCGACCGGCCGGGGCGATTTTGACCAGCACCGGCGACCAGCATCGGTGGTAGAATCCGTGCCGGCTCCGAAACTGCCCGCCTCATTTGTTTATGGCGCTGCCTTAAAACGAAATTGAGGTCTGCGGCATTGCTAATAGGTAGTAAACAAAGAGATTTTCGCCCCTAGGAGGATAGCGATGCCTGAAAACACTCCCACACTTGAATTCAAGATCAGCAATTCTGTTGGCCGGAAAAGCAAAGGTGCGGCTAATCAAAAAGCCGATGTCGAGACCGTTCAGAACATGCTTCGCCTCGCCGCAATGATTGAAAGTGATCCAAAACTGGATCCCGGCGGTGTTGATGGAACGATCGACGCTAACGAGTCCACCGATGACACCATCAGAGCCATCGAGGCGTTCCAGTCCCGATTTTTCAAAGCCGATGGCGTGATCGGCCTCGGCAAACGAACCTGGCGCGAGCTTGTCGACCTTCTCGAAGGCGACGACGAAGTCGATGAAGGAGAAGCGACCCCTTCAGTGGCGGCCACACCGGTCACCCCTGTAACAACAGCCAATGGTCAGTGTTTCTTTCCGTTTAAGGAAAAGGACGTCCCAACGCAGGACTGGATACAGGGAATACGTTGCTTCGGGTCCCGCCGCAGCGGTGGCAAGCGTGCACACGCCGGGTGCGATCTCTACGCACCGGTCGGCACCACCATCCATGCAATTTCATCGGGGACCGTCACGCTGGGACCATATCCGTTTTATGACGGGACCTTCGCGTTGGAAGTTGATCACGGCGAATTTCTCGCCCGTTACGGCGAGATCCAAAAGAACGCGTTTGTTAAGGCGGGTGATCGTGTTGAAGCCGGCCAGCCGATCGCGAAGGTCGGAAAACTCCTTAGCATAAGAAACTCCATGTTGCATCTGGAACTCTACGACAAGAGTGCGACTGGCCCATTAACAGTGAAGAACAACGCGACGAAGCGAAACGCGAAGGGTGTACCGTTCATGCGTCGTGCGGATCTAATCGATCCCACTAAACGACTGAATGAATGGAAAGACAAACGACCCACTTAATCGCGAACTGTTTTTTCAAGTGAGCAACAGGCGGCCGGAACAAAAACGGCCGCCTATTGTTTGTCACAAAATCACAACACTTTTGCCGTCACCTATCCACCACCTGCCAATAAAGTGACTGCCGCTCTTCCCCCAAATCACTCCCCGTTTGAAACCTAAACGCCCGGATAATGGCATTGCGCTTCGGCGCGACGTGCCATGTGAAACACTCGCCTGTTCAAATACGGAGTTAACAATGAATCTCATTTCCTGGTCCACTTCAAGGAAGTTCTTTGTGTCTCTTGGCCTCCTTCTAATTGCGTCCGCTTGCGGCGCAACGTGGATGAGATCTGGTTCTACACCTCAGCCGGATTCCGCCGCGAAGGCGAGGCTTAAGGAGTCGTATGGTCAATTGCCGTTGAGCTTTGAAGCGAACGTTGGCCAAACTGATCCTGAAGTAGATTTCATTTCGCGTGGTAGCGGGCACACGTTGTTCTTGAAACCTCGCGAAGCAGTGTTAGCTCTACGGAAAGGCGACAAGTCGAGCGCCGCGACAGTGCTGCGCATGAAATTCGTCGGCAGCGAAAGCGCGCCGCAGGCCGCTGCGCAGAGCGAACTTCCTGGCAAAGTCAATTATTTGATCGGTAAAGATCCCAGCCGGTGGCGCACTGGAATTTCGACATACGCGAGGGTCGCTTATCAGAACTTGTATCCCGGAGTGGACCTCGTCTATTACGGCAACCAGCGTCAACTCGAGTATGACTTCGTGGTCCAACCCGGCATTGATCCGAACATCATCGCGCTTGCGTTCGAAGGAGCGGACGAATTGAAAGTCGATGCTCAGGGCGAACTGGTGCTGAACGCAGGCGGAGGCGAGATCCGACAACGGAAACCCTTCATTTACCAGGACGTCGATGGAACGCGGCGTGAAGTTGCCGGAAGCTACAAACTCAAGGACAAAAACACGGTAGGTTTTCAGTTAGCGGACTACGATGCGAGCAAGCCACTGGTGATCGATCCGGTGCTCGTTTACTCCACATTCCTCGGCGGCGCTAACGTCGATGTTGGCAGCGATATAACCGTAGATGCGTCAGGGAATGCATATGTCGTAGGCACGACACAGTTATTAATTCTTCCGGGGACCTTCCCGACCACTGCGGGAGCCTTCGATACCACACACAACGGCATGCAAGACGCCTTCGTCACTAAAATAAACTCGACCGGCTCGGCGCTCATCTACTCCACTTTTCTCGGAGGCTCTGATCTTGACAGCGCGGCTGCCATTGCCTTGGACGACACCGGCAACGCGTATGTGACTGGTTCAACTTCATCGACCGACTTTCCAACGACTGCTGGTGCGTTCGACAACACGCATAACGGTATTCCGGGTTCCGACGCCTTCGTGACAAAGCTCAACGCGTCTGGTTCGGCGCTGGTCTACTCTACTTACCTCGGTGGCTTGGAACAGGACGCAGGCAGTGGTATTGCCGTGGACTCTTCGGGTAACGCTTATGTAGGCGGCGACACTCGCTCATCTGGTTTTCCGACGACAGCCGGCGCCTTCGACACTACGCACAACCCCAATGACGATCCCGAGATCTTTGTGACAAAGGTCAACCCGACCGGTTCTGCGCTTGTCTACTCGACGTTCCTCGGGATTAGTTCGGGAGGTAGTCTTGCCCTCGACGCCTCCGGCAATGTTTACGTAACAGGATCTGCTTCGGACGGCTATCCGACGACGGCTGGCGCCTTCGACACATCGGCTAACGGCGGTTCCGACGTCGTCGTGACGAAGCTCAACTCTTCCGGCTCGGCGCTTGTTTACTCCACATTCCTCGGCGGCAGTACTAATGAGGAAGCTCGCGCCATTGTCATAGACGCTACCGGCAATGCTTACGTAACTGGATCAACTACTTCGAATAACTTTCCGACGACTGTAGGCGCCTTCGACACTTCGTTCAACGGCAGTTTCGACGCGTTCGTGACGAAGCTCAATCCCTCGGGTTCGGCGCCACTCGTCTACTCGACATTCCTCGGCGACGATGATTTCGACGCCGGCAATGACCTTGCCGTGGATACGTCCAGCAATGTTTACGTAACCGGATTAACTGGTTCGCCCAACTTCCCAACCACGGTTGACGCCTTCGACACCACCTTCAACGGTGGTCCAACTGACGTCTTCGTGACGAAGCTTAATCCGTCCGGTTCGGCGCCGCTGGTCTACTCCACTTTCCTCGGAGGTAGTGGTCGCGAAGGAGAGACTGGCATTGCCGATGACGCGGGACTCGGCATTGCCCTGGACAACTCCGGCAGTTTTTACGTAACGGGCGGCACGCGATCGGCCAATTTCCCGACGACAGCTGGCGCTTTCGACACAACGCATAACGGCGTCGAGGACGCTTTCGTAACGAAGTTCAGTGAAGCTCCCGTTTCCACTCCGGGCTGCGAGATTAGTAACGGCGGATGGATCACAGCGGAGAATGGTGACCGCGCAAATTTTGGCGGCCATGCGAAGGTGAACGAGAGCGGAGAAGCGCAGGGACAGTTGTCATACGTAGACCATGGACCAGCGCAACGCCTGAACATGCACTCGATCAGTATCCAGACGATTGTTTGCGAAGGATCATCCGCAAGCATCTTCGGCCAGGCCAGTATTAACGGATCAGATGTGGTCGATTTCAGAATCAACCTGCAGGACTTAGGCAAAGGGGCAGATACGTACCAGTTGATCCTTGACGACTACGACTCAGGCGAGCAGTTGCTCGGTGGAGGCAACATCCAGATCCGCCAAAAATGATGTCATCGCGCTTTGACGCGAGATTCAACATCGGCCAGCAGTCCGTCTAAATTGTCTCTTGATAAGTAACGGCCGTTGAGGACGACGGCGGCTATGCGTTTCGTGTTGGCGATGTTTTCAAGTGGAGTGGAATCTAACAGCACGAGGTTGGCAACTTTTCCGCGCTGAACTGTTCCGTGCGAGTCCAGTTCACCAAGGAAAGCCGCTGGATTGTAAGTCGCTGTCCGCAACGCCTCCATAGGCGTAAGTCCGGCTTGCACCAGCAAGCCCAGTTCGTCGTGAAAACTAAAGCCAGGATACATATAAAGTCCCGGCACATCAGTTCCAGCCATAAATTTAACGCCGGCGCGGTGCATTGCTCCAACCAGGTCGACTTCTTTTTGATAAAGCTCTTTTCTCGTCTCAATAATCTCTGGAGTCAGATATTTTAGGAATCGGTTGTTTTCAGGTTTCCATCTTTCAAGAGTGTCCGCGGAGATGTATTTCATTCGCGGATCGTTTTTGAGATTCGCCGAATCAACGAACGTGGTCATCTGTTTGACTATGAGGGTGGGAACCTGCCACGTTCCGTTCCTTACGAATCGCGCAAAAAGTTGGTCGCATTTGGGCCTACTGTAGGTTGCGAGTTCGATTTTTGTGCGAGCGGCAATGCGCATTGGAATCAACGAAGGCCCGTTTGGCTTGTCGTTCGATTTGATTATTGCGTTGACGCGCTCTTCGATAGTTTTTGGTTCCAGCTCGGAGCAATCTCTGAGCACCCTTCCAAGGTGCTCAATACCTTTCTGACCGGCATCGGAAGCTTCAATCGAAGTGATCTCCGTGGGCACATGGCCCACAAAGGGCATTTTCAGTTTCCTGGCTTCCGCAATGATCGCGAAGTAGCTATGCCGCGGTACGCCGTCGTAGACCTTGATGAAGTCTGCCCCACCTTGCTTGAGAATGCGCACAGCCTCACGCGCTTCGCTTGGGTTAGAAAAAGGAATTGAATTTTCCGGAACAGCAGGGTTCGCGCCATCAAGGATTCTGCCTGCCGCGATGATGCGCGGACCAATGCGTGTTCCGCTGGCAATCTCCTGACGAAGTTGTCCCAGCGCTGAAAAGCCATCTGCAGTCGTTCCGATGTCGCGAATCCCCGTGATGCCGTTAGCCACAAACAGCGGAAGAAAATAATCAACTCTTTGCTTGCGCAATGCGTGAACGTGCATGTCCCACAAGCCGGGAATCAGGAACTTTCCAGTTGCGTCAATGACTTGTGCATCGCGCGGGATGGACACTTCTCCTGTTCGCCAAATGTTACTTATCCGATTGCCCGTAATCACTACTGTCACATCCGGTTTGGGTGGTGCTCCCGTCATGTCGATGACCGTGGCATGCGTAAGCACAAGTACAGCGGGCCGCGTTTGTTGGGCAGGAGAAAAAACTGAGACATGTAGTAAGAGGAATAGGGCCAGTAAGTTTTTCAATTCGATCTTCCTTCGAGTTCAAACTCACGATTACATGAAGCTTGGACACCGGTCTCGGCCCAAAGTTTCGTTGCTTCTCATTCGCTATCAAGAATAGTGTTGACAGCTCGTCCTAAGGCCGCATACTATATCGCTGCACGATATATCAATAGCAGATACATACACAACGAGGAGTAAATGCTATGAGACGAGTTCTTGGGTCCCAGAAAGGGAGTAGTTCGCCTT
This sequence comes from uncultured Acidobacteriota bacterium, assembly GCA_963789185.1. Lineage (GTDB taxonomy): Bacteria > Acidobacteriota > Blastocatellia > Pyrinomonadales > Pyrinomonadaceae > PSRF01. The sequence goes on from CAWBJU010000028.1 coordinate 518,612, forward strand.
TTTCCGCCCTAATCCTGCCCTTGCTGTTGCTTACTTTTCTGACGGCAGACAAGCCTGACGCCAATCAGGAGGTCGTGCCAAAAATCAACGAGTACATGGATGGGTTGGTCAAAGCCGGAAAGTTCAATGGCACTCTTCTCATCGCGCGCGACGGCAAAGTTCTAGTGAGTAAGGGCTATGGAATGTCCAACTTCGAGCTCGACGTTCCGAACACGCCACAAACAAAGTTTCGCATCGGTTCAATCACCAAGCCCTTCACCGCAATGGCGATCATGCTCCTGCAGCAACGCGGAAAGTTGACTTTCCAAGACTCGATTTGCAAGTACCTGTCGGAGTGTCCCGCGGGCTGGCAACAGATAACGCTTCATCACTTGTTGAGCCACACATCCGGACTCGCGAAACATGATAAAGCCGCCGACTATCTGAAAACGGCGATGATGCCTATGAGCGTCATGCAGCTAATCGACAGCTTCAAGAATAAGCCTGCGGATTTCAAGCCAGGCAAAAAATTCGACTACAACAACAATGGCTACATTCTTCTCGGCCACGTGATCGAAAAGTCAGCCGGACAATCTTACGAGGCGTTTCTCAGAGATAACATCTTCGTGCCGCTGGGCATGACGAACAGTGGTTACGATCAGCACGAGCCGATAATAAAGAATCGAGCCGCTGGCTATTTGCGACCTGCGGATCGCGTCGGCGGCAGTTTGATGAACGCAGTTTACATCGATCAGTCGCAATCATTCTCGGCGGGAGGGCTGTATTCCACGACTGAAGATCTCTTGCGGTTGGACCAGGCGCTTTACGAAAGCAAGTTTCTCTCGCCCAAAACTCAAGAAGTGATGTTCGCGCCCGCGATCGGCGAATATGGACCAGCGCCCACTTACGGCTACGGCTGGTTTATCAATCAACAATTCAACCGTCGAACGATTTCTCACCCGGGTGGAGTGCCGGGTTTCACCTCTATGATCACCCGCTTTCCAGATGATAAGGTCGTAATCATCCTCCTTGGAAATCTGGAAAACTCACAAGTTATTCGAGCCAGCAAAGATCTGGCGGCGATCATGTTCGGCGAGAAGTATGAAATTCCAAGAGAGCGAACAAGCGTCAAGATCGATCCAAAACTTCTCGCCGCTTATGTTGGAGAATACGAAGATAGGCCAGGGAGAATTACCAGCATCTTGATTGAAAACGACACTCTAATGCTGAAGTTAGCCGGAGCGCCGGTGGGCATACCTTTGCTGGCTGAGTCCGAAACACAATTTTTCCATCCGGTTCAGGACATCCAGATAGCGTTCATCAAGAACGCGAGCGGTCAAGTCGTCGAGGTGACCTTGCGACTCAATGGGCGGGAGTTTCACGCGAAGAAAATAAAGTAGATTTTCTTCAATAGTAGGTGAGCGTGCGATAGGCGACAGTTAGCGGTCGTGTGCCTGCAGCAGTTCATCAACTCTTGAAACCGCGATCGATCGCGAAGACGATGGCTTGGGCGCGCGTCCACACGCCGAGTTTGTCGAAAACATTTGAGACATGATTGCGAACCGTCTTTTCGCTGATGAAGAGGCGCTCAGCAATCTGCGCGTTACCCAAACCCTCCGTCATCAACGACAGCACTTCTCGTTCGCGCGAGGATAGCGAGGCAAACGCGGGATCTGCGCCTTGAGTTGTCCCCTTAATGTCCATGAATTTCAGCACCTCATTGCAGAACCGTTCCCACGCCGGCTCGCTCTCGAGGAGTATGTGATTCTTCGAGTCGAGCTCGATGAACTGCGCGCCGGGGATGCCAGCGGCAAGGATGTGTCCTTCAGCAATGGGGACTACGGCGTCGCCGCTCGCGTGCAGCACCAGAGTTGGCGCCCGCACGGCCCCAAGCAGCGACGTAACATCGATCATCGCTCGTGACTCAAGCAGTATGGCTGCTACGTCTGCGGTTAATGTTTTCCGGCAGAGTTCGTTATACCAACCGATCTGTTCATCAGTCGCTTCGGGGGCGAACCGCGATGTAAAGATTTGGCGAAATGTCGGGTTATCACTGCCCCATTCCAAACGAACCATATCAATCATCGCCTTGTAGAAACTTGCCCGGTCGGGATCGCCGCGTCGAAACGGGCCGCGCGCGTAGCCGCCGTAGAGCACCAATTTAGAAACGCGCTCTGGATGCTTCACGGCGTACGCAACGCAGATCGCGCCCCCCTGAGAAATGCCGAGGAGGGAAAACGGCTCCTTCAGGTTCGCCGCCGCAACGATGTCCTCCACGTCCGCAACCCAACGATCGAGTGAAAGGTCGCCGACATTTCGGTCCGTCATTCCACAACCGCGCTCGTCGTACCGGATGTAGCGGAAATGATCGCTGAAGAAGCGTAACCAATGGCGCCAGATCGGGCTTTCCCACTCGTACTCAAGGTGAGTCAGCCAGTTCGCTGCTTTGATTATCACGGGTCCGGCGCCTGCATCGCCCCAGGCGAGTTGGACTCCATCCGTTGTGCGTACGTAGCGGATTCGCTGACTGAACTTCTTCATCACATCAACATATGGGGAGCAATTTGGGGGACGCGAATTTTATCAGCCGCCGGGACTAATGTCCCAAGCTTGTTTCACGAAGGATAGGCAAACGGGACAAAACGCCCATAGTCAACTCGATGCGCCGGCCTCATTATCCAGCTGAACCTGGATATGGAGTCAAAGCTATGGTTAAGCGAATCGCATTTTTCATCTTCGGAAGTCTCAGTTATCTGACCTTCCTGGCCACATTCTCGTATGCAATCGGTTTCATCGGCGGCTTCGGGGTGCCAACGACGCTGGATGGTGCTCCGTCCGAAACACTTGCAATCTCCTTAGCGATCGATGTCGGACTACTAGGTCTCTTTGCCTTCCAACACAGCATCATGGCCCGAAAGTGGTTCAAGGATTGGTGGACTCGCATCGTGCCGAAGCCGCTTGAACGATCCACCTACGTCCTCTTTTCGAGCCTCGCTCTAATTCTGTTGTTCTGGCAGTGGCAACCGTTGGGCGGTGTTGTATGGTCCATCGAAGATCAGTTGGCACGGTTCGTGTTGCATGGGTTGTTCGCATTCGGATGGGCGTTGGTCCTGGTGTCGACATTTCTGATCAATCACTTCGATCTGTTTGGCATGCGTCAAGTTTGGTTATACCTGCGCGGCCGACCTTACACGGCGCTACGATTTGGATTACCGGGACCATACCGGCTCGTTCGACACCCATTATACGTCGGTTGGCTGTTCGCGTTCTGGAGCACGCCGACGATGACGCTCGCCCACTTACTCTTTTCGGTTACCACGACGGCTTACATCCTGATCGCAATTCAATTGGAGGAGCGCGATCTGGTCCGCGAGCACGGTGATTCTTACGAGGCCTACCGCCGTTCAGTGCCGATGCTTATTCCTTTCACTCGCCGCCGTCAGGATTCTGAGCCTGCGGAACGTATCGCAAGAGCTCAGTGAGGACTCCATGTGTTTCGCGGCGTGATGGTGAGCACTCCATATCATCACGTAGCTGACCGTCGCGCCGCGAACGCAGGGAAGAAAAATGGGCTCACTAATACTTATTGGACCTAAACAAACTGGAGGTAACCATGAAAAATCTTTTATCGTTTCCAATCTTCATAGCAATCGGCTGTCTGCTCATTTGGAGCGCGGCGATGACGAGTAGCACAACCTCCGCTGCAGCAAGCGCCGCAGTTGATAATTTCTCTGCCGCCACCAACCACGAACTCGCACTCGCTCGCAAAGGGACTGCCAAGTATCACAACTTCGATCGCGCCGACGATGATGGTTATGAATTCTTAGCGTGTGTGCCGGGCGAGGGACTTGAGTACGTGAATTGGTCGCTCGTTGACTGTACCTTCGATATCGAGCATCCGGAAGCACTTCACTACATTCCGGAAGGCGACAAACTGCGACTTGTGGGTGTGGAGTATGTGGTTCCGGTAGCCTGCACGGCCACACCGCCGGAAGGGTTCACAGGTAATGACGACGAATGGGAGTTTATGGCAGAAGGCTTGCCCATTTGGGCGACGAGAGCAGCGATCTGGCTACCTAATCCCGAGGGTATGTTCGCGGAGCACAACCCAAGAATCCCCTCAATCTGTCCGTAGACTCATGACCTGATCCGTGATTTGTCCGGAACGCCTGCCCCCGCCTTTCCGCATTGTTCTCAAGGAGATAGTTCTATGAGTATCCAACGATGCAAGCTGACGGTAGTGTTTCTCGCGCTGGTATGTATCGGTGTTGTCGTTTTAACACCACGCACGTTGGCAACCGACAGCGATCCTCTCAATGAGCAGTTGTCTGCGGTTCTCAATCAACACGGGTTCACTGGCAGAGTCGGACTAAGTCTCGAACAAAGGCTGGGTCGACAGATCGACACTAAACTTGCCGAGTTAGGCAGGCTCGCTTTTCATGACAGCCTGCTCGGCTTGAATGACGACAACTCCTGCTCGGGTTGTCACTCGGCGCCGCTGGGCTTCGGTGACTCGCAGTCAATTGCCATCGGAGTCGAGAATAATAATATTGTTGGTCCCGAACGTACTGGTCCAAGGAATCAACGGCGCGCACCGCTCATTCTGAATAACGTTTTCTTCCCGGCGCTAATGTGGAACTCGAGGTTTAATTCAGTCTCCGGCAATCCCTTCGACAACAGTGCCGGATTTCAGTTCCCGCTGCCGGAAGGCTTGTCACTGTCCAGCTTGCCGCACCTTCTCACGGCTCAAGCTTTCATCCCGACGACCGAGAAACCTGAGATGACTGGATTTCATCCGTCGGTCCCCGGGGCTAACGATGGCATTCGTGAGGCAGTTGTGGAGCGGCTAAACGCGAGCGATGAATATCGAAAACTGTTTGGCAAGAGTTTTTCGGAGGTGAAGTCAGGCGCACCGATCACTTACGAAATGCTAGCCCGTGCGATCGCTGAATTCGAATTCACACTCGTCTTCGCGGACGCACCGATTGATAAATTTGCCCGGGGGCAGAACAATGCTATGACCGAAGATGAGAAGCGCGGTGCGCTCATCTTTTTTGGCTCTGGGAACTGCGTTAGCTGCCACGCGGTTTCAGGGCAGTCCAATGAGATGTTCAGTGATTTTCGGCAGCATGTCGCCGGTATTCCGCAGATCGCACCCCTCGTTGGTAACGTCGCGTTTGATGGCCCCGGGGCGAACGAGGATTTTGGATTGGAGCAGGTTACCGGCAACCCAAATGATCGCTATGCCTTCAGAACCTCACCGCTGCGGAATTTAGCGTTGCAACCCGCTTTCTTTCACAATGGTTCCTTCACTAGACTGGAAGACGCAGTGAGCTACCACTTGAACGCAATTGGCTCAGCGCCGAGTTATAACCCAGTCGCAGCAGGTGTCGATGCTGATCTGCAAGGACCACAAGGACCTATTGCGCCGGTTCTGGCGCGGATTGATCCTGCGCTCGCGACGCCCGTCACATTATCGACTGACGAGTTTCGTCAACTCATCGCCTTCCTTCGCACGGGGCTACTTGACCCAAAAGCGAATACGCACAACCTGAGTAAACTTATTCCGGCTCGCTTGCCGAGTGGCAGATCTATTCACGTGTTCCAGTAGAATAGGCCACGTCTGGAATTGAAGTTTTCGCTGCGATCTCTGCGTATGGGGGGCGTCCTAATTTGAAGATTTTCTCTGTGATTCTCTTGGTGCTGCTCCTGCTCACCAGCCTTGCCTGTACCGGCAGCTCTCCCCTCCAGTCCGCGAACGGGAATCAATGGCAACCTCACCGAAACATCCCCGGCGTGATGCGCCGCGATCTGGTTGGCGATCCCACCCGGCCTGGGCCCTTCAAGTATCAGCTTAAGATCACTGCGGGGACACGAGTACCGGTGCACCAACATTCGATGGATGTGAACGTGAAGGTAGTGACTGGTTCGATGTTCATTATCATTGGCGAGCCGCTAGAGGCGTCCCGTGTCCAGCGCTTTGTGGCGGGGAGGGGCTTTGTTGTTCCTGCGCACACTTGGCATGACGAATGGTGGGACGAGGAAACGGTGTTGGAGGCTGAGGGAGTCGGCCCGATGGACACAGTTAATAAGAGCAATGATGCTGGGCAAAATGCATCGGCTCAACTTATTTCGAGAGTCGATCATCTCGTCTATGCCACGCCTGACTTGAACCGTGGCGTTGAGGAGATCGAGAAACTCTTTGGCATCCGCGCCACCGCCGGGGGACAACACCCGGGGCGGGGAACCAGGAACGCCTTGATCGCGCTTGGCCCAACGACTTATCTGGAAATCATCGGTCCCGATCCTCAACAGCCGCCGCCTAAAGAGCCTCGTCCTTTCGGCCTCGACGGACTAAAACAATCCAGACTCGTCGCGTGGTTCGTCACTAGCCGCGACCTGGAACAACTGAGAGGTGAAGCCCTCCGCAACGGCGTGCGACTTGGCGAAGTAAGATCGGGGAGCCGGCGGCGGCCGGACGGAGTTGAACTCGTGTGGCAATTCACAGACCCTTCGGTGGTGTTGGCTGACGGTATCGTCCCGCTCTTCATCAACTGGGGAGAGTCGCCTCATCCCGCCCACACGGCAGCAAAGGGCGCCACGCTTGTTAGTCTGCGCGCCGAGCACCCCGACCTACGAGACGTTAGCGCGATGTTGCGGCATCTCGGGATTGATCTTCCTGTGACCGAGGGACAGAGTCCGGCGCTAATCGCAGCCATCGAAGGACCGCGGGGTCGTGTGGAACTGCGGTAATCAACGCGAAGTGCGGTAAAACTGGACCTAGCTCCACTTACACATCAACTAGATATCCAGAGATACAGATAAAAGCATGGCCCGATGTCTGCGCGTTGTCGCGGTTCACATTGAACTCAATCAAACCGTCGGAGTAGACGCGAACAGAGTGGGTTGCGACAAGCACGTCATTACCGGAAACGTTCCCCTGCGGAGTGAGAACAAAGTCCAGATTGGATGCGTCTTGCTCCAAACTGGTGAATAACCTGAGGCGCGCTTTCTCCCCAGCCGGGACCGAAATAGTTGCCGTAACAAGTTCTATCACGGCACGCGTGCCCGCCGGAGGTATCCCCCAAGTGCTGAAACTTACGAAGGTGTTGAACGACGACGACAGATCGGCATCGCGCCAAGCGTGGAAGGCGGTGAGGGCGCGGCAGTCATCACAGCCTTTAGGGGCTGGGATATGATGCCTGACTACCGCACCAGGAATCTGCGCGGCCCGGAGCTCTGAGGTTGGAACCACCTCTCGAACCGGTGATGCTTCCGCAACTGGCTTCTTTTGTCTAGTAGCCATAGTGAACCTCCCTGGCAAAATGTGAGAGAAATCTGCTCCCTAAGGTAATTGATTGAGTTATTGAGCATGAGCTTCAACGCCTGAGGCGCGTTCCTTGAAACGATAGTGCGCGACCTTGACCAGACGGCACATCTTTCGGCACACAAGACCAGCGCCGCATATTTGACGCCCCCCTTGCTGGGAGTTTCGATCTTTTGCTGGGATAGCGCCCTTGCTATTCGGTCTTCTTATTTTTGACGACATTTACGTACCGCAGTGCCTAACGCTGCTAGTCCGGTGCCGAGCAGTAGCATCGTGCTTGGTTCGGGAACAGGCTCGCCATTGATCTGAAAAGCAGGTTTTATCAGAATGTTCGTCGCGATCCATGGACCCGTTGGGCTGACAAAGCCACGTGCTTGAGGGGTTGAAAAATCGTTGTGTAAGCGTCCCGCGATTACAGCCACGAGTTACTAGAGATTTCCGGTTTTTGGGTTAACAAATATTCCCTGGGCGTCAGATGTCCCAGAGACTTATGTGGTCGTTCCTCGTTGTACTCCTTAAGCCACAGTTCTGTTTGTTCGCGCACTTCCGACAAGCTTTGAAAGACAAACATATCGAGCACCGCTTCACGGTAGCTGCGATTGAATCTTTCGATGAAGCCGTTCTGCATCGGTCGTCCAGGCTTGATGAACTCGAGCATCACGTTGTGTTGTTCGGCCCACTCAGCCAGCGTCACAGAGACCATTTCCGGACCATTGTCGAGTCTCAGCTTGCGCGGATAGCCGCGCTCAGCGGCTATCCGATCGAGTGTTCTCACGATGCGCGGCGCTGGCAGATTGAAGTCCACTTCGATCGCCAGTCCTTCGCGATTGAAATCATCCACCACGTTGAAGGTGCGAAAGCGACGATCACCCCACAACGCATCACTCATGAAGTCGGCTGACCAACACTCGTTCATTGCTTCAGGTACGACCAGCGGCGAAGGACATCTGGTTGGCAAACGTCTTTTGCCTTTCCGTCTTTTGTTCAGTTTCAGCGCGCAATAAATGCGATAGACCCGCTTGTGATTCCAACCGTGGCCTAGGCGTCGCAAGCGTCTGAACAACTTACCGAAGCCTTGCTCCGGACGTTGCCAGGCCAACTCCAGCAGTAGTTTCACGATTGGTCCATCCGCCGTCGGTCGCGGCTCGTAGTGATAGACCGATCGTTCTAGACCTACCGCGGCACAGGCCCGACGCTCACTCAAGCCATGCTCTGTGCGCAACACTACAACCAGCGCGCGCTTCGCAGCTGGCTTCAGAGCTTTTTTGTGATCACATCTTTCAGCGCCCGGTTCTCTAGTAGCAGATCTGCTGATATCTGCTTCAAGCGCCGGTTTTCGTCTTCCAATTCACGCAGGCGCTTGATGTCTGAAGCTTGCATGCCACCGTACTTCGACTTCCACTGGTAGTAAGTCGCATCGCTGATCTCATGCTCGCGACAGACGTCCCTAACGGTCCGTCCTGCTTCCACCCCTTTCAGGATCGCGATGATCTGATGTTCGCTGAATTTGCTCTTCCGCATTGAGGCCTCCTCGCGTCATAGTCGCTCGGAAACCTCTAGTTTTCAATGGTGGTGTTTTAAGGGAGGCTTACAGTTGAACGAAAGGTTCCAAATCCCAAAAAGTACCAGGTTCTGGGGCAAAGGCAGCCAGCCAATATTGCGTTCCGTCAGTGAGAACTGGGTGCAGTGTTGAGTTGGCTACCACGATTTGGGGGGAACATCGGCACGGCATTAGTCAACGTAATAGTTTCAATGATGTTGCCGGGCAATCCGCCGAACTCGTCATTAATAGCACTTGGAAATGGTTTGGCCCGGTAACTAGATTCATCGCGAGCTGGGCACTGCTAAAAGTAAAAGTCTCTGACGGTGTGAACGCGTAGGCTGGAATAAACCCTCCGAGGGAAAAGCTGCTTCCAGTGACGCCAACCCCCTTGAAGTTCATTGAAAGTCATTCCAGGGCCGAAGTTGCTAAAGACTACCGCATCCGCTCGGGCTTCACTCGCCATGAATAGAAGCAGCCAAACTCCTATGAGAATGGTGCAAAGAGATTTGGTGAAGTGAAGCATGTTAGAACTCCTTCTGTAATGCGTGTGATGACATGTAGGCTAAGTGTCGGTTGAAAATGTGAGCATGGAGTTTCTCATTGACATGAGCACCCTTGCGTTAAGTTAAGTTGACACGGGAGATGCGAGACGGGTACCCCCTCAATTCATCAAGGGTAGGAACTTGGAGGATAAGTTCTGGGAATACACTAACCGCTACTGCTTAGTTCGAAAGCAGATGCTACTACAGCGTCGCACCTGAATCAACATTCGCGCGGGACGCCCCGTTTAGTACTGGAAAGAGAAGGCGGGTGCTGTCACTGATAACCGTTCGCTAAGAGCGGTTCAAGCTTCGGGTCTAATTCAAATAAAGGGCGCTACCTAACCTCCGTACATTGAGACAGTTTCACCGGGGTCGAGTTGATGGATTCCGCTGCTTCTCGTTCTCGGTTCCTGGGCGGCACGTTTATAGAGTTGCGATCCTTAGTACTGGGAATGGTTTTTCCATTCGGCATGTACACCCGTTTGCACTTTCCAAATTTTCAAAGGCGCTAAACTTCGCGTCGCTCCTGATAATTCCTCGATATTTCGTATAGATTTTAAAAACGTAATTAGCGATCCATCTTATCGAACCCTATTTGGGAAAGAAGGTCGGCGAAACGTGAATCCGCCCGCATCGACTCACTAACCGGCAGGACATTCAACCAGCAAAGAAATGCATCCCGGGCCTCCGCCGCAGTTTCAAGATACTCAAAAGCGCGGTCGTCATCTTCCAGCGACATGTAAACGATTGCCCAGCACACCGAGGGCACGAAACGATTCTGCGCCATCCGATCAAGCGTGGCGATCACTTCAAAAGCCTTTTCTGTCTCTTTGGCAGAGGCATAAGCTGAACCCAAAAAGGCCTGCACCAAAGGATGCGTCCCGTAGATACCGGCTGCGCTCTCCATGTACTCAATGGCCTGCTTGAATAATCCTAGTTGTTCGTGAGCCACTCCGAGCGCAACTTGTAACTCCGGGTAGGTGGGATCAAGCGCGAGCGCCTCTTCCAGTTTTTCAATAGCAACCCGTGGTCGCTTGGCGTAATACTCGAGCCAACCACTTGAGGTGTGATACAGCATGTTGAATGGATCGAGATCGAGTGCTTTTTGAAGAGCGGCCCTTCCAGGTTCAAAACGGCCCGACTGTACCAGACACAGCATTAAAGAGTAGTAGGCCTTGGCGCTGCTGGGATTTAGCTCAATGGCGCGTCGGAGATAGTACTCAGCCTCAATCCAATTCCAATCGTGATAAAGCTTTACGTAGCCCATTGAGATATTTGCATCAGGCAGTGTGGGGTCGATCTGCAAAGCTTTTATGGCCGCGGCCCTCGCCTTAGGAAAGATCTCGAGCGATGGAGCCAGGCCATGAAAGCCAAAAAAGGTAAAAGCGTCGGCCAATCCCGCACTGGCGGCGCCGAACAAAGGGTCAACCTCGATTGCTTTCTCGAAGCACACGATTGCCTTGTGAAAGCCCTCCTCAGTCTGGCGATTCCAGTTGTACTTGCCTTCAAGGTAAAGGTCATAGGCTTGTAGGCGGGCGGTTGAATTCCAATCGGAAGCTGGGACCTCGCGTGGCGGCGCAAGTTTGATTTTGAGTTTTTCGATGATTCGCAGGGTAATCTCATCCTGCAGCTCAAAGATATCGCGCAACTCACGGTCGAAACGTTCAGACCAAAGATTGAATCCATCAGCCACGTTTGTAAGCTGCACAGTCACTCGGAGTCGGTTGCCAGCGCTGCGAACGCTACCCTCGAGAACGGTCGGCACTTTCAATCGTTCGCCGATTGTCTTGGTATCTATGGGTTGTCCCTTAAATGCAAAAACCGAACTGCGCGACACCACTCTTAATCCTTCAACTTGCGCGAGTGCGTTGATCAGCTCCTCAGTAAGTCCGTCGCTGAAGTATTCTGTATCTGTTTTGTTGAGATTAGAAAACGGTAATACCGCAATACATGTTTGCGGCCGAAAGAAAGCATCTTCTTTGCGCTGAGAAGCAGTTAACTTCGTCAAATCCGCAATTAATTCGTCGGCAGACGCATACCGATCGTTGCGGTTCTTCGCAAGCAACTTGCGAAGAACTGCTTCAACTCTCGCCACACCCTCGGTTTTTTTAACGCGCTCCCAGTCGATATCATCGAAAACTATTGAATGTACCAGTGCAGGTATGGAGCGCGCGCTGAAAGGCAGAGAGCCGATCAGGATCTCGTAAAGCGTCACGCCGAGCGACCACAGATCCGAACGATGATCCACAGTCTCAGCCCTGACTTGTTCGGGAGACATGTAACCCGGAGTACCAACTGACAAATTTTCTTGAGTTAACTTTTCGTCCACAGGCAGCAGCGCCAGACCAAAATCAACTATCCTCACCACGCCGCTGCGAGTAATAAGAAGATTAGATGGCTTGATGTCGCGGTGGACGATACCCTTCGAATGGGCTTCCCGCAGGCCCAGCGCGACCTGTGTGCAAGTTTCGATTGCTTCGTCAAACGGCAGCGGCCCTCTGCTAATTCTCTGCTTGAGACTTTCTCCCTCGATATAAGCCATAGCGATGTAAAGCTGCTCACCGACGGCCCCAATATCGTAAACCGTGCAAACATTTGGGTGGTCCAAGGCCGCCGCGGCACGCGCTTCATTGAGGAACCTCGTCTCACTTGCCGGATCGAGTGACGAGGGTTTTTTTAGGAATTTGAGCGCAACGGGGCGATTAAGCTGTGGGTCGAAGCCTTTGAAAAGCACACCCATCCCACCCTGACCGATCTGATCGAGCACGGTGAAGCGGCCCGCCGTTGGGAGACTTAGCAGTTGTGTGCTCTCGTCGTTCAGTGAACCCATATTTGAACTGCCCACGATTCAATTGCGTGGCTGGGTAGACACCGATCCTAGCACAGGTGAGAGGTGTTCACGTCCGTGAGAACTGCTGTCAGGTATTGGATTGTTTGCACCGCGGACAATCCGATTAGGCCAAGCTGTTCATTCGAGAGTGGAAGGACGTCAAGCAGCAAATCTAGATCTGCGCGGTGTCCGGGATCAATCTTCGCATGACGCAGAAAACTGCTGAACGCCTCCAGCGGCAGCTTGTTGCGCCGGGCAACGTCTTCGATGAGCTCGCTTTCGGGTGGGGTGCCTTCCATTACAGCGATGTAACCCAACATCGCCACGGGATTGTAGTGATATATCCAATAGTATTGCGAGCCCACGAGCTGGAGGGCCGTGCGTGTGGGAATGCGTTCAAGCAGAGCGCGACGCTGAATCCCCAACACCTCGGCATCGTCGAGAATCCACTCGTCGTGTCCGCCTTCTTCAAGAATATGCCGCTCAAGATAATCGCCGAACAGCTTCAGCACGGGATCAGACAGATATTTCGAAGCGCGACAGCATTCAAGGGTCGCTTCCATCAACGGAACGCTCGCTCGAATGATCGAATGACTTTGAAATAAGTAGTGGCGGTAGACTGCAGCGAATTCTGGATGCATCCAGAATAGATAAGCAGCTTTATCCAAGCCTGCGCTGAATAATGCAATCTTCGTCCGCAGCAGTTCGCTATTCGACAACACTTTAGCCGCCTGCGATGCCATGGACATAGGTCTAGAACATCACGCCGTGAGGCATATGTTTCTTTATGAAAGCCTCGCCGAGCTTTTCCTTACTTGAGATCAGATGGTTGACCTCGGCCTCCGTCAACGACTCGATCGCAGCTTCTTCCTCGGCGGAAAACTTGTAATCTTCTTCGACCAATCCGGCTTGTTGAAGCTGTTCTAAGTTTGTCTTTGTCATCGTGTTATTCTCCTGGGCACTCGGGTTTGTGAGCGCCGTATAATTAACTCTGATTCAGTGTGAAGTCAACCAGTCTGATGAGAGGTACGTAGGCAGTCACGACGTTCCCGATGTTCCTTCCAGTTGCCTTGGTTGCCGCAGTTGGGGCCCATTGAGATTTGCTTTCGAACCACGACATCGCCCAACCCCATTAGGCAAACGACCTTGGTGTTGCTGCATAACACTTACTCGTTAGCACTCTGTGATACTGGCCCAAAACGAACTGCAGAACCTTAATTCATCGGTCCGATTCCGATCTCTGATGAACTCCCGAAAGCCCATTGATTGCCTGGGTGCGCAATCTGGTGAAAGACCCGCCACCGACTCAGCAGCCAGACAGTGCGGCTTGCGACAAGAAGCTAGCTGGAATATTTTGCGGCGAGGGAAGCGGTGGCTGACACAGGAAGAACACCGAGCACTCTTCAGTTTTCAACCTAAGGCGCGATAGGTTTCGAGCCTTAACAAATAAGGAACGAGAGCCCCAGTGTGGGAAATTCTTCATCCGCGATCTTCAGTGCATTCAGTAATTTCGACCCTCACCGACCACGCGGTTCCGACCGGCGAAGAATTGGACCATCCGTGCGACCGCTTTCAGCTTTCTAGTTTTTTAGGCAGGTTTTTGGCAGAAGTAACGGGACTCGTAAGTGGTTAATTCTCTACAGCGAAAAAATTTTGTCCACAAATTGGCCACACACGAAGAACGGTCGTCAATCCTTACGACCGTAACTACTTGGTACAATGTAAGTTGCTGGTCGGGGCGAGAGGATTCGAACCTCCGACCTCTCGGTCCCAAATCACAGGTTCGGCAAAACGCTAAGTTTTTGCCATTTCACAAGTTGCAGCCACCACGAGTTTGTTAGGGTTTTGCGGTTCTTTCCCATTCGCTATCCTCGCATATCGCCGCTGTGCTGAGAATTCTGTCCACAAATTGGCCACAAATTTGATTGAGCATTCGAGGCCCGACTTGATCACATCGCGCCTTTTGAACGGCTTCTATACCCTTTGTGATTTGCCGGCTTCATCTCGCTGAAAACGGCATCCGTGTTCAGCTACGTTCGATTCAGTAATGCTCCTAATTGTGTTATGGCAGCGCTAAACGGCGCAGTTATAATTGCGCCTATGCCATCGCAGGACCTCGATGTTTGTCTTTCATTCGCTGGTGAAAACCGGCAATACGTAGAACGCGTAGCCGCAGCACTCCGCACCGCCGGAGTTAGGTTCTTCTACGACAGTTATGAACAGGTCTCTCTTTGGGGCAAGGACCTCTATCAACATCTAGACGATGTCTACCGCAAACGCGCCGCGTATTGCGTTGTATTCATCTCACGCGCCTACGCGCAAAAGCTTTGGACGAAACATGAACTCAATAGTGCTCAGGCGCGAGCCTTCCAGGAAAATCGTGAGTACATATTGCCTGTGCGGTTAGACGATACGCAACTGCCCGGCGTACTTCCTACAACGGGATATGTAAGTGACAAGTCGCCAGAGGAGTTGGCCGAATTAATTGTTAAGAAGCTGCAGCAAGGTTCCAGATTTTCATCAGTCACTTGCTCTTCATCGCTTGCCATCGGCGACCTAGCCCAGCAAATGATGCTTCAGAACGGATCGAGTGCCACCGCCAAACAACGAGCTGCGTTTGTTAGTGTATGGAGTTCGTTGGTCGCGCTTGAAGAAGCCGGACAGGAGCTGTGGAAAAGGGTTAGCGGCGAAGCCCTTGCCGCATTTGCCGATCGATATCGAGAAGCGAAACAGAATATTACTGCGCACGGGATATTCTTTTCAGAGCCGGACTATCGGAAGTTGGAAGAGATAATGCGGGCGGCGGATTTCTACTTAGACGGCAAGACTAATCTCTCAGATATCTATAACGGTCGCGTGGGAACCCACGGCGCTAATCTCACCGAGCCAACGGAACGGGACACGTTCATGGACCAAGACGTTCGAGCTCAAATACGACAGAACAGGCGCTGGCTCACACGTTATCAAAAGCTACTGCGTACTATACGAGCTCACTTATACGCCAACCAATATGGGCGAACTGAGACGAGAGACACCTTAAAACGCTCCGACTTTGAGCGCATCAACCGAGGCGTCGCGGTGCGGTTCAAACGCGCGCTTCGAAGCTACCATGGTCGCGATGTGACGTTCGGAAAGCTGACAGATTTGGTTCAAGGCCAAATCTTCGTCCTAAAAGCGAGTCCGTTATTGGGGGAGGACGTTGACGTGGCGTTCTTCGCATTTACAAATGGCAACTATGTCAATCGGGCGCTCGACGTCGACCTGTTCTTCGACATCGTCGAGAACGCCGGGACAGAGTTCGGATATCTTTTGAATGAAACTGAAGTATTCGACGAGCTGAGGAATTATCTTGCGGAATTCATTTACGCTAAGGCGAGTGGCAAATACATTCCTTATGTCCTTCTGATTTCGACAGGTTTAAAGGTTGAGGGATGCGAAATCATGGACCTCAGCGACTCATTGATCAGCTTTTCCGTCAATTCACGACTTTCCAATCAGTTTCAAGTGGATGGAATAAGCCATTCCAGGTCCACCTTTGCGAAGATTCTCGCCGATCCGAGGTTTCGGCGCAGGCTAGAGGAGGCTCGACGAAGATCATTCGCTCAGGACGAAAATCCACCTAAATCGTAATGCATGACGAATGATCATTAGCAAGCATTTGGCTTGGACAAGTCAAGCTGTCGGAAACAGCCTGGGAGGTGCCCCCACTAAGTTCCTTCTAAATGTTTCGCTATCTCGTCGTAAGCACTCATTAAATCCGCAGAGTTAAAATCATCGTATTGATCAAGTCCCTCTGATCTTCGTGATTCTACTTCGAATTGACTGTGCCAGGTTACGTCAGTGGTAACCATGACAGCTGGTGAGGAATCGCCGAGTTGATCAGCGGTGATGTCAATGATTACACCATCCATTTCCAACCACGCGTGCGTCCAGCGATCCTTTGTGCCGCGTACGTACGTGGGATTGCCAACACCGGTTCGTTTGAGATACTGGCCGAGCAATAGCGACGCATCGAGACAGGCCCCATTTGGAAAATCCTGTAACCATATTGGGAGTCTCGCTCTGCAAGCCTCTATCGAGCCTCTGAAGCGCGTAGCCAACTTCCGCAATGAATCGAGCTGATCTGGTGAAACCGACATTGATGAACTTTAATCAAACGTAACTTATAATCCCAATGACCTTCCTTAACATTTATCGCGGATCGCAGCCCGTCATGATTGCACGAGTTTAGATCTATAAGCGTCTATTTCCATCCAAGACCGACACAGTTTTCCCCACACGTGCCCTAAGTCGGCAACGCTAGGAAGCTGAACTCGACGGCGATCTATACCTGACATCACGTTAACGGGATAGACTTAAGATGATTGGTCGGCGGCAATACGGTTAGACAGCCGCCTCCCTTGGACCTCGCGAAAAATTTCGCACTAGCAATAGTCTCACGAGATTGTCTAGCGCGATCACTTCCAAATTTAGATCGATTTCGGCTGGAGGCGTTCCGTTGTGCAGTAACCTGCTTCGGATTTCGTACTGACGAGCGAATGCCTTTGCTTTAGCGGCGCCGCAGTACTCTTTCACCAACGCACGGCAAGCTGTGCCGATCGATTCATATTTTAGATTTCGTATGCCGCCAATAAGCGACGCGGTGTTGGCCTCCCCTGGTCCCAATGTTTTCCTTGCTATCTGAACCATCTGTTCAATCAAATCCAAAACTTGAGAGTGTCTCTTCCTACGCTCTGCGAGCGATTCCACAGAGGAAATTAAAGTCACGAATCGGACCGCATCAGTCGCGTGAAAATGTGAATGGTTGTAGAGCTGAGCCGCCAGCACTTGTTTCTCGCTTAGTGGCTTATCAAGTGCGTAGCATTCCGCTACTTTCTTCTGAAAGGTATCAGGCGACATTGGAGTATACGGCCGACCGAATTGAAGCGAACCAAAGAGCAGTCCGTCGATATCAGGTACGACTTGGAGACCATGCACTTTTGGTAGTAGTCGCTCGTCAGGTTTTCCGTCTTTAGTTGTAAACGCAGCGCTGGTAATTTGATCATTGCCAGCGTCAATCCCCACGCCAAGAAGTATACCTGTAAGGATTAAGGCGGTCTTCACACGCGAGCCCGCGGTGTGAGCCTCTGTCTCTGAGTTGAATCCGCCACACCATACAGTGATGTCCGATTGCTTATTCTCGTCATTTCTGGCAGTTAGATATAGCTCAATCGTTGGCAGGCCCGGGAGTGTCAATAAGGCCGTTGGTTCTGTTGTCTCAATAACACCTCCCGCAAGCGAACAGGTGATTCGAAACGCGTAGGTTCTTTTCGACATCGTCATTTTGCGTATTGATTCATTCTCCGAAGTTCTGCTTTCTGAGAGTTACAGCGCCTCACCGTGCTGTGCTGAGAATTCTGTCCACAAATTGGCCACAAGTTTTGGAGTGAACTACGTCGTAGAGAGAGTTTTCAACCGCAGTCTTTGTAGCGGAATTTGAAGCTCTTGAGTAGGATGGTTTCATGGTACAGGTTGGTACGCCAACACTCAAAATGCGAGTGTACTACTCCACTTATCATTTGTGGGCGGCCAATCACTTTGTGCGGCTAACCGGAAACATTGAGGCTGCACATACCGGTGGGCCTGAATTCAATATTGAGCACCGAACATATGTAACGAGCGCGATATTTTCTTCTGTAGCATTCATGGAAGCCGCAATCAATGAACTCTTTCAAGATGCCGCTGATGGTCATCAGAGTTATATCACTCCTCTAGATTCAGATACTCAAGCTCTAATGGCTACAATGTGGGAGTTGACCGAAGACCGAAATAGATCAGCGTTTTCTGTCTTAGATAAATATCAGATTGCGCTGACCTTCGCTAGGAACACGTCTTTCCCTAAAGGGGAGATTCTTTACCAAGATGCAGGTTTGGTAATCAAACTTCGTAATGCGCTTGTTCACTATAAGCCTCAGACCATAGCTGGTTCGGATACTCATAAACTTGAGAACAGCTTGAGAGGGAAATTCCCGCTCAATGCCTTGATGAACGGTTCCGGCAATCCCTTTTTCCCAGATCAATGTTTGGGTCATGGATGTACTCAGTGGGCCGTAACCTCTTGCAAGAATTATGTTGATGCGTTCTTTCTGAAGCTTGGAATGGTTCCCAATTACCAACGGGTAAATTTCTAATAGTGGAGCGGCGCGTTATCAGCTACTGAGAGTCTGGCTCTCAATCGTAACTGTCGCGCAATAGCTCACGTGCAGTTCAATATTGCTCTCAAGGTGAACAAGTGAATATCACCCGAAGAAAAGGTTGCATCTTTCATGGTGCCTGAACAAACAGAACAGCTCTTATTGTTTGTGGATTTGCTGGGCTCTAAGGAGGCAATCCGAGACCCTGGGCTTTTAAGGAAGCTGACCCATTTGCTCGTGAACATGAAAAATTTGACCGGGAACTACGCTTTAGAAATAGAACACGACGAGCCTGGTTTGGTGACTTCTACTATCACTCCAACAGTCAGTACCTTTTCGGACCATATCGTTATCAGTTTCCCGCCCGTGGGCGATCCGCTATTTGCCAGCGAGCCTTATCATCTTGCCCTAAAATGCTCAGAGGCATTCATTGCCAAGCTCGTTCGTGACGCCCTTGATCTTGGATTGTTGCTTCGCGGAGGTGCTGCAATTGGCTCTGTATACCATAAGGAAGGAGTAATCGTTGGAGAGGCTTTGGTTAAGGCCTATGAACTCGAGTCAACCGTTGCGCGGTACCCTCGCATTGCCGTTTCTCAATCTGTTTACTCACAATATGGTGACTATTTTCATATTAAGGCCGACGACGATGGCATTCGCCACTTTGACTATCCTTCGTTTTTGTTTGAGCATGAGGAAATGTCTGACAAGAAAGTGAAGCAGTGGTATGACCGCACTATCAAAAACATTAAGTCGCAGATCAAAAGTCTGGAGAGACAGCAGCGTTATAATGAGTTGTCCAAATGGACCTGGCTTCTAAGGAAAATTCAGAGTCAAAGGATTTCGTGACATTTAGCGTTCCGTACAGGAATCGAGCCCGTGTCGCCGCCGTGAAAGGGAACCGATTTGCAGGAAAATTCAAAGGGAACTGGGCATCGATAGCACTGTAAGGTAGTCTAAGGAACTCTAAGGAATCGTTTACTGGACCGTGCTAGATCACGCCTTAACTATTTTTCGAGTGTTTGAATCGGTATCGTATTTTAGCTTTAAGCGCGTTGAGGTCCTTGCGAATGATTCGAATATCTTCGTTCAAAACGGCCGAAATGTCTTTGGAATTGTTGCCGTCTGCCATCAGCATTAGGAGGAGTTTTTCACGGCTCGACAACTCGGCACTCTTTAACCTTATCGCAAGGACGGCCTCCTCGTTTTCCAGTTCACGCTGAATTCTAGGTTCGAGGCGGGGGAGTCGTTCTTGTAATTCGACGTTAGGATCGTCCAGAGACTCGAATTGAAAACCCTTAGCTTTCCTTGCCTGATCTATCAATATGTTTCGCATGATGCCAAAAAGATATCCGAGCGGAGCCTTTAATTCAGTCGGCTGATACGAAGATCGAAGCACACGAACGAAAGTATCTTGGACCAGATCCTCAGCGAGTTCTGTGCGTCCGTGTGTTAAGCGAGCGGCAAGAGAATACAACCTTTCATAGAAATTTTTGAAAAGTTCTTCCCATGAAAGATCATTTTGTCGATCTTCCACTGGAGTTTCTAGAGAAGCTTTGAAAGAAGATCTCGCTGTTGTTGCGGCTCGCTTTTGTGGCTGATTCTTTGGTATCTGAGGACCAGCAATTTCTATGATCTGGTCCAGCGTCTCTACCGCGAAGTCCGGCAGGTTCTTATTTCTGCGCCACTGCTCAGCAAGGCGCTTTGATTTCTCGAAAAGGTTTGCCTCGAGATAAAGTGATGCCGCACTTACCGCCGTGACACCAAGTGTTCTTGGTTTGTCAGGACTCGTTGCGTTTAAGGCCTGCTCTTCGGCTTCCGCAGCCGACTGGTACAGTTCAATTGCTCTCTGATGGTCACCAGATTTCTTCGCTGTCTCAGCTGAAGCGGCGAGGATTTCCGAGGCCGAATGATGACGGCTCCACGTCATAGTCTTACAAATTGGATAAGGATTTTTGCGGGCCGAAAGCCAACAACACAAGCAATTGCCGGCAAGTTCGATTTCCCCTTGATGGTTTGCCGGATCTTGGTTTTCAACCTTTTGGTTAAATCTTTAGAAGTGCCAGCATTCATTCCACTTACTTCAAGCCTGTAGAGATCTTCTAAATCATCGGCAGTTGTGCCGGGTGGACCAATGTAATAATCGCATCCGAATGGTTTGTTCGCCCTACGCAATACGAAGAGGCCTAATTCTAATTCAACAGCCGCAATACTGCATGCGCAAGCTCCCATCTCAGTAGCCTCATTTTCGTCTGCGAAGGCATCGAGCATTCGTTGGTCTACTTTTCCCCACGTTATCTCTGCCTCAGAGGTGGAGTTCTCGTTTTCAATCGACATAGCGGTTGGTGACTCGTGGTATCTATTTAGGCAAACTGAAGCGGCGTCGTAAAAAAAGTCACCAATTGACTTAAGTATCGCATAGTGGCGTGTGTCGAGATCTTTGATTACAAGTAATCTTTTCATACCGCTGTTCGAAAATCATTAATTGATTCAGCGTTATAGTTGCCCAAGGCTGAAGTCAAGGAGACTGTAAAGGAGTTGCAGCGAATCGTAAAATGGGATCCTTCTAACAACGGTCACCACGGTCGTAGCTTGGATACAATCGCCTTGCATGATGCCAATTTCAACATCGGTATTTTGGCGGAGCGGCGTGACCTTCCGGTTGAACGCGGCACAATCATCGCTCAGACACCCGAAGCGGTGCGTGCAGATTGCGGCACTGTGATCGGAGTAAACGATGAGCGGTGAAAATCGCGGCAGCAAATAGTTTTCTCCCTAGATCGTCCTAATTCGTTTCAAGATCGTCGAGCGACGGCAGGCCCTACTGAGAGCTTGCTGCCTTTTACTCAGAGTGTCTCTTGCTCACCAACAAACTCAGCCGCGCTCTGCCATGCACGCCTCTTTTGTCCGTCGATTGGATCCACGTACCAGCTTTCGTTCCAAACGCTTTTCATGTTGTGCTGATTAGATTGTTCCTTGATTCGGGCGCCTTTTTGGTAGTAGCCGAACCTCGTGATTGGCATTATTCCGCCTCGGATAACCGAATGTCCGATGTATTCAGTTCCAACCATCAAACCTTTGATGTCCGTACGCTTGATCGTGCATTCCTCGTCGAGATAAAGGTCTATGTCTGACTCGCAGACAACGGCGGCGCGGTCTAAGAAGTGGTAGTAGGGCAGATAAATGTGATTAGTCGCGTCCTCCAGCACTAGTTTGCAGCCTGCATTAATGAATCGAACGAACTCCTCTACTACTGGCTCAAGTTTCTTAGCGTCCTCGTATGCTCTACTCGCGGTTCGTCGGTCAAAGTGCTTCTTTGGTTCTGTGTCCAACAGAATCTCCTCCATCGGCGAAAACTCGTACTTGAATCGCGAATCAATGTTGAGGGATTCAAAAAAGCCCGGCGGAGGATCATTTCTATGTTTGCCATTCAAGCCGTAAGCGAAACGATGTTTAGAAACATCATGGTGCTCCATGACGAGCTCGATCAGCGGTCGATTATCTAGCCAGAGTTTCTGCACGTTTGGAAAGAATTTCCCATAACCTACAAGAGGCGATTGTTCCCCGATCACATTTCGAGGGGCGATGGCCCTCATTGTTTTTTCGTCTGTTATATCTTTGAAAGAGGGTGCATCGGCGGCATAGCCGAGAGCATTCATCATGTAAACGAAGCACTCGACGACCGAATCCATGTTGAAAAACAGGGATGCGAGGTGATACTCCGTCTCTGTTCTATGACGACGCTTTGGAAGCCACGCATGTAACGCATGGTAGTGAAGTTCTATGCCGTAGACCCGCGAGTCAACCCCCTGGGAGCTTGCGCGAAAGTAGTAAAACCAATTATGACGATTGCCAAGATTATAGACTTGTGTAGCGAGCAAGCCGAATTTGTCGAGAGGACAAAGCGGACTAAGATCAAAAGACAACGCAAAACGATCGTAAGAAGTTTCGGAAACCATATCCACGAGTTACGTCATGGGCTGTTTACGCAATCGTTTTAACCGGCGACACTTCGTCACTTCCGATCTTTCTTGCTGCGGCAAGCCTGAGCGCGAGTTCATCCGGCAAGGGCGCATGAAAGAACTCAATTTCCTTTGGCACCCTTCCGCCATCTAGTTCTCGCTGACAGAGTGCGTGCATATCTGGCTCGCACAAAATAATGAGTTTCCTGGAAGCATTACTCAAGAGAAGGAAAAGCATGTCGGATCTCAGCTTCATCAACTTTCCCACTGCGTGTTTGCCGGATGCGGTACGCGCCCCGCTGGTGGATATACTTGCGATAATCGTTTTGTCGGCGCTCACGGCATCAAAATCAAAGACTCCACCGGAACTAAGGGGCATTCGCTCTCGGTAGAAGGACTGGCCGAAAACTGTGGGCATCCATTCTCGTCGTACCCAATCTTCGCATTCAACCTGGCATCGTGTGTCTGCCATCGTGATCCCCTTTTCGAAAACAAATGTTTGCTTTTAGGCGGCTAAGAGAATGCCTATACCGATTATTTTGGTTCAACTTTCTTAAGATCAACAATGAATTCTCCATATTCATTATAGCCCTCTAGAAATCCATCAAGCCCTTCTTGATCTAAAAAGCGAACGTTCTTATATGGAGTGTCCGCTAGAGGAACAATTGAGGTGACACGGTACTGCGCATCCCAATATTCATCTAGCGTGTTCTTGTCAATTGGAGCTGTTTCTATAGGTTGAAGGACAAAATCACTTGCATAGAACTGGAGCGTCAGTAATAAAGAAGTTCCAGACTCGACAACGGACACACCGTCCTCTTTCCGAATATCTTCGCCATGAATCGCTCTATTACAAATGGACATGACTTCGCGAGTTGTGCTTGCAATATCCTTAGGTAAGATTTCCTCACTTGCCAACCTGTGAATAAGCTGCATCGGCGATACTGCCCTCTTTGATTTCTCTTCCTTGTGAGTCATTCGAAATAATCTATTAAGCGACTTCTCTAGTTCAATCCGGAGTTTGGCGAGAGCCAGAATTAGATCGGATTCGACCAACGCGCGAATGTCATTGATAGTTTGTTCAATCTCGGAGTTTTGTGCTGGTTCATGACCATTGATTGCCTGCGCAGAGATCTCATTCTTAATCTTTTGAACTTCCTTAGGGTCAATCTCCGCCTCAAAGTCGCCGTATTTGATTCTCGTGATCGCTGATATGAATGGACTGAGAAGAATTACCAGTAGAAGAACGATTGAAGTGTTATCCACTTTTACTCTGTCGAACGAAAAGGTGTGAGCCGCCAGCATTCCTATGCCGAGCAATATGGTAATCCACCAAACATGATTAACGATCAATCGTTTCATAGAAAGTAACTGCAAGACTCGAACCAACAAACACCTTTCGCTATGGAGCGAGTAATACGGCATTTGTGATTTGCGTGGGCACCAATAGCCACCAAAATCAAAAATACACAGTCTGTAATCCCATCGTTCTTCTTTGCCATCAGAATCGTGAGGTGAGCAACTTATTGAGTGTCTATCGGTGAAAATTCCAATACGCAGTCCGAATCCAAACGATCCGACGTCAGTTTCCCATAGGGTCATTCAGTTTGTTGAAATCGTTTCAGCCAACTGGCTCCCGTTTGAGGTTTCTGAGGAATATCGGGTAAAAGCTTACTTCGACCTAACTTGACTCTTTTCTCCTTTCTTTGTGTTAGCACTCCGCCATCGACACGAACTTGGTTGTCGGTAGCGTCCTTGTATTTCATACTCTGTGGCCAGGAAATTACTAGTTCTTTTTTGGCCCGTGTAACTGAAACATACAACAACCGTCTTTGTTCCTCCCGAGCTTGCTCCTTTCGGTCTGAAAACCCTGGAATAATTTGATCGGCGACACTCGAGACAACAACCGCATCCGCCTCCAAACCTTTGGCCCCCGAAGTGCGTCATAATGTGAACGCGGACGGCGGGGGGCTCAATGAGCGGAATACGCATAGAGATTTTATATCGGACCTGATCCAAAATCTTCTCCAGTGCTTTCTCTTGCGATTTTTCATACAGTTGTTTCGTTGAATCCCGAAGGTGTTCCAAATCAACTCGTGCCTTTTCACGTTTTTCGTTATCGCCTATTGCTTTCGACAAGTCTGGATCAAACAAAGCGTCGATCGTCTCTTCATCGCTTTCAAAAGTAGTGTTCAGGAATTCAAGTGCTTGTCTTGCCTGCACTCGAATATTGTTACTCCCCTCACCAGACACTTTTAGCGTTCCTGAATCTATCGCGTCGAGAAACTCCACGCCTTCGAGAGTTGACTGCTGAATGCTTGCATAGGCCTTTGCATTTCGCTTGGAGCCATGTTGGATTCCATTAGCGTGGAAACCTAACAAGGTCCGTAATCCGACGCGGTCATTTGGGTTTGCCTTTATACCCGCTAAAGTAAATCGTTGCTGAACCAGAGGAAGTTCTAAAACTTCTTCGTGAAAGGAAGTAAGGGCATCAGAACCGATCGCTTTCTTGAGCCTATAGCCTATAAAACGCCTCGGCACGAGCACCAAGAACCGAGTGTCCTTACGCGCTCGAATATATTGGGCCAAACCAGAGATCTCGTTACCTAGCGAAGGCCAATAAACCAGCGCGACGTCTCCATCCTCGCCCCTTTTTGAGATCATTGGTGTTTTTTTACTTCCCGCCTCCGCCATCATGGCATTCCCTAAGTCGACAATAATTTTTCCACATCGGCGATTCTCTGGAATGCCAAGATCGGCCAAGATCTCATCGTCCCACCGTTCAACGAACTCAGTGATCCCTCCAGGGTGATTGTAGCGAAAGGAATATATAGACTGGTCATCGTCTCCAAGCACAACGAGCGAGCCCTCGTTGGACCAAATTTCTTCTACTAGCCGTTGCTCTGCCGCTGTAAGATCTTGGTACTCGTCGATAATAACGTGGTCGAATTCACCACTCGGAATATCGCCGGCTTCCAGCGCAACTCGTGCCAGATTCACAACTTCGTCAATTAACATTCCGCCATGGCGACGTAACCACCGATCCATCTCTCCAACAAAACCTGCCAGTGCGAGATTTGTACCTTCCGCCCAAGCGGCGCAGACTTTCTTAAGTTCACTTTCTCTCTCGGCTTGTTTATTTAGGATTGTAAGCGTTTCGCCAATATCGTAGAGCATCACCTCCTTCTCGTAATCCAAGAGAAACCGAAGCTCACGACCAGGTCTAGATGTTGGGTATGAACGAATAAGTCGTAGTGCGTGCGAGTGGAGAGTGGAAACATTTACCGAACCACTCTTTTCAACGAGCAGTTCATCGCTAGTTACAGCCACTCCCAAGGCCTCAGCTAGATCTTTTGCGATGGCGCGCGTAAACGTTCCTACAAAGATTCTTTCCGGGGAGACGTTATCTCCCTGAATCAACCGTTGTACGCGGCGCTTTAGTCCTGTTGTTTTTCCTGAACCTGGACCAGCCACAACCCTTATTATCTTCGAGTTGCTGGTGATCAATTCAGGGACGGCCTCGCCCTCAATGCCTTCTAACCAAATAGGAACAGAGTTGGTGGTGGGTTTTTCGTCGGCCATAACTGGGCGTCCTAAGAAATGTGCGGGACAGATGTGAGAGCATCAAAGTATAGCAAAGCCACCGCGTTACTCGCGCGACCAAAATGGAATAGGCAGAGTTCCGAGAAAATGCGGTTCCTGAGACCAAGCTATTTCTTTCGAGGATAACGAAACGTTAACTCTCCTTTGAGTAAAACGAATAAGCACACAGCCAAGAGCATTACCCATGGCCCATATTGTTTTAGGATAGCGAGAAATGGTTCCACGTCTTTGGTGAAAGCGAATTAGTCGCGTGGTAGTGCGTCAATTCGCCGCTGCAAATTTCTGCTCTTGACTTCTACTGGGGACGATTCCAACGCCAGAATTAGGCCAGAGAGATCGTAACCAACTCTAGGTTCACCATTCATATCCTCATGGTCGGGCAGCGTTTTCTTTTGCACATAGCCCCTGTCACATAATTTTCTTAATTGGCGTTCGACTGTTCTGCGACTCATCCCCATCCGTTTGGCTATGTGGTACGACGTAATGAAAGGCAAGTCCTTTTTCTTCCACCAGTGCATAGAGAGGTTTAGCAGTATTACAACTTGGTGCGACGATAGTCCCAAGCCCTTTTGAAGCCGCAACAGTTGATTGGGTACAACCTGATAGCCGCCGGCCATTGCCCGACCCCATCTATCGAAAGCGTCTGTCTCTCTCATGTCTTCCTCGCATATTGGGACATTACTACAAAAAATACAAGAGCAGACGACTTTAATATTAATATTGCGACACTGATGCCGTAAAAAGTGAGACCCTCTTCGTATAAAACATTCTAGAACTTTTGTATTAGTATTCCTCATAATGTATAATCCTCCACATCGAAGGGGGACAAACACCAGTGATGGATGATGCAGTAGTGGTTTTCACAGCTAAGAGTGCGGAAGAGATTATCGGTGAAGGCGGTACAAGTGCTTGGCGACTAGATCGGAGCCACGCTCGCCGACGTGCTTTCGTGGTTTGTACTCGGAATGCTAAGTCTGCATGGGTGGGAGGACATGAGGACCACCGTGCAGCATTTTTAATCGGGAAGGTGAAAGATGTCGTACCATCATCCGAGCATCCGGGGCGATATACAATTCAAGTCAGTGAGTATGCCCTAGTGAACGTTCCAGACGTGTGGAAAGGTGATAGGAATCCGGTCAAGTACACAACACTTAGAACTATTGGAATCGATCCCCACGATCTTAACTGGATACCGATGCCAAAACCGAGTGAAACGGTGCGCGAAGTTTCTCAACAGGTTCCGACACCTTTATCACTGATGGACGCGAAAGCGCGACTCGCCGTTACTTTCGGCGTTTCGCCATCTGCAATTGAAATCGTAATCCGGTTGTGATTCCGCTTCTACTAGTCGCTTCTCAGGTCTTTATCGAGTTTACGGATAAATGTGACAAAGTCCGCGCCGGTTGCCTGACACACCTCGCGCAGTTCAAGTACGTCCAACCTCCGCTCTCCGCTTTCGTACTTTGAGACGAAGGTTTGATCTCGGGAGAGACGTGATGCAAGCTCGCTCTGTGTCAACCCCGCATCAACTCTTATCCCGCGCAATAAAACAAGCAGCCTTTTCTGCTGATCCAGGCGGATATTCTTTTTCACCGACCACCTTATATGAGGAACTTGACGGATATGCGAAAATCGCATACGATGCGCAGCCATTAAAGTATTAGAAGTTACCGAAGCGTTGGTCAAATAAGCGTCGGTTTGCTATCGCAATTCCGAGTCCAAGGCGCGGACAAAGTCTTTGAAGTCAACGCTGAGAGCACGGCACACATCTCGCAATTCCAAGATGTCTAAACGCCGCTCGCCAGTTTCGTATTTGGAGACGAAGGTTTGATCTCGATGTAAACGTGAGGCAAGTTCAGCCTGAGTTAGACCTGCTTTAGTCCTCGTTTCGCGTAAGAGGGCGAGGAGTCTCTTTCGCTGGGCCAGGTAGGTAGCTTTCTTCACGGAAGCATTTATACGGCCACGTCTACTGATATGCGAAAACCGCATATCGTTGTAACTGAAAGGTCACTATGTCCATCTTCTCTCACCGGAAAAGAGTATTCCTGAATCCGATTTCGACGGGTCACACGTCCTACATTTTCACTGAGGTCGAATCAAGCCAAGGTGGGGAGTATAAGTGGGGCCACTACATGCTCACGATCGCTGATTGTCGTCGCCGCATACAACTCGAATTTTTTCTAGGCACTAAACAAGCCCGGCGACGCAGTTTGCGGAAAATCAATTTGTTGATCGACGTGCTCACAAGATTCCGTGATGCTTTGGTTAAGGAGCGTGACCTGATTGAGAAAGGAGAGAGCCGTGGGCCAAAGAGGGCGAAAAAAGCCTAAACGTCTTGGTGAAAAGCTACTCGCAATCCGGTTCAAGCTGGAAGTGAGTCAATCGCAACTGACGAAGCTATTGGAATTTGATAAAGGCGTCGCTCGGATTTCCGAATACGAGCGCGGCAACCGCGAGCCGGACTTAATGACGTTGCTGAAATACTCAGAGCTGGCCCGCGTCTCGATGAACGTATTGGCTGATGACACTCGTGAATTAAAGTTTCCTGAAAGCTGGAAAAGACCGAAACATGTAACGGAATTTTTAGAGCGGCAGAGGCGCGGCAGCATACAGAATAGGATCGATATTTTGCGCAGGCAGTTAGCCCGCAGTTTGTGAGCTATATATGGCAAGCACTAGGGAGAAACTGATCGATTGGTTAGCAGATTTGCCCGACAACGCAGAGATTGGAATTGAGGATATTTACTTGGTCGCAATGGTCGACTCAAGGGCTCAATCGTTCATGGTAGGCGACCTTTCAGATGAAAGCATAGATCTCGACCTTGAGACGTTCAGCGGGCAACGCAAAGATATGATGGAACGAATGCTTGAGATCCATGAAGCGGGAACAGGGATCGGCACAACTGAAGGCGCGATGGTTGTCACTTTTGAGGGCTATATACGCGGCGTTCCCGAATTTTTCACCAACGATGCGATTGAGGCTTTCAGGTTCAAAGACAGGAAACAGGCAGAGGACTTTATAACGGAGTTTGCGGACGCGTTACTAAATCCGCAAGTGCTCGACCATCCGTAGGCCATGGAAGTTTTCGCCAAGCACGAGGACTATTAGCCGAGCCCAAAGCTTGTTGACGGGTTGAAGGTCGGCGTCTTTACTGTTTCCAACAGATCGTTCCACCCATGCTGCATCCTGAATTGAAGATCTTTAGCTTGAAAGTTCGTTGACCGAAACTTAAGTGTAGCTTCGCCTTTTATTCTTGAGGAATACCGAATAGGCCAGCACCGCAAAAACGCTGTAAGTTACTGCCAAGTAAAACAAAATGTGCTCGGGAAGCGTGAGACCGCTTAAGCCTCTATGATAAATGAATAAAAAGATAAACCCGATCGATGCAAGCAGTGGAAGTATCGCCGGAGCAGTCCGAGACAGACTGCGACTAATCCTATACAAAAAAGAACCTTTGTCTCTATCCTTCTTTAGATAAGCCTGCCATTGCCAGTATCCAGCCAAATCCTTCGGCAGTGATTCTGCTTTAGTTGCACTGTGGAATAACGCTTGAAGCCGAGAGCTAAGATCGTCGTTCTCATAACGAGCAAGGGTCTCAAGCAACCACCTTTGAGATAAATTTGCCAGCGCCAACGACGATGCGAGAAAAGAGAAAAACGGCAGAAGAAGTTGATAGCGTTGTTGCGAAATGACCGTTGGAAGAGACGCTAGAATTGCCACCATCAACACGACCCCAAAGTTTGCGACGGTGCTAAAAATCTGATCGCGCGTGAGGCTTGCTGTCCGGATAGCATTATACTCAGCGATAAGAGCATTAGCTGCAATTTGGAGCACTTGTTCAGTATTGTCCTCCGGTTCAGATAGTGCGACAGACTCATTTCTCAGCGACGCGTCGAGAGGAGTTCTACCATCAGTCTGTTTCTTGCTCGTCTTTGTCGCCATTTATCCTCAGCAGTTGCTCCTAATGAGTCTATGGTTCGACTTCTTGCAACTCCAATCTCAACCGATCAAACACGAACATCAATGAAGGTGATCTAATAAGCTAACAGCAGTCCACAGTTCAGGTCACACATAGCTTGCCATCAAGTGATGGATTTCAGATCTGCCCTATCGTTCTATTTCTTGAGGTTCGGTCCACCGGTTAAAGCTTTCGACAGCGGACGGATCACTTTGGTCCACAATTTCAAAAGACCAGGTTCCCACTTGGCAACTTCGTCATGCCACTCGTTTACCAAAGCCTTCACTTTTTCGCGGCGCTCGCCGAAACCTGTGCCCACCGAAATATGAGAATATATGCGACGATAAAAAGGCCGGGTCGCAATTATATGTCGATCAAGTACGGCCATGAAACGATGAACGTTGGTATCGTATACAGAGAATTTCAGTAGATCTTCCTTTGTTAATTTCCTGCGAAGGCTAAGGCGAAAATCTACAAGTTCGCCAATCTGCTCACGCAAGAAGTGCGCATAGTCACCATAAATCATTTGTTTCAAGACGACGAATTCGACCAATGCGGCGTACTTGAGGAAGAAGCTTCGCGCAGACTTTCTTCCTTGTTCTGGAACAAAGGTGCAACCAGATCCTTTGCGTGAAGAGAGCAGTAGTTTGGGCGATCCGTAGTTATCTGCAATATCCATCGACTCGTAGCGTCCGACGCTCAGAAGATCTGCGGCGAACCGGCGCCCGTTGTACCGATGGAACACACTTATGACCGTTTGCCATTGGCCCTCACGAAAATGGGAAGAGTCATTGAACAGCGATTCCCTGAGGCTTTCCTTAACTTGTTTCACTAATTCTGACAGTCGTTTGTTTCCGAGTCTGGAACGCCAAATGGTGGTGGATTTGCGGTTCGATGGTTTGGTTTCAAGGAGGAGTTGCTGTAACCGCTTAATACCATCCGTCCAAGACAGCTTCTTGAGACTCTTCGCATCAATAGAGAATTCCATCCTAAGAATTATGTATCCACATGCATACAAATGTACCCGCACCTTTCCGTTAATCCACACACCGTCATGCGTGATCAAACGTAACCGTACGGGTTCGTATGGTTCGAAGCACACGAAATTCATCCGCTCATCCTCAATTTTTCTGTCATATCCGAAAACCTTGATCATATCCAGGAGGTCCTGAGGTTCGTCACCACCCGCGAAAAAGTTGGCGAGAATGGCTCGATCGGTGTTGTCGGCAAGATGCAGCGTTCCTAAATTGAGACAAACCGCACCTAGATTACGAACGAAAGGAATACTCGGAAATAGTTCAGGCAACGCGTCTTTATAGAACGTCGTGACATCCGAGGGAAGACGACTTGACCACCTATGGTCTCGCACTAGCGTGCTCAAACTAGAGGGAAGATACCGTGGCCATAAAGGGAGCGGAAATAGGAATCGTTTTAATTCAGGCGACAGCGATCCAGGCCACCAGCCATCTCTAACTAAGGATCGATTCTGCGTGAGGCACTTTTGGTTTTGAAATATACATCGCCATACAGGACGCATTTGCGCGGGTTGAGCAAACGGCCTGTCGCCAATCGCGATCGGTAGGACATGGATCGCTTGGACCGGTCGTGCCAATAAAGGCTTATCGTCATCGTCCCAATCCATAAAGCACCGCAATCCGGCTAAGAGGACGAACCGGGACGAACCTTGGTTCACGGGCCTCCAAAAGATGGTAGACCGCCTCGAGTTCCCGCGAAATTGGAGAACCCCATTGGTAGACCAACGCTAGCCAGATTGCGATAACTTTATACCACTTCAAAATCATTTAGACGAAGCTAGAATCGATACAGTGTGAAGCGGACTCGGAACGCAAGAACTCAAATCCAGCATTCCCTCTGCGCTTCCATCGTAAACGACAGCCCATCCGCACAACTCGACGCTCCGCTTTGAGTGCTCCATTGCATTACGCCCTGCGGTGTGCGGAGTGGGCGGCCCAGTCGTGTTCTCCGGTCGCTACAAGGGGAAGTCCTCTCAAAAAAACCGAAAAGGAGCACGCGACAAATGGAAAATCACGCCAACCAATCACCCGCCATCCCGAAATGGTCCGCCCTACTTATCGAAGCTGTCACTAAGCCAGGTCTAATCATGAAAGCATATAGTGCGTTCCATCAGTATTCCGTTGGAAATCAAATTCTCGCGCTTGTGCAATGCCAGATGCGCGGCTTACAGCCCGGTCCGATCAACACTTTTCCGAAGTGGAAAGACCTGAAGCGCTTTGTCAAACGGGGCGAGCGTGCGCTGACTTTGTGCATGCCGATTACGTGCAAACGCGGCGACGAAGAATCAGACGAAGAACACACATTTACCAGCTTTGTTTATAAGGCCCGTTGGTTTGTTTTAGCCCAAACTGACGGGGAAGAACTTGAGCCAATTACGATCCCGGAGTGGGACGCCGACAGGGCGATTAAGGCGCTGAGTATTGAGCGCGTTCCATTCGATCACACGGACGGAAATGTTCAAGGCTTTGCGCGCAAGCGCCAGATCGCAATCAACCCACTTGCTCAACTCCCCTACAAGACACTTTTCCATGAATTGGCTCACGTAATTCTTCACACGGACGATGGAGATTTCGCGGACGATGAGACGACGCCCCGCAGTTTGTGTGAAGTCGAAGCCGAATCCGTAGCGCTTCTTTGTTGCGAATCTTTGGTCCTTGAGGGAGCCGATTATGCTCGCGGCTATATTCAGCACTGGCTCAGCCGCGCCAGTGTTTCTAACGCCGAAGCGATACCGGAAAAGAGCGCTCAAAAAATCTTTCGTGCCGCCGATCAAATCATCCGCGCCGGACGCTCCGAAGTCCATTCAGTCACGAACTAGCAACCCCCGAAGACCGAACCGTGCCGGCCGAGTGCAGTAGCACTCAGTCGGCACAACATTTCGATGCGGAATCGACACTGACCCGCGCTAACCGTCCGGTCGTATACGATTGCCTGGTCGTCGCACGACCAATCGCGGGTCGTATCCGAACCACCCGGGTTCGCATACGCACCAAACGGCTCATATACGAGCCGGCTCAGATACCCACCCGAAACAAACCGCAAACGAATCGAAGGATCACGAATACGAAAACAAAAACAAGGTGCTGCGCACCTGAATGAAATGAGACACGACACCCCCGCTCGCGTGGCTGTGGCGTATACGTGGCGCGTATACATCGGCCTGGTCCAACTCTTGCAGTGCTTTACACGTATACGCGACGACGTTGCCGCATGCAGCGTGTGCACAATGTGCACAGAGAGGGAGAAAAGAAATGAATGAAGCAAAGCGAATCAGATCAGTTAGTTTCAGACTCACAGATGAAGAATACGGAGAGATTGAGAAAGCCGCCGTTGCCGCAGGCGATGAGCCGAACAACTGGTGCCGACAGCTTGCCCTTACGGGGGCTCGTGAAGGCCCACTCTTTGGCAAGACCGGGCGCTTAATCTATACAGAACTCGCGGTTTTGCGGTTTCTCATCGGTAATGGACTGAGGATCTTGTTTAGTCGCAACGAAGGCGAGGCGTCAGCGTGGACCAGATACACAGCGCAGGCCGATCAGAAAGCTGAAGAGATCGTGGCCGAGCTACTGTCGCGGCGGAAGTAGGCATTGCTGTTGTATTTTGTGTACATGCAGGGGGTTGTATTTTACAACTTTCGTGATCGTCCTTAAGTAGCAGGATTCCAGTCTGCTGTTAGCAATCGCGGCCAGCAAAACCGCAAATTCTTAGTAAACGCGAACAAAACACGCTCTCACAAGCGCCGTTGCGCATGGCCCAAACAGCAATAGATGGAAAGTGATGTAGTGGCACGACGCGTGCACTACCACACCCGCAGTAAATGATAAGGCTCGCACCTGAGCCAATCGTGACGTTGTTTGAAGCGGCCAAGAAATTGAGCAGAGTCGCACAAGTCTATCCCGCTCGATCAAGACGTATCGACGATTACTTTCGCATCTACTGATCGCGGCGACTCGGAGTTTCGAAACCAACTTCGAGCTAAAGCCCACTCGGTAGCTTCGGTCTCCCCCTCTGTTCTACCCGTCACGTCATAAAATCCTGAACTAACAAAACCTCTTTCGGAGAGGCAAGGAGAACCACGTCTTGAAGAAGAATAATATTTTTACGGAAGAGGGGCAGACTCGCTTTCGAAACACGCTGCGCCAGGTCAGATTCTTTCTGCTAATCATGGTGCTGGTGGCGCTCGCTTCTGCCTATGGCATTCACTACTTTTGGGTCAAGCCAAGTCTCACTCCCTTGCAGCGAATCTACTTCCGCCAGTATCTACGAGGCACTGTCAAAAGTTATCTACCGCGCTCACAATCTCGATACACCTACATGGTAGTTGTGGTTACTGATCCGAAGTCAAAACGGGATGTGGAAATTGCTGTAAGGGACGAGCATGTTAAGCCTGATCTCGATGAGGAAGGGCTCGTTAAGGTCAATAACAAACTCCCGGTTTTCCGACTTAAGACAGCCGACCCTAATATCAAGAAATTCTTCTGGACGCACCAAGTTATTCCCGACAAGAACGCTTATGCGTGGTTTCGCAATGCTATCTATGAAGACCAAAGCATCATCGATCTTTGGCGTCCAGCATGGCTTGGCGCAGCCGTTATTCTCGTGCTTGGCGTAATCGTCTTAACGGCTCTCTATCAACTCTTCCAGCACCGTTACGTCAAGGGTGAGCAGGTCCGGGGAACGCGCAAACTCACGCCCGGAGAGTATCGAAAAGAGCACCGCAAACACACCGGATATGCACTCACCGTTTACCCACAAGTAAAGAACCTGATCGCCCGAGGGCAAGACTATTTCGGTTTCAATTTGCGGTCTTACAAGCTAACCGTCCCACGCGAGGAAGAGAACGAAGGCTTGCTGCTACTCGGCGATCCCGGAACCGGCAAGAGTCAGATCATGCACCAGCTCTTGGATACGATCTCAGACCGCGAACGATTCGAGGCGGTGGTGGTTTATGACCCGGCAGGGGAGTTTGTTGAGCAGCATTTCAATCCCCAAACGGACATCATTCTGAACCCGCTTGACGCCCGTTCGTGCTACTGGAGTCCGGTACAAGAGATCGATAATGTTAGGGACGAGATCAGCGCCCCGGAGCGTCATTTCGTCGCCGAAAGTTTCTTTCCCGATCATCCTCACGCCAACCCAACGGCTCAGTTTTTCGTGAAGGCAGCACGCAGCATTTTTGCCCGCATGCTGGCCTTCAGCCCATCACCGGATCGGCTTGTGGAAATGCTCACAGACGAATCTCTGATCGACTTCTGCGTGGCCGGAACAGAGCACGCACACTTGATCGATAAAGCTGCCAAAGCACAACGCGCCGGTGTGCTGGCGACGCTCTCGGAAGTAGGCGCATCGCTGAAACTCTTACCCACAATTGAGGAGTCTCAGGGTGGAGTTTTTACTTTCCGCGAGTGGGCGCAGCGTCGGAATCGCCGGATCTTTATTACCTCGACACAGAGCACCAGAGAAGCAATGCGACGACTTCATGCCGCGTGGTTCAACATCATGTTAGGGAAGCTTCTCGGGGCTAACGAGAAAGCGTCACAGCGTCGCTCCTGTTGGGTGATCATCGACGAAGCGCATGCCCTCAAGCACCTACCCGCGCTCGGAACTGCCCTGGTTGAAGCGCGCAAGTACAAGGTCAAAATGGTGCTCGGCACGCAGAACAAAGCGCAGTTCGAGGAGCACTACGATCGCGGCGCTGCCACGATGCTATCAGCCTCACATACCAAGATTCTCTTTCGCTGCAATGAACCAACCTCCGCCCGTTGGGTATCGGAAATGATCGGTGAACAGGAACTAGAACGACCTCGCGTTTCGACCACCGCATCGGTGCAAAGCTATGGCCGCGACTCACTCAATTACGCACCCGATCTTGAGCGCAGTCTGGCGGTCAACAAAGAGCAAATCATGGCCTTACCAAATCTGCATGGCTACTGGAAATATGGCGACGCCATCGTCTCATTTCGCATTGAGCCGCAGGAGCGAACACAGCGTGCCCGCGCCTTTGTTCCGCGCCAGTCGCGGCAAGTGAATCAACCCGAACTGCCGAAAGAATTACCAGCGTCGCCGACGCCTGCCACTGGGAACGGTCACGAACAAGATCGCACTACTGAGATCGAAATTGTGACCGATGACACCGGCGAGCTCGAAAGAAGGTTCTGAGGGTGCGGCCATGATGACCATGAGCAGAGCGATTTCGGCAGGGCAGGCGCTGGACTATTACCAGCAGGAATTCACCAACGTCAAAGAGAACTACTACACAGAAGCCGGAGAAGTTAAGGGCCGCTGGAGTGGCCGTCTAGCCGACAAGTGGGAGCTTAAAGGTGAAGTGACGAGCGAGCAGTACGAGCGTTTAGTGGCGGGTCAAGATCCGCGCACTGGCGAACAGCTTGTTCAGTCAGTAAAAGCCCGCGAAACGGTTAACGAGTTTGGAGAGAAAGCGGTCACGAGTGAGCATCGCGCCGGGTGGGACGCAACTATCAGCGCACCTAAATCCGTTTCGTTAGCCGCGCTCGTCGGAGACGACAAGCGCGTCAGAGACGCCCACCGCGAAAGCGTCGATGAAGCGTTGAAAGGCTTTGAGGAATATCTGCAAGCACGTGGCGGCGGCGACAAACCGGCTATCACCACCGGCGAGATGGTAGCGGCTCAGTTTGAGCACACATCCTCACGCCCTGATCGGATCAATGGCTATGCGGCGCCGCAGCTTCACACGCATGTTGTCGTTTTCAACATGACCCAAACCGAGGACGGTAAAGTCCGTTCCGTACAGCCGCTTGAGTTGTACCGCAGTCAGCGTTACGCGACTGCGCTCTACCGCGCCAACTTAGCCGAGAAGCTACAGAAGCTCGGTTACGAGATCGAAGTTGATCCACGCACCGGCGCGCCCGAGATCAAAGGCTTCAGTCAGGAGTATCTACAGGAGAGTAGCCCACGCCGTGAAGAAGTGGTTAAGGAAGCAGAGCAGATCAAGGAACGGCTGGAGCGCGAGGGAAACACGGTCTCAGATAACGCACGCTTGAAGCAGGCCGCCGCCCACAATGACCGCAAAAGCAAACGCTATGACCGCGCTGAGATGAGAGAACGCGCCTTGGCGATGGATGCGAAGCACAACGACCAAGCGCGAAGTCTGGTAGCAGAAGCACGGCAGCGCCAGCCTATTCGTTTGACCCAGGACGAGATCGCCACACGTGCTCAGGAAGCTGTGACCTTTGCTCGTGACAATGCGGTTGAAAGAGAAGCCGTGGCCGATATGCGGCAAATAATTACCGATGCACTACGACGTAATCTCGGACGAACAACCGTTGAAGCTGTCACCAACGACTTGCGACTAAGAGAGGAACGAGGCGAGTTCATCGACATTGCACGAGAGCAACGGCCACCCGAAGCGACTACCGAACGCATGGTGAGGATGGAAAAGGAAAACATTCAGACCCTGATCGACGGGAAGGGCATGAGTCCCGCGATTGTGCGCGCTGCGCGCGTCAAGGATGTTGTTGCTAACGCCGCCCAAAGTAATCAGCTAAGGTTGAATGCGAATCAGGAATCAGCCGTTGAAACAATCCTCTCAAGCGATGATCGGATCGTCGGACTGCAAGGCGGCGCGGGCACTGGCAAGACAACGGCGCTCTCCGTGCTGCGCGAAGCAGCCCAAACAGAAGGCTATCAGGTGCGTGGTTTCGCGCCCACCACACGCGCCGCACAACAGCTTGCCGAGAGCGTTATTGAGACCGAAACCCTCCAGAAGTTCTTACGCCGGCGGCAACAGCCCACCAGCGATAAACGTCTTTTCGTCGTCGATGAAAGTTCGCTCGCAAGCACCAAACAGCTAAACAAATTCTTTGCGCGCCTCGAACCTGAAGACAAGGTGCTGTTAGTGGGCGACGTGCGCCAGCATCAGGCCGTTGAAGCGGGCAGTCCCTTTGAACAACTGCAACAGCACGGCATGACCACGCCGCAACTGAATGAGATTGTCAGGCAACGTGATCCCGAACTGAAACAGACGGTTGAGAGGCTATCATTCCGGCAGATACGAGAAGCACTCACCGAACTGGACAGCCGAGGCAAGGTGATCGAAATCCCGGACGAGCGCGAACGCCTCAAAGCGATGGCCCAGGACTATTGTGAGAGTCCCACTAACACGCTCGTTATTTCGCCAGCCAATCGCGAACGCGTCCAACTCAACTCGCTTATACACCGCCAGCTTCAGCGCCAGGGAAACGTAAGCCGTGACGAGCAACAGATCAAGGTCTATGTCAATCGGCAGAATATGACCGGCACCGAGCGCACCTTCGCCAACTCCTACAGACCCGGCGAGGACGTTATCCGTTACAACCATGCCAGCAAGGTTTACAAAGTGAATGTTGGCGACTATGCAAAGGTCACAGGCACCGCTCACGAGACGAACGAGATCACGGTTCGCTTTGATAATGGCCGCATACTCACTTATGACCCGACGCGTCTTTCCGGTGTGAGCGTCTACAAGGAAGCGGAGCGAGACTTTGCCGCAGGTGATCGCATCCAGTTTCGCGCACCATTCACAGATAAACGAATAGTCAATGGCGAACTCGGCTCGATCACCAAGCTCGAACCGGATCAAATGCGAGTAACGTTGGACAGTGGCCGTGAGGTTTCCTTTGATCCGCAGCAGTTCAGTCACCTTGATTACGGCTACGCCGTCACCAGCCATTCATCGCAGGGGCTAACAGTAGACCGTGTGCTGGTAAACGCCGACACGCGGGAATCGCTGCAATTACTCAACGACAGAATGGCTTATGTTGCTGTTTCCAGAGCGCGCGAAGAAGCTCTGATCTATACCGACTCCGCTCCGACTCTGCGCGACACACTCAATCGCGGCACTGATAAAGAAATGGCCCTTAAAGCCATGAAAGAAAAGTTGCGCGACGTGCAGCAGGATCATGATCCAGTGACTAGCGATCCCCTCGCGCCACAGAACCAAGCAAGAACGGAGCACGGCATGGACCATAGCACGACACAGATCGATCCAACAGAAGCTAAGGCCGCAGAGCTCGCCGTTGAAAGCGAGCCAGCGGAGCTCGGCGCAGCCTTACTACTTTAGAACTACTTTGAGCATGAGGTTTTACTAATGAGTACACACACAGATTCAACTACGGCAGCTAAGCGGTCACAGCTTTTGAAAGTGACTGATGTTGCTCAGCTATTGAATGTCAAACCACGAACGATCTACGAAATGGTTTCGCAGGATCGCATCCCCTATCGCAAGCCGCCCGGCTCAAACATTCTGCGTTTTGATCTCGAGGAAATCTTGGAGTGGACGCGCCGAAAAAATTAATGACTTGAGGGATCGATGCTGCTACCATGCCTCACGTTCCTCACGTTCTCTTGGTGGCTGCAACGCTCAAGGAGAACACAATGTCTGTTTACAAACGAGGAAAGAAAGGCACGCACTGGCATTACTACTTTCGAGTGCGTGGCGTCCGTTACCGAGGCGTAATTTCCGAGGCGCGGACGAAGAAGCAAGCAGAACAAGCGGAGAGTAAGATCAAGCAGGAGATCTTTGAAGGCCGTTTTGGTCTGGTTAATTCCGGCACTATGAAGCTCGCGAAGTTTGTCGACGAGATTTATATGCCGTGGGCCATCGCAAACAAGCGTTCGTGGAAGGGCGATCAGTGCTACAGCGAAGTGCTAAAGGATTATTTCAAAGGCAAATCGTTATGCGAGATCACGCCGCTCTTAGTTGAGAAGTTCAAGCATGAGCGAATTAAGACGCCGACCAAGTATGGAAGAGCTCGTGCCGAGGCTTCTGTGAATCGAGAGTTTGAAATGCTAAGCCGTGTTTTCAATCTCGCGATTGACTTCAAGAATGCAGAGACGAACCCATGCAGTCGAGTCCGAAAGTTCAAATTGGACAATGAGCGTTATCGCTACCTTTTACCCGAGGAAGAACCTTTGCTCTTGAACGTAATGGAAGGCAAACGCGCTCACTTGCGACCGCTGGTTATTGTTGCGTTAGGTCTAGGCTTACGGAAACGTGAGCAGCTTAACTTGAGACGAGGCCAGGTTGATTTTTCTCGCAACGTTGTTATTGCGACTCGCACGAAGGGAAGGAAGAATCGCGAAATTCCGCTGGACGTTTTGAATCAGGAAGTGCGCGAGATTCTGAAGAAGGCTTGTCATGGAAAAGATGCTGAGGATTATGTCTTCACAAATCCAGACACGGATAGGCCGTTCTATGACATCAAACGTTCCTTTCACACAGCTTGCCGCATTGCGGGGATTAAAAACCTTTGGTGGCACGATCTACGAGCCACCTTCTGCACGCGTTTGGCGCTCGATCGCTATGAGGCACTAACGATAATGTCGCTGATGGGGCACAAGGATTTGAAAACAACCATGCGCTACATTCGTGCCGTTCAACTTCAACGCGACGTGCGACCAATTAATTTTGTCCACAAATTGGCCACAAATGAGATACGGCCGCCAATGATGGCAGCCGTAAACTATTGATGCTATTGGTCGGGGCGAGAGGATTCGAACCTCCGACCTCTCGGTCCCAAACCGAGCGCACTACCAGGCTGTGCTACGCCCCGAAAAACGAGTCATTCTAAGAGTCGTTTGTGAACTGGTCAAGGAGAGGTCGCCGCGACTCATCGATTTAAAAAATCGCGCACCTTCAGTAACGCGCGGGCGCGGTGGCTGATTTGGTTCTTAACGTCGTCAGATAATTCGGCGAACGTCTCGTTGTAGCCGTCCGGTATGAAGAGTGGATCGTAGCCGAAGCCGCTGTTGCCACGGGGCTCGAATGTGATCGTCCCCTCGCAGATCCCTTCCGCAAGATTGAGCACCTCACCTGCGACAGTCGCAATCGCAATCGCACAAACAAAGCGCGCCCGACGATTGTCGCTACCCGTTTTGGCGAGTTCTGAAAGCAGCAACTCGCGGCGGTCGGCATCGTTCGCGTGCTCACCTGCATAGCGAGCCGAGATAACTCCGGGCGCGCCGCCAAGCGCCTCGACTTCCAATCCCGAATCATCCGCCAGCGCAGGAACTCCAGTCTCGCGAGCGTAGAATCGCGCCTTCTTGATCGCGTTCCCGGCATACGTGTCCGCATCCTCGACCGCGACGGCAACATCCGGAAAATCATTTAGTGAAGAGAACTCGAGTGGCAGGTCTCCGAGAATGAGTTTGATCTCGTAAATCTTTCCTGGATTGCGCGTGCCTAGCAGAAGAGATCGCATGATCAGCGCCCGACTACATTCGAACTGTCCAGCAGGGTAATGAACGTGCTGAACTGGCCAAACGCTGAACGCGTCTTTCGTTCAATTCCGGTGCTTCCCAATCTCGTTTCCGTGGAAGAAAAATTGTAATCGCGCAAACTATTCTGCAGGCTGGCTGTTTCTTCAGCGGAGAGTCGTCGACCCTGAAGCATCATCAGCGTCGAGATAAAGTTCCGCAGACGCAACTCATCATTCGCATAAGTGACAATCGCCGCTGAGCTTTCCTGCGACTCTTGTTTGATCTTGTTATCGGCGTTCATCACTTCGCTTTTTCGTAACGCAGCGAGACACGGTTGCATGTTCTCAGTTCTACCCAAGAGAACGTACCCGTCAGAGAACACAGCGGAAAACTCAAGTTCCGGATCGAGCTCAGCTTGAATCCCCTGGACGATCTGACCGTTGTTGTCCCTGAATACTTCCTGGGCCAACGATCGTCGCAACCGCGGTTCATCAGTCACGCGCGCGACGAGCACGGAACCTTCAACGGCTGCTGACGGTCGGAGGGTTAGCAAAGGTGGCGCGAGCGTTTGTAATGCTTCCTTCGGATCACTGATTCCATACGGAGTCAAACTCGATTTCAACAGCGTTCCAAACAGCACCGCCGGCAACGTGTCGAGTTTTAGCGCCACAGCGGAATCAAGCGATCTCCAGGCCGCGGCGGGTTCTTTGCTGCGGTAGATCGTCAACGACTCAAAATCGTCAGGCACAAGTTTCCAAACATTCTCGTCGCGCCCAGTCATCTCAAACGCCGGGCGCAAATGAGAAACAACATCCGGTTCCAGCGAGAACAGGTAACGATCCTCGATGCCCCCGCCGGTCGACACCGCCGTCCACGCGACACCGCGCAGAATCTTTCCTGCACTAACCGCCAGCAGTTGTTCCAATTGACGGTTGCCTGGACCAACTCGCATCACCAGTGGCGCGGCCCAGGAAAACAACTTCGCCGAGTTCGACGCCGAGACGTACCCAAAACCCAGCGTCTGGTCCGAAACCAAACTCGATCTCACTCGGACGAGCTCGGGATCGGAAGAGATACTTGGCCGTGTCCCGCGCTTTGCTTCCAAACAATTTCGCACCGCGTTTTCTGTGTTGCCGACAACGACGAGGGTGCCGTCAACAGCTCCCACGATCTTGCGTTCGCCGCCGGCATCTGAGCACTCGACGTACTCCGCATCCGCACTTCGCTCGCTACAGTTTGACGCGCCGTAAACAACGGTCGCCAATTGCTTCACCGCAGAAATAACGGCCGGTTTGGTGCGCCAGGCGGAAGTGTGAGTCTCAGCAATCACGGCGAATTCGGGTTTGACGCGCAAGGTGTCGTCCTGCTCCGACGCGTTGAGACCTACAACGACAAGTGCCACTTGTGCACGTGCGAAGAGAACAGCGTCGATCGGTCCGATGCCGGCGCGAGCGGCCATCAAAGCAAGCTTGTTTGGCGAGCTCGTCTGGCTGTGCGTGATCGGCGCGGCAGCCTTCCAGACATCTGTCTGTTGAATCGCAGTCGCCACATCTGACGGATTGTTCAACTCAACATAGAGCACTGAATCGGCAGGCGCATATTTCGCCAGATCAACCGGGGAAGGGCGGTTGAACCACAGCCACGCGGCAGCAATCACGACGAACAGCAGAAGCAGAACGAGGGAGGTGCGCAAAAACTTCATTCGCCCGCATCCTAGCGTTATGAAGAATGGCTGGCAAGTCGTTGAACACCTATGTTACTTTGACTCAGCATCCCTATGACGTATCGCAATTTGT
The DNA here is from genome assembly GCA_963789185.1 of uncultured Acidobacteriota bacterium. Classification (GTDB taxonomy): domain Bacteria; phylum Acidobacteriota; class Blastocatellia; order Pyrinomonadales; family Pyrinomonadaceae; genus PSRF01. The sequence goes on from CAWBJU010000028.1 coordinate 561,573, forward strand.
CCGCGCAGGCTTTAGCAGAACAGGACTTTGACAGCTTTCTAACCGAGTTAGAGAAGTCGTTAACTGACGGCCGCAGAGATCCAAACGACGTAGTCACCGAGACTTTATCGCAGCTCTTTCTCGGTACCTCCACATCCCACCCCGACAATCTCTCGTTACCAGCCCGCGCCGCTATTCATAATTTCGACCCGCGCAACGTCACCACCGAGCCCGAGTACTACAGCGACATCAACCCGAAACTTTACAGCGAGCGAAAGCCAATTATCTGGCTTTGGCAAATGTTCGATCGCTCGCCGCTGGGGGCAAACGCCCTGTTCGCCCATCGCTTTCGGCGGATGCTTGCACCGCTGATCTTTAGAAGCGTCGGCACGAACTTCAAATGCTGGCAGTACGTCGAATGGTCGTTCGGTTACAACCTCTCGATCGGGAACAACGTCGTCATCCATCGCCACGTGCTGCTTGACGATCGTGGCGGCATCGAGATCGGCGACGACGTTTCGATCTCGGACTACGTCAACATCTACTCCCACAGTCACGACGTCTACGATATTCACCAGGTCTATACACCTCCGACTCGACTCGGCAACAGCGTACGCGTGACCTATCACGCGACGGTGCTGGCCGGCATGCAGGTGGAAGACCATGCGATGATCGGGTGTAACGCGGTGGTCACGCGTCACGTTCCGGCGCACAACATCGTCGCCGGGATTCCCGCCAAAACTGTGAAGGTGAAAGACGACCCGAGCGTGGTCGCGAGCGTCCTTGAAAAACTGGAATCCTGACCAATTCGTTCCAGAAAGCACGCCCAAAAATGGACCAAAGCTCCACCTTAACTCCACTGGCACAACAAGTTAAACAATCAAAAATAGCGGTTGACATTGTTTAGCCCGTTAATGTACTCTCACTCAGGTTGACGGCGAGTGCGCTGTCTGCCAGGTGCCCACCTGGTTCTATCAGCGGTAAATCCCGCGAAATCACTGGAGCACGATAAAGGCACACTTCGCGCGAGCGGAGGTCGCAAAGCCTACGGAAGTTGGACCGACCCAACTTGGCTGGGTTTCCGAAATGAGCTTCATTCCTGCCGCAGATTTCTCAAACTCTTCTTTACTGACACCCGCCAGCACGCTACTCCTGCGACTCGGTGTTTCGACAACTAACCCAGATAACAAAGGGACTGCGACCTTGAACCCGACAACCACCACTTCCGTCACGCCCAGAATTGAAAAACGACAACTGCCCCGCGCCCGAAAAGCTCGCGCCCGGCTTCGTCTGCAAAACAAAATGCGCGTCGTCGTTACGAGGACTAACTAACTATGTTCAAAAGAAGCGCCGGCAAAAAGAACCTCGTTGGTCTGGACATCGGCTCCAGTTCCGTTAAGGCCGTTGAGCTCGGCAAAAAGGGAGCGAATCTTCAGTTGCTCAACCTGGGATTCGAAAATCTTCAGACCGACACGATCGTTGACGGGCAGATCATGGAGCTCAACAACGTCTCCAACGTCATTGCTCACATCTTCAGCGAACATCAGATCCGCACCAACCGCGTTGTCGCCGGTGTTAGCGGTCACTCAGTGATCGTGAAGAACATCGTGCTGCCGCAGATGAGCTCGGAAGAGTTGCAGGAGTCGTTCAGTTGGCACGCTGAAGAGCACATTCCTTTTGATATCGCCGACGTGAATCTCGATTACGAACTCACGGGCAAATCGTCAGAGACGTTGCACGTGCTGATGGCGGCGTGCAAGAGCGACAAGATCGCGAACGTGAAGCAGGCGATTCAGCTCGCGGGCAAGCAGCCTGTAATCATCGACGTCGATGCGTTCGCACTTCAGAACTGTTACGAACTGAACTATCAGCCACGCGCCGGCGAGGTCGTTGCGCTGCTCAACATCGGCGCCGCGACGATGAACATCAACATCCTCAACGGTTCACGTTCAGTGTTTGCGAGAGATGCTTCAGTAGGCGGCAGCCAGTACACGAGCTTGTTACAGAGGGAACTCGGACTGAGTTTCGAACAGGCGGAAGGTGTGAAGCGTGGCATGCCGTTGCCCGAAGGCGTCGAGCCGAAACCAATCCAGCCGATCATCGAAACGGTTTCGGAAACGCTCGCGCTCGAGATGAAGAAGACCGTCGACTTCTATCGCGCGACTGCACAGGACGGAGAAGGCACGATTCAGAAGATCCTGATTGCCGGCGGTGGATCCAAGCTGCCCGGCCTGGCTGATTTCTTAGGACGACGTTTCGATATACCGGTGGAAGTTTTCGATCCGTTTCGTCAGATCGAAGTCGACGAGCGAAAGTTTGATCCGGACTACATGCGAGAGATAGTGCCAGAGATGGCCGTGGCTGTTGGTCTGGCGCTGAGAGGAGTGGAAGCATGATTAAGGTAAATCTGCTCGAGTCAGTTACGGATCGGCCACAGGGCGTCGCGGCGGTTGAAGACAAAGTTGCCAATCCGCGCGCGCAGACCCTGTTGCTCGCGTTGACGGTGTTTGGCCTGCTGGCTCTCGGCATCGGTTATGAGTATGTCAGCACGAACAGGGCATACACCGAAGCGCAAAAACAGGTCGAACACGAGAAGCGCATCCAGACGCAGATGCTCGCAATTCAGAAGGAACAGCAGGAACTTCAGAAGAAGACCGAAGAAGTTCAGAAGCGCATCGATGCGATCAAGAAGCTGCGTGAATCACAGCAGGGACCGAGTGCGGTGTTGCAAGAGATCAAGGCGCGGTTTGATGCGGTACCCGGACTTTATCTCGTCGCCATCGAGAACAAAGAGGGCGAGATAACGATCAAGGGTGAGTCGCCAAATGAGGCTTCGGTTACGAAGTTTGGGCAGAGTCTCGAATTCTCCGGCGGCCTCTTTAGCAATCTCAACATTGAGACTGCGAGAGAGGCGGCCAAGGAAGCTGCGCCGGCAGCGACAGCGGGAACGAATGCTGTCGCAAGCGAAGCGACGGTTGTAAAGCCTGAAGTAGTTGTCTTCACAGTCAAGGCGAACTTTACGGTGTCAAAGACGCAACAGTCATCACCGGCGCCACCTGCTAACCAGGTTGCGATGAAGAAATAGCCCTGCTTGATAAGGAAACCTCCTACACAAAGGATACAGCGATGAAATTCGGCAAGCTCCCAAATCTTCCCTGGTACGTGCGATTAGTGGCCTTTTTAGTGGTCGCTGGTCTGGCATATGGCGGGTTCTATTACTTCATCACGAGTGGCACTCGCGCCGAGACCAAAACGATAAACGACGAGATCGCCAGGTTGCGACCGCTGAACGCGCAGGCCCAGATCGTTTCGCAGAACCTGAACAACTTCAAGGCCCTTTACAAGGCCCGCGAAGAAGAGTTTGCGGAGTTGAAAGCATTGCTGCCGGAACAGCGCGAGCTCACAATGGTGCTACAGGGAATTCAGGAACGTGCTCGCGGTAACGGCCTGATACTTACGAAGTTCAGTCCCAAGGAAGATCTGCAACAGGACAACTACAGCGGCAAGAAGATCGAGGTCAGCGTCACCAGTGGCTTCGCCGGACTGCGCGCGTTCTTCGAACAACTTGCTCACTATCAACGCATCGTTTCGATCACGAATTTTGAACTCAAGCAGTTGGACAAACAGACGGCCAACAAGACGGTCGACGCCCGTTTCGATCTAACGGCTTATTACGTTACCTCAGAGCGTTTGCAGAGTCAGCAACCCGCTAATCCCAAGGGTGCAGCTGGTGGCGCAGTTCCACCGCCCGTCGTTCCAGCTCCTCCACCTGCCCAGTAACCGCGAGCGAGACGCATCAGAGGAAGTGACTACGATAATGATTAAGCACGAACTGAAAGCATCGATGAGACGGCTTGCCAGCGTGATGTTTACCGCGGCCCTGATCCTGACGAGCGGACTGGCTTTGACGGCGATGGCCCAGGAGACTGAGCCTGCCGTAAAGAAAACCGCCAAACGTTCAGTCTCAGGCGGACGCGATCCGTTCAGGAAGTACGAACCGCCACGCGCGACCGTGAGAAACTCGCGTGAAGAGTCGTCAATCCCGACGATTCAGGAACGGATCACGAATTACAAAGCGCAAAAAGTCGCTGCGATGAACGCAAGAATGCCCGCCCCCAAGCCCACCACCGCTTTGTTGCTCAGCGAGATCCAGGTTATCGGCATCTCCCGTTCGCCGAGAGGGTATGCGGCGATCGTCGAAGCAACTCCTATCAAACTCACCTACGTGATCTATCCGGGCGAACCGTTCTTTGATGGCCAGTTAGTGGCGATTGAAGACAACCGCCTGGTGTTCCGTCGGGAAACAGTCTTTACAGACGGCCGTCGTGAACGGGCAGTCGAGTACAAGTCACTGCGACAACCAACTCCGGTGAACTCGTTGAATGTTCCGTCGCCGAACCCGTCAGTCGCGAACGCGAAGCCCTAACAAATGTTGGTTTGGTTCAAGCCAGACCGTTGACCCCGCGCTGGTGTTTTCGATGCGGAAAACACCGGCGCCCTTTTGACAAAACCAGGACCGGCCGCGCTAAGTGCGGCGCGCGCTTTAGTTGCCCCGGCAATCGAGCGTAGTGCGTGGCGGTACGGTCTGGAAAATCCCCCTAAGGAGGGAACGATGTCTTATCAGCCTCGAGTGAGATCAGCCATATGGACCACGCTCGTCCTGTTGCTTGTATCCGTATTTGGTACAAGCGTTGTGGCTGTGGCCCAGAACTCAAATCCGGTCGCTTCCGGCGGTGTCCAGAACGCCAACGCGCAAGCTCCAGCGGCCCCCGCTCCTACGCCGCCCGTCGGTTTCTCGCGCGGTTCTGACAAACAGACGGAACAGGGACGTCAGTATGGGCAGCCGGGATTCGTCGGCGAGCCGATCAGTCTCAACCTGGTCAATGCCGACATCCGCGACATTCTCAATTACATCACCGAGCAGTATGGCGTGAACTTCGTCATCGACTCCTCAGTCGCGGCAGTTCCAGTGACCGTGAATGTTCAGGATGTGCCTTGGAACATCGCGCTGGAAGCAGTGCTCAAAGCCAACCGGCTCGGTATCGAAGTCAACGGCAGCATCCTGCGCGTGGCGACGACTGATGTGCTGGCGAAAGAGGCTGAAACTCAAAAGGTGATCACAGATTCGCGTTTGGATGCTTCACCGCTCGTAACAGAATTTATCCGCCTTAACTACGCGCGCGCCTCCGGTACATTGGCCCAGGCAGCTGGCTCGACCGGTGCCTTCTCGGGTGGCTCCACTAATCTTAGTTTCAGTGGTGGCGCTGGTGGCGACGCGACCGGCGGTAGCGGCGATCAAGGTTTGCTTCCAATCATCTCGCGACGTCTTTCCCGTCGTGGTTCGATCGAAGTCGACGGCCGCAGCAACACGCTGATCATCACTGACGTCAAAGAAAACATTGATGCGATTCGCCAGTTGGTTGCGATCCTGGACCAGCCCGAACCGCAAGTCGAAATCGAGACCCGCATCGTTATCGCTCAGCGCAACTTCAGCCGTGACCTCGGCGCACAGCTTTCGGCTGGTGTAATCAACTTTGGTCGAGGTGGTCTCGGAAACATTTCGACGCTGCCCGCACAGTCCGACACTGGTGGCGGTGGCGGCGGTGGTGGCGGCGGCGGTGGCGGTGGCGGTGCGCAAGGCATCCCGCCTGGTCCAAATCCTTTAAGCGTGTTCGGCGGTTTGGGGGGAACACCTCAACCGACTAACAACCTCGCCGCGGCGGCAGCGAACACCGTTATCGGTTTGACGACCGGTTTGTTCGGTAGTGCGCAGATCAGCGCATTGATCACGCTGGCTGAATCACGCGGCCAGGCGAAGACAGTCGCGACTCCGCGCGTCACGGCTTTGAACAATCGTCCGGCGCAGATCGAGAGTGGTTCGCAGATTCCGGTGCAAACAACGCAGGCTGCAAGTGGTACCGCAGTCGTAACGACCACGTTCGTTTCAGTGCCGTTACGTCTTTCAATCACACCGCAGATCACCGACGCCGGCACAGTCGTGTTGAGAGTCACGATCGAGAACAACACGATCAATACCGGTATCGCGGTCGGTGGCGTTCCCGGCATCGACACGCAGCGCATGCAGTCGGAAGTGCTGGTTCCAGATGGCGGAACGACGGTGATGGGTGGCGTGCTGGCAGACACAGAAGGTGAAGCACAGCAACGCACACCGGGACTCGCTTCGATTCCGGTTCTCGGCAACCTCTTCAAGCGCAAACTGACGACGCGACAGAACAGCGAAATCCTGTTCTTCATCACGCCGCACATTTATCGTCCTGACTACAATGGCCGGCCCACTTCAGGCACGGTCAGCAACGGCCAACGCACGATTACGATTCCTCAGCCAGTACCGCTGGGAAATCCGCCGAGCAACACGCCGACTCCGACGCAGTTGCAGCAACAACCGCAACAGCAGACCACGCCTTCGACCCAGCAGCAGTTGATGCCAGCGCCGACGCCGAACAGCCCGGCGGGAGCCAACACTGCGCGCCCGGGTACGTTGAGCGGTCAACGTCCGTAACTGGAGGGCCGTATGTTCAAGGAACTACTTGAGTCCATCATTGAACGCACCGAGGGCAGCCTCGGTGCGCTCATCATGGGAACAGATGGCATCGCCGTTGAGAAAGTGCTCGGCGAGGCTGGTGTGGACGCGAATCTCGATGTCGCTGCCGCGGAGTTTACGTCACTCGTGCGAAACGCTCAGCGTGCAGGGGTTGACACCGGACTCGGTGGTTTGCGTGAGCTCGTAATCTCGCTCGAAACCGCGGTGCTTGTGATGCGCGTGTTGAGTCGTGATTACTTCGTCGTGCTGGCGTTAGGTTCGCAGGGCAACCTGGGTCGTGCGCGATTCGAGTTGCGCAAAGCCGAGTTGAAACTCGCGAAGGAATTCGCGGTTTAAGGTAACTTCACGTAAGGCATGCCGCGCATGATGATCCGTTGCCGGCGTGCGACGCGGCGCGGATTCGTTTGCGGATTGAAAACAGTACGCGGGTTGGGAATCATCGCCGATAAGAACGCCGCCTCGTTCGCATTCAACGCCGCTGCTGATTTGCGGAAATAACGACGCGAAGCAGCTTCCGCACCATATATTCCGTCACCCCACTCAATCACATTCAAATAGATCTCGAGAATGCGACGTTTGTTCATCGAACGTTCGAGCATAACTGTCAACGCCGCTTCCTGGCCTTTTCTGAAGAACGATCGCTGGGAAGAGAGGTAAAGGTTCTTCGCGAGTTGCTGGCTGATCGTTGAACCGCCGCGCTTGAACTCGGGAAGACTTGGCAGCCAGTCGTCGTCCTCACCTTCCTTTTTTGCTTCGCGAGCTGACTCTCGTTGGGCCTGGTCCCAGGCGTTGCGGATCGCTTCGTAGTCGAAACCGCGATGAGTGGCGAAGTTTGTGTCTTCGCCTGCGAGTACGGCGCGTTGAAGATTGGTTGAGATCTTGTCGAGCGGGACCCAGATTTGTTCGCGTTTGACTGGTTGGCCTTTTTCTTTCGCCTCGTTTGCACGAATGTCCATCAGCGAGGTTGACGTCGGATTGTTCGAGCGCAAGCGATAGACGCGCACGAACATGAACGCCTCGTACAGGATCGCGCCCACCGTAATACCGAGCACGCCAATTACAAACATCCGAAAGATTCTGCGCATCGGTTTGCGAGTTTACCCTCGTTCAGGTAGCGACGACCACTCGGATTATCTGTGTTTTGATGAAGACTTGCGGGTGATGCCGCGGTAATTGACCTTGCCGGGTAGTTTGCGAGGCAGTTCAAACTCGTCGGCGACGATATCTTCGAGGTGGACCGCGGCAGTGCGCGCGTAGGCGAGCAGCGTCATCAGACTTGGTTCGCGTTTACCTTGCTCGTATTCAGAAATCCGGCCGTAGTGCATGGCGCCGGCGAGGCCCATGCGTTCGAGCAGTTCTGTTTGCGACAAGCCTAACTGGATACGAATGTAGCGCAGTTTTTCAGCGAGCCGGAGGGGTTTTGGACGCGGGCTGCCCATCAGTCGCGGCCTCCTTCGAGCAGGAGACTCGACAGCGTCGACGGCGAGCGACTTTTTCTTCTCTTTTTGCAAAGGGTCTTGCATCTACTCGCTGTTGGGAGTAAGATGTGCGCGATAGGATTGGTCGCCGTGAGTAGGAACTTTCCATGCTCAACGGCGTCGCTCATCACTCGTCGGTAGGGAGATTGAGCCGCTCATTAGGCCGTTGTTAAGTTTTTAAAACCCACTAGCATCCTAAACGGTCGGGCTCAAATCGTAAATAAAAAAATCTCGGCCTTGGATGGCCCTATGGTAGGGCCATCGGGTCCGCGGATCCGGACAGCCCAGAACCGCGTCCGCGGACTCGAGGGAATGATCCGTCTTGATCCGCGCTCGATTTCGGATGCGTGCAAATTACCGTGTGGATTTTCGGATCGCTACAGTGAGTAGGTTTTATTTTTTATTTGCTACAGCGAATACACTTCACTCTCAGCGTCGAAAAGCGGTTCGTTACGGACAACTCGTCGCAGTAAGAGTGGCTCATCGAACATTTGTTCGAGGCCGCGGACGATGGCGTAACGTGGTTCCTCAGCGACTGTCACCGGAAGTTTCGATCGCTCTCGCAAATAATCTTCCAGGCCGTTTAGTAACGCACCGCCGCCCGTCAGTATGATGCCGCGAGCGTAAATGTCTCCTGCTACCTCAGGAGGCAACTCGGCGAGTGTCGCCAAGACCCCTTCAAGAATCTTGCTCACGACGAACTGAGTGATCGGATAGATCTCTCCGGCAGTAATTGTGATAGCTGCGGGACTTCCGGTTACGACATCACGCCCGCCTACGGTCATTTCCGTTGCAAGATCTTCAGGGAGCGTGGCAGATCCCAATCCGAGTTTGATCTTTTCCGCCGATGGTGGACCAATCACCAAACCACGATGGCGGCGGACGTGATTGATTATCGCAGTGTTGATGTCGCCGCTGCCGATGCGATTGGAATGAACATGGATAATCGCTCCATTCGCTACGATCGCGACGTTCGTCGTACCACTGCCGATGTCAGCGACCGCGGATGCGTGTAAATCGTTCGTTTTTATTCCGGCGCCAAACGCCGCCGCCAGTCCCTCTTCCATCATCAACACGCGACCAATGCGCGCATGTTCGGCGGCATTGAGCAACGCCCGCCGCTCGACCTGGGTTACAACTGGGTCGACGCTCATCAGCGCGCGGCGGCTGAAAAGCGAAACACCACTGCGCGCCTCGCGCACAAAGTGGGCCAACATCGTGCGCGTCCGTTCAAAGTCGGCCACCACGCCGTTAACTAAAGGAGCGACGACTGTAATGTCGCGAGCTTCGCGCCCGTACATCAGTCGCGCCTCATCGCCGACCGCGATTACTTCGCCCGTGACGTTGTTGACTGCAACCAGCGACGGCTGATCGACGACAAGCCCGCGCCCGCGCACAGAGATAACCGTCGTCGCCGATCCGAGGTCGACGGCAATTGAATCTGAAACAAGATTGCGCAACGCCGGCATTCCCATGAATGCCGCGGTCTTACTTATGAATCCCATGCGCTCCGATAATAAGGTTCCGAGAGCGAATTACGAAACAGGGAAGTGCAAATGCTATTTCCGCCGGTGAGTGGGTTTAGAGTGGGAATAGACGACGTTGCCTGGCAAATCGGTGGGAAGCGAGAGATTGTCGTCGACCAGATACTCGAGGTGGATGCCAGCCACACGTGCGTAGGCCAGCAGGATCCATAAAGCCGGTTCACGTTTGCCGAGTTCGTAGTCGGAGATACGGCCATAATGCATCAACTCTTCGGCGTCCAAACACCTGAGCAACTCGGTCTGGGACAACCTTAACGCGAGCCGGATCTGACGCAGCTTTTTCGCCAAATTCGCGGGGCGAATGCGTCGACGCTGCTCCATCCGTAGCTGCCTCCTGATCTCACTTGAGAATAAAAGGCAAAAGTTTACCACTCCCAGTTGTTGACAACTATTGCCTAAACGAGGATTATGCACATTGTGATCAATCCTCATTTAGGCAACAGGAATCCCGGTATGAACTTACAAATGAGATACGCTTATTTCCCGAAACCGCTTCACGACGTGGTTGGCAAGCTGGTCCCAAATAAAGAGTCAATAGCGTCCTGGTTGTGGGCAAAACAGCGACTACTGGGTTGGCGACTGGACATCCGTTGGCTGTGGCGTTCGCCGGCGGGTCTCTTCGGTATCGACCAAACGGGTTCACTGATTATCGTGAGGATTAGCGATGGCACTGCGGCGAATCCATTTGAAAAGTCTGCCGCAGATATCAAGAGCGCGGGGATGAACCGCAGTTGGTCCGCACATGCTTTACGCGCAAAGTGGCTAGAGTACGCATCCGGAACGAGAATAGGTTGCTATCGCCCGGACTACGGCATTGTGGAGAGATATCTCAAGCTGCGCGAACGTTCGGGCAATCCGTTTCCTGTGTTCTTTTATCTTATCGCTCCCTCGCGATCAGATTTTGGCTTGTCGCGGAGGGCCCGAAAGACCCTTGAAGCTATTCAGAAACAGGTAGGCGACGAGCGGGCGGGGGTGCGCGCCATTAGCGCAAGCATCGGCGCGATAGCAATGCGCGTTCAGTGTTGGACCCCATTTGACTAATGAGTCACTGGATCGGCGAAGGAGTCATCAACGCCGATGCTGAGTGCGAGGGCGCGAATTGCGGTGCGGGCTTCGTCCTGTTGTTTGGTGCTAAGTAAAGACCAGGCGAGCAGAATCGGACATTCAGCGTCGTGAACGAGAGGCTTGTGGCAAAGTGGACATGTGTCTGGCGAGAGCTCCAACACGATGTAGAGCTTCGCCAGCAACATGATTATCACTTCGGCGCGTTGTTTCTGCTCTTCGGATTCGAACATGGCCGTCGCCCTGGTTAATCGCAGATCACGCGGATGCTTGCAGAATTAGTATTGCAGAGTGTTTTCCCACTTCACTCGCTTCAGCAACGCGAAGTCGGAAAGCATCTTGCCGGCGCCGAGCACTACCGACGTCAGCGGATCGTCCGCAACGAACACCGGCAGACCAGTCTCGGTTCGGAGTCGCTTGTCGAGGTTTGCGAGTAACGCACCACCGCCGGTCAGGACCACGCCGCGATCGATGATATCGGCCGACAGTTCCGGAGGCGTGCGCTCGAGTGCAACTCGCACCGCGTCCACGATCGAACTAATCGCCGGCTCTAAAGCTTGTCGTACTTCATCATCCGTGACGGTAATCGTTTGCGGAATACCTTCCACGAGGTTACGTCCGCGCACTTCCATCGAAAGCGGATCGTCAAGCGGGAACGCGCTGCCAAGTTGAATCTTAATCTCTTCCGCGGTGCGCTCGCCAATCAACAGGTTGTATTTGCGCTTCACGTACTCCGCTACTGCGTTGTCCATCGCGTCGCCGGCCGTTCGCACAGCGCGCGCGTAAACGATGCCACCGAGACTGATGACGGCGATGTCAGTCGTGCCGCCGCCGATGTCGACGACGATGTTGCCGTGCGGCTCGGTTATCGGCAGTCCCGCGCCAATCGCGGCGGCCACCGCTTCTTCAACTAGATAAACTTCCGATGCCTTCGCGCGATACGCTGAATCTTCGACGGCGCGTCGTTCGACCTGCGTGATCTCGCTGGGAATACCGATCACGACGCGCGGGCTAACCCAGGTGCGGCCGTTGTGCGCCTTGCGAATGAAGTGCTGAAGCATTTTTTCAGTGACTTCGAAGTTGGCGATGACGCCGTCGCGCATCGGCCGGATGGCAACGATGTTGCCAGGCGTGCGGCCAAGCATCTCCTTAGCTTCCTTTCCCACGGCTTCTACGGCATTCGTGACCTTATTAATAGCCACGATGGAGGGTTCGCTCAGCACAACGCCGCGTCCTTTCGCATAAACGAGGGTGTTGGCCGTGCCGAGGTCGATAGCCAAATCGTTGGAACGAAGTCCGGAGATGAAGGGGAAGGACATGGATACACCTCTAAATTGATATTTAGTTTTTGACTCGAACTCTGCTTCCTGGAAGAGAGCAGGTAGGGACTTACCGCGCCGGGTGAAGTCTTTGCAAAGATAACAAAGACAAACAGTATTTAATTGATTGACCCGTAAGTGTCAAGAGAAATTTGTGGGTTGGATCACGATTTTTGCTGGAAGTTCACCGCGTCGGTATTTCCGCCGCAAATGACGACCCCAACTCGCTCGCCCGGCTTAGGTTGGTAGCGACCGGAAAGGAGTGCCGCAAACGCTGCCGCCCCGCCTGGTTCAGCAGCGATTCGCATCGTTTCCCAGAGCTTTTTCTGCGATTCCACGATCTGTTCGTCGGTCACGAGGAGCGCATCAGTCACGTATTTTTGCGCGATCGGAAACATGATCTGGCCGACTTGCCGGGGTGCGAGGGAGTCCGCGGCGATGCCACCGGCGGGCGAGTCGACTGGATGTCCCGCCGCGAGGGCAAGCTGAAGGGTCGGCGCTAATTCAGGTTCGATCGAAAAAATCCTCGTTCTGTTTTCGTACCATGCGGCGACGCCGCCGATTAGTCCACCACCGCCGACAGCAACGAGGAGCGAGTCGAGCCTGGGAGACTGTTCTTCCAGCTCGAGTCCAAGCGTGCCTTGTCCGAGCAGTGTTTCGTTCGCTTCGTAGGCATGGATTGGTAGCGCGCCTGTTCGCTCAATCCATTCGTGGCTCGCTTCGAGCGCGTCAGCGTAACGGTCGCCCGCGATCACGAGCTCAGCACCGTAACGCCGAATGCGTTCCACCTTCGCGGGCGAGGCAACCGACGGCACGAAGATCGTTGCCGGTCGGCCCAACTTCATCGCTGCGTATGCGACCGCCACTCCGTGGTTTCCACCTGATGCGGCGACGACGCCGACTGTCGGAATCTCGCGTGTGAGTAGATTTGTAAAAGCGCCGCGCGCCTTGAACGATCCGCCGTGTTGGAAGAGTTCGAGTTTGAAAACGATCGTGATCGAGTCGAGACCGAAGTCTGCGCCGTCAACTTCGAGCACTGGTGTGCGACGAATGTACGGCCTGATCAGTGGTTCGATTGATTGAATCTGTGTTCGAGTAATCACACCAGTAGCATGGATAACATGGATAAATGTGGAATCAATCTAACGCGGATAATGCGGCGTTTCTCAACGCGCTCGACCTCGAATACGCCGCGCTCGTGGTCCACCTTGTCACCGCGTTGCAGGATGCGTCCCGCGCGGTCCATCAGGAACCCGGCGATTGTCGTGTAACCACCGTCTTCAGGAATATCGAGCTTAAGATACTGGTTCGCGTCGCGCACACTCAACATGCCGTCGAGCACGTACGCCTTGCCGTCTCTTCTGATCTGTTCACGCACCTCTTCGTCAAACTCGTCGTTGATCTCGCCGACAATCTCTTCCAGCAGATCTTCAAGCGTGAGAATGCCTTCGAGACCGCCGTGTTCGTCGATCACGAACACGAAGTGCACGCGTGCCGACTGCATTCTTCGGAGCGCTTCGCCGAGCGAACCAGTCGCGGGAATGAACGTCGGCGGGCGAACGTAATCTTTGAGCTGAAAATTGTCGCCATTGATTCTTCCCATGTCGAGGTCTTTTCTGAACAGCAGGCCGACGATGTCGTCCAGGCTGGAGCCGTAAACGGGAAGACGAGAATAACCGGTCGAAGCAAAAGCGTTTCTCACGTCCGCGAGCGCAGCGTTGATAGGCAGTCCAGTCACTTGCGTGCGTGGGACCATCGCTTCGCCGACTTCCGCGTCGGAAAACTCGAAGACACGATGGATCAACTGTTGTTCTTCAGCCTTGAGCTGACCGCTTTGTCGCGACACGTCGATCAGGCGGCGCAGTTCGTCTTCGGTGTAAACCGACGCGTGTTCACCGGATGGATGGAGTCCAAAGAGCCGGACCACTTTTGTTCCCGACCAATCGAGCATTCGGATGGGCCAGCGAAAGACTTTGTAGAACGCTTCCATGGGCCATGCGATCGCGAGCGCGACTTTCTCGGCACGCTCCAGGGCAAGGGTCTTCGGCGCGAGCTCACCGAGTACGATATGGAGGAAGGTAATAATGGCAAAAGCGACCGCGAAAGAGATCGTGTGCAACGTTAGGTCTGAAACACGGCCCTTGAGCGGCGCTTCAAGCATATGGGCAAAGACCGGTTCACCGACCCAACCGAGCGCGAGTGAGGCCATTGTAATTCCCAACTGCGTGGCGGAGATGTAAGTGTTGAGGTTGTCCAGCAGCACCACCAGGCGCCGCGCGCTCCGACTACCGCGCGCGGCCATCATTTCGATTCGCGAGCGTCGCACGCCCACGAGTGCAAATTCCGAAGCGACAAAGAAACCGTTGGCAAATACAAGGAAAAACACCAACAGAATATAAAGGACACTGATCATGCGGTTAATTCTATGTGAAACCGTCGATTGAGTTAAATGGACGTTTGTCAACGTACGCGATTTGGAATAGCATCCCGGCCTATGAGCACAACCACCGAAAGCCTGACAGGCGAACAGATCGTCGAACTTTGTCGCAAACACACGCTGTTTGAATGGTCCATACAATCGGCTGTCGATCCGATTCCGGTCTCGAGATCTAAAGGGATCTATTTCTGGACGCCGGAAGGGAAGCGCTTCATCGACTTCAACAGCCAATTAATGTGCGTAAACATCGGTCACGGCGACGAGCGCGTGATTAATGCGATCAAGCAACAAGCCGAAACGCTTGCGTACGCGAATCCATTCATGGCGACGGACGTTCGCGCGCGGTTGGGTGCGAAGCTCGCCGAGATCACGCCCGGTGACATCGACGCGTTCTTCTTCACCAATGGCGGCGCCGAGGCGAATGAAAACGCGATCCGCATCGCTCGTCTGTTTACCGGTCGTCACAAGATCGGCGCCCGCTATCGTTCGTATCACGGCGGCACCGCCGGATCGTTGACGTTGACCGGCGACCCGCGAAGGTGGGCGGCGGAACCAGGAGTGCCTGGAGTATTTCGTATCCCCGATTTCTATCACGGCATTCAAAAGGGAATGGACACGACCGAAGACGTGTTGGCCCGCACCGAAGAGGTAATAGAGCTGGAGGGTGCGAAAACGATCGCGGCGCTAATCGTCGAGCCGGTGGTTGGAACAAATGGCGTGCTCATCCCGCCCGATGGTTACATGCAGGGTCTGCGACAGCTCTGCGACAAGCACGGCATATTGCTCATCGCCGACGAAGTAATGGCTGGTTTTGGTCGCACCGGAGAGTGGTTTTCAGTGGACCACTGGAAGGTAGTTCCGGATCTGATTTGTATGGCCAAAGGCCTGACGAGCGCTTACGTCCAGCTTGGCGCGGTCGGCATGCGACGCCAGATTGCGGATCACTTTCAGAACAACTTCTTCAACGGCGGACTTACTTATAACAGTCATCCACTGGCGTGCGCTGCGGGTATTGCAACGATCGCTGTCTACGAGGAAGACAAGCTAATCGAAAATGCGCGGCGCATGGGTACGGTGATGCGTGGCTTGATGGAAGATCTGCAAAGTAAACACCCATCGGTGGGAGCAACGCGCAACATCGGCCTCTTTGGCATCTTCGAGCTCGTCCGCAACCGCGAGACGCGCGAACCGATGGCGCCCTTCAACGGCACGGCGCCGGAGATGCAGGCACTTGGCAAGTTTTTCCGACAGGAAGGACTCTACACGCTGGTCCGTTGGAACACGTTCTTTACGAATCCTCCGCTGTGTATTACCGAAGCTGAATTGCGCGAGGCGTTTGCGATTATCGACAAGGGATTGGAGATTACAGATCAGGCAGTGAGTTAGTGCGGCAACTCCCACAGCCGCACTGTTCCGTCGTCACTTCCGGTTACGACGGCGGCGGTCGTAAACGCTATCGCGTTGACGCCGTAACATTCGCCGATCGTGCGCGACCTTCCGGTCTGAATATCCCAAACACGGATTCGTCCATCGAGTGATGAGGCGGCTAGGCGCTCGCCATCCGGCGAGATCGCAATGTGCGAGATACACGAACAGTTCTCACCGATTATTCGCGACTCTCCAGTCTGAACGTTCCAAACACGCATTGTTTCATCCCAACTGCCAGACGCGATGTGCTTACCATTCGGCAGGAACGCAACAGAAGTAATTTGTCTCGTCGAGCGGCCCAGAACACGCGTCGTTCCGGTTTCAACATCCCATAGTCTGATCGACGGATTTGAGAGATCGCTATCAGCGGCGGCGATCGTTTTTCCGTCGCCGGAGAACGAGATCGACGCTGGGCCCTTCCACGTGCCTTTCAACACTCGCACTCCGCCTGTTTGCAGATTCCAAACCTGTATTTCGCAAGGTGAGTCGATGCTGGCAGCGGCGAGGCTCTTTCCGCCTGGTGAGAAAACAAGCGAAGGCTGATTACCTATCTGGCCCAACGACGTCACCTCGCTCGAGTGCAGATCGATGCCTTCGATCTGTGTTCCACTTGCCGAAGCGATCAGCACGCCGTTTGGTGAAAACGCGAGGGCTGATACCGGGGCCTCCAATTCTTGGACGATGGTGGAGGAGTCCGGTTGGAGTAAACGAATAACCCCATCGTCTCCACCAAAAACTATCGACTGTGAAGAAACCGCCAGGGACCGCACTCCTTTTGAGCATTGCGCAACAACGCCAAACCTCGACCACTGATTTGACGGATTTGGATTAGTGAGTGGTGGAAGATCACGGTCGACGGCGACCTTCGACTCCGCTTTCGCGAGTGCGCGAATGGCGCTGCGCCACGACTCAACCGCCCAACGCGCATCGCCTTCATTCAATGCTCCTGCTTTCCGCAAACGTTTGACCAGGAGGACATGCAGCAGGCTGCGATCCAAGCCATCCTGCGAAACAAACAGATCGCTCGCGATTCGTTCTCGCACTGCCAGCGCCAGCAGCGCAATCGCTTCCTTGTGCTCGGGACAGTAATCTTTCAGAAGGTTTTCGCAGAGTTTCGCGTCGGTAAGGAAGCCGCGGCCATGCCTGATCAGAATCTCACCGAGTTGGACGGGTACGCTCTCGTCGAAACGCTTCAAGACCAGATCTCACCCTCTGCGTGGCCGAAGTTGATTCTCATGCCCAGGGCCAGCGTCACGCTGCGGCCCGGCGAAACGTCCTTCACCTCACCTTTCTGATTGGTCGCGGACCACGTTTGAATAGAAAGGTTTTTCAAGCCCCAGATTGACGGATCGGACGGGTGTTTCGTAACCGCGGCAACAGGCTGCGTAAAGTCGTACTTCTTTTCCTCGTCGATGTGATGAGCAAAGAGCTGCGTGTCGTGATTGAGCATCACAAAGTTGCGACCGATGCGCACTCGCGGCGGCAGACGCAGATGACGACGGCAGGACCAGCAGCGATCGTTCTCGTCGGCGAGCGTGTCTGACGCATCGTGAAAATTTTCAGCGTTACAGTGAGCGCAGTAAACAATCGCATCGCGCAAGCGGACCATCACCGCGCGCCAGTGACTCTCGCGCACGCGCCCGTGCTGCGGATCTTTAATGCCGTCCGTGAACGCCTTTGTGAACACGTCGCGCAAGAATCGCGGGTAAACAGACCAGAACGCGAATGCGTTGCGTTGATACTGCGGATCGGGCGCGTTTGAATGGTCCAACGGGTCAAAGATAAAGAGCGGTTCCGTGCCATAAAGCTTCTTCATGGCCGGCAGGTCGAGGCACTTGATCGCCAGCTCCTTCTTACCTTCGAGCGGATGATGCATGACGAACATGTAGAACAAGAGCACCGCGAGCGAGAAGAGATCGGTTTGCGTGCTCGGAACGGCTTCGCAGCGGACGATCTCAGGCGCCATGAAACGTGGCGTTCCATAAACGGCGCTGCGCGATTGATTATCAACCGCGACGTTGTCGTTGTCGCAGATCAGGATCTCGCCGCTGTCCGGATCGAAGAAAGCGTTGCCGAACGAGATGTCGCAGTAACAGAGACCTTTCGCATGAAGCTGAAGATAACTGTGCGAGAGCTCGAGTCCCGCCGTTGCGAGCGCGCGAAAACTTGGCTCGATACGTCGCTTCATCAAGTCGACGATGCTTCTGAATCGTCGTTCTCTGAGCGGCATTGTGTAACCAAAACCGGGCGTCGAAGCTGCTGAAGCTAATTCGGTGGGCCATAAGAAACGATCGCTGGGTGCACCCATGCGCACGAGTGTTTCGAGTGCTTTCTGTTGCTCGGCAGTAGCGGAGGCAGGGTAGTACCACTTTAGCGCCACGGGTTTGCCATCGAGCTGCGCCTGGTAGACTTCGCCCTGTCCGCCACCGCCGAGAAACGTCTCGACGACGCAATTACCGCGCGTCGTCGAGGTGCGTACTTTCTGACCGGGTTTGAGAATTTGGTCCATCAATCACTAAGTGAACAAAGAATTCCGAGCGTGACGTCGTCGCCGCTGCCGGCGCGAGTTGAATCGCGCAGCCAACCCTCCAGTTCGGCGTTCACGTTCGCGAGCCCGTTCTTGCGAACCATCTGCAAAATGTCGGAGCCAACTTGAAGAAAACCTTCCTCATCGCGAAACGAGTTTGGATACCCGTCGGTTGAAAGCAGAATCAGAGCCGGGCGCGAGTGGGTCAAAGGTTGAAAACTCACTCGAAAATCGCGCCATGCTTCAGGCGCGCAAAGGGAAGTGGTTTCGTTACCAAAAAGCCGTTCGTCTTTTACCAACGGTCGACTAACCTCACTGCTCTCGCTCACCGAAAGGATCTCCCCGTCACCCAGTTGCAGATACACAACAAAACGTTCGGTAACCGCGGCCACGAGCAACGTCGCACCGTACGCGACTGACGACTCGGAAGCACCCGAGACTTCACCAGACGAGAATGGATCTGTTTTCAGATGATCGCCTACAGCTTCCGACCAGGTGCGGACGAGCGCACGCGGCAGCCACTCTTCCGTCGCGTGTTTAATTAAGGACAGGTTGGCGACGTCCTCCTGGCTGCTCAGAAACTCGTCGACGAGTGCTGCCGCATTCTCCACTGCCAACGCGGCGCCGATATGACTCCGCGAGTAGCGCGCGCTTCCATGTCCATCGGCAGCAGCAAGAACTACGGACGAGCCATGGCCGGCGGAAGGAAGCCAGTAGATCGCATCCTGGTTAGGCAGTCCGTTGCGATCATGCGCGGCGCCGCGAACGGTCTGTCCCACAACTTGCCACTGAATCGACATCCCGTGCGACACCTCTGAATCGCGATTTACCACACGTCGTCTGCGGCGCCTGTTCCCATGTCGGGAATCAGAGGAATCGGAACGTTGAGACCCGGTGAGGAGTCGGCGGTTTGGCTGGCCGGCGACGATGCCGACTTCAGCACCGCGGTCGATACCCAGCGAATGTATTTGGTTAGTGCTTCGGGGTTGTTGGCCTGAAGAGGTCTTAGTTCCGGGTTGGCGATGAACTTCTTGAGCACTTCCTGATCGGCGTCTTCGCCGATCGCGATCGCAATGCGTACTGCTTTGCGTCCCCACGGCTCGTTCATTAATGTTTGCAGACCGGAAGTGAAGTCGTCGGTAGGTTGACCGTCGGAGATCAGCACCAGCACCGGTGGCAGTGCGCGATCAGTCATCGGCGGGATCTTTAATTGATCAGCAACGAGCGTGAGGGCACGGCCCATCGACGTGACGCCACCTGCATTCAGATCGACCCATTTGAAATCGGCGATGTCGGTTGGCTGCGAGACGTGCCACTGAGCGCCGTCGGAGAATCTCACTGCGCGCACGAGCACCTGCGCGTTCGGGTTCTCGTCGGCGACGTCCTGCATGTTGGGAATCGCTTCTTTGATTGCGTTGTTCAACGACTGAATCTTTCCATCGATCGCCATCGAGCCGGAACAATCGGCAATCCAAATGAAATGCAGTGGGCGGGTCGCCAACTCACCGCCAGGTCGCATGGTCATTACGCATCAACTCCTCGGTTGTATTCGGTGTTCATCCCTTTTTCCGCGTGTGCTCGCCTTTGATGATCTGTTGATACGAGTAGAAGCGGTCCATCGGTAGCCTCGCCTGCTCAGCGTCATCCGCGCCCGGTTGGTAATGGCCGGAGCCGTTGGACCACCATTGAAGATTGCCATTGTTGAAGTAGATCTCACCTGCATAGAGCACTTGTTTGCCTTCGGCGATCGAAGGATGGCGATAACGATTGTGCAAAAGCATGTCGCCTTCGCGCGTGCGTACGAAATTGTATTGCTGATTGGGCACGTTAACGCCGTGGGTGCCGACGCGGTGCAAGCGGTATTGATCGGCAAAACTGTTAAGACGAAAAATATTGCTCGGATTCACTGGCTCGACCGCGCCAGGGTGAAGGTTTGGGTAAAGCTTAATGCCTTGAATTACGCGAGAGGCGGTTCGTTGAATTCCGGACTGGTGGCCGATCTTCGACGACGGCGGAGGAGTGCGTGGTCCGTGTGGGCGGTTGGTGATCGTCGTAGGGGGTGTTGGACGAGGGTTGGCCGCGCGGATTTCGGGCCGGCTCGGGTTTACGTTTCTTGCGGACGCGCCCACGTTCTTTACATTCGCCGGCGTGGCCTTCTGAATGTGAGACCTGAGACAAAGTGGAGTGCGTGGTCCACACGGTTGCGCGTGAGTCAACTTGTTATCCCGACCGGCACCCGAGCGTTGCGCTGGTTTCGCGCCGGGTTTTTGTTTATTAGGAAAACGGTTGTTTGATTTCTGCATTTGCTACCGACTCACGATTCAAAATTAAGACCCGCGCTCACTTTCCTCGTTTCTGCTTCTTCTTCGGCGGTTTCCGTCTGTCCTCGTCAGAACTCTCGGAAGATTCATAATAATCGTCTTCTTCGCTCCCACTGTATTCATAATCATCGTCGGACTCTTCATACTTGATCTCAATCTTCTTCAAGTTAACGGCATTTCTCTTCATCTGCGACACCGTTTCACTGGTGAGGCATGCTTCCGGATGCCGATCTTTCGGCGCGAGCTTCGGCAGTTTTTCAAGCACCCAGCCGGCCTTAGTGAGAGCGTTGAGTATCGTGAAGTTAGGATAGCGATCCTTTGGTATTCCTGTTTTTCCGTACTTGACCGTGTAGCCCAGGCGAAAGATAAACATGTTCTGAAATTTTATCCGGCACTGGTCTGCTGAAAGTCCACACATATCGGCGAGCGCCCGCCAGAAGGCTTCCAACTCGGCTACCAGGAAACGACCGCAGCTCGAGCAAGGTGAACGATTAAGCATGAGCACGACTTGTCGCGGCTGAAACCACTCCTTGGATCCTTTGAGTTTTAGCATCGCGATCGTGAAGAACTCGAGCCGGATATCTTCCCATTGCTTGCTCATTAACATGAGTTGTTCCGAATGCCCGCAGGAGTCGCGTTCTTTCTGAACATAGCGCAAATCCTGGTATTCGGTGATATCGGATTTGTAAAGAAGCTTTTTGAGGGTTTTCTCCCGTCTCTGCAACCAGTCGATCACCTTGCCCTGGAACGGGGCGGGGTGCTTAAGAGTTCGATTCATCAACAAGAAAACCTGGAAGGTTTTCGCAGGGGAATTTTCTCGGGCTTTGATGACTCCCGGACTCTGTGCGATGAAGTCCCTTTTCTGCTTTGCCGAAATATCCCATGAATTAATCTCTTGTCGTTCCGGCCTGGCTTCGATCGAGAGTTGGGAATACGTCTCCACTTTTGCCTTAACGTGGCCCTCCCAGCCGAGCCTGTCGAATCCCTCAGGCTTTTCAAAGTCTTCAGGAATTTCTTTCCAGGAAATGAGGCGTCCGTTGATAGCTAAACCCAGAATCGTTCCCGAACCAGGAAGGCCCAGTCGCTCGACGTCCAAGTGAGCGCCATGAAGCAGCGGTTCGAGTGTGTTGCCGTAGGCTCCGAGAATCGCGGGAATACGGTGTGAGGTATGAAACATATGGCGCGCATATCCCAGCTCTGAATACTGAGGATCCATTCCGATGTTGTAGATTCTCGAGCACGTCATTGCGAAGTTCAGGGCATCGGGCCTGTGCAATGCGCCGATCTGCATACCGACAACATTCATGATCATCAGAATTATGTCGTTATGCACTTCGGTGATGGGCCCTTCGGCGCGCTGGACGACGTGCGAACGGGTGCGCGGTGGAAGGTTACGCGATGTGTGAGTGTTGCTAATCACAGGTGGTCGATTGTCAGGCGCTTTGCGCAGTTGTGGTTTCGATGGCGGCGACGGCATTTGTAGATCGCGTGGACGAAGCTGCGGCGTTCTCGACTGCGCCGGATTCGTGACGGGTGCCGGGCCGCCCGTTCTGGTCTTCAACTGCAATACTTTGGGCACCGGCTGCGGACGATAGACCGGTGGCGCGGATCGTGGTCCACCGTTCGATGGCCGCGCAGTTTGCTGCGACGGCAAACCAACCGGTTTTTGATCATTCTTTCCCCTGTTCATCACGCCGCCAATGTTTAAAGTTTACGCTCCATCAGCGGACTTCCGCGTTGTGACTTTCCAACACTCTTGAAACCTTGCCGGCGATACATCGCCACGAGTGATTGCGGAGAAATACCGTTTTCAGAAGGGCGCGCTTCGAGACTCACGGCGCGGAATCCCTGGCGGCGAGCGGTATTCACTGCGGCGCTGATAAGTTGCGCCGCAACGCCACGCCGCCGGTGTTCGTGATCGACTCTTAGATTCGAAATAAAAGCTCTGCCGGCGCCGCCCGAGTTGATCTCGACGGATCCAGCGACTTGCCGCGAGCCGTGGAGCGTCGCTTTGATCTGTTGACCGCGGCCCGCAACCGCAACCGGAGCCTGCACCGCATAGCGTGGGCTGACCGGCCGAGGTTGCGGCTGATTGCCGGGTCGATGCGGCTGACATTGAACTGTACGATTCAGCGATTTGATTGGCGGTTTCACAACTACCCTACTTTCTTGCGCATTACCTGCGTCATCGCTGCCTTTATTCCCATGCGATCTGCTTCGGCTTCGAGCGCGTGGTCCTGGACCACCGCGACACCGCCGCCGAATGGATTTTTGACGCGACCCTGTTTTTGTTGCAACACGTGCCAGAGTTCGTGACCGAGGAGTTTTTGTCCCTGAAGCGTGTGCGGATTGTATTGACCGGGAGCGAAGTGAATGTTTGTGCCCCAGGTGTAAGCAATCGCGCCCAGCGAAGTTGCTTCATGTCCAACGTGTACTCGAACGTCTGAGAAGTCGGCGCTGAAGGCAGTCTCCATTTTCGTGCGTACGTCAGACGGTAATGGTAAGCCGCCCTGCTTCTGTCGTAACGGTACGCGAAACGCCTCCACGCCACTTGCAGATTTGCGTTGAATCGCTTCGCCCGATGGATGAATACCGGCAGTCAGTTTCACGTTCCACAGTTTGACTCGCGCTTGCAGCGCGCCATCGCTGACGTGAGCCTGGACCACGCTTGTCGACGGACGACTGGTTCCACCGTCGCGTCCGGCATTTCGAAGTTTTCCCTCCTGTGATTTTGTTTTCATAGCATGGACCTTTCGAAACCGTTAGGGTGCGTAATTAAACCTACCGTCCGGATGATATGTGATTGTCCCGGTAGATCCCTGACCGTGGTTATATCCTCCCTGATCGCCCGTAACCACAACGATTATCGTGATCTGTTCCACCATAGCGCATCCCTGGAGCCACTGGTGACAACCGTAAACACCCAGACAGGGCCAAGCGTTCATTTGTAAGTGAACATCAGAGGCTGCGGCGCTCCCCGGGAACGCCAGGGCTATTGCATTTCTCTCTGCATGCTGGTGAATGCTGCTGTTTTTTCCTTGCTCAACAGGTCGGCCATTCACGATACAGGTGACGCCTCCTTTTTCTCCTTTGTCGTACTCCTTTCCAGACTTTCCGGAGAAAGTCTTTGGGCGTCGATAACCACCACGGGCGCCGCCAGGCGAGGGGCCACCGTCTCCGGCCTCATCTTCCCGGCCCCTTTTCATTAGCTCCTCCTTCGCCGCAGCTTTAGCTCGCGCCTTGGCGCCTCCGCCGGCTCTCTGGCCCTTCCACGGACCGCGACGTCCGCCACCACCACCGCCACCACCCCCGCCACCACCCCCACCGCCGTCATCCTCGGCTTCGTCATCACTTGACGGCGGAGTTGGCAACCGAGGCGGCGCCGGTCTCCTGGAGCTACTCGAACTGCTGCTCGAACTGAGACTGGAACTGCTGCGGCAGTGAGGGCCGCTTGCACTTGCGCCGCTGCCGGAGTGCATTAGCGATGGACTGGATGGCGGTGGAGGTGAAGAACGTAAACCACCCGCTGAAGATGAACTACTTGATGATGAAGCATCCGGTGGGACACCGGCCGCCGCCGCCTCAGCTTTCAGCCGTTCACGTTCTCTCTTTGGCGGCCGGCTTTTGCGACCTGGTTTTGGCGGTACGCCAGACGATGCAGAGGGGACCACAGTTGTCGTGGGTAGTGGCCCGGGTGGTCCTGGTGGTCCACCGTCTTGTTGTGGTTGACCACCGGTCATCCAGCTATAAATCCCATAACCCACGCCCAATGCTGCCGCTCCGATTGCTAGTCCAGCCGCCCATTCCGCTCGTTGGACCACTGAACTATTTGGTTTGTGCCCTGCGACTCCTGGCCGCGCGATTTTTGGTTGCGCAGTTTTTTGCTGTACGACTTTTGGTTGTGCGACTGGTTTTGGTTGCACTCGATAAACAGGCGGCGCCACTGGTGTCTTATGTTCCGGCCGATAGACCTTAGGTTGGACCACCTGACTTCCGGGCCGATCCTTCTTCTGCAAGACTCGCGGCGTTGCTTGCGGTTGATAAACCGGCGGCGCAACAGGTGGTTTTTTAGCGTTTGAGCTCATGGTTTCAAAGCGATCCCAACGGCCTGACGACGGCTTTTAGTTTTTCCTGCCGCGTGAAATTAGTGGCGGCATTAGCTGCCTGTTGTTTGTCTGAATAAGCACCGATCCGCACTGCGTACCATTGCCGTGCCTGCGCATCTCGGCCGGAAAAGAACGACGGTGCGTAGCCCTTGCGTTCGACGTCTTTAAGCAAACGATCCGCTTCTTTCTCGTCGAGAAATACGCCGATCTGCACCGTGACGAAATCCGGTTCGGTTGCGGCGTTCTGATCGGTTGCCGCTTCCGCGGCGGCCTCGTGAATGATCTTTATTTCGCCGTTCGCGGCGGCAGGCGGTAAAGCAGTCTGCGCGGTTTCTTCCAGTGGTGGTGTTACAGCCGAAGGTTGTTTTGGTGCGGCTGGCGCTGTGGTTTTCGGCACAGCAGGCGATTTCACGGTCGGCGCCTTTTCGTCGCTCAAGACTGGTTCTTGCGGAACGTCCGGTTCTTCATTCCTCGCGACAGTGCCGGCTGGTGCATCGGAGCTACCCAGCCACTGTGCGCCGACGATCAGCCCGGCGCCAAATAGTAGAATGCTGATAACAATCGAACCGACCAGTAAACAAAGCGCCGCTGTTTTATTTAATGAGAATTCGTAGTTCATCACGGGATCTCCACCGTGGCCTGTCCGGCGTTTGTGATTTGAATTACTCCGGCCCATGCGCACATCAGCTTGCAGGTGTTGTCGAGCGCCGGCATGTTAGCGATCAGGACTGTCGGCGCACCGGGTATCCATGGCGCGGGAATTACCGGAATGCAAGGCATAGGCGTAAATACACCCAGCGCTGCCGCCGTTGCAGCGATAACGGCCGGATTCGACGGCGACGAGCACATGCCGAAGGGCAAGATGTTCACCATCGGTTTGTTATCCATGATGTTTGCGTCCGGTGTTTGTGTTAGCACCTTGTTAACGGGCAACACCACAAGCGTGCTCGGTGCAGCTCCGAAGCTGCACTGCAACGTCGCACCCATGCACACTTGCTGCGGCATGATCCAAACCTCTAATTGATCTTGACGAGTGAGCCTTTGACGACCGTGATTGCGGGGCTCTCGATATTTACTCCCGCCGTACCCTTGATCGTCACGTTGCCGGTAGCTTCGATCGTCAGGTTTCCAGTTACTTTCAGTGCGTAATTCCCGGTTACCTTCTGAGTGAAATTTGCCTTATTAGTGTTTGTTTCATCGCCGGTGATCGTTGATTCCCGCGTTCCCTCGATCGTGTTCGTCTCATTGTGTTTGATCTTCTTCGTGCGATCGTTCTTGACGACGATGTTCTGGTCTTTCTGCGCGTGAAAGTAGATCTCTTCCGAGTCTTTTTTGTCCTCGAAACGAATCTCGTTGAAGCCGTTGCCGCCTTTTGAAGAATTTGTTTTGACGGTGCTCTTTGTTTGCTCGTCAGGCAGTGTGTAAGGCACGACCTGTTCGCTGTTGTACACCGCGCCGGTGATGAGCGGACAGTCAGGATCGCCTTCGAGATAACTAACGATCACTTCCTGGCCGATGCGTGGCAGAAAAATCCCGCCCCACTTCTTGCCGGCCCAACCGTAGTCCACTCGAATCCAGCACGAGCTGTTCTCGTCTTTCTTGCCCAATTGGTCCCAATGAAACTGGACTTTTACGCGGCCATACTTGTCAGTCCATATTTCTTCGCCCGCCTTGCCGACTACGATCGCGGTCTGCGTCCCCGCGATTCTGGGCTTCGCCGTCAGGCGCGGCGGGCGAAAGGGTGTATCGGCGGGAAATGCCGTGAACGAGTTGGTATAGCTCTCCTGCGTCGCTGCATGCGAAACAGATTGCAACACGTACGTCTGATTAACATCCGCGCGATAGTGGTCCTTCAATTCAAACTTGTGACCCGAGACAAACGCGCGTACGAAGCCGTCGCCGCGAATCACTTTCTGCGGTTGCTCCAATGCGTCGAGTCGCAGATCGGCGCGCTTTTCGCCAACGTCTTTCTTTAGAAAGCCTCCGGGATACTCGTAAACCCGGAACTTCGGTGTTTGACTCTTCGATTCGACTTTCAGATCCGTGTTCGGCGTCTCGAAGTTGTAATCGTCGTGAGCAAACGATCCACTGACGACCTGTTCTTCAACGAGACAACGCGTAATTGCCAGATCCTGTGTGTGGTCCACGAGGGACTGCCGGAAGTGAACCGGCGTTCCCTCCAGTCCCGGACAAGTTTTATGAGCGTCGGCATCGTCGCCTAACACGAGCATGTGTTTATCGGCAGCATGTTCGAAGTGGTAGAAGATGCCTTCCTCTTCCATGAGCCTCGACACGAAATTGAAAGTGGTTTCGTTGTACTGCACACAGTACTCGCGTTTAGCGTAGGTGCCTTTCAGATCGTTGCGGAAGTCAGTAAAACCAAGATCTGAAAAGATAGCTTCGAGAATTTCCGGCGTGCTTTTGTTTTGAAAGATCCGGCAGTCGCTCGTCTTCGTCAGCAGCCAGAGCCACGGATTAATGTCGGCGAAGTAGCGCGTGAGACGCAGGTTAGTTTCTTCCTGAACGAAGCGACTGACGATGCCGTTGAGATGATGTTCGACGTCGTTGCCGAGAGACAGCGTGATCGTTACCGGTTTGCCGATGATTGCGTCGAAGTCGATGGAGTTATCTTCCGAAACCATCTCGAGCATGAATTGAAAGAGACCCGAGATCCGTTCGTCGCCGCGAAACGATCGCAGCAAGAGCTTGTTCGGCCCCAACGGGGTCGTGATTTTTAGTTTGAGATTGTCCTGAATGTAAGCAGTCATTCTTTTTCAAACTCAAACGAAGTGATTGCCCCGGCGTGCGGGTCGACAGATTGCAGATACGCTTCGACCATCCGGCGGAAGCTCGGATCTTTCGCCATCGCATAGGCGAAGTGTTCGAGTCGCAGCACTGACAGCTCGCAGTCAGTCAATGCGAGGGCAGTTTCACTGTAGGGTTTGGTTCGCAGCAGCGCGTTTTCACCGAAACAATCACCCTCGCCCAGGTTGCCGAGAATGGTCTCTTTGCCGTGTTCGTCGCGACGCGATAACTGCACTTCGCCATGCCGGATGATGAACATCGACGTCCCAGGCTGGCCCTGCCGCATCAACACTTCGTGCTTCTGCGCACGCCGCTTCATCAGGCCCAGCAACTGCGCGTGCTTGCCGCGCGGCAGACGATACAGGAGCCGGCTCTTTTGTGAACCCGTAACCTGTTTCAGCGCATCGGGAGTGATGACGATGTACGGATCGTCATCCCCAGCCTTTGGACCATGGCCATTGCCATTCGCGCCTGTGTGAGTTGGATCAAGCCATGAAGTCCAGGAGAGGGCCGGATCCATGCTGAGCTTCACTGGCGGAATCTGCTCGGCTTTCAAAATCAAGCGGACGTTAAACTCAAACTCGTCTTTGACGTAGAAGCGGACCAGATCGCAAAGCACGCCGAACCGCCATTCAGTCGGCAGGAAACTCTCGAAGTCCTCCAAATCAAGTGGACCTAGCTGAATCTCAAAACGTGCGTGCTGATCCCAAATTTGCGTTCCGACGACGACGGTATCGCGACCGAGTCGTTGATTGGTGCCTGATTCGCCGATTGTGGTCCATTGGCTTTCTTCAAGCTCGCACCACTGTCCGACAAACTGACGTGTTTTAACCCCGACTTGAAAATAGTCCGTGAGGATGCGTTCCAGACCCGGCCATTGACCGTGGTTGTTGCGCAAGAATGCCGGCGTAGTAAAGGAGTGCGCGATCGCGCACGTGCATTCGCCCTTTTAAGTGAGGCGTTTGCATGCCGATTAGTGAATACAGATAACTCGCGACCTGGTCCATGCCCGGAGTCGCAGCGCCGAGACCAACGCGGTGATGCTTGCGAATACGGTAGAGCAGGGAAACCAGGCGGTGGTTAAAGATGTCGAGAAAGTCCTTGAGCGCCGTGTCTTTCTGCGACTCGCGCTGGAGGACGAGTTCCGTACTTGGAATGTCGAGCGCGCCGAGGCCACCCGCGAGTCCGAGGAAGTTGACGCTCATCTCGGCGGGCGCTTTCGGTTGCGCGTGCTTGGGGATGTCCTGCTTGCGCTGGACCTGGGCGATATCGCTGGCGGGAAAATCCAGTTTCACAGTGGAGCGGAAATGGACCACTTCCTTCGTCGGATCCGCTCCTTGTCCTGGTGAGGTGAGGTGATCACCCTGCGAGGTCTGAATGATCTCGAGCAAACGAACGGCCTGGAAGAAGTCGAAGCGATGTCCTTCGGCGAAGAGCCCGTCCTCGACCGTCGTCTTCTTTCCCCAACCGTAGTCTTTTACAGCAGGATTGTTTCGCCCGCCATCGGCTCCCATGTTTTCCAAACCCCTTCGCGTTGCTTGCTCTTGATAATTAACTGTGTGAACGAATTGATTGCGGCATACGAAGCCAGGAATCGGTTGAGCACTGAACCAAATAAAAAGCCGCCACTGCCTTCGTAGCAGTGTTCGTCGAGCACGAGTGTCACTTCATTGCCGCGACAGAAACCACGCCATGCATCGCCGCCCATGTGACGAACGACTTTGCGGCACGACATCTCTTTGATCCCGTCGATTAACTGATGGTGAGATTCGGAGAGACAGTAAAGGCGCAGGATCTCCTTCAACGCCGGCAAGCTGTCCTGGTCTTCAGACAGCGACAGGTGATTGAGTGATAAATGCGAAACCAATCGCCATGCGGTTGCGCCTCGCGAAGGCGGCAGCACAGGTTGCGTCGGTTTACAGAGACACACAATCGGCCGTTCTTTATCCAGCGGCGCCTGCTGTTCCACTTGAAAGACCGCACCGACCGGAAGTTCATTCGGGAGCTCGCGGTTGGTGCAGAGCGTGTGCGCGTAAACCGTCTGCATCGGTGGCAAACTCGGATTGAGATCGAGATCGAGAAACGAGAGCACTATTTCCGAACCCGGCAGATCTTTTCGCTGCGCTGGGACGCGGCGCGCGTGCCAGAACGCCTTGTGATGCGCGCTTTCGAGTCGATGATTGTAGGAATAGAACGGTTCGATACGTTGCATCTCGTCTGAATCATGTGACGAAGCCGAGACGGAAAGGATCGAATGAATCTCGGTGGTCCGTTCGCGACGTTTGTCCGGTATCAGTGGATACTCGAGACTGCGATGATCGAGACGAATCGGTTCAGATGTTTTGGGAAACAGGTTGATGATCGGAGTGCAACCTAAACAAAACGTGCTCTTGTCGATTACGAGATGCTCTTTTGGCCGGTGCTTGAGCAACAGCGAAACGTGCATGCTGTCAACTTCGCCATTCGGAACGAAATCGACGAGGGTGTTGGTGTTGCGTTTATCATGCGATTTGCTTTGGTCGAAACAGAGATCGAAGAAGAGATACTGTTTCGGGAAAGCAAAGTATTCGAGCAACAGCATGTAACCCGGATGGACGTTTGGCGGGTGCGGCAACATGTCGTCATACGCTTCCAGGCCCACCTGTTTGATCGAATCCGCGCCGAGATAGATCGGCGCCGCGCCCGGAATCTCCAGCACCACGTCGTGCACGTCGCAGAACAGCAGTTCGTAGAGTGTCTTGACGGATGTGTGTTCGCTGTTCAAATAAAAGCGCAGCCGATCGATCGGTAGCTCATTCAGCTTACCGCCGGGAAAACATTCCAGTTTCAACCGCAACGCAGCGACCGCTTTACTATCAGCATCGATAAAGTTCCAGCGACTGGTGCTTTCGAAGTGTGCCTGGTCGACTTGTAACGGCCACAGCGTCACTGGATAGCATGTTCGAAAACGACAAACCGATCCCTTTACGGCGTCGGCGAAGAGTGGTGTGTGACGATCGATGGTGAAGCCGGTCGTCAATTTTCCCTGATCACGTCCGACGTTGAATTGCGCGATCGCCATCGACGGAATCGGGTTTGTCATTTGTGGGTAGAGGATGTTGAGCAACGCGCTGGTGATGTCGGGAAACTCGCTGTCGATTTCGTGTTGCAGGCGTCCGGTGAGGAACGCGAACGCTTCGATCAGACGTTCGACGTGCGGATCAGCACATTCGTCGCGTCCGAGTTCGAGGCGCTTGGCTACTTTCGGATAGCGCTCCGCAAACACGCCGCCCATACGGCGCAGGTAAGTGAGCTCCGACTTGTAATACTTCAAAAGTTCTTCGTGGCTATTGGCTATCATGCATTTCCGCCGTTCCACTCTTGTTGTTCAAAATCACGGGAAACGAAACTGGTTCTGCGAAAAGGCCGGTTACCAGTTCCGCTCCAATGATTAACCACAACGCCGACTCGGCACCGGACGCTGATCCAACATCGACGCGGACGTTACGCAGGCGTGGTTCAAATGCCGCAATTGTCTGGCCCACGATCGAAGCAATCAGCACACGATCGTCGGCGTTGTGCGGGGAGAGTGACGAGAAATCGGGAATGCCGTAGTTGACGACAGACCTTTCTTCCTCGCCGAACCCGTGCAACGGAAGGGAGCAGCGCGTGTTAAGCAACCGCCCTACTTCGCGTCGCACAGAGGCTTTCAATTGTTTGGCGTTAAGGATGCGCAAGTGATTCTCATGTCCCTCCCCGTCGGTGGAAACATCGACGAGTCGGTCGAAGAGGAGCGCTCGCGCACCCGCAATCGGTTTAGGATCGGCCATGACTCAGCCTGCAATCCGTGACAACACGGATCACCCACGTAATGACTACGCGGCCTTGTTCTTGGCCAGGTCCCACTTGGTATCGACGTGGCCTTCCTTCGCGCCTTCGGACTTCTGAGTCGTGAAGTCCCACGTGATGTGGTTGTAATTCAGGGTAACGGTTTCGACGGGTTTGTCGCCGCCGCCACCGCCGATCGACACCGAAGAAAGCACGACGTTCTTCAACGTGTACTTGATCAGCGGCAAGACCGCGCCTTTGTCATTACGAGCCACGACCACTTCGACGCTCGTGAAGTTATCGCCTTTGCAGCAAGCTTCGTTGAGCTTCGGCGATGACTGATCGAGATACTTGGTGATGGTGAAGTCCTGGTGATTGGGTTTGCCCGACGTTCTTTCCGTGTTGCTTATGTCGCCGGTGATCTGCATCGCCACACCATGACTGAATGACAAGAGCTCGATCTGTTTTGCGTACTGGTCCAGCGTGCTGGTCCCGTCGATTGGCGGATCCATCTTCATCAACAATACGTCCATATGTCCTCCTAAAAGTCAGATAAGGGTTACGCGGCCGCCGGCGGCGGCAGTTCGGCGACGAGACGAATCGAAGCCGTGAGCTCATCAAGCTGGAAGTGCGGACGCAGATAAACGACCGCCTTGTAAACGCCGGGCTTGCCCGGGACGTCTTCGACGTCTACGCGTGCTTCGCGCAATGGATACGAGGCCTTCGAACTCTGTGACGCACGATCGTCGAGCAGCACGTAATCCGCGATCCACTTGTTCAGATAGTCGGCAACGTTCTCCTTCGTCATGAAGCTGCCGACCTTGTCGCGCATCATCGCCTTGATGTAGTGCGCGAACCTGGAGGCCGCCATGACGTAAGGAAGTTGACTCGACAAACGCGCGTTCGCGGTCGCTTGCGGATCCTGGTAGACCTTCGGCTTCTGCGCTGTCTGGCCGCCGAAGAACGCCGCGTGATCGGTGTTCTTGCGATGGACCAACGTGATGAAACCAAGATCGTTCAGTTCCTTCTCGCGCCGATCGGTGATGGAAACTTCCGTCGGGCACTTCAAAACGGTGTCGCCTTCGTCGGTCCTGAAGTTGACAGCCGGAAGTCCCTCGACGAGTCCGCCGCCTTCGACGCCGCGAATCGCCGCCGTCCACTTGTAGAGCGCAAACGCGTTGGTGATGCGTTCCGCGAGCGCGTACGCAGCGTTGCCCCAGCAATAATCCTTCGGGTTTCCGTCAACCTCTTCCTGGAAGTCGACGTCATCCGCCGGAATGCGGCCGGTGATGCGCTGTTTCTGATCTTCGCCCTGATCATCGGGACGCATGTCCTTGCCGTAAGGAGAGCGAAGGAGGAAGTGAGGCAAACAGAGCGCGACGTATCGTGAGTCTTCGGTGTCGCGGAACGAACGCCATTTTGTGAGTTCGGTGCTTTCGAAGGTCTTGGCGAGGTCGCGAGGATTGCCGAGATCGTCAAAACTGTCGAGGTCGAACATCTTCGGACTAGCAGCAGCAATGAATGGGGCATGCGCGGCCGCCGCTACGTTTGACATTTTCTCGAGCCAGCCGATGTCCTGCGGGCTGCGGCCGAATTCGAAGTCGCCGACCAGCACGCTGTAAGGACTGCCGCCGAACGTGCCGTACTCTTCCTCGTAAATCTTTTTGAACTGGACGCTCTGGTCGAACTCAACCGCGCGTTCGAGGTCCCTTTGAATTTCGTCTTTCGTGGCGTTCAAGAGACGAAGCTTCAACGAAGTGCCTGTTTCAGCACGGCTCACGAGATAGTGCAATCCACGCCATGACCTTTCGAGTTTGCAAAACTCTTCGTGGTGCATCACTTCGTTGAGTCCTTCGTCGACTTCCTGATCGAGCGCGGTGATGCGACGGTTAATTGCACCGACGAGATCCATGTCTTTCTCAAGCGTGATCTCTTTGTTTTCGACTGCCGCGATCAGTTCCGACACGGCGTCGATGACCTGTTCGGCTTGCGAAGGATCACGGACGACTCTGGAGCCGCCAAGGCTGTCGTGAAACAACGTTAGCTTCTGTTGCAGTTCAGTTTGGGGGGCAGGTGTACTCATTAGTTCTTACCTCCTTCGCCTGGAACTTCCGGCGGAGTTTGCGGCGTCTCAGGTTCGGCTTCCGCCTTCTTCGGCAGCAGGGCTTTTATCTCGGCCATCGACGCCTTCAGCGCGTTGCGCTGGGATTCATCCATGAGCTTTTCGAGAAGATTCTGTTGCAGCTTCACGTTGCCGTCGAGCTTCGCCACCATGTCAGAAAGGTGGGTGCGCTTCTCGTAGCTTTTGTTCACCTCGAGCTGTTTCAGGACTTTGATCGGACTGAAGTCGTCAATCTCCTGGAATGCCACAGTCTTGGATCCGCCATTGAGTTGGACCTTTGGAGCAATGGATTTCATGAGGTCGTTGAAGTTGTCGCGATCGACTTCAACGTATTTGCGTTCCCGGAGGGGGGCGCGATTGGGATCGTCAACGTTTCCCGAAAGGTCGGCCAGGATCCCTACGACGAAGGGAAGTTCCATCTTGACGAAAGAACCTCGAGTTTCTACGTCGTAAGTGATCTGCACCCGCGGAGGACGTATCCGATCCAGTTTGTGTTGTGTGCTTTCTGGCATCGACTTAGCTCCTTTGTGGTTGAGAATGCTTGGTTGAGAGAACTGCTTAAATAATTACGCGAGAAAAGTTCATGCAAAAACCCATCGTGTTAACTCATGTCGGCCACCTCTTTCCGGTTAGCCGTAACAACCTGTCGATCTCGTTCAACTCACCTTCGTTGCGAACAATTTCTTGCAGTAAGTCAGGCAAGCTCAGGGTTCCCCATTCGACGGCTCGCTTCACAAGGTAAGGGGTGGGGCTATGAGGCTCGGTGCGCAGAAGGTAATCCGCAGCTTCCGATAGACGACGATACGCATCAGCGCGACTGCGGATTGGTCCTGCAGACCAGAGTTCGAACTCGGTCGTGTCTGCGTCTCCACGAACTTCTTCTTCCTCGATGATTGTTTCGATCTCTTCCGGGCGAGCTTCGAGATCCTGTGAGATAAGCTGGTGAGTCGCGCATAGCGCTTCTTTGAACTGTCGCAGAGACGGCGCTTCCTTGCCGCACTTCTCATCGAGGATCTGTTGCAGTGACTCACACGCGTGAACCGCGTTCTCGAGATCCTCGACGAGTTCGCTGTAGAACGAACGATCGGTGGCTGCGACCGCGGTGCGGAAAGTAGCGACAGTGGGATTAATTTTCGCGAGCGCTTCCTGCAACGCTCGCGGATCTCTCATCGCGAGATTTTCGAAATGGCAGGCGCTTTCCCAATCGGTGTAGGAGTAGCTGTCGTTGGTTGTCTCGCTCGGGATCGTCAGCGGGATTTGTTTCAACTTGAGCGTCAGCTTTTGTTCGATCCAATCGAACGGCGCGATGCGGCCTTCGAGATCGCCGTCGTCCAAAGACGGGTAAAGATCGTCCCAGAAGTTTTCGCACAAGCCGGCAAGCAGTCTTAATCCGTTTGTTGCTCCCGAGAAACCGTAAATGTGCAGCCACGTTTCGAGCAGCCAGCCCGCGATTTGCAGGTCTTTGCTGCGTTTGGCGAGGGCTTCAATACAGATCGCTTCAGCCGTGGTCCAATCAGCGCGTTTCAGACTTGACTTGTAAATTCCCTGGCTGAGCGCGGGATCGTCTTCGCGTCGCGCGTCGGCGATGCGATCGTACGTTCCCTGGTAGCGAAGCGACTCTCCGGCTGGGTTGTCGCCCGGGATGGGTTGCAGCAACTCTTCGAGATCGATGAGCGATACTACGTTGATGTCATTCATTCCTGTTTGCTCCTGTTTCGAGCACGATCGGTAACACCGGGACGGGCGGCGCCTTTTTCGGGAAGCACGGAATCATCACCGGCTCCTGTTTGTTCGCCGTCACGAGGCTCATTCGCATAAACACTTCCGCATTTGAGCTCTTCAATTCGGCGCGTTGCGTGGGATTCCCAGCAGGATCGGGATCGGTCCTGACTGTGAACTTCAGTGTGTAAGGATCGGAGTCGAAGCCTTGATCGCACTCGGCGACCGTGCCGGCGCGTTTCAACATCGGGCCGTGCCGAAGCAAAAAGGTGAAGAGCGACCAGTGATCGTTATATTCAAATACTGCGATTCGATCTTTTGCGTTCACTGGCGCGGGAGTCGCACCGGTGACGGGAACGACCGGCGAGTTGTTGGCCCAACGCAGTGTCAAACGAACCGGATCGCCGAACACCCAACGACCCTCGAGATCGTCGCTGAGATAAGCGAACTTCTTCTTGCCGACTTCGAACTTCCAGTCGATGACCTGATTCGCGCCAATCTCGTGTTCGCGGTTGACGCGAAACTGCACGCGGAAATCGAACATCGGTCCCTGTTTCTTCTCCAGGAACGGTCCAAAGAACTCGCGCACTCGCGCAACCTGATCGAGAAACTCGGTGGCACCGATCGGAGACGCGCCAAAATCCGCGCTTCGCGCCAGCGCCTCGCGCGCTGCTTTCTCCCTCGCATCAAACAGGCGGAAGAATTTCAACAACTCCGCGGCGTCGAGATCCGGATAGTCCGGCCGCGTTCCCAAATCGGTGAAAGGAAAACCACCGGAGAGACTCTTGTTGAACGCCGCTTCGATCTCGCGATAGTTATCGAGCGCCGCCACCATGTCGTTGATCGCCTTGAGGCGCGCAAGCTCGGCGCAGCGTCGATAAAACTGGAAGCGCAGCGAGTTGCGAATACGCAGGAAGTAATCGCGAGAGTCATCACTCGGCAGCCGGATCTTGCCGGAGCAACCTTCGACAGTCGCTTTGTCCATGTCGGCGATGATGAACATTTCAAGCGACGCGATCGGGTTGCCGGGTAGCTTGTTATCAAACGCGTCGAGGTCGGCGAGAATCTCGCTCCAGTTAAAAGCTGAGGTCGTGTCGGCGTAGATGTTTTGCGACGCGGAGAAGGTGAGCAACGGCACTGCCAGGTCACGCGCGAGAAACGCGATGTTCTTGCGTTGCAGTGCCAGATACGCGTTCAGGTCTTCGATGCTGGTGAGATCGTAAGCGACGTATGAAACAGGTTGCACGCCATTCCACCACGCGAAATCCCGGTGCTTCATCGAATAGAACTGCTGGGCCACAAACTCGCGGTGAATTCCTCGCAGCAGGTAAGCAATCTGGGAGGACAACGTGCCACGCAACTCTCGATCGATCCCAAGTGAAGCCGATACCTGTAGCACACGCGCCAGAGTCGGTTGCGCTTCCTGAAGGTTCCTGATCTCGGTGATGAGACTAGCGCGAAGTGCGGAGCCTTCAGTTGCGGGTGCGAGGGCCTGGTATTTACGAGCCTGCCGAAACAACCGGCTCATGCGCGTCTTCAAACGCGTACGCGCAGCTTGTTTGACTGAGTTATCGAGATACTCGGTGCGTTCGTACGTCTTCGTCGCGACGAAGTTTTCATACTGATCGTAGAGAACCAACGCTTGATTCAACGCTTCCTGGTCCCAAACGAGCACGCGTCGAACGAGATGTTGATAACGAGGTTGTTCCGCGGGCAATGACAAGCCATAGTCAGCGGGCTCACGCGACATGAACTCTTCTCGCCGTAGATCCTGGAGCGCTTTTCGTAGCTCACCTAACGCCGTTGACAGCGTCATTCCGTGGAACGGCGAATGAGGATCGAATACATATGTCGCGAGCCAGGTGTAATCCGGTCGATCGAGCAAGGCCTCTGCTTCGGCAATGTCGTTGAGATAATCGTACGTAACGCCTTTTTGACTAAACGAAGCAGCATAAAAGTCTTCGACGATGTCTCCGACTCGATTCGCGCTGTCTTTGTAGTAACGAGTTGAATCAATCGGTCGTCCGCGGGCCATGATCATGGCCTTCTCATAGAGCGAGTTCGTCTTGTCGAAGTTTTCTGGTAGCGGCGGATGGTTCAAGTAATTGACAATCTGGCGCA
This sequence comes from uncultured Acidobacteriota bacterium, assembly GCA_963789185.1. Lineage (GTDB taxonomy): Bacteria > Acidobacteriota > Blastocatellia > Pyrinomonadales > Pyrinomonadaceae > PSRF01. Next base: position 598,910 of record CAWBJU010000028.1, read on the forward strand.
ACGTGATGACTGAATCAGGATCCTTGTCGATCAGGCGGTTGTAGCGTTCGAGGTTGACGCGAAATTCACTTAACTCCTCCACGTAAACGCTCAACTGAAAGTCTTCATCGAGCCGCGGTGCTGGAGCGGCCGTTTCGTCCGCCATTACCGGATCTCGATCCCCATCAACATTTCGAACCGTATGCGTCGGATAAGCGGCCAGCAGCGCCTGTCCGTGTCGTTGCATGTCGAGTCTTAGCGATTCGAAGATCACGTACTTGAACGCGGCGGCGATCGAGTGTTCCAGACGAGCGTTGATTTGGCTGAGCCACGAGGTGGGTATGAACAAGGAGCCAAACTTATTGGCATTCATCTCGGCCATACCGGTGATCAGTCTTGTTTGGCCGCCTTCCAATATCACGCCTTTGCGATTGAGTAGCTCCTCGCGTGTGGTCGCATCGGGGTTCCTTCGCGCCGGATCGGCGTAATAGGCTTCCATCTTCTTGAGGTCGGCCTCTTCTTCGAGCAGAAACCGGTGGAGCTGGTTTTCCTGTTTTGCTAAACGTTTGTAAGCGAAGACGAGTCCGGTGCCGCCGGCGACCACGATGAGTATTGACAGCACCTGGGCAGCGAGTGCGGTGCGGTTCCGCGCCAGTGCGATGCGGCGAATCGGTTGGGCCAATGCCGACTCTTTGAAAATCTTTGCTTTGAAGAGATCAGAAAGGAAGAGCGGCTTTCTTTTGACAACGGCAGGTGCGAACGTGAGCGGCGCGTCGGCCGTAGTTGGGAATTCGTCTATCGACTCGAGTTTCAGCAGATCGTTTGTTTCGACTGCGGCTTCGCCACAAAGGTAAATGCCGCGGAACATGTACGACTCGTGATATGCGCTCTGCTTGAAGAGGTAGTCGAGATACACACGTAACGACTCGCGCATCGACTGGATCTCCACTGGCAGCAGAAACAGATCGTCGGCTTCTTCGATCTCGTCGCGTTCGGCGTATATCTCAAACTGAAGCCAGGCGAGATGCTTGTGAATGCTCTCGAATGCCTGATCGACGAGTTCCGGACGGTAAGCAGCATCGAGTGTGGACGGATTGGACCATCCGAACATCTGGCCAAGAAGTTTTTCCGGAAGCTGTTTGCCAAAGCTGGAGAAACCCGTGACCTCGTCACATTTCGTGATCAGGATGTAGACCGGCAGCCGCATGCCGAGGATCTTTTGCGCTTGCCATAGTTTCTTGTAGAGAGACGCGGCTTTTTGTTCGAGATCCGATCGTTGTAGATGGGTCAACTCGCCGGAAAGCAAGAGGTCGGTGCAGGGAATCGTCAGCACGAGTCCGTCGAGTGGGCGCTGCGGCCGGTGTTTTTGCAACAACCGCAGAATCGTGTTCCAACCGCGGTGGTTGGCGGTGCCGTCGTTACGCAACACGAAGTCGCCGGAGACATCCATGACGATGCCGTCGTCGAAAAAGTACCAGTTGAGTCGCCGTCCACTTTTTTCAACGTCCTCGTTTACGGGCTCGCTAAGTCCGTTGCTCTCGATCAGCGACGTCTTTCCGGAATTTGATTCGCCCGCGAGCAGGTACCACGGTGCGCGATAGCGATAGTCGCGACCGGTGACATACGTTTTCAGTATGCGAAGTGCCCGGCTGAAGGATGAGCGGAGTTCGACATCGGATCCGTATTGCAGAAACTCGACCTTCGAACCGTTCTTCTTCTCGGGTTCGGGTGCGGCGTTCGCCGCAAACTCCATCTTGCGCGACCGCCTGATCACGAGATAAAGGAAGATCGCGGTGCCCACCAGCAGCAGGAGAATCGCGATTAGTATCAGTAGTATGGTGAACGACATTGTTAACTCTTCAAAAGATCAGTTCAGCGGTGGTGGTAACGAATCCAACCGTGTCTCCAGATCGACGATCTCTTGGTTGGCTTTCTCGATGCGAGATGTCAGCTTCATCCAGAGTCCGTGCGACACCGCGAGGTAGACAAACAGCACCACACCCAGCACGGCGACCCACACGCGCGGGTTTACAAGTTTTTTGCTCTTCTCCTGCTTCAGGTTTTGAACGTAACTGTCAGGAAACGCGACCTTCGCGTCGTTGACGAGATCTGCCGGCTGGCGAAAGATGAATGCGAAGAGCTCGTTGCGGTAACGACGCAACCTTCCGTGATCGTTAACTCCGTAATACTTGCCGCGGAAACCAAGCGACAATGCATTCAGATAGACGGCGGCCAAACTCCTGTCTGCGGGATCGCGGTCGCGCAGCAGACGGTCCAACTTTTCGAAAACTTTCTCGCCCGCAGTGTGAGAACCAAATAGCGCCGCCTCCAACAGACTCGACGTCCACGCGTGTTTACCTTCCCAGTTGAGATGAATGAAAACGTCATCCGCAAGGGCGGCCATCACGTACTGCGCTTCGAAATAGTTGTCGGTGGGCTTACCCGCGACGCGCAGGATCTGAACTGCGTTGCGGCGAAGCTGCATCATCAGGCTTTGCCAGACGGCAAGTGTGAGTCTCGATTGCTCGGCGGATGGTGCACTCGGCAATTCGAAAGTCCCGCGAACGGCCAGCGACGTAATCATTTCGCTCCCGGATAACGTATCGAGCATTGTCGGGTCGATGCGCGGCAGTGGTCCGGTAGCGGTCAGATTTATAGCGTGGCCGTTTCCGTTCGCGGGCGTTTCTGCGAGAGCGACAGCCTCGGGTGACATTCCACCGCTGTCTATGATCAACTGCTTGAGTCGAATGACCTCGGTGTAAAAATCCCGAAACTGGCCCAGCAGAAATGACTCGTTTGATTGGTTTACCGTCATGTTGCCTGCTTGTCGTTAAAGACAGATCTGTCCTGTGCCGCGAACGCAGTCGCAGCTGTTATGAACTCCCGGGTTCTCAGTGTTTTCCAGCGCGGTTTCTTGAGGTTGGGCGCGAGATGTGCCGCCTGAATCCGTGCTAGTTTTCCATTACATACAAGACAATTTCAGAGGGTCTTCGAGCCTCGAAATTGATGATTTGCAATAAGGCCTCTGGCTCGACAAAGCTCTCGTCAGCCAGCAATGAAAAAAGTGCGATACCTTTGGGTGTAACAACCTCGCCCACCCGATTTTCGTGTTTTCGCGTTGCTCCTCTGATTCGATTAGTTCGAAGTAATTCGATCCTGCTTTGTGATCCGATCAAACAGTTCTCACCCCAACGGACCACCTCGTCTTCGGTCATCCCGCGCTCGCCTTTGATTCCGATCGCGAGTGTCTTCTTCATCCAGTTGCTATCGAAGCGCAACTCGTAAGCGCCTAAGCCTTCCTGATACTTGAAAAGGAACGACTTGTAAGCGACGGGTACGCCGTAATCCATCGCGCGATCGATTGATTCAAGAACGGGTTGGAACGTTGAGTAGAGATCGTTGTGATTGTAGGGATCGAAAGCGGGCGGAACCATGTCAGTTCCCAGCGTCGAAACATGTCCTGCCAGGCTGCACAAAGCGACGTACATCGGAAACGGATGTGCGCAACCGGTTTGCAGCACAGCTTCGAATGCCGGTAAGGCGCTGGCAAGTCCGAGCATTCGCGTGCGAGCATCAGCTTCGTTTAAAAAACGACTTCCCGGTCCGGGGTTTCGCACTTCGTCCGCCAGGTACACTGCGCGCTTGCGCACGCGTCGCGCCAACTGAGTACACATGTCGCCCAAACGTTGCGCGGCAGCGGAAGATGTATCGCCATCCATTGCGGTGCGGGGAACTGCAAGCAGCGGCGGTATAAACTTGTCGTCAAGTGCGAACGAAGAGGCGCGATGTAACACGCGCGCTAGTGGGAAACCGACGACTTCACTCGGCAATCTCTTTCCTGCGTGCAGTTTCAAACGGGGTCGGAGTCGTTTGATCGAGCGGGCCTTCGCATCGGATACCTCATCCCGTACGGGGGCCGAGTCGAATGATTCGTATCGCGGATTACCACCGTTAGTGCTTTGTGTGTGGTGTGCGGCAACACCGATGTAGACCAGCATGCCGTTTTCGCCGAACTGATCCGCCCGCTTCATGAGATCAATTTCGAGTACATCCTCGTTGCTCGCTTCAGGGAGGCCATGAGCGACGACGAGTCCGTCGGGCATGACGGCCTCGAGCTGCTGGACGCGAAATTTTCCCATCGTCAGACTGACGCGGTCGTATTTGAGACGACGCACGCCCCAGCAAAATGGAGCGACTAGCGATGTTCCGTATTGCACCAGCGCTTCATGACGCGTAGAGAGTTGCTGGAAGTGTTGAGGGGTCAATAGCAAACCCTCATGCCATTGGATCGCGTCAGGTATTTCGTATGCGTTCATGACCCTAAATCCTCGTTTTATTTAGTTCCTTTGGTCGGCGCGCAGGGTTTCGACGGCTCTTTAAGTGACTGTACGCAAAGGTCTTCATCGCCAAGCGTGATCCGAATACCTTTGCGCGGATCGACCGGCGCGCGATGTGTGCCGGCGTTGAAATAGTTGGCGAAAACGACACCGCCGACTGTTCCATATTTCACTGTCACCAGATCGAGCTTGACCTGTTGGCCCGGCACCCATTCCCAACGTCCTGCAGTTAGTCCCGTCTCCTTCGGATAATCGAGCGTGAACTGATGTCGCTTTTCAAACCATTCGCTGGCCGACATCTTCATCAATTCCTGAAGGAGTTTCTTGTCTGAAACGAGCACGAGATCCACGGCCACCGGATTGTTGTTATTGGCCGCAGGGGAGACGCTGACCTTCACGTCGAGTTTGCTCTCTCCCGACGTGCCCGGAATCTTCTTCGGTATCTTCACTTTCGGACATGCGGTAAAAAGCAGCACCAACGCCACTGCGCTTGCCGAAAGAAGGAGCGACCGCGTAAACGAACGCACGATGTTCATGCTCGTTTCAACACCTCACCTTGCACACACGACTGTTAACGATTAATTGATAGCGGAGCTAGACGTCAGGTAAAGAGAGAGACGATCCCATCCTGGTTCCCGACCAGGATTGAGTTGAAATTCTGCAAGCGTGACTTGGGACGCGAGGTCGTCTCTAGCTTACGCGCTAACAGGAATAAATACTGTTAAGGCCGTCAGCTTCCGCTAACGTTTGTGTAGAGGCCGCGGAGCATACTCCTGCAATTATCGTCTGTCAACACATTTTTGAAACGAGAAGTGAATCAATTTGCAATGGTCCAAATAAGCGCGGATTTCTTACCCAACACAACCGAGTGTTCGCTTGATTCTGTTCGCCGCGTTGATCAGATAAGTGGCTTGCGCTTGCGTTATTTCGTTCTTCGCTTCGACTTCGTTGATGAATGAGTCGAGTTTATTGCAGACCGTGCCGACGTTTCCGTTGTTGAGTGATTGAAGTGCTGCTAACGCGTTTTGCAGTTTGGAATCGAGACTGTTCGCAACGCCTTGAGAAAAGTTGTATTGCTGGACTTTCTGTATCAACGCCTGGAGTTGTGTTGCCGGTGGCGGTGGGTCATCGATGACTGAAATACTCTGCCCGCCGTGATCAAATAACGGATTGAAGCCGATGTTTGCCACGTAAACAAAACTGGTGACCGTGTTGATGGCGAGGCTCTGGGGAATCGGCTCGAAGAAACCTAAATCCATGCGGGAAATGAGGGTATTGGTTTGGCCGTCCATGAGGTGTACCACGTTCCCAAATGGCTCACTAACAAAGATGTGATTGGTGGTTGGATTAACGGCGATGCGGCTCAGGTGAGCGGCAAATGCAGTGCCCGATTGAATAGTCGCGATATGGGATTTGGTTGCGCCATCGAAGACCTCAACGTCGTGGCTGTTGTCCTGGTTGACCATGTAAGCGGTGTTCGTGAGTTCGTTCACGGCGACAGCGCCCGGGAAGACGTCGAAAACGATCTTGTGTGTAACGGTGTTCGTGCCGCCGTCGATCACGACGATCGGCAAAAACGTTTGTGCGAAGAAGTCAAATTCATGATGTTCCACCCAAATCTCGTTGGTCGCTGTGTTTGGAGAAATTACGCCACCGATATACGCAGGCAGAGAAATTACGCTGACAATGGTATTGAGATTTCCATCTATCACGGTGATGGTCCGAGCGACGTGATTTCCGACGTAGATTCGATTCGTAACGGAGTTGACCGCGACCCTGAGTGCTCCTGATGGCAGGGAGACGTTAGTCATCACCACGTTGGTCGCTCCGTCCAATACGAAGAGACCGTTGTTGGAATTAGTGATGTAAATGCGGTTGGTGATTGGGTTGACGGCGATTTCCTCGGGATCAAAGTTTAACGATACGTCCGCGGCGATTGTGTTGGTTTCTCCATTGATGACCAGCATGCTGCGCGGCTGACGGCTCACCGCGTAAACCAGATTCGTAGCGTTGTTGACTGCGAGGCTCACGGGCGTACGACCGATCCGGATGTGACCGACTACTGACTGCGCAATTACAGACGAGATACAGAAGAGCGTCAGGAAAAGGATAGAGATTAAGCGTTGGGGATAGTTCATTCGAGTCATTTTGGGATTCCTTCCTTGTTGCGGACGTTAGTGAGTGGGCGTCTTGGGGCGCGGCCGTTACCGCTAAGGCATGATCCAAAGTTTTCTGGATCCTGTAAAGAAAAATTGCCCCAAGTGGTGTATTGCTCAACGTAAAAAGGCAGTTGTGGCCGTTTTTATTGAGGAAAATGAGGATTTTCGATCCGGCATGGTCATTGCTCCTCGTCGTTTCAACCGGGTGCTGACTTCCCCTCAGCGCCAGTTAGCGAGGAGCAAGCAGTGATGAAAACGACCCAAATTCACGACCCTTTTCATAATCCCTTCCACAATCGTTTCCACGTGCCGGTGCATACGCGACTCGACGAGATGCAGGCGTACACGCACATGGTCTGGTTGAACGATCCACTTCCAGACGGGCAGGAGACAGAGAACAATCACGGCGCACGACCGTGGGGCCGCGCGCTCGCGGGTGCGTTTGCGCTGCTCTTTGTGGTGTTCTCGGCGGCGTTGTTGTCCAGCGCGTTCCTGAACTAGCCGCTGTTCTTACTTCAGCTCGGAAGCGCGTCGCTTTTCGATTGCGGTGCGCAACTCTTCCGGTGTCGCGGCGCGTCCATGTACGCCGTAAATCTTTTCGACCTGCAATCCCAACTGCTGTATTCGTTCGCTAAAACTGATCGTCGAATCCTGCGCGATCGGAATCGTGCCGTTCGGCGCCGCGTTTAGTAGATCAGCCTGAAACAGGATCTTCTCCTTCGGTAGATAAGCGACAAGGATCTCATTCGCATGCGGATTTGGTCCGATGTCGTAGATCTCCACTACGTGCTTGTCGTCCTGAAAGACCCGCTTCTTGTTTTGGATCGTTTCGATCGTCAGCTTGCTTTGCTTCGAGGATTTGGGAAGCAGTGAAGACTCAGCTACTGCTTTCTCGAGGAATGTTTTCGTGTTTCCTGTCGTCACGATTGTCGCGCCTTCCGCAACGTACTCACGGAAACCGCCCGCGTGATCCGAGTGATGATGAGTCAACACCAGATACTTGATCGGTTTGCCTGGAACTGTTTCTTTGATCTTCGTCAGCGCCTGGACTGAGTTGGCGTTGTAAAGAATTTGTTCGGGCGCTTCGAGCACGAGTATGTGATCGTTGAAGGCTACGAAGAGTACGTTGTGGGTGCCGCCTGCTAAGCCTTGTAGGAGATAAACGTCGTCTGCGACTTTACTCACGGCTGGCGGTGGCGGTGTGGCAGGTGGCGCTTCAAGTTTTTCAAAGTTTTCGGGTCCTGCGAAAACGCTCTCGGCAGGTTTGGTGTTGATTTGCAGATCGGTGTAATCGGCTTCCTGGATGATACCGCCGGAGTTGTAAAGCACACGGCCGCTCGGAAGTTTCAATTTGCCGACAGTGCGATAGCCCGAATAGCTTTGGGCGATCTCTGAGTCGCCGGTTACTGGATCGGCGTAAAGGTAACCGTACCGAGTGAGAAGATTGGTTTGGGCGTCGAATGAAAGTGATAGTTGTTGATTGTCAGGACGAATCACGCTGATCACCTTTTGCTTGCGTCCGCCGATTTCGTCTTCGCCTAACCAACGAAGAGTTGGTGCACGATCCAATGCTTCGAGTAGGACGAATGGTGGGAGTCGTCGAATCTGTCCGCGGAAGTTGTTGACTGATGGATTGACGATCGGAGTGACGGTCTTGGACCACATGTCGTAAGTCTGACCTTCAGTGCCTTTGATGATGGTCCTGTTCCAGGCATTGAAGCCGGCGTTCACTGCTTTCAGATCGTCGAAGACGAGACCGCGATCGACGTCGACGATAAGGGTCTCTTCGGAAGTGCCGGCGGCGAATGGGGGTTCCGCGGACGGGCTTTGAAACCGTGCGTGGATCTTGCTTTTCTCTTTGAGTGTGAAGTCTTTGATCCCGCGCAGTGCTTCGAGTCCGCCGTGTGCTTCGATGGCGTCGTCGAGTACGCGGCGGGCCTGTTGATATGAGCGCTGCGAGGCGTTTGGTTGATGCGCGCCATTCTGCGCGACGAGCGGTGTTGCGAACGCGATAATCAAAATCGCGAGTGTGGGTAATCGATATCTCATATTGGGCTCCTCTAACGTTCTCTCATCCAAAATGTGGTAGGCGTTCCAATATTTCGGAACAAGGTATGGTGGTTGTTTGTGGGAAGACTGCTCGTCTAATACTGAAAAAGCGTGAGAAATGTTCAGTGAGATTTGTTAAGCAAAACTTCGTAGCTGGTCCATGTTTTCGTATGAGACTTTGATTTGCGAAATCCGTGTAATTTGTGGCTTACTACGGCTAGTAGGGAGGGATCATGAATAAGAAGTTCATAGAAGTTGATCCTGAACGGATGAGCGGCGCGCCTTGTTTCAAAGGTACCCGCGTTCCCGTTACTCATTTACTTGATTATCTCGAAGCCGGAGACAGTCTGGGTGATTTCCTCAACGATTTTCCCACAGTCACCCGTGAACAAGCGCTCGGCGTCCTCAAACTAATGCGAAACCGACTCCTCACAGAATATGAAACTGCTGCTTGACGAATGCACACCCAAACGCCTCAGACATGATTTTCACATTTACGAGGTTCAAACCGTCGATGAAGTTGGTTTGAAAGGAGTGCTTAACGGTGAACTCTTACGCGCGGCTATCGCGCAACAATTCGATGTCCTGATCACGGTAGACCGCCGAATTCCTTTCCAACAGAACCTATCGCAATTCGATATTGCAGTAATCATCCTTGTTGCCAGACCCTGCCGCTATGCGCAGTTGAAGATGCTCGTACCACAGGCAATCACCGTTTTGGAGACTATAGAGCCTGGCGATGTAGTGATTATTCAGAAGGGGCGCCTAAGACCGGTTTCAAGGTAGCAGTTTGTGATCTTGATCGGTTACGCGGCTTGTTGGTGATCGTCGGTGGGTTTTTTTTCGCCGCGGTGTTTGGCGTCGGGGGTGCCGGCTTCGGCGGCGGCGTGTTCGATCTCGGAGTTTATTTCGCTGCCGATCAATATGGCGCAACCCGTGAAGTAGAGCCAGAGCATCAGGACGATCACGGCGCCAAGGGAGCCGTAGGTTTTCGGATATGAGTCGAAATAGTGAAGATAGATTTTGAACCCAAACGAGACGACTAGCCACAAAACGACGCCAATGGCGGAACCAGGCGTGAGCCACTTCCATTTCTGTTCACGCACGTCCGGTGCGAAGTAATAGATCGACGCAAACGAAGTCACCATGAACGCAAATACGAGCGGCCATTGAAGAGTCTTCCACGCAATGGGAAAGAACCCCGCGAGTTGATAATGCGCCGCAACGAAGTCAGCCAGCTTCCCGCCCCACAACATCAACAACAAAGCGCCAATCACGAGGATCGACAGCGCGATCGTCAAAGCAATCGCGACCAGCCGTTGTCTCCACCACGGACGCGACTCTTTCACATCGTAAGCAGCATTCAACGCCTCCGTGATCGCGCCCATACCATTCGAAGCCGCCCATAGAGTCGCCAATAACCCGAACGAAAGTTTTCCCGCATTACTCGAAGCCTCAACTTCGTTCATCGTTGTATTAACGAGTTGAAACGCATTTTCCGGCATCACATTACTAAGATAATTAAATAACGACTCGCGCAGTCCCTCACCCGATCCGAGCATTAACCCCAAAGCAGCTGTCAGAAAAATGAGTAGCGGAAAAAGCGCTAAGAGAAAATAGTAGGCGAGTTGTGCCGCACGACCCCAAACATCGTCTTCGTTGATCTCAGCCCAAACTCGCTTCCCGAGTTGAAGCCAACTCAAACCCCCGAGTTTCCATAACGAATCCATGACGCGTCCTCGATTAGCAACCACGATGCCATCATCTCGTTTGGTTTCGTACAAACATCCGTGTGAAATGCATGTTAAAAACTCCGGCATCGTACTTGCCATGTCAGCAGTACGTGACGAAAGAGTATTTCGGACGGCTGAGAAAGAAACAGAGTGCGAATTTGGTTGTACTGAATTAAGGCGAACCCCGGAACGCCAACTCCACGATAGTTTAATGGGCAAGTAGTTCACAAACCCATATTTGTTACCGGGTGGGGAAACAGATAGATTCACGCAACCCAGCCGGCCAATAACATCAAAGTCGCAGTTGTGGATTGACTCCCGCGCAAGTCGTGTGTGCGGCACTGACGAAGTTTTAGGAAAGGACTGCTTAGGAGGAAGCCATGACTAAAGGTATTGATCTCGTCTGCTTTTCTCATCTTCGCTGGGATTTTGTTTATCAACGCCCGCAGCATTTGTTATCGCGGTTCGCGAACAATCGCCGCGTTTTTTATATAGAAGAACCCGTTTTTGCAAACAGCTCGATGCGTCTCGAAGTGCGAGAGACTGACGACGACGTGTATGTCGTTGTGCCCCAATTGCCGGACGGCCTGCGCAGCGAGATCGCGATCACGGCGGTAATGCGCGAGATGATCTACAAGTTGTTCCTCGATCATGCGATTGACGATTACGTGTTCTGGTATTACACGCCGATGGCGTTGCGATTTACGAGCAGTTTCAGTCCGCGTGCGTCTGTTTACGACTGCATGGACGAGCTTTCAGCTTTCAAAAACGCGCCGGAAACGTTGCCGGCATTCGAAAAGGATCTCTTTCGGCGTGTTGATCTCGTGTTTACCGGCGGCCAGAGTCTTTGGGAAGCGAAACGAAACCAGCACCGTGCTGTTTACGCGTTTCCCAGCAGCATCGACGCATCACATTTTGGTAAAGCACGCACGGCGAAGACAGATCCTGTAGATCAAGCAGACATTCCACACCCGCGCCTTGGTTTCTTCGGCGTGATCGACGAACGCTTCGATCGCGAACTGCTAAACCAGGTCGCGTTACAGAAACCCGACTGGAACTTCGTCATCATCGGTCCGATTGTAAAGATCGACCCGGAAAGTCTGCCGAAGCACCCAAACATTCACTATCTCGGCGCGAAGAAGTACGACGAACTGCCCGCATATCTCGCGGGTTGGGATATCGCGCTGTTGCTTTTTGCGCGTAACGATTCAACGCGTTTCATCAGTCCGACAAAAACGCCGGAGTACTTAGCAGCCGGCAAGCCCGTCATTTCCACCTCAATCCGCGACGTTGTCAGGCCATACGGCGAACAGAAACTGGTTGAGATCGCCGATGCGCCGGACGAATTCATTTACGCGGCCGAAAAAATTCTCTCGCAATCAAACGACGGAGAGTGGCTCTCGAGAGTTGACTCGTTTCTCGCGAACGTCTCGTGGGACAAGACCTGGAAGCAGATGTCGGATTTGATTGACGCAGTAATCGAGAGGAAGCGACTCACAAATTCCGCCACAGTACCGCTCGGCAAGTTTCGACAGCGAGCTGGAGCTGCGGCTACACCTTAAAGACTCACGATCAAGGAGGGTAAATAAGATGTTTGATTATCTGATTGTAGGCGCCGGCTTCGCCGGCAGTGTACTCGCCGAACGGCTTGCCGCCGGTTCGGACAAAAAAGTGTTGCTCTGTGACAGGCGTCCGCATATTGGTGGCAATGCTTACGATCATTACAACGAAGCTGGAATCCTGGTCCACAAGTATGGCCCGCACATATTCCACACGAATTCGCGGGAAGTGTTTGAGTACCTTTCACGTTTTACCGAATGGCGTCCTTATCAACATCGCGTCCGGGCCAGTGTGGACGGCCAGATAGTTCCGATTCCGATAAATCTCGACACGATCAATAGTTTGTACGGATTGAGTTTGACGTCGTTTGAAGTGGAAGAGTTTTTTAAGAAGGTTGCCGAACCAGTCGAGAGAGTTAAAACGTCGGAAGACGTTGTCGTCAGCAAAGTCGGCAGGGAGTTGTACGAAAAGTTCTTTCAAAACTACACGCGGAAACAATGGGGACTCGATCCGTCAGAGCTTGATGCAAGTGTGACGTCGCGCGTGCCGACGCGTACCAACCGCGACGATCGCTACTTTACGGACACGTATCAGGCGATGCCGCTGCACGGCTATACTCGCATGTTCGAGAACATGCTCGATCACCCGAACATCAAGATCATGTTGAACTGCGACTATCGCGAGATCGAAAAAGACATTCCGTTCAAACAGATGATCTACACGGGACCGGTCGATTCTTACTTTGATTACTGTTACGGGAAGCTGCCGTACCGGTCGCTCGAGTTCAAGCACGAGACGCACGACAAGCCTGTCTATCAGTCGGCGCCGGTTGTTAACTATCCAAACGACCATCTCTACACGCGTGTGACGGAGTTCAAATATCTAACTGGTCAGGAACACGCGAAAACCAGCATCGTGTTTGAATTTCCAAAAGCTCAGGGCGATGCGTACTATCCGGTGCCGCGCAAAGAGAACGCTGAGTTGTATGCGAAGTACAAAGCGTTGGCGGATCGGACGTCGAAGGTCCATTTCGTCGGACGGCTGGCGACGTACAAGTATTACAACATGGACCAGATTGTCGCGCAGGCGTTGACGACTTACGGCAAGATCGCGGGTATGAAGCGAGTCGAAGCCGTGGCGTATACGCATAGCAACGGTAATGGCAACGGCAACGGTCACAAGCGCATATCAGTTGTTACTGAGGTGCCGCGAGAACAGTTGCGAACACAAATCTAGGATCAAGGGGCGAACGAACCAACGAGCAAGGGGGGCAGTTTCAATGCATCTCAGGGAGCGCGGCATCTATTGTTTGCCGAACGGCCGTGAGCTTGTAGCCGCTTCAAACGGTGAGAACGGGCATGTTTCGTACAAACTTTCCTGCACAACCTGCACCGACAGCAGCGACTACGAAGTGAGTAACGATGGGCGGTTAATCTGTAGCGGCAGACTGACCGCTTGGGACATTAACGATCTATCAGATACTGGAAAGACGCACTACTGATTCGCTAAACGCATGGTCTTGAGCAGAAAAGACGTCCCCCGGCCGGAATACCCTCGTCCACATTTTGCCCGCAGCCTTTGGTTCAATCTCAACGGCGAGTGGGAGTTTGCCTTCGACGATGAAGAAGAAGGCTTGCGTCTCGGCTGGCAGGATGGCCGTCAGTTACCGTCGAGCATCATTGTTCCTTTCGCTTACCAGACACCCCTCTCCGGCGTAAATGACAAAGCGATTCACGAAGTGGTTTGGTACGCGCGTTCGTTCGAACTACCCGAAGAGTTTTACAAGCGTGACCTCTTATTAAACTTCGGCGCCGTCGACTACGCATGTACCGTTTGGATCAACGGCCAGGAAGTCGGACACAACCGCGGCGGCCACATCCCGTTCCAGTTTGATATCGCTCCGTATCTAAAGTCAGGCGCGAACCGCTTAACGGTTCGGGTCGAGGATCGTCAGGATCCCGAACAGCCGCGCGGGAAACAGTCGTTTACCGGCCTGCCTGAAGGCATTGATTACTACTGCACGACTGGGATCTGGCAAACAGTTTGGCTCGAGCCCGTCCCGTCGATGCGCATTGAAGAATTGCGTGTGAACACAGACGCGAAAAGAAACTTGCTGGAGGTAACAGTGTTTCTGCACGCACCGTCGGCTGCCTGGCGCGTCGAAGTCGAGGTGCTCGAGGACGGCAAGCGCGTCGCAATCGGTGAAGACCAAACGGCAGTTGCTACGGGACGAGTCGCCATTACGATTCCTTACGCGAAACTGTGGTCGCCTGAGTCACCGCATCTTTACGATCTGCAAGTGCGTTTGTACGACGGGGACAAGTTGCTCGACGAGGTCGCTTCGTATGTCGGATTGCGTGGTATCGAACTGCGCAACGGAAAAATACTGATCAACGGCAAGCCGACATATTTGAAGATGGTCCTGGACCAGGGCTTCTGGCCCGATGGTTTGCTGACCGCGCCTTCGGATGAAGCACTCCAGGCGGATATCGGTTGGACCAAGATGTTTGGATTCAACGGCGCGAGGAAACATCAGAAGATCGAAGACCCACGCTGGTTGTACTGGTGCGATCGTCTGGGATTGTTGGTGTGGGAAGAAATGCCAAACGCGCGCGAGTGGTCTTCAAAAGCGGAAGATCTCTTGTCGGCTGAATGGGAAAACGCGGTGCGCCGCGACTTCAATCATCCCTGCATCATCTGCTGGGTGCCGGTGAATGAAAGCATGGGTTTCCCGGGTTTGAGTCAGGAACACTTCGGGCAGTATGCGTTCATCGAACGCATGGTGCGTGTCACACGCCGGCTCGACTCGACACGCCCCGTGATCGATAACGACGGTTGGGAACATACCGATATCACCGACATCTGCGCGATCCACGACTACACCCCGAGTTCGGAACGACTTTCAACTCGATACGAAGAAACGTTGAAGAGCGGAGAACTACCTCCGAAGGTTTGGGTTGATAAGCCGCTATTCGCACGTGGATCGAGATACCGCGGTCAGCCGATCGTGTTGTCGGAAATCGGAGGCTTCCTCACGATACCGACTGACGTACCGCCGGATAAACGAGATCTGTTGTACCGGTTCTACGCTTCGTTTGAGTCGCCAGAAGAGTTGTTGGAAAAATATCGCGACCTGATGCGCGGCATTTCGTCGTTGAAGTTTCTCGCCGGGTTTTGTTACACGCAACTGACTGACATCGAGCAGGAGATCAATGGGATACTCACGTATGATCGCCGTCCGAAAGTTCCCGCGGAAGCGATCGCTGAGATTCATGCCGAGTACTTCCGCGAACACTTCTAGCCTTTATCTGTAAGCTTCCGATACAAAACTCGTTGAAATCCCCATGTAAACAGCGTGATTCGCGTCTGGCTCAGTAATTGAGTGCAGGACGTGGGGAGGAATGTGCAATGGCAGACACAACTTCGAACGTAACAACCAATCACGAGCAGATCAAAAAATGGGTTGAAGAGCGCGGTGGAAATCCCGCCAGAGTGAAGGGAACTGAAAATAAGACCAGTCCTGGCTTGTTGCGCATCGATTACCCGGGATTCTCGGGTGAAGAGCGTTTGGAAGAGATCACGTGGGAAGAGTTCTTCGAAGGTTTCGACAAGAACAAGCTCGCATTTCTTTATCAGGACAGGACAGCCGACGGCAAACTGAGTCGCTTCTCGAAACTTATCGATCGCGACACAGCGAAAGGTCACAGCGGTTAGCGCGCGTTCGCGATGAACATCCGCGACACGCATAACGAGGCCGCTTAACGAGGCCCTTTGACGAGCCGTTCGATGAGGTACGTTCGTGAAACTCAAAAAACTTGCGGATCAGGTCGTCGTCATCACTGGCGCGACCAGCGGTATCGGACTAGTCACAGCTCGCATGGCTGCGAAGCGCGGAGCGAGACTCGTGCTCGTCGCTCGCACTGAATCAGCGTTGTGCTCGTTGGTGGAAGAGCTGCGCGCGACGGGCGCCAAGGCGATCTACGTTAAAGCCGACGTGGGTGTCGAAAACGAGGTGAAGGCTGTTCGAGACGTGGCGTCGAATGAGTTCGGAGGTTTCGACACGTGGGTTAATAACGCCGCCGTCTCGATCTACGGCAAAGTCACCGACGTACCGATCGAGGATCACCGGCGACTCTTCGAAACGAACTACTGGGGCGTGGTCTATGGGTCGCTCATCGCCGCCGATCATCTGGTGACGAAAGGCGGAGCCATCGTCAACGTCGGCAGTGCTCTGTCCGATCGCGCGATCCCGATTCAAGGCGCTTATTGCGCATCGAAGCACGCGATCAAGGGTTTCTCTGACGCGCTGCGAATGGAGCTCGAGCACGATAAGTCGCCGATTTCAGTTACGCTGATCAAGCCGGCGACAATTAACACGCCTTATCCACAACACGCGAAAAACTTGTTACCGACAGATCCGGAATTAATTTCGCCGGTTTATCCACCGTCGATCGTCGCGGAAGCGATTCTTTACGCAGCAGAGAACCCGGTGCGGGATCTGTACGTCGGAGGTGCGGCGAAAGCAATATCGATGGCCGGATACTATGCTCCGAACACAACCGACAAGTTCATGGAACGAACCCTGTTTGACGTGGATGAGCATGAAAGGCATTCTCCAGCACAGCACAAAGGATTACACAATCCGTCAAGCGAACTGCTGGAAACCGGAGACTACGAAGGGCACGTGGCGAAGACTAGTTTTTATACAAAAGCGCGTTTGCATCCGCGCATCACCGCCGGATCGTTTGCGTTTCTCGCGACTGCACTCGGTTACGCTTTGTTGCGACGCGCGAGCTCCAACGGAAGTAGTAATTCCGAAGCCAAAGGACTGTAATGCGTCACCCGCAGGACGTCGATCGTCTCGCCGCCAGGCACCGGCCACAGGGACACCCGGTGATGCACCAGACGTGGGGCAAACTGCTCTTCATGCACTGGCGCATCAGCGAGAACCTTGTTCGTCCACACGTTCCCGAGTCACTCGAGATCGACACCTACGGTGGTTCAGCGTGGATCGCGATTGCGCCGTTCACGATGTGGGACGTGCGCGCGCTGCCGCCGTATGTTCCTCCAGTGCCCGGGCTTAACGCATTGCACGAGTTGAATGTCCGCACCTACGTTCATCACAACGGCGTACCCGGCGTGTGGTTTTTCTCGCTCGACACAAATAGCCGCGCCGCGGTTTTGGGCGCCCGCTCGATTTATCATTTGCCTTATTACTACGCCGACATCGAACTCAAAGAACACGGCAGAACGATCGACTACAGGTTGGATCGCGACGATGACGATGCACCGGCGGCGTTTAAAGCGACATGGAAAATTGGCGATCCGTTGCCGCAGTCGCAACCTGGATCGAAGGAGTTCTTCTTAACCGAACGCTACATCCTCTACGCAGAACACGACGATCAACTTTACCGCGCACGCATCCATCACGAACCGTGGCCGCTACAAGAAGCGGAACTTACGAAGTGGGGATCTTCAATGGTCGAAGCCAGTCGGCTGAAACAGCCGCCGGGTGATCCCATCGTGCACTACGCGGAAGAGCTTGACGTTGAGATCTGGTATTTGGAAAGAGTCGATTAATTCACGCGGTTATCAAGGATCCGTGTTCTTCCCAACCTTCAGTCGAACGGTTGGAGGAACACGGATTCTTAATGTCTAGAGGCTTGGTTCTTGCATTGGCTCTCGTTGGATTGAAACGCACGTTTGAAAACGGAACGGAATGAACGACAAGGGGGATTCAGAGATGGCACGAAAGAACGATCAGCATACACCGCCTGCCAATGGTGACGATCTTCTTCAACAGGCAAAACAAACGACAAGCAAAGTAGTCGATCAAGTTCAGCAACAAGCTGGTTCAAGAATCGATCGTCAGAAGGACGAGGCAGCGAGCGAACTCGAGAAAGTAGCTGGCGCTGTACGACAGCTTGGCGAAGGACTCGGAGGCAAGGATCAAGGTCCGATCGCACATTACGCCGCGGAATATGGCAAGAAGGCTGCCGACGGACTCGAGCGATTGACCAACTACATTCGACAGAACGATACGCGAGCATTGTTACATGAAGTCGAAAACCTCGGACGGCGCCAACCAGCGTTACTTCTCGGCGGCGCGTTCCTGCTTGGTTTAGCCGGCGCGCGTTTTCTGAAGAGTTCAATGGCTGCCGCAAGCGAGTCTGACACGAACCTCGGTCGCGGATTGCCCCCACCACCGCAACAGCCACGGCACGTCCAAACTACGTCGGCCTCGCTGTAATAAAGGAGGTGCAAGATGCAACCGCGTATGAATGAAGCAAGACGGATGGATGAACGTCCCCTCGGGGAATTGTTCTCAGACCTTGTGAGTGAGACCACCACTCTGGTGAAAAACGAAGTTGCTCTCGCGAAGGTTGAGCTCACGCAAAAGGCAACGAAAGTTGGATCAAATATTGGCTCGCTGGTTATCGGAGGGGCGATCGGATACGCCGCTCTGCTGGCAATCTGCGCAGCGGTGATTCTGCTGCTCGATCGGGTGATGCCGGCGTGGGTCGCGGCGCTGATCGTCGGTGTCGTCGTCGGAGTTATTGCCTGGATATTAATCAATAAGGCGATCACGGCGCTCCGCAGGATCGACTTGAAGCCGCAGGAAACGGTTGAGTCATTAAAGGAGGACGCGCAATGGATCAAAGATCAAATCAGCTAAACGATGAGGACTCGTTGGAAGCGAGAAGCGTAACGTTTGAGCGCGATGACAGTGACGACAACGAGACGGACCGCATCAAGGCTGACATCGAAGACACGCGCGCCGAGATGGGGCAAACACTCAACGAGATTCAAGAAAGACTGAGCCCGGACTATCTCATGGATCAGGTTAAGGAGACAGTTCGCGAGGCTACAATCGGAAAGGTCGAAAGAGTAATGGAGAAAGTAACCGAAAAGATCAGCAACGTTACCGAACCCGCGATGGAGGCTATGGGACGCGCGGGAGAGACATTGAAAGAAACCGGATCGGCTGTCGGCAACGTCGTTTACCGAAACCCGGTTCCTTTTGCTTTGATGGGACTGGGCCTAGGTATGTTCATCGTCAGCCGCGTACGAAACGCTGACGGCCGAACAATGCCTTCTTACGGTCGGGAATCAGACCGCGAAGTGGGTTATGGGATGGCGACGCCTCGTTCGGCGGGAACCGCCCGGCAAGCGACAAAGAACGCGAATGGTCTCGTTCATACTACCGGGGAAAAAATTTCTCATCTCGGTCATCAAGCCCAGGAAGGCGCGATGTGGGCCGGACGCGGTTTCCAACGTTTGGTGAAAGAGAACCCGTTGGCGGTCGGTGCAGCAGCGGTCGCCGTCGGCGCCGCAGTGGGTTTGGCATTGCCGAGCACGCGGATCGAACAAGAGTACATGGGTGAAGCGAGCGAGAAGATCGTCGACAAGGCGCAACAGGTCGCACGCGACGCTATGGACGCTGTTAAGTCGGCGACTCAGCCAGCTGAGCCCGCGTCACAACCAGCGCAACCGGCCAGTCAGCAAAGCCGGCCGGCTCAACCCCCGGCACCGAAGGCTCAGGCTAAACCGGGCGGGCCTACTCCGAACGCATAAAAGTCCACGCATTGATCGACGTTCCTCACCAACGTCGGAATCATCTGGAATAAAAACCTCAAAGATGGTATAAGCAACGCACCGCCTTTATCCCCTTTGTTCCTGCGCATTAATGCGCTTGTATTGGTCCCCCTAAATCTCCCCAACCGTGCGGCGCGTTCTACTACGTACAAGTGTCCTTAGAAAAGGGGGTTGCGATGCTCAAATCGCTCGGTGTTGCCGCCGTTTTCTTACTCTCGATCGCTGCCTTTACAGGTCTGGTCGCCGCACAAACAAGCGGAAACAAAAGTCAGTCACTTGCCTCAAACCATCGCAATGACGCGTCAGCACCGCGTGCTGAAGATCGGCCCGTTTCTCCGGAAGCGCGCGCCGCTGCCAAGCGACTTTACAAAGAAGGTGTGAAGTATGGTTCGGCTGGTTTTTTCCAACAGGCGGCCGAGACGTTTGAAAAAGTAGTCGCACTCGATCCGCAATTCGCCGATGCCTACTTCTCTCTGGGTCACGCGTATTTCGATCTGAAGCGCTGGGCCGAGGCGGCTAAGAATTTCGAACGCGCGCTCGACCTCAATCCGAAGGACGTCGAAGCGCGGGATCGACTCTCGTTCGCGCGCACGATGTTGCAGCCTAATGGCGGCGGTACGAAGCCGATACCCAACCGACCCATCAGGCCAGTAGAACAAAATTCCGGCAAGCAGCAACAACCAGTCGGCTCTCAGGTTGCGGTTGCGACAAAACCAGCGGCGGCCTCGCCCGTGCAAAGCGAAGTTCCTGAAAACAAGACCACCAGTGATGAGATGGCGCTTACACGCATCTACCGCATTGGACCAAACGACGTGCTGGATGTGCGCGTTGCTGATTCAACGTCCTCGGAGTCAACGTTGTTTACGGTAACTCCCGCGGGCCTGCTGGAACATCCACTGCTCGCAGAACCGATGCAGGTTGGCGGATTGACGGTCGAAGAGCTTACCGGGCGAATCGCGAGCGATCTGAAACGGCGCGCCCTGGACAGCACAAAAGTAATCGTCGGAGTTCGTGATTACGCGAGCCACACCATCCTCGTCAGCGGTTTAGTTAAAGACTCGGGCACGAAGATTTTGAGACGAGAAGCGATTCCGCTCTATGTCGTCGTTGCCGACGCTCAACCGCTGCCGGAAGCCGCGCGCGTTACCGTGATGCGGAACGAGGCCAACCAGTTATTCGATATCGAACTGACTGAAGTGAGCGAGATGAACTTGCTGGTCCGCCCTGGCGATGTCGTCACACTCCACGCAAATGCGACGCAGTTTCTCTACGTCGGCGGCGAAGTCAAGTTCCCGGGTGAGAAAACGTATCGTCGCGGTTTGACGCTGACGCAGGCGATGCTTGCTGCCGGCGGCGTCGTAGGTAAACCAAAGGAAGCGCGGTTAGGGCGAGACGATGGTCGCGGGTTTTTGATCGTCACGAAGTTTAAATTGAAAGACATCGAATCAGGGAAGGTGCCGGATCCGTTGGTACGCCCCGGGGATCGAATCAGCGTGGTCGAGTAACGGATCGGCATCGTAGGAAAAGCGCATGGCTGTTCCAAGAAAACTGGTAATGGTGCCGAACGCGGCGACGCGCGAGTTGTGGCGCATCGCTGAAACGGGAGAAATCGACGAGCTCGAGGCAGTGTTGTCGCGAGCTGACATTAATGCGCGAAATGAACACGGGATGACGGCGTTGATGCGTGCGGCATATCACGGACGCGTCGAGACGGTCCGTATGCTGCTTGAACATGGCGCCGATCCAAACATCACACGAAACGACAACTTTACCGCGCTCTCATTGGCGGCGTTCTTTGGGCATGCGGAAATCGTCGAAGTTCTAATGGGCCACGGTGCAAAGACGGATGTGGCCACGCGATTTGGTACGTCTCCGTATATTTGGGCCAAGGCGCGATGCTTTAGTGATGTTGCGCGTAGACTCGAGAAGCACACCCCGGTATCGAAGGCGCCTCAGCTCGCTAAACCGGTTTCGCGACCTCAGGCTACAGAACTTCACCCACGTCCGATTGCCGTCAGAACACTGAAAGATCCACCGGAGATCTGGAACCTCGTTCAGGAAGCGCCGCGAAAGTTCGATGCGCGCGCAGCATTCTTTGCGCGCATGGGTTCGTTTAAAGGTCGTTTGGTGATGACCGTTACGTTGTTGGTCTTAATGGGCGTTGCGGTGGGTGTGGGTGTTTATTTGAATAGTCGCGCGCGTCCTGTCAGCGAGCCTATTCCAACTGTAGTCACAACCGCGACCGTTCCGGACCCTGTGGTCAATAAAACACCTGAGACGACTCAAACACCTGAGACGACCAATGTGTTGCCCGAGGCACCCCCAGTCGCGACGGAGCCACCGGTTCCAGTGGTCACATCGAACACGAACCCTCGTCGATCTCGTTCGTTGCCGTCGTCTCGAACTGTGCCAACCGAGATCAACAACGAACAACCAACTGTTGAAACAAGCGAGGTAAATGCGGTCGCACCACCGACGGTCCTCGAGGCGAAACCCGAAACGCGAAATCCCGTTACGTCGGATACGAAAAAGCCTACCGCGCCTTTAAGTTCTCAGATGGTTTCGCCGTCAAAAACGGCCCAGCCGAAGGCAAAAGTGATTCAGTGGCCGTGAGGCGAATTGTTTGACGCATTTTATTTCCGCACGTGTTAAGTTTCTATCACAAGGAGGAATGTTGTTGACCGGAGGTTGCGAAATCCTTATTCTTTGCCAACCCTGTGTGCGGAAATTGATATTTGGGAAGCGCATTGCCCCAGCAGTGCCTGTTGAAAGGTTGCCGTGGTGCGGGCGGCTGTTGGATTGTCTTTTGATACGAAGTACAAGGAGGAACCATGTCCCGATTTCGCAAGTTATTTCTCTCGCTCAGTGCAGTAGCTGTCATCGCATGTATGTCAGCGAGCGCCAAGGCGGATACAGTCACTGTGACAGGTGTTGATAGTGGTCAGTTTTCCACTGCCACGGTGGTCTGCGAGTTCAATGCTCAGACCAATACCTTCACATTCACAATTACCAACACGTCGGCCATCACGCAGCCGGGTTCGACGTCGACCATTACAGGCATCGGCTTTGATTTGCCACCAATCGGCAATGCCAGCGCTTCTGGTCTGAATGGTTTCACTGGTTCGCAGGCTCCTAGCCTGTCCTCGAATTTTGTCTTCTCTGATGCAGATCTCGGGAACGTGCCTCACGGATTCGGTTCTGCCGTGCTCGACTTCGGATTCCTAACGGGAAATTCGGGAAACTTCAACAGCGGTTCAGTGAATGACGGACTCCTACCAGGAGAATCTGCCTCTTTTACTGTTAGCGGCGCCGCGTTTGCCGGCTTTACAGAAGAGCAGATTTGCAACGCCATCTTTGTCAGATTCCAGAACGTGCCGTTGGCGGGTAATAGTGGCGGCAGCGATGTTGGCACGCCGGGTAACCCCGTTCCTGAACCATCATCGATGTTGCTGCTAGGTTCAGCATTAGTTGGTTTAGGCGGATATGTAAGACGACGTATGAAGCGCTAACAACGCTTCGAGCGTCATTATGGATAAGGGCGTCACCGTTTGCCCCGGCGACGCCCTTTTTGCCTGCCTAACTGCCAGAGACGCTTACTGGCCCACCGGACCTTCAGCTCGATAAAAATAGTACTCAGCAGTGTAGGGAATCCGTCGCAGTTCATCCAGCATCGTGCCCGGTTCCGAAGGCGCGAGCCCGCCGTTCGTGTTGGTGCGTTGAATGAACGTGATGTTGCCGAATATTCCCGGCCCCGTTGCTTTGGTTTGTTTCAGCAGTATCCATTCGATCGCGGTCGGGTCAGGCCGGCAGCCGGTGCCCAAAACGCGCGCGGCTTCGACTCTGCTGCCGCTCTTGCTGGTCCAATGTGGACCCATGCCGTGAATGCCGACTTCGCCGTGGTATCCCTCTTCGGCATACAACGTTGCCTCGGGCGCAACGAACGTCCAGGAAGCGCCGTTCCAGCGATAAATCTGCACGCCTTTCGCGTACGTGTGAAACGCCAGCTTATTTCCCGCCTCGACGTTGATGCTGCTGCAACCGTCCGGCAATTCGGGACCGTTACTGTTGTCCAACATCGCTACTGCCGATGTGGGAAGAAATGCGACACCCGTTACCGTAAGCAAGACCAGAAGCCGGATGACGCTTTTGATTGTGATGTAGTGCATGTTTTCTCCTTCGATATGAATGACCTTGAATTTATCTAGCTCCTGCCGAGCCGCACGGGCACGATCATCGGCACATTTTGTTTGTAACGCTTGTAGTCGTCGCCATACGTTTCCATCAGATCCTTCTCTTCAAACTGTATGGCAACGAAGATGTACGCAGTCGTCGCAACCGCAAAAACCAGGTGTGCGATCGTCATCGTCGGCGTGGCCCAGAACGCAAATAACCAGCCGAGATAAAGTGGGTGACGAACGTGCCGATAGAGAGTCGGAGTTCCGAATCGCAGTTGTGTGTATGGCTTGCCACGCAGGTATAGATAAACCTGACGTAGTCCGAAGAGGTCGAAATGGTTGATCAAGAACGTGCTGATCAGGACGAGGGCAAAACCCATTGCGAATAGCCCGTTAAGCACAGCTCGCAGGACGGGTTGCTCAACCTTCCAAATCACTCCGCCAATCGGTTGCCACAGCACGAACAACAAGATCAGCGCGAGCGACGACAACAAAACGTACGTGCTGCGCTCGATCTGTTTCGGCACGATGCGCGTCCACATTCGTTTGAACCACGGGCGCGCCATCGTGCTGTGCTGTACGGCGAACAGGGTAAGTAAGGCTGCATTGATCAGCAGCGCTTCGCCGAGTGGGCCCGTGCGGCCGGAGTCGATCGACTTCGGCACCACAACGTCGCCCAGGAAACCGATCGCGTAAAGGAAAGTCCCGAAAAAGATCAGGTAACACAGAACACCATATACAAACGTTGCAACTCTTCCGAACATGAAGATCTCCTTTCAACTTCCGACCGTCGAGTTTTTCGTGGTGGTCTGCGACTCTGAAGTGCGAGGCATTCGCGTGCTGAATAAATGGAATGAATGGTTTGTATGAACGCCCGCTGGCATATGAAACCGCTGCCTCGCTCTCTCAGAGATTACCGACACCGAATGTGGAAGTTGCTGAAGAAAGGGGCATATTACTGAGCAAAATATAGTTTTTTTGGATGGCCCTTTCCTGCGAAATTTTGCGCGTTACCAATGGAGCCTGTACACGGAGGGGATGTTTCATGCCAACCACGTTCCGCGCAGCGCTAACAATAATCGCCCTTAATTTAAGCCTCATAACTCCTGCGCTCGCGCAGTCAAACGCGGTTGCTTCAACGCCGGTGCGAGTCTTTGCCGCGGAGGAGGAAACACTGCGTGGATTGACTGAACAATATGGTCGTGCCCTCGTCGCGGGCGATCTCGACGCGATGCGCAAGTTCTGGAACCCCCAATCACCAAACGTTTCTACTCAGTTTCGTTATTACAAAGGCGTACTGGCGCAGGCACGAATCGACTTAATCACTCCGGAAATCACGAAGCTTGAAATCAACGGCGACAAAGCGATCTCGTACTTGACGGCTGACGAACGTCGCCTTGACAAGAAGACCGGTGCGATTCTGATGGCCTTCGATCCGCTCCGTGGTGCGTGTCGGTCGTTCGAATGGATCAAAAACAGCACTGGTTGGCAGATCCAGAGGGAGGCTCTGATCCAGGACGAACTGGCGGAGCGTCTGGGTGCCGCGCGTTCGAACCAGGAACGCGATGAGATTCTGGAAAAAGAGAAACGCTTCGTTAACAACACCCTCGTCAACGCACTTGGCACTCGCGCGCAACGCCTTCAGACGCGTCTCGAATTCGACCTTTCGCTCCGCTACGTCGAGTTGCAACGTGCAGTTGCGGAGAAGATTGGAGATCAGACGGGAATCGCAGCGGCTTGGCTGAATGGTGGAGTCCTAAAACATTCACAAGACGACTCCGAAGCAGGTTTGCCGTCTATCATGAAGGCGCTGGCGTTGTATGAAGCTTCCAACAACCAGCGCGGGGTTGCGTTGGCCCAGGAGCAACTAAGCAATCTGTATCGCGGGCTGGGCGATCATCGTCGCGCTTTTGAGTTCGCACAAAAATCACTCCGCCTTTGTGAAGAGACGAAAAACCGGCGCTGCATGCTGAAGGCCCTCGCCGAGCTCGGCATCATCTACGGCCTACAGAACAATGGTGCGCAGGCATTCGCACATCAGGAAAGAGCGCTCGCAATTGCCGAAGAATTGAATGACACGCTTCAGATCGCGATGATTCGTCACGACATCGCGCTCCAATACAAATCGTTCGGCGATGTGGATCGCGCCCTCGCGATGTATCAACAACTTCTCAAGCAGGTTGAGGGTTTGGGTGATCGTGGTGGCGTGGCGATGGTGAAGGACCAGATTGGCAGAATCTATGCCGACCAGAAGCGATACGATGAAGCGTTACGCTATCACCACGACTCGTTGGCCGAACTCGATGCTGTCAAAAACAAGCGACCGAGGGTCGTTGCCCTCAACAACATCGCCACTGTTTACCTGGGTCAGGAAAAGTACACCGAGGCTTTGAAAGTTTCCGAGGAAGCCGTGTCGCTTTCGCGTGAGACGGAAAGGAAAGACGATCTTTCCTACGCGCTCACCCAACTCGGGTATTCTCAGCTTGGCTTGAACCGTCTCCCGGAAGCGCGCCACTCGTTTGCCGAAGCCGTTTCGTATATCGAAACACTGCGCACACAAACAGCCGGCAGTGCCCATGAGCGTCAACGTTACTTCGAACGCGGCCTCGGCGCGCACCACGGATTACTTACCGTGCTGGTGAAAGAGAACCAGTCACTCGAGGCACTGACGTTCGCCGAACGGGCAAAGGCCCGCGTGTTGCTCGACATGCTGCAACAAGGCCGCGTCCGAGTTAATAAATCGATGACGGCGACGGAGCAGGAAGAAGAACGGCGCTTGAAATTCGACCTGACGCAGCTCAATAAACAACTGACCCGTTTGACTCAGTGGGAAAAAAAGGATGCAGCGCGCGTCAGCGAAGTTGAGGCCAAACTCGAAAAGGCACGTCTCGACTACGAAGCGTTTCAGAATTCACTCTACGCAGCGCACCCGGAACTGAAAGCGCAACGCGGTGAGGCGCCAATCGTTAATGCGCAGGAGCTCGCGGATCTACTTCCCAACGCTTCAAGTGCTTTGCTCGAATACATCGTGACTGATGATGCGACGTATCTTTTCGCGATTACGAAACCGAATGACAAAGCGCCAGTCGAGATTAACGTCTACACGCTGCCGCTAAAACATGACGAGCTTGCGAAACGGATCGAGTCGTTTCGGCAACAGCTCGCGACGCGCGATCTCGGATTCCGTGCCGCGGCAGTAAAGCTCTACGACCTGCTTCTCAAACCCGCGCAGGCACAGCTTCGTGGCAAGAACACTTTGGTCATCGCGCCTGACAGCAGCCTTTGGGACCTGCCATTTCAGGCGCTCGTTAACAATGCCAATCAGTTCATGATCGAGAACGCGTCGATCACTTATGCGCCGTCGCTGACCGTCTTGCGCGAGATGACGAAGCGACGAAAGAATCAATCACTGGATGGGGCTCCAGCAAGCTTGTTGGCGGTTGGAAATCCGCAGTCAGGTTCCGAGACGGCGACGAGACGCGGGCAGTCAGCGTTACGCAACCACAATCTCGCTCCGTTGCCGGAAGCCGGCGAAGAGGTCAAAGCGCTCGGTCGTTTGTACGGCGCTGCACGTAGCAGGATCTACGTGGGTAACCAGGCGCGCGAAGATCTACTCAAGAGCGAGGCGGGCAGCGCCAGTATTCTCCACTTCACCACGCACGGCACTCTCAACAACGCGTCGCCCATGTATTCACACCTGACGCTCGCTGAAGGTGGTCCAAATGATGATGGCTTGCTGGAAGCATGGGAGTTGATGCAACTCGACCTGAAAGCCGACTTGGCGGTGCTTTCAGCTTGTGAGACCGCACGCGGTCGCATCGGTGCGGGCGAGGGAATGATCGGGTTCTCGTGGGCCATGTTCACGGCTGGTGTTCCTTCGCTCGTCGTGAGCCAGTGGAAGGTCGAATCCGCTGGCACTCGCGATCTGATGGTCAACTTCCATCGCTCGCTTATCGGATCTGCAAAAACAAAACCGGGCAAAACAGAAGCGTTACGACAAGCCGCTTTGAAATTGATGCGCAATCCCGAGACGAGCCATCCGTTTTACTGGGCCGGATTTGTGCTCGTTGGCGACGGTGGAAACTAAGAGGCGCGCATCGCAGCAAATGCCTCGTAAGCGCTCTTTGTTGATGTTACCGGCGGGCTCGACCTGATTACTTTCTTAACGACTGGACCTGGCGCACTAGATTGCGAGCCAGCTCGGACTTAGGATTTGCTTTTTGCAGCTGACGAAACTCCTGTTCGGCTTCCCGCAAGCAATCCTGCGTCTGCGTAGAGCAAGCCGAGTGTGAGATGTGATGAAGAATATGTGCGACGCGCGTTCGCGAGCTCGTTTGCCTTTGCTTGATCGACGATACGGAACTTTGCCTGCGGCGCCGGCGGACGTGGTGAAGTGATCTCCCCGCTGTCGCTCGTCGCTTTTACCTGCCACGAATAGATCTTGCCGCGCGGCAGTGTGGTGGTCCAGGTGAGACCGGTAAGTTGCGGACTCACAACAACCGGATTGAATTTCTCGTCATACACTTCGACGACGTAGTTTGAAGCGCCGTCCATTGCCGTCCAGCGAAAAGTGAGTTGATTCGAGAGGACCACGCTTCCGACAGGGTCGAGTACCTCGAATATCTTTTGCGAATTGTTCGACCCCATGAGCGAACTGGGCGGCCGAGTAAGTCCCTGGAGTTGCGACGACTTTTCGACCCGGCCGTTGCTGAGTGTCTGCTTTAGCCTTTCCTGATAAGCGGGTGGTAAATCCTCCGCGCCCGAAAGTTTGCCCTCCTGGTCCAACGTCACCACCCGCGAACCTTCGTTTAGTTGTGCAACGATGGCGGCGGGTTGTGGCTCCGGGGTCGAGTCAGGTTGCGGCGGTGCAGTAGGTTCCGACACCGGCGGTGGCGTATTCGCGATCTGCGGTGCACGTTCTTCTGATCTCCGCCACACGACCCACGCGATCACAGACAACACGAGTATTGCGAGTGCCGCACCTGCGAACGCAGGCCACGGTGAGACTCGAAAAGGTGAAAAGGAGCCGGTTCGAGATGTCGTAGCAGGCGAATGAACTACAGCGGGCTCATACTCACGATCGAGTGATGGTGCGATCTCATTTCTAAAGTCACGCAGGTCCGTCACCGCAAGAACGCAAGTGTCGCAGTGCGTCAAATGGTCGTCGACGGCGTGCAGTTCTTCGCCGCTGAGGTGTCGATCGACGTACGCAGCCATCTGGTCCATCGTGAGATGCGTGCCCGTTTCGAGGGTCTCCTCGAATACCTGTGATCGCAAGCTAAAGAACGCCGCATCGCCATTTTGTCCGGCTTCGATCTTCGTCCGGCAAAGCTGACAGGCGCCGAGATGATCGGTTACTGCAAGCACCTCCGCACCGCTTAATTGGTGCGTGCAGTAGTCTTCAATCTGTTTTTGACTTAAATGCACCACGGTTTTTCTTTTGTCCTCACGACCGGGGTCCCGGCGGGGTTCACCTGTAGAAGTTGGCGAAAATTGTCGCGTATTACTATGGGCACTAAATAAATCCTCGCAGGCGGCGGGTGAGCCGTTCCCGGCCTGATTTTCGGGCGTTTATGACCTGTTGCCGCGTCAAACTCAGAAGTTCGGCGATTTTCGAATCCTCGAGTGGCAAGTCATTCCACAACTCACCCAGGCCTTCGGCAGTCATCTCCAGCGCGGTTGCAAGTTGACGCAAAGTTGCGACGCCCGTCGCCGGAAAGAGGGTGATACAGCCGAAACCGCTCGACTCTTTCAAATTCAACAGCAACGCCGCCCGCTGATTGCGCGGAAGTTGCTCCAACTCCTCCCACAGCCTCTGCAAAAACATCCGCTTCTCAACTCGCCACGCCTGATCAGGCTCGTTCACGTCAGGCATTGACGCAACTGCGTCTTCATCTTCCGCCAGTGATTCCATTGGTTGATCGCTGATGCCGAGAAGCGACGCCACGGACGTCACCAGTTCGTCGAATTCAACGGGCCGGCCTATATAATTGAAAATCGCCGCAACGGTCTCCGCCAATTCCTGCGGCTTTCCTCCTTTCGTCGCCCGAATCTGATTTGGCAACGTCTCGAGGTCGAGTGGTCGTCGCTTGTCAGTGGTCTTTTCCTGCTGCCAGCTGGCAAAACCCGCGACGAGTTGTCCTTCAGCGTTTTGCCAAAAAGCGAAACCACGCTGGCGTGTAACGATATAGTGAAGCCGGTTCTTAAGCGCGTGTCGTTCCGGAAACTGTCGTCTGAGCCAACGGGCACACGTGCGATGCGCGATTACCGCAGCCATGCCTCGCAAGTCGGCGATCGGATGACCTTCGGGTAGTTTCCGAAACTTCTGCAATTGCCAGAGAAGTTGCAGCAAAACATCCTGGTAAATGTCGTCAGATTCCGCGCGTTGAGTTTCGCGATAAGAGCTCAGACGGAGTTTGAAACGAATGACGCCTTTGATTACCGGATCGGCGTGAGTGTTGATCAGTTGCAGCAGCAGTTCGTCAGCTTGCGCGTCGTCGCCCGCCAAAAGGAGAGGTTCGAGCAGGACGTCGATCTTTACCGGCGACTGATTCATCGGTTTTAATAAACTTGATACGGGAACGATCTCACGGGATATTGCCAAATTAGGTTCTCACTCTCAACCCACATAGGAGAAAACGACAATGACGAAGGGAAAGAAAGGTGTAACGCGCCGGCGCTTTCTGAAAGGTATCGGCCTCGCCGGAGGTTCCGCCGCCCTCTACGAAACGATGACCGCGCTTGGACTAATCAACCTGCCTGAAGCCTGGGCTGGACCACCACAGCTTCCTGCTGGATCGGGCGCGGGTAAGAAAGTTGTGATACTGGGAGCCGGTATCGGTGGTTTAACCGCAGCCTACGAACTGCGAAACGCCGATTATACCGTTCAAATCATCGAGTTGACGGAACGAGCCGGCGGTCGCAATCACACCGGGCGTCGTGGGACGGTCCTCGTAGAAAAGAACGAGGCGGGCCAAACACTCAAGCAAGTCTGCAAGTTTGACGAAGGTCTCTATATCAACTTAGGACCGGGACGCCTGCCGTACCATCA
This sequence comes from uncultured Acidobacteriota bacterium, assembly GCA_963789185.1. Taxonomy (GTDB): domain Bacteria; phylum Acidobacteriota; class Blastocatellia; order Pyrinomonadales; family Pyrinomonadaceae; genus PSRF01. The sequence goes on from CAWBJU010000028.1 coordinate 629,549, forward strand.
TCGACGCGTGCTTCATTACTGCCGCGAGCTGGGTGTCGCTCTTGAAATCTACGTCATGGAAACAATGGCGAACCTGTTTCAGAGTGACAAGCATTTCGGCGGCCAGGCGAAAATCCGACGCCAGATAGCAAACGACGTTCAGGGTTACATTTCGGAGATGCTGGCGAAAGCCGTCAGTCAGAATGCCTTGAACGATGAGTTGAGTGGCGATGATCGCAACCGGCTCCTGTGTCTGTTGAAGAACTTCGGAGATCTTGGCGAGAACAAGACGTGCGCGAAGTGCGGTAAAGAAAAATGCCAGACCTGCAATAAGACCTGTCAGGATTGCGCCGCCTGTAATCGCGAATGCGACACTTGCTTCAAATACAGCGGCTCCACGCGCGACGGTTGTGAGATCACGCTCTATCGATCGTGTTCTCCCGGAGAGAAGCTCGCGTTGAAAGAGTTACTGAGTTCAGAGTTCTGGCGTTATCGTTTTTACCAATCGTTTGAATACGAATGGCAGCCGACGCTGTTTCAACCGGTTGGCGGTATGGACAAGATCGTCGACGGGTTTCTGCGTAGAGTAGGCAGGCTGATCCAGTATCAGACCGAGGTGCTGAAAATTGATACGCGTGACAACGGAGTTACGATCTCTGTCCGCGATCTAAAGACAGGCGTTCGCAGTAATATCAACGCCGACTACTGCATCAGCAACATTCCGCTGCCGATCCTGAGCAAGATCAAGAACAATAACTTTGCCGACGATTTCTCAAAAGCGATCGAAACCTGCGTTTACGATCCGACCTGCAAACTCGGCTGGCAGGCAAACAGGCGTTTCTGGGAAGACAACAAGAACCAGATCTACGGCGGTATTAGTTACACCGATGATCCAATCACGCAGATGTGGTACCCGTCGTACGACTACTTCACGAAGAACGGAACGCTGACGGGCCTTTACAACTACGACAAGGATGCAATTGCTTTTGGCAACATGAGTCTCGAAGAACGCATCATCGTGGCGCGTAAGGGAGCGATCAAGTTTCATCCCGAGTTTGCGGACACCAATCTCGTTCCGTCAGACAAGGCGATCTCGATTGCCTGGCAGAACATTCCTAGCGAAGGTGGAGGTTGGGCCAACTGGGATCCCAACAGCGACGACCACGCTAAGGCCTACAGACGTTTGCTGAAGCCCGATCGTCGTTTCTACGTTACGGGCGATCAAGTGTCGCAACTGCCAGGCTGGCAGGAAGGAGCAATGGAGTCGGCCCAACACGTCGTCGAACTGATCGGCGGGCGTCGTAAGCTGATGGTTCCTGATGATCTCCGCGCTCCGAATACGCGGCGGTTGATCCACGGCCGTTCGTAACACCAAATCCGTGTCATCCGTGTTTCCTCTGAAGCCGAAATAGTTTATGTTCGTGCGACCAGCGAGGAAACACGGATTCATGGACGCACCCGATTCGCACGAACTTACCCAACTCCTGGAAGCCTGGAGTAATGGTGAGGAGGAAGCGCTTGGCAAACTAGCGCCGCTCGTGCACGCGGAGCTCTATCGTCTTGCCAAGCGTTACATGAGTCGTGAACGCTCCGATCATCTTCTGCAAACCTCGGCGCTGATCAACGAGGCTTACATTCGTCTCATCGACTGGAAAGCGGTGCGCTGGCAAAACCGCGCTCACTTCTTCGGGGTGGCCGCGCAAATGATGCGTCGCATACTCGTCGACTTCGCGCGGCAACGCCCACGCGCCGACAAGAACACCGAAGTCCAGCAGCTCTCGCTCGACAATGCGATGTCGATTCCGATGGGCGACGATCCCGATTTGCTCGCGCTCGACGATGCGTTGAAGAGTCTTGCTGAGATGGACGAACGAAAGAGCCGGATCGTTGAGTTGCGTTTTTTTGGAGGGCTCAGTGTTGACGAAACCGCGGAAGTGATGAAGATTGCGCCCATCACGGTGATGCGTGAATGGAACAAAGCCAAGGCGTGGCTTTATCGAGAGCTTAGTAGTAACTAACCCATGGACCCCCAGCTCTGGAAACAAGTTGACGCTCTGTTTGAGCAGGCGTTGGAACAGCCGCCTGAGAAACGCAAGAGCTTTGTCGCGGAAGGGTCTAAAGGCAACGCCATCATCTACGAAGAGGTGCTGAGTCTTCTCGACGCTCAATCGCGCGCGGTTGAGTTCATGGAAGGCTCAGCGATGTCCGCGGTTGCGGGCACACTGGCCCAGGAACTCACCACTGTCGCCACACTCGTCGGTAAAGAACTCGGAACATACAAGATCGAAAAACTACTTGGCGCGGGAGGAATGGGCGAGGTTTATCTGGCTCGCGACACCAAGCTCGATCGCATGTGTGCGCTCAAGCTTCTGCCGTGGCATTTTCTCGCCGATGCCGACCGCATCGCCCGTTTTCGGCGCGAGGCGCGCGCACTTTCTTCACTAAATCATCCCAACCTGATCACCATCTACGAAGTCGGCGAAGCACACGGTTTTCACTTTATTGCCACCGAGTTTATTGACGGAGAAACGCTTTCGTCACTGCGTTCGAAGCTAAGCGTGAAGGAGTTGCTGTCGATTATGGGCCAGGTCGCCGAGGCCTTGGCGGCAGCTCATCAATCGGGTGTGGTGCATCGCGATATCAAACCCGACAACGTGATGGTCCGGCCGGACGGTTACGTCAAGGTTTTGGATTTTGGTTTAGTAAAACTGACGGAGATGACGTCCGGCAGGATAGATGCCGCAAACACCGAGCTGGGCGTAGCGATGGGCACGTTGTCGTACATGTCGCCGGAGCAGGCTGCGGGCGAGCCGATCGACCATCGCACCGACATCTGGAGTCTTGGCGTCGTGCTGTATGAATTGGTCACCGGCCAGAAACCTTTCAGCGGTGAATCGCGACAGGCGACGATTAACGCAATTCTGTCGACTGATCCGTCTGCGCCGAGTGCACTCAGTCCAAGCCTGCCGTCTGAACTCGATCCGTTGCTCAACAAGGCACTCGAAAAAGATCGTGAGCTGCGTTATCAAACAATGTCGGACTTCCGTGCCGACATCCGTCGCGTGCTTCGTGCAATCGATTCGTCGCCTTCAAGTGCTTCCGGCCAAACACAAGCGCGTGTCACGACGACGTTTCAAAGTCGGTCCTTATGGATTGGCGCTGTTGCGGTTGTCTTGTTGGTCGTTGCTGGCCTTGCGCCTTGGTACTACAACAAATCGAAGCAAATCGTCGGGCCCAATTGGACCGCCGCATCGCGTTCGCAACTCACTACTCAACCGGGTACAGAGGTCCATCCTGTACTTGCACCAGATGGTCAGAACTTCGTCTATGCGAGCAACGAGAGCGGTAACTTCGATCTGTTTGTGCAACGAGTCGGCGGCAAGAACGCGCATCCGCTCACGCCCAACACGCCTTCCGATGAGACCCAACCCGCGTATTCACCGGACGGGGAACGCATCGCGTTTCGCTCAACTCGTCAGCCGGCCGGTATCTACGTAATGGAACGCACTGGCGAGAACGTGAGACTCGTAACCGAAAATTGTCGTTACCCTTCGTGGTCGCCCAACGGGAAAGAGATCGTCTGTAGCACTTTTGGTCATGACATACCTGCCACGAGGAACACCCGCCCGAGCGCGTTGTGGATCGTAGACATCGAAACGGGTAGCAAGCGCATGCTGATTGAGAACGATGCGATGCAACCGTCGTGGTCCCCGAACGGGCATCGCATTGCGTTTTGGTTTATGCCGCCGTCGGCGGGACGCAGCGACATCGCGACGATTTCGACTGACGGCGGTGAGATCGAAGTTATCACGAATGATGCGTCGACGAACTGGAACCCTGTTTGGTCGCCCGACGGAAAGTTTCTTTACTTCGCCAGCGATCGCGGTGGCGACATGAGTTTTTGGCGTGTGGCGATCGACGAAAAGAGCGGGAAGGTGCAGGGTGGACCGGAAGCAGTCTCGACTCCATCAACATTCAATCGTCACGTGAACTTTTCGCGCGACGGAAGGCGACTGATCTACGTCCAGACGAATCAGCGAGCGAACATTCAAGGTATCAAGTTTGATCAGAAAGCAGAAAGAACTGTTGGCGATGCGTTTTGGATCACTCGCGGCGATCGCATGCTGGCGCGACCAGAGTTATCGCCTGACGGCACGCGTTTCGTGATGCGCATGCCGCGACGCACACAGGAGGATATCGCGGTCGTGAATCGTGATGGCACGAACTGGCGCGAGCTGACCAACGATAAATACTTCGATCGTTATCCGCGGTGGTCGCCCGACGGAAAGTCGATCGTGTTCACGTCGGATCGTACTGGCCGCTACGAAATATGGACGCTCGATGCCGACGCTACGAATCTCTGTCAGTTCACGTTTGACAGTCCCGGCGATACAACGTTTCCACTCTGGTCGCCTGACGGTTCACGGATCCTCCTTCACAGCGACCGAGTGAACAAGATCTTCAATCTCAATGAGGCAAAGCAACCGCCGCAACTGCTCCCCGCGCCTGAACCCACCATAAGGTTTGTCGCGTGGGACTGGTCACCTGACGGAAAGAAACTGATCGGCACGATGAGTCGATCGCCGCTCGAGCTCGCCTATTTTTCGTTTGAGACAAACCTGTACGAAACGCTGGCTTCACTTTCCGGCGCGCCAATGTGGCTTCCAGACAGCATCCGCTTCCTGTCTTACGACGACAACAAGGCATATCTCGGCGACATCAGGACCAAAAAAATGCGCGAGATATTTACCTCTGCGGACGGTGAGTTGCGCAGCCTTGACATCTCAAACGACGGGACGCTGCTCTATTTCACGGTCTATTCGTCGGAAAGCGATATTTGGTTGTTGGATTTGCAGTGATTTGAGTTAGTGGTCCAACCGGGCGGCGTCGCATTGCGTAATGATCTCGGCGCGGAGCTGTTCGACGTCTGGACCACGATCGAGCACGGCACGTGAAGATGACGGAATGGCGCGCGTGGCGTGACGTTCAAAGCGTTTGCGCAAATCTTCAAACGTCGCGCCTTGATGACCGATACCCGGTGCGAGGAGCAGCGACTGGCTCAGCCGGTCCAACGTTGGCATCAGATTCTCGATCGTCGCCCCGACTACGGCGCCCACCGGACCGATTTCACTACCACTAGTTTGCTGGTTGAATTCAGTAATCAAGTCGGCGAGGGAATCCGCAACAGTGCGCCCGTCGTTCTGCAAGACGGCGGTTTGCAGCGGCGTTCCTTCAACGTTTGAAGAGCGGACGACAACAAAAACTCCCGCACCGGAATCGACGGCGTGCGTCAACAAAGGCTTCAATGCTCCGAAACCTAGATACGCGTGCGCCGTAATGGCGTCTGCGTGAAAGGCACTGGTCGAACCGAGATAAGCTTGTGCGTACGCTTCCACCGTACTGCCGATGTCGCCCCGTTTCCCATCGACGAGCACGAGCGTGCCGCGTTCCTGAAAAGCAGCAATCAGTCGTTCAAGAACCGCGATGCCTTTTGAACCGAACCGCTCAAAGAACGCAATCTGCGGTTTGACGATCGCCATCCGATCTTCAGCCGCACTCACCACGGTCTCACACATCTGTGCGAGACCGTCGGCGCTATGCGGCAGACTCCACGCCTTGAGTAGTTGAGGCGTCGGATCAATCCCAAAACAAAACGGACTGCGTGATCGGGCAAGTTCCAGAAAACGCTGCGCGAAGCTCTTCATCCAGTACTTAACTTACTACGGCTTATGTTTAATCGGTTTCTTTGTGAAACCGGAGATGTCCCATTTGCTTTCCACGTTCTTAAAGAGCCGGAGACTGTTGAAGAAAGCGCTCGATCCGCCTCCGCCGAGTTTCGAACCTTCCTGCCCGGCGATCTTTGAGCCTTCCTGTCCGGCGATCTTCGAACCTTCCTGTCCCGCAATCTTCGAGCCTTCTTGTCCGGCGATCTTGGAACCTTCCTGTCCAGCGATCTTCGAGCCTTCTTGGCCTGCGATCTTCGAACCCTCCTGGCCCGCGATCTTCGAACCTTCCTGACCGGCGATCTTCGAGCCTTCCTGTCCCGCGATCTTGGAACCCTCCTGGCCTGCGATCTTCGAACCCTCTTGTCCAGCGATCTTCGTACTCGTAGCCGCCGCCGCGGCAGCCGTGAAAAATGCGTCAATTTGCTCGTCGACGAATGTCACACCTGATCGATACTTGTATCTCTCGCCAACAGGAACCTCAACATTCGGCGGTTCGCTCTCGCGCAGCGTCACTTCGTAAAGATATTTCTTCAAGAAAGTTGTCCACGATTTTCTCCGTCGCTTTGCCTCTTTTGCAAAAAACAAGCCCTCATAGTTCTTCTTCGATACCTCGTACCCCTCACGCGACCATGGGAAGAAGATCGAGAGGCCGTTCGAATACTGATAACCACCACCACTGAAACCACTCTGGATCACTGCTTTGCGCAGTTCCTTCAACACGGCCTGACATGCGTCCTGAACCCGCACCAGGATCTCAAGGTCATCACCTTCGCCAAGCTCTTCGATAATCCGACCGCATTCCCGATCGAGCAGTTCACAGAAGTCTCCCAGATCGACATTCTGGTCGTACATGTACGATTGACACTTCCAATGAACCTGAAGAAGCACTCGTTCCATTTGACGGTAAACCCGGCTCTTTTCATCCGCGAAGCAGTCAATCAAAACCTCAGCCAGATCGTCGAAGGCGCCCGCTAGTTCGTCGAACCGACTCATATCCCACGCGGCCATGTCTACCGACACACCGCCAACGGTGTAAGCATCCTGACTCTGGATGAATTCCTCAACGAAGAGTTCAGCCACCTTACGAGTGTCGAGCTTGCGGTTCTGTTCTCGCGCCAGGCAACCGAGGATCTTCGCGTAGGTCCAACCAGCGCTCGGAACACTTCCTTCCGAAGCGATCATCGTCTTGGTCTGGTTGTTGAATTGATATCCGACTTCAAGCATGCCCATGACGCAGCTATCGAATCCCAGGAGGTCGAGTTCTTGACCGAGCAGTTTTTTGGTTGCAGCTTTTCGGTTCTCACCCCAGTAACCGACATCGCCCTCCATGTCCTCGAGTTGTTTCTTCCTTGCTGTCAGCCGAGCCAGCACCATGTAAAACTCCATCATCTTCATTGCCTTGCCCGACGATTCGTCTTTGAACAAACCGATATCCTGAAAACCGAGCGAGTGGCCGGAAAAGATCAACGCGTATTTGTCGGCGCGTCGTCCATACGAGATCTCACCGTTGTTTTGGACTTCAACGCGATTCACGCACCAATCGACGAAGTTGATGATCGAACGTGGATCGGCGGCATTCTCATTTTCTTTTTTCGAAAGTGGTGTAATGAGCTTGTCCGGTACTTTGTACGAGCGGACGTAACGCGGTTCTCCTGGTTCAGAAAAATCACAGTACAACGTGGGGATCGCGGGTGAGTTGCCGTCGTAATAAACGAAAAGATTTGGGCTGTCGGCGCCCTGTTCCGCGACGCCTTTTATCTGTTCCATGGCGTAGGCCATGTCAACGGCGAGATTGTTGTCACCCGCCATGTAGATCATGATCGTCCATTCTTTTTGGTTCATGGGAGGCCTCCTTATCGATAGTCCTTGATCAAAACGATGTCTCTCGTCGCGGACCACCGGTAGGCAGCAATCTTTCCGTCGAGCGAGATGGCAAAGCTGGTCAGGAATTCTGATTTGAAGTTAGTCAACTGTTTTGGGCTACTACCTTCAAGGGGTTGACTCCAGACATTTAAAATGCCCGAAGCGTTGTTGAGGTAAGCGATGGACCGTCCGTCAGGCATCCAGGAGAAGGCAAATGGTTGCACTGAGCGAGGTAGATCGATCGTCCTTACCGGCTCACCGCCTTCGAGAGGAACAAGGCCGAGCCTGGGTTGGTTATTCGCGTGTTCGTCCGTGTAGAAGTATGCAACAGTTTTGCCGTCGGGGGAAATAGTTGGGGACTGGGAAGCCCGATTGGTCAACTGCACCGGCGATCCGCCGTCAATGCTGATCTTCCAGATGCTCGTTTTGTCCGAGCGCTCTGACATGAAGACCACCGAGCGCCCGTCAGCCGAAGATACCGGAGACGAGTCGACATAATTCCCGGTCGTCAATTGTTTCGGGTTGCTGCCATCCAAATCTATTCGCCAGATGTTGCGACCTCCGGCTCGATTTGACTGGAAAACGATATAACGGCCATCGCCGGAAACTGACGGTTGCTGGTCGACGAAAGTGTCGGTTGTAAGTTGCCGGCTGTTCGAGCCGTCGCGATTGGCTATCCAGATGTCCCAGTTTTCTCCAGTGCGACTTGCGTAAACTACCCGGCCGTCCGGCGTCCATGCGACAGTGTCAGGAAGATTGGTCCTGAGAATCTGCTGCGCCTCTCTTTCATCTTTGTTTGGGTCCGTAACCCAAATGCCGCTGACATTGATCTGTTGGATCGTCGCTATTGTGTTCGAGTCGGCGGTGACTCCGAGGCTGACTTCGCCGTATCCGTTTAGATCGTTCGTGATTCTCCGCGCCGGGCCACCATCGTATGGAACGAACCAGATTTGGGTACCAATCGATGACGACTCCGGCTGAGCGGCCATAATCAAACCACTCATATCTCCGAGCCAGATGACGCGACCGATGCTGGCCCATTTCGTGTTGTCGATTGGTCTCGGATTTCCACCGTCAACCGGAACTTCAACAACAGAGTATCCGCCGCCGGTTCCATTCAGCATTCCACAAGCGATTCGCTGTCCGTCTGACGACCACGATGGTCCAAAAACTGAAAATCCGTTCAGTCCTTTTGCAACCGCAATGGCCTTTGGTTCGCCAGTGCCGTCGGTATTCGCCACCATCAGCGACATGTCTTCCTGGTTCCGGCGCACGAAAGCGTAGCGCTTGCCGTCCGGAGAAAACCCGATAGGGCTGAAACGCGATCGAGAACCTTCGTCGGAGTTCCACTGAGAAAGGGAACGCGATAAAGCGTTGGGACGAAACCGTTTCGTTCCAGAACCGCGACGTAGTAAATGAACTCTCCATCAGGCGAGAACGTTGTGCCGAGATAACCACCGTTTTCCTGCGGTACGAGTCGAACGAGACTATTCGTCGATATTTGCCTGATCCACAAGCTGGGTTGCTGTTTGGAATCGTTAGCGCCACAGACGACGTACTTCCCGTCGGGAGAAATTGTGACCTGGCCGTTTATGTCCTCGCCGCTGATCTTCCCGCCTGTTGTAAGGGCGGTTAGTTTCGCTGGACCAAACGGTTTTGGTTGAGTGAACAACGTGTAGAGTCCGAAGCCGATGGCGCCGACAACCAGCAATCCGAGCACGGCAGCCGTTGCCGCGATTGTTTTTCGTTGTGTGGACCATCCGGTTGGAGATTTCGCGGTTGAAATTACTTGCGTCGGCACGACTTCTGACGCTTGAGTAGCTGATCGAGCTGTCTCATCGACTGTCGCGTGTTTGTCCGCCGGTGTAGCCGGTTGAGCAAACGAACGACTGAGTTCAGAGGGCGACGTTGGCAGTGCGCCTGACTCAATCCGTTGTTTTAGTCTCCTCAGCTTGCCGAGCAACTCTTTCGCGGTCTGGCAGCGTTCGTCGCGATCCTTTGTGAGCGCTTCGGCAACGATCCACTCGAGTGGTTCGGGCACGTCCGGCGCGAATTGAGTGATTGGCGTTGGATCGCGATCGGTGATCGCCACGATGACGTGACTCTTCGACGCACCTTCAAAAGGCACACGCGCGGCGATCATTTCGTACAGCACAACGCCAAGGCTCCAGACATCGGACCGCGCGTCGACCTCGCGTCCGGCCGCCTGTTCCGGCGACATGTAAGCCGCTGTTCCCAACACAGAACCGGGTTCAGTGTTTACAAAGGCGACCGTTGAGTCCTCCGAACCGGACAAGTCTTGTCTTTCGGTGAGCTTGGCGAGGCCGAAGTCGAGCACCTTCACGATGCCGTCGCCGCGGATCATGATGTTTTCAGGCTTGATGTCGCGATGAACGATGCCGGCCGTATGTGCAGCAACGAGCGCCGAGGCGATCTGGGAGCCAATATCGAGGACTTCGACGAGTTTCAGCGGTCGGTCGCGCTCGCGCAACCGCTGCCGTAGCGTGAGCCCATCGACGAACTCCGTTGCGATGTAAATCGCCTCGTCAACGCGGCCGATCTCGTAAACCGTAAGAATGTTGGGATGGTTAAGCGCCGAGGCGGTCTTCGCCTCCTGATTGAAACGCTTGACCCGATTTTGATTGCTGGCGAGGTCTTCGGGGAGGAACTTCAGCGCAACATGGCGGCCGAGTTCAGTGTCCTGTGCCCGGTACACCTCACCCATACCGCCCGCACCAATTTTGGAGATGATGCGATAATGGCCAACAGCAGCCCCGGGGGAAATTTCTGCCACTGGAGTGTTTTTACGTTAGTCCGGACATCCGCGCAAGGTAGAAGTGCCTCAAAAGCGAGGCTGATGACAGGTTTTTCTCCTGTATACTGACGGCGCGATGACCCGACACACAATAAAAAAGTTGATCTTAGTATCAGTTCTGTGTCTGGCGATTTCTCAAGTGAGTCAGGCACAAGAACCACAAAAGAGCGAGCTCTGCAGTCGAGTCTCAACTCTGATCGAGGCGAGTGAAACTGGTTTCGTCTCGATGGCTGGCGAAACTATGAACGAAAAGGATCGTTCCTATGTTTCCAAAATCGAGTTGGCTGAGTGGACCGATGGCTTTGTTTATCCCGAAGCTGCCGAAGGACCATATATTCTTTACGTATCACTCGGCGGCGATAACCTTCAGGTTATTAGAAGGCGTTACAAGGCCTGGATTCCGAGATTGACGGCGTGCCTCCGTGGCTGGAAGAGGAGCGAAACTGCCTCGACGGTGGAAGTGAAGTCGGTGTTCAAGAAAACGGGCGACGGTCCAAGTATCGAACTCGACTACAACATAGAGCCGAGCGAAGTTGGAGACACGAAATATGATCTCTACCTGACGTTCAAGTCACCGGCGAGCCTCGTCGAAAAGAACTTTTGCGCGGATCTCACAAGTCTTCTTAGTACAAGCCAAACCCGTTTCGCGTCGATTGCTGGGCCCATTGGCGATCAAGAGCAGGGTTCGCACACGTCTACATTGAAAGTATCTGCATGGGGAAGCGGTTGGGTGTATCCGGCACGCGAGGAGCCTCACGCGCGCTACATAATTTTAGGGGGCAATCGTATTGCCGATGTCAGAAGCAACTACTTGCGGTGGGTTTCAACGTTGACGAGATGCCTCCCCGGTTGGAAGCGTACCAAAGAGTGGTCCACCGAAGACGTCACTTCGGTGTTTAGGGAAACCAGTGAAGGTCCGATTATCAAACTCGAATACAATCGCAAACCGAGCAAACTGGGAAGCACCAAATACGATCTTTACTTGACCATCCAGGCGCCCAGCGCAACGCAAAAAGCGTCTCCCTAAAGGCACCGAGGTGACTGCTAAGCGGCCACCCGAGTTCGGCATACCGGTGCCGCCAGCGAAAAGAAGTCGACTCCAGAGCGGATCGGGAACACAGAATCAAGGTGTGTCATTCGGAACACCTCACGAAGGTGGTTGCCGACGTTCATCAACTCCAATTTCATCCCTTTTGCCTGCGCCTGCTCACGTAGTTGTAACAACACACCCAGCCCGTGCGCGTCCACCAGCGAAACGTGGGACAGGTCCAATATAACGGCCGACGTCGACGGCAGGGTTTGCATGATTTCACGCAAACTGTCAGTTTCGCCGATCAGGACGTTGCCATCGAGATTCAACAGGGAGACGTTGCCTAGTTTTCTGCGTTGTACATTCAGCATTACGAATTCCACCCTTTGTTAATTGAGACCCTCGGGCCGATGGAGTCGTTTCGACTCACTGTAATAACGTTTCAAGGTGCCCCAGTGTTAACGGGGCGGCGATTTTTTCTTCGTCTGGAGACATAACACCGCCGAAAACGATTCTGCGTCAGATCTTTTCAAACGTCCGACAAAATGGCATAAAACATTCATGGAGCTTCCGTTAACACCATTAGAATTTGCACGCCGAACTCGTAAATTGTATCCGCAGCGCGAAGCAGTAGTCGATGGCGATTTACGCCTCACCTATGAGGAGTTTTTTCAGCGTTGCGATCGTTGGTCCAATGCTTTGCGATCGCTGGGGGTAAAACAGGGCGACCGTGTTGCGTATATTGCTCCAAACACTCACGCGATGCTGGAGTCGTTCTATGCTGTTCCGCAACTTGGTGCGGTTTTGGTGCCTCTTAATTACCGGCTAATCGCGGACGATTTCGCGTATCTCATTAATCACAGTGGCGCGCGTGTCGTGTGCGCACACGAGGATTATCTTGATGCCGTCGATAGCATTCGCTCACAGCTAGGGAACGTTACGACGTTTGTCGCGCTTGAAGGTGCAAAGACCGGATGGCTTGATTATGAAACGCTGCTCGCCGGCGCAAGTGTTGATGGTCCAATCGGAGCTGCGATTGAGGAGTCGGATCTCCTCACGATCAATTACACAAGCGGGACGACGTCGAGACCGAAGGGCGTGATGATCACGCATCGCAACGCTTACATAAATGTCGTCGGGACGCTGATTCACCATCCGATGACGATGGCCGATCGATATCTGTGGACGTTGCCGATGTTTCACGCTAACGGTTGGACGTTTGTGTGGACCGTCACCGCGGTCGGTGGCACGCACATTTGTTTGAGAAAGGTCGAGCCGGCTGCTGTGTTTGAACGTATCAAGCAAGAGTCAGTAACGATGCTTTGTGCGGCGCCCACCGTGCTGATCAGCATCGCCAATGGACCAGAGGAGTTGAGGCGTGAAGCGCCGCGAGGTCTGCGAATTGTAACCGCCGGCGCGCCTCCGGCCGCTGCGACGATTGAACGCGTTGAAGGGGAGTTGGGCTGGGTGATTACGCAAGCATATGGTCTGACTGAAACTTCTCCGTTCATTACGATCTGCGAATCGAGACCGGAGTACGAAGGTCTTTCCTGCGCGGAGCGAGCCGTGGTGAAAGCGTGTCAGGGAGTTGAATTGTTGACGTCGGGAGAATTGCGCGTCGTTGATGAGCAGGGAAATGAGGTTCCGCGCGATGGTCAAACGCTGGGCGAGATAGTGGTTCGCGGCAACGCAGTGATGAAAGGTTATTACAACGATCCGGAAGCGACGGCGCGAGTTATTAAAGAGGGGTGGTTTTATACCGGCGATGCCGCGGTCGTGCACGAGAGCGGATATGCGGAGATTCGCGATCGGTTGAAGGATGTGATCATCAGTGGTGGCGAGAATATTTCTTCAGTTGAGGTTGAAGCTGTGTTGTTGCGCCATCCGGCTGTGCAGGAGGTAGCGATCGTTGGGCTCCCGCACGAGCGTTGGGGTGAGGCGCCGCATGCGTTTGTAGTGCTGAAGAACGGCGCGCAAGCGAGTGAAGAAGAGTTGCGTGAATTCGCGCGTGAACGTCTGGCGCACTTCAAAGCCCCGCATGGTGTCACTTTTATTCCGGAGTTACCGAAGACCGCGACGGGGAAGGTTCAGAAGTATGTGCTTCGTGGCGGCGCCGCTGCGATTGCGAAGCAATAGGTCCTATCGTGTATCGACTACTGTGATGTCGCAGGAGTCGGTTTCTTGCGCGAGTCCTGTTCCAGTTTCTCAAGATAGGCTGCCACAAACGCGACCAGCGCGCGCGACCGCAGTCCTTCGTTCTTCAGCTCCTGTGCTCTCGCAAAGCCGATCTCGAGATCGGATAAGAAGATCGCGCGCAACGCCGCATCGAGATTCAAATCCAAACCGGAAATGTCGAGTGAGAAAGTTACTTTTAGGGGAGGGATTTCGATGTCCCTTGCCCAATCGACAGCCGCATAGTTAGCCGCGTCGAAGGAGTTTAAGTCTCGGATCGTGCTCGCTACTACCGTGGGTGCGCGGAGAGAGCGGAGTTGGGCCAACTGACCAGCCGCAATCAAACTAAGACAGGGCCGGCGAAGTTCATCCACTGCTGACGCTGCTTTCAACGAGGCATCGATAGCTTCTTCAGCGTCGGCAACCCTCCCACTTCTTACTCCGGTTTGCGCTATCGACAGCAGTAGCATCGCACGTTCGAGTCCCGCGGGAAGTTTGTACGCAACTTTCTCTACCGCCGAGATACTTGCGGCATCGCGTTTAAGAAGCGTCGCCGCTTCACCAAACTCAACCAATACGCCAAGCGTTTGGCTGGCTTCGGTATTCTTAATCATCGACGCAGCCGCTCGAACCGTTTTGAAGTCAGACTTTCGCCACGCCGACGCGGCGAGATCTAGAAATGCAATCTCTCGCTCTAACTCGTCAGCCTTCCGCTCCGCGTTGGCCAAGCTTTCCTCCGGAGTCCGTGGCTGCATGTCGATGTATTTGAAAGCGGACTCATTTGTGAGCGTAGGTGGTACGTCTGAGCTGACCGCTGCCATCGCGGCTTCGATCTGCGGAACGAGATCTGGTGCGACCGATCGCGCCTTGATCAGTAACATTCGTCCCAATGCGTAAGTGAACTGCTGTTGGTCCTTGTCAGTGGCGGCTCGTACCAAAAGATTGCTGGCGGTAGTCAGGTAAGTGCTGATAAGAGCCGGTGACATGCCGGGACGTTGGACCGTGATGTTAGGGACCAGAATTCTGTCCACTACCGTCACCGCATATCCCTCGGAGTCGATTAGTTGGGGTGCGGTGAAAAGATAAACTCCCATCAAGTGAAGAGATTTGATGTCGGGCCGTGATTGTTGGCTCAGGAAACGAAGCACCTGAAGAAATGTTTGATCGGCCCGCGCTTGATCCGTCTTGCGCAGAGTTATTAGAAAATAGAGGAACGCAGGATTTAACTGTTCACTCAGCGCTCTTCGAGCAAACTCGACAGCCTCGCCTGGAGAGCTATCGATCAAAGCTATCGCTGTGTCGATGTTTGCGGAGTTGCGACCCTTATCGTCGAAAGCGGCCTGCACGTCGATTAACCGTTTGGCCCACGCTGCGTCCCTGGTGGCGATCACGCTGATTACGTTGCGGTGAATGATCTTCAGGCGTCCGTCAGAACTGTTGGCTTGAGGATTAGATACAGCAAGGGCCTTGTCAAAAAGCACTCGTGCGTATTCCTCGTCGTGCTTCCAGATCAGACTCGCGAGACGCGATAGACCGATGCTCTTCGTCTGCACATTCTCGAGCGCGAAGAGTTTTTCCGCTGCATGCCGGGGCACAAAAGGATCGAATACTCGATCTGTTTTTACTGCCTCCGAGACGGAACGCTTTTTTGCTGGGGCCTGTTTGTCGGTCTGGCAAAGAACCACATGCGAACAAGCAACAGTGATGACAATGCAGACCCAACGACGCATGCAGTTAGCTCCCTGGTCTAACGTCAAGTTTGATAGCAAGGGTTGCGATAAAAGTTGGCGTGTACTTGTTTAGGATTGTTGCTTCGTCGCTCCAGTAGTCTTCGTAGAAGCCCGAAATCAAAAACCCCGCATCGATCTGTCCACCAATCTGGTCTGTCAAAAGATGGCCAAATTCGAGTGAATCGCCTTTTTCAGCGCTTAGCTCTCGGCCTTCGAGCTTCAATCGGTCCACGTCTGAATAGGGAAGGGAATGCTTGACCTCGAGCGTGCCCGGGTCGTGGTCGTGATCGAAAATGAAGAAGAGCGGATTAAGGAACCCCGACATCAGCACGCCCTGGGGACGAAGCACTCGGAATGCTTCTTTCCAAACAGGACGTACATTGGGGGTAAAACAGTTGGAGCATGGATGAAAAATGATGTCGAAGCTGGCGTCGTCAAACATCGACAAGTCAGCCATATCACCACGGACGAGCCGCATGTCGAGCGACTCTCGCATCGCCACCAGGCGATCACAGTCCAACTGGTTGGGTGACTGATCCAGGACGGTGACGTTCGCGCCTGCGGCCGAGAGTATTGGTCCTTGTTGCCCGCCACCTGAAGCAAGACAAAGCAAATCTCGACCTTTCACGTCGCCGAACCACTCGCGCGGTACGGCTTTGTTCGGCGTGAGTATCACCTGCCAGTCGCCGCGACGTGCGTTTGCGATCATCTCGGGAGTGACTGGTCGACTCCACTCGCCCTGCTCATCGCATTGCACGTCCCAGGCGATGGAGTTATGTCGAAGTACATCTGGCGCGGCCACGACGGAAGGTCCTTATAATAAGATGACAATCCGTCGTGGAGAGTAAACCTTCGCCAATAATGGATCAAACCCGCGGCACTAGAGTGCGTTTAAGAAAGCCACCAGATCCGCGCGCTCCTGATCCGTGTAAACAAACAACAAATGCTTTTCGTAATGAAGCACCACATCGGTCAGCGTGGGCGCGATGCCGTTGTGGAAGTACGGTGCGCGTGCTGCGAGCGCGCGCAGTGTCGGTGTTTTGAACCTGCCGAGATCATTCCAGAGTCCAGTGATGTTGCCGCGGCCTGCATCAGTCAACTGACGCGTTTCACCAGTGATGCGGTGGCGAAATGTATACAAGGGAAAGTCAGCAGGGCGAACCGCCGCCGACGCGGCGCGCACATCAAACAGCAGGTTTGCGGTGTTCGTGCCGTTGTTGGCTGAGTTGTGACAACCGCCGCAACTGCGACCATTGGCATTTACGCTATTGAAGATCTCCTGTCCCCGTGCGATCTGCGCGCGTCGTGGATTCGAATGACCAATCCACGCGTCGAAAAGATCGAAGCGACCCGCAGCCTTTTCCATCTTCGACAACTCTTCTGGACCACCCCTGGCGCCGTCCGAGTCGAGCCGGCCAACACCCGGTACGATCAACTGTGCCGTTGAAAGCGAGCGTTCGAAGTTCACGATGTCTGCAATGACTTCTGGCGGTGCCGGCAGACCTTGCTGAGCACCGATGATGTTGCGGGCGGCCTGGTTGTTCAGACCGGCGACTTGGTCGTCGATGCCTACGTTGTTTCCGCCGTCCCAGTTGGTTGTGGAGCTGCCTTGCTTGAAGTTAATGGTGGGCATTACTCGCCGCCAGTGAACGAGTCGCTCAAGACTTGCGAAGCCGTGCGGATCCTCGACGGCGATCAGTTCCCACTCAGAGTTTGCGCGCGGGGCTCCGCCACGACGGAACACACCACGACTTAAGAGCATGCTGTATGCGGCGAGTCGTGCAGCAGGCGTGGAGACGTTCATACTCGGGTTGTTAGCGTCGAGGGTATTGAAGATAGGATGAGTTCCATCAGTTTGATCGAACAAGTCTTGCAAAGTGCCTGGATTGATGCTCCACGCTTCCTCCGGAATATGACATGAAACGCAACTCCGCCCGTTTGATCCCTGGGCCTGGAAGTATTCACCGGTGAGATTCACATCGCCTTGCGTACTGAAAGTCGCGGCTTTCCCGCCGGGGTTTGGGTGCGGAAGGTTGTTGGGTAAGGACGACGGGCCGTCCATTGAATTTACTTTCGCGACGAGATTCGATCCGGGATCGAATACGAGCACGGAAGCAACGGCAAGTATTGCAAGTAGAGCGATTGCTATACGTGCCGTATGAATCGTTGAGGTTTTTCTTTGGTTCATGACTTCTCCTTTTCACTAACTGGCGGCTCCGTGAGCAAGACGCAGCGGTGCGGTCTCTCCCTCTCATAAGCGAAATTTCTTCGCGTGAGGGCTCACTATGAGAGAAGTTGTCGGAAAGGAGGGAATATTGGTGCTTGATTTTTTAAACTCTTAGCGAGCCGCGGAATCCGCGGGCGGCGTAATAAGAATCTGCACCGTTGTGATAGAGGAATACTTGGTTGTAGCGGCGATCACAAAAGAGGGCGCCGCCGAGTTTTCTAATCTCGGACGGGGTTTGTATCCAGCTCGACGTTTTCGTATCAAACTCTCCAAGCTTTTGCAGCTCTCGATACTGCTCCTCGGTTAACAGCTCGATGCCCATCCCGGTTCCCATATTCATCGCGCTATCTTTTGGTTTGTGTTCCTTTCTTGCGTTAAGCGCTTCGTGATCGTAACAAACACTTCTGCGGCCTTTAGGGCTTTCGGCTGAACAATCGAAGAATACGTACTCGCCCGTTTTCTTGTCGTGTGCCACAACATCCGGCTCCCCGCCTGTGCTTTCCATCTCGTTGAGCGACCACAGTTTTTCAGGGTTCGCTTCCAGCTTTGCTTGTAGTTTGGACCAGTCGATGCCTTTGTGGCGGTTCGTGTGTTGTTCGAAGCGGGATTTTAGTGTTGCGAATAGTGTTTCGCGCTGTGCGGGTGACAAGTTCTTGTTTTGTTTTGGCATGATGCGGTCAATTTTACTCTTCTGTAAGCTAACCAGATGACACGTTAGTCAGTTCTCTCTTCAACCATGAGCGCGTAAATCGCCACTCGCGATCGACTTGTGCCTCCGATATGTCCAAAAGCTCCGCCACTTCTTTAAGCGTATAACCTCCGAAGTAGCGATACTCGACGATTGCCGACTTGAGTTCGTCAAACTCGGCGAGTTTTTTTAATGCCTCGTCGAGCAGACGTAACTCCTCGGACATTTCGGCTGAGATGATCGTGTTATCAAGATCGATGTGTTCGACGGCCCCGGAGCCCTTAGCAGCGCGCCGTTTCTTGGCGTAATCAATTAAGACTTGTCGCATTCGCTTGGCGACGAGGACATAGAAATGTTTACGACTCTCCCATTGTATTCTCTTACCTCCAAGAAGTTTGATTAACGCTTCGTTGACAAGAGCCGTGGTGCGCAGGATGTGTCCGGGACGTTCTCTCAGCAGGTATGCGTGTGCGATCTTCTTTAGCTCATTGTCGACCAGCGGGAGGAGCTTCTCGAGCGCTTGAGCATCACCATCACTCCACGCTTTTAACAGATCAGTGATTTCGTGGTCACGTGCCATTGCGTTGCGAGCGCACACACGGGCGGTTGCTAATTAGATTCTTGATCGGAACGTCATCTTATCAGCAAACCCGGCTCAGTTATCTCAAAAACTGTTTTCTGTTTCGATAATGGTAATGAACTGCGAAGGGAAACCATTACGTTTATGAGGCCCCCGAAGAGTCCCAAGTGCGCCCCGAGATCCGCAAGGACGTGTTTGCGCCCTTCCCGGGGGCTTCTAATTCTTGATCGCCTATTTGTTTTTGTATCCAACAACTATTGTCAGGGGTAGGTGGGATGTATAAAATGCCCTCCGCCAAAACTGTGACCACGGCGCTAAAAGCTCTCTGCGCTCAACAATCTTCGCCGCTCGTTCTCACCCTGGGAGACAAATCGAATGGAGCGCCCCCTCTGGGATCGCATTCAGGAAATTTATCACTTGACGTTGACGATGCCGTGGTCTGAGCGCAGCGCATATCTTGCAGGCGCTTGTGACACCGACCCACTGCTTGTGCGCGAGGTCACTTCACTCTTGCGTGCCGACGACACTGCGGATGGTTTTCTGGAATCGCCCGTCTTCGAACTCGGACTTAAGGTCATTTCAAGCACCAACCAAGATCACCCGAGCATGGCTCCCCCGGAGCTATGTGAAAACCTTGTAGGAACGACGATTGGCGGACGCTATCTGGTCGAAAGTGAACTCGGTCATGGCGGCATCGGTAAGGTTTATTTGGCTCGTGATGTGACGCTGCACCACCGGCGCGTGGTTATCAAGGTTCTGCTACAGGCTTCGCTGGATGATCCGTACGTGGTGACAAAGTTTCGGCAGGAAGTCGAAGCGTTGTCACGCATCGATCATCCGAACGTAGTGAGTGTATTGGGGGCCGGAGAACTGCACGATGGCAAGCCTTATATCGTGATGCAGTATGTGGACGGTGTCACTCTGCGCTCACAAATTCTCAGCGAGGGCATGGATCTTGAACGTGCCGCGTTGATCCTGAAACAAATTGGCGCTGCACTCGATGACGTTCATGAGCGACGCATTTTTCATCGCGATCTGAAGCCTGAAAACATCCTGATTCAGTTTCTTAAGGGGGGCACGGAGTTAGTTAAGGTTGTCGATTTTGGTATTGCGAAAGTGAAAGATTCCGTCGTTGCTCCCAGCACCGTAAACAAGGTTTCAATAGGCACCGTGCTGTACATGTCTCCCGAGCAGCTCCGCGGTGGAGAAAGAATTACAACGTCGAGTGACGTTTACTCAATGGCGGTAATTGCCTATGAGATGATCACGGGAAGGCGGCCGTTTAATCCATCGTCGGCGCCGCAATTGCTGGAAATGCATCGTGAAGGGGTGCGCCTTAACCCAATCGATCTTCGACCGAACCTCTCCACTGAAGCTCGCGCAATTTTGCTGCGCGCGCTCTCGTTCGATCCGGCCGCTCGATATCAGAATGCTTCGGAGTTTGGCGATGACTTGGCACGGGCTCTGATGGATCAGGGAGCACCCATCCAAATTCCTCCGAAGTATGCGGCAGATGCAGAAACCTTCAAGTCCTCTGATGGTCCTCACGCACCGAGTACAAATGTTCCGCCGCCAACCTTTCGAATCCCGAGGTACTTGATTGGCGGTCTTTTAAGTCTTCTGGTTGCTATTGGCATTGGCATCGGCATTTATCTAATTAACGGCAAGCCTGAGCCACCCAAGAATCAGAGTGAGGGGAAAGTTGCAGAAAATCCCCAGCCCTCGCCTTCCTTGCGTTCATTCAACTACTGGCTGGATGTTCAGAAGATGCGCGGCAGCAAGCCTTATCAGGAAGCGTTCTTGTCGTCAGGACGGGACGTTTTTGAAACCGGCTACAAGTTTCGCCTTAACGTATCTAGTCCAGAGCCGGGCTTTGTGTACTTGTTCAACGAAGGACCACCTACAGTTTCAGGAATTAGCTTCACCATTGTTTACCCAACACCTTCGACAAACGGCGGTACGGCAAGTCTCGCCGCAAAGCACGTGGTGCAAACCAACTGGAATACGTTCATTGGGCAGACAGGCGTCGAAAACTTCTGGATCGTATGGTCACTTTTACCAGTACCAGAACTGGAGGCCGCAAAGGCGGAAGCGTTTAAGCATCCAGGTGGAGCGTTGACGGGAGATACTCTGGTGGCCACGAAGAGATTCCTCATGATAAAGCAAGACGAAGTAAAGACCCGGTACACAACACATAACGACATCCACCAAACAACCGTCCGCGGTAATGGCGACGTGTTGGTCAGGATGGTGGAATTTCAGCACCGGTGAAGACGAATGCGATTGATTTTCGTTCCTCTGGAGGTCAATGGATGTTTCTACGAACGGCTACATGTCTCGGACTCTTTTGGATCGCTCTTTTATCAACATCCGCGGCCAGTCAGCAGCAGGCATTACCAGTCGCCGCGCAAGACGAAAAGGAAAAAGAGAGAGCGATCATCGCCGAAGATTTTCTTAAGAACCGGCCGAGAAAATCCGGAAGGAAGAAGAGGCTGACCACATACAGGCTCGCATCAGCTGCAACGAAGCAACTGGGTCGAGGCAAGTTGCAGATTGGCGTGACCATCTGGAAACTTGAAGCCGGAACAGCGGGATCTTCCAATGCTATACGATCGGCGTCAGGAAGTTATTGGAACAGAGCGGATTGGATACCGAAACGCGTCGAGGCCGACGTTAAGTTTCGCGAGGGCGATACTCTTCGGATAAGCATCGAGTCACCGCGCGCCGGTTATCTTTACGTGGTGAATCGTGACTTGCTCTCCGACGGCACTTACGGTGAGACCAACCTGATATTTCCCACGAAAGGCGAGGACAATCGACTCGAAGCGGGAAAGTTAATAGACATTCCCGCACCAGACGAACCTCCTTTTAAGGCGAATCCCAAACCTGATCAATCGAGTGAGTTGCTTACGATCATAGTTACCTCATCACCTCTTCAATTGCAGCTTGGTCTCAAGGCAAGACCAATCTCAAAAAAGCAACTACACGAATGGGAGCAACGGTGGGGCGGACATGTCGACCGATTGGAAATGAACGGTGGTGCAGGCCAAACCCGGACGCTCGAAGAGCAACTCGCGGCGTCGCCCACCCGTTCAAGGCAACTAACGCGAGACGATCCCATGCCGCAAACGATCTACTCTCTCGTCCCCAAAAGCAGGGACGGCCTATTGTTTAATCTGAAGCTCTTATACAGATCGGACGCCGTCGGTTTCAAGCCGCTTCGGTCTCTCCCGACGCGCGAATTTCCGAGTGCCATAGATTGAAGTACACAGTATGCGAATTGGTATTTCACGTCTATTAACACCGACTACGATGTCGCTGGGTTTAACGGCACTGTTGCTGTTTGCAAACGGAACCCACTTTCCGCAAACAGTTTCCTCGCCACCAGTTCAAATGGCTGTGCTTGATCTTATTAAAAGCCAGAAATACAACGAAGCAATTACTCAACTCGAACAGATACTCGAAACAGAGCCGGGAAACAGTGAAGCCCTTACTTATATGGCAACGGCGAATCTGTACCGGAGCCGCGACTTCTTCAAAGCCCAGACTGAATTCAAGGAAGCCTTTAAGGCGGGCGGTGGCGCAACGTTTTTCGTTAGCCACTCGCATGAAATGTTCACCACCAGCGATGTCGTCGACTACTGCCGCGGCTGGCTCCACCTCCGCAAGAATAGTGTTGAGTTTAGTCCAACGGAAGGGAGTCATGGGTTCAAGGTCCAGGCTGATCAAGTTACTGAGTTCGCTGTAAACAAACTCTCGAAGAAAGCCTTTCACATTAAGACCGGCGGAAAAAACCACAACTTCCGCGGACGCTCAAACACCGATCTTGAGCCGCTTCTCATCGTCGCTCTTTACAAAAGTTTCAAAGGTACTTGAAAGCATTTACTCCATAACTCACAACAGGAGAACGCACAATGAAAAAACAGTCTCGAAAACTGCTAGCTTTCCTACTCATGTCTCTGGTTCTTTTACCAGCGCCCCACCTTGTCGCGAATGCTCAGGAGGCGGGTGCTAAACCAGCACAGGACAAACCTCAGACTGAATCGAAAGAAGAAAAGGAATTACGAAAACGCGAGGAAAACCTCAACAAGAAAGAGGAGGAGCGGAAGCGCAAAGAAGCGAGGTCGCGCGCGGATGTAGCCAAGAAATATCAAACACTCAGTGATTTCGCCGAAGACCTTTATGCGAGCGATTACGAGTT
This sequence comes from uncultured Acidobacteriota bacterium, assembly GCA_963789185.1. Taxonomy (GTDB): domain Bacteria; phylum Acidobacteriota; class Blastocatellia; order Pyrinomonadales; family Pyrinomonadaceae; genus PSRF01. The sequence continues at coordinate 652,560 of CAWBJU010000028.1, forward strand.
CCGTGACCAGGTGGACGAAGGCTATATCAACCTACAAGCTGAGCATGCGCTGCAAGCTTATTTGATAAACACAAGACCCGGGAGACAAGCGTTCAAGACCGAAACGGAAGTCGAAACACTCAGATACCGGGGCAGTTTGTACCCTAATCCACGGGTACAGGAATACGTCAACCGGCTCGGCCAACAGATCGTGCCGGATGACTCGGAGAAACTGTATGCCTTCAAGGTTGTGGTCAACCCAATCCCGCACGCCTACACCTTGTCAACAGGAACCGTGTTGATCAGTACAGGAATGATCTCATTGTTGGACAACGAGGCGCAACTCGCTTACGTGTTGGCCCATGAATTGGCACATGTTTACAAGGATCACTGGCGGATTAAAGTGATGATGCCGCTCGCCCAAGACGAGTACAACGAAAAGCAGGAGAAAAAGCGCCAACTCTTGACGACGGTATTGGCCGCGGCAGGAGCTGGTGTAGGAGGCGCGGTGGGCGGCGAGAAGGGGTTATTTGCCGGCGCTGTTTCCGGGTTCATCGTTGGGAGAATAGTCGGTAATCATTACGCGGGAAATCTGGCTCTCGATTGGGATGATGCGCAGGAAGATGAGGCTGACGACTTTGCGCTGAAAGCTACTCTGAAAAGGTCTTTCGATATTCAGGAGGTACCTAAGTTATACGCAAGAATGGCGCTAGCCTCTCAACAAGATAACCGAATGCAACTTGGATTTCTTGGGAAGCGTTCGCGCATAAGAAATCGAATCGAGTACGCCCAGAAGGCGATCGGTGGCCCACTGCAAGCGCAATACCAGCAGGCCCTGCAAGCCAACCAGATTAAGGGAATGGGTTCAGAGTTCAATCTCATCATGGCAGATCTTAAGCGTGATAATGGAATTGAAGCCTTTCACCACGACATGTTCCAGCTTGCCAAAATGAACCTTCAACAATCTGTCATGCTCCGATCGGACGATGCGCGCGCGACTTTTTTCTTCGGTCTAGTGTTGAAGCAGGTGGGTCGAACTAAAGAAGAGCTCGACCTAGCAAACCAGTCGCTGTTGAAGGCGATCAGCCTCGATGTTCGTCATGAGATACCAGAGGTGCAACTTCATCGTGGTCTATTGCTCATGGACAGTAAAGAAGGTGGCAACCAAACTGAGGCTATCGCGGCCTTCAAGAATTACATAACTGACTATGGCCGCAGAAAAGCAATCAATATCAGCAATGAGGAACTGATGCCACCCAACCTCAATGTCATTTACGGTTACATGCGGCTGCTTGGAGAAAGGACGTGGACCGCCCCGACAATCGGCGATGTAATTAAAGCAACTTCAACCGGTCCGAATAACCCGGCACCGCAAGCGCCGGCGTCAATACAGACGATTGCACCTCCATCCCAGACACTTGCACCGACAAACACCAAGAAGCCGCGCAAACCGTGAATGCAGTTGCTCCACATTTAAAGCACACGAAGAGGACGAGACGTATGTTTCTCGTCCTCTTCTCTGCGATCTTTGTTTCTATCATTACCCCGCTGACGCTGCCGCAATCGGCTAAACTTCCATTGGTATTTGAGCTCGAAGTCCCTGATTTTAATGTCCCTCCTTCAAGTGAACCAGAGATTACGATTCCCTATGCGAGCGTTAGTCAGGTGTTGGTACACATTCTCAAACCCGCCGCAGACACCATTAATTACGGATCGATCAGAGCTCATGTAAATGGCCAGGCAGCCGCGGCCATCTCAGAAGTTGTTGCCGGCTCACGCGGAAAGATCATTAAAATCAATCTCAAGCAACGTCCCGGCTATGAGTTTGTCAGCGGCCGCAACACCGTCGAGATATGGGCGCAGAACCGGATTGGTCGCATGTATTACTCGAGCTTCATTGTTAAAACGGCGACGCAGAATTGGAACGCAGACTTCGTGTACACCGTCTTTCCGGCCCCCGGCGCAAGCAAAGAAGTACCACCACAAGTCCTCCTCTTGGAACCAGTAAGCGCGGTCGAGCTTCCGCCTTCGTTGACGAACGTGAGTGTAAGGATCAGTGGGATCGCAAGCACCACCACGGCTATCACAAAAATCACTGTTGACGGCAAGAGCGTTCTGTTCAAAGCGGAGCCAGAGAAAGGAACGCGTCAGCTAACGAGGATCGGAAACACGGAAAGAAGCGTGACCTTCGAGACCGCCGTCAGAGTCAATCGAAACACAAACCAAATCCTGGTTGAAGCAGAAGATCAATTAGGCACGCGAACGCGCGTATCAGTGCCGGTGTTTATCAGAAATCAGGGATCGGCGACGCCAATTAGCGGACAAAAGTATGCATTAATAATTGGCATTTCGCGTTACCGGAACTCCAGCAATATCCCAAACCTTGAGTACGCCGACGTTGATGCAAGATCCATTTATGAGTTTCTACAACAACCGGCCGCCGGCGGTTTCTCTCGCGAAAACATGCTCCTGCTTGCGAACGAGGACGCGACTCTTGCGACGATTCGGCGGGCGCTCACCGACTTCGTTGCAAGGGCTTCGACGAACGATCTGTTGGTAGTCTTTTTTGCCGGTCATGGCGCGCCCGATGCGTTCGCACCGCAGAACTTGTACGTCATAGCTCACGACACACATGTTAAGAACATGCCCGATACAGCGCTTGCGATGCCCGAGCTGTTGAGATATGTCGAGCAAAACATAAAGTCGAAGCGAGTGGTTCTACTCATGGATGCCTGCCACAGCGCCGGACTCGCGCCCGGCGGTACACGCGATTTGCCCAATAACCTTGCCAATCAGTATTTGGAGCAGTTGCTCTATCAGCAGGAAGGTCGTGCGGTTATTACCTCCAGCGACGTTAACGAGAAATCGCACGAGTCAAAGAAGTGGGGAAATGGTCATGGTGTTTTTACTTATTATGTACTTGAGGGTTTGAAAGGACGTGCGGATTCGAACCGGGATCGATTCGTGAGTGTCGGCGAATTGTTCCGTTACGTACGCCAGCAAGTCCGGTTGGATACGAATTTTGTCCAGAACCCGCGAATGTTAACGGGCGCAAACGAGAATCTCGCACTCTCCGTCGCACAAACGCGGTGATTTTCAGTTACCTATAGGTTACCCAGCCTCATCACGCCTCAATCGAAAAAAGTTTTTCTTCAAGTGAAGAGATCTACCCGATTCCTGCGCCATGTTTGGTTGAGTGGCTAAAACGAACGCTGTTTGAGGTTCGCAATTAGGATGATGACAACGTGAGGACACTGATGAGTGAAAAGATTCGCATACTGTTTCTGTCTGCAAATCCCTGGACGACCAGTCGCATTCTGGTGGACGAAGAGGCGAGGGAAATTTTTGAGAGACTTCAGGAAGGTCCGTATCGCAGCAAGTTCGAACTGTTCAATCACGCGGCGATCAGACCGATCGATCTTCAGAGGCTGTTGTTGTTCTATCGGCCGCACATCGTTCACTTCAGTGGCCACGGTAGTCTGAAGGAGAAGCTTATTCTCGGTGGACCGGGTCGCGCCAAAACAGTCGACAGAGAAGGATTGGTGGAGCTCCTTTCGCTTTATAACGCTCATCTTCGATTGGTCATGCTTAACGCTTGTTTCATGAAGGACCAGGCGCGCGCGATCTCTGAAGTAATCGATTATGCCGTCGGCACCGGCAAAGGGATCGGAGACAAGGCGGGAGTCGCTTTCGCGGGCGCGTTTTACCGCGCGCTGGGATTTGGCAAATCGGTCAGAGACGCATTCGACTCCGCAAAGGTTGAACTTGGTCTGACAAAAATGCCACGCACAAAGGGAATCGAGCTCTTCGTGCGCGACGATCTCAGTGAACTGGATACGTTTCCTCAGCTCGACCTCGAAGAGACGACGAAGAATGGGGCACTCGACGGGTGCCTTATCTATAAGGAGACGGCGGTGAAAGCCAAGTATGAAATTGCGGTATTCAGCAGCTCCGGAATTACCAGAATCACCAGCAAACGAGTCTGGTCAGAGGTCATCAGTAAGTCGGCCGCCAGGCGCGCATCTTCCGGCGAGGGGATCGCACCCGACAGAGTTAATTGTGTGAAATGACTGCGGCATCTCGCACCCTGAAACGAAAGGACAGGAAAATGGCCCGTAATACACATATCAAGCAAGTGCAGAAGCGTTGTACAACGGTCGAGGAACACCGCACCGCATTCCAAAAGGCCCGTCGCAAGGCACCCGGCACGCGAGCGGGTATCTGGCAGGATTGGCGAGGAAGCTCCAACAAAGCCGGAATCGCTTCAGTTGGAATCGCCAAGTCGATGCGAGACGGACGCTAATCGGTTCCCTCAACATACTTCGTGAGAAGGTAGCTCGTCGGAGCTACCTTCTTTCGCGTCCACAATGGCTTGGTTTCGATCCGAGTTTCCTCCGGGTCATTGAATTGTTTGCCACATACGTGATAAATAGAGCCCGATTCCCACGACCCACTACGAGCGATAAGCGGTATGCGCTCCGTCGATCAGGCTCACGACATCAGGTAACGCGAACTTAAATGCTGCTGAGAAAGAACAGCAAATCTGAATTAAAGCGAATTTGGAGCGTCGCGCTCATTTGCGTGTGTCTGTTCCTGCTTATGGTAGTCTTTCCAACAGCCGAAGCCCCGCCTGTTGAGATCGAGGCACGCGCAAACAATCACGAGCTAATGCAGATCGCACCCGGTTCGTCACTCCGCCGGGAACTCGGCCCGAGTGTTCGGGAAATAATCGGGGTAACTGCCAGTCATGGCAAGCTCCTTCGCTTCTCAATCGAGAAAGGCGATCTGGCGCTATCGACCGTGCTGTATGGGCCAACTGGAATAGAGCTTATCGAGCACGTTAGTCAGGAATTTGAAGTAGTAGAGATCTCGTTTCCCACCGATGTTGCCGGCTTGTACAAGATCGAACTTCGCTCTCGCGAGACCGCTGATACACTCAGACCATATGAAATAAAGGTTTATCCATTAACGCCTATTACGCCTGCTGATCGGAAGAACAGTGAAGCTCGACAGGCTCTGGCAAATGCCGAAGTCTTGCGCGCCGGTTGGAAGGAGTCGTCGCTCCGAAGGGCGATTGAGCTGTACGGTAAGGCGGCGCTGATCTGGACCTCTGTTTCCGATTATTCAAGTGCCTCAACCGCAGAACTCAAAGCCGGCGATGTCTGCTTTCAGTTGAGTGAATATCCCGAAGCTCTCAAGCATTTCAAGAACGCCGCAGAACTCGGCAGACAAACAGGCGATCGTCTTTCGGAGGGCCGAGCCCTGAGTCGCATGGGCCGTGTGTACTCATACCTGGGCGATAACGATGTGGCCCACTCGACTTTGATTAAAGCACTGAAGCTTCTCGATCGTCGCGAACCCAATCCAACGTCATTGGTGTCGCATGCTCTTGCAGAAGCACTCAGTCATAGGGCTGAGGTGATCTATGCGAAAGGAAACCTGTTAAAGGCACGCGATTATTTCGAAGATGCCCGCAAAAGGTTGTCAGATGACCGTAGAGGCAGAGCCGGAACACACTTGTTTGGCGGTTACATAGCCGGGACCATCGGTCACCCAGAAAAGGCTATGTCAGAGATTTCCGAGGCCATGACTTTATATCAGGCTACAGGAGATAAGGCCGGCGAAGGACTGGCGCTGACAGTTTTGGGATTGCTTTATTCAGGGAAAGGGCCGGTGCAAGAGGCCACCAAGCGTCATCGCGAAGCGCTTAAGATCTTTCAACAAATCGGCGATCGTCACAGTGAAGCGATCGCCATCAACGCTATAGGCCAAACTTCTGAGAAATTCGGTGATTACACCGGCGCTCTCGAGAATTTCGAAAACGCCTTTCGCCTGTTTGAAAAGATAGGCGCGCGAGATCTCGCGGTGTCCGCTCTCTACAAAGTCGGAACGATTCATCGCCTGAATCAGAAATTGGACCAGGCGCTTGTTTATTTCGAACGTACTCTGGCTTTGAGTCGAATCGCGAAAAAGACTCGTTATGAAGCTCTTGCGCTTGAGGGGATCCTATTTGTTTACAGCGCTCAGGGACGCAGCGAAGAAGCGTTGAAGCAGCATCGAGAAATTCAGCAGTTCTATGAGAAAAGCGGCGATTTTAACGGACAGGCTGTCGCACTGAACCATTACGGAGATTTCCTGCTTAACCTCGGCCAGAAACAACAGGCTTTGGATCTGTTCAATCGTGCCCTTCCATTGAGCGAACGGGTCGGCGATACCGGCATTTGGCTTACTACGCTTCGCAATATCTCGCGCGCTCATCTTAGTCTGGGCTCGTTTGATGCAGCCCTCTCCGTTATCAGGGATTCCATCAAAACTATCGAGGATCTTCGCGTGAAAGTGGGAAGCCCGGATTTGCGCGCGTTGTATTTCGCGGTCGTCAGAAAGCACTACGATTTATTGACCGACATTCTGATGCAACTTAACAAGGCTCGACCGGGGCAGGGGTTCGACGTTGAGGCATTATTGGTCAGCGATCGGAGCCGGGCGCGCTCACTCATCGATCTACTAAGTAAGCCTCGCGCCCATACGCTTCAGGGAGCGACCGCGGAACTCGTAGAGAGCGAGCGCGAGTTAAGAGGGTTAATTAGCGCACTGGCCCAGCATCAAATGCAACTTTCGCTCAACGGGAAAGAATCTGCCGAAGTCGCGGAGGTTGCAAACGATCTAGCTCAACTTAGGGCTCAATACCAGGACGTCGAGGCCCGGATAAGAGATCAAGGCCCAAAGCAGTTATCTCTTGATTCGTTTGGACCACTTAGCCTTGAAGAAATCCGCAGCGAGCTGCAGGGGTCTGACACCATGCTGCTCCAGTATGCTTTGGGTGACGAACGAAGTTACTTGTGGGCCGTGACCGCCAATTCGCTTGACAGTTACGAGCTACCCGGACGCAAGGTAATCGAGGATGCTGCTCACGAAGTCTACCGGCTGTTAATCGTGCGCCAGACTCCAGTTGAAGAGATCAAAGGTGATTACCGGGCGCACGTCGACGCGGCTGACAACGCCCTTCCAGAGAAGGCGAGTAAGTTGAGCCAAATGCTTCTTGGGCAGGTGGCTTCGAAACTTGGACGCCGCAAACTGCTCGTCGTAACGGAAGGAGCATTGCAAGCCATTCCGTTTGAAGCGTTGCCGGTGCCGGAAGTTCAGTTCGTTGGTCCAATCAATCTCGAGACCTTTCTTGACTCGTGCCTGGTACATAGACACGAGATCTCTTCGTCGCCTTCTATTTCGACGTTGCGAGCCATTCGAAGCGCAAAGGATCGTGTCAGTTCTCCGAGCAGAACTGTCGCCGTGATTGCCGATCCGGTTTCAGCAAAAACGATGAACGCGTGCGTTCTGGACCGATGACTCCGGTCGTGGCAGGCGCGGCGTCGGATCGGTATCCTAACGGTCCATCGGAACGCGGCCTGCTCGGTGTCTCGCGCGGCGGTGCCTTGTCACGACTAACCTATTCATCAGCCGAGGCCGACGCAATCTACGCCACAGCCCCTCGCGGGACGACCATGATCGTCAAAGGTTTCTCAGCCAATCGTGAAACCGCGATGAGCTCACATATCGGTGAATACCAGATACTTCATTTTGCGACTCATGGTTTTCTTGATAGCGAACATCCCGAGTTGTCTGGCATCGTTCTGACGATGGTCGATCCAAAAGGCGTGCAACAGAATGGCGTGATGCCGCTGCATGACATTTACAGCTTGAATCTCTCCGCGGAGGTAACGGTTTTAAGTGCGTGCCAAACTGCATTGGGTAAAGACATCAGTGGCGAAGGTCTGATTGGGTTGACTCACAGCTTCATGTCGGCCGGATCAAGAAGTGTTGTGGCTAGTCTATGGAAGGTCGAGGATCGCGCGACCGCGCACCTGATGAGAGGCTTTTACGAATCCATGTTGCAGCAAGGGTTGTCAACCGGCGCTGCGCTCAGAGCGGCAAAACTACAGATGATAAAACAGAAAGAATGGCGCCAGCCGTTTTTCTGGGCCGGGTTTGTATTGCAGGGTGAGTACACCAACCACATCGCCGTTGAAAACAATTGGTGGCGTCATCCTGGCTGGGTGCTTCTGGGGTTGCTCATTCTCCTTCCGTTAGGAGTCGTTGTTTTTCGCAGACGGAAACCCCGTGTATCCGTCCAGGAGATCTGATCGGGGCTGGCCTGACGACTTATATGATGACTGCTAGTAAACTACGCCACGATGGCTCGAGATCCGGCAATCCCACCGCAGAGTTTCGATGAGATCCTTGCCTGGCTCAATTCCGATCGCAACGAGGCAGCAGAGATCTACGTGCAGCTTCGCGGCGACCTCACGAGAATATTCGCTTGGAACCGATGTACCGATCCGGATGGATTGACGGACGAAGTGTTCGATCGCGTCGCCCAAAAGGTGCATCAGGTACGGCAGACATTCGATGGAGATCCAAGACTCTTTTTCTACGGCATCGCCCGAAACTTAATTAAGGAAAGTCCAAAACGAATCAAGAAACAGGTTTCTCTCGAATACACCGATCTGCCTGCGCCGGACGCGACGCCGGAGGACGAAAGTTCGGTTATGCGTGAAGACTGTCTCAACTCGTGTTTACAGAAACTCAGCGCCGAAAGGAGGGAACTGATTCTTGATTATTACGCGAAGGAAAAGCAGGCCAAAATAGATTACCGTAATGAGCTGGCTGGGAAGATGGGTATATCGGTAGAAACACTGAGGGTCAGAGTGCATCGCATACGCGGCACTCTCGAAAAGTGTATTGAAGAATGCCTGGACGGCATGGACCAGGAAAAATGAAACGGATTGAAGAAAATTTCATTGTTATGGGATGGGGGCGTCGCGGGAGGATGACCCATGAAAGAAGAAGCGGCGACTGACGCACAACTGCGACAGTTTCTTCTGGGAAAACTTGAAGATGAAGAGCGGCAGCGCATTGAAAGTCTGTTTTTAACAGACTCTCTCATGAGGGAAAGAGTCCTCGCGGCTGAGCAGGAATTGTTTGACGACTATCTGGAGGAAAGCCTTTCAACACCGGACCGAGAGACTTTTCTTTCGCGTTATGGGGACACCAGCGCGCAGCGACGAAAGCTTAGGATCGCAAAGTCAGTACAGCAATGGGCTTTGGATCAACCGAAAACTCAGCCGGTTATTCCCAAACATGCGATCTCGATCTGGGGTCGCTTACTTGAGCAGTTGCGGCAGAGGCCTGTTTTCGTGATTCCAATCGCCGTTGCAACAGCAGTCGCGATTGTGGTCGCCCTTGTTTGGGTAAACAGTCGTAGGACTGAAAGCCAGCATCTGGCAATCAATCAGGAGTTGGCCCGACTGAATTCTCCATCGAGCCTGCGTGAAGTTCGGCCCGGAACGGCGCTGCTGATTCTAAAACCGGGATCAGTTAGAAGTATCGAGGGGGCTGAATTAAAACGATCGAATAGTTCTGTAGCCGAACTGCGTCTACTCTGGATGCAGAAGGAAGATTATCCAACCTATCTGGGGGTACTGCGCGGGTCTGGCGATGATCAGTTGTCCACTATCCCCAATCTCACCGTTGAAAATGCAACTGGGAAATTCATCCGGGTACGACTTCCGCTTTACCTACTCACTCGCGGAACCCACAAGATTGAGTTAAGCGGGGTCTCCGCTGATGGAACGAAGAGTTCGCCCGAAGTCTACAGCTTTACTGTCTCTGAATAGGGACGTACCTCATCGCCCTCACCGATCCGCCTCTAAGTTCACGCCACTTTGTCCAGCCGTAATGTTTCGCCACCTAAATCCATACTGCCTAGAAGCCGAAAGAAGCTGTCTCGCAAAAGACTGACCGTACCGGCGTGAAAATTGTGGTCGCCGGAATTTCTCGATTGCCGTGAATCCTTATTGCTCACATTGCGGCTTTCTTCTCGAGCCGGATTGTGACTTTTGCCCAAGCTGCGGTTCAGCCAAAGCAAAATCTCAACCTGGTTCATCAAACGCAAGAGACCCGCACCTCTGGATGAACGATCCGCCGCCGCCGGCGCAGCGTATGCAGACTACGCCGCCGTTCGCGCAGCCTGCGGCGCCTGCGCCTGCGCCGCCGCCGCTACCGATGGTTGCAGCGCCCCCGGTTCAGTACGTGACCTACCAAGTCAATGGACCCACAACTGCACGCGCTGATAGTGGCCTCGGCATGACGGTGCGAACGATGGGCATCACTGCACTCTCATTCATGCTGGTCGGCCTCATTCCGTGTTTAGGTTGGCTCAACTACATAAACATTTTTCTAAGTTTCATCACACTCATCCTCGGCATCGTTGTAATCGCAACTGCGAAGTCAGATGCGGACCGGAGTGCTGCGGTTCTGGGCGTTGTATTGGTGGTCGTAGCGATCTTCCTAGGCACTGGCCGTCTCATTATCGGCGGAGGTTGTATCTGATTCATGTCCAGAGCTTTCGTTTTGAAAATGCCGAATGCAGTGGAATGGTGGCAGTCATTTCGGTGGGTGCTGTTGGTGTTTACGTTCTTAGTCGGTCTCGCCTTGCTTGGCTCTTTCGTGTCGTACGAACGCGTTGTAAGCGCGGGCCATCCATGGTTTCCGTCGTTTCGATGTCCGGGTTGTTTGTTTTGCGGGATGACGAGAAGTTTTTGCGCCATGTCAAATGGACACTGGGAGCAAGCAAGTGAATGGAACAGGGGTGGACCAGCGCTTTATTCTTTCTTCTGGGTTTGGTCACTCGCAGCGCTTGCTTATCTCAGCTTCTCTATCAGCGGTTCTCTTCGTCGAAGGATGTGGTTTTCAACCATGCGCAGATTACGGTTTGGAATTTCGGTGACGATCACGTTGGTGCTGCTGATCGTGTCCTGTTGCACGACGCGCGAATCATCACTTTTACACCTCGTACCGGCAGAGAGCTGCGCAATCATGAGTGTCGACTGGTCGTCGCTGAAGGACAATAGCGAATTGCGCCGCGTGATCAAAGGCGATCATTTCGATGCGATGCTGCGTGATCTGGGCTTGGATAGCGAGTCGGTGAAAACGATGGTGGTTTTCAGCGCACTTGATGGCCAGGCGATGACAGGTCTGTTGCTTCGTGGTTCTTTTGATTCGAAGAAGATTGCCCGCGAGCTCCAGTCGAGTGGCTGGAAAGAAGATTCACTCGAACGCAACAAAGTCTACGTGAAGGCGGGAGAGTATGTCGCGATGCCGTCAAGCAAAACACTCTTCGCGGGCACACGGGATGGCGCGTTGGGTGTTTTTCGTGCGGCCGACAATTCGAAAGAGAGCATCGTCGCGTCTGAGGCCTACAAGAAGATCAATACGGTTATATCGAAGAATCCTGCTCCAGTAAAAGCCCTCTTGCTGATGCCACAGGGAACACTCGACATGGCCGAAGCGGCGCTGACCGCAACATCATTCGCGTTGTCGCTTTTCAACCTCGGCGGCATCGGTCAGTTGCTCGAGACCGTAAACGTGGCGAGAGGGTTTGGCTTCAGTTTGGACCAGAGCACCGGCGAAATGTATCCGGTCGAGCTCTGCGTGCTGATGCGCGATGAACAATCGGCAGTTTTTATTAGCGGCTCACTAAACGCGCTCAAGACGATATCCGAGTTAGCGGCAAGAAACGTTCGCGATCGGGAGCAGTTACGCGCAATTCGGCGGATGCGCATCGTGCGAACGGAGGAAGTATTGGCTGTAAAGATGGAGATACCTGGGGCCGCCTTATTTCCACCGTCGAGGGCCAACACACGCTTGAGCAATTAACACATTTGCAGGAGTTGTCAGTTGAAACGGAGCAGCAGTTCTCACCACATATCAACCCTACGCCGAGCAATGTTGTTGAGCTTGCAGGTTGTTCTACTTCTGTCGCTGACGGCTTGTAATAATCGTCCACCAGACTGGGACAAGGTATTCAAGGGTACACCCCCGACATCGACGCCGCCATTAACAACAACTCCCGTAGAAACAACCAACGAACTCGTAGTTTACCTCGACACCAGCGCCAGCATGGCGGGCTACGTAACCGCCGACGGTCAATCGATTTTCGGCAAGACACTGCGAGAGCTTCGCTTCGCAACGGGCACCTTTGCGAACTCCGATTCGAAGGTTCTCGTCCGCCGCATCGGTTCCGACGTTGGACCAGCCCTCGCCGATATGGAACTCACCAGTGCATCACGGGACGAGAAGATTTATCGAAGCGGAGAAACAAACCTGGCCGGAGCTATTCAGAGTTTTCGAACGCGTGCAACGCCGGTGGGTGGACCCCCAACCCAAACTACAAATGCCAAAGCATCGGCATCCGATGCGCCCAAAAGTGAACCGATACCAAGGTTTCACATTCTCGTGACTGATGGCGTGCAATCGACACGACAGGGAAACTCCACGAGCGATTGCGCGACAGGATCAGACCAGTTCTGCGTGAGACAGAAAATCAGCGAACTGCTCCAAGCCAAGTGGGGGGGCTGCATTCTCGGCCTGCGGGCTGACTTTCGTGGAAAGGTTTATTCCGAGGTTAATCGGTCAGCGATTCCTTACGAGACACATACCAACGATCCTGCAAGCTTCCGTCCGTTCTACCTCTACGTGTTCTCACCGGATCCGCAGGCCCTTGATTCACTGGTTACTTTACTCAAACAGCGGTTGAGAGGGCTTGTTCCCAAGTCGGAACCGATTCGCGAGCTGAACCTTTCATTTCCTTACACGAAAGGTCCAGCAGAGTTTGAGACATCTGTTGCGAAGGACTCGAGGGGCTTCATCCAGCGCAGCAAAGACGGCGAAGGCGTGCCGGCGAAACTGACACTTCGCGTCGACGTCGATACCGAAAAATCGGGCGCCAGGCCTTTTTCCATCGTGGCGAAACTGCCGTGGTCCGACCACGCGCTCGATACAGCCAACGAAGCAGAACTAGCTCAACTGTTGACGTGGCAAGTTGAGGACGTTTATCCCGCGCCGGCCCAAAGCGCCGGCAAGCGTTTTCCGCAAGTGAAGATCGTGCAAACACACGTCGACAGTCCCGGCCAGATCACGATTGATGCTACCGCAGGATTCAACTCCGGAACGGGTAACCCCTCATGGCGCGTTTGTCGCATCCAGGCGAGGCTCAACCTTAATCAGAGTAGTCCATCGTGGATCAGAGAATGGTCTGTCGATCTGGATACGACACGCGAGGTGGGAAACCGCACTTTCAACCTGGAAACTGCACTGCTCGGTCTTTGGAGTGATTCAACAACGAAGGACCACGTGGTGGCCGAAGCCTATCTCAGGATTGGTCCGAAGTAAGAGAAAGGATTTTTTCGACATGCTTGCGCTGCTGATTCAAAGTTCCGGATTTCTTCAATTGTTCATTGACTCGTGCGAAGACGAAGGCTGCGAAGAAACGGCTTTGAACTGGGTCCTCGCAGTGGTGATCGTTGCCATCGTTTGCACGCTCGTGATGCTTGGGGTCAAGTGGTTCAAGAAGTATGCCGCCATCAATCTCAAACAAAAGGCATGGAGTCGTCTCGAGACAGTGGTCCTAATCTTTATGGGTCTGGTCCCGGTCCTGCTCGTGCTCCTCACCATCTGGTACACGACGCGAAACTTCTTCAACTACGTCGGCATGGGTGGACTGTTGAAAGGAGTGGTGTTTGCCTGGCTCATTTACGTAGTGATGATGTTTACCGGACACCTGCTGAGTCCATGGCGGAGAGAAATCTTGTAAGCGAGGGTTATAACAATGCGAAATGTTTTTATCGCCGTCGGCGGTAGCGGAACAAAAGTGGCGGAAGCTATGGTTCGTTTGTTGGCTATCGGTTTTCCGACTCGCAAAGAGAATGGAATTCTGACGAGTGCGGGCGACTCTTTACAGATCTGGCGACTCGATCCGGACCGCAATTCCGGTGCGGCAATCTCACTCGGCAATTTCCTGAAAGACTACGAAGAGCTGCAATCGCTGTTGAATGGGAACAATAGGAGTCCCGGCATCGCAAGCAGTCGTTGGGCCATGGACGTCGACACGCGAGTGCGACATCTGGATCCGCTTCAGTTGCCGCGCATGACCGATTCGGACAATAGCCTCAAGACGTTGGAAGGGATTCTCGATTCGCGATACGGCCGCATCAAGAAGTCACTGCCATTCCTCGCGCCCTTTTACGAAAAGAAAGATTTGTCTGTTGAGATCGATCGCGGTTTTTACCAGAAACCGTTCATCGGGGCGGCGGTGATGGCTGTGTTCGCCGAATCGTTACGAGACGAGAACTCTCCCGGTGGAAAGGCATGCAGCCTGACGGGATTTCAGAACGTTGCCACCAATTTCTTCCTTTGTGGAAGCTTGCATGGGGGAACCGGCGCTTCTGGCGTTCCGATCATGGGCAAATACCTCGGTTCTCTGAAACGAAATAATCAGAGTTGGGACTGGCGGGTCGGAGCCTGTTTGCTGGCGCCGTATTGCGTGCCGCCTCAACCTCCGTTCGGCGCATTGCGCGAAGGCTCTCCCAGTTCTCAGCAGATCGACGATCTCGTTAAAGAGCATGGCGACAAGCCCGCTTTCGCAGGGTTGACCATTGAAGACAAGAGAAAACTCGTCGAACAGATTTTGCTCGGGTTCTATGCGGAACCGGAAGCGATGGAAGCACGCGCGCGCCAGGGGCTCGCCTATTACCGCGATCACAGTGCGGACTATTTCGATGAACTCTATCTCGCTGGCAAACCTGAACCCGACAAGCTCAAGGTCTGGAGTAACGGAGGACAGAGTCAAAGCAACCCGTTGAACTCTGCGGAAGTCGTCGCTGCGCTTGCTGCCCTTAACTTCTTTTCACGCGCGGGCACGGGAAACCCCGAATCGTACGTCATCCCGAGCTCAACCGAACAACTCAACTCTGAAAAAATGACACTTCGCGATCTGCCTTGTTACATGGTGAGCCAGGACGAGATCGATCCGGAAAAAGTGTTCCTGGCGACTGCGGTTATGCATCACCTTGTTACCAAACAGATTCCATGGGAACTGCCCGCCAAGGGATTTCCGAAAGAGATTGAAAGACTTCGAAAAGTCTATCAGGACAACGAGAGTCGCAAGGTCGATGACTGGAACCGTTTTCAAAGCGCGTCCGCCCTGCTGGCGAGGTTCCTGATGTCGACGATCGATCCGAATCCTCAGCACACCATCGGGTGGTCGACTGAAGATGCGACGCGCGTTAAGCCATATCTATCGAACGAGCCCGGCAGTGTGAAAGAGATCACCGCCAAAACTGCGAAAAAATTCATGGGCAAAGAGGCGAAGGGAGAACTGGAGTTAGGCGACTCAGCGCTTCGCGTTTCGACCTTTGAATTTGGCGCTTGGTGCCCTCCGAGCGCCGACTTCACTAGAGGCGAGTACCTCCGGCTTGTGTGGTCCAACCTGTTGTCACTGGCCCATAAACGCATGCGAGTGGTCGCAGATGGGAAGTAACGATCGTGTTGCCGGTATGAGGAGTTGGAAATCATGATGAACGGTAATCGAAAAGAGTTTCTTAATAGCGGCATTCTTGGCGATGGCGCCGGTGTGGCCGAAAAGCGTGGCTTCCGCGCGGTGTTGACTGAATATCTCACTAGTCCCGATTATGATCCCAAGTACTTCGAAACTTTTCCCACCTCCTGGGCCGCAGCCTATGCGTTCCGTAAAGTGCTCGATCTCTCGGGCAAGACCGGACAGGCAACGGAGAACGGGTCGATTCTTCAAGAGGTCTCCCAAGCGCTCGACGAGTGGGTCACACTCTTCCTGCTTCACTATTTCGGAATCGTCTATCTATCCGAATCTAAACAGAGTCAATTGCAACAAGAATACGACCGCGATCTGTGGCTGGCGCTCAGCGGCACGTATCCGAGCGTGCGTGAGGAAGCGCCGCGATCCATCAAGCTGCTCCAACACGATCAAACGGTGGTCGGTGCTTATTATCCCGAAGTTATCTTTTTTCCAGCACGAGATCGCGCGTCGTGGCTCAAGGACGACACCCTCGAAGATTATCTGGTCGACAACAAACTCTCTTGGATACGAAGCCGCCGAATACTCCTCGCGAATGATAGAGAAGAGGGGGCGTTTCACACTCACCTGCGATCCATTGCTCAATACGCGATGCGTAGCCGCAGTTTACAGGACCGATTGTACGGTTTCTGTGAAGCAAACTTCCGCGACCGAATCGATGTAACGGCGAGTCTTGATCCGGATCCGTCGTCGTGGAAGGACATACCTGGAGTCAAGGAATGGCCGTCCGAGGAGTTGCTTAGGATCTATCCGCTGGTTAAACCAAACAGCTCTGCCGATACCGATCAGGAACATGCCGGACGGATCTTTTACCTTGTTAATTGTCTGCCAGAGTATTCAACGTGGATGAAAACGGCGATCGTGCCGAGTGGGCCATCGCCCTATCAGTATCGACGGGTAAATGACAAACAAATCGTCGTAGATCTTCCTGGCCGTCGTATTGAATGCAACCTTCGCGAGGACGACAGCATAGTCATGCTAAAGGACCTGTTCCTCACGGACGTGCCGCACTGGTGCAAGATTCCACGGACCTCAGAGAATCACGTTGCGCACATCAAGTCTCTTCACAAGGTTGATCTTCGCGATCCGGTTGTCACCGAGAAGGACCAGGCAGTTTGCCTCGCGCCGATCTCGAGCGAGATGTTGAAACACTTTCCTGAGCTCTTCAGGGAAACTGATCGCATCAAGGTAATGCCCGGTATCGAAGGCGCCGCCGTTAAGTGGTCCATTCCGATAAAAGGCCTCGAAGTCATATGGCAGACCAGGCCAAGTTATGCGAAGGGATTGCCAGGTTCTTCGGTGGCGCTCTGGCCACCGCAAACTTCGAGTGAATGGCGTCTCTATGCGGCTTATGGTGCTGGCCTAAAAGAGGATGCGGGGCGCTGGCACCTGGTCGATCAGACTGGCCGTCTCGGGAAACTGATCGACGTTGATGAAGACCAGTACGTCAGCGTGCTCTATGGCTCGGCGACTCCTAGCCAGCCTCGGGGATTGGCATTGTTTGACGGCAGTGACCGCGAACGAGGCGTGTTGTTTCTAGCCGATTTCGGCGGAGATCAGACGCCCAATCACGAGCTGGAAACAAAGCTGGCTGTTGATTTTGGCACCAGCAATACGTCTCTTGCTTACGCGTTCAGCAACGGCCAGCCGGAAACTCTGCGTTTCAAACTTACACCCCGCCCAATATGGGGAACAAGGAAAGATGTTCTGAAGGAACAGCCCGGGTTCTTTCCTTACGAATGGAGCGCCACGACCACAAAAGGCTTCTATCCCACACTTTTGCTCTCGCGAAGAAACGATCCGCAGCTGACAGACGAGTTGGAACCCGATGAAATCGCGCTCGATCATCTCTTCAAAGTAGACATTCCGGGTTTGCACAAGGACATGGAACAGCGTCTCTATGACGGCAACCTCAATGAGATGTGGAAACCCCATGCCAATTTGAAGTGGGATCTTGAAGGTCGAACCGAACCATGGCGCACGCTGTTTCTCGAGTTGACGCTTCTTTACGCTCACGCGGACCTGTTCTTCGATAAACGCGCAACGGTGGACCATTATGTATTCACCTTCCCCCTCGCATTTCGCAAAGATGACCGGGAAAGCTTTCACAACAAGGTCAAAGACGCTTTGAAGCAGATTCGTTACTACTGTTACGGACCAGGATCGGTAACGAACATTAGCTATGACGACAAGGTTGACGAAAGCACTGCGATTGCGGAATCCGTAGGCGCCGTGGGTAATAAAGCCACGATGGAGCTCTTTGTCGATGTTGGCGGAGGCACTTGCGACATCGCCGTCAGTCACGATCGAAGGTTTCTGGTGCTGGATAGTATTCGCGTTGCTGGCAAGACTTTTTTTCAGTTTGCGAAGAAGAACTTCTCTGAAAACCTGGAAGGTTCGCTTCAGTTTCGGAAGCATCTAGGGAAATTGATCCAGGGCGCTAATGATGGTGAGTTAAAACTGATTAACCCCGATCCTAGTTTTAGTCTGGACATCGTTTATTCAGTCGGTATCAGTGGTCTCAATGATCAACTGTTCAGAGAACGAGAAGCGGCGATTCTGCGCAAAGGAATGGGCGCATACTCCTACCAACGGTATCGAACGCGACTGCTGTTCCGTCACATCATCACCTACGCACTGCTGCAAGCCTGCGCCGCTGTTGTTGATAACCGCATCAAGTTGTCGAGCGGAATCAATTTGATTCTTGGCGGCAATGGCTGGGGATTGATGCTGTTTGCGGAGTTTCCCCGCATGAGCCTACGTCTTCGGGAGGAGGCGCAAACAATTCTCAAGTGTCTCAAGACGCACCTTGCAGAACATACAACTCCGGAAGAGCGCGAGGACCTGGAAGGGTTGAAGATCTCGAATCTCGTGCTACTCAACGAAGACAACTTGAGCAAAGCAAAAACGAATGTTGCACTGGGGGCGCTGAATGCGGATCGGGTTCGTGGCGTTGGGGATCGCGCCACTACGATGCCCTATACGGGCATCACGCTTGAAGATCTGCAGTTGAGTGGGGCGAATCCACAGACGATTCGTTGGTGCGAGCGTTGGGGAAGCGCGAGTTTCAAGGAGAAGTTTCCGGGAGTGGAGCAAGTTGAAGATGGAAGTTTCGCTGTTCCTGAGGATTTGGAGCGCCCGTTCAACGCCGTGCTGTCGGCGTTTACGTCAATAGGGAATGTTCGCAATCAGGACCAGGACAACATGCCGGCGACGGCATGGACCAATATCAATGGACGGTTGGCTGAGTTTGTTTCGACTCTGCGGGGGAATGTTGAGCGGCTGGAGGTATCGCCGATCAATCACTTCCTGGCAGAGGTGCTGTATTCGAAAAAGGCCGCCAGTGATTATCTGGATACCCTTGCGGAAGTAAACGGGAATTACAAAGCGAATTCCCGGGAGGACTAGCAGCAATGACGATGAAGCGAATACTTCACTGCACACTGATGTTCATGGTGTTGGTTACGGCGGGTTGTGGTGTTATTGACTCGATCACCGGCACCTCCCAAAACATGGATTCTCAGGATCCGCGTGCCCCAGAGTGGACCACCATGTCAGAACAGGTTAAGAACCTGCTTCAACAGATCGATACTGAAGGTGACGCCGAATTAAAAGCGAGCGAGATCGCAAAGGAAGTTCAGAAACCATTATTACTCTTGGGAAAGGACAACAACGAATTTAAGAATAATTGCAGCGAGTGTCCCTTAGATGTTCTCAAGAAGGCCGAGGAGGCGCGCAATTGGCTCAAGAAGGCTTCCGACAGGCTCGATAAAGAAAAAGATGCAGCCCTCAGTGCTCAAGTTAAAAGCGAGATAACTCCTTTCTTGCAGACAGCACTCACAAACCTTGAAGAAGCTCACCGATTAATCAAGCCACAAGATCCTCCAACAATTCTGGAGCGTTTGATTTTCCCCGCGAAGATCTTTGGAGTGGTGGCGGTCTTGCTGTTATTGGCAAGTGCACTGACATATCTCTGGAAGCGATCGTGGAAGATTGTCGAGTTCAATGTGGGTCAGGTGTTGAAGTCGCACCTCGCAGCCACACGCGAAGCACAACCCGACTACGCACCAAAACTCTCATCTCTATCCTCAGCCCAAACAGAAATGAGCAGCAGGCTGAGCGACCTCGACAACGAGGTGCGCTCTCTCGCACGTCTCGTTCGCGAATCACTCGCAACCAGACGTAACGATCACAACTCTTCCTACGGTGGCTTCGGTCACCAATCACACATCGAAAGCGTCTCCCTCAAAGATGAACCTGAGTTTCCAGTTTCAGCCGTCGACTACCTCGGCAAAATGAATCGCTTCGCAAACGTCGTCAGGCCAGACTTCCAAAACGGAATTCTCGTCAACGATCCCAACGGCGACGGCGAACTGGTACTGATCCGCGACTCACGCGACGATACTCAACCACTGTTCGTTGTGCCTCGCGCCACTCAGTTTCAAACGAAACAGGACTTCTACACCTACTATCAAAAGTATTACGACTGCGACAGACCCTCTGCTGGTGATGTGTGGATCATCGGTCCTGCTGTCGTCGAAAGAGTCGCTGGTGGTTGGCAGCTGCGCGAGAAAGGAATGCTCGAAATCCGCTAACTCAGGTCCCTGGTTCAATCGCGAGTGTTCGTAAATGGCTGCTCAACCTTCATCACTCACCCCACGCACAATTCGGGTCTATTGCCCGACACACAAGGTCAACTTTGACGTAGCGGCCAATGCAACGATCGAGTGCTCCAGTGGCACGCATACTCTTACCGGGAATTTTCCAAACGAAACCTTTTGGGAATACTGCTGCGACTGTCAGCATTACCGGCCCATCGATGCCAGCGGCAAGGGCAGTGATGAATGTCCTGTTTGCGAACGAAAGCTCGTTCGTCGCTCGGTGTGTGGTGACTGCAAGCTCATCAGTGTCGAGTCGAATGATGCGGGCAGGCGCAAAGCGTTCTCAGTTTCTCCTCAAGGCGTTGTCACTCCTACTTGTCCCGGCTGCTTGCGGCGAGCAAACCGCCAGAGCTTCGAGCACGACTGTCGAGATTTTGCTCAGGCTTTTTTCACCGCGCGAAAGGCTTGCCCGTTTTGTGATGAATCGCTCGAACCCCCACCAGCTTTTCCCTGCTCTGTCGCTGCGTATCTCGAAAAGTTACCGCAGTCAGCCATCACTGTAAGATTTGATGCGGAGAGTGGTTTGGTCCAGGAGTCCGTGTCAGGCGAGTGTTATCTGACTCCCGTAGCTCGCGACTCGGCGCTATCGATCGTTATTCCAAAAAACGCTGCGCTCAATTCAAAGCAGGACTACTACAACTCGTATTACGAATTATTTAATTGTGAGAATCCGGCGGCGGGTGAAGTAACGATCAATAGTCCCGCGGTCGTCGAAGCAGTCGAGGGTGGCTGGCAGGTAAGAGAGCCCGGGTTGATAGAGATCAAGTCTGTGCCGCGGGCGACTTCGAACGATCAATCGACAACTGTGTGCCCTGCTTGCGGCACTGAAACCCTTGCCGGTTACACGTTCTGCAAGCGCTGCGGGACACGACTCACTACCGAATTGATTAAACCCTCAACCAGCAACACGCCCGGGCCAGAAGGAATCGCGCAACATTACGATGACCTAAGCGAACCACAACGGCAACCGCCGTATCAATCTACCGGGCAAACCGTTCAAAGCTCGGGCTTACAACCCAAAACAATTCTCAGTATAGTGGGTGGCATCGCAGGGCTAGGCATTCTTATAACGATCATCGCTATAGTCTCCAGTAGCAACAACACCCGCTCTCTACAACAAAAACTTGATAGTGCGATCGCGCGCGGACAATTTCTCACCCCAACCACGGACAATGCTCACGACCTGTATTACCAACTGAAGAACAGCGGCGCCAGCGAGGAAACACTTCGTTCTTACCGCGAAAAGCTGGTGCCGCCCCTCACCAATCCGTTCTATCAAATGATCAAGTCGTTCATGGTCCCAGGTGCCGACGATCCGCCCCTCGCCGATTGGCAGATTGCTTATAACCATTTGCGTTGGGCGTCGGAACTAAAGCCCGAAGATAAAGGACTGGAGGCGCGAACGGCTTACTCCGAGGGTCGTATGGCGTTTCTGACAAAAAACGAAGACGAAGCGATTAAGTCCTGGACGCGCGCGGCTAACGCGGACAAAAGCTGGGCCTTACCACTCAATGGTATAGGGCTGATCCACAGCGGGCGCAAGAACTACGCCACTGCGCGCACCTACTACTTCGACGCGGTCCAACGAGATTCAAATTGGGCCTATCCTTACAACAACATCGGCACTTC
This sequence comes from uncultured Acidobacteriota bacterium, assembly GCA_963789185.1. Lineage (GTDB taxonomy): Bacteria > Acidobacteriota > Blastocatellia > Pyrinomonadales > Pyrinomonadaceae > PSRF01. The sequence continues at coordinate 674,274 of CAWBJU010000028.1, forward strand.
GTACTACATGGAACGGAATTATTACGAGGCGAAAGGCTATTACCAGAAAGCTGTCCAACTCGCGCCGCAATGGGCCAGGCCACACTCATGGCTTGGCGACATCGCAATGAGGGAAAACGACTACGCTACCGCGGTACAAGAGTTTTCTCTGGTCCTTGAACCCAGCGCCACCGGAACGAAAAACATGGAGCTTAGCAAGATCCAACAAAAGCTCGACCTTGCCCGGCAGCGCGCAACATTTCAGTACTGACTGAATCTCTCGTTGATGAAGTCCTTACCTTCAACACTAAAAAGATTTCCCATACTGACACTCGCCCTGATAGTGCTGGTAACGGTATCGGTTCTCATCCTCTTTTGGAATCGGGTTACGAGACCCGCGCCGAACTGCGACGGAGAGTTCGATTTGGTGATCACTGGTGCTGAGATTATCGATGGCTCAGGTGGTTCGCCATTCAGGGGCGACATTGGCATACGAGAGCGACGCATCGCTTGCATCGGCGATCTTCACGAAGCAAAGGCTCGGTCCATTATCGATGCGCGCGGTTTGACCGTAGCTCCTGGTTTTATCGACGTCCATACCCATATCGAACGCAACATTCCGCAAACCGGCAGTTTTATCGCGCCAAATTTCGTGCGGCAGGGAGTAACGACGGTTATCACGGGCAACTGCGGCCGCTCGTTTCTCGAGATTGGAAAGTTCTTCCGGAGAATTGACACAAACGGAAGTCAAGTAAACGTCGCGAGTCTCGTCGGGCATAACACCATTCGCTCGCATGTGATGAAACAGCGCTCGGCTGTTCCTTCGAAGAGTGAGATGACTGAGTTGGAGAAGCTGGTCGAAACAGCAATGCGGGACGGCGCTCTTGGAATTTCGACCGGACTCGTTTATGTCCCAGGGGCATTTGCCAAGACTGATGAGATCTCTAGCCTTGCACGGGTCGTTTCAAAAGAAAACGGGATCTATGTTTCGCACCTTCGCGACGAGGGGTCGAAGGGGAGGGAAGCGCTCGAAGAGGCGATCTCGATCGGGCAGGCGACCGGGGTTCGCGTCCATATCTCTCACTTTAAAGCCCAGGGGCCGAATGAGTGGGGTTCTGCTGAGAACCGTTTGAACATGGTGGAGGCCGCGAATGATCGTGGTCTGATTGTCTCGTTGGACCAGTATCCGTATGCCGCCTCCAGTACTGGTCTGGCAGTACTCCTTCCGTCCTGGCTTTCCGAGGGTGACCTGGCTTCCGCCAGGCGGAATCTTCTGGATCCTGCAACTCGCAAGCGCGTTCGCAATGAGATGTTGGCCCAACTGAAACGCAATGGTTGGAAAGACTACGCATTCGCGCGCATCGCGTACTACCAATTCGATCAATCGTTGGTGGGATTGAATATAGCCGAGATAGCACAGAAGCGAGCGGCCCGAACATCGTCTGCGCGTGCCGCGATAATCCGCTCAGCGTTTACTAACTCCGACGTCCTTAGTCGCGCACATGTCGATGACGAGTTGGACCGGCAAGCCGAGACCGTTATCGATCTTTTCAGTCACGGCGGGGCGCAGATGGTCTTTTTCGATATGAGTGAGGACGACGTCGAGATCATCATGAAGAATCCGCAGGTAATGTTCGGATCGGACAGCAGCGTGCGTGAAGAGAATCCGGCGGTGCTCCCGCATCCGCGCGGTATGGGTACGTTCCCCAGAATTCTCGGCTTTTACGCTCGCGAGAAGAGTCTGTTCAATTTGGAGGAAGCGGTTCGGCGCATGACGTCGTTGCCGGCGAAAACGTTTGGTCTGAATGATCGCGGACTGATTAGAGAAAACAATTGGGCTGATCTAGTGATCTTTGATCGGAACCGAATCCTCGATACGGCCACGTTCGAGAAACCATTTTCTTTTCCGGTGGGAGTGGAATACGTGATCGTAAACGGCTCGATTGTTCTGGATCATCATCAATTCTCAAAATCTTTACCCGGCATCGCCATCCGGCGCGAGCAATCACCTCCGGCCGAACCAGCTGATTCGCGACGAGCGGAACCGGGATCGTGATCTGAAAGAGATGCATGAAGCAAGAACATTAGACGAGTTTCGAGGCTACTGCACCCAGTGCAAGCACGACTTTATTCTCCCAAGAGGCCCAAAAGTGGAGTGCGACATGGGGCACCAGTTGGCAAAGAACTTTCCTTACGACACGTTCTGGAATTATTGCTGCGGCTGCGACGTTTTTTATCCTTCCACTGGATTTGAAGGCAAAGAAGCTGAGTCAAATTGCCCTTGCTGTGATCGACGTATCAATCGGCGCTTCTTCTGCGATAGCTGCCACGTGATCACGGCTGAAGCGGGAGAGACCGAATCGAGGCGGCGGCCCGTGGAGTTTTCGGAGGTTGGTTACCCATTCCCTTCGTGTCCGGGTTGTTTACTCTCCGCGTCGGCAGACAACCTCCTAATTCATGAGTGCTATGTTTTATATGAACCGTTTTTGACACAGCGCCAAGTCTGTCCGTTTTGTAATGACGCCATAGTCACACCAGCAAGAGTTGAGAACCAGCCTAAAGTACTCGTTAATGCTGTAGCTGAGGTTAAACGGAAAACGAACTTTCCATTTCTGAATTCAATAGCGCAACGAGACATCTCCTTCCTTAATTGGAGATCCTATTTACCTTCGTCGAAAAAGGGTTGGCGACAGTTTTTGACTGTTATCGGCCTTACCCTGACCGCATTAGGGACTTTTATTGGCTTCTACCCCGAATTGCCCGCGGCGATTCGCTGGCGCATTAATAAGGCGGTCAAGGATCCTCTGATTGTCTCTCCTATAGAGTGTACCGCGCATTTTGTTCTGGCGGGAGAACGTCTGCGATTAGTCGCGAGAGCCAAAGCTCCGGTTGAGGGTCTTAAGTTTAATTGGACCACTAACGCCGGCAATCTTATCAATCAGAAAGATCAAAACGGGCAGTCAGAGGTTGAGTTGGATACCGTCAACATCTGGGTTCTCTCAATTCCAAGGGAAGTAGCCGTGGGTTTAACGGTTGGAGACCAATACGGTGAGACTATCCAGCTTCACGAGCGAATCACTGTGATGCCGCGGCTTCTAACCAACCATCCGCCCAGGCTAACAACACCGCCCACTTGCAATTGCCCCAATCAGCAGGTAGTAGCCGGTGAACGAGTCTCGCTCTACGCAATCGCTGAGGACGACAATGCGGAAGAAGACTTGAACTACGAGTGGCGAAGTTCGACTCCTTCAGTCGAACTCATTCCCATTACATCTGCGGATGGGTCATCAGTGATCTTGAATACTGCGGGAGTAAACCCTCGAGCTGCCCCGGTTCCACTGAAGATCTATGTAAAGGTGAGTGATGGCAACGGCGGTGAAGTAATGGATGACATCACCATCAACGTCCTACCAAAAGATTCAGCCGCCGCTAGAACTGAAAATGCACACAACCTGCCTCCTCCAAACCGCGCCCCAAAACTGGAGGCATTTATAGCTGACAAGACGATCATCGACCCGGGTGAACCGGTGCGTCTCTGGGCATTTGTGACTGATGCAGATGGCGATTCACCCATCTACTACGATTGGAGAGCATCCGCCGGCGACATTCAAAATCGGAACGAAACCGCAATTCTTACGACGACCGGAATTAACACATCAGAGGTAATCGTTTTTCTTACAGTCGGCGATAACCGCGGCGGACGAACCTCACAACGGCTGTTCGTACGGGTAAGAAATACGCCGGGGCCGGCAGCGTCGTCTTCACCTTCACCAGTTCAATCGAACACTAATAATGACCACTGACGCAAATAGTGCGGTTCCCTTTTATTGCCCGGTGCACCAGGTTCGCTTTCAGGCAATACCGGCCGAGGTGATTGAGTGTGAGCAGGCTCCGCACGCGGTTGGTTACGGTTTTCCTTATAACGATGTCTGGACTTACTGCTGTGCCTGCGCGACTTTCTCGCCCCACGATATAGCAGGCAAAAGTGCACAACTCAAAGAGTGCCCGGTCTGTGACCGAGAAGTTGGCAAGATATGTCTCTGTCACACGTGTCAGCTTTTGACGATCGAATCTGTTGTTCAAATACATCGCAAGGTCCACTGGATCGACACTAACGGAGTCAAACCGTCCTGTCCCGGTTGCTGGTCTGCTCAGACCCAGACATTACTGCCACACGATTGCCCAGAGTTGGGTCTCAGCTTCCTAACCGCTCGCCCTTCGTGCTTGTTTTGCGGATCTCAGATTGCCACTGGTGTGGGACTACAGAACGAAGCAATCTTGTGCGACTCATGTGGCGACAAGATGGTGGCTCCGTTCAAGTTTTGCAGGAAGTGTGGAAAGGCACGTTCGCAAATTGAAACAGATGAAGTCGATCAGAAGTTCATCGATAAAGATCCAACCGATGACGGTTCGATCGACGAAGAACCCTTTTCAGAGTCAGTCGATGAGCCCACGTTAGAATTAGAACCGACTTACATCATCTCCCGGGATTATTCCTCCGCGCCAGCACCATCCAAGCGCCAAACACCATTGCTGATCGGCGCCGCCGCCGCTCTAGTGTCCGTCACCATTCTCATCGCGGTAGCTCTGACGAACTCAAACCGATCCGCTCCACCCATTCCACCCGAATCACGAAGTCCCGAGGCGCCACCGGGCATGGTCTACATCGGCGGCGGCAACTTCATGATGGGAAACAACGCGGGAGATGAGTATGAAAGGCCTGCTCACCAGGTGGGAACAGGCCCTTTCTTCATGGATGTCACTGAAGTCACGTGCGAAGACTATTTGAAGTACCTCTCAGCCACCGCTCGTAGAAATCCCCGGTATTGGACCACACAGACCTGTCAGCGCGGTTCTGAAAGACAACCGGTAACAAGTGTCGACTGGGAGGATGCGAAGGCGTATGCAGACTGGGCCAACAAGCGATTGCCAACAGAACTGGAGTGGGAATTTGCAGCGCGTGGTGTTCAGGGGACGATGTATCCCTGGGGAAACGATTGGCGGGCCAACGTCGCGAACGCTGGTGATTCCAGTGCGCAACGACTGATGGACGTCGGTTCTTATCCAAATGGAAAGTCGCCCACGGGCGTGATGGATCTTATTGGAAATGTCTGGGAGTGGACCTCGAGTGATGTAGTCGTTTATCCCGGCGGCAGTCTGTCGTCGCCAACGCGGCAGGACGTGAAGGTAATTCGAGGCGGATCATGGCGTGAAGCAAATAACGAAGCGACAGGAACCTATCGCGGATTTCTGCACAAGACCATTGCTGAAGATTATTCGGCTACGGGGTTTCGTTGCGTGAAAGATGTTGGCCCAACAGCGATCTCGTCAGCAAAAAGCATACAACAAAGATGACGTTTCCGTTTCATCACAGATCAGGATTCTTACTCGCGTCGGCTGTCTTGTTGATAGCCTTTTCGTTGAGTTCCGCACAGGGCTTCCAAAAACGCGGAGGACGAGATACCGGGAAGGCTGGTCCTTCGCCTTCACCGACTCCCAGAATAACGAGAGAAGCGACCTCATCATCAACAAACAAATCTGGTGGAAACAAGTCCGTCAATCCTCCTCGTGCAGCTGTCACACAAATGACCATCGTTATACCGATTGGTGCCCGCATCTGGCTCAACGACGTGCCAGTCGAAACTAGTCTGACTAAGGAAACGCAGCTGTTGATTGACGGACAGAAAGTGAAGAGTTCGGAACAAGTCGCCGGCTTCATCACATTGAAGGGAATCAAACCCGGTGACTATCGATTGGTTGCTCATAAACCCGAGTTTCGTGAATTCGTCACGACCGTATCAGTGTTTCTGGACAAAGAGAATGTATTCACTGTCAGACTTACACCTGCTCCCGGAAAGCTGACAGTCTTACCTTCGGTGAATGGGGCTGAAATAGACATAGTCAGTCTCGAAACAAATAGGAGCATCGGGCGCTATCCTGAGCGGTTGGACCAGTTTGAACTGGCGCCGGGACAATATCGCGTCGTGACATCTCGGGCCGGATACAGAGTTGCGGTTAGAGAAGTCAGAGTCAACTCGAGCGAGTCGGTATATCTGGAACCGGCGCTCGATCCACTGCCACGTCCAACACCCACTCCAAAGCCGGCGCCAGTCGCTATCCCGATGAGTTTTAGTGTGCAACGCCAGGACAAGTACCTGCTCTTTCGTTTACAAGGATCCTCCGGCGATTCCACAAAGAACCTCGGTTCTATCACGGTCTCGTTGAAGGGACCAGCAGATAACACCGTCACTGGAAACCTTAACGGGCTCCCCTGTCGGGTTGAACTCATCAAGCTCGAGAACATCGCCGAGGCTTCAGTTGTCGAAGCGCCCGGTCCAGCGAATAACTGGACTTCGATGGTGGTGCGCGTTCGTCTCAAGGATGAAAAGCGCCGGTCCATCAGCTTCGCGGTCAATTGGAGATCGCTGCCGAACGCACCGGAAATCAAATTAAACGCAAACAGCGCCGCAGGTTTCATTCCCGCGCAAGCGATTCGCAAGGTGCAACCGCAGTATCCTTCGATAGCGCGAGGGTCAAACGTAGGCGGCAGTGTGTTGGTCATGGTAACTATCGACACCGAGGGGTCAGTGATCTCGACTAAAGTGATCGAAGGCCCCGACATCCTGCGCCGAGCAGCCGAGGAAGCTGCACGTAAATGGAAATTTCGGCCCGCCACTCGCGATGGGCAGGTAATTGAAAGCGAACAAATCATCCAGTTTCGCTTTGAACCTTCAGCCGAAAATTAGAAAGGCAAAACAATGGGGCCCACCCACTTTGCTCAAACCATCCTCAAACTCGTTGTGTTCGTGTTTGTCTCGTTCACCGTTGCTAACGGCTTCAACCAATCGCAGCTGTTGATTCCGGTGAAAACGAAAGTATCGTTGCAACTTCTTTCGCCTATTTCTACGGCCACAAGCAAGAAAGGAGACAAGTTCTCCTGCAAGGTTCTCACTCCGATAGAGTTTGCGGGCGCAATCGTTGAAGGACATGTGCGAAGCGTGAAGCGATCAGGTAAGGCTGACAAGGAGTCAAAGATCGACCTGGCGTTTGACCGCGTTACGTTGACAGACGGTCGCGCGGCTAACTTCAGTGCTACGGTCATCGAGGTGTTTGACGTCATAAACGCAAAAGATCAGGGACGGGCCGATAACGAGGGGACTATTAGAAACAAATCGACTGCCGTTAAGACCAGCATCAAACGAGCTGCTGTTGGAGCTTTGATCGGAGCGTTGGTTGGCGGAGCTATTGCCGGTGGACAGGGAGCCGCGGTGGGTGCGGCAATCGGCGCGAGTGTCGGTGCCACAACGACCCTCGCGATGAAAGGCCCTGATCTGGAGTTCAAGACCGGAACCGAGTTCACCGTCGAAACTGATGGTCCATCGAGGGTAACGGCCGCGAAAACCACACCTCTTGTGCCGCTACCTGAACGTGTGGAGTCTCCTTCGGCAGAGTCGAAAGTGTTCCTCAACCAATCTTTCCGTGTAGGCATTCCTGTTAACTGGAGTGTGTTGGCGCAGAATCCAGTGACGTTAGGACCTGCCGGCGCCTATCGACTGAACAACGGGCGGCCAGAGTTAACACATGGAGTGATGATCGGACTCCTTCAGCCTGCGACAGGTAATCTCCAGGAAATCTCGGAACGGCTTGTAGAAACACTGATTAAAAACAATCCTTCGATGCGCAAAGAAGGAAACCTAAGGGCTTCAACGATCAATGGTGTCAATGCTCTCATGGTCGTGCTTATAGGGCCGGGATCCGCCGGCAAAACTGAGGTTGTTTCGGTCCACACGGCACTGCTACCAGCCAACCGTTTCTTCTACACCATCACAGTAGCGCCTGAAGCGGAAATCGATGTTTATCGCGAAGCATTCAACAAAGTTGTTGCGAGTATCGAGTTCGTCAACTGATTGTTCGAAATTCCATACCCGTTCGAATATGCCGAACAGTTCTACATTTCACCGCGGCCTGTTTCTGCTAATAACCATACTTCTGCTCATCGGTACAATAGCGGCACAAGACACTAGGAAGACACAGGAAGACGCGGCTGCAAGACTAATGTCTGAAGGGCTTCAACTAGTCAGTGAAGGATCACCTGCATCCCTTAACAAAGCTATTGCGAAGTTTGAATCGGCTCGAGAATTGATTCGGTCCCTTAACATTCCCGCGGGCGAAGGAGCCGTCCTTGCTGCGCTCGGAACGGTCTACAACCTGCTCGAGCAAAATCAAAAGGCCAAAGAAAAGTTTCAGGAGTCGCTGCCTTTCTTTCGTGCTGCAGCTGAAAAGAAAGGGGAGGCTACGTCACTACTTCATCTTGGGCTAATACACGTTAAGTTAGCCGAGATGGAGAAAGCGAAGGACTATTTTGGCCGGGCCGTGTCGCTCTTCGCAGCCACGGGTGACGCTCAGGGCCAAGCGATTGCGCTAGGCACCATAGCAAATCTTTATATATTTCTTGGAAAACCTGAGGAGTTGGTCGGTTTTTACAATCAGGTTCACAAGATCGCAAGCGCCACAGCTTCTCGCGAGAGTGAAGTCGCGACGCGGCCTGAACTCAACACGATCTACAAGGTGATGGGACAGAATGTGTTGGAAGAGCCTGAGAAGGCACGAGAAGGCCTCGAACAACTTTTGTCAGTAGCACGCTCACTCCGTATTCGTCGCTCAGAGGCGCTTGCGCTTTTAATGCTTGGCTTGCTTCATAGTTTTGAAGGCGAAACACAAAAGGCTCTCGAGTATTACGAGGAATCTCTGCCTCTCTTTCGAGCCGAGCATGAGCGTTCCGGCGAAGGCGCTGCGCTCCTTGGGGTTTGTATGAGCCACGTTACTTCCGGTCATTATCAGAAGGGGTTTGATGATTGTGAGAGAGCACTGACAATTCAGCGGGCCATTGGCGATCGCCATGCTGAATCGCTAACACTAAAGCAGATTGCCATTGGAGAACGCGACAGTGGAAATCTTGCTACGGCTCAAACGGCGATCGAGTCGGCCATCGCGACTGTCGAGACAGTTCGAGCGAAAGTTGTCAATCCGGAGTTTCGTCTTTCCTATTTTGCCGACTCACAGGATTACTACGAGTTCTATATCGATCTGCTGATGCGGCTGCACAAGCAGCATCCCGACGACGGCTATGACGGTAAGGCGCTCCAGGCGTCCGAGCGCGCGAGCGCCCGCTCGCTGCTTGATACGCTGATTGTAGCGAACGCAGATATACGCGAGGGCGTCGATCCGGTATTGCTCCAGCGCGAGCGCGAGATTCAACGCCGGCTCAACGACAAAGCTCAAGGTCAGTTGCAATTGCTTTCGCGGCCGCACTCAGAAGCACAATCCGAAGCGATTGCTGAACAGATCCAAACGCTTATCAAGGATTTGCAGCAAGTCGAGACAGAGATCAGGAGGACAAGTCCTCGCTATGCTGCACTAATGCAACCACAGCCTCTCACACTGGGAGAGATTCAGACGCAGATTCTCGATCCGGACACACGGCTGCTGGAATACTCACTCGGTGAGGAGCGCAGCTACGTGTGGGTGGTGACATCAAGTTCAATCACCAGCCACGAGTTACCAAAACGAGAAGAGATCGAAACAGCCGCGCGTAGCTTTTACGATCTCTTGAATGCGCGGAATACTCGCGTCAAGCAAGAGACTAACGACCAGCGGACATTGCGAATCGCACGGGCTGACGCGCAAATCCCTGTAGCTGCTGCTGCCCTGAGCCGGCTGGTGCTGGGTCCCGTGGCGGGACAGTTGGGAAACAAAAGATTATTGATTGTTGCGGATGACGCACTCCACTTTGTTCCATTTGGAGCTTTACCGGTAGCAAGTGGCGGAGCATCGACCACACACCGGCAACGAAGAGTGACAAAACTTCTGATCGAAGATCATGAGATTGTAAACCTACCTTCAGCATCGTTAATGGGAGTAATCCGAAGTGAAATGGCCGGACGCACTCGTGCGCCCAAGAGTCTGGTGGCGCTCGCCGATCCGGTATTCATGAAAAATGACGAGCGCGTCAAGACGGATAAAAAACTGCCAACAACTGTCGGGACGGCGCCGATGCGCAGTGAGGACAACGACCGCCAGTTAGTTAAGGCCGCTCAGGATACAGGTATCGCAGATTTTGGATTGAATATTCCGCGTCTTCCTGGGACGCGACAGGAAGCAGAGCAGATAACTGCTATGGTTCCGGCGGTTGAGCGGCGGTTAGCCCTGGATTTTGTTGCGAGCAGGGACACAGCTACGAGCGCAGAGTTAAGCCAGTATCGCTACGTGCATTTTTCAACGCACGGTCTTTTAAACAGTTTGCATCCGGAGTTGTCAGGCTTAGTGTTGTCGCTGGTGAACGAGCGTGGTGAAGTCCAGGACGGGTTCCTGAGGGCCCACGAGATCTTTAATCTAAAGCTTTCGCCCGAGGTGGTGGTTCTAAGCGCCTGTCAGACTGGCATGGGCAAAAATGTAAAAGGAGAAGGGCTGGTAAGTCTCACGCGCGGATTCATGTATGCCGGAGCGCCACGTGTGATCGTAAGTTTGTGGGGGGTGAGCGACTGGGGAACAACGGAGTTGATGGTGCGCTTTTACCAGGCGATGTTGAAAGAAGGCATGCGGCCGGCTGCGGCGCTACGGGCGGCGCAAGTTTCGCTGATGAATGACAAGCGATGGGCCTCGCCATATTATTGGGCGCCCTTCACATTGCAGGGTGAGTGGCGATTAGGGATCAATATGTGCTGTTAGTAAAGGCATCAATCCCTGATAACCTTGAAAAGGTACTCTGCAACTTTGACGAATGAACCTGTAGACGCTCTTCCCATCAGCAACAATACGTAATTGCCGGAAGGTAGATCGCCTGTTGATATGACAGGAGTCTCGAGGATGGTTTGATTCGGCGTGAGTGGTTCGATCCAACTGACAGAAGTTATCGGGTGACCATCTGCTGTTTCTAATGTGACACGATAGTCCTCTTGAATTGCTGACGGTTGGAGCGCTATCTGGAATCTAATCCAGGTAAGAGAGTTTGGTATGCGAATGGTAGCAGCGTCAACACCCTTCAATTTAGTGTTGGACTGGTCAGCACGTGCGCCATTTACGGAACCTGTGCGAGTGATACCGGGTTGAAGTGACAGCAGACCCACAACGTTATTTGCGTTTAGCGGCAATTCAGTAATGCGCTTTCGTTCGAATGAGTTTCCGAGACTCGCATCGTGGGTGTTAATCGAAGCTTCGGCAGCTGAGGTAACGTTGACTGTTTCGGAAACATCGCCAATTTCGAGTTGCATGTCGCGGACTGTCGGATTGTCGACTAGTAGTCCGAAATCTGAAGCTAAAGCTCTTTTGAAGCCTGGCGCCTGTACCTCAAGAGAATACATGCCGGGCGGGACTGCGTTGAAGATGTAAGCGCCATCTTGGCTTGTGAGCTTAGTTCGGGTGAAGTTTCTGGCGGGGTCAGTTAGCGTTACGGTTGCGCCACTTACAAGTTTACCGCTCGGGTGTCTGACGGTCCCACGGAAAATAATGCCACCGCCGCCGCTCATGTTCCGCGGCATCAAGGAGTCGATATTGCGGGGTTCCACCACGTCGACACCGTCGAGAGTTGCGCCGACTTGATCGGCACGACCCCCTACTACGTTACCCTCCCGAGTGGTTGCGGGTTTCAGAATCAATGGTCCAGCCACATCCCGGGCCTCGTGCGGAAATTCAGTCATTTTTCCTCTATCAAAAGTGTTACCAAGTGCAGCTTGGGTACTGATGAAATTTTCTGCCTGTGTCGGTTTATTACTGGTAATTTTCTCGCGACTGTTCCTTACCTCCGGCAAATGACGTGCTCGTTGACTTGTTGTACTGCTTTCACGATGCCTCAGCTTATCAGCTTGATCTCGCAGATCCGCAAGTTGCGTTGCAACCTCGACAGCGTGTACTCGTTCGGTGTCACTGCGTAGCTGTAACGCCTCAGTTCGTTTGCGAAGCTCGACAGATTCTGCGTGCAGTTCGCGGAATTCATTTGCCATTCTCCTGCGATCAATAACTAGCCACGCAAGCATTGCTACTATAATAAACACCGCCGCGATCGTCGCGGTTCGTAAAAAACGAGGCGATCGAAAGGTCTTAAAGATGTCGAACAATTCAATGGACGGTTTGGTTTCGACTGACCGGCGGGCCGATACGACGCGCCCGAAAGCACGCGCAAACTGAACTCGATCTCTTTGGCGGAGCAAGGTCACGAGAAACTTTTCAAATCTCTGCCGCTCGATACCCGCAAGTTCACCTCGAGCATATGCATCGATAAGATCATCCTCGGCGGCCAGCATCTCTGCGAAAGCATCTTCATTCTCAAAATACTCCGACTCAATTTGTTCGCGCTCTGCCGGGGAGGACATACCAAGCAGGTATCGGACTCGTCTCGTTTCTGAAGTTGACTTAGTTGACAAAACGAACCTTCCTTTCCCGCGCCGATGGCTGGATTAAGAGTCAATCGGTGCAACCGCATCGAGCAAGGCATTTTCCCACGCATGCCTCAAGATTTACCCGTTGCCGATGCATCTTCACTCGCAGCGTATTTACAGATATGCCAAGCCTTGCCGCAAGTCGTTTACGGCAGTTGATTTTCGCCGTCTTTTTATGCCGGTAATACTCGGTGATAACCTCACGATCTTCCTCGCTGAGACATCCGAGACAGCTCTCCAGGCACTCGTGATAGTTTGCCTCCTCGACCTGAGCGCCTGTCGACGACAGCTCAATTAGCGATCCTTCATCCAGCTCCAATTTCCGATTCCGCCGCTTCAGAGACTCAGCATGAACCAGCTTGGCGACACCATAGATATAGCCGGTGAGATTGTAGATGTCCTGGCCCTCGTAGATTCTTCGCGTGACGCGATTTATCGTTTCGTCGGCATCGATATCAGGCAAATCCGAGCCGCACCATTGAAAGTACTTCAGTAACTTAAGACGGATCTCCTCATATTTCTCGCCTGCCTTGTCTCGATCTCTATCGAGTGTGGACAGAAAACCGTCGAATGCGGCTTGCGTGAGAATCCATTCGCTGGGTTTGATTCTGGGAAGACTCACGTTCTGATCACTCTCAAGACAGAAACAGCTTTTAGAGGCCTAAACTATCCGGAAAAATGCGCACACTTTCCTACTCGAAGTGGTGAAATCTTCAAAACATTACACAAATTATCTGCGGGGCTTGATTCCGCCACTTTACTTCGACCCAAATTCGCCCTTCTTGTTCAGCGGTAATGTTTTACAACGATTTCCATAATCGTTAGACGGCGAATTAGGTGGACAACAACGACGAACACCCCGGAGTTATTACCGCACTACCCGCAGTAGCCATAAGCTTTGGATCCTAACGATGGTCGTTTACCACTGTATGTAAATCCTGGAAGGGGCAACAGACGAGCAACCGTTGGTAGGTCGCAGGCTTGCCGATTTCCGCTCGCGTAGGTTCCCTGATACGGACAGATAGATGGCAAACATCTATTCCACTAAGGAATCGAAGTCCTCGTTCGCAAATCTCAAGCTCGTTGCGCTGCTGGCAGTTCTTGCCACTCTTGTACTAGCAGTCGTATTCAAATCCACAGATCCACCGCATTTCACTGATACGTCAATTCAGAATTCCGGTAATCCCAATACGCGAGTTTGGGTTAACACAAATTCGGGCGTTTACCATTGCCCAAACACTCGATGGTATGGAAAGACCAAGAACGGTAAGTACATGACACAAAAGGAAGCTCAGGCGAAAGGTTTTCGACCGGCATATCGAATCGTTTGCGGCTAGTTTGATTCACCCTCCGTTAAAAGGCAGAAAGACCTGACAATCCGCATGTGTGTGCCTGTCGAATGCTTTCGACAACGAACTTAATAGTATGTTTATGTGTGGTCCAAGACAGTAAAGCGCTTGCGTTCGAAGCCGTTGGCGGAGGATTGAGTCTCGCTAGGTGCTATCATGAGCGCAACGGAAACAAAGGGGGACGCGGTGATAACTGTCGCAAATCGGATCTACGTAAAGCAGGAATATGGCGAGGCCTTCGAGCAGAGGTTTCGTGAGCGTGCAGGATTGGTGGACCAAATGCCTGGTTTTGTTTCAAACCAGATCCTGCGCCCGGTTAACGAAGGAGACCCTTACGTGGTCTTCACCATCTGGAATAGCCGTCAGGACTTTCTTAACTGGGTGCGCTCTGATGCATTTGTGAAGGGGCACGCGCAATCTGGCTCGCTCCCGAAGGATGCGTTTTCACGATCGAACGTGTTAGAGATGCACGAGGTGGTTCAGGATTCCAGTCGCCTTGATTTAGAACCGGAGCCACATGGTGGCCCGTTCAAGTTGCATTAGCACGGCTGGTTTTGAGGCAAACGATGCAATCCAGAATTATTCAAATCGCGGGCCTCGCATTCACGATTGCTTACGCTGTGTTCATTGTGTGGATCTACGCCACCGAGCCACGCACGTTCATCGAGGTGGCGACCAGCGCTGAAGTTGCTACCGGCACCTACCAGATAAACCAGGAAAAGTTTGATTCCGCGCTGGATCTCTTCCGGCGGGAACAGTTTCGTGCGGCTCGCGACGAATGGCAGCGCGCAGATCCGGCGCAAGGCGATGCGCGGACACAGTTCTATATTGCTTATTCCTTTTACCGCGAAGGCTGGGGCCGTCTTTATTACGACCAGCAGTTGTTCAAGCAAGGTCTGGAGACAGTTAATCGCGCCATCGCTCTTTCATCAGCCAGCCCGCTTACCGTGGACGATCCGAACTTGCGTATGCACAGCGCTGCCGAGTTGAGGGCGGAATTAGAGCAAGGCACTGAACGCAGCTGGAGCGACGTCAATCCATTTAAGGTGCTACGCACGCGGAAGTGAAGGGGGGCGTCAGTTGTGAGTAGTCAATTGATCTTCGGTCTTCGATCTTTGGTTTTCGGATGAGGGGTGATCTGATCGAAGACGAGAGACCAAACACTAAGACCAATCGTTCCAGGAATCGCGCGCTGTTGAACTACGTCGCGCTGCCAATGCTTTTTCTGACGGTAGTGCTGCTGGGCGGGCTGCGCGTGGGCACAGAGAGCCGAACCTTTATTTTCGTCGCGCCGCCGCTGGTCACGCTCTTGCTCGCTGTTCTATTGGTGCTTCTCCTCGTACGCGGCCGTCTAATTAGGTTTCATCAATGGATCGCGAGCGATCTTCCGCCTCTCACGAATGTGATCCATATCTGGTTGCTCATCACACTCTTTTTTGCCTCGGCCCAGGCTTTCAACTCTGTGCTGCCCGAACGCGGTTTGCTTCACTGGTTGTTCTCGTTCTTTTTTCTGTGGACGCTCTGGAATAATCAATTCTCCTCGTTTGACCCACGCAGGCTTTTGCGCAGCCTCGCGATACTCTTCGGAACAGCTTTCGTTCTGAAGCACATGCTGCTGGCGAGTTTGTATAGTCCGGAAGGTGGGTGGCTGAAGAGAGTAGCAGGGACGTTGTTACAAGGTGTCTCGCTTGGCACGTTGGACGCGCCAAACTTTGCTCCCGCCACGGGCTACATTTCTTTCTTTACACTGATTCTTTACATCGCGGGCTTGATCCTACTGGCATTCGCAGGGGACGACGAAATCGACCCGGTCGGTCATCCGGTTGTCGAGGAATATCCACAATTAGTAACCGCCTTACCACAACCATCCAAAGAAAAGAATACCTGCTCCCATCACTAAGGCAGAGATTCCGGCCAATAAGAACGCGGATGATTCAGCCTCCTTAAATCGAACAGGACTTGTTTTCATCACCGCGTCGCGCAGACCGGCGTGGAGCGCCAGAACGACCTCAAAAATCCCGATCACGAGAAGGGTAAAGGCGAGAATGTATTTCCACATGGCCATTAGCATACTACCAGCATCATATGCATGTGCACGTTTTGCACCTGCGGTACTCCGTTGTGCATTAGTTGTGACAGACTGGCAGTAAGGTTGAGACTTCTCTTCGTCTGTACGTGGCATCACAGTTGCGACATATTGGCGGCAGAAGATAATCGTTCTAATTCATTGCATGGAGGTTCAGTATGCGTAAGGATTTATTGGCAGGATTGTGTGGGCTTGTCCTTTTGACCGCAATAGGGGGTCAAGCTGTGGGGCAGGAAACCCGCCCGCAAGACAAGAGCGCCGCAGAAAAGACTGCTGACAAGGCTAAAGATGTAAAAGACAAGACCGTCAAAGGTGCAAAGACTGCCGGCGAGAAGACGAAAGACGTGGGCGCTGAAGTCGTTGACAAGGCCGGAGATGTGAAGGACAAGACGGTCAAAGGTGCAAAGACCGCTGGCGAGAAGACGAAAGAGGTCGGCGCCGAGGTCGGTGACAAGGCTGGAGATGTGAAGGACACGACCGTCAAGGGTACGAAAGTGGCCGCCGAAAAGACGAAGGCTGTAGGCGCGGAGGCGGCGGATAAGGCCGAGGACGTCGGCAAGAAGACCGAGAAAGGCGCGAAGAAGGCGGGCAACTGGTTCACCAGGGCGTTCAAAAAAATCTTCTGAAGAAGATTTGACGCACAGTTCGACGGAGAAACTCTAACGCAGTACGCTGGCGCGGTGATTTCGCTTGGGTAAAAATCATACGGCCGACACCAAATCGGCCTTTCTGTCCCTCACGCCTTACGACGGCGGCTAGTTCCGCTGGGCTTGGTGGTCCATTCGAGGTTAGTTGACTGCAAACTTCACATCGCGGTCCGCAACTCCGTCGGCATTTTTTCCTGTTATAAGTCCAACGAAAGATGTTTATAGGTTTTGAGTATCTGTGTGCTAACGCACGGAATGGCGATCCTTGTCTGTGTTAAGAATTAAGTTGTCGACATACATAGCTAGTTATGACGTTTTATCTAAAGGAGTCGGTGATGAGAGACATAAAACAAAACGTGGATACCAATTCCGCTGATTTCAAACAAGGGGTAGAAGCCGGACTGAATTCCACAGAGGACACTAAGAATTGGCAAGCCGGTAATGAATTGGGCCAAGAGTTGAAAAATGAAGTGGAGAATAAAGAGCCAGTGCCTGAAATCCTTTTTAAGGAACCCTCGCCTCCGCTTTTTATAAGTGATCGTTCAGAAGGCAAAAAGGGAAACCCTCAAGACGAGAAGGATGAAACGGAGGAATAGCTCCCTGCGTATTGGCGGTCCATTCCGCAATTAGACCACGAGGGCTCTTAATCTCGTATTCAGAGGGTGGTACAAAAAACTGGAGATGGGTAATGGACATAACAACATTGAGCACAACGGAATGGGCATTAATCATTGCTGTCGTACTGATTGCGGTTACAGGGATCGCGGCGTGGTTCTTTTTCCGAAAGCTGCGAACTAACAAACTGCGCGCTCAGTTTGGTGGCGCTGAATATGCCCGCGCGGTGGAGGAAGGCGGGAGCCGCCGCCATGCGGAAGCCGGGCTCAAAGAGCGTACCGAACGGGTGGAGAGTTTAAAAATCCGAGAACTCGCTCCAGGTGATCGTGCGCGCTTTGTAGAGTCGTGGAGCAGGGTGCAGGCGCGGTTCGTTGACGGACCTGGAGGTGCGGTAACAGAGGCGGACCAACTATTAGGCGATGTGATGTCGACACGCGGCTATCCCGTAAGCGATTTTGAACAGCGGGCGGCAGATATCTCTGTCGATCATCCGTTGGTGATGGAGAATTACCGGACGGCCCATGAAATTGCTGTTCGTCAAACCCGCGGGCTTGCCAACACAGAAGACTTGCGTCAGGCAATGATTCAGTACCGGACCCTTTTTGAGGAGCTTGTTGGCCAGCCTGAGTTGGCCCGTGCGAAAACTACGGCCTAGATTCGAGTGGCACAAAAATCCGGCAGGTGATTCTTAATACAAAGGCTCATGCTAAGCCGCTGTGTCGTTCGGTAAGAGAAATCGCAGCGCTGATCAGCTCGGCCGCGACGAATGGCTTGGGAATATGCATGCCGTATCCAGCGGCGAGCGTGCGCTTTCGGTCGTCGGGTCCAGCATATGCCGTTAGTGCCATGGCAGGAGTTCTTCCACCATGTTCTTCTGCGAGCTGACGTATTCTGCTAATCAGATCATAACCGTTCATCTCCGGCATTCCGATGTCTGAGATCAGCAGATCGAATCGTTGTCGTTCCATCTCATCCAGCGCCTCAGCGGCAGAACCTACTGAAACCACTTCGGCTCCGCACGTCGTCGCCACCGCGGCGATAAGCTCACGAGTGTCCCGTTCATCATCGACGACGAGGACGCGTAGACCACTGAGCGAGGGTTGCGCTGTGGTCGAACTATTCCGTTCATTTTTTGATTCTGTCTTTTCTGTTGCGTTGGGGACTTCATGAATACCCGTCAGCGGAAGCATGACTCTGAAGGTGGTACCCGCATTTTCTCCGGAGCTTTCAGCCGTTACCATCCCTCGATGAAGTTCAACCAACTGACGCACGATTGAGAGACCTAGTCCAAGGCCGCGATTGCTGCGTGTGTTCGAGGAATCGGCTTGGCGAAAGCGCTCGAAAACGTGCGGCAGCAGCTCGGGGGCGATGCCCTGGCCGGTGTCGTTAACGGTGATCGCAATGTGCGAGTCATTTTTTTTCAGGAGTACCTGGACGACACCCCGGTCAGGCGTGAACTTTATCGCGTTGGTTAATAGGTTCCGGACAATTTGCTGAAGACGATCGGCATCGCCCGGGAAGGGCCCGATGTCAGAGTCGAGTTCGGCCCTCAAAGTAATGCGTTTGGCTTCGGCCGCGGGACGTTCGTCTTCAATCACGGCCTGAATCAACGGCGCGAGTTTGACCGCGCGTAGGTCGAGACGGAGTTTGCCGGTCATGATGCGGGAGATGTCGAGCAATTCATCGATGAGTTGCCCTTGAGCTCGAGCGTTGCGAGCGATGGTTTCGATCGCACGAGCAGTCTGCTGTGTATCAAGTTTACCTTCGGTAAGCAGATGTGACCAGCCGAGGATCGAGGTGAGAGGAGTCCTCAATTCATGCGACAGGGTTGCAAGAAACTCATCCTTGACGCCGTTAGCCAAATCAGCTTCCGCGCGTAATGATTGTGCCGTTGCCAGGAGTAGCGACCGCTCTTTCTCCGCTCGCTTTCGATCACTGATGTCGCGGATGTTGCACTGTATAACTTGATGAGTATCTTCTTCATACACGTTGCTGACAAACTCCACATCCCTGAGCTTTCCGTTTGTGGCTTGAAGCGGCAAGTCTTCGTAGCGGAGATAGCCTGTTCTCTGCAACTCTTTGAAGGCCTCCTGGCTCGCCTCCTTATCACTGAAGAGACCTATTTCCCAAAGCTCCTTTCCTAAAAACTCGACGTGAGAGTAGCCCAACAACTCAGTCATGAATGGATTCACGTCGGTGATTTTTAGCGTGCCGGCATCGAGAATGAGTATTCCGTCACGTGCAGCTTCAAAGAGACGCCGGTAGCGGAGTTCTGAAATGCGCAGTAGTGATTGCGTCTGGTCGCGGGCGCGTGACTCAGCGTCGTCCACAACAGTTGAATCACCGTTCTTAACCCGCAAGACTTTCGTTGATGTTGACATCGGAAACTTTGGTTTCCCCTCAGACCATGAATGTTTACATTGCCTGGGGAGATCCGTCTGTGTGCTACCCCACATAGAGGGTGGAGTCTGTTGTCGAGGTGTGGATAGGTGCAGGTGTGATTTCTGTCAGGCGAAGAAAAAGAGGGCGGATTTCCACCCTCTCTGATTGAAATGCGTTTGCTTTACGCTGTTTTCGCAGCTGCGAGCTTGTGAAGCGTTGAAGTGGCAAGCTCAGCGGCCCCCACTCTGGGCGTTCCCTCGACCAGACTCGTGAGGGTTTTCAATACTTCAGGATATCCTGAAACATTGTAGGACTCTGCTTCCTCTTTACTGTCCCAGAAGCTGATCGCAATAGCTTCCGAGCGGTCTGGGGCGACGAAAGTCATCTCATCGCGGAATCCCTTTTGTTTACGCAGAAGTGGCAAAATTTTGCTTTCCACAACGTTGGTAAACTCGGTGGTGGCGTTCGGCTTCAGTTCCATTATGACATGGCGTGTAAACATAGTTAGCTCCTTAGGTTGATTGGCTATGGACTTCAGATGATCTGGGTGATTCCAGAGGAGCTGAGAAGAGAGTAAGCTTGGAACTCGGTTCGCCGCGTACCTTATCACTCAACTGCGAGTTTACCTAATGAACGATTTATGACGGCGTTTCGGAGCGCTATTCAAGCGATGATCCACGATTCAGGAGACGCGCGAATTCGTTGCTCAACTCTTGCGCATGAATCTGAGCGTAGCCCAACTTCCAAGGGGTAGGAATAGACAGTTCTGCTTCAGTTGGTTGTCTGAAGCTCCCTTCGTCTACCTGAGACTCCGGGCTCAGCTGCGGGTGCTGGTCCTCTTCAGCATTTAATGTATTAGTAATTTCCACTTATGACTCTCTCGCCTGCTTTTCCTCCTTCAGATTGGTTGAAATCGTATAGCAATTCCAATAGCGGATGGTCTGTGCACTAACGCACATAGCCTGTGTCATTTAAAATGATGACGAACAAAGGACCCGGGAAACCTTTTTGGGCGAGCCCGTCTCAGAGTCAACAAGAACTATGCGACTAATAGAAATAACCATAGGCATAATTTTGTTAGGTGGTGCAGCATGGACCACGGTTAGGACTTATAGGGGGCGCGGCATCTCGTCGATTTTCGTTCTCGCGTTCGCCGTATTCCTCGTCGCTCTGGGTTTGTGTTTTCTGTTTGGTGCCTTTGGCGAGTTTATCCGCAACTTGAGGTTCGGGAGCGAGTGGCTCAAATGAACTGTTGCAACCCGAACTACGCGGATGTATTGCGTATATAGTATATGCTGCATTTGACATATAGCACTACGGCGCGTAAGGTTGGATCGAACCATTGCATAACTGCTACTTAATCTATTCTCGGTCGTCATGAGGTGGACAATCATGAGCGAAGAGGTACAACCCACACCGGTCAAACCAAGGCCCTCGGCACAGCGCTTCATTATTTACGCGGGAGTACTGCTTGTGATCTTCTTGTTGGGTTTTGTCCCCATGTGGCTCAGAGCGCGAGCGGCCAACAGCAGTCTTGTCGAGACCGAGAACCAATTAATTAAGGTGAGGATGCAAAGCAGTCTTGCCTCGGCAGCAATAGACGCGCGGCGAGGCGACTATGAGCCAGCCCGCCAGGCGGTCAGTCAGTTCTTCACGTCCTTACGTGCAGAAATCGATAAGGGAGATACGTCGAACTATACACCGGCCCAACGACAAGGTATGCAACCATTGTTTGACGGTCGCGATGAGCTGATCACTTTGCTTGCCCGGAGCGATCCTGCTTCCGCGGATCGGCTCGCCGATTTGTTTGTGGCGTATCGTAAGATCATGAGCGGCTGAAAGACTCGAGACTGGTATCCGGTGGCAACATACGTGAGTTCTAGATTTCTGCTTTGAATGTTTTGGAATGCTATGACGCCGGAGTTTGAGAAGATCCAGCAACTCGCCGGGGTTCGATTTTTCTGATGTATTGAATTAATTGAGAACATTGGTAGCGGGGGGCGGGATCGAACCGCCGACCTTGGGGTTATGAATCCTGAATCAACCGCTGCATACAACGCCTTCCAAAGAATAAACCGCATAATCCGCGGAGAAACAGTCGTTTGAGCAGAACATAGAGAATTTTACGGCATATAGCGCAAGGAAGATTACAGCAACTTTACAACAAAATTCGATTACCAAAACGCAAGTCAACCTGCACTCTCGCACAACGGATTTTAAGTCCCGTGACCGGGGTGCTACCTGATCTTACGAAATGATACAAGCCAGTATTTACGCGCCTAGCGGTCGTCAAGGTATCGCTTCGGCTGGCTTAATATCAACACGTTCCGCCACCATCTTAGCCCCTCTTTTTGTTCTGACGGATCTGACTTCTCAACCTCTCGGTCCCAAATCACAGGTTTGGCAACGAATTAAGTTTTTGCCTTTCAACAATTGCAGCCACCGGGAGTTCATTAGGGGTTTGCGGTTCCTTCCCATTCCCTGTCAGCCCCTATCCGCGCTGTGCTGTGGATTTTTCCACAAATTGGCCACACGTTTTGGGTGGAACCCTCCGTTGAGACAGTTTTCAATTAGCACACTTGCGGTTCAATGGATTTTCATTCTGGGTCAAAGCCTCTGAACCTACGATTGCGAGTATAAGCAACCAAATGAATCTGTTAACGTGAGGGTGGGGAGACGGCGCCGGATGTGAGCCGCACTCCACTACTGTGTTGGACCACTGTCAATGAAAATCCATGCTACCTATCGCGCTAAATTCACACGGGGATAAGTTGAGTGCGCCGCAGGTTATCGCGTGCCGCCGCTTTCAATTGCACCTCGTTCATGCGGTCGTACTTTGCCTGCAATACCAGTATTGCGACCTTGCATTGGAAGCTGGTCGTTGCTTACGCGAAAGGCATCCAGTAGCAATCCCAGCACGCTTATGATCAACGCGACTGTGATTCGAGTCTTCATAAACGTGAATTGAGCACTGGGGTTTATAAAATACTGAAACCACCTTCTTGAACACAGCGGGCGGCCCATTCATTTTGGAATACACCAACAGCCCACGTTCAGCATCGCGGTGAGAAATCGCAAGCTCGCTAGGATATTCCAAATCCTGCTAGCCCCCTTGAATTTGCTTAAACCTTCTACTGATTTTTCCCTCGAAATCATTTGGCTTTCGATCGTTTACAGCCTGAGGCTAAAAGTGAAAGTAGGTTAAATGCTTCTGCGGTAAAGATCGCATGACCTCTTCCTCGGGCGCTTGGTTTGCAGAGTACCCAATTTCCGGATTTGAAAGGGACACGCACCGCCGGACTTTCGAAGTGGGAACAACGGCGTAACGCAAACCAACGGTTTGCGTTACACAATATTCTTAGTATTGGTCGAAAATCGGAGTCGTGATTCGGCCGATTTCATAATTCGATGTAAGGCGATACTTCGGATAAAACACCCAGTATTCTTCAGGTATTTGAGAGTCCCGCCCCAACTCGAATGTGATATTGCCCTGCGCACTATTTATGTCGACGCGAATTCTTTTAGTCGGATGGGAGTGATGACCTAACTGGGGAGAAATATGCTTTAGTGCGGAGACTATCTTTTCAGCATCGGCATCGGAAACCTGGTCGCGGTTCACATAAACTCTGTGATTTTCAGACAATCCTCGCACGAAGCTTAATGCTTCCTCCAAGGCGAATGAAGAACATGCTTTGCGAAATCCCGATTGCGATGAGGAGCGGAACTACAAAAAACATTACGCTCTTAATTGGAAATGCTACAACGAGGTCTGGATTGAGCTTGGTTGCCGCGCGACGTCTTAGGTATTTGATCTGATTGAAGATCCAGAGTGGTAGTGCGATTACCGCCACCGCCGCCGCGAAATAAAACCCTGCATCCAAAACCTTCATGGAATCTTCTATTCGAGCGTGGAGTATTTCAGGGGGAGCGACAATTGCAATTCAAATAATCACTCCCCTGATGTAACAGTCATTACAACATAGATATCACTTAGAGGCCTTTATGGCGTAGGCGCCGGCTGAGGCACTGGTCCCGGAAGACCGGATGGCGTCGGGGTTGGTGCTGGCCTCCTGGGTGGTGGCCAGGGTTGGTAACCTGGTGGAAGGGGCTGTGGCGGTGGCAACATACCCGGTGGGCAATCACGGCTGCCATAGCTCCTCGAATCACCGTCGTCGCCTCCACCTCCGAGTTTGAACAATGGGATGATGCCGGTCCAACTGCTGGTGACTGAGCCCCCTGCGCCTAAGCCACCACCGAGAGTGACTCCCCCTCCGTAGACTCGCTGTCCACGCTCACCCAGCCCGGTGAAACCGTCCAAGGACCCATCTACCCCCTTTCCAGCACCGATGCTGCCATTATAGAACTGACCGCGGAGGTCCCCAATCGAGTCGCCGCTAGAGACATGGATGGACGTGCCGGTATTCGCTCTCGCGCCAGCCCCACCACCTCCGCCGCCTTCGTAATAAATGCCCACATTTCCCTGACCGTCAATCGCAATTCCAATCCCGCCGACTAATGCCACTGGTCCAAGTATCAGCGAGCCCGACCATCCCACCTGAAGAGTCGTTAATCCGAACGGATCAGCGAAACTAAGCGGACTATTATGCACGTAGACGTAAAGGTTAAACTGACCGCCGTCGAAGCCGAGTGCATCTTGCGAGATGAATCTTCCCTGGTGCGGGTCGTACCAGCGAGCACGGTAGTGATACAAGCCTGTCAGTTCGTCGCGCTCGCGGCCTGAATATCCATAACGAGTTAAGGAACTTCCCGGGCTATCGCCAAACGCCTCATATTGGATTCTCTCGGTGACACCGCCCGACGAGTTCGTTAACGCTGTAGTGCTGCTAAGTTGGTCTTGCAAGAAATAGAATTCGCCTGAGCTGCTGGTCTGTTTTAACTTCCGATCGACGCCCCAACCATTAACGTAATCTGTCACGGCACCGCCGTCAGTCTTGTCCTGAACTACATTCTGCCCGTCGTAAAGAAACGAGGTGGTCACGTTGTTGGCCGTGCGACTCGTCCTTCTGCCGAAAGCATCGTAGGAGTAACTCACGGTCTGACCGTTCGGCAGCGTTGCCCGCGTCAATCTTTCGCGCGCGTCCCATTCATAACTTGTCGTTCCATTACCATCAGTACGGGTTTTTGTCTGCCCCAGATCGTCGAACGAGTAGGAGACACTGCCGAGCTGAGGGATCCGATTTGCCGTATTTGCCGGGCTTGCAGTTTTCTGTTGAGGCAACACGGTGCCTGACGACAGTGACGAGATTGAATTGATTTCGTTATCCGGCGTGTACGCGTACTGATAGTCTTCGATGATCTGTTGACCGCGCGTATGCGTTATGCGTTGTAATCTACTCGCGTCATCATAGGCAAAGTTTGTTGTCACTCCATTCGGCCGGGTCAGGCTCTTGCGTCGCGAGCGCCCGTCGTATTCAATTGAAAATGTGCCTGCACCTTGTGTGATTGTCTGTAGTTTTCCCGCGACGTCATAGCCATAGAAAACTGGCGGGCTGTCGACCGCGGTCATCTTCGTTCGCTGGTTTGCATTGTTGTATTCATAAGCCACGGTACCCTGCACCGTTGTTTCTGATAACGGGCGGTTCGCGTCATCATATATGTAACTAATAGTTCCTCCCTGGCTGTCCCCCATCGTTTCTAGGCGTCCGGCCGGATCGTACCCATAACTTACCTGGGCGTCCGGATATAAGATCTGCTGAATGCGATTCAAAGGGTCGTAGTTCAGAATGGTTTCTCGGCCAGCCTGGTCCATCCTCTTTTTGATGTTACCCTGGGGATCGTAGTGAACGCTCATGATTTTCCCAAGCGGATCCCGCACGGACGTAGGACGGAACCTTGCGTCGTAGGTCCAAGTCGTTGCATTGCCACGCTGATCTGTGAGTTTTACAAGGTTTCCGCGATTGTCGTACGCGAATCGAACTATGTCGCCCAAGGGACCGGTCAAACGGATCTCCCGCCCTACTGAGTCGTACTCATGAAGAGTCTTGCGGCCGGACGGAGAGATAAACTGAGTCACTTGATCGTCACGGGTATAGGTCGATCGGGCCGTTCGGCCGAGCGGATCGGTTTGCGACGAAGGTCTGTTTTTGGCGTCGTAGGTCGTCCTCCAAATACGATCTAACCCGTCCTTCACCTGCGTCTGGTTACCATTTTGGTCATACTCGTACTGAGTACCTATTCCGCTGGTGTCCGTTATCTTCCTAGTACGATTAAGAGCGTCATACTCAGTAACGATACGCCGCCCAAGAGGATCTTCGGTCGCAGTTCGTCTGCTTACGCCGTCGTACTCCATTTTCCAACGGTGCGACAGGGCGTCGACGATCCCGATCACATTCGCGTGAGTGTCATAATCAACTGTTGTGCTATGCCCGAGCGCATCGGTAACCGCTGTGACCTCCCCTAAAGTGTTGACCTCGAATAGCGTGGTTTGGTTCAGCGCATTGGTTAACGATGTCAGGTTCCCGCGACTGTCGTAGCCGTAAGTTGTGATGTTGCCGTTTTTATCGATTGTCTTGACAAGGTTATTGAAGATTGGGTCATACTCATAGGTCATGGTATGACCTAGTTGATCCGTTCGAGAAGTGATATTCCCGCGCGCGTCATATTGGCGAGTTTCCTCCGGGCAACCGCATGGACCTATCACGTGGGTTGGAAGATTAGTGGTCAAGTCGAGCGTCAGCTGTGAGCTTTGCCCTAAAGCATCAACAACGCTAACAAGATAACCGTTGGCATTGAACCGCTTTGTCGTCTTTCGTCCTAAGGGGTCGGTGATAATGGTCGAAGTCACGACTCCGCCAGACAAGAAGTAGTCGTAGGTTTCGATTCCGCCATCTGAGAATTGCTGTCTGATGACGCGACCGTTGTTGTCGTAGGCAAGCGCCTTGACCACATTGCCGCGCGGATCGGTGACCGACGCCAAACGCGCATTGGTGTAGTTGTAACTGGTTGTGGCTCCGAGAGGTGCGGTGACTGTCGCCAAAAGATTCGAGAAATTTCCGAAGGTTCCATAAGTGTAACTCCAAACGCGGCCAATTGGATCGGTCGCCATACTCACGAATCCAGAGGTGTTATAAGTGAGCGTGATCGAACGACCCACCGGATCGGTGATGCTTGTTAGCCGTCCGGCTGTATAAGCGAGTGTGGTCGTGTTGCCGTTCCGATCCGCGATCGCAGTCAGGCGGCCGGAGGAATCAAAGCGCATCACTCGGCCCGTCAGGTACTTGTATTCTAAAGTGCCGTCAGTCAGCCTGCGCACTACATCTCCCAATTGAGAGATCGTGCTGGTAGTTGTGAATACACGACTCCCGTCGGGGTCAGTCCGCGTGTAATTAAACAAGCGTCCAGTTTGCTCATCCGGCATGATCACGCGACCAGAACCTCCAACGGCCCAGATTCCGCTTAGCGTCACGTCAAAATTGTCATGTACGCCACGTCCAAAACGACCTGAAAAATTGAGAGCGGAATTGTCGCTTGTGTAATATCTGGTCAGTTCGATCCCGCCACGAGCCCCTCCAAACGCGATATCAGTAGTCGTTTCGAATTTTATGCCTGTTGAATAATTAACGGGCGTTGGGCCGGTGCCCCCGCAACCGCCCTTCCCACCACCATTGCCGCCCTGTCCGGCATTTGGCAAGCTGGGGAAATGCCATGAGAAATCAGGCAGGCCATATTGTTGGCCAGTACTCGGGTTGATGTTGGGCGCAATTGTGCGTCCATCGCTGCTCACTGTTCCCGTACCGTAGATGTACCACTGCACTGTGTCGTGATTGAAGGCGTAGAGATTCACTTGCGTGCCGGGATTGGTTCCAAGGAGGTTTGGGTAGATCACGGGCATCGGAATATCCGTAATCGCACCGCCCGGCTGGCTGGTATAGACGAGTCCGGTCGCGACATTCGAGGGCAAAGGGGCGGGTGTGCGGTCGATTGCTAGCGGTGTGATCGAAACTCGCGTTATGGGCGAGCCGTCGCGGTTGCGCAGGTTCGCACCGGCGGGAATAGTCATTTGCAGACCGGGAACGCGCGGGTTACTGGCGACTGTATTCTGTCCTGGCACGACTTCAACTTCATACTGCGTGTCGATCGGTGGCAGATAGAAAGTGTAGGGATTGACGTTGGCCTGACCGGCGACGATGTTTGCCGGTTCGATAATTACGGGATAGGTCTTGTTTGGTGAGCTGGCCGTGCGGCCGTCAACCATCAACGGACGATTCGTGCCTGCGGTAACTCCCGTCAACAGGAACGAGCCCGACGCGTCGGTCATCGCGGTTTTGCCGTCGAGCGAAGCCGTGGCGCCGATAATGGGCTCGCTGTCAGTAGACAGTACTCGGCCCGATAACGTCGTTTGGCCTCCCGTCATTACATTGAGCGTGGCCCCGGCGGTACGTTCGAGATCGTGGCCGCCGACACTGGCAACACCGTGAATCGTGAATGGATAACTACCGGCGGCAATCGTGCCGCTTAGCTTGAGAGTCAGAGTCGCGTTGGCCCCGGCGGTGATCTGTGCTGGATCAAACGTGACGGTGATGCCTGCAGGCAGTCCCGTTGTAGTCAAGCTAGCCAGTTGGCTGAAGGTGGTCTGTTGACTGGTCACGTAAACGACGTAAGTACCCGAGCCGCCCTGTACTGCGGTTGTAGCTGAGGGCGCGACCGTCAACTGAAAATCCTGTTCGGTATCGACGGTAAACGGAGTCGCCGTCGCAGCCGTTCCACCGACATGCGAAAGTTCAATGACGCCGGTGATGGCGCCGTTGGGCACAGTCGTGCGCACCTCGGTTGTGCTAGCGCTACTTACAAGCGCCGGAAGTCGGTTGCCATTACTGCCGGCGAAGGTCACCGACGGATTGTCAGCATTTACCTTGAGATTGCTTCCGGTAAGCGTCACTTGCGTGCCCGGCGTGCCGCGCTTCGGAGTGAAGTCGGTGATGACAGGGGCAGGGAAGTTGTTCACTACAAAGTCGCTGGGACTGGTTGCAGTACCCCCTTCAGTCTCCACCGTGACTGGACCAGTCGCGGCGTCCGACGGAACTACGACCGTAAGCGTCGTGCGCGTTGCTTGTGTAACAGAGCCGAATGTGTGACCACCGCCTGCCTGTTGAGACTTAGTGAAGCGAACAACGTTGCACTCCGGACCACGCCCATCGAAACGCTCGCCGTTGATCGTGATAGTGTCGCCAACGCGTGCGCTCGGCGGCGTGAGGGAGTGAATAATCGGAGGCAGCAAGATTCGGCGCACGACTTGATTGCCCGTGTCGGCCACAATAACGGCGCTCGAGTTGGACACCGCCAGACCTCGAGGCGTGAAGAAACGTGCGACATCACCCGGTCCATCTGTGAGTCCGCGAACTCCGGTGCCCGCCAAAGTAGTAACAGCCTGGTTAGATCCATTTATAACCAAAGCCGGATCAACCACACGCACTAGAGAGTTAACGCCATCGGCGATGATGATCTTGCCTGCGCCGTCAATTGCAATGCCGGAGGGCTCCGCGAAGCGGGCTTGCCCAGCCGAGCCATCCTTGAACCCTCGTTCGGCGCCCGTCACAGTGACCACTGTGCCTGCAACGTCCAGCCGGCGAATACGGTGGTTTCCTGTGTCCGCCAAGTAAACGTAGACGTTTTGTCCCTCGACGGCGATACCAACCAAACCATCGAAACGCGCGCCGGGAGAATCATTTGATCCAACCGTGCCATCACCAGCCAACGTGCTCACCGTTCCGCCGGCATTGATCAGCCGAACCGCGGCGTTGCCAGTATCTGCGACATACACGTTGCCCTGATTGTCGGTGGCCACACCTTGCGGCGCATTGAAACGCGCCTGGCTGCCGGCGCCGTTTTGCAAACCGGTTGTGCCGTCGCCCGCAAGAGTCGAGACTGTGCCGTCGCTCGTGATGCGGCGTATACGATTGTTTGCCGTGTCTGCGACATAAACCACCCCGGCTGCGTCAACGGCCACGCCGTGCGGATTATTAAACATCGCGCCAGCACCTGGACCATCGGCGAAACCGGCGGTGCCGTTGCCGGCCAATGTCGAGACTGTCCAATTCGTTTCGCCTCCGCCGCCGCTCTGGCCACGCACTACGCGGATACGTTGGTTGCCCGTGTCGGCGAGATAGATCGCATCGTCTGGTCCAACAGCGATGCCGCTAAGCTTTTGAAAGCGCGCCTGTGATCCGTTTCCGTCTGCGAACCCGGCAGTGCCGGCGCCGCCGGCAATCGTTGAGACATTTGCAGCGGAAGCGCCAGGTGATGTTGCGGCGTCAACCGTAAAGCTGTTGGGCAAGCTAAGAGATTCATCTGTCCCTCCACCAGGAGGCGTCGTAACCACGTGCGCCGTTCGTGGTTCTAGCGCGGCGGTTGGTGAGACTACGACAGCGGCTATTGCAGTTGTTGCGCTAACAACAGTGACTGGGCCAAGCTCGCCATTAGCGGCGCCGCCGACAGCTATTTCGCCACCTAGGGACGCGCGCGTCTGCCCAGCAATCCAATGTGTATTGGTCCCTTGTAGCGTTACATTCAGCGTTTGTCCCTGAGTAGTGCGTGCCGGAGTTACGCTGTCGAGTGTGGGCTGACTTGCCACCCGCGTGGCTGTGAAAGTTATGGTCAGATAAGAACCCGATGCGCTCTCCAGCTTCACTTCCAGAGTATTTGCCGCCGTCAACGTTATCGGCTTGGTGAGCGACGAAACATTTTGATTGAAATCGTTTGAGTTATATAAGGTTGTTCCATTGAGATTGATAGTTGCACTTGAAACTCTGTTGGAGCCGCTCGGTGCACCGTTGTCGACCAGGATAGTGAAGGGAGCGATTGCGCCTGCGGGAAGGGAGAAATTCTCGACGACGTTAACGGGTTGTCCGCTGTTGCGTGTAAACCGCTGTGGACCATACACGGTGAATGTTTCAGTAGTCTGGGAAAGCAAGCGCGATGTGGATGGTGGTAGAGTGGCGGACGTTGGACCAGTTGGACGGCGCTCGGCGCTTACGTTGAACGGAAGTATCAGCGACCAGGTCAAAACAAGAACGAGCAGTCCGGCAATGGCAGATCGAGAACCAATTGCGTTGTAGCCGAAAACTCTTGTAGCCGGTCCAAGAACGTGTTCAATGATGCTGGTCTTCATCTGTCAACCTCATTCCGCGAGTTCACAAATAGCTCGTATCGATTCTTGTTTCGACGTTCGGCAGCCAACCCGGCCGCCCGTAATTGGTCTGCCGAACGCTCACTCTGAAGGAGACGCTGGCGCATTTCGGATCAATCAGACAACTCAGTTAGCCGATCGCCTGATGCGCCGTCCTGACTGAGTGACATAGGTCAGCTCCGACGCGCCACCGAAAGTGGCTGCGACTTCGATCCGATTTACCCGTTCACCTTCGATGAACATCGGCTTCGCTTTCGCGATTGTCAGATCAATCACAGCTAACGCGCTGATGACACTGATGCCGTTGGGTAGAGTCACACTAGCGCTGGCGGTTGATGCGCTTTCGGTGCCGGCGAGTCCGCCACTTTGGACCGTTGTGCGCCCGCCCGTCGCCGGCGTGAGGATTACTTGCACCACTGTACCCACAGGCAAATTGGCGCCTTCCAGGGCAACGCTAACAGGATTCGTTTGCGACGCGGGTACGACGATGTCCGGAACGCCCTGCAGCGAGCCGAGCGGACTTGACGGAGCGTTGATGCCGCCTACCGATGCGATACGCAATTGCGGTGCGTTCGGCGGTGTAATCGGATGTGGAAGCGCAAAGCTGATGAAGTTGCCTGGCACGGAACTCCCGGTGAAGCTGTTCGTATCGTATGCCTCGAGCCGCACGTAGCCGCGACCACCGGCACCGGCGCACAAGGAAGAGCATCCCTGGGTGCCTCCAGAGACATTCAGTGAGCCATTTCCGCTGACGGTGTTGGCGATAAGTCGGATTGCACCACCCGCGCCGCCACCACCGGAGGCATTAGCAGAGGAGCCAGTACCGCCACGTGCGAAGATCGTCCCATTGATGGTAATCGTGCCTGAGCTGGCAATCAGAATCGCGCCTCCGCCACCAGCGCCGGCGCCGCCGCGATTCCCGTTTGTGGTGCCACCGCCGCCTCCGCCTGAGCCGCCAAGTAGCGGAAGTATTGTGACTGCCCCATATTTCGGCCCACCATCGCCGGCATTAACGGCAAGTCCTGACCCTTCGCCCCCAAACGCCCCGAAACCGCCCCCGCCGCCTGGTCCAGGAGTACTGAGTGTAGCGCTGCCTAATCCTCCTCCTCCTCCTCCCGGACCCTCTCCCGAGACACCGGAGAAGGATTGGTCGAAGCCGTAACCGCCTGTACCTCCGTTGAAGCCGCCCGGCCCACCGAGTCCACCGTTGCCATTCGCGTTGCCGGGCTTGCCGTCAAGATTGATGTTGCCGACAATCGTTACGTCGCCGCTTGCGAGGATTGTTAGCGGCTTGTTGGTGGCGTTGCGCGCGAAAGTGATCGTCACTCCGGTTGGAATATTGACCGTGGTGAAGTGGAAGACCCCGCTGTCCGGGACAGTTATCGTCTGCGTGGTAGTCGGGTTGAAAGCTCCGTCAGCCCCGGTCGAACCGCTGCTGAAGCTGTTTTGCCCGTGAGTGTTTCCTGCCGCGAGCAGCAGGGAAACGATAATGGCAGCCGGGGCTACCCAACGTTGAATTAGGAGTTGCCGCGAGGCAGCACCATGATTTGCGAACATTGATTTCTCTCCTTCATGAGTGATTGATAACAGCCGAACGGTCGGCAATTTGCGCTGGTCCAACTTCAATTGTGCCTTTTACAAAGTATCGTTACTGAACATTGATTCTGTTGATTCCCAGATCCACGGTTACCGTGTCCCCGTTCGGAGTAGCGATAAAGACGATGCGACTGCCGAGCGCGGAGCTTGCGCTCACGGTTACGGTGGCCGTTAAAGATGTGCCGTCGCCGTTAACCACGATGTTAGAAACCGTGATGGTGGCGTCATTGGTCCCATTTGTTGAGATGAACCTGATTGCAGTGGCACCGGAGAGGCCAATCCCGCTCACGGCGAAAGTTACCGAGAGCCCTCGCGTGATATTGCCGGGGCTGATGCTTTGAATGTGTGGGCCTTTGGTAACAGAGACGGATGCTTCTGCAGTATATTGGCCTTGGCTGCTTCCGTATTGAATAGAAACTTGATTGGCAAGCGCACTTGATTGCGTGAAGCTGCCGCGCTGCACTGACACCCTCCGACTGAAGGCTGCCGCACCACCCCTCAGATCACCGTATTGGACGGATATCCCTTTAGCTATAGCGGATTGGGACACTGACAAAAGGCCGTACTGTACAGCTACCTGACGGCTGAGCGCTGCCACAGGCAGGGTTTCACCACGCTTAATGACACTCACTGACGACGTGAACACGGATTGCACGTCATTTGGATCGTCGACTCTGACGCTCGCTTCGGCAAACCTCGCGTTGTCAGCGACGCTCGTCGCGCGAATCGCGACGGAGGAATGCCGGATGTTAGGCGCAGTGTATAAGCCAGTCGCAGAAATCGTGCCTGCCGTGGCGTTCCCGCCTGCCAAGTCGTTGACAGTCCATATCACGTCCTGATCGAGTGTTGAGGGCAGAACCTCGGCTGTGAATTGAACACTTTCTCCAAACTTCAACGCTGCAAACGCCGGAGTGATCCGGACGCCTGCGATCGTGAATGGAGTGGCTGTAGAAACTGAACGGGTTGGAGTGGTGATTGTGACCAGCCCGGTTGTTGCTGCCGCAGGCACAGTCGCCACGACCCGCGAAGGAGTGACGCTTACAATCGTTGCGGAGGCTCCGTTAAAGGAGACATTCGTAACACCGCCACCAAAGCCCACTCCGGTAAACGTCACCTGATCGCCCGGCAATCCTTCATGCGGTGAAAAGGCAAGGATTGCCAGCGCGTCTGCCGCCAGCCGACGAATTGCTGTGATATTGCCCGCGGCATCGTATTCGTAGACAGCCGCTTCACCCGAGGGAGAGATCACCGCGTGCAGTCTGCCGTTGTCGTCGTAGACGTAGATAGTTGTGCCGCCTTGTGCTCTGGCAGATAGCAGCGATGTAGTGAAAACGACTATGAGTAGGAGTGCCGTACAAGTGCGTAGGATTATTTTTCTCACGTTACGTTCTGCCTCTCAGTATTCGTTCGCTTGAGGACTTGCGAATCGGAGAATTAGCGATGTGATTTGTCTTTCACTTTTCAGGCGCTGCAAGCGGCCCACTCAAGACCGGGCGGCGCGGCGAGTCGCCATCATGCGTGTGTGCGAGAACCCGCTCCTGCGCCCACTGTGGGTGCGCGGCGAAAAAGCGACTGGCGATCGTGCTGGCCATGGGATCGTCTCGCCACTGCAAAAAGTAGAAGCGGGCGTAGTTCGCTTTATCTGTTTCTCCCAGGTTTTGATAGATCGGCGAAAGAAACTGGTAAGCGCCAAAATCTGTTGGATCAACCGCCACGATGCTCTCAAAAGCCAAGCGGGCTTCGGCGATGCGGCCGAGGGCGTAAAGCGTCTGGCCCAATTGCCGCGCCACCTCGCGATCGCGAGGGTATTGCTGGGCCAGTTTGGCTAATTCCGCGGCGGCTTCAACCGGTCGTTTTTGGCTGCGCAGCACCAACGCGTGGAAATATCTTGCGCGGGCATTGCCTGGATCAAGTTTCAAGGCTGCTTCAAGAAGCTCAGCGGCCTTGGCCAGTTGAGTCCGATCAAGGCCAAAGCGTTCGGTTCGCATTTCAGCCACGGCTGCGCTAACTAACGGGTTGAGATCGGAAGGATTAAGTTCGCTGGCTCGGCGAAACGCTTCGGCCGCTGGTCCATATTGGGCTTGTTCCAGTAACGCGATGCCGTAGTCGTTCCAACGCCGCGCTTGATGTTCGGAATTCACGGCGTTGCTTGAGTTGATCCTATAATTAGCCCGTTTGTCGTTGGTCCTCGACGTGGAGGCTTTCGGCTCGGCTACCAACCGCACTTCGGTCTCAGCCATTTGGACAATCGGGATCGTGAGTTTCCTCTTTTGTCGCCCGAGGACATATTCCGTGTACTCCTGAGTAAAGCGTCGATAGTTGACTGTCGCTTTCAGCGTGATACCGGAAGAGTTTTCCGGTTTCCAATCGGCAGGCACTCGGAAACGGAAACGTGCGATGTCGGAGCGGCCGGCGGGAATTGCATTGTTGTAGGGGACGACATTCATGAGCCAGATTTGATGTCGGGTAATCACCCGGGCTTGTTCATCCAGCAGGATGTTTTTGTAAACGTGCGCGCTTTCGTCGAGCATCCCGCTTGGCTTCAGAAACCCGCTGCGAAAAATCACCTTGCCCTTGTTATTCACCGCTTCAAATGCGACCCAAATTTCGTAGAGGTCGCGCACTTCGGGGGCGAATGAATGCGCCGCTTTGCGATTAGCTACGACCACCTCGGCGGTGAGTTCTTCGCCGGGGGTTAGCCTCAACTGATTCTCGTTTGCTAACTCCCGAAACATCTCGCCAGTAGACTCGCGTTTCAGAGTGAAGATGTCAGCATTGATGACCTTGTTACTGAGGAATTGCTCGGTAAGTTCAACTTGCTTGGTTTGTCCGTAGAACAGCGGGGCTGCCGTATTGGCCCCCAGCCACTGGTGCGAGGCGATCACGCCACTCTTGGCTGCGCGATCGTTGCGGCTCTCGATCTTCGGCATGTGACAGCCGCGACAATCTACTCGCTCCTCGGTTTTGTAATAAGGAGATACGACTTCATGTGACGCACCGGATTGTTGCCATTCGTCGTAGGCGGAGAAACCGCGAATGTGTTTGTAACCGTTCAGGGCAGGCGGCGCGTCGACCTTGTGACAGGTCGAGCAGAACTCCGGCGTCCGCAGCAGCGGCCGCATCACTGCTCGTTTATGACCCGGAACGTCAACAAGGATTTGCTCATCAGTAAAATTTCCGAAGACGGGCGTTCCATCCTCTTTTGCCAGCAGCGCAGGCCGGCGAATGGTGTAACTTCCAGTGCCGTTAAGGCGCGCTTCGGTAATTGAATGACAAACTGTGCAAGTCACTCCTTCGTCATCCAAAGATGTAAATGGTGCTTCCTGTCGTGGTGCGTCTTTCGTGAGGACGCCGGCAAACAGCGCTACCGGTGTATGACAACTTTCACAATGACGGGTGAATTCAATTCCGCGCGTGCGCAGCAATATGTCTACACTCTCACGATAGAAGGGCTCACGAGCGGCATTGCGATGCAGAGATTGAGACCAGGCAGCATGCGTGTCCTGATGGCATCCGAGGCATCTCTTTGCAGAGAAGAATTGATCGACCGGAATCAGCGCGCCATCTTCAGTGCGTGCGTTTGAAGGACTAAATGGCTCCGTTGGCAATGGTGGAATTGCACGCTCTTTGCGGCCATCGCCCGAAGCATTGCTGATCCATCCCGTCAAACAGAACGCTGCCAGAATGAGAATTAGGCATGCAGCACGAAAACTAATGCGCTGAGACATTTCTCCCTCCTCACGAAGCAGGAAGTTGCGATTTTTATTTGCAAGACGACGAAGTTCCCTGCGAGCTTGGGTTATGTTGGAATCGTCGTGGGTTTGTGAGCAAAACTTCGAGCACGAGGCCCGCCGTTATACGACGCAAGTCTGAGAGGAAAGCTAGCTGCCTTGCTTTCGACGAGAGGAGTGTCTAATTCGACGGTTATTCAAAACTGGTGCTGGAAATGAGATATTCCTCAGAACTCTTTCATGAGGACTTTCACGTTTGCGTCAACGCCGCCGACCTTAGGACGGAAGGTGATTCTTGTCAAGACTTTTTTTAGAGAGTTTGCAATTAAAACTCCCAGCCGGGAATTTCTTTTGCAGTTCAGGGAAAAAGGAGAGGCGTTTCGCCGCATGAGCCCTTGAACATGATTCATTTCTTGAACGTCCGCACATAAGAAACGAGTGATTTGATTTGTTGGTTGCTGAGTTTCTTGCTGAAAGAAGGCATCTGTCCCACTCCATGCCTAATAGAATTAGCGAAAGTCTGATCGTCGGAAAGCTCTTGCCACGAAGGGTCAGTGAAATCTGGGGCACCCGCAATCTCACCCGCAGTGGTTTGCCCTTTCCCATCTGCTCCGTGGCACCTCGCACAGTTTTGTTTGAACAACTTCTTAGCCTCTTTGCCTTTGGGGGCAGGCACTTCTTCCTGGCGTCTTGTGTTTCGTGAGTTTTGCCCCAGCACGAGCAGACCACTGGAGTAGGCGATCGATAAGACCAACACGCCTGTCAATGCCAGT
Organism: uncultured Acidobacteriota bacterium; assembly: GCA_963789185.1. Classification (GTDB taxonomy): domain Bacteria; phylum Acidobacteriota; class Blastocatellia; order Pyrinomonadales; family Pyrinomonadaceae; genus PSRF01. The sequence continues at coordinate 711,012 of CAWBJU010000028.1, forward strand.
TGTTGACGCATAGTCACGCGAGGGATTCTGTCAGATTACAATCTTGATTGACAAAGGTGGTTGGATTCAGCGTTGTTGCCAAATCGACGCGCAAGGGTCGTTAAGGTACATTATGGATAATAAGGTGGCGCAGTGTCTGTAAGGAGAAAGTTCGGTAGAATGGATTTGGCTTCGGCCTCATTCAAATTGTCAACGGGTATGCTTGATGGTACGAGATAAGCCGTCCAAAGATCTCGCCACACTCATTAGTTAAAAAAGGCACTCTACGCGCACCTTTTAATGCGGAGCTGAAAGCAAAGGAAGCAGCAATGAGCGGTTGTCCAGATGCCCCTTGGACCACCTGATCCGGGCAGCCGTTGTAACCTCCCGTGAACGCCTGGATCTTTCCTGCGCATCCTCGAGTCAAAGAAAACCAGTTGACGTTCAAACATCATCACGAAAGCTGCCGTTGAATGATTCGATGGACGCGGCTCCCGTCACCGGCTATGACACTCCGAAGCACATCGCGTGTCATCACACGCAAGACGAGAATGTGAATACAAGATTCGTGTCCTTATATATATGTGTATGTATATATATGTGTAGCGCAGCGTAGGAACTTATAGACTGCGGATTCTTCAAAAAGTTCGGAAGGGAAGCGTGGGAGTGGCGCTCCCAAGTACCGCTAGAGATGCGCGGTCACACGTAAAAATCTGAGTGTTTTTGAATGTTTGGAATGGTATTGGCGAAGTTTTTGAGAAAAACTACGGCAAGTTTACAACAATTCGCCCGAGTCCGATTTGTCTGCTTGTTCTAAGTCATTGAAATGGTGTGTAAAACTATCCGAGTTACTGAGCGAACGTGGATGTTTGTGAAAAGCACTGTTCCCACAGCTATGTGTTCACCTTGGAGCCAGACTTGGCGAACTCATGGCAATCAAACGGGCCGACATCAACCTCAGTACGATGCCTTTCTCCGTGAAGTTGAGGAGCAAAGGACAGGACGTGAAGGTTGAGGTAAGACCAAATCACGTGCTGATTCCCAAGAGCAAGAATGGGAAGCCGCGAACGATTCCTTTGAGCAATGTGGCAAAGGACATTTTCGCGGACCTTCTGGGCGATGAAGCAGGATTCGACTATGTGTTCGCAAATCCTGACACCGGCCGACCCTACACGAATGTTGGTAAGGCGTTCGGAGCAGCATGCAGGGAAGCGGGAATTCAGGATCTGACCTTCCACGATTTGCGTCACACGTTCGCTTCACGACTGAGAGAAGCTGGTGTCGACGCAATTACGAGAAGGGATCTCCTGGGACACAGCACTGTAGAAATGAGCGACGACTACACGCACTCGTCAGCGGAGTCAAGACTACGTGCAGTGCAGTCGATTGCTGATTACCGCAAGCAGGATTACAGCAACTTTACAACAAATCAGGATTCGGAGACTTCTGTTCGGATCGCGAGTTAGTTGTAAGTCTTTGAAAATAAAGCCGGAAGGTTGGTAGCGGGGGGCGGGATCGAACCGCCGACCTTGGGGTTATGAATCCCAAGGCGCGCAAATTCGTAACTCTATAAAATAAAAGCAGGTTGCAGTCTAAGCCTTTTTCAAGTGTTTTCCGCTATTCTTCCTTAACTTTCCTTCGCCTACTACTAGCCCTCTCTAAATTCCTGTCGCAATGGCGTCACAAGCGCGCGCCTAACTCATGTGCGTCGCTGCTTTTCCTTTGTCGGAATCTTTTTCCCCTCTGCGAGCGCCTCAACTTCATCAAGGTAATACCTGATAGCTCGACCGTGCTTTGTGCGAGTAAGTACGTGAGTGCCGGCCTTGCCCGCGCGAATCGTTGACTGTGCAAGGCCGGTAATCTCTTGCGCCTGTTTGGTTGTTATCTTTTTGCGGATCAAAGGTGGACCATGCACGGGGGCGGGGTGCGGCTTACGTGTGACGTTTCACCGTTTTACTTTTTTTGATTTCTTTGGCCGACCTGGTTTTCTATCTGCCACAAGTTTGAGATCCCTTTGATCGATCATATAAGCACGCCCAAACCGCTTGGCAGGTAAACGCTTCGAGCGAATCAAAGCCTGCACACGGTCAACACTTATACCGCCTAACTTTTCAGCCGCTTGTGCGGTTGTTAAGAGTTTCATGCCTTTTTTACGTGGTCCCTATCATCTCATTGTGAGCCTGTAAAACGTGAGCCGGTTGCACAATGAATGTTACTTTAAGCTCATACACGAAAACAAAACTCGCGGTCAAGACTGATATTTTCCTTTGACGAAACTAGCGGCTCGGGCTTATAGTTTTGACGCATCAATCATCGTGCGGCAAAACAGAGTGATTGATGCCCCTCTTAAAATGCAGCGGGCCGGAACGTGTGCGGCTAACACGACGATCCAGCCCTAAACCCTCAACCCTTTGCTATAGAAAGGTTTGAAGATGTCCCGACATAATAAAAAAATTCGTCGGCAAAAAACAGGTAAATTCAACGATGCAGATAGACAGGTACAGCACGAGGCGAAGGTCGTCGCCACATTTTTAGCGAGTGGGATTCCCGATTTTTTGATGGATCACACGCTCGCTATTCTTGACGCAGCTTGTGATCATGTCGGCATAGCAAAGCCGGCAGATTTAGGCGGGTTGACGGGTTACGACGAAGCGACCCTTTTCAAATTGTTCTGTAAAACCCGCACGGTGTCTCTCAGTGACAGTGAGCTTAGTATCGCTGCGTTATGCGCGGCTCGCAGGCGTAACGTGCGATGTGCTGATCGATGATGGACCTATAAGACGACGGCGGCGTGCGAAATCAATCACCTTCATCAGCATCAGCATCAGCGGGAAGGCTCATAAACGCGCTCGGGTTGGATCGAAGCTCGTCAAAGATTGCGGCGAAGTAGTCGCGGATAGCGATCTCGACTTCCGCGTGGTCAGGCGTGGCGGCGATCTTTTCTGCCAGTGCTGCCGGCGCTTCTTCAACACACCGCCGCATGAGAGTTTCAATGAGACTGCCGGCGCTTCTACGCATAAGCTCAGTCGGCACTAGACTTGCGCGCAAACGGGCAACCTCAATTTCTACTTTCTCTGCCTCTGCCGCCGTGCGGCGCTGCCTCGGTGACTCGCCGTGCCGCTCCTTGAGGTAATCAAAGATCGCAACCGTGCAATCATAAAGGTAGTAGTTGCGCGCATTCTTTGGGCCTTCCTCAACAGGCGAAAGGTGCTTGAGTATTTTGCCCAACGTCTGACGGTCCAACCTCGTGAGTCGGTGAAGTTCGGAGATGTTTGTGGTCTGGCGTGTATCGTTCATGTGCTTGATGCCTTTCCTGTTGCTGTCGTTCTGCTTGCTGTAACGCTTCCTGAGTCATGCGATCCCATTCGCCGGATGAGATTTGATCTCGCAGATAGATGTAGCTTTGTCGTGGGTCGGACGTTTGCAGATCGCTTGCGCCTGGGAACATATCTGCATCCTCGTGGCCTAACATCCACTTCCAAGCGACGTACTGCCTCACGGCTTGGCGCACCTGCAACCATCGGCCGCGCGTGATGTTCCGAACCATATAACCGAGATAGCTTTTAGCCGTGTGGTCTATAGCTGTGTAATCTTCGACTTCGCCGCCGTCACTCATTTGCCTCAAATATTCATCGGTCTCAACTTCATCACGACCCTGTGATTTCATGGCGCGGTAGCGCGTAACAGTCTCTTGCTCAGTCCTGATCGTTTTAAGTGTCATGCTCATCCGTTGTATGGGTTTACTGCGTTGTCTTGTAGCCTTGGAATAGGCGCACGAGCAGTTTTTAAAGGGTGTGTGCGAACGTTCAGCGTGGATTTGCTGAAACGCGGGCCGTACTTTCGCATATTCAGGTTACGCACGTCAAAAATTCCGCGCGATTCCAAATGATCCGAAAACAAGCCTTCAGCACTATGCAGCCTTGTCACGGTTCAACCATCAAAAAGCCTTGGCTGCTTCGCGGGTAGGTGATGGACCGGCAAGATCAAAAAGCCTTGGCAGTTGCGCGGTGACGTGGCTCGGGCGGCAGGAAGTTAAAAATCCTTGGAAGTTAAAAAGCCTTGGAAGTTAAAAAGCCTTGGAAGTTAAAAAGCCTTGGAAGTTAAAAAGCCTTGGAAGTTAAAAAGCCTTGGAAGTTAAAAAGCCTTGGAAGTTAAAAAGCCTTGGACCTTCTCAAATTTCGATGCTCACGCGCTTCTCTTTAGATGGTGCAGTAACTAGCCGCTTAGTATTTTGCATAGACTTGTGGCCCATTAATTCTTGAATCTGCTCTAGCGACGCACCTTGCTCACGTGCGAAGTTAGCAAACGTTCGGCGAAGATCCTCGGGAGATATTGCTGTATCTAACAACTTCTTACTGTAGCGTCCGACTGCTTTATAAATGATGTTCTCGGTCATAGCGTCGCGCGAGAGACCCTCACCGCTAATCTTACGGAACACTCTGCCTTGCTTGATACCCGACTCACGCGCGTATAAATCGATCGGCCGCTTTGCCCATGCCGGCAGCGGTATAATGCGATGCGGCAACTTGATCATCCACGCGCCGCCTTGCCGCTCTATTTGCTCAAACGTCAAGCTCGTGATCTCTTTCAGTTTTAGCCCGCACCCGAGCAACACCGCGATCAAAGCACGGTCCCTTTTTTCTCGAAGAGTCTTGACTTTGGCGTTAATCAGCGTCCGGCCTTGCTCCTTAGTCAACACGCTGCCTTGAGGCGTCTCGGCGCCACTATCAGTCACGCCCTTGCGTGTTTTAATGGTTCGGAAAATCGCATATTGAGAGTCTACGTCTGCGAGTTTTCTAATGGCGGCAAGGCTTTGATTGATAGTCGCAGTTTCTTTACCTTGCAACGCGAGATAGCCCAGGTACTTTTCAACCGCGCGTGCGTCGATCGTAACCGGCTTGCTTTCCTCTAACCACGTTTGAAAACCACGCAAGCGCGCGTCATAAGCTCGCCTAGTACGTGGGTTGGCGATGCCGTGTAAAAGTGCCTTAGTCGCAGCTTTCAGCGCCTTTATAGCGCTCTGTCGCTGGTTTGCGTTACTCATTCGTGAGTACCCCTCACCCAGTTTTAACAAAGTCTCAGAAAACAAAATGAGAGGGATCGCGCTATCGAAACGCGATCCCTCTCAATTATAACGCTATTCTGTTGTGCGGTCTGCGTTACGCCGCGACTTGATCAAGCAACCCGTCGAAAACCCGCGCGAACCTGAAACGCAAGTCTGTCTCAAACAGATAACTCGCGCGATGCTTCGGCTTGCACGGTTTTTGTGCTGGATCATAATCATAATACGAAAGCTGCTCGCGCAAATGCGACAGCGTATCTGCGTCGCTGTCGAACCATGTTTCGCTTGGCATTGCGTGCATCAAACGCGGCGTCGATTCATCAGTCAAGCCTAGTGCTTTCCTGTAGTGATACTTTCGCCGGCCGGCGAGAAACGCGGATTGCGTGCTTAACTCTCGCGCGGTTGCAGGATTAAGGCGCCATTCGCTCATCAAAATATCGCGTATCTCTGAACTAAGATTCTCAAACATCGCGGAATTTACTGGCATGACGGGATTCTACCTTTCCGTTAAAACCTTTCCCGCGTGCGACGCTTTCAACGTGTCCGACTGTACTCAACGGACCAGCGCCAAACGATCCCCTAGATAAGGCACAAGCAAAAATGCTTCGCAAAGCTGTGCGCGACGGGAAAGGTTTAACTGTCAAAATGATCCATTGCATAAACGTGCGTTTGCCTCTGTGCGACGTGTCCGGCTTTGTGTTTTACGGACCAGCGCCCAAGCCTCATCAAAAGGGCGCATTCTCGAAAAGAATCACCGCGACGTACATCGTGCAACGGATCTAGTTGTCAATGGTTGTTGATCCCCTCTGTCTTTCGACGGAGCGGATAATAATTATTATCCGCCATCAAGTCAAGCGTTTTGTTTAGGTCAACTCGAAAAATGTTTGTGAGGTAAGAAAAGGCAGGGAAAGTGCGCGGCTTAAAGAGTAAAGACGTAGGTAGATAGCACGGTCTAAGCGCGCACCAGGCACACCAGGCACACCAGGCACACCAGGCACACCAGGCACACCAGGCACACCAGGCACACCAGGCACACCAGGCACACCAGGCACACCAGGCACACCAGGCACACCAGGCACACCAGGCACACCAGGCACACCAGGCACACCACACGTAGTAGGGACCGCGCGCGGTGATGCTCGTCGCTCGTCGCTCGTCGCTCGTCGCTCGTCGCTCGTCGCTCGTCGCAAGGCAGAGGCAGAGGCAGAGGCAGAGGCAGAGGCAGAGGCAGAGGCAGAGGCAGAGGCAGAGGCAGAGGCAGAGGCAGAGGCAGAGGCAGAGGCAGAGGCAGAGGCAGAGGCAGAGTCTCGCGTAACGCGATCTCACGACCGGCGTATGGTGCGTCTTAACGTGTCATGCTGATACAGCAACTAATTACATACTCACGACTGCGAGTAGATTAGACGTAGCACAGTGAAACACGTCGCTGTAAGTTATTGTAAATAAAAGAGAAAAGGTACTGTCAGAGCTTTAGCCCTTCAGGGTGTCGAACGACCGGATACGAAACTTAGTGTCAAAAAGATACAGCTTTCAACAGAGATTTCGATTAGCGGCCGCTCGTCCGTTTCGACACACGCCGTTTTTAGTTGGCGAGAGGCTACCACTTTCAACAGAGATTTTGCACCTGATCCTGCGCTCGGGCGGAAAAGTTGCAAATACTGTCCGACAAATGCGAAGGTGGCCCCGTCGCGCGAGTTGAGGGCGAGAGTCACGAGCGCCACACAAAACCCGCGCGCGTCACTCTGCATTTGTGACCCCGTAAACTGTTGCCAAGACAGGGCTATCAGTCCAAACAGTAGTCTAGTCACTAAGTAATATAATAATAGATAAGCCCTTTAAGTCTCCCACGGCAGTAGAAGGGTATATGTGGGAGTTAGTGTTATCTCATTTTCACGTGACTGTGTGACTGGCGAGGTAAGTCGCGCCCCGTCAATACGTTACGAGCCACAAACAGGTAGTGCCTGCGCCGTTCAGCGGCGTTATTGTGTAACCAGGCAGCGGATAACCACACTTTTTCCATTTGGTGCTCCTGACCGCTATGAAATCGACGGCCTAAGTCTTTGAAAAACCACGGGTTACGCTGACGCGTGGAATCTTTGACAAAGTCTGCATGGAAATAGTACATTGGCAGGTGGTGGGTAGTACATGGCCGCAGCCATCAGTAGGTGTCACCCACTCCGAAGCACCGGGCCTATTTTGGTCCCTCTCAATCCGGTGCTTCGAGATTTGAGAGGCGACAAAACGATTAGGGGGATAAGAACGCTTTGGAAAACGACAAGAAGAAAAGGCGCACGCCGCGATCTTATCGGCTGAACGAAAACCTTGACCGAAGGCTCGCGGATTTCACTCGGCAGAGTGGGGTTTCAGAGGCATTCGTCGTTAGAACTGGTATCGAATTAGTGCTCGATCGGCTCAAACCGATCGTTGCACAGGGGGCGAATTAAGAAATGACTATCACACCTGAGCTACGACGCTCGTTAAAGACTACGCGCGACGCCTCGACTACAAGCCGGCAACGCCGACACAACAAAAACTTCTCTGCACCTGCAAGGTGAGCCGCGCGATGGACCAGGGAAGCCGGTCTGCCGCTGATTTGACGCACGCTGGAACTTGTTTCTATACCGCTTACTTCAACACGATGATGTCACGCGCTTACTCTCGCGGCGTGAATCGCCTGGGCGACACTTCGACTGCCTCGCACCGTTAGAGTCAATCCCCGCAACGGAAGCAAAACCAAAAAGAGAGGTTTTTATTTTGGCAGAAGAATTTAGAGAGCGAACCGGCGTTGACGCATTACTTGATCAATTTCAGCGGAAGATCGACAGGCTGAAAGAGTCGAGCGATCGAGACGTGCGTGATCTTGTGGAGATGGTGGAGTATTTCGGTAAGTCGCCCAGGGGCCGCGCGCAAACGAAAGAGTTTCTTTTCTACAAGCATTTGTTGAGAGGCGGCACGATCGCAGAAATTAGCGGTTCAGAAGGAATGAGTTTTACACGTCGCACCGACGACGACCAACCTTAACAACAACGACGTGAGGTAAAAGACGGGAAAGCAACGAAGCCCGCCGACTGCGAATCAGCGAGCTTCGATGGTGACGCTATAAAACCGTAGCGACGGGATCAAATTCGACGGTTACTTTAGCACACCCGCTCAATCCCCTTCAAGTTTTCTCACCACACATAAGGCACGCCCAGGGAGAAATAAAAAATCCCCTGCGGCGGCGAGGGGATCAATTCACCAGCGATGCAGATCGAGAGAGACGATAGTGCGCTCTACGCGTTTCTATCCGATTTCGTCGGCACTGAATACAGGGTCACGATGACGGGAACCGCACCGGAAGGCAAGCATTACCCCAGGTTTGTATACGAGCCTCGCCTGACGGCCTTTCAGGATGATAGCGAATACGTGCGCGAGCAGTTGGACCAGCTTAACAAAATTCGCAATGTGCGTTTCCTACCTGGCGTGAGAAAGCGGTTTGTGGACATGAGGGGTTTTGTTTGGTTCAGGCATGGCGAGGTTTTGACGCGCGCATCATTCGCGCACCTTACGCCGGACGGAAGATCCAAGGTACTTGAGGCAGAGAACGTTCGCCGCGCACGTTTTTCATGTGCTTATGCGGTTGCAAACACTGTAAGGCAGTTAGCTCACTTACCAGTAACACCGACAGTCCTTATCAGGTCGATCGGGTCGAGTTTCTATGCGATTTGGAAGTTGGACCAAGCCATCGAAGGCGGTGCGTTTCATCAGTTACAGACTGCCCTCGCTGATCTCGTAGGTGCAGCACCTTTTTCAAAAGACGATCCATTTATCCCGCTACCGGGATGTGACTACATCGCGCGAGGCGGCAAGCGCTCACCTGTGTCGATAGAGTTTTTCGATCGTGATAACACGTACTCTCTTGATCAACTGAGACACGTTTGCGGTGTCACCGATACTCAGCAAGGGGCATAGGCTTTGACACAACCATCTAACGCAGATCCGATTCAAGAAACACCTTCAACAGAAGCACAACCGCCCCGGCCCGCATCTTCAGGGCAGGTCGATGAAGGACTTGTTTACGACATCACGCCGGAAGACGTGATCGACACGCCGCGCTATTTGCCCGCTGGCACCGCCGTCTCGAAGCAAGGTGTATTTTTCCGCGCCGACGCGGATGGACCACTAATCCCGATCATATCAACCCCTGTGTGGCTTTCAGGAGTCGTACAGCAAGGCGACACACGCGAAACACACTTGAAACTTGAGTGGTTGAGTTACGGCGGGAAGGTCGATACCGTCACAATGTCTAACTCATTTCTCGGAGACAAAAGATCGCTCTCGACTTTCCTCTATCAGCATAACATCGCGGGCTTCTCAATGAGGCAAGTCGGAAGCGTGAGCGAATACCTGCGCGGGTCTTTGATGCGCTACAACGCTGAACACCCGCCCACAATCGGATACGTGCGCTTTGGTTGGACCCCGCAGGGTTTTGTAATCGCCAATGAAATCATAACACCTAGCGGCATCATGCCTGCCCATGTGATCCGCGTGCCGGACAACATCAAGAGTGGTCTAACAGCGAGTGGCGATGTCGAGTCGTGGGTTGAGGCTACTGCCTTGCTCGATTCCGATAAGTATTGGAGTCACCGATTTACGATGATGGCGATTTTAGGTGCGCCGCTCTTAAAACTTCTCAAGGTCGAAAGTGCGATCCTCTCGCTCGCCGGCGAAAGCGGCACAGGAAAAACCACGATCGCGGAGCTTGGCCTTTCTGCCTTTGGAAAACCGAAGGCGTTAGAAATCGCACCGCAGAGCACGGAGAAAGCATTCAGCGAGAAGTGGCGCATTCTCAATAACCTTCCTTTATTGTGCAATGAAGCGGCAACCATTGATCCGAGGCGCATTCTCAACATCGTTTACGCCGCGACCAACGGCGAGCCGCGAGAAATTCTCACGCAGCGATCGGAGTTGCGGCCTACTAGCAAGTGGACCACGCTGACCGTTTTCACTTCTAACAGTCACCTTCAGGGCTTAGATGATCAGCAACTAAACGAAGCAGGGCGCCGCCGCATCTTTGAGTTGACAATCGAGACACCGTTAGAAGGCGGCACCGCTCGGGCGATTAACGACATGATGACGGACAACTACGGCCACGCCGGTCGAGAATTTATGTCGTATGTTGTTGCGAATGAGATCGAGGTTGCAGAGCAACTACAATCTGCGTTCGAGTGGGCCATGACTTCAGGCGTACGCGCGGAAGATAGATTTTCGGCCTGGATTATTGCGACGGCAAAAGTCGCAGGTGAAATAGGTCATAACCTCGGCTTGTTAAGGTTCGACGTTGTTGGACCATGCGTACGCGCAGTCGAGGCAGCGAAGAGTCAGGCGGTAGAAATTAAGCCGTTAGCCGATCGGGTCGATGAGGTAATCACTGAATTTATCAACGCACATCACGACCATTTTTCTCAATATCGCGTCGAGGCACGCGGCGAGTGGGTCATAGGGGAAACACGGGCAGGGGAAGTAATAGGCCGCTATACAATCGCGTCGAATCAGACAACCTTAGCAATTTCTAAGCGAGCACTTGTTACGTGGGCGCGCACCAGGGGCGTTGACTCACAGCACATCACACGATATGCGCGAGAGAAGGGGCTTGTTGAGAAAGGCGTGAAGCTCGTGCAACACGGCAAGAATACGCGATGCCTGATTGTTATAACCGATGCCGCGCCACTCCCTGCTCATTTAACGTCGCCTGTCGATCACACACCACTTACCACGCAGACCACTTCTTAAAAGAGGGAATTAAGTCAAATGAGGATACTGCCATCATCAGCCGGCCTTACGCCTAACTGCGCTTGCGTGGCCGAACCGCAAAACGAGCATACCGACTTAGACGGCATCGCGCCGCGCCGCTTTGTTCATAGTGAGGGGCTGCGCTCGCGTCGCCTTCTATCGCCGCACCTATTTCATGGATGCGAAAACCACGGTGCGGAAGTTAGCACCTAGAAAAGGATCGAATTAAGAAATGGCACCTACCTTTCAACCCATTAGTTTGCTGATGCCGCTCCCGAACGATTGGGAGCAAGCGCGCGCACGAGCTACAGATCCGTCTCAGCCGGTCGAAGTCATGTTCAGGCTTTCGCACAAGCCTCACCCTACATGGGTAGCGTTTTTCATAAAAGCGTGGCGCATTTGGTACGACGCTCCTGTACCCGCGCTTTTTGGTGGATCGCTAATGATTACCTGCACACCTTCACAACTCAGCGTCTTTCGAGGAATGGCCCAGGCCATGATCGCGGAAGCGAACACCAAGAGCGCCCCGCTTATTGTTGATGAGGCGGTTCTTAAAAGCATGAGAGATCGTCGCAATCAGAAGATTTATGAGCTTGAGCAGGAGCAGGCCACACCTGTTACGTTGCCGCACAACCGAGACGGCGATCGATTGAGCGAGATACTTCGACAAAAGCACCACACCGAGCGCGTGAACCTCCTGAAAGAGCTTGCATGCGCTGAGATGGACAGTGTTATGACGCGCATGATTGATGAGGATCTCGCAAGGGGGTTGAATGGCCCAGAATAACCCGCGCATCTTTACACCATTCGTCGGCACTACTGGCGACCACCACAGAGACCGCGCTGAAATGCTGATTACTGCGTCGGATATACAGCGGTTCGATAGTTTGCCCAGGCAGCAGGCACACGACGTTATAAGCGTGTTCGACGCATATTCTCAGGAACACTATTACGTACGACGCGCAACGTGCGGCGGGGGATGTTTTTGCGCCGCTGAAATTGTGGACTCAGGTGATCCGTCCGCAGCAAAACCCGTTGACCATCAAACATTTTTCGGAGAGGAAGCACAAATACAAAAATGAGCGCAACATCACCCTTCAACCCGATCCGTCTACTCTTGCCAAACTCTAACGATTGGGATCAGGCGGTCAGACACGCGGAGCGAAATGACAAGCCGATCGATATTAGATTTCGATTATCAGAAACGCCCGATCAGATTTGGCTGAACTATTTTTACCGCGCGTACCGAATGTGGTTCGAGGGCACGCCCCCGCGCATCATAGGCGAGTCCTGCGTGATTACGTGCGTACCTTCGGAGATACCTTTGCGTCGCGCAATCACGAAGTCTGTCATCGCGGAAACAAATGAGCGGGTGAGGGTCTTTCGAGTTTACGACGAGGTTCGCGCAGAGATTACAGCGCTTACACAGCAGCGCACACGCGAATGGGATAAGGACAGTCGTAAACCAGCGCCGCTACTGCCGACTACAATGCCGACGCGCGAGGCTGATCGATTGATAGATGAGCGCCTTTGGCAAAATAATCACGCGGGAAAATCGTTGCAGCAGTATTTGGCACAACATGAGATGAGCCAAGTTTTGAAGCTGATGACCGAGGAAGATTTACGCGAGTCCGCAGCGGTTGCAGCAACCGTGGTCCAAGACGAGCCGACTTCACCATTAAGAAAGATGCTGAACGGACTTCTTAACAAGGGGGAAGGTAACGAGTGAGCAAGTCGGCGCCGTTGAAACTGACACTACCGAACGGGAAGCAGATGACGCTCGATCCCGCAACCGCATTGTGGCGGGTCAGCAAGTACGCAGTTGGAATACCGCTCGCGGCACTCGCCGGTTATCTGTTGTTCGGATGGCGAGGCATGGCGATCGTTCTCGTGTGTCGCGTTGCGTCTCTATAGGACCAGCTTTTTACCTCAAGGTTTTCACTACCGGACCAGCGTAGGAAAAACCCTAAAAACTAAAAATCAAAATTGAAAAGGGGGGCGCGGCGTAAGGCTGCGTAATACTAGCTATAGTTTGGTGGGCCGTACTTTTAATCTCCGCAGGCATGGCCGCGTTAGGTCAGTTGCTTCAGCCGAAGATTGCTGACGCAAAGCCCGAAGACAACCTACGTCTGCCTAGCAACGACACTAAGCGAGCGATCCCCGTGCCGTGGGGCCGCGTTGTCATTGCTCCGCAATTACTTTATAGCGGTGACTTCAAAGCCGTTCCGATTAAGAAGCGGATCTTTACCGGCTTTTGGTTTAAGACGATCATCACAGGTTACAAGTACTACATTGGTCTCGTGCTCGGGCTGTGTTACGCCGGACGCCGCGAACCGGAAACACCGTCAAGCGGCAGAGGCGGCGCGGTCATCAAGGCAATCATTTGGAAGGACCGCTACATTTGGCAGCATCCTAACAATTCCTCATACATCAATTCAGTCTTCATCAACGAGCCGACATTCTGGGGGCCGGAAAAAGAGGAAGGCGGTGTCTTTGGTCAATTCAATTTCTACCCAGGCACACAGATCCTATCCTTTCCGGTTGAGCCGTCCGCGTATTGGGAGTCTCAAACTGGTCAGGCCATGCCCAACTTGAAAGATTTCGCTTATGCGGAATGGTTGGGATATTCGAGTATCGAGGATGGTTTCGGATTTGAAGGCCGGCATCATGGCTACGTCGGCAACACCGGATCACTCGAAGAACATACTGTTTCTAGTCGAGGGGTACCCGAATGCACCGATCGGCAACGTCGGCAATGTGATCCAAGTCGGTGACGAGATTCACGCAAACCCCGTCTCTGCTTTATGGGAGTGCTTCTGCAATCCAGATTTCGGCATGGGCATATCAGAGTCACAGATGGACCTTACATCGTGGCACAACGCGGCAAACACAGTCGGAAACGAGGGACGAGGGTTTTCTTATCTGTGGGAACAACAGAGTTCGATCGAGGATATGGCGAATGAAATCCTTCGCTATGTCAACGGCGTTGTCTACACAGACATGGCGACGGGCAAGATTTGCATTGTCTTAGCACGCGAAGCGAGTACCGCAGGGTTAGACCATCTAACTGCGAGCCATTTTCTCGAACCGCCGCAACTTAATCGCCCGCACTGGTCCGACACAAAGAATCAGGTCGATCTCACTTACACCGATCGCTCTACGATCCTGCACGAGACTAAGTCGGTCACTGACATTGAGCTTGCGAATTATCAAGTTCAAGGCGTCTTTGTACCGGCGCAGGTGCAATCGCTTGGCTGTCCTACTGAGGCGTTGGCGCTTAAGCAGGCTCGTGAAGCCGTGCGTGTGCTGGCAACACCACTACTGAGACTCTCGGGCCGGCTTAACCGCAAAGCCTACAACTATCACCCAGGGTCGCGGTTCATCTATGACGATCCCGACAACAACATCAGCGACGTGACGATGATCGTCAACCGTATCAAGTACGGCACGATCATTGACGGCGCAATCACGGTCGAAGCGATTGAGGATATTTTTGATTACGGCGAGGGGTCTTACGGAACAGCAAACCGCGTCACTAACGATCTCTTTGGCGAGGCAGAGGAAGTTACGTTGTCCGGCGCTATCGTGGTGCCGTACTTCTTTCAGCGTGACAACACGGATCGGCCGCTCGTGTTCGCCGCAAGGCCGAACGACTCTTGCATAGCTTACGACGTCGCTCTTGACGATGACATACAGCCTGATTCCGTCACCTTCGCGCCCACTGGCGTACTTACTCAGGACTACGACCAACTAACCGATCCAACCGATAACAGCGGCACTCTTATCGTTGAGGATCTCATTGACCTTGATGAGTTGCAGTCTGAGTCTGCAACTGCGATCGCAAACGACGCAGTCAACCTCATTTACTTCGAGTCAACTGGCGAGCTTGCGGCGTGGCAGAGTTACACGGACAACCTCGACGGCACGATCACGCTTAACAATGTATGGCGCGGAGTGCTTGATACCCCGCCGATGGCCCATGTTACAGGCGAGCGTGTGTGGTTCATCTCTTACGGTCTAGGACTGCAAGATTTACCGTTTACGACATCGGTTTCGATCGAAGTTCTGCCCGAAGCTGTTCAGTCTGCGATTTCGTTAGAGGATGCCGACGCATTCAGCCTGAGTGAAAACCACAGGCCCGAGAGACCTAACCCTGTTCGATTCGTCACTCTTGGCGGCTCGTATACAAACGAGTTTCAAGACACCGGCGACGTTGAGCTTGATTGGCG
Source organism: uncultured Acidobacteriota bacterium (assembly GCA_963789185.1). Taxonomy (GTDB): domain Bacteria; phylum Acidobacteriota; class Blastocatellia; order Pyrinomonadales; family Pyrinomonadaceae; genus PSRF01. The sequence goes on from CAWBJU010000028.1 coordinate 726,054, forward strand.
GGAAAGCAATCGACTCACTGAGACAACCGTGGTGAAGCAAGACAACGCAACCATCACACCGGAAGCGAGCACCACGTACGAGATTGATATTTACGGTGAGGATGACACCGTTATCCGCAACGTCACAGGCTTAACCTCACCGACTTACACATACACGAACGCAAACGAGCTTACCGATACTGGCAAGGCTCGTCTGGAGTTTTTCTTAACAGCAAAAATCTTTTCCAAGCGTGATGGCTTGCGGTCCAAGTATTCGTTTGATCGCAAAGTTTTCCGCATCGACCCTGATTCGTTCGGGCGCATCACGATTGCGGGCGAGGATCGAGTCTCGATCGATGGCGCTCGCCGCACAGTCATTCTTTAATTTCTTAGAGGGGATCAAAAACAGAAATGGCAGACGCAACAATTCTTGATTTAGCGGTAGATACATCACCATCCGGCACGGACGTTATAGAGACGGTTAAAGACCCTGCCGCCACGCCCGCGAGCAAGCAGGTGAGCTTTGCAAACGTGACGAAAGCAATCAGCGTCATGGTTGGAGACTCAGGCTCGGGCGGCGTTAAGGGTTTGGTTCCTGCACCGGCAGCGGGTGATGCAGCGGCGAGCAGATTCTTAAAAGCTGACGGTACGTGGTCATCTCCGACCGCGCCGCCTGCGTTTGACTACAAAGACAGCGTGAGGGTAGCGACTACGGCAAACATCACGCTTTCGGGCGAGCAGACGATCGACGGCGTCTCAGTAGTGGCAGGCGATCGCGTGCTGGTTAAGAACCAAAGCACCGGATCGGAAAACGGGATTTACGTTTGTGCGTCGGGCGCGTGGTCACGCGCAGCGGACGCGGATAGTTCAGCGGAAGTCACCGCAGGGCTGTTTGTCACTGTATCGGAAGGCACTACAAACGCCGACACGTTTTGGTTGCTGACAACAAACGACCCGATCACGCTCGGCTCAACTGCGCTTTCATTCTCTCAATTCGGAGTGTCGAGCGGGGCCGAAGCCGGCGCCAACTCCGACATCACTTCGATGGACGGTCTAACAGGAGCACTTGAAACCGTCACGCGAATTGACTTTGCGGAAGGTGCGGCACCGGCAACGCCGGCAGCGGGCAAAGTAAGCCTCTACGCGAAGTCTGACGGCAAACTCTACATCAAAGACGATGCTGGCACGGAGACGGACTTAACGGGCGGCGGCGGCGGCGCAGGATACGCGGGCGTCACAACAGGCGGCACGGGATCGCTCGACTTCGCTCAAGGCACGAAAACGGCAGACGAGCCTTTTATTGACGCATCAGTAACGTGGAACATCGGGCGGCGTTACTTTTAACGCTCTCAAGATCGCAGTAACCGACACGGCATCGGCGGCGGCAAGCAAGCTCATGGATTTACTTGTAGGTGGTTCAACCGTTTTCAAGATCGACAAGACAGGGTCGCTTGGAATCGCGGATACAAGCCTCTCCCTTTACAACACTGGAGACACGGATACGGGGATTAACTTAGCAGGTGGAGATGTAATCTCGTTTAATAACGCAGGGTTTCTTCGGTATGAATTCAGCGCCGCCTTACTACGCCTGCTAGGGACAAACCACGAGTTGAGGCTACCTAACGGAGGGTTTTTCAAGTGGAATAATTCTACGCGTCTTTTGGATGCGGGGAACGGCATTCTTCAGATCGAGGGTAACTCAGGCGCGCAGGGAGTCGGTCTGTTGTTGGGTGTCAGCAACGCAACGCAAGGCGCGCGAATAAAGAGAAACGGCGTCATCCTCGAATCCAAACTAGGCGACGATTCAGCCTACACGCAATTTACCTGTCAAAAACTAGGGGTGAATAATCGCGCGGCGGCAACAACTCTCGGATCGGTCACAGGCAAAACAGAAATCTTCGATGCGGCGGGGGCATCACTCGGCTTTGTGGCGATCTACGACGCAATCACATAAGAAAAGACTTCCTCAAGTCAACGAAAGGGAAACAAGTGAGAGCAGAACTCGAAAAACTACTTAGCGACACGCAGACACAGCACATTCACGCGAATGAGCAAATCACGAAATGGGCCGAAGCTAGACTACGCACTGAAGGCGCGTTGATGGTTCTGAATCATTTGAAAGCGGCCATTGGACCACTGCAAGAGGGCGGCGCGGAGAGCCAGGGCGCTCTTAACGCGACTTAACGAACTCGGAAAGCAGTGCGGGCCACGCGCATGAGGAAACCTTGCTGCTTTATAAGCTGTGGCGAGTTATAGAGCAGCAAGGCGAACATAATCAGGTAACAACCCAAATGCTCTAAGCGGTAGAGCATGAGGACAAAAAGTACGAGTGAACTAAGCAACAACGGCATCATGCCCATTGATGCAAGCGGCAACAGTAGCGGCGCAATATCCCAAGCATGGACGTGAGGCGAAGTAAGCAGCATGACAGTCAACGCGAGTGTAACCGTCTCAATAGTTAGACCGCCGCGCCGCCACACAACTGCAACGCCGACAATGCCGATCGGATAGAACACCCATGACCATGTAAGCGGGATCGAGTTACGAACGAAAATACCGGCAATGTTCGCATATCCTTCGGCCCATATTCCGAAACCGACCCCTTGCGACATCACTGAGGCGATTCTAATGATGCCTCGAAACCCGTCCAACCCAACTAAAGCAAAACAGTAAAGTGTCAGAGTTAGACCACCTAAACAAAACCCCGCGAATGCGTGCCGATTAAGCACGAGCAGCGGCAGGCCCAAGGCGATAGCGAAGTGAGGCTTGATAACCGTTAGTGAGAGTGCAAGGCCACTGAGCAGATATTTTTTCTTCTCAGTAAACAACCAAAACCAAAAGATGATCGACGCGACAATAAAAGCTGTGTCCTGCCCGATCCACATGCTTGCGACAACGGGTTGCCATAGAAGCGCCTGGGCCGTTGTCGGTGTGTTTGGCGTTAGTTTCGATAGTGGGTAAGCGCACATGAGCAGCACGGCTAGGAGAACGCCGACCCAACGCCAATATGAGGCGCTATAGCTGTCGCTGGTGATGGCAGATTGCAGTTGAAGCAACACAGGCGGGTGAGCAAATGGCAAGCACTCAGATCGATGGAAGGGCGCCTGCTCACGGCATTGCAGGTCAAGGTTGTACGGTTGCTCGCCCTTCTGCCACAAGCGCGTTGCAGCGTAAAACGCGGGGTAGTCCGAAAGGCGCTTATCGGAGCGCACGAGAAAGGCGGCGACGAGAATTACTTGAGCAATTAGGAGTGCGAGGTAGAGATTGTTTTGAGACACGGAGATCCCTTCTTGATCCCCGTCTCATAAAATAAAAATGTGACCCCCTTGATGTGCCTCACGCAAAGTGTAATTGAGCGGTTCGGGTCTGGACAAGAAAAAAAGGAAAGGGTTTAGCAATAGTGAAAGAAGAGATCACAGTACCGCGCTTAATGACGCCGGAACAATGTGCCTCGCTGCTTCAGATTGAGGTAAAAACGCTCTACACGATGAAGTCACAAGGCCGCATACCCTATCGCAAAGTCGGGGGCCGGCTGCGGTTCGACTTCGAGGAAATCGTTGAGTGGACCAAAGGCGAGCAGAAATGAGAACGCATTACCACCTGCCCAAACGTCTCAGGCGGATCTACGGTCGAATGGTGCGGCGCGCACAGGCCACAAAACTAAAGTGGACTGAAACGCGCCGGCCGGTTGCATGGATGACTCAGAAGCAACTCGCCCGCGAGTTGCGACGACACAAAACCGTTGTCGAGACTGACTCCGCTCCGTTACTATGCCGTCACTTCCTTTTTAGCTTGTGGCTGCAACCTGCAAACGGAAGGGAAGGTGATGCTCTTTGACAGTTAGAAAACGTGGTAATCAGTGGTACTTCGACTTTCAGATCAAACGCAGACGCTATCGAGAAGTTGTTCCCGAAGCTCGTACAAAGCACGACGCACAACAAGCTGAAGCGAAAGCAAAGCGCGAAGTGTTTGAGGGCAAGTACGGCAAGCAATTCGGAACGATGGCCTTTACGAAGTTCGTCGGCAACCCTGACGCGGATAATGACGACTTTGGTGAAGGTACTTTCCTCGACTGGTCCAAGAATAACAAACGATCGTGGAAACATGATCGCTTTCGCGTGCGGTCGTTGCTTAAAACTTTCGCTAAGAAAACGCTTGCAGAGATCACGCCTGGTGCGGTTGAGCACTTCAAGAGTGCGCGACTCAACAGCGTCACGAAGCGGAAGACGAGGCGCAGTCCGGCATCCGTCAAACACGAGATCGATCTGTTGTCGAGGATATTCAGACTTGCAATGACCTGGGGCTTGGCAGACTCAAACCCTTGCGAGAAGGTCAGCAAATTGAAGTTACAGAATCAGCGTTACAGATATTTGCTACCCGACGAAGAACCGCGCCTATTGGCCCAATGCACCGGGAAGCGTCGCACACACCTAGCGACGATGATACCGTTTGCGCTCGGCACGGGAGCACGTAAGGCAGAACAACTAACGCTCAAGGTCCGGCAGTGTGATTTCTTCCGCGACGTGATCACTTTCGATCGCACGAAAAGCAACAAACCGCGCGTGGTCGAGATGAATAGTGAAGTGAGAGAAATCTTGCTGTCACTATGCAGGGGCAAAAATCCTGACGATTACGTGTGGTCGAGTCCAAAAACCGGCAGGGCTTACGATGACATCAAAAAGTCATTCTTGAGTGCTTGCCGTGATGCAAAAATCGAGGGTCTCGTGTGGCACGACTTGCGCGCGACGTTCGGTACACGTCTCGGTGAGGCAGGCTTTAACGCTTACGACATTGCGAAGCTCATGGGCCATGCAAGCATCACCACGAGTCAGCGCTATGTGCGAAACTTGCCTGTCGGCGCCGGCGAAGCGGTGTTGCTAAAAAATCAGCGGTGTCACAACCGCGTCACAAGCGAAGATTCTGCTACCTTCGCACTCGTGGCAAATGGCTAATTTGCTAAGGGAAGTTGGTAGCGGGGGGCGGGATCGAACCGCCGACCTTGGGGTTATGAATCCCACGCTCTAACCATCTGAGCTACCCCGCCAGGTGGGTGAGATTATAGCAGAATCAATAGTTTAGCTCTTCCTCTGCTCCATCAAATTTTCGCTTCTAGGCGCTTGCCAGACTTTTGCCAGACATTTCTTCGAATTGGGTCAAATCTTCACCCCATGCTTGGCAAAGTCGAGCGACGGCACGGCGCCTCATTTCAATCGTCGAGTGCGTGTAGTCGTCCGTAATGTCCTTTGGTTCGTGCCCCAGTAGATCGCGACGGACCGTCTTGCTGACCCCGAGGTCTTCAAGTCGGGTGCTAAACCAGTGGCGTAAACTGTGGAATGTAATTCCAGCGCGTACTCCCAAACCATAAGGAATTCCGGCCTTTCTACAGGCGCCGGCGAAACCCTTCTTCACTTCTTTGAGCTGTTCCTTAGTCTTGTTACTCGGAAAAACAAATTGACTGACTGTTGCGTCGCTTAGTTGATGGACCGCGACGGACCGAGCTTCTGCGTTTAAAGGAATAACGCGAGACTTGCCGGTTTTGCTTTTCACCACGATAAAGCAGTCACGCGGCACCTCGTGATATTCGCCGTCTACCTCGACCCACTTAACGTCGGCGTCGAGATTGAAATGATCCCGTTCCAGTCGTGACAACTCTCCGAACCTCAATCCGGTGTTCCGGTCGAATAAGCAGAGCGGTCGTAGATGCGCATAACGACCAGTTAGCCCTTTTTCGAATAACAATATTTCCTTCTCAGGCGTCATAGGACACTGCCGCTTTTTCCGCATAGGAATCTTCTTCCGCACCGTTTTTGGAATATTCCGGCACGGATTTTCAAGCGCAGCCTTTTGAACGACGGCCATGTTGAAGATTGAAGACAGTAATCCTACCTCCTTGTGAACGGTGACCGGACTCCGCAGCTTGGTAGCTGGTGACACTTGATTGTGGCGACGGATCTTTGTTGAGAGGCGGTTCTTAATAAAACGGACCACGTCTAACATTGTGATGCCGCTAAATCGTTTGCCAGCAAAGTAGTCTGTGAGAACCTTGCAGCGGAATTCGTCATGTTTATACGACCGCTTGTTCTCTCTTGCGTATGGAAGATAAACGTCGTTGACGAAGCCGCAGAAATCGCCGTCAATGGGTTTATCCTGTTTCAGTCCGAGACGAACTTTCGCTTTTTCATCCTTCTCAAGTTTACGAGCTTCGGCATCGGACTTCGCATCTAAAAACGTCCCGTAATACGTTTGATTCTTGATCTGGAACTGGTAGTGATAAACACCACCGCGTTTCCTTACACTCATGCGATGCTCCTTTCCAAACGAGCGGATTGCGTCCAGGCAAGGAGCGCCCGGAGCATACTGCTAGAATCTGGGAGCCGCAACTTTTTTCTGTTGGTTGACCGCCACGGGATAGGCCTTTTTCTTGCCACCAGTCTTTCGCCTCTTTCTATCAAATGGCTTTCGGAGCCGCGCCCACTCAAGCACTTCAAGTCGGTCAAACTGTATGAGGCCGTTCAGATCAACGTAGGGCAAAGGATACTTACAGTTTGGTTGTTGCGCCTGGTCCAACAGTTTGTCTACATGACCACGTGAGCAATTGAAGAGCAAAGCAAACTCAGGAATCGTTATAAACTGTTTGGCCATGATTCGTTGGAGGGTTCGTTCAATCCTTTCTGCCTCTTCATCATGGATCGCCCCGCTATTGCCCAAGATCGATTCAAGAACTTCTCGAGTGATTTGTTCGATCGCTTCTCTGGGGATCTCGATTTCAACTCCAGGCATATTTATTGACTCCGTGGATTAGTTGTTGGGATGGCTTTCTAAAATCTGGCTAGCTTGGCAAGCGGATTTGGTGTGTCTGACCGATTCGAATTCGTGAGCAGGAGGCGTCTCACTAGTTTGAGTTGAATCGCCTGGTAGATGCCACACTCCAGCAAATCGCTAACTGGCCTGGGTAAATGGATTTCTGATCGAGTTTCTGTTCGTTCGTAGGCATACGTCGTGATTTGAGGTATGGGCAAGGAGGTTGCGGTCCAACCTCGCACTAGGACAGTGCATGTCCTGTGCCACGCTTATGGGCGAAAATAATCGTAATTGACTTGGCTTTGGCCGGAAATACCGTCCTTATATATAGGGTTTCTCTCTTATCCGCGGCCGGTGGAAAATGCACGAGTTTTTGTGGTGTCGCAAAAAGCGACGGCTGTTGGAACCGGGGTGATCCTTTGTGCGTCAGTTGGGGATTGAATGCTTATCAGCGTCACTCCGGCAAAAACCGGATCAGGACGGTTGTTGTTGCGGTGCTTTGTGCTCTTCTTCGGTGATGGTTTTCTTTGGTTGTCAGCTTGAAATGAGTTGAGATAGCCCCCTGCTCTTAAGCGCGGATATGTAATCTGGTGCCATCGGTGGAATTATGACTAATAGTTTTTAGCCGAATAGGTGAAGTGTGATGTGGTTACGCTATCCGCGTTGGAGAAGTCGAACATTAGAGCAAAATCTACGTTCGGAAACACGAACACTAGTCAAGAATGAAGACGGCGCCTCGCGGTTGCGGACGCCGACGTTCAAGACTGTCTTACGGGCAACCAATACCTCAGCTCCGCGCTTGGCGCCAATGCGAGTCTTTTCGTAATTAAACTCATCTATACGGCCGGAGTCGTTGCGCTAGTTATCTTCATTTGTCGCTGAGAGTCATAGATGCAGATCATGTGCCCTCATTACGGGGCTCCTTTGGGTTCCTTCGCGAAAAGCGCTAGAGTCTCCTAACCCTCTCGAAAATCGATAGATTCTGTCATCGTTTGTTCGTCCACATAGTTGTTAGCCGCTCTTATTTAAAGGAGTGACGTTCGAATATCCGAACCGTGCCGCTTGATTTTGGTTGGTCGATCCGAACCGTTCAGCGTCTATCCCGGCTCTCAACTCGCTCAAGTGCTTGACTGATACAAATGTCAAAAACTCTCGCCGCCAGTTCTGAGTTGTTGAAAATTGGTGCCACAAATTTAGAAACGAAAATGGGTGGACCGCACTCAATTGATTTTTCCTACTTCACCCACTGCACTTTCTGAGGTTTGTAATGGGTTCATATACCAGTAACGGAACCAAGCGGCAGGAAGACTTTCATGTCTGCAATATCACCCCGCTCTGCGATTGCTCGTTCATTAGCTTTTGAAGCTCGGCAGACAAAGCTTCTTGTGAGTGACACTATCGCCAGGAATCAGGCCACTATTCTCCCGATTGCAGGACCTTTGGTTGGACCACAGATTCAGGCCGACTCTACCCTACGACTCTCTTGTCCGTCATACTGATGCACATAATTGACGCTTATGCTCAGTTTGCCGGCTGGGCGGTCCCAGCTCGCTTAAGCCCAGAACGTGAGACTCAATGCCGCGTTTGGACAGCGGCTTCACGCGCAACGTTGCGGAAGAGCGACAGACTCACACGGCTCCATCTGTTAGGTGCCAGAGTACCTAAGATACCTTCATTGGCCCATCTCTCGTCCTTGCGTATGTCCCCTCAACTGGCGCTTTTTGCGACACCCCTCGCGCGACCACTGTTTGTTCCTGCTTCACCCAATCATCATCGACGACCTGGTCTCCATCGACCGGCTGCAAACCCACCCAATAAGGGAATACTAATAGCTGCGCGAAACCTTGTATTCGCAAGGAAGGCTATATCTGTCAATGAGATTCAGATCCGCCGCTCCTCGAAAATGCCAAGCAGGCTCTGAGGTTTCGCGATAATTAACTAAGCGCGGCATTTGCGATTTAGAGATCGTCGCTCGTCGCGGCATATCTATTGCGAAGTACGAGCCAGCCAGGAGCCCAACACAAAACTTAAGTTGGGAAACTTGGTGTTAGCAAGAATGGGCTCAACCTTCGGAATTCCTCGAAGCACAATCCACCGAGTCATTTAAGGATTTTGGAGGAAAAGATTTCTTTCCCGCGAAAGAGTTTCTTTCGTGGACCATCCGACACGACCCTGAAGAGATGCCAGATGGCGACAATCCAGGGTTAATGAGTAACGCAATTGACGAAAGGAGCATCAATGTCTGATGTGCATTCCGTGGAACTCGCGACTCGCGAGCGATCACATCTGGAGATGCTGAAGGATCATAAACAGATTCTACAAAACTACTTTGACACCTTCATCGCTCGCGGCTTAAGCCAAAAAACGATAGAGGTCCAACGGCGATTCCTAGAACACTGGTTTCAGAAGATTCGTGTTGACGATGAGAAGGGTGAACGTCAGAGTTTTATTTGGGAGTTTATGAACCTTGGCGAAGGGCGCAGGCGTATCAAGGAATTCTTGAAGGTGCTTGGGACAGTTGATGAGGACGGCCAGCCCTGTCTACGAGCCACAACCGTGCGCTCCTATGCGCTCTTTCTGGAACGCTTGTTCGCCAGTACGCTCAAGTCGCCATATATAACTGGGACTGAAACAATTTCCTCAAAATACGGTCCGATTGAGAATCCATTCACCGGCGTTGAATATCCTGTCCACAGCCGTGACCTGTTGCGTGCAGAGCGATTTTTTGTGACTCGGAAACAAATTCTTGAACTGCTGATTTTCATGCGAGAAGTGTATCCCGGTCTGATAAGAAAGCATTTGACCCCCGCACGGCTATATGCCGTCGTGATGCTGATCACAGAGACCGGTATGCGTTCAATTGAAATCCTCAACCTCGACGCCCTTGGGGACAACAGGGACATTTTCTACGACAAGAAGGTGATACAGACACGCTTCGGAAAAGGCCATAACTCTTCTGGCCCGCAAACGCGCGTGATGCCGCTTACGTATCGAGCGGAAATCACGCTTATGGAATACGAGCGAATTGTCCGACCGCAGTTTGCCAAGCACGCAAGTGAACCTGCTCTGTTTCTGACGCGGAAGGGAACGCGGCTCTCTTATGGAACTCTTCGCGATGGTTTTTCCATACTCATCGAGGCTGCTCGCAAACATGGGGTGAATGTGCCGCCAAAACTCACCATTCATGATCTTCGGGCAAGTTTCGCGACCAACTATCTCGATGAGAATCCTGAGAAATTCTGGAGACTGATGGAGGTGCTTGGACATACCAGCCCGTCTTCAACGTGCCTCTACATTAGGTCGAGAGGCGAACGCGTCGTATCCATGAAAAAAGCACGCACGTTTCAGTCTGGCAGATCACTCTTTACTTCTCAGGTCTACAACACACAGACGGGGGAATAAAGTCGTGTGGAAACTTAAGGAGTATGTGCAGCAGACTCATAAGCTACGCACTGCTGCACAGCTTCAAAGATTTATCGAAGAAAGGGTCGGAGTGAGAGTGACGGTCCAAACTGTCAGGGCACTCTTACGAGGACCCGCCGCTCCGCGAGGAGAAATGATTCAACTCTTATGCGACGCCCTGGACTGCGGTTCACAAGACTTCTATATCTTCACTCCAAATGCAAAGAGGGCACAGCAATGGTCCAAGGAACGGATGGAGGGAAAGCGGCCGTCAAGCTTATACCAACCCAAACGTCGGAAGGGCTCCGACATCGTCCCGGAACCAGCAGCTCCGACTTTGAATGATAAGAGCGAAGGGAAACGAAAGTCACTAAAGCTGACCTTCACTGACCCAAGAACACTATATCAAGACATATTAGGAACTCTGGAGTAATCAAGTGAGCAGATCAGATAATAGGAATTGGGCTGTAGGGGAGTGCATGCGGTGCCTCGTGCGCCGAAAAAGTTTTCTGAGCACTAAGATGATTTGCGAATCGTGTTATGGAAAAGAGCCAAAGAGCAGTTGTCTCGTATGTGGCAAAGAAAAGCGGTTCGTTATAGAGGGAGGTGGGGTATGCCCTGCCTGTACTCGAAGAAACACGCAGCCCACTGAGATTGAGTGTACCAGGTGCGGGAAAAAGAGATCGCCGGCAAACCGACTGGGACAGTATTGTGAAAAATGTCTGACGCGGATCAATTTTGGCGGTGGCATCTGCTCAGGCTGCGGAAAGGATAGGCAGTATTATCAAAAATCGAAGAAGCTCTGTAGTAGCTGCACGGCGAACCTCTCCGCGCCAACGCGCCTAAGAACGCTCATTGAAACCATAAGCATTTCGAATGAGTACAACCGCAGTTTGTTTCAATTGCTCGCTGGGCTGATTGAATGGCAGAAAGTTAACGAGAATATGTACGTTCGCTTAAAGACATTCGGCAGATTTCTACAGCACCATGAATTCGCAGGCCCTCTGACATGGGAAGCTATTCTTAAATTGAAGGCCGACTTACCAGGCGTAAAACTGCGACCAGTCCGATCGTGTCTCGATCAACTCGGCGACGCTTTGATCGACCCGGCAATCGATGAGTCAATCGAGGCAACAAAGAAAAGGATTAGCGCACTTACTCCCATTGCGCAAATCGAGGGTCCAGATAGAGCTCTAATGCACAAATACGATTTTTGGCTGCGCAGCGAGCGAAAGGTGACGGCTACAGTGAGGCGCAGTCACTTCGAGACACTGACGCGCTTCAGGCGATGGTGCAGTGCTCGAGGATTGACAATTGTAGTGGTTGAAACGGTGCATATCGAAGAATACTTACATACGATGGGCCTAAAATGGAGATGTGAATGCTGCGGTTCTTCAAAGATGGTGAGTACCAGAGGTGAAACGGCTCCAATCGCGTGTGAGAATCCAGACTGCCGAGCACAGTATTCCTATCGGAAAGTGATCCGTTGTGTGGAGGACAGCGTGGGACTAGAGGGTGGCAGGTTGCGCATCTTTTTCGGGTGGCTGAAGGACGTGGAACAAGGAATCAAGATAAATCCTGCGCCGCCATTGAAAAACAACAGGAGGAAAAGACGTGAGAAACGAACGAGAAAAGCCGTTGCGACCATTCGTTACTATGATTGGGAATTGATCAAATCGCTCTTGAGTGGAATTGAAAGTCCAGATTCGCCGGTCGAAGAGGCGATGGTTCTGTATCTCCTGCTTCATCACGGATTCTCTGTGGTGGAACTCAAGACGGTACGAATTCCGCTGCAATGTCGGCCCACCGCACTCGGTTCAGAATCGCGCGAGCCATTGGAGAATGTGCTCACACTTGAGTGGGAGGTTCGGGAACTTTCGCGGGGCCGACAGTCTCCAGGTCGCACCGGTAGACCCCTTGCTTTGGAGCCCTCAGATGAACCCTGGCTCCGGGAGTTGGTGAGGCGATTTATGCAGAACCGGAATCAGAAACTAAGAGATCCGAATAACCCATATCTCTTTGTTGGTATCTATCGTAGTCCTCGCAGCGGACAGGTTAGTTATCCATACCTTCGACTCTTGGTCGAGCGTGCGACCGCCCGCATAACCGGAAGAGTTTGTAACATCAGAACATTGGCTAAGAGCTCAAGACTTCTCTATTCGGAGTTCGGAGGGTATGCAGGCTTTCGGCATTTGCAGGAGCTTGGGTTGGGGAAAAATCAGGCGCATTTGTACGCATGGGCTAAACGCGTAAAAGTGATTCCAAAGCGAGCAAGTCAAACGACGATTAAGACGTCGAGCATTATCAAATAGCGCCAGCCCCCAGCGGGGGCGTAGCGAAGTGAGCGGTGCGAGGTGCGCCGAGCGCGCGAACGCAGCGGGCGCAAGGGGGAGAATAAATAAAATAGCGGGCGTCTTGATAACAGCGATTCCGTTTGGGAGCGCCGCCAGGCGCTGTAGTTGGGAAAACGGAATCTTCTGTTATCAGATGACCGTCCTTATTGAGGCTGTTTGTGCCGAAACCCTCTAGTTCGAATACGATCGCAAGTGCTTTTCTGCGGGATTTTTTATTCAGGTGTGCAGATTGTTCGCGTGGGTTAGGGGAACTCTAGAAAAGAGCGCGACTAATTCGCGGGTATCGCGTCGTCTTCTTCGAGCAGAACATGGGGCTGCATCTGCATGTACGATAAATTGAGATATGAGCCATGCTTGCAGTTGGGAGAGAAAACGAATTGGGCCAAGTGTCTGTAAGGTCCAAGGTATAAACGGAAGGCCAGCTTGAGAGCTGGCCTTTCAGTGGGGCGAGACATTCAGCCTCGTAATCCGTTTTCACGAGTGACGAACCTAGGGCGAGCGTCAGAAGTGTCACGTGGTAACACGTGATGCTTCTGACACTCTCTAAGTGGCGCTCAAAATCATCCAAAGGTGCCGGCTGAGTTATTGTCGAGGGCAACGACAATACCTCAGCCAGATGCTAAGAACTCAACAGAGGCCAACCAAACCTCGCCAATTATTTTTTGAAGTGAACTACGTGCAGAGGGGAATACTACTACAGAGATGATGGCCGCTAATGAAACGCAAGAATCGTCGCGGCGAAACCCGCCGACGAGTGCAAGAGAGTCCTCACATTACCTTGCCCATTTATCGAGTAGATTATAGCTTTGTCCTGTCCTTCTCAACGTGTAAAATTTTTCGCCAGCCAAGTGCTTTGCACTTGTCTGGCAGTATCTCAGGGGGAGTTGCAGACTTTTAGATCAGCCAACTGCCAGCACTCGCGCTTGCTGAGCAGGCGTATTTACGGTGGGTAGGCATTGTCGCTGTGCGAAATGAGGATGCATTATGGGATTTCGACGCCAAAGGATGAGAAACACTGCGATAGTGCTGGTGGATGTATGGGACTGGCTCGCGAACGACTCGCAATGCAGCAAGACCGGAAACGTCTCGATAAGATCTGTTGTGCACCGGAACACCGATCCAGTTGCAGGGCAGTCATAAGCCTATAACAGTTTCATGATGGCCTAATTCCAAGTAGCTTTAGTAGGGTCTATTTCGTAATCTTCGAATGTTATCCCTTCGGGAAGTTCCCACTCTCCGCAATCACAAATGACAAGCTGCGTAAACGGCACCTTAACAACTATCTCTCTTGGCAAAGTGCTGTCTGTACCGTGCATCACGACTGCGGTAAGCGAGTCATCATAAGGTGTGACGTACTCAGGAAAGCTGTCGGGCGGAGCAAACGCTATCAGGAAGTAGTGGCCCGGATCGTCTTTCAAGCGGTAACAATCTGCGGAGCCCGGAAATTCCGCGCGCGCTCTCTCAGCTACTGGCGCTGGAAATGTGGCCAGGGATTTTTCAAAGATCCGCCGATGAGCCTCTCTTGTTTGTTCGTCCATTTGAAACTGCTCTCCTCTTTGAGGCTTTGTTTGACTTTCGAGGCTTGGCCTTTTGCGTGGCTTCGTATTGCTCGATCAGACCGGCCTCCGTTCGCAGCGCAGTCCGAAATTGTTCTAACTGCTTAATCAGTAGATCAATCTTCCTCAAGCTCTCACGTCGTGCGCGAAGAGTACCGAGGAAAAATTCGAGCTGGATGCGACGCCGACAGTCAGCCATCGTTAACATACAATGGCCCCACTTATACTCGCCGCCTCGGCTTGATTCGACTTCAGTAAGAATGTAGGACGTGTGGCCCGTCGAAATCGAAGCTAAGAACACTCTTTTGCGATAACCGAATATGGACATAGCGACCTCCTTCAGAGTCGAGATCTGTGAGCCGCCCCTTTTTTCTTGCGGGTTTCGCAAATTGTCGAAGCGAAGACATTTGGAATGTCTCCGGTTGAAACTGTCCACAAACGGAAATTTAGCTACTGGACCAGAGAGTATCGAGCCATCAAACACGGACAACCCCCTCGTCGAACAATGTAGACTGCGAGGCACCAGCGGCTTCGCTGACGCTGCCTCGAAATAATAGGTTTTGATTGGAAACTTCAGAGATCTTACAAAGCAGCAGCGGCAACTGTACCGGGCAAAACTTAACTGACCTTTAAAGTCGCGGTAACGTCTAGTTAGGATCATTACGCTAAAAACAGAATTGTCCTTTCAGTTGCACGGTCAACTTTATATTGATGGACTTTCATTCCACAGACGGTGCCTGAAGGGATCCCGCCAGCAACACTCCACCCACGGTGACACGCCCCGGGAGACCCACCCCGGGGCTGTTTGTTGTTGGAGAGTTGCGCCAGACTTTGTCAGGCTGAAGTTCAGCTCTGGTTAAGCTTTGACGCTGCATTTTTCACGTCACCATCTCGCGCTCTCAACTCGTGATGTAAAATGTTTTCGCTTTTGGAGGTTTCACGATGTATTGCCATAAGTGTGGCTCTCCTGACCAGAGCGCAAAGGCTTACTGCAAAAGCTGCGGCGAGTGGCTGCCGGACCTTAACGCGAAAACGCGAAACACGTTTGGTGGTGAGACGCCGCAGCAGATTGTTTTCACAAATCTTTTTATGAGCGCGCTCAGTACGCTAGCAGCGCTCTTTTCCGCATTCGCACTGTATATCACTTATCTGGGTAGCGGCGATGCGAAGTGGTCCATTTACATTGCCGGCGCTTTCTGTTTGTGCATAGCAGGTTGGCAAGCGTCGAGTTTCTTTGCCACCCTTCGTTTGAGACAAAGACTCAAGCATAGTCGGGACGGTTTGGCATCTCCTTCGGAATTGCGTGAGATGAAGAGTGCTCCCGCACTCAATCCCGGCGACCGGAATGGATTTGTCGGTGTGACAAGTGTCACCGAAAACAGTACTGAACTTTTGGAGCATGTCAGACGGCCGAAGCGCGACACGCAGAGGTGAGGATCTTATGTATTGCCCGGCGTGTGGAGTGGAGAACAGCGACGAGGATCGCAGGTTCTGTCGGTCCTGCGGCACTGATCTGCGTGTCGTGTCTCAAGCTCTGAGTCAGAGCGTGCCGGTGAAGATTGCGAGTACTCTCGATGCCTATCTCGAGAACCGCTTCCAACGAAATTTCATGAATGGTGTTTTGAACCTGATTGCGTTTCTTGCGCTTCTGGTTGCGGGAACAATTAATCTGATTTCAGGTTGGAAACTCTTCGGAGGCTTCCTGCTGGGTCTCGGATTACTTTCGCTGCTCCTGGGGATTTGGGACATCTGGATCTATCGCCGCAACCTTCCACTCGTTGCGAACCAGAAGTCAGTCGAGCCAACTCGTACCACAAAAGAACTAGCCATACAAGGCACGGAATTGAGTCCGCCCGCTAGCGTTGCCGAGTCGACGACACACAAGCTCGATCTACCAATGAAGTGAACTCAAAAGGCGGCGGCGCAAAACGTTTGCGCCGCCGGGAGCAATAGGTCTCACTGTAAAGCCTTTTTAACTTGCCCTGGTGGATAGAGTGGGCTGGGAAGGAACTGCTCCTGCAAGTTAATGAGTGAAGGGTCAATGGCAAAAGCATAAATTTGAGTTGCCAGACTTGGGTTCAGATCATTGTCACTTATGACGTAAAGCACATGTCGTCCGTCAGGTAAATCCGGTCCCCACGCAAGTCCTTCGATCTTCTCAGGAATTGTCGCAGCCAGATTCAACTCAACATCGAGCAAGTTTATGAACAACTGCTTGCTTACGGGTGTCACATCCGCAGGCAAAGCACTTGCAGGTAGACTTACAATTCCGGAAACATCCGTCGCGCCCGTCAGGTTGACCTTGTAGATTGTCTTGCGCGTCGGCGCTTGAGGTGGTGTTTGCAGGAATGAACGATTGTCACGCTCGACTACCAAAAACTCATTATCGTTAACGGCCAGAATCTCACACACGCCCTGGCCGCGGTTAATCGCGTCTAGCACGTAGACGTATTCGTGAGTTTCACCCGTTAATACATCAATCTTAAGAATCCGGTTATTCAGTCCAACACGATCGGTTGTGCCTGGATTCAGTCCGTTATCCTGAATCAAGCCATTCTGCATTATTCCAAACAGTGTTCTGCCGTCCGGACTGATTGCCAATCCCTCCATGCCGCGATTCGCCTGCCGGCCCGCAGCATTAGCAAGCAACTCCACGTTTGGATCGCCGTTCGGGTTGGAAATGAAAAACTTTGATGGAATCTCGAGGCGCCGAATGAGGTGCCCCTGCCGGTTGAATTCAAAGAGATATGGCCCATACTCATCCGAAATGTAAAACGTTCCGTGCGGGCTGACGCGAATACCCTCCGGATCAAGTCTCAATGTGGCCAACTCGTCATCTATGACAAAGGAGCCTGCCGCACCAACAAAGTTCTCTCCATTCTGATTCTTCAGAAAACGAGTATCGAGCAGAACGGTGCGGATATTAGGAAATGCAGCGCTAAGGTCCGTCGTGATGTGCAAGAAATAAAAACGATCAAGGTAAGGAACGTCAGTCAAACCATCGAAAGGGCCTCGATCGGGCGCGGCTATGAAGACGTTGTCATGACCTGTATAGCTTATGTCAGATCCAAAGCCACCAAAGATTGCCTTCGGCACACAATTGGCCGGCGCGCTCGCCTGGCAAATGTTTCCTGTGAGGCCTGATTTGTCGAGCGCACTCCCGCTAATCACGCCTTTACCAATCAACGTGATTCCAGCCGGTAACAATTGCGAGTTGGGAGCAGAAAAACAAAGAGTGGAAGTAATTAGAGTAACAACGGCGAGTGCCAAACCCAGCACACGAAGCATAGGCAGATGTCCTTTCAGAAGTTTTTGAGAGGCTAGTGAATGGCAGTTAACGGGCCATGATCGACTTATGAACAGTTTGTGAACTGTGGTTCCTGTTTACTTTACTTTCGGAGTCGTCGAGAAGGTTCCACGATGCGATGATCATGTCCCTTCTCCGACATTTCCTGGAGCGTGGCGTGGACCTTCATGCGCAGTCTCCAAGTCAAAGAGTACGAGTCTACTTCGAAAGAAATTCTGCCAGAGCATCCATCGTTTCCTTGGGTCGCTCTTCCATGAGCCAGTGCCCGGAACCTTTGATAACAATTCCTACAACACTCGTATCTACAAGTCGCGCCTGATCAATTAGAAATTGTCCCGACGCTTTCTCTCCTGTTAGCACTAGCATTGGCATTGTGAGCTTGGTCTGCGCAAACACAGCGAAGTCTTTCGCGTCCTGCTCGAAATTGCGAAACACTTCGAAGCCGGCTCGCATGGCGCCAGGCTGCGCGTAGGCTCTTGCATAGAATTGGCGATCAGCTTCAGGAATAGAATGTTTTGGATCCGCCGCAAAGTCATTCCAAAAGTGCTCGAAGTAAATCCGCTCGCGACCGGCTACCAGTTTAAGGGGTGTTACGCCGTAAAAATGAAAGTGCCACAAGTCTCGCAACAGCCAGACAGTCTTCCAGTCGCCAACACCTGGAAGGAAAGCATCCATCAACGCAATCCGATCGACCTCCGTTGGGTACTGCGCGGCATAGGCGTAGGCCACCATCAATCCGATGTCATGACCCACAACACTCGCGCGGTTAAACCCGAGTGACGCAGCGAGGCCATGGACATCCTGGGCCATCGTCTTCTTGTCGTAACCACCGGCCGGCTTTGATGATTGTCCGAATCCGCGCAGATCGGGCGCGATTACCAACCGAGTTTTGGCTAATTCAATCATCAGCGGTCGCCACATGTGACTGTTTTGAGCGTAACCATGCAACAAGATAACTGGCTCGCCTTTTCCAGCTTCGAGATAATGAAGTCGAACGCCTCCGACAGTCGCGAATCGATCCTGGACCAGCCTCCGATTCTGGGCCTGAATAGTCATAGTCACGACCATACCGATCAAGAAAATTGCGGCGGTAACAGACAGTGCTCTTACTAAAGATTTCATCATGTCCTCAGTTCCCGAAAAATCGTTGACCCATGGCTTGGCGAAACGCTTCGTCACCAACCTGCAATCGCATCGCATACGTCGCTTTCGCATCCTCACCAGCGACATAGCGGAGTTGATTCTTACCGTCAGTTGCGGCTTCGTACACAACCTCAGCGACCTGCTCAGGTGAAGAGTATCTTTCCGTTTGCTTGGGATCGGTGATTACGCTCATGACCTGATTTACGAGTTTGTCATAAGCCTCGTGCCGCCCTGTGTCGAAAGAGCGAGTAAAGAAATCAGTTTTCATTCCACCCGGTTCCAGAATTTTCAATCCAATGTCAAACTGCTTCAGTTCATACGCCATGCTCTCACCCCAACCTTCAAGCGCCCATTTCGTCGCATGGTACAGAGAGTTAAATGGGACAGTGATTAACCCGCCGATGGAGCTCGTGTTGATGAAAAGTCCGGAGCCTTTCTCTCTGAAATAAGGAATGAACGCCTTTGTGGTGCGGATCGCGCCCATCAAATTGGTTTCGACCATGCGAACCATTTGTTCATCCGTTAGGCCCTCCAACGGACCCGCCAGACCGTATCCGGCATTATTGAAGACTACGTCCACTCCGCCCATGGCCACGACTTGATCGACCGCACTCCTGATTTGTTCCGGATCGGTGACATCAACTGGCAGCAAAGCGACGCCGGCGAGTTGATTGAGCTCTGTTTCCTTCTCAGGGTTGCGCATGGTGGCAATAACTTTCCATCCCTTTGAAGCAAACAGTTTGGCGGTAGCTCGACCAAGGCCAGAAGAGCTGCCGGTAATAAAAATCGTCTTTTGGTTTTGAGTGCTCATGGTGTCTTACCTCATCTTTCGATCAAACTCTTGCGAGCGCGATGAGATCGCGGTTCTCAAGCACTCGTTTGTCCGCGCCCTCGCGCGCGATGCGGATCATCGCGCGGCCCAACTCCTCGGTGGTGATCATTGTTCCCGGTGCGATTACACGGACCAACGGCCAAAACGGCCGAAACACCGCATAGATGATTCTCGTCCAACGCGTTTTCGA
>CAWBJU010000029.1:0-34991 GCA_963789185.1 uncultured Acidobacteriota bacterium
CAGCAAATCCCGCACGTCCTTGAAATAGCCTCGCAGAAAATGCGCGTGCCAGCAGCAACGAAGAGGGCCGCCGGTGCTTAACTTTGCAATGCAGATGGCGCACGACGCCGGCAGTGTTCTGATGCAAAAACTGGGCACTGCTAAAGTCAGCACCAAAGGCGACATCAATCTCGTCACCGAAGCCGATGTCGCTTCGGAACAACTCATCATCGAACGAATCCGTTCTTACTACCCGCAACACGGAATCCTCGCCGAAGAATCGGGCGAGGCGATATTGGTTGAAGGACGGCGTAGTGAATGGAAATGGATCATCGATCCTCTGGACGGCACGACGAATTACGCGCACGGTTATCCCTTCTTCTGCGTTTCCATTGCGTTGGAACATGCTGGGGTGCTCGAGATCGGTGTCGTCTACGATCCCGTCCGCGATGAGATGTTTGCAGCGGAACGAGGAAAAGGCGCGACACTTAACTCTCGAACGATCCGCGTCTCCGAGGTCGACGAACTCAACAACGCGATGGTGTGTACCGGGTTTCCTTACAACGTCCGGGAGCGGCCTGACTTCGCGCGCGACTTCGCAAACTTTACGATGGCGGCGCAGGCTGTCAGGCGCGACGGTTCCGCCGCGATCGATCTCGCGTACGTCGCATGTGGGCGATTCGATGGGTTCTGGGAAGACGGATTGAATGCGTGGGACACCGCGGCGGGGCTGCTGCTGATTCAGGAAGCGCGCGGGCGCGTTACGAACTTCGACGATGAACCGCTCGATATCTACACGCTCAAAGTGCTCGCCAGCAATGGACTGATCCACGACGCAATGCGATCGGTGTTACTCCACGGCGCCAATCGCAGTTTGTAACACGGATTCAGGCGTCCACTCGTCGATCGGACGGATTGCGGATAGCCTGCCTCGACTCATCACGCCCAGGCGATCGCACATGCCAAACAACTCGGGCAGATAAGAACTGACCATCAACACGGCTTTATTCTGCGCGGCGCAGGCGGCGATCGTTTCGTAGACCTGCGCTTTGCTGCCGATGTCGATTCCGCGCGTCGGTTCGTCGAGCAGCAGCACGTCGGCGTCCTGATGAAGAAAACGCGCGACGATCACTTTTTGCTGGTTGCCGCCTGAGAGCGATCCGACTGGTTGATTCACGCCGCCGGTTTTGATCTTCAACGCATTGACGAGTTGTTCGGTCTGCTTTCGTTGCGCACTGAGATCGAGCCAACCGAAACTGGCGCACGATCCGAAACGAGTAACCGTCACGTTGTCTGCTAGCGATTGGTTGAGTGTTAAGCCTTCGCCTTTGCGGTCTTCGCTTAGATAACCAAGACCTTCGGTCAAACGCATCGCGGGGGTACCGCGCCCTCCGGCTTTGCTATTGATCCTGATCTTTCCGCTTTCGACGTGATCCAATCCGAATATCGCACGCAACAGCGGCGTCCGCCCCGATCCCATAAGCCCCGCGATACCGAGAATCTCTCCGCGTCTCAACGTAAAGCTCGCGTTTTTCAACAACGGCGGCGAAGCGAGACTTTCCACTTCAAGAATCGTTTCACCCGGTTGGCTTGAACGCGATGGGAAAAGATTTTGTTGTGCCCTTCCGACCATTTTCGCGATCAGTTCGTCGTCCGTAACGCTTGCGATCTCGCCCGTCGCCACACCGCGACCGTCGCGTAGCACCGTGAACCGATTCGCAATCTGCCGCACCTCCTCAAGAAAATGACTGATATAAACGACGGAGATCCCTTCAGCGCTCAACTTCCTGATCAACGCAAAGAGATGCGCGACGTCCTCGCGTTGCAGGCTGCTGGTCGGCTCGTCCATCAAAATGATCCGCGCGCGCGCCGCAATCGCGCGTGAGATTTCGACGATCTGGCGCGCCGCGACGGAAAGATCGCCGACCCGCCGTTCCGGACGTATGTCTGCGTGATGAAAAGTTTGCAGCACCTCGTTGGTTCGAGCGTGAAGCTTTTCGCGATCAAGTACTCCCAGGCGCGACGACTCGATTCCCATCAGCACGTTCTCGGCAACAGATAGATGCGGACATAACGAGAGTTCCTGATGAATGAGTGCGATGCCATGAGTGCGCGCATCGAGCGGATTTGCGGGCGCGTACGAACGCCCGTCCAGTTCCATCGTGCCTTCGTCGGGCCGGAGCGAGCCGGCGATGACGTTCATCAACGTGCTCTTGCCGGCGCCGTTTTCACCGATCAGCGCGTGCACCTCGCCTGAGCGCAGTTCGAGATCGACACCGTCGAGAGCGACAGTCGGGCCGAACGATTTGTGAATTTTCTTCAGCGAGAGAGCCGGCATGGGTATAATCCGCGCGTACCTTTTATCATGAGCGACTCAATTTCTCCCATTTCATTCTCGGACCGCGTGCGAGTGCCCGACGAGGTCTTGATCTCCAACCTTCAGGAAGAGTCCGTAATCCTGAATCTCAATAGCGAGCGCTATTTTGGTCTCGACGATGTCGGCACGCACATGTTGTCAGTTCTGACCAACTCCGACTCGATCGAAGCGGCTTACGAATCGCTCGCGCGCGAGTATGACGTCGATCGACAAGTGTTGAGACAAGATTTGATCGCGTTGGTCGAAAATCTTCTCCAGCAAGGCTTAGTCGCGATTGAACACGGACGCGATCACGCATGAGCGGAATTGTTGGCATCGTTAACTTCGACGGCGCGCCGGTCGATCGCGATTTGCTGACGCGCCTGACGGAGTCGATGAGGTTTCGCGGACCAGATGCGCAGCAAACAGTAAACGTCGGGCCGGCCGGTTTCGGTCACACGATGCTGCGCACAACGTGGGAAGCGGAAGACGAGAAGCAACCGCTAACGCTTGACGGCAAGATCTGGCTCACCGCCGACGCCCGTATCGACGGTCGTGCCGAGCTAACGCAGAAGCTCGGCGTTTCTGAGTCGAGCCATAACGATGCTGAACTGATCCTGCTTGCCTACCACGCCTGGAAAGAAGAGTGTATCGATCACCTCATTGGCGACTTTGCGTTTGCGATTTGGGACTGCAACGAGCGCCGCCTTTTCTGTGCCCGCGACCATTTTGGCGTGAAGCCGTTCTACTATGCTTGCACCAGCGACGACGGTTTTATATTTAGCAACACGCTAAACACCCTGCGTCTGCATCCGTCGGTTTCTGACGAGTTACACGAACCGGCAATTGCCGACTATCTCTCATTCGGTCTGAACCAGGATCTCGCGAGCACTACGTTTCGTGACATTCATCGCCTGCCCGCTGGTCACACTCTCTCGATCTCCAAAGGCTCCCTCAGTATCCGCCGCTATTGGCAACTCACCGCAGACAGCGAAAACGGCTCTGATAAGAACTGCGTCGAGCGATTTCAGCACCTGTTAACAAACGCCACGAAGGATCGGCTGCGCACCAGCCGCGTCGGCATTTCCATGAGCGGCGGCCTTGACTCGACCACGCTTGCTGCCATTGCGCAGGATCTCCTGCGCGACGATCGCGATTCAGCGATCCGTGCCTGCACAAACGTTTACGACAGCCTATTCCCCGATGAAGAACGCCATTATTCCGAACTGGCGGCGAACGCTCTCGGCATTCCGCTTACCCAGCTCGCGGGCGATCGTTATTCGCTGTTTGAAAGCGACGCAGCAATCGATCTCAAACAACCCGAACCTTTTCTCCTTTCTCCTCTCGCGGGCCAGTTCAATAGCCTTTTGCGACAGCTTGCGAACCATGGCCGCGTGGCTCTCACCGGCTATGACGGCGACGCTTTCATGACAGAGCGTCCGAGCGTCTATTTCCACGACTGCGTGAAGAGGCTAAAAATCAAAGAACTTGCCACCTCAATGATGTGGTATGCGCAGACGTACCGTAGTATTCCGCCAATAGGTTTCCGCAGCAACCTGAAACGTATCTTTCGCAAAGAAGCCCCCGCAACAGTTCCAGATTGGATCGACAACGCTTTCGCCGCGAGAGTCGATCTGCGCGAGCGGTGGCGCGAGTGGAATTCTGAAACTCCTTTACACAATCAAACATATCCCGGGGCGCTTCGCGCGCTGGACTCAAAAGTATGGGCGCCTTTATTCGAAGGTTACGATCCCGGTTCGACACGTTTGCCGCTGGTGATGCGGCATCCGTTCATCGACGTGAGATTGCTTCGCTATGTGGTCTCGCTGCCGGCCATTCCGTGGTGCGTCAATAAGCACATTTTGCGTTGCGCGATGAACAAGCGACTACCAGGGGCGATACTAAATCGACCTAAAACTCCACTGGCGAGCTATCCAACTCTTCATTTAGCACGTTCCGCTGGTGTAAGATGTCTCGACCGTTTTGAAGTTAATCCACAGCTCGCGCGTTTTATCGATTTGAATCGGCGTAGAGCACTTGCCGATGAACACACTGCCGCTGGCCATTGGGCCGATTTACGGATCTTCGCTTTGAACCATTGGCTTACACACTCCCAACCGATCGATCGAACCGTGCGCGAGGTACTCGCCCAAACTGCATGACGGAGACGATTAATGGAACCCAGACCAAACACCGAGAGCCCAGAAGAAAAAGCAGAAACCAAGAAGCCCTATCACAAACCCGAACTGCTCGTTTACGGTAACCTTCGCGAGATCACGCGAAACACTGGTCCCAAAGGAGCCGAGGACGGTGGTGGTGGCGCGGCCGCCGGACCAAAAACGGGCTGATCGTCATTCATGTCTTATCGATGCTCGATCTATGGCCTCGGAATCAGCGCTAACCGAACGATTCCGGGCGTACCGTTTCGGCAATCGATTCGATAGACGTCCACGTCTCTTTTGGATCTCTCCCTGACTGGGTCCAGGAACTCGACTCGCAGCAGTCTCAGCTCTCCTACACCGCTGAATACACAGACAACTCTGGCAAACCCGTGTTGCGTGTGTTTAGTTTCTCGACGGAAAATATCACCACTTTCGCTACGCTGACGATACCGAGTTTGTGGTTGACCATTCAGGCGCTGAGATCTGGGCGAGTTGGTCTCCGCCTTTGACCATCGAAACACTGCAACCTACTTGCTCGGACCAGTTATGGGGTTTGTCATGTTGCTCCGCGGGATTATCTGTTTACATGCGAGCGCGGTGGGCATCAGTTCTGAGGGTTCCGAAGCAATTGCACTCGTTGGACCGGCAGGATCGGGAAAGTCGACGACGGCCGCAGCGTTTTCTACAAAGGGCTTCGAGGTGCTGGCCGACGACGTAGTTACGTTAGATGATCGCAGGGATCACTTTTTGGTGCGACCGGCGTATCCGTGCATTCGCTTGTGGCCCGCTTCAGTCAAAACTCTTTACGGAAGTGATTCCCACCTGCCATTGCTCACACCTAATTGGGACAAACGCTACCTGGATTTGACTGAGCGTTTTCCAACGAAGCCCGCGCCGCTTTCAGCCATCTATATATTCGGCGAACGTCGTGATGAACCAGACGCGCCGTTCGTGCAGCCGCTCGATCGCACGGAAACGTTGCTATCGTTAATCGCCAATACTTACACGAACTATCTCATCGACAAGCGTATGCAGGCGCGGCAATTTGATTTATTTACGCGCGTCCTGAATAACGTTCCGGTAAGACGAGTTATTCCGCATGCCGATCCGCGGCGGCTTCAGCAACTCTGCGAATGTATTCTGGATGACTTTGCCTCATTAAAGCCCCGATTTTCCGAGCAGGAACATTCATCACACGCAGTCCATGTATAGCGTTCATTTCTATGGCCAGATGCTCGCCGATACGCCACGGATGGAGGCTTATTCTGCTGCGTTACAACGGGCAGTTCGGCCGGGATCCGTAGTTCTCGACCTCGGATCTGGACCAGGTGTGTTTGCCATGCTCGCGTGCAAATTGGGGGCGCGACGCGTGTTTGCCGTAGAGCCAGATAACGTGATCCAGCTTGCGCGTGAGGCCGCTGTCGCAAATGGCTTCGACGATCGGATCGAGTTTTTCCAGAACCTTTCAACCGACATCACGTTGCCGGAACAAGCGGACGTCATAATCTCTGACTTGCGTGGCGTGCTGCCGTGGTATCAGCAGCACATTCCATCTATCGTCGATGCGCGGACGAGGTTTCTCGCTCCGGGCGGCATTCTCATCCCACACCGCGACGTTCTGTGGGCCGGGGTTATTGACGCACCCGATCGCTATCAGGAAATCGTCGAACCATGGCAGTCGAATGGTTTGGATCTCAGCGCCGCGAGGCGAGTTGTAACGAACACCTGGCGCAAAACACGCATTAAGCCCGACGAACTTCTGGTCCAGCCCTCTCGCTGGACCACTTTGGATTATTACGAAATCCAAAGCCCAAACATTCGCGCTGAGATCAAATGGCAGATCAAGAGGTCAGGCACCGCACATGGCCTGGCTGTCTGGTTCGACTCGGAACTGATCGACGAGATCGGATTTTCGAACCATCCCGATGGTCCGGAGTTGATTTACGGTAATGGACTATTCCCCTTTTCCGACCCCGTCGAAGTAGTTGAAGGTGATCGAATACAGGTAACAC
Source organism: uncultured Acidobacteriota bacterium (assembly GCA_963789185.1). GTDB lineage: Bacteria > Acidobacteriota > Blastocatellia > Pyrinomonadales > Pyrinomonadaceae > PSRF01. The sequence continues at coordinate 6,510 of CAWBJU010000029.1, forward strand.
TGCGAGCCGATTTCATTCGCGACGATTACGTGTGGCGCTGGGACACTAGTGTCTTTGCGGCTGGCGACTCCGTTACGCCGAAAGCGAGTTTCAAGCAGTCGACGTTTTTCGGTGTGCCCTTGTCGCCCGAGCAAATGCGCAAACAAGGTGCAGGCTACAAACCGGCGCTCGATCAACGCGGCGAGGCCCGAAGTTTCATTATGGAATTGATGACTGGCGAAAACTCGCTGGCAGAAATTGCCGCGCAACTCGCCGAGCGGTTTCCGAGCAGATATGCAGATTGGCAAGATGCGCTAAATGAGGTGACTGCTGTTTCTTGCGAATTTGGGTAATTGAGAGTGGCTGACCAACGTCCGGAAAACAAGTTGCTTCTAGCTGTCGCGCGTCGTGAGATTGACCCGCGTCACGCCAGCGAAGTGCGAGAGTTAGTGCGGGAGCCACTCGATTGGCAATACTTGATCGCGACGGCGTTCAGTCATGGTCTGGTGCCACTTCTGCAAAAACACCTGGTCAAGGTGAACGCTGGGACTGTGGCAGATCTTGTCCCCGGCCATGTTTTGGCGCAACTGAAGCGCGAGTCGGTGGCAAACTCGCAAAGCGTGCTTCATTTGATCGGAAAGCAATTGAAAACGTACAGCGTTCTTAAGGAACGCGGAATACGTGCCGCGATCTTTAAAGGCTCAGTGCTCGCGCAGATGGCGTATGGCGAGGTGTCGTTGCGACAGGCCGGCGACATCGACATGTTGATCGATCGAGCAAACTTCGCGGAGGCGCGGTCGTTGCTGGAATCGCTGGGATACGAAATGACGCCGCGACTGACCGAACCGCAACTCGCTTCCCACCTCGCTTTTCACTGTGAAATACCGTTCATGCGCGACGAGTGGTTCACGATTGTCGATCTGCATTGGGGGCTTGCGCCGCGGAGTTTTGTCTTCGGACTCGAGGCGGATGAAGTGATGTCTCGCCTGCGATCCGTGTCGTTGGCCGGGACGCCGATCGAGACGTTCTGCGATGAAAACATGGTGCTGTACCTGTCGATGCACGGGACGAAACATTTGTGGCATCGTTTGGAATGGATCGTTTCGCTGGCCGAGTTGGTTCGCGCATCGAACATCGATTGGAACGTCGTGTTGCAGCGTGCGGAAGATGCTCATGCGACCCGGATGTTGGCGCTTGGCTTGTGCCTCGTCGGGGAATTCTCTGACGTCAAAATTGAAACGCGGATCCTAAAGTCAGTGGATCCCGAAGGCGTCATGAAACGCATGGCAACACAGATCAAAGAGCAGATCTTCACGCGATCGCACAACATTGAATCAACGCAAACGAACGTCTTCAACTTCAAAATCATGGACCGCAAGCGCGACGCACTCATCTCCGCGTTGCGCGCCTTGATCGTCCCTACCTTCCCAGACTGGGAAGCGCTCGCGCTTCCGTCAAAGCTTCATCCCCTGTATTACGCGTTTCGACCTTTCCGACTCTCGAAATCTTATCTGTGGTATTTTCTTAATCGAAAATGATTAAGCCACCTTTGAAGTGGGCCGGCGGGAAACGTTGGTTAATTTCACAGCTCGCGGCGATATGGGAACGGCACGCGCGGCGTCGATATGTCGAGCCGTTTTGCGGCGGTCTCGCAGTCGCACTTGGCCTGCAACCAAAGCGTGCTCTGCTAAACGACGTCAATCCACATCTCATAAACTTCTATCGTCATCTTCAAAACGGCCTGGCGTTGCGTATCGAGATGCGTTACGACGAACCACTCTTCTACAGGCACCGCGCGCGCTTCAACGAACTCATCAAGAACGGCGGCGCGCAGAGCGAAGAGGCTGCCGAGTTGTTTTATTACCTGAACCGCACGTGCTTCAACGGTCTTTGTCGCTTCAATAAAAGTGGCGAATTCAACGTGCCTTTCGGAACGTACACGACAGTCAACTACGACGCGGACTTTTCGCATTTCCCCACCGTGCTGCGCGACTGGACGTTCACGAATGTAGACGTCGAAAACGTGCCGCTGGAGAAAGGCGACTTCGTCTATGCCGATCCGCCTTACGACGTTGAATTCACGACTTACAGTTCCGGTGGATTTTCGTGGGAAGATCAGCAACGGGCGGCGGAATTTCTCGCGCAGCACGATGGACCAGTCGTCATTTCAAATCAGGCGACGCCGCGGATCGTCGAGTTGTATGAACGACTGGGTTTTAAGTTGAGTTATCTTCCTGGTCCACGCAGGATCAGTTGCACGGGCGATCGCACGGCGGCGCGCGAAGTATTGGCGGTGAAATAGATGACCCAGGCGTGGTTACCAGATTACATCTACACGAATAGGCAATTTCGCTCCGGCCTCGCGCTTGTGGCAGATAATGATGGGCGGATTGTCGAGCTGGCGGAAAACGTTCCCAACGCGACGCGCCTTGCCGGCCGTGCGATGCTGCCGGGTTTGGTGAACGCACATTCGCATGCTTTTCAACGCATCATTCGGGGAAGAACTGAGTACCGTTCGCAAAATGCGACCGACAGCTTTTGGACGTGGCGCGAGCAGATGTACGCCGCCGCAACTCAACTGTCTCCGGAACAGATTTACAACGTCTCGCGCATGGCGTTTCTCGAGATGGCGCAGATGGGGATTACGGCGGTCGGCGAGTTTCACTACCTGCACTATTCACCTGACGGTTCTCCCTACAGCGATCGAAACCTGCTCGCGCACGAAGTGATCAGGGCTGCCAACGACGTCGGCATCCGTATCGCCCTCTTGCGCGTCGCGTACGCTCGCTCCGGGTTCAACGTCGAGCCGAACCCACGGCAGGTTCGCTTCATTGAAGATTCACCCGACATTTATCTCGCGCATTTGGGCCTGCTGCTCAATTCGATCGACCCGAAAGACGGCATGGTTTGGGCCGGGGTAGCACCGCACAGCGTTCGCGCTGTCCCGCTCGATTACCTGAAACGCATCATCGCCTTCGCAAACGAACGACAGCTTCCAATCCACATGCACGTTGCAGAACAACCCGCGGAAGTTGCCGCCTGCATCGAGGAATATGGCCGCTCCCCGGTGGCGCTGCTCGACACGGAAGGCTTGCTAAGCGATAGGTTCACCGCGGTCCATGCGATTCACGTCACGCCAAAAGCTGTCACGGCGCTTGCCCGATCCGGCGCGGGTGTTTGCGCGTGCCCGACGACGGAACGAAATCTTGGCGACGGCGTCGTCCCGGCGGATCTGTATTTCAAATCGAATGTGCCAATCTCGTTGGGCACCGACAGCCAGATACAGATCGATTTACTCGAGGACGCGCGCGAGCTGGAGTATCACCTGCGCCTGCAAAAGATGGAGCGCAACGTGTTAGCTCCGGAAAACGAAAACGGCGCCTCGGCACTGGCAGCACGGTTATTCGAATGCGCAACGGTAAACGGAGCGAAAGCCATCGGCTTCAACGGCGGAAAACTGGAACCAGGCGCACCTGCGGACTTCTTCACCGTTGATCTGAACGATATTTCAATTGCGGGTGCATTACCCGACGATCTTTTGGCTAACATCGTCTTTTCACTTTCGCGAACGGCAATTCGCGACGTAGTAGTCAACGGGAAACAGCTCAAGCTCACACATGATTAAACAGACATTGGCAGAACTGGTCCGCATCGATTCAGTATCTTTACGATCGAACGCGGAGATCGTCGAGTACCTGGAGCGACGTTGCGCGGCAAGTGGTTTCGTCACGAAACGCTTCCCTTACGACGACGAGCACGGCGTGGAGAAGATCAATCTAATCGCCCTCGCGGGCGCGGAATTTTCCGGGATCCCGGCTGTCGAAGTAGCTTTAGTTGGACACACGGACACCGTTCCCTACGATCCAAACTGGACGGAAGCCACAAACCTCACCGAACGCGACGGCAAACTCTACGGCCGCGGGTCGTGCGACACGAAAGGCTTCATCGCCGCCGCGCTGACGGCGGTCGAATCAATTGATCTTTCGCAACTCCAAAAACCCCTCGCGCTGGTTTTCACAGCAGACGAGGAGATCGGATTAATCGGCGCCAAACAACTCGCCCAGCAAAAAGGACTGAATCCGCGTTACAGCATCGTCGGCGAACCAACTTCGCTCAAACCAATTCGCGCCGGAAAAGGCTATTCACTCGCTGAAGTCGTCGTGAAAGGACGCGAGGCGCACAGCGCGTATCCGGCCCTCGGCGCGTCGGCTATCTATCGCGCCGCGCGGCTAGTCACTCGCCTCGAGCTAATCGCCGCTGAGTTGAAACAACTCGTTCAACCCGCTTTCGATCCTCCATTCACAACCCTGAATATCGGCCTGATTCGCGGTGGCTCCGCCAAGAACATCCTGGCCGGTGAATGTCGCTTCACCCTCGAATGGCGTCCAATCCCAACGCAACCTTCCTCGCATGTGCTGAATCTAGTGAAAGCAGCAATAGCAGACGAACAGCGCAACGATCCCGATTTCGAGTGCGAAGTCCAACCGACGCGCGCTGATTTCGGATTTGAAACTGCTTCCGATTCGCCGTTGATCTCGCTGCTGGAAGAGGCCACCGGGATCGAATCCGGAACGGTCGCTTTCGGCACGGAAGCCGCGCAAATGATGTCGCTGGGCAGCGAATCGGTCGTGATTGGACCGGGCGATATTCGCGAGGCTCATCGCACTGGCGAATTCGTTCCGATTGATCAGTTGGAGAAGTGCGCTGAAGTCTTAAAACTGGCGATAACCCGCCTCTGTGGTTGACACGGATAACACGAATTAACGTAAATAGGGGCGAAAGAAGGTTCCTCCGGATGTACCGCATTAATAAGTTTTTGTTCGCGCTCGTGGTGTCAGCGTTTTTGATCCTTCCGGCCGCGCCGTTATCAGCTCAAACTGAGAAACCACTGACGGACAAAGAGTTCGTCAATCTGCTTTACGGTTTGCCGCGCAGTCCGCAAATGCGCGACGAACTCATCGAAGAGATTCGACGCCGCGGAATCGGTTTCGCGCTTACCGATGGCATGCGTTCGCTTGTCGCGACGAAAAGCGGCAACGATTCGATGTTGCGCCGCACGCTGGAAGAAGCGGAACGCCGTCGGGTGAATCCAACGGCCTCGGCGCTGCCGTCTGAAACTGAAGGGCGCGAACTGCTTGACCGCACGCGAAATGTAACGCTTGCCGCCGCGAAGGCGATGCCTGACTTTCTCGTCCGGCAGATCATCAAGCGGTCCTACGCATTCGGTAACACCGGCACCTGGAAACAGCATGACAACATCACGCTCGCCGTCGGGTATCGCGCGAATGCCGGCGAGGAGTACAGGCTGCTGACGTTGAACGGAATGCCGGTGCCGGAGGAAGTGCGAAACAGTAACGACTATTCGAAGTATGCGCCGGGTGCGACGTCCACGGGCGTTGAGTACGTCACGTCGGTCGCAAATCTTTTCAAACCTGAGTCGCAGGCGGAGTTCAAGATCGTCGACACGGATACGATCCAGAATCGACGCACTATCATTTACGAGTATGTCGTTAAGCAGGAGAATTCAACGCTTCAGTTGATCAGTGCCGGAGCGCGGGCGGTTGTCGGGTCGCGCGGCCGCGTCTGGATCGATCGCGAGTTGGACCGCGTGCTGCGGTTCGAGCAGATTGCCACGGAGATCCCTGGGGATTTTCCGATCGTCGGTGCTACCACGTTGATCGATTACGACTGGGTCGCGATCAATGAACGAAAATATCTGCTGCCGACGCATTCGGTGGTGCTGATCACCAGTCGCCAGGCGCAGTCGGTAGTTCAGGACCGCAACGACATTCGCTTCCGCAATTATCAGAAGTACGGCGCCGAGTTAAAAATTATTGAAGAGGTCGACGAAGACGCACCCGCCGAACCCGAACCAACACCGAAGCCCAAACCAGACAAGCCAATTCGTCCACCACAGTGAGCTCTATACAGTGACCTAATGTGGACACGCACGTCGCCCGTGTGTGTGCAGCAGGCGACAGTAACAAGCCTTGCAAATCCCCCAACCTCTTTAGTTACTGGCATCCAACCTTTTACGGATTTTCGGTACACGTCTTGCACAACGTTCCGCCGTGAAAGTAGGAGATGCCCAGTAATGAAGCGCCGCATTCTAATTGTCGACGACGATTCAACAATCACTCAACAACTTTATTGGACGTTGTGTGAAGAGTACGACGTCGTCACCGCCAACGACTTGCCCACCGCCATGCGACGCGCCGCCTTTTACAAACCGGACATCTCCATACTCGATCTGCAAATGCCGCCCGAGAAAGACATTTCCGCCGGCATGCGCCTGCTCGAATTCCTCAAGGACCACCTGTCGCATTCCAAAGTGCTGATAATGAGTTCAAACAGCACCGCCGAAGTACAGAAGTCCTGCATCGACGCCGGCGCCGACGGTTTCTTCGCCAAACCATTTGCGATCGAGGACATGCTCGCGAGTATTTGCAAATTGATGCCTGTGCATCGACTTGAAATGTTCGCGCAAATTCTTTGAGACCCGGACGCCTCCCACCCTAGCGTCCGTAAAACACCAGAGATGAAGTCCCACTTCATTGAAAGGTGTGCTCGACGAGCCCCGGAGGTCGTATCCCACTACGATCGCCGGGGCTTTTTTCTTTATCTGTGTTCCACTGAGGTACAATCCGGCGCGTGAGCGAAGCTAGCGACAAGGTTCTTGGCGTCACCCATCTCCCCGTGTTTCCGTTGCCGGTGGTCTTGTTTCCCGGTGTGCCTCTCCCGCTGCACATCTTCGAGCCGCGCTACCGCCAAATGCTCACGGACATCCGAGCAGGAAACAATCTGTTCTGCGTTGCTTATTTCGATCCCAGCAATACCGAACTCGAAGTGCCCCCGGCCGGTCACGTCGGCTGCGTTGCCGAGGTGACTGAAACGCAAACATTCCCCGATGGCCGTTCCAACATTCTTACCCTCGGTGTGATTCGTTATCGCATCGAGCAGTATGTCGAACGCGGGGATCAGTATCTCGTCGCTCGCGTCACTTACTTCGAAGACGACGAAGAGGACGAATCGTCGCTGGCCAACCCGGCGCGTGAAGTCGCCGAAACGTTTACGCGGATCGCCCAGGCTGTCCGCACGCTCAACGACGAACGCAGCAACCTGCCGGACATCTCCGATACTGAACCGCAGCGCTTGTCGTTTTTGGTGGCGGCGGCAATGGAGATCGACGCCGAAGTCAAACAGGAAATGCTGGAGCTGACCTCGACGTCCATGCGGCTCGAACGACTGCGCGGCATGTTGTCGGTGGCTGTGAAGAGTTACGAAGAAAGAGCGCGCATGCACGAGCTCGCAAAGCGCAACGGGCATGGCGGAAGAAAGATCGAGATCGATGAATGAGCGCGTCAGCATCAGGGTTCTGTTCTTCGGCGCCGCTCGTGACGTTGTGGATGCAAATCCGCTCGACATTTCGATCGACGCACCGGCAACGGTCGCCAGCGCGTTTCGTCATCTCGTCGACAGGTTCGCTCAGCTTGAGCGTTTTGGACGTTCGTTACTCTTCGCGGTAAACCAGGAATACGCCACCCCAGACACTCAATTAAAAGAGAATGACGAGTTGGCTGTGTTTCCCCCTGTCAGTGGGGGGGCAAATGCAGAGTCGACGGTTTGCGACTACGTTTGCCCACTCGATTTCTTTGAGTTGACTACGGAGACCATCGATGTTGGCGAGGTAGCGCGGCGTGTCGTTCCGCGCGAATGTGGTGCGACGGTCACGTTGGATGGTTATGCACGCGAATGGACCTCCGGACGAAAGACGCTGTACCTGGTTTACGAAGCTTATGATTCGATGGCCGTCACGGAGATGAAGCGTTTGGGCCGGGAAGCGCACAAGCGTTTTGAGATAGCGCATGTGGGCATCGTGCATCGCACCGGTCGTTTGGAGATCGGTGAAACGAGCGTCGTGATCGCGGTGAGCGCACCTCATCGTAAAGCGGCGTTTGAGGCGTGTGAGTGGATCATCAAAGAGTTGAAGCGCACCGTGCCGATTTGGAAGAAGGAAGTCTACGAAGACGGCGAAGAGTGGGTCGGCGCGCAAGCGCGAGACACTTAGCCACAAAGAGGCACAAGAAGCACAAAAGGCACAAGAACAAGAAGAGTTTTGAACAAGAGAGTTTGTAGATCTCCCTCCCCAAAAACTTCTTGTGCCTCTTGTGCCTTTTTGTGCTTTTTGTGGTTAAAAAAGCTAACGAGGTCACCAGAGTAAAACTCCGGTGACCTCGTTTGGTCTAGGAAGGGCTGTCGGAAAACTACGGCAGCGCTTCGATGTTGAAGAAGAACTTGAACGAACCAGAGTTCTGGACGCCCAAAAGCAATTGCAGGTTGATGCTCGCTCCAGGAGCCAACGGCGTTGCCAACGTTATCGTACCGGTCGTCGCACTGCTGTTGAACCCTCCACCCGAAGGCTGGGCTGGCGGTGTCTCCAGCGTCGTTCCCCCCACGACAATGTTGCAAGGCGTTGACGGGAAGCCCGCCGCCGTACATGTGGCCGAATCGTTCACACTCACCGTCACGTTGCCTGAAAACAGTAGCCGCAGATCGGCAGTGCCTCCCGTCACAAAGGCGGTACTGATATCTACCACCCGGATGCGCAACTTGGTAACAGGCGCGCCGGTGTTGTTCTGGAAGCGCCGCCTAATCGACAACGTACCTTCGGCCGCGTTCGGTCCCATCGCCGAAGTATCGCGGACGCGGTTCGGACTACCCGAAGCGCTCTTCGACGCATCGAGCAGTAGCGCGAGAACGTTGATGGTGAAGTGCGGACTACCCAGATTCTGCGGACCTGGGGCTCCGAGCCGCCGACCCGCAGGTGTATTGGCCGCCGTCGTGTCAGCGAAGATGAAGTCGTCCGCGTTAACGTTCGAATCCTTCGTCAGACCACCGGTCGGACATGGACCAAACGTCGACGGATTACCCTTCTTGCCACACTCGTCACGGAAGTAAGTGTATTCAAGTACGCTGCCGACGGTCGGTGTCAACGTATTGCCCTCGCGGAACAGATCGCAAGTGCCGCCCACGTTGGGACCGAAGCCGACCGCATCCAGACGGTTAGCCGACGAGATAGAGCCGACGGTCGCCGTAGCGAAGATGGCTACGTTACGGTCGTTCTCGATGTCTGACGACATCGTTACATCGCCAGCCGCTGCTCCTGTACCACCGTAGTCGGCGAGACTGTAGGCGGAACCAGTGAACAGATAGTGCCCGCGGCCTGGAATGACGGTTCCGTTCGGAATGACACCCAGCAGAACCGGCGTGTCACTGCACGTGGCGCCCATCTTGAACAGACCGAAGCCGCCGCCCGTGCCATTGACAGTGATCGCCGAATCCGAGTTGTTGTAGATCTCGACGAAGTCGTTTCCGGCATCCGCAGGTCCACTAGTTCGCAGTTCACTGATTAGGACCGCGCCTGCTTGTTCGTTTTCAATGATCGTGCCAGTGGCTATGCCATCGGCGATGGTGGCGTTCACTGGGCTCGATAGATGAACCTCGAACGACTCGTTAGCCTCATTCTTCTTGTTGTCTGACAAAACCGGAACCGCGATCGTCTTGAACTGTTCGCCTGCTGCGAAGCTGACAGTGCCTGACGTGGTCGTGTAGTCGTCACCGGCTGTCGCGTGGTTAAGGGCTGGTGCTAGCTGCACGGTGGTGAAGTTAACTGATGCTCCACCAGCGGGCGCTGGCGCACTCAACGTGACCGTGAAGATCATGTTGACTGATCCTTGCTTGGGCTCAGCAACCTGCGCATTCTGAATGCTCACGTTCGTCGCGACCTGAATGTCCACAACGTCGGTGTCGGATAGTGGACCACCCGTACCGCTGTTGCCGAGGTCGTTGGAAGTGATCGTCAAGATGGCTGCGCCGCTGAAGCCCGCAGTTGGAGTGAAGGTCATGCCGTTCATCGCGGCATTAACTTCGGTCAGCGTACCGTCAAACGTCATCGTCGCGTCAGCCGTGCCATCTCCAGCGCCGAAGCTCAGACCCGTAGTAGTAGCGAGCGTGAGCGTGCCGTTGGTGACAGTCAGAGTTACGCGAATGTCGGCCGAACCCGCATCGGCATCGGCAACCGAAATCTGGTTACCGTTGCCGCTCGAGAACGTCAATGGCGTGTTCTGGTTAGTACCCTGCGGACCAGGCACGGTGTTGACCGGCGCGTCGTTCACGGCGGTTATCGCAATGCCGCGCGTGGCCGGCGCACTTGTGCTGCTACCGTCATCGACGATGAAGGTAATTGTGCGTGACGCAGTCGGGTTGTCGCTGCCGTTCTGATAGGTCACTGAACGCAACGCGGTCTGGTAATTAGCAACTGAGCTAGAACCGGAGAGCGTTAGCACGCCGGTGGCATTGTTGTAATTGCCAGTGATGCCGTTCTGGTTCGCGACCGCCAGCGTATCCTGAGCAGCGTCGAAGCCGGACGTGATGCTTACCGTGGCGCCTATCAGGTTCGGGCTGTCGTTGTCGGCGACCGTCAGACCCGGGTCAATGGCCACCGGTCCGGCATTCTCGTTGTAACTGAGATTGCCCGCCGTGGTGGTCACAATCGGAGCATCGTTCTGCTCGTTAACCGTGATATTGACAGTGTCCGTATCCGTCAGCGGGCCACCCAATCCAGTATTCCCCAGATCGTTCGAGATGATCTGGAGTGAAGCTGCACCGGTGAAGTCCGGCGTTGGATTGAACGACATGCCGTTCATCGCGGTATTAACTTCCGTCAGCGTGCCTTGGAACGTCATCGTGATGTCATCAGTGCCGTCTCCAGCGCCGAAGTTCAGTCCCGCTATCGTAGCCAGTGTGATCGTGCCGTTGGTTGCAGTCAGCTTTACCTCAATGTCGGCCGAACCTGCATCGACATCAGCAACCGAAATCTGGTTGAGGTTGCCGCTCGAGAACACCTTCGGCGTGTCTTCGGTCGTGGACTGCGTAGCCGGTACGGTATTTACCGGCGCATCGTTGACCGCGGTCACGTTGATGGTCATGGTGTTCGGCGTCGGATCGAGATCCGCACCACCACCGTTGTCCTGCACCTGGAAGGTGAAGGTCGTGTATGGAGTACCGTTGCCATCGGCAGCCGGTGTGAACTTCAACAGACCGCCGTTGATGTCGGCGACTGAGATGGAGGCTCCAGCGACGACCGCGACGTTGTTGTTCGTCAGCGTTCCGAGTCCGGGCAGCGTGGTGATCTTCACCGCCAGCAGCGTATTCGGCGGAGTGTCATTTGGATCGGTGAACCCAAAGTCAGCCGCTGTAAACGTGTAAGCAGTGTCCTCATCCGTACTCACCGTATTGTCGGTTCCTGCCGGAGGATCGTTAGCGGCATTGACGGTGATGCTGACGGAGTCAGTATCAGTCAATGGACCGCCAGTACCCGTGTTGCCCTGATCGTCTGAAACGATCTGGAGTGAAGCCGCACCGCTGAAGCTTGCGGTTGGTGTGAACGACATGCCATTCAACGCGGTATTCACAGCCGACAACGTGCCAGTGAATGTCATCGTGGCGTCGGCTGTGCCGTCGCCAACTGAGAACAATAGTCCGGCCGTTGTACTGAGCGTTATCGTTCCGTTCGTTGCCGTCAAGGTGATCTTGATCGGGTTTGCACCAGCATCAGAATCGGCAACGGAAATCTGGTTGCCGTTTCCGCTGGAGAAGACCAACGCAACGTTTTCGTCAGTGCTTTGCGGGCCCGGCACCGTGTTAACCGGCGCGCTGTTGATTCCGATAACGTTAATGGTCATGGTGTTCGGCGTCGGATCGAGATCCGTGCCGCCGCCGGCATCCTGCACCTGGAAGGTGAAGGACGTGTACGGAGAGCCAGAGCCACCCGCAGCCGGTGTGAACTTGAACAGACCAGCGTTGATATCGGCGACTGAGACGAAGTCACCCGCGCTGACCGGAACGTTGTTATTCGTCAAGGTTCCGAGGGCTGGAAGGGTAGTGACCCTCACCGCCAGGAACGTGTTGGGTGGTGTGTCATTTGGATCAGTGAATCCAAAGTCGGTCGCTGTAAATGTGTAAGCGGTGTCCTCATTCGTACTCACCGTGTTGTCGGTTCCTGCCGGAGGATCGTTAACCGCGTTCACTGTCAGATCGAAGGTATCGGTTGCCGTGCGGCCATTGGTCGCCGTCACCGTCACTGTGATCGTAGTTAAGCCGCTCTGGTTTGCAGCCGGCGTGATTTGCAGAGTACGCGAGCCGCTGGATCCGCTGACCAGCAAGTTGGCATTCGGCACTAGCGTCGTATTGGACGATGTTGCCGTTACCGTGGCGATGAGTAAACCGGTGTCGTCGCCGATGTTGAAGGGCACGTTCAAAACTGTGTTTTCATTCGTTGACTGGTTCGCAATGTCCTCAATCGACGGATGCAACTCGAACGCACCGATGTCCACCGTTTGCGTAGTGTTGGCATCCTGCGAATCGGCATTACGCGGGAATCCGATGCCACGTTGATCGACGGGCAGGGTTTCAGCCACGTTCAGGTCACCGTCGAGGTCGAAGGTGTCCGCCGGTAAGTTGGCGTTGCCACCTGTTTCGACGGCTGCGCTCGTCGACAACAACGCGTGTGTGAACGTGATGCCGCCGTTGTCGGCGAGTGATCCAAGACCGGCATCAGCGACGCCGACGAGGTTGTTGTTGACGCCGTTGGTCAAACCTCCAGCGCCGCCAGTTCCGATCAAGTTGAACGAGCTGGCTGCGTTAACAGTGCCGCTGATGTCATCGGCAGCGTCGGTCGTGCCGTTTTCGTTGAAGTTCCCGGCGACGATCGTGTTGTGCAGCGTTGTCGTGCCACTGCCGTGGTGGATACCACCGCCAGTGCCGGTCGAATTGTTATCACTATCCGCACGGTTGTTGGTGATGGTGCTGTTGATGCTCGTAACTGTTCCGCCCAGGTTAGCGACACCGCCACCGTTACCAGTCGCGTTGTTGCCGCTGATCGTCGTGTTGATGAGCGTCAAAATGCCGGTAGCGGAGTTGCTGATGGCGCCACCGTCAATGCTGGTGTTATTGCCGGACAGCGTCGAGTTGACGATCGACAGCGTACCGTCGTTCAGGACACCGCCACCGCTGGTAGCACTCTGGCCGCCGCTGATGGTGAGCCCGACTATCGCAACCGTCTTGCCAGGGTTGATATTGAACACGCGGCTTGCGTTGTTACCGCTTACCGTAATGCTCTCACCACTCGTGTTCTTGATGGTTACGTTCTTGGCCACTGGGATTTCGCCCGTTGTGAGCGTAATCGTATGCGGGCCTGCTCCGGCGAGATTGAACGTGATTGTGTTGTTGTTGCAAACGTTCGCGATGGTGTGGCGCAACGTGCCAGCGCTACCGTCGTCTGCCGTGCTCGTAACCACTGGATTGGTGAGACAGGCAATGATGACCTGGGCCACCGTGTTGCTGGTTGAAGGATCGTAGTTACCATCGCCGTTGTATACGGCGGTGATGTTGTGCGACGGCGGCGTCAATGCGTTTGTCGTGCACACTGCCTGCGCCGAGCCGTTCAATGCAACGTTCACGCAGCCTGCAATGTCAACGCCGTCTGACTTGAACGTAACCGTTCCGGTCGGCGTGACAGGCGATGGCGGCGTTGGCGTTTGCGCCGGATCGATCACGACCGTAGCCGTGAAGTTAATGGTATCGCCTTGGTTCGCCGGATTCAGATCCGAGACGAGGGTAGTTACCGAATTGAACAGATCGACGGGCGTGTCGGTCGGATCGGCGACGCCGCCAACCGCTGTGTCGTCCGTGAGGACATCGCTGAAGTTCGTACCCGATACTGTGCCCTGGTTTCTGACTCGCGGCGGGTTAAGCAGGGTTAGATTCGGCGGATTGTTTACCGTCACCTGGAATGTGACCGTAACGCTGTCGCCAGCGCGGAGCGTGCCAATGTTAACGGTCACGGTTTCACCCGAAACCATCGGATCCAACGCACGGCTGCTTCGAGCGTGATTAGAGACCGTCTTTCGGCTATTTCTGGCCTTCTGAACACCACCGTTGGAAACCTGACTGGTCGTCCTTACCGCCACAGGCTCATTACGGCTGAAGGCTACGGACGAGGCTGTTACCGGTTGCGCTTCGCTTGCGTGAGCGGTCGGTTCAACCATCGACATAACGCCACTGGCGAACTGAGACACAGCCTGGAATGCCCGGCTAATCAGTGAAGGTTCCGTTGAAGGTGCTGATGTATTTTGGGCGACCTCCGCACTAGCGCGCTGAGCTGCCGGTGCTACGTTTCCACTATCTAGCCGCTTCAAGGTTGGGGCGGCGTCAGAGATAAGTGGTGCAGAAGGCAAGGTCGGCAATGTGGGCTGCGTACACGCACTACCTGCCGGAATCGTGTTGTTGAAAGTGGATAAACCAGTTGGGGGGTTTACTACAGCTGTACCGCCCGCAGGGTTCCGACCTTGCAGGTAAGTTACAAGATTTGCCGTGCTCGTCGTTCCGCCGGTGTAGCCTGGGAAGCGCATCGTTGCGTTGCTGCGTGCGCGCACGCTCATTTCATCAACTATGGTCGCCGCATTCAAAGTGTTGTTGATGATGTCGGCGCATACGTTGCCGGTCTCGTCGCCGAGCGATGAGCCGGTTTCAAGCCTCACGGCCCAACGACTATTGACGTTCACCAGTTCGTCTACATTGTTGTTGCTCACCGTGACGTTCAAGTTGTTATTGCCGTCGCGAACGGCGAGCAAATCGATACCCTTGTCGAAGCAACGCTTCAAGGTATTGTTCGTCACCAATGCGTGGAAAGTGCCGGCTGGAGTTGCGTGACCTGCCTGGCCCACGCCATTGTTCTCCACCAGTATGCAAGAACCCTGGGCGGATCCCGAAAGAGCGGCGCCGGCCGTACCGACGATGTTGTTGCGAATCGTGCCGTGCATTACGGCTGCGGCGGTACTGCTGCCCATGCCGGTATTGATGGCCGTCGGGATAGCGCCGTTGAGAGAGTTAGTATTGACGTCAAACCTGTACGTACCGGAAAAAGGACCGGCAACGCGCAGGGCGATGCCCTGTCCTGTCGGACTCGCGTGGCCGCCGGTCATGGTGTTGTTGTTGAACGTAACGTTGGTTACCGCGTTGCTGCTGCTGACGACATTAAAGTGGTCGTCCTTGTTGGCCGTAAACGTGCTGGTTCCTACGCTAATGTTGGAGGTTGTGTTAGCACGCGTGTCGATCACAACACCGTCACCGCCGATGGACGAGTTGCTGGTGAACATACTGCCTGAGACGGTCATGTTCAGCGTTGAGCCTGCCACAGTCCCATCATTGAGAACACCGAGATTGTTGAAGGCCGAGCCAGTAATGCGAGAGCCACTGACTGACACGGTGCCAAACAGGTTCAGGAAGTAAGCGCCATTTTCCGCCGCCTCATCGCCCGCGTTCTGCACATTCGAGTTTGAAAGACTAAACCCGGTCACGTTTGAGCCGACGATTCCCTGCTCCTCGGTGGTGCCGCTGATGTTGATCCGCGACAGGGTCACGCCGGTGACGTTTGTCAGATCGATCGCGCCGTTGCACGTAGACACGTTGCTCAGGTCGCAGGTGCCGCCCGCCGCGCCGCCATCGGCTGTGTTGGCGTTGACGAAGCTCATGCGGGTGAGAGAAACGTTTGTAGCATTGGTCAACTGCACACCGGCAGTCGTGATGTTCTGTATGAGACCGCCAGTACACTCTGCCGGAACAGTGGCGTTGAACGTAGCGGGCGTGCCAAGAGCGTTAACAGTCACGGAGCCGCCGCAACGATCGGTGCCGGAGGCAGCGCCGGCAACTGTGAAGCTGCCATTAGTGTCTTGAAGCAAGATGCCTAACGTTGAATTGTTGACATTCACCTTCGTCAACGAGATACCGAGTGTCGTGATTCCGGCAGGGCCATCAATGTGGAAGGCCGCCGCAGTTGCGCCCGCCGCCGCAGCAGTGGTGTCAACCTCGCCGGTGGTTATGTTCAGATTGCCATTAGCGTCCTGGGCAAAAACGCCCCGCGCACCGTTTGTAAAGATGGAGACGGTTCCAAGTCCGTAGGTGCCTGTGCCGCCGTTAATAGTGACGGCCTGGTTGGTCATGCGCCCACCGGAGGTGCCTAGCGTCAACTTGGCGAAGCTGACGTTGCCATTTGCGTTATTGATATTGATGCCGGTGCTCGATGCACCAGCGACTAAGCCAGTGGTCGCGTCAGTAAAGCTGATCGTGTTGGCTGTAGTTCCGTCAATGTTGACCAGACGGTTTGCTGAGTTCTGCGTGATCGTTCCGGCGTAAGTGACACTTGGGTTGCCAGGACTGGTGCCGACGTTAAAGGCGATACCGCTCGGGCTCGTAATAGCTGTTCCGCTAGTGAAGCTAAAAGTACCGGAGGATCCATTGGTGATATCGACACCAGCGTCGCCTCCGTTGAGCGTAGTTGTGCCGTTGAAGTTGTAAGTGCCGTCCGCGTTATCGAATTGAAGGCCAGTGCCGGCGTTCGCGCTGACGGTGCCCGTTTGGAAAGTCAACGTCCCGGTATGCCCGTTCACAATGTTTACAAGCGCACCGGTGGTGGTTTTAGACACGTTACCGCTGTAAGTAAAACCAACGGTGCCGCCGCTGACATTAATCGCTGCTGAAGCAGCCGCGCTACCAGACAGACCAGTGCCGGGCGATGTAATGCCGAGGGTGCCGGTAACATTCACCAGATTCAAGTTGGAACTAGCCGAGCTCGTTGATTCAAACGTACCGAATGTGACGTTTGCTCCAAACGTACCGCTGGTGGACACACTGAGCGCGCCACCTGTTCCGCCGAGGTTGACCGCGTTGATGATTGGTGACCCAACCGCAGTGCCATTAACCTTAAAGAACGCCGGAGTGTTGCCGACATTCAAGCCACGAACTATGTTGTCAGCAGCAAGGTCAATACCATTGCCGGCAGTCGTCACGATAGTGGGCGCCGCGCCCGCTGCACCTGCGAAGGTGTTGTAAGCGGCAATGCTGTTGCTAGAGGCTGCAAAGACCGTGTTGAACTGAATTGCGTTGCCGATCAGCTTTTGCTGCGAACGAAGATTAATACCATCGGTTTCCGTGTAGGTGCCTGTTCCAGTCCGAAGGGAGATGAAGTCGCCGTTTTTCGGAGCGGGGGCGACGCCGGATACATTTGCTACATTGAAAGAAGCAATGCTGGTGAACGGATTGGTGAATGTTCCACGGTTCGATCCGCCGCAATTATTGCAAATGAACCACACCAAGCCGGTGATGTCGATTGTGACGGTAGCGGTATCGACTTTGGTCCCATCGCTGATCTCATACGTGAACGAGTCAGCGTTTACTCCCGTCCCTTCATACCCAGGCGGCGGCTCATAAGTGAAACTGCCGTTGGCGTTGAGTGTCACCGAGCCCTTTACACCGCCGTTGCCTACCCTGGTCGTGTCGGTTGCAACACCTACATTGGCCCCAACCCCTTGAACTTTCGTAACTGTTAGCCCGGTATTGTTCCCCGTGTCCGGATCTCTATCGTTACCAAGCACGCCTGGTGCGGCTATGGAGATCGCTATGTTGCCGCTTGCCGCATAGGTATCGGGATCGGCTATCGGTTGCGTGTTAACCGAGCCACCCACCAGTGTTGTGTGGGCGTCGATAATATCGTTGAAGGTAACGCCGGTAGCATCGGTACTCCCGCCATTAGAGATCGTCACCGTGTACTCGATCTTTTCAGTACCTGCCGGATCTGCTTTGCCATCACCGTCGTCGCCAATTAGTGCGTCGGTCTTGGTCGCCGTTATGGCGACCGCTAACGGTTCAGGCGCGGGCGCAGGAATCGGTGCTGGGTTTGCGTTAAATCCCTGCCTCTCTACGCGAATTCCTGGCTTATTACTGCCAGCAGCTAGTGCCTCTTTTCCTGCTCGTCCTGACGTAGCAGAGGCCACTTGTATGAATGGCATCATCAATAGCGAGAATGAGAGCAGACAAGAAATGAATACATTAAGGTCGCGTCTCTTAATATTGAGTGAGAGTTGGGGTTTCATCGAAATCTCCTGGGTTCGGGTTCGGACTTAGTTTGTTGAAGCTGAGTTATCTACTTCGTATTGGCGCGCGAGATGCGCGAATGCGAAGTGGACTCAACTCGTGATATCGCAAGGAACAAGTCGGATCTTTGAGGACCCGGAAAAGATTGTTAAGGACTGTTACGACGCGCCGAAATGGCGGTCGGCTGGGACCGCCATTTTAGCGCAAGTCGGCTCGTTACGAGCCGTTTTTTTACCGATAGTTCTAAAACGCGCAATGGCATCGTTATTCCTCAAACACTACGGCCTTTGCGGGAAAATCCCCTGAAGCGCAATACAGAAATTGAGCGTCAGGTACGGCTGCATATTGTTGTGCGGCAGCCCGCCGCCGGAAGGGCTCAGATTCTGCGGGGCCATGAGCTGCAATCCCGCATTGCTCGTCTGGTACAGAAACGCATTAATTGACCTACCGATGATACGGTTGCCACCGGACGCAGTCTTGAACTCACCGTCCTCTGTTGAGCCCATTACATTGTGGGTGTGGACCGGCATTTCGCTCTGGAGTAGCGTAATGCTCTCGACTCCAGACATCTCACCGAGGTCGCGCAGGCTGAGCCCCTGCCCCTGGCCGGGCTGCATTGGGGCGTTACCCTGCATATCGGGCAGAGCGAAGGTCGACTTGCCATCGCCGCCATAGGTTGTACCCAGCAGCGAAAAGAGAGCTGTGTTCTGAGAGATCGGCATCAACTGCCCGTCGCAGAACGCCCAGCCCGTCGGGGGAAAGTTAAAAGGAAAGATGCGAATTTCTGCTACAAATTGGTCAGACATTTTCTTCTCCTTTAGGTCTGGCTGGGGAACACTCCGAACAACGAGATGATGAAGTTGATGCAGAGAAACGGCTGCGTATTCTCATGCGGCTGACTTCCGCCAGCGGGCGTAACGCTCGCCGCATTCATAGCCGAACTCGGTGCATCCACCAAGAACAGGTTGATCGTACCCTGCTCGCCAAGAACGTTTCCGACCGGAGTATTGGCGGTAGCCGGGTTCAAACTTGCCACAAAAGCATGGTTGTGAATTGGGATCTGCTGTGTGGTAAGCGTCTCCTGTTCAGTGCCCGCCATCTCACCTATCTGGTAGGTTGTTCCATCAGGTCCTGTTCCCATGTGAATGGGTACCCGGCTGGCGAGGTTCGGCAGATTAAAGGTCTCCTCTCCATCTCCGCCATACGTTGTTCCGATGAGTTGGAAGAGCACTTCGTTTTCGGCAATCGGTAGCGTCTGCCCTTCGCAGAACATCCAGCCGTTTGGAGCAAAATTGCCTGCGAACATTCTGATTTCACCGACATATGGTGCCATTTTCGTCCTCCTCCTTAATTCCGCGATGGGAAGATGCCTTGTAGCGCGATAATGAAGTTCAGCACCAAATACGGCATCATGTTGTTGTGCGGTTGACTACCACCGACATTGCTTACGGTGGTGGGCGCCAGCGTTGTCAGATTTGCCGGCCCAATGTAGGCGTTGTTCGCCCCACCGAAGAAGTTGTTAGTGACAGTAGGACTATCGGCATTAGTCGGAGAGGTCATAACGCCATGCGGATGCGTCGGCAACTGCTGAATGTTGATCGTTACTGCTGTGGAGCCTGCCGCTTCTCCCAACGTGTGACCATTACCAATGTGAATCGGCACTCGGCCTCGAAGGTTTGGTAATGCGAAGTTCGTTTGGCCGTTACCACCGTAAGTGGTACCCAGCAGCGCGAACAACGCCTGATTCTGATTGATTGGCAACAATTGGCCGTTACAGAGGGCCCATCCCTTTGGGGGGAAGTTAAAGGAGACAATCTTGATTTCACTAAGGAAAGGTTCCGACATTTCTCCTCCTAGAACAAAAAGTGGATTTAGATTTCAGGTACGTGGCAAATAGAGTTAGTCGTGTCTCGACAGTGACCCCGAACTATTCTCAGCAAAGTGGGAAAAGTAGCGGGAGGATGGCTTGTAAGCTTCCTGCTTGTGGAGACTGAAGAACTTTTAAGTTCTGAAGCGGGGGGGATTCTAGCTTGCGTCCGCAGGAATTACAAGCAAGAAATCTTACAACCCGTAGAACTACGGGTGGCGTTAAAATCGCCGCTGAACCGCCCCTAACGACCAACTAACTTCGCGACCCCCAATAGGCCCTTTCATAATCCGACTCACGGCCGTGCGTTGGATTCTCTACGCCTAATAACGCGAGAACTTCCGTCGAAGATCACCATCACGGGCGGCTTTAAAAATTTTAGTGCTCCCCGGCAGGGATTTCTGGAATCTGGTCCATATTGAGTATTTATACAATTTGAGGTGCCGATCCAACGCCCTCGCTCCGCAGATTCCTTCCGAACCACCGTACCCTACGAAATTTCCTTGGCGGGTACGATTAACCGAAGATAAACTATCCAAGAAAAGAACTTACCTTTCGCCCAGGAGACAAATAAATGCCGCATTCACGTCGCGCCTTCCTGAGGGACGGACTGTGTTCCGCTATCTCAGTCGCGCTGCTATTAGCAGGCTCTCGCGCCGGCTTGGGCCAGACGGTCCAGGGCCAGAGTCGAGTATCTCCCAATACTCAACCCGAAATTCCAATCGAAGCCCAGAAGGATCCGGTTTTCTTCTTCAGATACGAGACCTTCAAACCGTACGTCAACGGGATCTTTCAAGCCCCAAACGCACGCGGCGAAATGATCGATTTGAGACTGACGAAGGTCGAAGCCCACAAGTCGTCTGACAAATTAACAACACGCGTAACGACCGGTTTCACACTGACCTTTAGAGCTTCGGCTGAGTTGCCACCGTTCACTTCAATCCATACCATTAGGCACTCAGCTCTCGGCGAGTTTGACTTGTTCCTGACCAAGCACAAAACGGAAGATGACGAACTCTTTTACGAAGCTGTAATAAACCACTTCAAGTAACTGTGAACTGATGACTGACTCAACCAACAGCAAATCTCCTGTCAGCGTCTCGCTGCGCCCGGTGACAGACGCTGACAGGGAATTCCTGATCGCCGTTTACGACAGCACTCGAGCCCAGGAACTGGCACAGGTCGCCTGGGAAGAAGGACAGAGGGAAGCCTTTGTTCGCTGGCAGTTTGAAAGGCAGGACGAGGAATACCGACAACGTTTCCCAAACGCGCGTTACGACGTGATTCTCGTCGACGGCGTTCCCGCCGGACGCATCTGGATCGGCATCGACGAGAAGCAGATCCGTATGCTGGACATCGGACTACTCACGGATTTTCAAAATCGCGGAGTCGGAACGCATCTGATGCGCCAGTTGATGGCCGAAGCAACTCAGTCGAACAAGGTGTTGCGGCACATGGTGTTCATGCTTAACGAGGATGCCCACCGGTTTTATGAACGGCTTGGTTTTGTAGTTATCGAAGACCTCGGCGCGTACAAACACATGGAGTGGGCGCCCGGTCAATCGCAGACCGCGGCTTCGTAACTGAAGCACAATTTCTTAACTAGCTTGTTGCGCGGTGGATTTGTAGTAGTTGTAGACCGCCTCGTAGCGGTATCCGGTCGGCTCTTGCGCAACGGCAACCAGAAAAATATCAAACTCACCCATTTCCGGGTGGACCAACCGGTACAGACTCTGCGGCAACAAGAATTCGGGTGAGCCTGAAAAGAAGACCGAGAAGCGTTCCATGCCCTGCTCTTCGGTTGCGTCACTGGGTCGCGACTCAACGCCTACGAGCGTGAGGTCAATCGGTTTCGGCGCGTTGACCTGGACACGAAAGGGCGTGTTCAGGTGTTGTCGGAATTCCTCTTCGGTTTGAAATTGACTCATTAATAGCTCCTGGGGTTTGTATTTTAAAAACTGCTCAGTTGGCTGACGACTTCAACTGCGCGCGCAGGTTCAGATTTCGAATCAAGCGGTGCAAATAATTGGGATGAACGCCCAGCAGTTTAGCAGCCTCCGTGTAGTTACCTTTCGCTTCTTCGATCGCTTTCAAGATGATCTGTTTCTTGGTTTGTGTGACTGCCTCGTGATAGCCCATCGTCGAATGAACTACTGACGTCTCACGCTCGAGCAGCGCTTCGGGTAAGTCCTCCGGAAGAATCACGTCCGTAGTGCCGAGCACGATCGCACGCTCGATCGCGTTCTCCAACTCGCGCACGTTCCCGGGCCAATCGTAGGCCGTCAAACGCGCGCGCGCATCGGGCGAAATGCCCAGCAGCTTCCGGTTGCACTTCGCGCCATATTTGTCGACGAAGTAACTCGCGAGCAGCATGATGTCTTCGCGTCGCTCACGAAGCGCCGGCATCTCGAGGGAAACAACGTTGAGCCGGTAGTAAAGATCCTGACGAAACTCACCGGCTTCAATCGCCTCTTCGAGGTTCTTGTTCGTCGCAGCGATCACACGCAAATCGACTTTGATTGTCACCGTCCCACCCACGCGCTCAAACTCTCTTTCCTGCAACACGCGTAAGAGTTTGACCTGAAGCCCAGGCGACAATTCGCCGATCTCATCGAGGAAAACCGTGCCGCCGTCGGCGATTTCGAGCCGGCCTTTCTTCTGTGCGAAAGCTCCGGTGAACGCGCCTTTTTCGTGACCAAACAACTCGCTTTCGAGAAGTGTTTCGGTCAGCGCCGCGCAGTTCACTGCCATGAAGGGCTTCTGCGAACGCTTGCTGTTTCGGTGAATCGCGCGGGCGGCGAGTTCTTTTCCGGTTCCGCTCTCGCCGGCGATTAATACGGTCGAATCGGTCGGGGCGACTTTGGAAATGAAATGGTAGACGCGTTGCATCGCTGCACCTTCGCCGACCATGTTGTGCTCGATGTTGACGTCCGCCAGCAACCGTTCGTTTTCATTCCGAAGCCACTCGAAATGGCGCGCGTTCTCGATCGCCACAGCAGCGATACCGGCGATGGCGGTCACGAGCTGTAGATGATCGCGGTTGAAATGATCGCCGGCAATCGTCGAGTCGAGATAAACGACGCCCAACTTGTGATCGATCATCACCAGCGGCACGCACATCACCGAATGCGTCCGCGCCTGAATCAAACTTTCGGACGAGAGTGTCGGCTGCGTCGTCGGATCGTTTGCGATGAGCGCTACACCATCACGCAGCACCTGCGTTGCGATCGTCCGGCTGACGTTGACGGCCTTGTCTTTTCCTTCGATCCGGTCGAGACCAAAGACGACACTTGAATCGAGCGAGTCGTTGGTCGTTAACAGGATTGCGCCTCGCTGGGCGGGCACTACTTCGAAAAGCAGTTCGATCAAACGTTGCAACAGCTCGTCGAGGCCGCGGATCGCGTTGATGCTGGTGCTGACTTTCATCAACGCGCTGAGATCGCGGGCCATCAAATACATCGCATCGTCTATGCGAATCTGTACCGTCGGTCCACTTACTACCTGCGCCTCGTCGATGTTGACTTCACTGGACCGCGATGCGAACTCGCCTTCCTCCGTCAGAAACACGAACTGGGAATCGCCGATGCGAATTCGGTCGCCGTGTTGCATGATGCGAGACTTGACGGGCAGGTCGTTGACGAAGGTGCCGTTGAGACTTTCCAGATCCGTGATGACGAAGCCGTTGTCCTGCCTTTCGATCTTGGTATGACGGCGTGACACGGACGCGTCAGCCATGCAGACGTTGGCAGCCGTCTCACGACCAATCACGAACGCATCAACGTCGATTGTGAAGATGGTCCCTTTTAGTTTTCCTGAGATCGCTGCTAGTCGCGGGTTCATATTTCTGAAAAGCTTACGGCCAGGCTGTTCGGGAGAGTCTACCTGATCGGCTATCCGATCGGATAGCGAGGTTATCTATTTGGATAGGAACCACGGATTTTGAAACTCGCAACTACGGCAAATCTCGAAGAATTTTAGTTGAGATGATTTGGCATGAGAATCGCTAAAGATGAGGGTGCACTGAAGGGGCTCGAGTAAACCGAGTTTGAAGCAAACCGGAGAAGGAAGCCCCGGTTTGCCGGGAAAGCTGCGCAGCGAGTACCAGATCAAACAACGAGCTGCTGTCACAGCTTGTTCGCCCGCTCGTCTCCCCAAGAGCAGAGCAGCAACCCAACGCCCCCGGGTTGCTGTTCTGCTTTTTGCCTACCTGAGGGAATATCTTTACGGATTTCGCGTTACTAGCAAAAGCAGGGACCGATTGCCCCAGAGGGTCTTTGGACCAGCGGCAGGCTTGATTTTTTTTAGGTCAGCTCAGCGGCAGCCACCTGCTTGCTGTAACTGTAGCGAGGCCAAGTCCATTGCCTTTAAGACGTTCAGCATTTCGCGCTTGATTCCCACGCGGCAGCACGATCAAGACGCCAGGCTGATCAACTCACCAACCCATTGAAGGGCCAGCCCGGCCAGGAGGATTAGTGATGGCTACACGAGAGAATAAGGTACAAAAGAAGAAAAATTTTACCCAGCAGCAGATCAATGACGGTCAAAAAAGGATCAACGGCGCTCTTTGTCAGGTCGACTGGGATGTCATTTACTCCGTCAAAGCGCTACTCAAGGCGTTGAAAGATGCCGGAGTACTCACGGAGGCACAGCTCAGAAGGGCAAAGAAGTTGATTGACGAGGCTCACTCCAGAAGCGCGACAGTTGCCGCAATCGACCCGCCAGGATGTGAGCCCGCGCTGCAAATCCCGAGGGAACCGGACATCAAAGCTGCCTAGCGGCAGCATAAAATCCATTCCACCACCAAGGCGGCGAACAGAAAAAGGCTTTACTGTTCGTCGCCTATTATTGTGACGTTACCTTGCTTTATCCCTCGTTGACATACGAGTTGCCGGTGATCAGGCGACCAGGCGTACGAGAAAATCTGCTGGCTGTCGAAACTAGTGAGTTGCTTCGTCTCGTCCGTGTTGATGTCGTAGCTCCAGATGTTTGAGATCCCTTTTACGATCTTTATAAAGCTCAGCGTGTGGCTGTCCAACCAGTAGACGCGCTGCCACTCCATAACCGGAATGTTAAGACGTTTCAGCGGCGATCCGCCCTTAGTGGAAAAGATCGCGACATCTCCGGGGCCTGAGTTCAGAGGAGAACGAGCAACAATCAGCGAATTGTCGGGCGAGTAGACCGGCATTCGGTATCCATCAATTAACTTCACAGGTTCGCCGCCTTCAAGCGGGACCCTCCATATACCCCGGCCGCCTACGTCTTCTACATGGTCATAAGCGACCAATTGATTGTCCGCTGAGATTGAAGGATAGGCATTGCCGTCGCTAGCGGTCAGTTGCTTTATGTCGTTACCCGTTTCCGCATTCAGACGATAAATATCGAAGCCGCCGCCACGAGTGGATAAGAAAACAATGAACTTGCCGTCCGGTGATGCCGCGGGTGTGTAGTTGTCGCCCGAGTTGACCGTAAGCTGGACCTGATTCGAACCATCGGGGTCGATTCGGGAAAGATTCAGGCGGGACTGGGCCATCGCCGCATAGACAATCTTATCCCTGGCGGTCCAGACAACACCGGAGATCTCTCCGCTTCCAGTCATAAGCTGAGCCGGTGCTGATGAACCATCGAGCGTCAAACGCCACATGGTCCAGCCGTAGTCTGCTTTGACCGAAACGATCTTTTCACCTGCCACGCTAACGCTGTAGTACTCGGTGAGGTCGTTAGTCAGTTTCTGAACATCTCCAGACGGGTACGCGACCTGCCATAACTGATGTTGCGCCATCGGCCGCTCTCTGGCGGCAATGATCAATGCACTCATGTCCGGCTGCCAGGCGATCTGGTAAACCGACGCCCACGATCGATTGCCAATCGTTTGCTCTTTCCCGGTGTTAACGTCGATGGCGTAGAGATCGATACGAAAGCCCTGGCCCGTATCCCAACGGCTGGCGGGACAAACAATGGATTGGCCATTGGGAGACCAGGCCAGTCCAAATTCTGAAAATCTCGTGCGACCCTGGCGCGTTGCGAGCGTTCGCTCTTCTGTTGCTGCAATGTCCGAGACAATTACGAAAGATTCATTCGTGTCATTGTTGTAACGGACAAAGGCGAAGCGATCGCCCTCTGGTGAAAGACTGATGGGACTATCGACGTTTTCTTTGAGTTTTACAGGAAGTGCTCCCTGAAGCGCGAGCCGATAGAGAATGCCGGACCTGCTTTTTTCTTTTCGCGTAAAGAAGAGGTAGTTGTTATCGCGGGAGAACGTTAATCCGAGATACTGCACGTCGTCAGGAGGAACGACGACGTCCCTGCCGAAGGTCACAGTGTTCGTGACGATCAGACGTTGTTTCCCGTCCTGCTGCTCTGAGTGCGCCACAAGCTTTCCGTCGGGCGAGATTGCGGCACAGATCGAAGTGCCCGCGTTTGTCAGGGGCGTTTGCGGCTTCAATTTCGGCGCCTGCTCAGCGACTTTCGGAACATTCTTGTCGCGATTAGTGACCTGCCTGATGAACCCTGTGGCGTATGGCAACAGAACGAGCAGCGCGAGTACACCGGTTACACCTGTAAAAAGCGCCGCCGCCTTGTGCGATCTGATTTCACTCAATAGAAAGTCAGCGGTCGAGATTGCCTGCGACTTTAGCCGCGTGAAGATCGCGGATCCCGAGCCGACAACATGCGTTTCGTAAGGCTTGGTGGGCTGGGAGTACCAACGCAAGGTTGTTTGCCCGGTTGCCATTTCATGCTCGTGCTCGCGTTCCAGCTCTCGCTGCAACGTGTTCAGATCGGAGGCGAGCATAGTCACCGTCTGGTATCGCGTAGTGCGTTCTTTATCGAGCGCCTTTTCTACGATCTCACGAAAGCGAACCGGCATTTCTTCCGGCAACACCAGCGTTGGTGGATGCTGCGCAATGATCGACGCGATCGTTCCGTTCGGAGTGCGCGCCTCGAATGGCGTCGTCCGCGTCAGCATCTCGTATAGGACCACGCCCAGACTCCAGATATCCGTTCGCTCATCCAACTCCATCTCACGCAACTGTTCCGGGGACATGTACTTCACTGTTCCCATCAACGTCCCAGCTTCGGTGCGAACGGTTGTTGAAATGTGGTGTGTTCCGGCTGAAAGTTCGGGCTCGGTCGTATCGTCGGGCTCGTGCAATACCTCGGTCAGCTTCGCCAGACCAAAATCCAGCACCTTCACGTAACCGTCAGGCCTGAGCATTATGTTTTCCGGTTTGATATCGCGGTGGACGATACCGGCGGCGTGAGCGGCGCCAAGAGCGTCTGCTACCTGACGAGCGATGTGCAAAGCATCGAGTGGCGTGATCTGTTCGCGCGTGAGTTTGTCGCGGAGGGTAATCCCCTGGATGTACTCCATCGCGATGAAGTGACGATTGTTCTCAGTCACTCCAATCTCGTGGATCACGCAGACGTTGGGATGATTCAGAGCTGAAGCTGCGCGCGCTTCCTGTTGAAAACGAAGCACTCGCCGGGTGTCGGTGGCGAACGCGCGGGCGATCATCTTGAGCGCGATCTTGCGGCCTAGTTGGTCGTCCTGCGCGAGATAGATTTGGCCCATGCCGCCCGCGCCAAGGGGACATAGGATCGTGTAGCGTCCGACTCTTTGACCGTTCGCAAACTCACTTCCGCCGGGTTCCTCGTCAGACAGCATGCCGGCGGCAAATTCATACGCGGGAGCGCTTAAAAAGTCCTCGTTACTGTCGTCGGCGGTCAATAAGGCTTCGACTTCTTCGCGGATGGACTTGTCGTCGCCGCAAACCTCATCGAGAAACTCTAAACGCTCAGTCGGGGTCTTTTCCTGAGCCGATTGGAAGATCTCTTTTACTCGTTGCCATCTGTCATGGGTGATCATGTCGGTTCTTGAGAGGTTTGATAATTGCAACGGCTTAACTGCTTATAACGCGAGATTCGCGGTTTAAATCCCTCACCGAGACTTCTTGACGCGCGTAAGTTCCCGCTTTAGAAAGGCTTTTGCCGTTCTCCATTCACGCTCGACCGTCGCGTGAGAGATGTCCATGACCTCCGCCGTTTCCCTGATGGTCAGACCACCAAAGAAGCGCAACTCCACCATTCGCCCCTGAGTGGCATCAATCGCTTCCAGTTGATTCAGCGCGTCGTGCAGTGCGAGGAGGTCTGCATCGGGCTGCGCGCCGAAGGCCGGGACGTCTTTTAACGACACTTCGTGGCGATCGCCCCCGCGTTTCACCGAGTAGTGCGCGCGCGCGTGGTCTACCAGAATCCGGCGCATGATCTGGGCTGCGACGCCGAAGAACTGCGCCCGGTTCTGCCAGCTCATGCTGTTCTGATCGTAAAACTTCAGGAACAGTTCATTTACCAGCGCGGTCGCCTGGAGAGTGTGTTCGCGGCGCTCGCGGCGAAGGTAGCTTTCGGCCAGACGATGCAGTTCGTCATAGACCAGCGGCATTAACTGATCAAGTGCCTTCTCATCACCCGTGCTCCATTTCTTCAGTAGCTGAGTGATGCCTTCAGACGAACGAGTCGCCATTCGCAGTTTCTCTCTGTCTCACGTTGCTGGTGAAGTGGGCGATCACTTCAAAGGCCCATGTGGGTCAAGATTCTAGCATCAAAAAAATTTTTTTGAGGCAATCTTCGCGCGGATCTCGCGGTTATTA
>CAWBJU010000030.1:0-10670 GCA_963789185.1 uncultured Acidobacteriota bacterium
GAGCGACCCGGCGCCCGAAGCAAAAAATCGCATCCAGCCGAACAGAAACGCGAGTCGAGAACTGTATGCGTTGCGAATGAAAACGTATTCGCCGCCGGCGCGTGGCCACATCGCAGCCAGCTCGGCGTAGGTCAGTGCGCCGGCAAGTGAGAGCACTCCAGCTGCGATCCAAACTGCGATCACACGACTCGGCGTGCCGACGTTGCAGGTCATCACGCGCGACTTCAGAAATACGCCGGTGCCGATAACGTTGCCGACGACGATCGCAGTGGTTGCGACTGGTCCAAGACCACGAATCAGAATCGATTCCGTTGACATAAGGCCGGTAGAAAGTATCACAGTTTCACGCGCCCATACTGCTACAATCACCCGAAAAACCTATGATGAAACGAATCATTGTCTGCACATTACTCGTTGGCCTAATCACGCCGCTCCTGGGTACGTCGGCGGCGAATCAGGTTTACGACGTCGTGATTCTTAATGGACGAGTGATCGATCCGGAATCGCGACTCGATGCCGTGCGAAACGTTGGTATTTCAGGCGGGATAATCAAATCGATCACGACCGCAAAATTGAGCGGCCGCACTGTCGTCGATGCGAAAGGGCTTGTCGTATCTCCGGGCTTTATCGATCTGCATCAACACGGCCAGGACGACGAGAACAATCGTTTCAAAGCAATGGATGGAGTGACGACAGCGTTGGAATTGGAAGTCGGCACCGGAGATGTCGATCGTTGGTATGAAGAGCGACAAGGAAAGGCGCTGATCAACTACGGCGTCAGTGTGGGACATCTCGCGGCGCGAATGGCTGCAATGCGCGATCCGGTCGAGTTTGTGCCGAGCGGACAGGCCGCAAGGCGAGCTGCAACTGATGCAGAAATCGGTGAGATGAAAATGCAACTCGAACGGGGCCTTCAGCGTGGTGCAATTGCGGTCGGTTTTGGAATCCAGTATGTGCCGCATGCGTCACACTGGGAGATCCTCGAGATGTTTCGCGTTGCGTCGCGCTTCGGAGCGTCGTGTCACGTTCATCTGCGTAACGCGGGTATGAAGGAGCCGGCCAGCAGCACGCAGGCGCTCGAAGAAGTAATCGCGGCAGCGGCAATTACAGGCGCGCCGTTGCATGTGGTCCACGTTCAGAGTACCGGCGGTAAAAACACGCCGCGATTACTCCAGATAATCGGCGAAGCACGATCGCGCAAGCTCGACGTCACGACTGAGTGCTACCCGTACATTGCCGGCATGACTGACATCAAGTCGGCGATCTTCAACGAGGGTTGGCAGGAAGTTTTTGGTATCGACTATGGCGATTTGCAGTGGGCGGCGACTGGTGAACGACTGACGAAAGAAACTTTTGAGCGTTATCGAAAGACAGGTGGGATGGTCGCAGTATTCTCGATGACCGAGGAGATCGTCGAGACCGCTGTAGCTAGTCCTTTGACGATGATCGCGAGCGATGGAATCTTGAACAACGGTAAAGGACATCCGCGCACCGCCGGCACTTACACGCGCGTGTTAGGCCGCTACGTTCGCGAACGCGGCGCATTAAGTTTGATGGATGCACTACGCAAGATGACGCTGATGCCGGCGCAACGACTCGAGCAACGTGTACCGTCAATGAAAAACAAAGGACGCGTTGGCGTTGGCGCTGACGCGGATCTCGTGGTTTTCGATCCGGCGCGTGTGATCGACAAGTCCACTTACGAACAACCGGCGCAGTATGCGGAAGGCATTACGCATGTGCTCGTGAACGGCGTCGTGATTATCAAGAACGGAGAACTACAAACCGGTACTTATCCGGGTCGCGCTGTACGCGCGCCTTTCAAATAATCTACGAGGGGAACAAGTTGCTATGAAACAGATACTTCTGGTCGTTTTTATATTTGCTCTGGTTGTTTCAGTACAAGCTCAAACACCGAAACGCACGATCGCCGTGACAATCGACGACTTGCCTTACGTCAGTTTCGGCGAACGCGACTATCTCACGGGCGCCCGTACCGCAACCGCAAAGATCCTGGACACGCTGAAGAAACACAAAGTAACCGCCGTCGGATTCGTAAACGAGCGCAAGCTGGAGCATGCGAGCGAACGTGAGGCGCGGATCGCGCTATTACGCGACTGGGTGAAGAATGAAATGATTCTCGGCAATCACACGTACTCGCATCCCGACTTCAACAGTCGTACGGTCGAACAGTTTCAGGAAGAGATTACGAAAGGCGAGGTCGTGACGCGCGAGTTGATGAAGTCGCGGCGACCTTATCAACTCTACTTCCGTCACCCGATGACGCACACCGGCGACACGCCTGAGAAGAAGGAAGCAATCGAAGCGTTTCTCACGGCGCGTGGATACAAGGTCACGCCGCACACGATCGAAAACTCCGATTTCATTTTTAATGTTCCTTACTCGCTGGCGGTGCAAAAGGGCGATATGGAGCTCGCGCGGCGTTTGCGCGAAGCGTATATCGATCTGACGTTCGCGGCGACCGAGTTTGCCGAGAAGGTGTCGCCGCAGATCTTCGGCCGCGAGATACCGCAGTTACTGCTCATTCACTCCAACGACATCACTGCCGATACCCTCGATGAAATGCTGAACAGGTACAAGGCACGCGGTTACACGTTCGTGAGTCTCGACACGGTCATGGCCGATCCCGCCTATCAAACAAAAGACACTTACGTCGGGAAGTATGGCCCAACTTGGTTTTTTCGCTGGTCGCAAAGCAAAGGGCTAGACGTGAGTTTCCGAGGCGACCCGGATCCGCCGAAGTGGGTGATGGACTTGTACCAAAACAAAGGTAACTAACCAGCCAAACAGGAAATTCGAAGCGACTGTTTCGACGAGGTGGGCCATGCGGACCTCGGCCGGCATCAGTGGGTTTGGTATAAGCAGTTGCGCACTCGTCATCGCGAACAACAGTGCGACTGCCAGACCCGTTTCCCATCGCTTGCCGCGCATCATCTTGATGACTGGTATCGCTATCGCAGCCCACAACAAACCGCGTGCGATCTGAAGTAGAAAAAGTTGTGGCTCGCTGCGAAGCACGTTCGCCATGTGCGTGACGAAACTACCTGGATCGTTACCGCCGTAGTAGGCGACGACTGCTGCATTCTTCCACGCGATGAAGTAGCCGAACGTAAAATAGATAACGACGTAAGCGATAGCGATTATCGCCAACCGTGCAATCCACGAGCTTACAGGCATCCGCAGTAATGGTTCATTTGTGTTTCCCTCCTGCTGCGATCGGATTTTTCCGAAGATCAAAACAGCGAGAGGAGAAAACACGGCAGCGATAATCAATCCGGCAAGAAACAGTCGCGGCAGCATCCCGGGCGGTAGGCGGACGAAATACGCGGTCTCGATCTGTGGCATCAACGTGCTAACGCCGTAGAGCACAAAAAAGACCGCGAGGATCAGCTTCCACCCGGTCCAGTGAGAGCGTTGGATGACGTAAGTCCAGACGGCCGCGTTGATCAAACTCACGACGAGCAGCGCAAGAAGAGTTGCACCAGCTTCATCCGGCGACGGCTGGTCCGTCGTGGTTGCAAGCAGCGCACCTGACACAACGACAAAACAGACCAGGTAAACAACCACGAGGGCCAGAAATCGAATAGCAGTTTTGATTACTACTTTCACAGCGGGATTCTCGCAGCTTAATACTGAATTTCCCGCTGATTAGTTTCTTATGTTTGTCTGGTGGTTATATGGCCATCCGCATCGATCAGATGCTGTAGACCAGTTCGAGCTTTCGATGCTTCTTCTTCCAGAACACTCCCGCGATGGCTCCGGCGCCGGCGCCGATCAAGGGAAACAGAGCGGCCCCCGCCGGCGCATCGGCTTCATTCTTGGAAGCGAGTACACCCGCGACGACGAATGCGGCACCGAGACCCACACCGGCGCCTATCAACGCTGCCTTTTTGACGTTGTCTTCAAACGCAGTTGCGCGCGCCAAACTTTTGTCACTTGTTCGCGCCTGAGGGTGATCCTCTGAGAGGTCATATCGTCCCACCCCGCGACTTGAATCGTGATACTGGAATCGTCGATGGAATCAAGCAGGCCGTAGTGCGTCACATTACTGTTTGTCTTTACAGCAATCGAAGTACTTTGACCGCCAACGATTGCTTTGACTGCGGCCCAGTCGCCTTTCGGCTTTGCCGGCACGGTTGGAGCAATGTTGACAAGCAGACCTAGTGCGATGAGGATGCTGATGAGTTTCTTCATTGAGTTTCTCCTCTCTCGCGAGCACGGTAGTTGACTTCAACTTAAGTGGAGCGTTTGCTTAGGACAGTTCCTGTGGTGCGACAGTGCTGAACACAATCAAGATGTTCCTGATACTACTGGTAACGTACACCGTTGTATCCGGACCAGTTTTCGTTTCCCACGATCCTCAATCGATTTACGCCGCAGATCCGAAAGACTCGTGGAACCGGATCTTCCGCGCGTTATTCACGCGCACGGTAAAGGCTCGCGTTTCAGACGCATTCCCCGAAGGTGCGCCTTTCGAGTCCTTTCAAGTTCGCATGGGATCGTTTCCGATTCGTCTCAGCAAGCAGAAGCTGAGCCGGATCGAAATCGGCGACCGCGCCATCGAGCCACTTTATCCAACGTTCTTCACCGCGGCAGGACCGGCGCACGTGTTATCTGAACCAGCCTACTCCGAATTAACAAATGCGCTCGTAGACGCAACCAACGATACAAAGAACCGATCTCCAATCGAACGCGCGCTAATGCAAGCTGACGTCTGGGCGGCATACGACATCATTTACGCAACACCACGCCTGCCTGGATTAAACGTCTCTCAACGCAGGACCACACTGCTGATTCTTTTGCGAAAATTCATTCGGAAGCTGGCGCTAACAAGCGATGAGATCAAGTCGCTTAAGAGCAACTACCTCGCCGCAGTCAGCGAACGCAATCTGCCGAACCTGTTTTCAGTGGAGAGTGGTTGGCTGGAAGTGGAATTAATTCCGCAGCGATTGCACGACGAAGCGACGCGGTTCCGCCGCGCGACGCGAGTGTTTGTTAAGCCAAGAGGGACGCCGACCGATCCGGCCCAATTCGTTGAAAGCCTCAAGTACAATCAGCATCACGATCAAGTTGAAGCTGTCGCACTGATCGTTCAGAACCTGCTCATCGACACATCCGGCCGCATCGTCCCTTCACCCGTAGTTACCGATGTTCAGTTTCGGTTTTTTAAGAACGACGAGAAGACGCGCATGACGACGGCGGAACTACGGCAGTTCGAATTAAGCAGGCGCAAGTTGTTGACTGAGCCGACTTCAGGCGGGCTAGTCGAGTATTCTCCGGCAAGCCCGGCATATCTTGCGGGCGCCGGCAATGATTACGGTTTCGCCACTCCAATCGACGAAGCCGCAGCGCCTATCGTCGTGCCGTTGAGAACCCTTTGCGCGCAGTGTCACAACGCGCAGTTGACCACCATCATGACGTTTGCAATCCATGGCATTCCGCCGGTTCCCACCACCAGGATACTGAAACCATTGGACCATGAGCGCGCGCTCTACACGGCTCGAATCAAAGAAGAGCGCCACGACTTCAAGTCGCTGATTGCGCCTTGATTGTTCAGCTTATCAATCTCGACAAGTACCAGATATTTCCGAACTCGTCGTTGACCCATGCCATGCGCTCGCCGTATGGCTGATCGGTCGGCTCTAACGCCGAGGTCGCTCCTGCGCTCAGCGCTTGTCGATACCCGGCATCAACGTCCTCGACAAACATGTAGATTGCCGACTGCATCGGTTGCCATTGATCGTGCGCTTCACCCATTTCAACGATCGCATCGCCAATGCGGACCTTCGCGTGGTAGACAAAGCCTTCGTCTGATTGGTGTCGCTGGACCACTTCCGCGTCAAATGCTTTCTCAAGGAAGTCGATGAACTTCGGCGCGCCAACCGGATGGAAGTAAAGCGTGACGTTGTGCAGATCCGGAATCGGAGTCTCGTCAAATGGTTTTGCGATGTACCACTCGTTGCCGCCGATGTCTTTCACGGCAGCAATGCGTTCGCCGTATTCCTGATCTGACGGCGCCGCGAGAGAAGTCGCGCCGGCTGCCACAGCGCGGGAGTAGACGTCATCCACGTCCGGAACGTAGAAATGAAACGCAGCGGGCTTGGCATCAAAACCTGGACCACCACCGATAAACAGCTTCGAATCTCCGAGCGTGAGCTCGCAATGCAGCCCTCCCGCAGAACCGGTAGCCCGCATTGATTCGACCGCCCCGAATGCATCTTTAACAAAGTCAATCAACTCAACCGCGGGCTGCGCAATGATATACGGGTTAACCGTGTAGAACCCTTCTCGTTTGAATTTCTTCGTTGCCGGTGTGCTCATGTCGTTCTTGCCTCCTAGTTGTTCCTTTAGGGCGGCGCGAAACTCCTCGGAAGGCAGGCCGTGCAATTCGCGCGCAACCGCTACGAGTTCAGCCACCTCACGATCCGCTTCATTCACCACGGGTTCGCTTTTCGCGAGCAACGCCGTAATGGCGTCGTCTAGTTGATCGATGATGGAACGTTCAGCCATTTACTTAAACTCAGCTATTCGCGCAATCGTGCCCGAAGAGTTTCCACACCTCGAAATTGAAGTTGTTTCACTGCGCCCTCGCTGCGATTCAGATCGGCAGCAATTTCACGAATACTTTTCTCCTCCGCAAAACGCAGGAGGATCACTTTGCGCTGGTCCTCGGGCAGCGCTTCAACCGCGCGAAAGAGTCGCGCGCGACGGTCTACTTGTTCGAGGTCCAAATCCACCGCAGCATTGGTCGCCAAATCGGTTTCGGCCACTTCGCGTGACTGCTTTCGCGCCTGGTCCGCAATTGCGTTCGCGGCAATCCGGTAGAGCCAGGTGACGAACGGCGCGCCACGCCATTTAAACTTCCCGATGTTCGCGAGGGCTTGTTGAAAGACGTGAGCAGTGAGATCCTGTCTCTGCGATCGGTCCTGAATACGGCACGCGACGTAGGCGTAGACTTTATGGAAATTCTGCTCATAAAGCTCCGCAAAGCGGCCCGGATCCTGCTGAGCAGCCTCTACAGCCATGCGTTCGTCCGATTCAGTAACCCGACTCAAGTTAGCCTCGCGCCAGTTTTCTAATAGGAAAACTGAGTTGGACCGGAAAAGTTACGGTATTTGTGGAACATAATTTAGCGCTTTGGGTGGATTAAGCGTAATCCGTCGTTTGAGGTGGAGCGCCATATGATCTTCACATTGAAATCCCTTGTTTCTTGTCTCCTCGCAATCGCGGTCACGGTGGCTGTCCCGGCCCGTGCATCCCAACAGGACAAAGACGCCGATAAACAGAAAGAGCTGGAAAAGAAGACGCTCGCTCTTTTGAACGACGTTGCGGCAGGAGCCTGGAGCCTCAAGCTGCCGGAAAACCGTTTGTTCATCATGTCGAATGCCGCGGATTTACTTTGGACCGTCGACGAGAAGCGAGCACGCACGCTCTACTGGGACGCGCTCAACGCACTGAACTTAGTAGTTGGTCCAAGCCGCAGCACCGGGCAAAAACTCTCGCCGGAAGAACGCGCGAAACTGGCCCAGAGTTATCTATCGGCGTTCGAGTTAAGACAGAAACTATTGCGGCGAGTCGCGAGGCGAGACGCTCAACTCGCGCTCGATATGTTACGAGCGAGCCGGCCAGTTCCGCCACGACACGTTTTGCCGGATTTCACTTTTCCGGACGACATTCAACTGGAACAGGCAATTGCCACCGAGCTCGCCGCGCGTGATCCGGCGCAAGCGTTGCAGATTGCGCGTCAGAGTCTGGCGAAAGGCATTACGCTTGAATTGCGCGCTCTTTTACATCGGCTTAACGACATCGACTCCGAAAAAGGTTCACAGTTTGCCAGCGAGATCATTACCAAACTGCGAACCATAGATCTTGCTACCAACTTTCACAGCGCGCTCATGGCAGTTCAACTCGTGTACCTGACCCGTAAACCCGATCCCAACATGCAAACGCGCTTGGGCAGCATTAGTGGTCTGAAAGTGCTGAATCTCGAGGAGGAACAAAAGCGAGGTCTTGTTGAGCAGATGACAGATGTGGCACTTAGCGCGTCCGTTGCTCCACACGTGCTTTGGCAGATCTCTCATGTGATGCCTGAAATTGAGCATTTCTTCCCAGAACGCAGCGAGGCCGTAGCCCAAAAACTGTCGGCCCTCAAGCGCCAGATGCAAAATGACGATCGCGAGCAGAAAACCAACAATGTATTGATGATGACTGGCGGGGTGGAAGAGTTGGTACGCGCGGCGAGCACGGCTAATAGCGAGGAACGCATGTCGCTGTACCAGCAAGCGGCGAGTATGGCCATTGCTCAGGGCAAAACTGATTGGTTTCGCGCGACGATTAACAAACAGGAGACGAGTTCCGATCGGCTTACGCAGGTTATTGATTCGCTGGACGAGCACGAGATCACCGTTGCCGTAATGCGCAAACAGGTCGACGAGTTGCAGAAACTCCTGCCAAAGATTCGTCGCAACGACCAACGTGCGCGGGCTATGGCTGAGCTGGCGTTGCTGCTGCACGAGAAGGGTGAAAAAGAAGAAGCCTCGTCGGTGCTCGACGAAGCCGCAACATTGATTAAGACGGATCTTACCGACGACAAGCAAACGGACGCTTTACTGACTTTGTTGTGTGCGTTCGCCGTCGTCGATCCACCTAAGGCGTTTGCGCTTGCCGAGCGGACCATTGACCGCGCCAACCGTCAGATATCGTTGCTGCTGTTGCTCGATAAAGTCGTGAAGAGCGGGGCACTGAAGAAGAATGAACTCCTCCTGGAGCAACCGCAGTTGTTGCCGATTGAATTTCTCGTATTCAAGTACGGAAAAGGCATGGCTGCGTTAGCGCGGGCCGACTTCAATCGTACAAGAGCGCTGGCTGAAAGGTTCGACCGTAATGAGTTGAGACTCATGGCGCAGCTCCTGGTGCTCAAGGGATTGCTGGAGCAGAAAGCTGCCGGATCTGCCGAAGCCCTTTAATTCCGCGCTTTCCTCGCTCTCACTAATCCACCGAAATGAATGGGAGGATTCTGCCATTGAAAATGGCAGGAAACTGTGCTGACATTGCGATTGGCGAACTAGTAATGTTCGCAACAGTACGAAAAATCTCCCACGGTCCTGGAACAAGGGGGGAAGTATGCGGTACCCGACAAACGCCCCTAGTCATTCATCGTCTGCGCGTGTTGCCAACAACGACAAGTTCTATCATCCGGAATTAGACGTTCTTCGGTTTGTAGCTTTTCTTGCCGTCTTCGTACATCACGCTCTGCCTCGTGATGCGAGTCTTTACATTTCCAACGGCCTTTCACCGGCGGTAACACAATGGTTACTCACCGCTAAGGAGGCCGGCGCGTTCGGTTTGGATCTCTTCTTCGCCCTCAGCGCATACCTCATCACCGAACTCTTGCTTCGCGAGCATGCGCAACGCGGCACTTTTAGCATTTCTAATTTCTATGTTCGCCGGGCATTACGCATTTGGCCGCTGTACTTCGCGTTTCTCGCGCTGACAGTGTTCGTGATTCCGATGTTGATTCCGGCCGAAAGATTTGGACCAATCTACATCGCTTCATTTGCACTATTTGTTGGTAACTGGGTGTGCGCAACTCACGGGTTGCCGTTTTCAGTTGCGAGTCCCTTGTGGAGCATATCGGTCGAAGAGCAGTTCTATATTGGTTGGCCGTTGTTGTTGTGGTTCTGCGGCGTTAATCGTCTGAAACAGCTCGCGATTGCGATGTTATTGCTCGCAGTGCTGACGAGGATCGGTCTGGCGGTCTACGGTGTTGCTCATCCGGGTGTTTGGTGCAACACGATTGCGCGGCTCGATCCGATAGCCCTTGGCGCCATTCTCGCTTTTACGTTGAAAGGTCGCGCGCCGCAGATCGGTAACACGCTGCGGTTGATCATGTGTGTCGTAGCATTCGTTACCTGGTTGTTGACAGCCAGATTTTTCAGCCACGCCGGGCCAACCAGTATCGCAACCTTTGCGCTGAGCGGTTTCGCAAGTGTCCTGCTGCTGAGCGCGGTTCTTAGAAGTGAGGCGCGACTCCTGTCGATTCCGCCGTTTTCATGGTTGGTCTATCTTGGTCGTATTTCTTACGGTTTGTACGTTTTCCACCTCTTGGCCCTCGCTTTGATGGCGCAAGTGTTAGTGATACCTGTGATCGGTGTTCAGCTCACGTTTGAACTCCGCATCGTGTTGTCCTTCCTGTTGACCGTGGGTTTCGCGACGGTGTCGTACAAAGTGCTCGAGCTGCCGTTCCTGAGATTAAAGGATCGCTTCAGGCCCGCATCGAAACGAGAACCACAGTATCAGTTCACTGAATCCACACCGCTTACTCACAGCGCCTCCTGAACGCTACTCTCACAGCGGCGAATATGTTATTGATGGTGCCATGACGGAGCTCGGCGCCAGTTACTTGCAACAGCTTAACGATGCAGTTGCCGAATTAGTTACACGTCCGGCGATTCGTAGTGTTGTCGACACTCTCAAGGAGGAGCTGCAACACACGTCGGAGCCGTTTGTCTGGTCCACGATCGATCTGGATACGGTGACGACGCCGCTGCCGGACGAAATAGAATCTGGTTGGATCTTCGTACTCAAGAAAGGCGTCCCATCAGGCTGTCATTTCCATCCGAACAGCATTCAACACATGGTGATGATCG
>CAWBJU010000031.1:0-10569 GCA_963789185.1 uncultured Acidobacteriota bacterium
CGCACTCGCCGTCGGTTTCGCGATCTTTCTGAACGTGTTGCTGACAGGCGCACTCGACGTTACGTATTTCACTCTCGATCTACCCGGCTATCCCGTCCCGTTTGGCAATCTTCAGCTCGTGGCTCTCGCTGCGATCGCGTTCGTGACGATCGTCAACTGCGCGTCAGTGTCCGTTGGCGGCAAATTCGCGATCGTACTGACAGCGATCAAAGTTGGAAGCATCGTGGCGCTCGGCGTCGGCGTTCTCCTGTTCGCGCGCGGCACATGGGCCAACTTCTTCTTACAAGACACACGCGGCGCATGCGAAGGAGTAGCGGGTGCGGCGCGCGGCGGCAGCGCGGGATTTGCGGCTGCGATGTTGGGCGCGCTCTGGGCCTACAACGGTTGGAACGAGATGACGTTCGTGTCGGGCGAGGTAAAGAACCCGCAACGCAACATCCCCATCGCGCTCGCCACCGGCATGATCATCTGCATGGTGTTGTACGTTTTTGTGAACACGACTTACTTCTACGTGCTCACCCCAACCGATGTCGCCAATGTTCCCGCAACTTCGTCTGTTGCGGCGGTGGCAGTTCAAACGTTTCTCGGTGAAATCACGATCGCCTTGATGGCCGCGGCAATGATGATTTCAACGCTCGGCGCGTTGCACACCTCGACGATGGCGAATTCACGAATCCCATTTGCGATGGCAAAGGATGGTCTATTTCCGAAACCACTTGCACACGTTTCTGAACGGACTCACGTGCCGGTGCGCGCACTGATCGTTCAAGGTATTTGGGCAGGCGTGCTTGCGCTTTCCGGCTCGTACGACACACTAACGGATTACGTGGTCTTCGTGAACTGGATCTTTTTCGGGCTAGTAATCTTTTCGATCTTTCTTATTCGCCGGCGTGTGCCAAGTTCCGAAGGCGCATATCGCGCGTGGGGTTATCCAGTTGTCCCCCTGCTCTTCCTTTTGACGACGGCGTGGCTGCTCGTGAGCACGTTGATCACTTCACCGGTAAGATCACTCATCGGTCTCGGTCTCGTTGCGCTTGGGATACCGGTCTACCATTACTGGACCTTGCCGCGCCCGGCGACTTCCCAAACCGACTCGACTCGTTCGCCTCGTGAACCATAAATTTGATTGTGCATGTTGACGGTGCTGCACACATGATTCGGAATGATCTCGAGTCTCTCACCGACGCGATACTCGCGCGTTGAACGGCTGATGTTCAGATTGCCGTGTTCTTCAGACAAACGCTCTACGTCCGCGTCAGGATCCGTCCTGA
Organism: uncultured Acidobacteriota bacterium; assembly: GCA_963789185.1. Taxonomy (GTDB): domain Bacteria; phylum Acidobacteriota; class Blastocatellia; order Pyrinomonadales; family Pyrinomonadaceae; genus PSRF01. Next base: position 1,272 of record CAWBJU010000031.1, read on the forward strand.
CCATCCCGAACCCTGTTCCACCACTTACTTGATAACCGTCCGACGAAAGCGTATTCGATCCGGCATCGACAATCGCGCGACCGGGAACGCTCGTGCTTACAACAGTCGTAATAACCGAGAGCGCGCAATCTTCGAGTGACGCGACACCCACCGCCAGCATGTTGCGATCGTTGAAGATATACATGCCGGGCCGGATTTCGTTTACACCAGTGAACAAGTGACCTTCGCGCGCCGTTGGCGTTGATCCTCCACTGACGATGGCAACCGGCAGGCCCGCATCTTCGAGTTTCGCGAGTGAACGCTCGAGAAAGTCGTTCACAGCGACTCTCAATTCGCCTCGCTCTTTTTCAGCGACTTGAAGATGGCCCGGAAAAAACATCAACCCCTTGAACTCCAGGCCCGGCAAATCCGCAACCGCTCGCGCAATCGCTAACACCTCGTCTTCACTCGTCACGCCGCAGCGGTGAAAACCGACATCAAGCTCCACGAGTATCCCGATGCGTGCATCTCTCTTCTTTGCTTCTGCCGAGATCGCACGGGCTACTTCAACGGAATCGAGCGACACCGTGATCTCGGCACGTGTCGCCAGGTCGGCAAGTTTCTCGGCTTTGCCTGTGCCGATGACCGGGTACGCGATCATGATGTTAGTGAAACCCGCGTCGAGCATCACTTCCGCTTCGCCGATCTTCGCCACCGTGATTCCATGCGCACCATGGGCCAACTGGCGTTTCGCCAGCTCCGGAATCTTGTGTGACTTCGTGTGCGGCCTCAGTCGCAGGTTGTGACTGCGGCAATACTCAGCCATACGCGCCAGATTTCGCTCCATGACGTCGAGATCGACTACTACGGCGGGTGTCTCTAAATCAGCGATGAACAACGGAACCTCCGTCTGTGAATCTAAGCCGTTTTTCAGCGAGGCGATCCGCGGCCTTGTACGTGGGAATGCCTTCGGTCTCGGCAAGCCGGAAAATGTTGAAAATCGTGTCGTAGATCTCGTCGACCTTTCTCGCGGATTGCGCGGCATCCCAGCCGAGCAAGTCACGGCAGCCATTGATCACGCCACCTGAATTGGCTGCGTAGTCGGGTGTGTAAAGGATGTCGCGCGCGGCAAGTTCATCGCCGTGTCGCGGTTCGAGTAATTGATTGTTAGCAGCGCCCGCGACGATCTCCATCTTCAACACGCTGACTGTGTCATCGTTGATCACGCCGCCGAGCGCGCAGGGCGCGAAAATGTCGGCTTCGGCGAAGTAGATATCGTCTGGTCCATAAGCCATTGCATCAAATTCGTTGACTACTCGCTCAACTTTTCGCGGATCCACATCACTCACCATCAAATACGCACCTGCGTTCTTCAGATAAGACGCCAGATAATAGCCGACGCTGCCGCATCCCTGAATCGCGACAGTGCGTCCTTCCAACGAGTCGTCGCCCCAGCGATACTTCGCCGCCGCCTGCATCGCACGAAAGACGCCTCGCGCTGTCACGGGTGAAGGATTACCCGACCCTGACAACAGCCCTGCCACATGCTCCGTCTCTTTCCGCACATGCTCGAGGTCTTCGGGGCTTGTGCCGACGTATTCCGCCGTGATGTATTGACCGCCAAACGTTTCGATGAACCGGCCATGCGTACGATAGATTGCTTCACGATCCACTGGACCGTCGTTTTTCAAAATGATCGACTTGCCGCCGCCGAACGGTAATCCCGCCAGCGCGTTCTTGTAAGTCATGCCGCGCGCAAGTCGCAGCACGTCGTCAATCGCTTCTTGTTGGTTTCGATAGTGCCACAATCGCGTTCCGCCGAGGGCTGGTCCAAGTCGCGTGCTATGAATAGCTATTAATCCGTGATAATGCCCGTCGGTGCACGAAGCGAGGCGCTCGTGGCCCGAAACGGGTAACTCGTTGATGTTCATCTCGCAGTCCCTTCGTTGTGCTTATTATAACGCCTGGTCGACTTTGAGAATTTGTACGTTGTCGTGTAACTTCTTGTTTCCGTAAACGCCCATCCGCTTTGTAAGGAGACGGCATGATGAGGAAGTGCGGCGGTAAACTTCAGTTGAACCCTACCACGGGGAAAAACTGGAGTAGATAGGTCATAGGCTGAATTAATTCCTGTGGCTGTTGACCACGTTAAGGAGACTAATCAGACCTTTGACCGAAGCGCCACCGTAGGGCGATTGACCCTGAATAGGAGGCTGGTGACCGCCGCAACAGAAAGTCTACTCCAGGCAAACAACTGGAGGAAACCACAGATGAGATTCATTGGAGTAGACCTGCACAGCAATAGTTTGACGGCGTGTTATTTGGACCAGAACGGTAGTGAAGAGATGCGCACGTTTGACCTGCAAGAGATGGTGAAGTTTCAAGCGAGTCTCGCAGTCACGGACGAGATCGCGGTGGAAGCAACCGGCAACACGCGGCATTTCAAAGAGGCGATCAAGGAGCTAGTGAGCAAGGTGGTGGTAGTGAATCCGAACCAGTTCGAAGTAATCCGCAAGAGCGTGAAGAAGACTGATCGGCACGATGCGCGCACATTGGCGTTGTTTTTGAGCAAGGAAATGCTGCCGCAGTCGCGCTTGAAGGAACCAGCACAGGCACAACTCAATTCCGTGGCTCATACGCGCGACAAGCTAGTGAAGCTGCGCACCACACTAATCAACAAGTTGCACGCGCTGCATATAGCGGCCGGCATCAAGAGCAAGAAAAGTTCATTCAGTAGTGTGAAAGGGGTGAAGGCAGCCCTGGCTCGCAGTTGGGACGAACTGACTCGAGCGGAGTTGGAAGTGATCGTCAGTCAGATCGGGTCGCTCAACGAAGGCATCAAGCGGCTGGACCACAAGCTTGCTGAATATGGTCGCCGCCTGGTGGGACATCGAAACCTGACGAGCATTAAAGGCATCGGCGATAAATCGGCGGCGGTGTTACTGAGTGTGATCGGCGACGTCTCGGACTTTGCCGGTGAGGACAAATTGGCGAGTTACTTCGGTTTGGTGCCACGCGTGGCCAATTCAAATGAAACTGTGCATCACGGCCGCATTACCAAACGCGGTTCCAAGCTGGGGCGCACGACCCTGGTCCAATGCACGTTGGTTGCCGCTCGTTACAGTCCTTACTTGAAAAACTTTTACGAACGAATCAAAGCAAGAAAAGGCGCGGGCAAGGCCATCATCGCCACCGCGCGCAAATTCCTGGGAGTCATCTATCGCACCCTCAAGTACAACTGGGTGTTCACAGACTTCCCAAACTTTGTTCTCGCCGAGGACTGAAACTTACACCTCGGAGTAGACAATCATCATAGGAGAAAACAATGGACCGATCCAAAACCTCTGTTCTGTTACTTGTGTGTGCGGCTCTCCTCGTCGCCGTCTCGTTTTCACTGCCGGTTGTCGACGCTCAGGAAAAACCCGCGGGCGTCAGTTTTGAAACGATTCCCACCGGAGACTATCGCGTCGACCCCGGACATAGTGTGATTGGTTTTTCAATCCGGCACTTTGAGATTTCGTTTGTCAGAGGACGCTTCAAGGATTTCACTTCGACGATTCATTACGATGCCGCTGATATGACTAAGTCGACCGTTGAGTTCACTGCGAAAGTTGAAAGCATCGACACGGGTGTCGGTGGCCGCGACAACCACTTGCGCTCCGCTGACTTTTTCGATGTGGCGCAGTTTCCGGAGATGAAGTTTAAGAGTACGAAGGTGGAGAAGAAGGGCAACAGTTACGTGTTGCACGGCGACTTCACGCTCAAGGGCGTGACGAAACCGATCTCGTTTCCTTTCAATCTCACTGGAGCGATCAAAGACAACCGAGGAAACATGCGCTTCGGTGTGGCGGCAGAGACGAAGATCAACCGGCGGGATTACGGGATTACTTGGGGAGCAAAGATGGCGAACGGCGGCCTCAACGTAGCTGACGAAGTGATCATCGATCTTCAGCTTGAAGCAGTTAAAGCTGCGGCGCCGGCTCCGAGTCAATAGTAACCACAGAAAGCACCGCTATTTAAACGAGTGCGTTGCGTGCGATGACTTCGCGATAGAAATCGGCGCTCAACTTTGGCGTGCGTTTTTGTGTCGCGTAGTCGACGTAATGAATGCCGAAGCGATTCGTGTAACCGTCGGCCCATTCGAAGTTGTCCATCAAGCTCCACAAGAAGTAACCACGCACCGGTACACCTTCCGCTGTCGCACGACGCAACTGCGTGAGATAACTGCGCAGGAAAGCAACTCGATCGGTGTCGTAAACGCGCCCATCCGCTGACGGCTCATCCGCAGCCGAACATCCGTTCTCGGTGATGTAAATCTCTTTCGCACCCCACAGCTTCGCAACGTGCCGCGGTCCCCAGTAAAGCGCATCCGGCGTGACGACGAGCCAAAACGAAGGAGCGCGCGGAAACGACTTCGGATGCGTAATCTGAGTGTAGCCAGTCGGCGAAGACTCATCAGCACGAACGTACTGCGCGATGTAGATATTGACACCGACAAAGTCGAGCGGACTGGAGATGATCTTCAAATCCTCAGCCGTGAACTTCGGCGCATCGGCGCCGCTCGACTTCAAATACCAGTCGGTGTACTTCCCTTCCATGATTACCGTCAGATACTGCGCATTCATCTCACGCATCGCGCGCTCAGCAGCGGCAATGTTCTGAGGCGTCTCAACGACCGGCACCGGAATCGTAATGTTTTCCGCAATGCCAACCTTCGTCCCACTCTTTGCGCTTGCGCGAATCGCCTGCACCGCGAGTCCATGGCCCAACACGGCGTGATGACGCGTCTGATTCAAGCGCAGTCCCGAAAGTTTGAGACCGGGCGCATGAATTCCGTAGCGATACCCAACTTCAATAAACGCGCCGAACTCGTTAATCGTAAAAATGTGCTTTACGCGATCGCTCAGTCGAGCCGCGACATAGCCTGCGTAATCGCCGAAGGCTTTTGACGTGTCGCGTCCTTCCCAACCACCGAAACGATCCTGTAACGACTGCGGCAGGTCCCAGTGGTAGAGAGTGGCGTACGGCTGTATGCCATTAGCGAGCAGCTCATCGACGAGTCGATTGTAGAAATCGAGACCTTTCGGGTTCGGTGGACCATCGCCATTGGGAAAGACGCGCGGCCACGCGATCGAGAAGCGATACGCTTTCGCGCCAAGCGCTTTCATCAACTGCACGTCGCCCTTGTAAAGATGATAGTGGTTGTTTGCGACGTCGCCAGTCGCGTTATCCACGACCTTGCCGGGCGTGTGAGAAAAAGTGTCCCAGATGGACGGCCCACGTCCGTCTTCCTTGGCCGCGCCTTCGATCTGATACGAGGCGGTTGCGGTGCCCCAAAGAAAACCGCGCGGAAACTCACGGCCCGCAACGGTAGTACCTTGAGCTGATGTTACTGGTCCAACTGAAGGCAACTCAGTGGTCGATGCAAGTGTGGCAACACCGGCAAGCTTCGCGAATGTACGTCTCGAAATGTTTTTCTTCACGATGGGGCACGTCTCCTATCGATTCATTTTATTAATAGTCCATTTAACTCTTCCGGCTTGGGGATCCTGGGCCAAAACATAACTGCCTCTGAGCGAGACCAACGACAGCCTTTGCAAATCGCCGCCGGGCCTCGTGAACAATCCTCTCGCCCGGCCATCGTCCGTGCTAAAGACGCGTAACTCGACGTTGTCCCAGTCCATGTCTTTTGTGCTCTGGGCCACCTTGATGTGCGGCAAGACTGAATGGTTCTTAACCAGCAGCACGATCGGAATCTGACCAATCTGAATTTCGTGCCACGCTGCGCCCTGGTACACGCGACCGCTTTGATAGTCGATCCACGCGCCGGGTGGCACATACACTCGACGCCGATCGCCATTCGTGAACATCGGCGCCACCAGCAGATCCGTTCCAAACAAATATTGATCGTCGATGGTCCATGATCCGGGGTCGTTAGGATACTCGAAGAACAGCGGGCGCAACATCGGAAACCCTCGCGCCGACGAGTCCTTCGCCTGCGCGTAGATGTACGGCATCAACGAATAGCGCAAATTCAAAGCGCGGCGGAAATCGTCGGTCAGATCAGCGTCGTATTCCCAGGGTTCGCGCGGCGGGATGCCGTGCGCTCGAGTGTGCGACGACAAAACACCCCAGGCCATCCAGCGTCGATACAGATCGCGCGGCGGACGCTGCACGAAACCACCGACGTCGTGACTCCAGTAAGTGAAGCCGGACAATCCGAACGATAGACCACCGCGCAGCGAAGCCGCCATCGCCGAATCAGTGTTCTCCGCGTCGCCGCCCCAGTGCACGGGATATCGCTGACTTCCGGCCCATGCGCTGCGCGCCCAAACTATATCCTCGCCGGTTGTTGCTTTCGTGATATCGCCGACGATCTTGTTGTAACGCAGGGGATAGAGATTATGCTCGTACCAGCCACTCATTCCTGAAGCGTATTGGCCCGTGAGCGGCGCTTGTTCACCGAAGTCAATCTTGATTGCACCAACGCCAAGCTTCAGCAGATCTATGACCTTGTTCTGGTACCACTTCACAGCCTCAGGATTCGTGAGATCAAGCGTCGCGTCCTCAGAGGGAAGTTGTCCGCCTTCATTTCTGACGTGATACCCGCGTGAGACGATTTCTTTCCACAGTTCGTTCTTGCTCGTGAAATATGGGTACTGCCATAGCGAGATGCGAAAGCCCTGCTGCTTCAGGTCGGTCATGAACTTCGCCGGATCAGGAAAGCGCGTGGCCGAAAAGACGTAGTCGCTGCGCCACTCAGTTTCGAACCAACCGGTGTCGAGATGAATCACGTCAGATGGAAGTTGACGCGCCCTCAACTGCCGGGCCACCTCGCGCACCTGCTGTTCGGAGTTGTAAGTAGCGCGACTCATCCAGAAACCAAACGACCAGAGCGGCGGGACAGGGCTGCGTCCGGTCAGCCCCGTGTACTCCGAAAGCACCTCTTTCGGATCGCCGAGAAACACAAACAGGTCGAGGTTCTCATCACCGGAGTAAATCGTGTTGTGCGCGTCGTAGTACTTGCCGAAGTCGAAACTTAGCGGCGCGCTCGTGTGCACAAACATTCCGTAACCGTTGCTGCTGAGGAAGAACGGGATGGGTTTGTACATCAACTCGTTTTGCGTACCCATGCCGTCGCGCGTCGAGACGACTACGCGCTGTCCACGTTTGTCTAAGCGCGTGAACGATTCGCCGCAGCCAAAGATCTTCTCGTCGTGCTGAAGTTCGAAAGTGGCCGCGATCCGGCGTGCGAGATCGTTGGAGCGGCGCAGGAAAGAGAAAGGAACCGTTGAAAAGAAGGTGTAAGGCTCGCCGAAGTTCTGCGTTCGCGTCAGCAGACGTCCGCGTCGATCGTAAAACTCGACGCGCCACGGCTGTTTGTTGATTCGCACACGACCGTGAGTGCCGGTGTAAATGATTTCGCGCTCGTTTTGCTCCACGCGCCAGGAAGAGTCTTTCGGAACTGGACCAAAGAGCATCAACGATTGACCGTCAACGATCGGAACGCCTCTGGTGGAAATGCGCAAACGGATGGTGCGCGGACTCACGAACGCAATCGAGAACGGCAACACCGGATCCTGATCGTATTCCGTCGTGGGAAACTCGCTCGCCTTGCCGCGTACGAACCCCACGTCCACCTTGTTGAACGAGAGGGTCGTATTTCGCCAGTAGCGGTCCCATTGCAAATTGCCCTGACCGGTTGCGGTGTCGAACGACGTGACGCGGCTGCCGATGAAGTAAACATTTTCCAGCTTCTGAAAGTCCTGACCGACGTCGACCGGATCGCCGAGCACCTGCGCGTGAGAGACAAGGGGAACAAACCACAATGCGACGAAGATGATGATCCTGATAAATGATTGCATTAGCGCTGATGGCCCACGATATCGAAGGTGAACTTGATGTTATTCCGCACTCTGACCATGCCGTGAAACGCTGACGTCGCTTTGATACCGAAGTCGTCGCGTTCGATCGAGAACTCGCCGCGCGCGCGCATGTCGTTTCCGCTGAGAGTTACTTCAGTCGGAATCGTGATGGGGCGAGTCACGCCGTGCAGCGTCAGGTTCCCTTCGATCTTCAACTCATAGCGGTCCGCGCCTGTCGATTTGCCGGTCACGCGAGTGCTCTTGAAGGTAATGTCGGGATACTTGTCAGGCTCGAGGACGATTTCGCGCAACTCTTTGTTGATGATCTGCTTTTCCTGCTCGGTGAAAACGTCTCGCGTTTCGACCATCGACGCCGCTTTAGCGTTGATCTCCAGCGCGGCCGGCGTGATGGAACCCGGCGTTATCTGCGCCTCGCCCGTGAATTCACGAACTGCAACCAGGTGGTCCTTTCCTTTGAACCACAGCAGCCCGCCGGCAAACGCACGAGCGACGAATTTGCTTTGAGAAGAATCAAGGGCGTAACTGCGAGTGGCTTGATTTCCAACTACAACGGGGGTGGCCAACAGTAAGGCGAGCACACAAATCTTAAGAATTCGCACGACTACCTCCCTAATCCGTGTTTGAGACGGATTTTACACCATTGCGACGACGCGTTCCGTCAAAACACCCTTTTCCAGATGTTGCTCGTGCGTCGCAAAACTCGCCGCATGGGGGTCGTGCGTGACCATGATGATCGTTTTGTTCAGATCCTGGTTGAGAGTTTTGAGTATTTGCAGGATCTCTTCACCGGATCGAGCATCGAGGTTACCTGTCGGCTCGTCGGCGAGAATCAGATCGGGATCGGTGACGATCGCGCGCGCGATTGCGACGCGCTGTTCTTGTCCGCCGGAGAGTTGGCGCGGCTGGTGGTCCATCCGGTCCGAGAGTCCAACGAGTTCAAGCGCCGTTTCCACGTTCTTGCGCCGTTGCGCTTTGCTGAGCTTTGTCAGCAGCAGCGGAAGTTCTACGTTTTCGAAGGCGGTGAGTACGGGTACCAGATTGAACGTCTGAAAGATGTAACCGACATGCGCGTTACGCCACGTTGCCATCTGACTCTCATTAAGTCCGGCAAGTGAAGTTCCAAGCACTTCGACCGTACCTTCAGTAGCGCGATCGATTCCCGCGAGCAGGTTCAAGAGAGTGGATTTTCCCGAGCCGCTGGGTCCCATGAGGGCGAAAAAATCGCCCTGGTTAATATCAATGCTGACGTTATCCAGTGCGACAACCTCAAAGTCGTCGCGAACGAAACGTTTACTCACATTGCGAACTCGAACTATTGGTTGGGCCATGTTTTCTCCACTCGAACTATTGGACCTTCACGCGGTCTCCATCACGCAGTTTGTCAGCGCCGTTAAGTGCCACCGATTCGTTTCCACTCAAACCTTCCAAAACCT
>CAWBJU010000032.1:0-137500 GCA_963789185.1 uncultured Acidobacteriota bacterium
GCCGCCGAAGTTCCGGTGTATCATCAGGACCATCGTCGCACCCAGGTGCAAGTCAGCCAGCGCCACTCCGACTCATGAACGCGTATCGGATCTCTCATTACACGATTCTCGCCAAGCTCGGCGCTGGCGGAATGGGCGAGGTTTACAAAGCTCACGACACCATTCTCGACCGCCCGGTGGCTTTGAAGATCCTCCCGCTCGAGTTGATGGAAAATGCCGATCGACTGCGGCGCTTTATTCAGGAGGCAAAATCAGCCTCGGCGTTAAATCATCCGCACATCATCACCATCTATGAGGTTGGCGAAGCGAGGGCCGAATTTGTCGAAGCCAAGCCCGATGCTAAAGACATCAGTGCCGCCACCGGCGACCTTGTGTCGGTGGCCCGCGAAACGCCGATTCCGTACATCGCGATGGAGTTCATCGAAGGCGAGACCCTGACCGCGAAAATCCATCGGGATCAAAGCAATCTGCGAAAGTTACTCGAATATCTGGTGCAAACGGCTGATGGGTTAACCAAAGCGCATGCGGCCGGGATCGTCCATCGCGATCTCAAACCCGACAACGTCATGATCACTGGCGATGGTTACGCGAAGATCCTCGATTTCGGACTGGCGAAGTTGGTTGAACCGCCACCCGCAAACACCGGACAGGACTCGGATGAGGTCGCCACCGCGATCCTGAACCGAAGCCAGCCGGGCGCGGTGATGGGGACCATCGGTTACATGTCGCCCGAACAGGCGCTGGGCCGCACCGTCGATCAGCGGTCCGACATTTTTGCGTTCGGATGCATTCTTTACGAAATCGTCACCGGTCGAAAACCATTTGCCGGCGATTCCATGATTGACGCCCTGCACAAGATCATTTACATGCCGGCTGCTCCGGTTAAGGACTTCAATCAAAATTGTCCCTATGAGATTCAGCGGATTATTCGCCGCTGCCTCTCCAAGGATCCTGAAGACCGCTATCAGCGAATGAAAGACATCGCAATCGATCTTCGTGATTTTTTAGAAGAGTCCAAAGCTGTTTCCGGTTCGGGGATTTACTCAGCCACGCCAAGTCTGTCTCAATCCAGCAGTGTGCTGCGCGACGCGCCGGTGGTTGAAACTCAATTAGACGAGTCTACTCCTGCAGTTCTGCAATTGAGTCGTTTCTCAAAATCGAGTGTAGCGCTCGCCGTTCTGGCGCTGATTGCAGCGATCGCGGTGTGGCCACTGCATCAACGCAGCGACATTGGGTCCGAGCTCAAACTCGACTACTCGAAAGAGGCCGCCATGAGCAAGGCCCGCGAGGTAGTGAACGGTCTGGGCTATAGCGCGAACAATCTCGAGTGGTCGGGGCGTTTCAACGGAACTGGTTTTGACCTCAAATATCTTGCCAAGAAAGAAGGACAGGGTGCGGCTCGACAGGCAGTGCGTGAAGGTAAGACAGCGGTCTGGCACTTTATGTTCGCACGTACCAGTGACGAAGCGTCCAGCGGGGTTTTCAGTACCAATCCGCGGCCCGGACAAATGCTGGTCACGATTAGCCCTCAGGGCCAGGTGATGAGTTTCAGCACCGCGCCTGAAGAATCAGCTGATATCACGGCGGTAGATCAAAACCAGGCCGTCACGGTGGCCACCGAGCAAACGCGAAGATGGCTCTCGTTCGAACCTGTGGGTTATAACATCGAAGTCGTTCCGCGATCGTCTCCACCCGGAATGACAGAGGTGACGTGGCGCAATCCCACGCCAGTCCTGGGTCACAAAGAAACTGTTCGCGCCAATATCCAGGGAACCAAAGTCACGAGACTAAGCCGGCAGTTCGACGCTCCTCAATCAGCAAAAGAGGCCAGCGCGTTCGCTGACGCCGTTAACAATGCGCGAACCGTTCTGGTGGTTCTGGCTGTCGTTGTTTTGTATGTATTCGGCGTGGCGTTCCTGATTTACAGTAAGCGTTGGCAGGCTTTCGGGCGGAAGATTTCGATTGCCGCGGCGCTGTTGATTGGTCTGGGTGTTTTTTCAACATTCTATTTCCAGTCGTCGAATTCTGGGCCCTCGCTGGTTCAATTTCTGGTCTCGCTCGTGGGTGCGCTTATGATAAGTGTGGCATTTTTCCCGAGCGGTGCCGGCTTTTTTGAGTGGCTGCGTGTCTACAGTCCGGCCCGCCAATTTGCCCTTGAGCAAATCATCGAGCGTCGTTTCTTCTTTCCCTCTGTGGCTTCAGCGCTGGTCCACGGAGTACTCGGTGGGACTCTGTTGCTGGGACTAACAGAGGCAGGGACGTTCATAACGAGTCGAATTCCTGGCGCCACCCCTTCTTCCAGCGGAGAGATCGAAATGGTCAACAGCGGGTGGCCCATAATTACGGGAATTGGTTTTTCGTTCATGATCGCACTCATCTTCGCGGGTGGAATAGTTCTTTTAGTTGAATTCAGCGAGAGAGTATTAGGGCACGGAGTCCTGGCCTCGATTGTGCCGGCGCTGCTGTTTGCGATTGCCGAGACTTCATACCTTGAGCCGCGCTTGATTCTGATTGGCTTAAGCTTTCTGAGCAGCCTGGTAACTTCTTTGATAGTTATTCAGATCTATCGAAGGTACGGTTTCGCGACTGTCTGGTTGGCCCTGAGTGTGAGTATGATTCTGGCCGCTGCAGTTCGCTCTCATTACCTGAAAGATCCTGGTTTTGTCTGGCAATCCAACCTTTTGCTGGTAGTGGTTGGCCTTCTGCTGATCGCTGGACTATGGGGATATAGCCAGAGACGTTTGCGCACGACACTGAGCGCACTTGCCGTGAACAGAGGGTGATTGTTGCAGATCTTGTCTGACACCTCGCCGACACTGGTATTATCTCCGTCATGATCATCGGCATCGTAGCGGTGGATCGCAAAGACGCGATTGGAAAGGGCGGCAAGCTCCCGTGGCACTACTCCGCGGACATGAAGTTTTTCCGCGAGACGACGACGGGACACGCAGTCGTCATGGGACGAAAGACGTGGCTCACGCTCGACAAACCACTCAAGAATCGATTGAACATCGTGTTGAGCCGCGATCCGAGTATTGAACCTCAGGAGTCGCTGCTGGTATTGACCGACATAGACAGCGTGATTTCGCTTAACAAATCACTCGCAACGGATCTGTTTGTGATTGGCGGCGCACAGATCTACACCGCGTTCCTGCCGCACATCGAGAAGTGGATTGTTACTGAGGTTCCGCTGACCGTCTCCGGCGCTGACACGTTCATGCCGGAAGGCTATCTGGATGGTTTTAAGTCCGTGAGTTCAAAACCGCTGGATGAAGGACTCGTCGTTAAATTCTACGAACGCCGCTAAAACAATTCCGCGAGAGCTTCATCGACCGAGCGCACGCCAACAACACGAATCCCGAGTAATCGTTCCAAACCGGCAACATTCGACGCCGGCATCACCATCTTCTTGAACCCCAGCGCCTGCGCTTCCTTAACACGCACCGCCGCCTGCATCGCGCCGCGCACTTCACCCGTCAAACCAATCTCACCAAACACGGCCGTGTGCGGATCGACCGGTGCGTTCTTGAAACTCGAAGCGATCGCCGTCACGACACCGAGATCCGCGGCAGGTTCGTCAACTTCCAAACCGCCCGCGATATTCACGAAAACATCGTCACCCACGAGTTGCAGTCCTGCGCGCTTTTCGAGCATCGCGATCAACAGCGAAACACGATTCTGGTCCAACCCCTGTGTCATGCGTCGTCCGCTGCCGTACTTCGATCCCGACACCAGCGCCTGAATCTCGACGAGCAACGGGCGCGTCCCTTCCATGCACGCACTAACAATCGATCCGGCAGCATTCTGCGGTCGCTCCTGGAGAAACATCTGCGACGGATTCGCAACCGGCATCAGTCCCGTGCCCGTCATTTCGAAAACGCCCACTTCATTCGCCGCTCCAAAACGGTTTTTCGCCGCGCGAACGATACGATGGTTGTGATGTCGTTCACCTTCGAAATACAAAACCGTATCGACGATGTGTTCGAGCGCTTTGGGACCGGCGATCGATCCTTCCTTGTTGATGTGACCGATCAGGAAAACCGGAACGCCGCGGTTCTTCGCCAACAGCAGGAACTTGTGGGCCACTTCCCTCACCTGCGAAATCGATCCGGGCGCTGCTTCGATCGCACTCGCGAAAACCGTCTGAATCGAGTCGACGATAACCGCGCCGGGATTCAAACGATCGATCTCGTGAAAGATCTTTTCGAGGTTGGTTTCGGGAAGGAGGTAGAGGTTCGTGGCAGTGACGCCGAGTCGATCACCACGTAGTTTGATTTGCCGTTCCGACTCCTCGCCGGAAACGTAAAGCACGACAGTGCTCGCACCGCTCAGTCGATCGGCAACCTGAAGCAGCAGTGTGCTTTTGCCGATACCTGGATCGCCGCCGATCAAAACGAGTGTGCCCGGCACGATGCCGCCGCCGAGCACGCGATCAAATTCAGTCACGCCCGACGATATTCGTAGATCGTCCTGCGGTTCGATGTCTTTGAAAGCGACTGCTGAAACCTCGCGCAACGCGAAACCGTTGCGGGATGGTTTCTGTGCCCTTTCTTCGACGAGTGAATTCCACTCACCGCACTCCGGACACTTGCCAAGCCATTTTACTGACTGAAAACTACAACTCTGGCAGACAAAGATCGTTTCTGACTTCTTCACGGTCTCACAAGTTTGTGGGGGAGATGGGTCTTACAACAGTTCCTTAACGTTCTCCGTTGGCCGTCCGAGCACTGCGCGATCGCCGCGTTCGACAATCGGCCGCTGTAACAAGTCCGGGTGTTCAATCATCAAACCGATCAACTCGCTATCGCTAAACTCATCGTTCGCCAATCCGAGTTCTTTGTAGATCGGCTCACTCTTTCGCAGAAGGTCACGCGGTTTGATGTTCATCTTGCGAATAAGTTCAGTGAGTTTCTTCTTCGTTAACGGTTCATTGTAGTAGTTAATCTTGTCGAACGGGATGCCACTCTCCCGGAGCAGCTTGTCCATGTTCCGGCACGTTGTTCAAGTCGGTTTTTCGTAGACCGTGATCTTGTCTGCCATCTTATCCTCTGAGGTTCTCCTCTAATTACGGGAATATTCCTCTTACGCTCGTCGCTTCGGCCACGCGACCGACGGCGAGAATGTAAGCGCCGGTGCGCATGTCGGTGCCGTAGCGCTGAGCGGTCTCGTGTACTGAGTTGAATGCGGTCTTCATCGTCTGTTCGAGCGTCTCATTGATCTGTTTCTCAGTCCAGAAGAACGAGTTCTGATCCTGCACCCACTCGTAATAACTCACGGTCACGCCACCAGCGTTGGCCAGAATATCCGGGATCAGAAAAACTCCTTCATCCTCGAATACACGATCGGCACCCGGTGTCGTTGGACCATTGGCCAGCTCAGCGATGATCTTCGCCTTTACTTGTCCGACGTTCTTCATCGTGATCGCGTTTTCCAGTGCCGACGGAAGCAGAATATCGCAGTCGACTTCGACCATGTCCTCGGGCGCCATTTCCTTGGTTCCCTTCAAACCGGCCAATGACTTAGTTACCTCTTTGTGTTTCAGCGCATCCGCAACGTCGATGCCGCTTTCGGCGTACACACCAGCCTTCGAATCGCAGGCGGCTACCACACGCGCCCCGTCCGCGGCCACGAGGCGAGCGATGTTCGCGCCTGCATTGCCAAAGCCGTGAACAGCGACACGAGCGTCTTTCAAACTCATGCCCTTCACTCGGCACGCCTCGCGCAAAGTGTACAAGCAACCGCGAGCCGTCGCTTCAGCGCGACCTTGTGATCCACCAAGCGAGATCGGTTTTCCAGTCACGACGCCGAGCTCTGTGTGACCACGCACCATCGAGATCGTGTCCATTATCCACGCCATGGTTTGTTCGTCGGTGTAAACGTCGGGCGCGGGTATATCGCGGTCTGGACCGATAATCGGAGCAATCTCAAATGCATAACGACGCGTGAGCCTTTCAAGCTCGTTGATGGAAAGACTCTTCGGATCGCAAATCACCCCGCCTTTACCGCCACCGTACGGGATACCGACCGTCGCGCACTTCCAGGTCATCCACGAAGCAAGCGCTTTAACCTCGTCGAGCGTGACGTTGGGATGGTAACGGATGCCGCCCTTCGCAGGGCCGCGCGCGATATTGTGCTGCACGCGAAATCCTTCAAACACCTGGACGTCGCCCCCGTCCATCTTCACGGGAATCGAAACGATCAGTTGTCTCTTGGCATTCTCCAGCACATGCCGCATTGAAGGTGCGAGGTCGAGGTAGTCAGCCGCGCGATTGAACTGCTGTTTGGCTATTTCGAACGGATTGAGCTGTTCCTGAAAAGCCTTTTGAGTCGCCATGCATTCAGCTCCTGGGACGAACTTGGGTGGGATAGCAGGTCGAATCCTATCATTTTCCATTTGGCATTTGCCATTTGTCGTTTGTCAGCATTGACAGACTCACTCGCCAGCGATAAATTGAGCCCGCTTTCACAGCCACGACAGTTCGCTGTTACCTTGCGCCCGCTGGCTGTGAAACCACCAGACCCAGAGATCACCTCCCAAGAAGTACAAATCACAGGTTTAGATCCCGGAGTAGTATTTTCCGCCGCGTTAAAGACGTGCCGTGAAAGTTTAATGAAGTCAGGTTAACTCCTTAGTCTCAACTGAGAACGTGGTTAAGCTCATACGACCAATCTCAGACCGTCGTCAACAACAATATGAGAAAGCATCTGGGAAAACACTTTAACTTCGCTGTGAATGTACTTACGGTGATAGCTGGTTTAGTGGTCATTGTAATTGCGTTAACCAACCATCTGAAGCACTCGCGGAAAACTGATTCGGTGTCAACGGAGACGCCCTCGGCTATCTCGGAAAGAAGGATCGCGCTAACAATTCCGGGTTTCGACTACCGGGGATCACCACGCACCTTGGCGATGTTTCTGGATGCAAAGTCGTTGGATAGTCTTGACAGCGTACCCTTGTTTACTGAACTCACAAACGCTTCGACTTCGGGATCATTTCGTACTGTAGCAATCTTCCCAAATGAGAAAAATTTTGTAGAGACTTCGCTGCAGAGTTGGGGATGGGCAGTTGAACACCGGTCAGGAGCAAAACTTCGCGATTACCGAGTCAGGACACTTCCTGCTGTGTTACTAATCGACCAGCAGGGTGTGATCTTGAAGAGTTGGAGCGGTGAAATCTCCAGTGCGCACGGAGTCGAAATAAAAACCGCTTTGGGCTTGTCGGTCCCTCGCTTTCCGCGATCTCTCGCGCCCATCTCCGAAAGCACGTTCCAAACATACGACGAGCACCAGCCGCTCCGTACTGTTGAATTACCGGGCTTCCTGGAAGGTACTAATAGTAGTTTAGCGAAGTACCAGGATCCGCAGTACAAGGAGATCAATGTCTTCGACGTCGATAACGTCGGAAACCTCTACTTCACATATCAAGAGCACATAGTGAAGGTCGACGCCTCTGGACGAGTAGTGAAGTCGAGGTTAATGCCAAAGGGCTTTCAATTCGGCTATTGCGTGGATGCGCAAGGTGATTCCTATCTTTATCTGAGATCGAAGGAGATTCTTGTCTGGTCACCTGAGCTGGGATCAAAGGACGTCATAAAACTCCAAAACGTTATTGGAGGTAGGCCAATAATCGCCAAGATGGCCGTTGACCGCCGCAATCAACAACTCTACTTGCAGACCTACGAAGGTGTTCTTAAGGAACAAACGCTTTATCGAATCGATCTTCGTTCGCACGAATCAAGCGTCGTGTACCAGTTGAAGAATTCGCCAAAAGCAGTTCCTACTTATGGTCCAGGTATTTTTGACTGGTCCATTGGCGGCGACCTGCTGTTTGTATCGGACGCAGCGGACTACAAGATCACCACCTACTCGCTTAAAGACGCACACCAAATCCAAGTTTTCGATCGACCCTTTGTGCGGAGGCAGATTCATCCAGAAGATTCACGGCTGCAAAGTGTCGGGCGGGACTTAACATACGTCCTCAAGCCCGGAGCCATGGTTAACTATCCGGCCATTTGGAAAGTATCGGCTACCGAGGATGACAAGCTCCTGGTTTTTACCGGTGAACGAGATTCCAGCAATCGTCAGGTTGTGCATGTTTACGATAAGGACTTCCAGTTTCTAGGTACGGACCTCAAGTACTTCCGACCTGGATTGAATAATCATTTGGTTGCTGGCGACCTTATTTATGTCGCGGACCTTCACGACGATCGTAAGGCCATGGTTTCTGATCTTTCTCCGCTGGATACGCCGGCCTTGGCTCACAAGTTGAAGATCTTCCGATCCAGGTTGAAATGAATTGAATCTGTTTCCACGCGGTCCGGAACACACGGTTTGCTGATCTGCATTTCGCCCAAAGGGAAAACATGAAGAAGTAGGCTAACTGAGCCTACATGCAGTTAACCTCAACCAAGTTAGGAGACTCACACTATGGAAAGACTCATAAAGTTTGGACGAGCGTTATTCCTCGTTGGGTGCCTCTGCTTCATATTCAACGTGGGTGACCTTCAGGGCCAGTTAGTACGCGCCTGCGAGGAAAGCGTGGGTGACGACTCTTGCGTAACCAGACCAGGGGGCAATTACATCTGCGATTGTGTTGGCGCCAATTGCGGAAAAACTTGTTCGCGACAAATCTCGTCGAATTGTCCGGGCGGAACCTGTAAGAAAGGTGACGACCTAGAAATCGAGTGAAGCAGTCACCAGATTGTGAGGGAGGCGGTAATGTCACCGTTCCTGAGGAGCGAGTCCGTTGCCGCCTTCGCACGATTTCAGGCAATCGAAACCGGACAGCTTGCCAGCAAACCTAACAAAAATGAGAGATCGGAACCAATGTCGCGAATAATACTCACAGCATTAGCGATCTTATTGTGCGTTGGAAGCGCAAACTACGACGGCTTTAGCCAGAAAAAGACCTCCAATGCCACAGCTACGATTAATGTAGACCGACAAGCAACGCCGCGCCTCACTGAGCGTCAGGAGATTGCAATCGGAGAGCTCAAGACGTTAATCAAAGAAAACACAGTAATGCTTTCGGATGTAGCAGCCGAAAGGATTTATGGAGCTACCGATCTAGCTCTGCAATCAACTCTTATACTCTGGAAATACGAACCAGAATTTGCTGACCGGAGTTTCAAAGACGTCACGGGAATCCTGATGCACTTGTATGAAAAGGGTCGTCGAGAAAAACATGACAGAGAGAGAATCAATTACACGCGACGCGCTCTCAGCCACGCCATCAACTTATGGTTGAGCAAAGATATTCGAAATGCTGTCGAGCTACTGCAGCGTCTACACAAGTTCGAAGAAGAGCTGAGACCGGGATCCGGTCAAAGAGCGGGCGCCGAACGATTTGAACTGGCGAACGAATTGCTCGACATTGATCCTAAGCAATCGGCAAGTCTCGCGGAGCGCATAGTCGAAGTCTACCTGCCGGAGAAGCTCCCCGAGTACTTGTATAAACTCAAACAGATAGATCCTGTGTTGAATTCGCGAGTGGTGAATAAGAGTTTGGGGGTTCTTGCCGCGGGGCAGGTTTATTCGTTCAAAGACGATCTGATCCTTCAAGCCTATGTACTAAGAGAATCGATGATTGTGTTTCCCGAAAAGGGGCCAGTCGACTTCCCCGGATTTGAGTCGTTAGCCTTTCCCGCGAGCGGAGTTCGAGTGATTGATTACGCGATTAATTCGGCTGGCGGTACAGACCGCAATGAACTTGCTCAATATACCAGGGCAAGTATCAGTGCTTTGCAGAGAAAGCTGACGGAATCCAATGGAATCGGCGGACTTGATGCGGCGACCGCCTACTTCCTGATCCAAAAACTCGAGGCCCATTTCCAACTCAGTCATTCTAGAGCACCGAACTCGCTAATCGCACTGCAGCGCGTCGGTGCTACCGTCGCAACCAGCAATGGTCTAAGTGGCCAGAATCTGACTCATTTGACGACAATCGCGCGAGAAGTAATTTCCAACAGGTTCCTTAATCTTCTGAGCAGCAACGTGTCGTCCGCCGCCGAGAAAACAAACGATCCTATTCTGAGGGCACGCGCTAGAGAAAATGAGATTATCGAAGATATTCACCATGGCAAGTTTGATGCTGCCTCGGAAAAAATATTCAAACTAGATGATCCCGACACCCGCGAAGCGCTGACAGATAACCTGTACGTGTCCATGATCAATGATGCCTCGAAGAAGCGAGATTGGATCACTGTTGACGAGTGCATCGAAAAGATCAAGAACTGGAATGTACGGACCTATGTCATGCTTGAATCCGCCCGTACTGCTCTCAAAGTAGATTCCGCCCGGACCAGTCAGTACCTCAATGCCGCGAGGCGGATAATCGAAGGTAAACTGGGAACTAAAGAACGGGCCCAAATGGTGGTGGGCCTTTTGGCGCTGTACTCTGAAAGTGATTCGAATGGTCTCCAGGAAATCCTGGCGACGGCTGCGCGCTACATCAACGGACCGATGACGGAAGACGACTCTCCCCAAATGCGAAGAGGTGAGAAAGGTATGCTCATCGCTCGGTATGTTGGAAATGATATTTGGATTTCTGGTAAGGGGATCGTCGGTGACGCCATTAGGTACCGGTTGAATGGAACCAGTTTGGAGACCGCTTTTGCAGGAGCCGGCAAAAGAGACTGGTTCGCTGCGTATACTGCAGCGCGCGAAATTCAGGATCGCTCACTCAGGACTAAAGCGATTCTTGGCGCCTGCCGTGCAATTCTGTAACCCCCATTAGTCCTTTTTACTACGCTTCGCGTTGCCCACTCTTTCCGACCCTTACCAATCTGAAACATCATCGGGAACCTTCCGACTTCATCGGTGTCTAACTGTACTGAGTAAGCTCCCGCGACCCGATGGCACCGGCGAACGAGCGGCTCACGAGTTCCAGAATTTTCGAAACGCGTGGACCGCCATGCCATTACGGAGGAACGGGATGTTTAGCAACCTTATCGAATCAAGCTCACACGCCAAAGAATTCAAGCGTCGCGGATCGTTCTTGCTTTTTACAACTTCGATCTACGTTGTGCTCTTTGTAATCACCGGCGTGATCAGTATTTATGCCTACGATGCGCGGCTCGAGCAGCAGAATTTGGAAGTCGTCGTTCTGCTACCACCGCAGGAAATCGCTCCCGACCCGCAGCCGGCAACGCCTGCCGATAAACCGAAAGTTACCAAAGACAATAACGAATCGAACGTCACCGAGCGCACGGAAGCGATGGTGAGCGTCAACCGGCCGGAGTTACCACCGGACAAAGTGACGGTAACGCCGAACAAGAATCCGCCGATTCCGGATCACGGTCTTTGGAGATTGGGTAGCCAAAACAAGGATGCCATTGGTGTTCCCCCGGGACCAGGAACACCTGTCGGTGGTGGTGGACAAGTAGTTCCGCAGCGTCAAGTAATGATCGACGATCTGCCGCCGGAGCCTGAAGCACCGCCGAAAGTTCCGAAAGTGATCAGCAAGGGCGTGATCACTGGCCAGGCAATCTCACTGCCGCAGCCGGCTTATCCCCCGATGGCGAAAAACATCCGGATACAAGGAAGGGTGAGTGTTCAGGTGCTTATCGACGAGCAGGGCCGAGTCATCTCAGCAAACGCGGTGGATGGACACCCGATGCTGGCGCCGGCGGCTCAAAGGGCGGCGCTCCAGGCTCGGTTCAAGCCAACGCTACTAAGCAATCAGCCAGTCAAGGTCTCCGGTGTGATCACGTACGACTTCAAACTGAACTAACTGAGCCCGGTTTATGTGAACAACAGATACAGACACGCTTCCTGCCAACGCAAAGAGGTACGAGAGCCATCGCTTCTCGTACCTCTCCCGCCGTTTCAATTGATTAACTGGGATCGCGAATGATGCCTTTGCCGCGTCCAGTCATTACTTCCTTTCCGTGCTGGTTCGTGCAACGCCACTCTGAATCGATGTCGGTATAACCCTTACCTTCCGCGGGCGTCGCCTCAATTAGCGTGACGACACATTCGATCGTGTCACCGGAAAACACTGGTCGATGAAAGTGAAACGTCATGTCATACGCAATCAGATTCATATCGCCGCCGATCTTCGTCGGCAACGTCGCAGTCAACAGCCCATGGGCCATCAACCGCCCTTGCGCGTCGGGCACATGATGATGCTCACCGTCATCACCCGAAAGCCGCGCAAACAGTCGGATGTCTTCGTCCGAAAACGTCCGCTTCCATGACAACGTATCACCTGGTTTCATAATCAGTATTCAAACACTCTCGGCCCAACGGACGATCTCGTCCATCGCCGTTTCGTAGATCGCTTCCTGTGGCATACCAAACTTCTTCGGTGCCTTAAAAGAATGATCGCCGCCTTCGATGGAATGAATCTTCGCCGCGGGTCGCAAGCTCTTGATGAACGGCTGAATTTCTTCCGGTGTGCCGAGCGCGTCTCGCGTCCCCTGCACAAACAACATCGGTTTGCGAATCTGTGCGAGATGTTCGACGCGAAGCTTAGCGGGATTACCAGGCGGATGAAGTGGATAACCCAGAAATACCAACCCGTTGATCTGATCGGCAAGCGGCTCTTTTTCTTCCGACGCAGCGGCCGCGACTTGCGAAGCGATCCGGCCGCCCATCGACTTTCCACCGATCACAAGTCTGTTGCTCTTCAGTTTGCGATGCTTGACTGCGGTTTCGATCACAGCGCGAAAGCACGACTCCAACTTCCCTTTTTGATCTGGAACGGAGCGACCCTGCTCCATGTAGATGAAGTTGAAAGTCAGGACGTCGAGACCACGCGACGCCAGACCACCCGCAAACATGCGCATGAAACCGCTGTCCTGGCTCGCGCCTGCTCCGTGGCCCAACACCGCAGTCAATGCGGCGCGTCCCTGTTTGGCAGCGGCGTAAAGAAGGGCCGTGACCGAGTCGTTCTCATTGACGCTGACTGTCAGCTTCTCGGTTTCCCTGGGCATTTACTTAACCATTTACTTGATCAGGCTTCCTTCGACAACATCGCTAACGCGTCCTGACATTCGTTTTTGAATCGCTTGGCCACGCCCGCTTGAACACTCGGCGAACTCTTTGAAAAGTAAGCTAGGTTGCCGTCGGGCTTTTTGCGACCACGCTCCGCATAAATCGCTGAGATGAGTTGTCTGTCGAAGTCGGGGTCGGTCGGTTTGGCCTTCACGTTGGCAAGTGCCTTGTGAACCATCGTCGACGCACCGCCGTGTTGCACCGCGGTGGACCACACGACGTCCTGAAGCGCACGGCTGCGTTTGTTCACATCAAGACCGTCTTCGGCGAGTATCTTCGCCGCGAGCGGATCGTAGTGACTCTTTTTGATGAATGCATGCTGCGCGCTTTGAAACGCAGCGGTTTCATTCGCGGCTATCCGTTTCCAACAAGCAGTGAAAGGCGCTGTTCCGGGAGCCAGCCCCTTAAAATCCGAAGCCCACTTGAATCCTGCCTGTGCGACAAAACGCGCGACCACACCCATTTTCGTAGCCATTTGATACGAGCCGTACGAGACGCCGCCAGGATCGCCGGAACCCGTCGAGACCACTCCGGGCCCGCGTCCGCCTGTTTCGTACTTCGACGACAACTCGCCTAGTGCATCGGCCAATGCCTGACCCAATGCGCCCCCAACTGATGTCGCGGGAGGCGTGACGGGCGTCTGTGGCGGCAATGGTTTCGTATTATCGGTCGTTAATTCTGACAAACCGTTGGGCAGAGTTAGCACGTCGCCGACCTTGATCTTGTTGGGATCCTTAATCTGGGGATTCGCTTTGAGCAGTTGATCAGTCGAGCAGTTGGTGATCTTCGCTATTTTTGAGAGCGTGTCACCGGGCTTTACTGTGTAAGTCATTGAGGGGATCTCCTTTTTATTAGACCGTTCGCGAGGGACTCGAATAGTAGTAAACGGGTTGACGCGGAGTCAATAACTACTACACATACAGTCGGGGAACGCGTTCGCCGATTCCGCACGTCACTTCGTATGAGAGCGTTCCGGAAATGCGTGCCAGATCTTCGGCGGTGATTTTTGTGCCAGCGTTCTCGCGGTCCCATCCGAGCAGCGTTACTTTATCGCCCACTTCAGCACCGCCAACGTTCGTCACATCGATCAGGGTGAGATCCATCGAAACGCGTCCCACAACCGGGGCAAACGTGCCGCGCACGATCACGTTTGCGCGGTTCGACAACGATCGCATGTATCCGTCGTGATATCCGATAGGCAACGTCGCAATCAGACTCTTTCGCGATGCTTCAAAGGTGCAGCCATAACCGATCGTCTCGCCCGGCGGCACCCATTTCAACATGCTGATGCGCGAGTGCAACGACATCACGGGCGCGAGTTGTGGATCTGAGATCGTTAACGGCAGAACGTCGCGCCACAGACCGTATAAGACGCCGCCAGGGCGCACAATGTTTCCCCACGCGTCACGATGACCGTAGATGCCCGCCGAGTTTGAGAGATGGAGATACGTTGGGTGATACCCGGCCTGCCGAAATACGCTCGCGGCCTCCTGGAAACGATGGATCTGATCGAGCGTTAGTGGTTTGCACGACGCATCGTCGGCGGCAGCGAGGTGACTCATCAACCCGTCAATGCGAACGTTACGAAAGCGATCGAGTTGCGAGACAAAGTCGCTTAGTTGATCGAAACGAACGCCCAGCCGGCCCATTCCGGTATCGATCTTGACGTGTGCATCGATCACTGTGCCTGCGTCGAGCGCGGCCTGGTTAAGTGATTCGAGCATGTCGAGTCGATAGACAACGGGAATTAATCGTTGCTGAATACATGCGGCCGCCTGACCCGGCCAGAAACCGCCGAGCGAAAGGATAGGCTGTGTAATGCCGGTTGTGCGCAACTGAATTCCCTCTTCGGGAATCGCGACTCCGAACCAGTCGGCGCCCGATTTGGCGAGTCGACGGGCGCATTCGACCGCGCCGTGGCCGTACGCGTCTGCCTTGACGACGGCCATGACTCTCGCCGCAGGGCTGACGAGGTTTCGTATCTGCAGGAAGTTTGCAACGAGATTATCGAGATGTATCTCGGCCCATGTCGGGCGTCCGGAAAGTTTGATTTGGCCGTCCTGTGATGAAGGCATGGCGTGTAGTTTACCTGCCTTGTGCATGTTCTAATAGCGGACCACTGTGAAAGTTGTTTGTCGACTAACGCTGGCGAAAATTAACACGCTAAATTGTAGATGCGCTCTGGTGCTTACTGTATAGTGAGCGCTTTGCCCATAATTTCTCTTCTACTGGTTTTTCGTCTTTCATGGCAACTCCTGATCCGATTCGCGACCAACCATTCGAACGTGCTCTTCCAAACAGTTCCGAAGCCGAACGCGCTATTCTCGGCGCAACGCTGCTCGACAACGGTTTGATCAGCCAGGCGATCGAGCAACTAAAACCCGAAGACTTCTACGTCCCGTCACACCGGAGAATCTTCAACGCAATGATTGCGCTGTTCGAGCGCGGCGCGGAGATCAATCCGATCCTGATCGGCGAAGAACTCAAAAAAGAAAACGCACTCGAATCAGTCGGCGGCGTCAGTTTCATCACTAACCTGACTTACGGTCTGCCTCACTCGACCAACATTCTTCACTACGCGAAAGTTGTGCGCGGCAAGTCGATGCTGCGCCAGTTGATAAAAACGTCAAACAAGATCACCCAGGAAGCACTCGCCGAAGAAGACGAACCAGAGATCATTCTCGATCACGCAGAACACTCGATCTTCCAGCTCGCCGACGAACGGATCAGACAGGGCTTTGTTCACGTGAAACCGATCGCGGAACAACTGCTCGAGAAGGTCCAGGAGATGGAAGGCCGCGCTGCGGTGCTAACGGGTCTCACCACCGGTTTTGCAGATCTCGACAAGATGACGTCGGGCCTGCAAAATGCGGATCTGATCATCCTCGCCGCCCGTCCGTCGATGGGAAAAACGAGCTTGGCGTTGATGCTCGCGGAAAACGCCGCCATTCACGCGGGCGCCGTCGTTGGTATGTTCTCACTGGAAATGTCAAAGGAATCGCTGGTGATGCGCATGCTCTGCTCGCAAGGCAACATCGATGCGCAGCGGTTTCGGAACGGGTTTCTTTCACGACTCGAATGGGCCCAGATTGCGAAGTCGCTCGGCGTCCTCGCCGACACGAAGATCTTTCTCGACGACACTCCCGGCATCAGCGTTCTCGAAATGCGGGCGAAGGCACGGCGTCTCGCAGCGGAACAGAAGAAGCTCGATCTGATCATCGTTGACTACTTGCAGTTGATGTCAGGTTCGTCAAGGCGGGTCGAATCACGCCAGCAGGAAGTTTCGCAGATCTCGCGTGAGTTAAAGGGGTTGGCGAAGGAGTTGAACGTGCCGCTGGTTGCGTTGTCGCAGCTTTCGCGCGCACCTGAGTCGCGTTCGGATCACCGGCCGCAGTTGGCTGACCTGCGCGAATCGGGAGCGCTCGAACAGGACGCGGATCTCGTGGCGTTTATCTTTCGCGAGGAGCAATACAAGACTCCTGAGGAACGCGAGGCACTGCCCGAAGATCGTAAGAACGTCGCAGAGTTGATCATCGCGAAGCAGCGTAATGGTCCAACAGGCACCGTCGATCTCCGCTTCACTCCGTCGAGCATGCGGTTCGACAATCTGTATCGCGAATAGTCGCTCGCTTTCTGTCGCTCGGATGGAACTCCGCTTGATTGAGGTTATCGCGGTGCGCCCGGTGCTTGAAAAAGCTTCGCATCGATGGCGACGTTCTGACGGATCTCTTTCACAGTGAACGCGAGTTTCAAGGCCGTCGAGTTTTGGCTGATGCTAAACGGATACTTGACCCCTCCGATCTCACGCCAATCATCGAAATAGACCTCAACGGGCTGGGAGACACGACCGATCGTTCTCGTGGTGTTCATCCGCACGGGCAAGTACGTCTGCGCGTCTATGTAGAGTCGTTCGAGCGGACCGGCAGCGGGTTGAAGATCGATAACGTAAACGTCGCGGTAGCCAATCTTGCTCATGCCGGGCAGACTGATCTTAGCGAAGTTAGTTTTCATTCTCAGCACCGCAAAGTAGTCGGCTTCGCGTTGCACCACAGCCAAATCCACACCCTTGAGCCATGTCACCGCTTTGCCGTTAGTGTGCCAACCACTCTTGCCGTTGTACCCGAACTGAATCGTACCGACCGGATGCGCCTGAATCACCGTTAATGCTTTGTCGGGTGCCTGAGCATGCGTCTCGAACCTGCCGCCGCGACTCACCCCGCCGATGTCAACGGTCCCTGTAACTACGTGGCTGGTTATTTTCTTCAGCGCTTCAGCGCCACCCAGCGCCGCAACGTATTTTGCGAGAACGTCGTCAGCACTCGGCAACGCGGCGGTACTTTCGATCGTGTTGCCGTCGCGGATTGTCACACCGCCCGAGCTGCCGCCAATCATCCGCGGAGAAGATCCGGTTTCGGGCGGCTTTGAGATCATTGCGCTACTTACCTGACGCGCTCGCGTCGCGCTGCGAGGGCCGCCGGTGTTAGTTTGATTCAACGACTCGAGCAGATCCTGTGCTTCGCTTTTGACAGCCGTGTCGGAGCTGCGCGTGAGTGATTCGAGAATGTTGCGCGCGTCTACCGTTTCGGATCGCCGCAAATGAACCTGGGCCAGTAACAAAGAGTAACTTGCCGTGGCTGGTGCGAGTTGACGTGCTTTCTGAGCCATCTCGAGCGCTTCGTCGAGACGTTCGTCTGCAACGAGATCGACGAGCGCCAAAAGATAGTAAGAGGGCGCGTGTGACGGCGACAGTTTGATCGACTTCAAAAGGTGCTCGCGCATCAAGGCCGCACTCTCTGGCGAGTAATTGGTTATGCGGCCGTTCGGGGAAACTCCTTCGTGGCTAAGTACGAAAGCGTAAAGGTAGTGAATTGAGTAATGCTGCGGCGATTCCGTTGCGCGCTCGAGATGTTTCTTCGCTTCGGCGTATTTCTTCTGATAGACGTAGATGATACCGAGCTTGGCATGTGCCTGAAGAAGCTTCGGGTCGAATGCGATGGCTTGTTTGTAGCCGCGCTCGGCATCAGCCTCACGACTGATGTGAAACAGTAGATCGCTCAGGTAGTAGACTGCTTCGGCGTCGGTGAGCGATGTTCGCTGCATCGCGGTGTAGGCGGCATAAGCTTCCGGATCGGCGCTTGCGATTCGCAGTGCCGAGAACTCGCCGCGACGCAAGTAGTCTGCGAGGCCCTTCTCGATAGCGTCGATACTCATTCCAAACGAATCTTCCAGCGCTCTCGCCGGCGCATCACCGCGACCTACCTGTGAAAGAAAGCGTCTGAACTGTTCCTGGCGGTTGCCACCGCCCAGCATCAGGTAGTGAACCAACGCCCACGACTGTCCATAAAAGATTCCGCTCTTTTCCTGTTCGTTATAGTGGGGCGAGGTTGTGTCGATGGAAAAAAGCGTGGAGAGCGGCAGCATCTCCTCCTGTTGCAACAGACGGATGTAGTGATTAAGCGGCGCGCCCAACGTTGCTTCGCCGCCTGCGAACTGCATTGTGCCGTAAAACTCGGCGAGGCCTTCGTTGAGCCACAGGGGCACACCCGGCACATTGTCTCTCAAATGCAGGTGAACGTATTCGTGAAACGCCGTGCTGAATGGATCTCTGTGTCCCGGATCGAGTGAGATGGCGATGTAGTTAACGTCCGGGCCAGGTTGAAAGAAGCCGGCGACATTCGCGGGCCGCCCCTGGTAGAGCGGTTTGAACGGCGTGAACGACGCTTCATCCTTAAAGAGAATTACCGTCGTAGGAACCGAGGCATCGAGCACATTACGTGAAATGAGCCGCCCGAACGCACTATGAAAAAACTCGAGCCACGCCGCAACCTGACG
This sequence comes from uncultured Acidobacteriota bacterium, assembly GCA_963789185.1. Classification (GTDB taxonomy): domain Bacteria; phylum Acidobacteriota; class Blastocatellia; order Pyrinomonadales; family Pyrinomonadaceae; genus PSRF01. The sequence continues at coordinate 18,829 of CAWBJU010000032.1, forward strand.
AAGTTTTTCCGGATCCGCATTTCCGATGACAAACAAGTTGTTGGTCCGGACGCTGCGCCAGTTATGGCGGATTTGAGCGCCGACCGTTAAAGCATTGGATGCCAGGCTAACGGTGAGAAAAACAGTGAGCAGTAGGCTGATAAAACGATTCATAACAAGGAGTGCTGCAAATCTGGAATGGGGAAAAACAAAGACGCTGCACAGTCGGAATTGACCATGCAGCGTCATTATAGCGATTAACTCCCGTGCTCTGGGAGAGTTTTATTCGTTGTTCTCTGCTTCGTCCTCGCCGCTCGTAGCCTGCTGCGCGAGGGCAGCCTCCTGCTCAGGCGTCAGGTGGCCGACTATAACCTCGCCCTCAGGCGCGACTTTGACCTGCAAGTCGACAGTGACTTCGCGGTGCAGTCGAACCGGAACAGTGTATTCACCGAGACGCTTCAGCGGCTCACGCAGGTGAATACGATGCCGGTCGATCTCGTAACCGCGCTCTTTCAACGCTTCCGCGAGGTCCATCGACGTGACCGAACCGTACAACGCGCCCTGCTCACCCGCTTTGCGCTTGAATTCGAGCACGAGGGAACCCATCTGTTGCGACTGCCCCTCGGCGGTCGCGCGCTCTTTCGCTTCCTTCTTCAGCAGTGCCGCGCGTTCCTGCTCGATGCCCTTCACATTTCCGGCTGTCGCCTCGACCGCCAGATTGCGCGGCAGCAAGTAGTTGCGCGCATAACCTGCCCGGACTCGGACGATCTCGCCACGCGCGCCCAGATCATCAATATCTTCGCGCAAGAGAACTTTCGTGTGTGCCATTTCTTTCTCTCCTGTTGGTCGCCAACACTTAGTCGAGTACGACCTTAGTCGGTTGTGTACGGAAGGAGCGCGATGTTGCGGGCGCGTTTGATCGCCTCGGCCAGCATGCGCTGATGCGTCGCACAATTACCGGAGATTCGTCTCGGCAAAATCTTGCCGCGTTCGGGAAGGTAGTTCTGCAACAGCCTCACGTCCTTAAAGTCGATGAGATCTACTTTGTCGATGCAAAAACGACAAACGCGTCGCCGGTGCATGCGCCGGCCGCCACCGCGTCCGCCCATTGGGCGTCGATCGCCATCGTCATCACTATCGTAACCACCGCCGCCACGCGGACGGTCTTCATAATTGGTTGACATATTCTTCCTCTTAACTGTCGATCAAAACTATTCGCCGGCCGCTTCGGCAAACTCCATCGGCGAACCACGGCGCGATGAACTACCATGTCGGTCCTGTGAAGGACGTTTCGCGGCTTTGCGGGCGCGGCGGTCTTTCAGCTTTTCAGCACGACGGCGGTCTTCGTCGACGCGTACCGTGAGATAGCGCAGAATGCGATCGTTGACGCGCATGCGACGTTCGAGTTCGGCGATCTCGCGGCCCGAGCCTTCAATCTCCAGCAGCACAAACGTGCCGTCTTTGTGATGATTGATTTCGTAGGCGAGCTGGCGCTTGCCCATCGTCTCGGCCTTGACTATTACTCCACCCTGATCGGTGACGATCTGCGAGAACCCTTCGGTGAGTTTCGCTACTTCTTCGTCCGCAGTCGGGTCAACAATGAAGACCACTTCGTACTGTCTCTTTGTTTGCATTTAGTTAAACTCCATCATCGCTTTCAAAGCGCCGTCCCGGATGATCGTCCGCACTGCCTGGACGCTCCTGGCGATTGTCTCTTCCACTAACTGACGTTCAGTTCCAGAAAACTGGTCCAATACAAATCGTTTCGCGTCGGAGATCGGGTGATCGGGTTGAATCCCGATTCGTAATCTGATGAACTCGTCTGTCCCAATCTCCGCGATAATCGACTTCAGGCCGTTATGACCGCCGGCCGATCCGCGTTCCCGTATTCGAATCTTCCCCAACGGCAAAGCCAGATCGTCTGAAATCACTACCAACTGACTTACCGGATCATCGCTTTCGATTTTTCCGAGCAGGCATGAAACCGCTACGCCACTCAGATTCATGAAGGTCTGCGGCTTCGCGAGTTTTGTCACTTCGCCTTCGACCTGGCCCTGGCCCACGAGCGATTGGCACTCACGACGTTTCACCGTAATTCCTTCTTCGCTCGCCAACTTGTCAATCAACATAAAACCCAGGTTATGACGCGTCGCTGCGTATTGCTCACCCGGATTACCAAGACCAACAATGAGCACGGATTACTCGCTCTCTTCCGCGCCTTCCTCTTCCTTCTTGCCTTTGCCGATCACTTCTGGTTCGGCAGGCTCTTCGCCCTCGAGCGCAGGCGCCGGCGCTTCCTCTTCCTTCACGATGCCGACAGTAGCGATCACCAAATCCTGATCGTTCAGGATCTCGATTGCTTCGCTGACCTTAATATCCGAAACGTGAAGCGTGTCGTGCACGTCGAGACCTGAAACGTCGACATCGATTGAATCGGGAATTTCACGCGGCTCGCAACGGATCTCGATCTCGCGAATGATCTGCTCGAGCACGCCCTGCTTCTCTTTGACACCATAAGGTTCGCCGACAAGGTGTAGCGGCACTGTGACTTCGATCTTCTGGCCCTTTACGAGGCGGGTGAGATCGGCGTGAATCAAGCGACCTTTAACCGGATCGATCTGGCGATCGTGAAACATGACTTCAACCTCACCAAATCCGTCGACTTCGATCGTGAAGATCGTATTGCGCCCGGATTCCGAGCGAAGGATCGCGGCCAACTCACGCGCCGGAGCAACGGCAGCGAGTGTTTCGGCACCGCCCCCGTAAACTGTAACGGGAACCATTCCCTCGCGCCGCACGCGTCGCGCATCATTCTTGCCGCGACCATCGCGTTGTTTCGCCCGGATCCTGAACTCTTTTTTCTCCGCTTTGTCCGCCATGATTTCTCCGTCTCCTTACAAACTTTCAGCGACCCGCGGCACTTGCCACAGGTCGCTGATGGTTTTCTTTAAGCCATCAGTGTTTGCCCTTCGCTAAACGAAGAGCGAAGAAACCGAAGTTTCCTCGTGGATCGACTTGATCGCTTTCGCCAGAAGCGGCGCGATACTTAGTACCTTTATTTTGTCTAACCCGCTCGCATCCTCGCGCAGCGGAATCGTATTGGTAACGATTATCTTTTCAATGTCCGAATTTCCCAACAACTCAGCGGCCCGGCCGGACAAAACCGGATGCGTGAAGCACGCATGAACTCTTTCAGCGCCCGCTTCTTTCAACGCGCGCGCGACTTTCGTCAGCGAACCACCCGTGTCGCACATGTCGTCGACAATCAAACAATTGCGGCCGCGAACGTCGCCGACGACGTTCATCACTTCCGCCACGTTCGCCTTCTCGCGACGCTTGTCGCACAACGCGAGTTCGGCATCGAGCCGTTTCGCGTAAGCGCGAGCACGCTCGGCGCCACCGGTATCGGGAGCCACTACGGTCAGGTTCGGCATTACTTGTTCCTGGCAATAGTTGATGAAAACCGGGGCGGCGTAAAGGTGGTCCACCGGAATATCAAAGAACCCTTGAATCTGCGCTGCGTGGAGATCGATCGTCAACAAACGATCGGCGCCGCCAACACTGATCAGGTTCGCCACGAGCCTGGCCGAGATTGGCACGCGCGGGCGGTCCTTCTTGTCCGACCTGCCGTAACCGTAGTACGGAATCACAGCGGTGATGCGCGAGGCTGACGATCGACGAAACGCGTCGAGCATGATCAGCAGCTCCATCAGGTGCGCATCGGTCGGCGGGCAAGTCGGCTGGACCAGAAAAACATCGCCGCCGCGAACGTTCTCGTCTATCTGAAAGTTGAACTCACCGTCAGAGAAACGTTCGGCGTACGCCTTGCCCATGTCACAACTCAGTTGGCGACAAATCTCTTCCGCCAACTTAGGGTTTGCATTTCCGGAAAAGATCTTGATACCGCCGGTTGTGCTCATAAGGTCATTGCCAATTGCCGATTGCCAATTGCCAATTGAAAACCTGTTCCTCCGTAGCCGCTAAATCGGCAATCGGCAATCGACAATTGGCAATAAGTTTGGCTGGGGCGGGTGGATTCGAACCAACGAATGCCGGTTCCAAAGACCGGTGCCTTACCACTTGGCTACGCCCCAGTATCTGATTGCCGGTTTTTAAGAGAGCGTAAAAGCGGGAACCCTGAGGGACCCATTGCTTGAAGATACTCAGCACGTGAAAGCGTACGGCAGGAGAAAACCCGCCATCCAGTTTCGCTTCTGAGTTTAACTAAAGCCCGATCGCGTGCCGCTTCGTCGTCAAAAATACCAAACACACTCGAGCCGCTTCCAGCCAACAAAGCGCCCCGCGCACCTGCATCAAGCAACGCCATTTTCGCGCGCCCGATTTCAGGTTCTATCTCAAAGATCGCTACTTCAAAATCATTGTGCAGAGAACATTGACCACTATCACCCGTAAATGGTCTCGCAAAGGAACTTGAAAGAATAGAGGCCGATTCGGAAGTTGTCAAGGAACCACGATTGAGAGCTGCGTAAGCGTCGGCCGTCGAGACTGTTGCGTTTGGAGTGATGACGATCAGATGTTTTTGGTCGACATCCGCGACCGGACTCAGATCAGTGCCAGTGCCTCTTCCTTCCGCAGAACCTCCCATCAAAAAGAACGGCACGTCGGCCCCGAGCGTGGCCGCAATTCGCAACAAAACCGTGTCTTGAAGGTCGCGTTTCCAGAGGTGGTTTAAGGCCAGGAGTGTGACGGCAGCGTTCGCGGATCCGCCTCCCAGGCCAGCTTTCGCCGGGATTCGCTTGGTGAGACTTATGTTGACGCCGCGATCGTTCTCTTGCAGGGCCCTGGCGGCTCTTATCACGAGGTTCGAATTGTCAGTGGGTATCGTTGGATCGTCGCAGGTTAGACGGATCTGCTGGTCCTCGCGCAATTCGAACGTCAGTTCGTCGCACAGAGAAATGCTTTGCAGAATGGTCGCAACCTCGTGATATCCATCGGGTCGCTTACCAAAGATCCGCAACGTCCAGTTGATCTTTGCAAACGAAGGAAGCTTCAGCAATTACCGCGTTATGAAAGTCTGAGTCAGGTAAACCGCGCCGTCTGGCCCAACAAATGAGCCAATCGCCATCGACTGAAACTCGGGAGACAAAATGTTCGCGCGGTGCTTCGGAGATAGCATCCATCTCTCGACCGCGAATGCGCCCGGATCGTCGTAGCCCTGATTATAGGCGATGTTCTCGGCAACAACACGATACTGGCCGATTCCGACGTCGCGAACCCGATCGCGCAATCGCTTTCCGTCCGGCGCGGTGTGGGAGAAATAGCCTTCGCGTGACATGTGTGCCGAATGCTCACGGGCGAGACGACAGACATCTGCGTCCCAGGTAAGCGTCGGCAGGCCATTTTGAACACGAATCAGGTTGGTTTGTTCAAAGGCGCGGCGTTCGATTGCATTTGCTTCGTCGAGGGTCGGAGATGTGGAACGGGTTGCGGAAGGGGTGATGCGCTTCGGTGCCGGGTTAATCGGACCTGAGCTGATAAGGCGGGCGACAGGACGTGGCTTCGAGTCCTGCGCAAGCGCAGTGTGAGAAAAGCCACAAATTACAATGGCGAGCGGGAGTAACAGGTATCGATTTTGGCCGTTCATGCAAGCAATCGGGCGCTCTCCGCACATTACGCCGCCCAAGCAGGCTAACAAACATGGCCAACATAGATCAACAAATATTTACAAGCCGAGTTCAGGCGAGGTGGGAGGCTCCGGAGTCTCGGGTTCTTCCGGCTTGGAGGTGTAGCGCTCGATGGCTCGAATCCAGGACCCTTTCGTCGGATAAGAGTAAGCGAGGACGAGGATGGCAATCGCGGACGCCCGGTAGGTGTAGAACTCCTGACCGGTCATCAGGGTGGCGACAAAGCCGATAAGGGCAATTCCGGCTGCGAGAATGGCTAACTGAATCGTCGTTTTTTCAAAGGTTTTGACCAGGCCCGACACGCCGTACAAACCCGCGATGTCCTGAAGTCTGGCTGGCGCGAACTTGGTGCGTCGCCAGGCAATAGCTCCCAACCCGAGCATCAGGACGAGAATCAGGAACGCCCAATCGATGGGTCTGCTTTCAAGTTCACTGAAATAAGGCTTCCCGAGGTAGGCGACGACGGAGAGGAGGATGGTGGCGACGATCAGTCCGAGAACCGTCGTCGCCGCAGCTTTATGCCTGCGCGTTAACTCGTCTTGAGCATCCTGCGATGTCGGATCCAAGTTTTCAACCTTTGCGCCTTTGCGCCTTTGCGGGACACCTTTTCACGGCAGTGCAGAACGTATTTCCCGCCAAGGCGCAAAGGCGCAAAGAAAAATTCTTAGCGACCGCTAGGGCTTAATGGCCGTGGGACTCGGAGTAGGTGTTGCCGCAGCCGACGGCGTTGCGCCGCTGGTCGCGTTTCGCGTCTTGGAATCAACGGGCGCTGTCGGTACGGTTGCACGCGGAGTGGTTTGCGGCGCGTCTGGTGTCAGTTTCACCGGCAACTGTCCGTTGTACTTCAAAGCCTCGTCGATCAGGTCCGTACCTTCCTTGCCGTCCTTACTGATTAGGATCCCGTTCTTGTTGATCGTGACGTTCGCGCGTCCGGAAATCTGCGTCATCAGGTTGCCCATAAAACTTTCCGGCTGTTTCTTCGAACACGGGTTCGGCGTTCCCTTCTCCGGGATCGGAGCCCCGATGATGTTCAACTGTTCGCGGGCTCTCTCGTTGAACTCGCTTTCCGGAAACTCCTGAATCAGCTTCTGGTAGTAGCGCGCGGCTTCATCCGGCTCTTCTTCGGCCTGGTATGTCGCGCCTAAGCGGTAGTAAACCTCGTCGTTGTATGAGAAGCAGGGATACTTGTCGACAATCTCTTTCAACCGCGACTGAGAACCCTTCAATCCGCCTTTATTCGTCAAATACTTGACGTCGTAATAGAAGCGCGCAACCTGAAGATTGTGCATCGCGAGGTTCTCCTGCACTTCGCGAAGTCGCGCCTCGACCGTGTCGCGCAGGGAACTCTTCGGATACTGCTGCAACAACACCTTCAACCGCAGCTCAGCTTTGCGTGCGTGAGAAATGTCGCGGTCAGACAATCCCATCTGTCTCATTTCGGCTTCGGCCACTTTCAGACTCGCGTCGTCAGCAAGCGGATCCGTTGGGAAGAAGGTCAACCAGTCCTGATACGCCTGGGCTGCCTGAATCAACGAAGCCGTCGTGCCTTCGAGGTAGAACGAATCGGCGATTGCGAGTTTCGCGAGCGGCAGGAACGCTGAGTCCGGATAGGTGTTTATGATCGTTGCGAAAAGCAGTCGACCGGTGTCGAAGTTGTTCTTGCGGACTTCCTTCGCCGCTTCTTCAAAAAGCACGCGGTCACGTCCGGCTACGGGCGCACCGGTTAATTCGGAGTATTTGTTTTCACCACCACCAAACAGGCCAAACAACTTCCCTTTTTTCTTCTTCTTTTTCTCGTTGGAGGCGACGACACCGGGGGCACCACCTCGGGCGCTGGCCGTTTGTTGAAGTATGGTCTCGACTCGAGGATTCAACTCGGCAACAGCGGTCTCCAGACGGTCGAGTGCGGTCGCGTCGAACTTCTCCGCCTTATCGTTCTTTGAACGGATATCGTTCACTTCCGACATCAAGCGGGAAACCTCTTTTTCGAGACCTTTCAGCCGGACGACCGGATCGTCAGCGTTTGCGGTCTTACTCTTATCCTCGGGCATGGCGGAAATGGCGCTGTTCAGGGAGCGGCGCATGTGGTCGAGTTTCGAGCTCATGACGTCGAGGCGCTGAACAGTCGACAGCTCAGTCTGGCGACCCTGTGTTTGGGCAAAAACTAGAGCGGGGAGCCCTAAAACCAGGGCGCAGAAAGCCGCCAGGATAAGAAAGCGAGACTTCATAAGTAATTCCTCCAAGTAAAACTTGTTTATGCGAAGAAAAGAGATTCCGGCTATCGGATTCATTTTTCGCGGTCCCGGTTGTCAGCAACCGGTAATTTAGACCCACTGAACGGTCGCATTTCGCAGTTCCTTGACCGCTGTTTCCGCGTCGGGTGTGCCAAAAATAGCCGAACCGGCCACGATAATCTCGGCGCCGGCTGCGACCACCGTCTCGATATTCGTCCGATCTATACCACCGTCAATCTCAATACGCACGTTCAACTGTCGCTCATTGATCAACTGTCGCAATCGCTTCACCTTATCGATCGACTGGGGAATAAACTGCTGGCCGCCAAAACCCGGGTTCACTGACATCACCAGGACGTAGTCGACAAACTGTAGCGCTTCTTCAACAGCCGACACGGGAGTCCCCGGATTCAAAACGACACCTGCCTGGGCGCCCGCGGATTTAATCGCCGTCAACGTGCGATGCAGATTTGGATCTGCCTCGACATGCACCGAAACCATCTGCGCACCGGCTTTTACAAACTGCGGAGCATAAGTCCCGGGCTCAGTGATCATCAAGTGGGCGTCGATTGGCAAGCGAGTGAAACCGGCAAGCGATTTTACGACCGGCAAACCGATCGTTATGTTGGGGACGAAATGACCGTCCATCACGTCGACGTGCAAAACGTCGGCTCCGCCGCGTTCCACCGCGCGAATTTCTTCGCCCAGACACGAGAAGTTGGCGGACAGTATCGAAGGGGCGATTTCGATATTTCTATTGATCATCGATTGGGGACGGTCGGCGTTGGCCGAGGAGCTACCGGTCGTCGATTCTCGTTAGTGTTGGTTCGTGAATTCGTGTTTCTCTGATCGCTGCCGTTCACATTAGGTCGGGGAGTGACATTCGCGTTTGCGTTCGGTCTGTTAGCGTTCGCGCTTGGAGACCGGTTAGCGTTTGCGTTTGTATTTCCGTTCGCGTTCGCGTTTGTGTTCTTTGGTCTTTTCGGCTTGTTCTCGTTCGCGTTCGCGTTCGCGTTTGCTGACGTGTTCGTGTTGCGGTTTTCGTTTGACTCGTCGGGTGTTGGCTCCGGCGACTCGCCTGCCTTGGTCGGACGGCTGACATCCATCGCCACGGTTTGCCCCGCCTTCACAACTTCACCGGCTCGGGGTAACTGAAACAACACTGTATCGGGTTGCGCTTGATTGCTGGGCCGGTGCGCACGGACACGAAAATTGAGATTTGCTTCTTCGAGTATCTTCTCCGCATCGAATCGATTCTTGCCGACGACGTCCGGGACCTTCGTTTCCGGGCTTCTAAGTGACAGGTAAACCGTCGTCGCAACTCCGAAGAGAAAGACAACAACAATCGCGATCACGATCGTGACGCTGCGGAAAACAGATACTACTCGGGTCGCTAAACTCAAGCGTCGAAGTCTAGCATTCCGAGCGGAAGGAGATCAAAGCAAACTGTTGCTTTATCAGCCTTTTCTGCGTTCGAGAACAGCCATAAAGAAGCCGTCGCTGCCTTCGCGGTGCGGCCAGGTGCGGATGGTTTTTTCGAGGGTGAAGTCTGGGTGGATTGAAATGAAGTTGTCGAGGACTTCTTCGTTCTCTTCGCGCTCGACGGAGCAGGTGGAATAGACGAGGCGGCCGCCCGGTTTTAGGACTTCCGCAGCGTTGCGAAGGAATTGTTTTTGGTCGGTGGCGAAGTTTGCGATGTCATCGTTGGTGAGGCGCCAGCGGATTTCGGGATTGCGGCGCAGTGTGCCGGTGCCGGAGCAGGGTGCATCGACGAGGATGCGATCGAATGACTGTGGTACGAATGGGAGTTTGTCGCCTGCGTCTAGCAGAGTGGTGTTAATGCTGCCGAGTTGATGAAGCGCGGCGGTGGTAGTGATAGTCGCCATTCGTGCAGCGGAACGATCGGCAGCGATGATGAAAGCGTTGTCGGCAGCGCGATCGGCGATAAGCGTAGTCTTGCCGCCTGGTGCGGCGCACAAGTCGAGTACGCGGTCGCCCGGACGTGCATCAAGCATTTCGGCGACGAGTTGTGACGCTTCGTCTTGAAGATAGATCTCGTCCGTTCGCGGATAGATCACGTAGCGCAGCGGTCGCGCCGGAAACGCGAAATGCATTTTGCGCAATAGTCGAACGTTCGATTGCCGCGCCCGCGTCAGTTAGTTGTTGGATGACTTGGTCTTCATTGGCGCGCCGTTGGACCACGCGAAACGCAGTCGGCGGGATTTCGTTATTTGCGCGCGCAAGCGATTCCGCTTCGGCCTGTCCGAAACGAACGCATCCAGCGCTCGATCAGCCAAACAGGATGCGAGGTTTCGATCGCAAGCTTCCCGAGTGGGTCTTGCTCCTCTGTGGTTGGATCGTAATCGGCTTCTCTGATTGCCCGGCGCAGCACGGCGTTCACGAACGCCGCCGCTGAACTTAACTTTGCGCCGCGCACCAAATTAACTGATTCATTCACGGCCGCCGACGCAGGAATGCGACTGAGGAAACGCAATTGATAAAGTCCCATCCGAAGCGCGATGCGCACCGGCAGATCCAAACTCTCAATGCGGCGTTTCGAAAAGTGTTCGATTGTTTTGTCCAGCCAGGATTGCCAACGAAGCACGCCGAGTACGAGTTCGTGAGTTAGTGCTCTGTCGGAAGATTTCAGTTTGGGTTCGTCCGCAGCGAGGAGGACTGAGGAGAATTCGCCGTCGGCGACCCGGCGCAGAATATCAAACGCAGCCCTGCGAGCAGGTGAGGCGTCTTTGTGCTTAGCCAAAGCGATCGCCAACCTTTACGTGCGTTCCATTGAGGAAATCGCGGACCGCCATCCGCTTCCGTGCTTCAGGCTGCACTTCAATCAATCGCAACGCCGACTGCTGACCGCAGTTCACGATCAAATCGTTGCCTTGAGCAGCGATCACCTCTCCGGCCGCAGCTCCCGGCACGGATGACACCGCTTCAGCACGAAAAATCGTCAACCCGCGAGAGTTGAAACTCGTGTACGCGTTGGGCCACGGCTGAAAACCTCGCACCCCGCGTTCGATCTCGATCGCGCTCCGCGTCCAATCGATCAACCCGTCTTCTTTTTTTAGAATCGGCGCAAACGTGGCGTCTTGATCTCGTTGCGGACGCGGCGTGAGGTCGTTTAAGCGAGACAAAGTTTCTCCAAGCAACTCAGCGCCGATCTCAGCTAACCGCTCCATCAACTCAGGCGCAGTCTCGTTCGCAACAATCGACGTCTCACTTTGCAGCAGAATCGGACCAGTATCGAGCGTAGGCTCGATAAACATCGTCGTCACACCCGTTTCCGACTCACCGTTCACAATCGCCCAATTCGCCGGAGCTGCACCCCGGTACAACGGCAGCAACGAGAAGTGCACGTTGATGCACCCGCGCCGAGGTGTTTGGAGAAACTGATCCGGCAGGATACGTCCGTACGCGACAACAACCGCTACATCCGCATCGTGTGACGCAAAGAGATTAAGTGCTTCGTCGTTTTTGATTCGTGCAGGTTGGTAAACGGGCAGGCTGTGAGCAACGGCGAATTCCTTCACCGGCGAGAATGAAACGCGGTGGCCCCGACCCGAAGGGCGATCCGGTTGCGTCCAGACAGCAACAACCTCGTGGCCGTCAGCGAGACACCTCCGGAGCGTTGGAACTGCCGCCTGAGGTGTCCCCATGAAAACTATTCGCATTCAATACGTGCTTACTAATCAGTCGCAGTTGCTTCCGCAACACGTCGAGTCGTCGCGCCAACACGCTCTGCCGAAACCTTCGCCTGGAGGAACAGCAGCAGATAATCACGCCCGCCGGCCTTCGAATCCGTGCCCGACATATTGAATCCGCCGAACGGATGCACACCTACCAGCGCGCCAGTGCACTTTCGATTCAGATACAAATTCCCGACGTGAAACTCTTTACGCGCGCGCTCAAGCTTCGCCTCGTCCGCGCTGTAAACCGCCCCCGTAAGTCCAAACTGCGTATCGTTCGCGATCCGCAACGCATCGTCATAATCCTGCGCCTTGATCACGGCGAGCACTGGTCCGAATATCTCTTCCTGCTCGATCGTCGCGCCCGGCTTCACGTCGGCGATCACCGTCGGCTCAATAAAGAAACCCTGCTCGCCATCGGATCCGCCTCCGAACAAAACGCGTCCGCCTTCGCCCTTCCCTTTTTCAATGTATGAATTGATCGTCTTGAACGCCTTTTCGTTGATGACCGCGCTCATGTTTGTCGATGGATCGGACGGATCGGCCAGCTTGATCTTCGCGGTTCGCTCGACGATCTTGTCGAGCATCGTGTCGTACACACTCGCGTCGATGATTGCCCGCGAGCAAGCGGAACATTTCTGTCCCTGAAAACCGAACGCAGACTGGACCACGCCGGTCGCGGCTTCCTCGAGATCCGCGTCGCCGGCAACGATGATCGCGTCCTTACCGCCCATCTCCGCCACCACACGCTTGATCCACAGTTGTCCCTCGTGAACCTTCGCGGCGCGCTCGTTGATTCGCAGTCCGACTTCCTTCGATCCGGTAAACGCAACGTAGCGGGTCTTCGGATGATCGACGATCACGTCGCCGACTTCCGCCCCCGATCCCGTCATGAAGTTCACGACTCCCGGCGGCAATCCCGCTTCTTCGAGTATCTCGAAAAACTTGAACGCGATCGTCGGCGCGTCAGAAGACGGTTTCAACACGACCGTGTTTCCCGTAACGACCGAAGCGACGGTCATTCCGGCCATGATGGCGAGTGGAAAGTTCCACGGCGGAATCACGGCGCCGACGCCAAGTGGAATGTAGTCAAGCTCGTTCTGTTCGCCTTTGACGTGAACCAGCGGCTGTTCGCCTGCGTAACGAAGCATCTCGCGCCCGTAAAACTCGCAAAAGTCGATCGCTTCAGCGGTGTCGCCGTCGGCCTCGGCCCAGGTTTTCGCGACTTCATGGATCATCCATGCTGACAGTTCATGCTTGCGCTCGCGCATGATTGCGGCGGCGCGAAACAGCAGCTCGGCGCGCTGGTCGGCGGGCGTGTGCTTCCAGGTTTCGAACGCCTTAGCGGCGTCTTCGACGGCGCGAGTGGCAAGCTCTTTTGTCGCTTTGTTGAAACGTCCGACTAGTTGAGTGCGATTAGCGGGATTAAGGCTGTCGAGCTTCGAATCAGTGGTGATCCGTTCGCCGCCGATGACGAGCGGATACTCACGGCCCAATTCTCCGCGCACCTTCTCGATGGCGGCGCGCATCGCCTGCGCGTTCTCTTCTTTTGTGAAATCAGTAAACGGTTCGTTACGAAATTCTGTTGGCATCGCTCACTCCTGTAACAAAGTCAGTCCACAGACTACGCACACGAATCGGCGAAATCTGTGGACTGTTCGAAATTTGAGGGTTTAGGTCAACCCCACTTCCCGGTTTTTTGTAGTTTCTTAATCTTGCGTTTGACGATCTCTCGTTTGATGACGCTCATCTTGTCGAGAAAAACAATCCCGTCGCAGTGGTCGGTTTCATGCAGCATGCAACGCGCTGTCAGTTCCATGCCGTCCAGCTCGAACCACTCACCTTTCAAATCCTGAGCGCGAACAACCGCGCGAAGGCTGCGCTCCACCGGAGTGAAGATGCCGGGAAACGACAAACACCCCTCGTCGCCATTCTGCGAGCCTTCGACACGCAGAACTTCCGGATTTATAAGCACGACACGCTGCTGCGGATCCTTTCCGGCCGAGCAGTCCATCACGAAGAGACGCTTCGGAACGCCGACCTGCACGGCAGCCAGACCAACGCCGGGCGCGGCGTACATGGTCTCAAACATATTGCTGACCAGCTTCTCCAGATCGGTGTCAAACTCCGTCACTGGATCAGCGGGAGTGTCGAGCACCGGGGCCGGCCATTTAACTATATCGAGTACTGCCATAGCGTTATTATTCTATCCGTGTTTCTACCAAAACACGAATAACCTCTTAATACCCTCGAAGTTGCTCACGATACCCTTCAAAGTTGCGCTTCATCTCGCCGATACTGTCGCCGCCGAACTTCTCGCGCATGGCGCACGCGAGCACTAGCGCAACCATCGACTCGCCGATCACGCCCGCTGCGGGCACAGCGGTCACGTCAGAACGTTCGAACGCCGCAGCTTCTTCTTCCTTCGTATCAATGTCGACGGAACGCAGGGCACGCCGCAACGTCGAAAGCGGTTTCAGATGGCCACGAACGCGAATCTCTTCGCCGTTTGTAATGCCGCCTTCGAGCCCGCCGGCGCGGTTAGTGTCGCGAATGAACTCGCGCGTTTCAGAGTTGTAGGCAATCTCGTCGTGAACTTCGGAGCCCGGCAAACTGCTCGCTTCCGCGCCTGCGCCGATCGCAACTGCCTTAACTGCCGGTATGGACATCACCGCTTGCGCAAGGAGACCGTCGAGTTTCAAGTCCCACGACGTGTGCGAACCCAAGCCAGGAACGGCGCCACGCGCCACGACTTCGAAAATACCGCCGAGGGTGTCGCCTTTGTGACGTGTCTCATCGATCGACGCGATCATTCGCTGTTGCGCATCGTCGTCGGCACAGTGCAATGGCGCGTCGTCCGGAATCGCGGCGATCTGATCCCACGTCAGTTCCAGTGGTTGATCGGGAATACCGCCTAGTTGAATAACATGACTGCGAACTTCGACGCCAAAGACGGCGAGCAATTGTTTTGCGAGTGCGCCACAGGCGACGCGCGCAGTCGTTTCACGTGCTGACGCGCGTTCGAGAATGTTTCGCAAGTCTCGGACGTCGTACTTGAGACCACCAGGCAGATCGGCATGGCCTGGACGGGGACGTTTCAAACGCCGCGACTTCTCGGGCGCGATCTCGCGCGCGTCGGTCGCCATGATGTCGGTCCAGTTGGGCCAATCTTTGTTATCGATTTGTAGCGTGAGCGGGGAGCCGAGTGTGAGTCCGTGTCTGACGCCAGTCAGGATCTCGGCGTGGTCACGCTCGATCTTCATGCGGCCGCCACGGCCGTAGCCGAGTTGACGGCGTCGTAATTCGGAATCGATTAGTTCCGGGTCGACGGGCAGACCAGCCGGCAGACCTTCGACGATCGCGACAAGCGCGCGTCCATGTGATTCGCCGGCTGTGGTGAACTTAAGCATGGCCCACAGATTACAACAATTCTTCGGAGAATATGTTTCCCCGGCCGAGAATTCCGTTTGGATCGAGTGCGCGTTTCACGGAAGCGAGTGCGCGCAGTTGATCGTCACTATAAAACAGGCGCAGATATTCCCGTTTCAACTTTCCCACTCCGTGCTCGGCTGAAAGTGTTCCGCCCGAAGCCGCGGCGTGTTTTAGGAATTGGACGTACAACTCGCGCGCGCGGGCGCCTTCCGCGTCGTCACGCGGCAGGATGTTGACGTGGACGTGGTTGTCGCCGATGTGACCAAAGATCGTGTAACGAAGGCCGCTATCGCGTAGTGTGTTTTGATAAAGGCGAAACAGTTCCGGAAACACGTCGTCTGGCACCGCCATGTCGGTTGAAACTTTCCGCTGACGGTAGCGCGCAAACCATTCATTCATCAGCACCGGCAGTTGATGCCGAAACTCGCGCAGCTTGGCCTGATCGGTTGCGCTGGTTGCAAACCATGAATCGCTTAGCGCGTGATGCTGGTCCAGCAAAATCGTCCATTGCTCGAACACGGATTCTTCGCTCGCGGGCGTGGTTTCCTGTTCGAAAAATATCGCTGCCACGGCCTCGACGGGTATCGTCGAATACTTCTCGCGCAGAAAGTTCAACGACTCGCGATCGAAAAACTCTATTGCTCTGGCATCGACGTGCGCTCGAACATCTGCGACGAGGTCAAGCACGTCCGATTCGTTTGCAAAAAAGACGACGCCGCTCAACAGTCCTTCGGGTTTAGGAAGCAGCCTCGCGGTAATTTCACAGATCACTCCGAGCGTCCCTTCGCTGCCGATGAAAAGATCGATCGCGTCCATCCCCGGCGCAACGAAATAGCCGGTCGCGTTTTTCCGTGTGCCGGGCATCTGCAACTGCGGCAACTTAATATCAATCGATCCGATGTGGATTTGACCTTGCGCATCCGCGTGGATTTGTCCGCGTTTGAGGTCAAGCACCTTGCCTTCTGCAAGCACTACTTTCAAACCCGCGATGTAGTTACGCGTTGGTCCATACTTGAACGTCCGCGCACCAGAAGCATTAGTGGCAACCGTGCCGCCAAGAAAACAACCGCGCTCAGTCGGATCCGGCGGATAAAGCAACCCTTCACTCTCAACCGAACGCTGAAAGTCAGACAGGATCACGCCCGCCTCGGCGACGGCAGTATTATTCGTTCGATCGATAATCTTTATTCGATTCAAGCGATCCGTGGCGAGAACAATCCCACCAAACGGAACACGCCCGCCAACTGTCCCTGTCCCGGCGCCAGAAACAGTCACCGGAACGCGATCGCGATTCGCCTCGGCGAGCGTCTGCGCGACTTCCTCCACACTCTCCGGAATCACAACTCGCTCAGCGTATCCATCGCGGATAAAACTGGCGTCCGTCAGATAATCTTGTAAGTCAGTCGATTTAACTAACACGGATTAACTCAATTGCAGCTCGCGTTCGCGCAGCACCTTGATTCGATCGCGCAACTCCGCCGCCCTCTCAAACTCGAAACGTTTCGCCGCCCCGCGCATCTCCAATTCCAACCGCGTAATCGTGGCTTCAAGGTTCTGCGGCGAGTAGTCCTCAATCTCTTCAACCTCGGAAGGCACTTTGAAGTAATCAGCTTCCGACGCCGTGATTAGCGTCGCCTCAATCGGCTTCACGATAGTTTTCGGCACGATCCCGTTTTCACGATTGTAGACTTCCTGAATCACACGGCGCCGTTGCGTCTCATCGAGCGCTCGTTTCATCGAGTCGGTAATTCGATCGGCGTAAAGGATCGCTTTTCCACGTGCGTTTCGCGCGGCGCGACCGATCGTCTGAATCAACGACTGCTCGGAACGCAAGAATCCTTCCTTGTCAGCATCGAGCACCGCCACCAGCGATACTTCCGGCAGATCGAGCCCCTCACGCAACAGGTTAATACCTACCAGTACATCAAACTCACCCCGCCGCAAATCACGCAGAATCTTGATTCGTTCGAGCGTTTCGATGTCGGAGTGAAGATAACGAACCCGCACGCCGACCTCAGTGAAATACTCCGTTAGATCTTCAGCCATACGCTTCGTCAACGTCGTAACCAGCACCCGCTCATGCCGTTCAACTCGCTGCCGACACTCTTCAAGCAGGTGATCGATCTGTCCCTTCACCGGATGCACTTCAACTTCCGGATCCATCAAGCCTGTCGGCCGGATGATCTGCTCGATAACTTCGCCACTCGCCTTTGTCAGCTCGTATGGACCAGGCGTCGCGGAAACGTAAATGGTTTGCCCGATGCGCGCCTCGAACTCCTTAAAGTTCAACGGCCGATTGTCCAACGCCGACGGCAAACGAAACCCGTATTCAACCAACGTGCGCTTCCGTGATTGGTCACCTTCAAACATGCCGCGCACCTGCGGAATCGACTGGTGCGACTCGTCGATCACCATCAATGTATCGCGCGGCAGGTAGTCAATCAGCGTCGGTGGCGGCTCGCCCGGTTTCTTTCCCGTCAGATGCCGCGAATAGTTTTCAATTCCGCGGCAGAAACCCATCTCTTTAATCATCTCGAGGTCGAACATCGTCCGCTGATGAAGCCGTTGCGCTTCGACGAGCTTACCTTCGTTAATCAATTTCGGTTCCCACCACTCGAGTTCTTCGCGAATCGTCTTAATTGCCCGTTTGATCGTCGGCCGCGACATTACGTAGTGCGTCTTTGGATAGATCGGCACACG
Organism: uncultured Acidobacteriota bacterium; assembly: GCA_963789185.1. GTDB lineage: Bacteria > Acidobacteriota > Blastocatellia > Pyrinomonadales > Pyrinomonadaceae > PSRF01. Next base: position 36,514 of record CAWBJU010000032.1, read on the forward strand.
CGAAGTGTGTTTCTCGATCACTTCACCAAGCAGCGGATCGATCGTGGAGATTGAATCAATCTCGTCGCCCCACAACTCGATGCGATAAGCCTGGTCCTGATAACTCGGGTAGATCTCAATGACGTCGCCACGCACGCGAAACGTTCCACGCTGGAAGTTCGCGTCAGACCGCTCGTATTGCAGTTCGACTAGACGTTGCAACAGCACCTCGCGCGACATGCGGCCGCCGGGTTCGACGAAGAACAACAGACCGTAATACGCGTCTGGATCGCCCAGGCCGTAAATGCACGACACACTCGCGACGACGATCACGTCACGCCGCTCGAACAACGCGCGCGTCGCCGACATCCGCAAGCGATCGATCTCCTCGTTGACGATCGCTTCCTTCTCGATATAGACGTCCGCTGCCGGGACGTACGCCTCGGGTTGGTAGTAGTCGTAATAGGAGACGAAGTATTCGACCGCGTTCTCGGGAAAGAGGGTGCGAAACTCCTGAAAAAGCTGTGCGGCGAGCGTCTTGTTGTGCGCCAGCACGAGCGTCGAGCGCTGGACGCGCTGAATCACGCTCGCGATTGTGAATGTTTTGCCGCTGCCGGTGATTCCCAGCAACACCTGATCCTTCGCACCATCGGTAAGACCGCGCACGAGCGCGTCGATGGCGGCGGGTTGATCACCTTTGGGTTGGTATTCCGAACGTAACTTGAATTGCACGTAAAACAGATAACACGGATTACGCGGCGGACGAAGTGGACTCAGCGGCGACACGCCGCACTTCGGGAGGGAGTGAGCTATTTGCTGCGAGGCGGTGAAATGCGGTTGCGACTTCCTGCTCCCCGCTGGATGCCAGCAATCGGATCAGTGCAAGACTCAGATCCGTACTCTGATCGTTTTCAATAACCGAAATCAGCGGTTCAACCACACCGGCCTTCGCGACGAGAAACAGCAACGAAAACGCGCCATAGCAGCTTTCGTGGTTCTCGGCTTTTAGATCCTCGATCGCCTCATAAAGCAGACCCGAATCGGCCAACGCGCTACCGATCCGGCGTCGTTCTTCGGGTGAACCGTCGCGGAGTGCATCGTTGACGAGGGTGGCAGCGCGATCGGGATCGAGCTCGTACAGTTGCCGAACTGCCTTTTCGCGAACTTCGGGAGAAGGCTCGTCCAGCGCCTGAGCAATTTGTTCAAAAGGAGTGAGGACTCTCGGCTTCTGCAATACAGTGCGTCGCCGCGCCAACTCTTCCGCGGCTCGACGCAGAGTCGCTACGTCCCGACTCCAACGCTCATCATCGGTCATGATCGGTGGTCAGTTTTCAATGCTCGTGGTTCAAACTCAGGTCATCGCCCACCGCAGCCGCCAGCGTCAACGGCGCGGGTACAGAAAACTCCGGCTCACTTTCTGTCACGACCTCCGGGCTCGTTTCCACCGCCCGTGCTCGAAGCAAGTTGAACTTCGTCAAGACTAAACGACTTACCGACAATCCCAGACTGTTATCCAACACACACAACTGCTCGGCGACGACGCGCTGCGACACTCGTTCCAGTGCCGCCTCCAACTCACGACCAGCGGTGCCCGCATCATCTGCAAGGATCATTTCAAAATCCTGACCACCACTGACGCGACGGCGCGAGTGGTTCTGCAACAGCACGCCCGCTTCGCGATGAATCCGGCCGGTGGCGACGATCACCAGGTGCGACGCCTCGGTGTCGATCTCGAGATCGATCGCCCAACGCGCAAACGACGGCGTCAGATCGCCATCTCGGGTGACCATCAAGAACGACTCACCGCAAATGTTTGCCATCAACTGTCCATAGCCGTTGCCTTCTGATGGTCCAACCGCGATCTCGCGTTCCGGAACTCCCATTTCGCGCAGCAGGCAATGAAGCCGGCTGACAAGCCACGACCCGTCTTCCAACAACGACGACGCCAACTGAGTGGGCGCGATCACTTCTTCGACGTTTTCATCGGCGACGGGCGCGCCACACTCGCTGCATGTCGCATCGCTAACGGTGACGACGGCGAGCGCGTGCGGATTCGGGAGCCGAAACAATGCGTGACCAGTTTTGCGACAACTGATTTGGACTTCGCGTTCGACGAGACCGGCGTCTTCGAGTCGCTGAATCGGAACGTTGCCGGAATCTGAGTGACCGGTGAGCAGTTTGGCTGCGTAACCTTCCTGGTGCGCATTTCGTGCTGTGCGCAGAAAAACGCGCGCGCCTTCGTCTTCGAGTTTCGATGCGGCGAGGATGCGCTTGCTCATCGTTTCTTTGCGCAAGCTGGTGAAGAGCGAGTCGGCATCCTGTCGTTCGACGAAGGTGCGGAAGCCCTGTGGCATCGACGCTTTGCCGAGTTCCCAATGCGGGAAGTCGCCGTTCAGCCCATACATATCGCCATTTAGAATGCTTCGAACCTGTTCGCAAAAACTGTCGAGCTTGCGGAAAGGCTCGGGCGTATCGGCCTGGTAGACGATTCCGGCGCGAATGAACGAAGTGGCTTCGTTTTCAAAAATCAGGAAGAGGATGTAGTCGTGAAAGGAGAACAGGTCGCCGCGCACGAAAGGCTCGTCGCTGATCGTCTTGGCCGTTTGGCTCCACGCGGCAAGCGACGACTCGACTTCGCTGACCTGGTCCACGTTCAGCAACACGTCTTCGAAGCAACGAAGGCGCGTTGAGCGAATCAGCGGTGTGAGCTCTCGCTCCTGGAGTTCTTGCAGGAGTCGAGTTCGAGCGTCGCCTTCGACTGCATAGTTGAGGGTCTTGCATTCAAGAAACAGCATCGGGATCTACCTTTCTTTGGCCACGCTGATCGTTACTGTCTCACCGCCATTCACTGTGGTTGCGAAACGACGCTGACGAGCGATGCGCAGAGCGAGCGCTTCATAACTTTCCATTCCGGGTTTCGGGTTGGCGATCGAAGCCTTCAGAACACGACCATTTTCAACGTGCATGACGACTCTTATCGCTTGAGCGGAGGGTTCGGAAACCGCGGGTTCAATCGTCTTTTCGGTGTTCTTCTTTTTAGAAACAGATGGAACACGAGCCGGCTTCACAGCGGGCTCAGGTTGCCGAGCGGGCTGTGATGCGGGAATTAGCGTCGCTGGAGCAGCAGCGGCGACTGGGGGTGCGTCGGCGCTTTTAAACCCTCCAGTCACCGCAATCACGGTCGATAAACCCACACCAATCAATACCGCCGTAACCAACAGCACCGAGCGTTGTTGGACTAGCGAGGTCGTTCGTGCGGGCGCGGGCGGCAGAGCCAGCGGTTCCGGTCGCGCTGCTACCTCCCTCATCACCGGCATGGCTTCGATTTGCAGCGCACTCTCATCCCAACAGCCGAGCAGTTCCGAAACCACTCGTTGCAACGACGGTTCGATTGACCGTCGCGAACTCTGAATGAGCGGATTGAAGTTGAACGCTGCTTCCGGTTGGGCCATCGCTACGACGATAGCCTGAAGCCCTGTGAGCTCATTCATCCGCGCATCGATCAGCTCACCATTCTGAAAGAAGAACGTCGCCGGACCTTTCGGGTATTCGATGAGTAATCGTCCTGACTTGCGCTGGTGACGAAGAATCCCGATCAGATCAGGCAGGGGATAGTTGTTGAGGTGTCCAGTCAATACGACAAACCGATCGTTCATTGCTGCTCCTTAGAAACCTGCATCACGGACACCCGTTTAAGACCCGGCACGAAAAGTTGTACTGGGGAAACGTTTGCGCCAGCTTTTTCGCAAGGCTGGAGTCGAGTCTCTCGAGGATTCGGTGCTCAGCCAGTAATCCGTGGGTGTATCCGGTCTCCTGGTAGGCCAGGGCTAGCCCGTAATGCGCTTTTGCCATTTTCGGGCTTAGCTCGGTCGCCTTCTTAAAAGCATCGGCGGCTTCTTTGAATTTGCGCGAGCGGAAATGTGCGAAACCAAGTCCGTAATGAGTCTCTGCGTTTTCCGCGTTGAGCTTGACGGACTCCTTGAAGGCCTTGATCGCATCACGGTCCTTCTCGAGTTTGAGGTACGCGTGACCCAGGTTCAGAAAGACCTCGGCGGAACCTGGTTCGAGCTTGATTGATTGCAGGTACGACTCAACCGCGCCGCGCACGTTGCCCGATTCAAACTGCCCGCGACCGCTGAGGTAGAGATCATTTGCGAGCTTCTGGACCGTCGAGACAGGCGCTGGTTGTATCGCGACAGTTATCGGCTTTGCTTCTAGCTTGGATTCCGGCTTCGGTTCAGGTGCCGCTTCAGTTTTGGTTTCAGGCTGGGCGGCAACGGGCTCGGAATTCTCGGCCTCCTTTTCCTTGCGCGCCGCAAAAGCCGACTCCACCTTCTTAACTCGTTCCAGCAATGGCGGAGGTTCACCTGCCTCAGCCAGTGAGCCATTCGAAGGTGCTGCGAGTCCTACCTCCAACACTTCGACGCGCTGAATGTCCGTGGCCGGCTCCGGCACCGCGGGACCAAGTGTTTCCCGAATGGGTTCCGCAGCAACTGTCGGCGCTGGTTGCTCGACTTCCTTCGCGGCGGGCTGCTTCACCGCCTTCGCCACGTTATCGTCGAAGTAATAAGTCAGCGTCCGGTAAGTGACCTCGGTCGGCTCGCGCTTCAGTTCCCCGTTTTCGAAAACGACCAGACTGGTAACCATCTTGGTCCAGTTACCAAACTTGTCGAATTCATACGAGTAGGCCTCGCGGCTGAGGATGGCGCCACTGTTGTCACGTAGCGTCATCTCCGTGATGTTTCCGCGTTTGTCGTACTTGTATTCTTCTTTGCCTACAAGCGAGCCGCCAATCGGGTAGGAGGTATTCTCAATCCGATTTCCCTTGATGCCGTAGGTGGTTAGTTCAACTAACTGCGGTACCCCTTCGACTGGACGTCCGTCTTTGATCTCGATCCGGGCAGACTCCGTCTTCACTCGCCGTACGGAACCGACAAGTCCATCTTGGTCTTTAGTGCTATCGAGGACGGAAACAGCAGGTCGCGCCGAAGCGGCGACACTACTTTGCGCCTGGATCGGCGCGGAAAAAGTCAATACGGGCCCCAGTAAGAGAACAGCAGGCAGAATACGCCTATAAATGTTCATCTTCGACTCCTCCAGTTTCAAATAGCGAAACGTGAGACAAGGTAGTCGGGGGGCCCACTATCTTGTACAAACTGGAGCGAAGAATACAATAAGTGGTTGGAAATTAATAGGGGTTTGTGAAGAAAGATACGGTTGCGGATTTCGAATTGCGAACTGCGAATTTTAGGAACCGCGGTTTACTGCTTCAAATTCCGCAATTCCGCAATTCGAAATTCGCAATCCTCTTACTGTTCGTCGCTGAACTTGTAGCCGATGCCCCAGACGGTAAGGACCATCTGCGGGTTTTCGGGGTTCTCCTCAATCTTGGCTCGCAGGCGATTGATGTGCGAGTCGATCGTGCGGTCGTAACCTTCGTAGGAGTAGTCCCAGATCTTCTCAAGCAGGTACTTGCGCGGGAAAACACGGCCCGGATTCGACGCGAAGAGACGAAGTAAATCAAACTCTTTTGGCGTCAACTCCACCTGGCGGTCGCCGATCGTGACTTCGCGCTTGGCTGAATCGATACGCAGCCGGCCGCGAACAATCGGCGCTTCGTCGCGCATACCGTCGGTACTTGGGCCATTACGCGTGCGGCGCAACACCGACTTGATACGCGCCTCGAGCTCGCGCAGGCTAAAGGGCTTGGTGATGTAATCATCCGCGCCCATCTCCAGCCCCAGGACCTTATCGACGACGTCGTCCTTGGCGGTGAGCATCAAAATCGGCAGGTAGCCGACCTTTTCCCTGAGTTCCTTACAAACTGCGAGGCCGTCCATCTTGGGCAACATCAAGTCGAGGACGACCGCATCCGGCGGGTCATCCAACGCTGCCTTCACGCCATTCAGGCCGTCTTCAACAGTCTTGACGTTATAGCCTGCGCGCGAAAAGTACTCGCTGATCGCGGTCGAGATGTTTTCGTCATCCTCGACGACGAGTAATGAGACTTTCCGTTCGCCTGAGTCGGGAACAGGGAAACCTTCTTTATTGGTTTTCTGTCTGTCAGTAGCTGTAGCCATCGAAGTATTTTAGTCGAAATCTAAACTGACAGGAGGCTCAGAGGGCAAGCACCTTGGGGTCTTTCGGCGCAACTCGGTTCAGCCGCAGATACTACAGGAGAATTGGTCCGAGTTACAAGTCCAAACTTCCCACCGGCCGGCGAAATCCATGTCCTGACTGCGCTGTTGCCGATCTGGTATGCTGCGTCATGAAGGAGATCAAATACCGATGACCCCGGAAGAACGAAACGAGCTCATTGCACAGTATGCTGCCGGCTACGACGAAGTGACGAAGGCGCTGGAAGGCTTCCCCGCGGAGAGCCTTAACGCACATCCGATACCCGGCAAGTGGAGCGCGCGCGAGATAGTCCATCATCTCGGCGACAGCGAAAGTACCTCTGCGTTCCGCATCCGCAAATTGCTCGTCGAAGACAACGCCATCATCGAAGGTTACGATGAAGCCCACTTCGCCACCAGGCTTCGTTACAACGAACGCGACATGGCGCCCGCCCTCGAAGCCTTCCGCGCCGCGCGCGCGAGCACGGTTCCGATTCTGGAAATGATGTCGGAAGAAGACTGGCAGCGCGTGGGCACACATACGCAAAGCGGACGTTACACAACCGAGAACTGGCTCACGATCTACGCGAACCACGCACACAATCACGCTGCTCAAATTCGTAGGCTACGTGAGGCGCTAAGCAGTTAGCCACAAGAGGCACAAGAGACACAAAAGGCACAAGAAAGAACAAGAGAGTAGGAGCCCTGCTAATGAAAAATGTTTCTTGTGCCTTTTGTGTCTCTTGTGCCTCTTGTGGTTAAAACAGAGTGCGTCTTGACAAAGTTTTTTCGCGCGAGCAAAATCCGGTTCAGCCTCTAAAAAATTGAATCTGCGCTGCTACAAGGGCAGCTATCGACAATGAGTGCTGCCACACTTCTACAAACATCATTCTCTGATCTGAAACTGGTCCGTCGCGGAAAAGTACGCGACGTCTACGCCGTCGACGACAACAGCCTGCTTATCGTCGCCACCGATCGCATCTCGGCTTTCGACTGCATCCTGCCCACGCCGATCGAACGAAAAGGTGAAGTGCTCACCGCGCTTTCCGAATTCTGGTTCGAGAAGTTGGGACACGTAGTCGCGAATCATCTGATCGCGAGCAAGATGGACGACATGCCGGAGTCAGTACGACGTCACGCCGACACGCTCGCGCGGCGATCGATGCTGGTGCGACGCGCGGAAGTATTTCCGGTCGAGTGCGTCGTGCGTGGTTATCTCGTCGGCTCGGGTTGGAAAGACTACAAGCGCACCGGCGAAGTATGCGGTCACAAACTGCCCGAAGGTTTGCAGGAGTCGGCGAAACTTCCTGAAACGATCTTCACGCCGTCCACCAAAGCCGAACACGGACACGACGAAAACATCACCGAGGATCAGGTACGCGATCTGATCGGCGCGGAGCAAACGGCCCTGCTGCGCGACACTTCGTTGCGCCTCTACACTGAAGCACACGACTACGCTCGCGAACGCGACATCATCATCGCCGATACGAAATTTGAGTTTGGACTCGACCAGAATGGACAGCTGATGCTCGTCGACGAAGTGTTGACGCCTGACTCGTCACGCTTCTGGCCGGCCGACTCGTACAAACCAGGACGTTCACAACCGTCATTCGACAAACAGTTCGTGCGTGACTACCTGGAAACGCTCGACTGGGACAAGAAACCACCTGCACCTGCGATCCCGGATGAAGTCGCAAAGGCTACAACATCCCGTTATCTCGAAGCTTACAGACTGCTGACAGGGAAAGAGCTTTGATTCACAACCGTCTCGAAACCTTAATCGACGAGATGTTGGAAGGTCGTATCCTCCTGGATGAGGCGATCGGGGAGTTTGAGAAGCTCTATATAAAGAAGGCGCTCGCAAAAAACCGACAACACCTATCGAAAACGGCGGTGGTGCTCGGAATTCACCGAAACACGCTCGCCAAACGCGTCGCCACCTACGAAAAACAGGACCGCAACGGCTCCCGAGTCCTCAAACGCGCCGCTCGCTAGACCAAACCGACCCAGCCGGTTGACAACACACTTGGACCCGCTCTATTCTTGGCACTCAATCTCATAGAGTGCTAGTTATAAACCCAATTTCATTAAATTTCTCAGGCAAATTTGAAAGGAGACCAAGGTATGGCAACCAATATCAGGCCTCTTCATGACCGTGTGATCGTCAAGCGGATCGAAGAAGGCGAGCAGGTGCGAGGTGGGATCATCATCCCGGACACTGCCAAGGAAAAACCCCAGGAAGGCGAAGTCGTAGCCGTAGGCGAAGGCAAATACAAAGAAGACGGAACCCGTCAGGCCCTCGACGTTAAGGCGGGCGATCGAGTTCTCTTCGGCAAGTACAGCGGCTCGGAAATCAAGATCGACGGCGAGGAACTGCTGATCATGCGCGAAGACGAGATTCTCGGAATTCTAGAGCGCGCCGGCGCCGCCAGCGGAAAGAAAGGTGGTAAATAAGAATGGCAAAGCAAGTAATTCACGGTGAGGAGTCGCGCGCGGCGATTCTCCGCGGCATTAACCAGCTCGCCGACGCTGTAAAGATCACCCTTGGTCCCAAAGGCCGCAACGTCGTGATCGACAAGAAGTTCGGTTCCCCAACAATCACCAAAGACGGCGTCACCGTCGCGAAAGAGATCGAGTTGAAAGACGCGCTCGAGAACATGGGCGCTCAGATGGTTCGCGAAGTTGCTTCGAAGACTTCAGATGTTGCCGGCGACGGCACTACCACCGCGACCGTTCTCGCGCAGGCAATCTTCCGCGAAGGCGTTAAGACTGTTGCAGCAGGCGCCAACCCGATGGCGCTCAAACGCGGTATCGACAAGGCCGTCGAACGCGCGACAGCGGAAATCAAGCGTCTGTCGAAGCCGGTGAAAGGTGATGCGATTGCCCAGGTCGGAACTGTTTCGGCCAACGGCGACACCACGATCGGCAACATCATCGCCGAAGCGATGAACAAGGTCGGAAAAGATGGCGTGATCACCGTTGAAGAATCGAAGACGATGGATACGTCGCTCGAAGTGGTCGAGGGAATGCAGTTTGACCGCGGTTACCTCAGCCCCTACTTCGTTACCGATCCGGAGCGGATGGAAGCGGTGCTCGAGAACCCACTCATCCTGATCAACGAGAAGAAAATCAGCTCGATGAAAGATCTGCTGCCGTTGCTTGAGCAGGTAGCCAAGATGGGCAAGCCGATGTTGATCATCGCGGAAGACGTCGAAGGCGAAGCGCTCGCGACCCTCGTGGTCAACAAGCTCCGCGGCACGCTGAACATCGCGGCCGTGAAGGCGCCGGGATTCGGCGATCGTCGCAAGGCGATGCTCGAAGACATCGCGATTCTCACCGGTGGCAAGGTCATCAGTGAAGATCTCGGTATCAAGCTCGAGAACGTGAAGCTCGAAGACCTCGGCCGTGCCAAGAAAGTGACGATCGACAAAGACAACACCACGATTGTCGAAGGCGTCGGCAAGCAGGCTGACATCGAAGGCCGCGTCAAAACGATGCGGGCTCAGATCGAAGACACGACTTCCGACTACGATCGCGAGAAACTGCAAGAGCGTCTCGCGAAGCTCGTCGGCGGGGTGGCGGTGATCAAAGTCGGTGCTGCGACCGAGACCGAGATGAAGGAAAAGAAGGCCCGCGTCGAGGACGCGATGCACGCAACTCGAGCTGCCGTTGAGGAAGGCATCGTTCCAGGCGGCGGCGTTGCGCTCGTGAGAGCGGCAAAAGCGCTCGAGAAGTTCATCATCAACGAGGACGGCGGCGATCCGGACGAACAGATCGGCGTCAACATCGTTCGTCGCGCGTTGGAAGAGCCGCTGCGGCAGATCGTTCAGAACGCCGGTAAGGAAGGCGCGGTTGTAGTCGAGCGGATTCGCACTGAAAAGAGCGAGAACGTCGGCTTCAACGCGCAGACCGAAACGTTCGAAGACCTCGTAAAGGCAGGCGTCATCGACCCTGCGAAGGTCACTCGCACGGCCCTTCAGAATGCTGCTTCAATTGCAGGCTTGATGTTGACGACGGAAGCGATGGTTTCTGAGCTTCCCGAGGACGACAAGGGCAGCCCTGCAATGCCAGGCGGTATGGGCGGCATGAGCGGAATGGGGATGTAATCCCAGTTAACGACAGATTACGCAGATCACATGATCTGCGTAATCTGTTCTTCTGCTACCTCATGTTCCGGCAGAACATCTTCCAGGATTTCTTCCAACAACTTCGCTGACATATCGAGCGCGGACAGTAACGGGTTAAGTGTGGCGTGCTCCGATCGTTCTTTGATGTAGCCTTTCGCCACGTCCTGCGCGAATGCCAGTGCCACGTAGGCTCGCGCGAGTCGACGGCTATCGATGTTTCCGAAATAAGCCATTTTTTAGAAACTCAAAAAGGCCCTGATCACAACGGCGAGAGCAATTGCGCCGCCGCCGAGCGTCAAGGTCCATTCAACAAGCGGACTCGGTCGTCCAAACATGCGCCGGAAGATCACCATGGCACTTTTCCAACCGTCGAGCTGATAAACCGGAACAAGGTTTCCAATCGCGAGCGCGAGGTTAAGCGCGCCAAAAAGCGACCCCCAGGTCATAACACAAAGCGTCAGGTTCACGCCGATTCCCGCGCCAAGAATGAAGAGTTGCTGAAACAGCGGGCGGCTCTGTAACACGCGCATGTCCATTTGGATGTAGGCGCCTATCGGCAGGAGACGCAGTTGGCAATCAACCTTGCTAAGTCGAACGCCGTACAGTTTCGGTCCCCAACCGAGCCCTGCCTGTTTCACTGGCACAGCACAAACGCGCGCTGCAAAGAAATGGCCCAGCTCGTGGAGCACGATTGCAGCCAGCAAACTAACCGCGGCGTTGACGACGAAGAAGGTCATACATTAGTCGGAAAGAAGCACTGCAAGGTGCCTTTCTAGTTGTTCGAGCTGTTGGATTTCGCGCTTGAGCATCTGGAGATCCGCACGCACGTCAAGAATCATGTAGACGATGGCGCACGTGATCACGACTCCTTCGAGTAAACCTACGCCGCGGTCTATCGTCACAAGGACGAGGAATAGAGCGGTTAATGCACACACGTAGAGCCTGATAGCGAACATCATTTCTCCTGACTTGTTTCTGCACGTTATTGAAAGGACGAATTGGCGAGGTGTTCCATGCCTTTGAGCTTTGAACTTTGTGCTTTGAACTTTGCTCGCCAGCTAACGTCTCACTTGAATGAGAACAGTCACTTGCGAAACAAAGTACAAAGCACCAAGTACAAGCACAAAATAAGTCTTGATTCTAGAAGCCATGTCCATGATTTAGACATCTGGGCCATAGCCGTCATTTTAAACTCACGTTTTTGTAGGAATTTTGACGAAAAGCGTTGTGGCCCCGGACTTGCGAGGGGAGGCACCCGTATTTGCATCTTTCAGAACCTGCCAACGTGCGATGGGAGGCTGATGATTCAGCAGTGGCGTACCCTGAAGCCACCAAGCGTGTGTGTAGGTAGCATAGTTCTCGTGCTAGCGTCTGGGACTTTCGAGTTAGCAGTACCTTAGCATTACCCAAAACCGATAAGGTCTCGTCAGTTCCTTCAGAAAAACACAACAACGAATCAACGGTCGCCCCATGCCCCCACATGCGCTTGACCGTCGAGCATCTTCACCGGTCAACGCCGGTGAACTCGAGTATTCGGAACAACTAGTCATTTAGACGTTTTGTTATTCCAGTTTCGAAAGGAGTGCTCCAAGGTCGATCCCCGTCGCGACACCTCCCTGCAAGCTAGTAATTTAGAGGATTTGCCCTAACGGAGTTCAGTTCACTTAATGCCCCTTGCTACTCCCACTGCAATCGACGGTTGGTCCACCAACCCTACAAACAGTAACTCCACATCCAGCACGGAAGTTCGTGATGTGGCAGAAAGACCCAGAACAAACAATTCGAGAACACCGACTCTCATCGGCGAATCGCCGGTGATGAAGAAACTGTTCTCCGTCATCGAGCGCGTCGCCCCCACCGATGCCTCGGTCTTGATCACAGGCGCCACCGGAACGGGAAAAGAACTTGCCGCTCGCGCAATTCATGATCTGAGTCCGCGACGCGACAGCGCCTTTGTCGATATCAACTGTTCCGCCATACCGGAAACGCTAATCGAAGCCGAACTCTTCGGGCATCAGCGCGGCACATTCACCGGCGCGCATGAAAACCGCAGCGGCCTCTTTGAGAAAGCTTCCGGCGGCACGTTGTTTCTCGACGAAGTTGATGCACTGAATCTTTCAGCACAAGCAAAGTTGTTGCGTGTGTTGCAGGAGCGCACGGTGCGTCGCATCGGCGCGCGCGCAAACATCGCCATCGACGTGCGCATCATCTCCGCGACCAATTGCGATTTGGCTCAGGCAGTTGCGGAAGGACGCTTTCGTCCGGACCTTTATTACCGGTTGCGTGTTCTACCGTTGCAGTTGCCGGAACTCTGCACGCGCGGTAACGACGTCGATCTGCTCGTCGATCATTTCCTCCGTTTGAAAGCGGAGCGAATGGGACAAGAACAGGTACGCCACTTTACGCCGGACGCAATGCGTGCCCTGCGCGAATACCCGTGGCCCGGTAATGTGCGTGAACTGGAAAATGCGATCGAATACTCTCTCGCGATCGGCATGGACGACGAGTTAGGAATGCAGGATCTTCCGATTGAGATAGCCGATCACGTTGCGTCTGATCTCAACGATTTCCGATCCGTGTTACAGGCGTACATGAACGACACGGTGCCGCTCGCGGAGATCGAGAAGCGCTACATCCTGACGGTGCTTCAGCAGTTTGGCGGAAACCAGGTGCGCGCCGCGGCCGCGCTCGGAATCGATCGCAGCAAACTCTACCGGCGTTTACGTCAGTATGGTGTGAAGGCGGTGAAATTCTTCCAGGAAGAAGAAGAGCACGGCCTACAGTTTCGGGGTGGTAAGTCGACCACTACCGCACACTGACATGTAATTAACGACATATGGGATCAGCAATGCCCGTCCCAGCTGAAACAACTCCTACGACCCTTCCCGACAAGAAGAAGCGTATAGGCATCTTTGTGATTGCCTATAACGCCGTCAACAAGCTCGATTGGACACTCGATCGCATTCCCGAAGACGTGTGGGACAAAGTCGAAGAAGTCTTTCTCTTTGACGATTGCTCGACTGACAACACCTACTACGCCGCAGTTGGTTACAAACACGTCAAAACCGTCGACAAACTGACGATCCACCGGAACGCAAAAAACCTCCGCTACGGTGGCAATCAAAAAGCAGGCTACGACTACGCGATCGGTCGTGGCCTCGATATCGTGGTTATGCTTCACGCCGACGGGCAATATGCCCCGGAAGTATTGCCGCAACTACTGGAACCACTTGAACGCGAAGAAGCAGACATGGTGTTTGGCTCGCGTATGGCTGCGGGCGGAGATCCGTTAGCGGGTGGAATGCCGATGTATAAGTACGTCGGCAACCGGATTCTGACGTGGATCGAAAACCACATCACCGGAATGAACCTTTCCGAGTTTCACTCCGGCTATCGTCTTTACAGTTGCGCCGCGTTAAAGCGAATTCCTTTCCGACAAAACTCGAACGAGTGGCACTTCGATACTGACATTCTGATCCAGTTTCACGAAGCGGGCTTGCGCGTATGCGAGCGGCCAATTCCGACGTATTATGGCGATGAAATTTGTTACGTGAACGGAATGGCGTACGCCTTCAATTGCGTTAAGAGCGCGTTGAAGTACCGCCTCCACAAGGCCAAATTGCTTTACGAATCGAAATACGACACGACCGGAGAGCAGTACACTTACAAGCGCGCCGATCCGTATAGCAGTCACTCGCAGATCATTCAGTGGATTGAACGCGAAAAGCCGCGAGAAGTGTTGGAAGTGGGAACCGCGACCGGGTACCTCTCTGCCGAAATGACGAGCCGCAATTGTTTAGTTACCGGAATCGAACAGGATCCGGAGATGGCAAAGGTTGCGGAGCCGCACTGCCAGCGAATGATCGTCGGCGATGTTGAATCCCTGGACTTCTCGCAACTCGGTTCTTACGACGCGATCGTGTTGGGAGACGTAGTCGAACACCTGCGAGATCCCAAAGCGTTCCTGCAAAAGATTGGGAAACATCTCAATCCACACGGCAAGATCCTGATGTCACTGCCGAACGTGGCAAATATCTGGGTGCGTCTGAATCTGCTATTCGGGCGTTTCAACTACAGCCGCGTGGGCATCCTCGACGAAACGCATCTGCGGTTTTTCACTCTCGAAAGCTCCAAGAAGATCGCCGCTGATTGCGGACTCCAGGTGATCAGCACAAGCGTAACGCCAATTCCCTTGCCCTTGATTCTGCCTTCGACAAGCAAAGGCCGGGCACTCAGCTTTCTCCACGTGCTTAACTGGGGAATGGCGCGATTGAGAAAAACACTCTTCGGTTACCAGTTCATCCTGGTCTGCGAGCCCAAAGCCTGATTGAACCTCGATCACACCGAGCAAGCAGCGCAACATTCAAGTCGCAACTTCTGGTTGGCCCTCCTCCTTGTCAGCGTTTTCAACGCGGTGGTCCTCGTCTACTTTCACGACCGCTTTTGGTGGCCGCCCGACGAAGGCGTCTATGCGCACACTGCAGAGCGAATGTTGAATGGTGAAGTGCTGAACAAAGACGTCGAGGAGATTCATACCGGTTACATCCACTTTATCCACGTCGCTTCGTTTGCTGCGTTTGGGACAAAGCTGGTCAGCATGCGTTACCCGCTGATCGTTGCGGGGTTTCTACAGTCGCTACTGATGTTTCAGATCTTTGCGCCGAGAAATATCCTCGTCGCGGTCGTGGTGGCGGTTTGTGCGACTGCGTTCGGAGTTATTCAGTTTTTGAATCCGCAACCAAGTTGGTATTGCCTGTTGTTTGTTACGGCGATCGCGTTCTGCCTCACGCGGATGCGGGATCGAAAGTGGACGATACTGGTTGTTGGATTTCTGATCGGTCTGATCTTCTTCTTCCGGCAGATCACCGGCGTGTTTGCGGCGATGGGCGTTCTTTTTTATTTGCTCACCGAAAGGAAAGAAGAAGCTCTGAGTGAACACACGACGGTGGCGCGCGGTCTGATTGCGTTGATGCTGCTGGGGACGGTTGTTTACCTAGTTGCAGCTTCGAATGTCTCGGGTTGGGTGTTAATCGGAATCTGGCCGGTCTTTCTTCTTGGTGAGTCTGTACTCAGGCACGCAAAAACGCCGAATAAAAGTTCGGTGGAAATCGTTGCTAAGTTGGGTATCGGTTTTGTCGCTTCGGCCGTGCCGATCCTCATTTATCACCTCGCGAACAGATCTTTGAGTACGTTTTTGGATGACACAGTTTTTCGTGCCTTCGATATTCAGGAGTTACCGTATTTGAAGCTGGCCAATTTCGTGGCCCAGCAGGGCTATGCCGCGAGAACCTTGTTCCAGCTAAGAAGCTTTCAAGAGGTTGTGAACGGATTATTCTGGCTGGTGTTGCCGCTGACGACGATTATTGCCGGGGCGGTAGCAGTGAAACGCTTCGCCAGGTCGCGATCGTCCGCCGACGTTGGCCCATTGCCAGTCCTCGCTGTGTTTTATGCGCTTGTAGCTTTGTTCCAGCAAATTCCGATCTACTTTTTCTACATGTTTCCGTTAACGATCGGCGCGCTTTTCTGGCTGTCACTCAACGCAAAAAGACGAACTGTTTTGACGTTGACGCTTATCGGACTGTCATCCTCCGCCATCGCAATTCATTACCACGCCGGACAACCACTAACGAGACTACTTGACGGTACCCGTCGCGGAAACCGTGTGGCCCTTGTACCTGCTGCAGGAATCAAGCGCGCCGGGCTTTGGATCGAGCCGCAGAGTCTACAGACTTACACCGCGCTCATCAACGCGATACAGGCAAACTCACAGCCGAACGAAACGATCTTCGTATTGCCTTACAATTCCGAACTGTATTTTCTCGCCGAACGACGCAATCCATTCCGATTTTGGAATTCGGCCATCGGCATCCGACCTGGCACCGAAGAGCAGCACGTGATGAACGTGCTTCGAAACACGCCGCCGCGCGTCGTCGTAATCGCGCCTCGCGATCGAAACAATACACCAACGTCGGAAGCAATCACGGCCTACGTGCGCGAGCACTACTCACTCGCTCAACAGGTCGGAAATTTTGAGATCTATCGCGTGCCGTAATCCGTGAAGCCGAAGTTTCCTATATAATGCGAGCGCCACTGACCATGCCACAATCACCCGGCGCCAAGCGCCAAATCTCCCGTATCCAACGGGCAATGGGCGCGCCTTTCCTGTTGTGGGGCGGTTTAATCCTCATCCTCGGGTTATCGATTTATCTACTCGGCATTCTACTCTCAATTGTGCGCTTGCTCTTTCCTCTTGGACCGGCCGCCGAAGGTTGGATTCAGTCAATCATCTGGTACAGCGGCGTCCCAACGACCATCGGCGTGCTTCTCTGTTTGATCGACTTGATATTCATGCTGGGCCGCAAACGGAAACCCCGCGATGGGTTGAAGGCAACGAAGCCGGAGAACTTCAGCGATCGCCGTTGACAGTAGTCCTGACCGCTTATAACGACGAAGACGGGGTCGCCGCGTCCGTTGCCGACTTCCGCGCTCATCCTTTGGTCCAACGTGTCATTGTTGTCAGTAATAACAGCTCGGATCGAACGGCAGAACGCGCGGCGGAGGCCGGTGCAATTGTCTACAACGAACTAAGCCCGGGATACGGCCAGTGCGTCTACCGCTGTTTCCTCGAAGCACTCAACTGCGCAGACGCGCAAATCATCGTTCTCTGTGAAGGTGACCGCACCTTTCGCGCACTCGATTTAGACAAGCTCGTGGCCTATCTACCCCACGCCGAAATCGTTAACGGCACTCGGATCGTCGAACAGTTGCGCGCTTACGATACTCAGCTCAACACGTTCATGTACTATGGCAACTTCTTTGTCGGAAAGTTGTTGGAGATCAAGCACCTCGGCCGCGGAACGTTTACCGACGTCGGAACTACTTACAAAGTTATGCGCCGCGAAGCGCTCGAACGCCTGCTTCCATACTTGAATCCGAAGATCAATCTGGAATTCAATGCGCATTTCATGGACACAGCGCTGCGCATCGGCACTATCATGGTCGAGTGCCCAATCACGTTTCACCCGCGCGTCGGTGTCAGTAAAGGCGGCAACGTTAACACGCGAAGAGCGATGTCGGTCGGCTTGCGGATGATGAAAGGGATTCTGACAGGCTGGCCTGGAGACGTTCATTGAGCGACCGTTACTTCGAGACGCGTTTCGCTGACGACCCAAGACGAGAGATTCTGTGGCGCACTCTCGTGTCGCACTACTTTCAATCGCAGATACCGCCGGAGAGTTGCGTCCTCGAGTTGGGAGCTGGTTACGGCAATTTTATTAACAACGTGCGCGCCGCACGCCGGATTGCCCAGGATCAGTGGCCCGACTTTTCGAAGCATCTTGCGCCTGACGTCGAGTCGCACGTCGGTCCAGTAACTGACTTGTCATTCCTCTCTGACAACTCCGTCGACTTTGTTTTTGCCAGCAACTTGTTTGAGCACGTTTCACAGCAGGACTTCGCCTCGGTGCTCGCGCAACTCCGTCGCAAGCTCAAACGACAAGGCACTCTAACGATAGTACAACCGAATTACCGGTACGCGTTTCGCGAGTACTTCGACGACTACACGCACATCACTCCGTATTCGCACCTAAGCATTTGCGATTTTCTCCATGCGAATTCGTACGACGTGATTCAGTGTGTGCCGCGCTTCCTGCCCCTCACGTTGAAGTCACGTTTAAAAGTGTCGCCCTTACTGATTCGTATGTACTTGGCATCTCCGATCAAGCCGCTCGGCAAACAGATGCTCGTGCAAGCCCGACCGAACCAGGAGGCGAACTAAGGGAATGCGCAGGGCACAGCTTGCACTCTACATCGTGCTGACAATCTTCCTGGCTGTGGGCGCCGTCGCTTTTGTTCTTCAGTCAGTCATAGCATTCCGGAGTGATTCTGAATTGGACTACGGCGAAGGCATCGTAATGTGGCAGGCCGCCAATGTGACCAACTGGAAAAAGGCTTACCATCCGGTCGAAGAATATCCTCATAATGTCTTTCATTACCCGCCACTCTTTCATTTGACCTCGCGTGCTATCGCGCCTCTGACCAGCACTTTGCTTGAAGCGGGCCGACTGACATCGATTCTCTCTCTCGCAGGGACTTGCGTGGTTGGAGCTTTACTCGTTGCGTGGACCATGCCACCCGGCGGCAGCAGCTTCGCGCGATTTATTGGCCCGTTCACGGCGGGGACACTCGTCTTTGCCACGCCGGTATGGACGTGGGGCGTCCTGATGCGGGTTGATATGCTCGCGATTTTCCTGACGGGCTGTGGGGTGACGCTGTTTGTGCTGTCACGGCGCCGACCTGCACTTGCGTTTCTCGCATTCGTTGTCTTCGTCGCCGGTGTTTATACGAAACAGACTTCATTGGCCGCGCCGCTCGCCTGCGTTGTACTTGCGTTCATCGAACGACCGCGCCGTGCGCTGCAACTCCTGGGCGTTTCAACCGCGCTCGGACTCATCGTCCTGGCAATGGTCCATACCGCAACGAACGGTTTCTTTCTTGTTAACCTCATCACGTACAACCAGAACCCTTATTACCCGCAAGGGCTGCTCAGCAAGTTAAAGTGGCACTATTCGCTCCTGCCGGGACCGCTACTATTCGCAGCCCTGTTTCCAGTTGCCTTACTGCGGACACGAATAGCCCGATTCATCACGCGGCTGCGGATCATACTTAAGCGAACCCTTTTCGAAAGATGCGTTCTCGTTGTCGCCCTTTATTTCTGGATAAGTGCTCTTATTGCAGCCGCAACGATCAGTAAATCAGGCGCGTGGGACAACTACTATTTGGAAATGGATATTCTGGCTTGTTGGCTTTCGGGGTTGTTAGTAGCCTGGCTCGCACGGCGAGTGTCGTTCAGGCCGCGACGCGCGTTTGTTTTCCTGCAAGTAATTGTAATTCTTATACTCATGGTTCAATGCGTGACCAGCTGGAGAAAAGTGTCGGACATAGTCCGAAGTTACCAGCACCCAACGGTCGATCGTTCGCAGGAAGTCGTGAACTTCATTAAGCAGTTACCGGGTGACGTCTACTCGGAAGACATGGTCATTCTGATGCAGGCCGGAAAAGAGGTACCTGCGGAGCCGGCGATCATTAGCGTTCTTGCGGAGGACGGAAAATGGGATGAGAGTGGATTCGTTCAACGAATTAAGAATGGTGGGTTCAGCGCGATAGTGATTCGCTGGACTTTGCACAATCCTGGGCGCTTTCGGGAACCGATCGCACGCGCGGTCGAAGAACGGTATTATCCGATTAACGATTTTCACCCATTCACGATTTACTTACCAAAGTGAGGCTCGCATGCAACTAGACTGGTTAACAATCGTCGCCATCGTGGTCATCGTCGCCGGTGCCGGGTATCTCGTAATGAGGCGACGTAAGCAAGCGTAAGAATTATCCTTAACAGCGTCGGCTGAAAGTTACCGGGCTTTGTGTCTGGAGGAATTAGTGCCGTCTTGCTCAGCTAACGGCGTCCTCCGGAGCATCCTTGCTGCATAATGACGCTTACCAGCAAAACCCTTCTCATTGTTGGCGCAACTCTGTCTTTTTCCAGCATCGTCGCTCACTTTTGGATTGGGCCACGCGACGATGTCACAGGGTTACTAGCTCTACTGAATAACACCTTCCCTCTTACGCTCGCGCTTGTTTTAGCGGTCGTATTGAGCTGCGTGGGCCACGCCATCACAAGACTCTTCAAGATCGAATTCGCGAATGGTGCTGAAGAAATTGCGTTCTCACTATTTTTGGGAACGGGTGTCGTTGGACTTTCAGTGCTGGGGTTGGGATTGGTTGGACTGCTTCGGCCCTGGGCTGCCTTAGTCGTTATCGCCGGCTGTCTGATGGCGTCTTACCGAAGTTGGGCCAGGCTATACACTGTTGCTAGCGCGGGCCTCCAAACGGTAATCCGGACACGTGAGACGAAACTGCTCGCTTCAATATTCACGGCTCTCGCGATCTTTCTCATCTTGCGAGCGGCAACCCCACCTAATGCTGCCGACGAGTTGATTTATCACCTTCCGGTAACGAAGGACTTTGTAGAGGCAGGCCGCGTCTACCCGGTGTTTGATAACTCTCTCGGAAACTTCCCTTTTCTGATTCATATGATCTATGCCCTTTGCCTCATGGCAAAGTCAGACATAGCGGCAAGGGTATTCAGCTTGTTCCTTGCGCTGGCAACCGCGTTGGCCCTCTACGGGTTCAGCAGCCGGTACCTCACTAGACGTGTGGCTGTGTTGTCCATGTTTGCATTCTTCGCAGCGGGAATGGTCGTCGAAGTCGCCACTACCGCGCGCATCGACGTCTCTCTCGCCGGAATGCTTTTCCTCTCTACGTACGCAATGATCAACCATCTCGAGAGTAAGAAGATCGGATGGTTGTGGGTCTCGGCCTTGCTCGCCGGCTTCAGCCTTGGAATAAAACACTCGGCTGCAATTTGGTTGATGTTGATAGGTGCGATGTATCTGGTCGAAACCCTGACGAGAAGAAGCAATCCCTTAGTCACGATAATACGCAGGGGCATCCTTTATGCGTTGATTGCAGCAGCTGTTGCTTCACCGTGGTATCTAAAAAACTATGTCTGGTTTAATAATCCGTTTTACCCATTAATCACTGGTGAGGTTGCTGATTTTGGTGGCGGGAAAGTTCGCTATTTCGATGCGAACGATGAGCACAAGCTCAAGGCGCATTTCGAGCGGGCAAGCCGCGAGATACCGGAAGTAGTAAAAGCACAAGAGCAGGCACTAACAGACGCAATCGGAAGACGAGTAGAAAAACACCCACTTCTCTTGTGGAACTTTTTTATAAACCCGAATGCATACTTGATGTCGGAACCGCATCACTACCCAAATTATCTGTTTCTGCTAATCCCCTTTTTAGTTTTCTTCAGAAAACCTCGATGGATCGTTTGGCTGGCAGCGCTGGGTATTGCCTATGTCTTAATAATTGCTTCAACCTCGTGGATAGCTCGTTACCTATTACCGGCGTATCCGCCATTGACGATAGTTGCGGCGTATACACTTTCGGCAATTTCTGAACGCGTAAGTCTGCTACGAAAGCTGCCCATCTTCCTGGTTGCCGGTGTTTTGGCGGTGGTTGTTTCAACGAGCCTATTGTCGATGCGCAAGTTCAGTTCATTTCGATTCCTGGCGGGGACCGCATCACGGCGAGAGGTGGTGGAGTTATTTACTCATTACCGACCACTTAAGTTCATTAACAACACACTGCCTCACGACGCGCGCGTGATGTTTCTAGGAGCGCAATTAAGTTATGGAGTTGAACGGCCGTACATTTCTGACGAAAGCTGGTTTTCAACGAAATGGAGACGTTTGCTCGTACACAACGACTCACTCGAGGAGGTGAATCGAGATCTCAAACAACAGGGATTCACTCACATCCTTTTCTCGCCAGGTATCTTTACTTATGCAGCAGCCAGGGGAACCGAAGGGACAGGAGGGTTAGCTCTGATGGCGTTGAAAACTGAACAGGCACCTGCCGAACTCGGTCGACTCGGTCCGGAGTATCTGCTACTGAGAAATTGGGCTACCTTTACGCTTTATAAACAGCAGTTTTTAGAAACGGTTTATTCAGATGCTAACGACTACTACCTCTACAAGATCAAATAAACGCGGGGATTTGAAACAACTGCGCGCTCGCGAGCAGTTAGTCGGGAGCGGCAACGGTTTGGGAACGTGCAAGTGTTGATATGTAAGAAGATACGGATTTGACCATACGGCATGTTCATTGCTCATTTTTAGCTTTAGATTTCGAGGCAATTAGGCTTTTATACTCTCCATGACTGACAACCCTATCGAATCCGGAACCTCAAGCGGCGGTGTGCGAAGTCTCGTGACATTTCGGCGACTCTTTCCGCTAGCGTTCTTTCTGATGGTGTTTGCGCTCGCCGTTCGCCAGTCGGCCTATATCGATCCCGATCTGTGGTGGCATCTCCAGGCAGGACAGGACATAGTTCAGTCCCAGAGCATTCCAAAGGTTGATCCTTATTCTTTCACCAAGGCCGGCCACGAATGGATTGCACATGAATGGCTCTCAGAAGTCGTCATGTACCTCATCTTTCGATTCGCGGGTTGGGGCGGATTGCTGTTCGTCTTTTCAGTTCTGATCACAATTACGCTGTACATCGTTTACCGCCGTTGCGAGGGGAAACCCTATGTTGCGGCGTTTTCCATTTTGTTGGCAGCCGCTTCAGCGTCGCCGCTTTTCGGTATTCGTCCGCAGATGATCACGCTTTTGCTGGTAGCCATTTTCATTGGGTTGCTCACTCGATATTCCGAGCACGGACAAGGCAAACGCCTCTGGTGGATGATTCCGATCATGTTCCTGTGGGTGAATCTACATGGGGGCTATGTGGTCGGAATCGGTCTGATCGGTCTTTATATAGTCAGTCTCATCCTGGATCGTAAATGGCATCTTGTACCGCGCCTTGGCTTGGTCTTGCTGATCGCGACGGCCGTTGTTCCATTGAACCCGAATGGATTTCGGATGTTCACTTATCCCTTCGAAACGCTGTCGCTGGTTGCAGTCACATTTATCGACGAGTGGGCATCGCCTGACTTTCACAAGCTGATGTTTTTACCGCTCGCGCTATTACTCTTTAGTCTTCTGGGGTCGTTAGCATTGTCAGCACGACGCCCGCAGTTGAGCGAACTGTTTTTACTCTTGATAACCGCTTTTGGCGCCTTACGGTCTGCACGTCATATTCCTATTTTCGCCCTCATAGCAACGCCCATTCTCGCTCGACACCTGTGGGACATCATCGTGACCCACAAGTGGGAAAAGCGTTTCACAGGCGTTGAAGTTCCCGCCACTGGCTTTGCCCTCATCTTCAACCTCGTCTTTCTGCTCGCGCCCGCTACGCTTGGCGTTGTTCGCGTGTCGCATTTCGTTAATAACCAGCCTGCTTATGAGGCAAAGAACTATCCTCAGGCGGCAGTGAATTTCATGCTGGAGAAGCAACTACCGGGGCCTATTTACAACCGCTATGGTTGGGGGGGCTATCTGATTAGACGGCTTTATCCAAACTACCGCGTTTACATAGACGGGCGGGCAGACGTCTACGGCGACGCGTTCACCGTCGAGGCGGTTAGGACATACGACGGGAAGCCTGACTGGCGAAAACCACTTGAACGTCTGGGAATCCGTACCGTAATCATTACGCCGGACGCACCCCTATCAAGTCTCTTGCGAGAAAACGGCACATGGACCAAGGCTTATGAGGACAATCAGGCTGTGATTTTTACTCGCTCCGGAAACGTTGACGTTGCCAAGCGGTAGATTCGAGTTCACGATTTAGCAGGCTTTCGTCCTACTACAATCAGCGATACTCCAAACGGCAGGTTGAAGTGGTCCAACAGGAACCTCTCGACGTCGAGCCACCACACAAGCATCCGATTTACCCAGGCCGGCGGCATCCGGTATGAAACGGATGCCTCGATCGAAGTTCTCCTCAATCCCTGCCAGAGACGAAAAAACAATATCGGGAAGAATAGGCCAGTGATGAAATAGGTGGACCGTTCGATCTCAAAGTTCGCCGCAGTGAGCTTTGCCCGCAACTCACGAGCTACGTATCGACGATAATGATGCAAGGCTTCATCATGTTCTGACCAGAGGAAGCCGTAAGCGGGAACAATCACGATCAATTTGCCGCCGGGTGTAAGGACACGATTGATCTCTCTAAGAGCCGGCACATCTTCACGAATGTGCTCGAGAACGTCGAGCGCCGTGACCACATCAACGCTCTCATCACGCAGAGCGATCGAGTCGGCTGAACAACTGAAGAGTCCATCAAGATTCCGTTCACGACAAAATCGAAGTGCCTCAGGCGATAGGTCGCTGCCGAAAGTCTTGTACTCTTCTGCGAAGGTTGAAACGTTCAGACCTGTACCGCAGCCTAAGTCGAAAAGAACAGATTCCTTACCGTTTGGAGTGTGTTCGCGTAACAACCACTTGACGAGTTTACGGCGCCCAATAAACCACCAGTAGAGATCCTCGATCTCGTACATTTTCTTGTATTCGTCTGAATTCATATGGTGTTTACTGGGTTTCTCATACCGGGTGGGTAAGCCTGACCGCTGCGGAAAATTTAGCAGCCGTTACTTCGAAGATCAAAGACTTTCTTTTCGTGCTTTAATTAAAGGCCCAAGTTTGTAGCCAGTCTATGACGAACAAAAGACGGATTCGATGGAAGTTTGGGATTCTAGCGGGTCTGGCCGTTGTGCTGGTGACAATGATTCCGCAGCTGAGTCTCTGGATCGATCGCGAAGGCGAATTTCCCGGTTCATACGCCATTGTCGATCCGGATGAGTTGGGCTACTCGGCCTATCTTAACTCCATGGTTAACGGAAGATCTCGCCGCAACGATCCTTCTTCTGGCGGTATCACCACCAAACACGAAACACTTTACTCAATTCAATTCTTTCCGCCTTACGCACTGGCCTTTGTGGCCAATATTCTCCGACTCTCGACGCCGACAGTCTTTATTCTCTTTCTACCGGTGTTTGCTTTTCTATCTTCGCTTGCCGTTCTTCTGGTTATTGAGTGCCGTTACCGGAGACGAGAAGACAGCGGCTATGGGTGTGTTACTTGTTTTACTGTGCGGCGTTCTGGCCTCAGCCATCCCTTTGATCGAACACAACTCGTACGCCGTCTTCTCGTTCCTGCGTCGTTACATTCCCGGCCTCGGTTTTCCTCTATTCTTTGTCTTTTGTTTGTGCCTATGGCGAGCATTCAGTAGCTCCCGAATCGCCTCATTAAAATGGTCGATCGCTGCCGGCGCAATCTTCGTTATCTTGATCTATTCGTATTTTTATCTATGGACCACAGCGGGAGCTCTGCTCTTTGTCCTTACGATTCTGTGGCTGATCTTCTCCAGGGATGCCCGTTCGCGAGGTCTTTGGGTTCCGGCGATGATCGGCGGATTTGCCATTGTTGCACTGGTTCCTTATTTCCAACTGTTAGCGCAAAGATCGCAAGCAATAGACTTCGATCACGCTCTTGTGCTAACGCGTGCTCCTGATCTCTTTCGCTTCACCGAAATTTTGGGCGCGGTGCTTTTGGTCGCTATTGCACTTGGCGTTCGCAAGCAACGGCTGAACTTGAGATCTCCGGCAGTTTTGTTCGCCGCATCCTGCGCCATCACACCTTTTGTCGTACTCAATCAACAGGTGATCACTGGACGTTCACTTCAGCCCTTTCACTATGAACAATTCACCCTTAGCTATCTGGTTTTGATCAGCGCTGTGATCGTCGATGCGCTGTGGTGGAACCAGTTAACACGTCGAGCAATCCTATGGGTCGCATTCGCGTTAGTGGTTGGCGGGAGCTTGGCCGCCAAGACTACAAAGGTGAACCGACCACAAAACCACATGACCGCCGCAGCCCTACCTCTGTTTGCAGCACTCGAAACAGAAGTCAGCAGTAACACGTCTCGCGGCTATGTCCTTTTTGACCGGACTCACCTTGCCGCAGTCGCACCAACTTACACTTCGACGTTACAAGTTTTATGGTCGCCCTACACATACACCTACGGCTCGCTCAGTACTCAGGAGCATAACGAACGCCTCTTTCAGTATTTTTATTTTCTCGGTGTCGATGAAAAGAAACTTGCAGACCTTCTCAAGGGAAATCTCTATCGCGCCGCTCTTTTCGGGTTGCATCGAGTCAACCCAACTTTGACGCAGAAGTTTGTTCCGGTGACCGAGAATGAGATTCAGTTTCAAATCGGCGAGTACTCAAAATACAAACAACAGTTTTCACAACAAGAAGCTCAAAAATGGGCTCTCTCGCATGTTGTTTTGACTGCCAATCGAGATTACGACTTATCGAATCTGGATCGATGGTATGAGCGCGACGCGGGGCAACAAATCGGTGATTCCGTGATTTATCGCCTGTTTTTGCGGCCAACAGTCAGTCGAGCAAGTTACGCTCAAATTGACACAACTGCTCGCCAGTGAGCATGCCCTTCCGGGGCGAGACTTTGAATATTTGAGCTAAAATCTCAGGGCGTAGAAATTGCTTTGACGTAGTAATTATGAGCGCTCTTATGGTCTCACAGGACCAAGCCTTATCACCCACATCACGAACGAAACTGTTAACCCTGGCGTTTTCGCTTCCCGTCTTCCTGAGCGCGGCTTTGTTGTTTTGGGTGCAACCGCTGATTGCGAAGATGCTCTTGCCGCTACTCGGAGGCGCGCCCGCGGTTTGGAATACGTGCATGGTCTTTTTTCAGGCGATGCTTCTCGCGGGGTATGCCTATGCACTCATAATCACGCAGAGATTAAGATTACGGCACCAAGTCGTGCTGCATCTGGTGATTTTAGTTGGTGCTGGCCTGCTGCTTCCATTTGGCATTTCGGCTCGAGTCGTTGAGTCAATTCCCAGGGAAAGCAGTCCGATTATTTGGCTGCTTCTCAGCTTGTTCGCGATCGTTGGACCACCGTTTTTCGTCTTAGCCGCCAGTAGTACGTTGTTGCAGAAATGGTTTTCAAGGACCAACCATCCCGACGCAGGCAATCCTTATTTCCTCTACTCCCTAAGCAACGCCGGCAGCTTCATTTCTCTGCTCGCGTTCCCCTTCCTTCTTGAGCCGATTTTCGCAGCAAAAACGCAGAGTCGCGCGTGGTCCTTTGGTTACGTCGTGCTCGGAATCAGCTTCGCCGTGATCGGATTTCTTCTATGGAGGAATCGCGCCGGAGGTTCGACTGCTGAATCATTGCCGGCGCAAAAGGTCGCTGTTCCGGCCAGCGCTCGCTACAAGTGGCTCTTATTGGCTTTTCTGCCCTCAAGTTTGATGTTGGGCGTCACCACTTACATTTCGACCGATATTGCTTCAGTGCCGCTGATTTGGATCCTGCCATTGGCGCTCTATTTATTTACTTTCGTGCTGGCGTTTTCCAGCAAACAGTTTTTCTCGCTTCGTTTTTTATCCTTCGTCATTCCCGCGCTATTAGTTGCGCTGGCTTTGCCGGCAGTCACTGAAGCGGATGTGCCGCGTTGGTTGATCATAATCCTGCACCTGGGGCTTTTCTTCTTTGCGGCCCTGCTCTGTCATACCCTCTTGTCAAACGCGCGCCCTGGTGTAGATCGACTTCCGGAGTTCTATTTATGGCTGGCAGTGGGCGGCGTGCTCGGAGGCATATTCAACGCTTTGATTGCTCCGGTAGTGTTTAGCTCTACCTTGGAATACCCGCTAATGCTGATCGTGGTCACTGCTGTCAGACGGTTGGCCCACAACTCTGACAGGGAAAAGCTTGCGCACGCATGGATTCCCGCTGCTGCCGCCGCGTTAGCAATCATTGGCCTGGTGCTGATTCCGCAACTCCGCATTGGTCAAACAACCGAGGCTCTGGTGGTTCTTGGGTTGCCTCTTTTGTTTGCGTATCTGTTGAGCTCCAAGAAGCCGCTGGTATTTGCGGCGTCGCTGCTTCTGTTGCTGGCTTGCGCTCGACTTTACGCGTCGACGCATGAGTCTACGATTTACCAGACGCGAAATTTCTTCGGCACCTGGCGCGTTGTAGAGATCAAGGGCGAAGCGAAACGCCGTGTGTTACACGGAACGACAATCCACGGCATTCAATTCACAGATGAAAGACGATGCCAGCCAACTTCGTACTTTCACAATGATGGACCACTCGGAGACGTGTTCAGAGCATACAACGCTCACCCCTCAACAAGCCGCGTTGCGGTAACAGGGCTTGCGTCCGGAACAATAGCTGCTCATTCGCGACCTGATCAGACTTGGGATTTTTACGAAATTGATCCCGCGGCTGTGTCGATCGCTCGCGATACAGGACACTTCAGTTACGTTAATGACTGCGCTACGGGCAAGCTGAACATGATTGTCGGCGATGCGCGCTTGAGGCTACAAGAGGCGCAAAACTCGAGCTACGGATTGATTGTCCTTGACGCTTTCAGCTCGGATTCTGTGCCGGCGCATTTGGTAACGCGCGAGGCGTTGTCTCTGTATTTGTCGAAACTGGCGCGGGGCGGCTTGCTGGCTTTCAATATAAGCAACCGCTACTTTGATTTTAAGCCGCTCTTCGCTGGTTTAGCGCGTGATGCAGGACTTGTAGCTCGAGTGGCAACGGATAACTCGTATGACGGAGAAAAAGGGAAATTCCCGTCTGTTTGGGTGGTTCTTGCGAGAACTCCCGAGGACTTAAAAGACTTGGACCATGAAGGTCAACGTTGGCAAATCCCACAGGGCGACGTTGTTTGGACGGATGACTTCTCAAACATTTTCACTTTAATCAAGTGGACCGTTCGTCCGGGTTCGTAAAACGCGCTTTCCCATAACTCCTCTACCTAAAAACTGATGCGCTATTACTTAGTTTGCCATGCGAAGTTTTGTCTGACCGGTTTCCGACGCACTTTCCAAATCACGGCATCAACCAGATAGTGATGAAAATTGATCGCCTGAAAAACTATGGCGAAGAGCGGTAATGACGTCGCTGTAACGAGAGTTATCCATTCCAGTGAGTAGAGCAGAGCCGAGTATATGACTGTTGAGATGAGCAGACACGCTCCGAGATAAAGCGGGAGATTATTGCGCTGGCTGAGATACGAAAGGAGTTTGTGTTTGTTATCGATACCAGCATTGAATCGATTTTGATTGAACATCCAAACCGTAAGAATGTATTGGCAATTGTGCCAGACGTTGAGAACAAGCCAACCGTGGTTGATGTTATCAATTGCAAGATAACCGACTCCAAAGATGATCAGATGCACGCTTACGTAAACAGTGTGTGCAAATGGCGCGCTTCCGTTTATGCAGGCATGAACCATCTGCACAACCCACCAACTGACAGCACCGACCGTAACTAAACCAGCCGCGACGACGAGCCAAAGCGGTATGGGTAGAACTCTTACTTCGGCAAACAGGAACGTATCCGGCTGTTGATACGAACGATGGAGAATGCCCCAGGTGGGAAGTGCGTAAATCACCAGTTTGCTGAGGAGATCGTTATCGAGACCCGCTTTGCGTTGATACAGCCGGGAGATGCCATACGACTGCCGCGTGTAATGCCACCACTGCCAGTACAAGTAAAGAGAGGTCAGGATCCACGCGCCAAAGAACAAGCACAGCACGAGAACACCCGCGAGGACGATTAGAGGGAGTTTCCTGATCAGAAACCGATTTTGTCCGGAGTTGTTCTCGACGCTTAGGCGCGTAAACGTCGAAATGACATGGTGGTATCCAAGTAACCAGACGTTGATTACAAATACAGTCGGGAAAAGTTGAGGATTAGTGGTAACGATCCAACCCGTCAAAAGGGCTAGCGCGCCGAGGCCCGCCGTGTACGTCAGGTCAAAACCTGCTCCGCGCAGCAATTCCGCCCTGGACGAGATCATGGTTACACAATTGAGGATTTTAAGGGATCAATTCTTGGACCACTCACCAGCCGAAGCATGCGCAACTGACTTCTCCGATCGCCGTGAGAAAACAACTGTCATTTCATCCTGGTAGAGCTGCTGCCATTCGCTTGATGCCTGCAAGCTCCGCGCAAGGTGCGACTTTGGCTTCACAATCACATTTTTGACCTGATGTCGCTCAAAAGGCTCTTCCCATGCGACTCTACCACTGACAATGTTGATGTACTCGCTGACGAACTGGTCGCCATACATATCGATTCTTCCATCAATGTAGACGGGGTTCGAAGGGACGGTCCAGATCAGGTATCCACCCCATATGTTAGGTTCCGTAAAAGTTGGCCCACCGATACCATTTTCCTTCATATACTCCACGGCTTTGATGGGGACTCGGACCACATTCTGTTTCGGTGGACCATAAACCTCGGCCGCAAGTTTCGGAACGAAGGCTACTAATGGAAGCAGAAGCGCAATCGCAATAAAGACCGTAGCTTTCGAAAACGTGTGCCGCGGACGCGCGCTGACAGCCGCCGTGGACGCCAGAGAACTGATCCAATGCTGCGTGTAACGAATTAACAACGGCACGGCCACCAGAGCAAAGATCGCCATGTGACGATTCGATTTTAAGGTGGCAAAGAGCGTTAGTACGAATAGCAGGATTTCGCTCGGTCGAGGTCTCCTGGGCGAAAGCGACAACGCGGCTATCGTAAGCAAAATCAAGGCGGCAAGCGGAACCAATTCCGGCTGATGGAAATCCGGAGATAACCAATCGCGAACAGAATGCTGCTGTACCGGTGACAAAAAGATCTCAAAGGGAAAGAGATAGATTCTCCACCCGTGCGGATTGAGCAATGCCGCTACCGCGCAACCAACGAGCACCAGACTCAAGGTTCGCAAACGATTCCAGATTCCCTTGATGCTCTGCTTCTCAATCAATGTATCCAGCAACAGACCTACAATTCCCAATGCAATAAGAACCAGGCCCATAAGGAATCCCCCGTGTAGGTTCACCCAAATGGCCATCAACGGAACGGTCAGCCATATGTGCCAGCTTCTTTCGGCCCGATGAAAACTATTTAACAGCGCGAGATAGATTGCTGAAAAAAGTAGGGTAAAAACACGAGGTCTTGCGCCGATCGTTGGCAGGATGCTCCAAACTCCCAATAACACCGCAGGCGCGAAGATAAAAGGATGACTACCAAGACGCCTCGTCACAAGCCAAAACGCGAGGACCGCAAGAACAGCAAAAGTAAAGATCAGTGAGCCATAACCAAACCATGAGTAGCCGAGGTAAAAAACAACTTCTGATAGCCATTCATGCGCGACCCACGGCTTTCCATAATTGGTGAAGGAGAAGAAGTCAGTTCTCGGGACGACTCCCTCTTCAACAATGTACTGACCGGTCTTGAGGTGCCACCAGAAGTCACCATCATCTATCGGCCTTGATGCGAAAAGAAAAGCGTAGGCGAATACGTATATTAGAAAAACTTTTGCAAAAGTCCTGTTCATAGTTGAGGTTTCGCGTAATGGCTAAAAGGAAAAGCTAGCCGCCCAGCACGTTTGCGATAAAACTTCCACAGTTTTCCATCACACCCGAGATGCCGCGATCAGAAGCCATCAGGACTATCAACAAACCCAAGGCCAGGACTCCGATAAGTACGTTAAGACCTTTTCGACCCATCGCAATTACCTCAGTGCTTTAGGGTTTTGGATCAGTCGCCGAGTCAGGCTTGGCCTCTTGCCGAGCGCGGATTGCCTTGATCCGCTTACTCTCTACAAATGAGACCAGGCCACCGCGGCGATACCAAACTCCCTGGTTGTCTTGCCATGCGGCATCAACCTCGACGCTGGTGCCGTCGTTCATCTCGATAACAGTTTTGTCTAAACGATTTTCTCTCTTCTGTTCGCGTTCACCAGTCGAGACCGGCCCCTGGTTCAAGTGCGCGGCCATCGTGTCAGCTTTCGGCGTTTCTTCTACCTCAGCCTCGGCTTCAGCCTCGGGGCTGGGAGAGCTCTCCTCTTCCGGAGCCGGGGTGGGCTCTTTCATGGCCGACCGCGTTGGCTGTGTTGGCTGACGTGTGTCGACCGTTTCAGCCCTCGAAACGGGAGCGTCTGATTCTTCGGCGGGATTAACAAGGAACAGCGAATAACCGGCGTAACCCAGGGAGGTAACGATCATCCCTACCATTACGCCAATGATCACCATCATCCGCATTTCCCGTTTTTGAGCAGATGCATCCATCACGGCCGGCTGGGTATCAACTACTTTGCCGACGGCCGCGGCGGGGTTGATGTCGTTCAACAGTGACTGACCGTCCAACTCACAAAACCTCTCTGAGTCAGCATACGGTTGGTAGCATTGCGGACAACGTTTCATCTCGTGCTTCCAATCAAGAACCGAGTCATTCTATTGGCGTTCGCGACGCATTGCGGCTGCGGCCGCGTGACATTGGTGGTAATCCGCGACCAGACGGCACCGGCGTCAGGAACCCCATTTGTTTGAGTTGTTCTGCGTAGTGATAAATCGGCGCCTCACCCAGGTCGTCTTTGCTGCTGTTGGCGACCGAAGGTCCATACGGAGCAGTCACCATAGCCTGTAACACCGGTTCCGGGACACCCCGACGCTTCATCTCTTTGAGCAGTGGCGGGAACGTATCGAAAGTGCAGGGTGACGACTTGATAGTTTTGATGATCGTCTCTGTGTCGACTTTCTTTTCAACCATCACTAGAACGTCCTTGTTGCTCAGCGGCGTGACGGCCGTGTCCGTCGATTGGGCTGCGGCAATCGAAGGCAACAGAGTGAGCAGAAGGGTCGCAGCGAGAAGCAGGTTTTCAATCTTCACGATGAGCGTCCTTTCAAGACAGTAACACCAGATCTCTGCTGTCGAGCGAGAGATCCGGCTAAGTAGGTTTTGAGAAACGAGGCAATGAATATGCCAAGGACCAGGCTCTGGAAACCAACGAAGTTGCTGGCTGGCTAGCAGTTTAGCCTCTTTCCGCTGCACCGTTTTGTCGCAAGTGCTCGCTGGCGAGCAGTTGCGTGCTCGCCGGCTGTTGGAACCGAACAACCTCCACCTAACACTCGGTCGCGCTTCAGATCGCTTTTCCCCTCCATTTTTAGCGCAGGCGAACGTCAGACGACGGGTCCCAAACACCTGTTACGGATTGGACCAACGAGCCGTAAAAGTCGCGGCACAGGCGTTGCCCAACAGGGGCCACCCGCTGAAGTGTTGCCGTGATCGGCAGGAGCGTCCAGCTCAGGTTTCCTGGGATGACGCCTGCACCTCAGTGACGGTTTTTTTGGTCTCAAATGATGCCGTGCGGAATCACCCAGGACCTAACCCCAAACGAACATAAGGAGCAAACGACAATGCTGAAGAACTTCTTGAAAGATGAGACGGGCGCTGAGTTAGCGGAGTACGCCGTTGGCGTCGCGCTGCTCGTTGCGATCGGCCTCATCGTCTACAAGGTGCTTGGCAACGCGATCAACGACTCGAACTCAGAAACTGGGTCGGAGATTAAGACCGCCAAATATCCGTAAAAAGAACCAACGAGAACGCCGGGAGCCTGGCCTTACAGGCTCCCTACGCTCTTTTCCCCCGACTGACAAAAAAGAGGACTCTAAATCATGACTACGACAGAAAGTTTGCGCCGCTTCCTTGGCAATGAGGAGGGGGCCGAATTGGCTGAATACGCTGTTGGCGTGGCTTTGCTGGTGGCGATCGCCTTGGTTGTTCTCAAGGTTCTTGGAAATGCAATTAACGATCAAAACGAAGGTACTGCGGCAGACATAAATGCCGCCAGCGCCGATGACGGTTTCTAGCGACACCATGTGGCACGGTCGCCTCGCTTCCTAACGGCCGCGCTTAAACCGGGTTTTGAAACTATTCCGGAAATGGAGTTATCAAGGTGAATAGATTGAAAGAGTTTTTTAAAGCTGAAGATGGCGCCGAACTCGCGGAGTACGCTGTTGGCACTGCGATTCTCGTAGCAGTCGCAATCATCGTCTATGCGGTCCTTGGCGACGCAGTCAATAACAAGATGAATATGGTGGCCAATGAAGTAGATGCACCACCACCCGCTGGTCCGTAACGCATAGCGGTGCTTCCGTGTGGTTCGTTGCTTTGACAGTTAGGCGCCGAACACCGCAAGCCTCTTGTGAAGGTGTTCGCCTTTTTAAACGTGCGGAGTGATTAGATGCCGATCCCCATTTACGCTATGAAACTACTACTGCTCTTGCCGCTCGCGGCAATTGTCATCTATTACGACGTCCGCTTCCGGCGGATTCCGAATCTCGTAGTAGTTGCCGCTCTCGTTGCCGGGCTCTGCATCAACACAAGTTTTTTAGGATTCTCGGGCGCGCTATCAAGTCTTAAAGGTCTCGGCCTGGCGTTCCTGCCAATGTTTCTAATGCACATCTTCGGAGCATTGGGCGCAGGTGACGTAAAACTTTTCGCCGCCGTCGGCGCGGTAGTTGGTGTCGCCCTGGTCCCAATGACGTTTGTCGTCGTCGTCATGTTGGGCGCGATGCTGGCGATCTACTCGATGATCAGATCGGGCACAGTCTTTTCAACCTTGCACGGCGTCGTGCGAATTTTTGTTGGAGTCTTACCGGGATGGGAAATGCCTCGCTTCGCGATGCCGCCTGACCGCAGTCATACCATCCCTTACGGTGTCGCGATCATGATTGGCAGTGTGATTTCGACGATTGTGTTTCGAACGTAGTTTTTCGAATGGAGATAAAATCATTATGCGGAACAAACGACTCATCGTTGCGTTGCTGGCAGCCGTAGTTTTTGGTCTGGTCGCTGCTGTTTCTGTCAGCCAATATCTCGCGAGAGCGCAGGCCTACACTAAGAATCTCAACAACGTTGTTGTGGCGAAGGTAGAGATTCCTGTTGGCTCGCGCATCATCGCCGAATATCTCACTGTGGCCCAGTTCCCGCGTAACGTCACTCCCGAAGGCGCGTTCGCTACGACTGACAAGCTCATCGATCGGGTCGCCACCGTGCGCATCTCCGCCAAAGAACCGGTAACTGAAAGCCGGCTCGCGCCGGTCGGCGCCGCCGGCGGTCTCTCGTCAGTCATTCCTGAAGGTTTTCGCGCCATGACCGTCAGGGTCGATGACGTTGTGGGCATCTCAGGTTTCATCATGCCGGGAACACTGGTTGACATCGTGGTGGTCACGCAACCGCCAAAAGCGTCGGGCCAGGAAGAAATGATCTCGAAGATCGTGCTGCAAAACATCAAGGTCCTCGCCAGCGGCCAGAACATCGATAAGCCGAAGAACGATCGTGAAGTCGAACGCGCAGTGCGTGCCGTTACGCTTCAGGTTACTCCCGAACAAGCGGAAAAGCTGGCCCTCGCTTCAAGTGAAGGCCGTCTGCAACTGGTGATGCGCAACTCGGTGGACCAGGGCGATGAAACCACACCGGGAGCAAACAAGAGCACGCTTCTCTCAGGCGAGCGTGCCATGCCAGTACCTGAGCCGGGTCTCGCAGGTAAGGATAAGAAACCGGCAACGCCAACAGTTTCGCGCCGTCCACGACCGCGCGTTACCGCGAGCGCGAGCAATGCGGCAAAGGTCACTCCGGTTGCGCCGCCGGCTCCTGCTCGTCCGAGCGTGGAAGTCATTGAAGGCTCGAAGAAGAAGAATGTCGACTTTCCATGAGGCCCAGTGATAACCGAATCGCCCCGGAGGTGGCCGCAATCATGAACGCATCTACGACATCAGGTCCGAACGCGACATCGTCAGTATTCAAGGAGATTCAGAACATGCTCAAACATTACTCGCTCAGAGACTTCGTCATCCAACTCTTGCTGGCGATGGTCGTTACTCTCGCAGTTGGATTGGCCATGGGCGTAAACGCTCAGGAAACTTCCTACGACGCCTCATTCAGCAGCGCCTCCAAGGACAGCATCCCGATTAACGTACTCGTGGGCCAATCACGTGTCATCAACTTTGACCGCTCGATCGGCCGCTTCTCGATCTCCAATCCGGAAGTCGCGGAAGCCGTGATGGTCTCGCCGACACAGGTTCTCGTCAACGGCAAAACTTTCGGTCAGGTCAACTTCATCGCCTGGGATAAAGGCGATCAGAAGTTCATCGTTTTCGATGTATTCGTTCGCGCAAACCTGTCGCTGATCGACTCACAGATCCGCGCCCTCTTTCCTCGCGACGATATTCGTTTGAGCCAGGCCAACGGCTCGGTCGTTCTTTCCGGCACGGTCGGCCAGCCACAGTCAGCGCAACAAGCTGATGCGGTGGTCCAGGCAGCAGGCTTCAAAACTGTGAATATGCTCCAGTCGCCAGTCACCGACGTGGCGCAGGTCCAATTGTCGGTACGCGTAGCCGAGGTTAGCAGGCAGAAGCTGAAGGACCTGGGAACTTCGTGGGTACACGCCGGGGGCGCCACGGGGGCCTTCGTTCAAGGTGGTGGACCGGGCACGCTAGGCACTTCTGAAGGGAACGACCTTGTTACTGACTTCGTTGGCTCGGCAGTCAACCTTTTTCTTTTCAATCGCAGCTTGAATACGGGCGCTTTCGTTCGCGCATTGAAAACGAATGGCGCTTTGCGTGCTTTGGCTGAGCCCAATCTGATTGCTATGAACGGCCAGACGGCCAGCTTCCTGGCCGGTGGTGAGTTTCCAGTGCCGGTAGTCCAGGGCGGCGCCTCGGCCGGCGGAGTGAGCGTCGTGTTCAAGGAGTACGGCGTAAGGTTGAACTTCAAACCGACGATCATCGATGAGGACCACATTCGTCTCGAGCTCGAACCCGAAGTCTCCACGATCGATTTCGCCAATGGCGTTAGATTCAACGGCTTCGTGATTCCCGCCCTGCGGACGCGTCGCGCTCGTACGGGCGTCGAACTTCGCGACGGACAAAGCTTTGCGCTAGCTGGTCTGCTCGACAACAACGAAACCAAATCGATCTCAAAGATCCCACTGCTGGGTGACATTCCCGTTCTCGGAAACCTCTTCAAATCTTCGTCATTCCAGAAACAGGAAACTGAGTTGATGTTCATCATCACCGCGGAATTGGTGAAGCCGATCAACCGCGACGATATTCCGAACATGAAGGGTATTGATGGATTGAAGAGTGGCTCTCCGCTGGGCGTGGAACCGGCCGGTGGTACGGGCATTTCCGGCAACAGCGGATTCTCAACCGGAACCGCCGCCGATGGTGCCGCCAAGCCGAAAACGATGGTACCCGCAGTGCCGCTGACTGTTCCAACTCAAGCTCCTGTACCGGCCAAGACCGAAGCAACACCGGCCGCGGCTACAAAGACCACGCCAGGTAACTGACGGTGCGATAAGCGAGAGCATTGAGCAACTGACGAGGGTGGTGGTCGTTATGCGACCACCACCCAAAGCTTCAAGAAACCATTGAATTGTTCACGTTCGGGGAGGGAGTCAAGCAATGAAGTCGTCTCGAGTAGTTGATTTAACGCGACGAAAAAACGAACGCGGTGGCGTTGTTGCTTATACCGTACTGTCGGCGCTCTTTCTTTTCCTGGCAGTGGGTCTCGGCGTCGATCTCAGCCATCTTTATACAGTCAAAGCCGAACTCCAGAATGCCGTCGATGCCGCAGCTCTCGCGGGATGCACACCGCTTGATGAGCCCGACGCTGCAAAGATTGAAGAGGCGGTAGACCGCGCAATCGTGGTCCTGAACCAAAATAAATACAACTTCAACAACAGACAGTTCGTCGCCGGCGATAATTTAACGGCCGACGATCTCAGCTCACTACGACAGTACGTAAGATTCGCCGTAAACCTTTCTGATTTTGACACCGGCAACGGTTTGAGCGAAGCCCAAGCGGCAGCGAACCCGACGAACATCCGTTTTGTCCGCGTCGTGACGCCCCCCGTCCCCGTCAGCATCTTCTTTTCAGTGCCGATTTTGGGAGCGCTGAGAGACATGACGGCCAAGGCAGTGGCCGGCTTTTCGGTTCCGGGTAACACCACCTTTTGCATCATTCCACTGACAGCCGTCTCGTGCAATCCCGGGGATCCGAACTGCAAGCTTGGCTGCGACAAGGAAGACGATCCCAACTGCCTCGAGGACAACACTGCAGTTTTGGGGGCACTGTCCGGGTATCGATCCTCATGGGCTCCAAACGGTTCTGGAAGGTGAGCTGGACCCGGATGAAAACGGCACCTGCGATCCAAAGCGAGAGTTTTGCAAACGCTGTACTTACACAATTCGTGCGTCGCCGTCTGACGGTCCCTCTGCCGGAAACTACAACGCGCTGGCGTGTGCGGGACGCGGCGGCTGCGCCCTTCGAATGGCTCTGGCGGCGGCCGGCAATTGTCAGTGCACGGCGAGTCCTGGCCAGGAACTGGAAATTGATTCTGAACCTGGTGTTAATGCCGGTCCGGTAAGACAGGGACTCAACGTGCGGTTCGACGACTATACGTGCGATCCCGTCGAGGATCCGACTTGTAGTGGCTGTGTTACCAATCCGGAAGATCACCCGCCTGACAGCAACATTCACCAGGGAAATCCGTTGACCGGAAAAGGTCCCAAGTGGTCCGGAATAAGCTGGACGGATTACTCCGATAACAATCCGGAACCTTTCAAACCGCCGACACATCTTCCCGGCCAGGCTAATCGTCGCGTACTCATCCTTCCAATCACTCCAATCGGACAGTTTGGCGATCCGAAAGACGGACGCGAGTTAGTTAAGCCGTCCGGCTTCGGTGGGTTCTTTATGCAGCGCGCGGTAAGCAATGGTCACGACGGAGATATCAGAGTCGAATACACCGCTGACGATATCGTAGATGTCATCGGGTTTGATCCCAATGATTCAAACACGACCAACATCGTCACGCCTGTGCTTTATCGATAGGGGAAGAACAAATGCGGAAACTACTCGACAAAATTCGCAAGTTGCGCGGGATGGTGAGAGACGAAACCGGTGGCACTCTCGCCGAAATGGCGCTCACTTTGCCGGTGCTGATCCTCCTTCTTGCTGGCGTTTCGGAGATCGGCCGATACTTCAACTCCTACACCACGCTGGCGAAGTCGACACGCGCGGCTGCTCGTTATCTCTCGAATCATCAGTACAACAGCATCGAGATTGCGAGAGCAAAGAACCTCGTGATCTGCGGAAAGCTTACGACGTGTACTGAGGATGAGCGATTGGTGAAAGGAGCAACCGTTGACAACGTTTGCATCCAGACAACCAAGGTGACCGGCTCGGAGCAAATCGAGTTTGTTACGGTGAGCATTCCTCGAGATGCGACGAAGACGTGCGACGCGAATGCAACAGCAGTAAAGCTTGCATATCAGCCGATATTCAATCTCGCTGCTCTACTCGACAACCCGACCTTTTCATTGAGCTATCCATTAGCGCCGAGCACAACCATGCGCTACATCCCTTAATTGGCGGAGGTGAAGCTTGACGAATAGAGCATTAAAAAAGAGTGAACGAGGCGCGGCGGTTGCCGAGTTCGCAGTAGCGTGCCTTTTCTTCTTCACAGTGCTCATCGGGATCATTGAATTCGGTCGCCTGCTCTACACACACAATGCGCTGACTGACGCGGCGCGTCGCGGTGCGCGATACGCGAGTCTGCACGAGGAAGATGTCGAATGCGTGAAAAACATCGTCATCTACGGCGAGAAACACGTTGACGCCAATTGCGCACCGACTGGCCCACCGCTCATCAATGGACTCAATGCCCAGGGCGTAAACATCAGAGTGACCTACGCCGGTGCCGATACCGATAACGATCCGGAGGATGACGAACCGATCGATACCAGCTTTGGATCGAATCTCGGTACCGCGACCGTTAAGATCGAAAATTTCACTTTCAATCTCGGAATTCCCCTACTGAATATCGCTATCTCAATGCCGAACTATCAGACCACGATGTCGGCTGAAAGTGCTGGTCAGGAACCAGCGGATCTTTAGACGTCTAATTGGGAAGTGAACCAAGGGACATGAAACGTAATTTAACTTTTATTCTTCTCTCAAAGGACCCAACCGACTCGAAAGAGATCACCCGGGCCCTCAGCAATCATCCGGGCGTCAGTCTGCTAATGCAGACGGACGATCCGCAACAAGCCTTTACCGAAACAGCCCGGCTGCGTCCTACAGCTTTAATAATTAACTTTGCCCAGATCGGCGATCCCGGGCTGAAGCTGGTCCAGGGTGTGACCGCGGAGTGTCCGAAGTCAGCCGTGATCTGTGCCTCGCGAGATGCGTCGCCGGATTTGATTCTGCGTAGCCTGCGCGTTGGTGCCCGCG
The DNA here is from genome assembly GCA_963789185.1 of uncultured Acidobacteriota bacterium. Lineage (GTDB taxonomy): Bacteria > Acidobacteriota > Blastocatellia > Pyrinomonadales > Pyrinomonadaceae > PSRF01. Next base: position 76,363 of record CAWBJU010000032.1, read on the forward strand.
ACTTCATCCGGCTGCCGATTGTTGACGAAGATCTTGCGACGGTGTTTGAACGAACTACCCAGTTTTCTCTCGAAACCGCTGAATCGGAGCATAAACGAGGACGAGCGATCGCTGTGTTTGCCAGCAAGGGTGGTTGCGGTTGTTCTTTGATCGCGACCAATCTCGCGATGCTTCAAAACTCACCGACCGCGCTTGTCGATCTAAATCTGCAATCAGGAGATTTGGAACTGCTGCTTGGCGTCAAGCCAAAGTTCTCGCTAGCCGATGTCGTCGAGAATCGCGATCGTTTGGACGATGCGCTGCTGACGAGTTATCTGACCCCTCGTTCCAAGAACGTGTCGCTACTGGCTGCGCCACTCACGGCGGAAAGCGCTGAAGACATCGAACCCCGGCACATCTACGAAATCATGGAACTTCTGCGGCAGCGATTTGACAACGTCATCATCGACACGCCGCACAGTTTCGACGCAGTGACGATCTCGGCATTGGACCATGCTGATCAAATCCTGATGGTTTTGACGCTGGAGATTCACGCCATTCGCAGCACGCGACGAGCGCTCGAGATTTTCGATCGTCTTGGCTATCCGAGAAAGAAGATCCGCCTCGTCGTTAATCGCTGGAGCAAGTCGGTTGAGCTGGACCAGAAACAGGTCGAAGGTTTTCTCGGCGAACGGGTCATCGGGTTTATCCAAAGCGACTATCGCGCCGCGGTCAATTCGATCAACCTGGGCCAGCCGCTGGTGGAATCAGCGCCCGCGTCCCGTGTTACAGCTGACCTGCGCGCGATTGCTGCAAAACTATTCGAAGGTAGCGTGGACCAGGCAGCACCCGTCGTCGAAACAAAACGCGGCTTCAATTCCCTGTTTCGTCGCCAGCAAGCCGACACCGAGGATTTCGGATTACGGGCCGCACTGGACCGCGCAAATTTGAGTGAAGCTCAGTAACGAAGGCAACTACAAGGGATACCGATTATGGCATTACGTGAACGACTGGTTAGAGAATCCGGATTAACGGGCGCGCTCAACGACGACGCGATCAGCAATCAGCAGGGCTTCCAGGACATGAAGGCCCGCCTCCACCGGATGCTAATCAACCGGATGGACCTGTCAAAGCTGGGAATGCTCGAGCCGGACCAACTTCATGAGGAAGTAGCGCGTCTGGCGGCCAGTCTCCTGGCCCAGGAAGACACTCCGCTTTCCAGTGTTGAACGAGAGCGGCTGATTCACGAGGTCCGGCACGAATTGTTTGGCCTTGGACCACTTGAACAGTTGCTTGCCGATACATCAATCTCCGACATCCTCGTCAATTCACCTTACAACATCTACATCGAACGACGCGGAAAGCTCGAGCGCACCAACATCGAGTTCAAGGACAACGAGCACTTAATGCGCGTGATTGAGCGAATCGTTTCTTCAGTCGGCCGCCGCATCGACGAATCGTCTCCGATGGTGGACGCGCGCTTGAAGGACGGATCGCGAGTGAACGCGATCATCCCGCCACTTTCGCTTGATGGTCCAGTGCTTTCGATTCGCCGCTTTGGCGCGGAGCCGTTGCGAATGAATCGCCTGCTGGAAAACCAGGCGTTGACTCCTGACATGGCGTCGATGTTCGACATGTGCGTAAACGCGAAGTTGAACATCCTCATTTCCGGTGGTACCGGCGCGGGCAAGACGACGCTATTGAATGCGCTATCAGCGTATATCCCCGCTGACGAACGCATCGTCACTATCGAAGACTCGGCCGAATTGCAGTTACAACAGCCACACTGCGTGCGTCTGGAAACACGCCCTCCCAATATTGAAGGTAAAGGCGAAGTGTCCCAGCGCGATTTGGTGAGAAACGCCCTGCGTATGCGACCCGATCGTATCGTTATCGGCGAGGTCCGTGGCGGCGAGGCCATCGACATGCTCCAGGCGATGAACACTGGTCACGATGGATCGCTCACCACGATCCACGCCAACACTTCGCGCGACGCTCTCGCTCGCCTGGAAACAATGATTCAAATGACCGGCATGCGTTTGTCAGATCGCGCAATGAGACAGCAGATCGCTTCGGCCATCAACATGGTGATTCAGGTAGCACGACTGAGCGATGGTACACGCCGCGTCGTCTCGATCTCCGAGATCACGGGCATGGAGGGCGAAACGATCACAATGCAGGACGTCTTTATTTACGAGCGCAAAGGTGTCGATAAGGATGGGCGAGTAATCGGCAGATTCCGCCCCACCGGTGTACGCCCGCGGTTCGCCGAACGACTCAAGGTTTACGGCATGCAGTTACCCCGATCGTTCTTCGAGGAGGTCGCGTAATGGTTTTCATTCCCTTCTTCGTTTTCATTACCTGTCTTTTTCTGACCTACGCGCTCTATCTGTTCACTTCGCGTTCGTCAGACAAGAAGAGGGCTTTGTTGAAGGAACGCCTGGCTGAGGCAATTCGCTCATCAGTCAATTCGTCCGACATGGACGTCCAACTCGCGCGCGAAGAGTTGCTGAGCGAAATCCCGTGGCTCAATCGCTCTTTGCTGAAACTGGCACTTCCGAGCCGGATTAAACGCACAATCGACCAGGCGGATCTAAACATCACGGTTATGCGTCTGGTGCTCTTCTCATTAACGGCCGGCGTGCTCGCGTTTTTAGCTATCTCAATGGTCAGCACCTCCTACCTGTTAATGGGATTGTGCGGTGTGATCGCGGCGGTGTTGCCTTACTCACACGTGCTGGCGAAAAGGAAGAAGCGGATGAATAAGTTTCTCCGGCTTCTGCCTGATGCGCTGGACCTGATGAGTCGAGGCTTGACCGCGGGACACGCGTTTACTGAATCGTTGCACATGGTAGCCACCGAGATGCCGGAACCAATCTCGAGCGAGTTTCGCAAAACCTACGAGGAGCAGAACCTCGGGTTATCACTAAAACTGGCGCTCGAAAACATGGTCCAACGCATGCCAATGCTCGATTTGCGCATGTGTGTAACGGCGATCCTGATTCAACGTGAGACCGGCGGCAATCTGTCAGAGCTACTCGAGAAAGTCGCCTACACGATTCGCGAGCGCTTTCGCATTCTTGAAGATCTCAAGACGCTGACGCTCAGTTCTCGCTGGTCAGCCTGGCTGCTTTGCGCATTGCCGATTTTCCTGGCCCTCTACATCTCCGTGATGAACCCCGGCTACATGGACGTGCTATGGCGTGATCCGCGCGGGCATAAGCTGATTGTTGTTGCGGTGACAATGCAAATCCTCGGCATGTTAATGGTCCAACGGATAATGAAGATCAAGATTTGATAGCGAGCGAGTTATCGATACGAAACAGGTGGTGAAATTATGACACTGATCGCGGTTTCAACTTTTGTCTGCATTGCTTTTGGCGTGATGGCGATTTACTGGCTGGCGTTCCGTCCCGCCAGCGCGACCGCCGCGCGTTTGAAAGAACTGGGTGACGCAAATCCAAACGTTGCACCCTCTATCGAGCCGAACACGGTGGCATCTCTCGCGGAGCGGCTTGCCGAACCGATCAATCGCCTTGTACCTCCGTCCGCCGCAGACGCCGCGAAGCTGCAAAAAGATCTTATGCAGGCAGGCTATCGTTCGCCTCACGCGACGTCAGTCTTTCGCGCGGGTCAGTTGTTATCGATGGTCGGTTTACCGCTCTTGGTAGTTTTGGTCTGGGCCTTCATGGTCTGGCCGCTGTCTGACTCGCTGATACCTGTGTTGTTTGCCGTTGGCGCCGGTTTCATTCTGCCGCGATTGGTGCTCAATCGACTTATCGCGTCCAGAAAACTGCGAATCTCATGGGGCCTCGCCGATGCGCTCGACCTGATGGTCATCACCATGGAAGCCGGACTCGGTCTTAACGCCGCGATGGTTAAGATTTGTGAGGAGCTGAAGGACGTTCACCCCGACATTAGTAAAGAGTTCGAGATCGCTAACCTCGAAATTCGCGTAGGTCGCGACCGCAGTGAAGCCTTGCGTAATCTCGCTGACCGCACGGGTGTAGAAGATCTCAACAGCCTCGTCGGTATGTTGATCCAGGCAGATCGCTTTGGTACGTCGATCGCCCGCGCAGTGCGCGTTTATTCAGACAGCCTTAGAACCAAGCGACGGCAGCGCGCCGAGCAGGCCGCACAAAAGGCTGCCTTCAAACTTCTGCTTCCTCTGGGAGCACTTCTGTTTCCGACCATGTTCATCGTGATTCTTGGTCCAGCGTTGTTGAATATCTCCGACATGCTGGGTGGCGGTCTCTCGTTCGGTAAATAAAGGAGTAATCCAATGCTCAAACGTCTTGCAGTTGTGCTTAGTATCGCAGCCCTCCTCGTAGTGATATCCGAACCTCGCAGTACGGTTCACAGCACCGTAATGACAGACGCCGAACTGGCGATGGTCAATGAAAACGCGAACGACGACATTCAGGGCGAGAAGAAAGGCGGAAATCGTCTCGTCAAAGTCGTCACGTACCCGTTCAAAGCCGTCGGCCGCCTCTTCGGCTTTGGCAAGAAAAATGACCCCAACAAGTTGGAGCGTCTCACCAAGAAAGATGTTGAGAAATTTGAGTCTGCGGGAGTAACAAAAGTTACTGACGCTCGAACGACCACTAAAGCCCCGACAACAGCCGGGGCAGCGCCTGTAACCGCAGCGCCCGACGCAACGTCGACGCTCGAGCCCGATCAGGCGCTGGCCCGCATTTACCTCGCAGATGGTCGCAAGGCGTTTGATAACCGCGATGCTAACGGCGCCATCGCCGCCCTCTCGCATGCAGTATCACTCGATCCAAAATTGTACGAAGCACACAACCTGCTGGGCATCGCTTACGAGAGTAAGGGTCTGCGCAACAATGCTCTCGAATCGCTGAAGGCAAGTCTCAAAGGTGATAACGACCAGCCGGAACACCTCAACGACTATGGCTACCTGTTGATGAAAGACCGTGACTTCGAGCGCGCCGTCAAGTTCTTGAAGCGCGCAGTCAAGGCGAAGCCGGATGAGCGTTTTCTCAACAACCTCGCGCTCGCGCAGGTGGAGCTTGGCAAGTTTGACGATGCTTACAAGAGCTTTGAGCTCGCCGTCGGCGAGTTTCAGGGTCGCATCAACATAGCCACGCGCCTCAAGCGCCTGGGCTGGGACAAGAAAGCCATCGAGCATCTGGAAAAAGCCAGGGCGCTACAACCGGCAAGCATGCATGTCCTGGCCGACCTCGTCGTGCTTTATCAACGCACCGGTAAAACTGAGGAAGCCGCGGAAGCTAACAAAGCGCTCATAACTCTGCGCACACACGCGGAAGCGACGTCTCAACCATAAACAAACCAGGGTTGCCCCGGGGAAAGAGAACTTTAAAAGGGAGTGTCAACTCACATGGGACATCTCAGTATTCTAAGTCGCGCAGAAATTGAAAGTCTTGGGCCACCCACTCCGGAAGAAGTAGCTGACACTGGAGTGCATGAAGCTTTCCTTTGTGACCTGGCCCTCAAGCACGTCTCAATGCTTCCGGAGCCGACAACCGTCTCCGTAGCCGAGCGACTTCACCTGCCGCGCGCGCTTACCGAGGAGATCCTTTACCACCTCTATCGCGAGAAGTTGATCGAGATGCGACTTCAGAGCGCGGTCGGAGCAACGCGTTATGCGATGCTGGACCACGGCTGGGAACGCGTTACGCGGCTTCACTCTCAAAGCGGTTACGTTGGACCAGCTCCCGTGTCCCTCGAGGATTATGGTCACATGATGCGGCTGCAAGCCGTGCCCTCCAAATCAGCGTCGATTGAGAACGTACGCTCCGCATTCCAGGATCTCGTTCTACCAAACTCACTGCTGCAAACGCTGGGCTGCGTCATCAACTCCCGCTCGTCACTCTTTCTAACCGGACTCCCGGGAACAGGTAAAACCGCCGTTTCCGAACGTATGAACGCGGCGCTGTTCGGAACGATTTGGATTCCTCACGCAATCGAAATAGACGGCCAGATCATTCGCATCTACGACGCTCACAATCACCGCGCGGTTGAGAGACGCGATTCAGCGATCGAACACGATCGACGCTGGATCGAGATTCAACGTCCCCTGATCATCGTCGGCGGCGAATTGACGCTGGACAACACAGATCTAACCTGGTCGGAAACGGCCAAGTTTTACGAAGCGCCGTTTCAGGTTAAATCCAACGGCGGCACGCTCGTGATAGACGACTTTGGCCGGCAGCGAGTCGCGCCACAGGACCTCTTGAATCGCTGGATCCTTCCGCTCGAAAGACGCGTAGACTTCCTGACGTTGCATAGCGGCAAAAAGATCGAGGTGCCATTCGAACAACTAGTAGTCTTCTCCACTAACCTTGACGAGCGTGATTTGGTCGACGAAGCGTTCCTGCGACGCATGGGATACCGCGCCAGGGTCGAGCCACCAACGCCACATGCGTTTGCGGAGATTTTTAGAAGGACCGCGAAAGATCGTGGCGTCGCGATCGACGATGATTGTTTGAACCACATCATCAACCGCTACGCTAACGAAAAGCGGATCATGAAGGGCTGCGAACCGCGCGACCTCTTAAGGAAGGTAAACGATATCTGCCTGTTCGAAGGACGACAGATGAAGCTGACCACAGAACTGGTCGATCTCGCGTGGGGCAATTACTTCGGTACAGCCCACGGATTCGATCCGGAATATCAGCGTTTCGAGATGGCTTCGTCCCAATCAACGTCGTAAACGTCGTGTTTTTGAGCCGAGTATCTTTTCTGTGTGTTTTGTTGGTGCTGTCGACCGTAATCGTCGCCGCGCAACAAAACGTGCGCATAACACTTGCGGACGGCTATTCGTTCGAAGTGGACGAAGTCTGGAAGCAGGGCGACGAGATCTGGTATCGCAAAGGCGGGATTTCCAAACGGCTCGAAGGTACCGTTAAGAGCCTTACTCCGCTGAAGAAAGAAGATTCGGCACCCGCAAAAACAGCGCCTGTTACTACTACTGCGCCAACGGCATCGCCATCGGCTCCGGCTGAAGCGGCGCCTTTGGCGATCTGGATTTATTTGGACGGCGGTGCCCGCATGCGCGTCGACGAAGTAACCGAGTCGGCCGACGGCGCGTGGTTTCGCCGTGGAAACGTACAGAAGTTCCTCGAACGGGACCATTTCATCCGTATCGAACGCGAACAGCCAGTCGTTGCGTCCGGCGCGTTCCTGGAGAGAAAATGGCTGGACCTCCGGAAATGAGCGTATTGATACTTTAATAAAGATGAATGCCGCCCGGTTCGGGGTCGACCCTTACCTGGTCTTTTGCGTTATCGAGCAGGAATCGCGATTTAAGCAGTTCGCTCGCAGCCCGAAAGGCGCCCAGGGACTTATGCAGTTGATGCCCGGAACAGCGCGCCGGCTGGGTGTTCGAAGGCCTTACGATCCGGCCGAGAACATCATGGGCGGCACCCGTTATTTGAAGGAGCTGATGACCATGTTCGGCGGTCGCGTCGATCTGGTGCTCGCGAGTTATAATGCCGGAGAGGGCGCGGTCATGAAGTACGGACGCAACGTTCCCCCATATCGTGAAACTCGCGATTACGTAAAAAAGATCGGCAAGCGTTATGGACTCGACGGCCGCAAGCCAGCCGAAGACAACGACGTGCCGGCTCCGCAGAGATAATCTCGTTTGAAAGTATGGGGTGACAGCATGAATTCATTCGCAGCGCGCATCATCTGTTCTTTCTCCCTCATTTGCAGTCTTTCGCTAATAGCGTTGGCCCAAACTCCGTCAAGCCAGCAGCAGACGCTCAACAACGCCGCGATCGTTAAATTCACCAAGGCCGGCTTCAAAGAAAAAACCATCGTCTCGATCATCAACACGCGCATTCCAAACTTTGACCTTTCGCCCGATCGCATGATCGAGCTCAAGCGAAACGGCGTGAGCGAAAAAGTCATCATGGCAATGCTTTCTCGTCAGGAAGGTCTGGACATGATGCTGGACGATGAATCGTGGTCTGACGAAGAGTTCATGACGCAGGGTCTTGACCCAAAGACCAAAGGGTCGAGTAGCCCCAGTACCGGAAGTGCGCCCACTGATGGCGGCACGAACATTTTTGGATCCGGCGGCGGCACTAAAGGCCGGAGTAAATCGCGCGGCGGAGACGGATCGGTCGATAGCGACACCGTTACCACCGGCAGCGCGACTGTCAAAATTCTCAGACCACCCACCGAACCAGGTGGCGCCGCATCGTCTGCGAAACTCGAAAAAACCAAGAGCCTCACCAACGATTCGATCATCGAGCTAGTCGAAGCAGGATTCTCGGAAGGCACCATCATTCGCCGCATCGAACAATCGCCTGTGGAGTTTGATCTGGCTGCCAACAAGCTGGAAGAACTGCGACGACGCCGTGTCAGCGACAAAGTCCTCGCGGCGATGAAAGCGGCGATGGGCGAAGACAAGTAATCCGCTCAAAACTACATTTTTATGAAAAGCCAAGCAGGTAAAACCCGACCGCTGATGCTGCTGTTTCTTCTCGTAGCGGTCGTGGTGTCTACGCTCGATTTGCAAATCGTCGACGCGCAGAAAAAGCGGACCACTCCGCAGCGCGCGGCGGAACCAAAACCAACGCCCAAGCCGCGTACCGCGCTAGAACAAATGGGCGCACCGCCTCCTGTTCCCAAGCTGAAGGAAAAACCTGTAGAGGAACTGAATCCCGACGACGTTGTTAAAGTCGATACCACGGAAGTGATGTTTCCTGTCACTGTGCGCGATGCGAACGGTAGCCTCGTAAGCAATCTCACGCGCAACGACTTTCGCGTCTTCGAAGACAATACTCTGCAACCACTCAGCGACCTCGCGTTGCGTCAGGTTCCAGTCGACGTGATCCTGATGGTGGATGCATCGTCATCTGTCGCCAGCAATATTGACGACTTTCGCCGCGCTGCTCAGGGTTTTGCAGCGAAGCTATCCGCTGACGATCGCATCAGTCTCATCAAGTTTGACGATCGCATCGAACTTTTGCAGGACTGGACCAAGAGCCGCTTCCAGTTGCAACGAGCGCTGAATCGGATCGAGCCCGGGATGTACACCCGCTTCAACGACGCTCTGCTGCTGGCTTCAAAAGACCAGTTTGGCGCACCGTCGCTAAAATCACGGCGTGCGGTGATCGTGCTTTCCGACGGGCTTGATAATGGTCAAGGAACGTCGACGCTCGAAGCAGCTTTGCAAGCGATGATCAAGGCACAAGTCACCGCTTACATTGTGAGCAACACCGAGATCTCGCGAGCGACGAAGCGCGCTGAGCTCGACACGCTGCTGGGCGGAAGCGATGCCTCCGTCAGATTCAATCAGGTAAACATCGATCGCCTGCGACTCGGATTGCAGGCACTCGATCAAAGCGAACAAAACCTGGCCCAACTTGCGCGCGCGACAGGCGGCCGTCTGTATAAGCCGCTGAGTTTCGACGCCTTGGAATCCACGTACGCTGAAGTGGCCGAGGAGTTACGGCATCAGTACGCGCTCTACTTCACGCCGCTGAACAAAGCACGCGACGGAAGTTTCCGCCGCGTTCGAGTCGAAACGGCGAATCCTGCATACCGTCCGCAAACGCGAGTCGGATATTTCGCGCCGAAAAGTTAAAGATCCGTGTCACGTCTGTTCTATGCTTGCGCCCTAATCCTGACCCTCGCGGTCACCTGCGCTCACGCACAGACCAAAGGAGAACCGACGCCGGAAGCGACACCGGAAAAAATCACAATCATTCTTGCCGATGGTCCACTCGTAGTAGACGAGGTGACTGAACAAGCCGACGGTTACTGGTACAAGCGCGGAAACATGTCAAAGTTTCTGGATCGTGAACGTGTCGTTCGCATCGAGCGCCCAAAGCCACCGGCTGAAGAAAAGACTGCGGAGGATGCCGTAGTCGAAGGCACCGGCAAATGGAAACTTTCCGATGCGGGCAAGATCGAGGAATTCTTCGTCGCGAAGTTTAAAAAGCCGCTGCCATTGAGCGCCTTCGGCCAATCGGATTTACACACCCGCTGGGGTTGGGACCATCGCAACGGTATGGACATCGGTCTTCATCCGGACAGCACCGAAGGCCGTGCCTTGATTCAATTTCTGCGTGCCGAGTCGATTCCCTTTCTTGCTTTTCGCGGTGCGGTGCCCGGTGTGGCAACCGGCCCTCACATCCACATCGGAAACAGATCGCCAAGAATCTCCAGCCGCCGTTGAAAAACGACGGCGACTTCTACTGTTCGAGGTAATGAGATGAGATTCATCGAAGTCGCCCATCCAGAGGGCGGAAGGTTGTTCATCAACATCGATCACATCACCGCGGCGCATTATCGTGCCGCCGAAGGCGACGTGAAAACGCGGATCGGTCTCGATCTCGACCAGCGTCAGAATGACATCGTGCTTTTTGGTGAAGAAGCTGAACGCGTCTGGCAGAAACTGCAAGAGCTAAACAAGACGAGCGACTGAATCCGTGTCGACTGTGACCCACAAACCAATGCCCCCAACTGCTGATCCGTTGTCGGAACAATGGATCGATTTGCGATTGATCGCAGGCATGCGAGTGGTATTGGCAACTTGTTCCCTGCTGGTGGTCCTGCTCGAATCGATGGAAGCGCAATCCTGGATCACGCCGATCCACTTTACGCTAGCGCTTTACTCGTTGTACGGCCTTGTCGTCTATCACTTGTCGGTACGCCGCAATCAGTTAGTGGCGCACAAAATAATTCCCTGGCTGGATCTTTTTTGGTATCTCCCACTTGTTGCGTTTACAACGGGCCCCAACAGCACCTTCTATTACTTCTTCTTTTTCGCCATCATCGTTGCGTCTTTTACCTGGGGACTTACGGACGGCTTGCGACTAACACTCGCCTCAGCCGCGTCGTATACAGCCGTCGCCACTTTGGCCGGAAGGCCCATCGCGATGAGCCGTCTCATGTTCGCGCCGATTGGACTGTTAATCTTCGGTTACATCATCGCTCGCTGGGGCGGTTATCACACCCAACTTAAAAAACGGCTAAAACTACTGAAGGAAGTCACAGTCTTTTCCAATCCGCGCTTCGGAATCGATCGCACGATCAAGGCAATTCTCGAAAGCGTGCGTGATTTTTACAACGCGGAAGCGTGCCTGCTCGTGATTCCAGGTAAACAGGGCGACGCCGAGAGCTACCAGATGTATCGCGTGGCGCGCGGGATCCATCCGAGCCGGTCGGCGCCTCCGGAAATTGGCCGGGAAGCAGCCGTGCAGTTTCTCGCCCCTTCACTAGAGCACGCAGTGATTTACCGAAAGAACCACTCGTCACATGCCCGGCTGTTTGACGTAAAAACCCGCGTGTTTTCCGAAGCACCAGCAGGCAGCGCCGACAAGCTCGCCGGATTGCTGGATGCGCAACGATACCTATCTGTTCCTGTTTACTATCGTCACCAGGCAGTCGGGCGTTTATTCATCGTCGATGGTCCAACGCACATTGATGGTCCAGATATGGATTTCATGTTGCAGTTAATGGACCACGTTACGCCGGTGATGGAAAACATTCGCCTGATCGACAACCTCGCATCCGATGCCGCGGAAACCGAGCGGCGACGAATCGCGCATGACATTCACGACAGCGTTATCCAGCCTTATCTCGGAATTCAGTTCGGTCTTTCAGCGTTGGACCAGAAGCTCGAATCGGGAAATCTCGCCATTCGCGACAACGTCCAGGAATTACTCGAGCTGACCAAACACGAATTGGCTGAGCTGCGGCGTTTCGTGTGGGGTCTTAAAGCCGGCGAAGAGCGAATGGATGTTCTACTGCCTGCGATCGAGCGTTACGCAGAACGGTTCTCACTTGTAACCGGAATCAGTGTCGACGTCGAAGCGCATGGCAAAGTGAAGGTCAACGATCGTTTGGCGGCGGAGTTGTTTCAAATTGTCGCCGAAGGTCTTAGCAACGTTCGGCGTCATGCTTTCTGTCGCGACGCGCGCGTCGAGATTCAGTGCAAGGAAACCTCTCTTCAATTACAGATTAAGAACAGCCGGCCGCGAGCGGGTTCGCAGGTGGAAGTAGAGCGCGGCGACGGTCATGACGGAGTTCGAGCATTTCGTCCGCATTCCATCGCCGAGCGAGCGGCGGCTTTGGGCGGCGATACGCAGGTTTATGTCGACGAGAAAGACTACACTGTTGTCAGTGTCGGAATACCTCTGTAAGCGCTACAATAGCCTTAACTCTCATAAGGAACTGGTCAAAAATTATGTCTGACGCCCCCATCAACATAATGATAATTGACGATCATGTCGTCATCCGTAGCGGATTACGCATGCTCATCGAACACGATCAGCGAATGCGCGTCGTCGCCCAGGCGGGCAATCGGGCCGAAGCACTGGAACGTGCCGCCAGTGAACATCCCGATGTGATCATCCTCGACCTGTTGCTGGGAGACGACGACGGTCTCTCGTTCCTGCCCGAGTTGTGCCAGGCCAGTCCTGATTCACGCGTGCTTGTTCTTACGGGAGTGCAAAATCCTGATGCGCACCGCCGAGCGATCCGCCGTGGCGCCATGGGAATCGTTCTGAAAGATCACGCCGCGGATCAACTTTTGAAAGCAATCAAGAAGGTCTACGAGGGTGAGGTTTGGATCGAGCGCTCGATGATGGGCTCGATGATCCAGGAGTTCACCAAACCGACCCTGGCCGACCCTGAAGCGGCGAAGATCGAGTCGCTGACCGACCGCGAACGCGAGGTTATCGCGCTGATAGGCGAAGGACTCAAAAACAAGCAAGTCGGCGAAAGACTGTTCATCAGTGAGACAACTGTTACCCACCATCTCAGCTCGGTTTTTTCAAAATTAGAGGTCTCCGACCGGCTCGAACTCATCATTTACGCGTTTCGGCACGGTCTGGCAAAGATCCCCAAATAGAACTGCCGGGTCCTACCGTTTTCCTATCCCCGAAATAACGCCTAAACCGTTCTAAATGAACAGGTTAAGTCTTTGGCAGGATCCTGCCAGATCGGCGTCCTTAAAAACCGTCAATTCCTGCCACGCAAATGGGCAAAGACCTCCGTTGTCACCATTTTGTAACAACTTCATAATCCAAAAGTCGAGCAGGTGCCCGGATCACTATCTGCATTCTTCACGCGAGACTTCAGATCTTTTTCGGGAAAACTGGCAAAAAGGTAGTAGGCACGGGATGGCGGTTGCTCCGCCGCGGCGTCCCGGTGCCGCTCGGGAGGCTGAATTGTTTAACCATTGGGACTTGCCCCACTTGGTGTTCAGCTTTGCAGCCTCCCATGCAGATGGTCCACACGAGCCCAGACGTGTAGACCGCGCGTTTTAAAACGTAGATTCGTCGCGACGACGACGAAATTAACCCTGTATCGACACAGGAAAAAACGCTCACATGACAGCGATGGCAACGTTGAAAAGAGTGTCCGGCCGGCTCAAAAGATTTTTTAGCGGGCGCGAAAGTGCGGCGAAAGAAGTAGCTGACGTACGAAATCTGCTTGTCGTAGATGACGAGGAGTCGATCTGTTTCTCGATGAGCGAATACTTTTCGCAACACGGCTTCAAAGTCGACACCGCGCGCGAGATGGAAGAAGCGGAAGGACTAATCAAGGCCACTGAATACAACGTGATAATTCAGGATCTGCGGCTCGGACTGGCAAGGCGTCCGGATGGTCTTGAGATAATCAGGTTGGTCCATAAACGAAATCCCAACACTCGAATTGTCGTGCTCACGTCCTACGGTTCTGCGGAAGTCGAAGAAGAAGCACGGCTGGCAGGAGCGGACGCATTCTTGAGAAAACCGAAGCCTCTTTCACAAGTGGCTCAGGTGGTACAGGGTCTCATTGAATCACCTCGCACGCGCACGGTACGAGCGTGAGTAGGTGAGATCTTGTGCCGGGAAGTTACCGCAGGTTCTTTCGGATGCTGGAAATGAGAGGACGGCATCCGCGAGAGCAACCCGATCGGTGCTTCCAAGGAGGGCTCGGCGCCGTCCGGGCCCTCCTTTTCTCCAGCATTTTCCATCAAAATCAGGTGTTTTCTCTGCAACAGATGTGCGCTGGCGAGCAGTGCCGGCGTTAATCTGTGACAAACTGTGATCCTGTAAGTCTCACCCTAGCCAGATTTATATATCTCTCCAGTGTTGATCTAATTGGCCCAAGTCTTGCAATGTCTCTGCTCACACGAATGTCCACTCCACTGAGTTTAGTGGTCCTCCCGTGCGGGGTTGGTCTGCTTTTGGACGGCCAGTGTCGCAATCAAAACCCACTTCAGGAGCTCATGAAGAATGTTTGCCCCCGACGCCCGAACCTCTCATTTCCGTATCTTTCTTTCTAAGACAACCCAACCCGGTCGCGTTCTCGCGCTGATTCTTGCGGTCGCTGTTGCCGCGATGGCGCTCGGCACGACGTCTTCGTCGGCCGGCACGTTTGGTCAGGTGTTGCTCGTGAAGGCAGCCGCGATGATCGGCGTCAACGCTACCGCCGGCACGCATGCGCTTGACTCGGAAAATGCGGTGGAACCGGAAGGTTCCAGTTTGGCAACAGAGCGACGCGGGCACACCGCGACCCGTCTGCAAGACGGCCGCGTGTTGGTCGCTGGTGGTGAAAATTCCACCGGCGCGCTGAATGGGACGGAAGTATTTGATCCGGCGGCGGGAACGTTCTCGGCTGCGGGAAACATGAGCAGCGCACGCGTTGACCACACTGCGACATTACTCGCCGATGGACGCGTGCTGATCGCGGGCGGTCGCAATAGCGACGGCGCACTGGCGACGACTGAGATTTTCGATCCGAGCACTGGTACTTTTGCTAGTGGTCCATCGCTGAGTGTTGCGCGTGCAGGTCACAGTGCGACGCTTTTTGCTGATGGTCGCATCTTCATCGCCGGTGGTGATGCTACTGGTAGCGCTGAAATTATCGATTCGGCGTTAGGCGGCTCGGCGGCAGCGGGAAACATGAACGCTGTTCGATCGATGCACTCGGCGGCTTTATTGCAAGATGGCCGCGATTCTACTGGTTGGCGGTAAATGATGCCGAAGGTAACACTCTAAAATCAGTGGAAGATCTTCGACGCAACTGCGTCGAGTTACACGAATGCGCCGGGTGAATTAGCGGTGGGTCGAGTACTGCCCCACCTCCGGGTTTTGTTCGATGGCAAGGTTCAGATCATCGGCGGCAATGACGATCGGATCGATGGAGATCTACGATCCGGCGGAAGGTGCGTTCGGAGCTTATGCCCACGTCGTGCCGGAGAGTGATCCGTGTGTCAGGTTTGCACGGGCAGATTCTCACGTCGCAAACGCGGGCGGCGCTGTTTCATACCGGCTCAGCCGATGCGTTATTGGATCGATCGGGTCACACGATCACGGAGCTTGGCGGACAGGCTCTCGTAGTTGGCGGTACGAATGGTGCGGGAGCGGTTCTCGGTTCGAGTTCTATAGTTTCGAGTTCGTCTGCTGCGATTAGTACCAACAAGATGGACTATGCGCCTGGTGAGACCGCGACGATTACGGGTCGCGGATTTCAGGCGGGTGAAGTTGTGCGAGTAAAGATTCACGAAGATCCGCATACACCGCAGGAGAGAGGTTTCGATGTCACTGCTGATGCGGATGGTAATTTCAGTGGTGAGTATTTGGTGATGGACTACGACCTGAACATGAAGTTCATCGTGGGTTCACGCGGGTTGACGTCGGGCTTGACGGCACAGACGACGTTTACTGATGCTAATGCCTTCGCCGTAACACCGCTGAGCTCAAACAGTCGCGGCAGGGAGCACGAATACTTTCGTCTGGACGTTTATGGCAGCTAATGGCGGCAACGTTCAAACGACAACGTTCACCATTCCGGCTGGTTGGACCACGCCACAAACTGCGGCAGGCCCCGGTCAGATCACAGTAGCCGGCAGTGGCCGGTAATCCGTGTAGCGTGTCGTTGCAGAGCATTGGTGGAATGGTCATCACCATCCGTCAATCCGCTCCCTCGCCCACGACAGGAACATGCGCTAACAATACGACCTGGCAACTGACTTACAGCAACGCGACTGCCCCGTCACCTGCAGCCACCACAACGTACACATTCGATGGCCAGCACGCGCAGACGGATCCGACTGTAACCGTCAACGTTCCCGCTGGTCCGACCAAGCTGGCATTCACCACTGGTGATCACAACGGAACGTACGCTCAATGCCTGCCGGCGATCAGCATCCAAACGCGAAACGCGTTGGATGCCCCGACTCCTGTTACGAGCGACACCACAGTTAATCTCGCTACCGGAAACTTTGGTGTTGGGGGTTCGGGCACGTTCTTCAGCGACGCCGGTTGCACGACGCCGATACTCAAGTGTCGTGATCCCAAACGGCAGCAACTCGTCAAGCTTCTTCTATAAGGCCACTGGCCGGGGCGATGGGACGCATGACATTACGGTCTCAGCGTCTGGTCTCACGAGCGCCACGCAAACGCAAACGATCAACGCCGCTTCGTTGACGATCACCGCAACCGACAAAACGAAGACTTACGGCGATGCGGTGAGCTTCGACGAGACCACACCTTCCAGCGACTTCTCGGTTGTCGGTTTGGTTAACAGCGACACTGTCGCTAGCATCACGCTCACCAGCGCCGGCGCGGCCGCAACTGCCACAGTCGCGGGTTCACCATACGACATCATCCCGAGTGCTGCTGTCGGAACGGGTCTAGCGAACTACGACATCAGCTACGTCAACGGCTCGCTGACCGTCGAAGCTCGTGATTTAACAATCACCGCGACCAACAAGACCAAGACTTACGGCGATACGGTCGTCTTTGATCAGACGACGCCTTCAGGTGACTTCAGCGTTGTTGGTCTGGTCAACGCCGACACGGTCGACAGCATCACGCTCACGAGCGCTGGTGCTGCTGCAACAGCAACTGTCGCCGGTTCGCCTTACGACATCATCCCGAGTGCTGCTGTCGGAACCGGTCTGACGAACTACGACATCAGCTACGTCAACGGCTCACTAACCGTCGAAGCCGAGACCTGACGATCACCGCAACCAATAAGACCAAGACTTACGGCGATACGGTCGTCTTTGATCAGACCACGCCTTCAGAGCGACTTCAGCGTCGTTGGTTTGGTTAACAGCCGACACCGTCGCCAGCATCACGCTCACGAGCGCTGGCGCTGCGGCAACAGCAACTGTCGCTGGTTCACCATACGACATCATTCCAAGCGCTGCCGTCGGAACCGGTCTCGGCGAACTACGACATCAGCTACGTCAACGGCTCGCTGACCGTCGAAGCTCGTGACTTAACAATCACCGCCACCAACAAGACGAAGACCTACGGCGATGCAGTCGTCTTGGATCAGACGACGCCTTCAGGTGACTTCAGCGTTGTCGGTCTGGTTAACAGCCGACACCGTTGACAGCATCACGCTCACGAGCGCTGGCGCTGCCGCAACAGCCACTGTCGCAGGTTCACCCTACGACATCATCCCGAGCGCTGCTGTCGGAACAGGCCTAGACGAACTACGACATCAGCTACGTCAACGGCTCGCTGACCGTCGAAGCTCGTGACTTAACCATCACCGCCACCAACAAGACGAAGACTTACGGCGATGCCGTCGTCTTTGATCAGACTACACCTTCGAGTGATTTCTCGGTTGTTGGTCTGGTTAATGCCGACACAGTCGACAGCATCACGCTGACCAGCGCTGGCGCTGCGGCTACGGCAACAGTCGCGGGTTCACCATACGACATCATCCCGAGTGCGGCTGTCGGAACAGGCCTCACGAACTACGACATCAGCTACGTCAACGGCTCACTAACCGTCGAAGCCGAAAGACCTGACGATCACCGCCACCAACAAGACCAAGACTTACGGCGATGCGGTCGTCTTCGATCAGACCACGCCTTCGACCGATTTCACGGTCGTTGGTTTGGTTAACAGCCGACACAGTCGTCAGCATCACGCTCACCAGCGCTGGCGCTGCCGCGACCGCAACTGTCGCGGGTTCACCATACGACATCATCCCGAGTGCGGCTGTCGGAACCGGCCTGACGAACTACGACATCAGCTACGTCAACGGCTCGCTAACTGTCGAAGCCGAGACCTGACCATCACCGCAACTGACAAGACGAAGACTTACGGCGATGCGGTGGTCTTCGATCAGACCACTCCTTCGACTGATTTCTCGTGTTGTTGGTTTGGTTAACAGCGACACCGTCGACTAGCATCACGCTCACGAGCGCTGGCGCTGCCGCAACTGCCACAGTCGCTGGTTCACCGTACGACATCATCCCCAGTGCGGCTGTCGGAACCGGTCTGACGAACTACGACATCAGCTACGTCAACGGCTCGCTAACCGTCGAAGCCAAGAGACCTAACCATCACCGCGACCAACAAAACCAAGACTTACGGCGATGCGGTGATCTTCGATCAGACCACACCTTCGACTGATTTCTCGGTTGTCGGTTTGGTTAACGCCGACACAGTCGACAGCATCACGCTGACCAGCGCTGGCGCGGCGGCGACGGCAACTGTCGCTGGTTCACCGTACGACGATCATCCCCAGCGCGGCCGTCGGTACGGGTCTCGCGAACTACGACATCAGCTACGTCAACGGCTCGCTGACCGTCGAAGCTCGAAGACCTAACGATCACCGCCACCGACAAGACGAAGACTTACGGCGATACGGTCGTCTTCGATCAGACGACGCCTCGACTGACTTCAGTGTTGTCGGTTTGGTCAACACCGACACGGTGGCGAGCATCACGCTCACGAGCGCTGGTGCGGCGGCAACAGCAACAGTCGCAGGTTCACCCTACGACATCATCCCAGCGCGGCGGTCGGAACGGGTCTCGACGAACTACGACATCAGCTACGTCAACGGCTCGCTAACTGTCGAAGCTCGCGACCTGACGATCACAGCTACCGACAAGACGAAGACTTACGGCGATACGGTCGCCTTCGACCAGACCACGCCTTCGACTGACTTCAGTGTTGTTGGTTTGGTTAACAGCGACACCGTCGCCAGCATCACGCTCACCAGCGCTGGTGCGGCGGCAACAGCAACTGTCGCTGGTTCACCCTACGACATCATCCCGAGTGCGGCTGTCGGAACGGGCCTGACGAACTACGACATCAGCTACGTCAATGGCTCGCTGACTGTCGAAGCTCGTGACGTAACGATCACCGCAAGCAATAAGACCAAGACCTACGGCGATACCGTCGTCTTTGATCAGACGACGCCTTCAGGTGACTTCAGCGTTGTCGGTCTGGTTAATGCCGACACCGTTGACAGCATCACGCTGACCAGCGCTGGCGCTGCCGCAACTGCCACCGTCGCCGGTTCACCCTACGACATTATCCCGAGTGCGGCAGTCGGTACGGGTCTGGCGAACTACGACATCAGCTACGTCAATGGCTCGCTAACCGTCGAAGCCGAAGACCTAACAATCACAGCACCGACAAGACGAAGACCTACGGCGACACAGTCACCTTCGATCAGACCACTCCTTCGAGTGACTTCAGTGTCGTTGGTCTGGTAAATGCGGACACAGTTGCGAGCATCACACTGACCAGCGCCGGTGCACCAGCCACAGCAACAGTCGCCGGCTCGCCTTACGCGATATTCCGAGCGATGCAGTCGGAACGGGCCTCGAGAACTACGACATCAGCTACGTCGACGGCTCGCTGACCGTTGATCCGAAAGACCTGACGATCACCGCCGCCAGCAAGACGAAGACTTACGGCGATACAATCGTCTTCGATGAGACCACTCCATCAGCGGACTTCTCAGTCGCCGGCCTGATCAACGGTGACACTGTCAACAGCATCACGCTTACGAGCGCAGGCGCTGCCGCCGGTGCGCCGGTAGCAGGCTCGCCGTACAGCATCGTGCCAAGCGCTGCCGCCGGCACAGGCCTCACTAACTACGACATCAGCTACATCAACGGAACCTTAACCGTGAACAAAGCGTCGCTGACCGTCACCGCATCTAGCCACACCATCACGTTCAACGATGCCGTTCCAACGATCACTGCCAGCTACACCGGCTTCGTCGTAGGTGATGATCCAACCGATCTGACGGTCCAGCCCACATGCTCGACCACATACACCGTCGGTTCGCTCGTCGGCACCTATCCAACAAAATGCGAGAACGCCGTTTCGGGCAACTACAACTTCACTTACGTCAACGGAACAGTCACTGTCCTAACGGCGTGCAGTGCCTTCAACGGCTTCCTGTCACCAATCGGCGGTGCCGTCGAACTCGGGACAGGAGGCAGCTTCGGCGATCCGGTGAGAGCATTTAAGTTGAATAGCACGATCCCGGTGAAGTTCAACGCGGTCTGCTTTGGTGTACCACTGACAACCGGCATCCATACGTTGCAGGCAATCAAGTACAGTAACGCCACTGACTCAGACACTCCGATCGACGCGACTCCCACCGACGCGGCGACAACCGGAAACCAGTTCCGGCTCACCGGCACTGAGTGGCACTTCAACATGAGCACGAAAGGCCTCGGCAACAACGGCCAGGGCACGTGGCTCCTGCGCGCGACACTCTTCGACGGCAGCAGTTACACCGTCTGGGTCTCAGTGAAGAAGTAAGATCCAAACGCACAAAGATCCGTGTGTCTCTAAAACCAAAGAGGCACACGGATCCTAAATAACCTTACACAAACATCCGCACGACGACCCAGGCGATCACAAGACTCACAAACCCGCCTGAGAACGTCAACGCCCGCTCAGCAGGCTGACTATTGCGCTGCATCAACGCGCGCATAATCGCAACTCCACACTTCCAACCATCGTGCTGATAAAGCGGCAAAATATTTCCGGCGGCCAGCAACAGGTTCAACCAGCCAAACATCGTTCCGTACGTCAGCACTCCCGCAACTGTGTTGAAGATAACTCCGCCAAGATGGACCAGGAGCTGCGCTCGCACTGATCGTTCCAGCAGCACCGCACCATCGAGCATCACAAACGACCCGATCGGCAGCGCACGAAAGTTAAGCCGAATACTGCCGAGACGAAACCCAAAGAGCTTCGGCCCCATTCCGAGTCCTAACTCAGACGCCGGGACACGGCAATAACGCGCTGCGGCCAGATGCCCCAGTTCGTGGATAATCATCGCAAGCGCGCCAAAAAATAGCAGTGAGCCGATCAAGAACATCAACAAACATCTGTTCAAGACCTGTGCCCGGTAGAAAATCGCGGTTTTGTGGGAAAAATCGATCGAAACGACGAAGAAGTGACGAAATTTGTGACCGGGAATGCGACACTTTCCGGCGCAAATTTAGCTAAACCGCGCCTCAATCACGTCGCCAATAAGCTGACCGAACCATTCGGTGAGTCGCGGATAAGTCTCATGTTCAGCAGGCAGATCGTGGATCCCGAGTGACTGCTCGGCAGCATCGATATCCGGCTCGCCGCCTTCAATCTCCATAAACAGTCCGAACGGAAGCTCGTCAATAACAACTTCCGTTGGTCCCAGAGACCACGTCTGTCTCCGCTTCTCGTAAACCAGCAACGGCTTGAAACCAAGAGCGTCGAGAATCACCGCCATCGCCGACGGATCGTCAACCGCAGTCTCCTCTTCACGCTGATGCTTGACTGCGGAAGCGTTAGCCACGCGTTCCTTGTAAGTCAACAAAGCGCGCCCGCCGACGCGCCGCAAGCGCAAAACAGACGTTCCACGCTTCAACGCGCCGCCACTATAAATCGTGTTCTCCTCAAACTCCTCACCACGATCATCCGCGCCAACTTCCTTCAACCGCCGCAACACGTGATCACGCTGCGCCGCAGTCAGCCGGTACTTTTTCTCGATCTCAATCATGGCGTCTTAAGCTTGCCGTACCCAGCGCCACGCCTCCGGCAGTGAAGCGCGCTTCCCATACATCAACATCCCCACTCGATACACGCGCGACGCAAACCACATGATCAAAAGCACGGTGCTGAACCCAATCACCAACGACAACGCGATCTGCCAGAACGGCGGCGTCTGCGTTACGATACGGACCAGCATCGCCACCGGCGCGGAAAACGGCAACATCGACACCCAAAACGAAAACGCCGAATCAGGACTACGACTCACCGGCAGAAACAGGTAGAAGCTAACGATCAGTATCAGGATGATCGGCATCGCCAACTGCCCGCCCTCCTGAGCCGTTGTCACCATCGATCCGACAAGCGCATAGATCGTCGCGTAGATAAAATACCCAAGCAGAAAAAACAGTCCGAAGTAGATGTAGTGAGAAAACGGAATACTCGGAATGCTCGCCGGCATACCGCGCGACATCATCATGCTCACGCCATAGAATGCGAACGCCGCAAACGCTGCTCCCCAGATGCACAATTGCGTCAGCGCGACCAACGAAACGCCCACGAGTTTCCCCATCATCAACGTGAACGGCTTCACTGACGAAAACAGTATCTCGGCAATGCGCGTCTCTTTCTCTTCAATGACCGCACCGAGGACGACCTGCCCGTACATCAGGATCGCAAGATACATAATGAAGCCGACTCCGAACACCAGAATAAAACTTCCACCCGAGTCGCGTTCTTCACCTGTCGCGCCGATCTTCACGGCCTGCAATTCCACGCGTCTGAACAGATCCCTTCGAGTCTCCGGGCCAACCTTGGCCTCTACTAAACGCTGCTCACGCAACGCACGCGTCAAACTCGAGCTCAGAATTCCTCGCGACAACATGTCGCCCGGATTGTTATTGAAGAACTCGGCTTGGCCGGTACTTAAAAAATCCGGCGGCAGGATTAGATAACCGTCGAGCTGCTTTGTGCGCAACTGTTGATCTAGCTCGGCCTTCACCTCCTGAGCCGAGCGCCCATCGGCTTTTACTTCCGTGAGCTGAAAACTTCGTGAACCCATCCGCGACACTCCACGGCGCGCCTGGGTCGACGCCCCCGGTTCCGGGCTCGGTTGTTGTGCAGCCTCCTCCGACTCCTCGGTCGCAAACGCTGATTCCAACGGCGCGTACATCTTTCCGGTTTGATCAATCACCGCCACACGCAATGGACCACCGGCATCGATATTCAGAATGATCGCCGGAACGAGACCAAAGAGCGACATCACTACCGGCAACAGAATCGTCGATACGATGAACATCTTCGCGCGGACTCGCTGCACGTATTCGCGTTTGACTACCGCCAGAAACTTTCTCATTGGTGCTCCGTGACCTTCGTAATGAAAATGTCGTTCAGGCTTGGTTCAACCATCTCAAACTTCCCGATCGTGGCGCCCGAGTCGATCAGCCGGCGCAGCAGGGTTTGTGCGTTTGCGCCCTCCGCGAGCAACGCCTGCGTTTCGTCAGCGTGCCTCACCACTTTGCTCACCAGCGACGGATCGTCGAGCACTCCGTCTCCTCCTTCACATCGCACGGCAACCGCATTGCGTCCGAAGCTGCTCTTGAGTTCGCGCAAGCTGCCCTCGAGCACCTTCTCCGAACGATTGATCAAACAGATGTCGTCGCAAATCTTTTCCGCCACCTCCATCTGGTGTGTCGAGAAGATGATCGTCTTTCCGCTGCGTTTCAGATCGAGCACGATGTCCTTGAGCAACTCCGCGTTGATCGGGTCGAGACCGGAGAACGGTTCGTCGAGGATCAGCAATTCGGGATCGTGTAGCACGGCGGTGACAAACTGGATCTTCTGCTGCATGCCTTTCGACAGTTCCATCGATCGCTTGTTCTTCCATTCGGATAACTTCACGCGTGCCAGCCACTCGTCAATTCTTTTGTCAAAGACCTTCCCGCGAACGTTCTTCAGTTCGGCAAAGAACCTCAACTGATCGACAACCTTCATGCGCCGGTAAAGTCCCCGTTCCTCCGGAAGGTAGCCGATGCGGTTTTGCAATTCTGAATCGATCTTGCGGCCAAACAGTTCGATCGAACCTGAATCCGGCGCAGTGATATTGACCATCATTCGGATCGTGGTCGTTTTACCAGCGCCGTTGGGTCCGAGCAGCCCGAAAACCCGGCCTGCGCGCACCGTGAGACTGAGCTCCTTTACCGCGGTAAAGTCGCCAAAACTCTTGTAAACGCGATCCAGCTTGACTGTTATATGGTTAGCGGACATCTAGGTTATTGTTCGGGAATCCAAAGTTTCCGTGAAACGGTGTAAGGTACACAGATTCAGGTTGCCACAACAACCTCATCTGATACATAGTTACACCAGTCACCCCGCGAGTTCGAAACACCTTTTACGTTATGTTTGCGCGTCGCCACTCTTTCCCGTCCGCAAAGTATCTGCTGGTTCTGTGTCTGTTGAGCTGTTGGACCACGCTCGCGCGGGCACAACAGCAACAACCGACGCCGCCTCCGCCGCCGCCAACGCGATCTCAGGATGACGTTGTACGCGTTTACACCGAGCTCGTCCAGACGGACGTGATGGTTTTCGATAAGCAGGGCCGCTTCGTCAAGGACTTGACGCGCGAGAATTTCGAACTGCGAATCGACGGCAAGCAACGACCTATCGAGGCATTCGAACTTATCACGGCGGGCAGCAACGAAGAGAGTCAGCTTGCCGCAGCGCGCGGACTGACCACAGTCAATCTTCAGCGACCGGTTCCACTCGATCGCGGACGCATCGTGTTCTTCTACGTCGACGATTTCCACATGAACGTCGGTGACTTTCCGTTCGCCCGAAAGACGATCGAGAGTTTCATCGACAAGGAGATGGGCCAAAACGATCAGGTCGCAATTTCCTCGGCCACCGGTCAAATTGGTTTTCTGCAACAACTGACGAACGATCGCATGGTTCTGCGCGAGGCGGTGAAACGCCTCAACGCTCGAACCTATTCAATTAAAGACGCGGAACGACCACTGATGAGCGAGTTCCACGCGATGCTCATCGATCGCCAGGACAGAGACGTTTTTGAGTTCTTTGTCACCGAGACGATGCGCGCAAATCCCGGACTGAGCCGCGAGATGGCAGGAAACATCGTTCGCCAACGAGCTTCCGTAATTCTTTCACAAGCAGCTGTCTTTAATACTAATACGTTGGTGGGACTCGAACGCCTGGTGCGAACGGCTAAGGACCTGCCCGGCCGCAAGGTGGTCTTCTTTTTGTCAGGCGGTTTTCTGATAGAAAACCGGCGCGGTGATTCGTTCTCAAAAATACGCGACGTGACCAACGCCGCCGCGAAGAGTGGCGTCATGATCTACTCGATCGACACTCGCGGACTCGTCGCAAGTTTGACTGACGCAAGCACTGAAGAACCATTCGATCCACACGGACGGCTCGTAAGCGCATCGCGAGGTCAGCTAACAGCAACGCAGGACGGAATGCACGCGCTCGCCGCGGACACAGGCGGCAAATCGTTATTCAACACAAACGATCTCACAAAGATATTCGCTCCGGCGTTGAAGGAGACTTCCGTCTACTATCTGCTTGCCTGGAAACCGGATTCCGCCGCGCAAAAAGATAAGCGATTCCGCAATCTCGACGTGCGCTTGATAAACCGTCCGGATCTTAGCTTAAGAGTGCGAAAGGGATACTTCGACGTCGATCCCGAACCCGAGGTCGCGGCCAAGCCCGCAGCGTCTCCCGCTCCTACGTCAATTCAAATCTCACCGGCGAAGCTGCGTGAGTCTATCGCCGCTGCTTATCCTGAACGCAGTCTGCCGATTCTCATGAGCGCAGACTACTATGACGTCGTCGGTAAGGGCGGCACGCTGGCGACATCGATGCAAATACCGGTTGAGTTTCTGTCCTTCAACCAACAACCCAATGGAAAAACTCAGGCGATAGTCGACGTTAGCGGTGTGTATTACGACGACAAAGGCTCGCCCAAAGCGAGTTTTCTGGAACGAATTGTCGCCACTTCGCTGGCGCCGTCGAGTACGGTCGGCGATCGCGACATCACGTTTACGTTTCCCGCCAAATTGCCGCCGGGACTTTACCAGGTGAGAGTCGCAGCGCGTGATGAAAAGACCGGACGCACCGGCGGTGCGCACGCATGGTTCGAAATTCCGGATCTGACGAAGAAGCAGTTGGTGATGAGCAGCGTGATGCTGGGTGAACGCAGACAGAAGACCATCGCTAACGTTTCAGATCCCGGGACCATCAATCCGATAGCAATGAGCGCGAGTCATCGCTTCCGACGTGATTCGACGCTGCGCTTCCTCATATTCGCTTACAACGCCGCCCTTTCAAGTACCGATCAAAAACCTGATGTCGCAATTCAGGTGCAGGTCGTGCGCGACGATCAGCCCCTCATCACAACCGCCCTGAGAAAGATCGGGTTTGATCAGAACACCGATCTCACGCGTCTTCCGTACGCCGCGGAGATTCCGCTCGACGAGCTGCAACCGGGACGCTATCAGCTTGCCGTGACACTGATCGATCGGGTGTCGAAACAAAGTACGACGCGACAAACACACTTCGACGTCTACTGACCTCGCCTCGTGACCACGCCCTGGAAACCAACAAAGCAGCAACTCCTCGCAGCTACCGAGAAAACGGTTCCTGACGTTATCGCGCCGGATTTGCGTGTGCTGTTTTCCGGAATCAATCCTGGACTGTACACGGCCGCCGTTGGTCATCATTTCGCGCGTCCCGGTAATCGGTTTTGGCCGGCGCTTCACGCGGGCGGGTTCACGGAACGATTGCTGTCGGCGTTTGACGAACGTGAGCTGTTGAAGAGTGGTTACGGCATCACGAATGTTGTTGCACGAGCAACGGCGACTGCCGATTTGTTGACGAAGGATGAAATTGTAGCGGGAGGAAAGAAGTTGCGACGAAAGGTGCTCCGCTTTCGTCCGAAGGTGCTGGCTTTGCTGGGAGTCGGCGCGTATCGCACGGCATTCAATCAACCAAAAGCGAGTGTGGGCCGTCAGTCTGAGATGATCGGCGCAACGATTGTGTGGGTTCTACCGAACCCGAGCGGTTTGAACGCTCATTATCAAGCCGGCGAACTCGCGCGTCTGTTTCGCGAGCTGAAAGAATTCGCCGAAGAACTCGACTAAAACTTGTGTGAGCTTGACTAGAACTTGCTGTGAGTCAGGAGCGGTTTCCCTACGGCTCTGCCGCCTGATGTGCGGCGAGGCTATGCCTCGCCGTGACTGTGACTCAGTAGTGCGGCTTCGCCGCAGGTTCGGGCTTCGCCCTTTAGGCCAGAGGCCTAACGAGGGGCAGAGCCCCTAGTCTCAACGGCAATTGACGGCAAGGCCGAGCCTTGCCTCACATCAGGCGGCGAAGCCGCAACCAACACTTGAAGGTTGTGCAGAGCCCTAAAGCTCGATGGGTTGGGCGGAGATCACCTGTTCGAGCGCGCGCAACGATTGCAGAGTCTCACGGCCTAACTGCCCGTCGACTTCGATCACGGCTATTGCTTCCCCACCTCGCTCGCGACGCCCGAGATGAAATCGACCGATATTCACTCCGCCTTCGCCCAGGATCGTACCCACTTTTCCGATCACGCCCGGGACGTCGTAGTTCCGCATGACTAACAAATGACCCTCCGGTCGTGCTTCGAGATGGAAGCCATCGATCTCAGTGATGCGTCTCTCACGTCGCTGCCCGCCGTAGCCGATCAGGTTGCCCGCGAGACTGCGTCGTGATGATCCAGCCATGATCTCCGTGCGCATCGCCGGAGCGTTGTCGCCGGCCGAGCGAACGTAAGTTGTCGTCACCTTGATTCCGCGCTCGTCGGCGATGAGAAACGCATTCACGACGTTGACGCGAGCACTCACGTCGCGCAGGAAGCCGGCGAGAAACGCACGCGTCACCGGAGTCGCATCGAGATCGACGATCTCGCCCGCGAATTCGATTCGCACCTCGTTGACCGCCTGCTCGACAAGTTGCGCCTGGAACCGGCCCAAGCTTTCCGCGAGCGCGACGTAAGGCTGCATCACGTTGAACTCTTTCACGCTCATCGCCGGCACGTTCACAGCCCCACGCAGCACGCCGGTCAGGAAAAAATCGCGCATCTGTTCGGCGACGGTGAAGGCGACGCCTTCCTGCGCCTCTGTCGTCGACGCACCCAGGTGCGGCGTTGCGATAACCTGTTCGAGTTGCAACAGGCGATGGTTCGCGGGCGGCGGTTCCTCGCTGAACACGTCGAGAGCGGCGCCCGCGATCGAACCGTCTGTCAGCGCTTCGTAGAGCGCGTCTTCGTCGACCAACCCGCCACGCGCGCAGTTAATCAAACGCGCTCCGTGTTTCATCTTCCGTAACACTTCGCGATCGATCAGCCCACGTGTTTCAGCCGTCAACGGAGTGTGCACGGTGAGAAAATCAGCGCGTGCGTAAACGTCGTCGAGCGGCGCCAACTCAATCTCCAGATCGCGCGCTTGTTCCGGAGCGATGAACGGATCGTAAGCAACGATCTGCATGCCAAGCGCGCGCGCACGCGAAGCTACGACGCGTCCGATACGACCGAGTCCGACAATGCCGAGCGTCTTGCCTTGTAGTTCGACTCCGATGAACTTTTTTCGTTCCCAGCGCCCGGCCTTGAGGCTGCTGTTGGCCTGCGGGATCGAACGCGCGAGGGAGATCAGCAGCGCCATCGTGTGCTCCGCGGTCGTGATCGTGTTCCCGTCGGGCGCGTTCATCACGACGACGCCGCGCAAAGTCGCGGCGGGAACGTCGATGTTGTCGACACCAACTCCGGCGCGGCCAATGACGCGCAAGCTGGTTGCTTCTTCGAGTAAATCGGCAGTCACCTTGGTCTCGCTGCGCACTATTAGACCATCGCTGTCCTTCAATGCCTCGAACAGCTCGGCGCGCGCGAGTCCGACACGCTTCTCGACGTTGAAACCCGCAGTGCGCAACGGTTGAAGACCGGTATCACTGACGTCATCGGCCACAAAAATCTTAATCGTCATAGTCTGCTCTAATTATTTGCTTGCCAGTAAAAAGTCGGTATGGTAACAGACACCACGAATAATCAAAATCCGTCAATCGGAGCTTGAAAATGGAGATTCTTGTTTACCGGCAGGGCGAGGAGAGGGTCCAGGAGGGCATCACGGTGGACCAACTGCCCGCGCTCTTGAAAGATCCTTCGGTCGTGATCTGGGTTGACATGGAATCGCCCACCGAGGAGGACGAGCGCATTCTCCTCGACGTGTTTAAGTTTCATCCTCTGACTGTAGAAGACTGCCACGAAAACCGCCACTATCCGAAGATCGAGGAGTTTCCGGGCTATCTCTACTTCATCGTGCACGGCGTGCGCGCGGATACGAGTCCCGATCGCTTCAACACGATCGAGATGGACGGCTTTCTCGGCAAAAACTACGTCATTACCTACCACCACGACTCATTCCGCAGCATTAATAACGTCAAACAACTTCTGCGCACCAGCCCGATACTTTGCCGGCGCGGCCCGGCTTTCCTCTGTCACCAAATCCTGGACCAGATCGTCGACTACTACTCGCCGGTGCTCGACGATTTCGACGAACGCATCGATCGGCTGGAAGAAGAAATATTTAACTTGAAGCAGCCCAACAACCAGATTCTCGCGCGAATCACGGAATTGAAGCGCGGCGTGTTGCGTATGCGCCGGATCTCGGTGAAGCAGATGGACGTCATTCTCCGCATGAGCCGCGGTGAGTTTCATGATCTAATCCCGGAAGATATGCGCCCGTTCTATCGTGACGTACACGATCACCTCACGCGCGTGGTTGATCTCGCGGAAACCTATCGTGATTTGGTTAACGGGTCGTTGGAGGCTTACCTGTCGGTGGTCTCAAACCGAATGAACGAGATCATGAAAGTGCTGACGATCTTCTCGGCGATCATGTTGCCGCTGACGTTTATCGCCGGAGTTTACGGGATGAACTTCGACAACATGCCCGAACTACACTCGCGGTACGGTTACTTTGCGACGTTGGCCGTCATGATCATCGTGGCCGTGGGTATGCTGTTCTTCTTCTGGTGGCGCGGCTGGCTGTGGAACCGGCCGAAGACGCAGGACGATGAACGAACCTGAATCACATTGGATCCGCATTGTGCAATTCTTCCGGTTCGTCTAACGCGCCATCCGGACTTGGACCATCGTCATTATCGGCGCCCGTATCCGCTTCTGCATCCTCGATGTCTTCCAAAGTTTCCTTGCTCGTCGCGTCGTCTTGTCTCTTTTTGATCGTGTCCAACTCGTCACCCCTCCTCACGAACCAAAAAACCTGATAACAGTCGCGGTGCTGATCGCGCCGTAGACTCCTGCTACCAGATCGTCCGCCATGATCCCATAACCGCCCGGCAAAGCTTCAAATCGACGAGCAGGATATGGCTTGAAAATGTCGAAAAAACGAAAAAGATTAAACGAAACAATCACCCACACGAACCATGGTCCATCGGCGAGGAACGAAAGCGGCAACAACGAGATCATCTGCCCGGCGACTTCGTCAACCACCACCTTTCCCGGGTCTTTCATGCCGAGAAGCCGTTCGGTGCGGAATGCCGCCCAGGTACCAAGCACGACGATTGTCCCAATGAACACCACTTGCAATGGCCACACGCCCAGCAGCAAGAAGATTGCGACGCCAACCATCGACCCGAATGTTCCCGGGATCAATGGAAGGTAACCGACGCCAAACGTCGCGATTGCCAGGGCGATGTAGTCAAGTGGTGAATGTGGCGATCGTGTCGGGGCGGGTGCCGGAACATCTGCCGGTGACACGAGAACCGTGGGGTTGAGTTCGTCGCTTGATTCTTTGACGGGCAAGGTCAACCGAGAATCCTTCCGATCAGATCATGCTCGTGAGCTTCCGTTATCTCGACGTGGACAAAGTCTCCTGGCGCGGGCAGCACGCCATCGGGAACATCGTTGATCAGCACACACCCGTCGATGTCGGGCGCCTGCGTTTCCATTCTGCCCTGCCACAAAAGTTCGCTCTCTTTCGACTCGCCTTCAAAAAGCACGCGCACAACTTCGCCGACGCGCCCCTTATTGTTTCGCTGTGAAATCTTCGCCTGTTCTTTCATCAGCGTCGTACGTCGTCGTGAAGCAGTCCGGTTCGGAACTTTCTTGGGCAACTCGAACGCCGGTGTTCCCTCTTCATCTGAATAGGTAAAAACGCCGACGCGATCGAATTCGACGTTCTTGACGAAAGTCAGCAACTCTTTGAAGTCATCTTCAGTCTCACCCGGAAAACCGCTGATGAACGTGGTCCGGACCGCGATTCCAGGAACGCGACGACGCACGCGTTCAATTAAACGCTCGAGACTCGCACGATTACCGCCTCGTTTCATTAGCTTCAACACGTTTTGCGACGCATGCTGGAGCGGCATGTCTAAATACTTCACCGCTTTCGGTTCCTCGGCAAGCACGTCGAGAAACGCGTCGCTGATGTGCGTTGGATAGGTATACATCACCCGGACCCACTCGATGCCGTCAGTGTGTGACAGTTCGCGAAGTAGTCGGGCCAGTGCGTCCTGTTTGCCAAGATCCTCGCCGTAACGCGACGAATCCTGGGCCACGAGAATCAGTTCCTTAACGCCTTCCTCCGCAAGTTGATGCGCTTCGGCGACGAGGGATCCAAAGCGGCGACTGCGGAAATGGCC
Source organism: uncultured Acidobacteriota bacterium (assembly GCA_963789185.1). Lineage (GTDB taxonomy): Bacteria > Acidobacteriota > Blastocatellia > Pyrinomonadales > Pyrinomonadaceae > PSRF01. Next base: position 107,778 of record CAWBJU010000032.1, read on the forward strand.
GCGCATCTGCGGGATGAAACAGAAGGCGCACGGACGATCGCAGCCTTCGGCGATCTTGATGAACGCGTAGTGCGACGGAGTCGCCAACACGCGCGGTGTTGAGTCGTCGTAAAGATAAGTTGCGCTCTGATTGCCAAGAGGGATAACGGGAAGCGTTCGTGTGTTGGTCTTCGGATCGCAAACAGCAAGGATGTCGTTAATTTGGCTCGTTCCTATGAACGCATCGACTTCCGGCATCTCGGCTTTCAACTCGTCGCGGTAACGCTCGACGAGGCAGCCGGCGACGATGAGCCGCTGCGCGTGGCCTTCCGTCTTCAAACGCGCTGCTTCGAGAATCGCATCGATCGATTCCTGTTTGGCGGAATCGATAAAACCGCACGTGTTCACGACGACGGTGTCAGCCTGCGCCGCGTCCGCAGTGATCTCATAACCATTTTGTTTGAGTTGGCCCATCATGACCTCGCTGTCGACGAGGTTCTTGGGGCAGCCCAGGCTTACAAAACCGACTTTCTTCATTTACGAGTGGTGTCCGTGTGCTCCAGTTCGGATAGGGCGTTTTCGATCTCGCGTTTCTCCGTCGCGGTGAGTCGCTGTTTCCCAAACCTTACGCGGTTGTAGGCCCGCGTGATCATCATTGCCTGCCGCTGTCCCAATGTATTTGCGAATTCGAGTGGCGTGAGATGCTTCTCGCGCGAGAGGCCGCGCTGTTCCATGGCGTTCACAAGTCGTTCGTAGAACTCGACGCTCGAATACGTTTCCTCATTACCTGCGATAAGTGCGGCGCGACGCCAACGGAACCGCCAGAAATTCTTGCCAAAGATGAACGTAAGAATCATTAACACGATGCCGAGCACGACTACGGCAATAGAAAGCGTCGTCGCCGTCATGTAACCACGCACCGTGGCCAACAGATTCGAAGCAAACCGACCGTAATCGAAAAGTTGATTGTGAATCGAGCTCGCCAGGGATCGCTGCTCCTGTTTGTCGTAGCCAACCACGTACTGAAACCAGAGCAACTCGAGCGCTTCGACGTACTTGTGCAGTTGAGCAGTCAGACCAGTGCGCACCGGTTCGGCGCGTCCGATTGAAGGCGTCGGATCGAAAGTGACCCACGACCGCGACGACGGAAAGTAGACCTCGACCCACGAGTGAGCATCGCTTTGTCGGACTGTGTATGCGCCCGACGTCTCGTTGTACTCGCCAGGCAGGAAACCGTTCACGACGCGCGCGGCGATTCCGTGTGTCCGCAACATCACCGCCATTGCGGTCGAGAAGTACTCACAGTGCCCCGATTGCACGTTAAAAAGAAAATCAGATAGTGGATCCGGGCCGCTCGCTTTCATCTCGAGCGAGTAAGCGAAGTTCTTCTGCAAGTCGAGCTCGATCGCTTTGGCCGCGTCGTAACGATTCTTTGCCTGCGCGTCTCGTAGCACCGACTGTGCGCGGTAGACGATGCGGCGGTCCAAACCTTCGGGCAATTGCAGATAACGTTCGAATAAGTCCCCGTAAGGACGCATGTCGGCGCGCAACTCTTCAACCGGCGGGTCATCAGTGTCGGAAATCGCTTTATACATCAGCCGCTCGTAATCGTGACGTCGCGACTGAAGTCCGCCTTCGGCGTCAACACGAACGAATGGCAGGTCGCCTTGAATCGCAACCACGCGCGGCGCGCCAAAAAGCACGGGCGACTCCAGCGGCTCGAGAAAAGAACGTTTGCGACGTAAGACGATGAAGCGCTTCGGTAGTGCCGACTGCGAAGAAACCACCGCGCTCGTTTGCCGGTGCGGCGCGGCGAGCGTCAGACGATTTTCGCCAGGCTTTTCCGGTGAACTCGTCGAGTGCGACCCCACGCCAGCGAAGCCCCTGTGGCGGCCCCGGATCGTCAACACGCACGCGCATCACCACCGCGTCGTCCTGTTTCAACGTGCCGATCTGTCCGAGCGTTACGCTTTCAGAAAAGCCGATAAAGTTGGTCAGGCCGCTGCCGCTGCGCGTCAACGCCGCGGCGCCGGAACGCGGCGCGATCAGAAATAACGGCAACGCCAGTGCAAAGATCAGAACCAACAAGGCAACCGCGACTACCGGCAACCGCGCGGCTTCCGTGCTGCGCCACGACCGTTTTCCACCTTTGCGAAACACGCGCGAATCCGGCGGCACGAGCAAACGTGTCTCCGCGTGCGCGATTGAACGTCGCGCTTTCTGAATCTCAAACGCCGTTACTGCACATAAACCGCACAACAAGTAGAGCGTCAACGTGACCAGAAACACCGGACTGAAACTCAGACCAGCTGCCAGTAACACTTCAAAGAACGAAATCAGGTAGAGAAACACCCAATCGCGATCTTTCTTAACCTGGACAAGCTTCACTGCCGACAGAAAAACGATCAGATGTGCGAGCGCCGTGACACCGAGACGCTCCGCCGGTTCGCCGATCGACTTTTGATACTGCCAGTCAACGTAAAACAGCGGTATCGAGAGCAGGACGATTGCGAGACCGTAACGTTCGGGCAGTTGCCAGCGCGTTCCTTCCAGGTTCCAGCTCACGATCATGACGACCAGAAACGCCAACGCCAGGCCGTAGCTCAAGCCTCCCGCCAGAACGAGCGCCAGCATGGCCACTGCGATCATGGCGTAGGAAAAAGCCTGGAAGTAGGTCAGAAACTTCATCTACCGTTTAATCTTTATCTCGAACAATTTTGGCCAAAGCTTGCCTGTCACGAACAGCCGCCCGGTCGATTGGTCGTAAGCGATGCCATTCAACACCGCCTCCTGATCTTGCACGTCGCCCTTTTGCAGCAGCCCCGCCAAGTCGATCCACGCCGTGACGCGGCCGGTCTGGGGATTGATGACCGCGATTCGATCGTCATGCCAGATGTTGGCGTAGATTTCTCCGTTGACGAATTCGAGCTCGTTGAGCTGGCGGACGGGCACTTTTGCGTCCATGACTGCGATGGTTTTTGTGACCTGAAAGCTGTCTGGATCGATGAAACGAATGCGATTTGTACCGTCGCTCAGTATCAGCGAGCGGCCGTCGGTCGTGAGACCCCAGCCTTCGCCGTCATACTTGAACTCGCCGAGCTTCTCGAAGCTCTGGGCGTCGTAAATAAAACCGAGTTCGTGATCCCACGTGAGCTGATAAATCTTGTTGTTCAGAAGGGCGATGCCTTCGGCGAAATATGGCTCCGGGACGTCGAGTTTTTTCAGTATTCTCCCGGTTTCAATCTCGACGCTGCGCAGACTCGAGTGCCCTACCTGGCCGGTGCTTTCGAGCATCTTGCCGTCGACGAAGACCAGACCCTGGGTAAACGCATTCGGGTCGTGCGCCCAGATATTGACGATTTCATAGCCAAAATTCTGGACGACCGCGTTTTCCGGCGCATCGTTGCGAGGCGCGTTTGTATTGGTCGTGCCGCTGTTGCACTGCAACGATGCCAGCGACAGGAGAAGCACAAGAATCAGGGGCATTCGGGCCATATCGGCATTTTGCGTGATTTACGGTTATTTGTGAAATCGGGGGTGGTTGGGTATTACTCGGAGATGACTACCGGACGAGTGTCGGCGCGGGTTTTGAGGTAGTTTTCGAGGCGTTCGGTGTCGTCGTCAGACATCTGATGAATTTTTACGGCCAGTGACCACTTCTTCTTTACTCCGTCGCCGGATCGATTGTGCTTTAGTAGCGTCACTACCGCCTCAATCGGTCCGTCCGGCAGATCGACGCGTACAAAGAGGAGACGACCAACGCGTGAAAGTTCTCCTTCGGTGAACCGGGTGCCGATCAACGACAGGCTCATGCCAAACTTGCTGATCGATTCGCAGTGACCACGCGACGGTTCAGAGTACGAAACTTTTCCGACTGCTACTTTGTCGTCGACTAGCGAGATCGCGGCCGGTAAGTGGGTGTTATATCGCGGCACACGCCGTCGATTGCTTCCCTTCTCCTTCTCCTGCACCGCCTCACGTTGGACCGTTCTGAGCGGATCGAAACCCTTGAATACCAACCCACAGTTGTTACACAGCAGCTTATGCAACCCAATTAAACGCAGCACCGCCACCGCGTCATCATAGTCGCGCTGAATCCTCTCACTCTGACACCGTGGGCACCGCATATTGCTGCAAGGATGATAACCCGAACGGCTACTCTCCGGCTTGCGTTATAATAATCGGGCAATTGAGATGAACCATCCGGACCACACAGCCGAACCTCGTAAGGGTCTCGACGCGGTGATCGAGGCTTACAAGAAAGACGTCGACGTAACCCTAATCCGCGAAAACCTACGCCTCACCGTGGACCAGCGTTTCCAGCAACTCATGAAGCTACAGCAGTTCGCAGAGGAACTTCAGCGCGCTGGAAGAGAGGCGCGGTCACAAGAGTGACGGATTTCACCGCTCTCATACGCCTGCTCTCAGAAAACGAAGTTGAATTCATCATTGTCGGTGGTGCGGCCGCAACTGCGCACGGCTCAGCACGTCTGACACTTGATCTGGACGTCGTTTACAGCCGCAGTTCCGAAAACGTTGAATCAATTGTGAACGCCCTGCGATCAGTTCAACCGTACCTTCGAGGCGCGCCACCCGGATTACCATTCGAGTGGAGTGTTGAGACGATTCAAAAAGGCCTCAACTTCACGCTGACCACCACACTAGGCGCTTTAGATTTGCTAGGCGAGATCGTTGGAGGAGGAAGTTATGAACAACTGCTTCCTGACACGATCAAGATCCAAATCGCCGGAATGGAGTGCCGCTGCCTTGGCTTGCAGCGCCTGATCGAAGTGAAGCGGGCCGCCGGTCGCCCTAAAGATCTCGAAACGATCGCCGAACTCGAGCGAATACAAGAAGAACGCCTCGGAAAGTCACAGTAAGAATCCTTAAAAACAACTGAATGATAGTTTTTGCGCGCGTCCTGCGCCTTAGTGATTGGCACGTAATACTTATCTCTAAGGAGAAGGAAGCAAATGCGAACTATCAAACTCACACTGACCCTAATTACTCTTGCTGGACTGATCTCATTGGCCGGACTCGCGCTCGGCACGAGCTCCAATGCCGCCGCGATGTCCAACGATAAAGTCAACGCTCACTGGAAAGGCTATGCCACCTTTAGTCCGACCGGCGCTGGTCCAAACGTCGCGCGCTGCGGAGCATTCCCGCAGTTCGTCGAAGTGTTTTTCGCCGGTTCCGGGATCGATAACGAAGGCGGAATACTCACAAACACCGTTTCCGCATGCTCTAACACCGCAACGGGCGAAGTGTTCGATCTGAAAGCCACTGACACGTTCCAGGACGGCTCCACGATCAACATCGAAAGCGACCCCTTCCTCCAGGTGGTCGATCCAACTAACTGCGCGGTGACGAACTCGCACGCAATCGGGTTCAGAGTCGCGGGTGGAACAGGAAAATATGCAGGCGCTACAGGTCACGGCCGTTATCACATCGCAGGCAATCACACGCCATGCAACGGTGAGACCGTACCAAACGCTGTCTGGTTCGAAGGCATTTTCCAACGCCCGTAATTCTCGGGTGAATACATTGAACGAGCCGGGGGACGAACGAAGCCCGCGAGAGTTTTCACACCACTCTCGCGGGCTCGTAGTTTATTATTAACGCCTCATGCCAACGATCAAGCCACTCAACAAACTGGTAACGAAAGCACGCAGCCTGCGAGATCAACATCGCGAACGTCACCGCCCGAGCGGCTTTGCTTTCGCAGTTGCCGACCGCATCGACTTCTTCGACAAAGCGCATTGGGACAAAGTGACGTCACACGATTCACTATTTCTCTCACGTCGCTACCTGCGCGTACTCGAAGACGCCGGTCCCGAGAATCTGCGACAGTGTTATGCCCTCGTCTTTCGCGACAAAGAACCGGTCGCAGCTATCGCCGCGCAAAGTGTGACCGTTTCAGTTGCGCGTTTGCGCGGTAAGTCCGCGAGGGAACTTCCGGTCGACCGGCTTGAAGAAAAGATGCTCGTCTGCGGCAACCTGCTTTCGTGGGGCATGCATGGCATTTCTTTCGCTCCAAACGTGGACCACGAACCGCTTTGGCCCGCAGTCGCGGAAGCGATCTACCGACTGCGTCGCGTCGACAAGCTCTTCGGTGACACGGCGTTTGTGATGGTCAAGGACATTCCGGATGCGTACGCATCGTCGGCAAACGCACTCTCCCGTTTCTCGTATCGTGAACTCGAAACGGAACCAAACATGGTTCTCGAGATCTCACCCAAGTGGAAGAGTTATGACGACTATCTCGCCAGTCTCACGTCGAAATATCGCAAACAGGCAAAACAGATCGAGAAAGAAGTTGAAGCGGCCGGTTGCACCGTCACGGAAATAAAGAGCGACGAGATCGCTATCCAAGCTGAGCAGTTACACGCACTGTATCTTCAAACTCACAAAAACGCGCGACTGAGACTGGTGACACTACCAGTCGCCTTCCTGCCCACACTCGCGCGAGAACTCGGCGACGACATGCGCTTCACAGTTTTAAAACGAGGCGAGACATTGCTCGGGTTTGTAACGACAGTAAAAGATGGCGAGACTGCCGTGGGCTACTACATCGGATTCGATCGCGCAGCCAATGCCGACATCCCGATCTATTTCCGCTTGTTGCAAGCGGTGATCGATCACGCGATTTCGCTTGGCTGCACGCAGCTCTCGCTCGGCCGCACCGCTCTCGAACCAAAAGCACGTCTCGGCGCGCGTCCCGATCCGATGCGCGTCTGGATTCGTCATCGGATTCCGATGTTGAACCTCGTAGTCCGCGGACTGCTGCGCACCATCGACGATCACGAAGAACCACCGGAGCGCAACCCTTTCAAGTGAAACTCAATTGGCAGCGGTCTGCATCAGCCAAATATCAGCTTCTATGGCGACATACGTGAAGTAGATCGTGCGATTGTCGCGTGAGATCGCCGGGCTGCCGATGTCAACGTCCTGGTCACTCACGACCATCAATTGCCGGTGCTTTCGTGTCTGCGTATCAAACAGCAGCAAATTGCCCTGACTAACAAAGAGCACGTGGCGATTGTCGTTGAGCCAGATGGGCCAATCACCAAAATCCGTCAACCAGTCGTAAGTCTTTGTTTCCAGATCGTAAATGCCGATGCCTGAATGCACGCCGTTCGGAAGATGTTTGATCCCCGCCAACTTTTTACCGTCCGAAGACCACGACCAACCCTCGAAAGAAAGACTCGCATCGCTCAGCGGCGATAGATAAAGCAACTTCTGATCGCTCCACGCCTTGTCTGGACTAATTACGACGCCATCGTTCTTGGGCGCGTGGATCGAGTAGGCAATCATGCTGCCGTCAGCGGACCAGGGCGAATAATGTCCACCCGAGCTTTGTGTCAGTTGTCGCAACCCCGAGCCGTCGCGGTTCACGATCCAAAGTTCATAATCGCCTGTTCGTCGCGAACTGAAAACGATGCGTTGACCGTCCGGCGACCAGCGAGGCCACATATACCGGTACTCGCCCGGCGTAAGATCACGTTGTTCAGTACCGTCCGTTCGCATAACAAAAATATGTCGCTGCTGGCCCATCGAATTGGCTGCCAACCATTCCCCGTCCGGCGACGGATCAGGAAACCACAATTGCATCGATCCTTCAGTGATCGAAACAGGCTTGCCAATTGTTTTTTGAGCCGGACTAAACGATGTGCTGCGGAGATTTCTCATTTCAGTTTGCGCCGAATACGCCAGGCGCCCGTCGCGTGAAAAGCTGAAATGCAGGACAGACGTCGTCGCGCCCATTGCGGTCACGGCTTCGGGAACGCCTGAAGTTGCGCCTGTGTTTTCATCAATCGCGATGCGCCAGATGTTCGAACTGCCGCCACGATTGCTCGAGAAGTAGAGATACTTTCCGTCGGGAGACCAAACCGGATTCAGATCGGTGAACGAACCGTCTGTCACCGCGACTGCTGTACCGCCATTCGCCGGAATGGTCCATATGTGTTCTCGCTGCCCGTACCTGTCGGGGCGGCTCCAATATGCGATCCGCTTCTGGCGCGGGGAAAACACCGGCTGAAGCGCGTCACCCTCCGAGATTCGTTGTCGATGGTTGGTTTCCAGATCGATCTTCCACAGCTCACTGCGGGTCGGGCGGGTTGAGGGTTGGGGAATCTTCTCAGTTCCGATGACGATCGTTCCACCGTCGAGCGACCAAGAGGGGCTGTAACCAAAGTCGGAAACTCGAGTCGGCGATCCGCCATTGGCGCTCATCACGTAGATGCCACCTCCATCGCGTTCTGAACGAAACGCAATGCGATCGCCCGTTGGCGAGAACGCCGGTTGAGAATCGTCTTTCAACGAATCTTTCGTGAGGTTTGTCGAGTTGGTGCTACCAATGGTTTGGAAATAGATGTCCCAGTTACCTGACTCGCGCCCGGCGTAGGCGATCGATTTGCCGTCAGGGGATAGCGACGGAAAAAACTCCGGACCGGACTTCTGTGTGATTTGTTCGAAGTTGATTGCTCGTGGATTGCTGGCTGTCTCCGTTCGAGTAAGCGAGTTGATAAGAAAATATCCGAGAGTGAACAAGCCGAGCATCGCTACTACAATTAGCATTACGCTTCCCACGCGTAGGGATCGCTTCGCTGTTGGCGGCGGCTCGAGACGTTGGTGCAGGTTCTTGAGGTCCGCGAGAAACTCTCTGATTGTTTGATATCGTTCGTCGCGGTCTTTGCGCAGAGCCTTTTTGATGATCCATTCGAGTTCGGTTGGCACTGCTGGCCGATGACGCACGAGGGGAACAGGCTCGCGACTCAAAATCGCCACGATGACATCGGACGACGTTGGTCCATCAAACGGCGCGCTTCCTCCCACCATTTCGTAAAGAACGGCGCCCAGACTCCAGATATCCGTGCGCGTATCGACAACCAGCGCGCGGGCTTGTTCCGGCGACATGTATGGCGCCGTGCCGATGATCATTCCCTGCTGCGTCTGAAACAGCGTCGCGGCGTCGGAAACAGTCGCCATTGTCTCCGTTAACTTGGCCAGGCCGAAGTCGAGCACTTTCACTACGCCATCAGCGCGGACCATGATGTTTTCCGGTTTGATGTCGCGGTGCACGATGCCGGCTTCATGCGCTGCCAGCAGTGCCGTTGCAACACTGATCGCAATGTCGAGCGCTTCGTTAATCCCCAGTGGTCCATTCGCGAGACGCTGGCGCAACGTTTCACCGTCGATAAACTCGACGACGATGTAATGCAAGTGATCAGCCTGCCCAATCTCGTAAACGGTGATGATATTTGGGTGATTCAACGCCGAAGCCGCTCGGGCCTCGAGCTGAAAACGACGAACTCTTTCCGGATCTTTAGTGAAAACCGCCGGCAGCGCCTTGAGTACGACTTTCCGTCCGAGTCGCGAGTCTTCGGCGAGGTAAATATCGCCCATTCCGCCGGAGGCGAGCCGGTTGATGATCTGGTAAGGACCGATCGCCGAGCCCGGAACGATGTCGCTTGCTGCGAGCGAGTCAGCCATAACGGCATAGGCGGGTGACTCGATAAACTCGCCGGCGCGCGCATGTGAATCAAGCAGGACTTCTACTTCGCGCCGCAACTCAGGATCGCCGGCGCACGCTTCGTCTAGAAAGGCTTCACGCGTAGGTGGATCGCGTTCGATAGCCGATTCAAGTAACGACTTGATCTGCTGCCAGCGTTCGGGAGTCATTTTGCCAACTCATGGTAAAGCCAGGCTTTCGCCGTGCTCCACTCTCGTTTGATCGTAACGGGAGACACGTGCAGTACTTCCGCAGCCTCCTCGACAGTTAGACCACCAAAGAATCGCAGCTCCACAATCCGGCTCTGCCGAGGATCGATAAGCGCGAGTTGTTTCAGTGCTTCGTCCAAAGCAACAACCTCTGCTGCCTTCTGCTGTGACACGACGAGTGCTTCGTCGAGTTCCAGATTGCGAGTGCCGCCACCCCGTTTAACCGAGGCATGACTGCGAGCGTGGTCCACCAGAATCGTGCGCATCACCTGCGCCGCCAGTCCAAAGAAGTGCGCGCGGTTCTGCCATTGCAGGTTTTTCCGGTTGACGAGGTGAAGAAAGGCCTCGTTTATGAGCGCCGTGGTCTGAAGCGTGTGACCCGCACGTTCGCGGCTCATGTAGCGATGCGCGAGACGGCGCAGCTCTTCGTCGATCAGCGGCATGAGTTTGTCGAACGCCGACTGGTCGCCATTGCTCCAGGCGAGGAGCAACTCTGTGACTTGATGGGTTGGGGGGTCAGTCATCTTCCTATCAAATACGCGCAAGCGATTCTATCTCAGGCCGTTCTGGTCCCTAAGAAATATAAACGCGGCAATGAGCCATTTTTCCCCTCGATCTCGCTTAGAGGTTGAGAACGTGCACCGGAGAGGAGACTGGCACATGAGCAGGTACGTCTTTATCGAATCCCGTGACCCATTTGAATCGCGGGACACACGGTTTATCGAAGAAACAGCCGTCGAGGTAAAGGAGCGCGGCCACGAAGTCACGGTTTTTCTGGTGCAGAACGGCGTTTTCGCCGCCCGCACGAGCGCTCGGCGGTTGGATCGTTTGGCGGACGCCGGCGTTACGGTGCTTGCGGACGATCTATCCCTGCGCGAACGCGGTATCAAGACCGACGAACTCGCACCCGGCATTCGGGAAACAGGAATCGAGGCGCTGGTTGACGCCATCGTCCAGGAGAACACGAAAGCACTGTGGCACTAGTCATGTGCCTCTTCGTTTCGGCTTTGCCGCCGGATGTGCGGCTGGGCTAAGCCCTGCCGTTCGGATGCGCTTTTAAACCGGGCTTCGCCCTTGGTTCGGGCTCGGCCCTTATGCGAGGAGTGTGAATCATGAACGAGCGACGCTTAACACTGGCACTGATGGATCCGCCGTACGAGTCGGCAAACTCGACGACTGCGCTGCGAATCATCACGGCCGCTCTTGAAAAGGGTATCGACGTGAATGTGTTCGCCTACGAGGGCGCCGTCTGTTTGCCGTTGAAGGACCAGACGCCCCATGCGAATCCAGTAAAAGGAACGAGCGTTGAGGAAGAGGAACATCCGACGACGAAAGCGTTCATCAGTTCCCTGCTCGCGATGGGCCACGACAGACCGCTACTGACGTGGGTGAATTGCGGACTCTGCGTTGACGAACGCGGTGCGACAAACGTCGTTGACGGCGTTAAGCGTGGCAGCCCCGCGGACTTCTTCAAGATGGCAAGTGAGTCGACCAACACACTGGTAATCCCAACCAAGTGAGCGAGGAGTTTCCCATGAGGATTTTGAACATCGTCGAAACAGCTTATCGTGCCACGTTGGAAGAGCAGGACGACACGATCCTGTGGCTGAGCGGCGCGTTGAAGAATGCTGGCGCCGATCTGGGCATCATGCTTCGGGCCAACGCGGTGAACTATCTGGTGCCGCAGGAGTGCCCGCGGGTAAAGATTGGCACGATCGGAGTGGAACATCCGGCGCGGCCCAACGAAGATATCAAACGCTTAATCGAAAAGGGCGTATCGGTTTTTGCGGTCCGTGACGATCTCGAGGAGCGCGGATTGGATCCGTCCCACTGCGTGTCGGGAGTAAAACTGATCCGGCGCAACGACGTCGCGCTCTTGTTAGACGACTACAATCATGTGTGGCATTGGTGACCGCTTACTCGTACCTCAGCGCGATGATCGGATCCACCTTCGTCGCGCGTCGCGCGGGGATCCAACATGCCAGTAGTGCGACTAAGCTAAGTAACAACGCGATCCCAACAAAGGTTGTCGGATCGGTCGCGCTGACACCAAACAGTAAGTTCTTCATCGTTCGCGTAAGCGCCAGCGACGCAACCCAACCTAACGCGACGCCCGCGAGCGCCAGTTTCATTCCTTGTCCTATCACCAATCTGAGCACGGTGCCGGCCTGGGCGCCGAGTGTCATGCGCAGTCCGATCTCTCGCGTGCGTTGAGCGACCGCGTACGAAAGCATCCCGTAGATGCCGATACTTGCGAGCGCTAACGCCACAATCGCGAACGCGCTTAGCAGCAACATGGAGAAACGTCGAGAGGCGAGTGATTGCGATACGATCTGATCCATCGTCCTCACGTTAAATACCGCCTGGTCCTTATTTAAACGTGCAATCTGTTGGCGAACTGTCGCCGCAAGACTCGCCGGCTCGACGTCGGTTCGCGTTAGCAGGTTGATGCGACGAACAGATCCCGGCCATCGCTCGGCAGGCATCTGGTTGAAACTGAGGTAGAACTGCGGAGTTCGAATCGCAGACCCGTCGAGGTTGTCCTGTTCAACGTGACGGACTACGCCGATGATCTCGTAACTCGGTGTGCCGGACGATGATTGAGACAGACGCTTGCCGATCGGGTCTTCAGTTCCAAAGTGTTGCGCAAGCGCTTCGTCAATGACGATAGTCAACGGAGTTGTTGGCGTGTCATGGGTTGTAAAGGTACGGCCTTTGACCAGCTCGATACCCATGGTCTGAAAGTAATCGGGGCTCACCGTGTAACGAATGCCGCCGGGTTCCTTGCCTTTCTCTGGTCGCGGTCGACCTTCGATAAAGAATACTGGGCGGTTAACTTCAGCCATTGGAAGACCATTGGAGATCGCGACGGCTTTGACGCCCGGCAATCTTCGGACATTCTCCTGCAACTGGTTGAAGAAGCCCACCACCTGATGACCGTCCGGATTACTTACCGAGACTTGCATCGTGAGGAGGTTCTGCGGCTCGAAACCTGGGTCCACTTGTAACACTCGACGGAAGCTTTGAATAAGCAGACCAGCTCCGACCAACAGCGTAAGCGTCAGCGCGACCTCACCAACTACCAAAACGCTGCGCACGCGCTGCCTGCCTCCCGAAGAACCGCGATCGCCTTCCTTCAGTGCGTCGGTTAGGTTGAGACGTGATGCTTGTAACGCGGGCGCTAACCCGAACAACAAGCCGGTGACGAGAGATACTCCGACAGTAAAAAGTAACACTCGCAGATCCACGTTAGCTTCATCGAGACGCGGAATTCCATCGGGTAGCTGGTGAGCGATAAATTTCATCCCCCAAAGCGCGAGGAGTGTTCCTAACACTGCACCAATCGTCGCCAGCATCAGGCTTTCCGTCAGTAACTGACGAATGACGCGCCCGCGGCTCGCCCCCAGCGCCACGCGCACCGACATTTCTCGTCTCCGAGTCGACGCTCGAACGAGCAGCAGGTTAGCGACGTTGGCACACGCTATGAGTAACACTAGCCCGACCGAACCCAACAGAATCAACAGAGGCTGTCGCACGTTGCCGGTGAAAAATTCGTGAAGTGGCGTTACGGTCGCGCGACGCCCGGTGTTGCTTTCGGGATACTGTTGCTCAAGCCGCGCATAGATTAGGTTTGTTTCCGTTTCCGCTTGTTGCAGCGAAAAATTCGGTTTCAAACGCGCGACAACGCCGACGCCTGGATCGGAGCCACGTGCGCTGAAACGCTGTGCTGAAAGACCGATCGGGACAGAAACATCGGCGTCCGTTCCGAATTGAAAGTCTGCTGGCGCGACGCCGACTACCGTGTATGCTTGATTGTTGAGAGTGATCTGTTTGCCGACGACACCAGCGTCATTGCCAAACTTGCGACTCCAAAATGCGTGACTAAGCATCACTGAAGGAGTGGCGCCGGCACGATCGTCTTCCGGAAGAAAATCACGGCCAAGCAATGGCTTGATTCCGAGTAACGTGAAGAATCCCGCGGAAACGAGTCGGCCTTGCAGGCGTTCCGGCTCGCCCGCGCCGGTTAAGTTGTAGTTCTCGTTGGGCCGCACCACCGATACGGCATCGAAGACGTTGTTTTGATGCTGCCAATCGACGAAGTTGGGATACGAGACAGAATTTCTTCCTCCTCCTCCTGTACGCTCTCCCACCATCACCAATTGTTCTGGTTGCTGATAAGGAAATGGACGCAGCAGAACAGCATTTACGACGCTGAAGATCGCGGTATTCGCGCCGATCCCCAAGGTGATTGTGAACACTGCGATTAGCGCGAAGCCCGGATGCTTGATAAGCATGCGTGCGCTGTAACGCAGGTCCTGCCAGAATGTCTCCATAAAACCGCCGCCTTTGACCTCGTACGCGAGGTCGCGGATGCTGCCGACATTTCCAAAACTCTTCGCCGCTGAAACGCGCGCTTCCTCTGGTGTCATCCCCAGAGCGCGATTTGCTTCGGTTTCCATCTCGATATGCGCCCGCATTTCCTCGTCGATGTCGTTTAAGACTTCATCGCGTCGCACGAGAGCGCGCAACCGCGCCGCTAAAACATTGAACCACTTCATTGCTTGTTTCCCTGTTAAGTTGCCGCGCGCATCTTTGCAACAACGAGCGCCAGCCGGTCCCAACTTTCTTCCTCGACACGAAGTTGCTTCTGGCCGGCTCTTGTAAGCTTGTAGAACTTGGCTTTGCGGCCGGTTTCGTTTTCACCCCACTTGGCACTCACCCAGCCCTTCAATTCAATGCGATAAAGCGCGGGGTAGAGCGCTCCCTGCTCGACTGTAAGCATTTCGTCAGACATTCTCCGGATGCGCTGAATGATGCCGTAGCCATGCAACGGCCCCAGGGACAGCGCTTTCAGAATCAGCATGTCGAGTGTGCCTTGCAGCAGGTCGGCTTTCGGATTTGTCATCGTGTTCGTGCCATGCCTAAATGTTTTAGGCATGCTACCGCATGATGCCTAAGATGGCAAGGCTTCCGGTGTTGTGGTGAAAGTGAGGCGGTGTTTATTACTCAGCACTTCGCACGCCGACCTCGTCGAGGTGGCGTAACAGATCGGCCGGATCGTTATAGACTCGATAAGCGCCGGCTCGCTCCAATTCCTCTCGGCCATAACCGCCGGACAGCAATCCGACACCCAGCGCCCGTGCACGTCGCGCGGCGAGCAGGTCCCAAATGCTGTCGCCAACAACGACCGAATCGCTAATCTCCACGCCGAGCTTTTCCGCCGCGGCCAGGAAAAGATCCGGATCCGGTTTGGCATGCCGTACGAGGTCGCGCGTGATCACCGGAACGTCCTCGTTCAAGCCGAGCAGCTTGAGTGATAGCTTTGCGCTTTCCATTCGACCGCTGGTTGCAATGGCCCATGGAACGCCGGAGTTTGTGAGATACGCCAGGAGATCTTCCGCGCCGGGCAATGGTCGGACCTGCGAAGCATAGCGACCGAAAGCTTCGGTGTGCACCTGTTGTAGCCGCTCTGCTTCTTCTGCCGAAACGGTGTGACCCGTTTCTCGGAGCAGCGCGTTGATGAACAAGCCGCCACTCATGCCGATCTGGCGATGAATACGCCAGACTGCGAGGTGAATTCCGCCGGATTCGAGCGCCTCTCGCCATGCAAGCACGTGCTGGTAAACGCTGTCGACGAGCGTGCCGTCCAGATCGAACAGGAAGGCTGTTCGACCGGTAGACGTGTTGTCACGACGTGGCGCGTTCTCTTCGCTCATGTTGTCCTCAGCTGGCTAATTCCCGCGAACCCTGTAGACATGCTACCGTGGACGATGCGAACTATCCAAAACGAGAGGAATGGCCCAGCGATGAACAGATTAAGAATATTTTCTGTGCTTGCGTTTTGCGTTGTGCTGATGATTGTCGCGGCGACTGTTAGTTCCGCTCCGAAGTCGCATGCCGTAGCAAAAGACGCCATACTTTTCGATGATTTCAGTTACCTGAACAATCAGTCGATGAAAAAGACTGGCTGGATCCTTCGCACTGAACCGGGCTGGCCCGGTGTTCCTGGTGCTACGTGGTCCGAGGATGGAATATCGCTTCATAAAGATGCATCGCAGCCGGATAACCGCTTCGTTCGCATGACCTCATCAACGGACGGTACTGGTCCAAATACGAGGCAGACGCAGTTTTGTCATCAGCGCAAGTATCTTGAAGGCACGTATGCCGCTCGTGTTCGATTCACTGACGATCCGATTTCGGGCCCGCGCGGCGACCAGCTTGTTCAGAGCTTCTACAGCATCAGTCCGTTAAAGGCGCCAATGGACCTCGACTACAGCGAGCTCGATTTCGAGTACCTGCCAAACGGTGGTTGGGGCATTGATGGTCCAACGCTTTATGCAACGACGTGGGAAACGTTCAGCCCCGAACCGAACTGGAAGAAAGACAACGTGTTCAAAACGACGAACGGAAGTCAGGCTGGTTGGCATACGCTCGTGAAGCAGGTGGTGAATAAGAAAGTGACGTATTTCGTGGACGGGAAGCTATTTGCGGAGCACGGTGGCGAGTACTATCCGGAAGACACGATGTCGATCAACTTCAATCTCTGGTTCATCCGCGATGGCATGATCAAATCAACCGAGCAGCGTTCCTACCACGAAGACATTGACTGGGTGTTTCACCGGGCGGGAGTCGCTCTGTCGCCGGAACAGGTTGAGGCGGCAGTCGCTAACATGCGACGCAGGAAGATTAACTTCCAGGATACTGTTCCGGCGAAAAAGCCCGCGTTGAAGAGTCCGTGCAATTTCTGATTAAGGAGTGCCGGTCTTCGGCGGTTGGTTGGTTTCTTTTGAGGCGCCTTTCCGCTCGCGACCTGCTTCTTTCTTGTGGCGTAACCATTCGTCGATACTTTCGCGAATGAACTCGCCCATGTCTTCAAACTCGCGCGCCGACTTCTCCCAAAAATCCTTGAACTTCTGCTTCTGTGGATCGAAAACGAAATCGAACCGCCCTGGGCGAAATCCCTTGGCTGGTCCAAGTTCGTCTTCGTAGTAAGCGGAGAGTTGACGCGCCGCCATCGCTACTACCGTTAGCGAACTGCCGGCGGGCAGCGGTTCGAAAACCACGCTGACGTTAGGGTCCAATTCTCTCAAACGTGCCAGCACGCGATTGTACTGGTCAGTGCAAAACGCGGCCGCGTCCTCTTTTCCGCCGGTCCATTCTGATTGCAACGCCATGCGCCCTGTGCGGCGCAGGACGTTAATTAACTTAACTAACTCTTGCTCTCGTTCCATATAGACTCCTTGAATCGCAGGTCACC
Source organism: uncultured Acidobacteriota bacterium (assembly GCA_963789185.1). Lineage (GTDB taxonomy): Bacteria > Acidobacteriota > Blastocatellia > Pyrinomonadales > Pyrinomonadaceae > PSRF01. The sequence continues at coordinate 124,735 of CAWBJU010000032.1, forward strand.
ATTTCATCGTGATGGGCACGCATTTGATGCGCGGCTTACGTGGGCGACAACCGATGTAATACGCGCGGCCAAAACCACGAACAGCTTCCGGTTCGTCAGCTTCAAAGTAAGCAAGCAACTCGCGCGAAGCGATACGAATTACTTCAGCGGAGGAAGTCTCGGCGAGTGGCGTGAACAATGGTTTGACTGAAGGTTCGAGTTCGGCGAGTCTCGCGAGAACGCGATTGTATTGTCCAACGCAAAACTGATTCGCCTCCGGCCCTGGCTTGGTCCAGGCCGCGTATCCTGCGGCACGTGCGATTCGTCGCAGCACGTTGAGCAGTTTCACTGTTTCTTGTTCCATCTGGATCTCCTTGCACTTCTGTTAATCCATTCTTTGGATTCGTGTTATTCCATGTTCCTTTGATTCGCGTTTACTCCGGGTTTTCCAATTGAGTCCGCAACAGCTTCTTGCCGTGATGAATCCGCCATTTGATCGTCGACAATGGCAGTCCCATGAACGCAGCGATACGTTTTAGCGGCATGTCATCGAAGTAATGCAACCGTAACGGCATCGCGTAATCCTGCGCGAGACTATCGATCGCGCTATTCATCAGCGCGTCGCGTTCGTTATCTTCCACGCTCTGTCGAATCACCGCCGGCTTCGCCAGCGACTCGATTTGCTCAAGCAGCGCCTCATCCAACGCGACTCGTTTCCGGACGTGCTTGTCTTCACTCTGAGTAAAGCGCAACGCCCGGTGCCGAGTTATCGCCGATAGCCAGGCGGCAAACCTGCTCGGCTCCTCGATCGTCGGTAGAGCCTTGAACGCGAGCAGTAGCGCATCCTGCGCGACGTCCTCCGCATCGTCAGCACCTACAACCGTCCGCGCCAACCTCACCACGGCGGGTCGATACCGTAGGACAAGCTGCTCAAACGCCTCCAAATTCCCGAGAATCGCCCCCAGCACGAGCACTTCATCAGGCGATTCAGACGTCATCGACTCTCCACGTTGCCGCTCCTAGGTATAGAGACATGTTACGAGCAAAAAGTTAGGCGGGTTTTGTGGAATTAGCTGGATCAGTCCCCTGGTAAGCCGTTAGCATGAATCTGCTCTAAGACCCCCACGTTTGTGCGGAACACCATATGCGTCGAGCATACTATTCATCCTCAATCACTGATTTTGTTCAGAAAAACTCAAACGAAATAATCGGCGAGCTCACGCGCGCTCACGCTCGAACGCTTGAGCAAACACAACTCAACGCATGGCTGGAACAAATCAGTATTCTTAAATCTGTCCTCTTAAATCGCCAGGGGCGAATCTATTTTGAGTACGCAATTCCAAGAATGGGTAAACGAATAGATACTGTCCTACTGATCGGGCCTTTGGTTTTTGTCGTGGAATTCAAGGTTGGTGAATCGCACTTCACGTTTCAGCACTTGACCAAGTGACTGACTATTGCCTCGATCTCAAGAACTTTCACGAGTCGAGTTATGACTGTGTTTTAGCACCGATACTAGTCGCCACAGCGTCGCGTCACATCAGGCCCATCGTGTGCACTACTCCCAAGAACGACAAACTGCTAGCACCGATTAGTAGCACGGTTCCTTTGCTGAATCAGGTTTTAGATGACGTACTTCAATTTGCTGCTAATGAACCGACCATTGACATCGACAGATGGGAACGTGGTCGATACTGCCCAACTCCGACGATTATTGAAGCTGCGCTCGCCCTCTACAAAGGTCACTCCGTTGACGATATCACGCGACATGAAGCGGACAAGCCTGATATAGGTCTCACTTCAGATTGTATCGACAACATAATCCGAAGATCTCGGGATGGAAATTTTAAATCTGTCTGCTTTGTTACCGGTGTTCCAGGAGCAGGCAAGACATTAGTGGGCCTGAACACGGCTACTAAACATCAGAACAAAAACGATGGTCTGTACAGTGTTTTTCTATCTGGGAATGGGCCATTGGTTGCGATTCTGCGCGAGGCGCTTGCTCGCGACCACATCGAAACCGAGAAGGCACAGGGCATCACTGTGAGGAAGGGTGAAGCACGCAGTCGTGTTCGTTCATTTATTCAGAATGTGCATCATTTTCGCGATGAATGTTTATTGGATCAGACGCGACCGCCTATTGAGCACGTAGCACTTTTCGACGAAGCCCAGCGAGCTTGGAATCTGCAACAAACCTCCAGTTTCATGCTCCGGAAAAAGAATGTCCCCAACTTCCATATTTCTGAACCTGAGTTCTTGATCTCATGTCTCGATCGTCATCCGGATTGGGCCGTGATTGTTTGTCTGATTGGCGGAGGGCAGGAGATAAATACTGGTGAAGCTGGAATTAGCGAATGGATCGAGGCACTTAATCGCTCGTATCCAAATTGGCGCATTTATATTTCCTCGCGTTTAGCCGACACAGAATATGGTGCCGGCAAAGTGTTGGAGAATCTGAGCACGCATCCTAACGTTACCATCAATAACAGTTTACATCTCGCGGTCTCTATGCGCTCTTTTCGCGCAGAGAACGTCTCGCAATTAGTAAAACAAATTCTCGACCTCGATATGGATGCCGCACGACAGACGCTTTCTGAGCTAAACGACAAATACCCAATTGTAATTACTCGCGAATTGTCCACAGCGAAAGAATGGCTTAAAAGTCAAGCACGTGGCACCGAGCGTTATGGAATCGTTGTCTCATCTCAAGCCGAACGGCTGAAGCCTCACGCTATTGATGTGAAAACCCCGGTGAACCCGGTCGATTGGTTCTTAAGTGATAAGTATGACGTTCGCTCGTCCTATTATTTGGAGGATGTCGCAACCGAATTCGCGGTCCAAGGTTTGGAGTTGGACTGGGCATGCGTAACCTGGGACGCTGATTTCCGACACTCACAGAATGGGTGGCAACATTGGAAATTTCATGGTTCGCGTTGGTTGCGCATAAATTTGCCGCACCGTCAGATCTATCTAAAGAATGCCTACAGGGTTCTACTTACACGCGCGCGGCAAGGCATGGTGATCGTTGTGCCGCAGGGCGATATCACAGATCCAACGCGTCATCCAAACTTTTACGATACGACATTTGATTATCTAAGTTCGATAGGCTTAACTCAGCTATAGACGTCGACGTTACGATCCGCCGCACAGCAAGCATGACTTCTCGCATTCAAGAGGTACTAAGTGATCGCCTACTGCCGGCGGAGGTACGCGATCGCTCGGCGTGGTATGGGGCAGAGATGGCGGTGCACGAGGATTGGACTGAGCACTTCGGCGAGGAGGAGATTGAGGAGCTCGAGCGGGCAGTTCATCATCTAGAATCGCGTATTGACGACGGATCACGCGTAGATGCCGAGTCGATTAACGTTGCGGGTGTTCCGCTTCCAAGGCTCGCGCCGCGGCTGCGGGCGTTGCTCGATGAGGTGTTGAATGGGCGGGGGGTTGGGGTGATTAGGTCGTTGCCGGTGGAAAGGTGGACCAGAAGGCAGGCTGCGATTGCGTTTCTCGCGATTGGAGTGCACCTCGGTAACCTGCGGATGCAGAATGCCCAGGGACATTTGCTCGGACATGTGAGGGACCTCGGAAGGTCGAGCAACGATCCGAATACACGCATCTACCAGACGCGCGAGCGGCAGACATATCATACTGATTCTTGTGATGTCGTAGCGCTGCTTTGTTTGCAAAAGGCCAAACAGGGCGGATTGTCGAGTCTGGTATCGTCGACGACGATCTTTAATGAGATAAGGCGGCAGAGGCCAGATCTACTCAGAGTCTTGATGGAGCCGATTGAAACGGATCGACGCGGCGAGGTCCCCGAGGGAAGCAAACCGTACTTCACCATTCCAGTCTTCAACTACCATGCCGGCTTAGTCTCTGCGAGTTACCAGCGGCAGTACATCGAGTCGGCGAGACGCTTTCCCGGTGTTCCGCCGCTAACGGCGCAACAGATCGAGGCACTCGATCTCCTGGACCAACTCGCCAATGATCCAAAACTAAACTTCACCATGGAGTTCGAACCCGGCGATATTCAACTCGTTCACAACCACACCATCCTGCACGATCGAACCGCCTTCGAGGACTACCCTGAACCCGGACGCAAACGCCACTTGCTGCGACTCTGGATAGCGCCTCCCAACGCGCGTCCCCTGCCTGAGATTTACGCAGAACGGTTCGGTTCGATTACACCGGGCGATCGCGGTGGCGTCACGGTCGAAGGTGCGACGCCCACAATCCCGTTCGAATGGTAATTGAATAGAATCTCCGAGGGTTTTGTGACGACTCGGAAGGGTGTAATACTTTGAACGCTCAGGGCCTTTAAAGGTGATTACCAGGAAGTAACGTTGCGCAATTCGTTTCGAGCATACGCACTTGGTTTTGCAGCACTCGTATTGGCGGTGCTAATTCGTTGGGCGCTCGAGCCGTTGATGGGCGATTCGTTGCCGCTCGTCACTCTGTTCGGCGCAGTCGCAGCGTCGGTTTGGCTTGGCGGGTACCGGCTCGCAATTCCGGTGACACTCGCTGGCTATACTGTTTGTCATTATCTCTTCATCCAACCGCGATACCATTTCGATCTTGGTAGCGTTGCGAATCAAATCGGGTTCGTCGCGTATCTCTTCACTTGTTCTATCATCATCCTCTTCGGTGAGATGGCGCGCGTCGCTCAAACGCGAGTCACTGAAAGTCGCGAAGTGTTTAGAGTGACACTGCGAAGCATTGGCGAGGCGGTTATCACGACCGACACCGCCGGATGTGTTACGTACATCAACGGAGTCGCCGAGTCGTTGACGGGCTGGTCACACGAGGATGCACTGGGCCAACCGCTCGAAAGCGTGTTTCGAATAGTCAACGAAGTTACGCGACAACCAGTTGAGAACCCTGCCACGAGAGCCTTGCGCCAGGGAGTCGTCGTCGGCCTCGCAAACCACACCGTACTCATTAAGAAAGACGGTAGCGAATGTCCCATCGACGACAGTGCCGCGCCCATTCGTGACGAACAAGGTCACGTCTCGGGATGCGTGCTGATCTTTCGCGACGTTACGGTCCAACGTCTGATCGAACTTGAAAAAGCAAATCAACTACACACAGCTCGACTGCTCGCGTCAATTGTCGAATCATCCAACGATGCGATCATCGGCAAGTCGCTCGACGGAATCATTCAGAGTTGGAACGCTGCCGCCGAACGCCTCTTCGGTCACACCGCTGAACAGGCGGTCGGCCAGCACATTTCGCTCGTGATCCCAGCTGATCGTCTCAACGAGGAAGAGCAGATCATTGCCAACTTAAAAGCAGGAAAGAGGATCGAGCAGTACGAAACCGAGCGCATCCGCCGTGATGGTCAACCCATTCTTGTTTCGCTAACCATCTCACCAATCAAGGACGACTCAGGGAAAGTGATTGGTGCTTCCAAAATCGTGCGCGACGTCACGGATCGAAAACGCCTCGAAGACAATCTGCGAAGGTTGGCAGCGGACTTGTCGGAAAACGATCGACGCAAGAACGAGTTTCTCGCCACGCTTGCGCACGAACTCAGAAACCCGTTGGCGCCGATGAGCAACATGCTCGAAGTCGTGAAACGCGCGGATGGCGACGGCGAGACTCTTAAACGCGCCCACGATACCATCGAACGGCAGTTGGACCAGATGGTTCGGTTGGTCGACGACCTGCTGGATTTGAATCGCATCACGCACGATCGACTCGAGTTGCGACGCAGTGAGGTCGAGTTGTCATCGGTGATTCAACAGGCTGTAGAAGTCGCGCGGCCGTTAATCGACGCGGCAGGTCACAACCTCATCATCGATCTACCAGCGGAGCCGATTTATCTGAACGCCGATCGGGCGCGGTTGGCCCAACTGTTTGGCAACCTGCTGAATAATAGTTGCAAATACACTCGGCCGAACGGAAAGATCACGCTTAGCGCAGAGCGAACTGATGACGAGGTCGTTGTGACGGTGAAGGATGACGGCGCCGGCATACCGCCCGATAAGTTAGAAAGCATTTTCGATATGTTTATGCAGGTCGATCGGACCGCGGAGCGATCGCAGGACGGGCTTGGCATCGGACTAACGCTCGTAAAGCGCCTGGCGGAGATGCACGACGGATCGATTGAAGCTAAGAGCGACGGCGAAGGACAAGGCAGTGCATTCATCGTTTGCCTGCCGATTCTCTGCACGCCTGCGGGAATTTCGCCGGCGGCCAGTGAGGCACCGACCGACTCGTCCTCAAAGCGCCGAATCCTGATCGTCGACGACAATAAAGACTCGGCTGATTCACTCGCGTTGCTACTCGAGATCACGGGAAACAAGACGTACATGGCCCACGACGGCGTCGAGGCATTCGAAGCGATTGAAAGGCATCGTCCGGAGGTGGTATTGCTGGACATTGGCCTGCCGAGACTGGACGGACATGAAGTCTGCCGGCGTGTCCGCGAGCAGCCCTGGGGCAAAGACATCATGGTCATCGCGTTGACGGGCTGGGGTCAGGAAGATGATCGACGCAAGTCGGAGGAGGCTGGCTTCAACGGACACCTCGTGAAGCCGGTCGATTATGATAAGCTGCTCGAATTGTTGGGTTGATACCGACTAATGACGAAAGTGCTTATCACAATTTGTTTGCTGCTGATTGGGCTGCCGGCAACTGTCGAAGGTGAGAAGCGGACTGGCCCGTTGACACGAGCTCACACACGAGAAGCCGAGCGGTTACTTGCCGAACTGGGCTATTGGACCGGGCGAGTCGATGGAGTGTTTGATCCGGCAACACGGTTCGCGTTAGTGGCGTTTCAGAAATGGGAACGGCGGCCCATCACGGCCCAGCTCACGACCAACGAGCTTAACGCGATTCGAAGCGCTTCACGTCCTACTCCGCGCGATGGTGATTACGAGCACGTCGAGGTTGATGTCGATCGCCAGGTGTTACTGCTCATCGACGGCAAGGGCGGCGTCCGCGTGCTGCCGGTTTCAACGGGCACCGATAAACCGTTCTTTTACGACGGGCAGGAGAGCATTGCTTACACGCCGCGCGGCCGTTTTGTTATTTATGACAAGACCCTGGGGAGGGACGAGCTTTTTCCCGGAGTTTATTATCCGAACTACATCAGTGGCGGCATCGCGATTCACGGATACGAGAACGTCCCGGCTCAACCTGCGAGTCATGGTTGTATTCGGATACCGATGTTCGCCGCTCGCGAGGTAAGCGCACGATTACCGCTGGGAACGATTGTCCTCGTTTACGATAAGGTGTCGTTTGTTTCGGCGAAGGCTTGGGTTGAGAACCCCAAACTCAAGGAAGCGGCGCTGGCGAACGGCGCGTTGCAGTAACGTCACACTTTAGTTCGCGGCCCACAACGCGATAAGCCCCGGCACGATTAGCCACAGTAGTCCCTTCACGAGAAAGAACATAAATCCCCAAAAACCGAGGCGTTTGATCCAAGTGGCGACCTTCATATCCAGATACGCGTGATTGTGACCGAGAAAGGTCAATAAGAAAAGTCCGTTCGACGTAAAATTTCATCGATGCCCGAAGGCCCCGAGGTAAGAAAATATGCAGATGCGCTCGACCGAGCTTTAAGCGGACGCGCCGTCGTTTCCCTCGAAGCACGGACAAAAGAGGCGCGAAAGTGGTTGCATGAGAACGAGCAACACATTCGCGGCCGGAAAGTTGCGCGCGTCATCTCTCATGGGAAACACCTCTTGGGTTACATCGAGGGCGGATACTTCTTTCACTCACACCTCATGATGTGGGGACGCTGGCTGACGTTTGGACCAAACAAGGGACGGGATAAATCAAAACCAATCGAAGTGCCGGAGAAAGACCGTCGCGAACGTGCGCGCGTCGTGGTGCAAGGTGCAGCCGCGATCCTGTTGTCCGCGCCGATATTCAACGTTGGCGAAGTCGATCCGTACGACAAGATTGAGATTCTCGCGACGCTCGGTCCCGATGCGTTGCCGTATCGTGGTCCATTCGACCGCAAAGAGTTTCTGCGCCGGCTACGTGAACACAACAACGAAAGCATTGGAGCAGCACTACTAAACCAGCAGATCGTTGCCGGACTTGGAAACTATTTGCGCGCTGAAGTGCTCTTCGACTGCAAGCTGAACCCTTGGCTCACTATCGGCGAACTCACGCAACGCAACCTCGGTTGTTTAGCAAGAGCGATCCCGCGGTTGACACGAGACGCATACGAACGTGGAGCAACGGCGGCTGATGAGGATCGGAAACGAATGGCAAGCGATGCGTCGCTGGTCTATCAGCCCGGACGTGAATACGGAACACGCCATCTAGTTTTTCGCCGAACTAACCTGCCGTGTTTGCGTTGCGGAGAGAAGATTCGACAACTCAGGCAAAAGACGATTCAGAGTCAGGAGGATGAAGAAGAACGAACCCGCATCGTTTACTTTTGCGCGAAGTGTCAGAAAGTTTAGAGTTGATCCACTTTAACCGAAGAGACTTTGTTATCCGGCGTCAGTTGGATTGTTATTGAGAGTGAACTGCCGATGTCGGTTAGTAAGTAACGATATTGACGCTGGTTGTTCTCGATCCGTTGTTCAATCAATTCGCTTGAATGAATGATCGCCACCGGCAAGCTAAAAGCATGCAGCCTTAGCGCGATCCGTATGCCATCGTCGCCAAACATCGCTGAAAGGCAGTCAAGCGTGAACAATTGTTGACCAAGCTTGCGTGTCAACACTTGCATCAGTGCAGCTCTTACGATTGCAGTTGTTTGAGGATCGGAATCGTCAATCGTTTTTACATCAGGGAGGGCAAAGGCTGGATAGAAAGCCGAGGTGAGCGCGCGTGCGAATTTGAAGTCTCTGGTCTCCCATGAATTGGCGAGGAAGATGATCGTCAACTCGGTGTCGAGAAAACGAATGATGAATGTTTTTAACCCCTGCCACGCGCCGCCGTGAAAAGCCAACCGCCGCCCGTGATATTCGCCGAGGTGCCATCCGAATCCGTAGTCTTTCGTCGTGCCGTTGCTAAGGCGTGCGGCGGTCCAAATCTTGTTTCGACTTGCCTGGTTCAGTGGCTTATCGGTGTGGAGAGCTGCGTCCCACTTCACCAGATCTAAAATCGAAAAATACAACGAGCCGTCGGCGGTCGAGTTGGTCGATGGCGAGACCCAATCCTGGTTCTTTAATTCACCTTGCATCAGACGGTAGCCGGCAGCGCGATTGGGCACGATGTCAGCCTCGGAAATTACTCGCGCGGCGGTCATTTGCAGAGGTTCGAAAATTCTTTCTTTGATGAAGTCGCCATAGAACTTGCCGGTGATCTTCCTGATCAGGATTCCCAGGATCACGTAACCGGAATTGCTGTAATTCCAACTCGAGCCGGGTTCAAAATCGAGTAAGGCCTTTTTGAACGATGCAAGCAGTTCGTCTTCGGTGTAATCACGCTTAAGGTCGATCTCGGGTGGGTAATCGCCGAGGCCCGAAGTGTGAGTCAACAGGTTCCAAACGGTTATGTCTTTCCACGTAGCTGGCACGTCAGGGAAGTATTTGGAAATTTTATCTTCGAGGGAGAGTTTGTTTTCCTGGACGAGGAGCATAACCGCAGCCGCTGTGAACTGCTTTCCGATCGAACCCGATTGAAAAACGGTTTCGGGTTTGACCGGGACTTGATGTTCCACGTTTGCGAGCCCATAGCTCTTCACAAGAATTGGTCTGCCCTGGCGCAGGACGGCAAGAGAGACGCCGGGAATCTTGTTGGCGAGCATCTGCTGATTGACGGCGCGATCAATCTTTACGGCAGCCTCGCGATCTTCCGGGCTCAGTTGTTGTGCGAAGCAAGGTGTTGTTAGGAAGACGAGTGCAAGGAAGGCGCTTGAGAGAATCGTTTTCATAAACGTCCGGGCCAACGTTTGGTGAATAGTATCAAAAGCAAAAAGCCCGCGAGAACAAATGCTCTCGCGGGCTTCTTTGAAATAATCCCGGCGACTTCCTACTCTCCCACGCAGTTTCCCGCGCAGTACCATCGGCTCCAGCAGGCTTAACTTCCGTGTTCGGGATGGGAACGGGTGTGACCCTGCCGACAAAATCACCGGAAAACTTGTAAGAAAATCGAATAGCGACTGCGTTGGCAAGCTTTAACCATGCAAGCTGTGTTTGTTGCTTGAGTAAATTTTATGGTCAAGCCAAGGGACTGATTAGTAGTGGTCAACTGAACGCATTACTGCGCTTACATATCCACCCTATTACCTCGTGGTCTACAAGGAGTCTCACTGGCAGGTCTAATCTTGGGTCTGGCTTCACGCTTAGATGCATTCAGCGTTTATCCATGCTCCACTTAGCTACCGAGCGCTACGGCTGGCGCCATAACTCGTACACTAGAGGTGGATCCATCCCGGTCCTCTCGTACTAAGGACAGATTCCCTCAAACCTGCTCCGCCCACACCAGATAGGGACCGAACTGTCTCGCGACGTTCTAAACCCAGCTCACGTACCGCTTTAATTGGCGAACAGCCAAACCCTTGGGACCTTCTTCAGCCCCAGGATGCGATGAGCCGACATCGAGGTGCCAAACCCTGCCGTCGATGTGAACTCTTGGGCAGGATCAGCCTGTTATCCCCGGCGTACCTTTTATCCGTTGAGCGACGGCCCTTCCATACAGAACCGCCGGATCACTAACTCCTACTTTCGTACCTGTTCGACTTGTTTGTCTCACAGTCAAGCTGGCTTATGCGTTTACACTCTACGGCTGATTTCCAAACAGCCTGAGCCAACCTTCGAGCGCCTCCGTTACAATTTGGGAGGCGACCGCCCCAGTCAAACTACCCGCCTGATAGTGTCCCTCAGCCGGATGACGGCTGTAGGTTAGAGTCCAGACAAACGAAGGGTGGTATCTCACCGTTGGCTCCCCGAAGCCCAAAAGCCTCGGTTCAAAGCCTCCCACCTATCCTGCGCATCGTTTGCCCGAACCCACTATCAAGTTGTAGTAAAGGTGCACGGGGTCTTTCCGTCTAGATGCGGGAAACCGGCATCTTCACCGGTACTACAAGTTCGCTGTGCCTCTCGTTAAGACAGCTCCCAGATCGTTACGCCATTCGTGCAGGTCGGAACTTACCCGACAAGGAATTTCGCTCTGACTTTGTTACATCAACTCGCGTTGACGGGTTGGTCATTTCTGCCAACCTCTGCATGTCGCCATGCAGCACGGACTATATCTTCACCTCTTTCGAAGTGCCTGGCGTGTAGTCTCTGAGGATTCTAAGAATCTGGATGGTTTCCTGCGATTCATCGTTTGCGCGATTCTCGCAATCTCCATGATGCCTTCAGAGTTCAGATGTTTTCTTTCTTCGATCAACTCGAGCACTCGTGCGAACTTTTCAAAGTCCTCATGCTTAGCTGTTCTGAGTTGATTCTCTTGAAAGAACGGAATGATCTTCTCTTTTAAATCAGCGATCGAACGAACACAGAAGCGATAAAGATGCTCCTTGTGATTGTCGTTGCGCCGATTGATAAAGACCTTTCCACATTCAAAGAACTCTTTGAGATCATGCAAGGCTTGCAAGCTCCTTTCACTTTGAGTTACGACGAACTCAGGGAAGACTTGCCAGCCTGTAGCTGTTGTTGCCTTCTGAATGGTTACTGAGAAGCAACCCTCTCCATCAACAAAACCTACAATCCATCCGACTGTTCTTAGCCTTTCCTGCTGATTATCTGCACCCAACATATTGTCACTGCCTTTCTGGGGCGAGTAATGTGGGATACTCAGACTTTCCAGCATATAGCCAAGTTTCACTAAGGCTGCATTAGATCAACCTTAGGACCGTTATAGTTACGGCCGCCATTCACTGGGGCTTCGATTCGTAGCTTCACCTTGCGGCTGACCACTCCTCTTAACCTTCCAGCATTGGGCAGGCGTCAGCCCCCATACGTCGTCTTCACGACTTTGCGGAGACCTGTGTTTTTAGTAAACAGTCGCCTGGGACATTTCTCTGCGACCATCCCGGAGGATGGCACCCCTTTTCCCGAAGTTACGGGGCTAGTTTGCCGAGTTCCTGAACGAGAGTTCTCACAAGCGCCTTAGGATTCTCACCCCACCTACCTGTGTCGGTTTGCGGTACGGTCACGTCGCGTGTATAGCTGAACGAGAATTTTCTTGGCAGCTGGGGTCAGCGACTTTTTTCGGGTTTTACCCCTACTTTCGTCCCTACCTTTACCCTGATGCCGCCCGGATTTACCAAAGCGGCGGGCTATGGTGAGTTCAACGGCACATCCATCGGCCGTCTCGCCTACCCTACTGCGTCCTCCCACAGCACACGTTAGTGGTTCCGGAATATTAACCGGATTTCCATCGACTACGCCTTTCGGCCTCGCCTTAGGTACCGACTAACCCTGAGCAGATTAACTTTACTCAGGAAACCTTAGGTTTACGGCGCGCGGGGTTCTCACCCGCGTTATCGCTACTTATGCCGACAGAGTCTTTTCCGATCGCTCCAACGGCCCTTTCGGTACCGCTTCACAGCTACGGAATGCTCGCCTACCATCCACGACATTGCTGCCGTGAATCCGAAACTTCGGTACGTAGTTTAAGCCCCGTTATATTGTCGGCGCAGGGCTGCTTGACCAGTGAGCTATTACGCTTTCTTTAAAGGATGGCTGCTTCTAAGCCAACCTCCTGGCTGTCAGTGCTTCCCTACTTCCTTTTCCACTTAACTACGATTTAGGGACCTTAGTTGTCGGTCTGGGCTGTTTCCCTCTCGACCACGGAGCTTAGCCCCCGTAGTCTGACTCCCGGATATGCGTTCACGGCATTCGAAGTTTGATTGGGTTCGGTAACCTTGTGAGGC
>CAWBJU010000032.1:142500-235310 GCA_963789185.1 uncultured Acidobacteriota bacterium
TCGGGGCCACGTCAGTTTCGATTGTTTCGGAAGACTTCGGCTTCGGTACCCGCTTCCAACTCACGATGTCGAAAGTCGAACCACTGTCCAATCGCATCATGATGTTTTCATTGCCACTGCGATCCGGCGTAAGCCTTAGGTTCGAACTCGCACGAAGCTGACCCGTCGCCTGAGCGGGCACATCCTTATCTTCATCGCGGAGCTTTTTCGAGGCGTCGAGAACATCGGCAGGCATGACGTTACGTGCCTCGATCCATCCTTCGGTTGCGTCTTCATCGCGCGCTTTTACTCGCAGCCATCGTTCTTTTCTTGTGTTGTCGCTGGGATCATTAACGTCCGTCGAATCGAGGATGTCGACCTCGTCGCCACGATTAACCTCGAGGAGATCCGCTGCAACGACAGCCGTCGAGCTGCGGATCTGCGCACGTTGGACGACGACTCCCGTGGTGTTATCCGTGGCGAGGGTTTGGCAGCCGGCCAGTAACAAGGGAACGACAAAAATAACCAGCGTCTTAATTGATCGCATCCTTACTCCTAATGCTCAGTAACCCAATGACTTCAACAACCGTTTCTGATTTTCGTCGAGTTTATTATTGACCACTAACCGTGAACTTTTCCCGCTAGTATCCAAAACCAATCCGTACGACGCGAGATACCGATCCAGTTCGAGATCCTTTTTGCCTGAGATGTAGGCCGCCGCGAGATCGGCTGTTTCAGGAGTCGAACTCAGCATCTTGATTATAACGTCATTTCCATCTGCCCCATCAGCCGCGCCCGAGCTAAACAGCTCCCGGTAAAGACCCCGCAAGGTGCTTTTTCCTGCGGACTGCTTCCGCAAGACCAGATCATACAAGAACGCGACGAGCATTCCCCTGTCGTAAACCACAGGCCATGGGTGTGTCCAACGACGTTCCGAGGCCTCGATCAGCGAAAGAGCGTTTGGGTAGGAAATGTATGAATCGTAAACGCGAGCGAGCGTTGCGAGGTACTCCTGGAAATCTATGGCCTCCAACTCCAACGCCGTAAGCAGTGCCGTGTATAAGGTAAAACCTTCGAAGAACCAGACGTAATCGCCTCGCAGGCGCAACGCGTTGGGCACCCAAAGGTGCAGCACCTCATGCGTGAAGATGATCTCGAGCTGTTCTTTCCACTTCGCTACCTGCGCCTGCGGATCCATGAGGAGTAAAACCGTCGAGCCGCGAGTTTGGGCCCGCCACTTCGTCGCGCCCGTCGCCACGGGAAGCGGGGCGATCATCACAACCGGCCGAGCAGGTAATGGGAATCCAGTCAGCTCAACATATTCCTTCATCACACGCGCCGCTGCCTTCACCGCCACCGAATCTTTGAACGGCCAAGTTCCGGTTACAAAGCTGTCTAATTCTTTTTGCGACGACCTGCGAATCGAGCGACCTACAAAGAAGATCGCATCATCAGGTTCTGAAACCTGATATTTGCCGTCAGTGTCAGGAGCAATCGTCGATTGAATCGTCCATCCCTTCGGAACCTCAAACTCGACTGAAATAGCTTCCAGTCCCTGCGGCAGTAGATCGCCAAACATCAGGAAGCCATGGTCTTCATTCAGCCACGAAATATGGGCCACGTCAGCAGGCGTGGGACGCCGCAAACGCACGACATACTCAATCTCAGTAGCGGCGACGTCGGAACGAAACTCACCCATCGCGATCATCCGCACATAAACGCCGTTCGCCCGGAAACGATCGATTCGCTCGGCTATTCCCAACACACCGGCGTGAGCGTTTCTAAACGACCATAGGCGAGACGGTGAGAACAGGTGAGCTTGAACGACAAGTTCTTGAGGTGAAGCGACAGTGATCTTGACGCGAGTTTGAACCTGAGCCCGGCCTTCGATGGATGTGAGGCAGATAAAAACCGCACAAAGGCCCAGAATCACAATGCTGGATTGCGTTTTACCGACGTGCCTCAGTACAATTTCCTCCGCTCCCGAAGTTAACACATCCGATATTGACTGGCATGCCCATCACACCGCTTCAGTTCCGCAGCGCACGCTTTTCGCGTTGGCTCGGACTGTTGCTGATTGCCTTCATCTTTTATGGCACGACGATCGAGGCCGCGCACCGGCACGGCCGTGTGCTTTCCGAAACCAGCGACGTCGCTTCGCTGACTCAATCGGATGGTTCGGGAAACCTTTCAGGTACACAGACAGGATGTGGCGACTGCCTCATCTGTCAGTTACACCAGAACTTCAACACAACCTTAATCGTTTTCCGACTGAACGATCCGCCCACTCGCGTTCTGTATAAAAGAACGACGATCGTCGCGCCGGATCTTCTTTCGCGCAAAATCAGCCCGCTCGCCGGGCGCGCGCCCCCGTTTATCTCCTAATTCAATTCGTACGGCAGCTCTATTCATGGCCGCAGGTCTAAGAACCGCGAGACGTGTGAATTGAGCGGGCACCCTAATTGGACCAACAAGGGAGATAAACCAATGATTTCTCGACGTATTCTTTTTAGTTTCGGCATTCTCGGCATACTTAGTATTTCCGCACTCGCACAATCATCAGGAACAGCAACACTGCGAGGAACAGTTACTCTCGGCGGCAACGGCCAGCCCGTTCACAACGTCATGATCACGGTCCTGCAACTGAAACGAACCGTGACGACTGGCGACGACGGTCGCTATGAGATTCCGAATTTGCCGCGTGGCAAGTACGACGTGGTGGCCCAACTCGATCGCGTTCCGGACGTCGTTCGAAGCGCAGATCTAACAACAGGCGAGGCGACGCTGGATTTTCAGATCGAACTCTCCAGCCTGCGTGAAGAAGTCACGATCACTGCGACTGGGAACGAACAATCCGTTAGCAGTTCAATTCAATCAGTCGAAGTGCTTGGTTCGATCGAACTCGCTAAGAAGAGTCCGGTTTCACTGGGCGAAGCACTCGACGGAGAACTCGGAGTCGCGAAGCGAAGCTTCGGGCCCGGCACAGCACGGCCTGTAATTCGAGGTCAAACTGGCAATCGCGTTTCGGTTTTACAGGATGGTTCGCAGATTGGAGGTCTTGGTTTTCAATCAGGCGATCACGCAGAACCGATCGACATTTTGACAGTCGAAAGAATCGAGATCGTCAAAGGCCCGGCAACGCTTCTCTACGGCAGCAGCGCGACCGGGGGCGTCGTCAACGCTATCTCTGGACACGATTCACCGCACAAAGGGATGACCGGATACTTAACAGGCGTCGGCGGAACAAACGGAGGCCAGGGTGGCGGAAGTGCAGGTTTTGAGTTTGGTTCCGATCGATGGCTGGTGTGGGGTAACGCAGGCGGTCAGCGATCGGGTGACTACAAAACGCCGCTCGGAGTCGTCGAAAACTCCTTCTCCCGCGAGGGCAGCGTGGCCGCAGGCTTCGGCTTTTATCCAAGTAAGGGTTTCTTTAGTTTCAACTACAACTTCAACAAGCGACGCTACGGCATTCCGGTTAATCTCGACGATCTGGAGGCGGAAATCGTTGAGTTGAATCCGCGGCGTCACAGCATCGAGTTTCGCGGTGGCTTTCGCGAGAATCCGTCGTTCGTCAGCGCTGGATCGTTCTCGGTCCAATACAGTGATTACAAGCACGCCGAGATCGAATCAGAGACCGGCGAGATCGGTACGCAGTTCAAGAACAACACTTTTCTCTACCAGGGAATGTTTGACCAGCGAAAGTATGGTCGGCTCTCGGGCCGTTTTGGTTTCTGGGGAATGCACCGTGATTTCGCGGCGACCGGTGAAGAAGCGCTTGCTCCACCAACGAAACACAATGCGTTTGCGTTGTTTGGTCTCGAGACGCTGGACTTCGAACCTGTTTCGATTCAGTTTGGCGGCCGCGTCGAAACGAATCGCTACCGTCCCGAGGCGACTGACGCGCGTGGAATCCTTCCAGACCGAACCTTTACCGGAATCTCAGGCGCCGCCGGCATACGCATTCGCACCTGGGAAGGCGGCGCGTTCGTTTCAAACTACACACACTCCTATCGCGCGCCAACTCTCGAAGAACTCTATAACCTTGGACCACACCGCGGAAACCTCGCGTTTGAAATCGGCAATCCAAATCTGACTCGAGAACGAACGGACGGCGTCGATTTCGGACTGCGACATTCTTCGAAACGCGTTCGCTTTGAAGCGAATGGCTTCTATTACCACATGCGTGACTTCGTGTTTCTCGCGCCCACGGGAGATTTTGAAGAGGGTCTAACTGTTGCCAATTATGATCAGGCAACGGCGCGGTTCGTTGGCACGGAGGCGCGTTTTGAAACAGAACTGCATCCGGCCGTCTGGCTCAACCTCGGTCTTGACTACGTGAACGCCGAACTCACATCCGACGGCACGCCATTGCCGCAAATCCCGCCATTGCGCGGCCGCGCGGGGGTGGAGATCCGTTACAAAGGCCTGCTGTTGAACCCGGAAATCGTCATGGCGAATGAGCAGGACCGTTTGTTCCCAAATGAGACGCGGACTGCCGGTTACGCCGTAGCGAATTTCTCGGGGTCATACCTGTTCGCCCACGGGCACACGGCGCATATCGTCTCGTTTAACTTTTTCAACATGGGCGATACGCTGTATCGTAATCACCTATCGTTTATTAAGGCTTTTGCGCCGGAAATGGGGCGCGGGTTGAGGGTTACGTATACACTGAGGTTCTTTTAGGCAAAACAAAGGGGCGGATGAACAGATTTTGTGAACTGGCTTGTACGAGCAAACGTATGGCAAACTGCGCGTGCGAATTGTTTGTCCCAAAAACCGAAGGAATTCGCCATGAGCCTGGTCAAGATAATCGTCATCACCATCATCGTGCTGCTCAGCTTGCTGTTTTTCGGGCGTTTTTTCGTCTGACGGCGTGGCTGGCACGTACTCGAACTGCTGTTGCCTTTGCCTTAGTCTGTCTCTGTTTCTCCCTTCCCCCATTCACTGCCATAGCTCAGGATCCCCCGGACGACGATGAAGTCGTCCGAGTGAACACCGAGCTTCTGCTCTTCCCAATTCGGATCCGCGACAAGAAAGGCCAGGCAGTAGCCGGTCTAACTGAACAGGATCTGACGCTCAAAGATCAGGACAAGATCACTACCGGTCTTTATTTCACTAGCGGCGCCGACCGTGTCGCCATGCTGTTCGCGCTGGACCAGTCCGGAAGTTTGCAACAAATCATTTCGCAACAGCGTGATGCCGCGCTCGCGCTCTTCTCGCGATTCGGCGACCGGTCGAGTGTGGCTGTGCTTCGTTTCTCAGAAACTTCTTCCCTCGCGCTTCCCTTCACCAAAGACACCGAAGCCGCGCGATCAGCCTTCCGTTTTAGGGCCGGACAAAACCATCGCACCGCGATCTTCGACGCTGCCGTCGATTCGCTGAAAGCCTTTGACGACCTGCCCATGGTTCGCTCGGAGCGTCGCATCGTCGTACTCATCAGCGACGGACTCGACAATCAAAGCGCCAGGAGTGCAGACAGCGCCATTAAGTCCGCGCTCGAGAAACGCGTCTCGTTCTACGTGATTCATCTGCCACTTTTCGAACCACGCGATGGCAGGCTTGAAGTACGCCGCCCGACGAAAGGGTTCCGCGAACTCGCCGAAAAGACTGGAGGAAAATACTTTCTCGTCGGCGACCGGCAGTCGGCGCTTATGCCGAAAGACAATGATTTGACGCCAATCTTTCAAGCCATCGAAGAGGATTTGAAAAGTCAGTATCTTCTGGGTTTTTATATAGCGGAGTCAGCGCGGGACAATCGACCTCACATTTTTTCGGTGAGCTTGAAGCCTGAAGGACTTAAGTATTCAGTCGGGCCGCTTGGCTTCGAACGCTCGCATAAATTCATGTTCAATAAAGCCCCATTAAAATGAGACCAATCAGGCGCGCGTTAATCAGTGTTTCCGATAAAACGGGAATCATCGACTTCGCACTCACGTTGAAACAGTTCGGCGTCGAGATCATCAGCACGGGTGGAACTGCGAGATCGCTACGAGAAGCGGGTGTCGACGTACTCGACGTCTCGGACATAACAGGTTTTCCGGAAATGATGGACGGTCGTGTCAAGACGTTGCATCCACGAGTCCACGGCGGACTACTTGCGCTGCGCGACAACCCGGAACACGTGGCGGCGATGGAGCGGAACGGAATCCAGCCAATCGATATGGTGGTGGTGAATCTCTATCCCTTCGCTGAAACAATCGCGCGCGAAGGAGTTACACGCGAAGAAGCGATCGAACAGATCGACATCGGTGGCCCAGCGATGATTCGCTCTGCGGCGAAGAATGCAGGAGACGTAGCTGTTGTCGTCACAACGAACTACGACGCGTTGATCAAGGAACTTCTAGAAAACAACGGCTCGTTATCGCTTGAGACGCGCAAGCGTCTGGCCCACGACGCGTTCCGGCATACTGCTCGATACGATTCGACCATTAGCGCCTACCTCGGTGGCGCCGATTTATTCCCGGTCTTTGACCGATCAGTGGAGTTGAGATACGGCGAGAATCCACATCAATCAGCCATGATGTATTCAGCAAGTGAAGGCGGAGTCGCCAATGCTGAGCAACTGTCCGGCAAAGAGATGTCGTACAACAACTACGTCGACGCGGATGCCGCGTGGCAACTCGTTTGCGATTTCGAAGCGACGACATGTGCGATCATCAAGCACACAAATCCGGCAGGAGTTGGACAAGGCGACACCGTCGCGGTTGCTTATCAAAAAGCGCTGGCGACCGATCCGGTTTCCGCATTCGGCGGCATCGTCGCGATCAACCGCCCGGTGGATGCGGCTGCCGCGCAAGAAATCGCGAAGATATTTACTGAAGTAGTGATTGCGCCGGGTTATGACCCCGATGCGCTTCAGATACTGCAAGCTAAGAAGAACCTACGTGTTTTGCGGATGGAGTCAGTCGAGCCGGTGAAAGGCCCTGAGTACAAACAGATCAGCGGCGGCATGCTGATCCAAACGCGTGATCAGCATCAACTGAAACGAGAAGACCTGAAGATTGTGTCGGCGCGGCAGCCGACCGACGAAGAGATCGGTGCTTTGCTTTTCGCGTGGACGGTCTGCAAGCATACAAAGTCAAACGCAATTGTTTACGCGCGCGACGGTCAGACAGTCGGCGTCGGCGCAGGACAAATGTCGCGCGTCGATTCTGTCCGCATCGGAGCAATGCGCGCGCAACTACCAGTCGCCGGATCCGTTCTGGCGTCGGACGCTTTTTTCCCCTTTCGCGACGGCCTCGACGAGGCCGCGCGCAACGGCATCACGGCTGTGATCCAACCGGGAGGTTCAGTTCGCGACGACGAGGTGATCGCCGCCGCAAACGAGCATGGTCTGGCGATGGTCTTTACAGGTGTGAGGCATTTCAAACACTGATATTATGAGCACCAACATGGCAGACAATGAAAATTCCATACGTTGCCGTTACTGCGGGCAGCGTAATCAAGTACGAACAGATTCGGGTGACGCGCGCTGTGGACGCTGCCGGCTGCCGCTGTCAGATGAGCCGCATAAGAAATTTGCGCGGCTCGATAAGGACCAGTACATCCATCCCGACGATCGTCGCGCGCTGGCCGCCCTGCGTGCGATTCCCGGGATCGACTCGGCGCTAAAGAAACTTCTCGCCGTCACCGGCGAGTCTGCAATTCGCGTGATCTTCACGGCGAGTGCAGTGAAAGTTACGCCGACGCAATGTCCCGACTTGTACGCCAAGCTCCAGATCGCGTGCACCACGCTCGGCGTGGACATGCCGGAGCTTTTCGTCCAACAGAACCCGGTCGTCAACGCGTTTACCGGCGGCGTCGAGCGTCCGATCATCGTGCTTTACTCGCAACTCATCGAACGTTTGAGTGACGAGGAAGTACTCGCGGTCGTGGCCCATGAGGTGGGCCACATTCATTCCGAACACGTGCTGTACCTGACGGCGGCGCGTTTGATCGAGTTCCTGGCAAAGAGCGCTGTGATGGCGTCGCCGTTGACGTTCATCGTCAAGGAATTACTGACGATGAGTATGCGTGCAGCACTGCTCGCGTGGGCGCGTCGTGCCGAACTGTCATGCGACCGCGCGGCGTTGCTTGTTACGCAAGACTCGAACGTCATTGGCCGCACGATGATGAAACTTGCCGGCGGCACCTTTGCATCCCGCGTCGATTACGATCAGTTTCTCGCGCAGGCCCGCGACTTCCAGAAAAACTACGACGAGAAAGCGCTCGATCGGTTCTGGGCCGACGTGATCACCTCCGGGTTGAGCCATCCATTTCCGGTATGGCGAGTAGCGGAAATCCTGCAATGGGTTGAAAGTGGTGAATACAAGGCGCTCATCAACGCGCCGGAAAGCGCAGCCGCTTAGTTCAAAGACCATCTATGCTCGAAAACAAAAAAGGAATCATCTTCGGAGTTGCCAACAAACGTTCGATTGCCTGGGCCACAGCACAAGCATTACACGAAGCCGGCGCGGAACTCGCATTCACTTATCAGGGCGATCGATTGAAGGAAAACGTCGAAAGCCTGACCAGCGAAACGATGCCGAAGTCACTCCTGCTGTCGTGCGACGTAACGAAGCAGGATGAAGTTGACGAGGCGTTCCGCAGTGTTGGCGAGAGATTTGGCAAACTCGATTTTCTGATTCACAGCATCGCCTTTGCGCCACGCGAGGCGCTCGGCGGTGAATATCTCAGCACCACCCGCGACGCATTCGTTACCGCCCTCGAAATCAGCGCCTACTCGCTTCCGCAACTCGCGCGCGCCGCTGCGCCGTTGATGACCGAAGGCGGCAGCATCGTTTGCATGTCTTACTACGGCGCTGAAAAAGTTGTCTCCGGTTACAACGTGATGGGCGTCGCGAAAGCGGCACTCGAAGCCAGCACTCGTTACCTCGCCAAAGACCTTGGCCCGCGCAACATCCGAGTCAACGCGATCAGCGCTGGTCCAATTCAGACACTCTCCGCTCGCGGCGTCGCCGATTTCAGCTCCATGTTGAAGCACCACGCCGAACACGCGCCCCTCGGCCGTAACGTCGATGCGCGCGAGGTTGGAAACACCGCCGTTTTCCTATGTAGCTCGATGTCTTCCGGGATCACCGGCGAAGTGATCTACGTCGACTGCGGTTACAACATCATGGGTATCTAAATGGCGAAGAAGGGCGACGAAGAAACCACCAACCGCGGGCCGGTCGAAAGAACAACGCAGGACGAACAACTACTCGAAAGTCCGCGGCCTGACGAGTTTACCCACACAGATCCCTGGCGTGTATTCCGAATCATGGGCGAGTTTGTCGAAGGCTTCGACGAACTTGCGACGCTGAACCGCGGCATCTCGATCTTCGGTTCCGCCCGTTCCAAACCCGACGATCCTGATTACAAAGCAGCGGAAGAAACTGCGGCGTTGCTGGTGGCTGAAGGTTTTGCGGTGATCACGGGCGGTGGACCAGGTGTGATGGAAGCTGCCAACAAAGGCGCATTCGAAGCCGGCGGACTTTCCGTCGGATGCAACATCGAGTTGCCTTTCGAGCAGCGGCCCAACGCATATCAGACGAAGAGTCTCACGTTCAAATACTTCTTCGTCCGCAAAATGATGTTCGTGAAGTACAGCCTGGGGTTCATCATCTTTCCCGGCGGTTTCGGAACATTCGACGAACTATTCGAAGCGTTGACGCTGATTCAAACGAAAAAAATTCGCAACTTCCCGATGATCCTCTTTGGTTCGAGTTACTGGAATGGATTACTGAAGTGGTTACACGAAGTAGTCATGGCGGAAGGCAAAATCAGTGATATTGACTTCCGAATGATTCAAATCGCCGATTCTCCCGCGGAAGTTGTCGAGATAGTGGTCCGCAGTCAGAGTTCCCTGGCCGAACTCGCCTCCGACGACATCGGGATCCTCGGTTAAGCTGACGGAGTTTTGACGGCGGCGGTGAGCCATTCCAGGTAAGGCGTAGAACCAGCGACGATCGGCAGCGCGATGATCTCCGGCGTCTCGTAGCTGTGCAAAGCCCGGACTTCTCTTTCCAACTCCTCAAATTTCGATCGCGTTGTTTTGGCGAGTAATAGGATCTCAGCCTGGCGCTCGATCTTTCCTTCCCAGCGATAGACGGATTCCATTTCAGGAAGTATTTGAACGCAGGCGGCGAGGTGAGCGCCGATTAGCAGTTCGGCAAGACGGGCGGCTTCTTCGCCGTTCGCGGCCGTCATTAAAACTACGATGGCCTCGTCAGCAGCGGCGGACACAAAAACTACTCCTCACCCGGGATTTCATCGTCGATCAGACCACCGGTCAACGGCGTCGTATCGCGACCGAAGAATGAGTTGTAAATCTCGAGGGCTCGATCGAAATCTCGCTCGTCCACGAAGATTTCCGCGCCTTCTGACGTTGCGGACAGCAGCGGTGAAAATACGTCCCCGCCGCCGGATTTAACGATTGAGCGAATCCCATTTTGTGTAAGCAGATCATTCACCATCTCGGCTTCCGCGGGCGAGCCCAGTTTATGCAGTGAGACGAACCGCGCCTCGCTGAGATCGTGAAGCGTGTTCTCAGGGGTTAGTTGGTCTACTAACGCCGTATTGTCATCCGGACATTGCGTAATCCCCGGTTCGTACTCCGCCTCACAAACGGGACAAAACATAAGTGAACTCCCCTCACTTTACCTTTGCTTCAAAAGGTATCTCGTCAAAATGCGTCATGCGCTTAAACGCGCGAAAACGATCGTTGATCTCCGAATGCGTCAGCCTGCGCACGCGTTCAGTGCCAAACTCTTCGACGTTGAACGAGGCCATCACCGATCCGAAGATCATGGCGCGGCGCATCGCGTCCTCGTTCAACGTTTCCTGGCTCGCCAGGTAACCCATAAATCCGCCGGCAAACGTGTCGCCCGCGCCGGTGGGATCGAAAACTGACTCCAGCGGGTACGCGGGAATCGCAAAATAACTATCGTGCGTAAACAACGCCGCGCCGTACTCGCCGCGCTTGATAATCAGTGCCTTTGGTCCCCAGCTCAGGATCTCGCGCGCGGCTTTGATCAAATTCGGAATGCCGGTTAACTGTCGCGCCTCCGCATCATTGATGATCACGACGTGCACGCCTTTGATCGTTCGGACCAACGAATCGCGCGTGTGCTCGATCCAGAGATTCATCGTGTCGAGCGCAACCAGTTCGACGTCCGGCATTTGCTCACGCACGCCTCGCTGAAGATCCGGTTGAATGTTGCCGAGGAATAACAACCGCGAACGTTTCGATTCTTCCGAAACTTTCGGTTGAAAGTCGGCGAACACGTTCAGGTCCGTGAACATTGTGTGCGCGACGTTCAGATCGTATTCGTAACGACCGCCCCAGCGAAACGTCTTGCCGTCTTCGATGCGCTCGAGATCGCGCGTGCCGATACCGCGAGTTTCAAATACCTCTTGTTCGGTGAAGTCACCGCCGACGACGCCGACGATGCTTACGTTCGTAAAAAAATTGGCCGCGATCGAGAAGTGCGAGGCTGAACCGCCAAGCATCTTCTCGCATTTTCCGAAGGGGGTTTCTACAGTGTCATAGGCGACAGAGCCAACAACTAAAAGGGACATGTTTGTTTGGGGATTCCGATCTTGATCTGTGTTCTATTGTTTCGGTTTCTCAAGCGCCTGCAACTCCTCCTGCGCCTGCTTCGCATAAGAGCCGTTGGGGTACTCAGTAATCAGCTTATTGAGATACGCCTTACCCATGTCGAGGAACTGTTCCGACGTGAGCGTGCGCTTCTCGCCACCTTCGAAGCTGACATACTGTTCCGGCTTCTGCTTCCCTTTGTTTTGTGACAGCCAGATACTGCTCTGACCGGCCATCAACAACACTTCTTCAATCTTCGCGAAGTTTGGGTTGCCGGCGATGATTTCCTCACAACGCTTCAACGCCGCGACATAAGCCTTCTTCAATTTGAAGTAGTTCTTGGCGACTTCGAGGTTGTGATGCGAGTCGCGCTCCAAATCGGGATCGCGAATCGTCGAAGGATCCGGGCCACTGCGCACGCCCTGCGCGTAGCTCGGAGGCGCCGAAATCAGAAGCGCAAACAAAAACACGAATAAAAGCCGTAGTTTCATAGCTCACCTCACTGACGATACTTTTTGATGATTGCATCCAACTTCTTTGTTGTCGCCTCTGGCCAAAGGTTTGGCGCCGTGAAGATCGCGTGCTGCAACGCGGAACCGCACTTACAGCCACGCTCGGCGGTCTGCAATCGTTTCACCGTCTCGCGCAAAATGATCTGCGCATTCCGCACGTTCTTGTTCAAGTACTCGACAACAGTATCAATACTCACCGCTTCGTGGCCCGGATGCCAGCAATCGTAATCGGTCACAAGTGCGAGCGTCGCATAACAAATCTCGGCCTCGCGGGCGAGCTTTGCTTCCTGCAAGTTGGTCATGCCGATGATGTCCATGCCCCACGAGCGATAGACATTCGACTCGGCGACAGTTGAAAACGCCGGTCCCTCCATGCAGAGATACGTGCCGCCGCGATGAACTTTCACGTCAGCCACGCGACACGCCTGTTCAAGCACGTCGCCAAGCGCACCGCACACGGGATGCGCAAACGAGACATGGGCCACAATGCCCTCACCAAAAAACGTCGACTCCTTAACACGCCCACGCGTCCGATCGAAAAACTGATCGGGAATCACCATGTCGAGCGGCGCATATTGTTCCTGCAACGATCCCACTGCCGACGCCGACAGGATTCGTTCGACGCCGAGCATTTTCATCGCGTAGATGTTAGCGCGAAATGGTACTTCAGTCGGCGTGAGAAGATGTCCGCGACCGTGCCGCGGCAGAAACGCAACTCGTTGTCCTTCGAGTGTACCGATGATGAAGGCGTCTGAAGGATCGCCAAAGGGTGTGTCGACTTTTACTTCCTCGATCTCGGTCAGCTCAGGCATTTGGTACAGCCCGCTGCCGCCAATGATGCCCATCAGAACTCGCGGAAGGTTGCTCATGAAAGCGTTCCCTCCTCGCGATACGGGACCGGCGTGAAGCCCTTTTCTCCTTCAACCAACCGGCAAACCGGCTCGTCGGCGTCGTGATAGAACAAGCAAAGCCATCCTTCTTTAGCAGCCTGCGGAATCAATCGCTTCTTCGCCTCCAGAGTCTCAACCGGATAGAGATCGTAGCCCATAATCCAGGGAAAGCGGACGTGCGCTCGCAACGGCACGAGATCCGCGAACCCAAACATCGTCTGCCCACCACGATTCAACTGCCAGCACTGCATCGAACGATTGTGCCCGGCAATCGTCTGCATCGTTAGACCAGGCGTCACCTCGTAACTCTCTGGCTTTCCTTCGAGCTGGCGAGACTCGATCAACGGGCGCCAGTTCTCGGACAAGTAACTCGCGCGATCGCGTTCGGTCGGACGTTCCGCGTGGTCCAACTCTGCCTGCGAAACGAAATACCGCGCGTTTGGAAACGCTGGAACTACATTTCCCGCAGCGTCGAGTTTCGTATTGCCGCCGGCGTGATCGAAATGCAGGTGGGTGTTCACGACGATCGTGATCTCATCTGCTGAAACTCCGGTCTTCGCTTTAACGGTCTCGGCCAACGGACGCACGCGATCGATCCCATATCTCGACGCATGCTTGTCGGGCCACTTCTCGCCAATGCCCGTTTCGATCAGAATCTTTTCCCTGCCCGTGTCGACGAACACGCAATTCATGTTCATACGAATGCGGTTTTCTTCGTCGGGCGGACAAACCTGCGACCACAGTTGACGAGGAACGACGCCGAACATCGCCCCTCCATCGAGACGAAATTCGGCGTCCTGAATTACCGCAACGGAGTAGTCGCCTATCTGCATTGCGCTTACCGAAGTCAGGTCTGCGACACAATTACTGCTGACGCGGCTTGGCCTGACCCTTCGCCGGCGACTCCTTTGGTTGAGGAGCCTGCGGTTGTTGTTGACCCGCTGGCGGCGGTGCAAAGCTCGGCGGCAAACCTTGCGACGGCTGCTGCTCAGGTGGCTTCACCGAGTAATTCTCCGCGACCTTGACGTGCGAACGACTCAAGATCTCCTCGAGCAGTTTGTCGCCCTTTTCCTTTTCGATCGCCATTCTTGCCTTGTCATGGGGCGTTTGCGGTTGTCCAAGCGGATTACTGTTTGGGTCGCGGAAAAGGATGTGACGCGCATGGACCATCTCCTTCGGCTTACCTTCAACAGTCTCGGTCTTTTTCGCCTCGAGCTTGATGATGTGCACGCCGTAGGGCGTGTCCACAAGTTCACTGACCTCGCCGGGCTTCAAGGCGTACGTGGCCTTTTCGAAATCCGGGTGCATCTGGCCGGGGCCAAACCAACCTAAATCACCACCCTTGTCTTTGGTTCCGTCGCTACCAAACTCCTGCGCGAGCTTAGCGAAGTCTTCGCCACCGCGAATGCGTTTGAGCACTTCCTCAGCCTTTGCACGGTTCTCCTTGCCCGTGTCAGGTTGCGGATGCTTTTCCATGTACTCTTTTATCTCAGCTTCACTGGCCTCGATTTTTTTAGACAGCGTGTCAGTCGCATACTTCTGGACCAGCATGCGCGCGTGCTGAAACATCAACTGCAACCTAACCTTCGGTTTCTTCTCGAGACCCTGCTCGGCGGCCTTTTTCTCCATTAGGTAGACGCGGCCCACATCCTGCTTGATTTCCTTTAGCCGTTCCTCGGAAAGCTCCGCGCTCATCGCCGGGTTCCGGCGTTTCACGGCTTCGACGAGCTGATCGAACTTGTACTTATTAACCGGTTGACTGAAATAATCATCAACCTCTTTGTCCGTGATGTTGACGGCGTTCTCACCTTGTTCTTCGGCATAGAACTGCGCGAGCAGTTGTGATCGTTGATATTCGAGCTCACGCTTGAAATCCGGATCTTTGTCGACGCCGTGCGCCTGCGCATCCTCGGCCACCGCAAACAGCCGTCGCAGATCCTGCGCGAAGTTCTTGCGTGCCGTTTCATCGGTCGCGAGGCGCTGTCTGATTTGCGGCGCCTGGTTTTCCGCGAGCACCGTCATGTCGTCGGCGGTCAGTTCCACCGGTCCGGATTTGCGTGCTTTGACCTGCCAAAAAATCAATCCACCGGCAAAAATAACGGCAACAGCAGCGGCAATCAGCGCTTTCTTTGTTGAGTTCAAAATACTTTCCTTTCCTATTGATGCTGCACTAACTCGAGCAGCACTCCATTTGTAGACGACGGATGAATAAAAGCTACAAGACAACCACCGGCGCCTACACGCGGTGTTTCATCAATCAAGCGCGCCCCTCGGCTCTTCAGCTCCGCCAGCGACCCGCGAATGTCCTTGACCTCAATCGCAATGTGATGCATGCCCGGACCGCGCTTCGCTAAAAACTTCCCTACCGACGTGTCGGGACCAAGCGGTTCGAGGAGCTCGACGTGGGTATCGCCCACGGCAAGCATGCAGACTTTTACGCCTTGTTCAGCCACTTCTTCGGTCGAATGGATTTCCAGCCCGAGGGCGTCACGCCAAACGGCCAGACCTTCTTCGATGCTCTTTGTGGCTATCCCGATATGATCAACTTTTAGCAGCCTGAATAATCTCCTCCACCGCAGAATAAGGGTCTCTCCGCCGGGTTGCAACTTCGTCTGCGAGGCGATTAAGCATAGCAACCGCCGCGTCAGAGTCCAAAACGCGGGCGAGCAGGTTTTCACGTAACAATTCAACGATTCGCCAGCGGGCGATGGCGCGGCGGCGGTCGCTGCTGAGCGTCGCGTCACGTTGCGTTTGACGAAAACGGTCGATTGCGTCCGCCAGGACCTCAACACCCTGATTTTCCGTGGCCACTGTCTTCACGATCGGCGGGTCCCAGTTGTCGTCACGGGAAGCGAGGGACAACAGCAATTCGAGCTCTTTTTCCGTGGCATAGACGCCGTCGCGGTCGGCCTTGTTGATGACGAAAATGTCGCCGATCTCCATGATTCCGGCCTTAATCGCCTGAATGTCGTCGCCCATACCTGGCACGAGAACCACAACCGAAACATCCGCGGCCTTCACGATCTCGACTTCGTCCTGTCCGACGCCCACGGTTTCAACAATTATTTTTTCGTAACCTGCGGCGTCGAGAATCGCCACAGCATCGACCGTCGCGCGCGCGAGTCCGCCGAGATTGCCGCGAGTGGCCATCGAACGAATAAAAACGCCTTCGTCCAGGCCCAGTGCCTGCATGCGAATGCGATCGCCGAGAATTGCGCCGCCGGAAAATGGACTCGACGGATCGACAGCGACAATCCCGACGCGCTCGCCGCGTTGGCGATACAGCAGTGCGAGTTTATCGACAAGCGATGACTTCCCCGCTCCCGGTGCTCCCGTGATGCCGATTATCAGCCCGCCGCGCGAGTGTTGATAGATCTGTTTCATCAACGGCGCCGCGCCTTCTGAACCGTCCTCGATCTTTGAGATCGCACGAGCAACGGCCGCAGCCTCGCCCCGGCTCACACGCTCACCAAGACTATTAGTCTCCGCCGGCATTATTTAGACTTGTTTTAGAACTTCGCGCGCGATGATCAATCGTTGGATCTCGGAAGTGCCTTCGCCGATGGTGCACAGCTTCGAATCGCGCCAGTACTTCTCAGGCGGATAATCTTTTGTGTAACCGTATCCGCCGTGCACCTGGATCGCCTCTTCACAAACGTTGACGCTGATCTCCGAAGCAAACAACTTCGCCATCGACGACTCCTTCGTCGTCTTCTTCCCGTTGTCCTTCATCCACGCCGCCCGGTACATCAACAATCTCGCAGCGTCGATCTGCATCGCCATATTCGCCAACTTAAACTGGATTGCCTGAAACTCCGAAATCGGTTTACCAAACTGATGTCGCTCCTGCGAATAACGCACGGCCGACTCAAACGCCCCCTGCGCGATGCCGACGGCGAGCGCCGCGATCGAGATGCGTCCACCGTCGAGAATCTCCATCGAGTTGACGAAACCCATTCCTTCCTCGCCCAGTAGTTGTCCGTCAGGAACGAGGCAATCTTCGAACACGACACTCGCCGTTTCAGACGCACGCAATCCGAGTTTGTTCTCCTTCTTCGACGGCGAAAAACCGTTCATCCCTTTCTCGAAAATGAACGCCGAGATGCCCTTGCTGCGTTTGCTTTTGTCAGTAACGGCCATTGCCACGCACGTGTCAGCATGGATCGCGTGCGTAATGAAGTTTTTTGATCCGTTGACGAGCCAACCACCATCAGACTTCACCGCGGTCGATTTGGTTCCGGAGGCGTCTGAGCCTGCGCTTGGTTCAGTCAGCCCCCACGCGCCAAGATGCTTGCCGCTCGCGAGCGGCACGAGGTACTTCTGAAGCTGTTCCTTAGTGCCGTATTTGTAGATGTGATTCGAACAGAGCGAATTGTGTGCGGCGACCGAGATACCAACCGATCCATCGACGCGCGAGAGTTCCTCGATAATCGTCGCGTATTCGACATAGCCCATACCTGCGCCGCCGTACTCTTCCGGAAAGATGACACCCATCAGCCCCAACTCGGCGAGCTTTGGTTGCAACTCGACGGGAAAGTGTTGCGACTCGTCCCACTCCATCACGTGCGGCGCCATTTCCGACTCGGCAAACTCGCGCACACTCATCTTCACCTGTTGTTGTTCTTCGCTTAACTCAAATTCCATGTTCGTTTACACCCGTTTCATCTTCTCCGACGACTTCGGCGATTTCCGTCCCTGGCCCGGGGACTTGGCCTTGGACTTAGTTAGCCGCGTCACCTCCGCGGGCGACAAGTGTCGCCAATAACCTGGCTTCAAGTGATCGTCTGTCAGGGAGCCAATCCGCACGCGTCTCAACTTCAACACAGAATGACCGATCAATTCAAACATGCGTCGCACTTGTTGGTTGCGACCCTGGTGAAGCAGGACCTCGTACCACGCGTTCGTCTTCGTTTCGTCGAGCTTGTTGATCTTCGCGGGCGCTGTCCGTGTCCCGTCTTCGAGCTTTATGCCACGTCGCAGTCTTTCAATCGCACCATCCTGCGGCACGCCTTTAACTTTGACTTCGTAAACCTTGTCGACACGGTTTCGCGCAGATGTGATGAAGTTGGTGAAGTCGCCGTCGTTCGTGAGGAGCAACAGTCCTTCAGTGTTGAAGTCGAGGCGGCCCACCGGATAAAGACGTCCAAGCGAACGCGGCAACAGTTCCGTCACGAGGGGGCGGCCTTCCGGATCGGAAACGCTCGAGAGATAACCTTTCGGTTTGTTGAGAAGGACGTAAACTTTTTCGCGCGACTTAAGCTGAGGATTAATGAGCTTGCCGTTTACTTTGATGTGATCTTTGTCAGGATCGGCTTTGGTGCCGAGTTCTTTAACGACCTCGCCATTGACCGTTACACGACCGGCAGCGATGAGTTCTTCCGCGTGCCGGCGTGAGGCCACTCCCGCGGCCGCGATCAGTTTTTGCAGACGCTCTTCCATACTTCAAGAGCCGCCGCTTAGATCGTGGAAGTCTTCGACACTCGGCAACTCTGATAGATCTTTCAACCCAAACTGAAGCAGAAACTCCTTCGACGTTCCATACATCATCGGCCGTCCCACTGCTTCCTTCCGACCTTTCGCCACGATCAACTTTTTATCGAGCAAAGTCTTGATGGAAGACGGCGATTGCACTCCACGAATCTCGAGTATCTCAGGAACTGTCACCGGCTGTCGGTACGCTATCACTGCCAGGGTTTCGAGCGAGGCGATCGTCAGTTTCGCACTTGGCCGCGTTTTCAGAAATGCGCGCACATGCTCGTGATACTCAGGCCGCGTCGCAAACTGCCAACCGCCTGCGACTTCGCGCAGTTGTAGTCCACTATTGCGAGCGTTGAACTCTTCGGAAAGGGCGGCGAGTGTTTGATTGACGACGTCCTTATCTTCCTTTAGCACGTCGGCTATCTGCTTCGCACTCAGCGGCTCTTCCGAAACATAGATCAAAGCTTCGATCACGGCGGCGCGTTCAGCCTGGCTCTGGGGCGAAGCTAGTGGTCCATCGTCGGGAGTCTCGGCATCCATCGCGGCCGCCGACTCCTCTTCCGCGACCATCGCCGCGAGCTCACGACTCGCTTCTTCGTTTAGCGCCGCTTCGTCGTCTACGGTTGGAGTTACGTTCTGTTCTTCAGTCGCCATTTGTTTAAGTCACCACGCGAGCAATGATATCGCCGAAGGTTTCACGCTGAAACAGCTTCACTTCGGTGGTACGCACCAGTTCCAGCACCGACAAAAAAGCGAGGACCAGTTCGCGTCTCGACCGCGCGCGTTCAAAAAAGACGCGCAGGTTAAGCTCGCCGCTGGACATCACCATGTTGCGCAAACGTTCGAGCATCTCGGCCATCGAAATCTCTTCACGTTCGATCTCCAGCAACACTTCTTCTTTGTGTCGCGCGAGAATATCCTGAAAGACCTTGAGTAAATCGAATAGACCAACCGCAACTTCCGGATTGTTCTTGTCAGTCTCGATCTCAGCACGCTTGAAGACCGCCTGCTCGACCGTCGCGCGCGACCAGAGCATCTGCGCCGCTGCTTTGTATTTCTGGTACTCGAGTAACTGATTGACGAGGTCGCTGCGCGGATCCTCTTCTTCCTCCGCGACAGCTGAAGGATCGCGCGGCAGTAACATTTTCGTCTTGAGCTCGATAAGCGTCGCGGCCATGACAAGAAAGTCACCCGCCACGGCGATGTCCATCTCCTGCATCACGCGCAGGTAGCGCAAATACTCGTCAGTGATCCGCGCGACCGGTATGTCGTAAATGCTGACTTGCTCCTGACGAATCAGGTGCAACAAAAGATCGAGCGGACCTTCAAACTCACCGAGCAGGATCTTGAGATCGTCGGTGACGTCGTCCGTAACAATCTGCGGTGTCGCGCCGGCCACGTTGAGTGGCGCAGGCTGCTCCTCGATTGGTTCGGCTACGCTCTCGGGAGTTTGGTCGTTCATATTTAACGGGCGATACCGATTCGTTGATAAACAGTTGCGAGTGTCGCACCGGCGATCTTGCTCGCTTTGTCCCGCCCCTGTTCGAGCAGCTGGTCCAAACGTTCGTCGGTAATCTCTTTAACGCGCTGTTGAAAAGGACGCAGGAACTCGATTGTCGCGTCAGCCAGTTCGCCTTTTAGCTGCGCGTAACCCTTGCCTGCAAAATTCTCTTCCACTTCCGGCTGCGACTTACCGGTGATGAGATGGTAGATCTCAAGCAGGTTGTTGATGGCCGGACGCGACTCGTCGAAACGAATTTCAGTGCCGGAGTCGGTGACCGCTCGTTTGAACTTGCGGAGGACCGTGTCGGCATCGTCCGTCAACAGAATGCGACTGTTCGCATCGTCATCAGATTTCGACATCTTCTTCAGTGGATCTGTTAGCGACATGATGCGCGCGCCCATCTTGGGAATAAAAGCGTCAGGCACCTTGAAGGTTTCGCCGTAGTCGCGATTGAATCGTATTGCGATGTCGCGCGTCAGCTCGAGATGTTGCTTTTGATCGTGGCCCACGGGAACCAGGTCGGTGTGGTAAAGCAAAATGTCGGCGGCCATCAACACCGGGTACTCAAGTAAACCGACGTTGACGTTCTCCTGCTGCTTCTTCGCCTTGTCTTTGTACTGCGTCATGCGTTCGAGCTCCGACACTCGCGCGACGCAGTTCAAAACCCACGTCAGCTCAGTATGCTCAGAAACGTCTGATTGAATGAAGATTGTCGAGACCTGCGGATCGATTCCCACCGCGAGATAGACTCGCGCCAGGTCGCGGGTATTCTCGAGCAGCAGTTTCGGATCCTGCGGGACGGTGAGGGCGTGCAGATTAACGATGCAGAAAAAGCTCTCGTATTCGTGTTGCAGCGCGACCCAGTTTTTCAGTGCACCAAGGTAATTACCCAGGTGCAGATTGCCGGTAGGTTGGGTACCACTAAGGATTCGCTTGTTCATGTTCTCGGCAATGGCTCAGCGGAACGGCGTTCCCAGGTAAAGCAGGTAAAACACGAACTCCATCACGGGGCGGATGATCGCGCTCGTAAAACCGACGTAGATCAAGATCATCATGATGATGTAGCCGTGCTGTTCCAGTATTTCGAGTATGGGCTGGGCGCTCGCCGGCAAAAACGTTTCGAGCACCTTGCTGCCGTCAAGTGGAGGAAACGGGAGCAGGTTAAAGACTGCCAGCGACACGTTCATGATCAGCATATTTCCAAGCAACATCCAGACCGGATCTGCTACCGATTCCGGGATTCCTCGACCCCCATTCATGAGGATCACTTTCATAATGATAAACGCGATAGAAGCGATGAGGATGTTCGCCATGATTCCGGCAAGTGAAACCATCACGTTCGCGAGGTCCTTGTTTCGCCAACGCAACGGATTGACCGGAGTCGGCTTACCCCAACCGATGAGGGGAATGTTCGTACCGGTGCTGCTAAAGATAAACATCACGATCGGAATCAAGAGGGTGCCGATCGGATCGGTGTGCGCGACCGGGTTGAGCGTCACGCGTCCCAACAGCCGCGCCGTATCATCGCCAAACTTGTAAGACATCCATGCGTGCGCCGCCTCGTGTGCCGAAATCGCCAGCAGCAGCACCACCATGTAAATTACCAGCTTGGGAATTATCTCTTCAGGATTCAAGGAATCACTCGTTTAAGGTCGTTAGGCGCTAAAGACGGTCAACTTAGCATTCCGCTCAATGGGTGTCAAAACCTTATAAAAGTTTTATTTAGCTCGATAAAAGCGTGCCTTTTATCTGCGTCGGCACACTGTAAACCGAATCAATCGACACGACTGCCATTTCGCCTGCTGCACTAAACGCGAGCCCGATCAAATTGACTCCAGCGACAGCCAGTTCTGCCTTCTCACCGTCGGGCGAAATGCGCACGATACCGCGCCGGCCGCGCATTGACGCAGCCACATAAAGATTTCCCTCGTTGTCAAACGCGAGCCCTTGCGGACGGCCCAATCCTTTGAAGAAGACGTCGACTTCGCCGTCCGGGTCTATTCTCCAGATGCAGTCAAAACTGGTCACAGTCGGTCCGGAGACGTAGAGCGAATCATCAGGCCCAAACGCCAGATGAAACGCGGAAACAGAAGGCTCGATCTGCGTCCACGCTCGTTCCTCGCCGATGCCGTTAACTTTGAAGATCGTGCCCGTGCGATCTCCAACGTGCATCACGCCGTCTTGATCGAATGCTACGCCTGTAGCCACGCCGAGGTTCCTCGCAAATGCAACCGCTTCCTTGAACGGTGTGACCTTGTAGACAACACCTTCGAGACGGCTGGTGACGAACATCGAGCCGTCAGGACCAAACACGATCCCGGTCGGGTTAGGAATATCGCCCGAGTACTCGGAAACGTCACCGCTGATATCGATGCGGAACAGCGTCACCGGCAACTCTTCGCCGCGCGATCCCGAACGAGTCACGAACAACGCTCCGTCGTCGGGATCGTAAGCTGGATTCGCGACCGGATGAAGATCGCTCGCAAGTTTACGACCGACAGTAATGTGCGCGGGCGCACTGAGTTCACCGCCGTTCAGCAACTGTACCTCAACCTGGCCGCCCTTTGTTTCAGGCACGATTGCGAGAATACGGCTCGGGCCCAGGGCCACAATCGGCGCCGTCGAGTCGTCGACGAGAACGGCGCAGAGGGCCGGATCGCTCGTATCAAACCCAACGCATTCGATCACAATCTCGCCGCCTGCGATCGCGTAAGGCGGATCTATGTTGATGATTCTACCGGCGCTACCCATAAAAGCCGTTAATCATACGTTTCGGTCTAAAGGATGTCTAATTGCGGCCCTTTTCTCGAAAATTCCTGTGGTATAATTCGCGCTCGGATAGGAAGGAAAAAGCCATTACCAGCGTTCTAGGTAACACCCTCGGATTAAAACCCAATCAGTTGCGGCGCATCGAAAAGCTGTATACCCGGCGCATACCTCCTAATCAAATCGTCACACCTGAATTCGCGCGACAGTTGAGTGAACTTTCGCATGAAACACGCCGGCAGATCGGTGCGCTCATAGATCGCAAGGGGCACGTCCAGTACGTGATGGTCGGCGACAACAAAGGCATCGAACTGCCCGACTTCAAACGCGTGCGCGTCGCTTCGGGTAGATTTCGCGGACTGCGCTGTGTTCACACGCATCTGCGCGGTGAAGCTCTCACGCAGGACGACTTGACCGACCTCGCGTTGCTGCGTCTCGATTTAATGGCCGCGATCGACGTCGACAATAGTTCCGGATTGCCTGGCATGGTGCGCGCCGCGCATCTGCTCCCTTTGCACGCGGGCGAATTGGACAATGCCGCGACTCCTGAGTCTTACGCGTTTCTCGAACCGAAGATCCCGTCGCAACTCGACTCCGACTTTCTCGAGTTGATCGACTCACTCGAAGAAGAAATGGCGCGAAACCGTCGAGTCGCGCGACGCGCCGAAATGCGTGACCGAACGATCCTCGTCGGCGTCGCAACGGGATCTCTCGCAGACGCTGAAGAGTCGATGGCGGAACTCGCCGAGCTTGCAAACTCAGCCGGCGTTGTCGTTCAGGATCAGATCATCCAACGTCGATCCGCGATCGATCCGCGCACGGTGTTGGGCCGCGGCAAGTTGGATGAACTGATCATTCGCGCGCTACAACTCGGCGCGGACATGCTCGTCTTCGACAGCGAGCTTTCCCCGGCGCAAGTGCGTTCTTTGTCCGAAGCAACAGATCTGAAAGTCATTGACCGCTCGCAGTTGATCCTCGACATCTTCGCGCAACGCGCCCAATCGAAAGAAGGAAAGATTCAGGTCGAACTGGCCCAGTTGAAATACCTGTTGCCACGATTGATAGCCGGTCAGGATTCGGCGTTCTCGCGTCTGGCAGGCGGTATCGGTGGACGAGGTCCGGGTGAAACGAAACTCGAAACGGATCGACGCCGCGTCCGCGATCGAATCAATCGCCTCGAACGTGAGATCGAAACGCAGCGACAACGTCGACAGGAGCGGCGCAAGGGTCGAACAAAACAGGGCCTGCCGATCATTTCAATCGTCGGCTACACCAACGCCGGCAAATCGACTTTGCTCAACGCGTTGACACAAAGCGCCGTGCACGCAGAACAGCGCATGTTCGCGACGCTCGATCCGACTTCGCGGCGCCTTCGTTTGCCGCGCGAGCAGGAAGTAATCATCAATGACACTGTCGGTTTTATTCGCGCATTGCCGCCGGATTTGCTGTCGGCATTTCGCGCGACGCTGGAAGAGATCGTCGACAGCAATCTGCTGATTCACGCAGTGGACGTATCGAATCCCCGCTGGGTGCAGCAGATTCAATCGGTAAAAAGAATCCTCTCAGAACTCAAATTGTCAGAGATTCCTTCGATTCTGGCACTTAACAAGGCCGACCTGGTGGAACCCGAGGTTTTAGAAGCCGCGGTGCGCTATGCCCGGCAAATGGATAGCGGTGAAACCGTGGTGATCTCGGCCATCAAACCGGCAACGCTCGGCGTGTTACTCGAAAAGGCTGGCGCGGTGTTGGCGCGAAATCTGAACGCTCAACCGTCAAGGGATGGCGAGCGCCGATCCGAGGCTCTGTCTCGCATCGCATAAATGGGACTTCGTCCACGTTTCAAAACTCCGTTCAGTCAGGCGCGCGACCAACTGATCGTCTATGCGATGCGCCCGCTGAGGATGTTCAAGCCGCGCACGCGATTCCTCATTGCGTGCAGTGCGCTGGTCCTGCTGACAGCACTTCTACTCATCAATCCCCACTCATCAAGTGTCAACGAGAATTACAAAGAAGGCGATGTTCTAAGTCGAACGATAGTGGTCCCGGCCGACATCACGGCAATCGATCTCGCAGAAACTGAAAGTCGCAAAACAGCGGCGCGCGAAAACACGCGGCCTGTCTTTAATTTCGACTCGAGTCGGACCGAGACTGCGGTGCAGAGTTTTAGAGCCGGTTGGGAAGACTTAAAGGAACAAGTCGTGCCAAACCAGAACATCAGCGAAACTGAGATCGAGCGCCTGTCGTCGATTATTCGCAGCGTCGGTGAGGGTCACATCTACGACGATGCCGACGCCGAACGATTGCAAAACGAGATCGTTATGATCGACGTGCGAAATCCCGGGGCTCCGTTCAATGTACCCGTGCCTCGCACGAGAATGGTCCCGCTCTCGACCGCCCGCCGCAATCTCGAAACCAGAGTCCTCAATCTCAGCGGATGGACGTCAGGGCAAAAAGCGAAACTTGCTTCCGCTTTGTCGACGCTTATCCGGCCGAATGTCGTGTTGGACCAGGCCGCGACGACTACGGCGCGCGAAACAGCGGCGAGCCAGGTTCCGTCAGTCGTAATCTCGTTGAAGCGCGGCCAGTTTCTTGCTCGTGAGGGCGACACGGTTACTCCCGAGATACTCGCGCAAATCGCCGCGATTAAAACCACCGGTCACGCCGGTCGTCCCTGGCAAAACTTCTTTGCCCTGTTGCTGATCGTCGCCGCGGTTTACTGGGCCGCGTGGAAGTTTGCGGAGCACAGGAGCGGCGGTAGCGCGCTGAGTCTCAGCAGGCATAAGGCTTTTGCGCTCGTCGGATCGGCGATCCTGGTCCAAACCGCGTTGATGAAGATTGGTTTTATTTTTGGCGAAAGCGTCGCCGCCAGAATGCAGCCGCCATTTAACGATCCAGTGATCTGGAACTTTGCAATTCCGTTCGCAGCGGCGGCTCTGCTGGTTGCGATGCTCGTCGATACCCAACTGGCTTTTCTGACCGGAATGATCACGGCATTATTCGCCGGCTTACTGGCCCCGACGGGAATGCAGAAGGCTTTGTTTGCGATGGTGTCGTGCTCGGCGGCAGTTTACGGAACGGGACGCTATCGCGAGCGGCAGTCGGTGACGGTAGCAGGGTTGCTGGTCGGCGGCGTAAACGTCGTGATGGCTCTTGCGCTGATCGCCTATTCGCAACAGCCACTGACTTGGAAAACCGTGTTGATGGCGATTGGCTGCGGCATGGCTGGTGGACTTTTGACGGCTATTTTCGCCGCCGGTGGTTTGCCGATCAACGAATCGATGTTCGGCATTCTGACGGACGTAAAACTGCTTGAACTATCAAACGCCGACCTGCCGGTGTTGGGCCAACTCGCATTGCGCGCACCGGGAACCAACCAACACTCGCACGCCGTTGGACAACTTGCGGAAGACGCGTGTCGCGCCGTCGGCGCCAATCCCCTGCTCGCGCGGATCGGCGCTCTGTATCACGACATCGGCAAACTGGCCGCGCCGGAGTATTTTGTCGAGAACCAGCAGGGCGTTAATCCGCACGATCGACTGCGGCCGTATCAGAGCGCAAAGATTATTACGAGCCACGTCACTTACGGCGCGCGTCTCGCAAAAGAGATTGGCCTGCCACAGAAAATTGCGGACTTCATTCCTCAGCATCACGGCACGAGAACGTTGCACTACTTCCTGCGCAAGGCCCAGGCACAGGCAAAACCAAACGAGAAGATCGACGAAGCAGACTTTCGCTATCCTGGACCAAAGCCGCAGTTCAAAGAAGCGGCGATCATGATGCTCGCCGACTCGTGTGAAGCCGCGGCACGTTCACTGGCCCGTCCGGATCCTGAAAGCATTCGCACGATCGTCGTTAGGATTGTCGACGCTATCATCAGCGACGGTCAATTAGACGAGTGCGATATCACTTTGCAGGAGTTGACGACGATCCGTGAAGCAATGATCAGTGCGTTGACTGCGATTTACCATGCGCGTATCGATTATCCCGGGTTCAATCCTCCACCGACTGGTCCAATGCCGACCTTGCCTGCCGGCGATCTCGACAGCGAAGAGCGCGGCGTCACATACAGCAAGCCTTCCGACATTCCCATCAGTCGCGGCGGCGAAGTCGAAGACGAAGCCATCCCGCGCAAAGTCGGTAACCGTTAATCAAATTTAGGACGTAATTTGGAATAGGTAGTTGTGAGGTCTTCCGGGAGGACGCGTGTCTCGCCGACTGTCGTCATGAAGTTGGTGTCGCCTCCCCATCGAGGGAGCACGTGAATGTGAATGTGATCGGCGACGCCCGCACCCGCCGCGGCGCCAAGGTTCATACCGACGTTGAATCCGGCCGGCGAATAGACTTCGCGCAACGCCGCCTGACCACGCTTCGTCAGGTCCATCATCTCGTCCGTGATCTCTTTCGGCGTCGAGTCAAACTCGGCCGTGTGCAGGTAAGGCACCACCATCAAATGCCCGCTGATGTAGGGATAGAGATTCAGGACCACAAACGCGAGCGGACCACGATGAAGCACAAGATTCTCCTCATCATGCTCGGAATCGCGGGCGATGCGACAGAAGACACACTCATCCGCCTGTGAATCCACCCCAGACGCGATGTACCGGGCACGCCAGGGGCTCCACAATCTGTCCAATCAAAACTCCTCGATCTGTTTGCAGGTTAAAGGATGGGAGGCCGACGGTTCTCTCCTGCCAGAGACGGCGACGAGTTCGGCCTCGACGCGTGGTTGTTGTCGTCGTTGATAAGTTCTTTCAGTTCCTTCCCTGGTTTGAAGTAAGGCACGCGCTTCGCGGGGATACTGACCGGGTCGCCGGTCTTCGGGTTTCTGCCGCGGCGCGCACCACGTTCACGCACGCGAAAACTGCCAAACCCGCGCAGCTCGATCTTCTCGCCCTGATTCAATGTTTCAATGATGCTTTCAAAGACAATTTCGACTAAACGCTCGGCGTCTTTCTTGGTGAGTTCAGCGGCCCGAGCAACGTCTTCGACGAGTTCTGCTTTTGTCATGCATCACCTCGGTTCTAAGCAAAGAAGTTTTTAACGTCTTGATAATGGCGAGGTTAAGTAACCGTACACTACCAGAAACGTAGCGCGTCGGGCAAGACTCAGCCGCACAAAGTCAGACCGATTGAGAACATGGAACCAATGACAAGTTACTCGTCGCTGGTGTCGGGCTTACTGAGTCCGAAATCGGCCAGTTCGCCCAGTGAGGCCATTCCGCCGCCCGCCTCCGAAGAATAGATCTTCGTATCGATAATCGGTTCGTCCTTGCCTACGGCACGGGCAGAAAGACCGATCTTCTTCGTGTCGGGATCGATGCGCAGGATCTTGAAGTCCATCTCCTGTCCTAACTGCACCACGTCCTCGGGCTTGGCAATTCGTTCTTCCGACAACTCGGAGATGTGACAAAGGCCCTCGAGATTGTCGTCGAGTTCGATAAAAGCGCCGAAGTTCGCAAACCGCGCCACTTTGCCATGCACAACGTCGCCGGGTTTGTGCTCGTTGGTGAACTTCTCCCAGGCGTTTGGCTCGAGGTCTTTGATGGACAGCGACAGACGACGATTGTCGCTGTCGATACTCGTAATCACCGCGTCGATCTCCTGACCTTTCTTCAATACCTCGCTCGGATGCTTGATCCGGCGCGACCAGGAGATATCGGAAACGTGCACCAATCCATCAACGCCGTCTTCAATCTCAATGAAGGCGCCGAAATCGGTGAGGTTGCGGACGCGACCGTGCACCCGCGTACCGACGTGATAACGCTCGTGCAACGTCTGCCACGGGATTCTCCTGCACCTGCTTCATGCCGAGACTGATGCGGCGTGCACGCGGATCGACGCTGAGCACTTCAACTTCTACGGCGTCGCCCGGATTGACCACCTTGCTCGGATGCTTGACGCGCTTGGACCAGCTCATTTCGGAAACATGGACCAAACCTTCGACACCGTTCTCGAGTTCGACGAAGGCGCCATAATCAGCCACGCTGGCGACTTTTCCGTTCACACGCGTGCCGACCGGAAAACGCTCTTCGACACTGGACCACGGATCCGGCAGCAGTTGCTTGTAACCAAGCGAGACGCGCTCGCGCTCGCGATCAAACTTGAGGACCTTGACCTGAATGTTATCGCCAACCCTGAACAACTCATTTGGATTCTGGAGCCGGCCCCACGACATGTCTGTCACGTGCAGCAAGCCGTCGACGCCGCCGAGATCCACAAATGCGCCGTAGTCGGTGAGGTTCTTGATCTGACCTTCGACCACGATGTCTTCTTCAATCTGCTGAAGCGTTTGATCTTTACGCCCGGTATTCTCCTGTTCGATCACGGACTTGCGAGAGAGGACCACGTTCGAGCGTTTGCGATTGAGCTTGATCACCTTCGCTTCGATAATCTGGTTGCGCAGGCTGTCGAGATTTCGTACTGGCCGAACGTCGACCTGCGATCCGGGAAGAAACGCGGCGATACCGTCGATGTCCACACGCAAGCCGCCCTTGATCCGATCGATGACGCGTCCCTTGACGCTCGAACCGTCGCGATAAGCCTTCTCGAGATCGTCCCACGCCTTCATGCGCACTGCGTCGGCGCGTGAAAGAACGGGTAGACCATCGGCAGTTTCCATGCTCTTCACAAGCACTTCGACTTCGTCGCCCGCTTTGACGGTTAGTTGGCCGTTCTCGGTAAACTCGGCTGGGTTAACGATGCCTTCTGACTTGTAACCGAAATCGATTACTACACCTCGCTCGCTCAGACCAACGACGGTGCCGCGAACGACTTCGCCTTCTTCAAGAGTCGCTTGCTCTTGTTCGAACTGATCGAGAAGTTGCCCGAAATCAACATCGCCGGCGGCGCGCGATTCATCGTTTTCATCAACGTCGGGGGTGTGGGTTGCTGGTGCGGGTTGAGAAGCCATAACGTTCTGTTGCGGCGGAGTTTGCGACTCGCCGGAGGTTGAATTGTTAGCCTCGCTGTTGTTCAGCTTGGGTTGTTCACTAGACATGAATACTCCTGTAGTTCCCGATGCCTCTGAGCGCGTGAAAGATCTTATCGCGCTTCACTGAACCTGAAACAATCAGCGCAGGTCTTCGCTGAATGCCAGACAGTGTCCAGCGGCGCTTTGCATGTTTGACCTTGGCGTTGTCGGGAATTGAAGCTGGCGAGGAAGCGAGCCGTTTGGATTTGGAAATGTCAGTTTAATCTGTTTCGATACCGCCCTGCCGTAATTACCCCGCTTGGTCCGACAAACACCCGCCGCCTTCTTTACCGGGTAGGGCGGCAATTTACACGGCAGGGTGAGCTATGTCAAGGCAACAGAAGAGGTTTCTGTGACTCTGACACGATACAGAGTCACAGAAACGAAAATGTTTTAGAGATGTAACTATTGAGCAGAGGAAAGTGCGTCGGCCATGCGCGGAACAACATACACACCTGCCGAGTGCGAACCAACGAACAGCACATTCTGATCGTGCGCGTCGAACGCCAACGCCCAAATACGCTGACTCGGTAATCGCCTGCCCTTCGGATCGATGCGCGCCCACGTCATACCGCCATCGGTTGTGCGGAAGACACCGCCACCGTTCTCGCTCGTTTGGTAAGCGTTTCCGGCAAACACCTCATCACCGTTGCGCGGATTGACGAGGATGCTGGTGAAGTCTCCAAACGGCAGATTGCCGCCACGACGGCTCCAGGTAGCGCCGCCATCGTGCGACATAAACAGCGCCTGCTTCGTTCCGACGAAAACGCGATCGGGTCGTGTCGGATCCTGTGCGATCACATTGATCGGAACGTCGCGCGGAACACCCTCGACAGCTTTCCATGTTTTGCCGCTGTCGCGTGAAACAAGAACGCCCGATTGCGGCGTGCCCACCCAAATCGTGTCGGCTTGACGAGCAGTGCTAGCGATACAAGTCGTACGCGGATCGCCAGTACCGTAAGAAAGTTTCTGCCAGCCCTTCGCTGGGTCGAGACTGCGGTAGAGACCGTTATTGGTCGCAGCCAGAAATCCCGGTTGTCCTGAAGCGTTATCGACCATGTGGACGAGGGTGTGAACGGCATCAGCCAGAATCAAATCGGCCTTTTCCGTTTCAGCAGGACCAGCTCCGGTGCTAACACCAAGCGCCGCGAGCGTGATCGAATCGAACCTGCCCGTGACTGGTAAATGACGATCGGTCTGGAAACGCTTCACTGCCGCGGTCGTGCTGGCGCCTGCTTTTCCATCCGGTGTGCCGAGGTTGTAACCAAGACCAGCTAGTGCTTCCTGAGCATGAAGAATCGTTTCGTCGGGTTGACCGCGGGGCGTACGTCGTGCGACTGGCGCAGGTGTTCGCTTTGTTCCTTTTTTAGGTGCTGCCTTTTTAACGGGCGTGCTGGGTGCCCACACGGGTGCCCATGTATTACCCCGATCGATCGAGCGATAGACGCCGAGGTTTGTTCCCAGGTAGATCAGGTTTGCATCGCGCGTATCCTGAACGATCGCATACGTGATCAAACGCGAAGGCATGCTGCGCATCGCTGGACGCCAGCTCTCACCGTTGTCGTTGCTAACGAAAAAGAATCCGCCGCCTGTGGCCGTATTGATCGTCGAAGCGTAAATGCGGTTGGGCGTTTCCCTGTCGGCAAGAATCGAGTTTGCGAAGCGACCGCTAAAACCAAGATTAGTTGGCGTGAACGTCTTGCCCGCATCGTTTGAAATCATCACGCCGTAGTTGTTAGTTCCGATGTAGATTTGATCCGGACGTGAAGGATGTACTGCGATCGAGTTGATCTCGAGCTGGCGCGAAGTCGTCACCATCCACGAATCAGGATCGCCACCTTTATCTGATCTCCAGAAGCCTTCAGTGGTGCCGGCAAGAATGAGACCCGCAACTGACGGATGCTGAAGAATCGCGCGCGTGCGTCGCGACTGCGACGGTATGCCCTGCACCTTGCGCCACGTCTCGGCGCCGTTCTTACTTTCGTAAATGCCACTGCACGCCGACATGAATACATGATTTGGATCGCGTGGATCGATGTCGATCGCGAAGATATCCGAGTCGTCGATCATTCCCTCGCGAATGATCTTCCAGGTCTGACCACCGTCGAGGGACTTGTACGGCAGATACCAGGTGCCCGCGTAGATTGTCTTACTCGTACGCGGATCGAACGCTAATGACTCAACGTGATGTAAG
The DNA here is from genome assembly GCA_963789185.1 of uncultured Acidobacteriota bacterium. GTDB lineage: Bacteria > Acidobacteriota > Blastocatellia > Pyrinomonadales > Pyrinomonadaceae > PSRF01. The sequence goes on from CAWBJU010000032.1 coordinate 174,371, forward strand.
CCCTCGACGCCCTTCGTCGGCAACTGTTTCCAGGATTCGCCGGCGTCTTCAGAAAGAAAGATCGTGTTAAAAGTGCCTGCGATCAGTGTATTTGGATCAGATTCCGACTGAGCCAGCGAGTGAATCGCTTCATTCCTGAGCTGCGCACTTTCGCGCCACGTCTGACCACCGTCAGTTGACTTGAAAAAGCCGCCGGGCTGGTCGTGCCGGTGCGCACCCACGTACAACGTTTTCGGATTGCGCGGGTCGACGATGATGTGATCGACGAAAAGCCGAGGTTTACCCAGATTGTGAAGCAGTTGCCAGTGTTTGCCGGCATCGGACGACGTGTAAATCTGTCCGTCGAGAGTGCCAAAGTAAAAACGATCGGGATTGGAAGGATCTATAACAAGTGCGCGAACGTCGCCGCCCGGAGGTCCGGTGGTGCGCCAATCGTTCGAATACAGTGCAGGATCCGCCGGATCGCTTGCTGCGAACATCACAGCGGCATTGGGCGCGAGGCTGAGACAGAGCAGCGTAACGACAAACAGGGGGAGACGCGTAGAAAGTTTTCTCATCGTTAATTCATCCAGGGTTAATGCATCCGGAGCACGTCGCTCACCTTGCGCGACTAGTTTATTACAGATTTTGCACTTTGTGTCTGAAAAGCTGGGGGCGACCATAAGATGCCGGGAAAATCTGGCGCAGTTGCATAAATTCGAAACGGCCAGGGCAGCCGGCGAATTGGGTTACTAAAAAGACGACGGGCGACGCTTGGTAGCGTCGCCCGCGTGTTTATTGGGGTCTTGGTAAAACCAAAACCGCTATTTGTTACTCCTCATCACCTCGGCCACGGCGTCCGCGAGGTTGTCTGCGGCACTGTGGACACGGCGAGATGGCTCCCGTGGTATCAACCTGAGGCTGGTTAGCGCCTTGCGGCACCACCCACAATTGCACCGTCAGGTCTGCACGGCATCCACCGTCAACCACCGTGATGCGACTCGCTTCGATTCCGCGAGTATTGACGAGGTAGTCCTTAGCACGATCGCCGCGGGTCTGTCCCTCACCGGCACAAGTACCGTAGGCAATGATCGTTGCGGTCGAACCCGGCTCGTTCTGGAGCTGGATGGCGAAGTTGTCGAGTCTGGCCTTCTCATCGTTGAAGCGGATGTTGCCATACTCGTCGAATCTTCGTGGCTCGGGTGGCGGCGGCTTCACTGACGTAGTGCAGGACGCCGTGCTCGAGCATGAAGGATCTGCGCCACCGATGCTGACAGTAGCAGTTACCGACTGTCCGCCCAGGCCGGAGGTATCAACTGTGATAGTCGAAGTTCCCTGGCCGCTGGAGATTGTTCCGGCCGACACTGACCAGTTGTAGGTCCATGTGCCTTCACCAGTTACGGAAGCCGTGAACGTAATCGGCTGATTAAGTTCAACTGAATCCGGGCAGCTTACGGAAATCGTCGGGCATGGCGGTTTCGGCACTTCGCAGCCCGTGCAGTCAGCAACCGTTACGGTCGCCGTGCCATTAGCTGTGTGCTGATTACCATCGTTGACCTCAACGGTCGCGGTGTACGTTCCGTTCGCCACACCGGTGAGATCCCAGGTTACCGTTCGGCCTTCACCACTCAATCGACCACCAGTGACTGACCAGGTGTAAAGCAATTGGTCATTATCCGGATCGGTCGCATTCGCGGTTAGCTGCACTTCGCTGCCTGTCGGCGTACAAGTCGTCGACGTGCTTGGCGGAGGGCAGGGTCGCAGGATCGAACTCATCGATGCCGAAACACTCACCGTTGGCGGCTGATTTGGCGGTGGCGGTGGTGTGCGCTCGTTGCGACGTCCAATCCAGAACTGAGTGATAAATCCGTGCTCGTCTTCGGAGAAGTTGAACCCGATCGGGAATCCCTGCGACGTAACGGGCCGGGAAGTACCGGGAACAACCACCAGACCTCGTCCCACCACGTTCACGTTCGTGATCTGCTGGATGGGAATGTTGAAATCGGCAGGTTCAAAGTGATCCTGATCCTGCGGGTTCAAGTGGCGGCGATAAGCGAAGCCGAAACCGAACCAGCGACGCGGATAGATCTTAACGCCGCCGAGTGCTTCAACTGGATTGTTATTGAACGCGTTGGGCGTGCGGCCCGCGACGTACTGCGTTGAACGAACTTCGAAGATTGGCTGGAAGTGTTCGTTGACCGGGAAGTCGAAACCGACACCGGCAAGAATCTCATCCGGACGGTCCAACAACACGAAATCACCGCCCAAGCCCTTCGGATTGCTGTTCAGGATGTAACCAAAGTTGGCAGACAGGTTAACGTGTTTGCCAAGGCGTCCATCAACAACACCGACGAGACCGAAGTCGCCGAGGTCGCCACCTGGACCAGCGCCGCGCTGCATTTGGTTGAAGCCTGAGAAGTCGTCGGCTTTGTCTGGATACCAGCGATAGAAACCGACCAAACCAACACCGAGCGGATTGTTCGGTCCAGTGAAACGAACCTTCGCGCCTACCACGAAGTTATTGAAGCTACTCTCGCCATAGAGCCGGTTGATAAACGGCGCATCAGCCAGGTAGGTTGGCGCGACGGTGAACGTGATCGGTACCCGAATCGGCAGCGTCAAATTGGTTGCCGGAAGGACCGTGGTTGCCAGCACTATGCCGGGCAGGATGCTTCCTACTGGAGAGCCGATGCCCGGGAAATTGTCGGCGGAACCGAAGGTGCCGCTATTCGGCTGGACCACTGGTGGTCCAAGCTGCGCGTTGAAACCCGGGAAGCCAAACTGCTGTCCGATTTGACCTGCCGTCAAACCGAAGGTACCTGCCGAGCCGCCCGTGAATGGAAACTGTACGAACGGTTGATTGTTAAGCGGTCGAAACACCGCTGTGTTCACTAGCGTGCCCACTAGTGGTCCAGACGGCGAAAGCACAATCGCTGGTCCGCTGCAAAGCACGGTGCCGCAGAAGAGCTGCGAATTGGGCAAATAAAATCCGGACAGGTTTTGCGGATTGTTTACTTTTATCCCGCGATAGCCGTTTGTCTTGAAGAAGATTTCCAGGTGGTCGTTGACGCCCACGTTGAAGCTCAACGGGATGTCGACAATGTCTGCGTTTCCTGGATCACGATCATAATTGCTATAGGCGATGCTGAACGTGAATTCACCCCGACGCAGAGTAGAACCGTCGTAAATAGTAAAAAGACCGGTTGGTCCACCCTCAGGACCACCGGTGCCAACTGCCGGAGACTGATTGCGCGGGTCGTTAGGCGACCGCAAAGTCTGTGCTGATACTGCGGCACACAGCACCAACGAAACGAGCGCAGCTATAAGCGCCCTATGTGCGAGTCTCATCGCATTCCTCCTGCGAAATGAGTAATAAAGAATTCGATGTAATAGCGCCGCCGACCCGAACAAAGCCCATACCGCACGATGTCCCCCCGGTGGCCCCAACTACACTCTGTCAATCGACTTAAGACCGCTTGGACCAACTTCATCCTGCGGCGCTCGGATGCGACGCAAAAGAGTACTTCGACCTTTCTCGCCGTACTCCTATTCAGCTAATTCGCTTTGCCCGAGTTGTTCCTTGCTTTGTCCATTTCTTATTAGGAAATGAACTACCCCTTGTCAGTGATTTCGTCTCTCAAACCGTGTCTTAAGTCTTGAAAAATCGTAACGCTGGTCCGAGTCCTAAATCAGCCAGACCATACTCTACCTTAAAAGGGAAATCAAGCCTTTTTCATGACTTAGCGCCCATATGATTATGTTTTTTCGGTCACGCATAGAAGCCTCTCATGCGTGTGTCATAGGCCACACGGTCTATCGCCAACATGTATGCCGCGGTCCTTGTATCGACCGAGTGCGAGTCGGCATAACGACACAGATCGTTGAAGCTGGCGACCATCTTGTCCTGTAATCTTTCGTTGACGACATCCTCACGCCAGAAATAGCCCATTCTGTCCTGGACCCACTCAAAGTATGAGACCGTCACGCCGCCCGCGTTCGCCAAAATATCGGGAATGACGAACACGCCCTTGCTGTGAAGTATCTCGTCCGCGCCGGCCGTTGTGGGTCCATTCGCCCCTTCAGCCAGGACCTTGCACTTGATCTGATCTGCGTTGTGCGACGTGATCTGGTTCTCAGTAGCGGCTGGGACCAGGACGTCACACTCCAATTCGAGCAGTTCCTGATTTGAAACAAACTCAACGCCTTCGTAGCCCTCGAAGGACCGGGTGGTCCGTAAATACTCAAGCACCTCGGGAATGTTCAGACCCTTTGGGTTGTAAATGCCGCCGTGGATGTCCGATATCGCTACAACCTTGTAACCAGCTTCATGAAACAGACTCGCGCCGATTCCGCCCACGTTTCCTGAGCCTTGAACCACTACGCGCGTCTCCGTCGGCGTCATCTTGAACCGCTTAATAGCTTCGTTGACGACAAACAGTATGCCGCGGCCGGTCGCTTCTCTTCTCCCGCTCGACCCGCCCAAATCAATTGGCTTTCCGGTCACAACCGCCGTCACGGTGTGGCGAGCGTGCATCGAGTACGTGTCCATAATCCACGCCATCGTTTGCTCGTTCGTATTCATATCGGGCGCGGGCACGTCCTTCTCTGGCCCAATGAAGTCGAGGAGTTCTGCGGCATATCGCCGCGTCATGCGCTCGATCTCGCCAAGCGACATCTGTTGCGGATCGCAGATGATTCCGCCCTTCGCGCCGCCAAACGGAACGTTGACCACCGCGCATTTCCATGTCATCCACGCGGCAAGCGCGCGCACCTCGTCGAGATTGACGTCGGGCGCGTAACGGATGCCGCCCTTTGCTGGACCACGCGCGAAGTTGTGTTGGACGCGGAATCCTTCGAAGACCTGGATGCGGCCTGAGTCCATGCGCGTCGGGATGTAAACCTTCAACTCGCGATTAGGAACTCGCAAGACGGCGTACAGATCCGGATCGAGGTTCAATAGTTGGGCCGCGCGGTCGAAGCGAGACATCATCGACTCAAACGGGTTCTCTTCTTTTATCTCTCGGATATCGTCTACGTAAACTGTGCTTGGCATGCTAACCATTTGGCCCTCACGATCCGCGGTCTTGCGCAATGAGTTTAATCAAGGGCGATTGATTGTGATTGGTAAGGCTTCGTTCATCGAACCACTGCGAAATCCATGCAGGTCGAGAGTGACGTATTTAAAACCCAGCTCTCGAAACCGCGCCGCCAGTTGATCGATCACGTCTTTCTGCAACACACGGTCCATTTCCGCCGGCGAGATTTCGAGACGGACCAGCGTGTCGTGATGACGAACTCTGAACTCGCGAAATCCGAACTCTCTCAGGATCTCCTCGCCACGATCCACGTTCTGAAGTCGCTCGATCGTGACCGTGGTCCCATACGCGATGCGCGACGACAAACACGGACTCGCTGGTTTATCCCACGTCGGCAGCGTCGCGCGACGGCTCAACTCGCGCACCTCATTCTTATTCAGACCGACTTCAATCAGCGGACTGCGTACCGCGTGCTGCTTTGCGGCCTGACGTCCGGGACGATAATCGTCCAGATCATCGACGGTTGATCCATCGACGATGTATTCAATGCCGCGGCTGCGCGCGACGGATTCGAGCTTGCCGTACAACTCGTCCTTGCAGAAGAAACAACGGTCTCCGTTGTTCGCGCGATACCCAGGAAGCTGCAACTCGTCAGTATTAATAACTTCGTGATTGAAGCCGAAATTCTTAACGACGCGATCGATCTCTTCGTTTTGATAAGAAGGCAAGCTCGCCGATTGACCTGTGATGCAAACCGCACGCGTTCCCAGTTCGGCATTTGCGACGTAAGCGACGTAGCTGCTGTCGACACCGCCTGAGTAAGCGACGATCACTGACTCCAGTCCACGAAACAACTCGCGCAGTCGTTCTTCCTTGGCAATTACACTCATGTATTCGGTGACCGGCATGTTAGCTCATGCATCACAAGCAAAGCAACCAGCATGTCGCGGCATCTTAATGGCGCGATCTCTGCGTGATCGCGAGAGGTTGTGCTAACATCAAAACCTCCCCGGATCGTTCTTCAATGCAGCGACTGAATACCTCATTTTTGAAGAGATTCCTGCTGATCGCGACCTGCTTCGGCTTGCTGTTCGCAGGTTCAACTCTACGCGTAACAGCGCAGACTGATGAGTTCGGAGACAGCGCTGCGGATCCGATTAAGCTGTTCGAGCGCGGACAAAGCGCGCACGCGCGCGGCGATCTCGAAAAAGCACTCGAATTCTACGAGCAGGCGCTCAAAATCAAACCTGAATTCCCGGAAGCTGAGTTTCAGCGAGGCAACGCACTCGCAGCATTAGGCAAGCTCGCGGAAGCAGAGGGCGCTTTCAGGCGCGCGATTTCTCAGAAGAAGAATTGGTCGTTACCTCACTCGGCACTCGGGGCGTTGCTGATGCGCAGCCAGCGTGACTCCGACGCCGAGCAGTCGTTTCGTTCTGCTTTAAAGATCGACTTCAACGACGGTGTCGCCTTGCGCATGCTGTCAGAGATCCGCTTGCGTGCCGGCGATAAGAAAGAAGCATTGGATCTGGCGAAACGTGCCACGGCGATTCAGGACGCGCCTGCGTCAGCGTGGGTCGTGCTTGCAGTCGCGGAAAAAGCAAATGGAGACCCGGTCGCGGCGAAAGCAACACTCGATCGTATCCTCGGAGACGAACCCGCCAACGTCGCTGCGCTGCTCGAGCGCGCGGATCTTTTGACTGACGAGAAAAACTTCGACTCTGCAATTGCGGATCTACGCGCAGCAGCGAAAGTAAAACCAGGCGAGAAGACGATCATGTCGCGACTTGCCTACGTTCTTCAGCAGGCAGGCCGCAATGAAGAGGCAGCGGAAGTAGCGAAGTCTGCGGGTCTCGAAGTGCAGAATTCCGGGGGTGACAGCAAGGGTGGCGTCGTCGGAACGCCGGAAGAGATCGAAGCGGCAAACAGCGAAGATCCGGCCGTCGCGCGCAAAGCTCTCGAAAAACTTCTCGAGAAGAATCCGAACAACGCAACGCTGCTTGGTAGGCTTGGGGCGTCGTATCGCAAGGACGATCCGGCGCGATCGCTCGATTTCTACCGTCGCGCGTCACAGCTCCAACCGCAAGCCGCGGAGTACGCGATCGGTTATGCCGCGGCGTTGGTCCAGGCACGTCGCTTCAACGACGCAGTGCAGATCTTGCGGCAGGTCGTCCGCCTTGAGCCCCAAAATTATGCGGCCCGTGCGAATCTCGCAACTGCTCTGTATGAATCGAAGCGGTTTGTTGAAGCGATTCCGGAGTATCGATGGATACTTGAAGCAAAACCGGAAATCGTTATCGCGCATTATTTCATTGCCTCAGCGCATGATTATCTTGGAGAATATCCGGAAGCACTCGCATCTTATGAGAAGTTTCTAACCGCGGCTGATGCAAAAGCAAATCGGCTCGAGATAGATAAAGTGAAACTAAGGCTGCCGTCTCTGCGGCGCCAGATTCAATTGGGTGAGGGCGCAAAAAAGAACAAGCCGTGAAGAAATTGCCGATTGCTAATTGCCGACTGCCGATTTTTGTTTCGCTGAACCGATCTGCATTCGCTCGAACGTCGTCAAGATCGGCAATTGGCAATTGGCAATTGGCAATTTGGTTCTGTCTGGGACTATTAATGGTCGTGTTTGTTTGCGTACCCGCAGTCAACGCACAGGAACCGGAACCGTTACCGGCGGAACGACCGTTGCCGACACCGCTCATGGCGCCGCCGCCGATCAAGATCATCAGTAAAGACGAGCGCGCGCAGATCGATCAGGCCGGTGACTCGAAAGCTCGCATTCGGACCACGATGGATCTCGCCGCTATGCGCATCACCCGCGCTGAACAACTGGCTAAAGATGGCAAGTACGACGACGCTCTCACAGAAGTGGGCAGTTATGAAGCGTTGGTTCAAGACACGCTTGATTTCATTAAGGCAATGAAGCGCGACAGCAACAAGACGCGAGATTTATGCAAACGTGTCGACATCGCGCTGCGCGCCCATGCTCCACGTTTGACGACGATGCGTCGTGAGACGCCACTCGAATTTGCAGTCTGGATTAAGAAGGTCGAAGAGTTTGCTCGCGCCGCGCGCACAGAAGTGCTCAACACGTTCTACGGCCACACTGTCGTTCGCGAGCCGGAAAAGACAAAGACCGACAAAAGCCAGGCCAAACCGACACAAAGCCCAACTCCAAGCCCAAAAGAGTGACCAGCCATGATTAATCGTACCCTGACCGCCCTTTCCTTCGTTCTTCTCCTGATTGTTCCCTTCCAAGCTTCCGCGCAGAAACGAGATCATCTCACGCCGCAGGAAGTGGATCTGGTTAAGGCGAATCAGGTTCTCGACAAGCGAATCGAAGTGTTCATCAAAGCCGCCGAACGAAGGTTGATTGTCATCAACGGTACGGCAGCAACGAACGCGAAGCAGCTAAAGAAGGACGCTGAGAAATGGGGTGAACTGCCGGCGGGAACGCGTTCGGAGCTTGTCGGTGACATCACACGCATCCTCGACGAGGCAATTACTAATATCGACGACGTGAGTGGGCGCGATGAACGAAACCCGTTGATTCCGAAGGCGCTGAGAAAGTTGGCGGCCTCCACGACGAGCATCATGGACCAACTCAAGACTGTTCGCGCTGAAGCAAAATCCGAGGCGGATATTTCAAGTCTCGAATCGTTGAGCGAATACGCGCAGTCGATCCTCGAAGCCGCAAACAAGTTACCGCCAGAAGTCGATAAGAAGGCCGCTAAAAAGAAAAACTAGCCACAAAAAAGCACAATAAGAGTCGAGAGATTCTTGTGCCTTTTGTGGCTCTGTTTTGTGCCTTTTGTGGCTTTAATCGTGCGCTCGTTTTAGCGTGTTCGTCGCGCGCTTGATCGCCTGCACAATTTTGTCCAGCGACTCTTTCGCATTTGCTCCGTTGCGATCGTCGATCGCCTGACGGAAGTCGGTCAGCGGTTGCGCGGCGTATCCAGTATAAAAGCCCGGTGCATAGATCTGGTGTTTGTACCAGGCACGCCCGCGTAGACCACGCGGATCGATAAACTGTCGCTCCGTCAGCATCAACGCATCGTTGATCCGCGAAAGTTTCGCACGATCCGAATCACGCACCGCATCCTGCCGCAGCTTGTTCACGCGCTCCGCTTCTTTCGCAAAATCATCAAGCGCCTCTTTCATCGACTTCTCGTCAAATGAACCAGCGAGCTTCCGTCGACCGGCGAGAAAAACCGTTTCAGCAAAGTAGTTTTGAATCTGTTTAGCGTAATCGACGTAATCGAACGGCAGAGCGTCGGCCTCAACCAGCCGCAACGTGAGCATTCCCCACACTTGCGCCGCCGCTACGTGATAGACAAAACCCGGATCGCCAAACTTGTCCATCCAGTGAAACGAATCGTAAGCCGAGTGGTAAACACCGTAGTCTCCACCGAATCCCATGTCAGTCGAAGCAATGCCGAGGTGTTGTAGAAACGGCGTGTAGTCTGATCCCGAACCAAGTGGTCCAATACGCGCCTCAGCCGTGTCGCCCTCAGGACGACTCTCGCGTGCACGATCCTGCCATTGTTGATAGATACTCTTTCCCGTCTTCGGATCCTTCACGTCGACGGTCGCGGCGCGCATCACCTTCCATAACGACGGCACTGACGAAGCACCGAAGTGTGGACCGGAAACCGCCGAGTCGAGATTCAAATAAGCGACAGCCTTCTCCTTTAATTCAGGCGCGAGCTCTTCAGCCCATTCCGTCGAACCGATCAGTCCATACTCTTCGGCATCCCAGCTCCCGAAGATGATCGTGCGTCGCGGTTTCCAACCTTGTTTCAACAACTCGCCAAGCCCTCGACCCACTTCGAGCATTGCCGACGTGCCACTGTTGGGATCGACAGCGCCAAACACCCACGCATCGCGATGATTCCCGAGAATCACCCAGCGGTCCTTTTCTTCGTTGCCGTCGATACGCGCCATGACGTTCCAGATCTTTCGGATCTTGTAGTCCATGTCTGTCTTCAGACGGAGCTTCACGTCATCGGTGCCGCCGAGGTGATAAGCGAACGGCAGACCTCCCTGGAATCCACGTGGTCTAACTGGTCCCTTCAAGACTGAAAGAATCGCTCTTGCAGCGTCGTACGAGATCGGTTGCACCGGGATGCGCGTGAGATCGGTTGCTTCTTCCGGTTTCAGACGAGGCACGCCGGGAATCGCGGGACGGCCGGGCGTTAACGGATCGCCGGGATAATCAAAAAGATACTGGACCGATCCACGCTGGCCCGACTCACCCGGACGCCATGGACCTTTCGGATAAATATCTCCCTGCATGTAACCGTCGTCAGCCGGATCTGAATAGATGATGCAACCAATCGCGCCGTGATCTTCAGCGACTTTCGCTTTTACGCCACGGAAGGAGTTGCCGTAACGCACGATCACGATCTTGCCTTTAACGTCGACACCGGCTTTCTTCAAGTCGTCGTAATCGTTGGGCAGACCATAGTTCGCATACACGACGGGGGCGGTTACATCGCCGCTCGCGGCGTAGCCGTTGAATAAAGGAGTGATATTCGGATGCGACGTGCTGGGATCTCCGGGAATGACTGGTTCCTGGATGTTTAGTCGCTGCCGGCGCGACGCGATAAGTTCGACGATGCTTGGCGAGTTTGGATAGTTGAGCCAAACGTCGTATTCCTTGAGTTCGGCTGCGATTCCGTAACTCCGCAATTGGTCGCGCACGTAGATCGCGGTGTCGTAGTCGGCTTTGGTTCCGGCGATGTGCGGTTCGCGCGTCAGGATGCGCAAGTGCTCACGTGCGGAGTTCGGTGTCGGTACGGCGCGGAATCGTTCTTCCCAGCGACGTTGGGCCTGGGCGCGCTCGGCGCTGAATCCGTCGAGCGCGGTCTGCGCAGCGGCCAGTGGCGTTGCGAGCAAAAGATTGAATATGAGCGATAGAGTTAGAACAAGTTTCATATTAGTATCGTTTACGATGAGCGAGACCGCAGGGAAAGGAAGCCGCTATCAATGGACAGTAGATACTACCCGAATGTAGAAGCCGACGTTTCTCAGCTGAGCACGGAATTACGCAGCCTATTTGACAGCGAATATGAAGTGCAAACATTCCAGGTTTCCAGCACCAGCATTGTGCAAGCGCGAAAGTCCAATACTTTGCGCGACCTGACCGGCCTCTCTTCTGCGCTGACGATCAAGATCACACCGGAGCCAGGCGGCACGCGCGTAGAGATCGGAATGCAGAAGTGGTTCGACAAGGCAGCGGTGGCCGCGGTCGGCGCGATTGTATTCGCGCCGCTGCTGGCGCTTGCCGCCCTGGGTGCGTACTGGCAATACAGACTAACGGAAAACGCGTGGAAGATAATCGAAGATCACATCTCGCGCAAAGCTGGCGGTTACGTGCCGCCGCTGCCTGGTCGTTGTGGCACCTGCGGCGCCGCGAACGTTGCGGGATCGGATTTCTGTTCTGGATGCGGCGCGAATCTGAAAGTGGGCCGCGGCTGCCCATCGTGCGGAGCAGCGCAGAAAGACATCTCCGCTCGCTTCTGTAATCGCTGCGGCACCGCGCTCGCGAGTTAGTCGTGTCGCAGCGCGCGGACTGGATCGATTCGCGCCGCGCGTGAGGCTGGGTACAAGGCTGCAACGATTGAGATTAAGAGCGCGAAAAGAATTGCGCCGATCCACAGGTAAGGTGGGATTGAGAAGAAGTCGACGAATGAGGCACCCTGCGGCTTCAAAATAAAACGATATGCAAGCCGGTTGGCGAGGCCATCGATTCCCCACGCCAGCAACACCCCAATCACACCGCCGGTCAATCCGATCACCGCTGCTTCCACAAAGAAGATCAACTTGATCTCGCGATCCTCCGCGCCGATCGCTTTCATGATTCCGATCTCGCGCGTGCGTTCGAGGATCGACATGATCATCGTGTTCGCGATGCCAAACGACGCAACGAGCAACGAGATCCCACCAAGCAGACCCAACACCGAGTCGATGATCAAAAACACGAGACGGATCTGGTCCAGCTCGTCGACGATCGAAAAACTCCCAAATCCCAGTTCAGTTATCTTCGCACGCACTTCCGTTAAGTGCTTCGGGTCAGTTACACGAACCACGGCCGCATCGTATCCTTCGTTCTGTCCCTGCCCGAGATTTCCCTGTTCGCGGGCTAACGCTAACGCCACCTGACTCATTGGACCACGATGCGTGAGCGTCCACTTGTGGGCCACCTCAAGCGGAATGTAGACGCGCGCGCCCGGCATCATCCCGCGAAGTCCGCCCTGCGCAGCTCCTTCCTTCGCCTCGCCCAAAACACCGGCGATCGTGAACCTCCGCACCTCTACCGCAGTCGATTCGTCCAGACCTGGATCGTCCAGAGGTATACCGAAGAAGTTTGGCGTCTCTTCTTCCTCTTCCTTGTTATCTGGGGGCGCCAGCAGTTCGAGAGTCTTGCCGACTGCGTCTGCCGGATTTGTATAACCGAAGTCACGAGCGAATCGTTCGGTGACGACAGCTTCATCCGCGGTCGGCGACGAGATCATTCGTCCGGCGGCAAAATGCAGGAAACGCGCGGAGTAGTTGGGGATGTTCGTACCCCCGATGGTCTGCGTCAGCACCTTCTCATTTGTACGCACGAAAGCACCGAACGCCACGCTTGGTTCGACGTACAGGACGTTCGGTATCGCCGCGATCTCCTTGATACCTTTGTCGTCGAGAATGCGAGTCGCCGTTCGCTCGCGACGACTGCTCCTGTCGCCTTCGTCGCGCGGACCGCGACCGACTAGACTACTGAGCCCCTGTCCGAAGACCTGAACCTCGTTGAATAAATCCAGCGCCTTGAACCGCTCGAGCATGTTGCTCTGCAAACCAAGACCAAAAGAAACCATCGTCACGATCACGGAGACGCCGACAATCACGCCCATCGTCGTCAACGTCGCGCGCAGTTTGGCCTGTCGCAGGTTTCGCAGTGCGAGATGAAGTATGTCGAGAAAGCTCATCAGTGTTGCGAGTTCGAGTAAACGAGGTTCACGGCCTCGGCATTCCAGTCGGCCAAACTGGCCGTCACGATATCAGCGCCGGCTGCACGCAAGGCCTCCGCGGAAACGGTGTTGGTAACGCCAAGTGTCCGCATGCCCGCTGCGCGTGCCGACTGAATTCCCGGCGGCGAGTCTTCGATCGCCAAACATTCCGCCGGCAACAACGGCAACAACCGTTCGTGCTGCCTTTTAGCATTCAGTTTTTCCAGACCAGTTGAATAACACATCGGATCGGGTTTACACGCCGAAGCGTCTTCGGCCGTAACGATCACCGAAAAGAGCGGCGTCAGGTTCGCGCGTTGAAAAACGTAGCCTACCTCGACTTTATTCGCCATGCTCACGAGGCCAAGTGAAAAGTGGCGTGAGGCGTTTTTTAGAAACGTGAGCACGCCGGGAAACAACGGCAGTTGATCTTGAATCGCTTCTCGATGCGCGTCGGTCTTCGCTGCCAGAACTGATTGCCACACCTGATCCGTCAAAGGCTTCTTCGCTCGATCGAACATTGCACGCACGAAGGTCCGATCGTCCATGCCAAGCGCGTCGAAATACCATTCCTCGGTGAGTTCGATGTCGTGCCCGCGCAGGACCTGCTGGTAAGCCTTCATTTGAATCGTCTCGTCGTCGATGATGACGCCGTTGAAGTCGAAAAAGATTGCTTTGATCATCGGGTTCTACTTTTCCATCTGCACTCTAAAGTCATTTACGAGCTTCGGCAGCCGTTCGCTTTCGAGCACGTCCAGACGGCGCAACACTTCAGCAAGCGAGAGTTCGTTTTTCAAGTTGACCTGATAATCGAGGTCCGCGCGGAGTCGATCTTTTTCGCCCTGCCGGTTCTGCGACATCATGATGATCGGCGCCTGCATGCCCGCGATGATCGCGAGTGCGAGATTCAGCATTGCGTAAGGAGCCGGATCGAAACCGCGTGCCAACAAAACCGAGTTGAAGATAATCCAAAAGATGATCAGTCCGATGGAGACGCCGATAAACTTCCAACTGCCGCCAAACTCGGCAATTAGATCGGCGGCTCGGTCGGCAACCGTCGCACGTGCTTTCTCCTCTTCGTTGGCGTTGCGCGACACTCTCGATCGCAACAACTCGTCTGTCCGTCGTAGTCTGTCGGTCAGCGCACTAAGCATTTCGAGCGCTACGTCTGTATTGGTCCGTACGAATCGGAGGAAATCGTCGCGCGATAGCACCGCCAGACGCGCCTCTTCGAGGACGCGCGCGTCGGCCGATCGCTGCCGTCCATCGATAATCGACATCTCACCGAAAAAGTCACCCTGGGCCAACTCCGCCAGAGTCAATTCGTGCTCTTCCTCGTCACGAATACTGATCCGTACACGACCGCTTTCGATCAGGTACATCGCGTTGCCCTTGTCGCCCTGATTAAAGAGAGCAGTGTTCGGCGGCACTACTTTCTCCCGCAAAAGGCTGCGCAACTCTTTGGCGGCGTCGTCGTCCAGCGAAGCAAACAGCGGCACTGACCGCAGCGCCTCAAGCGTCATTTGACTGGCTGGGTAGGGCATGGGAACCTCCATAAACAATTCGAATTTCGAATTTCGAATTTCGAAATCACACAACTCTTCCGTCCTTCATAAACACAATGCGATCGGCGAAGCTGTTAGCCAGTTCGTGATCGTGCGTAACCATCAGGATCGTCAACGAGTCCTGGTCCACCATCTCACGCAACAGCCCGAGTAGCTCATGGGCGCGAATTGAATCGAGATTTCCGGTCGGCTCGTCTGCCAGTAACACCTTTGGATTATTCGCCAGTGCCCGCGCGATCGCGACGCGCTGCTGCTCGCCACCCGAAAGTTCAGACGGTTTGTGTGTTAGACGATCGCCCAGACCAACCCGCGCCAGCAGTTCACTCGATCGCGTGCGACGTGGTTGCCCGCGCAAACCTCCGAAGGCGAGTGCAAGCGCGACATTCTCGCGAGCGGTCATGGTTGGAATGAGGTTGAAGTTCTGGAAGATCATCCCGACCGAAAAACGGCGGTAACGCGCCATCTCTTTTTTCGAGAATGGACCAAGGGGCTTGGAAGCGAAGAACACTTCGCCTTTGGACGGATGATCGAGTCCGCCGAGCATGTTCAGCAACGTCGACTTGCCCGAACCCGACGTTCCCTGAATTGCGACGAACTCACCTTCGCCGATCTCGAGCGAGACGTTGTCGAGGGCAGTTACGCTGTTGCTGCCCATTTGGTAGATTTTTGAAACTTCCTGCGCTGCCAGTATCGGGGTCATTCGTGTTTCGAACTAACTCTCCACAAAGCAAAGCGCTCGTCTTCAAAACCCTTCAGCGCCATGTCAAATTCAACTGCGGCTAAACTCTGCGACTCGATCAGCTTACGCACCCGCGGGTCGTCATATACCGCGCCCGAGATTATCACGTCGGAGCCCGTCGATAGTCCTTCAAGTCGCGCGGCCATGTTGACGGTGGAACCAAAATAGTCGAGCCGATCGTTCAGCGTCACTGCGATGCACGGACCCGTGTGCAGGCCTGCTTTGAGTGTTAGCGGCATCGTTCCTTCGGGCGGCTCGGCGAGTTTCTTTTGCGCTTCGAGCATTGCACTCAATGCGTCGGCAGCGCTGCGAAACACAGCCATGACGGCGTCGCCGATGGTTTTCACAATCGCGCCGTCGTTTTCAGTGATTTCCTTTCGTAACACATCGAAATGAGTCATCACGCGACCAAACGCAGTCGCATCGCCGATCTCGCGATAAAGCTGTGTCGAGTGACGTAGATCAGTAAACAGAACTGTCAATGTGCCAACGCTAATCTGTTCGCCCGGGCGCAATGCTTCGCTCGAAAACAGATCGCGAAACATTTGCAACGCAGTCACCTCGGCGGCAGTCGTTGCCTGATCCGTCCAGGCCATTCGCTCGAGCATCAACAGTTGTTCCGCGTTTGTCTGGTTTTCGATTCGGAGTTCGAAGTTCTCTGTAACGTGCAGCGGTGTGTTGCTCAAGCCTTGATCCGAAACAACAACTTCCGCGAAGTTCTCACCTTCCGGCGAAACATCAAGATCCTGCGCGCCAGGTAACTCCAGCGTCCGCAACCGGTAACGACCTTCTTCAAGCGGCAACGTCAGAACACGCTTGTCGCCCGCGGTCAGAAGTTGTTGCGCAACAACGTGCGGCGTCAACTGTGGACTGCCAACACAGTACGACGTTACCTCCACACGCCGCACCGCCGGGTTTGGACGAAACGTCAACTCGACGTAGCGATCGAAATCGACTGTGAAATCGATCTTGCATGCCTCGCAATGCGAGTGTCGATTGACGTCCTTCAACGAGAGTGGCGACTCTTGTGGACCACGACACAACGGGCATAGCAGGTCCCACTGAAAATCGAGCAAGCCGACGCGCACGGCGCGCAAGCAAACCTCGAGAACAAGACGTCGCGGTTCGCGCCAGTCGTCCGCCAGTTTGTACGCGCGAATGCGACCGACGTCAAAATCGTCACCGTGTTCGACAAAGTTTGCCAGTCGATCGGCGATCGAGCGCTTTTGTTCAACCAGTTCCGTACCCGCAATCGATTCGATCAACTTCTGATGAAGCGATTGCAACCGCGACACATCAAACGAAGAGAGCGATGTGTTGGCCTCGCGTGGAGCCGTTGCGGCACTGTCGATCGCGGACTTGTCATACTCCTGAATCGCCGCCCGAAACTTTGGCTCAATTATGAGTTTGACTTGTGACGGTATAGCGACCCTGCCCACCACATTGCGCGGTGTGGCCCACAATTCATAAATAAGGTGAGTGCCACCGTCAGACTTCTCATTTAATTCCGCACGCACGCGCAAGCGAGCCATTGGTCCTTTGCTGTAAACACGCTCGATGCCGAACCGCACCGGTTTCACCCATTCAAACGGCTGCTCTTCCCATTCGACCGGCATTCCGTAAATCGACAAACGCACTTTGCGACGCGCATTCGGCCGTCGTTTCCCGTCTTTCTCAACCTGGATCTTGGGAACGCCAGTGTCGCGATTGAAACGATTGGTATCGGCAATGAACGGCCATAGCCGCTCGGGGCTCGATTTGAGGTCAAACGTCCATCGATAGTGAAACTCGCTCACACTTCTTTGTACTCGGAGTCGACATCTTCGTGGGAAAGCGCGACGCGGTAGTTTTTCGACTGTAGCTGTTTCGTGATCAGCAGATCATCTTTGGTCTTGAGGAGATCTGCGCGACTGTAAACCGAGAGCTCGAAATTGTAACCGTGTGTGATGGCATCTTTGGGACACGCCTCGACGCAGTATCCGCAAAAAATGCAACGTCCATAATCGATGTTGTAGACGGAGGCGTATCGTTCGTCGACGCCAATGCGCTGATCGGGCGGCCGGGGATCGTCGGCGGCCACGATGTAAATGCATTCAGACGGACAGGCAGCGGCGCAAAGATAACAGGCCACACATTTTTCGCGGCCCAGTTCGTCAACGTGCAGCAGGTGTTGCCCGCGATAACGCGGCTGCACCGTAACGGGCTCGTCAGGGTATTCGACGGTCCACTTGCGTTTCGGAATATAGGACAAGGTCACACCCATGCCCTGGATGATTGCTTTGGTTGATTCGATTACGTCGGTGATGATTGACATTTGTTTTGTGCTTACTAAGTTGGAGACATTTCCGATCCCGTAGCCTGCCAGCGGCCGTTACGCCAGACAAACTTGTCTGTGAAATTATAATCTTCCTGTTGACCGCGGCCGTAGAAGGTGATCCGTCCGGTCAGCGTGGCACGATCTCCAGACAGTTCAACTTTCAAGTCTGTGAATTCCCATCTTTCGGTAACGAGGTCGCGCGTGAGCCGAGCTAAGTAGTCCTTCTTGCCCTCAAGCTGGTTTCCGGTGGGTGAAGCTTGACCGACGTAATCGTCAGCCAGTATGCGATCGAGCTTCTCCTTGTCGGCGTTGATGTTGGCGACGGTCCACTCATTCTCGATCTGCGTCAACTGTGCGAGCACTTGCTGTTCGTCGGTCGGTACCGGAGCGTCCGGATTGTCTGGTTGATCAGGTTCATTCGACGTGACGACTGGCACATCGCCTTGCCGCGATTTCACCATTCGCGGGACGAATATCGCCGCCGCGATCGAGATGCCAATCGCACCGAGCACAAATGCACCAATCAGACCGACGACCCATGGCCATGCTCGACGCTGTTTGCCCGGAGGCATCGTGCCTGGCGGAACATAGGCTGACGGCGGGCGATATGGCGCCTCGTCGTCAAACTCGGTCGTTAACGGCGTGCCGTCGTCAATGCAGTAACTCAGGTTCGGATCCGTGTACGTCCGATTGCAGGTTTGGCAGCGTTTCATTCGCGACGATTCTAAACCACCGCGCAACGTCACCCAAACAGCAGCGACAAGATAAACCAGAGCATCCAGAACACGAAGATCGCGAGGTTGATACCTCCCATCACGATTCCGGCGATAGCCATACTGCGACCAGCCGGATTTGGAGCGTTCGTCATCTGACGAAGCGCCACTACGCCGAGGATGACGGCAATAATGCCGGGGACTGGCGCGCCGCACATGAGACCGAACATCACACCTACAAGACCAACGACCATTGAAGCGACCGCAATTCCTGGCGGTGACGATCCCGGTCTAACGTATGGTTTGGGCGGAGGTGGTGGTGGTTGCCACGGACGTTCGATCGGACCGGGCTCGATTGGGCCGCGCTCGTCGGGCGGCATCCAACCGCCGCTGCGCTGCGTATCGTGAGGCATCCACTGCGCGGTGCGTTCCGCTGGGTCGTCGTACTGCGTCGGACGAATGCGCGGATCCCAATTCGGATCGGCGGGTGGCGTCAGTTCGTCACGCAGCAGACTGCCGTCGTCCGTGCAGAAGGTTATCCAGGCGTCATCAAACCGTCTGTTGCACTGCGGGCAATACTTCATCTGACAAAAACTAAACTAGTTCGAGACGGCTGAAGAAATACGAGACTTCGATCGCCGCGTTTTCGTCGGAGTCGGATCCGTGAACGGCGTTTTCGCCGACTGAGCCGCCGAACTCTTTGCGGAGCGTTCCGTCGTCGGCTTTCGCCGGATCGGTGGCGCCCATCAAATCGCGCCAGGCTTTAACTGCGTTATCTTTTTCGAGGGCCATGACGACGCATGGTCCACTCGACATGAACTCGACGAGACCTGCGAAGAATGGTCTCTCGCGGTGAACGGCGTAAAAGCCTTCGCCCTGCTGGCGCGTCATGTGAATGAGTTTTAGTCCGCGGAGTTTGAATCCGGTGTCGAGAATGCGTTGAATGATCGAGCCGGTGTGACCGGCGCGTACTGCGTCTGGTTTTATGATTCCGAATGTTAGGGTCGACATGTTTTGTTCTACAGTGCTTCCTTCATGGCTTTTCCAATATCGGCGGGTGACTTGACGACGTGGATTCCGGCCTCGGCGAGTGCCTTCATCTTTTCCGCTGCGGTGCCTTTACCGCCGGCGATGATCGCGCCTGCGTGGCCCATGCGTCTTCCTGGCGGCGCTGTTTGTCCGGCGATGAACGCGACGATGGGCTTGGTTACGTTCTCTTTCGCAAATGCGGCGGCTTCTTCTTCGGCTGAGCCGCCAATCTCGCCGATCATTACGATGCCCGTCGTCTCGTTGTCAGCTTGAAAGAGTCGCAACGCGTCGACGTGAGTAGTGCCCACAATCGGATCGCCGCCAATGCCGATCGCCGACGATTGTCCGAGGCCTAACGCCGTCAATTGTCCGACTGCTTCGTACGTGAGCGTTCCCGAGCGAGAAACTACACCGATTGGACCTTCGCGATGAATGTGTCCCGGCATGATTCCGATCTTGCACTTGCCCGGCGAGATGATGCCGGGACAGTTTGGACCAATCAGACGCGTCGATTTGTCTTTTAAGTACTCTTTGACTTTCACCATGTCGAGCGTCGGAATGCCTTCGGTAATACAGACGACAACGGGAATACCTGCATCGCCCGCTTCCATGACTGCGTCGGCCGCGAATGACGGCGGCACGTAGATCACGCTCGCATTCGCGCCTGCTTCCTTCACGGCATCCGCCACCGTATTGAAAACAGGAATACCCTCATGCGTCGTCCCGCCCTTCCCGGGCGTCACTCCTCCGACGACGTTCGTCCCATACTCCACCATCTGCTTTGTATGGAACGTCCCTTCCTTCCCCGTAATGCCCTGCACAACAAGGCGGGTAGATTTATCAACTAGCACACTCAACGATGATTGCTCCTCTGACTCAGGCTTAGGATGGAAAAGCGGGAGTATAGCAACGGAGAGAAACTGGACAAAGCGACGGATATGACTCAGGAATCGTTAATCTGCGTCGGTGCGACGGAGGTCATTAAGGCGTTCCAAGATCTGCGGTTCTTCTTTGACCGCAGCCAAGGGTGCAACACTTGTCATAATGTAGTCCCAATCGAGATTCCAACTATCTTGACGTGTCACGACGGAAGCAACGTCCTGCCAATCCTGCGACCGGTTGGCGAAGGACTTCAGAACGATCAAATCCTCAGCCGAACATATCCGTAACTCGATTCCGGGTAAGTATTCCGCATCCTTACTGCGCCGGATCATCTCTTCTTCAAATGGCAAAGCGGCGAGCGAGACATCAAAATCGATCCCAGAACTGCTTCTCACCAGCAACACTCGATGCTGTTGAGCAAACGCGGCCGCATCGGGAATTCTAGGCTCGTAGGCACTAAGAATTGTCGAGGTGAACTCCTTTTCTGATCCGAAACCAGTCAGGAGCGTGACATCGATGTCACGGGTCAGGCGTGGCTCACCCCAATGTTGCAGTGCCAAGCCACCAATAAAACAAAAATCCCAACTCAAGCTTCGGCAATAAGCCTGAAACTTGTGTGCCTCGTTGATTAGATCGATCATTTTCGCGGAAGCTTACGAAGGAGTCGTTGAAACTCGATTAGTCCGGAAGTGGTGCGAGGTGGAGTGTTTCGCAATACGGCTTTGAATGCTAAGTCGAACAATTGAATCGATTCAGGAGTGCTTGCGTTGCGAATCTTCTTGTGACGCAATCGTTCGAGCTCAGGTCCAACAACTTTCCAATTCTGGACCCATGCGCGGAGACGAGTTGTTTCGGAGGTGTCCATAGAATCAGCTAAGACTATAGCTGAATTCCATTCGTATTACACCAACTCGACGCGCTCGCCGTACTGCGGAACGTGGACGTTCCAGCCGAAACGTTCCTTGATGTGGCCGGCCATCGCGTTCGCGGCTTCGGGTTCGCCGTGAGTCAGGAAGGTGCGGCTGGGGATGCCGGACTCCATCCCTTCCAACCACTTCAATACTTCCCCATAGTCAGCGTGCGCTGAGAAGCCGCCAATCTTCGCCATGCGACAACGAACCGGTACCCATTGGCCCAAAATCTTCACTTCCGGTTCGCCGTCCATTATGCGTCGTCCAGTCGTGCCCGCGGCCTGGAAACCAACAAACACGATCGTCGCGTCAGGGTTCGGAACCAACCGCAGCGCATGGTGCATCACGCGACCGCCAGTCATCATTCCTGACGCACTGATGATCACACGCGCTCCCTCCGCATCGTTCAACTTCTTCGACTCCTGTCGCGAGGAAGCAGTGGTCATCGAACGCGTGCGCAAAGGATGCTTCTGCTGACGCAAAACACTGGCGTACTCTTCGTCATGTTCCTCGGTCCGACGCACATACGCCGCGGTCGTAACCGCAGCCATCGGCGAGTCGACAGTCACCGGCAAAACGGGAATCGCTTTCTCGTCTTCCAATTCGCGAATTAGATAAACAATCTCCTGCGTACGGCCAACAGCAAAAGCCGGTATCAATACCGGCGCATTACGGTCCGCAGCATCCTTAATGATCCGCGCGAGAGCGACCTTTGGATCTTCCGGATCGTGCAGTCGATCACCGTAAGTCGATTCGACAAGCAGGTAATCACACGGCGGCGGTGCGACCGGATCGCGAATAATCGGTTGATCGTAATGGCCCAGATCGCCGGAGAAGAGCACGCGGCGTCCTCGTCCATCCGCACCCGCCTGGTCCAACTCGAGCAGCACCAGACTCGATCCCAGAATATGCCCCGCAACACGAAACTCCGCGCGAATCCCGGGCGCCACTTCAATCGGTTCGCCCGTATTCGCTACCGGCTCTAGCAACTCCAGCGACGCATACGCATCTTTCTCGGTGTAAAGCGGCAACGCCGGTTTGTGCTTAGTGAGGTTGTGACGATTACGAAAGTCGGCATCTTCTTCCTGAAGCCTTCCGGAATCAGGCAACATTATCTTCAACAGATCGGCTGTCCCACGCGAGCAGTAGACTGGACCATGAAACCCCTGCTTGACGAGCCGCGGTAAGTAACCCGTGTGGTCTATGTGCGCGTGCGTGATAAGAACCGCATTCAACGAACGCGGATCAAACGGTGGCTCCTGCCAGTTGCGTTCGCGCAGCTCCTTCAATCCCTGGAACAGCCCACAATCAACCAGCACGCGCGACTTACCCGATTCAACCAGATACTTCGATCCAGTTACCGTTCCGACACCACCCCAAAACTCAATACTTGCCACTAGATCCTCCGATGGGCTTACGCAGCCAGGCCAACGACTTTCTCCGCCGCATCCTGCATACCTGTCGCGACCGTAAAATTTAAACCCGATTCGCGTATCACTCGCTGACCTTCTTCGACGTTCGTGCCTTCGAGCCGTACCACCACCGGAACTTGAATCTTCAAATTCCGCGCCGCCTCGACCACACCACGCGCTACCATGTCGCAACGCACAATGCCGCCAAAAATATTGATCAAAACCGCTTTGACATTCTCGTCGGCCAGCAAGATCCGAAACGCGGCTTCGACACGTTCCTGCGACGCGCCACCGCCGACATCGAGAAAGTTCGCCGGCTCACCACCCGCGAGCTTGATGATGTCCATCGTCGCCATCGCCAACCCCGCACCGTTCACCATGCATGCGATGTTGCCGTCGAGCTTGATGTAGTTGAGATCAAACTTCGACGCCTCGATCTCGAGCGGTTCCTCTTCATTCAAATCGCGCAGGTCGAGAAACTCCTTGTGACGAAACATTGCGTTGTCGTCGAAGTTGACCTTCGCGTCGAGCGCAATCAAGCGATTGTCTTTCGTCAACAAAAACGGATTGATCTCCATCAACGAAGCGTCCATTTGTTCGTAAGCCGAATAGAGCGCCTGCATGAACTTCACTGCCTGACCGACAAGCGTCGCCGGAAGTCCGAGTCCAAAAGCAAGTTTGCGCGCCTGGAATGACTGGAAACCAACGGCGGGATCAATCGTCTCCTTGAGAATCTTTTCCGGCGTCTTCGCAGCGACTTCCTCGATGTCCATGCCGCCGGCCGATGACGCCATGAACACCTGCCGCCCAGAAGCACGATCGAGCACGATGCCGAGATAGAATTCCTTATCGATCGGCAAACCTTCTTCGATCAACAACACCCTGACTTCCCTTCCTTCAGGACCAGTTTGATGTGTGACGAGGTTCATGCCCAACATCTTCGAAGCAGTGTCGCGCGCCTCATCGGCACTGCGCGCCAACTTCACGCCCCCGCCTTTGCCGCGCCCACCCGCGTGAATCTGCGCTTTCACCACCACTATTTCGCCGCCCAATTCCTTCGCAGCGTGATACGCCTCTTCCGGCGAGCGCGCCACAATGCCACGCGGCACCGGCACGCCATACTTTCTCAGAAGCTCTTTTCCCTGATACTCATGAATCTTCATGCAACAGCCTCAAACAGATTTTGATTAGAATTACTCACGGAAATCGTGTTGAATGGAACGCACGGCAGTGTAGCCGCGCGCAAGGTCGACCGCAAGCGACATCACAGGAGTAACGATTCATGAGCGAAGTTGTTGTTACGTCTCAAAAGAATTTACAGCACGAAGTGAGCTACGGAGTTGGGCAAGCGTTCATAACCGACGAGCCGCGCGCGGCGGGCGGCGACGATGCCGGTCCCGATCCGTACACGCTGATACTCGGCGCGCTTGGCAGTTGCATTTCGATGACGGTGCAACTTTACGCGCGACGAAAACCTCAGAGGTTACATTTCAGCGTCAAGCTCGGAACGATCATGGAAGATTCGCCTATAGGTCTTGATAAGTGGCTGTCTGCTATCTGGCTGATCGTGAACGCGAATAACGGAATCAGTAGCTATGAGATTTCCCGATCGCTCGGTATCACTCAAAAGAGCGCGTGGTTTTTGCTTCACCGAATCCGCAAGGCGATGCAGACCGGAACCTTTAGGAAGTTTTCGGGCGATGTTGAAGTGGACGAAACTTTCATCGGTGGTCTTGCCCGAAATATGCACGCGAGCAAGCGTAAACATCTTGGCACAGGCGGCGCGGGCAAAGTGGCTGTGATGGGTTTGCTTGAACGTCACGGCGAAGTGAGAATATGCGTGCTTCCAAACGTGCGCACGTAAAGCCCTGCACGGCGAAGTGGCGAAGTACGTTGAAGAAGGCTCGACTGTCTATAGCGATGCGTTTCGCTCGTACAACAGACTGCAAGATGACTACACTCACAAGGTAATCGATAACGCTGAGAAGTATGTTGACGGGCAGATCCATAAGAACGGCATTGAAAACTTTTGGTCTTTGCTCAAGCGCACACTCAAAGGTACTTATGTTTCGGTTGAGCCGTTCCATCTGATATCTCGACGAACAATCATTCAGATTCAACAATCGCAAAGGAGACGATTCAGATCGTTTCCTCAAGGCCGCGCAGAACATCACTGGCAAGCGCGTGACCTACAAACAATTGACTGGCAAAGAGCCTGCGGGGCATGAAACGTCCCACTAAAACAAAGCACAGAGCGCCACGGCGCGGAAAGAAAAAGAAATGAAAACACCCAAGCGGGATAAGCCCGCGACGGAGGAGCCTTTGGAGGAACGATTTAATCGTTTCGCAAAGGCTCTTATGGCTGTACCTAAGAAAGAACTGGATCGAGAACTAGAAAAAGATGCCAGCAAAAAACGACAGCGCAAGCCAAAATCCGGGGGAACCGGATGACCGTGTAGCGAGTATGGTCGCGTTGTATCGCTTTCCCTATCCGTGGCCCCCACCAAAGCGACATTTGATGATTGGGGCTGAAGTTAACGGAATACCGTTTGAATTAGTTGGTTTAATTGACGGACGGATTGAACTAAAAACCCCGATCCTCACAACACCGTTCATTTCGCAGCCCATCAAGATTGAGAGCGATAGGCCCACATGGGCACTCCTGACTCTTACGCTGACTCCGACTGGTTGCTCTGTTCGGATTTCACAACATCCGCGCCTACTGGCAGATGGCCACGTGCCGAGAATGTCACCGTGCATCAAGGATTAGCGACAGAATCTCCGTGAACGATCCAACGCGAAAGGATTGTCAAACCTGGATTCAGAAACGAACAGGAAGGTTTCATTCATCAAACTCAGCATCCAGATCGAAGACCGAGATACGATCAAGAGGAAGGAAACGATCTGCTCGCGTCAATCTACCGTCTAAGACATCTGCAGCAGCTTACCCGAGCCGGGAACCGCCATCTTCTCGGTACGCTGGCTGGAGAAATGCGAGCGTCTGTTTACTGGCCACCGGGACGAGACGCAAAACCAGACAGCCAGTGGAACCCACTGCTGCTGCGCATGGCAAGCTTGGCTGACTTACCGTTGCCCGTTTACCGCATCTCTGACAAACCAAAAACGCAAATTGTAGCGGAAGCAATAATGCATCTTCAGACAACAAACGGGCCGAGGATCGAACGGATGTTCGCAACGGATGAAATATGCGATCTACAGGAATCGCTTCTCACCACAGTGATACGTTTAGGCCCTTCGCCGGGAAGGCTTAACTCGGGTTTAGAATTAATCAGAGATATGGCGCATACCATAGGCGCGGCCCACTGTGATGAAGATACGTCAGATTTTCAAGATCGTTATCACGGATGAAGGGAGCACAAGGCGATCAGGCGACAATTTTTATGTGCCAGACAGCGGACACGCTGGCATCGCTTTCCGAGTGGGTTCTATCAGAACTTAGAAGCCGAAACATTATTGGGTGATCGCGTAGATACTTTTCGGCTATTGCGACGGCCTCAAATTCCGCTAGGTGGACAGGTGGACATAAGGGTCATAGCCCTTGCGGGACTCGGCGTTGTGTCACGAATATACCAATCATCCCATCCATCATGCTTGAAGTGATTAAGGATAACTACTGCTTCTTCAAAATCGATCGGCCTGTCAACTGATCGAAAACATAGGGCAATACTCCTATATGGGTCAAGTATATTGTCGCCTTAATTAGGGGGATAATATAGTTGACTGACTGGGATGAGGTTGCCCTCCTTCCGCTATGGGCGTATAAGTAGATCCTTACGTCCACTCAAAAAAGAACCTCAATTCCAGCAAAGGAAAGATCATGACAGACGCTAAAGGCAAAGGCGAAAACCCTGGAGGGAAAGACGTTGGACACGGCAGAGACCCAAGAATAGCCGACGATAAGGGAAATAAACCGGAGCCGCCCGTGAAAGCGGCCGATCCCAACCCCCCTAGTCCCCGTCCTCAGCAGTAAAACTCCAGAACGGCGCATCAGGAATCACCCTTTGCGCCGTTTCGGATTTGTTTTGCTCCCGCACCCAGCTCGAAGGTCTTAACCGACACTACTCTCCAACAACCAAAGTAGTCGGAATCAGGTGGCTATCAAATGAGCGATTTGAAAATGGGCGAGGTCATGAAATGCGTTCATTGCAAGGGAAGGGGTTTCTGCAATGAGGTAAAGAAGAAGTGTTAAAGAGTAGCGAACCCGGCGCGTTTTTTGGATAAACTCACTTTACCGAAACCTGGACCTCGTTCGATTCTAAGTTCACGCCCTTGTCCCGTATCGCAAGGGACAACGCGTACGAACCTTTCTGCACGATCTTGAACAGGGCTTCGTTCGGCCAGATGCTGGACATTGAGTCGTTCCAGAGAGTCATGGTCAGGTCCACTTTGAAGGTCTTCGTTTCGTCCTTTGCGAAGCTGAAGAGTGAACTTGCGGTACGCGACCGACGACGATGCCCTGCTTTAGTTTCTCAGGGTCGATGATATTGAGTTGAGTGGGCGTGCTGGTTGTAGATGTTCACCGGGCTCCAGTAACGATCACCGACTATTTCACTTTTTCTGCTAACTGATTCCTTGCTCAAATTTCTTAAGTCGAATGAGGAGATGGAACTGATTTCAAGTTCCTGACCTGAAGTGTTCTCAAGGGTGATCGATTACTATCGCGGGCTGGTCTCGCCGACAATATCGTAGAGTCGATGGCAATTGAGGTTTTGATTTGTGGCGGCGCAACAGCTACTCTGCGTTTGCGCAGATGGCACTTGAAAGGCAAACAAAGAGTAGTAACAGCCAAGGCGAAAATCATTTTGCGCATGTTGATTTTTAGTGAGAATGTGTTTGAATATTCGAACTCATTGGTCCTGTGGTGCGTCTTCACGCCGCTGCGCAACGTGCCACAAAACGCCTGATGGGTCGACCACATAAGCGACACGAAGTCCCCAGGGTTGCATCGCGGGAGCCTTAGGTTCTGGCACGCCGAATCGTTTCGAAAGTTCCAATGATTCAATGTGGGCCCACCACGCGTCGAGATCGTCGACCTCAGTTGCATCATGAAGTTTCCGGCCCACTCTTCCTGATAGAATCCTGCAGAATGAACATCGCCGGAGCCTGCATTGAAGATTGCGACCTCACTGTCGAGGACCTTTTCGAAGCGATTCGTAGAAATGTGCGATAATCGAAATCCTTCGCGGGCATGAATGGCCGCGCCAACTCTGTTCCGGTGGGAATGCTGCTCATCGTCAGGTCCTGATTAAATTAGCGAGTTGCTCGGAAACCGTCAGGTTTTTCGGATGAAATGGTTAAGCCGTGTTTCGAAAAGGCATCGCGCAAACTCGGCGTTGCACGCGTGCCAAAGACTTCAATCGAATCGATTGGTGGAGACTGCGAATACTCGCCATGATGCAGCAAAACCTGCGGAAGAATAATTCGACACCATTCCGCGGGATCGTCACCGACTACGCGAAAGGTCGTAATCTTCGAGTCCGCACGCGACGATAACGATTCAGCCATGGCTCGATTGGGCGGTGTATGAGCGATCCAGACCGGCATTTGATCCGCCAATGCCGAAAGGCTGTCGCCAAAATCTGGATCGACGACGATCGCAACGGTTGTCGACGGTTCACTTCTCATTCAAGTCGCCTTTTCTCTCAACAGGCGTGCGGAGAGAGAGCATATGCTGCGCTTCAACTCTTCGCGATTACTCCACACTCCTCAAATCATTGCCCGATTAATGTCGCTTGCGAAGCGACGATCTGCCAGTTGCCGGCCCGATATGCGAACACGTCTGTGAAACGAAGCGTAACCTCTACGGCTGCACCCTGATATTCGCCAGTCGCGTGAGTCCTCCCGGTAACCATTGCCCACTCGCCGAATGTACGCACGCTGAGATCATCAATCTGCATTGAAACAATTTTACGGTCTTTGGTGGCGAACGCTTCTTCCAATACGTCAGCTTTTGTCAGAATACGCCCGGTCAAATCGATAACGCTCCAATCGTCGGCAAGTACCTTCTCGATAAATGAGCGATTACCCTCGACCCAGGCAGTTGCCAGCCGATGCTCGATATCTCGAAGATGTTGGACCACGTCACTTTGCGAATCTCTGTTGATGTCTAAGATCATTTTTTTTAGTCCCGTTGGTCGCAAGAAAGAGCGAACGAGCGATTGTGCCAGCATTTCATTTGGTGTGATTTGAATGTACCCAAAAGGCTATCTCACGCTCGGGGATGACCGAAGAACAAACCATACCCATCGATGTCCTCGATCACGAAGCCTCTGACATCAACATCGTCACCTAAAGGCATTGCGAAACGAACGCCACGAGACTCGAACTCCGTCGCCAACGCTTCCGGATCAGCGACGTGAAGATAAGCATCCCAACTAAACACTGGTTTACGTTTGTAATTAGGGACCGGTTCGACGACAACCTCCTTGCCGTCCGAGATGGCGCCCAGCGCCTTGAACATGATCATCACTCGATCACGTTGGACAATCCCAAAGAACTCGTCTTCAGGTGTGGGGCCTCGAAACGTAACTTCAAAACCCAGCATGTCGCGGTAGAACGCGAGTGTTGCCGGGACGTCCGCGACGATAAAGAAAGGTGAGATGCCGGAGATCGTAGCTCGTGTCATTCGTGACGCTCCGTTGCGGATCTGCTCAGAAGAGCGCTGTAACTATAACGGCTAGAAGCAGACTCATGAGCAACGAAATCACTATCCCGATCAGGAACCCACGGAAATGAAATCCATAATCTGAATAGCCAGCCAAACCTTCCGTCCCGCACAGGATCATAAAACTCGGGCAAATCGCGACGCTGATGAGCCAGTCGAGAACCAACCAATCCAAGAGGTTGAAAACTGAGAACATCACGAACAAATGAATAAAGGCGGTGACGAAGGGAATGTCACCTTCGACGTTCGTGCCAATGCCTCGAAACGACCAAGTGACGATGCCAAGTATCAAGACGATAAAGATCGTACCGACCACGACTCGCTGCCGCCTCGAACGCTCACTCATCGGCCCATACTTCGCTTGAATGTCGGGCGGATAGGCTTTGAGCATGATCTCCGGATTAACCCCGGCCACCACCAACATCAGCGTGAACAAGACTGCACTAAGGATAACGCCAAATAACAGAGCGTTACTGATGATCGGCCAAAGAGTCATACGACATTACCAAGACAGCGCGCTTTGCCCGTAAGTTGGGTGTTGAGGTGTCGCCAGAAGCTGTCGAGGATGTGCCCTTCTACCCCGCCTTATTTGTGTACTTCCGCCCAGTTGTAACAGCGCCACAGGATCTTCTCAACGGGATAATCGACGTTACTTCTAATTCGAACTTTCTTGTAAGTAACATCTTTCGGCAAACCTCTGAAACTCAAACTTCGAGAGGTGATCTGTAAGTCACCAGTCATTGTCTCAGAAAGTCCTGGCGATGATTGATAGGTTACCTCGTTAGTTCCAAGTAGCTCAGCCTCGAAGTTAGCGGGAAGACCGTTTGCGGGAGTGAGATCTTTGTCGAACACCATCTGAATTGGTGGATCAGGATACAAGACAATGTCCTGATGACTGCGCTCAACATTCAGAGGCTCATTCGGGATAAGCTCCAACCATTCCTTATTAAGTGTTACAGGCCCACACAACTCACGATCGATGAATCGATTTCGACGAAATACGCGTACTGCCAAAGTCAAAATGCCGCCTAGTAGTTTTGCGAGCCATTCAATCATCGTTTCTTTGTCTAGGACCCTATACGCTAAAAGAAACGTGAGCGTTCAGATCGTGGTAAGCGGCAGCTCGAGCACAACCTCACCGTCCTCGACCTTGCCGTTGGGTTGGAAGCCCAGCTGCCGATAGAACGGTTCCGGGCATCCTGGTCCAGGAACGTACGAGAGTTCCAGCTTAGAGTACAGACCCTTGGCTCGGACATGTTCAATGACTTGCAACAGCGCCGCTTTGCCGATGCCTCGACCTTGAAACCGCCGATCAACCATGAGGCGCCAAACTCCGACCTTTGGGTGTGCGGGCGGTGCAGGACGGAGAGCCTCGTCGTACAGCATGACGAAACCGACCGGTTCGTCGCCGCAGTAGATGGCTCGATACCATGCCTCGCGAGAGAAGAGGGCCTGAGCCAATGAGACAGCGTTGCTCGCAACGAAGTCCTTCTGGTCTTCTGCGACCTCCAACTTGACGATCGCTTGCACGGTCTCCGCGCTGATCTCACGGAGCGTGATAGGCGGTGAATCCGTTTTCATGCGGCCTAACGATACTGCTGTTCAACGGCGGGCGCACGAGTGAGCGCATCTACGCGTCAGCGAGCACCGATTTGTGTTTGACTACGGATCAATCAACCAAACCAGTCCGGCGAGATTGAGCACGACGCTGAGCCAATATCCGACCCGGAAGACGACCTTTTTCGTTTTGTGTCTAAATCGGTGTCGCGCGATGAGTGCTCCCGGCCATCCCCCGATCAATCCCAACACAATAAGTGTCCACTCGTTTGTTCGCCTCGCGTTAACCTGTGCGGCCTGCTTATCACCCTTGTACGCGTAGAACGCCACCATGCTCGTAACGATGTAGACACAAAGAACCGGCCACCACAGGCGTCCGAAGATCGTTAGCAGCGCGATGACTCCGAAAAACGCTGCTGCCACACAACTGGCGATCAAGTGCGAGTTGCTCGCTTGCGTCCTTAGCACAGATTGCTTCGCGTGACGCACGGCATAGGTGACTTCTCTTGCGCACCGGCGACCGCGTTCATCGATGCCAAGTGTGTAGGAGACGAACTCGCCCTCGGTCGGACGCCGGCTTCCAGATGGGAAAGCCGAGACGTGAACGAACACTCGTTCGCCGCCATCGAGAGGCGAGACAAACCCGAACCCGCGAATATCGTTCCAGTCAGTAATTCTGCCTTTGACTAGCATGTTGGCTGAGCGGTCGAACGTTGCGCTTGAGCGGGTCGCCACGCAATAAAGCTAAACGGCCGCCAGAAATGGCAGCCGTTGATGATCGATAAAATGGTCGGGACGACGAGATTCGAACCGGCGACATCTTTGAAAATCGATTCGCGACCCAGTCCGCTGAACACGCTAGTTATGCAGCTCGGACTTCAACGTACTCCACACTTGACGAGGGCTCCGGAACTGGCTCGCCATCCTCTTTCAAACCTTCGATATGAAACTGTATTGCTTCCTGGATCAGTTTTAAAACCTCCGCCTTCGAATCAGCCACAGCAACACAGCCGGGCAAATCGGGAACATGAGCACCAAAGCTAGTTTCACCCTCTTCAATAATCACAGCGTACCTCATTGCTTACTTTTGCTCCTTCAAACCAGCTTGCTTCAAAATG
Source organism: uncultured Acidobacteriota bacterium (assembly GCA_963789185.1). Taxonomy (GTDB): domain Bacteria; phylum Acidobacteriota; class Blastocatellia; order Pyrinomonadales; family Pyrinomonadaceae; genus PSRF01. The sequence continues at coordinate 206,311 of CAWBJU010000032.1, forward strand.
CTGTTCAACGTTCCGCGCGGAACATCAATACTCAGCTTTCCTGATACCGTAACAGCACCTGCCTTAGTACCATGTTTGAACTGACGATGACTACCTTTCGTCCTCGCAAGATACCACCCATCATCCTCAAGAAGTTTAATAACCTCCTTCACCTTCACGATTGTAATAATAGGTACTTTTCCGAAATAGAGAAAGCATAACACTCCAAAATATCGGCGCGGGCTGATGATCGGCCAAAGAGTCATTCGTCGTCATCATCGTCTTCGCCGACAACCGTTTTATTCAGTTCATCCAAATCGGACAATCGGTTTTTCGCCTGCTTGGTCCATTCGCTATTGCCAACAATGATCGCGAGATCGGCATGACAGTCCTTCGCATAGTCGTTTGCAGGAAAAGCAACATACAAGAATTGCCATAGTGCTTCATCCAGACTTTCATGCGCATACCACATGGTGATGATCACAGATTCATCTGTTTCATCCGGGTTGTCTGCAACTATTACCGAATCAACCAAGTCATGCACTCGTTCGCAATCCTTGCCCCACGAACAGAAATACCTCATGCCTTGAGCAATCAGTGATCGCGCGAGATTTACAACAACTGCGTCTTCAAGATCATGCGCATCACAAGCGAGCATCACGCCGAAGTATTTGCTCGAGAGGTTCAGTTTACCTGGCACGTCGAGGACGCTAGGCAGGCTGAGGAAAAATAGATCCCGCTCGGTTACATCGTTTCTACCGACTAGTTCCGGTTGGGGCATGAGTGTAGCTCACAAAGCAAAAACGGCCGCCAGAAATGGCAGCCGTTGATGATCGATAAAATGGTCGGGACGGCGAGATTCGAACTCGCGACCTCACGCACCCCAAGCGTGCGCGCTACCAGGCTGCGCCACGTCCCGTCTCCCTGACTTAGTATCCTGACAAAGAACAATTGTCAAACACGGATCCAATCATCCGTGCTCACTACTTCGCGCGGCCTTTGTTTTCCTGCTCGAGTATCGCGAGCAGTTCGCGCAACTCAGATGCTATCTGTTTCAAGCCTTGTCTCTCTTCAGCCGAACGTCGCGCAACATTGTGCCCATCATTCACCGGCGGCGGCTGCATCGCTTCAACAGCCCGGTCAGCATGCGCAGCGGAATCGGAAGCGGTCTCTTCGTTTCCATTAGTTTTAAGTTTTCCGCCACTGCGTAACTCGCTCGTCAACCGTTTCTTCGCACCAGCGATCGTATACTGGTCTTCGTAAAGCAGCTCTTTGATCCGCAACGCCATCTCGACGTCGCGCTTGCGATACACGCGTTGCCCGGCGCGATTTTTCTGCGGCGCGAGCATCGGAAACTCCGACTCCCAGTAGCGCAACACGTGCGCCTGGACGCCTGCGAGTTCGCAAACTTCGCCGATCTTGAAGAAGAGCTTTTCGGGTATGGCTACAGCGGGACGACTCATTCGCTTAACTGCCGAAATTGAAATTTACTTAGCTGGCTTTCTCTGTCGGGCGTTGCGAAAGTTGGAATGACTCGAAGGCGAGTTTGCCAGCAGCCTGCGACGACAACCGCATGTTACCCGCGCGAAGTTACGCGTGTCAATACTTACACTTAGCTGCCCTCACTTAAAACTTTTTCTTAAAAGTAACGCCTGAGGTGCCAATGATTACCTGGGCGCACTCCGCAGATTGAACGGTTTCGGTTATAATCCGCTGTCCCGCGCACAAACCGGAAGGAAACGATCCAAACAGTGACAACCTCGCCAACGGTGCTTCGCCTGGCTTCACGACTCGACGAAGTCGGATTTTCAGACATTGTTAAGCTGCGCAACCGCATTATGGAACTGCGCAACCAGGGCGCAACGGTTTACCAGTTCGAAGGTGGCGAACCGTTCATGTCAACCCCGGAACCAATTCGCGAAGCAATGAAACGCGCGCTCGACGAGAACAAAACTCGATACGCGCCGTCATCAGGAATTTCGGAACTCCGCGCAGCCATCGCTGAAAAGTTGCGCAACAGAAACCAGATTCCCGCCGACGATCGCGACGTGATTGTCGTCAACGGCGGCATGCAGGGACTGTTCGGCGCATTTCAATCGGTTGTAAATCCCGGCGACGAAGTAATTCTCTTCTCGCCTTACTGGACGCCGATAAAAGATCTCATCTCTCATTGCCAGGGACGCAGCGTTTTCGTTCCCACGCGCGAAGCCCGCGCGCAAGGTTTTCAGAAAACGTTGGCGCATTACACCACCCAACGCACGAAAGCGATCTACTACAACACGCCACAAAATCCCACAGGTGTTGTCTTCACACCTGATGAAGCAAGAGCTGTCGCGACCTTCGCGCAGGATCGCGATCTCGTAGTGATCGCCGACGAAGCGTATGAAGATCTCGTTTACGACGGCGTGCATTTTTCGATCGCATCACTCGAAGGAATGTATGAACGCACGATCACGTCGTTCACGTTCTCGAAATCATATGCGATGACGGGATGTCGTCTCGGTTACGCCGTCGCGCCTGAACCATGGATGACGGGTCTCAAGAAAGCGACGCTCTATTCTTCGAATGGAGTATCGACGCCAACGCAGTGGGGCGGACTCGCAGCTTTCGAGATCGACGCATCGAGTCAGGAAAAGATCACCGCCGAATATCGCCTCCGTCGCGACCTGCTTTTGTCAGGACTAAACGAACTCGGTTTCACATGCGATCCACCCGCGGGCGCTTTCTACGCGTTTCCCGACGCAAGCCGTATCAGCCGCGACAGTCAGGAAGCGGCAGACATCCTTCTGAACCAGGCGAAGGTGGCAACCGTACCGGGCATCGTCTTTGGACCAGACGGACAAAGTCACTTGCGTTTTTCTTTCTCGACTTCAATCGAGACCATCGAAGCAGGTCTCGATTCACTTCGTCGCCAACTCTAATGAAAGACGAATTCGAGTTTATCGAGACGCTGCGGGAACGCGCGTCCGCTTCGTCGTCCGTCATCGGCATTGGCGACGATGCGGCAGTGTTTCAAACGACAGCGGGCAAGGAAACAGTTGTCACGACCGATCTATTGATCGAAGACATCGATTTTCGTCGAACCACTATCCCACCCTACCTGTTGGGCCATAAAGCACTCGCAGTTTCATTTTCAGATATTGCAGCGATGGGCGCGCGTCCGCGCTGGTCGCTCACTTCGATCGGCGTGCCGAGCGACGTTTGGCAAACGGATTTCGGCAATCGTCTTTACAGCGGGCTCTTAGAGCTCGCGAACCGTTACGACGTGCAGTTGATCGGCGGCGACACGTCGCGCACGGAAGAAAAGATCGTGATCGACTCGATTGTGATCGGCGAATGTTTCGCGGGCCAGGCGGTTAAGCGATCGGGAGCAAACGTCGGTGATCAGATCTTCGTAACGGGTTCACTCGGCGGCGCCGCTGCGGGATTGCGACTCGTCGAACGCGGCGCTCATTTAGCAGAGCAGAACCTCCATGATGAAGACTCGCAAAAACTAGATCATGTGCTTTTGCGACAACTCCGCCCCGAACCCCGTGTCGGCTGGGGAATCGTTTTGGGCGATGAAAAAATGGCGACATCGATGATCGACATCAGCGACGGTCTTTCGTCGGATCTGAATCACTTGTGTTCAGCGAGTAACGTTGGCGCGTTAATCGATTCCTCGCTATTGCCGATCGATAGCCAGGTCACGGAACTGTGTGGCCGTCGCGCGCTCGACCCGCTACAACTTGCGTTACATGGGGGTGAAGACTTCGAGTTGTTGTTTACCGTAAAGCCAGGTGATGTTGCACGCCTGCCGCGCAGGGTTGATGGAACACAGATTACAAGGATCGGTGAAATAACAAATCGGAACGAAGGCGTTCAAATTCGTGAAGGCGCGCGCGTCTGGGACCTCAATCCGGGCGGCTGGAAACACTTTTAAGGATTGCCGATTGTCGATTGCCAATTGCCGATTGTTTCTTACTTATCAGCTCGTTGATCTGCCGGTGAGCGCAAAATCGGCAATCGGCAATTGGAAATCGGCAATGACCTATCTTATCCTCACATCACATGCTAAGGTTTCATAACACGCTCACAGGCCGGATCGAAGAGTTTCGCCCGCTGAACGAAGGCGAGGTGCGTTTCTATTACTGTGGTCCAACCGTTTGGGATTACGGTCACATCGGTAACTTTCGCAGCGCCGTTGCCGCCGACATCCTGCGGCGCTATCTCAAGTTCAAAGGTTACAGAGTCATTCACGTGATGAACATCACGGACGTCGAAGATCGCATCATCGCAAAGTCGCAGGAAGCGGGCTTGAGCATCGACGATTACACCGCCAAGTACATCGACGCACTCTGGGAGGACTTCGACGCGCTTGGCAACGAACGTCCTGACGTCGTACCGCGCGCAACACGTCACATTCCCGAAATGGTTTCGCTGATTGAGAAGCTGTTGGCGAACGACCACGCTTATCGCTCGGAAGGATCGATCTATTACCGCATCTCTTCATTTCCCGAGTACGGCAAACTTTCGAAAATTAACTTTGAAGGCAACATCGCCGGCGGCAGCGAACGAGTCTTGACGGACAAGTACGAGAAAGAAGACGCGCGCGATTTCGCACTCTGGAAGGAAAAGGCCAGCGAGAATGAGCCTTCGTGGGACACCACAATCGGAAACGGCCGCCCGGGTTGGCACATCGAGTGCTCCGCGATGTCGATGAAGTATCTCGGCGAGACATTCGACATTCACGCCGGTGGCATCGATCTCGTATTCCCGCACCACGAAAACGAGATCGCGCAAAGTGAAGGCGCGACGGGAAAAGAGTTCGTTCGCTACTGGATTCACTTCGAACATCTGAAAGTCGAAGGCGAAACGATGTCGAAGTCGAAAGGAAACTACTACACGTTTCGCGACATTGCCGCGAAAGGTTTTTCACCGCCCGCAATCCGTTACTTCTTGTTGAGCGTGCCTTACAACAAGCAGCTCAACTTCACTTTCGATGCACTCGCGGGCGCCGAGAAAACAGTCCAAAGCCTGCGCGACTTTCGCGCCCGTCTGAGTGAAGCGAAAACCGAACCCGGCAGCAACGAAAAGTTGCACGAAGCAGCGACGCGCACGTTGCATGAGTTTGAAGAAGCGATGGACAACGATCTGAACACGTCCGTCGCGCTTGCCGCGATCCATAATCTCTCCCGTGAAGTCAACACTGCGCTCGCGCGTAAACAAGTCAAAGCCGACAACCAGCGCGAACTGCTCGAAGCCATCAGTCGTATAGATTCAGTGCTGAATATCTTCGGCGAGCAACAACGCGAGATGCTTGACAGCGAGATCCAGGCGTTAATCGACGAACGACAGGAAGCGCGACGACGTCGCGACTTCGGACGCGCCGATGAGATTCGTCGCGAACTTGCCGACCGCACCATCATTCTCGAAGACACTAAAGACGGCGTGCGCTGGAAACGCGGTAAGTAAAGACCTGGAACGAGGCCCACATGAAGCTATCCCGATACCTCCTCATGCTTCTTTTGTTGAGTTGCGTAAGTTCCGAATGCATTGCTCAACGGCCTGCGAAGAAGGCGCCCGAGCAACAGTGGCGCGACATACTTGGGACCAGCCTCACCGGCGCGGATTGCAAACCCGTCATCGGTGAGAACGAAGGGAGTAGTCGAATCTGCAAAGGCGTCGAAGGTTACTCGCTTCTAATAAAGGGGGACGATTACCCACCCGGTGTTTTCGTAGTCGAATCAAGACCGCAGATTTTTTTGATTTCACCCGATGGAAAAAGACAAGCAATCGAGTATTGGGATCCCGCAGACCCGGGATACCGCGGACTCAATAAACAGATCGGCTGGATAGTTGTAAATACTCCGAAGAAGACAATTGCCATTACGCTCATCCTCAACATCGAGCCGAAGCAAGACTTCGCGCAATGGCCTCATTACGACATGGTCGCCAGAGTGTCTCCCGGACCCGTATGCATGATCGGCTCCGTTCCCTCCGGCCCTAGTTCAACAATGAGCTATATGGCAATCGCCAGTTCCCCCGCCGAACGTCCGTGCCTTAGTTTTGGCGAGATGCAGAAACGTGATTGGTTTCTTACCGCGCGACGCCTCGCCGGCGAAGGAAAGGCTGAGGAAGCGAAATCTGCGCTGGAACAAATCACGGGATACGAGCGCTTTATCATCTACCGTGAAATAGCCACCGGTCAGTTTAAAGCTGGAGATAAGGAAGGTGCGCATAGCACGTTGATGACAGCTCGTGCTGAGGCGCTGAAACCACCTCCATTTAACGAACAGCAGGCCGCGGTGCGGGAGGTGATAAGTGGACTAGCGGCAGCAGGTTTTTACGAGGAAGCCAAGGCGGATATCAAGCTTGTTGAGGAGCATGACAGGCTCGGCGTGTTTTTATCGATTGCCTGGATTCAGGGCGAGAAGGAGGACTTCGATGGTGTCCGAGCAACGTATAAAGAAGCCATTGAAGTTGAGATGAAAGAAACGCCGCCGCCGAAACGAGATTGGAATCTGGCACGGATCGCTGAGTCCCAGGCATATAAAGGACTGATCGACGACGCCAAAAGTACGGCTGCGATGATCCAGGATCCCGGTGCGAAGAGAACGGCGGAAGACCATATACGCATGCGATCACGCGACCGAATCAACAGACAACCGTGAACAACCTCCAACTCGAAACCGATCGTCTCATCATGCGCCAGTGGCGCAATGACGACTTCGAACCGCTTGGTCGCGAAGTTTTAATCTATGGAATCGACCGACCAGTCAACTCCCGAAGCTAAGCTGATACATATCCTGCAACTCGCTTACTCGGGCGAGCTTGCTGCCGGGTACGCGTATCGCGGGCACTGGCACTCATTGAGTGACCCCGACGACCGAGCGCAAGTTAAGAAGATCGAAGAAGAAGAGTGGCATCATCGCAAACTGGTCGGCGAGATGCTGCAAAGTCTCGGCGCTGGACCGGCTAAACGGCGCGAGCTGCGCGCCACAGTGGTTGGCCGAACGCTGGGCCTGTTGTGTCACATTTCCGGCTGGTTTGCGCCGATGTACGGTGCGGGCAAGCTTGAGAGTCGAAACATTGTCGAGTATGAAACGGCCGCTCGTTATGCGCGCGACTGCGGCCGGACGGACCTGATCGATTGTCTGCTCACGATGGCGGAAGTCGAATGGGAGCACGAACGTTACTTTCGTTCGTGCGTACTGCGTCACCGCTGGTCCAAGCGCTTTACAATCTGGCCTGAGCCACCGCCAAAGGAAAGTATTAGAAACCACAGATGACACGAATACTTTCAATTTTCTTTCTGCTCATACTGCTTCCCCTTTCGTTATCGGCCCAACAACCAAACCGGAGGCTCGCGGCGGAGGTTAAAGCCGAGTTCATGCACGCCTGGAATGGTTACAAGAAATACGCGTGGGGACACGACGATCTGAAACCGCTCTCAAAGACGCATCACGATTGGTATCCGCAGCCGCTGCTGATGACGCCAGTAGATTCGCTCGACACGATGATTATCATGGGTCTCGACGAGGAGGCCGCGACCACGCGTGCTTATATTCTCGAGAACCTTTCGTTCGATAAAGACATCGACGTTCAAAACTTTGAGATCACGATCAGGCTTCTCGGCGGCCTCATAACTAACTATCAACTTACTAATGACAAACGTTTCCTGACTCTCGCCGAAGACCTGGGCCGCAGGCTGCTTCCCGTTTTCGACTCGCCGACCGGAATGCCCTATCGCTACGTCAATCTGAAAACCGGCAAAGTCCGCAATCCGGTGAGTAACCCCGCGGAAACAGGAACCCTTCTGCTCGAGTTTGGCGCGCTCAGCAAACTCACCGGCAATCCGGTGTATTACGACAAAGCCAAACGTGCCCTCGTAGAAACCTACAATCGACGTTCGAAGATCGGTCTCGTTGGTGAGTGGATCAACGTCGAAACCGGTCAATGGACCAACACTGACAGTCACATCAGTGGCGCCATCGATAGTTATTACGAGTACCTGCTGAAATGCGATTTGCTGTTTGGTGATCAGGACTGCAAGCGCATGTGGACCGACAGCATCGCCGCTATCAACAAATACCTCGCCGACGAAATTAAGACCGACTTCGGTGTCGAGCTGTGGTACGGGCATGCGGACATGAACACGGGTGCACGCGCCGACTCGACATACGGCGCTCTCGATGCATTCTTCCCCGCCGTGCTCGCGTTGTCAGGCGATCTAAAGCGCGCCAGGCGTTTGCAGGACTCGTCATTCAAGATGTGGAGACAATCTGACATCGAACCGGAAGTGTTTGACTACCGCACGAAAACGGTAAAATCCGCGGGCTATCCGTTGCGACCCGAGATCGTCGAATCAACTTACTATCTCTATCACTACACCAAAGATGAGAAATACATGACCATGGGCTGGCAGATGTGGAAAGACTTTGTGAAGCACTGCCGGACGGACGAAGGTTATGCGGCGCTAAAGAGCGTTGTGACGAAAGAGAAGTCTGATTCGATGCAGAGTTTTTTATTTGCGGAGACCTTCAAATATTTCTACCTGCTGTTCGCACCGCGGGAGACGCTTGATTTCAAGAACGTGATCTTCAACACCGAGGCGCATCCGATCCGGCGCACCTGGGCCACGAACCAACCAAACCAGAAGCGATAGTGACCGCACTCAACTGAGCAACGACAAGCTCGTCATCGATATTCACCTTCCCCTGCTGGGCTGATCGGGTGTAATCTGTGCCCAAATGAAAGTACTCTTCCTTACCGTTCTGCTTGCTTTGACTCCTGTTCTACAACAACAGCAGCCACCGGTCGTGGAACGCGAAGACCCTGACCTCGTCGTGCTCAAATTCAACTGGAACAAGATTCGAATGAACAATGACCTCATCCATAGCGCGCTCGATCCAGGCCCACCAATGAACGAGCCGATCTCGATCAAACCGACACCTCCGCGAAATGAGTCGCAGGACATCAAGAACAGACGAGACATGCACGAACGGCGTGCGGAGATGAAGGCGACCCGTGAAGCGGCCCAACAGCCGCCGAACAGAAATGCCGATCAGTATCTGCTGCAACTCCAGGTGAAGAATGTCGGCACAAACGTAATCAAAACAATTGTTTGGGAATACCAGCCGACGCCTCAAGCCGCGGAGTACGAGCTGCGCCAATACGTCTGCAACGTGAAAGCGAAGCCCAACGAGAGCAAGAAGTTTGAATTATTAAGCCCGTCGAATCCGGTGAAGGTGGTCCAGGCAGACGTAGAAACAGGAAAAACTAAAGACGGTAAGGTTGTTATAAACAGAATCGACTATGCCGACGGATCCGTTTGGAAACGGAAGGGATGGTCGGTGCTCATCCCTCCCGAAACGATCAACGGTCTTGGTAATGGCAAGTGTCTGATGTTCTAGACCACCCGCCTCACTCTTACTTGTAATCCACTCCCAACTGCTCAAACAGAAACGCATAAATGTCGCGCGTCTGCTCGATCGACTTGGTAGTGTTGCTGGCGCCGTGTGCTGACTTCGTGTCGATGCGAATCAGGATGGGAAGGTCACCGCCCTGCCCGGCCTGCAACGCCGCTGCATATTTATAGTTATGCGCGGGCACCACGCGATCGTCGTGATCGGCAGTCGTGATCAAGGTCGCGGGATACTTCGCGCCTTGCTTGATATTGTGAATCGGGGAGTAGGCGTACAACGCTTTGAACTCCGCCTCATTCGCTTCGGCCGAACCGTAATCCGCGATCCAGTTCCAACCAATCGTGAACTTCTGGAACCGCAGCATGTCCATCACGCCAGCCTGCTCGATCACTGCGCGAAACAGTTCCGGACGTTGATTCGCGACCGCGCCCACGAGCAACCCACCGTTCGAACCGCCCTGAATCGCCAGCTTGTTTGACGAAGTGTACTGGTTAGCGATTAGCCATTCCGCTGCGGCGATGAAATCGTCGAACACATTCTGCTTCTTGAGTTTCATGCCGGCTTCGTGCCACTTCTCGCCGTATTCACCGCCGCCGCGAAGGTTTGCCAAAGCGTAGACCACACCCTGTTCGAGCAAGGCCATGCGCAACGAGCTGAACGACGGCGATTGGACCACGTTGAAACCGCCGTAACCGTAAAGCAGTGTTGGGTTGTTACCGTTGAGCTTCAGCCCCTTCTTGTAGACGAGGAACATCGGCACGCGCGTGCCGTCCTTACTGTTGTAGAAGATCTGTTTGGTCTCGTAGACGTCGGGTTTGAAGCCAGGAATGTTGACGGTGCGGAAGACGGTCGATTTCTTACTGGCGATGTCGTATTTGTAAATCGTCGGCGGAAAATTCATCGACGTGAAGCTGTAGAAAACGTGCTTGTCGTCGGAGAGTCCGCCAAAGCCGCCCGCGCTACCGACGCCGGGCAGTTGGATTTCATTCTCAAGCTTGCCGTCCACACTGAAAACATACGCGCGTGTCGCGACGTCTTTGCGCCACGAAGCGAACAGTTTTCCACCCGCCGTGCCGGCGCTCTGCAACGGTTCCGTCCTTTCGGCCAGAACGTCTTTCCAATTCTTCTCGTCAGGGTTCTTTGGATCGACAAGCACCACGCGTCCATTCGGAGCGTTCTTGTTTGTGCGAATCAAAAACTTGTCGCCGACGTTATCGATCACGCCAAAACTATCGTTGCCAATCTCGGCGACGATAGGTGAGAACTTCGTGTCGCCTGCCTTGAGATCTTTATAGAAAACCGCATTTCCGTTCTTACCTTTGCCGCGTTCGGAGATCGTAAGAATCGCGAAACGCTCATCTTCCGTCGTACCCACGCCCTGAAAACGTTCCGGATGTTCCTTGTCTTCATAGATCACGACGTCGGCTGACTGCGGTGTGCCGACCTTGTGGAAGTAGACCGTTTGAAACTCGTTCTTGCTCGTGAGTTCGCGGCCTTTTGCGGGTTCGGGATAACGGCTGTAAAAGAAGCCGTCGCCGTGCCACGAGATGCCGGACGCCTTCAACCAATTCACTTCGTCGTCGAGCTTCTTGCGTGTCGCGACTTCCATCACGCTCAACGTCAACCAGTCAGAGCCGCCCTTCGCGATTCCGTAAGTGACGTACTTTCCGTCTTTCGACAACGAGAAACCGCGCATGACTGACGTGCCGTCGGCGGAGAACTTATTCGGATCGATAAAAACTTCGGGAGTGCCGTTGACGCCCTTTTGAATGTAATAGACGCTCTGGTTTTGCAGACCGTCGTTCTTCGTGAAGAAGTATGTATCGCCACGGCGGAACGGAGCGGAGATGCGCGGGTAGTCATAAAGCTCGGTCAAGCGCGCCTTGAGTTTTTCGCGATACGGAATCCTGTCGAGGTAGGCGAAGGTAACTTTGTTCTGCGCTTCGATCCATGACTGGACTTCCGGTGTCCGGTCATCCTCAAGCCAGCGATAAGGATCGGCGACTTTGGTACCGAAATAGTCGTCTACCTGATCGACCTTCTTGCTCTCGGGATAGACGAGCTTGGGATCTTTAGACGTCGCAGCGCCGGTGGCCGACGTGCCGTTCGGCGCGACGTTCTGCGCCCAGGAACGACTGACGATCGGGGCGATCGCGGCCGCGCCCAACAGGGCCGCGAGCAGCAAAAACGCAAAGAGGCTTCGCCTCACACTGATAGCAGTTTCTTGTTGCTTCTTCTTCATTTTCTTATCTCCGCAGGCAGGATCCGAATTTGGAGGAATACTGTAATGGAGTTACGAGAAAAGTTCAAAGCGTGGTTGCCGTCATCTTCAAAACGTTCAGGGCAAGATTCAGAAGATACGGCCGGATGGCAAGAGTGACTCGTTCCCACGCCGTGTCATGATCGAGGATCAGTGGTACTTGATCCCCACCAACCAAAAAGTCTCGCTCGGGAAGCCGGCACAGTTAAAAGCAGTCGTTGCGGATTCGAGTCCGGAGGGCCTTTCTCTTCGCTTCCTCTTCACTGACGAGGCGCCGACAATCCCGAATCCTCAAATAGAAAATCGTAATCGGCACGACGTGATCGAGCAATCTGATCGAGTCGGCGCTCCCATGATTGCAGCTTGAAGAATCGAAGAAAGCTTTTCGCTTCATGAAGCAATTGGGAGTCATAAAGTGCCACAGCAACCTGGCCCAGCGACAAGTGCAACCGTGGGTCTTCAATGCTAATGTGTGCAGCAGCCTCAAATAGCACATCACGCGCAGTGTAGAACTGCTGCGCTCGTGCGGCTGCTTGCGCATAGTAGAGAGACTGCTCCAAGCGTGCCAGCTCGATCGATTTAACCATAGACCAGCAATTGATGAGATCGTCAGTCGTAGTCATCGCCGCGGTTGAGATCGAGCAATACACTTCGCACCGCGGACAACGATCCAATGTAAACTGGTCGACTCCAACTTGCTTTAGATCCCGGCACATCCCGAGGAGTTCAAACGGACTTGATGAGAGGTAAGCGATGGGCGGGCCGGCCGCAAGGAGAGTTCGAACGTAATCCGTTGCGCGAAAAGGGCTGCTGAAAACCGGCATACAGTGCGAACCTTTCGTCCGCTCGATGGTCAGTACGCCTTGAGAGTTGTCGGTAACGATCTCTACAAAGAGCGGACTCTCAACTTTTGGGCGTCTCGGCGACTCGCACAGCCAGTGTTGAATTGAGTCACATCGAGCACTGAACGCTTCGCGTGCTTCCGGGTCTGAGCGGTTGCATGGTACCCCTCTCGATGGCATTTCTCGCACCCCAGAGTATACGGGCATTGTCTGATTCTTACTTCGGTGTCTGAGCCAATCGAACATGGTGCGGTCACCTCCGATGTGAGAAGGGGCAAGGTGTGCTGGCTACTCAACAATTCTAGCGCTGGACACGTGTCAAATCCTACAGTTCTGCTGAGGAGGATAAAAGAACGCCCTCACAAAAATCAGGGCGTTTCTCCGTTGCGCAGACTGACCCTGCGGTATTACATTGGGGGCGTTCGCAGCAAAGCCTCGCAGAATCTGCCGCCGCCTTGAAGATCACAGCGCAGCGTAGCCGGCAAACGGGACAATTGAGCGTCCATTTCGTTCCCATTTAACTTCGGCATCAAGCGAAGTCCCGCGGAAAAGGCAGGCCTTGCACCGCCCCTGTCGCTAACGAATCATGCTTCATCGTCATAGATAGCGGGCTCGTGTCAGCGGTAACTGTACCGAGCCATCAACCAGCGGGAACGCAACCAGAGGTGACCTAATGCAGTTTGAAAAAGACCTCTTCATCAGCTATGCGCACATCGATAACAAGCCGCTGACGCCCGAGCAACAGGGATGGATCACGCGGTTTCATGCGTCACTGGAGGCATTATTAAGTATGCGCATGGGAGGCAAGGCCCGCATTTGGCGAGACGATAAGCTGCGAGGGAACGATGTTTTCGCCAACGAGATTGTCGAGCAATTCGCGCAAACCGCGGTGCTCGTTTCCGTGCTTACCCCTCGCTATCTAAATTCGGAATGGTGCAACAAGGAAATCGCCGAATTCTGCAAATGCGCGGAAGAAAACGGCGGGCTGGTAGTCGATAACAAAGCCAGGATCTTCAAAGTGCTGAAGGCTCCCGTGGAAACGCAGGAGACGTTGCCGCAGGTGGTGCGGAGCGTCCTCGGTTATGAGTTTTTCACAATTGAAGACGGTACGCCGCTGGAGTTGGATTCGGCCTATGGAGAAAAGTTCGCACAGGACTATAACCGGAAAGTCGGGAAACTGGCCTGGGACGTCTCGCAACTCCTAAAGGCTTTGGAGGCCGGTAAGGGCGACAACGGTCATGACAAAGAAGGCCCGGCCAAACCGACTGTCTATTTGGCTGCATGCAGTTATGACCGCGACAAAGCGAGAGAAATACTGGAAGGCGAGTTGAAACGCCACGGTTATGTCGTGTTGCCTGATCAAGAGTTGCCCCGCGACGAGGACGAGTACGTCGCGACCGTGGAACGGCTGCTGAAACGTTGCAAGCTCTCCATCCATATCGTTGGCGAGACCTATGGCGGCGTGCCTGACGGTCCAAGTCAGAAATCTGAGGTGATACTGCAAAACGAATTGGCGGCGAACCTGAGCAAGAGCGAGCAATTGAAGCGTGTGATCTGGTTGCCCGTGGGAACACGCTCTGAGCAGGCGCACCAGCAGGCGTTTATCGACGCGCTGCATCAGGATGCCGAGGCACAAATCGGGGCTGACCTGATCACCGCGGATATCGAGGGTTTGAAAACCTCTATACATGCAATCTTAACGAAACTAGAAAAGCCCGAGCCGCAGTTGCCCCCGACGCAGGCCGCGGCATCTGACCAAACCAAGCTGATCTACCTCGTCTGTAATGAGAAGGATCGCAAAGCAACGGTTCCGCTCCGCAAGTTTTGCCGCGGACTAGGTTTCGAAGTCGCCATTCCGGCCTTTGAGGGTGATGCCACTGCCGTGCGCGAAGCCCATCAACAGCTTTTGAACAATGCTGACGCAGTCATTCTCTTTTACGGGGCAGGCGACGAGGCGTGGAAGCGCACCATAGACAATGAACTGAAAAAGATGCGCGGCTACCGCACCGGAAAACCCTTGGTTTCCTTTACCTTCCTGGCCGATCCGAAGACGACTGATAAGGAAGACCTCATCGATATGGAAGAGCCTAACCTGATTAATGGTTTGGGAGAGTTTTCCGACACAAGCATGACTGCGTTTGTGACGGCCATGAAACCGAGTCAAGCGACAAAATGACGACAGCAACCGCCGAAAACAAGAATCCCTTTCCGGGCCTGAGGCCGTTCCGGGAAGATGAGGAGTACTTATTCTTTGGCCGGGAAAATCAGGTTGATGCCATGGTCGATAAGCTGGCGGCCACTCACTTCCTGGCAGTAGTCGGCACCTCAGGCAGCGGCAAGTCCTCTTTGGTCAATTGCGGATTACGTCCGGCTTTGCACGGCGGATTGATGGCCCGCGCCGGCACCTCCTGGCGTATGGCCCAGTTTCGGCCCGGCAACGATCCAATGCGAGCGCTGGCCCGAGCGCTGGCCGAGGACGGAGTTTTGTTCAAAGGCTATCAGGCCGCAGGTTTGACGCTGGCCGAGATCGTTGACACGACGTTGCGGATGAGCAAGCTCGGCCTGATTGATATCTACGAGCAGGCGAACCTGGGGAAGGATGTCAATTTGCTGGTAGTGGTGGACCAGTTTGAAGAACTGTTTCGCTACTCTCAACCGGCAGCCGGCCAGCAACAGAGCGTGACTGGCGTCATTGAAGAAGCCACCGCTTTTGTGAACTTGCTGCTGGCAGCAAAGGAGCAGACGAGTTTTCCCATCTACATCGTCCTGACCATGCGTTCCGACTTTCTCGGCGACTGCACCCAGTTCTCCGGCCTGGCCGAAGCCATCAACGCCGGACAATATTTGGTGCCGCGGATGACTCGAGATGAACGCCGCGCGGCCATCAGTGGTCCTGTCGGAGTCGGTGGTGCCGAGATTTCTCCGGTGTTACTGACGCGCCTGGTTAACGACGTAGGGGACAACCCAGACCAACTCTCGATCCTGCAACACGCCCTAAACCGCACGTGGGCCCGGTGGGAAGGTTCGGGAGACCACGGGCCGCTGGACCTGCCGCATTACCAGGCAATAGGCACGATGGCCCATGCGCTGGATCAGCATGCGGAGAAGGCCTACGCCGAACTAACTACTGCGCGTCAGCGGCATATCTGCGAGAAGCTGTTTAAGGCGCTGACCGACAAGGCGACTGATCCGCGCGGCGTCCGGCGCCCGACCAAACTGGAAACCTTGTGTGCCCTCGCCGAAGCGACGCCCGCCGAAATCACTCAAGTGATCGATGTGTTCCGCAAGCCGAGTCGTTCCTTTCTAATGCCCCCGGCCGAGGATGCGCTCGAGGCAAGAACCGTGATCGACATTTCGCATGAAAGCTTGATGCGGGTGTGGGAACGATTAAAGAGTTGGGCCGATCAGGAGGCGCAGTCAGCTCACATGTACTGGCGCTTGGCGGAAACTGCGGTATTACATGACAAAGGCCAAGCCGGGCTGTGGGACGATCCTGATCTGCAAGGAGCTATCGACTGGCAAGAAAATAACCGGCCCAACAAAGATTGGGCACAGCGCTATGACCCCGGCTTCGATGGCGCAATGGCCTTTCTCAAAAAAAGCAAAGAGGCACGCGACATTGAAGTCACCGAGAAAAAGTTCAACCGCAAGATGCGGACCGCGCGCAACGTCATCATCGGGTTCGTCCTGATCTTATTGTTGGGAGACCCGCTGAAACTCAATCCAGCGGCGCCAGTTAATTATAAAGTGACAGACGAGGTCAGAGAAAAGCTTCGACAGGCGAATATTTTGGTATTCCCGGAAGAGGTCACGGACAAGCTTATCGGTGAGAAGCAGGGATACTTTAAGGGCTACTTTACAAACCAAATAGTGGCGGTAAACACCGCGTTAGCGGGGGTGCAAAACACAGAACAGCTTGCAGCAGTATTAGGAGACAGCCTTGTGAGGATACCTCAAGTGCAGGTCCTTAGTCCGCTCAATGAGCCCTTGCCTGCGAAAAGTCCGACGTACACTACGTGGCTCACGTCCTGGAATAGGGATGTTGAGCTCTTGAAGGGAGCGGGCCTTGCGATCGTGCCGCCACCCCCTGGATACGCTTGGCGGACCGAGCCCCTTTACGTCGTACCGGACAGTGTCAAAGTAGCGGCGGGTAACCAGACCGGGTTGATAGCGATTGCCTTGAAGACTCGCTGGAGAGAATCACTATTAAAAAAACCGCGGGAAGTGGCGCTGGTAGCAGAGACATTTCGTCTTCTCCTGCATTTGTTTTTATACCTCGGCCTTCTATTCGCTGTCGGAGGCATCTATCGCAGGTTTGCGTTTGGCGTTGTCGGAGGCGCTGGGGAGTCCGGGTTGGCAGCAAGTCCTTCGTGGATTCGTTGGCGCAGATTCCAGGGTCATCTTTACAGACTTCAACATCGCTTTCAGTCGCCGCGATCAAAGTTCGTCGTTTCCGTTAGCTTAATTCTTGCCGGATTGGTCTTGTTTGGTTGTGGATTGTTGAGTTTTGCTCTCGACCCAATGTCGGTGCTGCGACATGGGGTGCCAATTGGCCTGATTCTGATCCTGCTGGTACCAACTGACGGAATTCTGAAGGGATCCTGGGCGTCCCGTTTCAGAATAGCGCAGGGCACGCTGTTACAGGTTGGCGGTATTTTTGCGCTGGCAGGAATACCTTTCCTTTTTTATTCAACGGACGATTGGGGCCCGGGCTTGCTGCTAATTCAAAGTCGGTGGGTCCTGGCGCTTGCGGGCGTTGGCCTCATTCTTCTGGGAAAGAGGAAATGTGAACTGACGGCTGAAGAATCGCTCGCACTTCAGCCCAATCGGGCGCCGGTACTTCATCTTCGATCGGTCGAAACCGAAGAGCAAAATCAAAAAGAGACGTGGGCCTCGTGGATAAGAGGTTTCCTGAGGCCAGATGACAAGCAACTCCTCCGTCCAATTTTTGAAGTGATGGGACCGTTTGCCAGCTTTGGATACAGCGAGGAACCATCGCAATCAGGATCGCTCGCAGCCGCCAGCGCAAACACCAACGACTTACACGCGGAAACAACCGAGCTCATGCGGCGATCGGCACTAGTGATCCTGCAAATCGAAGATCAGCTAACAGAAGGCTTCCTCTCGCAGATGAGGAAGATCCTCCAGACCCTCAAGCCCGACCAGGTGCTGGTGTATTTTCCCCTGAAGATAGACGCGCTAAAGTTAAATGACGTGTATCAGAAATTCGTCAGCCGGACTCGAGACTTCTTTCCAGCTGTGTTGCCTTCCTCGATCGATTCGAATCGGTTTATCGCCTTCGACGACGGCTGGCAGCCCTTCCTATGCGGATCGTTGACCGTGTCGAAGTTCTCGTGGGGGAAACTCATGCCGCTGCTGGGCCACAGATTTGAGGCAGCCCGGAGGAGCCGGGCGATCGCTCGGGTCCTGCGACCTTTCTTCCAACGTCGGAATCTGGTGAACTCACAAAGAAAGCTATACGGAGACCGCGCCATCGGCGTGTCGGCTTTTGTCTTATTTGATTTGGGGCTTCCGGCTGGAGTGATGATGTTGAGAAACTTGTGGATCGTGCGTCGGAGGTGGATAGCGCCCTTTGCCTTGCTCGCGCCACCCGTTGGAATCGTCGTGAGTTATTCGGTGGGAGCTATATTGATGGGCATTTTGCTCGACTTGGGCCTCTTGCTGGAGAATGCGGCTTTTATAACTATGATTGTCATCGGCTCTCCCATCGCAACCTACTGGCTCTGGCGACGGTTAAGTGGGCGCGAGATACGGCAACACATTGCCTTTGGCGGGGACACCCAACCCCTTTGGAAAGTTATTCTGGTGTTAGTTCTAACCGGTGGCTGGATGTTCGCGTTCGTCGTCTTTCTTTTGAGCGGTCTTTCGTAACAAAGCTTGTCGCGCGCAATCGCCCGCTGGTAGAATCCAAACGTCGTTCAAAGTAATGTTCAATCCGCTCCCATTACACTTTCGCCCACTTGAGTCGCGCGCGAACCTCTTCGCCGACTAGTTTTTACTGT
This sequence comes from uncultured Acidobacteriota bacterium, assembly GCA_963789185.1. GTDB lineage: Bacteria > Acidobacteriota > Blastocatellia > Pyrinomonadales > Pyrinomonadaceae > PSRF01. The sequence goes on from CAWBJU010000032.1 coordinate 224,822, forward strand.
TCGCAATCCTAAGCTACTTAAACCTCGGAGACTGAATAGTTTCCGGTTGTAGTCGTCGTCCCGGCTCCACAAGCGGAGCCAAAGAAAACAAGGAGTTTCAGCAGATGTCGACCAGCGTAATCGCACCACCCAGGCGGCCTGAGGTAAAGACCCCGCTGCCTGGACCAAACGGAAAGAAGATCGTCGAAGCCGACGCCAAATTCGTCAATCCAGCCTACCCACGTCCGTCGTTCAAGCTCGTCGCCGAACGCGCGAGCGGAGTGTGGGTTGAGGACGTCGACGGCAATATATTTCTCGACTGCAACGCCGGCGTCGCCGTGTGTTCGACCGGACATTGTCATCCGGAAGTCGTGAAAGCGATCCAGGAGCAAGCGGCACAACTGATCCACATGTGCGGCACCGACTACTACTATCGCCACATGCCAGCACTCGCCGAAAAGCTCGACGCGATTGTTCCAATCAAGTCAGCGACCCGAACTCACTTCGCCAACAGCGGCACCGAAGCAGTCGAGACGGCGCTGAAACTCGCGATGCACGCAACCGGACGCGAAAAGTTCATTGGCTTCTTCAACAGCTTCCACGGACGCACACTCGGTTCACTCTCGTTGACCTCGTCAAAGGCGGCGCAGCGACGCGGCTTCAAACGCCAGGCGCTCGACGTGGTCCATGTGCCTTATCCAAACGAGTTTCGCAATCCATTCAACCCGGCTGATTGCGGCGACGGCGGAGCGGGACAAGGTGCGCTCAACTGGATTGAAGAACGATTGTTCAAAACTACGACGCCCCCGGAAGAAGTCGCGGGCATCGTCGTCGAAGCCGTTCAGGGCGAAGGCGGTTACGTTCCGGCGCCGAAGGGTTTTCTAAAAGGACTGCGTCGCATCTGCGATCAGTACGGAATACTGTTGATTGTCGATGAGGTACAGTCGGGCATGGGCCGCACGGGCAAGATGTTCGCGTGCGAGCACTACGACGTCGAGGCTGACGTGGTGTGCATCGCAAAAGGCATCGGCTCGGGTCTGCCGATCGGCGCGTGTGTTGCGCGCGCGGATCTGATGGATTGGAAGCCCGGCGCGCACGCGTCGACATTCGGCGGTAACCCGGTTTGCATCGCGGCAGCTTTGAAGACAATCGAACTGCTCGAAGGTGGCTTGGTTGATAACGCGGCTGAAGTCGGGGCCTACTTGAAAGCGGGATTGGAAAAACTACAAGCGAAGCACGACTGCATCGGCGACGTTCGCGGTATGGGAATGATGCTTGGAGTCGAGTTTGTGGAAGACAAAGCTTCGTTGAAACCAGCGCCGGAGCGGCGCGATCGCATCGAGGTCGCCTGTTTCGACCGAGGCCTGATCATCCTCGGCGCGGGTACAAACACGATTCGCTGGTCGCCGCCGTTGGTGTTGACGAAAGAGAACGTCGACGTCGCCCTCGAGATCTTTGACGAGGCGATCACGGCGTCGCTTTCATAGCTTTCCACTGATTTCATTCATGCGCGCGCGTAGGCGTTCCTCGTCAACGCCTACGACGCGCCCATCGCGAAACACTTCACGTCCGGCAATAACAGTCAGAACCACATCGCGACCAGACGATGCGAAGATCGTTGTCGCTGTCGTATCGTAGTTTGGTGTCTGGTGCGTTCCCTGCAACGAGAGAACTACAAGATCTGCCTGCGCGCCTTCGCTCAGCTCTCCGATTTCGCCGGCGAGATCCATACAACGTGCGCCGCCCAGTGTTGCCGTCGCCAATGCGTCGGTCGCCGAGATCGACGTGTCCCCTTCCCCTGCGCGCGAAAGCAAGAGTGCGAATCGTGCTTCCTCGAGAATGTCGCACGTGTTGTTACTCGCGACCGAGTCACTACCGAATCCAACCACCACGCCGGCGTTAAGAAACTTCGCAAACGGTGCTCGTCCATGGCCCAGCTTCGCATTCGACTTCGGACAGTGTGCGACCTTCGAACGCGTCTCACGCAATGATTCGATGTCTGAGTCGTTAACGCGAATGCAATGGGCCAACAATGGCTGCGTCTCGAGTATGCCGACCTGTTTCAAGTATTGAATCGTCGATAACCGCGGCGCTTTCCATTCGATCCCTCGCTTGGCTAAACCGTCCGCGAAAATTCCGGATCCCTCGCGGACGAATAACTCTTCGGCGTGCGATTCAGCGGCGTGCATCATCAACGGCAACCGTTCGTCGTGCGAAAACGCGGCAATGCGTTCAAGCTGCGGTCCGCAGACTGTGTACGGCGCGTGCGGAGAAACACCGACGCGCACGAGATCGGTCTCAACTCCGCGCAGTTCCGCTATCTTCGCTTCAAGCTTCTCAAAATTCTCCTCAACCAAACGCGGATCCGGACCAAACGATTCCTGAAACACCACGCCACGCAAACCCACATCATTCAACGCCAGCATGCTCGTCATCGCGGAATCGCTTGCGTCGCCAACACACGTGACGCCCGCTCGCACGGCTTCGCACGCGCCCCACGTCGCCGACACGCGCAGGTCGTCCGGCGTCATCTTTTCCAGACGCGCGAGCGTGAGTTTTCTGAGCCACGCAAAAAAGTCGTTCTCTTCGAGATAACCGCGCAACGCGGTGAGTTCGAGATGAGTATGAGTGTTAACTAAACCCGGAAGGATCAGCGCTTCGCCGAAATCCTCAATTTCAAAATGAGGAAATCGATCGATCATTTCAGATCGACTTCCAGTGCCGACGATCCGTGTTCCACTGACTGCTACCGCGGATTGCGCACAATAAATTTTTGGAGACACGGATGACACGGATTATTCCTGCGGAGCCTTCGCGTTCTTGAGCCTGCGATAACGTTCCATGATCGACATCACGTAAGCCTTAGTTGACGGAATGTCAATGCGCGTGATGAACTCCGCGCCACTCTGCGACTTCCCTTCCTCGACGCGACTCCACTCCACCGCCCGGCTTGGCCCAGCGTTGTACGCGGCAATCATTCGCGGCTCAACGTCCCGCACGTCCTGGAACTGCTCCCAGATCTTCTCGAGATACCAGCAACCGATCTGAATATTTCGTTCTGGATCGCGCAACAGGCTCTCGGGATTGGTCGCCATCTGTCGTTCAAGCTCACGCATCCCTGTCTCAGTGGCCCACTCGCGTCCAACCGTCGGGGTTACCTGCATCAAACCGATCTCACCGTCCTGTCCCTTCTTCCACGGACTAAAGTACGTCTCTTCGTAAATGATGCTCCACACGAGATCGGGATCGACGCGATAGATCGCCGCCTGGCGCGCGATCATCGCGTCGAAGCGGTGCGTCCAATAATTATTAAACAGGAAAGCTGAAACGATTAGTGTGAGGGTGATGAGACCGGCAACGACGAGCGCGCGTTTCATTAATCAAGGCGTCAGTTCTTACGACGCAGGGCGGACCAGAAACTCGCACGTGAACAAGCGTAGTCGACACCTTCGTAACGCGATCGCAGCGCATGTTCGTCGAGCACATGGCCCTGAAGCCAAACTTCCGCGTCGAGCGTCGCGCCGACTGTCAATGAATCACCGCGCAACGCGCGTTGGTTGACCAGAACTTCGAGCTTGATGCGTTCGAGGTCGAGATGAATCCACACGAGGTCCTCACCCGAAAGTGGATTGCGCAGAGGTTTGAACGCGATAACGCGGCCCGTCAAACTCCAATCGTTCTCGTGGGCCGCGCGCGCAGGGGCTGCTTTTTCCAACGGCAACCAGCGTGTCTTTGCTTTTCCGCGTCTGACGCGAGCGCGATACGCGAGACCACATAGTCCAATGTGCAATTCCTGCGCGCCGAACCCGGTTGGGCCAACTTCGGTAAGGTTTTGCAATTCAAACAGGACTTCGCAGTCAGTGCCTTCACGATAACCGTGAATCACTGCTTCGCCTTCTTCGTCATATTCAGTGAGCGCCCACGGAGCGATGGTTTGAATGTATCGCGCACGAAAGCCGGGACGACAATCGGCGTAGAACAGATCGCCGCTGCCTGATTCATAAAGCACGGTCCAAACTTCGAGACCTTCTCCAAGTTTCCAACAACGACCGTGCAAGACAGCGCCGCGGCGGTTGAGTTGCGTGGGTTCACCTTGATCCCCCGCCTGTTCCGCCAGATAGTTAAAAGCCTTCTCGCTCGAAACTTCTAAACCGATCGTCTCAAAGGTAGGATTCATAATTCCGCAGGATGTTAATAGTTGTATTAAAAATTTCGAATTTCGAATTTCGAATTTCGAATTTCCGACCCATTATTGCGCGCCTCGCTTGCGCTGTCTATGCTTAACGGTCTTTCCGCTCTTCGCTTCTGCACGCGGCGCGCGAGTTCTGAAACCACGAATCACTCGCTGCGGTCCGTGCGATGGTTGCACTCCCGAGCGAACCATCTCCGCAAACAGGTCAACATCATAGTCCGCTTCTCGCGACATGTTTTCTCGAATCGCGTGCAAGACCTCTAAGAACTTCGGGCGTCTGTACATTTGATCTTCGATTGCCAATTTCCAATTGCCAATTGCCGATTTGTAAAACAACATACTCGTTGAGTGCCAATTGGCAATCGGCAATCGCCAATCGGCAATCTCCTAACTTACTTTTTCCGTTGCCTCCGAAACCAGGAACTCCGGCGTTACGATCATCGGCACATAAAATCCGGCCGCCGTGTTGAAAAGCTTGATGCGTGCCTGGCGTCGCACGTTAGCCAGGTGACCAAAGTTCCACGTCACCAAATAATCAATCTTGTGAAAAGATGCAATCGCTACGTGCAGTGCATCGGCGATGTACTTGCGATGAAAGATACCGCGCGCGATGTAGCCTTCCGCGAGAATCGCTGCTTCTTCCGTCAGATCAACCTGCTCGAGATTCTCGATCAGTTTTAGATAAGAAGTGCGATGAGGTTCGCTCAGGCGTTTCAATTCCGATGAAACCAGCGGCGAAACTACCGTGCGGTAGTCAGGCATTTCGTGCTCCCACCAGCGGATCGTCAAGTCGCGACGAAACGGCTCGCCATTGTCGAGATAGGCGCCGATCACTGATGTTTCCAGATAAAGACCTTGTTTCATGGAGTCGATGATACCGTTTCCGGGTTAATGCTTTCACCACTCTTCGGCTTATTCAACGACTCGAGTCGCATCGAGCCGCGCGCGAAGTCGAAATAAACGCGGAAGTGGCGGAGAAAGTTTCCGCCGAGAATTCCCGCCTGCGTAAATCCTGCCGTCTCGTTCACCGGTTCCATATCAAGCACAGCCGCGTTAATGCGTTCGAGAGTCGTCACACCCAGACTCAGTTTCGGCAACTGCAACAGTTTCACATCTTCGGTGACTCCGGCCGCACCGAACACGCGCATGCGCGAAGGTTGCAACAGCTCGAGAAGCTGTTCCTCCTGCGACAGCTTTTCCGAAACAACGGTGATGCTCGCCGCAGTGTCGATTATGAAGTTTACTGTTTTTTCGAAACCATGTAGCCCAACTTCGCCGCTCAAAAATCCGCTCGAGGTGGTGCGCAGCGGAACTTCTACCGTGCCGTCGTTTGGCGTTACAGGCGCGAGGGCCAGAAGTCCTTCGGGACTACGAACCGTCCACGATTCAACGCTCTGCGTCTGGTTTTGCCGAACCAACGACATGCGGCGCGTGCCGTAGTCGATCGACGTAAGATACTTCGCCACGACTGACAACCCGAGATAACCGTCAACCGGAACGGCGTTGTCGAAAAACTTTCGGATGTAGACGGGCACGTTTTCAATCCGCGCGCCACCGATGTCCAACGAGTTGATGTAGCCGTAAACAATTTCAAACCTGCCGCCGCCACCGACCGCGCGCGCGAGACCGCCTCTCGCCACGGGCTTGATACCGAGCTTCTTTGCGGTTTCTTCAGAGATAACCGACATTCCGGATCCGGTATCGAGCACGAAACGCATCGCTTGTTTCTGACCGTTGACACGCACCGGCAACACGGGACGATTGTCGGTTGCCTCGAAAGGAACGGAAGCGCGCTGCTCGCCCTGCGTGATGTAGAGTGAACCTTGACGGCCGAGATAACGCAGGAAGTCGATCAAACCGACGATGCGTGCGCGGCGATCCAAATCCGTCTTGGGAGCGATCAGTAGAAATCTCTCGTACGCGTCCGCTGCTTCTTTATATCGCTCACTTCTCGCCGCCGCCTGGCCCAAATTGAAAATAAAGTCCGGCTCCTCGGGATCGAGGCTAACTGCGCGACGCAAACCCGGCATTGCCACTGTCAACCGGTTCTCATAAAAGTCGACCATGGCCAGCCCGGCAACAGCCAATGCTTCGTTTTCGTTGAGCGCCAACGCAGTGCGAAACTCTTCAACCGAAAGACGAAACTCACCCGCGGCAAGGATTGCCGAACCGAGCAACGCATGTCCGCGTGCTGACAACGGGTCGAGCATGATCACGCGTGCGGCGTTGTCGTAAGCACCTTGCAAGCTGCGCTGTTTAAGCAGCGTGAAACTCAACCCGAGACGCGCTTCGATGTCCTTCGCGTTTTTGCCGAGAATGTCACGAAAGATCTTTTCCGCCTGCGGATAGTCGCCCTTGCGGATTGCCTTGTAGCCTTTTTGATAGGCCTTCTTGTCGGAGAATCCGTAGGCGTCAGGCGCCGTTCCGATGAGGGCAAAACAAAACACGAAAGCGGCCACACTGAGGGCCGCTATCCGGGAGAAACTCGTCTTGCTGTTACGGCGCATGATTACTACTTTCTACTTCAGTATTTCACCGGTCTTCATCGACCAAAGAACGAGATCGAGTTCGTCGAAGTCGACTTTGATCTCGCGCGCGAAGCGAATCAGTTCCTGTTCAACTGACAGATACTTTGTGCGCGTCGACGGCGGCTTCGGCGCGTCGACGACACCAACTTCGCAGAGGCAACGCATCACGTGCTTATCAAGTATCGCATGACCTTTGACGCCGATGTTGCGAAGGAAGTGACTGGCTTCCTTGTAACCCAGGCCTTTGACCTGTTTCTCCTGGGCCAACCAATCGCGTCGCTCAAACGGATCTGAAAAACTCCGCAGGCGCCGCCGCAGTTTCATGTCGAACTCCGAGCGAAAATAATTCCGCGTGACGACGATGTACTTTGGCCTCGCGACCGGAAACCGATGTGCGCCGGCATTCTTCAAAGCCGTGGTCATCGCTTCCGGGGCACCGTCGAGCAACAACGATCTTACCGCGTCAACCGAATCGAGTCCCATACGAGCCGAAGCACCCGCAGTGAAAATGCAATAGGCGAGTTCTTCCCAAAGCCGGGCGTCAGATCCTTTACGCCAAACTTGCTGAAACTCACCGAGCCGTTTTCGAATCTCTTTGCGTCGCGCCCGGTGAGTGGCAATCACTCTTTCGACTGTGACGGGTTCTTGATTGCGTTGCACTGTAGTTTGTCAATACAGCGATTCTATGAGCCTGCCTGAAACATTGTCAACGAAATGCTTTGTCGAAAGTAAGGCGCCGGACGACGTCAATCGGTGCTATCATAGAGGCGCGCATCCTCATTCAGATCCGGCGCATCAAAGCTTGCTCTCACCAATCCCATGACGTTGATGTGGAGTTTACTTAAACAACAAATCCTGACTTGGCGATTCAGTGTCGGTCTGTCTTGCGTAATCCTGTTTGCGTTGTCTGCGACTGCGGTGGGACAGGAACCACTCCCTTTGCCGTCTGCATCGCCTTCACCATCACCCGCGGAGGCAAGCGAAACCAGCCGGCCGCTTTATGGACTTCAGGGCGTGGTGATCGAAACTCTCGACGGCAAGATCGTATCCAGTCAAAACGAGATCGAACAATTCAACCCCGCATCAACGCTCAAGCTCGCTACCGCGCTAGTAGCACTGCAAACACTTGGCCCGTCGCATCGTTTCGCCACGGGCGTCTGGACCGATGGCACGATCGACAAAAGCACCGGCGTGCTGACGGGAAATCTCTATATCTCCGGTCGCGATCCGTCATTCCACTACGAACACGCGGTGTTGATCGCGAAGGAACTTAACGGACTCGGTATCAAAGAAGTAAGCGGCGATCTCATCATAGCGCCCGGGTTTACGATGAACTTCAGCCCGTCAGCAGCCCGCTCCGGCAATCAGCTTTACGACACACTCGATTCGACGCTGCGCTACGCAGAAGCGGTGCGCGCGTGGAATTACGAACGCACGTTGCTGAACGATCGCGAGAGCCTTGAAAAGGTTCCGAGTGTGGCGGTCATGGGCGAAGTATCGGTCGGTCCGGTTGGAACTTCGGCGAAGCTGTTGTTAACGCAGCGATCCAGCAAGCTGGTCGACATACTCAAGGTGCTGCTGTGCTATTCGAACAATTTCATGGCCGATCGCATCGGCGATGCACTGGGTGGGCCTGAAGCGGTGCGACAACGTTTGATCAGCGAACTGCAACTCGCTCCAGACGAGCTCAAGATCTCGCGATTAAGCGGGCTCGGTGTGAATCGCGCTTCGCCACGAACGATGATGAAGGTTTATCGCGCGCTTCGTGCGGAGTTGAATAAATCAGGACTGACGCCGGCAGCGATCATGCCCGTTGCGGGGATCGATCCGGGTACGTTGGAAGATCGGTTCACGGGAATGGCGTGGCGCGGCAGCGTGATTGCCAAGACCGGCACCCTGCTAAGGACTGACGGTGGCGCGAGCTCGCTGGTCGGCCAGATGCGCGCCGCGAATGGCGAAGTACTGTTGTTCGTGATCATGAATCAACGTGGCAGTGTCAGCCGTTTTCGCGATAACCAGGACTACCTTGTGATGCTGGTCCAAAACACGCGCGGCGGCCCAAAAGCCTTCGATTACACGCCACTGATGTTGACCATGAAACTGTCGCAGACGGAAAGCATTGTAGCCGGCGCCGACGAGTTCGAACCACCTTCGAAGTCAAACCATGACTAATCAGAGATTACACTGATCGGGAAAATTTTACAGACCACTGGGTAATAATTGCGCCCCGGCGATCCAAAGATCGCCGGGGCGCTTCGTCGTCCAACTGCGTCGCGGCGTGCGGCACCGCATCTTCAGCGGACGATTCTTTTAAAACCCCACCAAACTCGTTCGCGCCGAAAGAACCGGTCGCTCTCTACTTAAAGGCGTAATCGCGCCTGATTCCGCAGAAATCGTTTAAGCGCCGCTTGGGTAACTTCCTTCTCATCAGCGTTACCTTTGGTAACAACCGGATCACCACTACCTAAGAATCCGCGCGAGAAACTGAGGGATTTGCGAGCGATTCGCGGCTGGCATAGTCGTTGCACCTTGGACCACGGGAATTTTTGTCGAAATCCCCTAGTTCCCGCACCCGGAGGAGTGATGAGCGCCACCACGCGAACCAAAAGAAAGCAGAAACCAACGTCCCAACGCGGCTTCTCAATGATGCAACTGATAGTCACCCTCGCCGTCGCGAGTGTCGTTTCCGGACTGGCCTTCATGGGCATTACGTCCGCGCGGCAACGCATCCGCTTGACGAACTCCTCACGCTTACTTGCGAGTTATGCTGAAAAGGCGCGAGTCGACTCCGTGCGACGTCATCCCACCGACCCGAATTTAATGGCCGGTATCGAAGTCCTGAATAAGACTACTTATCGCGTGAAGATGGATTTTGACGGTGACGGAACTGTTGAAACGAAGGACATCACTCTCGATGACGGCGTGGTTTTCGCTACTGATCCGATCGCTCTCGTTTTTGATTGGCGTGGGCGGCTCGTCGATCTGGAGACAACTGACATCAAAGTCAGTATCGCTTTGCAGTGGGGTGACGATGAGAACGATCAACGCATCGTCGACATAACACGGTCAGGCGACGTCACGCTCGACAGCGACGTCTACCTGGATGACGTTCCGAACGTCAATACCACGACGGGCCTGACCCCGATCGATGGTGGATCAACTCTCAACGCAAATAATACTCCCCACCCATCGCCAACACCGACTCCGACACCTAACGACGACCCCTCACCATCGCCAAGTCCGACGCCGGAAGTCGTCGATCTGGATCCGACACCATCACCGTCACCGGGAGGGGATCCGGATCCATCACCTAATCCCGATCCGAGTCCGGGGGCCAGTCCGTCGCCATCGCCATCGCCATCAGGAAGTCCGGTGGTTGATCCAGATCCGACACCGACACCGTGCGTGGTTACGGTGTCCACTAGTCCGAGCCCGTTGACGTTCTCGAAACACAGCGGTGGAACCGTCAGCTTCAGCGTGAACCCGAGCGGAACAGTCGCCTTCACCGAGGGGCCGAACAATATCGTGGTGACGAGGCTTACTGGAAACACCTTTCAGGTTGCATCGGTGAACAACACTCGCGGCAACTTTACGCTCGCTTTCGAAACTCCTTGTGGTACCAAAACCGTGACTCTTAGCGTCACCAATTAACGGAGAATTGATATGCGCTTGTCAGTTCGTTCACGCGGAAGGAAACGTCAACAGGAAAAAGGCTTCACCCTGGTGGAGACAACTTCGGCCCTGCTCGTGATGATGATCGGAGGCCTGGGCATCTGTGCGGTGTTCGCCT
>CAWBJU010000033.1:0-40193 GCA_963789185.1 uncultured Acidobacteriota bacterium
TCCAATCCAAAGATTCCATTTATCCTCCCTGTAGCCCAGGCGGCGATCGCCGCCTGGCCATCGCAGGAGACTACGGGATCGATCTCTAAACCACTCAGTAGGAAAGTAATTGCACCTGGCAAAGGCAGACGACGCAGTCTGGTTTGAATTCGTTGAGTCGAAGATTTTTACCAAGCAAATTGGCCAATTGCCTGTCGAGGTCCTAGCTAAGATTCATTCCGACCTTATCCAGAATCCCGAGCGTGGCGACATTGTGAAAGGAGCGCATGGCGTTCGGAAGGCGCGGGTGGCTGATCCTAAATCTTCACGTGGTAAGAGCGGTAGCGATCGTTATCTTTATCTCTACCTTGAGCATGCTGGAAGGATTCACTTGCTCTACATATTCAGCAAAGGTGAGCAAGCGAACTTATCGCCGGATCAAACGCGCATTATCGGCGTCCTGAGCCAGCAGATTAGAAAGGAACGTGAATCATGAAAACCGGAAAGACGCGGAAGGTGCAGACAAATAAGGCCAACTATATGAGCGATGATGCGTTTGCTGATCTCAAAGACGCCATGAAGGATACCCTTGCTTTTGAACGTGGCAAGCGTCGCGACTTAAAGGTAACGCGGATTCAGGCTCCGCGCCCGCCGAAAGCAATGTCGCCTAGAGACATCACGCGAATTCGTGAAAGGCTCAACTGCTCCCAATCGGTGTTTGCAATGATGCTTAATATTAGTCCCAGGACTGTCCAAGCTTGGGAACAAGGCTCACGAGAACCGGGTGACGCCGCGCTCAAGCTGCTAACAATCGCTAAGAACCATCCCGAGGTCTTACTCGAGACTTGACCTGCGTGTTTTTCAAAACAACCCCGTTTTTGATGGTAATAAACCTTATAATTCAGCAACTTACTTGATCGGGTAGGAATCGTTTCCTCGCTTAACAAATCCGTGAGGTGGTTGTATGAAGCCGAAGATCCTCGTCGCGTTTCTTGGCGTAATCCTTTCAGTATCAGCGTCGTTGCAGATCGTATGGGCGCAGGGGGTGAATGCGTCGCGGGTGGTTGTGGGCGATGGGCGGTCGGCGGCGGAGGAGTTGCGCATTGAGCGGCTCGTTGGGTTGGCGAGGGTTTGGGGTGTTGTGAAGTACTTTCATCCGTATCTTGCGTATCGCGAGATTGATTGGGACAAGGCGCTAGTCGAGGCGATTGCGCGAGTAAGTGTCGCCAAGACCGCGAGCGAATATCAGACGGCGGTGGACCAGATGCTCGCCGCGCTGGGCGACAAGAGCACTCGTGCAACGATCGAGGCAGCGAGTAAAACAGTTACTAAAGAAGGAAACACGGATACAAGCAAATTTGTTCGTACAGAGAATCGCATTCTGATCATCGAGGCGGTGCAGATTGCCAGAACCGTCGGACAGGACACCACCAAACTCGGCGGGTTTGTTGCGAAAATAAATCAAGCTCTTCCCAACGCAGAGGGAGTTATTTTCGATTGGTGCGCAACGCACCAACTCAGCGAATTCGAAGCATACTATTTTGAAAACTTCATGCGCCAGACGCTAATCGGAATGCTTGATACGACCGTCGTGCTCGGTTCATCGCGTCATCGAATGCACAGCGGATATCCGACGCAAACTGGAAGCGGCGCGAGCTTTTACTATTCCAGTCTCGTGAGTACGGCGCCGCAAACGATCGCGGGTCGAGGAAAGACCAAACCACCGCCGGTCGCGTTCATCGTCAATCACAACTCTCCAGCCTTCGCCGAAATGGTCAGTGGATTGCAGGCTTCGAATCACGCCGTCATCATTCAAGACGGTGATCAGGCGCAAGACTCGAGCAGCGGCACGCATACGATCGAACTACCGGACAAAGTGAAGGTCCGGATTCGCACGCTCGAATTGATCAACCCCGACGGCTCAATCGAACTTCAGCCTGACGTCGTGTTGAGCAACACAACGAGTAACGCGGATAACGGCGTCATGAAAGCGGATGCTGCGATGAAAGAAGCGATGCGCACAATCCGGCAGAACAAGCCGCGAGAGAAACAGAACCGCCCCGCACCTTCCGTCCTGCAAGTCAGCCAGAAAGACAAGCCCTACGCGGAGATGCAATTCCCAACCACTGAATACCGACTGCTCGCTCTATTCCGTTACTGGAACGTCGTCAACTATTTCTTCCCTTACAAAAACCTGATCGGCGATTCGTGGAACTCTGTTCTCCAACGTTTCATTCCGAAGTTTGAAGCGAACAAAGACGCCATCGATTACCAACTGACCGTCTTCGAACTCGCCACGGAAATGCGAGATTCGCATGCCGTGGTGCGAAACGCCTCCGCCGCGGCCGCCAAACTCTATGGCTTTCAAACCCCGGCCTACATTACCTACCTGGAGAACCAGGCCGTCATCACGAAAGTCCTGGACGATAAAGCGCCGATCAAAATCGGTGACGTCGTACTCGCGATCGACGGCGCTCCCGTCAACCAACGACGCGATTTTCTTGCGCGTTACATCGGCGCTTCGACACCACAGGCGTTGATGCATCGGGTTCACACGCTCCTGCTGGCTGGACCAAAAGACAACGTCGTGAAACTACGCGTGCGTGGTCCAAACAACAAGGAGCGCGACGTCGAACTTACGCGTTCCGTAGCGCCCAACGATCCGAAGTACTACGCCGCGATGGATCGTACTGGTCCAGTGATGAAACTCTTGCCGCAAGGTTACGGCTACGTTGATCTCGGCCGGTTGGAAGTCGGCGACGTCGACAAGATGTTCGAAACGATCAAGAACGCGCCCGCTGTGATTTTCGACATGCGGGGTTACCCGACCGGCAGCGCCTGGGAGATCGCGCCGCGTCTCACCGAAAAGAAGAACGTGGTCGCAGCGCTCTTTTCGCGTTCATTACTCGAACCGTCAAGTTTGACCAGCTCCGAGTACGCAGACCATGCGAGCTATGCCGCGGCGCAAAAACTTCCAGACGCAAAAGGCAGCGTCTACAAAGGCAAGGTCGTCATGCTGATCAACGAAGAAGCGATCAGCCGCGCCGAACACGCCTGCCTGTTTTTCGAAGCGGCGACAGACGTAACGTTTATCGGCACACCGACGCAGGGCGCGAATGGCGACGTAACGTTGATGGTCCTGCCAGGCAATCTCCCAATCAGTTTTTCCGGACACGACATTCGCCACGCCGACGGCCGTCAACTGCAGCGACTCGGAATACAACCGCACGTAAAAGTGGCGCCAACCATTCGCGGTATCACCGAAGGACGTGACGAGATTCTTGATGCCGCAGTCAAGTACCTACAGAAAAATTTAAAGCAGAAGTAGGTAAAAACACGCATTTACGAACGACTGGAGAATGGAGCTCTGACGGCATCGCTAACGGAAACGTCTTACCGAACGTTCCCGCTTCGTAGTACACTTTCCAACGATTTGCCCAGGCTTTAGATCATGCAGGAGGGTCTCCCACTTGAAGAATAAATTTCGCCTTATGTCCGCCTTGATGTTCGTTCTTCTGGTCGTTGGTTCATCGGCTGTCATCAACACGACCGCGACGCAGGATCAGCCAACCATTGCCAAAGATTCGATTCAGATCAGAGCGTTTACATTCAATGTTTACAAAGGCAACTACGACGTGTGGAGTTGGGTGCCTGAAATGAAGTTTCGCGTCAACGGACCGATCGCCAGCGGTAGCCAGCTTTACGTTGAATACACGCTGCCTACCGGTGCGTGGGTGAAGTTTGATTGCGAGACAAACAACATCGAAAAGGGTTACTGGTGGAAGACAGAATGTGGCGGCAGGCAGATACCCGAAGACAAAGGCAGTCTCTACACCGGTCCGGTGAGTTTCACGATCAAGATGCGCAACGAGCTACAAGGATCGGATACAACGATGTTCACTGGCAAGATGAAAGTTGCGAAAGCCAAGACGAACGAAGTTGGACCGAAGGCTGCGCAAAAGTTCGTCTACTTCGTGGACCACGATTGGAATCTTCCGATTGGTTACGTCTATCTGACGGCCAGCGATGTCTTTGGTTGGAAACTGCCGGACTTTCACGTGGCCTTCTGGGTACGCGGCGAGGCAACGCGTTTTGATCCGCACCTGTTCTACCAGGGCAAGGAAGTCGGCAAGGTGTTGAAGTACGGCACCGAGGTTGGCAAGCCTGGTTGCGATATCGAAGTCGAGATCAACCCGACGCATTACGTCGAAGATTCTCTGCCTCAGAAGGCAAAATGGGCGCGCGTTGAATGCGACTTCTACAACATTAAAGGCAGCAACACGACAAACGACTCGACGACCGCTGACTTGTTCACGCTCGCTGCGAATCCCGGCGAGTACGAGGTCAAGGTGCTGTGGAACAACAAGCTGGCGCGGTCGATTAAGTTCACCGTGCAGCCGGGTGGAAAGTTTGACAACGGTATTGCCACGAGCAATGCGCTCGGGAGCGATCGCGTGATATTTCCGGTGCAGATCATTGGCGATCAGGATGGTGCGTGGAACAAGACTGCCTGGCAGAGCGAAGCGTTTTACGGCAATCCGCTGAAAGGTTTTACTGCGTTACCGTGAATTCACGAATAGAGAACACGAATTTAGTTCAACGTCGTCCGGTCCACCGTCACGAGGAGATCGCGAACAGCGTCAGTCACGGACTGGCGCTGGTGCTCGCGGTGGCGGCGTTGCCGGTGTTGATCTTGTCTGCCGCGCGAATCGGCAACACGAGGTTTACGTTTGGAGTCGTGGTGTTTGGCGCGACGATTATCGTTTTGTATTTAGCGTCGACGCTGTATCACTCGTTGACGCATGAGCGTGCGAAGCAGTTTTTCCGCCATGTGGACCACTGCGCGATCTTTCTGTTGATCGCCGGATCGTACACGCCGTTCACGCTTGGTGTGTTGCGTGGTCCATGGGGCTGGACGTTGCTGACGATTATTTGGGTGCTGGCAGTGGCGGGGATCGCGATGAAGATATTCACCGGTCACCGCCACTGGTGGCTTTCGATGGTGCTTTACATCGTGATGGGTTGGTTAGCGATCGTGGCGATCAAACCGATCCTGACGCTGGTTCCGTTGCCTGGGAATTTTGTTGATCCTGGCCGGCGGAATTGCGTACTCAGGCGGTCTCGCGTTCTTCGCCGCGCATCGACTTCGCTACAACCATTTCATCTGGCACCTCTTCGTAATTGCCGGAACGATCTGCCACTACCTCGCTGTTCTTTGGTACGGCCACTCCAGCGTCTAGTAGTCACCTCAGGATCGACTCGCGACTGTCGCTGTCATCGCAGCGGCTCTGCCGCCCGATGTGCGGCGGGGCTTCGCCCCGCCGTGGACTGATGAATGAACAAGCTCTTCTCCGGCGGGGCGAAGCCCCGCCTCACATCAGGCGGCGAAGCCGCTCCGCACGGATCATTTTGCTTTGTAGTTGAACGAGATCCGCGTCTCCTCTTCCATCACCAACGTGCGAACGAAACGATAAGATCGGCCACTCTTCGGTACGTCGATACGGACCGGAAGTATGCCCGCCACGCGACGTTGCAAGTTAGTTACGTTCGCCGACGGAGTCTGCAATTGCGCCGCACGATTTTGCCGGGCCAACTCCTCTATCCTTCTCACGCCGTCTAAGGTCATGTTGTTGCCCGCACCGGTGACGGTAACGGTCTCAGTAATAGCGCCTGGCTGAAGTGTGGTTCCGACGAGGCCCGGTTGCGACGTATACAAACTAAGTTCGTGATGCGTGGGATTGAATCCGGGCGCAGCGACAGTGACCCGAGTTGGACCAGGCGATGCATTCGCAATCACCCACCGCCCGTCGGAATCAGCTCTAGTGGACAACGTCGCACCAGTTTGATTGTTGACGACGGTAACGTTAGCACCAGCAACGACAGTGCCGTTTTGATCGGTGACGATGCCGCCAACCTGTCCCGGCTGTAAGTTGCTGAGCTCAATTTCGTTTTGTTGAGCTGTGACGTTCGCATCGATCTCGTCGAAGTTCTCGAAATTGGTAGCCAGCATGTCCTGCGTAGCAGCGGGCAAGTACTCCGCTGCGGTCGCATTACCCGCAAACTGTTTCACCTCGAGCCGATCCGGCAGCGACACTTCCCACGTCAGCAAGTTGATCGGAATGTCGAGCTTGGGCAGGCCCATGTCGTACTTGCCGTTCTTGCTGAAACGAGTTCCGGTGGTTAGGTAAACGAACGACACCGTGTAGGCACGTGACGAGTCCAGCCCAGCACGAAGCAGCGGCACACGACTACCGTCAGCACCCAGCACCGGCTTCACGCGTTCGCCTTCAACTTCGGTGGAGAGCAGTTGCGCGCCCGGCGGCAACTCGATCTTCACAAACGGCTGCGCATGATTGCGGACGCGGAGTGTCACTTCCGTGAGCGACTTTCCTTCCACGGTCGTAAGCGTCGTCACCGTCGCCCGCTCGGCAACTGCCGACAAGATGCTTGCGTCGGGAAATTGCGTCCACTCGAGATTCAGTTTTGGTGTATCAGTCGCTCGACGGTTGTAACGAAACGCCGCCTGCAACGGGAAATGCGCGAGGGATCGCGTAATCGCCGCAGCTTCACGAAAGTCCATTCGCCGCAAACCACCTGACTCCTTCGCGATCAGCTCCATCGCGCCCACACCTTCAACCAACAACTCACCCGTCTCTCGTTGCGCCCCTTCGAACGCAAGCAGCGGCGCTTCGACCTTCGTATCGCGATTGGTTTTTTCGATCGCGACCAGAAACTGGTGATTTCGCTTCGCGGGATCGTGGACTCTCAACGTCAATATCCCATTCACGACCTCGTGGGATTCGAGGGTCGTACCTGAAGCAGCGGTTAGGTCATAGCCGTCGGGCAGCGCCATCTTAAACTCTGCGGCTTCACCCTGGATTACAGCTATGTCGCCGTAAGCAGTCATGCGGACTTGTGAATCGCCCACCGAAACGACCGTCTTAACGTCAGATAAAAAGCGCACTTCTCGTTGAGCAAGCGGCGCCGCGATTTCCCTCGTGGTCCACCAAACGCGTGCCGGTTTGCCCGGCTCGAGCGCCGCCTCGACAATCGTATTTCCATTCATCGACGTGCGACTCGTAACCAGACCGGGTTCGACGCGAACGTTTGCGTGATTACCCGGCAGCTCGAGTGTCAACAGCGAAGTGCTTGCGAGCGGCACGGGCAAAATAAAAGACGCGCGTCCAGCGTCGATTGTCAGACCCGATGCGATGCCCAGCGATACTCCGAACGGACCCGGTCCACTCAGGATTGCTGCATGCGCTGGTCCTTCCTGAATCAACGGCAACGGATTTCCCGGCTGATTTCCTGATCGTCGCGCTTCGAGAATCGTGAGTCCCGTGGTAAGCGGCGCCTTCACGTTCCCCTCTTGCAGTAACGAGCCATCGATTTCGACTGTGCCGACAAGAGTTTGATTGACGAGTTTGAGTTTGAACGAGGCGCGCGTGAGAACAAACGGCAACGGCGCGGCATCGGCTGTTTTTGGCTTACGCGATGCGAGATCGACGAGCCGGTCGTATTCGGCGAGTGAAAGCGTTACGGTGCCGGTGCTTCCCGGCGCCGGAAGCACCCCGTCAATTGTCGAATTACGGTGTTGACCGTAAGCCGTGATCGTCAGAAACAAAATCAGAATCAATGATGCTTTCATCACTCGCCTCTCTTTCTGTTACGGGAGAAATCAAGTTCGATCGTGGGTACCTGGTTCTCGCTGGTCAGTTCCGAAATGAGAAAGATGGAAGGACCAAAGTGCGGGAACGCGAAACGCAAAGGAAGGTTGCGCGCCGGTCTGGCGCTCTGTTTCTGCACAGGCAGTTTCGAAACGAGTTTTTGACTCAGAGACGTCATTTCTTCAGGTCGTGGTGCAGCCTGCGACTGAACAGGACGCGGGTTGGAACGCAGCGCTTCGGATTCGGCTTCTACGAACTCAGCAATACGAAAACTTCCTGATAGCCCAGGTACCGTCGATAAACGAAACAGCGGTGGGTGGTGGACCAACAATCGCGACTTCGAGATTGGAAGATCAACGGAGACGAGCGCGAGTCGCGTGCGTCCCTTGTCAGCCCACGAAGGCGCGCGATCGAGATAAGAGATTTCGACTACGAAAGCCGGCGCCTCTTCTCCGCTTTTCGACTTTTCGAGCGGCAACAAGAGCGAACCGTCCGCTCCCCGACCGGGTCGAATCGGACGACCCGCAACCATCGCGCTCCACAACACGGCCGTCGGCGGCAGGTTGAGCTTCAGAAAGTTTCGCTGGTTGTTCCTGACGGCGAAGCGCGATTGGACCAGCACCTTTCCATCCACCGCGATCAGCGCGTTGTACTCAGCCTCGTCCACGTTAGCGGCGAGAACGGCTTGTGGCGTGTAGCGCGCGACATTTAACGAGAGTGTGCGCGGTGACTGCCCCTCGGCCGGCAGCATGCGAAATGCGATCAGCGACGGAGACGGCCGGCTCGAGATCAACTGGCCCAGTTCACCTGCTTCGGCTTCTTCGAGACCATTGACTTTTCGTTCCTTGATCTCGCCTGCGCCAAGAACTTCAACGGCGACGCCACCAGTTTCACGTTCAGCTAAGGGCAGACGAATAAGTGGAACCTCCAACTGTCCGGCACGCGGAAGATGCAACTCGCCGCTCAACGTAAACTTCACCGTGTTCGCAACGGCTTCGATGAACGACACCTTCAGTTCGCGACCGGAAACGTCCCAATCAGCGACCATCGCGCCACTCACCTGGTTGACATTGAACTGCGCGGGTAGTTGGACCACTGCTTCCTGCGCGAGACCCTGCACGACTTCAAGCTGCACTTCGGCGTTGATTTGCGTTGCGTCTTCGCCGAGACCGACGACTTGTGTGACCACGCCTCGTAGTCGGAGTGGTTGATTGGCGCGCGCATCGTCAACACGGCGACGCCACGCGAACGTCAACGGCTCACCGCCTTTGCCGTTCGCTTTCCAACGACTTCCCGTAGGCGCTTCCGTGTGGTCCAACAACAAACCGCCGGTAACCTTCACGTCGACGCCTTGTCGCAATAGTTCGATAGTCGCGTGTGATACTGCGGAATTGCTGACAGGAAGATGAAGAATGTCTGTTCCGGCGACTGTCGTGACGGGCGCGACGATCTTCAAGGTCAACACGGATCGTCCGGTCTTCGACAGCAGTAGATCGAAACCGCCTGGGCCTTTTTCTTTCGGACGAGTTGCGAGGTTGACCGGCTTGCCATCGAGTTGCGCGTCGCGGACCATCAAACCTTCG
The DNA here is from genome assembly GCA_963789185.1 of uncultured Acidobacteriota bacterium. Classification (GTDB taxonomy): domain Bacteria; phylum Acidobacteriota; class Blastocatellia; order Pyrinomonadales; family Pyrinomonadaceae; genus PSRF01. The sequence goes on from CAWBJU010000033.1 coordinate 9,230, forward strand.
GGCAGCGGCAAACGCACCCAACCGTTTTTGATCACGTCGACGGTGAGTCGTGCTTCACCCGTCGCCAGGTCGCCGTCAATTTTGAGTTCGTAGTCGATGCGACTGAGTGTTGCCTCGACGGGCGGCGGTGCTGGCTCGGGTGGTTCGGTTTTGGAAGCCGCATGTTTGAGAGCCATGTAATCGTTTACCGGCAGCACGACCCAACCGGGACCGGTTGTCGAAGTGGTCGATTGCGCTGACGTAATCGCGACATTTAGAAAGAGCAGTAGGAACAGACAAAGCGACGCTGGAAGACGCATCGTGATTCTCCTTTACAGATCGGTGCGGTCTTGAAGACACACTTCGGGAAGCACGGCGATAACGAAACGCCGCTAGTGATCAATTCCGCACTATGTTCTAGTAGAGACCTGAGGCTGGGGTCCCATCGAAGTGTCGGAGCCTATGATGCAGTCAGGTTGTATGGAGTTGGATTGGCGGTTGAGAACCATCTCTCTGGTGTGTAGCCTTTGAGCATGAAAGCGACTACGAGACCACGAGTAAAGATCTGTTGTATTGGGAGTGTTGAGGAAGCGTGGATGGCGATCGAGCATGGGGCTTCGGCGCTCGGTTTGGTTTCAGCAATGCCGAGTGGACCAGGGCCGATCCCCGACAGTTTGATTGCTGAAATTGCTGCGACGGTGCCGCCCGGAGTCAGTTCGTTTCTGCTCACGTGCGAGGAGGACGCGGATGCCATCATCGATCAGCAGCGACGTTTGCGGGTGAATACCATTCAGATTTGCGACCGGTTGCCCGCGGGTAGTCATCGCGCATTGCGAGAGGCTTTGCCCGGAGTTGCTCTCGTGCAAGTGGTGCACGTTACGGGACCAGAATCCGTTGACGAAGCGATTGAGGTCGCGCCGCACGTCGATGGGGTGTTACTCGATTCAGGCAATCAAGCGTTGGCGATCAAGGAATTGGGAGGAACGGGACGGACTCATGATTGGAGTTTGAGCCGGAAGATACGGGAAGCTATTGACGTTCCGTTGTTTCTTGCCGGTGGGTTAAAGCCTGACAACGTCGCTGCTGCTATTCAGGAAGTACAACCTTACGGCATAGACGTTTGTAGCGGCCTGCGTCCGAATGGAGCGCTCGACCGCTACAAACTCGCTGAGTTTTTTGAACAGGTTAGAACGTAAACTTCACCGCCAGTTGTACCTGACGTGGATCGCCCACGCCCGTACGCAGGAAGCCGTCGAAGTTGAACAGCCCCGGCGTGACTAGCGGGTTAATGTTGTTCGTGTTGTTGAAAGTATTGAACATCTCAACTACCGGGATGATCGCGTAACGGTCACCGAACTTGAACGGCCGCTGGAGTCGCCAGTCAAACGAGAAATACTTGTTGTCCTTGCGGTCGGTGTTGCGGTTCGTTGCGGTGCGAATACCGCCCGGAGTGATCGGTTGAGCAGTTCTTCCCTGTACCCGGAAATTGCCTTCGAATCCCCAACCCATCTCGATAAACGTAAAGAAGTTGAACTTGTGACGGATGTCGCGATCGGAAAGCGCGTAATCAAGCTGCAGGTTGTTGATATCAAACGCGCGATCGGTAAACGGATCGCGTTCGTTTGAATCGTCGTCCTTGTCTTTCGCGAGAGTGTAGTTCCACTCGAGTTGGAAGCGCCCGCTGAACCGCTTGCGCATGCCGGCCGTGAAACCATCGTAAACCGACTTGCCGACAGAGCTCGTCACCATCGTCTCGCCCAGGAACGGCGCGAAGAAGTTGTTGCGATTGATGTTCAGGAAGCGCGTCAGATGGACGCCCTTCGAATGCGTGAAGTCGAGATAGAGCGACCAGTCGTTAGCGATCTCCTGTTCGAAACCGACGTTGAAACTGTAGATGCGCGGGTTCTCGTAATCGCGACTAAACACGCGAACACCTGAGCCACAGGGGAATGGATTCGTAACGCCACCGTCGACACACGGGTCAACTGTAGACGGCGGTGTTAACACGTTTGGCCAGACCGGAGCAGAGAAACCGAGCGACGTGGTGAGGAATGTGTTACGAAAGAGCGTCTGTTGTTGTACGCCATTCGTGGTGATCGAGCCAACCTGCGACAGCATGTTCTGGCGCGCGTAGTAGATGCCGGCACTCGCGCGCAACACTGATTTGCCTTCTTTCGAGATGTCCCAAGCCATGCCGAGACGTGGCTGCCACTGGTTCTTCTGATCGGGCAGCGTTCCATCGGACGGAAAACGCGGATCGTTCAGGAAGATCCCGTAAGCCGTGTTTTGCGGCGCCACCACCGGTTCGGGCAAGAGCTGTGCTTCCCAACGCAGACCGTAGTTGAGCGTGAAATTGGGCCTGACTTTCCACGAGTCTTGCGCGAAGAAAGCGATGTCTTCGTTGGTGATCTTTGAAAAACCAGCGGCGTCAGTGGCCGGACCAGTCAAACCAGCGCCCTGCAAATAGAGGAGGAGCGGACCGCCGGTCGTTTGTTCCACAGGACCGTCAGGCGTCATTATCACCGGGCAAGACGCGGGCCTTGTCACGAAAGTGCCGTCCGAACAAGCGACGGTCAATGGTCCAAAACCACCCGGAGCAGCCGGAGATGCATAACGCAGGAATCCGGTGACGCTGTCAAAGATATATCGACCATTAAAGAATCCGCGGAACACCTGGTCGTTCAGCGTGTGCAGCCATTCGCCACCGACTTTGATCGTGTGATCGCCGGTGATGATCGAGAAGTTGTCTTTAATTTGCGTACGCCAGAGCAGTTCGTCAACGTTCGGCGCCAGGAAGAACGGATTGCCGAAACGGAAGGTCGTGGCGAAGCCCATCGCAGTATCAGCCGGAATATTCGACGGAATCGCGGAACGGGGTCGCAGTTCGCGAGAGTAAGAGAAGTGGGCCTCGTTCAACTTCGTCGGCGAGATCGTGCTGAAGAGATTTGCGCGAATGACGTTGATCCTCGATGGGCCTTCGATACCGTTCGCCGAGTTTCCGTAGGTGGAAACATCGAAAGTTTGGTTAGTGTTTTTCGAATGGTCGAAGTTGTACGAGACTTCGAGTTGGTTTGCGTCGTTGAGCTTAAAGCTGCCTTTCGTGAAGAAGGCCTGGTTGTTGATCTTGTGACTAATCGGCAGTCCCTCTTCCTGATTGCGCGTAGTTCTGAGGAAGTTGATCAGCGCCAGACGCTGGCAGTCTTCGCTGCCGTTGATGAGTGCTTCGTTGGCGAGAATCGTCGGCGTGGCGATCGGACACGGGGTGCCGATCGGTTCGCTTAGGTTCGCGCGCGTCAGGTTTTCGTTAATGCCTTCGAAAGCGAAGAAGTAAAACGCGCGATCGCGTTTGATTGGACCACCAATCGTGAAGCCATATTGTTCGCGGTGAAAGTCCGTGAGCGGTTTGCCATCGGAAGTGTTGGCGGTCAACGCTTCGAGACGTTGGAAGTAAAACGCGCTGCCGTGGATCTCGTTCGTTCCTGATTTAGTGATGACGTTGATGATGCCGCTCGCGGTGCGTCCAAACTCTGCGCTCGCGCCGGTGGCTACGACCTGAAACTCTTTAACTGCTTCGAGTGTGATATCGATCGCAGCGCGCTGTCCGCCGAGCTGCTCGCCGAAGAAGCCGTTGTTGTAGTCGCCGCCGTCAAGACTGACGTTGTTGAAGATTCCGCGTTGACCGGAGAAGTTGATCTCGTCGCCGTCGGGACCTTGCGTGATGCTTACGCCTGGCGTCAACGTGAGCAAGTCTTCAAACTTGCGGCCCAGGATTGGCGTGGTGGCGACGGCAGTCTCGTTGATCGTGCTACTGACTTCAGTTTTTGATGTGTCAACTGTAGGCGCCGCCGTAACGATAACCGTTTCCGCGACATTCGAGATTTTCAGCGAAAACGAAAGATCCAGGGTTTGGCCCACGGTTAGTGTGACGTTCGGATCTTGTGCGGTTGCGAACCCCTGTTTCGAAACGGTGACGGTGTACTTGCCTGGCTGAAGTTGGGGCGCAGCGAAGACGCCTTCTTCGTTGGTGGTCAGGGTCCTCGAAATATTCGTATCGTTATTCTTAATTTCGACGTTTGCACCGGGCACGACTGCGCCGTTCGCATCCACCACGGTACCTCGTATTGTTCCGGTTGTGATTTGACTCTGGGCGTTGGCCGTTAGGGCGATTAGTAACGTAAGTAAAAGGGTTGCGATAGGGTACGGAAGCCGGGGGTAGCTACTTGGAACGGGGCTCGGCATACGGGTCTCCTAAGTTGTGGTCCGAGGGTTGTTGTGACGGAGAATGAATACCACAGTTGAGGCGATTTGTCTGTAAACTGAATTGATTTATGGTAGCCTGTGAGCGATTTACTGAGTGAGGGTTCATTCATTGGCCGCGACCGATAAACGACTGGCGATTAGCGACAAACGAGCAGCGATTTTGCGCGCTGCGATAAGTGTGTTCGCGCGCTGCGGTTATTTCAACTCCAAGGTTGCTGACATTGCGCGTGAGGCAGGAGTCGCCGATGGTACGGTTTACCTCTACTTCAAGAGCAAAGAAGAAATTCTGCATTCAATTTTCGATCGCAGCGTGGAGGAAGCACTCGGCGCCGCGAGGAAACGAGTAGCTCGGCTTAGCGATCCGCGTGAAAAGCTTCGTCAGATCGCGCTCATGCACCTCGAACGGCTGGGCGCGGATCGCGATCTGGCTGTCGTCTTTCAGGTCGAACTGCGCGGCTCGACCAAATTCATGGAAGAGTTTTCAGCAGCAGGCTTTGCTGAATACCTGGCGCTGATCCGGTCGACGTTTGAAGAGGGCCAACGTGCCGGATTGTTTCGTGCGGACTTGAATGCGCGCGTGGTGGCGAAAGTGTTGTTTGGCGCGCTCGACGAAATGGCCACCAATTGGATCCTCTCGAAACGCCGTTACAAACTCGCACCGATGGCCGATCAAGTGCTGGATATTTTTCTAAACGGAGTGCGCGCGACGTGAAACGCGTAAGCGAGAACATCGACACATTCGAACCAGCTCCAGTGCACCGTCCGATCGCGCCTGGCGAACCGGCAACGCTTGTTGACGTCTTCACGCTTGTTGTGCGCGAGAAAAAACGTCCCGACACGCTCAATTATAAGAAGGACGGACGTTGGGTATCGGTTTCTTCTGACGAAATACTCGCGCGCGCGAAAAACATCGCCGCCGGGTTGCATGCGATTGGCATTCGTCGCGGTGACCGCGTGGCGGTGTTGTCAGAGAGTCGCGTGGAATGGACGCTCACCGATGCGGGTTGCATCTTTGGCGGCGTGATCGATGTGCCGATCTATCCGACGTTGACGCCGCCGCAGGTCCGCTACATTTTGAACGACTCCGGCGCGTCCGCGTTGTTCATCGAGGGACGCGCAAAGTTTGACGAGCTGAAAGCGATCCTCGGTGAGTGCCCGCAAGTTGAGCATGTTGTTTACTTCGATCCTGACGGTATGAGCGAAGGATTATCACTCGCTGAACTGGAACGTTTGGGATCGGAGTTTCAGCAGCAGAATCCCGGTGCGCTCGATCAATTGGCCCATGAGATCGCGCCGGACGACCTCGCGACGATCATCTACACGTCGGGCACGACTGGTGAACCGAAAGGCGTGATGCTCACGCATTCAAACATCGTCACGAATCTGGTTGACTCGTCGGGCCACCTTTCATTCGGCGAACACGACATCGCGCTATCGGTGCTCCCGCTGTCGCACGTTTTCGAGCGCCAGGCGATGTACATGTATCTGTATCGTGGAATGTCGGTTTACTTCGCGGAGTCGTTGCAAACCATCGGTCCGAATTTGCGCGAGGTGAGCCCAACGATCCTCGTAGGCGTGCCGCGTATCTTCGAGAAGATTTACGACCGTATTCAGGAACGTGCTGCAGAGGCGGGAAAGTTTGCGGCGACGATGCTTGCGTGGTCGGTTTCCGTGGGACGTGAGTACGCGAAGTACAAGCTCGCGCATCGTCCGGTGCCGTTGTTCTTAAAACTCAAGCACGCGATCGCGTCAAAGCTCGTCTTTTCCAAATGGCATACGGCGTTTGGCGGTAGGATTCGTCTGCTGGTTTCGGGAGGCGCGGCTCTGCCGGAAGATCTTGGTTACGTTTACTTCGGCGCGGGCATTCCGATCATTCAGGGTTACGGCTTGACCGAAACGTCTCCTGTGATCACGACGAGCCACCTCGACGCGCTCCGCATCGGCACAGTTGGGACGCCGATTCCGAACGTTGACGTCAGAATTGCGGCTGACGGCGAGATCGAAGTGCGTGGCCCAAACGTCATGCGCGGTTATTACAACAAGCCGGAAGAGACGCGCGCGGTTTTTACTGACGATGGCTGGTTCAAGACGGGCGACATCGGGGCGTTGGATGCTGATGGTTATCTGACGATCACGGATCGGAAGAAAGAGCTGTTTAAGACTTCCGGTGGCAAATACATTTCACCGCAGCCGATCGAACAGGCGATCAAAGCATCGCGTTTTGTGAATCAGGTTGTGTTGGTAGGCGCGGAGCGAAAGTTTCCAGCGGCGTTGATTGTGCCGAATTGGGAGCAATTGGAGTCGTACTGCAAGTTGAAGGGGATTCAGGTACAGAACCGCCGTGAACTCTGCGAACATCCTCGCATCGTCGATCTGCTCGAACGACAGATCGATCGGCTCACTCCGAACCTTGCGCGCTACGAGAAGATTAAAAAGGTCGCGCTGCTTGAAAACGAATTCACGATTGAAGGCGGTGAGCTGACGCCGACGCTGAAAGTTAAGCGCAGAGTTATCGATCAGAAATATCGCGACGTGATCGAGAAGCTCTACGACTAATTCGTATCCGAGGTCTTTGTCGGCGGTGGATCGCTTAAGTGAAGCGATTTCAGAATGCGATCCGCAGCATCTTCGCCGGCTCGTCGCAATAACGACTCGCGGTAAGATGGAAGCGACGAACCAGTCGGTCGTCCAACGGATATCGGACCTTTCCGCACGCTGTTTTCGTAAGTCCGTCCGCTCGCTAACACTTTTGCAGTACCCGGTGCAAAAACAACGTAGTCGACTTCGAATTCGTACCTTCCATCACTACTGGCCGACATTCTGTCTACGACTAAATTAATCAACACAACGTAAGTCGACTTTCCGTCCTTTGCTTTTTTGATCGCCTCGCCACGCGACATGTCTCGTTGTGAGACGTCGACCGCAAGACTCGTCTTGTCGCGCAATCGATCAGCACAACCATTTCTGGCCGCTTCATAAAACGTGATCGGAGCGTAATCAAAGGCGGTACGATCGCCGGTAGCGACCAGAAAGTGCATGTCGCTGTCAGATCGTTTCGGCTTGGGTGTTGGAGTTGGTTCGGGAGTCGGCGTCGGTACGGGCGCTGACGGCGGAGGCTTCGCCTGTCTCCGACCGGATTGCGCATTCGCTGTGAGACAACAGAGCGCAACGAGCAGAGCCACGGAGACACCAAGCAGGGTTGCAGTTGGTCTTATTCTCATATGCTTTGCTGCGGGAGAGACAGTGGCTTTTAGCTTGATCGGACGGCTAATTGTAGCACCAATAGTGAGATTCTGAAGCCTGTTTTGCTACACTGCGCGTTCTCCCGACTTAGGCCCACGATACATAAATGGACAACACTGAGTTAAAACTCGTGATCAGCAACGTCCGCGACCAGGCGCGGTTGACGCGGTCGTTTGATCTGCGCCCGGCTCAGAATTCAGGAGCTGCAGCGCACATGAAGTTCATTCCCGGGCAGATTGCGATCCTGAGCGTCCCCGGCGAAGAACCGGCCTATTTTGCATTTGCGAGCGCGCCCGGCGACCCGGAGCTGGAAGTGCTTGTGAAGCAAAAAGTCGGCGCGAGCAAAGTTCTCTACGACATGCAGGAAGGCGACGAGATCACGTTGCTCGGCATCTGTGGTAATGGTTTTGATCTGGACCACCAAAAACACCGCGACCTGGTTTTCGTGGCCATGGGTACGGGCGTCGCTCCGTTGCGGTCAGCGTTGCGTCATGTCATGAAACACAGGGAAGATTTTGGACAACTGGTTGTACTGTACGGGGCGCGCACGCCGGACGATTTCGCTTACCGCGACGAAGTGCAAAGTTGGGCGGATGCGGGCGTTGAACTGCGTCAGGTGATCTCGCGTCCTGACGGGCACGACTGGTCCGGCCCGACCGGGTACGTTCAGTCGCTGCTGGATCACGTATTACCGGATCTGCCGTCGCCTGTCGCCCTGATTTGCGGTTCGCGCCAGATGATCGAAGAAACGCGCGAACGACTCGGAAAGATGGGTTTCAAGCCGGAAGAGATCCTGACGAACTACTAAGAGGCAAAAACAATGAGACACGCACTCAAACTCACCCCTTTGTTTCTCGTCCTCCTCCTGGTCATGACTGCTTGCAGCGGCGGAAACAGCAGTCAGGCGCGCGAAGAACTGGCGCGTTTGAACGTTGAATACAGTGACGCGAACTTTATCGAGAACGCCCGGCAGGGCAACGCCGACGTAGTGCACCACTTTCTCGATGCAGGCATGAATACCGAGGTCAAGACGAGAGAAGGACTGACGGCATTGATGGTCGCCGCCCTCGCAAATCAGCCGGAGGTAGTCAAGGTGCTGCTCGAGCATGGCGCGGATGTGGACGCGAAAAACAAGTACGACGGCACGGCACTGATGTCCGCTGCCTGGAAAGGTCACTCTGAAGTCGTCGACCTGCTGCTTGCTGAAGGACCGGATCTTTCGATCAAGGACAGTCGCGGGATGACGGCGCTGATGTTCGCCGCCTGGGAAAATCACACGGGAATTGTGAAAGCGCTTTTGGCCAAAGGGGCCGATGCGAATGCTAAGGATGCCAACGGCTGGACGGCCCTGATGCGCGCAGCATTCAAAGGTTACTCAGAGCCGGTTGCGGCGTTGATAGAGAAAGGCGCTGACGTGAACGTTCAGAACAGCGAAGGCAAAACGGCAATGAACGTTGCAGAGGAACAGCGCCACACGCAGATAGTTCAACTATTAAAAACAGCGCGACCCGGTAAATTCCGAGTCCTAGCGCTTCTCATTCTATAGCGGACAGGTAATCCCGCTTGCCGCTACCGCCGCCTGAACACAGGCAATCGCCTCGTTAGCGTCGTCCACAAGATTCTGACCAGTCGTGCCAACGGTTGGATCGTTGTTGATCTTACCGGCCGCGATCAGTTGGTTAACCTTGTCTCGAAAATCCGTTAGTTTTCGAATAGCGCCGCAGAGCTTGCCTCGCTCGAGATCGGTTGAAGCACCGTCGAGTTTGGCGAGCAGACCGGCTCGATCTTTCGCTGCATTTTTTCCTGTGATTACGACTGTTTCGGTGTCGGCTCGCAAGCCTGCAATCAACGCCTGACAGTCTTGCATGAAGCTGGCGTTTACCTGCACCGCGATAAACGCCGGTGAGAGCACAAATACCAACGCGAAAGCAATGCTTCGCATTAGTACATTCCTATGGATCGTCATTTTCACTCTCCCTCCCACTTGGGTTGAGTTTTAAATTCGAACTACCAGGGGCCGATTAAATTCTTTTCGGGGACATCAATTCTAGTCAGTCGTCGCAACGCTTGGCAACCGCCCAATCAGGGCATAGCAATATTGGCATATAGAAATCCGTTGACTCTGTAGTTCATTAGGTGTAAACGACACTCCACGCACGCTTCCAGTTTCTCTCCGTTCGTTTTGGAGAGGAGCTTGGTCACTCACAAGTCCCAGAACTGAGGAGAGAAAGCGCGCCATATCTGCTCTCTCTTACCGTCAACCTGGTCCGAAAGAACGGCTGAAGTTTCCGTCATTCGCACCAGCCGCATAGAACCATCAGGGCTACCAGGGGTCAGTTAATCACAGCACAAAGTTCACTAACTCTGGATTCCTCCAGAGCCAGGGTAAGTGTATGCGTCGGTCCGGCTTTAACCCGGCCTGGCCCACGTAGGGTTACTAACGTGCGGAACCTCAGAGGAGAAATTTTATGAAGATCAAGGCACTGAAGCTATTGACGCTGACTTTTCTGCTCATAGCTTGTGCGGTTCCAGTGCTCTTGTTGAGTGGCAATGCATCGTCCGAATCTGACCCGTCCCTCGCAGGCCTGGGGTACGGCAGCGTCGAAACGTTTAATGCCAACTACAAAGAGTGGGAAACGCAGTACGTAAAGGATGGCGGAGACAAGAACATGGTCCTGGCCATGGGCTGGTTTAAGGGTCTTTCAACGGGACACACTTACGCCAGTGGTCTCGCTAAATTTAATCTCGTCGAAGGAAATGTCACTCTGGCGATCAACGGACTTTCCAAAGATGAAGCATGGGACGTCTGGATGGTTGATAGCGCTGCCGGCAGCATCGGTCTCGAAAGCGATGACAACATGATGCGGCTCGGCAGTCTAACTCACGAGAAAGACGTTGCGACTTTTGCCGCCAGCCTCGGGAAAGATGCCTTCACGAAGTTCAATATGGACCTCGTTATCGTCACGAAGGCCGGCAAGACCCCAATCGAAGATCGAACGATCATCGGTACCACGTCGCTGTTCCATCGGATGTATCGCAGCAAACAGCAGGGACAATTTGGAGTGCTCGCGGATGCAGATCCAGTCGCTCCCGCGCCTGACAACCGCGGTCTGTTCCGGAAGATTGTTGACGCGATCAGTCCGACTGCTTCGGCGCAAATGGGTCCAATTCCGAATCCTACCACCCCGCTCCAGCAATCAATCACGCGCGGGCGGCAGAGCTTCTTTAACGAAACATTCAACGGCAACGGGCGGACTTGCGGGACGTGTCACCGCGAGAACGGCAACCTGACGATCGACGCGGAGTTCATCGATGATCTGCCGCCAAACGATCCGATCTTCGTGGCCGAGTTTATTCCGGCTCTTGCGAACAACTTCGAGAACCCCGTGCTGATGCGCAAGCTTGGCTTGATTCTCGAAAATCCTGACGGCTTCGGAAACCTGGCTAGCAATTTCGTGATGCGCGGCGTCCCGCACACTCTGGCGCTGCTGCAAAACACGCTGACTCCCGTTGCCGGCGGACAAGATGGAACGACAATCCCGCCCAACGAGAGGACTGGCTGGGGTGGTGACGGCGCACCGGGAACTGGAACTCTGCGCGAGTTCATTATCGGTGCGATCACTCAGCACTATCCGAATACTTTGAATCGTCAGGCGCCTGGAGATTTTCGTATGCCGACGACTGGCGAACTCGATGATCTCGAGGCATTTCAAAAGTCTCTTGGCCGTCGAGCGGACCTGGATCTTGCGGCGATGCAACCGAAGTTCAGGAATGAAGTCGTGCGCAAGGGAGTCGACATCTTTAACAATCCCGGAAACACGCTCAATCCAAATGCATCGAACCTGGGAGCAGGCAAGTGTTTCTTCTGTCACCTAAACGCTGGGGCAAGTGACTTTTTCTTCCCCGGACAGAATGCAAACTTCAATACCAACGTTGAAGGATTGCCTTCGCAACCAGCGGATCTGGTGACACCGGCACAGCTCAATCCACAGGACGGTGGTTTTGGTCAGACGGGCATCTCGCCAACCGGCGGCATCGGCAACGGCTCGTTCAATACGCCGGTGCTGGTGGAGGCGGCAGACACTGGTCCATTCTTCCATAACAACTCGATTGAGACGATTGAGGGCGCGGTTGATTTCTATAACAGCAGGGCCTTCAATGAGCCACCGGGCTTCGGAGCGGCAGTCGGTGGAATCAGGCTTGATGCCACCGAGGTCGTCGCCGTTGCTGCGCTTCTGCGCGTCATCAACGTGTTGGAGAATGAACGGTCGGCGAGGGATCTGATTGAACGCATCAAGATCGCCACGAGTTCAGCACAGGGGAAAGAGCTCGCGGATCTGGCTGTCTCTGAAATCGACGATGCGTTTGAAGTGCTTGTGGGCGGCGGTTTGCACCGAAAGGCGCAAAAGGAATTTAACAAAGCCCGCGGCAACGCCATTAAGGCGGGTAATGCGTCGAATGCCAGTGGACGAATCACTGAGGCCAACAAGGCTCTTGCCAATCTGACCACGGCGAAGAACGACATCATCGATCCGTAAAACCTAACACTGCATCCCGCGTTTATCGCGGACTGTGCTTAACCAGATGCAGACGGTGGAGCTCGATCCCATCGTCTGCATCTGTGCTATAACTCCCTCCCTTCTATGTTTCCGAATGCACAAGATGCGCTTCCGCTTCCTCTCCGGCCTAACCTTGAACACTACAAGAAACTCGCCAGGGATTTACTCAAGGCCTGCAAGTCGGGTGATCCTGATGCGATTGGCGATGGGGAGGGGTGGCTGAAAACGCTCGTCAAACAAAGCGGAATCAAACTCGGGCGAAAGGAGTCGCGCGTAATTGGACGCTGGACTAATCAGGTCGAAGGGTTCGCCAAACGGACATTATCGAACACGGATGGTCCACCGTGTCGTCTCGCGGACGCGCAATCTGTTCTGCTCGATCGCACGGGTTTGAGAATTGGACCAGGTTCGCCAAACATCTTAATGGGCTCTCGCAAAAGAGTTCACTGATTGCACGATTTGAAGCTGCTGCCGACGCGATCTGCAACGGCGACATTAAGACTGTCCGACGACTCTTGCGAGAGGAGCCGCGCCTGATCCGTTCGCGTTCGACACGCCAGCATAAGGCCACCTTGCTCACTACGTTTCAGCAAATGGAGTTGAGGGACATCGCCAGAATACGCCTAAAAACATAGTCGCGATTGCGGAAATTTTATTGGACGCCGGCGCTGAAGTTAATGCCGAGGCTGACGTGTACGGTGGAGGAGCGACTACCCTCGGGCTAGTTGCCACGAGTGTTCATCCGTTTCGGGCCGGCGTGCAGAATCCTCTGATGCAGATGCTGCTGGACCATGGGGCAGAGATCGAACACGTGACTAGCGCGGGTAATCGTCACCGTGCCGTGAAAGGAGCTTTGGCGAACGGACGCGCTGAGGCTGCCGTGTTTCTCGCCGATCATGGTGCCGACTTGACCTCGAAGATGCGGGCGGCGTCGGTCGTCTCGATGTCGTCAAAGGATTCTTCAATGCGGACGGAAGTTTGAAAAGAAAGACGAGTCGAAAACAGTTGCAGTCGGCTTTAAAACTTGCGTGCACGTGGGGGCGGCTGAACGTTGTCGAGTTTCTGCTGGACAAAGGTGTCGATCTGAGCGAACAAAAAGGCGATGGTCAGAGTCCCTGCACTGTGCCGCGATAGGTGGTCAGCTTGAAGTGATCAAGTTTCTGCTTAAAGAGGAACGTGCCGCTCGAAGAGAGGAACACTTATGGCGGCACTGTTTTAGGGCAAACACTCTGGTCGGCCGCTCACGGTGGAGATCCCAGGTTGTATGCGGAGATCATTCAAGTATTGATCGAGGCGGGTGCGAGCGTTCCGGAGCGGCATGTGCCCGTGAACAAACCGATAGACGATCTGCTGCGGCGTTATGGCAGTGTACCCGAACCTACGTGGTATTGGTTTGGTGAAGAGCCTCGTCGCCCTCGCACTTAGCAGGTAGATCCGCTTCCAGGATCTGTTTGCTGCTGATAGCGAGTAATTGACGGATCAGGGCGAGTAGTTGCCGAATTAGGGATGCCGCGCGTTCAGCGGCCTTTTGGTCTCTTCGAGATTGTGGTGGATCGAATCGTCGAGGTCGCTTCGTCTGAGGGAGAGATCGGTGTAACCCAGAATTACTGTTACGAGATTGTTGAAGTCGTGGGCCAGGCTACCGGCAAGTTGCCCGATAGCCTCGAGCTTTTGCGCCTGCTGAAGCTGCAACTGGCAAGCGACTAAAGCCTCTTCAGCGCGTTGCAAATCACTGTCAGTCGTGGTCATGCAAACCCTCCAGCAGATACAAAAACTGCTCAACAAGAAGAAGGCGCAGAGTCCAATTTCCCAGCATTGAACCCCACGCCCTGTCAACGCACGCAGTCCCATCGGGGTTTGCCTCCCACGGTGCGCTGTCGTCGATCGGCCCCACACGCGTTTGCCGCTCCGATCGACGATCTCAAATGACGCAATATAGAGAGGAAGAGTTACGAGGGGTATCAGTCGAAGTCTGATTGATTTGTAATCTGGATGAACCAGCGTGTCAGTGTTTGCCCGACAAAGAGCTATTCCACTAATCCGTTGCGGATGGCGTAGTAGGTCAATTCAGCGTTGGTCTTCATTTCCATTTTGTCGAGAATGCGACGTCGATAAGTACTGATGGTCTTGTCGCTGAGTGATAACTGCGAAGCAGATCTCTCCCACAGTCTTGCCGGAAGCGATCGAACACAAGACTTCAAGTTCACGATTCGAAAGGCCCTCGTGAGGCATCTTTTCCGAGCGCGCGAACTGGAGCACGATTTTCTCGGCGAGTGCTGGGCTGACGTATTGACCTTGCCTGATGACGGTTAAGATGGCGTGGCGCAACTCTTCTGAGGAACTGGCCCTTAGTCATATAGCCCGCGGCGCCCGCCTTGGAGGCCCGCACGGCGTATTGTTCTTCCGCATGCATGCTAAGAATCAGTACCGGCATTGGGCCGAATCCGTTTCAGGTCCGCAAGCACCTCGAGGCCACTGCGGCCTCCGAGAGAGATGTCGAGCACCGCAATGTCCCAGTGCTGTTCGCGAACCATGTTTAGAGCCTCAGCCCCGGAACTGGGCCTCGCCAAACGTCGCACTCGAGTGAGTGAACATGTTTTTCAGTCCGCGCCGGACGACTTCATGATCATCGATTGTCAGAATCTTCAACATGGTCGTCTTAATTTGCGTCAGACTACGCTCGCAACGGCACTCGTACGAGAACGGTCGTGCCTTGTCCTTCTTTCCCGGTAATTTGGACAGTGCCACCCACCAGCAGAGCCCTTTCCTTCATTCCCAACAGCCCGAGTGATCGAGAGTTGATCCTTTGACTCCTGGTTATGCCGCGGCCGTCGTCCTTAACTTCCAATTCTAAATGGTGCCTGGAACGAGATAACCTGACATAGAGATTAGTGGCCTGCGCATGTCGCAACACGTTGGTCAGAATCTCCTGCAGGATACGAAAAACCGCCGTCGATTTTTCGCGATCCAATTCGACCTCGTCTGTTGTGTTGGTCCAATGACACTTGAGTCCCGCGCGAGCCTGAAACTGCGCTACCTGCCATTCAATGGCTGGCACGAGACCGAGATCGTCCAGCAATCCCGGACGAAGTTCCGAAGCGATTCGTCGTACGGTAGTGATGGTCGTCTCAATGGTGGTTGTCATGGAGCCGATGCGCTCATGTACGTCGAGAATCAGCGAACCATTCGTCGACTTAGTCAGCATGGTGTCGATACGTTCGAGATCCCACTTTAAACCAGTCAACGCGCCGCCGAGTTCGTCGTGTATCTCGCGTGCGATGCGAGTCCCTTCTTCTTCGCGGGCCGAGCGGAGTTTGGCGGAAAGCGCGCGCAGTGCTTCTTCGGCACGGTTGCGCTGTGTGACGTCGTTGGCTGCATGCAGCAGACAGACCTGACCGTCGAGTTCAATTTTCTCGACGGAAAGCAGCAACATTCGCTCTTCACCGCTCTTGAGTCGAATCTTAGCCTCGAAGTCGCGCACGCGTTTTTCCTTTTTCAACTTGTCCATCACTCTGCGGCGATCGTCAGGATTGGGCCAAAGGTTTAGATCCAGAGCCGTGTGGCCCACGGCCTCTTCGCGTGAATATCCGGTGAGGACAACAAAGCTGTCATTTACCGCCAGGAAACGGCCGCCGTCGAGCATTGAAATCGTCGCCAGCATCGGGTTGGAATTGAAGGCGATTGAAAACCTGCTCTCCGATGCTTGCAATGCCTCCTCGGCGTGTTTGCGTTCAGTGATGTCGTTGGCAGCCCAGAGGTAACAAGGTTCGCCATCAAGCTCGATTATTACTGCCGACGTGTTGGCAATGAATTCGTGCCCGTCTCTTGAGTTAAAGCGAACTTCAAAATCGAGCACGGGTCTTTGGTGCGGTTAGTACCTCGCGAATTTTGTCCGCCAGGCCATCTGCAAACTGCGAAGACAAAGTAAAGATAGGTTGGTTGATTATCTCGTCACGTGAAAAGCCGGTATCTCTGATCCAGGCGTCGTTGACTTCAAGAACTATGCCGTCTCTTATTCGCAGGATGCCCATTCGAAAGGGGCTGAGATTGAAGATTTTGACGAATCGTTCCTCAGAGGAGCGCAACGCCTCCTCCGCTCTCTTGCGCGCAGTGATAACCTGCGTGAACAAGATCAGTCCGCCAATTTCTCCGTTGCCTTTTCGCCAGGGAAGACTCTCCCACTGTAACCATCCGGTGCTGCCGTCGGACGCTATATAAGGATCGTCCTCGCATCGTTCGACTGCGCCGGCAAGGATTCGGCGATGAGCTTGCTTCCAGCGATCCGGAAGGTCCGGAAATACTTCATAGTGCGACTTACCGATGAGGTTTTGCCCTTCGAGATCGTAATCGGTTAGAAAGCGATCACTGACCTGAAGATAACGCATGTCTGTGTCAAACATCGCGATAGCAGCCGGCGTGTGTTTGATAAACAACCGAAGCAATGCTTCGTTCGTCTTGCCCCCTTCTTCGACGCGCTTACGCGCTTCAGCTTCCGCTTCCGCTTGCATTGGGCCGTTTACGTTCAGCGCGGCAGATGAGGGAGCTTTCTTCATAATCCTTCCCTAGTGGGATGAGGTTGAGAGTTACCAGATTCTACTACTTTAGCGCCGGGTAATTGAATGTCTACCTTGAAGCGGTGACGTCAGACTCGGAAGAATTCCGCAGCCTTGACGATAGTCGCATTGCAATATCGCTGGATGAGCTTGAAATCCCGCCAATTCTCTGTAACGACGATCGCCTTCCACCGTCGTGCACTCACCGCGATTAAAACATCAAGCGCCATGCGTTGTGAGGCGCCGGCTGTAAGTGATTTCAATCGTCCCCGTTGGTAACGTTTGCGATTGAGGGTAAGAGAAAACAGAATCTTAGACGCAAGCAGCCAGTCGTCGGCATTAGGAACGATCAGTCGCTTCTCACGCCGATAAGCGTCAAATAGCCTTTCGTATAGTTTTCGTTGTGAACCGTCGCTGGCGCTGGCTGTGAGTTCCAGCAGGACGATCGCTGACATCAAGAACGTGCCGGGCAGACGCTCAAATTGTGTAACACGTCTGGAAACAACTACTGAGGTGTCGTAGGTGAAGTACGGCATCGTGAGGTTTTCAGTTTTCTGCTAGTTAGAATCTTTATCGGTGATGGTTCTCGTAAGCGATTCGAAAAGCTCGTAAGGTCAGCTCTTCCAATTCTCTAAGACGCTCACTGCGGCTTTTTTCCTGTGACGATTTAACGGCGCGCGTCCGCTCCGAGAGCGACGTCGCTCGCCGCTGAGTCTTCGCCAATTGCTTCTGCGGTTCTGATACTTTCTTTAGAGCCATGCCGGGAGTCTAGCACACGTGCGTACTGCCAATACGTCTAATCGTCGAAATAGGCGTCCACGTAATACCACTTCAGGAATCGCTCATACTCTGCGTCGTCGACGATGCGCCAACTAGTCTGGCGTGGCGGACCGAGCGGGTGCTGGACGCCTATCAAGGCCTCCTTGGTCTCGTAAAACCTGCACAATGTGTCGATCGGATGCGGAGGTGGCCAATTGAGCGTATCGCGGATATTTCTGCGTAACTCGCGCATCTCCTTCGCCGTTCTCCATAGCTCCTTCTCCATCTCCGCGCGCCGTTGCGCCTTCCACTCCACAGTCATGCGGGCCTCCGCCTCGGCAGCCGACTCACGCGACGGTGCCGGATAGTACACGACCTCGATGAATGGCCCAACGCCGCGACTTCCCACGATCACAGGAATGCGGCGCGCCAGTCCGTCCTGGTCGAGATGGCGCTTCACGGCCTGGTGGTAGCGCAACGTGCGGAGCAACTCCGCGAGCTGCTGCGCAGTGTAGTCGGCCAGTGCGCTCCGTTGCCCCGTTCGCCAGGCGATATGCGACTCGTCATGCTCGACGGCGCTGTTGATACGCGCCAGGCCCACAACGCTCATTTCGTAGAAGTGAAAATCATCGCCGTGTCCTTGCCAACGCGCTGCGAGCGTTTCAATCTCAGCCATGATCTCCTCGCGACTACTGGTGGAAAACGGGAAGCTGTTGTCGGTGAGGAATGAGACCTCGACAATTGGCTCAATAAATTTTTCGGGCTCGTCCGTGGGGTGGAAAGCGTAGTTAGACATGTTCATCACTACGGCTGTGCATAAGCCACCATAACTAGTCGGGCGAAAGATCATCCCCTGAAGAGTGTCCCAGTGTGTCAGCGTCACAGGATCGCTTCGAGTCTGGAGGCACAACTCCGCGAGGGGCACGCGTAGCGACGAGAGATCAGCCATCAGCATGTCTTCGGCTAGATCGTGACGCTCGGCGCGGAGGAGATCTGTAACCGCCCGTGTGTAGGCTCGACCGTCATCGCTTGCAAACTGCGTCTGGACATCAGTAGTTATAAATTAGTTTTGTCGCTGGCTGTTGGGGAGAGTACCGCAACTGAGTTTTCACGTCTTCGTGGCTTAAGCAAACCAACGCAGTGCGCACTCTGTCAGGAGGGTCATTACGTTAGAATGGAACAGCAGCACGCGTTTGGCGAACCGTGGTTTGACATTGTCGCAATACATCATCGCTGGTCAGTGCTCTCAAGAATTGCACGAGGTCACTAATCTCGCTATCAGATAGCTGTAGCGGGTGCATGCGTTTGTCTAAATAGGCGTTCGGGTTCCCACCGCGATTGTAGTACTGCACGACATCAATCACCGTCTTGAATGAACCATCGTGCATGTAAGGTGATGTGAGTTCCATATCGCGCAAAGTTGGTGTTTTAAAAGCGCCGATGTCTGTTGATTGACAGGTAACGGCAAACCGGCCCAATTCTGAGAACCCTGCCGAGTGGGCCAACTGCGTTCGTGAAGTTTGTTTTGAGACCCCAGCAACGGTGCTCACCAATCCTAAGATAGCGTCAGTGAAAGCCACGCCGGTGTTGTGGAACTCGAAATCCGTAAAGAAAGGACTGTCTACTGAGAATTTGTGGCAGTCAATGCATCGGGCTTTTCCTTTGAAGAGCTCCCAACCTCGCTTTTGTGCTTCCGTTATCGCATTCTCATTTCCGTTAATGAATCGATCGAAAGGTGAATTGCCTGAAACCAGGGTTCGTTCATACGCCGCGATCGCTTTTGCAATCGTATCAACTGTCAGACCCTCCGACTTGAAGACCTTCGCAAATTGTCCCTGGTATTTAGGAATGGATGCGACCCGCCTGAGCAGTTCCGGTTCAGTACTCATGCCCATCTCAAAAGAACTTAGGAGTGGGTGCTTAACCTGGTCTTCCAGCGAGAGGGCGCGGCCGTCCCAGAATAAGAAGTCACTAAAGACAGCATTCAATATAGTCGGAGCATTTCGGGTCCCGCGTCCGCCGGCCGTGCCCTCGGCAATCGATTTGGCGTCTGTGAACGCGAATGCCGGATCATGACAAGTGGCACAACTTACAGTGCCATCCTTTGAAAGTCGCTTATCAAAATAGAGGGCCCGTCCGAGTGCAATCTTTTGTGCGGTCAGCGGATTATCTCGAGGGATTCGTCGCCGCCAAAGCGATTCACTTATGCCTAAGGGAAACTGAACCGCGATAGTTTTTCTGGCCTTTGTCGGTGGTCGCTGAGAATTGGCTTGAGAGGCATTAAACGAGCAGACCAGAGTGAGAAATAGAAGGCTTCCAACAATTGTTATGCGCTTTGCCACAAACATCGACCGCTGCTCTATGGTGTTACGGCTTTTCCTTTTTGAGAGGAATGGAGCTCCGCAAGTTTGCTGATAATGGCGTTAACGTATTTGATAATCCCTTCACCGTAACGCTTCTGCTTGAACGAGTCGATCATTGGCCGGCTTAAGGTCTTGAGAATGTCGTCTGTGAGTTTGTCTTCAAGGCTGCGGCTCACCTGAACATGCCAAGTATGATCATGTACGGCAACGAGCAGTAAGAGGCCGCCATTTTCATTTCCGCTTATGTGGCGGTTGCGATCGCGAGCGAGATCGAGCGAATAGTCGCGCGCTGATTGATTGCCGGTGCTTTCCAATGTGACAACTGCAAAATCTATCTTGTCGCGTTGCTTCAACGCCGCAAGCGTGGTCTCCAACTGTTTTCTTGACGATTGTTCCATGACGCTGGCGGAATCCGCAACGTATCCGAGTTGCGGACTCGGACTCGGACTCGGGCTCGGACTCGCAGAAACTGGAACCGCTGCATTAGCGTGCTGCGGATTCCCACCAGTGTTCTCAGAAACAGTCGGGGAATCGGACTTGTTATGCCACACACACGCGGCCGCGACAACAGCAGCTAACATCGCGACAATTGCGACTCTTTTCATTTCTGGCACCCCCAACTCAGATGCCTGAGCATACGCAGCCAAGTGATGAACCTCCAAGCGTCTAACAAACGAAACTAGCGACGCTTACCGCCTGACCAAATATGGCGGAAGATGTCGCGCCACACCTGCCAGAGCTCACGCCTCATTTCTTTTTGCCGTATGTCCCTCTCTTCTTCCGATCGAGGCATGTAATCATGTTTGACAGCCTCTTGAACGATGCGAGCCACTTCTTGTTCCGGCGAGACGCCGCGCCCCCGTGCCGTTTCTCGCAGGATGTCGCGCCGATACTTTGGTATGGGGAGCGAGAGTGTCAGCGAGCCGTCCGCTTCAGACACCCAATGACCGTTTTCCTCAGGTGTCTCTTCGCGAACTTTTCTTCTTCGTTGTCCCAGCACCTTATAAGGTTTCTGAAAGGTAAATTCGCGTATTTGTTTCCAACCTTCCCTGCCCAGTTCGTCCATGTCCTTCTTAGTGTACGGCTGTTGCAATGTCGCTCCGAGCACAATCAGGCTTAGCAACTCGGGCACGGACATATCCATCTGCCAGGCAGTTTCCTTGAGATTCTGGACCACGCTGTGAGGAAGCGTGATCGTTTGCATTTCCTCTTCCACTAGGCATCACCCTCCTGGTTCGTAGAAAGCAGCCTACCATTTCCCGCCTGAGCCGCCTCCACCAAAGTCGCCACCGCCACCAAACGGAGGCATGGGCGTCTTATCCGGCTTCGGGCAATCACGCCCTGACGGACTCGGTATTGGAATCTCCGGATCACCTGGCCCCGGTACTGGCGGCGCCGGTGGTCCTGGTCCTGGAGGCGGCGGCTCTGGACCTGGTCCTGGCCCTGGGCTTGGTGGCCCGGGTTCGGGCGGTGGCCCAGGGACTGGCGGTGGCGGCTCTGGACCTGGTGGCTTTGGTGGCAACGGTGGCGGCGGATCCGGCTTTGGAGGAAGCCCTGGTCTGCGGCCGGCAATACATTTCACGCATAACTCACCCCAGATCATTGCCATTTCCAGTGCAAATTCACAAACAGGCCCGGCGTGGAGAACAAAATGACAGACAAGGTAGAATGCCCCCCAATATGTTGCGAATGCGCATTGCACGGCGCATTGCGGCGGAATTGGGACCAAGCCTGACGGATCCGTGTAGTTGATCGGATTGTTACCGACATAAGCGTAGAGATTTGTATCTCCGCCAGTAAAACCAATCGGGTCCTGGCTGATGAACCGCTGCAACGTGGGGCTGTAATAACGAGCCCGATAATAATAGAGTCCAGTGCCGTCATTCTCTCTGCCAGTGAACTGTGCCGCGTTAGTGCTCGATGACCCTGACAGGGTTGTTTTTCCAAACGGCTCGTATGTGTACTCTGTTTGGATTGTGCCCGAGCCATTCAACATCGCAACCGTGGAAGCCACTCCATCCAGAATGTAGTAACGCGCGGTGCTTCCCTCCGTACGTGTGAAGACTTCATCAATGCCGCCAACCAGGAGGTTCGCAGTGGGCGTTGTTCCGGATAGCTCCTGGATTATGTTCGAACCGTCATAGAGAAAATTTGTGGATGTTCCACCAACCGTTTTGCCTCGGCGCCGGCCAAAGGCGTCGTACTGAAAGCTCGCGCTAACGCCTCCGCTGATCGAGACCAGTTGATTACGTGCGTTCCAGGTATAGGTGTTGGTACCGTCACCAGTGAGATTGCCATTCGCGTCGTACGTAAGAGTGACTCCGCTTCTTGCCGTGAGTTGATTCACGGCGTTGTAAGTCGTGCTTGTGAGTGCGGACGGCAATGATGTGCGCGCAAAACTTCCACCGACCTTCGTACGACGTCCCGCGGAGTCATACTCGTATGTCAGATCGCCAATAACAGTCGAACCGTTCTTGTAGGTAAGGCTGGTCAACTGTGACGCGGCATCGTAGCCATACTCAGTGACGGTGCCGTTTGGCAGCGTTAGCGAAGTTCTCCGTCCGGCCGCATCGTATGCGATCGTGATGGTTGCGGTCCCCTGTGTGATTTGCGTGAGGCGGTTCGCGTTGTTGTAGGTGTAGTTAATCGCAGTTTGGCCCGTAACGGTGACACTTGTTCGGCGTCCTGCGGCATCGTAGGTGTAACTAATTACACCTTGAGGCGTCGTTTCACTGGTAACTCGATCCAGGCCGTCATAGGTCAACTCGATCGTTCCGTTTACCGAGTCGTCAACTTCAGTCAGCCGGTTTCCGTCGTCGTAGGTATAAGAGACAGTTGACGCGTCGTCATAGGTCACCTGCGTGAGGCGATTCAGAGCGTCATAGGTATAGGTTGTTGCCTGACTTTTCCGGTCTGTGAGCTCAGTCAGGTTACCGTTGTAATCGTATTCGTAGGTTGTGTTCTGTGTCAGAGGATCGGTACGAGTTGTAACGCGGTCCATGTCGTCGTAGACATAACTTGTGACGTTAGTGCGGGCGTCAGTTACGTTCTCTAAATTCCCATTCTCGTCGTAGCCGAAAATGGAAACCGCGTTAATGGGGTCAGTTTTTTTAGTGCGTTGGTTGGTTGAGTCGAACTCCTTCCTGGTTTGGTTTCCTGCTGCATCTGCCATAGCTATCGGCCTGCCTACAGCATCTATCAATCGCGTACCTGTCCTCCCCAAATGATCTGTCAGAGCCACCAGGTCCCCATTGTTGTATGTAAACTGAAGCGTGTGGTTAAGAGGGTTCGTGACGCTTACCGGTTGGCCATTGGCGTTGTAAGCCATTGTGGTCTGTTGGCTCAATGGGTTGGTGATGGTGACCGCGTTTCCTCGATTATCATGAGTGATATACGTGGTGTGGTTTAAGGGATCGGTCACGCTCGCGATCTGACGAAAGGTAGGTTCCCGCGTCATCGAGGTCGTAACAGCATCGCTCGTTCCATACAGTCTCGTGGTGCTTGTCAAATCGCCCCACGCGTCGTAGGTGAAACTCGTAATGCGGCCTAGTGCATCCGTTATGCTTGTGAGCTGGTTGGTTCCTGATTCGCGTTGGTATGTATAGGCTTGTTCCTCCGTCTCTCCCAGCGCCCGCGTTGCGGAGGTGGTGAAACCGTCGCCGTTGAACGTCACGCGACTCACATAGCCGCGCGGATCTGTAACGTCGGTCTGAGTGACTTTCCCATTTGAATCGAGCGTATAGGAGAACTGGAAGGTGGAGGTGTCCGGCTGTGTTTGCTCAATGACTCTTCCGGCACTGTTATATTCATTGGTGAGATAGACAATTCCGCGGGCGTCCTCGATAGTGAGCATCCGGTGGGAACTGTCGTAGGTGTATTCCGTTATGCCGCCATTTGGATCTGTAACTTTCCATAAGCGACCTCCGGTATCGTACTGATAGCCAACTGTTCTACCAGCATTGTCCTTTGCCTGTGTAATGCGGTTGCTGGTGTCATACGTAAACTTAATCCACCGCCCATAAGGCGAAGTAATCTGAGTTATGTTGGTGCCCGTGCGGGCGATGGTGACCTGGTTTCCATAGCGGTCACGGATCGCCTGAATTGGCGAATATTCGGGAAAGACATAAACCGTGCCGTCTTTGAGACGCAACTCCCATGTCAGGTTCCCCGCCCAGGCCACCTGTGACTTGTAATACTTGCTCGGCGTTTCGGTGTGCTCATAAACCGCATCCATGAAACCGATTCCAGGCGAGATACGGTTGTAGTGAACACGTCCCCCATCAGGCAGTATCAGATCCAGTTCCTGATAGTTATTATTCGACCACAGGAACATTTCGTAAGGATGGCTTGTACCAATTCCGAAAGCGCGCGATGCGTCATCTTCAGGCCTGTACGTGCGGCGCAACGTAATCGGGATCAGGTCGAACACCGCAAGATCGGTCTTGTTGTAAACAAAGAGGCCGGTCCCCAGATCCACGGGTTCTCCATCTTTGTCTGAAGGGCCGTTGCCGGGTTTAGGGCCGCGATCCGGAGGATCACCGTTCGAAGCGATCATGATGCCGGTGAATTCATAGATAGTTACGCCTGCGTCGGGAACGACCTGCTTACCGTTTGCGCTCACCGTGCCCTGACCGTAGATGTACCAACCCTTGCCTTCGGGATCGTAATTCCAAAAATTGATGCGCTCACCGGCACGCCTGTCGGTGTAATTGGGATACACCAAACGAGCGCGCGGCGGAATGATCTGCGCGCCTCCAGGTTGAATCGAAGCGAAAACAGGTACTTTGAATCCGTTTGGAAGCGGGAACGGCGGCCGATCGACTGGTACAGGAGTAATGCTAATTTGCGTTACCGGACGTCCGTCGATGTCGCGAATTACTGTTCCGGCGGGAAGATGCAGCTCCAGCCCCGGGATCATAGGCGTCGTCAACACCACGTCTTGTTGGGTGGGTGATGAAATGGTTGTCGCATGGGCCATGTCCAGCTTCGGCATCCAGATGGTGTAAGGAAGAACGTTCGTTTGAGAGTCGGTTATGTCGACGGCGGCTTTAAAGATGCCGTACGTCGCGCCGGGCCGGCTTGCAGAACGTCCATCGATGAGCATTACGTGGCGCCCCGCAGGAACCTCGGTTAACAGAAATCTTCCAGTGCCGTCAGTGCGTGTTTGGCGTCCCTGTATTTTGATCGTGATATTCGCAACAGGCTGGCCGCGGAGTGTCAGCGCCTGACCGGCCACTGCTGTCTGTCCCGGCGCTGCCTGCAACGGGGGCTCATCCTGCCACTTAGAGCGCTCTCCGTTCGTGCGCCAATTACCGCGGAGATTTGTTGCATCGGGCGCCCAATCAACGTCAGGCGATCCGGCATTTGGAAATACCACGTCGCTGCCGCTTCTGTTCTTGTTCGTAGTCGTGAAGGAGACTGACGCAGCAGCAGTGATGCTGTCAGAGCTGCTAATCGCGTCACCCAAAACGACGGTGTACGTGGTAGCCAATTCCAAAGGTTGTAGAGGCAGAAGGAAAAGAAGCTTACCGCTTTCAGCCAAAGTGAGCTTCGCCTGTACGGCAGTGTCTTTACTGAGTAAGGTTGCCGCTTCATTTTTGATCGGAGCAGGCAGTGCTTTCGAAAAGCGAAGGCCGATTATTGTATTGACGTCGACGTCGGTGGCGCCGTTTTGCGGAAAGGATCCGGCTAGAAATACCGGCGGCGGCTGTTCTTTGGAGGATATCGTCGTAAAACTAAAGCTCTCACTTTCGGTGTTGAAGAGCTCACTGTTGTCAATCTCGTTTTGGTTATGATCGACCCCACCTTCAATCAACACATTGCCATCAGCAAGCAGCGTCGTCGTTGCCTTGGCCCTGGCGACTGACAGTCTACCGAGAACGGATTTTCTGTTCTGATTCCTGAAGTCCCAGAATTCAGCGCTCGTAGCCTGAGCGCCCTTTGCCGAAGTTCCACCCACGAGGAGGACTCGTCCATCAGTCAGCAACGTTGCGCTGTGATAGGCGCGCGCTGTCACGACTGCTGGTGGGAGTTCGCGGAATCCCAGCGTCTCCGGATCGAATACTCCAGCCTGTTCCACAACTCGCCCGCCGGCGTCAACGCCACCAACGATCAGAACACGGCCGTCAGGCAACATCGTCGCGCTATGCCAGGCACGTGACAGCGATCGGTCTTTCAGTGAAACGCTCTCGCCGGTTAGCGGGTTGATGATGTTGCTGGACAGGAGCTGTCCATCTGGTCCAATGCCGCCGATAACCAGCAAGCGCCCGTCGAGCAATAGAGTTTTCGTTTGCCCCTGTGGCTCTGTGCCTTGAATTGGTTTTCGCGGAGTTCGCCGGGAGCGGTTAGGCGCCGGAACCGTGCGATCGCTCTTTGGAGGTGTTACCGATCTGGTCCGATTGTCAGGCGCTGCGAACGCGAGAGTAGGACCAGCTATCAGTGCATAACTCAAGCCCAAAGCGAGAATAAAATTAACGCGCCGCCTCATAGTTCTTCTCCTGTCTTTCAGGGCCTTACGGATTTGTCACCGCAACTGTGATCGATCCGGTGTTCATACCGCTGGGATCGACAACTACCTTGTAAGTGCCAGTGGTCGGCAGAGTTTGCTGCAAAAGGTTGAAGTTGGTGCTGCTCGAGGAGTGCTGAGTGAGTGTAGTGCCGTCGGGCTTCAGCAGCTTCACCGTAATCAGACCCAGGCTGTTACTTGTTAATCGAACCGTCACTTGCTGGGTACTCGTGCCGCTGAAGGTAACTTCCGCATTTTGACCTGGCACGGTTGTCGAGACTGTGACTCCCGACCCGTTGACGGTGGTGGTATCACTATCATCGGCCGGCACGTCGTAAAGAGTCAGCGTGAGGCTTCCGGTGTTGGCATTGACCGGATCGACTAACACCGTGTAGGTACCGTTTACCGGGCACGTCTTGGTGTCGAGAAA
This sequence comes from uncultured Acidobacteriota bacterium, assembly GCA_963789185.1. Lineage (GTDB taxonomy): Bacteria > Acidobacteriota > Blastocatellia > Pyrinomonadales > Pyrinomonadaceae > PSRF01. The sequence continues at coordinate 35,881 of CAWBJU010000033.1, forward strand.
CCCGCCACTGGCATCGACCGTCGTCAACGTCAAACTCGAGCCGTCAGGTTTCTTAATGTAAATGGTCACCCAACTGTTGCCGGTGAACGATACTGAAGATACGTTCAGGCTGACGCGCTGGTTAGCAGTGCCTGAGAAGGTGTAGCTCGCGTTTTGTCCGGGTGTCGTGGTGGTCACCGAGACAGCCGAACCGCCCGGTGTAATGGTGCCGGTCACATCCGCCGGAACGTTGTAGAGCTGAAGCGTCATGCTTCCTGCGCTCGTGTTTAGCGGATCGCCGAGGACCGTGTAGGTGCCGGTGACCGGCAAGGTCGTCGTGTCGATCTGACCACTTGTAGTAACGGTCGTCGAAATGAGGTTAGTTCCATCTGGCTTTTTGATCGCGACGGTGGTCCAGTTCGGACTTCCGCCAGTCATCGACACGCTTGAGATCTTCACAAACACTCTATTGCCTGCCGTGCCGCTGAACGTGTACTTCGCGTTTTGCCCCAGCGTAGTGGTGGGCGTCACCGCGGTCCCGTCTGTTGCAATGGAGCCGGTGATATCCGCGTCCACGTTATAAAGCGTGAAAGTGGTGCTGCCTGCACTGGAATTCATCGGATCCACGTCAATGACGTAGGGGCCCTCTTCAGTAATCGTTAGTGAATCAAAGAACCCGCCGCTTGAATCGAAGACGTTGGAAGTGACAGTGGCGCCTCCCAGTCTCTTCAGCGTCACAACTACCCAATTGGGGCTCCCGCCGGACAATGAGACGCTGCTGATTTTCAAGTAAACGCGCTGATTGGCAGTGGCGTTTAAGCTGAGTTGCCCATTCTGTGCGGGCGTCGTCGTCGTGATTGTTACCCCGGTACCGTTAGCGCTGATTGTGTTGGAGACGTCCGTTGACAGATACAGCGTGAAGGTTATGTTCCCAGTATTGGTGCTACTTGGATCGGTGAGTATTGTGTACGTGCCGTTGATCGTGAACTGGGAAGTTTCGAGAAATCCGCCGCTGGTGTTAACGGTAACTGTGCCGATCTCAATCCCTTTTGGATTAAAGACCTTGAGGGTGGTCATGGCTATTGACGAACTCGTGATCTTGACACCGGCTCGTTGTCCGGCGGTGCCCTCGAAGAGCGTCATCCCGATCTTGTTTGCAGTGGGCAGACTAATGGTCTTGCTGTCTCCACCGGACATGCGCCCCGTAACTGCCACATCGGAAGCTGTGAAAGTACCGGGTGGAATAAAGAAATCATCGGTGCTTACGGCAGTGCCGTTCAGCGTGCCTACTGAGATTTTTCCTGATGCACCACCGGACGGAACAGCGGTTGAAACACTTGTGGACGTAGCAGAGCTGACCTGAGCGTAGGTGGTATTAAATCGCGTGTTGTTATTGAACGCGGTGGTGTCGAAATTAGTCCCACTAATCGAAACGGAAGTACCACTTGTGCCGATAGTCGGAGTAAAGCTGCTGATCGTTGGTGCACTCGAGCTGACGACAGTGAAGTTGGTTGCACTGGAGATCGATCCAGCCGGTGAGGTGACGCTAATAAGACCCGTAGTCGCGCCGGAAGGCACACTGGTAACAATTTTGGTAGCCGTGGATGAGGTTACGGTTGCTGCTGTGCCATTGAATGTGACTGTGTTGTTACTGGGCGTGGTACTAAATGCGGTACCGTAGATCGTGACGGAAGTTCCTATTGTCCCTTTACCGGGCGTGAACGCAATAATCGATATTGATGCCGAGCTGTGACGCGATATTGAAAGTAAATTACCGACGGCATCATAACTGTAAGTGACCGTGTCGCCGCCTGAATCAACTACCGCAACAAGCCTTCCCGCTTCGTCGTAGACGTTGGTAATCGTGGTCTGGGCGTCGACCGCGCGCGTAAAAACCAACGGGCAGACGAGAAGAATCCACAGGGCGAATAGAGTCTTTTTGGAAATAGAACGGTCCTGTCCGCGATAGCGCCTCATGAGAGACCTCCTCGAAGAAACGGTTAATCACGGCAACTGATGCCGGTAGCGAAATGTCCCTGGGCTTGTATGCGTTTGAAAAGCGGAGTCCGCTTCAGCGCATTCTAGGAGTTCGTGTCGGGATTGAAGTAGCGTTAGATAAAGGGACTAACGACTCAAATGAATGGGCGAGTAGTTGGGAGTAGGAGTCGGGATTTCTGAGCGAGCGGAGATTAGTGCAATGTAATAAACCCGTCAAGCGAAACTGTGTTTTATTTTTTTGGCTGGCCGCATCTCGCTTACCTGGATTATTCTTGTCGGATTAGTTCACACAAGAAGGACACATCGATGAGCAAGATTGTACTGGTCCTACTATGGCTAACGCTGGTTGTCTCTGGAGTGGTGGCCCAATCGCGCGTTCCCACGCTTGATGAGCTGGTGACGCTGAAAACAGTCGGCGGCACTGAGATCTCGCCCGACGGTAAATGGGTCGCTTACACGGTTAGTCATGGCGATTTCAAACAGGATGCTTTCATAACTCAAGTCTGGCTTGCGAACACCGACACCGGAAAGAGTATTCAACTGACGCGCGGGGAGAAATCTTCAACGGCTGCGCGCTGGTCGCCGGACGGCCAGTGGCTTGCGTTTCTCAGCAACCGGGTTGAAGACAAAAACCAGATATTTCTGATCAATCCGAGCGGCGGCGAATCTCGACAACTAACGAAGTCGGAAACGGCAATAAACAACTTCGTGTGGTCGGAAGACGGAAAGACGATCGCCTACACGGCAGCAGAACCGACAGCAAAACCGTTGAAAGACCGCAAAGAATACTACGGTGACTTCGATGTGGTGCGCGCTGGTTACACGCACGTTCACATTTGGACTCTTGATGTTGCCGAAGCGATGAAGTCGCCAATCGTCGGCAAACAGCGTACGAAGAAAACCGATTTCAGTGTTAGTTCATTCTCATGGTCGCCTGATGGATCGACGATCGCTTTCAGCGCCACAATAAATCCTGATTTGATTCAAGGAACCACCGGCGATATTTATCTGCTAAAGCTGAGCGATGATTCGGTGAAGAAGATCGTCGATCAGCCCGGACCGGATACCAATCCGCTCTTCTCGCCTGATGGCAAGCAGATTGTTTTCTCTTCAGTGATGGGCGAAAAGCTTTACTTCGCAAACAACAACCGGCTGGCGATTGTTGGAATCGATGGCGGCAAACCGAAATCGATCACTGATGGTTTTGATGAGAATGCGGGACTAGTCGAGTGGAACCGCAACGGAATCTATTTTGGAGGATTGCAGAAAACAGCTTCGCACCTGTTCCGCGTCGATCCGGTGAGCGCAAAAATTACTCGCGTCTCGCAACCCGATCACCTGATGGCCGGAGCGTTCTCAGTTGCGCGTAGCGCCGACCGGATTGCCTTCACCGTTTCTTCACCGACGAGCGTCGGCGAAGTGTTCGTGTCTGACACGCGCAGCTTTACGCCGCGCAAATTAACGAACTTCAACGAGCAAACAAAATCCTTCAGGCTCGGCACCCGCGAAGTGATCTCGTGGAAGAGTCAGGATGGCACGACGATCGAAGGTGTTTTAATCAAACCTGCTAATTTCGATCCGGCGAAGAGATATCCGCTGCTTTGCATTATTCATGGTGGACCGACGGGAATTGATCGTCCGGTGTTACTCACGCCCGATGCTCGTTACTATCCATCAGACATCTGGGCGGCACGCGGCGCGTTGATCTTGAAAGTTAATTATCGAGGCAGTGCGGGCTATGGCGAGAAGTTTCGCAAGTTGAATGTGGGGAACCTCGGAGTCGGCGATGCATGGGATGTTTTATCGGGTGTCGACTTCCTGATTGCGAAAGGCTGGGTCGATAAAAACAAAGTCGCCTGCATGGGTTGGAGCCAGGGCGGATACATCTCTGCGTTCTTGACGACCAGTAGCGATCGATTTGTTGCGATCTCAGTCGGCGCCGGAATTTCAAACTGGGCGACCTACTACTACAACACTGACATCACGCCGTTCACGATAAATTACCTTGGAAATGATCCGGCGGAAGACCCAGCGATTTACGCGAAGACATCGCCGATGAATTACATCAAGACAGCCAGGACGCCCACGCTAATTCAGCATGGCGAGTTTGATCGCCGCGTACCGATTGCCAATGCTTATGAACTGCGTCAGGGTTTGGAGAACCGTGGCGTGAAGGTAGAGATGGTTGTGTATAAAGGTTTCGGTCACGGCATTAACAAACCAAAATCAATGCGCGCGGTGATGCAGCATAATTTGTCCTGGTTCAATCACTACATCTGGGGCGATCCACTGCCGGACTTGACCGCTCCTGAACTGCCGACGAAGAAAGAAGCGAC
>CAWBJU010000034.1:0-5911 GCA_963789185.1 uncultured Acidobacteriota bacterium
TGATTTGTATAAACCAGGACCACCGATCCTGTCAAGAATTTTTTCGGTGAGTCTAAGAAAAATTATTAAGCGGCAGGCTTCGCGAAGTAGCCGGGGCGGTGGCGGAGTTCGAGTTTTTCTTTGCGTAGTTCGGGGTTGGTGATTTCGATCGTAACCTTGCGATAGGAGCCGTCGCGCCGTTTGTTGGTTGAGGAATAAGCGATGAGGTACTGCGTGCGCAGCTCCTTTTCGATCTCGGCGAACGCGGCTGTTAGATCGAATTTCTTGTCAGGGAAAAAAGCACGCCCGCCGGTGCGTTGGGCCAGGTCGCGTAGCGCCCCCTTGTCCACGCCTTCATACCTGTTGTTACCGATTCCGATCACATAGACAACAGCTTCCGCCCCAAGCGTACCGTTAACCGCGTCGGCCTTCGCCAACCGGCTCGTCGTGTCGTGTCCATCCGTCAAAAGGATGATCGCGCGTCGTCGCAAGCCTGGTGTTTTGGCCAGAATGTTGCTCGACGTTAGCGCCACTGCGTCCCATATCGCAGTCGTCCCCTCTTCCGGCGGCGCCAGTAAACCTGGACCAGTCGGTATACCAGTCAACGGACGACCGGAACCAAGATAAGCCGGCAACGCAACTTCCACCCGCTGAAGCACCTTGTAAACACTCAACACGTCGCGCGTCATTTCCTGTTCGAGATAAGCGAGTCCGGTGAACGGAATGATCGCCACCAGGTCACGACTCGACTGAAACACGTTCTCGATGAACGATCGCGCCGCCGCTTTCTCCTCCGGCAACGTAAACTCCTGCGACCGGCTCACGTCGATCAAAAACGCGATCGCGAGGGGACGATCCGTTTCGCGCTGAAACGTGAATACTTGCTGCGGCACGCCATCCTCAAGCACACGCACATCCTCCGCGCGCAGCGTGGTGATGAAGCGTCGTTCTTTGTCGATTGCGGTGAACGGAAGATTCGTGATGTTTGACTCGACTCGAATAACGTCATCCTGATCGGCAGTCTGCGAGAACGGCACCGAGGTGCACAGAAGCAGGAGCAAGATGAGGGTAATTAGTTGACGCACTTGTGGAAGGATTCTACTGCGGCAGCCCGAGCTTTTGCACTAGCTCAACAAACCGCGGATCGGATCGCAAATTATCAAACTCGAACATTACACTGACATGCCTAACACGAAAGTCACGTTCTTCATATGCTTGTTGCAACCAGGAAAGTGTCTCCTCTTTTCGACCCAGTCGTGCGTATTGGGTAGCTATGACAAACGGAGGAAAGCGCCTCCGTGGTTGGGCGAGCATGTGTTCTAAACTCTTTTCCAGATACGCCTTCCAACCTGACCTTGCATATACCTGATTCATGTCTGCCAGGATTTCTGGTGCCAAGCCCGTAAGTTCTCCCGCGATCGCGTACTGAGCAACGGCTTGATCGTACATGCCCTTGGCTTCGTAAGCTCGAGCGAGAAAATACAAAGTAATCGGAAACTTCGGATCGAGTGCCAAAGTATTCCGATATTGCTCGAGAGCCTCATCAAAACGCCGCATGTCCATAAATATGTCGGCGTAAATGCGATTCATTACTACGGACATCGGATCGAGTTCGAGTGCACGTTTAATCTCGGCCATAGCCTCATCGAAGCGTTTTATTACCGCGAGATGTTCGGCCAGCCACAGGTGCGCAGGAGCGTAATTCGGATTCAGTTCCAGTGCGCGGCGATACTCTTTTTCGGCGGTAACGAGATCGTAATCATAGTAGATGACGATCTGCCCGAGCGAAGCATGCGCCTCAGCAAGCTTGTCGTCGAGCTCGAGAGCTTTGAGCGCTGCCGCTTTTGCCTTTGGCATCAGTTCCCTCGGCAACTCATTGGTATAGACAGTCAACAGCGCGTACGCATCCGCAAGACCTGAATAGGCCAAAGCGTAGTTCGGGTCCTTCGCGATGGCCTCTTCGAAAAACTGAATTGCCTTTTTAAAATCGTCGGACGTCCGCTTGTTCCAGTAAAAGCGCCCTTTTAGATAAAGTTCATACGCTTCGGGATTCGTCGTGTACTGCTTGTCCATTCGCGAGCGATCGACGCCGGACAACGTCGGCCGCAGATTGTTTGTGATCTCGCGCGCGATTTCGCGTTGCACAGAAAGCATATCGGCAAGCTTCCGTTCGTACTGCTCGCCCCAGAGTTGTTTGTTGTCGCGAATATCGACCAGTTCGACACTAATCAGCATCGCGTCGTCACGTTGCATCAATCGGCCAGTCAGCACCGCCCGCACGCCGAGCTCCTTACCAATCGCCAACGGATCGTCTGCCCGGCCTTTATAACGAAACACCGAACTGCGCGCGATGACTTTGAGGTTTGGAAGCTGCGTTAAATTGTTAATGATGCTTTCAGTTAGACCATCGGAGATCCAGTCAACATCCGCATCGTGATTCTGATTAACAAACGGAATGACAGCGATCGACTCAACCGCGACTTCCGTGCTGCCCGCATGCAAATACGAGCGAATGGCAAACGCGACCACCGCGCCAACGACCAACACCAGGGCGACCACAAGCACGGTGGCAAACTTGTGTCGCTTGATCTCGTTGACGATGAACTCGGCGCTGGAAGCGCGCGTCGAAGGCGAACTCTGTGGCGCCGTCGTCGTACCACCCGACGGATCCTGGATCACGGTAGCTTCAGAGTTCCACAACGTCTTGGCTTCGCTGCCTGGTGTGGACGATGCTTCAGTCGCACTCTTTTGCAGTTCACGCCGGATATCTTTCAACTCAATCGCAACGTCTTTGATGCTCTGATAACGCTCGTTCTGATCTTTTGCGAGACAACGACGAACGATGCGCTGCAAATCGGCGGGCGCGGTCGGATTAAACTGCGAAATCGAAGGCGCGGGTTCGCGAATGATCTTGTTTAGCGTGTCAATCGTGTCAGTACCGGAAAACGCCCTGCGCCGGGTGACCGCTTCAAACAGAATGCAGCCAAACGAAAAGATGTCGGCACGATGGTCAATCTCTTTCGTCTTGCCCTGTGCCTGTTCCGGCGACATGTAACCAGCCGTGCCAAGAATCACGCCGGGAGTTGAGTGCTGAAGCCTCGTCGGGTTTTCAGTGCTGACACTAGCGGAGTCCGAGTCAACCGACTTCTCCAGCAACTTCGCGAGACCGAAATCGAGAATCTTGCCGTGACCGTCAGACGTGATCATCACGTTATCTGGTTTCAGATCGCGATGGACGATTCCGGCGTCGTGCGCTTTCGCGAGTCCTTCGGCGACGTGTTGCAGCGCGCGCAGTAGTTTCGGAAGCTCTTCGCTTTCATCGTGAATCTTCGTCCGCAGAGTCGAGCCCGCGACGTACTCCATCGCGATGAAGTTGAGCCCGTTAGACTCGCCAATCTCGTAAATGTGCGCGATGCTCGGGTGATTCAACGACGCTGCCGCAGTTGCTTCCTGTTTGAAACGACGCATGCGGTCGTGATTTGAAGCGACTTCCGGCGGCAGGACTTTCAACGCAACTCGTCGATTCAAGCTGGTGTCCTGGGCCAGGTACACCTCACCCATACCGCCCGCGCCCAGCAGCGAGCGGATCTCATAGCGATCTATTTGTGTTTTGGGGGCGAGGGGCATCGAGGATGTACTTCAGACCGCGGAGAACGGCGACCGATTCACGGGTGGGCCATCGTCGACCTCGACTTCGTTCATATCTTTTTCCCACGCGGCGGGCATCAAACTTTGCAGTAAACGTACACAACGATTCCAGCGCAGGATAGCGTCATCATTTTCAGGCGGACTGATCTTCTCCGCTTCTTCGAAGAACCTCATCGCCTCTTCGAATTCGGGCTTGACTGTCGGCGGCGGAAAGCCGGCGCGTAGTTGTGCTTTCGCTTTTCTCTCGTGCATCAGGCCGCAGCAATAAATCCGCTCGTAGTTGCTCGACAGCGACTTGAAGACGCTTATCGCTTCTGTATATCGATCTGTCATGTTGCCTTTGAACTGGTCTGTGATCGCCAGTCCGAGTAAGCGCAATGCCCCCTGGTGAGTCGGATCAACCGCGAGTATGTCGCGGCAGATCGATTCGGCTTCGCCTGGTTCGTTCAAGTAACGATAGAGCTCAACCTTTGCGATCGCTTCGCTGATTCCGGCCCGTGATATCGGCTTGAGTTTAAGCTCCATTTTTCTTTCCTTTCAATTTACGTAAGAACCAGCGAATTGGATCGTAATAGTCGTCAACCACCCGCTCTTTCAGGGGAATGATGGCATTGTCAGTGATGTGGATGTTTCTGGACAAACCTCGGTGCAGCATTTCGTGATGTTGCAGAAGCCAACTCCCAGCTCGTCTTTCAACAATTGGGTTCGAGAGACGTTATCGAGTGGATGCATCTCCAGCCCCGCGACGCGCACGAAGAAACGCGGCCCGCCAAATCGATCCTGACGGCTGTGGTCGCGCAGCACGTGACAAACGTTCTGACAAAGGAAGCACTCGATGCACTTGCGAAACTCCTGAACGCGATCGACGTCGCGCTGGTCCATTTTCCATTCGACGTTTGCCGGCGCGCTGAACGGCGGGATCTTGCGATTGACCTGGTAATTCCACGACACGTCAGTCACAAGATCTTTGATGATCGGAAAACTCTTCATCGGCTGAACGGTCACTGGTTCCGAGAGCGGCAGATCATCCAAACGAGTTTTGCACGTTAGACGAGGACGGCCGTTCACTTCCGCGGAACAAGAGCCACATTTTCCCGCTTTGCAATTCCATCGCACTGCGAGATCCGGCGCGGCGTGTCCCTGGATGTAATGCAACGCGTCAAGCACAACCATTCCAGGTGCGATTGGCACTTCGTACTGCTGCAACTCGCCGCCGTTGCGATCGCCGCGAAAGATCTTGAACGTTGCGTTAGCCATTGAGCAGTTCCTTTAACTCCGCGGGCATCTCGGAGATCGGTGTCTGTTTCAACCTCATCTGATCGCCATCGCGAACGATCACGTTGTTCTGTTTCGCCCAAGTGTCATCGTACTTCGGAAAATCGATCCGGCTGTGCGCGCCACGACTCTCCTTCCGTTCCTGCGCACTCAACGCAACGGCCTCCGAAACCGTCAGCATCGACTTCAGATCTCGCGCAAGGTGCCAACCGGGATTGAACAAACGCGACCCATCAACTTTCACGCCAGCCGCCCGCTGCTTCAAGTTTTCGAGTTCCGATAGTCCCTTTTGCAGATCTTCTTCGTTGCGAAAGATGCCGACGTAGTTCTGCATCGTCTCTTCCAGTTCGCGATGAATCTGGTAAGGACTGTCACCTGAGGCACGTTCAAATGGTTCGAGCATTTCGCGCGTTGCCTTTTCGACGTCGCCGCCGTCGATGTTCACCGGTGCGCATTGCTTGGCATGTTCGGCGGCGGCGGCGCCCGCGCGTTTTCCAAAGACGAGCAGATCGGAAAGCGAATTGCCACCGAGTCGATTGGCGCCATGAAGTCCGGCCGCTGCCTCACCCGCAGCAAACAAACCCGGCACCGTGGCTTGCGCAGTTTCCGCTTCGACGCGTATCCCGCCCATCATGTAATGACACGTTGGTCCAACTTCCATCGGTCCCTGCGTGATGTCCACGTCCGCAAGTTCCTTGAACTGGTGATACATGCTGGGGAGTTTTCGTTTCACATAGTCTGCGGGTTTGTGCGAAATGTCGAGATAAGCGCCGCCATGCTCCGTCCCGCGGCCTTCGCGGACTTCGGTGTAGATCGCGCGCGCCACCACGTCGCGCGTCGACAACTCCATCTTCTCGGGATCGTAGCGCTCCATGAACCGTTCGCCTTCCTTGTTGCGCAGTACCCCGCCTTCGCCGCGAACTGCTTCCGTGACGAGTATTCCCTGCACACCCGGCGGCCAAACCATTCCCGTCGGATGAAACTGCACAAACTCCATATCGATCAGTTC
>CAWBJU010000035.1:0-26551 GCA_963789185.1 uncultured Acidobacteriota bacterium
GACACGCTGCTTTCCCAGGAAGCGCAGAAGAAAGGCATTACCACGCGAGCGTTGCTCGACACAGAAGTCAGCGCGAAAGTCGCAAAGGTGACGGATGCGGAAGCACAGGCGTTTTACGATCAGAACAAAGAACGCATCAGCGGCGAATTCGCGCAGGTGAAAGCGCAAGTCATTCAGTACATGCAGGAGCGCAAGGAACGTGAAGCCACAATCGCGTTCGCCGATCAACTGCGTCGCGGAGCGAAGCTCGAGATCAATCTGACTGCGCCAGCAGTCGCCGGCTTTCTCGATCGCCACTGACGATCAACCCGAGAAGGGAAATCCGAAGGCTGTTGTCACGATCGTCGAGTTCACTGACTTCGAATGCCCGGGTTGCGCGCGGCAGCACCCGGTGCTCGAGCGGATCGTAAGTGAGTATAAAGACCACGTGCGGCTGGTTGTGCGCGACTTCCCACTTTCGCAGCACGCGAACGCGCGCAAGGCTGCGGAGGCTGCTGAAGCTGCGCGTGAGCAGGGTAAGTACTGGGAATACGCCGCGGTGCTATTCCGGAATCAGTCGGCACTCGGTGTCGACAAGCTTCGACAGTATGCGACTGAGCTTGGTCTTGATTGCGTGGCGGTTTGAGCACGTGTTGCTCGACAGCGGCAAATTCGCGGAAGAAGGTCCAGCGCGATCTATTCGACGGCCGGAAGTTCGGCATCAACGGCACGCCAACGCTTTACATCAACGGAAAGCGTCTTGCCGATAACTCGTACGAAGAGCGTAAAGTCCGCCATCGAAGCGGTGCTTAAAGCTGAGGCTGTTGTTCGTTAAGTCAATATTATCGAACGTGATAAATTGACCAATAGCAGCGGTTTCTCAAAAATGGGTTCAGACGCCGACGTTTTTTTATTTGATTACGAATCTTATGTGACGGCAGTTGTTCCGGCCTTTCTTGATCTGCTTCGAGAGGGGAAGGTCGCAGATTGGCTGGATCCGCTTGTAAAGAGGCGGGAGCTCAACCCTTGGCTTTGGGACAAGGACGAGCTCGCTCGATTGGGCGCTGGTCTCCAGCCGGATCTCTCCTGGAAAGGACCTTCTGACTTGAATTGGACCTACAACCAGGATTGGCACCAGCGATGGACCGGTTCGATGCAAGCCTCTGAAGAGAAAATGCACGTGAACTTGAAGGCACCTGCGCCAGAGCTTGTGGAACAGGTTAACTGGCTGTTCCAAGTCGCCGTCAGTGTCAAATGCCTAAGTGCCGCGCAGTTTGTCGGACGCTCGAGGACAGCAAGTTTCTATTCAAGAGTACTTGGTGACATGGGAGTGCGAGACGATGATCCTGTCGTTCAACTTTTAGCTGCCTTGGGAAAGCGGGGTTTCATTATTGGTTATCTGTTTGGCACCGGCGTCGAGGGTATTAACGGTTGGCTTCAGCCCTCTGAGACGGCCGAATTGGCTGGAATGCTGGATATGTTGCCGCTGCCACGGTATGAAGTCTCGTTTGCGGCGATGGAACAATTTCGCTCGCCGGAGACAGGCGCATATGAATCTCCCGACTTTTCCTTTGAGGTTTTGAGCTTGTCGTTTATTCGTACTACAGCAACCATTGCTGCCGGAGAAGGTCGTGGGTTGTTGTGGGGAAATAGTGTCATGCCTGGGAAGTTCTATCTTGAAGGCGCCGCGTAGTAAGTTGTCGAAAGCAACAACCCGCTCGCTTGACACTCAAATTTCGCGAGCCTATGATTTTTCTGCTTATGTTGCAGGCTTGCTCATGTTGTCTCTGTTGCTATCGCTGCTATATGCAGCGCGACCGAGACGCCGTGTGCAGCGTGAGAAGCGAATAAGCTAACCACTGACTAGCAGATTCACGGGAAAGCCGGTCGCACTTGCAAAAAGTCGCGACCGGTTTTCCTTTTGTCTTTATGGAGTAAATCTAAAAAATGGGACTCGCTGTTGTTCTTGAAGGTCACGGTCCGGCAGCCGTACGCGACACGGTCGAATCGCGAGTAGGTAACACGCCACTGTTGCGCCTGAGCATGTTCGACAATGAATTGCCGCCTGGTGTTCAGGTCTACGCCAAAGCGGAACATCTGAATCCGGGCGGATCTGTGAAGGATCGCGCGGCGCTCTCGATGATCCGTCAGGGCGAAATGAGCGGAAAACTCCGGCCCGGGATGACGATCCTCGACGCCACGAGTGGAAACACCGGAATCGCCTACGCTGTGATCGGCTCGGAACGTGGGTACTCGGTGAAAGTTTGCCTGCCGAAGAACGCCAGTAATCAACGCAAGAAGATTTTGGGTGATTACAACGTCGAGATCGTCGAAACGGATCCAATGCTCTCGACCGACGGCGCTCAACAAGTCGCGCGCGAGCTTTACGCTGCGAACCCCGATAAGTACTTCTATGCCGATCAGTACAGCAACGATGCTAACTGGCGCGCTCATTACGAAACAACCGCCAACGAGATCTGGGAACAGACCAGCGGAAAGGTCACGCATTTCGTAACGGGATTGGGTACGTCCGGAACATTCGTCGGGGTCGTGCGTCGTTTGCGTGAACTCAACCCGTCGCTTCATGCGATCGCCGTCCAACCCGAGTCGCCTCTGCATGGTCTCGAAGGGTTGAAACACATGCCTACCGCTGTTCGACCCGGTATCTTTGATCCGTCCCTGGTCGATACCACTCTGGAAGTTTCGACCGAAGATGCGTTATTAATGACCAGTAAATTAGGAATCGAAGAAGCGCTGTTCGTGGGTCCGAGCTCCGGCGCAAATGTGCTCGCGGCCCGGCGCGTCGCGCTGGCGTTGCAGCAACCGGCCGTAGTTGTGACAATCCTGTGTGACGGCGGCGAGAGATACTGGTAGGCACGGATCCTATGAATGATGATCCCAAAAAGCTCGACATAACCACGAGGCTGGTTCACGCAGGCGAGCGCCAGCAGTTGCCCGGCGGCGAGCCCGTCTCGACTCCTATCTACGCCACGTCAACGTTCACTTATCCATCGATGCAGGAGATGGACCGCGTATTTGCGGGTGAACAACCGGGTTACGTCTACACGCGTCACGGTAATCCCACGCTGGCGGCGCTGGAACAGGCGATGCTCGCCATTGAAGAAGGCGCGACTGCGTGCGTTTACGGGAGTGGCATGGCTGCTTTGCACGCGGCGCTACTCGCTTCCGATTTGCGCACCGGATCGACCGTGCTCACTTCGCAGGACGTTTATGGCGCGACGACCAATCTGCTGTTTACCGTCCTGTCGTCGTTTGGTGTGAAGACAGTCGCGGCTGATTTCAGCGACATCGATCGACTGCGCGAAAAAGCCCGCGAGGTCAAACCTCAAGTGATGATCGCCGAGACGATCTCGAATCCGCTGCTGAAAATTTGCGATATTGAGGCGTGCGCGGAGATTGCGCGAGAGAACAACGCGCGCCTGATCATCGACAACACGTTTGCCTCGCCGTATCTCTGCCAGCCGTTGAAGCTCGGCGCGGACATGGTTGTGCACAGCGCGACGAAGTATCTCGGTGGACACGCCGACGCGACTGGCGGCGTCGTAGTCTCACGCGACGACATGGACAGCAATGCGCTCGTCGGCGCGATGAAACTCGTCGGCGGCGTGCTTAGTGTTTGGGACGCACACATGATTTTGCGCGGTGTGAAGACGTTGGCGTTGCGAATGGAGCGTCAGTGTCACAATGCGCGCCAGTTGGCGGAGCACTTGATCGGCAACAATCGTCTCGCGCGTGTTCACTATCCGGCATCGACGCCTAATTCGGACATCGACTTGACGAGACGAATTCTACGCGCGCCGCATTCGGGCGCTTTGGTTTCTATCGAACTGAAGGAACAGACGCGCGAGGCGGCGTTTCAATTCATGGACGCTCTGCGGTTGTGTGTGCGCTCGACGAGTTTGGGAGACGTTTTCACCAGCGTGCTTCACGCTGCGAGTGCGTCGCATCGCGATCTTCTTCCTGCCCGGCGGGCGGAGTTGGGAATCAGCGAAGGCCTCGTGCGGATTTCGGTCGGCATTGAGAGTATCGACGACATTATCGCCGACATCGAACAAGCGCTATGATCAGGGTACCCAAAGAACAGTTAACGGAGATTCGCGAACATGGTGTTCGCGATTATCCGTACGAATGTTGCGGGTTATTGCTCGGCCGGTTCGGCGAGGACGGGAAGATTGTCCATGAGACGTATCCAATCTCGAATGCGCGCGAGGAGAGTGCGAAGCGCAATCGTTTTCTGATCACGCCGGAAGAATTGATGAAGGGCGAGCGATATGCGCGGAGCCGCGATCTCGAGGTCGTCGGGTTTTATCATTCGCATCCGGATTCTCCAGCGGTGCCGTCGAAGTATGATCTCGACCATGCATGGCCCACGTATTCATACATCATCGTCTCCACGGGCGAGGGCCAGTCGAGCGATCTCTTTTCGTGGGAGCAGGAGCCCGACCGTTCGCGTTTTAATAGGAGAAAGTAGATTAACTTTTTTTATGCCAGTAACAATCACGATACCAGCGCCGTTGCGACAGTTCGCGGCAGGCCAGTCGCAAATCGTCGTCGAAGCTAAAACGGCCGGCGAGGCGTTGGATTCGCTCACCTCAACACACACGGCATTGCGGCGGCATCTTTTCAACGATCAGAACATGCTGCGCAACTTCGTCAACGTGTATTTGAATGATGAAGACATTCGTCATGCCTCGGGGCCTGCCACGCCGGTGAAAGACGGCGACACGCTGATGATCGTTCCTTCAATTGCGGGTGGCGCTGTCGTTGAGTCGGAAGTGGGCCAGGAACTGCCGGAGCTTTCGAACGAAGAGATCATGCGTTACAGCCGTCACCTGATCATGCCGGAGGTCGGCATGCAGGGGCAGCGAAAGATGAAAGCCGCGAGCGTGTTGATGATCGGTACGGGCGGACTCGGAGCGCCGGTGGGAATGTACCTCGCCGCCGCGGGCGTGGGCCGGATCGGTATAGTTGATTTCGACGTCGTCGAGGAGTCAAACCTGCAACGTCAGATCATTCACGGCACGAAAGACCTGGGTCGTCGCAAGATCGAATCCGCGCGCGATCGTTTGCGCGACATCAATCCGCATATCGAAATTGAGACGCATGAGTCGCGGTTGACCAGTCACAACGCGATGCAGCTCTTTCGCAATTACGACATCATCGTCGATGGCACTGACAACTTCCCGACGCGTTATCTGGTAAACGACGCGTGCGTCCTGAGTGGAAAGCCAAACGTTTACGGATCGATCTTCCGTTTTGAAGGACAGGCGAGTGTGTTTTGGGCGGAGAAGGGTGCGTGTTATCGCTGCTTGTATCCGGAACCGCCGCCGCCCGGGCTTGTTCCGTCATGCGCGGAGGGCGGTGTGCTCGGAGTGTTACCGGGAATCGTCGGCGCGATCCAGGCAAACGAGACGATCAAGATCATTCTCGGCGCCGAGGATCTGATGGTCAACCGGCTGTTGCTGTTTGACGCCTGGACCATGAAGTTTCGCGAGTTCAAGCTGCGCAAGGATCCGAAGTGTCCGGTTTGCGGCGAGAACCCGACGGTTAAAGAGCTGATCGATTACGAAGAGTTTTGTGGAATGGCGGCGCACCAGGCGCCGGTGCCTGATACGAAGCTCGAAGAGATCTCGGCGACGGAATTGAACGCGCGTCGTTTGCGTGGCGACGCGCTACAGATCATCGACGTGCGCGAGCCGCACGAATTCGAGATTGCACGTCTTCCAGGAACGAAGCTGATCCCGCTCGGTCACGTTGTTGGTCGCATGAACGAGATCAACCCGGATGTTGAGACGATCGTGCACTGCAAAGGCGGCGTCAGAAGCGCAAAAGCGATCGCGGCGTTGAAACGTGCTGGTTTTCAGGGGCGTCTGATTAACCTCAAGGGTGGCATCACCGCGTGGTCTGAAGACGTCGATCCGCGCGTACCGAAATACTAAAAACAGTCATTCGTCACGCGCGGGCGGCTATTTACATCGTCATTTAATCAATCCGTGTCAAACCTCAACCTCACCGCCTCGGACGCCTCTAAACTGCCAGGTGGAGGAAGAAAACCATGAAAAGACGCGAATTCATCCATCAAACCACAGGTCTCGGTGTCGTCGTCGCTGCCGGATCGTTGCCCGGCTCGTTTCTGTCTGTCATTCCGCCTGTCTCGATCGACGCGTCGAGCAGCAAACTCACGCCGCCCGCGAAAGGAAAAATTTCCGTGGCGTTTGCGATTTCGGAAGGCGCGACGGTGATCGACTTCGCCGGCCCGTGGGAAGTTTTTCAAGACGTGCACGTCACCACTCGCGGCACCAGTCACGACGAGATGATGCCGTTTCAGTTGTTCACCGTAGCGGAAAAGATCGAGACGATCACCGGCTCCGGTGGTTTGAAGCTCGTACCCGACTACACGTTCGACTCCGCGCCCCAACCGAAAGTCGTCGTCGTGCCGGCGCAGCGAGGATCCAAAGCGCTTCACGCGTGGCTTCGCAAAGTTGTGACATCGACCGACGTTCTCATGTCGGTTTGTACCGGCGCTTTTCAACTCGGCCATGCCGGACTGCTAAAAGGCAAGTCAGCGACGACGCATCACGACTTCTTCGACGACTTTGCGCGCGAGTTTCCGGATGTCACACTCAAACGTGGACTGCGCTTCGTTGAAGAAGAAAAGATCTCAACCGCGGGCGGTTTGTCTTCGGGAATCGATCTGGCGTTGCGAGTGGTCGATAGATACTTCGGACGCGACGTCGCGCAGCAGACTGCGGTTTACATGGAGTATCAGAGCAAGGGTTGGATTGTATAACCACGAAAGGCACAAGACGCAAAACGCACAAAAAATAAAGTGGGCGGCGGCGATCATTGCCGTGTGGGCAGTGATCGGACTGATCTATGCCGGGCCGATCTATTTCGAGATGAGTGCCGAGGGGATGAACCACGCGGCGTGGCGCATCTTTTCCTGGGGCATCCTGATGTGGCTTGCCTGGGCGCCGCTCACTCCGGTCATTGTCTGGTTCGCGCGCCACTACTCGCTACTCGACGGCGCGCTGAAGAGAAACCTGTTGGTCCACTTGCCGGCGTTCCTGGCGATGTCCGTGCTGCACAGTGCCGCTGCCACCGTAATCATGTTAAGCATTGATCCGTTCGACGTCCTGGGCGAGAGTCCGAAGACGTTTTGGCCGCGCTTCCTCTCGCGCGTGCCGGGGTCTTTCGGGTCTGACCTGCTGATTTACAGCGGCGTGATCGGGATCTGTTATGCGTTCGACTACTATCGCAAGTACCGCGAGCGTGAAGTAATGGCAACGCGTCTTGAGGCGCAACTCGCGCAGGCGCAACTCGATGCGTTGCGTATGCAGTTGCATCCGCATTTTCTTTTCAACACTCTGAACAGCATCGCCGGGCTCGTTCGCGATAACAAAAACCAGGCTGCGGTTAGCATGCTCGTCGGCCTCAGCGATCTGCTGCGTCACACGCTCGAGCATTCTTCGCGGCAGGAAGTTGAGTTGAGGGAGGAGCTCAACTTCATTAAGCTGTATCTCAGTATTCAGCAGATGAGGTTTTCCGATCGGCTCCGGACCGAATTCGACATCGATCCGGCGACGGCGACAGCACTCGTGCCAAATCTGATTCTTCAGCCACTCACGGAGAACGCTCTGCGACACGGCATCGCGAACAGTGCCGAGACGGGTGTTGTTGGTATTAGTTCCACAGTTCAAAACGGTCACTTGCGATTAATGGTTTACGACAACGGCGCGGGCCTGCGTGACGGGTGGCAACTGAAAGGCAGCGCCGGTATCGGGCTTGCGAATACGGCCGCGCGTTTACAGCAACTCTATGACGACAATCATCAGTTTGATATTCGTAATCGCGACAGCGGTGGGGTTGAGGTGATGATTGTGATGCCTTTTAGAGACGCGTCTTAATGCCGGAGAAGATCAGGACGCTCATAGTTGACGACGAGCCGTTGGCACGGCGCAACCTGCGTGTGTTGCTGGAGAAAGATCCGCAGATCGAGATCCTCGACGAGTGTCGCAACGGGCGGGAAGCAGTGAAGGCAATCAACGCTTTGTCGCCCGATCTAATCTTTCTGGATATTCAGATGCCTGAGCTTGACGGGTTTGACGTGCTGGCGCGTGTCGGGCCTGAGCAGATTCAGGCGATCATCTTCGTGACGGCGTTTGATCAGTATGCGTTGAAGGCTTTCGAGGTGCATGCGCTCGACTATTTGTTGAAGCCTTTCGACGACGAGCGATTTGCTTTTGCGTTGCGGCGGGCGAAGTCGCAGATCGAAGCGCGAGAGATCAATCGCGTGAGTAAACGGCTGCTTGCGTTGCTCGAGGAACGCGAGAGTCTGGCGGACTCATCCGCCGAAAAGAACTATCTGACACGCTTGATGATCAAAGCTTCGGGACGAGTGGTGTTATTGAAAGTCGGCGAGATCGACTTCATCGAAGCCGACGGGAATTACGCGAAGTTGCACGTCGGCCGCAAGGCGCATTTGTTACGCGAGAAGATGCACGACCTGGAAGGGCGGCTCGATCCGGCGAAGTTCGTGCGCATTCAC
Source organism: uncultured Acidobacteriota bacterium (assembly GCA_963789185.1). Taxonomy (GTDB): domain Bacteria; phylum Acidobacteriota; class Blastocatellia; order Pyrinomonadales; family Pyrinomonadaceae; genus PSRF01. Next base: position 8,549 of record CAWBJU010000035.1, read on the forward strand.
CGATCGATCATCGTCAACCTCGACCGCATCAAGGAACTTCATCCCCACTTCAATGGCGACTACATCGTCGTCCTCGAGGACGGCCGCCAACTCCGCCTCAGCCGCACCCGCCGCGAAAACCTTGAAGCAAGACTGAAAGCGGTTTCCTAATTCTGAATAGGAGCGGCGGAGCCGCTAGTGTCATTTAGCCGCCTGTAAAATCCCGTCGCTGCTGAGGAAATACATTACACCGTTCGCTAAAGTTGGCAAGGGTCCGTTTCTTTTCCAGTCAAACTTCCATTTCAGTTGACCAGTTTGCGGATCGATCGCGTAGAGGTGGTGATCGCCACAACTGGTGTAAACCGTTTCTCCGGCTACGATCGGAGCAAGGCATGGCTTCTTCGTCTTGAACTTCCACTTCTCGGCGGCACTGTGAGCGTCAAGAGCGACGATGTCGCCATACTCTCCACCATACATAACGGTGTCGTTGAAAAGGGCGAGGCCCGTTCGAGTCCCGCCGTCTTTGTTTGACTTCCAGCGGAGTGTGCCGTCCGCGAGCGAGTACGCCCGAATCTCGCCCTTGTCGTGAATCACAAATACCGTATCGTCGAGTATTGCAGTGGCGCCAAAATTTCTACCGAGCTTTGTCTCCCAATTCTTGGTTCCAGTTCTCTTATTGAGCGACAACAAGACCCCGTTGATCCCACGGACGACCAGATCGTCGCCCTGGATAGCCGGCTGATAGAGAACCTGGTTAGCTTTGATTTTCCATTTCGCCACACCCGTGTCAGCCGACAACGCGACGATGCCGTCCTTTTCTCCTGAAACGTAGACCACCCCCTCGTCGATCACTGGCGACGAGTACGAAAACGATCCCTGTCCTTCATAGGCCCACTTCATATTCCGAGTGGACATGTCGTAAGCGTAGACATTGCCGGTGCTGGTGCCAAAAAACGCCACTTGCCCCAAAGCTGCAGGGGCCGAGAACCTATTGTCGTCGAACTTAAGAGTTAGAAGTTTCTTTCCGGTGTTTGCGTCGACCGCATAAAAATAGGCATCGTTGACGTAGAGAGTGAAGAAGATTATCCCGTCCGAAACGATCGGGAACGTGTAGTCATGGTAGGTCGGGATGTATCCTCGAAGGATCTCACCGGGGGTATTAACTGAAATAGGCGTGCTGTACCTTAGCTTAAACAGCTGTTCTGTTTGCCACAGCCATTCCTTCGGCGCCGCGTCGACACTTTTTGTGGCGAGCACTCGCGAACGTTGAGCATTGCCGTCAACCATCGCGATCTCAACAGACGCCTGCGACCTCGCAGGCCCCGCGACCAGACCGATCAGGCCGCAAACAATCAACCCTCGAAGTAATCCGCCGGCCAACGTCACTACGGCTGATCGCCCTCCTCGCTGGCGCGGTATTTTTCCTTCTCCTTCTCGCGTTGCAGGAACGGGATGCCTTTTTCCATCCACTCCGGTGCGGGTGCGCCCTTTAGGTAGTGATCGAAGAATTCCTGTAAACGCCGCGTGTAATCTTTTTGATTGATGCGCTTCCGCAACCCGTGCTTTTCGCCGTTGTAGTTGAACATGAACACAGGCTTGCCGAGACGTCGCAACGCGAGGAAGTATTCGATGCCCTGGTACCACGGCACCGCATCGTCTTCATCGTTGTGAAGCATCAACAACGGCGTGTCGACTTGATCCGCGCGGAAGATCGGTGAGTTGTCGAGAAAACGCAACGGGTAGTCCCAAAGACTGCCGCCAATACGCGACTGCGAACGTTCATACTGAAACTGACGCGGCAGTCCGGTGCCCCAACGAATGCCACTGTAAGCGCTCGTCATGTTGGCAACGAGCGCACCCGGCGCAGCGGCTTTGAAACGATTGGTTTGCGTCACCATGTAAGCGATCTGATAACCGCCCCAACTGTGTCCCTGAATGCCGATCGCATCTTCGTTCACGTAACCTTTGTCGACCACCGCCTGAATTCCTGGCAGCACGCATTTCAAAGCACTCGCACCCGGATACCCGATCGTGTACGCAATGTCAGGCATGTAGACCAGATAACCATTGCTAACGTAGAAGATCGGATTGATCGACGTGCCTGGACCAGGACTGCGGAACTGATGCAAGCCCTGCGAAAGCCGCTCGTAAATGTAGACGATCATCGGATACTTCTTCTTCGGATCGAAGTTATCCGGTTTCAAGAGCAGTCCCTTGAGCGGAACGCCATCGGTGTTTTTGAAACTGACTAACTCGGAAGTGCCCCAGTTGTAGGCTGCACGTTGAGCGTCGCCGTTGCTGACGCGCTTCAACTCGCGGAAGTTGCTGGTCGTCACCCAGATGTCAGGGAATTGATCAAATCGCGACGCACCGACGATAAGCACGTCAGCGTCTTTCGCTTTGATCGGATTGTTAAAGTCTTTCGCCGCCATCAGGAGTTTCTGCGGTACGAGATCGCTGTTCACTTTGTCGCGATAAAAACCGGAATCGCGCGTCTCCTGGTTTTCGGCTTGCAGCAGCATCGACTTGTCCGGATCGATCCAGCGTTCACGCGGATCGAGCCGCACGTACCGCAGTGTCGTCTTTTCTTTTCGGCCGACGCCGTCGGTCAGGTTCTTTGTGCGGCTGCCGTCGGGTGCGACTTGCCAAATGTCGTATCGATCGTAAATCAGCACGTCGGCGTCGTCCTTGGTCCAACCCGCGATGCCGTACGAACCGGGCGTCGACGGAAGATCGTTCAGCTCGTTGTAGAAGATTGCGTTGATGCTCTTGGTGAGATTCGTAACCGTGCCATTCGCGACGGAGTACGAGTGCCAATCTTTGCCGTCAAAGAAGAGCCCGTACTTCGCGTTGGGTGAAAGCGAGACCGCGCCGCGTTGTTTTGTCAGTATTGATTTGCGCGATCCGTCTGATGTGTTGACGAGGTAGTAATCAGTGAAACCGGGATCGTAGTCGTTCATCACGCGATACTTCCGGTTGTCGGAACCGATCGCGTAACTGCCGTCGTTGGACGGATTGATGTTCTCCATCGTCTCGTCGGCGAGCTGGACAAACTTCTTGTCCTTAAGATCGTAGACGGCGCGATACGAACGGTTGCGTTCCTGTTCGGCGCGGACGCGTTGAATCGGCTGGATGAAGTCGTCTTTCCAGTGCCATAGATCGACTAAGACTTTTTCGTCAGCCGGGATCTCTTCGTCGGGATTTCGCTCCGGTTCTGGTGGGGGCGCGGTACCGAGGAACAGATGGCTGCCATCGAGTGAAAAACTCAGATTGGCGCGCTCGCTGACGACGAGATCTTTACGGAAGCCCGTCGCGTTGATCGAGACGACTTCAGTCGCTTGCGGATCTTTGCGGTTCCAGTGATACACACGGTACTTCGGCTGTTTAGCTTCTGCGTCCTCTTTGTCGCTGGTGAAGGCGAGTTGAGTGTTGTCTTCATCCCACGTCAGACGTTGATACTTACCTTTTCCGGTAAGAAGCGTGATCGGCGCGCCGTCGCCTTCGGCAGTCATGACTGCAAACACGCCGTTGGTTTCTTCCTTGCGCGCGGACGTAGTGAACACGAGCGTCTTGGCGTCTCTGCTAATTGTGAAGTCGAGAACGTCGCTGAACTTTCGTTCGGTGCCTGTGGAAGTGTTTCGCAGGACCAGGTCAGTGCCGTACTCCTTTTTTCTGGCGTTGCGGCGGGGTGGCTGTTGCGGTCGTGGTGATTCTGATGCCGCAGGAGATGTTTCGGGTGATTGAGCCGGTTGTGCAGGTCGCGTTCCGGATTCAGTTGCTTGCGTGCTTGGCGTTGCTGGACCAGTTGGCTTGTCTTCGGGTTTTGGTTTCTCTTCGGGTTTCGCTTCCAACTGATACGCGATGAACCCACCGTTGTCTTCCGGAACGCGGAAGCTCTTTACGTTTTCTATCCGTGTTACTTCGCCGGTTGAAAGGTCCATGATCGAGAGACCGTTCTTCGGCATGTCCTCGGGTTTCTTCTTGTCCTTCTTCGCTTTGTTCAACTCGGCCTTGGTCGGTTCAGTACCGAAGACGACAAAGCGAGAGTCCGCCGTGAACACCGGTCGCAAGAGCCGTCCCTGAGCCTCGAGAAACTCTCCGACATTCGCGCCCGGATCGTCGGGCGGTGGGACCGGCGGGCGATACCCGCGCGGTGCTTTCCAGTCGACGCCCGTGGCTATGTTCCGGACGATGATCTCGCCGTCGCCGTCCTGCGGCATGTAAGCGTACGCAACGAACTTTCCGTCGCGGGAAATCTGCGGCGATTGTATCGATCGCCACGAGTCGTAATCACTGTGGGTTAGCGGGCGTTTGGTGGTTGCAGGCGCGGCGGCCGGGGCTTTCTGTTGGGCCTGGATGCCAAACGTCGTGAACAATAAACAGATGGCGCAGAGAAACGAGACTGATCGTTGGAGTTTCATGACTCACCTCACAAATCGGCAGGAATACTACTGAAGACGAGGCGGGGAGTTTAACACGGATGACACGGATTCGAGGAATTATCCGTGTCATCCGCGGGTTGGTTGTTTAGAAGAACAAAGTGTACAGCAACCGGTTCGGCGAGCCGCTGCCGGCATTGCTGATGACGTTGGTTGTAGCGTTGTTGACGAGCGCGTTCCGAATCGTCGTCGACGAAGCTGACGGGTTGGCCTGCTTGTAAAGCGCAGCCGCGCCGGCAACGTGCGGTGAAGCCATCGACGTGCCGCTCAAGGTCGCGGTCGCCGTGTTTGACGTCCACCACGCCGACAGGATTCCTGAACCCGGCGCGAAGATATCCAGACACGTGCCTATGTTTGAGAACGAAGAGCGCGCGTCTGTCGTGGTCGTCGAGCCGACGGTGATGGCGTTCGCTGCACGGGCTGGTGAAAAGTTGCACGCGTTCGCACCGTTGCTGTTGCCGGCGGCAACCGCAATGGTGACGTTCGCATTGTGCAGATTGTTCACCGCCGTATCGAGCGCGCTGGAAATGCCTCCGCCAAGGCTCATGTTCGCAACTGCGGGAGCAATGTGATTCAAGCGAACCCAATCGACACCCGCGATCACGCCCGAGTTCGAGCCCGAACCTGAACAGTTGAGCACGCGAACGCCTCGCGGCATCGAGCTCTTCGCGACGCCAAACGTCGAACCGCCGACAGTACCGGCGACGTGAGTGCCGTGACCGTTGCAATCAGCGCCGCTGCCGCCGAAAGCGTCGAACACGTTAGAGGCGCGACCGCCAAACTGGCTGTGCGCAGTTCGGATGCCTGTGTCGATCACGTAAACGCGAACGCCGGCGCCGGTCCAGTTGAAGGTGTAGATACCGTTCAATGGCAGGTTCCGCTGATCGATGCGATCGAGTCCCCATGGCGGATTGCTTTGCGTCGCATCCGCGGTGACGACACTGTCCTCTTCAACATACTTAACTCTGTAATCCTGACTCAGAGCCTCCGCGTCCGCTTCAGTCATCTCGACTGCGAAGCCGTTGAGAGCATGTTGATAGACGTGCTTGACTTTCCCCTTGTGGTTTGTTGCCAATTCAGACGCGATGTAAGGTGCGATCGAGAACAGGCCTTGTTCGCCTACCCAATCATTGTCGAGTACGACGATGTAGTTGTTCTCAATTTTGTTCGCGCTCTTTCGGAGTTTGTCTTTCTTCGCCTGCGTGGTCGGGACAGGAGAGGAAATAAAAATCACCGCGGTAAGGCCTGCCAAAACAAATAACGCGAAAATCTTTCTCATACTCTGTTCTCCTTCAGCTTTGGAAAGTACGTGGTGGGTTGGGGGTTCAAGCCCGCGCGCCTACATCGAGCGGGCACGACGCTGCCGAAAAATTCCTAATTGTTCTCGCTTTGGGAGTTCTTTCTGGGACAGGAGGGGCGCAGTATATCCGTGTTTCTGTTTGTTGTCTACGAAGATTCGACCCGGAATGAAGATTTCGCCAGAGGTCCTGCACAGTCCCTGGCGTGAGTTCGATATGTTTTTTTGCTCATGTGAGTTTCGCCAGAGGTTCTCGAAGGTCCAGGCGTAAGGTCAATGTTTTCTAACTTTCCCGGCGCCGGTTAAGCACCGTTCCTTGCATGAAACCCGTCCGCTGGTGCATCATAAGTGCTGTTAATCCCTTCTCTCGCGCATCAACGGTGATGCGCCCCGTGCCTCGGTGAGTTGGCGGCGGCGTTTTGGATGATTCGAGAGCAGGCCGACCTAAACTACAGAAGCCGCTCATTTTGAGCATCCGAATCCGAGCTTTCGCTGCTGCCGTTACAACGGAGCCCACTTCGCGAATCCAGAGCTTCTTTCACACTCCTGAGCAACGGGAGAGGAGCGTATTAATCAATGAAACTTTACGTAGGCAATCTCGCCTTCCAAACATCGAGCAGCGATTTGCAGGAGTTGTTCGCGCAAGCAGGCACGGTCCAGTCGGCTTCAGTTATCGAAGATCGCGACACCGGCCGCTCACGCGGCTTCGGCTTCGTCGAAATGGCCTCCAAAGAGGAAGGTGACGCCGCAATCGCACAATTCAACGGGAAGGAATTCAACGGCCGCAATTTGACGGTCAACGAAGCTCGTCCCCGCGAAGATCGCGGCGGTAATCGTGGCGGCGGCGGTGGCGGCCGTGGTGGTTACGGCGGTGGTGGCAACCGCGGTGGTCGCGGCGGTGGTTACGGCGGCGGCGGTAATCGCGGCGGCGGCGGTGGCGGCAACTATGGCAATCGCGAACCACGTTGGTAATTAGTTAGAACGAGAAGTGTGTCCCAAGCTCATCATTGGGACACACTTCTCCCCCAAACAAGGAAGGTAAGATGAAGATCGAGAAGCCCGTATTTACTGTTGGCGAGCGTGTCGAGAAACTCTGTGTTGTGTGTAATGAGGTGCGCGGCCACGTCGTCGTCTCCGTCACTAAGCGCGGACAGATCTCACGCGTCAGTTGTCCGAAGTGCGGTGAGCGTAGTGCGTACAAAACAGGCGTCGCGACTGATGCCGGAGCGTCGCGATCGGCGGCAAAGGCGGGCGCGCCTTACGATCGGACACGCACTTATCGCGCAGGCCAGTCAATGATGCATCCCACCTTTGGCCTGGGCGAAGTTACGAAGGTTATCGAACCAGGGAAGATCGACGTGCTGTTTGCAGATCGCATGCGGCGGCTGATCCACTCGCTGCCCGCAGCCGAGTAAAACGTTTTTAGTTTAGACACTAAACAAACCAAACACAGATGAGCATCGATGCTGTTGTCGTTCGCCGTGCGGCGCTACTGACACTGACGGCGCTGTTAAGTCTCTTCTTCTTTACAACTGAATCAGTCGCGCAAAACGGGCCAAGCTCTTACACGATGCTTCGTGAGTGGCTCGCGCTCGATGCCCCACCCGGTTGGGAGCACCGCACGACGGACCAGATCATGCGGCTGATGCCCGGCTGGCAACGAGATGCGCTTGGCAATCTGATCATGCGCAAAGGCGCCGGCAGCCCGCGACGTGTGGTTGCGTGTGCGCTTGATCGGCCTGGCTTTGCGGTCACGGAGATCACAGACGAGGGTTACTTGCGATTGCGCGAAGTCGGCGGTGGACGATTGCATCCGCTGTGGACACAGTCGCACGAAGGACAGCGACTCAAGGTGTTGACGCGTAGCGGTGTCGTGCCGGCAGTTGCAATTGTTAAGAGTACTCACCTGCAACGCGGCCGAGCGGCGGCGCCGGTTACGACACTTGACGACATCTGGGTTGACGTCGGCGCAACATCGAGAAACGACGTCGCGCGACTCGGCATTCAAATGCTCGATCCGGTGGTGCGCGAAACGTCAGGAGGATGGGCGTACGAAGGTTTTGTTTCTGGTCACATGGCGGGCGTTCGAGTTGGTTGTGCGGCGCTCGCAACGGCGGCGGGTGGTGAAGTCACCTCAGGCGAGACGATGTTTTTGCTGACGACGTTGCGCAGCTTCGGCCACGATGGTCTGGAAGCGGCATTGCGATCGCTAGGACGCGTCGATCAGGTCACGTTGATCGATCAATCAGCAGACGCGACTGTGACGTCCGGCCCATTCTCGCAGCGGAAGGTTGAAAAGCCACCATATTTACCCGAATCCACTGGCCCTAGCTCGATCACAATTCTTTCGGCGCGAGTACGTTTTCCTGGTTCGCTGGTCGAGAGTATTAGTCTCGATGACGCTCATGCCTTGCTGGACGAGGTGGAGAAGATTTCAGGCGTCACAGCGCCGAAACGTTCACGTGTGCTTCCACCTTGGGCAAGGGTGTACGAAGAATCACGCGACTCCCGGCGGACGGATGAGTTTTCAAAAACCGCAAACCTGCTTGCCACTCTCGCCAATGCTTACTCGGTTTCGGGTCACGAGCATCGTGTTCGCGAGGAAGTGCTGGCCGCTCTTCCGCCCTGGGCACGATCTGCGGCACGCACTGATGCTGAAGGAAATCTGATTGTTGAAGCCGGACCAGACCGCGATCCGGTGATGTTCATCGCGCATCTTGACGAGGTCGGGTTCGAAGTCACGAATGTCGCGACAGATGGCTTGGTGTCACTACGCACGCGCGGCGGACTCTTTCCTTCTCTTTGGGAAGGACAACCGGCGATACTTCACTTTGACCCGCCGTTTACCGACAACCGAAATCCCAGAACTTTGCAGGGCGTTTTCGTCCCGCGTGACACAGCTACAACGAAACAACCCGAGGCATTGACTGCGTGGTTCGGAGTTGACGGAGCTGAGTTGAAAAAACTCGGAGTGGTCAACGGCCTGTCTGTCACCGCGCAGAAAGAAGCTACCCGGCTTGGTGCGACGCGATTCACCGCACGCGCGCTGGACGATCGCGCCGGTTCGACTGCACTTACTCTCGCAGCGCATCGCATCAATCCGTCTTCACTAAAACGCAAAGTAATCCTCGCCTGGGCCACTCGTGAGGAAACCGGACTCGAAGGCTCGATCGCGATGGCGAAGAAATATGGACCGATAGTGAAGCGCGTCTTCAGCGTGGACACGCTCGTTTCGTCTGATTCGCCTCTGGAGACGACGCGTTTCGCGCATGCGCCGTTGGGCCAGGGCGCGGTAATTCGCGGACTCGACAACGCGTCGGTCGCGCCGCCCGCGGAACTCGATCGCGTGCTGAACATTGCGCGGACACAGAACATTCCGCTGCAAGTCAGCGCGACGAACGGCGGCACTGATGGTTCCGTGTTCATTCCGTACGGAGTATTGCACCTCGGGTTATCATGGCCGGGCCGTTACAGTCATTCACCGGTTGAAGTGCTCGATCTCAGAGACTTACAGGCGCTGGAGCGATTGGTCTACGCGATCGCCACCGCGCCTTAATCCGTTTCACACACAGTGAAAGCACTGGTCCTCTTTTTAATCCTCCTGGTGCCGGCACACGTTTCGGCGCAGCGAGATCTCACGCGCCACGTCAATCCTTTCATCGGCACGGGTGGTCATGGTCATACGTTTCCGGGGGCGATCGTTCCGTTCGGCATGGTCCAACTCAGTCCGGACACGCGCTTAACAGGCTGGGACGGTTGTTCGGGTTATCACTATTCGGATTCCGTTGTTTATGGATTCAGTCACACGCATCTAAGTGGTACCGGCATCTCGGATTACGGCGATGTTTTGTTGATGCCGACGGTCGGCGATCGAAAAAACAATTACACCTCGCGTTTCAGTCACCAGAATGAAAAAGCGTCGCCGGGTTTCTACTCGGTACGGTTGGACGACGACAACATCTTCGTCGAACTCACGGTAACTGCGCGCGCCGGAATGCATCGCTACACTTTTCCCGCGACGAACGAAGCGAACATCGTTCTCGACCTCGCGCACCGCGACAAAGTCCTCGACTCAGGATTGAAGATTGAAGGCAAGACTGTGCTGGGATGGAGACGGTCACAAGCGTGGGCGCGAGATCAGATCGTTTATTTTGCGATCGAGTTTTCTGAGCCGCTGATTTCGCACGAATCCGATAACCTCAAAACTTTCTTCCGATTTGACGCGCGCAACCGTAAGCCGATTCTCGTACGCGTGGGGATCTCCGCCGTGAGCACCGATGGCGCGCTGCGTAATCTTCGCGCCGAACTCAATCACTGGGATTTCGACAAGGTCAAAGCCAACGCCGAAGCCGCATGGAATCGCGAGCTCAGCAAGATCACGGTAACCGGTGGCACCGACGCCGAGCTCACAAACTTCTACACCGGCCTCTACCATGCGATGACCGCGCCCAACATCTTCATGGACGTTGACGGCCAGTATCGCGGACGCGATTTCAAGATCCACAAAGCCACCGACTTCACAAACTACACAGTCTTTTCATTGTGGGACACGTTTCGTGCGGCCCATCCGCTTTACACAATCATCGACACAAAACGCACGCGTGATTTCATCAAAACTTTTCTCGTGCAGTACGAACAAGGCGGGCGTCTGCCCGTTTGGGAACTGGCTGCGAACGAAACCGACACGATGATCGGTTACCACGCCGTGTCCGTCATCGCCGACGCTGCTGTAAAGGGTATTGGCGGATTTGATTTGAAGAAGGCCCTTGCGGCGATGGACCACAGCGCCGAACTGCGTCACTACGGTCTCGGCCCGTACATCGATAACGGTTTCATCAGCACTGAAGACGAACGGGAGTCGGTCTCAAAAGTACTCGAATACGCCTATGACGACTGGTGCATCGCGCAAGTCGCTAACCTCGTCGGAGAGCTGGGAGACTCCCTTTACTATTCATTCCGCGCCCAGAGTTATAAGAATGTTTTCGATCCGCAGACGGGCTTCATGCGTCCACGCACGAATGGCGGTTGGACCGAGCCATTCGATCCACGCGAGGTGACGTTCCATTTCACCGAAGCGAATGCCTGGCAGTACACCTTCTTCGTTCCCCACGACGTTACCGGCTTGATGAAACTGATGGGCGGCCGGGAAAAGTTTGCGCGCAAGCTGGACCAAATGTTCGAAGCAGAGAGTCGGACTATCGGTCGCGAACAGGCGGACATTACTGGCTTGATTGGCCAGTACGCACACGGAAACGAGCCGAGTCATCACATGGCCTATCTTTACAATTACGCCGGACAGCCGTGGAAAACGCAGTTTCGCGTTCGCCAGATCATGGACCAGTTCTACAAGCCTACTCCTGACGGGTTGATTGGCAACGAAAACTGCGGACAGATGTCAGCGTGGTACGTTTTGAGTGCGGCTGGCTTTTATCCGGTGACACCGGGTTCGACGACCTACGCGATTGGAACGCCGTTGTTTCCTGAGGTCGAATTCAAGCTTGAGAACGGAAAATCATTTACTGTTCGAGCGCAGAACGTGTCCGCTCAAAATATTTATATTCAATCCGCGAAGCTCAACGGACAGCCGTATCGAAAATCGTATCTCGATCACGCGGATCTGTTGGCAGGTGGTGAATTGATCTTTGAAATGGGATCACAGCCGGATATGCGATGGGGTACTGGACAAGGTAACGAACCTGTATCACGGATGATATATCCATCGATCGTTCCAGTGCCGGTAATCAAGAGCGCCAGTCAGACTTTCAAAGACAAACTCACGATAGATATTCAATCAGTCGGCCCGGCGGACAGAATTTATTACACAACTGACGGCTCGGCGCCGTCCCCGAAGTCACGTCGCTTTACGAAGCCATTCGTGATTGATAAAACGTCGATGGTAAAGGCAATCGCGATTAGGGTCACGCAACAGAGCGTTGCTGCGACGGCGAAGTTTCATAAGATCCCGCACGACTGGAAACTCACTCTACATGCAAAGTACAGCCACCAATACACAGGCGGCGGTGACGCTGCATTGATCGACGGCATTCGCGGCACTACGAATTGGACCAGCGGAGCATGGCAAGGCTACTGGGGCAAGGATCTCGTCGCGGTTGTCGATCTCGGAAAGCCGCAGATGATCTCAAAACTCGGCGTAGGGTTCTTGCAGGATGCCGGTTCATGGATCTGGATGCCGCGCACGGTCAGCTTTGAGCTTTCGCTCGACGGGCAGAATTTCGTCCCCGTCTTAAGCATCCCGAATGATGTTCCTGATGGCAGCAATCCAGATTTTAATGTCGGCATCCTCGCGAAAGACTTCGTCAAAAACATAACGCGCCAGGAGGCGCGTTACTTGCGCATTACGGCCGTGAACTTCGGCAAGATTCCGGCATGGCATCCCGGCCACGGCGGCGACGCGTGGATATTCGCTGACGAAATAATTATCGAGTAATCCCGACTACCAGCTCAGCTCAAACTCGTAATCGGACGCTCCACCGCGCGGATCCTTGATCCTTATCACAGCAGTGAAATTGTTCTCGCGCGTAGGCTGTTCTTCGATGTAAACCTGCCCGCGTCCTCTCCTGACGTTTAACCGCACTGTGACGCGTCGAGATGGCAGCGAACCGGAGAAGTTGGGCTGCGAGTCGTTGTAAGCTGTTCCGCCAATCGTCTCGACATCCGCTTGGCCGCCGCGAATCGCGATGCGCACGTCGTCGTCAACACGACCCCTCCAGGTCATGCTCCCCCCGCGTCCGCCACCCGGTCCCTGTCCGCCACCGCCACCATCGGACGAATCGAGATTGAGCTCGCGTCCCAGATCGGTCAACGTCCGTTGCACGTTAAACCACGCGGTTCGTTGCTGGTTGTTGCGTTCGACTGAACGCGCCAACTCCTGCAGAAAACCGAACGCTTCGCGCAAGTCCGGATTGCGGCGACGATCGACGACCATGCGATAAAAGATCCGCGACGCGCCTGCGAACTGTTGTGACAGCATCACCGCTTCGATCTCGTTTCGACCGCCGCGAAACGAATTCGAATACGCGTTGTAAGTGGTATCCGCAAACGAGTCCGCCTCGCGCGAGAGCCGATCGGACAGGTCGGTAAGCCGGTTTGATTGATTGAACTGCGCCAGCGCAGGCTGGGCGACGAAAAGCAGAGTTGCAAGAACGAGTGAAATTCTTATGATCCTCATCGGACCCTCCTAAGTTACATGGGCTCGAACTCGAAGGCTTCCGTACCGATAATTCCCGCACGGCCCGCCTCGTGTCAATACATAGTTTTCTTGCAAATCTGCGATCAACTCACCATGAGTCTTTGCGAAGAACCCCAAGCCTAATCGTCTTTGGGTCCCTTAAGAAAAAACGTGAGATGCCACCGCAAGAGTCGCCAGCGGTTTTTGCTTGATCACAGTTTCGGCGAAGCGTTCCATCTCCTCCATCTGCGGGCTGCACTGCAACAGCAACAAGTCGACTCCCGCGGCTTCAAACTCGGCTACTCGCGTCGCCACCTGTTCCGGTGTGCCTATCAAACCCGAGCGCAATCCGCGGTTTGATACCGAGTAGTCCTCCAGTGAAACCCGCTGCTCGAGCCTCGTTCCCGCAAGCCACTGCTGGTAGTTCTCATAGCCCGCCGCGGATTGTTTCACATTTGTGATTCGCTCCAGTTCTTTGCGCGCTTCGACTTCATTGTCGCGAACAATCGCATAAGCGGCGACGCCGTAAGTCATTGGCGGCAGGCCGACTCGTTCTCGTCGCGCCGACATGTCGGCGATTTTTTGGCGCACACGCGAGGGCTCGTCTCCATGCATGACGTAAGCGTCGCACCAGCGCGAGATCATCGCTTTTGCCGCTTCCGATTCACCGCCTGCATAGATTACTGGCCGCGGACGTGTCAACGGTTTTGGCTGCAACACCGCGTCATCAATCGCATAGTGTGTACCGGAAAACGAAAAGTGGTCCTCGCGCCAGAGCCGGTCGACTATTTCCAACCACTCCGTCGTGCGCGCGTACCGATCGTTATGCTGCTCAAACTCGACGCCGTATTTCTTCGCCTCGTCGGCCCACCACGAAGACACCACGTTGAGCGAAAGCCGTCCCTTGCCCGCGATGTGATCGATGTTTGCCGCTTGTTTTGCCAGCAGGGCCGGTTGATGAAACGTCGGTCGTACTGCCACCATCAACTCCAGACTTTTGGTGACCGCTGCAAGTGCGGCCGCCGTAGACCACGCGTCCAGCGAAGGCGCCTCGACTCCCTTGATGTCATTCAGGTTCAACTCGGCGATCAGTGTCAGGTCGTAACCGATCTCCTCACTGCGGCGAGCGAGGCGGCTGTTGTAGGCCCAGGTCGCTTCCATCCGTTCATCGTCGACGTTCCTTAGCCAACCGCCGAAAACCGGTAACCAATAGCCGTATCGCATTGGAATGCCTCCTTTTCAAGAAAGTCCACCAGTCGGGAATGAGGATCGAAACCGATTACACGCGGTGCGTCAGCGACGAAGTTTGAGAGCGCATTGATGTCGTAATACAACAGCGAGCCGTCGCGGTCGTCGACGATGTACTCAACTCCGCCGACATCGATCTCAGCCGCCTGAACGATGGTTTCGACCGCCTCGATCACTTCCCGTGGCGGGACATAGCCCTCAACTTGCAAACCGGTGCGCGGCGCATCGAGGGGACACGTGGTGCGCGCGAGTTCAACACCGTCCGTTGTTTGGCAGATATCGGCTGGACAGAGATTGAAACTCTCGCCGGACGTGAAAACCTTGATCGCGTAAAGAAACTTTCCGGCAATCGTTTCAACCCGTGTAATGTGGCCGCCTCGCGCCGGGACGAACTCCTGCACCAGTGCGGTGCGATCGATCCCGAGGTCGATGGTTCCCGACCGCACCGCTCGCGCGAGGGCGTCGTGCGACTCGTAGCGCGTGATGCCTGCACCGCTGCCGCCGACGTTTGCCTTGACGGCGATCGGAAAACGGAGATCGCGTGCCGCCGTTTCTGCTTGTGATGGATGATTGATGACGCGCGCGCGTGGATAGGGAAGGCCCAATGAGTTGAGCAACGAGAGCTGGAGCGCTTTCGAAGTCTCGATCGTGAAAGCTTTTCGGCCGTTGATCACGGGGACTCCGAGTCGCTCGAGGTGTTCGAGGTAGTTCAGCGTGTAGAAGATTCCCTGACCGTGATCGCGCAAGTAAGCAGAAGGGCTCATGCGGTTAAAAATTAGCGAGAATCCGTGGTTAGTTTCGGCTGGATCGTATTGATGTTTGTCCGCGAGAATGCGGACGTAAGGTGCATTCCGCTGGTCCAACTCGGCGAATAGCAGGCGAAACCAGTCTGGATGCTCGTAATAGATACCTATCGGTTTTGGTTTGGTGGTCATGTTGTTCCCCCGCTGTCCTGTTGAGAAAGAGACGCACAAACAAAAAGGCCGCTCACTTCGAGCGGCCTTCTTGCCATGTGTAGGATTTTTTTAGTTTACGTCACACAATGGGCCCGCTCGGTGGTCGACCTTCACGACAACAACAACACACGCACGCTGAACCGCTGCGATGCAATCCGTGTTGTATGCTGGAGCTAGCCATCGTTGTTCGAGCAAACTACTCCTCCGTTTGTGAGTTGTCAACGCCCTGGTTCAGTTATACTGGGCCGCCATCTCAGCCCAGGTTCTCGCAGGAGAGAAACATGTCAGCCGAAAACAAGCAAAAGATTGAGGGAATGTACGCAGCCTTTGGAAAGGGAGATGTGCCTTACATCATCGGCGCACTCGATCCGGAAGTCGAATGGTGGGAAGCGGAAAATTTTATCTACGCTGATAAAAACCCGTATATTGGACCACAGTCGGTGCTTGCGGGCGTCTTCGGGCGGATCATGCAGGAATGGGAATGGTTTACCGTCACCCCCGAAGAGGTTTTAGACGCGGGCGACACAGTTGTTGGCCGTGGAATTTACGCCGGAAAATACAAGCAAACTGGACGTGAGGTGCGCGCCCAGTTTGCTCATGTATTTAAACTTCGTGACGGCAAGGTCGTGAAGTTCCAGCAGTACACGGATACTGCCCAGTTTCTACAAGCTACGACTTCGCAGTGAATCCGCGTTTCTTCATTAGCGCGTCGATCTTCGGGTCGCGTCCGCGGAAGGCGCGATAAGCGTCCGCTGGATCGACCGTATTGCCTACCGAGAAAACGTTCTTCCGCAGCCGTTCAGCTACCGTTTTGTCGTACGGACCTTTGCCTTCGACGAAGGCGCCGAACGCATCAGCGGTCAGCACGTCTGACCAGAGATAGCTGTAGTAACCGGCGGAATAACCGTCGCTCGAAAAGACGTGCAGAAACTGCGGCGTGCGATGTCGCATCACGATCTCTTTCGGCATGCCGAGTTGCGTGAGGGTCTCGCGTTCGAATGCGTCCGCGTCGATCTTCTGATCGCCCGCGAGGTGCAACTTCATGTCGACGAGGGCCGCCGAAAGATACTCGACTGTCGCGAATCCCTGGTTGAACGTCGCCGAGCGCGTGATCTTATCGACGAGTTCCTGCGGGATCGGTTTGCCGGTTTGATAGTGAAGAGCGAACCGCTGCAACACTTCGGGCGTCGGCAGCCAGTGTTCCAAAAGCTGCGACGGAAACTCGACGTAGTCGCGCGGAACGGCGGTGCCGGCCACCGAGGGATACGTGACGTTTGAACTCAGACCGTGCAATGCGTGGCCGAATTCATGGAACATCGTAAGCGCGTCATCCCAAGAGATCAGCACCGGCTCGCCGGGCTTGCCTTTCACGAAGTTTGAGTTGTTGGAAACGATCGTCGTGATTTCACCGTTTATGCGTTCCTGCGAGCGGTACGCATTCATCCACGCGCCCGACCGCTTGCCGGCGCGAGCATAAGGATCGAAATACCATAGACCGATATGCTTCTTGCTGGTCTTGTCAGTGACTTCCCAGACGCGAATGTCGGGATGGGCCACCGGGACGTTGGTTACTGGCGTGAAGTTGAAGTTGAAGAGTTCGCCGGAAACCCAGAAGATTCCTTCGCGCAACTTCTCGAGCTGGAGATACGGTTTGACTTCGTTTTGATCGAGATCGTATTTCGCCTTGCGGACCTTCTCCATGTAGTAGCGATAATCCCACGGTTCGATCTTGATTTTTGCGCCTTCCTTGTCCGCGAGTGCCTGCATGTCGGCCACTTCCTCATGCACGCGCGTGACCGACGGCTTCCACACGGCTTCCATCAATTCGAGGGCGCGGTCGGGAGTCTTGGCCATCGAGTTTTCGAGACGCCAGTGAGCGTGCGTTTTGTAACCAAGCAACTTGGCGCGTTCAGCGCGCAGTTGCAGGATCTCGGTGATGATCGCGTTGTTGTCGTGCTCGCCACCGTTGTCGCCGCGGTTCACGAACATGCGCCACGCTTTTTCACGCAAGTCGCGACGATCGGAGTAGGTCAGGAATGGATCGATCGACGAGCGAGTGTTGACGATTACCCACCCGCCGGGTTGTTTCTTCGCTTCGGCTGCGGTCTTGGCTGCGTCGCGCAGCGACTGCGGTAGTCCGGCGAGCTCGTCTTCGCTTTTCAGCACGATGAACTGATCCGTTTCCTCGGCAAGCACGTTCTGGCTGAACTTCGTGAAGAGTCCGGCGAGCTGCTGATTGATCTGCGATAGTCGCTTCTTGGCTTCGGGTGACAGACGAGCGCCGGCGCGCACGAAGTTTGTGTAGTAAAGCCAGGTGAGACGCTGTTGCTCGGGCGTTAGTTTCGCTTTTGCGGGCGAGTTGTAGACGGCCTCGATGCGTTTGAAGAGCAGTTCGTTTTGCGTGATCTGATCGTTGAAAGCAGCGAGGCGCGGCGCCATTTCACGTTGCACGGCCTGGTATTCAGGACTGGCCATCGTCGCGCCCCAAACTCCGTACACCGTTGTCACTCGATCGAGTGTTTTGCCGCTGCGTTCGAGCGCTGCGATGGTGTTTTCGAAATCGGGCGCAGCGGTGTTTTTGGCGATGGCGTCGGTCTCCGCGAGCTGTTCCGCCATGGCTGTCTCGAGCGCTGGTTTGAAGAGCGGAATCTGGACCCGGTCAAACGGCGGCACGCCACCATGCGGCCCTTCCCACTTCATCAGCAACGGGTTTTCGTTGGTTGAAAGTTCGGTTTTAGGGTTCATTGCGTTGGAAATTTGGCCGGTTTTAACGACGACCATCGAAACGATCATCGCGATAACAGCAAGCAGCACGAGGCTGCGAATAGTCAGGACGCGCATAATTAAATTCCTATCAGTTGAGTTCAGGGGAGTGATTGCAAGTTCGTTAGTATA